>NZ_SHKZ01000001.1:0-922500 GCF_004217535.1 Micromonospora sp. CNZ295
CCGCCAGTTCCTCGTCCGGCGGCAGCGCCTCCAGCGCCCGGTCCAGCTCACCGGAGCGCTCCAGATCAGTGATCATCCGCCGGTGCACCGGCAGCAGTGACGCGGCCTGGGCCTGGGCGTTGTTGATCGCCCGGGCCTGGTCGTAGTTGTCCCGCAGCACCAGCTCGGCGACCTCGTCGGTCATCTCGGCCAGCAGCCCGTCCCGCTCGGCGACCGACAGCTGCCCGTCGGCGACCGCCGTGTTCAGCAGGATCTTGATGTTCACCTCGTGGTCGGAGCAGTTCACCCCGGCCGCGTTGTCGATGAAGTCGGTGTAGATCCGGCCGCCGCCCAGCGCGTACTCGATCCGGCCGAGCTGGGTCCAGCCCAGGTTGCCGCCCTCGCCGGCCACCCGGCAGCGCAGATCCTTGCCGTTGACCCGGATCGCGTCGTTGGACTTGTCGCCCACCTCGGCGTTGGTCTGGCTGGACGCCTTCACGTAGGTGCCGATGCCGCCGTTCCAGAACAGGTCGACCGGCGCGGTGAGGATGGCCTTCATCAGCTCCTGCGGCGACATCTGCGTGACGTCGTCGTCGAGGTCGAGCACCGCGCGCACCTCGGGCGAGATCGGCACCGACTTGGCGGTACGCGGGAACACCCCACCGCCGGCCGAGATCAGCTCGGCGTTGTAGTCCTCCCACGACGACCGCGGCAGGTCGTACAACCGCTTCCGCTCCGCCCACGAGATGGCCGCGTCCGGGTCGGGGTCGAGGAAGATGTGCCGGTGGTCGAACGCGGCCACCAACCGGATGTGCTTCGACAGCAGCATCCCGTTGCCGAAGACGTCGCCGGACATGTCGCCGACACCGACCACGGTGAAGTCCTGCGTCTGGGTGTCGTGCCCCAGCTCGCGGAAGTGCCGCTTCACCGACTCCCAGGCACCGCGTGCGGTGATGCCCATCTTCTTGTGGTCGTAACCCGCCGACCCGCCGGAGGCGAACGCGTCCCCCAGCCAGAAGTTGTGCGCCGTGGAGATCTCGTTGGCGATGTCGGAGAACGTGGCGGTGCCCTTGTCCGCCGCGACCACCATGTACGGGTCGTCCCCGTCGTGGCGGACCACGTCCTCCGGCGGCACGATCTCGCCGCTGACGATGTTGTCGGTGACGTCCAGCAGCCCGGAGACGAACGCCTTGTAGCAGGCGACCGCCTCGTCCCGGTCACCCGGCTTCTGCTTCAGCACGAAGCCGCCCTTGGCGCCGACCGGCACGATCACCGCGTTCTTCACCATCTGCGCCTTGACCAGGCCCAGCACCTCGGTCCGGAAGTCCTCCCGGCGATCCGACCAGCGCAGCCCGCCCCGGGCCACCGGCCCGAACCGCAGGTGCACGCCCTCGAACCGGGGCGAGTAGACGAAGATCTCGAACTTCGGCCGGGGCGCCGGCAGGTCCGGGATCGCCTGCGGGTCGAGCTTGAGGGCCACGTACGACTTCGGCCGCCCGTCGGCCCGCTTCTGGTAGAAGCTGGTCCGCAGGGTGGCCTGGATCAGCGTCAGGTACGACCGCAGGATCCGGTCCTGGTCCAGGCTGGCCACGTCGTCCAGCGCGGCGTGCAGCTCGGACACCAGCTCCTTGCTCTGCTGCTGGCGCTGCTCCGGGCTGGTCGCCCCGGGCGCGAACCGCGTCTCGAAGAGCCGCACCAGCAGGGCCGCGATCCGCGGGTACGCGATGAACGTCGACTCCATGTACTCCTGCGAGAAGACCGTGCCCGCCTGGCGCAGGTACTTCGCGTACGCCCGCAGCACGACCACCTGCCGCCAGGTGAGGCCGCCGCGCAGGACCAGCTCGTTGAAGCCGTCCACCTCGGCCTCGCCGCGCCACGCCGCCGCGAAGGCGTTCTCCACGTGCGGGCGCACCTCGGCCAGCTCCTGGTGCCCCTCGGGCAGGCGCAGCCCGAAGTCGTACAGCCAGATCCGGCCGTCGACCCGCTCCACCTCGTACGGGTGCTCGTCGACCACCCGCACGCCGAGCGAGTGCAGCACCGGGAGCACCGCCGACAGCATCATCGGCTCGCCGTACCGGTAGACCTTGAACCGCACGTCCATCGACTCGTCGACGTCCGTCGCGCGGCTGCCGGCGCGCGGCGCCAGCTGTTTGCGGAACAGGTGCATCTCCAGCTGGCCGGGCTCCTCCAGCAGCTCCAGCTTCGCCAGGTCCTTCATCGCCTCGTACGGCGTGTGCCCGTCCTTGTAGCCCTCCGGGAAGGCGTCGGCGTACCGGGCGAACAGGTGCTTGGCCTGCTCGTCGCCGAGCTTGCGCTCCAGCACCAGTCGGTAGTCGTCGTCCCAGAGGCGGGTGGCGTCGGCCAGTTCCTCGGCGAGCAGGTCCGCGTCGATGTCACCCGGCGGCTTGGTCGGGTCGGTCCGGACGATGAAGTGCACCCGCGCGAGCATCGACTCGGTGACCCGGGTCGTGTAGTCCACCCCGACACCGTTCAGCTCACGCAGCAGGATGTCCTGCATCCGGAGCCGGTTCTGGGTGGTGAACCGGTCCCGCGGGAGGTAGATCAGGCAGGAGATGAACCGCCCGTACGCGTCCCGCCGCAGGAACACCCGCAGCTGCCGGCGGCCGGCCATGCGCAGCACGCCGATCACCGCGTGGTAGAGGTCGTCGGTCTTGATCTGGAACAGCTCGTCGCGCGGGTAGGTCTCCAGGATCTGGAGCAGGTCCTTGCCCGAGTGGCTGCGCTGGCTCAGGCCCGAGCGCTCGAGCACCTCCGCCACCTTGCGCCGCACCACCGGCAGCTCCCGCACGCTGGTGCGGTACGCGGCGGTGGAGAACAGGCCGAGGAAGCGCCGCTCCCCGACCACCTCACCGGCCTCGTCGAACACCTTGAAGCCGATGTAGTCCAGGTACGCCGACCGGTGCACGGTGGCCCGCGAGTTCGCCTTGGTGATGATCAGCAGGCGCTTCTCGGTGACCCGCTCGTGTGCCTCCGGCGTCATCGACGACAGGACCCGCGCCTCGGTGGAGTCCGACCGCAGGATGCCCAGGCCGGTGCCGAGCACCGCCTGCAACGCCTGTCCGCTGCCACCGTCGGGCGCATCCACCAGGCGGTACTCCCGGTAGCCGAGGAAGGTGAAGTGGTCGTGGGCCAGCCACCGCAGCAGCTCGACCGAGTCGGTGATGTCCTTCTCCGGCACCGGCGGCCGGTTGTCGCTGGTACGGGCGGCGGCCAGCTCGTCGGCCAGCCCCAGCGCCCGCTGGCGCATCTTCGGCCAGTCCTCGACCGCCTCCCGCACGTCGGTGAGCACCCGCTGGAGCTCCCGGCGCAGGTTGTCCCGCTCGCCGGCGTCCCGGACCGGGTCGATCTCGATCCGCATCCAGCTCTCGACCAGATCGCCGGCGATCGCGTCGTCGGGCTCCACGTCGGCGGCCACCTCGACCAGCCGGCCGAGTGGCTCGCGCCGGACCACCACGAGCGGGTGGACCAGCAGGTGCACGTCGAGGTGGTGCGAATTGAGCAGGGCGGTCACCGAGTCCACCAGGAACGGCATGTCGTCGGTGACGATCTCGACGACCGTGTGGTGCTGGTCGGCGTCGGGTGAGTGGATCCGCAGCTTCAACTCGCCCGGTACCCGCTGCTGGGCGAGCTCCCGGTGGGCCCGCGCCGCCTCGAGCATCTCCTCGGCGGTGAAGCCGATCAGCTCCTCGTCCGGCGCGTACCGCCAGTAGCGGCCGACCAGCGACGCCGCGTCGTGGTCGTCGCCGGCGAGCGCGACCGCCTGCGCCACCAGGCGTTCCGCGTTGGGTACCGGTTCGTCGAGCTCGGCGTCCTCCGCGTCCCCGGCCAGCGCGTCGGCGGGCAGGCCCAGGTCGTAGATGGTGTCGATGCTCGAGCCGGTCAAGCCGGTCACGCCGGTGTCGACGTGGCCGAACCCGTCGGAATCGGTCGCCGAATCGAAGTTGTCGTCCCGGCCGGTGTCAACCTGCCGGAGGTCGGGTCCCGGTTTAGTAGCCGGACGCCGGTCCATCGGTGCCACTCCCCTCGACCCACCGCGTTGTGGGTCACTCTGCCGCCCACCATAGGCCCTGCCGATCCGCGCCTTGGTCGGCGGACCGTGGTGCGGACGTCCGGTTCAGGACTGTCGTCCTTTCACCTCTTGCGGTACGCGGTCGGCCCGTCCCGGGATACCCCGCCTCCGGTTGTTCATCACACCGTCCCGGGTGCGTCTTTCCACCCGCCCCGGCCCGACGGGGTACGAGGGGGACGGCACGGTCGTACTACGGTGCAGGCAGTCCATACCTCGGGGGAAGATCAATGCACCTACCGTACCGACGTCGTCACCGATCGTCACCACGACCGCTCGCCCTGTTCGCCACCGCCCTGCTCGCCGCCGCCGGGCTCACCGCCTGTTCCGGGGAGGACGGGCCGGACCGCAGCGTCGACGCCTTTCTGAAGGGCTGGCGGTCGGGGGACCTCAACGCGGTCGGCTTCGTCGACGCCACCGGTGCCCGCGTGCCGGCGGCCGACGTGGCGCAGGCGATCAAGGAGCTCTCCGGCGAGCTGGCCGGCAACCCGCCGGCGCTACGGCGCAGCGGGGAGTCGACGGTCACCGCCAACACGGCCACCGCCAAGGTCCACGTCGAGTGGACCCTGCCCGGCGACACCCGCTGGGCGTACGACCGGCCGGTACGGCTCATTCGGGGCAGCGGCGACGACTGGCAGGTCATCTGGGAACCGCAGATCGTCCACGAGCAGCTCACCCGGGGGGACCGGTTGGGCCTGCGCCGCGAGTCCGGGCCCCGGGCGGCGGTGCTGGACGCGGCCGGCCGGCCGCTGGTGGCGCCGCGGCCGGTGGTCCGGGTCAAGCTCGTCCCGCAGGAGATCTCCGACGTCCCGAAGGTCGTCCGGCAGCTCGACGCCGCGTTCAAGGCGATCCGGCCGGCGCTCGTCCCGCCGGTGGACCTCTCCGACCTCCCCAAGCGGCTCGCCGAGGCCAAGCCCGACGCGCTCGTCGAGGTGGTGACCCTGCGGGACGAGGCGTACCGGCAGATCAAGCCCCGCATCTACGACCTGCCCGGCACCCGGTTCCCGGCGGACAAGCTCGACCTCGCGCCCACCCGCGAGTTCGCCCGGGCGGTGCTCGGCACGGTCGATCCGGCGCAGGCCGACGACCTCGCCAAGCACCCCGACCGGTACGCCCGCGGCGACCTGGTCGGCCACGGCGGCCTCCAGGGCCGGTACGACGAGCGCCTGCGCGGCGTCCCCGGGCTCACCGTGATCGTCAACCGCGCCGGCCCGGAGGGCACGCTCGTCCCCACCGGCGCCGAGCTGTTCCGGCGGGAGTTCCGGCCGGGTGAGCCGCTGAAGATTACCCTCGACGTGGCGACCCAGAACGCCGCCGACGCGGCGCTGCGCGCCGAGAAGCGGCGGGCCGCCCTGGTGGCCGTGCGGATCAGCGACGGCGCGGTGCTCGCCGCCGCCAACGGCCCCGGCCCGGCCGGGGAGAACCTCGCCTTCACCGCCCAGGTGCCGCCCGGTTCCACCTTCAAGATGGTCAGCGCGCTGGCCCTGCTCGACCGGGGCGCGGTCACCCCCGACCAGCGGGTCGACTGCCCGAAGGTCCGCGAGGTCGACGGCCGCACCTTCAAGAACTCCGACAACTTCGAGCTCGGGTCGGTCCCGTTCCGCACCGACTTCGCGAAGTCCTGCAACACGGCCTTCGTCGCCCTGGCCCCGCAGCTCGGCGCCGACGGGCTCGCGGTCACCGGCCGGTCCCTCGGGCTGGAGGGCGACTGGGACCTCGGCCTGGACGCGTTCACCGGCAAGGTCTCCGCGAACGGCGGCGCGACCGAGCAGGCCGCCGCCGCGATCGGCCAGGGCACCACGATCGTCAGCCCGCTGGCCATGGCCTCGGCCACCGCGGCGGTGGCCCGGGGCCGGTTCGTGCAGCCCAAGCTGGTGCCGGACCCGGCACCGGCACGGCCGGCCGCCGACGGGCCCGAGCTGGCGGCCGAGCCGGTCGCGGCCGTGCGGGCGATGATGCGTGAGGTGGTCACCGCCGGCAGCGGCAGCGCGCTGCGCGACGTGCCCGGGGACCCGGTGCACGGCAAGACCGGCACCGCCGAGTACGACGACAACCCGGCGAACACGCACGCCTGGTTCGTGGGCTGGCAGGGGGACGTCGCGTTCGCCGTTTTCGTCGAGCGGGGCGGCTCCGGCAGCGCCACCGCGGTCCCGATCGCCGAACGGTTCCTGCGCGCCCTGGGCCGCTGACCCGGGCCGCGGGTGCGGCGCGCGCATGGCGATTCCCCGATGCCGGCGGCATCTGGGCTCGGGGCCCCCGCGCCACCCCCGCGCCACGCCGGGAGTCGACCATGGTGGGGGCCCGCGCGGGTCGCGGGGTCAGGCGCCGCCGGCCGCCGTCTGCGGCGGGTCGTCCGCCGTGGCCGGGCGACCGTCGCCGTCCTCGTCCGCGGACAGGTTGCGGCGGAGCAGGCCCGGCCCGGCCGAGGCGGGCGGCCCGACCGGCTCCAGCAGGTCGGCGCGCGGCGCCGCGGAGCTGGTGGGTTCCGGGCTGGCGGGACGCGGCGCCTCCGGCAGGGCGGTGGTCTCCCGGCGCTCCCGCCGGATCTCCGGCACCGCGGGGACCTCCCGGCGCTCCCGCCGGATCTCCGGCACGGCGGTGGTCTCCCGGCGGTCCCCCGGCACGGTGGGCTGGAGCGCCGGCCGGCGGTCCGGGCCGGTGACGACCACCGGACGCTCCGGGCCCCGGCGCGGTGACGGGGTGGCGGACGGCTCGGTGACCAGCCGGGGCGGGACCGCCCCCGGCGCGGACACCGGTCGCAACCCGGCCACCAGGGTGTTGACGATCTCGGCCGCGTACGACCCGTCCGGGTCGTAGTCGGGGTCGAAGACGGTCAGCTCGACGCCGAGGCAGTGCGGGGTGTCGACCAGGCCGGCGAGCAGGATCTCCAGCTCGGCGAAGGCGATCCCGCCCGGGTCGGGGGCGTCGACGGCGGGCATCACCGCCGGGTCCAGCACGTCCACGTCGACGTGCACCCAGTAGCCGGCACAGTCGGCGAGCTGCTCGTGCGCCCACTGGGCGGTGCGGGCGGCGCCCTCGGCGCGCAGCGCCGGCACCGGCCGGGTGGTGATCCCGGCGGCCTGGAGGTCGAGGCGGTACTCGTCCTGCGCGCGGATGCCCAGCACCACCACGTCGATGTCCCGGAAGTACGGCCGCCGCCCCTCGATGGCCGCCAGGTCGGCCTGGCCCCGGCCGGTGACCAGGGCGAGGTCCTCACCGGCGGCCGCGCCCACGTAGGAGGCGTTGCCGGGGTGCCGGAAGTCGGAGTGGCCGTCGACGAAGACCAGCCCGATCCGGCCGCCCACCGCCTCGCCGAGCCGGTGCATGGCCAGCGCCGAGCCGAGCAGGACCGAGCAGTCCCCGCCCAGCACCAGCGGGAACTCGCCCCGGTCGATGATCGCGCCGATCCGCTCGGCGAGTGCCGCCGAGTAGTCGGCGATCTCGCGGGCATGGCAGACGCCGTCGCCGGGCCGCCAGTCACCCGGGTCGTACCGGGGCGGGGTCAGGCAGCCGGCGTCGCGTGCCCGGAGGCGGGCGAGCAGGCCGTGGTCGCGCAACGCGCCGGGGGCCTTGGCACAGCCCGGCACCGAGGTGGGCGTCGGCGGGCGCAGGCCGAGGTTCGTGGGCGCGTCGAGGACGGCGATCCGGCGCATCATGGGCTCCCGTCCTCTAGGTGTCGGGCGGGCCGGCCGGTCACGCCGGCCCGCGCTGGCGTGCGATGGGTCAGAAAAGGGCGCTGGCCAGGGCCCGGCGCGCCGAGGCCACCGCGGGGTCGTCCGGGCCGGCGATGGTGAACAGCCCGACCAGGTGCTGGCGTACCTTCTCCCGGTCGTCGCCGGCGGTGCGGCGGACCACGCCGACCAGGCGCTGGTAAGCCTGCTCGGCCATGCCGCTGAGCACCTCGATGTCGGCCGCCAGCAGTTGGGCGTCGACGTCGTCCGGGTCGGCCGCCGCGGCGGCGAGCGCCGCCTGCGGGTCGGCGCCGGCGACCCGGCGGGCCAGCCCGACCTGGGCCAGCCCCGCCTCCGCCGCGGCGTCCGACGGGGCCTCGGCGAGGATCTTCCGGTACGCGCGCTCCGCCGCGTCCAGGTCGCCGCTCATCAGCGCGTCGTCGGCCTCGTCGAGCCGGGGATCGCTCGACTCGGCCACGGTCACGCCGCCGGCCTTCAGGACCGCCTGGATCCACTGCCGCAGCTGGGCCTCCGGCACCACCCCGGAGAACGCGTCGACGGGCTGGCCGCCGACCACCGCGTACACCATCGGGATGCCCTGCACCCGGAACATCTGGGCGAGCCGCGGGTTGGCATCCACGTCGACCTTGGCCAGCACCCAGGCGCCGCCGCCCTCGACGGCGAGCCGCTCCAGCACCGGCGAGAGCTGCTTGCAGGGCTCGCACCACTCGGCCCAGAAGTCGACGACCACGGGTGTGCTGAGCGACCGTTCGAGGACCTCGGCCTGGAAGGTCGCCTCGGTCACGTCGACGACGGTGACCGCGCTCGCGACGGCCCCGCCGGGCGCTCCGGCGGGAGGACCGGACTGGACCGGTGCGGTGGTCGGGGTCGGTGCGGGGGTGCGCAGCGCGCTGAGGTCTACCGCGCCGCGGGTGAAGATCGACGAGGTGATCCGTGGGTCGCTCATGGTTACCTAGTCTCGCACGCGCGACGCCGATCTCCGCTCATCGGCAACGCCGAAGGTCGCAGTTCTCACGCAGGTCACCGCCCCCGCACCCGGCGTCAGAAGCGGGCTGGTTCGCGGTAGATGCCCCATTCGGCGCGGAGGGCGTCGCAGATCTCGCCGAGGGTGGCCTCGGCCCGTACCGCGTCGAGCATGGCCGGGATCATGTTCTCCTCGGTACGGCTCACCGCGACCATCCGCTCGATCGCCGCCTTGACGGCGGTCTCGTCCCGGGTCGACTTGCGCTCGGCGAGGACGCGCTTCTGCTCCAGCTCGACCTCGTGCGAGATCCGCAGGATCTCCAGGTCCTTCGCCACCGTGCCGGTGTGGCAGTTGACCCCGACGATCTTCTTGTCGCCCTTCTCCAGCGCCTGCTGGTACACGAACGCCGCCTCGGCGATCTGCGAGGTGAACCAGCCGTCCTCGATGCCCCGCAGGATGCCCGAGGTCATCGGGCCGATCTGGTGCGGGCCCTCGCCGCCGAGCTGCCGGATCCGGGCGAAGATCTCCTCCGCCTCGGCCTCGATCTTGTCGGTGAGCGCCTCCACGTACCAGGAGCCGCCCAGCGGGTCGGCCACGTTGGTCACCCCGGTCTCCTCCATCAGCACCTGCTGGGTACGCAGGGCGATCTCGGCGGACTCGTCGGTGGGCAGCGCGAGCGTCTCGTCGAGGGCGTTGGTGTGCAGCGAGTTCGTGCCGCCGAGCACCGCCGCGAGCGCCTCCACGGCCGTCCGCACCACGTTGTTGACCGGCTGCTGCGCGGTCAGCGAGACACCGGCGGTCTGCGTGTGGAACCGCAGCCACTGCGCCTTCTCGCTGGTCGCGCCGTAGACGTCACGCAGCCAGCGGGCCCAGATCCGGCGGGCGGCGCGGAACTTCGCGATCTCCTCGAAGAAGTCCACATGGGAGTCGAAGAAGAAGCTCAGGCCCGGCGCGAAGACGTTGACGTCCAGCCCGCGCGACAGCCCCAGCTCCACGTACCCGAAGCCGTCGGCGAGCGTGTACGCCAGCTCCTGCGCGGCCGTGGAGCCCGCCTCCCGGATGTGGTATCCGGAGACCGACAGCGGCTTGTACCGGGGGATCTCCCGGGCGCAGTACTCCATCAGGTCGCCGATGAGGCGCAGGTGCGGCTCGGGGTCGAAGAGCCACTCCTTCTGCGCGATGTACTCCTTGAAGATGTCCGTCTGGAGCGTGCCGTCCAGGCGGGACAGGTCGGCGCCCTGCCGTTCGGCGGCCACCAGGTACATGCAGAACACCGGGACGGCCGGCCCGGAGATGGTCATGCTCGTCGTGACGCCGCCCAGGTCGATGCCGTCGAAGAGCGTCTCCATGTCGGCGGCGCTGTCCACCGCGACGCCGCAGTGGCCGACCTCGCCGAGCGCCTGCGGGTCGTCCGAGTCGCGGCCCATCAGGGTGGGCATGTCGAAGGCGACGGAGAGCCCGCCACCGCCGGCACCCAGGATCATCTTGTAGCGCTCGTTGGTCTGCCGCGCGTTGCCGAAGCCGGCGAACTGCCGGATCGTCCACGTCCGCCCCCGGTAGCCGGTCGGGTACAACCCCCGGGTGTACGGGAACTCGCCCGGCCAGCCGATCCGTTCGAACCCGGGGTAGGCGGCGCCCTCGGGCGGCCCGTACACGGGGTCCACGCTCATCCCGGACAGCGTGGTGAAGTCGGCGTCCCGCTTGCGCGCGGCGTCATAGCGGGCCTGCCAGCGTGCCCGTCCGGCGGCGATCTCGTGGGCGTTCATCCGCGGGGCTCCTCCTCGAGTCCTCGACTGCACCCCGAGTGTAGAGCCGGAGCCTGAACGATCGCTAAGGAAGTTCGTACCGTCCGGTAACGTGGCTGGCCGCCGTCAGGAGGCGAGCTGGTCGAGCAGCTGGTCCGCCGCCGCGTACGGGTCGAGCGACCCCTCGGCCACCTTGGCGGCGAGCGCCGGCAGCTCCGTACCGTCGCGCAGCGAGCCGATCCGGTCCCGCAGCGCGCCGAGCGCGATCGCCTCGATCTCGGCGGCGGCCCGGGCCTCCTGCCGGCGGCGCAGCTCGCCGTGCTCGACCAGCCAGCCCCGGTGCTTGTCGATCGCCGCGGCGATGTCGTCGATCCCCTCGCCGCGGGCGGCGACGGCCCGCACCACCTGCGGCCGCCACTCCCCCGGCCCCCGCTCGCCCAGCGCGATCATGCCCTGGATGTCGCGGACGGCGGCGTCGGCGCCGTCCCGGTCGGCCTTGTTGACCACGAAGACGTCGGCGATCTCCAGGATGCCGGCCTTCACCGCCTGAATGGCGTCCCCCATCCCGGGCGCGAGCAGCACCAGCGTGGTGTCGGCCAGGGAGGCCACCTCCACCTCGGCCTGCCCGACGCCGACGGTCTCCACGAGCACCACGTCGCAGCCGGCGCCCTCCAGCACGCGCACCGCCTGCGGGGTGGCCGCCGACAGCCCGCCGAGGTGGCCGCGGCTGGACATCGACCGGATGTAGACGCCCGGATCGGTGGCGTGGTCCTGCATCCGGATCCGGTCGCCGAGGATCGCGCCGCCGGTGAACGGGCTCGACGGGTCGATCGCCAGCACACCCACCCGGTGCCCCCGGGCCCGCAGCGCCCGGACCAGCTCGTTGGTGGTGGTCGACTTGCCCACGCCGGGCGAGCCGGTCAGGCCGACCACCTGGGCCTGACCGGCGTAGGGCGCGAGCGCCGCCGCGATCCGCGGCAGCGTCTCGTCACCGGACTCGACCAGCGTGATGAGCCGGGCGACCGCGCGGGGGTCCCCCGCGCGCGCCCGCTCGACCAGCATGGGTACGTCCCGGCTGCGGCGCACCGGCGTCGCCGCGGCCGGGGCGTTGTCGACGTTCTCGCTCACTGACCACCCTCGGCGCCCGCCGGCACGTGGATGATCAGCGCGTCGCCCTGGCCGCCACCGCCGCACAGGGCCGCCGCCCCGGTGCCGCCGCCGCGCCGCTTCAGCTCCAGCGCCAGCGTCAGCACCAGCCGGGCGCCGGACATGCCGATCGGGTGGCCGAGGGCGATCGCGCCGCCGTTGACGTTGACCTTGTCCGGGTTGATCCCGAGGTCCCGGGTCGACTGGATGCCCACCTGGGCGAACGCCTCGTTGATCTCGATCAGGTCGAGGTCGTCGACGGTCAGGCCGGCCTTGCGCAGCGCGTGCTGGATGGCGTTCGACGGCTGCGAGTGCAGCGAGTTGTCGGGGCCGGCGACGTTGCCGTGGGCACCGATCTCGGCCAGCCAGGTGAGCCCGAGCTCCTTGGCCTTGGCCTTGCTCATCACCACCACCGCGGCGGCGCCGTCCGAGATCGGCGACGAGCTGCCGGCGGTGATGCTGCCGTCCCTGGTGAAGGCCGGTCGGAGCTTGGCCAGCGTCTCGACGGTGGTGTCCGGGCGGATCCCCTCGTCCTCGCTGATCACCAGCGGGTCGCCCTTGCGCTGCGGGATGACCACCGGGGTGATCTCGTCGGCGAAGTGGCCGTTCTTCTGGGCGGCGGCGGCCCGCTGGTGGCTGGCCGCGGCGAAGGCGTCCTGCTCCTCGCGGGAGATGTTCTTGGTCGTGCCGTGCCGCTCGGTCGACTCGCCCATCGCGCAGCAGTCCCAGGCGTCGGTCAGCCCGTCGAGCGCCATGTGGTCCTTGACCACCACGTCGCCGTACTTGTAGCCGCCGCGCTGGCCGAGCAGCAGGTGCGGGGCGTTGGTCATCGACTCCATGCCGCCGGCCACCACGATGTCGAACTCGCCGGCGCGGATCAGCTGGTCGGCCAGGGCGATGGCGTCCAGGCCGGAGAGGCACACCTTGTTGATGGTCAGGGCCGGGACGGACATCGGGATGCCCCCCTCGACGGCCGCCTGGCGGGCCGGGATCTGCCCCGCTCCGGCCTGGAGCACCTGGCCCATGATCACGTACTGAACCTGGTCGGGGGCGACGCCGGCGCGCTCCAGCGCCGCCTTGATGGCGATGCCGCCGAGCTTGGTCGCGGGGAGGTCCTTGAGGTTGCCCAGCAGGCGCCCCATGGGGGTCCGAGCGCCGCTGACGATCACCGAAGCCATACCTGCCTCCGAGGGGGGGTGCCGACCTGTACGCCTTAACGATTGTTCGGCCAGACTAGCGCCATGGCTGAGAACTCCCCCGTCGAGTCCGCTGCGGACTACATCACAGACATCGGGCTGCGCCGGATCGACCACGTCGGTGTCGCCGTGCCCGACCTGGACGCCGCCATCGACTTCTACCAGCGGACCTTCGGGATGCGCTGCGTACACACCGAGACCAACGAGGAACAGGGCGTCCGCGAGGCGATGCTCGCGGTCGGCCCGACCGCCGAGGGCGGCTGCGTGCAGCTGCTCGCCCCGTTGAGCCCGGAGAGCACCATCGGGCGGTTCCTCGACCGCAACGGCCCGGGTGTGCAGCAGGTCGCGTACACCGTGGCGGACATCGACGCCGCCTGCGCCAAGCTGCGCGAGCGGGGCGTCCGCCTGCTGTACGAGGAGCCGCGGCGCGGCACGGCGAACTCCCGGATCAACTTCGTCCACCCGAAGGACGCCGGTGGCGTCCTGGTCGAGCTGGTCGAGCCGGCCTGACCGGCTCGGACGGGCCCCTTGTCGACGCCTCGGGCGCAGCAGGGGGCCCGGTCAGACGCCCGCCACCAGTCCGCGAAGCACGGCATTGCGCGATTCGCAACCGGTGCAGGCAGCTTCACGCATCGGCGGGTGCCGTTTTTCACACAGGACTTCCGACTCTAGCTACCGTTCAGTAACGTCCGGCCTCACAGCAGCGCGGTCGTGCCGGATGTGTCGGATACCGACATGGTGGAGCGGCCGCACCGGCGCCGACGATGGCAGCACCTGTGCCCGCGGCGCGCGGGTGCGGACGAACGGGAGGTCGACGTGCAGGACATCCTCGAAGCGATCATGGCGGCGGAGGGCTCCGCGCAGCCGGAGCGTGAGCTCGCCGGCCTCGCCGGCCTCCCGGTACCCGACTCCTACCGGGGCGTCGTCGTGCGCGCCGAGGAGACCCGGATGTTCGACGGGATGGCCACCCGGGACAAGGACCCGCGCAAGGCGCTGCACGTGCAGGAGGTGCCGACCCCGGAGCTGGGCCCGGGTGAGGCGCTGGTCGCCGTGATGGCGAGCGCCATCAACTACAACACGGTCTGGACCAGCATCTTCGAGCCGCTGGCGACCTTCAAGTTCCTCCAGCGCTACGGCCGGCTCTCCGAGCTGACCAAGCGGCACGACCTGCCGTACCACGTGGTCGGTTCGGACGCGGCCGGCGTGGTCCTGCGCACCGGCCCGGGCGTGACCCGGTGGAAGGCCGGCGACGAGGTGGTCGCCCACTGCCTCTCGGTCGAGCTGGAGGACGCGGCCGGCCACGACGACACCATGCTCGACCCGCAGCAGCGGATCTGGGGCTTCGAGACCAACTTCGGCGGCCTCGCCGAGCTGGCGGTGGTCAAGGCGAACCAGCTCATGCCGAAGCCCCGCCACCTCAGCTGGGAGGAGGCGGCGAGCCCCGGCCTGGTCAACTCCACCGCCTACCGGCAGCTCGTCTCCCATCACGGCGCCAACATGAAGCAGGGCGACGTGGTGCTGATCTGGGGCGCCTCGGGCGGCCTCGGCAGCTACGCCACCCAGATGGCGCTCAACGGCGGGGCGATCCCGGTCTGCGTCGTCTCCTCGCCGGACAAGGCGGAGCTGTGCCGGAAGATGGGTGCCGAGCTGGTCATCGACCGGGCCGCCGAGGGCTTCCGGTTCTGGAAGGACGAGCAGACCCAGGACCAGGACGAGTGGCGCCGCTTCGGCGAGCGGATCCGCGAGCTGACCGGCGGCGAGGACCCGGACATCGTCTTCGAGCACCCGGGCCGGGAAACCTTCGGCGCCAGCGTCTTCGTCACCAAGCGCGGCGGCACGATCGTCACCTGCGCGTCGACCAGCGGCTACCAGCACCAGTACGACAACCGCTACCTCTGGATGCACCTCAAGCGGATCGTCGGCAGCCACTTCGCGAACTACCGGGAGGCGTGGGAGGCGAACCGCCTGATCGCGCTCGGCAAGATCCACCCGACGGTGTCGAAGACCTACGAGCTGGCGCAGACCGGCCAGGCCGCGTACGAGGTGCACCGCAACGCGCACCAGGGCAAGGTCGGCGTACGCTGCCTCGCCCCGACCGACGGCCTCGGCATCCGGGACGCGGAGTTCCGGGCGCGGCACGAGGCGGCGATCAACCGGTTCCGCGGCCACTGACCGTACGGACGAGGCGGCGGCAACCATTGCGGTGACCCGCGATTGCCTTTCCATCGGGCAGGTCGGGTACCCATTGGAGTGATCCGGGAAAGGGCCGCGGGGGCAGACCCCGCGGCTCTTTTTCCATGCCGCGTCCCGCGCCGCCCGCGGCGTCCGGGAGCTGCCAAGATCGCCATTTGGTCCGGTCTGTGCGACCCCCGGAGTTGACCATGTAATGAGGACACGAAAGGTCGGGGGACGCTCTTGCGAAGGCCCCCGGGGGGTCTGCCAGTATGTCCCAATGCCCCAGCAGCAGTCCTCCCCTCTCGCGTTCTTCGAAAACGCGAACACCCAGCCCGATTTCACCGTCGGCCTGCGCGGGTACAACACCGGCCAGGTCGACGACTTCATCGGCCGGCTCACCGCCAAGCTGACGCAGGCCGAGCAGGCCACCGCCGAGGCCGAGCAGCGGATGAACGACGCGCAGCGCCGGCTCCGCCAGGCCGAGCAGCGCATGAGCACCCTTGAGCAGAAGCTCGCCGAGGCCACCAAGCAGCTCGAGGAGAACAACCGCCCGACGCTCTCCGGCCTGGGCACGCGGGTCGAGCAGATCCTCCGGCTCGCCGAGGAGCAGGCCAACGACCACCGCAACGACGCCAAGCGCGAGTCCGAGGGCATCCTCTCCGCCGCCCGCCTCGAGGCGCGGGAGATCACCGACAAGGCGCGCGCCGAGGCCGCGGCGATGAAGGCGACCGCCGAGCGGGAAGCGGGCAACGTCCGCACGGCCGCCGAGCGGGAGGCGGCCGAGGTCCGCGTCCAGGCCCGCCGGGAGGCCGACACGCTGCGCGCCGACGCGGATCGGGAGACCAAGCAGCTGCGCACCGTCACCGCACACGAGGTGGCCGAGCTGAAGTCCACGGTCGAGCGGGAGGTGGCCACCCTCCGCGCCACCGCCGAGCGGGAGATCACCCAGCAGCGGGCGAAGGCCGCCCGCGAGGCCGAGGAGAAGCGCGCCGAGGCGACCAAGCTCCTCACCGACGCGCGGGACAAGCGCGACAAGGATCTGCAGGCCCTGGAGCTGCAGCTGGCCGAGCGGCGGGAGAAGGCCGAGCGCGAGGAGTCGGAGCGGCACGCCGCCCAGGTCGCGCAGACCCAGAAGCTGGTCAACGAGGCCGAGCAGCGGGCGCGGGCCGCGCAGGAGCGGGCCAAGGAGATCGAGCAGCGGGCCGAGGCTCGCCGGGTCGAGTCCGAGCGCACCGCCAACGAGACGGTCGACAAGGCCAGGGCGCTCGCCGAGAAGACCCTCAACGACGCGAAGGCCGAGGCGCAGCGCGTGCTCACCGAGGCCCGCACGGAGGCCGAGCTGACCACGCAGGCGGCGGCACGCGAGGTCGAGGACCTCACCCGGCAGAAGGACGCGGTGACCGCCCAGCTCGTTCAGATCCGCTCCAGCCTCGCGGGCCTCGCCGGCCTCGTGCCGGGAGTGGCGGACGTGGTCAAGCCGGAGGCCGCGGAGGCGGCGCCGAGCAAGCCGGAGGGCTCCGCGCAGGTCGCCGCCGAGTCGGCCGGCTGAGCCGCCACTCGCACCGGGGCATGGTCCACGGCGCGGGGTGACACCGGGTAGCCGGTGTCACCCCGCGCCGTGCTCGTTTTCCAGCACCCGGAAGACGCCCGGGTCAACCGGCCGGGGATCCGACGCGTCCGTATCGCCCCAGGAGGGCCCGTTGCGTGTGAGGATGGGGGTATGTCGCACGGCGAGGAACTGTTCGCTCTCGGCGGGGACGTGACCACGGAGCCAAGCTTCGAGTCCGCTCTGCGGGGGTACGAGAAACGACAGGTCGACCGGTACGTCGCTCGTGCGGAGCACGAGATCGCCGCCCTGACCGCGGAACGGGAGCAGGCCTACACCCAGATCCACAAGCTGGCCGGCCAGGTGGAGGTGCTCCAGCGGGATCTCGCCCAGGTGCGCAAACAGGTCGGAGTGGTCGACCGCGCGTCCTTCCGCCACCTCGGCCCCCGCGTCGAGCAGATCCTCAGCCTCGCCGAGGAGCAGGCCGAGGACATCCTCGCCGCGGCGAACGAGGAGATCGAGGCACGCCGGGCGACGGCGGAACACATCATCGACGAGGCCCGCGCGGAGGCCGCCAAGGCCCTCAAGGACTTCGAGATCGCGCTGGCGGCCCGGCGCGCCGAGGAGGAGCGGCACACCGCCGCCCGGAAGGCGGAGGCGGACGCCGCGGTCAAGGCGGCGACCGAGGAGGCCGCCCGGCTGCGCAAGACCGCGCAGGAGGCGCTGGCCAAGGCCCAGCAGGAGGCCACCCAGCTCCGCGACACCGCGAAGGAGATCCACACCCGGGCCCAGCAGGAGGCCACGAAGCTGCGCGAGTCGGCCCGCGAGACGCACGCCAAGGCCCAACAGGAGGCCACCGAGCTGCGGGAGGCCGCCAAGGAGGTGCACGCCAAGGCCCAGCAGGAGGCCAAGCGCCTCGTGGAGCAGGCGACCGAGGCGAGCCGCGCCACCCACGCGAAGGCGCAGCAGGAGGCCAAGCAGATCATCGACGACGCCAGCACCGCCGGGCGGGCCACCCGCAACAAGGCGCGGCAGGAGGCCGAGCGGCTCACCGCGCAGGCCGGCGAGGCGGCGAAGCGGCAGCGCGCCGAGACCGAGGCGTACGTCCAGCGGATGCGTACCGAGACCGAGGCGTACGTGCAGCACGCCCGGGCCCAGACGCAGCAGGAGCTGGGTGCCTGGCGGGCCGGTGTCGAGAAGGAGGTCAACAGCCGTCGCGAGGCGGCCGACCGGGAGCTCGCCCAGCGTCGCGCCGCCGCCGACCAGGAGTTCGCCGGCCGCCGGGACGAGCTGGAGAAGCAGTACAAGACGCGGCACGCCGAGCTGACGAAGCAGCACACGGCCCGCCAGCAGGAGCTGGAGACCGGCTTCACGGCCCGGCGCACCGAGTTGGAGTCCGGCTTCGAGACCCGCAGCGCCGAGCTGGAATCGAGCTTCGAGACCCGGCGGGCCCAGTTGGAGTCCGAGTACACCGCGCTGAAGAACGAGATCGAGGGAGCCGCGGCCGAGATCCGCCGGTCCGCCGAGCAGGACGCGCTGACCATGCGCCAGCGGGCGGAGGAGGAGGCGGCGGCCCTGCTGGGCCGCGCCGAGGAGGAGGCCGCCGAGAAGCGCCGCACGGCCGACGAGCACGTCGCGACGTCCCGACGGCAGTTCGAGGAGTACGCCGCCACCACCCAGCAGGCCCTGGCGACCACCCAGCAGCACCTCGCCGCCACCCAGCAGGAGGCGGCCGCCGGCCGCCAGCAGCTCGCCCAGGTGATGCTGGAGATCGCCCAGGCGCAGCAGCAGCTCGCCGACCTGCGGCAGGAGACCTGGCGGTCGCGGCAGGAGTCCGACGAGCTGCAGCGGCAGGTGGCGGAGCTACGGCTGGAGCTGGCGGCCGCACCCGCCCGGCCCACCGGCGTCACGACACCCGACGGCGCCACCGGGTCCTCCGCCGGCCCGGACGGGGCGGCGACGCCCGCCGGTGCCGCGTCGTCCGGCCCGGCCTCCGCCAACGGCAGGGCGCGCTCGGCGGCATCGGCCGTGCCGGCCACCGCCGACTCCGGAGGCGCCGCCGGAGCGGCCGCCGCCGACGGTCGGGCCGGGTCGGCGACGAAGCCGGACGGCGACCGGTCCCGGTCCGGCAAGGTCGCACCGGCGGAGGCCGGCCAGCCGGCGCGGGGCCGCATCGAGCCGGCCGGCGACGATTCGGCCAAGGGCGCGGTGAAGTCGGTGACCACGAAGGACGGTGAGTCCGCCAGCGCCGGGGTGGACGGCGAACCGACCGTCGCCGCCGTGCCGGGCGAGGGCGGCCGGGACGCCGCGGCCACGAAGATCACCAGCACCGGCGAGAACGGCAACCGGCCGGCGAAGCCGACCACCGACGATCGCAGCGCCAAGCCGAGCAAGGTCGTCGTCGAGAAGGACTGACCCGCGCCGTCGGGTGAGCGCCTCGTGGGCGATGCCGCTCGCGAAGGCCGTTCCCGATCGTTACGCTCCCGGTTGGACCCGCGATCGCGGGCCGGTGTCGGGCTTCGGCGGTCGCCGGAGCGTGATCCGCAGGAGGTCCGGTGGCGGGACGCGACCCGGAGCCACGCGAGTCGGCAGACCAGCCCGAACGCCGGCCACCGGCGGACGCCGCCCCCAGCCCGGAGCGGCCCGCCGCGCAGGCCGCCGAAGGCCCGCCGGTTGAGGACCGGGACGCGCCACGCGAGGACGCCTCGGACCGGGCCGCCCCCGAGCAGCCGGCCGGCCGGGCGGCGACGGACCGGCCGGCCGGTCCCGGCGGCCCACCGGACAACGGGTCGGGGCGGTTCGGCGTACCCGGGCGGCCGTTGCGGCGCAGCAGCTTCCTGATCGGGTTCACCGGCGGTCTGGGCGCGCTGACCGCGTACGCGTTCTTCCTGGGCCTGCGGAACGCCACCGGGATCCTCGTCCTCGTGGTGATCGCGCTGTTCCTCGCCGTCGGGCTCTACCCGGCCGTGGCGCGGCTACGGCGGCTCGGGCTGCCGCACGGCCTGGCGGTGACGGTCGTGGCGCTGACCCTCCTGCTGCTGCTGTGCGGCGGCGTGGTCGCCCTGCTGCCCCCGATCGTCACGCAGTCCGGCCAGTTCATCGAGCAGCTGCCGAACTATGTGGAGTCGTTGCGGCGCAACGAGACGATCAACGACCTCGTCGAGCGGTACGACGTGATGCAGCGCGTGCAGAACGCGGCGAACGCCGACACGATCGGCCGCGCCCTCGGCGGGGTGCTCGGCGGCGCCCAGCTCATCTTCGGCACCGTCTTCCGTACGCTGACCGTGCTGGTGCTCACCATCTACTTCCTGGCCTACTTCAACCGGCTGCGGTCCCTCGGGTACGCGCTCGTCCCCCGGTCCCGGCGGCAGCGGGTCCAGCTCATCGGCGACGAGATCATCGCCAAGGTCGGCGCGTACATGGTCGGCGCGCTGACCATCGCGGTGCTCGCCGGCACGACCACGTTCGTGTTCGCGTTGATCGCCGGGCTGCCGTACCCGTTCGCGCTCGCCGTCGTGGTCGCGGTGACCGACCTGATCCCGCAGATCGGCGCCACCCTCGGTGCGGTGATCGTGAGCCTCGTCGGCTTCGCCACCGACCTCCCGGTGGGCATCGCCTGCGTGCTGTTCTTCCTGATCTACCAGCAGCTGGAGAACTACCTGATCTACCCGAAGATCATGCGCCGGTCGGTCAAGGTGAACGAGGTGGCCGCCCTGGTCGCCGCGCTGCTCGGCGTCGCGCTGGTCGGCGTCATCGGGGCGCTCGTCGCGATCCCCACGGTCGCCGCGATCCAGCTGATCCTGCGCGAGGTGGTGCTGCCCCGGCAGGACCGGCGCTGAACCGTCGAGGACCGGCGGTGGGGGTCAGTCGTTGTCGGTCTGCGGTCCGGGCACCGGGCGGTCGGCGAAGGCCGCCACCGTGCGGTCGGCGTACGCGCTCACGTCACCGGTCTCCATCGGGCCGTCCCAGGTCGTCGGCAGCGGCACCGGGACGGCCGGGTTGACCCGCTTGACGATCTCGTCGAGCACGGTCTCGGCGTCGCCGACCCACAGGTGCTTCGCGCCGGGCACCCCGACCACCTCCGCCTGCGGGATCGCGGCGAACCGCTCCCGCGCCTCGTCGGGCCGCAGGTAGTCGTCGAACTCCGGCACCAGGGCGGTCACCGGCCGGCCGGAGGACGCCCATTGCGCCAGGTCGTCCGCGGTGGAGAAGCGCAGCGGCGGGGAGAGCAGGATCGCCCCGTCCACCGCCGGGTCGCAGCCGTACTTCAGGACCAGGTCGGTGCCGAACGACCACCCCAGCAGCCAGATGTCCGGCAGCTCGTGGAACTCCGCGTACTCGATGGCGGCGGCGACGTCGTACCGCTCGCCGACCGCGTTGTCGAAGGAGCCCTCGCTGGTGCCGCGCACGCTGGTGGTGCCCCGGGTGTTGAAGCGCAGCACCGCCAGGTCGGCCAGGGCCGGCAGGCGCCAGGCGGCCTTGCGGAAGACGTGGCTGTCCATCATCCCGCCGTGGGTGGGCAGCGGGTGCAGGCAGACGAGCGTGGCCACCGGCTCCCGGTCGGCCGGGCGGGCCAGCTCGCCGACCAGGCGCAGCCCGTCGGCGGTGTGCAGCTCGATGTCCTCGCGGCGGCCGGGCAGGATCGACGAGGCGCGGATGGGAGTGCTCACCCGACCAGTCTCCCGCGCCGGCGGCCGGGCCGCCCGCCGGGGCGCAAACACGGTGATCCAGATCGCCCCGGGCTCAGCCGTGCCGGGGCGCGCCGCGGCCGCGCTGCACGATCGGCGCCCGCCGCTCCCGGGCCCGCCAGCAGCCGCTGTGCCAGTGCCGGCGGTCGGTCAGGTCGCCCCAGCCGTCCGCCGGCCAGGCCACCACGTGCGCCACGCCGGGCCGGATCTCCTGGTCGCAGCCGGGACAGCGGTACGTCTTGACCGACGCCCCGCCGCTGATCCCACGGACCTGCCAGTCGCCGTCACGCCACTGCTGCACCGAGGCGACGCCCTGCCGGGCCCGCTCGGTGTCCAGGTGCGGCGTCTCCTCACGGCGGGACCGGTTGCGACGGGGACTCACGCTTTCCAGCGTACGGCCGCGCCGGCGGTACCGACCGGCCGGCCGGCGGGGACGGGCGCGGCGCCCGCCCGACGGCGGCCGGCCCCGGTCAGCGGCGGGTGTGGTCGCGGAAGCCGCGACCCGTCTTGCGGCCCAGGTAGCCGGCCGTGACCAGGTGCTCCAGCAGCGGGGCCGGCGCGAAACCGGGCTCGCGCAGCTCCAGGTACAGCTCGCGCTGGATGGCCAGCGACACGTCCAGGCCGACCACGTCGAGCAACTCGAACGGGCCCATCGGGTACCCGCAGCCCAACTTCATCGCGTGGTCGATGTCGTCGGCGGTCGAGTAGCTGGCCTCCAGCATCTTCACCGCGTCGTTCAGGTACGGGAAGAGCAGCGCGTTGACGATGAAACCCGAGCGGTCGCCGCAGACCACGCCGGTCTTGCCCAGCCTCGCGCAGACCGCCCTCGCGGTGGCGGTGGTCTCCGCCGAGGTGCGGATCGTCTGCACGATCTCGACCAGCGGCATGATCGGCGCGGGGTTGAAGAAGTGCAGGCCCACCACGTCGGCGGGGCGCTGGGTGGCCATCGCCACGTCGATCACCGGAAGCGACGAGGTGGTGGTGGCGAGCACCACCCCCGGCTTGCAGATCTCGTCGAGGCTCGCGAACAGCGCCTTCTTGACGCTCAACTCCTCGACGACCGCCTCGACCACGAGATCCACGTCGGCGAGGTGCTCCAGCGTCGCGGACCAGGTGATCCGGCCCAGGGCGGCGTCCCGGTCGGCCTCGCTCAGCTTGCCGCGCACGACGCCCTTGTTCAGCGAGGTCTTGACCGCCTCGAAGACCTTCGCGGACTTCTCGGCGCCCCGGGTCACCGAGACCACCTCGTACCCGGCCTTGGCGAACACCTCGATGATGCCGGTGGCCATGGTCCCCGAGCCGACCACGCCGACCTTGGCCGGCCCGCGGGCGCCGTCGGCGAGCGCCGACTCCGTGCCCACCGGCGTCTGCTCGTCCGGTACGACCACCGGCGAACCGGGCCGCTCGTAGGTGTAGAAGCCACGCCCGGACTTCCGCCCGAGCAACCCGGCGGTGACCATCTGCTTGATCAGCGGCACCGGGGCGTGCCGGCGGTCCCGGCCACCGCGCCGGTACATCGTGTCCAGGATCTCGTACGCGGTGTCCAGACCGATGAGGTCCATCAGCGCGAGCGGGCCCATCGGAAGGCCGCAGCCCAGCTTCATCGCCGCGTCGATGTCCTCGCGGGTGGCGTACCGCGACTCGAGCATGCCGACCGCGTGGTTGAGGTAGCCGAAGAGCAGCGCGTTGGCGATGAAGCCGGCCCGGTCGCTGATCGTCACGTCGACCTTGCCCAGCCGCTCGCAGAGCGCCTCCACGTCGGCGACCACCTCCGGCGAGGTGACCACGGTGCGGACGATCTCCACCAGCTTCATCACCGGCGCCGGGTTGAAGAAGTGGATGCCGATGACCTGGTTCGGACGGGTGGTGGCCACCGAGATCTCGGTGACCGAGAGCGACGAGGTGTTGGTGGCGAGGATCGCCTCCGGCTTGCAGACCCGGTCCAGCTCGGCGAAGATCCGCTGCTTCAGGTCGAGGTGCTCGGGGACCGCCTCGATCACCAGGTCCACGGAGTGCAGCGCGTCCAGCCCGACCTGCCAGTCGACCCGGGCCAGCAGGGCGTCCCGGTCGGCCGCCGCGAGCTTGCCCTTGGCCACCGCCCGGTCGGTCGAGCCGGTCAGCGTGGTCCGGCCGCGCTCCAGGGCCGGGTCGGAGATCTCGACCGCGACGACGTCGATGCCGTTGCGGGCGAACACCTCGACGATGCCGGCACCCATGGTGCCCAGACCCACCACACCCACACTGGTGAACTCGCGCGCCACGACCGGCCTCCCCTGGTTCGCTCCGCGCAGCCGGCATGAACGGCCGCTAAGGTTATGCGCGCGAGTCTGCCACGTGACGCATGGTTGTCGAGGCGCCGTGGGATATTTCACGGCTCGCCGCCATCGATGGACCGCCGCCCCGGCGGGCCCCGGTGTCGGCCCGCGCGGGCGGGGTGCCGGATCAGCCGCGTGGGCCCGGTCGCCGCGTCACGTCAGCGGCGCGGACCGGGTCGCCGCGTCACGCGGTGCGGCCCCGCTCGCCGCGTCAGCGGCGCGGACCGAGTCGCCGCGTCGCGTCAGCGGTGCGGGCCGACCAGGGCGAGGAGTTCGGCGGCGAACTCGGCCGGCCGCTCGATGTGCGGGCTGTGGCCGCAGCCCGGGAGCACCACCTCCCGGTACGACCCACCCGCCGCCGCGTAGCGCTCCAGCACCGCCCGGGTCTGCCCGACCATCGGCTGCGGCGGGCACTCCCCCTCCCCCGGCCAGCCGGGCACCACGCCCAACGACCCCAGGTACGCCAGGTCGAACAGCGAGGTGTCGGAGACGATCACGTCGGCGTCGCCGCGTACCCAGGTGACCGGTGGCTTGGCCGGCACGGCGAGCAGGTCCTCGGCGATCCGGAAGTGGGTCGGCGCGAGGGCGTTCAGCACTCCCCGCTCGCCGGGGGCGGTCCCCGGCCAGTTGGCGGACGGCTCGGCCGTTCCCGGGTAGTTGTCCTCGCCGGTCGCGGTGGACAGGACGGTGTCCAGCAGCAGTTCCTCGTCGTCGCCGAGCGCCGCCGGATCGGCGACGTAAGCGCTGCGCAGGACGGCCCGCGGGCTCGTCGGCCCGTCGGCACCGCGGTCCTGGGCGGCCAGCCGCCGGACGAAGTCCGCGTTCGCGGTTCCGGCCCCGGTGCCCGCGAAGTCCGGCGTGGTCGGGGTGCCGTCCGGGCCCCGCGTCCCCCCGAAGCCGTACGGCGAGACGGGCGCCTCCAGCAGCAGTCCGGCCACCCGGTCGGGGTGGTCGACCAGGAGCCGCATCGCCACGCCGCCACCGAGCGAGTGGCCGACGACCACCGGCCGGGCGCCGGCCGGGAGGAGCGACTCCAGGTCGAGCAGGGCGGCGACGTCGTCGGCGAAGTCGGCCAGGCCGCGCGTCGCGTCGACCGGCGCGGTCTCCGTCTCCCCGTAGCCGCGCAGGTCCGGCGCGATCACCCGCAGGTGGTCCGGCAGCCGCCGGACCAGCGGCTCCCAGAACAGGGCCGACGAGCAGTTGCCGTGGATCAGCAGCACCGGCAGGCCGTCCGGCGGCCCGGCCACCCGCACCGACTGGGAGATCCCGTTGGCGGACACGACCTGCTGCTGAGTCTCCATCCGCGGCATGTTGCCAGGCCACCCGCGACCCGTCCATGGCGCCCGCCGACATGAGTCGACCACCCCGCGTGTGCGTCACACCCGGGGTGCTGGCGGCGATGCCCGGCCGGACCACGCTGGACAAAATCCGCCCGCCGCGGCTCCGCGGCCGGGCCCGGAGGGCGCCGGCCGGCCCGGCGACCGAGTCAGGCCGAAACGGCATCCGCCGGCCCGGCGACCGAGTCAGGCCGGAACGGCATCCGCCGGCGCGGCGGCCGGTTCCGCGACGGCCGACAGCGCCCGCTCGGCGGCCGGAGGGCCCGCCTCGACGGCGGCCGGCGCGGCCCGCTCCGGGGTGGCGATCGGCAGCGGCAGGGTCGGCCGCTGGTCCCGCCGGCCCAGGCCGAAGGTCAGCCCGACCGGATCGGTACGGGCCACGCCCGGGTCGTACACCCGCAGTTCCGTACGGCCGATCCGGATCACGTCACCGTCGGCGAGCCGCGCCATCCCGCTGATCCGCCGGTCGTTGAGCCAGGTGCCGTTCGTCGAGCCCAGGTCGAGCACCGACGGGCCCTCCGGATCCAGCCACAGCTCGACGTGCCGGCGGCTCAGGTGCGGGTCGGCCACGACGACGTCCGCCGTCGGCGCCCGCCCGACCACGAGCCGGTTCGGCCCGAGCCGGAAGCTCATCCCCCGCATCGGCCCACCGGCCACCGTCACCAACGGCAGAAACTCCGGATGCTCCTCCATGGACAGTCCGCCCCTCCACCCCGCGGTCACCCCGTGCGTCAGCCTGCCATCAGACGGTAGTTGTCTTCACCGCCCGGCCGGACATCTCCCCTCGCCAGCCGGACACCTTCCGTTCAGTGTTTCGTCGTCCGGTGCCCGGTATCAGGGGATGTGCCCCCACCCTACGTACTCCCTGCCCGATGACACGGCTTGCGGCGCCGCCGTGTTCAACGCCGCCGCGCCGATCAGGCGGCACGGCCGGAAGCGGCACCGGGCCGGGTCCGAGCGGCAGCCTCGCGCGCCCCTACCGGCGAGTAATTCTCGGGTCTAGACTTCCGCCATGACGGCTGTGCATGTGCCGGGCACCCCGGTGATCGAGGATGGTCGGCTCGTGTCGACGAGCCCGGCGACCGGCGCGGAGGCCGGGCGGCTGCCGGTCGCGACCCCCGCCGACGTCGAGGCGGCCGTGGTGCGGGCCCGCGCCGCCGCCGGCTGGTGGGCCGGTCTTGGCTTCGGCGGCCGGCGGGAACGGCTGCTGCGCTGGCGGGCCCTGCTGGCGAAGCGGATCGAGGAGCTCGCCGAGCTGGTACACCTCGAGGGCGGCAAGCCGGTCGCCGACGCCGTCGTCGAGGTGGTCACCGCCGTCGAGCACGTCGACTGGGCTGCCCGCAACGCGCGGCGGGTGCTCGGCCCGCGCCGGGTGCGTTCCCGGCTCGTGCTGGCGGAGTTCTCCGCCCACCTGGAGTACCAGCCGTTCGGGGTCATCGGCGTCATCGGCCCGTGGAACTACCCCGTCTTCACCCCGATCGGCTCCACCGCGTACGCCCTGGCCGCCGGCAACACCGTGGTGTTCAAGCCCAGCGAGTACACGCCGGCCGTCGGCCAGTGGCTGGTCGACACGTTCGCCGAGGTCGTCGGCGAACAGCCGGTGTTCAGCGCGGTGCACGGTCTCGGCGACGTCGGGGCGGCGCTCTGCCGGTCCGGCGTCGACAAGGTGGCCTTCACCGGCTCGACGGCGACCGCCCGGCGGGTGATGACCGCCTGCGCCGAGTCGCTGACCCCCGTCCTCATCGAGGCCGGCGGCAAGGACGCGATGATCGTCGACGCCGACGCCAACCTGGACGCCGCCGCCGACGCCGCCGTCTGGGGCGGGCTCACCAACGCCGGCCAGACCTGCATCGGCATCGAGCGGGTGTACGCCGTCGAGCCGGTCTTCGACGCCTTCGTCGACAAGGTGGTCCAGCGGGCCGGCCGGCTCACCGTCGGCGCCGACGGCACCGACATCGGCCCGATCACCATGCCGAGCCAGCTCGACGTCATCCGCCGGCACATCGACGACGCGCTGTCCCGGGGCGGTCGTGCGGTGCTGGGCGGCGCCGACGCGGTCCAGCCGCCGTACGTGCACCCAACCGTGCTGGTGGACGTCCCCGAGGACTCGATCGCCGTACGCGAGGAGACCTTCGGCCCCACCCTGACCATCAACCGGGTCCGCGACACCGACGAGGCCGTCGCCCGAGCCAACGCCCTGCCGTACGGCCTGGGCGGCTCGGTCTTCGGCCGGCGTCGGGCCGTGGCGGTCGCGGCGCGCCTGCGCTCCGGGATGGCCTCGGTGAACTCGGCCCTGACCTTCGCCGGAATGTCCACCCTGCCGTTCGGGGGTGTCGGCGAGTCCGGCTTCGGGCGGATCCACGGCGAGGACGGGCTGCGCGAGTTCGCCCGCGCCAAGGCCGTCACCCGCCGCCGGGCCCGGTCGCTGCTGCCCGCGATGACCTTCGACCGCACGCCGGCCGACGTCGCCCGGCTGGTCAAGGTCGTCAAGATGATGTACGGCCGTTGACGCGCCGGCCGGGCCGATCAGAACAAGGTCAGCTCGTCGCGCTCGATGCCGCGCAGCTTGTCGTAGTCGACCACCACACAGCGGATCCCCCGGTCCGTGGCGAGCACCCGGGCCTGCGGCTTGATCTCCTGCGCCGCGAAGACACCGCTGACCGGGGCGAGCAGGGGATCCCGGTTCATCAGCTCCAGGTAACGGGTCAGCTGCTCCACACCGTCGATCTCGCCGCGCCGCTTCACCTCGACCGCGACGGCCGCGTTGTTCGCGTCCCGGCAGAGCAGGTCGACCGGGCCGATCGCCGTCATGTACTCCCGGCGGACCAGCGTGAAACCCTCGCCCAGCGTCTCCGGGTTGGCCGCGAGCAACTCCTGGAGATGCGCCTCCACCCCGTCCTTGCGCAGCCCCGGGTCGACACCCAGGTCGTACGACGTGTCCTGGAAGATCTCCTCGAGGGTGATGCGCAGCTCCTCGCCGGCCTTGTTGACCACCCGCCACACCCCCGGTGCCTCCTCCAGCCGGCAGGGCGGGCTCATCCAGTTCAGCGGCTTGTACGCCCGGTCGTCCGCGTGGATCGACACCGACCCGTCCGCCTTCACCATCAGCAACCGCGTGGCCAGCGGCAGGTGGGCCGAGAGCCGTCCGACGTAGTCCACCGAGCACTTCGCAATCACCAACCGCACCCGACGAGGGTAGCGGAGGGGCGGTCAGGTGCCGCCGAGCGCCACTGGCGCGCCGGTGCGATGCTGAGACGGTGCTCGAAGTGCTCACCGGTACGGGCCTCGCCGCCTCGGCGGGCCTGAACGCGTACATCCCGCTGCTCACCATGGGCCTGCTCGCCCGCTACAGCGACGTCATCGACCTGCCGTCGGGCTGGCAGTGGCTCGGAAACGGCTGGGTGCTGACCATCCTGGCCGTACTGCTCGCCGTCGAGGTGGTCGCCGACAAGGTCCCGGTGGTCGACCACGTCAACGACGTGGTGCAGACCGTGGTCCGGCCGACCGCGGGCGGGCTCGCCTTCGGCGCCGGCGCGACCTCGGAGACGGTCACGGTGAGCGACCCGGGCAGCTTCTTCTCCTCGAACCAGTGGATCCCCGTGGTGACCGGCGTACTGATCGCGCTGGGCGTGCACCTGCTCAAGGCGGCGGCCCGGCCCGTCGTCAACGCGACCACGGCCGGGTTCGGCGCGCCGGTCGCGAGCACGGCCGAGGACGCCACCAGCGTGGTGATGTCGGTGGTCGCGATCCTGTTGCCGGTCCTGGTGCTGGCGTTCCTGCTCGGTCTGGTGCTCTTCGTCGTCTGGTTCGTCCGCCGCCGCGCCGACCGTCGCCGTGAGCGCGCTGCCGCTCGGGCCGCGGGCTTCCGCGTCTGAACCGCGCCGGGCCGGCTCCCTTGCGGGGGTCGGCTCGCCTGGCTTCGGCGCGGTTGCTTCCGGCCCGCGTGGGTTGCGGTTGGGGGCGTGCCTGCCGTGCCTGGCTTCGTGCTGGTCGCGGTTGCGGGGTCGGGTGTGCTGTCCCTCGGGGGTCGGTCGGGCCTGCCGACGGTCGGGCCGGCCGGGCCGGGTTGCCGGTCGGGCCGGTCGGTCGGTGGGGACGCCGCTGGCCGGCACCCGGGTGTCGGGTGCCGGCCAGCGACTTCATTTCCCCCTGTGAGGAAGGTCTGCGGTTGTGTGGGTCAGTTCCAGTGCTTGGCGACCAGGTCGGCGGCCTGCTGTTCCCACTGGGCGTAGTGGTCCGGGTAGGCCGAGACCTGCACGGTCTGGGCGGCCTTGGTCAGCGGCATGTCCTGCCAGCCGTCGACCTGCTGGAGGCCCTTGAGGAACGCCATGGTCGAGTACTCGGGGTCGGTGATCTGCTCCACCGTGCCCCACCCGCTGGACGGGCGCTGCTGGAACAGGCCCTGCGAGTCGTGGTCGTTGCGCTCACCCAGGTGACCCAGGTTCTCCAGCTTCGACTCCTGCAGCGCGGTGGCGATCGCGACCACGGCGGCCCGCTCGTCCATGCCGGACTTCTTCGTCGCCGCGATGATCGCCTTCACATTCGCGGTCTGCTCATCGGACAGGTCGATGCGCGACTGCTTGCCCTGCACACCGTGCGGGATCAGCTTGCCCGCATCGGGCTTGTCAGCCCGCACCACAGCGGCAGCGGCGGTGGGGGTGGTTTCGAGGGTCGGGGCGGCGTGCGCGGCGACCGGGCCACCGACCAGACCACCAGCAAACGCCAGACCAGCAATACCCAGAACGCTCTTACGCATGATCGTGTTCATGATGAAGCTCCATTCGGGGGTCGGCACCACCAGCCCAAAAGGGGGGGACGGGCGTAGGCGGTGCAAGCACCATCCGAGGCGCTCAAAGACTTGGGGGAAAGAACCACCGGCATCCGAGGGGGCGGGGGGATGGCCCCTTCACGGTGCCGGGTCCAGGTGTAACGACCGACCGGCCACCAACATTCCGGCGACCACTGGGCCAACCAGGATCCGGCTGACACCAGAGGCAACCCACACCACCAGGGGCGGGGCTCGGTTGCGGTGCCACAGCCGGGCGATCGTGCCGTAGCCGGGCGATGACGTAAACGAGTCAGGTCCACAGCCGCCGACCCGGGCCCATCAGAACCTGCCCGGCCCGCCGGCCCTGCTCGATCGTCCAGTGGATGTAACGACCCCGAGCCCGCGACCATTCCGCCCCCACGATGCCCCCGACCACACCCCCAAACCCGACACCCCGACACAGAAGAGGACATCCGATCCGGACACCCGACACACACTGCACAACCCGCGAGCAGTGCCCCAGAAGACCCCCGGGCCCCGCCGGGTCACGCTGACGGCCCGAAGCCGGACACGGCGGGCCACCCGCCAACCGCAACCACCGAGCCAGAGCCGCAACCACCGAACTTATTCAAAGCCGCCAACCCTCCCAAAAGCCTAGAATCGGACCAGGACTCACGAGGAGGTTGGCATGACCGCAGCGATGGAGATGCCCCGCGTCCAGGAGTGCGTGGTGACTGCGTGCGGGTACAACCACACCGGCGACTGCCACGCCTTCGCCATCACGATCGGCAGCAGGGATCACGCCCACTGCCACACGTTCATCGAACTGCCGACGGTGCGGGCTGGGGTGGACGGGCTGATCGCGCAGGTGGGTGCCTGCCAGCGGGCGGACTGCCAGCACAACGACCAGCTGGAGTGCCACGCGCCGGGCATCAAGGTCGGGCCGGACAACGACATGGCCGACTGCCTCACGTACGTCAGCCGCTGACCGGCCGCGTCCGGAAGGGGAACGGCGAGCGGCCCCTTCCGGTCAGCTCAGGCCGTTGGCGTCGCGGACCACGGTGACCAGTTCGTCGATGATGCCGGTCAGCGCGAAGTCCTTCGGGGTGAAGACCCGGGCGACGCCGGCCTCCCGGAGCGCCCGGGCGTCCACGGCCGGGATGATGCCGCCGACCACGACCGGCAGGTCTCCCCGGCCGGCGGCGCGCAGGCCGTCCAGCACCGCCGGCACCGCGGCGAGGTGCGAACCGGAGAGCACGGACAGGCCGACCAGGTCGACGTCCTCCTCGACGGCGGCGGCCACGATCTGCCCGGCGGTCAGCCGGATGCCCTGGTAGACGACCTCGAAGCCGGCGTCACGCGCGCGTACCGCGATCTGCTCGGCACCGTTGGAGTGTCCGTCCAGGCCGGGCTTGCCGACGAGCAGTCGCAGCCGGCCGCTGCCCAGTTCGCGGGCGGTGGCGGCGACCCGCTCCCGCACGGCGGCCAACGTCGCGTCCCCGCCGGCCCCGGCGGCGCCGGCGAGACCGGTGGGCGCCCGGTACTCGCCGAACACCTGTCGCAGCGCGCCCGCCCACTCGCCGGTGGTGACCCCGGCCCGCACACACTCCAGGGTCGCCGCGATCAGGTTCGTGGTGGTCGCGGCGTCCGCGCGGAGCCGGGCGAGTGCGGCGTCCACGGCCGCGCCGTCCCGGCCGGCCCGCCACTCGCGTACGCCGGCGGCGGCGGCCACCTCGACCGCCGGGTCGACCTGCTCGATGGCCTCGGCGCCGGCCGCGGTCAGCGGGGACGGCTCGGTCTCGGTGAACCGGTTGACGCCGACCACGACGTCGGTGCCGGCCTCCATCCGGCGGCGCCGTTCGGCCAGCGAGGCGACCAGGGCGCTCTTGAGGTAGCCGGTCTCGACGGCCGCGACCACGCCACCCATCTCCAGCACCTTCTCCAGCTCGACCCGCGCCCCGGTGACGATGTCGTCGACCAGCGCGGTCATCACGTGCGAGCCCTCGAACAGGTCCGGGTACTCCAGCAGATCCGACTCGTACGCGAGGACCTGCTGCATGCGCAGCGACCACTGCTGGTCCCAGGGGCGGGGCAGGCCGAGCGCCTCGTTCCAGGCGGGGAGTTGCACGGCACGGGCCCGGGCGTCCCGGGAGAGGGTGACGCCGAGCATCTCCAGCACGATGCGCTGGACGTTGTTCTCCGGCTGCGCCTCGGTCAGGCCGAGCGAGTTGACCTGGACGCCATACCGGAAGCGGCGCTGCTTCGGGTCGGCCACGCCGTACCGGTCGCGGGTGATCTCGTCCCAGAGCGCGCCGAACGCGCGCATCTTGGCGATCTCCTCGACGAAACGCACGCCGGCGTTGACGAAGAAGCTGATCCGCTGCGCCACGTCGCCCATCCGGTCGGCGGGCACCTGGCCGGAGTCGCGCACGGCGTCGAGCACCGCGACGGCGGTGGCCAGCGCGAAGCCGACCTCCTGCACCGGGGTCGCGCCGGCCTCCTGGAGGTGGTACGAGCAGATGTTGACCGGGTTCCACTTGGGCATCTCGCGCAGCGTGTACGCGATGACGTCGGCGGTCAGCCGCAGCGACGCCGCCGGCGGGAAGATGTACGTCCCGCGCGACAGGTACTCCTTGATGATGTCGTTCTGGGTGGTGCCGGCGCACCGGTGCAGCTCGGCACCCTGCTCGGCGGCGACGGTGCCGTACAGGCCGAGCAGCCACATCGCCGGGGCGTTGATGGTCATCGAGGTGTTCATCTCGGCCAGCGGGATGCCCTCGAACAGCGCCCGCATGTCGCCGAGGTGCGCCACCGGCACGCCCACCCGGCCGACCTCACCGGCGGCCAGCTCGTGGTCGGGGTCGTACCCGGTCTGGGTGGGCAGGTCGAAGGCGACGGAGAGCCCGGTCTGCCCCTTCGCCAGGTTGCGGCGGAACAGCGCGTTGGTCGCGGCGGCCGAACTGTGCCCGGCGTAGGTGCGCATCACCCACGGGCGGTCCCGCTCGGGCAACCGGCCTGGGAGTGCCTTCTCGTCCATGGCGGGAGTTTAAGTTACCGCTAAGTAGATCGGGTTGTGGAAAACCACACAGGTCCATGTCGCGGACAGCGCGGACGCAAGCGCGCGGTGTGTCCGCGATCGCCACACCCCGGACGTCACCCGGCCGTGACCAGGCAGCACACTTGACGGCATGGATGACGAGCTCGCGATCTCCGTACGGGGGCTGCGCAAGGCGTACGGCGAGACCGTGGCGGTGGCCGGGGTGGACCTCGACGTCCGGCGGGGCGAGGTGTTCGCCCTGCTGGGCCCGAACGGCGCCGGGAAGACCACCACGGTGGAGATCCTGGAGGGCTACCGGCGGCGGGACGCCGGCGAGGTGTTCGTGCTCGGCAGCGACCCGGCGAGCCCGGCGGGTGACTGGCGCTCCCGGGTCGGCATCGTCCTGCAGGGCACCGGCGAGTTCGATGAGCTGACCGTCGCCGAGGTGGTGCGCCACTTCGCCGGCTTCTATCCCGAGGCGGACGACCCGGACAAGGTGATCGCCCGGGTCGGCCTGGCCGGCAAGGCACGCGCCCGCACGCACACCCTCTCCGGCGGGCAGAAGCGCCGCCTGGACGTCGCGCTCGGCATCATCGGCCGGCCCGAACTGCTCTTCCTGGACGAGCCGACCACCGGCTTCGACCCGGAGGCACGCCGCGAGTTCTGGGAGCTGATCCGCGACCTGGCGGCCGCCGGCACGACGATCGTGCTGACCACGCACTACCTCGACGAGGCGGAGACCCTCGCCGACCGGGTCGGCGTGATCGCCGGCGGACGGCTGGTCGAGGTGGCCGTACCCGATCGGTTGGGCAACCGGCAGGAGGCCCTCGCGACGGTCTCCTGGCGTACGCCGGATGGGGCCGCGGAGAGCGCGGAGAGCGCGACGCCGACGGCGCTGGTGGCGGAGCTGGCCGCGCGCTTCGGCGGCGAGGTCCCCGGCCTGACGGTGACGCGGCCGACCCTGGAGGACGTCTACCTGAGGATGATCGGACAGCGATGACCACGACGTTGAAGCCCACCACGCCGGCCGCCGACGCCCCGCCGCGGCGGCCCGGCCCGCTCGCCCTCGGGCTGCGGCAGGGCCGGCTGGAGATCACTCAGTTCCTGCGCAGCCGGGAGTCCGTCGTCTTCACGATGGGCTTCCCGGTCATCATGATCCTGATCTTCGCCGCCATCTTCGACGGCGAGATCGCACCGGGCGTGAGCTACCCGCAGTACTTCATCACCGGCATGATCGCCGCCGGCCTGATGACGGTGAGCTTCCAGAACCTCGGCATCTGGATCCCGATCGAGCGGGACCGGGGGGTGCTGAAGCGCTACCGGGGCACGCCGATGCCGAAGTGGGTGTACTTCGCCGGCAAGGTGATCATGGTGGTGGTCATCGGCGTCGCGGAGACCGCGCTGCTGCTCGCCGTCTCGGTCGCCCTGTTCGACCTGGAACTGCCCGGCACCGCCGCCAAGTGGCTGACCTTCGGCTGGGTTTCCACCCTGGGCATCACCGCCTGCACGCTGTGCGGCATCGCGATCTCGTCGCTGGCGCGGACGGCGCGCAGCGGCTCGGCGGTGGTCACCCCGGTGGCGCTGGTCCTGCAGTTCATCTCCGGGGTGTTCTTCGTCTTCACCCAGCTGCCCAGCTGGATGCAGCAGGTGGCGGCGCTCTTCCCGCTCAAGTGGATGTGCCAGGGGCTGCGCTCGGTGTTCCTGCCGGACACGTTCGGCGCCCAGGAGCCGGGCGGCTCGTTCGAGCTGGGCCGGGTCGCCCTGGTCCTGGCCGCCTGGTGCGTGATCGGCCTGCTGCTCTGCCTCGGCACGTTTCGCTGGACCACGAAGCGGGACGGCTGAGGTGCGCGGAAGGGCCTCGTTCAGCGCCGTCGGTAGCGGAGGGAGCCCTTGTTGACAGCGAGTGTCAACAAGGGGCCCCTCCTTCCACCTCAGTACGCGTAGAAGCCCTGGCCGGTCTTGCGGCCCAGGTCCCCGGCGGTGGCCATCCGCTGGAGCAGCTCCGGCGGGAAGAACTTCTCGTCGGCGGTGTCCGTGTAGATGTTCCGCGTGGCGTTGAGCAGCACGTCCACGCCGGTCAGGTCGACCGTGGCCAGCGGACCCATGGCGTGGCCGAAGCCGAGCTTGCAGGCGGTGTCGAGGTCCTCGGCGGAGATCACGCCGGACTCCACCAGCTTGATCGCCTCCATCGCCAGCGCGCAGATCAGCCGGGTGGTCACGAAGCCGGCGATGTCCCGGTTGACCACCACCACGGTCTTCCCGACGCCCTCGGCGAACGCCTTCGCCGTGGCGAGGGTCTCCGCACTGGTCTTGTAGCCACGGACCAGCTCGCAGAGCTTCATCATCGGCACCGGCGAGAAGAAGTGCGTGCCGACGACCGACTCCGGCCGCTCGGTCGCGGTGGCGATCTGGGTGACCGGGATGGCCGACGTGTTGGTGGCGAGCACCGCGTCGGCCTTGCAGATCTTGTCCAGCGCCCGGAAGACCTCGTGCTTGATCTCGATCTTCTCGAAGACCGCCTCGACCACGATGTCCGCGTCGGCGGCCGCCTCCAGGTCGGTGGTGGGGGTGATCCGGCCGAGCGCCGCCTCGACGTCGGACGCCTCGAGGACGCCCTTCGACGCGAACTTCTCCAGCGACTTCCGGATGCCGTCCACGCCGCGCCGGGTGGCCGCGTCGTCCACGTCCCGCAGCGTCACCTGCCAGCCCGCCTGCGCCGCCACCTGGGCGATGCCCGAGCCCATCAGCCCGGCCCCGACGACCGCCAGTCGACCCGCCATCTGCTCACTCCCTCGCCTGATTGGGTGCCTACCCGACAGACCCTAGTCGGCGAGCCTGAACGACTGCTAAGGGCGGTCAGATCACCAGGTCCGGCTCCTCGGGCGCGGTGCCGCGGTCGACCTCCACACCCAGGGCCCGCAGGTCCGCCACGAAGTCCGGGTAGCCCCGGTCGACGTGGTGCACGTGCGAGACCTCCGTGACGCCGTCGGCGCAGAGGCCGGCGATGATCAGGCCGGCGCCCGCCCGGATGTCGGTCGCCCGGACCGGCGCGCCGGAGAGGCGGTGCCGGCCGCGTACCACGGCGTGGTGCCCGTCGGTCTTGATGTCCGCTCCCAGGCGCATCATCTCGTTGGCGAACATGAACCGGCCGTCGAAGATGTTCTCGGTGATCAGGGAGGCGCCGTCGCTGACCGCGGCGAGCCCGATCGCCATCGGCAGCAGGTCGGTGGCGAAGCCGGGGTACGGCAGCGTGACCACGTCCACGGCGCGCGGGCGGTCGGCCATCCGGATCCGGAAGGCGTCCTGGCGGGTCTCCACCAGCCCGCCCGCGGACACCAGCTTGTCCAGGGCCACTTCGAGGAAGGCCGGAGGCACCCCGGTCACGGTCACGTCCCCACGGGTCATCGCCGCGCCGAAGGCCCAGGTCCCGGCGACGATCCGGTCGCCCACCGTGGCGTGCCGCACCGGGCGCAGCCCGGGGACCCCCACGATGGTCAGCGTCGAGGTACCGGCCCCGTCGATGCGGGCGCCCATCTGGTTGAGCATCGTGCAGATGTCGACGATCTCGGGTTCCCGGGCGGCGTTGTCGATGACCGTCGTGCCCTCGGCGAGCACCGCCGCCATCACCAGGTTCTCGGTGGCGCCGACACTCGGGAAGTCCAGCACGATGTCGGCGCCGCGCAGGCCGTCCGGGGCCGAGGCGATCACGAAGCCGTGCTCGCCGGAGATCTCGGCACCCATCCGGGTCAGCCCGGACACGTGCATGTCCAGCCCGCGCGAGCCGATCGCGTCGCCACCCGGGTGCGCGACGCGGACGCCGCCGCGGCGGGCCAGCAGCGGGCCGAGCACGCAGATCGACGCGCGCAGGCGGCGGACCAGGTCGTAGTCCGCCTCGGTCCCGGGCACGTCCGGTACGTCGATGACCACCGACCGGGACCGGGCGACACCGCCGTGCGCCACCATCGGGTCCACCGGGTCGTCCGCGTCGAACCGGACCCCGCAACCGAGCCGGCGCAGTACCTCCCCCATGATCGCGATGTCGGTGATCCGCGGGACGTTGGTGATGACGCTACGGCCGGGCGCGAGCAGCGCCGCGGCCATGAGTTTCAGGGCCGAGTTCTTGGCGCCCACCACGTGCACGGTCCCGGCCAGCCGGGCGCCGCCGCGGACCCGGATGACGTCGACGTCGCAGGCCGCCGGATCCGCCGCGGTCCCGGGCCCCACGCCGGCCGGCCAGCCCGACTCCGGCCGCGCCGGGATGGTCAGTTCCGGTATCCGTAGGCTGTGCGTCATGGCCGTCCACCTCACGCGCATCTACACCAAGGCCGGCGATGCCGGCACGACCAGGCTGAGCAACAACGAGCAGGTGCCGAAGACCGATCCGCGCATCGCCGCGTACGCCGACGTCGACGAGTGCAACGCCGCGATCGGCGTCGCACTCGCTCTCGGACAGCTCGACGAGGAGTTGCGGACGGTCCTCGGGTCGATCCAGAACGACATGTTCGACGTGGGTGCCGACCTGTCCACCCCGGTCGAGCCGAACCCGAAGTACCCGCCGCTGCGCGTCACCGAGGAGTACGTCGAGCGCCTCGAGGGCTGGTGCGACGAGTACAACGCACGCCTGAGCAAGCTCGACTCCTTCATCCTCCCCGGCGGCACCGCTGGCGCGGCGCTGCTGCACGTGGCGCGGACGACCGCCCGGCGCGCCGAGCGCACGGCATGGGCCCTGGTCGCGCACGATCCCGACCGGACCAGCCCTCTCCCGGCAAAGTATCTCAACCGGCTCTCCGATCTGCTCTTCATCCTGGCAAGAACGGCAAATCCGGACGGCGATGTGCTATGGGTGCCGGGCGGCAACCGCTGACCCCGCAACCGTCTGATCCGTCGGCTCCCCGCGCCGGCGCGCTGCATCACGTCGAGGTGTGGGTACCCGACCTGGCGGCAGCCATCCGCAGTTGGGGCTGGCTCCTTGGCGAACTGGGCTGGCTGCCGTTCCAGGAGTGGCCGGCCGGCCGCTCCTGGCGGCTCGGCCCCACCTACCTGGTGTTGGAGTGCTCCCCGGCGCTCTCCGGGCAGGTCCACGACCGCCGCTCCCCCGGCCTCAACCACCTGGCCTTCCACGCCGGCCCGCCGGCCGCCGTCGACCGGTTGGTCGCGGCCGCGCCGGCGCACGGCTGGTCACTGCTGTTTCCGGACCGCCATCCCCACGCCGGCGGCCCGGAAACCTACGCCGCCTACCTCGCCGACAACCAGGGGTACGAAGTCGAACTCGTCGCCTCGGCAAACCGGTGACGACAGGAGACAGAAGGCATGGTGACGCGCTGAAGCCGCACCCAGGACGGACTCAGGCAGCGGGCCAGTCCTGGGAGGCCAGACGCGGCGAGACCGCCCCCGGAGGGGCGGCCTCGAGCCAGGAGAGGAACCCGGTTACGGTGGAGCGCGCCATGGCGATCTCGACCGGGGCATGGTGACTGGTACAGCGGAGGATGACCCAGTCGGCGGGCATCGCGAGCCGCTCCTGCCCCTCGGGCAGCCGCCGTCGCTCGACGGCCAGCCCCTTGCGGGAGAGAACCCGCTTGGGGCGGAGGGCGAAGCTGAACATCCGGTACCACCGGAGCTCGTCGCCGACGAACCGGCCGAAGCCGGGGGCCCAGCCTCGACCGTCGAGCATCGTGGAGGTCCGGACGCTGAGCCGGATGATGCCCCCGCTGCGGGCGACCAGCGCCCGCCGGACGAAGAGGATCAGGAGCGCGCCGAGGATGACGGCGACGCCGATTCCGATCCCTTCGACGATCTCCATCTCGGGCGAAGCTCAGCGGCCCTGCGCGGCGGAGACCGGGGTGGCGCTCTCGGCCAGGACGGTGACGCCCGCATCGCTCACCGAGAGGAAGCCGCCGGCCACCTCGTAGGAGATCTGCTCACCGCCGGCCAGCTTGATGCGGACCTGGCCGGGCTCGGCGAGCTGGCCGAGCAGGGGCGCGTGCCCCGGCAGCACACCCAGCTCACCCTCGGTCGTCCGGGCGACGACCATCTCGGCCTCGCCGGACCAGACCTTCTCCTCGACGGCTACGAGCTCGACGTGAAGCTGCTGTGCCACGCTGTCTCCTTGCTGCGGCGGCGGGATGCCGAAAGTCTAGTCTCGCCACCTGCTGGCCCGTAACGCGGGTGGCGAGACCTACGCCACTCGGGCCCGTCCCGGCCGGGAACGGGTGGGCGGTCAGCCCGCCTCGTTCTGGAACTTGGGGTGCTCCAGCAGGAACGCGTCGAGCTGCTCGGCCTGCAGCGCGTCGAAGAAGTCCTGCACGGCCGGCTCGAAGCGCTCGCCCCGGTACTTCCCGCCCTCGATGATGCCGCCACCCGGCAGTTTGATCATCTGGATGTTGTTCGGGCGGAGGTTCTTCAACGCGAGGGCGAAGTCGACCACGCTGTGCCCCCGACCGTTGAAGACCAGCGACTGACCGGCGGCCCGGAGCACCCGGTCCAGCTTGATCGGGTTGGTCACCACGTCGGCGCTGAACGCCTGGCCCGCCATCGCCTTGACGAACTGCTGCTGGTGGCGCTGCCGGCCGTAGTCGCCGTCCGGCACGCCGTTCTTCGGGTAGCGCTGGCGGACGTAGTCCAGCGCCTGCCAGCCCTCCAGGTGCTGCTTGCCCTTCGGGTAGACCGCCTGCGGGCCGACGTACCCCCCGCCTCCGGGCCTGGGCTCACGGTGGGTGCCGTCCGGGCGGCGGTGCTCCGAGCGCACCTCGCGCTCGATGTTCATCGTGACGCCGCCCATCGCGTCGACGATCTTGACGAAGCCACTGAAGTTGATGATCGCGCCGGCGTCGAACCGTTCGATTCCGGTCACCTGCTGGACCGTCTTCGCGAGCAGTTCGAAGCCCTGTGCCGCGCTGGGGTTCTGGCCGTTCTTGCGGCTGCCGTACGACATCGCCGCGTTCAGCTTGTCCCGACCGCCGTTGTAGCCGCCCTTCTCGAAGCGGGGGATCTCGACGTAGAGGTCACGCGGCAGGGAGAACAGGTACGCCCGGTCGAGGCTCTCCGGTACGTGCAGCACCATGATCGAGTCGGCCAGCGGCGGCTGCTCCGGCCTTCGGGGGTCGATGCCGACCAGCAGGATGTTGAGCGGACCCTTGATGTCGCTCTTGCGTTCCTTTGCGCCGGCCGCCTGGTCGCCGAAGAGGTCCGCCTTGCCCACCGCGCCCTCGTAGCGGGCCATCAGGGCCTCGGTGCCCACCAGCACCGCGCCGCTGAGGAGCATCAGTACAGCACCGAAGACCGTGCAGACCTGGGCCCACCGCGGTACGCCCGCCCACACGGACGGCTTCTTCGTCCCGCGGCCCTTTCCGGCCTTACCCACGATCATCTCCGTTCGTCACGCCCACGATCAGGAGACGGGCGCACGCAGCCGAATGGTTGCACGATTCCGCGCGCATGCTCGGACGCGCGCGCATGAACGGTACCTCGCACCCGGCATGATCGCCGACTGCCGGAAACGGACAGCGACGATCACGGGACGGAGAAGAAACGGGAGGCCGCCCCGAGATCACTCGGAACGGCCTCCCGGGTCGCCGACGGGTGGTGCCCGGCGGCGGTCGCCAGCGGCGGGGCTCAGCCCTGCGCCATCAGCTCCTTGGCCTTGCGCTCCAGGTCCTCAAGACCGCCGCACATGAAGAAGGCCTGCTCGGGGAAGTGGTCGTACTCGCCCTCGCTGATCTTCTTGAACGCCTCGATGGTCTCCTTGATCGGGACCGTCGAGCCCGGCACGCCGGTGAACTGCTCGGCGGCGTAGGTGTTCTGCGACAGGAAGCGCTCGATCCGGCGGGCCCGGCCGACGGTGAGCTTGTCCTCCTCGGAGAGCTCCTCGATACCGAGGATGGCGATGATGTCCTGCAGGTCCTTGTAGCGCTGCAGGATCCGCTTGACCTCGGTGGCCACCGCGAAGTGCTCCTCGCCGACGAACTCCGGCGCGAGGATCCGGGACGAGGACGCCAGCGGGTCCACCGCCGGGTAGATGCCCTTGTCGGAGATCGACCGCTCCAGGTTGGTGGTCGCGTCCAGGTGGGCGAACGTGGTGGCCGGCGCCGGGTCGGTGTAGTCGTCGGCGGGCACGTAGATCGCCTGCATCGAGGTGATGGCCTGACCCCGGACGGAGGTGATCCGCTCCTGCAGCTCGCCCATCTCGTCGGCCAGGGTCGGCTGGTAACCCACGGCGCTCGGCATACGGCCGAGCAGCGTGGACACCTCGGAACCGGCCTGGGTGAAGCGGAAGATGTTGTCGATGAAGAGCAGCACCTCCTGCTTCTGCACGTCGCGGAAGTACTCCGCCATGGTCAGGGCGGAGAGGGCGACCCGCAGCCGGGTGCCCGGCGGCTCGTCCATCTGGCCGTAGACCAGCGCGGTCTTGTCGATGACGCCGGACTCGGTCATCTCGGCGATGAGGTCGTTGCCCTCGCGGGTGCGCTCACCCACGCCGGCGAAGACCGAGGTACCACCGAAGTTGCGGGCGACCCGGGTGATCATCTCCTGGATGAGCACCGTCTTGCCCACACCGGCGCCGCCGAACAGGCCGATCTTGCCGCCCTTCACGTACGGGGCGAGCAGGTCGATGACCTTGATGCCGGTCTCCAGCATCTCGGTCTTCGGCTCCAGGTCCGCGAAGGCCGGGGCCTTGCGGTGGATCTGCCAGTGGTCGTCCGGGTTGAGCGTCTCGCCCTCGCGGAGGTTGAGGACCTCGCCGATCGCGTTGAAGACGTGGCCCTTGACCGCGTCGCCCACCGGCACCTTGATCGGCGAGCCGGAGTCGCGTACCTCGGCGCCACGCACCAGACCGTCGGTCGGCTGCATCGAGATGGCGCGGACCACGTTGTCACCCAGGTGCTGGGCGACCTCGAGGGTCAGCGTCTTCTCGCCGCCGGACAGCGTCACGTCCACGTGCAGGGCGTTGAACAGTTCCGGCATGGCGTCGCGCGGGAACTCGGCGTCGACGACCGGGCCGATGACCCGGACCACGCGACCGGTGGCCGTCTTGGTCTCTACTGGGGCAGTCATCACACTTCACTTCCCGACGCGGCCAGCGCGTTCGCGCCGCCGACGATCTCACTGATCTCCTGGGTGATCCCGGCCTGGCGGGCCGAGTTCATCTCGCGCGTGTACTTCTCGATCATCTCTTCGGCGTTGTCGGTGGCGCTCTTCATCGCCCGCCGCCGGGCCGCCGACTCGCTCGCCGCCGACTCGATCAACGCCGCGTAGATCCGCGTGTTGATGTACTTCGGCAGCAGCGCGTCGAGCAGCGCCTCCGCCTCCGGCTCGAACTCGTACGCCGGGAGCAGGCCCTCGGACCGTGGCCGGTCCTCGACCTCCATCGGCCCGATGATCTTCGCGACCGGGGTCTGGGTCATCAGGGACTTGAACTCGGTGTAGACGATGTGCAGCTCGTCGATGCCGAGCACCCCGTCGGGCCCGGGGGCGCCGTCGACGTCGTCCGCGCCGGCCGAGAACGCCTTGATCAGCGTCTGGCCCACCTCGCGGGCGTCGGCGAAGGTCGGCTGCTCCGAGAACCCGGTCCAGTTCGCCTCGATCGGCCGGTTGCGGAACCGGTAGTACTGGACGCCCTTGCGGCCGATGACGTAGAGCACGGGCTCCTTGCCGTCGGCGCGCAGCCGGGCGATCAGCGACTCCGCGGTCTTGATGGCGTTGGTGCTGTAGCCACCGGCCAGGCCCCGGTCGCTGGTGACCAGGAGGACACCGGCCCGCCGCACCCGCTCACGCGGGGTGAGCAGCGGGTGGTCGATCCGCGCGTTGGACGCCAGCGCCGTGAGCACCCCGGTGATGGCCCGGGCGTACGGCAGCGACGCCTCCACCCGGGCCTGGGCCTTGGCGATGCGGCTCGTCGCGACGAGCTCCATCGCCTTGGTGATCTTCTTCATCGACTTCGCCGCGCGGATCCGTTGGCGAAGTACGCGTACCTGGGCGGCCATCGGTCAGCTCTCGGCCGGACGGTCGGTGGTGCCGTCGCGGAACCGGGTCACCGTCTCGCGGTTCTCCTCGCCCTCCAGCGGCTTCGCCTCGGGGTCGTTGACCCGCCGCTCCTCCTCCTTGCCAAGGAAGAGCTTCTTGAAATCGGTGATCGCCGCGTCGAGGGAGCCGACGATCTCGTCGTCCCACTTGTTGTCCGCGATCCCCGCCAGGACGCCCTCGTGCTTGTGGCGCAGGTACTGGAGGAACTCGGACTCGAAGCGCCGGACCTCGCCGACCGGGATGTCGTCCAGCTTGCCCTCGGTGCCGGCCCAGACCGAGACGACCTGCTCCTGCACCGGGTACGGCGAGTAGTTCGGCTGCTTCAGCAGCTCGACCAGGCGGGAGCCGCGCTCCAGCTGGGCCCGGGAGGCCTTGTCCAGGTCGGAGGCGAAGGCGGCGAACGCCTCCAGCTCGCGGTACTGGGCGAGGTTGAGCCGCAGCGAACCGGCGACCTTCTTCATCGGCTTCACCTGCGCGGCGCCACCGACCCGGGAGACCGAGGTGCCGACGTTGATGGCCGGCCGGACGCCCTGGTTGAACAGGTCGGTCTCGAGGAAGATCTGGCCGTCGGTGATCGAGATGACGTTGGTCGGGATGAACGCCGAGATGTCGTTCGCCTTGGTCTCGATGATCGGCAGACCGGTCATCGAGCCGCCGCCCATCTCGTCGGAGAGCTTCGCGCAGCGCTCCAGCAGCCGGGAGTGCAGGTAGAAGACGTCACCCGGGTACGCCTCCCGGCCCGGCGGGCGGCGCAGCAGCAGCGACACGGCCCGGTACGCCTCGGCCTGCTTGCTCAGGTCGTCGAAGACGATCAGGACGTGCTTGCCGCCGTACATCCAGTGCTGCCCGATGGACGAACCGGTGTACGGGGCGAGGTACTTGAAGCCGGCCGGGTCGGAGGCCGGGGAGGCGACGATGGTGGTGTACTCCATCGCGCCCGACTCCTCCAGGAGGCCCTTGATCGAGGCGATCGTGGAGGCCTTCTGGCCGACGGCGACGTAGATGCAGCGGACCTGCTTCTTCGGGTCGCCGGAGCGCCAGTTGTCGCGCTGGTTGAGGATCGTGTCCAGGGCGATGGTGGTCTTGCCGGTCTTGCGGTCACCGATGATCAGCTGACGCTGACCGCGGCCGATCGGCGTCATGGCGTCAACGGCCTTGATGCCGGTCTGCATCGGCTCGGACACGGACTGCCGGGCCATCACGTTCGGGGCCTGGAGCTCCAGCTCGCGGTAGCCCTCGGTCGGGATGTCGCCGAGGCCGTCGATCGGCTGGCCGAGCGCGTTGACCACGCGGCCGAGGAAGGCGTCGCCGACCGGCACGGAGAGCACCCGGCCGGTGCGCTTGACGCGCTGCCCCTCCTCGATCCCGGCGAAGTCGCCGAGGACGACGACACCGATCTCCCGGACGTCGAGGTTCAGCGCCACGCCGAGCGTGCCGTCCTCGAACTCCAGGAGCTCGTTGGTCATGGTCGAGGGCAGGCCCTCGACGTGGGCGATGCCGTCGCCGGCGTCGGCGACGGTGCCGACCTCCTCACGGGAGACGTCGGACGAGATGGCGGAGACGTAGCGCTCGAGGGCGCCGCGGATCTCCTCCGTCGAGATGGTCAGCTCGGCCATCCTCTGCTTCCTTAAGTTTCAGGGGCCCGGGATACCTAGTACCGACCGGTCCGAATGGCGTCTAGTCAGGGCGCGCTGGCGCGGCGGCGCCGGCTCAGCGCTTCGCGAGCGCGTTGCGGGTCTCGTTGAGGCGGCGCAGAACGGTGCCGTCGTACAGGTCGGAGCCGACCCGGACGCTGACGCCGCCGAGGACCTCGGGGTCCACCGTCTGCTTGACGGAGACCTCCCGACCGTATATCGCGGAGAGGGTCGCGCCCAGCCGGCGCTCCTCCTCCTCACTCAACGGGGCCGCGACGGTCACGTACGCCACCTGCCGGTCGCGCCGGTCGGCGGCGAGCTCGACCAGCCGGGTGAGCGCCCCGACGAAGGAGCGTCCCCCGAACCCGCCCAGCGCCACCTCCACGAGGCGGACGGTGACCGGGCGGGCCTTGCCGGCGAGCAGCTCACGGGTGAGCACGGCCCGCTGGGCGGGCGGGGCCATCGGGTCGGACAGCGCGTTGGACAGCGCCGACTGACCGGCCACGACCTGACCGAAGCGGAACAGCTCGTCCTCGACCTCGCCGAGGTCCCCCGCCTTGTCGGCGGCGGCCAGCAGCGCCTCCACGCCGATCCGCTCGGCCCCTTCGAGGAGTTCCGACGGGGCCGACCAGCGGCCGGAGACCAGGACGGTCAGCAGGTCGAGCGCGTCCGCGCCGACCTTGCCGCCGAGGATCCCGGTGAGCAGGCCGGCACGGTCCTCGCCCGAGCGGGCCGGGTCGGAGAGCGCCCGGCGCAGCCGCGGCTCCCGGCGCAGCAGGTCGGCGACGGAGAGGAGCTCGTCGGCGGTGGCGGCCACCACCGACGGCTCCGCGCCACGGACGTACGCGTCGAGGCGGTCCGCCGCGACCTTGTACGACTCCCGGCTGGCGGCCTGCATCAGCGGGCCCCCGCGCTCTCGAGACCGCTCAGGAACCGGTCGACGGTGCCCTTGCGACGCGCCTCGTCGGCGAGCGACTCACCGACGATCTTGCTGGCCAGGTCAACCGCCAGCGCGCCGACCTCGGTGCGCAGCTCGCGCACGATGGTGGCCCGCTCGGCGGAGAGCTGCTCCCGGCCGGCCGCGATGATCCGGTCGGACTCCTCCCGCGCCTTGGCGAGGATGTCCTGGCGGATGCCCTCCGCGTCGGCCCGGGCGTCGTCCCGGATCTTGGCGGCGTCGGTCCGCGCCTCGGCGAGCTGCGCCCGGTACTGCTCGAGGAGCTGGTTCGCCTCGGCCTGCGCGGCCTCGGCACGCTTGATGCCACCCTCGATCGCGTCGACCCGCGCCTGGAACGTCTGCTCCATCCGCGGGAAGACGAACTTCATCAGCACGAAGGCGAGCACGGCGAAGGCGATGCCACCGACCACGATCTCCTGCCAGATCGGGACGATCGGGTTGTGGCCGCCTTCACCACCTTCTGCGGCGAGGAAGTACATGGGAAACCTCCCGGTCGAAGGGCGGGGGTCAGCCAGCCCAGATGAAGCCGAAGGCGATGCCGAACAGCGCGAGCGCCTCGATGACGGCGAAGCCGATCCAGACGTACGGCAGGGTCATCCGCGACGACTCCGGCTGGCGGGCGGTCGACTGGATGTAGGCGGCGAAGACCAGGCCGACGCCGATACCCGGGCCGATGGCGGCGAGGCCGTAGCCGATGGCGGCGGTGCTGCCCTCTACCGCGGCGACGATGTCCATTAGTGGGTTCCTCCTGGTTATCACGCGTGACGGTCACGCGGGACGACAACGGTTGGTGCGGTGGATCAGTGTTCGTCGGCGAGCGCGCCCTGCACGTAGCTGGCGCTCAGCACGGTGAAGACGTAGGCCTGCAGGACGATGACCAGCGCTTCGAGGAGCGTCAGCGCCACGGTCATCACCCAGGACAGCACCGAGACCGGCGCCAGCAGGACGTTGGCGTTGAGCATCGTGAAGCCGCCGAGCGTGAAGACCAGCAGGAGCATGTGGCCGGCGAACATGTTCGCGAAGAGACGCACGGCCAGCGAGAACGGCCGGATGATGAAGGTCGAGAACGCCTCGATCGGCACCAGCAGCGGCAGGATGTACCAGGGCGCCGGCGGAATGAGCGAGTTCTTGAAGAACTTCCCCGCGCCGTGGTGCCGGATGCCGGCGTAGATGAAGAGCACGTAGCTGATCACCGCGAGGAACGCCGGGAAGGCGATGTGCGAGTTCGGCGAGACCTGGAACAGCGGCACGATCGCGAAGAAGTTGGTCAGCAGGATGAAGCAGAACAGCGTGGTGAAGTACGGAGCGAACCGCACCCCCGCGTGCCCGATCATGTCGACCGCGATGTTGTTGCGCACGAAGCCGTAGACCGACTCGGCGACCCACTGCTTCTTCGTGGGCACCAGCTGCGGCTTCCGGTAGCTGGCCAGGAAGAAGATGATCAGCACGCCGACGGCGAGCCAGACCATCAGGGTGATCTTGGTGAACCAGTAGGAGTTCGCCGCACCCCAGGGCACGATGCTGGGCAGGTAGAAATCCTCCACGCTGGGAGGGAATGCTGCCTCGCCCTGTGCCAGGACGTTCGCCGTTCCGAACACCCGCGTCCCTTCCTAAGTAGGCGTGCCGAGCTTGCGGATGACCAGGATGACGCCCCCGGCCATGCCGAGCACGATCCCGATCCCGGTGGCGACGCCACCGGTGTCGAGCCACCGGTCGACCAGCCAGCCGATGAAGCCCCACACGCCCATGCCCGCGATCAGGTAGGAGAGCGCGGTCCAACCCTGGCCGGCACCGGACGGAACATCGTCCGGGCCGCCGCTGGGTCGGGGGGTTTGGTCACCAGCCATGACGGGGCGAACGATATCAGCCGGGAATACGAGGCTGTGCCTCACCCCCCGCACAACCGGCGTTGTGTGGGCGTCGGGCGGCCAGCGTCGTCTGTGGGCACGCTACTCCCGTTCCGCCACCGAGAGAATGACCCATGCCGGACACATTTCGCCGGCGTCCGAGCTGTGGGACGGGCAGCTAACCCGACCGGCGCGCGTGGACCCTGGTCAACCACCAGAAGTGCGCGCCGGTCCACACCACCACGCCGGCGGCGATGCCGAGGCAGAGCGGGACCAGCCCGGCCCAGCCGGTCGCGGCCACGCTGACCATCACCACGCCGAGCAGGGTGAACTTGGCGGCGTACAGGCCGAGGCCGAACGGGAGCACCAGCTGCGGGTTGACGCTGTCGGCCCACGCCAGCACGACGGTGGTCAGGGTGTAACTGGCGACCGTCACGGCGACCCCGAGCGCCGCGCCGAGCGCCGCCTCGGCACCGCCGGCCAGCGCGCCGACCACCGCGGCCGCCGCCGCGAGCAGACCGCTGGCCGCGAGCAGCACCGGCAGGTGCCGCAGGCGCCACCGCCGGTCGCCGGCCGTCCGCGCCGCCGGCTCGCGCACCTCCGGCTCAGCCACGGGGGTACGCCGGGAACTGGGCGACCAGCTCGGTCACCTCGGTGGCCACCCGGGCCAGCTCGGCCGCCCCGCCCGGTGCCTCCGGATCGGTGCGGACCGCCCGGGCGATCAGGCCGGCGATGCGGCGCATCTCCGCCTCGCCCATGCCCCGGGTGGTGACGCTGGGCGTGCCCACCCGGATGCCGGAGCCGACCATCGGCTTCTGCGGGTCGTACGGGATGGCGTTCTTGTTGAGCGTGATGCCGGCGGCGTCGCACCGCACCTCGGCCTCGGCGCCGGTCACGCCCAGCTCGCGCAGGTCGAGCAGGGCGAGGTGGGTGTCGGTGCCACCGGAGACCGGGCGCATCCCCTCGTCGGCCAGCCCGGCGGCGAGCACCTGCGCGTTGGCGACCACCTGCGCGGCGTACTCCCGGAAGGCGGGCTGCGCGGCCTCGCGCAGCGCGACCGCCTTGGCCGCGACGGCGTGCATCAGCGGCCCGCCCTGGGTGAACGGGAAGACCGCCTTGTCGATGCGCTGGGCCAGCGACTCCCGGCAGAGGATCAGGCCGCCGCGCGGGCCGCGCAGCACCTTGTGGGTGGTGAAGCAGACGACATCGGCGTGCGGCACCGGCGAGGGGATGACCCCACCGGCGACCAGGCCGATGAAGTGCGCGGCGTCGACCATGAGGTACGCGTCGACCTCGTCGGCGATCGCCCGGAAGCGCGCGAAGTCGATCAGGCGGGGATACGCCGTCGCGCCACAGATGATCATCTTCGGCCGGTGGGCGAGGGCCAGGTCCCGCACCTCGTCGTAGTCGATCAGCTCGGTGTCCCGCCGCACCGGGTAGCCGACGGTGGCGAACCACTTGCCGGAGAAGTTAACCCGGCTGCCGTGGGTGAGGTGACCGCCGTGCGGCAGGTCCATCGCCAGCACCGTGTCGCCGGGCTGGACCAGGGCGGCGTACGCGGCCAGGTTCGCGCTCGCGCCGGAGTGCGGCTGGACGTTGGCGTGCTCGGCGCCGAACAGCTCCTTCGCCCGGGCGATCGCGAGCTCCTCGGCGCGGTCCACCTCGGCGCAGCCGCCGTAGTAGCGCCGGCCCGGGTAGCCCTCGGCGTACTTGTTGGTGAGCGTCGAGCCGAGCGCCGCGAGGACGGCCGGCGAGGTCAGATTCTCACTGGCGATCAACTGGAGACCGTCCCGCAGCCGGGTCAGCTCGCCGAGGACCACGCCGGCGATCTCCGGGTCGGTCGCCCGTAACCGGTCGAAGTCCGGTCCCCAGAAGGTCGGCGTCGTCTCGATGTCCACGACGCCAGAGTCTATTGGGCCGCACACTGGAAGCCGTGCGATGCCTGGTCACCGGAGCGACGGGCTACATCGGCGGGCGCCTGGCGCCCCGCCTGCTGGCCGAGGGACACACCGTACGCTGCCTGGTCCGCAGGGCCGGCCGGCTACGTGACGTGCCGTGGGCGTCCCGCACCGAGGTGATCGAGGCCGACCTGCGGAAACCGGAGACGCTGGCGCCCGCACTGGCGGGGATCGACGTCGCCTACTACCTGGTGCACTCGCTCGGTCAGGCCGGGTTCGAGGCCGCCGACCGCGAGGCGGCCACCAACTTCGCCGAGGCGGCCCGCGCCGCCGGCGTACGCCGGATCGTCTACCTCGGCGGGCCGGAGCCGCCGGCGGGCGCGGCGGCCACCTCCGCCCACCTGCGCTCCCGGGCGGAGGTGGGGCGCATCCTGCTGGCCAGCGGCGTGCCCACCGCGGTCCTGCGCGCAGCGGTGATCATCGGGTCGGGCTCGGCCTCGTTCGAGATGCTGCGCTACCTGACCGAGCGGCTGCCGGTCATGGTGACCCCGCGCTGGGTGCGCAACCGGATCCAGCCGATCGCGATCCGCGACGTGCTGCGCTACCTGCTGGGCGCGGTCCACCTCCCGCCGGAGGTCAACCGCTCCTTCGACGTGGCCGGCCCGGACGTGCTCACGTTCCAGGACATGATGCAGCGGTACGCGCGGGTGGCCGGCCTGCGCCGCCGACGCATCGTGCCGGTCCGCGCGCTGAGCCCGGCGCTCTCCTCGTACTGGGTCGGGTTGATCACGCCGGTGCCGAACGCGATCGCCCGGCCGCTGGTGGAGAGCCTGATCCACGAGGCGGTGGCGCACGAGCGCGACCTCGCCGCGTACGTGCCCGACCCGCCGGAGGGGCTGACCGGCTTCGACCGGGCGGTCGAGCTGGCGCTGGCGAACGTCCGCGACGCGCAGGTGGAAACCCGGTGGTCCACCGCCGCCGGCCCGTACGCGCCGGCCGAGCCGCTGCCGAGCGACCCGCGGTGGTCCGGCGGCACGGCCTACACCGACGTCCGGGAGCGGGCCGTGGCCGCGCCCCCGGACGCCCTGTGGCGGGTGATCGAGAGCGTCGGCGGCGAGCACGGTTGGTACTCGTTCCCGCTGGCCTGGTCGGTGCGCGGCTGGCTGGACCGGCTGATCGGCGGGGTGGGCCTGCGCCGGGGCCGGCGCGACCCGCACCACCTCCAGGTCGGCGAGGCGCTGGACTTCTGGCGGGTGGAGGAGATCATCCCCGGCGAGGTGCTGCGGTTACGCGCCGAGATGCGCCTGCCCGGGCGGGCCTGGCTGGAGCTGCGGGCGCTGCCCGGCGACGACGGCGGCAGCCGGTACCACCAGCGCGCCGTCTTCCTGCCGCGGGGCCTGGCCGGCCACGCGTACTGGGGTGTGGTGGCGCCGTTCCACGCGGTGGTCTTCGGCGGGATGGCGCGCAACATCGCGCGGGGCGCGGAGACGGCGGCACCGCCCGGGCCTAGTCGCCCCGCCGGCCGTCGGTGACCTCGAAGGCGACCACCTCGCTCGGCGGCACGAAGTCCAGCACCGGCTGGTCGCGCAGGGCGAAGGACATCAGCTCGGCCACCGCGCCCACCATCCGGCTCTGCACCGTCCGGCCGACCGCGTCCCGCGGGTCGTCCGGGTTGGCGGCGATCGCCGCGACCGCGAGCTGCGGCGTGAAGGCGACGACCGTCTCCGTGCCGTACCCCTCCGAGCTGCCGGTCTTGCCGGCCACCGGGCGACCGAGCTGCCGGCGCAGGTCCTCCGCGGTGCCGCCGTCGCATTCCCGGTACATCGACTGGTCGCCGACCGAGCAGCGCGCGGCGTCCGCCGCCGCCCGGGCCACGTCGCGGTCCACCACCTGCCGGCAGTCCGGCTGGGCGGCGTCGACCGGCCGCCCCGCCGCGTCGGTGATCTTCACGACCGGCAGCGGTGCGCACCAGGTCCCCTCGGCCGCCACCGTGGCGTACGCGTTTGCCACGTCGAGCGGGGTGGTCGCCGACACGCCAAGCGTGAACGGTCCCCACTCGCGGGCGCCGTGGCGGGCCAGCCGCGCGTCGTCCTCGGCCCGGAACACGACGCCCAGCCGCTCGGCCATCTCCACCACCCGGTCCGCGCCGACGCGCTCGGTCAGCCAGGCGAAGTACGTGTTGACCGACACGCCGAACGCGGTCCACATGGTGTGCTCGCCGGCCATCGACGAGTTGGCGTTGCGCGGGCACCAGTACCCGTCGCAGCTCGCCGGGCCGGAGGCCGGATAGTCGGTCCGGATGCGGTCGGGCGCGTCGAACTCGGTGGCCAGCGGCAGGCCCGACTCCAGCGCGGCCAGCATGGTGAACAGTTTGAACGTGCTGCCGGCCTGGTAACCCTGGATCGCACCGCCGCCGGCCACCAGCTGGTTCACCGTGTTCGGACGGTTCTTCCACCCCGCCGGGTTGGCCTCCACGCTGTAGTTCCGGTTCACCGCCATGGCCAGCACCCGGCCGGTGCCGGGCTGGACCACCGCGGTCGGCAGCGCGTACCGGGCATCCGCCGGGTAGATGCCCCGGGCCTGCTCGGTGGCGGCCCGCTGCACCCCCGGGTCCAGCGACGCCACGATCGAGTAGCCGCCCCGGCGCAGCGCGAGCTGCCGCTCGTCGACGGTCTTCCCGAACGCCTCCTGCGCGTTCCACCAGCGGGTGAACCAGTCGCAGAAGAAGCCCCAGTCGTTGTGCGCCGCCGGCACCGCCGTGCAGTCGTTCGGCGTCTCGCTGGGGTGCAGCGTGAGCGGCTCGACGTTGGCCCGCGCCGCCTCGGCGGGCGGCACCTGCCCGGTCTCGACCAGCTGGGTCAGCACGTACGCGCGGCGCTGCACGGCGGCGTCGGCGTCGCCGTTGATCGGGTCGTCGGAGTGCGGCGAGCGGACCAGCCCGGCGAGCAGCGCCGCCTCGGCCAGCGTCAGCTCGGCCGGCGACTTGGAGAAGTAGCGCTTGCTCGCGGCGGCCACCCCGTACGCCCCGGCGCCGAAGTACGCGATGTTGAGGTACCGGGTGAGGATCTCGTCCTTGCTCAGCTCGCGTTCGAGCGCGAGCGCGTACCGCATCTCCTGGACCTTGCGGGTGGTGCTGATCTCCGTGGCCGCGCGGCGCTGGCGCTCGGTGAGCCGCGGGTCGTTGGAGAGCACGTTCCGGACGTACTGCATGGTCAGGGTCGACGCGCCCTGCCGGGTCCCGCCGCTGCTGTTGTTCGTGAACGCGCGGATCACGCCGCGCAGGTCCACGCCGCTGTGCTCGTGGAACCGGGCGTCCTCGGCGGCGACGATCGCCTGGCGCATCACCGGGGCCACCTCGTGCAGCGGCACGTCCACCCGGTCCTCCTGGTAGAAGGACGTGATCAGCGTGGTGCCGTCGCTGGCGTACAGGTTGGACCGCTGGGCGGTCGGCGGCGTCCGCAGCGTGTTCGGCAGCTCCGAGTAGGGCGCGGCGAGCGCCGAGAAGCCGACCCCGAACACCAGCGCGGCCGGCAGGGCCGCGGCGGCGAGCACGAGGCCGGCCAGGACGCCGGCGAGCAGGATGGTCATGGTCTTGTCGAGGTGTGCCCGGGTCATCAGCTCTCCCCGCAGGAGCCGTCAGGACCCACCAAGGATGACCTGAATGTGCCTCTTGTCCGCCTCGTTCCCTGGCGGGTAACCCGGGTGGGTTACGGCAGCAACGCCCGGATCACGGCAGCAGCGCCGCCGCCAGGGGGTGGACGGTCTCCTCGATCTCGTCCGCGACCCGGCTGAAACACTGGTCGCCCCGGCCCCACGGATCGTCGAGGTCGTCCGTCGGCAGCGGGACGGCACCCACCCGGGCGGCGTGGGCCGCCCGGACCAGGGCGACACCGCGCTCGTACACGGCCTCCGGCGTCGACCCTGCCGGCGGCAGGTCGGCCGGGTCCACCGCGGCCAGCAGCCGGCCGAACTCGCCCAGCACGAACGTGCGGGGCGCCGCGTCGGGACGCAGCGCCACCACGTACTCCTGCTGGTCGGCCGTAGCGGTGAGGACGAGATCGGCGGCGTCGATGTGGTCCGAACGCAGCTTGCGGGCGGCGAAGCCCGCGGCGCTGCCGCCCCGCGCCGCGACCTGCCGCGCCGCCGGCGGGTTCATCTCCTCGCCGGCGTGCCAGCCGCCGGTGCCGGCGCTGTGGCTGTGCACCAGGTCGTCCACACCGGCCGGGTCCGACCCGCGCCGCTCCAGCCGCTCCCGGACGGCCAGGACCAGCAGCCGCTCCGCCATCGGCGAACGGCAGATGTTGCCCATGCACACGTGCAGAACGGTGAACGGAGGCACTCAGCCCACCCGGCTCTCGACGATGTCCGGTACCACCTCGCGCAGCCGGTCCAACCCGATCGCGCCCGCCCGGACCAGTTGCGGCACCTCACCGGTGAGGTCCACGATCGTGCTCGGCACCGGGTCGACCGCGGGACCGGCCTCCAGGTACGCGCGCACCGAGTAGGCGAGCTGGTCGCGCGCCGCCTCGGCGGTGGTCGCGGCCGGCTGGCCGGCCTTGTTGGCCGACGCCACCGCCATCGGGCCCGTCTCCCGAAGCACCTCCAGCGCCACCGGATGCAGCGGCATCCGCACGGCGACCGTCCCCGACGTCTCCCCCAGGTCCCAGCGGAGGCTCGGCGAGTGCTCCACCACGATCGTCAGGGCCCCCGGCCAGAACGCCTCCACGAGGTCGCGGGCCGCCCGGGGCAGCGAGAACACCAGGCCGTCGAGGGTGTGCCGGGAACCGATCAGCACCGGCGGCGGCGCCGGCCGGCCGCCCTTGGCGTCGAGCAGGGCCTTGACCGCGTACGGGGTGAACGCGTCCGCCCCGACCCCGTAGACCGTGTCGGTCGGCAGCACGACCAGCTCGCCGTTGCGGACCGCCTCGATGGCGGCCGCGATGCCGCGGTCCCGGTCGGCGGGCGACCGGCAGTCGTAGAGCATCACGAGGAAGCAGTCTGCCACGCCCGGCCACGGTCGGCGTGCGGGCTGCCCAGGCTCGGCGTGGGGGCCGACCTTCCCGGCCGCGATCGAGGGCCGGTTGTCGCCGCTGGAGACCGACCGAGGACATCCGTCCCGGGACCGGCCGGGGTCAGGTGGCTGGAGGTCGGCGGGTCGCGGTCGCGAACCGGGGCCGGCCGGTGAGGTCGGCGTGGTCGGTGATCGAGGCGTACCGGCCGTCCTCGGCGAGCAGCCGGGGCACCACATCGCCGTGCGTGTCGTCGTGCTCGACGCCGAGCACGCCGCCCGGGCGCAGCAGCACCGCGGCCCGCGCCAGCACGGGCCGGATCACCGCCAGCCCGTCGGCGCCGCCGAAGACCGCGCCCGCCGGATCGTGCCGGCCGACCTCCGGGGGGACCGCCACGCCCGCCGGAACGTACGGGGGGTTGCACAGCAGCACGTCCACCCGGCCCGCCAGGTCGGCGAGCAGGTCCGGCCCGGTGACGTCGGCCGCCACCACCGCCACCGGCCGGTCCCCCGCGGCCGCCCGGTCGCTGGCGTTGCGCCGCAACCAGGACAGCGCCTCCGGGGCGCCCTCCACCGCCACCACGCGGGCCGCCGGCACCTCCTGGGCCACCGCGAGGGCGATCGCGCCGGAACCGCTGCACAGGTCGACCACCAGCGGCGACGCCAGCCGTCGTGCCTGCTCGACGCCCCAGCCGGCGAGCAGCTCGGTCTCCGGGCGGGGCACGAAGACACCCGGGCCCACCGCCAGTTCCAGGTGCCGGAACGGCGCGACGCCGGTGATGTGCTGCAGCGGTTCGCGGCCGGCCCGCCGCCGGACCAGGCTGTCGAACCGCTCGCGCTGCGCCGGCGTGAACCCGTCCGCCAGGGCCAGCCGCCCCCGCGGCACCCCCAGCACGGACGCGGCCAGCAGCTCCGCCTCCCCGCGCGCACCCGCGACGCCGGCGTCCGCCAGCAGCCGGGCCGCCCGGGCGATCGCCGGCGCGGGTCGCTCCCGGTTCGTCCCTTCGGACGGGTGTTGCGGCAGGGTACTCACGACATAATCATGAAGCGTCGCGGTGACCGGTCACGAGCCGGTGCGGTCAGGCGCACACCGACGGGAGGTCGCGGGTGGGTTGGCTCGACCGGGTCGGCGACCAGGTCGACGCCCTGACACGGGCACGTGCCCTGCAGGAGTCGAGCCGTTCCGCCGAGGCCTGGACGATCCTCGAACAGGTGCTCGGCACCACCACCGACCGGTACGCGCGGGCCGACGCGCTGGTGCAGCGCCTCTCCGCGGTAATCAACCTGGGCCGCACCGCCGAGTACACCCGGGCCATCGAGGAGGCCACCAACGCCGTCCGGGACCTCGCCGAGCCGTACCTGCACGGGCACCTCAACGCGCTCGCCGCGCTCGCCGCCCACCACCAGGGTGCGCTGGACCGCTGCGTCACCCACCTGGTGCGGGCCGCCCGCGCGCTGGGCGCCGTCGAGGACCCCGACCGGGACACCGCGTGGGGCTGGCACGACCTGGCGATGGCCTACTCGTACCTGAGCTTCCACGGGTACGCCCTGAGCGCCATCGAGCGCGCCCGGCAGCTCGGGATGGCCGCCGGCATCCCGGAGGAGACGTTCGCCGCTCCCGGCATCCGGCTGCGCAACGCCGTCGCCCTGGACCACAACGGCGACAGCGACGGCTGCCTCCGGGTGCTCCGCGACATCGCCGCCGACCTGGAACGGTTCCTCCGCGACGGGCGGGCCGGGCGGCTGCGCCCGAGCAGCCTCGCGGCGTACGGCTACGCCGCCGCCCGCCGGGCGGCGCTGGGCGACCGGTTGGAGGTCGGTACGGACGGCTCCCCGGCCCGGCTGCTCGGCCACGGCGGGGACAGCGCCCGCGCCCGGGACATGCGCCAGCTCGGCGAGATCTGCCTGGCCATCGCGGAGGGCCGGCCGGTCGAGGCGGTCACCCGGCTGGACGGGGTGCGCGTCTCCAGCGAGACGCTCGGCGCGGCCGAGCCGGCCCGGCTGCGCAGCATCGCCCTGGGCCGGGCCGGCGATCACGCCGCGGCGCACCGCGCCGACCGGCTGGCGTTCCGGCTCGCCGCGCAGCGCAACGACCGACTGCGGGACGTCTACATCGACGGGATCGCCGCCCGGATCGACCACGAGGAGATGCGCCGCGAGGCGGCCCGCTACGAGGGTGAGGCGCTGACCGACCCGCTGACCGGGCTGCCCAACCGGCGCCGCCTGGAGCGCTACATCGGCGCCGTCCTGGCCCGGGGCGAGCGGGTGGTGATCGGCGTCTGCGACCTGGACGGGTTCAAGGCCGTGAACACCCGCCACGGGCACCACTCCGGCGACCTGGTCCTGCAGCGCGTCGCCGGTGTGGTCAACCGGGTGATGCGCCGGGGCGACTTCGTGGCCCGCTACGGCGGGGACGAGTTCGTCGTGGTGCTGCCGGGCGCGGGGATGGCCGAGGCGGCCGAGGTGGCCCGGCGGATCGAGTCCGCCGTGCGCACCGAGGACTGGGAGTCCCTCGTCCCCGGCACCCCGGTCGCGGTCAGCATCGGCTTCGCCGAGATGCCCGCCGGCGGTCCGGGCGTGCGGGACGCGCTGAGCGCGGCCTTCGAGGCCGCCGACCGGGAGATGCTGCGGGCGAAGAGCCGTCCCCGCGCCTCCTGAGCGGGTCAGCGGCGCGCCAGCTCCGGGTCGCCGGCGAGGCGGGCCGCCCGGTCGGCCTCGGCGAGCGCGTCCAGCACGCCGTCCAGCTCCCCGGCGAGCGCCAGGTCGAGGTTGTACGCCGTGTAGCCGATCCGGTGGTCGGTGATCCGGTTCTGCGGGAAGTTGTACGTGCGGATCCGCTCCGAGCGGTCCACCGTCCGCACCTGTGCCTTGCGGGCGTCCGAGGCGGCCGCGTCGGCCTGCTCCTGGGCCACCGCCAGCAGCCGCGCCCGCAGGATCCGCAGCGCCTGCTCGCGGTTCTGCAGCTGGGACTTCTCGTTCTGGCAGGAGACCACGATGCCGGTCGGCAGGTGGGTGATCCGGACCGCCGAGTCGGTGGTGTTCACCGACTGGCCGCCCGGGCCGGACGAGCGGAACACGTCGATCCGCAGCTCGTTCGGGTCGATCGTGACGTCGACCTCCTCGGCCTCCGGCAGCACCAGCACGCCGGCCGCGCTGGTGTGGATGCGGCCCTGCGACTCGGTGACCGGGACGCGCTGCACGCGGTGCACGCCGCCCTCCCACTTGAGCCGGGACCACACCCCGTTGCCGCCCTCCGGCACCCCTTTGGTCTTGATCGCCAGCGACACGTCCTTCACCCCGCCCAGGTCGGAGTCCTGCGCGTCGATCACCTCGACGAGCCAGCCGCGCCGCTCGGCGTACCGGCTGTACATCCGGAGCAGGTCACCGGCGAAGAGCGCGGACTCCTCGCCGCCCTCCCCCGCCTTGATCTCCACGATGACGTCCTTGGCGTCGTGCGGGTCGCGCGGGATGAGCAGCTCGGCGAGGCGCTCCTCCAGCACCGGCAGGGTCGCCGCGATGGTCTCCGCCTCGGCGGCGAAAGCCGGGTCCTCGGCGGCCAGCTCCTTCGCCGCCGTCAGGTCCGCGCGGGCCTGCGCCAGCTCGGCGGCGGCCTTGTGCACCGGCACCAGCTCCGCGTACCGGCGGCCGACCCGGCGGGCCGTGTTCTGGTCAGCGTGGATGGACGGATCAGCCAGCCGCTGCTCCAGCTCGGCGTACTCGTCGAGGAGGGCGGCCAGACGCTCGCTGCTCATGGACGGGTGCTCCTTCGACGACGGCGCTGGAGGGGTGAGACGGACGGCGCCCGCGCCCGGTGGGAAACCGGACGCGGGCGCCGATCGCGACGTTACTTGCCCTTCTTGGCCTGAACCTTGGCGTACTTCTGCTGGAACTTCGCCACCCGGCCGGCGGTGTCCAGGACGCGCTGCTTGCCCGTGTAGAACGGGTGGCACGCGCTGCACGTCTCGACGTGGATGGAGCCGCCCTTGGCGGTGCTGCGGGTGGTGAAGGTGTTGCCGCAGGAGCAGGTGACGTCGGTGGTCACGTACTCCGGGTGGATGTTGGGCTTCATGTCGCCTCGGTCCTCTCGTGGATGGTCGCCGGGTCGCCCTCGTCACGGTGCGCGACGATGCGGGCGTGAACCGGAACCGGTGGCCGATTGACCAGTGTGCCACGGGCGTACGCCGAGCCGGCAGCCGGCCCGCACAGCAGGTCCGGCATCGACAACGCACGCCCGTACTCCCGCATTCCCGGCCCGCCGCCGGGCATTCACCTGACCCGGCCGATCCGACGTACGACACGGAGGGACCGATGGCCCGCCTGATCGCCACCCGGGGACTGCCCGCCTCCGGCAAGACCACCTTCGCCCGGACGCTGCAACCGTCCGTGGTCCGGGTCAACCGGGACGACCTGCGCCGGATGCTGCACGGCGAGCGGCTCTTCACGCAGTGGGCCGAGGCACAGGTGACCGTCGTGCAGCGGGCCCAGGTCGAGGCGCTGCTGAAGGCCCGGGCGGACGTCTGCGTGGACGACACCAATCTGCGCTCCCGGACGCTGCGGGACTGGGCCGACCTGGCCGCCCGCTACGGGGCCGAGTTCGAGGTGCACGACTTCACCGACGTGCCGCTCGAGGAGTGCCTGCGCCGTGACGCCGCCCGCCCGGAGGCCGACCGGGTGGGCGAGGCGGCGATCCGGCGGCTGCACGAGCGGTACCTGGAGGGGCGCACGCTGCCGCTGCCCGTGCCGCAGGCCCGGACCGGCCGGGCGGCCACCGTCCACCCGCCGTCGGCCGAGCCCCCGGAGATCGTCCTGGTGGACATCGACGGCACGGTGGCGTTGAACGTCTCGCGCAGCCCGTACGACATGACCCGGGTCAGTGCGGACGCCCCGAACCCGGCGGTGATCGCGGCGGTCCGGGCGATGCACGCCGCCGGGTACGGGGTGGTCTTCTGCTCGGGACGGGACGCCTCCGCCCGGGCCGCCACCGAGGCGTGGCTGGCCCGGCACGTCAGGGTCCCCTACCTGGCGCTGCACCTGCGGGCGGTGGGCGACTCCCGCAAGGACTCGATCGTCAAGCGGGAGATCTACGAGCGGGAGGTCCGGGACCGGTACCGGGTGGTCGGCGTCTTCGACGACCGGATGCAGGTCGTGCGGATGTGGCGCGACCTGGGCCTCACGGTGTTCCAGGTCGCCGAGGGCGATTTCTGAGTCACGCGGAGGCCCGCACCGCTACGGCGCGGGCCTCCGGGTGCGGTGTCGGCCGGGGCCCCTTGTCTCCCCAGGATGCCGACAAGGGACCCCGCCGATCACCTCAGAATGATGGTCGCGGCGGCGGAAGCGGTGTTGACGTCGACCGTCAGGGTCACCGTCGCGCCCGGCCGCAGCGCCGTCAGCCGGCCGGTGGCCGGGTCGAACCAGGCCGCGTGCCAGGGCCGGAGCCCGAGCGGCGAGCCGACGTGCAGGTTGGGCGAGCCGATCCAGTCGGCGCTGACCGGCGCCGCCACCGGCACCGTCCGCACGTCGGCCTGGGTCAGCGTGGCCGTGACCGTCGCCGGTGCGCCGACCGCCACGGTGTCGGGGGCGGCCAGCGTCAGGCCGTCGACGTGCGCGTGGAACTCGGCGGACACCCAGCGGGGGCCGTCGGCGAGTGGGTCCCGGCGGGCCCGGTCGGCCTCGGCCGCCGTGACCGGGTCCACGCCGAACTCGGTCCAGCCGGTGAAGCCGCCCTGGTCGGCCGGGCTGGACGGACCCTTGCCGGCGTTGCCGTTGATCACGTACGGCACGCCGTCGACCCGGTCGGCGTGGAACGTGCCGACGTGCCCGCCGACGAACAGCGCACCCTTGCCGGTGCGGTGCTGGAAGTCGGCCAGCCACTGCTCCAGCAGCGCCGCCTCCTTCCGGTCGCCGAGTTGGCTGGCCTCGGCCGGGCTCGGGTCGCGGGGCGGGTGGTGGTGCAGGACGACCACCGAGCCGACCGCCGGGTCACCGGCCGCCGAGTCGAGCGCCTCGCGGAGCATCCGGACCTGGTCGAAGCCGCCGCCGCGCAGGGTGCCGGTGGACGAGTTGAGGGTGACGAAACGGGTTCCCCGGTGGTCGAAGACCCGCTCGGTGTCACCGAACACCGCCCGGAAGTTGTCGATCGGGGCGCCCATGATCTCGTGGTTGCCGGGGACGTAGTAGTAGGGCAGTTCGTCGCCCAACTCCTCGTCGAACAGCCGCTTGGCGAGCGCGAAGTCCGCCGGGTAGGCGGTGTCCACGAAGTCCCCGTTGACCACCACGAAGTCCGGTCTTGCGGCCTTGACCTCGCGGAGCGTACGGCGGGCCTGGGCGACCAGGTCGCTGTCCGGGTTGGCCGCCACGAACTGCGCGTCGGAGAGCACCGCGAAACGCCACGGCTCACCGTCCACCGTGCCGTCGCGCAGGACCACCCGGTCGGTCCGCGGCTTCTCGGCCGGCAGGTCGACCGCCGGCGGCACCTTGGCCACCAGGTCGTCGATGACCACCTCGCTGCGGTACTGCGCCGCGGCGTCGGTCTCCGCCACGTAGAAGCGGCGGATCCGCACCGGGTACTGCACGCCGGCTGGGACGGTGAACTCGACGTACCGCCAGCCGGTCCAGGTGACGTACGGCCCGCGCAGCACGTGCTGGGTGTCCTGCGCGTCGTGCAGGTGCAGGCTGGGCCACTCCCCGGTGCCGTTGCCGTGGATCCACATGCCGAACGCCTGCGGCTGGCCGGGCACCTCGATCCAGGCGGGCGGATCCGCGTACGCGGCCCTGGTGCCGGTCGACTGGCTGAAGTCGTACGACATCTTCAGGCCGGTGCCGGTGCGGCCCGGCGCGGGCGCGACGGAACCGCTGGCCCGGGCCTGGCTGAACCGCCAGGCGGCCGCGTCGTCGAAGGTGGCCACCGGCACGTCGGTGAGCCCGACGGTGACCGGCAGGACCGTGCTGCTGCGGCCGACGCGGACGGTGACCAGCGCGGAGCCGGTGTCGCGCAGCGCGGTCACCGACAGGTTGCCGTCGTCGGTCGGGGTGATGCGCAGCAGGTCCCGGTCGTATTCGAGCGTGAGGTCGGCGGGCTCGATCGGTGCGGTGTTGCCCTCGGCGTCGTAGCCGACCACGCCGAAGACGCCGCTGCCGCCGGAGCCGTCGAGCCCGACCCGGTCCACGGTGGAGTCGACCCGGTCCAGCGGACCGAGCACCGTGAGGTCGAGCGTGCCGCGCGCGCCGCCGCGCGACGCGGTGACGGTGACCCGACCCGGCGCACCGGCCCGGAACACACCCGTGGCGGACACGACGCCGCGCACGGCCGGGTTGGCCCGCCAGTGCGGGGCACCGGCCGCCGGCCCGTACGTCTCGTCGTACCCGGCGGCGGTGAGCCGGCGGGTCAGCCCGGGAAAGACCCGGTCCGGGCGGCCGCCACGGACCGGCGAGACGCCGGGCGCGCGGGTGGGGTCGCTCGCGGTCTCCAGCCAGTACCCGGTGAGCCGGCCGCTCCCCGTCGGCGCGTACAGGGCCAGGCCGTTGGGGACGGCCCGCTCGACACCGTCGGAGGGGCTGTTCTCCACCTGCACGGCGGCCGCTCCCGGTTCGCGGGCGAGCAGCGTCGACGAGCCGCCGCCATCGAGGTTGAGGGCGTCGTGGGCGCCGAGCTCGGCCATCATCCGGCCCATCTCGGTCTGCGTCACGCCCCGGCTGTCCACCTGCCGGCCGTCGACGGTGAGCATGATCATCCGGCGGCCGTCGGCGGTGAAGCCGACCGCCGTCCGGGGCGCCAGCGTGGCGTCGGCGATGCTCTGCACGACACCGCCACGTACCAGCACGTTGCCGCCGCCGACCGCCGCCTGGAGGCTGCTGCCGTCGGCCGGCTTCGGCCGGTAGGCGACCGTCACCGGGTCGCCGGGGCGCAGCCCGGCGAGGGCGTCGGCGCCGGCCTCGCGGCCGAGCAGGATCGTGGTGCCGGCGGGGATCGGCCCGCTGCCGGGCGTGGTCGCGACACTGGCGACGCGGCCGTCGACCACCACCACCTCGGTGACGCGCGGGGCGCCGGCCACCGGGCGTTCCCGGGTGTACGACCCCCAGAGGGCGGTGAACACGCCGATGCCGCCCGCCTGGACCATGTTGTTGAACTGGGTCAGCGCCACCGGGCCGGTGGGCAGGGTGGCGGTGCCGTCGAAGTGGACCTCGACGACCCGGCCGATCCCCTGGGTGGTGACGCCGACCGCGTTGTGGTGGCCGCTGACCGGGGACTGGACGAGTTGGCCGTGCTGGATGCCGACGCCCTGGGCGGCGCCGGAGTTGTTGATGTCGAAGAAGTCGCCGTTGACGGCGGCGACGGCGCGGGTGCGGTCGGCGGCGGTGCGCAGCGGCTCGGCCCGGCTGACCGCCCCCGAGTTGACGTAGTCGACGGTGACGCCGCCGGAGAGGTCGGCGGTGAGCGCGTCGGCGCGCAGCCAGCCGTCGGCGTCGTACCGGTCGAACGAGGTGAGCTGGAGGCCCGGCGCCACGGGACGCGTCGTCTTCGTGGTCTCCAGGCCACCGGCCGGCTCGACGCCGGTCCCGACCGGGGCTTCCGAGGTCGCGGCGGCGGGATCGCCGGCCAGCGTGACGGAGGCGGCGGCGTGCGAGGAGGCGAGCGGGGCGTCCTCGGCGGCGGTAGCGAACCGGGGTACGGCGTGCGCGGAGGCGGCCGCGGCGGTGACCGGAACCGCACCGGCGGCGAGCAGCGGCGTCAACAGCAGGGTGCCGACGAGACTGGCGGGTCGTCTGCGGGTACGCATGGACGACAGTCAACCGGCTGCGAATAGAAGTTTCAATACTCGGCCGCTCAAGCGAAGGAAAACTTCGCCGCGGGTGACTCGTCGACGCCGGTGTTCCCCACCGGACCGGCGGGACGCCCGGCGGCACCCACCACGATTCCCCCTTTGCTCTGCTTCAACCCACGCAACAAAACTCGTGTCGCCTTGTTGCGGTGGCTGAAGCAGAGCAAAGGGGGCGAAGCGAGGTTGTCGGCGTGGACGGCAGGACCAACGGCGAGGGGGCGCAGCCAACGGCCGCGCCCCCTCGTCTCGATCTACCGGGTCACTCCCCCGGCGTCGACTTCGCGATCTGCATCAGGAACTCGATGTTGGTACGCGACTGCTTGAGCCGGTCCAGCAGGAGATCCAGCGCGGCCTGCGAGTCCAGCGAGTGCAGCACCTTCCGGAGCTTGTGGACGATGGCCAGCTCCTCCGGCGCGAGCAGGATCTCCTCCTTGCGCGTGCCGGACGGGTGGATGTCGATGGCCGGGAAGGTCCGCTTGTCGGCGATCTTCCGGTCCAGCTTCAGCTCGGCGTTGCCGGTGCCCTTGAACTCCTCGAAGATGACCGTGTCCGCCATCGACCCGGTCTCCACCAGCGCGGTGGCGAGGATGGTCAGGGAGCCGCCGTTCTCGATGTTGCGGGCCGCACCCAGGAACCGCTTCGGCGGGTACAGCGCGGTCGAGTCGATACCACCCGACATGATCCGGCCGCTGGCCGGCGCAGCCAGGTTGTAGGACCGGCCGAGCCGCGTCACCGAGTCGAGCAGCACGACCACGTCGTGGCCCAGCTCGACCAGGCGCTTCGCCCGCTCGATCGCCAGCTCCGCAACGGTGGTGTGGTCCTGCGGCGGCCGGTCGAACGTCGCCGCGATGACCTCGCCCTTCACCGACCGCTGCATGTCGGTGACCTCTTCGGGACGCTCGTCCACCAGCACCACCATCAGGTGGCACTCCGGGTTGTTGTGGGTGATCGCGTTCGCGATCGCCTGCAGCACCATCGTCTTGCCGGCCTTCGGCGGCGACACGATGAGCGCCCGCTGGCCCTTGCCGATCGGCATGACCAGGTCGATCACCCGGGTGGTGAGGATGTGCGGCTCGGTCTCCAGCCGCAGTCGCTCCTGCGGGTAGAGCGGGGTCAGCTTGTAGAACTCCGGCCGGCGCTTCGCCTCCTCCGGCTCCATCCCGTTGATGGTGTCCAGCCGGACCAGCGGGTTGTACTTGTCCCGCCGCTGCTCCCCGTCCCGGGCCGCGCGCACCGCACCGGTGATCGCGTCACCTCGGCGCAGGCCGTACTTCTTGATCTGGGACATGGAGACGTAGACGTCGTTCGGGCCGGCCAGGTAGCCGGTGGTCCGCACGAAGGCGTAGTTGTCGAGCACGTCGATGATGCCGGCCACCGGGACGAGCACGTCGTCCTCGCCGACCTGCGGCTCACGACCGCCGTCGCCGCCCTCGGACCGCTCACCACGGCCACGACGGCGGTCCCGGAAGCGGCTGCGCCGGCCGCGCCGGCCGCCGCCCTCACCGTCCTCCTCGCCGTCGTTGTCACGCTCGGCACGCTGGCCGCGGTCGCCGTTACGGTCACCGCGCTCGTTGCGGTCACCGCGCTCGGCCCGCTCGCCGCGCTCACCGCGGTCACCGCGCTCGTTGCGCTCGGCCCGGTCACCGCGCTCGCCGCGCTCGGCCCGGTCACCGCGCTCAGCACGCTCGCCGCGGTCACCGCGCTCGTTGCGCTCCGCCCGGTCACCGCGCTCGCCGCGCTCAGCACGCTCGCCGCGCTCGTTGCGCTCCGCCCGGTCGCCGCGCTCGGCCCGGTCGCCGCGCTCACGGCCGCCGCGCTCAGCGCGCTCGCCGGTCTCGGCTTCCTCGGGCCTCGTCTCGACCCGTGCCTCGCCGGTCTCGGCGCCACGGGCCTCGCCGCCGCGGGCCTCCCCCGCTCCACGGCCACGGCGGCTCCGGGTCCGCCCGGTGGTCTCGGTCGCAGCCGGCTGCTCGGCCGCCTGCTCCGGGCGCCGCTCGGCCTCCGGCCGCTCGCCCGAATCCCGGACCTCCGCGTGTACCTCATCCCGGGCGGGAGCGGCCGCAGCCGCGACCTCGGCCCGCGGTCGAGGGGTCCCGGTGGCGGCCGCGCCGCCCTGGCGCTCGGTGATCGCGCTGATCAGCTCACCCTTGCGCATGCGAGCCGTGCCCGAGATGCCGAGCGACGCGGCCAGGCTCTGGAGCTCCGGCAGCAGCATCGCCGACAGGCCGGTGCCACTACGACGACGGCGGGTCGGGGCAGCGGACGTGGCATCGCTGGCGACGTTGGAAACATCCGACGTCACGTCGGTGGTGTCGCTCAATGGATTCCTTCCCTCGATAGGCCGGGACTGCCCGGGGTCGAAACGCAGGTGGCCGGGCGGCCTCGGTGCACCCGCCTCGCGTGACGCGTCGCGGGAGTCTGTGACACAGCAGCCGGTCGCTATCCCGAATCACCGACGTGGTGGACGGGGCTCGCCGTCTGCGGCGACCTGTGGAGACTGCGGTGCGGCGTGGCCTAGGCAGGGGTGACGGGCTGACCGCCGAAAGCTTCGGGGTGCGCCGACCCGCAGGAAGATCGCATGCTTCGCGGCTGTGCTAAGTCTAGAGCGTAATCAACTCTTCCGACCTGCGGCAACAGGGTCCCGCTCCGCGTGTCCCAGTCTACCCCGCCCGACCCGGGCGCCGTGTGCCTCTACCGGCAACGACCAGACCTGCCATTCTGTTCCCGGATCCAGGTCCGCGGGCGGCTCGCTCAGCGCCAGCACGGTCGGGCCCGCCCCGCTGACCACAGCCGCCACATCCGCCGCACGCAACGCAGCGACCAGCGCCGCGGTCGCGGGCATGCCCTCGGCGCGGTAGTCCTGGTGCAGCCGGTCGACCGTGGCGGGAAGCAGCAGCGCCGGCGCCGCGGTGAGCGCGTGGACCAGCAGGGCCGCCCGACCCGCCGTCAGCGCCGCGTCCCGGTGCGGCACGGCGGCTGGGAGCGCGGCCCGCGCCGCCGCGGTCAGGCCGCGTTCGGCCGGCACGAAGACGGTCGGCCGGACACCGTCGGCGACCGGCAGGGACACCGCCCGCGCGCCGCCGGGCTCGGTCCACGCGACCGTGAACCCGCCGAGCAGGCACGGGGCGATGTTGTCCGGATGGCCCTCGATGCGGGCGGCGAGCCGGAGCACCGCCGCGTCGTCCATCCGCCGCTCCCCGTCGACGACGAGGGCCCGGGCCAGCAGCACGCCCGCGACGATGGCCGCCGACGACGAACCGAGGCCGCGCGCCTGGGGTATGCGGTTGACGCACTCCACGGCCAGGCCCGGTGGCTGCGCACCCAGCTCGTCGAAGGCCGCGCGCATCGCGCGCACCACCAGGTGCCGCTCGTCACCGGGTAGGTCGCCCGCCCCTTCGCCGGTGACGCTCACCGTGACGCCCCCCGGGGTGACCTCGGCGGCGACGTCGTCGTGCAGGCCCAGCGCGAGCCCCAGGGCGTCGAAGCCCGGCCCGAGGTTGGCGCTGGTCGCGGGAACCCGCACCCGGGCCGGGTCGGGCGTGAAGTTCATCGGCACGCGCTCATGCTAGGGCCACCCGCCGACCATCCGGATCTCTGCCCGCACCCTGGGACCGGCGGCGGTACGCGCCGGCGGGCGCCGCTGTCGGGCGGCTCAGTGGGCGACCGACTCCGGCTCGGGCACCGGGTCGGTCAGCGAGAGCCGGCGGGTCGCGATCCGCCAGCCGACCGCGTAGACCAGGGTGACCAGGCCGCAGCCGGCCAGCACCACCCGCTCGTCGACGACGTCCACGACGGAGGCCACCACCAGCTGGCTCACCGAGATGGCCAGCGTCGCCAGCATCATGTCGGTGGCGAACACCCGCCCCCGCAACCGGTCCGGGACCTCGCCCTGGAGGGCGAAGTTCGACATCACCCAGTTGCTGCCGCCGGCGAAGTGGGCCACGAAGACCAGTGCGAGGACCAGCGGGAACCAGGCGACCACGGAGGTGCCGAGGTAGGCCAGCCCGTACAGCGACATCGACAGGGCCAGGCCCGGGAGCAACCAGGCACGATTGCCCAGCACCCGCCGCATCAGGATCGGGCCGACCAGCGCTCCCGCGCCACGGACCGCGAAGAGCAGCCCGGCACCGATCGGGCCCGCACCGTAGACGCCCGCGAGCAGCGGGAACACGGTCAGCACGCCGTTGCCGAGCCCGACCGCCGACTTCACCGTCACCAGCGCCAGCACCCGGGGCCGGTGCCCGATGTAGCCCAGCGCCTCCCGGACGGCGGCCCAGGTCTGCTGCGCCGGCCGGTCCCGGTCCCGCGGGGCCTGCAACGGCCGGCGGATCAGCCCCGCCACGACCGCCGCCAGGACCAGGGCGCCACCGGCCACCCAGAAGCAGACGTACGGGCCGGCCGCGCTGCTCAGCACCCCACCCAGGGACGCGCCGACGATCGTCATCGTGCCCCACGCCGAGCCGGCTACCGCGTTGCCGGCGGCCAGCTCGTCCGGGTCGAGCACGTTCGGCAGGGCCGCCTGGGCCGCGGGCGAGTAGAACGCCTTGGCGACCGCCACCACGCCGATGGCGACCATCGCGAGCCAGGCGGTGCCGGCACTGCGTACGCCCAACAGCAGCAGCACGCCGGCCAGGGCGGCGACGTTGGAGCCAATCATGATCTTGCGCCGGTCGAACCGGTCGGCCACCGTCCCGGTGTACGGCAGCAACAGCGCCACGATGCCGGTGTCGACGGCGAGAACCAGCGCACCCCACACTCCGCTGCCGGTCAGCGACGGCAGGAGCACCAGCAGCGGCACCATGACGAACCAGTCGGCACCGAAGACCACCAGCTCGGCCAGGAAGAGGTTGCGGAAGTTCCGGTTGCGGCGCAGGACCGAGAGGATGGACGGCACCACCGAACCCTATCCACGCCGGTGCCGCCCCTTCCGTCGCTCGGCGGACAGCACGGGGAGAAAGATCGTCAGACGGCGGATGCCCCCGACCGACGGGTCAGGGGCATCCGGCCGGCGTCGGCTACTCCGTCGGCGGGAGCGGCGACCGGCGGCTCTTCGGCAGCCGCAGCACCTCGAACTGGTCCGTGTGGTCCAGCAGCGCCGCCGACGGAGCCGGCCGGGCGCCGGAACCGCCGGCCGGCCCGGCGGCTCCGGTGAGCGACCCGACCGGCTCGGCGGTGCCGCCGGCCGCGACGGCTGCCGGCTCCGGCTCGGGAGCCGGCTCGACCGGGTCGGCCTCGGCGGCGGGGCCCTCCGGCGGCCCGCCCCGCCGGGCGGCGCGACGGGCCCGGAACGACTCCTTGGTGTGCTCGACCATGGCGTACAGGGTCGGCACCAGGACCAGGGTGAGCAGCGTCGAGCTGAGCAGGCCGCCGATCACCACGATCGCCAGTGGCTTCGAGATGAAGCCGCCCTCGCCGGTGAGCCCGAGCGCCATCGGCAGCAGCGCGAAGATGGTCGCCACCGCCGTCATCAGGATCGGGCGCAGCCGGCGACGGCCGCCCTCGACGACCGCCTCCCGTACCCCCATGCCCTGCGCGCGGTACTGGTTGACCAGGTCCAGCAGCACGATCGCGTTGGTCACCACGATGCCGACCAGCATGAGCACGCCGATCAGCGCCGGTACGCCCAGCGGGGTGCCGGTGGCCAGCAGCAGCCCGATCGCGCCGGTCGCCGCGAAGGGAACGGAGACCAGCAGGATCAGCGCCTGGGTCAGGCTGCGGAACGTCGCCACCATGATCAGGAAGACGATCGCGATGGCGGCGAGCACCGCCAGGCCCAGGTCGGCGAAGGCCTCCTCCTGGTCGGCGCTGACGCCGCCGATGGCGAACGTGGCACCGGGCACGTCGATCGCGTCCAGCTTCTCCTGCAGCTCCTGGCTGATGGCGCCCAGGTTGGAGCCGGTGGCCGTACCGGTGACCGAGACGCTGCGCTCGCCGTCGATCCGGCTGACCTGCTGCGGCCCGTCGGCCTCGGTGACCTCGGCGATGGCGCCCAGGGTGACCGCGCCGACCGGCAGGGCCCGCAGCTGCTCCATCGAGAGCGGCGGCTCGGCCGCGGAGCGCAGCACCACGTCCCGCTGCCCGCCCTCGATCGTGACCTGCCCCAGCGGTGCGCCCCGGTACACCTGCGCGACCAGCTGCCCCACCGCCGTCTCGGTGAGCCCGGCCGCGGCGGCCTTCGTCCGGTCGACCTTGACGTCGACCCGCTTCACCTGGTTGGCGAGGCTGGTCGTCACGTCCTCGACGCCGGCGAGGTCGCGCATCGCCGCGGCCGCCTCGTCGGTGGCGCGGGTCAGCGAGGCGGGGTCGGCGGCCTGGACGACCACCTCGAGCTGGTTGGCCGACGCGCCGCCCTGGCCCGCCCCGAACCGGAACTCGCCCACGCCGCTGCCGAGCCCGGCGAACTTCTCGCGCAGGACCCCCCGCATCTCCTTGGCGTCGGTGTCCCCGCCGAGGGCGAGGGACCAGGTGGCGACGTTGTTGCCGCCGGCGCCGGCCCACGGCATGTCGCCGGCGCCGGCGGTCACCTGGTACGTCTCGACGCCCTCCGTCCCGGCGAGCACCGCCTCCACCCGCCGGGCGGCCGCGTCGGTGGCGGCCAGGCCGGTGCCCGCGGGCAGCTCCTGCGTGATGGTCAGCGTGTCCTGGCCGGAGTCGTCGAGGAAGTTGGTCTCCAGCTGGCGGGACAGCCCGAACGTGCCGAAGAGGACCAGGGCGCCGAGCCCGAGGGTGATCCAGCGGGTCGCCCGCCGGCCGGTGGCGAAGCCGATGACCGGCAGGTACCCGCGTTGCAGCGGGTTGCGCAGCTCCTTCTCCTCGGCGGCCCGGCGTACGGCCGCCACGTCCACCGCCCCGCCGGCCGGCTTGAGGAACCAGTACGCCAGCACCGGGATGACCGTCAGCGACACCAGCAGCGACGCGAGCAGCGCCACCGTGACGGTGATCGCGAACGGCGCGAAGAGCTGGCCGATGAAGCCGCCGACCAGCGCGATCGGCGCGAACACGGCGACCGTGGTGAGTGTGGAGGCGGTCACCGCGCCGGCCACCTCGCGGACCGCGGTGATGATCGCCTCCCGCTTGGGCTCGCCGTACCCGAGGTGGCGTTTGATGTTCTCCAGGACGACGATCGAGTCGTCCACCACCCGGCCGACGGCGATCGTCAGCGCGCCGAGGGTGAGCAGGTTGAGCGAGTAGTCGCCGATCCAGAGTGCGATCAGCGCGACCACCACGGACAGCGGGATGGAGACCGCGGTGACGACGGTGGAGCGTACGGAGAGCAGGAAGACCAGGATCACCAGGACCGCCATCACGAGGCCCAGCAGGCCCTCGGTGGTGAGGCTCTCGATCGACTTCTCGACGAACGGGGCCTGGTCGAAGACGACGGTCAGCTCGGTGCCGGAGGCGGCGCGCAGGTCCGCGAGCCGGTCCCGGATCTCGTGCGAGATCTCCACGGCGTTGCCGTCCGGCGTGGCGGTGACGGCGATGCCGAGGCTGTCCTTCCCGTTGGTGCGCGTGATCGCGGTGGCCGGAGCCGTCCGCTCCTCGACCGTCGCCACGTCACCCAGGCGCACCGGGGCGGCGGGCGCCACCGTGAGGACGATCCCGCGCAGGTCGTCGAGGGTGGCCAGCGGCGTACCCACCTGCACCGGGAGAGTCTCCTCGCCCTCCACCACGGCACCCGCCGGGACGGTCACGCCGTTGGCCTGCAGCGCCTCGCCGAACGCGCTCGGCCGGATCCCGGACGCCGCGAGCTTCGCCGGGTCCGGGGTGATGACGACGACCTCGTCCTGGACCCCGGTCAGGTCGACCGTGCGGACACCGTCGATCGACTCCAACTCGGGCACGACGGTGTCGCGGAGCGTCGCACCGAGCGCCCGCTGGTCGTCCCCGCCGGAAGCGGCGAGCACCACCGCCGGCAGGTCGTCCGTGCTGCCCGCGATGACCTGGGGTTCGACCCCCTCGGGGAGCCGGGCCCGGTTGAGCGCGGTCTGCATCTTGTTGACCACTTCGTCCACGTCGGTGCCGAACTCGTACTGCACCTGGACGGTGGCCGAGCCCTCGCGCGAGGTCGAGGTGACCTTCTCCAGCCCCGGGACGCCCTGGAGGCTGTTCTCGATCGGCTCGGTGACCTGCGACTCGACGACCTCGGGGCCGGCGCCGGGGTACCCGGCCACGATGAACGCCGCCGGGAACTCCAGCGACGGCAGGAGTTGCTGCTTCAGCGACGGTACGGCGAACGCTCCGAACGCCGTGGCGACCACCGCGATGAGGGCGACGAGCCCCCGGTTGGCGAGACTGAATCTGGCGAGCAGCGACATCGGCTGGACTCACTCCTGGAGTGGACTGCGTTGGGGGTGGAAGAAGTGTCCCGCACCCGATCGCGGCGACCGCGACGGGGTTGCGTGGCCGGTCCCACCGGCGGGACCGACCGGGACGGCGTCGGACCCGCCGAGGTGCGGTCAGACGAGGTCGAGCGAGCGGGCGGCGGCGAGGGGGTCGTTGGCGATCGTCACCGGGGCGGGGGCCGTCGAGATGGCCCACTCCGGGTCCTTCAGGCCGTGCCCGGTGACCGTGCAGACGACCGTCGAGCCCGCCGGCACGGTGCCCGCGGCGGCCTGCTGGAGCAGACCGGCGACGCTTGCCGCGCTGCCCAGCTCGACGAAGACACCGACCTCCCGGGCGAGCAACCGGTACGCGGACAGGATCTCCCGGTCGGTGACCGCGGCGATCAGCCCGCCGGAGGCGTCCCGGGCGTCGAGGGCCTTCGTCCAGCTCGCCGGGTTGCCGATCCGGATCGCGGTGGCGATCGTCGACGGCTCGCGGACCACCTGGCCGGTCACGATCGGCGCCGCCCCGGAGGCCTGGAAGCCGTACAGCTTCGGGGCCTTCGTGACGTTGCCGGCCGCCTGCTCCTCGGCGTAGCCCAGCCAGTAGGCGGAGATGTTGCCGGCGTTGCCGACCGGCATGCAGTGGATGTCCGGTGCGTCGCCGAGCGCCTCGACGATCTCGAACGCGGCCGTCTTCTGACCGTGCAGGCGGTCGACGTTCACCGAGTTGACCAGGGCGACCGGGTAGTCCTGGGCGAGCTTCGCGGCCAGCGACAGGCAGTCGTCGAAGTTGCCGCTGACCTGGAGCAGCTTGGCCCCGTGCACCAGCGCCTGGGCCAGCTTGCCGAGCGCGATCTTGCCCTGCGGCACCAGCACCGCACAGGTCAGCCCGGCCCGGGCCGCGTACGCGGCGGCCGAGGCGCTGGTGTTGCCGGTCGACGCGCAGATGATCGCCTTGTTGCCGGCCTCGACCGCCTTGGAGACCGCGACCGTCATCCCCCGGTCCTTGAAGGAGCCGGTCGGGTTGGCGCCCTCGACCTTGAGGTGGACGTCGCAGCCGATCCGGGCCGACAGGACCGGCGCGGGCAGCAGCGGCGTGTTGCCCTCGTGCAGGGTTACGACGGGAGTGGCCTCGGTGACCGGCAGCCGATCCCGGTACGCGTCGATGAGACCCCGCCACATGTCGTACTCCTCGCCTCGGAGCCCCGGCCGCGCCGGGGCCACGTCAAGCCTGCACCAGCCGGAGCGGACCGCCGCCGGCGGACCCGCCGGCACCCACCAGGCGGGACACGGTCAGGCGCCGCCCTCGACCCGCAGCACGCTGGCCACCGAGCGGACGATGTCCAGCCCGCGCAACTCGTCGACGGTCGACGCGAGCGCGGCGTCCGGCGCGACGTGGGTGACGATGACCAGATCGGCGTCCTCGCCCCGGCCGGCCGCCCCGCCGCCCGCCGGCCCCTGCCGGACGGTCTCGATCGAGACGTCGTGCCGGGCGAACACGCCGGCCACCGCCGCCAGGACACCGGGACGGTCGGCCACGTCCAGACTGATGTGGTAGCGGGTGAGCGCCTCCCCCATCGGCCGCACCGGCAGGTCGGCGTACGCGGACTCGCTGGCCGCGCGGACCCCGGCGAGCCGGTTGCGGGAGACCGCCACCACGTCGCCGAGCACGGCGCTGGCGGTCGGCGCGCCGCCCGCGCCCCGGCCGTAGAACATGAGCTGACCGGCCGCCTCGGCCTCGACGAAGACCGCGTTGAACGCGTCGCCGACGCTCGCGAGCGGGTGGGTCCGCGGGATCATCGCCGGGTGCACCCGCACGCTGACCGTCTCCCGGCCGTCCGCGCCGGCGCCCCGCGCGGCGATGCAGAGCAGCTTGATCGTGCAGCCCATGGCCTTGGCGCTGGCCACGTCGGCGGCGGTGACCTCGGTGATGCCCTCCCGGTGCACGTCGGCCGCCCCGACCCGGGTGTGGAACGCCAGCGAGGCCAGGATCGCCGCCTTGGCCGCCGCGTCGAAGCCCTCCACGTCGGCGGTCGGGTCCGCCTCGGCGTACCCCAGCTCGGTCGCCTCCTCCAGCGCCTCGGCGAAGCCGGCGCCGGTGGCGTCCATCGCGGAGAGGATGAAGTTGGTGGTGCCGTTGACGATGCCGGTCACCCGGGTGATCCGGTCGCCGTGCAGCGACTCGCGCAGCGGCCGCAGCAGCGGGATGGCACCGGCCACGGCCGCCTCGTAGTAGAGGTCGCCGCCGCCCTCGGCCGCCGCGTCGTGCAGGGCGCCGCCGTCCTCGGCGAGGAGCGCCTTGTTCGCCGTGACCACGCTCTTGCCCGCCCGCAGCGCCTCCACCAGCCAGCCCCGCGCCGGCTCGATGCCGCCGACGACCTCGACCACCACGTCGACGTCGTCGCGTTTGATCAGGCCGAGCGCGTCGGTGGTGAACAGCGCCGGGTCGACCGGCAGGTCCCCCCGGTCCCGGCCGATCCGGCGGACGGCGATGCCCGCGATCTCCAGCGGAGCGCCGATCCGGGCGGCGAGGTCGGCGGACTGCTCGTGCAGCAGCCGCACCACCTCGCTGCCGACCGTGCCACAGCCGAGCAGCGCCAAGCGCACAGGTGACGTCATCCCACATCCAAAGCGAGCAGGTCCTCTTCGGTCTCCCGCCGGACGATCAGGCGCGCCTGGCCGTCTCGCACCGCGACCACCGGGGGGCGCGGCACGTGGTTGTAGTTGCTGGCCATGCTCCGGCAGTACGCACCCGTGCCGGGCACCGCGACAAGATCTCCGGGCTGCACGTCGGCGGGCAGGAATTCATCCTTCACCACGATGTCCCCGGACTCACAATGCTTTCCCACCACGCGGGCGAGCATCGGCTCGGCGGAGCTCGTCCGGGAGGCCACCGTCGCCGAGTACGACGCGTCGTACAGCGCCGTCCGGATGTTGTCGCTCATCCCGCCGTCGACGCTCACGTAGGTCCGGATGCCGTCGACGTCCTTGACCGTGCCCACCTCGTAGAGCGTGAACACGGCCGGGCCGACGATCGCCCGGCCCGGCTCGATGGACAGGTGCGGCACGGCGAGCCGCTCGGCGGCGCACTCCCCGTCGACGATCTTCCGCAGCCGCTTCGCCAGGTCGGCCGGCGCGGCCGGGTCGTCCTTGGTCGTGTACGCGATGCCGAAGCCGCCGCCCAGGTCCAGCTCGGGCAGCTCCACGCCCCGCGCGTCGCGGATCTGGGCCTGCAGGGCGAGCACCCGGCGGGCGGACACCTCGAAGCCGCTCGCGTCGAAGATCTGCGACCCGATGTGCGAGTGCAGGCCGCGCAGCTCCAGCACGTCCTCGTCGAGGATGCGCAGCGCGGCCGCGATCGCCGCGCCGCCGGCCAGCGAGAACCCGAACTTCTGGTCCTCGTGCGCGGTGGCGATGAACTCGTGGGTGTGCGCCTCCACGCCCACGGTGACCCGGACCAGCACCCGCGGGCGCACGCCCCGCTCCCGGGCCAGCGCGGTGAGCCGGTCGATCTCCTGGAACGAGTCGACGATGATCCGGCCCACCCCGGCGTCCAGCGCCCGGCTCAGCTCGGCGACCGACTTGTTGTTGCCGTGGAAGCCGATCCGCGCCGGCTCCATCCCGGCCGCCAGCGCCGTGGCCAGCTCGCCGCCGCTGCACACGTCCAGGTGCAGCCCCTCCTCGGCGATCATGCGCACCACCGCGCGGCAGAGGAACGCCTTGCCGGCGTAGTAGACGTCCTCAGTGGGGAACGCGGCGCGGAAGTCGCGGCAGCGCGACCGCAGGTCGTCCTCGTCCAGCACGTACATCGGGGTGCCGAACTCGGCCGCGAGGTCGCGGACCGAGCGGCCCGCGACGACGAGCGCGCCGTCGGCCCCGCGCACGACGTTGCGCGGCCACAGCTCCGGCACCAGGGCGTTGACGTCGACCGGCGTACGCAGCCAGGCCGGACCGCGGCTGCCGATGTCCCCGTGCAGGGCGCCGGCCTCGTGCGCCCGCATTACATCCGCTCCGGGGCGGAGACGCCGAGCAGCCGCAGGCCGTTGGCGATGACCACGCGGGTGGCGTCGTTCAGCCAGAGCCGGGCGCGGTGCAGGTCGCTGACCTCCTCGTCGCCCTGCGGCAGGATCCGGCAGTTGTCGTAGAACCGGTGGTAGGCCTGGGCCACGCTCTCCTCCAGGTAGCGCGCGACCCGGTGCGGCTCGCGCAGTTCGGCGGCGGTGGCCACCACGGCGGGAAACTCGGCGAGCGCCTTGAGCAGCTCGTTCTCCTTCTCGTGGCCGAGCAGCTCAGGCCGGAAGGCGTCGCCGTCACCCCGGGTCAGCCCCACCTCGGCGGCGTTGCGGGCCACGCCCGCGGTCCGGGCCGCCACGTACTGGACGTAGTAGACCGGGTTGTCGTTCTTGGCCCGGGTCCACAGCTCCACGTCGATGTCGATCGGCGAATCGGCGGAGTACCGGGCCAGCGCGTACCGGGCGGCGTCCACGCCGATCGCCTCGACCAGGTCCTCCAGCGTGACCACCGTGCCCGCCCGCTTGCTCATCCGCACCGGCTGCCCGTCCCGGACCAGGTTGACCAGCTGGCCGATGAGGATCTCCAGGTTGCGGTCCGGGTCGTCGCCGAAGCAGGCGGCCATCGCCTTCATCCGCCCGACGTAGCCGTGGTGGTCGGCGCCGAGCATGATGACCACCCGCTCGAAGCCGCGCTCCCGCTTGTCCAGGTAGTAGGCGCAGTCGGCGGCGAAGTACGTCCACTCGCCGTTGGACTTGCGCAGCACCCGGTCCTTGTCGTCGCCGAAGTCGGTGGTGCGCAGCCAGGTGGCACCGTCGGCCTCGAACGTGTTGCCCTGCTGCCGCAGCCGGTCGAGCGCGTGCTCCAGCTCACCCCGGTCGTGCAGGTCCTTCTCGTTGAAGTACGTGTCGAACTCCACGCCGAAGTCGCGCAGCGACGACTTGATCTCGGCGAACATCAGCTCGACGCCCGCCACCCGGAAGACCTCCTGGGCGGCGGCGTCGTCGAGCGTCAGCACGTCCGGCCGGCGGGCCCGGACCTGCTCGGCGATCTCGGAGATGTACGCCCCGGCGTACCCGTCCTCGGGCGCGGGCTCCCCCTTCGCGGCGGCCAGCAGCGAGCGGGCGAACCGGTCGATCTGGGAACCGGCGTCGTTGAAGTAGTACTCGGTGCCGACCTCGGCGCCGGTGGCGCGCAGCAGGCGACTCAGCGCGTCGCCGACCGCCGCCCAGCGAACCCCGCCGATGTGCACCGGACCGGTCGGATTGGCGGAGACGAACTCGAGGTTGATCGACTGGCCGGCCAGCCGGTCGCTGCGCCCGTACTCCTCACCCGCCTCGACAATCACGCGGGCGAGCTGGCCCGCGGCGGCCGCGTCGAGACGGATGTTGAGGAAGCCCGGACCGGCGATCTCCACCGACTTGACCCCCGCGGCCCGGCCGAGCTGCTCGGCCAGCGCGGCGGCCAGCTCCCGCGGCGGAACGCCCACCTTCTTGCTGAGCTGGAGCGCCAGCGTCGAGGCGTAGTCACCGTGCTCGGGATTACGGGGCCGCTCCACCGACGTTCGCACCGGTAGCGCGGACCGGTCCAGGCCCCGCTCGGTGAAGACGGCGTGGGCTGCGGTTAGGACGACCTCGGCGAGTTCTGCGGGAGTCACCGATCCATGTTATCGGGGGTAGACTCGGTCCCCGCGGCGGCGACCCAGCATGTGCACCCGGCCCGCCAGATCCCCTGACCGACCGACCTGACGAGGCACGATGAGCATCAGCACCCCGGGTGGCCCGGAGCGCCGCCCCACCGTGGTCAGCACCGGCAAGAAGCCCGCTGCGGGCCGGCCGGCCGCGGGCAAGGCGGGGTCCGGCAAGTCCGGGTCCGGCAAGCCGGCGAGCGCGCCGCGCGGCGGCGGCAAAGGCCCCCGCAAGCCGATCGCCCCGGTGAAGGTCAGCCAGGGCCGCAGCTGGGGCCCGATCGCGCTGTTCACCGCGGTCGGCGTGCTGGCCGTCGCCATCATCGGGTACGGCGCCTGGGCGACCGTCCAGGGCTCGAAGCCGTGGGAGGAGCGCGCCAACGCGATCGACGGGCTCGTCAACTTCCGCGAGAAGGACCCGGAGCTCACCAAGGGCGGCAACCACCAGCAGGGCCCCATCGAGTACCCGGTGCTCCCCCCGGTCGCCGGTCCGCACAACGACGCCTGGCAGAACTGCATGGGCGACGTCTACGAGGGCCCGGTCGCCAACGAGCACGCGGTGCACAGCCTGGAGCACGGCGCGGTCTGGATCACGTACCGGCCCGACCTGCCCGCCGACCAGGTCGAGAAGCTGGCGGAGCGGGTGCGCGGCAACGAGAAGATGATGCTCAGCTCGTTCGAGGGCCTGGACAAGCCGATCTCCCTGCAGGCCTGGGGCTACCAGCTCAAGGTCGACAACGCCGACGACGGCCGGATCGACGAGTTCATCAAGACCCTCAAGGTGAACGCCTCCATCGAGGGCCCGACCGCCCTCTGCAACCAGGGCGTCACCGCCACCGGCACCGCGCCGAGGGATCTCGGCGCCCAGATGCCGCAGCAGTAAGGAGCTGCCAATGACCGCCTCGACCCTCGAAGGCACGACGGACGTACCGGCCGCCGGCGACGGCGACCGCGGGACCGCCCGCCGGTTCGGCACCCTCGCGGTGGCGCTCGCCGTCGTGGTCGGGCTCGTGCTCGGGTACGCCGGAGGGCTGCTCACCCCCGGCCTCACCCGGCCCGGGGACGCGTCGGTCGAGGCGGGCTTCGCCCGGGACATGACCACCCACCACGCCCAGGCGGTGGAGATGGGTCTGATCGCCTTCCAGCGCGGCACCGACCAGGAGGTCCGCACCATCGGTGGCGACATCGCCCTCGCCCAGCAGGGCGACATCGGCACCATGCAGACCTGGCTGCGGTCCTGGGGGCTCGACCCGACCGGCTCCCAGCCGCGGATGGCGTGGATGCCGCGCGGCACCGAGATGATGCGGGACGGGCTGATGCCCGGCATGGCCACCCCGGAGCAGATGGCGCAACTGCGCGAGGCCCAGGGCAAGGAGCTCGACGTGCTCTTCCTGGACCTGATGATCAAGCACCACATCGGCGGTATCCACATGGTCGACGCCCTGCTCGACGCCAGTGACGAGCCGGACGTGGTGCAGGCCGCGCAGACCATGAAGAACACCCAGCAGACGGAACTGACCAACCTCCAGAACGCGCTCAAGCGCATCCAGGGCTGACCCGGTTCCGCAGAGGCCCGCACCGCCGGTCGGCGGTGCGGGCCTCTGCCGTTCCTCGGGCGGTTGCGGCGGTGCACGCGGATCGCGGCGGCCCCACCCCTGGTCTTGGTCCCGGCTCGTGTGCCCGTCGCCGGTCAACCGGTCCGGCTCGGTCGCTGTCCTGTTCGTGATCGGCTCGGGTTGCGGCTCTCGGGCTATCCAGCACCCTGATCGACTCGGGTCGCCGCATCTCGGGCTATCCAGCACCCTGATCGACTCGGGTCGCCGCATCTCGGGCTATCCAGCACCCTGATCGACTCGGGTCGCCGCATCTCGGGCTATCCAGCACCTTGATCGACTCGGGTTGCGGCGTCTCGGGGTATCCGGCGGCCGTGACACCCCGAGATAGCGCACACGGAGTGGATCACCCGGGTGTGCTGTCCCTCGGGGGTCGGTCGGGCCGGTCGCCGGTCGAGCCGGTCGGTGGAGATGCCGCTGGCCGGCACCCGGGTTCGGGTGCCGGCCAGCGGCTTCATTTCCCCCTGTGAGGAAGGTCTGTGGTTGTGTGGGTCAGCTCCAGTGCTTGGCGACCAGGTCGGCGGCCTGCTGTTCCCACTGGGCGTAGTGGTCCGGGTAGGCCGAGACCTGCACGGTCTGGGCGGCCTTGGTCAGCGGCATGTCCTGCCAGCCGTCGACCTGCTGGAGGCCCTTGAGGAACGCCATGGTCGAGTACTCGGGGTCGGTGATCTGCTCCACCGTGCCCCACCCGCTGGACGGGCGCTGCTGGAACAGGCCCTGCGAGTCGTGGTCGTTGCGCTCACCCAGGTGACCCAGGTTCTCCAGCTTCGACTCCTGCAGCGCGGTCGCGATCGCGACCACGGCGGCCCGCTCGTCCATGCCGGACTTCTTCGTCGCCGCGATGATCGCCTTCACATTCGCGGTCTGCTCATCGGACAGGTCGATGCGCGACTGCTTGCCCTGCACACCGTGCGGGACCAGCTTGCCCGCATCGGGCTTGTCAGCCCGCACCACAGCAGCGGCGGCGGTGGGGGTGGTTTCGAGGGTCGGGGCGGCGTGCGCGGCGACCGGGCCACCGACCAGACCACCAGCAAACGCCAGACCAGCAATACCCAGAACGCTCTTACGCATGATCGTGTTCATGATGAAGCTCCATTCGGGGGTCGACACCACCCAGCCCAAAAGGGGGGACAGGCGTAGGCGGTGCAAGCACCATCCGAGGCGCTCAAAAACTAGGGGAAAGAACCACCGGCATCCGAGGGGCGGGGGGATGGCCCTTCACGGCGCCGGGTCCAGGTGTAACGACCGACCGGCCACCAACATTCCGGCGACCACTGGGCCAACCAGGATCCGGCTGACACCAGAGGCAACCCACACCACCAAGGGCGGGGGGCTCGATTGCGGTGCCACAGCCGGGCGATCGTGCCGTAGCCGGGCGATGACGTAAACGAGTCAGATCCACAGCCGCCGACCCGCATGCCCCAGGCCCATCAAGAACCCGCCCGGCTCACCCGGCCCGCCGGCCCTGCTCGATCGTCCAGAGGATGTAACGACCCCGAACCCGCCACCATTCCACCCCCACGATGCCCGACCACACCCCCAAACCCGACACCCCGACACAGACCTCGCGCGGAACTACGCTCACCGGCTGTCAGCCGGCTACCGCCCCTTCCGACCCAGGCGCGCGAACCCCCTCCGACCCGGCACGCTCTCCTTGCCTCTGGCCGGCACGGGTGCCCCGCCGATGAGGCCAGCTCCACAGCCCGGCCACTACGTCTGCGTAGCAGCGTGATCTTGCGCCGGCGGCGCGGCGGACCCAGAGATGGCGACCACGTTCACAGATGACCGATTCACACCGTCTGGGCGGTCCGACCGAATCCATCACTAAGAGAAGTTTCTCCGCACATATCGTGACCAGTTGCGATTCGGGCTCGTTGCGCAGGACGTGGGGGTTGCACTCAGAGACGCGCGGCGTTCGGTCACCAGCTGGTGCCGACGCCACACCATCGGCGGTGACGGGGCGGTGGCGGCCGTCCGTCGCGGAGCACGGCAGGGCGAGCCGGGAACGCTCAGCCGCGAGCAGGAACTCGAACTGATCGACACCTTGCGGGGCAGCTACCCCGACGCGTTCGGCCTGGACGAGGAGCTCTGGACGCGACAGAGCCTGCACACCCTCATCCAGAGCCGGTTCGGCCTGCCGCTCGACGCGGGCGCCGTCGGGGCGTACCTGCGGGCCTGGGGGTTGGGTCCGCGGGAGCCGCGGGAGCGCGCCTGCGGACTCTGCGTCGGCGCGGTCGAGCGGTGGGTACGCACCGAGTACCCGGCGATCACCCGAGCCGCCCAGGAGCACCTGGCGGAGGTGTACTGGATCGGGCGGATCCGGTTGCGCGGCACCATGCCGGCGGCCGACGTGATCTCCGCCGTCTCGTCCCGCGGCCGGGTCCGATTCATGATCACCACGCCGTCGGTCGACCCGCCGCTGCCGCGGGACTTCGTGCTCCGGCTCAGCGGGGAGGAGCAGCGCTCCGTGCACCTGATCGTGGACGGGTCCTGGCCGCGCAACGAATGGCCACGCCGGCTTCCCCGTCGCATCGTGCTGCACCCGCTGCCGAGCTGCGGCCGCGCCGTCGCCGCCTGACGTCCGCCAGGTGCCGACCGGCGAGCCGGGTCGCGGGCGCGGCGAACCCGCCGGCGCCCGCGACCGGACGGGCGGACCAGGAACCGCGCGATCCCCCGGCAGGCCGTCCCCGGGCCCTCACCGATCAGCTTTCCGGCCCGCCCGCCGGCTCATCAGGCCGCGGGCCGTGGCCGGTGGAAGGTCGGTGCGGAGCATCGGATACCGATTCGGCGATCGCGGTAGGCGTTTGCTAGTCTTCTCAGGTCGCTGAGCCCCCGTAGCTCAGGGGATAGAGCACCGCCCTCCGGAGGCGGGAGCGCAGGTTCGAATCCTGCCGGGGGCACCTCACAGATCTCTTCATCGTCGGCGGAACGCCGAGCGGTTTGTGCCGCCCCGGCGAGTGCACAGGAGACGGTGCCGGCTCGCGGGTCACCGCAGCCGCGGCGTTCGTACCGGATCACCGCACCCTTCGGCCTCGCGAAAGCGCCCGTCGCCAGCACCGGCGACGCTGCACCGCCGCTGCTCGAACTGGTCGGCAAGGACGACCCGCACGGGAGCAGGTCAGCAGGTCCGCTGAGCAAGCCGTCCCAGCCCCCGCCACGGTGGAGTGACGACGGTCGTCGAGACGTGTCGCGCGGGGCGGCGTCAGCCGCCGGCCCGGCGGGCACGGGCCCGGCGTTTCCCCTCGTGCATGGCCTGTACCCGGGCCACCGGAATGGTGTGGCCCTCGGCGACCAGGTCGGCCGGGAGCCGCTGCGGCGGGGGCATCGCTTCCGCCCACGGGTCGTGCGCGGCGACCAACGCGGGCGCGGTGCGGATCGTGAAGTCCCCCGGCGTGACCGACGACAGGTCGGCCCAGGTCACTGGGAAGGAGACCGGAATGCCCGGCCGCAGCCGCGGGCTGTACGCGGCCACCACGGTCGCCCCGCCGGCCCGGGTGGAGTCGATGAAGACCTTCCCGCCCCGGTCCTCCCGGATGAAGGCGGTCGTCGCGAGGGCCGGGTCGAGGCGGGCGGCACGTGCGGCGAGCGCCCGGGTGGCGGCGGCCATGTCCTCCGTCGTCGCGTCGCCCGCGACCGGCACGAACACGTGGACGCCCTTCGCCCCGCTGGTCTTGGCCGCACCGGACAGCCCGGCGTCGGTGAGGGCCCGGCGGACCAGCAGCGCGGCGGCGACCGCCACCTCGAACGGCGCGCCCTCCGGCGGGTCGAGGTCGAGCACGAGGTGGGTCGGGCGGTGCAGGTCGGCCACCGTGGCGAGGGTCGGGTGGTACTCCACCGCCCGCTGGTTGGCGAACCAGAGCAGGGTGCGCCGGTCGTCGCAGAGCGCGTACGAGATCTCGCGCTGCGAGGCCTCGGCCCAGACGCCGACGCGGCGGACCCAGTCCGGGGTGTACCTCGGGAGGTTCTTCTGCATGAACGGCGGCTGGCCGGGGCGTACCCGCACCACCGACAGCGGCCGCTCCCGCAGGTGCGGCAGGACGCGCGCGCTCACCGCGTCCAGATAGTCGACCAGGTCGCGCTTGGTCGCCCCGGCCCCGTCGAACAGCGGCTGGTCCAGGTTGGTCAGCGCGACCCCGTCCCGGGTCTCCTCGGCCCCGCCCATCCGATCACCCTGCCCGCCGTCCCGGTGGTGGTCAACCGGACACGGCGAAGGGGTCCCGCCCGGCCCGCACGGCGGCGAGCAGATCCGCCGTGCGTGCCTGGGAGGCCCGGTAGACGCCGACGCCCGACGGTGGCCACCGCGACCACCAGCGCGGCGGCGACCAGGGCGGCGGCCACGCCGAAGGCGGCCCGGTAACCGGCGGCGAGGGCCGCGGTCCCGGTCCAGCCGGCCTCCCGGAGCGCGCCGGTACGGCTCGCGGCCAGCGTGGCCAGTACGGCCAGCCCGAGCGCGCCGCCGACCTGCTGGGTCGTGTTGACCAGCCCGGAGGCCAGGCCGGCGTCGGCCGGTTGGGCGCCGGCCATCGCCAGGGTGGTGACGGCCGGCATGATCAGACCGCCCGCGATCCCGAACACCAGCACCGCCGGCAGCACGTCGACCAGGTAGTCGCCGGCGGCCGGCAGCCGGGCGAGGAGCAGGAAACCGACCACCGCGAGGCCGAGCCCGCCGAGCAGCACCGGCCGGGCGCCGTACCGGGCCGCGAGCCGGCCGGTAAAGCCCAGCGAGACCACCGCGATCGCCACCGGGGTGGGCAGGAAGGCCAGCCCGGCGGCGGTGGCGTCGAACCTCAGCACGAGCTGGAGCGCGAGCGCGAGCAGGAACTGGAACCCGAAGAACGCGGCGACCGCGAGGAACTGCACGACGTTGGCGGCGACCAGGTCGGGAGTGCGCAGCAGGCGCGGTGGCAGCAGCGGCGCCGCGGCCACCCGCTGCCGGCGGGCGAACGCGACGAGCAGCACGGCGGCGAGCACCGCGGCGCCGACCGTACGGGCCGATGTCCAGCCGTGTTCGCCGGTGCCGACGATGGCGAGCACGGCCGCCATCAACCCGGAGGTGCCGAGCACCGCGCCGGGGACGTCCAGGCCCGCGCCCAGACCGAGACCCCGGTCGGCGCTGAGCACCCGGCCGGCGACCAGCAGGACCAGCAGCCCGATCGGCAGGTTGACGAGGAAGATGGCCGGCCAGCCGGCGACCCCGGTGAGCACGCCGCCGGCCAGCATCCCGATCGACGCCCCGGCAGCCCCGGTGAAGCTGAACACGGCGATGGCCCGGGCCCGGGCGGCGGGCTCGGGGTGGAGCTGGACGATCATCCCGAGGCTGACCGCCGTCGCCGCCGCCCCGCCGGCACCCTGGAGGAAGCGGGCGACGACCAGCACGGCGGGCGTGGCCGCCACGGCGCACAGCAGCGACGCCGCGGTGAAGAGTGCGACGCCGGCCAGGAACACCCGCCGTCGGCCGAGCAGGTCACCGAGGCGGCCGGCGAGCAGGAGCAACCCGCCGAAGGCGATGAGGTACGCGTTGACCACCCAGGCCAGCCCGGCGGCGGAGAAGCCGAGGTCACGCTGGATGGCCGGGAGTGCGACGGCGACGACACTGCCGTCGAGAATGACCATGAGGCTGCCGGCGCAGAGCACGAGAAGCGCCAGCGGGCGGGACGGTCCGGTACGGGTCGGCATGGTGGAGCCTTCCTAAGTGCATGATTTGTTACCGACGCCATCATCTGTGACCATCAGGCGGAGCGTAAGGAGGCACTTTCATGTCCCAGGGGAACAGCGATGTGCCCGTGGCCGGCTGCGACGGGGCCGGCGGCCGCTTCGCACCGGGCCAGGCGAAGGCCTGCACCGTCCGCGAGGTGCTCGACCGGGTGGGCGGCAAGTGGAGCATCGGCATCCTGGTCGCCGCCTCCCGGGGCCCGGTGCGCTTCACCGAACTGGAGCGCTGCGTCGAGGGCATCAGCCGGCGGATGCTGACGCTGACCCTGCGCAACCTGGAACGGGACGGCCTGCTGCGGCGCACCGTCTACCCGACCGTGCCGCCGAAGGTCGAGTACACCGCCACCCCGATCGCCCTGGAGCTGTACGAGTCGCTGGTCGCCCTCACCGAGTGGGCCGAACGGCACCGGGCCGAGATCGCCGCCGCCCGGGCCGCGTACGACCGGGAGCACGGCCGTGTGGTGAACGCCACCGAACCGATCTGACCGATCGGTCAGCACCTGACCGATCGGTCAGGCATGCTGGTCGAGGAGGTGGGCCGGCATGGCACGGGTGGTACCCGAGACGCACGACGAGATCCTCGCCGCGGCGGGGCGACGGTTCGCGCTGACCGGCTACCGCGGCACGTCGCTGCAGGACATCGCCCGCGACGTCGGCTGCTCCAAGGCGGCGGTGCTCTACCACTTCGCCAACAAGGAGGCCATCCTCACCGAGCTGATGGCCCGGCCGATCGCTGTCCTCCGGGAGCTGGACGAGCGGATCGTCGCCGCGAGCGGTCCGGCCGAGGCGCAGCGCGTCGCGGCGGAGGGCTTCGTCGACCTGGCGGTCCGGTTCCGGCGGGAGATCGCGCTGCTGCGCGGCGAGTTCCCGGGACTGTTCCAGCAGCCCGCCTTCGCGCACATCCAGGAGATCTCCGAACGGCTCATCGACGCGTTCGCCGGGTACTCCGAGCGCCCGGCGGCCCGGATCGCCGCGCTGGTGGTGCTCGCCGGCATCGCCGAGACCTGCGGCGAATTCGTCGACGTGCCGGACGGGGAACTGCGTCCCGCGCTACTGGCGCTGGTACGCCGGGCACTCGAGCCCGTCGACTGACCTGACCCAACCACCCACGATCGAGGGGACACCGAATCCCATGGCGACCCTGCTCTACCGGATCGGCCGGGGCTCGATGCGCCGACGGCGCCTCGTCGCCGCGCTCTGGCTGGTCGTACTCGTCGGTCTCGGCCTGGCGGCCCTGACCCTGCGCGGCCCGACGGCGAGCGACTTCAGCATGCCCGGCACCGAGTCCCAGCGGGCGCAGGACCTGCTCGCCGAGCAGTTCCCGGCGGCCAGCGGCGCCACCGGCACGATCGCGGTCAAGGCGCCCGAGCCCGGGCTGCTCGGCACCCCGCAGGGCCAGGCGGTCGTCACCCAGGTCACCCAGGAGGCCGCGGCGCTGCCCGGCGTGGTCGGCGCCGTCGACCCGCTCACCGCCCAGGCCGTGACGCCGGACGGCCGGTACGGCCTGATCCAGGTCCAGTTCGCCGAGGGCGCGGACAAGGTCACCGACGAGCAGCGGGAGGCGTACGAGAAGGTCGGCGCCGCGGCCGAGGCGCAGGGCTGGCAGGTCGCCCCCGGCGGCGAGGTGCTGAACGCCGAGCCGGAGGTCGGCTCCACCGAGGCGATCGGTGTGGCGATCGCGGCGATCGTCCTGGTCGTCACGTTCGGCTCCCTGGTGGCGGCCGGGATGACCATGCTCAACGCCCTGATCGGGGTCGGCGTCGGCATGGCCGGCCTGTACGCGCTCAGCGACGTGATCGAGCTGAGCAGCGTGGCGCCGGTCCTCGCCCTGATGCTCGGTCTCGCGGTCGGCATCGACTACTCGCTGTTCATCACCTCCCGCTACCGGCAGAACCTGCTCGAAGGGCTGCCCCGGGACGAGGCGGTCGGCCGGGCGGTGGGCACCGCCGGCTCCGCCGTGCTCTTCGCCGGCGCCACCGTGGTCATCGCGCTGGCCGGCCTGGCGGTGGTGCGGATCCCGTTCCTGACCGTCATGGGTCTCGCCGCCGCCGCCACGGTCACCGTCGCCGTGCTGGTGGCCCTCACGCTCCAGCCCGCGCTGCTCGGTTTCGCCGGCCGTCGGGTGCTCCCGCGCAAGCTGCGCGGCACCTTCGAGGAGGGCACCGCCCCCGCCTCCGCGGACGACGCCCCGCCGGCCGAGGACCGCTCCGCCTTCGGGTTCCGCTGGGCCCGGCTGGTGACCCGCTTCCGGCTGCCCGTCATCCTGGCCGGCGTGGTCGGGCTCGGCGTCCTCGCGCTGCCCACCCCGGACATGCGGCTGGCTCTCCCGGACCCGGGGACCGCGCCGGTCGGGTCGCCGGCCCGGGTCTCCAACGACCTGATCAGCGAGGGCTTCGGGCCCGGCTTCACCGGCCGGTTGGCGGTCGTGGTCGCCGGGGACGGCCCGGAGGCCACCGCGGCGGCCGTACCGCAGGTCACCGCCCTGGTCCAGCGCACCGAGAACGTCCTCGCGGTGACGCCGCCGCAGCTGAGCCCGGACGGCCGGACGGCGCTGCTCGGCGTGGTCCCGAAGACCGGGCCGACCGACGCCGCCACCGAGACGCTGGTGGACGACATCCGCGCCGCGGTCGGCGGCATCCAGGGCGCGGACGTGCTGCTCACCGGCGTGACCGCGGTCGGCATCGACGTCTCCGAGAAGCTCTCCGACGCGTTGCCGGTCTACCTGCTGCTCGTGGTCGGGCTGTCGGTGCTGCTCCTGATGCTGGTGTTCCGGTCCCTGCTGGTGCCGGTGAAGGCGGCGCTGGGCTTCCTGCTCACCGTGGCGGCCACCTTCGGGCTCACCGTCGCGGTCTTCCAGCAGGGCCGGCTCGCCGACCTGGTCGGCCTGGACACTCCGGGCCCGCTGGTCAGCTTCCTGCCGATCCTGCTCATCGGCATCCTGTTCGGCCTGGCCATGGACTACGAGGTCTTCCTGGTCTCCCGGATGCGGGAGGACTTCGTCCACGGTGACACCGCGCAGCAGGCCACGATCAACGGGATGGGGCACGGGGCCCGCGTGGTCACCGCCGCCGCGCTCATCATGATCTCGGTCTTCGGCGGCTTCGTCTTCATGGACGACCCGGTCATCAAGTCGATGGGCTTCGCGCTCGCGGTCGGTGTCGCGATCGACGCGTTCGTGGTCCGGATGACCATCGTTCCGGCGGTCATGTCGCTGCTCGGCGGCAGGGCCTGGTGGCTGCCCCGCTGGCTGGACCGGGCGCTGCCCAACGTCGACGTGGAGGGCGAGGGCCTGCGCGCCCACCTGGCCGTGAAGGAACCCGCCCGCACCTGACCCCGTGGATCATGGAGTTGTGGTGCCCCGCAGAAGCCGCGAAAGCGTGCACGACGGGCACCACAACTCCATGATCGGCCGTCGGCGGCGGGGCGGATCAGACGCCCGCCGGGTAGGTCTCCATCTCGCCGGGCGCGGTCAACGCGGGCAGCGGGTGCAGGGCGGTCGTCTCGTCACACCAGATGAACGCGTCGTACCGCTCCCCCAGCCGGGTCGGCACGTAGTTGCCCCACGACTCGAACGACGGGTCGTAGACCACGCCGATCGCCCGGTGGTCCAGCGGCTCGGTGACCCAGCCCGGCTGGTCGCCGCCGAAGACCAGCACCGCCCGCTCGGGCATCAGCTCGTGCAGCCGCCCCTCGACCGCCGTGTCCCGGGCCGGCGGGACGATCATCACCTCGGCCGGCGAGCCCCACCGGGGCGCGGCGACCACCGTGCCCCGATAGCCGCCGAACCCGACCAGGACGACGTCCTCGCGGCCGTGCCGCTCGCGGGCCAGCTGACCGATGTTCACCAGGCCGTCGGCGGCCATGTCGGTCGCCCGCGCGTCGCCGACGTGGGTGTTGTGCGCCCACACCACCCCGCGCGCCCCCGGGCCGTAGCGCTCCAGCAGCCGGTCCAGCGTGTCCGCCATGTGGATGTCGCGGATGTTCCACGACTCGGGCCCGCCCCCGACCATCGCCCGGTAGTACCGCTCCGCGCCGGCCACCACCTCCGCGTTCTGCCAGGCGGAGAAGGCGTCCGCGCCGTCCGTCGCGGCGTGTTCCCGGGTACGCGCGAGCAGCCGCACCACCTCGTCCTCGCAGCGCGCCGAGACGAACCGGCTGGCTGCGCCGTACTCCTCGACCCGCTTGCCGTACGGCTCGAAGCACCGGTACGCGTCCTGCGCGGCCTCCAGCGACGCCGGGTCCTCCTCCCCCAGGTAGTCGAAGATCGCCTGCATCGACTCCCACAGGCTGTAGACGTCCAGTCCGTGGAACCCGGCGCGCTGCGCCTCGGGCCGCTCCACGTTCCACGCCCGCAACCACCGGCAGAAGCGGTTCACCTCGGCGTTCGCCCACATCCAGGTGGGCCAGCGCTCGAACCGTTCGAGGGCGGTCTGCGGTTCCGCGGCCCCGCCCGGGGCGGCGGTGACCGAGCGGTTCACCCGGTCGCAGTCCGGCCAGTCGCCTTCCACCGCCACGAACGTGAAGCCGCACTCGGCGATCAGCCGCCGGGTCAGCTGCTCCCGCAGCCGGTAGTAGTCGTAGCTGCCGTGCGTCGCCTCCCCGATCATCACGATCCGGGCGTCCCGGACGCGCTCCAGCAACGGGTCGAAGTCGCTCGGCGCGCCGAGCCGCTGAACCAGCATGACGCGCGGCTACCCGGCGGGCCGGTGGGCAAACCGGTGTGCCGGCGCGCGGAGCGGGTAGCCGGCGGCATGACCGTCACCGGGGTGCAGTTGCAGGAGTACCTGGCCGGGCTGGACTACCCGGCCTCCCGCGAGGACCTGGTCCGGTGGGGCCAGGAGAACGGGGTGAGCACGGAGATGCTCCAGATGTTGAAGGCCCTCCCGGCGGAGAGCTTCGACAACCCGGCCGAGCTGGCCGACGCCCTGAACGCGCTCGCCTGAGGTCACGTCCGCAGCAGCCGGAAGAGGGTCAGCCACTGCTCGGGCCACACGTACCCGACCGGCGTGGCCGGGTCGAGCCGGGTCGCGCGCAGGGCCGCCGCCACGCGCGCCCGCGGATGGCGCCGGCCCAGCGACGCCGCGAGGGAGCCGCCGGCGCCGTCGAAGCCCAGCTCCACCATCCGGCGGTACGCGGGCAGCGCCGCCGCCGGTAGCAGCGGCTCCGCCCGGCGCTCGACGCGCAGGATGCCGGCGTCGACCCGGGGCACCGGCCGGAACGCGCCGCGCGGCACCCGCCCGGCGAGCCGCCAGCTGAACTCCGGCCAGGTCAGCACGGTCAGCCGCGTCCACCGCCCGTAGTCGCCGCTGCGCCGGCGGGCGTACTCGAGTTGGGTCAGCAGGGTCGCCGCCCGCAGGGCCGGCGCGGACAGGCACCAGCGCACCACGGCGGAGGTCAGTGACCAGGGGATGTTGCCGACCACCTCGAACGGCGTCCGGGGCGGCTCGGCGGCCAGGAAGTCGGCCCGCCGCCAGGTCACCGCGGGCAGGTCCGCGCAGACCCGGGCCAGCTCGGTCGCGGCGACCGGGTCCACCTCGTACGCGACGAGGCGGCGGCAGCGGGCGGCGAGCGGGCGGGTCAGTTGGCCGCGCCCGGCGCCGACCTCCAGCAGGAGGCCGTGCGGATCGGGGCGGGCCGCCCGGACCAGCCGGTCGACGGCGGCCGGGTCGGCGAGGAAGTTCTGGGAGAGTATGCGACGGGACCGGTCACGTTCGGTTGCTCGGGTACGGCGGGGCGCCACGGGTCGTCGTCCTGTCTGTCGCCGTGCGGCGACGCGATGGACAGGCGGCCGGAAGTTCGGGCCTGTCCGAGTGGATCGGGACTCGGACGGCCCTGGGCGCGGGCGCGCGGTGCGCGGGTGGGTCAGTCGCGGGGCGCGCCGGCCAGGGCCGGACGCCGGACGCGCGGGCGGGCCACCAGCAGGGGCCCGAAGGCGGCCGGCGAAGCGGCCCCCTCGATCAGAGCGTGCGCAGACATGCCCGGCACCCTAACGCCCGCGAACTCCCCCGCTCCACCGATTTCGGCTGGGCCCACACAATCTTGATCAAGAGGTTCTGGTCAGGGAATCCGTGGCTTTCCGACGAAAACCTCTTGATCAACGCGGGCGTGGGTGGGGGTGGGGTGGGGTGGGGTGGGGGTGGGGTGGGGTGGGGTGGGTCAGGTGGGGAGGTCGACGGTGCGGGACTCGGTCCGGGCGGTCTCGGCCGCCGCGAGGACGGCCACCACCTCGCGGCCGAAGCGGACGTCGAGGCGGTGGTCCCGGGTGCCCGACTCGATCTCCTCCAGCAACTGGTCGAGCGCCGTCCCGTAGGCGTCCGCGACGGTGCCCTTGCCGAGCGGTGCGGTCTCGATGCCGCTGTCGCCGTAGAAGACGACGTCGCGGGTGACCGCCTCGCCGGGCGCGTCCAGGGTGAGCGAGACGCTGCTGGTCGCGCCGCCGTCGTGACTCAGGAGCAGGTGCACGAGGCCACGCGGACCGGTCATCGCGGCGACCCGGGTCACCCGGCCGAGCACCGGCAGGATGATCGACAGGGCGTGCGGGCCGACGTCCCAGAGCGCGCCGTGCTCCCGCCGCCAGGCGGACCCCGCGTACGGGTTGCCGGGCTGGTAGATCGAGGCGAAGAAGGTGGCGTTGCAGTGCTGCCAGCCGCCGTCGGCGGCGGTGGCGGCGAGGAACGTCGTGAGGTTCGGGTGGTACCGCTGGGTGAAGAAGACGACCGACGCGGCCCCGGAGGCCTGTGCCGCCGCCACCACCCGGTCGGCGTCGGCGAGCGTCAGCGCGAGCGGCTTGTCGAGCAACAGGTGCCGCCCGGCGGTGGCGGCCCGGGTCGCGATCTCGGCCTGCACGTCCGGCGGGAGGGCGATCGCCACGGCGTCGCACGCCTCGATGAGCGCGTCGACATCGTCGAACGCCGGAACTCCGTACCGCTGGGCGAGAGCGGCGGCCTTGGCCGGGTCCCGTCCCCAGACGCCGGCGAGGGTGGTGCGGGGATGGGCGGCCAGCCCCGCGCCGTGCGTCTCGCCCGCCCAGTGCCCGGTGCCGAACAACCCGAACCGCACCACGAGAACCCCCAAGCCGTCGTCGCCGCGGCACGCCCGCGGTCCCCCGGTCACGCTAGCCGGCCGTTCCACCGGCCGCGCGCGACATCCCGGGCGAGACCGCCGACACGGGTGTACTACAGGGATTAGTAGAGTGTCCCGGTGACCGAAGTGACCAGCGCGGCCGCGGCCGACTCCCCGGTGGACGGGCTCCTCGCGACCGTCCCGATCGTGCTGTCGCTCCTCGTCGCGGTGTGGGCCCTGGTGGCGACGCTGCGGCACCGCGCGCCGGACCGGGTGCAGTACGCCGGGCTCGCCGTGCTGGAGGTGGCCCTGCTGGTGCTCGCCGCGGTCGCCCTGGTCGCCCTGGCTGGCGGGGAGCGGCCGGGCGAGCCGGGTGCCTTCTTCGGCTACCTGGCCACCGTGGTCAGCCTGCCGCCGCTGGCCTGGGTGCTGGCCCGCATGGAGCCCACCCGGTGGGGGTCGGCCATCGTGTGCGCGGTCTGCCTGGTCACCCCGGTGGTGGTGGTCCGGCTGCAGCAGACCTGGGAGGTGCTCGGTGGCTGACGTGCGAGCGCCCGAGCGGAAGCGGACCAACGCCGGCCCGGGTCGCCTGCTGATCGCGGTGTACCTGCTGTTCGCGATCGCGGCGACCAGCCGGGCCGGGCTCCAGATCGCCACGAAGTTCGACCGGGCGCCGATGGCGTACCTGCTCTCGGCGCTGGCCGCCGCCATCTACATCGTGGCGGCGGTCGGCCTGGCCCGGGCCGGGCACGCCGGCCGGCGGGTCGCGCTGGCCTGCTGCACCGTCGAGTTGGTGGGCGTGGTCGGGGTCGGCGCGTTCAGCCTGGCCCGACCGGACCTCTTCCCCGACGAGACGGTCTGGTCGGAGTTCGGCAGCGGTTACGGCTATATCCCGCTGGTGCTGCCGGTGCTCGGCCTGTTCTGGCTCTGGCGCACCCGCACCGACCCCGCGCGCTGACACCCCTGCCACCCGCGCCGCGTTCCGGCCCTCGCGCACGGCCCGCGAAGCGCGGAAACGGCCACTCTTTCCGGGGAAGAGTGGCCATTTCCGGGGCCCGGCGCGGTCAGTCCTTCGGGCCACCCGCCACGTAGATGACCTGGCCGGAGACGAATGAGGCGCCCTCGCTGGCCAGGAACGAGATGGTGTGTGCGACGTCCTCGGGGCGGCCGACCCGGCGGACCGGGATCTCCGACTCGGCGTGCTTCTGCAGCGCCTCGAAGTCGATCTTCATCCGGGCGGCGGTCGCGGCCGTCATGTCCGTGACGATGAAGCCCGGGGCGACCGCGTTGACGGTGACCCCGAACGGGCCCAGCTCGATGGCGAGGGTCTTGGTGAAGCCCTGCAGCCCGGCCTTGGCGGCCGAGTAGTTCGCCTGGCCCCGGTTACCGAGCGCGGAGGTGCTGGACAGGTTGACGATCCGGCCCCACTTCCGCTCGACCATGTGCTTCTGGGCCGCCTGGCTGAACAGGAACGCGCCGCGCAGGTGCACCCCCAGGACCGTGTCCCAGTCGGCGTCGGTCATCTTGAACAGCAGGTTGTCGCGGAGGACGCCGGCGTTGTTGACCAGCACGGTCGGCGCGCCCAGCTCGGCGGCGACCCGCTCGACGGCCGCCTCCACCTGGGCCCGGTCGGCGACGTCGGCGCCCACGCCGAGTGCCCGGCCGCCGGCGGCGGCGATCGCGTCGACGGTCTCCTTGGTCGCGGCCTCCTCGATGTCCACCACGGCCACGGCCAGCCCGTCGGCGGCCAGACGCTTCGCGGTGGCCGCCCCGATGCCCCGCGCCGCACCGGTCACGATGGCGACCCGCTGCTCCTCCGACATGCCTACCTCCCGGTAACTTCGCTCGATCGAAGGAGCTTAACCCAGGGGTACGGCGGCACCTCTAGTACGTGCGGCCCCGGCACAGGCGGATCCAGCGGTAGCCGTGGCCGGCCAGCCGGAGCCGGTCCAGCTTGCCCACCGGCTCGTAGTTCCGGTCGGCCAGCACGTCGATCGGCTGGTCGGCCTCCGGCCCGAGATGGCTCAGGTCCACCTCGGCGTCCTCGGTACCGAGGTTGTGCAGGAAGACCATGGTGCCGGTCGGTCCGTCGGCCCGGTGCGCCAGCACCCCGGGCGGCGTGGCGACGTCGATGTGGGTGGTCGAGCCGGAGCCGACCTCGGGTGACTCACGCAGCGTACGGATCATGCGCTCGAACCAGGCCAGCAGCGACCCGGAGTCGCGCCGCTGCGCGGTGACGTTGACCCGGTCGTACCCGTACTCACCCTTGTCTATCACCGGCCGGACCAGCTTCTCCGGGTCCGCGGTGGAGAAGCCGGCGTTCGGGCCGTACGACCACTGCATCGGGGTACGGATCGCATGCCGGCCGGGCAGCGACAGGTCCTCGCCCATGCCGATCTCCTCGCCGTAGCGCAGCACCGGCGTGCCGCGCAGCGAGAACTGGAGCGAGTACGCCAGCTCGATGCGGCGCCGGTCGTTGCCGAGCATCGGGGCGAGCCGGCGGCGGATGCCCCGGTCGTAGATCCGCATGTGCTCCTCGGGGCCGAACTGCGCGTACACCTCGTTGCGCTGTTCGGCGGTGAGCCGGGACAGGTCGATCTCGTCGTGGTTGCGCAGGAAGGTGGCCCACTGCCCGCCGGTCGGCAGCACCGGGGTGTCGCGCAGCGCCTCGATCACCGGCTCCGGGTCCCGCCGCGCCAGGGCGAGCATCAGCCTGCCGTTCAGCATGAAGTCGAAGAGCATGTGCAGCCGGTTGCCCGACCCGCCGCTGTCGCCGAAGAACTGCGGCAGCTGGTCCGGCTCCACATTGGCCTCGGCGAGCAGGACCCCGTCCCCCCGCCGCCACTGGACGTGCTGCCGCAGCTCGGTGAGGAACTCGAAGTCCTTGGGCGAGTTCGGGTTGCCCGGCTCGGTCTCCTCGATGATGAACGGCACCGCGTCCATCCGGAAGCCGGCGACGCCGAGCTGGAGCCAGAACGACATGATCTTCTTGATCTCGGCCCGCACCTCGGGGTTACGCATGTTGAGGTCCGGCTGGAACTTGTAGAAGCGGTGGTAGTACCAGGCCTTCGCGGTGCGGTCGTACGTCCACGTCTCGTGCTGCTCGCCGGGGAACACCATGCCCTGGTAGCGGTCGTCCGGCTCGTGCTCGGACCAGACGTACCAGTCGCGGTACGGCGAGTCCGGAGCGGACCGGGCGGAGACGAACCAGGGGTGTTCGTCCGACGTGTGGTTCACGACCAGGTCGATGATCACCCGGATGCCCCGGTTGCGGGCCTGGTGCAGCAGTTCCGCGAAGTCGCCGAGCGTCCCGAAGCGCGGGTCCACATTGTAGAAGTCGGTCGCGTCGTACCCGTCGTCCCGGTTGGGCGACGGGTGGATCGGGTGCAGCCAGAGGCAGGTCACGCCCAGCCGGGCCAGGTAGTCGAGCCGGCCGAGCAGACCCTGGATGTCCCCGACGCCGTCGCCGTCGGAGTCCACGAACGTGTCGATGTCGAGGCAGTAGACGACGGCCTCGGAGTACCAGCGGTCCCGCATGCCCCGGATATGTCTCCGGTGTCGCCGCGCGCCAAACGCGAACGGTACGGTGCGTCGCATGAGCGAGCGAGTGGCCTGGTCCGCCGGCACCTGGCTGCACCCACCCGTCCACGTCGAGGAGGGGTCCGGCGGCGAGCTGATGGTGGAGCCCGCCGAGGGCAGCGACCTGTGGCGGCACACGTCGTACGGCTTCGTGCACGACGACGCCCCGGCCCTGCTCGCGCCCTTCCCCGCCGGCAGCGCCGTCGAGGTCACCTTCCGGCTGGACTACGCCGGGCAGTTCGACCAGGCGGGCGTGCTGGTCCGGGTGGACGAGCGCACCTGGGTCAAGGCCGGTGTCGAGGTCAGCGACGGCCACCCGCAGGTCGGCGCGGTGGTGACCCGCGAGGTCTCCGACTGGTCGGTCGCGCCGGTGCCGGAGTGGGCCGGCCGGGACGTGACGGTCCGGGCCAGCCGGGCCGGGGACGCGCTGACCGTCCGGGCCCGCGCCGGGGACGACCCGTGGCGGCTGGTCCGGCTCGCCCCGCTTCCGCCGGACGCGGTGGCGGCGGCCGGGCCGTACTGCTGTTCCCCCACCCGCGGCGGCCTGCGGGTCCGGTTCACCGGTTGGCGACGCGGGCCGGCCGACAGCACGCTGCACTGAGGTCACGTGTAACCGGTGCCCTGCGGGGTACCTCACTTCGATCCCCCGTCCGGCAGCGGAAGGATCGCGATGGCACTTGCGCAGAACGTCGACCCGCAGCAGTTCGGGGGATTCACCGGGTGGGTGGCCGGCGTCATCGACTCGCTCGGCGCGGCCGGGGTGGCGCTGCTGGTCGCGCTGGAGAGCATCATCCCGCCCATTCCCAGCGAGATCGTCCTCGCGATGGCGGGCTACCTCGCCGGCGAGGGCCGGTTCAACGTCGTCCTGATCGTCGTCGCGGCGACGGTCGGCTCGCTGGCGGGCGCCCTGGCGCTCTACTGGGTCGGCGCGGTCCTCGGCGAGGACCGGTTGAAACGGTGGCTGGACCGGCTCCCCCTGGTGGACCTCGACGATCTGGAGCGGGCGGACCGCTGGTTCGAGCGGCACGGCCGGTGGGCGGTGCTCTTCGGCCGCCTGGTGCCGGTGGTCCGCAGCCTGGTCTCCGTCCCCGCCGGCGCGAACCGGATGCCGCTGGTCGAGTTCATCGCCTTCACCACGCTGGGCAGCGGCGTCTGGAACGCGCTGATCGTCGGGCTCGGGTACACGCTCGGCGCGCGCTGGGAGGACGTCGACCGGTACAGCGACTGGTTCAACTACGCGATCTACGCCGTCTTCGCGATCCTGATCGTGGGCTGGGTGGCGAAGAAGGTCCGCCGGCGGCGCGCCCGCCGCGACCGGGAGTCGGTGGGCGCCGGCCGCTGACCGGGCCGCGCACCAAGGGGTACGCGGCCCGGCGCCGTCCGGTCAGGGCAGCGTGTCCAGGTGCGGGCCGACGGTACGGGCGAAGTTGTTGCCGTTGGTCACGTCCCAGTTGACCGACCAGGTCATCGCGCCACGCAGGCCCGGGTAGGTGCGCGGCGGCCGGAAGCTGCCGCAGTTGGCGCCCCGGGTCAGGCAGTCCAGCGCGGCGTTGACCACGCTGGGCGCGACGATCCCGCCGCCAGCGGCCCCGGGACCGGCGGGCAGGCCGAGCCCGACCTGGTCCGGCCGCAGCCCCGCCTCCAACTGGATGCAGGCGAGCGCGACGATGAAGTTCACCGTGCCCTGGCTGTACGCGGCGTTGTTGTCGCAGCCGAGCATCGAGCCGGAGTTGTAGAACTGGGTGTTCACCACGGTGAGGATGTCCTTGATGTCCAGCGCCAGCTTGAAGTAGCTGCCGGCGGGGTTCTGCATGTCGATGGTCTGCGGCGCCATCGCGATGATCAGCCGGGAGCCGACCTTGGCCCGCAGCGACCGCAGGGCCTGCCCCATGTATGTCGGGTTGAGGCCGTTCTCCAGGTCGATGTCGACGCCGTCGAAGCCGTACCGCTGGATGAGCGCGTACACCGAGTCGCTGAAGGCCACCGCGGAGGCCGCGCTGTTGACGGCGACCCGGCCGGTCTCGCCGCCGACCGAGATGATGACCTTCTTGCCGCGGCCCTGCAGGGTGCGGACGTCGGCGGCGAAGTCGGCGTCGGTGTAGCCGCCCAGCGCGGCGGAGAGCCCGGGGTCGACGGCGAAGGTCACCGCGCCGGGGGTCGCCGTCGCCTCGGCGAAGGCGACCGCCACCACGTCGTACTCGGCGGGCACGTCCCGCAGGCGAAGCTCGACCGCCGGGTTGTCGAAGTTGTGCCAGTACCCGGTGAGGATGTGCTTCGGCAGGCCGGTCACCGGAGGCGGGGTGGTGGGCGGTGCGGTGGTCGGGGGCGCGGTGGTGGGCGGTGCGGTCGTCGGCGGGGCGGTCGTCGGCGGCGCCGTGGTGGGTGGCGTCCCGCCGCCGCAGGACGCGCCGTTGAGCTGGCAGTTGGCCGGCGAGCCGGGCCCGCTGCCGATGAACCCGAAGGAGACCGAGGCACCCGGCGCGATGGTGCCGTTCCACGACCGGTTGGTGAACGTGTACCGCTGGCCGGACGAGGTGAGCAGCGCGTCCCAGTAGGTGCCGACCGAGGTGCCGGCCGGCAGCTCGAACGTCAGGGTCCAGCCGTTGATCGTGCTGGCACCCCCGTTGCTGATCGTGTACTTCCCCTCCCACCCGCTGCCCCAGTCGGAGGTCTTGACGAAGGTCGCGGTCGGGCCGGCCGCGTACGCCGGCATCGCCACCCAGGCCGCGCCGAGGGCGGCGGTCAACACGGTGATCAGGGACAGGACTAGGGATCTGGAACGCTTCATGCGACCCTCCACACCCGGACAGGCATCCACGGACGTCTACGTTGGCGCTTATTATTAAGACTGTTAACTGTTGCTGTCCAGTGGTGGGGTGGGCGTTGAGAAGGGCCCCTTCGCCAACGCGAGGCGCGTCGACAAGGGGCCCTCCCCTACACCTCAGCGACGGAAGGTGAACCAGTTGACGTTGACGAAGTCGTTCGGCTGGCCGCTGCTGAAGGTCAGGTAGACCGTCCGGCGGCCGGTGGGGCCGGCGACGTTGCCGGGCACCGAACGCCAGCTCTGCCAGCCACCGGTGTTGCCGATGGCGAAGCTGCCGATCGGCGGGCTGGTCGGGCTGTCCAGCCGCACCTCGACCAGACCGCTCACGCCGCTGCCCGCACCGGAGGCGACCCGGGCGACGAAGTCGCGCGGCGGGGTGGTGCCGAACTCGACGTTGTCGTAGCGCGCCCAGTCGCCGTCGCGCAGCCAACCGATGTTCTGCCCGCCCTCGGAGCACGCCTCGGTGTTCACGCCGTTCTGGGCGTTGAACGACTCGGCCTGGATCGTCGCGTACGCGTCGCGCACCCCGCCGGGCGGCGGCGTCGTCGGAGGCGGGGTGGTCGGCGCGGGCGGGGTGGTGGGTGGCGTGGTGCCACCGCCCCGGCTGTAGACGGCCACGTAGTCGACGAGCATGGGCCGGCCCGGCACGGTGGCGGCGGTCGGGGTCGCGCTTCCGGCGACGCCGTTCGGGAACGCCCCGCCCATCGCCACGTTGAGCAGCAGGAAGTAACCGGCGTGGTTGGTCATCTGCGACCAGTACGGCTCGCCGACCCGGGTCTGGCTCACCGTGTGGTAGAGCTGCCCGTCGACGTACCAGCGCAGCTGCTGCGGGCTGGTCGACGCGTCCCACTCGAAGCGGTAGGTGTGGAACGCCGACTGGCAGGTGGAGCCCGGGCAGGCGCGGGACGCGCCGATCCCGTTGAACTCGTCGCACGGGCCACCCGGTGCGACACCGCAGTGCAGCACGCCCCAGACCGAGTTGAGCCCGTTGACGTTCTCCATCACGTCGAACTCGCCGATGCCCGGCCAGTTCTGGTAGTTGCCCCGGTACGGCGATCCGAGCGCCCAGAACGCCGGCCAGTACCCGGCCGCCTGGGCGCCGGTCACGTTCGGCATCTGGATCCGGCCCTCGATGGCCAGCACCCCGCCGGAGGGCGCCTTGAAGTTGCTGCGCACGGTCTCGATCCGGGCCGAGGTCCACTGCCCGGCGCCGTCGCGCAGCGGGGTGATCCGCAGGTTGCCGGCACCGTCGTGGCTGACGTTGGCGGTGCTGGCGGTGTACGTCTGGATCTCGCCGGTGCCCCAGTTGGGCGGACCGCCCGGGTAGCTCGTGCCGGTGTCGATGATCCAGTTGGCCGAGGACGGCAGGGTGCCGGCCGCGCCGGTGAAGTCGTCGCTCCAGACCAGGCTCCAGCCGGCGGGCGGTGCCGGGACGGCGGCGTTCGCGGTGACGGTCAGGCCGGTCAGTGCGGTGGTGGCGACGGCGGTGAGCAGCGCCAGCGCCAGTCTTGTGCGGCGTCGTGCGGGCAGGGCGGCGGGCGCCCCGGGTGGCGTGTGCATGGTTGTGCCTCTCTGCGGGGACGGGTCGAGAGAGCGCTCTCTCAGGAGTTGTACGTGCCGTTCACCCAGTTGTCAACGTCGATCTGTAACGCCGGCCGGACGGCGACCCGCCGGCACCCGGTTTCCGGACGCCAGCACGGTGGGTAACGACTGCACCGACCCCGGGCGCGGACGGACCGTGACCGGCCGAGACGGACGGTGATTCGTGATGACCGGTCAGGTGGTGGCGACGCCGGAGCGCACGGCGGACGGGACCGAGCTGCTCACCGTGGGCGTCGAGGAGGAGTTCCTGCTCGTCGACCCGCACACCGGGGTCGCCGTGCCGGCCGTCGACCTCGTCCTGGACCAGGTCCCCGCCGAGTTCCGCGGCCAGGTGGAGCGCGAGTTCCAGACCAGCCAGATCGAGATCGGCAGCCCGCCCGGCCTGGAGCTGAGCTCGATCCGCCACTCGCTGGGCGTGCTGCGGGCCGCCCTCGCGGACGCCGCCGAGCGGGCCGGCGTACGGCTGCTCGCGATCGGCACCGGCCCGGTCGACGGCCCGGTGCCGCCGGTGGTCGACAAGCCCCGCTTCGACCGGATGCTGGAGCGCTTCCGGCTACTGGTGCCCGGGCCCGGCAACAACGGCATGCACGTGCACGTCGGTGTCCCGGATCCCGAGACGGGTGTCCAGGTGCTCAACCACGTCCGGCCCTGGCTGCCGGTGCTGCAGGCGGTGACGGCCAACTCCCCGTTCGCGCGTGGCGCGGACTCCGGCTACGCGAGCTGGCGCTCGGTGGAGTGGGAACGCTGGCCGTCGGTGGCGCCCACGCCGTTCCTGGCGTCGCACGAGCATTACGAGCGGCTGATCCGGCAGCTCATCGCCAGCGGCGTCATGCTCGACGAGGGGATGCTCTACTGGTACGCCCGGCTGTCCGCGAAGTACCCGACCGTGGAGCTCCGCATCGGCGACGTCTGCCCGTCGGTGGACGACGCCGTGCTGGTCGCCGCCCTGGTCCGGGGCATGGTCGCCACCGCCATGGACGACATCGCCGCCGGCCGCCCGCCGATCCGCACCGACCACCACCTGCTCGTCGCCGCGCACTGGCGGGCCGCCCACGACGGCCTGGAGGGCGCGGGCGTCGACCCCACCGACGGCGAGCTGCGCCCGGCCTGGGAGCTGCTGGACCAGTTGGTCGCCCGGCTGCGTCCGGCGCTGGACCGACACGGCGACCTCGACGAGGTGAACCGGCTGCTCGGCGGGTTGCGCCGGCACGGCAGCGGGGCCGCGCGGCAGCGGGCGGTCCACGCCCGCACCGGCAACCTGCTGGACGTGGTGGAGGACGTCGCCCGGCAGACCCGTGGCCGGGATCGGTCCGTGACAGGATGAGCACGTGGCGCAACGGATGATCGTCATCGGCAGCGATGCCGCCGGCATGGCGGCGGCGTCCCAGGCACGGCGCCGCCGCGGCCCGGACGACCTCGAGATCATCGCGTTCGACCGGGGACACTTCACCTCGTACTCGGCGTGCGGCATCCCGTACTGGATCAGCGGCCTCGTGCCGGAGCGCGACCAGCTCGTCGCCCGCGACCCGGCGACGTTCCGCGGCAAGTTCCGGATCGACGTCCGGCTCCGGCACGAGGTCACCACCATCGACCTGGGCCGGCGCGAGGTGGTCGCCCGGGATCTCGAGCGCGGCGGCGAGGTCCGCGAGCGGTTCGACATCCTGATGTACGCGACCGGCGCCGTCCCGGTGAAGCCGGACTGGGCGCTCACCGGCGTGCGGGGCGTGTTCGGCGTGCAGACGCTCGACGACGGCGCCGCCCTGCGCGACTGGCTGGACGCGGAGCCGCGGCCCCGGCGGGCGGTGGTGGTCGGCGGCGGCTACATCGGCGTCGAGATGGCCGAGGCGCTGATCCAGCGCGGCCTGACGGTCACCCTGGTCGACCAGGCCGAACAGCCGATGTCCACGGTGGACGCCGACATGGCCGAGCTGGTGACCGACGCGATGCGGGGGCTGGGGGTGCAGATCCGCACCGGCCTGCGGGTGACCGGCCTGACCGAGCGGGACGGCCGGGTGTCCGCGGTGGACACGGTGGAGGGGCCGCTCCCCGCCGACCTGGTCGTCCTCGGGCTCGGCGTCCGCCCCAACGTCGAGCTGGCCGAGGCGGCCGGGTTGCCGATCGGGCCGAGCGGCGGGCTCCGGGTGGACCGGCGCATGCGGGTGGCCGGGGTGGACGGCGTGTGGGCGGCCGGCGACTGCGTCGAGAGCCTGCACCGGGTCAGCGGGATGCCGGTGAACATCCCGTTGGGCACGTACGCCAACAAGCAGGGCCGGGTCGCCGGCATCAACATCGGCGGCGGGTACGCCACCTTCCCCGGGGTGATCGGCACCGCCGTGACCAAGGTCTGCGACCTGGAGGTCGGCCGTACCGGGCTGCGCGAGCGGGACGCGGTGGCGGCCGGCTTCGAGTTCGTCTCGGTGATCGCCGAGTCCACCAACCGGGCCGGCTACTTCCCCGGCGCCCGCCCGATGACGGTCAAGCTGATCGCCGAGAAGCCCAGTGGCCGGCTGCTCGGCGCGCAGATCGTCGGCTGGTCGGAGGCGGCGAAGCGGATCGACGCCCTGGCCGTCGCCCTGTGGAACAAGATGACCGTGGACGACATGACCGCGCTCGACATCGGCTACGCCCCGCCGTTCGCGCCGGTCTGGGATCCGGTGCTGATCGCCGCCCGCAAGGCCGTCGACGCCCTCGCCGCCTCCGGCCGGTAAGGAAGCCCCTTCTTGACGCCCCGTGCCTAGCCGGGGCCCCTTGTCGACGCTCGGCCCGGTCCGGCCGCCCGGCGGGACGACGGGCAGGATGGCGAGGTGACGATCCCCGAGGGACTGGGCTGGGTGCGGAACCAGCCGGGCGGGCCGGAGTGGCTGGCCGCGCTGCCCGGGCTCCGCGACGAGTGCGCCGAGCGGTGGTCGCTGCGGCTCGGGCCGCCCTTCGCGTACGCCTTCGCCTCGCTGGCCCTGCCCGCCGAACTGCCGGACGGCACCCCTGGCGTACTCAAGATCCAGTATCCGGACGCGGACAGCGCCCACGAGGCGACCGCGTTGGCCCGGTGGGACGGCCACGGGACGGTACGGCTGCTGGCGCACGACCCGCGCCGCCGGGCGCTGCTGATCGAGCGGTGCGTGCCCGGATCGCCGCTGTACGACCTGCCGATCGAGGCGGCGCTGGACGCCGTCGTCGAGCTGCTCCCCCGCCTCTGGGTGCCGGCCGGCCCGCCGTTCACCCCGCTCGCCGAGGAGGCGGCCGGCTGGGTGGACCGGCTGCCCGGCAAGTGGGAGCGGGCCGGGCGGCCGTACGAGCGGCGCCTGCTGGACACCGCGCTCGGGCTGCTCGCCGACCTGGCACCGAGCCAGGGTGAGCAGGTGCTGGTCAACCAGGATCTGCACGCCGGCAACGTGCTGCGGGCGACCCGCGAGCCGTGGCTGGTGATCGACCCGAAGCCGCTCTCCGGCGAGCGCGAGTTCAGCGTGGTGCCGATGGTCCGTGGCCGGGAGCTGGGGCACTCACCGGAGGCGGTGCGCCGGCGGCTCGACCGGCTCAGCGCCGGGCTGGGGCTGGACCGCGACCGGGTACGGGGCTGGACGATCGTGCAGACCCTGGCCTGGAGCATCGACGCCGGCCGGGTGTTCCCGCAGCACGTGGAGATCGTCCGCTGGCTGGCCGACGCCTCCTGACCCGGTCGAGCGGGCGCGCCTCGGGTCAACGCTGGCAGGTGGGGCACCAGTAGAGGTTGCGACCGGCCAGTCCGCCCCGGCCGATCGGGGTCGCGCAGACGTGGCAGGGGGCGCCGGGGCGGCGGTAGACGTACACCTCGCCGCCGTGCCGGTCGACGCGCGCCGCCCGGCCCATCGCCTCGGGCAGGTGCTCGCCGCGGACCGTGTCGATCCGGCCGCGCTCGACGGCCTGCCGCATCAGGGCGACCAGGTCGGCCCAGATCAGCTCCCAGCCGTCGCGGGTGAGCTGCCGGCCGGGCAGCGTCGGCGGCAGGCCCGCCCGGAACAGCGCCTCGGTGACGAAGATCAACCCGGTGCCGGCCACCACCGACTGGTCGAGCAGCAGCGCGGCGAGCGGAGTCGGGCTACGGGAGATCCGGGCGTACGCCCGCTGCGGGTCGGCGTCGTCGCGCAGCGGATCCGGGCCGAGCCGCTCACGCAGTGCGGCCACCTCGGGCGGGGTGAGCAGCTCGCACGCCGTCGGCCCGCGCAGGTCCAGCCAGTGGGCGTCGCTGACGAGCCGCAGCCGGACCTGGCCGATCGGCTCCGGCGGCTCACCCGCCCCGTCGGTGAACTTCCCGTACAACCCGAGGTGCACGTGCAGGGTCAACTCGCCGCCGTAGTGGTGCAGCAGGTGCTTGCCGTACGCCTCGGTGGCCTCCAGGACGGACCCGCTCAGCCGGGCGGCGCCCTCCGCGAAGCGGCCCTGCGGGCTCGCGGCGTGCACCTTCCCGCCCGCGAACAGCTCGGCATGTCGGGCGGCGAGGCGGTGGATGGAGTGACCCTCGGGCACGGGTGCCAAGCGTAGTCAGGCCCGTCGCCATCGCACCGGCCGCCATCGACCGCCGGTCCCCCGCCAGCCGCGCCCGCTGCGGCGAAAGTGTCGCGATCGTGACGTCTGGGTACCTCCACACCGTTACCGCGCGGGCGCCACCCGCTCCATCGGCCGCCGGCGCATCCATCAGGAGGTGTGAAGTGGCAAAGATTCCTTCCCTTTCGCGCCGGACGGAACCGGCGCACGACGACACCGCCGTCCGTGCGGACGACGCGGACCGGACCCGCACCACGGACGCCGGCGCCGCTGACCGCGACGCCCGGGACCGGGCCGCCGCGGCGCGCGCGGCCACCCGGTCCGGCCGGGCGACCCCGGGTACGCGTACCGCGGCCGATCCCGCCGTGGAGCGGACGCTCGACGGCCGCACCAACGACCTGGACCGGGACGCCGCGGCGGCACCCGGCGACGGCGACCGCCCGGCCGACCGGGGTCGCGGCCCGCTGACCGACCGCGACGGCGACGGTGTGCCGGACCGGCCGGAGCGGCCGGTGGTGGCCGGCCCGAAGCCGCGGGCCAGCCTGCTCGCCACGATCGGCCTGATCACCGGCGTGGCCGGCGTGTTGTTCGTGCTCACCGGCACGCTGGCCGGGTACGGGACCGGGCTCGGCGCCGCCGGGGCGGTCCTCGCCGTCCTCGGCCTGATGGCCACCCGGCGGCGGCACGTCGCGGGCACGACGGACGCCCTGCTGGGCATCGTGGCCGGGCTCGGCGCGGTGGTCCTCGGCGTCCTGGCGATGACCGGGCAGTTCGACTGGCCGACCACCGACGGGGACTGGGTGACGCGGTTCCGCGAGTGGCTCGACTCACAGTTTGTCGATCGTTTCTAGCGGGCACTGTCCGGCCCGCCGGCGATGCGCCGGCGGGCCGGTGGTTCACCGGCACAGCCCGAACAGCCTGGTGGTTCACCAGCCGGGCACACCCTGATTCGGGGGCGGCGGTTCGCCGCCCCCGAAGTGTGTCCGGGGGGAGCGGCCTCGTCGGGCCGGCGCAACAAAACGCTGCCGAACCGGGGCCAGACGCAACGTTCCGACGTCTCTTGCAACTTCCTGCGGTGGATCCCGCCGGCTCGCGCCGCATACCGTTGAACAACGGCGCCAGCCCGCGGGCCGCAGGTGGCCGGGCGCGCCCGACCCTGGGAGCAGGACAATGACGATGGACGCCACCAGCCAGCGCTTCCTGATGTGCCGGCCGACGTACTTCGCCGTCGACTACGCGATCAATCCGTGGATGGACCCGACCGCGCCGGTGGACGCCGACCTGGCGATCCGGCAGTGGGAGCAGCTGCGCCAGATCTACCGGGACCTGGGCCACACCGTCGAGGAGATCACCCCGGTGGCCGGCCTGCCCGACATGGTTTTCGCCGCCAACGGCGGCACGGTCATCGACGGCAAGGCGATGGCGGTGCAGTTCCGGGACCCGCAGCGCGCCGACGAGGCGCCCGCGTACCGCGCCTGGTTCGAGGCCGCCGGCTTCGAGATGTACGACCCGAAGCACGTCAACGAGGGCGAGGGCGACGTCCTGCTGGCCGGCGAGTACCTGCTCGCGGGCACCGGCTTCCGCACCGCGCACGCGTCGCACGCGCAGCTGCAGGAGGTCTTCGGCTACCCGGTGATCACCATGCAGCTGGTCGACCCGCGCTTCTACCACCTGGACACCGCGCTGACCGTGCTCGACGAGCGGACCGTCGCGTACCTGCCGGAGGCCTTCTCCCCCGGCAGCCGGGCCGTGCTGCGGCGGCTCTTCCCGGACGCGGTCCACGCCACCATGGCCGACGCCGAGGTGCTGGGTCTGAACGCGGTGAGCGACGGCCGGCACGTGGTGCTGCCGGCGCAGGCCACCGACCTGGCCGCGAAGCTGCGGGACCGGGGCTACGAGACGATCGGGATCGACCTGTCCGAGCTGCGCAAGGCCGGCGGTGGCCCGAAGTGCTGCACGTTGCGACTCCGTCAGGGAAAGGCGAGCAAGTGATCGAGGACAAGCTGCGGACGCCGGATGCGGTCCGCGACGCGGAGCGGTGGACCGCGCACAACTATCACCCGCTGCCGGTGGTCATCTCCTCGGCCGAGGGCGCCTGGCTGACCGACGTGGACGGCCGCCGCTACCTCGACTGCCTGGCCGGCTACTCGGCGCTCAACTTCGGCCACCGCCACCCGGCGCTGATCGAGGCCGCACACGCCCAGCTGGACAAGCTGACCCTGACCAGCCGCGCGTTCATCCACGACCAGTTCGCCGACTTCTGCCGTGAGCTGGCCCAGCTCTGCGGCAAGGACCTGGTGCTGCCGATGAACACCGGCGCCGAGGCCGTGGAGACCGGCATCAAGGTGGCCCGCAAGTGGGGTTACCAGGTCAAGGGCGTCCAGCCGGGCCAGGCGAACATCGTGGTGGCCGAGGGGAACTTCCACGGCCGCACCACGACCATCGTCAGCTTCTCCACCGACGAGGACGCCCGCGCCGACTTCGGGCCGTACACCCCGGGCTTCACCGTGGTTCCCTACGGCGACCTGGCCGCGCTGGCCGCCGCGATCGACGAGAACACCGTCGCGGTGCTGCTCGAACCGATCCAGGGCGAGCAGGGCGTCGTCGTGCCGCCGGAGGGCTACCTGCCCGGTGTACGCCGGGTGTGCACCGAGCGGAACGTGCTGTTCGTCGCCGACGAGATCCAGTCCGGCCTGGGCCGGACCGGCGCCACGTTCGCGTGCGAGCAGGAGGGCGTCGTGCCGGACATGTACCTGCTGGGCAAGGCGCTCGGCGGCGGCATCGTCCCGGTGTCGGCCGTCGCGGCGGACGCCGCGGTGCTCGGCGTGCTGAAGCCGGGCCAGCACGGCTCGACGTTCGGCGGGAACCCGCTCGCCTGCGCGGTGGCGACCGAGGTCGTCCGGCTGCTGGCCACCGGCGAGTTCCAGCGCCGCTCCGCCGAGCTGGGCGCCCGGCTGCACGCCGGTCTCCAGGCGCTGGTCGGCAAGGGTCTGCTCGCCGTCCGGGGCCGGGGCCTGTGGGCCGGCCTGGACATCGACCCGGCGCTGATGAGTGGCCGGGAGGCCTGCGAGCGGCTGATGGAGCGCGGCGTCCTCGCCAAGGACACCCACGGCTCGACCATCCGCCTCGCCCCGCCGCTGGTCATCACCGAGGAGGAGATCGACCACGCGGTGGCGCAGCTCGCCGCCGTCCTGGCCGGCTGAGCCGTCGTACGCGGGAGGCGCCGGGACCATTCGGTCCCGGCGCCTCAGTACTGGTCAGCGCGGCAGGCGCATCGCCATCGTCGGCGCCTCGGCCATCACCGACGCCGGGGTGTACGGCGCGCCGGCCGGCAACTCGTCCGGGCGGCCGACCTGCACCCCCGGGTACAGCTCGACCATGTCGCCCTCGGCCAGCACCCGGGACTGCCGGGGCTTCAGCGGGATCCGGTCCGCCTCCGCCATCGAACCGCCGGGGCGGACGCCGGAACCGTTGGTGCTGATGTCGGTCACGATGATCTCGCCAACACGCAGCTCCAGTTCCAGGTGACTGCGGCTGATCCACCGGCGGGCCTCGTCGTTGAGCCACTGACCGAGCATGATCCCGCCCGGAGCGTCCGGCGCGCGGCCGACCAGCACCGGCTCGGCCTCGGTGAGCACGAACCGGCGGCGGATCAGCCCACCGATGCGTACCGCCAGCACCGCCGACCGGGGGCGCGGGCCGGCGTCGCTCAGCCGGGTGCCGTGCCGCGGACAGGTCGGGACGCCACCGCGCAGGCTCGGCGGCGGCTGGGTCACCGGGCTGCGGTCGGTCACCGCGGCCAGGTCGGCGAACGCGCCGCCCCCGCCGCCCTGCCCGAAGAGTGCGCACGGGGACTCCGGGCACCGCCACTGCCGCGCCAGCAGCTTGACCCCGGCCGGCGACCGGTCCCCGGCGACCGGGGTTTCACCGCCGCCGACGTGGGCGACGAACGTCGGGCCACCCTGCCCCGGCACCGCGGCGAGCACCCGGCCGGGTTCGTCGGTGACCCACGGGAAGCGCCCGCGCAGCCCGTCGAACCGGGCCCGGCTGAGCACCGGCAGGCCGAGCAGGTCGGCCACCTCCAGCATCCGGTCGCCCGGGTTGTCGAGCACCTCGACGAGGCCGTCGTCGGCCCACCGGCGCACCACCATGCGCTCGTTCGAGGTGAGGTCGGCGTCGGAGAGCATCGCCCGGTGCACCACCGCGTAGACGGGGACGCTGTCCTCCTCCAGGTGACGCGCCAGAGCGTCGATCACCATGCCGAGCCGGAGCAGGCTGGCCGGCCGGCCGCCGTCGATGTCCTGGTACCGGATCACCTCGGCCAGGTCGAGCACCGCCCGGACCAGCGACGGGTCGGTGCAGACCCGGCCCTCGATGGCGTCCAGCACCTTGCTGATCTCGAATCTCATCGGACCTCCCCCACGGTGCGGTCGATCCGCCGGGCCAGGTCGAGATCACGTTCGGTGACGCAGCCGACCGAGTGAGTGACACAGCGGAAGGTCACCGTCCGCCAACGGATGTCGATGTCGGGGTGGTGGTCGAACTCCTCGGCCACCACCGCCACCCGGTCCACCAGGGCGATGGCGTCCGGGAAGCTCGCCAGCTCCACGGTGCGGGTGATGCCGGCCTGGTCCCCTGACCAGCCGGGCAGCCCGCTCAGCTCGTCTCGTACCGCCTCCGCGGTGAGCGCCTCTGCCATGGGGAGACCCTACCGGCACCCACAACCGAGACCCTGACCAGCAGCGACGGGATGTCTGACAGCGACGACCGGTGTTCGGAACGCGATCAGAGGACCGGACTGGCGGGACGAAAGTGCCCTCCGCACCGGACGGCGTCACGGCGACGCCGGGCGAGGTCATCCGGCCCGCAGCGGGCGGCCGACCTCGTGCAGGTGCGCGAGCGCCTGCCGGTACGACTCGACCAGGCCCACCTCGACGTACGGGACGCCCCGCTCGGCGCAGTACGCCCGCACGACGGGCCGGGCCCGGCGCAGGTTCCCGCGCGGCATGTTCGGGAACAGGTGGTGCTCGATCTGGAGGTTGAGCCCGCCCAGCGCCGCGTCGACGAACCGGCCGCCCCGCACGTTGCGCGCCGTCAGCACCTGCTTACGCAGGAAGTCCAGGTCGTCCTCCGCGGACGGCATCGGCATGCCCTTGTGGTTCGGGGCGAACGAGCATCCCATGTACAGCCCCCACAGTCCCTGGTGGACGGCCGCGAACACCAGCGCCTTCACCGGCGACATCACCAGCAGCAGGCCGCCGGCGTAGAGCACGGTGTGGGCGGCGAGCAGCACGCCCTCGGCGGTCCGGTGCCGCATCGGCGTACGGAACCGCCCGTCCGGTTCCCGGCCCAGCACCGCCCGCAGGCTCGCCACGTGCAGGTTCAGCCCTTCCAGCAGCAGCATCGGGAAGAAGAGCACCGCCTGGCGCCGGGCCAGCCACCGGGCGAAGCCCCGGGTCGCCCGGGCCTGCTCCGCCGTCCAGACCAGCGCGCCGGCCCCGACGTCCGGGTCCTCGTCGGCGTGGTTGGGGTTGGCGTGGTGCCGGTTGTGCTTGTCCACCCACCAGCCGTAGCTGAGCCCGACGGCGAGGTTGCCGGCGAGCAGGCCGACCAGCTCGCTCGGCCCGCGCCGGCGGAACATCTGCCGGTGTCCGGCGTCGTGCCCGAGGAAGGCGACCTGGGTGCTGGCCACCGCCATCAGCACGGCTACCACGACCTGCACCCAGGAGTCGCCGACCAGCGCGACCGCGGCCCAGGTGGCCGCGAACAGCCCGGCGGTCAGCGCGATCCGGGCCGCGTACCGGGCCGGTCGGCGTTCCAGCAGGCCCGCCGACCGGATCCGCCGGGACAACTCGGCGTAGTCACTGCCCTGCCGTACCGGTCGGTCCGCCACAAGCTCCCGCATGCTGCACCGCCTCCTGCCCATCTGCGGTCGCGCCGGTCGGCTCGACCCCCGTCACCAAGTTTCGCGAGAACGGTTGCTCTGGGTAATCCCGCACGCCCCCGGATCGGTGGTAGGGCACGCCCTACCGGCACCGGGGAGCCACCACCCTTGCCGGTCCGGGCGGGCGGCGTCGCCGACGGGGTCGATCCGGCCCGGAGGGTCAGCTCATCCGGCCGACCGCGTCCCGCAGCCGGGCCAGGTCCCGCCGTCGCCGCTCGTACGTGGCGGCCAGGCCGATCAGCACCAGCCCACCGGCGCCGAGGAAGCTCCATCGGGGCAGCAGGTCCCAGGTGCGGGCCAGTTCGTGCAGCGCCAGCGGGGTCAGCGTCAACGCGCCGAGCACGACCGGCGCCTGCCACCGCCGGACGGCGCCGGCGAGCACCGCCGCGAGCGCGGCGAGCCCGAGCAGGAGCCGCCGCACCGGCTGCGGTTCCGGGCCGACCAGCACCGACGCGAGAGTCGGCAGCAGCCCGGCCGCGAGGCCCGGCCCGATGGCCAGCCAGCTGGTCAGGCCCGGCCGGGTCCGCAGCGCCACCGCCCCGGCGGCCAACGCGAGGGCCGCGGCCGGCAGCGTGTACGCCTCCAGCACCGCGACGTCACCGGCGGCCAGGAGCAGCCAGCTGCCGAGCAGTTCACTGCCCCCGGCGACGGCGACGAACGCCCACCGCCGCCCGGCCGGCTCGCCGGGGCGCAGCAGGCGCAGCCCGACGGCCACGCCCCAGAGCACGCAGATGGCGGCCGCGTACCGGATCGAGTCCACGGCGAGCAGGAACGCCACCAGCGCCACGCCCTGGGCGGCGGCGTCCAGCACCTGCCGCGGCGCCACCGGCGTCCCGGTCGCCGCCGCACCGCCGGACGCCGCGCCGGCCGGACCATGCGCCACCGGGCCGGCGGCACCACGCCCTGCCAGACCGGCATCGGCCGGGCGCGGCCCCTCCGGCAGCCGAGCCGGCAGTGCGGCTGCGACGGCGAGGGCGAGCGCCGCGACAGCCAGCACCGAGAACGCCGCCGCGCGCAGCGGCAGCCCTCCGGCCAGCGGCGCGGTGATCGCGAGGGCGGTCCCGGCCACGACGGCCGCGAGCGTCCCGGCGAGCCGCGCGACCGCCTGCCGGGCGGCGACGCCGACCACGATGGCGGTCACCACGAGCGCGCCGAGGCCGGTCAGGGTGCCGGCCCGGGTGGCCAGCAGGCCCGACAGGCCGGCGGCGGTGAACACCAGCCCCACCGGCAGGGCGATCGGGACCAGCAGCGGACGTGGCGCGGCCAGGGCTGCGGCCAGCACCGCGATGACGCCGAGCAGCAGGGTCGCGGCCGGCAGCACCGGCCAGGGCACGCCCGCCGCCCGCAGCAGCACCGGAAGCGCCGCGGCCAGGAACGGCGCCGCGGCCAGGGCGGCCCGCCACCGCTGGCCGGCCGGCTGACCGACGCGGGTTGCGGCAGGTGGGGCTGTTCCGCCGTCCGGTGGCCCCGGGATGCCGCGTCCCGGGTCGGGCGACCGGCCGTCACCGGACACCGCCGTCGCGAGGGCGGCCAGCGCGGCACCGACCGCCAGTACGAGCAGCGCCAGTCCCGCCGGGACGTCACCCGGCGTCGCTTCGATCGTCGGCACGCCCGACCAGACCGGCACGTCGCCGTACGGGGCGAGCAGCGCGGTGAACGCCACCGGCAGGAGAGCGGCCACCGCCACCGCCGACAGGCTCAGGCCGACCGCGACCAGGGCCGGGCCGCTGCCCACCAGGACCACGCCGAGCAGGGCCAGCAGGGCCGCCACGGCGGCGTACAGCGGCACCGGTTCGTCGCCCGCCACGACCGACGGCGCCAGGCCGACCGGCACGACCGCCACGGCGAGCGCGGTCGACGCGTACCGCAGGAGATCCGGCCAGTGTCGACGGACCGCGAGCAGGCCCGCCGGGAGCAGCGCGGCGGCGGCGAGCGCGGCCCGGGCCTGCCACCACTCCGGCGCACCCCCGGCGAAGGCCGCCAGCGTGGCGCCGGCCGGCACGGCCAGCAGTGCGGCGGCGAGCCCGGCCCCCGCGACGCCGCGTTGGACGCCGGTGCCCCGCCGACCGAGCGCGGCGACGACGAGCCCCGCCACCCCGGTCACCGCGAGCGCCGATCCGGCGCCGGCCGGCGCGGCCAGACCGACCAGCAGCGCGTGCCCGAGCAGGACGGCACCGGTCACCGCCGACGCGAGGACCGGCCCGGACCGGGCCGGCCGACGACCGACCGCGACCCCGAGCAGCGCCACCGCCGACGCGAGGTCCAGCGCCACCACGGCCGGCCACGGCGCGGCCCACCCGGCCGGCACGGCGAGCACCGCCACCCCGGCGCCCGCCGCCGCCAGCGGAAGGCGTACGGCCCGGGGCAGCAGCAGACCGGCGGCGGCCACCACGGCCAGCACGGCGACCGGGAGCTGCCATCCCCAGTCGAGTACCGGGCCCGGCTCGGCGCCCCGCCACGGCGGCGACGAGCGGACGACCGCACCGCCGGCGACGGTCAGCACGGCGACCGCGGCCACCTGCGCCAGGACACCCGTCACCACCAGCGCCCCGACCAGCGGACCGCTCCGCCACCCGGCCGGCAGCAACCGGACGGCCCCGGCGAGGAGCAGCACCACCAGCGCCGACAGCACCAGCAGCAGCCCTTCGCGCGGCTCCGCGACCGGCCGCAGGATCGCGGCCGCCAGCACCGGCACCAGCAGCGCCGCCGCGACTCCCCGGAACGCCGGCCCACCGACCACCAGGGCCGCCACCAGGAGGGTCCCCACCACCAGCAGCAGCGGCAACCCGGCCAGCAGCGGCGTGCCGGCGAACCGCCCGACCGCCAGCGGCACCAGGGCGCAGCCGGCGGCGAACGTCAGCGCGGCGGCGTACCCGAGCCACGCGACCACGAGCCCGGCCAGGACGACCGGCCCCCCGCCGGTCGCGCCCGTCCCCCGCGCCGCGCCCGTCCCCGGGACCGCGCCCGTCCCCGGGACCGCGTCGGTCCCGGACCGCGTCGCCGCACCGCCGTGCTCGGCCGGCGACGCGACGGCGGCCCGCCGATCGGCGCGCAGCGCGACCACCACCAGCAGGTTCACGACGGCCACGCCGACCGTCACCAGCGCCCAGCCGCCGGCCGACGGCCGGAACCCGGCCGCGAACAGCGGCAGCACCGGCTGCACCGCCAGCAGGGCGGCGAACCAGGGCACGGTGAGCCGGCTGAGCCGGGCGTACCCGGCGGCGATCGCCGCGCCGGCCCCCCCGACCAGCGCGGCGTACCGGGTGCCCGGCCAGCCGGCCACCCCGCCCAGGTTCACCGTCCAGGCGGCGTACCCGTCGAGGAACACCAGCAGCAGGCCCACCGCGGCGATGGTCTCGGCGGTCCCGCGCAGCCCGCGCCGCACGGCGGCCAGCGGCACGGCCAGGAACAGCGCGGTGACCGCCGCCAGGATCAGCGCCCGGCCGGCGACCCCGACGGTCGCCCAGGCCACCGCCGTGAAGACGACCGCGGCGGTGCCGAGCAGCAGGCCACCGAGGACGAACAGCACGCCCTGCACGGTGCGGGTGGAGGTCTCCGCGCCACCGGGCCGCACCGGAACCGGCCCGGCGACCGGCCGCATCGCCGCCGGGTGGACCGGCGCCGGGGGCTGTGCGGGGGCCGGTGCCGGGAACTCCGCCCGGATCGCGGCGGCAAGCTCCGTCCGGCGCCGCCGGGCCGCACCGAGCCGGTCCGTGATCTCCTGGTACGCCTGACGCGCCCGCTCCGCCTCCCCGGCGAGCGTCACGATCTCCCGGTCGAGCCGGATCACCTCGGCCGCGGGCGGGTACGGCGGGCGGCCGCACCCGGAGCAGCCGGTGCCGAGATCGGCCGGCGAACCGCAGGCGGGACAGGGGTAGGCGGAGTTCTCCACGCGGCTATCCTCGGCCGCCGGAGATCACCGGACCAGAGTGCGCGTACCTAGGGCAGGATCATCCGTTCGGGTCGGTCACGCCTGGGCTGGCCAGGAGGGCCGTCAGTCCCGGCCGGAGATCACCGACATCAGCGCCCCGTGGGTCTCGGCGTCGGCGGCCGCCACCAGCCCTCGGCCCGCCGGCCCGACCCGGCCGCCGCCATCGCGACCTCGACATCGTCAAGAACGGTGTCCGTGTTGATCAACGGAACGGACATCCCGTCAGCTTCGCCCGGCCACCCGGGCGACGAAGGCCCGCCAGGCATCCGGGGTGAACGTCAGCGCCGGCCCGGCCGGGTCCTTCGAATCGCGCACACCCACCACGCCGGGGAGATTGTCGGCCACCTCGACACAGGCCCCACCGTTGCCGCTGCTGCGGCTGCTCTTGCGCCACCGGGCGCCGTTCAGGTCCATGACTCCGCCACTTCCGCGATCAGGTCGACTGACTGCCAGTGGGAGAGCGCCTCGCCCCGCACGTTCTCCCACGCCGCCAGTATCGCCGCGATGTCGGCGGGATCGCTAACCACTTGCCCCTGCAACTGAGTGTCCAGATAGCCGGCCATCCGGTGGTCGGCGCTGGCCGCGATGACGAAAGGCCCGTTGAGCCCGGCGTACGCGCCGACCGTGGCGGGCACGACGTGGAGCCGCACGTGCGGTGCCGCGCACGCGGCGACCAGGGCGCGCAACTGCTCCCGCATCGTCTCCCGGCCGCCGACCGGCCGGCGCAGCACGGCCTCGTCCACCACCGCGGTGAACTGTGGAGGGTCGTCCCGGCCGAGGATGCCCTGGCGGGCGAGCCGCCCGGCCACCAGCCGCTCGATGTCGCCGGGAGCGTGCCGGCCGGCGCCGGTCAGCACCGCGCGGGCGTACGCCTCCGTCTGGAGCAATCCGGGCAGAACGTTCGCCTCGAACCAGCGCAGCGAGATTGCCTCGCGCTCGATCTCCTGCCACGGACGGAACCAGGTCAGATCTCGACGTCTCGAAGTGTCCGGCCAGATGTCCACCACGTCCCGACCGAGGACCTCGGCCGCCGCCGCCCGGTGCCTCGGGTGCGGGATGCGACCTTCGGCGAGCCAGCGGGACGTCGTCTTCGGGTCGACACCCACCCGTTCCGCGAGTGACTCAGTGGTGTGGCCGGTCTCGTTCAGGGCGGCCCGAAGTGCGTCGTTCATCGACCCTCCATCAGATGTCTTGGATTTCTGGGAACCATATCGCTACGGGGTGTAGTTGTCCGACCGCAAGCGGCAAGTTGTTCCGAAGAGGACGGTGTGAGCCGGTGGTGGACCCGAGACCCGCCGGTCGCGCTGTCGGGGCCGCTCCGGGCGAGCGAGTCGGGGCGGCCCCTTCCAGATCCGAAGGAGGCCTTCCGTGCGCCCGATGAATCTCGCCCCGAACACCACGATCCGGGTCCCGGACGAGGGCTACCGCTTCGGCACCGGCCCACTGACCTTGACGATCACCGAGGTCGTCGCGAGTGCGGTGGTCGGCGGCAAGGTCTGGGTCCAACTGAAGGGCCGCGAGATCCGCCCCGACTGGTCGGTGGCGCCACGGGAGCGGTACGCCGAGGTGCGCCTCGACCTGGTCACCGAGATCGAGCCGGCGCGGGTGCTGTGAGCCGACGGCGCAGGACCGAGCACGCACCGTCCCGCCCGACGTGGCGCTGCCGGGCGTGCGGCATCGCCTGGCCCTGCTCGCCCGCGAAGCTGCGCCTGCTCGGCGAGTACCGCACCGACCGGATCGCCCTCCTGGTCTACCTCGCCGCCTGCCAGGAAGAAGCCGCCCGACAGCTGGCCGGGCTCGACGACCTGCCGACGCCGGAGCGCCTGGCCGAGCGCTTCACAGGTTGGGCCCGGGCCCGCTAGCCGCGCCGCCGGGCCAGGCCCAGCAGCCCGCGGCGGCGGCACGCGGGCCCCGCCCGGCGGCGATCGACTACCGGCATCGGCGTGGCACGCGGGGAGCGCGTGGCACGCGGGGAAGAGAAGTCGCAGTGCGTCGGTATTCCTCTCCGGCATTTTTATGACGGAGAGGAATACGCCACGGCAGCGACCACGGCTCTCCCCGAGGACACGCGAGCCACGGCTCTCCCCGACGACACGCCAGGTCTCCGACCACGCGGACAGGTAAAGGCCCGGCCGCCAGCCGGGCCGGGAACCTACGGGCGGGTGTGCTCGTGCACCCAGGCGGCGTAGTCGGGGTTGCCGCTCTCCACCCGGGTCACCAGGATCTCCGGCACCTCGTACGGATGGCTGGCCCGGATCTGCTCGACCAGCGCGTCGACCCGGTCGGGCGCGGTCTTGAACTGCACGGACCACTCGGTGCTGGTCTCCACGCCCTGCCGCCACCAGTACGTGCTGTCCACCTGGCCGCCGACCTGGGCGCAGGCCGCGAGCCGGCCGGCCACCGCCGCGGCCGCGAGCACGTCCGCGACCGAGCGGGCGTCCACCACCGTCGTCACCACGCAGATCTGTTCCACGAGCGCACCCTACGTGGCGCCGTCCCGGTTGGCCGCGATCCACGCGTCGATGCGCCCCCACCAGTCGAAGAGCCAGTCGATGCGCTCCTGCTTACCGGCGGGCACCTCCTCCGGGGGCACCGACCAGAAGCGCATCACGATCCGCTTGTCCATCGGCAGTTCCCGCCACACGTCGGCGACGGTGAGCATCCGGTCCAGACCGGTGTGCGCCACGAAGATGACGCCCGCGTCGGGGGCGGCGTCCAACGCGGCCAGCAGGCCGCCCGGCTGCGGCGCGAGCACGTGCCGCAGCCGCTCCGCGCGCAGCGCCATCAGCTCGTGGCCCAGCTCGCGCAGCCGGGCGATGGCCCGGAGCCGCCGTTTCGGGGTGAAGTTGCCGCCCTCGGGGAAGATCACGAACACGTCGTCGTCGTCCAGGCCGGTGGCCAGGTACCCGATCTGCTCGGTCATCGTGCTGCGGCCGTCGGGCCCGGGTGCGATGAAGCGGCTCGGCAGCCGGTTGAGCAGCACGTCGATCGCCGGGTCCCACTGGAGGCTGTCCTTGAGCACGATCCGCGGCTCCCGGCGGAACCAGTTGACCAGGGCATGGATCAGGATGAACGAGTCGCCGGGGCCGGCGTGCCGGCACACCACCAGCTCCGGCCGGCCGGGCAGGGCGGTGTCCGGGTCGGCGCCGGCCACCTCGATGGACAGCCGCAGCGCCCACCGGGCCTGCCAGAACAGCACCCGCAGAAACCAGCCGGCGAGCACGTAGTGCGCCCGTTGGAAGGCCGGGGACCGCACCCGCCAGCCGAAGCCGGAGGCCACCCAGAGCCCGAAGAGCGCGAGCAGCGCCGCCGCGTCCCAGACCAGGTAGACCACGCCGATCCAGAGCAACCGCAGCGGCCGCAGCCGGCCGGGAACGAACGGCGAGAGAGCCAGGCCGAGCAGGGCCCAGGCCGGAATCGTCGTCACCATCAGGAACGCGAGCAGCACCACACCCGGCGCGAGGACCAGCCGGCGCAGCCACCGGGGTGGTAGCGGCATCAGCGCTCCAGCTGGGCCAGGTAGTGCCGGGTGGCGGTGTACGCCCGGCTGATCCGCCGCCCCACCGCCGCCATGTCCCGGTACGCCCACGGCGTGTCGTCGCGGGGCCGCAGCCCTCCGGTCGGCAGCACGTGCACCTCCACCCCGTCGGGCACGGCCGCCAGCTCCCGCGCGAACCGGTGCCGGCGGGCGATCTCGAACGCGACCTGGGCGATCTCCCAGGGTCGCCGGGGCGGGCTGAGCTCCCGTTCGATCCGGCCCACCTGGAGTACGAAGATCCGGGTGGCCCCGGCCGCCACCGCCTCGCCGATGGGGACCGAGTTGACGATGCCGCCGTCGACGTAGTGCTCATCGCCGATGCGGGCCGGGGGCAGCAGCCCCGGCACGGAGGCGCTGGCGATGACCGCCGGCACCACCGGCCCGCGGTCGAACCAGTGCTCGGCGGCGCGCTCGATGTTCGCCGCGCAGCAGCGGAACGGCACCCGGAGGTCCTCGAAGGTGGTGTCCTCGCCGAGCTCGCTCTCCAGCAGCCTGCGCAGGGGGCGCGGCGAGTGCAGGTGGGTACGCGCGGCGAACCGGCGCAGCTGCCGGGCGACCGAGTCGCCGTACACCTCGCTCGCTTCGGGGGAGGCCCAGAGCCGGACCAGGCGGTCGGTGACCGCCTCGCAGGGGTCGGCGGCCACCAGGGCGCCGTTGACCGCGCCGATCGACGTGCCGAGCACCAGGTCGGGCCGGATGTCGGCGCGGAACAGCGCCCGCAGCATGCCCACCTCGACCGCGCCGAGGACGCCGCCGCCCCCGAGCACGAACGCCACCGGTCCCCGCCCCATGCTCCCAATCCTGGCACGGCCGCGCCGCACCCCCGTTCCAGGTGGCCGCCGGGACCGTTGACAGCTGCGAAACATTGACGCAACCTGATAGCGCTCCCACCCCGAGGCAGGTGCGATCCGTGAAGCCGGCACTGCATCCCGGCCGGTTGCTGTCCCGCAGGTACCGGCTCATCGACCAGATCGGCGCCGGCGGCATGTCGGTCATCTGGCGGGCCCACGACGAGGTGCTGGACCGCGTGGTCGCGGTGAAGGTCCTCGTGCCGTCCCTCGCCGCCGACGCCCGTTTCCGGGACATGGTCCGCGAGGAGGCGCGCGCCGCCGCCCAGCTGGACCACCCGCACGTGACGTCGGTGCACGACTACGGCGAGACGGTCGCCCCGGACGGCACCATCACCTCGTTCGTCGTGATGGAGCTGCTGGCCGGCGAGGAGCTGGAGCTGCGGCTGACCGAGGGGCCGCTGCCCTGGGCGGAGGCGGTCGAGATCGGCGCGCAGGTGGCCGACGCCCTCGCCGCCGCGCACCGCCTCGGCATCGTGCACCGGGACATCACCCCGGCGAACGTGATGATGACCCGTACCGGCGCCAAGGTGCTCGACTTCGGCATCGCCACCCGGATCGGCGCCCCGGACGAGGACGAGGACGGCGGCACGTTCGGCACCCCGGCGTACGTCGCCCCGGAACGGCTCGACGGCGCGCCCGCCCAGCCGGCCACCGACGTGTACTCCCTCGGCGTGCTGCTGTTCGAGGCGCTGAGCGGCCGGGTGCCGTACCCGGCCGACACCTGGGAGCAGCTCAGCGCGGCGCTGGCCGAGGGGGCCGCGCCGACCCTCGCCGACGTGCCGGACCTGCCGTCCGAGGTGGCCCGGGTGTGCCTGCGCTGCCTGGCCCGGGACCCGGCCGCGCGGCCGACCGCCCGCCAGGTCGCCACCGTGCTGCGCGACCAGATGCTCCCCGCCGACCCGCAGGCCGCCACGACGCTCACCCTGCCCGCCCTCGGCGCGTCGTCGGCGGACGATCCGCCGCGGCCCGCCGCCGTACCGTCCACACCCGACGAGCCGCGGCACCCGACTCCCGCCGCCGTACCGGACGCGCCGCACCAGCCGCCGCAGGGCGGGCCGGCCGAACCGGTGGGCTCGGAGCCGGCGGCCCGCGCCGCCGCTGGACCGGCCACGGCGGAGCGGGTCCGGCGCCGCCGGCTGCGGCCCGTGCTGGTCGCCCCGATCGTGCTGGTCGTCGGGGTCGCCGTGGCGCTGCCGGCGCTGTGGAAGGAGGAGCCGGCTCCGCCCCGGACGCAGCCCTCGGCCGGGCCGGTCGAGGCGCCACCCACCGGCGAACCGGGCACCCCGGCCACGCCGACCGACCGGCCGGCGCCACCCACCGGGAGCCCGGTGCCGGTGCCCAGCCGGGCCGGCGACAGCCTGGTGGCCGCGGTCAATCGGGTCGAGGGCGTGATCGGCGCCGGTCTCAGCGACGGCGGCATCCGCTCGGACGTGGGCGTGGACTTCCGCAACGAGCTGCGCAACCTGACCGACGCCGCGCGCGCCGGCGAGGACGTCGCCGACTGGGTGGCGCGGCTGCGCGACAAGGTCGCGGTCCGGCTGCGCGACGGCGCGATCACCGATGCGTACGCGGCGAAGCTCGACGGCGCGGTCGCCGCGCTCGCGGCGACCCAGGCCTGATCCGGCCGGCCGCCTCAGCGGGCGGCGACCCGGACCGACTCGCGGACCGGCGCGGCCGTTCGGGCGACGAACCGCCGGAAGACCGCCTCGTAGCCCTCGACCAGCCGGGCGGTGGAGAAGTTCTCCGCGACGTGGGCTACGCAGGCCGCCGGGTCGAGCCCGGTCGCCGCCCGCAGGGCAGCGGGCAGCTCGTCCGTTCCCCGGCAGATCAGGCCGGTGCGGCCGGGCTCGACCAACTCCGGCACGGAACCCCGGTTCAACGCCACCACGGGAGTGCCGGTGGCCATCGCCTCCAGCATCACCATCCCGAACGGCTCCTCCCACTGGATCGGCATGACCAGGCACCGCGCGTCGAGGAGCAGCCGGTACGTGGCCGCCCGGTCGGCGTCGAGCACCACCCGGACGTCGTCGCCCAGCATCGGCCGCACCACCTCCTGGTAGTAGCGGCGCTCGGCGGGTTCGTTGCACTTGCCGGCGAGGGTCAGCGGCAGGCCGGCGGCGCGGCAGGCGCGGATGGCGAGGTCCGGCCCCTTGTCCGGGCTGAACCGGGCCAGCCAGAGCACCGGTCCCCGGCCGGGCGTCCGCTTGTGCGGGATGTCCTCGACGTCGAGCGCGTTGTGCACGGTGCCGACCCAGGGCAGCCCGGGGTTGAGCCGCCGCTGGGCGTGGGAGATCGCCACCAGGCCGACGCCGTGGTCGGTGTCGCTGAGCACCGTGCCGTACTCCCCCACCGGGTTGCCGTGCACGGTGGCGACCGTGGGCACCGCCCGCCGCCCGGCCACCAGCGGACCGATGGTCGTGTGGTCGTGGATCAGGTCGAAGTCGTCCGGACCGATGAGGTGGTTCACCTGGGCGAGGTGGGCCAGTTCGGGCAGGGACTCGCCGAGCCGGTCGTACTGCAGGTGCGGGACGGTCGACACGAAGCGGGCGGCGGTCCCGGTCTTCTCGCCGGCACCGAACAGGGTCACCGCGTGGCCGCGGGCGAGGAAGCCGTCCACCAGACCGGCGACCACGTGCTCCAGCCCGCCGTAGCCGGGCGGCGGCACCGACAGCCACGGCGGCACCACCATCGCGATCCGCAGCGGCGCTTCGGCCGGCCTGCCGTCCGGGTGGTTCACCGCCACGAGCCCTCCCCCTCGGTCCCTGGTGGCCGCCGGCCCGCTGTCGCCCAAGGGGCGGCGGTCCTTGGCGGTTTCCCGATGGCGACACGGCTAAACCGGACAAGCAGGGCATTCAGCCGCCCACGAGAAGGTGGTCCCGGACCGCCCGGACGCCCTCCGCCGACCACGCGATCCGCTCGGCCTGGTCCCGCTCCCACCAGGACCGGACCACCCCGCCGAGAACGACGGTGTCCCCGTCCACCTCGACCGTCACCCGCTCGGTGCCGATCCCCCGCAGCAGGGCCCGCTGGACGTCGCGCCGGATCCGTTCACCGTCCGGCCGGACCGCTGGCCGTACCTCGATCAGGTTCGTCACCCCGCGTACGCCGCGCAGCCGCCGCACCTCGGCCTCCGCGGTCCGCCGCTGCCAGCCGAACTCGACCTCGCCGCGCAGCATCACCCACCCGTTGGCGACCGTGACGTCCAACCGTTCCGCCGGCACGAAGCTGTCCCATTCCAGCGCCCGGCTCACCGCGATCGCGATCTCCCCGTCGGTGTACTCCTCGGTCCCCAGCAGCCGGACCTCCAGGTCGTCGGCGACCGCGCGGACGCCCCGGACCCGCTGCGCGCAGCGGTGTGCCGCCCACTTCCGGGCGTACGCGTCCACCCAGCCGGTCAGCGTCACCACGCCGTCGTCGACGGTGACCCCGATCTCCTGCGGCTCGACCCGGGGATCCCAGGCGAGTTCCTCCAGCACGTCCCGCTGGATCTGCGCGTCGGTGCGGACGGCCGTGGTCATCGCTTCCCTCCGTACGCCTCGTGGTTCCCGGAGTCCGACGGTGCCCGGCGCGCGGGTGACGGCGGTTCACCCGGACCGGGTGAACCGCCGTCGGCGGAAAGGCGCGGCGGGCGGCGGAGCCAACCCCCTTGGCTCCACCACCCGCCGCAGGAGGGAGGAGGAAAGTCTGTACTCGTTAGGACGCTTCGGCGAGCGTCACGGTTGCCTTCGATTCGGCGCCGTTCCGCTTGTACGTCACCTCGACCCGGTCCCCCACCTTGCCGGCCTGGACCGCGCCGACCAGGTCGTCGGAGTCGTTGATCACCTTGTCGCCGAAGCGGGTGATGACGTCGCCACGCTGTAGGCCGGCCTTGTCGGCGGCGCTGCCCGGCGTGACGGCGGCGACCAGCGCGCCGCCGCCCTCGGCGCGGTTGACGCTGACGCCGAGCGTCGGGTGGCTGACCTTCTCGCCGCGCTGGAGCTTGGCCGCGACGTCCTTGGCCTTGTTGCTCGGGATGGCGAACCCGACGCCGATGTTGCCGGTGCTGCCCTGACCGCTGGTGGCGATGGCGGTGTTGATGCCGATCACCTCGCCCCGCGTGTTGACCAGCGCGCCGCCGGAGTTGCCGGGGTTGATCGGCGCGTCGGTCTGCAGCAGCCCCGCGATCGACGAGACGCCCTGGCCCGGCACCTGCTGCGAACTGCCGGCCTGGATGGTCCGGTCCCGGGCGCTGAGGATGCCGGCGGTCACCGACCCCTGCAGGCCGAGCGGACTGCCCAGCGCGAGAACCTGGTCGCCGACCTGCATGGCGTCGCTGTCGCCGAACGTCGCCGGCTTCAGGTCGCTGACCCCGGACGCCTTCACGACCGCCAGGTCGGTCTTCGGGTCGGTGCCGACGATCCGGGCCTGGGCCGTCTCGCCGTCGGCGAAGATCACCCGCACGACGTCGCCGCTCGCCGAGGCGATGACGTGGTTGTTGGTCAGCACGTAACCGTCGGCGCTGAGGATCACGCCCGAGCCCTCGCCGTTGTCGGTGGCGATCGACACGACGCTGGGCTGCACCGATGCGGCGATCCTCGGCAGGTCGGCGCTGTCGATGATCGGCGCCGCCGAGTAGGTGCGGGTGATGCCCGAGTCGCCGTCGAGGGCGAGCGCGAGCGCGCCACCGGCCACGCCGGAGCCGAACATCAGGCCGAGCACCAGAACGCCGGCGCCGACGAACTTCGCGGCGCGGCCGGGGCGCGGGCCGGTCTGGCCGCCCTGCGGGGCCGCCCACGGCGGCAGGGGCTGCCCCGCCAGGTGCGGCGGCTGGCCGGGGTGCGGCTGGCCCGGCTGGTGCGGGTGGTGCGGCGGGCCGTACCCGCCCGGGTGGTGCTGCTGGTGCGCCTGGCCCGGCTGGCCGTACCCGCCCGGCTGGCCCCCACTCCAGCCGGGCTGCTGCCCGCCGTACCAGGGCCCGGCCGGGTAGCGGTGCTGCTGGTAGCCGGGCGGCCCGTACGGGTGCCCGCTGGACGGCGCGGCGCCGGACACCGGGTACGGCGGCGCCGAGGGCGCGGCGCCCGGGCTGTCGGTGGTGGCGGGCGCCGGGGTCCGCGGGTCGCGCGCGGCCTCCGGCGACGGCGCCGGAGCGGCCTCGCCGGTGCTCGCCGCAGCGGCGTCACCGGCGGTGGCGGTCGGGGAGTCGGACTGCGCGCGCTCGACGGAGGGGAGCTCGGCGGTGGGGTGCGACGGCTCGGCGTCGGTCGGGGCCGGCCGGCGCTGCGGGTCGGACTCGTACTCGGTCATGGCTCCACCATCTCCCCTGCCACTTCGACCTGCCTGTAACCAACCTGAGGGTTGGCTGAAAGTCACACCTCGTCGCCGTCCGTATCCGGCGCCAGGGGCAGCCGGACCTGGAACGTCGCACCTCCGCCCGGGGTCTCCGCCACCTCGACCGTGCCGTGGTGGGCGGCCACCAGCGCGGCGACGATCGCCAGCCCCAGGCCGGTCCCGGTGATGCCGCCGGCCCGGCGGGAACGCGCCGCGTCCGCCCGGTAGAAGCGCTCGAAGACCCGCTCGGCCTGGTCCGGGGAGAGCCCGGGGCCGGTGTCGGCGACCTCGACCACGGCCAGGTTGTCGGCCTCGGACCGCAGCCGCAGGGTCACCGACGCCTCCGGCGGGGTGTGCGTCAGGGCGTTGGTCATCAGGTTGCCGATCACCTGCCGCAGCCGGGCGTCGTCGCCGTACACGACGAGAGGCCCGGAGCCCGGGACGATGTCCAGCTCGATCCGCCGGTCCGGCGCGACCGCCCGGGCCGCCTCCACCGCGTCCGCGGCGAGCACCGGCAGCTCGACCGGCGCCGGTGCCAGCGGGCGCTCCCGGTCGAGCCGGGCGAGCAGCAGCAGGTCCTCCACGAGCAGGCCCATCCGGGCGGCCTCGTCCTCGATCCGGCGCAGCAGGTCGGCGGTCTGCTCCGGTGCGCTCGCGGCCCCCTGCCGGTAGAGCTCGGCGAAGCCCCGGATGGTGGTCAGCGGCGTCCGCAGCTCGTGCGAGGCGTCCGCGACGAACTGCCGCATCCGCTCCTCGGAGCGCCGGGCGCGGGCCTCGGAGGCGCGGGCGTTCGCCGCGGCGTCCCGGGCGGTGGACTCGGCGGCGCGGGCGGCGGCCTCCGAGGCGGCGCGGGCGGTGAAGGCCACCTCGATCTGGGTGAGCATGGCGTTGAGCGCCCGGGACAGCCGCCCCAGCTCCGACGTCGGGCACTCCTCCCCCGCCTCGGGGTCGGGCACCCGGCGGGTGAGGTCGCCGCCGGCGATGGCGGCCGCCGTCTGCTCTATCTCCACGAGCGGCTTCAGGCTGGTCCGGACGATCGCCGCGCCGATCGAGGCGAGCAGGATCAGCACCGCGCCGCCGACCAGCAGGTCGATCCAGACCAGCCGCTTGACCGCCTGCTCGACGTCGGTGAGGTGCTGCCCGATGGCCACCCACTGGCCGTTGGCCAGCTCGGTGTAGAGCACCCGCCAGCGCACGTGGCTGCCCTGGGCGGGAGCGGTGACCGGCCCCCGGCTGCCCAGCTTGGCGAAGCCCTCCGCGTCGGACGGCCAGCGGGGCAGGTCGGCGGCTTCGAAGCGCTTCCGGTCGAAGACGCTGCCGACGACCTGGCCGGTGCGGGGATCCGTCACCACCACCAGGTAGTCGGTCGGGACCCCGAACTCGTCGCGGTCGGTGACCACGGCCGCCGAGATGTTCTTCGCCGCGTTCTCCAGCTCCAGGTCGACCTGGCCGACCAGGTAGCTGCGCAGGAAGTACGTGGTCAGCGAGCTGATCACGAGCAGCGCCAGGGCGACCAGCGCGAGCACCGCGGCGACCAGTTTGACCCGTAGCGGGACGCTCCGCAGCTGCGCCTTCGCCTGGTGGACGACGCTCACGCCGCCGGCTTGCGCAGCACGTACCCGACCCCCCGCAGAGTGTGGATCAGCCGGGGCTGGGTGTTGTCGACCTTGCGCCGCAGGTACGAGATGTACGACTCGACGATGTTGTCGTCGCCCCGGAAGTCGTAGTTCCAGACGTGGTCGAGGATCTGCGCCTTGGAGAGCACCCGGTTGGCGTTCAGCATCAGGTAGCGCAGCAGCTTGAACTCGGTCGGCGACAGCTGCACCCGCTGGCCCGCCCGGTACACCTCGTGAGTCTCCTCGTCCAGCTCCAGGTCGGCGAAGGTGAGCCGGGACGGGGCCTGCTCGCCGGTGCTGGTGCGGCGCAGCACCGCCCGGATCCGGGCGGTCAGCTCCTCCAGGCTGAACGGCTTGGTGACGTAGTCGTCGCCGCCCAGGGTGAGCCCGCGGATCTTGTCGTCGGTGGCGTCGCGGGCGGTCAGGAACACCACCGGCGTACGGGTGCCGCCCTCGCGCATCATCCGGATGACCTCGAACCCGTCCAGGTCGGGCAGCATTACGTCCAGCACGACCAGATCCGGGCGGTGGTCCTTCGCCGCGTTGAGCGCGGCGCTGCCGCTGGTCGCGGTCGCGACGTCGAAGCCCGCGAAGCGCAGGCTCGCGGAGAGCAGTTCGAGGATGTTGGGATCGTCCTCGACGACGAGCAGTCGCGCCTCGGTCTGGGTAGCGGCCATGCGGCCCATCATCCGCGCTCAGGCTGCGTCACACCTGGGCGGTCCCTGAAAAGAATCTGTGAGCGTCGGTCAGGCGGGCAACGGGTGGCTGCCGCGCGGACGCGGCACCGGCACCCGGGACGCCGGCACGAGCTGGCCGGCCGACTCGCCCCGCCCGGCCGGCGCCCGGTGGTGGCGGACCGGGCCGCCGTGGTGGTGCGAGCGCCTGGCAGGCTGCCGGAGGGCGGGCCGCCACGGGGCGGGCCGACCGACCGGGGATGAGGATGGAGACACCCGCATGATCATCGGCTCGCGGTACAACGGCCCGCCGGGCACGGGCAACGGTGGCTGGAGCGCCGGGACGTTCGCGATGGCGGCCCAGCGGTCGGGGCCGGTCGGGACCGGCCCGGCCGGCACGACGGGGCCGGTCGAGGTGACGCTGCGCCGGCCACCGCCGCTGGAGACGCCGCTGACCCTCGACGCCGGCGAGGTCCGCGACCCGGACGGCCACCTGGTCGCCCAGGTCGCGGCGGTCGCGGAGTTCCCAGCGGTGGCGGAGCCGGTCGACCTGCCGGCCGCCCGGGCGGCGTCGACCGCGTACCCGGGGCTGGTGGACCACCCGTTCCCCGGCTGCTTCGTGTGCGGCCCGGACCGGGCCGACGGGCTGCGGATCTTCCCCGGCCCCCGTCCCGGCGGGCGGACCGCCGCCCCGTTCCGGGTGCCGGCGGGGGTGGACGCGGCCACCGTCTGGGCGGCGCTGGACTGCCCCGGCGGATGGTCGGTGATCGCCCCCGGCCGGCCGTACGTGCTGGGCCGGATCGCCGCCGTGGTCGCGGCGCTGCCCGCCCCGGGAGACGAGTGCGTGGTGACCGGCGTCATGGCCGGCGCGGAGGGTCGCAAGGCGCAGGTGCACAGCGGCCTGTACGACCCGGACGGCACCCTGCTCGCCTGGGCCCGCGCGACCTGGATCGCGGTGTAGCCGGAAAGCAGGGCCCCCGCGCAACGGATTCCGAGGTGAGGGGCCCCCGTTTAACATCCTGGCGGATCATTCCTCAGGGGGAGTCCCTCCTGCCCGAGGCGGACACGCGGCTACGGATCACGCCTGATTGACCTGGTTGCGCCGGCCGGCCACGCTGTGCAACGGCGTACCCCGACGCACCACCGATGGGAGAAGAATGACTGACGGGCAGCGAAGCCCCACCAGCGACGGCCAGATCACGGTGTCCGGCCTGACGAAGGTCTACCGCAACGTCCGCGCGGTCGACAACCTGTCCTTCACGGTCGAGCCGGGCCGGGTCACCGGCTTCCTCGGCCCGAACGGCGCCGGCAAGACGACCACGCTGCGGATGCTGCTGAACCTGGTCACCCCGACCGGCGGCCAGGCGACCATCGGTGGCCGCCGGTACGCCGACCTGGCCGACCCGCTGCGGCACGTGGGGGCGGTGCTGGAGGCGTCCAGCGCGCACAAGGGCCGTACCGGGATCAACCACCTGCGGGTGATCTGCGCCGCCGCCGGCCTGCCGCGCTCCCGCGCCGACGAGGCGCTGGCCCTGGTCGGCCTGACGCCGGCCGCGAAGCGCAAGTTCAAGGGCTACTCGCTGGGCATGAAGCAGCGGCTCGGCATCGCCGCGGCGATGCTCGGCGACCCGCGGGTGCTGATCCTGGACGAGCCGGCGAACGGGCTCGACCCGGAGGGCATCCGGTGGATGCGCGGCTTCCTCAAGAACCTGGCCACCGAGGGGCGTACGGTGCTGGTCTCCAGCCACCTGCTGTCGGAGATGCAGCTCCTCGCCGACGACGTGGTGATCATCGCCGCCGGCCGGCTGGTCCGGCAGGGCCCGGTGGACCAGGTGATCGGCTCGATGGCGCAGGGCGCCCGGGTACGGGTGCGCACGCCGCAGGCCGACGCGCTGACGGCCGCGCTGAAGGACACCTCGGCGACCGTTGACGTCGACGAGAACGGCGCCCTGCTGGTCGGCGGCGTGGACGCCCCGGCGGTCGGCCGGGCGGCCCTGGCCGCCGGTGTCGAACTGCACGAACTCACCACGGAACGCCCGGATCTGGAACGGGTCTTCCTGGAGCTGACGGCCGGAAAGGCGGACATCCGATGAACCTCGTCCGAGCCGAACTGGCCAAGATCCGCACCACCAGCACCTGGTGGATCCTGGCCCTGATCTACCTGCCGCTGTGGGGCCTCACCCTGTTCTTCAACTACATCCAGACGGACGCGCTGGTCAACGGCAACCTCGGGGAGATCCCGGAGGACCAGGCCGACGCGGTGGCCGCGGTGGCCGCCCCGGACGCCCTGGCGGCGAACCTCTACACCAACGGCCAGTTCTTCGGCCTGATGATGGTGATGCTGCTCGGCATCCTCGTGGTGACCAACGAGTTCTTCCACCAGACCGTCACCACCACGTTCCTCACGACGCCGCACCGGAGTGCCGTGATGGCGGCCAAGGTGGTGGCCACGGCCATCCTGGGGCTGATCTTCTGGCTGGTCACCACCGGCGCGAACCTGCTGGTCGGCTCCGCGGTGCTCGAGTCCGTCGGGGTCGGGGCCCGGTTGGGGAGCGTCGCCTGGGAGGCGATCGGACTCAACGCGCTGGCGTACCTGCTCTGGGCGATCCTCGGGGTGGGGCTCGGCGTGCTGATCCGCAGCCAGATCGGCGCCACCGTCACCGGCATCCTGCTCTACCTGGGCGGCACCATCGGGGCGGCCATCGTCATCAGCACGCTGGCCGGACGCTTCGGAGACTGGATCAACAATCTCCAGATCCTGGTGCCCTCCCTCGCCTCCAGCCTGATGGTCGCCGGAACCGAGATCCCGGGGAACCCGCCGCGCTGGGCGGGCGCCGTGGTGCTGATCGGGTACGCGGTCGTGGCCGGCGTGATCGGCACCCTGACCGTGCGTCGGCGCGACATCTCCTGACCGGGTCGGACGAGCGGGGCGGCACCGGCACGGGTGCCGCCCCGCCGCACGTGCGGCCGCCGTCACACCCGCCCCGCCGCAGGTCGGGGCGCTGCCGCTCCCGCCCCGCCGCACGTCGGCGGCGCACACATCGCGACACGCCGAACTGGCGCGGCGGACACTCCGGTCGTTACCAGCAGTCGCCGGAACACGCAGCGTTTGGCGAACTTCTGGCATCTTCTGTGAAACCGACCACGCGACGGAGGCGGAAATGCCTGCCGGTTCGGTACGGCGTAGCCTTGGACCCGATTCGCGCGCGCCCGCAGGACCGGCGCACGGCGCGACGAGCAGACTCGCGTGAAAGAGGCGATTACCGGCCGTGTCGACCCAGCAGACTTCGCACGAGAACCCACTGGCGGGTTTCGGCCCGAATGAGTGGATCGTCGAGGAGATGTACCAGCGGTACCTCACCGACCCCACCAGCGTCGACCCCGCCTGGCACGACTTCTTCGCCGACTACCGCCCGGTGCCGGGCGCACCGCGCGGCGACGGCAAGGCCGCCGCACCTGCCAAGCCGGAGCCGGACGGCCAGCCGGAGCCGGCCGCCACCACCGGCCAGCCCGCTCCGAAGGCTGAGCAGAAGCCGGCCGCGAAGCCCGCGCCGAAGCCCGCCGAGAAGCCGGCCGCGGCCAAGGCCGCCCCGGCGAAGCCGGCCGCCGCGAAGCCCGCCGCCAAGGCCGCCGCGCCGACCGCCGCCGGCCCGCAGACCACGCCGCTGCGCGGCGTCGCCGCCCGGATCGTCCAGAACATGGACGCGTCGCTGAGCGTGCCGACCGCGACCAGTGTGCGCGCCGTCCCGGCCAAGCTGCTGGTGGACAACCGCATCGTCATCAACAACCACCTGGCCCGCGGGCGCGGCGGCAAGGTCAGCTTCACCCACCTGATCGGGTACGCGCTGGTCCGCGCGGTGACCGAGCACCCGGAGATGAACAACTCGTACGCCCTTGTGGACGGCAAGCCGGCGCTGGTCCGCCCGGAGCACGTCAACCTGGGCATCGCCATCGACCTGGTCAAGCCGGACGGCAGCCGCAACCTGGTGGTGCCGTCCATCAAGGGCTGCGAGCAGATGGACTTCCGGCAGTTCTGGCAGGCGTACGAGGACGTGGTCCGGCGCGCCCGCAAGAACGAGCTGACCATGGAGGACTACGCCGGCACCACGATCTCGCTGACCAACCCGGGCGGCATCGGCACGGTGCACTCGATGCCGCGGCTCATGCAGGGGCAGAGCGCGATCATCGGGGTCGGCGCGATGGAGTACCCGGCGCCGTACCAGGGCATGAGCGAGGCCACCCTCGCGGAGCTGGCGGTCAGCAAGGTCATCACGCTGACCAGCACGTACGACCACCGGGTCATCCAGGGCGCGCAGTCCGGCGAGTTCCTGAAGGTGATGCACGAGCTGCTGCTCGGCGAGCACGGCTTCTACGACCAGATCTTCACCTCGCTGCGCATCCCGTACGAGCCGGTGCGCTGGATGCGCGACGTGGCCGTCGACGGCGAGGGCCAGATCAACAAGACCGCGCGGGTGCACGAGCTGATCCACGCGTACCGGGTGCGCGGCCACCTGATGGCCGACACCGACCCGCTGGAGTTCAAGATCCGCAAGCACCCGGACCTGGACGTGCTCCAGCACGGGCTGACCCTGTGGGACCTGGACCGCACCTTCCCGGTCAACGGCTTCGCCGGCAAGCAGCGGATGAAGCTGCGCTCGGTCCTCGGCGTGCTGCGCGACTCGTACTGCCGGCGGGTCGGCATCGAGTACATGCACATCCAGGACCCGGAGGAGCGGCGCTGGATCCAGGAGCGGGTCGAGCGCAAGTACGAGAAGCCGTCGCCGGAGGAGCAGAAGCACGTGCTCAACCGGCTCAACGCGGCCGAGGCGTTCGAGACCTTCCTGCAGACCAAGTACGTCGGGCAGAAGCGCTTCTCGCTGGAGGGCGGCGAGTCGCTCATCCCGCTGCTGGGTGAGGTGCTGGAGGCTTCCGCCGAGAGCGGCCTGGACGAGGTCGTGATCGGCATGGCCCACCGGGGCCGGCTGAACGTGCTGGCGAACATCGTCGGCAAGCCGTACGAGAAGATCTTCTCGGAGTTCGAGGGCCACCTGGACCCGCGCTCCACCCAGGGCTCCGGCGACGTCAAGTACCACCTCGGCCAGAACGGCAAGTTCACCACGCCGGACGGCGAGCACGCGGTCAAGGTCTCGGTGGTGGCGAACCCGTCGCACCTGGAGGCCGTCGACCCGGTGCTGGAGGGCATCGTCCGGGCCAAGCAGGACCGGATAGACCTCAAGCTGGAGGGCTACACCGTGCTGCCGCTGGCGGTGCACGGCGACGCCGCGTTCGCCGGCCAGGGCGTGGTCGCCGAGACGCTCAACCTGTCGCAGCTGCGCGGCTACCGCACCGGCGGCACGGTGCACGTGGTGGTCAACAACCAGGTCGGCTTCACCACCGCGCCGGAGTACAGCCGCTCCAGCCTCTACAGCACCGACGTGGCGCGGATGATCCAGGCGCCGATCTTCCACGTCAACGGCGACGACCCGGAGGCCGTGGTGCGGGTCGCCCGGCTGGCCTTCGAGTACCGGCAGGCGTTCAACAAGGACGTCGTGATCGACATGGTCTGCTACCGGCGGCGCGGGCACAACGAGGGCGACGACCCGTCGATGTCCAACCCCGAGATGTACAAGATCATCGACTCGAAGCGGTCGGTCCGGAAGCTCTACACCGAGGAGCTGATCGGGCGGGGTGACATCACCGTGGAGGACGCGGAGGAGCTGCTGCGCGACTACCAGGCGCAGCTGGAGCGGGTGTTCAAGGCCACCCGCGACGCCGCCACCACACCGCGCCAGCTCAGCCGCCCGAAGCGGGAGGACGAGCCGGAGCCGCAGGTGGACACGGCGACCGACGCGGCCGTCGTCAAGGCCATCGGCGAGGCGCACGTCAACCTGCCGGAGGGCTTCACCCCGCACAAGCGCATCCAGCAGCTGCTCGACCGGCGGGCCAAGATGTCCGTCGAGGGCAACATCGACTGGGGCTTCGGCGAGATCATCGCGTTCGGCTCGCTGCTGCACGACGGGATAACGGTCCGGCTCGCCGGGCAGGACTCCCGCCGCGGCACCTTCGTCCAGCGGCACGCCACGGTGGTCGACGCGGAGACCGGCGACGACTACATCCCGCTGAACTCACTCACCGGTGACGGGGAGCGGTCCCGCTTCTTCGTGCACGACTCGCTGCTGAGCGAGTACGCGGCGATGGGCTTCGAGTACGGCTACTCGGTGGAGAACGTCGACGCGCTGGTCTGCTGGGAGGCGCAGTTCGGCGACTTCGTCAACGGTGCCCAGTCGGTGATCGACGAGTTCATCTCCTCCGGCGAGGTGAAGTGGGGTCAGCGCTCCGCCGTCACCCTGCTGCTGCCGCACGGCCACGAGGGACAGGGCCCGGACCACACCTCCGGCCGCCCGGAGCGGTTCCTCCAGCTCTGCGCCGAGGACAACATGCGGGTGGTCATCCCGACCACCCCGGCGAACTACTTCCACCTGCTGCGCCGCCAGGCCCTGTCGCCGAAGCGCAAGCCGTTGGTGGTGTTCACGCCGAAGTCGCTGCTGCGGCACCGGCTCTGCATCTCCCAGGTCGAGGACTTCACCACCGGCACCTTCCAGCCGGTGCTGCCCGACGGCGGTGCCCCGGCGCCGGAGCAGGTGAAGCGGGTGCTGCTCTGCTCGGGCAAGGTCTACTACGACCTGTTCCAGGCCCGGCAGGAGCGCGGCATCACCGACACCGCGATCATCCGGGTCGAGCAGCTCTACCCGATGCCGATCGAGGAGATCCGCGCCGCCCTGGCGGCGTACCCGAACGCCGAGGACTTCGCCTGGGTCCAGGAGGAGCCGGCCAACCAGGGCGCCTGGTCGTTCGTCGCGCTGAACATGCTGGAGCACCTGGACGGTGTCCGGCTGCGCCGCATCTCCCGCCCGGCGGCGGCCGCCCCGGCGGTCGGCTCGGCCAAGATGCACGAGGTCGAGCAGTCCGCTCTGATCGAGGCCGCCCTCCCGCGCCCGTAACGTCAGGCAGAGCGCCGAGAGTCGGGGCAGGGACCGCCGTGGTCCCTGCCCCGTTCGCGCAGAACGAGGAACTGGACATGTACTTCACCGACCGTGGCATCGAGGAACTGGTCGAGCGCCGGGGCGACGAGCAGGTCAGCATCGAGTGGCTGGCCGAGCGCCTGCGCGACTTCGTCGACCTGAACCCGGAGTTCGAGACGCCGATCGAACGCCTGGCAACCTTCCTGGCCCGCCTCGACGACGACGACTAACCCCCACACCCCCGCCCACCCGGCCCCCGCCCGTCCGCGGGACGGGGACGGGGTGGGGGGCCCGGGCGGGGAGCACGATGCTCTTCTAGGGTGGATCTCGTGGCACGGAGTGTGTACCTGACCAGTGTGGGGTCCGGCGGGGGCAAGTCCACCGTCGCGCTGGGGCTGGCCGAGTTGCTGTCCCGGCAGGTCGGGCGGATCGGGGTGTTCCGCCCGCTGGTCCGGGGAACCGCGCCGGACCCGATCCTCGCCCTGCTCAGCGAGCGCTACCGGGTCGAGCTGCCGCTCGAGGACCTGGCCGGGACGACGTACGGCCGGGCCACCGAGATGGTCGCCGACGGGCGGCGGGAGCAGCTCGTCTCCAGCATCGTCGAGCGGTACCGCGAGGTCGAACGGCGCTGTGCCCCGGTGGTCGTGGTGGGCAGCGACTTCGCCGACGGCGGCGACGGCGCCGGTCCCCGGGAACTGGCCTTCAACGCCCGGTTGGCCACCGAGTTCGGCAGCGTCGTGGTCCCGGTCGTCGACGGGTACGGGCAGGAGCCGGCCGCCATCGCCGCGGCGGCCCGCGGGGCGTACCACGATCTGGAGGACCTCGGGGCGACGGTGCTGGCGGTGGTCGCGAACCGGGTGCCCGGACCGCTGACGCTGCCCGACCTGCCGGTGCCCGCGTACGCCATCCCGGAGGTGCCGACCGTGTCGGCGCCGACGGTGGCCGAGGTGGCGGCGGCGCTCGGCGCCACCCTGCTCAGCGGGGACGACGTCGCGCTCAGCCGCGACGTGCTGGACTACGTCGTCGGTGCGGCCCACGTGCCGACACTGCTCGACCACCTCACCGAGGGCGCCCTGGTGATCATGCCGGGCGACCGGGACGACCTCCTGGTCGCCACGAGCGCCGCGCACGTGGCGGGCCAGGTCTCCCTGGCCGGGCTGGTGCTCACGCTCGGCGTGCAGCCGGACCCACGCGCGATGCGGCTGGTCGAGCGGCTGAAGCCGGGCCTGGCGGTGCTCTCCGTGGCGAGCGACAGCTACCACACGGTCGCCGCGTCCAGCCGGATCGAGGGCCGGCCCAGCGCCGGCAACCCCCGCAAGGTCGAGGCCGCGATCGGCGTGTTCGAACGCTGCGTGGACACCGACGACCTGGCCCGCCGGCTGCGGGTCAGCCGCTCGGAACGGGTCACCCCGCTGATGTTCGAGAACGACCTGCTCGACCGGGCTCGCGCGCGGCGCCGGCACGTGGTGCTGCCCGAGGGCGCCGAGGAGCGCATCCTCCGGGCGGCCGAGATCCTGCTGCGCCGGGGCGTGGCGGACCTGACCCTGCTCGGCCGGCCGGACGACGTCGCGCGGCGCACCCGGGAACTCGGCGTCGACATCTCGGGCGCGCAGGTGGTCGACCCGGTCACCAGCGGGTGGCGGGACGAGTTCGCCGCCGGGTACGCGAAGCTGCGCGCCCACCGGGGCGTCACGCTGGACCTGGCCCACGACATCGTGGCCCAGCCGAACTACTTCGGCACGATGATGGTGCGGACCGGGTACGCCGACGGGATGGTCTCCGGGGCCACCCACACCACCGCCGCGACCATCCGGCCCGCCTTCGAGATCATCCGGACCGTGCCCGGGGTCTCGGTCGCCTCCAGCGTCTTCTTCATGCTGCTCGCCGACCGGGTGCTCGTGTACGGCGACTGCGCGGTCAACCCCGACCCGGACGCCGCCCAACTGGCCGACATCGCGATCTCGTCGGCCGACACCGCCGCCCGGTTCGGCATCGAGCCGAGGGTGGCGATGTTGTCGTACTCCACCGGCAGCTCCGGGGCCGGCGCGGACGTGGAGAAGGTCGCGGCGGCCACCCTGCTGGTCCGCGAGCGGCGGCCGGACCTGCAGGTCGAGGGCCCGATCCAGTACGACGCGGCGATCGACCCGGCGGTGGCGGCGACGAAACTGCCCGACAGCGCGGTGGCCGGACGGGCGACGGTCTTCATCTTCCCGGACCTGAACACGGGCAACAACACGTACAAGGCGGTGCAGCGCTCGGCCGGGGCGGTGGCGGTCGGGCCGGTCATGCAGGGCCTGCGCCGGCCGGTGAACGACCTGTCCCGGGGCGCCACCGTGCCGGACATCGTCAACACGGTGGCGATCACCGCGATCCAGGCCGGGGAGGCCGACTCATGAGCGAGCGTCAGCGAACGGATCAGCGACGCGGCGCCCTGGTGCCTCGTGCCGGGACAGCCCACGGTCCGGAACCGGGCCGGGACCGCACGGGCGTTCCGGGACCCGCCGAGCCGGCCGGGGCCCGGACCGTTCGGCGGAGCGGAGTGCCGGCATGAGCCGGGTGCTGGTGCTCAACTGCGGATCGTCGTCGGTGAAGTGGCGGCTGTACGACGGCGACGGGGTCGTCGACAAGGGCACCGTCGAACGCGTCGGGGAACCCGACGGCGGCCCGGCCGACCACGAGAGCGCCGTCCGGCAGATCCTCGACCGGCTCGACCTGGCCGGGCTCGCCGCGGTGGGGCACCGGGTGGTGCACGGCGGGAAGCGCTTCGGGGCACCGGTCGTGATCGACGACGAGGTGCTCGCCGCCATCCGCGACCTGGTGCCGCTCGCCCCGCTGCACAACCCCGCCAACCTGGTCGGCATCGAGGTCGCCCGCGCGGCCCTGCCCGACGTGCCGCAGGTCGCCGTCTTCGACACCGCCTTCCACACCACGCTGTCCGAGGCGGCCGCGACCTACGCCATCGACCGGGAGATCGCCGAGCGGTACGGCATCCGGCGGTACGGCTTCCACGGCACCTCCCACGCGTACGTCTCGCGGCGCACCGCGGAGCTGCTCGGCCGTCCGTACGACGAGATCAACACCATCACGCTGCACCTGGGCAACGGCGCGAGCGCGACCGCCGTCGCCGGCGGGCGGAGCGTGGCCACCTCGATGGGCATGTCACCGCTGGAGGGCCTGGTGATGGGCACCCGCAGCGGCGACCTGGACCCGACGGTGATCTTCCATCTGCGGCGGGAGGCCGGGATGGGCGTCGACGAGATCGACGACCTGCTCAACCATCGCAGTGGCCTGCTCGGGCTGACCGGCGCCAACGACATGCGCGAGGTGCTGGCCCGCCGGGCGGACGGCGACCCGGCCGCCGCGCTCGCCTTCGACGTGTACTGCCGCCGGATCACCGCCTACGTCGGCGCGTACTACGCGCTGCTCGGCCGGGTCGACGCGGTGACCTTCACGGCGGGCGTCGGCGAGCACGCCGCGCCGGTCCGGGAGGCGGCACTGGCCGGGTTGGAGCGGTTGGGCATCGCCGTCGACCCGCGGCGCAACGCCGGCACCGGCGACCGTGTGGTCTCCCCGGACGGCGCCGAGGTGGCGGTCTGCGTGGTGGCCACCGACGAGGAGCGGGAGATCGCCCGGGCGGCTCGGGAGGTGGCCGGCGCGCGCTGAGGCTCGTGCCGGGCACGGCGGACCGCCGGGCCCCGGCCGGGAGCGGGCGGCACAGCCGGGAGCGGCTCGGCCCGGGAATGCGCGGCTCGGCCGGGAGAGCGTGGCCCGGCCGGGAGCCGCTCTGGCCCGGAGAGCGTGGCCCGGCCGGGAGCGGCTCAGCCGAGGGCCAGCCAGGCGACCAGGACGGCCAGCACCAGCACGACCGCGGCGGCGCCGACGAGCAGGGGCATCCGGTTGGCGGCCGGCGCGGCGGGCTCGGGCGTGTTCGCGAAGGCGCGGAACGCCTCGGTGTTGCCGCTCGGGTCGGAGTAGTTCTCAGACATGCCGCCGACCATAGCGAAGGACGTCGACACGCGGGGTCCCCGGCCGGCGTGGCTGCCGCGGGTCGAGCCGGCCGGTCGAGGTCATCCGTCCGGGTGGCGCGTACTCCCGGACCGGTCGGTCAGGCCGCCCGGGCGACCCGGACACCTACCGTGGATCCGTGGGGGTGCGGCTGGTCGCCGCCGTGTTGACGGCGTTGCTGGCGGGCTGCGCGCCGGCCACCGCCGCCACCGGGGGGCCGCCGCCGGCACGCCGGGCGCCCGTGGGCGCGTACGCCGTCGGCGTGCGTACGCTCACCATCGACCCCGGCTCGGCGCGGCCCCTGCCGGTGACCCTCTGGTACCCGGCCGACGACGGCGCGATGGCCGACGGGCGGTTCCCGGTCGTCCTCTACAGCCACGGGCTGCACAGCCTGCCGGCGTTGCACGCCGAGCTGACCAGTCGCTGGGCGGCCGCCGGCTTCGTGGTGGCCGCACCCGCCTACCCGCACACCCGCCGCGGCGCGCGGCGGTTCGACCGCGCCGACGTACGGCACCAGCCGGCCGACGGCTGGCGGGTGATCCGCCACCTGGCGCGCCTCGACAGCCGGCGCGGCGACCCGCTCGCCGGGCACCTGGACCTGGCCCGGGTCGCTGCGGCGGGCCACTCCGCGGGCGGCTTCACGACGGCCGGCATGTTCACGATGGCCGGCCGGTCCGCGCCGGGTGGACGGGCGGTGCGGCTGCGCGCCGGCATCGTCATCGCCGGCGGCGGCATGGCGGGCGGCTTCGCCGGGCCGCCCGCCCCGGTGCTCTTCGTGCACGGCACGTCGGACCGCGTCGTGCCGCTGGCGGTCGGCCGGGCCGCGTACGGCCGCGCCTCCGGACCGGCGGCCTTTCTGAGCCTGCTCAACCAGGGCCACGGCGCGTACCTGGTGCCCGGGCGGCCCGGTTTCGACCAGGTCCTCGCCGCCACCACGGAGTTCCTCCGCTGGACCCTCTACGGCGACCCGGACGCCCGCCGCCGCCTCCCCGCCGCCGCCCGCTCCCCCGGCGGGACGACCTTCGAGCAACGCCCCACCCCCTGAGCCCGAGGACCCCGACGGATGATGGTCAGCCGGAAACCTGCCGGCGTGTCGCCCGGCTGAGCGTCATCCGTACCCCGCGAGCGCGCCGGTCGCCGAGACGCGCCGGGCCCGCGCATCCGGCAGGGCACAATCGAAGCCATGTCGCGTCACCTCACCCCCGCTCTGCTCGCCGGCGCCCTGGTCGCGGCCGGCCTCGCCGGCTGTTCCACCGACACCGGCCGGCAGACCGCCGTCCCGACCGCCCCGCCCACCGCGTCCGGGGCACCCAGCGGCGCACCGGCGGCGCTCACCGGCAGCGCCCCGGCGGAGAGCTTCGCGGTGGGCGTACGCCAGCTGGACCTGACCCGCGACGCCCGGAAGCTGCCGGTGACCGTCTGGTACCCGGCGGCCGGCGAGGCGGGCGGGCAGCCGCGACGCGGCCTGCCGGCGGCGTCCGGGCGCTTCCCGGTCATCGTGTTCAGCCACGGCCTGGGCGGGCGGCCGGCCGACTACGCGTCGCTGCTGACCCGCTGGGTGGCGGCCGGGTTCGTGGTGGCCGCGCCGACGTTCCCACACACCGCGCGGGGCGGTGACGGCAACGTGCTCGACGTGCTCAACCAGCCCGCCGACGTGTCGTACGCCCTCACCCAGGTGCTCGCCCTCGACCAGCGGGCCGACGACCCGCTGCACGGCCGGCTCGCCACCGACCGGGTCGCGGCGGCCGGCCACTCGGCCGGCGGGGTGACCACGATCGGGTTGTTCACGACCGGCCGGGACGAGCGGCTCGACGCGGGCGTCGTCTTCGCCGGCACCGCCCTGGGCGTGGGCACGGCGTTCGCCGGCGCCGCCGCGCCGCAGCTGTTCGTGCACGGCGAGGCGGACGAGGTCGTCGAGTACGCCGCCGGCAAGGCCGCGTACGACAAGGTGCCGTGGCCGAAGGCGATGCTCAGCCTGCCGAAGGGCGACCACGGGCGCGGCCTGCTCAGCGACGGCGTGTCGCTGCGGGTGGTCTCCGACACCACGATCGAGTTCCTGCGCTGGACGCTCTACGGTGACGAGGCCGCCAAGCGACGCATCCCCGCCGGCGCCGCCCGCGGCGACGTCGCCGTCCTGGACAACCACCTGTAGCGTCCGCGCGGCGCCGGTACCCGGGCGGCGCACTCTCCCGGAGGGCGCGAAACTCCGTCCGGGAAAGTGCGCGGCTGCCCGGGGCTCAGCGCGTGTGGTCGACGACCACCTTGCCGAAGACGTCGCCGGAGTGCAGGCGGGCGAACGCGTCCTCGACCTTCGAGAACGGCACCACGCTGTCCACCACCGGGCGCACGCCCCGCTCGGCGCAGAACGCCAGCAGGGCGGCCAGCTCCTCCGGGGTGCCCATCGAGGTGCCCAGGATCTCCAGCTGCATGGCGAAGACCCGGCGCAGGTTGACCTTCGGTTCGTGCCCGGCGGTGGCGCCGGACACCACGATCCGGGCCATCGGCGCCGCGGACTTCAGGGAGTGGTCGAAGGTTGCCGCGCCGACGGTCTCGATGACCACGTCGACCCGCTCCGGCAGCCGGGCGCCCGGCTCGACGGCGGTCGCGCCGAGCGCCGCAATGCGCTCCCGCTTGGCCGCGTCGCGGCTGGTCGCGTACACCCGCTTGCCCAGCGCGGCGGCGAGCGCGACGGCCGCGGTGGCCACACCGCCGCCGGCGCCCTGCACCAGCACGGCATCGGCCTCGTCCACCCGGCCCTTGGTGGTGAGCATCCGCCACGCGGTCAGCCAGGCCGTGGGCAGGCAGGCCGCGTCCGCCGGCGTCAGGCCCGCCGGCAGGGGCAGCAGGTTCGCCCGGGGTACGGCGACCCGCTCGGCGAGCGTGCCCGGAAAGTGCTCGGAGAGGATCGAGATGCCCCGCGGGTCGCCCGGGGTGGGGATCACCGGGTAGACGACCACGTCGTTGCCGTCCGGGTCGACGCCGGCCGCGTCGCAGCCCAGGATCATCGGCAGCTGCTCCTGGCGCAGCCCGACGCCGCGCAGGGACCACAGGTCGTGGTGGTTGAGCGAGCTGGCGGTGACCTGGAGGGTCACCCAGCCGTCGTCCGGGTGCGCGGGCTCGGGCCGCTCGCCGACGGTGAGCGCGGTGAGCGGGTTGGCGTCGTCGAAGCGGGAGACGAAGGCGGCACGCATGATCGGCACCGTAACAAGGTGGGCGGGCGTTAAGAAGGGCCCCTTCCTGTGCGAAACCCAATAGGAAGGGGCCCTGCCCTGCGGCTCAGCGGGTGACGCCGTCCCGGCGGGCGGCCTCGGCGACCGCCTCGGCCACGGCGGGGGCGACCCGCGGGTCGAGCGGCGACGGGACGATCGCCTCGGGGGTCAGCGCCTCGGCCACCACCCCGGCGATCGCGTCGGCGGCGGCGACCTTCATGCCGTCGGTGATCCGGGTCGCCCGGGCGTCCAGCGCCCCGCGGAACACACCGGGGAAGGCGAGCACGTTGTTGATCTGGTTGGGGTAGTCGCTGCGGCCGGTGGCGACCACCGCCACGTGCCGGGCGGCCACCTCCGGGTGCACCTCCGGGGTGGGGTTGGCCAGGGCGAAGACGATCCCGCCGGACGCCATGCCGGCCACCGCCTCCTCCGGGATCAGCCCACCGGAGACGCCGATCAGCACGTCGGCGCCACGCAACGCCTCGGCGATGTCGCCCTGCCGGCCGTCGGCGTTGGTCAGCTCCGCCAGCTCGGCCTTCGTGCCGGTGAGCCCGTCGCGGTGCCGCCCGATGATGCCCCGGGAGTCGCAGACCACCACCTGCTCCGGGTTGACCCCGCCGGCGACGAGCATCTTCGTCACCGCCACCCCGGCGGCGCCCGCCCCGCTGACCCCCACCCGCAGGTCGCCGAGCTTGCGGTTGAGCAGCGTCGCCGCGTTGCGCAGCGCGGCGAGCACGACGATGGCGGTGCCGTGCTGGTCGTCGTGGAAGACCGGGATGTCCAGCGCCTCGTCGAGGCGCTGCTCGACCTCGAAGCAGCGCGGCGCGCTGATGTCCTCCAGGTTGATGCCGCCGAACGACGGCGCGAGGGCCCGCACCACCGCCACGATCTCGTCCACGTCCTGCGTGTCCAGGCAGACCGGTACCGCGTCCACCCCGCCGAACTGCTTGAACAGCACGGCCTTCCCCTCCATCACCGGCAGCGCGGCGCGCGCGCCGATGTTGCCCAGACCGAGTACGGCCGAGCCGTCGGTGACGACCGCGACGGTGTGGCCGGTCCAGGTGTAGTCGTCGGCGAGGCGCTCGTCGGCGGCGATCGCCTCGCACACCCGGGCCACGCCCGGGGTGTACGCGAGCGAGAGGTCCTCCCGGCTGGTCAGCGGGACCGTCGAGGCGACGGCCATCTTGCCGCCGCGGTGCAGCCGGAAGACGGGATCAGCAGGGTCCACGGTGGACGGTGACATTGGTGACTCCAGGATCTGTCGATGCAGACGGACCGGCCGGTCGGGGCGCAGGTGAGGCGACGAGCGGCGGTGCGAGGTGCGGGGGGTCACCCGGACACCTGCCGAGCATAGTGTCGAGCGCGCGCATCGGATGTGAGTAGGGTCATACTCGACGGCGACTGAAGAGCCGGGGGCGCGGCCAGTAGCGGGCCACCACCCGCCCGCGCACGTCCGCCACCCCGTATGCCCGGGAGTCGTCGGCGACCAGCGGGTTGTCCCCGGCCAGCCACCAGCCACCGTCGGCGGGGCACACCGCGCGCTTGACCACCAGCAGGTCCGGCCGGCTGCGGAAGACCCCGATCACCACGTCACCGGCCCGGACGCGGCGGTCCCCACGCCGCACCAGCAGCGCGTCGCCGTGCCGCAGCGTCGGCGACATGGAGGGGCCGGTGACGAGCACGGCGGACAGCGGCCACCGCGGCCGGGATTCCGCTCCCGGCGGCTGCCCGCGCATCCGATACACCTCCACCGGGTACCCGTTCCAGGAGTAATGTCGGCTTGGATCATCGCAAACTTCCCAGGAGGATCCTGATGCGACTTCCGCGCATCCTCACGCCCCGCGTGACCGCCAGCGCCCACTGCGACCTGCCGTGCGGCGTCTACGACCCGGCGCAGGCCCGCATCGAGGCCGAGTCGGTGAAAATGATCTGTGAGAAGTACCAGGCGAACACCGACCCGGAGTTCCGCACCCGCGCCATCCTGATCAAGGAGCAGCGGGCCGACCTGGTGAAGCACCACCTGTGGGTGCTCTGGACCGACTACTTCAAGCCGGCCCACTTCGAGAAGTACCCGCACCTGCACCAGCTCTTCAACGAGGCCACCAAGCTGGCCGGCGCGGCCGGCGCCAAGGGCGCGACCGACCCGTCCAAGGCCGACGAGCTGCTCCAGAAGATCGACGAGATCGCCAAGATCTTCTGGGAGACCAAGCAGGCGTGACGCCGGACACTCCGGCGACCACGGTGCGGCCGGCACGTCCTGGGTACGTGCCGGCCGCCGGCTTCCCCGTCGCGACCGACGCGCGGCCGGTGACCAGGTGGGCCGGACACCGGCCGCCCGGTGATCCGGCCGCCACGGTCGCCCCCGCCGGGCCGTTGGCGGCACCGGGTAGAGTCCCCGACCGGGGGGATGACGCGTGACTCCAACGACCGGCCAGCCGGCGACCGACGACGACGTGGTGCACCTGACCGTGCCCGCGGACGGCGGCTACCTCGGCGTGCTGCGTACGGCCACCGCCGGGCTCGCGGCGCGGTTGCAGTTCGCCCTCGACGAGATCGAGGATCTGCGCATCGCGGTCGACGAGGCGTGCGCCATGCTGCTCGCGGTCGCCACCCGGGACGCCGAGCTGGACTGCCGGTTCGCCGTCACCGACGACGCACTCACCGTCGAGGTGACGGTGCCGACCGTCCGGGGTGCCAAGCTGCCGGCCGAGTCGTCCTTCGCCTGGAAAGTGCTGACCGCGCTGACCACGTCGGCGTCGGCGAGCGCCGCGGGCGAGCGCGCGACCATCTCACTGCTGACCCGCCGCGCGTCCACCTACTGACGCCGGGGCCCGGTCACTCGAAGCCGAGCGCCCGGGTGGTCGGGTTGCTCAGCAGCAGCGCGGTGACCCCGAGGCCGAGCGCCATCAACGGCACGCCGAGCCAGCCCAGCCCTCCCTGGATCATGTACCAGCCGATCGGCAGCAGCATGAGCTGAAGCACGATCGCCGGTGCCCGCGCGCCGGCCCGCCGCCGGGTGAGCCCACCGGCCAGTGCCCAGAGCGCCGCCGCCGCGCCCGCCGCGAACGCCGTCACCAGCAGGGCCGACACCAGGTCGACGGTGGGCGCCGTGAGATCGGCCCAGAGCAGCCAGGCGGCGACCAGGCCGAGGGCGACCGCCTCGCCGCGCAGCAGCAGGACGGCCGTCCGGAGCGGAGCGGGGATCGGGTCGGAGGCGATGGTCACGGGCGCCACGATACCCGTGGCACGGCGCGGTACAGTGCCGCCCATGCGGGCCGTCCTGGTGGTCAACCCCAAGGCCACCACCACCAGCGAGCGCAGCCGGGACGTCCTGGTCCGGGCGTTGCGCAGTGAAGTCGATCTCTCGGTGCGGTACACGCGGCGCCGGGGTCACGCCACGGCGCTGGCCCGGGAGGCGGCCGAGGAGGGCGTGGACGTCGTCGTCACGCTCGGCGGCGACGGCACCGTCAACGAGGTGGTCAACGGCCTGATGTCGGCGCGGCCACCGGCGGTGCCGACCGGTCGGCCGACGGCCGACCGGCTGCCCGCCCTGGCGACCGTGCCGGGCGGCTCGACGAACGTCTTCGCGCGCGCCCTCGGCCTGCCCCGGGAGTGGCCGGAGGGCACCAGCATGATCCTGGAAGGGCTGCGGCTGGGCCGGCATCGCACGATCGGCCTGGGCCGGGCGGACGAGCGCTACTTCACCTTCTGCGCCGGCTTCGGGATCGACGCCGCGGTCATCCACCGGGTGGAGCAGGCCCGCCGCCGGGGCCGGGTCTCGACGCCCGGGCTCTACTTCCGGTCGACGGTCGCCCAGTACTTTCTCGGCTCCGACCGGCGCCATCCCGCCATCGTGCTGGAGCGGCCGGGCGAACCGGCCGAGGAGCAGTTGGCCACTGTGATCATCCAGAACACCGCACCCTGGACGTACCTCGGCGACCGCGAGATCAACCCGAACCCGGAGGCGTCGTTCGACCTGGGCCTGGACGTGCTCGCACTGCGGCAACTCCGGGTCGCCAGCACGGCACGGACGGTCACCCAGTTCTTCTCCCGGCAGCCGGATCCGCACGGCAAGCAGGTGCTGCGACTGCACGACGTGGCCGAGTTCACCCTGGTGGCCCGCAACCCGCAGGCCTTCCAGCTCGACGGTGAGTACCTGGGCGAGCGGGAGAAAGTCAGATTTACCTCCGTGCCTGCGGCACTGAGAGTAATCTGCTAGATCTCGGGTACTCCCGTTGGTTGACGCCGACCCGCCGCAACCGGAAACGGCGGGCGCCACACCGAGGGTGAGAGCCGGAAATGTCAGCAATGTCACGCGGACCGTACTATATTGAAGCTCGACTGTGGTACTCCGGGTAACCGGATCACCGGCAAATCTGGACAAATGGGTTGTGGGCTTGCTCACCGCTCGGAGTTTTTCCGAGCGTCACCCTTGACATCGCGACTGTTCGTGAAAGTATTCACAAGCGAACTTGAGTTACCGGGACATTGCCTGGGCACGCTCAGCAGGTTGAGTTGTCCAAGCAGGTCCACGGAACCAACAGCCTGCTCACGCACTGCCGGGTCGCCGTACGCGAACCGTCACGGCCGGCACTGCGGACGCATATAGGAAAAGCACCACTGCAACATCTGCCACCCATCCAGAATGAGGAGTGTTGCCGCCATGGACTGGCGTCACCATGCTGTCTGCCGCGACGAGGACCCGGAGCTGTTCTTCCCGATCGGGACGTCCGGTCCGGCCCTCCTGCAGGTGGAGCAGGCCAAGGCTGTCTGCCGGCGCTGCCCGGTGACCGACCAGTGCCTGCAGTGGGCCCTCGAGTCCGGTCAGGACGCTGGCGTCTGGGGCGGGATGAGCGAGGAGGAGCGGCGCGCCGTCAAGCGTCGCGGCGGCCTCCGGGTGCTGCGCGCTCACACCGCCTGACCACCAACCGAAATAGCACACGCCCCGGTCGGCTCAGCCGCCGGGGCGTTCTGCTGCCCGGAGCCGGTGCGAACCGGGGCATGTCAGGAAGGGGTCCCGCTACCACCGGGGGCGTTGCGAAGGGTCCCCTCCGTGCACCGCGTCCACCCGGCGGAGGACCAGGTCGGCCAGTTCGGGTGCGTCGGTCAGCGGAGCGGCCACCGCCACGGCGCCGGCGTCCCGGGCCGACGCCGCCACCGCGTCGTGGAACAGGCCCGGCGCCAGGAAGTACGCGGCCACCGCCACCCGCCGCGTGCCCTGGGCCCGCAGGCGGGCCACCGCCGCGCCGGCGCCCGGCGGGGCGGCCGAGGCGTACGAGACGCGGGTCCGGGTGTCCAGGGCCGTCGCCAGGGCGGCCGCGACGCGCCCCACCGAGGCCCGGGCGGCCGGGTCCCGGGTGCCCGCCGCGGCGAGCACCAGCCCGTCGTACCCGTCGGGCTCCGCCTCGACGAGCCGCCGCCGCAGGCCGGCCAGCAGGGCCTGGTCGACCGGTCCCGGGGCCGGGCCGAGCACGTCGGTCACCAGCACCGCCAGCTCCGGCGCCGAGGCGCGCGCCGCCGCCACGGCCTCCGGGATGTCCACCCGCCGGTGGTACGCGGCGGTCAGCAGCAGCGGCACCAGGACCACCCGGGAGTGGCCGGCGGCGGCCAGTTCCCGCAGCACCTCGGTGGGCCCGGGACGGGTGTGGTCCAGCCAGCTGGGCAGCACCCGCAGGCCGGGCCGGGCGGCGGAGACCGCCCGGGCCAGTGCCCGGGTGGCCTCGGCGGCGCGCGGGTCCCGGCTGCCGTGGGCGACCAGGACGACCGGGTCCGGCCCGGTCAGACGTGCAGCCCGCACTCGGTCTTCTCGAACATCGCCCAGCGACCGGCGCGCGGGTCCTCCCCCGCCTTCGTACGGCGGGTGCAGGGCCAGCAGCCGATCGAGCCGTAGCCGCGGCTGAACAGCTCGTTGACCGGCACGTTCCACCGCGAGACGTACCCGTCCACGTCCGCCTGCGTCCACGCCGCGATCGGGTTGACCTTGACCTTGCCGCGACGCGCGTCGAAGGTCACCACCGGCGTGTTCGCCCGGGTCGGGGACTCGTCCCGGCGCAGCCCGGCGGCCCACGCGTCGTACCCGGCGAGCGCCCGCTCCAACGGCTCCACCTTGCGCAGCTGGCAGCAGTCGTCCGGGGAGCGGTTGAACAGGCGGGGGCCGTACTCGCCGTCCTGCTGGCCGACGGTCAGCCGGGGCCGGATCGACCGGACGTTCACCGGCAGCGTCCGGGCCACCTCGTCGCGCACCTTGAGCGTCTCCGGGAAGTGCAGCCCGGTGTCCAGGAAGACCACGTCCACACCGGGCGCGACCCGGGAGAGCAGGTGGGCCAGCACCGCGTCGGCCATGGAGCTGGTGACGCAGAACCGGTCCCCGAAGGTCTCCGCGGCCCATCGCGCGATCTCCAGGGCCGGAGCGCCCGCCAGCTCCCGGCCGGCCGTCTCGGCCAGCGCACGCAGCTCCCGCGGATCCCGCCGCCCCGGCTCGGCCCGCTCCGGCCCGCCGACGCCGACGAGCCCCAGGCCGGCGGCGGACTCCAGACTCATCGGGCCACCGCCGTCGAGAGCAGGCCGGTGAACTTCACGGTGAAGACCCGGGCGCAGGCGTGGCACTCCCAGGCGCCGTGGCCGGCCTCGCTCGGCCGCAGGTCCTCCTCCCCGCAGTACGGGCAGTACAGCGGCACGGACCGGGAGTCACTCATCGCGCCACCTCGCTCCGGTAGGTGCCGCGACGAGGCTCCACCGCACTGCGCCGGCTGATTCGCTCGCTCATCTGAGTTCCTCCTCGTCGACCCTGATCACCCAGTCGGCGAACGTCTCGCCCTCGTTCCGGCCGACCAGGTACCGCCGGGCCAGCCGTTCCACGTACTCCGGAAGCTCCGCCGCGGTGGTCTTGAGACCGCGCAGCTTGCGGCCGAACCCGGCGGTCTGTCCCTGCGCCATGCCGAGGCCGCCACCGAGGTGCACCTGGAAGCCCTCCACCTGGCGGCCGTCCGGGCCGACCACCAGTTGGCCCTTCAGGCCGATGTCGGCGACCTGCGTGCGGGCACAGGCGTTCGGGCAGCCGTTGAGGTGGATCGAGATGTCGGCGTCGAAGTCGCGCAGCCGCTCCTCCAGCCGGGCCACCAGTTCCTCGCCGCGCGCCTTGGTCTCGACGATGGCCAGCTTGCAGTACTCGATGCCGGTGCAGGCCATGGTGCCGCGCCGCCAGGCCGACGGGCGCGCCTCCAGACCGATCCCGCGCAGCGCCTCGACCAGGGATCCGGTCCGCTCCGGCGGCACGTCGAGCACCAGCAGCTTCTGGTACGGGGTCAGCCGTACCCGGCCGCTGCCGTGCGCCTCGGCGACGTCGGCGAGCCGGGCCAGTTGGCTGCCGGAGACGCGGCCGACCACCGGGGCGGCACCGACGTAGCTACGCCCGTCGCGCTGCTCGTGCACGCCGATGTGGTCGATCGGCTTCGCCGGCAGCTCGGCCGACGGCCCGTCCAGCAGGGCGCCGCCCAGGTACTCCTTCTCCAGCACCTCCCGGAACTTCGCCACCCCCCAGTCGGCGACCAGGAACTTCAGCCGTGCCCGGTTGCGCAGCCGCCGGTAGCCGTAGTCCCGGAAGATGCCGACCACGCCCGCCCACACGTCCGGCACCTCGGGCAGCGGCACCCAGACGCCGAGCCGCTTGGCGAGCATCGGATTGGTGGAGAGGCCGCCGCCGACCCAGACGTCGAAGCCGGGGCCGTGCTCGGGGTGCTCGACACCGAGGAACGCGACGTCGTTCGCCTCGTACGGGGTGTCGACCAGCCAGGAGATCGAGGTCTTGAACTTGCGCGGCAGGTTGGAGAACTGCTTGTCCCCCACGTACCGCGCGACGATCTCGTCGAGCGCGGGGGTCGGGTCGAGCACCTCGTCGCGGGCCACGCCGGCGACCGGGCTGCCCAGCACGACACGCGGGCAGTCGCCGCACGCCTCGGTGGTCTGCAGGCCGACCGACTCCAGCCGCCGCCAGATCTCCGGCACGTCCTCGATGCGGACCCAGTGGTACTGGATGTTCTGCCGGTCGGTGATGTCGGCGGTGTCCCGCGCGAACTCCCGGGAGATGTCGGCGACCACCCGCAGCTGGGCCAGGGTCAGCTCGCCACCGTCGACCCGTACCCGGAGCATGAAGAACTCGTCCTCCAGCTCGTGCGGCTCGAGCACGGCGGTGCGCCCGCCGTCGATCCCGGCCCGGCGCTGGGTGTAGAGACCCCACCAGCGGAACCGGCCGCGCAGATCCTGCGGGTCGATCGAGGCGAAGCCCCGGTGGGCGTAGATGTTCTCGATCCGCGCCCGGACGTTGAGCGGGTCGTCGTCCTTCTTGATCCGTTCGTTGGCGTTGAGCGGCTCGCGATGACCGAGCGCCCACTGGCCCTCCCCGCGTGGCCGGCGGGGAGCCCGGACCGGTCGGGGGTCCTCCGGCCGGTCCGGAATGCTGCTGACCGCCATCGCGGCGTCCTCCGTTGTCTCGTGTGGCTCGGGGATGCGCGGGCGCAGCGGCCTACCCGTGTGGAACGGGCTGGGGACAACGGTGTCGGAACAGCCGGCGCGCAGCGCCCGAGACGGAATGGGTCGGGCGTCGTCAGTGGGCCGGACAGATCGCGCTGCGCACGCGGCCGTAATCGACGTGGCGCCGGGCCACGAAGCGGCGGTCGACAGCGGCGGTCATGACGTCATGCTGCCACAGCGTCACAGGACCGGCCAACGTGTCCGTGCGGCATCCCACATCACGGGCCGGCGGTCGTCGGTAACCGGCCACGCCGGGCGCCGGTGCCGTGCGAGGCTCGGCGACGTGGGCGGAATGTCCGTGACGCGGCGCCTGCCGGTGGGGCTGCCGCCGGCGTTGCTGGCGCTCGCGGTCACGCTCACCGGTCTGGACCGGGCGCAGCTCTGGCGGGACGAGCTGGCGACCTGGAGCGCCGCCACCCGCTCCACCGGCGACCTGCTCCGGCTGGCCGGCACCATCGACGCCGCGACCGGGCCGTACTACCTGCTCATGCACGGCTGGCTGGCCGTGGCGGGCGACTCGGCGGTGGCGCTGCGGCTGCCGGCCGCGCTCGCGATGACCGGAGCCGCCGCCCTGACCGCCGTGCTCGGTGAGCGGCTGGCCGGCCGGTCCGCCGGGCTGCTGGCCGGCCTGCTCTTCGCGGTGCTCCCCGGCACCTCCCGGTACGGGCAGGAGGCCCGCCCCTACGCGCTGGCCACCGCCCTGGCCGTGCTGGCCACGCTGCTGCTCGTCACCGCCCTGCACCCGCCGCCGGGCACCCGCCCGGCGCGTCGCGTAGCGCGCTGGGCCGGGTACGCCGTGGCGGTGGCCGCGCTCGGCCTGACCCACCTGGTCGCGCTCACGCTGCTGGCGGCGCACGGAGTGGCCGTTCTCGCCGCCGCCCGGCGCGGCTGGCGGACCGCCGCGTCCTGGCTGCTCGCGCTCGTGCCGGCGGCGCTGCTGGTCGGGCCGCTGCTGGTGGTCGCCCGGGGGCAGCGTGCCCGCCAGCTCGACTGGGTGGACGCCGCGCGCCCCGCCGACCTGGCCGGCCTGGCCGGCGGGGTGGCCCAGAGCGGGGTGGTCGGGGGTCTGCTGGTCGGGCTGGCGGCGCTCGGCGCCGCCCGGCTGGGCCGGCGGGCGCTGCTGCCCGGGGCGGCGGTGCTGCTGCCGGTGCTGCTGGTCTTCGCCGCCGGCGTGCTGATGCCCCTCTGGGTGCCGCGCTACCTGGTCTTCGTGGTGCCGTTCGGGTGTCTGCTGGCCGGCGCGGCGCTGGCCGGCGTGCCGCTGCTCCCGGCGGTGGGCGTGGTGGCGCTGGCCGGCGCGCTCGGCCTGCCGGATCAGGCGACGCTGCGCCGTACCCACGAGTGGCCCCGCTCCGCGACGGTCGACTACGCGGGGGCCGCCCGCGTGGTGGCCGCCGGCCAGCGGCCGGGCGACGCGGTAGTCTACGCACCGCGCGAGAGCTGGCTCTTCCTCGACCTGGGCCTGGAGTACCACCTCGGTGACCGCCGCCCGCGGGACGTGCTGGTCACCGCCGACCAGGCCCGCCGGGGCGACCTGTGGGCGGCCGAGTGCGCGCGCCCGGCCGAGTGTCTGGCCGGCGCCGGCCGGGTCTGGCTCGTGGTCGCCGGCCGGCGCGCCGATCCGCTCGCCGCCCTGCCCGGCGCGAAGGGGGCCGCGCTGCGCGCCGGCTGGACCACCGAGGGGATCTGGCACCCCGCCGGCCTGACCGTCGCCCTACTGAGCCGCTGACCCCCGGCCCCACCCCGCACCTCACGGCCGGACGAGCGGCACCACCAGCGTCGCCTCGGTGCCACCGCTGGCGCTCGCCCGCAGCTCGATGGTGCCGCGCAGCTCACCGGTGACCAGCGCGCGGACGATCTGCAGGCCGAGGTTCCCGCCGCTCTCGGCGTCGAACTCCGCGGGCAGCCCGCTGCCGTTGTCGGCCACCGAGACGTGCAGCATCTTGCGGAACCGGTGCGCCGAGACCACCACCTCCGGGGCGGGGCCGGACCCGTCGCCCGCGGGGGCTTCGCCGCCCGACGGGAAGCCGTGCTCCACGGCGTTCAGCAGGAGTTCGTTGAGGACCATCACCAGCGACGTGGCGACCTCGGCGGGGAGCACGCCGAAGCTGCCCTGCCGGCGCATCCGGACCGTCGACTCGGTGGCGGCCACCTCGGTCGCCGCGCTGGCCACCCGGTCGACGATCCCGTCGAACTCGACCACCTCGTCGCTGGACATGGAGAGCGTCTCGTGCACCAGCGCGATGGAGGCGACGCGGCGTACCGAATCCTCCAGCGCGAGCCGGGCCTCGGGTATGCCCACCCGGCGGGCCTGGAGCCGCAGCAGGGCCGCGACGGTCTGGAGGTTGTTCTTCACCCGGTGGTGGATCTCCCGGATGGTGGCGTCCTTGGTCATCAGGGCGCGGTCCCGGCGGCGTACCTCGGTGACGTCGCGGACCAGCACCAGCGCGCCGATGGGCACCCCGGCGGGCATCAGCGGCAGCGCCCGGGTGAGCATCGTCGCCCCGCGGGCCTCGATCTCGCGGCGCGGCGGAGCCTCGCCGCGCAGGGCGGCGAGGACCCCGGTGGCGGCGTCGGTGCCGTCCAGCGGATCCGCGGCGAGGCGGCGGTGCAGGGCCGCGAGATCCTCGCCCACCAGGTGCGCGGCGTAGCCGAGCCGGCGGTACGCCGACTGCGCGTTCGGGCTCGCGTACGTCACCTTGCCGCTCGCGTCCAGCCGGACCAGCCCGTCGCCGACCCGGGGGGCCGACGTCGTCTCCCCCTGGTGCCGGGCCGGCGGGAAGGTGCCGTCGGCGACCATCTGCGCCAGGTCGTCCGCGGTGGTCAGGTAGTTCAGCTCCAGCTGGCTGGGCGTACGGGCGGTCGACAGGTTCGTGTCCCGCCCGACCACCGCGATCACCTCGCCGTGCTCGCCGTCGGCGGTGCGCAGCCGCACCGGGATCGCCTCGTGCCGCGCGGGCACGTCCCCGTACCAGACCGGGTCGCCCTCCCGCCAGATCCGGCCCTGCCGGTACGCGACCTCCAGGTGGGCCACCTCCGGCCCGCCGACGATCCGCCCCACCTGGTCGTCCTGGTACGCGGTCGGCGCCGTCGTCGGCCGCACCTGGGCCACGCAGAGGAACGTCCCGTCCCCGTCCACCGGAACCCAGAGCAGCAGGTCGGCGAAGGAGAGGTCGGAGAGCAGCTGCCAGTCGCCCGCGATCCGGTGCAGGTGGTCGATGTCGGCCGGGCGGAGCTGGGTGTGCTCCTCGGCGAGGTCGCGCAGCGTGGACACGGTGACCAGCCTGCCACGGCGGCGATCACATCGTCGCGGTGACCTTCTTGAGGCCCCGCGGCGCGTCCGGGTCCTCGCCCCGGGCCAGCGCGAGCGCCAGCGCCAGGCGCTGCAGCGGCAGGATGTCCAGCAGCGGGGCGTACCGCTCGTCCACCTCGGGGACGGCGATCCGCGTCGCTCCCGGCACGTCGGCGGAGCCGACCACCACCACGTCCGCACGGCGTTCGCCCAGCCGCGGCAGCACCTCTCCCATGGCCCGGCCGCCAGGGCCGGAGCCGACCACCGCGAGGACCGGCACGTCCGGGTCGGTCATGGCGAGCGGGCCGTGCAGCAGGTCCGCGCCGGAGAAGGCGAGCGCCGGCAGGTACGAGGTCTCCATCAGCTTGAGCGCGGCCTCCCGCGCGGTCGGGTACGCGTACCCCCGGCCGGTCGTCACGAGGTGTGCGGCGAACCGGTAGCGGGGGGCCAGCTGGGCGGGGGTCTCGTCGGCGAGGGCGCGGGTGGCGAGCTCGGGCAGCGCGTCGAGGGCCGCCCGCTCGGCGGCGGGGAGCACGCCGTCGCCGGCCCGGACGCCCTCCACCAGCATCAGCAGCGCGAGCAGCTCCGCGGTGTACGTCTTGGTGGCGGCCACCGCCCGCTCGTGCCCGGCGGCGATGTCGACGCTCAGCTCGGCGACCCCGGCGAGCGGCGAGTCGGGCGCGTTGGTGACCGCCAGGGTGAGCGCGCCGGAGGCGCGGGCGGCCCGCAGCACCTCGGTGAGGTCGGGGGAGCCGCCGCTCTGGCTCACCCCGACGACGAGCGCGTCGGAGAGGTCCGGCCGCGCGCCGTACACGGTGACGGAGCTGGGCGAGGCGAGCCCGGCGGGCAGGCCGAGCCGGATCTCGGTCAGGTACGCGCCGTAGAGCGCGGCGTGGTCGGAGGTGCCGCGCGCGGTGAACACCACGTGCCGCGGCCGGCGGTCGGCGACGGCGGCGGCGACGCGGGCGATCGCACCGGCGTGCTCGGCGGAGAGCAGCCGCGCATATCCCGCCGGCTGCTCGTCGATGTCGGCGGCCATGCCGGCCCCTGGACGCGTCACGGAAGCTCCTCCCAGTGCGCGATTACCGCGCGTTTCCTGCTCAGTCTTGCACGTTTGGCCGGCTTCAGGCAAAGCAACGAGCAGCATCGCGCAGATGATCACAAGGAATCCTCAACATCACCTACGCTGACCCGGCCCGAGAGCACCAACGCGAGAGGACGACGTGTCCCCGGACGAGCGAGACCTGCCGGCGGCGGAGGAACTGGCCCTGGCCCGACTGGCCCTGGCCGACGGCGACCTGGCGCACGCCGCCACGCACGTCGCCGGCGCCCTGGCGCAGGCACCGACCCTGCCCGAGGCACACGAACTCCTCGCCCGGCTCGCGGTGGCCGGCGACGGCGGGCTCGACCTCTTCCCCCTGCACCGGAACGTGTTCGTCGGCACCGTGGTCGCCCGCGCCCACCTGCTCGCCGCCGCCGGCCGCCCCGCCGAGGGGCTGGACCTGCTCGTCGCGGCCACCGGCCACGCGCCCGCGACCCCGTGGGCGGAGGTGCCCTGGGTGACCGCTCCCGACCTGGCCGAACGCCTCGACCCGGACCGCACGGCCCGGATCCTCATGCAGATCTGCGCCGCCACGCCCGACCCGGTGCCCCGCGCCGGCCGGGCCGCCCTCACCCCGTACCTGGTGCTGGCCCGCAACGCGGTGACCGTCCACCCCGAGCACGCTCTCCTGCTCGGGGCGGCCTCCGCGCTGGCCCGGCGGATCGGCGAGGTCGCCCTGGCGATCCGCTGGGCGACCCGGGGCGTACGCGCCGAGCCGTCGAAGATCGGCGAGGTGTGGCTCGGGTACGCGTACCGCAGCGCGGGCCGGATCCGGGACGCGCTGGCCGCGCTCGAACGGGCCGTCGCCCACGACCCGGACGACCTGGCCGTCTACGCCGACATCGCGGGCACGCTCGCCGACCACGGGCGGCTGGACGACGCCCTCGACTGGATCGACCGGGCGCTGGCCCGGGACCCGTCATTCGACTGTGCCGTGCACACCGCGTACCGGCTGCGCTTCCGGCGCGACGGCGACGTGGCGCACCTGGTCGCGCTCGCCGACTTCGCGCGGGAGCACCCGGACGACTCCCACGAGCACGCCGACCTCGCCGAGTCCTGCACCGGCCGGCCGTGGCTCGGGCAGGTCACCCCGGCCACCGGCCCGGTCGCCGGCGCGCTGCGGGCGGCCTCCGGAGACGTTCCGGGCGGCGTCCTCCGGCTGGCGTCGCCGACACCGCCGAGCGCCCTGCGTACCCTCCGCGCGGCCGCGCCCGGCCTGCGGATCGAGGTGATCGGCGCGCCCGACCCGGACCCGCGCGAACCGCGGCGCGCGACCGGGCGGCAGCTCTGGCGGTACGACGGTGCGGCCGTCGAGCCCGCCGTCCCGCCGCCCTCGCCGGAGGCGGCCGAGCACCTACGGCAGTTCGTGCACCCGGCGTGGCCCCACCCGCCGGCGGCGTACGACGCGGCCGTCGCCCTGGCCACCCTGGACCTGCCGGACCTGCTCGGCCTGCTGGCCCACCCGCCGGCACCCCCGCCGACCGGGTTGGGCCGCGTCCTCGACGGCCAGGATCCGGCGCTGTGGGTCCGCAGCGTGCAGGTGTGGGCCTGCCTGGGTCTGCTGCACCACCGCACCGACGAGCCGTGGCCGGCGTCCACCCGCCGGGCCGTGCTGCTGGACCTGGTCTGGGAAACCGAGGACTGGACCACCGAGGCCGCACTGTTCGCCCTGGTCACCGCCGCCTGGGTCGATCCGGCGGTGCGCGCCGACGTCGCCACGGTGGTCACCGAGCGGCTCGCCGACGCGGCGGAGGTGGCGGCGACCCGGCCGGTCCCGGTCGCCGCGTCCCTGGGTCACCTGGCGCTGGCCACCCCCGGCCTGGCCCCGGAGACACGTGAGCTGGCCCGGGCCCTGATCGGCGCCCCACCATCCGGATCGCCCACCCCGGGCGGCCTCCGCCGCCTCTGGCGGCACCTCATCGCGCTCCTCCGCCGTCCCTGACCACACCCGCAGCGGAGCCACCCGCCTCGCGGGGCCCGCCTGATCCGCGCAACTTCCCTGAAGGTGCTGCCTCCTGACGCGTGACGCGGCGAGGCCGCACCTTCAGGGAAGTTGCGGCCTCGGTAAACGCCGGTCAGGGGGTCTTCGCGAGGGTGGGCTCCGGCTCGTCGGCCGGGGCCGGCGGCGGGATGTTCACGGTGCGCAGCGGGATCTCCTTGACGAACCAGGCGAGCACCGGCACCGCGACGGTGAACAGCACCGCCCAGAGGAACACGTGCGAGATCGAGTCGGCGAGGCCGCCGAGGACCAACTCCCGGGCCTGGGTCGGCAGCTCCCGGAGCCGTTCCAGGTCCATGGCCGCGCCCGCCTCGCCGCCGCCGCCGAACGACCCCCCGGCCGGCGAGTCGGCCAGCCGGTTGGCGAAGACGGCCCCGAAGAGCGAGATGCCGAACGAGCCGCCGATCGAGCGGAAGAAGGTGGCCGCTCCGCTCGCCGCACCGAGGTCGCGCTGTTCGACGCTGTTCTGCGCGATGAGCATGGAGGTCTGCATGAGGAAACCCATGCCGACACCGAGCACGACCATGTAGAGCGAGGACTCCAGCTTGCTGGTGTGCAGGTCGAGGCGCGTCAGCAGGGCCATGCCGGCGGTCATCACGACGCCGCCGACGATGGGGAACGCCCGGTAGCGTCCGGTCTTCGTGATCGCCCGGCCGACCACCAGCGAGACCACCAGCATGCCGAACATCAGCGGCAGCAGGAGCAGGCCGGAGTTGGTGGCCGAGGCGCCCTGCACGGTCTGCTGGTAGAGCGGCAGGAAGTTCATCGCGCCGAACATCGCGAACCCGAGCAGGAAGCCGATCATCGAGATCAGCGCGAAGTTGCGGTTGGCGAAGAGCCCGAGCGGCAGGATCGGCTCGACGGCCCGCCGCTCCACGAGCGCGAAGGCGACCAGCGCGACCACGGCGAGCGCGGCCAGGCCGAGGATCGCCGGGGAACCCCAGTCGTACTCGTTGCCGCCCCACGTGGTGATCAGCACGATGGCGGTGATGCCGACCGACAGCAGCGCGGCGCCCGGCCAGTCGATCCGGTGCTCGGTGCGGTGTCGGGGCAGGCGCAGGGTGGCGGCCAGCAGCGCCAGCGCCACGCCGCCCAGCGGCAGGTTGACGTAGAACGCCCAGCGCCACGAGAGGTGATCGGTGATGAAGCCGCCGACCAGCGGACCGGCCACCATGGCGATGGCCATGATTCCGGCGATCATGCCCTGGTAGCGGCCCCGCTCGCGGGGCGGCACCAGGTCGCCGATGATCGCCATGACACCGACCATCAGGCCGCCCGCGCCGAGACCCTGCACGGCCCGGAAGGCGATCAGCTCCACCATCCCGTCGCCCGGCCCGCCGAAGACTGCCGAGCCGGCCATCCCGCAGAGCGCGGACCCGATCAGGAAGATCACCACGGCCGTCAGGAAGATCGTCTTCCGGCCGTAGAGGTCACCGAGCTTGCCCCAGATCGGGGTGGAGACGGTGGTGCCGAGGACGTACGCGGTGACCACCCAGGTGAAGTGGTCCAACCCGCCGAAGTCCCCCACGATCCGCGGCAGGGCCGTGCTGACGATCATGTTGTCGAGCATCGCCAGCATCATGGCGATCATCAGGCCGAAGAGCACGATCCGGACATTGGGTCGTGCCGGCGCCTGCGCTGCGTGGGCCATGGATAGGCTCCCCCCGGGACGAATGCAGCTTACTTGCCGACCGGCTAGCCAGCTTACTAGCCGGACGGTAAGTTGGGTATCGAACAGCGGTCAAGCGAACCAGGTGGTGAGGGTGAGGGAGAACACAGGCGGCACGCGGGAGCGCATCAAGGCCGTCGCGCTGGAACTCTTCACCGAGCAGGGGTACGAGAAGACCTCGCTGCGGGAGATCGCCGAGCGACTCAACGTGACGAAGGCGGCGCTCTACTACCACTTCAAGAGCAAGGACGAGATCGTCAGCAGCTTCGTCGAGGACCGCCTCGACCAGATGGACGACCTCGTCGCCTGGGCCGAGGCTCAGCCGGACACCCTCGCCACCCGGCGCGCGGTGCTGGGCCGCTACGCGGACACCATGTTCACCGGGCAGTTGCCCTCGGTGATGCGCTTCTTCGAACAGAACCAGACGGTGCTGAAGAGCCTCACCGCCGGCCAGCGGATGCGGGAGCGAATGTTCCGGCTGGCCAGCGTGCTCTGCGGCGGCGACACCTCAGCCAAGGCACAACTGCGGGCCGTCCTGGCCCTCTTCGCCGTACACACCAGCTGGTTCGCGGTGCGGGCACCGGAGGTCTCGGACGCCGAGCGCAGGCAGCTCGCGCTGGAGGTCGCCGACGAACTGCTCGCCGGCATCGGCTCCCGCGCCGGCGACGGGTCCGCCTGACTCCACGGGAGCCCGGTCGCCGGCCGGTCAGGCCGGCAGATCCAGGCGCAGGCCGAGCAGGTGCACACCGTCGAGCGGGGACCAGTCCTTCTCCGGTACGCGGACGAACCCCCGCCGCTGGTAGAGCCGCCGCGCCGGGGCGGCGAAACCGTCCCGGACACAGATCACCACGGCCGCGCAGCCCAGCTCAATCGCCCGCGCCACGCAGGCCTCCACGAGGACGGCGCCGACCCCACGGCCCTGCGCGGCCGGGTCCACCGCGAGCATCCGGAACTCCGCCTCACCCGGCCCGGAAAGCTCGGCGTACCGGGTGCCGGGCAGCACGAACGTCACCGATCCGAGCACGGCGTCGCTGGCCTCGTCGACGGCGACCAGCACCTCGCCGTGCTCGGCGCGGGTGGCCACGTCGGCGAGCACCGCCGCGTACCCGTTCTCGCCCTTGAGCTGCCCGTCCGCCTCGTACGCGGCGACCGTCAGCCGGGCCACCGCCGGGTGGTCCGCCGGCGCTGCGAGGCGTACCCGGAGGCTCAACCGATCACCGCGATCAGGTCGCCGTCCTGCACCACGTCGCCCTCGTTGACCGCGAGCTGCTGCACGACACCGTCGGACTCGGCGACGACCGGGATCTCCATCTTCATGGACTCCAGGATCACGAGCGTGTCCCCCTCGGACACGGTGTCGCCGGCCGACGCGACGACCTTCCAGACGTTCGCCACCATCTCGGCGCGGATCTCCTCGGCCATCTCCCGGCCCCTTCTCTCGTGACTGCCTGCCGACGTATCCAATCATGACGGTGGGCCACAGCGGGCACGGAGCGGGTCGCCCGCAGGTTGATCCATTCCGCCGCGGCCGCGCCCGCTCCGGCGGGTCGGCCGGCGCGGCGTACCGGCTACGGCCCCGGCGGGCGGCGCTCCTCCTTGACGGCACTAGCATCAGCGGGTCGGACCGGGTCGGTGCGCCGCGGCGTCGAGGGCGCCGGCGACGGCCAACGACCAACACGAGGAGGTCGCCATGGCGAAGAAGGCTCGCAAGAAGAAGGCTCGCAAGAAGAGCGCCGCCAACCACGGCAAGCGCCCCAACTCCTGAGCCGCGAAAGACGAGGGCCCGGGTCGTCCGACCCGGGCCCTCAGCACGTCCCTGTTGTCAGTCCGCCAGTTCGCGCGACTCGCTCGTCTCGAAGACCACCAGCTCGGTGAGCTTGACCCGGAGCCGCTCGCGCAGCTGCTCGGGGGCCGTCTCGTTGCCGCAGCAGCGGGCGACGAGCGCCTTGACCTCCTGCTCGATGCCGTACTCGCGCAGGCACGGCCCGCACTCGTTGAGATGCATCCGGATCAGCGTGCGGCGCTCCTCGGCGCACTCCAGGTCAAGGTAGAGGTAGACCTCCGCCAGCACCTCGCGGCAGTCCGTCTCGTGCGGCTCTCCACAGCTCACGTCACACCTCCCGACCGGCGGCGGCGGTCGAGCCCTTGGCCGACGCGGAGGTGAAGCCCCGCTCCGCCGCGTACTGCTCGAGCAGCTTGCGCAGATTACGACGGCCGCGGTGCAGCCGCGACATCACCGTGCCGATCGGCGTGCCCATGATGTCGGCGACCTCCTTGTACGCGAAGCCCTCGACGTCGGTGAGGTAGACGGCCAGCCGGAACTCCTCCGGCAGCGCCTGCAGGGCCTCCTTGACGTCGCTGTCCGGAAGCCGGTCCAGCGCCTCCGTCTCGGCCGAGCGCAGACCGCTGGAGGTGTGCGACTCCGCCTCGGCGAGCTGCCAGTCGGTGATCTCGTCGGTCGGCGCCTGGATCGGCTGTCGCTGCCGTCGACGGTAGGAGTTGATGTAGGTGTTGGTCAGGATCCGGTACAGCCAGGCCTTCAGGTTCGTGCCCTGCTCGAACTGGTGGAAGGCGGCGTACGCCTTCAGATACGTCTCCTGGACCAGGTCCTCGGCGTCCGCCGGGTTGCGGGTCATCCGCAGACCGGCAGCGTAGAGCTGATCGACGAAGGGCATCGCATCCCGTTCGAACCGGGCCCTGCGTTCGTCCGTCTTCTCGGTGGTCAACCGCACATCCCCTCGCGTCGGATGCTTCCCCGCCGAGGATACGTGTACCCGCTCAACGCCAGATTCAATTCCACCGGTTGTGCCCGCGCTCACCGCCGGCCACTTCGGGCCGTCCAGCAGCTGGCGCAGCTGCCGCGCGCCGCGCTCGTCCCGCTCCCGGGCCTGCGTGTCGGTCGGCACCGGTCACCCCCCTCGTCGGAAAAGTCGTCCGCCGGGTGCAACGCGTACCGACGGGCCGGACATTCCGGCCGCAGGCCCCGTTCCTGGTCCCGGCTCGACCTCGGCGGAGACCGACGCTGGGACCAGGAAGGGCCTGGGAGGACCGGTGCCGCGCCCCCGAACCGGGGCATACGGCACCATCCGGAGCAACGAGGTTTTCCCACCCCGGTCACGCCTCACCGGACAGGTCGACCCGTCCGTCCGATGCGAAGCCCGCCCCGGGGGCCGGCTTCAGCGCGCCGCCCAGCCGCCGGCGCGCAGCCAGTCGAGCACCACCGCCGCCGTACCGGCCGGATCCTTGCGCAGGTCGTGCCGCTCCCCCGGGCGGGTCACCACCCGCACCGCCGGCCCCGCCTCCGGCACCCCGAAGGGGTCACGGTCGCCATTGACCACCAGCGTCGGGACGCCGGTCGCCAACTCGCCGGCCCGGGACCGTTCCGGGCGGCCCGGTGGGTGCAGCGGGAACGCGAGGGCCACCACGGCTGCGGCGCCGACCCCGGTCGCGGTGCGGCAGGCCACCCGCGCGCCGCTGGACCGGCCGCCGACCACCAGGGGTACGCCGCTCCAGCGCTCCCGCAGCGCGGACACCACGACCGTCCACGCCTCGTCGAGTTGCCCCGCCGGTGCGGGGGCGCGCCGGCCGGCCACCCGGTAGGGCTGTGTCACCCGCCCGACGACCAGCCCGGCGGCCAGCGCGGCGTCCCGGACCGCGACCAGGTCGGGCGCGTCCACGCCGCCACCCGCGCCGTGTCCGAGCACCAACAACGCGACCGGCGGCCCGGCCGACGGCGGCAGGTCGAGGTCCACCCGGGCTGGCCCGCGTGGGGTGACGATCTCCTCGGTAAGCGGCACGCAGCCATTCTGGGCCGCCCGCCGCCGGCCCAGCGACGCGCCACCCGGTGCGCCACCCGACAGGACACCCGGACGGAGCGCGGAACCTTGATCCACTCGACGGCACGCGGATCGCGCTGACCGCGAGACGTCGAGTGGATCAAGCGTGCGGCGGGAACACCACCGTGGCGGCTCAGCGGCCCAGCGGCATCAGGGTGAGCAGTCGGTCCCGGACCGGCGGGCCCGCCTCGTCGGCGGCGTCCGGGTCGGGCTGCACCTCACTGCGCCAGGCGACCAGCATGGCCCGGCGCTCGCGGGGCGTGGTGCCGCCCCAGACGCCGTGGCAGTCACCGACGTCCAGCGCCCAGGCCAGGCAGGAGCCCTGCACCTCGCAGGTGCGGCAGAGCGCCACAGCGGCATCGGCCGGTTCGTTGGGCGCCGGAAAGAACGTCTCCGGATCCACGCTCTGGCAGGTGCCTCTGGTTCGCCACGCTTCGTCCTGCCGGCGCTCGCGCAGCGCTCGCAGCAGGCGTGGATCTCGTCGTGCGGCGGCCACCTCGTGCGGACGGGGCATACGTGCCCGGGTCATCCACCCACCTCCCCCGTGGGACCGGCAGAATCGATGGACGTCGTCCGCCCCGTGCGAATCGACGCCCACCACCGGCGCTGTGTTCTATCGCACTTCCCGATGTCAATACAAGGGGTAGTGGGGAACATGGACGAACAACTCAGCGACGTTTCACCCGGAACCCTGGCAAAACGCGCTGCGACACGGCGGCTCGGGACTCAGAAGAGCGTCATCTCCTCCGGCTCGACCACACGGGCGCGGGGCAACGGCGCGGCGACCCGCTCGACGAGGTGCGGGCCGTCGTTGCGGACGTCGCCCACCGCCGGCCCGACCGGGCGGATCTCCAGCCCGGCCAGCCACTCCACCGGCGGCGGGACGAGCAGGCCCTCCGGCCGGTCGGTCGGCCCCAGCCAGGCGCCCCACCGCTCGGCAGGCAGCAGCAGGGGCATCCGGTCGTGCACCTCGGCCAGGTCACCGACGGCGGCGGTGGTCACGACGCTGCACGTCAGCAGCGGGCCGTCAGGGCCGTCCCACACCGACCAGATGCCCGCGAAGGCGAGCACCGAGCCGTCCCGCGGCGTCATGTAGTACGGCTGCTTGCCGCCCGGGTGGCGGACCCACTCGTACCAGCCGTCCGCCGGCACCAGGCAGCGGCGACGGGCGAAGGCGCGGGCGTACGCCCGGCTCGTCGCGACCGTCTCCGCGCGCGCGTTGATCATGCGGGCGGCGGTCGCCGGGGACCGGGACCAGGCCGGGACGAGGCCCCAGCGCCCGAGCGAGAGCGCCCGGTGGCCGTCGGAGGTGACCCGGACCAGCGGCACCGGGTCGGTGGGGGCGACGTTGTGGTCCGGGCCGAGCCGGCCGCCGGTCTCGTCGTACGACTCGAACAGCGCGCTCAGGTCCCCCGCGGACCGGGTCGTCGCGTACCTCCCGCACATGCCGCACACGCTAACCCGCAACCGGCCGATCGGCTGTCCCGCTGACCGGGAGTACGACCGGGCGGCCGGCGGCACCGGGCGCCGGAAGCGGCAGAATGTAACCGTGGGGAATCTGACCGCGACCCGGCCGCTGCGGCCGTGGACCGCTCCGACCGCCTCGGACCCGGTCTCGGCGACGCTGCGCCTGCCCGGCTCCAAGTCGCTGACCGCGCGTGCCCTGGTGCTCAGCGGGCTGGCCAGCGGGCCGTCGACGCTCGCCGGCCCGCTGCGGGCCCGGGACACCGAGCTGATGGCCGGCGGCCTACGGGCGATGGGCGCGCACATGTCGATCAGCGATGACGAGCGCTGGCTGGTCCGGCCGCATCCACTGGTCGGTCCGGCGCACGTCGACGTCGGCCTCGCCGGCACGGTGATGCGCTTCCTGCCCCCGGTCGCCGGCCTGGCTGACGGGCGGATCACGTTCGACGGCGACCCGCAGGCCCGGGTCCGCCCGCTCGGGCCACTCATCGACGCCCTGCGCCGCCTCGGCGTACGCATCGACATGCCGCCCACCGGGAGCCTGCCGCTGACCGTCCTCGGCGCCGGGCGGGTCGCCGGCGGCGAGGTCGTGATCGACGCCTCCGCCTCCAGCCAGCTCGTCTCCGGGCTGCTGCTGGCCGCGCCGCGCTTCGACCGGGGCGTGGTGGTCCGGCACGTCGGCCCGCCGGTGCCGTCCGCGCCGCACCTGCGGATGACGGTGCAGATGCTGCGGGCCGCCGGCGCCGCCGTCGACGACACCACGCCGGACGTCTGGGCGGTCGAGCCGGGCCCGCTCACCGGCCGCGGCTGGGAGATCGAGCCGGACCTGTCCGGCGCGGTGCCGTTCTTCGCCGCCGCCCTGGTCACCGGTGGCGAGGTGACCGTGCGGGGCTGGCCGCGCAGCAGCGCCCAGCCGGTCGAGCGGCTCCGCACGCTGCTGCAGGCGATGGGCGGCGAGGTGACCCCGTCCACCGCCGGGCTGACCGTCCGGGGCACCGGCGCCGTGCACGGCCTCACCGCCGACCTGTCCGACGTGAGCGAACTGACCCCGGCGCTGGCCGCGCTGGCGTTGCTCGCCGACTCCCCGTCGCGCTTCACCGGCATCGCCCACATCCGGGGTCACGAGACCGACCGGATCGCGGCGCTCGCCCGGGAGTTCACCGCCCTCGGCGCCGACCTCACCGAGTCGCACGACGGGCTGGAGATCCGCCCCCGACCGTTGCGGGGCGGGGTGTTCGAGACGTACCACGACCACCGCATGGCACACGCCGCGGCGATCGCCGGCCTGGCCGTGCCCGGCATCGAGCTGAGCGACGTCGCCTGCACCTCCAAGACGATGCCGGAGTTTCCGGCACTATGGTCTGCGATGGTGACCGGCAAGAGCTGAGGGAGCGGGTCCTGGCGACGAAACGGCGGGAGTACGACGAGGACGACGTACGGGTCCGGCCCGGGAAGTCCTCGCGCCCCCGTACGCGGATGCGCCCGCGCCACGCCGACGCCGTGGAGGGGTTCGTCACCGCCGTCGACCGCGGCCGCTACACCTGCGTGCTGCCCGGCACCGACCCCGACGCGCCTCCGGTGACCGCGATGCGCGCGCGGGAGCTGGGCCGCAAGTCGGTCGTGGTGGGCGACCGGGTCGGGCTGGTCGGCGACACGTCGGCCGCGCCCGGCGCGCTGGCCCGGATCGTCCGGATCGGCGACCGCAGCTCGGTGCTGCGCCGCACCGCGGAGGACGACGCCACCACGGCCGAGGGCCGGCTGGAGCGGGTCGTGGTCGCCAACGCCGACCAGCTGGTGATCGTCAGCGCGCTGGCCGACCCGCCGCCGCGGACGGGGTTCATCGACCGGTGCCTGGTGGCCGCGTACGACGCCGACGTCGAGCCGCTGCTCTGCCTCACCAAGGCCGACCTGGCCGGGCCCGAGGGGGTGCTCGGGTACTACGCCGAGCTGGAGCTGCCGTACGTGCTGATCCGCCCGGACTCGGCCCTCGACGCCCTGCGCAGCCTCCTCGCCGGGCGGATCTCGGTGCTGGTCGGGCACTCCGGCGTGGGCAAGTCGACGCTGGTCAACCGGCTGGTTCCGGACGCCGCCCGGGCGGTCGGCCAGGTCAGCGCGATCGGTCGGGGCCGGCACACCTCGACCAGCGCGGTGGCGCTGCGGCTGCCGCCGCTCCCCGGGCAGGACGATGACGCGGGGCCCGGCTGGATCATCGACACGCCCGGCGTACGCAGCTTCGGGCTGGCGCACGTCTCCGCCGACAGCCTCCTGCACGGCTTCCCGGATCTGGTGGAGGGCACGGTCGACTGCCCGGCGAACTGCCCGCACACCGCCGAGGAGCCGGCCTGCGGTCTGGACGCGTGGGTGGCCGCCGGCAAGGCCGACCCGCGCCGGCTGGCCTCGTACCGCCGGTTGCTCGCCTCCCGCGCCGGGGAGAGTGACCCGCGCGGCGAGCCCGACCCACGGGGTCCGGGCGACCCACCAACCGGCGGCTGACCCGGCCGGCGCTACCGTCTGCGGCATGACCGGGTACGCCGACGACCTCGCCCTCGCCCACCGCCTCGCGGACGCCGCCGACGCGGTCTCCAGCGCGCGGTTCCGCGCACTGGACCTGCGGGTGGACGCGAAGCCCGACCTCACCCCGGTCTCCGACGCGGACACCGCCGTCGAGCGGGAGATCCGGGCGCTGCTGGCGACGCACCGGCCGGGCGACGGCCTGCTCGGCGAGGAGTACGGCGAGCAGCCCGCGGCCGGCCCGGACGGGCGACGCTGGGTGGTCGACCCGATCGACGGCACGAAGAACTTCATCCGGGGTGTGCCGGTGTGGGCCACGCTCATCGCGCTGCTGGAGGGCGACCGCCCGGTCGTCGGGCTGGTCTCCGCCCCGGCGCTGGGCCGCCGTTGGTGGGCGGCGCTCGGCGCGGGCGCGTACGCCGGACCGGACCCGGCCTCCGGCACGCCGATCCGGGTGTCGGCGGTGGCCGACCTGGCCGACGCGAGCTTCTGCTACTCCTCGTTGACCGGCTGGGAGGAGAACGGCCGGCTGGGGGCGGTCCTGCAGATCATGCGGGACGCCTGGCGCAGCCGGGCGTACGGGGATTTCTACGGTTACATGCTGCTGGCCGAGGGGGCACTGGACGTGATGGTCGAGCCCGAGTTGTCGCTGTGGGACATCGCCGCCCTGGTGCCGATCGTGACCGAGGCCGGTGGCGCGTTCACCGACCTGTCGGGGCGTCCCGCCCCTGCTGACGCCGCCTCCGCCGAGATCAGCGCGATCGCCACGAACGGTGCGCTGCACGCCGAAATCCTCACCCGTCTGGGTCGGGCGTCCGCGCGCTGATCTCCGTCTACCTCTATCCTCGCCAGGTGGTCTCATCCGGCTGGTGCTTCCTCGCGTCGATGATCGTCGCGTACGGCATCGCCAACCTGCTCCAGTCGGTCGCGGTGGCCCGCACCACCGTGCACCATTCGTTCGATCCGGGGCTGCTGCTGCGGCTCGCCGGCCACCGCACGTACCTGGTGGGCCTGGGCTGCCAGGTCGGCGGTTTCGTGCTGGCCTTCCTGGCCCGGCGGGACCTGCCGCTCTTCCTCGTCCAGGCCAGCGTGGCGGCCGGGCTCGGCGTGACGGCCCTGCTCGGGGTGCTGCTGCTCAAGTGGCGGCTGCCGGCCGCCGAGGTCGCCCTGCTGGTGCTCCTCTTCGCGGGGATAACCGGGTTGGTGCTGTCGGCCCGGCCGGCGCCGTCGCGGCAGCTCGGCACCGCCGGCCTGATCGCCCTGGCGGTCACGCTCGGCGTGATCGCCGTGCTGGGCGTCTTCGCGGTCCGCCTGCACGGGTCGCCCGGCTCGGTGGCGCTCGGCTCGCTGGCCGGACTGGCGTTCTCGGCGGCGGCCGTGGCGGCCCGGCCGCTGGCGTCCGCGCCCTCGGTCGAGGCGTTCGTCGGCGACCCGCTGCTGTACCTGCTGATCGCCCATTCGGTCGTCGGCCAGCTACTGCTCGGCCTGGCCATGCAGCGCGGGTCGACCACGGCGGCCGTGGCGGCGATGGACGCCGCCGGGGCGGTGCCGGCGGCGGTCGTCGGGCTGCTGCTGCTCAACGACAAGATCTGGCCGGGGCGGGAGTGGCTGGCCGCGGTGGGCTTCCTGGTCACCCTCGCCGCGGTGATCGGGCTGACCCGGTACGCGGAGCCGCAGCACCACCACGCCATCGCCGGCGAACGGGAGCCGGCGATGGTCGGCGCCGGCCGTCCCGGCTGAGCGCGGTCGCGGCGGCCGGCCGTCAGGCGGCCTCGACCGGCCTGCGGCGGCGGACCACCCGCTCGTAGAGCCGTTCCAGCGCCCCGGCCGTGCGGTCCCAGGTGTAGCTGCACCGCACCCGGTCCACGGCGGCGTGCCCGTACGCGAACCGCCCGGCGTTGTCCGCGATGAGCCGCCGCAGCATCACCCCGAGCGTGCGCACGTCACCCGGGGGCACGAGCCGCCCGGTGACCTCGTCCACCACCGCGTCGGCGATCCCGCCCATCGCGTAGCCGACGACCGGCACACCGCAGGCCATCGCCTCCAGGGACACCCGGCCGGCGGACGAGTAGTGCGGAGTGCAGGCCACCACGTCCGCCGAGCGGTACCAGGTGGCCATCTGCTCGTGCGGCACCGCCCCCACCAGGGTCACCTGGTCGGCGACCCCGTTGCGTTCGGCCAGCTCGCGCAGGTGGCGCGCCTCGGCGTGCCGGGCGAGCCGCTCGGCGGGCGGCCCCCCGGCGATCACCAGCTCCGCGTCGCCGACCAGCCGCATGGCGCGGATCAGGTCCTCCTGGCCGTGACCGGCGGCGAGCGCGGCCACCGAGAGGATCCGCGGTCGCGCCTCGCGTGGCGCCGCCTCCCCGTCCGGGTGGAACTGCCCGGTGTCCACGCCCGGCGGGACCAGCGCCACCGACGTGCGTTGCAGGCCCATCCGGGTCAGCTCGTCGACCTCGTCGTTGGACTGGGCCACCGCGACGTCCACCGCGCGGATGAGCGCCCGCTCCAGCGGGATCCGCTCGTCCGGGGCGTCGTAGCGGGCACCGAGGTGGCGCAGCTGCTCCACGCCGAGCGAGTGGAAGGTCTGCACGACCGGGATGTCGGTCTCCCGGACCGCGTGGGCGGCGGCGAGCCCGCCGATCCAGTAGTGCCCGTGCACCACCTCCGGCGCCCACTCCTCGGCCCACCGTTCGGCCAGCCAGCGGCCGTACTCGGCGACGAAGGGGACCAGCTCGGCGGTGGGAACCGTGGCGGCGGGACCGACCGGGACGCGCTCGACCAGGTAGCCGTCGATCGTCTCCGTCGCCGCCGGGCCCGGGGCGTCGCGGCGTTCGTACAGTCGGACGTCGTGACCCCGTCCGGCCAGTTCGGCGGCGATCCGGGCGATGTGCTGATGGGTGCCGACGGCGGGGCCGCCGGCACGCCGGGACGGGTCGGCGTGCGCGCAGACGAGGCCGACGCGCATGGTCACCTCCAGGCGGTCTTCTCAGCGGTGGTCCTCCCGGTCAGAGGGTCCCATTAACCCGGGGTCCGGGAGCCGAAACCTGGCAGATCGGAAGGAGGCTGACGGGTGCCGCGGATGATTGCCGCCGAGCAAGGACCACGCGGACCCTGGATCGGACCCGGATTGGCATGACCCCTCCGGGGCGGGGTACCGGCGGAGAATGCCTCTCACCCGCAACCTCGCCGACGCCGTCGTGGTGGTCACCGGTGCCTCCAGCGGGATCGGCACGGCGACGGCGTACGCGCTCGCCCGCCGCGGCGCCGCCGTCGTCCTGGCCGCCCGCAGCGACCCGGCCCTGCGCCGGGTCGCCCAGCGCTGCCGTGAGCTGGGCGGGCGCGCCGTGGTCGTCCCGACCGACGTGACCGACCCGGCGGCGGTGGAGCGGCTCGCCGCGCGGGCGGCGGAGGAGTTCGGCCGGATCGACGGTTGGGTCAACAACGCGGCGGTCAGCGCCGTCGGGCTGTTCGACGAGATCCCGGTCGAGGAGTTCCGGCAGGTGCTGGAGGTCAACCTGCTCGGCACCGCGTACGGCATCCGGGCCGCACTGCCCCACCTCGCCGCGGCGGGTGGCGGCGTGGTGGTCAACAACGCCTCCGTGCTGGCCGAGGTGGCCATGCCGTACCAGTCGGCGTACAACGCCACCAAGCACGGGATCCGCGGGCTGGCCGACACGGTCCGCCAGGAGCTGCGGGTGACCGGCCGGGGTGACATCTCGATCTGCACGGTGCTGCCCGCCACGATCGACACCCCGTTCTACCGGCACGCCGCCAACCACAGCGGACAGGAGCTGGTGCCACCGCCCCCGGTCTACCCGCCCGAGGTGGTGGCGAACACCATCGTCCGCATGCTGCGCCGGCCGCGCCGCGAGGCGTACGCCGGCGGCGCCGCCCGCCTCCTCGGCCTCCAGTGGCGGGTCGCCCCGGCGCTCGCCGAACGGGCCCTCGGCTGGTACACCCACCGCACCCAGTTCGGCCCGGCCGCCCGCCTCGACAGCAGCGGGAACGTGTTCACGCCGGACGCCGGCGCGGAGCGCGAGGGCGGCTGGCACGGCCGGCGTCGCCACCTGGTCCGGATGGGCACCGCGTTCGGGCTGGCGGCGGCCGGAACGGCGGTCGGGACCGTCGCGGCGATGGCCCGGCGGGGACGGGCAGGTCGCTGATGGACCGTGGCGACCGGTCGGGTGCGGGGGCGTCGCGCGGCCGGCCGAACCGGGCCGTGCTGCCGACCGGCGTGCACGTGGAGCCGGACGAGTCGTCCGGGGTGGTCCGGTTGAGCGGGTTGCTCGATCCGCCGGGCACGGGCGCGGTGCGGGACGCGCTGCTCGGCCGGCTGGTCGACCGGCCCGGCCCGCTGGTGGCCGACCTGACCGGCCTGCGGGCGACCGACCCGGCGCTGTTCGACGTCTTCGGCGAGGTGCGCCGGGCGGTGCTCGACTGGCCCGCCGCCGAGCTGCTGCTCTGCGACCCCACCGGCACGGTCGCCGGAACCCCGGCCTGGCCCACGCTGGACGGCGCGCTGGCCGCCCGCGCCACCTCCCCGCTGGCCGCGGTGCTCACCGCCGACCTCGCCCCGGTCGTGGGCGCCGCCCGGCAGGCCCGGCAGCTGGTCGGCGACGGCTGCGCCCGGTGGGGCGTGCCCGAGTTGACCGAGGCGGGCTGCATCGCGGTCACCGAGCTGGCCAACAACGTGGTCGCCCACGCCCGGACGCCGATGACGGTCCGGCTGGCGCCCCGCGACAGCGCCCTGCACCTGGCCGTCCGCGACCATTCGTCCCGGCTGCCGTCCTACACCGGGCTGGCGCCCCGGCACACCGCGGGTGGTCGGGGACTGTTGCTGATCGACACCGTCGCCCGGCGCTGGGGCACCACCGCCGTGCCCGGCGGGAAGGTGGTCTGGTGCGTTCTGCACCCCGACGACCAGACCTGACCGCCCCCGTCGACGGTTACGGGGCACTGGGCAGGGGTAGAGCAGCGGTATGCGCGACGACGAGTACCCGACCCCCGTGTCCGATCCCGAGGCGGAGGGCCTGCCCGACACCGCCGACGACGACTCGACCGCGAACGACGACGTCCTGACCGGGCGGGAGGCGGACGGCCCGGAGCCGGCGCAGCTGCCCGGGGACCGGACGCCGGTGGCCGTCGACCGGTTCGGGACCACCGCCGACGAACAGGCCGACGGGGAGTCGCTGGACTACAAGCTCGACCGGGAGCAGTACGAGCGTCCGGCGGACGATCCGCTGGCCGGCCCGGTCGACCCGGACATCGCGGCCGAGGCGGACAGCGAGGAGCAGGCCGCGCAGGCCCAGCTCGACGCCGACGTGATCGACCCGGGGCCGACCTCGGACCCGAACTCGCCGGTCTCGCTCTACGACCACGGGCAGCTCGGCAGCGTGACCGACGCCGAGGTGGGCCGGCTGGTCGAGCCGGACGAGGGCGCCCACACCGACCAGGAGACCGACTCGATCGCGTACGACGCCGGTTCGGCCGGCGGTGGGGCGACCGCCGAGGAGCTGGCGGTCCACGAGACCCGCCCGCCCCACTCGGTCTGACCGTCGCTCAGTCGTCGAGGCCCCGCTCGATCGCGTACCGGGTCAGCTCGACCCGGTTGTGCAGCTGGAGCTTGCCCAGCGTGTTCTGCACGTGGTTCTGCACCGTCCGGTGCGAGATCGCGAGGCGCTCGGCGATCTGCTTGTACGACATCCCCTTCGCCACCAGACGCAGCACCTCGGTCTCCCGCTCGGTGAGCCGGGGTGCGCCGTCGTGTTCCGGGGCGGTCGGTCCGGCCGCCAGGCGCCGGTACTCGCCGAGCACCAGGCCGGCCAGCCCGGGCGTGAAGACCGGCTCCCCCGCCGCCGTCCGCCGTACCGCCGCCAGGAACTCCGCCGGGGCGGCGGACTTCACCAGGTAGCCGGTGGCGCCCGCCTTGACCGCGTCCAGCACGTCCTGCTGTTCACCGCTCGCCGAGAGCATCAGCACCCGGACCTCGGGCAGCGCGGCCCGCAGCCCCCGGATCACCGCAACCCCGGAGATGTCCGGCAGTTGCAGGTCCAGGACGACCACCTCGGGCCGCGCGGCGGGCGCCACCCGGACCGCCTGTCGTCCCTCGCCCGCGGTGGCCACCACCTCGTGGCCCGCCTCGGTCAGGTCGCGGGCCACCCCTTCCCGCCACATCGGGTGGTCGTCGACCACCATCACCCGTGCCACGTCTCCTCCTCCGGTCTCCGGGCACCCGTGCCACCGCCGCGCCGGCCGATGGCCGGACTCACCGCCCCGGCCGGGGCACGGTCAGCTCCACCTCGGTCCCGGCGCCCGGGGCGGACGTGATGCGGACCGTCCCGCCGAGGTCGGCGATCCGGCCCCGGATCGAGCGGGCCACCCCCAGCCGCCCCTGGGCCGCCGCCTCGGCCAGGCGACCGTCGGTGAAGCCCGGGCCCGCGTCGCGGACGGACACGGTCACCGTGCTGCCCTCGTCCTCGATCAGCACCCAGGCCCGGCCACCGGCGTGCCGCCCCACGTTGTCCAACGCGGCCGCGGTCGCGGCGGCCAGTTCCCGGGCGACCGGGCCGGGCAGCGGCACCGGGTCGGCCGGGGCCGACAGCGAGACCGACGGCGACGCGTACCGCCCGAGCAGCGCGCGCAGGTCCGCCGGCCCGTCGGCCGGAGCGGGCGCCGCGCCGGCGATCAGCGCGCGCAGCGCCGCCTCCTGCTCGCCGGCGAGCCGGGCCAGTTCGCCGGCCTCGCCGTCCAGGTGCGCGCCACGCCGCTGCACCAGGGCGAGGACCTGGAGTACGGAGTCGTGGATGTCGCGGGCCAGCCGTTCCCGCTCCCGGGTGGCCGCCTCCAGCTCGACGGCCCGCTGGAGCCGCTCCTCGGCGGTCACCGCGAGGCGGGCCACGTGCCCGACCACCACCCCGGCGAGGAGCAGCAGGATCACCCCGGTGAGCGAGGACTCGCCGATCCGCTCCCGGGTGGCGAGGTCGGCCGTGCCGAGCACCAGCGCGGCGACGGTGCCCCGCCGTCGACCGCCGGAGACCGCCCAGGCCAGGACCGGGCCGGCGAGCCACGCCACCGCGAGCGTGGGCACGCCGGCGGCGAGTGCCTCCCGCCCGACCACCCACGGGGTGGCCAGCACGACTCCCACGACGACGCCCAGGTCGGCCAGGAGCAGCGGCCAACCACGCCGGGCGGGGCGCGCGTACCCGACGGCCGTCACGGCCGTCCAGGCCGCCATCGCCAGGACCAGGCCGCCGGCGGCCAGCGGGTGCGCGTACCGGTCCGCGTGGCGCACGGCGACCACGCAGACGTACGCGAGCGAGGCCACCCGGAACACGGCGATGGCCCGCCACAACGGGACCTCGAAACCACCGGCTGACGTGGGCACGCCCGACACGATGCCACAGCGGCACCTTCCCGCAGGTGGCGGCGGATGCGGGTCGGGAAACCCTGACGTACGGTGGAAATGCCGTGAAAACCACGACGATCCGTTGCCGGAAGGGGCCATGACGAATGCGGAACCGCACGCACCGCGTACGGTTGTGCCCATCGAACCTCCCCCGCTGATCGCCGAAGCCTTCGACCAGGCTCAGGTGACCGAGCTACGGCACTCGGTCACCGCCTGCGCGCGTGCCGCCGGCCTCCAGGGGCAGCGGCTGGACGACTTCGTGCTGGCGGTCAACGAGCTGATCACCAACGCGGTCCGGCACGGCGGCGGTCGCGGCTCGCTGCGGATGTGGCGGCAGCGGGGCGTGCTGGTCTGCGAGGTCGCCGATCACGGGCACGGGATCAGCGCCCAGCGACTCACGGATCACAGCCGCCCGGCCCCGGAAACGGCCGGCGGCTGGGGGTTGTGGCTGGCCCGCGAGCTGAGCGACACCATGGACGTGGTGACCGGTGCCGCCGGCACCCTGGTGCGCATCTCCACGGCCCTGACCCCGCACCCCGCCTGACCCAGCCCCCGCCCCTGGCGTTCTGCCCGGTAGCGGCGGTCCGTCAGGGCGACACGTGGGCGATTGTGCGGAGCGGGGCTCGCTACGCCCAGCGGTTGCCGGTGAGCTTCTCGTACACGTCGACGTAGCGGGCCCGGGTGGCCTCCACGACCTCGGCCGGCACCTCCGGCGCCGGCCCCTGCCGGTCCCAGCCGCTCGCCGTGGCCCAGTCCCGGACGTACTGCTTGTCGTAGGAGAACTGGGCACGCCCCGGCTGGTATGACTCGGCCGGCCAGAACCGGGACGAGTCGGAGGTCAGCAGCTCGTCGCCGACCACCAGCGTGCCGTCGGCCGCCCAACCCAGCTCGATCTTGGTGTCGGCGATCAGGATGCCCCGGTCGGCCGCCAGCTCGGCTCCCCGCCGGTAGAGGTCCAGCGTGATCCGGCGCAGCCGCTCGGCGGTCTCCGCCCCGACCTTGTCCACCACCTCGGCGAAGGTGATCGGCTGGTCGTGCTCCCCGACCGGCGCCTTGGTGGACGGCGTGAAGATCGGCTCGGGCAGGATCGACGCCTCGACCAGCCCGCGCGGCAGCTCGACGCCGGAGACCGCGCCGGTGCGCTGGTACTCGACGAGGCCGCCACCGGTCAGGTAGCCCCGGGCGACGCACTCCACCGGGACCATCTCCAGCCGCCGGCAGCGGATCGCCCGGCCGGCGAACTCGGCCGGCACGTCGGTCGCCGAGATCACGTGGTTCGGCACCAGGTCGGCGAGCTGCTCGAACCACCACAGCGAGAGCGCGGTGAGCAGCTTGCCCTTGTCCGGAATCGGCGTCGGCAGCACCACGTCGTAGATCGAGATGCGGTCGGAGGCGACCAGGATCAGGTCATCGCCGTCGGCGTAGACGTCCCGGACCTTGCCCGAGTGCAGAAGTTCCACGCGCCCTAGTAGACCACGCGGCCCGCCTACGGCCCGCGCCGGTGGTCCGCGGCCCCGGGCCGGCGGGAAGCCTCCCGCCGCGTCGGCGACGCACCCCGCCGGCGGTGGGATCAGCGCGGCGGGCCGCCGCGGCGATTCCGGTTCATCATCCGCACGATGAGGAAGACGATCAGAGCCACGACGACCAGGCAGCAGAGCAGCCCGAGGAAACCGAAACCGCCGCCGCGACGGCGCCGGACGGCCTCGACCGCCAGCTCGCCCGGACCGCTGGACGCCCAGGCCGCCACCGGGACGAACACCGACAGCACGACCGCACCGAGGACCGCGCTCAGCCGGCCCCACCACCTACCGAAAGCAGACATGGCCCCATCCTCGCCGAGAAGCGCAACCCCGGCAGGGCGCTCGGCGCGGAATGGCTCACCGAGGGTGGACACGACGAAGGCCCCGGAGCGATCCTCCGGGGCCTTCGGACGAGTAGCGGGGACAGGATTTGAACCTGCGACCTCTGGGTTATGAGCCCAGCGAGCTACCGAGCTGCTCCACCCCGCGTCGGCTCCACCAGTGTAGCCCATCGCGCCCGGCCATGATCCTCGCCCCCGGACACCGTCGACGGATCTCCCGGACACCGTCGGCGCATCCCCTGGCCGCCACTGGCGGGTCCGTCGACGGAAGATGCGGAAAGGCCCCGAGGAGGACTCCTCGGGGCCTTTCCGATGTGGTAGCGGGGACAGGATTTGAACCTGCGACCTCTGGGTTATGAGCCCAGCGAGCTACCGAGCTGCTCCACCCCGCGTCGGTGAAACAACCGTAGCGCACCACCCCGGCGCGGTGCAAAACGACCGGTGGACCGGGCGTTCCGGCCCGGGAGCCCGGAACCGCCCGGTCGCGCTCTCAGCCCAGCCAGGCCTCGATCGCCGCCACGGCACGCCGGCTGTCGGCGTCCACCTGGGTCCGCTCGGCCGAGGTGCCCTCCCAGCCCTGCTCCCACAGGATCGTCACCACGTCGTCGACGCGGATCGCCCGGATCAGCCGCACCTCCTCCCCGCCGACCGGGTTCCCCTCCAGGTCCCGGGCGTCGGTCCGGATCTCGAAGAGCACCGACTCGTCGCCGTAGCCGCTGTCAGCCAGCAGCCGCAGGCGCGACGTCGCCGGGTCGCGGCCGCCCGTACCCTCCTGCCGCGGGCAGGCGCGGACCGCCTCGCGCAGCTCGCGCAGCGCGTCGTCGGCGCGCCCGGCCGCGTAGACGGTGACGGTGTGCACGTAGCTGCCGTCGGGCACGTAGTCCGCGGGCGACTCGGGGTTCTTGTAGGCCAGGTGCCGGCTCCGGCGCTGCACGATCGCATCGTCGCTGGCGAAGCGGGCCTCGCACAGCGACGGCAGCACCTCGGCCTCGACGAAGTTCGCGGCGCCCTTGTCGTTGGCCGGCGCGAGCTGGAAGAACGCCCGGTCCGGGATCGACGTGGGGCCCGGTCCGCCCGGGGTCGTGCTCGACGAGGTCGACGGCGTGCCGCTGGGGGTCGCCGACGGCGTCGGGCTCGGCGCGGTCGGCGCCGGAACCGTCGGCGTCCCGCCGGGCGGCGCCACCGGCGCCGGATCGCCGGCGAGCACCAGCCGGCTGCCGGTCGCCACCCCGGCGACCAGGACCGCCGCCGCGAGCGCCGTGCCGGCCACCCGGATCCGGGCCCGCCGGTCGGCGGACCGCCGGAGCGCCTCCGGCGCGGGAAGGGCCCGGGGATCCGCCTCGCCGGCGAGCGACCGGTAGAAGTCGGACAGGTCACGCGACATCGTTCGCCTCCAGTCGCTCGTCGTTGATGTCGGGCAGCAGGGCCGCCAGGCGGGTACGCCCCCGGGACAGCCAGGACTTCACGGTCCCGGCCGCCACGTCCATCTCGCGGGCGATGTCCTCGACGGTCATGTCGTAGAGGTAGTGCAGGGCGAGCGCCTGCCGCTGGTTGGCCGGAAGTTGCCGGAGCGCGCCGACCAGCAGGACGCTGTCCTCGTTCGGCGGCGACACCGGCTCCGGCGCGCCGGTGCGCCGCAGGGCCGCCCGCCAGCCGGTGAGCCGGCGCCAGCGGTCGGTCGCCAGCCGGGCCACCACCAGCCGCAGCCACGCCTCCGGTGCGGGGTGCGCGATCAACGTGCCCCACTGCCGCCAGGCCCGGGCGTACGCCTCCTGCACGAGGTCCTGCGCCTCGGCGTGGTCGCCCGCGACCGCGTAGCCGTAGCGGAGCATCCGGTGCGCGGTGCTCCGGTAGAACTCGTCGAAACCCGCCGCGTCCCTCATGTCCTCATCACGTGTCTCCCGGGCCGGTCACCGTCATCTGCTGTGAGAACGGGGCCGCGGCCCGCCGGGTTGCACCCGGCGGGCCGCGAACACGGCGGCGCCCCCGGATCCGCTCACCGGATCCGGGGGCGCCGCCGTTTCGCCGGGTCAGCCGCCGGGTGTTCCCGAGGGGGTGGGTGTCGGCGTGCCGCCGGCGCCCGGCGTCGGGGCGGCGGCACCCTGGGCCTGCTGGAACGCGGTGATCGCCTCGTCCAGCGCCTTCAGCGCCCGGCCGTACCGTTCGAAGTCGCCCGAGGCCTGCGCGGCCCGGACCTCCGCGATCGCCGCCTGGACCCGGTTCGCCGCCTCGGCCAGCTCACCGGTGAGCGGGGGCGGGGTGGTGCCCGGCGACGGCGTCGCCGACGGTGACGGCGAGGGCTCCCCGGACGGCGGTGGCGGCGGGGTCGGCGTGCCGGCCTGCTTGCCCTGCTCGACGAGTTGCTTGATCCCGTCGGTCAGGTTGTCGGCCAGCACGACGAACGAGCCGCCGTCGCCGTACGACAGGAGCACCTTCTGCAGCAGCGGGTATGCGTCCTGCTGGTTGCTCTTCACGTAGACCGGCTCGACGTAGAGCATGCCGTTGCCGAACGGCAGGGAGAGCAGGTTGCCGTACTGCACCTGCGCCTGGTTCGACGAGAGCAGGTTGAGCTGCTGCCGGATCTGCGCGTTGTTGGTCATCTGCTGGTGCACCTGCACCGGACCGGAGATCCGGGTCTGGTCCGGCAGCTCCAGCACCTCGAGGCGCGGCTCCCCGTCCACGTACGAGCCCGAGATCAGCGCGGCCAGGTTCTGCCGGCCGTTCGGGGTGACCGCGGCGGTGAGCTGGAAGCGCGCCGAGTCCTGGCCGGGGAACTGGGTGAACAGGTAGTACGGCGGCTGCTTCTGCCCGCTGTCCGGAGCGTCCGGCACGTTGGGCACCTGCCAGAAGTCCTGCCCCGAGTAGAAGTCGCCGGGGTTGGTGACGTGGAACCGGGTGAGCAGGTTGCGCTGCACCTTGAACAGGTCGGCCGGGTAGCGGAAGTGCTCGGTCAGCTCGGCCGGGATCTCCGACTTCGGCTTGACGAGGTCACCGCCGAAGGCCTTGTTCCACGCCTTGAGGACCGGGTCGCCCTCGTCGAACTCGTAGAGGGTGACCGTGCCGTCGTACGCGTCGACGGTCGCCTTCACCGAGTTGCGGATGTAGTTGACGTTCTCCCGGGCCAGCTGGAAGGTGCCCCGGTTGGTCAGCTCGTCGGTGGTCTCGGTCTGCAGGTTGATCCGCTCGGCGTACGGGTAGGTCGCGGCGGTGGTGTAGCCGTCGATGATCCACTGCACCCGGCCGTCGACCACCGCCGGATACGGGTCGCCGTCCACGGTGAGGAACGGGGCGACCTTCTCCACCCGGTCGCGCGGGTTGCGGACGTAGAGCAGCTTCGAGTTCTCGTTGACCGCCTCGGAGAGCAGGAAGTTCGTCTCCTGCTCCTTGATGGCGTACAGCAGGCGGCGGGTGAACGAGCCGATCTCGACGCCGCCGGAGCCGGTGTAGGTGTAGTACGACTCACGCCCGTCGTCGCCCTCGCCCACCGGCCGGTCGAACTCGGCCGGGTTGGCGTCCGGGTTCGACCGGCCGACGATGGCGTAGTCCCCGGCCTCCATCCGCTCGCCGAAGTAGATGCGCGGCTGGGTGGCCGGGATCTGCTCGGTCTGGGAGGAGCACGCCTCCTGGGCCTTCTCGCCGAGGAAGCCGGAGACGAAGAACGGCTGGCCACCGCAGACGACCTGGTTGGCGGGGGCGGCGACCACGCCGTAACCGTGGGTGTAGACGGTGTGCCGGTTGATCCAGTTGCTCTGCTGGGCGGTCAGCTCGCCGTAGTTGATCTCGCGGACGCCGACCACGTAGTCCTGCGTCTTGCCGTTGACCGTGTACCGGTCGATGTCCAGCTTCGGCCCGAAGTCGTAGAAGCCGCGGACCTGCTGCAGCTGCGTGTACGTCTCGCTGACCAGCTGCGGGTCGAGCAGACGGGCGTTCGGCACCACGGCGGTGTCGGTGGCCAGGGTCGCCGGCGGGGTCAGGTTGCTGGCCGCGTACGGCTCGGTCTCGACGCCGTCCAGGTTGAAGGCCGTGCGCGTCGCGTCGATGCTGCGCTGGATGTACGGCGCCTCCTTGTCCCGGGCGCTCGGCTTCACCTCGAAGGTCTGCACCGCCCACGGGTAGATGCCGCCGATGGCCACCGCCGACACGCCGAGCAGGGCCAGCGAGATGCCCGGCCAGACCAGGTTCCGCATCCAGGCGTTGGAGAACAGGATGATCGCGATCGCCACGACGACCGAGATGTAGGCGAGGATCTCCTTCGCCGGCAACAGCGCGTTGACGTCCGCGTAGCCGGCGCCGTACACGTTGGCGCCGTCGTTGTACTCCAGCAGCATCGCCCGCCGGTCCAGCACGTACGCGACGGCCTTGAGCAGCACGAAGGCGGCGACCAGGGCACTCAGGTGGGCGCGCGCCGCGTTGCTCATCCGGTCGCCGACGCCCTGCAGCCGGACGCCGCCGAAGATGTAGTGCACGGCGAGCGACCCGATGAGGGCCAGCACCACCGCGGTGAACCCCACCCCGAGGAGGTAACGCCAGAACGGCAGGTCGAAGACGTAGAAGCCGACGTCGACGCCGAACTCCGGGTCCTTCACGCCGAAGTCGCCACCGTTGCGGAACAGCAACCACTGGTTCCACCGGCTCTGCGCGGACAGGCCGGCGAAGAGGCCGACCACGGCGGAGACCAGGGCGATCCAGGTGCCGAGCCGGGGGCTCAGCAGCATCCGGTAGCGCTCGAGGGTGGCCTGCTCCGGGGACTGCGGCCGCAGCCGGGGCCGCATCCGCTGCGCCAGCCAGAGGTTGCCGCCGATGACGACCGCCATGCCGAGCCCGATGGTGAGGAAGAGCAGCAGCCGGGTGACGAGCACCCCGGTGAACACCTGCTTGTAGTCGACCTCGCCGAACCACAGCCAGTCGGTCCACGCCTGCACACCCCAGCCGAGCAGGGTGAACAGCACGAACACCCCGACCAGGACACCGATCGTGACGCGTCCGCGTCGGCTCATCCTCGGCAGGGGGGCACTGCTACGCATGACCACTGTTGGCTCCGCACGCTCGATGTGATCGGCTCCGACCAGGCCACCAGAGTACGGGGTCTTCCTGAACGTGTCGGTCCATGGTCATGGCGCGGGCGGCGCGGCGGTCAGCAGCGGGCCGGTTCGCCCCCCGTACGCAGCGTCTCCAGGGCGGTCAGCGCCTCGTCCAGCGTGGCGACCCTGAGCAGCGGCAGGCCGGGCTGCGGGTTGCGCTTGGCCTCGGCGCAGTTGTCGGCCGGGACCAGGAACACGGTCGCGCCGGCGTCCTTCGCGCCGACCAGTTTCTGGGCGATGCCGCCGATCGGACCGACCCGGCCCTCGTCGTCGATGGTGCCGGTGCCGGCGATGATCCGGCCGCCGGTCAGATCCTCCGGGGTCAGCTTGTCGACGATCCCGAGGGCGAACATGAGGCCGGCGCTCGGGCCGCCGATGTCCGCCAGGGAGATCGTCAGCGTGAACGGGTGCGGCTGCTGCTGGTCGATCTCGACGCCGATCCGGGGACGGCCGTCCTGCTCCCGGCTGGTGATCCGGGCGGTGCCCGCGGTGCCGTCGCGGGTGTAGCCGATCTCCAGGGCGGTGCCGGCCGGCTTGGCGCGGATCAGCTCGGTGAGCCGGCTGGCCGCCGTCACCGGCTGCCCGTCGACCGAGGTCAGCACATCGCCGGGCTTCAGGACGGCGGCCGACGGGCCGTCCCCGGCGACCGTCTTGACCACCACCTGCACCGGGAAGCCGAGCTCACGCAGCGCCGCCGTCTCCGCACTGGTCTGGGAGACCTTGAAGTCCTCCGCGTTCCGCTCCTCGACCTCCTCCCGGGACTCCCCCGGCGGGTACACCAGCTCGCGGGGCACCACCGCCTCGTCGTCGGAGAACCAGCCCTGGATGGCGGAGCGCAGCTTGACCGAGGGCTGCACCCCGACCGTGGTCAGCCGCAGTTGGCCCGCCGACGTGGAGGTCTCCCGCCCGGTGACCTGGATGACCTCCTTGCCGTCCTCGGTGCCCAGCGTGTTGACGGTCGGGCCGGGGCCGAGCACCACGTACGGGATGGGCGCCGCCAGCACGCCGATGCTGAGCAGGGTGGTGAGCAGAGCACCGAGCAGGACGGTCACGCCGCGACGTCTCATGCCGCAGAGCGTACCGATCGGGTGCGGCCGGGCCGGCGGACGAGCCGGGACTTCGCCGTGAGCGCAACGCCAGCGGACGCGGCCTGGGGCGGGGCGCGCGTACCGTAGACCTCGTGCCTGATATTCCGTTCGGTTTCGCGCTCCCGGGTGGGCAACCACCAGACCCCAACGACCCCGCGCAGATGCAGCAGTTCATGGCGCAGCTGCAGCACCTGCTCTCGGCGCCCGGCAGCGGCCCGGTGAACTGGGACCTGGCCCGCCAGGTGGCCGCGAGCCAGCTCGCCGCCGCCGGCGATCCGGCGGTCTCGCCGTACGAGCGCAACGCGGTGGAGGAGGCCCTGCGCCTGGCCGACCTGTGGCTGGAGCCGGCCTCCGCGCTGCCGTCGGGCATCCACACCTCGGTCGCGTGGAACCGGAACGAGTGGATCTACAAGACCCTCGACGTGTGGCGCAAGCTGTGCGACCCGGTGGCCAGCCGGATGGTCGGCGCCATGGGCGACCTGGTGCCGCCGGAGGCACGGGCCCAGCTCGGCCCGATGCAGTCGATGGTGGCCACGCTCGGCGGGGCCCTCTTCGGTGGCCAACTGGGCCAGGCCCTCGGCTCGCTCGCCGCCGAGGTGCTCTCGGCGGGCGACATCGGGCTGCCGCTCGGCCCGGCCGGCACGGCCGCGCTCATCCCGGCCAACATCCGGGAGTACGGCGCCGGCCTGGAGCTGCCCGAGGACGAGGTCCGCCTCTACGTGGCCCTGCGCGAGGCCGCCCACCAGCGGCTCTTCCAGCACGTGCCGTGGCTGCGCGGGCACGTGCTCAGCGCGGTGGAGATGTACGCGGCGGGCATCCGGGTCAACCGCGAGGCGATCGAGGAGGCGATGGGCCGGGTCGATCCGACCGATCCGGAATCGATGCAGGCGATCGCGCTGGAGGGCATCTTCACCCCGGAGGACAGTCCGGCCCAGAAGGCCTCGCTGGCCCGGCTGGAGACCGCACTCGCCCTGGTCGAGGGCTGGGTCTGCCACGTCGTGGACAGCGCCGCCGGCAACCGGCTGCCCAACGTCGTCCGGCTCGGCGAGGCGTTCCGGCGGCGGCGGGCCGCGGGCGGCCCCGCCGAGCAGACCTTCGCCGCACTGGTCGGTCTGGAGTTGCGGCCGCGCCGGCTGCGGGAGGCGGCGGCGCTGTGGGCGGCGCTCACCGAGCACCGGGGGATCGCCGGCCGGGATGCCCTGTGGGGCCACCCCGACCTGCTGCCCTCCGACGACGACTTCGCCGACCCGGTGGCGTTCGCGCGGTCCCAGCTCGACCTCGGCGAGCTGGAGAACTTCGACTTCAGCGCCCCCGGTGGTCCGCAGGAGCAGCCCCCGGCCGAGCCGGACGAGGGCCCGGAGACCCGCTGACCGCACCGGGCCGACTGATCATGAGGTTGGCGGCGATGCCGATCTCCGGCACCACCGCCAACGTCATGGTCAACGCGGGCCCGCCCGGCGGTGGCCGGGTCAGCGCAGGCGGCCGGTGCCGGAGAGCAGGGCGCGGGTGGCGTCCCAGCCCTCGATGGCCGGGTTCAGCCGGGCCAGGTCGGCCGGGCCGCGTAGCCGGTGCCACGCCGGCGTGACCGCGAGTTCGCCGGGTCGGGGCGCCGCCGCGCGTACGGCCGCGGGCACGGCGCTGTCCAGGTCCAGCTCCGGCAGCCACTCCGGTACGGGCAGCCGGGCCGCCACGCCGAGCAGGCCGGGCCCACTCCCCTCGACCGGTGCCACCGCCAGCGGTCGGGTGGTGAGCGGCCGGAGCAGCTTGCCGATGATCAGGCCCGGTACGTCCGGTGCGTCCCCGGCGATCACCGCCACCTGGCCGTAGGCCCCGGAGGGCACCTCGCGGTCCGCGCCGGCCGGCTGGCCCTGCTCGTCCCACGCCGGCTGTTCGGGCACCGGCTCGCCCGCCCCCTCGCCGCCCATCGGGTCGGGCCCGTGCCCCACGGCGGCCAGGCCGGGCTCGCGGGTCGGCCCACCGTTCACCGGTCCCGGCCGGTGGGCCGGCCCACCGAGGGCCGGGCTCGGCTCGCGCGTCAGCCCACCGGTCGCCGGGTCGGCCGCGCCCACCGGTCCGGGGCCGGCTCCGGCGCCGCGCGACAGCACCGGGACCGAGGGGTCACCCGGATCCGGGGTGGCGTCCGGCGCGGCCTGGACGTCCGGCCCGCAGGCGGCGAGTACGGCGTCGACGGTCGGGGTCGGCACCTCGTAGACCCTGGTCCCGGGCCAGACCACGGCGTCGGCGAGCCAGCGGTCGGCCGGGGTCACGGCGACCGCGGTCTCGACCTCGTTCAGCGTGGCGAGCAGGTCGACCACGTCCTCGGCGAGCGCGGTACGCCACTCGGTCGGGTCGATACCGGGCGGCGTCCAGGCGACCGGACCGAGCAACGCCACCACCACACGTCGTGCCACGGCCCGACCCTAACGCGTAGCGCCCCGCCGCGACCGTGATCGACTCCGCGTGCAGGTGCCGTACGCGTTGACAAGGCAGCCCTGCTCTACCGCAGGCGTCGAGAAGGGGCTCCTCCTCACCGCAGGGTCAGGAGACGGAGACGGCCGCCACACCCTCCAGGTAGCCCCGGGCCCGCTCGGTCTTCGGGTACCGGCCGACCAGCTCCCAGAACCGTGCGTTGTGGCTCGGGACGATGAGGTGCGCCAGTTCGTGCAGCAGCACGTAGTCGATGACCCAGTCCGGCATGTCCTGCACCCGGTGCGAGATGCGGATCGTCCGGTCCGCCGGGGTGCAGGAACCCCACCGGCCGTTCTGGTTGGTGACCCAGCGCACACTGGCCGGTACGGCGTCCAGCCCGTGATCGGCCAGGTAGAGCGTGATCAACCGGGTGGCGCGCGCCAGCAGCTCGTCATCGGACCGGGCGAACCGGCCCTCGCGGGCGGCGAGCCGGGCGAGCATGCGGTCGACCCACTCGCTCTCCTCGGCCCGGGAGAACTGGTCGGGGATCAGGACGACGACCCGCTCACCGTCGCGGTACGCGGACACCGTGCGCCGCCGGCGCTGGCTGCGCCGTACCTCGACGACCGGCTTGCGCGGCGCTGCCATCAGCGAGCCGCGCAGCCTCGGATTCCTGTCACGAGGCATAGCTAATGCGTACTGACCAGGGTCCGCAAGGGCCTACCCCACGACACGCGCCCGGAAAATGGGGATTGGTCGCTGGTAGTCCCGAAAATTTCTGTGACGGAGCGTCTTCATCGACGGTCCGTGACGGCGAACGGCCGCCCGCGGGCGCCCGTCTCCACGTTAGGTGATCATCAGAGCGCCGGTCGCGCCGGGTCCCCTGGGCCCTGATCCGGGCATCCGGTCGGCGTGTCCCCGCCAAACTCACTTATCAGACGTATTTCGCCATGCACACTCTCGACGTCAACTTGCTCACAGTGTCGATGCGGAGCTGACATGGAACCGCCCAGACCTGGGTAGGGTCCGCGGACCAGCGGTCACGACGGTGGCCGCGCCGAAAGACCCAGCGCCGGAGCCCCGTGGCCCGCCGCCGGGAACACCGCCGGATGAGCGTTCGCCGGCGGACGAGACGAGGAGGGCACCGTGGCCGACCAGGCCCAGACCTACAACGGTTACTGCGTCAAGTGCAAGGAGAAGCGGGACTTCGAGGGACACGTCGAGGTCTCCAAGACCGGGATGAACATGGCCAAGGGCAAGTGTCCGGTGTGCGGCACAACAGTGAACCGCATCCTGGGCAAGGCCAAGGTCTGAACGTCCCGGACCGCGCGGAAGGGGTGGCCGTCCGGCCACCCCTTCCGCCGTGCCGGCCACTGTCGGTTGCCGGACAGGCACCCCCAGTACCTGTGGAAAACTCGCTGAATCCTGTGGACAACCCTGGACAGGGCTATGCACACCTGTGGACAACGATCCACGGAAAGCACGGACGCGGTCACTATTCGTGTCCATGAGCCCAGCCGCCCTGCCCCGACCGACCCTGCTTCCCGGTCTCACGCTCCTCTGGCGGGACCGGCACACCCTGCAGCTCGGCGTCGACCCCGGCCGGGCGGTGCTGTTGGAGCTGGCCAATCCCCGGGCCGCCCGGCTCCTCGACCTCCTCGACGGCGCGCACAGCGAGCGGCACGTCGTCGAGCACGCGGCCACGCTCGACGTCGGGCGGGACGAGGCCCGCACGCTGCTGGACGCGCTACGGGCGGCCGGCCTGGTCGTACCCGCGCACACGCTGCTGCCGCGGGACCTGGCCGGCCCGCCGCGCGCCCGGCTCGCCGCCGAGGCCGGGGCGCTCGCCCTGACCGCGCGGCTGCCCGGAACGCCCGCCCAGGTGCTGCGCCGCCGCCGGGCCGCCCGGGTGCTGGTGACCGGAGCCGGCCGGCTCGGCGCCCCGGTGACCGTCGCCTTGGCCCAGGCCGGGATCGGCCACGTCCGGCCGCAGCTGGCCGGCCCGGTCCGGCCGGCGGACCTGGTCGGCACCGGGATCGACGCCGCCGACCTGGGCCGGTCGCTCGACGACGCGGTCCGCGACGCGCTGCTGCGGTCCGCGCCGGGCACCGCCACCGGCCCACTCCGCCCGGGCCGGGCGGATCTCGTGGTCCAGCTCGGCACGGACCGGCCGGCCGCTCTGCTCGCCGCCGCCCACGCCCAGCGCCGCCAGGCGTACCTGCTGATCGACCTCCGCGAGGCCGTGCCGGTCATCGGGCCGCTGGTCCGGCCGCCCGTCGGCCCCTGCGTGAACTGCCTCGACCTGCACCGGACGGACCGCGACGCCGACTGGCCGGCGCTCGCCGCTCAGCTCGCCGGTGCGGCGCCGGAGGATGCCTGCGCCGCGGCGACGCTGCTCGCCGCCGCGGCGTACGCCACCGGGGAGGCGCTGGCCCACCTCGACGGGGGTACGCCGGAGACGGTCGCCTGCACGGTCGAGGTCACCGCGGCCGGCCGGCTGCGTCGCCGGCTCTGGGCGCCCCACCCGTCCTGCGCCTGCTCCCGGCAGCCCCGGTGAGGCCCGTCCCCCACCGATCGGCCCACCGGATCGGCCCCGGCGACCGACTCGTCAGCGTTGGGGCACCCCAGCCCGCCGGCACGGCAGCCGCGGGCCCGCCGAGTCGGTAACAATGACCAGGTGACCGACATCCCGCGCCGGGCCGTGTCCCGGACCGCCAAGCTCGCCGCTCTACCGCTCGGCTTCGCCGGTCGGACCGTCCTGGGCATGGGTAAGCGCGTCACCGGGCTCGCCTCCGACGTCATCTCCGCCGAGATCCAGCAACGCACGGCCGAGCAGCTCTTCAGCGTTCTCGGGCAGCTCAAGGGCGGCGCGATGAAGTTCGGCCAGGCGCTGTCGGTCTTCGAGGCGGCCCTGCCCGAGGAGATCGCCGCCCCCTACCGGCAGGCGCTGACCAAGCTCCAGGAGGCCGCGCCACCGCTGCCCGTGGCGAGCGTGCACAAGGTGCTCGCCGAGCAGCTCGGCCCGGACTGGCGGGACCGGTTCGTCGAGTTCGACGACACCCCGGCCGCCGCCGCCAGCATCGGGCAGGTGCACCGCGCGCTCTGGCGTGACCCGGGCTACGACCCGGCGGGCGCGCCGCGCAGCCGCGACGTCGCAGTCAAGATCCAGTACCCGGGCGCCGGTGACGCCCTGCTGGCCGACCTCAAGCAGCTCTCCCGGCTGGGCGGGATGTTCCGGGCCATCCAGCCGGGGCTCGACGTCAAGCCGCTCCTGGCCGAGCTCCGGGAGCGGATCACCGAGGAGCTGGACTACGAGTTGGAGGCCGAGTCGCAGCGGGCCTTCGCCACGGCGTACGCGGACGACCCGGAGATCTTCATCCCGGCGGTGGTCGCCGCGTCTCCCCGCGTCCTCGTGACCGAGTGGGTCGAGGGGACACCCCTGTCGAAGATCATCCGGGAGGGCAGCGAGGAGCAGCGCGACGAGGCGGGCCGGCTGATGGCCACCCTGCACCTCTCCGCCCCGATGCGGGCCGGGCTGCTGCACGCCGACCCGCACCCGGGCAACTTCCGGCTGCTGCCGGACGGGCGGCTCGGGGTGATCGACTTCGGAGCGGTCGCCCGGATGCCCGAGGGCACGCCCGAGCCGATCGGCCGCATCGCCGCCCTGGCCCTGCGCGGCGACGCCGACGAGGTGGTGCAGGGTCTCCGCTCGGAGGGCTTCATCGGCTCCACCGAGCAGATCGACGCCCCGGCGGTGCTCGACTTCCTCCGCCCGATGCTGGAACCCATCGCCGCCGACGAGTTCCGGTTCACCCGGGCCTGGCTGCGTGCCGAGGCGACCCGCCTGGCCAGCCCCCGCTCGCCCGCTTACCAGCTGAGCCGGCAACTCAACCTGCCCCCGTCGTACCTGCTGATCCACCGGGTGACGCTGGGTTCGATCGGGGTGCTCTGCCAGCTCGAGGCGAAGGCCCCGTACCGGGGCATCCTGGAACGCTGGCTGCCCGGCTTCGCGCCGGTCGCCTGATCCGCCGACGGGCGCGCCCGGAGTGATCCGGACGCGCCCGTCGCGCGTGATGGTGTCATCCCGGGGCCCTTCCGACGCCGGAGGCGTAGCGAAGGGACCCTTCCCTACAGAACGCCCAGCTCGCGGGCCGACCGGTTGCGGGCGGCCATGGCGACGGTACGGGCGGAACGGTGTGCCTCAGTGCTCGTGGTGCTGCGACCGGCCTGAGGCCGGAGCATTCGAGCCCTCGACAACGCTTCGTTGAGTAGTTGCAGGTCGGTTCCGTTCGACAGGTGCAGCATCTTCGTCAACTTTCTCGTCGGCCGGTGGGACACCGGCGATCGGTTCGTGCGGATCGGGAAGTTGTCAGGCCGCCAGCCGGACCGCGTCACGCGTGGACAGCCCACTGGCTGCCAGGCGCGCCTCGGCCTCGACCCGGAGCGCGGCGTCACGGGCGACGTCCTCCTTGCGCGGACGGCCACGGGGCCGCTTGCGCGGAACGACCGCGCCACGCTCGAAGATCTCGCCACCCCAGACGCCCCAGGGCTCGGCCCGCTCCACCGCACCGGCGAGGCACTCGACGCGCAGCGGGCAGTCCCCGCAGAGCGACTTGGCCAGCTCGAGCTCGGTGGGCGAGTCAGAGAACCACAGGTCGGGGTCGAACTTCCGGCAGGGCAGGTTCGCCTCCAGCTCGACGTTCGCGTCGAGCGGGGCCAACGCCAGACTCATCGCCCGGTCACCTCTCTCTCACTTCGATCTTGTGGATCGCTTTTCCGACGTACTTCGGCGGGGCAAAAAACTAGGCCGCGGATCCCGGTATGCGGGTTCCGCGGCCTCGAGGTGAGCCGGTGGTCTGGTGATCAGACCGGTCTACCTCGAGGTGGAACACCGCGGACGTCCATGCGCCGCTTGGCGCCATCGACACCCTTGGCCGTGAAGCCACTGGTCCCCTGGATCCCGTTCGGTGCCGGCGCGAGAATCAGCTCGGCCTGAGTCTCGACCTGGTGCACCTGCGGAACCGACGGGCGCGGAGCGGCGACGGCCACCCGGACAGCCGACAGCGGAGCGACGGCAGCGGGCAGCGCCGCCGGACGCTCGTTCATGTAGAAGATCTCCATCGGTGCCACCTCCCTGACGTGCTCTCGTGTCGACTGGACCTCACGCTCGTGAGCAGCCCGAATGCCGCCGCTCGCGAGGTGTGCCATGAGGCTATGACGCACCCCGGGGCGAGGGCAAACGAATTTACGGCGAGATTTCGAAAGTTTTCTCCGGGCAGATCTCGTCCACCGCCGCGCCGGCCACCAGCGCCAGCACCGCCTCCCCGTACAGGCCCAGCTTGCGGGGCCCGATGCCGGCGATCGCGGTGAGGTCCCGGGGCTGGCGGGGCCGCCGCTCGGCCAGCGCGACCAGGGTCGCGTCGGTGAAGACCACGTACGCCGGAACCCGCTGGCCACCGGCCACCCGGCGCCGCCACTCGCGCAGCCGCTCGTGCAGTTCCTCGTCGATGTCCGACGGGCAGGTCGCGCACCGGCCCACCTTGCGGTCCGGGCCGGCGAGCAGGGTGGCACCGCAGATCCGGCAGGAGACGATCTGCGTACGCCGCCGGTCCGCGCGCCGCACCCCGCCGGCACCGGCCCGCTCGGCCCCGCCCGAACGGTCCAGCTGGGGCAGGAAGCGGCAGGGCCGCCGGGCCCGCCCGCCGGGCGAACGGGCCGAGGCGTACGACAGCCAGAGCCACTCCCGGGCCCGGGTGATGCCGACGTAGAGCAGGCGGCGCTCCTCCTCCACCTGCTCGGGGGTCTTCGCGTACGTGGTGGGGAGGGTGCCCTCGGAGAGGCCGACCAGGAACACCGCGTCCCACTCCAGGCCCTTCGCGGAGTGCAGGGAGGCGAGCGTCACACCCTCGACCGTCGGCGCGTGCTGGGCGGCGGCCCGCCGGGCCAACTCCTCGGTGAAGTCGGCGAGCGTGACCGGGCGCTCGACCGCCGCCGCCGGCCCGATCGGCAGGACCGGTGCGGTGGCCGCGTACTCCTCGGCGAGCTGGACCAGCGCGGCGAGCGCCTCCCACCGCTCGCGGGCGGCGCCACCGGCGGGCGGGGTGTCCGGTGCCCAGCCCACCGCCGCCAGCGCCTCGACCACGGCGGCCGGCAGCGGGGTCTCCCCCGGGATGGACCGGGTGGCGGCCCGCAGCGCGACCATCGCCTGCCGGACCTCGACCCGCTCGAAGAACCGCTCCGCGCCCTGCACCTGGTACGGCACCTCGACCTCGGTCAGCGCCTTCTCGTACGCCTCGGACTGCGCGTTGGTGCGGAAGAGCACGGCGATCTCCCGGGCCGGCGTGCCGGCGTCGACCAGGGCCCGGCAGCGGGCGGCGACCGCGGCCGCCTCGGCCGGCTCGTCGGTGAAGATCCGCAGCTCGGGCTCCGGGCCGGGCGGGCGCTGGCCCACCAGCTCCAGGCGCAGGCGCGCCTCGGTGCCCCGGGCCTGCGAGATCACCGCGTTGGCCAGCCCGACCACCTGCGGGGTGGAGCGGTAGTCGCGGACCAGGCGGACCACCGTCGCGCCCCGGTGCCGGCGGGGGAAGTCGACCAGGTACGACGAGGTGGCGCCGGTGAACGAGTAGATGGTCTGGCTGGCGTCGCCGACCACGGTCAGGTCGTCCCGGCCGCCGAGCCACGCCTCCAGCAGCCGCTGCTGGAGCGGGTTGACGTCCTGGTACTCGTCGACGACGAAGTGCCGGTACTGGGCGCGGACCTGCTCGGCGACGTCCGGGTGCTCCTCGATGCCCCAGACCGCGGCGCGCAGCATGTCCTCGAAGTCGATCACCCCACCGGACCGCTTGACCTGCTCGTACGCGGCGAAGACGGCGGCGACCTGGGCCGCCTCGTACGGGGTCTCGCGCAGCGCCTTGGCGGCCGCCACCACGTACTCCCCGGGCTCGACCAGGGACGACTTGGCCCACTCGATCTCGCCGGCGAGGTCGCGGGCGCCGGTCCGGTCGGCGCGGATCCCGACCTTCGCGGCGGCGAGGGTGACCAGCCGGACCTTGCTGTCCAGCAGCTCCGGCATCGCGCGCCCGTCCAGCAGCCGGGGCGCGAAGTAGCGCACCTGGCGCAGCGCTGCGGCATGGAAGGTGCGCGCCTGCACGCCCGGCACCCCGAGCGCGCTGAGCCGGCTGCGCATCTCGGCGGCGGCCCGGGCGGTGAAGGTGACCGCGAGCACGTGCCGGGCGGAGATCTCGCCGGCCAGCGCCCGGTAGGCGATCCGCGAGGTGACCGCCCGGGTCTTCCCGGTGCCGGCGCCGGCGAGGATGCAGACCGGGCCGGCCGGGGCGGTCACCGCCGACCGTTGCTCCGGGTCGAGCCCGGCGAGCACGCGCTCGGACGCTGAGTGAACCACCACAGCGAGGAATTGTTCCAGCAGGGCCGGACGTTGCTGCGGATAGCCTTGCTTGACTCTCGACCGGACCTTGGAGGCCTGACGATGCTGACGATGTATTCCACCCCCTGGTGCGGCTACTGCCACCGGCTGAAGTCGCAGCTAGACCGGGAGGGCATCGGGTACGAGGTGGTCGACATCGAGCAGGACCCGGCGGCCGCCGAGTTCGTGATGAGCGTCAACGGCGGCAACCAGACCGTGCCGACGCTCCGCTTCGCCGACGGCAGTGCGCTGACCAACCCCTCGATCACCCAGGTCAAGAACCACCTGGCCACCCTGGCCGCCTGACCCCCACCCACCCCGCCCCCGGGCGCCGCCCGGGCGCCGCCCAAGCTGTCGATCATGAAGTTATCGCCCCGGCGACCGGCGTGTCGCGCCGATAACTTCATGATCGACCGGTGGTCTCGGGGTGGGTAGGGCGGGGTGGTCAGGGCTGGGGGGTGGGGGCGGGGTCAGGGTGCGGTTGCGCCAGAGGTAGGCGCCGGCGAGCAGCGTGGCCAGGCCCACGGCCGCGAAGAGCAGCCGGTAGTCGAACACCCCGACGAGCAGGGCGCCGCCGCCGATGGAGAGCGCCTGCGGGCCGCTGACCACCGCCTCGGAGGCGGCGGCGACCCGCCCGATGAGCCCCGGCGGCGTGCGCCGCTGGATCAGCGTGTGCAGCCCGACCATGGTCAGCGGCAGCGACACCCCGGCCAGCAGGACGGCGGCGAACCCCAGCCAGAGGCTCGGGTACGCCAGCGCCAGCGCGGCCGGCCCGAACAGCGCCACCCCGGCCGCGAGCGTGCCCACCTCGCCCGCCCGCCGCACCACCCCGGGGGACAGCAGCCCACCGACCAGCCCGCCGATCCCCTGCACGGTCACCAGCACGCCGACGAACGCGGCGTCGCGGCGGAGCCCCAGATCGACGTACGCGAAGATCAGTGACTCGCTGAAACCCATCACCAGCGAGCCGGCGCCGTAGCCGAGCAGGGCCCGGCGCAGGGCCGGCTCGCCGGCCAGGTGCCGCAGCCCGGCACCCAGCTCGGTCGACCAGCGCGGCTCCCGACGCGGCCGGGCCGGCTCGGCCACCCGGAGCAGGCCCACCACCGCCGCGGCGGCCAGGAAACCCGCCATCGCGACGCCGGCCAGCAGCCAGCCCCCGGCGACGGCGTAGAGGCCGGCCCCCGCCAGCGGGCCGACCAGCCGGAGCCCCTGGCGTACGGTCTGGAGCACGCCGTTCGCGTCGGCCAGCAGGTCCGCCGGCACCAGTTGCCGGATCAGGCCGCTGAGCAGCGCGCTGAGCGTGATGTACGACAGGCCGTAGAGCGCCGCCACCAGGTAGATGATCCACACGTCGGTGCGGTCGCGGACGGCGAACAGCGGCGTGAGCAGGGCCGCGGTGACCAGGTTGGCGGCCACGAAGAGCGGCCGCCGGGGATGCCGGTCGGCGAACCAGCCGACCAGGGGCGCCAGCGTCATCGGCGCGATGATCGCGAAGATGGTGGCCCCGGCCTGCCCGCTCGACCCGGTCAGCTCCTTCACCCAGACGGCGAGCGCGAGCAGCAGGATCGATTCGGCCGTCATGCTCGCCAGCAGCCCGCCGAGGAGCAGCCGGAAGTCCGGGCGGCGCAGGACGGTGCGCATGTGTCCTCCGTCGAGGGAGTGGTACGCGGCGTGCCGTCTTTCTGACGAGACACGCCCCCGCCGGAACCTCCGGCGCCGGTCGCGCCGTCCATACTGACGGTGGGGGGCGAATCTCATACAGTTACCGTCGCGTCCACGGCGGTCTACGGGAAAGAGGACATCGTGCCTCCTGCCGCACCCAGTCCCATCCTGCGACGGCGCAGGCTGGGCATCGAGCTGCGCCGGCTCCGCGAGGCGGCCGGTCTCACCGGGGACCAGGTCATCGAGCGGGTCGGCTGGGCCTCCGCGTCGAAGCTGTCCCGACTGGAGAACGGCCGCAGCCGGCCCGACCCGCAGGACGTCCGCGACCTGCTGGCGCTCTACCGGGCCGACCAGGCGCTGCGCGACGATCTGCTGGCCATCACGCAGGAGGCCGGGGACATGCGCGGCTGGCTGAAGAACTACCCGGTGATGACCCAGCAGCAGCGCAGCTTCGCCGAGCTGGAGGCGGGCTGCGTCGAGATCTCCGAGTACAACCCGGTCCTGGTGCCGGGCCTGCTGCAGACGCCCGGGTACGCCCGGGTCCGGATCGCCTCGGCCCGCGAGGTCGACGAGGCGGCCGGCGAGCCGGAGGACACCGAGGACATCGAGACCGAGGTCGCGGCCCGGCTGGCCCGGCAGTCGCTGCTCACCCGGGCGTCGGACGCGCCCCGGTACACGGCGGTGCTCGAAGAGGCGGCGCTCGGTGGCCGCGCCGGCCCGCCGGACGTGCTGCGGGAACAGCTGGGGCAGCTCTGCGAGCTGGCCATGCTGCCGAACGTCACGCTGCACGTGCTGCCCCGGGACGCGCGGGTGGGCGGCTGGTACCTGCCACCGACGGCGTTCTCCCTCTACCGGTTCGCCGATCCCCAGGATCCGGAGACCCTCGCGATCGAGGGCGGGTTCCTGAACACCATGTCGACGGAGGCAAAAGCACTAAATCGCTATAAAGTGGTGTTCGAGTGGTTATGCATGGCGGCGCTCTCCGCGTCGGACACCCTCTCCTGGCTGATCCAGGCCACGGGGCGGCTACCCGACGCGGCGGCCCCGTCCACAGTGGCGTACGGGCCGGCAACGGCGCCGGCCCAACGCCGCCGGCACCCCGGGCGCCTGACGGAACGGTGAACCAGGCCGCACCCCGCCGTCGGGCCGTGCGGCACCGCTCGTTCCATCGGTCGGTTCACCACAGGAGTGAGACCATGAACAAGATCCGCAACACGTCGTCCGCCATCGCCGAACTGGCCGAGGCACCGTGGCGAAAGAGCACGCGCAGCCAGACCTCCAACTGCGTCGAGGTGGCGCCGCTGTCGGCCGCGGTGGCCCTCCGGGACAGCAAGGACCGCGGTGGGCCGGTCCTGCTGTTCGACCGGGCCGAGTGGCGGAGCTTCCTGGCCAGCGCGAAGGAAGGCCGGTTCGACCGGACCTGACGGCCTGTCGCGGGGCCGCCGGTGTCGAGCCGGCGGCCCCTTCGCGTGTCCTGAACGGACGCCGCCTCGCCTGATCGGACAAGCCTCCCGGCCGATGGTGGCGTTTCGGTTGCCGGTGCCGCTACGCGGCGTAGCATTGCCGATGAATGACGTGGAACTTCCACCCCGTTCCCGATCGTCGCGGCACATCCGGAGACCGACATGCGGTTCCTGATCGTTCGCACCGACGTCCGCGCGGCAGCCGACACGGACATCGCCGCTGCCTGGGCCGGCGGAGGCCGCCTGCGCGACGAGACCGCCTGGCCCGAATCCCGCCGGCAGGTCGTCCACGCCGAGGACCGGGACGCCGCGCTGGTGCTGGCCCGGGCCCTCGCCTCGGTCGGTGCCGTCCGCGCCGGCCGGCAACGGGTGAAGGTGCTTCCGCTCGTCGAGCCGCATGCGCTCTGGCCGACCTGGCCGGACGACCGGGGCGGCTGACCACAGGCGTCCGTCGTGGCCGGCCCGGCTCCCCCGCCGTGTTCCTTGCCCCAGCCGGCCACGACGGCACGGTTCCCGGCCCGTGACCGTCGCGGCAACGGCGGTCACGGGCCGGGACCGTGTTCCGGCCCGGGCCGGTCGGCCCCGCGACACCTCCCAGCCAGGACGCCAGCCACCGCCCACCCGGCCGGCGTCGGCCGGCCCGGTCAGCAGCGGCCGTCGAGCCAGTGGTGGATCAGGAAGCGGGCGATCGACGACGACGGCGGCAGGGTCAGCCGGTCACCGTCCACGTCGACGGGCCGCCCGGCCAGCGCCGCCCCGATCTCGGCCCGGGTGAACCAGCGGGCGTGAGCGATCTCCGCCGGGTCGACCCGCAGCGGGTGCTCCGGATCGGCCGTGGCGTGGAAGCCCAGCATCAACGAGCCGGGGAACGGCCAGGCCTGGCTGCCCACGTACCCGATGCCGGTGACCGGGACGTCGACCTCCTCGCGGACCTCGCGCAGCACGGCCGCCTCGGCCGACTCGCCCGGCTCCACGTAGCCGGCGAGGCAGGAGAAGCGCCGCTCGCCCGGCACGCGCGGCCAGGCGACGTTGTTCCCGAGCAGGCAGCGCCCGTCGAGACCGGGTACGCCGTCGTGCACCAGGACGATCATCGCCGGGTCGGTACGCGGCCACATCCGCTCGCCGGCCGGCGCGACCCGGGACCAGCCGGCCTCGTCCATCGTGGTGGCGCTCCCGGTGAGCGGAGAGTAGGTGTGCCGCTGATGCCAGTTGAGCAACGCCAGGCCGGTGGTGAAGAGGCCGGCGTCACGGTCGGCGAGCAGGTGGCCGACCTCCCGCAGGTGCGCCGCGTGGGTGCCGGGCAGCGTCGGCAGCGGCGTGTCCACCGCGAACACCGGCACGCCGTCCGGCTCGACGCCGAGGAAGATCGCACGCGCGACGGCCTCGTCCGGTACGTCCCCGGGGCCGACCAGCACGAGCGCGGGTGGGTCGGAGCCGGCGCGCACCAGCGCCCGCCCCTCGTTCCCGCCGTCGAGCACCAGCACCCGGGCCCGCCCCCACGCCTGGCCCAGCCAGTCGGGGTCGGTACGCCGGTGCGCCGCCCGGTCCAGCGTGGAGCGGGCCAGCGGCGGGGCCGGCTCGCCGCCGTTCACTGCCCGACCGGTTCGGTGACGACGGTGGTGAGCGCCGCCAGCTGCGGGGCGACCCGCTCGGCATCGCCCAGGACCACGGTGACCGCCCGGGCCGGGGCGAGGTACCGGGCCGCCACCTCTGCCACGTCGGCCACGGTCGCCTTCGCCAGTCGCGCCGCGTGCTCGGCCAGGAAGTCCAGGCGCAGGCCGTTGCCGGCGTACGCGCTGGTCAGTGAGGCCAACCCGGCCTGGGTGGACATGCCGAGCTGGAGGGTGCCGAGGGCGTACTGCCGGGCCTGCTCCAGTTCCTCCTCCTTGGGCGGGACGGAGGCCAGCCGGCCCAGCTCGTACGTGGTCTCCAGCAGCGCCGGCCCGGTCACCTCGGTCGCCACCTCGGCGGCGGCCACCAGCACGGACCCGGCGACCGAGTGCTCCACCAGCGAGTGCGGCCCGTACGTGTAGCCCTTGTCCTCGCGGATGTTCTCCACCCAGCGCGAGGAGAAGTAACCACCGAAGATCAGGTTCGCCAGTTGCAGTGCGGCGTGGTCGGGGTAGGTCCGCGGCACCGCCGGCAGCGCCACGCGCAGCGACGACTGCACCGACCCGGGACGGTCGACGAGCAGCAGCGGCCCGGGCTCCAGCGGCGGGGTGGGCGGCAGGTCGGCGACGTGCCCGGCACCGTTCCAGCCGGACAGCGCCTTCTCGGCCGCATCCAGCGCCCGGTCCGGCTGCACGTCCCCGACCAGCACCAGGACCGCGTCGGCCGGGTGCACGCGCTGGGCGTGCAGGGTCCGCAGCACGCCCGGACGCACCGCCCGGACCTGCTCCGGCTCGGGGGTCTGCACCGCGTAGGGGTGCCGACCGTAGATCCGCTTGAGCAGGGCGGTGCGGGCCAGGTGTGCGGGCTGGCTCTGGGCCACCTGGATCCGGTCGATCAGCCGGTCCCGTTCGGTGGCGACGTCGTCGGCCGGGTACGTCGCACCGGTCAGCACGTCGGCCAGGAGCTCCAGCATCCGGTCCAGGCCGGTGACCAGGCCGGTGCCGGAGAGCATGAGCCGGTCCGGGTCGATCCCGGCGGACAGCCCGCCACCGACCTTCTGCAGCTCGGCGGCGATCTGCACGGCGGTCATCGCCTCCGTGCCGGAGAGCAGGGTCTGCGCGAGCATCGCGCCGCGGGCCAGGTGCACGCGCCCGAACGGCATCCAGAGCCGCAGCTCGACCAGGGGCACCGCCGGCCGGCGTACCGCGATCACGGTGAGGCCGTTGCCGAGGGTGCGCTCGGCCTGCTTCGGCAGCTTGAGCCGGCGGGTGGGGCCGAGCGGCGGCAGGGCGCGCGGCGCGGCGGGGACACCACTCATCGGAGCCTTCTTCGTTCGCGACTGCGGGGCTCGCAAACCCGGCTCACTCCTCGCGCTCACCGGAGCCTTCTTCGTTCGCGACTGCGGGGCTCGCAAACCCGGCTCACTCCTCGCGCTCACCGGGCACCTCCGGCGATGACCTCGATGGACGCACGCCGCTCGGGCCGCAGCGTGGCAGCGGCCGCCCGGACCGCCTCCTCGGTGACCTCGCCGACCAGGCGGGGCAGGTCGTTGAGCAGGCCCGGCTCGCCGCGTTGCTGTTCGAGAACGGCCATCCGCAGCGCCCTGCCGAGCACCGCGTCGGTGTCCCGCAGCAGGTGGGTGGCCATCCGGGCCTGGGTGCGGGCCAGCTCGCCGTCGGTCAGCCCGTCGGTGGCCAGCCGGTCCAACTCCTCGTCGAGGGTGCGCAGCACCTTGTCCACGTCACCGCGGGGTGGCAGGTGCGCCTGGAGCAGCAGGGCCGTCGGGTCGCGGACGTCGAACGGGTCGCCCATGAAGCCCAGGTAGCCGCCGACGCTGGTGACCGTGCGGTCCCGCTGGACCAGCCGCTCGACCAGCCGGGAGGCGTCGCCGTCGGTGAGGACCTCGGCGAGCACCACGTACGGCAGGTAGCCGGCGAAGTCGCCGACCGGGTCGGGCACCCGCCAGGCCGAGGCCACCGCCGGCAGCGGGGCCAGCTTGTCGGTGTACGACCTGCGCCGCTCGGCGGTCAGGTCCGGCTCGACGAAGCTCGGCCGTTCCGGGGCCGGGCGGGCCGGCACGTCGCCGAAGTGCCGGCCGATCAGCTCGGTCGCGGCGGCGACGTCGATGTCCCCGCTGACCGCCAGCACCGCGTTGCCGCTGGCGTAGTAGCGCCGGAAGAAGTCGGCGGCGTCGTCGACCGTGGCCGACTCCAGGTCGTCGAAGGATCCGTAGCCGTCGTGCGCGTTGGGGAAGGTGTCGAACATGACCGGCGGCAGGGTCAGCCAGGGGAACCCGCCGTACGGACGGTTGAGCACGTTGACCCGGATTTCCTCCTTGACCACGTCGACCTGGTTGCGCAGGTTCTCCTCGGTCAGCCGGGGGCCACGCATCCGGTCCGCTTCGAGGAACAGCGCCCGCTCGAGGGCGTTGCTGGGCAGCGTCTCGAAGTAGTCGGTGTAGTCGAGGTGGGTCGACCCGTTGAAGGTGCCGCCGGCGCCCTGGACGTGCCGGAAGTGGGCCAGCTTCTCCAGGTTCTCCGAGCCCTGGAACATCAGGTGCTCGAACAGGTGGGCGAAGCCGGTGCGCCCCTCTGGTTCGGAGCGGATGCCGACGTCGTAGACGACCGCCACCCCGATCACCGGGGCGCTGCGGTCGGGGGTGAGCACCACCCGCAGGCCGTTGTCGAGCGTGAACCGCTCGACGGGATACCTCGTCGCTGGGATCTTCGCTCTCGGCACGTGATCGACCCTAACTCGTCCCCGCCCCCGGTACCGGCGACCTTCCCGTCCCGGGATGTGGATGCGTCTTGACGGCGGTCGGAACTAAGTCCACTCTCCCTATCAACCAAGTAGGAATACTCCGGATTGGATGGACGATGAGACGCTCCCCCATGCGCCGGCTGGTCGCCCTGGCCGCCGTCGCCGTCGTCGGCGCGGCGACCCTGGGCACGGCCGCCTGCGGCGACGACAGCGACAGCGCGGGGGGCGGGTCCGGCCCGGTCACCCTCCGGCTCGGCTACTTCCCCAACATCACCCACGCACCGGCCGTGGTCGGCGTCGAGAAGGGCATCTTCGCGGAGCAGCTGGGCGACGGCGTGAAGCTGGAGACCACCACCTTCAACGCCGGCCCGTCGGCGATCGAGGCGATCTTCTCCGGGGCGCTCGACGCCACGTACATCGGTCCCAACCCGACCGTGAACGCGCACTCGAAGTCCAAGGGTGAGGCGGTCCGGGTCGTCTCCGGCGCCGCCTCCGGCGGGGTCGCCCTCGTGGTCAAGCCCGAGATCACCTCGTGGGAGCAGCTGCGCGGCAAGAAGATCGCGACCCCGCAGCTCGGCAACACGCAGGACGTGGCGATCCGTTACTGGTTGCAGGAGAAGGGCCTCCGGACCACCAAGGAGGGCGGCGGCGACGTCACCATCGTCCCGCAGGAGAACGCCCAGACGATCGAGACGTTCGGCACCGGTGCGATCGACGGCGCGTGGGTACCCGAGCCCTTCGTCTCCCGACTGGTCAACGCCGGCGGCAAGGTGCTGGTCGATGAGCGCGACCTCTGGCCGGACGGGAAGTTCGTCATCACCAACCTGATCGTCAGCACGAAGTTCCTCAAGGCCCACCCCGACGTGGTGCAGAAGCTGGTCGAGGGCCAGGTCGCGGCGAACGAGTTCGTCAACAGCAAGCCGGACGACGCGCACCAGGCGGTCTCCGACCACATCGGCAAGATCACCGGTAAGCCGCTCGACCTGAAGCTGATCAAGCAGGCGTGGTCGACCCTGGAGTTCACCAACGACCCGATCGCCTCGTCGCTGAAGACCGGCCTCGACCACGCCGTCGCGGTCGAACTGACCCAGCCGGTCGACCTCACCGGTCTGTACGACCTGAGCTACCTCAACCAGGCGCTCAAGGCACAGGGCCAGCCCGAGGTCGCCCAGCCATGACGTCGACCACGACGGCGCCGCGCAGCGCGACCAGCCCGGTCGCGCTGCACGGCGTGACCAAGGTGTACGGGCGCGGCGCGAGCGCCGTCCTCGCCCTCGACGGCGTCTCGCTCGACGTCGCCCCCGGTGAGTTCGTCTGCCTGGTCGGCGCGTCCGGCTGCGGCAAGAGCACCCTGCTCAACCTGGTCGCCGGGCTGGACCGGCCCAGCGGCGGTCGGATCGACCTGCCCGACGGTGTCAACCCGGGACTGATGTTCCAGGAACCGGCGCTCTTCCCCTGGCTCACCGTCGAGGGCAACGTCGAGGTGCCGCTGAAGCTGCGCGGGCTGCCCCGGGCCGAGCGCCGGGAGCGGGTCGCCGACCTGCTGCGGACCGTCCATCTGGCCGACTTCGGTCGCAAGCGCCCGCACGAGCTGTCCGGTGGCATGCGGCAGCGGGTCGCGCTGGCCCGCACCCTGGCGTTGGACACGCCGGTGCTGCTGATGGACGAACCGTTCGGCGCGCTGGACGCGATGACCCGGGACATCCTGCACGACGAGCTGGAGCGGATCTGGACGCAACGACGCCTCACGGTGCTCTTCGTGACCCACAACGTCCGGGAGGCGGCCCGGCTCGCCGACCGGATCATCCTGCTGTCCAGCCGCCCGGGCCGGATCATCCACACCACCCCGGTCGACGTGCCCCGGCCCCGGCGCATCGACTCAGCGGAGGTCGCCGCGATCGCCGCCGACGTCACCGACCGGCTCCGTACGGAGGTGGGCCGCCATGGCCAGTGACACCCTCACCAGCGCGGCGCGTACCGACGCGGAGATCTCCGGGCTGGACGCGCTGGAGATCGCCGGCCGGGAGAAGGAGAGCTCCCGCCTCGCCCGGCTCTGGGCGGGCAGCTGGCCGAAGCTCGCCGCCCTCGCCCTGGCCCTGCTCATCTGGCAGGCGGTCGTCTGGACCGGCTGGAAGGACCCGTGGGCGCTGCCGCCCCCGGGGCCGGTCTTCGCCGACCTCGCCGCCTATGTGACCAGCGCGGCGCTCTGGGACGGTCTGGCCACCACCGCCCGGCGGGCGGCCGTCGGCTTCGCCGCCGCCCTCGCGATCGGGCTCGCGCTCGGCCTCGCGGTGGCCCGGGTCCGGATCCTCCGGGCCGCGTTCGGCTCGATGATCACCGCGTTGCAGACCATGCCGTCGATCGCCTGGTTCCCGCTGGCGATCCTGCTCTTCGGGCTCACCGAGCAGGCGATCTTCTTCGTGGTGGTGCTCGGCGCCGCGCCGTCCATCGCCAACGGGGTCATCCACGGCGTGGACTACGTGCCGCCGCTGCTGCTGCGCGCCGGCCGCAACCTCGGCGCCCGGGGCGTCCGCCTCTACCGGTACGTGATCGCACCCGCCGCCCTGCCCGCGATCGTGGCGGGACTCAAGCAGGGCTGGGCGTTCGCCTGGCGCAGCCTGATGGCCGGCGAACTGCTGGTGGTCATCGCCACCCGGACCTCGATCGGTGCCCAGCTCACGTACGCCCGCGAGCTCAGCGAGGCGGAGCGCCTGATCGCGGTGATGATCGTGATCCTGGTGATCGGCCTGCTGGTCGACGCGGCCTTCGGCGCGGCGGACAAGGCGATCCGGCGCCGCTGGGGCGTCCTCGACCCGGCCGGTCAATGACGTGTACGTCTCCGCGCGCAGCGACTACGCGCTCCGGGCCATGCTGGCCGTCGCCGAAGTGTCCGGCGGTGAACTGGTGAAGGCGGCGATGCTGGCCCGGAACCAGGAGATTCCGTTGAGCTTCCTCCAGGGCATCCTCGTCGACCTGCGCCGGGCCGGCCTGCTGCACAGCCAGCGCGGCACCGAGGGCGGGTACGCCCTGGCCCGGCCCGCGACGGAGATCACCGTCGGCGACGTGCTGCGCGCCGTCGGCGGCTCCCTCACCGCGGTGCGTGGCCTGCCCGCCGACCGGGCCGGGTACCGGGGGGTCGCCGTCGGGCTGCGGGACGTCTGGCTGGCCGTGCACGGGGCGATCGCCCTCGTCGTCGACCGGACCACCCTCGCCGACCTGCTCGGTGCCGGGCGGCAGCCGTCGGACGTACCGGTGCTGGGCGGCTGACCCACGGGTCGGCTCCGGCCGGACCATGCCCCAGGTCCGGCCGGAGCCGGTTTCCCGCGCGGCCGTCGGACGACCGTCAGCCCTCGGTCGTCGCGGGCCTGTCCTGCGGGCCGTGCAGCTCGACCAACCCGGCCGGCGCGGCGCCGTCCGGCACGGCGTGCCACGGCGAGAAGACGGCGACCAGGGCGAGCAGCACGCCCGCGACGGCCACCGCCACCACGAGCAGCAGTTCCCGCACCGCGCCCGAGTCGGTGTCCCCCGTCATGGCCGTCCCTCCCCCGCCGAGCGGTCGGCCCGGCGCTGTCCCCCCGTGGCACAGCGTCCACGCGCGAGGGGACGGACACAGTCGCCCATCGGACTCGCCAGGTGCTGATTGCCGACTCAGCGGTCAGCGGCAGGGGCGACCGGCGCGCGGGCCGGGCGACCGGTCAGCTGCTGCGGGGACGCCGAGCCCGGCGGGAGCGGCCCGAGGACCGGTGACCGACCCGGCCACCGGCGCCGCCGGCGCGGCCCGCCGGGCCGTCGACCCGGCCGTTCGCACCGCCCGCGGGCGCGGGAGCCGGCAGGGCGATCGTCACCGGTACGCCGGACGGCTCCCGGGCGCCGGTGACCCGGGTGAACTCGGGGTCGCCCGGGCGGGCCTGGGAGGACGCGGGACGGATCCCGGCCGTCGCCATCAAGCGGGACACGTCCTGCCGCTGCTCGGGCAGGACCAGGGTGACGACGGTTCCGGACTCCCCGGCGCGGGCGGTCCGGCCGCCCCGGTGCAGGTAGTCCTTCGCCTCGGTCGGCGGGTCCACGTTGACCACCAGATCCAGCCCGTCCACGTGAATGCCCCGGGCCGCCACGTCGGTGGCGACCAGGGCGGTCACCTGCCCGGTGCGGAACTGCTCCAGGATGCGGGTGCGCTGGGGCTGCGACTTGCCGCCGTGCAGCGCCGCCGCGCGTACGCCCTTGGCGAGCAGTTGGCGGGCCGCCCGGTCGGCGCGGTGCTTGGTGCCCATGAACAGGATGGTCCGGCCCTCGCGGGCCGCGATCCAGCTCAGGGCGGCCGGCTTGTCCGCCGCCTCCACGTGCAGCAGATGGTGGGTCATCGCGGTGACGGTGGCCGTGCCCGGATCCACCGAGTGGGTGACCGGTCGGGTGAGGAACCGGCGGACCAGCTTGTCCACACCGCCGTCGAGGGTGGCGGAGAAGAGCATCCGCTGGCCGTTCGGGGCGACCTGCTCCAGCAGCCGGGTGACCTGCGGCAGGAACCCCATGTCGGCCATCCGGTCGGCCTCGTCCAGCACGGTGACGTCGACCTGGTCGAGCCGGACGTCGCCCCGGTCGATCAGGTCGTGCAGGCGTCCCGGGGTCGCCACCACCAGCTCGGCGCCGGCCCGCAACTCGGCCGCTTGCCGATTCAGCGACAGGCCGCCGACCACGGTGGCGCAGCGCAGCCCGACCGCCCGGGCGTACGGGTCGAGGGCCGTGGTGACCTGCTGTGCCAGCTCACGGGTGGGCACCAGCACGAGGGCGAGCGGACGCCCCGGCCGGGCCCGCCGGCCGGCGGTGCGGGAGAGGACGGGAAGTCCGAACGCGAGGGTCTTGCCGGAGCCGGTGCGGCCCCGGCCGAGCACGTCCCGGCCGGCGAGCGAGTCCGGCAGCGTCGCGGCCTGGATCGGGAACGGCGCGGTGATGCCCTGGGCGGCCAGCTCGGCGAGCAGCGCCGGGGCCAGCCCGGTCTGGGCGAAGGACGGGGTGACGGTGGTCATGGTGAAGCCTTCCTCGACGCGGCACGTGTCGAGGAAGGGCGCCGGGCGGCGCTGTCGACCGGCGGAACCGTCCGCCGGGACTCACAAGCACGAACCGAAGGGGGTACGGGCCGGCCCGGCCCCGCGTCGCCGCCTGGTGGCCAGGTCGACGGCGGGGCGGGCCGGTCCCGTCACCGCGCCCGGAGGGTGCGGTGGTGGTACGCGATCCCGAGGGATCAGAGCGGGCGGATGTTCTCCGCCTGCGGGCCCTTCTGGCCCTGGGTCACCTCGAACTCGACCCGCTGGTTCTCGTCCAGGCTCCGGTAGCCGGAGCTCTGGATGGCCGAGAAGTGGGCGAAGACGTCCGAGCCGCCGTCGTCCGGGGTGATGAAGCCGAAGCCCTTGTCAGCGTTGAACCACTTGACGGTGCCGATAGCCATTTTTCGTCTCCTTGACGGAACGTCGGACCCGCGCCTGTCGCGGGCCCGAAGAGGAGCGTCCGCGCGGAAGTGCGCGGCCCGCCTGTCGCTTCTGGTCGCCCCGCCCGGAGAACTCCGGACACAACAAAGAGCGCCTGGGGCCACAATCCACCAGGCGCACACAGAGTCTCTGGGAACCATAACTGCAACGCGCTCAACGTATCACAGATGTGGCGGGCGGGCGTCCTTCTCCGGTTGTTCGGGGATGGCGGCGATCAGCGCGGTGAGGCCGGTCACGTCCAGCAGGTCCACCGGCCGGACCGTCACCCCGTCCCGCACGTAGTGGAACGCCGCACCGACCCGCTCGACCGGCACGCCGGCCAGCTCCGCCCACGCCAGCCGGTAGACGGCCAGCTGCACCGCCGCCGCCTCGGCGGCCGGCCCGGTCGGCTGCCGGCCGGTCTTCCAGTCGACCACGTCGAACCGGCCCCCGGGCCGGCTGAAGACGGCGTCCATCCGGCCACGGACCACCACACCGGCGACGACCGTCGCGAACGGCACCTCCACCTCGACCGGCGCCCGGTCGGCCCACTCGCTGGCCAGGAAGCGTTCCTGGAGCTCGGCCAGCGCCTCGTCCGGCGCGGCGTCGGCGTCCGCCGCCCCGGGCAGTTCGTCCACGTCGAGCAGCCGGTCGGCCCCGAACCGCTGCTCCAGCCAGGCGTGGAAGGCGGTGCCCCGCCGGGCGTACGGGTTCGGTTCGGTGGGCAGCGGGCGGCGCAGCGACCGGGCCAGTGCCGCCGGATCCCGGCGCAGCGCCACGAGCTGGGTCACCGAGAGCTGCCCGGGCAGCACGACCTCGACCGGCCCGGCCTGCCGGGTCAGCTCGGCCCGTTCGGCGAGGAGCAGGTCGGCCTCCCGCCGCCACCGCGCCACCTCCGGGTCGTCGGCGACCGGATCGGTGGTCCCCGCCGGCTCGCCGGTCGCCCCGGCGCCCCCCGGCGGGCGGGCGCCGTCGGCGAGGTGCCGGCGGACCAGCGCCGCGGCCTCGGCGAGCGCCGGCCGGCGGGCGCCCAGTGGGTCGGCGGGCCATTCCGCCCGGAGCACCATTTCGGTGGTCGGGTTCACCGCGTCCGGCGCCGGTTCCGGGGCCCACTCGTCGACCACGTGCCCGTCGCCCGCGTCGACGCAGGCGTCGTGCACCTCGCGCAGCAGCACCGACGGGCCGCGCGGGCGCTTGGTCCCCTCGCCCCACCAGTGCCCCGAGCAGAGCAGGAGCCGGCGGGGCCGGGTCACCGCGACGTACGCGAGGCGGCGCTCCTCCCGCTCGTCGTGCGCCCGCCAGGCGTCGGTGAAGTCCTCCAGCGCCCGGGCCACCCCGCGCTGGTCCTCCGCCTCCGCCAGGGCCAGCGCGGGCAGCCCGTCGGCGTCACCGCGGAGCGGGAACGGCAGCACGCCCAGCCCGCCCAGCCAGTGGTCGGAGTTGCGCACCGGCCCCGGCCACACCCCGCGGCTGAGCCCGGCGACCGCCACCACGTCCCACTCCAGGCCCTTGGCCGCGTGGGCGGTGAGGATCTGCACAGCGCCCTCGACGACCTCCACCTCGCCGGGGGTGAGCCCGCGCTCCTCGTCCTCAGCCGCGGCGAGATAGGCGAGGAACGCCGACAGGGTGGCCCCCGGCGTCTCCCCGCTGAACCGGGCCGCGACGTCACCGAGCGCGTCCAGGTGCCCGCGGGCCAGGCCGGCGTCGCCGGCGCCGTCCCGGCCGGCCCGCACCGCCACCTCCACGTCGAGGCCGATCGTCCGCTCGACGTCCGCGATCAGGTCCGGCAGCGACTGGTCCAGCCGGTACCGCAGCAGGCCCAGCTCGCGGGCGTACGCGCGCAGCCGGGCGTAGCCCTCGGCCGAGTACGCCTGCGCCGGGCCGAGGTCGGCGAGTGCCTCCACCAGCGTCGCCTCGTCCAGGGCGTCCGGGACGATCTCCGGTTCGTCGCCGGACGCGAGCTGCCGGCGGGCGGACGCGATGGCCCGCGCCCGGCGGTGCAGGGCGACCAGGTCCCGCGGGCCGATGCGCCACCGGGCACCGGTCAGCAGGCGCAGCAGCGCCGCGCCGTCGGTCGGGTCGGCCAGCACCCGCAGGGTGCACACGACATCGCGGACCTCCGGCGTGTCCAGCAGGCCGCCCAGTCCCACCACGTCGACCGGCAGTCCGCGCGCCCGCAGCGCCGACTCGATCGCCGGGATCTGGCTGCGCAGCCGCACCAGCACCGCGGTGGTGGGGCGCGCCGTGACCGGGATGTGCTCGGGCAGCACGCCGGGCATCCCCGCCGCGCCCTGCCAGGCCCGCAGGACGCTGTCGGCGATCCAGTCCGCCTCGTCCGCGTACGTCGACAGCAGCGCGCAGTGGACGGTGCCGGCGGCGGCGCCGCGGGGGCTGCGGTGCGGGATCGGCTCCTTGACGCTCAACGCGGCGTGCAGCTCCGGCACCCGGGCGCCGGCGGCCCGCAGCGGCGTGGCGAGGGCGTTCGCCACGCCCAGGATCTCCGGGCGGTTGCGCCAGCTGGTGGTGAGGCCGCGGACCCGCGCCGGCGTGCCGTCGGCGCGGGCGAACTCGGCGGGGAACCGGTCGAGGGTGCCCGCGCTCGCGCCGCGCCAACCGTAGATCGACTGGCAGGGGTCGCCGACCGCGGTCACCGGGTGCCCGCCGCCGAAGAGCGCGTTGAGCAGCACCACCTGGGCGTGGCTGGTGTCCTGGTACTCGTCGAGCAGCACCACCCGGTAGCGGTCCCGCTCGATCTCGCCGACCGCCGGGTGGTCCCGGGCGACCCGGGCGGCCCGGGCCAGCTGGTCGGCGAAGTCCATCGCCTCGAAGTCCTCCTTGCGCCGGGCGTACGCCCGCACCAGCGGGAGCAGCTTCAACCGCGTCTGCTGGAGGGCCAGGGCCTTGCGCACGTCGGCGTAGACCCGGCCGGGCGTGGACTGCACCTCGGCGAAGAACCGCCCCGTCCAGGCGGCCAGGCCGTCCGGGTCGACCAGGTGCTCGTCCAGCTCGCCGGCCAGCGCCAGCACCGCGTCGGTGATCGTACTGGGCATCCGGTCCACGTCGGACATGTCGCCGTCGTAGTTGCGCACGATCAGGTCGACGAGTTGCCAGCGGGACGCCTCGGTGAGCAGCCGGGTGGAGGGCTCGTAGCCGGCCCGCAGCCCGTGCTCGGTCACGATCCGCCCGGCGTACGAGTGGTAGGTGGAGACGGTCGGCTCCCCGGCCAGCGGGTCGTCGAGCGGATCCCGCCCCCGCCGCCCGAGCCGGCGGACGAGCTGGTCCAGCCGAGTCCGTACGCGGTGCGCCAGCTCCCCGGCGGCCTTGCGGGTGAAGGTCAGGCCGAGCACCTGCTCGGGCCGGACGTACGAGTTGGCCACCAGCCAGACCACCCGGGCGGCCATCGTCTCGGTCTTGCCGGAACCGGCACCCGCGACCACCAGCAGCGGCTCCACCGGCGCGGCGATGATCGCCGCCTGCTCGCGGGTGGGTGCCGGCAGCCGCAGCAGCTTCGCCAGCTCGATCGGCGTGTACCGCGGGCCGGCATCGGCCGTCCGGGGGGCCGGCGTCGCGGCGCTGAACAGGGTCGGCTGGGTCACGGCAGCGGCTCTGTTCGCGACTGCGGGGCTCGCCCGCTCACTCCTCGCACGGCACGGGTGGTCCTGGTTCGCGGGGTTCGCACGCTCACTCCTCGCGGGTCTCCGGCCGGGACCTGGTCGGCGGTTCGACGACCTGGCGCCCCTGCCCGGACACCGGGCAGCTCGTGCGCACCGGGCAGACCCGGCACTTGGAGTTGGCGACCGCGGCGAAGGTGGCGGCGGCCATCGTATCGGCGGTGCGCCGGACCAGCGCCGTCGCCCAGCCGGCCTCCGGGCCCTCGCCGGCCGGCGGCTGGGCCTGCTCCTTCGCGTCCTTCGCGCCGGTGCCGAGCTGCACCAGCGCCGCGCCACCGGGCTCCTCCCCGAACTCGGCGAACGCCCCGGCCTCGACCGCCGCCTGGTACGCGCCCAGCTGCGGGTGCTCCGCCAGATCCGCCGCGGTGACCGCGGTGGACTTGCCGGTCTTCAGGTCGACCACCACGAGCCGGCCGTCCGCGTCCACCTCCAGCCGGTCCACCCGGCCGACCAGGTCGACCGGCCGCTGCGGGTCGTCCAGCCGGACGGCGAACTCGTGCTCGATCGCGAGCAGCCGGCGCGGGTTGGCGGCGAGCCAGCGCAGCAGCTTGTCCACCATGGCCTCGGCCCGGGCGCGCTCCGGCCCGGCCATCCAGCGGGCCGCCAGCTCGATCGCGTCGAACCTTGCCGCGACGTAGTCCAGCAGGGCGCCCCGGTCCGCGCTGGCGTCCTCGGCCAGCATCGCGGCGGCGTGCACCAGGTTGCCCACGCCCTGGGCGGTGCCGGCCGGCGCGCTTCCACCGTGGCGTTCCAGCAGCCAGCGCAGGCTGCACCGCAGGGCGCTCTCCATCGCCGACGGGGTGACCCGGACCGGCTCCCCCTCGTCGACCAGCGGCCGGTCGTCCGAGAGCGGTCGCAGCCCCCACCAGTCGTCCGGGTGCGCGCCGGCCACCCCGGCGGCGGCCAGGCGGGCCAGCTCGGCCGCCGCCGCGTGCCGCCGGGCCGCGGGCGCGGCCGGGTCGGTGACCGCGGTACGCAGTTCGGCCACCAGGGACGCCAGGGTGAGCGCCCGGGGCGGCCGGCTGAGCGGCAGCGTGATCACCCGGTCGGACCCCGGGTCGCCGTCCCCCGCCGGCCCGTCGCCGTCCTCCCCCCGCCCCGGAGGCTCGTCGACGGGCAGCGCCCGGGCGGCGCCGTCACCGGCTCGCCGGGCTGCCGCGTCATCGCCGTCCGGCGCGTCCCGAGCCGGAGACGGGCCGGCGGGCCCGGGGCCGGCGGGCGGGGACGGAGCACCATCCGGGCCGGCGGGCCCGGGGCCGGCGCCACCGCCCGGCGGGTCCGTCGGGCCCAGCTCGTAGAGGAAGCGGCTCGGCTGCTCCTCGTGGTCGTCCCCGCCGACCGCGGCGCTGGCGACCGCGCTGACCAGCAGCCGACGGCGGGCCCGGGTCACCGCGACGTGGAAGAGCCGCCGTTCCTCGTCGAGCAGCGCGGAGGTCTGGCCGACCACCGTGGCGAGGCGGCCGGCGCCGGCCGAGCGGCCGGCCAGCACGTCGACGAGGCGCTCGGACCCGAGGAGGCTGCCGCGCAGCCGCAGGTCCGGCCAGACGCCCTCCTGCACGCCGGCGACCGCGACCAGGTCCCATTCGAGGCCCTTCGCCGCGTGCGCGGTGAGCAGCCGCACCGCGTCGCCCCGGTCGGCGGTCGGCGCGAGCGTGTCGGCCGGCAGGTCCTGCCCGAGCACGTGGTCGAGGAAGACCTCGGTGCGGGCGCCGGGCAGCCGGTCGGTGAAGCGGGCGGCGGCGTCGAACAGCACCATCACCGCGTCCAGGTCCCGGTCGGCCGCCTCCGCGCGGCGGCGCCGGGCGACATCCCCCTCGCCGGTCGCCGCCGGGGTCCGGGCCAGCGCCGCCGACCACAGCTCGGCGAGGCCGCTGGCCCGCCAGACGGCCCAGAGCACCTCCTCGGCGGTCGCGCCCGGCCGCCCGGCCGTCTCGCGGGCGACGGCCAGCAGGCCGGCCACCGTCTGCGCCGGCTCCGCCCACCGCCGGTCGATGCCGGCCAGGTCGGTCGGGTCGCGCAGCGCCTCGACGATCAGCTCGCCGGACGGGCGGCGATCGCCGGCGGCCAGCGCCATGACCCGCAACCCCTGGCGCAGCCGCCGCTCGGCCAGCGGGTCGGCGCCGCCGAGCGGCGAGTGCAGCAGGGCGACCGCCGCCTCCTCGTCGAGCCGCTCCGGCTCCAGCGCGCAGCGCAGCAGGAGCAGCAGCGGAGCGACCGCCGGCTGCAGGTGCAGCGGCAGGTCCTCGCCGTGGACCACGGTCGGCACCCCGGCGGCGTGCAGGGCGCGGCGCAGGGACGGGAGCTGTCGCGCGGTGGACCGCACCAGCACGGCCATCTCCGACCAGGGCACACCGTCGAGCAGGTGCGCCTCCCGCAGCGCGTGCGCCAGCCAGGCCGCCTCGCTGGTGGCGGTGCGGAACGTGCGGACCTCGACCGCGCCGGGCGCCGCGCCGGGCAACGGTCGCAGCCGCCGGTGCGCCGCCGGGCCGCGCAGCCGGCGGGCCAGCCGGGCGTCGGCGGCCAGCAGCCGGGGGCCGGCCCGGTACGACGTGGTCAGCAGGACCTGGGCGGCGGGCGCCCCGGAGGCGGTGCGGAACCGGTGCGGGAACGCCACCACGCCGCCCGGGTCGGCGCCCCGGAAGGCGTACGTGGACGAGTCGGGGTCGGCGAAGACGACCAGGGTCCGGCCGCCGCCGGCCACGGTGGCCAGCAGGTCCTGCTGGGCGGGGTCGGTGTCGGCGTACTCGTCGACGTACACGTACGCCAGCCGGCGCCGCTCCGCCGCCAGCAGCTCCGGGTCGTCGAGCAGCATGCCGGTGGCGGCCCGGACCAGCTCCGCCGGGTCGTACGCGATCGAGCCGCGGTTGCTGACGTCGCGCAGCGCGAGCACCGCCACGTACTCCCGGAGGAACCGCGCGGCGGCCGGCCAGTCGGCGCGGCCGAGCTTCTCACCCAGCCGGGCCAGCTCCACCGGGCCGACGCCGCGCTCGCCGGCGCGCATCAGCAGGTCCCGCAGTTGGGCCGCGAAGGCCCGGGTGCGCAGCGCCGGGCGTAGGTCCTCCGGCCAGCCGACCGGATCGTCGCCCGGCTCCTCGCCGACGAGGTCGAGCAGCTCGCGGATGATCAGATCCTGCTCGGGGCCGGTGAGCAGCCGGGGTGACGGTTCGCCGCGCTCGGCGGCGGCGCGCCGGAGCAGCCCGAACGCGTACGCCGGGAAGGTGCGCACGAGCGGCTCCCGCAGCACGCGGTGACCGTCGCCGGCGATCCGGGCCTCGATCCGCTGCCGCAGGGCGGTGGCCTGCCGGCGGCTGAACGTGAGCACCAGGACGTGCTCCGGATCCACCCCCTCGGCCACCCGGGCGGCGACCGCCTCGACCAGGGTGGCGGTCTTGCCGGTGCCGGGCCCGCCGAGCACGAGCATCGGGCCGTCGGTGTGCCCGACCACCTCCGCCTGCCGCGGATCGTCGACCCGCTCCCTCACCCACCCACCGGCCCGTCGGTCGGCGGCATCGGCGGGCCGGCGCACCAGCCGGTACGCCTGCATCCTCACATCCCACCAGACCCGACCGACACATCCGCACCAACCCACCCACCCAACCCGCGTCGATCGTGAGGTTGACGGCGCGACACGCCGGGGCCGACGCCGACAACTTCATGATCAGCCCGGGTGGAGGCTCGCCTCGAGGACGTCGAGGGCGGCGGGGACGGCGTCCACCACCGTGAGCAGCGCCAGGCCGGCCGGCTTCAGGAAGGTCTGGCCGGCGAGGCCGCCGAGCCAGTCGAGCAGGGGGCGGTAGAAGCCGTCCGTGTCCACGATGACCATCGGCTTGCTGTGCAGGGTCAGCGTGGCGGTGGTCCAGACCTCGAACAGCTCGTCCAGCGTGCCGAGGCCGCCCGGCAGGGTGAGGAACGCGTCCGACTTGTCGATCATGAGCGTCTTGCGGTCCGCCATCGACTCGGTGACCAGCAGTTCGTCGGCGGCGAGGTCGGCGACCTCCAGGTCGACCAGGGACTGCGGGATCACGCCGAGCGTGCGCCCACCGGCGGCCCGCGCACCGTCGGCCAGCGCCCCCATCATCCCGACGCTGCCGCCGCCGCTGACCAGCGTGTGGCCACGCCGGGCGATCGCCGCGCCGGTCTCGGCTGCCAGGTCCAGCCAGCGCTGGTCGAGCGTACGGGAGGAGGCGCAGAACACGCAGATCGCCGCCACGGTCAGTCCCGGCCCCCCTCGTCGGCGGCGGCCTGCTGATCGGCCGCGGCCCGGGCGACCGCCTCCTCGCGGACCGACTCCTGCTCGGCGGAGAGCACCGCCTCGGCCTCGACGATGTGCCGTACGGCCGCGTTGATGTCGTCGGTGACGCAGATCAGCTCCAGGTCGACCGCCCCGATCTTGCCGTCGGCCGCCATCGTGTCGCGCAGCCAGTCGAGCAGCCCGCGCCAGTAGTCGAGGCCCATCAGCACCACCGGGAAGCGGGTCACCTTGCCGGTCTGCACCAGGGTGAGCGCCTCGAACAGCTCGTCCATCGTGCCGAAGCCGCCGGGGAGCACCACGAAGGCCTGGGCGTACTTGACGAACATGGTCTTGCGGGCGAAGAAGTAGCGGAAGTCGATGGCCAGGTCGACCCAGTCGTTCAGACCCTGCTCGAAGGGGAGCTCGATGCCGAGGCCGACGGAGAGCCCGCCCGCCTCGCTGGCGCCCCGGTTGGCCGCCTCCATCACGCCCGGGCCGCCGCCGGTGATGACCGCGTAGCCGGCCCGGGCCAGCGCGGCGCCCAGCGCCTCGGCCATCCGGCACTCGGGGCTGTCCGGACGGCTCCGCGCCGACCCGAAGACGCTGACCGCCGGCGGCAGGTCGGACAGGGTGTCGAAGCCCTCGACGAACTCGGAGAGGATCCGCAGTGCCCGCCAGGCGTCCCGGGTCTTCCAGTCACTGCGCTGGCGGGAGTCCAGCAGCCGCTGGTCGGCGGTGCTGTTGGTGACCGCCCCGCGGCGCAGCGTGACCGGGCCGCGGTGCCGCTCCCGCCACGGCTCGCGCTCCCCCGGCCGCCCGTTGCTCTCGCTCATGGGAGCAACCGTAGTGGAGACGCACCCGGGTGCGGCGCAGGGCGAGCGGCCCGGGAAATTCCTCGCCGCGGCGGGCAACTATTTCGCTCGCCCGTACGTCTTACTATTCACATACCGGGTATGCCCCGGCGCGCGCCTTCGGGGGAGGAGCCAGCGTGATCAGCAACAGCGAGAAGATGCGGATCCGCCGCCAGATGCAGCGGCGGATCCGGGACGTGGTGGCCGAGCGCCGCCGCGCCCGCCTGATGGAGCCGTCCACCACGGACGTGACCGGCGACCCGGCGGAGCCCACCGCCGGCGATTCGGCGCTGACCCGGACGGCCTGACCCGCGCGTTCCCCGCCGGCCGGGAGGGTCGGGGGCCGACCTCCCGACCGGCGGGAGCGCACCGGATCAGGCCGCGGAGAGCCACCGGTGCAGCACGGCCGCGCCGTCGCGGATCTTGCTGATCTCGACGTGCTCGTCCGGGTGGTGGGCGAGGTTGGGGTCGCCGGGGCCGAAGTTCAGCGCCGGGATGCCCAGCGCCGCGAACCGGGCCACGTCCGTCCAGCCCAGCTTGCCGATGGGCGCCGCACCCACCGCCGCCAGGAACTCCTTCGCCGGCGCCGCCTCCAGGCCCGGCGCCGCGCCGGCCGCCGAGTCGGTGACCGTCACCTCGAAGCCGTCGAACACCTCGCGCACGTGCGCCTCGGCCTGCTCCGGCGTACGGTCCGGCGCGAAGCGGTAGTTGACCTCGACCTCGCACCGGTCCGGCACCACGTTGCCGGCCACCCCGCCGCGGATCCGGACCGCGTTCATGCCCTCGCGGTAGTCGCAGCCGTCGATGGTCACCCGGCGGGCCTCGTACGCCTGGAGGCGGCGCAGCACCTCACCGGCGGCGTGGATCGCGTTGACCCCGTGCCAGGAGCGCGCCGAGTGGGCGCGGACACCGGTGGTGGCGACCGTCGCCCGCAGCGTGCCCTGGCAGCCCGCCTCGACGATGCCGTACGTGGGCTCCAGCAGCAGCGCGAAGTCGGCCCGGAGCCACTCCGGGTGCGCCTCGGAGACCAGGAAGAGGCCGTTGTACTTCGACTCGATCTCCTCCGCCTCGTAGAAGAAGTACGTCACGTCGTACCGCGGCTCGGGCAGGGTCACCGCGAGGTGCAGCGCGTACGCCACCCCGCTCTTCATGTCGGAGGTGCCGCAGCCGTACATGAGGTCACCGCGCACGGTGGACGGGAAGTTGTTGTTGAGCGGGACCGTGTCGAGGTGCCCGGCGAGCACCACCCGCTGCGCCCGGCCCAGGTCCGTGCGGGCCATCACCGTGTTGCCGTGCCGGTAGGTGCTCAGGTGCGGCACCTCGCGCAGCACCTCCTCGACGCAGTCGGCGATCGCCTTCTCGTCCAGGGAGACCGACTCGATGTCGACCAGGGCGCGGGTCAGCGCCACCGGATCGGCGAGGACCTCGGGGGTCAGCGGGTTTTCCATAATCCGCACGGTACCGTGGACAGACGTGACGACCGCGCAGTCTGCCTGGGGCATCGGCCTGGCCACCGTGACCACTGACGATCAGGTGCTCGACACCTGGTACCCGACCGGCAAGCTGGGCCTCGGCGAGCTGCCGCTGGTCCCCGGCGAGGACGAGGCGGACGTCCTCGACCTGCCGCCGGGAGCGGTCGGCGACCGGGCGCTGCCGGGTCTGCGTACCGTCCAGGTGGTCACGGTGATCGGCTCGCTGGAGGACCCGATCAAGGACGCCGCGGACGCGTACCTGCGGTTGCACCTGCTCTCCCACCGCCTGGTCCGGCCCAACGAGCTCAACCTGGACGGCGTCTTCGGCAAGCTGGCCAACGTCGCCTGGACCTCGGCCGGGCCCTGCCCCCCGGAGCGGGTCGACGAGCTGCGCGTCATCGAGCGGGCCGCCGGCCGGCACCTCGCGGTGTACGGGGTGGACAAGTTCCCCCGGATGACCGACTACGTTGTCCCGTCCGGAGTACGGATCGCGGACGCGGACCGGGTCCGGCTCGGCGCCCACCTCGCCTCCGGCACGACCGTGATGCACGAGGGCTTCGTCAACTTCAACGGCGGCACGCTCGGCGCCTCGATGGTCGAGGGGCGGATCGTGCAGGGCGTGGTGGTCGGCGACGGCTCCGACATCGGCGGCGGCGCCTCGATCATGGGCACCCTCTCCGGCGGCGGCACCGAGAAGGTCCGCATCGGCGAGCGGAGCCTGATCGGCGCCAACGCGGGCGTGGGGATCTCGCTCGGCGACGACTGTGTGGTGGAGGCGGGCTGCTACGTCACCGCCGCCTCCAAGATCACCCTGCCGGACGGCCGGGTGGTGAAGGCCCGCGAGCTGTCCGGCGTCGACGGCCTGCTGTTCTGGCGCAACTCGGTGACCGGCGCGCTCGAGGCGAGGCCGCGGACCGGCCGCGGCATCGAGCTGAACGCCGCGCTGCACGCCAACGACTGACCGGCCGCCCGGCGGGCCCGCGGGACGATCGCGGACCCGCCGGGACGGCTCACTTCAGGCGGTACGCCTGGCTGATGCGTGTGGTCACCGTGTTGCCGTCGGTGTCCCGGGCGCTTGCCCGCAGGGACACGTACCCGGCGGCGTCGGGGTGCCGGACCAGGGCGACCCAGCCGCTCCCGGCACGGAGCACTGTCGCCTTCCGCCACGTCTTCCCGCCGTCGTACGAGGCGTCGACGGTCAGCTTCGCGACGGTCGCGGTGCCCGCACCGGGCTGGCGCCGCACCTCGACCGGGATCGGCAGCAACTTGCCGGCCCGGGCGCTGTTGTCGGCGGTCAGCGGCGGGGCGAACCGGATCGACGACAGCGGCAGCCGGACGAAGTCCTCGCCGGGCATGTGCCTGGACCGGAAGGTCCAGGTGGACTCAACCTCGGTGCTCAGGTCGGTGAAGCTCCGGGTCGCCTCGACGGTGAGCCGGTAGTCCGCCGCGGCCGGCGGCACCGGGAACTCGCCGTAGCCGGCGTACCCGGACTCGCCGACCAGCTTCCCGTTGCGCCAGAGCCGGGTCCGCTCGGTGTCCGCCAGCGAGTAGCCGGGGTGACCGGCGGCGTCGCTGAAGACCGGCAGGCCGACGTAGAGGGTGTCACCCGAACGGGTGACGCTCTGCTCCGGCCAGCGTGGCCTCGGGAAGGACGGCCCGTACGGGGCCCGGTTCCAGTCCTCGTGAACGGTCCGGCCGGCCCGGTACGCGGTCGGGACGGAGAAGAGCGCGGCCTTCGGCAGCAGCCAACCCTCCGGGTCGAGCACCCCGAAGTCGATCTCGGACTCCCAGCGCACGCCCTTGGTGTTGTAGTGCTCCACCCGTTCGCCCGGCACGGCGGTGGGCAGGATGATCGCCGAGCCGCCGGTGTTGTACTCCAGTTCGGGCAGGACGAAGCGCTCCGCCAGCATTCCCTCGTAGCCGCCCCGGAACCGGTGCACCACGGTGGCGAGGTCGCCGGCCTGGTAGTGCCGGACGAAGCCGGTGGGCATCCGGCCGGGGATCGCCTCGCTGAGCGCGTACAGGTACGGGCTGGACGCCGCGTCCAGGTCGGCCCACTGGCTGCTTACGGTGGCCACGAACTTCTCGGCGGAGACGCGGCCGCCGGTGACCGGACCGGCGGCGAGGCCGTCGAAGGTGTCGGCCCAGACTCCGAAGCCGAAGATTCCGCCGTCGTCGGTGTAGAAGACCGCGCCGACGTCGATCAGCACCGGAGCCGCCCCCCGCCTGGGAATGGTGGTGAGCACCGGCTTGGCGGTCCGCGCGTCCACGGTGAGCGCGCCGTCGCGGTCGACCACGAGTTCCGGCTCGGCCAGCATGGTCAACGCTCCCGGTTCGCCGTCCGGCCCCGGCTCGTAGATCAGCGAGTTCAGCCCGTACCGGCCCTTCGGCAGCCGCACCTCGGCGGTGCCGCCCGAGCCGAAGGCGTCCCGGACGACGTACGCGTCCAGCCCGACGAAGGTGCTCGACCAGTGCTCGGGCGTCGTCCCGGCCCGGCCGAGGTGGGTCAGGGTGATGTCGTAGCTCTCCACCTCGCGGTTGACGGCCAGCGGGGTGACCGCCACCGTGTCGCCGGAGCGGGCCACCACCCGGCCGGTCCAGTAGCCGTCGGCGTCGCCCAGCCGGGTGTCCACGGTGACGGTGGTCTCCACGCGCCCGCCGGACGGGACGGTGACCCGGTCGGCACCGAGGCTGAGCATGCCGCCGGGCGCCGGTCGGCCGCCGGGACCGGTCGCCTCGACCGCGAGGTCGAGGGTGACCGGGTCGGATCCCGAGTTGTGCCAGGCGACGGTACGGGTGACCGGCGCGTCGTCGTCGTGCGGCCAGAGGGTCCGGCCGAAGGAGATGCTGACCGGGTCACTGGTCACGGCCTGCCCGATCGCCCGGGTCAGGTCGACCCGCCCGGCCCCCTGCTGGTACGCGGTCTGCTCCGGGTGTGGCCGAGCGGACGCCATCAGGGTCGACTTGAGCTGCCCGGCGGCCCAGTCGGGGTGCTGCTGGGCGAGCAGCGCCGCCGCGCCGGCCACGTGCGGAGTGGCCATCGAGGTGCCGGAGGCGGTGACGTACCGGTCCCCCACCGGGTCGCCGATCAGGCCGTGTGCGGACCGGGCGGCGACGATGTCCACCCCGGGGGCGGTGATGTCGGGCTTCAGCGCGTCGTCACCGACCCGGGGACCGCGGCTGCTGAAGTCGGCGAGGTCGTCGTTCCGGTCGACCGCGCCGACGGCCAGCGCGGCGTCCGCGCTGGCCGGGGAGCCCACCGAGCCGTCCATGGCGTCGTTGCCGGCGGCGATCACGAAGAGCGCTCCGGTCTGCGCGGTCAGCGTGCCGACCGCTTCCTCCAGTGGGTCGACCTCGGGGCTGTCCCAACCGCCGAGGCTCATGTTGATCACATCGGCCCGCTTGTCGACGGCAGCCCACTGCATGCCGGCCAGGATCGCCGACTCCGTGCAGCCAAAGTCCTCGCAGACCTTGCCGTCGAGCAGCGTCGCGTCGGGCGCGACCCCCTTGTACCGGCCGCCCGACGCGGCGCCGTTGCCGGCGATGGTCGAGGCGACGTGGGTGCCGTGCCCGATGGTGTCCCGGGCGTCGGGCGTCTCGGTGAAGTTGCGCGCCTCGCCCACCCTGCCGGCCAGGTCGGGGTGGGTGGCGTCGACCCCGGTGTCCAGCACCGCCACGGTCACGCCCTCGCCGGTGAGGCCGGCCGACCAGGCGGTCGGGGCACCGATCTGGCCGACGCTGTGGTCGAGGGTGACGGTGCGACGGCCGTCGAGCCACAGTCGCTCGACGCCCCCCGCCGCGCCGAGCCGGGCACCGGCGCCACCGGCCCCGAGTGCGGACCACACCGCACCCGCGTCGGACTTGCCGGCCGTCAGGGCGGCGCCGTTGATCGCGGGCAGGTCGCGGGTCAAGCGCGTGCCGGCGGGTGCGGCGGTGGCGCGCCGGGCCGGGGAGTCCGCGTACGACACGAGCAGTGGCAGGCTGTCGCGGCGGGCGTCGTCGTAGCCGGCGGCGATCAGCCCGGTGACGTCGAAGAGCCGGCGGTCGACCCGGCCGGCCTGGATCAGCGGGACCGCGTCCTGCGGCACGACGGACAGGTGACCACGCTCCCGGCGCACCTGGAAACGCAGGTCCTCCCGGTCCGGGCCGGGGCGCACCGCGGCCTTGCCGGCGGCGGTCACGGTCACCCGGTCCCCGGTGATCAGGGTGAGCGTGTGCGATCTGCCGGCAGCCGGCGTGGTGGCCGTGATGGCCGTGGTGGCCGTGGTGGCCGGTGCGGCGCCGGCCGGGGGCGCGGCGGAGGCGGCGGCCGGCGTGGTCACCGCCAGCGCGAGCACGAGGCCGATGACGACCGTTTTTCTTCTTCTGTGCAACGGATCCTCCTCGTTGAGCGTTTATCTACGGGAGTCGCATTGACGGTCATCAGAATTACATACCGGGTATGCAATGTATAGTCCGGAAGATGACGTTCCGCCGACATTTGCGAGCGGGTGTCCGGCATGATCAGCCGGTGACGTCCATGAAGGAACGCATGCTCGCCGGCGAGCTTTACCTCGCCGACGACCCGGAGATCGAAGCCGACCGGAACCGCGCCGCCGCCCGGATGGAACGGTTCAACGCCGCCCCCAACGCCGGGCCGGAGCGGGAGGTGGCGCTGCGGGAGCTGCTCGGCGACGTCGGGGAGGGCGCGTACGTCCGGCCGCCGCTCCACGTCGACTACGGGTCGCGGATCACCATCGGGCCGCGCAGCTTCGTCAACTACAACGCGGTCTTCCTCGACGTCGCCCCGATCACGATCGGCGCCGACGTCCAGGTCGGGCCGAACGTGCAGCTGCTCACCCCCACCCACCCCGTCGAGCCGGACCCGCGCCGCGACAAGTGGGAGGCGGCCCGGCCGATCGTCATCGGCGACAACGTGTGGCTGGGCGGCGGGGCGATCGTGCTGGCCGGCGTCACCGTCGGCGCGAACACGGTGGTCGGCGCCGGCGCGGTGGTCACGAAGGACCTACCGCCGAACGTCGTCGCGCTCGGCAACCCCGCCCGGGTGGTCCGCCAGCTCGCGTGACGCGCTAGGCGGGCGGCGGCTCGGCGAGGCGGACCACCAGGTCGGCCCGGGACGCCGTGCCGGCGACCAGGCCGGCGTTCACCTCGTCCGTGCCCTGCGCCCAGGCCCGGGCCTCCTCGGGCGAGCGCCCGTACGCCTCGTGCCGGGCGGTGAGCCGGCGCAGCCGCAGCTCCGCGTCCAGGTCCAGGAACCACGCCTCGTGCAGCAGCGCCCGGATCTCCTCCCACGGGAACTGCGACACCAGCAGGTAGTTGCCCTCGGTGACCACCAGCCGCACCTCCGGCGGCACCTCGATCGCGCCGGCCACCGGCTCCTCCAGGTCGCGGCGGAACTCCGGCGCGTACACCGAGGTGGGTTCCAGGCGCTTCAGCCGGCGCAGCAGCGAGACGTACCCGTTGGCGTCGAAGGTGTCCGCGGCGCCCTTGCGCGCCGCCCGACCCAGCCGGACCAGCTCGGCCTGCGCCAGGTGGAAGCCGTCCATCGGCACCAGCCGGGCGGCCGGGCCGACCGCGGCGACGACCTGCTCGGCCAGCGTCGACTTGCCCGCGCCGGGAGCGCCGGCGATGCCCAGCAGCTGGCGCGGGCCGGCCTCGGCGAGCGCGCGGGCGCGCGCCACCAGCTCGTCGACGGGTACGACCCGGGCCGTCGCCATCAGTCGAGGACCGGCTCGCTGATCGTGAACCGCGCGTGCACCGCCGCCTGCACGGTCTGCTGCCGCGGCTCCAGCTCCAGCTCGGGTGCCCCGCCGGCCTCGGCCGCGTACGCCATCCGGGCCAGCATCGGCCGGTCGGTGTCGGCGTCGGCCAGCTCGACCAGCGCGGTGATCCGGGCGCCGAGCGCCTCCGCGTACTCGCGGGCACGCTGCAGCGCGTCGGCGATCGCGGCGTGCCGGGCCTCGCGGTGCACCGGGCTGTCCGGGCGCAGCGACCACCACGGCCCCGACACCTCGACCTGGTCCTGGTCGGCGAGGCGGAGCATCAGCTCGCCCAGCGGGTCGAAGTCGCCGACCGTGACGGTGGTGCTCACGCTGCCGTGATACGCGACGATCCGTTCCCCGGAGCGCCGGGTCTCCGGCCGGACGCGCAGCTCGCCGGTCTCCCGCCGCACGATCATCGGGCCGTACCCGTCGAGGAGCACCCGGACGGCGGCGGCCCGCTCGGCCAACCGGCTCAGCGTGGTCTCCCGGTCCCGGTCGCGGGCCGTCGCGGTCACCGCGAACTGGGCCAGCTCGGGCGGGACCTCCCGGTACGCCTCGCCGCGCACCGCCACGACCGGCCCGTCCACCATGCCCTCACCCTAACCGCGCTCGCGGCCCCTCACGCTCCGGACGGCGTCGGGAGGTGAGCGGTGTAGGAGACCCGCTCCTCCCGGACGTGACAGCCGCCCAGGTGCCCGCCGGCCGCGCCGACCGCCCGCAGCCAGGCCACCTCCTCGGCGTGGTCGCCGCCGGCCGGAAAGTCCCGGACGCGGGTGCGGTACGCGCGGCGGGACACCAGGTCGCGGGCGGCGCCCGCCGCCGCGTGCAGCGCCGTGAGCCGGTCGGCGTCGCCGGCCCGCAGCGCGTCGACCAGGTCGTTCAGGTACGCCGTCACACCGGCCAGTTCGCGCAGCACCCGGTCCCGGTTGCCGAGCAGCATGTTGGCGGTCCGCGCCGCCGGGGTGGCGGCGACCCGGGTGCCGTCGCGGAAGCTGCCGGCCGCCAGGGCGAGCACCGCGTCGCGCAGCGGATCCCGGTCCGCCGCCCCGGCCAGCGCGCCGGCGAGCAGGTGCGGCACGTGCGAGGCCAGCGCCACGGCGGTGTCGTGTTCGGCCGGGGTCATCGGTACGACACGCGCTCCGAACAGCTCCACGAGCAGCCCGGTGAGCCGGCGGAAGGCGGGCGTCCCGGTGCCGGGTGCCGGACAGAGCACCCACGCGGCGGAGTCGAGCAGGGTGGGCGTGGCGGCGGCGAACCCGGCGGACTCGGCGCCGGCCATCGGGTGGCCGGGCACGAAGCGGTCGAGCAGTGCGTGCTGCTCCGCGAAGGCCGCCAGCGCACCCTTGGTGCTGCCCACGTCGGTGAGGACACAGTCGGCCGGGGTGGCCGCGGCCACCCGCAGCAGGGTGTCCGGCAGGGTGGGCAGCGGCCCGCTGCAGAACACCAGCTCCCGCCCGGCGACCGCCTCGTCCAGCGTCTCCGGGACGGCGAGGCCCCGGCCGCGTGCGTCCGCCCGGGTGGCCGGATCCGGGTCCCAACCGGCGACGTCGACGCCGGCCTCGTGCAGCCGCAGGAGCACCGAACCGCCGATCAGGCCGGTGCCGACCACCGCCGCCCGCAGTGCCGCGCCGGCCCTGACCCCCATCGCGTACCTCGGCGTCCCCGGTCGGCGGCGGTCAGGCGGCCAGCCGGCCGGCGACCGCCGCGATGTGCTCGTCGGACTCGGTCAGCGCCGCGCGGACGTGCCGGGCGCCGGCCGGCCCGTAGAAGGCGCCGGCCGCGACCAGGATGCCCCGCCGGGCCAGCCAGTCGACCGTCGCCCAGCAGTCCTCGTCGCGGGTGAGCCACAGGTAGAGGCCCGCCTCCGAGTGCTCGACGGTGAACCCGGCGCCGGTGAACGCCGCGTGCAGCACGGCACGCCGGGCCCGGTAGTGGTCCCGCTGCTCGTCGGCGTGCCGCTCGTCCCGCAGGGCGGCGACCATGGCGGCCTGCACCGGCGCGGGCACGATCATCCCGGCATGCTTGCGCACCTTGAGCAGCTCGGCGACCAGGGCGGGGTCGCCGGCCACGAACCCGGCCCGGTAGCCGGCGAGGTTGGAGCGCTTGGAGAGCGAGTGCACCGCGAGCACCCCCTCGTACGACCCGCCGCAGACCTCGGGTGACAGCACCGAGACCGGCTCGGCCTCCCAGCCCAACGGCAGGTAGCACTCGTCGCTGGCGACGACCGCCCCACGCTCGCGGGCCCAGTCGACCACCTTCCGCAGGTGCGGGGCGGGCAGCACCCGGCCGGTCGGGTTGCCCGGTGAGTTCAGCCAGACCAGGCGGACGCGGGGGGTCGGGCCGACGGCGGTCAGCGAGTCGGCCCGGACGACGGTGGCCCCGGCGAGCCGGCCGCCGTCCTCGTAGGTCGGGTAGGCGATCCTGGGCACCACGACCACGTCGCCCGGCCCGATCCCGAGCAGCGTCGGCAGCCAGGCGACCAGCTCCTTGGAGCCGACCGTCGGCAGCACGCCGAGGCCGTCCACGCCCGCCCCGCAGGCCCGCGCCACCCAGGCCGCGATCGCGTCCCGCAGCGCGGGCATGCCGGCGGTCAGCGGGTAGCCGGGGGCGTCCGACGCGTCGGCCAGCGCCTGCCGGATCACCGGGGGCACCGGGTCGACCGGCGTGCCCATGGAGAGATTGATCAGACCGTCCGGGTGCGCCGCGGCCAGGGCGGCCGCGGCGTCCAGGGCGTCCCAGGTGAACTCGGGCAGCCGAGCCGAGACCGGCGCGGGCCGGTTCAGTGGCCCTCTCCGCGCGGCGGCTGGGCGGCGACGAAGGTCGCGTCCTTCTCCACCTTGCCGATCTTCGAGGCGCCACCGGGCGAGCCCAGGTCCTCGAAGAACTCGTAGTTGGCCGCGGTGTAGTCCTTCCACTGCTCCGGGACGTCGTCCTCGTAGAAGATCGCCTCGACCGGGCACACGGGCTCACAGGCACCACAGTCGACGCACTCGTCGGGGTGGATGTAGAGCATCCGGTTGCCCTCGTAGATGCAGTCGACCGGGCACTCCTCGATGCATGCCTTGTCGAGCACATCCACGCACGGCTCGGCGATGATGTAGGTCACCGATCTTCTCCTCCGCAAGACACGCCGCGATCACCGCGACGCTATGAGCCTAGTATCTCGCCGGGGAGGAGGTCGATCGTGCTCCGACAGCAGGATGTGGGACACCGCATCGTGGTCCGCCGCATTGTGGGGATTCGCGAAGGCCGGCCCCTCTTCAGCGACGCCCTGGGCGAGCTGGTCGAACTGAGCGAGACCCATCTCACTATCGCCACCGAGCAGGGGCGGGTCGAGGTGCCGGTGGCCGAGGTGCACCGGGCGAAACGGGTCCCACCGGCCCGCCGGCCGACGGCCGTCGCGGTGGCCGCGCTGGAGCGCGCCGCCGACGAGGCGTGGCCCGCGCCGACCCGGGCCCGCCTGGGCGAGTGGCTGCTGCGCAGCGCCGACGGCTGGACCGGACGGGCCAACTCGGCGCTGCCGGTCGGCGACCCGGACCGGCCGCTCCCGGCCGCGGTCGACGCGGTGGTGCGCTGGTACGCCGACCTCGGCCGGCCGGCCCTGGTCAACACGCCGCTCCCGCTCGCCGCGCCGGTCGGCGCGGAGCTCGACGCGCGGGGCTGGACCAGCCGGCCCCCGGTGCTCGTACAGACCGTGCCGCTGGCCGCGCTCGTCGGCCGGGCAGCGGTTACCGCCGCACCCGGCCAGCCCGCGAAAACGCTGGTCACCGCGGCGGGCCCGGACGGCCCCGGGGCGCCGCCGGAGCCGGCGGCGGGCGCGGGCCGGCCGGCCGGCGACGTCGAGCTGGCCACCGCGCCGTCGGCGGAGTGGCTGGCGATCGCCGCGGGCCGCAAGGGCGGCCTGCCGGACGCCGCCCGGCACGTGCTCACCGCCGTGGACCAGGTCCGCTTCGCCCAGGTGTACGCGGGCGACCGGCTGGTCGCCGTCGGCCGGGGCACGGTCACCGGGGCGGGCCGCTGGCTCGGCCTGAGCCTGATCGAGGTGGTGCCCGAGGCCCGTCGGCAGGGGCTGGCCCGCGGGGTGATCCACGCGCTGGCGCGGTGGGGGGCGGCGGTCGGCGCCACCGACGCCTTCCTCCAGGTCGAGCAGCGCAACACCGCCGCGGTGGCGCTCTACCGCTCGCTGGGCTTCACCACCCACCACACCTACCTGACGCGGGTCGCGCCGCCGGCCTGACGCGGGATGCGGTATTCCGCGGTGTCGCCCGGGCGGGTCAGCCCGACCTGCCGCAAGCCGAGTCGATCAAGCGGCCGTCAACGGCGGACCGGCCGGCGCGGCTTGGCGGTCTTCGTCTCGGCGATCCGCCGGAGGGTCTGCGACCGGTGGTCGAGGCCGAGCGCGACGGCCAGCAGGTAGCCCAGCAGCACGCCGATGCCGGTGGCCGCGAGGTAGAGCCAGATCTGGGCGAAGAACGTGCCGGCACCGTCGCCGAACGGGTTCCGCCCGACCAGCAGCGGCCCGACGAAGATCGTCAGCGCCAGCGCGGCGCCGACCGCGGCGGCCATGTCGGCGGTCCACTCGGCCGCCGGCCGGCGCCGGCCCCAGACGAAGGCGACCACGGCCAGGATCAGCCCGATCACCACGAACATCCCGAGCGACACCCGGTCGGCGGCGGTGGTGTCGTCGCCGTCGAACCCGAACCGGATGATCAGCCGGGCGACCACGTTGACCAAGAACAGCGCACCCGCGAGCACTCCGACCGCCCGCCACCGCTGACTCATCGCACGCCTCCCGCCGTACCGCCCGCCGCCCTCCGGCGGGCCCTTCCTGGCAGGAATATCTACCACTGGAAGCGGTGCCGCGTCAGGCCCCGAGGCGCGCGGGCGGCGGCGCGGCCAGGATCTGCCGGAAACCCATCACCGCGAAGGTCATCGCGCCGGCCACCACGAGCAGCAGATCCACCCACGTCCCGGTCAGCAGCACGTCCCCCTCGGCGGTACGGATGCCGGCGACCGCCACGATCGCGAACCACGGCACCGCCGGCAACGCCACTGCCCACCGGCGCTCGACCGTACGGTGCGCGAACCAGCTCAGCAGGACGTTCGCGGCGACCGCTACCAGCACCGCCACCCCGATGAGCTGCCCGCCGACCCGGGCCGGGGCGAGGATCAGCTCCAGCACCGCGCTGAGCACCCCGCCGAGGACGGCGAGCAGGCCGCCGGCCACCCGCAGGATGAGGTCGGCCAATCGCCCGGACCCGGCGGGGGGCGGCGGGACGCTCTCGTCGGGCACGACCGACACCGGGGCGACGGGGAGGGTCACCGCGAACCGGCCGCGCCGACCGGGGACCGGTCCGGATCGACCGCGAGCCCCGCGAACAGGTCGTCCTCCCAGCCGTACGGGCCGGAGCCGGGGCCCTTCTCACCGACCGCGAGCGTGTAGTACTCCACGCCCATGAACTCGCTGCCGAAGTTGCCGGCGATCGAGTACAGCCAGGAGTTGTCCGGGATCTGGGTGGCGTGGGCGCGCATCGCCGCCTCCTTGGCGGCGTGCTGGTCGGTGGCGTCGATCCGGGCCGCGATCTGGGCGTCGGGCGTGCAGAACGGCAGCTCGGTCGCCTCCTCGATGCCCACGAACGGGTTGTCCGACGAGCCGGCGAAGTGGGCCATGCCGGCCTCCAGCACGCTCTGCGGCATCGCCGTCCAGTAGACCTTCGCCGGGGCGAACCCCTCGGCGCCGGCCAGCTCGTGGGCGCGCATCGCCACCCGGTGGGCCTGGATGTGGTCGGGGTGCCCGTAGAAGCCGTTCCCGTCGTACGTGATCATGACCTGCGGCCGGACCTCCCGCATGATCTCCACCAGGTGTCCGGCGGCCTCGTCGAGGTCGGCCTGCCAGAAGGCGCGCGGGTGCTCGTTGGTGGCCAGGCCCATCATGCCGGAGTCGCGGTAGCGGCCGGCCCCGCCGAGGAACCGGTGGTCGGCGACCCCGAGAGCACGGCAGGCCGCGGCCAGCTCCGCGATGCGGTAGCCGCCGAGCTGGTCGGCCTCGGCCGCGGCGAGCTGCGCCAACTCCGGTACGTGGATCTCGCCTTCCTCGCCCAGGGTGCAGGTCACCAGCGTGACGTGGGCGCCGGCGGCCGCGTAGTGGGCCATCGTGGAGCCGGTGCCGATGGCTTCGTCATCGGGGTGCGCGTGGACCAGCAGAAGCCGGCGATCGGGCAGCGTCGTCACGCCCGTCACTCTAACCGGCGGTTCTTCCCCGACGGCCCGGACGCGTCCAGGCAGGTCGGCCACATCACCTCCGGCACCGTCCTACGATCCGACGTGTGGACTTTCCGGAGCTGGCCGCACGTACCCGTCGGTTCCGCCACGGAGCGCCGCGCGCGATCTCGGTGGCCGACGACGGCTCGCGGGTGGTCTTCCTCCGCTCGTCCGGTCCGGAGGACCCGGCCGACGCGCTCTGGCTCCTGGACGTCGCCACCGGCGAGGAACGGCTGGTCGCCGACCCGGCCGCGCTGCTCGGCGGCGGCGCCGACACGCTCAGCCCGGGTGAGCGGGCATTGCGGGAGCGCCTGCGGCTGAGCGCCGCCGGCATCGGCTCGTACGCCCTGGACGCGGCCGGCCGGGTGGCTGTGTTCGCGCTCGCCGGTCGGCTGTTCCGGGCCGACCTGGTCCACGGCGACGTGGTCGAGGTGACCGCGGTGGGCCCGGTGCTGGATCCCCGTCCCGACCCGACCGGGCAGCGGCTGGCGTACGTGACCGACGCGGCCGACGGGGTCCGCCGGGGCGAGCTGCGGGTGGTCGAGCACGACGGCACGGACACCATGCTGGCCGGGGAGGACTCCGGGGTGACGTGGGGTCTGGCCGAGCACGTGGCGGCGGAGGAGTTCGACCGGTTCCGGGGCTACTGGTGGGCGCCGGACGGGCGGTCCGTGCTCGCCGCCCGGGTGGACGAGTCCCGGCTGGACCGCTGGCACCTGCACGACCCGGCCGACCCGGCGAGCCCGCCGACCAGCGTCGCGTACCCCCGGGCGGGCGGGCCCAACGCCGAGGTCAGCCTGCACCTGCTCGACCTCGACGACGGCTGGGTCGACGTGCACTGGGACCGGGAGACCTACCCGTACCTGACGACCGTGCACTGGGCCGACGGCGGCCCGCTGATCACCGTGCTGCGCCGGTCGCAGCAGCACGGGCTGGTCCTGGCGGTGGACCCGCGGACCGGGGAGACGCAGGTGCACGCCGAGCTGGCCGACCCGCGCTGGGTGGACCCGATCCCCGGCACACCGGCCCACCTGCCGGACGGCCGGGTGCTGGTCGGCGGGGAGCTGGCCCACGACGGGTACGACGCCCGCTGCCTCTTCGCCGACGGAACCCTGCTCACCCCGCCCTCGCTGTACGTGCGCCGGGTGGTGGGCCGGCTGCCGGTCGTCTCCGGCAACGGGCCGGCGGACCTGCTGGTGGAGGCGAGCGACGGCGAGCCGAGCGAGCAGCACCTGTTCCGGGTCCGCACCACGATCGGCGGTGGCGTGGACGCCCGCCGGATCACCACCGACTCGGGCTGGCACGTCGCCGAGGTGGGCGGGGACGTGCTCGTGGTGGGCAGCGCCTCGCTGGACCACGCCGGCTGGCGGTGGACGGTGTGGCAGGGCGACCGGGAGGTGGCCGAGCTGCGGTCGTTCGCGGCGAACCCGCCGTACTCCCCGCTGCCCCTGCTGGAGCGGGTGACCGACCGGCGGCTGCCGGCGGCGGTGCTCTACCCGGACAACCACGTCACCGGGCGCCGGTTGCCGGTGCTGCTGGACATCTACGGCGGTCCCGGGCACCAGGAGGTGCTCGCCGTCCGGTCGGCGTGGGTGGAGCGGCAGTGGTGGGCCGACGCCGGGTTCGCGGTTGTCGTCGTCGACAACCGGGGTACGCCCGGGGTGGCGCCGTCGTTCGAGAAGGCGATCCACCGGCGGATGGCGGACGTGATCCTCACCGACCAGGTGGAGGCGCTCACCGCGCTCGCCGACAAGCATCCGGACCTGGACCTCGGCCGGGTGGCCGTACGGGGCTGGTCGTTCGGGGGCTGGCTGGCGGGGCTGGCGGTGCTGCGCCACCCGGAGCTGTTCCGGTGCGGGATCGCCGGGGCGCCGGTGACCGACTGGAGCCTGTACGACACCGCCTACACGGAGCGCTATCTGGGCCTGCCGGAGGACGGTGCGGACGTGTACGCCCACCACTCGCTGGTGGAGCTGGCCGCCGAGCCGCCGACCGGTCCGGAGGAGGCCCGGCCGCTGCTGCTGGTGCACGGGCTGGCCGACGACAACGTGGTGGCCGGGCACACGTTGCGGCTGTCGGCGGCGCTGCTGGCCAGCGGGCGCCCGCACGCGGTGCTGCCGCTGACCGGGGCGACCCACATGGCCGCCGGCGGCGTCCGCGAGAACCTGCTGAAGCAGGAACTGGCCTTCCTCCGCACGCATTTGTAGGGAAGGGCCCTTGTTGACGCCCGCGGTGGCGGAGGGGCCCCTTCTCAACAGCGCGAAAGGCCCCCGGCCGACGTCGTTGTCGGCCGGGGGCCCGCTTCGGCGGTACGGGTTACGGCTTCACGTACGCGTTCACGAACGACGGGTACCCGAAGACGCTGGAGATGAACACGCCCCCCGTCTTCGAGCCGTGCACCAGGTAGGCCACGTCGACGTAGAGCGGCACGACCGGGGCGTGCTCCTTCATGATCCGCTCGTCGAGCTTGCCCCACTCCGGGCCCTGCTCGGCCGGCGACAAAGCCAGGATCCGGTCCATCTCGGCGTTGATCGCCGGGTCGTTGAAGTACGACTGGTTGCTGTTGCCCTCGGCCTTGATGGTGCGACCGTCGTAGAGCACCGGCAGGATCGAGGCGCCGCTCGGCCAGTCCGCCGCCCAGTTACCGATGTACAGGTCCCAGGGATTGTCCTTCTTCTTGATCTCGTCGAGCTTCGAGTCGTCCGGGATGTTCCGGACGGTGATCTTGAAGCCGGCGCGCTCCAGGTTGCCCTTGAGCTGGGCGGCCATCTGCTGCTCGGTGGTGTTGTCGGCGACACCGAGGACCAGCTCCGGCGTCTGGCCGCCGAGCAGCTCCTTGGCCTTCTCGAGGTCGCCGTTGGCGCCGGCCGGGTACGCGTCGTACGCCTTGTGGCCGATCGTCGACGACGGCATGAGGGTGGTCATCGGGGCGGCGACGGTCTGCCCGCCGAGCGCCTTGACCAGGCCCTCCCGGTCGATGGCGTAGTTCAGCGCCTGCCGGATCTTCAGGTCCGTGACCCGCTGGTTGTTGATGACCAGCTGGTTGGCGCTCGGCGTCGGGGACAGGATGGTCCGGGACTTGAGCGCCTGGTCGCCGGCGACCCGCGCGACCAGCGAGGCGGGCACGAAGTTCCAGGCCACCGCGCTCTGGTCGGCGCCGTTGTCGGCGATCACCCGGTTGTTGGCGGCGTCGGCGGTCGGGCCGAAGCTCCACACGAACTTGTCCGGGTACTGGTGCCGGACCGGGTCGGTGTTCGCGTCCCAGTGCTCGTTGCGCTCCAGGACGATCTCGGTGCCGACGGTGTGCTTGGTGATCTTGTACGGACCGGACGAGAACGGCTGGTTGTCGAGGTTGACGCCGGTGTCCTTGTCGGGCGGCAGCGGCGCGGTGGTCGGCAGCGAGACCGCGAACGGCAGGTCACAGCGGGGCTTGGCGAACTCGAAGCGCAGCGTCTTCTCGTCCGGCGTGGTCAGGCCCGGCGGCAGCGCGGCCTGGTTCGCCTTGAAGTCCCACTTGGTGTCGTACTGCGGGGAGTCGGCCAGCCACTCCTGGATGTAGGTGGGACCGCTGGTCAGGTCCGGGTTGAAGGAGCGGGCGATGCCGTAGGCGATCTCCTTGGACGTGATCGGGCGGCCGTCCTCGAACTTGACGCCGTCCTTGATCTTGAATTCCCAGACCTTGCAGTCGTCGTTGACGTTGGTTCCCGGCGTCTCGGCCAGGTCACCGACGAGGACCAGCCCGCCCTTGCCGTCGTCCTTCCACGTGGTCAGGTAGCGGGCGAAGAGCGGCGACGCCATCAGGCCCGCGAACGAGTACGTCCGCTGCGGGTCCAGGTGGGAGATCGGGGTCTCCCGGATGATCGTGAGGGTGCCGCCCTTCTGGGCGCCGGGCACCTCCGCCGCCGGGCCCATCGAGTCCTTCGGGTCGGTGGCGATGACCCCGGTCTGCTGCCGGTCGGTGTCCACCGTGGTGCCCTCGCCCGTGTTCTCCGAGCACGCACCCAGGGCCACCACCAGTGCGATCGCGCCGCCTGCGGCGGCCGCCACGCGTGGTCGCATTCCTACCTCCTCCACCCCGGTCGCGCCGGCGGACCACCGGCGTCCCGAGGATCGTAAAGAAGAAAACCTTCGAGTTGTGTAACAGTTGTCGATAAATTTCGCCGCCGGCCGGCGAGCGGTCGCCGCGGCCCGCGACACCGGCGGGTCACCCCAGGCGTACGCGGGGGTCGATGGCCGCGTACAGGAGGTCCACCAGGACGTTGGCCACCACCACGAACACCGCCGCGATCAGGACGGTGGCCATGATGGTCGGCAGGTCGCCGGCCCGGACCGCGTCCACCGCGGCGCGCCCCAGACCCTGCAGACCGAAGGTGGTCTCGGTGATGACCGTGCCGCCCAGGGCGGCCCCGACGTCGAGACCGGCGATGGTGACCACCGGCGTGATCGCCGCGCGCAGCGCGTGCCGGCCGTACACCTTCGGCTTGGCCAGCCCCTTCGCCCGCGCGGTCCGGACGAAGTCCTCCGACAGTGTCTCCAGCATCTGCGCCCGGGACAGCCGGGCGTAGATGGCCGAGAAGAGGAACGCCAGGGCGAGCCACGCGAGCACCAGCCCGCTCGCCCACTTCGCCGGACTCTCGAAGATCGACGTGTAGCCCGGCACCGGCAGCACCCGCAGGTTGTAGACGAAGATCAGCAGCAGGACCGCACCGACGAAGTAGAGCTGGAGGGAGGCGCCGGTCAGTGAGAAGCCGATCGCCGCCCGGTCCAGCCAGGTGCCCTGGCGCAGGGCGGAGACCATGCCCAGCCCGACGCCCAGCAGCAGCCAGAGGATCGCGGCCGGGATCACGATGCTCAGCGTCACCGGCAGCACCCGGGTGATGGTGTCCAGCACCGCCTCGTTGTTGACGTACGACCAGCCCAGGCAGGGCGCGTCGCACTGGCCGCCCTGCGCGCTGCCCAGGTCCCGGCCGGTGAAGATGCCCTTCATGTAGCCGGTGTACTGGGTGAGCAGCGGGTCGCGGAGGCCCAGCTCCTGGCGGACCCGCTCCAGCCGCTCGGGGTTGCAGTTCTTCGGGCACATGCCGCTGACCGGGTCGCGCGGCAGCGCGAAGAACATGAGGAAGGTCAGCACGCTCACCGCCCAGAGGGTGAGCACCGCGGAGAGGATCCGCTTGATCAGGAAGCGCGCCATCTCAGCACCTACCGGGACGATTTCGGGTCGAGCGCGTCGCGCAGCGCGTCGCCGAAGAGGTTGAACGCGAATACGAGCGCGAAGATCATGATGCCGGGGAAGAAGACGAACGCCGGGTCGGTCTGGAGGTAGTCCAGGCTCTGGTAGATCATCCGACCAAAGCTCGGCGTCTCCTCGGTGAGCCCGACCCCGATGAACGACAGGGCCGCCTCGCTGGTGATGAACTGCGGCACGGCCAGCGAGAACGACACCAGGATCGGCGCCCAGATGTTCGGCAGCAACTGCCGGAAGAGCATGTGCCCAAGCCCGGCGCCGCTGGCCCGCGCCGCCTCCACGAACTCCCGCTCGCGCAGCGCGATCACCTGGCCGCGGACCAGCCGGGCGGTGCTGGTCCAGCCGAAGACGGCGAAGATGGCGATCAGCACCCCGACGCCGAAGGCCGGCGGCACCGCGTCCCGCGCGCCGTAGAAGCGCAGGGTCAGGGTGGGGGTCAGCGCCAGCGCGATGATCAGGAACGGCATCGCGAGGGTCAGGTCGGTGATCCAGTTGATCACCGCGTCCAGCCAGCCGCCCAGGTAACCGGCGAGCGCGCCGAGCACGATGCCGAGCACCGTGGTGATCACGGCCGCCGCGAACGCGATGAACAGCGAGGTACGCAGCCCGTAGACCAGCCGGATGAAGATGTCCCGGCCGAGGCCCGGCTCCAGCCCGAAGAAGTGGTCGCCGGAGACGCCGCCGGCGTAGCCGAGGGGCATGCCGAAGCCGTCCAGCTTGTTCTGGAACTGGTCGCGCGGCCCGACCCCGTACAGCGCCTCGATCAGCGGCGCGGCGAGCGCCACCAGCACGAACACGACCAGCAGCGCACCGCTGACCACCGCCGTACGGTCGCGGCGCAGCCGCAGCCAGGCGAGCTGGCCGGGCGAGCGGCCGACGAATCCCTTCTCCCGTGGCGCCTCGCCGTCCCCGCCGGATTCGATCTCGGCGAGCGCCGCGCCGTCCACCGACGACAGGCTCATCGCGACACCTCCCCGGCGGGTTCGCCGTTGGCGGTGAGGGGTCCGGTTTCGGGGAAGTGGCAGGCGGTGGCCTGCCGGCCGCCGTCGCGGGAGGTCAGGGCGGGTTCCTGGGTGGCGCAGATGTCCTGGGCCTTCCAGCAGCGGGTCCGGAACCGGCAGCCCGCGGGCGGGTCCAGCGGGGTCGGCACGTCCCCGGACAGCCGGATCCGCCCGGCCGGACCCAGCCGGGTCACGTCCGGGATCGCCGACAACAACGCCCGCGTGTACGGATGCTGCGGCCGGGTGTAGATATCGGCCCGGTCCCCGATCTCCACCACCCGACCCAGATACATCACCGCCACCCGGTGACAGAAGTGCCGCACCACCGCCAGATCGTGGGCGATGAACACGAACGCCAACCCCAGATCCCGCTGCAACCGCCGCAACAGGTTGACCACCTGCGCCTGAATCGACACATCCAGCGCCGACACCGGCTCATCGGCCACGATCAACCTCGGCTGCAACGCCAGGGCCCGCGCGATCCCGATCCGCTGCCGCTGCCCACCGGAGAACTCGTGCGGATACCGGTTGTAATGCTCCGGATTCAACCCCACCAGCTCCAGCAGCTCCTGCACCCGCGCCTTCACCCCACCCGCCGGCCGGATCCCGTTGACCTGCAACGGCATCGCCACGATCCGCCCCACCGTGTGCCGCGGATTCAACGACGCGTACGGATCCTGAAAAATGATCTGCAGATCCTGCCGCAACGGCCGCAACCCCCGCCGCCGCACATGCGTGATGTCCCGCCCCGCGAACTCGATACTGCCCGCCGTCGGCTCCAACAACCGCACCAACATCCGCCCGGTCGTGGTCTTCCCACACCCGGACTCCCCCACCAACCCCAGCGTCTCCCCCGCCCGCACCTCGAAATCCACCCCGTCGACCGCCCGCACCACACCCCGGGCACGCAACCCCGTACCCACCGGAAAATGCTTCGTCAACCCCCGCACCCGCAACAACGGCTCAGCGGCGGGCCGCCCGTCCGGGGCGGCCTCGGCCGGGCCCCCGGGGGTGGGTCCACCCGGCAGGGCGACGGTTTCGGTGCTCATCGGGCCACCCCCACGTGTGCGATGTCCTCGGCGTACAGGCGGGTGCGGTCGTCGGCGGAGAGGTGGCAGGCCACCAGGTGGCCGGGCGCGCCGGCCGGGCGCAGCTCGGGCACCTCGGTGCGGGAGCGGTTGCCGTTGTGGTCGGCGTAGCGGCACCGCGGGTGGAACGCGCACCCCGACGGCAGGTTGATCAACGACGGCGGGTTGCCCGGGATCGGCACCAGCTCCGCGTCCGCGTCACCGTGCAACGACGGCACGCTCGACAACAACCCCCAGGTGTACGGATGCTGCGGCCGCCGCAGCACCTGCTCCACACTCCCGTGCTCCACCGCCCGGCCGCCGTACATCACCAACACCTCGTCGGCGACCTGACTGATCACACCGAGGTCATGCGTGATCATGATGATCGCCGAGTGGAACTCGGCCTGCAGATCGGCGAGCAGATCCAGGATCTGCGCCTGCACGGTGACGTCCAGCGCGGTGGTCGGCTCGTCCGCGATCAGCAGACCCGGGTCGTTGACCAACGCCATCGCGATCATCGCCCGCTGCCGCATCCCACCCGAGAACTCGTGCGGATACTGCTCGAACCGCCGCCCCGGCTGCGGAATCCCCACCCGGCCCAACATGTCCACCGCCCGCTGCCGCGCCTCCCGCGCACCCGCGTCCGGATGGTGCACCCGGTACGCCTCGGCGATCTGCCGCCCCACCGTGTAGTACGGATGCAACGCCGACAACGGATCCTGGAAGATCATCGCCAGATCCCGACCCCGCAGCCGCCGTACCTCCTCCTCCGGCAGCCCGACGAGCTGCCGGCCGCCGACGGTGATCTCGCCGGAGATGCTGCTGCGCTTCGGGTCGTGCAGGCCGAGGATCGCCAGGGACGTCACGCTCTTGCCGGAGCCGGACTCGCCGACGATGCCGAGGGTGCGGCCGCGCTCCACCGCGAAGGACACCCCGTCGACCGCGCGGACCACGCCGTCGGTCGTGTCGAACCGCACCCGCAGGTCACTCACGCGCAGGTACGGTCCGTCGCCGGACCGCGGCTCCGGCACGCCGGGACGGCCCCCGGCCTGCGCCGACTCCGGACTGCCCACGACCGCCTCCCTCGGTTTGATGTAGGGAACCTACAGCAGAACTCAGAGGGTGAAAATAAGCTACAAAGCCCGGACTGTCAGCCGGCCCCAGCGTAACGACTGGACAACGTCCCGGGACAGCCCCACGTCCCCGGAGCCGCGTGGCCGACCCGGGATGCGGCAGCTCGGGACCGCGTCCGACGGTGACACCCCGAGATGCCGCATGTCGTAGCAGAGGAAGCGCGGATGTCGGCCGGCTCGCCTAGGGTCGGCCCATGACCGAGTTCGACGCGGCGTCCGCCGCCGTCCAGGCCGCTCTCGACGCGGGCGCCCGGTACGCCGACGCCCGGGTGATGCACCGGCGCTACGAGTCGATGTCGGCCCGCAACGGCGACATCGAGGAGCTGACCCAGGACGAGAGCGTCGGGCTGGGAGTCCGGGCGCTGGTCGGGTCGAGCTGGGGCTTCCACGCCGTACCGGAGCTGGCCGACGCCGCCGCCCGCGACGCCGGCCGACGCGCCGCGGCGATCGCCAGCGCGAGCGCCCGGGTCCCCGGCCCGCCGATCGACCTGGTGTCCGGCGACCCCGTGACGGCGAGCTGGGTTTCGGCCTGCGAGGTGGATCCGCTCGGCGTGCCGCTGTCCAGCAAGGGCGACCTGCTGGTCGAGGCCACCAAGCTGATGGCCGACCACGGCGCCGACGTCGCCGAGGGGCTCTACCAGATCTGGGACACGGCCAAATGGTTCGTCTCCAGTGAGGGTCACCGGATCGACCAGCGCATCCGCGAGTGCGGCGGCGGCATCTCGGCGACCTCGATCGGCGACGGGGAGACCCAGCGCCGGTCGTACCCGAGCTACCGGGGCCAGTACGGCACGACCGGCTGGGAACTGGTCGACTCGCTCGACCTGACCGCGCACGCGGCCCGGATGGCCGAGGAGTCGCGGGCGCTGCTCACCGCGCCGCTCTGCCCGGCCGGCGAGACCGACCTGATCCTCGGCGGCGAGCAGCTCGCCCTGCAGATCCACGAGTCGGTCGGGCACGCCATCGAGCTGGACCGGATCCTCGGCTGGGAGGCCGCCTTCGCCGGCACGTCCTGGCTGGACCTGGCCCAGCTCGGTTCGCTGCGGTACGGCTCGGACCTGATGACGATCACCATCGACCCGACGATCCCCGGCGCGCTCGGCAGTTTCGGGTACGACGACGAGGGCTCGCCCGCCGTCAAGCGCGACGCGGTCCGCGAGGGGCGCTGGGTGGGCGTGCTCGCGGGACGCGACTCGGCGGCCGTGGCGGGCCTCGACCACGGCGGCAGCGTCCGCGCCGACGGTTGGGCGCGACTGCCGATGGTGCGGATGACCAACGTGGGGCTGGAGCCCGGGCCGCACACCCTGGAGGAGATCGTCGCGGCCACCGACGAGGGGGTGCTGATGGACGTCAACCGCTCCTGGTCGATCGACGACAAGCGGCTCAACTTCCAGTTCGGCTGCGAGATCGGCTGGGAGATCAGGAACGGGAAGCGGGGGCGGATGCTGCGCAACCCCACGTACACCGGCATCGGCCCGCTCTTCTGGCGCTCGATGGACATGCTGTCCAGCGAGACCGTCGCCTGGGGCACGCCCAACTGCGGCAAGGGGCAGCCGGGCCAGATCGGGCACACCGGCCACCCGGCCGCGCCGGCCCGCTTCCGCAACGTCCGGGTGGGGGTACGCGCATGACCGAGCTGGATCTCGCCGGCCAGGTGATCGAGCTGGTCCGCCGCCTCGGCGGACCGGCCGCCGAGGCCGAGGCGGTGGTGACGCGGGCCGATCTGGCGCTGACCCGGTTCGCCAACTCCTTCATCCACCAGAACGTCGCCGAGTCCGGCGTCGGGGTGCGGCTGCGACTGCACGTCGACGGGCGGACCGCCGCCGGTAGTGGCAGCGTCGTCACGCCCGACGGGCTGCGCGCGCTCGTCGAGCGCACGCTGGCGGCCGCGCGGCTCTGCCCGCCCGATCCGGGGTGGCCGGGCCTGGCCCCGCCCGCGCCGGTCCCGGCCGGCCCGCCGCTCGACGAGGCGACGGCGTACGCGGAGCCGGCCGAGCGGGCCGAACGGGTCCGTGCGTTCGTGGCGGCGGCCGGCGGGCTGGAGACGGCGGGCTACTGCCGCACCGCCCACCGCTCGTCGGCGTTCGCCAACTCGGCCGGCCACTCGGCGCGCGGGCGCACGGCCGAGGCGGCGATGGACGGCATCGCCCGCACCGGCGCCTCGGACGGGGTGGCCCGGCTGGCCGCCGACCGCCTGGCCGATCTCGACGGCTCGGTCCTCGGCGCCCGGGCCGCCGCCAAGGCCCGCGCGGCGGCCGACCCGGTCGAGCTGCCGCCGGGCCGGTACGAGGTGGTGCTGGAACCGGCCGCGGTCGGCGACCTGCTCCAGAACCTCTCCTTCTACGGCTTCAACGGCAAGCGGTACGCCGAACGGCAGTCCTTCGCCGAGCCGGGGGCCGCCCAGTTCGATGCCGCGGTGACCCTGGTGGACGACCCGCTCGGCGGTTCCGGCCTACCGTTCGACGTGGAGGGCACGCGCCGCGAGACGCTGGTCCTGGTCGACGCGGGCGTCACCCGTGCCGTCGCCCACGACCGGCGCACGGCGGCGGAGGTCGGCGCGACCTCGACCGGGCACGCCGTCGCCGGCGCCGCCACCTGGGGCCCGATGCCCCGCAACCTGCGCCTGGTCACCGCCCCCGTCGGGCCGCCCCACGGCCGGGCCGACGACGCGGCGGGGCGGTCGGAGTGGGCGGGCGACGGTGACCTCTCCGGCGCGGTGGTCGACCCGGACACCGCCGGGCTGGTCGCCGGCGTCCGCCGCGGCCTGCTGGTGAGCGACCTCTGGTACACCCGGGTCCTCGACCCGAAGAGCCTGGTCGTCACGGGCCTGACCCGCAACGGCGTGTGGCTCGTGGAGGACGGCGCGGTCACCCGGGCGGTCCGCGACTTCCGCTTCACCGAGGCGTACGTCCGCGCGCTCGGCCCGGGCGCGGTGCTCGGCTCCGGCCCACGGCCGGTTCGCCAACCGGACCGGGTGGACGGGGTCTGGTGGGAGGCGCCCGCGCTGCGGCTGGCCTCGTGGAACTTCACCGGCGGTGCTTCTGGCTGAAATTCGTCGATCTTCGGTGAAGTTCCTAACATCCGGACATCGATCTTCAGTTGAGGGGTTTCCTGGGACGGGGACACACGGGACACTGCCTTGCGCGGACGGCCCGCGAAGATCGGCGTAACGTGTGTCACTTAGCTGCGCCGCATCGCCGGCGTGGCCGTTGGTGTGCGCATGACGTTGGCAAACGGGTGCCGCTCAGCCGGTCCGGTTGCCCGGAACTTTGATCCGCCGCCCGTGAGGGGCCCGTCAGGGAGAGAAGAATGACAACTACGGCAACGAGGCCGGGAGGGCCGGGGGCGCGGCCCCGCGCCGCCATCTCGGCGCGGACGTTGCGTACGGACCGCTGGTGGGTGCAGCCCGCGATCATCGCCGCGATCCTGCTCTTCTTCATCGTCTACTCGACGATCCGCATCTTCATGGCGAAGTGGTACTACGTCGAGGACTACCACTACCTCACGCCGCTGTACTCGCCCTGCGTGTCGACCGAGTGCGTGCCGGGCTCGTCGCACTTCGGCACCCCGTTCGGCGACTTCCCGTTCTTCCTCCCGCTGGGCATCATCGCCTTCCCGATCGTGGCCGGGTTCCGGGTGACCTGCTACTACTACCGCAAGGCGGGCTACCGCTCACTGTGGGCGTCGCCGCCGGCCTGCGCGGTCACCGAGCCGCACAAGAAGTACACCGGCGAGACGCGGTTGCCGCTGTTCGCCATGAACTGGCACCGGTACTTCTTCTACTTCGCGTTCCTGATCCTGCTGGTCAACATCTACGACGCGATCCTGGCGTTCCGCGGCCCGGACGGCGGCTTCGGCATCGGCCTGGGCACGCTGATCATCCTGGTCAACATCGTCGCCCTGGCCGGCTACACGCTCTCCTGCCACGCCTGCCGGCACGTCATGGGCGGGCGGCTCAAGCACTTCTCCAAGCACCCGGTGCGGTACCAGTTCTGGACGTTCGTGTCCAAGCTGAACGTCCGCCACGGCACGTTCGCCATGGTGTCGCTGTTCACGGTGATCTTCACCGACCTCTACATCATGGCCGTCTCCGCCGGCTGGTTCACCGACCTGCGGTTCATCAACTGAGGGCCCCTGACATGACCACTACCACGCGAATCGAACGACACCACTACGACGTCGTCGTCATCGGGGCCGGCGGCGCCGGCCTGCGGGCGGCGATCGAGGCCCGCCTGGCCGGCAAGAAGACCGCCATCATCTCGAAGTCGCTCTTCGGCAAGGCGCACACGGTGATGGCCGAGGGCGGCGCCGCCGCCGCGATGGGCAACGTGAACAGCCGGGACAGCTGGCAGGTGCACTTCCGCGACACCATGCGCGGCGGCAAGTTCCTCAACAACTTCCGGATGGCCGAGCTGCACGCGAAGGAGTCGCCGCAGCGGATCTGGGAGCTGGAGACGTACGGCGCGCTCTTCGACCGCACCAAGGACGGGAAGATCTCGCAGCGCAACTTCGGCGGCCACGAGTACCCGCGCCTGGCGCACGTTGGCGACCGGACCGGCCTGGAGCTGATCCGCACCCTCCAGCAGAAGATCGTCTCCCTGCAGCAGGAGGACAAGCGCGAGCACGGCTCGTACGACGCCCGGATCCGGGTCTTCGCCGAGACCACCATCACCGAGCTGCTGCTCGACGGCGACCGGGTCGCCGGGGCGTTCGGCTACTACCGGGAGTCCGGCGAGTTCGTCCTCTTCGAGGCGCCGGCCGTGGTGCTGGCGACCGGTGGTGTCGGCCGGTCGTACAAGGTCACCTCGAACTCGTGGGAGTACACCGGGGACGGCCACGCGCTGGCGCTGCGCGCCGGGGCGAACCTGATCAACATGGAGTTCCTCCAGTTCCACCCGACCGGCATGGTCTGGCCGCCGTCGGTGAAGGGCATCCTGGTCACCGAGTCGGTCCGTGGCGACGGCGGTGTCCTGAAGAACTCCGAGGGCAAGCGGTTCATGTTCGACTACGTGCCGGACGTGTTCCGCAAGCAGTACGCGGACAACGAGGCCGAGGCGGACCGCTGGTACGACGACCCGGACAACAACCGGCGCCCGCCGGAGCTGCTGCCCCGCGACGAGGTCGCCCGGGCGATCAACAGCGAGGTCAAGGCCGGCCGGGGTACGCCCGCCGGGGGCGTCTACCTGGACATCGCCACCCGGCTGCCGGCCGAGGAGGTCCGCCGCCGCCTGCCGTCGATGTACCACCAGTTCAAGGAGCTGGCCGACGTCGACATCACCAAGGAGGCGATGGAGGTCGGCCCGACCTGCCACTACGTCATGGGTGGCGTGGAGGTCGACCCGGACTCGGGCGCGGCGATCGGGCACGTGCGCGGCCTGTTCGCCGCCGGTGAGGTCTCCGGCGGGATGCACGGGTCGAACCGGCTCGGCGGCAACTCGCTCTCCGACCTGCTGGTCTTCGGCAAGCGGGCGGGCGGGCACGCGGCCTCGTACGCCGACGGCCTGGCCTCGCGGCCCCGGGTGCCGGTGACGGCCGTGGAGGCCGCGGTGGAGACGGCCCTCGCGCCGCTGCAGCGGGACACCGGCGAGAACCCGTACACCCTCCAGCAGGATCTCCAGGCGGTGATGGGCGACCTGGTCGGCATCATCCGCCGGGAGGGCGAGCTGGTCGACGCGCTGAGCCGGCTGGCTGAGCTGCGCGAGCGGGTGGCCAAGGTGAGCGCCGCCGGCGGTCGCCACTACAACCCGGGCTGGCACCTGGCGCTGGACCTGCGCAACATGCTGGTCGTCTCGGAGTGCACCGCGAAGGCGGCGCTGGAGCGGCGGGAGTCGCGGGGCGGGCACACCCGGGAGGACCACCCGGCGATGGACCCGGCGTGGCGCCAGGTCAACCTGGTCTGCTCGCTGGAGGGCGACACCGTACGCCTGGACCGCAAGCCGCTGCCGAAGATGCGCCCGGAGCTGGTCGCGCTCTTCGACCGCGCGGAGCTGGCCAAGTACCTGACCGACGAGGAGCTGGCGGAGTTCGACGCCCTCGCTGAGGAGGCGGGCAAGTAGATGGGCACCAAGAGGCAATTCCGCATCTGGCGGGGCGACGAGAACGGCGGCGACCTGGAGGACTACACGGTCGAGGTGAACGAGGGCGAGGTCGTCCTCGACGTCATCCACCGGCTCCAGGCCACCGACGCGCCGGACCTCGCCTGCCGCTGGAACTGCAAGGCCGGCAAGTGCGGCTCCTGCTCGATGGAGATCAACGGCAAGCCGAAGCTGGCCTGCATGACCCGGATGTCGACGTTCACCGAGGACGAGACGATCTCGGTCACGCCGCTGCGGACCTTTCCGGTCATCCGGGACCTGGTCACCGACGTCTCGTTCAACTACGAGAAGGCCCGGGAGACGCCGGCCTTCGCCCCGCCGCCGGGCGTGGCGCCCGGCGACTACCGGATGCAGCAGGTCGACGTCGAGCGCTCGCAGGAGTTCCGCAAGTGCATCGAGTGCTTCCTGTGCCAGACGGTCTGCCACGTCATCCGGGACCACGAGGAGAACAAGCCCGCCTTCTCCGGGCCGCGGTACTTCATCCGGGCGGCCGAGCTGGACATGCACCCGCTGGACGCCCGCACCGACCGCAAGGAGTACGCGCAGGCCGAACAGGGGCTGGGCTACTGCAACATCACCAAGTGCTGCACCGAGGTCTGCCCGGAGCACATCAAGATCACTGACAACGGGATCATCCCCATGAAGGAGCGGGTCGTCGACCGCAGGTACGATCCACTCGTGTGGCTTGGTAGCAAGATCTTCCGGAGGGGCCAGGTGCCTCAGACCAGCGTGACCAGTGAGTACTCCCCGGGCGCGGTGCACGCGCACGCGACGGGCCCGGCCGGGTTCCACTCGCACGCGGGCGGCTCGCACGACCCGCGCTCGGAGGTGCAGGCGCAGCAGGGTGTCAACTGGCACCGCGAGGTGCCGAAGCCGACCGCCCCGGCGGTCGACGCGTCCGGCAAGCTGCCGCTGACCGAGCTCACCTTCGACCGCGCGGCCGCGCCGTCCCCGTTCGGCGACGACGTGACGTTCCCGCTGCCTCCGGAGCACCTGAACTTCGCCCACCCGGAGCAGGACAAGCACTGAGAGCACCGACGATGACGGGGGCCACGGCACACGCCGGCGGCCCCCGTCCGCTTTCCGACCGGGTCTCCGCTTCGGGGGCGGGTCAGTGGGCGGTCAGGAGGGGGCGGAGTGCGGCGACGATCGGCGCGTCGGCGGGCAGCCAGGTGACGCTGTCCAACTCGGCTGCGGACAGCCAGCGCAGCGCCGAGTGTTCCAGGGCCTGCGGCTGGTCGCCGTGCAGCAGGCGGGCCGCGTACACCTTGAGCACGGACCGGCCGTGTGCCATCCGGACGTTGCGACCGACGCGGTCGCCGATCTCCACCCGGACGGCCAGCTCCTCGGCGCACTCGCGGGCCAGCGCGGCGGTCTCGCTCTCCCCCGGCTCGACCTTGCCGCCCGGGAACTCCCACATGCCGGCCACCTCGGGCGGCGCGGAGCGGGCACAGGCCAGCACCCGCCCGTTCTGGATGATCGCCGCGCCGACGATCACCTTCAGCTCCCGTCGCTCGACCCGCCCACCGTCGTTAGCCCGTTCGGTCCGCACGGGCGTCCAGCGTGCCAGATCAATCGGCGGTTTGGGTACCGTGGCCGACCGTCAGGCCAGGAAGACACGGAAGTGTGGCCGTGGACACACTCACCGTACGGCGAAAGACTAGGGCCACCGGCAAGACACGGGATGGCGACGGTTTGGCCACAAGCCGGCAACGGCGCCTGGGAGGTGTGGTGATGCGCGTGCTGTTCGGGCGGGGGAAGCACGACTATCTCAGCGACGCGTTGACCCTGCTTCCGGGGTGGACGCGGGAGGGCGAGCAGATCCGGCGCACTCTCGTGATCGACGACTCGCAGCACGCGGCCCTCACCGAGCGGGTCAAGGTGGTCGCCGACGCGCTGCACCTGCGACCGGAGATCAACCGCCGCGCCGACCACACGCAGATCCGGGTCGGGCACGGCAACGCGCCGCTGACCGAGGGCGAGGTCCTGCTGGCCGCCCGCATCGAGGACGCGTACCGCGCCGTCACCGAGTCCTGAGCACCCGCCGCCGACCGCCCCGCCCGGTCAGGCCCGCACGTCCTGCGGGTACCACCGCAGCTCGACGGAGTTGCCGTCCGGGTCCCGCACGTACACCGAGGTGGCGCTTCCCCGGGCGCCGAAGCGGCCGACCGGCCCCGCCAGGACGGTGAAGGCGCCGGAGGCGACGACCTCCGCCCAGTCCAACGGCTCGACCACGAGGCAGAAGTGGTCGACGTTCGTCCCGCCCCGCTCCCCCTGGACCAGGTCGATGATCGTCTCGGGGCTCACCCGGACCGACGGAAACGGGACCCGCCCGGCCCGCCACTCGGCCACCCGGACCGGCGCCAGACCGAGCCGGTCGCAGTAGAAGCCGAGTGCGCGCTCGACGTCGGCGACGGTGAGCACCAGATGGTCGAAGCCGGTCACCCGCACGGCACTCACCGCGTCTCCAGCTCGTACGCCCGGCGCAGCCACCCCGTGAAGAGCGCCGCGTCGACGTCATCGGCCGCCCGGAGCTTGACCGAGGCCATCCGCCGCGCGCCGGGGACCAGCCGGCCGGACGGGTCGGCCACGTCCTGCCCCCGCCACAGCCCGAAGGTGACGTGCGAGGCGTACGGCTTGAGCAGGCAGATCGGCTGCGCGCCGGGCCGGCCTCCGAGACCCCAGACCGGGTGCCCGTGCCAGACCGCGCCGGTCGCCTCGGGCAGCGCCGCCTCGATGACGCCGCGGAGCCGGTCGGCGGTCTCCCACAACGGGCCGTCGAGGGCGGCGAGGTGATCGGTGATCGTCATGATGTTCCCTTCCGGATCGGTGCCTGCCCTCACCCTCCGCCGGTGGCGCGCCGCGACCAAGACGAGATCGCACCACTATCGTTGAGCAGGACTCAACGATGGGATGTGACGTGCTGGAACGCCACGAGCTGGAGACCTTCCTGGCCCTCGCCGAGGAGCTGCACTTCGGCCGGACCGCCGAGCGCCTTCGGATCAGCACCGGCCGGGTCAGCCAGGTGATCCGCACCCTCGAACGCCGCGTCGGCGCCCCGCTGTTCGCCCGGACCAGCCGGGTCGTCCAGCTCACCCCGATCGGCCGGCAGCTCGCCGACGACCTGGCGCCGCTGGTCGCCGGGATCGACGAGGCGGTCCGTCGGGCCACCGAGGCGGGACGTGGCGTGACCGGGCGGCTGCGCGTCGCCTTCCTCGGCGAGTGGACCGCGCCGGTGCTGCTCAAGGCCGTCGCGCTGTTCACCGAGCGGCACCCGGAGTGCCAGGTGGAGGTACGCGAGGTCCAGCTCTTCAACTCTCGGCGCAGCCTGGAGGACGGGTCCATCGACCTGCTCCTGGCCGCGTACCCCTTCGACGGCATGGCCTGCGGCCCGGCGCTGTTGGAGGAGGCCCGGGTCCTCGCGGTGCCGGCCGGCCACCCGCTGGCCCGGCGGGCGTCGGTTTCGCTGGAGGTGCTCGGCGACCACCCGGTGGTGCAGTACCCGGCGGCCACCTCGGCCGGGTTCAAACGCGACCGCACGCCCGAGCACACCCCGTCCGGCCGCCCGGTGCCGGCGGGGCCGGTGGGCGAGACCTTCTCCGAGATGCTCACGCTGGTCGCCCTGGGCCGGGGTGTGCTGCCCGTCGGGGAGCACACCCGCCGCTACTACCCGCGCCCGGACGTGGCGTACGTACCGATCAACGACGCGCCACCGATCCGGCGCGGCCTGGTGTGGCGGGAGAGCGGCACGACGGCGCGGATCCGCGCGTTCGTACGTGCGGCGAGCGACGCCTACCCGCCGCCGACCACTTGATCTTGAAGGTGGCCCGGCCGGCCTACCCTGGGGGTCATGGCGAACGCGACGTACGACCGCAAGGAGCAGTTCCAGCAGATCCAGAGCGGCCTGCTGGAGGGCGAGCAGATCATCGCCGTCTACGACGCCGTCGGCACCGGCACCGGTTTCATCGGCCTCACCGACCGGCGCGTGATCATCCAGGACCGCTCGTTCATCGGCAAGCGGTACGCGATCACCAGCATCCCGTACTCGAAGATCACCAGCGTGAGCGTGGTCAGCAACAAGTCGTGGGGCGGCTCGTTCTTCTCCACCGGCGCGATCGCGATCCACGTCGGTACGCACACCTACGAGGTCGAGTTCCGCGGCGCCCAGAAGAGCCACCACGTCCACAACGTGATCCTGCACTACATCAGCTGATCCGTGGCGAGCCGAGGCCACCTGTCCCGGCATCGGTACGGCGGATCGACACCGCGGCGGCGGGAAGGAAGGTCGCCGGTACGCGGGGGGTGCGGTTGGTCAGACCAGGCCGGCGTCGTGTGCCAGCAGTGCGACCTGGGTGCGGTTGGCCAGGTCGAGCTTGGTCAGGACGTGGGAGACGTGGGCCTTGACCGTCGTGAGGCTCATCGTCAGCTCGGTGGCGATCTCGGCGTTCGAGCGCCCTTGGGCGATGGCGACGACGACATCGCGTTCGCGCGGCGTGAGAGCGGCCAGCGTCGCCCGGGCCCGCTCGTAGGCGGCGGCGCCGGAGGCGACGTGTCGCATCAGCCGCCGCGTCACCGCCGGGGACAGGGATCGGTCGTCGTGTTTCAGCGGACCACGCGGTACCAGTGCGCGCCCTCGCCGGGGATCGGCGCCAGCCGCACGGTGGTCCCGCCCGCGTGTTCGAACATGCGGACCCCGTCGCCGAGCAGCACCGGAGCGAAGAACATCAGGACCTCGTCGAGCAGGCCGGCCTCGATGCACTGCCGGGCAACGTCCGCGCCGAGGATGTTCACGTACCTGTCGCCGGCGGCCTCCTTGGCCTGCGCGACCGCGCTGTGCAGGTCGCCGACGAACGTGACGCCCGCGGGTGGGTCGGCCGACGGCCGGTGCGTGAGGACGAACACCGGTCCGTGGTACTGGCCGCCGAACGCCCCCTCCTGGTCGGTGCCCCGGTTCGGGTCGTCGCCCCCGAAGGTGCGGTTGCCGACCAGGAGCGCGCCGACGTTGGCGAGCAGGCGCTCCGCCGTCGGGTTCTCGCCGGCGAGGTGTTCGGTCAGCCAGGACATGTCACCGCCCGGCCCCGCGATGTAGCCGTCGAGCGAGGCCGTCGCCGAGTACAGCACCTTGGCCATGGTTCTCCTTCCGCCGATGAGGTCAGTCATACCGACGGCCGACCGCGGGCGAAATCATCGGCACGACTTGCTGGATGTCGGGGCGTCACCGGCGCCGGGACACGTCGAGGTAGCCGGTGTCGGGGTCGATCATCGCGAGGAAGGCACGGATGTGCGCCTCCATTTCGGCCAGCGTCATCGGCGGGTCGGCGGGCCCGGAGATGCCGAACCCGTAGTCGTGCGGCCCGCTGAGCCAGTCGAAGTCGTACGAGCCGGGGTGATCGGCCCGTACCCGGACGCGGAAGTCCTGCCCGTCCACCGTCAGCAGGACCGGCTCGCCCTGGTGGCGGGGCGACAGGTGCGCGGGCGCCAGGCCCGGTTCCGGCTCGCTCGACATGCCAGCTCCTCCCCCCGCCAGCGTAGGGGTCGAGCCCGCCGGCCCGAACAGCCCTGGGCAGGGCCTGCTGACCAGGCCGGATTCAGACGTTGAAGCGGAACTCCACGACGTCGCCGTCCTGCATGACGTACTCCTTGCCCTCGATGCGGACCTTGCCCGCCGCCTTGGCCGCCGCCATGCTGCCGGCCGCGACCAGGTCGTCGAACGAGACGACCTCGGCCTTGATGAAGCCGCGCTGGAAGTCCGAGTGGATGACGCCCGCGGCCTCCGGCGCGGTCGCGCCGACCGGGACGGTCCAGGCCCGCGCCTCCTTGGGGCCGGCGGTGAGGTACGTCTGGAGCCCGAGCGTGCGGAAGCCGACGCGGACCAGTTGGTCGAGCCCCGGCTCGGACTGCCCGATCGACTCCAGCAGCTCGCGGGCCTCCTCCTCGGGCAGGTCCACCAGCTCGGACTCGATCTTGGCGTCCATGAAGACGGCCTCGGCGGGCGCGACCAGGGCGCGCAGTTCGTCGAGGAACTCGGCGTTCGCCAGCTCGGCCTCGTCGACGTTGAAGACGTACAGGAACGGCTTGGTGGTGAGCAGGTGCAGCTCACGCAGGTGTTCCAGCTCGACGCCGGCGGCGGCCGCCCCCGCGTACAGGGTGGTGCCGCCGTCGAGGACGTCGACCGCCGCCTTCGCGGCGGCCAGCGCGGCGGCCCGGTCCTTGCGGAGCTTGGCCTCCTTCTCCAGCCGCGGCACGGCGCGGTCCAGGGTCTGGAGGTCGGCGAGGATCAGCTCGGTGTTGATCGTCTCGATGTCGTCGGCCGGGGAGACCTTGCCGTCGACGTGCACCACGTTCGGGTCGGAGAAGGCACGGACCACCTGGCAGATCGCGGAGGCGTCGCGGATGTTCGCGAGGAAGGCGTTGCCCCGCCCCTGGCCCTTGGAGGCGCCGCGCACCAGCCCGGCGATGTCGACGAACGACACCGGCGCGGGGATCACCTTCTGCGAGCCGAAGATCTCGGCCAGCTTGTGCAGCCGCTCGTCCGGCAGGCCGACGACCCCGACGTTGGGCTCGATCGTGGCGAAGGGGTAGTTCGCGGCGAGCACGTCGTTCTTGGTCAGGGCGTTGAACAGCGTGCTCTTGCCGACGTTGGGCAGGCCGACGATGCCGATGGTGAGACTCACGACGGGCCAGCTTACGCCGCCGCCCGGCAGCCACCCGCACCTGCCTCGGGTTCCCGTCGACGCCCCGCCGGGCCGAGCGCTCAGTCGAGCAGGCGCGGCCCGATCGGCGTCTCCCGGACGCTGCCGTCCGGGCCGCGGCTGACCTCGTACGCCGACACCCCCGGCCGGTCCGCGACCGCCTCGACCAGCCGCTCGCCGCGGTAGAGCAGGCCGGTGCCGTCGTCGGTGCAGTGCGACGTCGGCAGCGTCCCCTCGCCCACCAGCCGGTGCATGAGCGGCCGGCGCTGCTCCTCGCTGTCGTAGTGCACGCCGTTGCCGTACGGCAGCCAGCCCAGCCCGTCGGTGAAGCCGCGCAGGGTGCGCCCGAAGCTGTCGGTGGCGCCGCCGGCGTGCCAACAGATCGAGCCGGCGGAGACCCCACCCAGCACGACACCGGCCTCCCAGCACTCGCGCAGGATGTCGCCGAGGCCGTGCACCCGCCAGACGGCGACCAGGTTCGCGACGCTGCCGCCGCCGACCCAGAGGATGTCCTGCGCCCGCAGGTGCGCCCGGACGTCCTCGACGTTCGGCATGGGGAACAGCGCCAGGTGGCTCATCCGGAACCGGGTGCCGGCGAACGCCTCGTACACCCGGGTCAGCGTGCTCGGCTGGTCCCCCTCGGCCTGGTTGAGGAAGCAGATCCTCGGCTCGGGCCCGGCCCCGGCCAGGTCGGCGGCCAGGTCGAAGACGGGATTGATCCGCCGGGCCGCGCCGTCCCCGCGCGGCGCGTAGATGCCCATGCTGGTGGCGAGGATGGTCGGGTCGCTGGCGGCCACGCTGGTCCTTCCGTCGGGTGCGTCGCCCATCCTGCCGCACGTCCGCGGGCCGCCGGATCGGGGCCGGCGCCGCCGCGCCGGTCACCGTTCGCGGTCGGTCACCGCGTCGAGGAGGGTACGCAGCAGGTCACCCAAGCGCTGCTGGTCCTCGGGGGGCAGCGCATCGAGCAGGCGGCGCTGGACGGCCAGCCCGGCCTCCGCCGCCTCCTCGACCAGGGCGCGGCCCGCCTCGGTCAGCGTGACCTGGAGGCCCCGGCGGTCGGCGGGATCGGGCGACCGGCGTACCAGGCCGGCCCGTTCCAGCCGGTCGAGCCGCCCGGTCATCCCGCCGGAGGTGAGCATCAGCGACGCGGCGAGCGCCTTCGGCGCCAGGGTGTACGGCGAGCCGGACCGGCGCAGCGCGGCGAGCACGTCGAACTCGCCCCGGCCGATCGACCACCGGGCGTACGTACGCTCCTGCTCGTCGCCGACGAGCCGGGCGATCCGGTAGATCCGGCCGAAGACGGCCATCGGCTCCGGTCGCATTCCCGGCCGTTCCCGCCGCCACTGCTCGACGATGCCGTCGACGTCGTCCTGCTGCGCCACACGTGGATTGTGCCGCACCTCGCACCTCCCATTTTAGCTTGCCTGTAACTAGCTTAGCGCTAAGCTGCTTATCCGGAAGCTTTAGGAGGAGCGATGGACCGCCGCCACCTCGACCCCCTGATCACGGCCGTCACGCCGGTCACCTGGGGGACGACGTACCTCGTCACCAGCGAGTTGCTGCCCCCGGACCGGCCGCTCTGGTCCGGCGTGATCCGGGCCCTCCCCGCCGGCCTGCTGCTGCTCGCCGCCACCCGGCACCGGCCGCGCGGATCCTGGTGGTGGCGGTCGGCCGTGCTCGGCGCGCTGAACATCGGTGCGTTCTTCCCGCTGCTCTTCCTCGCCGCCTACCGACTGCCCGGCGGGACGGCCGCCGTCCTCGGCGCCACCCAGCCGCTGCTGGTCGCCGGCCTGACCATGCTGTTGCTGCGCGAGCGACCGCACCCGCGAGCGCTCGCCGCCGCCCTCGCCGCGCTGGCCGGTGTCACCCTGGTCGTGCTCCGGCCGGGCGCCGGGCTGGACGCCCTCGGCGTGGCCGCCGGCCTCGCCGGCACCGCGGCGATGGGCACCGGTCTGGTGCTCACCCGGCGCTGGGGACGCCCGCCCGGGGTGGGCACGCTGACCGCGACCGGTTGGCAGCTCACCGCGGGCGGCCTGTTGATCGTGCCCGCCGCCCTACTGGTCGAGGGGACGCCACCGGTGCCCGGCCCGCCGGCGCTGGCCGGGTACGCCTGGCTGGCCCTGGTCGGCACGGCGCTCGGGTACGCCCTCTGGTTCCGCGGCGCGGCACGGCTGCCGGTCACCCAGGTCTCCCTGCTCGGCGCGCTGAGCCCGCTGACCGCGGCCGCGCTCGGCTGGGCGGTGCTGGGCCAGGCGATGACCGGACCGCAGCTGGCCGGGTTCGCGTTGGCGGTCGGTGCCACCGTGGCCGGCCAGGTGCCCCCGCGTCGCGCGCCCGGTGAACCCCCGCGCCGACCGGCGGGGCCCGCTGAGCCGCCGCGCCGGCCGACCGGGGCCGGTGAACCGCCGAGCCGGACGGCGGCGCCCGGCGCGCCCCGCCGGGCCGCGGCCTCCGGTCAATCGCGCGGGCCCGGCTGGCCGGCGATGACCGGCTCGATCGGCACTGCCCCCGGGGCCAGCTCGGCCGCCGCCGCGAACGGCAGCGTGAAGCGCGCCTCGGCGGCCGGGCCGGCCGGATATGACTCGCGGAGCATCCAGCGGACCTCGTCGGCCGTCCAGCCCAGCCCCGGCCGGGCGGCGATCTCGCGGAGCAGGCGCAACGCGGCCCGGGTGTCGTCGTCGTAGAAGCGCACGCACCAGTGGTGCACCCACATGCCGAGGGCGCGCAGCCCGTCGGCGTCGAGGGAGCGCACGAGCCGGCCGCAGGCGGTGTCACCGAACGCCTGCGCCGGATCAGCGGCGCGATCGCGGTCGAGGGCGCCGACCGCCGCCGGAGCCACCGCGCGCATGCGGGCGTAGAAGCCCTGCGTGACCGCCCGGTCCGGCGGAGGGTGCCCGCCCCCTGTCGACGCCGCCTGCCGACCCGCCCCGCTCGCCATCGCCGCACCCTTCTCTTGAGTTGGTGGCGGGACGGTACCGACCACAACCGACACTTTCCGCTCGGCCCCGCCCTCCGCCGCGGGCGTCGACCCGGGCCCGCCACACCCAGGTCCGATTCCCGCCAGCCGTTCCCTCCCGCGCGGGGGCATCATCGGTGCGTGGACCTGGACTTCGAACGGTGCTACCGAGCCGTCGACAGCCGCGACCAGCGGTTCGACGGCTGGTTCTACACCGGTGTGACCTCGACCGGCATCTACTGCCGGCCGTCCTGCCCCGCGATCACGCCGAAACGGCAGAACGTCCGGTTCTTCCCGTCCGCCGCCGCGGCGCAGGGGGCCGGCCTGCGCGCCTGCCGCCGGTGCCGGCCGGACGCCGCCCCCGGCTCCCCGCAGTGGGACGTCCGGGCCGACGTGGTGGGCCGCGCCATGCGGCTGATCGCCGACGGCGTGGTCGACCGGGCCGGCGTGCCCGGGCTGGCGGCGCGGCTCGGCTACACGGAGCGGCACCTGCACCGGATGCTCCGCGCCGAGCTGGGCGCCGGTCCGCTCGCGCTGGCCCGGGCGCAGCGCGCGCAGACCGCCCGCACGCTGGTCGAGACCACCGACCTCGGGATGGCGGACATCGCGTTCGCCGCCGGGTTCGGCAGCGTCCGGCAGTTCAACGACACCGTCCGCGAGGTGTACGGCGGGTCGCCGTCCGAGCTGCGGAACATCCGGGGCCGGCGGACGGCGCCGGGCGGCGCGGGCACGATCACGCTGCGGCTGGCGTACCGGCCGCCGCTGCACGCCCGTTCCCTGCTGGGCTTCCTGGCGCTGCGGGCGCTGCCCGGGGTCGACGCGGTACGCGACGGCGCGTACCACCGGGGCCTGGGGCTGCCGCACGGCACCGGCGAGGCGGCGCTGACCCCGGCGGACGGGCACGTGCTGGCGACGCTGCGGCTGACCGACATGCGCGACCTGGCACCGGCGGTGGCGCGCTGCCGCCGGCTGCTCGACCTGGACGCCGACCCGACCGCGGTGGACCAGACCCTCGCCGCCGACCCCGCCCTCGCCCCGACGGTCGTGGCGGAGCCCGGCGTCCGCGTACCCCGCGCGGTCGACGGCTTCGAGATGGCCGTCCGCGCGATCATCGGCCAACAGGTCTCGGTCACCTCCGCCCGGACCACCCTGACCCGCCTCCTCGCCCACCTCTCCACCCCGACCACTCCCGTTGATCATGAAGTTGTCGGCGGCCCGGACGGCGTGTCGCGACTACAACCTCTTGATCAACACGAGCTGCGGGGGTTTCCCTCGGCCGAGGAGGTGTTGCGGGTGCCGGATGGCGGGTTCCGGATGCCCGCGGCGCGGCGGGAGACCGTCCGGACGCTGGCCCGGGCCGTCGCCGACGGGTCGCTCGACCTGGAACCGGGCGGGGACCGGGAGGAGACCCGGCGGCAACTGCTGGCACTGCCCGGGATCGGGGCGTGGACGGCGGACTACGTCGCGCTGCGCGCGCTCGGCGACCCCGACGTCCTCCTCGCCACCGACCTCGCCGTCCGCCGGGGCGCCGCCGCCCTCGGCCTTCCCGACGACCCGAAGACCCTGAACAGCTACGCCGACCGCTGGCGCCCCTGGCGCTCGTACGCGGTGATCCGACTCTGGAGAGCAGCATGAACACCATCGACAGCACCGTCATCGACACCCCGGCCGGCCCGCTCAGCGTTCTCGCCGGCCCCGACGGGGCGGTCCGGGCCGCCGGCTTCACCGCCGATCCGCAGGTCCTCCTCCCCCTCGTCCACCCCAGCCTGCGGGCACCCGTACGGGCCCGGCCCGACCTCGGCCCGGTCACCGCGGCCGTCGCGTCCTACCTGGCGGGCGACCTGACCGCGATCGACGCGGTGCCGGTCGAGCAGCGCACCGGCGGGGCCTTCCTGGCGCACGCCTGGACCGTGCTGCGGGACGTCAAGCCGGGCGAGCCGGTCACCTACACCGGCTTCGCCGAGCTGGCCGGACGCCCGGCGGCGGTACGGGCCGCCGCGGCGGCCTGCGCCCGCAACGCCGCCGCGCTCTTCGTCCCCTGCCACCGGGTGCTGCGCACCGACGGGATGCTCGGCGGCTACCGCTGGGGGCTGGACGTGAAGAAGTGGCTTCTCGGTCATGAGCGGCGGTTGACGGCAAGCTGACAGCGGCACCCCTCCCATTTGCCGCTACCGTCGGGTAGTGCCTGCGGAGAGCGACGGCGACCCGGCCCCCACCACGGGCCGACATCCGCTGCGGAGCCTCTGGCGCCTACGGCACTACCTGCGCCCGTACGCCGGGGAGTTCGCCTGGCTGCTCCTCGCCGGGCTGGCGGCCACCGCGGCCGGGATCGCCGTACCGCTGGTCGCCCAGCGCGTGGTGGACGGTCCGGTCGCCCGGCAGGATCCGGCCGGGCTGGTCCGCCTCGCGGCCCTGGCGCTGCTCTTCGGCCTCGCCGAGGCCCTGCTGATCTTCATCCGGCGCTGGGTGCAGTCGTCCTCCTCGGTGGGGATGGAGGCGGCCATCCGGGCCGACGTCTACGCCCACCTGCAACGGTTGCCGCCCAGCTTCCACGACCGGTGGCAGTCCGGCCAGCTCCTCTCCCGGCTCACCACCGACCTGTCGGTGATCCGCCGGTTCCTCTCCTTCGGCCTGTTCTTCCTGATCCTCAACGTCGTCACGTACGTCGTCGTGGTGGCGCTGCTGATCCGGCTGCACACCGTGCTGGGCCTGGTGGTGGCGGCCAGCGCCGTTCCGCTGTTCCACATCACCCGGCGGTTCGCGCACGCCTACCACGCCGCCTCCCGCCGGATGCAGGACCAGCAGGGCGACCTCGCGACCCTGGTCGAGGAGACGGCTCAGGGCCTGCGCACGATGAAGGCGTACGGACGGGCGCCGGAGCTCGCCGCCCGGTTCGCCGCCGGCGCCCGCGCGCTGCACGACACCGGGGTCGGCAAGGGACGCCTGCTCGCCACCACCTCCGCCCGGCTGGACCTGGTGCCGAACCTGACCCTGGGCGTCGTGCTGGTCGCCGGCGCGGCCGCCACCGCGAACGGCGCCCTCACCATCGGGGAGCTGGTGGCGTTCGTCAGCCTCCAGCTCATGCTGATCTGGCCGGTGCAGGGGCTGGGCTGGATCATCGCCGGCGGGCAGGAGGCGGCGACGGCGGCCGACCGGGTCCGGGAGGTGCTGGACACCCCGCCCGCCATCGTGGACGCCCCCGACGCGGTCGTCCTGAAGCGGGCCGAGGTACGCGGGCGGCTGGCGTTCGAGGGGGTCTCGTTCCGCTACCCGGGCAGCGGGCGGCCGGTGCTCCGGGAGGTCGACCTGACCGTCGAACCGGGCGAGACGCTGGCGCTCGTGGGCGCGACCGGCTCCGGCAAGAGCACCCTGCTGTCGCTGGTGCCCCGGCTGCGCGAGGCGAGCGGCGGACGGGTGACGCTGGACGGGCGGGACGTACGCGACCTGCGACTGGCCTCGCTGCGCCGGCTGGTCGGGGTGGCCTTCGAGGAACCCACGCTGTTCTCGATGTCGGTGTGGGAGAACCTGACGCTGGGCCGGCCGGACGCCGGCGAGGGCGAGGTACGCGCGGCGCTCGCCCTGGCCCAGGCCGACTTCGCGTACGACCTGCCGTGGGGGTTGGCCACCCGGGTGGGCGAGCAGGGCCTGTCACTCTCCGGCGGCCAACGGCAGCGGCTGGCGCTGGCCCGCGCCGTGCTGGGCCGGCCGGCGCTGCTCGTGCTCGACGATCCGCTGTCCGCGCTCGACGTGCACACCGAGGCGCTGGTCGAGGCGGCCCTGCGCCGGGTGCTGCGGGACACGACGGCGTTGGTCGTCGCGCACCGGCCGTCCACGATCGCGCTCGCCGACCGGGTCGCCCTGCTGGAGGACGGGCGGATCACGGCGGTGGGCCGCCACTCCGAGCTGCTCGCCGCCGTACCCGCGTACCGGGCCCTGCTCTCGGCCGACCCACCACCGCGCCCGCCGGCGGGTGACCCGACGCCCGGCGGGCGGGGCCTGGTGCGGTCGTGACGGAGGGCGACGACGACACCGTTGTGCCGCCGTCGCCGGTGCCGTCGCCCCGGCGACCGTCCGAGCTGGAGAGCTGGCGCGGCATCGCCACCGACCCGGACGCCGACCGGAGCCACGCCGAGGACACCGATCCGGCGGCGGTGGCCCGGTTGCGCGCCCGCAGCCGGGTGCTGCTGCGGGACCTGCTGCGCCCGCACCGGGGCCGGCTCGCGGTGGCGGTCGCGCTGCTGCTCAGCCAGAACGCCGCCGGCATGGCCGGGCCGTACCTGGTGATGCTCGGCATCGATCGGGCCATCGCGCCGCTGCGGGCCGGTGACGCCGGACCGCTGGTCGGCATCGCCGCCGCGTTCGCGGTGGCCGCCGCCGTGGAGTACGCGGCGCGCCGCGGCTTCCTCGCCCTGTCCGCGCGGATCGGCCAGGCCGTCCTGCTCGACCTCCGGCAGCGGGTGTACGGCCAGTTCCTGCGCCTGTCGGTGGCGTTCCACGAGCGGTACACCTCCGGCCGGATGGTCTCCCGGCTCACCAGCGACCTCGACTCGATCGGCGAACTGGTCGGCGGCGGCATCGACAGCCTGGTGCTCGCCGCCCTGTCCATCCTGTCGGTGGCCGCGATCCTGCTCTGGCTGGACCTGCCGCTGGCCGCCGTGACCCTGCTGGCCTTCCCGTTCCTGTACCTGCTGTCGCGCTGGTTCGCCCGGGCCTCGGCCGTCGCGTACCGGCGGACCCGGGAGACGATCGCCCTGGTCATCGTGCACGTCGTCGAGTCGCTGCGGGGCATCCGGGCGGTGCAGGCGTTCCGCCGCGAGCCGCGCAACCAGCGGATCTTCGCGGCGGTCAGCGACGACTACCGGCGGGCCAGCCGGTACGCGTTCCGGCTGATCGCCACGTACTCGCCGGGGATCAAGCTGATCGGCAACGTCACCATCGCGGTGGTCCTCTGCTACGGGGGATGGCGGGTGCTGGGCGGTCACACCGAGATCGGGGTGCTCGCCGCCTTCCTGCTCTACCTGCGGCGGTTCTTCGAGCCGATGCAGGAGTTGAGCCAGTTCTACAACTCCCTGCAGTCGGCCACGGCGGCGCTGGAGAAGCTCGCCGGGGTGCTCGACGAACGGCCGGCGGTGCCCGAGCCGGCCTCACCGGTGCCGCTGCCGGCCGGACCCGGCCGCGGCGCGGTGACCTTCCGGTCGGTCACGTTCGGGTACCGCCCCGACGCACCGATCCTCACCGGGCTGGACCTGGCCATCCCGGCCGGGCAGACGGTCGCGCTGATCGGGCCGACCGGCGCCGGCAAGTCGACGGTCGCGAAGCTGCTCGCCCGCTTCCACGACCCGCTCGACGGCGCGGTGCTGCTGGACGGCGTGGACCTGCGGGACGTCGCGGACGCCGACCTGCGCCGTGCCGTCGTGCTGGTCACCCAGGAGACCCACCTCTTCGGGGGCACGGTCGCCGAGAACATCCGGTTCGGCCGTCCCGACGCCGACGACGCCGCCGTCGAGGCCGCCGCACGGGCGATCGGCGCGCACGACTTCATCGCCGCGCTCTCCGAGGGGTACGCGACGCAGGTGCACCGCCGCGGCAGCCGGCTCTCGGCCGGCCAGCGCCAGCTCGTCGCGTTCGCGCGCGCGTTCCTGGCCGACCCGGCGGTGCTGATCCTCGACGAGGCGACGTCGTCCCTCGACGTGCCCACCGAACGGACCGTCCAGCACGCCCTCGGCACCATCCTGCGGGAGCGCACCGCGCTCGTCATCGCGCACCGGCTCTCCACCGTGGAGATCGCCGACCGGGTGCTGGTGCTGGAGGCCGGCCGGATCGTCGAGGACGGACCGCCGGCCGAACTGCTCGCCGCGCGCGGCCGGTACGCGGCCCTGCACCAGCGGTGGCGTGACTCGCTGGTGTAGGCACGCCCGCTACGACCTGGTCGCCGGCTCCTCGGCCGGCCGGTCCCGGCCGAACCCCTCGACCGCCCGCACGAAAGCGAAGAGGAGCACCAGCAGCACGGCCCCGGCCGCGACGTAGAGCGACGCGGTGAAGGACCGGTCCACCTCCCGCAGGGCGCCGAGCCGGAAGCGCAGCACCACCGGTGCGAGGGCCGTCGCGCAGAGCATCGCCGTGGCCATCCCGAGGGCCAGTACGCCGGAGCGGCCGGCGTCCCGGGCCGGGCCGGTCACCAGCACGATGCCGGATCCCACGGCGAAGCCCAGGCCGACGGCGAGCAGCAGCGCCCCGAGCCGGTCGGCCGACCTGGCTCCCTCGGTGGGCCAGGTGAACGCCATCGCGGCGGCGACGACGAGCAGCCCGAACGCGTCCCAGGGCAGCAGCCGTGCCGCGTACCGGGCCGCGAGTGCGCCGCCGGCCACCGCCAGCAGGCCGAGCAGCAGGATCGACACCGTCCGGGACGCCGGGGGAAAGCCGGAGTTCGGGAAGCCGATCGCCAGGACCGGCCCCGCCGCGCCGCCGAGCAACACCCAGCGGACGGCACCCACCCCGCCGACCCGATAGGCGTAGTGGGCCAGCACGAGCACCAGCACGACGGCGAGCACGACGGAGGACAGCAGGGCGAACGACGCGTCGCCCCGCTGGCCGCGGACCGCGCCGAACACGTGGAAACTCGCGGCGGGATCGAGGCGGAACTCCCGAAGGGCCCACATCCTGGCGGCGAGACCGGCCAGGAGCAGCGCGGCACCACCGAGCACCGCCACCGGCACGCCGGGACGGAGTCGCGTGGGGTCGTCCGGGTCGTCGCGCCGCCGCCGGAAGCGGACGACGACGGCCGCGGCCACGACCAGCGCCAGGGCGAGCCAGAGCTGCACGTCGCTGGCGCGCGCCCAGCTGCCCGCCGCGACGGACGCCGACGCCGGCTGCCCGGTGCCACCGGCCAGCACCGCGCGGATCAGCTCGACGCTCGGCTCGTGCAGCACCAACCCGCCGGCCAGGCCGGCCGCCAGCAGCCACGAGACGGACGGCGACGCCTGCGCGAGCGCGAGCAGCACCCCGCCGAGGGCGAGCCCGAGGCCGACGACGCCGGCGAGCGCGACGGCGACCTGCTGCGTGCTGCCGGCGCCGACCGGAAGCAGCACCGCCGCGAGGTCGGGGACCAACAGGTCGCCCACCAGAAAGGCCGCCAGACCGGCGACGGCGACCGGCCACCCCGGCAGGCGGGGAAGCAGCGCCGGTACGGCGATCGCCACGGCCAGCAGTGCCGCCGCGTACACGCCCGACCCCACGGACCCGGACACGAGCACGTCGGTGAAGGTGGCGTACAGCGCCAGGGTGAACCCGTTGGCCGCGACGACCGCCCCGACCGACGCGGCCGCCACCACACCGACCAGCTCCGGCCAGACCACCTGCGGCCGCGTCCCGTCGTCCAAGGTGGCCTCCCCGTTGACCGAGCCGACGCGGAGATGCTGTCACAGCGGCTCGCGCCGCACCGTCCCCTGAACGGGCGGGGGACGCGCCCGCGCCGTCGCACCGCCGCCACCCCGCCGGTTTCCCCTCCCTGTGATGGGGCGGCCGGTGTGACCCGGCGCTCCGGCCGGGCCGGTCATGGCTAAGATCACGGGACGCCGATCGGCCCGTGGCGACCGATACCCACCGCCGATCGGGCACCGCCGGACACACGGGGAGGTTACGGCGTGCGGATCAGGACACGTGTCGTCGTCGCGGGACTGGCCGCGGCGGGTGTGATCGCGGCGGCCGGCGTCGTGCTGGCGGCCGGCGACCAGGTCGGCCCGGAACCGGCGGTCGCGACCGGCGCCCGCGAGGCGCTCGGCACCGCCGACAGCCCGGCGGACCCGACGCCCGGCGCGGGGACCACCACGGGTGCGCCGCCGCCGTCCGGGTCGGCCGGCACGACCGCCGTGACCGCGGCCGGCCGGCCGGCCGCGGAGCTCGGCCGGGCGGCGCCCGCGTCGGTCGCCTACCTGCGGGACCGCTACCGCGTCTCGGCGGCCGAGGCCGCCCGGCGGCTCGCCCTGCAGGACCGGTCCGCCGCCCTCGCCGGGCAACTGGCCGACCGGTTCCCCGCCGAGTACGGCGGCATGTGGCTGGACCAGGCCGGCGGCGGGGTGCTGACGATCGGGGCGACGGAGACCGGGCCGCTGCGGGCGGCGATCGCCGGCCTGCCGGACCGGGAGCACGTCCGCGTGGTGCCGGTCCGGGCGTCGCTGGCGCGACTCACCGCCGCCGCGACCCGGCTCGCCACCGCGCTCGACGCGACCGCCGGCACGGACGTGGTGGTGGACCAGCCGGCCAACGAGGTCGTGGTGCTGACCGGCGACCGGGTGGCGGCCGACCACCCACGGCTCGCCGGCGCCCTCGACGCCGCCGGCGTGCCCGCCCGCGCCCAGGTCCGGGTGGCCGCGACGAGCGTGCCGAAGGCCTGCGACCCGCGGTACTGCCACGAACGGCCGATGCGCGGCGGTATCCGGCTGGACGTGCCGCGTGACGACGGCACGGTCGGTGGCTGCACGACCGGTTTCAACATCGTCGACCGGAGCGGCAAGCCGTACGTGCTGACCGCCGGCCACTGCGTCGTGGGTGGCCGGCACCAGCACGTGGACCGGACGTGGCACCAGTTCCTCGGCCCGAAGGTGCCGGTCGGCGTCGAGTCGACCGCGCCGGTGCTCGCCGAGAACGCCTTCCCCTACGACTACGCGATCATGCCGTACGCCTCGAACACGGCCGAGCTGTGGTCGTACCCGCCCCGCAAGACCGGTGCCCAGCCCAGCCTCATCAACTACTGGTGCGTGCCGGACAATCCGCGCTGCACGCGCAGCAGGGACGTCCCGGTCACCGGGCTGGTGCCGGTGAGCGGCGTCCAGGTCGGCTGGGTGGTCTGCGCGACCGGCTCGGCCTACACGCCGAAGGCCGGTGAGCCGTACGTCGACTCCGGTGCCGGTACGGGCTACCTGCCGGGCACCCGCTGCGGCGAGATCACCGGCAAGACGAACGGCGGCATCCAGGCACGGATCTGCGCCCGGCCGGGCGACAGCGGCGGCCCGCTGTTCACCGAGGCCGACGGCCGGGCACTGGGGATCCTCTCCTACGGCGACCCGGGCAGCGGCCGGTGCACCAACGCCAACGAGCAGAACGTCTACGCGCCGGTCTCCACGATCCTGGACCGGGCCAACGCGCGCACCGGGCTCGGCCTCCAGCTGGCCACCCGTGGCCCGCTGTTCGTCCGGCACCCGTCGGTCCCCCAGTCCTCGTCCGACCCGGACGTGCTGCCGCGGTAGGGGCCTGGGTCCGAGTCGTCGTCCGGGCCCCGCCGCAGGCCGGCCAGGGCCTCGACACCGGCCCCGAATCCGGTGCCGGGGCGGACGGGCGCTGTCTACGATCGACGGATGACTGATACGGCGAGGACGGCCCGCGCCGGCGTCCCCGAACGTCCGACCCTGGACGGGCTCGAGGAGACCTGGGCGCGCCGCTGGCAGGAGGAGGGCACGTACGCGTTCGACCGCTCGAAGCAGCGGGCGGACGTATACGCGATCGACACGCCTCCGCCGACCGTATCCGGCGAACTGCACATGGGGCACGTCTTCTCGTACACGCACACCGACCTGGTCGCCCGGTTCCAGCGGATGCGCGGGCGGACCGTGTTCTACCCGATGGGCTGGGACGACAACGGGCTGCCGACCGAGCGCCGGGTGCAGAACGTGTACGGGGTGCGCTGCGACCCGGAGCTGCCGTACGACCCGACCTGGGTGCCGCCGGCGGCGCCGGTGGACGACGCCGCGCGGAAGAACCCGACGCCGATCTCGCGGCGCAACTTCATCGAACTGTGCGAGCGGCTGACCGTCGCCGACGAGCAGGTGTTCGAGGCGCTGTGGCGGCGGCTCGGGCTGTCCGTCGACTGGTCGCTGACGTACACCACGATCGGGCGGGTCGCGCGGGCGACCAGCCAGCGGGCGTTCCTGCGGAACCTGGCAAGGGGCGAGGCGTACCAGGCGGAGGCGCCGACGCTGTGGGACGTGGGTTTCGCCACCGCCGTCGCCCAGGCCGAGCTGGAGGACCGGGAGCGGCCCGGCGCGTACCACCGGCTGCGCTTCCACGTGCCCGGCGGGCGGGAGGTGCTGATCGACACCACCCGGCCCGAGCTGCTGCCGGCCTGCGTGGCGCTGGTCTGCCACCCCGACGACGAACGGTACGCGGACCTGGTCGGCACGGCCGTGCGTACCCCGGTCTTCGGGGTCGAGGTGCGGGTGCGCGCGCACCCGCTGGCGGACCCGGCCAAGGGCACTGGCATCGCGATGGTCTGCACCTTCGGTGACCTGGCCGACGTGACCTGGTGGCGCGAACTCCAGTTGGCCACCCGCGTGGTGATCGGCCGGGACGGCCGGCTGCTGCCCGAGCCGCCGGCCGGCGTGCCGGCGGAGCCGTACGCCGCGCTGGCCGGGCAGACCGTCAACGGCGCCCGGCGAACGGTGGTGGAGCTGCTGGCCGACGCGGGCGACCTGGTCGGCGAGCCGCGGCCGATCACCCACCCGGTGAAGTTCTACGAGCGGGGCGACCGGCCGCTGGAGATCGTCTCGACCCGGCAGTGGTACCTGCGCAACGGCGGCCGGGACGCCGGCCTGCGCGAGGAGCTGCTGGCCCGGGGCCGGGAGCTGCGCTGGGTGCCGGAGCACATGCGGCACCGCTACGAGCACTGGGTGGGCGGCCTGACCGGTGACTGGCTGGTCAGCCGGCAGCGCTTCTTCGGCGTGCCGGTGCCGGTGTGGTACCGGCTCGACGGCGCCGGCGAGCCGGACTGGGCCCACCCGCTCACACCGGAGGAATCCGCGTTGCCGGTGGACCCGTCCACCGACGCGCCGCCCGGGTACGACGAGTCCCGGCGCGGCGTTCCCGGTGGCTTCGTCGGCGACCCGGACGTGCTCGACACGTGGGCCACCTCGTCGCTGACCCCGCAGATCGTCGGCGGGTGGGAGACCGACCCGGACCTGTTCCGGCGGGTGTTCCCGATGGACCTGCGCCCGCAGGGGCAGGAGATCATCCGGACCTGGCTGTTCGCCACGGTGGTCCGGTCCCACCTGGAGCACGGGATGCTGCCCTGGCGGGACGCGGAGCTGTCCGGGTGGATCCTCGACCCGGACCGCAAGAAGATGTCCAAGTCCAAGGGGAACGTGGTCACCCCGATGGCGCTGCTCGAGCAGCACGGCTCGGACGCGGTGCGGTACTGGGCGGCGAACGGCCGGCCGGGCACCGACCTCGCCTTCGATCCGGCCCAGATCAAGGTGGGCCGGCGGCTCGCCACCAAGCTGCTGAACGCCTCGAAGTTCGCGCTGGGGCTGGGCGCCGCCGATGCCCTGCGCACCCCGGCCAGCGAGCCGCTGGACCGGTCGATGCTCGCCGAACTGTCCGGCGTGGTGGCGGCGGCGACGGCGGCGTTCGAGGCGTACGACCACACCGCCGCGTTGCAGGCCGCCGAGGCGTTCTTCTGGCGGTTCTGCGACGACTACATCGAGCTGGTGAAGGAGCGCGCCTACGGCACCGGGCCGGGGGCGGACTCGGCCCGGGCGGCGCTGGCCACGGCGCTCTCGGTGCAGCTGCGGCTGTTCGCCCCGGTGCTGCCGTACGCGACCGAGGAGGTGTGGTCCTGGTGGCGGTACGGCTCGGTGCACCGGGCGCCCTGGCCGACCACGTACGAGGTGGGGCGCGCGATCGTCGGGGAGGGTGACCCGGAGCTGCTGCGGCTCGCCGGGGACGCGCTCGGCCAGGTGCGCCGCGCCAAGTCGGAGCGGAAGCTGTCGATGAAGGCGGAGGTGCCGCTGGCCGAGGCGCTCGGCCCGGCCGCGTTGCTCGACCGGCTCGCGCTGGTCGCCGACGACCTGAAGGCGGCGGGCCGGATCGGCAAGCTCGACCTGCTCCCCGACCGCACCCCGGAGCTGGTCATCGCCTGCGCCTTCTGAAGTGCGAGGAAGGGCCCCCTGTCAACACGTGCCGTCGGCGCGGCTGGTACGCGTGTCGACAAGGGGCCCTTCCGCTACCGGAAGTTGAAAGATGCCCTTCCGTTCACCTCAGCTGGTTTCGCCGGCCACCGAGAACGAACGGAGGCGGTCGATCGCCAGGACCGTGAAGCCGACCGCGATCAGCGCCGTCATCACCGTCGCCACCGGCACCGACACGTCGGCGGCGAGCAGCTCCGTCGGGGCGAACCGGTCGGCGAGCGCGATCACGTACTGCTGGATGGAGAGCACCTTCGTGCCACTCACGAAGTTGGCGAGCAGCCCCTCCCAGATGAGCACGTACACCAGCCCGAGCAGCACCGGACGCCGGGTCACCAGGCTGAGCGCGAGGAACAGCGCGCAGTACGCGAGCGCCCCGATCGAGGCGGCGGCGGCGAGCGCCAGGCCGAGGCGGACCGAGTCGGCCAGCACGCCCGCCACGTAGAGCGGCACGGCGACGGTGACCGCGGTGACGCCGGCGGCCACCCCCAGCTTCGGCAGGATGATCTGCCAGCGCGGCAGCGGCTTGGTGAGGATGTGCACCACCGTGCCGTCGTCGATCTCGGCGCCGAGCACCCCGGTGCCGACGATCAGGGCGATCACCGGCAGCACCACGGCCAGCCCCAGGCCGACCAGCACCGCCGGGGCCCACTCGCCCGGGTCGACGCCGAGGGAGCGGGACAGCACGGCGAGCAGCACCAGCAGCGCCGGCAGCGGGAACAGCAGCAGGAAGCGGCGCCGTCCGAACAGCCCCCGCGCGGTGATCCAGGAAACGGTCGACATGCTCAGGCCTCCACCAGGTAGGAGAACACGCTCTCCAGGGACTCGTCCTCGGGCACGAGCTGCCGGACCCGGATGCCCCGGGCCAGGGCGACCTTGGGCAGCACCCGGGTGAAGGCGCCGTAGTCGCCGGCCCGCACGGTCAGCCCGGTGCGGCCCAGCTCCACGCCGGTCACCGAGGGTTCGGCCATCAGCGCCACGGCGAGAGCCCGGTCGTCGGTGGACCGGATGGCGAAGACGTGCGGCCGGTTGGTCATCAAGCGGCGGATCGTCCGGAAGTCGCCCGAGGCGGCGAGCCGGCCGGCCACCATCACCTGCACCGTCCCGGAGACCTGCTCGACCTCCTCGAGGATGTGCGAGCTGAACAGGATGGTCCGGCCGGCGGCGCCGAGGCGGTGCAGCAGCTCCATCATGTGCAGCCGCTGCCGCGGGTCCATCCCGTTGAACGGCTCGTCGAGCAGCAGCACCTGCGGGTCGTGGACCAGCGCGGCGGCCACCCGTGCGCGCTGCCGCATGCCCTTGGAGTACGTGCCGATCCGGCGCGACTGCGCGCTCTCCATCTCGACCAGGGCGATCGCCCGCCGGGTCGCCTCCTCCGGGTCCGGCAACCGGTGCATCTTGGCGCTGGCCAGCACGAACTCGTACGCGCTGAGGAACGTGTGCACCGCCTCCCGCTCGCTGACCAGACCCAGCCGGCGGTAGACCTCCGGGTTGCGCCAGGTCGGCGAGCCGTCCAGGGTGACCGTGCCCCGGGACGGCGCCAGGAAGCCGGCCATCATGTGCAGCAGCGTGGTCTTGCCGGCGCCGTTGGGCCCGAGCAGCCCGGTGACGCCCGGCCCGAGGTCCATGCTGACGTCGTTGACGGCGACCACGTTGCCGTACCAGCGGGAGACTCCCGCCAGGCTCAGCGTGCTCGTCGTGCGGGTGGCGGCCGGCCTCGGCTCGGCACTGATCGCGGTCATCGGGTGGCCACCTTCCGGTACCGGGCCAGCAGCAGGGTCACGCAGGCGGCGACGAGCAGCACGGCGGCGAGGGCGTAGACCGGGCCGAAGTCGCCGATCAGGGAACCGAACGGGGCCGCGTCCTCGGTGACCAGCAGGTCGCCGAGGGACCAGACCCCGACCCCCTGCACCAGGGTGGACGGCGAGGCGAGGTAGGCCAGCTCGTTGACCGTACGCGAGGGCAGGATGGAGAAGATGCCGACGATCGGCGTGGTCATCAGGAAGACCGCCACGATTCCACCGGCCGCGAACGCCCGCTTGCCGGTGAGTGACGCGATCAGCAGGCCGATCGAGGCGAAGACCACCGCCCAGAGACCGGCGTAGAGCAGGCCCGGCAGCAGGTCGAGCAGCTCGTTCCAGACGCCCCGCATCCCGTCCTGGGTGGTGAAGGCGGCGCCGAGGAACATCACCAGTTGCGGCCCGCCGAGCAGCAGCCAGAGCGCGGTCACCAGGGCGAGCAGCTTGGCCAGCGGGTAGTCGGACCGGGGCAGCGGCCGGGAGAAGTACAGCGGCAGCACGCCGCTGCGCAGGTCCCGGCTGACCAGCTCGGGAGCGGCCACCGCGACGAAGAAGATGACCAGCCAGCTCATGTTGTCGGCGAACTGCGCGTACGTCATCACGACCTCGCCGATCTGGCTGCGTACGGCCGTGGCCCCCGCCGCGACCAGGGTCACGATGCCCACGACCAGCCAGGGGAAGATCTTCGCCTTGGCGCTGCGGCCGAAGCCGAAGACGGTGCGCACGCCGTGCAGGTACAGGGCGCCGAACACGGCACCGCGGCCCAGCCGGGGACCGGTGTAGCGCTGGTATCCGATGTCGTGGATGACACCGGTCGGCTCAGACATGGCTGGGCTCCCTCGTGGCGAACAGCTCGGCCACCCGGTGCCGGCGCTGGTCCAGCCGGTGCAACGGCAGGTCCAGCTCGGCGACCGCGCCGAGGATCAGGTCGTAGGTGGCGTCGTCGGCGAGCTCGACGAGCAGCAGGCGCCCGTCGCGGCGGATCGGCAGCCGCAGCTCGGCCAGTCGTCCGGCCAACTCCTCGGTGCCCTCGCTGACCTCGACGGCGAGCACGTCGGTCGCCGAGGTCATCGCGTCGATGCGGTCCGCGCGCAGGAGCCGCCCGCCGTCGATGGCGACCAGCGTGTCGCAGATGCGCTCGACCTCGCCGAGCAGGTGCGAGCAGACCAGCACCGAGATGCCGAACTCGGTGCCGATCCGGTGGATGAGGGCGAGCATGGCGTCCCGCCCGGCCGGGTCGAGGCCGTTGGTGGGCTCGTCGAGCAGCAGCAGGTCGGGGTCGTGCACCAGCGCCTGGGCGAGCTTGACCCGCTGCTTCATGCCGGTCGAGTAGCCGCCCACCGGGCGGTAGCGCTCCTCGTAGAGGCCGACGTGCCGGAGCGCCTCGCTGGCCCGCTCGCGGGCCACCGTGCGTGGCAGGCCGCTCATCCGGCCGAGGTGGGTGACCAGCTCGGCGGCGGAGAGGTCGGGCGGGAGGGCGTCGTGCTCGGGCATGTAGCCGACCCGGGCGCGCACCTGGTCGGACTGGGTGGTCGGGTCCAGCTCGAGAACCCGGACCCGCCCGCTGGTGGGCGGCAGCAGGCCGAGCAGGATCTTGATCAACGTGGATTTGCCGGCGCCGTTCGCGCCGACGAGGCCGATGATGCCGGGCTCGACCGCGACGGTCAGGTCGGCCAGCGCGGTGACCCCACCCCCGTACGTCTTGGTCAGCGACTCGGTCGCGATGAGTGTCACGTCGCACAGCCTAGGCAGGTCGGGCACCTCCGCGGCATCCGGCGCGCCCCTGATCCCACCACTAGGGGCCGCCGCGCGTCTTCCGCCGGGAGTGGCACTCGACCGATCCCGGGGTGGGCTGCGAAACTGTGTGCCGGTCAGTGGGTTGGGGGGTCGATGAGCAACGGCTGGGTACTGCCCGACGAGGTGCTGCGTGACGCACCGGCGTACACACCGCGCCCTGGCGAGCTGGCCGACCTGGAGCTGCTGCTGACCGGGGCGTACACGCCGTTGACCGGCTTCCTGACCCGTGCCGACCTGGTGTCGGTGAGCCGGCGTGGCCGCCTCGCCGACGGGGCGCCCTGGCCGGTGCCGGTGACCCTCCAGGTGCCCGCGGCGCTCGCCCAGGGGCTCGACGTACGGGACCCGGCACGCCGCACGCTGGTGCTGACCGACGGCGAGGGCGCCCCCGTGGCGGCGCTCGAGGTGACCGACACCTGGCCGGTGCGGGACGGGGTGGCGGGTGTCGGCGGGCCGGTGCGCCGGCTCGGCGACGGGGGCCACGGGCCGTTCCAGCGGTTGCGCCGCACCCCTGAGGAGGTGCGCGCGCTGCTGCCGCCGGGCCGGGTGCTCGGGGTGATCGCCGACCGCCCGCTGCACCGGCCGCAGCTCGCGCAGATCGCGCACGCCGCCCGTACCCTCGGCGCCCACCTGCTGGTCCTGATCCCGGTCGGTGAGGACAGCGGCAGCGGGCTGCCGCCGGAGGCGCTGGTCCGCAGCATTTTCGCCGCCCGCGACCGGATGCCCCCGGCGACCCTGGTCGCCGTTCCGCTGTCCCGCCGGCCTGAGGAGATCAGCGACGCGCTGCTGCGGGCGCGGGTGTCGGCGGCGTACGGGGTGACCCACCTGCTCTCCACCGGCGAGATGCTCTCCGGGGCGGGGCTGCGGGTGCTGGTCCCCCGCGAGCTGGCCTACGACAACCGGGACGGGCAGTGGCGCTGGCGGGAGGACATCCCGCCGCGCAACCGGCGGCTGGCGCTGACCCAGGCCGAGATCGACGACCTGCTGGACCGGGGCTTCCCGCTGCCGGAGTGGCACACGCCGCCGGCGGTGGCGAAGGAACTGGTCCGGGCCCGCCCGCCGCGGCGCTACCGGGGGTTGGTGATCTTCCTGACCGGCCTGTCCGGCTCCGGCAAGTCCACCATCGCCCGCGGCCTGGCTGATGTCCTGCGCGAGCAGGGCGAGCGGACGATCACGCTGCTCGACGGGGACGTGGTCCGGCGCGAACTGTCGGCGGGGCTGGGCTTCAGCAAGGCCGACCGGGACGCGAACGTCCGCCGGATCGGCTGGGTGGCCGCCGAGATCGCGCGGCACCGGGGCGTGGCGATCTGCTGCCCGATCGCCCCGTACGCGCAGGCCCGGGCCACCGCCCGGGAGATGGCGCTGTCCGCCGGCGCGGGCTTCCTGCTGATCCACGTCGCCACCCCGCTGGAGACCTGCGAACAGCGGGACCGCAAGGGCCTGTACGCGCGTGCCCGCGCCGGCCTGCTCACCGGGATGACCGGCATCGACGACCCGTACGAGGAGCCGACCGACGCCGACCTGGTGATCGACACGACCGACCTGCCCATCGACGAGGCGGTGCAGGCGGTGCTGCACCATCTGACCGAGACCGGCTGGGTCGAGCCGCGTCACCCGGCGGTGTAGACCGCCCCCTCCCTTTCCGGGTTGACGCTCGCGCGCTAGTGTTCATTATTGTTGGAACACGTTCGACCGCGTGGGAGTGCGCGGTTACCTGCTCGGAGGTGCGGCGCATGCTGGCGCAGCAGCGGCAGGCGGCCATCCTCGAACGGGTCCGGGCGGCCGGCGGGGTACGGGTCACCGAGCTGGCGGCGGAGTTCGGCGTGTCGGACATGACCATCCGGCGCGACCTGGACCTGCTGCACGAGCGCGGACTGCTCGCCAAGGTGCACGGCGGCGCCACGGTCGCCGGGCCCGGCTCGACCGACGAGCCGGGCTTCCGGGCCAAGTCCGTCCGGCAACTGCCGGAGAAGGCCGCCATCGCGGTGCGGGCCGCGGAGCTGGTCCGGCCGGGGGCGGCGGTCGCCCTCTCCGCGGGCACCACCACCGCCGAGCTGGCCCGCCGGCTGACCGACGTCCCCGGCCTCACCGTGGTGACCAACTCCCTGCCGGTGACCGAGATCCTGCACGCCGGCGGGCGGCCGGACCAGACCGTGGTGCTCACCGGCGGTGTCCGTACGCCCTCGGACGCGCTGGTCGGGCCGCTCGCCGTCAACGCGATCCGCTCGCTGCACCTGGACCTGCTGTTCCTCGGCGTGCACGGGATCAGCGAACGGGCCGGCTTCACCACGCCCAACCTGATGGAGGCGGAGACCGACCGGGCCCTGGTGGCCGCCTCCGACCGCCTGGTGGTGCTCGCCGACCACAGCAAGTGGGGCACGGTCGGGCTCTCCTCGATCGTGGAGCTCTCGGCCGCCGACGTCCTGGTCACCGACGACCGGTTGCCCGCCGACGCCCGACGGGTACTCGACGAGAAGGTGGGCGAGCTGGTGGTGGTCAGCGCCGCGGGCCGGGCCACGCCGGCGGGTGGAGGGTTGGCGGAGTGAAGCGCAGCGCCATGGAACTGGCCGACGGCCGTGAGCTGATCTACTTCGACGAGCGCGACGACGCCGTCCGCGACCAGCCGGACCGCCGGGAGTTGCCGCCGCCCCCGCCGGCGTCCCAGCTGCGGTACGACCCGCTGACCGACGAGTGGGTGGCGGTGGCCGTGCACCGGCAGACCCGTACCTTCCTCCCCCCGCCCGACCAGTGCCCGCTCTGTCCGTCCACTGCCGGCCGGCTCAGCGAGATCCCCGCACCCGACTACGACGTGGTGGTCTTCGAGAACCGCTTCCCTTCGCTGAGCGGCCGGATCGCCGAGGAGCCGGCGGAGATCACCCCGTTCACCCCGGTCAAGCCGGGCCGGGGCCGGTGCGAGGTGGTCTGCTTCACCGACGACCACAACGCCTCGTTCACGAGCCTCTCCCCCCGGCGGGTGCGAACCGTGCTGGACGCGCTCGCCGACCGGACCACCGCTCTCGCCGAACTGCCCGGCGTGGAGCAGGTGTTCCCGTTCGAGAACCGGGGCGTGGAGATCGGCGTGACACTGCACCACCCGCACGGCCAGATCTACGCGTACCCCTTCGTGACCCCGCGGACCCGGGCGCTGCTGGCCGCCGCCCGCCGGCACGCCGAACGCACCGGCGGCCGCAACCTGTACGCGGACGTGCTCGCCGCCGAGCGCGCCGCCGGTGACCGGGTGGTCGCCGGCAACGAGCACTGGACGGCGTACGTCCCGGCGGCGGCCCGCTGGCCGTTCGAGGTACACGTGGCACCGCACCGGGCGGTGCCCGACATCCCGGCGCTCAGCGACGCCGAGCGGGCGGCGTTCGGGCCGCTCTACCTGGACCTGCTGCGCCGCTTCGACGGTCTGTTCGACCTGCCGATGCCGTACATCGCGGCCTGGCACCAGGCCCCGGTACGCGTCGACCGGGAGTTGGGCCACCTGCACCTTCAGCTGTTCAGCATCCGGCGGGCGAAGGACAAGCTGAAGTACCTGGCCGGGTCGGAGTCCGGGATGGGCGTGTTCATCAACGACATCGCCCCCGAGCGGGCCGCCGAACTGCTCCGCGCCGGGTGAACCGGTCAGTCGGACCGCTGCCGGGGTACCGGATCCACGGTCAGCTCCCCGGCCGGGCGCGGCGTCCACGCGGCCAGCGCCGGACTCCAGTCCGTCAGCCGGCCCGCGTCGCCAGCCCGGTAGGTGACCAGGAACGCGAGGTGGGACAGGGAGTGGTCGAGGACGTCGACGGGCCGGACCGAGGTGGCCCTCCGCCGCCGGCCGGCGGCCCGGACGACCGGCCAGTCGTCGGGCCGGTCGACGGTGCCGACCAGGGCGACGTAGGTGAGCAGCACCGCCCGCCCGGCCAATCGCCACGAGGTCGAGTGGACGTACCAGGGCGGGTGGCCGAGGGTCTCGGCGACGGCCACGGCGACGACCTCATCGGGCAGTTCTCCGGCGGCGAGCGGGCGACGCACCGGCCCGTCCCGCCAGCGGCGCGGCGCGTCGTCACCCGCCGTCAGCGGCCAGATCTCCAGGACCACCGGTGGGCTGGCCGGCGCGGCGTCGGCATCGGCGCTGGTGTCGACGCCAACGCTGGTGTCGGCTCCGCTGCTGGTGTCGGTGTAGCCGTCAGTGCCGGTGTTGGCATCGGCCGCCAGCGGGACTCGGCGAACTCGGACCAACCCGGCCGGCCGTCGACGTCGAAGAGCCGCGCCTCCACCCGGTGGTCGGGTCGGGGCGCGGCCGATCCGTCGGCCGGACGCGACCCGGCCAGCGCGATGACCGTGATCAGCCGAGCGGTCACCTGTTCCCCGGCGTCCATCCCACCCCTCCCTGCCGCGACCTCGGCCCGCCCGGACGGTACCGCGCCCGGGCCAGCGCCGGGGGGTACGGACAGGGCGCGGGGGGCCCGGGACAGGGCCCCCCGCAGGGAAGGGACGGCTGGCTGCGCACGACAGCCGGGAAGGCTGGCTGATCGGCACGCATGTCGCGGGGCGACCGCGGTCAACCTTCCTGGACTCGACTGGCATCTCGTCCACCCAGGTCAACGAGGCGCGCCGGACAAAGTGATGCAATCCGGCGTGTCACCTGCCCGACACGCCGGCCGCTCAACACCGCGGTGTCGAGAAGGGTCCCTTCTACGACGCGAGGCGTTGCGAAGGGACCCCTCCTTGCATCAGGGTCAGGCGAGCTTGCGGGCCAGGTTCTCGTCCAGGGCGTTCATGAACTCGTCGGTGGTCAGCCACGGGGCGTCCCGCGAGATAAGCAGCGCGAGGTCCTTGGTCATCTGACCGCCCTCGACGGTCTCGACGATGACCTGCTCCAGCGTGTTGGCGAACTCGGTGACCGCCGGGGTGTTGTCCAGCTTGCCCCGGTGGGCCAGGCCCCGGGTCCAGGCGTAGATCGAGGCGATCGGGTTGGTCGAGGTCTTCTCGCCCTTCTGCCACTGCCGGTAGTGCCGGGTGACGGTGCCGTGCGCGGCCTCGGCCTCGACGGTCCGGCCGTCCGGGGTCATCAGCACGGAGGTCATCAGGCCGAGCGAGCCGAAGCCCTGCGCGACCGTGTCCGACTGGACGTCGCCGTCGTAGTTCTTGCAGGCCCAGACGAAGCCACCCTCCCACTTCAGGGCGGCGGCGACCATGTCGTCGATCAGCCGGTGCTCGTACGTGATGCCGGCAGCCTCGAACTCGGACCGGAACTCGTTCTCGAAGACCTCGGCGAAGATGTCCTTGAACCGGCCGTCGTACGCCTTGAGGATCGTGTTCTTGGTGGAGAGGTAGACCGGGTAGCCACGGTCCAGGCCGTAGCGGAGCGAGGCCCGGGCGAAGTCCCGGATCGAGTCGTCGAAGTTGTACATGCCCATGGCGACGCCGCCGCCGGGGAACTTGGCGACCTCCATCTCCATCGGGGCACCACCGTCGGCCGGGGTGTAGGTGATGGTCACCGTGCCCGGGCCGGGAACGACGAAGTCGGTGGCCTTGTACTGGTCGCCGTGCGCGTGCCGGCCGATGATGATCGGCTTCGTCCAGCCCGGCACCAGCCGCGGCACGTTGGACATGATGATCGGCTCACGGAAGACGACGCCGCCGAGAATGTTGCGGATGGTGCCGTTCGGCGACCGCCACATCTTCTTCAGGCCGAACTCCTCGACCCGAGCCTCGTCCGGGGTGATCGTGGCGCACTTGACGCCGACGCCGTGCTCCTTGATGGCGTTGGCGGCGTCCACGGTGACCTGGTCGTCGGTCTCGTCACGGTGCTGGATCGACAGGTCGTAGTAGTGCAGGTCGACGTCGAGGTAGGGCAGGATCAGCTGCTCCCGGATCTGCTTCCAGATGATCCGGGTCATCTCGTCGCCGTCGAGCTCTACGACCGGGTTGTTTACCTTGATCTTCGCCATCGGCCGGCGCTCCTCTCGGGGGACACGTGCTCAAGCAGTACGAGCGTACTGGAAAGTGACCCGGGCTCCCCAGCCGGCCTCACCCCGGGTGCGGGATCGCTCGCGAACCGGCCGCGGTGGCATCCTTCCCGGATGCCACCGACTCACACGCTCGGGTCTGTCACGGCCACCGCCCTCGCGGGCCGGCCTCCGCCGGCCCGCCCTCCGGCGGAGTCCCAGGGTCACATGTTGGCCACGTCGGCCTGCTTGGCGCGGACGGCCTCGGCGGCCTCCTTCAGGGCGGCCAGCTCGTCGGCGTCCAGGTCGGTCTCGACGACCCGCTTCACACCCTCGGCGCCGATCTCGGCCTCGACACCCAGGTAGACACCGGAGATGCCGTACTGGCCGTCGACCCAGGCGCAGACCGGCATGACGTCGCCGGAGTCCTCGGCCACCGCCTTCGCCATCCGGGCGGCGGCGGCCGACGGGGCGTAGTACGCGGAGCCGGTCTTCAGCAGCGCGACCACCTCGGCGCCGCCGTTGCGGGTCTTGACGACCAGCTCCTCGATCTGCTCGGCGGGCATGACGTCGCGCAGCGGCTTGCCGTTCACGGTGCTCTTCGACGGCACGGGGACCATGGTGTCGCCGTGCGAGCCCAGGGTCAGGGTCCGGACCGACTTCACCGGCACGCTCAGCGCCTCGGCGACGAAGTTGGAGAACCGGGCCGTGTCCAGCATGCCGGCCTGGCCGAGCACCCGGTTCTTGGGGAACTGCGTGGCGATCTGGGCCAGCGCGGTCATCTCGTCGAGTGGGTTGGAGACGACGATGACGACGGCGTTCGGGGCGTACTTGGCGACGTTCTCGGCGACCTGACGGACGATCTTGGCGTTCGTCTCCAGCAGGTCCATCCGGCTCATGCCCGGCTTGCGGGGCAGGCCGGCGGTGATGACGACGACGTCGGAGCCCTCGATGGCCTCGTACCCCTCGCCGTTCGGGCCGGTGGTGACGCCGACGAGCTTGGTCTCGAAGCCCTCGATGGCGCGCGACTGGTTCAGGTCCAGCGCGAGACCCGCCGGCTTGCCCTCCACGATGTCGGTGATCACGACGGTGTCGAAGATGTCGTACTCGGCCAGGCGCTGCGCGGTGGTGGAGCCGTAGAAGCCGGCTCCGACGACAGTGACCTTCTTACCCATGGTCGTCCCACTCCCTGATACCAGTCGGTTTTCCGGACCGTATCAGCCATCCTGGCACCGATCCGGCCAGGGGCGGACGGTTATGACCCCGATGGGTGGCCGGCGTCAGTCGCGCTCGGCGCGCTCCACGACGTTCGTCAGCAGCATCGCCCGGGTCATCGGGCCGACCCCGCCGGGCATCGGCACCAGGGCTCCGGCCACCTCGGTGACCTCCGGGTCCACGTCGCCGGTGTAGCGGCCCTTGCCGTCCGGACCGATGACCCGGGTGATGCCGACGTCGACCACGACGGCGCCGGGCGTGACCATGTCGGCGGTGAGCAGCCCGGGTACGCCGGCCGCGACGATGACGATGTCGGCGGCGCGGGTGTGCGAGGCGAGGTCGAGGGTGCCGGTGTGGCAGAGGGTCACCGTCGCGTTCTCGCTGCGCCGGGTGAGCAGCAGGCCGAGCGGGCGGCCGACCGTGTTGCCCCGACCGACCACCGCCACCTTCGCGCCGCGGAGCGCCACGTCGTACCGGCGGAGCAGCTCGACGATGCCACGCGGGGTGCAGGGCAGCGGACCCGGGTAGCCGAGGACCAGTCGGCCCAGGTTGACCGGGTGCAGGCCGTCGGCGTCCTTGTCCGGGTCGATCAGCTCGAGGACCCGCTGCGTGTCGAGGTGGCCGGGCAGCGGCAGCTGGACGATGTAGCCGTGGCACGCCGGGTCGGCGTTCAGCTCGGCCAGTACGGCCTCGACCTGCTCCTGCGTGGCATCGGCCGGCAGCTCACGCCGGATCGAGGCGATGCCGACCTCGGCGCAGTCGCGGTGCTTGCCGTTGACGTACGCCTGGGAGCCGGGATCGGTGCCCACCAGGACGGTGCCGAGGCCGGGCGTGACGCCCCGCTCCGCCAGTGCCTTCACCCGGGTCCGAAGCTCGTCCTTGATCTCGGCCGCGGTCGCCTTGCCGTCCAGAAGCGTCGCCGTCACGCTCAGATCGTCTCACGGCCGGGACCCTGCGGGACCGACGACCCGCGCAGGGACCCGCCGGCGTCCACCCCGCACCCACCCTCGCGTCCAACGAACACGGTGAGTGAGGTGTCCTTAGTCACTGTGAGTAGCTCTCCATCGATGTGAATGAGGCGGAACCGGACGGGTCGACCGACTCCGGGCGAGACCGCCCAGGGATGCAGTCGGCGCGCGACGGCGGCATCTCGGCTCGCCCGGTCGAGGAGTTACTCGACCCCGATCCGCTGGTGGAACCGTCGAACCCGATGCCGCCTCTACCAGGGAGTCCGACCGGACGCAACCCCCGACCTCACGCTCCGTTATCGCATCGCAACGCGAACGTTGCCGATCACGAATCCGCGACCTACCGTTGCCCGTCGTTGCGCAGCGTAACCCAACGTCGGGCCCGACTGCGCAGCGTGAGGAGATGAGGAGGCTTCATGCGCGTTCGTAGGCTCGCCGCCTGGACCGCCCTCCCGCTCGCGGTGACGTTGGGCCTCGTGGCCTGCGGCTCGGGCGGCGACGGCGGATCCGGCGGAAGCAACCCCGACGCGGCCGTGCGGATCGAAATCGCCGAGCCGCAGCACCTGGTGCCGGTCAACACCACCGAGACGAGCGGCTCGCAGGTGCTCGCCGCCCTGTTCAGCCCGCTGGTCGACTACGACGAGGCCAACAAGCCGTACGAGGTCGCGGCCGAGTCGGTGACGTCCGAGGACCACAAGACCTGGACGATCAAGCTCAAGGACGGCTACACCTTCCACAACGGCGAGAAGGTCACCGCCGAGAACTACATCGACGCCTGGAACTACGGCGCGTACGCGCCGAACGGCCAGAACGCCAGCTACTTCTTCGAGAAGATCGCCGGGTACGAGGACCTGCAGGGGGAGGCCCCGAAGGCCACGACGATGTCCGGCCTGAAGAAGGTCGACGACCTGACCTTCACGGTGACGCTGTCGCAGCCGTACACCGAGTTCAAGGCCATGCTCGGCTACACCGCCTTCTACCCGATGCCGAAGGCCGCCTTCTCCGCACCCGGCGTGCTGGCCGAGGACTACGAGCAGGCCCCGGTCGGCCAGGGCCCGTTCAAGATGAAGGGCACCTGGCAGCACGACGCCAAGGTCGAGGTCGAGCGCTACGACGCCTTCCCCGGCGAGAAGCCGAAGGTGCCCGGCGTCGAGTTCCGGATCTACCAGCAGCAGACCGCCGCGTACGCGGACGTGCTGTCGGACAACCTCGACGTGATCAAGACGATCCCGACCGAGAACCTGTCGACCGCCTCGACCGACCTCGGCGACCGGTTCAAGACCAGCCCCGCGTCGACGTTCCAGTTCCTGGCCTTCCCGACCTTCGAGAAGGAATACAGCAACCCGGACGTCCGCAAGGCGATCTCGATGGCGATCGACCGGGACGAGATCACCAAGTCGATCTTCAAGGACTCGCAGACGCCGGCCCGTTCGTTCGTCTCTCCGGTCGTGGCGGGCTACCGCGACAACACCATCGGCGCGGCGGGCACCTTCGACCCGGCCAAGGCCAAGGCGCTGTACCAGGCCGCGGGTGGCCCGAGCAAGATCGAGCTGTCGTACAACGGCGACGGTGGCCACAAGGACTGGATCGACGCCACCTGCAACCAGCTCAAGGCGAACCTGGGCGTGGACTGCGTCGGCACCGCCGAGCCGAAGTTCGCGGACCTGCTGACCAAGGTCAAGGCGAAGGAGCCGGTCGGCCTGTTCCGGATGGGCTGGGTCATGGACTTCCCGTCCATGGAGAACTACCTCGGCCCGCTGTACAGCAGCACCGGCTCGTCGAACTACTACGGCTACCGCAACCCGGAGTTCGACAAGCTGGTCGCCGAGGGCTCGGCGGCCGCCACCGAGGAAGCGGCGATCAAGAAGTACCAGCAGGCCGAGGACCTTCTGGCCAAGGACATGCCGGTGATCCCGCTCCGGTTCGGCCAGAACAACTTCGGGCACTCGACCAAGGTCACGAACGTCGAGGTGGACCTCTTCGACCGGGTCGACCTGGTGAAGATCGAGCTCGTCCAGTAACACCCGGCACGACGGGTCGGGTCACCGGAGGACGGTGACCCGACCCGCCTTCCTCTTCGCCCTTTTTCAGAGAGACTCCCTAGTATGTTCCGGTTCATCCTGCGGCGACTGCTCCAGATGGTCCTCGCGTTCTTCGGGACCACGCTGATCGTCTACGCGCTGATGTTCGCCGGGCAGGGCGACCCGATCCAGGCGCTCGCCGGCGAGCGCCCGGTCACCGCCGCGCAGCGGGCCTACCTGACGGAGAAGTTCCACCTGGACAAGACCGGAATCGACGGCTTCTTCTACCGCTACTTCGACTACGTCACGAATCTCCTCCAGGGCGACCTGGGCCAGTCCCTCACCGGACGGCAGATCGGCGACATCCTGGCCGCCGCATGGCCGGTCACGATCAAGCTGGCACTGATCGCCATGGCGGTCGCCGTGCTCTTCGGGGTGACCGCCGGCGTCCTCGCCGGCATCCGGCGGGCCAGCGTCTTCGACAACTCGACACTGCTGCTGACCCTGCTGGTGCTCGGCATCCCGACGATCGTGCTGGCGCCGCTCGCGCAGTACTTCCTCGGCGTGAAGTGGCAGCTCTTCCCGCCCACCGCCGGCGCCGACCCGGACCTGTACGCGCTGCTGCTGCCCGGCATCGTGCTCGGCTCGCTCTCCCTGGCCACCGCGCTGCGGCTGACCCGGACGTCGGTGGCGGAGAACCTGCGCGCCGACTACGTCCGGACCGCCCGGTCGAAGGGCCTGGTCAAGCGGCGGATCGTCGGGATCCACGTGCTGCGCAACTCGCTCATCCCGGTGGTCACCTTCCTCGGCGTCGAACTCGGCAACCTGATGAGCGGCGCGATCATCACCGAGGGCGTGTTCAACATCCCCGGCGTCGGCTTCAACCTCTTCCGTGGCATCCGCACCGAGGACGGCCCGCTGGTGGTGGGCATCGTCAGCGTGCTCGTCGTGGTCTACCTCGTCTCCAACCTGGTGGTGGACGTCCTGTACGCCGTACTCGACCCGAGGATCCGCTATGAGTGATTTCGAGACCGTGGCGGCGTCGGAGGACCACAGTGCCCGGCGGGGACCCTCGGGCGAGCCCGGCGCGCCCAACCAGGTCGGCGGCACCTCCGCGGCCCCGGGCCGGCCGCGCAGCCTCGCCGGCGACGCGTGGCGCGACCTGCGCCGCAAGCCGATCTTCTGGATCAGCCTCACGCTGGTCCTGCTGGTCACCGCGATGGCCGCCGTGCCGGCCCTGTTCACCAGCAACGACCCCACCGACTGCGTGCTCGCCCGGCAGCACGCCGCGCCGTCCGGCGGGGCCCTCTTCGGGTACGACTTCCAGGGCTGCGACACGTACGCCCGGGCGGTGTACGGCGCCCGCGCCTCACTCCTGGTCGGCGCGCTCTCGGCGCTGCTCACCGGGCTGATCGCGCTCACCGTCGGGATGCTCGCCGGCTACTTCGGCCGGTGGGTCGACGCGATCCTCTCCCGGGTGATCGACATCGTGCTCGGCATCCCGCTGCTGCTCGCCGCGATCGTGCTGCTCAAGCGGGTGGCCAGTGACAGCGCGACGATCCGGATCGCCGCGGTGATCTCCGTCCTGGCGGTGCTCGGCTGGACCACGGCCGCCCGGGTCGTCCGCTCGTCGGTGATCACCGCGAAGGAGCAGGACTACGTCGCCGCCGCCCGGATGCTCGGCGCCAGCAACGGCCGCATCATGTGGCGGCACATCCTGCCCAACGCCCTCGCCCCGGCCATCGTGGTGCTGACCATCGCGCTCGGGTCGTTCATCGCCGCCGAGGCGACGCTGTCCTTCCTCGGCATCGGCCTGCGGGAACCGACGATCTCGTGGGGCATCGACATCAACAACGGCCGGGTGCACATGCGGGAGTCGGCGACCCCGCTGGTCGTCCCGTCGACCTTCCTCGCGCTGACCGTGCTCGCGTTCATCATGCTCGGCGACGCGATCCGTGACGCCTTCGACCCGAAGCTCCGGTGATGTTCATGACCCAGCCCGCGGTCCATCCCACCCCCGCCTCCCCCACGCCCGAGGGCGGCCACCTGCTGGAGGTGCGGGACCTGCACGTCGAGTTCCGCACCAGCGAGGGCGTGGCGAAGGTGATCAACGGCGTCTCGTACCACCTGGACGCCGGTGAGACCCTCGCCGTGCTCGGCGAGTCCGGCTCGGGCAAGTCGGTCACCGCCCAGGCGATCATGGGCATCCTCGACACGCCGCCCGCCGTGATCCGCTCCGGCCAGATCCTCTACCAGGGGCGGGACCTGCTCAGGCAGTCGGAGGAGCAGCGCCGGCAGGTACGCGGCAAGGAGATCGCGATGATCTTCCAGGACGCGCTCTCCGCACTGAACCCGACGTTCCCGGTGGGTTGGCAGATCGGCGAGACGCTGCGCCAGCGCGCGGGGATGTCCCGGGCGGACGCCCGCCGCCGCGCCGTCGAGCTGATGGACCTGGTGAAGATCCCGGCCGCGGCCGACCGGCTCGGCGACTACCCGCACCAGTTCTCCGGCGGCATGCGGCAGCGCGTCATGATCGCCATGGCGCTGGCCATGAACCCGAAGGTGCTCATCGCCGACGAGCCCACCACGGCGCTGGACGTCACCGTGCAGGCCCAGATCATGGACCTGCTGGACGACCTGCGCCGCGAGCTCGACATGGCGATGATCCTGATCACCCACGACCTCGGCGTGGTCGCCGGTGTCGCGGACCGGATCGCCGTCATGTACGCCGGCCGGATCGTCGAGCACGCCGACGTCCGGTCGCTGTACCGGGCGCCCGCGCACCCGTACACGAAGGGTTTGCTGGAGTCGATCCCGCGGCTGGACGTCCGCGGCCAGCAACTGTCGACGATCCGGGGTCTGCCGCCGAACCTGATGCGGATCCCCGCCGGCTGCCCCTTCCACCCCCGGTGCCCGTACGTCCAGCAGGTCTGCCTGGACGTCGTGCCGCACGACCTGGTCCTCGGCGACGGCCGGACCAGCGCGTGCCACTTCGCCCAGGAGGTCCGCGATGACAGCGCCCGCTAGCCCGACCAAGGTCCGGGGCGAGACCGTCCTCTCGGTCGAGAACCTGGTCAAGCACTTCCCGATCACCCGGGGCGTCGTCTTCCAGAAGCGGATCGGCGCGGTCAAGGCCGTCGACGGGGTCAGCTTCGAGCTGCGCCGCGGCGAGACGCTCGGCATCGTCGGCGAGTCCGGCTGCGGCAAGTCCACCCTGGCCCGCCTGCTGATGCGGCTGGAGACCCCGACCTCCGGGCGGGCCACGCTGGAGGGCCGCGACCTGTTCGCCGCCTCCGGGGCGGAGCTGCGTCGGCTCCGCCGCAACATGCAGATGGTCCTCCAGGACCCGTACACCTCGCTGAACCCCCGGATGACCGTCGGCGACATCATCGGCGAGCCGTTCGAGATCCACCCGGAGGCGGCCCCGAAGGGCAGCCGCCAGCGGCGGGTGCAGGAACTGCTGGACGTGGTCGGGCTCAACCCCGAGCACATCAACCGGTACCCGCACCAGTTCTCCGGCGGCCAGCGGCAGCGCATCGGCATCGCCCGCGCGCTCGCCCTGCGGCCCGAGATCATCGTCTGCGACGAGCCGGTGTCCGCTCTGGACGTGTCCATCCAGGCGCAGGTGATCAACCTGCTGGAGCAGCTCCAGGACGAGTTCGGGCTCTCGTACATCTTCATCGCCCACGACCTGTCGGTGGTGCGGCACATCTCGGACCGGGTCGCGGTCATGTACCTGGGCCGGATCGTGGAGATCGGCACCGAGGACGAGATCTACGAGCGTGCGACCCACCCGTACACCCAGGCTCTGCTGTCGGCGGTGCCGGTGCCGGACCCGGAGCAGCGGGCCAGGCGGAACATGATCCGCCTGGCCGGCGACGTGCCGAGCCCGGCCAACCCGCCGAGCGGCTGCCGGTTCCGCACCCGCTGCTGGAAGGCGCAGGACGTCTGCGCCGTCGAGGACCCGCCGGCCGTGCCCCGCGCCGCCGATCCGCACCCGTCGGCCTGCCACTTCGCCGAGATCCGCGGGTGAGGAAGGGCCCCTTCGCAACGCCTCGCGTTGAAGCAGGGGCCGTTCCTACCGGTGCGCCGCGCGCTAGGGATCAGTGGAAGAAGTGGCGGGTGCCGGTCAGGTACATGGTCACCCCGGCCTCCTTGCAGGCCGCGACGACCTCCTCGTCCCGGATCGAGCCGCCGGGCTGGACGATCGCCCGCACCCCCGCCTCGATGAGGATCCTCGGGCCGTCCGCGAACGGGAAGAAGGCGTCGGAGGCGCACACCGCCCCGCGCGCCCGTTCCGCGCCCGCCCGGTCCACCGCCAGGCGCGCCGAGTCGACCCGGTTGACCTGGCCCATGCCGACGCCGACGGTCGCGCCGTCCCGGGCGAGCAGGATCGCGTTGCTCTTCACCGCCCGGACCGCCCGCCAGGCGAAGGCCAGGTCGCGGAGGGTGGCCTCGTCGGCCGCCTGGCCGGTGGCCAGCCGCCAGGTCGCCGGGTCGTCGCCCGCCGCGTCCACCCGGTCCCGCATCTGCACCAGCACACCGCCGGTGACCGGCCGCCACTCGGCCGGCAGCGGGGCGTACGCCGGGGCGCGCAGCAACCGGATGTTCTTCTTGCCCTGGAGGACCTCGACGGCGCCGGGCTCGAAGTCGGGCGCGACGACCACCTCGGTGAAGATCTCCGCCACCTGCCGGGCCAGCTCCACCGGGACCGGACGGTTCACGGCGATCACGCCGCCGAACGCGGATACCGGGTCGCAGGCGTGCGCCTTCCGGTGCGCCTCGGCCACGTCCGCGCCGACCGCGATGCCGCACGGGTTGGCGTGCTTGATGATCGCCACCGCCGGCTGGTCGGTGAAGTCGTTCGCGGCCCGCCACGCGGCGTCGGCGTCGAGGTAGTTGTTGTACGACATCTCCTTGCCGTGCAGCTGCTCGGCCTGGGCGAGGCCGGCCGGGCTGGACGGGTCGGTGTAGAGGGCGGCCTGCTGGTGCGGGTTCTCCCCGTAACGCAGCACCGCCTGGCGGCGCAGCGCCAGCCCGGCGAACTCCGGCCAGTCGGCGTCGGCGACCAGTTCCCGGTCGCACCACTCGGCGACCGCCACGTCGTAGTCGGCGATCATCGCGAAGGCGCGAGCCGCGAGCGCCTTGCGCTGCGTCAGCGTGAATCCGCCGGCCCGCAGGGCGTCCAGCACCACCGGGTACGCCGACGGGTCGGTCACCACCGCGACCGACGCGTGGTTCTTGGCGGCGGCCCGGACCATCGCCGGCCCGCCGATGTCGATCTGCTCGACGCACTCGTCCTGGCTCGCGCCGGAGGCGACCGTCGCCTGGAACGGGTACAGGTTGGACACCAGCAGGTCGATCCCGGCGATCCCGTGCTCGGCGAGCTGCGCCGCGTGCGACTCCTTGCGCAGGTCGGCGAGGAGACCACCGTGGATCTTCGGGTGCAGCGTCTTGACCCGGCCGTCGAGGATCTCCGGGAATCCGGTCACCGACTCCACCGCGGTCACCGGCACTCCGACGCCGGCGATGGCCGCCGCGGTGCTCCCGGTCGAGACGATCTCCACGTCGGCGCCGTGCAGCGCCCGGGCCAGCTCGACCAGGCCGGTCTTGTCGTAGACGCTGACCAGCGCCCGCCGGACCGGGCGGCGCTCGTCCTGACTGGAACTCACGGGACCGTGACCTTTCTTCCGGTGATCGTCCAACCTTGGCGGACCAGGCGACCCACCTGCTCGACGAGCTGGCGCCGCTCGGCCTCCTTGATGCGCTCGGTGAGCGTCTCCTCGTCGTCGTCGTCGAGCACCGGCACCGCGACCTGCGCGACGATCGGGCCGGTGTCCGTGCCGGCGTCGACGAAGAAGAGGGTGGCCCCGGTGATCTTCACGCCGTAGGCGAGAGCGTCGCGCGGCCCGTGGATGCCGGGGAACGCCGGCAGCAGCGTGTTGTGCGTGTTGAGGTAGCGGCCGCCGAAGGCGGCGAGGAAGCGCGGACCGACCAGCTTGAGGAAACCGGCGGAGATGACCAGGTCCGGCTCGTGCTCGGCGACCCGGGCGGTCAGCGCGGCGTCCCACTCCTGCCGGGTCGGGTGGTCCTTGACCCGCTCGACGAACGTGGGCACCCCGGCGGCCCTGGCCCGGTCCAGCCCGGCGATGCCGTCCCGGTCCGCGCCGACCGCGACCACCCGCGCCCGGTACGACTCGTCGGCGCACGCGTCGAGCAGTGCCTGGAGGTTGCTGCCGGAGCCGGAGACGAGGACGACGATGCGGGCGACGGACGCGGGCTCGGTCACCGGACAACCCTATCGAGGCGCACGTGCGGCCCATCCGTTGGGCGGCGCGCCGGTCATGGGCGCCCGGACTGGCACGAACCGGGTACGCTGCCGCTCCGGCCGGCGAGTGCCCGGCCGCACCCGTCAAACGACCGACGCACCGGCGTCGCCCCCCTTCGAGGAGCAGCGAGAGATGCAGCCCGGATACCCGCCCCAGCAGCCCGCCCCCGTCGACAACAACATGACGATGTCCATCGTGGCCATCTTCCTGTTCTGGCCGCTCGCCATCCCGGCGATCATCAACGCCAGCAAGGTCAACACCCTGCTCCAGCAGGGTGACTACGCGGGGGCCCAGGCGGCGTCCGCCGAATCCAAGAAGTGGTCCAAGTGGGCGCTCATCACCGGCCTCGTCATCTGGGGCATCGCCATCCTGTGCTGCGTCGCCTCGCTCGTGCTGAGCGCCGCCAGCTCCACGAACAGCCTCTGATCCGGAGCGCCCGTGCAGCCCGGCCCGGATCCGTACGGCCAGCAGCCGCCGGACCCGACGGCACCGCCGCCCGACCCGTACGCACCGCCGTACGGGTCGGGGCCCGGCCAGCCGTCCGACCCGTACGCACCGCAGCCCGACCCGTACGCCGGCCAGCCCTACGGCGCGCTGCCCGGGCAGCCGTACAGCGCGCCCGGGCAGCCCTACGGCGAACCGCCGGGACAGCCGTACCCGACGTCGTACCAGGACCCGTACGGCGGGACACCGATGTACCCGCACGCCGGTTACCCCTTCCCGCAGGGCCAGCAGAACACGCTCGGACTCGTCGCCATGATCCTCGGCATCGCGTCCGTCCCCCTGGTCTGCTGCCACCTCGGCCTGCCGCTGGGCATCGCCGCGGTCGTGACCGGCTGGCTCGGTAAGCAGAAGGCCGACCAGGGGCTCGCGAGCAACGGCGGCCAGGCGGTCGCCGGCCTCGTCTGCGGCGCGATCGGTGCGGTGCTGGGCCTGGGCGGGGCCGCCCTCGCGCTGGTCGATCTCGCCTCCGGCGGCTGAGGTCGTCGTTCTCGCCTCCGGCGGCTGAGGTCGTCGTTCTCGCCTCCGGCAGCTGACCGGAGCAGCACCTCCGCTGGGGCACCCGGATCGGTCCGGGTGCCCCCGCCGGGTCGGCGCCGACCCGAGGACCGGTCAGGCGCGCGACACCATCCGGGCCGCGGCGGCGCCGATCAGCACGCCCACCCCGGTCACCGCGGTCGCCACCGCCGCCACCTGCCAGGGCACCGGCCCCACCTCGGCCAGCCGGCCACCGCCCAGCGGCCCACCGGAGGCCGCCGCGACGATCCCCAGCAGCAGACCCGCGACCGGGCCGGCGAGCGCCGCCGGGCGCAGCAACGGCGCCCAGCCCGGGGGCGCCTTGTCGTCGGCGACCCGGAGCACCCGACGGGCCAGCAGCCAGCCCGCCACCATCCCGACGAGGACCGGCACCGCGAGCAGCGCGGCACCGACCCCGTCCACCGGCCCGCCGGGCAGGCCGGCCACCAGCGGTACGGCCGGCAGCGCACCCGCCGACACCTCACTGGTCCGCACCGCGGTGTCGGTGCCGACGGCGAACCCGGGACCCAGCAGGTAACTGGCCGACCAGACGGCGACGTTCGGGGCGTACGCCAGGCTGACCAGGGTGATACCGGCCTGCCCGGCCACCCCGGTGCGGTACGCGCCGATCAGGTCGGCGGCGTCCCCGCCCCCGGTCGCCACCGCGAGCCCGGCCGCGCCGGCCCCCGCCGCCAGCAGCAGCAGACCCGCGACCAGGCCGGCCCGGACGCCGTCCCGCACCGGCAGCGGCGCCCGCTCGACGAGGAGATCGGTGACCCCGGTGGTACGCGCCGCGCCCACCAGGGCGGCGAGCGCGCCGACCACCGCGAGGGTCAGGCCGGCCCGCACCGGAGACACGCCGGCGGCGGCCAGCAGCGCGGCGAGCACCCCGAGGATCGCGTACGCGACGCCGACCGCCCCGGCGACGACGAGCGCGCGCCGCGGCGAGCGGCTGCCACGCGCCCCGACGGCCCGGGTGGCGTGCACACCGGCCCGGGTCAGCCGCCAGACGACGAGCAGGGTCAGCGCCAGCGGGACCAGCCCGAGCGGGCCCGCGTCGGTCGTCAGCGGGACGCCGTGCCCGAGCAGCCAGCCCGCGAGCCCGGCGCGGAGGGCGCCGACCACCGTCGCCGCGTCCTCGCTGAGCTGGAAGAGCCAGAGCACCATCGCCACCGGCAGCCACGAGGTGAACGCGGCCCCGACGGCGGCGACCGCCGCGGCGACGGCAAGCGGCGGACGGCGGCGCGCCGGCTCGCCCGTGCGCGGTGCGGGGACCCGTCGGGCCGCCCCGGGGCGCCCGGGCGGGCGTGGGCCCACGGCCGCGGGACGGCTGGGCTGGTCAGGGGTGACGAACGACATCGCGTCTACTCTGGCACGCCGCACCCGTAACGGCAGGCCGATAAGGCTCCCGGGCGGCGGCGAGTTCCGTGATCCACCGTCTCCCACCTCCGATCCCGTCTAGCCTCGGCCACAGGACGCGACCGCGGCCGGCTGACGTTGAGAAGGGACCTTCCGCAACCGGGGAGGCATGCACCGGGCCCTTCCTTACCTGTGGAGGCACCGTGAACGCTCCCTATCCACCGCCCCCGCCGCCCCCGGGAGCGGCCGGGGCCGGCCGGGACCGGACCACGCTGTGGGGCGTGCTCGGCATCGTCACCGGCCTGCTCTGCTGCGGCATCCTGGGCGTCATCTTCGGCTACCTGTCGATCCGCGACGCCAAGCGGTACGGCCAGTCGCCGCTGCTGGGCTGGCTGGCCATCGCGTTCGGCGTGCTGAACATCGTCGGCAGCGCGATCCTGCGGGCGAGCGGCAACTACCCGTTCTGGACCGACTGACGACGAGGGGGCCGACCGCAGCGGTCGACCCCCTCGGCACGGCACGGAGCGGTTCAGCTCGCGGACATGATCTCCCGCATCAGCTTGGCGGTCTCGGTCGGGGTCTTGCCGACCTTGACGCCCACCGCCTCGAGCGCCGACTTCTTCGCCTCGGCGGTTCCGGCGGAGCCGGAGATGATCGCACCGGCGTGACCCATCGTCTTGCCGGGCGGCGCGGTGAAGCCGGCGATGTAGCCGACCACCGGCTTGGTGACGTTCGCCTTGATGAACTCGGCGGCCCGTTCCTCGGCGTCGCCGCCGATCTCACCGATCATGACGATCGCGTCGGTGTCCGGGTCGGCCTCGAAGGCGGCGAGCGCGTCGATGTGGGTGGTGCCGATGATCGGGTCACCACCGATGCCGACGCAGGTGGAGAACCCGATGTCACGCAGCTCGTACATCATCTGGTAGGTCAGCGTGCCGCTCTTGCTGACCAGGCCGATCCGGCCGCTGCCGGTGATGTCGGCCGGGATGATGCCGGCGTTCGACGCGCCCGGCGAGGCGATGCCGGGGCAGTTCGGGCCGATGATGCGGGTGCGCTCGCCCTGGGCCACGTTGTACGCCCAGAACGCGGCGGTGTCGTGCACCGGCACGCCCTCGGTGATCACCACGGCCAGGTCGATGCCGGCGTCGATCGCCTCGACGACCGCCGCCTTGGTGAACTGCGGCGGCACGAAGATGACGGTGACGTCCGCCCCGGTCTCCTTCATGGCGTCCGCCACGGTCGCGAAGACCGGCAGCTCGGTGCCGTCGAAGTCGACGGTGGTGCCCGCCTTGCGCGGGTTCACGCCACCGACGACGTTGGTGCCCGCGGCCAGCATCCGCCGGGTGTGCTTGGAACCCTCGGAGCCGGTCATCCCCTGCACGATGACCTTGGAGTCCTTGGTCAGCCAGATTGCCATGATCAGACCCCCGTAGCGGCCAGCTCGGCGGCCCGCTCGGCCGCGCCATCCATGGTGTCGACCCGCTCGATCAGCGGGTTGTTCGCGCCGTCGAGGATCGCCCGACCGGCCTCGGCGTTGTTGCCGTCGAGCCGGACGACGAGCGGCTTGGTGACCTGCTCGCCCCGCTGCTCGAGCAGCTCGAGGGCCTGCACGATGCCGTTGGCGACCGCGTCGCAGGCGGTGATGCCGCCGAAGACGTTGACGAACACGCTCTTGACCGAGGGGTCGGAGAGCACGATCTCCAGGCCGTTCGCCATCACCGCGGCGCTCGCGCCGCCGCCGATGTCGAGGAAGTTGGCCGGCTTGACGCCGCCGTGCCGCTCACCGGCGTACGCGACCACGTCGAGGGTCGACATGACCAGACCCGCGCCGTTGCCGATGATGCCGACCTCGCCGTCGAGCTTGACGTAGTTGAGGTCCTTCTCCTTGGCGGCCTGCTCCAGCGGGTCCACCGCGGCCTGGTCGACCAGCGCCTCGTGGTCCGGGTGCCGGAAGCCGGCGTTCTCGTCGAGGCTGACCTTGGCGTCGAGCAGCAGCAGCTTGCCCTCGCCGGTCTTGGCCAGCGGGTTCACCTCGACCAGCGTGGCGTCCTCGGCGACGAAGGCCTTCCACAGGCCGACGGCGACCTCGACGACCTGGTCGGCCACCTCGGCCGGGAAGCCGGCGGCGCTGACGATCTCGCGCGCCTTGGCCTCGTCCACGCCGGTGTTCGCGTCGATCGGGGCCTTGACGACCTTCTCCGGGGTCTCGGCGGCCACCTGCTCGATGTCCATGCCGCCGGCCACGCTGGCGATGCAGAGGAAGGTGCGGTTCGCCCGGTCCAGCAGGTAGGAGAAGTAGTACTCCTCGGCCACGTCGGCGGTCACGGTGATCATGACCTTGTGGACCGTGTGCCCCTTGATGTCCATGCCGAGGATGTCGGTGGCGCGGGCCACCGTCTCCTCCGCGCCCTCGGCGAGCTTCACACCGCCGGCCTTGCCCCGGCCGCCGACCTTCACCTGCGCCTTGACGACCACCCGACCGCCGAGGCGTTCGGCGATCGCGCGGGCCTCCTCCGGGGTCGTGGCGACGCCGCCGGCGAGCACGGGCAGCCCGTGCCGCTCGAACAGGTCCCGCCCCTGGTACTCGTACAGGTCCACGTTTGCGCGTCCCGTCCCGTCTCCGCGGCGCGCCGTCGCGCCGCCACCAGCGTTATGGAAAACAGTTTGACGCCTGTCATCAGTTGAAGCAGGCCATTGGGCGCAGCCTAGCGAGGTGGGCACGGCCGGCAACCGAGCGGGTGCGCGGTGTGCGGTAATCCACAACCGGCACGCCCCGACCCGGCACGTCAGCCTTCCGGGCGATGTTTCCGGGGCCGCGTAACCCCCGGGAAGAGGCGTCGTTGAGTCAGGTGTCGGCGCACTGGTTCGGTGCGACGGCGGGAGACGGCCGATGCCCTGTCGGTCGAGGGGTGGCGGCGGGGCATCGTGCATAGAGGGGCCGGACGTGTGAGGGGTGCGTCCGGCCCCTCCCCCTGTCCAGCCACGCCCGCCAACGGGCGACGGGGGTCAGCCGACGGTCTGCGCCACGTTCTGCCGGACCCACTCCACGATCGACTGCGTGGTGGCGCCCGGCGTGAAGATCTTCGCGACGCCGATCTGCTCCAGCTCCGGGATGTCGGCGTCCGGGATGATGCCGCCGCCGAACACGACGATGTCCCGCGCGTCCCGCTCGGCGAGCAGTTCGAGGACCCGGCGGAAGAGCGTCATGTGCGCCCCGGAGAGTACGGAGAGCCCGACCGCGTCGGCGTCCTCCTGGATCGCGGTCTCCACGATCTGCTCCGGGGTCTGGTGCAGACCGGTGTAGATGACCTCCATGCCGGCGTCCCGGAGGGCACGCGCGACCACCTTGGCGCCACGGTCGTGGCCGTCCAGGCCCGGCTTGGCGACGACGACCCGAACACGAGAGCTCATCTGCGCATCCCTTTCACCGGCTCCGCGGCTTACCTGAACGAACGGTAACCCGACCGGCCCGGGCCCGGAAATCCGGGCCGCGTCACAGTCCACCAGCGGCGGACGCCGGTGCGTGGTGGGGCGGTGACGGAGAAGGTGTCGGCCGTCAAGTCGGACGACTCCGCCGTTCGGTCACGGTCCGCGACGAACGGGCGGTATCGGGGGCACCTTCACCGGGGTGCGAGGCATGACAATCAGGGACGCAATCGGACAGAACGCAACACCAATTCGGCGATGCGGCTTGTGACGAGCGTGGCAGAGGGCTAACGTGTCCACGGTTGTCATCAGGTCCATGGACGGGTGGCGACGCGGCCAACGGGCGTTCAGCACAGCGTCATCGACGCCCGGAAGCCGCTTCGATACCCCGACAACGGAGGGTGTGCGTGCGCCAGCGCCTGTCGTCTGAGCCCGATAGATATCGTGGCCGCCGCCGCGTACCCACCCCGCCGCGGAGCCGCTACGCCGCCGTCGTCACCACCGCGTTCGTCGGCGCCGGTGGGGTCGCACTCCTGGCCGGCGCCCTGCCGGACGCCAAGAGCGTCAATCCGTCGGTCATCGACGAGCTCAAGGCCGCGTCCACGCTGAGCCAGGACGCCGATCGCGCGAACGCCGCCGATCGCGCGTCGCGTGGCGGCGAGCGCGGCACCGAGGCCGAGCCCGAGGTCTGGCTGCTCCCCCTCCAGGGCTACGACTTCAACTCCCCGTACGGCGTCCGCTGGGGCAAGCTGCACACCGGCATCGACCTGGTCGCCCCGGAGGGCACCCCCTACGTCGCCATCCACGACGGCACGGTCACCAAGGCCGGCTGGTTCGGCGGCTACGGCTACACGGTGATCGTCCGCCACGCCGACGGCAGCGAGGCCATCTACGGCCACTCCTCCGCGCTGACCGTCAAGGAGGGCCAGCAGGTCAAGGCCGGCGACCAGCTCGGCCTGGTCGGCAACACCGGCCACTCCTACGGCTCCCACCTGCACCTGGAGATCCATGTCAAGGGCGAGCCGCTCGACCCGGTGCCCTGGCTCGACGAGCGCGGAGTGAACATCAAGCTCCAAACCGAAGAAATCTACAGCGAAGCAGCTGCTTCCTGACACTGCGTAACGCCCGATGACCGCCCGGATCCAACGATCCGGGCGGTTTTTCGTCTCCGGCCGCCCGGCAAAGTAACCCGGGCCACACCGACGAGTGTGAGCGAGCCCACGGCCGACCATGATCACTTATGCGCCCATTTGTGGCGAGAACCGGATAGAACACCCAGGACCACTTCGGACCGCCGCCGCCAGCCCGGTCCCCCATACCCGGCTCAACCGGCGCAGACACCAGTATTTCGAGGTCACGTGCCCCTCGATCAGTGAAGGTCCGCAGTGCAGGACGACAGCTTCATCCCGAACGAGAACATCGCACCCGTCCGGCACCGGAGGCGGGCCGCCTCCCGTACCCGGGTGCTGGTGACCGCGGCGGTCGCGGTCGCCGCGCTCGGCCTCGGCGGCGTCGCGGTGGCCGCGGCCGGGACCGACGACGACGCCGGCGTACCGGCCGTCGCCGCGATCGACGCCGCGGAACGCGCCGAGGCCGCCGCCCGGGCCGACCGCTCCGCCCGCGAGCCGGCCAGCCCCAGCCCGGCCAGCCCGACGCCCGGCGCCTCGACGAGCCCCACGGCGAAGCCGACCGCCAGCGCCAAGCCGAAGGCGACGGCCAAGCCGAAGCCGAAGAAGACCACCAAGCCGAAGCCGACGTGGGTCATCCCCATGAAGGGCGCGGCGATCACGTCCTGCTTCGGCCCGCGCTGGGGCGTGCTGCACGCCGGCATCGACTTCGCCCTGCCCGCCGGCACCCCGGTCCGCGCCGCCTTCGGCGGCACCGTCGAGAAGGCCGGCGACGTCGGCGACGGGTACGGCATCTCGGTCGTAATCAACCACGGCAACGGCTACCTGACCCACTACGCCCACCTCAGCACCGCCAAGGTGGGCGTGGGCGACAAGGTCGCCGCCGGCGAGACCATCGGCCTGGAGGGCTCCACCGGTGACTCCACCGGCCCGCACCTGCACTTCGAGGTGCACCAGGGCCAGATGTGGAACCAGATCGACCCGGCGCCGTTCCTGCGCGCCCGGGGCATCGACGTGGCCTGCTGACGTCAAGCTGTCCGCGAGTCAACGCGCCGGGGCGGCCCGGCGGCGGTAGGCGCGCGGCGACCGGCCGGTGGTGCGTTTGAACGCCACGCTCAGGGCACTCTCCGAGCCGTATCCGACGGCCCGGGCGATGCTGGACAGGGTGTCGTCGCTGCGGCGGATCCGGTCGGCGGCGAGTTCGATCCGCCAGCGGGTGAGGTACTCCACCGGGCCCTGACCGACGACCTCCCGGAACCGGGCGGCCAGCGTGGACCGGGAGACCGCGGCGACCCGGGCCAGCTCGGCCACGGTCCAGGGGTGGGCCGGGCGGGCGTGCATCGCCCGCAACGCGGGGGCGAGCACCGGATCGACCAGGCCGGCCAGCCAGCCGGCGCCGCCGCCCCGGGCAAGGTGCAGGCGCAGGATCCGGATCAGCATGACCAGGGCGAGATGCTCGGCGACCAGCGTCCCGCCCAGCGGCGCCGCTCGCAGTTCGCTGTCGATCTCGCTGACGGCCCAGTGCACGGTCGCGGCCTCCGGTGTCGCGGCGGGCACGTGGATGACGGGCGGCAGGGCGTCCAGCAGCAGAGCGCGCGCCCGCTCGGTGAAGGCGAACGCGCCGCCGATGAGAAACACGTCGTCGCCCGTGCCGGCTCGGGCCACGGCGTCGACGGCCCCGGCGAAGATGGGCGCGGCCGGTTCGGGCGGCGTGTCCGGGTCGCTGGCCAGGGTGAAGCCCAGGGGCCGGGTCAGCAGGAAGCAGTCGCCCTCGGCCAACTCGACCGGCTCGGACCCCCCGTCGACGCGCAGCAGACAGCTGCCGTGTCGAACCGCGTTGAACTTGACGCCGGCTGGCGGGTCGAAGCGGAGTGCCCAGCGGCCGCCGGCCGCCATGGCCGTGGACAGGCGGCTGGTCACGCCAACCAACGCGAGCACGTCCTCCAACGGATCCACTGCTCTCCCCTTGGACGGCTACTCAAGAATGCTGGACTCCAGATTACGGAAAGTCCACGGCACCTGTTCTAGCGTGGAGGCCATGACAGACCGCAACCGCGTCAGCACTCCGTTCACCGCCCGCGCGACCGCCGCCGAGATCCTCGACGGCGTCGACCTCGCCGGCCGCCGGATGATCGTCACCGGCGGCGCCTCCGGCATCGGCGCGGCGACCGTTCGGGCCCTGGCCGGGGCCGGAGCGGAGGTCACCGTGGCCACCCGCGACCCGGCCAGCGCCGATGCCCTGGTGGCGGAGTTCGCCGCAGCCGAGCGCGGCGCCGTACGGGCCGCCGCGCTCGACCTGGCCGACCTGGCCTCGGTCGACGCCTTCGTCGCCGCCTGGACGGGGCCGCTACACGCGCTGGTCGCCAACGCCGGGGTCATGGCGATCCCGACCCGGCAGCTCACCGCTCAGGGCTGGGAACTTCAGCTCGGCACCAACTACCTCGGCCACTTCGCGCTCGCCGGCGGCCTGCACCCCAACCTGCGGGCGGCCGGATCCGCCCGGGTGGTGACCGTCAGTTCCGGAGCGCACCTGCGGGAGGCGTTCGACTTCGAGGACCCGCAGTTCGAGCGGCAGCCGTACGACCCGTGGTCGGCGTACGGCCGGTCGAAGACCGCGGACGTCCTGCTCGCCGTGGGCATCGCCCGGCGCTGGGCCGCCGACGGCGTCACCGCCAACGCGCTCAACCCCGGCTACATCAACACCAACCTGCAGCGCCACCTGGACGACGACACCTTGCGGGCGTTCGGAGTCCTGGACGAGGCGGGCAACCGCATCGACCTGCCGTACTACAAGACGCCCGCCCAGGGTGCCGCGACCACCGTGCTGCTGGCGGCGTCACCGCTGGTGGAAGGGGTCACCGGCCGGTACTTCGACGACAACCAGGAGGTCGAGGTGGTGGCCGGCGGCCCGGACGCCACCGGCGGGGTCGCCGCGCACGCCATCGACCCGGTCGCCGCCGATCGCCTCTGGGCGTATGCGGCGCAGGCCCTGGCAGCCCGCGGCCGAGGATGACGCTCAGAGCTTGTCGATCGGGGCGTGCCGCAGGACCAGCCACATCGTCTGGTCGCCGAAGTCGATCTGGGCCCGGGCGCCCGGCCCGTGCCCCTCGACGGCGAGCACCCGGCCCAGCCCGTACCGCTGGTGGTTGACCCGGTCCCCGGCCGCGACCTTCGGTGCCTGCGGCAGCTCGCTGGCGGTGGCCAGCCGGCTGCCGTCGACACCGAGCCGCCGGGCGAGCTGCGCGGCCTTCGGCGTACCGCCGGTGAAGCCGCCGCGCCCGCGGTCCGCACGGTCCGCGCGGCCGCCGACGCCCCCGCCACCGCCGGCCCATGAGGTGTACGAGCCCTCGGTGCGCTCCCAACGCACCAGCTCGACCGGCAGCTCCTCCAGGAAGCGGGACGGCGGGTTGTAGGCCGGCTGCCCCCACGCCGAGCGGGTCACCGCCCGGGACAGGTAGAGCCGCTGCCGGGCCCGGGTGATCCCCACGTACGCCAGGCGCCGCTCCTCCTCCAGCTCGTGGTTGTCGCCGAACGTGCGGGCGTGCGGGAAGACGCCGTCCTCCATGCCGGTCAGGAACACCACCGGGAACTCCAGGCCCTTCGCGGTGTGCAGGGTCATCAGCGTGACCACACCCTGGTGCTCGGGATCGTCGGTCGGCACCTGGTCGGCGTCGGCCACCAGCGCGACCTGCTCCAGGAAGCCGGCGAGGGTGGCCCGCTCCCCCTCGGCGCCCAACGCCTCGACGCGCTCCGTGTACTCCCGGGCGACGCTGACCAGCTCCTGGAGGTTGTCGACCCGGCCGGCGTCCTGCGGATCCAGGCTCTCCTCCAGCTCGGTCAGGTAGCCCGAGCGGGTCAGCAGCGCCTCCAGGACCTCCTCGGGGGTGCCGGCCTCGGCCAGTTCCCGGGCTCCGTCGAGCAGCGTGACGAACTCGGCGATGCCGTTGGCGGCCCGGGTGGAGATGCCCGGCGCGTCCTTGGCGCGGCGCAGGGCCGCCCCGAACGAGATCCGGTCCCGGCTGGCGAGCGCCTCGACGCACGCCTCGGCCCGTTCACCGATGCCACGGCGGGGCGTGTTCAGGATCCGGCGGAGGCTGACCGTGTCGTCGTCGTTGACCACCGCGCGCAGGTACGCGAGGGCGTCGCGGACCTCCTTGCGCTCGTAGAAGCGCACCCCGCCGACGACCTTGTACGGCAGGCCGACCCGGATGAACACCTCCTCGAAGACCCGGGACTGGGCGTTGGTGCGGTAGAAGACGGCCACGTCCCCGGGGCGGGTGTCGCCCGCGTCGACCAGCCGGTCGATCTCCCGGGCCACCCAGTCCGCCTCGGCGTGCTCGGTGTCGGCGACGTATCCGACGATCGGGTCGCCGGAACCGGCCTCGCTCCACAGCCGCTTCGGCTTGCGGGACGTGTTGCGGTCGATCACGGCGTTGGCCGCGTTGAGGATGGTCTGGGTGGAGCGGTAGTTCTGCTCCAGCAGGATCGTCCGGGCGTCGGTGAAGTCCCGCTCGAACTCCAGGATGTTGCGGATGGTCGCGCCGCGGAACGCGTAGATCGACTGGTCGGCGTCGCCCACCACGCACAGCTCGGCCGGCTCCAGCCCCTCGGTGCCGGACACCAGCTCCTTGATCAGCACGTACTGCGCGTGGTTGGTGTCCTGGTACTCGTCGACCAGCACGTGCCGGAACCGGCGCCGGTAGGTCTCCGCGACGTGCGGGTGCGACTGGAGCAGGTGCACCGTCGTCATGATCAGGTCATCGAAGTCCAGGGCGTGGGCCTCGCGGAGCCGCCGCTGGTACAGCGCGTACGCCTCGGCGAGCGCCCGCTCGTTCGGCCCCTTGGCCCGGGCGGCGAACGCCTCCGGGTCGACCAGCTCGTTCTTCAGGTTGGACACCTGTGCGGCCAACCCGCGCGCCGGGTAGCGCTTGGGGTCGAGATCCAGCTCGCGGGCGACCATCTGCATGAGCCGGCGGGAGTCGTCCGCGTCGTAGATGGAGAAGGTCGACTTGAGGCCGGCGTGCTCGTGCTCGGCCCGCAGGATGCGGACGCAGGCGGAGTGGAACGTCGACACCCACATCAGCCGGGCGCGCGGCCCGACCAGCTGGGCGACCCGGTCCTTCATCTCACCGGCGGCCTTGTTGGTGAAGGTGATCGCGATGATCTCGCCGGGGTGCACGTCGCGCGCCGCGAGCAGGTACGCGATCCGGTGGGTGAGCACCCGGGTCTTGCCCGACCCGGCGCCGGCCACGATGAGCAGTGGCGACCCGGCGTGGGTGACCGCGTCCCGCTGGGGGCCGTTCAGCCCGTCGAGCAACGCCTGCGGATCGAGGCGTGCGGCGGCGGGCCGGCGCGGCGGGGCGGGCTCGGGCGCGGGCGGGGACACGGGGACGTCGAAGAGAGGATGCATCGCATGGCGAGTCTATGCCGCCGTCCCGACCAAACCCGCCACGCACGCCCCGGGTGCAAGGAAGGGCCCCTCCTTGACACCTCCGGTCGTAAAGAGGTCCCTTGTTAACCGCTTTTCTTGCGCCGGTAACGGCGGCCACGGCATACTCGACGGCGTGTTCGGTCAGCGCTTCTACTTTTACTACGGCTCCGGGAGTCCGGCAGCCGCAGGTCGCGCCTGATCAACCAGACCTACGCAAGCCCCGGGCTCGGAGAGCCCGGGGCTTCGTCGTCCCGGGATCCGGGCACCGGGCCCGACACCCGAGGGGTACGGCGATGATGACAGACGTGGCGGAGCAGAACGGGAGCTCGGAAGGGGCGGACGGCGCGGCCGGTGCCGTCGACCCGCGCACCGGCACCCAGGAGCGGATGGCGGCGGCCCGGATCGCGGAGATCCGGCAGCGGATCGACGAGATCGACCGGTCGCTGATCGAGCTCTGGCAGGAGCGGGCCCGGCTCTCCCAGCAGGTCGGCGCGACCCGGATGGCGTCCGGAGGCACCCGGCTGGTGCTCTCCCGGGAGCAGGAGATCCTGGAGCGGTTCCGGGCCGCGCTCGGCGCGGACGGCACCCAGTTCGCTTTGCTGCTGCTTCGCGCCGGTCGCGGCCCGCTCTGAGCCGCCGGGCACCCCGGCGGGCAGGAACAGGACCGGGGCGCCGGCCGTGGTTGCGGCCGGCGCCCCGGATCACTGAGGAGGCACTACCTTCACCGCCGGCCGGTCAGGGTGGTCGGGCGACGGCGTCTGTACGGCTACTCGACCGCGTGCACCACGTCGCGGACCTCGGCGAAGTGGCAGGCACTCGGGTGCGCCGACTTCTCGCGCACGGCCAGGGCCGGCTCCTGCTGGGCGCAGATGTCCTGCGCCTTCCAGCAGCGGGTGCGGAACCGGCAGCCGGACGGCGGGTTGGCCGGCGACGGGACGTCACCGGTCAGGACGATCTGGTCCCGCAGGCCGCGCAGCTTCGGGTCCGGCACCGGCACCGCGGACAGCAGTGCCTGCGTGTACGGGTGTGTCGGGTTGTCGTAGATCTGGTCCTCGGTGCCGATCTCGACGATCTTGCCGAGGTACATGACCGCGACCCGGTCGGCGATGTGCCGGACCACCGACAGGTCGTGGGCGATGAAGATGTACGACAGGCCCAGCTCGTCCTGGAGCTTCTCCAGCAGGTTGATCACCTGCGCCTGGATCGACACGTCCAGGGCGGAGACCGGCTCGTCACACAGGATGATCTCCGGGTTGAGCGCGAGCGCCCGGGCGATGCCGATGCGCTGGCGCTGGCCGCCGGAGAACTGGTGCGGGTACCGGTTGATGTGCTCGGGGTTCAGACCGACCAGCTCCAGCAGCTCCTGGACCCGGGCCCGCCGCTTCGACTTCGCCAGCACCTCGGGGTGCACCTCGAAGGGCTCCCCGACGATGTCGCCGACCGTCATCCGCGGGTTGAGCGAGGTGTACGGGTCCTGCATGACCAGCTGGATGTTGCGCCGGCCACGGCGCCGCTCGGCGGCACCCACCTTGGACATGTTCCGGCCCTGGACGAACAGGTCACCAGAGGTCGGCGTCTCCAGGCCCACCAGCATCCGGGCCAGGGTGGACTTGCCGCAGCCGGACTCGCCGACGACGCCGAGCGTCTCGCCCCGGCGCAGCTGAAGGTTGATCCCGTCGACAGCGCGGACCGCGCCGACCTGCTTCTTGAAGAGGATCCCCTGGGTCAGCGGGAAGTGCTTCACCAGATCGCGGGTCTCCAGCACGATGTCAGACATCGGCCTTGACCTCCTTCCAGAAGTGGCAGGCGGCGGTCCGGTAGGGCGACACCTGGTACAGCGGCGGCGGCGGGTCCTGACGGCAGACGTCCTGCGCGTACCGGCACCGCGGGTTGAACGCGCAACCCTTCGGGATGTTCGTCAGGGTCGGCGGCAGCCCCTTGATGGCGGAGAGTTCCTGGCCCTTGAGGTCGAGCCGAGGGATGGACTCCAGCAGGCCCTTGGTGTACGGGTGGGCGGGGCTCTCGTAGATGTCCCCGACCAGGGCCTCCTCGATGACCCGGCCGGCGTACATCACCGAGATCCGGTCCGCCACGTCGGCGACCACACCCATGTCGTGTGTGATCAGCAGCAGGCTCATGTTCCGCTCATGTTGCAGCTCGGCGAGCAGGTTCATGATCTGGGCCTGCACCGTGACGTCCAGCGCGGTGGTCGGCTCGTCGGCGATCAGCACCTCCGGGTCGAGCGCGAGGGCCATCGCGATCATGACCCGCTGCCGCATACCGCCGGAGAACTGGTGCGGGTAGTCGTTCACCCGCTGCTTCGCCGCCGGGATCTTGACCAGGTCCAGCAGCTCTACCGCGCGCTTCTTACCCTCCGCCCGGGACATGCCCCGGTGCTTGCGGAACAGCTCACCGAGCTGGAAGCCCACCGTGAAGACCGGGTTCAGCGCGGAGAGGGCGTCCTGGAAGATCATCGCGATCCGGTTGGCCCTGACCCTGCGCCGCTGCGCCTCCGTGAGCTTCAGCAGGTCGACACCCCGGTAGAGGACCTGGCCGCCGGTGACGAACCCGGGTGGGCTGTCCAGGATGCCCATGATCGCCTGGGCGGTGACGCTCTTGCCGGAGCCGGACTCGCCGAGGATCGCCCGGGTCTCGCCCGGCCGCAGGTCGAAGCTCACCCCGTTGACCGCGCGGGCGATGCCGTTGCGGGTGCGGAACTCGACGTGAAGATCCTTGACCTGCAGCGGCATGGCGTTCGGATCGAGGCCGGGCAGGGCGTCCAGCTTGACGTTCACATCAGTGGTCATGGCGCTCACCGGAACTTCGGGTCGAGGGCGTCACGCAGGGCGTCACCCATGAGGATGAAGGACAGCACCGTGCCGACCAGCAGCCCGCAGGGGAAGAGCAGCAGCCACGGGTCCTCCAGGAAGTAGACCTGGTGAGCCGAGATCATGATGCCCCAGGACTGCGCGGGGGGCTGGAGCCCGACACCGAGGAAGGTCAGCGTGGCCTCGGCGGTGACGAACGCGCCGAGCACGATGGTGGCGTACACCAGCATCGGCGCGATCGCGTTCGGCAGGATGTGCCGGAACATCAACCGACCGTTGGTGGCGCCGACCGCCTTCGCCGCGTGCACGTAGTCCAGGTCCTTCGAGGAGATGACGCTACCGCGCATGATCCGGGCGATCGTCGGCCAGCTCAGCAGGAAGAGCACCATGGCGATGGTCCAGATGTTCTGCCGCTTGATGACCGTGAGGAACACGATCGCGCCGAGCAGGAACGGCAGCGAGAAGAAGATGTCCATCAACCGGGAGATGATCCCGTCGACCCAGCCGCCGTAGTAGCCGGCGACCATGCCGAGCAAACCGCCGACGATCACCATGGCGCCGGTGGCCATGATCGCGATCGTCATCGAGGGACGGGCGCCGTAGATGGCGTGCGAGTAGTAGTCGCAGCCGAGTTGGTCGAAGCCGAACGGATGGTCCCAGCTCGGGGGGATCCGGGAGCGGTCGGTGGTGCAGTCCCGCGGGTCCTGGCTGGTCCACAGCTTCGGGAAGAGCGCCATCGAGCCGACCACGAGGACGTACAGGAAGGCGATCACGAAGACCGGGTCACGCACCAACTGCCGGCGGGCGTCCGCCCACAGGCTCGCGCTGCGCTCCTTGCCGCCGACCGTGGCCTCCGTGCCCGGACCGCTGCCGCCTACCGGCGCACCGCCGACGGCGGTGCCGGCACTCGTCAGGTCGCTCATGTCCACACCTCGTTTCGCATCGCCCTGCCACGGGCCGCCGCGGTCGCCGGCGGCCGGTTCCTGACCACAGTGCCGTCACTCATAGCGGATCCTCGGGTCGAGGACGGCGTACAGGAGGTCGACGAGCAGGTTGGCGATCAGGACGACCAGCACCAGCATGGTCACCACGCCGATGACCACGGACGACTCACCGGTCCGGGCCGAGAGCACCACCAGCCGGCCGATGCCGGGCACGTTGAAGATCGTCTCGGTGACCACCGCGCCGGCCATGGCCGAGCCGATGTCGACACCGAGGAAGGTGATCACCGGGATCAGCGAGTTGCGCAGCGTGTGCACGCCGATGACCCGCTTGTTCGCCAGGCCCTTGGCCCGCGCGGTCCGGACGTAGTCGGCCCGGATGTTCTCCATGATGCTGGTCCGGGTCAGGCGGGCCGTGGTGGCGAGCGAGACCGCGCCGAGCACCATGCCCGGGATGATGAGGCTGGCGAAGGGGTAGTCGGGCTTGAAGCCCGGACTGAAGACGCCGTTGGCGAGGACCTCGGGGATCCAGGCCTGGTCACGAAGGACGTTGCCGAACTTGACCCCGACGAACTCCCGGACCACCACGCCGAGCACGAAGATCGGCACCGAGATGATGAAGACAGTGCTGATCTTGACCAGGTTGTCGGCGAAGCTTCCACCGCGCAGGCCCGCCCACACGCCGGCGGCGATACCGACGACCGCCTCGAAGACGATCGCGATCAGCAGCAGCTTCAGGGTGTGCGGGATGGCGTCGGCCACCAGGTCGGTGACCTCGCGCTGACGCAGGTTGATGCCGAAGTCGAAGTGGAAGAAGACGTTGGTCACCCGGTCGGCGAACAACCCCAGGCAGGGGTTGAACTTCTGGTCAAGGCAGGGGTCGGCGTACCCCAGCCGCTCGGTGACCGCCTGGAGCAGGGCCGGCGGCGGGGTCCGGTCGCCGAACAGCGCCCGGACCGGGTTCCCGCTGAACTGGATCGCCAGCGAGGTCATGTAGTGGAGCAGGAACATGGTGCCCAGCACGGTCGGGATGAACTGGAGCAACCGTCGAATGACGTAGCGCCCCATGTCGGGGTCTCCTCTCGGCGCTGACGTGGCGGCAACGATCACCCTGGTGGGGAGACCGTTGCCGCCACGTCCTGTTACGGCTGGATCAGAAGACTGAAGCTCAGTTCTGCTTCAGCGAGGTCGCGCCGTAGTCGGCGTCCGAGACGGCGTTCCAGACGAACTTGTCCACGTTCTCACCGTAGACCGCACCGACCTTGTTGAACCACATCGGGATGACCGGGAGCTCCTCGACCAGGATGTCCTCCGCCTTCTGGTAGAAGGGGATGCCCTCCTCGACGGTGTTGGCCGAGTCGCCCTGCTGCAGCAGGCTGTCGAACTCCGGGTTGCTGAAGGTGGAGTTGTTGCTGTCGGCACCCGTGCTGTACAGCGGAGCCAGGTAGGTCTCCAGGTACGGGTAGTCCGGGCCCCAGCCGAGGCGGAACGGACCGGTGAACTTCTTGCTGTCCGCGGTCTCCAGGTACTCGGCGAACTGCAGGTTGACCTTCAGCTCGTAGTCGATGCCCAGAGCGGCCTTGATCTGGTCGCCGACCGCCTGCAGCCAGGCGTCGTGACCGGCACCGGCGTTCGCCCAGAGCTGCAGCTTCTTGCCCGCCGGCCAGCCGCCGGCCTCGGCCAGGAGCTTCTTGGCCTGCTCGACGTCCTTCTTGCAGTACTGGCAGACGTTGTCGCGGGCGCCCTGGAAGGTCGGCGCGACGTAGCCGGTGGCCGGGGTGAACCGGCCGTCGTAGACGGCGTCGATGATGGACTGCCGGTCGATCGACAGCGAGAGCGCCTGGCGGATCCGCTTGTCCTTGAACTCCGGCTGGTACATCGGCATGCCGACGTAGGTGAAGCTGTCACCCGGCTGCTCGTAGAGGCGGTCGCCGTAGGTGGCCTTGGCCTCCTTGTACCGCGCCGGCGGCAGGGTGTAGAGCACGTCCAGCTCGCCCGCCTGGAAGGCGGCGTAGCCGGCGTCGATGTCCGCGAAGATCCGGTAGGTGATCTTGTCGGGCTTGCCCGGCTCACCCTTCCAGGTGTCGCTGCGGACCAGGTTGATGGCGACGTTGTGCTGCCAGCTGCCCTCGATCTTGTAAGGGCCGTTGCCGATCGGGGTCTCGTTGCACTTGTCCGCGTCGTCGACGCACGCCTGCGCCATCGGGAAGAAGCCCGAGTAGCCGATCGTGGTCGGGAAGCCGGAGAAGGGCTCGGTCAGCTCGACGGTGAAGGTCAGGTCGTCGACCTTCTTCAGGCCGGAGAGCTCCTTGGCCTTGGGCTCCGGGGCCTTCTTCGGGCCGTCGCCGTCCGGGTCCTCCGACGAGACGTCCTTGATGCCGGCGATCCGCTTCATGAAGTAGCCGTTGTTCTGGGCGTTCGGCCCGTAAGCGGCGTAGTTCCACGACCGGATGAAGGCGTCGGCGTTGACCGGCTCACCGTTGTCGAAGGTGTAGCCGCTCTTGATCTTGATCGTCCAGAGCTTCTGGTCGTCCGACGTGATCGACTCGGCCAGGTCGTTCTCCGGCGCAGCGGTCTCCGCGTTGTACTTGACCAGACCGCGGTACAGCTGGCGGATCACGTAGATCGACGGCTCGTCGTCACCGGCGGACGGCAGCAGGAACGCCGGCTCCGCGTTGTAGACCCGGAGCTCACCGCCGGCCTGGCCGGCAGCGTCGTCCGAGTTGTCGCCGCCGCCGCTGCAGGCGGTGGCCAACATGGCGGTGGCGGTCGCCGCGACCGCCACCTTCAGGAATTTCCCGCGCATGGGAGTGCCTCCTCAGGGCGCTCGGCTCACGAGGGGGTTGTGAGGTGCCTGCAACTGTGACACCCGATGCGCGCTGGCGGGAAGGCGTGTTATCAAGCCGATACGCGGCCGGGACGGTGCGTACACCCAGCCGGAGGCGGCTTTACCGCGCCCAGGTAGGCATGGTAAGAGCTGCGGGAACGCCTCCCCCGGGCCGGTTCACGGCCGGTAGGCTCGATCCACGATGACCTTTCCGTCCTCCGCCGCGCCGCTGGCCGATGTCCGCCGGGCCCTCGCCATTTTCGCCCATCCGGATGATGTCGACTTCGGCTGTGCGGGCACCGTGGCGCTCTGGACGGACACCGGGATCGAGGTCGCGTACCTCCTGATCACGCTGGGTGATGCCGGCGGCTGCGCCGGCATCCCCCGGTCGGAGTTGGTCGGGCAGCGGGCGGAGGAGCAGCGCGCGGCGGCCGCCGCCGTCGGCGTCCGGCAGGTCGACATGCTGACCGGGTACGCCGACGGCACGCTCGCGCCGACGCCGCGGTTGCGCCGGGATCTCACCGCCGCGATCCGCCGGTTCCGTCCGGACCGGGTCCTGACCAGCTCCCCGCTGCGCCGTTGGGAGCACATCGCCGGCCCGGGCCACCCCGACCACCAGGCGGTCGGCGAGGCGGTCACCTGTGCGGTGTACCCGGACGCCCGCACCGCGTCCGCCCACCCGGACCTGCTCGCGGCCGGGCTGGAGCCGTGGGTGGTGCGGGAGATCTGGTACGCGGGCGGCCCCTCGCCGGACCACGCCGTCGACATCACGGAGAGTTACGAACGCAAGGTCGAAGCGCTGGCGGCCCACCGGTCGCAGACCGCTCACCTGGACGTGCCGGCGTTCGTACGCGACGAGCTGGCCGTCACCGCGGCGGGCGCCGGCCTGCCCCCGGGCCGGCTCGCCGAGGCGTTCACCGTCCTCCGGACGGAGTGAGCGCCGACCGGGCGCCCCGGCCACGGGCGGGAGCGCCGGCGGGGCGCGTCGGCGACCGGAGCGGCGGTCAGCGCCGGCTCAGACGAGCCGGCGGTCGGCCGCCCAGCGGGAGAGCTCGTAGCGGTTGGACATCTGGAGCTTGCGGAGCACGTTCGACACGTGCGTCTCGACCGTCTTTATCGAGATGTACAGCTCCTTGGCGATCTCCTTGTACGCGTACCCCCGGGCGAGCAGGCGCAGCACCTCCCGCTCCCGGTTGGTGAGCTGGTCCAGCTCGGGATCGGAGACCGGCGCGTCCGGGCGGGCGGCGAAGGCGTCCAGCACGAACCCGGCCAGCCGGGGGCTGAACACGGCGTCCCCGTCGGCGACCCGCCGGATCGCCGCCGCCAGCTCGTCCGGCGAGATCGTCTTGGTGACGTAGCCCCGCGCACCGGCCCGGATCAGCCCGATCACGTCCTCGGCGGCGTCCGAGACGCTGAGCGCCAGGAACCGCACGTTCGGGTGCGTACGCCGCATCGCCTCGAGCACCGCCCGCCCGCCGCCGTCGGGCATGTGCACGTCGAGGAGCACCACGTCGGGTTCGAGGGCGGCGATCCGGCTGACCGCCTCGGCCACCGTGCTCGCCTCGCCCACCACCTCCACGTGCGCGCCCAGTTCGGCGCGGACGCCGGCCCGGAACATCGCGTGGTCGTCGACGAGGAACACGCGCAGCCGCTCCGGGGCCGCACACGCTTCCTCGACCGGTCCCGTCGTCTGGTCCGCCATCATCTGTCCCTTTCCGCCGTGGACGAGTCGCGGGAGATCGGCAGGATCAACCGGACCTCGGTCCCCTCCCCCGGCTCGGAGCGGATCTCCGCCCGGCCGCCGTGCCGCTTCATCCGCCCGATGATCGAGCCCCGGACGCCGTGCCGGTGATCCTCCACCGTATCCGGGTCGAAGCCCTTCCCCCGGTCCCGGACGAAGACACTGACCTGCTCCGGCTCGACCTCGGCGTAGAGCGAGACGGTCTGCACCCCGGCGTGCCGGGCCGCGTTGACCAGGGCCTCCCGGGCGGCGGCCACCAGCGCGCCGACCCGCTCGTCGGTGTCCCGGTCGCCGACCACCACCGTCTCCACGTTGATCGCGAAGGTGTCCTCCACCTCGGCCGCCGCCTGTTCCAGCGCGGCGGCGAAGCGCTCGGCCGGCGAGGCGGTCGGCTTGTAGAGCCAGTTGCGCAGCGAGCGCTCCTGGCCCCGGGCCAGCCGCGTCACGGTCTTCACGTCCCCGGCGTTGCGCTGGATCAACGCGAGGGTGTGCAGCACCTGGTCGTGCACCATCGCGGCCAGTTCCGCCCGCTCCTGCTCCCGGATGCGCCCCTCGCGCTCCGACCGGAGCTGGTTCCACGTCCGCCACAGCACCGGCGCGGCGACCACGCCCACGCCGGCCAGGCCGACCAACGCGAAGATCACACCGTTGAGCACCGCGTCGAAGTTCTGCGCCGGGGAGTAGACCGCCGCGACGCCGATTATGCCCACCGCGACCAGCACCCCGCCGCCGACGAACCGGAGCACGAACGCCCGCCGGTCGCTCTCCTCGACCACCGCGCTCAGCCAGGGCACCGGGATCGCCTCGCCCCACTGCCACCGCCGCTCGGGCGCGGACTGGTGCCAGATCAGACCGGCGCCGACCGCGATGATCGCGACCAGCCAACCGGCGGTGCCGGCGGCGCCCACCGAATTGAAGAGGGCCATCTGGAGCATCAACACGACGAGGCCGATCGCCACGAACGGCAGCAGCTGGGCCACGTCGCGGCGCGGCGGGACCGTCGTGTCGCCCGGACGCAGCGGCACCACCGCCCAGAAGGCGGCGTAGAGCAGCAGGCCGAGGCCGCTGAGGCCGAGCAGCACCATGAAGGCGACCCGGACCCGGAGCACCGAGATGCCGAGGTGCTCGGCGATGCCCGCGGCCACCCCGGCGGCCATCCGGTGCTCGGGGGCGCGGTAGAGGCGAGGGGGCTGGGTCACGGCACTGATCGGTGGCTCCCTGGTCACGAAGGGTACGGTGTGGGCGACGGTCCGCTGCCGGCGCCGGTTCGATCGTCACACGGCACACCGCCGCCCGGCCACGGGGACGCCCCGGACATCCGCGGTCCCGGTATCTCAGGGTGGGGTCAGGGTCTCCTCCTGAGGTCGTCGGTGCCCTGCGGGGAGCAGGATCGAGGACATGACCGAGGAAGCCGCCCAGCGCCCGACACCCGGGCCGACGCCGCCACCGGCGTCCGAGTCGGCCGGCGGGCCGAACCCATCGTGGGACCAGACCGGAGGGCCGCCCAACGCGACGGCCGCCGCCCCGCCCCCGCCGGGCGGTGGCGCCAGCTTCACCTCCCGCTACGGGCTGGTCCGCCCGCACGACGGCCGCTACCTGGCCGGCGTCTGCGCGGCGATCGGCCGGGCGACCAACACCGACCCGGTGCTCTGGCGGGTGCTGCTCGCGGTGCTCGGCTTCTTCGGCGGCATCGGCATTCTGGTGTACGTCTCCGCCTGGCTGATCATCCCCGGCGAGGGCGACAGCGCCTCACCGGTCGAGTCGATGCTGGGCCGGGGCCGGTCCAGCATGTCCCCGGTGACCGTGATCGTGCTCAGCATCCTGGTGGCGGTGAGCTTCGCCTTCATCGTCACCGACGCGTTCCGGGCCGTGCTGCTCGGTGCGGCGATCCTGATCTGCGGGGCGCTGCTGCTCAACCGCGAGCGCCCGGGCGGGCCGCCGGCCGGCGCCGCGCCCGGTCCGGTGGCCACGCCGCCGGGGCCCCCGCCCGGGCCGACCGCCACGCCGGCCGCCCCGCCGCCCGGGCCGGTGCCGCCGGTGAGCTACCCCGCCCCCACCGTGCCCGCGGCGACCGGGCCCGCCGAGGCCCCGCCCTTCGGCACGACGCCGGCCGCTGAGCCCACCCTCGAGATGCCGACCGCCCCGGTCACCGGAGCACCGGCCGAGCCGACCGCCCAGCTGCCCCGGACCGGTCCCGACGTGACGCCCGGCGTGCCGGCGCCGCCCGCCTGGCCGGCCGCACCGGCCTGGACGCCGGCGCCGAGCACCCCGGCGGCGCCGGGGGTGACCTCGGCCGCGCCGCTGCCGGGCGGTTACCGGCCCCCGTTCGCCCCGCACGGCCCGTACGCCGGATCGCCCGTGCCCCCGCCGGTCCCGCCGAGGCCGCCGCGCGCGCCGAAGCGGCCGCGCGAACGGTCCGCGCTCGGCGCCGTGACCTTCTCGCTGATCTTCCTCGCCCTCGGCCTGGTGGCCGTCCTCGACCTGGTGGGCGTGTTCCCGGTCGGCGCGTCGGCCTACTTCGCCGCGGCGCTGGCCACCATCGGGCTCGGCCTGCTGGTCGGCACCTGGTTCGGCCGGGCTCGGTGGCTCATCGCGCTCGGTCTGGTCACCGCCGCCGCGCTGGCGGTGGCGACCGTCGCCGAGTCGTACGACCACATCCGCGGTGTGGACGGCGCGGTGACCTGGGCACCGGCCAGCCACGCGGAGCTCGCCACCCGGTACGAGAACAGCTTCGGCGACTCGGTGCTCGACCTGCGTGCGGTCGACTTCACGGGGCAGGACACCGAGATCACCGTCGCGGTCAACTTCGGCCAGGCCACGGTGGTGGTGCCCCCGGACGTCGACGTGTCCGTAATGGCCGATGTCAACGCCGGTGACGCGGTCGTCTTCGGCCGCCGGTCCGGCGGGCTGGACGAGCGCGCCGGCGGCATCGACGGGCCCCTGCGCGAGACCACGGACCTGGGGGCGGACGGCCCCGGCGGCGGCAAGCTGCGCCTGTTCATCCATGTCAACGCCGGCAAGCTGGAGGTGACCCGGTGAGGGCGCACCGCACCGATCTCGTGTCCCTGGCGTTCGGGCTGCTCTTCGTCGGCCTCGCCGGCTGGTGGCTGGTCGCCCGGCTGCTCGGGTTCGTCCTGCCGCCGGTCGGCTGGTTCCTGGCCGGTGCGCTGCTGCTGATCGGCGTACTCGGGCTGGTGGGCGCGCTCCGGGCGGCCCGCTCCGCCGGCCCGGAGGCGACGGTGCCGGCCGCGGGAGCTCCGCCGGCCGTCGTCCCGGACGCGGGGGGCACCACGGTCGCCGCAACCACCCCCCGCCAGCCGGCGGAGGCCGGGTTCGGGGCGTTCGACCGGACCGGCGGCGGGGACCGCTGGCCAGCCGGCCGGGAGTGGGACGTGCCCGCCCCGCTGGCGGGAGCCGCCGGCACCGGGGGCGCCGGCGCGCCGGGCACCGACGAGTGGCCGGGTGCTCCCGCTGCCGGCAGCCGGGAAGAGACCGACGAGTGGCCCACCGACGCGGTCACCGACCGCCGCGACGAGGCCGTCGAGGACCGGCCGGCGGACGTACCGGGGGAGGTTCCGCCGGCGCCGCCGGCGGGTAACGGCCCTCGCTGAGCACGGCGGTGCGTCGCCGGTCCGGCGGCGCATATGCTGGCCGGTGGAGCCCGTCCCGGCCGGCCGCCCCCGGATCCGTCGGCCCGTCCTCGGCCCGCGCCGGCCGTGTCGGATTCCGCACCCGCCGTCCCGACCCTGTCAGGAGTCCGCCCGACATGACCCAGTCCCCCGCCGTGCGCCCCTCCGGCCGGTCCGGTCCGGTCCGCGTCGGCGAGCGCGCCGCCCGTACCCTCGTCGCCGAGTTCGCCCGGATCAACGACCCGAAGGCCGCCCTGCTGGTCGGCGCCAGCCCGGAGTCCCCGGTGCTCGCTGCCGCGATCGAGGCCCTGCTGCCCGGCGACACGCTCACGGTCGTGCCGGCCGCGTCGTCGAGCGCCGCACCACTGCGCGAGCACGTCGCCGCGCAGGGCCGCTGGGTCGCCGACCGGGTCCGGGTCGTCGACGCGCTGGCCGAAGCCGAGGTCGCGGCGGTGGCGATCGTCGGCGAGCCGTTCACCGGGACCGTCGAGGAGACCCGCGCCACGATCGACGGGCTCGGGAAGTACCTCGCCGACGGTGCGGTGCTGACCGTCGCCGCGCCCGCCACGCCGGGACGTACCGCCGGGGCCGCCGACGAGCTGGACCGCCAGGGTGCGCTGCACGGTGTCGGCAGTGATCTGGTGCTGCGCAACAACCCGCCGCTGCGGGTGCACCGGCTGCGCTTCACGCCGGCCGACGCCGCCGCGGCGACCGGGCTGGCCCCGGCGTACCGGCCCTCCAGCGTGCCGCTGACCCGCGGCATGCACATCGATTCCAACGGGGTGGCCGCCGCGGGCATCACGCTCGGCCTGGCGGCGTTGGCCCGGCTGACCCGCCCGACGTCGAAGCTGTGGTTGCTGCCCGCACTGGCCGCCGCGCCGGTCGCCGCCTTCTTCCGGGATCCGGAGCGGGACGTGCCGGAGGACCCGTCCGTCGTGGTCGCGGCCGCCGACGGCCAGGTGCTCTCCGTGCAGCGGCTGCACGACGAGCGCTTCGGCGACGGCGAGTGGCTGCGGGTCGCGGTCTTCCTGTCGGTGCTGGACGTCCACGTCAACCGCTCCCCGGTCGCCGGCAAGGTGGTCGACTACTTCGTGGCCGACGGCGGTTTCGCCAACGCGATGAAGCCCGAGGCGGAGCACAACGTCGCCGCTTACACCGTGCTGGACACGACGCACGGCACGGTGGTCGTGGCGCAGCGCACCGGGCTGATCGCCCGGCGGATCGTGCAGCGGGCACCGATCGGGGCGTTGCTCGCGAAGGGCGAGCGGTTCGGGCTGATCCGGTTCGGGTCCCGCACCGACGTCTACCTCCCCGCCGAGGCGGCGGACCCGCTGGTCGGGCCCGGCGACAAGGTGGTCGGCGGGTCGAGCGTCATCGCCCGCTGGCGCTGACCCGGAGGGTCTCCGTCGAGACACGGAACGGGGCGCCGCGGATGTCCGCGGCGCCCCGTTCGCTCGTACCGGGTCAGACCGTGCCGCGCTGCCGCAGCCAGAGCACCGGCCCGCTGAGCAGGTAGCCCACCACGATCAGGGCGAACGTGAGCCGGATGTCGATCAGCGCGCCGAGCACCGGAGCCAGCCACACCCACGGCGGCAGCTTCACCAGCCGGGCGAGCTTGGCGTACGGGAAGCTGGAGACCATCGCGAAGGCGAGCAGCGCCACCCCGCCGAGCAGCACCTTGCCGGACACCGGCAGCTCGATCGCGACCGTCAGGGCGAGCACGGCGGCGGCCATGGTGGTCGGCACGCCGCAGAAGAACCGTCCGTCCTTCGGCGAGACGTTGAACCGGGCGAGCCGGATCGCGGCGCAGGCCGCGACGAGGGCGCAGGCCACCGCGGCGGCGGCCGGCGGCACCGTGCCGGCCAGCGAGGCGTAGACCACGACCGGCGCGGCGAGCCCGAAGGAGCACATGTCGGCCAGCGAGTCCATCTGTGCGCCGAACGGGCTGGCCACGCCGAGCTTGCGGGCGAGGGCACCGTCGAGACCGTCGAAGGCGACGCAGGCGATCAGGCAGAGGGCCGCGATCCGTACCTCGCCCTGCATGGCGAGGAAGATCGCCAGCATGCCGAGCATGAGGCTGGCGAGGGTGCACGCGTTGACCAGCGCGAACTTCATCCGCCGGACCGTCGTCCGCTCGCCGGGGAGCAGCGGGATCGACATCGCCGCCGGCTCGTCGACCGGCCCCGCCGGGGCGAGGGCGGGGCTCACCGGGACGATCGCCTCGATCTCGGCGTCGTACCGGCCGTAGCGGCGGTCCGCGTACGGGTGCTCGACGAGTGACACGTCGGTGCCGGTGCGGAGGTCGCCGTCACGGCGGCCCACCCGGACCAGCAGCACCTGGCGGGCGAAGGTGCCGCTGCGGCGCAGCCGGCCCGCCCATCGACGCCCTGCGGGGCGCGGACTGTCTGTCGTACGACGCCGGCGCCATGGGGCTCTCGGCACGTTTCCTCCATCACCGGAACGACTCACCGCCTCGGCGGCGGGTGTCCGGCTGTCTCGTGCCGGACCTCGCTGGCCCGGCAGCCGTTTTGCGGAGTACACCATCGCATAGGGGAATGGGACTTGGCGATAGTTGCCGGCGGTACTTATATCTCCCTTAAAGCGAGCGAACCATCCGCTTATTCCCATCACGGGCCGCATCGCCCGTTTCACCGCCAACCCCCATACTCGAATGTACCGGACCCTGCCCATACCGGCGCGGCGAGCGATCCGCCCTCAGATACGGCCCGGCGGGGCCGAGGGTTCAGCGGATCAATCCCTTGATCGCGCGGCATGCGACGTCGCTGAGCCGGAGGCCGGACAACTCCCCCGCGCTGAACCAGCCCGCCCGCGCCGTCGACCCGCCCGCCAACTCGGTCACCCGCGGCTCGGTGGGTTCGTCGACCGCCACCCGGTAGATCACCCGGACGGTGTGCCAGTCCAGCGGGCGCCCCTCCGGACCGAGCGCCGCCGGGTTGTGCCGGCTGTCCACGCCGATCAGCTCGACGACTCGCCCCAACTGGCCGGATTCCTCCACCAGCTCGCGGAGCAGCGCCGGTTCGGGCGCCTCGCCGTGGTCGGTGCCGCCGCCGGGCAGGTGCCAGCTCCCGGCGCCCGGGTAGCCGCCCGCGATCTGCGTCAGCAGCACCCGCCCGGCCGGGTCGCTCGCCAGCCCGTACGCCCCGAAGCGCTGCCGCCGGTCGGGCGGGGGCGGGGCGGCCTGGGCGGCGGGCAGGGCGGTGGGCAGGCCCGGCGGCAGGGGGACGACGGACAGCCCGAGCAACTCGGCGGTGAAGGGCATCAGTGGCACGGTCGACGCCTCCGCGAGTGTGAACCACCCGAGCTCGTCGCTGCCACCCGCCGGCTCCGGTCGGAGCGCCCCGCCCTGTGCCGTCACGTCGAAGACCAGGCGGTCGGTGTGCACGGCGATCCCGGCGTCGGCGAACGCGGCGACGTCGGCCACGGCGGCCCGGGTCCCGGTCACGGCCACGACCAGCCCGGTCTCCTCGGCGAATTCACGGACGACGGCGGTGGCGGGGTGCTCGGCGTGCTCCAGGCCACCGCCCGGCAGCTGCCAGACCCCCGGGTACGGGCAGGTGGCCGACCCCCGGGCGAGCAGCACCCGCCCGTCGGCGTCCCGCAGGACCCCGTACGCCGCCACGCGCCGCCGCTGCTCCACCGGCCAACTCCCCCGCCCACACTCCGTCGATCATGAAGTTATCGCCGTCGACAGCGGCGTGTCCCGACAATAACTTCATGATCACCGGGCCGGTGGGGTGGACCTGGGGGGGATTGGGGGGGGTGGGGGTGGGGCAAGGGGGTCAGGTCAGGTGGGCGGCTTGGACGGCTTCGGCGGTCACCTCGGTCAGGCGGTCGGTCGGGAGCGCGCCCAGCTCCTCCCTGGCGAACCAGCGGGCCTCGCAGGTGGAGCCGCCGACGTCGGCGACCGTGGGCGGGGCGGGCTGGTCGACCACGACCCGGTAGAAGGCGCGGACGCCGTGCCAGTCGATCGGGTAGCCCTCCGGGCCGAGCGAGGCCGCGTCGCGGTGGCTCGCCACCCCGAGCAGCTCGACCAGCCGGCCGGTCTGCCCGGTCTCCTCGACCAGCTCCCGGATGAGCGCCGCGCCCGGCTGCTCGCCGTAGTCGGTGCCGCCGCCGGGCAGGTGCCAGCAGCCGGCGCCCGGGTAGCCGTCGGATACCCGGGTGAGCAGCACCCGGCCGGCCGGGTCGGTGACGACCGCGTACGCGGCGAAGCGCTGCGCCCGGTGCAGGCCGTCCGGCCCGGGGACGGCGTAGAACGACGGGAACTCGGGCGGCTCGTCCGGCACGATGTCGGCCGAGGAGGCCGGCAGGCCGAGGGCCCGGGCGGTGAACGAGCGCAGGGGCAGCTCGCGGGCCTCCGCGAGGGTGAACCAGCGGGCCAGATCGGTGGGCCGGTCGACCCGGTCGGTGAGCGTCCCGCCGCGGACCGACACCTGGTAGATCAGGCGGTCGGTGTGGATCGTGATGCCCCGCTCGGGCAGGGCCCGCATGTCGGCGAGCACGTCCTTCAGGCTGGCGACGCTGACCGAGAGCCCGGTCTCGGCCGCGGTCTCCCGGACGACGGTGTGCTGCGGATCCTCGCCGTGGTCGACCGCGCCTCCGGGCAGCGACCACGTGCCGGGCGTGCCGGAGCGCTCCGATGCGCGGACCAGCAAGACCCGACCGACTGAATCAGTAGAGACGGCGTACGCCGCGATCCTGCGGAGCGGCTCCAGCATGGTGGTCACGGAGCCAAATTCTCCCCGCAACCGGTTACCGGCATCGAAAAGAGTCGGATTCCTGACTCTAGGCTCCCGCATCAGGGGTGGGTCAGGGTATGGATCCGGGCGGTCACCGAGGTCGATCGGTCGCCGGGCGCGGACCGTGGAGACATGACACCCACCGGTACTTTCCAAGCCCCGTACAAGCAGCTCCGCCGCCCCGTCACCGACCGGATGATCGCCGGGGTGGCCAGTGGCGTCGGCCGCTACTTCAACGTCGACCCCACCCTGGTCCGGGTGCTCTTCGCGGTCGCCGGACTGCTCACCGGCGGACTCGCGCTGCTCGCGTACCCGATCATGTGGTTCCTGATGCCCGAGGAGCCGGCGAACGCCCCGGCCTGGCCGCACGCGACGGCGCCCGCGGCACCGCAGCCCACCGCCGCCGCCCCGGCCACGCCGCCGGCTCCGGCCCCGGCGAACCGGCCGGCGCCGCAGGCACCGGAGACCCCGGCCGAGTGAGCCCGGCTCACTCCCACTCGATGGTGCCCGGCGGCTTGCTGGTCACGTCCAGCACCACCCGGTTCACCTCGGCGACCTCGTTGGTGATCCGGGTGGAGACCCGGGCGATCAGCTCGTACGGCAGCCGGGACCAGTCGGCGGTCATCGCGTCCTCGCTGGAGACCGGGCGCAGCACCACGGGGTGCCCGTAGCTGCGCCCGTCTCCCTGCACGCCCACACTGCGCACGTCCGCCAGGAGCACCACCGGGAACTGCCACACCCCCCGGTCCAGGCCGGCGGCGCTCAGCTCCTGCCGGGCGATGAAGTCGGCCCGGCGGAGCACGTCGAGCCGCTCCCGGTCGACCGCGCCGATGATCCGGATGGCGAGGCCCGGGCCCGGGAACGGGTGCCGCCAGACCATCGCCTCCGGCAGGCCGAGCTGGAGGCCGAGCGTGCGGACCTCGTCCTTGAAGAGCGTGCGCAGCGGCTCGACCAGGGAGAACTTCAGGTCCTCCGGGAGACCGCCGACGTTGTGGTGGCTCTTGATGTTGGCCGTGCCGGTGCCCCCGCCGGACTCCACCACGTCCGGGTAGAGGGTGCCCTGAACCAGGAACTCCACGTCGCCGTGGGCGGCGACCTCGCGGGCGGCGCCCTCGAAGACCCGGATGAACTCCCGGCCGATGATCTTGCGCTTCTGCTCCGGGTCGGTCACGCCGGCCAGCGCGTCGAGGAACCGGTCGGCGGCGTCGACCACCTTCAGCTTGATGCCGGTCGCGGCGACGTAGTCCTTCTCGACCTGCTCGGCCTCACCGGCCCGCAGCAGGCCGTGGTCGACGAAGACACAGGTCAACTGGTCACCGACGGCCCGGTGCACCAGCGCCGCGGCGACCGCGGAGTCGACGCCGCCGGAGAGGCCGCAGATGACCTCCTTGTCGCCGACCTGCTCGCGGATGCGGGCCACCTGCTCGTCGATGATGTTCTCCGGCGTCCAGGTGGGCTCGATGCCGGCGATGTCGTACAGGAAGCGGGTCAGCATCTCCTGGCCGTGCGCCGTGTGCCCCACCTCGGGGTGGAACTGCACACCGGCACGGCGGCCGGCGACGTCCTCGAAGGCGGCGACCGGCGCGCCCGCCGACTCGGCGGTCACCGTGAAACCGGCCGGGGCCTCGGTCACGCAGTCGCCGTGGCTCATCCAGACCGGCAGGTCGCCGGGGAGGTCGCGGAGCAGCACGCCGGGGTCCGTACGGGGGTGCAACGGAGTGCCGCCGTACTCCCGGTTGCCGGTCTTCGCGACCGTGCCGCCCAGCGCCTGAGCCATCGCCTGGAAGCCGTAGCAGATGCCGAACACCGGCACCCCGGCGGAGAACATGCCCGCGTCGATCCGCGGGGCGTCCGGGGCGTAGACGCTGGACGGGCCGCCGGACAGGATGATCGCGGCCGGGTCCTTCGCCAGCATCTCGGCGACCGGCATCGTGTGCGGGACGATCTCCGAGTAGACCTTCGCCTCGCGCACCCGGCGCGCGATGAGCTGGGCGTACTGGGCTCCGAAGTCCACCACCAGGACGGGGCGAGGCGTGCTCATGTGCAGAAAGCCTACCGACCGCGACGCCAGAGCCGCCCCGCGACCCGCGGCCCGCCCCCGATCTCCGCGATCTTGCACTTGCGGCCCGCGTTCCGGCCGTCGGGCCCGACCGGCCGGGGCGGACGGTGCAAGATCGCGGGGCGGTCAGGGGCGGAGGGCGGCGGGGGCGGCGGCGGGGACCGCGGGATTGCGCGGGGGGACCGGGGACAGCCGGGTGTACGGGGAGCCCAGCGGCGGGCGGGGATCCTGGTCGCCCTTGTTGGGCCAGAAGGACATGGCCCGTTCGGCCTGCGCGGTGATCGTCAGGCTCGGGTTCACGCCGAGGTTCGCGGAGATCGCGGCACCGTCGACGACGTGCAGCCCCGGGTGGCCGTACACGCGGTGCCAGGGGTCGACCACCCCCTCGTCGGGGGTCGCGCCGATCACCGCGCCGCCCAGGATGTGCGCGGTCACCGGCATGTTGAACGGCTCCGTGACCGAGCCGCCGGGCACCCCGCCGATCTCCTCGGCCAGCAGCCGCACCGCCTGGTTGCCGGCCGGGATCCAGGTCGGGTTCGGCGCGCCGTGGCCGGGCCCGGAGACCAGCCGCCGCCCGAACAGCCCGCGTCGTACGCGGGTGCTCAGCGAGTTGTCCACCGACTGCATGACCAGGGCGATCACCGTACGCTCCGACCAGTTGCGGACCGACAGCATCCGCGCCGCCACCCCCGGCTGCCGGGCGATGGCGGCCAGCCAGCGGCGCACCCGCCGCGGCCCGCCGTCGACGAGCAGGGACTGGAGCAGTCCCATGGCGTTCGAGCCGCGCCCGTAACGGACCGGCTCGATGTGCGTCTGCGGGTCGGGGTGGAAGGAGCTGGTGATCGCCACCCCCTCGGTGAAGTCGAGCCGCTCCGCGCGGGCGCGCCGGCCGGCCACCGACGCGCCGAGGATGGCCTCCGAGTTGGTCCGGGTCAGCTCGCCGAGGCGGGACGAGAGCCGGGGCAGCGCCCCGGTGGCCTTCATCCCGTGCAGCAGCCGCTGGGTGCCCAGCGCGCCGGCCGCGAAGACCACCTGGTCGGCGTGGATCAGCTGGCGCCGCTTGCGCAGCCAGGCGCCGGTGCGGACGGTGTGCACGGCGTACCCGCCGCCGTCGACCGGGCGGACGGCGGTGACCGTGGTCAGCGGGTGCACCTCCGCGCCGAGCTTCTCGGCCAGCCACAGGTAGTTCTTGACCAGGGTGTTCTTCGCCCCGTGCCGGCAACCCGTCATGCAGGCGCCGCAGTGGGTGCAACCGGTGCGCTCCGGGCCGGCCCCGCCGAAGTACGGGTCCGCCGCCCGCTCCCCGGGCCGGCCGATGTACACCCCGACCGGGGTGGCGTGGAACGTGTGCCCGACCCCCATCCGGTCGGCCACCGCCCGCATCGCCCGGTCCGCGCCGGTGGTGATCGGGTACGTGGTGACGCCGAGCATCCGCTTCGCCTGGTCGTAGTGGCGGGCGAGTTCGTCGCGCCAGTCGGTGATGTCCCGCCACTGCGGGTCGGCGTAGAAGCCGTCCAGCGGCTCGTAGAGGGTGTTCGCGTAGACCAGCGAACCACCGCCCACCCCGGCGCCGGAGAGCACCATGACACCGCCGCCGGCCTTCCGGTCGGCCGCCCGCAGCAGGTCGATCCGCTGGAGGCCGTAGCAGCCCAGCGCGGGTGCCCAGAGGAACCGGCGCAGCCGCCACGACGTCTCCGGGAACTCGTCGTCGGCGAAGCGCCGGCCCGCCTCCAGGACACCGACCCGGTAGCCCTTCTCGGCGAGTCGTAGCGCGGTGACGCTGCCGCCGAAGCCGGACCCGATCACGAGCACGTCGTACCGCATGAAGGCATCATTACCGGCCGGTAGCCATCGCGCCAGAGCCAGTTTTCCGGCGATCATGGACACCCGTCGACGGGCCGCGGCGACCGGGCGCAACCCGAAGCCCCCGTCAGCGCGTCGAGTCAGGGGTACGGGGAAGGGGTGGCCGGATGGTGGTCGGCTCGGGCGGGCGACGCCCATGGCGGCTGGCGTTGATCGTGTTCACCGCCGCCGTCCTGCTGACCGCGGGTGCCGCGACGGTGGTCCGCACGCTCACCGAGGGCGGGCCGGCGCGGACGGTGACCGGGGCGGGCGGCACCGCCACGCCCACCCCCACGCCCAGCCCGTCGCCGAGCCCGAGCCCGCCACCGGGGGCGGACCTCACCGGGCCGCTGAACCTCCTGCTGGTCGGGGTGGACACCCGGGTCAGCGTGCCCGGCTGGATGCCGCACGCGGACGCGGTCCTCGTCCTGCACGTGCCGCGGGGGCTGGACCGGGCGTACCTCTTCGCGCTCCCCCGCGACCTGGTCGTCGACATCCCGGCGTTCCCGCCGGCCGGCTACCGCGGCGGGCGCACCAAGCTGACGCACGCGATGAGCCACGGCAGCCGCGTGCCGGACGCGCCGAAGCGGCCCGACACCGCCCAGGGGTACGAGCTGCTGCGCGGCACGGTCAGCGGCTACACCGGCCTGCGGATCGACGCCGGCGCGGTGATCACCTTCGGCGGGTTCGACCGGCTGGTGGACACCCTCGGCGGCGTCGACCTGCGGATCGACCAGCGGGTCGTGTCGCAGCACCGCCGGCCGGACGGGCGGCACCGCGACCCGCGGCCGGGCGGCGGCGGGTACGTCGGCCCGCAGATGGTGTACGAGCCGGGCGTCCGGCATCTCACCGGGTGGCAGGCGCTGGACTACGCCCGCCAGCGCTACCTGAGCGGCGGGGCCTACGCCCGCCAGCGCCACCAGCAGCAGCTCCTCAAGGCGCTCGCCACGAAGATCCTCGACGAGGGGCTGGCCCGCGACCCGGACCGCGTCGAGCAGGTGGTGGCGGCCCTCGGGGACACCCTGATCCACGTCGGCGGGCCGCGCATCGTGGACGTCGCGTACGCCCTCGGCGGGCTGGACCCGCAGCGGCTCGTGCTGGTCGGCCTCCCCGGCGCCTCGGTCGGCCGGGGCAGCGGCTACCGGGGCGAGCAGCTCACCAAGGTCGGCCGCACCTTCCTCACCGAGCTGCGGGCCGGGCGGGTCGAGGCGTACCTCGCCGCCCACCCCGAGCTGCGGCTGAAGGACTGACCCGGAGCGGGCGGGCGGCTCAGAGCGGCTCGGGAACCGCCGGCTTCTCGGTGCCGTACAGCCACGCGTCGAACAGCTTGTCGAGCTGCCGGCCGGAGACCCGCTCGGCCAGCTCCACGAACTCCGTCGTGGTGCCCGTGCCGTTCCGCTGCTCCTGCGCCCAGGTCTTCAGGATCTGGAAGAACGCCTTGTCGCCGACCGACACCCGGAGCGCGTGCACGGTCATCGCGCCGCGGTCGTAGACCGACGCGCTGAACAGGTTCGCCACGCCGGGGCGGCCCGGCGGCGTCCGCCACACCGACGCCGGCGCGCTCGCCATCGCCCGGGAGAACGCCGCCGCCGCGGTGCGGTCGCCGCGGTGGTCGGCCCACAGCCACTCGGCGTACGAGGACAGCCCCTCGTTGAGCCAGATGTCCTCCCACTTCTCCAGCGCGACGCTGTTGCCGAACCACTGGTGCGCCAGCTCGTGCGCGACCACGCCGGTGTTCTCGCCCTGCCGGAAGAAGCCCGCCGAGTAGACCGGCCGGCTCTGCGTCTCCAACGCGTACCGGATCCGGCTGTCCGAGACCACCACACCGCCGTACGCCTCCACCGGGTACGGGCCGAACACGCTCTCCAGGTAGTCCGCCACCTCGACGGTACGGGCGATCGACGCGTCCGCCGCGCCCTCGGACACCTTCGTGGTCACCGCGTGGAACACCGGACGGCCCTTGTGCTCGCCCCGGGTCAACCGGAACTTCCCGATCGCAACGGTGCTCAGGTAGCTGGCCATCGGCGTGTTCTCGGCCCACTTCCAGGTGGTCCAGCCGCCGGCGCTGGTCTTCCCGCCCGGCACCCCGTTGCTGACCGCGGTCAGGCCGTCCGGCACGGTGATCTCGAACTGGTAGGTGGCCTTGTCCGACGGATGGTCGTTGACCGGGAACCAGGTGCTCGCCGACTCGGGCTGCCCCAGCGCGATCGCACCGTCGCTGGTGTGCAGCCACCCGCCCTCACCGAGCACCTCGTTCTTCAGCGGCTTCGGCACGCCCGCGTAGGTGATCTCGGCGACGAACCCGTTGCCGGACACCAGGCCGGCGGCCGGGGTCACGACCAGCTCGTCCTTCTCCCGCCGGTGCTTGGCGGCGACGCCGTCGACGGTCACCGCGCTGACCGTCAGCCCGGCCAGGTCCAGGTTGAACGACGACAGGTCGGTCGTGGCCGTGGCCCGCACCGTCGTGACGCCGCTGAGCCGGTCCTTCGCCGGGTCGTAGCGGACCTTCACGGTGTACGCCGTCACGTCGTACCCGCCGTTGCCGTAGCTGGGGAAGTACTCGTCGCCGACCCCCGCCGCCCCGGGCTTGAAGCTCCGCGCCGGGGTCGCCGCGGGAGCCGGCGCGCCGGTCGCCGCCGCCTCCGGAGTGGACGAATCACAGGCGACCAACCCCAGCGAGCCCACCATCAGCAGGCCGAGGGCCATTCCCGTACCTGGACGCACGCCTACCATCCCTTGTCCTCTCCCCCGTGCTGGACCGGCGGGCCCGACACCCGGCGCCGGGACCGGCCGCAGCGGGAGCCTACCGATCGGTCGTCACGGTCCCGTCACGGCTGCGCGGGGGCGCTGGTGCCGGTCAGCCAGGCGTCGAAGAGGGCGCGCAACCGCTTCCCGGAGACCCGCTCGGCGAGCGCCACGAGGTCGTCCGTGGTGGCGTTCCCGCCGCGCCGCTCGGCCGTCCAGGTACGCAGGATGGTGAAGAAGGCGTCGTCGCCGACCGTACGCCGCAGCGCGTGCACGGCCAGCGCGCCTCGCGTGTAGACGGCGTCACCGAACATCCGGTCGCGCCCCGGGTCCAGGCTGGGCCGCGACCAGTCCGTCGACGCGTACTGGAGCTCGAAGTTCCGCTGCACGGGCCGGCCGCCGTCGTGCTCCTCCCACAGCCACTCGGCGTACGTGGCGAAGCCCTCGTTGAGCCAGATGTCCCGCCAGCGGTGCACCGCCACGGTGTTGCCGAACCACTGGTGCGCCAGCTCGTGCACGACCACCGCGAGGTTGGGCTGCCCGCCCCGGAAGAAGCCGGGCCCGTACACCGGGCGGGACTGCGTCTCCAGCGCGTACCCCACCCGCTGGTCGGTGACCACGACCCCGCCGTAGGACTCGAAGGGGTACGGCCCGAAGCGGCTCGCCAGGAAGTCGGCGATCTCGCCGGTACGGGCCAGCGAAACCACCTCCGGCCCGCTGGGCGCCAGCCGCTCCGGCACCGCGGTGACGACGGGCTTCCCCGCGTGGCTGCCGGTCTGCACGCGGTAGCGGCCGATCACGAGCATGCTCAGGTAGCTGGCCATCGGCGCCCGCTCGGCCCAGCGCCACGTGGTCCGGCCATCCGCGCTGGTCCGCTCGCCCGGCACGCCGTTGCTGAGCGCGGCGAGCCCCTCCGGAACGGTGACCTCGATGTCGTACGTGGCCTTGTCGCTGGGGTGGTCGTTGACCGGGAACCAGGTGGCGGCCGAGTACGGCTGGCCGAGCGCGATCGCCCCGTCCTCGGTGTGCAGGAAACCGCCGCTGCCCAGTTGGCCGTCCGGGCGGGCGGACGGGACGCCCGCGTACGCCACGGTGACGGTGAACCGGCTGCCCCGGGCGAGCCCGTGTGCCGGGGTCACCACCAGTTCGTCCCCGTCGCGGCGGTGCCGGGCGCGGTCGCCGTCGACGGTCACCGCGCTCACGTCCAGGCCGGTCAGGTCCAGGTTGAAGCGGGACAGCCGCTGGGTGGCGGTGGCGGTGACCACCGCCCGTCCGGAGAGCCGGTCGGCGGCCGGGTCGTAGTCCACGGCGAGCCGGTAGTTGTCCACGTCGTACCCACCGTTGCCCGCCCCCGGCACGTACGGGTCACCGGCGTCCGCCGCGCCGGGACGGAACCCCCCGGCGTCCCCACCGGTGCACCCGCCGGCGACCGCCAGCGCAACAAGCACCACCGCGCAGGCCCACCAGCGCCCCCACGCACCCCACCGCACCCGCCGAGCCTAGTCCGCCCAGCCCCGCGAGGTCAGCGATCCAGGACCAGGCCGACCTTCTGGAACTCCTTGAGGTCGCGGTAGCCGCACTTGGCCATCGCGCGGCGCAGGCCGCCGAACAGGTTGAGCTGGCCGTCCGGCTCGTCCGCCGGGCCGAACAGCAGCTGCTCCATCGAGCCGAGCGGCTCGCCGGCCACCTCGAAGGCGCCCCGCGGCAGCGACGGGTGGCTGGCCGCCGAGTGCCACCAGGCGCCCCCGGCGGGCGCCTCGGTGCAGAGCGAGAGCGGCTCGCCCAGCATCACCGCGTCCGCGCCGCAGCCGAGCGCCTTGGCGATGTCGCCGGAGGTCTTGATGTCGCCGTCGGCGATCAGGTGCACGTACCGGCCGCCGGTCTCGTCCAGGTAGTCCCGCCGGGCGGCCGCCGCGTCGGCGATCGCGGTGGCCATCGGCACCCGGATGCCGAGCACGGACTCGGTGGTCGACCAGTCGTCCCCGCCGATGCCGACGATCACCCCGGCCGCGCCGGTGCGCATCAGGTGCAGGGCCGTCTTGTAGTCGGTGCAGCCGCCGACGATGACCGGCAGGTCGAGGTCGGCGATGAACTCCTTGAGGTTCAGCGGCTCGTCGGTGGTGGAGACGTGCTCGGCGGAGACGATCGTGCCCTGGATAACCAGGATGTCGACGCCGGCGTCGAGGATGACCGGGGCGAGTGCCAGGGTGTGCTGCGGGGAGACCCGCACCGCGACCGTGCCGCCGCCGGCCCGCAGCTCGCGGACCCGCTCGGCGATCAGGTCGGGGCGGATCGGCTCCGCGTACACCTCCTGGAGCCGCTTGGTGTGGCGCGCGTCCTCGTCGAGGCCGGCCAGCTCCTCCAGCACCTTGGTCGGGTTCTCGTAGCGGGTCCACAGACCCTCCACGTTGAGCACGCCGAGGCCGCCGAGCTGGCCGAGCCGCACCGCCGAGGACGGGCTCATGGTGGCGTCGGAGGGGTGCCCGACGCAGGGGATGCCGAACTGGTACGCGTCGAGCTGCCAGGCGGTGGAGACGTCGTCGACGTCCCGGGTGCGGCGGCTCGGCACGATCGCGATGTCGTCCAGGTGGTAACCGCGCTGCGCGGTCTTGCCCAGCCCGATCTCGACCACGTCACGCATGGGGACTCCAGGTGGTTGGGGGTGGTGGGTCAGCGGGTGTGGTAGTTGGGCGCCTCGACGGTCATCTGGATGTCGTGCGGGTGGCTCTCCTTGAGCCCGGCCGCGGTGATCCGGATGAGCTGGCCACGCTGGTGGAGCTCAAGGATGCTCTCCGCGCCGGCGTACCCCATGGCCAACCGCAGCCCACCGACGAGCTGGTGGGCGACGCGGGCGAGCGGGCCCCGGTACGGCACCTGGCCCTCGACGCCCTCCGGGACCAGCTTCTCGTCGCTGGTCACGTCCTGCTGGAAGTAGCGGTCCTTGGAGTATGACTTGGCCTGGCCCCGGGACTGCATGGCGCCCAGCGAGCCCATCCCCCGGTACGCCTTGAACTGCTTGCCGTTCACGAAGATCAGCTCGCCCGGGCTCTCCTCGCAGCCGGCCAGCAGGCTGCCCAGCATGACGGTGTCGGCGCCGGCGACGAGCGCCTTGGCGATGTCGCCGGAGTACTGGATGCCGCCGTCGCCGATCACCGGGACGCCGGCCGGCCGCGCCGCCCGCGCGGCCTCCATGATCGCGGTGATCTGCGGTACGCCGACCCCGGCCACGATGCGCGTCGTGCAGATCGCACCCGGGCCCACGCCGACCTTGACGCCGTCCGCGCCGGCGTCGACCAGCGCCTTCGCCCCGGCGTACGTGGCGATGTTGCCACCGACGATGTCGATGGTCGTGTCCTTCTTGAGCCGGGCGACCATCTCCAGCACGGCCCGCTGGTGGCCGTGCGCGGTGTCCACGATCAGCACGTCGACGCCGGCGTCCACCAGGGTGCGGGCCCGCTTGTACGAGTCCTCCCCGACGCCGATCGCGGCGGCCACGCGGAGCCGGCCGGCCGGGTCCTTGGTGGCGTCCGGGTACTGCTCGCTCTTGGTGAAGTCCTTGACGGTGATCAGCCCGCGCAGCTTGCCGGAGCCGTCGACGATCGGCAGCTTCTCGACCTTGTGCTGGCGCAGCAGGCTCAGCGCCTCCTCCTTGCTGACCCCGACCGGCGCGGTGACCAGCGGGGTCCGCGTCATGATCTCGCGCACCGGGGTGGCCGGGTCGGAGACGAAGCGCATGTCGCGGTTGGTGACGATGCCGACCAGCTGGCCGCCGCCGTCCACCACCGGCACGCCGGAGATGCGGTACCGCCCGCAGAGCGCGTCGACGTCCCGCAGGGTGTCGTCCGGGCTCGCGGTGACCGGGTTGGTGATCATCCCGGACTCGGAGCGCTTCACCAGGTCGACCTGGAGCGCCTGGTCCTCGGCGGAGAGGTTGCGGTGCAGTACGCCGATGCCGCCCTGGCGGGCCATGGCGATCGCCATCCGGGCCTCGGTCACCGTGTCCATGGCGCTGGACAGCAGCGGGATGCTCAACTCGATCGAGCGGGTCAGCCTGGTGCGGGTGTTCACCCGGCTCGGCACCACGTCCGACTCGCCCGGCTGGAGCAGCACGTCGTCGAAGGTGAGCCCGAGCGGCACCATCCGCGCCGAGCCCGCGGGCAGCTCCGGCAGGTGACCGCCCAGCTCGCCGTGGTCGGCGCCGGTTGGCTGAGCGGTGCTGGGCGAAATTTCCACGATTGCTCCCCTGAGCTGCTCGGACGGGCTTCAGCGAGGTGGCGCGGCGGGCACCGGCGCGCGCCGGGTGCCGGCGCGGTCGTCCCATCGTACCCAGTGACCTGCCCCGCCCCCGCTGTTGGCGGGGCAGGTCACGCACCGCCCGGGGGGCGGGCATCGGCGGTGTGTTGGGTCTACGGTGAGGGGGTGCACGACGAGCCCATCGACCCCTTCAACGGCGACCCGGCCGATCCGGCAGCGGGCCTGCACGATTCCGGCGACGGGTCGCTCGATCCGCTGACCGACGTCGAGCGGCAGGACGTGCTGGAGGACCTCGCCGACCTGGAGATCTACCAGGCGCTGCTGGCGCCGATCGGGGTGCGCGGGCTGGTGATCGAGTGTGAGGACTGCCGGGAGCCGCACTACTTCGACTGGGACCTGCTCCGGGGCAACCTGCGCCACCTGCTCAGCTCGGGTCGTCCCCGGGTGCACGAGCCGGCGTACGACCCCGACCCGGACCACTACGTCACCTGGGACTACGCGCGGGGTTACGCCGACGGCGTGCACGACACGCTGAGCGAGGGCTCGGACGAGGAGCCGAGCGCCGAACGCTGATCCGTGCCACCGGCGGGCGCCTCGGCCCGCGGGGCCGCCGATGCGGCGTGGCCGCTGTGCCGCGTCCCCGGGTCAGGCGACCAGCCCGGCACGGAAGCCGGCGGCGACGGCGTGGGCGCGGTCCCGGGCGCCGAGCTTGCGGAACAGCCGTCGGGCGTGGGTCTTGACGGTGTCTTCGGAGACGAACAGCTCCCGCCCGATCTCGGCGTTGCTCTTGCCCTCGGCCATGCCCAGCAGCACCTGCAGCTCACGCTCGGTCAGCCCGACGGCCGGCCGGCCGTCCCGCCCGGTCGCGGCCCCGCGCTGGCCGTTGGCCACCGCCTCCGGCTCACCGGCCGGCTCGGCCGGGTCGTCGCCGCGCTGCACCGGCACCATCGCCGGGTGCCCGGCACCGTCGGCGCCCTCCGCGTCCCCGGCCGGCCAGGCCGGTGCCGGGTCGGCGGGAGCCCGGCCGCCCGGCGTGGAGCGGACCGGTCCGCCCACGGAGGCGGCGTCCCGGGCCGGATCGGTGACCCGGTGCCGGTTGGCCCGGCCGGGGGCGGAGAGCAGCAGCAGGGCCTTCGCCACCGCGCTGGTGAGGTCGTGGTCGGTGCCCTGGATCAGGCCACGGGCACCGGCGCTGATCGTCGCCGCCGCGGCCTCGGACTCCTCGGCACCGAGCAGCACCACCGCGGCCTGCGGAGCCCGGGCGAGCACCCGGCGGACGAACCCGGCGCTGTCCGGCCGGGTGAGCGCCGTGTCGGCGAGCACCACGTCGGCGGGACGCTCCGCGAGCCGCAACATCACCTCGGGATCGGAGACGGCGGTGCGCACCGCCCCGGACAGTCCCAGCCGCGCTGCCGCGGAGGTCAGGTGCTGCGCCGCCAAGGGCGTCCGAACGCACACGAGAACCGTACGCACTGTGGTCTCCTCTCCGCCAACGAGCAGACCACGACGGGGTCCCGTCGGGAGGAGGTTCCGCCCAATCCTTCGAACTTTTCCGACAGTTGGGGCATATGCCGCGAGTTGTCTGAGGTTTTCGATCACAGACGTGTGAGTCGCGCCGACCCCGGGTACCGGGGACGGCGAGCCGGACACGGCGCGCCAGCGCGGACGCCGGTAACACAGGAAAACTCCGCGGTGCCGCGCGGAAGGAGGGGTGCTGATGTCGAACGTACGTAGACTTCCCGGACCCATCGTCGACCTCTGGGACTGGCAGCGCCTCGGTGCCTGCCGAGGCCGGGACAGCGCCCAGTTCTTCCACCCGGACGGCGAGCGGGGTTCGTCCCGGCTGCGCCGGGAGACGGGCGCCAAGGCGGTCTGCCGGACCTGCCCGGTCCGGGCCGAGTGCGCGGCGCACGCGCTCTCCGTCCGCGAGCCCTACGGCGTGTGGGGCGGCTTCAGCGAGTCGGAGCGGCTGCGCCTGCTGGCCATGGGCTGGGAGGATCTGGCCGACCGCCGGAAGACCCGGGTGGACATCGCCCGGCTGGAGGCCCGCCTGGGTCGCCCGCACAAGTCCGCCGTCCCCGAGCAGCGCAAGATCGCCTGACCTCGGCCCCACGACCACGTCGGGACGGCCGCGCCCCGCACCGGGGCGCGGCGTCCCGCGTCGGGGGTTGCCGGACCCCGCCCTCCGGCCGCCACCCGGGCCGCTCGCCGCCCCCAGGACCTCAGTTACCGCCTTTGCTCTGCTTCAACGGACGCACAGGAAACGCGCCGAAATCGTTGCGTGGATTGAAGCAGTGCAAAGGCGGTGACGCGGTGCCGCAGGGTGGCGGGGTCGCGAGGCGAGGCAGCCTCCGGTCAGCGGACGGTCACCCGGACGGTGTGCCAGCCCGTCGCACCGTCCGGGGCGACCGCCGTCCGCCGGGCCGTCTGGGTCTCGCCGGTCGCGTCGGTGGCCCGGACCTGGAGCGTGTGCTCCCCCGGCGTCGCGTCCCAGCGCCACGACCACTGCACCCAGGTGTCCACCGAGACGGCCGGGGCGAGGACCGCCTCCCGCCAGGGTCCCTCGTCGACGCGGACCTCCACGCGGCGGAGGCCGCGGTGCTGCGCCCAGGCCACCCCGGCGACCACCACCGAACCGGGGCTCAGCCGGTTGCGCGGGCGCGGCGTGTCGATCCGCGACTGGGTCTTCACCGGGCCCTGCGCCGACCACCCGCGCGGCACCCAGTAGGCGTCGAAGTCCGCGAAACTCGTCAGCTCCAGCTCGGTCACCCACTTGCAGGCCGACACGTAGCCGTACAGCCCCGGCACCACCATCCGGGCCGGGAAGCCGTGCTCGACCGGCAGCGGCTCGCCGTTCATGCCGACCGCCAGCAGCGCGTCCCGCCCGTCGCGCAGCACCGCCGTGGGGGTGCCGCAGGTCCACCCGTCGACCGACCGCCCGACGACCTGGTCCGCGCCGTCCTCCGGATCCGCCTCGTCCAGCAGTTCCTTGAGCGGCACGCCGAGCCAGCGCGCGTTGCCGATCAGGTCACCGCCGACCTCGTTCGACACGCAGGCCAGGGTCACGTACCGCTCGACCAGCCGCCGGGCCAGCAGGTCGTCGAAGCTGAGCGTGACCGGGTTACGGACCCGACCGTGGATCCGCAGCCGCCAGGTGGCGGGGTCCACCTGCGGCACCACCAGGGCGGTGTCGATCCGGTAGAAGCCGGCGTTCGGGGTGACGTAGGGAGCGAGGCGGGGCAGATTCAGGTCGGCGCCGGCCGGGACGGCGGGTGCCGGCGACACCGGGGGCGGCAGGGTGACCGCGTCGCGGGCCGCGGAGACGCCGCGCCGGCCGGCCAGCCACCGGCCGCCGAGTCCGGCCACGCCGGCCGCCCCGAGCAGCAGACCGCTGGTGGCCAGGAACCGTCGCCTCGACTCCGGGCCCGGCGCGGTCTCCTCCGCGCCGCCCTCCGGCTCCGGGCCGGGCGTGGGCGACCGCCAGGGCCAGGGGTCCAACTCCCACGGGCCGGCGACGAACGCCCACAGCACCAGCGCGCCGAGCCCACCGCCGACCAGCGCCGGCAGGGTGTCGCCGGCGTCCGCGCCGGCCCGGGTCAGGGCCGCCGCGATCCCCAGGGCCGTGAACACCGCGACGCCGGCCAGGCCGTACGCCAGCCGGCGCCGGGACAGCACGCCGAGCAGCGCGGCGAACGCGGCCAGCACCAGCGCCGTGCCCACCAGCAGGGCGATCTTGTCGTACGTGCCGAAGAGCGCGATGCCGACCTGCTTCAGCGGCTCGGGCACGGTGTCGACCACCAACCCGCCGACGGCGACCAGGGGCGCGGACCGCGGGCCGGTCAGCACCGCCACCAGCTCGGCCGAGCCGATCGCCACGGCGGCGGCGGTCACCCCGGCCAGGGCTGCGTGGCGGCGCGTCGTGGTGGTCACGGGGACCAGTCTTTCCGATCGGGGCGGGAGCCGGTAGGCACGTCAGCGTTCCGTAAGCACCGGGGAACGCGTCGGGGCGCACCGCCGCGTACGGCGGTGCGCCCCGGACGGGCCTGTGGCGCGGGTCAGAAGCCCGGGCCGTGCTGGTGGCTGTGGCCGTGGCCGTGCGAGTGGCCGTGGCCGCCCGCGGCCGGCTCCGGCTCCGCCGGCTTCTCCACCACGAGGCTCTCCGTGGTGAGCAGCAGGCCGGCGATCGACGCGGCGTTGGCGACCGCGTTGCGGGTCACCTTCACCGGGTCGAGGATGCCGGACTTCGCCAGGTCCACATACTCGCCGGTGGCCGCGTCGAGGCCGTGGCCCCACTGGCTGCCGACGACCTTCTGGACCACGACGTAGCCGTCGTGGCCGGCGTTCTGCGCGATCCAGCGCAGCGGCTCGACCAGCGCCTTGCGCACGATCGAGACGCCCACCTTCTCGTCACCGGTGAAGCCCAGGTCGTCGTCGAGCGCCGGAAGGATCTGGGCCAGGGCGGCGCCGCCGCCGGGGACCGTACCCTCCTCGACCGCGGCCTTGGTCGCGGCGATGGCGTCCTCGATGCGGTGCTTGCGCTCCTTCATCTCGACCTCGGTCGCCGCGCCCACCTTGATGACGGCGATGCCGCCGGAGAGCTTGGCCAGCCGCTCGGAGAGCTTCTCCCGGTCCCACTCGGAGTCCGAGGCCTCGATCTCCTTGCGGATCTGGGCGACCCGGTCGGCGACGTCGGAGGCCTGGCCGCCGCCGTCGACGATCGTGGTGTTCTCCTTGTCGACCACGACGCGCCGGGCGGTGCCGAGCACCTCGAGGCCGACCTGGTCGAGCTTGTAGCCCAGCTCGGGCGCGATCAGCTCGGCACCGGTGAGGATCGCCATGTCCTGCAGCATCGCCTTGCGGCGATCACCGAAGCCCGGGGCCTTCACCGCGCAGACCTTGATGGTCTTGCGCAGCGAGTTGACCACCAGGGTGGACAGGGCCTGGCCCTCGACGTCCTCGGCGATGATGAGCAGCGGCTTGCTGTTCTGCAGGACCTTCTCCAGCAGCGGCAGCAGCTCCTCGATCGCCGAGACCTTCTGCGTGGTGATCAGGATGTACGGGTCCTCCAGGACCGCCTCCTGCGCCTCCACGTCGGTGACGAAGTTCGGCGAGATGAAGCCCTTGTCGAACTGGAGACCCTCGGTCACCTCCAGCTCGGTGGCGAGGGTGGAGCCCTCCTCGACGGTGATGACGCCGTCGCGGCCGACCTTCTCCATCGCCTCGGCGATCAGCTCGCCGATCGTCGCGTCCTGCGCGGAGACGGTCGCCACGTGGGCGACCGCCGCCTTGTCGGACACCTCGACGGCCTTGCCGAGCAGCGACTCGGAGACCTTGGCGGCCGCCGCGTCGATGCCCCGCTTGAGGCCGGTCGGGTTGGCGCCGGCCGCGACGTTGCGCAGGCCCTCGCGGACCATCGCCTGGGCCAGCACGGTCGCGGTGGTGGTCCCGTCGCCGGCGACGTCGTTGGTCTTGGTCGCCACCTCCTTGACCAGCTGCGCGCCGAGGTTCTCGTACGGGTTGGTGAGCTCGATCTCCTTGGCGATCGTGACGCCGTCGTTGGTGATCGTGGGCGCACCAAACTTCTTGTCCAGGACGACGTTGCGCCCGCGGGGGCCGAGGGTGACCTTGACCGCGTCCGCGAGGGCGTTGACACCGTGCTCGAGCAGGTGCCGCGCGTCGTCCGAGAAGCTCAGGATCTTCGCCATGAATGTCCCTTCAGAGCAACGTCGCCCCGGCCCGGCGAGCCGGACCGGGGCAACGACACTGCTCGGTTGCTTACTTCTCGATGACCGCGAGGACGTCGCGGGCGGAGAGCACCAGGTACTCCTCGCCGGCGTACTTGACCTCGGTGCCGCCGTACTTCGAGTAGAGGACGGTGTCGCCGACCTTGACGTCGATCGGCACGCGGTTGCCCTTGTCGTCGATCCGGCCCGGGCCGACAGCGAGGACGGTGCCCTCCTGCGGCTTCTCCTTGGCGGTGTCGGGGATCACGATGCCCGACGCCGTGGTGGTCTCAGCCTCGTTCGCCTGGACCACGATCCGGTCCTCGAGCGGCTTGATCGCAACCTTGGTCGCGGTAGTCACGGGCATACCCTCCTGGGGTACTGGTTTCGTTACCGGTCGGACATGCCGACCAGTGTCAATCTGCCACATGCCACCGGGCGGGGCCGTCGTCGCGGGTGCCGGTCCGCCTGGCGTCAACCCCCGGACGCAGCGCCCGGAGATTGGCACCCTCAGGGTGAGAGTGCTAATCGCAGGTTATTCCTCGGCTAGCACTCCGTCAAGGAGAGTGCCAGCGAGACACCCGGCGCGTCGCCACTGTCCCGCCACTCTTCACCGCAACACGCCGGCATTCGCTTCCATCGTGCGTGATCAGGCGCCTACGTTCCGGCATCGACCGGAACACGGGGGGCGACGCATGACCGGGGTACCGACACTGGGCTTCCTGCGCGACCAGTTGCGCCGGGCCCGCCAGGCGCGCGGGTTCAGCCAGGAGGAGCTGGGCAAGCTGATCAACTACTCCTCGTCCGCGATCAGCGCGGTCGAGGTCGGCCAGAAGCCGCTCAGCCCGGACTACCTGGCCCGGGTCGACACGGTGCTGGAGACCGGCGGTCTTCGTCGGCCTGCTGGAGCTGATCCGGCTGCACGCCGCACCGGACTGGTTCCGCCCGTGGGAGGAGGTCGAGCGGGACGCCGTCTCGCTGCGCTGGTACGACCCGGCGGTGATCCCCGGCCTGCTCCAGACCGAGGCGTACGCGCGGGCGATACTCCGGGCCGGTCCGTCGCTGACCGACGACGAGATCGAGGAGCGGGTCCTGAGCCGGCTGGCCCGGCAGAGCGTACTCACCCGCGACGCGCCGCCGCTGCTCGTCGCGGTGCTCGACGAGGCGGCGCTGCGCCGGCAGGTCGGTGATCGGGTGACCATGCGCGAGCAGCTCGCCCACCTGCTGACCGTTGGCGCCCAGCCGCACGTCCAGGTGCGGATCGTCCCGGCCGAAACCCCGTGGCACGTCGGGCTCAACGGGCCTTTCATCCTGGCCCGGCTCACCGAGGGCACCGAGCTGGCGCACCTCGACAACCAGCTCCGGGGCCACACCGTGGACGGCCCGAACGACCTTGCCAGCCTGGGACGGCGTTGGGAGACTGTGGCCGGTGAGGCGCTGCCGCGCCGGCAGTCCGCCCGCCTGATCGAGGAAGTGGCGACGTCATGGACCTGACCCGCGCCGCCTGGCGCACGTCCACCCGCAGCAACAGCAACGGCGGCGCCTGCGTCGAGGTCGCCGACAACCTGCCCGGCGTGGTCGCCGTGCGGGACAGCAAGGACCGGGCCGGCCCGGTGCTCGCCTTCACCCCGGAGAGCTGGCGGGCCTTCGTCGCCGCCTGCCCGACACCTCGCTGACATCACACTCGTCGGGGGCCATGCTGCGCCGGCCCCGGGCCGTCCCGTCCGGGACCGGCCGGAAGAATGGCCGGGTGGACCTGGAACAGCTGACGGAGCTGCGTACCCCCGAGGGGTTGGCCGCGCTCGCGGCGGCGGCCGAGGTGGCCGGCGGCGACCCGCTGGCCGCGGCGGCGGCGCTCCGCTCGGCCGGGGTGCCGGCCCGGCTGGCCGCGGCGGCCCTCACCCAGGCCGAGCTGCGCCGGCGGGCGGTGGGCAAGTTCGGCGCCGCGGCCGCCGGCATGTTCTTCACGAGGGCCGGCCTCGAGCAGGCCACCCGGAGGGTGGTCGCCGGACGCCGCGCCGAGCGGCTCCGCGCCGCCGGGGTGACCACCCTGGCCGACCTCGGCTGCGGGCTCGGCGCGGACGGGATCGCCGCCGCCCGCGCCGGCATCCGGGTGTACGGCGTGGAGGCCGACCCGGTGACCGCCGCGCTGGCCGCCGCGAACGCCGGGGCGACCGGGCTGGCCGACCGGTTCACCGTGGCGACCGGGGACGCGACCGGCTTCGACGTGTCCCGGCTCGACGCGGTCTTCTGCGACCCCGCCCGCCGGAAGTCGGGCCGGCGGGTCTTCGACCCGAACGCCTACTCGCCACCGTGGGGCTTCGTGGTCGGGCTCGCCGAGCGGGTGCCGCGCACGGTGGTGAAGGTGGCGCCCGGCCTGGACCACGCGCTGATCCCGGCAGGCGCGGAGGCGGAGTGGGTCAGCGTCGACGGCGACCTGGTGGAGGCCACGCTCTGGTGCGGGGCGCTGGCCCGGGTCCCCCGCCGCGCGACCGTGTTGGAGGAAGGGCCCCTCGTTGACGCCGCCGGTACAGCAGGGCACCCCTCGCACACCCCGACCGCGCACGAGCTGACCGGTTCCGGGGCGGTCGAGGCCCCGGTCGGGCCGGTACGGCGGTACGTGTACGACCCGGACCCGGCCGTGGTCCGCGCCCACCTCGTCGCCGAACTGGCCGGCGAACTCGACGCCAACCTGGCCGACCCGACCATCGCCTACCTGTACGCCGACACCCCGGCGCCGACACCGTTCGCCCGCTGCCTGGAGATCACCGATGTGCTGCCGTTCTCCCTGAAACGGCTGCGCGCCCTGCTGCGCGAGCGCCGGGTCGGCCGGGTGGAGATCCTGAAGCGCGGCTCGGCCCTCGACCCGGAGAAGCTGCGCCGTGACCTGAAACTCGCCGGCGACCAGCCCGCCAGCCTGATCCTGACCCGCGTGACCAACACCCCGACGGTCCTCCTAGCCCGACCCACGTCCCACTAGTTGATCATGAAGTTATTGCCACGACACGCCCCGGTGCCCACGTCGATAACTTCATGATCGACGCGGAGACAGGCGGAGACAGGCGGAGACACGCGGAGGCGGGCGGGAGGCGGTGGCGCTAGGTTGGCGGGCGTGGCGGGACAGGGGACGCCGGCGACCGCGTTGCTGGCGAAGCGGAGGGTTGCCCACCGTACGCATCCGTACGACGTCTCCGCGGCCGCCCCGAACTACGGGGCGCTGGTCGCGGCGGCCCTCGACGTGCCGGCGGAACGGGTGTTCAAGTCGCTGGTGACCGAGGTGGACGGCGTGCTGACCGTCGCCGTGGTCCCGGTGACCGGCGAACTGGACCTCAAGGCCCTGGCCGCCGCGGCGGGCGGCAAGCGGGCCGCACTGGCCGACCGGACGGTGGCCGAGCGCGCCACCGGGTACGTCCGGGGCGGCATCAGCCCGCTCGGCCAGCGGAAGCGCCTGCCGACGGTGCTCGACGAGAGCGCGCTGCGCCACGACACCGTGTACGTCTCGGCCGGCCGGCGGGGGCTGCAACTGGAACTGGCCCCGCAGGATCTGGTCATCCTCACCGACGCCTCGACCGCACGGATCGCCTCCTCCTGACCACCCGTGCGCGCGCCGCGGCCCAATCGTGCCGAGGGTCCGCCCGGCCGGGCGACCAGCGCTTATCCGGTTCGCCTGGAGTGCCCGTCGAGAGAGCGCTCGCCGCCACGTGACGCCTGAACTTCAGCGGCGTTGCCGAATTGTTACTGCCCACAACAAACTCGCGACCTCGACGGTCTTGTGCCGGCCGTGGAGCGCGGAATACGTTGCCGGGCACAACAAAACAACCACCATCCCCCACCTTCGAAAGGACCCTGCACATGCGCAAGGGCTTCCTCGCCGCTGCCGCCGCGGGCCTGTTGGCCACCGGCAGCATGGCGGCCTGCGGTGACAACTCCGGCGGCGACCAGGCCGGTGGTAGTGACAAGAAGCCGAAGATCGGCGTGATCCTGCCGGACAGCAAGTCCTCCGCCCGCTGGGAGGGCGCGGACCGCAAGTTCCTGGAGGAGGCTTTCAAGGCCGCCGACGTCGACTACGACATCCAGAACGCCCAGGGCGACAAGTCCCAGTTCTCGACGATCGCCGACCAGATGATCACCAACGGCGCGACCGCCCTGATGATCGTCAACCTGGACTCGGGCACCGGCAAGGCCGTCCTCGACAAGGCCAAGTCGCAGGGCGTCGCCACCATCGACTACGACCGCCTCACCCTCGGCGGCTCCGCCGAGTACTACGTCAGCTTCGACAACGAGGCCGTCGGCAAGCTCCAGGGCGAGGGCCTGGCCAAGTGCCTGACCGACAAGGGCGTCCAGAAGCCGGTCGTGGCATACCTGAACGGCTCCCCCACCGACAACAACGCCACCCTGTTCAAGAACGGGTACGACTCGATCCTCAAGCCGAAGTTCGACGCGGGTGAGTTCGCCAAGGGCCCGGACCAGGCGGTTCCGGACTGGGACAACGCCCAGGCGGGCGTGATCTTCGAGCAGATGCTGACCCAGACCGGCGGCAAGATCGACGGCGTGCTGGCAGCGAACGACGGCCTCGGCAACGCGGCGATCTCGGTGCTGAAGAAGAACAAGCTCAACGGCAAGGTTCCGGTGACCGGCCAGGACGCGACCCCGCAGGGCCTGCAGAACATCCTCGCCGGTGACCAGTGCATGACCGTCTACAAGGCGATCAAGGAGGAGGCCAAGGCGGCCGCCGACCTGGCCATCGCGCTGGCGAAGGGCGAGAAGAAGGAGACCGGGCAGACCGTCAAGGACCCGGAGAGCGGGCGCGACGTCGCCTCCGTCCTGCTCACCCCGAAGCTGATCTACAAGGAGAACGTCAAGGACGTCATCGCCGACGGCTTCGTGACCAAGGACGAGGTCTGCACCAGCGACTTCGCCAAGCTCTGCGCGGACGCCGGCATCAGCTGAACCCCGCCGAGGTGACGCCGCCCGGCACGGGCCACCCCCGTGCCGGGCGGCGTGCCGCCACCATCGACGGGCTGGTGAGACCTCCCGTTCCTGCCTAAGGAGAACCCCGTGTCCGCGACCCCTCTGCTGGAGCTACGCGGGATCGACAAGAGCTTCGGTCCCGTCCAGGTCCTGCGCGACGTCGCCTTCTCCGCTGACCCCGGCGAGGTGACCGCGCTGGTCGGCGACAACGGCGCCGGCAAGTCCACCCTGGTCAAGTGCATCAGCGGCATTTACCCGACCGACGCCGGGGAGTTCCTCTTCGACGGCCGGCCGGTGACCATCCACAGCCCGCGCGACGCCGCCGCGCTCGGCATCGAGGTCGTGTATCAGGACCTCGCGCTCTGCGACAACCTGGACATCGTCCAGAACATGTTCCTCGGCCGGGAGAAGCGCAGCGGCATCGTGCTCGACGAGCCGACCATGGAGCAGATGGCCGCCGAGACGCTCGCCGGGCTCTCCGTCCGCACCGTGAAGTCCCTGCGCCAGCACGTCTCCAGCCTCTCCGGCGGCCAGCGCCAGACCGTCGCCATCGCCAAGGCCGTGCTCTGGAACAGCAAGGTGGTCATCCTCGACGAGCCCACCGCCGCGCTCGGCGTGGCGCAGACCGCCCAGGTGCTCGAACTGGTCCGCCGGCTGGCCGACAACGGCCTGGCCGTGGTGCTCATCTCGCACAACATGAACGACGTCTTCGCCGTGTCGGACCGGATCGCGGCGCTCTACCTCGGCCAGATGGTCGCCCAGGTGAAGACCACCGACATCACCCACGCCCAGGTGGTCGAGCTGATCACCGCCGGCCGGTCCGGCGCGCTCGGCCTCGGCAACGGGCAGCACGACAACGGCGGAGCGCCCGCCACCACCCCGGGAGCCGTCCGATGACCACCACCGCAGTACGCGAGGAGGGACCGGCGGCCGTCACCCCGCCGCCCACCGTCGCCAGCCACGTCCGCAACTACCTGGCCCGGGTCCGCGGTGGCGACCTCGGCTCGCTGCCGGCCGTCATCGGCCTGGTGGTGCTCTGCGTCGTCTTCGCGATCGTGCGGCCGGTCTTCCTGTCGGCCGGCAACTTCGCCAACCTGTTCACCCAGGGCGCCGCGGTCACCGCGATCGCCATGGGCCTGATCTTCGTCCTGCTGCTCGGCGAGATCGACCTCTCCGCCGGCTTCGCCAGCGGCGTCTGCGCGGCCATCCTCGCCAACGTGGTGAGCGTGCTGGGCTACCCCTGGTACGTCGCGGTCCTCGCCGCGCTCGCCACCGGCCTGGTCATCGGCCTGACCCTCGGGTTCCTGGTGGCGAAGGTCGGCATTCCCTCCTTCGTGGTCACCCTCGCCGGCTTCCTGGCCTTCCAGGGCGTGGTCCTGCTGCTGATGAAGGAGGGCACCAACATCTCGATCGGCGACGAGGTCATCATCGCGATCGAGAACCGGTGGGTGCCGCCGCTGATCGGCTGGGTGCTCTTCGCGGTCGCGGTCTCCGGATACGCCGCCGCTCAGCTGCTGGGCTACCGCAACCGCACCGCCCGGGGCCTGGTCACCGAGCCGATCATCGTGGTCTTCGGCCGGATCGCCGCGCTGGCCGTCATCGTTGGCTTCGCCGTCCACGTGCTCAACCAGGAGCGCAGCATCAACCCGCTGATCAGCTCCAACAAGGGCATGCCCATCGTGGTGCCGATCCTCGCCGTCCTCCTGGTCGGCTGGACGTTCGTGCTCAACCGCACCGCGTACGGGAGGCACCTGTACGCGGTCGGCGGCAACCGGGAGGCGGCCCGCCGGGCCGGCATCAACGTCGACCGGATCCGGATCTCCGCGTTCGTCATCTGCTCCACCATGGCGGCGGTCGGCGGCATCATCGCGGCCAGCCGGGACCGGTCGGTCGACCCCAACACCGGTGGCAGCAACGTGCTCCTCTACGCGGTCGGCGCGGCGGTGATCGGCGGCACGAGCCTTTTCGGCGGCAAGGGCCGGATGATCAACGCCGTGCTCGGCGGCGCCGTGGTGGCCGTCATCATCAACGGCATGGGCCTGCTCAACCTCAGCTCCGGGCTGAAGTACGTCTTCACCGGTGCGGTACTGCTGCTCGCGGCCGGTGTGGACGCGCTGTCCCGGCGCCGGGCCGCCACCACCGGGTCACGCTGACGCGGCGGCACGGGGAGTAGCACACCGTCATGCGCGTAGGACCCAGCCAGGACGAGATCCGCCGGCAGAACCTCGGGGCACTGCTGCGGTACGTCCACGTTCGCGGCGCCACGTCGCGCGCGGAGCTGACCAACGTGCTCGGGTTGAACCGCAGCACCATCGGCGCACTCACCACCGACCTCGCCGCGGCCGGACTGGTGAGCGAGGGGGCGCCGAAGGAAACCGGCCGGGCCGGGCGACCCTCGCTGGTCGTCCGGCCCGAGTCGGCCCGCATCTACGCGTACGCGTACAGCATCGAGGTGGACCGGCTGCGGGCCGCACGGGTCGGTCTCGGCGGCGAGGTGCTCGACCGCCGGGAGCTGGAGCGGCCCCGGGGCCTCACCGCGGCGGAGGCGGCGCCGCTGCTGGCCGGCGTCGCCAAGCGGATGCACGAGGCGGTTCCGGTCGACGCGACGTGCGTCGGCGCGGGCGTCGCCGTCTGCGGGATGGTGCGCCGCGACGACGGGCTGGTGCGGCTCGGCCCGACGATGGGCTGGGTGGACGAGCCGATCGGCGCCGCGCTCCGCGCCGAACTGGGCACCGACGCGCGGATCACCGTCGGCAACGTCGCCGACGTGGCCGCCTTCGCCGAGCACGCGCGCGGCGCGGCCGCCGGCTGCGACAACGTGATCTACCTGTACGGGGACGTCGGCGTCGGCGCCGGCATCATCGCCGGCGGCCGGCGGCTCACCGGGCACGGCGGCTACAGCGGCGAGGTCGGGCACATGGTGGTGGTCCCGGACGGTGCCCGCTGCGAGTGCGGGTCGCGGGGCTGCTGGGAGACCGAGATCGGCGAGCACGGCCTGCTGCGCGCCGCCGGCCGCTCCGACGCCCGCGGCCGCGAGGCGCTGCTGGCCGTCTTCGACGCCGCGGACCGCGGCGACGCCCGGGCGCAGACGGCGGTACGGAAGGCCGGCGAGTGGCTCGGCTTCGGCGTGGCCAACCTGGTCAACATCTTCAACCCGGAGATGGTCATCTTCGGCGGCACCATGCGCGACCTCTACCTGGCGGCGGCCGCCCAGGTGCGCAGCCGGCTCAATTCCATCGCGCTGCCGGCCTGCGTCGAGCACGTCCGGCTGCGGACGCCGAAGCTCGGCGACGACGCCCCGCTGATCGGCGCCGCCGAGCTGGCCTTCGAACGTCTCCTGGCCGACCCGCTCGACGTCGGCTGATTCGCCTCCCGGTGAACTGATCCGGCGCTCAATCCGTACCTGTGGACGAACGGGCGGCCGGCGGGGTGCGGCCGCCCGGCACAGACGTACCGGCTCCGACTCCAGGAGGCACCGCAGACATGGCACCGCGCAGATCCGCCCGTCGCCGGCAGGGCAACCCGACCCGTCGCCTGGCGGTCCTGCTCATCGCGATCGCAGCCGGGCTCGGGGTACTGCCCGGCGCCGCCCTCGCCGCCCCGGCCGGCCAGCAGCTCAACGCCGCCGACGCCGCGCTGCTCAACGGCGTACGGCTGGCCGGTCTCTGGGAGATGCCCGCCGGCCAGATGGCCGCCGAGAAGGGACAGTCACCGAAGGTACGGGAGATCGGCGCGGAGATCGCCAAGCAGCACGAGGAGCTGGACCGGCTGACGGTCGAGGCGGCGAACAAGCTCGGCGCGACCATCCCCACCGATCCGACCGCGGAGCAGAAGGGGTGGCTGACGGAGATGAAGAACGCGCGCGGTGCGCGGTTCGACCAGATCTTCGTCACCCGGCTGCGGGTCGCCCACGGCGCCATCTTCCCGGTGATCGGCGCGGTCCGCGCCAGCACCCGCGACCCGATCATCCGGGAACTCGCCGAGGCGGCCAACACGTTCGTCAACGACCACATGGCCATGCTGGAGAGCACCGGGCTGGTCCGCTGGGCGGAGCTGCCGCCGGCCGCGCTGCCCGCGCCGGGCGACGACGGCCTGCTCGCCGCCGCCTCGGCCAACACCGCGCCGGGCTTCGGGGTCAGCAGCGCGCTGGTCTGGCTGGTGTTCCTCGGCGCGCTCGCCACCGGCGGCATCGCCACCTGGCGGATGGTCCGCCGCACCTGACCGGACCGACCGCACCCACCATGCGGACGACGATCTCCGCCGGACCGCGACCGCCGCACGGACGTACCCGTGCGGCGGTCCTGTTCGGGATGTTCCTGGGGGCCCTGTTCGCGATCGTGGCCCCGGCGAGCCCGGCGGCCGCGCACGCCGTCGTGGTCGCCACGACCCCGCAGCGCGACGGGGTCGTCGGCTACGCGCCCCGCGAGGTGGTGATCACCTTCAGCGAGCCGGTGGCGCCGGTCCCCGGCCGGGTCCAGGTGCTCGCCCCGGACGGACGGCGGGTCACCGCCGGGGAGCCGGAGGTGCGGGGAACGACGATGCGCATCCCGGTGCGCGTACCCGACCGGCCCCTCGGCACGTACCTGGTCAGCTACCGGGTCATCTCCGCCGACAGCCACCCGGTCGCCGGCAGCTTCACCTACTCCGCGGGAGCGCCGTCGGCCGCCCCGCCGCAGCCCGCCTCCGATGACGCGTCGCCCGGCGGGCCACTGGTGCCGGCGGCGAAGTACGCCGGCTACCTGGGACTGGTCGCCGCGGTCGGCCCACCGCTGCTCGCGGCCGCCATGTGGCCCCGCCGGCGCTCCCGTCGGGGTGCCCGCGTCGTGGCGTGGGCCGGTCTCGGCCTGGTCGCCGCCGCCACGGTCGTGACCTGGCTCGGGCAGGCCGCCGAGGCGGTCGGCGTACCGGTCGGTGAGCTGACCCTCGCGGACCTGACCGCGGCGGGCGGTGTCGGCACGGTGTTCGCCGTGCGGCTGGCGCTGGTGGGTGCCGCCGCGGCGCTGCTGCCCGCCGTCCTCCGCCCCGCTCCCGGCCGCCGGCCCACCGCGGCGCTGGCGGTGGTGGCGGTAGCCGGGCTGACCACCTGGCCGCTCGCCGGACACCCGGTCGCCTCGCCCCTGCCGCCGGTGAGCATCGCCCTGGGCACCATCCACGTCGCCGCGGTGACCGTCTGGCTCGGCGGGCTGCTCGCCCTCACGGCGTTCCTCCTCCGCCGGACCCACGCCCGGGTCCTCGCCCGGATCCTGCCCGCCTGGTCGCGGGTCGCCACGCTCGCCGTGTGCTGGCTCGTCGTCGCCGGACTGGGCCAGGCCGCGATCGAACTCGGCCGGCCGTCGGCGCTGCTGGGCAGCCCGTACGGGCGGCTGCTGTGCGCGAAGGCCGCGCTGCTCGCCCTGGTCCTCGCGGTGGCCGCAGGTCAGCGGCACCTCGTGCGGACCCGGCTCGCCGCGGCCCGACCCCGCTGGGTCTCCCGCGCGGCCGGTGCCGAACTGGCGGTGACCGCGGTCGTGCTGGCCCTCACCGCGGTGCTCGTGCAGACCCCGCCCGGCCGAACCGCCGGGACGGAGGCCGCGGCGGCGACCCGGGAGGGCGTCGCCCGCTCCGTCGACACCGAGCTGCTGACCGTGCAGTTCGACGTCTACCCCGCCCGGCCCGGCGAGTTGAACAGCCTGCACGCCTACGTGTACACGCCGGCCGGCAAGCCGCTGCCGGTGGTCGAGTGGACGGTCACCGCCGCCCTGCCGTCCGCCGGTGTCGAACCGATCACCGTCCCGGTGGAGACGCCGGAGCCGCACCACGGCAGCGCGGCGCTGCGCTTCCCGGTCCCCGGCGACTGGACGCTGCGGATCACCGTACGGATCTCCGACATCGACCAGTCCACCGTCACCGCCACGGTGCCCGTCCGCTGAACCGCGGCCGGGGCCGACGTGGATGGCGCGGGCGGCCGGACGCGGTCACCTTCCAGGTTCGCACGCTCAGCGGTCGACCTGGGTGAAGTCCCAGGAGTGCGGGGGGCGGGCGACCAGGGTCACCGGCGGGTCGGGCAGGGACCGGGGGTTGCCCCGCCACTTGGAGATCACCACGACCCGGTGGTCGGTCGAGGAGAAGACCTCGCTGGACAGGTGCAGCGGGTCGTGGTCGAACTCGGGCAGGGCGGTCTCGCAGACCCAGGTGATCAGGTCGGCCACCCCGTACGGCTCGGCCCGTACCTCCCACATCCGCACGATCACGCCGGCCCCTCCCCCGACACGCTGACCGTGGTGAGCGGCATCGCCGAGTCGGCGGGCAGGTCCAGCCGGCTCGGCGCGACACCCGAGGCGACCAGGTGCGAGCCCAGCGCGGCGACCATCGCCCCGTTGTCGGTGCACAGCTTCGGCCGCGGCATCCGCACCCGGACGCCCCGCTTCGCCGCCCGCTGCTCCGCCATCGCCCGCAGCCGCGAGTTGGCCGCCACTCCCCCACCGATCACCAGGGTCTCCACGCCGTTGGTGCGGCAGGCGTCCAGTGCCTTCGCGACCAGCACGTCGCACACCGCCTCCTGGAAGGACGCGGCGACGTCCGCCACCGGGACCGGCTCGCCGGCCCGCTGCCGCGCCTCCACCCAGCGGGCCACCGCCGTCTTGAGACCCGAGAAGGAGAAGTCGTAACGGTGCGCCACCAGGTCCTTCGCGGCGGTCAGCCCGCGCGGGAAGCCGATCGCCGCCGGGTCGCCGGCCCGGGCCTCCCGGTCGATGTACGGGCCACCGGGGAAGGGCAGGCCGAGCAGCCGCGCCACCTTGTCGAACGCCTCGCCGGCCGCGTCGTCGATCGTGGCGCCGAGCGGGGTGACGCCCCGGGCCAGGTCGTCGACGAGCAGCAGCGACGAGTGGCCGCCGGACACCAGCAAAGCGACCGCCGGTTCGGGCAGCGGCCCGTGTTCCAGGGTGTCCACGGCGACGTGCGCGGCGAGGTGGTTGACGCCGTACACCGGCTTCTCGGCGGCGAGCGCGTACCCCTTGGCGGCGGCGACACCGACCAGCAGCGCGCCCGCCAGCCCGGGACCGGAGGTGACCGCGATGGCGTCCACGTCGGCGAGCGTCACGCCCGCCTCCTGCAGGGCACGGTCCATCGTCGGCACGATCGCCTCCAGGTGGGCCCGGCTGGCCACCTCGGGCACCACGCCGCCGAACCGGGCGTGCTGCTCCACGCTGCTGGCGAGCGCGTCGGCGAGCAGCGTGTGACCGCGGACGATGCCGACCCCGGTCTCGTCGCAGGAGGTCTCGATCCCGAGGACCAGTGGTTCGTCAGCCATCGCCCAACTCCTCGTGCCGCTGCATGACCAGTGCGTCGGTGTTGCTCGGCTGGTAGTAGCCGCGCCGCACGCCGATCACCTCGAAGCCGTACGCCGCGTAGAGCTTCTGCGCCGGCGCGTTGTCCGCGGCCACCTCCAGGAGCGTGCTGCGGACCCGGAGCCGCGCCACCTCGGCCAGCAGCGCCTCCAGCAGCAGCCGCCCGACGCCCCGCCGCTGCGCGTCCCGGCGGACGGCGATGTTCTGCACCCACGCCTCGTCGGGAGGCGCGGCCAGAAGCCCCGCGTAGCCGAGCAGGCTCCCGTCGTCGTCGGTCGCCACCAGGTAGTAGCGCCCGTTGGCCAGTTCGTTCCAGAACATCGCGGCGGACCACCGCTCGGCACCGAACAGGTCCGCCTCGATCGGCAGCACCTCGTCGATGTGCCACCAGCGGAACCGCTCCAGCCTCACGGGAGGACCGGCTTGCGGGCCGTTGCCGCGACGGCGTCCGGTCGCCGCAGGTAGAGCGGGGTCAGTGGCTCGCTCGCGGCTCCGGCGCGGATCCGCTCCGCCGCCAGCGTCGCCAGCGCCACCGCCTCCGGATAACGGGGCTCGTTTCGGACCGGCAGGGCCAGCGTCTCCGCGTACCGGTGGGCGCCGTCACCGACCGCGACCGTGACCGCGAGGTCGCGGGCGCGCTCGGCGGCGACCGCCGGGGCGGACACCTCGGGACCGACGATCCGCTGGCCGGCGCCGTCGTAGACCGCCCAGTAGATTTCCCGGCGCCGCGCGTCGCTCGCGGCCAGCACCGGTTCGCCGGCGGCCGCCGGGTGGCCGATCCCGTCCAGCGAGCAGACACCGTACGTGGGAACGGCGAGCACCTGCCCCATCGTGGCGGCGGTGACCAGCCCCACCCGCAGCCCGGTGAACGGGCCGGGGCCGAGACCCGCGACGATCGCCGCGAGGTCGGCCGGGCGGGCGCCGGCGTCGGCGAGGACCGCGTCCACCTGCGGCGCGAGCAGCTCCCCGTGGGCGCGGGCGTCGACGGTACGGCGGTGCGCCCGGGCCTCGACGCCGGCCGCCGAGACCTCCACCAGCGCGGCGGTCACCGCGGGCGTGGAGCTGTCCACCACGAGTACGAGCACGGTGAACCAGCCTAGCCGTCCACCCGCCACCGCCGGTCGCGCCCCGACCCCACCCACACCCCGTCACCGCACCAGCCGGGCGACCCCCGGGCGGACGCCCCGCCCGACCCACTGCCGCCGGCCCGCGCAGGCCCTCACGGCCCTTGTCGGCTCGCGGCGAGCGCGTCCCGGCCCGGCGTGTCGCGCCGGGGAGACACACTCGGTGGAGAGCACTATTCCTGACAGGCATGAATATGACTGAGCGGCATATCGCTCTTCGCCGAGTTGCCATCCTCGGCCGGTGACAGAGAGTCGCCTCGCCCAGCAGATCGCCGCGATCCTCCGCCGGGAACGTGCCACCCGGCTCCTGACCCAGAGCGCCCTCGCCGAGCTGGCCGGCATCAGTCAGGGCGCCGTCGCCCGCATCGAGCGCGGGGACCGGGTGCCGAGCATCCCGCTCGTCGAACGGGTGCTCGCCGCGCTGGACCTCCAGCTCCGGGTCTCGGTGGAACAGCTCGACGCTCACCTGGACGCCCGCCTCGACGACCTCGCCGCGCGACCGCTGGCCGACCGGATCCTCGACCTGCCGCTCAACCGGGTCCAGGAACGCCTCGGCGACCTGCCGCACCTGCTGACCGGCAGCACCGCGGCACTGCTCCAGGGGGCTCCGGTGCCGGTGGACGCCATCGAGATCGCCGTCCGCTGGCGCGACTCGACGCGGTTCACCGACTGGCTCGAGGCCGCGTACGGGCAGCGGTGGAACGAGCGCTGGGGCGACTACGGCGGGCTGCGGCTGGAGCCGGAGGAACCCGGCGAACACCGCTGGCGCACGCGGTACGGCGAAATCCGGGCGCACTTGTGCGAGGAACTGCCGGAAGCCGTCGAGGTGCGGCACGGCGACCGGAGCTACGCGGTGGTGCCCCTGGCGCAGGTGGAGCTGACCGATCCGAGGACCGCCGCGCTGCTGGCCCGGTGGCGCACCCGGGCCCGCGCCGCGCACGGCGGTTGAGCCCCGCACGGCGGCCGCCCACCCGGCCACCGCCCCGACCCGGTCAGCCGGCCGTGCGCTCCCAGTCGATCGTCGGCAGGCCGGCGTCGGCGAGAGCCTTGTTGGCCGCACTGAACGGGCGGCTACCGAGGAACCCGCGCGGGTTCATCGGGCTGGGGTGGCCGGCCTCCAGCACCACGTGCCGCGGGTTGCCGACCAGGGCGGCCTTCTTGCGGGCGTACCCGCCCCAGAGCAGGAAGACCACGCGGCTCTCCAGCGCGTCCAGCGCACGGATGGTGGCGTCGGTGAACTCCTCCCAGCCGGAGTTGGCGTGCGAGCCCGGGCTGGCCTGGCGGACCGTCAGCACCGCGTTGAGCAGCAGCACACCCTGCGCGGCCCAGCCGCTGAGGTTGCCGCCGGCCGGCTTCGGCACGCCGAGATCCTCACCCAGCTCCTTGAAGACGTTGCGCAGCGACGGCGGCACCGCCACTGCGTCGCGGACGCTGAAGCTCAGCCCGTGCGCCTGACCCAACCGGTGGTATGGGTCCTGCCCGAGGATCAGCACCCGGCAGTCGGCCGGAGCGCAGAGCCGGTAGGCCGTGAAGAGGTCGTCGAGGGGCGGGAAGACGGTCTGCGTGGCGTACTCCCGGGCGACGAAACGGGCGAGCGCGGCGGTGCGGGCCGGGTCGAGGTGTGGGGTGAGCACGGTCCGCCACTCCTCCGGCAGCAGGGCCAGCAGGTCGAGGGCGGGAGCGTCGTCGGGCATCGGGCGCCTTTCCGGTCAGGTCCGTCCCGCGCACTCTAGGCCCCCGGTCCGACACGATCCCGCCACGGGCCGCTCGGCCGCCCGCCTCAGTTCAGTGCGGCCAGCCGGGTCACCCAGTCACCGCCGACCGGCTCCAGGTCGACCACCCGGGTGTCGTCGTCCCGGCGGTCGATCCGGATCCGCAGGTGCGCGTCGACGAGTTGCTCGACCAGCCCCTCGCCCCACTCCACCACGGTCACCGCCTCGTCCACCGACGCGTCCAGGTCCAGGTCGTCGATCTCGGCGCGCGGGTCGACCGCGTCGCCGAGGCGGTACGCGTCGGCGTGCACGAGCGCGACGCGGCCCCCCAGGATCCGGTCCGGCTTGTGGACGCGGGCGATGACGAACGTGGGCGAGGTGACGTCCCCAGTGACCCCGAGCCCGGCGCCGATGCCCTGGGTGAGCGCCGTCTTGCCGGCACCGAGCGGGCCGGTCAGCAGCAGCAGGTCCCCGGCCCGCAGCACGCCGGCCAGCCGGCGGCCGAAGGCGTGCGTGTCCGCGACGGTCGGCAGGGTGACCCTCACAGCTCCTCCAGGAAGCGGACCAGCGCCGCGTTGACCTCGTCGGCGTGTTCCAGCATCACCACGTGGCCACTGTCGGGGATCTTGACGAACTCGGCGTGCGGCAGCCGGCGGACGATCTCCTCCGAGTGGATCACCGGGGTGATCATGTCCTTGTCGCCGACGATCACCAGCACCGGCGTGCCGCTGAGCGCGGCCAGCGCCGGGAAGCGCGAGTGGGTGGCGAGCGTCCGCAGGTAGCGGGTGACCGTGTCGGCCGACGTGCGCGAGTTCATCTCCTCGACGTACGACACCAGCGCCGGGCTGGGGTGGCGGGTGCCGAAGCCGTACTTGCGGGTGAGCAGCCAGGCGACGTTGCTCGTGGACTTCCGCGCCCGGTCGATCACCGTGCCGCCGTAACGGGCGGCGTTGCTCATCATGTAGAGCACCGGCGTGCCCACCCGGCCGAGCAGGGCCGGCGCGACGAGCTTGGTCTCCGCCAGCAGGCCGCCCGAGGTCGCCATCAGCACGGTGCCGACCACCCGGTCGCCGAACAGCTCCGGGAAGAGCTCCGCGAACGCCATGATGGTCATGCCACCCATCGAGTGGCCGACCAGCACCAGCGGGCCCTCCGGTGCGGTGCGGTCGATCACCGCGCGCAACGTGCGGCCGAGCGCGGTCAGGTCGTACTCGCCGGTCTCCAGCCGGCCGGAGCGGCCGTGCCCCGGCTGGTCGTACGCCACGATCCGGTGCTCGCCCCGCTCGGCGAGCAGCTCGCGCTGGAAGTGGAAGGTCCCCATGTCCAGGCAGAACCCGTGCACCAGCACGACGGTCGGGTTCCCGGCGACCGGCCGGGTCGGCTCGACCACCTCGACGTGGATGTCGGTGCCGTCCGGCATCTCCAGACTCAGCGCCTCGTCGTACCGCTGTTCGCCGAAGACCGCGCCCGCGTACCGGTCCGTGGGGTCGGCCTTGAGCCGGCGGACCAGCGCGCGTTCGGTCGCGATGCCCGCGGCGACACCGGCGGCGGCGACCCCGACCGCGGCCAGCGCGCCGACGGCGGCCCGGGCGTGGCCGGAGCGGGGCACCGGGATCCGGGGGCGGGACGACGTCACGGGCGCTCGCCGTCGTAGACGCGGGGCACCCGGGTGCTGCCGAACCGGGTGACGATCTCGTAGTTGATCGTGCCGACCGCCTCGGCCCAGTCGTCCGCGGTGGGCTCCCCGTTCAGGCCGCTGCCGAAGAGGGTGGCCACGTCGCCGGCCGCGACCGGGTCGTCGCCGCAGTCGAGGACGAACTGGTCCATGCAGACCCGGCCGGAGATCGTCCGCCGGACGCCGCCGAGCTGCACGGGGCCGCTGTTGGAGGCGTGCCGGGGAACCCCGTCGGCGTAGCCGAGCGGGATCACCGCGAGGTTGCTCTCCCGCTCCGTCGTGTACGTGTGGCCGTACGAAACGCCGGCGCCCGCCGCGACGCGCTTGGCGAGCATGACGCGTGCGCGGGCGGTCATCGCCGGACGCAGCCCGTAGCTCTCGCCGGCCACCGGGGAGAGGCCGTAGACGGCCAGCCCGGGGCGGACCAGGTCGAAGTGGGCGTCCGGCCGGGTCAACGTGGCCGCCGAGTTGGCCAGGTGCCGGTAGCGCGGCCGCAGGCCCGCCTGCTCCGCCATGCCCAGCCCCTCGTGGAAGACGGCGAGCTGCCGGTCGATGGTCGGGTGGCCGGGCGAGTCGGCGTACGCGAAGTGGCTCCACATCCCGACCACCTCGACCAGACCGTCGGCCTGCGCCTTGGCGGCGGCGTCGAGCAGGGCCGGCCAGTCGGCGACGGTCGCGCCGCCCCGGGACAGGCCCGTGTCGATCTTCAGGTGCAGCCGGGCCGGCCGCCCGGCCGCCCGGCCCGCCTCGATCATCTCGTCGAGCTGCGGAAGGCTGGCCGCGCCGAGGTCGACCCCGGCCGTCACGCCCTCGTGCAGCGGCAGGCCCGGCGCGAGCAGCCAGGCCAGCACCGGCACGGTGATCCCCGCCCGGCGCAGGGTGAGCGCCTCGTCGAGGGTGCAGACGCCGAGCCAGTCGGCGCCCCCGTCCAGCGCGGCGCCGGCGGCCGGCACCATGCCGTGGCCGTACCCGTCGCCCTTGACCACCGCCATCAGCTCGGCGCTGGTGCCGGACCTCAGCCGGCTCACGTTCTCGCGGATCGCGTCAAGGTCGACGCGCACCTCGGCCTGCCACATACCTCCAGCCTACTTAGCTGATCACCGGCCCCGGCGGCGCACCGCTCAGGGAAGGCGGGACAGCACCGGACGCAGCGCGGTCGCGACGTCGGAAGCGGTCACCGGGCCGCCCCGGGCCGCCTCCCGGCCGGCCAGTCCGTGCAGGTACGCGGCCGCCGCGGCGGCGCGTTCCGGGGCCAGGCCCGCGGCGAGCAGCGAGCCGAGCAGCCCGGCCAGCACGTCCCCCGTCCCCCCGGTGGCCAGCGCCGGGGTGCCGGTCGGGTTGACGTACGCCCGGCCGTCCGGCGTGCCGATCACCGTACGGTCGCCCTTGAGCAGCACCACCGCGTTCATCCAGGCCGCGAGGCGCAGCGCGGCGGCCACCCGGTCGGTGCCCGGTGTCTCGCCGCAGAGCCGGGTGAACTCCCGGTCGTGCGGGGTGACCACGATCGGGGCGTCCCGCCGCCGGAGCAGCTCGGCGAGCGAACCGTCCACGAGCAGGGTCAGCGCGTCCGCGTCGAGCACCACCGGCACCGGCGCCGCGAGCACCGCCCGCAGCTCGGCGACCGCGTCGTCGCCGGTGCCGAGGCCGGAACCGCACACCCACGCCTGCACCCGGCCCGTGTCGGCGACCCGGTCGGTGGCGATCACCGACGGATGGTGGTGCAGCACCTCGGCTCGCGCGCCCCCGGCGTACCGGACCATGCCGGTCGGTCCGGTCAGCGCACCGCCGACCGAGAGCACCGCGGCCCCCGGGTAGACGGCCGAGCCGGTGGCGACCCCGACGACACCCCGGCTGTACTTCTCCGCTGCCGCGCCGAGCCGGGGCCACCAGTCGGCCACGTCGGACCACTCGGTCACCCGCAGCGCCGGGGTGCCGCGCAGCCACGGCTCCAGCCCGATGTCGACCAGCTCGACCTGACCGGCGAGCGGGGCGGCCGGACCCACCACCAGCGCCGGCTTGAGCGCGCCGAAGGTCACCGTGACGTCGGCGCGGACCGCGGTCGGTCGGCCGGAGGCGGAGAGCGGCACGTGCCCGGTGTCCACCGCGACCCCGCTGGGCACGTCCACCGCGACCACCGTCGCCCGCTCGCCGTCCCGGCCGCTGTGCCCCACCAGGCTCGCCGCGAGCTGGTCGGCCGTCTCGCGGAGCCCGCCGCTGCCGCCGATCCCGACGATGCCGTCGAGCACGAGGTCGACCTGCGCGGGCGGACGCTCGACCAACCGACCACCGGCGGCCCGGAGCGCGGCCAGCCCCTCGGGGTGCGCCCGGCCCGGGTTCAGCAGCAGCGCCGACACGGCCGCCCCCCGCCGGGCCAGCCGGGCACCGGCGAAGAGCGCGTCGCCGCCGTTGTCCCCCGACCCGACCAGCAGCAGGACCCGGGCGCCGTACACACCGCCGCGGTCATCGAGCAGGAGCGCGCAGCGGCGGGCGAGGCCGGCCGCCGCGCGACGCATCAGCGTTCCGGGCGGAAGCGTCGCCATCAGGCCCGCCTCCGCGGCGCGTACGTCCGCCGACCGCCATACCGCTCTCATGCCACTCCCGTCCCGTGCCCCGGCGCGCCCGGCCGGGCACCGATCAGCGTTCCGCGACCACCATGGCCGACGCGATCCCGCCGTCGTGCGACAGCGAGAGGTGCCAGCGACTGACCCCCCGCTCGGCCGCGGCCGCGGCGACCGTGCCGGACACCGTCAGCCAGGGCCGGCCGTCCGGATCCGGCACGATCTCGCAGTCGTGCCAGCTCAACCCGGCCGGCGCGCCGAGCGCCTTGGCGACGGCCTCCTTCGCCGCGAAGCGGGCGGCGAGCGACTCGGGCGAGCGGGGGTTGCCGGAGCGGGTGTACCGCTCGGCCTCGGTGAAGAGCCGGTCGGCGAGCAGCGGCGTCCGGGTCAGCGCCCGGGCGAACCGTTCCACCAGGACCACGTCGATGCCGACCGCGACGATCACGGGCTCACCCTACCGGCGCGGGCGACCGCACATTAGCCGTCGCGGCGGGCCGTGGCAACGGCTGTGGACAACCCGGCGGTACGACGGCGGCCGGTCGTCCACAGGGCACCCTGGGCGGTCCCGGTTCCGCCTAGCGTTCCGTTCCGTCGAGGTACGCGGTGCCACGGGGGTGGGGATGACCGACGAGATGTTCAGCGTCCGGCCGGACGCGTTGCGCCGGAGCGCGTCCGCGCTCGCCGACGACGCAGCCCGGTTGGCGCACGGGCTGGCCGGCACGTCCAATTTGGTGGTGGCGGCTCCGGAGTGGGCGGCCGGGCCGGCCCTGGCCGACCTGGAGCGGGCGGTGCACACCTGGTTCGGCGAGCTGGGCGCGCGGGTGGCGGTGACCGGTGCGGCGGTCCGTGCGGCGGCGGACGCCTACGACGCCGCCGACGACCGGGCGGCCGACCGGCTCACCGGCGCGCCGCGGTGACGGTTCCCACCCGGCCGCCCGCCGGGCCCGGCCGGCCGGGTGTGGGCGGGCCGGCCGGCCGTGGGTCGCGCCGGCCGCCGGCCGGCTCGCGGGTCGGGTACCGGGAGCTGTGGGCGGCCGACCCGGGCGCCTGGCGGGCGGCCGGTGCGGCCTGGTCCGGGGCATCGGCGCTGGTCGACCGGCGGGCCGGGGAGCTGGCGGCGGGAGCCGCCGTTCTGCGGGACGCCTGGTCGGGCCGGGCCGCCGGCGCGGCCGGAGCCCGCGTCGGCGGCCTGCGTTCGGAGCTGATCGCCGGCCGGCCCGGGCTGATCGAGGCGGACCAGGTGCTCGCCGAGTTCGGTGGGCGGCTGGCCGCCGCCAAGGCGCGGCTCGGCGCGGCGGTCGCGCTGGCCGACCGGTCGGGCGTGCGGGTGGACCGGCGGGGCCAGGTCGATGCCGACCCGGCCCGCCCGGCCACGGCCGGCACCGGGCGGGCGGTCGCCGAGGTGGCGGCCGCGGTCGGTGCGGCACTCGACGCAGCGCGGACCGCCGACCGGGAGGCGGCCGGCCGGCTCGCCGAGCTGTCCGGCGCGGCCCGGTCGGGCTGGGTCGCCCCGCCGCCGCCCGGGCGGCCCGGTCCGGACGCCGCTCCGGCGGCGGTCCGGGCCTGGTGGGCCGGGCTGACCGCGGCACAGCGCCGGTGGCTGGTGGCGCACGAGCCGGAGCGGACCGGCCGCCTCGACGGGGTACCGGTGGCCGCGCGGGACCAGGCCAACCGGCTGCTGCTCGGGCGGCGCCGGGAGGAGCTGGCGGGGGCCCGCCGCCGGTTGCTCGAGCGGGTGCCGCCCGGGCCGCTCGAGCTGGTCGGGCTGCGCCGGGTCGACGCGGCGCTCGCCGGGCTGGACACGGTGGCCGCCCGCCTCGCGGCACCGGAGGGCCCGCGGGCGTACCTGCTGGGCCTGGCCACGCAGGGCGAGGGCCGGGCGGTGGTGGCGCTCGGCAACCCGGACCGCAGCGGGCACGTGCTGACGTATGTGCCGGGCATGACCGCCGGCCTGGACGACGTCTCCGGGGAGCTGGACCGGGCGGCCCGGGTGCTGGCCCGGTGCGCCGCTCTCGCACCGGAGGCCGAGGCCGCGGCGGTGCTCTGGCTGGACTACGACGCCCCGGATTTCCTGCACGAGGCGGCGTGGCCGGGGCAGGCGGACGACGCGGGGCCGGCGCTGCACCGGTTCCAGGAGGGGCTGGGCGCCACCCACGAGGGTCCGGACGCGCGGCGGACCGTGCTCGGCCACAGCTACGGCTCACTGGTCGTGGGCACCGCCGCCCGCGACCACGGGCTGGCGGCCGACGCGCTGGTCTTCCTCGGCTCGCCGGGGGTCGGGGTGGACCACGCGCGCGAGCTGGGGCTGCCGCCGGGCGGGGTGTGGGCGAGCACGGCTCCGGACGACGTGATCCGGCTGGCCCGGTCCCCGGAGGAGCTGCTCCGGCGACCCCTGCTGGCCGCGTCACCGCTCGGCGCGGCGGTGGCGCTGCTGGACGGGCCGGACCGGCAGCTGTGGTTCGGGCGGGACCCGTCCGACCCGGGGTTCGGCGGCCGCACGTTCGCCAGCGGCCGGTACGGCCACACCGGCTACTGGCATCCGGACAACCCGGCGGTGGACGGCATGGCGCGGGTCGTCCTCGGGCGCTGACGGCGGTGCCCGCCGGACCAGGGGCGGTCCGGCGGGCACCGGCGCGGATCACTCGACCGTGACGGACTTCGCGAGGTTGCGGGGCTGGTCGACGTCGTGGCCCCGGGCGGCGGCGATCTCCGCCGCGAGGATCTGCAGCGGCACCGTGGTGACCAGCGGCGCGAGCAGAGTCGGCGTACGCGGGACGTAGATGAGGTGGTCGGCGTACCGGACGACCGCCTCGTCCCCCTCCTCCGCGATGACGATGGTCCGGGCGCCACGCGCGCGGACCTCCTGGATGTTGGAGACGACCTTGTCGTGCAGCATGCCCCGGCCCACGGGCGAGGGCACGATGCAGATCACCGGCGTGCCCTGGTCGATCAGCGCGATCGGGCCGTGCTTCAGCTCGCCGGCCGCGAAGCCCTCGGCGTGCATGTACGCCAGCTCCTTGAGCTTCAGCGCGCCCTCCAGCGCCACCGGGTACCCGACGTGCCGGCCGATGAAGAGCACCGTCGGCTCGGACTTCAGCTCGCGGGCCAGCTCGCGCACCGGCTCGATCCGGTCCAGCAGCTCCCGCAGCTTGCTCGGCACTTGGTGGAGCTGCTCGACCACGGCGGCCACCTCGTCGGCGAACTTGATGCCCCGCACCTGGGCGAGGTGCAGGCCGATCAGGTAGCAGGCGACGAGCTGGGTGAGGAAGGCCTTGGTGGAGGCGACGGCGATCTCGGGCCCGCCGTGGGTGTAGAGGACGGCGTCCGACTCGCGGGGAATGGTGGAGCCGTTGGTGTTGCAGATGGCCAGCACCCGGGCCTTCTGCTCCTTGGCGTGCCGCAGCGCCATCAGGGTGTCCATCGTCTCGCCGGACTGGGAGATCACCACGATGAGCGTCGACCGGTCGAGCACCGGGTCGCGGTAGCGGAACTCGCTGGCCAGCTCCACCTCGCAGGGGATCCGGGTCCAGTGCTCGATGGCGTACTTGGCGACCAGACCGGAGTGGTACGCGGTGCCGCAGGCGACGATGAAGATCTTGTCGACGTCGCGCAGGTCCTGGTCGGAGAGGCGGACCTCGTCGAGCATGATCTCGCCCGACTCGGCGAGCCGGCCGAGCAGCGTGTCGGCGACGGCCTGCGGCTGCTCCTCGATCTCCTTGAGCATGAACCAGTCGTAGCCGCCCTTCTCGGCGGCGGAGGAGTCCCAGTCGATGTGGAAGTCCTTGCCGCTGGCGGGCTGCCCGGCGAAGTCGGTGATCTCGATCGTGTCGCCGGTGATCAGGACGATCTGGTCCTGGCCCAGCTCCACCGCCTCGCGGGTGTGCTCGATGAACGCGGCGACGTCGCTGGCGAGGTAGTTCTCCCCGTCACCCCGACCGACGACCAGCGGCGAGTTGCGCCGGGCGCCGACGACCGCGCCGGGGATGCCGGCGTCGACGGCGAGCAGGGTGAACGCGCCCTCCAGTTGCTGGCAGACGACGCGCATGCCGGCGGCGAGCAGCTGCGGGCCGTCCGGGTGGCCGGCGGCGCGCAGGTCGGCCAGGGCGGCGGCGAGCAGGTGCGCGGCGCACTCGGTGTCGGTGTCGCTGGTGAACTGGACGCCGTCGGCCTCCAGCTCGGCGCGCAGCTTCGCGAAGTTCTCGATGATGCCGTTGTGGATCACGGCGACCCGCCCGTCGGGCGAGAGGTGGGGGTGGGCGTTGCGGTCGGTGGGACCGCCGTGGGTGGCCCACCGGGTGTGGCCGATGCCGGTGGTGCCGTCGCCGATGCCGATCGGGCTCGCGGCGCAGGACTCCGGGTCCTCGGCGGCGCGCTCGGAGAGCACCTTCTCCAGGTTCGCCAGCTTGCCGGCCTTCTTCTCGGTCAGCAGCTCGTCGTCGCAGACGATGGCGACACCGGCCGAGTCGTAGCCGCGGTACTCCAGCCGCCGTAGCCCGTCGAGAACGATGCCGAGCGCCGGGCGCGTGCCGGCGTAACCCACGATTCCACACATGGGTGGCAGCCTAACCCAGTTCCGCTCATTGCGCGTGCTCGGAAGCCCGGTAAACGATCAGCAACTTTGCGCGAAGGGAACGGGCGGTGACGGTGAGTGACGAACCGCCGTCGGATCCCGTGCCCGGTTGAACCGGCACGGACAGTCCGTACGCTGGCGGACGTGACGACCGCCCACGTCGATCCCCTGGTGGCCCGGATGCGCCCGTTCGGGACGACGATCTTCGCCGAGATGTCCGCCCTCGCCGTCCGCACCGGGGCCGTCAACCTGGGTCAGGGCTTCCCGGACACCGACGGCCCGCCGGAGATGCTGGCCGCCGCGGCCGAGGCGCTGCGCGGCGGGCAGAACCAGTACCCGCCGGGCCCGGGCATCCCCGCGCTACGCGCCGCCGTCGCGGCACACCAGCGCCGGTTCTGGGGCCTGGAGTACGACCCGGACGGCGAGATCGTGGTGACCGCCGGCGCCACCGAGGCGATCGCGGCGGCGATCCTCGGCCTCTGCGAGCCGGGCGACGAGGTGGTCTGCTTCGAGCCGTACTACGACTCGTACGCCGCCTCGATCACGCTGGCCGGCGCGGTCCGCCGGCCGGTCACGCTGCGACCCGACGCCGACGGCCGGTACGCGTTCGATCCGGACGCGCTGCGCGCGGCGTTCGGACCACGTACCCGGCTGGTGCTGCTGAACTCCCCGCACAACCCGACCGGCAAGGTGTTCACCCCGGACGAGCTGGCCCTGGTCGCCGAGCTCTGCCAGGAGCACGACGCGTACGCGGTCACCGACGAGGTGTACGAGCACCTGGTGTTCACCGACGCCGCGGCCGGGCACGTACCGCTCGCGACGCTGGCCGGGTTGCGGGACCGGACGCTCCGGATCTCCTCCGCCGGCAAGACGTTCTCCTGCACCGGCTGGAAGGTCGGCTGGGTGAGCGGGCCGGCGCCACTCGTCTCCGCGGTGCTGCGGGTCAAGCAGTTCCTGACGTTCGTCAACGCCGCGCCGCTGCAACCGGCGGTCGCGGTCGCCCTGGGTCTGCCGGACGGATACTTCACCGGGTTCCGGGACGGGCTGCAGGCCCGCCGCGACCAGCTCGTCGCCGGCCTCGCCGACGCCGGGTTCGAGGTGCTCGCGCCGGAGGGCACGTACTTCGTCACCGCCGACGTCACCCCGCTCGGCGGCCGGGACGGGGTGGAGTTCTGCCGGTCGCTGCCGGGACGCTGCGGGGTGGTGGCGGTGCCGACCCAGGTCTTCTACGACGACCCGGAGGCCGGGCGCCGGCTGGTCCGGTTCGCCTTCTGCAAGCGCCCGGAGGTGCTGACCGAGGCGGTAACCCGGCTGCGCGCCCTGGGAGCGGTGCGGTGACCGGGACAACCGACGACCGGGCCCGCCGGCTCTCCGCCATGCGGGCCTGCGACGTGGTCCTGTCCGGCACGCGCCCCCCGACGATGGGTGAGCGGCTGGCGGCGATGCGGGGCGCGCTGCCCGGCGACGGGCTGCCCGACGTGTACGGCGAGGGCGGTGTGACCGAGATCGTCGAGCACCGGGTCGGCGACCTGCTCGGCTGCGAGGCCGCCGTCCTGTTCCCCACCGGCACCATGGCCCAGCAGGTCGCCCTCCGCTACGGCGCGGAGCTGACCGGCCGTGACGTGGTCGCCCTGCACCCGCTCAGCCACCCGCTCGTCCACGAGCGGGACGCGTACGCCGTGCTCACCGGCCTGCGCGCCACCCGCACCCCGGACGGCACCCGGTGCCCCACCGCCGCAGAGGTCACCGACCTCGCCGAGCCGTTCGGCACGCTGCTGCTGGAGCTGCCGCTGCGCGACGCCGGGTTCGTCCTGCCCACCTGGGCGGAGCTGACGGCGGTCGTCGCCGCCGCGCGGGATCGGGGCGCCCGGGTGCACGTCGACGGGGCCCGCCTGTGGGAGTCGACGGCGCACCTGGGTCGGCCCGCCCCGGCGGTCACCGGCCTGGTCGACAGCGTCTACGTCTCGCTCTACAAGTCCCTCGGCGGCACCTCGGGGGCGGTGCTGGCCGGCGACGCGGAGCTGGCCCGGTACGCCCGCGCCTGGCGGCACCGCTACGGCGGCAACCTGTTCCAGCACTGGCCGGCGGCGCTGGCCGCGCTGCACGGCCTCGACCACGAACTGCCGCGCCTGCCGGGCTACGTCGCCCACGCGCGGCTGGTCGCCGAGACGCTGGCCGCCCTGCCCGGCGCCCGGGTCTTTCCCGCCCCGCCGCACACCCACGAGTTCCGGCTCTGGCTGCCCTACCCGGCCGCGGCACTCAACGACGCCGCACTGGCCCTGGCCGAGGAGGAGAAGGCCTGGTTCGTAAGCAACTGGCGGGACACGGAGACCCCCGGGCTGGCGCTGGCGGAGGTGACGGTCGCCGGCCCGGCGCTGGAGCTGGACACCGACCAGATCATCGACCTGGCCGACCGCTTCCTGCGCCGCCTCCGGGCAGGGTGACAGACGTTCCGGGGGTGACAGATCAGGCGACCGGGCTGGCGGTGCGTACCTGCTCGGCGATCCGCTCGGCCACCGACCGGGCGGTCGGCTCCGTGGCGGCCTCGACCATGACCCGCACCAGCGGCTCGGTGCCCGAGGGGCGCAGCAGCACCCGGCCGGTCTCGCCCAGCTCGGCCTCGGCCCGCTCGACCTCCGCCCGCACCGCGGGTGCCGCGGCGCCGACCGTACGGTCGCCGACCGGCACGTTGATCAGGACCTGGGGCAGCCGGGTGACCACGCCGGCCAGCTCGGCCAGGGGCTTCCCGGTCGCCGCCATCCGGGACATCAGGTGCAGGCCGGTCAGCACGCCGTCGCCGGTGGTCGCGTACGCGGGCATCACGATGTGCCCGCTCTGCTCGCCGCCGAGCGCCAGGCCGGAGGCGCGCAGCTCCTCCAGCACGTACCGGTCGCCGACCTTGGTCTCGACCAGCCGGATGCCCTCCCGGGACATGGCCAGGCGCAGGCCGAGGTTGCTCATCACCGTGGCGACCAGGGTGTCGCCGGTGAGGGTGCCGGCCTCCCGCATGGCCAGCGCGAGGATCGCCATCACCTGGTCGCCGTCGACCTCGTCACCGGCGGCGGTGACCGCCACGCACCGGTCGGCGTCCCCGTCGTGGGCGATCCCGAGGTGCGCACCGTGCTCGACGACCGCCTGGCGCAGCGCCTCGATGTGGTTCGAGCCGCACTCGTCGTTTATGTTGAGCCCGTCCGGCTCGGCGTGGATCGCGATCACCTCGGCGCCGGCCTCCCGGTACGCCGCTGGCGCCACCTCGGCGGCCGCACCGTTGGCGCAGTCGACCACGACCTTGATCCCGTCGAGCCGGTGCGGGACCGTGCCGACCAGGTGCTGCACGTAGTGGTCCGCCCCGTCGAGCAGGTCGTGGACCCGGCCCACGCCCGCGCCGACCGGGCGTTTCCAGGCGCTTGTGGCGTTCGCCTCGACGGCCGCCTCGATCTTCATCTCGATCTCGTCCGGCAGCTTGTGCCCGCCGGCGGCGAAGAGCTTGATGCCGTTGTCCGGCATCGGGTTGTGCGACGCGGAGAGCATCACGCCCAGGTCGGCCTTCGCCTCCGCGGTGAGGAACGCCACCGCCGGGGTCGGCAGCACGCCGACCCGGACCACGTTCGCCCCGGCGCTGGTGAGCCCGGCCACCACGGCGGCCTCCAGCATCTCGCCGCTGGCCCGGGTGTCCCGGCCGACGACGGCGAGCGGGGGATGGCTCCGGTCCGACTCGGCGAGGGTGTGCGCGGCGGCGACCGCCACCGCGAGCGCCAACTCGGGGGTGAGATCCGCGTTCGCCCGCCCGCGTACGCCGTCCGTGCCGAACAACCGGCCCATACCCGCCAACCTCCGATGGAACTGCCGATGGTGAAGAGCGGAACGGCCGGACCTCCTCCCGTCGTGGGGAGGCGGTCCGGCCGTCCGTCAGATGTACAACGTGCAGCTGAGGGTCAGCGCTTCGAGTACTGGGGAGCCTTGCGGGCCTTCTTGAGGCCGTACTTCTTGCTCTCCTTGACCCGCGCGTCGCGGGTGAGGAAGCCGGCCTTCTTCAGCGCCGGGCGGTCGTCCGGCTCGCTGACGATGAGCGCACGGGCGATGGCGAGCCGGAGCGCGCCGGCCTGCCCGGTGGTGCCGCCGCCGCGCAGGTTCGCGATGACGTCGAAGGCCTCCGGCTTCTCGGCGGTGACCAGCGGGTCCTTGATGAGCTGCTGGTGCACCTTGCTCGGGAAGTAGGCCTCGAGGTCCCGGCCGTTGCAGGTGATCTTGCCGGAGCCCGGGACGATGCGGACCCGGACGATGGCCTCCTTGCGGCGGCCCACGGTCTGGATCGGCCGGTCACCACGGGGCGCGCGGGCGACGGGCGCCGGCGCCTCGGTGGCCTCGGGGGCGACCTCGGTGGCGGTGATGTCGGTCATGCTGATTCCTTCGCCCGCGCTCACTGCGCGATCTGCTTGATCTCGAACGGCACCGGCTGCTGCGCGCCGTGCGGGTGCTCGGCACCGGCGTAGACCTTCAGCTTCTTGATGAGCTTACGGCCGAGCTTGTTGTGCGGGAGCATTCCCTTGACGGCCAGCTCGACGGCCCGCTCGGGACGCTTGGTCAGCAGCTCGTCGTACCCGACCTGCTTCAGACCACCCGGGTAGCCGGAGTGGCGGTAGGCGATCTTCTGCTGCCGCTTGTTGCCGGTCAGCGCGACCTTGCCCGCGTTCACGATGACGACGAAGTCGCCCGTGTCGACGTGCGGCGCGAAAGTCGGCTTGTGCTTGCCGCGCAGCAGCGTGGCGGCGTGGGTGGCCAGGCGGCCCAGCACGACATCAGAGGCGTCGATGACGTGCCACTGACGCTCGATCTCACCCGGCTTCGGGCTGTACGTACGCACAGGTCTACCTTGTCTCGTCGTCGGTCTGGGGTCGCGCGCCGGACGACCATGACTTCCAGGCCGAACCAACGCGCACGAACGACCAAGCGTACCTCAGGCGGCACGCCTCTAGATGTCGCACAACAGCAGGTAACGATACCCAACGCGGCGGCGGCCGGTCAAAACGGGGTCCGGTCAGCGCGCCGGACCCCGCGGGGTGACCCGGCTCACACCCGGGCCCGGGCCATCCGCGCTCCCGATCGCAGGTACGCGGCCCAGGTCACCACGATCATCACCAGGAAGAACCCGACGTAGAACCGCAGGGCGGGCTGGATGCCGCCGTAGGTCGACTTCGCCCAGGCATAGCAGATCGGGACCAGGAAGCCGCCGAGCGCGCCGACCGCGGAGATGATGCCCAGCGCTCCGGCCGCCTGCCGGCGCATCGCCAGCATGATCTCCGGTGAGCCACCGAGGTCCTCCCCCTTCACCTGGAAGATCCGGGAGATCATCCGGTAGGTCGAGCCGTTGCCGATGCCGGTCGCGACGAACAGCAGCATGAACGCCAGGAAGAAGACACCGAGGCGGCGCTCCTGCACCGACCACAGGGCCAGGTACGCCCCGCCGGCCATCAGCACGAAGCTGGCCGCCGTGACCCGGGCTCCACCGATCGCGTCGGCGAGGCGGCCGCCGAACGGCCGGCAGACCGAGCCGACCGCGGCGCCCAGGAACGCCCAGGACAGCGCGATGTCGGGCCGGCCGAACACCCCGCCCAGCAGCGTCGGGAAGGCCGCCGAGTAGCCGATGAACGAACCGAAGGTGCCGATGTACAGGAACGACATGACCCAGGTGTCCGGGTGCCGCAACGCGGACCAGACCGGCCGTACGTCGGCCTTCGCCTCGACCAGGTTGTCCATGAACAGGTAGGCGCAGACCGCCGCGATCACGGCGAGCGGGATGTACATCAGGCCGGCGCGGGCCAGCGCGAGGCCGCCCCCGAGCACGATCACCTGCGGCACCAGGAACTGCACCACGGCGACGCCGATGTTGCCGCCGGCCGCGTTCAGGCCCAGCGCCCAGCCCTTCTCCCGCTCCGGGTAGAAGAACGAGATGTTGGCCATGCTGGAGGCGAAGTTGCCGCCACCGACGCCGGCCGTGGCGGCGATCAGCAGCAGCGGCCCGAACCCGAGCTCGGGGTGCTGCACCGCCCAGGCCAGCCCCGCGCACGGGACGATCAGCAGCAGGGCGGAGACGACCGTCCAGTTCCGCCCGCCGAAGAGCGGGACGGCGAAGGTGTACGGCAGCCGCAGCAGCGCGCCGACGCCGCTGGGCACGGCGGTCAACCACAGCGCCTGACTGGTGGTCAACTGCCAACCCACGTCGTCCAGCCGGACGACGACGATGCTCCAGAGCAGCCACACCGAGAAGCCGATGTGCTCGGCGAAGATCGACCAGATCAGGTTGCGCCGGGCGATCCGGCGGCCGACGGCCCGCCAGAAGTCGGTGTCCTCCGGGGCCCAGTGCCCGATCCACCGGCCGGGCCGGCGTTGCAGGTCGATGCCGTCCGTGGTGCTTGGCGGCGCGGTCGTCGTGGTCATCGGGCGCTCCTTCGGCCGGGCGATGTCGTGGTCGCACGACCCACCGGCCCGGCCGGCTTCGCGCGATCCCGGCCGAAAGCTAGGCAGCCGCCGTTACCGGAGCGTTCGCCGCCGAATTCGGGCCGGCAACGGTGACCGCACCGGGCCGGCGACCGGCCGGTGAGGACCGGCCGCTCAGAGTTGCTGAAGGATCCGGAGCGCCCGGCTCACCCGCTGCATGGTCTCCGTGTCGGCGACGTCCACGCACTCGGTGAACCACTTCTTCATCGGGGAGGAGAGCCGGTCGGGCATCACCACCCGCTCGCCCATCGGCACCGCGAGGGGCGAGTCGCGCAGCAGCGCCGCCTCGACCACCTCCGCGACGATCACGATGGGCACCGCGGTGGAGTTGTAGACGTCGGAGCTGATGACCAGCCCCAACCGCTCGCGGGCGCCGGAGATGCGCCAGACCTCGCCCCTACGCAGCACGCGGGCGACCGCCGAAGAGCAGGTCGTCGACCATGCCCACCTCGCGGGCGTCGGCGAGGGCGGCGGACTCCAGGTCGAGGCCGGCCCGGCGGACTGCGTCGGCGTGCGCGGAGAAGACCTCGCGCAGGGCCTTCTCCCGGGCGGCCTGGTCCATCCAGGCGGACAGGGAGAGCCCCTCGCGCTTGGCGAACCGCCGGGCCTCCTCGATCGTCTCGTCGGAGAACGACAGGGTCACCTTGGCAGTCATGCCGGCCAGATTACCCGTTGGTATGACCGTTAGTCATCCCTCGTGGCGCCGGCCGGCAAACCGGTCAGACCGGACCGCTCGGCCGGATGCCGCATCCCGCGGTATCGCGGCGTGACGACACCGCGGGACGCCGCGTCCCGCGAAGCAGCAGCCGGCAGCGCGACTCGTCGTACCGCACCGGTGCGCTGCGCCGGTGCGGTGTGAGTCGCTCTTGACAGGGCCGAAACAAACGGGACCCGGACCGGAAACCGCCTGGCGGCACGCTTCTCGGACATGACAGACGGTGCGCGACCCGCCACGGCACCGGGGCCGCCGCCCCGGGAAGCGGCGACGCACTGCCCGTACTGCGCGCTGCAGTGCGGGATGACGCTGCGCGAGGAGGACGGCCGGGTGGCCGTGCACCCGCGACAGTTCCCCACCAACCGCGGCGGCCTGTGCCAGAAGGGCTGGACCGCCGCCGAGTTGCTCGACCACCCCGAGCGGCTCACTACTCCCCTGCTGCGCGACACGGTCAGCGGCGAGCTGCGCCCGGCCGGCTGGGATGCCGCGCTGGAGCTTGTCGTCGAGCGGATCCGCGCCGTCCAGTCCGGATCCGGCCGGGACGCGGTCGCCGTCTTCGGCGGTGGGGGCCTCACCAACGAGAAGGCGTACGCGCTGGGCAAGTTCGCCCGGGCGGTGCTGCGGACCCGGCACATCGACTACAACGGACGGTTCTGCATGTCGTCCGCCGCGGCGGCCGGGATCCGCGCCTTCGGCGTCGACCGGGGTCTGCCCTTCCCCCTGGCCGACCTGGCCGACGCGGACACCCTGCTGCTGGTCGGGGCGAACCCGGCCGAGACGATGCCCCCGCTGGTGCGCTGGCTCACCGAGCAGCGCCGGCGGGGCGGCAAGCTGATCGTGGTCGACCCCCGGGTCACCGCCACCGCCCGCCAGGCCGACCTGCACCTGCAACCGCTGCCGGGCACGGATCTGGCGGTGGCGAACGCGCTGCTGCACATCGCGCTGACCGAGGGCCTCGTCGACCGGGCCTACGTCGCCGCCCGCACCACCGGCTTCGAGGACGTCCGCCGGGCCGTGGCCGCCTGGTGGCCGGCCCGCGCCGAGGCGCTCTCCGGAGTGCCGGTGGCCGACCTGGAGGCGACGGCCCGGGCGCTGGGCACCGCCGGGCGGGCGGTCATCCTCACCGCTCGCGGCGCCGAGCAGCACGCCAAGGGCGTGGACACGGTCACCGCGTACGTGAACCTGGCGCTCGCCCTCGGCCTGCCCGGTCGCCCCGGTTCCGGGTACGGCTGCCTGACCGGCCAGGGCAACGGGCAGGGCGGGCGGGAGCACGGGCAGAAGGCCGACCAGCTCCCCGGTTACCGGCGGATCGACGATCCCGCCGCCCGGGCGCACGTGGCCGGGGTGTGGGGGGTGCCGGTCCGGGACCTGCCCGGGCCCGGGGTTCCCGCGTACCGGCTGCTCGACTCGCTCGGCACCCCGGACGGGCCGCGCGCGCTGCTGGTCTTCGGCTCCAACCCGGTGGTGTCCGCGCCCCGGGCGGCCCGGGTCGAGGGCCGGCTGCGCGACCTCGACCTGCTGGTGGTCGCCGACTTCCTGCTCTCCGAGACGGCCGCGCTCGCCGACGTGGTGCTGCCGACCGCGCAGTGGGCCGAGGAGGACGGGACGATGACGAATCTGGAGGGCCGGGTGCTGCGCCGCCGCGCGCTGCGCGAGCCGCCACCCGGCGTCCGCACCGATTTGGCGATCCTCGCCGACCTGACGGCCCGCCTGTCCCCGGTGTCAGGAAGGGACCCGGCACGGTCACCCGGCGTTGAGAAGGGCCCCTTCCTCTCATCCGAGCCGCGGCTGGTGTTCGAGGAGCTGCGGCGCGCGTCGGCCGGCGGGACCGCCGACTACGCCGGGATCACCTGGGAGCGGATCGACGCGTACGACGGCGCGTACTGGCCCTGCCCGGATCCCGACGGGCCGGACACGCCCCGCCTGTTCGCCGAGCGCTTCCCCACGCCGGACGGGCGGGCCCGGTTCCACGCCGTCGAGCACCGGCCCGCCGCCGAGGAGGTGTGCGCCGCGTACCCGCTGCACTTCACCACCGGCCGGGTGCTCGCCCAGTACCAGTCCGGTACCCAGACCCGGCGGGTGCCGGCGCTGCGCCGGGCCGCCCCGGAGGCCTTCGTCGAGCTGCACCCCGACCTGGCCCGGCGGCTCGGGGTGGCCGACGGCGAGCCGGTCCGGGTGGTCTCCCGCCGGGGCGAGCTGGTCGCGCCGGCCCGGCTCAGCCCGGCCATCCGCCCGGACACCGTCTTCGCGCCGTTCCACTGGGGCGGCGCCGCCCGCGCCAACTCGGTCACCAACGACGCCGTCGACCCGGTCTCGGGAATGCCGGAATTCAAGATCTGCGCGGTACGCGTGGAGAAGGTGGGGCGGCCGTGACCGAGCGGATCGTGATCGTCGGCAACGGGATGGCCGGCGCCCGGCTCGCCAGTGAGCTGCACGCGCGGGGCGGGGACCGGAAGGTCACCGTGCTCGGGGCCGAGCCGCACCGGGCGTACAACCGGATCATGCTCTCCGCCCTGCTGGCCGGGAAGGTCGGCGAGCCGGACGTGGAGCTCGCCGAGGTCGCCGGCCAGGGCGTCGACCTGCGGACCGGGGTGGCCGCGACGGCGATCGACCGGGCCGAGCGCGTGGTCCGCACCGACGACGGCGACCGAATCCGGTACGACCACCTGGTGCTCGCCACCGGCAGCCGCGCCGTCGTGCCGCCGCTGCCCGGGCTGGACGGCACCGAGCTGCCGGAGCGGGTGGTGCCGTTCCGAACCCTGGACGACTGCCGCCGGATCCTCACCGTCGCCGAGCGGGCCCGCCGCGTCCTCGTGCTCGGCGGTGGGCTACTCGGCCTGGAGGCCGCCCGGGGGCTCGCCGCCCGGGGACTCGACGTGGCCGTGGTGCACCCGGTGCCGTACCTGATGGAACGTCAGCTCGACGCGCCGGGCGCCGCCGTGCTCGCGCGGACGCTCGCCGGCCTCGGCGTGACCACCCACCTGGCGGTCTCCGCCACCGGGGTGGCCGTCGACGCGCACGGCGTCCGCCTCGACCTGGCCGACGGCCGGTCGCTCGACGCCGACCTGCTCGTGCTCTCCTGCGGCGTGCGCCCCGAGACCACGCTCGCGGCGGCCGCCGGCCTGGCGGTCGAGCGCGGCGTCCTCGTCGACGACCGGCTGCGGACCGGCGACCGACGGGTTTCGGCGATCGGCGACTGCGCCCAGCACGACGGCACGCTGACCGGCCTGGTCGCCCCGGCCTGGGCCCAGGCGCGGGTGCTGGCCCAGGTGCTCAGCGGCGAGGACCCGCTGACCCGGTACCGGCCGAGACCGGTGGTGACCCGGCTCAAGGCCGCCGGCATCGACCTGGCCGCGATGGGCGACCCCGGCGGCGACGGGCCCGGCGAGGAGCTGGTCTTCACCGACGCGGCCCGGGGCACGTACGCCCGGCTGCGCATCCGGGACGAGCGGCTGACCGCGGCGATCCTGCTCGGCGACAACCCGGCCGTCGGGACGGTCATCCAGCTGTTCGACCGGGGGCAGCCGGTCCCCGCGGACCGGCGGTCGCTGCTGCTCGGCCGCGCGTTCGGCGCGGCACCGGCCGAACCGGTCGCGACGCCGGCGCTGATGCCGGACGCGGCGACCGTCTGCCAGTGCAACAACGTCAGCAAGGGGGCGCTGGTGGGCTGCTGGCGCGCCGGCGCCCGGACGGTCGACGCGGTGGTGGCGGCGACCCGGGCCGGTACGGGCTGCGGCGGCTGCCGGGACGCGGTCGCCGGGATCGTCGAGTGGCTGTCCGGTGTGGACTCGGTGGAGGTGGGGCGATGAACGGCGGGCGGCTGGTGGTCGTCGGCAACGGCATGGTCGGGCAGCGGTTCGTGGACGCGCTGCGCGCCCGGGACCCGGACGGCCGCTGGCGGGTGACCGTGCTCGGCGAGGAGACCCGGCCGGCGTACGACCGGGTGCGGCTCTCCGCCTTCCTCGCCGGCGCGACCGAGGACGAACTCAACCTGCACACCCCCGACGACGGCGTCGAGCTGCGCCTCGGCGAGCCGGTCGCCGCGATCGACCGGGCAAGGCGCGTGGTGTCGACCGCGGCCGGCGAGTACGCGTACGACGCCCTGGTGCTGGCCACCGGCTCGTCCGCCTTCGTCCCGCCGGTCGAGGGCACGGACCTGCCCGGGGTCTTCGTCTACCGCACCCTCGACGACCTGGCGGCGATCCGCGAGCACGCGCGGGGCCGGCGTACCGGGGCGGTGATCGGCGGTGGCCTGCTCGGGTTGGAGGCGGCGAACGCGCTGCGGCTGCTCGGGCTCGCCACCAGCGTGGTGGAGTTCGCGCCACGGCTGATGCCGGTGCAGGTGGACACGGCCGGCGGCGCGTTGCTCCGCCGGTACGTCGAGGACCTGGGCGTGACCTGCCACCTCGGTGCGGCCACCAGCGCCGTGCGGCCCGGCCCGGACGGCTCGGTGGCCGCGCTGGACCTGACCGACGGCAGCCGGGTGGCGGCCGAGCTCGTCGTCGTCGCGGCCGGCATCCGGTCCCGCGACGAGCTGGCCCGGGCCGCCGGCCTGCCGCTCGGCCCGCGCGGCGGGGTGCTGGTCGACGGCACCTGCCGGAGCGCCGACGAGCGGATCTGGGCGGTCGGCGAGTGCGCGGCGGTCGACGGCACCTGCCACGGCCTGGTCGCACCCGGGTACGCGATGGCCGAGGTGGTGGCCGACCGGCTGGTCGGCGGCGCGGCGACCTTCCCGGGGGCGGACACCGCGACGAAGCTGAAGCTGCTCGGCGTCGACGTGGCCTCGTTCGGCGACGCGCACGGCGCCACCGAGGGCTGCCTCGACGTGACGTTCACCGACCCGGCCACCCGGGTGTACGCGAAGCTGGTCCTCTCCGACGACGCGCGCACGCTGCTCGGCGGCGTGCTGGTCGGCGACGCGAGCGCGTACCCGACCCTGCGCGCCAGCGTCGGCGGGCCGCTGCCCGCCCCGCCGCTGGCGCTGCTCGCCCCGGCCGGGCCGGGCGGCGGGGCGGCCACGCTGCCCGGCGGCGCCCAGGTCTGCTCGTGCAACGCGGTCACCCGCGACGACATCGACGCCGCGATCGGGGGCGGCGCCTGCGACGTGCCGGCGCTCAAGGCGTGCACCCGGGCCGGCACCAGCTGCGGTTCCTGCGTGCCGATGCTCAAGCAACTGCTCGACGCGGCCGGGGTGCGGCAGTCCAGGGCGCTCTGCGAGCACTTCGACGCGAGCCGCCAGGAGTTGTTCGACATCGTCCGGGTGCACGGCATCCGTACCTTCTCCCGGTTGATCAACGAGCACGGCCGGGGGCGGGGCTGCGACATCTGCAAGCCCGCGGTGGCCTCGATCCTGGCCTCCCTCGGCACCGGGCACATCCTCGACGGCGAGCAGGCGTCGCTGCAGGACACCAACGACCACTTCCTGGCCAACCTGCAACGCGACGGGAGCTATTCGGTGGTGCCCCGGATACCGGGCGGCGAGATCACCCCGGAGAAGCTGATCGTGATCGGCGAGGTGGCCCGGGACTTCCGGCTCTACACCAAGATCACCGGTGGGCAGCGGATCGACCTGTTCGGCGCGCGGGTCGAGCAGCTACCGCAGATCTGGCGCCGGCTGGTCGACGCCGGCTTCGAGTCCGGCCACGCGTACGGCAAGGCGCTGCGCACGGTGAAGTCGTGCGTCGGATCGACCTGGTGCCGGTACGGCGTGCAGGACTCGGTCGGGCTGGCCGTCGCGCTGGAACTGCGCTACCGGGGGCTCCGCGCCCCACACAAGATCAAGTCGGCGGTGTCCGGCTGTGCCCGGGAGTGCGCCGAGGCCCGCGGCAAGGACTTCGGCGTCATCGCCACCGAGACCGGCTGGAACCTCTACGTCGGCGGCAACGGCGGCTTCCGGCCCCGGCACGCCGACCTGTTCGCCGCCGACCTGCCCACCGAGGAACTGATCCGGCTGATCGACCGGTTCCTCATGTACTACATCCGCACCGCGGACCGGCTGCAACGCACCGCCGCCTGGATCGAGGCGCTGGACGGCGGCCTGGACCACCTCCGTGCGGTCATCGTCGACGACTCGCTCGGGCTCTGCGCGGAGCTGGACGAGGCGATGGCCCGGCACGTGGCGTCGTACTCGGACGAGTGGCGCGACGTGCTCGACGACCCGGTCCGGCTGCGCCGGTTCGCCTCGTTCGTCAACGCGCCCGACGTGCCCGACCCGTCCATCCGGTTCACGTCGGAGCGCGGCCAGCCGGTCCCCGCACGCCCGGCCGACGGACGGCAGCCGGTGGCGCTGGGGATGCCGGAGGTACGCCGATGAGCACCGCGACCACGGGGGTCGGACGGGCGGGCACCGCGACCCGGCCGGGCTGGACCGTCATCTGTCCGCTGGACCGCCTGGACCCGGACCGGGGCGTGGCGGCGCTGGTCGACGGCGTGCAGGTCGCGCTGTTCCGCACCGCCGGGAGGCTGTTCGTCATCGACAACCGGGACCCGGTCACCGGGGCGTACGTGCTCTCGCGCGGGATCGTCGGCAGCCGCGGCGGGGTGCCGACGGTCGCCTCGCCGCTGCACAAGCAGGTGTACGACCTGCGTACCGGGCACTGCCTGGACCTGCCGGGGGTCGCCGTCCGGCGGCACCAGGCGCGCTGCCGGGGCGGTCTGGTCGAGGTGCGGCTCAGCGGCGGCCGGGAGAGGAGAGGTGGATGCGCGACGAACTGGCCGGCTTCACCATCGGGGTGACCGCCGACCGGCGCCGGGACGAGCTCGCGGCGCTGCTCCAGCGGCGGGGCGCCCGGGTGGTGCTCGCTCCCGCCCTGCGGATCGTCCCGCTCGCCGACGACACCGAGCTGCGCGAGGCGACCCGGGCCTGCCTGGACCGGCCGCCGGACATCCTGATGGCCAACACCGGCATCGGGATGCGCGGCTGGCTGGAGGCCGCCGAGGGCTGGGGGCTGGCCGAGCCGCTGCGCTCGGTGCTGACCGAGGCGTACGTGGTGGCGCGCGGCCCGAAGGCGCGCGGCGCGATCCGCGCCGCCGGCCTGCACGACCAGTGGTCCCCCGCCTCCGAGAGCTGCGACGAGGTGGTCGAGCACCTGCGTCGGCGCGGGGTCGCCGGGCAGGTCATCGCCATGCAGCTGCACGGCGAGCGGCAGCCCGAGTGCACGATGGCGCTGGAGGCCGCCGGGGCGACCGTGATCGAGGTGCCGGTGTACCGGTGGGCCCCGCCGACCGACCCGGCGCCCCTGCACCGGCTGATCGACCTGGTCGCCGGTCGGCTGGTCGACGCGGTGACGTTCACCTCCGCGCCGGCCGCCGAGGCGCTGCTGCGGGCCGCCGGGGACCGCACCGACGCGGTGCTCGACGCCTTCCGCGGCGACGTGCTGGCGAGTTGCGTGGGCGCGGTGACCGCGGAGCCCCTGCTGCGGCGGGGGGTGCCGGTCAGCGCGCCGAACCGGGCGCGGTTGGGTGCCCTGGTCCGCACGATCGTGGACGAGCTGCCCCGCCGTACGGTCACCCTGAAGGTCGCCGGCCACCTGCTCACCCTGCGCGGGCACGCGGCCGTGATCGACGGCGAGCTGCGCCCGCTGGCCCCCGCCCCGATGGCGGTGCTGCGGGCGCTGGCGGCCGCGCCGGGCCGCGTGCTGTCCCGCACGGCCCTGTTGCGGACGTTGCCGCGCGGCGCGGACGAGCACGCGGTGGAGATGGCCGTGGCGCGGCTGCGCGCCGGCCTGAAGGCCCCCCGGGTGGTGCAGACCGTGGTGAAGCGCGGCTACCGCCTGCGCATCGACTGAGGTGTGGGGAAGGGCCCCCGCCCCACGTCTCCGGTAGCGGAAGCGCCCTTCCCAACGCCTGCTGAGCCGCGCGCCCTCAGCCCCCGACCGGCGCCGGGAAGCCCCGGTCGTGCTCGGCCTGCAGGCGCGCCATGGCGTGCTCGACGACCGTCACGAGCACCTGCTTGACCGCGTCCCGCCGGCGCGCGTCGGTGAGTACGAGGGGCACGTGCGCCGGGATGGCGAGCGCCTCGCGTACCTCCTCCAGCTCGTAGTCCGGGGCACCGTCGAACTTGTTGAGCGCCACCACGTACGGCAGCTGGCGGTTCTCGAAGTAGTCCAGCGGCGCGAACGCGTCGGTGATCCGGCGGGTGTCCACCAGGACGGCCGCACCCACCGCACCGCGGATGATCTCGTCCCACATGAACCAGAACCGGGTCTGCCCGGGGGTGCCGAACAGGTACAGGATCAGGTCCTGCGCCATCGTGATCCGGCCGAAGTCCATGGCGACCGTCGTGGTCTCCTTGCCGGGCACCTTGGACGGGTCGTCGATCCCCACGCCGGCCGCGGTCATGACCGCCTCCGTGGTCAGCGGAGTGATCTCGGAGATCGAGCCGACCAGGGTCGTCTTGCCCACGCCGAAGCCGCCCGCGATCACGATCTTCGCGGAGATGATCTCCCGGCTGCGGTTCGCCCCGGCGGGGTCATAGTTCGCGAAGTCCACTTAGCACCCTTCCAAGCAGGTTCATCCGCTCCGCGAAACCCGTAGCGGGAGCGGCGGTGTGTAGCGTCAGCAGGCCCTCGGCCACCATGTCGGCGACCAGCACCCGGGTGACGCCCAGCGGCATCCGGGTGTACGCGGCGATCTCGGCCAGCGATTGCGCCCGGCCCTCGCAGACCGTCGCGATGCGGTGCTTGTCGTGCCCCGCGAAGCGCGACTCGGCCACCGCGGTGGCGCTCGCCGACAGCACCGCCTCCAGGGCGATGTCCTGTCGCGGTTCGGTCCGGCCCCGGGTGACCGCGTACGGGCGCACCAGCTCCCCACGCGGGTCCGCACGCCGTTGTTCCATCCGCAGTCACCTCCCCTCTCCCGAACCGGTGCCGTCGGCCCCGGATCACCTGTACCTGGTCGGCGCCGGCCTGAGCGCCGCACCGGGTTACGAGCGCACCGCGTCCCGGGGCAGCGGCACCAGCGCCGCGCCGACCCGTTCCACCAGGAGTGCCATCTCGTAACCCACCTGACCGACGTCGCAGCTGCGGGCCGCGAGCACGGCCATCGACGACCCGTCGCTGATCGACATCAGGAACAGGTAGCCGCTGTCCATCTCGATGACGGTCTGGAGCACGCCGCCGGCGCTGAACATGCGTGCCGCGCCCTCGGTCAGGCTCACCACACCCGAGGTGATCGCCGCCAGCTGGTCCGCCCGGTCCGCCGGCAGGTCCCGGGAGGAGGCGAGCAACAGCCCGTCGGCGGACACCGCCACGACGTGGGCGATGCCCGCGACGCTGTCGGCGAAGTTGGTGAGCAGCCAACCCATGTCCTGCATGGCCGCTGGCCTGTTCATCGGCTCGTCTCCTTGCTCGAGGTGCTGTTCAGGTCCGTACCGGCCGCCCGCCCGCGCTGCACGCCACGGTGGTAGGCCGACAACAGACCACGGACGTCGTCCGGCGTCCGACGGGTGCGTTCCCGAACGCCCCGGGGCTCGATGCCACCGGGGACCAGCTGCGCCTGCGGAACCCGCTTGGGCAGACCGGAACGGGTGGTGCCGCCGGTGGCCGGCTCCGCGGCCCGGCTGGCCCGGTTCCAGCCCTCGTCGGCGGCGGTACGCCACGAGTCAGCGTCCGCGGCGGTCGCCTCCTGGGGCGCCGCCGGAGGCGTGCTGGAGGTCGCGGCCGGCGCCTCGCGGACAGCTGCCACGGGCGCGCTCGGGGCCGCGGCCGGTGCGGCGTCCGGCGTCGGCGGCGGACTGTACGACGGCGGCGGCTGGGCGGGCGGTGGGGCCGCCGATGTGCCGGGAACCCGGGTGGGCAGCTTGGGCCGGGCCGGAGCGTCCGCCGCCGCGGGACGCTCCGGCGTCGGCTCGCCGAAGTCCGGCCGGGCGAAGATGGCGGTGGCGTCGTTCCCGTGCGACCGGAACCAGACCGCCTCCATCTCCCGGAAGATCGGTGCCTCCGCCGGCAGGTCGACCGGCGGGGTGATCGGTGGGGTGGGCGCGAGCGACGCGGTGGCGGCCAGGTTCGCTCCGAGCCCTCCGGTGTAGCCGCCGCCCGCCGGCGGCACACCGCCGGTCGCGGCGGGCACGGTGCCGCTCGCCGCGGAGGCGTCCGCGGCGGAGGCACGCCGGGGCAGCGGATTCACCGACGGGTACGCCGCGGTGGGCGTCCCGGCGGGACGCCCGTCACCACCGGAGGTCGGCTGCGTCGGCGCCATCCCGGTCAACCCGCCGGCCGGCATCGGCGCGTCCCACCCCTGCACCGTCTCCCGCGCCTGCACCGTCGCGGCGGTGTCCCGGGCCTGCTCCGGCGCCTGCCACGGGACCGGCGGGGCCTGGTCGGTCCGCCACGGGTCGGGCAGGGTGGCGGTCCGCGTCGCACCGGCCAGCGGTTCACCGACGCCGACCGGGGTCTGCTCCACCGCGAGCGGCTGGCGCGGCCGGGTGACCGGCGCCTGCCCGCGGTTGGCGGGCAGCACGACCGTGGCCGTCGGCAGGGTCACCTGGGCGACGGTCCCGCCCTCGACGTTGCGGCGCAGCTCGACCCGGATGCCGTAGCGGGCGGCGAGCCGGCTCACCACGGCGAGGCCCATCAGCCGGAACGCCGCGACGTCGACGCTCGGCGGCTCGGCGAGCCGGCGGTTGAGCGAGTCGAGCTGATCGTCGGAGAGGCCGAGACCGCGGTCCTCGACCTGGATCAGCACGTAGTCGCGGATCCGCCGGCCGTCGGCGACGACGGTGGTGTTCGGCGGCGAGAACCGGGTGGCGTTGTCGAGCAGCTCGGCGACCAGGCGGACCACGTCGTTGACGGCGTGGGCGGCCACCGACACGTCGGTGTCGACCGTCCCGAACTCGATCCGGTTGTACAGCTCCACCTCGGACTGCGCCGCGCGCAGCACGTCCACCAGCAGGGCGTCCTCGCGCCGGGGCACGGCCGAGTCGGCGCCCGCGAGGACCAGCAGGTTCTCGTCGTTGCGCCGCATCCGGGTGGCCAGGTGGTCCAGCTCGAACAGCCGGGCCAGCCGCTTCGGGTCCTCCTCGCCGCGCTCGATCGCGTCCAGTTCGCCGATCATGCGGTCGACCAGCGTCTGACTGCGCCGGGCCAGGTTGAGGAACATCGCCGAGACGCTGGTACGCAGGGCCGCCTGCTCGGCGGCCACCCGGACCGCCTCCCGGTGGACCACGTTGAAGGCGAGGGCGACCTGGCCGACCTCGTCCCGGTTGGCGAGCTTGATCGGGTCCCGTACCTGCCGGACGATCTCGTCGACCCCGCCCTCGCCGACGGTCTCCATGCTCTGCAGCCGGCGCACCGCCTCCGGCAGGTCGTGGTTGGCGACCGCGAGGGCACCCTCGCGCAGCCGGTGCAGCGAGTGGTTCAGCGAGCGGGCCAGCACCACGGCGAGGGTGACCGCGATGACGAGGGTGAGGAGCACCAGCAGCGACTCGATGAGGGCCTGTCGCAGGACGTCCGAGCGGGCCTGCTCGGTCTGCGCGAGCAGCTCGTCCTGCAGGCGGATCTCGGCCCACCGCATCAGGTCGTTCACCGCGCCGATGGCGGTGCTGGCGTCCTTGGCGTTCACGAGCGGCCGCTGCCCGACCGAGCGGGTGATGTCGGCGGCGACCCGGTCGGCCAGCGTGACCGCGTCGCCGGAGACGGTGCTGTCGACCAGCGCGCGCTGCGTCGGGTCGGCCGCGAGCGAGAAGGCGAGCAGCGCCTCCTGCTGGCTGGTCAGGGTCGCCACGAACGAGGAGAACTGCTCCTCGTCGAGCCGGCCGGCGCTGAGCGCCGTGTACGCGACCGCCTCCTCCTCGGCCACCGCCGCCTTGGCCCGGGCGAACGCGGCGACCGCGCGCCGGGCGTCGGCCAGCTGCTCCTCGCCGGGCAGTTGGGCGAGGCCCTCGCCGTAGGCCACCAGGTCGGTCAGGATGACGCCGTAGCGCAGCACCGCCTCGGCGACCGCCATCTGCTTGCGGTCCAGCACCTGCTGCCGGGTCGCGTCGAGCGTCTGGAGGTGGTCGTCGATGGCCGCCAGCCGGTCCCGGACGGCGGTGGGCACGTCGCCGACCCGGTCGCGCTCCTCGATGTACGCCCGCACCCGCTCGTCGGTGCTGCGCACCCGGAGGTTGTACGCGTCGGCGCCCTGCTGCGGCGCCGACAGGTAGCCGGCCGCCGCCATCCGTTCGGCGTGCACGTCCTGGACGAGCGCGGAGACGTCGATGGAGAGCTCGGTGAGCGCCTTGGCCCGCGTCGCGTCGTACGCGCCCTGACCGACCGCCACCAGGCGGACCGAGGCCAGGGCGATGACCGCGGCGACCGGCACGACCAGGATCAGCGCGAGCTTCGAGCGGATCCGGGCGTCCCGGAGCCGGGGCAGCTGCCGGCGCTTCGGGCGGTCAATGTCGCCGCCTGCGGGCAGGGTCGTCGGTCCGGTGCTCACGACATCGCCTCCGTCGTTTCATCCACGCCTGAACCGCCGACCCGTGCCTGGTGCAGCGGAGAACCACGCGCGGCACGGCCGCGATTTCATCAGACGGGATCACGTTTGGGAAGCCGCAGTGGGGTAGGAAACGGTCGGACGGCACGGAACCGATGCGCCGCTCTTTCAATGCCACCAATTACCCAACGCTCTGAACAGGCAATGTAGACAGTCAGTGGCCGGATGAACCCCATCCGTGACCGTTTGCAAACTTTGTGTTACCCCACCATGTGGGATTCGCATCCCGAAACGCCTCTGCACTGCCCGCTTGACCGCAGCGCCCGACATTGGCAAGGTTTTGCAGGCTTTCGCGCACACCGTACGGCAAAGTGTTCGTGCTCCATTCGGGACGAACGGTCCGACGGTTCCCGTGCCGCACCTGGAGGACAAGTTGAGCCCCATCCGCTCCGCAACCGTCGCGGCGCTCGCCTCGGCAGTCCTGGCCACCACTCTCACCGCCTGCCAGTTCGGCGCCGACGAGCAGGACTCCGGCCCCATCGTCATCGCCGCGGACCTCGAACTGTCCGGAGCCGCCGCGGCGGTCGGCCGGGCGTACCAGCGTGCCCTCGAACTCAAGGTCGACCAGCTGAACTCCTCCGGTTCGCTGAACGGCCGGCGCGTCGAACTCAAGGTCAAGGACAACCGCTCCGACGCCAGCGAGTCCCTGCGGAACATCAACGACTTCAGCGGGGATCCGCGGGTCAGCGCGATCATCATGGGTGGCTGCAACGAGTGCGCGGTGGGCGCGGTGAGCACCATCGACGAGCGGCGGGTGCCGACCGTGGCGCTGGCCTCCGCCAGCGCCATCACCAGCCCGGTAGCGCAGCGCCGGTACGTGTTCAAGCTGGCCCCGAACGCGCCCGACAACGCCGCCGCCCTCACCGTCGAACTGCGCCGCGGCGGTGTCCGCGACATCGGCGTGCTGCACAGCGACGACGACTACGGCCGGGAGGGGCTCGCCGCCCTCAAGAGCGCGTTGAGCAAGGTGGACATCGACGTGCAGGCCGTGGAGACGGTCCGGGCCACCGACACCGACGTCACCCGCCAGGTCGCGGCACTGGCCGACGAGAAGCCCGATGCCCTCGTGCTCTGGACGCCGGCGGAGCAGGCGAGCCTCGCCGCCGTGGCCGCGCAGGAGGCCCGCTTCCGGGGCTCGCTCTACCTCGACGCCTCGGCCGCCGGGGACCTCTTCCTCGGCGGTGCGGCGAAGGCCAGCGAGCGCGCCACGCTGGTCTTCACGCAGACCATGGTGATCGACGACATCATCGCCACCACCCCGGCGAAGGCCGCCCGGCGGCAGTGGTTCCAGGACTACACCGCCCGCTTCGGGGGGTACCACGGCTCGTCCTCGTTCGCCGCGGACGCCGTCCAGCTCATCGCCGACGCCGCCCTGCAATCGGGTGGCGAGCCCGGCAAGGCCAACCGGGACGGCATCCGCGACGTGCTGGAAACCTCCCAGATGGACGGTCTCTCCGGCCCGATCCGGATGACCCCGGACAACCACTCGGGTCTCATGCCGCAGGCGCTGACCACCCTGGTCGCCCGCAACGGCCGCTGGCGCCTCGCCAGCTGACCGACCCCGGCCGGCGTCGCCCGGGCCGGGCGACGTCCGGCCGGCCCGGGTCGAGGGCCGGCCGACGTGGCTCAGGTCAGCGAGCCGACGTGGTCGCGCGGACCCAGGGCAGCGCGAGTCGTTCGACAAGGGAGAGCGCCGAGTAGAGCGCGATGCTCATCGCGGCGATCAACACGATCGCCGCCCACGCGGTGGCGGTGTCGCCGACCCCGTTGTACTGCAGGATCTGGAAGCCCAGCCCCGGCTTGTCCGAGTAGAACTCGCCGATCACGGCGCCGATGGCGGCCAGCGGCATCGCCACCTTGAGCCCCACGAAGACCTGCGGCAGCGCGGCCGGGAGGCGCACCTTCCGGAACGACTGCCACCACGAGGCGTTCAGCGACCGGGCCATCTCGGCCAGGTCCCCGGGCGTCGTGGTGAGGCCGGTCGCCGTGGAGAGCACGATCGGGAAGAAGCAGAGCAGGAAAACCATGGTCAGGATCGGCTTCTCGCCCCAGCCGACGGCGACCACGAGCAGCGGGCCGAACGCGATCTTCGGCACCGCGTTGACCGCCACCAGCAGCGGGGCGAACATCCGCTCGACGCGCCGGGACGCGGCCAGCGCCATCCCGATCAGCACCCCGGCAACCGTCGAGATCAGGAATCCGAGCACCGTCATCAGCGTCGTGACGCCCAGGGCTGGTAGCAGCACGTCGCTCGACGCCGTCAGGGAATCCCAGACGGCCTGCGGCGGTGGCAGCGCGGACGGGTGCACGAGACTGAGCCCCGAGGAGACCAGCCACCACAGGGCCAGCGCGATCACCACCCCGAGCAGCGGCAGGCCGACGCTCGCCAGCACCGCCCCGTGCCACCGCCGGGTGGGCGGCGGGCCGGGGACCGTCGTCGCGGCGGGTTCGCCCGCCGCTGCCGGGGGCCGCTGCCCGGCCCGCGTACCGGTCGCCTCGGTCACGGGATTCTCCTCTCCTGCCGGCTGACGGCCGGCACGCGACGGGGGTGCGGCCCGGAGCGTCCCACGGGCCGCACCCCCGACCGGTGGACGATCAGGCCTTCGGCGCGAGGCTGAAGTCGATGATCTGGTCGGGCGTGATGTTCTGCTTGAGCGCGCCGGCGCCCTGCAGGATCGCGATGCTCTTGGCCACCCGGCCGCTGTCCAGCGTGCCGATCTGAGCGCCGCTGTTGTTGGACCGGACGTACCCGGCCATCAGCTCCAGCTCCGCCTTGGCCGCCGCGACGTTCGCCGCATCCACGTTCTTCTTCAGCAGCTCGGCCGCCTCCTGCGGGTTGGTCAGCGAGTACTCCAGGCCCTTCAGCAGGGCGCCGGTGAACCGCTTGACCATGTCCGGGTTCTCCTTGGCGAGCTTCGTGGAGGTGATCAGTACGTTGCCGTAGAGGTCCTGCATGTACTCGCTGTACGGCAGCAGGACCGCCTTCTTCTTGGTCACCGTCTCGATGGTCGGCTGACCCACCACGAACTGCCCGATGCCGTCGACCGCGCCGGAGGCGAGGGTGCCCATCAGCGTCTGCGCCTCACCGTTGACCCAGGTCACCTTGCTCTCGTCGACGCCCGCCAGCTTCGCGTACGTCGGGAAGAGGTTGCGGACCACGGAGCCGGGGGTGTCGGCGAGCTTCTTCCCCTCGAGGTCCTTCGGCGAGGCGATGTTCTTGCCCTCGACCGTGGCAATCGCCGCCATCGTGCGCTGCTGGATCGCGGCCACCGCGACGAAGTCCTTGACCTGGCCGCCGCCGAGCTGGAGCAGACCACCGGTGAGGTCGATCGGGCCGAACTGCGCCTGCCCGCCCACGATGGTCTGGATGACGGCGTTGGTGCCTTGGCCCGGCTTGATCTCGACGTCGAAGCCGGCGTCGCGGAAGAAGCCCTTCTCCTTCGCCACCCAGGCGTAGGAGTCACGGCCGAAGTTGCCGAACGATGTGAGGTAGGTCACCTTCTCCAGTGCCGCACCCTCACCGCCCTTGGCGTCGTCCTCGGCGTCCGAGCCGCTGCTGCAGGCTCCGACCAGGGCCAGGGCGGCGGCCATCGTGGCCGCGGCGACCGTACGGGTCAGCCTTCTCATCAGTGCACCTTGTCCTTTCCGTCCGGGGCCGCCGGGCCTCCGGAGGGGGTTGTCGGGCGGTGTCGGCGGGAGGGGGTGTAGCCGGCACCACCGTCGTGAGGGGACTCTTCGCGGGCACAGCGTACGAGAAACCCACCTTTGCGACGCCAGGCGTATCGGGTTGCGGAACGGAAACAACCGACCTCCACCCCGGACGGTGCGATTGAGACACGATCCGGATACCCTGTCCCGCGGATTGCTGACCGCAGACTCAGGGAGGCCCACGGGATGATCCGTCTGTCCGGGGTGTCCCGTACCTTCGACGGCCGGTCCGGCCGGGTGGAGGCGCTGCGCGGCATCGACCTCGACGTCGCCGAGGGTGAGTTCGTGGCGGTCGTCGGCCGCTCCGGCTGCGGCAAGTCGACGCTGCTGCGGCTCGTCGCGGGGCTGCTGCCGGTGACCGCCGGAGCGATCACGGTCGCCGGGACCCCGGTCGCCCGGCCCCGGCAGGACGTCGCGATGCTCTTCCAGCGGCCGGCGCTGCTGCCCTGGCGCACGGTGCTGGACAACGTCCTGCTGCCGGTCGAGATCTTCGGGTGGAAGCGGGCGAAGCACCGCGACCGGGCCCGGCAGCTGCTGGAGATGGCCGGCCTGGGCGGCTTCGAGAAGCGGCTGCCGCACGAACTGTCCGGCGGCATGCAGCAGCGGGTCTCGCTGTGCCGCTCCCTGATCGGCGAGCCCCGCGTGATGTTGATGGACGAGCCGTTCTCGGCGCTCGACGCGCTCACCCGGGAGGAGCTCTCCGGCGAGCTGCAGCGGGTGCACATGGAGACCTCGGCGACGGTCGTCTTCGTCACGCACTCGATCGACGAGGCCGTCCTGCTCGCCGACCGTGTGGTGGTGCTCAGCCCCCGCCCCGGCCGGATCCGCCGCATCGTCGACGTGACCATCCCCCGGCCCCGCACGCTCGGCCGCAACGCGCACCTGGCGGAGGTCGCCCGGGTCAGCGCCGAACTGCACGAGCTGCTGATGGAGAAGGAACCGCCGGTGCCGGCGGAGAGGCGCTGACCATGCGCGTGTCGGTGTTCACCGAGCCGCACCGCGGGGCCAGCTACGACGACCAGCTCCGGTTCGCGCGTCTCGCCGAGAGCTGCGGTTACGGGGCCTTCCTCCGCGCCGACCACTACCGGGCCATGGGCGACGACCCGGTGCCGCCCGGCCCCACCGACGCCTGGCTGACGCTGGCCGCGCTGGCCCGCGAGACCAGCCGAATCCGGCTCGGCACGCTGGTCACCTCGGCCACCTTCCGGCTGCCCGGCCCACTGGCCCTGATGGTGGCCCAGGTCGACCAGATGAGCGGCGGCCGCGTCGAGCTGGGCATCGGCGCCGGCTGGTACGAGCGCGAGCACACCGCGTACGGCATCCCCTTCCCGGGCGTCGCCGAACGCTTCGACCGGCTGGCCGAGCAGCTGGAGATCGTCACCGGGCTGTGGCGCACGCCCGCCGATCGGACCTTCAGCTACTCCGGCCAGCACTACCGCCTGCTCGACGCCCCGGCGCTGCCGAAGCCGGTGCAGGTGCCCGGCCCGCCGGTGATCGTGGGCGGCCGCGGCCCGAAGCGCACGCCCGAACTCGCCGCCCGGTACGCCGACGAGTTCAACCTGCCGTTCACGTCGGTCGCCCAGACCGCCGCCGCGTACGAACGGGTCCGGGAGGCGTGCGACCGGGCCGGCCGGTCGGCGTCCGGCCGGCCGCCGCTGGTGCTGTCGGCGGGGATCGTCGTGGCGATCGGCCGCACGGACGCCGAGGCCCGCCGGCGCGCCGCCCCGCTGCACGTGCCCAGCGCCCTTCCGCCGGAGGACCCGGTCGTCGGCTCGCCCGCACGACTCGTCGAACGCATCGGCGAGTTCGCCGCCATCGGGGCGACCCGCGTCCACCTGCGCCTGATCGACCTCGCCGACCTCGACCACCTGGAGCTCATCGCCGCCGAGGTGCTCCCCCAACTGGACGGAATCCGATGACCGACACCGACCTCGAACTCGGCCCGGTGGGCCAGGAGATCGTGTACGAGAACGACCGGGTACGCGTCTGGCACATCAAGCTGGAGCCCGGTGAGCGGCAACCGCTGCACCGGCACGACCACCCGTACCTGGTGGTGGCGATCCAGGGCGCGAAGAACGTCGTGCAGACCGTCGACGGCACCCGGATCGACGCCGACGAGCCCACCGGCGGCGTCGTCTACCGGGATCCGGGGGCGGTGCACATGCTGACCAACGTGGGCGACACGACGTACCTGGCCCGGCTGGTCGAACTCAAGTAGACCTGCCGCCGGCAGGGCTGACCCGCCCCACGGCGTGCCGGTGGCGATCGGGCGCAACGGACCGTAACGTGCCCGACATGGCCTTTCGGACCTGGGGCAGACCGCTGCTCACGGCGCTCGGGCTGAGCCTGCTGGCCGGCGCGGGCCAGCTCGGCATCGCGTTCGGCTTCGGCGTCGTCCGGCTCACCGGCTCCTTCACCGGTGGCACCGTCAACCAGTGGCCCGCCCAGCTCGCCTGGGTCGGGTGGTTCGCGGCGAACGCCGCCGTCGTCGGCGCCGTCCTCGCCGAGCGCCTGACCCGCCGGGACGGACCGCTGACCGGCACCGGCCGGCAGCTCGCCGTCGCGGCCGCCGCCGCGCTGGGCGCCACGATCGTCGCGCCGCTCTGCATGCAGCCGGCCCGGGCCGCCGACCTGATCTCGGTGGACCCGGTCTGGGCCGTCGCCATCTGCGCCGTTCTCGGCGCGGCGGTCGGCGCGGGAGCCGCGCTGGCCGTCCTGGTCCGGCCGCCGCTGGGCTGGAACGTGGCGCTCTTCACCGGCACCGTCTGGCTGCTCGCCCTGGTGTCGGTGACCCCGTCGCTGGCGGCCACCGGGCCGCTGATCACCGTGCGTCTCGGGGTGCTGGAACCGTCGTGGCTGGACGCCGCCGCGGCGCAGCGCCTCTCCCTGCTGGTCCCGCCCCTGGTGGCGCTGCTGGCCGGCGCGGTTACCGGGTCCCTCGCCCGCTGGCGTGGCCACCCACCGCTGATCTGCGGCCTGACCGGGATGACCGGCCCGGTGCTGCTGGCGTTCGCCTACCTGACCGCCGGCCCGGGTGACGGCGTCGACCGGTACCAGGCCACGCCGTACTACGGCGCCCTGCTGGCCGTGGCCGCCGGCGCGCTCGGTTCGACCGCCGCCGCGCTGCTGCGCTGGCCGCTCGTCGAGCGCCCGGCCGCTCCCGTGGCCGGCGCCGCCGACGGGCCCGGCCCCGCTGCGATCGAGCCGACCGACATCCTGCGCCCGCTGCCCACCGGTCCCGCCCTGTCGCCGGCGGAAAGGCCCGCAGCGCCCACCAGCCACCGCGATCCGGCCGGGTCGCCCGGTACCGCCCTCGACCCCACCGCGGGCGAGGCGACCGCCTCGGCCGCCGGGGATGGGGCACGCACCTCGGCCGCGGTCGGGGACCCGGCCGGCGGCGTGCCGGCCGCATCGACGGACGGACCGTTCCGAGGCGTCGTCCCGCCGGCCCACTGGGACTGGCCGGCCTCGGGCGGTACGCGGGCATCCGCCCGCGTGCCGGCGCCCGACCCCGGGCCGACAACCGACCCCGGGCCGACGGCCGCCCGCGTGCCGGTGCCCGATCCCGGGCTGACGGCCGACCCCCGTCCGGCACCCGATCCGGGTACGGCCCGATCCGCGCCCTCGGACCGCACCGATGCGGCCGAGCCGGCCCGCTTCCCCGGATCGTCCGGCTCGGACGGAGCGGAAACGCCCGTCGTGCCGGGGAACGCGACCGCGAAGCACGGCGGCACCGGGAGCACCACCGGACCAGGCGACGTCGGGGTGACCACGCCTCCGGTCGGCGCCAGGACCAGCACGACGCTGGACCACGCCCGCCCCACCACCGGGTCGGACCGCGCCCGCTCCACCGCGACGCCGAGCGACGCGCGGACCACATCCCCGGACAATCGGCGTACCGCCACGACCCGGGACAGTGCCGCCGCCGGCACAACGCCGGACGCCGCGCGGACCGCCTCCGGACCGGGCCGTGCCCGGACCACCGCCTCCCGCCCCGCCGAACCGAGCAAGGCCGTGGACGACGCCGGGACCACCACGGCTCCGGCCGACACCCGCGCCTCGGCCTCGGACGGTTCGACCACCACCGTGGGTGCTGCCCGGGCCCCCGAGGAACCGGGGGGACCCGGGCCGGGCGCGGAGCCGGTTGACGGGTCGGCGGCCGGTGGACCGACGCCACGACCCCGCCGGGCTCGGCGGACCAAGACCACGCCGACCAAAGCGTCCCGCGCAACAGCCGCCGCAGCGGAGCGGGCGAACGGCGCCGCCCCCGGCCAACCTGGGGAAGCGCCGGCCGAGCGGGCTGCCGCCGCTCCGGCTCGGGACAACACCGACGCCGCAGCGGGCGACCCGGCCGGACGTCCGGACCGGCCGGGATCCGGTCGCGCCTCGGGCAAGCCGGAACCGGAGACCGCCGAGAAACGCACCCGGCGCGGCACGGCTCCGGTCACGGATGCCGCGACCGCCGAGCAGCGCGGCCGGCACGACACCGCTCCGGTCACGGATGCCCCGGCCGCCGAGCAGCGCGGCCGGCACGACACCGCTCCGGTCGCCGATGCGCCCACTCTCTCCACGCCGTCCCGGGTGACGCCCACTCCGGCCACTCCGGCCCGTCCGGCGCCGACGCCGGTCGGACCCGGTGTGTCCGCGGTCGCCGACCCGGTACCGGTCACACCGCCGCGCCCGACCCCCACCCCGCTCGGGCCCGAGCCGTTCCAGGTGCTCCCGCCGGCACCCACACCATTCACACCGGCTCCGCCGGAGCCGCGTCGCGCCGGGTCCGACCCGTACGCCGCACCTGCGCGCCCCTCCGCCGAGGACTCGGCCCGCGACGGCGCGCCCCGACCCCGGCACCGGGCGCCGCTGCCCGACCTGAACAGCGCGGGGACCTGGAACGCCTTCGGCACTGTCCACCGCACCGGCCCCACCGACGCCAGGCCCACCGACGCCAGGCCCACCGACGCCAGGCCCGCCGACCTGCGGTTCAGCGGCTCCGGGGCGAGCGCCGGCGGCGGTACGACGCCACCGTCGCCACCGTCGCCGCCCGCCGCCGATCCGGCCGTGCTCGGGCACCCCGACGACCGGGGCGAGCCGGTCAGTGACGTCGCTACCGCCCGGGCCGCGACGGGCGATACTGCCCCGCCGACCGGGCCCACGTCCGGTGCGACGCCTGCCGCGCCGGCACCCCGCCGCCGGGGCCTGTTCCGGCGCAACCGGTCGCGCACGGGAGAGGCCGACGGCACCGCGGAGACGGAGCAGTTGCCGGCTCAGGACGAGGAGTTCGTCCACTGGGTCGCCGGGCTGGCCAAGCCGCTGTCCGACAACGAACCCGAGCAGGAGAGCGGCCGCCGCTCCCTCCGCTTTACCGGCCGCCACCACGCCGAATGACCACCCACCCAGGACTTCACCCAGCCACCTGCGTTGATCATGAAGTCAGCGGCGCGACACGCCGAGGACACCGCGAATAACTTCATGATCAACGGGCCCGTCCGGCCTCGGCGGCACGCTGTCCGGCCGGGCGGTCAGGTCAGGGGGAGGTAGACGCGGCTGCCGGACGCCAGGAACTCCTCCGACTTGTCCCGCATGCCGCGGGCGGCGTACTCCTTGAGCTCCTGGGTGATCTTCATGGAGCAGAACTTCGGCCCGCACATCGAGCAGAAGTGCGCGGTCTTCGCCGGCTCGGCGGGCAGCGTCGCGTCGTGGTACGACCGTGCGGTCTCCGGGTCCAGCGAGAGGTTGAACTGGTCCTCCCACCGGAACTCGAACCGCGCCCTGGAGAGCGCGTCGTCCCACGCCTGCGCGCCCGGGTGCCCCTTGGCCAGGTCGGCGGCGTGCGCCGCGATCTTGTACGCGATCACGCCGGCCTTGACGTCGTCCCGGTCCGGCAGCCCGAGGTGCTCCTTCGGCGTGACGTAGCAGAGCATCGCGGTGCCGAACATGCCGATCATCGCCGCGCCGATGGCCGAGGTGATGTGGTCGTACGCGGGCGCGATGTCCGTCGTCAAGGGACCGAGCGTGTAGAACGGGGCCTCGTGGCACCACTCCTGCTGGCAGTCCACATTCTCCTTGATCTTGTGCATCGGCACGTGGCCGGGGCCCTCGATCATCACCTGGACGTCGTGTTCCCAGGCGACCTTCGTCAGCTCGCCGAGCGTCCGGAGCTCGGCGAACTGCGCCTCGTCGTTGGCGTCCGCGATCGAGCCCGGCCGCAGCCCGTCGCCGAGCGAGAACGTCACGTCGTACCGGGCGAGGATCGCGCACAGCTCTTCGAAGTTCGTGTAGAGGAAGTTCTCCTCGTGGTGGGCCAGGCACCACGCGGCCATGATCGAGCCGCCCCGGGAGACGATCCCGGTCACCCGGTCGACGGCGAGCGGCACGTACGGCAGCAGCACCCCGGCGTGCACGGTCATGTAGTCGACGCCCTGCTCGGCCTGCTCGACGACGGTCTCCCGGAACACCTCCCAGCTCAGCTTCACCGGGTCGCCGCCGACCTTCTCCAGCGCCTGGTAGATCGGCACCGTGCCGATCGGCACCGGCGAGTTCCGCACGATCGCCTCGCGGGTCTCGTGGATCCGCTTGCCGGTCGACAGGTCCATCACGGTGTCCGCGCCCCAGCGGGTCGCCCAGGTCAGCTTCTCCACCTCCTCGGCGACCGACGAGGTGACCGCCGACGTGCCGATGTTGGCGTTGACCTTCACCAGGAACGCCTTGCCGATGATCGCCGGCTCGCACTCCGGGTGGTTGACGTTCAGCGGCAGCACCGCCCGCCCGGCCGCGATCTCGTCGCGTACGAACTCGGGTGCCATGCCCTCCCGGATCGCCACGAACTCCATCTCCGGCGTGACCACGCCGGCCCGCGCGTACGCGAGTTGCGTCGGCCGCTTTTCGTCCACGCCCGCCAACGGGGTGCCGGCGCCGCGGACGGGCGCCACGTCGCCCCGGGAAGCGATCCACGGTCCACGCAGCGGCGGCAGCCCCACCTCCGGGTCGGACCCGGGACCGGACGTGTCGTAGAGCCGCACCGGCGGGTTGTCGCCGGTGAGGTCGACCTCGGCGAACGGCACCCGGATGTCCGGCCGCGATCCCTCGACGTAGACCTTGCGACGTGCCTGCATGACAGCCTCCCTGTCGATCAAGCGGACCAGCCGAAGTGGTCGAGCGGCCCCCGGCCCGCGCCCAACTTCCAGTCCCGCGCGCCGGTCAGCGCCCGGGTGACGTACTCCTTGGCGGTGGCGACGGCCGCCGGCACCGGGTCGCCCAGCGCGAGCCGGACGGCGACGGCCGCCGAGAAGGAACATCCGGTGCCGTGGTTGTGCCGGGTCGGCACCCGGGGCGCGCGGAGCAGGGTGGTGACGCCGCCGCCGTGCAGCACGTCGACCGCCTCGCCCGCCACGTCCACGTCGCCGCCGGTGACGACCACGTGCTCCGGGCCGCCCGCCACGAGGGCCTCCGCCGCGGCGATCATCTCCTCGACCGTGCTCACCCGGGCTCCGGTGATGGCCGCGGCCTCCGCGCAGTTCGGCGTCGCCACCTTCGCGTACGGCAGCAGCCGCTCCACCGCCGCGACCACGCCCAGCGCGTGCCCGCTGGTGGCGACCAGCACCGGATCGACGACGAGGTGCGGCAGGCGGCCGTCCTTCGCCGCGTCGGCGACGGCGTCGGCGACCGCCGGGGTGCCGAGCATGCCGGTCTTCACCGCCCGGACGGCGAAGTCGGCCAGGACGCTGTCCAACTGGTCGGTGACCGTACGCGGGGGCAGCGGCAGGACGGTGTCGACGCCACGGGTGTTCTGGGCGGTGACGGCCGTGATGACGCTGGTGCCGTACGCCCCGAGCGCGGCGAAGACCTTCAGGTCGGCCTGGATGCCGGCTCCCGCGCCGGAGTCGGATCCGGCGATGGTGAGGACTGTTGTCGGGGTCAATTGGCGTCCCTCTTGGTTGCTGTCGGGGGCTGGCGGTGGTCCGCTCGTGACTCGCGGATGATGGGTGGCTTCAGGTGTGCTGCCGCGCATCGGGTGGCACGGTCGAAGGCTCTGCCCAACGTCGTGGTCGCCTCGGTCGGGTCGGCTGACCGCATGATCGCGCCGAGCACTGCCACGCCGGATGCTCCTGCCTCGACGCAGGCAGCTACCTGGGCTGGGGTTTCGATGCCGCCGAGGGCCAGGACCGGGACCGGGCTCCGCTGGAGCAGGTTCGCCAGGCCGTCGGTGCCCAGGGGTGGGCCGTAGCCGGGTTTGGTCGGGGTGGGGTGGACGGGCGAGAGGGTCGCGTAGTCCTCGGTGGTGAGGCGGGCCAGCTCGGCCTCGTCATGGCAGGAGCGGCCGACCAGGTCGAGCCGCGGCGGCGGGTACGGGCCGGCGGCGGGCAGGTGCACGGCGGCACCGCCCAGCGGGTCGGGGCCGGCGACGATCAGGGTGCCGCCGCTGTCGGCGAGGATCGCGCGCAGGTCGGCGGCGAGCGCGGCGCGTTCGGCGCGGGGCAGGTCCTTCTCCCGCAGCACCACCCACCGCACTCCCCCGGCCACCGATGCGGCGACGACCTCGACCAGAGGACGCCGCGCCACCCGCCGGTCGGTCAGCACGACGACGCCGGTGGGTACCTTGGCGATCCGCGGCCCCACCGGCGGCCACCCGGTTTGACGATCCGCCACGAGGAAGGCCGATCCTGGCCCGGTCACAGGTCCGGCCGACCGTCGTCCGGAGTGGACGCGAGGGCGTGGAAGCGGCGCGGGATCCGGCCGGCCCCGTACGCGAGCCGGCCCGCCTCGACCGCGTACCGCATCGCCGTGGCCATCGCCACCGGGTCGGCGGCCCGGGTCACCGCGCTGGCCAGCAGCACGGCGTCGCAGCCCAGCTCCATGGCGAGCGCCGCGTCGGAGGCGGTGCCGATACCGGCGTCCAGGATCACCGGCACGTCCACGCTCTGCCGGATGAGCCGGATGTGGTGCGGGTTGGAGATCCCCAGCCCGGACCCGATCGGCGCGCCCGCCGGCATCACGGCCGCGCAGCCGACGTCCGCGAGCCGCCGCGCCAGGACCGGGTCGTCCGACGTGTACGGCAGCACGGTGAACCCGTCGGCGACCAGCTCCTCGGCGGCTCGCAGCAGCTCGACCCCGTCGGGCAGCAGGGTCCGCTCGTCGCCGATCACCTCCAGCTTCACCCAGTCGGTGTCGAACGCCTCCCGCGCGAGGTGGGCCACCTTCACCGCCTCGCTCGCGGTGTAGCAGCCGGCGGTGTTGGGCAGCAGCCGCACGCCACAGCGGTCGAGCAGGTCGAGCAGGCCACCCGAGCCGCCCGGGGTGGTGTCGACGCGGCGCAGGGCGAGCGTGACCAGCCCGGTGCCGGACGCGCGGATCGCCTGCTCCAGGACGTGCAGGTTGGCGGCCCCGCCGGTGCCGAGGACCAGCCGCGAGGGGAACGCCACGCCAGCCAGCTCGAAGGTCACCCGGCTCACCCGCCCTGTGCGGCGCTGAGCACCTCGACCCGGTCGCCGTCGCTCAGCACGGTCGCCGACCAGCCGCCGCGCGGCACCACCTCGCCGTTGACCGCGACCGCCAGGCCACGTTCCTGCCCGGTGACCGCGCGGACCAGGTCGGCGACGGTCGAGCCGCTGGCCAGGCTGCGCCCGGCACCGTTAACGGTCAGTTCCATGGCTGTCCTCCTCGAGTGCGAACCGGTCCGGTGCGAAGGGAGCGAGCAGCGGGTCCGGCGTCCCGGTGACGATCAGGTCCGCGATCAGGTCGGCGGTGACCGGGGTGAGCACGATCCCGTGCCGGTGGTGCCCGGTCGCGGCGAGCACGTCCGGGCGGCCGGGCAGCGGACCGAGGATCGGCGCGTTGTCGGGGGTGCCCGGGCGCCGGCCGGCGAGCGTCTCCGCCAGGTCGTACTCGGCCAGCTCGGGCACCAGGTCGACGGCGGCCCGCAGCAACCGCAGCACGGCGCCGGCGGACACCGCGGTGTCGGCGCGCTCCTCGACGGTCGCCCCGACGACGACCTCCCCGCTGTCCCGGGGGACGAGGTAGACGTGTTCGCCGTCCGCGTACCCCCGGATGACGTGCCGGAAGCCCGGCGCGACGGCGCCGGGCGCGCGGAGCCGGAGCACCTGGCCCTTCACCGGGCGGACCGGTAGCCCGGTCAGCGCGGCGGCACCGCAGCCGGCGGCGACCACGGTGACGCGCGCGTCCACGTCGGACAGCCGGTCGACCGGCGCGGCCACCAGTGTGGCCCCGGCTCCCTCGGCGGCGGCCCGCAGCGCGGGCACCAGCAGCCGCGGATCCACCTGGTGGTCGGTAGCCGCGAGCGCGCCGCCACGCACGCGCGGCGCCAGCGCCGGTTCGCGGTCGCGTAGCTCGGAGGGGCGCAGCGGCGTCACCGGCAGGCCCAGCCCCTGTTGGTACGCCCACAGCCGGCGCGCCTCGGCCAGGTCGTCGGCGGTGAGCCCGACCACGAGGGTGCCCTCGGTCCGGTACCCGAGGTCGGCGCCGGACGCCTGGGCCAGCTCCGCGGCGAACGCGGGCCAGCGGGCGGCCGACTCGGTGAGCAGGCGGGTCAGCTGGTGCTCGCCGAAGTACGCCTCGGCGACCGGCGCGAGCATCCCGGCGGCGACGTGCGACGCGCCCGACCCGGGAGCCGGATCGTGGACGACGACGCGCAGCCCGCGTGCCGCGCACCGCCACGCGATGGCCAACCCGATCGGCCCCGCCCCCACCACCGCCACGTCGGGACGGGTGGCGCCACCGGCCGGACCGCCGGCGCTCAGCACGTCAGCGCCCCGAGCAGCTCAGCGGTGGCGCGGGCGGGGTCGGCGACCCCGGAGAGCGCGCCGACCACCGCCACCCCGTACGCGCCGGCGGCCCGCAGGGCGGGCACGTCCTGCGCCGTCACGCCCCCGATGGCGATCACCGGGACGTCCACCGCCCGGGCCACCGCCCGGACGCCGTCGGCGCCGATCGCCGCCGGCAGCCCGTCCTTCGTCGAGGTGGGCCGGTACGGCCCCACCCCCAGGTAGCTGGCCCCCGCGGCAACCGCCTCGGCGGCGGTGCCCGGATCGCGCGCGGTGGCGCCCAGCACCGCCACGGAACCGAGGACCGCGCGGGCCGCCCCGACCGGCAGGTCGTCGGCGCCGACGTGCCCGCCGGCGGCACCCACCGCCAGGGCCACGTGCAACCGGTCGTTCACCAGGCAGGTCGCCTCGTACCGGGCGCAGAGCGCGACCATCCGCCGGGCCAGGTCGTACGCCTCCCGGTCGGTCGCGTCGTCGGTCACCCGGACCTGGACGACCAGCTCGGCGCGGGCCACCGGCAGGGCGGCCCGAGCCACGGCGAGCGGTTCCCGCCCGGGACGGGTGTCGGTGATGAGATGCAGTCGCCCGAGAGACGGCACGGCAACACTCCTCCCTGCGCCGGCATTACCCGGATCAGGTTCGACGGTCGGGGGCTCACAGCCCCCCTCTCAGCCCGGTCCACCGGGCTCCCGTGGGTCACTTGCGCGTGTCACCGTACGACGGATTGCCGGATCCGCCAAGGGGGGCCCTCGTTTTCCCCGTCACTGTCCGATGACGACGGCCGGGGCAGCGCGTCACCGTCCCGTCACGCCATGCTGTCTGGATGCCCTCCGCGCCCCGCGTACCGCGCCGGCTCTCGTTCGTCCCGTTCCGCGGCAGCACCGCCATCGCGGACGGGCTACTCACCCGGGCGATGCTGCGCGGTCCGACCTGGCGACGCCTGCTCCCCGACGGGTACGTGCACCGGGACGCCCTGCGTACGCCCGATCACCGGCTCTGGTGCGACGCCGTCGCTCTCAACCCGCTCGAGACATCCCTGGCGTTCCACCCGTCGGGCGGCCTACGCCGGAGGCGGCCGGCGCAGGGGGCGGCGGGCGGCGGGCGGGTGTCGGCGTCGGGCGGCGGTGTGGCCTACCGGTCGAGGACGGCGCGCAGGGCTGCCTGGTCCTCGTCGGTCGGCTGCCAGGTGCCCGCCTCGGCGTTGGCGCGTACCTGCTCGGGCGTGGTGGCGCCGGCGATCACCGAGGTCACCGCCGGCTGGGCGGCGAGCCCGCCGATGGCCACCTGGAGCATCGTGAGCCCCCGCTCGGCCGCGTACGCCTCGATCGCCTCGATCGTGTCCCAGTCGGCGGCGGCGAATCGTGCCGCGTACCGGCCGCCACCGGCGAGACGGCTCCCGGCCGGGGGTGCCTCGCCGCGCCGGTACTTTCCGGTGAGCAGCCCGTTGGCCAGCGGGAAGAACGGCAGCATGCCGAGCCCGTACCGCTCGCACGCCGGGATCACCTCGGCCTCGACGCCGCGCTCCAGCAGCGAGTAGTGGTTCTGCGCGGAGATGAACCGGGGCCGCCCCTGGGACACGGCGGTCCAGTCGGCGTCGGCGATCTGCCAGCCGGCGAAGTTGGAGTTGCCCAGGTAGCGCACCTTGCCCGAGGTCACGAGGCTGTCCAGCGCAGCGAGCGTCTCGTCGATCGGGGTGCCCGGGTCCGGCTCGTGCATCTGATACAGGTCGATGTGGTCGGTGCCGAGCCGGCGCAGCGACGCCTCCACCGCCCGCATGATGTACCGGCGGGCGCCCCGTGCGCCGTGGTCCGGCCCGTTCAGCCCGTGCATGTCCATGCCGAACTTGGTGGCGACCACCACGTCGTCCCGGCGGCCCTGCAACGCCTGACCGAGCAGTTCCTCGGAGCTGCCCTGCGGTTCGCCGTAGATGTCGGCGGTGTCGAAGAAGTTGATGCCGGCGTCGAGCGCGGCGTCGACCACCGCCCGGGTGCCGTCGAGGTCGAGCTTGCGGCCGAAGTTGTTGCAGCCGACTCCGACCACGGACACCACGAGGCCGGAGTCGCCCAACCGGCGGTACGTCATCTCAGTCACGTGATCCACCCTATGCCGGCCGGGATCACCCGACGTCCCAGACCGGCTCGGGCACCTCCACCACCTCGTTGTCGCCACGGAACAGCAGGAACCGGTCGAACGAGCGGGTGAACCAGCGGTCGTGGGTCACCGCGACCACCGTCCCCTCGAACGCGGCCAGCCCCGCCTCCAGCGCCTCGGCCGAGGCCAGGTCGAGGTTGTCGGTCGGCTCGTCGAGCAGCAGCAGGGTCGCCCCGGACAGCTCCAGCAGCAGTACCAGGAAGCGGGCCTGCTGCCCGCCGGAGAGCGTGCCGAAGCGCTGGTCGCCCTGGCCGGCCAGCTCGTACCGGGACAGCGCCGCCATGGCCGCGTGCCGGTCCATGCCGGCCCGGTGTTCGTCACCGCGCCAGAGGATGTCGACCAGGGTCCGCTCCATCAGCTCCGGCCGGTCGTGGGTCTGCGAGAAGTGGCCGGGCCGGACCCGGGCGCCGAGCCGGGCCACCCCGTCGTGCGCGACCGGTGCCAGGGCTCCCGCGCCGTCCACCGGCCCGTTCGCCGGGTCGGGGTCGGTGCCGCCACGGGCGAGCAGGCGCAGGAAATGCGACTTGCCGGTCCCGTTGGCGCCGAGCACCGCCACCCGGTCGCCGTACCAGATCTCCAGGTCGAAGGGGTAGGTCAGGCCGTCGAGCTCCAGCTGTTCGCAGATCACCGCGCGCTTCCCGGTCCGCCCGCCGGTCAGGCGCATCCGGATGTCCTGGTCCTTCGGGGGTACGGGCGGCGGCCCGGCCTCCTCGAACTTGCGCAACCGGGTCTGCGCGGCCTGGTAGCGCGAGGCCATGCCGTCGTTGTACGCCGCCTTCTGCTTGTACATCAGCATCAGTTCGCGCAGCTTCTGGTGTTCCTCGTCCCACCGCTTGCGCAGCTCGTCGAGGCGGGCGTGCCGCGCGATCCGTGCCTCGTGCCAGCTCGCGAAGCCGCCCGGGTGCACCCAGGCGCTGCCGCCCTCGACGGCGACCACCCGGTCGGCGGTGTGTGCCAGCAGCTCCCGGTCGTGCGAGACGTAGAGGACCGACTTGCCGGATTCCCGCAGCCGGGTCTCCAGCCAGCGCTTGCCCGGCACGTCGAGGAAGTTGTCCGGTTCGTCGAGCAGCAGCACCTCGTCCGGGCCGCGGAGCAGCAGCTCGAGGGCGAACCGCTTCTGCTGCCCGCCGGAGAGCGTGCGGACCGGACGGTCGCGGGCGGCGTCCCACGGCAGGTCGAGCACGATCGTGGTGACGGTGTCGAAGAGCACCTCGGCCTCGTACCCGCCGACCTCGCCCCAGGCGGCGAGCGCGTCCGCGTACGCGAGCTGGGCCTTGCCGGCGGCGGTGCTGTACTTGCCGCGCACCTCGGCCTCCCGCATGGCCGTCTCGGTGGCGGCGAGCCGGCGGCCGGCGTCGCGCAGTGCCGGCGGCGCGAGCGCGAGGGCCAGGTCGGCGAGGGTCGACTCGTCGCCGATCATCCCGATGAACTGGCGCATCACACCCAACCCGCCGGTACGCGCGATCGCTCCGCGCTGGACCGGCAGGTCACCGGCGACCATGCGCAGCAGCGTCGTCTTGCCCGCACCGTTCGGCCCGACGAGAGCGACCTTGGCGCCCTCGCCGACGCGGAACGACACGTCGGCGAAGAGCTCCCGGCCGTCGGGCAGGATGTGCCCGACCGCCGCCACGTCCACGTATCCCACGCCGGCATCCTGCCGGCCGCGGCCGGTGGGAGCCAACTGATTACCGGGTGACCCGCAGCACCCGGTAGCCCTTCTGGCTGGCGTGCCGCTCGACCCGCCAGCCCCGCTCGACCAGCCAGCGGTGCAGCGAGTCGCCACCGAGGTGCCGGGCGACGACCAGCCAGGCCACCCCGCCCGGGGCGAGCCGGGGCAGCCAGCGCAGCAGCAGCTGGTGCAGTTCGTCCTTGCCGATCCGGATCGGCGGGTTCGACCAGATCTGCGTGAAGGTCACGTCGGCCGGCACGCCGTCCGGCGCGGCGACGCGCACCCGCTCCGCCGCGCCGACCCGGGCGGCGTTGGCGGCCGTGAGGTCGCGGGCGCGCTCGTTGACGTCGACCGCCCAGACGGTGGCGGACGGTGCGGAGGTGGCCAGCACGCAGGCGATCGGCCCGAAGCCGCAGCCCAGATCGAGCAGGTCACCGGCGAGGTCGGGCCCCGGCAGATCGGCCTTGCGCAGCAGCACCGCGGTGCCCGGGTCGAGACGCGCGGCGGAGAAGACCCCGCCGGAGGAGGCCAGGGTGTAGTCGCGTCCGGCGACGGAGAACTCGATTTCGCGCGGCTGGACGGCGGTCGCGGGTTCAGCGGTGAAGTAGTGGTCGCCGGTCACGCGGCTGATTGTCCCACCGGCATGTGGTGGGCACCGCGACACCCCGTGTCACTACAATTTCCCTTTATTACCCCCTAAAGGGGCAATGCATCCTACTCTGGGCGGCATGGTCTATCGGTACGAGTCCGATAAGGACGCAAACATGGAGTACCCGGAGCCCGGGTCCGACCTGTCGGTGCTCGGCCCCGGTTCGCCGCCTCCCGCGGGGCCCTCCCCGTCCCGCTTCCCCACCCCGTCCCTGCCCCGGACCACCCGGCGGCCGCCGCCCCCCGAGCCGGCTCCCGCACCCGCTCCCGCGCCGGCGCCCCCACCCGGGTACGAGCCGGCGCCCCCACCCGCGTACGAGCCGGTCCCCCCTCCGGCGACAGTGGCCGTTCCGGAAACGCCGGCCGCCCCGGCCGCTCCAGCCCCGCCGGCGGTCCCGGCCGCTCCGGCCGCTGCCGCCGCCCCACCGCCCCCGCGGGCCGGTGGTCGCATGTGGCAGGTGCTGGTCGGGGGGGCCGCGGTGCTCGTCCTGCTCGCCCTCTGCGGGCTCGGCGCGGCCGCCCTGCTCAGCGAGCGCGACCTCACGCCGACGATCACGCCGACCGAGCAGCCGGCGGCCGATGACCCGGGCGGCGCGAGCGGCCCCGAGCCGAGCGACCTCGACTCACGGGACACCGACCAGGCGCCGCTGACCGCCAAGGAGGTCTTCCCCGGCCAGCAGGTCGTGGTCAGCGACGGGGAACCCGCCTACCGGATCCTGAAGACGCAGTCCAGTGGCAGCTGCGCCGTGGCCGCCACCGGCGAGGTCGCCGAGCTTCTGGTCCGGCTCGGCTGCAGCCAGGTGGTCCGGGCGACGCTGCGCACGGCGGACGGCGATCACCTGGTCACCGCCGGCCTGTTCAACCTGACCGACCGGGCGAGCGCCGAACGTGCCCGCGACCGCATCCGGCAGATGCTCGACGAGCGGCAGGGCCGGTTCCGCGGCATGGCGGCCGGCGAGCAGGCCGAAGCGATCACCACCGCCCCGGCCCGCGTCGGCTGGCAGGTGCGCGGCCACTACCTGGCGTACGCCCTGGTGGCGCGTGCCGACGGCACGTCGATCCGGTCCGGCGACACGGTCGTCCGCGAGATCCTCTTCGACATGATCGAACTGCACCTCAACCAGGGCGTGCTGGAGCGCCGGGCCGACGGCGGAATGGCCGCCCAACCCACCACCGAAGCGGGCCCGGAAACCGAGGCCACCCAGAACTGACGCCACCCCGGTTGATCATGAAGTTGGCGGGTGACCGACCAGCTCGTCCGCCAACTTCGTGATCGACGGGGTCAAGCGTCGGGGGTCACCCGCAGCCGGCGGGTCAGGGTGGCGCGGGCGGCGTATTCAGCCGGGTCCACGGGGTAGCCGACGGCGACCAGGGTCAGGCCGTGCGCCGGAGCCACGGTGACCTCGCTGGCCCGCTCGCGACGGGTGAGCAGGCCGGCCGGCCAGTCGGCCGGACGCCGACCGTCACCGACGACCAGCATGGCGCCGACCAGGCTGCGGACCATCGCCTGGCAGAAGGCGTCCGCCTGCACGGTGGCGACGAGGATCCCGTCCGGGTCGCGCCGCCAGTCCAGCCGGGTGACCGCACGCAACGTCGTGGCGTTCTCCTTGCGCCGGCAGTACGCGGCGAAGTCGTGTTCCCCCACCAGTCCCGCCGCGGCCGCGTTCAGCGCCGCCAGGTCGAGCCGCTTCGGCCAGGCCAGGGTGTCGTGCCGGCGCAGCGGCTCGGCGCCCCACGGTGCGTCGGTGACCCGGTACCCGTACCGCCGGAAGGTCGCCGAGAAGCGGGCGTCGAAGTCGGCCGGCACCTCGGTCATCGCCCGTACCCGCACGTCGGTGGGGAGCAGCCGGGCCAGCCGTCGCAGCAGCGTGCCCTCGTGCTGTCGCCAGACGTCGGTCGGCAGGTCGAGATGGCACACCTGGCCGGTGGCGTGCACGCCGGCGTCGGTCCGACCGGCCACGGTCAGGCCGGTCGCGGTCCCGGCGCCGAGCACGAGGTCGAGGGCCTGCACGAGGACCCCGGCGACCGTACGCCGGTCCGGCTGCGCGGCCCAGCCGGAGAAGTCGGTGCCGTCGTACGAGACGTCCAGCCGCAGCCGGGTCCGTTCCACCATCCCGTACCTCCTTCCACACGCAGCGGGCCCGACACCCCATGCGGGATGCCGGGCCCGGCAAAGCCTCGTCGATCAGGCCTTGTTCTGCTCGTTGTTCTCCTCGACCGCGAGGTCGCTGTCCTCGCGGGCCTGGCCGGTGTCGCCGGACCGCGACACGGGCGCGTCGGCGTCCTGGTCGTTGCCGGTCGAGGCCGGGGCCTCCTCGGCCGGGGCGAGCGCCTCGACCTTGTCCTGCTGGGCGGCCTTGCGGGCGGCCGTCTTCTTGTTGGCCTTCGGCTGCGCGGCCTCAAGCTCCTCGACCAGCTCGATGATCGCCATCGGCGCGGCGTCACCCTTGCGCGGACCGGTCTTCACGATCCGGGTGTAGCCACCGTTGCGGTTGGCGTACCGGGGCGCGATCTGGTCGAACAGGGTGTAGACCACGTCCTTGTCCTTGACGACCGCGAGCACCCGACGCCGGGAGGCCAGGTCACCGCGCTTGGCCTTGGTGATCAGCTGCTCCGCGAACGGGCGCAGCCGCCGGGCCTTGGTCTCGGTGGTCTGGATCTTGCCGTGCTGGAACAGCGACATGGCCAGGTTGGCCAGCATCAGCCGCTCGTGCGCCGGGCTGCCGCCGAGGCGGGGACCCTTGGTGGGCGTGGGCATTCTCGGTGCTCCTCGTTAATCCTCAGCCGCGCTTACAGCTGCTCAGTCTCGCGGTAGTCGTCGCTGTCGTAGTCGGCCTCGCCGAAGGCGTCCACGACGTGCGCCGGGTCGAAGTTCGGGGCCGAGTCCTTCAGCCCCAGACCCATCCCGGCGAGCTTCATCTTGACCTCGTCGATCGACTTCTGGCCGAAGTTACGGATGTCGAGGAGGTCGGCCTCGGTACGCCCGATGAGTTCACCAACGGTGTTGATGCCCTCGCGCTTGAGGCAGTTGTAGGAGCGGACGGTCAGGTCCAGCTCCTCGATCGGCAGCGCCAGGTCCGCCGCCAGCTGGGCGTCCTGCGGGGACGGCCCGATGTCGATGCCCTCGGCGGTCTCGTCCAGCTCCCGGGCCAGGCCGAAGAGCTCGACCAGCGTCGAGCCGGCGGAGGCCAGCGCGGTGCGCGGGCCCATCGACGGCTTGGTCTCGACGTCGATGATCAGCCGGTCGAAGTCGGTCCGCTGCTCGACACGGGTCGCCTCGACGCGGTACGTGACCTTCAGCACCGGCGAGTAGATCGAGTCGACCGGGATCCGGCCGATCTCGGCACCCGCCTGCTTGTTCTGCGCCGCCGTCACGTAGCCGCGACCCCGCTCGACGGTCAGCTCCATGTCGAGCCGGCCCTTGCCGTTCAGGGTGGCGAGCTTCAGCTCCGGGTTGTGCACCGAGACGCCGGCCGGGGGCTGGATGTCGCCCGCGGTCACGTCGCCGGGACCCTGCTTCCGCAGGTACATGCTGACCGGCTCGTCGTGCTCGGAGCTGACGCACAGCTCCTTGACGTTCATGACGAGCTCGACAACGTCCTCCTTGACCCCGGGGATCGTGGTGAACTCGTGCAGCACACCGTCGATCTTGATCGAGGTCACCGCCGCGCCGGGGATGGACGACAGCAGCGTCCGGCGCAGCGAGTTGCCCAGGGTGTAGCCGAAGCCCGGCTCCAGCGGCTCGATGGTGAACCGGGACCGGGTCTCGTTGATCGACTCCTCGGAGAGGGTCGGTCGCTGGGAGATGAGCATGTCTTCTCTTCTCTTCCGGGGCGCCCGCCATATGACGCCCACGACACAAACTGTTCCGGTGGTCCGCCCCGCAGGGCGGACCACCGCAACGAGCTCTTACTTGGAGTAGAGCTCGACGATCAGCTGCTCCTGGACCTGGGTGTCGATCACCTGTCGGGCCGGGAGCGAGTGCACCAGGATCTTCATCTGGCTCGGGATGGCCTCCAGCCACGCCGGAACGCTCTTGGAGCCCGACTCGGCCTGCGCCACGATGAACGGGGTGAGCTCCTTGCTCTTGCCCCGGACCTCGACGATGTCGTGCTCCTTGATCCGGTACGACGGGATGTCGACCTTCTTGCCGTTCACCGTGAAGTGACCGTGCTTGACCAGCTGACGGGCCATGTCCCGGGACTTGGCGTAGCCGGCCCGGTAGACCACGTTGTCCAGCCGCGACTCGAGGATCTGCAGGAGGACCTCACCGGTCTTGCCCGGCTTGGCGTTCGCCTCCTCGTAGTAACCGCGGAACTGCTTCTCCAGCACGCCGTACACGCGGCGGGCCTTCTGCTTCTCACGGAGCTGGAGCAGGTACTCCGTCTCCTTGGTGCGGCCACGGCCGTGCTGCCCGGGCGGGAACGGCCGGGACTCGAACGGGCACTTCGGGCCATCGCACTTGCTGCCCTTGAGGAACAGCTTCATCTTCTCCCGCCGGCAACGGCGGCAGTCAGCACCGGTGTAACGAGCCATCTCTCTCTAACCTCTCAGACCCGGCGACGCTTCGGCGGACGGCACCCGTTGTGCGGCTGCGGGGTCACGTCGGAGATCTGACCGACCTCCAGGCCGACGGCCTGCAGCGAACGGATGGCGGTCTCCCGGCCGGAGCCGGGGCCCTTGACGAACACGTCGACCTTGCGCATGCCGTGCTCCATCGCCCGGCGCGCGGCGGCCTCGGCGGCCAGCTGCGCGGCGAACGGGGTCGACTTGCGCGAGCCCTTGAAGCCCACCTGGCCGGCGGAGGCCCAGGAGATGACCGCACCGGTCGGGTCCGTGATGGACACGATGGTGTTGTTGAAGGTGCTCTTGATGTGCGCCTGGCCGTGGGCGACGTTCTTGCGTTCCTTGCGCCGGACCTTCTTGACGGCGGCTCCGGCACGAGCCTTCGGTGGCATAAGTCTTCTGCGCTCCTATTACTTCTTGCCGGGCTTCTTCTTGCCGGCGACGGTCCGCTTCGGGCCCTTGCGGGTGCGGGCGTTGGTCCGCGTCCGCTGACCGCGCACAGGCAGGCCCCGGCGGTGCCGGATGCCCGCGTAGCAGCCGATCTCGACCTTGCGGCGGATGTCCGCGGCGACCTCGCGGCGCAGGTCGCCTTCAACCTTGTAGTTGGCCTCGATGTGGTCGCGGAGCTGCACGAGCTCCTCGTCCGTGAGGTCCCGGGCGCGCTTGTCCGGCGAGATGCCGGTGGCGGCGAGCGTCTCCAGGGCGCGGGTGCGACCCACGCCGAAGATGTAGGTGAGCGCGATCTCCAACCGCTTGTCGCGGGGGAGATCCACGCCGGCTAGACGTGCCATGTGCGGGCGTACTCCTCGTGGTGTTCTGGCGGAGGTCTGGACCCGTCCCACCCCGCTACCGACCGGCCCCTGTCCTTCCGGCGCCGTCAGCGCCGGCGACCGGGATCGGTCGCTGCCCGAGCGGGCCCCGGCCTCCGACCGGGGGTCAACCACGATGAGGTACGCGCTGCGCACTCCCGCGGCTGGGACGAGCTCTGTGATGTGTTGTGTCAGGATCTGCGGCCCGGACCGGTCGTCGACCGGCCGCGTTGTCGCGACCGGCCGGAACGGTTCAGCCCTGGCGCTGCTTGTGGCGCGGGTCGGCGCAGATGACGATGACCCGGCCGTGCCGGCGGATCACCTGGCACTTGTTGCAGATCCGCTTGACGCTCGGCTTGACCTTCACGGTTGCCTTACTTCCCATCTGGCCCGGCGACGCGGCGAGCGCGACTCCGGGCGACGAAGACGGACAGGGACTCCCCCGGCCGCCGTCAGGCTTGGCTTACTTGTAGCGGTAGACGATGCGCCCTCGGGTCAGGTCGTACGGCGACAGTTCGACGACGACCCGGTCCTCCGGCAGGATGCGGATGTAGTGCTGCCGCATCTTGCCGCTGATGTGAGCCAGCACCTTGTGACCGTTCGCGAGCTCCACGCGGAACATGGCGTTCGGCAGGGGCTCGATGACCCGGCCCTCGATCTCGATGGCTCCGTCTTTTTTCGGCATGTCCTCCGCTGTCCTGACGTCGGTTACTCCGGACGGCCCACAACGTCTTACACGGGGTGACTGATCGAGATCAGCTGGCCCGCGCCAGCCGCGGCTCCGACTCCCACCGAAGCGCAGGGTGGGCATGCCGGAGTGGACGCTGTGCGCCGATCAGAAAGTGTACGCCCGCCTGCGTGCCGCCGCCAAACCGACCGCCGATTACCGGCGCGGTGGCGCACGGCGGACGGGACGTTCAGCCCAATTCGCCAGGAAGCTCCCGGCCCTCCCGCTGGGCGGCCCGCCGCTCCCGCTTGCGGGCCCGCTTCTCCCGCTTCCGTTGCCGCCGGCGCTCCCGCTCGGCCGCCCACCGTGCCGGCTTCCCCGACGTGATCCCGGACACCGTACGCACCAGCAGCACCGCGCCCCACGGGCCGGCGACCCAGCCGGGCCAGAAGTAGAGGAGGTCCTGCGAGAGGAGCGACGTGACGGCCCAGATCGTCACCACGATCGACACGACCTTCAGCCACGGTTCCCACACCTCGGCGAGCCACCGGGCGGTGGCCGGGCGGCCGCCGACAGCCGGCACCCCGCCCGTCCCGCCCGGCACGGCGGGAACGGTCGCGTCCGGGACGGCCAGCCCCGAGGCGGCCGGCGCGGCAGGCGCGGGCAGGTCGGTGAGCAACGAATCGAGTTCGCCGTACGTCTTGGCGGTGTACGCCCGCTGCAGGCGCTCGTCGTACTCGTGCAGATCCAGGCGCCCCTCGTCGACGGCCACCCGCAACCGTTCGGCAACCGCCTGCCGGTCGGCGTCGGCCGCCCGCATCCCGTCGCGCCCCTGCATGCGTACCAGGATGCCACCGATCCGCCAGCCGCCGCGAACCCGGACCGGCCGAGGCCGGGCCGGTCAGGCCGCGGGGGCCGGCTGGCGCGCGGTGACCAGGTCGCCGAGGCGCTCCCGGCCCCCGTCCGGAGCGGTCAGCACCCAGACCCCGTCGGGCAGCAGCGCCATGGTGTGCTCCACGTGCACCGCCATCGACCCGTCCCGGGTAACCACCGTCCACCCGTCGGCCAACTCGACCGTACGGGGCGAGCCCAGCGTGATCATCGGCTCGATGGCGAGCGCCATGCCCGGCACCAGTCGCGGCCCCTTGCCCGGGCGCCCGTGGTTGAGCACGTGCGGATCCTGGTGCATCTCGGTGCCGATGCCGTGCCCGCCGTACCCGTCGACGATGCCGTACCGCCCGCCCTTGCGCACCGCCGTCTCGACGGCGTGGGAGATGTCGGTGAGGCGGCCCTTGCCGCTGGCCCCACCCCGGGCGGCGGCGGCGATTCCCGCCCACATGGCGTCCTCGGCGACGGCCGCCATCCGGAGCAGCGCCGGGTCGACGTCGCCCACGCCGACGGTGATCGCCGCGTCGCCGTGCCAGCCGTTCAGCACCGCACCGCAGTCGATGGAGATGAGGTCGCCGTCGCGGAGCACCTGGGACGGCGCCGGGATGGCGTGCACCACCTGCTCGTTGACCGAGGAGCAGATCGAGGCGGGGAAGCCGTGGTAGCCCTTGAAGGACGGGACCGCCCCGGCCTCGCGGATGGTCGACTCGGCGATCGCGTCCAGGTCCGCGGTGCTGACACCGGGAGCCACCGCCTCCCGCATCCGGCGCAGCGCCTCAGCGACGACCAGCCCCGCGGCCCGCATCTTCTCGATCTGGTCAGGGGTCTTCAGCTGGATGTCCAGCTGGGGACGACGCATCGGGTGGCTACCTTTCTCGCCGAAGAGCGGGGCACGTCATCGCGTACCCCGCTCCTCGCACTCTATCCGCCGTGCCGGGAAGCTCAGCCGCCGTACGAACGCAGGGCGTCGATGGCCCGGACGGTGACGTCCTCCACCGGGCCCGTGGCGTCGATACCCACCAGCTTGCCCTGGGCGCCGTAGTAGTCGACCAGCGGCGCGGTCTTGTCCGCGTACTCCCGCAGGCGGGTGGCGATGGTCTCCGGCTTGTCGTCGTCGCGCTGGAACAGCTCGGCGCCGCAGCGGTCGCAGATGCCTTCGCGGGTGGTCGGGTCGAACTCGACGTGCCAGATCTTGCCGCAGCCCCGGCAGGTACGCCGGCCGGAGAGCCGCCGGATCACCTCGTCGTCGTCGACGACCAGCTCCAGCACCAGGTCGAGCGCGGTGCCGAGGTCGGCGAGGAGCTTGTCCAGCGCGGCGGCCTGCGGGGTCGTGCGCGGGAAGCCGTCGAGGAGGAAGCCCTCGCTGGCGTCCGGCTCGGCGAGCCGCTCCCGGACCATGTTGATGGTCACCTCGTCCGGCACCAGCTCGCCGGCGTCCATGTACCGCTTCGCCTCGACCCCGAGCGGCGTGCCCTGCGACACGTTCGAGCGGAAGATGTCCCCGGTCGAGATCTTCGGCACCGAGAGGTGCGCGGCGATGAACTCGGCCTGCGTGCCTTTGCCCGCGCCCGGTGGGCCAACCAGAACGAGTCTCATCTACCGCAGGAACCCTTCGTAGTTCCGCTGCATCAGCTGGCTCTCGATCTGCTTGGTGGTCTCCAGACCGACGCCGACCATGATCAGCACAGCGACACCGCCGAACGGGAAGTTCAGGTACTGCTGCCGGTCGAGCCAGATGAAGAAGAAGTTCGGCATGATCGAGATGGCGGCCAGGTAGAGCGAGCCCGGCAGGGTGATCCGGCTGAGGATGAAGTCCAGGTAGTCGGCGGTCGGCTTGCCGGGGCGGATGCCCGGCACGAAGCCGCCGTACTTCTTCATGTTGTCCGCGACCTCGGTCGGGTTGAACGTGATCGAGACGTAGAAGTACGTGAAGAAGATGATCAGCAGGAAGTAGACCGAGATGTAGATCGGGCTGGTCGGGTCGACCAGGTTGTTCTGGATCCACGCCTGGGTCTTGCCCGGGTTGTTCGGGTCGAAGAACTGCAGGGCCAGCTGCGGCAGGTAGAGCAGCGACGAGCCGAAGATGACCGGGATGACGCCGGCCTGGTTGACCTTCAGCGGGATGTAGGTCGAGGTGCCGCCGTACATCCGCCGGCCGATCATCCGCTTGGCGTACTGCACCGGGATCCGGCGCTGCGCCTGCTCGATGAAGGTGACCGCGGTGATGATGAGCAGGACCAGCGCGATGACCAGGAGGAACTTGCCCCAGCCCTGAGTCTGCTTGATCTGCCAGCCCTCGCTGGGGAGGCGGGCCGCGATCGAGGTGAAGATCAGCACGGACATGCCGTTGCCGACGCCGCGGTCGGTGATCAGCTCACCGAGCCACATCACCACGCCCGTGCCGGCGGTCATCGTCATCACCAGCAGCGACAGGGTCAGCCAGTCCGGGATGCCGGTCCCCTCGGGGATGATCGGGAACTGGTCGCACTGGTTCTGGAAGAGCTGCCCCGAGCGGGCCAGCGCGACGAACGCCGAGGCCTGGAGGACACCCAGCCCCAGGGTCAGGTAGCGGGTGTACTGGGTGATCTTCGCCTGACCGGCCTGACCCTCTTTGCGGAGCTGCTCCAGCCGCGGGATCACCACGGTCAGCAGCTGCAGGATGATCGACGCGGTGATGTAGGGCATGATGCCCAGCGCGAAGACGGACAGCTGCAGCAGCGCCCCGCCCGAGAAGAGGTTGAGCAGGTTCAGTACGCCCGTGGAGCCGTTCTCCAGGGTGTCCAGACACTTCTGCACGTTGGCGTAGGACACACCGGGGCTCGGCAGCGTGGCGCCGAGCCGGTAGATCGCGATGATGCCTACTGTGAAGAGAATCTTCTTGCGCAGGTCAGGCGTACGGAACGCACTGAGAAAGGCGGACAGCAACTTCTTCCTCCTGCGCGAGGCGGGCCGCCGGTGGTCCCTGGCGGGGCGGGGTGGCCGGGCGGGCGCCCGGTATCCATGGCTGGGAACGGACTCTAACAGCCCGGTCCCGGTCCGGGCAGGTGTGCCCGGCTACATAAACCGATTCCGATATTACCGGGACCACACGTCCCAGGTGGACCATGGCGCCCGCCAGTTGGCGGACAACTGGGCGGGCGCCATGGCGGACAGCCTTACAGCTCGGTGACCGAGCCACCGGCGGCGGTGATCTTCTCCTTGGCCGACGCGCTGAACGCGTGCGCCGACACCTGGAGCGCCACCCCACCGAGGTCGCCCGTCCCGAGCACCTTGACCGGCTGGCCCTTGCGGACCGCACCGGCCTCGACCAGCTCGACCGGGCCGACCTGGCCGCCGTTCGGGAACAGCTCGGCGAGCCGGTCCAGGTTGACGACCTGGAAGGTCACCTTGAACTTGTTCTTGAAGCCCTTCAGCTTCGGCAGGCGCATGTGGATGGGCATCTGCCCACCCTCGAACGCCGCCGAGATGTTCTTCCGGGCCTTCGAGCCCTTGGTACCGCGACCGGCGGTCTTGCCCTTGGAGCCCTCACCGCGACCCACCCGGGTCTTGGCGGTCTTGGCACCGGGCGCCGGGCGCAGGTGGTGAACCTTGATCGTCATTACTCGACCTCCTCGACCTTCACGAGGTGGTTGACCGTGAAGATCATGCCGCGGATCTCCGGACGGTCCTCCTTGACCACCACGTCGTTGATCCGCTTGAGGCCGAGCGAACGCAGCGAGTCACGCTGGTTGCGCTTGGCCCCGATGTCGGACCGGACCTGGGTGACCTTCAGGCGAGCCATCAGGACGCCACCTCCGCCCGGGACGCCAGCATGGCGGCCGGCGCGACGTCCTCGACCGGCAGACCACGACGGGTCGCGACGGCCTCGGGCGACTCCAGCGCCTTCAGGGCCGTCACCGTGGCGTGCACGATGTTGATCGGGTTGGACGAGCCGAGGCTCTTGGAGAGCACGTCGTGGATGCCCGCGCACTCCAGCACGGCACGCACCGGACCACCGGCGATGACACCCGTACCGGCCGAGGCCGGCTTGAGCAGCACCACGCCGGCCGCCTCCTCGCCCTGCACCGGGTGCGGGATCGAGGTGCCGATCATCGGCACCTTGAAGAAGTGCTTCTTGGCCTCCTCGACACCCTTGGCGATCGCCGCGGGCACCTCCTTGGCCTTTCCGTAGCCCACGCCGACGGTGCCGGCGCCGTCGCCCACGACCACGAGGGCGGTGAAGCTGAAGCGACGACCACCCTTCACGACCTTGGCGACGCGGTTGATCGCGACGACCCGCTCGAGGTGCGGGGTCTTCTCGACGGGCGCGTTTCCGCGGCCGCCCTCACGGCGGTTGTCGCGGCGACCACCCTCGTTGCCACCGGACCCGCCGCCACGGCGCTGTTGACCTGGCATCAGCAGCCTTCCTTTTCTCTCGTGACGGGGTTTGTCAGAACTCGAGCCCGGCTTCGCGGGCGGCGTCGGCAAGCGCGGCGACCCGCCCCGCGTACCGGTTGCCACCGCGGTCGAAGACGACCTTGGAGATGCCAGCGGCCTTGGCCCGCTCGGCGATCAGAGCGCCGACCTTGCCGGCCAGGGCGCTCTTGTCGCCTTCGGCACCCCGCAGCGACGCGTCCAGGGTCGAGGCCGACACCAGGGTGTGACCCTTGGTGTCGTCCACGATCTGGGCGACGATGTGCCGCAGGGAGCGGGTGACCACCAGGCGGGGACGCTCGGGCGTACCACTGATGTTCTTGCGGACCCGGAAGTGCCGGCGCGCACGCCCGACGGCGCGCTTGGCGGCGACGCCGCGGCGGCGCTTGAGCAGCGTGGCGCTCACTTCTTACCTGCCTTTCCAGCCTTGCGGCGGATGACCTCGCCCTGGTACTTCACGCCCTTGCCCTTGTAGGGCTCCGGCGGGCGGATCTTCCGGATGTTCGCGGCGACCTCGCCGACCAGCTGCTTGTCGATGCCGGCCACGTGGAACAGCGTCGGCCTCTCCACCGTGAAGGTGATGCCCTCCGGCGCCTGCACCAGAACCGGGTGCGAGAACCCGAGCGCGAACTCCAGATCCTTGCCCTTGGCGGTGACCCGGTAGCCGGTGCCCGCGATCTCCAGGCTCTTACGGTAGCCCTCGGTGACGCCGACGATCATGTTGGCGACCAGGGTACGGCTCAGGCCGTGCAGCTCCTTGGCCTTGCGCTCGTCGTTCGGGCGGGCGACGTTCAGCTGCCCGTCCTCGGCCTTCTCGATGGTGATCGGCTCGGCCAGGGTGTGCGAGAGCTCGCCCTTGGGGCCCTTGACCTTGACGGTCCGGCCGTCGATCGTGACGTCGACGCCGGATGGCACCGGGATCGACTTACGTCCAATACGCGACATTTCTACCTGTCTCCCGTTACCAGACGAAGGCGAGGACTTCCCCGCCAACGCTCCGCTTGCGGGCCTGCCGGTCGGTGAGCAGCCCCTGGGACGTCGAAATGATCGCCACGCCCAGCCCGCCGAGCACCCGCGGGAGCTCGCCCGACTTGGCGTACACCCGGAGGCCGGGCTTGGACACGCGCTTGATGCCGGCCAGGCTCCGCTCGCGGTTCTGGCCGTACTTCAGCTCGACGACCAGTCGCTTGCCGACGGCGCCCTCCTCGGGCTCCTCGACCGACCAGGTGGCGATGTACCCCTCGGACTTGAGGACCTCGGCGATGTTCGCCTTGATCTTCGAGTAGGGCATCGTCACCCGGTCGTGGTACGCCTGGTTGGCGTTACGCAGACGCGTGAGCATGTCTGCGATCGGGTCGGTCATCGTCATTAAACTCGTCAACCTTTCTCGCCGGGGTTCCCGGGGCTACCCCGGGCCTACGGCGAAGAGACAGTGCAGCTGACGCGCGGAGCGCGCCGGGCTATTACCAGGAAGCCTTGGACACGCCGGGCAGCTCACCGCGGTGGGCCATCTCCCGGATGCAGACCCGGCAGAGACCGAACTTGCGGTAGACCGCCTTCGGACGCCCGCACCGCTGGCAGCGGGTGTACGCGCGAACCGAGAACTTCGGCTTCGCGGCCGCCTTGAGGATCAGCGCCTTCTTGGCCATCTCAGTTCTCCTTGAACGGGAAGCCCAGGAGCTTGAGCAGCGCCCGGCCCTCGTCGTCGGTCGTGGCGGTGGTGACCACCGTGATGTCCATGCCCCGCTGGCGATCGATCTTGTCCTGGTCGATCTCGTGGAACACCGACTGCTCGGTCAGACCGAACGTGTAGTTGCCGTGCCCGTCGAGCTTGCGCCCGTCGAGGCCGCGGAAGTCGCGGATACGCGGCAGCGCGATCGACAGCAGCCGGTCCAGGAACTCCCACATCCGGTCGCCGCGCAGGGTGACCTTCGCGCCGATCGGCATGCCCTCCCGCAGCTTGAACTGCGCGATGGACTTGGACGCCCGCCGCACCTGCGGCTTCTGGCCGGTGATGGTCGCCAGATCGCGGACGGCGCCCTCGATCAGCTTGGCGTCCCGGGCGGCCTCGCCGACACCCATGTTGACGACGATCTTGACCAGCCGCGGCACCTGCATCGGGTTGCCGTAGTTGTACTGCTCGCGCAGCTGGGCCACGATCTCGTTGCGGTACCGCTCCTTGAGGCGCGGCATGGTCTTGGTTTCGGTAGCCGTGGTCATCACAGGTCCTTACCGGTGCTACGCGCGATGCGGACCTTCTGGCCGTTCTCGTCGATCCGGTAGCCGACGCGGGTCGGCTTCCCGTCGGAGTCCAGGACCATCACGTTCGAGACGTGGATCGGGGCCTCCTGGGTGACGATGCCACCGGTCTTGGCGCCACGCTGGGTGGTGCTGATGCGGGTGTGCTTCTTGACCCGGTTCACGCCCTCGACCAGGACCTTGTCCTGCCGCGGGTAGGCCGCGATGACCTTGCCCTTGGCACCCTTGTCCTTGCCGGCGATGACGACGACCGTGTCGCCCTTCTTGACCTTCACGGTCACAACACCTCCGGCGCGAGAGAAATGATCTTCATGAACCGCTTGTCCCGCAGCTCGCGGCCCACCGGGCCGAAGATACGGGTGCCACGCGGGTCCCCGCCGTCCTTGATGATGACGGCGGCGTTCTCGTCGAAGCGGATGTACGAGCCGTCCGGCCGCCGCTTCTCCTTGGCGGTGCGAACGACGACAGCCTTGACGACGTCGCCCTTCTTGACACCGGCACCCGGGATCGCGTCCTTGACGGTGGCCACGATGACGTCGCCGATGCCTGCGTAGCGCCGACCGGAGCCACCGAGCACCCGGATGCACAGGATCTCCCGGGCACCCGTGTTGTCGGCGACGCGCAGTCGCGACTCCTGCTGAATCACGTCTATCTCCTATGTCTGCCGGTTCTCCGGCCGCACGCGGCGGCCGGAGCCTGGCGGAACCTGCGCCCCCCGGCCAACGCCGGGTGGGCTTGAGCCTTCGCTACTTGGCCTTCTCGAGGATCTCCACGAGCCGCCACCGCTTGGTGGCCGAGAGCGGCCGGGTCTCCATGATCAGGACCCGGTCGCCGATGCCGGCGGAGTTCTGCTCGTCGTGGACCTTCAGCTTGCTGGTACGGCGCATGATCTTGCCGTACAGCGCGTGCTTGACCCGGTCCTCGACCTCGACGACGACGGTCTTTTCCATCTTGTCGCTGACCACGAGACCCTCACGCACCTTGCGACGGGCCCGCGCGCTGGCGGTGGTGTTCTCGCTCATCCTGCAGTCACCTCAGTCGGCGCGGCCGAGAGCCCCAGCTCGCGCTCACGCATGATCGTGTAGATCCGGGCGATCTCCCGACGGATGACCTGCAGCCGCCGGTTGTTGTCCAGCTGCCCGGTTGCGGCCTGCACGCGGAGGTTGAACAGCTCCGCCTTGGCCTCGCGCAGCTTCGTGACCAGCTCCTCCTCGGAGAGCTCACGCAGCTCGGCGGCCTTAACGCCCGCTGCCATCAGGATTCACCCACTTCGCGCGTAACAATCCGGCACTTCATCGGGAGCTTGTGGATCGCGCGGCGCATGGCCTCACGCGCGATCTGCTCGTTGGGGAAGGACATCTCGAAGAGGACCCGCCCCGGCTTCACGTTCGCGACCCACCACTCGGGCGAACCCTTACCGGAACCCATCCGGGTCTCGGCCGGCTTCTTGGTGAGGGCCTGGTCCGGGAAGATCGTGATCCAGACCTTGCCGCCACGCTTGATGTGGCGGGTCATCGCGATACGCGCCGACTCGATCTGACGGTTGGTCACGTACGCCGGCTCGAGAGCCTGGATCCCGAACTCGCCGAACACCACCCGGTTACCACCCTTGGACGCGCCGCTGCGGTCCGGGTGGTGCGGCTTGCGGAAGCCCTTCGGGGGCTTGCGCGGCATCAGCATCTGTCAGCCCTCCTGCTGCGGTTCTGCCGCGGCGGCGACGGCGGACGCATCCACCGGCTCGCCGCTCGGCGTCTCGGCCTGCTGCGCGATGGTGGTCGCGGCGGCCCGGCCGGCCTCGGTGCCACCGGGGGTCGTGCCGGACGAGCCGGACCGACCACGGCGCGGCCGCTCGGGGCGGTCGCCGCGCTCACGGCGCGGGCGCGACGGAGCCTCGGCCGGAGTCTCCCGACCCGGCACCGCGTCGCCCTTGTAGATCCAGACCTTCACGCCGATCCGGCCGAAGGTGGTACGGGCCTCGAAGAAGCCGTACTCGATGTTGGCCCGCAGCGTGTGCAGCGGGACCCGGCCCTCGCGGTAGAACTCGGTCCGGCTCATCTCGGCGCCGCCGAGACGGCCCGAGACCTGGACCCGGATGCCCTTGCAGACCGGGTTCTTCATCGCGGACTGCATGGCCTTGCGCATCGCCCGGCGGAAGCTGACCCGGCTGGACAGCTGCTCCGCGACGCCCTGCGCCACGAGCTGCGCGTCCGACTCGGGGCTCTTCACCTCGATGATGTTGAGCTGGACCTGCTTGCCGGTCAGCTTCTCGAGCTCGCCGCGGATCCGGTCGGCCTCCGCACCCTTACGGCCGATGACGATGCCCGGCCGGGCGGTGTGGATGTCGACGCGGACCCGGTCCCGGGTGCGCTCGATGTCGACCTTGGAGATCCCGGCGCGCTCGAGGCCCTTGGACATCATCCGGCGGATCTTGACGTCCTCGCCGATGTAGTCCTTGTAGAGCTTGTCCGCGAACCAGCGCGACTTCCAGTCGGTCGAGATGCCGAGCCGGAACCCGTGCGGGTGAACCTTCTGACCCATTACTCGGCACCCTCCGTCTTGCTCTCGGTCTCCGCCGGCGCGGCCTGCGCCTCCGGGGCCGCCTTCGTCGCCGCCGCCTTCTTCCCGGCCGCCTTCCTCGGCGCGGCCGGAGCCACCGCCTCAACCGCGACGGTGATGTGGCAGGTGCGCTTCCGGATCCGGTACGCCCGGCCCTGCGCCCGCGGCTGGAACCGCTTCATGGTCGGGCCCTCGTCCACGTACGCCTCGCTGACGAGCAGCGCGTCGGGGTCCAGCCGCTCGTTGTTCTCCGCGTTGGCGATCGCGCTCGCGAGCACCTTGTACACCTGCTCGCTCGCGGCCTGCGGCGCGAACTGCAGCACCGTGAGCGCCTCCTTCGCGGGCAGGCCGCGGACGAGGTTGACCACCCGGCGCGCCTTCATCGGCGAGATGCGCACGTACCGCGCAACCGCCCGCGCGCCCGGAAGCACCGGAGCGTCGCCCTTTCCTGGCATCGCTGTAACCCCTTGTTCCTCTATCCGTATGCCCGCGGCGTCAGCGCCGGCGGCTCTTCCGGTCGTCCTTCTCGTGACCCTTGAACGTGCGGGTCAGCGCGAACTCGCCGAGCTTGTGCCCGACCATCGCCTCGGTCACGAACACCGGGACGTGCTTGCGTCCGTCGTGCACCGCGATCGTGTGGCCCAGCATCTCGGGGATGATCGTCGAGCGCCGCGACCAGGTCTTGATGACGTTCTTCGTGCCCTTGTCGTTCTGCGTCTCCACCTTCTTGATCAGGTGGTCGTCGACGAACGGGCCCTTCTTCAGGCTGCGAGGCATGTCTTATCTCCCTCAGCCGCGCTTACGCGTGGCGTAGCGGCGGCGGACGATCAGCCGGTCACTCGGCTGGCCCTTACGACGGGTGCGGCCCTCGGGCTTACCCTGCGGGTTGACCGGGTGGCGACCACCGGAGGTCTTGCCCTCACCACCACCGTGCGGGTGGTCGACCGGGTTCATCGCGACACCACGGACGGTGGGTCGCTTGCCCTTCCACCGCATCCGGCCGGCCTTACCCCAGTTGATGTTCGACTGGTCGGCGTTGCCGATCTCGCCGATGCTGGCGCGGCAGCGCACGTCCACGCGCCGGATCTCACCGGACGGCATGCGCAGGGTCGCGTACGCGCCCTCGCGGCCGAGCAGCTGGATGCCGACGCCGGCCGAACGGGCCAGCTTGGCGCCGCCGCCCGGGCGCAGCTCCACGCTGTGGATCGTGGTGCCGACCGGGATGTTGCGCAGCGGCAGGTTGTTGCCCGGCTTGATGTCGGCGCTCGGTCCGGACTCGACGACGTCGCCCTGCTTCAGGTCCTTCGGCGCGATGATGTACCGCTTCTCGCCGTCCAGGTAGTGCAGCAGCGCGATCCGCGCGGTGCGGTTCGGGTCGTACTCGATGTGCGCGACCTTCGCCGGCACGCCGTCCTTGTCGACCCGCTTGAAGTCGATGATCCGGTACTGCCGCTTGTGGCCGCCACCGTGGTGCCGGGTGGTGATCCGGCCGTGGGCGTTGCGACCGCCCTTCTTGGGCAGCGGAGCCAGCAGCGACTTCTCGGGCGTCGACCGGGTGATCTCGGCGAAGTCGGCGACGCTCGAGCCACGCCGGCCCGGCGTCGTCGGCTTGTACTTACGGATAGCCATTGTCTACACCCCTCAGCTGACCGGGCCGCCGAAGGCCTCGATGCGGTCACCGTCAGCCAGCTTCACCATCGCCCGCTTGGTGTCCTTGCGCTTGCCGAACCCGGTGCGGGTCCGCTTGCGCTTGCCCTCGCGGTTGAGCGTGTTGACCGTCAGGACGCGGACGTTGAAGATCTGCTCGATGGCGATCTTGATCGCGGTCTTGTTCGCGTCCGGGTGCACCAGGAAGGTGTACCAGTTGCGGTTCAGCTCGCTGTAGCTCTTCTCCGAGACGACCGGCGCCACGATGATGTCGCGCGGGTCGGCGATCGTGCTCACTTGCCACCCTCCTCGGTGGTCTCGGCGGGAACGCCCAGGAACTCGTCCAGGGCCTCCTTGGTGAAGACCACGTCGTCGGCCACCAGCACGTCGTACGTGTTGAGCTGGCCGGCCTCGATCAGGTGCACCCGCGGCTCGTTGCGCAGCGACACCCAGTTCAGCTCGTCGGTGCTGCTCAGCACGACCAGCACCCGGCGGGCGTCGGTCAGCTTCGCCAGCGTGGCCAGCGCGGCCTTGGTCGACGGCTTCTCGCCCGAGACGAACGCCTCGACGACGTGCACCTTGCCGGCGCGGGCCCGGTCGGAGAGAGCGCCACGCAGGGCGGCGGCCTTCATCTTCTTCGGGGTCCGCTGGCTGTAGTCGCGCGGCACGGGACCGTGCACCACGCCACCGCCGGCGAACTGCGGCGCGCGGATCGAGCCCTGCCGGGCCCGGCCGGTGCCCTTCTGCTTGTACGGCTTCTTGCCGCCGCCGGCGACCTCGCCGCGGGTCTTGGTCTTGTGCGTGCCCTGCCGGGCCGCCGCGAGCTGGGCCACCACGACCTGGTGCATCAGCGCGACGTTGGCCTGCGCGTCGAAGATGTCGGCGGGCAGCTCGACGGCGCCGGCCTTGGTGCCTTCGACGGTGAGGACGTCAACGGTGGTCACTTGCCCGCACCACCCTTCTTCGCCTTGGCCTTGGCCGCGGTGCGGACCAGGACCAGCGCGCCCTTGGGGCCGGGGATGGCGCCGCGGACGAGCAGGAGGTTGTTCTCGGTGTCGACCGCCTGGACGGTCAGGTTCTGGACGGTGTAGCGCACGCCACCCATCCGGCCGGCCATCCGGGTGCCCTTGAAGACACGGCCCGGGGTGGCGCAGGCGCCGATGGAGCCCGGCGAGCGGTGCTTGCGCTCGACACCGTGGCTGGCGCGCAGGCCGTGGAAGCCGTGCCGCTTCATCGGGCCGGCGTAGCCCTTGCCCTTGGTCTTGCCGGTCACGTCGACCGAGACGCCGGCCGGGAACTGCTCGACCGTGACCTCCTGGCCGAGCGCGTACTCGGCGGCGTCGCTCGTGCGCAGCTCGACGATGTGGCGCCGGGGCGCGACGTCGGCCTTCGCGTAGTGACCGCTGATCGGCTTCTTGACCTTGCGCGGGTCGATGGCGCCGTACGCCAGCTGGACCGCCGCGTAGCCATCCTTCTCGGGGCTACGAACCTGGCTGACGACGCACGGGCCGGCCTGAACCACGGTCACCGGGACAACGCGGTTGTTGTCCCAGACCTGGGTCATGCCGAGCTTCGCGCCCAGGATCCCCTTGACTTGCCTGTCCATTTGTCCGATCCCTACAGCTTGATCTCGATGTCGACGCCAGCCGGCAGGTCGAGGCGCATGAGCGAGTCGACCGTCTTCGGGGTCGGGTCGATGATGTCGATCAGCCGCTTGTGCGTACGCATCTCGAAGTGCTCGCGCGAGTCCTTGTACTTGTGCGGCGAGCGGATGACGCAGAAACGGTTGATCTCCGTGGGCAGCGGCACCGGGCCCGCGACCTGCGCCCCGGTACGCGTCACCGTCTCGACGATCTTCCGAGCCGAGGAGTCGACGACCTCGTGGTCATAGGCCTTGAGCCGGATGCGGATCTTCTGTCCCGCCATGGTGGCTTCTGTTCCTTCTCTCGATGCCGCTGTGTTGCGGGCGCCTGTGCCGGCTGGCACAGGCCCACTTCGCCGACCCCCGCGGTCGGGCGTGTCGCGCCCTTGGGCCAGGCTCCGCCCCGGGACTCCGGAGCGATCCTGACCACGCGGTGGGTCCTGGCGTCGATCGCATTACCGCGACCTGGACGCCGTGCGAGGGTGGTTGACGGACTGGCCGCCAACCACCCTACGCCCGACTGGCCCACCCACCTGGAGGTTCGGCGAACCGAACGCAGGCGGAACGAACCGTCGTTACGCAACCTGACTAGTATGCCGCACGACCGGCGGCGGGTCTAATCGGGGTTACCCAGCTCACTTGATGATCTTGGTGACGCGACCCGCGCCAACCGTGCGACCACCCTCACGGATCGCGAACTTGAGGTTCTCCTCCATCGCGATCGGCTGAATGAGCTTCACGCTCATCGAGGTGTTGTCGCCCGGCATGACCATCTCGGTGCCCTCGGGGAGGGTGACGACACCGGTGACGTCCGTGGTCCGGAAGTAGAACTGCGGACGGTAGTTCTGGAAGAACGGGGTGTGCCGGCCGCCCTCCTCCTTGGAGAGGATGTAGACCGTCGCCTCGAACTCCGTGTGCGGGGTCGTGGTGCCCGGCTTGATGACGACCATGCCGCGCTCGACGTCCTCGCGCTTGATGCCACGCAGCAGCAGACCGACGTTCTCACCCGCGCGGGCCTCGTCGAGCAGCTTGCGGAACATCTCGATGCCGGTGCAGACCGTCTTCTGCGACTTCTCGCGGATACCGACGATCTCCACCTCCTCGTTCGGCTTGAGGACGCCGCGCTCCGCGCGACCGGTGACGACGGTGCCACGGCCGGTGATCGTGAAGACGTCCTCGATCGGCATCAGGAACGGCTTCTCGATTTCGCGCTCCGGCTGCGGGATCGCGGTGTCGACCGCGGTCATCAGGTCCAGCAGGCGCTGGGTCCACTCGGGGTCGCCCTCGAGGGCCTTCAGCGCGGACACCCGGACGACCGGCAGGTCGTCACCCGGGTACTCCTGCGAGGAGAGCAGCTCGCGGACCTCGAGCTCGACGAGCTCCAGGAGCTCCTCGTCGTCGACCATGTCGCTCTTGTTGAGCGCCACGACGATGTACGGCACGCCAACCTGGCGGGCCAGCAGCACGTGCTCGCGGGTCTGCGGCATCGGGCCGTCGGTCGCCGCGACCACCAGGATCGCGCCGTCCATCTGGGCGGCACCGGTGATCATGTTCTTGATGTAGTCGGCGTGACCGGGGCAGTCGACGTGCGCGTAGTGCCGCGCCTCGGTCTGGTACTCGACGTGCGAGATCGAGATCGTGATACCCCGCGCCTTCTCCTCCGGCGCGTTGTCGATCTGGTCGAACGGCGTGTACGGGTTCAGTTCCGGGTACTGGTCGTGCAGGACCTTGGTGATGGCCGCCGTCAGCGTCGTCTTACCGTGGTCGATGTGACCAATGGTGCCGATGTTGACGTGCGGCTTAGTCCGCTCGAACTTCGCCTTCGCCACTGGTGTCCTCCTGTGGACTTTCTTGGTTCGTTCGCCCCGGCGCGCCGGTCGGCGCTTAGGACTCTGTCGACAGCCTTTCCGACCTGACGGTCGGAGAGCCTTTGGTGGGTTCTGCGGCGATGAAGCCTACAGGCCCGGATTCACACACTCCGACCGAGGTGGTCGCGGGCGGGAGAACCTCCCGCGACCACACCCGGCTCATCGGGTCAGCTCAGGTGAGCGTCACTCACCGGTCGCCTTGGCGATGATCTCCTTGGCCACCGAGGCGGGAACCTCGGCGTAGGAGTCGAACTGCATGCTGTAGCTAGCCCGGCCCTGGGTCTTCGACCGCAGGTCGCCGACGTAGCCGAACATCTCCGACAACGGCACCAAGGCGCGGACGACGCGGGCACCGCCGCGCTCCTCCATCGCCTGGATGATGCCACGGCGGGAGTTGAGGTCGCCGATGACGTCACCCATGTTCTCCTCAGGAGTGGTGACCTCAACGGCCATCATCGGCTCGAGCAGCGCCGGGTCGGCCTTGCGGGCCGCCTCCTTCAGCGCCATCGAACCGGCGATCTTGAACGCCATTTCGGACGAGTCGACCTCGTGGTACTGACCGTCCACCAGCGTCAGCTTCACACCGACCAGCGGGAAGCCGGCGAGGATGCCGTACTGCATGGCGTCCTGCGCACCCGCGTCCACCGAGGGGATGAACTCCCGAGGGATGCGGCCACCGGTGACGGCGTTCGCGAACTCGTAGGTCGGGGCCTCGTTGTCCAGCGGCAGCGGCTCCAGGCTGATGATGACCCGGGCGTACTGGCCGGAACCACCGGTCTGCTTCTTGTGGGTGTACTCGACCTTCTCCACCGGACGGCGGATGGTCTCGCGGTACGCCACCTGCGGCTTGCCGATGTTGGCCTCGACGTTGAACTCGCGACGCATCCGGTCCACCAGGATGTCCAGGTGCAGCTCGCCCATGCCCGAGATGACCGTCTGGCCGGTCTCGTCGTCCAGCTTGACGCGGAAGGTCGGGTCCTCCTCGGCCAGCCGCTGGATGGCGGTGCTGAGCTTCTCCTGGTCGGCCTTGGTCTTCGGCTCGATGGCCACCTCGATGACCGGCTCCGGGAAGGTCATCGACTCGAGGATGACCGGGTTCGCCGGGTCGCACAGCGTGTCACCGGTGGTGGTCTGCTTCAGACCCTGGACCGCGATGATGTCGCCAGCCTTGGCGGAGCTGCGCTCCTCCCGCTTGTTGGCGTGCATCTGGTAGATCTTGCCGATCCGCTCCTTGCGGTCCTTGGTGGAGTTGACCACCTGCGACCCGGACTCGACCACGCCGGAGTAGACCCGGACATAGGTGAGCTTGCCGAGGTGCCGGTCGGTCTGGATCTTGAAGGCGAGACCGGAGAACGGCTCCGACGTGGACGGCTTGCGCTGCATCGGCGTCTCGCCGTCGGTCGCGGTGCCCTCGATCGCCGGGATGTCCAGCGGCGACGGCAGGTAGGCGACCACCGCGTCGAGCATGGGCTGGATGCCCTTGTTCTTGAACGCGGTGCCGCACAGCACCGGGTTGGCCTTGCCGGCGATGGTGGCGCGGCGGATGGCGGCCTGGATGTCGTCGGCAGAGATCTCGTCGCCCTCGAGGTACTTCTCCATCACCGAGTCGTCGACGTCGGCCAGGGTCTCCAGCAGCTTCTCGCGCCACTCGGCGGCGGTGTCCGCCAGGTCGGCCGGGATCTCCTCGACCGCGTAGTCCTCACCCTTCTGGGTCTCCCCGCGCCAGGTGAGGGCACGCATGCCGACGAGGTCCACCACACCGATGAAGTCGGATTCGGCGCCGATCGGCACCTGCAGGACCAGCGGCGTGGCGTTGAGCCGGTCGATCATCATCTGCACGCAGCGGAAGAAGTCGGCACCGGTCCGGTCCAGCTTGTTGACGAAGCACATCCGCGGGACGTTGTACTTGTCGGCCTGGCGCCAGACGTTCTCCGTCTGCGGCTCCACGCCGGCGACACCGTCGTAGACCGCGACCGCACCGTCCAGAACCCGCAGCGACCGCTCGACCTCGACCGTGAAGTCGACGTGGCCGGGCGTGTCGATGATCTGGATCGTGTGGCCCTTCCACTCGCACTTCGTGGCGGCGGAAGTGATGGTGATACCGCGCTCCTGCTCCTGCTCCATCCAGTCCATGACGGCAGCGCCCTCGTGGACTTCACCGATCTTGTACGTGATACCGGTGTAGAACAGGATCCGCTCGGTGGTAGTGGTCTTACCGGCATCGATGTGCGCCATGATGCCGATGTTGCGTACGTTGGCGAGCGCGTCTGCGGCGGCCACTTCAGTCCCTAACTTTTGTCGTCTCGACAACAACTGGTTGTGGTTCCGGCGCCGGATGGCGCCGGAACCGGGGTGTTACCAGCGGTAGTGCGCGAAGGCCTTGTTGGACTCGGCCATCTTGTGGGTGTCCTCGCGCCGCTTGACGGCGGCACCGAGACCGTTGCTCGCATCCAGCAGCTCGTTCATCAGCCGCTCGACCATGGTCTTCTCGCGCCGGGCGCGGGCGTAGGTGACCAGCCAGCGCAGACCGAGGGTGGTCGCCCGGGCGGGGCGGACCTCGACCGGCACCTGGTAGGTGGCGCCACCGACACGGCGGCTGCGCACCTCGAGGGTCGGCTTGACGTTGTCCATCGCCCGCTTCAGGGTGACGACCGGGTCGGTGCCGGACTTCTCGCGGCACCCCTCAAGGGCCTCGTACACGATGCGCTCGGCGAGCTGCCGCTTGCCGCGCAGCAGGATCTTGTTGACGAGCTGGGTGACCAGCGGCGAGTTGTACACCGGGTCAGCGACCAGCGGCCGCCGCGGAGCGGGTCCCTTACGCGGCATGTCAGCTCTTCTCCTTCTTCGCGCCGTAGCGGCTGCGCGCCTGCTTGCGGTTGCGGACACCCTGGGTGTCCAGCGAGCCGCGAACGATCTTGTACCGCACGCCGGGGAGATCCTTCACACGGCCGCCGCGCACGAGCACGATCGAGTGCTCCTGCAGGTTGTGGCCGACGCCCGGGATGTAGGCGGTCACCTCGATCTGGCTGCTGAGCTTGACACGAGCGACCTTGCGCAGCGCCGAGTTCGGCTTCTTCGGGGTGGTGGTGTACACGCGGGTGCACACGCCGCGCCGCTGGGGAGACCCCTTCAGCGCCGGGGTCTTCGTCTTGGTCGTCTTGGCCTGCCGGCCCTTGCGGACCAGCTGTTGAATGGTGGGCACCGGGTTTCTCCGCTCCCTTCGGCCGCCGCTCAGCGACCGCGCCGTCTGCTCTAGCCGGCCTGATGGACGGCTCTCCTACATTCCAACCAGGGCCACCTGACGGGGTCCCAGCACCCGCGGTCGGGCGTGTCGCCCGGCTCACGGTCCCCGGGCCGTCGCTCACGCGCACCCGGGGTGTGTCACCGGCACGCGGCAGGCCGTGCACCGGATCCTCTGGCATGTCATCGTGCTGCGGCGGGAGCACCGGCACGACCGGATCCTGCGCACGCACGAACCGCCCGGGCTTGCCCGGGCACAAGGGGAAAGAGTACCTACCACAACCGCGCTGGTCAAAACGGGGCGGCCACCCGGGCGTCTCACCGCCCGCCGATCGGAACCGTCCGGCCCGCGCACCCGTGATGGGCACCTAGGGAAACAAGTGTACCGGCTGCGGCGGCATCCGGCCCGTCGGCCCCGGTGGTTGCCGCCGGCTCCCGGGTCGCCCCGGCAGCACGGGTCACGCCAACGACACCAGGAACGCCAGCCCCAGCCCGAGCAGGCTGATCAGCAGCCCCGTCGCACCGCAGCTGACCCCCGCGACGGCCAGACCCCGCCCGGTGAACCGGACCGCCGGCGGGGCCACGGGCCGACGGATCTGCCGCAGCCCCAGCAGGCCGGCGCCGACGGCGCCGGCCCCGGTCAGGACCGCCAGCACGGTGAAGGCGCCAGCGGCCCAGACACCGTCCCAGTCCGGCCCGGCCACCCCGAAACAGATCACCAGCAGCGAGACCAGGATCGAGACGATCCCGGTCGCCAGCGAACCCACGGCCAGGCCGGAGGCGACCGGTGGCACGTCGAGGTGCACCACGCCGAAGGGCGTGCCGGGCACCGGATCGACCCGCTTCGGCGCCCGCACCGCGTCCCGCGGCGGCGGTGGTGGCACCGCGGGCAGCGGAGCCCAGCCGGGGGTCGCGATCGGCGGGGTACCGCCCGACGGAGCGCCCCAACCTCCGGCGCCGGGCGTGACCGCACCCGCCGGCGGGCCCGGCGGAGTGGTGGCCGGGCGCGCCCACGGGTCGTGTACCGGCACGCCCGACGGCGTCGCAGCCGGCCCGGAGGGCACAGCCGGCCCGTCGGGCGCAGGCGTCGCCGGCGACCCGGAGGGCGCCGGCGTCGGAGGCGGCCCGGAGGGTGCCGGCGTCGGAGGCGGCCCGGACGGATGGCGGGACCAGGGATCGGGTGACGACGCCGGGCTACCGGAAGCGCCCCGCTCCCACCGCCCACCCGCCGTCGAGGTGTCCGGCCAGCCGGGCGCCGTCGGGTCGGTGCCCTGCGGGCGCGCCGGGTCGGTCACGGGTCCTCCTGTCGGCAGTCGGCGTCCACGCGCCGGGGCGACGGGACACCGGCCAGGCTACCGCCGGCAGGCGAGCCACCGACGCCCGGCGCGGACCGTTTCCCCCGGGTCGGTCAGTCCACGTTCGGTGCGAAGTCCTGCCCGTACGGCGCCTCGGCGAGCCGGACCACCCCGATCACCACCGCCGCGACCACGGCCACCGCGACCAGCACCAGGCCCGTCCAGGCCAGGCTCTCGCCGCGCCGCAGCCAGGCCGACCCGGTGAGGAAACCCCCCGAGGCGTACGCGTCGCGGCGCGCCTGCCGCGCCAGCACGAGCGCCACGGTCGCCGGTACCACTCCCCCGACGAACAGGCCGGTCAACGCGCCGAACAGGCCCAGCGCGAAGACCGCCCGGGCCTTCGTGGCCCGCGCCGGATCCGGGTCGAGCGGATGTCGGGGCGGCCCCGGCGGAGCGACCGGCATCGGCCCGGGAGCGGTGGTCATGCCCTCCATCATGCCCGGCCCCGCCCCTGGCGGCCGGCGGCGCCACCCACCTGACGCGGCCGGCGCCGGAAACACGGGAGGCCCCCGACGCGTGCCGGGGGCCTCGTGTGTAGCGCTCCTTAGCGGTACGACCCGAAGTCGAAGTCGTCCAGCGGGACCGCCTGGCCGCTGGCCGGCCCGAAGCCGTAGTCGGTCTCCGGGTAACCGGTCATCGAGTAGACCTTGGCCTTCGCCTCCTCGGTCGGCTCGACCCGGACGTTGCGGTACTTGCTGATGCCCGTACCGGCCGGGATGAGCTTTCCGATGATCACGTTCTCCTTCAGGCCGATCAGCGAGTCGCTGCGGGCGTGGATCGCCGCGTCCGTCAGCACCCGGGTGGTCTCCTGGAAGGAGGCCGCCGACAGCCAGGAGTCCGTGGCCAGCGAGGCCTTGGTGATACCCATCAGCACCGGACGACCGGCCGCGGGCTCGCCACCCTCGGACACGAGCCGGCGGTTCTCCGACTCGAACAGCGCCCGGTCGACGAGCACGCCCGGCAGGAACTCGGTCGAGCCGGAGTCGATGACCGTCACCCGCTTGAGCATCTGGCGGATGATGATCTCGATGTGCTTGTCGTGGATGAGCACACCCTGCGAGCGGTAGACCTCCTGGACCTCCTGGGTCAGGTGGACCTGGACCGCGCGCGGGCCGAGGATGCGCAGCAGCTCGTGCGGGTCGACCGTACCGACCGTGAGCTTCTCGCCGACATCGACGTGATCACCGTCGTTGACCAGGAGCCGGACCCGCTTCGAGATCTTGTCGTAGGCGATCTCGTCGCTGCCGTCGTCCGGCACGACGATGATCTTCCGCGACCGCTCGCCGTCCTCGATCCGCACCCGGCCCGGGGTGTCGGCGATGGGCGCCTTGCCCTTCGGGATACGGGCCTCGAAGATCTCCTGGACCCGCGGCAGACCCTGGGTGATGTCCTCACCGGCGACACCACCGGTGTGGAAGGTACGCATCGTCAGCTGCGTACCGGGCTCACCGATCGACTGGGCGGCGATGATGCCGACCGCCTCGCCGACGTCCACCGTCTTGCCGGTCGGCAGCGAGCGGCCGTAGCACGCACCGCAGACGCCCAGCTTCGACTCGCAGGTCAGCACGCTGCGCACCCGGACGGTCTCCACCCCGGCGGCGACGATCTTGTCGACCAGAATCGAGTTGATGTCCGCGCCCCGCTCGGCAACGACGGTGCCGTCCGGCCCCTTGATGTCGTCGGCCAGCGTACGGGCGTGCACGCTGGTCTCGGCGTGCTCGTGCACGACCAGCTGGCCGTCCCGCCGCTGCCCGACCTGCATCGGGATGGCCCGGTCGGTGCCGCAGTCCTCCTCGCGGATGATCACGTCCTGCGAGACGTCCACCAGACGACGGGTCAGGTAACCCGAGTCGGCGGTACGCAGCGCCGTGTCCGCGAGACCCTTCCGGGCACCGTGCGTGGAGATGAAGTACTCCAGCACGGACAGACCCTCCCGGTACGACGCCTTGATCGGACGCGGGATGATCTCGCCCTTCGGGTTGGCCACCAGACCACGGATCGCCGCGATCTGCCGGAGCTGGAGCAGGTTACCGCGAGCACCCGAGTTGATCATCTTCCACAGCGGGTTCTCCTGCGGCAGCGCGGTGTCCATCTCCTTGGCGACCTCGTTGGTCGCCTTGGTCCAGATCTCGATGAGCTCGCCGCGGCGCTCCTCGGCGGTCATCAGACCACGCTGGTACTGCTTGTCGATCCGGTCGGCCTCGGTCTCGTACCGCGCCAGGATCTCCGCCTTGCGCGGCGGAGCGATGACGTCCTCCATGCCGATCGTCACGCCGGACCAGGTGGCCCAGTGGAAACCGGCCTCCTTGAGCCCGTCGAGGGTGGCCGCGAGGGCCACCTTCGGGAAGCGCTCGGCGAGGTCGTTGACGATCGCGGAGAGCTGGCCCTTGCGGATCTCGTAGTTCACGAAGCGGTAGCCCTGCGGCAGCGTCTCGTTGAACAGGACCCGGCCGAGCGTGGTCTCCACCGTGACCGGGTCACCCTCGACCCAGCCCTCGGGGGCGGTCCAGGGCTCCGCGCCCGGGCCGTTGTCGACGCCGGCCAGGCCCCGCAGCCGGATCCGCACCGGAGCCTGCAGGTGCAGCTCGCCGTTGTCGTACGCCATCCGCGCCTCGGCGTCCGAGCTGAACGCCCGGCCCTCGCCGCGCTCACCGGTGGTGAGGTGGGTGAGGTGGTAGAGACCGATGATCATGTCCTGCGTGGGCATGGTCACCGGCTTGCCGTCGGCCGGCTTGAGGATGTTGTTCGACGAGAGCATCAGGATCCGCGCCTCGGCCTGGGCCTCGGCGGACAGCGGCACGTGGACCGCCATCTGGTCACCGTCGAAGTCGGCGTTGAACGCGGTACAGACCAGCGGGTGGATCTGGATGGCCTTGCCCTCGACCAGCTGCGGCTCGAAGGCCTGGATGCCCAGCCGGTGCAGGGTCGGCGCCCGGTTGAGCAGCACCGGGTGCTCGCCGATGACCTCCTCCAGCACGTCCCACACGACCGGCCGCTGCCGCTCGACCATCCGCTTGGCGGACTTGATGTTCTGCGCGTGGTTGAGGTCGACCAGCCGCTTCATCACGAACGGCTTGAACAGCTCCAGGGCCATCTGCTTGGGCAGGCCGCACTGGTGCAGCTTGAGCTTCGGGCCGACCACGATGACCGAACGGCCGGAGTAGTCGACGCGCTTGCCCAGCAGGTTCTGGCGGAACCGGCCCTGCTTGCCCTTGAGCATGTCGGACAGCGACTTCAGCGGACGGTTGCCCGGACCGGTGACCGGCCGGCCGCGACGGCCGTTGTCGAACAGCGCGTCGACGGCCTCCTGGAGCATCCGCTTCTCGTTGTTGACGATGATCTCGGGCGCGCCGAGGTCGATCAGCCGCTTGAGGCGGTTGTTCCGGTTGATCACGCGGCGGTACAGGTCGTTCAGGTCGGAGGTCGCGAAGCGGCCACCGTCGAGCTGCACCATCGGACGCAGGTCCGGCGGGATCACCGGCACGCAGTCGAGCACCATGCCGAGCGGCGAGTTGCGGGTGTTCAGGAACGCCGCGACCACCTTCAGCCGCTTGAGCGCCCGGATCTTCCGCTGCCCCTTGCCGGTGCGGATGGTCTCCCGCAGGCTCTCCGCCTCGGCGTCGAGGTCCATGTTCTGGACCAGCGCCTTGATCGCCTCGGCGCCCATGCCGCCGGTGAAGTACTCGCCGAACCGGTCGCGCAGCTCCCGGTAGAGCAGCTCGTCGGTGACCAGCTGCTTCGGCTCCAGCTTGCGGAAGGTGTCCAGCACCTCGTCCAGGCGGTCGATCTCGCGCTGGGCCCGGTCGCGGATCTGGCGCATCTCGCGCTCTCCGCCTTCCTTGACCTTGCGCCGGACGTCCGCCTTGGCACCCTCGGCCTCCAGCTCGGCCAGGTCGGCCTCGAGCTTGGCGGCCCGCTTCTCGATCTCCGAGTCGCGGCTGTTCTCGGCCTGCCGCTTCTCGGCCAGGATCTCGTTCTCGATCGTCGAGAGGTCGCGGTGACGCGCCTCGGCGTCCACGCTCGTCACGACGTACGAGGCGAAGTAGATGATCTTCTCGAGGTCCTTCGGGGCGAGATCCAGCAGGTAGCCCAACCGGCTCGGCACGCCCTTGAAGTACCAGATGTGGGTCACCGGAGCAGCGAGCTCGATGTGCCCCATCCGCTCACGGCGGACCTTCGAGCGGGTCACCTCGACGCCGCAGCGCTCGCAGATGATGCCCTTGAAGCGAACCCGCTTGTACTTGCCGCAGTAGCACTCCCAGTCCCGCTGAGGACCGAAGATCTTCTCGCAGAAGAGCCCGTCCTTCTCCGGCTTCAGGGTGCGGTAGTTGATCGTCTCAGGCTTCTTGACCTCGCCGTGGGACCACTGACGGATGTCGTCGGCGGTGGCGAGGCCGATGCGCAGCTCGTCGAAGAAGTTGACGTCGAGCACTATGTCCCCTATGTCGTCGTCTGTACTGCTTAGCTAGTGGGTGGCGCCGGGAGCCGGCGGCGAGCCGGCTCCCGACCGCTCACCTCAGACCTCTTCGACCGAGCTCGGCTCGCGCCGGGACAGGTCGATGCCCAGCTCCTCCGCAGCCCGGAAAACCTCGTCGTCGGTCTCGCGCATCTCCAGGGCCACGCCGTCGCTGGAGAGCACCTCGACGTTGAGGCACAGCGACTGCAGCTCCTTGAGCAGCACCTTGAACGACTCCGGGATGCCCGGCTCGGGGATGTTCTCGCCCTTGACGATCGCCTCGTAGACCTTCACCCGGCCGAGGACGTCGTCGGACTTGATCGTCAGCAGCTCCTGCAGGGCGTACGCGGCGCCGTACGCCTGCATCGCCCAGCACTCCATCTCGCCGAAGCGCTGCCCACCGAACTGCGCCTTTCCACCCAGCGGCTGCTGCGTGATCATCGAGTACGGGCCGGTCGACCGGGCGTGGATCTTGTCGTCGACCAGGTGGTTGAGCTTCAGGATGTAGATGTAGCCGACCGCGATCGGGTCGGGCAGCGGCTCGCCGGAGCGACCGTCGAACAGCTGCGCCTTGCCGGACGAGCCGATCAGCTGCTTGCCGTCCCGGTTGGGCAGGGTCGACGACAGCAGACCGGAGATCTCCTCCTCGCGGGCACCGTCGAAGACCGGGGTGGCCACGTTGGTGTCCGGCTCGGACTCGTCCGCCCCGATCGCCTTGAGCTGGCGCTGCCACTCGTCCTGGTCTCCGTCGACCTTCCACCCGGTCTTGGCCACCCAGCCGAGGTGCGTCTCCAGCACCTGGCCGATGTTCATCCGGGAGGGAACACCGAGCGGGTTCAGCACGATGTCGACCGGCGTGCCGTCCTCGAGGAACGGCATGTCCTCGATGGGCAGGATCTTGGAGATGACGCCCTTGTTGCCGTGGCGACCGGCGAGCTTGTCACCGTCCTGGATCTTCCGCTTCTGGGCGACGTAGACCCGGACCAGCTCGTTGACGCCCGGCGGCAGCTCGTCGCCGTCCTCCCGGGAGAAGGTGCGGACGCCGATGACCGTGCCGGTCTCGCCGTGCGGCACCTTCAGCGAGGTGTCCCGGACCTCACGCGCCTTCTCGCCGAAGATCGCGCGGAGCAGCCGCTCCTCCGGGGTCAGCTCGGTCTCGCCCTTCGGCGTGACCTTGCCGACCAGGATGTCGCCGGGGACGACCTCGGCGCCGATCCGGATGATGCCGCGCTCGTCGAGGTCGGCGAGCATCTCCTCGCTGACGTTCGGGATGTCCCGGGTGATCTCCTCCGGGCCGAGCTTGGTGTCCCGGGCGTCGACCTCGTGCTCCTCGATGTGGATCGAGGTGAGCACGTCCTGCTGCACGAGGCGCTGCGACAGGATGATCGCGTCCTCGTAGTTGTGCCCCTCCCAGGTCATGAACGCCACGAGCAGGTTGCGCCCGAGCGCCATCTCGCCGTCGTCGGTGCACGGACCGTCGGCGATGACCTGGCCGGCCTCGACGCGGTCGCCCTCGAAGACCACCGGCTTCTGGTTGACGCAGGAGCCGGCGTTGGAGCGGCGGAACTTGTGCAGGAGGTACGTCCGGCGGTGGCCGTCGTCCTGGTGGACGGTGATGTAGTCGGCGCACAGGTCCTCGACCACGCCGCCGACCTCGGCGACGACCACGTCACCGGCGTCGACCGCGGCGCGGTACTCCATGCCGGTGCCGACCAGCGGCGACTCGGCCTTGACCAGCGGCACGGCCTGGCGCTGCATGTTGGCGCCCATGAGGGCGCGGTTGGCGTCGTCGTGCTCGAGGAACGGGATCATCGCGGTCGCGACCGAGGTCATCTGCCGCGGCGAGACGTCCATGTAGTCCACGGCCGCCGGCGGGACGTCCTCGGTCTCGCCGCCCTTACGACGGACGAGCACCCGGTCCTCGGCGAACGAGCCGTCCGCCCGCAGCGGCGCGTTGGCCTGCGCCTTGACGAAGCGGTCCTCCTCGTCCGCGGTCAGGTAGTCGATCTGGTCGGTGACCCGACCGTCGACGACCTTCCGGTACGGCGTCTCGATGAAGCCGAACGGGTTGACGCGGGCGAACGTGGACAGCGCCCCGATCAGGCCGATGTTCGGGCCCTCCGGCGTCTCGATCGGGCACATCCGGCCGTAGTGCGACGGGTGCACGTCGCGCACCTCGAAGCCGGCCCGCTCCCGGGAGAGACCACCCGGGCCGAGCGCGCTCAGCCGGCGCCGGTGGGTGAGGCCCGCCAGCGGGTTGGTCTGGTCCATGAACTGGGACAGCTGCGACGTACCGAAGAACTCCTTGATCGCCGCCACCACCGGGCGGATGTTGATCAGGGTCTGCGGCGTGATCGCCTCGACGTCCTGCGTGGTCATCCGCTCGCGGACGACCCGCTCCATCCGGGACAGGCCGACCCGGACCTGGTTCTGGATCAGCTCCCCGACGGTACGCAGGCGACGGTTGCCGAAGTGGTCGATGTCGTCGGCCTCGTAGCCCTCCTCACCGGCGTGCAGCCGGCAGAGGTACTCGACGGTGGCGACGATGTCGTCCTCGGTGAGCACGCCCGTGGTGATCGGAACGTCCAGGTTGAGCTTCTTGTTGAACTTGTACCGACCGACCTTGGCGACGTCGTACCGCTTCGGGTTGAAGAAGAGGTTGTCGAGCAGGGTCTGGGCGTTCTCGCGCGTCGGCGGCTCGCCCGGACGCAGCTTGCGGTAGATGTCGAGAAGCGCCTCGTCCTGGCCGGCGATGTGGTCCTTCTCGAGCGTGGTCATCATCAGCTCGGACCAGCCGAACCGCTCGCGGATCTGCTCGGCCGACCAACCGATGGCCTTGAGCAGGACGGTGACGGCCTGCCGGCGCTTGCGGTCGATGCGGACGCCGACCGTGTCGCGCTTGTCGATGTCGAACTCCAGCCAGGCACCCCGGCTCGGGATGACCTTGACGCTGGAGAGGTCGCGGTCGGAGGTCTTGTCCGGCTGCTTGTCGAAGTAGACGCCCGGAGACCGGACGAGCTGGCTGACGACGACACGCTCGGTGCCGTTGATGATGAAGGTGCCCTTCGGTGTCATCATCGGGAAGTCACCCATGAACACCGTCTGGCTCTTGATCTCGCCGGTGGTGTTGTTGGTGAACTCCGCGGTCACGAAGAGCGGGGCGCAGTAGGTGAGGTCCTTCTCCTTGCACTCCTCGATCGAGGCCTTGACCTCGTCGAAGCGCGGCGCCGAGAAGGAGAGCGACATGGTGCCGGAGAAGTCCTCAATGGGACTGATCTCGTCGAGGATCTCCGCGAGACCCGAGCGTGCGTGCGGGTCGTCGGCCGACCGGCCCTGCCATGCCTCGTTGCCGACCAGCCAGTCGAAGGACTCGGTCTGGATGGCGAGGAGGTTGGGGACCTCGAGGTGTTCGGTGATCCGGCCGAAGGAAACTCGGCGGGGAGCGAAAGCGCTCGACGTACGACTGGTCTTCGCAGGGCGGGAAGCTGCCAAGATGCGTCCTTCCGAGGACCGGTGCTGCAGAACGGCTGGTACGCGTGCACTCCAATGACCCCACCGGAAATATCCACAAACGGACATTTCCGAGCAGGGGTCAACTCAGAAGGCAGCGCAAACTAGCAGTGTAGCCGAGAGGCTAACCGCTGTCCAGCCCACCCCGCAGGTCGTCGCGGAACGTGCCTCGGGACCTCGACCGGGTCGCACCGGGCCGCTCGGAACGCGACGCTCCCACCGGGCCGCTCGGGTGTCGGGGGCGATGGTGTCGCCGGTCCCATTACCCAAGTGGTGGCCGTTGCAAGCGCGGAAGGTCTTGCTGATGCCAGCGTGCCTGTCCGGGACGGGCCGCGTCAAGGGCCGGTCGCCGGCTCGCCGCGCCTTTCCCACCGCCGGGCTACCGCCGGGCATCAGTACGCAGTCGCCGACCGGGCGCCGACCGTCCTGCTCAGCTGCGCCGCCGCCGGTGCCACCAACGCGGCGGGCGGCGATCCGCATCCCGGATCGCCGCCCACCGTGACGTGGTGTGCCCCGGCTCACGTGAGCCGGACGCGCGCCAGTCAGCGCAGGGTCACTTGAGGGTGACCTTGGCGCCCTCGCCCTCGAGCTTGGCCTTGGCCTTCTCGGCGGTCTCCTTGTTGGCCTTCTCCAGGACCGGCTTCGGCGCGGCCTCGACCAGGTCCTTGGCCTCCTTCAGGCCCAGGCCGGTCAGCTCACGCACGACCTTGATGACCTGGATCTTCTTGCCGCCGTCGGCCTCGAGGATGACGTCGAACTCGTCCTTCTCCTCCTCGGCCGGAGCGGCGGCGCCGCCGGCGGCCGGGGCACCCGCGGCCACGGCGACCGGGGCGGCGGCGGTGACCTCGAAGGTCTCCTCGAACTGCTTCACGAACTCGGAGAGCTCGATCAGCGTCATCTCCTTGAACGCGTCGAGCAGCTCGTCGGTGCTGAGCTTCGCCATGTCTGGCGTCCTTTCCTGAATGATTTAACTAAGAACGTGGGTGCGCCGGGAGGCCTCAGGCCGCCTCGGCGCCCTCCTTCTCGCGCTTGTCCTGCAGGGCGGCCGCCAGACGCGCGGTCTTGGCGAGCGGAGCCTGGAACAGGGCCGCGGCCTTGCTCAGGTTGCCCTTCATGGCGCCGGCCAGCTTGGCCAGCAGCACCTCGCGGGACTCCAGGTCGGCGAGCTTCGTGACCTCGGCCGCGGAAATGGCCTTGCCCTCGAAGACACCGCCCTTGATGACGAGCTTCGGGTTGGCCTTCGCGAAGTCGCGAAGCCCCTTCGCCGCCTCGACGACGTCGCCCGAAACGAAAGTCAGCGCGGTAGGACCGGTGAACAGCTCGTCGAGGCCGGAGATGCCCGCGTCGGCCGCGGCACGCTTGGCCAGCGTGTTCTTCGCGACCGTGTAGCTGGTCTCCTTGCCGAGCGAGCGCCGCAGCTGGGTGAGCTGCGAGACCGTGAGCCCGCGGTACTCGGTCAGCACGGTCGCCCCCGCGTTGCGGAAGCTCTCGGTCAGCTCGGCGACGGCCGTGGCCTTGTCGGCCCGGATCGGCTTGTCCGCCATGTCCCTCCTCTCTCGTTGCTCGGAGCTGGTACGCCGGCGACGAGCGGGCGCTCGCGACGGCGGCGGAGGCATCACGACAACGAGAAAAGCCCCGGCGCAGGGCGCACGGGGCGAGGGCCGGCCCGGTCACCGCGGTCGGCGGACCACGGAACGAAGCCGATTTTCGCTTGCCGCCCTGCGCGGGTCGCCCGTCATCGCGGGACCTTCGACCGTGCCGGGGCACGGTGACCAGCGGTCTCTGGGTGGAACTCCGCGCCAAGGTTACGCGACACCCACCGGGACCGCCAAATCGCCCCCGACGTGCGCCCACTCACCCGCCGCGGGGGCCTCAGGCACCCCGGCGGCGCGCGTGGGCGTAGCCGGCCAGGGCCACCGCCGCCCAGGCCAGTGCCCAGCCGGTCAGCAGCGCCGCCGTCGGCCCCGGTAGCGACCCGGCCAGCGCCCGGGCCGTGGGCATCAGCGGCGGCACCAACCACGACACCGACGAGCCGGAGAGGCCGAGCACCAGCGTGAGAACCGCGCCGACGGTGAGCACGGCCACGCCGTACCCGGCGCCGCGGGTCACCGCCCGGCTGGCCAGGGCGCCGAGCGCCACGGCCGGGGGCAGGGCGAGCAGGTGCGCCCAGAGACCCAGCGCCAGTCCCGCCGGGATCGACCGGTCGCCCGGCGCGACGGGGCCGGTCACCCCGCCGAGCAGCCACGGGAGGAGCAGCGCGACCCCGACCAGGGCGAGGCCGGCGGCCGCCGCGGCGAGCAGCCCGGCCGCCCGCTCCCGGGCCGGACCGATCGTGACCAGCGCCAGCCGGCGCTGCACGTCCGGCTCGACGTCCAGCAGGATCTTGGTCTGCCAGGCCAGCACCGGGAAGAGCACCACCGCGGAGACGCCGTACGCCTCCGCCGGCTGCGCCCGGCCGCCGCCGTAGAGGACGCCGAGGGCGAGCAGGCCGGCCAGGACCGGTGCCAGCGCCCGCCCGGTACGCAGGAAACCCGCCAGCCGGAACCGGACGAGGGCGATCATCGGGCCGCCCCGGCCGGCCCGGCACCCGGCCCGGTGACCTCCGGTGGGCCGGCGTCGGCGCGTACCCGGAGGACCTGGTGGCCGTCGGCGCGCAGGCGGGCGACGGTGTCGGCGACCCGGGCGGCGGGGACCGCCAGCTCGACCACCGCGACCTCCCGGCTCCCCGGCGAGGCCCGCTCGACCACCGCCCCCTCGGCGACCGTCCAGTGCCGCGCGTGCGGCAACCGGACCGTCTCGCCCCGGTGGTCGCTCACCAGCACCGCGCCGCCGCCGGCCAGCACCTCGTCGACCAGCTCCGGCACCAGGTCGCGGGCGCCGGCGTCCAGGCCCTCCCAGGGCTCGTCGAGAACCAGCAGGCCCGGCGGTCGCAGCAGGGCCTGCGCCAGGCCGACCTTCTGGGCGGTGCCCTTCGACAGCCGCGGCAACCGGACGTCGTGGAACGGGCCGAGGCCGAGCCGGTCGACCCAGCGGCCGACCGCCCGGGCGGCCCCGGCGCCGGAGAGGCCGGCCACGCGGCCCATCGCGGTGAGGTAACCCGCCACCGTGAACGGCTGATCGGCGGGGAACCGCTCCGGAACCCAGCCGACCACGGGCGGCCGGTCCACCACCCGGCCCCGGGTCGGCCGGAGGACACCGGCGGCGAGCTGGAGCAGAGTGGACTTGCCGGCGCCGTTGCGGCCCAGCACGACCGCCACCTCACCCGGACCGATCCGTACCGTCGTCTGCCGCAGCACCCACCGGCCGCGCCGGTGGTACCGCAGCCAGACGTCCTCCAGCCGCATGCGCCGAGCCTGCCACAGCGGAAACCGGGACGGGGCCCCGCCACGTCGTGGCGAGGCCCCTTCGGAGCAGTCGTGCTCAGTTCTCGGCCGAGCCCTCACGCAGGTTCTTCACCACGTTGGGGTCGACCGGGACGCCCGGGCCCATGGTGGTGGTGAGGGTGATCTTCTTCAGGTACTTGCCCTTGGCGGCGGACGGCTTGGCCCGCAGGATCTCCTCGAGGACCGCCGCGTAGTTGTCGACCAGCTGGGCCTCGGAGAACGAGGCCTTGCCGATGATCAGGTGCAGGTTGGAGTGCTTGTCCACCCGGAAGGTGATCTTGCCGCCCTTGATGTCCGCGACGGCCTTGGCGACGTCCATGGTCACCGTGCCGGTCTTCGGGTTCGGCATGAGACCGCGCGGGCCCAGGATCCGCGCGATCCGGCCGATCTTGGCCATCTGGTCCGGCGTGGCGATCGCCGCGTCGAAGTCCAGCCAACCGCCCTGGATCCGGGCGACCAGCTCGTCGGTGCCCACCTCGTCCGCACCCGCGTCGGCGGCCTCCTCGGCCTTCGCGCCGGCGGCGAACACGATCACGCGGGCGGTCTTACCGGTGCCGTGCGGCAGGTTGACCGTGCCACGGACCATCTGGTCCGCCTTGCGGGGGTCGACGCCGAGGCGCATCGCGACCTCGACCGTGGCGTCGAACTTGACGGAGGTGGTCTCCTTGGCCAGCTTCACGGCCTCGGCCGGGGTGTAGAGCTTCGACCGGTCGATGACATCGGCGGCCTTGCGGTAGTTCTTGCTGCGCTGCATCTGTGATTGCTCCTGTGGTCTATGGCGGGCCCGCGGCGTGCGCGTGCCCTCCCACGAACGGGATCGGCTGGTCGGCCGGAGGTCAGTCGACGACGTCCAGGCCCATCGACCGGGCGGTGCCGGCGATGATCTTCTCGGCCTGGTCGAGGTCGTTGGCGTTGAGGTCGGCCATCTTCTTCTCGGCGATCTCCCGCACCTGGGCGCGGGTGACCTGGCCGACCTTCTCCTTGTGCGGGACGCCCGAGCCCTTCTGCACGCCGGCGGCCTTGACCAGCAGCCGGGCGGCGGGCGGAGTCTTCAGCACGAAGGTGAAGGTGCGGTCCTCGTACACGCTGATCTCGGCGGGGACGATGTCGCCCCGCTGCGACTCGGTCTGCGCGTTGTAGGACTTGCAGAACTCCATGATGTTGACGCCGTGCTGGCCGAGCGCGGGGCCGACCGGCGGCGCCGGGGTGGCCTGGCCCGCCGGCAGCTGAAGCGTGAACGTCTTGACGAGCTTCTTCTTCGGAGGCATGTCTCTTCCTGGGACTTGGAACGGGGATTCGCACCGGGCTGCGGGCACGCACGGTCAGCGCGCCGCGACGACGGCGACGTTCTAGGGTAGCGCAGCGTCCCGCGGCCCGGTCCGCCGAGGTCCGGCGGTCAGCTCCAGGACGGAGAACGCGTACGCCAGCGGTGGGTCGACACCCGCCGCCGGCGTACCGGGGTCAGATCTTGGCGACCTGGTTGAAGTTGAGCTCCACCGGGGTCTCCCGGCCGAAGATCGACACCAGCACCTTGAGCTTCTGCTGATCGGCGTTGATCTCGCTGATCGTCGCCGGCAGGGACGCGAAGGCGCCGTCGGTGACGGTGACCGAGTCGCCGACCTCGAAGTCAAGGACCTTGACCTCGGGCTTGGCCTTCTTCTGCTCGGTCTCGACGGCCGGCGCCAGCCACTTGAGCACCTCGTCGAGGCTCAGCGGCGCCGGGCGGTCGGCCCGGTCGGTGGCACCCACGAAGCCGGTCACCCCGGGGGTGTTGCGGACGCAGGAGTACGACTCGGCGGTCAGCTCCATGCGCACCAGGATGTAGCCGGGGAAGACCTTGGCCTGGACCTGGGACCGCTTGCCGTTCTTGACCTCGACCTCTTCCCGGGTCGGGACCTCGACCTGGTAGATGTAGTCCTCCATGTCGAGGGACGTGATCCGGGTCTCGAGGTTGGTCTTGACCTTGTTCTCGTAGCCGGCGTACGAGTGCACCACGTACCAGTCGCCCGGCGCGTAGCGCAGCTTCTGCCGCAGCTCGGCGACCGGGTCGAACTCCTCGTCCTCGGCGGCCCCGCTGGCGGGGAACTCCGGCTCGCTGGCGGCCTCGACCGACTCGTCACCAGCCGCCGTCGCGACCGTGGACTGCTCGTCCGCGGGTCCGGCGGTCTCGTCGTACTCAGGCACGCTCGCTCACTTCCGTCACTATCGGCACGGTCAGCCGGTCAGCTGGGGTTGCCGAAAACCCACAGCACGCCCTTCGCGAAGGCGAAGTCCAGGCCGGCCACGATCGCCAGCATCACTGCGACGAACGTGATCACCACGGCGGTGTAGGTCAGCAGCTCCTTGCGGGTCGGCCAGATGACCTTACGCAGCTCGGCCACGACCTCGCGGATGAATCGGGCGATGCGCCCGAACACACCTACCCGGTCGGTCTCCGCGCGGGTCTTCGGCCGGCTGTCCGCCGACTCGGCGCGGGCCCGCGACCGGGTCGCGGTGCCGCCCCGGGAGACCGGCTCCTCCGCATCGGCGTCGTCGTCGCCGGCGGCGTCGAACTCGTCGTTCAGACGCTCGTCGTCGGCGTCCTCGCCGCGCCGCTTGTTGTCGGCCACTTCGCCCTCCGTCGCGGATGTCGGTTCGCACGCCGTCGCGGCGTGCGCGGCGTCTGGTCACGCCGGCCGGCCCGACCGTCCCGCGACGGGCCGCGGCCGGCGGATCGAACCGGAGGGCCCGAGTGCCTCGGAGCCACCCCGCCGATACCACCACCACGGGCCGGACGCCGCCGGACGGCAGCGCGACCCACGGGAACGGTCAGGCCTGAGGCGCAGGGGTGACAGGACTTGAACCTGCAGCCTGCGGTTTTGGAGACCGCTGCTCTGCCAATTGAGCTACACCCCTGTGCGGCGAACGGTCACCCCACCCCGCCACGCATGGCCGGGCAGGGGTCACGTGCCCCACGGCGGACCAGTGTACGGGTAGTGCCACGACTTTCCCAACCGGTCCACCCCTCGCGCGTCGCGAGATCGTTCAGCGCGGCGTCCGGATGGTCGCCTTCGCCTGCGAGAGCACCTTCTCCCCCAGGCAGGTGGCGGTGATGTCGAGCCTGGTCAGGCCGTCGTCGGTAGCCTCGCGGACCACTGCCGTCACCTCGATCTCGGTGCCCTGGTCGTCGTCGGGGACCACCACCGGCCGGGTGAACCGGACGCCGTAGTCGACCACCGCGTCGGGGGCGCCCGCCCACTCGGCGACGGCCCGACCGACCAGCGCCATCGTGAACATGCCGTGGGCGATAACGCCGGGCAGCCCGACCTTCGTGGCGACCCGGTCGCTCCAGTGGATGGGGTTGAAATCGCCCGACGCGCCCGCGTAGCGGACCAGGTCCGCGCGGGTCACCCGGTACGTCTTGGCCGGCAGCTCCATGTCAGCCCTCCCCGCGTACGACGATCTTCGACCAGACGGTGACCACCGGCTCGCCGGCGGCCGTGGTGACCTCGGTCCGGGTGGTCAGGAAGCCGTGCCCACCGCGGCTGCTGACGTCCTCGATGATGTTGGCGCAGACCAGCTCGTCGCCCGCCACGACCGGACGGGTGTACGCGAAGCGCTGGTCGCCGTGGACGACCCGGCTGTAGTCGACGCCGAGGGCCGGGTCCTCGATGATCTGGCGACTGGCGGCCATGGTGACCACCACCGGGAAGGTCGGCGGCGCGACCACGTCCGGGTGGCCGAGCGCCCGGGCGGCCGCCGGGTCGTGGTGAGCCGGATCGGTGGCACCGATCGCCGTGGCGAACTCGCGGATCTTCTCTCGGCCCACCTGGTAGGGGGCGGTCGGCGGGTACGTCCGGCCGACGAAGGACGGGTCCTGGGACATGCCGCCGAACCTACACGCAGAACACGATCGCCGACCCACCCGGCCGGCGGCGGCTCGGGGAGCCACGCCGGGTCGGCGGATCGGCGATCGGGGTGCTGGGAGAACCGGGCCGGCAGCGCCGGCCGCAGGTCAGCGGGTCTCGCGGTGGAGCGTGTGCCGCCCGTCGCGAGGGCAGAACTTCTTCAGCTCGATGCGGTCCGGGTCGTTACGACGGTTCTTGCGCGTGATGTAGTTGCGCTCCTTGCACTCCACACACGCCAAAGTGATCTTCGGCCGGACATCGGTCGCCTTCGCCACGGCGGAGTGCCTTCCTCGCTAAGGGTGACAACTACGGCGCATCAGCCTACGCGCTGACCACGCGGACATGCAAAGTGGGCGCCTGTGGCGCCCATCCCATCATCCGCCGGGAGGTAGCCCGGTGGATGAGAGTAGCGGTGGCCGGACTTGAACCGGCGACACAGCGATTATGAGCCGCTTGCTCTGCCATCTGAGCTACACCGCCGTGGCGGGTCCAGCCGGACCCTCTGAGCCCCCTTACGGAATCGAACCGTAGACCTTCTCCTTACCATGGAGACGCTCTGCCGACTGAGCTAAGGGGGCCTGCGCGATCACTCGGTGGTCGCGCAGAGGTAAGAGTACACGGCCGGATCGCGCAGGTGAAATCGGATCCCCTGGCCGCATGTCCCCCCAGCTCAGGGCACCGCCCGAAGGCGCGGCAGCTCCCCCGCGGGCACCGCCTCCGGGTCCACCTGCGCGCCGAACCACGCCTCCAGCCGCTCGTACGGCAGCGGCCGGCTGAACAGGAAGCCCTGCCCGATCTCGCAGCCGATGTCCTGAAGCAGCTCCAGGGTCAACTCGCTCTCCACGCCCTCGGCCACCACGGCGAGACCGAACTGCTGGGAGAGCGTGACCACGGCGTTCACGATCGCCAGGTCGCCCGGGTCGGTCGCCATGCCCTGCACGAACGAGCGGTCGACCTTCACCTCGTGCACCGGCAGCCGACGCAGGTGGGCCAGCGAGGAGTGTCCGGTGCCGAAGTCGTCCACCGAGAGGCGGACGCCCAGGTCGCGCAGGCGGCGCAGGGTCGGGATCGGCCGGTCGGTGCCGTCCAGCACCCCGGCTTCCTTGATCTCCAGCGTGAGCCGCTGCGGCGGTACGCCGTACTCCTCGAGCAGTTCCTGCACGCGGGCCGGGAAGTGCTGGTCGGTGAGCGTACGCGGCGAGAGGTTGACCGCGACGGACAGCGGGTGGCCCCCGTGCGCCCAGTCCCGGCTGCGCCGCAGGCCCTCCCGCAGCACGAACTCCGTCAGCCGGCCCAGTTGGCCGGTGTGCTCGGCGACGGCGACGAAGTCGTCCGGGGCGACCGAGCCGTGCGCCGGGTCGTCCCAGCGGGCCAGGCACTCGACGCCGACCAGCCGCCGGTCCCGCAGGGTGACCTTGGGCTGGAAGTAGACCTCGAGCTCCCCGTCGTCCAGGGCTCGCCGCAGGTCGCCGGCGAGGCCGAGGCGGCGCAGCGACCGGGACTCCAGCGCCGGGTTGAACAGCTGGACGCTGCCCGGCACGCCCTTGGCCGCGGTCGCCGCGAGATCGACCCGTTGCAGCAGCGCCGCGGGGTCACTGCCGTGCTCCGGGTGGGTGACCACGCCCACCGCGGTGTCGACGTCCACGGTGAGCCCGTCGTCGAAGACCATCTCGGCACGGATCTGCTCCCGCATCCGGGCGGCCATCTCCAGCGCCGCCTCGGCGCTCTCCAGCCGCAGCGTGACGAGGAACTCGTCACCACCGACCCGGCCGACCAGCGCCGAGGACGGGGCCCGGGAGCGGAGCCGTCCGGCGACCTCCACCAGGACCTTGTCGCCCGCGGCGTGACCCAGCGACTCATTGACCTCGCGCAGCCGGTCGACGTCGAACAGCAGCAGCGCCACCACCTCGCCCGGCGCCCGGATCTTGACCGCCTCCTCCAGTGCCGCGGTGACCCGGCGGCGGTTGGGCAGCTTGGTGAGCGAGTCGTGGTACGCGTCGTGCCGCAGCCGGTCGACGAGCCGGGAATTCTCCAGGGCGACCGCCGCGTGGGCGGCGACCGTCTCGAACAGCGGGATGTCCTGCCGGACGAAGTTGTTGCTGTCGCCCAGCCGGTTGGCCACCTCGAGCGTCCCGATCACCGCCTGGCCGGACCGCAGCGGTACGACGATCACGTCCTTCACGTCCTGTGCGGTGACAGCGCTGCGCAGGTCGGGGTCGGTCGCCATGGCACGGCCGATGGCGACGGTGCGGCCCTCCGCCGAGGCCCGTTCCCGCAATGCGACCGGGGTCCGGGCGAGATCGAGCAGCCCCTGGTCGTCGTTCCGGGCGGTGAGCAGCACCTCCGGATGCCGGCCCTGCGCGGGGAGCCAGAGAGTGGCGTACTCGGCCTGCATCAGCGCCCGCACCCGGCCGAGCAGCGCGTCGGGCAGCGTCCCGTCCTGTCCGCTCTCCACGACGGCACGGCTCAGGTCGTACATGTGGGTGAGGGTGCGATGCTGCCGGAAGAACTGGGCGTACGCCCGGTACACCAGGGACAGCGCGAGGGCGAGCCCGGCCAGCAGCAGCAGCGACCACCAGGTGGTGGCGATCAGGATCAGGACCACGATGCCGCTGGCGATGTTGATGGCCACCGCGAGGAACGCCGGCGGGGACTTCCGCAGCGCCTCCCGGCCGGCCTGCCAGCCCTGCAGGAGCGTGTGCACTCCCGCCACCGAGGTGATGCTCACCAGGGTGACCATGCTGGCCGCGGCGAGGAGGATCAGCCAGGTACCGGGGCCGACTCCCCGCACCGGCGGAAGAGCCTGTAGGACGAGGACGGCGAGGGACGACCCAGCGGCCGCCCGGGCGACGTTGAACCAGAACTTGGTCGCGCCGAACCGGTGCCGAAGGTGCGTGATGATCGCCGCAAGCGTGTGGATCGTGACCACCGCGAGCGGCCCCACGAGGAAGAACGCGAGAACCAGCGGGATGTCGGTGAGGCTTACTCCGATGGACTGCCGACGGACGGAGAAGTTCAGCACCGGGAGGCCGGCAGCCACCATCGCGACCAGCAGGACCGCCGCAAGCGGCAGCCCCTTGAAGGGCTCGGGCGCGACCAGACCGACGACTGTCGAGCAGACGACGGCGAGAATCGCCATCGGCCCGGTGATCAACCAGGCGTACTCGGTAGGGCGCGGACCAGTGCGGCCTCGACCCGCCATGTCACGCCCTCCTCACCGACGCCGCTGGTTCGGACGGACCGCGGGTCAGCGGGGCGCCGGCATGTTCCAGATGATCTCCATCGTCCGCGCTTCCCCAAGGTCCGTGAGTTCGCCGACGAAGCTACCGCCGAGGAACGCCGCAACTAGGAGAAGCGAGCCAAGCAGCCGGCCCACGTTTCGACCAGACATGAGTGCTCCTGTCGAGTAAGCGTCACGGGAGTAGCGGGGTTCCACGATCGTGCCACAAGGCAGGCGTACAGAAAAAGCCGGTGGAGCGCCGGCTCGGTCGCGCGTCGGCAAGGTCGCGCCGTTCGGACCAGGTGGGAGCCGGGTCAGCCCAGATCAGCGCGGGTACGACGGCCGGGGTCGCTTCACCTGGTGCCGATTCCGACCTTCCGGTGGAAATTGCAGCATGGGCCTTGCCGGTGCCGTCACGAGGCACTCCGACACAGCCCAGGTGGCGCAGAAACATCGACCACCATACCGGTCCCGATGGCCGACGGGAACTACCGGCGCAGAGCGGCGAGGGACAGCATCGAGCCCCGTCCGGACGCCGCGAAGGCGTACCGCGACCCGGCCCCGCGCACGGGCGATGCCCACTTGACAACAGGCTGCGGGCGTCCTCCTTCGAGCGGCCTCGGCGGTTGCGGGAAGGCACCGGCCCACGTTTCTCCGGGTCGAACAGTTCCCGTTGTCCGTGGGCCCACCATCCGCCGTCGCAGTAGCGGCGGCGCAGTTCCCTCCAGGTGCTCTGGCGGTGTTTCGCCGGAGCCATCGCCAGACCGTCTGCCACAGGTGGTGGCAAAGGTAGGCGAAGGTCGCCGACGAAACGCCGGGCCGGAGGCCGGCGCACCCGCCCCGTACCGCTTTGGTTGAGCCTGCGGATCAGGTCGTCCAGCGGCTGGTTCACCTCGACCTGCCGGCACCGGGTCTTCACCTTGGCCATCACCGCTTTGAGCGACTTCTTGGCCGGACAGGTGTAGCTGAAATGCCGTTGGTCCCCCCTTTGCGATGACGCTGGATGCGCCAGCGTCGGGTAGGGCCGCCGCATTGCTGCGGCGGTCCCCCCTCAGCCTCGATCCACCGATCAATGCTGGGATGACGGGACCCCGGAGATAGAAAGTGCCCTCTGAACTGGAAGGATAGGAGTTGCGACGCTTCTATTCCGCCGGTCCGAGAGGGCACCTCGCAGGTGAGATTACGCCATGATGCGCCGGTGGTGCGCGCGACGTTCGATGATCGAATCTGGTGTCTTGTGCCGGTCTGGTCCCGGTGATGCGCCTGGCTCAGCAGGCCGGTCTGCACGACGCGGTCGCCGACCGGGTGCGGCTGCCGACGGACAAGGGCGCGAACCCGGCGGGCAAGGTCGCCACGGTCGTGGCGGGCATGCTGGCCGGCGCGGACAGCATCGACGACCTGGGCATCGCCCGGCACGGTGGCATGCGGTCGCTGTTCACCGGCGTGTACGCGCCCTCGACGCTGGGCTCGTTCCTGCGCACGTTCACCCACGGGCACGTGCGGCAGTTGCAGGGCGCCGCCCGCGACACCCTGATCGGCCTGGCCGGGCGCACACCGTTGCTGGCCGGCGCCGACGTGCTGACCTTTGTGGATATCGACTCGATGCTGCGGCGCGTCTACGGCAAGCAGAAGCAGGGCACCGGGTTCGGCCATGCCAAGGTCGGCGGCTACAACGTCTGGCTACGCGGTTACAACCCGCTGATCACAACGCTGTCCACTCCGCTGTCCGCGCCGGTGATCGCCGCCACCCGGCTGCGCAGCGGTAACGCCGGCTCCGCGCGCGGTGCCGCGAGCATGCTCGCCGAAGCGATCACCACCGCCCGATCGTGCGGCGCCACCGGGGAGATCGTGGTCCGGGCCGACTCGGCGTTCTACGCCAAGACCGTGATTTCCACGTGCCGCCGCCGGAAGGTGCGGTTCTCGGTCACCTGCCGGATCGATGCGAAGATCCGTGCCGCGTGCGCGAGCATCAACGAGGACCAGTGGATCGACATCCGGTATCCGCAAGCCGTCTGGGACGACGACGCCCAGCGGTGGATCTCCGACGCGCAGATCGCCGAAACCGTCTACACCGCGTTCGTCGGCACCCGGCACGCTGTGACCGCCCGGCTGATCGTGCGCAGGGTTCGCCGCGACAACCCGGCACAGATCCCCGGCCAGGAAGAACTGCTGCCCGCCTACCGGTATCACGCGGTGTTCACCGACAGCCCGTTCACCCTGGTGCAGGCCGAAGCCCAGCACCGCCAACATGCTGTCATCGAGCAAGTCAACGCGGATCTGATCGCCGGGCCCCTGGCGCACCTGCCGTCCGGCCGGTTCGCCGCGAACGACGCCTGGCTGACCTGCGCCGCCATCAGTCACAACCTCAACCGCGCCGCCGGACACCTCGCCGCCGGCCGCTACGCCACCGCTCGGACCGCCACCATCCGCACCCGGATCATCAATGTCACCGCCCGCCTCGCGCACCGGGCCCGCGCCATCCACCTGCACCTACCCGAGCACTGGCCCTGGCAGGCAGGATTCGACAACCTGTTCACCGCCGTCCACCCAGCGCCCGGCTGACCACGCCATAACGACTGAAACCAGGCGGCCCGACCACAGGCCACAACCCCGGTCCCACCCCGAACAAACACGCCCGGAGCAAGCCGATCACGTGATCAGCGGCTTCCCCATACCCGCCGAATCACCCAATACCGAGATGATCAACTGATGTTCGGTGGAAACCGCGTCGGTGGATCGAGGCTCAGCGGCTAGGGGCAGGCTTTCCATGCGCGCGCTGAGCCTTTTGCCTACTCGCCGACCTTTGGCTGGTCACGACCAATCACATTCCGGTAAGTTTCCGCGTCCGACAAGTGGCGGGCCAAATACTTAACCCACGCCTCAGTGTAGACGTAGCGCTTGAACGCCCGATTGTATGTACAGAACTGGCTCTTGGTCCGCTCTGGATGAGGGTCGCCCTCTGGGGGGCGCACTTGGTAGAACTTCCAAGCTAAGCTGTGATCATTCACGCTGAATCGAAAACCCAGCAGCTTTGTGATCTGTTTGGCGACTTGTCCCGGAAGGAGGGCTCCAAGATCTGACACTGGCACCTCCTTATCCCGAATAATTGTCTGCACCTTGTCCATCAGGGCAAGTTGCTCCGCGTCCAGGTCCTCCATTCGGACGAAGCTCATTGCGGCATCTGCGGTGGTCTTACCGCCGGTTTTAGGCACCAGGTACACACGGAAGTCATAGCTTGGGTGGCCGCTAAGCTCTGGTTCCAGCGAGGCGTCGAAGTCCTGTATGTACTCTGCAACGCCCCGTGGCACTCTCCTGCGAACCGCCTTCAGCGCCTCGACAGCATCTTGCGTGATGGACGAAATGAATAAGGGAAAGCGCAGAAACTCTCCCAACGACTCCTCGTGGCCAAACTCAGATACAAGGGTTTGCTCAAAATTCAACATGAATGCTTGAGTCCGGCCGGCCACAAGCGTCGCGATGTCTCGCTCGTGTCGGTGTTCAATCTTGTTGCGAAGGCCGACAAAGAATTCCAGATTTATTCGTCTGGGATCGCGTTCTTTGAATTGCTCGGTCATCATTTGGTGCAGCGGCTTTGTGACCCAGTCACCGTCTCGGGTGCGCTGTCGATGGCCTTTCGAGTTGCGCACATAGAAGTCTAGCTTGTCCCGGTCGTACTTGGCTTGAAGCATCTTCAGCCACGCCATCGACATGTGCACGATAAACGCTTCGAGTTGCCGATCGCGGCCAGACCGGTTATAGAGATCGACCGCAAGGATAGCTTCCTGCCGCGCAGCCTGCAGTTGGTGCCACCACCGTGGACGAGGAGCCATCAGCACATGTTACTGCGCGGCCTGGATGCCACGAAGTTATTCGATCAGGCGTTCTAGGACCACCGACGATCCCGGAGCGAAATGCTTGATGTGTCGGACTTGGGGAGCCGAGGTCGCTTGTCAACCTTCCGGTTAGGACGCACACATGGTTAGCTGTCACTCCTAACCCATGAGGCGGTGACACTGAGCAATCGGCGAGGTGGCGCAAGTGACTCAAATGTCCTTCTTCGGCCCGAAAGAAGCCGGCCCCGATCCCAAGCCGGCGTCCGATGCGTTCGTGCGACTAAAGCTGATCATCGCGGTCAAGGCCGCACCTAATCCCTCAGAGCGGTACGGCGAAACGGTGTGCGTGGCCGGCCTAAGTACCGACTACCAGCGGCGAGGCTGGCTTCGCCTCTATCCGATCAACTTTCGGGAGCTGGAGAGCGAAGGGAAGTTCAAGAAGTACGACGTGATCAGTGTAGACGCGAAACCCGCCAGGGAAGATCAGCGCAGGGAAAGCTGGAAGCCCATAATGGCGACCATAAGCAACGAGGGCCACCTCAAGCCTTGGGAGCCGCGCCGATCCTGGCTGGACCCCTACATCGAGGACTCGATGTGTCGCCTGAATCGGAATGCACGCGACAGCGCTAACGCTCAGTCCCTCGCACTGGTCCGGCCGCAAGATATCAGCAAGCTTGAAGTCGAGGACCATCCCGGCTGGAGCCCTGAGGAGCAACACAAGATAGACATGTACGTACAACAGCTCGACTTGCTGAGCACCCAGGAGCGGACTCCACTAGAGCCACCCCGATTCAAGGGGTTCTACCGATACCGCTGCAGCGACCGTCGATGCGGGGGACACAGACAGGGCATGCTTGACTGGGAATTCGTGGCTTTTCAACGAAACAGGCTAGCCTCCATGTCCAAAGAATCAGCGCGACAGTCATTGATAGACAAATTCCTTGGGCAGGTTTGTGCTCCCGACCGAGATGTTGCGTTCTATGTGGGCAACCAGGCGAAGCGAGCTCATGTGTTTAGCGTTCTCGGAGTGTATTGGCCTAAAAGGTAGGAAGCCGCTTTTGCACCTCGCCTAGCACGATGTCTCGATGGCATCGGTCCTGATCTGCCTCGTAACACAACAAGGCAATCAATTGAGTACGACCGGCTAAAGCTATGTCGTGAAGCGCTTTGTCCGCTTCGGGGCAGCTCAGCAACTGTCGACGAAATGTCGAGCGCGCGGCGGCGAGGTCATCTGGAGGGCCGGCGAAGCCAGCGCGGTTACTCTTTGGGTTGCCAAGCTCGCGCCGATGCTGGTAGTCGATCCCGGCTTTGGCCAGGGCACGACCGAGTGAAGCCTTGCTTAACCCCGGCTTCCGCGAGACTGGGTTTAGGCGGACATCAACGAGGCACGAAACCCCCATAGCTACGAGGTCCCTCACAAGTTCGTCCGCCGTCAGGCCCTGGTAGCCGACACCGACCAGTCCCGCTTCCGTGGTTTGAGGCACTGTCGTCACAGCCACAGCCTTCCACAATTCAGCCGGTAGCGCGTGCATAGACATTCAATAGTGATGTAAGGGGCGCAAAGGATGCAATGGGCATTCGCTGACAGAACGCCTATGTTTGGAGCGCAGGTCGCAGGCCGGTGGCTGCTTGGGAAGAAGGCGGGTAAGGAACCCGTGCGATCCCGCCGGGAGGCAGCCGGCGGCCACGAGGCGAGGTCACCACGCGGTCAACCGTGACACGGCGAGCAGCGCCCACCTGCTACATCGAGCGCACTGCCGAATCGTGCTCTTAGAGGATCAAGGCGGCCCGCAAAGCGGGCCGCGCCGGCCCGGCCCCGGCCTGCTGGCGACCTCCGGCCGGCATCGGCCGGGCCGGCCGGCCACGCTGGCGGGACGACCAGGACCACGAAGACCTCGGGGCTCCGCCCCGAACCCCGACCCTCCTCAGAGATCAGCCGGAGGCGGATCACCTCGACGAGCACCACAAGGGCTACCAGCCTCCCCGGACGGGGCCAAGGTCGTTCGTCCAGTAGGGCGCTCCACCTTGTCCCCGTCCGGGGAGGCTGGAAGGTCCGGCGACTGCCCGACGAGGAGATCCTCAGGCCTCAGCCTCCACTACCTCCGCCCCATCCTCCGCTGGCGTTGCTTGATCGGGCCACGGCGAAGTTGAAAGCTCCCGCACGTCAACAAATCGCCCCGCGCGGCCGAGCTTGGGGAACCGAACGCCGACGTGTGGAGGCTGGGTGGGATCAGCGAGCAGCATCTCGGCTACTCCCTGGCCGAACTTGGGGTGGTAGACAGTTCCGCCATTGATGACGAGCGTCCCATCGCCGAGGGCTGCTGCGAACACCCGTTGGTGCCTCTTTGGACCCAGCCCGATCTTGTCGGTCATGGAGCGCTGTAGCTCTCTCACCCGCTCCAACACCTCGCTGAGCAAGTCGTCAGGGGAGCGCCGAGCCTCTGCTTGGGCGGAGGCCGAGCTGGGCGGGATCGCTTGCACCTTCTCGAGGTAGTCGTCCCACAAGCGGTCAAAGGCTCGCTGTAGCCGGTCTGGCTCCAGCGAGGTGCCGCATGCTTCGTTCAGTGACGCCACCAGGCGAAACATGTCGTCTTTGTCCGTCGCCAACGTGGATTGGAACTGGGCCAAGGGCCCCGTCACATCGGTCGGCTTGAGGTCCAGTAGAAGGGGCCGTACTCGGGAATCCTCCAGAGATTTGGCCAACGCGCCCGCCTCGAAGTTCAGCCAGGGCTCCCGCTGGTTCTCGGCGGTGATGCATAGGATCCCCTGCCCAAGCTCCCCCAACTGGGCACCAACTTGCGCCGCCCAGCGTTGCCCCTTGCCGATGTCTTCGCTCGACATCCAAGGCTTGACCTCTTGGATCACGTCGGGAAGCCAGTCGCGAAGGATGGAGGCGAACTGCTTGCTCGTGGGCTTGGACCAGCTGATGAAGACTTTCACGCGCTCCTCCGGGGTTGCAGTGAACAGCCGCAGCCGTGCCCGTTGCGTGCCCGATCCGTCGGGCAAGTAGGGGCAACCAAGGTCAACAACAACCGGAGACGACGAAGGCCCCTAACCAACGTTTCCGCAGGTCAGAGGCCTTGCCGTTCCCTGGTGGCGGGTAGAGGATTCGAACCTCTGTAGCTTTCGCGACGGATTTACAGTCCGCTCCCATTGGCCGCTCGGGCAACCCGCCAGGGCACCACCGCGTCGTGACGCGGCAGTGGAAGCAAGGATAGCGGCTGTCCCCGGCTCCGGTGCAAGCGGGTACCGTCAGGGGGTCGTACCGCCGGTCAGCGGTATACAGAACAGGACAGACCGCCCGGACAACAGGAGCATCAGCATGGCAGCCAATCCGTCGTTCGACATCGTGAGCAAGGTCGACCGCCAGGAGGTGGACAACGCGCTCCGGCAGGCGGAGAAGGAGCTCGCGACGCGGTTCGACTTCCGGGGCACGGGCGCCGAGATCTCGTGGTCCGGCGAGGAGGCGATCAGCCTGCAGGCGGAGACCGAGGAGCGGGTCCGAGCCGCGCTGGAGGTCTTCAAGGAGAAGCTGGTCAAGCGGAACATCTCGCTGAAGTCGCTGGACGCGGGCGACCCGCGGGCGTCGGGCAAAGTCTTCAAGATCGACTGCAAGGTCATCCAGGGCATCGACTCGGACAAGGCCAAGGCGATCAGCAAGAAGATCCGCGACGAGGGCCCCAAGGGCGTCCAGGCCCAGATCCAGGGCGACCAGCTGCGCGTCACCGGCAAGAAGAAGGACGACCTGCAGGCCGTCATCGCCATGCTGAAGGGTGAGGACTTCGGCGTGGCCCTCCAGTTCACCAACTACAGGTAACGCGGAACGGCCGCCGCCGCCCACGGGTCACGCCGGCCGCCGCCCGCGGTCACGACCGTGGTCGGCCGGCGCGTTCCCACTCCTCGTGCGCCACCTGAATGCGGCGCCACACCGCCCGCAGCCGGTCGGCCGGGACATCGTCGAGCGCGAGGCCGAATGTGTCGGTCAGCACCGCACGCCACTCGTCGTAGCGCAGGACGTCCCGCGCCGTCGCGGGCCCGGAGACAGGTCTCTCGGTCAGCACGCGGCCGCGCAGCGCCCGGACGCCGGCCGGAGTGCGGTGCTGGACGGTGACCACGCGGACGAACCCGGAGGCCGGCGACGTGGACAACTCGACGTGGCGGTCCACGAGGTCGGCGGGAGCGGCCGGGGCGAGAGAGAAGTCCATGCCGTCGAAGGTGCCGCCCGGTTCGTGGTCGAACCGCCAGCCACCGGGTACGACGGCCGACGGTCTTAGGCGGAAGCCCCCGTCCCGCCCGAAGGCCGCAGCCTCGAGCGGCGCCGGTTCCAGCGGCCCGTCGCCCAGGCCGACGTCCAGCCACCACGTGCGCCCGTCGAGGACCGTGGTCAGCGCGAGGTGGTTGCCGTCGGCACCCGGCGGCATCGCCGACCCCCGACCCTGCACCCCACCGCGGTGCCAGGTCACGTGATAGCCGAGGGACGCCAGCAGCGCCGAGAACGCGCCGTTGAGGTGGTAGCAGTATCCGCCCCGGCCCCGGGCGACCTCCCGGGCCGACTCGACCGGGTGGATGCCCCGCGACCCGTCGAGCGCGATCCACATCGTCTCGTACGGCACCCGTGCCACGTGCGCGGCGTGCAGGCGCCGCAGCTGTGCCGGTGAGGGCGGTTGCGACCGCTCTTCGGCCGGATCGAGGCCCAGGCGCCGCAGGTACGCCGGGAGTAGCGCGCCGTCGAGCAGGGGCGGGTGCCACTGACCGGGCTTACCGGCGGCGGTGGTGGCGGCGGAGGAGTCGGGCATCGGCTCAGGCTATTGCCGGGCTGTGACAGCCGGGCCGGTCGGCGGACCAGCCGGAAACAGGGCCGTCGGGAACAGCCAAGCGTGCCGCGCGGAGTTCAGTGCGAGCAGCGGCACTGATACCTCTCCCGACGACGAGCCCGCCCACGCCGCTGACATGAACGGCGGAGGGACGGGAAGACCGGCCTCCTCAGCATCGGAAAGGAGGAACCCGGATCGGGGGAACGGGGACGGACGGCGGCGCCCTGTCGCAGCGGGCCGTGGGGCGTCGACTGGTCGTGCTGGCCGCGGCGACCGGCTGCCTCGACGTCTTCTGCGTGACCCGGCTGGGCAGCTTCTTCGCCAGCGTCATCACCGGCAACCTGGTGCAGTTCGGCCACGCGCTCGTCGCCGCCGAGGCCCGGTTGATGCTGGGCGGGGCGGTCGCGGTCGGCGGCTACGCGCTGGGCGTGGCCGCCGGCACGCTGTCGTTGCGGCGGGTCGAGGCGGGCTGGCAGGGGCGGACGGGCCTGGTGCTGGCGGCCGAGGCGCTGCTGCTGGCGGGCGTCGCGACGGGCTGGTGGGCGACGAACGGCCGGCCCGGGTACGGGGTGACGCTGGCGCTGCTCGCCGGCGCCGCCATCGCCAGCGGGATACAGAGCGTGGTGACGATCAGCTCCGGGATCCGGGGCGCCGCGACGACGTACCTGACCGGCTCGCTGACCAAGCTGGTGCGGAACCTGGTGCTGGACCCGCACCGGTTCGCGGACGGCGCGGGCGGTGCCGCCCGGTTGTCGGGCCTGCTGGCCGGCGCGGTGCTCGGCGCGGCGGTGCTGCGGCTGGCACCCCTGTGGGCGCCCGCCCTGGCGGCGGTCCTGGTGGTCCTGGTGGTCGCCGCCGGCACCCGTCCCCGAGGGCGGGCGGGCCGATAGCCGGCACGCCGGGAGGACGCGGCGAGCCGGTCAGTCGCCCGCCGGGTGGCTCAGCCAGACGTACGCCACCGGCTGTCCCTCGTTCCACTGGGCGGCCTGCTCCGCGGGGACCGGCACGAACCCGGCTCCGGCGTAGCAGCGCAGCGCGGGGGTGTTGGCCGGATGCACCCGCATGAACACCGCCGGGTGATGGCCGAGCGCCGCCGCGGTCAGTCGGGTCACCAGTGCCCGGCCGAGCCCTCGGCCGCGGTGCGCGGGCGCGACGATCAGGCGGGCCAGCTCGACCTCCGCCTCCTCGTCGTCCACCCAGAGTTCCCCGTACGCCACGGGCTCGCCGTCCTCGACCGCGACGTACGCGACCACGTCTGAGGCGGCGGCCCACCCGGCGACCACGTCGGGCGTGACCTCGTCGCGGGAGCACCAGCGTCGGGACTCCTCCGCTGACGAGGACCAGCCGGCGATCACCGCCGCGTGTGCCGCCTCGAACGCCGTCAACTCCATCGCGCACCCGCCTCCGCCGCCCTACCGGGCGCAGATGCTACCGCGCCTCACCAGGCGAAGATGAGCAGCAGGATGACCGTGACGATCGCGCTGATCAGCAGGGAGCCCAGACAGCCGACCCGGTTGGAGAAGAAGACGAACACGGGGTGGTGGTACCCCGGACGGGCCGGATCAGACCACCACCGGCTGTTCGGTGCGTGCCGCTTCGGCCTCCGCGCGGGCGATCGGCCCGGCCGGCAGGCCGGCGACCACGGCCCCGACGGCGACCGCCGCCCCGGCGAAGAGGAAGGCCCACGGCACGCCGCCGGCGTGGTCGATGATGAGCCCGGCGACCGCGCCGCCGGCCGCGCTCGCGCCGACCGACATGGTCACCACCCAGGTGTACGCCTCGTTTAGCATGCTGGTCGGCGAGATCCGCCCGACCAGGGTGTTCTCCAGGGTGAGCGCCGGGGCGATGGTGGCGCCGCCGATCACCAGGGCGGTGCCCAGCGCGGTCGGGGTGCGCATCAGGGCGAACACCGCGAAGCTGGCCGCGACGGCGGCGAGGAGCAGCGCGAACTGCCGGCTCATGTTGCTCGCCGGCCGGCGGGTGCCGTACCACAGGCCGCCGGCCGCGCTGCCGATGCCCCAGACGGCCAACAGCACTCCGGCGAGGCTGTCCGGGTCGTCGAGGGTGTAGCCGGTGGCGAAGGCGGGCACGATGACGCCCGCCGCGCCGAAGGCGATGCCGAGACTGGCCACGCAGAGCAGCAGGGCCGGGAAGCCGGCGAGGCGCAGCGGCCCGAGGCCCCGGGTGCGGTGCTCGCGCGAGTGGGGTCGCCAGCCGCGCATGACCCGGCCCAGCGCGACGGTCGTCGTCCCAGCGAACGTGACCACGGCCGAGCCGACCAGGGCGGCACCCGCGTCGGCGAGCAGCACGAACCCGGCGACGAGCAGCGGGCCGAGCACGAACACCAGCTCGAAGAGCGTGGTCTCGGCGGCCAGCGCGGTGTTGCGCAGGTGCCAGCGGCCGGTGGCGGGCGCGGTGAGGTCGTTCCAGGCGCCGCGGATGGCGGCGGTGAGCGGCGGGTACGTGGCACCGGCCACTCCGGCGGCGACGAAGACGTACGCCAGGCTGACCGCCTCGGTGCGGGCCGCCCAGAGCAGCCCGAGCAGGGCGAGCGGGTGGGCGACGGCGGTGCCGAGCAGCACCCGGCTCGGCCCGATCCGGTCGGCGATTCGGCCGGCGACCGGGCTGAGCGCCGCGCCGGACAGCGCGTAGCTGCCGCCGGCCACGGCGGCGAGGGAGTACCGTCCGGTGACCTGCTCGACGACGAGCAGCAGCGCCAACGGCGTCATGCCGATACCGAGCCGGCCGAGGATGCCGGTGACCAGCAGCATCGGCGCGCCGGGGATCCGCCAGACGCCCGCGTACCGGCGCAGAGCGGCCACGGCCGACCTCCAGAGGGTGTAATGAGTGGGAGCCGCTCCGACCCTAACGCCGGCCGGGACCGCGGAAAACGTGTTATCGCCTGCTCCCGGACCGGCCGCACCCCACGCCGCGGGCGGCGCGGGGTGCGGCCGGTCGCTGGGGTCAGCGGCGGTACTGGATCGGGCCGGTGCTGCCTGCCATCTGCTCCAGTCGGGCGACCCGCTCCTCCATCCGGGGATGGGTGGCGAAGAGCGCGGCCACCCCGCCGCCCTTGAACGGGTTGTCGATCATCAGGTGGGCGGTGCTGGTGAGCTGCCCCTGCGGTGCCAGCGGGCGCGCCTGCGTACCCAGGTGGATCTTCCGAAGGGCGCTGGCCAGCGCCAGCGGGTCCCGGGTGAGCTGGGCGCCGGAGGCGTCCGCCTGGAACTCCCGGCTGCGGCTGATCGCGAGCTGGATCAGGGTGGCCGCGATCGGGCCGAGGATGATCGTCAGCAACAGCACGGCCGGGTTCGGGCCGTCCTCGTCGTCGCCACCGAGCGGGATGAAGAACGCCAGGTTGGCCAGCGCGGTGATGATGCCGGCCAGTCCGGCCGCCACGCTGGAGATGAGGATGTCCCGGTTGTAGACGTGCGAAAGCTCGTGCCCGATCACCCCACGCAGCTCGCGGTAGTCGAGGATCTCCACGATCCCCTGCGTGACGCAGACGGCCGCGTTCTGCGGGTTACGACCGGTCGCGAACGCGTTGGGCTGCGAGGTCGGGCTCACGTAGAGGCGCGGCATCGGCTGCCGGGCCTCGGCGGCCAGCTCCCGCACCATCCGGTAGAGCTCGGGGAACTGTGCCTCGCTGACCGGTTGCGCCCGCATCGCGCGCAGTGCGAGCTTGTCGGAGTAGAAGTAGCTGACGCCGTTCATCACCAGCGAGACGACGACGGCGATCACCAGTCCGCCGCTGCCGCCCAACCAGTAGCCCACCGCCAGGATCAACGAGGTGAGCAGGCCGAGCAGCAGGGCTGTCTTCAGACGGTTGTGGTGCACGGTCACTCCTTCGGTGCGCGGACCGCGAGGATCCGCTGACCGGTTCAACAACACCGGTACCCGTCAACCATCCGTCGTATGGCTGTGAAATGCCTGGGAGCGCGGCCAACGTGATCCACTCGGAGTGCGGCGGGGCGCGGTGTCCGGGCACGCGGACAGCGCGGGATGCCGCATCGGGAGTCGATCTCGGGCGGCGTGGTGGGTGGTCGCGGCGGTCAGCGCGCGGCGAGGCCGAGTACGAGCTGCGGTGCCACACCGATCACCAGGGCCGCCACCGTGGCCGCCGCCAGGACCGCCGCGACCGGCCAGGCGCGGACCCCCGGCGCCGGCCCGGCCGACCCGGAACCGACCGGCAGGTGGTCGGCCGGCGCCGGGGCGCCCTCCGCCGGGGTGGGCCCCGCCGCGGGTGCCGCCCAGAGCAGGGCGGCGACCCGCAGGTAGTAGGCCAGACCGACCACCGCGTTGACGGCGACCACGAGGGCGAGCCAGGCGGCGCCGCCGTCGAGCAGCGACCGGACCACGGTGACCTTCGCGAAGAGCCCGGCCAGGCCCGGCGGCAGGCCGGCGAGACCGACCAGGGCCAGCGCGAGCGCCACCGCCGCCACCGGCCGCCGGCGGGCCGCGCCGCGCAGGTCGTCGAGCGTGCCGCCGTCGGCGCCGGCGGGCCGCAGCGCGACGACGGCCGCGAAGGCGCCCAGCTCCAGGACCACGAAGAAGACGGTGTACGCGACGGCGGCCGCGTACGCGGCGGCCCGGGCGTCGCCGGCGCGTCCGGCGGCCAGCGCCAGCGCACCGAGTGGGGCGAGGATGTAGCCGGCCTGGGCGACGGAGGACCAGGCGAGCAGCCGGACCATCCGCCGCTGGCGCAGCGCCACCAGGTTGCCGACGGTCATGGTGAGCACCGCGAGCAGGGCGAGCACCGGGCCGGTCACCTCGGCCGGCAGGGCGTGCTGCACCACGGCCAGCAGGGCCACCACCCCGCCGAGCTTCGAGGCGGTCGACAGGTACGCGGCCACCGGCAGCGGCGCCCCGTCGTACGTGGCGGGCGCCCAGGCGTGGAACGGCACCGCGGCCACCTTGAAGGCCAGCCCGAGCACGATCAGCGCGACGGCGGCGGTGGCCAGCGGCAGGTCGAGCAGCTCCGGTCGCTCGGCGAAGAGCGCGCCGAGCCGGCCCAGGTGCAGCGCGCCGGTGGCCGCGTAGAGCAGGGCGGCACCGAGCAGCGTCACCGTGGTGGCGACCACGCTGACCACGAAGAAGGTGATCGCCGCCGCGACACCGGCCAGGCTGCCCCGACGCAGGCCGACCAGCACGTACAGCGGCAGGGTCAGGGTCTCCAGGGCGACGATCAGGGTGATCAGGTCGCCGGCCGCGCCGAGCACCACACCGCCGGTCATCGAGGCGGCGAGCAGGAAGGAGTACTCCCCCGCCGGCGACGTGCCGGCCCGCAGCAACGGCCAGGACAGCCCCAACACGCCCAGCGTGAGCAGGGCGACGACCACGGCGACGAGGACGGCTCGGCCGCCGAAGACGTACGAGCAGTCGGCCCCGACGCAGAACGTGCGCCGCTCCCCCCCGGCGCCCACGAGGACGGACCCCACCACGGTGGCGACCGCCCCGACGGCGGCGGCCGCCACGGTGACCCGGGCCCGGGCGACCAGAAGGTCGGCGAGCAGCACCAGCACGGCCGTGCCGGCGGCCAGGTACGCCGGGAGCAGCGCCACGTTGTCGACGCTCTGCACGACGCTCATCGCAGCACCTCCACCAGCGCTCCGGACCTCACCGCAGCACCTCCACCAGGGCGCCCACCGGTGCCTCCGCGACACCGAGCACCAGGGTCGGTACGAGCCCGACGGCGAGCGCGAGCAGCACCAGCGGGGCCCAGGCGGCGAGTTCGGCCCGCGCCACACCGGGGGCGAGCGGCTCCACCGCCAGGCTGGGCCGCCCGTGGGTCACCTGGCGCAGCAGGCGCAGGAAGTACGCGGCGGTGAGCGCCCCGCCGATCGCCGCGAGCGCGGCAAGGGTCAGCCAGAGCGGGCCGCCGACGCGTACCGCGGCGACCACGGCGAACGCCTCGCCCCAGAAGCCGGCCAGGCCGGGCAGGCCGAGCGAGGCGACGGCGGCGAAGCCGAGCAGCCCGGCCAGCCGGGGGGCCGTCTCACGCAGCCCGGACAGGTCGGCCAGTTCCCCGGTGTGCGCCCGGTCCTTGACCGCACCGGCGAGGAAGAACAGCAGGCCGGTGATGATCCCGTGTGCGACGTTGCCGATCAGGGCCGCCTGCAGGCCGGTGGCGGTGAGCGTGGCGACACCGAGCAGCACGAAGCCCATGTGCCCCACGCTGGAGTACGCGATCAGCCGCTTCAGCTCGGTCTGCGCCAGGCAGACCAGGGAGCCGACCAGGATCGCGGCGACCGCCAGCACGCCCAGCACCGGCGCGGCCCAGCGGGCGCCCTCGGGAGCGACGCCGACCGCGATCCGGATCAGCCCGTACGTGCCCATCTTGAGCAGCACCCCGGCGAGGATCACGCTGCCCACGGTGGGGGCCTGGGTGTGCGCGTCCGGCAGCCAGGAGTGCAGCGGCCACAGCGGACTCTTCACCGCGAAGGCGACCGCCAGCAGGGCGAACGCCGCGAGCTGGGTGCCCCGGGACAGCCCGGTACCGCCGGTGAGCGCGACGACGTCGGCGGTGCCGGCCGCGGCGACCACGACGAAGACGCCCACCAGCAGGAGCACCGAGCCGAACAGCGTGTAGAGCGCGAATTTGCGGGCCGCCCGCCGCCGGTCCGGCCCGCCCCAGCCGGCGATGACCGCGTACATCGGCAGGAGGACGACCTCGAAGAAGACGAAGAACAGCACCAGGTCGAGGGCGAGGAAGGTGCCGAGGATGCCCACCTCGACCGCCAGCAGCAACGCCACCAGGGCCCGGCCGCTACCGCCGTCCGGGACCTTCCACAGCGTGTATCCGCAGCAGAGCAGCGTGAGCAGCGCGGTCAGCACGACCAGGGGCCACGAGATGCCGTCGACGCCCAGGTGGAAGCGCAGGTCCAGGCCGGGAACCCAGGGCAGGTCCACCCGGTGCCACGGACGGACCGCCGGGGGCGTGGGGCCGTCGGACGTCCAGCCACCGTCCCGGCCGGCGGCCAGCGGCAGCGTGGCGAGCAGGGTCAGCGCGGCGGCGCCGACGCCGACCACCCGGGCCGCCCGGTCGTGCCGGGTCGCGGTGACCGCGAGCGCGCCGAGCGCCGGCAGCGCCAGGACCGCCACCAGCAGGAACTCGCCGAGGTTCACGACGCCACCTCGCTCGGATCGGCGGTGGCGTCCGACGCCACGCCCGTCAGGAGCCGCCGCCCGGTCACGCGACGCCCCCGATCAGCACGGCCGCCAGCCCGATCAGCAGCGCGCCGGCCAGCACGCCGGCCGCGGCCCGGGGCAGCGCGGCCCGGTGCAGCGCCGCCAGCGCCCCGCCGAGGCCGGACGCGGCCCGGCCACTGCCGGTGACGGCGCCGTCCACCACCACCTCGTCGGCGGTACGCGTGACCGCGGCGATCCCGGTCACCGGGCGTACGACCAGGGCGTGCTGGACATCGTCGAGCCGGAACGCGCGAGCGAACAGCGGCCGCAGCGGACCCAGCGCGGCGGCCGGGTCGGCGGCCGGGTCCCGCCGCCAGCGGCCCCAGGCGAGCCCGGCCCCGAGCGCCAGCAGGGCGAGCGGCAGCAGGACCGTCGGACCGACGTGCACCAGCGGCTCCGGCGGCAGCAGGTCCGACGGCCGCTCGGGGGTGGCCGGGACGAACGGCTCCAGCCGCCCGGCGAAGCCGCCGGAGAACCCGGCGAGGCCGAGCAGGGCGGCCGGAACGGCGAGCAGCAGCACCGGCCACCGCAGCACCGCGGGCGGATCGTGCGGCTGCACCAGCGGTGTGCGGGACTCGCCGAGGAACGTGCGGAGCAGGAGCCGGGTGGCGTACCAGGCGGTGACCGCGACGCCGATCAGGCCGGCCAGCCAGACCAGCCAGCCCACCCAGGCCGGCGCGGGGCCGCCGTGCAGCGCGGCGTTCTCCGCGGCGTACAGGACGTTGTCCTTGCTGAAGAAGCCGGAGAACGGCGGCAACCCGGCCAGCGCGCCGAGCCCGACCACCGTGCACCAGAAGGTCACCGGCATCGTGCGGCGCAGGCCACCCATCCGGGACATCAGCGTGGTGCCCACGGCGTGGATCACCGCACCGGCGGCGAGGAAGAGCAGCGCCTTGAAGGCGGCGTGGGTGAGCAGGTGGAACAGCGCCGCGTCGGGCGCCCCGACGGCCAGGGCGCCGGTCATGTAGCCGATCTGGGAGACCGTCGACCAGGCGAGCACGCGTTTGATGTCGTCCTGCGCGGTGGCGGCGAACGCGCCGAGCAGCAGGGTCACCGAGGCCATGACGCCGAGCACGGCCAGCGCGACCGGCACCTGCTCGAAGAGCGGGAACAGCCGGGCGACCACGTACACGCCGGCGGCGACCATCGTGGCCGCGTGGATCAGCGCGGAGATCGGCGTCGGGCCGGCCATCGCGTCCGGCAGCCAGGTGTGCAGCGGGAACTGGGCGCTCTTGCCGGCCACCCCGGCCAGCAGGAGCAGGCCGGCTGCGGTGAGCGTGCCGGTGGCGTGGTCGTGGGCGAGCACGTCGGCGATCCGGAAGCTGCCCGCCGAGACGCCGAGCAACGCGATGCCGAGCAGGAAACCGACGTCACCCACCCGGGTGACCAGGAACGCCTTCACCGCGGCGGCGGGCGCCTCCGGCAGCCGGCGGTCGTGGGCGATCAGCAGGTACGAGCAGATGCCCATCACCTCCCAGCCGACCAGCAGCAGGATCAGGTCGCCGGAGACCACCACCAGCAGCATCGCCGCGGTGAAGAGGCTGACCTGCGCGGCGTACGGCGGGTAGCGGTGGTCGACGTCCACGTCGTCGTGCGGGCCGCGCTTGAGGTAGCCGACCGAGTACACCTGCACCGCGAGGGCCACCGCGGTGACCGCGACGGCCACCAGCGCCACCGTGCCGTCCAGCCGGACGCCGAGGGTGACCGCCAGCCCACCGAGATCGATCCAGGTGCGCGACGCCTCGGCCGGTGCGTCCAGCGTGGCGAGCAACGCCAGCGCGAGCGCCAGGGACACCGCCGCGCCGGTCACGCCCAGCGCGATCGCCGCCCGCCGGGCCGGGCCCTCGCCGGTGGTCGAGCCCCGGGGCGAGGGCGGCAGGAGCAGCCCGACCAAACCGGCCACCAGAGGTACGGCGGGCAGCAGCGCGCCGAGCAGGGCTGGTGTGCTCACCGGGTCTCCTCCGTCGACGCGCCGCCGGCAACGGCCGGGACGGTCGCGGCCGGCGGCTCGCTCAATGGCACCTCGTCCACCGCGACGCTGGCCCGGAGCCGGTAGAGCTGGAGGACGATGGCCAGCCCGACGCCCACCTCGGCGGCGGCCAGCACGATCACGAACAGCGCGAAGACCTGGCCGCCGTGCGGCAGCTGGGACCGGACCGTGGTGTCGGCGGTGACCAGGATCAGGTTCACCGCGTTGAGCATCAACTCCAGCGCCATCAGCACCAGTACGGCGTTGCGGCGGCGCAGCACGCCGTACCCGCCGAGGCCGAACAGCAGCGCGGCCGTGACGTACGGGATGACCGGCCTCACCGGGACCGCCCGATGTCCGGCCGGGACAGGATGATCGCCCCCACCAGGGCGGCGAGCAGCAGCACCGACAGCACCTCGAACGGCAGCACCCAGCTGCGGAAGACCTGCTCGCCGATGCGGTCCGCGGTGCCCGCCGCCGGCAGCTCCACCGCCGACCACCGGTACGCGTCGACCAGCAGCGCGGCCAGCCCGAGCCCGCTGCCGCCGCCGATCAGGGCGGCCGGCCAGCCCGGCCGGTCCAGGTCGTCCGAGGCCCCGATCGGGGCGCGGGTGAGCATCACCGCGAAGAGCAGCAGCACCACCACCGCGCCCACGTAGATCAGCACCTGCACCCAGGCCACCAGCTCGGCGGTGAGCACCAGGTACATCCCGGCCACCGCCCCGAGGCAGACCACCAGGTAGAGGCCGGCCCGGACCAGGTGCTTCGTGGCCACCACCAGGGCGCCGGAGCCGACGGCCAGCGCGCCCAGGGCGAGCAGCAGCGCGTCCGCGGCGGTCACGGGGTGGCGCCTTCCCCGTCCCCGGTGGCGCCGCCGGCGGGACGGCGCTCGGGGCGTACCGGTGGGGCGGCCGGACGGGCGGCGGGGCCGGCCGGGACCGCGGCCTTGCGCGCGGCGGCGGTCTCCTCCTTGGCCGGCTCGCCGTTCGGGTCGTGGGCGGGCGGCGGCGGGACGGTGCCCATCCACTCCCCCAGGTGCTCCTTGTCGTGGAGCAGGTCCTTGATGTCGTACTCGGCGTACTCGAACTCGGGGGTCCAGTAGAGCGCGTCGAACGGGCAGACCTCGACACAGATGCCGCAGTACATGCAGAGCGAGAAGTCGATGTCGAACCGGTCGAGCACGTTGCGCTGCCGGGGGCGGGCCGCGCCGGGAACGGCCACCTCCTCCTTGTGCGAGTCGATGTAGATGCACCAGTCCGGACACTCCCGCGCGCAGAGCATGCAGACCGTGCAGTTCTCCTCGAGCAGCGCGATCACGCCGCGCGAGCGCGGCGGCAGCGCGGGGGCGACATCCGGGTACTGCTGGGTGGTCGAGCGCCGGGTCATCGTCCTCAGCGTGACCGCGAGCCCCTTGACCAGGCCCGCGCCGGGCAGGCCGCGCTCGCCGGCGTCCGGGCCGTCGCGCTCGCTGGGGTCGGTCATGCCGACCATCCTGCCCTGTGCCCTCGGCGCGCGCGACCACCACCCGGCCATCCCGGCCGGATCACGCCCCGGTCCCGCTGGCGCCTCCCGGAGCGGGCGGCAGCATCTCGACCCCGAGCTGCTGAAGGAGTTGGAACAACTCGTTGCAGCTCCAGACGTCCACGATCCGGCCGGCGGCGTCGAAGCGCAGGAACGTCGCCCCCGAGTAGCTGACCACCTGGCCGGTCGGCGGCACCGGTCCGAACCGGCCGGCCTGGGTGCCGGCCGCGCGCCAGTGCACGGCCACCCGGTCGCCGCCCGCCACCAGGTCCACGATCTTGTAGCGCAGGTCCGGGAAGGCCGACCGGCGGTCCCGGTGCCAGGCCAGCGTGGCCGCCGGGCCGGTGCCGCCGCCGAGGCCGGGGCACTCCGGCGCGACCAGCTCGTACGCCGACTCCTCGCGCCCGGCGTTCCACACGTCGGCGACGAACCGCCGCGCCGCCGCCTCCACATCGGTCACCGCGGCAGCGTAGCCCCGTTCGGCGGTCGGCGGGCCGGTCGGGTGCGCAGCGGCCATGATGGGAGGCCAGGCACCGCGAACGGAGGGGACGGCGTGACCGAGGACCGGACAGCGACCAGCAACGACGAGGTGCTCCTGCGCACCGGCGGGAAGTACGTGGAGCCGGGCGGCGAGTTCACCCGAGACCAGCGCTACATCGCCACCCGGATCACCGCCGACGCGCGGAACGGCTGGCCGGTGGAGCCGGGGCGGTACCGGCTGGCGGTGAGCCGGGCCTGCCCCTGGGCGAACCGGCTGATCATCGTCCGGCGGCTGCTCGGGCTGGAGGAGGCCATCTCGATGGCGGTGGCCGGCCCGACCCACGACAAGCGGAGCTGGACCTTCGATCTGGATCCGGACGGCCGGGACCCGGTGCTCGGCATCGAACGGCTGGCGGAGGCGTACTTCAAGCGCTTCCCCGGCTACGACCGGGGCATCACCGTGCCCGCGATCGTCGATGTGCCGAGCGGGCAGGTGGTGACCAACGACTACGCGCAGATGAGCCTCGACCTGTCGACGGAGTGGACGGCCCACCATCGCGACGGCGCGCCGGACCTCTACCCGGAGCGGCTGCGCGACGAGATCGACGAGGTCAACGCGCTCGCCTTCGCCGACGTCAACAACGGCGTCTACCGCTGCGGGTTCGCCGGCAGCCAGGAGGCGTACGAGCGGGCGTTCCGCCGGCTGTTCGACCGGCTGGACTGGTTGAGCGAGCGGCTGGCCGGCCAGCGGTACCTGGTCGGCGACACGATCACCGAGGCGGACGTGCGCCTGTTCACGACGCTGGTCCGCTTCGACCCGGTCTACCACGGCCACTTCAAGTGCAACCGGAACAAGCTGACCGAGCTGCCGGTGCTGTGGGCGTACGCCCGGGACCTGTTCCAGACTCCCGGCTTCGGCGACACGATCGACTTCGACGACATCAAGCGGCACTACTACGAGGTGCACCGGGACATCAACCCGACCGGCATCGTCCCGCTCGGCCCCGACCTGTCCAACTGGCTGACCCCGCACGGCCGCGAGGACCTGGGCGGTCGCCCCTTCGGCGACGGCACCCCACCCCCGCCACCCCCGCCGGCGGAACGCGTCGACCCGGCACACACCCCGCTGGGCTGACCACCCGCACCCGGCGACGGTCAGAGGGCGACGCGGACCGCTGCCGTGAGGACGAGTTGCGCCAGCGACGCGGGGACCAGGACCAGCCAGCAGAGGCGCTGGAGCTGGTCCTCGCGCAGGCGCGGGTAGGTCACCCGGAGCCAGATGATCACGAAGCTGACAGCGGCCACCTTGAGCAGCGTCCACAGCCAACCGAGCTGGGCGTCGGCGAACGGGCCCTGCCAGCCGCCGAGGAACAGCACCGTGGTGAGCGCGGCGATCACCACGATGCCCACGTACTCGGCGAGCAGGAAGAACGCGAACCGCAGCCCGGTGTACTCGGTCAGGTACCCGAACACCAGCTCCGAGTCCGCGATGGGCATGTCGAACGGGGGACGCCGGATCTCGGCCAGCCCGGCGACGAAGAAGACGACCATCGCCGGGGCCTGCCAGAGCAGCCACCACGGCTCCCACGCCTCGACGATGCCGGGGAGGCTCAGCGTGCCGGCCGCCATCGCCACCGACGCGGCGGCGAGCACCAGCGGCAGCTCGTAACCGAGCAGCTGGGCGGCGCCGCGCAGCCCGCCGAGCAGGCTGTACTTGTTGGCCGACGCCCAGGCCGACATCAGCACGGCCACCACGCCGACGCCGACCACGGCCAGCACGAAGAACAGCCCGATGTCCAGTGGTTGCGCGACCAGGTCGCCCGGCCCGAGCGGGATCACCAGCAGCACCAGCAGGTAGGGCACCAGGGCGACGACGGGGGCCAGCCGGAACACCGGGCGGTCCGCCTGCCGGGGCGTCACGTCCTCCTTCTGCACGAACTTCACGCCGTCGGCGACGAGTTGGGCCCAGCCGTGGAAGGCGCCGGCGTACATCGGGCCGAGCCGGCCCTGCATGTGCGCCATCACCTTGTGCTCGGCCTGGCCGACCAGCAGCGGCAGGGTCAGGAAGGCGACCAGCACGCCACCCACCCGCAGCAGCAGCTCCAGCCAGAGCGGCATCAGGACGCACCTCCGTCGTCGTCGGCCCGCTCGGTGGCCGCCGGGCCGCGGGCCGACGGCCGGTCGGCCGGCGGACCCGAGCGGGCCGGACCGTCGCCCGGCCCGCCGGTGGCGCCGGGCAGCGGACCGGTGCCCGGCGCGGCCGGCCGGTCGCCGCGCGCGGCCGGCTCGGCCTGCGACCCGGCGTCGGGGGGACCGGCCGCCGCGTCGGCCCGACGCGGGTCGGCCGGTGCCGGCCCGTCGGCGGTGTCGGTCGGGCGCGGGGTACGCGGCGGGCGGGCGCCCGGAGCGGGTCGGGCGGGCCGTTCCCGGGCCGGCCGGGCCGGCACCCCGCCGCGCGGGCCCTCTCCGGCGCCGGCGGCTCCGGCCGGTGTGGGCGTCGTGCCCCACTCGCCGGGGGCGGGTACGCCGGGCGGGCGGATCGGGCGGCGGCCACCACCGGCCTCGGACTCGCCGGGCTCCTTCGCGCCCGGCCACGGCTTGGCCACCCGGGAGGCCAGGACGAACTCCTTGCGCAGCGGGTGTCCCTCGAACTCGGGGGGCAGCAGCAGCGGCTTCAGGTCGGCGTGCCCGGCGAAGTCGATGCCGAACATCTCGTGTGTCTCGCGCTCGTGCCACGCCGCGCCGGGGTAGACCCCGACCACCGAGGGGACCGTCGGCGTCTCGCGGGGCACCCGGGTGCGCAGCAGCAGGCCGTGCCGGTGCGTGGTGGACCACACGTGGGCCACCACGTCGAAGCCGCCGGCCAGCTCGTCGACGGCGGACAGCCAGTCGAAGAAGTCGCACGCCAGGTCGCCGTCGTCGCGGGCCGCGCGCAGCGCCTCGACCCAGCTCGCCGCCGGTACGTCGACGGTGGCGCGGGCGTGCGCCTGGCCACCGGAGACCGACGTGGTGACCTCGGCCGGTGCGAGCAGCGCGGCCAACCGCTGGCCGACCTCGTCCGGAGTCATGCCGCTGATCCTACGGACCCGCCCGGCGCCCGGCCCGGGCCCGGAGCCTCCGGTCGGCGGGATCTCGCCCATTCGCCGTCGCCGGGTCCGCGCGCGGGCGAAGATGAGAGCCGTGCGGGCTGTGACTGTCACCCCTGGCGTGGCCGACTCCCTGCGGCTGGTCGAGGACCATCCGGAGCCGGCGCACGAGGAGGGCGCGATCCTGGTCGAGTCGCTGGCGGTGGGGATCTGCGGCACCGACCACGAGATCATCGAAGGCCACTACGGCGAGGCGCCGCCCGGGACCGACCAGCTCGTGCTGGGCCACGAGTCGCTCGGCCGGGTGCTGGAGGACCCGACGGGCACGCTGGAACCCGGGGACCTGGTGGCGGCGATCGTCCGCCACCCGGACCCGGTGCCCTGCCCGAACTGCGCGGTGGACGAGTGGGACATGTGCCGCAACGGACGGTTCACCGAGCACGGCATCAAGGCGCTGCCGGGCTTCGCCCGGGAACGGTGGCGGGTCCAGCCCCGGTTCGCGGTCGGGCTGGACCCGGCGCTGTCGCGGGTGGGCATGCTGCTGGAGCCGACCAGTGTGGTCGCCAAGGCCTGGGACCACATCGACCGGATCGGGCACCGCGCCGAGTGGCAGCCGCAGAGCGTCCTGGTCACCGGCGCGGGGCCGATCGGGCTCCTGGCCGCCCTGCTGGCCAGCCAGCGCGGCCTCGCCGTGCACGTGCTCGACCTGGCCACCGAGGGTCCGAAACCGAAGCTGGCCACGGCGCTCGGTGCCACGTACCACTCGACGCCGGTCAACGACCTCGACTTCGAGCCGGACGTCGTCCTGGAGTGCACCGGCGCGCCGTCCGTCGTCCTCGACGTGATGTGCAAGGTCGGGCCGAACGGTGTGGTGTGCCTGACCGGCGTCTCCAGCGGCGGCCGGAAGATCACCTTCGACGCCGGCGCCCTCAACCGCACCCTCGTGCTGGAGAACAACGTGGTCTTCGGGTCGGTGAACGCCAACCGCCGGCACTGGGACCTGGCGGCCGCCGCGCTGGGCAAGGCCGACCCGGCGTGGCTGAGCTCGCTGGTCACCCGCCGGGTGCCGGTCGACGCGTACGCCGAGGCGTACACCAACCAGCCGGACGACATCAAGGTGGTGCTCGAGTTCGCCTCCTGAGCGTGCCCGCCCGCCCGTCCCTCCGTCACAGCCGTCCGTTGCGGAACACGTCCACGAAGAGCTGGTGGTCGGCCCGGGTACGGGCGCCGTACGTGTGCGCGAAGGCGACCAGGTGCTCGACGAACCCGTCGGTGTCGTCCCCCACCGCGGCGACGATCGCCTCCTCGGTGGAGTAGTCGACCAGGTCGTGGCTGGACTCGTCGTCGGCCACCGAGTGCATCCGGGCGACCGCGTGGCCGAGGTGGCCGAGGACGCCGGCCAGCTCCTCCGGCTCGTTGACGTCGGCCCAGTCCAGGTCCGCGGCGTACGGGGAGACCTCGGCGACGAGCTGCCCCACCCCGTCCAGCTCGGTGAAGCCCAGCCACGGGTCCGCGTACGCCTGGAGGGCCCGCTGCGACTCGGCCGTGCGGTGCCCCTGGTGCCGGAAGTAGCCACGGACCGTCTCGTCGGTGATGTGCCGCGCCACGGCCGGCACCTGCGCCTGCTTCATGTAGAGAACGACGTCGTTCTCCAGGGCCTGGGTGTGCCCCTCCAGCAGCAGGTTGTAGGAGGGCAGCCCGGCGGAGCCGATGCCCACCCCCTTGCGGAGCACCACGTCCTTGATCTGGGCGGCCACCGGGCGCAGCTGCGCGGCCGACGGCGGCCGGGTGGACAGGTACGCCTCGTAGGCGGCACAGACCCGGTCCCGGGTGTCCCGGTCGATCTCGAAGACACCGTCGCCCAGGGAGAACCGCCGCTCGTAGTTGTCGATGGTGGTCTGTGCGGCCAGCAGCTCCACCCGGGTGTTGAGCCGGGCCTGCTGGAGCACCCGCAGCAGCACGCCGTCGGCGGTGTCCAGCGTGATCGAGCCGATCGCGTCGTCGCCGCCGGTGGCGATGCCGCGCAGCTCGGCCAGGTAGCACCGGGCGAACACGCCGACCAGGTCGCTGATCGCCGCGTCGGAGAGCGCCTTGGCGTAGCCGAGCAGCGCGACGCTCGCCGCGAAGCGCTTCAGGTCCCACGAGAAGGGACCGACGTACGCCTCGTCGAAGTCGTTGACGTTGAACACGAGCTGCCCGGAGGCGTTCATGTAGGTGCCGAAGTTCTCCGCGTGCAGGTCGCCGTGGATCCACACCCGGCTGGTCCGCTCGTCCAGGAACGCGCCGTCGGCGAAGTCGCCGCGCTGGTCGGCGTAGAAGAGCGCGGCGCTGCCCCGGTAGAAGGCGAACGGTGACGCCGCCATCTTGCGGAACTTGCGGCGGAACGCCGCCGGGTCGGCGGCCATCGACTCACCGAACTCCCCGGTGAGCACCTCGACGATGAAGGCGGAACGCTGCTCCGCGGCTTGGGTCATGGAGGGCACGCTAGCGCCCGCGCACCACCCGGACGTCGGCCGTCAGGACGAGGCGGGCGGACGGATCGGCGGGGCGGTGAGCGACTCCGCGGAGCGTGGCGCGGGCCCGTCGGCGGGCGGCGCGGCCACCGGCGGCGCGAGCCCGTCCGGGCGGGAGACGCCACCGATGCCGGACCCCTCGGCGGCGATCTTCTCCTGCAGCCGCAGGATGCCGTGCAGCAGCGCCTCCGGGCGGGGCGGGCAGCCCGGCACGTACACGTCGACCGGGATGAGCTGGTCGACACCCTTGGTCACCGAGTACGAGTCCCAGTACGGACCGCCGCAGTTGGAGCAGGCGCCGAACGAGATGACGTACTTCGGCTCCGGCATCTGGTCGTACAGGCGCTTGATCGCGGGCGCCATCTTGTCGGTGACCGTGCCGGAGACCACCATGAGATCGGCCTGCCGGGGGCCGTGTGCGAACGGGATCACGCCGAGACGCATGAAGTCGTGCCGGCTCATGCTGGTGGCGATGAACTCGATCGCACAGCAGGCGAGGCCGAAGTTGAAGACCCAGAGCGAATAGCGCCGGCCCCAGTTCAGCACGAACCGGATCGGCTCGCCCAGCACCGCCGGCAGCTGCACCTCGGGCCTCCCTCGCCTGTCTCCGATCAGACAGTCAACCACAGCGGACCGGCGACAACCCGCGCAACCGCCCAGGGCATCGACGCGGGTGAGGGAGGTCGGGCCGGGTGGCGGTGGTCAGGGCGTAGACCGGGCGGCGGTGGTCAGGGCGTAGACCGGGCGGCGGCCGTCAGGGCGCGGACCAGGTCGGGCGCTGGAGCAGGCCGACGAACTCGACGAGCAGCCGTTCGCGTAGCGCGGGCGGGGCGGCGTCGAGGAGCGTGTTCACCGTCGCCATCCGGTCCGGAAGCGGTCCGCCGCCGCCGAGGCCGAGGCCGGCGGCGAGCCCGGCGACCAGGTCCGGGGTGAGCGCCTCGGGGGTCAGCGAGCCGGCGAGGGCGCGCAGCTCCGGGGGGAGCACGACCGGACCGGCCGCCCGGGTCGCGGCGACGGCCTCGGCCAGGTCCGGACCGAAGCCGGCGACCTGCGGCGCGACCGACGCGGTGACCGTGAGGTGCACGCTCGGCGGCAGGTCGGCGTACGACAGCTGCGGCTGGGTGTGCCAGCCCCGGACCGCCAGCTCGTCGACGAGCACGAACAGGTCGAGCTCCGGATCGGTGGTGGTGAAGCAGACCACGCTGGATTCCGGCTCGGCCATCAGCCGCAGCCCGGGGACGCCCCGCACGGCGTCCGCCAGCCCGGCCACCGCGTCCCGGGTCAGCCTCGCCAGCCGCAGGTACCCGTCCTCGCCGAGGTGACGCAGGGTGGCGTACGCGGCGGCGATCGGCCCGCCGGACCGGGTCGAGGCGATCACCGGGTTGATCATCGTGTAGCCGGGCCAGTCGGCGTACGCGAAGTACTGCGGCGCCCGCAGCGCCGGGTCGCGGTGCAGCAGGACCGAGACGCCCTTCGGGGCGTACGCGTACTTGTGCAGGTCCACCGAGATCGAGGTGACCCCGGGGACGGCGAAGTCGAACGGCGGCACCGGTTCGCCGAGGCGACGCAGCCAGGGCAGGGTCCAGCCGCCGAAGCACGCGTCGACGTGGCAGCGCACCCCGGCGCGGGCGGCGACCTCGGCGATCCCCTCGACCGGGTCGACGACGCCGTGCGCGTACGACGGCGCGGAGGCGGCGACCAGCACGGTCCCGGGCCGGATCGCGGCGGCGACGGCGGCCGGGTCGGGGCGCAGCGTCTCCGCCGACACCGGCACGGTGTCCACGGCCACCCGCAGGTAGTGCCCGGCCTTGGCGAACGCGGCGTGGGCGCTGGCCGGCAGGACGATCCGGGGTTCGGTGATCTCCGGGTGGGCGTCGCGGGCCGCCTTGACCGCGAGGATCAGCGACTCGGTGCCGCCGCTGGTGACGCTGCCGACCACGTCCGGCGCCGTGGTGCCCGGCCCGCCGCCGAGCAGCCGCGCGGCGGCGCCGACCAGCGCGTTCTCCATCGCGAGCAGGGACGGGAAGGCGGTCGGGTCGAGCCCGTTGACGTGGGCGCTCAGGGCGTGCGCAGCGGTGGTGAGCTCGTCCAGCCCGGGCACGGCCGGGTCGTAGACGTACGCGAACAGCCGCCCACCATGAGTCGGCCGGTCCGCCCCCCGCAGCCCCCGGATCTCTTGAAGCACCCGCTCGGCGGGCACCCCGCTCTCGTCGATCATGGAGTTGTGGTGCCCTTTCTGGGACGATCAGCGGCTTCCGTCCCCACCACGACTCCATGATCGTCGGGAGCTGGGGTGGGGGTTGGGGCGGTGGGGGTCAGGTTGTAGGGGCGGAGGAGGAGGGTGGCTGTCGCCACCAGGAGGGCCGGGAGGACCGTGAAGCCGAGGAGGATGCCGAGGCGGGCGCTGTCCGGCTGGGCCGCCGCCAAGCCGGTGTCGGAGGAGACGTAGCCGGAGACCTGGAGCACGAGACCGAAGATGCCCGGCCCCAGCGCCAGGCCGAACGTCTCCCCCGCCGTCCACACGCCGGTGAACACGCCCGCCTGCCGCCGTCCGGTGCGCGCCTCGTCGTACGCGATGCAGTCGGGGAGCATGGCGAGCGCGAAGACCTGCTGGCCCGCGTACCCGACCCCGATCAGCGCGACCAGCAGGTAGATCCCGACGGCCGGGAGCACCTCGGCGGCGACCAGGGCCAGCGCGCCGACGGCGAAGATGAGTGACGCGGCGACCAGGCCGGCGAGCTTGCCGAACCGCCGCCCGACGCGGCTCCACAGCGGCATGACCAGCAGCGCCGGCCCGACGAAGCAGACGAACAGGACGGTCGGCCCGCCCTCCGGGTCGCGGAGGATCTGGGTGGCGAAGTAGTCCACCCCGGCCAGGATCGTCGCCACCCCGGCGGACTGGATCACGAAGCAGGCCAGCAGCGCCCGGAACGCCCGGTTGCGCCCCGCGACCGCGAGCTGCGCCCGCAGCGTCGGCTCGTTCTCGGTCACCGTGCCGGTCGGTGCGGAGCGGGTGCCGAGGAACGCACCGACCGCCCCGAGCACGATCAGCCCGGCGACGAAGAGGCCCATCCAGCGGTGCCCCGCGAGGCCGCCACCGCCCGCGTCCCGGACCAGCGGGGCCACCGCGCCGGAGACCAGGATGGCCAGCGCCAGCACCGCGATCCGCCAGGTCATCAGCCGGGTACGTTCGGCGTAGTCCCCGGTCAGCTCGGCCGGCATCGCGACGTACGGGACCTGGAAGAAGGCGAACGCGGTGGCGGTGACGAGGAAGGCCAGCGCCACGTACAGGCCGGCCGCGGGACCGCTGCCGAACGGCGCGGCGAAGATGGCCGCGAAGAGCAGGCCGAGCGCCAGGCCGGCACCCAGCAGGTACGGCCGGCGGGCACCCCACCGGGAGCGGGTGCGGTCGGAGATCCGGCCGGCGACCGGGTTGACCAGCACGTCCCACGCCTTCGGCAGCAGCACGAGCAGGGCCGCCACGCCGGCGGCCACGCCCAGGGTGTCGGTCAGGTACGGCAGCAGGAGCAGCCCGGGGACGGTGCCGAAGGCGCCGGTGGCGAAGGAGCCGAGCGCGTACCCGCCGTGCACCCGGCGGGGCAGCCCACCGGCCGGCACGGGCTTCCCGGCGAGCGCGGGGCCGCCGGACGGGCCGGCGGCGATCGGACCGGTCCCAGCCGGCGGCGCGTCCATGGCGCCGAATGTTACTCACGTTATGGCGGGGGCCACATCCCCTCTTCCGGCGACCAGCTCGCCACCCGCATGTCCACGCCGCCGCCGCGCAGCGGCGTCCCCTCGGCGAGCAACCGGGCCCGCGCCTCCCGCTCGTGACCCGGCGGCAACCGCCCGGCGGAGTTCACCACCCGGTGCCAGGGCACCCCGCCGCCGTGCCGGGCCATGATCGAACCGACCAGCCGCGCCGACGCCCGCCCCGAGCGCTTCGCGAGCGCGTCGGCCACCGCCCCGTACGACATCACCCGGCCGGGCGGGATGCGCTCGACCAGCTCCAGCACCGCCTCGACGTACTCCTCCGGTCCCACGACCCGCCACGATATGGGAACGCGGCCGGGCACCGCCGGAGCGACCACGCAGAATGGGCGGGTGCGCGACATGGTGACGACGGCCCGGCGGGTGGTCGTCAAGATCGGATCGTCCTCGTTGACCACCGCCACGGGCGGCCTGGACGACGGGCGGGTCGACGTGCTCGTGGACACCCTCGCCGCGCTCGCCGGCCGGGGCCGGGAGGTCGTGCTGGTGTCCTCCGGCGCGATCGCCGCCGGGCTCGCCCCGCTGGGGCTGGCCCGCCGCCCGCGCGACCTGGCCACCCAGCAGGCCGCCGCGAGCGTCGGGCAGGGGCTGCTGATGGGGCGGTACACGGCGGCCTTCGCCCGGCACCGCCGCACCGTCGGGCAGGTCCTGCTCACCGTCGACGACGTGACCCGGCGGGCGCACTACCGCAACGCCTACCGGACGCTGCGCAAGCTGCTCGACCTGCGCGCGGTGCCGATCGTCAACGAGAACGACACGGTCGCCACCGAGGAGATCAGGTTCGGCGACAACGACCGGCTCGCCGCCCTGGTGGCCGCCCTGGTCCACGCCGACCTGCTGGTCCTGCTCTCCGACGTCGACGCGCTCTGGAGCGGCGATCCGACCCGCCCGGGCTCGACCCGGATCACCGAGGTACGCGACGAACAGGACCTGGTTGGGGTGGCGATCGGCGGCGCCGGCCGGGCCGGCGTCGGCACCGGCGGCATGGTCACCAAGGTCGAGGCGGCCCGGATCGCCACCGGCTTCGGGATCCCGGTGGTCCTCACCTCCGCCGGGTTGGCCGCCGAGGCGCTGGCCGGAGCCCCGGTCGGCACCCTCTTCCACCCCAGCCGCCAGCGGCCCGCCGCCCGGCTGTTCTGGCTCGCCCACGCCACCGCGCCCCGGGGCCGGCTGCACCTGGACCCGGGGGCCGTGCAGGCCGTGGTGGGGCGCCGCAAGTCGCTGCTGCCCGCCGGGATCACCGCCGTGGACGGGGCGTTCACCGCCGGCGACCCGGTCGACCTGGTGGACACCGAGGGCGCGCCGGTCGCCCGGGGACTGGTCAACTACGACGCGGTGGAGCTGCCGGGACTGCTCGGCCGCTCCACCGCGGAACTCGCCGCGGCCCTCGGCCCGGCGTACGAACGGGAGGTCGTCCACCGCGACGACCTGGTGCTGTTGTAAGCAGGGGCCCCTTCTCGACGCCGGGCGTTGGGAAAGGGACCCCTCCTGACCCCGAGGAGTGCAGGATGAGCGTCGTCGAGCAGGCACGACGGGCCCGGACGGCGGCGGAGACCCTGGCGGTCGCCACCCGTACGGTCAAGGACGCCGCGCTTCACGCGATGGCCGACGCGCTGGTGGCGCGTACCCCGGAGATCCTCACCGCGAACGCCGCGGACCTGGCGGCCGGACGCGCGGCCGGGCTGAGCGCGGCGGTCCTCGACCGGCTCGCCCTCGACGAGGCGCGGGTGGTCGGCATCGCCGACGCGCTGCGCCAGATGGCCACGCTGCCGGACCCGGTCGGCGAGGTCGTCCGGGGCTCGGCCCTGCCGAACGGCCTGGAGCTGCGCCAGATCCGGGTGCCGTTCGGGGTGGTCGGCATCATCTACGAGGGCCGGCCGAACGTCACCGTGGACGCGGCCGGCATCTGCCTGAAGTCCGGCAACGCGGCGCTGCTGCGGGGCTCCTCCACCGCCGCGAACTCGAACGCCGCGCTGGTCGCGGTGCTGCGGGACGCGGTCACCGGCGCCGGCCTGCCGGCGGACGCGGTGCAGCTGCTCGACGCCTCCACGCGCGACTCGGTGAAGGAGCTGATGCGGGCCCGGGGCCTGGTCGACGTGCTGATCCCGCGCGGCGGCGCGTCGCTCATCCGCACCGTGGTCGAGGAGTCGACGGTCCCGGTCATCGAGACCGGCGTGGGCAACTGCCACGTCTACGTCGACGCCGCCGCGGACGTGTCGAAGGCCGTGTCGATCACGCTGAACGCCAAGACGCAGCGCCTCTCCACCTGCAACACCGCCGAGTCGCTGCTGGTGCACGCCGCCGTCGCGGACGCGTTCCTGCCGCCGATGCTGGCCGCGTTCGCCGAGGCCGGGGTGACCGTGCACGGCTCCCCGGAGGTGGCGCGGCACTCGGCTGCCGTCGTGCCGGCCACCGACGAGGACTTCGCCACCGAGTACCTGTCCGCGGACATCTCGGTCGCCGTCGTCGATTCGCTGGACGCGGCGGTCGCGCACATCCGGCGGTACGGCACGGGACACACCGAGGCGATCGTCACCGACTCGCAGGCCGCCGCCCGGGAGTTCGTGGCCCGGGTGGACGCGGCGGCGGTGATGGTGAACGCCTCCACCCGGTTCACCGACGGCGGCGAGTTCGGCTTCGGCGCCGAGATCGGCATCTCCACCCAGAAGCTGCACGCCCGGGGCCCGATGGGGCTGCCGGAGCTGACCAGCACGAAGTACGTGGTGACCGGCGACGGCCATCTGCGCTGAGGACGCGCGCCGGCCCGGTGGCCGAGGTCGCACGCCGGCGCCGCGCGACGGCCCCGTGCGCCGAGGTCGCGCGGCGTCAGCGGCAGGCGCGGATCGCCGTCAGCGTCGCGTGGACGTCGAACTGATGCCCGTCGTCGCTCTCCCAGCCACCGTCGCTGCGCTGGGTCTCGGCCAGCCGGCGGCGGGCGCGGACCAGGATCCAGTCCTGATCGTCGACCCCGACCCGGCGCAGCGTCGCGGCCAGCCACGCCACGTCGGTCGGGGACATGTCGGCGATCCGCTCGGCGAGCGCCACCTGGATCCGGGCGGACTCCTGGAACATCTCCTGGCGGAACAGCACCGCCGCGCTCAACCAGCCGGCGGCCAGGAACGACGGCCAGGTCCCGTCCGGGTTCAGCCGGCTGACCAGGGACTGCGCGGCGGCCTGCACGACGCCCGCGTACACCCCGCCGACCCGGTGGTCCAGCGGCCCGGCGGCGCGCGCGTCGAGCCCGGCGACGGTCAGCCAGAACGCCGCGTTCGCCGTCAGGAAGAAGCCGGCCTCCGGGTCGCCCGGGCGGGCCCACTCGGGGGCGGTGTCCGCCAGCGCGGCGTCCTCCTCCCAGCCGCCGTCGGGCAGCTGGCGGAAGGCGAGCCAGTCGAGCGCCCGCCGGGCCGCGGGCCGGCCGAGCGCGCCGAGGTCGTCCAGCTCCGCGAGGCGGAAGCAGGTGGCGTCGACGGACGGCACCTTCCCGTCGAGGTACGCGGGCCAGCCGCCGTCCGGCAGTTGACCGCTCTCGGCAACCTCGATCACGTCCTCCGTCGGCGACGTGCCGGTGCGCAGCCGGGAGAGCCGGGCACGGTCCACCACGTCACCGTGCGCCACCACGAAGCCGATCGCGGCGTCGATGTCCACCACGGCGGACACGCTACCTGTGCAAACGTGCCTTCGCCTCGGTGGATCGGCCACCCGACGCCACCCCACCGCACAGGCGCGGGACGTGTTAAGAAGGGGCCCCGCCGCTACCGGAGGGGCCCCTTCTCACGTCAGTACGCGGGGAGGGACGGGTCGATCTGCTTGATCCAGGAGAGCACGCCGCCCTGGACGTGCACGGCGTCCCGGAAGCCGGCCGCCTTCAGGGCGGCGAGCGCCTCGGCGGAGCGGACGCCGGACTTGCAGTGCAGCACGACCTGCTTGTCCTGCGGGAACCTCGCCAGCGCCTCGCCGGAGATGATCTCGCCCTTGGGGATCAGCGTGGCGCCCGGGATGCGCACGATCTCGTACTCGGCCGGCTCGCGGACGTCGACCAGGAAGATCTCCTTGCCGGCGTCCTGCCACTCCTTCAGCTCCAGCGCGGTGATCGTCGATTCGACCACCGCCTCCTGGGCCTCCACCGACACGGCGCCGCAGAAGTCCTCGTAGTCCTCCAGCAGGTCGGTGACCGTCGGGTTCTCGCCGCAGAGGACGCAGTTCGGATCCTTCCGGACCTTGATCTTGCGGTAGCTCATCTCCAGGGCGTCGTAGACCATGAGCCGGCCGACCAGCGGCTCGCCGATGCCGGCGAGCAGCTTGATCGCCTCGTTCACCTGGATCGAGCCGATCGACGCGCAGAGCACGCCGAGCACGCCGCCCTCGGCGCAGGACGGGACCATGCCGGGCGGCGGGGGCTCCGGGTAGAGGCAGCGGTAGCAGGGGCCGTGCTCGGCCCAGAACACCGACGCCTGGCCGTCGAACCGGTAGATCGAGCCCCAGACGTACGGCTTGCCGAGCAGCACCGCGGCGTCGTTGACCATGTACCGGGTGGCGAAGTTGTCGGTGCCGTCGACGATCAGGTCGTACCGGGCGAAGATCTCGCGGACGTTGTCCCGGTCCAGCGAGGTGTTGTGGATCTCCACGTTGACCAGCGGGTTGATCTCCCGGATGCTGGCCGCGGCCGACTCCGCCTTGGAGCGGCCGACGTCGGAGACGCCGTGGATGACCTGGCGCTGGAGGTTGGACTCGTCGACGGTGTCGAAGTCGATGATGCCGAGCGTGCCGACGCCGGCGGCGGCCAGGTAGAGGAGGGCCGGCGAGCCGAGGCCACCGGCGCCGACACAGAGCACCCGGGCGTTCTTCAGCCGCTTCTGGCCCTCGACCCCGACATCCGGAATGATCAGGTGGCGCGAGTAGCGGCGGATCTCGTCAACGGTCAGCTCGGCGGCGGGCTCGACGAGCGGGGGCAGCGACACGGTGGACTCCCCGGGATCGGCGGTGGCGAACCGCGCCATTGTCGCTCGCCCGGAGGCCCATCGGCCATGAGGAGTGACACGTCGCCCGAACTGCGGGAGCGGGAATAACGGCGGCTCAGGTGCCCGGCACCGGCTCGCCCGCGTACCGCCGCCCGTCCAGGTACGGCCAGGGGTTGGCGACGCAGCCGTCCAACCCGTACGTCTGCTGCTGCATGACCGGTGCGGGCAGCCCGGGCTCCGGGCAGGCCTCGTGCCACTCCCCGAGCTCGTGCCCGACCTCGTGGTTGATCACGTAGGTGCGGTAGACGGAGACCGGCGCCCCGTAGTCCGGCACCGCCTCCGTCCAGCGCGCCAGGTTGATGACCACCTGACCGGGGAGCCGGCACGAGGTGTAGCCCTCGGTGCTGAGGCCGCCCTCCGCGCACATCCGCTCCGACGTGTCCGGGGTGGCCAGGTACAGGGTGAAGTCGGCGCGGTCGGCGTCGTCGACCCGCTGGACGCGCAGGTCGCCGGAGCCGATCCAGCTGCGGCGGTCGCCGAGCACCTCGTCGACGGTCGCGGCGACGGCGGCGGGGTCCTGGCCGGTGCCGCGCTCCACGGCGACCCGGTACCGGCGCAGCGGTCCGTCGTCGCCGCGTACGTCGGTCTCGCCGGCGGCGGTGACGAAGCTGCCCGATCCGGCCCGCGGGTGGACACCGGCCCTCGGGTAGGCGCCGGCCTGCGGCCGTTCGGCCGCCCCGTACGCCGTGCGGCCCGGCGGATCCGGGCGATCGCCGGCGCGGGCCAGCGCCACCGCGCCCGTCGCGGCGAGCAGCAGCACCGGAGCGAGCAGCAGGGCGGGCCGGCGCCGGATGCGGGCGAGGATCGACCGCAGTGCCGGGCCGGGAGGGGACAAGCTGGCCATGCCATCAGCATCTCAGACCAATCGGGCAATACGCCGCGATTGCCCGCGCAACGCCTGGGGCCCGCCTGATCTCAGACCGGCGGGCCGGAGTACCGCCGTCCGTTCCGGTACGGCCACGGGTTGGCGACACAGCCGTCCAGGAAGAGCGTCTGCTGCATCATCACCGGCGCCGGCCGCCCCCGACCGGGGCAGCGCTCGTGCCGGTTACCCAACTGATGGCCGACCTCGTGGTTCACCACGTACAGCCGGTAGACCGAGAGCGGCACCTTCAGCGTCACGAAATGCGGGACGGACAGCCGCCACCGGTCCAGGTTGACGATGACCTTCCCGGGTGCCCGGCAGGAGGTGTACGGCCGGCCGCCGACCCGGATGTTCACCCCGCCGGCGAGACACATCCGGCCCGCCGTCTGCGCGGTGGCCAGATAGATCGTGAAGTCGTGGGCGGAGTCACCCGGCACCTGCTGCAGCCGCAACCGGCCGCTGTCCACCCAGCTCCCCGGCCCGGCGAGCGCCGCCTCGACGGCGGCGCCGAACTCGGCCGGATCCTCCTCCGCCCCGGCCTCCACGGCGACCCGGTAGCGGCGCAGCACCCCCGCCTCCCCCAGCACCGGGCCGATCCGGTCGTCGTACCCGAAGGTGCCCCGCCCCGCCAACGGCACCGGCCCGGCCAGCTTGAGCACCGGGGGTGCCGACGGCGTGGCCGTCACCGCCGACGGCGAAGGGGACGGGGACGGGGACGCGCTCGGCGCGGCGGACGTCGGCGCCGGCTCGGCCGCACTCGTGACCACCTCGGCGCCGACATCCACGCCCCGGTGGTCCACCACCACCGCCATGGCCGCGACGACCGCCAGCACGAGCGTCATCGCCTCCACCACCCGGCGGGCACGGTTCCGTCGGCGCCGGTGCCGGCCGCTCGCCTCCCCGGCCAGGCCGGGCCGCACGGACCCGGCGGTACGCCCACGGGGAGCCGGTACCCGACCACCGGACCGGGCCGGCTGCACCACGGCTCGCCCGGCGGGCCGGGCCGGGCGCACCACAGCCCGACCACCCGACCGCGCCGCCGGCGGCACCGCCGCGCGGTCGTCGGCAGCCCGGGGCGCCGGAGCGGAGGTATGCGGGTGCGTCGAGTAGCTGGCGTCGTTCCGGGCGCGGGGCATCGGGCTCAGCCTGCCATGTCGGCCTGCTTCGCACCGTCCCCCGTTCCGGTGACCAGCGGCAGCACGGCGCGCGCCACCAGGCGCGGAACCTCCAACTGGGCCACATGGCCGACCCCGTCGAGCAACAGCAGCCGGCTGTCCGGGATGACCCGCGCGGTCTGCGGCGCGACCCGCACGTCGACCAGGCGGTCGTCCCGCCCGCCGACCACCAGGGTCGGTGCCCCGACCATGCCGGCCAGCCGCCACAGCGACCCGGAGCCGGGCAGGTACGACCGCAGGAAGCTGGAGACCAGCCCGCGGAACGTCCGCACGTAGGCGGCGGCGTAGTGCTCGGCCTCGTAGCGGACCCGGATCTCCTCCAACGCCTCCTGCCGGCGCTGCTCGCTGATCCGGCTCAGGTCCGCGACGCACGCCTCCATGACCTGCTGGGCCATCACCTCCGGCGCGAGCTGGGCCAGCCGCCAGGCGGCCAGCCGCTCGCCCCGGGGGATCGCCAGCAGCGGCAGCATCCGGCCCTGCAACGACCGCCGGAAGTCGAGGAACGGCAGGGCCGGCGAGATCAGGGTGAGCGTACGGACCAGGTCCGGCCGCAGCGCCGCCACCTGGACCGAGATCGCCCCGCCCAGCGAGTTGCCGAACAGGTGCACCGGCCCGCGGTCGGAATGCTCGATCCAGCGGATCACCCGTTCGGCGAACGAGGGGATCGTGTAGCGCCGGCCCGGCTCGCTGCGGCCGAAGCCGGGCAGGTCGATGGCCTGCCCGTCCAGCCGGTTGGCCAGCAGGCCGGCCAGGTCGGTCCAGTTCTGCGAGGATCCGCCGAGGCCGTGCACGTAGAGCGCCGGCTCCGCGCCGGGTGCGGTGGCCGGCGTCTCCCGGACGTACGTGACGGTGCCGTCGAGGCGTACCTCCCGGCCGGGCCAGGGCGGCGGGACGGAGTGCGGGGGAAGCAGGTCGTCCGGCCAGAGGGTGGCGCGCTTCATGATCCCAGTCTGCCCCGGGGTGCCGCGGGCCGGCAGCGCGTCCGGTGGCACGGATCAGGCGAGCAGCGCCTCGAGACGGCGGTTCACCGCAGCCAGGGTCGCCCGGACCACCGCCTGCCGTGGGTCGCCGGCGACCAGCGCGGAGCCGGCGAGCTGCTCGACCCAGCCGTCGCAGACCAGCAGAACCACCACCGTGGCCACCTCGCAGTTGCCGAACGGCACCACTGCGGCGTGCTCGACGAAGCAGCGCCCCCGGTCGGGCTCCGGTCCGGGGCCGCGCAGCAACTCGTCCACCGCGGCCGCGGCGGCCACCGCGCACAGGCGCAGCACGTACCCGTCGACGGCCGGCCCGGTCGCGTAACCGGTCGCCGGCGCGCCGGCGGAGATCAGCCGGACCTCCACGGTGGCGTCGAGCCCGAACGTGCTGACCTGCACGTGGTCGAGGACCACCCGCGGCCCCGGCCGGCCGCCGGTGTCGAGCGGGCGGGACGGCGCCGTCTCCGTGGAGGTGACCTGCCCCCCGGTGTACGACGCGCCGAGCGTCGCCGGGCTGCCGGTGGCCCCGGCCGGCGCGGCCGGGAGCGTCGCCGGGCCGTCCACGGTGGCCCGGCCCCGGTGCGGCCCACCGGACTGCCGCCGCCGGCGCGGGGTCTCCGGCACGGCCGTGTCCCGGCGCTCGGTGCGCGACGGGAGTGCCTCCGGCCGGCCGGCCGGAGACCGGGCACCGGACTCGACGCCCGACCGTCCCTCGGCGGGCCGGGGCTCGCCGCCGGCCGGCTCGGCGGCCCGTCGACGGACCGGCGGCACCGGCTCGGCGGGCAGGCCGGGCACGTTCTGCGGGGCGGCCGCGAGGCCCATCCGCTCCTGGAGGAGCCGGGCGACGTGCCGGCTCACCTCGGCCGGGTCGGCGCCGTCGGAGAGGTCCAGCCGGAGACTGTGCGCTCCGGCGGGAGTACGGCGCAGCTCGGCGTCGCGGACGCCGGCCACCCCGCGTACGGCAGCGAGGATGGCGGCCACGTCGAAGCCCTCGGGGCGGTCGCGGAGCGGGGCGGCGGGCTCGTCGTCCCGGCGCAGGTGGGTGGCGATGCGGGCGAGTTCCGGGGTCTCGGCGGGTGGCTCCACTGCTGGCGGCTCCGGCACGACTGGCACGTCCGGCTCGGCGGGAACGCGCTGCGGCAACACCGCCGACGCAGGGTCCGGCAGCCGGCCGGCGCCGGACGGCTCGGCCGTCGGTGCCGGTTCCGGGGCGGACCGGCGGGCCGCGTACGGGGGTGCGCTCGTCGGAGCGGGCGCGGACGGGGCACGGCCGCCACCGGCGGCGCCGCTCGTGGCGGGACCGGCGGTGGGACCGCTGATGGCGGGGTTGGCGGCGGCCGCTCCGCCGGTCGGGCCCGAGACAACCGAATTGTCCGGACGCAGCCGGAACGGTCGACGGCTCTCCAGCGGGACGTCGCCGGCCTCGGGAGCGCCCGCGGCAGCCGGCGAGAGCGCCTCGGGCGGTGCCGCCGGTGCGGTGCGGGACGGCTCGGAAGCCCAGGCGGGCCGGTCGACCGCCGGAGCGGGCGAACTCCGGCCGGCCGGCCCGGTGGACTGCTCGTACGCCGTCCGGACGTCGGAGCGGCGGCCCGGCTCCGCGACGGGCGCGGAGGGCGGCTCGGCGCGCACCGGCTCGTACGCCCGCTGCGGCTCGGCCGCCCAGGCGGGCCGGTCCTCCCGGCTCCGGCGGCCCTCGCCGGCCTCGGGCAGCTCCGTCTCCGGGCGGGACCGCCGCGCGGGCGGCGCCCACCTTTCCCCGGGGTTCTCCCGTTCGGCCGGCTGGGACTCGTCCCGCGCCCGGCGGCCCGTTGCCTCCGGTTCCGCGTGGGAGCCCCGCCCGGGCGGGTCGGCGTCGTCCCGGGCCTGCCGGCCGGACGTCTCCGGCTCGACCCGGGCCCACGGTGGCGCCCACTCGCTCCCCCAGCTCGGGCCCGACCAGTCCGGCTCGGGGAGTGGCGTGCGGCGGTCGACCACCGGCGCCGAGCCGGGCTCCGCGGGAGGCGCGGTGAACCGGGACGGGTCGGCGTCCTCGGCGGTGCCGGGGACGCGCTCGGGCCCGGACACCCCGTCGCCGGGCGTCCAGCGGCGGGGCGTGCGCTCCTCGTACGCCGGCTCCCCGCCACCGGTGGGAACGTCGGTGGCGGAGCGGACCGGGTCGGGACGCTGCCCGGCGAAGGGGCGGTCGCCGGCGGCGGCGGAACGCTCGGTGCCGTCGCCGGGGGCGACCGGCGGCGGGAACGGGTCGCGGGCCGCCGGCTCGGACGGGTACCGGCGCGGGTCGGTGGCCGCCGGCCCGGGCGAGAATGCCTGGTCCCAGCCGCGCGGCTCCGCTCCGGCCGACGGCGTGGGCGACCGGTCGGCGGTTGGCGCGTGGAAGCCGGGCGGCACCTCGAAGCCGCTCGCGGCCGTGCCGACCGGCGGGATCTCGACCGCGGGCGGTGCCGACGTCGGGAGCCCGGTCTCGGCCCAGCGGGACGCGCGGCCCAGCTGGTCGTCGGAGGCGTGCCGGGCCGGGCCCGGTCCCGGCTCGGTCGGCCCGGGCGACTGCTCGACGGTGGGCGCGGGGCGCGGGGCGGGCACCGACAGGCGATCGCCGTCGGCGTCCCGGCGCGGCTCGCCGGGGATCCCGGGCGGAGCGCTCACCGGGGCCTGCCGGCTGGCCGGCGCCGCCGCCGGGGTGTGCGGGTGCCCGTTGGTGCGGTGGCCGTTGACGGCGGGCCGGGACGCTTCGCCCGGCGCGCCGGGCAGGGGTGCGGGCAGGTCGCCGTGCCGCGGCGAGGAGGCGGCCCAACCGGCGGGCGGATCGGACCGCTGCCCGGGCGCGGACCGGTCCGGCGGCCAACCTCCCGTGGGGGGCACCCATCCGCCGCCGGAGCGGGAGCTGTCCTCCTGCGGACCCGTCCCGTCACCGTGCTCTCCCGGGGTGGCGGCACCGGGTTGCCCTGCATCACTCACCGCGCGCTCCTTGGTCGCCCCCGCTGAGGCTACCGTGTGGTGACAGTGGCGATAAGTTACAGCGGCGGGCCAATTCCGCGACGGGCGAACAGCCCTGACCGGTACGGGTGATATGCCGGCTCGTACATAGAACTCGGAGGTTCCCATGACCGCTGTGGGGAACGGTGCCCAGACCGCCGGCCGACCCACCCGCCTGCCCCGTTCCGCCCGTCGCAAGCAGCTGCTCGCCGCAGCTCAGGAGGTGTTCGTCGCGCAGGGCTACCACGCCGCCGCGATGGACGACATCGCCGAGCGGGCCGGCGTCTCCAAGCCGGTGCTCTACCAGCACTTCCCCGGCAAGATGGAGCTCTACCTGGCGCTGCTCGACACGCACTGCGACGCCATCGTCGCCAAGGTGCAGGACGCGATGAGCAGCACCACCGACAACAAGGAGCGGGTCAGCGCCTCCGTCCGCGCGTACTTCGATTTCGTGGACCACGAGAGCGAGGCGTTCCGACTGGTCTTCGAGTCGGACCTGCGCAACGACCCGGCCGTCCGGCAGCGGGTCGAGCGGGTCGAGCAGGGCTGCATAGCGGCGATCACCGACACGATCATCTCGGACACCGGCGTGAGCCGGCCGCACGCCGAGTTGCTCGCGTCGGGTCTGGTCGGCGCGGCCGAGACCGCGGCGCAGTTCTGGCTGGCGGGCGGCCGGCAGGTGCCCAAGGCGGAGGCGGAGGCGCTGGTCGCGGCGCTCTCGTGGCGGGGCATCGCGAGCTTCCCGCTGCAAGGTGAGTCAGCCTGACCGCCACCCCGGTGATCGGATAGCCTTCCCAGGGCGGCACTTTCGCCCCAGGTGAGGAGGCACAGTGGAGGTCAAGATCGGCGTGCAGTACGCGCCGCGCGAGCTGGTTCTCGAGAGTTCGCAGTCGCCGTCCCAGGTCGAGGAGATCGTGACCGAGGCGATCGGCAAGAACACCGGCACGCTGTCGCTCACCGACGAGAAGGGCCGGCGGGTCATCGTGCCGGTCGACAAGGTCGCCTACGTCGAGATCGCCGAGGCGTCCCCGCGGGCGGTCGGGTTCACCGTCCGCTGATCCGGCTCCACGCCACGGCAGGTGCGGGCGCGCCTGTCGTGGCGTCCGGTCAGTTGTTCAGGCCGGCGGCCGCCATCCGCTCGGTGTGTGCCGCGGTGAGCCGGCGGAACAGGCCCTGCACGTCCACCTGCTCCCCGCGGGCGATGAGGGCGGTCAGCGCGCCCTGGTCGGCGGAGGCGACGCGGCCGGCCTGCGACAGCGCCTCGCCCACCAGCCGCCGCGCCCACATGGACAGCCGGTTCGCGACCCGGGGGTCGGCCTCGATGGCCGCCCGGATCTCGGCGGCGGCGAACTCCGCGTAGCGCGACTCGTGCAGCACCTCGAGCACCAGCCCGCGATCCGGTTCGGCCAGCGCTCCGGCGATCTCCCGGATGAAGTCGTCGGTGATGCCGTCGCCGACGTACGCCTTGGTCACCGCCTCGGCCCAGTCCCTCGGCTCGGTCGAGTCGTGGTACGCCTGCAGCGGCGCCACGTACGCGGCCATCGCGTCGTCGGGGAGCACGCCCAGCGCCGCCAGCCGGTCGGCCAGCCTCCGGTAGTTGCGGATCTCCGCGGCGGCCATCTCGCTCAGCGCGGCCCGACGGCGCAGGTCCGGGGCGAGCCGGGCGTCGGCCGCCATCCGGTCGAAGGCGAGGAGTTCGCCGAGGGCGACCAGGCCGAGCAGGTCGACGAGGGCGGAATCGGGCACGGGGGCGGTCGGGGCGGACACCAGCGCAGAGTACCGTCCGCCGGCGAACCGGCCCGGAGGTGACCGGGGTCACCCGGCAACGGCGGCCGGAGTGGCACCCGCACCGGAATCAGGACGTCGTCCAGGGGGTTCAGGTAGACTGGAGCAGTTGCCGTGGGCGCCGACCGACGTTCGATCTGGTCGCAGCCGGTCCCACGGCGCGCGTGCGGCCCGGTCCGGCTCGGCATTCTGTCGCCCACCGTGTGGCCCGCGCCATACCGTCCGCGCCCTGAGGACTCAACGGGGCGCACCCACGAGAGGGCACCCCCACAACCATATGAGCGAGCTGACGCAGGACCTCATGGACGGCCAGGAACTGGCCGCCACCGCTCCGGTGCGACCGGAGGCACCCACCTTCGCCGAGCTGGGCGCACGGCAGGAGACCGTCGACGCCCTGGCCGCGGCCGGCATCACCCGCGCCTTCGCCATCCAGGAGTACGCGCTGCCGATCGGGCTGCGCGGCGTCGACCTGATCGGCCAGGCCCCGACCGGCACCGGCAAGACGCTCGGTTTCGGCATCCCGCTCCTGGAGCGGGTCTTCGCCCCGTCCGAGGGCGGCGACGGGCAGCCCCAGGCGCTGGTCGTCGTCCCCACCCGCGAGCTGGGCATCCAGGTCGCCAAGGACCTCCAGGCCGCGGGCAGCACCCGGGGCGTGCGGGTGCTGCCGATCTACGGCGGCATCGCGTACGAGCCGCAGATCGACGCGCTCCGCAAGGGCGTCGAGATCCTGGTCGGCACCCCCGGCCGGCTGCTCGACCTGGCCAAGCAGAAGCACCTGAAGCTGGACCGGGTGCACGCGCTCGTCCTCGACGAGGCGGACCGCATGCTCGACCTGGGCTTCCTCGACGACGTCGAGAAGATCCTGGCGATGCTGCCGGAGGACCGGCAGACGATGCTCTTCTCGGCCACCATGCCGGATCCGATCGTCGCCCTGTCCCGGCGCTTCCTGCGCCGGCCGGTGACGATCCACGCCGGGCACACCGCCGAGACCGGCCCGTCGCCGCAGACCCAGCAGCTGGCCTACCGCACCCACTCGCTCAACAAGGTCGAGATCGTGGCGCGCATCCTCCAGGCCGAGGGTCGTGGGCTGACCATGATCTTCACTCGGACCAAGCGGGCCGCCGACCGGGTCGCGGAGGACCTGGACTTCCGCGGCTTCGCCGTCGCCGCCGTGCACGGCGACCTGGGGCAGGGCGCGCGCGAGCGGGCGCTGCGGGCGTTCCGCGCCGGCAAGATCGACACCCTGGTCGCCACCGACGTCGCCGCCCGCGGCATCGACGTCAGCGGCGTCACCCACGTCATCAACTACGACTGCCCCGAGGACCAGGACACGTACACCCACCGCATCGGCCGCACCGGCCGGGCGGGGGCGAGCGGCGTCGCGGTGACCTTCGTCGACTGGGACGACATGCCCCGCTGGCGGATCATCGACAAGACGCTCGGCCTGGACATGCCGGAGCCGCCGGAGACGTACCACACCTCCCCGCACCTCTACACGGACCTGGACATCTCCCCCGAGATCACCGGGACCCTGCCGACCGACGCGCGCACCCGGGCCGGGCTCTCCGCCGAGGTCGAGGAGGACCTCGGCGGACGGTCCCGCCGGGGCGACGGCCGGGGCTCGCGGCGCGGTGAGGGCCGTGGTCGGGAGCGCCGCCGGAGCCGGGACGCCGAGGGCGGTGGCGGTCCGACCGCCGAGCCGACCGACGCCGCGGGCGACGAGGAACGCGCACCGCGCCGCCGCCGGCGCCGCCGGGCGGGCGAGGTGGTCGCCGCCGGCGAGCCGACCGCGGTGATCTCCGCCGAGGGCACCGCCGACGCCGACCCTGCCGCCGCCGAAGGCACTGGGGCTCCGAAGCCGCGCCGCCGCCGGCGCCGCCGTGGTGGCGGTGGTTCGGGCACCGGTACGCCGGCCGAGGCCACCGCCGACTGACCCACGCGCGCACCGACGTCCCCCGTTGTCCTCATCGGCGGGGGACGTCGCATACCCCGCGTTTTGCGCCCCCCGGCCGACCCCCCTGTGCGGATCGAACGTCTGTGCTCGCGTCGGCCGGGATGTCGACCGCCGGCGCAGCCGCCCGACCCAGGGAGAATCAAGCCATGCCCGAGCCGTTGGACGCCGCTCTCGCCGAGGTCCGCGGACTGCTGCTCGGTCCCGCGCTGACCCGGGCGGTCGCCGCCGGCCGTCGCCGCGGGCAGCGCCCCTCGGTGGTCCGGGCGGAACTGCGGCCGGTCACCCTGAAGAACGGCCCGCGCCTCCAGATCGCCACATCCGACGGGAGCCGCCCGTACACCAGCAACGTCGCTCCCGGCGCGGAGGCGGACGCGGCGGTGGACGCGCTGCTCGCCGAGCCGTTCGGCAACTGGCACGTGGAGACCGCGGAGACGACGCTGCAACTGCGGGTCACCAAGTCCGGCGAGGCTCAGGTGCACCGGGCGGCGGCCACCCGGCCGGCGGCCGAACCGGGCGGGCACGACCGGGCGAAGGACTACCTGCTCGACCCCGGTGACCCGATCTTCGCCGAGATCGGCGGGTCGGCAGCCAAGCGACGGCAGGTGGACGCGTTCCTGCGGGCGCTCGCCGCGACGCTGCCGGACGAGGTGACCGGTCCCCTGCGGGTGGTCGACCTGGGGTGCGGGAACGCGTACCTGACGTTCGCCGCGTACCGCTGGCTGACCCGGCGGGGCCTCGACGTCCACCTCGTCGGCGTCGACGTACGCGAGGACCAGCGGCAGCGCAACACCGAACTCGCCCAGCGGCTGGGCTGGGCCGAGCGGGTGCGGTTCGTGGCGGGCACGATCGCCGACGCGGTGGTCGAACCCGCCCCCGACCTGGTGCTGGCGCTGCACGCCTGCGACACCGCCACGGACGAGGCACTGGCCCGGGCGGTGCGTTGGGGATCCCGCTGGGTGCTCGCCGCACCGTGCTGCCACCACGACGTCGCCGCGCAGCTGCGCTCCCGGCCGGCCCCGCCGCCGTACGACCTGCTGACCCGGCAGGGCATCCTGCGGGAACGTTTCGCGGACGTGTTCACCGACGCGGTACGGGCCGGGCTGCTGCGGCTGCACGGCTACCGGGCCGAGGTGGTCGAGTTCGTCGACTCCCGGCACACACCGCGGAACCTGCTCATCCGCGCCCGGCGGACCGGCGCCGCACCGACCGACGCCCAGCGGGCGGAGTACCGGGCGCTGGTGGATCAGTGGGGCGTCGTGCCCCGCCTGGCGGCGCTGCTCGGCGAGCCGGCCGGGCCGCGCGCCGAACGACGGGCCGACGCCTGACAATCCTTGCCGACTCTCGGCGCGTCGCCGGAACTGATTGACGAACAGGTCCCGCCGGCGGGACGGTCTGGTCGATCAGTCAATTGCTTCCGGCGGCCGGCGTACTACCCTCGAACTGCGCACCGGCCGGGTGCCGGTTGGGAGGGAAGACCCGCTGGGATGGCTTCGGGAGAGGTAACGCCGCAGGCGGCGTTCGCACGCTTCGTGCGGCGCGCCATCGACGACGCCCGGGAGGAGCGCGGCTGGACGGTGACGGACCTGGCGTCTCACACGGGTGTCGGTCGCTCCACCGTCTTCCGCTGGCTCGCCGGCGACTGGCAGGACTACCCCGAACTTGCCAAGGTGCGGGGCTTCTGCGCCGCGCTCGATCTGCCCGTCGCGGCCGCGTTCCGCGCCCTCGGCCTGCCGGACGCCGGCCCCGCGCCGCGCCGCCGCAGCGACGACGGGCCGGTCGACGCGGACGTCCGGGTGATCCTCCAGCGACTCGCCGACCCCACGGTGCCCGCCGAGGAGAAGCACCACATCCGGGACCTGCTGCGCTATCTGGCGCGCCGGCCGATCCGCCGGGTCGGCTGACCGGTCAGGGAACGTCGACGGTGAACTCGGCGGTCCGCACCACGCCGGCCACCTGGAAGTCCAGGTAGAGGCGGTACCGGCCGGAACCGGGAACGGTCAGCCAGAACCGCACCGCCCCGTCGACCAACTCCGGTTCCGGGTGCACATGTAGGTAGCCGAGGTCGCCCGACCGGAGCGCGACCAGGTGGCCGTACGCGCCGAGGTACCGCTCCAGCGCGGCGGTGCCGCCGTCGGCGGCGATCCGGAAGGTCAACGGCACCGACAGGCCCGCCTGCGGGGTGCCCTGGTAGTCGACGGCGAACCCGCCCACCGTCGTCGTCGTGGCCGCCGCCGGCAGGGCGCGCGGCTCGTAGTCGCCGGCCGCGACGAGGTCGGTCCCCAGGGTCACCGCGGTCTGCCGGCCGTCGTCGGCGAGCGCGGTGAAGTCGGCGTACGCCCGCCAGACGCCCGGCCGCGGCAGCGTCAGCGGCACCGACCAGGTGCCGTCGGCCGCCATCGTCGGGTGCAGATGCTGGTAGCCGGTGAGATCACGACGGACCACGATCAGGTGCATCGGCTTCTCGTGCACCACGGCGAAGCGGGTCACCGGCCGGCGCTGCGCGTCCCGGATCTGGAACCTCAGCTCGCCGGACCGGCCGGCGGCGAAGTCCACGGTCGACGGCGCGATCGTGTACCCGGCCGCGCTGAGCGACAGCCCGGTGGCCTGGGCCGCCATGCCCTGATCGGCGCCGTGGTCGTGGGCACCGGTGCCGGGCGCGTGGGTGTGGTCGGCCAGCGGGCCGTCGTAGCCGACCGCCGTGGTGGCCTGGCCGGCGTTGATCCGCCCGAGCCCGAACCCGAGCAGCACGGCGAGGACCAGCCCGCCGACCACCAGCGCCAGCCGGAGCGTGCTCCGGTCCGGCGCGGCGGAGACACGCTCGGCGCGCGCGGCGTCGGGCGGCTGCTCGGTCATGCCGCCCACGCTACCGCCGGCGGCCGGGGCGGTCGGGGGGTGCCGGCCGGGCGTGGCGACCGTCGCAATCCGCCGCGCCCGGGAACTTTCCGCGCCGCCCGGACGACGGTACGGGCAGCTCAGCGACCCGCGTCCCGGGGCGGAGCGCGCCGGTCGGTCCGCGGCGGTGGCGCCCCGCGGCGAGGCAGCCACGCCCGGCTCAGCCGGCGACGGCCAGGGCGAGCGGCAGCACGTCGGGCGCGCCGGCCCGGCGCAGTTCCCGGGCGACCACGGTCATCGTCCAGCCCGAGTCGACCAGGTCGTCGACGAGCAGCACCGGCCCGTCCAGTCCGCCGAGGGCGCCGGTCAGCTCCGGTGGCAGGGTCACCGCGCCGTGCAGGGCGCGTACCCGTTGGGCACTGTTGCCGCGCGGGCCACCCGCGGTCGACACGGCGGCGGCACCGAGCAGCGGCAGCCGGCCCACCGCGGCGATCCGCCCGGCGAGCGAGGTGACCAGCCGGGGTCGGCGGCGCGACCCGACCGCGACCACCCCGACCGGGCGGCGCGGCCACGGGTCGGCACCGTGTGCCCAGGCCTTGAGCACCTCGACCACGGCGGCGGCCACGTCGTCCGGCACGTCGACGTCGGCCGCGTCCGGCCCGACCAGCTCGCGTAGCCGCCCGCCCCAGCCGAGGTCGGACAGGCGACCGACGGCCCGGCCGGGCAACGCCTGCTCGGCGGGCGCGATGCGCCCCTTCAGGGGTACGCCCACCGTCTCCAGGCCCGTCGGCCAGAGCTTCTTCGGCGGGATCTCGACACCGGGGCGGCCGAGGAAGGTCTGCGCTGCCCGCAGGGCGGCGTCCGAGACCTCGATGCCGAAGATCGGGCCGGCGCACCGGTCGCACCGGCCGCAGTCGGCCGCACTGGCGTCGTCCAGGCACTCGCGTAGGTAGCGCAAGCGGCAGCCCGGCGTGGTCGCGTACTCCCGCATCGCCTGTTGCTCGGCGGTGCGGGCGGCCGCGACGCGCCGCAACCGGGCCTCGTCGTAGGTCCACGGCTCGCCGGTGGCCACCCACCCGCCGCGCACCCGGCGGACCGCACCGTCGACGTCCAATACCTTGAGCATCAGCTCAAGCCGGGCCCGGCGCAGGTCCACGAGCGGTTCCAGAGCCTGGGTGGAGAGCGGGCGGTCGGTGGGCAGGGCGGCCAGCACCGACCGCACCTGCTCCTCGGGCGGGAACGCGAGCGAGGCGAAGTATCGCCAGATGGCGGCGTCCTCGGCGCCGGGCAGGAGCAGCACCTCGGCGTGCGCGACGGCGCGGCCGGCGCGGCCGACCTGCTGATAGTACGCGATGGGTGAGGGCGGCGCGCCGAGGTGCACCACGAAGCCGAGGTCGGGCTTGTCGAAGCCCATCCCCAGGGCGCTGGTGGCGACCAGCGCCTTGATCTTGTTGTCGAGCAGGTCCTGCTCGGCGGCGCGGCGGTCCGCGTCCTCCGCCTGCCCGGTGTACGAGGCGACGGCGTAGCCCCGCGAGCGCAGGAACTCGGCGGTCTCGCCCGCCGCCGCGACGGTCAGCGTGTAGACGATGCCGGAGCCGGGCAGCTCGTCGAGGTGATCGGCGAGCCAGGCCAGCCGGTGCGCCGGGCCGGGCAGGTCGACCACCCCGAGTCGCAGCGACTCGCGGTCCAGGCTGCCCCGCAGGACGAGGGCCTGCGCCGACGTCCCGGGTTGCGACGTCGACGCAGGCCCGACGTCGCCGAGCTGGTCGGCGACGTCCTGGGTGACCCGGGCGTTGGCGGTGGCCGTGGTGGCGAGCACCGGCGTGCCCGGCGGCAGGTTGCCGAGGAACGTCCGCAAGCGGCGGTAGTCGGGACGGAAGTCGTGCCCCCAGTCCGAGACACAGTGCGCCTCGTCGACCACGAGCAGCCCGGTGGTGGCCGCGAGTTGGGGCAGGACCGTGTCGCGGAAGTCCGGGTTGTTGAGCCGCTCCGGACTGATCAGGAGGACGTCGACCGCCCCGGCGTGGATCTCACCGGTGATCTCGTCCCACTCGTCGAGGTTGGCCGAGTTGATGGTGCGGGCCCGGATGCCGGCCCGGGCGGCGGAGTCGACCTGGTTGCGCATCAGCGCCAGCAACGGCGACACGATCACCGTCGGGCCGGGCCCGCCGGACTCCCGCAGCAGCGCGGTCGCCACGAAGTAGACCGCCGACTTGCCCCAGCCGGTGCGCTGTACGCAGAGCACCCGCCGCCGGTCGACGACCAGCGCCTCGATGGCCCGCCACTGGTCGTCGCGGAGCCGCGCGTGCTCGCCGGCCAACCGCCGCAGCACCGCCTCGGCCCGCTCGCGTACCGCCGTCCGATCCTGGCCCATCCGGCATTTCTACCAGCGTCGGTCCAGCATCGGCCGGCCACGTCGGGTCCTGCTGCCGGGGCTCGTGTCCGACGGCCGGCAGCGGTCCGGCAGCCCCGGCGTGCCAGTATCGGCCCTGGCAACCGTCCTGCACGAGAGAGAGATCATCTGATGACGCAGCGAACCGGTACCGCCGCACCGGCCCGCCGGGCCGGCACCGCAGTGACGGCCGTGCTGGCGGCCGCAGCCCTGCTGACCGGGTGCACCGGCACGGACGGGGGCTCGGCCCCGCCGGACCCGAAGGCCGACCTGCTGGCCGCCGTGCCGGACGAGAAGGATCCGGCGTTCCTGTTCAGCGGCACGGACGCGAACGGCACCGTCAACGGTTCGGTGGATCCCACCAGCAAGGGCATCGAGCTGACCGTCACCGAGAAGGACGCCGAGGCCGGCTTCACGATGGAGATGTCGTTCCGGGTCATCGACGAGCGGTCCTGGGTGAAGGTGGACTTCAGCGGCGCCGAGGAGCTGCACGAGCTCCTCAAGCTGCCGAAGACCTGGATGGAACTGGACCGGGCGAAGCTCGGCGACGCGGCGAGCGTGCCGGGGTACGAGGGCGCGGACCCGGGCAACGCCGGCCCGATCATCGCCACCGCCACCAGCGTGGCCAAGCAGGCCGACGGGACGTACACCGGGACGGTCGACATCACCGGCAAGGACGCGGTCGACGCCCTGGAGAGCATCGACGTCGCGGCGCTCGGCGACGCCGCCAAGGCCGTGCCGTTCAGCGCGGCGGTCGGGGCGGACGGCAACCTCGCCTCGCTGACCCTCGACATCCCGGCCGCCGGGAAGCAGAAGGCGATGAAGTACGTCGTGAAGTACCACGACTTCGGCAAGGCGCCGGCGATCGTCGCACCGGAGGATGCCCAGGCGGCACCGGCGTCGGCGTACGAGTTGTTCACCAGCTGACGCACGGGCACGGCCGAACGGGCGGCAGCGACCTCGCGCGTCTCCGGGTTCAGCGGCCCAGAACGGACCCGCCGTTGACGCCGAGGACCTGGCCGGTGACGTAGCCAGCGGCCGGGCCGGCGAGGTAGCGGACCGCCGCCGCGATGTCGTCCGGGGTGCCGGCCCGCCCGACCAGGGTGGCCGCCACCCGCTTGGCGTGCCCCTCGGGCGTCATCCGGTCACCGAAGAACTCGGTGTCGGTGACGTACCCGGGGCTGACCACGTTGACCGTGATCCCCTCCGGGCCGAGCTCCGCGGCCAGGTCGTACGCCCAGCCGTGCAGCGCGGCCTTCGCCGCCGAGTACGGCCCGCCGCCGCCACGCTGCGCGGCGATCGAGCTGAGCAGGATCACCCGCCCGCCGGGGCGGCGCAGCCGCGGGCGGAGCGCCTCGGTGAGGAGCACGGCGGTGAGCACGTTCGCGTCGAGGTTGGCCCGCCAGTGCGCGGCGACCCCGGCGAGCGTGCCGTTGTCCCCGCCGAGGTAGCCGCCGGCGTTGTTGACCACGGCGTCCACCGGCCGGTCCCCGACCGCCTCGACCACCCGGGACACCTGCTCCGGATCGGTCAGGTCGGCGACGACCGGCGCCACCGCGCCCGGCCGGGCGAGATCCCAGGAGATGCGGTCCGCCGCCGCCCGCAGCACTTCCTCCCGCCGTCCCACGACCAGCACGTCGAATCCGTCCACGGCGAGCACCCGGGCGATGGCCGCCCCGATCCCGGTCCCACCACCGCTCACCACCGCGACCCGATCGCCCATGGTGCCGTCCTCCCAACCTCGGAACCCCGCCGATCATGAAGTTATCGCTCTCGCGCACGGCGTGTCGCGACTATAACTTCATGATCGGCGGGGTGGTGCCGCATGCGTTGCCGGTCAGCCGTCTGCGGTCAGCGGCGGGTACGGAGAGAGCGGCGCAGGAGGGCCAGGCGGGGGGCCAGGCTGGCCACGCCGCCGGGGAAGAAGTACACGGCCAGGATGAACACCGTGCCCAGCACGAACAGCGGCTGGGACAGCGGGCGGCTCAGGAACGCCGGCAGGGCGTCCACCGCGTCGCTGGTGCCGAAGGCGACCAGCCGGTGGTCCAGGTACATGTAGAGGATGCCGCCGAGCACCGGGCCCCAACGGGTACCGGGCCCGCCGAGCACCACCATGACCAGCAGCGACAGCGTCAGCTCGGTGGAGGTGATGTGCGGCGAGGCGCCGCCGACGATCAGGCAGTAGACCACCCCGCCGCCGGCCGCGAGCCCGCCGGCGAGTGTGAACGCCACCAGCTTGAACCGGTACGGGTCGAGGCCGAGCACCCCGATCCGCCGCTCGTCGTCGCGCAGGCCGGCGAGGACCCGCCCGGTCGGCGAGCCGCTCACCCGGTGCACCACGAACACGACGACGACCAGGTACGCCAGCGCCAGCCAGTACAGGTTGACCGTGTTCGTCACCCCGACCAGCGCCGCCGGCAGCCCGGAGACGTCCAGCGGCAGGCCCTCCTCGCCGCCGGTCAGCCCGCCGAAGTCGCGGGCCACCAGGATCGCGCCGACCTGCGCGAACGCCAGCGTCACCATGGCGAAGGCGATCCCGACGGTACGCAGCGCCACCGCGCCGATCAGCGCGGCGAGGACGGTCCCTCCGCTGATGGCGAACAGCGCGGCCTGCCACAGCGGCAGCCCGGCCTTGGTGATGAGGATGTCGGTGCCGTACACGCCGGCGGCGAAGTAGAGGGCGTGCCCGAACGAGAGCATTCCGGTCCGCCCGAAGAGCAGGTCGTACCCGGCGGCGAGCCCGCCGAACACCAGGCAGACGGCGAGCAGCTGCAGGGTCCCCGGCGAGTTCAGGGCGCCCTCGAAGATGCCCGGCAGGTGCAGCGTCGAGTACGGCAGCATCAGCGCCACGGCCAGCGCGACCAGCGGCAGGAACGGTCGGATCCGGTGCAGCCGCCCGTCGCCCGGCGTCAGCTCGTCGGGTACCGCCGCCGGAGGTGCCGGAACCTCGGGACTCTTGACCTCGGTCATGCCGTTGCCACCTTTCCGGCGATGCCCTGCGGGCGCAGCAGCAGCACCACGGCGAGCAGCCCGACCACACAGATGTCGCCCAGCCCGGAGGTGCCGTAGTAGTTGACGAACTGTTGCAGCAGCCCCACCGCGACGGCCGCGTACGCGGACCCGACGACCGAGCCCATGCCGCCGATCACCACCACGATGAACGCGAAGATCAGCAGCGATCCGCCCTGCCCGGGCGAGACCGTGCCGAAGTAGACGCTCCCGAGCGCGCCGGCCAGCGCCGCGGCCGCCCCACCGATCGCGAAGACCAGCGTGAACGCCTTGCGTACGTCGATGCCGAGCGCGGTCACCATCTCCCGGTTCTCCACCCCGGCCCGGATGATCAGGCCGTAGCGGGTCCACTGGAGGAAGGCGAGGATCGCGCCGAGCACCAGCACCGCCGCGATGATCAGCAGCAGGCCACCGTTGGGCACGTGGGCCCCGAGCACGTTGGTGACCTGACGGGTCCACTCCGGGCGGGGGAAGGTACGCGGGTCGGCACCCCAGGTCGCCTGGAGCAGCGCCACGCCGGCCAGGGAGAGACCGACGGTGACCAGGACCTGCTCGATGGTGCGCGAGTAGAGCGGCCGGATCAGCACCAGCTCGACCAGGATCGCGACGAGCGTGCCGGCGAGGACGCCGAACGCCACGGCGACCACGAAGCCGAACCCGTCCCCGCCGGCGCCGGGCAGGTTGCCCGCCGCCCACCAGGTGGCGTACGCGCCGACGCCGAGGAACAGCCCGTGCGCGAAGTTGAGCACGTCGGCCAGACCGAAGACCAGGGACAGGCCGGAGGCGACCAGGAAGTAGAGCGCCGCCAGGCCGAGGCCGGTCAGCGTCAACAGGATGATCGTGTCCATCAGTGGTGCACCTCCGCGGAACCCACGCCGAGCAGGGACTTCGTGAGCGCGGTCGCCAAGAGGAGTTCCTGGGCGTCGCCGGCCCAGGCGACCCGGCCGGCGGCGAGCACCACCGCGTCCCGGGCCAGCCGCCGTACGACCGCCAGGTTCTGCTCGACCAGCAGCACCGGCACCGATTCGGCCACCCGCTCCAACACCTCGGCCACCTCGGTGACCACCTTCGGCGCGAGGCCCTTGGTCGGCTCGTCGATCAGCAGCAGCCGGTTGTCGTTGAGGAGCACCCGGCCGATCGCGAGCATCTGCTGCTGGCCACCGGAGAGCGAACCGGCCCGCTGCCGGCTGCGCCGCTCCAGTTCGGGGAAGAGCGCATACACGCGGTCGTACGCCGGGGTGGTGCCCCGCCGCTCGGCGAGCCGCAGGTTCTCGGCGACGGTGAGGGCGGAGAAGACGCAGCGGTCCTCCGGCACGTAGCCCAGCCCGCCGCGGACCAGCCGGTGGGTGGGTCGGGCCAGGAGGCTCTGGGCGCCCATCCGGATGGTGCCGCGCACCTCACCGGCGCGCGGAGTGAGCCCGACGATGGCGCGCAGCGTGGTGGTCTTGCCGACGCCGTTGCGCCCGAGCAGCACGGTGACGCCGGTCGGGGCCACCGTGAACGACACGCCCTGGAGGATGTGCAGCCCGGAGATCCGGACCGACAGGTCCTCGACACTGAGTACCGGCTCGCTCACAGCGACTCCCCCAGATATGCCTCCTGCACGGTCGGGTTCGCCATGACCGTCTCCGGGGTGTCGCAGGCGAGCAGCGCGCCGTGGTGCATCACGGCGATCCGGTCGGCCAGTTCCAGGATGACGTCCATGTGGTGCTCGACCATCAGCACCGACCGGCCGCTGTCGCCGGTCAGGGAGCGGATCACCTGCACCAGCTCGGGCACGTCCTCGGCGCTGACCCCGGCCATCGGCTCGTCCAGCAGCATCACGCGCGGCTCGCCGGCGAGCAGCAGGGCGATCTCCAACTTGCGTTTCTCGCCGTGGGCGAGGGTGCCGGCGAGCGCCGCGCCCCGGTGGGCGAGGCCGACGCGGTCCAGCGCCGCGTCGGCGGCGGCGGCGACCTCCCGGTCGGCCGCCGCCCGCCGCCACAGCTTCATCGAGCCCCCGCGGTACGCCTGCACGGCGAGCCGGACGTTCTCCCGCACGCTGAGCGAGCCGAAGACCGAGGACGCCTGGAAGGTACGGCCAAGCCCGAGGCGGGCCCGCTTGTACGGCGGGAGGGCGCTGATGTCCTGCCCGTCGAGGGTGACCCGACCTTCCGTGGCCCGGCGCAGGCCGGTGATCAGGTTGAACAGTGAGGTCTTGCCGGCGCCGTTGGGCCCGATGACCCCGAGGAACTCCCCGGGCGCCAGATCGAGGTAGACGCTGTCGACGATGGCGACCTCACCGATCCGCCAGGTCAGACCGCGGGTGGCGAGCATTTCCGTCAGCCCTTCATCGCCACGACCGGCGGCGCGCTCTCGTCACCGGTGAGCGTCTTCTGGGCGGTCGCGGTGAACGCCTGGCCGCTGCCCTCGAGCTTCGCCTGGAACATCGGCTGGAGCAGGGCGTGGTCCTCCTTGCGGATGGTCATCTGGCCCTTCACGCCCTCGAAGCTCCACCCCTCCAGAGCGGTAATCATCTTCTCGACGTCGTCACCGCCCTCCTCGATGGCGCGGACGACCATCTGGGCGGCGTGGAAGCCGTCCGGGTGGAACAGGTCGAGCGTGCCGCCCGGAATCTTCGCCTTGGCGGCCTTGGTCGCCTCGTTGTCGGTGGCGCCGTCGAAGTAGTGCGACAGGAACGAGATCTTGGTGCCGGCCGCGCCGAAGGTCGGCCAGGAGGCGCGGATGTCCAGGCCGGTGACGACCGTGGTGGAGGTCAGCACGCCCTGCTGGTCGAGGGTCTGCCACATCGCGGGGGCGGTGGTGCCGGCCCAGGCCACGAAGAGCAGGTCCGGCTTGGCGGCCTTGATCTGGCTGGCGAACGGGGTGAACTCGGTCGCGCTGGCCGGTGCCCGGACGCTGCTGACACTGGCGCCGGCGCCGCCGATGACCGCCTTCACGGCCGCCTCGTTGGCGTCACCGAAAGCGCCGTCCTGCGCGAAGACGACCACCTTCTTGCCGGCCGCGTCGCCGATGAACGACTTCGCGGTCACCACGTCCTGGTACGACTGCCGGCCGGAGCGGAACGTGTACTTGTTCGCGCCGGTCACGCCGTCCGTGGCGGCCGGGCCGGAGATGAACAGCACCTTGTTCTGCGCGGCGATGGGTGCGACCTGGAGGGCCACGCCGGAGGCCGTCGAGCCAGCGATGATCTTGTGTCCCTTGCCGATCAGGTCCTTGGCCGCGGAGACCGCCTTCGCCGGGTCACCGGCGTCGTCGACCTCGGTCAGCTCGACGGCCCGGTCACCGACCTTGTTGGTGCCCTTGGTGGCGAAGTCGAGGCCGGCCTTGAACCCCTCGATGTACTGCTTTCCGTAGCTGGCCAGCGCTCCCGACTGGGAGTACACCAGGCCAACCTTGACCGGTGCGGCGTTGTCGCCGCCGCCGGAGGCGGTTTCCTGCGGGCTGCCACAGGCCGTGGCGGCGAGCGCCGCGGCCATGATCGTGGCGGCGGAGAGGAACGCCCGCCGCGTCGTCCGGACCGTCATTGCGACTCCACGTGGGGACTCGGAGGTGGGGGAACTCATATGACGGCTCACGCTAAGAGTGACGTCACGCACGGGCTATGTGGCCGAAACACACAAGTAACAGGGGGTGGATGGCCGTACGTTACAACGCCGCTGTCCGGACGGCGACGGCCCGGCCGGGGCGACGGCCGGGACCGACACGGCGCGGCCCGCACGTGTGTCTCCCCCCGCCACCACCCTCCCCCTCCCGGCGTACGCCCCCAGCCGTCCCGTCACCGTGCCCCACCCGACCGGACGACCTCGCGGATGCCCGACCCGGGACGTCGGCCGCCACCCGCGCACCCGCCCCGGGCGGAGCCGGCGGACCCGGCCCCGGCAACCGTCTCGCTGCCAGGCAGCACCCGCCACTAACCGTCGCGCCGTCGCGGGCCTCCGCCACTAACCGTCCCGCCGCCCGGAGCACCCGCCACTGCGGCACCGCCCGCCAGCCCCCGGCAAAACCTTCCCGCCCACGCCAGTGCACTTCGGGGTGCTTTGGAGCTGATGTCGTAGCTGGATCGCGGCGCGATCCGGCAGATCCGGTGCTCGGGACCGGCCGGTGATCGCGACGGCGACGCACCCGGTCCCCCCAGCGCTGACCGAGTCGCTCACCGACGTGGCGGGGTGCAGGGGCCGTCGCGGTCGGCCCCACCGAGGTGCAGAAGCAGTCGCGATCGGCGGGCCACAGAGGCCCTCGCGATCGATCAGGCCGGGCGCACGAGACCTCGCGGTCGACCCGCACAGGTGCAGCAGCCGTCGCGGTCGGCCGAACGGGTGCAGGAGCCCTCGCGGCCGATCGCGCCGGGCGCACGAGACCTCGCGGTCGACCCGCACAGGTGCAGCAGCCGTCGCGGTCGGCCGAACGGGTGCAGGAGCCCTCGCGGCCGATCGCGCCGGGCGCACGAGCCCTCGCGGTCGACCCGCACAGGTGCAGCAGCCGTCGCGGTCGGCCGAACGGGCGCAGGAGCCCTCGCAGCCGATCGCGCCGGGCGCACGAGACCTCGCGGTCGACCCGCACAGGTGCAGCAGCCGTCGCGGTCGGCCGAACGGGTGCAGGAGCCCTCGCAGCCGATCGCGCCGGGCGCACGAGCCCTCGCGGTCGACCCGCACAGGTGCAGCAGCCGTCGCGGTCGGCCGAACGGGCGCAGGAGCCCTCGCAGCCGATCGCGCCGGGCGCACGAGACCTCGCGGTCGACCCGCACAGGTGCAGCAGCCGTCGCGGTCGGCCGAACGGGCGCAGGGGCCGTCGCGGTCGACCCCAGCGGCGTGCGGGGGGCCTCGCGGTCGGCCCCGGCCGGGGGTGTGGAGGCCGTCGCGGCCGGCCCCCGGCGAGGTGCGGGAGCCGTCGTGCTCGGCCGGGCGGGCGCGGCGGCCGGCGCCGTCGAGGCGGGCGTCACAGGAGACCCGATGGCGTACGAACCGGCGCGAGCTGGCTCGGGGGCGATCGCGATCCATCGGGGACATCAGCCCCAAAGCCCATGACTGGCCGACTCGCCGCCGGCGTCGCGCCGCCCGCCCTTCCGGGTCAGGGAAGGCGAGACGGATGCCGTTTCCACCTCCACCGGGTGACCGAAAACGGAAGATTGTCTGGTGCGTTGGCTGATGCGTCGCCCCGTCCGGCTGGTGCCGATCGGGTTCGCCGTGGCGATCCTGATCGGCACCGTCGTGCTCATGCTGCCGTGGGCGACGAGTCAGCAGCGGTACACGCCGTTCATGACCGCGTTCTTCACCGCGACCTCAGCCATTTCGGTGACCGGCATGGCCGTGGTGGACACCCCGAACTACTGGACCGAGTTCGGGCTGGCGATGATCACCGTGCTCACCCAGATCGGCGGGCTCGGCATCCTCAGCGGCGCGACCCTGGTCATCCTGGCGGTGGCCCACCGGCTCGGGCTGCGCAACCGGCTGCTCGTGCAGGCCGAGACCGCCGAGTTCGGTCTGGGTGACATCCGGCGCCTGCTGTTACGGATCGCCGCCACCTCGCTGGCCTGCGAGGCGGTCATCACCGCGATTCTCACCCTGCGGCTGTGGGGCCGCTACGACTACCCGATCGGCCGGGCGCTGTGGAGCAGCGTCTTCCACTCCGTCCAGGCCTTCAACAACGGCGGCTTCGCCCTCTACACCGACAACCTGATCGGCTTCTCGGACGACGCCTGGCTGACCCTGCCCCTCGCGCTCGGGGCGATCGTCGGCGGCCTCGGCTTTCCGGCACTCTTCGAGGCCGTCCGCGAGTGGCGGCATCCGACCGGCTGGGCGGTCGCCACCAAACTCACCATCTGGGGCAGTGTGGCGCTGCTGCTGCTCGGCTTCCTCGCCCTGCTGACCGCCGAGTGGTCCAACCCCTGGACGCTCGGCATCCACTCCTGGCCGGAGAAGGTCCTCATCGCGTTCACCCAGAACGCGTTCATCCGCACCGGCGGCTTCAACGTGGTCAACATCGAGGCGCTCGACGAGGAGAGCGTGCCGATGATCATCGCGTTGATGTTCATCGGTGGCGGCAGCGCCAGCACCGCCGGCGGCATCAAGGTGAGCACCTTCTTCCTGCTCGCCTTCGTCATCTGGGCGGAGGTGCGCGGCGAGCCGGACGTCACGATCGGGCACCGCCGGGTGGCCACCGCAAGCCAGCGTCAGGCCATCACGGTGGCGCTGCTCGGGGTCGCGCTGGTCGTCGCCGGCACGGTCACGCTGATCCTGCTGACCGAGGGCATCCCCTACCACGCGGCGCTGTTCGAGGTGACCTCCGCCTTCACCACCACCGGGCTGTCCCTCGGCGTCGCGGCCAACCTGCCCGACAGCGCGCAGCTCGCGCTCGTCGTCCTCATGTACATCGGCCGCGTCGGGCCGCTGACCCTCGGGTCGGCGCTCGCCCTGAACACCCGACGGCGGCTCTACCGATACCCCGAGGAGCAACCCATTGTCGGCTAGGAGCGAGGAACGCAGCGGCATCGTCGTGATCGGGCTGGGCCGGTTCGGATCCCACCTGGCCGAATCGCTGATCCGGCAGAACCATCAGGTGCTCGCGATCGACCGGGACGCCGCTCCGGTGCAGCGCTGGTCGGCCCAGCTCGACCGGGTCGTACAGGCGGACGCCACCCAGGAAGGTGTCCTGCAGCAACTCGGGGTCGCCGACACCGAGCGCGCGGTGGTGGCGATCGGCGACTCGGTGGAGGCCAGCGTGCTCACCGTGCTGTCGCTGGTCGAACTGGGCGTGCCGCAGATCTGGGCCCGGGCGACGTCGAGCAAACACGCCAAGATCCTGTCATCCGTCGGCGCCCACCACGTGATCTTCCCGGAACGGGAGTCCGGCGAGCGGGTGGCCCACCTGATCGTCAGCAAGATGCTCGACTTCATCGAGTTCGGCGACGACTTCGCCATCGCCAAGGTGCTCGCCCCGCCGAGCATGACCGGGCAACCGCTCGCCGAGTTGCAACCGGCCGACCGCTACGGCGTCCGGGTGGTCGGGGTCCGGCTGCCGGACGAACAGTTCCGGTACGCGACCGACGACACCGTGACGGTGCCGGGGAGCATGCTGATCGTGGAGGGCAGCATCGAGAACGTGCAGCGGTTCGCCGGGCTCAGCTGAACGCCCGGCGCTCAGCCGTCATCGTCCTCGCGGCTTCCCCCCTCTTTTTTTCCACCACCCTTGCCCTTCCCCTTGCCGTCGTCGTCCTTCTTGGCCTTCGGTGCCGGCCCCTTGCCCCGGGCCGAGCTGGCCTTCTTCGGCGGGGCCTTCTTGGCGGGCGGCTTCGTGGCGGGCGGCTTCGTGGCGGGCGCGGTGCTCGGCGCCGTACCGGCCACCCCGCTCACCTGGACCCCGCACCGCTGGTCGGCGATGCGGAACTCCACCGGCAGCGGGTTGACCCCGGTGTACCGCCCGTTCAGCGTGAACGTCCCGGTGCCGCCGGGCGCCAACGCGGCCGCTCCGGGCGGCGGCTGGAGGCGTACCGTCCGGCCCTCCTGGCGGACCGGTACCGGGGCCGCCTTCGTCACCGTCTGCTGGCCGGGGAACGCGAAGGTGAGCTGCCAGTCACGCAGCTCCCGGCGGCCGGTGTTGGTGACCTTCACCTCGGCCGAGAAGTCCTTGCCGGAGTCGGTGCGCAGCGCGTACGCGACGGTGCAGGAGATCTTCTCCTCCGCGCCCATCCGCGCCTCGGTCGGCCGGTCGATGCCACCGCTGGCCGGACTGCGGGCGGTCACCCCCCACATCGCGGCCGTCACCGCGACCAGCCCGGCGGCGGCAACTCCGGCCTCCACCCGGCGGCGGCGGGCCACCGTCCGGCGGTTACGGGTCCGGGAGAAGGGCAGCGCGTCGGTCGCCGTCGACCACGGCAGGATCGTGGTACCGAGATTCGCCACCGTCGTCGGGTCGTCGCCGCCCGGGCCCGGCGACACCGGCAGCGCCGCGATCATCCCCGCGGCCGCGGCGAGCGTACGCGCGACCTCGGCGGTGGCCGGCCGGTCGTCGGGGCGCTTCGCGAGGCAGCGGCGCACCAGCCCGGCCACACCCTCGGGAAGCCCCGGAACCGGCGGCATCGGGTCCGGGTCGTTGTACATGTGGGCGCGCAGCATCTGCGTGGTGGTGTCGGCCTGCCAGGGCAGCCGCCCGGTGAGCATGCGATAGAGGAGCAGGCCCACCGCGTACACGTCGGTGGCGGGCGAGACCTCGCCGTTGTCCAGCCGCTCCGGCGCGAGGTACGCGGGCGTGCCGAGCAGCGCGCCGTCCGGGCCCTTCTCCTTCTCCCCCACCAGCGCCGAGATGCCGAAGTCGACCACCTTCACGCCCGTCGCGGTCAGCATGACGTTGCCCGGGGTCACGTCCCGGTGCACCACACCCCGCGAGTGCGCGGTGGCCAACGCCGAGGCCACCTCCGCGCCGATCGTCACCGCGTCCCGCCAGGGCAGCTTCCCGCGCCGCAGCCGCCCGGTCAGCGACTCGCCGTCGATCAGCTCCATGACGACGTACGGCACTGTGAGCCCGACCTGCTCGGACTCGCCGTAGTCGTACACGTTGGTGATGTTGGGGTGGCAGAGCCGCGCCGCGGCCTGGGCCTCGACGCGGATCCGGTGCCGGAAGGCGCGGTCGCTGGCCAGCCGGGAGGCGAGGACCTTCACCGCCACCTGGCGGCCGAGCACCTCGTCGTAGCCCCGCCAGACCACAGACATGCCGCCCGCACCGAGCTGTTCGATCAGCCGGTACCGGTCACCGAGCAGTTGCGTGCCGTCACGGACCCCTCCACCCATGGGGATCGTTGTTGCCCCAGACCGGCCGGGCTACACCTTTCGGATCGGATTCGGCGCGCGATGTCACCCGATCAGGCGGTCGCGAGCAGCTGGTCCGTCGGGGCGTAGTCGTCGGTCAGCACCAGCGCGTCGGCGACGAACTCCGCCAGCGCCTCGTCGCTGAGCAGGGTGACCCCCGGGTCCACCTGGTCGAGCCGGCCGCGGACGGCGTCCAGCGGCAGTGGCGCGTCCGAGGCGATGATCAGGAAGTTGGAGCCCTGCTCACCGGCGAGCGCGGCGGGCGGGGCGACCAGGGCGACGTGCCCGAACTCCGCGGCCACCGTGGCCAGCTCGCTGCGGATGAACCGCATCGGCGGGTAGTCGATGACGTTCTGCACGTACACGCCGCCGGGGCGGGTGACCCGGCGGATCTCGGCGGCCATCTCGCGGGTGGCCAGGTGCCAGGGCACCACGAGGTGCCCGAAGGCGTCCCCCACCACCAGGTCGCGGCTGTCCGACGGCTCGTCGGCGACCAGCATCCGCGCGTCGCCCACCACCGCGCGCAGGTCCGGCCCCTGGCGTACGCCGAGCTTCTCCTCGCCCAGCTCGACCAGCCCACCGTCGATCTCGAACACCACGTTGTCGGTGCCCGGCCGGGTGGCGGTGAGGTACCGGGGCACGGTGAACCCACCCCCGCCGAGGTGCAGCGCGTCCAACCGCCGCCCGGCCGGCGCCGCCACGTCGGCGACCGCGCCGATCCACTTGGTGTACGCGTACTCCAGATGGGTCGGGTCGGCCAGGTCCACGTACGAGTGCTCCGCCGAGTTGAGCAGCAGGGTGCGTCCGCTCTCCCGGCCCGGGTCGGTCTCGATCCGGGCACAGTGGTAGGCGGTCTCGATGTCGCACGGGTTCGGCGCGACGGCGGTCAGGCCGGCGCCGAGCAGCCCGAGCACCGCCAGGGACGCGCTGACCCGGGCCGGGCCGGTCAGCTGGGCGCCGGCACCCCGGCGCAGCCACACGCCGAGGGCCAGGCCGGTGACGCCGAGGGAAACCGCCAGGCCGAGCAGGATCACCGTGCTGGGCAGGGAGGCCACCAGCACGAACCCGGTGACCAGGGTGGCGGTGACCGCGCCGAGTGTGCCGATCGAGGAGAGCCGGCCGACCACCTGCCCGGTGCGGCGCAGGTCGGCGAGCTGCAGCTTGACCACCATCGGGGTGACCGCCGACAGCAACATCGCCGGGACGAACACGGCCAGCGCGACGAGCAGGAGGATCGCGGACGCCGCCCCACCGCGCAGCACCTCACCGGCGTACCGGACGGCGGGCAGCGTCACCGCCGTGGCGATGCCGGCCAGCACCAGGGCCGGAGCCAGCAGGGTGCGCGGGTCGCGGCGGTCGGCCAGCCACCCGCCGGCCCACGCCCCGTACGCGATGGCGGCCAGCGCGATGCCGATGACCGAGCTGGTCACCTGGAGGGTCACCCCGACGTACGGGCCGACCAGGCGCAGCGCGGCGGTCTCCAGCACCAGGACCGCGCCGCTGGAGAAGAAGACCAGGAACGCGGCGAGCCCGTTGGGCAGGGCCCGGCCGGACACCGGCGCGGGCCGGGCCGGCGGGACCGTGACGTCGGACGATGCAGGGTTCACCCGCGCGATGGTACGCAGCGAAGCCGACCGGACGGGTCAGTACATCGAAACGTGAACATGGTTTGTGTGGTCGGCGGCGGGACTGCCGCCACCGCTGTACGCGCGCCAACCGGTGTTCGGCATCCAGATCTGCCGATACCAGATCACGTACATCACGCCGAGCCGGCTGGCGTTGCTCTTCAGGTACGCCGCCAGCCTGTCGCCGTACGCCTTGTCCCCGCCGGTCGCCGACACGTTCTCGAACCCGCCCGGCGCGGCCGAGAAGTCGCAGGCCTTCCCCTTCGGATGCTCGCCGCCACCGCCGCTGCGGAAGCAGGAGACGTGCCGCTTGAAGCCGGCCGCCTGCGACTGCTTGAGCATGTGGAACGTCCGCGGCGAGATGCAGCCCGAGGTGGTCGGGTCGTCCACCGAGCAGGACTCCGAGGGCCAGGAGCCGTCCGCGTTGCGCGGTGCCGGCTTGGCGCTGGCCGCCAGGTTGCCGAACCCGGAGCCGCCGCCCGAGCTGACCGCGGCGAGCGCGGCCTCGGCCGCCTTCTTGTTCTTCGCCAGCACGGCGACCTGCTTCTGCTGCTCGCGCACCTCGACGTCGAGCGCGATCTTGGCCTCGCTCGCCGCCTGCCGGGCCTCGGTCAGCTGACGGACCTTCCGGCCGTCCATCTGGGCCATCGTGTCCAGGCTCGCCACCCGCTCCAGGAACACGTCCGGTGACCGGCTCTCCAGCAGCATCGCCGCCGGGGTGAGCCGACCCAGCCGGTACGACTGCGCGGCCACCTCGCCGACCTGGGCGGTCAGGCTCACCATGCGTACCTCGATGGCGGTCAGCTCCGCGTTCAACGCCTTCTGCCGGCGCTTGGAGTTGTCCAGCTTGGCGGTCGCCTCGATGTGCGCCTTGGCGGCGGCCGTCAGCGCGTCCCGCAGCTTCTTGGTGCCGCCCTCGTTGGGCTCCGCGTACGCGGGCGCGGCACCGAGGAGAACCGCCACGGCGGCGAGAAGGGCGATCAGCGGGCCGCGACGCCCGCGGGGCAGGGTCGAACGCACGGTGCATCCTTCCGTCATCCGCCGGCCCCCGTGACTGTCACCTGCGCGGCGGTGGCCCCGCCGGCGCCGGACGGCGGCCTGCTGGCGGAGACCGCCGGACACGATACCGGACCGAGCGCCGCTGGCCAGGCCCCCGACCCGCTGGGCCGGCGAAGGTCGACGCTCCGTCGCGACGGCGGTCACGCTCCGCCGAGCAACGCGTCCCGGACCTCCGCCCAGACCCGTTCGTTCGCCGCGACGAGCAGGCCGTCGCCCTCGTCCGCGGGGTGGTACTCGGTGCCGTCGAACCGCCGGGCGACACCGCCGGCCGCCCGCACCAGGAGGGTGCCCGGCGCGTGGTCCCAGGGCAGGGTGCGCCAGAAGAGCACGAACTGCTGCTCGCCGGCGAGCACGTCCAGGTACTCCCGCCCGGCGCAGTGCTGGCCGGGGAGCAGCTCGCCCAGCCGCTCGCCGCCGGCCTCCACCCGCCGCCGTGAGGACCGCGGCAGGAAGCGGGACATGGCCGCCCCGCGCAGCCCACCGGCCTCGGCAGACACGCCGGTCGTCCGCACCGGGCGCCCGTCGACGTACGTCCCCTCGCCGGCCCGCGCGACCGCGAGGGTGCCCGCCAGCGGATCGAGCACCCAGGCGCCGGCCGGCTGCCCGTCGGTCAACAGCGCGACCATCAACGCGAACGGCGCCCGGCCGGCGGCGAAGTTGGCGGTGCCGTCGACCGGGTCCACCAGCCACACCTCGCCCGGCTGCCGCAGGTGCCGGAGCAGCCCGGGGTCGTCGGCGACGGCCTCCTCGCCGACCACCACCGACCCGGGCCGCAACCGGCGCAGGCCCGCCGAGATCAGCTCCTCGGCCTGCCGGTCGGCGACGGTGACGAGGTCACCGGGGGCCTTCTCCGCGACGTCGGCGTCGGCGAGCTTGCCGAACAACGGCAGCACGGCCTGGTCGGCGGCCTCGCGTAGGAGCGCACCGACGTCGTCGAGCAGGGTGTCAGCCACGCGGCGGAAGCTTGACCACGCTGACGAAGAACTCGTCGATCTGCCGCACCACCGAGATGAACCGGTCGAAGTCCACCGGCTTGGTCACGTACGCGTTCGCGTGGAGCTGGTAGCTGCGCAGGATGTCCTCGTCGGCCTGCGAGGTGGTGAGGACCACGACCGGGATCCGGCAGAGTTCCTCGTCCTTCTTTATCTCCGCGAGCACCTCGCGCCCGTCGCGGCGGGGCAGGTTCAGGTCGAGCAGGATCAGGTCGGGCAGCACCGCGTCGCCGTACGCGCCCTCCCGCCGCAGGTAGGCCAGGGCCTCGGCACCGTCGGACACCACGGTGAGGCGGTTGCGGAGCTTGTGCTCCTCGAACGCCTCCTGGGTCATCAGCACGTCGCCCGGATCGTCCTCGACCAGCAGCACCTCGATCGGGCTGTTGCCGTCCGCCGGCACGGTCATCCCACCGTCTCCCTCATGTCACCAGTTCTATCGCCTCCCGGCGCCCCGCCGGGGTCCTCCGGGCCGTCCGTCCGGCCGCCGTCGCCCGTCCCGCCACCGTCGCCCGTCCCGCCACCGTCGCCCGTCCGGCGATCGTCGCCCGTCCCGCCGCCGTCGCCCGGACCGGCCGCCGCCGTGGCCTCCCCCGACGCATCGGTCCCGTCGCCGTCGGCCCGGCTCTCCGCCGCCTCGACGTCCTGGGGCAGCGCGGGCAGCGTGAAGCGGATAGCCGTCCCCTCGGGGACGCTGGTGTCCACCCAGACCCGGCCGCCGTGGTACTCGACGATCTTCTTGACGATGGCCAGCCCGATCCCGGTGCCCGGGTACGCGTCCTTCGCGTGCAGCCGCTGGAAGATGACGAAGATCTTGTCGGCGAACTCCGGCTCTATCCCGATGCCGTTGTCCTGGCAGCTGATCTCCCACTCGTCGCCGACCAGCCGCGCCGAGACGTGCACCTTCGGCGGCACGTCGGGACGGCGGAACTTGATCGAGTTGCTGACCAGGTTCGCGAGCAGGTTCGTCAGCAGCGGTTCCTCACCCCGGATCACCGGCAGCTCGCCCCAGGTCAGCTCCGCGCCGGCGTACTGGCGGGCGGCCTCGGTCTGCCCGGCCACGTCGCCCATCACCTTGTTGAGGTCGACCTCGATGAAGCCGGCGGTGAGGCGCCCGATCCGGGAGAAGGCGAGCAGGTCGTTGATGAGGCGCTGCATGCGCTGCGCCCCGTCCACGGCGAAGCCGATGTACTGGTCGGCGCGCTCGTCCAGTTGGCCCGCGTACCGGCGCTGGAGCAGCTGGCAGAAGCTCGCCACCTTGCGCAGCGGCTCCTGCAGGTCGTGCGACGCGACGTACGCGAACTGCTCCAGATCGCGGTTGGAGCGGGTCAGCTCCTCGGCCTGCTTCTGGAGCTGGTCGTTGACCCACTCGATCCGCTCGCGGGCCTCGCGTACCTCGTCGAGCTCCCGGGCGATCTTCAGCCGCATCGCGTCCACGTCGTCGGCGAGGCCGACGAACTCCGGCGGACCCGAGCCGGCGATCCGGTGCCGGTAGTCGCCCTCGGCCACCTTCCGGACCTGCCCGGCGACGCCGGTCAGCGGCCGGATCACGATCCGGTCCAGCGAGACCAGCAGCACCGCTCCGGCGACCATCACCACGAGCGCCGCCACGATCAGCAGGACGACCAGCGTCGTGCTGGTGCGGTAGATGTTCCCCGCGCCCACCTCGCGCTCGGCCAGGATGCCCTCCTGGAGGGCGGCGAGCGAGGATCGGATCCCGTCGAAGCGCTGCCGGGTCTGGTCGCCGATCAGCGCTTGGCCGGCCGCCGCGCCGTTGTCGCGGGTCGCCTCGATGACCGGGTCCGCGACGGCGCGGCGCCAGTCGGCCGCCCGCGCCGCCACCTCGTCCAGCTGGGCCGCGAGTGCCGGGTAGGGACGGAGCAGCGCCCGCATGTTCCGGTGGAGGTCCTGCTCCCGCTCCAGGCTCGGAGCGTACGGCGCGAGGTTCTCCGGGTCGGCCGTGACGGCGTAGCCGCGGACGGCGGTCTCCTGGTTGACCAGGACCGCGAGCAGTTCCTGGGACTGGGCCCGGGCCGGGCCCCAGCGGTCCAGCACCTCGTGGGTGTACTGGCGGTTCTGCGCCGCCACCACGATGACGGCGGCGACCAGGATGCTGAGCAGCACGCCGACGACGGCGAGCAGCGCCACCACCCGGCGGCGGAGGGTCCAGCCGCGGACTTCCGTGCTCACCGGCCACCACCCCGGCTCACCATGAGCATGGCGACGTCGTCGGCGAGCGCACCGCCGTTGAGCTGCTCGGCGCGGCCGACCAGCCGGGCCGGCAGGTCGGGCAGCGGCACCCCGGCGGTGGCGGGTTCGGCGAGCAGGCCCACCAGACCGGCCACGTCCAGCCGCTCGTCGCCCTCGCCCACGCGCCCCTCGATCAGGCCGTCGGTGTACATCAGCAGGGACCAGTCCTCGGTCTCGAACTCCAGGTCGTACGCGACGGGCCGGCGCGGCCGCACGCCGAGCAGCAGCCCGCCGGGCGCCGGGACGGGCGCGACCCGCCCACCGGTGAGCAGCAGCGGCGGCGGGTGCCCGGCCAGCCGGACGGTGGCCCGGTTGGCGGCCAGATGCAGCCGCGTGGTGGCAACCGTCGCGAAGATCTCCTGGAGCCGGCGCTCGCTCATCAGCACCTGCTCCAGCGCCGGCAGGACCTCGTCGTCCGGCACGCCGGCGAGGACCAGCGCCCGCCAGGCCACCCGCAGCTCGACCCCGAGCGCGGCCTCGTCCACACCGTGCCCGCAGACGTCGCCGACGATCAGGTCGACCCGGTCGGGGCTGGTCTGCACCACGTCGAAGAAGTCGCCGCCGATGAGCGCCGCGTGCCGGCCGGGCCGGTAGAAGGTGTGCACCGCGACCTGGTCGGTGGTCATCAGCGGCTGCGGCAGCAGGCCGCGTTCCAGGCGGGCCGACTCGGCCTGGCGCAACTCCACCTCGCGGAGCCGGCGGGCGTTCTCGTCGGCGCGCTTGCGCTCGATCGCGTACCGCAGCGCGCGGGTCAGCAGCACCCCGTCGACCTGGCCCTTGACCAGGTAGTCCTGCGCGCCCTCGGCGACGGCCACGATGCCGAGGTGCTCGTCCGACCGGCCGGTGAGCACGCAGACCGCCGCCCCGCTGGCCATCTCCAGCACCTGGCGCAACCCGTCGATGCCCTGCGCGTCGGGCAACCCGAGGTCGAGCAGGACGCAGTCCACGCCCAGCACCCGCTGGCGGGCCTCGCTGAGACTGGTCGCCACCAGCAGGTCGATGCCCGAGTTGGCCTCGGCGAGCAGTTCGCCGACCAGGAAGGCGTCGCCCTCGTCGTCCTCCACCAGCAGCACGCGCAGCCGCTCGCCGGGCAGCACGCTGGCGCGATACCCGAGACCGCTGAGCGGGTCGGCCCGGGGCGCGGCGGACGGACCGGCCAGGCCGGTCCCCCGGTACGGCCGGGTCACCGCCGCGAGACGCGGGAGATCGCTGGTGATGTCGGGCTCCTTCCAAGTGCCCTGCTGATCCTGTATTAGACAACGGTCGCACACAACACGAGGGACTCGATGGGGCCGTCGATGCCCCGGATCACGGGAGCGCAAGTGATCTAACCGGCAAATCCGGCACCGGGACACCCCGATTCGCCGCACCGGGAGTCCCGTCGCCGCGGGCGTGGGTGCAGGATGATGCCACCCCCCATCCCCGAGGAGACCCCGTGGGCGTCCCGTCCATCCCGACCAGGAAACGCGGCACCGCCGGCGGACCGCCGCTCGCGCTCGCCGCCGAGCGCGCGCTGGCCCGCCCCGGCCGGCGCCCCGCGGCCGCCCTGGCCGCGCTCGTCGCGCTCGTCGCCGTCGGCGCCGCCGCCCTGATCGACCTGCGCCCGCCCGCGCCGCGCCCGGCCGACGCGCCGGCCGCGGAGTTCAGCGCCGCACGGGCGTACCAGCACGCAGAGGTCGTCGCCGCCCGCACCCACGTGGCCGGCAGCCCGGCCAACGACCAGGTTCGTGAGCACCTGCTCGGCGTCCTGCGCGGCCTCGGCCTGGAGACCGAGGTGCAGGACACGGTCGCCCCGGAGGCGGGCCAGCTCAGCGGCGCCGCGGGGGGCGCGACCCTGGCCCGGGTCCGCAACGTGGTGGCCCGGCTCCCCGGCACCGACCCGACCGGGAAGGTCTTCCTCGTCGCCCACTACGACTCGGTGCAGACCGGGCCGGGCGGCAACGACGACGCCGCCGGCACCTCGGCCATCCTGGAGGTCGCCCGGGCACTCACCGCCGGCCCGCGCCCCCGCAACGACGTGGTCGTCGTGCTCACCGACGCCGAGGAGGCGTGCCTGTGCGGCGCGTCCGCGTTCGCGTCGAGTCACCCGCTGGCCGCGGACGGCGGCGTGGTGCTCAACCTGGAGGCCCGGGGCTCGACCGGTCCAGTGATCATGTTCGAGACGTCCGAGCGGAACGCCGCGCTGGTGGACGCGTTCCGCCGGGCGGCTCCGCACCCGGTCGGCACCTCGTTCGCGGTCGAGATCTACCGGGCCCTGCCCAACGACACCGACTTCACGGCCTTCCTCGACCGGGCCGGCTTCGTCGGGCTCAACTCCGCGTACATCGACGGCGGCGCCATCTACCACACGCCGCTGGACACGCCGGCCGCCCTGGACCGGGCAAGCCTCCAGCACCACGGCGACAACGCCCTCGCCCTGGCCCGCGAGTTCGGCCGCCTCGACCTGGCCACGCTCGACGCCGGGCAGGACGCGACCTACTTCCCCGTGCCCGGCGGGCTGGTCCGCTACCCGGGCTGGCTGGTGCTGCCGCTGGCGCTGGTGGCGCTGGCCGGCGTGATCGCGCTCGGCTGGCTCGCCCGGCGCCGCGGCCGGGTCAGCACCGGCCGGCTGGCCGCCGGGTGCGGGCTGGGGCTGGTGCCGCTGGTGGTCGCGCCGCTCGCCGCGACCCTGCTCTGGGCGGGGATCACCGCGCTGCGCCCCGGCTACGCCGAGCTGCTCGACCCGTACCGGCCCACCTGGTACCGGCTCGCCGTCCTGGCGCTCGCCGCCGCCGTCCTGTTCACCTGGTACGCGCTGAGCCGCCGCCGGGTCGGCCCGGCCGCGCTCGCGTTCGGCGCGCTGGGGTGGCTGGCGGTGTTCGGCGTGCTGCTCGCGGTGCTGGTGCCCGGCGGGGCGTACCTCGCGACCCTGCCGGCGCTGGCCGGCGCGCTGGCCGGGCTGGCGGCGCTGGCCACCCGGATCGACGGCCCGTGGCCGGTGGTCGCGGTGACCCTGGCCGGCGCGGTCGGCGTGGCGATCCTGCTGCCCACCGTCGTGCTGCTCTTCCCGGCGCTCGGCATGGCGATGGGCGGCGTCGCCGCGCTCGTGGCGGTGCTGCTCGGCCTGGCCGTGCTGCCCGTGGTCGATCTGCTGCACCCGCAGGCCGGCGGGCAGCGCGGACTTGTCGCGCTGCGGGCCCGCCGGCTGGGCGCGCTGCCGGCCGCCGCCGCGACGCTGGCGGCGGTGGTGCTCGCCGGGGTCGGGCTCGCCGCCGACCGGTTCGACGCCGCGCACCCCGTGCCGACCCACCTGATGTACGCGCTGGACGCCGGCACCGGCCAGGCCCGCTGGCTCAGCCACGAGACCGGGCCGCAACCGTGGACGGGCGGGTACGTGACCGGCGACCCCGTTTCGGTCGGCGACGAGTTCCCGCTCTTCGGGGACGAGGAGCTGCTGACCGGCCCGGCGCAGGCCGCGGACCTGCCCGCGCCGAAGCTGGACGTGCTCGCCGACAGCACGACCGGCGCGGAACGCACGCTGCGGCTGCGGCTCACGCCGCAGCGCCCGGTCCGACTGGCCGCCCTCCACGTGGACACCGGCACGGCGACCGTGCTCCGCGCCGAGATCGCCGGCCGGTCGGTGCCGGTCGAGGCGCGCGACGGCCGGTGGGGCTTCGGCGTCGTCTTCCACGCCCCGCCGGCCGAGGGTCTGGAGGTGACGCTCACGGTGACGCCCAAGGCGGGCCAGGTCGCGCTGCGGGCGATGGATGCCAGCGACGGTCTGGACGGCCTGCCCGGTTTCCGCCCCCGCCCGCCGGGCGTCGGGGTGGTCGGCTCGCACAGCTCGGAGATGCTCGCGGTCGCCCGCACGTACCCACTGTGAGCGGCCGGGCCGCCCGGACCGGGCGGCCCCGGCCCACCATCGAGGAGACCCGACCGGCACGCCTCACGTCGCCGACCGGATCATCGGAGCCGGCTCCTCGGCACCGGCATCGCCCGGCGACGATCTCGTGGACCAGCGCCAGGAGATGCCGTACGCGCAGTCGGGGTCGGGCCGGTTCTTCGACCACTCGTAGACGACCTCGCCGGTGTCCGGATCCGTGACCGGCCGGCACTCGTCGCGTGCGACCTCCTGGCGCGTCGACCCGGACCTGGGCCGTTTCCAGACGACCTGCCACGCTTCGACGGGGGCGTCGTCGGCTGCGAACCGGACCCGGACCGAGAGCCGCTGGACCCGGCGTTCCTCCCCGCTCTCGCGGTAGTACGGCTTCATCGGCGCGTACGCGTCCTCGAAGACCTGCTTGATGCCCACCCAGACCCGGCGGTTACGGGCGATCGGCCCGAGCAGGTACACCCACCGGTGGATCCGCCCGTCCTCCTCGGCGATGGCCCCGTCGAGCAGCCGATGTTCCGGAAACAGCGACGTCGCCGGCTCGACGGTCCGGCTCTGGCCACTCCAATGGGAACGAATCCCGACGAGTCTCAGGTTGTGCCGGACGGCCCGGATGCGTTGCTGACGGTGGTACGTGTACCGGTGGTGGATCCGGCCACCCTCGCTCTGCACACGGGCGACGACGAGCATTCCGTCGAGTTCCTCGATGACGAAGTCCTGCGGTGTGTGGACGCACCGCACGTAGTAGATCAGGGCAGCTCCGGTGACGGTCACGGCCGCGGTGCCGGCCATCAGGGGCGTCGCGGCACCGGGCAGGGCCGCCCAGGTGATTCCCGCGCCGTACAGGGCGGCGAGGGCGGTGAACGCGAGCGCGACCAACTGCAGCAGGTCGGAGCTTCGCCCGGCGAGACGGGCTGGTGTGCTGTCCAGCAGCCGTTGCAGTCCCATCGTTCCTCCAGCCGCGGCGACGGTCGTCGCCGGTGGCTACCGGCGACGATCCGCGTCAGCTTCAGCGTCCGGATGGGCCGAGGATGATGCCAGAGGTGACGACGTTCAATCCGGACTCACTCAGCAGCCCTTCGGGCCGCAGGGCCGCCAGCCGGTTCACGCCCCCGCGCGTCCGGGCTGCGGCACCCGGGCGCACCGCGCCGTCATTTCCAGCGGAAGTGCACGAAGAGGCGGCCGAAGTTCTTCGAGTCCTTCTCGACCCGGTGGTAGAGCGCCTTGACGTCCTTCTGGTCGAGGAACCGCAGCACCCGCTTCTTGAGCTGCCCGGAACCCTTGCCGGGGATGATCTCCACCAGGGTGGCCTTCTTCGCCACCGCCTCGTCCATGATCCCGCGCAGGGCCCGGTCGATGTCGGTGCCCTTGTTGTAGATGTCGTGCAGGTCCAGCTTGAGCTTCACGGCCGGGCCTCCGCCGGGTCGGGTTCCATGGCCGCCCCATCCTAGGTCGGCGCGGCTCCGAAATCAGTGGACACCGTCGCCGCCCACCGGCGACCGTCGGGGGATGCGACAGGAGGATCTCTGGAACGCCGACGCCGCGCGACGCTACGACACCCCGGGCACCGGCATGTTCGCACCCGAGGTGCTGGAGCCGACCGTCGACCGGCTCGCCGCTCTCGCGGCCGGCGGCCGGGCCCTCGAGTTCGCCATCGGCACCGGCCGGGTCGCGGTCCCGCTCGCCGAGCGGGGGGTACCCGTCACGGGCATCGAACTGTCCGGCCCGATGATCGACCAGCTGCGGACGAAGGTGGACGAGGAGACGATCCCGGTGCTCCGGGGCGACATGGCCGTCGCCACCGCCCCCGGCACGTACACCCTCGTCTACCTCGTCTACAACACGATCTCCAACCTCCAGACCCAGGCCGAGCAGGTCGCCTGCTTCCGCAATGCGGCCCGCCACCTCGCGCCCGGTGGCCGGTTCGTGATCGAGCTGTGGGTACCGGAGCTGCGCAAGCTCCCGCCCGGCCAGCAGGCCACGGTCTGGCACTGCGAACCGGGCTACATCGGCCTGGACACGTACGACGTCCTGCACCAGCGGGCCGTGTCGCACCACGTCCGGTACGAGGAGGACGGCCGGGCGCAGGTGTTCTTCAGCCCGCACCGCTACATCTGGCCGGCCGAGCTGGACCTGATGGCCCAGCTCGCCGGGTTCGAGCTGGAGAGCCGGCACGCCGACTGGGCCGGAGCGGAGTTCACCGCGGACTCCCGGTCGCACGTGTCCGTCTACCGCCTGCCGGCCTGACCGGCCACGTACGGCAGGAGGGGCAGCCCCCTTGGCGGCTGCCCCTCCGGTTCCGCGTTCAGCGGCCGACCCGGGTCTCCACCCGGCGCAGCGCGGTCTGGTAGTCGTCGTTCTCGTGGTACATCGCCGCCGCGATGCGCAGGTGCCGCAGCGCGTCCGCCGGGCGGTTCAGCCGCTCCAGCGTCCGGCCCAGCACGTGGTGGGCGTAGTGGTCGCTCGGGTCCCGGTCGACCAGCTCGCGGAGCTGCTCCTCGGCCCGGTTGAGCTGGGCCGACTGGAAGTACGCCCGGGCCAGCAGCTGCCGCACGGCGCTGTTGCCGGGCTCGGCCTCGACGATCGGCTCGAGCAGCCGGGCCGCCTCGGTCGGGTCGCCGGCTTCGAAGAACAACGTCGCGCGCCGGTACTCGGCCAGAAGATCCATCCGACCCACCCCCTCGTGTCCCGTCGAGATTCCCCGACGCTGGCACAACATCAGAATTTCCGCGACTGTTCCCCGGGCGGCATCTGCGCCGGTCAGGTCGACCGGGCGGTAGCGAGGTCCCAGGCCCGGACACCCCCGACGATGCCCGCCGTGTTCGGCACCACCACCACGTCGTCGCCCATCCGCGCCAGCTGTTCCGGGCGGATCAGTCGGGAGTTGCCCCCGCCCAGGTAGAGCCGGTCCCAGCGGAACACCGGACGGAGGCCGTCCACCACCTGCCGGACCCGCCGGGACCAGAAGGCGTCCCCGAGCCGGCGCCGCTCCACCTCGCCGACGTAGGTGTCGTACGTGGTCCCCCAGCGGACCGGGGCGTGGGACAGCTCCAGGTGCGGCGCGAGCACCCCGCCGTCGAAGAGCGCGCTGCCCAGCCCGGTGCCGAGGGTCAGGACCAGTTCGCAGCCGGTCCCGGCGACGACGCCGGCCCCGTGAACCTCGGCGTCGTTGAGCACCAGCGCCGGCACACCGAACGCCTCGGCGAGAGCGCTGCGCACGTCGTACCCGGACCACTCGGCGACCAGGTCCGGGTCCGCCCGGCTGCGCGGGCCGGAGCGGGTGACGTAGTGCGGGGTGGCGACCACGACCCCGTGTCGGATCATGCCCGGCATGCCGACGGTGAGGCGGTCCGCCGGCGGCAGCCGCGACCCCAGGTCGAGCAGAGTCTTGACGAAGAGCGCGGGCGGAAAGGGGTACGGGGTGGGCACCCGCAGCGGCCGTGCCCGCATGGTCCCCGCGGCGTCCAGCACGGACGCCTTGATCCCGCCCCCACCGCAGTCGATCGCAAGAGTCGTCACCACGCCGAGCAGTGTGCCCCGTCCACCCGCCACCATCAGCATCGATCATGCACTGTCGGCCCGGGGTGTGCGGCTCTTGTTCGCAGTTGTCCGAGCAGAGAGTGCAGTATCGCGGAGGCTGGGGCGCGGGCGGGCCGGATAGGGTTGCCGGCTGATGAGTGGAAACCTGGTGGTCAAGGGGCTCGCGGCGGGGTTCGGTGAGCGCGTGCTGTTCGCCGGGCTGGATCTGGTGGTCTCGCCGGGGGACGTCGTCGGGCTGGTCGGGCCCAACGGGGCGGGGAAGTCGACGCTGCTGCGTACGCTCGCCGGGTTGCTGCCCGTGGAGGCCGGGACCGTCACGCTCAGCCCGCCCACCGCGAGCGTCGGTCACCTGCCCCAGGAGCCCGACCGGCGGCCGGGCGAGCGGGTCCGGGACTTCCTGGCCCGGCGCACCGGGGTGGCCGCGGCGCAGGCGGCCCTGGACGCGGCCACCGAGGCGCTGACCGCGGGGGTGCCCGGCGCCGGCGACGCGTACGCCGAGGCACTCGACCGGTGGCTCGCCCTCGGCGGGGCCGACCTGGCGGAACGCGCCGAGCAGGTCGCCGGTGAACTCGGGCTCGGCGTCTCCCTCGACGCCGAGATGACCGGCCTCTCCGGCGGCCAGGCGGCCCGCGCCGGGCTGGCGTCGCTGCTGCTCAGCCGGTACGACCTCTTCCTCCTCGACGAGCCCACCAACGACCTCGACCTGGCCGGGCTGGAGCGCCTGGAGGAGTTCGTCACCGGCCTGCGCGCCGGCACCGTCCTGGTCAGCCACGACCGGGAGTTCCTGACCCGCACCGTGACCCGGGTGCTGGAGCTGGACCTGCACCAGCAGCAGGTCAACCACTACGGCGGCGGCTACGCGGCCTACCTGGAGGAGCGGGAGGTGGCGCGGCGGCACGCCCGCGCCGAGTACGAGGAGTACGCCGAGACCCGCGCCGAACTGGAGGCGCGGGGCCGCATGCAGCGGGCGTGGATGGAGAAGGGCGTCCGCAACGCCCGCCGGAAGGCGACCGACAACGACAAGATCGGCCGCAAGACGCGCGCCGAGGCGAGCGAGAAGCAGGCGGCCAAGGCCCGGCAGACCGAGCGGCTGATCGAACGGCTGGAGGTGGTCGAGGAGCCGCGCAAGGAGTGGGAGCTGCGCATGGAGATCGCGGCCGCGCCCCGCGCGGGCGCCGTCGTGGCCACGCTCCGGGACGCCGTGGTACGCCGCGGCGCGTTCACCCTCGGGCCGGTGAACCTCCAGATCGACTGGGCCGACCGGGTGGCGGTCACCGGGGCGAACGGGTCCGGCAAGTCCACCCTGCTGGCCGCCCTGCTGGGCCGGCTGCCGCTGGACGCCGGGCAGTCCTCGCTCGGGCCCGGTGTCGTCGTCGGCGAGGTGGACCAGGCGCGCGGGCACTTCCTCGGCGACGCGCCGCTGCTGGACGCGTTCCGGCTGGCCGTACCCGACCTGTCACCGGCGGACGCGCGGACCCTGCTGGCCAAGTTCGGCCTGCGCGCGGCGCACGTCCTGCGGCCGGCGGCGACCCTCTCCCCCGGCGAGCGCACCCGGGCGGCGCTGGCGCTGCTGCAGGGGCGCGGGGTCAACCTGCTGGTGCTCGACGAGCCGACCAACCACCTCGACCTGCCGGCGATCGAGCAGTTGGAGTCCGCGCTGGCCGGCTACCCGGGCACGTTGCTGCTGGTCACGCACGACCGGCGGATGCTCGACGCGGTGCACGTCAACCGGCGGGTCCGGGTGGCGGGCGGGCGGATCACCGAGCACTGATCCGGGCGTGCCGGGCGAGAATGAGCGCAGGCCACCGCGCTGCCCGCCGCCGGGCCGCGGCCAACCGCACCGCCGGGCAGGCGACGACCACTCGAAGGGATGGGGCATACCGGGCGCTGATCTGGGTAACGGGCGGCCGGAGGTGGGCCGATGGTCGCGTTGGCACTGACCCCGCCCTCGGCCGAACGGCTGCGGGCGGTCGACGAGTTCCTCGCCGAGGCCTGGACGGACCAGGCCCGGCACGACGACCGCCTGCGGGACCTCGCCGTCGAAGTGCGCTTCGACCGGGGGGTGGCCCACCTGACCGGGGAGGTCGGCGGGCCGGACGACCTGCGTCTGGTGCGGGACCGTGTCGGCCGGCTCGCCGGGGTCCTGGCCGTGTGGTGCCGGGTCCGCGTCGGTGGCCGGGATCCGGTGGTGGTCGACCTGGGCTGCGGTGCGACCAAGCAGTGGCCGGGCAACCTGGGCCTGGACATCTTCCCGGCACCGGGCGTGGACGCGGTGGCGGACCTGTCGACGACGCTGCCGCTGGCCGACGACTCGGTGGACGCGCTCTTCGCCGTGCACATCCTGGAGCACCTGATCGACTTCCTGCCGCTGGTCGACGAGGCGCACCGCGTGCTGCGGCCGGGCGGCGTCCTGCACGTGATGAGCCCATGGTGGGGGCACGTCAACGCGGTCGCGGACCCCACTCACGTACGGCTGCTGGACGTCCAGACCATCAAGGGCATCTGCCTCCAGCGCCCACCGGGCACCCCGCGCTGGTATCCCCTGCACGCCGGCTGCGACGGCGCGTCCATCTTCGCCGACCTGACCCCGCTCCCACCGGACGCGGACGCCCCCACCAAACCCCACCTGGCCCGCTTCTTCGCGTAACCCCCACCAGCAAGTTGTCGCCGTCCGCATCGGCGCGTCAGCGTGGCAACTTCCTGATCAACCCGGGCCGGGGCGGGTGGGGGCGGTGGTTGATTCGCGCGGGGTCAGGGCCCAGGGGGCGGGGAGTTCGCGCGGGGGCAGCGCGCGGTCCCGCAGGCGGCTGGCGAGGAGCTCCACCGCCAGCCGGGCGATGCGTTCCTTGTCGGGGGAGATCGTGCTGAGCGTGGGGATCGAGAAGCGGCCGTCCTCGATGTCGTCGAAGCCGGCCACCGCGACGTCCTCCGGCACCCGGAGGCCGGCCTCGTGGAGGGTCCGCAGGGCGCCGAGGGCGAGGGTGTCGTTGAAGCAGAAGACGGCGTCGGGGCGTACCCCCGAGGCCAGCAGGGACCGCATCGCGGCCGCGCCCTCCGCGCGGTGCCAGGCCGGCGCGGGCGCCACCAGCGACTCGTCGTACGCGATGCCGGCGTCGGCGAGCGCGGCGGCGTAGCCGGCGAGCCGGAGCCGGGCGCTGGCGCCCTCGGCGGTGCGCTGCGAGCCGATGGCGGCGACCCGGTGGCGGCCCAGCCCGACCAGGTGGGCGGTCATCGCCCGGGCGGCCGCCACGTTGTCGATGCCCACGTGGTCGGCGGGACCGTGGTCGACGCGCTCGCCGAGCAGCACCATCGGGATGCCGTCGAGGCCGACCAGGTCGTCGGCGGTGAGCGCGAGCGGGCTGAAGATCAGGCCGTCGATCAGGTGGTCGCCGATGCCGGCGGCGGCGACCCGCTCCTGCTCCCGGCCGCCGCCGGTCTGGTCGATCAGCACCGTCCAGCCCAGTTCCGCGGCGGCGGTGACGACGTGCCGGGCCAACTCGGCGAAGTACGGGATGTCCAGCTCGGGCACGGCCAGGGCGATCACGCCGGTGCGCCCCTTGCGCAGGTTGCGGGCGGACAGGTTGGGCCGGTAGTTGAGTTCCGCTATCGCCTCCTCGACCCGGGCGCGGGTGTCCGGCCGGACGTGCACGTAGCCGTTGACCACGTTGGAGACGGTCTTCACCGACACGCCGGCCCGCTCCGCGACGTCCTTGAGCCTGTGCCGCACTACTTCCTCCCGGGAGACGCTGGCCCGCACTCTACCGCGTCACGAGCACGTCACGACCCCTTTACAACGTTGCTTACAACGTTGTAGAAAGCATCGAGGATGGGTGACCCGAATCACTCCGAAATGGTGACACGAAAGGTGGCACGCCCGTGCGGACCGCACAGCTCACGATCGACCCGGCCTTCACCATCGGCCCGGCGGACCGCCGGCTCTTCGGCTCCTTCGTCGAGCACATGGGCCGGTGCGTGTACGGCGGGGTCTACGAGCCCGGCCACCCCACCGCCGACTCCCGGGGGTTGCGCGGCGACGTGCTGGAGCTGACCCGCGAACTGGGCGTCTCCGTGGTGCGCTACCCCGGCGGCAACTTCGTGTCCGGCTACCGCTGGGAGGACGGGATCGGTCCGGTCGGCGACCGGCCGCGCCGGCTCGACCTCGCCTGGAAGACGATCGAGACCAACGCGTTCGGGCTGGACGAGTTCATGGCCTGGGTCGCCGAGGCGGGCGTCGAGCCGATGATGGCGGTCAACCTCGGCACCCGGGGCGTGCAGGAGGCGTGCGACCTGCTGGAGTACACCAACCACCCGGGCGGCACCCAGCTGTCGGACCTGCGCCGCAAGCACGGCGCCGAGGAGCCGTACGGGGTGCGGCTCTGGTGCCTCGGCAACGAACTGGACGGGCCGTGGCAGGTCGGCCACAAGACCGCCGACGAGTACGGCCGGCTCGCCGCCGAGACCGCCCGCGCGATGAAGCTGGTCGACCCGTCGATCAGCCTGGTGGCCTGCGGCAGCTCCAACCGGGGGATGCCCACCTTCGCCTCCTGGGAGGCGACCGTGCTGGAGCACACGTACGAGCACGTCGACTACATCTCCGCGCACACCTACTACGACCCGTCCGACGGCGACCGGGCGAGCATCCTGGCCTCGGCCGTCGACATGGACAGCTTCATCCGCGAGGTGGTGGCCACCGCCGACCACGTGGCGGCGAAGCAGCGCCACCGGCGCAAGCTCAAGATCTCCTTCGACGAGTGGAACGTCTGGTACCAGTCGCGCCTGGCGGCCGACCTGGACCGGCGCGGCTGGGTGGAGGCGCCGGCGCTGATCGAGGACGACTACACCGCGGTCGACGCGGTGGTGGTCGGCGACCTGCTGATCACCCTGCTCCGGCACGCCGACCGGGTGGGCGTCGCCTGCCAGGCCCAGCTCGCCAACGTGATCGCCCCGATCCGGACGCGCACCGGCGGCCCGGCGTGGCGGCAGAGCATCTTCCACCCGTTCGCGCTGACCGCCCGGTACGCCCGGGGCACCGTCCTCCGGACCGAGCCGGTGTCGCCCACCTACGAGACGGCGAAGTACGGCGCGGTCCCGGTGCTGGACACGGTCGCCGTGCACGACGAGGAGACCGGCGTCCTGACCGTCTTCGCGGTGAACCGGGGCGAGACCGAGCTGCCCCTGGACCTCGACCTGCGCGGGCTGCCCGCCCTGCGCGGGATGGACCACACGAGCCTCGCCGCCGGGGACGACCCGACGGCGACGAACACCGAGGCCGAGCCCGAGCGGGTGACGCCTCGGCAGCTGAACACCCCCACCACCGACGCCGGCCGGTCCGCCGTGGTGCTGCCGGCCGTGTCCTGGAACATGCTCCGCTTCGCCCCCGTCGGCGGCTGACGTCGTACCGACCCTGAGCAGGCACAATCATCCCGTCCCCCAAGGAGTGATAGATCATGACCCACACCGAGATGAGCCGCCGGCGGCTGCTCGGCCTCGGCCTCGGGCTCGGCGCCGCGGCCACCCTGACGCTGGCCGGCTGCGGCGATGACGACGACGCCGGCCCGGCGGCCGGCAACGGCGGCAAGGAGTACACCGGCCCGAAGGTGGACCTGAAGCTCTGGAACGGGTTCACCGGCGGTGACGGCGACATCTTCAAGGCGCTGGTGAACCAGTTCAACACGGAGCACCAGAACATCGCGGTGAGCGTGGCCACCTACCAGTGGGACGACTACTACAACAAGCTCCCGGGCGCCGCCTCCAGCGGGAACGGGCCGGACATCGCCGTCATGCACATGGACCAGCTCGCCACGTTCGCCGCCCGCGGCGTCATCACCGAGCTGGACGACGTGGCGAAGAACCTGGAGCTGACCGAGGGCGACTTCGCCCCCACGGTGTGGAAGGGCGGCCTCTACAACGACAAGCGGTACGGCATCCCGCTGGACATGCACCCGCTCGGCTTCTACTACAACAAGGGGGTCATGCAGAAGGCCGGCCTGGACCCGGAGAAGCCGCCGACCACCCGGGCCGAGTACGAGGCGGCCCTGGTCGAGCTGAAGAAGTCCGGCGTGCAGGGCTTCTGGGTCAGCCCGTTCCAGTTCACCGGCGGCATGACCTTCTACTCGCTGCTGCACCAGTGGGGCGGCAGCGTCTTCGACGCCGAGGCGAAGAACGCCACCTTCAACTCGGAGCCGGCGGTCGAGGCCGCCACCTGGCTGATCGACCTGATCAAGCAGGGCCACTCGCCGGCCAACGTCGGCCAGGACGCGGACTACCTCGCCTTCAAGAGCGGCAAGAACGCGTTCAACTGGAACGGCATCTGGCAGATCAACGACCTGAAGAAGAGCCCCGAGATCCAGTGGGGCGTGGCGCCGCTGCCGCAGATCGGCTCCCAGCCGGCGGCCTGGGCCAACTCCCACAACTTCACCATCGTCAAGGGGCGGGCGAACGACGCCAACAAGGTCTCCGCGGCGAAGGTCTTCATCAACTGGCTCAGCCAGCACTCCCTCGACTGGGCCAAGGGCGGCCAGGTGCCGGCCCGCAAGTCGGTCCGGGAGGGTGCCGACTTCAAGGCGCTGACCGAGGTCAACGCCCTCGCCCCGGAGCTGGAGTACGCGGCCTTCCCGCCCGCGGCTCCCGGCCTGGGTGAGGTCATGACCACCTTCTACAACTCGTTCAACGAGGCCGTGCTGGGCAAGAAGTCGGCCAAGCAGGCGCTCGACGACGGCGTGGCCAAGGCGAACAAGCAGCTCGAGGACAACCGCAAGAAGTACGGGAGCTGATCCCCCGTGTCGGACGTGATCGAGGTCGGGGCGGCGCGCGGTGACGCGCCGCCCCCGGCGGCCGGCCCCGTCCGGCGCAACGCTCCCGGCGGCCGGGCCAGCCGGGCGGCCCCGTACCTGTTCCTCGCCCCGTACCTGGTGCTCTTCGGGGTCTTCGGCCTCCTGCCGATCGCGCTCGGCGTCTGGCTGAGCGTGCACCAGTGGGACTTCCAGCTGCCCAACCGGCCGTTCGTCGGGCTGGACAACTACCGGGAGCTGTTCGCCAGCGACTCGGCGGTGTACGGGGACTGGTGGCAGAGCGTCCGGGCGACCGCGATCTTCACCGTGCTGTCGGTGCCGCTGCTGGTGGTCGTTCCGCTCGGGCTGGCCCTGCTGCTCAACCGCTCGTTCCCCGGGCGGACGTTCTTCCGGGCCGTCTACTTCGCCCCGTACGTGCTGGGCGTGGCGGTCATCGGTCTGCTCTGGCGGTTCCTGCTCGACGCCAACCTGGGCCTGGTCAACCGGCTCGCGGGCATGGTCGGGCTGCCCGCGGACACCCCGTGGGTGACCAGCACGCCGTGGGCCTGGATCTCCCTGGTCGGCGTCACCGTCTGGTGGACGTCCGGCTTCAACGCGGTGATCTACCTCGCCGGCCTCCAGGACATCCCGGCCGAGCTGTACGAGGCGGCGAAGGTCGACGGCGCGAGCACCTGGGAACGGTTCCGCCACGTCACGCTCCCCGGGCTGCGCCCGGTGCTGCTCTTCGTGATCACCACGACCGTGCTCGCCTCGGCGAACGTGTTCGGCCAGTCGTTCCTGATCACCCAGGGCGCGCCGGGCACCGAGACCCGGACCGTCGTCTGGTTCATCGTCGAGGAGGGGCTGCGCGACAACGACGCCGGCCGGGCCGCGGCGATGAGCATCGTGTTCGCGCTGATGCTGGCCGTCGTGAGCATCGCCAACTTCCGCCTCTTCCGCTACCGGGAAGACTGAGGGGCCCCAGATGACGAAAGCGACCCCCGGCGCGGGACTGCGCCGGTTCACGCTCTACGCCACCCTGGTGGCGCTCGCCCTGGTCTTCCTCACGCCGCTGGTGTGGATGCTGATCACCTCGCTCAAGACCTACACGGGGGCCCAGCAGATCCCGCCGACGTGGCTGCCCGACCCGGTCTCCGGGTACGGCTACCAGCAGATCCTCGACAACTCCGCCAACCCGGTGCTGCGCTGGTTCCTCAACAGCATGGTGTCGGCCACGCTGCACGCGCTGCTGGTGCTGGCGACCGCCTCGATGGCCGCGTACGCCCTGGCCCGGATGCGGTTCCGCGGTCGCGGCGTGCTGTTCGCCCTGGTCGTCGGGACGCTGTTCATCCCGCCGACCTCGCTGATCGTCCCGAACTTCCTCATCGTCGACGAGCTCAACTGGCTCGACACCCTGACCGTGGTGATCGTGCCGGGCGCGGCGAGCGCGTTCGGGGTGTTCTTCCTGCGGCAGTTCTTCCTGTCGCTGCCGCGCGAGCTGGAGGAGGCCGCCACGTTGGACGGCGCCAGCCAGTGGCAGATCTTCTGGCGGGTGGTGCTGCCGCTGTCCAAGCCGGCCCTCGCCACCCTCGGCGTGCTGTCGTTCCTCACCAACTGGAACGACTTCCTCTGGCCGATCTTCGTGCTGTTCAGTCCGGAGAACCTGACCCTGCCGCCGGGCCTCGGCCTGCTCCAGGGCTCGTACGTCACGGACTACCCGGTCATCATGGCCGGCGCGGTACTGGCCAGCGTGCCGGTGCTGATCCTCTTCGTGCTGGCCCAGCGGCACGTCATCCAGGGCGTCTCGCGCAGCGGGCTGAAGGGATGACCGCCGGGACCACCGGGCGACGCGGTGCGGCGGCGGTCCTCGCCGCCGCGCTGTTCGTCGCTGCCTGCGACGGTGGCGAGACCCCTTCGACCACGGGAGACGACGCGCGCATGTTCACCAACCCGGTCGTGCGGACCGACGCCCCCGACCCGCAGGCGATCCGGGTCGGCGACACGTGGTACCTGTTCCACACCAACGCGGGCGGCCGGAACGTCCCGGTGCTCACCTCCCCCGACCTGGTGAGCTGGACGCCGGCCGGCGACGCGCTGCCCGAGCTGCCCGGCTGGGCGGACCCGGGGAAGAACTGGGCACCCGAGGTGATCCAGCTGGCCCCGGACCGGTTCGTGCTGTACTACACGGTCGCCGGACGGGAGTCGGGCCGGCAGTGCGTCGGGCGGGCGGTGGCGAGCACGCCGGCCGGGCCGTACCGGGACGACTCGACCGAGCCGCTGATCTGCCAGGCGGAGCTCGGCGGGGCGATCGACGCCAGTCCGTTCCAGGACACCGACGGCAGCCTGTGGCTGCTGTGGAAGAACGACGGCAACGCCATCGGCGTCGACACCTGGATCTGGTCGCAGCGCCTCGCCGACGACGGCCGGTCCCTGGTCGGTGAGCCGGCGAAGCTGCTCAAGCAGACCGAGCCGTGGGAGGGCGCCCTGATCGAGGGGCCGTTCCTGCACCGGCAGGACGGCCGGCTGTACCTGTTCTTCGCCGCCAACGCCTACGACCGGGCCGAGTACGCCGAGGGCTACGCGGTCTGCGAGAGCCCGGCCGGCCCGTGCGTGAAGGCCCCGGAGAACCCGATCCTGCGCGGCGACGACGCGGCCTCCGGCCCGGGCCACGCGTCGATGGTGGTCAAGGACGGCCGCACCTGGCTGCTCTACCACGCCTGGCCACCGGGCCAGGAGGGCACGGTCGACCCGGGCCGCCACGTCTGGCTGGACGAGGTGGTCTGGGAGGATGGAAAGCCAGTGGTCAAGGGCCCCACGTCAACCCCCCAGCCCCGCCCCTGACGGCGAGTGCGGCTCCGGTCACGCTCCGCGCGGTGACGCCCGCCGCTTCGCGGACCGGGGAATCCGACGGACGGATCGATCCGGCACAGACCCTTGCGCCCGGACGCTGGGTGTGAAAATTTTCTACCAGCGGCACGATGTCGACGGCGGATGTTGCCGAGGACGGCCGCGTCGAACCCTGTCACGGGGCCCAACGAAGGGACACACCGTATGAAGGCAACTCGGCTCGGCGCCGCCGGGCTCGCCGCCGCCCTGCTGGGGGCGTTCGTCGCCGCGACACCGGCGGCCGCGGCGAACGACGCGGCCAGCGCCGCCTCCACCACCACCTGCGTCACCGACCCGGCCACCCCGAAGCGGCAGTTCCGGGCGATGTGGATCGCGTCGGTCACCAATATCGACTGGCCCACCAAGGCCTCCTGGACCGCCCCGGACCTGGTCGCGGCTCAGAAGGCCGAGTACCTCGGCTGGCTCGACCTGGCCGAGAAGCTCAACCACAACGCCGTGGTCGTCCAGATCCGGCCGACCGCCGACGCGTTCTGGCCGTCGCCGCACGAGCCGTGGTCGGAGTACCTGACCGGCGAGCGCGGCAAGGACCCGGGCTGGGACCCGCTGGCCTTCGTCGTCGAGGAGGCCCACAAGCGGGACCTCGAATTCCACGCCTGGTTCAACCCGTACCGCGTCTCCATGCCGGCACCGAGCGGCGCCGGCGCCGACATCGACAAGCTCGCGCCGAACCACCCGGCCCGCGAGCACCCGGACTGGGTCTTCGCGTACCCGCCGGCCGGCGTCGCCGGCAGCCGGCTCTACTACAACCCCGGCATCCCCGAGGTCCGCGAGTTCGTCCAGACCGCGATGCTCGACGCGGTCAAGCGGTACGACATCGACGGCGTCCACTTCGACGACTACTTCTACCCGTACCCGAGCGGCACCCACCAGTACCCGGACGACGCGACCTTCGCCGAGCACAACCGGGGCTTCACGAACATCGCCGACTGGCGGCGGGACAACATCAACCTGCTGATCCAGGAGATGAACACCAAGGTCAAGGCCGCCAAGCCGGGGGTGAAGTTCGGGGTCAGCCCGTTCGGCATCTGGCGTAACAAGTCGGCCGACCCGCTGGGCTCGGACACCACCGGCAGCCAGTCGTACGACATCATCTCCGCCGACACCCGGAAGTGGATCAAGAAGGAGTGGATCGACTACGTGGTGCCGCAGCTCTACTGGCACATCGGCCAGTACCCGGCCGCGGACTACGCCCGGCTGGTGCCGTGGTGGGCCGAGCAGGTGCGCGGCACCCGCGTGCAGCTCTACATCGGACAGGCCGACTACAAGAGCGGCGACCCGGCGTACGGCTCGTTCTGGATGAACCCGCGCGAGCTGTCCGACCACCTGACGCTCAACCGGCAGTACCCCGAGGTCCTGGGCAACGTGCACTTCTCGGCCGTCCAGGTACGGGCCAACCGGCTCGACGCGACCGACATCTACGCCGGCGAGCACTACTCCCGCCCGGCGCTGGTGCCGACGATGTCGCACCTGCCGGCGAAGCCACTGCTCATGCCGTTGGTGACCGGCGCGGCCCGGCAGGACGACGGGATCCGGCTGCGCTGGCGGCAGCCCGCCGACGGGGTGGGCCCGCTGGGCACCGCCACCTCGTACGCGATCTACCGCTTCGACGGCCTGAAGGTGGCCGGGAAGTGCGACGTCGCCGACGCCGCGCACCTGGTGGACACGGTCCGGGCGACGCCCGGTGACGTGCAGTCCTGGGTGGACACGACGGCCGAGGCCGGCAAGCGGTACACCTACTACGTGACCGCGCTGGACCGGCTGGCCAACGAGAGCTCGCTCAGCCCGCCGCGCTTCGTCCTCTGATCCACCGACCGCGATGCCCCGGACGCCACTGGCGTCCGGGGCATTGGTCTGTTTCAACTCATGTCACCAATAATTCATACGACAAGATCCAGGAACCGGGCGATTAATCGACACTGATCGACATCCGGTGACCCACCGGTAACCAAGAGTCCGCACACCCCGCGGAGGTTGCCATGTCCCGTCGTCTCGCCACCCTGTTCACCTCGATCGGGCTCGCCCTCCTGGTCGCGCTCGGTGCCGCCAGCCCCGCCGCCGCCGTCACCCGCGACCAGAAGCTCGCCGTCCTGTCCAGCTGGACCCAGACCAGCGCCACCAGCTACAACGCCTGGAACGCCGGCCGACTGAACAAGGCCGCCTGGGCCGACTACAACTTCGACTGGTCCACCGACTACTGCTCGTCCAGCCCGGACAACCCACTCGGGTTCAACTTCACCCTCTCCTGTTACCGGCACGACTTCGGGTACCGCAACTACAAGGCGATGGGCGTGTTCTCGTCGCACGAGTCCCGCCTCGACAGCGCGTTCTACGAGGACCTGAAGCGGGTCTGCGCCACCTACAACTCGGTGGTCCGGCCCGCCTGCCTCAGCCTCGCCTGGACCTACTACCAGGCCGTCCGGACGTTCGGCTCGGTCGCCGCCGTCCAGCAGGCCGACATCGACCGGGCCGCGAAGATGAAGGCCGACGCCGAACGCCGCTCCCCCACCTCCCCCCGCTGACCCCACCCCCACCCCACCCCCCCTCGCCCGCGTTGATCAAGAGGTTTTGGCCGTCTGGCACGGCCCCAGCGGACCAAAACCTCTTGATCAACCGGGTGGTGGCCGGGGGGGTGGGGGTTTCAGGCGTGTTCGGTGTGGGGGGTGGGGGTGGGGGTGGGGGTGGGTTGGCGGGGAGCCGGCTGGCCGGTTCCGGTGGCGAAGCGCGTCGAGTCGGCCGCCAGGTCCGGATGCTCCACCCCGAGCGCCAGCGCCGCCGCCTCCTCCAGGCCCAGCTCCGCGCCCTCGGCGTACGCGCCGTCGAACGCCGCGTCGCCCAGCGCCTCCCGTACCTCCGCCTGTCGCTGCACCCAGTACGCCCCGTAGATGCCGGGGCTGGAGCGCAGGGTCGCCCTCGTCGCCTGCGCCGCGCCGAAGAGCCGCGCGGCGGTGATCCGGTCGCCCCCCGCGGCGCACCGCACCGCGATCGCCTGCAACGTGTCACAGGCGCGGCGGTGGAAGCCGTGCGCCATCCGGGAGCGCAGCGCCACCAGCAGGTGTTCGTGCGCGGCGATCAGGTCGCCGCGGGCCAGCGCCACCAGGCCGAGCAGCATGTCCACCGTGCGGCGGCCCCGCTCCACCGGGCGGGCCGCCTCGACCGGCCGGGCCGCTCCCAGCAGCTCGGCCGCCTCGTCCAGCGCGCCCCGCCGCCACAGCAGCTCGGCCAGGCTGAACACGGCGAAGAGGGCCTCACCCATCACGTCCTGCCGGTGCGCCCAGTCGATGACCTCCCGGCACACCCGCTCGGCCTCGGCGAACTGTCCCATGTCGACCAGCGGGGCCGCCCGGCCGGCCAGGACCCGGGCCAGCAGGCCCGCGTCAGCGGCCTGCCGGGCCGCCTCCTCCGCCCGCTGCGAGAACCGCAGCTCCTCGGCGAACTCACCGTCCGCGCCGGCGTGCATCGAGTGCATGTGGTACGCCGCCGCCAGCTCCGCGTCGGGGATCCGCTCCCCGGTCTCGGCGATCCGGCCGTACAGCCGGGACAGCCAGAGCCGGCCCTCCCGGGCCAGCCCGCGCTCCCGCCACCACTGGTCCAGCCCTCCGGCCAGGACCAGCCCCGGCCGAGCGCTGCCCCCGGTCGCACACCAGCGCAGCGCGGCCCGCAGTTCCCCGGCGAGCGGGTCGAGCGCGTACAGCGAGAGGGTGACCGGCCGGCCGTCCGGCCCCAGGTGCAACCGCTCCAGCGCGTGCGCCGACCAGGCCACGTGCCGGTCCCGCGCGGCCCGCTCCTCCCCCGCCTCGACCAGCCGGCGGGCCGCGTACGCGCGGATCGGGTCGAGCATCCGGTAGGTACTGCCCCCCGCGTGCGGCTCGGCCAGCACCATCGACTTGTCCACCAGCACCGACAGCGGATCGAGCGGGTCGTCCCCGAGCAGCCACTCCACCGTCGCCAGGTCCACCGGACCGGCGAACACCGCCAGCCAGCGCAGCAGCCGTGCGGCGCGGGGGCCGAGCGTGCGGTACGACCACGTGACGGTGGCCTGCATCGTGAGGTGCCGCTCGGCGGCCGACCGCTGCACCGCCCGGGTGGCCGGGCTGGGCGGGCTCGTCCCGGCCGCCGCCGCCACCAGGTCCACCGTGTCCTGTTGGTTGCCCATCCAGCTCCGCTCGGCCGGCGGCGGCTCCGGATCGTCCCGACCGGCGTCGAGCGTGCCCAGCACGTCGTCGAGGCGCTCGGCGAGCTGCCCGACCGAGAGCACCCGCAGCCGGGCGGCGGCCAGCTCGATGGCGAGCGGCAGGCCGTCCAGCCGCTGCACCACCCGGCGCAGGTCGGCCGACTCCGCCGGGTCGGGCTGCCGCCCGCCCCGGGCGGCCGCCGTCCGGTCCAGCAGCAGCGCGACCGCGTCGCTCTCCGAACCGTCGACCGGCGGGTCGACCGACAGCGGCGGGATCCGCCACACCACCTCGCCGGGCAGCCCGAACGACTCGCGGCTGGTGGCGAGGACCCGCATGCCCGTCCCGCCGGCGAGCAGCCGGGAGATCACCTCGGCCGACGCCGACGGCTGGGCGTCGCACGTGTCCAGCAGGACGAGCATCCGGCGGGCGGCCGCGTACTCCACCAGGGTGTCCACCATCGGACGGCCGGGCTCCGGGCGGAGGCCGAGCACCGCGGCGATGGCGAACGCGACCAGGCCCGGGTCGGTGACGGTGGCGATGTCGACGAACCAGACACCGTCCGGGTAGGACTCCACCAGGTCGGCGGCGAGCTCCACGGCGAGCCGGGTCTTGCCGGTACCGCCCGCCCCGAGCACCGTGACCAGGCGGTGCCCCTCCACCAGCCGGCGCAGCTCGGCCCGTTCGGCCTGCCGGCCGACGAACGACGTGATCTGGGTGGGCAGGTTGTGCGCCACCGCGTCGGCGGTGCGCGGGCGCGGGAACTGCCGCTCCAGGCCGGGCGCGACGAGCTGGAACAGCCGCTCCCGGTCGTCGAAGCCGCGTAGCCGGTGCAGGCCCAGGTCGAGCAGGGAGGCGCCGCTCGGCAGCGGGTCGGCGTGCCGGGCGGTCGCCGCGGAGCAGAGCACCTGCCCACCGTGCGCGGCGGCGGCGACCCGGGCGGCACGGTGCACCTCCGGGCTCGCGTACTCACCGTCGCGGGGCTCCGCCCAACCGGTGTGCAGGCCCATCCGCACCCGGGGCACCGCGTCCGGGGTGGGCCACTCGTGGCTGGTCAAAGCCCGCTGGGCGGTCAGGCAGGCGGTCAGCGCGGCGGACGCGTCCCCGAAGGCGAGGAAGAAGGAATCCCCCTCGGTGAGCAGCTCCGCTCCCTCGGTGGCGGCGATCGTCCGGCGCAGCAGGCGCCGGTGTTCCCGCAACACCGGCCGGTAGTCGGGCCCGAGCAGCTGAGCCAGCCGGGTCGAGCCCTCGATGTCGGTGAAGACGAAGGTCACCCACCCGGTCGGGAGGTGGATCCGTGGCGACATGCGTGGAACCTCCGCCCGTGACGTCGGGTTCATGCTGCCTGAACCCGAGCCGTCACGCATCGTGAGAACGGCCGGCCCGGTTCCGCCCCAACGTGCCACTACGTGCACGTGCGGGCAAGCGCCGCGGGGATGCTGGCGGACCGGGAGTCCGTCTCAGCAGCCGCAGGCGCCGCCACAACAGCCACCGCCGGCCGGCGCCGGGCCGGCCGCACCGGCACCACCGCGACCGGTCACCGCGACAGTGGACAGGAGCTTCACGGTGTCGTGGTGCCCCTGCGGACAGGGGGCCGGCTCGGTGGCACGCGCCATCGGACGGTTGACCTCGAAGGTGTCGCCGCAGGCGCGGCAGCGGAACTCGTACCGGGGCATGACTCCAGCGTACGACCGGTCCGGACGCCCGACGGAACATGGGTGATACTCGACGGGTGGACGGCGAGGACAGGCAGACCCTTCGGCCCCTGCGACCGGCCGCGCCGCCCGACGGGCCACTCGCCGGATCCGGTGCCGCGCCGGACGAGCCGGCCACGTCCGTGCCCCGTCCCCGGCGGCCGTGGCTGCGGCCGCAGACGCCCCCGGGCGACGGGTCCGCACCGGCGGCCACCCCGGAGAGCGGGACCTCGACCACCGCGGAGAGCGGGACCGCCGAGACGGCCCCGGACGGCGGGACCGCCACCGGTGTGCCGGCGCCGGCGGGCTCCGACCCGGCCGCCGGTGAACCGGCGCGTACCGGAGACGACCTGACGGTGACCAAGGTCGACCCGGCCGGGACGGCCACCCCGGATCCGCTCGCGGGAGCCCGGCGGCGCCGGGTCCCCTTCGCGCACGCCGTACCCATGTCGCCCCGGCGGCTGGCGGCGGGCACGGCCCGCTCGGTCCGCGACTGGTCGCGGCGCCCCAGCGGCCGGCTCACCCTGCCCGGCGTCTTCCTGCTCTTCCTGGTCGCCGCGACCGCCGCGGCCGGCGCCCTGCTGGTGCCCGCGGCCGTGCGCTCCCGGCCGGTCGCGGTGGACGCCAGCGCCGGCGCGCCGACCGCGTCCGCGCCGACGCTGGTTCCGGGCGCGCCGCTGCCCGGCACCACGCCTCCGCTCGGCGGCCCCTCGGTCACGCCGCCGGCGGGTGGCACCGTCGTCCCGCCGCCCGGCACCGGCCGGCCCGCCGACGCGCTCGCCGGGTGGGCCGCGCAGATCGGCCCCAAGGTCGGGATCGCACCGGTGGCCATGCAGGCGTACGGCTACGCCGAGCTGGTCCTCGCCAGCACCAACCGCAGCTGCGGGCTGAGCTGGACCACGCTGGCCGCGATCGGGCACGTCGAGTCCGCGCACGGCCAGGCCAACAACGCCCAGCTCGGGCCGGACGGCCGGGCCACCCCCGAGATCATCGGCCAGCCGCTGGACGGGCAGGGCGGCCGGATGCTGATCCGCGACACCGACCGCGGGACCCTCGACCGGGACACGACCTACGACCGGGCGATCGGGCCGATGCAGTTCATCCCGACCACCTGGCAGGAGGTCGGCGCCGACGCCGACAACGACGGCCGCAAGGACCCGCACGACATCGACGACGCCGCCCTGGCCGCCGCGAACTACCTGTGCAAGGGCGGTCGGAACCTGACCATCGCGGGTGACTGGTGGAACGCCATCCTGTCGTACAACGACGTGCGGCGGTACGCGCAGGACGTCTTCGACAAGGCCAACCAGTACGGGCAGGCCAGCCGTACGTGACGTGATCGTCCGCGTACATTGGAGAACTGGACACTTCCCCCGGGCAGCCGTTAGCGGCAAGCTAGACGGGTGATGGTGCGCGAGTGGGACCCCAGGAACGCGTCGTCCGCCGAGATCGCGTCGCTGCTGGACACGCTGAACGCGGTCCTGGCGGTCGATCTCCCGCAGGATCCGCCGTGGCAGGAGAGTTCCCTGCGGGAATATCTGGCCGAGGTGATGCCGGGCGAACGGCGGATCTCCTGGGTGGCCCAGGAGGAACCGGCGGTCAACGGCACACCGGGGCCCATCCTGGGGCAGGTCCACGTGCTGCTGCTGGGCGACATCGGCGTGCTCGAGGTGCTGGTGCACCCGTCGGCGCGCCGCGACGGCCTCGGCCGTGAGCTGGTCCGGACGGCCGCCCGCCGGGTCTACCAGGAGGGCTTCCAGTCGATCGGCGTGGAGGTCGTCGGCGACACCCCGTCGGTCGCCTTCTACGAGGCACTCGGCTTCACCAAGGAGTACGTGGAGACCCGCAGCGTGCTGGACCTGGCGACGGTGGACTGGGCCGAGCTGGGCGAGATGGCCGGCGGTGTCGGCGCGGGCTACCACCTGGAGTTCCATCCGGGCGGGCCGCCGGACGAGCTGATCGAGGCGTACGCGCGGGCCAAGGCCGAGGTGCGCGACGTCGAGGACGGGGAACTACGGCCCAGCTCGTACGATCCGCAGCGACTGCGCGACAGCCTCGACTGCCTGCACCGGCGGGGCATGAAGCCGTACATCGTGCTCGCCCAGCACGAGCAGACCGGTGCGGTGGCCGGCCTGACCGAGGTGGTGGTACCGGCGCAGCACCCGACCCGCGCCGACCAGTACGACACGATCGTCGGGCAGGACCACCGCGGGTACGGCATCGACCGGGCGATCAAGGCGCGGATGCTGCTGGAGCTGCGGTCGGCCGAGCCGCAGCTGACCGAGGTCCAGACCTGGAACGCCCAGGCCAACGAGGCGATGCTCAAGGTCAACGCCGAGCTCGGCTACCGCCCCGACCGGGAGTGGTGCGAATACAGCGTCGACGTGGCCGAGCTGGTGCACCGGCTCGACGCCGCCCGCTGAGAAGTTCACGAAACGGTCCGTCGGGGGATGGACGGCGGTCAACCGCGCCCCTTAACGTGCGTTAGTTCCCGTCCACCCACCGTGGAGGCTCCATGCGCCCGCGTCGCACACTCGCCGCGCTCGCGACCGCCACCGCCGCCGTGACCGTCACGGCCGTCGGGGTCGCCCCCAGCGCGGCCAGCGCCGCGCCAACCGACCTGTTCATCTCGGAGTACGTCGAAGGCTCGTCCAACAACAAGGCGATCGAGCTCTTCAACGGCACCGCCGCGCCGGTCGACCTGGCCGCCGGCGGCTACCAGCTGCTGCTCTACTTCAACGGCTCCACCACGCCGTCGACGTTCGCCCTGACCGGCACCGTCGCGGCGGGTGACGTCTTCGTGTTCGCCCACTCGTCGGCGAACGCGGCGATCCTCGCCCAGGCCGACCAGACCACCGGCGCCGGTCTGTTCAACGGTGACGACGCGGTCGTGCTGCGCCGCGGCGAGACCGTGCTCGACTCGATCGGCCAGGTGGGCGTCGACCCCGGCACCGAGTGGGGCACCGGCCTGACCAGCACCGCCGACAACACGCTGCGCCGCCTGGGCGCCGTCACCACCGGCGACACCGACCCGACGGACGCGTTCGACCCGGCGGCCCAGTGGGCCGGCTTCCTGACCGACACGGTCGACGGGCTCGGCGCGCACACCGTGGACGGCGGCGGGCCGGTCGACGTACCGGCGACGGTCACCTGCGGCGACGCCCTGGTCGTCGGGTCCGGCACGGCGGCGGCCCGGGAGGTCACCGCGACCGACCCGGACGACCGGATCGTCGACCTGGCCGTCACGTCGGTCACCCCGGCACCGGCCACCGGCTCGATCAGCCGGACGGCGGTCACCCCCGCCGACGCGGTGGGCGGCACCGCCCGGGCCACCGTCAGCGCGAGCGCCGACCTGGCCGCCGGGGCGTACTCCGTGGTCGTGACCGCGACCGACGCCGGCGGCACCACCGCGACCTGCACCCTCTCCGTGCAGGTGACGCGGGAACTGACCGTCGGCGAGGTGCAGGGCCCGACCACCGACGCCGAGTCCGATGCGGCCGACCGCTCGCCGCTCGCGCCCGCCAGCGGCAACGGCACCAGCAGCAGCCTGTACGACGTCCGCGGCGTGATCACCCAGCGCACCCTCGCGCGGGACTCGTCCGGCCGGGACCAGCACGGCTTCTTCCTGCAGAGCCGAGCCGACGCGACCGACGGCGACCCCACCAGCTCGGACGGCATCTTCGTCTTCATGGGCTCCTTCACCTCCCTCATCGGCGGGTACGTGCCGACGGTCGGTGACGAGGTGGTGCTCCGTGCCCGCGTCTCCGAATACTTCAACATGACGCAGCTCTCCAGCGCCTCGCTGGTCCGCAGGGTGGCCTCGGGCCTGGACGTGGACGCCGTGGTCACGGTGACCGACGCGGTGCCGCCGGCCGACCTGGCCGACGCGCAGCGCTTCTGGGAGCGGCACGAGGGCGCGCGCCTGCGGGTGCGCGCGGGCAGCGGCGCGGTGAGTGGGCGGAACGTGTTCGCCTCCACCGCCGACGCCGAGACGTGGCTCGTGGACCGCGACGACACGCTGCTCGACCGCACCGACCCGTACGCCCGCCGCGTCTTCCGGGACGCCCACCCGCTGGACAACGATCCGACCCGTACCTTCGACGACGGCAACGGCCAGCGGATCATGCTGGGCAGCATGGGCGTCAAGGGCACGACCGGTGACAGCAGCGCCCTGCTGCCGCCCGCGCACACCTTCGACACCCTGACCGCCGACGCGGTGGGCGCCCTGTACTACTCCTTCGAGAAGTACGGGGTCCAGGTCGAGTCGGCGTCCTTCGCGGCCGGCACCGACCCGTCCCGGAACAACCCGCCGAAGCCGGCCAAGCGGTCGGAGGAGTTCGCGGTCGCCGCGTACAACGTGGAGAACCTGTACGACTACCGTGACGACCCGTTCGACGGCTGCGACTTCGCCGGCAACGCCGGCTGCACCGGGGTGCGCCCGCCGTTCGACTACGTGCCGGGCAGCGAGCAGGAGTACCGCGATCAGCTCGCCGCGCTCGCCGACCAGATCACCACCGACCTGCACTCCCCCGACCTGATCCTCGTCCAGGAGGCCGAGGACCAGGACATCTGCACGGTCGAGGGCGCCGAGCTGGTCTGTGGCTCCACGAACGACGCCGACGGCGCGCCGGACACCCTCCAGGAGTTGGCGCTCACCATCGCGGCCGCCGGCGGCCCCGCCTACGCGGCCGCGTACGACCGGACCGGCGCGGACGACCGGGGCATCACCTCGGCGTTCCTCTACCGCACCGATCGGGTCGCGCTGGCCGAGGCGACCGGCGACGACCCGCTGCTGGGCTCGTCACCGGCCGTCCAGTACCGCGCGCCGGGCCTGCCGTCCAACGCGGACGTGCAGAACCCGAAGGCGCTCAACGCCGTTCTGCCGTCCGACGTGGACACCTCCACCGGCCGGGACGGCGACAACGTCTTCACCCGCGCGCCGCAGCTCGGCAAGTTCACCGTGGCCGCCGCGCCCGGCTCGACCGAGCGGTTCACGGTGTGGGCGGCCAGCAACCACTACTCGTCCGGGCCGGACAGCCGGGTCGGGCAGCGCCGGGAGCAGGCCGCGTACGGCGCCGCGATCGTGACCGCGATCGAGGCGTCGGACCCGCACGCTCGGGTGGTGTACGGCGGGGACCTGAACGTCTTCCCCCGCCCCGACGATCCCATCGCCACGGCTGCCGACCCCACCCCGTCGGACCAGCTGGGCCCGCTGTACGGGGCGGGGCTGCGCAACCTGTGGGAGGACCTGCTCGCCGACGCGCCGTCGTCCGCGTACTCGTACAGCTTCGAGGGGCAGGCGCAGACGCTGGACCACCTGTTCGTGAACGAGGCGCTGCACGGCGACCTGGTGGAGATGCGGGCCGCCCACATCAACGCGGACTGGCCGGCCGAGCACACGGGTGACGGGAGCCGCGGTTCGAGCGACCACGACCCGCAGGTGGCCCGGTTCCGCTCGCGGGCCTCGCTGAGCGTGGCCGACGCGTCCGTGGTCGAGGGCGACAAGGGTCGCTCCCAGCTCACCTTCACCGTCACCGTCTCGCGGCCGCTGTCCCAGCCGGTCCTGGTCTGCGCGGCGACCTACGGCACGACCGCGCAGTCGGGCTCGGACTACGAGCCGTACGTCGGTTGCCGGACCCTGGCCGCCGGCCAGAGGAGTCTCACGTTCCCGGTGTCCGTGCGCGGTGACCGGAAGCGGGAGGCCGACGAGAGGCTGACGCTGCTCGTGGCCGGCATTCCGGGGCTGCGCCTGGCCGACCCGCTCGGCACCGGCACCATCGTCAACGACGACTGACGCCGGTCCGCTCGACGACGGCCCGCCGGCCAGGGCATCCGCCTGGCCGGCGGGCCGTCAGCCGTACCGGTCCGGGTCCGGCGGTCGGGGTACGGCCCGGTTCTGGGCGACCCGGACCTCCCACACGCTGAGGCGCCGCCGCATCTCCCGCTCCACCGGGCAGCGGTGGTACGTCTCGGGCGGACGGGCCAGGCCGTAGATGTCTGCCCACCACTCGCCCGGCTCGGGATCGAGGATCGTGTCGAGGTGGGCCGGGTAACGCCGACCGGCACCGTCCCTCGTGTCGTCCCAGACCGCCATCGGCTGCACGATCCGGCCCTTCTGGTCGACCACGACGAGGTAGAGGCCCGCCGCTCCCAGCAGCCGCTCCAGCACCGCGAGGCTGGGTGCCAGGGTGCCGGCCTCCACCCGGGCCACGGTCGACGGCGCGACCTTGGCGAACCGGGCCATGCGGTGCTGGCTCAGGCCGAGGATGCGCCGAGCCCGGCGGACCAGGCCCTGAACAGGGAACGGGCCCAGGGTGGGCCCGGTGTCCGGCGGGTTGAAGCTGTCCGGCAGAGCGGCGGAAAAGGTCATGCCGAGACTGTCCGACCTGGACGGCCGGTGAGGCAACCCCTGTGGATGAACCTGTGGACAACCGCCCTGTAGTCGACCGACGGCGCACCAGCATCGACCTCGGCACCCTCGTTCGTCGCCTTTGCTCTGCTTCACTCCACGCAACGGAAAGAGCTCGATTTTGGTGCGCGGGTTGAAGCAGAGCAAAGGCGATGAAGCGGGAGGGCACGTCGGCAGCGAGAGCCGCGGCCGACGGCCCGGTGCGGAGGGGGTGAGCGTCCGGGTTCAGTAGCGCTGGCGGAGCAGCCCCGCGGCCTCGACCGCCCAGTAGGTGAGGATGATCTGCGCGCCCGCTCGACGGATCGAGGTCAGCGTCTCCAGCATCACCCGCTCCCGGTCGATCCAGCCGTTCGCGGCGGCCGCCTCGACCGTCGCGTACTCGCCGGAGACCTGGTACGCCGCGACCGGGACGTCGACCGCGGCCCGGACCGCGGCGACCACGTCGAGGTAGGGCAGCGCCGGCTTGACCATGACGATGTCGGCGCCCTCGGCGACGTCCAGCTCGACCTCGCGCAGGGCGTCCCGCAGGTTCGCCGGGTCCTGCTGGTACGCGCGGCGATCGCCGTCGAGCGCCGACTCCACGGCGTCCCGGAACGGGCCGAAGAACGCGGAGGCGTACTTCACGGCGTACGCCAGGATCGTCACGTCCTGGTGGCCGGCGGCGTCCAGGGCCCGGCGGACCACGCCGACCTGCCCGTCCATCATCCCGGACGGGCCGACCACGTGGACCCCGGCCTCGGCCTGGGCCACCGCCATCTCGGCGTACGCGGCGAGGGTGGCGTCGTTGTCCACCGAGCCGTCGGGGGCGAGCAGGCCACAGTGCCCGTGCGAGGTGAACTCGTCCAGGCAGAGGTCGCTCATCACCACGGTCGCGTCGCCCACCTCGGCGACGACGTCCCGGATGGCGAGGTTGAGGATCCCGTTCGGGTCGACGCCGCCGGACCCGCGCTCGTCGCGCGACGCGGGCACCCCGAAGAGCATGATCCCGCCGACGCCGGCCTGCACCGCCTCGACGGCGGCCTTGCGCAGCGAGTCCCGGGAGTGCTGGAGCACCCCCGGAAGCGACGCCACGGCCCGCGGCTCGGTGAGCCCTTCCTTGACGAACATCGGCACGACCAGTTCGGCTGGGTCGACGCGGGTCTCGGAGACCAGCCGCCGCAGCGCCGCGGTGCGGCGCAGCCGGCGGGGCCGGATGTCGGGGTACGGCACGGGAACCTCCAGGGTCAGCGGAACCTCAGCGCGGTCGGCCCCTGCACCTTCGAGCCGCGGCGCTGCTTCGCCGGCATGGCGGCGAGCTTCTCGCGCAGCTCGACGGCGTAGGCGGCCAGCGCCTCCACCAGGTCGGGGACCGAGGCGTGCGGCGGCTGCACGTCGACCCGCAGGCCGAACTCCGTGGCCGTCTCCGCCGTCTTCGGCCCGATGACCGCGACAACGGTACGCGCGTGCGGCTTCCCGGCGATACCGACCAGGTTCCGGACGGTCGACGACGACGTGAAGAGCACGGCGTCGAACCCACCCGACTTGATCGCGTCGCGGATCTCGGCCGGCGGCGGCGCCGCCCGCACCGTGCGGTACGCGGTCACGTCGTCGACCTCCCAGCCGCGCTCGGTGAGCCCGGCGGCGAGCGTCTCGGTGGCGATGTCCGCGCGCGGCAGCAGCACCCGGCCGACCGGGTCGAGGACCTCGTCGTGCGGCGAGAACTCGGCCAGCAGGCCCTCCGAGGTCTGCTCCCCGGACGGGATCAGCTCCGGCTGGATCCCGAACGCCCGGACCGCGTCGGCGGTCGCGTCCCCGATACAGGCGATCTTGACGCCGCCGAAGTGCCGGGCGTCGAGGCCGTGCTCGGCGAACTTCTCCCAGACCGCCCGAACCGCGTTCACCGAGGTGAAGATCACCCAGGCGTACCGGCCGTCGACCAGGCCCTTGACCGCCCGCTCCATCTGGGCGGGGGTACGCGGCGGCTCGACCGCGATGGTCGGCACCTCGCAGGGAATGGCGCCGTACGCGCGCAGCCGGGCGCTCATCACGCCGGCCTGCTCCTTGGTCCGGGGTACGAGTACCTTCCAGCCGTACAGCGGGCGGTTCTCCCACCAGCTGAGCTTGTCCCGCTGGCCGACCCCGTCGCCGAGGGTGAGCACGACCCGGCCGGTGAAGCCGAGCGCCGCCGCGACGAAGGAGTCCACGGTCGACGTGGTCGTGTACTGCGTCTCGCCCGTGCCGTCACCGGTCACACCCACGGCGGTCGCGCCGTCCACTCCGGCGGCGAGCAGCCCGTCCCGGATCGCGGCGAGGTCACCGGCGTCCACCGCGAGCGCCAGCGAGCCCCGCGCGACGGCGGCGGCCAGCGCCTCGAAGTCCAGCGTGGTGACGTCCTCGACGTCGGCGGCGGTACGCACGCCCGGCAGCGGCACTCCCGCGTACGTCGCCACACCCTCGGCCTGCCCGACGCCCGGGACCACTTCGAAGTGCGCGGCGGTACGCGCGACCGCCTGCACCTCCTTGACGACCGACCCGTGGCCGAACGGGTCACCGGCGACCAGGTGCACCGCGTTCAGCCCGGACCGCGCCGCCGAGATCAGCACCTTCGCCACGTCGCCCGGCGCGCCCTCGGCCGGGCTGAACTGGGCGTCCTCCTTCGCCTGCGCGCGGACGACGTCGAGCAGCGACTCGGGGACTCCCCGGTCGTACACCACCTGGTCGGCGTCGACCAGGGCGTCGTGCGCCCGGCGGGTCAGCAGGCCCGGGTCGCCGGGACCGGCCCCGACGAACGCGATGCGGCCTACGGGCTTACGGGTGCGGGTCATTCTGTGCTCCCAAATTGCTGGGTCCCCGGGCCGGTGTGTCCTTCCTGGCCGAGGATCGAGTCGGCGCCGAGGTCGAGGAGTTCGGCGGCGAGGGCCTTGCCGATCTCCGCCGCGTCGGCGGGCGTTCCGGTGCGGGACAGTCGGAGGTCACGGATGCCGTCCGGGCTGATCACCGCCCCGCGCAGGTAGATCTCTTCACCCGAGTCGCCCTCGGCGAGCTCGGCGTAGGCGGCGACCGGTGCGCTGCATCCGGCCTCCAGGGTGGCCAGCAGCGCCCGCTCCGCGACGACGGCGGAGTGGGACGGTGCGTGGTCGAGCAGGGCGAGCATCTCGACCATGTCCTGGTCGTCGATCCGGCACTCCACGGCCAGCGCGCCCTGTGCGGGCGCCGGCAGCATCAGCATCGGATCGAGCGTCTCGGTAATCAGCTCGGTCCGGCCCAGCCGGGCGAGCCCGGCCCGGGCCAGCACGATCGCGTCCAGGTCGGCCTCCGGACCGAGCACCCGCGCCAGGCGGGTGTCGACGTTGCCCCGGATCGGCTCGACCTCCAACTGCAGCCCGAGCGCGTGCAGCTGGGCGATCCGGCGCAGCGCCCCGGTGCCGACCCGCGCGCCGGGCGGCAGCTCGGCGAGCGTACGGCCGTCGCGGGCGACGAGGGCGTCGCGCGGGTCCTGCCGGGGCGGCACGGCCGCGACGTGCAGGCCGGGCGCCGCCGCGGTGGGCAGATCCTTGTACGAGTGCACCGCGAAGTCGATGGTGCGCGCGGTGAGCGCGTCGCGCAGCGCGGACACGAACACGCCGACGCCGAGCCGGTGCACCGGGGCGTTCGAGCGGTCGCCGGCGGTGACCACCCCGACCAACTCGACCGGGCGGCCGGTCGCGGCGGTCAGCGCCTCCGCGACGTGCCCGGACTGGGCCATCGCCAGGGCGCTGGCCCGGGTCCCGAGGCGCAGGGGCCTGCTCATCGCTCACCTCCGGTGGGCGGGAGGTCGTCGACGCCGACCTCCCGGGTGGCTACGTCCACCACGTCGGGGACGGTGTCGACCGGCGAGGTCTGCGGTACCTCCAGGTCGAACAGCTCGCGCAGCAGGGCGGCGTACTGGTCGCCGCCGGGCTCGGCGGCGAGCTGCCGGACCCGCACGGTGGGCTGGTGCAGCAGGCGCTGCACGACGCGGTGCACCGTCCGGGCGACCTCGGCGCGTTGGTCGTCGGTCAGGTCGGGGCGGCGTTGGGCGAGCCGGCGCAGCTCGGCGCTGACCACGTCGTCGGCCCGGCCGCGCAGGGCGGCCACGGTCGGCGCGACATCGGCGCCGCGCAGCCAGGTGAGGAAGGCGTCGACCTCGCCGACGACGATCCGCTCCACGGCGGCGGCGTCGGCCGCGGCCGGCCCCTCGGCGACCAGCGCGGCCATCCGGTCGATGTCGATCACCTCGACGCCGGGCAGGTCGGCGACGCCGGGCTCGACGTCCCGCGGCACGGCGAGGTCGAGCAGCACCAGCGGCCCGCGATCCCGGTCCCGTCCGCCGAGCGCCCGGGAGACCACGTCGCGGGTGAGGACCGCCTCGGTGGCGGCGGTGGCGGCGACCACGACGTCCACCGTGGAGAGGGCCCCGGTCAGCTCGGCCATCGGGGCGGCGGCGGCGCCGTACGACTCGGCCAGCCGGACGGCCCGGTCGGCGCCGCGGTTGGTCACGGTGAGCGGGCCGGCGCCCAGCCGGGAGAGGGTCGCCACGCCCAGGGAGCCCATGGCCCCCGCGCCGACGACCAGCGCCGGGCGGCCGGCCAGGTCGCCGTCGAGCAGCTCGGCGGCGAGGTCGAGGGCCGCGGTGACCACGCTCTGCCCGGCCCGGTCGATGCCGGTCTCGGAGTGGGCGCGCTTGCCCACCCGCAGCGCCTGCTGCATCAGTTCGTGCAGCAGCCGGCCGGTGGTGTCCGCGCCCGACGCCCAGTGGTACGCGTCCCGGAGCTGGCCGAGGATCTGCGCCTCGCCGACCACCATCGAGTCCAGCCCGGCGGCGACCCGGAAGACGTGGTCGACCGCGGCGGCGTCGAAGTGCACGTACAGGTTGTTGGCGAGGGCCGCCGGCTGGCAGCCGGCCTGCTCGGCCAGCACGGCGCAGATGTCGCCGAGGCCGCCGTGGAAACCGGACACCGCGGCGTAGACCTCCACCCGGTTGCAGGTGGAGACCAGGACGGCCTCGGTCACGTACGGCTGTGCCACCAGGCGGTCCAGGGTGCGGGTGAGGTCGGCGGGCGCGACCGCGAGCCGTTCCAGCGTGGCGACCGGGGCGGTGCGGTAGGACGCGCCGACGACGATGAGTTTCACGTGCCGGTCGCCTCCTGCGGGTCGGTGATCGCGAGCCCGCCGGGCAGGGCGGTGAGCGTGGAGCCGCCGGCGGCGGGAAGCGCGGTCAGGGACGCCTTGCGGTGCTCGTGGAAGGACAGGATCTGCAGCTCGATCGCGAGATCGACCTTGCGCACGTCGACCCCGTCCGGCACCGAGAGTACGCAGGGCGCGAAGTTCAGGATGCTCGTCACGCCCCCGGCGACCAACTGGTCGGCGACCCGCTGCGCCGCGGCGGCCGGGGTGGCGATCACACCGATCGCGATCGACTCCTCGGCGGCGATCCGGGACAGCTCGTCGACGTGCCGGACGACCAGGCCGTTGATCTCCTCACCGACCCGGGCGGGGTCGGCGTCGAAGAGCGCGGCGATGCGGAAGCCGCGGGTGGCGAAGCCGTCGTAACCGGCCAGGGCGTGACCGAGATTACCCACGCCGACCAGGGCGACCGATCGGCGCTGGGTGAGCCCGAGCACGTACTCGATCTGCTCTATCAGCAGGGCCAGGTCGTAGCCGACGCCCCGGGTGCCGTACGAGCCGAGGTGCGAGAGGTCCTTGCGGAGCTTGGCGGAGTTCACCCCGGCGGCGCTGGCCAGCCCCTCGCTGGACACCGTCTCGTGGCCGGCCTCGGCGAGGTTGTGCAGGGCGCGGAGGTACTCGGGGAGCCGGGCGACGGTCGCCTCCGGCAGGTCCGGCAGCGCCGGCACGGCAACGGGGCGGTCGGGCCCACCTGGCGGGCGGTGCTGACTCATGAGACTCCGTGCGGTGCGATCCTGGGCCAACTCCGCGGGTCGGCCGCGTCGGGACTCCCGCTGGCGACCGAGGTTGCCGGCTGTGCTAGCAGGGCGCGTCGGAACTACAGGGTAGGCGCTTGTGAAGACACGCACAAATCGCGATCTTGGTCGCGTGCAACGCGGCGTCACCAGCCCCTCCGTTCCCCAAGATCGATCCGGCGGCTCTCGCCCACGCCGCACGGCGATTATTGCTCAATTACGACTTCTCTGACCAATCGCGCGCGGGCGCGTCGTGCCACATCCTCGAAGGTAGGGCCAGCACCACCAGCCAGCGGGCGGCTTACGGGATGGGACCGGGCGGTACCGCTCCGTAGCCTCGTGGCATGACCGCCGTACCCGCCGCCACCGCGCCCTCCCCCGGCACCCCCGCCCGCAGTCTGGTCCGCCAGCTCCTGCGCGACTCGGGTTACGTGCTGGTCGGCCTGCCCCTGGCCGTGGCCGGCTTCGCGCTGTCCGTCGCCGGGATCGCCCTCAGCGTCGCGCTGCTGGTCACCACGCTCGGCCTCCCGGTCCTCGCCGGCACGCTGTACGGCGTCCGGGTGCTGGCCGACATCGAGCGGCTGCGGCTCCCCGCCGTGCTGCACCAGCCCCGGGTCCGCCCCGTCTACCGGACGCCGGAGCCGGGCGCGGGCCTCCGGCGCCGGGTCCTGGTGCCGATGCGGGACCCGCAGTCCTGGCTCGATCTCCTGCACGCCCTCGGCAAGCTGCTGGCGGCGCTGCCGACCTTCGTGGTGCTGCTCGTCTGGTGGGTGCTCGCGCTCACCGGCACCCTCTACGGCGCGTACGACTGGGCGATCCCCCGCGGCCCGGGCGACCAGGACCTGAGCCAGCTCCTCGGGATGGGCGACGGCCCGGGTGCCCGCATCTTCCTGAACACCGCGATCGGCGTCTTCGCCCTGTTCACCCTGCCGCTGGTGGCCCGCGCCTGCGCCCGGGTGCAGGCCGGCCTGGCCCGTTCCCTGCTGACCGGCGTGGCCGAGATGCGCAACCGGATCACCACGCTGGAGGAGCAGAAGCGCGCGGCCGTCTCGGCCGAGGCGAGCGCGCTGCGCAAGCTGGAGCGGGACATCCACGACGGGCCGCAGCAGCGGCTGGTCCGGCTCGCCATGGACCTCAGCCGGGCCCGGGAGCAGCTCGCCTCCGACCCGGAGGCGGCCCGCCGGACGCTCGACGAGGCCGTCGGCCAGACCCGGGAGACCCTCGCCGAGCTGCGCGCGCTGTCCCGGGGCATCGCGCCGCCCGTCCTGGTCGACCGGGGGCTGCCGAGCGCGCTCGCGGCGCTGGCCGGGCGCGGGTTGATCCCGATCGAGCTGCGGGTCGACCCCGCGCTCGGCGGGCCGGGCGGTCGGCTCGACCCGGCCGTGGAGAGCACGGCGTACTTCGTGGTCGCCGAGGCGCTCACCAACGTGGCGAAGCACAGCCGGGCCACCGAGTGTCGGGTCATCGTGGAACGGGACGGGCCGCGGCTACGGGTCGCCGTCGACGACGACGGCCAGGGCGGCGCGCACCTGGCCAAGGGGCACGGGCTGGCCGGCATCGCGGACCGGGTCCGTGCGGCCGGTGGCCGGCTCACGGTGACCAGCCCGGCCGGCGGCCCCACCTCCGTGCGGGCGGAGCTCCCGCTGTGAGCCGCCCGTGGTACACATCCGTCCATGCGGATCGTGATCGCCGACGACGCCGTCCTGCTCCGGGAGGGGCTGGTCCGGCTGCTCACCGAACGCGATCACCAGGTGGTGGCCGCCGTCGGTAACGGGGACGCCCTGGTGACGGCGGTGGCGGCGCACCGGCCGGACGTGTCGATCGTCGACGTCCGGATGCCGCCGTCACACACCGACGAGGGCCTGCGGGCGGCGGTGGAGGCGCGCAGCCGGGTGCCCCGGACGCCGATCCTGGTGCTGTCCCAGTACGTCGAGGTGTCGTACGCCGACGACCTCCTCGCCACCGGCGCCGGGATCGGCTACCTGCTCAAGGACCGGGTGGCCGACATCGGCGAGTTCCTCGACGCGCTGGAGCGGGTGGCCACCGGCGGCACCGTCCTGGACCCCGAGGTGATCGCCCAGCTCTTCGCCCGCCGCCGCCGCGACGACCCGCTGCGGAACCTGACCCCACGCGAGCGCGAGGTGCTCGCGCTGATGGCCGAGGGGCACTCGAACACGGCGATCGCCCGCGACCTGGTGGTCAGCGACGGCGCGGTCGAGAAGCACGTCCGCAACATCTTCACCAAGCTCGACCTGCCGCCCGACACGGAGCAGCACCGCCGGGTCCGGGCCGTCCTTACCTACCTCCGCACCTGAGGCTACAGGTTGTGGGCCAGCTTCACCGCTTCGCTGAGGGTCTCGGCCACCGGGTGGCCGGAGGCCCGCAGCCGGCCGGGGTCGGTGAAGCCACCGGTGTAGAGGACCGCGCGACCACCGACCGACCGGGCCGCGTCGGCATCGTCGAGCGAGTCGCCGATCAGCACCACGTCCCTACCGGCCACGCCCAGCTCGGCCAGGTGCCGGGCCAGCGACTCGGCCTTGCGGTCCCCGCCGATCTCCGCCCGCAGCCCGTCGACCCGCAGGAAGTGGCCGGTCAGCCCGTAGGTGCGCACGGTGGGGACCAGCTCGTGGTGGAACCACATGGACAGCAGCGACTGGTCGCCGGGCCAGGACGACATCGCCTCCACCGCGTCGTGCGCCAGCGCGCAGGTGGTCAGCCCGTTCCGGTACGCGTCGTGGAAGATCCGGTCGAGCCGGCCGAACGCCTCGTCGTCGACCGCCTGCCCGAGCACCTCCGCGTAGTAGTCCGCGATCGGCCGGCGGAACCGGACCCGGTGCTCGTCGGCGGTCACCGCCGGCCCGCCGACGCTGGCGAAGGCCGCGTTCGTGGCCGCCACGACGAGGTCCAGGTCGTTGAGGAGCGTGCCGTTCCAGTCCCACACCAGGTGCGGGTACGCAGGGGTGGTCATCGCGGCAACCTTACCGGCGGCGCGGTCAGAGCTGGGGGGTGGTGAGGTCGCGCAGCAGGCGCTCCTCCTCGACCCGCCAGTAGCCGTGCTCCTTGCCGTCGAGCAGCACCACCGGGAGCCGGTCGCCGTACTCCCGCTCCAGCTCGAGGTCGCCGGTCACGTCCTTCTCGACCCAGCGGTCCCCGGTGACCGCCACCACCCGGTCCATCGCCGCCTTCGCGTCCTCGCAGAGGTGACAGCCGGGCCTGGTGAGCAGGGTGAGGCGGGGTTCACGCATGGGTCTCCTCCGTCGTGCCGGCCCCGGCCGGGGACCGGAGCAGTGTCTTGCGGACCTTGCCGATGGCCGAGTGCGGCAGCTCGTCGACGAACTCGACGCTGGTCGGGCACTTGAACCGGGCGAGGTTGCGGGCGCAGTGCCCGAGCAGCTCCGCCACCGTCACCTCCTGCCCCGCCGTCGGCACCACGTACGCGTGCACAGTCTCGCCGGTCCGCGGGTGCGGCACACCCAGTACCGCCGACTCCGCCACACCCGGGTGCCGGTCGAGCACCAGCTCCACCTCCCGGGGGTAGACGTTGAAGCCGTTGACCAGGATCAGATCGCCGATCCGGTCGACCAGGAACAGGTCGCCGTCGTCGTCGGCGTACGCCACGTCGCCGGTCGCCCACCAGCCCTCGGCGTCCGGCCCGCCCCGCCCGTCCGGCCAGTACCCGGAGAACAGGTTCGCCCCCCGCACCACGATCTGCCCGGGATCGGTGCCCGGCGCGACGTCGGACACGACCAGCTCGTCGGCGTCGTCGTCGGGCACGGCCGCACCGTTCCGCCACAGGTCCGTCCCGTCCGGCGCGACCAGCCTCAGCTCCACCCCGGGCAGCGGACGGCCGATCGAGCCGGGCTTCGGCTCGCCGCCGACGAGGGTGGAGGTGAGCACCGGCGCGGTCTCGGTCAGCCCGTAGCCGACATGCACCGGCCGCCCGGCGACCTCGGCGAAGCGCGCCGCGGCGGCCGGCTCCAGCGGCGCCGCGCCGCAGACCGCGACCCGCACGGACGCGAGCGGCGCGGCGGCGTCCGCCGTGGACCAGGCCGTGACCATCGACGGTACGCCGACCAGCACGGTGACCCGGTGCCGGGCGATCTCGGCGAGCCCGGCGTCGGCGCCGAGGTCGTCGACGAGCACCCCGGTCGCGCCATGGTGGACGACCGCGCCGAGCCCCGAGTTCAGCCCGTACGCGTGGAACAGCGGCAACCCGAGCAACACCGTGTCGTCCGGGCCGACCACGGGCGGCTCGATCCGGGCGACCTGCTCGTGGTTGGCGGCCAGGGCCCGGTGCGACAGCATCGCTCCCTTCGGCCGCCCCCCGGTGCCGGACGTGTAGAGCAGGACCGCCAGGTCCGCACCGCCCCGGGCGGGGAAGTCCCCGGCACCGTCGGCGCCGGGCGGCGCGGTGTGCACGGCGGTGCGGGTGGGCAGCGCGTCGGCCACGGTGGCGACCCGGTCGCTCACCTGCGGAGTGCCGATCAGGACGGACGCGCCCGAGTCGGTCAGCACGTGGGCCAGTTCGGGTGCGGTGAGGCCGGGGTTGACCGGCACCGCGACCAGCCCGGCGCGCAGCGTGGCCAGGTAGCTGATCACGAAGTCCGGCGTGTTGCCGAGCGCGATCGCGATCCGGGGTGGGTGCCGGTCGGCGGTTGCCGCCTGCGACGCCAGCGCGGACGCGGTGGCGGTCACGGCAGCGTCCAGCTCCGACCAGGTCAGGGACGTTCCGCGCCAGTGCAGCGCGGCACGGTCGCCGTGGGCGGCGGCGGCTCGGCGGAGCCGGTCGGCGAGGCCCGTCGCGGTGCCTCCGGTTGCGTCCTGCACGGTCGCTGAGTCTGGCACAGCGGGAGGTGCCCGGCCATGCCGGAACGGACCGGATGCGCGGGTCATCGATCGAGCTGCGTCGACGGATTGGATCGAGCCGACCCGTTCGGTCCCGTCCACGGGACCAGTCAGGCGGTCCGCTGTGACACCATCGGTCCCGTCCACAGGACACACCCGAGCCGTCCGACACACCGACCCACCCTCGGCCGAGCGGTCGGCGCGAACCACCTACACGGCCAGCGGACAGCCGGGTCTACCTGGGACTCCGCCACGGACCACCGTGGAATCCGAAAGTCAACCGCACACGACGGACAACCGGTCCGCCATTCGTGCGACACAGCGGGAAATACTTCGGCCCTGTGTAACGGACTTGCCACGCGCGGGTGACGTTGGCCCTATCATCACTCGGGTCGGCTCACCCCATTTGCCGTGAGTCGACACCCCTCAGCCCGAGGAGGCCCCCGTGCCCGTGAGCGCATTGGACCAGCACCTCAAGGGGAACTGCCGTACGGCGGCACGCCCCCGACCCGCACTGCCCGACCCACGCGTGCCCGAGCGCTCGACGCGGCGAGCGCGGCACGCGAGCGGCGGGACGGAGGTGGCCCGATGACGACCTTCGGATACGCGGAACGGCCCGTCGGCCTGACCGGCGCGACACCCCGGCCCGCCGTCAACGAACGGCCGGCCGCCCGGGTGCCGGTGGAGGACACCGGCAGTCTCGCCACCCGCGGCGACAGCGCGTCGAGCCGCGTCCGCAACCGCCCGCACCAGAACGAGGCGCCCGCGCGCCCGGCGACGCCGGGCGGCAACGCCAAGCCGGTCGGCGGCCGGATCGCGTCGCCGGCCCGGCCCACCATGCCGGTCCAGGGCCGCCGCACGGCCGACCCGCCCGCCGCGGCCGACTCCGCCGCCGCGGAGACGGCGGTCCTGCCGGCGGTGCCCGCCAGCACACCCGCCACCACGACCGGGTTCCCGAGCCGCCCCGACCCGTCCGACCCGGCGACCGAGGTCTGGGCGCTGGTCGAGCGGGCGCAGGCCGGCGAGGCCGAGGCGTTCGGCCTGATCTACGACCGGTACGTGGACACCGTCTTCCGGTTCGTCTACTTCCGCGTCGGCAACCGCCAGCTCGCGGAGGACCTCACGTCCGACACCTTCCTCCGCGCGCTCAAGCGGATCGGCAGCTTCACCTGGCAGGGCCGGGACCTCGGGGCCTGGCTGGTGACGATCGCCCGCAACCTGGTCGCGGACCACTTCAAGTCCGGCCGGTACCGGCTGGAGGTGACCACCGGCGACGTGCTCGACGCCGACCGCGAGGACCGCGGGCCGGAGGGCAGCCCGGAGGCGGCGGTGGTCGAGCACATCACCAACGTGGCCCTGCTCAGCGCCGTCAAGCAGCTCAACCCGGAGCAGCAGGAGTGCATCGTGCTCCGCTTCCTCCAGGGCTTCTCGGTGGCGGAGACGGCGCGGGCGATGGGCAAGAACGAGGGCGCGATCAAGGCGTTGCAGTACCGGGCGGTACGGGCGCTGGCACGGCTCCTTCCGGACGGCTTCCAGCCGTAGTGCGCCCGCGGACCGCGGGAGCGTAGGGGCAGGTCGCGGCGGTCGGCGTCCGGCGCGACCGATCACTTTCCGTGATTTCTCCTCCGCCGGACCCCGTAACCCAGGCCAGGTGCGGCGCGTTTTTCCGGGTGCGACCGTTTCAGTCCCGGCGTCCCCCCGGGTTCCTCAGGTCCGGCACCGCCGCCGGCCACGAGCCTCCCCGTGGTGTCCGCCGTCACCGGTCGCCGGTGACGACCGCGGCCGACCGGCCGTGTCCAGCGAGAGGAGGTGCCAGCGGTGGACAGCGACCTCTTCTCCCGTCGGCGCGCCGAGCGCTTCGCGCAACTTCTCGACGAAGCCAACGGCGGGCGACGCCACCACGTGCGGTCCCGCGTGGACGACGAACTCGCCGCCCTCGTCGCGGTCGGGCAGCGGCTCCGCACCGCACCGCCGGCGGTCGAGGTGAACCCGGAGTTCCGTACCGGCCTGCGGGCGATGCTCCTGGCCACCGCCGAGCGCGAGGGCATCGGCAGGCCCGCGGCCGCCTCCGGCACGGCGGCCCGGCGCCCGGCCACCAGCCGCTCCGGCCTCCTGCCGGCCGTCACCGCACGGCGGGCACGGGCGCGTGGCGCCATCCTGATCGGCATCGCGGCCGGCGCCGTCGCCGTCTCGGGCATCTCGGCGGCCAGCGAGAACGCGGTCCCCGGTGACGCCCTGTACGGCATGAAACGCTCGACCGAGCGCGCCCAGCTCGCGTTCACCAGCTCGGACGTGAGTCGTGGGCAGCTCTTCCTCAGCTTCGCCCGCACCCGGCTGAGCGAGGCGGCGGAGCTGCGCGGCGACCGAGCCGGCTACAGCGGCGTCCTGGACGACATGGACGCCGACACCCGCCAGGGCGTACGCCTGCTGACCGGCGCCGCCGTGCAGCGCTCCGAGCCGGCGGCCCTCGACGCGGTCAACGCCTTCGTCGCCGCGCAGCGGGAGGCGGTCAGCGCCCTGCTGGACGACGGGACCCGCGCCGAGCGCGACCGGACCCGCCGCTCGCTCGCCCTGCTCGACGACGTCCGCGAGCGCTCGGACGCACTGCGCGCCGCCATCGGGTGCGGCCTGCCGGCACCGGTCGGCAGCGACGCACTCGGCCCGGCGCCGGCCACCTGCCCCACCGACCGCTGACGGCGGTTCCCCGCGACGGGCACGGCCCCATCCCGGGCCGGAGGAGCCACGCCACAGTTGCCCCGTCGAGCGCCCGTTCCGGCCGGACAGCCCGCTACCCTCGCAGATGGCGCACGGCGCGCCCATTGAGTGGAGGGAGCGCGCGTGGCCCGCAGCCGTAAGGTGACGGTCAGCACCGACACCCACGGTCACACCTCCGGTTGGGCGGAGGCGGACGCGCCACCCGCCGCGCCGGACCGGACCGCCGCCGCCTTCTTCGACGTCGACAACACGATGATGCAGGGCGCGTCGATCTACTGGTTCGCCCGCGGGCTCGCCGCGCGCAACTACTTCACCACCGGGGACCTGCTCCGGTTCGCGTGGCAGCAGCTGCGGTTCCGGGTGCTCGCCACCGAGCACGCCGGGGACATGTCGCAGGCCAAGGAGGCGGCGCTCGCCTTCATCGAGGGCTGGCGGGTGGACGACATCGAGCGCCTCGCCGAGGAGATCTTCGACGAGTTGATGGCACCCCGGATCTGGAGCGGCACCCGCCGGCTCGCCCAGCGCCACCTGGACGCCGGCGAGCGCGTCTGGCTGGTCAGCGCCGCCCCCGTGGAGATCGGCCGGGTGATCGCCGCCCGACTCGGCCTGACCGGAGCGATCGGCACCGTGGCCGAGGTGATCGACGGCGCGTACACCGGGCGGCTGGTGGGCGACCTGATGCACGGGCCGGCCAAGGCCGAGGCGGTCACCCAGCTCGCCGCGGTGGAAGGGCTGGATCTGTCCTGCTGCACCGCGTACAGCGACTCGTCCAACGATCTGCCGATGCTCAGCACGGTCGGCCGGGGTGTCGCCGTCAACCCGGACACCGCCCTGCTGCGGGAGGCCCGCCGGCGCGGCTGGGAGGTGCGCGACTTCCGCACCGGCCGCCGGGCCGTGAAGATCGCCGTCCCGTCGACGGCCGCCGCCGGCCTGGTCGCCGGGGCGGTCACCGCCGGCCTGGCCCTGCACCGCCGGCGGCACCGCCCGTAGGGAGCGGCCCCTCGGCCGGTGGTTCAGCCGGCGGCCGGGACGACCGGCTTCGCGGGCGAGGTCGCATCGTCACTGTGCGCGATCCGGGTGAACTCGCGCCACAGCAGGACGACGAACACCGCCGAGCCGGCGAACGCGAACCAGAACGGCCCGGTCACCCCGAAGGGGATGACCAGCAGGCCGCCGATCGCCGAACCGGCGACCAGCCCGCCGTACGTGCTGATGGCGTTGATGCTGTTGACCCGGCCCTGGAGGTGGGTGGGTACGGCCCGCTGCCGGACGGTCAGCGAGGTGGTGCCCCAGACGAACGCGTGCGCCCCGAAGACGAAGAGGATGCCCGAGGCGACCCAGGGCGACGTGGTGAGGGCGAGGCCGAGATGGGTGAGGGTCTCGATGATCAGCCCCACCCGCATGATGTCGCCGAGACTCATCCGGCGGGTCAGCCACCCGTACCCGACGGTGCCGAGCAGCCCGCCGACCGCCGTCACCGTGCTGAGCAGGCCGAACCCGACGGGCCCCAGGTCCAGGTGGTCGCTGGCGTAGAGCACCAGGACCGACCAGGCCGCGCCGTAGGTGATGTTGAAGACCAGGATGGTGAGGCAGAGCGTCCGGACCGCCGGGTGGCGGACGGTCCACCGGAGCCCGTCGACGATGTCCCGCCGGACGCTCCGGGTCGCGCCGGACGGGGCCGGGTCCCGCGGCGGCAGCGCCACCCGGGACACCAGCAGCAACCCGGCCGCCGCGAGGACGGTCTCGGCGGCGAAGGGCCAGGCCCGGCCGGCCGCGAAGAGCGCCGCCCCGATCGCTGGGCCGGCCATCTGGTTGAGCGTGATGAACCCGGCCAGGACCCGCGCGTTGGCGATCGCCAGATCCTCCCGGCGCACCAGCATGGGGGTCAGCGTGCCCGTCGTGTTGTCGGCGAAGACCTCGGCGGTCGCGATCAGCGCCAGCGCCGCCAGCGCGCCGAGGACCGAGACCCGGTCGGCCACCAGCGCCAGGGCCAGTACGCCCAGCACGACGACCCGGACCCCGTTGGCCACCATCACGATCCGCCGCCGGTCCAGCCGGTCGGAGAGCACGCCGGCGTACAGGCCGAACACCATCGGCGGCGCCCACCGCAGCAGCGCCGCCAGCGAGACCAGGAACGGGTTGTCGGTCAGCGCCGCCACGAGCAGTGGGCCGGCGGCCACGGCCACCCCGTCGCCCAGGTTCGTCGCCCACGACGACGCCAGCAACCAGCGGAAACCGCTTCCCAACCGGGCCGGCACCACGGCCTCGACGATCCTGCTCACATCCCGAGGACCGTACGGTCCGGCGCGCCGGACCGCACCCCTATTACGCCGCCGTCAGGGGCCGAACGGGTCGGGCCGGCGTTCCAGCAGCTTGTGCAGCGTCTGCTGGATGGTTTCCCGCACCTGGTCGGCGAGGTTGAACACGACCAGCGGATCGTCCGCCGACTCGGTCAGGTGCGCGGTGGGGATCGGCGGGCAGAACTCGATCAGCCACTTGCTCGGCAGCGGCACCACGCCCAGCGGGCCGAGCCACGGGAACGTCGGCGTGATCGGGAAGTACGGGAGCTTGAGCAGCCGCGCGAGCGGCTTGACGTCGGCGAGCATCGGGTAGGTCTCCTCGGCCCCGACGATGGCCACCGGCACGATCGGAGTGCCGGTGCGCAGCGCCGCCGACACGAAGCCACCCCGGCCGAAGCGTTGCAGCTTGTAGCGCTCCGCGTACAGCTTGCCGACGCCCTTGAAGCCCTCGGGGAAGACGCCGACCAGTTCGCCGGAGCCGAGGAGGCGCTCGGCGTCCGGGTTGCAGGCCACCGTCCCGCCCGTCTTGCGGGCGATCTCCGACACCACCGGCATCCGGAAGACCAGGTCCGCGCCGAGCAGCCGGAGGAACCGGTGCCGCGGGTGCCGGTCGTGCAGCACGGCGGAGAGGATCAGCGCGTCCAGGGCGACCGTGCCGGAGTGGTTGCCGACGACCAGGCCGGCGCCCTCGGCGGGCACGTTCTCGATGCCGGTGACCTCGGTGCGGAACCAGTCCCGGTAGAGCAGCCGCAGCAGCGGGTGGAACACCGCCTCGGTGAGCTGGGGGTCGAAACCGAACTCGTCGACCTCGTAGTCGCCGGAGAGCCGCCGCCGCAGGAAGGCCAGGGCGCCGGCGACCTTGCGGTCCCAGTGGTCACCGGGCCGGTCCGGCGCCGCGGGCCCGGTCGCGCCGACCGCGGCACCGGCCTCCGCCGCCGGCTTGTCCGGCGTCACCGGCTGGTCGGTCGCCGCGATGTCCGCCGCCGGCTTGTCCGGCGTCACCGGCCCGTCGGTCGCTGCGGTGTCCGCCGCCGGCTTGTCCGGCGTCACCGGCTGGTCGGTCGCCGCGGTGTCCGGTTCGTCGGGCGGGCCGGCCGGGTGCGGCGCCGTGCCGGGCCGGGCCGCCGCGACCCGCCGGTGTCCGTTGGCCCGTGCCGGCTCCGCCGCCGGGTCCGGCACGGTCAGCGGTACGTCGTAGCGGCCGTCGCCCCCGGCCGGCTCCCGCCGCGCCCGCCCGCTCACGACTGCTCCCGGACGGCGGCCCGCACCTGCCGGATCCCGTCCAGCACCAGCCGCTCGGCGGCGGCGAGCTGGTCGCGGGTCACCACCACACCGCCGTGGTGGGCGCGGATGAAGTCGTCGAAGGCGGCGGCGGTGGAGCGCGGCGTGAAGCCGTACTCCCGCTCCAGCCGGCCGGTGTCCACGACCCGGCCGTGCACGAAGAGGTCGACCTGGTCGAGCCCGTAGCGGCCGAAGCCGAGGCTGCGGGCGAGCGCCGCGGCACCGGACAGCCCCGGCTCCAGCACCGGCACCGCGACCCGGCCGGCCCGGCGGATGGCCTGGGAGAGCGTGAGCACGCCGGAGCCGGCGACGTTGTAGGTGCCCGGGTGGTCCTCGACGATCGACCGGTGCAGCACCTCCAGCGCGTCGTCGAAGTGCAGGAACTGGAGCCGGGGGTCGCGACCGAAGACGGTGGGCACCACCGGCTGGGAGAAGTAGCGGGTGAGGGTGGTGTCGGCGGTCGAGCCGAGGAACGGCGCGAACCGCAGGACGGTGGCGGTCACGTCGGGCCGACGGCGGCGGAAACCTCGCACGTACCCTTCGATGTCCAGGATGTCCCGGCCGAAACCGCCGCGCGGCACCTCGCGCGGCTCGGTCTCCTCGGTGAAGACGGCCGGGTCGCGGAACGACGCCCCGTACGCGGCGGTCGACGAGCGGACGACGAGCTTGCGCAGCCGGGGCGCGCGCTGGGCGGCGGCGAGCAGCTGCATCGTCCCGATGACGTTCTGCTCCTTCATCGCCGCCCGGCCACCGTGCTGGGGTTCCGGTGCGGTGGACAGGGCCAGGTGCACCACGGCGTCGACGTCGAGGTCGGTGAGCAGGCCACCGACCGAGCCGGCGTCCACGCGGACCCGCTCGACCCGGTCGAGCAGGTCGGCGAACTCCGCGCCGGACTCCGGTGGATCGACGCCGATGACCCGCTCGATGCGCGGGTCGGCGGCGAGCCGGGCGGCCACGTGGGCACCGAGGTAACGGCTCACCCCGGTCACGACGACAACCCCCGGAGCACCAGGGGTGCCACCGGGGGTCATGTCGTGCACCGTCCCCGGCAGGCGGGATCGAGCCGGGGCGTCCACGGCCTGATCACCTGAGCCCTCCGAGGGTCGACAGATGGCGGGTGACGAAGGCGCCGGGCCGGGCCCGGCACCGGTCACTTGCCGAGACGGCGACGCTGGACGCGGGTCTTGCGCAGCAGCTTGCGGTGCTTCTTCTTAGCCATGCGCTTGCGGCGCTTCTTGACCACCGAGCCCATACGACAGCCTTTCGATGCAACGTGCGGGGCGGACCGGATGACGCCACGGGTGACGCCGGCGACCGCTTGCGGACAACGGACCGGGCCAGCGAGACGGGCGGCGGAGCGCACCTGCGGTCACGGTCGGGGTCCAGGGTAGCCGGAGAGCGTCAACAGGACCAACACGGCCCCTCGATGCCCGTCACGCCGGGCGGCCCGCGCGGCCCGGCGGAGGCTCAGGCGGTCTCTTGAAAGGCGCCGCGCAGGTACTCGTGCACGGCGTGCTCGGGTACGCGGAACGACCGGCCGACCCGGACCGCGGTGAGTTCACCGCTGTGCACCAGGCGGTACACCGTCATCTTCGACACCCGCATGACCGTCGCCACCTCGGCGACGGTCAGGAACTTGACCTCCGACAGCCGACCGTCGGACTGCGACCCGGCCATGGCTCACCCGACCCATCCCATGCCCGGCGCGTCCCATCCGGCGGGGAGCTTCCGCCCGGACCGGCGACGCGCGTGTTACCAGTACGGTAGCGGGGCCGCTGTGACCGGCGCGATCCCTTCGTACAACTGATCATAATTCGCACGGGTGTCCGACCGGCTTGTTACGTCGTTGAACACCTGGCGTCCGGTTCGCTCACTCCGACCGCAACGCAACCACCGGGTCGAGCCGTCCGGCCCGCTGCGCGGGCACCACGCCGAACACGATCCCGACCGCGGCGGAGACACCGAACGCCAGCGCCAGCGACCACCAGGTGATCGCGGCCGGGACCGGTGACACCGCCGCCACGGCCAGGGCCGTGCCGACCCCCAGCGCCATGCCGGTCAGGCCGCCGATCGAGGTGAGCAGCACCGCCTCCAGCAGGAACTGCACGCCGATGTCGCGCGGGCGTGCGCCCACCGCCTTGCGCAGGCCGATCTCCCTGGTCCGCTCCCGGACCGACACCAGCATGATGTTGGAGACGCCGACGCCGCCGACGAGCAGCGAGATGCCGGCGATCGCGGCCAGCACGCCGGTCAGGATGCCCAGGATGTCGCCGAGGACACCGAGGATCTGCTCCTGGGTGACGGCGCTGAACTCGGTGCCCGGATGTCGGCGGCTCAGCTCGGCGACGATCCGCTCCCCCAGGGCGTCGATGCGCTCGCGGTCCGGCGCCTTCACGGCGATGCCGTCGACCCGCTGCGTGCCGTAGAGCCGCTGCGCGGCGGTGACCGGCACGTGGACCTCGTCGTCCCGGTCGACGCCCAGGCTCTGCCCCAACGGGGCGAACACGCCGATCACCCGGAACCGCACCCCGGCGACGGTGACCTGCTGGCCGACCGGGTCCCGGTCGGGGAAGAGGGCCCGGGCCACCGAGGCGCCCAGCACCGCCACCCGGCGGCTGGTGTCCACGTCGGACCCGGTCAGGTAGCGGCCCCGGGACAGCTCGCGGGTGAAGACGGCCGGCGTGGTCTCCAGTACGCCCTGCACGGTGCTGAAGTCCGACCGGTTGCCCGCCCGTACGGTCGCGCCGGAGGCGACGGTGACCGCCACCCGGCCGGGGTCACCGACCACCCGGGCGACCACGTCGACGTCGTCCAGGGTCAGTGGGGAGACCGCCGGCGCGGATCCCACGTCGAGCCGGCCGGGTACGACCAGCAGCAGGTTGGACCCGAGCCCCTCGACCTGCTGCTCGACCTTCTGCTTGGTGCCCGTGCCGATCGAGACGAGGATCACCACCGAGGCGACCCCGATGATCACGCCGAGCATGGTCAGCGCGCTGCGCAACCGGTTCGCCCGCAGCGCGTCGAGCGCCACCCGCCAGGCCTCGGCCAGCCTCACGGCTCCGCCACCCCGTCCCCGCGGCGCCCGGTGGCTCCGGTGGCGCCACCGGTGCCACCGGACGGGCGTCCCGAACCGCTTCCGGACGCGGACCGGGACTCCGCGCTGGGAGCGGGCACCAGTGTGTCAGGCGGGCCGCCGGCACCCGCCACCGGTCGATCACCGGTGTCGCCGGCGCTGTCGGCGACCACCACCCCGTCCCGCATCGCGATCCGGCGGCGGGCCCGCGCCGCCACGTCGTTGTCGTGGGTGACCAGCACCAGCGCCACGCCGGACTCGGCGTTGAGCCGCTCCAGGAGGTCCAGCACGGCCGCGCCGGTGGCGGTGTCGAGGTTGCCGGTGGGCTCGTCGGCGAGCAGCACCGCCGGGTCGGTGACCAGGGCCCGGGCGATCGCGACCCGCTGCTGCTCGCCGCCGGAGAGCTGGTTCGGCCGGTGACCGAGCCGATGCCCCAGACCGACCCGGCCCAGCATCGCGGCGGCCCGCTCCCGTCGCTGCCGCGCGCCCATCCCGCGGTAGACCAGGGGGAGCGCCACGTTGTCCACCGCCGACGTCCGGGGCAGCAGGTGGAAGGCCTGGAAGACGAAGCCGATGGTCTCGTTGCGCAGCGCCGCCAGCTCGGCCGCAGCCAGGGTGGTGACGTCGCGCCCGTTGAGCGCCAGCCGGCCACCGGTCGGCCGGTCCAGCCCGCCGAGCAGGTGCATGAGGGTGGACTTGCCGGAGCCGGACGGCCCGACCAGGGCCAGGTAGTCGCCCGGCGCGACGGTCAACGACACCCCGCGCAGGGCCGGCACCGAGACCCCGTCGAGGCGGTAGGTGCGGGACACGTCCACCGCCTCGATCGCCGGCGGGGTCACCCCAGCTCCTGGCCGTCGCGGACCTGGTCGGCGCCCCGGACCACGACCCGGTCACCGGCCTGCACCCCGCTGAGGATCTGCACCAGGTCCTGGCCCTGCACGCCCACCGTCACCGGCGCCCGTTCGGCCCGGCCCTCCCGCACCACCCAGACCACGTCCCGCCCGTCGGCGGAGAAGACGGCGGACGCCGGCACGGTGACCGCGTCGACCGCTTCCCGCACCTGGAGCCGGACCACCGCGTTCATGCCCGGGCGGGGAGCGGGCGCCGCCTCCCCCTCGCCGAAGCGGCCCGCGCCGAGCGCCAGCCGCACCCGGTAACCCACGCCGCCCCGGACCGAGGTGGTGGGCAGGACGTCGACCGACCGGACGGTGCCCTGGTAGGTGGCGCCGGGCACCGCGTCCAACTCGACGGTCGCGGCCAGCCCCGCCTTCACCAGCAGCACGTCGGTCTCGTCCACCTCGGCGAGCAGCCCCAGCTCGCCGGTGTCGACGACGGTCAGCACCGGGGTACCGGCGGTGACCAGGCCGCCCACCGGGACGGCCGGGTCCACCCCGGGCGGCGCGGCAGCCGGGCCGGGGCCGAGCGCCGACGGGTCCAGCCCGGTGGCCGCGCCGTTGCCGCCCAGCAGCCCGGCCAGCGCCTCCGGGCTGACCCCGCCGGCGGTCGCCGTCCCGCCCGCCTGGACGACGCCGGCGATCGGGGCGCGCAGCGTCAACGCGTCGACCGTCGCCTTCGCCAGGTCGTACGCCTGCTGGGCCTGCAGCCGCTGGGCGGTGGCGAGCGCGCCGACCGCGGCGTTGAGGTCACGCACGCCGCGCTGCACCGCGCGGACCGCCCGGTCGGCCGCCCGCGCCGCGGCCTCGTACCGCTTCTGGGCGTCCCGGACCTGGAGCAGCAGCGCCTCCCGCAGCTCCGGGTCGGCGATCTTCGCGGCCGCGGCGCGGGCCGCCGCGTACGTCTCGTCGGCGGCCCGGTCGGTGCCGCGCAGCCCGCCGGACAGGTCGCCCCCGCCGCCCCGACCGGCCCGCTTGGCGGCGGCGAGCGCCTCCTTCGCCTGCCGGAGCCGCTCCTGCGCCGGCGGCGAGTCGATGACGGCGAGCACCTGGCCACGGCGAACCCGCTGGCCGGGTTGGACGCGGAGGTTCGCGAGGGTCCCGTCGGCGGGGGCGGTGAGGGTGGCGGCGGCGCGGGCGGTCACCGTGGCCGGCGCGTCGATGACCTCGGCGACGGCGCTCCGCCCCGCGGCGGCGAGGGCGACCGGGGTCTCCTCCCCGGCGCAGGAGGCGGCGGTGGTGCCGGTGAGGACGACGACCGCGAGGAGGGCGGTGAGCAGGCGGGGCCGCGTGGCCGTGCGCGGCCGCGGCGAGTGGGTGCGGCGCACGCGCCCCATGCTACGAGCCGGCCCCGACGGCGGGGCAACACGGCGTCCGGCCGGTCAGCCCACGACGTCCCGGATGTACTCGACGCAGTCGTCGTGCAGGGTCGACCAGGGCACGCCGAGGACGTCCTCGCTGGTCTGGCGCGGGATCCGGAGATCGTGCAGGACCGCCTTGACGAAGGCGAACACCCGCTCCTCGCCGAACCGGTCGACGAGGTACTGGACGGCGAGGTACGAGATGCCGTAGCTCCCGGCCACCCGCGTCAGCGGGGTGTCGTCGGTGGGGGCGACGCTGTCGAGCTCCCCGTTCCAGCCACGCTTGACCAGCCGCCGCGTCGCGCCCAGCCCGGCGTACCGGCCGATCGACCGCCCGTCGGCGGCCGCGTAGTCGGCCAACCCCTCGACCAGCCACCACGTCGACTCGTCCCATCGGTCGTGGTCGGGCAGCGAGGCGGCGTGCGCCAACTCGTGGCGGAGGATCTCGGCCAGGTCGGCGGGGGCGTACCGGTCGTGCTTGAGCACGATGTCGCGGTGGCCGCCGCCGATGCCGATCGCGTACCCGGCGGACCACCCCGGCCGGCCGCCACCGTGCCAGCGCTTCCACTCCTTCGGGCCGGCGTAGTAGATCCGGTACCGGTCGGGCCGGGAGCCGGCGACCACGTACCGGTCGGCGACCTGGGCCGCCGCCTCGGCCCGGGCCAGCAGCTCCGGCAGCCGCTTGCGGAATGCCGGCGTGGTCGCCACGAGCGTGCGCTTCCCCACCGCGACGACCAGCTCGCTGACCTCCCAGGGCAGGGCGTCGGCCTGCCACTCGGCCCGACCGCCCAGCTGGGCCTCGGCCTTCGACCCGGTCAGCGCGAGCAGGCGGGGCTCGGCACCCTTCTCCCGCCACAGTGTCTCGACCAGCAGGGAGCTGGTCCGGCAGTCGGGCACCACGAAGCAGTACCGGAACTCGACCGTCAACCGCCACTCGCCCGGCCGGCCGGCCTGCATGGGCAGACCGCTCGGGCGGGCCTCCCAGCCGCTCACCCGCAGGGCCCGCAGCGAGGCGAACCGGCGGCGCAGGTCGGCGTGCACAGCCGGTTCGGCGATCGCCAGGAACCCGGCCCGGTCGCCGCGGAGCAGCGCGGCCGACTGCCGGTCCAGCTGCTCGGTGATGCGGGCGGCGAACTGCCGGGCGGACCGGGTGGTCGGGTTCTCCGCCCGCGCGACGGCACCGGCGAACGTCCGGTCGTCGGCGCCGCGTACCGCACCGGCGGGCACCGCGAGGCCCGCGGTCACCAGCAGGGCGACGAGCAGCGCCGTCCACAGTGGCCAGCGCCGGCGCGGTCGCCGGCCGGGCGGCGGAGCCGTCGCCGGTTCGGCCGGCGGCTCAGGCGTGGCGGACGTCGTGGCGTGGCCGTCGGTCACCGGCTCCCCGTGTGTCACGCGCGAAGGGTACGGCCCGATGATCACCCCGGTCCAGGCCGGGCTGCCCACGTGTCGGCGGGGAACCGTCGGCGGCTCAGGCCGGTCGACCGGCGCGGCGCACCAGCGCCACCGTGATCGCCCACGAGGCGACCAGCGCGACGCCGCCCACCGGCTGCCCGAGCAGGGCGAGCGTGCCGCCGCCGGCCAGGAACCAGGCGGCCTGGAACGGGTTCACCGGAGGGCTCAGCCGCACGCGGGCCCTGGGCGAACCGAAGACGCCCCAGAGAGCCGCGAGCAGCAGCGGCACGGCGACAGCGGCGCAGACCCGCGCGGGGGTGGCCGACGGAAGCGTCCAGCCCCACCGGCCGGCGACAACGAGCACCGCCAACTCCAGCAGGAAGAGCAGCAGCAGGCCCAGGGCATACATCAGTCCGACCCCCCGCACCCCGGCCAGGAGCGGAAGGCGGCGTCCGGCCCGTCGAGCATCCGCTCGCTGGAGCGGTCCACGTCCTGCGGGAGCCCGCGGCCGCCGATCGCCGCCAACGACGCGTACGCGACCTGACCGCCGGCCCGCTCCACAAGGCTGACTGGCACAGCTGTGCAACTTCGCGGTTACTTCTTGCTCGCCAGGGCGCGGGCGAAGAAGGCGAGGTTGGCGGGGCGCTCGGCCAGGCGGCGCATGAGGTAGCCGTACCACTGGTCGCCGTAGGGGACGTACGTGCGCACGGTGTAGCCCTCGCCGACCAGGCGGGCCTGCTCCTCCGGTCGGATGCCGTAGAGCATCTGGAACTCGAACCGGTCCGGGCCACGGTCGAACCAGCGGGCCCGGTCCTCGCCGATCGCGATCAGCCGCGGGTCGTGGGTGGCGAGCATCGGGTAGCCGGCACCGGACATCAGGATGTTCAGGCAGCGGACGTACGACTTGTCCACCTCGCGAGCGGACTGGTAGGCCACCGACTCGGGCTCCTTGTACGCGCCCTTGCACAGTCGGACCCGGGACCCGGCGCCGGCCAGCTCGCGGCAGTCCGACTCGGTCCGGCGCAGGTACGCCTGGAGCACCGCACCGGTCGACGGGTGGTCCTTGCGCAGCTTGGCGAGGATGTCCAGGGTCGAGTCGGTGGTGGTGTGGTCCTCCATGTCGAGGGTGACCGTCGTCCCCGCCGCGTCGGCCGCCGCGCAGATCGCCCGCGCGTTGTCGTACGCCAACTGCTCGTCGAACGCCTGCCCGAGGGCGGACAGCTTGACGCTCACCTCGGCGGCCGGCGTGAGACCGGCGGCGGAGAGCAGCGTCAGCAGCCTCAGGTACTCGTCCCGGGTGGCGTTGGCCTGCTCGGGGGTGACGGTGTCCTCGCCGAGGTGGTCGAGGGTGACCGCGAGACCGTCGTCGACGAGTTCGCGGGTCGCGCGCAACGCGTCGTCGGTCTGCGCGCCGGCGACGAACCGGCGCACGACGTCCCGGGTGAACGGGGCCGTCGCGACGAGCCGCTCGACCTGGGATGACCGGGAAGCGGCGAGGATGACGGAACGGAGCATGAGCTGAGCGTAACGCCAGCGCCGGTGCGCCCGGGCGGGGGACGACGCGCCTGGCGTCCATCGGTTACAACCATTGACGTGATCGAACGCCCCCGCCGCCGGCTCCGGTCGGCCTCCGTGCAGCTCGGCGCGCTCACCGCGCTGGCGCTCGCCCTCTCCGGCTGCAACCTGACGTCCGACGACGACGATGACGACTGCGCCCTGGGCCCGGTCGGTGGCGGCGGCGGCACGGTCGCCCGGGCGCTGCTCGTCCCCGAGACCGGCGCCGGCCGCGCCGCCCCCGAGCCGGCCCCCGTCGCGCTGCCGGAACGCGGCGGCTTCGGCACCCACCTCGCCGCCTGCGGCGGTTGAGGTGCGCCGCATCCCGGTCACCCCACGTCCCGACTGGGACGCCACCGTCCGGGCCCAGGGCCTGGTGTACGTGGACACCGAACTCCCCGACGGCGGGGTCATGTCGTACTGGGACGAGACCGCGGCGTACGCCTTCGACCTGGCCGAGGTGCTCCGCCTCGAGGAGGCGACGGAGGAGCTGCACCGGATGTCCGTGGCGGCCGCCGGGCACGTGGTGGCCCGCGGCCGGTACGCGGAGTTCGGCATCCCCGCGTGGGCGGCCGAGGCGGTCGCCCGGTCGCTGCGCGAGTCGCCGCCGACCCTCTACGGCCGCTTCGACCTCTGGTACGACGGCAGCTGGCCGCCCAAGCTGCTGGAGTACAACGCCGACACCCCGACCGCGCTGGTCGAGGCGAGCATCGTGCAGTGGTACTGGCTGGAGGACACCCGGCCGGAGCTGGACCAGTGGAACAGCGTGCACGAGCGCCTCGTGACGGCCTGGGCGAAGATCGGCTCGGGTCTGCACGACCGCCGGGTGCACGTGGTCTGGTCGGACGAGGAGGAGTCCGGCGAGGACCACATGACGGCCGGCTACCTGGCCGAGACCGCCCGGCAGGCCGGCCTGGACGTGGAGCTGCTGCCGATCCAGCAGATCGGCTGGGACGGCCGCCGGTTCGTCGACGCCGCCGACCGGCCGGTCACCACCTGCTTCAAGCTCTATCCCTGGGAGTGGATGGTCGCCGAGCCGTACGGGCGGCCGGCGCTGGACCCGGGCACCCCGACCACCTGGATCGAGCCGGCGTGGAAACTGCTCCTGTCGAACAAGGCGCTGCTCGCCGTGCTCTGGGAGCTGTATCCGGGGCACGAGCTGCTGTTACCGGCGTACCTGGACTCGCCGCGCAATATGTCCGAATACGTGGCCAAGCCGCTGCTCGGCCGGGAGGGCGGGTCGGTGCGGATCGTGACCGGCGACACCGAGATCGTCAACCCGGGGATCTACGGCGACGAGGGCTGGTGCTACCAGGAGTTCCGGGCGCTGCCCGAGTTCGCCGGCAACCGGACGGTGTTGGGCAGCTGGGTCGTCGACGGCGAGGCGGCCGGTGCCGGCGTCCGGGAGAGCGCCGGTCTGATCACCGACGGCTACGCCCGATTTTTGCCGCACTACATCGACGCGCCGCGCGGCCCGTGAGTCGTCTACCGTTGGTGGGGTGAACTTCGACGCGTACGCCCGGACCGGCGTTGACCTCGTCAACACCCGCCTGGACGACCTCGACGCCCTCCGGTCCCTCTTCCCCGACGAGAACGCGTGGATGCGCGACGAGGTGTCGGAGCGGGACCTCGCGATCTTCCGGCGCGCGCAGAAGCGGCTGCGCGACGTCTTCGAGTACGGCACCTCCGGGCGGGACGCCCACGCGGTCGCCGAGCTGAACGCGCTCCTGGAGGCGTACCCGGTGCAGCCCCGCATCTCCGGGCACGACTCCAGCGACTGGCACATGCACGTCACCAGCCGGGGCGCCTCGGTGAGCGCGGAGTTCCTGGCCGGCGCCGTCTGGGGTCTGTCCGTGTGGCTCTGCGAATACGGCAGCGCCCGGTTCGGGGTGTGCGCGGACGAGCGCTGCGGCAACGTCTACCTGGACACCTCGTCGAACTGCTGCCGGCGGTTCTGCTCCGAGCGGTGCGCCACACGGTCCCACGTGGCCGCGCACCGGGCCCGGAAGCGGGCCGCGATCGGCGAGCAGGTCCCGGTGGCGGCGCAGTCCACCGCGCCGGCCGAGCGGCTCACGCCGGTCAGCTGACCCTCGGTCGTCCCCGCCCGGTCGCCCACCGACGCCCGGGCGGTCCGCCGTCCGCTCGGTCAGGCCTCGACCGGGGACGGGGTGCCGAGGTGCTGGCGGGCGAACTCCAGCGCGGTCCGCAGATCCGCCTCGCGGACCGCGCGGCTCTTCGCGCCCCGGGTCGACACCTCCACCGCCACCGAGCCGGTGAAGCCGCGGCCGGCCAGCGACCGCAGCAGCTCGGCGCAGGGCTGGTTGCCCCGACCCGGGACGAGGTGTTCGTCGCGGCCCTCGCCGGTGCCGTCACCGAGGTGGACGTGCGCCAACCCGGCGCCCATCCGGTCGGCCATCGCCAGCGCGTCGGTGTGGGACGCGGCGCAGTGCGAGAGGTCGAGGGTGTAGGACGCGTACCCGGTGTCGGTCGGGTCCCAACCGGGGACGTACGGGACGAACTGCCGGCCGGCCATCCGCACCGGGAACATGTTCTCCACCGGGAAGAGCACGCCGTCGAAGCGCTCGGCGACGTCGTGCAGCCCCTCGGCGAAGTTGCGCGCGTAGTCCCGCTGCCAGGTGAACGGCGGGTGCACCACCACGGTCGGCGCGCCCAGGGTCTCGGCCAGCTCGCCGGAGCGGCGCAGCCGCTCCCACGGGTCGGCGCTCCACACCCGCTGGGTGACCAGCAGGCACGGCGCGTGGACGGAGAGCACCGGCACGCCGTAGTGCTTGGCGAGCCCGGCGAGCGCCCCGGCGTCCTGGCTGACCGCGTCGGTCCAGACCATGACCTCGACCCCGTCGTAGCCGAGCGCCGCGGCGAGCTGGAACGCCGCCGCGGTCCGCTCGGGGAAGACCGACGAGGTGGACAGGAGCACCGGGACGCGGGAAGTCACACCCCGAGGGTAGCGGGCGTCGATAGGGATCTTCAGGATGAGTCTCCGCAAACCGTACCCGCCGCCGGACGCAGGTCACATCGGCGCGAGCTGATCGAGCCGGCGCAGGATGACTCCCTCGCGAAGCGCCCACGGGCAGATGTCCAGCGCGTCGATGCCCAGGCGGCGCAGCGCCGCCTCCGCGACGACCGCACCGGCCACCAGTTGGTGGGCCCGGCCGGCGCTGACGCCGTCCAGCTCGACGAGCTGTGTCGGCGGGATGTGCCGGATGAAGCCGAGCACCTGGCGCAGCCCGGAGCGGGTGAGCTGGCGGCGGGCCCACAGGCCCGCGCCCGAGGGGGCGGCCCCGGCGAGGCGGGCCAGGGTGCGGAACGTCTTCGAGGTGGCCACCGGCCGGTCCCAGCCCACCCCGACCAGATCCCCGGCCACCGCGTCGAGCTGGCCGGCCACGTACTCCCGCAGCTCCTCGACCAGCCCGGCCGACGGCGGGGTGGCGCTGTCCGGGGTGAGCCCGAGGCGGTCCCGGGTGAGCCGACCGGCACCCAGCGGCAGCGAGATGGCCGCGTCCGGGTCCTCGTCGATGCCCGCCGCGATCTCCAGCGAGCCGCCGCCGATGTCGAGGACCAGCAGCCGCCCGGCCGACCACCCGAACCAGCGACGCACCGCGAGGAAGGTCATCCGGGCCTCGTCCGCGCCGGAGAGGACCGCCAGGCGTACGCCGGTCTCGTCGCGGACCCGCGCCAGCACCTCGGCCGAGTTGGTCGCGTCGCGCACCGCCGACGTGGCGAAGGCCATCAGGTCGTCGGTGTCCAGGGCGGCCGCGGCCTCCCTCGCCAGCCCGACCGCCTTGACCAGCGCGTTCGCCCCGGCGTCGGTGAGCGCGCCGTCCGGGCCGATCTGCTCGGCCAGCCGTAGCACCGTCTTCTCCGAGTGCGCCGGCCACGGGTGGGCGCCGCGGTGGGCGTCGACCACCAGCAGGTGCACGGTGTTGGACCCGACGTCGAGGACACCCAGCCGCATGGTGGAAACAGTAGGGGAAACCGGTTCGGCCGGCTCGCCGGCCCGGGCGCCACACCGCGCGTACGCTGGGCCGGGTGACAGGGCAGATCGAACTCCACGTGCTGGTGGACGACCCGGACGACCCGCGCAGCCGGGAGGTCCCGCTGGACTTCCCCCGCGAGTGGCTCGAGTTCGTCGACCCGGCAGACGAGAAGCACGTCGTGCGGGCCGACCTGACCTGGCTGCTGTCCCGGTGGACCTGCGTCTTCGGGCGGGGCTGTCACGGCATCATCGCCGGCCGGGCGTCCGACGGCTGCTGTTCGCACGGCGCGTTCTTCACCGACTCCGACGACGAGAAGCGGGTCCGGGCCGCGGTCAAGCGGCTGACCCCGGAGACCTGGCAGCACCACCGACGCGGCTTCAAGAACTGGACCGAGAACGACACGGTGGACGGCAAGACGCCGGCCCGGCGGACGGCCACCCAGGGCGGGGACGGCCCCTGCGTCTTCCTCAACGACGCCGGTTTCGCGGGCGGCGGCGGCTGCGCCCTGCACGCGCAGGCGCTGCGCGACGGCGTGCACCCGCTGGAGTACAAGCCGGACGTCTGCTGGCAGCTGCCGATCCGCCGCGACCAGGACTGGGTGAAACGGCCGGACAACACCAAGGTGCTGGTCTCCACGCTCGCCGAGTTCGACCGCCGGGGCTGGGGCGCCGGCGGGCACGACCTGGACTGGTGGTGCACCTCGTCGACCGACGCGCACGTCGGCGCCGAGCCGGTGTACGTCTCCTACGGGCCGGAGCTGACCGCCTTGATCGGCGCGCCCGCGTACGCGAAACTCGCCGAGCTGTGCGCCACCCGCGCCCGTCAGGGCCTGGTCGCCCCGCATCCCGCCGACCCGGCCTGAGCCGCCCACGAGGCGCCCCCTCGACACGATCCGTGACGAGCGACGAACCACGCGGACGCGATCGAGCGGCGGGGCGGGCGGCCGTCACGGCTCGAACTTGTAGCCCAGACCGCGAACCGTGACGATGTGGCGCGGAGCCGACGGTTCCGGCTCGACCTTGGAACGCAGGCGCTTGACGTGCACGTCCAGGGTCTTCGTGTCGCCCACGTAGTCGGCACCCCAGACCCGGTCGATGAGCTGCCCCCGGGTCAGCACCCGGCCGGCGTTGCGCAGCAGCAACTCCAGCAGTTCGAACTCCTTGAGCGGCAGCTGCACCGGCGCGCCGTCGACGGTGACCACGTGCCGCTCGATGTCCATCCGGACCGGGCCGGCGGCCAGCGTCGGCGCACCGGACTCGGCCCCCTCGGCGCTCCGCCGGCGCAGCACCGCCCGGATGCGGGCGACCAGCTCCCGCGGCGAGTACGGCTTGGTCACGTAGTCGTCGGCGCCGATCTCCAGGCCGACCACCTTGTCGATCTCGCTGTCCCGCGCCGTGACCATGATGATCGGCACGTGCGAGCGCTGCCGGAGCTGCCGGCACACCTCGGTACCCGACATCTCGGGCAGCATCAGGTCGAGCAGCACGATGTCCGCGCCGGTCCGGTCGAACTCCGTGAGGGCCGCGGGGCCCGTCGCGGCGACCGACACCTCGAAGCCCTCCTTGCGGAGCATGTACGACAGGGCGTCGGAGAACGACTCCTCGTCCTCGACCACCAGAACGCGGCTCAAGGGATGTCCTTTCCTCACTGTCAGACCTGCCGGAGCTCGGCCGGGTCGGCGTCGATCCCATCGGCGGGCGGTATCACCAGGAGGTCGTCCGGTGGGCGGGCGGGCAGCCGGAGGGTGAACGTCGACCCACCACCAAGAGTGCTCTCGACCTCGACCCGTCCGCCATGGTTGCTGGCGATGTGCTTGACGATGGCGAGCCCGAGACCGGTACCGCCGGTCGAGCGGGACCGGGCCTGGTCGGCCCGGTAGAACCGCTCGAAGATCCGGTCCACGTCGCTCGGGGCGATGCCGATGCCCTGATCGGCGACGGCGATCGTGACGTGTTCGTCGTCCGTCCGCGCGGTGATCCGGACCGTGGTGTCATCGGCCGAGTAGTTCATGGCGTTCTCGACCAGGTTCGACACCGCGGTGGCGAGTTGGCTTCCGCTGCCGTACACGGTCAGCCCCCGCTCGCCGTCGACGACCACGTCGATCCGGCGGGCACTGGCGCTGGTCCGCGTCCGGTCCACCACCTCGGCGACCAACCAGTCCACGGCGACCGGCTCCGGCGCGGGCTGCGGCTCGGCGCCCTGCAACCGGGTCAGCTCCAGCAGTTCCTGCACCAATCGGCCCAGGCGGGTCGACTCGTGCTGGATCCGCTCGGCGAACCGGCGCGCGGCGACCAGGTCCTCGGAGAGGCCCGGCTGCTCCGCGCCCGCCGGCTCGGTGGCGTCCAGCAGCGCCTCGGCGAGCAGTTGCAGCGCCCCGATCGGCGTCTTCAGCTCATGGCTGACGTTGGCCACGAAGTCGCGCCGGACCCGGGCCAGCCGGTGCGCCTCGGTCACATCGGCCGCCTCCACGGCGACGTAGCCGGCCCCCAGGCCGATCGCCCGCAGGTGCACGCCGAGCGGATTCTCCGCGGCGCCGTCGCGGCCCCGGGGCAGGTCCAGCTCGATCTCGCGGCGCACGCCCGTGCGCCGCACCTGCCCGACGAGCGTACGGATCAGCGGGTGGGCGGCGATCGAGCCCGGGGTGGCGCCGGCGCGGAGCAGCCCCATCGCCCGGGACGCCGGGTTGACCAGGACGGGCACGTCGTCGGCGTCGAGCACCACGACGCCGACCCGGAGGGAGTCGATCGCCCGGCGGCCGAAGCCGGACCGCGGATCCTCGCCGATCGCCGGCCTCCCCCGGCGGTCCCGGGCGGCAGCGGCGAACCGGGGCAGGAGCAGTCCCGCCGCCAGCCCGACCACCAGACCGACCGCCGCGGCGACCGTCACCACCCACTCCACGCGGCGATCGTAGGGTCATCGTTAACCTGTCGACCGCTCAGAACGGGACGAAACCCACTGCTTCCGCGAATGTTCACCGTCACGTCCGGTGCCGTTCACCGGGGTTCACCCGCGGTCCGCCCACGCCACCTACCGTGGGCCACGCCCTGCCTCCCGCCGCCGGCAACCGACGGCACCCGACCACAGGACGTGATCCATGCGTGCGGAGTTCCGTGCCGACCTGCAGCTCGTCAACCAGTTCCTGGTGGACCTGGCCGAGGAGGTCCGCGCCGCGATGCGGCAGGCCACCCGCGCCCTGCTCACCGCCGACCGGGCGGCGGCGCAGGCGGTGATCGAGCGGGACGCGGACATCGACGGCCGCTACCGCGACGTCGAGGAGCGCGTCTGCGACCTGCTCGCCCGGCAGGCCCCGGTCGCGTCCGACCTGCGCATGATGATCACCGCCCTGCACGTCGCCGCCGACCTGGAACGCATGGGCGACCTGGCCGAGCACGTCGCGAAGACGGCGCTCCGGCGGCACCCCTCGCCGGCCGTGCCGGCGGAGCTGCGCCCGGTCTTCACCGACATGGCGGGCATCGCGGACGGGCTGGCTGCCAAGATCTCCGCGGTTCTGGCGAAGCCGGACGCCGACCTCGCCGGCGGTCTGGACCGCGACGACGACGCCATGGACGACCTGCACCGCAGCCTGTTCGGGGTGCTGCTCGGGGAGGACTGGCCGTACGGCGTGGAGACGGCGATCGACGCGACCCTGCTGGGACGCTTCTACGAGCGCTTCGCCGACCACGCGGTCAACGTCGGCGAGCACGTCGTTTACCTGATCACCGGCGAATCCACCGCCTGAGGTGACGGAAGGGCCGCTCCCGACGCCTCGCGTCGCGAAGGGGCCCTTCCCACCTACCCGGCCTCGTCAGCGGCCCTGGTTCGCCACCGCGGCGGCGGCGTCCTTCGCCGCCTCCGGGTCCAGGTAGGTGCCACCGAGCGTCAGCGGGCGCAGCTGCGGGTCGAGGTCGTAGCGCAGCGGGATGCCGGTCGGGATGTTCAGCTTGGCGATCGCCTCGTCGCTGATCTGGTCGAGGTGCTTGACCAGGGCGCGCAGCGAGTTGCCGTGGGCGGCCACCAGGACCGTCCGGCCGGCCAGGACGTCCGGCACGATCGAGTCGTACCAGTACGGCAGCATCCGGTCGACGACGTCCTTGAGGCACTCCGTGCGGGGCATCAGCTCGCTCGGCAGCACCTTGTAACGCGGGTCCCCGACCTGCGACCACTCGTCGTCGTCCGCGATCGGCGGGGGCGGGGTGTCGTACGAGCGGCGCCAGAGCATGAACTGCTCCTCGCCGTACTCGGCGAGGGTCTGCTTCTTGTTCTTGCCCTGCAGGGCGCCGTAGTGGCGCTCGTTGAGCCGCCACGACCGGCGCACCGCGATCCAGTGCCGGTCGGCGGCGTCCAGCGCCAGCTCGGCGGTGCGGATCGCCCGACGCAGCAGGCTGGTGTGCACCACGTCCGGCAGCAGGCCGTGCTCGCGCATCAACTCGCCGCCGCGGCGCGCCTCGATCTCGCCCTTCTCGGTCAGGTCCACGTCGACCCAGCCGGTGAAGAGGTTCTTGGCGTTCCAGTCGCTCTCGCCGTGCCGCAGCAGGACCAGCGTCCCGACGGTGGACCCTTCGCTAGCAGTCATGCCGATCATCCTGCCGCACCGGCTCCCCGTACGCGCGGGAAGGGTGGTGACGACCACCACGTGGAAATCCCGGTGACCAGCCTTCCGGGGCGGCACTAGGTTGTAAGGCGCTGCCAGGAGGCCGGTCATTACGAAACGGGGGGGGCGCCGACGTGCGGGCGATGCGGGGTTGGTTACAGGACACGGCCGGCGGCCTGCCCCGGACCTTCTGGTACCTCTGGGGCGGCACCCTGATCAACCGGCTCGGCTCGTTCGTCCTGGTCTTCCTCGCCATCTACCTGACCCAGGAGCGGGGCTTCTCGGCCGCGCAGGCCGGCCTGGTCCTCGGGCTCTGGGGCGTCGGCGGCGCGGTCGGCACCACCATCGGCGGCACGCTCACCGACCGCTGGGGTCGCCGGCCCACCCTGCTCACCGCCCACATCGGCGCGGCGAGCATGATGCTGGCCCTCGGCTTCGCCCGGGAACTGGAGCTGGTGGCGCTCGGCGCGCTCCTGCTCGGCCTGTTCGCCGAGGCGGCCCGGCCCGCGTTCGGCGCCATGATGATCGACGTCGTTCCGGAGAAGGACCGGTTGCGGGCGTTCTCCCTGAACTACTGGGCGATCAACCTCGGCTTCGCCTGCGCGGCCATCCTCGCGGGGGTCGCGGCCCAGGCCGGTTACCTGCTGCTCTTCGTGGTGGACGCGGTCACCACGCTGATCACCGCCCTGATCATTTTCGTCAAGGTCGGCGAGACCCGCCGTCCGGTGGCGGTCGCCGCGGGGCGGCCGGCCGCGCCGTCCGGGGCGCTGCGCACCATCCTGTCCGACCGGGTCTACCTCGGCTTCGTGGCACTGAACCTGTTCGGCGCGCTGGTCTTCCTCCAGCACATCTCGATGCTGCCGATCGCCATGGGCGACGCCGGGCTCAGCCCCGCGACGTACGGCGCGGTGATCGCCCTCAACGGCGTCCTGATCGTGGTGGGCCAACTCTTCGTCCCCCGGTTGATCAAGGGCCGGAGCCGGTCCCACGTGCTCGCCCTGGCGGCGGTGGTGATGGGCGTCGGGTTCGGCCTGACCGCGTTCGCCGAGACCGCCTGGTTCTACGGCCTGACCGTGCTGATCTGGACCGTCGGGGAGATGCTCAACTCGCCGTCCAACGCCACGTTGATCGCCGAGCTGTCGCCGAGCGAGCTGCGTGGCCGCTACCAGGGCGTCTTCTCGCTCTCCTGGCAGGTGGCCGGCGCCGTCGCACCGATCCTCGGCGGGCTGGTCCGGGAACAGGCCGGCAACGCCACGCTGTGGCTGGCCTGTGCCGCGATCGGCGGGCTGATGGCGGTGGGGCACCTGGTCTCCGGGCCGGCCCGGGAACGCCGGGCGGTCGCGCTGCGAACCGCGACGCGTCCGGTGGTGCCGGCCGTCGCGCTGCGCCCGCCCGCGCCCGAGGCGGGCGAGGCCGCCGCGACGGCACCGGCCGAGCCACTTCCGGCCCGCTCCGACGGGGGTACGCGGACCGGCTCGGTCACCGCTGGTCAGCCGTGACCGGCGACACCCTGGCGCGAAAAGACTGATCTTCCTACGGTCGGGAACGGTTCGTTTAGGAATCTGAACTGTTCGGGAGGCGACGGGTGCGAGTGCTGCGCCGCTGGGTGCACGACACGGCCGGCGGGCTACCCGCCACCTTCTGGTATCTCTGGGGCGGCCTGCTCATCAACCGGGCCGGCGCGTTCGCCATGCTCTTCCTCCCGCTGTACCTGACCGAGGCGCGCGGGGCGAGCGAGGCGCTGACCGGGACGATCGTCGGGGCGTACGGGCTGGGCGGGGCGGCCGGTGTGCTGCTCGGCGGCGTGCTCGCCGACCGGTGGGGACGCCGGTCGACCCTGCTCGCCGCCCACCTCGGCACGGCGGCGCTGATGGTGGCGCTCGCGTTCAGCCGGCACCTGGTGCTGATCGCGGTGCTCAGCGCCCTGGTCGGGGTGGTCCACTCGATGCCCAGCCCCGCCTTCGTGGCGGCGATCGTGGACGTCGTACCCGAGGAGCGCCGCTCGCGGGCCTTCAACCTCCAGTTCTGGGCGTTCAACCTGGGCATGGCGGTCGCGTCGCTGCTCGCCGGGATCCTCGCCGAGGCGAGCTTCCTCGCGCTCTTCCTGGTCGACGCCGCGGCCACGCTGACCGCGGCGCTGGTCATCGCCGGGAAGGTGCCCGAGACGCTCGCCGGCGGACGCCGCCGGCGGATCTTGGACACCTCCCGTTCCCAGCGCACGGCAACTGTCCAAGATCTCTCCCGCCGGCGGCGACCGGGGCTGCACACCGCGCTGACCGACCGCGTGTTCCTCACCTTCGTGGGGCTGACCTTCGTGCTCGCCGTGCTGACCATGCAGACCTCCACGATCATGCCGCTCGCCATGCGCGCGGACGGGCTGCGCCCCTCGGCGTACGGCGCGGTGGTGGCACTGGGTGGGGTACTCATCGTCGTCGGGCAGCTCTTCGTACCCCGGTTGATCGACCGGCACCGCAAGGACCGCGTCCTGGCCGTCTCGACGGCGCTCCTGGCACTGGGCTTCGCGGCCCTCGCCGTGGCCGACGAGCTGGCGGTCTACCTCGCGGCGGCGGTGGTCTGGACGGTCGGGCAGATGCTGGCCGCGCCGCCGAACGCCCAGATCAACGCCGAACTCGCCCCGCCCGAGCTGCGCGCCCGGTACCAGTCGGTCTTCTACCTCGCCTTCCCGGCGGCGTCGTTCGTGGCGCCGACGCTCGGCGGCGTGAGCCTGCAGTACCTGGGCGAGCAGCACTGGCTCGTCGTCGGCGGCCTGGGTCTGCTCGCGGCCGGTTGCCACCTGCTCGCCGGCCCGCCCCGGGAGCGCCGGGTGGCCGCCCTGCGCCGGGCCGGCGCGGCCCGCCGCGAACCGGCGCTCTCGGCCGAGCGGTGACCCTGACCGCCGGCCCTGGCCACCGCAGGTTCGCGCGCCGACCGCGCGGCGGCGGCCTCACCAGCTGACGGGGTACGTCCGCGCCGGTGGCGCGAGGTCGGCACCGGGGTACGCAAAACGCCCATCACGAACCCGTGATGGGCGTTTCGCACCGTATGACCGGCGGCGGCGGGCGGCACTCACCCCCGTAAGCGGCACCCGCTCACGCCGCCGGTCCAAACAGGTGGCCACCGTCCCCCAACGGTGTTGTTCCACCCGTCCCCCGCACCACGCTCGATGCACGGATCTGATCGATCCTCCGCTCCCCCGAACGGATCCGAGCGCAGCGCGGTGCAATAAAGTTAGTTCGCCCGGATTGCGGATTCAACCTGGACCGGCTGTCTCGCCGGTCACAGCCCCGATGTCGCCGCTGCCCGGGTCCAACTGTGGCCAACAGCGCATACCCGCCGGGCATTCCCCCAAACACTCACCCGTCCTCCCGATCGGGTGACTCGGTCCGGAAGAAGTTGCTGGTGCGGCCGTCGCGCATCTGCTCCTGGTAGATCAGGTTCAGCTTCCGCTCGTCGAACGTCCGGAACCACTCGTCCCAGGTGATCTCGCGGATCCGGCTGCTCTCCCGGTAGCCGGGCAGGTTGAACGTCAGCACACCCGCGCGGCCCTCCCGCTCGGTGCCCGCGATCGTCGCCGGCCGGGCGTTGCGCTGCTCCGCCCACCGCCGGATGACGTCGTGGTCAGCGGTCACCAGGCTCCGGCCGGGGCGCTCCGGCCGGTCGGCCACCGACGTGATGACCTGCGAAGACCGCACCGACCGCGAGGAGTTCCGTCCGGTGCGCACCGCCGTGCCGCGGGACGGGCCGGCGGCCGTCACCTTCCGCGCGGGCGCGGCTCGCTTCGCCGTCGTGGCCCTCGCGGCCGGCGCCTTCTTCGCGGCCGGCGCCTTCTTCGCGGGCGCCTTCTTCGCGGCCTTCCTCGCCGGCGTCGCCTTGGCGGTGGTCCTCCGCGCGGGCGCCTTCTTCGCGGGCGCCTTCCTCGCCGGGGCCGCCGCACGCGCCGCGGCGGTCTTCTTCGCCGCAGTGGTCTTCTTCGCGGCGGCCTTCTTCGCCGCAGTGGTCTTCTTCGCCGCAGTGGTCTTCTTCGCCGCAGTGGTCTTCTTCGCGGCGGCCTTCTTCGCGGGCGCGGTCTTGTTCGCCGGCGCCGCCTTCGCGCGGGCCGTCGGGGTACGACCGGCCGCCCGCTTGGTCGCCGCCGCGCGACCCGCCGCCGCTCTCGTGCCCGTGGCCCGGCCCGCCGGCCCGGTGGCCGTGCGGGCCGCCCCGCCGGCCCGCCGCGCGGACCGCAGGGTGCGCACCAACGTCCGCACCAGTTCCGGCTTGCGTAGCGCGGAGATGCCGGACACGCCGTGCCGGCGCAACTGCCCGCGGATCTCGTCCACCTTCATCCGGGAGATCTCGGCTTCGGACACCTGCGGGGTGTTCGGAGTCTGGTTTCCTGGCTGTCGCCCGGTCCGGGTCGCGGTCCCGCCGCGACCTGAGCTGCTTCGCTGAGCCATGGACGCTCACGCTCCTTGAGACAGTCCGTCCTCGGCGCGCGGCGGGTCCCAACTGCCGCACCGCGCGGTGCGGCATACCCGTCAGGACCGGCCCGAACCTCCCGGAGCGGGAGCGGGCTCACCGGCAACCGGTGCGGTGCCGTCGGTGGGCTCGAAGAGGTGAGCGAAGGCCGCGAGGTTCGCGGTGGATTCGCCGCGTCTGACCCGCCACTCCCATTCCCGGCGGATCGAGCTGCCGAAGCCGATCTCCAGCATGGTGTCGAAGGACTCGTCGGCGTACGTCAGGACCGCCCCGAGCAGCCGGTCCAGCTCGTCGGCGTCGATACCGGCGGGATTGACCCGGCCGGTCAGGTAGACGTCGCCGACGGCGTCGATGGAGAAGGACACCCCGTACATGCGGGCGTTGCGCTGGAGCAGCCACGCCCACAGCTCCTCGCGGCGCTCGTCGGGCTGGCGCATGACGAACGCCTCGATCCGCAGGGCGTGCTCGCCGACGATCAGGTTGCAGACGGTCTTGAGCTTGTGGGTGCCGGGCAGGGTGACCGCGTACGAGTGCGGCCCGGTGGGCTCGCAGGCCAGGTCCCGCTCGGCGCAGACCGACTCGATCAAGGCCCCGAGGTCGCTCTTACCGCTCATCGCACCCACTCTACGGCCGGCCCGACCCGCTCGCGCGCAGCACCGACCCGGTCCGGCCGGGGCCGCTTCCGGTCACCAGGAGCAGGTCGCGAGCTGGGCGGTCAGGCGGGCGCGGTGCTCGGCGATCGCCTCGCCGTAGACGTCGAGCAGGCCGGACACCGTGCGGTCCCAGGAGAAGTTCGCGGCGTGCCGTTCCGCACCCCGGGCCAGCGCCGTCCGGAGCGTGGCGTCGGGCAGCAGCCGGGCCAGCGAGCCGGCCCAGTCAGCCGGGTCGTGACCGTCGACGAGCACGCCGCTCACCTGGTCGCGTACCGCCGTGACCAGCCCACCGACGGCGGCCGCGACGACCGGCGTACCGCAGGCCTGCGCCTCCAGCGCGACCAGCCCGAAGCTCTCGTTGTACGACGGCACCGCGACCAGGTCGGCCGCCCGGTACAGATCGGGCAGGTCGTCGCCGGTCTGCGGCGGCAGGAACCGCACCTGGTCGGTGACGCCCAGCGAGGCGGCCAGCTCGATGAGGGCGGTGGGCCGGTCGAGCCCGCTGCCGCTGGGGCCGCCGCAGATGACGATCGTCAGCTCCCGGGCGAGCGCGGGGTCCCGCTCCCGCAGCGCGGCCGCCGCGCGGATCAGCACGTCGGGCGCTTTGAGCGGCTGGATCCGGCCGACGAACGCCACGACGTAGCCGCCCTCCGGCAGGCCCAGCCGGCGGCGGGCGGCGATCCGGGCGCGCCCACGGTCGCCGGGGGCGGGACGGAAGCGGGCCAGGTCGACGCCGGGCTCGACGACCGCGACCCGGGTCGGGTCGGCGTCGTACCGGTCCATCAGGTCACCGGCCTCGACCTTCGTGTTGGCGACCAGCCGGTCGGCCTCGGCCACCACCTGCTCCTCGCCGATCACCCGGGGCTTGGGTTCCGGCCGGTCCCCGGCGGCGAGCTGCGCGTTCTTGACCTTGGCGAGGGTGTGCGCGGTGTGCACCAGCGGCACCCCCCAGCGCTCCTTGGCCAGCCAGCCGACCTGCCCGGACAGCCAGTAGTGCGAGTGGATCAGGTCGTAGTGACCCGGCGGGCGGGACGCCTCGGCGCGCAGCACGCCGGCGGTGAACGCGCAGAGCTGGCCGGGCAGCTCCTCCTTGGTCAGTCCTTCGAGCGGCCCGGCGGTGATGTGCCGGACATGCACGCCGGGCGCCATCTCGACCACCGGCGGCAGGTCCCCCGAGGTGGCCCGGGTGAAGATCTCCACCTCGACGTTCGCCTCGGCCAGCCGCCTGGCGACCTCGAGGATGTACACGTTCATCCCGCCGGCGTCACCGGTGCCGGGCTGGTGCAGGGGCGAGGTGTGCACGGACAGGGTCGCGATGCGGCGGGGACGGGGCCACGGACGGGCACCTCGCTGACGACCGACACCGGTGTGCTCTTCCGCCACGTCCGCTCCCTCTGCCACGGTTGTTGCCGTTACGCACTACCGGCGCTTCTCGGTCAACCGATACGCCGGATGTCATCTTCCCGATCGGGGATCGGTAATGCGTCCCGGCGTCTTCGGGGGTGACGGACCTCATCGGTCCGGTACCGGGGATCGGGGGTCAGAATGGGCGGATGACTTCTGTCGCCGTCGTCACCGGGGCGTCCAGCGGGATCGGCGCCGCCACCGCCCGCCGGCTCGCCACCGAGGGGTTCCACGTGCTGGCCGCCGCGAGGCGTACCGACCGGCTCGCCGACCTGGTCGGGGAGATCGAGGCCGCCGGCGGCTCGGCCACCGCGGTGGCCTGCGACGTCACCTCGGACGAGTCGGTGGCCGGCCTCGCGGCCGCGGCGGCGGCCGCACCGGGCCCGGTCACCCTGCTGGTCAACAACGCCGGGGGCGCCCGCGGCCTGGACCCGGTGGAGACCGGCTCGGTCGGTGACTGGCAGTGGATGTACGACGTCAACGTGCTGGGCACGCTGCGGGTCACCCAGGCTCTGCTGCCGGCGCTGGAGTCCTCCGGCGCCGGCACCATCGTCATCGTGTCGTCGACCGCCGGCTTCACCGTCTACGAGGGCGGTGGCGGCTACACCGCCGCGAAGCACGCGCAGACCGCGGTCGCCGGCACCCTGCGCCTCGAGCTGTGCGGCCGGCCGGTCCGGGTCGTCGAGATCGATCCCGGAATGGTGAAGACCGACGAGTTCTCGCTGGTCCGCTTCGACGGCGACGCCGACCGGGCCGCCGCGGTCTACGCCGGGGTACCCGAGCCGCTGGTCGCCGACGACGTGGCGGACTGCGTCGCCTGGTGCGCCACCCGCCCGCACCACGTCAACGTGGACCGTCTGGTGGTCCGCCCGCTGGCGCAGGCCGCGCAGCACAAGGTGCACCGGGTGGGGTGATGGCAGGGCCGGCGCGGCACCCGCTGGGCGTCGTCACCCGGGGGACGACGAACCCCAACCGGCTGCGCCGGGTGGACAACTGGATCGTCGAGACCTGCGGGGACGTGCTGCGCGGGGCCGCCGACCCGCTGGTCGTCGACCTGGGTTACGGCGCCGACCCGGTCACGGCCGTCGAGCTGCGGTCCCGGCTGGCCACCGCGGTCCGTGCCGACGTCCGGGTGGTCGGGCTGGAGATCGATCCGGTACGCGTCGCCGCCGCCCAGCCCGCCGCCGACCCGCCCGGGCTCACCTTCGCCCGGGGCGGCTTCGAGCTGGCCGGGCTGCGCCCGGCGCTGGTCCGCGCGTGCAACGTGCTGCGCCAGTACGACGAGAGCGAGGTCGCCGGGGCCTGGGCGACGATGACCGCCGCGCTCGGCCCGGGCGGCCTGCTGGTCGAGGGGACCTGCGACGAGTTGGGGCGGCTCGGCGGCTGGGTGCTGCTCGACGCCGCCGGCCCGCGCTCGCTGACGCTCGGCGCCAAGCTGACCACCCTGGAGAGCCCCGCGCAGCTCGCCGAACGGCTCCCCAAGGCCCTGATCCACCGCAACGTCGAGGGTGAGCCGATCCACGCCTTCCTGCGCGCTCTGGAGCACGCCTGGCAGGCCGCGGCCGGCTACGCCCCGTACGGCCCCCGTCAGCGCTGGCTGAGAGCGGTGTCCACCGTCCGCGCGTCGGGCTGGCCCGTCCTGGGCCGCCCCCACCACTGGCGCCACGGCCGGGTGACCATCCCCTGGCCCGCCGTCGCCCCCACCCACCCGCCGCGTTGATCATGAAGTTGTCGCCGTCCGACTCGGCGTACCGCCAGCCATGACTTCATGGTCAACGGGCGGATCGATGGCCCAGGTTGTGGGGCTAGAGGGCGCAGTTGATCAGGACGGGTTCGGGGTGGAGGGTCACGCCGAAGCGGGTTTCCACGCCCTGGCGGATCTCTCTCGCCAGGGCGACCAGGTCCTCCGTCCGGGCGGTGCCGGTGCGGTGGGTCAGGGCCAGGGTGTGCTTGGTCGAGATGGTGACCGCACCTCCGGCGCCCGGGTGGCCCTTGCCGAAGCCGGCCTTGTCGATCAGCCAGGCGGCGCTGACCTTCACCGTGCCGTCGGCGCCCGGCCAGGACGGGGGCTCGCCGATGTCGGCGGCCCGCTCCCGCAGGCGCTCGTACGCGGCCCGGTCCAGCACCGGGTTCGTGAAGAACGAGCCGACCGACCAGGTGTCCGGGTCGGCGGCGTCGAGCACCATGCCCTTGCCGGCGCGCAGTCGCAGCACGGCGGCGCGGGCGTCGACCAGCGGCACCCGGTCGCCGACCGCGACGCCGAGCGCGCGGGCGAGTTCGGCGTACCGGATCGGGCCGGACAGCGGCGACCGGGCGAGGCGGAAGTCGACCGACAGCACGACCCACCGGTCGCTGTACTTGAAGATGCTGGACCGGTACATGAAGCCGCAGTCGGCCGCCGCGATCCGGTCGGTGGTCCCGGCCACCCGGTCGTAGACCCACACGCCGGTGATGGTCTCGGCGACCTCCTGGCCGTACGCGCCGACGTTCTGGATCGGGGTGGCGCCGGTGGAGCCGGGGATCCCGGAGAGGCACTCCAGGCCGGACCAGCCGTTGGCGACGGTGGCGGCGACCAACTCGTCCCAGGGCTCGCCGGCCTCGACGCGTACCGTGACGGTGTCGGCGTCCTCCGCGACCACCTGGAGGCCGCGCGAGCGGACCAGCACCACGGTCCCCGGGAAGCCGGCGTCGCCGATCACCACGTTGCTGCCCCCGGCGAGGATCAGGATCTTCTCCCCCCGGTCCCCCGCCTCGCGCACGCTGCGGACGAGCTCGTCCGCGTTGCTGGCCGTGACCACGCGGGTGGCCAGGCCGCCTAGCCGCAATGTCGTGTATCGCGCCAAATGACACACGGCGTCGGGTTCGGCTCCGGTTGTCGGCTGGGTGTGGACGTCGGACACGCCCTTCACCCTAGGCTGAGGGGTAGCCGCGGCGCCCACTGGTGGCCCGGTCACCCCCGGGAGGATGGCGATGAGCAGATTGCACGGCACGAAGGACTTCTGGATCGGGGCGCTCCGGGCGGAGGGCCCGGCGTTCGCCGCCGCTGTCGCCGAGGCACCCCCCGAGACGCCGGTGCTGTCGTGTCCCGGCTGGACGGTGACCGACCTGACCCGGCACCTCGCCGGCGTCTACCGCTGGGCGCACGGGGTCGCGTCCGCCAACGCCACCACGGCTCCGGCCCGCCGGTCCCAGCCGGTGGAGCCGGGTCCGGGTGAGACCGCGCTGCAGCTCTGGCAGCAGGCGTACGACGAGCTGATGGCCCTCTTCGACCGGCTCGACCCGGAGGCCCCGGCGTGGAACTGGGCCCCGCAGCCCAAGAAGGCGGGGTTCTGGTCCCGCCGGATGGCGCACGAGACCGCGGTGCACCGCTGGGACGCCCAGCTCGCCATCGCCGCAGGTGAGCCGATCGAGGCGAAGCTCGCGGCCGACGGGGTGAGCGAGGTGCTGGACACCTGGCTGCCGGCCGGACGGCGGCGGGCGGGCGGGCCGTGGCACGGGGTGGTGCAGTTGTCGGCGCCGGACGCGGCGCAGGAGTGGTTCCTGCGGCTGCGCGGCGAGGGGGTGGCCCTGCTGGACACCGCCACCATCTTCGACCACGACGACCACCACGCCCGGGTCCAGGTCAGCGGCACCGCCAGCGACCTGCTGCTGGCGCTGTGGGGGCGGGTCGGCTTCGACAACCTCACGATCGCGGGTGACCACGGCCTGCTGGAGGGCCTCCGGGTGGGCTGACCACCGCACCCGCGCCTAGCCGAAGGAGTGGCTGTTCCGACGCGAACAGCCACTCCTTCGGTGTGTAGAGGCCGAATATCACGGCCCGACAATGGCGAGAGAGCGCTCTCTTGACATCGGCGGGAGGTCGGGCGAGGCTCTGTGAGAGCGCTCTCTCATCGTCCTCCACCACCCACCGACCTGAGAGGGGTCCGAGACATGGGTGCCATCCCGCGCCGCCGCCTCGCGGCGGTCGCCCTCATAGCCGCCACCTCCCTGCTCGCCACCACCGCCTGCGGCGGGGGCGACGACGCCGCCGGCGACGGCACGATCACGCTCACCGTCGACGTGTTCGGCCAGTTCGGCTACGAGGAGCTGTACAAGCAGTACATGGACGCCAACCCCGGCGTGAAGATCGTCGAGCGGGGCACCGGCGGCAACCTGGACGAGTACTCCCCGAAGCTGACCCAGTGGCTCGCCGCCGGCAAGGGCGCGGGCGACGTGGTCGCCATCGAGGAGGGGCTGTTGGTCGAGTACAAGGCCAACCCGGGCCACTTCGTCAACCTGCTCGACCACGGCGCGGGCGAGCTGAAGGACAACTTCCTGGACTGGAAGTGGAACGCCGCCCTCACCGCCGGCGGCAAGCAGCTGATCGGGCTCGGCACCGACGTCGGCGGCATGGCGATGTGCTACCGCACCGACCTGTTCGCCAAGGCCGGTCTGCCCACCGAGCGGGACGCGGTGTCCGCGCTCTGGCCGACCTGGTCGGACTACATCCGCGTGGGCGAGAAGTTCACCGCCGCCAAGACCGGAGCGTCGTTCCTGGACGCCGCCACCAACACGTTCAACACCATCGTGCTGCAGACCGCCGGCAACACGACCGGCTACCACTACTACGACACCAGCGACAACCTCGTCGTGGACACCAACCCGGCCGTCAAGCAGGCCTGGGACACCACCATGGACATCATCGACTCCGGCCTGTCCGGCAAGTACGGCGCGTGGTCGGAGGAGTGGGTCTCCGCCTTCAAGCAGGCCAAGTTCGCGACGATCGCCTGCCCCGCCTGGATGACCGGGGTCATCGAGGGCAACGCCGGCGCGGCCGCCAAGGGCAAGTGGGACATCGCCCGGGTGCCGGGCAACGGCGGCAACTGGGGCGGCTCCTACCTCGCGGTGCCGAAGCAGAGCAAGCACCAGGCGGAAGCCGTCAAGCTGGCCAAGTTTCTGACCAGCACCGAGGGCCAGATCGGGGCGTTCAAGGCCAAGGGCCCGCTGCCCTCGTCGCCGCAGGCGCTCGAGGACCCGGCCGTCGCCGGGGCCACGAACGCGTACTTCTCCGACGCCCCGGTCGGGCAGATCTTCGCCGCCGGCGCCAAGAGCCTCAAGCCGGTCTACATGGGCCCGAAGAACCAGGCCGTCCGCACCGAGGTGGAGAACGCCGTCCGCACCGTCGAGCTGGGGCAGCGCAGCCCCGAGCAGGGCTGGAACGACGCGGTGACGAACGCGAAGAAGGCCGCCGCCAAGTAGCCGCTCCCCGCTCCCCCACCGGCTCCGCGCACGCCCCGGGGCGGGCCGCCCGCCGTGCCGACCGCGGGCCGGTGGGGAGCGGGCGGCGTGGAAAGGAGTACCCGGGCATGAGCGTGCAGCTTGACGCCCGGCCGCCCGTGGCGGCGGCACCACCCGTGCGGTCCAGCCGCTCCCACCGGCTCAGCCGGTTCGACACGCGCTGGTCGCCCTACCTGCTCGTCGCCCCGTTCTTCCTGCTGTTCGCGGTGTTCGGGGCGTACCCGCTGGTGTACACGCTCTGGGTCTCGCTGCACGACTGGGACCTGCTCGGCACCGACCCCGCGTTCATCGGCGCGGCGAACTACACCAACCTGCTGACCGACCCGGATTTCTGGCACGCGGTGGTCAACACCCTCGGCATCTTCGTCATCTCCACCGTCCCGCAACTGCTCGCCGCCCTGTGGCTGGCGAACCTGCTCAACCGCCAGTTGCGCGCCCGGACCGGCTGGCGGATGGCGGTGCTGGTCCCGAACGTGACCTCCACGGCCGCCGTGGCGATCGTGTTCGGGGTGCTCTTCGGTCGCGAGTTCGGCATGGTCAACTGGCTGCTCGACCTGCTGGGCGTCGACGCGGTCGACTGGAAGTCGAACCGCTTCGCCTCCTGGGTCGCGATCTCCACGATGGTGGACTGGCGGTGGACCGGCTACAACGCCCTGATCTTCCTGGCCGCGATGCAGGCCATCCCGCGCGACCTGTTCGAGTCGGCGGCGATCGACGGCGCCAGCCGGGTCCGGCAGTTCTGGTCGATCACCGTCCCGCTGCTCAAGCCGACGATCATCTTCGCCGTCATCATCTCCACCATCGGCGGTCTACAGCTCTTCACCGAGCCGCGCCTCTTCCACTCCGGGACCAACCCGATCCGCGGCGGACCGCTGCGGGAGTCGCAGACCGTGACCATGTACATGTTCGAGAACGCGTTCGCCCCGCACTACAACTTCGGGTACGGCTCGGCCGTGGCGTGGCTGCTCTTCGCGCTCATCGCCGTCGTGGCGGCGGTCAACGTGCTGGTCATCCGGCGGCTGGGCACCGGCGCCGGGAAGGGAGGCCGGGGATGAGCCGGCTCTGGCGGGCCAGCCCGCTGACCTACGGCGCCCTGGTGGTCGCCGCCTTCGCCTCGGTCTTCCCGATCTGGTGGATGTTCGTGGTGGCCAGCCGGTCCAGCGACGCGATGGGTCAGCTCCCCCCGCCGGTCACCCCCGGCGGGAACCTGGGCGCGAACATCTCCCGGCTCTTCGCCAACACCGACGCGTACTTCCTGACCGGTCTGATCAACTCGGCGATCGTGTCGACCACGGTCACGGTGTCCGTGGTGCTCTTCTCCACGCTGGCCGGGTTCGCGTTCGCGAAGCTGCGGTTCCGTGGCCGGAACGCGCTGCTCATGGTCATCATCGCGACGATGATGGTGCCCACGCAGCTCGGCGTCATCCCGCTGTACCTGCTGATGACGAAGCTCAACTGGAACGACCGGTTGCCGGCCGTGATCGTCCCCGCCCTGGTCACCGGGTTCGGGGTGTTCATGATGCGGCAGTACGCCGCACAGGCGGTCAGCACCGAGCTGATCGAGGCGGCCCGGGTCGACGGCTGCAACACCGCCCGCATCTACTGGAACGTGGTGCTGCCGGCGCTGCGCCCGGCCGCCGCGGTGCTCGGCCTGCTCACGTTCATGACCACCTGGAACGACTTCCTCTGGCCGTACGCTGTCCTGAACGACCCGGAGAACCCGACCGTTCAGCTGTCCCTGCGGGCCCTGTCGGACGGGTACTACCAGGACATGTCCCAGGTGTTCACCGGGACGGCCATCGCGACCCTCCCGCTGCTGCTGGTCTTCGTCCTCTTCGGGCGCCAGATCATCGGGGGGATCATGGAAGGTGCGGTCAAGGCGTGAGTGAGCTTCAATTTCCCGAGAACTTCCGGTGGGGCGCGGCAACCGCCGCGTACCAGATCGAGGGCGCGGCCCGGGAGGACGGCCGCAGCCCGTCGATCTGGGACACCTTCAGCCGTACGCCCGGCAAGGTCCACCGGGGCCACACCGGCGACGTCGCCTGCGACCACTACCACCGGTACGCGGACGACGTGGCGCTGATGGCGGAGCTGGGCCTGCGGACGTATCGGTTCTCGGTCGCCTGGCCGCGCGTCCAGCCGGACGGCACCGGCCCGGTCAACCCGCGCGGGCTGGACTTCTACGACCGGCTGGTGGACGCCCTGCTGGCCCGGGGCATCGAGCCGATCGTCACGCTCTACCACTGGGACCTGCCGCAGACCCTGGAGGACCGGGGCGGCTGGCGGACGCGGGAGACCGCGGAGCACTTCGCCACGTACGCCACCGCGGTGCACGCCCGGCTCGGCGACCGGGTGGGCACCTGGACGACGCTGAACGAGCCGTGGTGCTCGGCCTATCTCGGCTACGGCAACGGGGTCCACGCCCCCGGCGTGCAGGACCCGGGCGCGGCCTTCACCGCCGTCCACCACCTGCTGCTCGGGCACGGCCTGGCGACGCGGGCGCTGCGGGCGGCCGGCGCGCAGACCGTGGGGATCACGCTCAACCCGGCGGACGTCCGTCCCGCCGACCCGGACAGCGCCGCCGACGCCGCCGCGGTACGTCTCGTCGACGGCCTCCAGAACCGGATCTTCCTGGACCCGCTGTTCCGGGCGGCGTACCCGGAGGACGTGCTGGAGCACGTCGGCAGGATCGTGGCGCCGACGTTCATCCGGGACGGCGACGAGAAGCTGATCGCCGCCCCGGTCGACCTGCTCGGCGTGAACTACTACCAGCCCACGTACGTGGCCGGCCGGCCGGACGGCGCCGGCGGCGGTGGCGCGTTCCCCGGCACCGACGGGGCGGTGGAGTTCCTGCCGCCGGCCGGGCCGCTCACCGACATGGGCTGGATGATCGAGCCGGCCGGGCTCACCCGGTTGCTGGAGCGGCTGGCCGCCGACTACCCGGGGGTGCCGCTGCTGATCACCGAGAACGGGGCGGCCTTCCCGGACAAGGCCGGGCCGGACCCGGCCGGGGAGGTCATCGACGCCGACCGGATCGCGTACCTGGAGGGGCACCTGCGCGCGGCGCACCAGGCGATCGCCCGCGGCGTGGATCTGCGCGGTTATCTCGTATGGTCGTTCCTGGACAACTTCGAGTGGGCCGAGGGCTACCGGAAGCGGTTCGGGATCGTCCACGTCGACTACCTGACCCAGCGGCGCACACCGAAGGCGAGCGCCCGCTGGTACCAGGAGGTGATCTCCCGGAACGGGCTCTGACGGGCGGAGGGCGACGACCGTGGCGAGCGGGGGGACGACGGCGATGACGGCGGCACAGCGACCGACGCTCGAGGCGGTGGCCCGGCTGGCCGGCGTCTCCCGGGCCACCGTGTCCCGGGTGGTGAACGGCTCCACCACGGTGGCCGAGCCGATCCGCGAGGCGGTCCGCCGGGCGGTGGCCGAGCTGGGGTATGTGCCGAACCTGGCGGCCCGCAGCCTGGTAACCCAGCGGACCGACTCGATCGCGCTGGTCATGCCCGAGGCGGCCACCCGCGTCTTCTCCGACGACCAGGTCTTCCCCGGCATCATCCGGGGCGCGGCGCAGGAGCTGGAGGCGGCCGACAAGCAGCTCGTGCTGATGCTCGCCGGCTCGCCGGCCGGGCACGAGCGGGTGGAGCGGTACACCACCGGCCGGCACGTCGACGGGGTGCTGTTCGCCTCGCTGCACGGCGCCGACCCGCTGCCCGGCCGGCTGGCCCGGCTGGGCATCCCGGTGGTGTGCAGCGGCCGGCCGCTCGACGGCGCGGACGTGCCGTACGTCGACGTGGACCATCTCGGCGGGGTGGCCCGGGCGGTGCGGCACCTGCTCGACAGCGGCCGGCGGCGCATCGCCACCATCGCCGGCCCGCAGGACATGGTGGCCGGCATCGAGCGGCTCGCCGGCTATCGGGAGACGGTCGCCGCCGCCGGGCTGCCCGAGCGGGTCGCGTTCGGCGACTTCACCCGGGAGTCCGGGGCGGCGGCGACGCGCCAGCTCCTCGCCGAGCACCCCGACCTCGACGCGGTCTTCGCCGCCTCCGACCTGATGGCGCACGCCGCCCTGCGTACGCTCCGCGAGGCGGGGCGGCGGGTGCCGGACGACGTCGCGGTGATCGGCTTCGACGACATCGAGACCGCCGCGTACACCGAGCCGCCGCTGACCACCGTCCGGCAGCCGATCCAGGAGATCGGCCGGCAGATGACCCGGCAGTTGCTGCGGCTGGCGGCCGGCGAGCCCATCGAACCGACGGTCGTCCTCCCGACGGAGCTCATCCTCCGCGAGTCCGCGTGAGCGGAGGGCCCCCTGTTGAACGCCCCGAAATTGGGTCGAGCGCCCGCCCACCCGAGGGCTAGCGTCGGGCCGTGCCTCAACTTCTCCACGTCCCGACCCTCGCCGACGCCGAGTACGCCTACGTCGCCACCGTCGAGCCGCCGGCCCGCCTCGTCTACACCGCCGGGGCCTGCCCGCTGGACGCCGACGGCCGTACCGTCGCCCCCGGTGACCACGTCGCACAGGCCCGGCAGGTGATGGCCAACCTGGAGACCGCCCTGGCGGCGGCCGGAGCCCGCCTCGCCGACGTCGTCAAGACCACCGTGTACGTGGCCTCGGCCCACCAGCCGGACCTGGTGGCCGTCTGGCAGGTCGTCCGGGACGCCTTCGGCGACCACGACCCGCCCAGCACCCTGCTCGGCGTGGCCGTCCTCGGCTACGCCGACCAGCTCGTCGAGGTCGAGGCCGTCGCCACCGTGGGCGCCGCGTGAGGATCCGCCCCGCCGTCCCGGACGACGCGCCCGCCGTCGTGGCGCTGCGCACCCGGGTCCTCCCGTTCCTGGTCCGGGGCGTGGCGTCGACCCGACAGATGATCGCCCAGCCGCCACCGGACCAGCACTGGACGGCGTTCGTCGCCGACGTCGACGGTGCGGTCGTCGGCTGGGTGTCGGCGTACCGCTACGCCGGGTCGACCCGGTCGGTCGGCGAGATCTCGCTCCTGCACGTCCACCCCGAGCACCGGGGGCAGGGCATCGGCAGCGCGCTCGTGGCCGCCGCCCTGGACCACCTCGCCCCGCTCCGGCTCCCGCTCCTGCACGGGCGGGCCCTGCCCGAGTCGCTGCCGTTCGCCGAGCGGCACGGCTTCACCCCGAGCCGCGAGGAACGCTTCTCCGCGCTGGAGCTGGCCGCCCTGCCGCCGCTGCCCGACGTGCCGGTTGGCGTCCGGCTGGTGTCGCTGTCCGAGGTCGACCCGCGCCGGGTGTACGAGGTGGAAGCGGCCGCCAGCGGCGACGAGCCGGGGGACATCCCCTCCGACGCCCTCACGTACGAGCACTGGCGGGCGGACACCTGGGACAACGTGGGCCTGGACCGGGCGGCCAGCACCGCTGCCGAGGTGGACGGCGTCCTGGCCGCGATCAGCCTGGTCAAACGCGACGGCACCCGGATGTGGTCGGACTACACCGCCACCGTGCCGCAGCACCGGGGGCGCGGGCTGGCGTCGGTGGCGAAGCTGGCCGCCCTGCACCGGGCCGCCGCGAGCGGGGTGACCACCGCGTACACCGGCAATGACGAGGCGAACGGTCCGATGCTCGCGATCAACGAACGCCTCGGCTACCGCCCGGTCGCGTCCCAGTGGTCCTGCCTGCGGGAGCTGGCCTGACCGACGTGGCTGGCGCGGGCCCACCGGACGAAGCGCTCGGCGAGGTTGTCCGGCGGGGCGCAACCGTTCAAGGCGGCAAGGTTCTCGGCGGCCTCAGCCTGAAGAGCAGCGAGGTAGATCAGCAGCGCGGGACGATTGCCCCGGTACTCGCCGAGGAGACGCAGCTTCGCCGGTGAACAGGGCCAGGCGATACCGCACGCGGCACAGCGCCAGGTCGGCCGGGACGGGAGTGCGCGTACGCGGAGCGACGAGGCCGCCGGCTCGCCGACGAGGAATCCCGATAGGCCGGCCATCGGAGGCGAGCCTGACGCCGGCAATACCGCCATGATCGCGCTCGAAGGCACATGTAGTGGTCGCGCGCACGCGCACACGCGGCGAGGCCACTACTTCGCACAATCAGCGCGATCTTGCGGGCAGCGGTCCTGCGCGCAGCGCGATCTTGCGGGCAGCGGTCCTGCGCGCAGCGCGAATCGTGCGGACGGCCCGCGCCGTCAGCCCTCGTCGGCGACCCGCCGCGCGGCGGCGTACGTGTCGGCGCCGAACAGGACCAGTCGCGCCTCGGTGACGTTGGTCGGCCGGACCGCCCGCAGCACCGACAGCGCCTGCCGGACCGCGTCGTCGACCGGCCAGCCGTAGATCCCGGCGGAGATCAGCGGGAACGCGACTGTCGTCGCGCCCAGCTCGTCGGCCACCCGCAGGCTGTTCGCGTAGCAGTCGCGCAGCAGCCCCGACCGGTCCTCGGTGGCCGACCAGACCGGCCCGACCGTGTGCACGACCCACCGGGCCGGCAGGTCACCGGCCGTCGTCGCGACCGCCTGCCCGGTCGGCAGGCCCCGGCCGTACTTGGCGGCGCGCAGCGCCCGGCACTCGGCCAGGATCGCCGGACCACCGCGCCGGTGGATCGCCCCGTCCACTCCCCCGCCGCCCAACAGCGACGAGTTGGCGGCGTTGACGAGCACGTCCACCTGTTGGGCGGTGAGGTCGCCCTCGACCAGGGTGATCTCCACGTCAGCCCGCCGTGATCGGCTGGCCCAGCGTACGGCGGGCCAGCAGGGCGGCGCCGGCGACGGCCGCCGGCATCAGCAGCACCGCGCCGAGCGGGATGAGGAAGCACACGAAGACCGCCGTCCCGAAGCCGAGCGCGGTCGGCCGGTCCGCCTTGAGCGCGGCCCGCCGGTCCGGCAGCCGCAGCCCGCGCCGGTAGAACGGCGCGCCGACCAGTTCCACGGCGAGCAGCCAACCGCCGACGGCGGCGCCGAGCACGGGCACCACGGTCTGGCCGACCACCGGGATGAAGCCGGCCGCGAAGAGGGGCACGCCGAACAGCACCGACAACCCCACCAGCCGCAGCGAGTCGGCGACGCTGCGCCGCAGCGACGACCAGAACGGCACCTCCACGGCGTTGGGCGTGCCGCCGAGGCGCTCCTCGACCCGTTCGGAGATCTTCTCGTAGAACGGGTCCCCGATCACCAGGGTGACCGCGGTGAACGCGACCACCGTGAGCAGGCCGCCCAGCCCGAGCACCGCCAGGCCGGCGACCACCCGCACGAGGTTGCGCCAGGTCGCCGACCAGTCGTCGGCGAACGGCGTGACCAGCGCCGCCAGGTCGTCCACGAAGTAGACGAGCGTGGCGAACGCGGCGACGAAGAGCGCGCCGGAGATCAGCGCCGGCACGACGCCGAGCAGCATCAGGCCGGGGCTGCGGACGTAGAGACCGATGCCGCGCAGGAACAGGCCGGCGCCGCCGAGGAAACGGCGGGCGGCACCGGTCACGGGCGCGGCCAGGTCACGGGGCGCGGTCACGACCACAGCGTAGGTCCGCATCAACCAGTTGGTGGATCACCGGCGTCAACCGGCGCCGTCTCCCATGATCACCGCGCGGTCGATCCGCCGCCGCGTCCCGGCGGCGATCCTCGACTGGTACGCACGACAGGCGGCGGAAGGCGGCGTGATGCCGGTCATCGAGGTGACCAACCTGCACAAGCGGTACGGCGACGTGGTCGCCGTGGACGACGTGTCGTTCACGGTGGAGGCCGGGGAGATCTTCGGGATCCTGGGCCCGAACGGCGCGGGGAAGACCACGACGGTGGAGTGTGTCGCCGGGCTCCGCGTCCCGGACGGGGGCGGGGTGTCGGTCCTCGGGCTCGACCCGCGCCGGGACGCGGCGCAGCTCCGCGAGCGGGTCGGGGTGCAGCTCCAGGAGAGCCAGCTGCCGGACCAGCTGCGGGTCGGCGAGGCGCTGGAGCTGTACGCCTCGTTCTACCGCGACCCGGCCGACCCGGAGCGGCTGATCGACCAGCTGGGGCTGGGCGAGAAACGGCGGACCCCGTACAAGAAGCTCTCCGGCGGCCAGAAACAGCGGCTGTCCATCGCGCTCGCGCTGGTCGGCAGTCCCGAGATCGCCATCCTCGACGAGCTGACCACCGGGCTCGACCCGCAGGCCCGGCGGGACACCTGGGGGCTCGTCGAGCAGATCCGCGCCAGCGGGGTGACGATCGTGCTGGTCACCCACTTCATGGAGGAGGCCGAGCGGCTCTGCGACCGGATCGCCGTGATCGACCGGGGACGGGTCGTCGCGCTGGACACCCCGGCGGGTCTGGTGTCGACGGTGGCGCCGGAGCAGCGGATCCGGTTCCGGCCGTCCGCTCCGGTGGACGACCGGCTCTTCACCGACCTGCCCGAGGTGACCGGCGTGCACCGCACCGGCGGTCAGGTGGTGGTGACCGGCACCGGGGACGTGCTGCACGCGGTCACCTCGGTGCTCGCCCGCAACCAGATCATCGCCGCCGACCTGCGGCTGGAGCAGTCCACCCTCGACGACGCGTTCGTCGAGCTGACCGGGCACCGGCCCGCCGACTGAGAGAGACCGACATGCACGCCTTCGGGCAGATCCTCAAGATCGAGACGCGACTCTACCTGCGGGACTTCGCCGCGCCGCTGATCACCATCGCGTTGCCGCTGCTGCTGCTGGCGGTGTTCGGGCTGATCCCGGCAATGCGGGAGCCGAATCCGGACTTCGGCGACCTGTCCTTCATCCAGTACTTCGCCCCGTCACTGCTGGTGATCACGCTCGCCATGGCGGCGGTGAACATCCTGCCCACCGTGCTGGCCACCTACCGGGAACGTGGCGTGCTGCGCCGCCTGGCCACCACGCCCGCCAGCCCGGCCGCGCTGCTCGCCGCCCAGTTGGTCATCTCGCTGGCCACCATCCTGATCAGCGCCGTGCTGCTCATCGTGGTCGGCCGGCTGGCCTTCGACGTGCCGCTGCCCCGGCACCCGCTCGGCTTCGCACTGGCCCTCGTCCTCGGCACGGCGGCGCTGCTCGCGCTGGGGCTGATGGTGGCGGCGGTGGCCCGCACGACCAAGGCCGCGCAGGCCGTCGCGGTCCCGCTGTTCATGCTGGTCATGTTCTTCGGCGGGGTGTACGTGCCGCGGTTCCTGCTGCCGGACTTCCTGGTCCGGATCGGCGACTACACGCCACCCGGCGTCCAGGCGCTGCTCGACGCCTGGACCGCGGACGCGCCGCGCCCCCTGCACCTGGCGATAATGGCGGTGGTCGCCGTGCTCGCAGGTGGGGTGGCGGCGAAGCTGTTTCGCTGGGAGTGAGCGGGGAGACGATGGCGAGCACCGCCGAGCAGGTCGACCGGCTGGCGGCCTGGGAGGCCCGCGAGCCGGGCCTGCACCGGGTGCTGCCCTACGTCGGGCTGGCCGTCGGCACCCTGCTCGCCACCGTCGCGCCGGTCCCCGTGGGCCTCTCGGTGGTCCCCGACCCGGTGCTGGCCGGGCTGGCGGCGGCCTGGATCGCCTGGTTCGTCAACCTGCATCCCGGCTGGGTGGGCCGCCGCCGGCTGATGGGCGTCTACTACTCCGGCCTGATCGGGTTCGCCGCTCTGCTCGTGATCAGCAGCCCCTGGTACGGCTTCTTCGCCTGGGTGGGGTTCCTGCACGCGTTCCTCGTTCTGCACGGCCGGTGGCGGTTCGCCGGAGTGGCCGCCACGGGCGTCCTGATCGGCACCGCGCAGGGCGGTGGCCTGCCGTCGTCGGCGGGCCACTGGCTGCTCTGGGCGGTGCTCGTGCTGTTCAACGTGGGCGTGGCCGGCGGGGTGAGCTGGTTCGGCATGATCACCGACCGGCAGAACGCGAACCGCAAGCGGCTGGTCGCGGAGCTGGCCGAGGCGAACCGCCGGCTGGCCGAGACGATGCGGGAGAACGAGGGGCTGCACGCCCAGCTGCTCACCCAGGCCCGGGAGGCCGGGGTGACCGACGAGCGGCAACGGATGGCCCGGGAGATCCACGACACCCTGGCCCAGGGCCTGACGGGCATCATCACCCAGCTGGAGGCCGCCGGGCAGGCCCGGGACCGGCGGGCCGACTGGCAGCGGCACGTGGACACGGCGGTCGCGCTGGCCCGGGAGAGCCTCACCGAGGCCCGCCGCTCGGTGCGGGCGGTCCGGCCCGAGGCGCTGGAGACGGCCCGGCTGCCCGACGCGCTCGCCGAGCTGACCCGGCGCTGGTCGACGATCAACGAGGTATGCGCCGACGTCAGCGTCACCGGCGACGCCCACCCGCTGCACCCGGAGGTCGAGGTGACCCTGCTGCGGGCCGCCCAGGAGGCGCTGGCCAACGTGGCCCGGCATGCCAAGGCGTCCCGGGTCGGCCTGACCCTGTCGTACATGGGGGACGTGGTGACTCTGGACGTCCGGGACGACGGGGTGGGGTTCCCCGTCACCGAGCTGCCGGCGGCGGCCCGCGCCGACGGCGGGTACGGGCTGACCGTGATGCGGCAGCGGGTGGCCCGGGTCGGCGGCGAGCTGGCCGTGGAGAGCGAGCCGGGCAATGGCACCGCGGTGTCGGCGTCCGTGCCGGCGCTCGCCAGAGGTGCCGGTTGACCAGCCCGATCCGGTTGCTGATCGTGGACGACCACCCCGTCGTCCGCGACGGCCTGCGCGGCATGTTCACCGGCGACCCCGGCTTCGAGGTGGTCGGCGAGGCCCGCGACGGCGCCGAGGCGCTCGCCCTGGCCGAGCACAGCCGGCCCGACGTGGTCCTGATGGACCTGCGGATGCCCGGTATGGACGGGGTCACCGCGATCGACCGGCTGCTCAACTCGGGCAGCCCGGCGAAGGTGCTGGTGCTGACCACGTACGACACGGACGCCGACGTGCTGCCGGCGATCGAGGCCGGCGCCACCGGCTACCTGCTCAAGGACGCGCCCCGTGACGAGCTGGTCCGGGCGGTGCGGGCCGCCGCGCGGGGCGAGGCGGTGCTGGCGCCGAGCGTGGCCGGCCGGCTGATGGGGCGGCTCCGCGGGCCGGCGGAAGATCCGCTGAGCCAGCGCGAGCTGGAGGTGCTCACCCTGGTGGCGAAGGGCGCCTCGAACCGGGAGACCGCCGCCCGACTGTTCATCAGCGAGGCCACCGTGAAGACCCACCTCCTGCACGTGTACGCCAAGCTCGGCGTCAACGACCGGGCGGCCGCCGTGGCCGCCGCGTACGACCGGGGGCTGCTCACGCCCGGCGGGCGGTGAGCGGTAGGGCGTGCGTGCGGCTCGGTTGATCTCGTTGGTGCTGCTGCTCCAGTCGCGGGAGGCGATGACGGCGGCGGAGCTGGCACGTGAGCTGGAGGTCTCCGAGCGCACCGTCTACCGGGACGTGCTGGCGCTCTCCGCCGCCGGGGTGCCGGTCTACGCCGACCGGGGGCGCGCCGGCGGCTACCGGCTGCTGGGCGGCTACCGCACGCGGCTGACCGGGCTGACCCGGGACGAGGCGGAGGCGCTGTTCCTGGCCGGGCTGCCGGGGCCGGCCGGCGACATGGGGCTGGCCGACGCGGTGGCGTCGGCCGAGCTGAAGGTGCTCGCCGCGCTCCCGCCGAGCCTGCGCGACGCGCCGATCCGCACCGGGCAGCGGTTCCACCTGGACGTGCCGGGCTGGTTCCGGGAGAGCGGGCCGCCGCCGTGGCTGAGCGAACTGGCCGGCGCGGTCTGGCGGGACGGGGTGGTGCGGCTGCGCTACCGGCGCGGCGACCGCGAGGTCGAACGGGAGGCGCAGCCGTACGGGCTGGTGCTCAAGAGCGGGGTCTGGTATCTCGTCGGCCGGGTCGACGGCGCGTTCCGCACCTACCGGGTGGACCGGGTCACCCACGTCGAGACGGGGGCCGGGACGTTCGACCGGGACACCGGCTTCGACCTGGCCGGGTACTGGCGGGAGCAGGCCGAGGAGTTCCTGCGGAGCATGCTCCGGGCCGAGGTGACGGTCCGGCTGAGCCCCGTCGGCCGGCGCCGGCTCCGCTTCCTCGTCGACGCCCCCTTCGTGTACGACGAGGCGCTCACCGCCGCCGGCGAGCCTGACGGGCAGGGCTGGGTGGTCACCCGCCTGCCCGTCGAGTCCGTCGAGGTCGCGTACTCCCAGCTGCTGTCGCTGGGCCCGGAGGTGGAGGTGCTCGACCCGCCGGACCTGCGGGAGCTGATGGTCGACGCCGCCCGGCGGTCCGCCGAGGTCTACCGGGTCACGCCCGGTCAGCGGTAGCCGGTGACGTCGGCCGGCTTGCCCGTCTCCACCACCTCGGTGATGTAGCGGAACCCGTCCGGCCGGCTGCCGTCGACGTCGGTGAACCCGTACACCTGGGACAGTTCCCCGGCCGAGACGGAGGCCTGGTTCCAGCGGGCCCGGTCCTCGTCGGCGGCGAGCGCGACGACCGCGCGGCCGACGAAGGCCGGGGTCTCCGAGATGAGGAAGTGCGGGTCCTTGGCGGCGCCGTCCCGCCAGTTCTGCTCGGTGACCCCGAAGTGCTCCAGCATCGCCTCGGACCGGATCCAGCCCGGCGTGAGCGCCACGGCGGTGCCGCCGTGCGGCTTCACCTCGTGCCCCCAGACGTACGCGAGCCGGTTCACCGACGCCTTCGCCAGGTCGTAGAAGACCGACAGCCGGTAGTGGGTGTCGTTGTACGCCTTGGTGCCGTCACCGACCTCGACGACCAGCCCGCCGGGGCGGCGGATCAGCAGGGGGAGCGCGAAGTGGCTGGTGATGATGTGCGTGTCCACCGCCAGCCGCAGGGTCCGGAAGCCGTCGTCGAGCCGCTGCTCCCAGACCGGCTTCTCCCAGCTGATCAGCGGATCGGCGCCCCAGATGTCGTTGACCAGCACGTCGAGCCGCCCCTGCTCGGCGTCGATCCGCTCGACCAGCGCGCGGACCTCGTCGGCGACCAGGTGGTCGACCCGTACGGCGACCCCGGTTCCGCCGGCCGCCGTCACCTGCTCGGCGGTCTCCTCGATGGTCTCCGGCCGGTCCAGCTCCGAGCGGCCGGCGGTCCGGCTGCTGCGGCCGGTGGCGTAGACCGTGGCGCCGGCCGCGCCGAGCTGCACCGCGATCTGCCGGCCGGCCCCCCGGGTCGCCCCGGCGACCAGCGCGACCTTTCCTGTCAGCGGTTTCGTCGTCATGCGTCCGACCCTGACAGGAAAACCTGACACCCGAAGTCCGGTTTTGCGAACCGGTGGCGTGCGTCATGCTCGCCGGCATGCACCTGCTGCTCCGCGAGGTCTCCGGCGCAACGGCCGGCGGTCGGTCGCGTCGGGCACGGCGGGCTCGGCCGGCGCAGGGCGGGGCGCGGCCACCCCACCCCGCGCCGGCGACGACTCAGACGCCGATCCGGCGCCAGTCACCCCAGATCGCGAACGTCATGCCCCGGCTCGCCTGGATGTTGACGAACAGGGTGTGCCCGTCCGGGCTGAACGTGGAGCCGGCGAACTCGTCGTCGGACCGGTCCGCGCCGGTGCTGCCGACCAGCCGGTTCAGGGCGATGTCGAACAGCTCGCCCCGGGCGGTGAGCCCGCGCAGGTAGTTGTCGTCCACGTTGTCCTCGCAGACCACCAGCGTGCCGCGCGGGCTGGTGGTCACGTTGTCCGGGAAGTCCAGCACGTCCGGCCCGGGTGACTCGTACACCAGCCGCAGCAGCTGCGCCTGGCAGTCGTACGCCCACACCTGGCCGTGCCCGTTGCCGTACCCGTCGGCGATCGGGCCGGTCGACGTCTCCGCCGGGCCGCCGCCCTGGGTGGCGGTGAAGTAGACGATCCCGTCGTCGTACGCCGACCCCTCCAGCCGGGAGAAGTAGGCGGCACCCCGCTCCCAGCCCTGCCGCGAGACGTACGTCAGCGCCTGGTCGTTGGTCGTCGGCGCGACCTCGCCGGGGGTGTACGGGAACCGCGGCGCCGGTTCGTCGATGTCCACCCACACCACCGGGTACGTCGCGTGCCGCCGCTGCGCCGTCGCCAGGTTCAGGTTGCGCCGGCCCCGCACCGCGAGCATCTGGAGCCGGCCACCGTCCAGCAGCCGCCCGCACGACCTCGGGTGTCTCGGCGGGGTGTAGCGGTAGAAGCCGGACGGGAACCCGAAGTTGTCCTCGGTGAGGTACAGGTGCCCGCCGCGCGGGTCGTAGGCCACCGACTCGCGTGGGCGAACCGGCCGGCCGCGGTGATCGGCGTCCGGTCCGACCGGCCGTCGACCGGAACCTCGTAGATGAAGCCGTGCGGCTGGGTGAGCGACACGTTGGACGCGCCGGTGAAGTCGGGGCCGACGTCCGGGCCGTTGACCGTCTCCTCGCAGGTGATCCAGCTGCCCCAGGGCATCACACCGCCGGAGCAGTTCATCATGGTCCCGTTCAGGCTGGTCCAGGAGCGAAGGACCTCGCCGTACCGGGTCACCTCGATCGTGGTGGTGCCGCCCTGCGCCATCGGGTCGTACGCGGCGGACGCGTCACCGAACGCGGGGCCCGGGTTGTTCACCTCGTGGTTGCGGATCAGCCGGATCGTGTCGCCGGGGCCGCGGAAGGCACCCATGCCGTCGTGCCGGCCGGGCAGGCGCGTGCCGTCGTCGAGCACCACGGGGGACTCGGTGTCGTGGAACGAGCGGTACTGGAAACCCTGGGGCAGGTGCAGGCGGACCTTGCCGTCGCGCAGGTCGGGCACGGGCCCGAGGGTCGGTCGGGGCGCCGGGCGCCGGCCGACCGCGCCGGCCTCGCCGCGCGCCACGAAGCCGAGGAACGGGCCGCCGAGCACCGCGCCGCCGGCCGCGGCGGCCGCGCCGCGCAGCAGGGTACGCCGGTTGAGATCAGGCATCGGGGGACTCCTTTGTCGCCGGGGGCCTCGTTCATCGAGACCGGTACCGATCCATTGGAGATCCTCGTCACCTGTTCACCGCGTGGCAACCTTCCGGCAACAGCACCGCACGTCGGAACCGGGTCGGTGGCCGCCGCGTACCTCGGGTCAGTCGGCCAGGCGCACGCGGACCCGGCGGTTCGCGCGGCCCTTGCTCTCCACCTTGACCACCTGGACCTTCCCGATCTGGGCGGTCGAGGCGACGTGCGTGCCGCCGTCGGCCTGCACGTCCAGCCCGACGATGTCGACGATCCGCACCTCCTCCTCGTCCGGTGGGATCAGGTTGGACTGGGTGCGGATGATGTCCGGCAGCGCGAGCGCCTCCGCCCGGGGCAGCACCCGGACGGCGACCGCCCGGTCGGCGACGACCTCGGCGTTGACCAGCTCCTCGATGCGGGTCTTGAAGTCGGGCGGCACCTCGGGGAGGTTGAAATCCATCCGGGCCTCGCCCGGTTCCATGTTACCGCCGGTCACCAGCGCGCCGAAGTCCCGAAAGACCACGCCGCACAGCACGTGCAGGCCGGAGTGCGTACGCATCAGCCGGGTGCGGCGCTCATCCTCCACCGCGCCGGTGACCGTCGTGCCGGCCGGCGGCAGCGGATCGCCCTCGGCGGGGATCAGGTAGAGGTCGTCGCCCTTGCGGGTGCCGACGATCCGGGTCTGTACGCCCTGCCAGAGCAGCACGCCGTGGTCCGGCGGCTGGCCACCGCCGCCCGGGTAGAAGGCCGAGCGGTCGAGGACGATGCCCCGCTCGGGGTCGGCGAGCAGAACCGTGCACGCCCATTCGCGCAGGGTCGGGTCGGCGAGGTCGAGCCGGTGCGTACGGCCGTGGTGTGTGACGCCCATGACAGCGGAGGTTACTCGTTCAGGAAGGCGGAGATGCGCTCCCGCAGGTCGGCGCGCTCGGTCCAGAGGACGCCGGGCCGGTCGTACACCTGGAGGGTGGCCCGCGGCAGCGCGGCCGCGAGCTGCTCGGCGACCTCGACCGGGTGCAGGTCGTCACCGGCGCAACCGATCACCAGGGCCGGCGCGGTGACCGCCGCCAGCGCTGCCGCGTCGCTCAGCGGCACCGAGTCCGGCAGGCTGGCCAGCCCCGGCGCGAGCCCGTCCCGCAACAACTGGTCGAGGCGCTGCCGCAGGTACGCCCAGCCGGCCGGGGTGTTGCGCACGGCCGGCGGAAGCTCGACCTGGACGACGTCCGCGAGGGTGGCCGCGTCACCGCTCTCGACCGCGTCGAGCAGTGCGGTCAGCCGGGCCCGGGCCACCTCGCCCCGGGGGCGGTCCAGCACCGCCGGCAGGAAGAGGACCAGCTTCTCGAACCGCTCCGGGCTCTCGGCGAGCAGCCGGCACAGCGCGCCCGCGCCGAGGCTCGCGCCGAACGCGCGGGTCGCACCGCCGAGGTCGGCGACCGCCCGCAGATCCCGGGCGAGGTCGGCGTAGCTCCACGGGCCGGGCGGGGCGTCCGAGCGGCCGTGGCCGCGGAACTGGAAGAAGAGCTTGCGGCCGGCCACCCCGCTGCCGAACGGCCGGGTGGTGGCGATGCCGTTGCCCAGCCCGTGCGCGAACACGGTCACCGGCTCACCGGCGCCGGTGACCAACTGTTCCAGGTGGACACCGTGCGGTGTGGCGACCAGTTCGGTCTCCGGCTCGGGCAGGGCCGGCCGGCCGGTGCGCGGGGCGCCCGGGCCGGGGCCCCAGGTGCGGGGGCCGCCGTCCGGCGGTGGCGGCCAGCGGAAACCCCTCACCAGGAGGATCCGCGGCCGTCGCTCAGGTCGCGCAGGCCGACCCGAACGTCGAGCAGGTAGATGAGCCCGGCGGCGATGCCGATCAGGCCGAAGATGCTGATCGGGCCGAAGGCGAGCAGGGTCAGCACGAGGCAGACGGCGAGGATCGCGATCCAGCCGCCCTTCGGAAGGGTGCCGATGGCGGGGAACGCGTCGGAGCGCTGGGTGACGGCGTGCACCAGGGCCACACCCTGGACGATCAGCGCGAAGGCGAGCAGGATCAGCTCGATCACGTCGCGGATGGCGAAGGCGAAGAGCGGCGCGGCGATGGCCATGACGGCAAGCTTATGCCGGCGACCCCGGATACGTCCGACAGGACGCCTCCCGGGGTCGCCGGCGCAAGCGGATCACTCGGCGGCCGGGCGGGTCCGCTTCGTGGTGCGCGGCAGCTTCGCCGACGGGGTGGCCGGCTTGGCGGTGGCCTTGGTGGCCCGCGGCGCGCGCTTCTTGACGGCGGCCGGCTTGGCCTCGACCACCTCGGCGACGTCGGCCGGGGTCGGCACGTCGGCGGTGTCCGGGGCCTCGGCCTTCACCTCGGTCACGACCGGCGCGGCCTCGACGGCGGGCGCGGCCTCCGTCGTCTCGATGTCGGTGTTCACGGTCTCGGCGGCCTCCAGCACGCCGGCGCCGACGACCCGCTCACCGTGCGCGACGAGCCGGTCGTACGCGGCGACCGCCCGCTCCTGCGCGGCGTGCGCGCCGGCGACCACCACGGCCGCGTTGCGGGTGGCGGCCGCACGGAGCTTGTCCAGGTCGGCGGCCTCGCGCAGCTTGTCCAGGTCGGCCAGCTCCTTGAGCCGGTTGAGGTCGGCGGCCTCGCGGACACGCTTGAGGTCGGCGGCCTCGCGCAGCTTCTGGAGGTCCAGGTCGGTGGCGGCCTTCTGGCGCAGGTCGCCGACGGTGAGGGTCGCGGTGCGCAGCGTCTCGGTGGCCTTCTGGCGCAGCTCGACACCGTTCTCGGCGGTGACCTTGGTGCGCAGCTCGCTCACCACGGCGGGGAGCTTGCGCAGCTGCTGGTAGGCCAGCTCGCCGGCGCCGGCGGCGGCGTAGAGGGGAGCCGGGATGCGGCTGGTCTTGGGCTGGGTGGTCATGACTTCTCCTCTTCGGCCGCGTCGGCGGCCTTCGGGGTCGCCGGGTGGGCGGCCTTCTCGGGGGTCGGGGCGGGAGCGGAGCCGGCCTCGGTGACGGCGACCGACTCGAGCACGGCCTCGGTCGGCGTGCCCTCGGCCGTCGTCGGGCCGGTGGCGGCGACGTTGGCCAGGTCCGGGGCCGATCCGGATGGCGTGCTCGGGCCGGTCTCCGCCGGGCCGGCGGCGGCCGCGGTCGCCTCCGCGAGCCGCGCGTTCTCCCGGCGGAACGTCTCGTAGATCTGGGTGAGCGACTGCTTCTGCGCCATGGTGAGGTCGGGGTCGACGGCGATCGCCGCCAGGACGCCCTGTCCCTCCTTGTCGTCGAGCAGGCCGGCACGCAGGTACATCGCCGGTGTGGACACCCGCAGCGCGCTGGCGAGCTGCTGGAGCACCTCCGCGCTGGGCTTGCGGAGGCCACGCTCGATCTGACTCAGGTACGGGTTGCTCACCCCCGCCTGCTCGGCGAGCTGCCGGAGCGAGATCTTCGCGTTCCGGCGCAGGTCACGAATGAACCCGCCGATGTCGGGAAGGTCTTTACCAGTGGCCATACCTCGACGCTAGCGCGCCCCGCTAACTGCTGCAAGCAAACTGCTAGCGCTAGTTAGCAAGGTCTCAGCAACCGGGTTGCGGCCCTGGTGTCCGGTGTCTAGCGTGCGGCGGGATGACTGAGATCAAAGTGAACGGAGCCCGGCTCGCGTACGACGACCGGGGCAGCGGAACGCCGGTCGTCCTGCTGCACGCGGGCATCGCCGACCGGCGGATGTGGCGGGAGCAGCTGGACGCCCTGGCGGCCCGGCACCGGGTGATCGCGCTGGACCTGCGCGGCTACGGCGAGTCGGAGCTGCCACCGGAGCGCTTCGCCAACCACGACGACGTGGTCGGCCTGCTGGACGCGCTCGGCCTCGACAGCGCCGCCCTGGTCGGCTGCTCGTTCGGCGGCGCCGTCGCGGTCGACACCGCGCTGGCGTACCCGGACCGGGTGACCGCCCTGGCGCTCCTCGGCGCGGCCGTCTCCGGCCACGAGTGGTCCGACGAGTTCGAAACCCTCTGGGACAGGCTCATCGGCGAGGTCGACCCGGACGACCTGGCCGCCAACGCCGCAGCCGAGGTGCGGTTCTGGGTGGTCGGCCCCGGACGCCGGCCGGAGGACGTCGATCCGGCCCTGATCGCCTTCGCGCACGAACTGGACCTGCGCGCGCTCGCCGCCGAGCAGGCGCTCAGCGCGGTGGACGGCGTCGACCTCGACCCGCCGGCCATCGGCCGGCTCGGCGAGCTGCGGATGCCGGTCCTGGTCGCCGCCGGAGCCGCCGACGTGCCGGACATCAACCGCCTGGCCGACCGCATCGCGGCCGAGGCCCCGTCGGCGATCCGCCTGCCCGACATCCCGGACGCCGGTCACCTGCTCCCCCTGGAACGCCCGGCCGAGGTCAACACCGCCCTCCTCGACTTCCTCCCCTGAGGCCCGCCCGCCCCGCGGGTCGATCATGAGGTTGACGGCGGTTCTCGCGATCGACGTCGCCGTCAACCTCCTGGTCGACGTACGCGGGGCGGGGTCACCAGAGGGGCCGCACGGCGCCCACCGGGAGGCCGCCCCCGAAGAGCGGCACCTCGGCGAACTCCTCCAGCACCGGCCCGGTGACCCCGAGCCGGCGCAGCGCGGACACCAGCACCGGCATCCGGGCCCGACCGGCACCGTCGTCGATCTTCAGAGCCACCGCGCCCACCCCGGGGACCGCCGCCGCGATCACCCCCTCGGCACCCACCTTCGCGAGCAGCCCCGGCACCCCGCGCATCAACCGTGTGTCGTCGGCCTGCGTGCCGCCGACGACCTCCGGGTACGCCCGCATCGCGTCGGCCACGGTCCGCGCCGGCGAACCCGGCTCGGCGTGCACCAACCGCAGGTACGCCGTCGCCAGGCCGGTCAGCGAGACGGCCAGCACCGGGGCGCCGCAGCCGTCCACGCCGGTCGCCGCCACCGGCTCACCGGTGAACTCCTCGACCGCCTCCCGCAGGCGCTGCTGCAACGGGTGCTCCGGGCGCCAGTACCCGTCCAGCGACCAGCCGGCCGCCCGGCACGTCAGCAGCATCCCGCTGTGCTTGCCGGAGCAGTTCATCTGCGTACGGGTCGGCCCGCCCCCGGCCCGCAGCACCACGGCCCGGGCGTCCTCGCCCACCGGCAGGTCGGGCGGGCAGTGCAGGGCGGACTCGTCGAGCCCGGCCCGCGCCAGCAGCGCGCCCACCCGGGCCAGGTGGAACTCCTCCCCCGCGTGGCTGGCCGAGACCAGCGCCAGGTCGGCCGGGTCGGTCAGCGGCAGGCCGGCGCGGATCATGCCGACCGCCTGCATGGGCTTGTTCGACGAGCGGGGAAAGACCGGCGAGGTCACGTCCCCGGCGGCGGCCACCGGCGTGCCGGCGGCGTCGAGCACCACCACCGACCCGCGGTGCGCGCCCTCCACGAAACCCGACCGGACCACCTCGGCGAGCGGCGCGCCGCCCTCGTACGTCTTTCCCACGACGTGGACGGTACCGCCCGCCGATCACCGCCGTCGGACGGGTGACCAGGTCTTCGACCTCCCGGCGTACCGGGCCGTCCGCCCGGACGCCGCTTACCGCTGGGCGGCGGGGATGCCGAGCAGCTCCCGGGCCTCGGCGGTGGTGAGCGGCGGGCGCTGGGCAAGCTGGGCGGCCGCGACCGCGCGGGCGACGAGCTGCATGTTGGACTCGACCGGCTGGCCCTTGCGGTACGTCACCGTGTCCTCCATGCCGACCCGCAGGTGCCCGCCGGCCGACAGCGCGGCCAGCAGCACCGGGATGGTGGTGCGGCCGATGCCGGTCGCCGAGAACGTCGTCCCCTCCGGCAGGTCGCGCAGCATCTGCTGGGCGGCCACCAGCGTCGCCGTGGTGCCGGGCATGCCACCGGGGACGCCCATGACGAAGTCGACGTGGACGTGCCCGCCGGCCGGCAGGCCGTACCTGCCGAGGAGGCGCTGCAGGGCGGTGAGGTGGCCGAGGTCGAAGATCTCGTACTCGGGGACGATCCCCCGCTCCTGCATGCGGCTGTGCAGCTCGACGATGAACTCCCAGCGGTTCATGAAGACGTCGTCGCCGAAGTTGACCGTGCCCATCGTGCAGGAGGCCATGTCCGGGCCGGCATCCAGCACCGCGAGCCGATCGGCCTCCGGGTCGGTCACCGCGCCGCCCGAGGAGAGTTGCACGACCAGGTCGGTGCTCTCGCGCAGCGCCGCCACGGTGTCGCGCAGCCGGCCCTGGTCCAGGGTCGGCCTGGCCTCGTCGTCACGGATGTGGACGTGGATCACGGCAGCGCCGAGCGCCTCGCACTCCTTCGCGGTCAGCAGCAGCTCGTCGAGCGTGACCGGCAGCGCCGGCACCTCGGCCTTGGCCGACTCCGCACCGGTCGGGGCAACGGTGATCAACGTCCCTGTCGTCATGCCCGGATCCTAGACGGCCGGAGCGGGACGGGTCGACCGGAAGTCTTCCGGCGCGAGGGGCGTTACGAAGGGACCCTTCCGCTACCGGAGGCGTTGGAGAGGGGCCCTTCCTTACCTGTCGATCGCGGCGGCGGTCTCGCCGACGAGGAGACGGGCGTCGTCGGCGACGTTGCGCTTGACCACCGCCAGGGCGACCTGGCCCAGCTCGTGATGCTGCACGGCGGTGCCGACGAAGCCGACCGCCCGGCCGTCCAGGGTCACCGGCGTGCCGACCGCCGGCGGTTGGTCGGTGGTCACGCCGTCCAGGTGCAGCAGGACCAGCCGGCGCGGCGGCCGGCCCATGTTGTGCACCCGGGCGACCGTCTCCTGGCCCCGGTAACAGCCCTTCTCCAGGTGCACGGCCGGCGCCACCAGGTCCACCTCCGCCGGGATGGTCCGGTGGTCGGTGTCCACCCCGACCCGGGGCCGGCGGGCGGCCACCCGCACCGCCTCGTACGCCCAGAGCCCGGCGACCGGCACCCCGGCGCCCCGCAGCTCGGCGACCACCTGCTCCATCGCGGACCGGGGCACCAGCAGGTCGACGCCGAGCGGGACGCGGCGGGCCCAGCCACCGGCCGGCAGCGGGCGGACGTCGTAGAGCGCGGACGGCCGGGGCGGCACCGAGCCGGCCCGGAACTTCGGGCCGGGCACCTCGACCACGTCGGGCTCGGCCAGGCCGGACACGCCGAGCGTCGCCACCGCGGCCGGCGCCTCCGGCCCGACCAGCGAGAGCAGGGCCCGCTCCGGCGTCACGTCGCGCGGCTCGACCTTGCTGAAGAAGCGCATCCGCTCCAGGTAGGCGAGCAGCCCCTCGGTGGCGCCCGGCTCGGTGTCCAGCCAGGTGGTCTCGCCGTCCTCGGCGACCATCGCGTGCTGCTCGACGTGCCCGTGCGGGGAGAGCACGAGCAGCTCGGTGCCCTGCCCGGCGGTCAGCTGAGCCAAATGCTGGCTGGTGAGCGTGTGCAGCCAGCCGACCCGGTCCTCGCCGGACACCGCGATCACGCCCCGGTGCGAGCGGTCGACCAGGCCGACCGCCGTGTCCAGGGTGCGCTGCTCGCGCAGCGGATCACCGTAGTGCGCCGCCACCGACCGCACACCGGCCGCGGCGTGCGCCGGCTCCGGCTGGTCCCGACTGGCCTCGTCGATGCTCTCGACGGTCACCGCGCCCGCGATGTCGATCATTCCTGGTCCCCGTTCCCGCAGCGGCCGCAGACGCCGAAGAGGGAGACGTGGCCGATGTCCACCCGGAACCCGCGCTGCGCGGCGAGCTGGTCGGCCAGCGGGCGCAGCAGGCTCGGATCGATCTCGTCGATCGCGCCGCACTCCCGGCAGACCAGGTGCACGTGCTGGTCCTCGCCGGCCGCGTGGTAGGTCGGCGAGCCGTGCGAGAGGTGGGTGTGGGTCACCAGGCCGAGCCGTTCCAGCAGCTCCAGCGTGCGGTAGATGGTGGTGATGTTGACTCCCGCGGCCACCTCCCGGACGGCCGTGTGGACCTGCTCCGGCGTGGCATGGCCCAGGTCCAGCACAGCCTGGAGGACGAGCTGCCGCTGCGGCGTCAGCCGCAGCCCACGGGCCCGGAGCAGTTCCGCGAGGGAGGATTCGGACACCATCCGATCATAGTTCGCTCCCGCCGGTCGGCCCCGCCGCACCGGCCGGTGCCGACACCGGGTGCGGTCCGCGACAGCGGCGCGGGCCCTATGCTCGGCGGTCATGGTGGCGGCGAGGATCGGAGTGCTCGGGCGGGGCCGCGTGCCGGCCGCGGAGCCCGTTCTGCGGGGCGACGATCTGGGCGTCCTGCGTGGCGACGGCCTCTTCGAGACGATGCACCTGCGGGCCGGCCGGCCCTGGCTGCGGGAGGCGCACCTGGAGCGCATGTCCCGGTCCGCCAAGGCGGTGGAACTGGCGCTGCCCCCGGTCGAGACCCTGGTCGCGCTGCTCGACGAGGTCTGCGACGGGTGGCCCGCCGACGTCGAGGGGGCGCTGCGGCTGGTCTGCACCCGGGGGCCGGAGGGCGGCGGGCCACCCACCGTCTACGCCACGCTGGCCGCGGTGCCCGCGTCGGCCCGGGCCGCCCGCCGGGACGGGATCACCGTGGCCACGCTGCCGCTGGGCGTCCCGGCCGGTGCCCGCTCCGGTCTGGACTGGCTGCCCGCGGGCATCAAGTCCACGTCGTACGCGGTGAGCACGGCCGCCCGCCGGTGGGCCGCCCGGGCCGGCGTCGACGACGCGCTCTGGGTCTCCTCCGACGGGTACGCGCTGGAGGGGCCGACCGCCAGTGTCGTGTGGCTCACCGCGGGCACGCTGTACACCGTGCCCACCGGCACCGGCATCCTGCCCGGCACCACGGTCGCCTGGCTGCTGGCCCACGCCGGCGAGGTCGGGCTGTCGGCGGACGAGCGGATGGCCACCCCCACCGACCTGCACGCCGCCGAAGCGGTCTGGCTCAGCTCGTCGATCCGGGGCCTGGTGGAGGTCCGGGCCCTCGACGGCGTCGAGCGGCGCCGGTCGGCGTACACCGACCGGCTGCAGGCGCTGCTCGGCTTCCCCGTCCCGCCCGCCGGGCGGGACGGGGGCTGACCTCAGCCGCCGACCCGGATCAGCCGGGCGGACAGGTGCGGGGCGAGACCGTGGCCCACCGCGGCCATCTCCTGCGCGTACAGCAGGGCGCCCTCGACGATGCCGAACAGGCGGTGCCCGGCGGTGACCTCCTTGGCCGTGGCGGTACGCACCACGGCGTCGGTGACGAACTCGATCCGGGTGCCGGTGCGCTTGCCGATGTGCAGCTCCATCACCCCGGTCGGCGTGGTCATCAGCGCTTCCAGCTCGTCGGTGGCCCGGTCGTCGACCAGCACCGGCCGCCACCAGCCGACCTCACGGCCGGCCGGGCGGACCGGCCGGCTCTGCTCGTCCAGCAGCCAGGCTCGCGACTCGTAGAACAGGAACGGCCGGCCGTCGTGGCTGATCCGGATCTCCTGCGCGAAGTCGAAGTCCTCGATGGTGGGGTAGCCGCCCCGGCCCCGGCCACGCCAGACCCCGATGTACGGCAGCAGGCCGTCCAGCGTGGGGTGCAGCTTCGGGCCGACGCGCAGGTCGTGGCTCTCCTCGTAGGGGTACGGGTCGACCGGCGGCGCGTTCAGCCACGGCGGCTGCAGCGGGTTCTCCTCGCTCACCGGCTCCCGCCGCCCTTCCCCGGAAGATCTCTCACCAACGTCCTCTCGATATGCGTACGGCAAGGTAGACCAGGCCGCCGGCGAGCGCGCCCAGGCCGGCGACCAGCAGGCTGACGAACCCTGTCTCGGTGACCATCGGCGACCATCCTATGCTGGGCCCCATGGCGCGTACCCTCGTCGTCAAGGCCACCGCCGGCGCGGACGCGCCGGAGCGGTGCGCACAGGCCTTCACCGTCGCGGCCACCGCGGCCGCCGCCGGCGTGGACGTCTCGCTCTGGTTGACCGGCGAGTCGACCTGGTTCGCGCTGCCCGGGCGCGCGCAGGAGTTCGAGCTGCCGCACTCCGCCCCCCTCGCCGAGCTGCTGCACGTGATCCTGACGACGGGCCGGGTCACCGCCTGCACGCAGTGCGCGGCACGGCGGGACATCGGCCCCGGCGACGTGCTGCCGGGCGTCCGGATCGCCGGCGCGGCGGTCTTCGTCGAGGAGACGATGGCCGAGGACGCCCGCGCACTCGTCTACTAGGCGCGGAACCCGCCCGGCGACTCGGGCCAATGCCTACGATTCGGGTGTGACCGAGGCGACGGAGCGGTTCTTCGAATCACTGCCGTCGCGTGCTCCGGAGGTCCTGCGCGGCCTGGTCCGGGGAACCCTTCAGATCGACCTCACCCGGGGCAACCGGACCGAGCACTGGCGGGTCCGCATGGAGCCGGGCGTCGTCGAGGTGAGCCGCCAGCGCGGCCCGGCGGACGCGATCTGGTACAGCAGCGAGGACCTCTTCGACCGGCTGGTGACCGGGTACGCGCAGGGAGTGGCCGCGGTGCTGCGCAACGAGTGCACGTTCAGCGGCGAGGTCGTCCTGTTCCTGGTCTTCCGGCGCTTCTTCCCCAACCGACCCGGCACCCGGGACCCCCGGGAGGTAGCCCGGAAGAAGGTCGGACGGCTGCGGTGAGGCCGCTGATCAGCATCCTGGACGGCAACACCTTCCTGGTCAGTGACCGTCGTGGCGACATCGAGCCGGCGCTGGACTTCCCCACCGGACTCTTCTCGTTCGACACGAGATTCCTCTCCACCTGGCTGCTCACCCTGGACGGGAAGCGGCTGTCCGCGCTGTCGGTGGACGACGCGCTGTCGTACCGCACCCGGTTCTTCCTGGTACCCGGCGAACCGACGCACTATCTGGACGCCGAGGTGTCGGTGATCCGCAGCCGGGCGATCGGTGCCGCCATCGTCGAGGAGCTGACCGTCCTGAACCACGGCGGCGAGGAAGCGGAGTTCGATCTCCGGATCGACATCGGCGCCGACTTCGCCGACATCTTCGAGATCAAGAACGTCCGCCAGAAGCGTGGCCACACCACCGCCACGGTCGGCGACAACGAGCTGCGGCTCAGCTACCGGCGCGAGGCGTTCCACCGCGAGACGATCATCCGCACGACGGCCCACGCCGAGATCGACGTGTCCGGGATGAGGTTCCGGATGCGCGTGCCGGCGCACGGCGAGTGGACCACCGCGCTGCACCTGTCCACCGTCGTCTACGGCGCCCGCGGCGAGGACATCCGCCACAGCCTGCCGTCGTTCAGCGGCACCCGGGACGCGACCGCCATCGAAGCCGAACAGCACGCCTTCGTCTCGCGGGCACCGAAGCTCGGCTGCGACTGTGAGCCGCTCGCCACGGCGTACCGGTGCAGCCTCAACGACCTGGCCTCCCTCCGCTACGAGTCGATCACCCTGGGGGCCCGGCTGCTCGCCGCCGGGCTGCCCTGGTTCATGACGCTCTTCGGGCGGGACAGCATCCTCACCTCCCTGCAGGCGGTGCCCTTCCTGCCCGAGCTGATCCCGTCGACGATGCTGGTCCTCGCGGGCCTGCAGGGGTACCGGCTGGACGACTTCCGGGACGAGGAGCCGGGCAAGATCCTGCACGAGCTGCGCTACGGCGAGACCGCGGGCTTCGAGGAGCAGCCGCATTCCCCGTACTACGGCTCGGCCGACGCCACCCCCCTCTTCGTGATCCTGCTCGACGAGTACGAGCGGTGGACCGGCGACAGCGCTCTGGTCATGCGACTGGAGGCGGCCGCCCGGGCCGCGCTCACCTGGATCGACACGTACGGGGACCTGCTCGGAACCGGCTACCTCTGGTACGAGACCCGCAATCCGGAGACCGGGCTGGGCAACCAGTGCTGGAAGGACTCCTGGGACGCGGTCTCGTACCGGGACGGGCGGCTGCCGGGCTTCCCCCGGGCCACCTGCGAGCTGCAGGGGTACGCGTACGACGCGAAGCTGCGGGGCGCCCGGCTGGCCCGCACGTTCTGGAACGACCCGGCGTACGCCGACCGGCTGGAGCGGGAGGCCGCCGACCTCAAGATGCGGTTCAACCGGGACTTCTGGATCCCCGACCGGGAGTACTACGCGCTCGCCCTGGACGCCGACGGGCGGCAGGTCGACGCCCTCACCTCGAACATCGGCCACCTGCTGTGGAGCGGCATCGTCGACGAGTCACGGGCCGGGCACCTCGCCGAGCACCTGCTCGGCCCCCGCCTCTTCTCCGGGTGGGGGGTCCGGACGCTCGCCGACGACCAGGGCCGGTACAACCCGATCGGGTACCACGTCGGCACGGTGTGGCCGTTCGACAACTCGATCATCGCCTGGGGGCTGTGGAAGTACGGCTTCCGGGAGGAGGCCGCACGGATCTGCGAATCGATGCTGGCCGCCTCCCGGTACTTCGCCGGGCGGCTGCCGGAGGCGTTCGCCGGCTACGAGCGGAGACTCACCGAGTTCCCGGTCGAGTACCCGACCGCGTGCAGTCCGCAGGCCTGGTCCGCCGGCACTCCCCTGCTGCTGCTCCGGGTCATCCTCGGGCTGGAGCCGCAGGGCGAGCACCTGATCATCGACCCGCACGTGCCGGACGGCATGGGCCGGGTGGAGCTGCTCGACATTCCCGGACGCTGGGGGCGGGTCGACGCCCTCGGGCGCAGCCGCACCCCGCACGACACCACCCGCGGCCACTGAGCCGCGCGAGCGTGGGACCGGCCGGCACGGACGCGGTCGTCAGCCGGCGCAGCCGGTGGAGACCGTCAGCTGAAGCTGATCGCCGGTGGCGTCGGCGACCACCACGTCCGCACCGTGCCGGTAGGCGTAAACCTGCGGGGTGTCGACGACGACGGCGCCGGCGGCCAACCGGGCGAGCCCGTCCAGCGGCACCGGCCCGGGGCCGGTCCCGGCCCGCTGGGTCCACGCCTTCGCGCCGCCCGGGCAGGACGCCACGATCCGGTCGGCGTGGCCGGGCACCGGGCGGCCCAGCGCCCGCAGCGCGGCCTCCAGGGCCGGGCCGGGAGGATGCCCGATCACCAGGTCGGCGAACTCCACATCGGTCGGCCGGCAGCCGGTCACGGCCGTGAAGCGGATCCGGCCGGGCCCCGACACCTCCCCCTCGACCAGCACGAAATCACCGGCGTCGGCGCGCAGCAGGGGGCCGTCCACGCCGTCCCGCACCCCGGCCCGCCAGCTCCCCGGCAGCGCGTCGGCGACCCGGTCCAGCACCGCCCGCTCGCCGCCCTCGGCGACCAGGACGTCGACCCCCCGGGTCAGTTCGGTGCCCTCGCTGACCGGGGTGACCCGGCAGCCCTTCTCGGCCCGCGCCGGGGTCATCGCCCACGCCTCGCCGTCGAGCGCGGCGACGAGCCGGCCGACCGCACCGTCGACCACCGGCGCGGCCTGGCCGATGCTGCGCTGCTCGCGCACGGTCGGCTCGTCGGTGCGCACCGACCACCAGGTCAGCGCCGCCAGCAGGACCGCCCAGACGGCCGTCCCGACGAGCAGCCAGCGCGGCGCGCGCGGCCGGGCCGGCGGGTGGTCGGGACCGGACGGCGGGGCGTACCCCGGGTGGACGGCGTTCACCGCGCCATCGTGTCACGGGCCGGCACGGGCACCGCCCGACCCCTCACCCGGCCGGGCTCTCCGGCACGCAGACGAGCCGGTAGCCGACCCCCCGCACCGTCTGCACGCGGGGGCCGCCGGACAGCAGGCGCAGCTTGTGCCGGAGCCGCTTCATCGCCGAGTGCAGGATCGCCGTGTCGCCGAGGTAGGCGCCGCCCCAGACCGAGGCGAAGAGCCGCTCGTAGCTCCACACCCGGACCGGCGGGCTCACCAGCCGGGCCAGCAACTCCCGTTCGGTACGGGTCAGCGCCAGCGGCCGCCCGCGCCAGGTCACCAGGTGACCGAACCGGTCGACGACCAGGTCGCCGCAGCGCACCGGCGCCTCCGGCGCGGCGGGCGTGCCGGCGGCCGGCGGGTCGGCCGGCGGCGGATCGGCGGGCGGCGGCTCCGGGAAGAGCATCGCCCGCAGCTCGGCGAGGTCGGCGCAGCTCACCACCGGGCCCACCCCGTCGAGCCGGCGCAGCACGTGCTCGCGCACCGCCACGTCGGGACTGACACAGACGACTATCGGAACTCCCCCACCGGACACGCTGCCTCCCCGGGCCGTCCGCGCTGACGTGAAAAGCCCCCACCCGTCGACGTGCGTCGACGGGCGCCCTGGGGTCAGCGTATCGGTCAGAATCGCGCCCCGTCACTGACCAGGTACTGACCGAAACATTTCATTGATCGTGGTCTGTAATCCCACGAGCATGACTTTCGCGGGCCGGAACCGACCGGTGCCCGCGGAACGTGGGGAGGGGAAAGTGTTCGTACGACCATCCGCGCGGTCCCGCCTGTTGCGGGCCGTCGCCGCGCTCGGCGCGCTGGTGCTGGGGCTGACCGCCCAGCCGGCGCTCGCCGCGTCGCCACCGGGCGCGTCGGCCCGGGCGACCGTCGCACCGGGCCTGCTCGACGGGCTCGCCGCCACCGACAGCGCGACGTTCCTGGTCTACCTGCGGGAGACCGCGCCGCTCGCCGGCACCGCGAAGCTGCGGGACGCCGACGGTCGGGCCCGCGCCGTGCACCAGCTGCTGACCAGCACCGCCGAACGCACCCAGCGGTACCTCCGGAAGCTGCTGGACGCGCGGAAGGCGGAGCACACGTCGTACTGGATCGCCAACGCCCTCCGCGTCCGTGGCGACCGGGCGCTGATCGACGAGATCGCGCGCCGGCCCGAGGTCGACCGCATCGAGCCCACCCGCAGCTACCCGCTGGTCCGGCCCACGCCGGCCCCGGTGACCCGCGCCGGCACCAACGCCGCCGAGTGGGGTCTCACCGACATCGGCGCTCCCCGGGTGTGGGACGAGTTCGGCGACCGCGGCGAGGGCGTCGTGGTGGCCAACATCGACAGCGGCGTGCAGTACGACCACCCCGCGTTGGTCCGCTCCTACCGGGGCAACCTCGGCGGCAGCTTCGACCACGCCTACAACTGGTTCGACCCCGCCGAGATCTGCCCCAGTCCGGCGCCCTGCGACAACAACGACCACGGCACCCACACGATGGGCACGATGGTCGGCGACGACGGGGCCGGCAACCAGATCGGTGTCGCTCCCGGCGCGCGGTGGATCGCCGCCAAGGGCTGCGAGTCGAACACCTGCTCCGACGCGTCACTGCTCGCCGCCGGCCAGTGGATCCTGGCCCCGACCGACCTGAACGGGCAGAACCCCCGGCCCGACCTGCGTCCCGACATCGTCAACAACTCGTGGGGCGGTGACGGGGGCGACCCCTGGTACCAGCAGACCGTCGCCGCCTGGCGGGCCGCCGGCATCTTCCCCGTCTTCTCGGCCGGCAACGACGGCCCGGCCTGCGGCAGCGCCGGCTCCCCCGGCGACTACCCGACCGCGTACGCGGTCGGGGCGTACGCGTCGAACGGCACCATCGCCAACTTCTCCGGTCGCGGCTCCGGCACCGACCCGCTGAAGCCGAACGTCGCCGCCCCCGGTGTCGCCGTCCGCTCCAGCGTGCCCGGCGGCGGGTACGCCGCGTTCAACGGCACCTCGATGGCCGCCCCGCACGTCTCCGGCACGGTGGCCCTGGCCTGGTCGGCCGCGCCCAGCCTGCGCGGGGACCTCGCCGCCACCGAGGCGCTGCTCGACCGCACCGCCCGCGACGTCGACGCCACCACCTGCGGCGGGACCGCCGCCGACAACAACGTCTTCGGCGAGGGCCGCCTCGACGCGTACGCGACGGTGCGCGACGCGCCGCGCGGCGCCGTCGGGCGGATCACCGGCACGGTGACCTCCGCCGCTGACGGCGACCCGATCGCCGGGGCGACCGTCGCCGACGGCACCCGCACCGTGACCACCGGCCCCGACGGCCGGTACGCGCTGACCGCTCCGGCCGGCGAGACCACCGTGACCGTCACCGCGTACGGCTTCGCGACCCAGTCGGCCACCGTCGACGTCACCGAGGGCGCGGCCGTCACCCGGGACTTCGCGCTCGTCGCGAGCCCGATGGTCACGCTCGGCGGCCAGGTCACCGACGGCTCCGGGCACGGCTGGCCGCTCTATGCCCAGGTCGACGTCGCCGGGCCGGGCGGCCCGGTCTTCACCGACCCGTTGACCGGGCGCTGGTCGGTCACCGTGGCCGGGGACGCGACGTACCGGATCACCGTCACCGCCCGGTACCCGGGCTACCGCACGGTCGCCCGGGACGTTCCGGTCGGCTCCGGCGCCACCACGGCCGACGTGGCGGTCCCGGTCGAGGCGGCCTGCACCGCCGCCGGCTACACCGGCAGCTACAGCGCCCCGCTGCTGACGCAGAGCTTCGACGGCACGTCCGCACCCGACGGCTGGTCGGTGGTCAACCGCACCGACAAGGGCGGCTGGGTCTTCAACGACCCGCGGGGACGCGGCAACCTCACCGGCGGCAGCGGCGGCTTCGCGATCATCGACAGCGACGCGCTGGGCTCCGGCAACACCCAGGACACCGACCTGGTGACCCCGGCGGTCGACCTGTCCGGGGCGCCCGCGCCGGTGCTGCGGTTCCGCAGCGACTGGCGGGCCGTCGGCGTCACCGACACCGCCGACATCGACGTCTCCACCGACGGCGGCGCCAACTGGGCCAACGTCTGGCACCAGACCACCAGCCGGCGCGGCCCCCGCGTCGAGGAGGTGCCGCTGACGGCGGCGGCGGGCGCGTCGGACGTGCGGGTCCGGTTCCGCTTCAAGGGCACGTTCGCCTGGTGGTGGCAGGTCGACGACGTCGCCCTGGTCAACCGGGACTGCACCCCGGTGCCCGGCGGCCTGGTCGTCGGCACGACCACCGACCGCAACACCGGCACGCCGATCAACGCGGTCACCGTGACCAGCGTGGACCAGCCCGCCGACAAGGGAGTCTCGGCCGCCACGCCGGACGACCCGAACGAGCCGGACGGCTTCTACTGGCTCTTCTCCGGCCTGACCGGCACCCACCCGTTCACCGCTGCCCGGACGCCGTACCCGCCGGCCACCCGGGACGTCGCGGTCGCCGGCAACGACGTGCGGCGGGCGGACTTCGCGCTGGCCGCCGGGCGCCTCACGGTCACGCCCACGCAGGTGGAGTCCCACCAGCCGTACGGCAGCACCCGCAACACCCGGGTGACGGTGAAGAACACCGGTACCGCCCCGACCACCGTCGAGGTGCTGGAGCGGGCCGGCCGGTTCGAACTGCTGAACCGGAAGGGCGCGCCGCTGCGCGAGGTCACGCTCAAGGGCATCAGCAAGGCGCGCACCGGCACGGCGTACGGCGGTGCCGCGGCGGACGCCGGGACCTCGGCGGACGACGCCTGGACCCGGATCGCCGACCTGCCCGCGGCGGTCTTCGACAACTCCGCCGCCTGGCTGGACGGCAAGGTCTACTCGATCGGTGGCGGCAGCGGCACCGGTGCCGAGCGCAAGGCCTGGGTCTACGACCCGGACACCGGCGCGTGGGCCGGGCTGCCGGACCTGCCGGGCGCCCGCTCGAAGCCGGGCGTGGCGGCGGTGGGCGGCAAGCTCTACGTGATCGGCGGCTGGGGCGCCGACGAGGACACCGTCGCGACGGTGGACGTCCTCGACCCGGCCACCGGCGCCTGGAGCACCGTCCCCGGGGCGACCAACCCCGCGCCGGTCGCCGCCGCCGGCACGGCCGTCGCCGGCGGCAAGGTCTACCTCGTGGGCGGCTGCACCGACGGGTCCTGCGCGGAGACCGACCGGTTGGTGGTGTTCGACCCGGACACCGGCAGCTTCACCACCGGCGCGCCCTACCCGCATTCGGTGGCCTGGCTGAGCTGCGGCGGCATCGGCGCGCAGGTGTACTGCGCCGGCGGCACCGGCAGCAGCGACTACAGCGACGCCTACCGGTACGACCCGGCGGCGGACACCTGGACCCGGATCGCGGACCTGCCGCTGGACCTGTGGGGTTCGCAGTACGCGGCGGCCGGCGGGATGCTCGTGCTGGCCGGCGGGGTCACCGGCGGGTCGACCGCGGTGACCAACCGGACGGTCGGCTACGACCCGACGAGCGGCAGCTGGCAGAACCTGCCGAACACCGAGTTCTCCCGGTACCGGGGCGCCGCCGCGTGCGGGGCGTACCGGATCGGCGGCTCGCCCACCTCGTTCGTCGGATCCGCACAGAGCGAGCGGCTCGGCGGGCTCGAGCAGTGCGCGGAGGAGGCGGACCTGTCCTGGCTGACCACCTCGCCCGCCAGCTTCACGCTGGCGCCGGGCCAGTCCCGCCAGGTGACCGTCACGCTCACCGCGACGGCCGCCGCCGGGGTGGCCCAGCCCGGACGGTACGCGGGTGAGCTGGCCTTCGCGGCCGACGTGCCGTACCCGGTCCCGCCGGTGAAGGTGGAGATGAACGTCTCCCCACCGGCGAGCTGGGGCAAGCTGCAGGGCACGGTCACCGGCGTGACCTGCGGCGGGGTGACGGTCGGCGTACCGGCGACGGTGCGGGTGAACCTGGTTGGCGGCAGCGCCGGCTACACCCTCACGGCCGACGGTCAGGGCCGGTACGCGTGGTGGCTGCCCAAGGGCCGCTACGACGTGATCGTCGCCAAGGACGGTTGGATCCCCGAGGTGCAGCGCACCCGGGTCGAGGCGGGCTTCGTCGGAACCCTCGACTTCGCCCTGGACCCGGTAACACCCTGCACCAGAGCAACGGGAATCTGAGGTAGGTGGTGGTCGGCGGCCCCCGGGGTCGCCGACCACCGTCGCTCACGGCCTACGGCGCGACTGGGCGCCCCGGCTCCTGCGGCTTCGCCGGTCCCGTCGGAGGAGCAGCACGAACGCGCTGGCACTGGCCAGCGAAACGGCCGCCATGGCCAATCCGTCCGGCCGCTGTCGTGGATCGGTGAGCAGGATGCCCGCGCCAACGCCGGTCACCACCGCAATGATCAGCGACATGCCCGGTTGGCTCGGCGGTGGTGCCGGCGATCGGCTTCGATCATCGCCCCACGCTCGGCCGCGCTTCGATCGGCCATCCCCAGACCGAGCATCATGCTCGTGATCTTTTCATCCGCCGCAGCTTCGGGGAAGATGCTGCCTCGCGCGCGATCGACGCAGCAGGTTCCCCGAAGTTGCGCGGATCTTGAGGACGGTCGGCATGAGTGTTCGGTACGACGAGGTGCTCGGTCCCCTGCGCGCGGCCTACGACGCCCGCGCGGCTTGGCGTGACGGGCAGCGCAAGGAGCCGTGGAAGCTGGCGGAACGGCGGGCGTTCCGCGAGCGGCTCGCGCCCGGCGCACGGCTGCTGGAGATCGGTGCCGGCACCGGGCAGGACAGCGCCTACTTCCAGGCGGAGGGCTTCGCTGTGGTCGCGGCCGACCTGTCGGCCGCGATGGTCGAGCACTGCCGGGCCAAGGGCATCGAGGCGTACGTCAGGGATTTCCTGCACCTGGACTTCCCGCCCGGATCGTTCGACGCGGTGTTCGCGATGAACTGCCTGTTGCACGTGCCCAACCACGACCTGCCCGCAGTGCTGGGGGCGGTCCGGGCGGTGCTGCGCCCCGGCGGGCTGTTCTTCGTCGGGGTGTACGGCGGGACCGAGAGCGCCGAGGGCCCGATCGACGGCGACGAGCACGTGCCGCCCCGCTTCTTCTCGTGGCGCACCGACGAGCAGTTGCTCGGCTTCGCCGTCGACGCGCGGTTCGAGGTCGTCGACTTCCACCCGGTCGACACCGGCCGCGGCTACCGGTTCCAGTCCCTGACGCTGCGCCGCCCGGACCCGAACGGCGAGTGAGCCGCTACGGCTTACGGAGCCACGTCTTCGGATCGAGGTGGAGCTGTTCCTCCGCCGGGTCGCCGACGACCTGGTCGCGCTGCACGCCGAGCTGGGACGCACCCGCGAGGAGAACATCCGCATCAAAGCGCTGCGCGACTGGCAGTCCCGGTTCACACCGGGTGTGCGGGCGTGACTGCCCCGCGCGCCGAAGACCGCCCGCGTTTCGTCGTCCACCTGACCATCCGGGCGGCAGGGCCGGCCGCTGCCCGCCGTCTCGCTCGCGCGTTCGCCCGTTCCCTCGACTTCGTGCCCGAGCTGGTGACCGGGGAGACGACAGTGTCCGTGGAGGGCGCACCCGACGTACACCATCAGGTCTTCTGTGACCATCGGGTGGACGCCGGCCGGCGCTGCCGGCTGGCGCCCCACCACGACGGCGGCTGCTCCTGACGGAGACGGCTGCGGCCCGCCGCCCCGAAACGGGGTGGCGGGCCGCGTCAGAGCGTGGGTCAGTCGGCGACCGTGACGGCCACCTCGTTGATGCCCCGGGCGGCGGTCACGGCGGTGTCGCCGTTGCCGTGGCGGGAGAGTGCCCGCAGCGTCCACGTGCCGGGGGCGGCGAAGAAGCGGAACTGCCCGGCCGGGGAGGTGACCACCTCGGCGGTGAACTCGCCGGTGGCGTCGAGCAGGCGGACGTACGCGCCCGGGACCGTCTCGCCGTCGGCGGAGCGGACGACACCGGTTATCACCGTCTCCTTCTCCAGGTCGAGGCTGGCGGGCAGCGGCGCGGACTGGTCGGGCGCGGCGCAGCCGGCGGCGGTGGGAGCAGTCATGACCGTCACGCCTCCCCCGGCTCGTCACCGAGCACGATCGGCACGCCGATCAGCGAGCCGTACTCGGTCCAGGAACCGTCGTAGTTCTTCACGTTGCGGTGGCCGAGCAGTTCCTGAAGCACGAACCAGCTGTGCGAGGAGCGCTCGCCGATCCGGCAGTACGCGATGGTCTCCTTGCTGTCGTCCAGCCCCGCGTCGCCGTAGAGCTTGCGCAGCTCGTCGTCGGACTTGAAGGTGCCGTCCTCGTTGGCCGCCTTGGACCACGGCACGCTGATCGCGGTGGGGATGTGGCCACCCCGCTGCGCCTGCTCCTGCGGGAGGTGGGCGGGGGCGAGCAGCCGGCCCGCGTACTCGTCGGGGCTGCGCACGTCGACCAGGTTCTTCGTGCCGATGGCGGCGACGACCTCGTCGCGGAAGGCCCGGATGCGGTTGTCCGGCTCCTGCGCCACGTACTGCGTCGCCGGGCGGGACACCGCGTCCTTGACCAGCGGGCGGGCGTCCAGCTCCCACTTCTTGCGGCCGCCGTCGAGCAGCTTGACGTCGCGGTGGCCGTAGAGCTTGAAGTACCAGTAGGCGTACGCCGCGAACCAGTTGTTGTTGCCGCCGTAGAGGATGACGGTGTCGTCGTTGGCGATGCCGCGCTCGGAGAGCAGCGCCTCGAACTGCGCCTTGTTGACGAAGTCCCGGCGGACCGGGTCCTGCAGGTCGGTCTTCCAGTCGAGCTTGATCGCGCCGGGCAGGTGGCCCGTGTCGTAGGCCGAGGTGTCCTCGTCGACCTCGACGAAGACGACGCCCGCGGCGTCGAGGTTCTTCTCGGCCCAGTCGGCCGAGACGAGTGCGGTGTCGCGACTCATCAGATCACTCCCTGGTGAGGATGGATGGTGAGCCAGCGCGCGGGCATCGATATGTGTCGGTGGCGCACCACGCGCGGGACCCATGGCTTCTAGGAACGGATCACGGGTTCGTGCGACGGCGCCGCTGCCGGGCGTTGCGGTGGGAGCACCGGAAGGGTACGCAGACCCAAGTGCCGGATGGCCGCGTCAGGCGGCCGAGGACAGCCCCGCCGTCAGATGACGGGGCGACACAGGCAGGTGGCCACGCGGCACAGGTCGACCGCGCGCCGTTTGGTGAGGAGCGTCCCCATGGGCAGCGAGCCTACCAGCGATCCCACCCGCTGCCACCGGGCCGACCAGCATCCGGGACGTGGCTCACGTGGCTCAGCTGACCGCGTTGATCGGCACGTCGGCCGCCTCCGCGGCGACCTGGAGCCCGTCCGGCAGCGGCCGGACCTCGCGGACGGCGAGTCGGAACGGCAGCTCCGGCAGGGGCACGTCGATCGAGATGCTCTGCGCGTAGTTGTTGAGCAGCGTGCGGGCCAGCGGGACGTTGGGCAGCCCCTCGGCGGTGAGGTCGTTGAACCGCAGCCCGACCTTGCCCTGCTCGCTCACCTCGATGTCGGCGGTGCCGGCGACGGTCAGCCGTTGACCCAGGATGTCGACCGGAGCGGTCACCGCGAGCCGGCCGTCCCGCTCGCCGAGTTGCAGCCCCTCCCGGTCCAGCAGTGCGGCGAGGCTGTCGTAACTGATGATGCCGGTGCCGTCGACGGTCTCGGCGACCACGTCGCCCTGTCCGGAGCGGAGGGTGTCCAGCGAGGCGGTCACGTTCCGGGCGTCGATGTCGAGGGTGGGCAGCGCCACGACGTCGCCCTGCACCGGACCCCGCACCTCGCGCAGCGCGATGGAGATGCGCTCGTACCGGCCCGCCAGTACCTGGGTGAGGAAGGGGAAGCCGGCCACCTCGACCTCCGGCGGCGAGGACTGGGCGTCCTGCTTGGCGATCTCCTGCCGCACCTGGTCGGCGATCGTCCGCTCGGCCACCCCGGCCGCCACCCGGTCCGCCGCCACCAGCAGCCCGGCCAGGATCAGGAGCAGGATCACGAGCACGACGAGGGCGCGACGCCCCCGCCGGCGGGGCCGGTCCTGGTACGCGTACTCCTCGGTCACGCCGCCTCCTGTCGTCCTGCCGGTGCCGCGCCACGGCACAGCCGTCGTACCCGAACGGGTCGGATCTCAATCAGAGGACCAACTTGCACATGACGTACGCGGCCGGCGCCGCCAGGGCGAAGCCGGCGAGCGGCCCCTGCATGTGCCGGGCCACCCACATGGTGGGCTGCTCGCCGGCCATCAGGCGGCCCGCCTCCGCGTACCCGACGGCGAGGTCGGCCAGGACGGCGGCGACGGCCGCGACCAGGCCCATGATCGCGGCGCGGGTCGGGGTGAACGGGGTGACCAGGTAGCTGCCGAGGAGCGCGCTGACCAGGGTGCCGACCATGGCGCCGCCGACCACGCCGGCTGCGCCGCGGGGCACCTGCGGGGCCAGCCGGGGCCAGGCGGCGAACGCGTCGGTGAACCGGGCGACGAAGAGCGCGACGCCGGCCGCGGCGAGGCAGACCGTGATGGCCTGGGTGCCGGCCGGAATCCGGCTGAGCACGATCAGCGTGCCGAACGCGACCACGCCGGCCACGATCAGCGCGGTGCCGCGCAGGGAGTCGGTGACCCGCACCCGGTCCACCCGGCGGACCAGCTGGCCCAGGACGGCGGCCACCAGGGCGGCCAGGAGGATCTGCACGAGCGGCATCAGCCGGGCCTCACCGGTCCGCACCGCCACGGTGTCGGCGACGACGGCGCCGACGGCGCTGACCCCGGCCACCACCGCGAGCGCCGGCGGCCGGGCGGCCATCGTCCAGGCCAGCACGGAGAGCAGTTGGACGCCGAGCACGACGGCCGCGAACGGCAACCGGTGCCCGGGGCCGCTGGTCTGCGCCGCCAGCACGAGACCCACGCCGAGCAGCGCGGCGAACCCGGCGACACTCAGCGCGAGCGAGCGCCGCACCTCGACGGGCGGGGTCGCCTCCTCGTCCTTCTCGTCACCCGGGTCGACCACGGGCCGGCGCCCCGGCTCGCCGCCGCGCCGGATCCGACGGGGGCGCCTGCGTTCCGCCCGTTCCTCGTCGTCGCCGGGCCGCGAGGTGGCCGGCGGACCACCGGGCGGCTGGTCGGGCCAGGATTCACGGCCGGTCTCCGGCGTGCTGGAGGGAAACACCCACCGATCGTGCCAGACCCGGCGGCCGGCACGGAGGCCACGGTTTCAGCGACGTTAAAACCTGCGCCGCGATCAAGGGCACAAGGGGCAAACAGGAAATGGCCCGGCGGCCCAGCCGGAGCGATCGGTTACGCTCAACCCGTTACCCGCCCGTCAGCGACGCCGGGACCCACGCCAGTTTCCCAGCGCCACCCGCGAGGAGTGTGCCGCTGGTCGCGCGCGGCCACCGCGCCGCCGGGACGGAGGTGATCGTGGAGATCCTGCTGCTGGTCACGGCGCGCTCAGGAGAACCGTCGGCCGTGCTGCCGGCGCTCGACCTGCTGCCGCACTCGGTCCGCACCGCCCCGCGCGATGTGCGCACCCTGGTCGCCGGCCCCAGCCCGGACGCGGTGCTGGTCGACGCCCGCTCCGAGCTGAGCGAGGCCCGGGCGACCTGCCGAATGCTGCACGCCACCGGGCTCGGCGTGCCGCTCGTCGCCGTCGTCACCGAGGCCGGCCTGATCGCCCTCAACGCCGACTGGGGCGTCGACGACGTCATCCTCGCCTCGGCCGGCCCCGCCGAGGTCGAGGCCCGGCTGCGGCTCTCCGTCGGCCGGCTGAGCAACGCGACCGCGGCGGCCGGCGGCTCGATCCGGGCCGGTGAGCTGACGATCGACCCCGACACGTACGCCGCGAAGCTGAAGGGCCGGCCGCTCGACCTGACGTACAAGGAGTTCGAGCTGCTCAAGTTCCTGGCGCAGCACCCGGGCCGGGTCTTCACCCGGGACCAGCTGCTGCGCGAGGTCTGGGGATACGACTACTTCGGCGGCACCCGCACGGTGGACGTGCACGTCCGGCGGCTGCGGGCGAAGCTCGGCTCGGAGTACGAGTCGATGATCGGCACGGTCCGCCAGGTCGGCTACAAGTTCGTCGTCCCGCCGTCGCGCTCCCTGCCGGATCCGGAGCCCGCACCGGTCACCGCCTGATCCGATCCGTTCTCACCTATTTGCCCCTGTTAGTCCGAAAGCCGCTCTACTCTGATTGCCGGGTAGCTCGGGCGGAAGGGGCGACGGTGCGTACATTCACCACGGCAGCGACGGTTCGACGCTGGTGGGCGGAGACGCGGCTGTCGCCGGCCGCCCGGTCCCTCGCCATCGTGGCGCTGGTGCTCGTCGCCCTCCTCGGCTCCGCGTACGCGATCGGCCGCAGCCTGCTGCCGGACCGGCCGCCCCCCGGAGTCACCACCGCCGCCACCGGCCCCGACTACGCCGACCAGGAACCCACCCAGGGCACGACGGGCCCGGCCGAGCGGGAGCGGGCGGACGGCAGGCCGGACGGCGAGCGGAAGCCCAGCCCCGTGCCGAGCGTGGTCGACGGCATCCAGACCTACGGCGCCCACAGCACCACCGGGACGTCCACGGTGGCCCTGACGTTCGACGACGGGCCCGACCCCCGGTACACCCCGCAGGTCCTCGACATCCTGCGCGAGTTCCACGTCACGGCCACCTTCTGCGTGGTCGGTGAGATGGCGAGCGCCCACCCGGACCTGATCCGGGCGATCGTGGACGCGGGCCACACGCTGTGCAACCACTCCTGGAACCACGACGTCGCCCTCGGTTCCCGGTCGCCGGACCGGATCCGGGCCGACCTGCTCCGGACCAGCGAGGCGATCCGGGCGGCCGTACCGGACGCGCCGGTCGCCTACTACCGGCAGCCGGGCGGGGCGTGGACGTACTCGGTGGTGTCGGTCGCCCGGGAGCTGGACATGACGCCGCTGCACTGGACGGTCGACCCGGCGGACTGGGAGACCCCTGGTGCCGGCCGGATCGCCGCCACGGTGCTCACCGGCGTGGAGCCGGGTGCGGTCGTGCTGCTGCACGACGCCGGCGGCGACCGGCAGGGCACGGTGGACGCGCTGTACCGGATCCTGCCGGACCTGACCAGCCGGTTCCAGGTGGAGGCGCTGCCGGCCGGGACGACCTGACGGGCGCCGGACTACGGTGGGCCGATGAGCAGCGCCGAACCGACCAGCGACCGGGTGTTCCGGACCGACCGACTCGACGCGGCGGAGATCGCCGACGTGCTGGCCCTCGCCCGGGCCGCCGGGGACGCCGACGGCGCCGATCCGTTCGACGAGCACACCCTGCTGCGGCTGCGCGATCCGGAAGCGCCGGCCGCGCACCTCACGGCCCGCGCCGGCGACGGCACCCTGACCGGGTACGCGCACCTGGACACCATCGATCCGGCGAGCGGGATCGGGGTGGAGCTGGTGGTCCATCCCGCCCATCGCCGGCGCGGGGCCGGACGGGCCCTGGCGCGTGGCGTACTGGCGGCGGCGACCGGGCCGCTGCGCGCCTGGGCGCACGGCGACCACCCGTCGGCCGCCGCACTCGCCGTGGACCTGGGCCTGCGCCGGGCCCGGGTGCTCTGGCAGCTGCGCCGCCCGCTCACCGCCCCGATCCCCGAGCCGCGCCTGCCCGACGGGGTGACGCTGCGCGCGTACCGGCCCGGCGCGGACGACGACGCCTGGCTGGCGCTCAACGCCCGGGCGTTCGCCGACCATCCCGAGCAGGGCCGCTGGACCGCGGCCGACCTGCGGGTACGCCTCGACGAGCCGTGGTTCGACCCGGCCGGTTTCCTGCTCGCCGTCGACCCGGCGGGGCGGCTGCTCGGCTTCCACTGGACCAAGGTCCACGAGCGCCCCGGCTCGGCCCGCATCGGCGAGGTGTACGTGCTGGGCGTCGACCCCGACGCGCACGGGGGCGGGCTCGGCAAGGCGCTGACCGCGGCCGGGCTGGCGTACCTGCGGGACCGGCGTGGGCTGGACCGGGTGATGCTCTACGTCGACGAGTCGAACGTGGCGGCGGTCGCCCTCTACGAGCGGCTCGGCTTCGCCCGCTGGTCCGCGCACGTCAACTACCAGCTGGCCTGACTTCCGCGGGAAGTGCCCACACTTCCGACAGCGGCAGCCGCGTTCACTCGACGGACAGCTCACCCACGGCGACGGGTCATCGTCCCGGCGGGACCTGTTCACCCTTCGTTCACTTGCGACCGGCGATCCGGTCACCTGGCGCTCCTAGCTTTTGGGCCAGCCGGTCAGCGTGCCGGCTCCCCCGACCCCCGACCCGGGGCGCCAACGCAAGCCAGACGTGAAGGGAAACCCCTCAGGTGAAGCTCCAGCGGCACGGCACTCTCGCCTGCCTCGCTCTTACCGCGACGCTCGCTCTCAGTGCATGCGGCTCGGACAACGACGAGCCCGCCAACCCGTCGGCCTCCGGGCCGTCCGCCGCGGCCGACTGCGCCACCGGCACGCTTAACGCTCAGGGCTCCTCGGCCCAGAAGAACGCCGTGTCCGAGTGGATCAAGGCGTACCAGCAGAAGTGCCAGGACGTGACGATCAACTATGAGCCCTCCGGCTCCGGTGCCGGCATCGAGGCCTTCATCGCCGGTACCGCCGACTTCGCCGGCTCGGACTCGGCGCTCAAGGACGACCAGCAGCCGAAGGCGGACGCCCGCTGCGCCACCGGCACGGCGATCAACCTGCCGATGGTCATCGGCCCGGTCGCCGTCGCCTACAATCTCGACGGCGTGCCGGACCTGCAGCTCAAGCCGGCCACTCTGGCCAAGATCTTCGCCGGCACGGTAACCAGGTGGGACGACGCGGCGATCAAGGCGGACAACCCGACCGCGAAGCTGCCCTCGACCACCATCCAGACGGTGCACCGCTCGGACTCCTCCGGCACCACCGACAACTTCACCGACTTCCTCGCCAAGGCCGCCGAGGCCGACTGGTCCTTCGGCAAGGCCAAGGAGTGGAAGGCTCCGGGCGGCACCGGCGCCAAGGGCTCGGACGGGATCGCCAGCCGCGTCAAGCAGGCCGACGGCGCCATCGGCTACCTGGAGTGGTCGTTCGCCGAGAACGCCGGCCTGGCCATCGCCAAGATCGGTAACGGCGCCGGCGAGTACGCCGAGCTGACCGCCGAGGCGGCCGGCAGGACCATCCAGGGCGCGGCCGTCGAGGGCCGGGGCAACGACCTCAAGATGAAGATCGACTACACCACCAAGGAGGCCGGGGCCTACCCGATCGTCCTGGTCACGTACGAGATCGTCTGCGCGAAGGGCACCCCCGCCGACAAGTTGGACCTGGTCAAGGGCTTCCTCGGCTACACGGCCAGCGCGGAGGGCCAGGCCGAGCTGGCCGAGCTGGGCTACGCCCCGCTGCCGGAGACCGTCCGCGCCAAGGTCGAGACCGCGGTCAAGAGCCTCGCCTGAGGCCGACCGACACCACCACCACGCATCTCGAATCGGAGCGCGCGAGCTGATGGGTGACATCCCTCCCCGCTCGGCCAACGCCGGCACCGGCGGGACCACCAACGGGTGGCCCGCCGGTGCCTCGGCGCGGGGGGCCGAGGCACCACTCCGTACCCCGGGCGGGCCCGGCCTGGGCGGTGGCGGCGCCCTGCCGCGGGCCCGCCGGTTCGGCGCCGAGCGGGCCTTCCGCGGCCTCGCCCTGGCCGCCGGGACCGCCGTCCTCGGCATCATCGCGGCGATCGCGGTCTTCCTGATCGCCAAGGCGGTGCCGGCGCTCCAGGCCAACACCGAGAACTTCTGGACCTTCGAGGGCTGGTTCCCCAACGACCCGGAGCCGAAGTTCGGCATCGGCGCGCTCGCCTTCGGCACGGTTCTGAGCTCGGTGATCGCGCTCCTGCTCGCCGTTCCGGTGGCCCTGGGCATCGCGCTCTACCTGTCCCACTACGCCCCGCGCCGGCTCGGCAACGCGCTCGGGTTCCTGATCGACCTGCTGGCCGCCGTGCCCAGCGTCGTCTTCGGCCTCTGGGGCCGGGACTACTTCTCCGGGCCGGTCGCCGATCTCTCCGCGTGGCTCAACGAGCACTTCGGCTGGATCCCGCTCTTCGGCGGGGATGGGCCCTTCGGCGCCTCGATCCTGCTCGGCGCGCTGGTCCTGGCGATCATGGTGCTGCCGATCATCACCTCGCTCTCCCGCGAGGTGTTCCGGCAGACCCCGACCGCCAACGAGGAGGCCGCGCTCGCCCTCGGCGCCACCCGCTGGGAGATGATCCGCACCGCGGTCCTCCCCTACGGCCGCCCCGGCATCATCGCCGCGGTGATGCTCGGCCTCGGTCGGGCGCTCGGCGAGACGATCGCCCTCGCGATGACCCTGGGTATCACCTTCGGCATCTCGGTCAACCTGATCGAGAACGGCGGCAACACGATCGCCGCGAACATCGCCAACGCGTTCGGCGAGGCGAACGACACCGGTCGGGGTGCGCTGATCGCCTCCGGCCTGGTCCTCTTCGCGATCACGCTGATCGTCAACATCACCGCCCGAGCGATCATCCACCGCCGCCGGGAGTTCACGGAGTCGGCCGCATGACCACGACCATCACCTCGCACCGCACGCGTCCGCCGGCCGAGCCGCCCGGGCTCCGGGCCAGGCGCCTGCCGAGGTACACCGCACCGGCCATCGCGCTCGCCGCGCTGCTGGTCGCCGCCGCGATCGGGTACGGCACCGGCATCGGCGGCCCGGTCCTGGTGGTCGTCGGCGGCGCGCTGCTCCACCTGGCCGGGCTCTTCGCCGTGGCGAACGCCGTCGAGGGTCGCCGGTCGGCCCGCGACCGCACCTGGAGCGCACTGATCCACTCGGCGTTCGTGCTGGCCGTACTGCCCCTGGCGGCGGTGGTCTGGACGCTGGTCAGCAAGGGCATGGAGCGGTTCGACACCAACTTCTTCCTCACCTCGATGAACAACATCGGGGCGCGGGACCCGGCGGGCGGCGCGTACCACGCGATCGTCGGCACCCTGATCCAGGTCGGCATCGCCACCCTGGTCACCGTGCCGCTCGGCATTCTCTGCGCGATCTACGTCGTCGAGTACGGACGCGGCCGGTTCGCCTTCGCCATCCGGTTCTTCGTCGACGTCATGACCGGCATCCCGTCGATCGTCGCCGGCCTGTTCGTCCTGGCGTTCTGGGTGCTGATCGTTTCGCCGTACCTCAGCCCCACCGGGCGGCCCGGCTTCTCCGGCTTCGCCGCCGCGCTGGCGTTGAGCGTGCTGATGCTCCCGACCGTGGTCCGCTCCACCGAGGAGATGCTGCGCCTCGTCCCGGCGCCGCTGCGCGAGGGCGCGTACGCGCTCGGCGTGCCGAAGTGGAAGACCATCCTGCGCGTCGTGCTGCCGACGGCGCTGCCCGGCATCGTCACCGGCGTCATGCTCGCCGTCGCCCGCGCGGCCGGCGAGACCGCCCCGGTGCTGCTGGTCGCCGGCGGTGGCGCGGCGATCAACTTCAACCCGTTCGAGAACAACCAGTCGTCGCTGGCCCTCTTCGTCTACCAGCAGGCCGGCGACGCGTCCCGGTACGCCCCGGCGCGGGCGTGGACCGCGGCACTCACCCTGGTCGCCCTCGTGCTGATCCTGACCGTCGCGGCGAAGCTGCTGGCCCGACGCGACCGGCTCGGCCGATGAACCCCGGAGGTACCACCACCATGGCCAAGCGCATCGAAGCCACGAACGTCACCGCGTACTACGGCCGCTTCAAGGCGATCGAGAACATCAACCTGACCGTCGAGCCGAAGACGGTGACCGCCCTGATCGGCCCGTCCGGCTGCGGCAAGTCCACGTTCCTCCGGTCGATCAACCGGATGCACGAGGTGCTCCCCGGGGCCCGGGTCGAGGGCAGCCTGACCATCGACGGCCAGGACATCTACGACCGCGACGTGGACGTCACCGCGGTCCGGCGGATGATCGGGATGGTCTTCCAGCGCCCCAACCCGTTCCCGACGATGAGCGTCTACGAGAACGTGGTGGCCGGTCTGCGGCTCAACGGCGTACGCCGCCGGTCGATCCTGGACGAGGCGGCCGAGCGGGCGCTCCGCTCGGCGAACCTCTGGGACGAGGTCAAGGACCGGCTCGGCAAGCCGGGCGCCGGCCTCTCCGGCGGCCAGCAGCAGCGCCTCTGCATCGCCCGCACGATCGCGGTCGAGCCGCAGGTGGTGCTGATGGACGAGCCCTGCTCCGCGCTGGACCCGATCTCCACGCTGGCCATCGAGGATCTGATGTTCCAGCTCAAGGACCGGTTCACCATCATCATCGTCACGCACAACATGCAGCAGGCCGCCCGGGTCTCCGACCGGACCGCCTTCTTCTCGATCGAGAAGACCGGCGACCCGGGCCGCCTCGTCGAGTACGACGACACCCAGCGGATCTTCAGCAACCCGGGCGAGCGGAGGACCGAGGACTACATCACCGGCCGCTTCGGCTGAACGGTCCCCATGATCGCGCTGCAACCATGAAGTAGTGGCCTCGACGCGTCGCCCACACCACTACCTGTGACATCCAGCACGATCTTGCCCTGGCGGCGGACGCCCGGCCCGGTGGCGGGGGCGCGGGGAGCCGCCACGGCGGTCAGCCGAGGACGAAGCGGGCCTCGCCGTCCGGCCGGACGTCGAGGCGGGGGGTGACCGGGGTCGCGGGGTCGCGGACCGCCGAGGCCGCGACGACGCCCGGCAGGTCGCCGCAGGCCGCGACCTGGCCCAGGGTGACCAGGGTGGGCGGAAGCATCGCCAGCTCCCCGCCGCCGGCGCGGGCGCAGGCGTCCGCCGGCCCGATCCACAGGGTGCGGTCGGCCTCGCCGGAGACGTCCCGGGTCCGCTGCCCGGCGGGCAGGAGAGCCACGAAGAAGTACGTGTCGAAGCGGCGCGGCTCGAACTCGGGCGTGATCCACCGGCTCCACGGCAGCAGCAGGTCCGACCGCAGGGTGAGCCCGCGATCGGCGAGCAGGTCGGCGAAGCCCACCTCCCGCCGCTCCAGCGCGACCCGGGCCGCCTCCCAGTCCTCCCCCGAGACGTCGCCCACCACGCTGCCCGCGTCCGGGCCGGCGAGCAGGACGCCCGCCTCCTCGAACACCTCCCGCGCGGCGGCGCAGACCACCGCCTGCGCGGCCTCCGGCGCCAGGCCGAGCCGGCCGGCCCACTCCGCCGGGGCGGGCCCCGCCCAGGCCACGTGCGCCTGCGAGTCGGACGGGTCCACGCCGCCGCCGGGGAAGGCGTACATGCCGCCGAACGCCATCGCGGCGACCCGGCGGATCAGGTAGACCTCGAACCCGTCCCGGCCGGCGACGGCTGCCTCGCCCGCCGGGGCCGCCGGGACCGCGCCGCCGCCCGCCGAAGCGCCCACGCCGGCTGCCGAACCGGCTGCGGGGGCGGGCGCGTGGGCCGGCCGGAGCAGCAGCACGGTGGCCGCCACCCGGGGCACCGGCGGGGTGCCGCCCTGCTCGTGGAACCGGCGGGCGTGCTCCACCAGCGCCGGCGGAGCGGGGAAACCGTCGGGGTCGATCGTCATGCGGCGAGCCTAGTTCCCGGCTGCCGGAACGGCCGCCGGCTACCCGGTGATCTTTCGCTAGCGTGACCCGCATGACTCGATGGGGCATTCTGGCCACCGGCCACATCGCCGCGCGGTTCGCCGAAGACCTGCGGCTGGTGCCGGACGCCGAACTGGTCGCGGTGGGCTCACGGGCCGCCGAGAGCGCGGAGCGGTTCGCGCGCCGTCACGGCGTGCCCCGGGCGTACGCCTCCTGGCCGGAGCTGGCCGCGGACCCGGACCTGGACGTCATCTACGTCGCCACCCCGCACGCCGCCCACCACGAGGCGGCGATGACCTGCCTGCGGGCCGGCCGGGCGGTGCTGCTGGAGAAGCCGTTCACCCTCGACCTCGCCACCAGCCGGGAGCTGCTCGAGACGGCGCGCGACGCCGGTGTCTTCCTGATGGAGGCCATGTGGATGCGCGTCAACCCGCTGATCCGGCGGGTGTGCGAGCTGGTGGCCGACGGGGCGATCGGCACGGTCACCAACGTGCGGGGGGATTTCGGCGTGGCCGGTCCGTTCCCGCCGGAGCACCGGATGCGGGCACGGGCCCTCGGCGGCGGGGCGCTGCTGGACCTGGGGGTGTACCCGGTGAGCCTGGCCCACCTGCTGCTCGGGGTGCCCGATCAGGTCCATGCCTGGGCGAAGATCAGCCCCGAGGGGGTGGACGAGAACACCGGGATCGTCCTGGGCTACGACTCGGGCGCGGTCGCCGCGCTGAGCTGCGGCATGGTGGGCGCGACGGCGCTGACCGCCTCGGTCACCGGCACCGGCGGCCGGATCGACCTGCCCGAGCCGTTCTACCGTCCGGGTTCCGCCACGCTGCACCGGCTCGGCGCGGAGCCGGAGACCCTCACCACCGAGCTGGTCGGCAACGGCTACCAGTACGAGGCCGTCGAGGTGCAGCGCTGCCTCGCCGAGGGCCGGTTGGAGAGCCCGCTGGTCCCGCACTCGGCGACCATCGAGGTCATGGCCCTGCTGGACGGGATCCGGGCCTTGATCGGCGTCGAGTACGGGTGAGCGCGAGCTGTCGAGGAGGGCCCCTGGTGCGACGCCAGCCGCTGACCAGGGGCCCGTCCTCGCAGCTCAGCTGAACAGGGGGCGGGCCAGGAAGTACATCAGGGCGCCGATGGTGCCGGCGGCGGGGAAGGTCAGGATCCACGCGCCGACGATGTTGCCGGCGACGCCCCAGCGGACCGCGGAGAGGCGCTTGGTCGCGCCCACGCCCATGATCGCCGAGGTGATCGTGTGCGTGGTCGAGATCGGGGCGCCGAGCACCAGCGCGTTGAAGTAGAGCACCGAGCTGGCCACGGTCTCCGCCGCGAAGCCCTCCGGCGGGCGCAGGTCGATGATCTTCCGGCCGAGCGTCCGGATGATCCGCCAGCCACCGGCGTACGTGCCGGCGGCGAGGACGGCGGCCGAGGTCCAGAACGCCCACTCCGGGATGAAGGCGGGGTCGTCCTGGTAGCCGCCGACGTAGAGGGCGAGCACCACGATGCCGATGGTCTTGGCGGCGTCCTGCATGCCGTGGCCGACCGACATGGCGGCGGCGGAGGCGGTCTGCGCCCAGCGGAAGCCCCGGTTCAGCTTGCCGGGTTGCCCCTTCCGGAAGATCCACTGCACGGCGACCATCACGATGTACCCGAGCAGGAAGCCGACCATCGGCGACAGGACCATCGGGATGATGACGCTCTCGCCGATGCCGGTCCACAGCACCGTGCCGGACGCGGCGATGGTCGAGCCGACCAGCCCGCCGATCAGCGCGTGGGAGGAGGACGACGGCAGGCCGAAGTACCAGGTGATCAGGTTCCAGACGATGGCGCCGACGACGCCGGCGAACACGATGGCGAGACTGGCCTGCCCGGTCGGCAGCTTGACCAGGCCGCTGCCGACGGTCTTGGCCACCTCGGCGCCGAAGTGGGCGCCGATGAAGTTGCCGACCGCCGCCATGGCCAGGGCGATCCGGGGGGTGAGCGCCCGGGTGGAGATGCTGGTCGCGATGGCGTTGGCGGCGTCGTGGAAGCCGTTCGTGTAGTCGAACGCGAGCGCCACCGCGATCACCGCCAGCACGGCGATGAGTTCGGGACTCACAGGATCAGGACTCCTTGACCGCGATGGTCTCGACGGTGTTCGCCACGTGTTCGAAGGAGTCGCAGGCCGCCTCCAGCTCGTCGGCGACCTCCTTCATCTTCAGCACGGTCAGCGCGTCGTACTCCCCGGAGAAGAGGCGGACCAGCAGCATCCGGTACGCCTGGTCGCCGTCGTTCTCCAGCCGATTGATGTCGATCCAGTAGTCCTCGAGGTCCTTCATCGACTTCAGCCGGGGCATCGCCTCGGCGGTCAGCTTCGCCTGCTGGTCCAGGACGTTGACCAGCTCGTGCATCTCCCGGGGCAGCGACGGCAGCTTGGTGAGGCCGTAGAGGTAGAGCAGGTTGCCCACCGCCTCCAGGTGGTCCATGACGTCGTCCAGCAGCGACCCGAGCCGGTATATGTCCTCCCGGTCGAACGGCGTGATGAAGGTGGAGTTGATCTTTTTGTAGAGCTCGTGCGTGATCTGGTCGCTGTCGTGCTCCACCTCGGTGAGCCGCTCGCTCACCGACTGCACCTCCACGCCGGGCAGGGCCAGCTCGTTGAGGAGCTCGGTGCCCTTCACCAGGTTCTGTGCGGCCCTGGTGAAGAGCTCGTAGAAGGCGCCCTCGTTCGGGCGGAGGGAAAACTTCACAGCAGGACCTCGTCGTGTCGGTGGAAGGGTCGCGGCCGCCGCGCGCGGGTGGCCCGAGTGGGAATGCTAGGTGCCGCCGGATCGCGGATTTCGTCGGCCCACCAGCAGCCAGGCTGCATTTACTGCTCGTTCACCTTCCGTTCACCTTCATCCGTTTGCACAGACCCCAACAGCCGCTTCCGTTCCCGCCGTACGTCGAAATCGGCAGGCGGATACCCGGGAGCAAGAGTGTCGAACGTCTCCCTCAGCCGGCGGGGGACCGCCCAGTCCCGGCCCCCCGCCGCCCCTCAACCCCGTTCCCGTCCATCTCCGCATCCTCACCCACCGGACCGAGCCCCGCCCGTCGAGCACCCCCACTGTGCCGATCCGGGACCTGTGGTGGGCGGTTCACTCGGCTTAGCGGCTTTTGTCAGGCACCACGACTCCATGATCGCGATAAGGTGCGCGGGACTTGTCACATTCCACGCGACCCGCGCGTCCGGTTGGCGGGAGGATTTGTGCCAAGGGAACCGGGGAGGGAGCGGCGCGTGACGGATCTGGCGACCGAGTTCGAGGCCGAGCGGGGGCGGTTGACCGCGGTCGCGTACCGGATGCTCGGCAGCCGCAGCGAGGCCGAGGACGCGGTGCAGGAGACCTGGTTGCGCTACGCCGCCGCCCTCGCCGACCCGGCGGCCCGCGCCGAGATCCGCCAGCTCGGCGCCTGGCTGACCACCACCTGCGCGCGGATCTGCCTCGACGTGCTGCGCTCCGCCCGGGTGCGCCGCGAGGCGTACCCGGGCCAGTGGCTGCCGGAACCCCTGGTGACGCCGGCACCCGCCGACGACGGCTTCGCGCCCGACCCGGCGGAGCGGGCGGTCCGCACCGACCAGGTGGGCAGCGCGCTGATGGTGGTGCTGGAACGCCTCACCCCGGAACAACGGGTCGCCTTCGTGCTGCACGACGTCTTCGCCCTGCCGTTCGCGCGGGTCGCCGAGGTGCTCGGCACCACCGACGTGGCCGCCCGGCAACTCGCGTCCCGGGCCCGCCGGGCGGTCAGCGCGCCGGACGTCCCTCGGCACACCGCGGACCCGGCCGAGCAACGCCGGGTGCTGGCGGCGTTCGCCACCGCCGCGGAGTCCGGCGAGCTGGACGCGCTGCTCAAGGTCCTCGCGCCGGACGTCGTGCTGATCGGTGACGGTGGCGGGCACTTCCCGGCCGGCCGCCACCCGGTGTACGGCGCCGACAAGGTGGGCCGCTTCATCCTCGGCCTGTTCGGCCAGGCCGGCCGCTACGGCGGCCGGCTGCGGGCCCGTCCGGTGCTCGTCGACGGCGTGCTCGGGTTCCAGATGGAGACGGTGTTCCGTGACGGCCGTCCACTGCGGTTGATCAGCTCGCTCGCCGTCGCCGACGGCCGGGTGACCGGCGTCTTCAACCAGCTCAACCCGGACAAACTCCGCGACCTGCCGCCGCTCGGGCCGCAGGACACCTGGCCACCGCGCTACTGAGGGCACCCCCGGGCCCGGGGTCGGCCGGCGGCGGGCTCAGACCACCAGGGCCAACCACTTCCGGTACGACGTGGCGAACGGCTCGGTGCCGTCGCCGAGCGCGCCGAACAGCCAGCGCGCCGCCGCCTGCGCCTCGGTGACCAGTTCGTCCGGGTAGCCGAACCGCTCGCGGTGCTCCGCGAACTCGTCCTCGTCCCGCAGTTCGACAAGGCCGGTGCCCCGCCGGCGCACCACGTCGAGGTCGAGGTCGACCAGGTGCACCGTGTCGTCGTCCTGCCAGCGGGCGGGGCTGGCGATGTCGCAGTAGACCTCGCTGGTGCGCGGTGGCGGGTTGAACATGGCCGTCCACCAGGCATGGTGCGGCACCAGCAGCACGAACGGGATCTGCTCGACCGAGGGACGGCCGTGGTAGACCGAGGGGGTGCCGGCGGTAACGCCGAGCCAGACGCCGAGGTCGTCCTCGGTCAGCCGGCGGGCGGGGTAGTCGCGATGGGCGCTGCCGTCGTACTTGCGGTAGATCACGCGGACCACATCGCTCGGCATGACTGGCACCCTAACCGATTCGGTTGAACGTACGCGGCAGGGAAGTAACCGGACGCCGCCGGTGTATGCCGGACCGTGACGGTGCCACGCCGACCGCCGGAGGCCGGCCGTCGGCACCGACGGGTACCGTCGCACGGTGACCCCGCCCCGCACCGCCACCGGTTCCGTCAGCCCGCAGTCCCGAGGCGGAAGCCGGCGCCCCGGCGGCCGGGCGACCGGTGCCGAGCTGCTCGCCGCGGCGGTCGGCGCGGTGCCCGGCGGCGCGGCGCGCCCCGGCCAGCAGGAGATGACGGCGGCGATCGAGGCGGCCGTGACGGCCCGCGAGCACCTGCTGGTGCAGGCCGGCACGGGCACCGGCAAGTCCCTGGCGTACCTGGCGCCCGCGCTCACCGTCGACGGCCCGGTCGTGGTCTCCACCGCCACCCTCGCGCTCCAGTCCCAGCTCGTCGACCACGACCTGCCCCGGCTGGCCGACGCGGTGGAGCCGCTGCTGGGCCGGCGGCCCACGTTCGCCGTCCTGAAGGGGCGCCACCACTACCTGTGCCTGGCGCGACTCGACAACTCCACGGAGGAGGAGCCCGGGGACGCGCTCTTCGACGCACCCCGTCCCGGTGGCAGGTGGCTCGGCGAGGCGGGGCGGCTCGGCAAGCAGATCCAGCGACTGCGCGACTGGGCCGAGAAGACCGACACCGGTGACCGCGACGAGCTGGACCCGGGCGTCGACGACCAGGCCTGGCGGATGGTGTCGATGCCCGCCCGCGAGTGCGTGGGCGCGGCCCGCTGCCCGTGGGGAGCTGAGTGCTTCGCGGAGGCGTCCCGGGCCCGTGCCCGCGAGGCCGACGTCGTCGTGACCAACCACAGCCTGCTCGCGGTGGACATGCTGGCCGGTCGGCACATCGTGCCGCCGCACAAGCTCCTCGTCGTCGACGAGGCGCACGAGCTGGCCGACCGGGTCTCCTCCGCCGCCCAGGCGGAGCTGGGGCCGGAGCTGATCGACCGCTCCGCGCGGCGGGCCCGGCCCCTGCTGCGCCCGGAGACCGCCGAGGCGCTCACCGCCGCCGGCGACGCCCTCGCCGTCGGGCTCGCCGAGGCGCCGGCGGGGCGGATCACCGCCGGACTTCCGGCCCCGTTACGCGAGGCCTGCACGCTGCTCGACGGAGCGACGCGCACCGCTCTGGAGGCCATCGGGGACGTGAAGGCCGACGACCCGGACCCGGTCCGCAAACAGCAGGCCAAGGCGGTGCTGGACGAGCTGTCCACCACCGCCCAACGGCTGCTGGAGGAGGCCGACCACGACGTGGCGTGGGTCGAGCGCAACGACGCCACCGGGCGACGGGCCCTGGTCGTGGCCCCGCTGTCGGTGGCCGGCACCCTCGCCACCCACCTGTACGAGGAGCGCACCGTCGTCGCCACCTCGGCGACCCTGACCCTGGGCGGCCGGTTCGACACGGTTGCCCGGGCGCTCGGTCTGGAGGTCCCGGCCACCCCGCCGTCCCCGGCCGCGGCGGCGCTCGCCACCGCCGCCGGCGGGGGCCGCGCCGCCGGCCCGGCCGAGGCGGCCCCGGTCAGCTCCGGGCCCGGGTGGCGGTCACTCGACGTCGGCTCCCCGTTCGACTACGCCCGGCAGGGCATCCTCTACGTCGCCGCGCATCTGCCCCGGCCCAGCACCTCGGGCCTGCCCGACGCGGCCGGCGAGGAACTGCTCGGGCTGGTCGAGGCGCTCGGCGGGCGTACCCTCGGGCTCTTCTCGTCGCGGCGGGCCGCGCAGCAGGCGGCGGAGCTGCTGCGGGCGCGGACCGACCTGCCCGTGCTGCTGCAGGGCGAGGAGTCGCTGCCGTTGCTCGTCCGCCGGTTCCGGGAGGAGCGGTCGAGCTGCCTGTTCGGGGTGATGTCGCTCTGGCAGGGGGTCGACGTGCCGGGCGACTCGTGCCAACTGGTGGTGATCGACCGGCTGCCGTTCCCGCGGCCGGACGAGCCGCTCGCGGCCGCCCGGGCCGCGGCGGTCGACGCCGCCGGCGGTTCGGGGTTCGCCGCGGTCAGCGTGCCGATCGCCGCCGTCCGGCTGGCGCAGGGGGTGGGCCGGCTGATCCGCGCCACCGACGACCGGGGCGTGGTAGCGGTGCTGGACTCCCGGCTGGAGACCGCCCGGGGGTACGGGCCGTTCCTGCGCCGCTCGCTGCCCCCGTTCTGGTACACGACCCGCCCCGACGTGGCCCGTGGCGCCCTGCAACGCCTCGCCAGGACCTGACGCGCCCCGCCCCCGCTGCCGCGCTCACCCCCGCCCCCGCGCCGCGACGCGCCGCCCGACGTGAAGATCGTGCTGCGACGCAGAAGTAGTGGCCTCCCGAGACGAGAGACGAGGAGGCCACTACTTCGTGGAACGAGCGTGATCTTGAGCTGTCCAGGCGCCCGGGAGATCCGGACGCGGCGGGCGGCCCCGGGTCAGGGGGCCCGGCTCGCCACCACGACGGCGTCCGGCGGGGTCTCCGGGACGGTGCGGGCGGCCAGCCGGCGGACGGCCGTGTTGAGCACCGCGATCAGGGGCACCGCGACCAGCGCCCCGGTGATCCCGGCGAGGACCACCCCGGCGGCGATACCGACGATCACCGCGAGCGGGTGGATCGCCACCGCGCGTCCCATGATCAGCGGCTGGAGCACGTGCCCCTCCAACTGCTGCACCCCGACGACCGCGCCCAGGATGATCAATGCGGTGATCAGACCGCTGTCGACCAGGGCGACGAGCACCGCGACGCCGCCGGACAGCGTCGCGCCGACGATCGGGATGAACGCCCCGAGGAAGACCAGGGCGGCGAGCGGGAACGCGAACGGGATGTCGAAGATCACCAGGAAGATGCCGATGCCGACCGCGTCGATGAACGCGACCAGCACGGTGGCCCGCACGTACGCCCCCAGCGTCTGCCAGGAGGCCCGGCCGGCGTCGTCGACCTTCCAGCGGGCGTTGACCGGGAGCAGCCGGACCAGGAACCGCCAGATCTTGTTGCCGTCACGCAGGAAGAAGAACGTCGCGAAGAGCACCAGGACGGTGCCGGTCAGCACCTCGGCGAGGGTGGCCGCCGTGGAGATCGCCCCGCTGGTGAACCGGCCGGTGTTGGCGTTGACCCACTGCTCGGCCTCGTTGATGTAGCGGTCGAGCTGGCCGTCGTCGAGGTGCAGCGGGCCCGTCTTCAACCAGTCCTGGATCTGGCGCACGCCCTGGGAGGACTTCTCGCTCAGCTCCGGCACGCCCTGGATGAACTCGTTGACCACCAGGGTCAGCGTGCCGATCACCCCGGCGAGCCCGCCCACCAGGACCACGGCGGTCGCCAGCGACCGCGGGAACCGGGCCCGCAACAGCCAGCCCACCGCCGGAGCGAGCAACGCGGAGAGCAGCAGCGCGATGGCCAGCGGGATGATCACGATGCGGATCTGGCCGACGATCCTCATCAGCGCCCAGGCGACGATGCCGATCACGATCAGCCGCCACGACCAGGCGGCGCTGATCCGCAACGCGTGCGGGACGTCCGCGTCGTCCCGGCTGGTGGTGGAGTTGTGCATCGCGGCGGGCGGCTCCGCGCCGACCACCGTCGCCGACGGTGACGCCACCGGGCCCGGTCGCTCCGGCGAGGCGGCGCCGGCCTCCGGGTCGTCAGCGGCACGGCGGACCGCGGCCAACTCCCGCCGGGCCCGGACCGACTCACGACCCGACTCGTACGCGCGACGGAACCGTCCACGCATCCGCTCGAAGCGGCTCAAGCGCACCTCCTGACGAAGTAGCGGTACCGGCACGGTCAGGTCGGACAGGATACGCCCGTTCCCGCCACCGTAGGCCAGATCCGCCACACGAATGCCCCCGCCCCCGCGACCGTAACCACGGCCGGGCCGCCGGGGCGGGACACGGTAGCGTCTTCCGCGTGACCGCCGACAAGAATCTCGACTCCGGCCTGCCGATCCGGCTGCTGCACGACCGGGTGCTGGTACGCATGGAGGGAAGCGAGGGTGAGCGCCGCTCCACCGCCGGCATCGTGATCCCGGCGACCGCCGCCGTCGGCAAGCGGCTGGCCTGGGCCACCGCCGTCGGGGTGGGCCCGAGTGTCCGCTCCATCGTCTCCGGCGACCGGGTGCTCTTCGATCCCGACGACCGCTCCGAGGTCGAGCTGCACGGCCGGGAGTACGTGCTGCTCCGCGAGCGCGACGTGCACGCCGTCGCCGCGCAACGCGTGGAGCCCGACTCGACGGGTCTCTACCTGTAGGGCCGTTTGCGCCGCTCCCTCCCGGGAAGCCAGCCGCACCAGGGGCCCTGGGGAGGGACGATGCCGGAGCTGATCAAGAAGTTGCTCTTCTGGGGCTTCATCGCGTTCCTGATCTACTTCATGGCGTTCCGCCCCGAGGGTGCCGCCGAGATGTTCAAGGCGATCGGCGCCGGCCTGGTAGCGATCTTCCAGGGTTTCGGTGACTTCCTGACCGGCCTCACCGCCTGACCGCCATCGGCCGCGGGCCCGGCGCGGGTCGTGACCGGTGGACCCCGGCGACCCGCGGCGCTGCGAACCGACGTCAGTACCGGCCGGGCGGCCAGGGGGCCGGCGGGCGGAGACCGGGCCAGCCGGGCGGCGGGCCGTAGCCGGGCGGGAACGCGGGCGGCGGTGGCGGGGCGAGCACGACCGGGATCGGGACCACCGGCTCGTCCGGCGCCTCCACCGGCCGCTGCGAGCCGTCCGGGAACCGCAGGTGGTAGCGGTGCCCGTCCCAGACGCCGACCGGGGCGTACGGGTCACGGCCGACGAAGAACGCGCGGTAGCCGCTGATCATCTCCAACAGGTGGCGCTCCTCGGCGGCGGCCCGCTCCCGGTCCTTGGGGCGGCTGTCCAGCCCACGCCGCATGCCGTCGCGCAGCAACGCGAGCCGGGTCGCGGCGAACTGGTACCCCCGCATCGCCTTCAGGCCGGCGTCGCCGCCGACCCGCTTGGCCCACGCCCGCGCCGCGTGCCGTCGCCCGAGGCTGCTCAGCGCCGCCACCTCGGGCGGGGTGAGCCACCCGGCGCGGACGTAGTCCGGGAGGGTGCGCTCGGTGAGCCGGCCCTCCCAGGACCGCAGCCAGACGGCCAGCCCGACCATGCCGAAGAAGATCGGCACCATGACACCGAGGAACCCGTAGAGCAGGATCAGCGGCTGGCCGGTGGCCTGCGTGAGCGTCGGCAGCAGGTTCCACGTGCCGTGCAGCATCATCGCCAGCAGCAGACCCGCGACCGGCGCCAGCACCCGCACCCGACGGTCGGCGGTACGGGCGGCGATGCCCAGCCCCACCCCGGTCATCGAGGTGAACAGCGGGTGGGCGAACCCGAAGAGCAGGATGCGCACGATGAAGATGGCGATGACCTGCTGCGTGCCGGTCGCCGGGCCGTACTGCTCGACACCGGTCCGGTAGCCGTAACCGCCCAGGTAGAGGATGTTCTCCACCATCGCGAAGCCGATCGCGGAGAGCCCGCAGTAGACCAGGGCGTCGGTGATCCCGGAGATCTCCCGGCGCCGGAAGATCAGCAGCAGGATCGGCCCGAGCGCCTTGGTCAGCTCCTCGATGAACGGCGCGACAAGCACGGCCGTGAGCGCGACGGGCAGGCTCAGCCGCTCGAAGACGCCGGCAGCGAAGCCGTTGACCGTCAGCGAGGCGGCCGTCGAGACGAACGCGCCCCACGCGAAGCAGAAGATCAGGTACTTCAGCGGCTCCGGCTCGTACCGGTCGAGCCACAGGAAACAGGCCACCAGCACCGGAACCGGAAGGATCGCCGCGATCACGCCGACCAGCAGTGCCTCACCGCCGAGGCTCTCGCCGAGTCGCCACACCATGAAGACGGCGCAGGCGGCGATCAGCAGGACCACCCCGCCGAGCACCAGGTAGCGGACCCAGCTCGTACGGCGTACCGGCATCCGGGGGCTGGCCGACGGGTCGGCGGCGGTCGGCGACGGCGGCAGGGGCACGCCGGGCGGGGTGTCGGCCATGACGTCAGCGTAGTCACCGCCGGCCCGCCGGGACGGCCGCACCACGGCCCGCTATGCTGCGGGCAGGTCACGAGCGCCAGCGTCAAGCCCCGGCTTGCTGGCCGGCAACCCTCGTCGAGGTTCGCGGTGGGGTGCCCCGGGTGATGACCGGGCCCGGCCCGATCCGCGCGCCGGGCAAGCGCGGACCCCGCCCGTGTGCCCACCGGGGTCCCTGGCCCCGGAGGCGCCGCAGATGACGCTCACTCTCCTACCCCCACCGGCGACGTCGCTCGCCCAGGCCGGACCGCTCGACGTGCTCGGCGTACCGGGTCAGGTCAACCTGGACTACGCGGCCACCGCGCCGTGCGCGCGGGCCGCCGCCGACGCGGTGGCCGAGCTGCTCCCCTGGTACGCGAGCGTGCACCGGGGCGCGGGTGCGCTGTCGCGGCGCTGCACGCTGGCGTACGAGCGGGCCCGCCAGGCGGTCGGCGACTTCTTCGGCGCCCGGCCGGACGACCACGTGGTCTTCACCCGGAACACCACGGACGCGCTGAACCTGCTGGCCCGGGCACTGCCGGCCGGCGGCACGGTGGTGACCTTCGGCGGCGAGCACCACGCCAACCTGCTGCCCTGGCCGCGCGGCTCGGTCCGGCTGCCGGTGCCGGATGCCCCGGCCGGCGCCGTCCGCGCGCTCGACGCCGCCCTCGGCGAACTGCGCCGGGGCGGCGGTCCCGGCCGCGAGCTGCCGGTGCTGGTCGCGGTGACCGGTGCGAGCAACGTGACCGGCGAACGCTGGCCGGTGGCCGAGCTGGCCCGGGTCGCCCGCCGGCACCGGGCCCGGATCGTAGTGGACGCCGCGCAGCTCGCCCCGCACGCTCCCGTCGACGTCCGCACCCTCGACGTCGACTACCTGGCCGCCTCCGGGCACAAGCTGTACGCGCCGTTCGGCGCGGGTGTGCTCATCGGGCGGGCCGACTGGCTGGACGCGGCGCCGCCCTACCTCGCCGGCGGCGGGGCGACCAGCCATGTCGGCGCCGCCACCCACGACGTCCGCTGGGCGACCGGGCCGGCCCGGCACGAGGCCGGAACGCCGAACCTGTTCGGCGCGGTGGCCCTCGCCGCGGTCTGCGACGCCCTGGCCGCCGCCGACCGGGTGGCGTTGCACGACGCCGAGCAGGCGTTGCTGGGCCGGTTGCGCGACGGCCTCCGGGCGCTGCCGCACGTGGTCGAGCTGCGCACGTTCGGCCCCGACGCGCCACGGGTGGGGATCGTCTCGTTCGTGGTGGCCGGTCGGGACTCGGCCGAGGTGGCGGCCGGCCTCGCCCGGCACCAGCAGATCGGCGTACGCGACGGCCTGTTCTGCGCCCACCCGCTCGCCCGGCGGCTGCTCGCCGAGGCGGCCGCGCGTGCCGGCCGGCGGGACCTGCCGGCGACGGCGCTGCGCGCCAGCATCGGGCTGGGCAGCACGGCGGACCACGTGGACCGGCTGGTGACGGCGCTCGCCGCGCTCGGCTGACGGGCGGTCAGCCGACCGGCGGTGCGGTGGGCGGCTTGGCTGTGCCGTTCCGCTCGGCCGACGCCCCGGCCCCGTCCGGCTCGCCGAAGGACCGGCGAACCCAGCGGTTCGCCTCGTCCTGCGCGATGCCGGAGGCGACCAGCAGGTCGCTGGCCGTGGTACGCACCTGCGCGATCACGACGCTGCCGGAGAAGCCCACCCCCTCCTCGTACGCCCGACCGGCCTCGCTGACCGCCCGCAGCGACCGCTCGCGGGCCTTCTCCGCCTCCGCTCCCGCGGCGAACTCCTGCTTGAGCAGCCGTACCGACTCGGCGAGGTGCGCCACCGCGTCCGGCATCGGGTCCGGGATCGCCTCCTCGTCCTCGACGAGCGTGACGGCCCGCCGGACCAGCGTGCCGCTGTTGCGCATGGCCCGGTCGATCGGGTCGGCCGCCTCGGCGTAGTGGGAGAGTTCGTTACGCCGGTGCCAGCGCGCGGGCGAGAGCGTCGCGGTCTCCTTGGCGCCCTCGATCGCCTCGCCGAACGTGGCCAGCTCCTCCTTGTTGTCGCGCAACCGCTCCAGTGCGCCCTGCAACTTGTCCCGGTCCCGTTCCCGCAGCCCCTCGGCGGCCATGTCGAGCTGGGCGGCGAGCAGGTCCAGCGCCGGGCGGGCGGCGCGGTTGAGCACCCGCAGCGGGTTGAGCGGCAACAGGATCGCGGTGACCAGGAGCGCGATCCCACCACCGACGAAGGCGTCGACGAACCGGGGTAGCTCCAGGTTCTCGGTCGACGGCGTGAGCGTCACGATCAGCACGGCGGTCGCCGCCGCCTGGATCACGATCGCCACGCTTCCCCCGGCGAAGATGGTCAGGATGATCGCGGCGGTCACCACGAGCCCGAGCTGCCAGGCGCCGGTGCCCAGGAAGTAGATGAGGACGTCGCCGATGGCCACGCCGACGGCCACCCCGGCGATCAGCTCCAGGGTCCGCCGGAACCGCTGGCCGACCGAGGCGGCGAGCGTGCCGACCGCCGAGATCGGCGCGAAGACCGGCTCCGGGTTACCGAGCAGCTCGTGTGCCGCCAGCCAGGACAGGCCGGCGGCGAGTCCGGCCTGCACGGCGAGGCCCAGCGACATGCGTACCCGGTGCAGGCGGTCGTGCAGGGTGGCCTTGCTCCGGTGGTGGAGCTGCTGCACCGCCTCGGCGATCCGGGCCCCGTCGATGTCCACACCGCCGTCCCGCAACGCGAACCGCTGCGTCAGCGAAGGTCGTTCGTCCCGGGCCACGGCCGGTACTACCCGCACCGTGCCCGAAGAATCCTCGAACGGAAGGGCCCCTTCTCAACGCCCGCGGTAGCGGAGGGGTCTCCGCTTAACACCTCCGGCGGCAACCGGCACACTCGACGGCGTGGCGGACCTCCTCGACCGGTGGCGTACCGCGGCCCGGGACGCCGGCGCCACCGACGCCGGGCAGGTGACGGCCGCCGGAGCCGAGCTGATCCGGCGCTGGCGGGAGCCGCACCGGCACTACCACACGCCCGCCCACCTGACCGCCGTGCTGGACGTGATCGACGGGTACGCCCGGCTGGCCCGGCGGCCCGACCTGGTGCGGCTCGCGGCGTGGTGCCACGACGCCGTCTACGACCCGCGGGCCGGCGGCGCCGCCAACGAGCGGGACAGCGCCGCGCTCGCCGGCACGCTGCTCGACCGGGTGGGGCTTCCGGCCGCCGCCGTGGCCGAGGTACGCCGGCTGGTGCTGCTCACCGCCGACCACGTCACCGACCCGGCGGACGCCGACGGCGGCCTGCTCTGCGACGCGGACCTCGCGGTCCTGGCCGCCGCCCCCGAGGTGTACGACCGGTACGCCGCCGCGATCCGCCGGGAGTACGCGCACGTGCCGGAGGCGCAGTTCCGCACCGCCCGGTCCCAGGTGCTGGCCGCCCTGCTGGCCCGACCGACCCGCTACCGCCACCCCACCCTGTCCGCCCGCTGGGACCCCGCCGCCCGCGCGAACCTGACCCGCGAACTGGCCACCCTCTGACAGCCCCGCCCCGGCACGCCCCGCGCTCCGCGATCCGGCAGGTTCTGCCCCCGACAAACCGCCACGAAGAACACATTCCAGGGATCGAAAGGACAAGATCCCGGAGCGCGGAGGCGGGGTTTTGATGATCAGATAGCGGGGTCGTAGCCTCGGCGCATGCCTCTCCTCGACGAACTGCGTGCCGCGCTCGGCGACGACGCCGTGCTCACCGATCCGGATCTGCTGCGGATGCACGAGCGGGACGAGGCGGATCTCTGCGCCTCGGGCACGCCGCTCGTGGTCACCCGTCCCCGGGACACCGGGCAGGTGGCGGCGGTGGTACGCGCGGCGGCCCGGCACGGCGTACCCGTGGTGCCGCAGGGTGCCCGGACGGGGCTGGCCGGCGCGGCGAACGCGGTCGAGGGCGCCGTGATCATCAGCACCGCGGCCCTGGACGGGATCCTGGAGATCGACCCGGTCAGCCGGATCGCCGTGGTGCAGCCCGGCGTGGTCAACGCGACGCTCGCCGCCGCCGTCGCGAAGCACGGCCTGTGGTACCCGCCCGACCCCGGGTCCTGGGAATCGTCGACGATCGGCGGGAACGTCGCCACCAACGCCGGCGGCATGTGCTGCGTGAAGTACGGCGTGACCACCGAGTACGTGCTCGGCCTGGAGGTGGTGCTCGCCTCCGGCGAGGTGCTGCGCACCGGCCGGCGGACCGCGAAGGGCGTGGCCGGCTACGACCTGACCCGGCTCTTCGTCGGCTCGGAGGGCACCCTCGGCGTGATCACCGAGGTGACCGTCGCGCTGCGCCCCGCCCCGGCCGAGTCGCTGACCATGGTGGCGGTCTTCCCGTCCACCACCGCCGCCGGCGCCGCCGTGGCCGAGATCGGCGCCCAGGGCCTCTCGCCCAGCCTGCTCGAACTGCTCGACCAGACGCACCTGCGGGCCATCGAGGCGTACCGGCCGATGGGGCTGCGGACGGACGCGGCGGCGCTGCTGCTGGCCGCCGTGGACACCGGCACGCGGGCCGCCGACGACCTGGCCGGCGTCGCGGCGGTCTGCGAGGCCGCCGGGGCCGACGAGGTGTACGCGGCCACCGACGCGGTGGAGGCGGCCGCGCTGCTGCAGGCCCGGCGGCTGGCGCACCCGGCGATGGAGAAGTTCGCCGCCGACGCGTACCCGGCCGGCAACGGTGGTCTGATCATCGACGACGTGGCGGTGCCCCGGGGCGCGTTGGCCGCGATGCTCGACGGCGTGGCGCGGATCGCGGCCGAGTGCGACGTGCCGATCGGAGTGGTGGGGCACGCCGGGGACGGCAACCTGCACCCGAACATCGTGGTGGACCGGGCCGACCCGGCGAGCCTGGAGCGGGGACGGCGGGCCTTCGACGAGATCATGCGGCTGGGGCTGGAGATGGGTGGCACCTGCACCGGCGAGCACGGCGTCGGCCTGCTCAAGCGCGACTGGCTGGCCCGGGAGATCGGCCCGGTCGGCGTACGGGTGCACGAGGCGGTCAAGGCGGCGCTGGACCCGACCGGGCTGCTCAACCCGGGCAAGGTGCTCTGACCGCGCCGGGCGCCGGCTCAGGCGGTGGGTTCGGCGGGGGTGGCCTGGGTCAGCAGCAGCAGGATCTCGTTGGCGATCTTCGGTTGCACCTCGCCCGGGCAGTCCTGCGAGGTGATCGTGCCGGCCGAGGTCAGCAGGCTGGACGTCAACGCGTCGATGCAGGTGACCCGGTACTGCCGCGCCTGGTCGGTCTCCTTGGCCAGACCCGGGTCGGCCAGCAGTGCCTGGAGGCGGCTGACCTGCTCCGGGTCGAGCGCGCCGGTTGACGTCACGCCGTCACCGGCGCAGTCCACGCACTCCCACCGGCCGTCGGCCTCGACGTTCAGCTTCCGGAGCGGGCCGGTCGCGCCGACCTTCTGCAACAGGGTGACCCGGCCCTCGCTGACGGTCGCCGCGTCGCCCAGCTGCGGCTGGGCTGCCGCCGGCTGGTCGGGTCGCTCCTCACCATCCGCGTCGGCACCACCGCCGCAACCGGCGAGTACGGCCGCCAGCACGGCGGCGAGGGACAGCGAGACCAGACGCGACCCAGGTACGGCACCCACGCGCCGCAACCTACCCCACCGTAGGTAGCGCGCGTAACCCGCCGGACGGCCGGGCCATCGATGATGGGCGTTCCGAAGCGGATCGGTCACCGGGAGGAGGACGGGAGTTCAACCGGATCGCCGTCGGCGCCCCGGTCCGCGGCGAAGCCCCGGACGTCCGGCGCGCCGAGCCGGGCCGCGTCGGCCGTCGCGTCGTCCGGCATCAGCTGCGAGTTCCGCTCCGCCGCCACGCGCGCCCGGTAGTGCGCCACCTCCCGCGCGCGGACCTCGGCGTTCCACCCGAGCACCGCACCCATCAACTCCGCGGCGTGCTCGGCGGACTCCAGGCCGCGGTGCGCCGTCTCGATGGAGATCCGGGTACGGCGGGTGAGCACGTCCTCCAGGTGCAGCGCCCCCTCGGCGCTGGCCGCGTACGTCACCTCGGCGGCCAGGTACTCCGGAGCGCCCGCCAGCGGCGAGCCGAGCAGCGGCTCGGCGTCGATCAGGGCGAGCAGCTCCAGCGTGAGGTTGCCGTACCGCTCCAACAGGTGCTCGACGACGCCGACCGGCACCCCGTGCCGGCGGGCCACGTCGGCACGGTCCCGCCACAGCGCCGGGTACCCGTCGGCGCCGAGCAGCGGCAGGTCGGCGGTGCGCGACGGACGCACCGACCCGAGCCGGTGCGCGGCCCGGTCGACCACGTCCGAGGCCATCACCCGGTACGTCGTGTACTTCCCGCCGGCCACCAGCAGCAGGCCGAGCATCGGCTCGAACACCGCGTGCTCCCGGGACAGCTTCGAGGTGGAGTCCGCCTCGCCGGCCAGCAGCGGCCGCAGGCCCGCGTACACGCCCTCGATGTCGGCGGTGCTGAGCGGCCGGTCCAGGACGGTGTTGACCTGCGCCAACAGGTATTCGATGTCGCGTGCGGAGGCCGCCGGACGGGACCGGTCAAGCCGCCAGTCGGTGTCGGTCGTGCCGATGATCCAGTGGCCGCCCCACGGGATGACGAAGAGCACGCTCGTCGCGGTCCGCAGGATCAGCCCGGTCTCGCCGGTGATCGCCGACCGGGGCACCACCAGGTGTACCCCCTTGGAGGCTCGGACCCGCACGCCGGGGCGCAGCCCGACGTCGTCGAGCATCCGGGACATGTCGTCGCTCCAGACACCGGTGGCCGCGATGACCGTGCGGGCGCGTACCTCGAACTCGGCGTCCGGGGAACCGGCGGGCGCCTCCAGGTCGCGGACGCGGACCCCGGTCACCTCGCGGGCCTCGCGGATCAGACCGACGGCGCGGGCGCTGGTCACCACGGTCGCACCGAGGCTGGCCGCCGTCCGGGCGAGGGTGACCACCAGGCGGGCGTCGTCGACCTGCCCGTCGTAGTAGCGGATGGCGCCGGCCAGCCCTTCCGCCTTCAGGCTCGGGAAGATTCGGCGGGCGCCCTCCCGGCTCAGGTGCCGGTGCAGCGGCATCCCCCGGCCGCCCCCGAAGACCCCGGCGAACGCGTCGTACGTCGCCACGCCGGCCCCGTAGTAGGAGCGGCGGAAGAGTCGGGCCGGCAGGTCCCGCACCCCCTTGCCGGCCGGCAGCGGGACCAGGAACGGCACCGGTCGGACCAGGTGCGGGGCGAGCCGGGTGGCGAGCAGGCCCCGCTCGGTGAGCGCCTCGTGGACCAGGTGGAACTCGAGCTGCTCCAGGTAGCGCAGGCCACCGTGGATCAGCTTGCTGGACCGGCTGGACGTGCCGGCGGCGTAGTCGCGGGCCTCGACCAGGGCGACCTTCAGACCGCGCGAGGCGGCGTCCAGCGCGGCCCCCGCGCCGGTGACGCCACCCCCGATGACCAGGACGTCGAAGCGGTCGGCGGCCAGGCGGCGCAGGTCGGCGGCGCGCCGCTGCGGGGAGAGCTTGCTGGCGGCCGCTCGGGACACGTTGGGGTCACGCACGCCTCCACCGTAGCCGCCGCCCCCGCACGCCCGGGCCCCCCGACGCCCCCGCCCCTCCCGTGATCTTGCACTTGGTGCCCCGGCAAAGGCCGCAAACTGGGTCATCAGGGGGGCCGAAAGTGCAAGATCGCGTTGCTGGCGACGTAATGTTTGGCGGTGCAGCCTCAACACCCCGCAGAACCCGTCGTCCCGGTCCCGGCGGGCGCGGGGGCGGGCAGCCCCTGGGCGGTGGTGGCCGCCGTGCTCAGCGGGCTGTGGCTCGTCGGGCTCACCGTGGTCGGGCAGCTCGGCGGGTGGCTGACCGACCAGATCCTGCTCGCCTCCGGCCTCGACCGGGCGACCTGGCTCTGGCCGGTCAGCACCATCGGGGTCGTGCTCCTGGCCGGCCCGCCCACCCTGCTGCTGGCCCTGGTGCCCCGGTCCGCCACGGTCCGCGCCACCGGCCGGGTCTGGCTGACGGCCCTGCTGCTGTTCGGCGCCCTGGGGCTGCTGCGGACGCTGCCGCCGGTGCACCACGAGGCGTACCTCGCGGCACTCGCCGCCACGGCCGGCCTGGCCGTGCTCGTGGTCCGCCGGCTGGCCCGGCACGGCACCGCGCCGACCGCCCCGCCGGCGGTCCCGCCCCCCACGCCGACCGCCCCGCCGACCGCCCCGCTCGCCACGCCGATCGCCCCGGCGGCGGCCCCGCCCCCCACGCCGATCGCCCCGACCGCCCCGCCCGCGGCCACGCCCACGGCGCCGCGCCCCGCCCCGGTGACGCTGCTCGGGCTCGCCGGCGGGCTGCTCGTGTTGCTGCCGTGGGCGTGGGTCGGCGCGCTCGGCGGGCCGCTGGAGACGCTGCTCGCCGCGCTCGCCGCGGCGGCCGTCGGCGGGCTGGCGGCCGTCCTGCTGACCGGCGCGTTCTGGTCCCGCTTCGCGGTCGGCACGCCGCCCCGGCCCGCCCGCCTGGTGCTCGTCGGCGGGCTGGTCGCCGGGGTGGCCCTGCTGCTGCTCGGCGCGGTCGCCGGCCAGTCCGGCGCGCAGCTGCCGCTGCTGCTCACCCTGCCCCCGGCCGGCTTCGCGCTGGCCGCCCTCGCGGCGGCGACCCGCCGCACGGCGGCCGGCGCCGGCCCGGCGACCGCCTGGCTGGTGGGGCTCGGCGTGTTCGGCCCGTTGGCGTGGACGGACTCCGAGGAGATCAATCTGGCGCTGGCCGGCAGCCGCGACGTGCCGTACTGGGTCGCGGTCGCCGCCGGCGTGGGGCTCGCCGTCGCGGTCGTGCTGGCGGTCGCGTACGGGGTGCTGCTCGCCCGGCGGCACGCCGCGCGGCCCCGGCGGGCGGTCGCCGGGGTGGCCGCCGCCGTCCTGCTGGCGACCCTGGGCGTGGTGGCCGCCGGGCCGGGGCAGCCCGGCCTGCACGGCGAGCGGCTGTTCGTGGTGCTGCGGGAGCAGGCCGACCTGAGCGGCGTCCCCGCCACGACCGGTCGCGCGGGCCGGGACGCCCGGACCGCCGAGGTCTACCGGCGACTGGTGGAGACGGCCGAGCGCACGCAGGCCGACCTGCGCCGGGACCTGCGCCGGTTCGGGCTGGACCACACGCCGTACTACCTGGTCAACGCGATCGAGGTCGACGGCGGGCCGCTCGTGCGGGCCTGGCTCGCCGGCCGTCCGGAGGTGGACCGGGTGCTGCTCAGCCAGCGGGTCCGTCCGCTGCCGGCACCGGCCACCCCCACCCGCGGAGACGCGCCGCCGCCAGCCGGTCCGGAGTGGAACATCCGGCTGATCGGCGCCGACCGGGTCTGGTCGGAGCTGGGCGTCAACGGTGCGGGCGTGACCATCGGCAGCTCGGACTCGGGTGTGGACGGTGCCCATCCGGCGTTGACCGACGGCTTCCGGGGTGGTGACGACTCGTGGTACGACCCCTGGGACGGCTCCCCGGTCCCCACCGACGGGGGCGGGCACGGCACCCACACGCTGGGCAGCGCCGTCGGCCGCGGCGGTGTCGGGGTGGCCCCCGGCGCCTCCTGGACCGGCTGCGTCAACCTGGGCCGCAACCTCGGCAACCCGGCCTACTATCTGGACTGCCTCCAGTTCATGTTGGCGCCCTTCCCACCAGGCGGCGACCCGTTCACCGACGGCCGCCCGCAGCGCGCGCCGGACATCCTCACCAACTCGTGGGGCTGCCCGGCGCTCGAGGGCTGCGACCCCCGGGTGCTGCGGCCGGCCACCGACGCGCTGGACGCCGCCGGCATCCTGGTGGTGGCGGCCGCCGGCAACACCGGTCCGCACTGCGGCTCGATCGACGACCCACCGGCGCCGTACCCGGACGTGCTGACCGTCGGCGCGGTCGACCGGCAGCGCCGGGTGACCGACTTCTCCTCGCGCGGGCCGGCGCCCGGCGGCGCGGCCAAGCCCGACCTGGTCGCTCCCGGCGCCGACGTGCTCAGCGCGCTGCCGGGCGGCGGGTACGGCGAACTCAGCGGCACGTCGATGGCGACCCCGCAAGTGGCGGGCGTGGCCGCGCTGATGTGGTCGGCCAACCCGGCGCTGGTCGGTGACCTGGCCACGACTCGACGGATCCTGGCGGAGACCGCCGGGCCGGTCCCGGTCGGCACCGGAGCGTGCGGCGACGAGCGGAACCTCGCCGGCGCCGGCCTCGTCGACGCGTACGCGGCCGTCCGCGCCGCCCGGGGGTGAAAGGAAGGGCCCCTTCCTGACGCCTCCGGCGGTAAATGGGCCCCTTCTTAACAGAAGCGCCCCGGTGATCTAGGGTCGGCGTCCATGGACGTGGAGATCGTCGAGCTGACCGCGGACGAGCTGCCCGCCGTGCTGGAGCTGTGCGGCCGGGCGCTGGACCTGCCCGAGGACGCGGCCGAGGCACCGGCCATCGTGGACGTGCTCTGGGCCCGCGCCGCCGCCGACCGGCCGCTGGTCCCGCTGGGCGCGTACCGGGACGGTCTCCTCACCGGCGTGCTGATCGCCTCGCTCTCCGGCCGCGACGGCGCGCAGGGGCACGTGGACCTGGTGGCGGTGGACCCGGCGTACCGGCGGCGCGGCGTCGGTCGGGCGCTGCTGGCGTACGCCGAGGAGCGGCTCGCCGCGCTCGGGGCGACCGAGGTGCTGCTGGCGGGGAACCCGCCGCACTACGCCTGGCCGGGCATCGACGTGCGCTACACGCCGGCGGTCTGCGCGGCGCAGGCGCTCGGCTACACGCAGGACCGCACGGCCTGGAACATGACGGCCGACCTGTCGTACGACGAGAGCCCGGCCCTGCGCACGACCGCGCCGGCGGAGCAGCGGCTGGCCGGCCAGGGCGTGACGGTACGCCGCGCGGAGCCGGCGGACCTGCCGGCTTTGGCGGACTTCGCCCGGTCGGTGTTCGGCGGCACCTGGGACGCGGAGCTGGCCGGCTCGGTCGGCCGCGACCGGGCCGGCTGCCACCTCGCCGAGCGCGACGGCGCGGTGCTGGGCTTCGCCGCCTGGGGTTCGTCGCGGCCGAGCTGGTTCGGCCCGATGGGTACGGCACCCGCCGCCGAGGGGTCGGGGATCGGCGGCGTGCTGCTCCGCCGCTGTCTGGCCGACCAGCGTGCGGCCGGGATCACGGCGGCGCAGATCGGCTGGGTGGGCCCGGTCGGGTTCTACTCGGGCAGCGCGGGCGCCCGGATCGAGCGGGTGTTCTTCCTGTACCGGAGGACGCTCGGGGATCGATAACGGGCGAATAGGATAGATCACCTGATAGCGTCATTCGCCCGCGTCGCCCATCGACGCCCCCTACCGTTTCGGTAGAGGAGGCACCATGACCACGGACGACGAACGGACCGGGCCGCTGCCCTTCGACCGCATCGACTTCGGCGACGCCGAGCAGCGGGCAGAGATGGACGGCGCCGACGAGCCGCCGGACGACGAACCGGTGGCGGTGGTGGACGAGCCGGTACAGGTGCGGCAGCCGTACGACCGGACGCAGAAGCGGCGCAACCAACGGCCGCTGCCGACGTAGGAGAGACCCGAAAGGGGCGGACCGCTGACGCGGCCCGCCCCTCCCGGTGTCGTGGAGCTGGACTCAGAAGTCCATGTCCCCGCCACCCGGGCCAGCCGGGGCGGCCGGGGTCTTCTCCGGCTTGTCCGCCACGACGGCCTCGGTGGTGAGGAAGAGCGCCGCGATCGACGACGCGTTCTGCAGCGCCGACCGGGTCACCTTGGCCGGGTCGATGATGCCCGCGGCCATCAGGTCCACGTACTCGCCGGTCGCGGCGTTCAGGCCGTGACCCGCCTCGATGTTGCGGACGTGCTCGACGACGACGCCACCCTCGAGGCCGGCGTTGACGGCGATCTGCCGCAGCGGAGCGTCCAGCGCGATCTTGACGATCTGGGCGCCGGTCGCCTCGTCACCGGTCAGGTCCAGCTTGTCGAAGGCGGTCTTGCCGGCCTGCACCAGCGCGACGCCACCACCCGGGACGATGCCCTCCTCGACGGCGGCCTTCGCGTTGCGGACGGCGTCCTCGATGCGGTGCTTGCGCTCCTTCAGCTCGACCTCGGTGGCCGCGCCGACCTTGATCACCGCGACGCCGCCGGCCAGCTTGGCCAGCCGCTCCTGCAGCTTCTCGCGGTCGTAGTCGGAGTCGCTCTTCTCGATCTCGGCCCGGATCTGGTTGACCCGGCCCTGGATCTGCTCGGCGTCGCCGGCACCGTCGACGATGGTGGTCTCGTCCTTGGTCACCACGACCTTGCGGGCGCGGCCCAGCATGTCGAGGCCGACGGCGTCCAGCTTGAGGCCGACCTCCTCGCTGATGACCTGGCCACCGGTGAGGATGGCGATGTCGGTCAGCATGGCCTTGCGGCGGTCACCGAAGCCCGGCGCCTTGACGGCGACCGACTTGAAGGTGCCCCGGACCTTGTTGACCACCAGGGTGGCGAGGGCCTCGCCCTCCAGGTCCTCGGCGATGATCAGCAGCGGCTTGCCCGACTGCATGACCTTCTCCAGGATCGGGAGCAGGTCCTTCACCGAGGAGATCTTGCTGTTGACGATCAGGATGTACGGGTCGTCGAAGACGGCCTCCATACGCTCCGGGTCGGTCATGAAGTAGGCGGAGATGTAGCCCTTGTCGAAGCGCATACCCTCGGTGAGCTCAAGCTCCAGGCCGAAGGTGTTGCTCTCTTCGACGGTGATGACGCCTTCCTTGCCGACCTTGTCCATCGCCTCGGCGATGATCTCACCGACGCTGGTGTCACCAGCGGAGATGGAGGCGGTGGAGGCGATCTGCTCCTTGGTCTCGACGTCCTTGGCGAGCTTCAGCAGCTCCTCCGAGACGCTCGTGACCGCGGCCTCGATGCCCCGCTTCAGGGCCATCGGGTTGGCACCGGCGGCCACGTTGCGCAGGCCCTCGCGAACCAGGGCCTGGGCCAGGACGGTCGCCGTCGTCGTGCCGTCACCGGCGACGTCGTCGGTCTTCTTCGCGACCTCCTTGACCAGCTCGGCGCCGATCTTCTCGTACGGGTCCTCGAGCTCGATCTCCTTGGCGATGCTCACACCATCGTTGGTGATGGTGGGGGCGCCCCACTTCTTCTCGAGCACGACGTTGCGGCCCTTGGGGCCGAGGGTCACCTTCACGGCGTCGGCGAGCTGGTTCATGCCCCGCTCGAGGCCGCGGCGAGCCTCCTCGTCGAACGCGATCATCTTGGCCATACGGCGTTGTCCTCCTGGACACTCACGGGCCACCCGAGGGTGTGCCCCGGATGGGCCGTCTGGTGTACGCACCTTGGGACGTCGCCACCTGGCGACGACGACGTCCGCAGGCCGGGCCGGATAGCCCGCGACGACCGGCCATGTGCCGCACCCGCGCCTCCTGACGCCCGTGCGGCCGTGGCCCTACCGCCCCGACCATTGGCACTCACGGTCTGCGAGTGCCAATGACTTGTTTAGCACTCTCCCTTGCCGAGTGCAAGCACGATCGCCCCCGTCAGCCGAGTTCGGCCGCCAGCCGCGTGGCGTTCACCGGCTGCTCGTGGGCGCGCTGCTCCGCGTACGTCACGACCAGCCCGACCTGCTGGGCCAGGTAGGCCGGGAGGGGCAGCAACTGGGTGATCACCAGCACGAGGAGGAACCCGACGGCCGTCCCCGGCGACTCCAGGGGCGCGGTGCCGAACGGCAGGGTGGCCACGCCCTCCAGCGCGCCGGCCAGCACCGACACGACGATCACCACGGCGGCGATCAGGGCCACCCGGCCGAGCACCAGCCCGAGGCGGTCGTGGAACATCCGGAAGGAGCGGGCGATCGGGGCCTGCCGCTCGAAGAGGTAGATCGGGCCGGCCAGGCTCAGGGCGAACGCGAGGTAGATGCCGGGGAGCACACAGAAGCACACGCCAACGGCGACCAGCAGGCCGATCAGCAACGTCCAGCCCCACAGGCCCGGCGCGCGGCGCAGACCGTAGCGGAGCGCCGCGCCCAGGTCGACCGGCTCGCCGGCCGCCTGGCGGGCGATCACCCAGGTGCCCGCCGCCCAGCCGATGCTCTGCACCAGGCCGACGAGCACCGCGCCGACGAGGGCGATCCCGAACAGGGTGACCAGGTCCCCCACGAACCCGTCGGGCAGCGCGGCCGAGTCCTCGGCCAGGGCCGCGTCCCACTCGGCGGACGGGTCGACCGCGTACGTCAGGAGCCCGATCAGGACGGCCGGCAGCACCTGGGTCAGCAGCAGGATCGGCAGCAGCAGGCTCCAGCCGCGCCGGACCGCTCCGGTGCACCGGTCGAACCAGCCAGCCAGACCGGCCCCGGGCGGGGGGACCAGCGGGTCCGCCGGGTCGAACCCGGCCGCGGACCAGCCGGCGAAGGCCTGCCCGGGCCACACCGGTGCGCCCGGCTGCCACGGCCCGGCCGCACCCCATGCCGCGGCTCCCGGCCGCGGTGGGGCGACCGGGTCCCAGGAGTGGCCACCCGGCTGCGCAGCGGCCGGGTCCCAGGAAGACCCACCCGGCTGCGGGCCCGTCGGGTGCCAGGGGTAGGGCGGTGCGGCACCGGACGGGCCGGAGGGAGCCGCCGGAGGCGGTACGGCACCGGACGTCGGATCCGGATCATCCGGCGGCGGAGACGGCACGGTCGGGGGTGGCTGGTCGGACACTGAACCCTCCTCAGCGACGGCTGGAACGGTTCATGATCTTCCCTGGTGCGGTGCCGGCACCGCACCCCCGGCCGGCCATGCTTCGCGGGAGCACCGCCGTCGTCGGTCGGCTCCGCGGCGGAGCCGAGGGCCGCTCAGGCGATGACGCGCACCCGCTCGGCCTGGGGACCCTTCTGGCCCTGGGCGATCTCGAACTCCACCCGCTGGCCGTCGTCCAGCGCCTTGTAGCCGTCCATCTCGATGGCGGAGAAGTGGACGAAGACGTCCTGGCCGCCGTCGACGGCGATGAAGCCGTAGCCCTTTTCGGCGTTGAACCACTTCACGGTGCCCTGTGCCACGGTGCACTTCCTCACTCTGCGCGGCGTCTCACTCACCCCGCCGCGACCGGCGCTCCGGCCCGCGGGGCGGCACCGGTTCGGCGATCGGCGACGGCCGCTGAATCGGTGACCGAAATCGCACGCTACACGAGGCGTGACGGCGGCGCACGACCACAAATCGGGCATATTCCGAGCGATCCACATTGCTCGTCGTCGCTGTGGTAGGCATGCGGGATGGCGAGTACTCCGGGTGTGCCCGACCCGGGGCAGGTCGCGGTGCGGCGGGCGCAGGTCCGGCGGGTCCGACCGGCGGACGCCGCGCGGATGCGGGCCCTGCGGCTGGAGATGCTCGCCGACGCACCGCTGGCGTTCCTGGAGACCATCGCCGACGCGGCCGCCCGGCCGCACGCCGAGTTCGCCGCGCGCGTCGCGTACACCTCGTCGGGCACCCGGACAGCGCAGTTCATCGCGGATCCGGGCGGTGGCCGGCTGGTCGGGCACGCCGGCGGCACGGTGGCACCGGAGGAGCCGGGACTCACCGTCGTGTACGCCGTCTACGTCACCCCGTCCTGGCGGGGCAGCGGGCTGCTCGCCGACCTGATCGAGGCGGTCGCCGGCTGGTCGCGCGCCTGCGGTCGGCCCGAACTGATGCTGGAGGTCGTGGTCGGCAACGACCGGGCCTACCGGGCGTACCAGCGGCTGGGCTTCGTCGACACCGGCGTGCGCGTCCCGCACCCGACGGTGCCGACCCTCACCGAACTCCAGATGCGCCGCCCGGCCTGAGTGCCCCTCGGGTGAACCGGGGCCCCTTCCCAAGCACCAGGCGTTGAGAAGGGACCCTCCGTGCCACCTCAGACGTGGCGGCGGCTCTGGACGACGCGGAACCGGTTCGCGACGTACGCGCCGTCGGTGAGAGCGGCGTTGGCGGCCGCGTTGGCGCCGCTGCCGTGGAAGTCGGAGAAGGCCGCCGACTGGTTCACGAACACGCCGCCGGTCAGGTTGGCCGACAGGTGCACGCCGACCTCGATCGCCGCCGCCTCGGCCGCGTCCAGCACCGCCTCGTCGGTCGAGTAGACCGCGGCGGTCAGCGCGCCCTTCTCGCCCACCGTGGAGCGCAGGACCTCCAGGCTGTGCTCGGTCGAGTCGGTCGCGATGGCGAACGAGATCGGCCCGAACCACTCGCGGGAGTAGGTGGCGGTGTCACCGGCGTCCAGCTTGACGATGGTCGGCGTCCGCACCACCGCGCCGGGGAAGGCCGGGTGCTCGACGGTACGGGACTCCAGCACCGGCTCACCGACCTTGGTCACCTCGTCGAGGCGCTCCAGCACCCCGTCGTTGACGATCGCGCCGGTCAGCTCGACCCCGCGCGCCGGGTCGGCGGTGAGCTTGCCGACCGCGCCCGCGATGCCGGCGGCCACCTCGTCGAAGCTCTTGTGGCCCTGGTCGGTCGCGATGCCGTTCCGGGGGATCAGGATGTTCTGCGAGGTGGTGCACATCTGCCCGCTGTACAGGGTGAGCGTGAAGCCCAGGTTGCGGCACATCCCGGCGAAGTCGTCGGTCGAGTCGACCACCACGGTGTTCAGGCCGGCCTTCTCGGTGTAGACCTGCGCCTGCCGGGCGTTGGCCTCCAGCCAGTCGCCGTACTCGGTGGAGCCGGTGAAGTCCACGATCTTCACGGACGGGTGCAGGGCCAGCGTCGACGCGAGCTTCTCGCCCGGGGCCTCCGCGGCGAGCTGCACCAGGTTCGGGTCGAAGCCGGCTTCGGCGAGCACCTGACGGGCGTACTTCACCGTGACCGCCAGCGGCAGCACCGCGCGCGGGTGCGGCTTGACCACGACCGGGTTGCCGGTGACCAGGGAGGCGAAGAGCCCCGGGTACGAGTTCCAGGTCGGGAACGTGTTGCACCCGATCACCAGCGCGACACCGCGCGGCACCACGTGGAAGGTCTTGGTCATCCGCAGCGGGTCGCCCTTGCCCGCCGCCTTCTCCCAGCCGGCCGTCCCCGGGTGCCGGCTCATCTCCGCGTACGCGTACGCCAGCGCCTCCAGCGCCCGGTCCAGGGCGTGCGCCCCACCGGCCTGGAAGGCCATCACGAACGCCTGGCCGCTGGTGAACTGCACCGCGTTGGCCAGCTCGAAGACGTTCTTGTGCAGGCGGTCCAGGATCTCCAGGCAGACGCCCACCCGGACCTGCGGGCCGGCGTCCCGCCAGGCGGGCAGTGCGGCGGTCGCCGCCCCGACGAGCTGGTCGGCCGCCGCGTGCGGGTAGCGGACGCCCAGGTCGACCCCGAACGGGCTGGCCTCGGTGGCGACGGTGCTCCCGTCACCGGGCTGGTCGAGGGGGAAGTCGCCACCCAGGTACGCCTCGAAGGCCGCCTTGCCGTCGGCGGCGGCCGTCTCGCCGTACACCCGGGGGCTCGGCGACTCGGGGTAGGCGGACCAGTACCCGCGCTCCGAGATGGCCTTCAGCGCCCGGGTGAGGGTTTCGGCGTGCCTGTCGTACAGGGGGTGCGGGGTCTCCGTCATGCCCGCCATCATGCAACACCGGACCGCACGATCAGTAGGGCCGTGTCACAACTCAAATTGTCAACTGCCAGTTCGTCCAGCCGTCGACCGGGCGGAACCCCAGCTGCTCGTTGATCCGGATCATGTGCTCGTTGACCGCCGCGTTCCAGGTGTCGATCGCGCGCAGCTGCGGCTCGTACCCGACCGCGTACCGCAGGTTCTCGGCCTTGACCAGAAGCCCAAGCCGGTGCCCGCGATGGTCCGGGTCGACGATGGTGGTCTGCTGCCACGCGTGCCACGGGATGCCGCCGTTGACGTCGAGCATGGTCCAGGCCACCAGCCGGCCGGTCGCCTCGTGCACCGCGCCGTAGTGGTAGTGCCGCCGCCCCCGCGCGGCGAGCACCTCCTCGGTCCCCCGGATCCGTTCGGCGTCGATGTTCTCGGCCTCCAGTTCCAGGTCGCCGATCGGCGCGTCGGTGTTCATCCGGCCCTCCAGCCGGGCCACGTCGGCGACGTACTCCTCCGGGACCGGCCCGTGCCAGGCCACGCCGCGATAGCCGGCGGCGCGCCGGCGGGCACCGGCCAGCAGCTCCTCCAGCGCGGCGTGGTCGACCCCCGCGACGTCCAGCCGCCGCCGGACCTCCGTCAGCGCCGCCTGCGCGCCGGTGGTCGCGGCGAAGGCCCCGCCGGCCTCCGGGCGGGCCGGCCCACCCGGCAGCGCCGTCACCGTGTCCCCGAACATCCGCTTACGGCCGTGCGCCCGGGCCACCTCGATCGCGTACGCCAGGAGCGCGCGACCCGCGCCCCGGCGCCGGTGCTCGGGGTGGACGGCCAGCGTGATGCTGGCGTTGTCGGTGTTGTCGAGCTGCGGCAACCGCAGTTCGAGATGGCCGGCGGCCACGCCGTCGAGCCGGGCGAGGGCGCGGAGCACGGTGAGGCCCGGCATCGGGTTGGCCGCGTACGCCGCGAACTGGTCCCGGGTCTGGTTCGGGAAATCGGGCTGGTCGGCGGCGGTCGCCGCGAACGCGACCCGGTGCGCCTCGTCGATCGCGGCCGGGTCGGCGGCGTCGTACGGCGTGACGGCGATGCTCATGGCTTCGAGCGTGCGCGGAAAACGCGATCGGGGCCAGCGGTTTTCCGCCGGCCCCGATCGGACGTTGGTCGGGAGGGACGATCGCACAACGCCTCCGGCGCTGGGTCGAAAGAACAAGGTCTTCGGCGACACGCCCTCCCGCACGGAGCATCTTGCGCTGCCCGATTGCCGACGTCAAGTCCTTCACCGCGCGTTTTCCGCACTGAGCGCGAAATGCCGACTACCGTCCGGATCTCCCACCCCACCCCCTCCCACGCCGTCGACCATGAAGTTACAGCCGGGGAAAGCGCTTTCGAGCGCTAATAGTTCATGATCAACCGTGGGTGGGCGGGGGTGGGGGTTCAGGACAGGAGGCCGGCGTCTCGGGCGGCGCGTAGGGAGGGCTTGATGCGGTGGGTGGGGCCGACCTGGCTCGCGACGGCGTCCAGCGTCTTCAGGCCCTCGCCCGTGTTGAACACGACCGTCTCGGCGGCCGGGTCGAGGCGGCCGGACTCGACGAGCTTGCGCAGCGCGGCGACGGTCACGCCACCCGCGGTCTCGGCGAAGACCCCGGTGGTACGGGCCAGCAGCCGGATCCCGGCGCGGATCTCCTCGTCGTCGACTTGGTCCATCCAGCCGCCGGTCCGGCGGACCGCCTCGAGGGCGTACAGGCCGGCGGCGGGGTCGCCGATGTTCAGCGACTTGGCGATCCCGGTCGGCTTGACCGGGGTGATGGTGTCGGTGCCGTCGTGCAGGGCGGTGGCGATCGGGTTGCAGCCGGTGGACTGCGCGCCGAACACCTTCCAGCCACCGGCCGGCGCCTCGACGAGCCCGATCTCGACCAGCTCGCTGAACGCCTTGTCGATCTTCGTAAGCAGCTCGCCGGAGGCCATCGGGATCACCACCTGGGCGGGGATCCGCCAGCCGAGCTGCTCGGCCACCTCGTAGCCGAGCGTCTTCGACCCCTCCGCGTAGTACGGGCGCACGTTCACGTTGACGAACGCGGTGTCCTCGAACTCGTCGGTCTCCACCAGCTCCCCGCAGAGCCGGTTCACGTCGTCGTACGACCCGTCGATCGCGACCAGGTCGCCGCCGTACACGGCGGTCGTGACCACCTTGCCCTGCTCCAGGTCGCTGGGGATGAAGACGACCGACGGGATGCCGGCCCGGGCGGCGTGCGCGGCGACCGAGTTGGCCAGGTTGCCGGTGGAGGCGCAGGCGAACCGGGTGAAGCCCAACGCCCGCGCCGCGGTCAGCGCCACCGAGACCACGCGGTCCTTGAAGGAGTGGGTCGGGTTGGCGCTGTCGTCCTTGACCCACAGTGGCGCGGTGATGCCCAGCTCGGCGGCGAGGTTCGGGGCGGCGACCAGCGGGGTGAAGCCCGGGTCGAGGGTGACCCGCGCGGCCGCGTCCTGGCCGGCGGGGAGCAGCGCGGCGTACCGCCAGATGTTCTTCGGGCCCGCCTCGATCTGCTCCCGGGTGACGGCGGCGAGGGCGGCGGTGTCGTAGTCCACCTCGAGCGGACCGAAACATTCGTAACAGGCGTGCTGGGCGGCGAGCGGGTACCGGGCCGAACAGGCGCGACAGACCAGGGCGCGGGCGGGGCTGGTGGTGGTGTCGATGCCGGACGGGACGAGCGTCGACGTCATGTCGAGAGTCCTCTCATCTTTCCCCGCTTCGCGCTCTGCGGCGGGGACGGAATTGGCACCTGCCCCGCCGGTCGCTCTGCGGTGAGCGCGCGGGGTGGTTGCCGGGGCGTCGTCGGGCCGTATCCCTCAGCCCCTCTGGATGAGGTATGTAGTTGTGCCGCCGAGTCTAAGCACCGCCAGGTGGCTGGCAACCGCCTCTTCCCACGGAGTGGCCAGATGTGACCTAGCCCGCAACCTGCCGGCCGCCCTGGTTCAGACCGGGACGGAGCGGGGCGACGGCGAATTGGCGGCGGCCGAGCGCCGGGCGGGGAGCAGGGTGTCCAACGCCCAGGTACCGGGCCCGAGCACCGCGACCAGGAAGAAGGACCAGCAGAACAGGATCGGCAGCTCGCCGTGGTTGCGCAGCGGCAGCAGCGCCTCGGGCTGGTGGACGACGAAGTACGCGTAGGCCATCGACCCGGACGCCAGCAGCGCGGCCGGCCGGGTGAGGAAGCCGACGAGCACCAGGCCGCCGCACACGACCTGGATCAGCGCCGCCCACCAGCCGGGCCACTCCCCGACGGCTACGGCCTGACCCGTGCCCCGGTTGCCGCCGAAGACGCCGAAGAGCGAAGCGAGGCCGTGGCACAGGAACAGCAGGCCGACCACCATGCGGAACAGGGACAGGACCGAACCGCCCAACCGATCAGTACGCATTCCGATACCTCCATTACGCCGGGTTGGGCATCAGGATGCGACCTTCGATTTAACAATGTCGATACATTCCCTCTTCGTGGGAACGCTCCCACGGCGCTCGTCCCGGCCACCTCGGACCGGCTAGCGGGCCACGACGGCGGGCGCGTCGACGACCGCCGCCGGATCGGCGACGGCGGTGGGCCGCGGCCCGGTCGTACCGCGGCGGGGGCGGACCGCGACGTTGGCTGCCACCAGGGCGGCGATGGTGACGGCCGCGCCGGCCAGCTCAACGGCAGCGGGCCGGTAACCGCGGGCGACCTGTACGGCGAAGGTGGTCACCGGGACCAGGTTCATGAACAGCGCCGCGTTGGCCGCGCCCAGGCGCTGCACGCCGGTGTTCCAGGCCAGCCCGGCGACCACCGCGGCGACGATCACGACGTACGCCAGTTGCGGTGCGACCGCGACGAGGTCGGCCGCGGCGGGTACGTGCTGCCAGCCGGCGAGGTCGGCCGAGGCGCTGGCGGCCAGCATGGCGAACGTGCCGGCGACCGACGTCAGCGTGGTGTAGCGGAGTGGCGTCCACTCGCCGAACCGGGTGGCGCCGTGGGTGTAGATCGCCCAGCCGAGCACCGCGCCGCTGGTCAGCAGGGCGCCCAACCCGAACTCGTCGAATCCGTCGAGCCGGCCGCGGGTGATCACCAGACCGACGCCCACCAGCGCGACCAGGGAGAGCCCGAGCAGCAGCGGCCGCGGGCGTACGCCGTCGCGGGCCCACCGGACCAGTTGGGTGACCACCGGGATGGTGGACGCGAAGAGCGCGATCTGCTGCGGGGTGGCGTACCCGAGGGCCAGGTTGGCCAGCAGGTTGAAGCCGGCGAACCCGCCGATGCCGAGCAGCGCCACCTCGGTGGCCCGACGGCCGGGACGCAGCGCGGCGGCGCCCTCCCGGATCAGCAGCAGCGCGACCAGGATCGCGGTGGCCAGCAGATAGCGGGCGGTGGTCAGGTTGAGCGCGTCGACCCGGCCCAGCGCGCTGGCCAGCACGGGGAACATCACCCCCCAGCTCAGGACGGCGAGCAGCGGAAAGGCGGCCGCGCGAGAGCGCATGGAAGCTCCTTGTTCGAGTACCGTCGAACCAACGACGCCGACCCTACGGCCTTGTTCGACGAAACTCGAACAACGGTTACACTCGTCACATGGAGCTGCACGAACCCGCGCTGGACGAGGTCCCGGTCACGGCCGTCCTGGCCGCACTGGCCGACGACGTCCGGCTCCAGATCGTGCGGGTGCTCGCCACCGGCGGTGAGCACGCCTGCGGCACGTTCGAGTTCGGCGTCTCCAAGGCCACCCGCAGCCACCACCTGAAGGTGCTACGTGAGGCCGGGTTCACCCGGACCCGGATCGCCGGCACCACCCGCTTCGTCCGGCTGCGCCGCGACGAGCTCGACCGCCGCTACCCCGGCCTGCTGGACGCGATACTCACCGAACGGGCAGGGCGGGACGCCGCCTGACGGCGCCCAGGCGATCGGAGCCGGACCAGGTGAACTGCGTCAGCGCTTGCGCTCACGGACGTAGACACCGCGCCCCTGGTGCCCCTCGACCAGACCCTCGGCGCGGAGAATGAGCATCGCCGAGCGGATGACCTGGGTCGAAACGCCGTACTTCGCGCACAGTTCGGAGATGGACGGCAGCTTGTCGCCAGGCTTCAGGTCGCCCGACCTGATCTCGTCCCGGATCTCGGTGGTGATGCGCTCGTAGAACGGTGTGACTGGCACGGTGGAGGCCCCGGGGCGGCCATGCTGGCCGCTGGCCTTCGCGACTCGCTGGGGCACGTCAACGTCCTGGACTTCGGCGAGACGACGTTGAGCGGGGAGGACCGGCAGTTCCTGCGTACCCGGGTGTGGTGCGACCACCGACGGCCCGACGGCCTCCGCTGCACCCGTCGGGCCGACCACCCCGGCGACTGCTCGACGGCGTGATGACGTATCCGGCTCAGCTCCAAACCCACCGGCCTGCAAACCCCCCTCCGCGGCTCGCGCACGTCCCGCCCCACCCGGACGAACAGCGGGAGCGGGCAGTGCGAGCATCGGTGGATGCCCACTTGCACGACCACGGCACGCGCCGCGATTCTGCTGGCCGGCGCCTTGCTCGCCAGCGCCTGCGCTCCGGTGGACGGCTCGCCGGCACCCGGCGCCGCCCAGCCGGACAGCACGAGCCGGCCGAGCCTGACGCCGTCGCCCCGGCGGCGTCCCTGCTATGACACGACGTCCTTGCGGGTGAAGCGCCAGAAGGCCAGGCCCCAGAAGAGCGTCGCGTAGCAGACCGCCGAGATCGTCCCCCGCACCACGTCGTCGGTCTGCACCGGCGTGGACAGCAGCCCCAGCCAGGCTCTGCTGTAGTGCGTCGGGAGGAAGTTGAGCAGCACACCGAGCGCGGTGATCTGGTCGAGGATGCTGGACAGGATCCAGAGCAGCACCGCGCCGCCGACCGCGCCGAGGGCGGCGTCCGTCGTGACCGACAGCAGGAACGCCAGCCCGGCCACCACCAGGAGTACGACGGCCAGGTAGCCGAGCACCGCCAGCAGCCGCAGCAGCCCCTCCCCCGGCTCCAGCTGGGCGGCGACGGTGCTGCGCAGCGGCGACCACCCGTACCGCAGGGTGCCCAGCAGCAGGGCGGTGCCGGCGAGCAGGAGCAGCGCCAGAGCCGAGTACGCGAGCGCCACCGACAGCTTCACCGCGAGCAGCCGGGCCCGGGGCACGGGCGCCGCCAGCAGGTAGCGCAAACTGCCCCAGCTCGCCTCGCTGGCCACCGTGTCGCCGCAGAACAGCGCCACCACGACCACCAGCAGGAAGGACGCCGAGACGAAGATGGTGAACAGCGTGAAGTTGAGCCCGCCCGACGTGGCGAACTCGATCAGGCTGCCGAACTCGCCGCGCCCGTTGTCGTCGTCGTCCCCGGAGTCGAACTGGAACGCGATCAGGATGATCAGCGGCAGCAGCACCATGAAGCCGAGCGCGAGCTGGGTCCGCCGCCGGGCCGCCTGCCGCCGGAACTCGGCCGCGAACGGCAGCGTGGCCGACGGGCGGTAACCCGCCGCGGCGCCGGAGGGCGCGCCGCTGGTGCCCCGCCTGGACGACGTACCGACCATCACCGGTCCCCGCTTCCCCGAGAGTTCTCGCCGACCAGGGCGAGGAACGCGTCCTCCAGGCGGCGCCGGGGCACCACCCGGTCCACCCCGATGCCCGCCCGGACCAGCTCGGCCACCACCTCGCTGCGGGCGGTGCCGTTGGTGTCCACGACGAGCTGGCCGTCGCCGTCGGGCAGTACGCGGACACCCGCCAGGCGGTCCAGCACCTCGCGCGCGGCCGCCGGGTCGGTGACCTCGACGAGGACGCTCGGCGACTCGCCGACGATCTCCTCGACCGGGCCGGCCGCGACGATCCGGCCCTTGTTGACCACGACGGCGTGCGTGCAGGTCTGCTCCACCTCGGCGAGCAGGTGACTGGAGACCAGGACGGCCCGTCCGCCGGTCGCGTACCGCTGGAGGACCCGGCGCATCTCGGCGATCTGCGGCGGGTCCAGGCCGTCCGTCGGCTCGTCGAGCACCAGCAGCTCCGGCAGGCCGAGCATGGCCTGGGCGATCGCCAGCCGCTGTTTCATGCCGTGGCTGTACGTCTTGATCCGCCGGTGCACGGACGCGCCCAGCCCGGCGATCTCCAGCGCCTCGTCGAAGTGCGCGTCCGCCCACGGCCGGCCGGTCGCCCGCCAGTACGCCTTGAGGTTGTCCAGCCCGGAGAGGTGCGGCAGGAAACCCGGGCCCTCCACCAGCGACCCGATCCGCGACAGCACCGGCGAACCCGGCACCAGCCGGTGCCCGAAGACGTAGATCTCGCCGGCGGTCGGCTGGGTCAGCCCCATCAGCACCCGCAGCGTGGTGGTCTTGCCGGCGCCGTTCGGGCCGAGCAGGCCCACCACCTGCCCCGGGTGCACCTCGAAGTCCACGTTCGACACGGCGACGAAGCCGTCCGCGTACTCCTTGCGGAGTTCCCGGACGACGAGCGGGACGTCCGCGTACGCCGGGTGGACGCTGCTCTCCCGGCGGCGGTGCCGGCGGCGGAGGACGGCGACGACCACGACGAGCCCGACGGCGATCGCGGCGAGCAGGCCGGCGAGCACCCAGCGCCAGACGGTGGCCGTGGTGGGGATCGGCTCACCGGTGACGGTCGGGAGCACGACCGTCCCGTCGCCGAGCGCCACGGTGTGCACGGCCGGCTCGACCGGCGTGGCGTACGCCTGGTCGGAGGTCGCCACGACGACGCGCAGCCGGTGCCCGGCCTCGATCCGGCGGACGATCGCCGGCAGGGTGACGGTGACCGGCTCGGCCTCCTCGACCGTGCGCGGCAGGCCGCTGAGCCGGACCGGCGCGACCAGGCCGTTCGACAGGGTGGCCGCGCCGTTGCCGGCGACGTCGTAGAGCTTGACGAAGAGCACCGCCTCGCCGGTCGCGGACGCGGCACGGATGGCGACCGTCGGCGACCCGACCACGTCCACCGCCTCGGGCAGCGGCGCGGACTCGAAGCGGGCGTGCTGGCCGGGGATGTCCCCGGCGACGCCGCCGAGCAGCGAGGAGAGCTCCCCGGCGAACGGCACGGACGAGATCGCGGCCGGGTTTCCGGCCGGCGGGTTGGCTACCGGCTGCGCCGGTCCCGCCACCACCACCTCCCGATGGCCGGTGCCGGTGACGCCCGGATAGTCGGCGGTGTGGTAGCCGGTGGCGACGAGGCCCCGGTCGAGGGCGTCGAAGCCGGCGATCCGGGAGAAGGTGAAGCCGTCGCCGGGCGCCCGACCGGTGCCCTTGACGTAGTGGTCGAGCCACTGCACGGTCAGGAACTTCACCCGGTCCGAGTCGGTCTTCGGGCCCGCACCACCGTCGTGGCCGCCGGTGAACCAGGCCACCCGGACCGGCGTGCCGTTCGCGGCGATGCCCCGCGCGTTGGCGTCCGCCTCGGTGAGCGGGAAGAGGCTGTCCGCCGCGCCCTGCACCAGCAGGGTCGGCGCCTCGATCCGGTCGAGCACGGCGGCCGGGCTGGAGCGGCGGAGCAGGTCGACCGCCGCCTGGTCGGCCCGGCCGGTGGTGGCGATGCGCAGGTACGCGGCGCAGACGTCGGCGGCGAACCGGCCACACGCCGGGTCGGCGGCACCGCCCGGTGGGCGACCCGGGCCGGTGCCGGGACCCGCGCCCGGGCCGGGGCTCGGCGGCCCGGCCGAGGCGGGAGCGCCCTCCGGTTGGGCGCCGGTCGCGCCGGAGATGCCCGCCGGACCGGAGCCGGTGTTGCCGCCCCCGCCGAAGAACAGCCCCGCCCAGCCCTTCTTGAACACGCCCTCGACCGGCCCTCGGCCGGTGCTCTCGGGCAGGAACGCCCGGGACAGGTCGTTCCAGGTGATCATCGGAACGATCGCGTCGACCCGCCGGTCCTGGGCGGCGAGCAGCAGGGCCAGCCCGCCGCCGTACGAGCCGCCGGCCACGCCCACCTTCGGGTCGCCGGCCGCGTCGGTGGCGACCTCCGGCCGCGCGGCCAGCCAGTCCAGCAGGCGCTGCGCGTCGCGGACCTCGTAGTCCGGGTGGTCCAGGTGGATCTGCCCGCCGCTGCGGCCGAAGCCGCGCGCCGTCCAGGTCAGCACGGCGTACCCCTGGCCGGCGATCTCCTCGGCGTCGGTGCGTACCGAGTCCTTGGTGCCGCCGAAGCCGTGCGCGAGCAGCACCGACGGCACCTTCGCGTCGGCCGACGCGCCCTCCGGCAGGTACAGGGTGGTGTCGAGGTCGACCGGCTCGTCACCGGCCGGCCCGGACCGGACGGTGAGCATCGCCGCCTCGGTACGCAGGTCCGGCCCCTGCGGTCGCGCCGCCCAGGCCAGGGCGGCGGCGAGCACGACGACAGCGGCGCCGGCGGCCACCGCCCGCCGGCGGGTGGGCAGGGCACGCCGGATCCACGCGGCCGGCGACGGCGATCTCATGCGGCACACGGTACGGGCCGGATCCTGAGCGTTGCCTGAGATCCGCCGTACGTCCGTCCGGTTGGTCCGGTCGGTGAACGGCCGTCGGGGCGACGGCGAAACCGGCCGACCCATCCAGCGAGATGGATTCGTATCACGTGAATTCCGATCTTCGGTGGAAATCCCTCCGATCCATCCCGAACCACTCCCGCGCCTCACACGCAGGGTGCAGATCCGGTCCACCACAGGTGACTTTGCGCTAAGTGACGCGAAACTGACTCATTGACGAGAGGAAGACTCCGCGGCCGGTCGGTTACGTTCCGGGTCCGGTGCACGGGACCGACGACGATCACGTGACCGACCCACCCCCGCCTGCGTCGGAGGAGCACACCACCATGACCGTCCCCGCGTCGCGGGCCCGTCGGCGACCCTCCACGGCGGGCCGCCTGCTGCCGATGCTGCTGGTGCCGGCACTCCTCGTACCGCTGGCCGTCCTCTTCGTCCAATCCTGGCGCCCCACCGCGGACGCGCGGGACCAGGTCCGGTCCGAACGCCTCGGCGTCGAGTACCTGCGGGCAATCGCCCCGGTCACCGACGCCCTGGTCGACGCGCAGACGGCGGCGGTCACCGGCCGGCCGGTCTCCACCGACGCGCTCACCCGGTCGGTCGAGGCGGTGGCCACCGTCGACGCCCGGATCGGGGACGAGCTGCGCACCCGGGAGCGCTGGGCCGGCCTACGGGCCAAGATCGAAGGACTGCGGGACCGGCAGCCGGCCAACCCGGAGGCGGCGTACTCCGCGTACGGGGAGGTCACCGACCTGCTGCTGGCGCTGCTGCGCAAGGTGCGCGAGACCTCCGGGCTGGTGCACACCCCGCAGACGGACTCGTACTTCCTCCAGGACGGCATCGGCGAGGAACTGCCCGAGGCGGTCGTGGCCGCCGGCCGGCTCGCCGACCTCACCGTGCTGGCCGCCCGCCGACCCGTCGCCCAACAGCCCCGGACCGTGGCCGACCTCGCCTCCGTAAGGGTCGCCGCGATCGCGTCCGCCGACACCCTCGTCGCGAACCTGCGCGCGGCGGTCGACCGCTCGGAGAGCACCAACCTGGGCGCCAACGTGCTCGAGCCGCTGGACACCTACCAGCGGGCGGTGGAGGCGCTCGCGGCGTACTCCACGCCCACCGGTCGCGACGGGACGGTCGATCCGGTCCGGCTCGCCGCGGCCCGGTCGGCCGCGCAGGCCGCCGCCCGCCAGCTGCAACCGGTCATCCTCGCCGAGCTGGACGCCCTGCTCGTGAACCGCCTCGACCGGCTCGACCGGGACCGCTGGCTCACCGTGGGCGCCGGCACGGCGGCCGTACTCCTGATGGCGGCGCTGGCGCTGCTCGCCGCCCTCCGCCACCGGGCCCGCCGCGCCGCCGGCCCCGCGCCGGTCGACCCGGTCCCGCCGGTGGTCCCCGCCGACTGGCAGCCGCCCGGCGAGCCGCGCGCGCTCCAGCCGGTCGGGCCGGCCCGCGGTCCGGAGCCACAGTGGGGGCCGTTCGATGCTGCTCGGTAGGCTCCGGATCCGGGCCAAGCTCGCCCTGCTGGTGGTCCTCCCGCTGCTCAGCATGGTGGTCCTCGCGGTGCCGGTCGTGCTCGACCGGGTGGCCGCCGCACAGCGCGCGGCCGACATCGCCGACCGGGTACGGGTGGCCAGCCGCGTCGGCAGCCTCGTCCAGGACCTGCAACAGGAGCGCGTCCTGTCGATCGGCCTGCTGCTCGGCCGGGTTCCCCGGGCCGAGCTGGTGCAGAGGACCGCCGCCGTCGACGACCGGGTCGCCGACCTGCGGCTCGCCCGCGGCGACGCGCTGCCACCCGAGGTCGCCGCCGCCCTCGACCGGGTACGCGAACTCGCCGACCTGCGCACCGCGGTGCTCGCCGGCACCGCCACACCGGCACAGGTCATGGACGCGTACGGCCCGGTCAACGTGGGCCTGATCGATTCGCTGCGGCTGCCGTTCAACGTGGACACCGACACCGCCGCCGGCCGGCAGGTGCTCGCGCTGGACGCGCTGCTCCGCGCCGACGAAGGGCTGGGCGCCTGCGCCACACTCATCGTCCTGGTGAAGGCGACGGACGAGCCGGCGGCGAACGCCCGCTACGTCGCCTGCATGGCCGCCCTCGTCGTGGACAACCGGCGGTTCCGGAGCCTCATCACCCCCGAGCAGCTCACCGTGGCGCAGCTCAACGACGCGGCGGTCACGGCCCGGACCAGCCCCGACTTCCTCACCGCCAGCCCGCTCGACCCGGCCGGAGCGGTGCGGGACGTCCCGCTGGACGCGCTCTTCCCCTCCGCCCGCTCGATGATCACCCTCGGGCAGTTCGTGGAGAAGAAGATCGTCGCGGACGTCATCGCGGAGGTCACCGACGAGCAGCGCCGCGCGCTCACCGCCGCGTACCTGGTCGGCGGCGCGGCGCTGCTGGTGCTCACCGTGGTGGTGCTGCTCAGCACGGTGGTCGCCCGGATGGTCGCCCGGCCGCTGACCCGGCTCACCCGCTCGGCGGACCGGGTCGCCCGGGTCGCCGAGGCCGAGCTGACCCGGGTCTCCGACGACGAGTCCGAGAGCGTCCAGGCGGTCCGGCTCGACCCGGTGGACGTACGGGCCAGCGACGAGATCGGGGACCTCGCCCGCGCCTTCGAGCGGGTGCAGCGCACCGCCGCGCGGCTGGTGGAGCGCCAGGTGACCGGCCGGCGCAACGTGGCCCAGATGTTCGGGCACGTCGGCCGCCGTACGCAGAATCTGGTCGGCCGGCAGCTCGCGCTGATCGACCGGCTGGAGCGGCAGGAGACCGACCCGTCCCGGCTGGAGCACCTGTACCGGCTGGACCACATCTCCAGCCGGCTGCGCCGCAACGCCAGCAGCCTGGTGGTGCTCTCCGGCTCGGCCGGCGACGACCCGCACGTGGCACCGGTGCCGCTGGGCGACGTGGTGCGGTTGGCGCTCGGCGAGATCGAGGACTACACCCGGGTGGACGTCCAGGTCCCGGCGGACGTCTCGGTGTCGCCGGGCACCGTCGGCGATCTGGTCCTGGCGCTGGCCGAGCTGATGGAGAACGCGACCGTCTTCTCCCCGCCGCACACCCGGGTCGTCGTGGCCGGTGAGCTGACCGGCGCCGGCGCCCGGCTCAGTGTGGTGGATCGGGGCATCGGCATGACCGAGGAACGGCTGGCCGAGGAGAACGCGCGGCTGACCCGGCGCGAACGGCTGGACCTCGCACCCACCGAGGTGCTCGGACTCTTCGTGGTGGGCCGGCTGGCCCGGCGGCACGGCTGGCGGGTACGGCTCACCGCCACCGCGGGCGGCGGGGTCACCGCTCAACTCGACGTCGCCCAGTCGGACCTGCTGGTCCGCCGGCTGGAGCGGGCGGGTGTCACGGTGGCGCGGGCCACCGTGCCGGACCGGGACCGGCGCTCCCCCGCCGGTCCTCCGGTCCCGGCCGCGGTCGCGACGGTGGCTCCGGCCGCGGTCGCCGGTGAGCCGGCGGGCTTCGACCCGGCGCTGCTCAACCGGGCCAGTCAGACGGTGGAGTCGGGCGGGTCGTGGGACGCGTTCACCGTTCCGGAGAACCACCCGACCGGCGTCACCGCGTACCTGGAGATCAGCGCGCCGGTCGGGTCCGGCGGCACGGCCACGGCCGACCTGGCGGTGGCCGGGCAGCCGCCGGCCGTCCTTCCGCCGCCGGCCACCGTCGGACCGGCCGGCGCGGTGCCGGTGGGTGACCGCCCCGCCGGCGTGCCGGGGACCACGGTCAAGGGACTGCCCCGGCGGCCGATCCCCGCGGGGCCGGGCGCTCCCCCGCCCGGCCCCGCGGTCCCACCCGGTAGCGCCGCGGCCCCGACCGAGCCGGCGCCCGCGACGCGGCGTGGGCCGGCGGGAGCGCCGGAGAACCCGACGGAATCGCCGCCCGGGGTGCCGGGAATCCGGCAGCGGGTGCCCGGGGCGAGCCTGCCGCCGCCCGGGCCACCGGTCGGGCCGGTCGTCGCCGGCGACGCCGATCCGGTCGCCGCCCAGGCCCTGGTCGAGGCCGTCGAGTCCGGCGTACGCCGCGCCGAGACGACCCGGCCCGGCACCCCACTTCCCACGTTCGGCGGCACGTCACCCGCCGGACCGGCGGCTGCCCCGCCCGGGCTGACCCGCCGGGTGCCCGGGACGAACCTGTCGGCCACCCCGTCCCACCCACCGGCGAACCAAGGCCCCAGCGACCCGGCCGAGGTCCGCGACCGCATCACCGAGTTCGAGGCGGGCGTCGCCCGCGCCCTGCGTGAAGTCAGTCCAGACCGCCGTAACGAAGAGGGATCATCACGGTGACCAGCCCCTTCCTGAACGACAACGTCGAACACCAGGCCGGCCCGGCGACGGGTACGGACCTCAGCCCGGAGGCCCGGACCTTCAACTGGCTGCTGGACTCCTTCACCTCCAGTACGGCCGGGGTGCTGGAGGCCATCGCGGTCTCCTCGGACGGCCTGCTGATGGCGATGTCCGCGATCAAGGACCGCTCCAACGCCGAGCGCCTCGCCGCCGTGGTCTCCGGCATGACCAGCCTCGCCGGCGGCGCGGCGAGCTGGTACGCCCTCGGCGGGCTGAACCGGGTGGTCGTCGACATGGCCGAGGGCTACCTGCTGATCAGCGCCATCAGCAGCGGGTCGGTGCTGGGCGTGGTCGCCGACCGGTCGGCGAACCTGGGCACCGTCGCGTACGAGATGACGCTCTTCGCCGGGCGTGCCGGCGGAGCGCTGACCCCCAAGCTGATAGCCGAACTGAAGAACGCCGTCCAGCAGTGAGACCGGACCGCGCCGGCGAGGACCCGGACCCGGAGCCCGGGGCCCGGATCCGCCCCTACCTGCGGGCGCCCGGCCCCTCCGGGGAGCGGGGCGTAGCGGCGGCGGCCGAGCCGGAGCCGGACGGGCCGGCCGGTCCGCGTCCGTTCGTGCTCACCTCCGGCCGGGTCGTCGGCGGCGACCCGGCGATCGGCCTGGAGACCCAGGTGACCGCCCGACCACCGACCGACTGGACGGCGCCGGTCGCCCGGCTGGCCCCCGAACTCCAGGCGATCGTCGCGTTGTGCGGCTCGCCCATCTCGGTCGCGGAGATCTCCGCCCGCACCCGGATGCATTTCAACGTGACCCGGGTGCTGGTCGGCGACCTCCGCGCCGCCGGTCATCTCGACGTGCACGTCACCAGCGACGACGACGCCCTCGACCCCGACCTCATCCTGCGAGTGATGGATGGACTCCGTGCGATCTCCTGACTGGCCGGTCGCCCCGCAGGGCGGGCTCGCCGCGAACAGCGCCGCCAACCGGTACGGCAACCCACCGGCATCCCACCCGGCCGACGCCCACGGACCGGCCGCGCCGGTGGCCCCGCCGCCGTACCGCCCGCCGGTGGCGCCGGACGCCACCCCCCGGCCGCGGGCGGCGGCACCGGTCGCACCGCCGATCCCGGTGAAGATCCTCGTCGCCGGTGGCTTCGGTGTCGGCAAGACCACCACGGTCGGGTCGATCTCCGAGATCGCCCCGCTGACGACCGAGGCCGAGATGACCAGCGCCGCGATCGGCGTCGACGACCCGGGTGCCCGCTCCGGGAAGACGACCACCACGGTGGCCATGGACTTCGGCTGCGTCACCATCGACCGCAGCCTGAAGCTGTACTTGTTCGGCACCCCCGGCCAGGCCCGGTTCGGGTTCATGTGGGACGACCTGGCCCGCGGCGCGCTCGGCGCGCTCGTCGTCGTGGACAGCAGCCGGCTGGACGACTGCTACCCGGCGGTCGACTTCTTCGAGCGGGCCGGGCTGCCCTTCGTGGTCGGTGTCAACGCGTTCGACGGGCGGGTGGCGCACGACCTCGGCGCCATCCGGTGGGCGCTCGCGATCGGCGACCAGGTGCCGCTGGTGCAGTTCGACGCCCGGGACCGGCTCTCCGTGCGGGACGCCCTGCTGGTCGTCCTGGACCGGGCGCTGGACCGGGCCACCCAGGCGAGGAGGAACTGAACCGACGGACGGTCGGACCCGTTTCATCGAGGAGGGGTGGTCGTGATGAGGGGCGGTCTGGACGAGACGCTGGCCCGGCTGGCACGGCGCGAGGAGGCGCTGCGGCGGCGGGGCACCGACCCGGCGGCGGAGGGGGACCGGGTTCCGCTGCCGGCTCCGGAGGTGGCCGGGCGGGGCGAGCCGGCCCGCAACGCCGGGCCGGCCTGGCCGGACAGCCGCGACGGCGGGCCGCGGCGCGGCGTCGTGCCCGGGCACGAGGGGCGGGCGCCCCGGCGGGACGACGTGGTCGCCCCGCCGGCCGGCCAGCACCGGGCGGAGCGGGACCCGGTGGAGGAGGTAGCCGAGGCGGTACGCCGCGTCGTGGAGCGATACCCGGACCTGGCTGTCACGCTGCGGGTGGAGCACGACGGTCAGGTGGTCCCGCTGCGGGTGGCCCGGGCGGGCGGGGACGTGACGGTCACCGCGGAAGCCGCGGCCGTACCGCCGCCGGCGTGGCCGCTGTCGGCGCACACCGTGCCTGCCTGGTCGGACCGGGACGGCCTGGACCCGGACCCGGACCCGGCCGCCCGGCTCGCGGACCTGATCCGGCACGACCCGTCCCTGCTCGACGGCGAGCCCCCGTGGTAGCCGACCCGCCTGTCAAGAAGGGGCCCGTCCTCCGCCCCGGGCGTCGGCAAGGGGTCCTTCCGTTCACCGGCTAGGGTTTTCCGGGTGGGGGAGCTGACACTCACCGCCAGCCTGCGGCCGGCGGCGCTGGACGCCCGGCGCGGCATCGTGCGCCTGCACCCGGAGGCGCTCACGGCGCTCGGGCTGCGCCCCGGCGACCCGGTCCGGTTGGCCGGCCGGCGGGTCACCGCCGGGATCGCCGCGCCCGCCGAGCCGGGCGCCGGGCCCGGCCTCCTGTACGCCGACGACCTCACGCTCGGCAACCTCGGCATCCGCGACGGCGGACAGGTGACCGTCGGCCCGGTGCCGGTCGCCGCCGCGGCGCGGGTGGTGCTGGCCGGCCCACCGCAGGTGGTCGCGGCGGTCTCCCCGGAGATGCTGCGACTCGCGCTGCTCGGCAAGGTGGTCACCGCCGGCGACGACGTGTCGCTGCTGCCCCAGGACGTCCTGCCGGACGCGTCGGTGCGCAGCCTCGTGGCGGCGGCCCGGCACAGCCTCGCCAACCGCGTCGGCTTCGCCTGGACCAGCACGCTGCTCACCGTCGTGGCCGCCGACCCCGGGACGGCGGCGCTGGTCACCATGGACACGGTCGTCGCCTGGGAGCACGGCGGCGCCACGCACGGCTCGACGGACGCCGTCGGAACCGTCCCCACCGCCGCCGGATATCCGCGCGCTTTCCCGGCCGGTGCCGCCTCCAGGACCCGGGCGGCGGCACCGGCCCCGGAATCGCGGGAGGCGGGCGGAGTGGGCGCGGCTCGCGTGGACGGGGACGGCGCTCCCTCGGTGGAGGAACTGCCCGGGCTGCGGGCCCAGGCGGAGGAGCTGACCGAGCTGCTCGACCTCGGCTTCCACCACCGCGAGGTGCTCCGCCGGCTCGGCACCACGGTCGCCCTCGGCGTACTGCTCGACGGCCCGGCCGGCTCCGGCAAGTCGGCGCTGGTCCGCGCGGTCGCCGCCCGGGTCGGGGCCCGGGTGCGCCCGCTCTGGGGACCCGAGCTGGCCGCGCTGACCAACGCGGCGGCGGCGGAGCGGCTCCGCGCGGCCGCCGCCGAGGTACGCGCCGACGGCCCGGCCGTCCTGCTGGTCGCCGACGTCGAGGCGCTCGCCCCGGCCGAGTCGCCGGGCCCGGTGGCCACCGTGTTCCGCCAGGTGGTCGCCGAGACCATCGCGGCGGGTGCCGCCGTGGTGTGCACCACCGGCCGCCCCGAGGCCGTGGACCCGGCGCTGCGTACCCCCGACCTGCTCTCGCTGCGGATCACCGTGCCGTTGCCGGACGCCGCCCTCCGACGCGAGCAGCTGGGTGTGCTGACCCGGCAGGTGCCGCTCGACGAGGACGTACGGCTCGACGACGTCGCCGCGCGTACCCCCGGTTTCGTGGCCGCCGACCTGGCCGCGCTGGTCCGCGAGGCCGGGGTACGGGCGGCGCTGCGGCAGAAGGCGGCGGAGCGCCCGAGCGTGGCGATGGCCGACTTCACCGCCGCGCTGGAGGTGGTCCGCCCGACCACGATGGCGTCGTCCACGCTGGAGCTCGCGTCGGTCACCCTCGACGACGTCGGTGACCTGGTCGAAGTCAAGCAGACGCTGACCGAGTCGGTGCTGTGGCCGCTCACCTACCCGGACACGTTCGCCCGGCTCGGGGTGCAGCCGCCGCGCGGGGTCCTGCTCTACGGGCCGCCGGGCTGCGGCAAGACCTACCTGGTGACGGCGCTGGCCGGCTCGGGCCGCGCGAACGTGCTCTCGGTGAAGGGCGCCGAGCTGCTGTCGAAGTGGGTGGGCGAGAGCGAGCGCGGGGTGCGCGAGCTGTTCCGCCGGGCCCGCGAGGCCGCGCCCACGCTGGTCTTCCTCGACGAGGTGGACGCCCTCGCCCCGGTGCGCGGCCAGGCCACCGACGGTGGCACGACCGACCGGGTGGTGGCCGCCCTGCTCACCGAGCTGGACGGCGTGGAGGCGCTGCGCAACGTGGTGGTGGTCGGCGCGACCAACCGGCCGGACCTGGTCGACCCGGCCCTGCTGCGGCCCGGACGGCTGGAGCGGCTGGTCTACGTCCCGCCACCGGACGGGCCGGCGAGGGCGGAGATCCTGCGGGCCGCGTCGCGCGCCGTGCCGCTCGCTCCGGACGTCGACCTCGCCGCGCTCGCCGAGGATCTGGCGGGCTTCTCGGCGGCGGACTGCGCCGCCCTGGTCCGGGAGGCGGCACTCGCCGCGATGCGGGAGTCGCTGGCCGCCGCCACGGTCACCGCGGCCCACGTCGCGACGGCCCGGTCCCGGGTGCGCCCCTCGCTGGACCCGGTCCAGGTCGCGGGGCTGGCCGCGTACGCCGACAAGCACCCGCCCTGACCGGCTCTCAGTCGGTGGGGAGCAGCGGGCCGAGCGGGCCGAGGTCGAGGTTGAGGTCCTCCGGGGCGAGGCCGAAGTACGTCCGCAGCCCCGCCATCTGCTCCTCCAGCGCCATCAGGGTGGTACCGATCCGCTCGACCTGCTCCTCGGTGAGGTCGCCGAGCTCGACGCGGCGCAGCGCCTGCCGTTCCATCAGCTGCCGGAGCAGCTCGATCACGGTGAGGACGAGGCTGGCGAGCCCCCGCTCGACGGAGTCCCGGTCGACGGCGAGCCGCCGGTCCAGCGGGGTCACCCGGGGCGGCTGCCAGGTCGGCCCGTCCAGCGCCGCCGCCAGCTCGGCCGCGTCGTCCCGGTCGTTCATGCCAGCTCCCCGGCGCGCACGGGCCCGGGCGCGGCGTCGCCCAGCTCGGGCGGGGCGAGCGCGCCGACCGAGGCGACCAGGGCGCGCAGCGAGATGCGTACCAGGTCGACGTCGGCGATGGCGATGGTGATGTCCCCGCTGATCACCACGCCGGTGGCGAGCACCCGGTCGAGCAGGTCCACCAGGGCGACCGGGCGGTAGTCCAGTCCGTCGGCGCTGTTCGGCGCGAGTTGGCTGGTGCTCACCTGACCACCCCGCGGGCGGCGGCCGGCTCCTCCTGCCGTTCCGCCGCGAAGGAGTACGGCGGCCACGGACCGGTCAGCTCCAGCCGGAGCTCCGGGTGCCGCTCGCCGAGCGCCGCGACCAGGGCGGTGAACCCCGCCAGCCGCACGGCGTCGACCAGGTACGCGCCGTTGAGGACCATCGCGGTCGCCGCGCCGGAGAGCCGCCGGTCCTGCGGCGGGTGCCGGCGGGCCGCGACGGCGCACCCGGCCAGTGCCTCGTGCACGGCCGCCGCCGCCTCGCCCGCGATCCGCTGCCCCTCCTCCCGGGCGGTGAGCTGGGCCCGGCGCCGCCGCAGGTACGCCGCCCCGGCCCCGCCCGGTCCGGTCGACTCCGCCGCCCGGGTGACCGCCCCCGGTACGACGTACCCCTTGACCCCCCACTCGCTCCGGCCGGTCAACCGGTCCAGGACGGCGGCCAGCTCGGCCCGCCGGTCCGCGAGCAGCGCGGCGACCCGGTCGTCGCCGTGGTGCACGGTCGCCAGCCGGGCCGGCACGACGGGCCCCGCCTCGGCCAGGGCCGCCACCACCGCGTGGTGGGCCCGGGCCGACCGCTCCAGCCAGGCGAGGTCCTCCAGGTTGCGGCGCAGCGCCTCCTCGCCGTACTCGGCCAGCGGCGCGGTGCTGACCACGGCGGCCAGCCCGGCGGCCCGCACCGCGCGGACCGGCGCGCCGTCCATGCCGGCCGTCGCGGCCAACACCTCCGTCCCCACGTCCCGGACCACGCCGTGCAGCCACGTCCCCGCACCGAGGTCGGCCGCGGCGACGACGGGCTCAGCCGTCGAGCTCATCCCACTCCTCCCTCCGGGCGGCCCGCCGAGCGACACGCGGGCGGCGCTCCGCCTCGACCTCCTCCGGATCCCGGGGGCCGGGCTCGATTGGCGGCCTGGCCCGGGAACTGAGCCACGGGTCGTGCTCCCACCAGTCGATGCCGATCTGCCGTGCGGTGTCCACGGAGGCGATGACCAGCCGCAGCTTGAGCGTCAGCAACTCGATGTCGAGCAGGCTGACCCGGATGTCGCCGGCGATCACGATGCCCCGGTCGAGGACCCGCTCCAGGATGTCGCCGAGGTTCGCCGGCTCGTGTCCGGCCGGCAGGACCTGGCCGGAGTTCTGCACCACCGAAGGTGGCCGCGCACTGGTCATCTCTTCAGCCCCCGTCCCCCTTGCCGCGCTGGTAGCGCCGCGTCCGCCGGTAGCCAAGCAGGCTGCCCGTCATGTCCAGCTCCACCTCGTACAGGCCGAGGAGGTCGGTGGAGGCCGGGATCCGGTGGTCCTCGACCACCTCCACCCCGACCAGCCAGCCGTCGTCGGTCGGCTCGATCGAGGTGATGCCGAGCGCGTCCTTGCCGGTCAGCGAGACGATCTGCCGCAGCCCCTCGCGGGCCGCCTCGGCTGCCGTGATCTCCTCGTACTCCTCCTCGTCGGCGTACCGGTCGTCGTCGGCCCGGATCCGTCCTGGTGCCATCTCATCCCCCTCGCCCACGATCGTCGCCACGCCGCCGCTCGACCGGTCCGCGGCCGGTCCCCCGTCGCCGCGCCGGTGGCGAGCGCCGCCCCGGACCGGCGGTGCCGGAAGCCGGGCCGGCGGCATCGGCGGCGCGGCCGGCGGCCGGCGGGATCAGCCGGTTCACGACCTGCTGCTGCGCCCGGTCGCGCTGCTCGGGCGTGATCTCGCCGGCCGCCTCGGCCCGGTCCAGCTCCTCCAGCTCGCGCCGGATGTTGACCGGGTTGTACTGCTGGGACTCCGCCTCCCGGGCGACCACCTTGACCACCGCCGTCAGCCCCCGCACGGGGGCGTACGGCAGGGTCAGCAGCGCCCAGAGGAGGTCCATCGGTCACTCCACCAACTGGTGCGCGCTGACGAAGTCGTACGGGGCGAGCGGTCCGATGAGGCGCATCCGCATCAGGTCCCGCCGCTGTTCGGCGAACTTCTCCAGCGCCCGGTCGAAGTCCTCCTCGTCGTCCGTCCCGACCAGGAAGGCCACGTTCACCGCGTCCAGCTCGTGGCTCGGCGACCGGGGTGCGTTCAGCACCGCGTACGGGGCCAGCGCGTCGATCAGCTCCCGGTTGGCCGCCTCCCGGCGCAGCTCCACCGTCTGGCTGATCAGCTCACCGAGCCGGATCCGCTGCTCCCGGGTCTCCGCCTCCGGCCGGCCGCGCACCTGCCCGGCCAGGTCGGCGGCCCGCCGGTCGGTGGCGAGGATGTCGCCGATGACCGCCTGCTCGTCGAAGCGACCGTGCACCGTGTACTGGACCCGGTCCTCGAACTCGTCCAGGGCGGCGGCGAACCGGTCGTGGTGCGCCGCCAGGAGGTCCCGCACCGCGTCCGGACCGGTCACCACGGTGCCGAAGCGCACCGGCAGCACCGGCGCCACCGCGGCGGTGCCGTCCAGCAGTGCCTCGTACGCGGCCAGGTCGGCCGGCCGACCCAGGGGCTCCTCCAGCCCCACCTCGCTGACCAGCGCGGCGAGTTCGTCGTGCTGGATCGCCACGACCTCGCCGGGCGGGTCGCCGACCCCCTCCGCGTCGGGGGTCGGCTCCACGTCCGGGGGCACGATGCCGTAGACGAACAGGCCCGTCGTCCCGCCGGCCGGTTGCGCGTTCTGTCCGCTCATCTCAGCGCTCCCTGTCCCGCCGTCGGGGCCGGTCCCGGTCCTCGGACCCGCGGTCGCCGAGCGAGTCCACCACCGCCCCGCTGATCTCCTTGGCGGCCTTGCCGAGCCCACCGACCGCTTTGCCCTTGGTGACCGCGCCCGAGGCGCCCTCCACCAGATCGGGCAGCCCCTTCTGACCCTCCGGGACGATGTTCAGCCGGTCCACCGCCTCGGCGAACCGCAGGTACGTCTCGACGCTGGCGATCACGATCCGCGCGTTGATCTCCAGGAGCTGGATGCCGACCACCGCGACCGACACCTGCGCGTCGATCACGACGCCCTTGTCCAGCACCGTCTCCACCACATCGGCGAGGCTGCTGCCACCGCCGCCGGTGCGCTCCAACGCGCCGCCCTGCTGACCTCCCGTCGTGCTCACCGTCATTCGCCACGCTCCTCGCGCCGGCGGCGGACCACCGGGCGGCGTGGCGGCTCGGGGGCGCGGCGGACCCGGCGGGGTCGCGCGGGCGCCTCCTCGGCGGCCTCCTGGTCCGGCTGGGTACGGCGCGCCCGGGCCGGCTGCCGGCGGCGCGGCGGCGGTTGCTCCTCGTACTCCTCCTCGTCGAAGTCCTCGCCCTCGTCGTAGTCCGCGTACTCGGCCTCCTCGGGCTCCTCGGGCTCCTCGGGCGGACGGCGGCGGGCGGGCGGGCGACGGCGGCCGCGCTGGACCGGCCGGCGCTCCTCGCGCGGCTCCTCCTCGTGGCCCTCCTCGGCCTCTTCCGCCGGCTCCGGCTCGGGCCGCTCGCGCTCGGCGCGCTCGCGCTCCTGATCCTCGCGCTGCTCGCGCTCCTGCTCCTCGCGCAGCGCCGTCTCGTGGTCCTTGACCACCTGCGAGTCCTCGATCTCGCCGCGCCAGCCCTGGACCGAGTCGGGGTCGAGCACCGTCTGCGTCATCACGTGCCGGACGAAGTGCTTCAGCTCCAGCCGGACCCGGCGGCCCTGGGCCCGCCACAGGTTGCCGGTGTGCTCGAAGAGGCCCTGCGGGTGGTACTCGAGCACCACCAGGATCCGGGTCAGGTCCGGCGTCACCGCGTGGAAGCTCACGGTGCCGTCGACGGAACCCTTCTCACCCTTCGACCGCCAGTGGATCAGCTTGTCGGGGATCTGCCGGACGATCGTCGACTCCCAGCTCCGGTGCGACCAGAAGACCTGCGCCTTCCAGGTCAGCTTCTCGTCGGAGTCGTTCTCGGCCTGCTCGACCTTCTTCATGAAGCTCGGGAAGTCGCCGAACTGCGTCCACTGGTTGTACGCGACCCGCACCGGCACGCCGACCTCGATCGTCTCGACGATGTTGGTGACCTTCAACTTCTTGCCGTCACCCCTGCCGCCCTTACGACCGCCGAGGGCAGACATGATCTTCTCCTTACCGCCGGCCACCCCGGCCTGGACCATCGCCTTCATCGGTGAGCTGCCCTCGGCGAGCTTCTGCGCGCCGGTCGCGGCAGCGATCAGCCCCGGTCCACCGCCCTGCTTCGCGTAGTCGCTCAGCCGGCCGGTGGCGCCGGTGACCTGCTCGGTCACCACCGCGACGGCGCGCTCGCCGATCGCGGCCGCCAGGTCCCTCAGGTCGGCGCCGAGCTGGTCCCGAGCCTTCCGGCCCAGCCCGCCCGCCTGCGTCTCGTTGGCCATGGTCATCGCCCCCGCCGCCGCTGGGTGCCCGCCGGCCGGTCCTCGTCGGCCTGCTCGTCCTCGTCGCCGGGTTCCTGCTCCGGCGGCTCCTCGTCGGCCCGCTGTTCCCCCGCCGACCGACGGCGCAGGGCGTCGGCGGAGTCCCGCAGCCTGCCGCTGACCGCGTCGATGCCGCTGCCGGCGGCGGCCGTGGCCGCGGCCTTGCCAGCCGCGGCGAGGGGCCCGCCGAGCTTGCCGAGGTTGCCCAGTTGGGGGGACGACTGCAGCAGCCGGCCGCCCGCCGCGAGCAGACCGCCGGACTCCTTGCTGGCGCGGCCCGCGGCGACGGCGGCCGCGATGATCAGGGCCTTGCGCAGCTTGCGTCGGCGCCCGAGCAGGTAGCCGGCGCCGACCGCGAGCCCGATCCGTGCTCCGCTGTTCATCGGTTCTCCTTCGCTCCCCGGAGCGGAGACACCTGATCGACGGTGGGCCGGGGTACAGCCACCGGGGAGAAGCGTGTGACGGCCCGCGATCAGGTGCCCGGTTGTGCGGACCCGGCGGGCAGTACCCGGCGACCGATCGGCAAAACCTGTTTCCGGCGGCCTGTGCCATGCTTTACAAAGCGAATCCGAATTGCGGGTTCGATCTACGTAAAGAGGACGTTGAGACCGTCTTGAACAGGGAAGACGCGAGTCGGAAGAGACGGACTCAAAGAGCTGGCGGCGTTGAGTCGAGACATATTTCGGCGTGCAGCCGACCGTCCTCCTCGCGCAGTTTCGCGCCGCATTTGGAAAGGACGGACCGAGCGCCGGAATTGTCGGGGGTGGTCGCGGCGACCACCTGGCGCATGCCGGCGCCGGCCGCCATGTTGAGCAGTTCGCGCAACGCGGCCGGCCCGATCCCCTGGCCCCGCGCCGAGCGACCCAGCCACATGCCGGTCTCGACCGTGCCGGGCCGGTCGCAGCGCGTCATCCGGATCATTCCGACGACCTCACCGCCGGCCAGGATCGCGTACATCTGGGTGCGGGTCGGGCCGTCCAGCCCCGGGAAGCTCGCCCGGTGGAACTCACGGAAGGCCTCGCGGCGCGCGTGCGACCAGCCGGCCGGCGCCTCGACCGGGGGCATGACGTCGGCCGGTTCCGCCTCGGCAGCCGCTACGGAGAGCAACGACTCAAGGTTCCGTTCGCTCACCGGCTCCAACCGCACCGCACTCGCCACGTGCCGCAGTCTGCCGGGCCCACCGGCCTGAGTCCACCCCGTTCCGGGCCGACTGGCGGTCTGGACGCAGGTATCGGCCGGTCGGCCCCCATCGTGTTCCTCCTCACGCTCCGTCGTCGAACTCGCAGAGTACGACCGACGCGTCGTCGGCCGGTTTGTGCCGCCGGAGGCGGTCCGCGAGATCCCGCTCGGCGGCGCGCACCCGACTGATCAGCGCCTCCGGTCCCTCGGCGGTCACCACGTCCAGCAGCCCGGTCCAGTCGAACAGGCCGAAGTGCTCCACGGCGGCCGACGCCCCGTCGCTGAGCAGCGCCGCGCGGCGCAGCCCGTCCCGCCCGCCCAGGGGCACCGTCCCGGCGAGCGCGTGGTACGCGGCGTCCGGGTCGGACGCCGCCACCCAGTAGCCGTGCGTCCGGTTCATCCGCTCCCGCTGCAGCATCACCGCGGACCGGAAGCGGGTCTCCGGGTCCGTGCCGGCGGGGAGCCCCTCGGCCGCCACCCGGAGGTCCGCCACGGCGGTATCCAGCCGGTCGTCGGTCACCACGGTCACCCGGCCGCCCAGGTCCAGCACCAGGGGGCTGTCACAGAGCACCAGCCAGTCGACCTGGTCGCCGCCGTCCCGCAGCAGGCACACCGTGCTCGACGGGGTGCCCGGATGGTCCAGGTCACACTGGTCACCATGGTCGGCCCGGACCGCGAGGACCGCCGCCGCGAGGTTGCTCATCAGCGTCGCCGCCGGCCGGGCCGCCTCGGCCAGGCCGATCCGGGCGGCGAGGTGCCGCACGTACCACGCGGGGCCGTGCACGCAGCCGGTGTCGAAGCCCTCCGGCACGGTCGCGCCGTCGAGCACGCCGACCAGCGGCCCGAACCGGAACACCACGTCCTCGTTGTACGGCCGCCCGGGCGCCGGCGCCGACGCCGAGCGCACCCGCATCGTCCGTGCGACGGCTGACCGGCGCGGCTCCTCGATCGCCTCCGGGGCCCGGTCGCCCACCCTCGGCACGGCGGGGTCGCGCACCCGGCGCTCCCCGGTGTGCAGGTCCTCGGCGGTGTACGGGGCATCGACCACCCACTCGTGGGGCTGGGAGCCGGTCGCCGTCGCCGGGGCGGGTGCGGCGGGACGTGCCCGCCGTCCGGCCGGATCCGTCCCACCCATGGCCCGCTCCCTCCTGCTCCGACCTGCCCGGTCCAGCACACCCGGGTGACGCCCCCGCCTACCCGGGAAGCGGGCCGGCATGCGGGCGGCACGGTTCAGCGGCGCGGGCCACGGGCACTGGCCTCAACGGCGCCGGTTGCGGGCCCGGGAGGAGCGCAGGCGCTGCAGCCGCCGGACCAGCACCGGATCGGCGGCCAACGCGGCCGGACTGTCCAGCAGCGCGTTCAACAGCTGGTAGTAGCGGGTCGCGGAGAGGCCCAACCGGTCCCGGATGGCCTGCTCCTTGGCCCCGGCATGCCGCCACCACTGCCGCTCGAAGTCGAGAATGTCCCGCTCGCGCTCGGTCAACCCGTCGGCGGTCGCGGCGGCGGTCGACGCCGCACCCGTCGCCGGCTTCGCCTCGTGCTCGTCGTCGCCCTCGGGCGGGACGGCCTCCACGTCGGGCGCGGGCCGGGGCGGGGGCACGGCGGCACGCCGTGGCTCGCCCGGCGTCCGGCCCCCGGTCCGGCCGTCGCGGGACGGCTCGGCGGCGGTCGGGGCGGCGTCGGGCGGCATGGCACTCCTCGCGAGGGCGGTCGGCCCGGCGGCGCCGACCCGGGAGGACCAGCCTAGTTGGCGCCTCCGACGGTCGCACGGGACGAGCGTCGTGGCGGGCCCGGGCCGGGCCCGCCACGACCGTCAGGAGATGTCGCGTCGGCGCATCGCCCACAGTGCCCCGCCGAGGATCACCACCAGCGAGACCGCGAGCAGCACGGACGACTGCTGCCAGGTGATGTCCAGCGTCTCCGGCTTGCACTCACCGAAGTAGCTGGTCTGGCAGGCCTGCCAGTTCTCCAGGGTGACCTTCTTCTGCATCCAGGCCACGGCGTACGTGGGCAGCAGCCACGCCTGGGCGAACTTGACCCCCGCGAGTTCGAGCAGCACGGCCAGGCCGAACTGGCCGACCACCATCACCGCGATCGCCCCGCCGAGCGCCATCGCGGTGTGCCGGCCGAGCGACGCCAGCGCGAATCCGAGACTGGCGCCGACCAGCGCGAGCACCACCCCACGCAGCCCGGTCAGCGCGAAGGACTGCCAGGCGCCGGAGGTCATCCGCTCCGTGCTACCGCGGAACATGGCGATCAGCCAGAAACTGCCGAACCAGAGCGCCGTCGTGGTCAGCGCCAGCGCGAGCAGGCCGGTGAGCAGCGCCGCCAGCTTGGTCAGCAGTACGGAGAGCCGGTTCGGCCGCCACAGCAGCAGGTTCATCATGCCGCCGGTGCTCCATTCGGCGCCCACGAAGGAGGCCCCGACGATGTACCCGACCAGCGCCAGGATCGCCGCCAGCGGCAGCAGGGTGAAGCCGAAGCCCTCGCGGAAGTCGAAGGTGGACGGCAGGAACCAGTCCGCCTCGACGGACTCGCGCGGCGGGGCGCTGATCACCGAGCAGTCGTCCGGGTACCGACCCGGGTCGGTCGCCGTCCCACTCGCCTTGGCCGCCTCGCACGAGGCCCGTTCCTGCTCCGCCCAGCGCACCTGCTCCTGGTAGTGCTGCTCGGCGGTCGCCTCCGCCTTGGCGCGGGCGGTGGCGTCGATCTTCTGGTTGGACAGGAACACCCCGACGACCACGGTGGCCAGCACCAGCAGCCCGAGCAGGGTCATCCAGCGGGTGAAGCGCCGCTTCGTGAGTCGGCGCAGCTCCGTACGGTAGAGGCTCACGCGCTCTGCCCTCCCGCGGTGGGCTGCCCCGCCTCACCGACCTTCGTGGACTGGTCGACCTGCCGGTGCTGGCCGGGAACCGGCGCGGTGGCGGTCAGTTCGAGGAAGACGCTCTCCAGGTCGGCGGCGACCGGGGCCAGCTCGCTGACGTAGAGGCCCTGCTCGGCGAGGAGCCGGGTCACCGTGGCGGGCTTGTCGACCCCGGTGAGCATCAGGTGATCGGTCTCGCTGGTGACCCGGATCCCGGCCCGGGTCAACGTCTCGGCGGCCGCCGCCAGATCGGTGGCCGCCTCCAGGCGTACCCGGACGGCGTTGGCCGAGTGAGCCGCCAGCACTTCGTCGACCGGGCCGAACGCGACCCGCCGGCCCAGCGAGATGATGGTCACCGAGTCGCAGATCAGCTGGATCTCGCCGAGGATGTGGCTGGAGAGCACCACGGTCATTCCGGACTCGGCCAGGTTCCGCATCAGCGTCCGCATCTCGCGGATGCCGCCCGGGTCCAGGCCGTTCGCCGGCTCGTCCAGGATCAGCAGCTGCGGGTTCTTCAGCAGGGCGGAGGCGACGGCGAGCCGCTGCTTCATGCCGAGCGAGTAGGTCTTCACCCGCTCGCCGGCCCGGTCCCGCAGCCCGACCAGCTCCAGCACCTCGTCGACGCGCCGGGCCGGCACGTCGCCGGCGCCGGCCAGCAGGGACAGCGTGTCCCGGGCGCTGAAGTGCGGGAAGAACTGCGGGCTCTCCACGATCGCGCCGACGTGGCCGGCGACCACCGGCAGGGCGGCCGGAACCTCGTGGCCGAGCAGGGTCATCCGCCCGCCGTCGGGCCGGATGAGGCCGAGCAGCGTACGGAGGGTCGTCGTCTTGCCCGACCCGTTCGGGCCGAGGAAGCCGTGCACCTGGCCCGCCTCGACGCGCATGTCGAAGCCGTCGAGCGCGTTCCGGGTGCCGCGTCGTCGGCTCTTGTAGGTCTTTCGCAGACCTTCGATCTCAAGAACAGCTGCCAAGCTGCACCTCCCCCGATGATGGGCGTGTCGGAGGACACCATACGCGGTATGCACCCGGGTTCAGTACCGGGTATGCAAACGACACGCTCCCGGATGGTCAGGCGCAGATGACGTGGACGCCGGCGGTGCGGAAGGCCTCGACCACCTCGGGCGCGGCACCGGAGTCGGTGACCAGGGTCTCCACCCGGTCCACCGGGCAGATCCGGGCGAAGGCGTGACCGCCCAGCTTGGACGAGTCCGCTATCACCACGACCCGCTTGGCGCGCGCCACCATGAGGCTGTTCATCGCCGCCTCGCCCTCGTGATGGGCGGCGGCACCGAGCTGCGGGTCGATCGCGTCCACGCCCAGCAGCGCGACGTCCAGGGTGACCTCGCGCAGCAGTGCGCCACCGAGCGGGCCGACCAGCTCGAACGACTTCGGCCGCACCACGCCACCGGCGACCACCACCTTCATCCGCGAGCGGACCAGCAGCTCGTTGGCGATGTTGAGGGCGTTGGTGACCACCGTGAGCTGGGCACCCTCGGCGCTGGTGTTCAGATCCGGCCGGACGGCCAGGGCCCGGGCCACCTCGGTGCTGGTGGTGCCGCCGTTGAGACCGACGACCGTGCCGGGTGACACCAGGGCCGCGGCCGCGGTGCCGATCCGCTGCTTCTCGGCCGAGTGCTTGGCGGTCTTGTAGCGCAGCGGAAGGTCGTACGAGACACCGTTGGCGACCGCCCCGCCCCGGGTACGCGTGATCATCTGCTGCTGGGCGAGCTGGTCGAAGTCACGGCGGATGGTGGCCTGCGAGACGTCGAGGCGCCCGGCGGCCTCCTCGACGGTGACCCGGCCACTTTCGGTCAGCATCTCGAGCAGGGCGTTCCATCTGGCGTACCGGTCCACCCCAGGTCCTCCAGTTACTGCGCGGTCGGTGATTGATTGCGTGCACACTAGTGCGCGAAACTACGAGGAGGCAAAACCTTGTTCTGCTCGATCGCGGGCACGGTTGCCACGGAGACCCGGGCTCGCGCACAATGACGCGCGAAAGACGGGTCTAACGAGCCGTATTGCGCACCGCTCTCTGGAGAGTTCTCATGTCGTACGTCGACGCGGAGATCGCGAGCCAGCCCGACTGCTGGCGGGAGGCGGCGCAACTGGCCGCCACGGTGGATGACCACCTGCCCCGCCCCGGCGACCGGGTCGCCGTGGTCGGCTGCGGCACGTCGTGGTTCATGGCGATGGCGTACGCGGCCCGCCGCGAGCACGCCGGCCACGGCGAGAGCGACGCCTTCCAGGCCAGCGAGTTCCCCACCGGCCGCCGTTACGACCGGCTCGTCGCGATCACCCGCTCCGGCACCACCACCGAGGTGACCGAGCTGCTCGCCGCACTGCGCGGCACGCTGCCCACCACCGTGCTGGTCGGCGACCCGGCCTCGCCGGCCGCCGAGCTGGCCGACGCGGCGGTGCCGCTGCCCTTCGCCGACGAGCGGGCGGTGGTGCAGACCCGGTTCGCGACCACCGCACTGGCCCTGCTCCGGGCGCACCTGGGCGACAACGTCACCGCGCTCTCCGCCGACGCCGAGGTGGCGGTGCGGGCGCCGCTGCCGATCGACCCGACCCGCGTCGAGCAGGTGACCTTCCTGGGCCGGGGGTGGACGGTCGGGTTGGCGCACGAGGCCGCGTTGAAGTGCCGCGAGGCGGCCACCTTCTGGGCCGAGGCGTACCCGGCCATGGACTACCGGCACGGCCCGATCTCCGTCGCCGCCCCGGGCCGGCTGGTCTGGGCGTTCGGCGAGTTGCCCGACGGGCTCGCCGAGGACGTGGCCGCCACCGGCGCCGCCTTCGCGCACAGCCGCACCCACGGGTGCCGCAGCGTGATCGGGAACTGGGCGGCCGGGCGCACTCCGCTGGACCCGATGGCCGACCTGATCCTGGCGCAGCGCTTCGCGGTCACGCTCGCCACCAGCCGGGGCCTCGACCCGGACGCTCCGCGGCACCTCAGCCGGTCCGTGGTCCTCGCGTGAGTTCCCCGGGTCAGGTCGTCGTCGCGCTCGACGTCGGCGGCACCGGGATGAAGTGCGCCCTGGTCCGCCGCGACGGCACGGTCGTACACACGGAGCGCCATCCGACCGACGCCGCGCGGGGGCCCGCCGCGGTCGTGGACACCATCCTGGAGGTGGCCGGCGCCCTGGCCGGCAAGGCCCGCCTGGACGGGCTCACCCCGGTCGCTCTCGGCGTCGCCGTCCCGGGTGTCGTCGACGAGGCGCGGGGAGTGGCGGTCTGGTCGGCGAACGTCGGGTTCCGCGACGTACCCCTGCGGGAGCTGGCCGAGACGCGGCTCGGGCTGCCGGCGGCACTCGGCCACGACGTGCGCGTCGGTGGCCTCGCCGAGGCTCGGCTCGGCGCCGGCCGGGACGCCCGGCATGTCCTCTTCGTCGCCATCGGCACCGGCATCGCCGCCGCGCACGTGGTCGACGGCGCGGCCGCCGCCGGCGCGCACGGCGCCGCCGGGGAGATCGGCCACATCCTGGTACGCCCCGGCGGACCGCGCTGCGGCTGCGGCCGACCCGGGTGCCTGGAGGCGGTCGCGTCGGCGTCGGCGGTGGCCCGGCGCTACGCGGAGCTCGCGGTGACACCCGCGGTGAGCGCGGCGGAGGTGGCCGCTCGGGCCGCTGCCGGGGAACCGGCGGCCCGGCAGGTCTGGACGGAAACGGTCGAGGCGCTCGCCGACGGGCTCGCCACCGGGCAGGCTCTCTACGACGTGGAGACGATCGTGCTCGGCGGCGGCCTGGCCCAGGCTGGCGCCCAACTGCTCGATCCGCTGCACGCCGCGCTGCGCGAGCGCATGACCTTCCACCGCGAGCCGCGCCTGGTGACCGCGGCCCTCGGCGACGAGGCCGGCTGCCTCGGCGCCGCCCTGCTCGCCCTCGACAGCCTGGAGAAACGATGACCGTACGGGTGACCGGCAAGGTGGTGACCCCGACCGGGGTGATCCGTCAGGGCTGCGTGGAGATCAACGGCGAGCGGATCACCGCGGTGGCCGAGTACCCGTCGGTGCGGGACGGCCACTGGATCCTCCCCGGCTTCGTGGACATGCACACCCACGGCGGCGGTGGGCACACCTTCACCACCGGCGATGCCGAGGAGGCCCGGGCCGCCGCCGGGTTCCACCTGCGGCACGGCACCACCACCCTGCTGGCCAGCCTGGTGAGCTCGCCGTTCGAGCTGATGCGGGCCGCCACCACCGCCTACCGACCGCTGGTCGCGGAGGGGGTGCTGGCCGGGATCCACTTCGAGGGCCCGTACCTGTCGGCGGCGCGCTGCGGGGCGCAGAACCCGGAGTACCTGCGCGATCCGTCCACCGAGGAGCTGACCGAGCTGATCGAGCTCGGCGGCGGGACGGTCCGGATGGTGACCCTCGCCCCGGAGCGGGACGGCGCGGTGGAGGCGGTGAAGCTGCTCGCCGGTCACGGCGTGGTGGCGGCGGTCGGCCACACCGACGCGACGTACGACCAGACCCGGGCCGCCGTCGCGGCGGGAGCGAGCGTCGCCACCCACCTGTTCAACGGCATGCGGCCGGTGCACCACCGCGAGCCGGGGCCGGTGGTCGCGCTGCTGGACGCGCCGAGCGTGGTCTGCGAGCTGGTCGCCGACGGCGTGCACCTGCACGACGGGATGCTCGCCTTCGCGGCCGGTACGGCCGGCGCCGAGCGGGCCGCGCTGGTCACCGACGCAATGGCCGCGGCCGGGATGCCCGACGGAGAGTACGAGCTGGGCGGCCAGGCGGTCACCGTGGCCGGTGGCGTCGCCCGGCTGGCCCGCGACGGTGCGATCGCCGGCAGCACGCTCACCATGGACGCCGCCCTACGGCACGCGGTCGGGGCCGGCATCCCGGTTCCGGACGCGGCCCGGATGGTCGCCACCACTCCCGCCCGGGCGATCGGCCTCGGCGACCGGGTGGGCGCGCTGCACGTCGGGCTCCGCGCCGACCTGGTGGTGCTCGACGACGACCTGAACATGGTCCGGGTGATGCGTGCCGGCTCCTGGCTGGACTGACCGCCGCCCACCGACCGCGGCCGGCCGACCGCACCGACCTTCGACGTGGACAAGAGAACAGTGGCCGCCTTTGGAGCTGACCCGTTGACGTCATCAGACGCTGCGGAGCCAGGCCAGCCCACACACAGCCAACCCAGCCGACCCACCCACGCCGCCAACGCCCCCCACCCAGGCCAGCCCACACACAGCCAACCCAGCCAACCCACCCACGCCGCCAACGCCCCCCACCCAGGCCAGCCCACACACAGCCAACCCAGCCAACCCACCCACGCCGCCAATGCCCCGCACCGAAACCAGCCCACACACAGCCAGCCCAGCCAACCCGTCCACCGTGGCCGCCGCGGGCCCCCCGCAGCCAGGTCAGCCCACGCGCAGCCGCCCCCCCCAGCGGGCCGTCGCGCCCCCAAGGCCCGCAGGTGACCCTCCCGCGCGGCCACCGTCGCCGATCCACCTCCGACATCAGCTCCAAAGGCGGCCAACTGACCAATCGCCTGCGCCTGGCGCCATGGCACGGCACGGCCGATGGCCTCCTGAGCCGAAACCGGAGGGAGCGGGCCGCGAAGCGGCACGCGACGGGTCAGCGCGGGGCCGGGATCTCCACGCCGAGCACGGCCTGCTCGTCGGGGCGGTGCGCGAGCACGTCGGCGAGGTACGAGTGCACCGCCGGCGCCATGCCCACGTCCCGCCCGGCCCGCTCGGAGAGCAGCCACTTGTGCTCGATGATCTGCGCGAAGATCTCCTGAGGCTCCAGCTTGCGGCGCAGGTTCGCGGGCACGGCCCGGACCACCGGCTCGAACACCTCGGTCAGCCAGCGGTGCGCCGCCTGCTGCTCGTCGGTCAGGTCGCTCTCGGCCCGGTACGCGTCCAGGTCGTTGAGCAGCCGGCGGGCCTGGTTCTCCTCGGCGTCCAACCCGGTCAGGCGGAGCAGCCGCCGGGTGTGGTAGCCGGCGTCGACCACCTTCGGCCGCACCAGGTACCGCCCGTCGGCGATCGTCGACATGGCCACCTCGGCGACGTCGAAGCCCATCTCGTTGAGCCGCCGGATGCGGCCCTCGATGTCGTGCCGGGCGTCCCGCTCGACCTGCTGCTCGTAGGTGATCTCGTGCCACAGCCGCTCGTAGCGCTGCACGACCTCCTCGCAGACCACCTCGGGGTCGATCGACTCGTGCAGCAGCCCGGCGGCCTGGAGATCGAGCGCCTCGCCGAAGATGTTCATCCGGGCGATCTCCAGGTCCTCGCCGCGCTGCCCGTTCGACAGCGAACTGTGCAGCGCGCCGGTCTCCGCGTCCACCAGGTACGCCGCGAACGCTCCCGCGTCCCGCCGGAACAGCGTGTTCGACAGCGAGCAGTCACCCCAGAAGAAGCCGGTCAGGTGCATCCGCACCAGCAGCAGCGCGAGGGCGTCGAGCAGCCGCTGCATCGTCTCCGGCCGCAGTGTCCGCGAGAAGAGCGCCCGGTACGGCAGGGAGAACTGGAGGTGCCGGGTGATCAGCACCGGATCCAGCGGCTCCCCGTCGTCGGCCTGCCGGTCGGCCACGATCGCCACCGCCTCGACGGCCGGGAAGTCGATCCGCTCCAGCACGCGCAGCAGGTCGTACTCCCGCTCGGCGACCCGCTCGCCGGTCTCCTTGACCGCGTACACGTAGTCGCCCAGCCGGACGAACCGGACGACGTGCCGGGAGATGCCCTGCGGCAGCGCCACCAGGTGCTGCGCGGGCCACTCCTCCAGCGGGGTCGACCAGGGAAGGTCGAGCAGCGCCGGGTCGACGAGGGCCGAGGTGATCCGCACGGGGCCTAGTCTTACCCCTCCCCCGCCGGAACGCCTCTCCACGTGGCTCGGCACACAGCCGCCCCGGACCGCGCCGATCGGCCACCCCGCCCGGCCGGTAGCGTGACCAGGGTGCGGGAGGCCACAACGGTACGGCATAGGGTGCGGCTCCGGCCGGTCCGCCCGGCCGGCTGGTGGTTCGACGCCCTGCTGCTCGCCGGTCTCGTGGCGCTGACCGTCGCCCTCGCGGCCGGGCACCTCTTCGGCCTCGACCGATCGGTCGCCGACTGGTCGGACGCGCACCGCCCGACGGTCGCGTACTGGGTCGCGCGGATCCTCAACTACCTCGGCCAGGGCACCCCGCTGACGTTGATCGCCGCGGGGATGGGCGTGCTGCTGGCGCTGCGGCTCCGGTCGGTCCGCCCGCTGCTGCCGCCGGTGGTCGGGTTCGCGCTCACCTACCTGACGATCGGCCCGCTCAAGGTCTGGACGGCCCGGCCCGCGCCCAGCGCCAGCACCCGGGAGCCGTTCCTGCCGCCGGAGCAGACGCTGCCGTTGTTCCAGGACGAACTGCCGCTGCGGTTCGCACAGTCCTACCCGTCCGGGCACGTCGCCAACGCGATCGTCTGGTACGGCGTGATCGCCCTGCTGCTCGCGCCGCTGCTGCGCAGCTACCGGCGGTCGATGCCGCCTCGGCTGGTCACCGTGGTCCGGATCGTCCCGCCCCTCGTGGTGCTGTGCACGACGACCTACCTGGGCTGGCATTGGCTGACCGACTCGATCGCCGGGCTGCTGCTCGGCCTGCTGCTGGACCGGCTGCTGCACCGGGCGCCCTGGGACGACGTGCCGCTGCCGGGGGCGCTCGGCCGCTGGAACCAGCCGTTCACCTCGTACCCCTAGCATCGGCGGTCGTGGAGCAACTTGCGCGCCGGCTCGGCGTACGCGACGCGGTGGTCATCGGCCTCGGCTCGATGCTCGGCGCGGGCGTCTTCGTGGTGTTCGCTCCGGCCGCGGCGGAAGCCGGCGGGGTCGGGCTGCTGGCGGCGCTCACGCTGGCCGGCTTCATCGCGTACTGCAACGCGACCAGCTCGGCCCGGCTCGCCGCCCGGTACCCCGAGTCCGGCGGCAGCTACGTCTACGGCCGGGAACGGCTCGGCCCGTTCGCCGGGTTCCTGGCCGGCTGGGGGTTCGTGGTCGGCAAGACGGCGAGCTGCGCGGCGATGGCGCTGACCGTCGGGGCGTACCTCTGGCCGGAGCAGGCCCGGCTCGTGGCCGTCGCCGCGGTGGTGGCGGTGACCGCCGTGAACCTGCGCGGCGTCACGAAGACCGCGACCGCCACCCGGCTCCTGGTGCTGGTCGTGCTGGCGGTGCTGGCCCTGGTCGCGGTGGCTGGCGCGACCGACGTGTCGGTCGGCCGGATCGGCGAGCCCGGCGGCTCCACCCGGGGCGTGCTCACCGCCGCCGGGCTGCTGTTCTTCGCGTTCGCCGGGTACGCGCGGGTGGCCACCCTCGGCGAGGAGGTACGCGACCCGGAGCGGACCATTCCCCGCGCCGTGCCGCTCGCACTCGGCCTGGTGCTGCTCATCTACCTGGTGCTCGCCGTCGTCGCTCTCGGCGTGCTCGGGCCGGGCCGGCTCGCCGGGTCGGGTGCGCCGCTGGCCGACGTGGTGGCCGCCGCCGGCCTGCCCGGCCTGGCCTGGGTGGTCCGGGCCGGCGCCGCCGTGGCGGTCACCGGGGTGCTGCTCTCCCTGCTGGCCGGGGTCGGCCGGACGGCCCTCGCGATGGCGCGCCGCCGTGACCTGCCCGGTGCGCTGGATGCCGTGCACCCGGTCCACCGGGTGCCGCACCGGGCCGAGCTGGCGGTCGCCGCCATCGTGATCATCGTCGTGCTGCTCGGCGACGTGCGGGACGCGATCGGCTTCTCGAGCGTCACCGTGCTGGTGTACTACGCGATCACCAACGCGGCGGCGCTGACCCTCGGCCGGGAGCCCGGGCGGCGCCTGCCCGGGCAGGCGCTCGCCGTGGCCGGGCTGGCCGGCTGCCTGCTGCTCGCCGTCAACCTGCCGCTGTCCAGCGTGCTCACGGGCTTCGGCGTGCTGGCCGTCGGCGCCCTCTGGCACGCCCTGCGCCGCTGACGGCATCGCCACCGCACGGGCGGTGCGGGCCGGCACTTCAGGGTCGGGGTGCGAACAGCATCCGCGCCAGCAGGAACATCATCACCGCCACGCCGGCGACCAGAGCGAGCCAGGACCAGGCCCAGCCGACGGTGACGCCCAGCACCGCGAACGCCGAGACGGCGACCAACCAGAGCGTCACGGTGTACAGGCCGAACCGGGCCGCGGCGGCCGGGTCCTCGGAGAAGCGGTCGCCGACGTCGTGGTGGGCCGCCGCGAGCTGGAGCACCCACGGCTTGTGCCGGTTCGTCTGGGTGGCGCCCAACCAGGTGAACGCGACCACCGACGCCACGACGGCGAGCCCGCCGCCGATCAGCCAGGGCAGCTCGGAATCGAGCGGGTACCGCGACGCGGAGCCGGCACCGGCCAGCGCCACCGCGGTCGCGGCACCGTACCCGGCGGCGCGTCGGCCGGGCATCGGGTAGTTGCTGGTCGTCTCCCGGTGCAGGGAATCCGCCACGACGAGCCCGGCGGGCAGGGCGACCGCGAGGATCGCGGCGAGCTGCGCCGGCTCGGACACCGCCACGCCGAACCACGCCAGCACGAGGACGGCGAGCCCGGCGACGGCGAGCGCCGCCAGGGCGACGCTGCGCGCCAGGAACACCGGCTCGGGGCGTACACGGTGCCGCTCCCACGCCGCGACCGGGGACTCGGACCCGGTCTCGGCGTCGTCGATCAGGGAGCGGACGTCACCCAGCTCGGCCACCGCGCGCTGCGCGGCCTCGTCCGGCGAGACACCGGTGGCTTCGAGCTCGGCGACCCGGGCCACCAGGTTGGCGCGCATCTCCTCCTTCAGGTCCTGGGTCTCGGGGGTCATCGTGACGCCCGCGAAGGCGTCGTCGAGGAGGCGGTGGAGCACTGCCCCGGACCCGCGCGTCGTGTCGTTCGAGGCGGTCATGACGGTTGCCTTTCCAGTGATCGGTCCCCGGGCTGGTCGCCGAGGTCGAGCAGGGAGTCGATGAGGTCGCGCGTGACCACCCACGCCGCCACGTTGCGGCGGTAGACGGCCCGTCCGGCGTCGGTGAGGCGGTAGTACTTCCGCCGGCCGCCCTTGGTCTCGTCACCCCAGTACGCCTCGACGAGGCCGTCCTTGACGAGACGCCGGTAGCTCGCGTACAGCGTCGCTTCCTTGATCTCGTAGGCGCCGCCGGTCGCGTCCCGGATCGTCTTGAAGATCTCGAAGCCGTAGCTGTCGCCGCCGCGCAGGACGCCGAGCACGATCGTGTCGGTGTGCCCGCGGAGCAGGTCGGAGGCGAACACGTCGCCCAGGAGAGCGGAGTCGCTCCCGCTTCTCTCAAACATGTCCAGTACTGTATCAGTTCAAGTACTAGCCCTGCACGAGGTCTGGCAGAGGGGTTGGGGATGCGCCTACCGCCCTGGATCTCGCGGACGGCAGTGGTTACTCCTCCGCCTCGCGGGGAGTCGGCGTGCCGGCCGAGGCCGGCGGTGGCGGCTCGGGCGGGCCGGCCTCGCGGAGCAGGGCGTTCAGTCCGGCGCGGCGGGCCACCACGGTCAGCCGGTCCCCGGCGACGATCACCAGCCGCCGGTCGGGAGCCCAGTCGTACCGCTGCCCGGAGCGGGCGTGCGCGAGCAGGCGTACGCTCCCCACCCGGCCCACGGCGGCGAGCGGCCGGCCGTCCAACGCCGACCCGGCCGCGACCGAGACGTCGGTGACCAGCAGGGCGTGCCGGCCCACCGAGATCGTGGCGATCACGGCGCGGTCCAGCAGCGCGGCGGTGAACGACGGCGCGGCCAGGTACGACACGCTGCGCGACACGCCGATCCCGAAGGCCCGCTGGATGCGCTCGGCGAAGTGCCCGTCGAAGAGCCGCAGCACGACCTGCACCTCGTCGTTGAGCGCCCGGGCGGTCAACGCGGCCCGCAGGTTGGCCCCGTCGTCGGTGGAGACCACGACCAGGGCCTGGCAGGCGCCGACCGAGGCGGCACGCAGGGTCTCCTCGGTCGCCGCGTCGCCCACCACCAGCGGTACGCCGAGCCGGCGGGCCAGCCCGGCACCCCGCGCGTCCGGGTTCTTGTCGATGGCGACCACCTCGACGCCGAAATCGTTGAGCTGGGCCATCACCCGCATGCCGATGTTGCCGAGGCCGACCACCACGACGTGGCCGGAGCGCTCGGGCAGGATCTTCCCCGAGTGCAGGGCCAGCCGGGCGTTGACTATCCCGTCGACCACCACGGCCGTGATCAGTGGGATGAGTGCCAGCCCGGCCAGGTTGAGCACCACCTGGAGGACCTGCTCGCCGGCCGGCTTGCCGGCGTCCGGATCCTGCCCGGTCAGCGTGGTGACCAGGGTCAGGTAGATGGCCTCGCCCCACGCCACGTGGGCGGTGCCCGCGTACAGGCCGCCGAGGACGACGATCACCGCCAGCAGCACCAGCACGGCGACGCCGATCTTGCGGGTGGCGAAGCTGCGGACGGCGCGCAGCAGCATCGCGACCGGACGGCGCCGCCGCCGGGCCCGCCGCATCCGGCGCGCGGCCACCTCGGTGCCCGGCGGAGCGCCGGTCGCCTCGGCGAGCACCACGTCGGCGGCGCGTTCGTCGGCGGGCAGCACCCGGACCTCCTGCGGGTCGCTGGTGTCCGCCACCCCGCACACCACGTCCTGGCCGCGTACGTCGTCGCGGCGGGCGACGTAGAGAGTGCGCCCGCCGTGCCGGAAGTGGGCCGGCGCGACCTCGCCGAGCGCCGCGGCGACGAACGCCGGCGCCGCCATCGAGGCGTCGGAGAGCACGGCCGAGTCGGGGAAGATCTGCCGTACGCCGTTGGCCAGGCCGGTGTTGAACATGCGCACCACCAGCCGCAGCCGTGGCTCCACCTCCTGCGCGCACAGGGCCGCGTGCATGTTGCCGACGTCGTCCTGGTGCAGCAGCGCCAGCCCGTCCGCCCCGACCAGGCCGGCCCGGCGGAACGTCACCTCGTCCAGCCGGTCGGCCCGGATCACCTCCACGCCCTCGATGTCCCGGCCGTCGGGGCTGTCCGTCCGGCGCCGCTCGGGCACGACCAGCGTGATCCGCATCCGGGCGGTCTGCGGCTCGGTGGCGAGCAGGGCCTTCACCACCCAGTACGCGAGCGCGTCGTGACCGCAGATCACGTAGTGCGCCCGCGCGTCGCCATTGGCCCGGAACCGACGGCTGGCCCGCCGCGCGCGATCGAGCAGGGGCTCCGCCATGTGCCGCATGGTAGTCAGCCGGTAGCGGCCCGCGCAGCCCCGCGATCATGACGAATGTCGGACAGGACGGCGGGTAGAGCACCGGCATGCAAACTTTCCTCCCGTACCCGGACTTTCTGGCCAGCGCCCGGGTGCTGGACCAGAAGCGGCTGGGCAAGCAGCGCGTGGAGGCCATCCAGGTGCTGCGCGGCCTCACCTGGCCCACGTACGGGTGGCGTAACCACCCGGCGGTGAAGATGTGGGCGGGGTACGAGGAGGCGTTGACCCGGTACGGGCTCGACATCTGCGCGGTCTGGTGCGAGTCCGGCCGCGCGGACACCTGCGCCGCCACGCTGACGACCGACCTCGCCGCCGCCTGTGGCATCACCCGCGTCCGCACCCAGGCCGAGCTGGCCGAGGCCGGCGAACTGCCGCCCTGGCTCGGCCGGGACGACCTGCACCGCAGTCACCGCTCGTCGCTGCTGCGCAAGGATCCGGCGCACTACCGCCCCCTCTTCGGGGACGGCGACCCCGACGACCTGGAGTATGTCTGGCCCGCCTCCGACCGCGAGCGCCGCTGCTCGATGCGTTGAGAAGGGGCCCCGCTGCAAGGCGAGGCGTCAAGCAGGGGCCCTTCCTTGCCGCAGACTGTCGGGGTGGCACTGTCGCAGGTGGTCGGTCGACTCATCGGCGTACGCGAGCACGTCGTGGACCCGGGCGGCGGCGGCGCCCCGAGCGTGCCGCACCCGGTCACCGCCGTGGTGGTCGGCGGCGGGATCGCCGGGATGTCGGCCGCGGTGGTGCTGGCCGAACGCGGCGTGGCGGTCACCGTGCTGGAAGCGGCCGATGCCCTCGGCGGCCGGCTCGGTGCCTGGCCGGAGGCACTGCCCGACGGCACGCAGATGAACGAGCACGGCTTCCACGCCTTCTTCCGGCAGTACTACAACTGGCGGTCGGTGCTCCGCCGGATCGACCCGGCGCTGGGGTTCCTCAAGCCGATCCCCGGCTATCCGGTCCTCTCCGCGCAGTGGCCCGCCGAGGAGTTCGGCCGGCTACCGCCCGCTCCCCCGGCGAACCTGCTCACCCTCCTGCTGCGCAGCCCCAGCCTCCGCCTCGCCGACCTGCGCGGGATGGACCGGGACGCCGCGCTGCCGCTGCTGGCCTACGACCCGGTCCGCACCTATGCCGAGTTCGACGGCGCGACCGCCGACGAGCTGTTGACGTCACTGCGGCTGCCGGACCGGGCCCGGGCGATGCTCTTCGAGGTGTTCTCCCACTCGTTCTTCAACCACGAGGCCGAGATGTCGGCCGCCGAGATGCTCGCCCAGTTCCACTTCTACCTGCTCGGCAACCCGGAAGGGCTGGCCTTCGACTGCCCGGACGAGGACTACGCGACGGCGATCTGGCGGCCGCTCGCCCGGCACGTCGAGCAGCACGGCGGCCGGATCGTCACCGGCACCGCCGCCGCCGGGCTGCACCGGCACGCCGCCGGCTGGCGGGTGGCGACCACCGGGCGGGCGTACAACGCGCGGCACGTCGTGCTCGCCGTCGACCCGCCGGCGCTCGCCGCGCTGGTCGCGGCCTCCCCGGCGCTCGCCCGGGTCGCTCCCGAACTGGTGGCGCGGGCACCCGACTTCGGCCGGCCCGGCCCGCCGTACGCGGTGGCGCGCTACTGGTGCGACGGGGACGTGGACCCGGGCCGGGCGGTGTTCAGCGGGGTGTCCCGGCAGCCGACCCTGGATTCGGTCACGCTCTACCACCGGCTGGAGAACGAGTCCCGCCGCTGGGCCGCGCGTAGCGGCGGCTCGGTGGTGGAGCTGCACGCGTACGCCTGCGAGCCGGGCCTGCCCGCCGGGGAGCTGGCCGAGCGGATGCGGGCCGAGCTGGTTGCGCTGTGGCCGGAGGCCGCCCGGCTGCGGGTCCGGGAGCTGCGGGCCCGGGTGGAGGCGCGGGCACCGGCGTTCACGCCCGGCAGCCACGCGCGGCGGCCCGGGGTCCGCACCGACGCGGCCGGGCTCTACCTGGCCGGGGACGGCATCCGCACCGACTTTCCCTGCGCCCTGATGGAGCGGTCCGCCGCGACCGGCATCCAGGCGGCCAACCACATCCTGCGGGCGGAGGGCGGCTCGGCCGAACCGGTCCGCTCGGTCCGCCCGCGCGGCCTGCTGGCCCGCCGCGGCTGACCGGCCGGAGATCGAAATGCGTTGCCCGGGCGCACCGCCCGCCCTACCGTGATCGCGCAAGGTCAACCACCCGCCGCGGGAGCTGTTCATGTCGATGTCGCGCGCCAGCCGTGTGCCGTCGGTGCTGCCCGGCGACGGTTGCCGCGCCGGTGGAGGTGGCCGGCCCGACTGACGCGTACCCACGTCGAGCCGCCCGTCCACCGCAGCAGGACCGGCGGCTCTCGTCGTCCGGGGGGGGGACCGTCAGTGAGGGAGGGAGATTCCGGTGAACGCCGTCCTCGTCGTCAACGCCGACCTCGGCCCGCTGCACCGGGTCACCGTCCAGCACGCGATCCGGATGCTCTGCCGGCGGGTCGCCGAGATCCACGAGGCCGAGCCGGACCGGGTGATCGGGGTCTTCCCGATGCCCCGGGTGGTGCGGCTCGTCCGGTACGTGGTGACCCGCTGGCGGTTCACCGCCGGCCCGACCTGGTCACGGGCGGGTGTGCTGCGCCGGGACGGCCGGTGCTGCGCGTACTGCGGTGGCCCGGCCAGCACCATCGACCACATCCTGCCCCGCTCCCGCGGCGGCCGGAACACGTGGCGGAACACCACCGCCGCCTGCTACGCGTGCAACCAGCGCAAGGGCGACCGAACGCCGGTCGAGGCCGGCATGCCGCTGCGGCGGGAGCCGGTGACGCCGAGCTGGGCGTCGCTCGCGGGGCGGTGACGGACCGGCCGGCGGGGTACGGGGGACCGCCCCGGTGAGCGCGTCTCGCCGCGGGCGGCATCCCGCCGGCCCTCCGCTCGTCACCGGTCAGCCGCGGGCGGCGCCGGGGCGGGCCGGGGGCTGTTCCTTCACCCTGACCACTGGCCGCCCGTTGGCACATCGGACGGTGACCACGCTGCTTCGGTCTGCGGCTACCAGTTCGACCTGCGCCTCGCGGGCCGGGCCGGGATCGTACGACCCCAACTGGTAACCGGTGGCCGGAACGACGTCCACCACCTCGGCCATCTTCTTCCCGGCGCAGCGGACCCGGACGAGGCCGCCGCGTGCGCCGACCTCGGTCGAGGACCCGGCCCCGGTCGACGGGGTACCCGTCGTGCCGCCGCTCGGGATCGGCCCCACCCCCGGTGTCCGGCCGGCGGAGGCGGTCGGCGTCGCGGCGGCCGTGGTCGTGGCCGAGGCGCCCGGAGCGGCGACCGTGCTGGCCGGATCCGGCGGGACGGGCAGCGCGACGCTGGACCTTTCGTCGCTGCCGCGGCTGGCCCCCGGCTCCTCGGCCAGGCCGGGCCGGCGGGAGGGAGGGCTGCCGAGGGTGCCGGCGACCGCGACCGCTCCGAGCACCGCCGCGGCGGCCGTGACGAGGAGCCGGGCCCCGTACGGGGCTCGACGGCCGGGTGCCGACCGGCGGTGCTCCGGCGGGGCGGGTAACGGTCGCCGGACCGGACCGGCCGGTGCGTCGTGGGGTGGACCGGGCGGTCGCACCGCCTCCGGAGTCCGGTCGCCGGACCGGCCGGACTCGGCCGTGGGCACCCGGACCAGCGCGGCGGCCAGGATGTCCGCCGCCTCCCCGGCGGTGGGCCGGTCGGCGGGCTCCTGCGCCAGGCACCGCCGGTAGAGGCGGCCGACGTCGGGCGGCACCCCGTCGACCTCGGGCAACGGGCCCGGCTCGTCGTACCCGTCGGCGCCCGGCACGCCGGCCCGGGTGTGCGACGGCCAGGGGAGCCGACCGACGAGCGCGTGGTGGATGAGCAGGCCGAGCGCGTACACGTCGGCCGCCGGCAGCACCTCCCCGGCCGCGAGCCGCTCCGGCGCGGTGTAGGCGGGTGTGCCCAGCAGCCGCCCCTGCACGTCGATCTCGGGGGCGCCGACGGCGGCGGCGATACCGAAGTCGAGGATCTTGGCGCCGGTGCGGGTCAGCATCACGTTCTCGGGCTTCACGTCCCGGTGGACCAGGTGCTGGTCATGTGCGGTGGCGAGACCGGCGGCCACGTCCGCGCAGACCCGCAGCGCCTCCTCGGGCGGCAGCGGACCACGGTCGAGGCGCCGGGCGAGCGTGGTGCCGGTGAGCAGTTCCATGACGACGAAGGGGACGTCGAACCCGGCGTGCGGTGATTCCCCGTAGTCGTACACCCGGGTCAGGTTGGGGTGCGCCAACCGGGCCGCCGCCTTCGCCTCCGACCGGATACGCCAGCGGGCGCCCGGATCGGTCGCGGTGAGGACCTTGACCGCGACGTCCCGTTCCAGCACCTCGTCGTGTGCCCGCCAGACGGTCGACATCCCGCCGGCGCCGAGGCGTTCGATCAGCCGGTAGCGCTCGGCGAGCAACTGGTCACGCTGCACGGTGACAGCCTGCCAGAGTGGACGGCGGCGGAATCGACCGGCTCCCGTAGACCGGCATCGATCGAGGTCGGGCGGTCCTCCGGGCGGTCAGCCAGCGGGCGGGGTCCAGGTGAAGCGGGGTTGGCGGCGCTCGTTGGCCGCCGTCACGCCTTCGCGGGCCTCGCCGCTGGCCCGGACCTGCCCGTGCCACCAGGCGATCCGGTCGTCGTCCGCGCGCCCGTCGATGATTTCCTTGGCGGCGGTGACGGTGAGCTGCGACCGCGCGGCCACCGCGGCGGTGATCTCGCCGGTCCGGGCGGCGAGCGCCTCGGCGGGCAGCACCTCGTCGACCAGCCCGATCCGTAGCGCCCGCCCGGCGTCGACCAGCTCGGACGTGAACAGCAGGTGCTTCGCGGCGGACGGCCCGACCAGCCGGGCCAGCCGGCGCGTCGTGGGCGCCGGATAGACCAGGCCGAGCCGCGCCGGGGGTACGCCGAAGCGGGCGTCGTCGGCCGCGATCCGCAGGTCGCAGGCGACGGCGAGCTGGCAGCCGCCGCCGACGCAGGCGCCCCGGATGGCGGCGACCGTCGGCTTGGCGAAGGCGGCGAGCCGCTCCTCCGCGTCGACCGCGATGCTGGCGTCACCGGCGTCGAGCAGCTCGTCCAGGTCGCCGAGGTCCGCACCGGCGCAGAAGGTGCCGTCGGCGCCGGTGAGCACCAGGGCGCGTACCGCCGGGTCGGTCTCGAGGCGGTCGAGCAGCGCCGGCAGTTGCCGCCACATGCCGGCGGTCATCGCGTTGCGCCGCGCCGGGTTGTGGATCACCACGGTCGCCACCGGGCCGGCCACCTCGACGAGGAGTTCCGCGTCCGCCACCGCCACTCTCCTTCACAGCCGCTCGCCGGTGCAGCGACGATATCGGTGCCGCCCCTGCGACGACGCGACACGTGGCCCGCATCACCGCCCCCTGGGTTCCGACTTCCGGGAAAGCGCCGGCTGGGGCGGCGTAAGCCGGCCGGTCGTCAGAGGCGGTCGACGACGCGGAAGCGTTCGGTGACGGCGAGCGTGTCGTCGTCGACGGTGAAGGCGGGGTCGCCGAGGTAGGCGCGGAACTCGGGCCCGTGCCAGAACCCCTCGTGGCCGGCCCGCCAGTCGGCGACCGTCGCGAAGCCCTCGCCCTCGTCCCGGGCGTGCGCCAGGTCGATCTCACCGAGGCGCAGCACCCGCACCTCGGTCAGCTCGATGATCGCCACCGGCCGGTCCGCCGAGTCCACGACCACCGACCGGCCGCCGACCACCGGCAGCGGCTCGCCCTCGCGCTCGTACTCGAGGAGCAGCCCGGTCGTGGTGGTCTTCGCGCCGGAGAGGACCGCGGCGACCAGCTGGTCCCGCAGTGGCCCGGGGAAGGCGAACTCGCACGTGGGCAGGTCGGACATGGGGACGAGGCTAGTGGCGGGGTGGCGCGGTCACACCCGGTATTCCGGCGGCAGGCCGGTCCCCCGCAGGTCGGGCGGCAGGTGCGCGACGTCGTTGAAGGCGACCAGCCGGGGCGGCAGGCCGTCGGTGTAGCGGATCACGGTCAGCCCGCAGTGCTGCGGGTTCAGGCCGAGCCATCGCTGCGCCGGCGCGCCCAGGGCGTCCCGCACCAGCCAGGCGATCAGGAACGCGTGGGTGACCACCAGCTCCCGCGGGTCACCGTCGGCCGGCGGCCGGGCGAAGCGTCGCACGGCCGCCGCCGTCACCCGCGGCCCGCCGGCCCGCTCGGCCGCCGGGAAACCGGTCAAGAACCGGGCGTACGCGGGTGGCAGGCCGGCCGGGTCGGTGTCGTCCGGCAGGTGGTCACCGGCGAGGTCGGTGACGTGCACCGGCACCGTGGGCAGTGCCGCGGCGACCACCTCGGCGGTCCCGGCCGCCCGGGGCAACGGCCCGTGGTGGACGGCGTCGAGGCCCGCCTCCCGCAGCCGCTCGCCCAGCAGGTACGCCTGCCGGCGGCCCCGCGCCGAGAGCCCCGCCGCATCGGTGGGCTGCTCCGGCTCCCCGTGCCGGGCCAGGAAAAGCAGTCGACTCGCCATGGCTCCCCGTACCGGTCGGCGTGCGGGGCCGGGCCAGTTCACCTCGCCCGGCCCGGCGAGCGTACCGGCCCGCCGCCCCGTCAGCCGCGCGGGAACATCTGGCCGATACGGATCTTGTTGCCGAACGGGTCGCGGATGCCGAAGTCGATCCCGTACGGGCGCTCCTCGGGCGCGTCGGTGATGTCGACGCCCTTGGCGACCAGTTCCTCGTAGGTCTTGTGGGCGTCGTCGGTGGTCATGAAGAGGAAGCCGCCCGCCGCGCCCTTGGTGAGCAGTTCGCGCACCTGCTCGGCGGTGGCCGGGTCGAGGTTGGGCGGGCCGGGCTTCTCCAGCAGGATTTCCCGCTGCGGGTCGCCGGGCACGTTGACCGTCAGCCAGCGCATGAAGCCGAGGTCCTGGTCGGTGTTGACCTCCAGGCCGAGCTTGCCGACGTAGAAGTCGAGCGCCTCGTCCTGGTCGAGCACGTAGATCTGGGAGCGGCTGATCGCGTTCATCGTCATGCCGGGAACGCTAGTGCCCCACCCTGACCTGGTGCTTATCCAAAACTGCTGGGTCGGGTCCAGGCTTTCGAGAAGCAGGTGGGCACCGGCGCGGCGGGCGCGCTGCGCCGGTTGCGGAACTCCGTGGGCGACTCGCCGACGATCTGCCGGAAGGTACGGCTGAACGTGCCGAGGCTGCCGAAGCCGACCGCGTAGCAGATGTCCGTCACGTCCCGGCCGGTGCTCAGCAGCAGGGACATGGCCCGCTCCACCCGCCGGCGCTGGAGGTAGCGGTGCGGTGTCTCCCCGAAGGTGGCCCGGAAGGTACGGATGAAGTGCGCCTCGGAGACGTGGGCGATCTTCGCGAGGGCGGGGATGTCGAGCGGCTCCGCGTACGCCCGGTCCATCGCGTCCCGGGCGCGCAGCATCGCCCGGTTGCTCTCCTCGACCGCCCTGCTCACCACACCAACGATAGGTCGCTTCCCGGCCGGCGCACCGGGGGCGCGGCCCGGGCAGCTGGCCACGCGACACCCATCAACATTGCGGTTGCGTCACGACGCCTGCGCGAAGGCGACCGGGGGACATCACGCGGAGGTCCGGCGGCGTAACGTGCCGTCCCCACCCCTCCCCCGGAGTTGTGATGTACATCATGCTGGCCTGGTTCGCGGGCGAAGGCATCTCGGACGACGCCCGGCGGGCGGCGTACCGGCGGTTCGATGCGGGCCTCACGGAGATCGTGCCGGAGAGCTACCGGCGCCACGAGTTCGGGGCGGCCGACTGGGGCGTGATCGTGCTGCACCCGAGCAGCCACGACGCGTACCGCTGGCCGATGGTCGACCGGGCGGGACGGCACGCGGTGGTCTCCCTCGGGCTGCCGGTGGGCATCGACGTGTCGGGCGGGCCGGTCGCACTGGCCCGGCGTCTCCTCGCCGGGGAGGACGTGCACCGCGACGTGGTGCCGCCGTTCGGTCTGGTGGCCATGGACGAGGACGGCACGGGCGCGATCCAGCAGGACTGGCTGGGCATGTGCCGGATCTTCTCCGGCAGCTCCACCGGCGTCACCGCCTTCTGCAACCGACCCACCCTGCTGGCGGCGTTCCTGCACGGGGAGCCCCGTCCGGACCGGGACGGCTGGGCGTCGTACACGCTCGCCGGCCACTTCGGCGGTGAGCTCGCTCCGGTGCAGGGTGTCCGGCTGCTCGCACCCGGCCAGCGGGTGACGCTCCGGCGCCGGGTCGGTGGCGGCTGGGAGCTGACCAGCCAACTCAGGTACGCGACCGACGACGTGGTCGCCGACGGGCTGGCCGCCGAGGGCCGCCCGCTCACCGAGTCGATCGAACTGGCCGCGCACTCGATCACCAGCACCCTCGCCAGCACCCAGCGCCTCTGCGACGACGACCTGACGCTCGGACTCTCCGGCGGGAAGGATTCCCGGGTCATCGCGGCAGCCACCTTCGCCGGTGGCCTGACGCCCCACCTTCTCACCTACGACGACACCGCGGCCGAGGGCCGGGTGGCCCGGCAGCTCGTGCAGGCCCTGCGGGACAAGCGGGGGCTGCGACCAGAGCACACGTTCCGGCTGGCCGGACCACCCGCCAAGGTCCTCGGCACCGGCCTGCGGGAACGCGGACTGCGCCTCCAGCGCAGGTTCGACTACCAGTACCCCTCCAGCTACCTGGCGCGCCCCGCGGTCTCGAACCGGCTGGTCGACAGCCTCCATCCCCCGAGCATCAGCGGCGCCGCCGGGGAGCTGGCCACCGGGTACTGGTATCCCGCTGCCGACAGCGAACACGCCGGGGCGCCGCACGAAGCGGCGCTCGGCCGGCTGCTGCACGCCGTCCCGCCGGGCGTCGCCACCGATGCCGTCGTCACCGCCGAGCGGACCCGCGTCTCCGGGCTGCTCGACCACGGCCGCGACCTGGGCCTGCACGACTACCGGCTGATCGACTACCTCTACCTCGTCGAACGGGCCCGGCGGTGGTACAGCTCCGCCTACGCGGTCGGAACCGTCACCCCGTTCCTCGCGCCCGGCTTCGTCACGGCGACGTTCGCCCTGACGCCGCAGCAGAAGCGGGACCGGATCCTGCACACCGGTCTGATCGAGCGGCTGATCCCGGAGTGGGCGGGAATTCCGTTCGTGAGCGCGAGCACCGGTGGCTCCACCGTCACCCGGATCTGGGAGGGCGACGGCCTGAGGGCGATGGCGGACCTGCTGGACACCGTCCACGGACCGCTGACCGGGCTGATCCACCGGCCGGCGGTCGAGGCCGCGCTGAAGGCAACTGCCCGGGGCAGCCGCGCACATGCGCGTACCCTGCAGCAGTTCACCTACCTCGCGCTGGCCTGCGGCCAGCTCGACGCGGATTCGGTGCGGCCACCCACCGGCGCCACGTACGCGTCGCTGCCGACGCCTGGTCGGCCCGGCAACCGGCGGCTGCCCCGCCGACTGCGTTGGATCAAGCGGATGCCGCTGGGCAACCAGCTGCTGTCGACGGTACGCCGACACGTCCGTCCCCGGCGCCCGACCGAGTGACCTGCCCTCGGGGCGGCACTGCCGGGCCGGTCGCCGCCCGACCGGTCGCGTGGACGCCGTCGCGCAGGTCGTCGTCGGTCATGACCAGGTACACCAGCGGGCAGTCCTGCGGCCCGGTGACGTCGAGCTGGCACAGCGTGCACGGCTCGCCGGGACGCAGCGGGCACCGCGCGTCCGGCCGGCGGCGGGTGGCGGGCCGCATCACGAGGTCCGCTCTGCGGTGACGCCGGCTCCCTCGCCCGCGACCCGTCCGGCGGAGCGCCGCTCGCTCATGATCCACTCTCCGTCCCGGCCGGGAGCCTCTTTCTCCATGCTGGTCGGGGAGGGTGCGACCCGCAGGGCCGAAGGTCCCGGGTGGGTGGAGGCGAAGGGCGGGATCAGCCCCGACCGGCGGTCTCGGCGACGAAGGCGCGCCTAACGGCCGGGCGCGCACACGCGGCTGACCCGCTCGGGCCGTCACGCGGCCAGGAATGCCTCCACGGACGCCACGAACGCCGCCGGATCGTCGACCCACGGAAAGTGGCCGCTCTCCGGTTGGGTCACCACGTCAGCGGTGGGCAGCAGAGCGGCGAGCCGGCGGACGGCGGCGGCCGTCGGCCAGATGTCGTACTCACCCGCCAGGAGCAGCGTCGGCACGGCCAGTGCCGCCAGCTCCCCGGGCAGCCTCGGGTCGGGCTGGAACCCGTCGTAGAAGTGCCCGAGCAGGTCGATGCGCCCGAGGCCCAGGTGTTGCCGCAGCGCCTCGACGTCGTCGACGAGCCGGTCTACCCGGTAGGTCGCCGGATCGACCGGGACGCCGGATGCGCCGGCGCCCCGGTTGTCCAGCAGGATCAGGGTGCGGTGCCGGCTGAGCCCGCCCAGCTCGCCCAGGTACTCCACCGCCTGCCCGGGACCGCCGGGGATGCACATCACCGGTGGGCCGGAGCCGACGACGCGGAACGAGAGCCGCGTCCCGTCCCACGATCGGAAGCTGTCCATCGCCCCGATCCTGCCAGAGGCCGGCGCTTCACCGGCCGGGCCGGTCAGCCGGCGGGCGGATGGACGCGGCCGAGGAAGTCCCGCATGAGCGCCACCACCTCGTCGAAGTGGGTCTCCAGCAGCCAGTGGCCGCCGTCGAGCAGGTACAGCTCCGCGTCCGGCAGGTCCCGCAGGTACGCGCGGGCGGCGCCCTCGGGCATGTACCCGTCGTGCGGCCCCCCGGACGATCAGCGTGGGCGGCCGGTGCTCGCGCAGGTACGCCTGCTGCTGCGGGAACCAGCCAGCGCCGCCGGACCCGGGTCGGCCCACATCTCTTTCAACGGCGCGTACTTCGGGCCGTGCTGATCCTCGTAGATGTCGCCGTTCTGGATGACCAGTGCCGCCACCCGCTCCGGCGCGCCCATCGCCAGCCGCAGCCCGAACTGGGAGCCGTAGTCCTGCAGGTAGATCGCATACCGGGTCAAGCCCAGCACGTCGACGAAGCGGCGCAGGAAGTCCGCGTACGCGTCGAAGGTGTGGGCGAAGCTCTCCGCCCGGGTGTAGCCGAAGCCCGGCAGGTCGGGCGCGAGCGTCCGCCAGCGGTCACCGAGGGCCGGGATGAGGTTGCGGAACTGGAAGGACGAGGACGGGTAGCCGTGCGGCAGCAGCACCACCGGGGCGTCCGGCGGCCCGGCCTCGCGGTAGATGGTACGGATGCCCCCGACGTCGACGGCGCGGTGGGCGACGGGTACGGCCGGCATCAAGCGGCGCTACCCGCTGCCGGTCGGCACAAACGCTGTCGTACCCGGATGGCAGCATCACGGTCGTGGCGACATCGAAGCAGCCCGTGACCGTTCCCACCGACGCCAGCGTCGACGATTTCCTGTCGGCCGTCCCCGACGAGCGCCGCCGGGCCGACGCGCTGCGCCTCTGCGCCATCCTCGGCGAGGTGACCGGCGAGCGACCGGTGATGTGGGGGCCGAGCATCGTCGGTTTCGGCAGCTACCGCTACGTGTACGGGAGCGGGCGCACCGGCGACTGGCCGCTGGTCGGCTTCTCGCCGCGCAAGCAGCAGCTCGTCCTCTACCTGGTCGGTGGCTACGAGGAGCGCTATCCCGCGCTGCTCGCCCGGCTGGGCCCGCACAAGACCGGTAAGGGCTGCCTCTACCTCAAGCGGCTCGACGACGTCGACGAGGGCGCGCTGCGCAAGCTGGTGGAGCGCACGGTCCGCGTGCACAAGGGCGTCGACCGGTCCAGCCGGCCCGCCTGAGCGGTCAGACCGGCGGGGCCGTCCCGGGTGGATCGTCCGCGACATCGGGGAGGGTGGGCGCGTCGGTCGGGTAGAGGCCAGCGACGAAGCCGTAGACCTGGTCGCCGGCCCGGGGGATCTGGGCGAAGCGACGGGCGAGTTCCTGGACCTCCGCCCAGAAGTTCCGCACCTCCTCGATCGGGATGCGGGCGTGCACGAGCGTGCACCGAAGCTCGTCGGCGGCGTGGGCCGCCGACGATTCGGCGGCCGCCGCCGCGAGCCCGTTGATGGCCGCGGCGATCCGCCGGTCCTCGGGGCGGTTGAGGGCGCCGACGTAGAGGGTGCGGGCCGCCCGGCCGTAGTAGCGCTCCTCGATCGCCCGCACGCGGCGGGTACGCACCACCCGCAGCAGGCCGGCGTCGACGAGGAGCTTCACGTGGTAGGCGACGCTGCTCTTCGGGCGGTCGACCGCCCGGGCCATCTCGGTGACCGTGGCCGCCCGCTCCAGGAGCAGCTCCAGGAGGGTGGCGCGCAGCGGGTCGGCGAGGGCCCGGAGCTGCTCGGGCGCGGTGACCACGAGGAGCTCGTCGAGGTCGTAGTCCGGGATCTGCTCATTGACCGACATTTCTCGACCGTTCTAAAATCCTGGATCATTCGATCACCGTCGTTCGTTGACCAGGAGTGTAGAGATGGCCGAGGTCGTGCTGTTCCACCACGTGCAGGGGTTGACCGACGGGGTGCTGGCGTTCGCGGCGGAACTCCGCGCCGGCGGGCACGCCGTCCACACTCCGGATCTGTTCGACGGCGAACAGGCGGCGACCGTCGAGGACGGCCTCGCGCTGACCCGGCGCATCGGGGCCGGGACGCTCGACGAGCGCGCCGAGGCGGCCGTCGCCGGCCTACCCGACGGCCTCGTCTACGCCGGGTTCTCCTGGGGCGCCGGCACCGCCCAGCGGTTCGCCCAGACCCGGCCCGGCGCGCGCGGGGCGCTGCTCTACGAGGCCTGCCTGCCGGTCACCGGGGAATGGGCCGTCGGACCGTGGCCGGACGGGGTGCCGGTGCAGGTACACGGCATGGACAAGGACCCGTTCTTCGGGCTGGAGGGCGACGTCGACGCCGCCCGCGAGCTGGTGGAGATCGCCGGTTCCGACCTGGCCGAGCTGTTCGTCTACCCCGGCGACCGGCACCTGTTCACCGACAGCTCGCTGCCGTCGTACGACGCGGCTGCGACCGCCCTGGTGCTGCGGCGCTCGCGGGACCTCCTCGACCGGCTGGGCTGAACCGACCCCACCTGGCGGAGGCGGCGATGCTGACGGGCGGCCAGTAGCCCGCCCGATCCACAAGCCGGTCGCTCAGGTCGGAGAACAGCCGCCACCGCGTTCCTGCGAGGGCGCTGCAGGCGCGCTTGCTGTCAGCGTCGCGATTGTCCGCACCCGTCCGCCAGCGAGCGTCCTCGTGCGGGCACGTTGCTGTCACCGTTGCTGTCGATCCTCTGTGCTGCCAAGCCACGGCCCGACCGCCCCGAGCGCGAGTGGTGGTCAGCGGCGGCGGGGGGCCGTGCTGACGACGGTCGGCGAGTACTTGTTGGCCGCCTCGACGGCCCACTCCAGCGCGAAGTCGGCCTCCTCCTCCCAGCCCGGCTCGCCACCCACGAAGTGCGACCGACCCGGGAACTCCTGGTAGGTGGTGACGGCCTCCGCGTCGCGGTAGAGGCTGGCCACGGCGGACGCCAGCGCGGGCGGCACCACGTGGTCCTCGCCGCCGGCCGTCACGAGCAGCGGCGCGCGGTCGGCCCGGCTGGTGTCCACCGCCGTCGCGGAGTTGGGGTCCAGGTTGGCGAACGCCCCCTCGAAGAAGACGTGGCCGGCGGCCGGCACCGCGTACCGCTCCCAGGCGGCGTCGGACTCCTCCGGGCTGATCGTGTTGCCGAAGGTGTATCGGAAGTCCTCCCGGGTGAACGGGACTGCGCGGTGCCGGTTCGCCGGGTTGCGCAGGATGGAGAATCCGGAGCGCAGGGTGCTGAGCGGCAGCTTCAGCACGCCCTTGACCGCGGCCGGGTGCAGGCCGACGACGGCGGCGCCGAGGCCGCGGTCCATGAGCAGTTGGGCGATGAGGCCGCCGAACGAGTGCCCCATGATGATCGGCGGCCGAGGGAGGCCCTGGATGATGCCGGTGTAGTGGTCGACGATGTCGCTGATCCGCTGCGCGGCGATCGGCGTCGGATCCTCCCGGAGCCGCTCGACGTCCTGGTCCATGCCGGGCCAGGCGGGGGTGAGCACCCGGAAGGCACGCGCCTCGTAGCGGTCGACCCAGTGCTCCCAGCTGCGTGAGGTCATCCACAGCCCGTGGATGAGCACGATGGTGTCGACCCGTGCCGTCGGTGCGCTCATGGCTGATCTCCCCGTGTCGCGACGACTGACGTCGGCGCTGGTTACCCGGACCGGCCGGGCTCACTCGGGGCGGGGACGTGGCTGGCGACGCCCCGGATCACCACGTCGACGCCGAACAGGAACCGCTCGTCGCCGCCACCCTCGATGAGGTCGTGCAGGTGGCTCGTGATGTTCCGGCTGCCGGCCCACCGATTCCCCCCACCCAACGGCCGGTCGTTCTGCGGCGGCCCCGGGCTACCGGCATCCCGCGCCAGCCGCCGGGCGTGTTGCGTGGCCGGCGGCGACTGCCGGGTAAGTGTTGAATCCGGATCTGTCGGATGTCGGGCGAACAAGATAGGCCTATGAGGCGCGTCTTCCGGGCCCGGCCGCCGGTGCCGACCGAGGAAACCCATCGGACCACGCCGTTCGAGGTGTTCTTCGACCTGGTGTTCGCGTTCGCCTTCATCCGGGTGGCGACGTTCACGGCGGAGACGCCGACGCCCCTCGGGCTGGCGCACAGCCTGGTGCTCCTGCTGCTGCTGTGGTGGCCGTTCACCAACTACGCATGGTTGACCAACCAGGTCCGCGCCGACGTGGGCCTGGTCCGCGCCGGGAACTCCGTGGTGATGGCCGCGATGTTCGTGGCCGCCCTGGTCCTCCCCGAGGCGTGGCGGGACGGCACCCAGTCACTGGCCGCGCCCATGGCCCTGGCCCTCATCTACATCGTCGTCCGGATGGTATATCTGGCCCTCATCTGGCACATATCTGGCGGTAACGCGCGGCTACGCGCTTCGCTGCGCTTGCGGATCATCCCGGTCTCGGTGGGCTTGATTGCACTGCTGTCCGGCGCGGTGCTCGGCGGCGCGATGCAGACGCTGTTGTGGGCCGCGGCGTTCCTCGTCGACTGCATCGGCGGCCTCCTCATCGCGGTGACTGCCGGACGCGCTCCCCTGCCCAGCCCCGGCCATTTCGCCGAGCGGCACGGCCTGATACTGATCATCGCTCTGGGTGAGTCGCTGATCTCGGTAGGCGTCGGCGCCGGAGTGGCGGTGACTCGTTGGCCGGTCCTGATCGCTGCGCTGCTCGCACTGAGCACGGCGCTGGCCCTGTGGTGGCTGTACTTCGAAAACGCCGCCGCACCTGCCGGAAAGGCCCTGGCGCGGATCCCCGCTGCGGAGCGGACTCGGACCGGCAGCATCGCCTACAGCTTGGCTCACTTCGTGCTCATCGCCGGGATCATCTACCTAGCCGTCGGCATCGAGGTGGTCCTCGCCCACATGACCCACCACCCACTCCAGCAGCCCGCTGGGACCCCGCTGGACTGGACTTCGGCCACAGCTCTGTTCGGCGGCCCTACCCTCTACCTCATTGGTCGGGCCCTGTTCCTTCGACTAACCGTCCGGCACACCCCACCCGCCCCGATCCTCGCGGCCGGCGCCATCCTCGCGCTGCTGCCCGTCGCCCGACACGTTCCCGCCCTCGCTGCCCTCGCTCTGGTCGCCACCATCTTGATCGCCCTGGTCTGTTACGAACGGATCAGTTGGCAGCCAACCGCCGCGGCGAGATGACTACGAATCCAGGCCCGCCGAACCCCGAAGACCGGCAATCCGAAGCGGTGTGCCGCTGCCCGAGGTCACCTGCCGCAGCCGCTTGTTCGCCCGGCTTCGGCACGTCGCCGGCCTGCCCGGTGTCCGCCTGCACGACCTACGGCACAGTCAGCGTTGCGGTCGATCGGCTCTCGCTCACGAATGCCCGGCGCGAATTGCCTGGTGGAATTGGAGCCCCCGGCCGGGATCGAACCGGCGACATCTCGCTTACAAGGCGAGTGCTCTGGCCAGCTGAGCTACAGGGGCGGGTGTATCGACGCCAGCATAGCGACTGGCGCCCGGATTTCCCGTGCGCCAGGCCTTGCGAGCACGGGAAACGTCGGCATCCCGACGGGGCGACCGGCGACGGGTTGGCGTTTCGTACCCGCCACGACACACCTGCCCGGTATGTGTATGCCGTCCGTCCCACCGGCGGCTTCCGTTCTTGGCAGGTGGCGGAAACCCGTTTACCGTGCAGTGACACGGATGACACCGGTCGCCCGTGGGCCGGCGCGCGGCGCGTGCCGGCCGCTCCTTCACTCGGATCGTCCGGCACGTTCCTGCCGGTGAAAGGAAGCGTCCCCCCATGGCTACGGTCACCTACAGCAAGGCGTCCCGGATCTACCCGGGCACCGAGCGGCCCGCCGTCAACAAACTCGATCTTGAGATCGGCGACGGTGAGTTCCTGGTCCTGGTCGGCCCCTCCGGTTGCGGCAAGTCCACCAGCCTGCGCATGCTCGCCGGCCTCGAGGACGTCGACGAGGGCTCGATCTACATCGACGACCGGGACGTCACCCACCTCCCGCCGAAGGCCCGCGACATCGCGATGGTCTTCCAGAACTACGCCCTCTACCCGCACATGACGGTGTACGAGAACATGGCGTTCGCGCTCAAGCTGCGCAAGACCCCGAAGTCGGAGATCGACCGGCGGGTCAAGGAGGCGGCGGCGCTGCTCCAGCTGGAGGAGTACCTCAGCCGCAAGCCCAAGGCGCTCTCCGGTGGTCAGCGCCAGCGGGTGGCCATGGGCCGCGCGATCGTCCGCGAGCCGCAGGTCTTCCTCATGGACGAGCCCCTGTCGAACCTCGACGCCAAGCTGCGGGTCCAGACCCGTACGCAGATCGCGTCGCTCCAGGCCAAGCTCGGCGTAACCACCGTCTACGTCACCCACGACCAGGTCGAGGCCATGACCATGGGTCACCGGGTAGCCGTCCTGCTCGACGGTGAGCTGCAGCAGGTCGACACCCCGCGGGCGCTCTACGACACCCCGGCGAACGTCTTCGTCGCCGGCTTCATGGGCTCCCCGGCCATGAACATCAAGACGGTGCCGCTGAACGACAAGGGCGCCGAGTTCGCCGAGATGTACGTGCCGCTCACCCGCGAGCAGGTCGAGGCGGCCCGCGCCGAGGGTGGCGACGGCAAGGTGACCGTCGGCTTCCGCCCGGAGGACTGCGACCTGGTCAGCCCGACCGAGGGCGGCATGCCGGTCGTCGTCGAACTGGTCGAGGACCTGGGCTCGGACGCCAACGTCTACGGCCACGCGGCCCTCGGCGGCGCCAACGAACGCTTCGTGGTCCGCACCGACCGGCGCCACATGCCGAACATGGGTGACACCGTGTTCGTCAAGCCGCGTGCCGGCCGCAGCCACGTCTTCCACGCCACCAGCGGCGTCCGGATCTGACGTACGACAGAAGGGGCGGCCCGCTTCGGCGGACCGCCCCTTTTCGTCTTTGCGGAAGGCTCAGCCCTCGACGGCCCGGCGGCGCGCCACCTCGGCGAGGGTCACCGCCGCCGCGACGCTGGCGTTCAGCGACTCGACGTCGGAGACCATCGGGATGCGCACGGTCAGGTCGCAGGTCTCGCCGACCAGCCGGGACAGCCCGCGCCCCTCGGAGCCGACCACCACGACCAGCGGGCCGACGGCCGCCTCCAGGTCGTACAGGTCGGTCTCGCCGTCGGCGTCGAGGCCGACCACGACGAAGCCGGCGTCCTTGCACGCCTTCAGCGAGCGGGTCAGGTTGGTCACCTGGGCGACCGGCACCCGCGCCGCCGCCCCGGCGCTGGTCCGCCAGGCGGTCGCGGTGATCCCGGCGGCCCGCCGCTCGGGTACGAACACACCCTGCGCGCCGAATGCGGCGGTGGACCGGATCACCGCGCCCAGGTTGCGCGGGTCGGTGACCCCGTCCAGCGCCACCAGCAGCGGACAGGCCTGCTCCAGCGCCGCCGCGATCAGGTCCTCGAAGGGCTCGTACGCGAACGGCGGCACCTGGAGGCCGACCCCCTGGTGCAGCACGCCGCCGGTCATCCGGTCCAGCTCGGCGCGGCTGACCTCCAGGAGCGCGATACCCCGGTCGGCGGCCGTCCGCACGATCTCGTTGACCCGGTCGTCGATGTCGAGGCCCTGCGCCAGGTACAGGGCGGTCGCCGGCACCTGCGCGCGCAGCGACTCGAGCACCGGGTTACGCCCGACCAGCAGCTCCGGGGCGTCCTTCGCCGGGTTCGCCTTGCGGCCGGGCGCGACCCGCGGGCCGCTCCGGCCGGCCGGCTTGCCCCGGCCGCCCTTGCCCGCCGGTACGCCTCGACCACCACCCTTGCCCCAGGTGGTGTCCTTCGTGCCGGGCTTGCCGATCTTCGGGGCGCGCCCCTCCTCGGCGGCGGCCCGGCGCTCCTTCTCCTGCTTCCAGGCGGTGCGCTGTGGCAGCTTCTCGGTGCCCGAGTACGCCTTGTGCCAGGGCCGCTCGTCGGCGGGCAGGGTGCGGCCCCGCCCGCCGAGGGCGTCCTTGTTCTTGCCGCCGGAGCCCTTGGGGGCTCCGGCCTTCGGCGTCAACCGCCGGCCACGGCGCTGCGAGTTGCCGGCCATCAGCTCTGCTCTCCAATAGTCCAACGGGGGCCCTGGGGGGTGTCCTCGACCACCACGCCGGCCTGCTTGAGCTGGTCGCGTACCGCGTCGGCGGCGGCCCAGTCCTTCCGGCCGCGCGCCTGCGCACGCTGCTCGAGAGCCAGGGCCACCAGGGAATCCACCACGCCGCGCAGGTCGTCCGCGCCGGCGTCGCCGGTCCACACCGGGTCGAGGGGGTCGACACCGAGGATATCCAGCATCGCCCGGACCTGGCCGAGCGCGGTGCGGACGATCACATCGTCGCCGCCGGTCAGGGCCGTGTTGCCGTCCCGGAGCACCTCGTGCACCACGGCGAGCGCGGCCGAGGTGTTGAGGTCGTCGTCCATCGCGGCGGCGAACGCCACCGGCACCTCGCCGAGCTGGCCCGCGCCGACCCGGTCGGCCGCCCGCTGCACGAAACCCTCGATCCGCCGGTACGCGACGGCCGCCTCGCGCAGCGCGTCCTCCGAGTAGTCGATCATGGACCGGTAGTGGGCGGCGACGTAGTAGTAGCGCAGCTCGACGGGGCGGACACCGAGCGAGTCGACGTACGCCAGGTCGAGCGTGTTGCCGAGCGACTTGCCCATCTTGGCCCCGCCGATGTTGAGCAGCCCGTGGTGCACCCAGTAGCGGGCGAACGGCAGGCCGGCCGCCTGCGACTGGGCGAGTTCGTTCTCGTGGTGCGGGAACGTCAGATCCAGCCCGCCGCCGTGGATGTCGAACTCGTCGCCGAGGTAGCGCCAGCACATCGCCGAGCACTCGATGTGCCAGCCGGGCCGGCCCCGGCCCCACGGCGACGGCCAGTACGCGTCCGCCGGCTCGTCCGGCTTGGCGCCCTTCCACAGCGCGAAGTCCCGCGGGTCACGCTTGCCCCGGTCGGGGGCGTCACCCGCGGACTGCATGTCCGCCGGCGACTGGTTGGACAACGACCCGTACGTCGGCCAGGACAGCACGTCGAAGTAGACGTCGCCGGAGCCGTCGGTCGCCGGGTAGGCGTGACCGGTGTCGATGAGCTTGCCGATCAGCTGGTGCATCTCCGGGATGTGCCCGGTGGCCCGCGGCTCATAGGTCGGGGGCAGCACGTTCAGTGCCCGGTACGCGGCGGCCAGCTTCAGCTCGTTGGCGTACGCGATCGACCAGTACGGCCGGCTCTGCTCCTGCGCCTTGACCAGGATCTTGTCGTCGATGTCGGTGAGATTCCGGATGAACCGGACCTCCAGGCCGTGCGCGAGCAGCCACCGGCGCAGCACGTCGTAGTTGACGCCGGAACGAAGGTGCCCGATGTGCGGGGGGGCCTGAAGGGTGAGACCACACAGGTAGACCCCCACCTTGCCGGCTTCCCGTGGGACGAAGTCCCGCACCGAACGGGTGGCGGTGTCATACAGGCGTAGCGTCACCGTACAAGGGTATCGGTCCGCGCTTATCCGGGTCGCCCGGAGCCGGGGTCGTACGCTGCTGGTCGTGGACACCACCGCCCGACCTGGCAGCGACCCGACGGCCCGAGCCGGCGCGGGCCCGCAGCCGGGGGCGGACCCGGCGGCGCGCGGCGGCGAGTCCGCCCAGACCCTGGACCGGGGCTTGCGGTTGCTGCACCTGGTCGCCGACGCCCCGGGCGGACTGACCGTCACCGAGGCGGCGGGCCGGCTGGGGATCGGCCGTGCGGCGGTGTACCGGCTGGTCGCGCCGCTGACCGCGCACGGCATGCTGCGCCGGGACGCGGACGGCCGGCTGCGCCTCGGCGCCGGGGTGCTGCACCTGGCCCGGCGCGCCCAGCCGCTGCTCGCGGAGGGGGCGCTGCCGGCCCTGCGCCGCCTGGCCGAGCAGTCCGGCGCGACCGCCCACCTGACCGTGGTCGAGGGCGGCGAAGGGGTCGCGCTGGCCGTGGTGGAGCCCAGTTGGACGTCGTTCCACGTGGCCTACCGGACCGGGGCACGGCATCCGCTGGAGCGCGGGGCCGCGGGGCGGGCCATCCTCGCCGGCCGGTCCGGCACCGCAGGCCCGGTGAGCACCGCCGGTGAGCTGCAGTCCGGGGCGTACGGGGTGGCCGCGCCGGTGCTGGGCGTACCCGGCCTGGAGGCGAGTGTCGGGGTGGTGTCCCTGGCGCCCCTGGACACCGAAATGGTGGGCGCCCAGGTGCTCGCCGCCGCGACGGCGGTCGCCGCGGCCCTCCGCTGACGATTTTGATCGACCCCGATTGCGGCAACCTGCGGTGACCCCGGCCCCGGACAGCGCAGCTTGCCGCAACCCGCGACGCGGCTAGCACGAAGCCCGACCGACGGCGGGTTGTCCACAGGTGCGCCGGACCCGGGCGGCGGGCGCTGTCCACAGGGGTTCCGGCAGATCGGCCGAGGTCGCCACGCTGATCCCATGCCTCCCGTCGCACACCGACCCAAGGCCCTGGCCGGGCAGGTGTTCCGCGGTTCGGACGCCGTCCGTCGCGGCCTGCTCACCTCGCATCAGCTGCGCAGCTCCGCGTGGGTGCGGCTGCGTCACGACGTCTACGCCGATGCCCGCCTGGATCGCGATCACGCCCTGCTCTGCCGGGCCGCCGCACTCCAACTGCCCCCCGGAGCGGCGATCGCCGGGCCGTCCGCGGCCTACCTGCACGGCATCGAGCACGCTGCCGCGTTCACCGACGAGGTGCACGTCGTCGCGCCCGGGGGCACCGGTCTACGAAGTCGGCGCGGCCTCCGGGTGCACGTTTCGGCCGATCCCGCGCCCCCGCCGACTCCGACGCCGGCCCGCACCGATCCGACGCGTGCGGCGTGGGAGACGGCCGTCTGGCTGGACCCGCTGCGCGCGGTCGGCATCATCGACGCACTGCTGCGCCAGGGGCGCACCACCCCCGCCGACCTCGCCGACATCGCCCGGTGCCGGCGTGACCGCTCGGGGGGACGGCGGGCCGGCTGGCTCTTCGGCCTCGCCGACCCGGGTGCGCAGTCACCGCCCGAGTCCCAGCTGCGGCTCCGGCTGGTGCTCGCTGGCCTCCCCCGCCCGGTGGCCCGGCACCCGGTCCGGGTCCCCGGCGCCCGAGTCCTGCACCCCGACCTCGCCTGGCCGGAGTTCCGGGTGGCGGTCGAGTACGACGGGCTGTGGCATGCCGACGCCGAGCAGCTGCACCGGGATCGGCGACGCCTCAACCAGCTCGTCAACGCCGGTTGGCTGGTCCTGCACGTGACCAGTCGCCGGTTGGGGGCAGACTTCGCGGGCGTTCTGCGCGAGATCCGGGCAGCCCTTCATCGCCGCGGCTGGCGCCATAGATCCACTCCGGTTGCGGCGTCCAGCCCATCCTGCCGTGAGGATGGCCCAACCTGCCGCAACCCGAGTGGATCAACGGAGCGGGCCCGGTCGACCGGGCGGTCGACCGGGCCCGCCGGGTCCGTCCGGCCCGTTACGGGCGGGCGTGCGGCTTGAGCGGAGTGGTCACCGCCGCGTACGCGTCGATGATCCCGTAGCCGTAGAAGCCGTTGAAGTTGAGCCCGCCGGCGCAGTACGCGTCGAAGGTCTCGTCCCGGCCCTCGTTGCGGTACTGCTGGAGCCGCGGCTCCGGGCAGGCGTGCTCGGCGGCCGTGCGGTACAGGTGCTGCTCGACCAGGTCCGGGTTCATGCCGTAGCCGGACCGGCCCTGCTGCTTGCCGTAGCGGCTGACGATCAACGCGGCCACGCCGGAGGCGTGCGGCGAAGCCATCGAGGTGCCCTGCAGGTAGGTGTAGTACCCGCACTCACCGTTGCGCTTGCACTCCTTGAACACGAAGGTCTCGGCGCCGGGGACGATGTTGCCGTCCTCGTCGACCGTGCCCTCCTCCTGGAGCACCTTCTTCGGGTAGGTGGAGAGGATCATGTTGGCGTCGGTCCGGTAGGTGTCGGTGCCGAAGCCGTCGCGGAACCAGCCACCCGGTGCCGCGATCCCGATCTGCTCGGTGCCGTAGTTGGAGTAGTCGGCCTTCTTGCCGGACGGGCCCAGGGCGGAGACACCGATGACGTGCGGGCCCTCCACCGGGAAGTCCCAGCAGCTGGCGTTGTCGATCTCACGCGGGTACGGCGCGGTGTCCCCGAAGTTCGGGCTCGACATGTCGGTACGCGGGTTGCCCAGGTCCTCGTGGTTGTTGCCGAGCGACCCGACCAGCGTGACACCCCGGTTGTGGGCGTACGTCAGCGCCCGCTTCATCGCCTTGATGGTGGCGCGCTGCGCCGCCTGGTGCTCGGGCGAGTCGGCCGGGTTGGCGGTGCAGTTGTAGAGCCACGGGTCGACGTAGAACGACATGTTGACCACGTCGAGGCCCGACTTGCCGGCGTGCAGCAGCGACTTGACCACCGGCTCCAGGAAGAAGTAGCCGGAGTCCTGACCGCCCTTCAGCTCCACCAGGGAGACCTTCGGGGCGACGCCGGAGAGGCCGAAGCCGTTGGCGGCGGCGCCGATGGTGCCCGCCACGTGGGTGCCGTGGCCACCGTCGTCGGTGCCGACCGGGTCGACGCAGCTCGGCACCTCGCACTCACCGTCGACCTCGGCGATGTCGGGGGCGAAGTTGCGGGACAGCCGCCAGTCGAAGTTCGGCGCGATGTCCGGGTGGCTGGCGTCGACGCCGGTGTCGAGCACGCCGACGGTGACGCGCCGGTCGCCCGGCTCGACCTTGCGGGCCCGGTCGGCCCGGATCATGTCCAGACCCCACAGCTTGTCGTCCAGCGGGTCCATCTTCGCGCCCCGCCGGGCACCCGAGCCCTTGGCGCCCGCGGCGGCCAGCAGGTGCTCCTGCTCGACCCGGTCCAGCTTGGGCTTGCGGCCGATGGCCTTCTGCTCGGCGGCGCCGACCAGCGCCGAGGCGGCGGCCGCCCGGGCCTGGAAATCGGTCCGGTCGCTGGTCACCTGGAACAGGCCGACGTCGTCGGTCCGGGACACCACGGTGCCCCCGGCCGCCCTGATCGCGGCGATGGCCGCATCGGCGGTGACGCCGTCCTCGGCGACGACGGTGAATGTCCGCGTGCTGGTCGGCGCGGCACCCGCCGGCACCCCCAGCCCGGTCACCGTCAGTGCCAGGGCCGTTGCGGTAGCGACGGCACCGGCGGTGAAACGCTTGCTCACCACATCGAATCCTCTCGTTGAGGGACGTGGCGACATCGAACAACACCAGAACGCTTTCCGCCAGACACCTATCCCATAACGCCCGACAGGTCGGCTTCGTCCGAAAGAGCAGCGAGAACGGCGGGCAGCTCCGTCAAGGTGGACACTTCGGCGTCCGGCCGGACGCCGGGCGGACAGGGCCGGCCGTCGCGGTTGAGCCACACCCCGCGCAGCCCGGCCTTCCCCGGCCCGACCACGTCGTGGTCGATCGAGTCACCGACGTACACGACCCGGTGTGCGGGCACGCCGGCCGCCGCGACCACCGCCGCGTAGAACTCCGGAGCCGGCTTCTTGGGCAGGCCGTTCTCGTGCGCGTACAGCTCGAAGGCGAACTCGTCGGCGAGCCCGCAGCGTTCGGCGCGGCTGTTGCCGTTGGTCGCGAAGCCCAGCGTCCAGCGTTCCCGCAGCGCCGCGAGCGCGGGCAGCACGTCCGCGAACGGCCGGGTCAGCGCGAAGCGCCGCGCGAAGAAGAGCTCCGCCACGTCGTCCAGGTGCAGGTCGAGCCCGACGCGGGCGAGCGAGCGGGCGAGCGCGGCCCGGCGGATCTCCAGCACCGGCGCCGCGGCATGCGCGCCGAAGACCGCCGCCCAGTCCGACTCCAGGTCCGCGAGGGACACCTCCGCCGCCGCCGGGGTCAGCCGCCGCATCTCCTCGAGTACGGCCACCAGCCCGCCGGTCACCGCCGGGCGCAGATCCAGCAGGGTCTCGTCGGCGTCGAACACCACGGTGGTCAGCACGATGGGAGCCTGCCACGCCCCGGTTTCAGCGGTCCACGGTGAGCGCCGGCTCCGGGGCGTCGATCGCGGTGGGCGTCTCGCGCGGCTCGTCGAGGCGTACCAGGGCGACCCCGGCGACGATCAGCGCGCCGCCGAGCAGCTGGACCACGGTGGGCAGCTCGTCGAGGACCAGCCAGGCGATGAGCACCGCGAACATCACCTCGGTCAGTCCGACGAAGGAGGCCAGCCGGGCACCGAGGATGCGGGTCGCGGCGATCCCGGAGAGGTACGCGAGCACCGCCGCCACCAGCACCAGCCCGGCCACCGGCAGGAGCCAGCTGGTCTGCTGCCCGGCGAAGTCGACGGCACCGAAGGTGGCCCGCAGTGGCAGCGCCCCGACGAGCCCGAGCACGAGCAGCACGCCGGCGCCGACCGCCATCCCGCCGGAGGCCAGGACCACCGACGGCAGGTTCGGGTCGACGCGGCCGGCGAGCACGAAGTAGCCGGCCAGACCGACCGCCGCGCCGAGGCCCCAGAGGACGCCGATCGGGTCGAGGCGGCCGGCGCCGGCGAGATCGAGCACGAGACCGAGCCCGGCGAGGGCGGCGACCGAGCCCGCGACGGTCAGCCGGCGGGGACGTTGCCCGTGCGCCAGCCACATCCAGCCGACGACCACGACGATGCCCAGGTACTCCAGCATCAGCGCCACGCCGACCGGCAGGTACCGCACCGCGTTGAAGAAGCACGCCTGCGCGAGGGCGACGCCGAGCAGCCCGAAGACGCCGACCGACCCGAGGTTGCGCCGGAGCACGGACCAGCGTCCGCGCAGGGCGAGCGCCGCCGGTAACGCGATCACCAGGGCGGCGAGGCCGACCCGGACGACCACCACGGCCTCGGCCGACCAGCCGGCGTCGATCAGCGACCGGGCGAACGTCCCGGACGTGGCGAACGTCAGCGCCGAGAAGACGGCCAGGGCGAGGCCGGCACCGCCGACAGATGGTTGGCGCATGGGGGCTCCTTGGCGACCGCGCCCAGTCATGGGCAAACTATGGCTATGCCGATGACGCTAGGCCGGTACCATGACAGGAGTCAAGTTGCTTTTTGCTCATGACACCGAATGCTCGCTGATCGCCGCCGCCGCGCTGGTCAACACCGACAGTCGCGACGGCGAGGGCCTGCCGGACGTCGCCGCGCTGGACAGCTTCTTCGTGGCGCACGCGTACAGCGGGCGGCACGAGCACACCGACGCGGAGCTGCGGACGGTCCGCGCGCTGCGCCCACGGCTGCGCCGGATCTGGCACGCCGACACCGACGAGATCGTGACGATCGTCAACGGGCTGCTCCGGGAGAACAACGCCCTGCCGCAGCTCATCACGCACGACGACGAGCCGTACCACCTGCACGCCGTGCCCCGGGACGCGCCGCTCGCCGTCCGGATGGCGGTGGAGGCCGCGATGGCCATCGCGGACCTGGTCCGCAGCGGGGAACTGAGCCGGCTGCGGATCTGCGACCACCCGGACTGCGACAACGTGCTGGTCGACCTGTCGAGAAACCGTTCCCGGCGGTTCTGTGAGGCGGGCTGCGGCAACCGGGCCGCGGTCACCGCGTACCGGGCCCGCAAGGCCGCCGCCAAGAGCTGACCGGGCCGGGGGGGGCAACCTGCCGCCGCCCGGCGGCCGTCAGGGATGGGTCATCCGGAGCAGGTCCAGCGCCTCCGCCAACTGCTCCTCGGTGAGCTTCCCGGAATCCACGTGGCCGCGCGCGATCACCACCTCCTTGATGGAGATCTGCTTCGCGAGAGCCTCCTTGGCGATCGACGCGGCCTCGTCGTAGCCGAGGTGGCGGTTGAGCGGAGTGACGATCGACGGCGAGCCCTCCGCGTACGCCAGGCAGACCTCGGCGTCCGCGACCAGGCCGACCACGCAGCGGTCCGCGAGCAGCCGGCTGGACGCGGCCAGCAGCTTGATCGACTCCAGGATGTTGCGGGCCATGACCGGCAGCATGACGTTCAGCTCGAAGTCGCCCTGCGACCCGGCGAAGGCCACCGCCGCGTCGTTGCCGATCACCTGGGCGCAGACCTGACGGACGGCCTCGCAGACCACCGGGTTGACCTTGCCGGGCATGATCGACGAACCCGGCTGGAGGTCGGGGATGCGCAGCTCCCGCAGGCCGGCGCGCGGGCCGGAGCCCATCCAGCGGATGTCGTTGGCCACCTTGTAGAGGCCGACCGCGACGGTACGCAACTGCCCGGAGGTCTCCACCAGCGCGTCCCGGGCGCCCTGCGCCTCGAAGTGGTTGCGCGCCTCGGTCAGCGGCAGCCCGGTCGACGCCCGCAGCTTCTCGATGACCCGGGCGGCGAAGCCGAGCGGCGTGTTGATGCCGGTGCCCACCGCCGTGCCGCCGAGCGGCAACTCGGCGAGCCGGGGCAGCGCGGCCTCCAGCCGCTCGATGCCGTAGCGGACCTGCGCGGCGTAGCCGCCGAACTCCTGGCCGAGGGTGACCGGCGTGGCGTCCATCAGATGGGTACGCCCCGCCTTGACCACCGTCTCGAACTCGGCGGCCTTCGCCTCCAGGGCCTGCGCCAGGTGCGCCAGGGACGGCAGCAGGTCGCGCGCCACGGCCTCGGTGGCGGCCAGGTGGATCGAGGACGGGAAGACGTCGTTGCTCGACTGCGACGCGTTCACGTCGTCGTTCGGGTGCACGTCCCGCCCCAGCTCCCGGCCGGCCAGGGTGGCGAGCACCTCGTTGGTGTTCATGTTCGACGACGTCCCGGAGCCGGTCTGGAACACGTCCACCGGGAACTGGTCGTCGTACCCGCCGTCCGCCACGTGCGCGGCGGCGGCCGCGATCGCCGCCGCCGCGTTGGCGTCGATGACGCCCAGCTCGCCGTTGACCTCGGCCGCCGCCCCCTTGATCTGGGCCAGGGCACGGATCTGGGCCGGTTCGATCCCCCGGCCGGAGATCGGGAAGTTCTGCACGGCGCGCTGGGTCTGTGCCCGCCACAGCGCCTCGGCCGGCACCTCCACCTCGCCCATCGAGTCGCGTTCGATCCGGTAGCCCGTCGCCTCTGGAGTCGTCACGCGTACCATCCTGCCGCGCACCGCGGCGGTGTGCAGATGTTCGCGGCTCACAGTCAACCCAGCTCGGCGAGCGACCGCTCCACCTCGTGCCGTTCCGGCACGTCGAGCTGCCGGAACAGGGCGAGCGCCCGGGTCCAGTGCGCCCGAGTCGCGGCCGGGTCGGTGGTACGCAGGCAGCGGGCGATCCCGTCGAGGGCCCGCGCCTGCTCGTACCGGTGGCTGATCTTCGTCGCGTCGCGCAGCACCCGGTGGAACAGATCCAGCGCGCTCGCGACGTCGCCCTGGTCGAGGATCGCCCGGGCGAGCAGGTTGCGGGAGGCACACTGACCGACCCGGTCCCCGGCCTCCGTGATCGCGATCAACGCCTCCCGGTGCAGGGCCGCTGCCTCGTCGGGCCGGCCCGCCTCCCGCTCGATGACGCCCAGCTCGTTGAGCGTCTCGCCCTCGTGGATCCGGTTGCGAAGCAGGCGCTGCAGCCGAAGCGCTGCCCGTAGCAGCCGGCGAGCGGGTGCCACATCCCCCATCCGCCGCCGAACGGCACCGGTGTTGCCCACCGCGTTCGCCAGTTCCCGGTTGTCGCCCAGCTCGCGGGAGAGCGCGAGGTGCTTCCGGCAGACCAGCAGCGCCTCCTCGTACCGCCCCCAGCACAGGAACGTGTAGCTCAGGTTGTTGAGGAAGGAAGTCAGCTCGGCCGTCCGGTCCACGCCCTGCAAGAGCCGGTACACCTCGCCGTAGTACTCCGTCGCGCGGGCGTAGTCGCCCTCGCCGATATGTGCGCCGCCGAGGTTGCCCAGGATGGTCGCCAGCGGCCCGTGCGAGCCCTGGTGTCGGCTGATCTCGACGGCCCGCTCCATGAGCCTCGCGGCAAGCGGGAAACGGGCCTGCCGGTAGTAGGCGGAAGCCAGGTAGTTGAGCATGAGTGCCACGGCGGCTTCGTCACCGAGCGTCTCCGCCGCCCGCAGGCCCACGGTGTGCATCTCGATCAGCTCGTCGAGCTGGCCGCCGCTGTAATAGAGGCGCCAACAGGCGCGCGCCAGCTGCCAGCAGTGACGCGGAAACGGGCTCTCCGCCGACCGCACGAGCGCGGTCAACGCGGTCCTGTTGTCATCGAACCAGCCGACCCCCTGGGCGGCGCACTTCGCCACCAGCTCCGGGCGCGGCGGATCCGGCAGGACGAAGCTGCGCCTGCTCGCCGGCGATTCGAGCGTCCGCGCGATCGCAGCGGCCGCGTGCAGGTGGTGGTCGAGCAGGCGCTCCAGGGCGGGCCCGCGTTCGGGTTCGGCGACCAACCGGCGGGCGTACTCGCGGACCAGGTCGTGCAGCCGGTACCGGCCCGGGTCGGGCTCGTCGACCAGGTGCGCGTCGACGAGTTCGTCGAGCAGGTCCTGCGCGTCCGGCAGCGGCAGCTCGGTCAGGGCGGCGGCGGCCGTGTTGTCGAACCGGATACCGGGGTGCAGGCCGAGCAACCGGAACAGCCGCTGCGCGGCCGGCGACACCTGCGCGTACGACAGGGCGAACGCCCCGCCGACCGACCGCTCTCCCGCGGCCAGTTCGGCCAGGGGGTCGCTCGCCTCGCGCAGCCGCTCCACCAGATCGGCGATCCGCCAACCCGGCCGATGGGCCAGCCGGGCGCCGGCGAGCCGGATGGCCAGCGGCAGGTACCCGCAGCGGCGGGCCACCTCGGCCGCCGCCGCCGGCTCCGCCGCGACCCGCTCCGCACCGGCCACCCGGCCCAGCAACTCGACGGCCTCGTCCACGTCGAGGACCGGCAGGGACGACGGTCGCCCCTCGTCCAGCCCCGCCAGGCGACGTCGGCTGGTGACGACGGTCAGACAGCCCGACCCGGGGGGCAGCAACGGCGCCACCTGATCAGCGCTGGCGGCATTGTCCAGCAACACCAGCGCCCGACGCCCCGACAGCTCCGTCCGCCACAGCGTGAGCCGATCATCCAGGTCCACCGGGATCCGCTCCGGCGGCACACCCAACTGCCGCAACAGCGTCGCCAGCGCGGCGGTCGGCGACAGCGGGGTCCGCTCGCTGTAGCCGTGCAGATCGATGAAGAGCTGCGCGTCCGGGTACCGGCCGGCGAGCCGGCTGGCCAGATGCACCGCCAGGGTGGTCTTGCCGCTGCCGGCCATCCCGTCGATCACCTGGATCCGCGTGCCACACTGCTCGACCTCCTTCAACAGCCGGGCGATGGTGTCCTGGCGGCCGGTGAAGTCGTCGATCGCCCGCGGCAGGGCCCGCACAGGTGCGACCGTCGTCCGCTGGACGGGGGCCAGGGCGAGGTCGCCGGCGAGCACCCGCTGGTGCAGCTCCTGCAACGCCGCACCCGGCTCGATGCCCAGCTCGTCGGCGTACAGCCGGCGGCCCTCCCGGTAGACGGCGAGCGCGTCGGCCTGCCGGCCGACCCCGGCGAGAGCGAGCATCAGGTGGCCGCGCAGCCGCTCGCGCAGCGGGTGCTGCTCCACCGCCTCGGTCAGCTCATCCAGGAGATCGGCCGCGTGGCCGAGCCGCAGCTCGACCTCCACGCACTCCTCCAGCACGGTCAACCGCTGTTCGTCCAGGGCGTACGCCCGCCGGCTGACGCTGCGGCTGGTGATCCCGCCCAGCGCCGGGCCCCGCCAGAGCGCCAGTGCGGCCCGGAAATGCCGGCGGGCGGCGGCGAGCCGGCCGGCGGCGACCGCCGCGCGGGCGGCGTCCACCTCCTGACCGAACACCTCCGCGTCGAGATCACCAACTCCCGTGCGGACGCCATAGCCGACGGGGTCGGTGACGATGGTCTCCGGTGGCAGCCCGAGCCTGACGAGGCGCTGCCGCAGACGGGACACGCAGGTGTGCAACTGGGCCCGGGCGGTGGCCGGCGGGTGGTCCTCCCATACCGCGTCGATCAGGTCGTCCACCGGCACGATCCGGCCCGCGCGCAGCAGCAGCGCGGCGAGGACGGTCCGCTCCCGGCCGGCGGTGACGGTGGCGCCACCACCGCCGACCCGCAAGGGTCCCAGGATCTCGAACCGCATCTTCCGCCCCCGCCAGTCATGCAACTTCCAGCAGCGTAACCCGGGCGTGACCCATCGCCTCACATCGGTGATAGCGATGTGAGAGCGGATCGACAGGGCGGCGGTCGACACTCGACCCGGGTTGCCGGTGTCGGCATCCGACGGGGGCGGTGCGCCCGCCCGGTTACCGACCGGGCGGGCGCACCGAAGTCGAGCCGGAGACGAGCGGCGGAACAGCCGGCCGGGCAGATTCAGCCGAAAGCCCAGGGCCAGCCGGCATTCGGCCACTTAAGATCATGGTTCTCGCTCACTCCTCTCGGAGGTTCCCACCTTGCCCGAAAACGGGGGTACCACGGGCGTGCGCGCACGCCGCCGGCAGCTTCCACGCCGGATCCTGACCACTGGGCTCGCCGCCCTGCTCACCACCACGGGCGCCCTGACTGTCACCGGCCAACCGGCGGCGGCGCTGACCACCTTCGTCCAGCCGACCGAGGTCACCTGGACGGACAAGGCCGAGCCCACCCGCTCCTTCCCGGCCGAGAACGGTGCCGTACCCGTCGGCACCTGGCAGGACTCGACCAGCGCCAAGCACAGGTCCCGGGCGTACTCCACCTTCGACCTCACGCCCTACCGGGGCAAGGACGTCATCCGCGCATACGGGGTCACCGGTGAGTCGTCGGTGACCGACTGCAACCGGGCTCGCGAGATCGAGATCTGGCGTACCGACACGCCGTCGCAGGCCCCGACCTGGGCGACGGCCCCGCAGGTGCACGAGAAGGCCGGTGACGTCTTCAGTCCCCCCGCCTGCCCGGCCCGCTACCTGGAACTCGACCTCACCGAGACGGTGCGCCAGGCGGTTGCCGACGGGCGGGACAGCCTCACCCTGATGGCCCGGATCGCCGGGGACCACGAGGAGAACAAGCACTTCAGCCGGTGGATCACGCCGCTGGGCATCTCGATCGAGGCGAACGCCGCGCCCGACGTGCCCAGCGGGCAGACGGTCGCCGGACTGGCCTGCGCGGACGGTCGCCTGATCGGCACCACCCAGCCGGTGCTGAGCGCCGAGGTCACCGATCCGGACAAGGTCGAGTGGGCGGCCGGAGACCAGGTGACCGCGACCTTCGCCTGGTGGCCGGTCGACCAGCCCACCGAGCGGACCGAGTGGACGTCCTATTCGTCCTCCGCCCCGCGCCGCTTCACCTACACCGTGCCGGCGGGCGGGATGGTGCACGGCGGCACCTACGCCTTCTCGGTGCGCGCCGCCGACCAGCACGCCAGCTCCGACTGGTCGCCGGAGTGCCGGTTCACCGTCGACACCGAGGTGCCGGCGGCACCGACCGTCACCTCCACCGACTACCCGGCCTACCCGGCCCAGCCCACGAGCCACGGAGCGCAGATCCCCGGACGGTTCACGATCAGCGCGAACGGCTCGCAGGACGTGGTCCGCTATCAGTACTGGGGCTTCGACGGCACCGGGCAGGTGGACGCCGACGGGCCCGGTGGCAACGCCACCTTCACCTACACGCCGAAGCGTGCCGGGTACCACCGCATCGAGGTCTACAGCGTGGACCGCACCGGCAACACGTCGCCCCGGACCACGTACGAGTTCCTGGTCCGGGAGACGGCGCCTCAGGTCGTCGACGGCAACCCGGAGGGCCGGCTGGGCCAGCCGCGCACGTTCACCTTCAACCCGTCGATGGCGGACGTGACGGAGTACGTCTGGCGGCTCGACGAGGGCGCGGAGCAGACGGTCGCCGCCGACGCCGATGGCACCTCCACGGTGACCGTGACCCCGACCGGGACCCGACACACCCTGCACGTACGTAGCCGGACCCGGGACGGTGCGCTCTCCGCGGATGCCGCCCACACCATCTGGGTCCGCACCGCGCCGCTCGTCACCTCCGCGGACTGGCCGTTCGACGGAACGCCGGGCGCACCGGCCGGCACCGAAGGCACCTTCGTGTTCCGGCCGGCGATGGACGACGTCGCCGAATACGTCTACTCCTTCGACTGGGGCGAGCAGCAGACAGTGGTTGCCGGCGCGGACGGGACCGCCACCGTCAGGTACACCCCGAGCGACGCCAGTCACCACACGATCCAGGTGTTCAGCCGGACCACTTCCGGCGTGGAGTCGGAGGTGACGGAGGAGGCGTTCTTCGCAGCCTCGGTCGCACCGACGGTTGTGTCGAAGGTGTACCCGCAGAACCAGACCGGTGGCGGGCCGGGAATGCCGGGGACGTTCACCTTCACGCCCCATCCCGGCACGAGTGGGGTCACCTCGTTCGTCTACATGTTCCGGGACGAGCCGGAGCGCACGGTGACCGCCGGCGCGGACGGCACCGCCACCGTCACGTGGACACCCGCCGAGCTGAACAGCGAGTACGGCGGCTGGATGGAGGTCCGCGTGCGGGCGGTCACGGCCACCGGCCAGACCACGGACGCGGCGTACTACTCGTTCCGGGTCGACCCGAAGAGCCCGCTGATCACGTCCGACGTGTTCGGCTGGCAAGGTGGCGCGGTGGTCGGGCAGACGGGCGACTTCGTCTTCACCGCCCAACTGCCCGAGACCACCGAGTTCGTCTACTCCTTCGACGGCGGCCCGGAGCAGACCGTGGCGGCCGGCGCGGACGGCACAGCCCGGGTGAGCTGGACGGCACCGTCGGCGTACGGCCATGACCTCACCGTACGGAGCCGCACCGCGAGCGGCACGGTCTCCGGGTACGCGTACTACAACATCTGGATCGACTGGAGCTGATCCGGAACTGGCGGAAGGGGCGCCGGGCTCTCCGCCCGGCGCCCCTCGTCAGGTCCGTGGGGTCAACGGCGGCCGACGGTGAGGACCGGCTTGGTGACCTCGGCGAAGAAGTCGTTGCCCTTGTCGTCGACCACGATGAAGGCGGGGAAGTCCTCCACCTCGATCTTCCAGACCGCCTCCATGCCGAGCTCCGGATACTCCAGGACCTCGACGTGCTTGATGCAGTCCTGGGCGAGCCGGGCGGCCGGGCCGCCGATCGAGCCGAGGTAGAAGCCGCCGTACCGCTCGCAGGAGCGGGTGACCTGGGCGGAACGGTTGCCCTTGGCGAGCATCACCATCGAACCGCCGGCGGCCTGGAACTTCTCCACGTACGCGTCCATCCGGCCGGCGGTGGTCGGGCCGAACGAGCCGGAGGCGTACCCCTCCGGGGTCTTCGCCGGGCCGGCGTAGTAGACGGCGTGGTCGCGCAGGTACGCCGGCATCGGCTCGCCGGCGTCGAGCCGCTCGGCGATCTTCGCGTGGGCGATGTCCCGGGCGACGACCAACGGCCCGCTCAGCGACAGGCGGGTCCTGACCGGGTACTTCGACAGCTCGGCGCGGATCTCGTCCATCGGCCGGTTGAGGTCGACCCGGACCACCTCGGAGCTGTCGAGCTGGGCGTCGGTGACGTCGGGCAGGAAGCGCGCCGGGTCGGTTTCGAGTCGCTCCAGCCACACGCCCGACGGGGTGATCTTCGCGACCGCCTGCCGGTCCGCCGAGCAGGAGACGGCGATCGCCACCGGGCACGAGGCACCGTGCCGGGGCAGCCGGACCACCCGTACGTCGTGGCAGAAGTACCGGCCGCCGAACTGCGCGCCGATGCCGAAGTTGCGGGTCAGCTCCAGCACCTCCGCCTCCAGCTCCAGGTCGCGGAAGCCGTGCCCGGTGAGCGAGCCGGAGGTGGGCAGCGCGTCGAGGTACTTCGCGGAGGCGTACTTGGCGGTCTTCAACGCGTACTCGGCGGAGGTGCCGCCGATGACGATGGCCAGGTGGTACGGCGGGCAGGCCGCGGTGCCGATCAGCCGCAGCTTCTCCTCCAGGAACTGCATCATCCGCGTCGGGTTCAGCAGCGCCTTGGTCTCCTGGTACAGGTACGACTTGTTGGCCGAGCCGCCGCCCTTGGCCAGGAACAGGAACTTGTACGCGTCCGGCTGCCCGTCCGGGTCCTCCGCGTAGATCTCCACCTGCGCCGGCAGGTTGCTGCCGGTGTTGCGCTCCTCCCACATGGTCAGGGGGGCGAGTTGCGAGTAGCGCAGGTTCAGCCGGGTGTACGCCTGCCAGACGCCCCGGGAGATCGCCTCCGCGTCCGTCCCGTCGGTGAGCACGTGCCGGCCGCGCTTGCCCATCACGATGGCGGTGCCGGTGTCCTGGCACATGGGCAGCACGCCACCGGCCGCGATGTTGGCGTTGCGCAGCAGGTCCAGCGCGACGAACCGGTCGTTCGGCGAGGCCATCGGATCGTCGATGATCGACCGGAGCTGCGCCAGGTGCGCGGGGCGCAGGAAGTGCGCGATGTCGTGCATCGCCTCGGCGGTCAGCGCGGTGAGCGCGGCCGGGTCCACGGTCAGGAACCGGCGACCGCCGGGGCCGTCGACGACGTCGACACCCTCATCGGTGATCAGGCGGTACTCCGTCTGGTCCGGTCCGGTCGGCAGCAGGGGGGCGTACGAGAAGGCGGCGGCACTGCTCATGAGCGGAAGCCTAGGGCAGGAGGGTCGCCCGCTCCCACCCGCCGGGGGTGCGTCCTGGGACACCGCTCTCATCGGCGCCGGTCAGGACGGGACTCAGCCCTCGTCCGGGCAGAGCTCCCCCTTGGGGCCGCAGCTGCCCGCCGGCGCCGGGACGTCCCCGTTGCCGCCGGGGGACGGGCGGGGTCCGTCGTCGCCGCCCGGGGGCGGGACCACCGAGGCGCCGCGGAAGCGGACGTACCCGATCTCCCGGCCCTCTCCGATGATCATGCCGCTGGTTCCGACCGCGAGGGCGTTGGCCGCCGTGCGCAGGGTCGCCAGCTCCGCGCCGGTACGCGGGTCGAGCGCGACGAGCCGGGAGGGCTTGTCGTCGACCAGCACCGCCGCGTACAGGGTGAACGCGGCACCCGCCTTCGCGCCGGTGGGGCGGCTCCACCGGGTCCGGCCCGTGCCCAACTCGCGGGCCGAGACCGAGCGCTTGTCGGCGGCGCGCACCAGGGCGTACCGGTCGTCGACGGCGACGATCTTCTCGCCCGGCTCGGTGACCAGGAGCAGCCGGCCGTCGTACCCGTCGAGGACCGCCTCCCGGCCGTCCGGCGCGACCCCGATCAGCACGCTCCGCGCCCCCTGCGGATCCTCCCGCTGCGCGCAGCCGACGGCCTCGGCGGTGCGCAGGTTGAGGCCGGTCCGCTGCCACGTCTCCTGCCCGGTGACCGGGTCCCGCGCGGAGATGGTGAACAGGCAGCTGCCCTCCTCGGACCGGGCGGTGATCCGCAGCAACCGGCCGCCCACCACCGAGAGCCGCTCGTCCCGGCCGGGCTCGATGTCGGTGAGGACACGACCGGTAGCGGTGTCCAGCACGTGCACGCGCCCGTCGACCGGGAACCCGAGCAGCCCGGGCACCGGCTCCGGGCCGGCCACCTCCTCGTCGATCCGCACGGCGTCGAGCCGGCGGGTGTCGAGCAGCCCCGGGTTGTCGCCGAGCAGGCCGCTGCGGACCCCGGGCATGAAGACCGTCCACAGCGGAACGGTGCCGCGCGGGTCCCAGGCGGTCAGCGTGCAGTCGGTGGGTGCCGCGCAGCGGGCGTCGAGCAGCAGGTTCCGCCAGGTCCAGACGGCCACCGCGTCGCCGTCGCGCCGCCGGGTGACGCCGGTCGTGGGGTCGAGCACCTCGTACCCCTTGACCAGGAGCTTGCCCACGACGACGACCGCGTCCCGGTCGCCGCCCGCGACCGCCGACCAGTCGGCCTTGCGCTCCCACAGCTGGCTGCCGTCGCTGAGCCGCCGCGCCTCGACCCGGGTGCGCTGCTCGACGACGATCGTGTCACCGGCGAAGGTGACGCTGCGCGGCGTTCCGCCGACGCGCTGCTGCCAGACCACGTCGGGCTCGGAGATGGGGTCGCTGCGATCCACCCAGTCCCAAACTCCAGGAAACGGGTTCCAGACTCCGGTCGAGGCGAGGATGACGACGGTCACCAGCCCGAGCAGCAGCCAGCCCCGTACGCCAAGGCCGCTCCCCTTCGCCACCGGAACACGGTAGCCACCCGAGCCGCGCTCGGGACGCCCCGGCGCGCCGTGGGCGAAAGAAGGGCCCGTTATTAACGCCCGTGGTAGCGGAAGGGTCCCTTCTCGACACCTCAGCCGACGGCGCGCGGCGGCTTCAGGATCCGCCACAGTGCCAGCGTCGCGACGAGCGACGCCACGCCGGCCAGGGCCATCACCGTGCCGGGGGCCACCACCTCGCTCAGCGCGCCGCCGGCCGCGGCGGCCAACCCCTGCACCGCCATCAGACCGGTGCTCAGCAGCCCGAACGCCTGCCCACGCCGGGCCTCCGGCACCGCGTCGAGGAACCGCCGGGCCAGGCCGAGCTGGTAGGCGAAGCCGGCGGTCGCGACCGCGAAGAGCACCGCCGCCGGCCACAGGCCCGGCCGGGCCACGAAGGCCAGCATGGGTACGCCGAGCAGCAGCGCGAGCCACGGCGTCCACGCCTCCCGGCGGGCCGGCGCGACGAACCGCCCGACCAGCAGGTCCCCCACGAGCATCCCGAACGCGGCGGCCATCAGCAGCACGCCGGCGCTGGCCTCGGCGCCGAGCCCGGCGGCGTACGGCACGGCGACGCCCTCCGCCCCGACCAGCACCGAACCGGGGATCCACTGCGCCAGCAGCAGGCCCCGGACCCGCCGGTCGGCGAGCAGTGCCCGGTTGACCCGCCAGGTCTCCCGGACCGCGTTCCCGCCGTCCGGTCGTGCGCGGGGCGGGCGCCGCGCCAGCCCGACCCGGACGAGCAGGGCGGCGAGGGCGCAGGTGACGGCGGTCAGCCACAGCGCACCGTACGGGCCGACGAGCCCGAGCAACAGCCCGCCGAGGGCGAACCCGGCCACCTGGGTACCGCCCGCCGCCACGGTCAGCAGCGACCGCCCGAGCACGTACGCGTCACCGTGCAGCACCTCGGGCAACAGCGCGGTCCGCGCGGCGCTGCTGACCGGCCCGAACAGGCCGACGACGGCGACCAGGCCGAGCATGGCCGCCGGGGAGAGCACGCCGAGGGCGAGCACCACCACCATCGCGCACCGGAGCAGGTCGTACCCGGCGATCAAGGCCCGGGCCGGCCACCGGTCGGCGAGCGCGAGCAGGAACACGCCGCCGAGCGCGTGCGGCAGGAACCCGGTCACGTACGCCAGCGCGGCCAGCAGCCCCGAGCCGGTGCGCTCATAGACCAGCACGGACAGGGCGAGCATCTTCACCGTCTCGCCGATCATGAAGATGCCGAAGCTGCCGAACAGCACCCGGAACTCGCGATTGGCGAAGACTTCGCGGTAAGTGGCGGGACGGCTGTCGGCGTCCGTACGGATCGCGGTGGTCACCGGGTCAGCGTGCCAACGGGCCGCGGATCGCACTATCCTTTCGCTGGCTAGCGAAAGGTCCAGCATGCGCATCGCGGTGACCCCGGCCGACATCGCCGCCAGCCGGTATGCGGTCTCCCCGCTCGGCGAGGCGGCCTCGGCGTTGCGGCTCTGCGCCGGGCAGCGCTCCGCCCCGGCCCTCACATCCTGGGTGGCCCGGGCGCGACCGGCCTACGACCGGCTACGCCGGGAGATGCCGGCGATCGGTGCGCTGCTGGCGTTGCAGCGGCGGGGCGGATACAACGCGGACTTCATCCAGCCGCCGCCGGACGGCACCGGGCGGGACTTCGCCGACGAGCTGGCCGTGGTGCGGGCGACCCCGCTGGCACAGGCCCGCGAGGAACTGGCCCGCAACCTCGCCGGGCACCGGACACCACCGGCGTACGCCCGCCGGATCTACGAGTCCCCGGACGTGGTCGATCGACTCGCGGACGCGATCGAGGCGACCTGGACGGCACTGGTCGAGCCGGACTGGCCCCGCCTGCGGGCGGTCCTGGAGCGCGACCTGCTGCACCGGGCGGGCCGGCTGCTCGCCTACGGCTGGGGGGCCGCCGTCGCCGACCTGGACCCCCGACTGCGCTGGGTGCCCGGCGAGGCCGTGGGACATCTGGAGGTGTCCGACCGCGACCCGGGGACGTACACCCTGGACGGGCAGGGCCTGCTCTTCGTGCCGACCGTCTTCGGCACGCTGATCAGCTACGTCGAGCGGCCCTGGCCGTACGCGATCGTCTACCCGGCCTCCGGAGTGGCCGAACTGCTCGGACCGCCCGACCCGACCCGCCCCGAGGACGCGCTGGACCGCCTGGTCGGCCGGGGCCGGGCCGCCCTGCTCCGGGCGCTGGGCGCACCGGCCACGACCAGCCAACTGGTCGCGCAACTCGGGCTCAGTCTCGGCGGTGTCGGCGACCACCTGTCCGTGCTCCGCGACGCGGGCCTGGTCACCCGCACGAGGACGGGCCGCACCGTCCTCTACCGCCGCACTCCCCTGGGCGACGCCCTGTCCACCACACCCCCTTGACCCGGCCGGAACGCGGGGTGGGGAGCGGTCAGTTGGGGTGGGCCGCGGCGCTGCGGACCAGGGGGAGGACGCGGTAGGGGATCTGCTCGGCCAGGGCGATGATCGTCGAGGCGCGGCGGATGCCCTCGTAGCTCACGATCTGGTCGATCACCCGCTGCAGGTCGGCGTTCGAGCGGGCCACGATGCGGCAGAGCAGGTCGCCGGAGCCGGTGATGGTGTGCGCCTCCAGCACCTCGGGGATCGCCGACAGGTGGGCGGTGACCGGGTCGTGGCCGTGCCGCTGACTGATCTCCAGCGTGACGAAGCTGGTCACCCCGAACCCGATCGCGGCGGGCGAGACCTCCGGCCCGAACCCGCCGATCACGCCGCGGTCGACCAGCTTGTCGAGGCGGGCCTGCACGGTGCCCCGGGCCACGCCGAGGCGGCGCGAGCACTCCAGCACCCCGATCCGGGGCTCCTCGGCGAGCAACTCGATCAACCGGGCGTCGAGGGCGTCAAGCTGTACATCCTGACCAGTGTTCACGGGTTCGGACTCTACTCCTTGTGCAACCTGACCAGCTAGATCGCGGACAGTTGCCCAGTGGCCACGGTCACGGCGATATTCGCGGGAAGAGCACAGCGGCGGCCTACGCGGCCGGCCGGTACGCGAGGGAGGCCACCATGACCCAGGCGATCGACCGACCCCAGTCGACCGAGGAGGTCGACGTCGACCGGCTGGTCGGCGCCGTCGACCACGACATCAGCCGCGACCCGTTCCCGGTCAAGGGCCTCGACCACGTGCAGTTCCTGGTGGGCAACGCCAAGCAGGCGGCGCACTACTACTCGACCGCGTTCGGGATGACCTGCGTGGCGTACCGGGGCCCGGAGCAGGGCTACCGCGACCACGCCCAGTACGTGCTGACCAGCGGCTCGGCCCGGTTCGTCCTCACCGGCGTGGTCCGCCCGGATGCCGAGGGCGCCGACCACGTCGCCCGGCACAGCGACGGCATCTCCGACATCGCGCTGGATGTCCCGGACGTCGACGCCGCGTACGCCCATGCCACCGCGCAGGGCGCGACCGGCCTGGTCGAGCCGCACGACGTCAGCGACGAGCACGGCACCGTTCGCCTGGCCGCCATCGCCACGTACGGCGACACCCGGCACACCCTGGTCGACCGGTCCCGCTACCGCGGGCCGTTCCTGCCCGGCTTCGTCGCTCGCGGCCCGATCGTGGACCGGCAGCCGATGATCGAGGCCGGCATTCAGCCGAAGCGCTTCTTCCAGGCCGTCGACCACATCGTCGGCAACGTCGAGCTGGGCCGCATGGACGAGTGGGTCGAGTTCTACAAGCGCGTCATGGGCTTCACCAACATGGCGGAGTTCATCGGCGACGACATCGCCACCGACTACTCGGCGCTGATGAGCAAGGTGGTCGCCAGCGGCACCCGCAAGGTGAAGTTCCCGCTCAACGAGCCGGCGGTCGCCCGCAAGAAGTCGCAGATCGACGAGTACCTGGAGTTCTACCAGGGCCCCGGCGCCCAGCACGTCGCGGTCGCCACCAACGACATCCTGGCCAGTGTCGACGCCATGCGCGCGGCCGGCGTCGAGTTCCTGGACACCCCGGATTCGTACTACGACGACCCGGAGCTGCGCGCCCGGATCGGCGAGGTGCGGGTGCCGATCGAGGAGCTGAAGGCTCGCAAGATCCTGGTCGACCGGGACGAGGACGGCTACCTGCTCCAGATCTTCACCAAGCCGGTGCAGGACCGGCCGACCGTCTTCTTCGAGCTGATCGAGCGGCACGGTTCGCTCGGCTTCGGCAAGGGCAACTTCAAGGCGCTCTTCGAGGCGATCGAGCGGGAGCAGGACAAGCGCGGCAACCTGTAACACTGTCGAGCGTGAGCCAACCTCCGCTGAACGTACCGCCGCCGGCCGCTGGGTCCCCGCCCGCCGCCGGCGGTGGCCCGTCCCACCCCGCAGCCCCACCCCCCGGGTACGCGATCCCGCCGCAGTACGCCCCGGGCTGGCCCGGGGCGTACCCGCCGGGCTCGGCCGGTCCGGGAGTCCCGCCGGGCTGGGCACCCCCGCCGGGCTGGGCCCGCCCGGGAATCCCGCCGGGCTGGGTGCCTCCCCCGCCGCCGACCATCGCCCCGAACGGGCAGCCGCTCGCCAGCTTCACCGACCGGTTGCTCGCGTGGCTGCTCGACGCCGCCCTGGCCTCGGGTGTCACGATGGTGCTGTTCCTGCCGGTCATGCTGGTGGTCTGGTGGAACATGGTCACCGAGACGACCCGGCTGGGCCCGGACGGCACGCTGCCCGAGCCCGACCCGGGCACCATGCTCCGGGATTTCCTGCTGCCGCTGCTGCTGGCCCAGCTCGCACTGCTCGTCGTGATGATCGGCCTGTACTGGCTCTACCACGTCGAGTACCTGGTCCGCCACGACGGCCAGACGCTCGGCAAACGGGTGATGAAGCTGCGGGTGGTGCCGCTCGACCCGACGCGGAAGCTGGACCGGCGGGTGGCCGGCCGGCGGTGGTTGGTGCAGTTCCTCGCCAGTTCCCTCGTCCCCGGCCTCAGCTACCTCGACGGGTTCTGGCAGCTGTGGGACAAGCCCTGGCAGCAGTGCCTCCACGACCGGTTCGCGGAAACCGTCGTCGTTAAGGTGTCCAGGTGAGCGAGCGCATGAAGGCGACGCCATGAGCGTCGCACCCGGCTGGTACGTCGACCCGGCCGACCCGGAGACGCGGCGGTACTGGGACGGCGAGGGCTGGATCGGCCCGCCCATCCCGGTCGACGCCACCCCGCCGGAGGGGCCACCGCCGGCCGAGCCGCCCGCCGCGGAGCCGGCCAGCGTGCCCGGGGCGGCCACCACGCCCGAGCCGGTCTCCCCGGCTGCCGGGCAGCCGCCGGCCGACCCGGCTCAGGGCGGGACCGCCGCGCCGCCGCCGGGTGGCTGGCCGCCGCACGCCGCCCCACCGCACGCCGCCCCACCCCATGCGTACGGCCCGCCACCGGGCTGGCCGTACCCGACCTGGCCGGGACGGCCGCCGGAGCCGCGCCCGCACGGCCTGCCGCTGGCCGGTTACGGGGCCCGCCTGACGGCCCGGCTCATCGACTTCGCCATCGTCTTCGCGCTCAACGCCGCCGTGAACGCCTTCTTCGTCCGACGGCTGGTGCAGGAGTTCCGGCCCACCTTCAACGAGTGGTGGCGGCGCGTCCAGAACGGCGAGGTGACGTCGGAACCGCTGCCCCCGCCGGGCGCGCAGGCGGAGTCGCTGCTGATCGTCATCCTGCTGATCGCCACGGCGCTCTGGCTGGCGTACGAGGTGCCGGCCATGGCCGCCGGCGGGCAGACGTTCGGCAAGCGGGTGATGGGCATCAAGGCGGTGCCGCTCGCCGCCGACCAGCCGCTGGGGATGGGCCGGGCGCTGCGGCGGTGGAACACCCTGGGTCTGCCCACGCTGCTGTGGTACTGCTGCGGCCTGGGCCTGCTGCTCCAGCTGCTCGACGCGGTCTCCCCGCTCTTCGACCACCCGCTCCGGCAGGCCCTGCACGACAAGCGGGCGCAGACCGTGGTGGTCCAGGTTCCGCGCGCCCCGCGCACCCCCGCCCAGAACGACCGCACCACACCCCCGGGAGACACCCCATGACCGACACCGGACGTCACCAGCCCGCGCCGCGGCTGACCCGCGCCGACCTGGACGCGCTGCCCAACTACGTACCCGGCCGCAGCCCGGCCGACCTGGCCCGGGAGCTGGGCCTGCCCGAAGCGATCAAGCTGGCCAGCAACGAGGTGCCGTACGGCCCGCTGCCCGGTGTCGTGGAGGCGGTCGCGGAGGCGACCGCCGGTGTGCACCGCTACCCGGACATGGGTGTGGTGGCGCTGCGGCAGGCCCTGGCCGAGCGGTACGCCGTGGACCTGGACCGGATCGCCACCGGATGCGGCTCGGTGGCGCTGGCCGAGCACCTGGTCCGCGCCACCTGCCTGCCCGGCGACGAGTTGCTCTACTCGTGGCGCTCGTTCGAGGCGTACCCGATCATCGGGGCGACCAGCGGCGCGACCAGCGTCCGGGTCCCGAACGACGCCGGGCACGGGCACGACCTGGCGGCGATGGCCGCGGCCGTGACCGACCGGACCCGGATGATCCTGGTCTGCAACCCGAACAACCCCACCGGTACCGCCGTGCGGCGCGCCGAGCTGGACCGCTTCCTCGACGCGGTGCCGGACGACGTGCTGGTGGTCATCGACGAGGCGTACCGGGAGTTCGTCACCGACCCCGAGGTGCCGGACGGCCTCACCTACGCGGACCGGCCAAACGTGGCGGTGCTGCGGACGCTGTCGAAGGCGTGGGGCCTGGCCGGCCTGCGGATCGGCTGGTTGGTCGCCCAGCCGGAGGTGGCGGCGGCGGTGCGCAAGGTGGTCACGCCCTTCTCCACCAGCATGGCGGCGCAGGCCGCCGCGCTGGCGGCGCTGGCGCAGGCCGCTGAGGTGGAGCGACGTTGCGCGCTGGTCGTGGCCGAGCGGGACCGGGTCACCGAGGCGCTACGCAAGCTCGTCCCGGACGTGCCGGACAGCCAGGCCAACTTCGTCTGGCTGCCGCTCGGCGACCGGGCCATGGACTTCGGCAAGGCGTGCGAGTCGCGCGGTGTGATCGTGCGGCCGTTCCCGGGCGACGGGGTCCGGGTCACGATCGGGACCCCGGCCGAGAACGACGCCTTCCTGGCGGCGGCGGAGGCCGCGCTGGGCTGAGTCCACGCTTGCCGGTGTTGTGCACCTCGGCCGTGACCACCGGCGTGCCGTCCGCCTCCCGGCTGCCGGCGGCCGGCACCGTGATGTCCACTCCCTCGGTCAGCGCGATCCGGACCGTCCTGGACGCCGGGGCGGCCGCCACCGGGGCGGCGTCGCCGAGGACCAGGAGCACGACAGGATGGCCACGAGACGCACGCGTGTGACTATAAATAACTAATGTCCGTTTTGTCGACCAGCCGACCCGTCATGTCGCGGCGAGCAGCACCGGCTCGGAGGTGAAGAAGTAGCGTTGGTCGTCCGCCCCCGGGTCGACCGGCTCACGCAGGCGCTCCACGGCCAGGAAGCCGTCGACCGCGTACGCGGCCCCGGGCGCCCAGGACGTCCCGTCCGAGCCGGCGGTGAGCGGGAACCGGGACCGCTGGACCCCGCTCGCCGGGTCCAGCGTCACCAGGTCGTTCGCACCGGTCACCAGGTGCACCCGGTCCCGCTCGACGGCGAGCACCCGGGCACCCTCCAGGTCGGCACGGCGCCACCGTTCGGTCCCCGTCCGCGCCTCCCGGCCGACCGGGACACCGTCCACGATCCCGACGGCGGTGTCACCGGCGAGCACCGCGTCCGGCTGGTTCAGCACCGGTGCCGCGACCGGCTCGCCGGCACCCAGCAGCCACCCCCGGCCCGCGTCGTCACCGGAGCCGCCGACGGTACGCAGGCCGGTGCACCCGGCCCGGCCGGCGCGGCAGCCGAGCGGCGTGACGACCAGGCCCTCCCCGGCAGCGGGCGGGCGCCACCGGGCACTCACCGTGCCGGTCGTGACGTCCCGGAACTCGACCGCGGCGTCGCACGAGTCGACGGCGACCACCCGGCCCGTCGACGTGGTGCCGACCGGCTGGTGGCAGCCCTCACCGACGCCGGCCCGCCAGAGCTGCCGCCCGTCGGCCAGGTCGACGCCGGCCAGCGAGTCGTGGCCGGCGGTGATCACCACCGTCCGGCCGGCCGCCGGGGTGACGAGGAGGCCGTCCGGTTCCCACACCGTCGCCGCACCGGTCCGCCGGGGCGCGGCCGCCCGTTCCGGCTTCGGCCCTTCGGTCCGCCAGACGACCCGTCCGGTGCGCGCGTCCAGTGCCACCAGCAGGCCGTCCGACCAGCGGGTCACGACAGTGGCGCCGCTGGCTGCCACGCCGTCGAGTTCGGCCGGCCAGCGGCGGTACGACCAGTAGGGCGTCGTCCGGTGCCGGTGGTCCACCGGACGGTCGGCGTAGACCTGCCGTTGAGCCGCGTACACCCGGAGCCGGCCGTCGACGACCAGCGGGGCCACCGGCAGCCGCGCGACCACCCCCGGCGCCGGGTCCGCCGCGGTCGGATAGGCGGCCCTCGCCGGAGTGCTGACCTCGGCCGGGGCGAGCACCCGGTAGACCGTGGCCGCGACCGCGACGGTGACCAGCAGGACCGCCGCCACCAGCACGAGCCGCCGCCGGCCCTTCGGGAACCCCATGCGCACCTCCGCCCGGCACCCTACCCAGCGCGGCGCGTCCGGCCGCTGTGAGGTTGCCGGCCGCGGCCGGCGCCGCGACGTCCGCCAGCCGGCCGGACCGGCACGTCGCTACGCATGGCAACCGCCCGGTCGGGCGGGTTCAGGCGGCGTCGGCAGCCCGGGTGGCGGCGGCGAGGTCGGCGAGGTCACGCCGGAGGGCGCTCTCGACCACCCGGGCGGCGAGCCCGCCGAGGAACAGCGCGACGACCCGGCCGTACGGCGCGGAGGCGATCGCCTCCTGGGTGACCGTGACCATCGTGCGACCCCGGCGCGGGACCGGGCGCAGCGTCCAGGTGACCCGGTAGTCGACACCCGCTCCGGGCGAGTTGAGCACCAGTCGGCGCGGTGGCTCGACGTCGACCACGACGAACTCTTCGATCAGGGCCGAGCCGTCCGGCTGGGACCGCACCTCCCGCCAGGCGGTGCCGGGGCCGAACCCGCCCGGGGTCAGGACCTCGACGCCACGCGTGGCACGGGTGCGGACGGTCAGGTCGGTGAGCAGGCGCCACACGTCGGCCGCGTGCGCCTCGATGGACTGTGTGACCGTCACCCTCGACATGCCACCTCCCGTGGCGTCGACGGTACGCCCCGTGAGCGCCGAACGGGGCCCCGCGGCCGGAAATTCCCGTCCGGTGAGGCCCCCGCGGCGCCGGCCGTACGCGATCAGCGGTCGAACTGTCCCGCCTGGATCGCCCGGACGAACGCCGACCACCCCGGTGGGCTGACCGTGAGCGCCGGGCCGGACCGGTCCTTCGAGTCGCGTACGGCCACCACGCCGAGCGCGTCGACCAGGTTGTCGGCCACCTCCACGCAGAGGCCCTGGTCGTTGGAGCGGCTGCTGGTACGCCAGACCGCACCCGGGAGATCGTTCATCCTCACCCTCCTGTCGATGGACGCCAGCCGACGGCCGGGCCGGGACCGAAGGGGGGAGATCGGGCCCGGCCCGGCGCGGCACAGCGACGGAATCCGGTCGATCAACGCAGGAGACACGGTCGCCGGTCGGACGATCTGTGCGACATGGCGTCCCGTTCACGGGACGACGGACCGGCCGTACGTCAGAAACCGGCGGGCGGCGGCCCGGCGCGACCGGCGGTGCCGCCGACGGACCCCGGTCCAGCGCGGCCGGGCCGCGGATCGGCGGAGCTGGGCCGGTGCCGGGCCCGGCGTCAGCGGGCGGGGAGGATGGTGCCGGTGACCTCGCCGAGGGCGACGGTCGTGCCGTCCGGGCCGGGCGCGGTGGCGATGACGGTGACGGTGTCCCCGTCCTCCAGGAAGGTGCGCTCCGCGCCACCGACCTTCACCGGCTCCGCGCCGCCCCAGGTCAGCTCCAGGAACGAGCCGACCTGGTGCCGCTCGGGCCCGGACACGGTGCCGGAGGCGTACAGGTCACCGGTGCGCAGGGACGCCCCGTTGACGGTCAGGTGGGCCAACTGCTGGGCCGGCGTCCAGTACATGGTGGCGAACGGCGGCTGGCTGACCCGCTCGCCGTTCCACTCGACCGCGAGCCGCAGGTCCAGACCGTGGTGCGGCTCGTCGCGCAGGTAGTCGGCGACCGGCGGGTCCTGGTCCGGCGCCGGCACGAACGCCGCACCGAGCGCCTCCAGTGGCGTCACCCAGGCCGAGACCGAGGTGGCGAAGGACTTGCCGAGGAACGGGCCGAGGGGCTGGTACTCCCAGGCCTGGATGTCCCGCGCCGACCAGTCGTTGACCAGCACCACGCCGAACACGTGGTCGGTGAAGTCGGCGGTGGCGACCCGGCGACCCAGCGGGCTCGGCACGCCCACCACGAAGCCGACCTCCGCCTCGATGTCGAGGCGGACCGAGGGACCGGTGGCCGGGCCCTGCGGGGTGGCCCGCTGCCCCTGGGGACGCACGACGGGTGTGCCGGAGACGACGACCGTGCCGGCCCGGCCGTGGTAGCCGATCGGCAGGTGCTTCCAGTTGGGCAGCAGCGGCGGCTGGCCGGGCCGGAAGATCTGCCCGACGTTGGCGGCGTGGTGCTCCGACGAGTAGAAGTCCACATAGTCCGCCACCTCGAACGGCAGCAGCAGCTCGACGCCCGCCAGGGGCACCAGCAGCGGCTCGACCGCCCCCCGGTGGGTGGGGTCGGTGAGCAGTTCGGTGATCCGCTGCCGGACGGCGGTCCACTGCGGACGGCCAAGCGCCATGAAGTCGTTCAGCCGGGGCCGGCCCAGCGTGCCGGCGGCCAGTACCAGACCGGCCGCCTCCGCGCCGCCCAGGTCCAGCACGTGGTCACCGATACGTACGCCCACCCGCGGCTCCTGCCCGGCACGGCGGAACACCCCGTACGGCAGGTTGTGCACGCCGTACGGCGATCCCTCGGCACCCGTCACCCAGGTCGTCATGCCTCGAAGCCCCCGTTCACCAGTCCCAGCCGGATCAGATCGGTCAGTGGTTCCAGGATGCTGCACGAGCCGTACCCGACCCACAGCGGACGCGCCGCGTCCAGCCCGTCCTCGATGGGCTCGAGCAGTGGCCGCGGGTCGGTGGCGGTGAGCAGCTCGGTGACCCGCTCCACCGCGGCGCCCCGCGCGGCGGCGAGCGCGGCGGCCAGCACGTTGGCGAAGCCGTGGTGGGTGAAGCCGGTCGGCGGATCCAGGTGCCGCACCGCGTGGTGCAGCCCGGCGGTCAGCTTGAACGGCAGCCCCCGGTCCCGGCAGCCGCAGATCACTGCGGCCAGCTCGGCGGGCGTGGGGAACAGCTCGGCGGCGAGCCCGCCGGTGCGGAACTTGGCCGCGACCGGGAGCCCACCCGCGCGCGCGTCGGCGAGGGTGTCCAGTGCGCCCATCAGGCCGAAGGCCAGCGGGATCTCGGCGTAGACGGGGGTGCCGCCCAGCCCCTCGGTGACCTTCCGCAGCTCGGTCAGGCCCGGCTGCGGGTCCTCGCCGCGCTTGGCGACCGGCACCTCTACCTGGCGGAGGCTCACGCCGGCCGGCAGCGCCGCCAGTGCGGCCGGGAGGCCGGGCAGACCGGTGTCGCCGATCAGTCCGATCACGAGGCCCTCGGCCGGGTCGACCTCGGGATGCAGCTCACGGGCGGCCACCGCGGACGCGGGCACCAGCAGCGGGCCGACCAGGTCGGCGTACCAGGCGGTGCGGTGCTCCCGGTGGGCCCGGACGGCGTCGGGCAGCGGCGCGCTGCCGGGCGGGAAGACCGCGGCGTCGTCGACGAGACCGGCCAGGAGCCGGGGCAGCTGCGTTGACACGACACAAGAATGTACGGGACGCTACAAGGAGCGGACAACCGCGTCCGATAATCGGACGCCTCGGTCTACGGGAGGGCGAGATGCCGTACTACCGCCGCGTCGGCGAGGTGCCGCGCAAACGCCACACCCAGTTCCGTCAGCCCGACGGGCGCCTCTACGCCGAGGAGCTGATGGGCCAGGAGGGCTTCTCCTCCGACTCCTCCCTGCTCTACCACCGGCACGCGCCGACCGCGATCGTGGCGGCCGAGGAGTTCACCCCGCCGGCCGTCACCCGAACGCCGAACCTCCCGCTCAAGCCCCGCCACCTACGCACCCACAAGCTGGACGCCGCCGGCGCCGACCCGGTGCTCGGCCGGCAGTACCTGCTCGCCAACGACGACGTCCGCATCGCGTACGTGCTGGCCGACCGGCCATCCCCGCTGTTCCGCGACGCCACCGGCGACCACTGCCTGTACGTCGAGTCCGGTGCCCTGCGGGTCGAGTCGACGTTCGGCGTGCTCGACGCGGTCGCCGGTGACTACGTGATCATCCCGACCTCGACCGTCCACCGGCTCGTCCCGACCGGCACCGAGCCGGTCCGGCTGCTCGCGATCGAGGCGGCCGGTCACATCGGCCCGCCCAAGCGGTACCTGTCGGTGCGGGGCCAGTTCCTGGAGCACTCGCCGTACTGCGAGCGCGACGTCCGCGGGCCGGACGCGCCGCTGCTGGTCGACGGCACCGACGTGGAGGTGCTGGTCCGGCACCGGCGCGGGTGGACGCGCCACGTCTACGCCAACCACCCGTTCGACGTGGTCGGCTGGGACGGGCACATGTACCCGTGGGCGTTCTCCATCCACGACTTCGAACCGATCACCGGCCGGATCCACCAGCCGCCGCCGGTGCACCAGACCTTCCAGGGCCCGAACTTCGTGGTCTGCTCGTTCGTCCCGCGCAAGGTCGACTACCACCCGGACGCCATCCCGGTGCCGTACAACCACCACAACGTCGACTCGGACGAGATGCTCTTCTACACCGGCGGCAACTACGAGGCCCGGCGCGGCTCCGGGATCGAGCAGGGCTCGATCTCGCTGCACCCGTCCGGCTTCACCCACGGCCCGCAGCCCGGTGCCGCCGAGCGGTCGATCGGTGTGGACTTCTTCGACGAACTGGCCGTCATGGTCGACACGTTCCGCCCGCTCGACCTGTGCGACGCCGCCACGACCTGCGCGGACGACGCCTACGCCTGGACCTGGGCGCGCCGGGCGTGACGGGTTACCGGGCGACCGGGCGGGCGATCACCGTCAGTTCGGCGACGGTCGCCACGGCGATCGCCAGGACCAGTGGCCACGGCGTCCCGACCAGGGCGTAGATCAGGATCAGCACCGGGGCGGCGGCAGCCGCGTACACGGCCATCGCCAGGCCGCGGTCCGAGCGCAGCAGGCTCGGCAGGATCGTGCGCGCCGGGGCGGGCAGCTTCGCGGCGTACCGCCACAGCACCAGCGCGCCGCCGAGCGCCGCGAACACCGCGGCGACGCGCGACAGGCCCCCACCGCCGAGGGCGACGCACGCGAGCACCACGGCCGCGACGATCGACCAACCGGCACCGAACACGACGAGCTGGCGCAGGCCGACGGAGATCGTCCGGCCCGAGTCGACCCGGCCGGGGCTCATCGCCGCGGCCTCGGCGAGGTGCTCCAGCGCCTCACTCCAGCGGCGCTGCTCCAGCCGCAGCACACCGATGTCGTGCCGCGCCTCGGCGAGCTGCGGGTCCAGCCGCAGGGCCTCGGCGTAGGCGCGCTCGGCCAGGTCGTACATCTGCATGTTCGCCGCGACCAGCCCGAGCACCAGATGCGCCTCCGGCTCCTCGGGGGCCAGCTCCACACCCCGCCAGGCCGCGTTCAGCGCCGGCTGGCCGTTCCGGGAGCCGGCCAGGATCGCGGCGGCGCTGCGCTGGGCGTACGCGTCGTCCGGGCCCAGGGCGAGGATGCGGTCGGCGGTACGGGCGGCCTCGGCGTACTCCTCCAGGTCGGCCAGTGCCATCGCCCGGGCGACCAGGGCGGGAACCCAGTCGGGGGCGGCGGCGACGGCACCGTCGGCGGCGGTGCGCGCGTCGGCGGGCCGGCCGGCGGCCAGGTGTACGCGGGACAACGCGGTCAACACCGCGGCGTTCTCCGGTTCGAGCGCGACCGCGTAACCCAGCTCGGCGGCGGCCTCGTCGTAGCGGCCCAGCTCGGCGAGGAGCTGCGCGCGCTGGAGGTAGCCGTCGGCGGCGGAACGGTCGGCGGGGGCGTCGCTGGACATCGCGGCGAGCCTAAGCGGCCGACGCCTCGTAGACCAGGGCCACCGCGATGCCGGTCAGCCCCTCCCCACGGCCCGGGAAGCCGAGCCCGTCGGTGGTCGCGGCGGAGACGCTGACCGGGGCGCCGACGGCCGCCGACAGCACCCGCTGCGCCTCGTCCCGGCGTGGACCGATCTTGGGGCGGTTCCCGATCACCTGCACCGACACGTTGCCGATGGCGAAGCCGGCCGCCCGGACCCGGCGGGCGCTCTCGGCGAGCAGGGCCACTCCGGAGGCGCCGGCCCACTCCGGCTGGCCCACGCCGAAGTTGGCGCCGAGGTCGCCGAGGCCGGCGGCGGAGAGCAGGGCGTTGCAGGCGGCGTGCGCGGCCACGTCGGCGTCCGAGTGCCCGGCCAGACCGTCCTGGTCGGGCCAGTGCAGGCCGGCCACCCAGCACGGCCGACCGGCCTCGAAGGCGTGCACGTCCGTGCCGATGGCCACCCGCGGAACGATCATGACCAGAGCGTACGCGTCAGGCGCCGGTGTTCAGCAGGTGCTCGGCCAGCGCCAGGTCGAACGGCCGGGTGATCTTCAGGGCGTACTCCGATCCCGGGACGCACACCACCGGGACGCCGAGCTTCTCGACCAGGCCGGCGTCGTCGGTGAGCGGGTCGGTGGCGGCGGCGTGCGCGGCGGCCAACACGGCCCGGCGGAATCCCTGCGGCGTCTGCACCGCCCGCAGGGCCGCCCGGTCGACCGTGCCGAGGACCTGCTCGCCGGCACCGACCTCCTTGATCGTGTCGACCACCGGCAGGACGGGGATCACCGCGTCATGACCGGAACGGACCGCCGCGGCGACGGACTCGACCAGCCCGGGCGGAGTCAGCGCCCGGGCCGCGTCGTGCACCAGGACGATCTCGGGGCCGGCGGGCACCGCGGCCAGCGCGGCGGCGACCGACGCCTGCCGTTCGGCGCCGCCGGGCACAACGGTGACCGGCGCCACCGGCGCGAGCAGCTCCCGGACGGCGGCCAGCTCCCCGGCCGGGGCGGCCACCACGACGGTGTGCACGGACGCGGCGGCGGCGAGCCGGCGGACCGCGTGCACCAGCAGCGGCTCGCCGCCGAGCAGGCGCAGCGCCTTCGGCCGGCCGGGGCCCAGGCGTACACCGGCACCCGCCGCAGGCACGAGGACCGCGACGTCACCGCGCGGATTGAGCTGCGCGGTCACGTCGCGGTCCTCGGTGGTTTCTTCGCTTCGAATCGGGTACGACGATGGGGTGCGGATCAGGCCTCGGTCAGCACCTTGTCGAGCAGCGTCTCCGCCTCGTCCTTGGTGCTCTTCTCGGCCAGCGCGACCTCGCCGACGAGAATGTCGCGGGCCTTGGCGAGCATGCGCTTCTCGCCCGCGGACAGCCCCCGCTCCCGCTCCCGGCGCCACAGGTCGCGGACGACCTCAGCCACCTTCAGCGGATTCCCGGAGGCCAGCTTCTCCAGATTCGCCTTGTAACGCCGCGACCAGTTGGTCGGCTCCTCGGTGTGCGGAGCCCGGAGAACGTCGAAGACCTTGCCGAGGCCCTCTTCGCCGACCACCTCGCGCACACCCACGATCTCGGCGTTCTCAGCGGGCACCCGGACCGTAAGGTCACCCTGCGCGACCCTCAGGACGAGGTATTGCTTCTCCTCGCCCTTGATGACCCGAGTCTCGATTGCCTCGATGAGTGCGGCCCCGTGGTGGGGGTAAACAACGGTCTCGCCGACACTGAAAACCATAGGTTCGAAACCCCTTTCGCTGTGTCTAGAGTAACACGCTCAGACACCGATGTCTCACCGCTGTCCTGACCGTTGGCGCAGCTCAGGGGCCCTGTGAGAGGGATTTCTTCAGCTTGACAGGCCGCCAGACCGAAGAATCGAACACGCTCCGTGACGCTCTTGTGACGTCCCGGTACGGGTGACGGAAACCCGAGATCAAGGGCGTTGCGCTCGCCCCATGGTATCCCGCGGCGCGGGTACGCGCCCAGGTGTAGCGGGAGGAGGCCCGGTGGGGGAGGCTGGACATGAGCCGGGAGACAACTCCAGGGGGTGGTCCGATGGGCAAGCCCGACGCAGACGACCCCGGCCTGCCTGACCTGCCCCCCGAGTGGGGCCGGGTGGTCGTACCGGACGACGCCTCGGCGCTGGCGGCCGAGGCCGAGCAGGTCCGCCGGGAGCTGAGCGGGCGGGCGCGGGAGGCCGTGCCGGGGTCGCCGCCGCCGCTCGCCCTGCCGCTGCTGGTGCTCCTGGTGGCCGTGGTCACCACGCTCGCCGGGCTGGTCGCCGTCAGCTGGTCCCGCTCCCCCCGATCGGCGGCACCGGCGTCGACGCCCGCCCCGCACGCGCCGCCGCCCGGGCTGTCCGGCCGTCCCCTGCCCGCGCTCGACCTGGTCGACGACGGGCAGCCGGTGCCGCTGCGGGGCCTGGTGCCGGCGCTCATCGTGCTGGCCGACGCGTGCGCCTGCGCGGCGGAGCTGACCGGCGCCGCCTCGGTGGCGCCGCCCGGAGTCACCGTGGTCACCGTCGACGCCGACCCGGTGGTACACGTGCCACCCCCGCCCACGGGGGCGACCCTGCGCGCGCTCGACGACCCGGCCGGCGGCCTACGCGCCTTCCTGCACCTGCCGCCCCGGGCCGGGGCGGCCACCGCGCTGCTGGTCGACCGCACCGGCACGCTGGTGAAGGTGGTACCCGAGGTCCGGTCGACCGCCGACTACGAACCCGAGCTGGCCCGCCTGGCCGGCTGACTCCGGCTCAGGGGACCTCGATCAGCTGCGCCTCGACCCGCAGCGGCTGGTCGTTGACCGTCGAGAAGGAGACCTGAATCGGCCCGCCCGCGCCGGTCACCTCGGTCGCGGTCGTCACCGACGCGCCGCAGCCGCTGGTCAGCGGGCCGGCGTACCGGGCCCCGTCGATCACCACCAGCAGTTCCCCGGGGCCGGTGCAGCTGAACCGCAACACGTGGCGGGCGCCGGTCTCGGCCGTCGACGACCGGCGGACCAGGCCGTCCCGGGGAGTGATCGTGGCCCGGTCACTCCAGATCACCGCACCACGCCACGACCTGCGGTCGTCGGGCTCGACCCGGGAACCCGGCGCCAGGCCGGCGCGCCCCGCCGCGACCGTTCGGCCGGTGACCGGATCCACGACGACCCGGCTGCCGCTCCGCTCGTCGCGGAGCACCACGCCGCTCGTCGGCGCGCTCGCCACCGCCGGGACACGGGCGGCCCACCAGATGCCGCCGGCCGCCAGCACGATCAGCGCGGCCAGCAGGAGAACCAGACCGCGCACCCGGTCGCCGGGGCCCGTTCCGATCGGCGGGCAGCGGACCCCCGGCTCGGCGTCCATGCGCCGAGGGTAGCGCCCGACGCTCAGCCCTGCCGTTCGAGCAGGGCCGCGTACAGGGTCAGGCCGGGGCCGAAGGCCAGCGCCACCACCCGCCGGGGCGGTACGGGAGCCCGGCGGAGCCGGTCCAGGATCAACAGCACCGTCGGCGAGGAGCAGTTGCCGTGCTCGGCCAGCGTCGCCCGGGACGCCGCCAGCCCGTCCGCCGGCAGGGCCAGTTCCCGCTCCACCACGTTGAGGATGCGCGGACCGCCCGGGTGGACCGCCCAGCCGTCCACCGCCGACCTGCTGGTGCCGTGCCGGGCCAGCAGGTCGTCGACCAGCCCCCGGACGTGCCTGGAGAGCACCTGCGGCACCTTCGGTGACAACCCCATCCGGAACCCGGTGTCGGTGACGTCCCAGGTCATGTGGTCGGCCGTCGACGTGTCGGTGACCGAGGTGACCTCGCGCAGCGCGTACCCCGGGCCGCCGGGCAGGACCACGACGGCGACGGCGGCGTCCGAGAAGAGCGCGTGGGAGACGATCTGCTGGGTGTCCACCCGAGCGGTGGAGGGCTGGATGTGCAGGCTGGTCAGCTCGGCGCAGAGCAGCAGCGCGGGCCGGCCCCGCGCGGTCACGAAGTCGCTCGCCGCGCCGAGCCCGGGCAACGCCGCGTAGCAGCCCATGTGCCCGACGAACATGCGCTGCGTCCCGGCGGCCATGCCCAGGTCCCGGGCGAGCAGGATGTCCAGGCCCGGGGTGGCGTAGCCGGTGCAGGAGCAGACCACGAACAGCCCGATGTCCCCGGCGGCCAGGCCGGCGGCGGTCAGCGCCCGGCCCACCGCCTCCTTGCCCAGCGGCAACGCCTCCACCTGGTAGCGGCGCATCCGCCGCTCGGTCGGCCAGTCGGAGACGTCCTCCAGCAACGGGTTGACCGCGGCCTGCCGGCGGGTCACGCCGGAGTTGGCGAAGACGCGCTCGGCCAGCGCCCTCGTCGTACCGGAGAAGTGCTTCGAGAAGAAGCCCTCCCACAGTTCGTCCTGGTTGGCCGACGGCGGGTGCGCCGCACCGACCCCCGCGATCACCGGCTCGGCCACGGTGCCCACCTCTCGTCGTGATAGCCCTGCACGTTCACCAACGAGGGGCCGACCCGTCGCGGTCCGGGTCGCCGCCCAGTGCCGCGATGCCGAGCCAGTCGGCGCAGACGTCGGACGTCGCGGGGTGCAGCGAGCCGCAGCGGGCGTCCCGGTACAACCGCTCGAGCGGGTGCCCGCGCCGGGTGGCCGCCGTCCCGGCCGCCTCCAGCACGGACGCCGCCACGTCGGCGGCGGTGGTGCCGGCGAGCAGCTTCGCCCGCCAGACCCACCGGTTGGTCTCGGCGTCGCCGGACGCCTCGTCGACGCGGCGGGCCGCCTCGGCCACCGCCAGGCCGGCCGCCGCGACCGCCGCGTCGGCCCGCCCGAGCCGGGCCCGGACCGCCGGCAGGCCGCCGAGGTTGCGGGCGTTCAGGTGCTCGGCCGCCGCGTCGATCGCGGCCCGGGCCACCCCGACGTACACGGCGGCGTAGCTGGCCACCAGCCAGTGCGGCATCAGCTGCGCGACCACCAGGGCGAGCCCCTCCACGCCGCCGAGCAGCCGGTCGGCCGGCACGGTGACATCCACGTGCAGATCATGCGAGGAGGTGGCACGCATGCCCAGCGAGTCCCACGTCTCCTCGACGGTCAACCCGTCGCCGGCCGGCACGAGGAACTGGGAGACCACCGACGGGTCGGCGGCGCTCCGCGCGGCCACGAGGTAACCGTCGGCGTGCCCGGCGCCGGAGCAGAACGTCTTGCTGCCCTTGATCCGCCAGCCGCCGTCCGCCGGCTCGTAGACCGTGCTGAGCTGCGAGAGCCGGGCGCCCGCGCCGCGCTCGCTCATCGCCACCGCGTACCAGGAGCCCTCGGCCGCCGCGCGCAGCAGCCGGTCCCGCGCCGCCAACGCCTCCTCCGGTACGCCGAGCGCCTCGGCCAGCTCCTCGGTCACCGCGCCCAGCGCGCCGGTCACCGAGGCGTGCATGTTGAAGACCAGGGCCGTCGCGCCGTTACCCCGGGCCAGCTCGGTGGCGACCGCCGCGTACTCGGCGAAGGTGGCACCCAGGCCGCCGAGGTCGCGGGGCACCATCAGGCCGAACAGGCCGGCCGCCCGCAGATCCCGGAAGTCGTCGACCGGGAAGGTGCCGTCCCGGTCGTGCTCGGCCGCCCGGGCGGCGAACCGCGGCGCCAACCGGCGGGCCGCCTCCACAGCCTGCGTCATACGTCCCCCTTCTCCGCGTCCCTGTACCCCCGCACCGGGCCCGGCTACCCCTTCCGGACCCCCCAGCCCTGGTAGAGGACCGCCGTCGACCAGGTCGGCACGATGCGCGGCGGCGCCCCGCCGCCAGCACCCCGCAACCGCCGGGCCAGCCAGCCGACCACGCCGGCCAGCTGCGGCCGGACGCCGCGTACCCGCAGGTCCACGCCGTGCCGCGCGCACTCGGCGACCAGCGCGCGGTCGTCCACGAACAACCGTGGATCGTGGATCCCGCGCGGCACGGTGGGCAGCCGCTCCCCGATGTGGACGGCGACCAGGCGGCTCAGCGCGGTGTCGTTGAGGGTGTCGAGGACGAGCAGGCCGCCCGGGCGGAGCAGCCGGCAGGCCTCGGCCACCGCGCGCCGCCACTCGGGAACGTGCTCCAGCAGCTCGCCCGCGGCCACCACGTCGGCGCAGCCGGCCGCCAGCGGCACCGCGGTCACGTCGGCGTTGACCACGGTCACACCGTGCGCCGCGGCCTGGCGCAGCGCCGAGACGGTGAGGTCGACGCCCACGTGCCGGTAGCCCTTGCCGGCCAGGTGCGGGGCGAGCAGCCCGGCACCGCAGCCGAGGTCGACCAGGACGGCGCGGGGGCGGGACGCCACCGGCACGAGGGCCGCCCGCGCCTCGGCCAACCAGTGCAGCATCGCGAAGACGCCGTCCGGCCGCCACCACTCGCCGGCCAGGTCGTCGTACTGGCGCGGATCGTTGCGCGGCAGGGTGCGGCCCGCATCTCGCATGGACACGAGCGTGGCACGACTGTCCGGTAACGACCAGACTTCCCTCATGTCGTTCTCAGTGCTAGGGCGTGTCGCGCGGGTGCCCGCCCTGGTCCGGGCGAGCCACCCGGAGCCGGCCGCGGCGGTGACCGCGGTCGCCGGCCTGCTCGCCTGGGGGGTCGGGCACCGGCCGGCCGGCATCCTCGCCGTCGTGCTCACCGTGGCCGCCAGCCAGCTCGCCGTCGGCTGGGCCAACGACGCGCTCGACGCGGAACGGGACGCCGCGGTGGGGCGTACCGACAAGCCGGTCGCCGCCGGCGCGGTGAGCCGGCGCGCCACGGCCTCGGCCGCCGCGGTGGCCGCGCTCGCCACGCCGGCGCTCGCGCTGGCCACCACCCCGCCCGCCGCGATCGTCGCCACCGCCGGCCTGGTCTCCGCGCTGCTCTACGACTGGCCGCTGAAGTCGTCCCCGCTGTCGGTGCTCCCCTACGCGGTCTCCTTCGGTTCGCTGCCCGCCTTCGTCGTGCTGGCGCTGCCCGGCGCGCCGGCGCCGCCGGTCTGGCTGGTCGCCGCCGCGGGCCTGCTCGGCGCCGGTGCGCACTTCGCGAACGTGCTGCCCGATCTCGCCGACGACGCCCGCACCGGCGTGCGCGGCCTGCCCCACCGCCTCGGGCCGGCCGGGAGCCGGGCCGCCGCCGCCGGGCTGCTGCTCGCCGCGACCGCCACGCTGGTCCTCGGGCCGCCCGGGCCACCGTCGCCGGTCGGGCTCGCCGCGGTGGCGGCCGCCGTCGTGGTGCCGCCCCTGACCTGGTACGCCGCGCGCGCGACCGCCCGGGCCGGAGCGCGGTCGGTGGCTGCCTTCCGGGCGGTGATGGCGATCGCCCTCGTCGACGTCGTCCTGCTCGTCACCAGCGGCCCGGTGGTCTGACGAGCACCCCGGCAGGTGGCATCCCCGGGTCGCCGTGCGGCAGTCGATCAGGCCCAACTACCCTTAACGGCGGTCTGCGCGGGCATGGCCACCGTGCCCGGCGTACGGCCGGGTGGATCGTGACGAGGAGGACCGACGTGACGCGCTCGATCAGGGGTTCCCGACGGGCGGCCCTGCTGGTTACCGGCGTGGCGGCGACGACCGGACTGCTGCTGTCCGGGTGCGGCGCCGGCCAGGTCTCGGAGACCGCCAACAAGGTGCCGTCGGTCCAGGGCGTGAACGTCCAGACCGCCAACGGTGAGTACGCCGTCCGCGGCCTGCTGCTCGCCTTCCCGGGCACCGAGGGCTACCAGGCCGGCGCGAACGCCGTCCTGAACGCGGTGATCTACAACGACTCGGCGGACCCGGTCACCGTCACCGTCACCACCGACGACGCCCGCGAGGTCGTCATCACCGGCGCCGACGCCACCGCCGCCCCCTCGCCGTCGGCCACGCCGTCGCCGGAGGGCACCGGCTCGCCGGGCCCGGACGCCAGCCCCACCGAGAGCCCGTCGCCGACCGCGTCGGCCACGCAGCCGGCCCGGATCGACATCCCCGCGCTCAGCTACGTGCGGCTGAACACCGAGGGCCAGCAGGTGCTGCAGCTCATCGGGCTGAACGAGGCGCTGCGCTCCGGCCAGAACATCTTCGTGACCTTCGACTTCGGCAACGGTCACACGATCACCGCCCCGGCCCCGGTGGCCGTGCCGCTGACCCCGGCCGCCCGCCCGTCCCCGATCATCGAACGTGAGGGCGGCTACGAGGGCCAGGAGGGGCACGGCGGCGAGGGCGGCGCCGGGCACTGAGCCACCCGTGATCCATGACACCGCCGGCGCTGGTGCGACACCGCCACGCCGGCGGTGTCCGCGTCGTACCCGGGGTCTAACGTCCCCGGTGTGACCACCTCACGATCCACCTCCCCGCGCGCCGGCGCGACCGGCGGGCGCGGCCGTGCCGGCGCCCGCGAGCCCCGCCCGGCCTACGAGTGCGACGCCTGCGGCCACCAGCCGCCCAAGTGGGTCGGGCGCTGCCCGGAGTGCGGCGAGTGGGGCTCGGTCGTCGAGTGCACGCTGACCGGCCCGACCGTCTCCGGCCGGGTGGTCAGCTCCCGGATGCCGGCCGAGCCGGCCCGCCCCATCGCCACCATCAGCGCCGCCCCGGCCCGGGCCCGCCCGACCGGGGTGAGCGAGCTCGACCGGGTGCTCGGCGGCGGCTTGGTCCCGGGTGCGGTGGTGCTGCTCGCCGGGGAGCCCGGGGTCGGCAAGTCCACCCTGCTGCTCGACGTCGCGCAGCAGTGGGCCGCCGGTGGCGGCAGCCCGTCCCTGGTGGTCAGCGGTGAGGAGTCGGTCAGCCAGGTCCGGCTGCGCGCCGAGCGGATGGGCGCGCTGGACGACCAGCTCTACCTGGCCGCCGAGAGCGATCTCGCGGCGGTGCTCGGTCACCTCGACGCCGTCAAGCCCGGCCTGCTGGTGCTCGACTCGGTGCAGACGATCTCCACCACCGGCACCGAGGGGGTGCCCGGTGGCGTCACCCAGGTCCGCGCGGTGACTGCCGCGCTGGTGGCGGTCGCCAAGGAGCGCGGCATCGCGACGGTGCTGGTGGGGCACGTCACCAAGGACGGGCAGGTGGCGGGCCCTCGCGTCCTGGAGCACCTGGTCGACGTGGTGCTGCACTTCGAGGGCGACAAGCACTCGTCGCTGCGGATGGTGCGCGGTGTGAAGAACCGGTTCGGCGCCGCCGACGAGGTCGGCTGCTTCGAGATGCACGAGGGCGGCATCAGCAGCCTGGCCGACCCGTCCGGGCTCTTCCTGACCCGCTACTCGGAGCCGGTGCCGGGCACCTGCGTGACGGTGGCGATGGAGGGGCGCCGGGCCCTGGTCACCGAGGTGCAGGCGTTGATCGGTGCGACGGTGGCCGGGTCGCCGAGGCGTACGGTCTCGGGCCTCGACTCGGCCCGGCTGGCCATGGTGCTGGCGGTGCTTCAGCGGCGCACCGAGCGGCTGACGCTGCACGACCGGGAGGTCTTCGCGGCCACCGTCGGGGGGATCCGGGTCGTCGAGCCGGCCGCCGATCTGGCCGTCGCCCTCGCGGTCGCCTCCGGCGGGCTGAATCTCGCGATCGCCCCGCACCTGGTGGCGATCGGGGAGGTCGGCCTCACCGGCGAGGTGCGGCGGATCGGTGCCGTACCTCGCCGGCTGGCCGAGGCGGCCCGGCTCGGCTTCCGGCTGGCGCTCGTGCCGCCCGGTTGCGGTCCGGAGAGCACCGGCGTGCGCACCGAGCAGATGCGGGTGATCGAGGTCACGGACGTCCGGGCGGCCCTCCAGGCGGTGGCGAGGGCGTCCGCGGAGTGACCGAGCACGGACCCCGAGGGCGATACCGGGTCAGCCCGGACAGGTGGTGCGGTCGGGTCGGAGCGCGGCATCGTGACACATCACAGTAACCACGACAGCACCCACCGCAGGGCAGTCCGTAGACTGTGCCCGTGCCGATCGACCGCGACACCACCAAGCCTGCCGGCGCGACACCCCACGCCCGCACCGGCGCCGTGGGTTCGCCCGCCCGTCCGATCAGCGTGAACGTGACCGGAGGCGCGGTCGGCGACCCGCTGCGCGCCAACCTGGCCCTGATGGCGCCGGGCACCGCCCTGCGCGACGGTCTGGAGCGGATCCTGCGCGGGCGCACGGGCGCCCTGATCGTCCTGGGGTACGACAAGGTCGTCGAGAGCCTCTGCACCGGCGGCTTTCCGCTCGACGTGGAGTTCTCCGCGACCCGGGTCCGGGAGCTGTGCAAGATGGACGGCGCGGTGGTGCTGTCCAGCGACGGCACAAGGATCGTCCGGGCCGCGGTGCACCTGATGCCCGACCCCTCCATTCCCACCGAGGAGTCCGGCACCCGGCACCGCACGGCGGAGCGGGTGGCCCGGCAGACCGGCTACCCGGTCATCTCGGTGAGCCAGTCCATGCGGATCATCAGCCTCTACGTCAACGGCCAGCGGCACGTGCTGGACGACTCGGCCGCGATCCTCTCCCGGGCCAACCAGGCCCTCGCCACCCTCGAACGGTACAAGCTGCGGCTGGACGAGGTCTCCGGCACCCTGTCGGCCCTGGAGATCGAGGATCTGGTCACCGTCCGGGACGCGGTCGCCGTCGTCCAGCGGCTCGAGATGGTCCGCCGGATCGCCGACGAGATCGCCGGTTACGTGGTCGAGCTGGGCACGGACGGTCGCCTGCTCGCCCTCCAGCTCGACGAGTTGATGGCCGGCGTGGACGCCGACCGCACCCTGGTGATCCGGGATTACCTGCCCGCCGGCCGCAAGTCACGCACCCTCGACGAGGCGCTGGTCGAGCTGGATCTGCTGACCGCGACCGAGCTGATCGACCTGGTCGCGGTCGCCAAGGCGATCGGCTATCCGGCCGCCTCCGACGCGCTCGACGCCGCGGTCAGCCCGCGGGGGTTCCGGCTGCTGGCCAAGGTGCCGCGGCTGCCGGTGGCGATCGTCGACCGCCTGGTGGGGCACTTCGGGAGCCTCCAGCGGCTGCTCGGCGCGACCGTGGAGGATCTCCAGGCCGTCGAGGGAGTCGGGGACGCCCGCGCCCGGGGCGTCCGGGAGGGCCTGTCCCGGCTCGCCGAGGCGTCGATCCTCGAACGCTACGTCTGACGGCCGGCACCGGCACGGCTGGGCCGGCCCTCGATCCGGGCCGGAGGCGCTCCGGTCGGCCCTCGATCTGGGCGGGGTGGTCCGGGCAGCCCTCGATCCAGGTCGGGCGGACGCTCCTGCCGGCCCCTCGATGCCGGGAGCCTGGAGCGGTCGGCCCGGCACCCGGTTCCCGCGTCAGCCGGTGATGGTCAGTCGCACCGGTTCGCTGAGCTTGGTGCCGACCCGCGCCAGCACCTGGTAGGTGCCGGCGGGCGGGACGGGCCCGGCGGCCACGCCGCCAGCGCAGCGGGTGGCGTCCTTGCCGTTCCAGGTGAGCTGGTAGGAGCGCTCGAAGTTGGGCGTGAACGACTGCACGTCGGAACCCTTGCCGGTGCCACAGGTGTCGGAGGACCAGACCTTCGCGGCGCCGGACTTGATGAACAGCTCCTGCAGGTCGGCGCCGACGTCCCGGCTGCACGTCCGGTCCGAACTGTTCCTGATCTTCAGCTGCAGGTCGACGGCCGCGCCGCGGCCCACGGTGGCGGGTCGGGCGACGGCGGTCACCTTGATCTCCGCGTCGGTGCAGGTGCCCGCGTCGGCGACCGGGGCGACCGGGACCGGGCCGTTCGTCGTGGTCTCCTCCGACGACGGGGTGGCGGACGGGCCCTCCCCGCCCGCGTCGCCGGAGCCGTCGCCCGGTGACGGGGTGCCCGTCCGCGGTGTGAGTACCGAACCGGTGGGCTCGGGCGTCGCGCCGGACGACGACGCGCTCCCGCCCGAGCGGCCGGAGCCGTCGTCCGTACCGTTGCACGAGTAGAGGACGACAATCAGGAGGAGAAGCACCGCTCCGAGCACGACGGCACGACGCCGCCAGTAAACGGCGGGGGGCAGTGGGCCGACCGTCAGACGCATGATGCCCCCACCGTAGCGGCGCCACGCACGGCGTACCGCAGCGACGCGCCGGGCCGTCGGCAGCTCATCGGAGCGATCCTCCACTCACGACAGTCAGGGCCGCCCAGGGTGCTTCCCCGGCGACGCACGGTGCCGGCCACCGGCCGTCAGAGGTAGACCTTGCGCTGGTACACGGCGTGTGCGCCGGCGACCCGATCGAGGAAGAGCAGACCCGCGCAGTGGTCGATCTCGTGTTGCAGCGCACGCGCCTCGAACGCGTCGGTCGCCAGCCGGACCACCTTCCCGGTCCCCGGCAGCGCACCCTCCACCACCACCCGGCCGGCCCGCTTCACGTCGCCCGTCAGGTCCGGTACGGACATGCAGCCCTCACGGCCGACCTTCCACCGGCTGGCCTCCACCACCGTCGCGTTGCACAGCACGAAGGTGCCGTGCACCGTGGCGGCCTTCGGATGACCGGTGACGTCCACCGCGAACACCTGCGCGCCGACACCGATCTGCGGCGCGGCCAGACCGACGCAGCCGGGCGACACCCGCATGGTGGCGACCAGGTCGGCGGCGAGGCGTACGGTCTCCTCGGCGGTCGGGTCGACCTCCTCGCCGGCCCGGCCGAGAACCGTGGCCGGGGCGGACACGACCGCCCGCACCTCGCCCGGCACGCCCAGGACGTCGGGTGTCCAGTCGCCCAGGCCGGCGTACTCCTCCCCGCTCACAGCACGTCCGGATCGGCCGGCCGGAGAGTGACGCCGACGCCCAGGTCGGCGGCGGCCGACGCGAGCCGCCCCGCCGCCTTCTCGGCCGCCCCCGGCGGCAGGTCCACCTCGGCGACGACGACGTAGAGCGAGCCCGCCAGCCGGGTGCTCAGGTCGGTGACGTTGCCGCCCGCCTCGGCGAGCACCCGGGTCATGGCGGCGACGATGCCCATCCGGTCCGCCCCGTGCACCGCCATCACGTACGGCTCGCCGCTCGGCACCGCCTCGCCGTCCGCCGTCACCTCACGTACGGTCGCCAGCAGTTGGCCGTCGGCGGCCAGCGGTGCCAGCGCCGCCTCAACCTCGGCCGCGCCGGGGCCCACACAGATCAGGGTCATCGCGAAGTGGCCCCGCAGCCGCGTCATCGTGCTGTCGGTGAGATTCGCGCCGAGGCGGGCGAGCGCCTCGGCGACGTCGGCCACGATGCCCGGCCGGTCCCGGCCGATGACGGTGATGGCGAGCTCGTTCATGCCGGCATTCTCCCCGACCGGCCCCGCGCCGCGTCGCGGGACCTGCCCCGGTGGCCAGTGACCGGGACAGGCGGGCGCGGTCGTCGCGCTCGGAGCCGCCGGGCGCGCCGTCGGGATCCGGCCCGGCCCGTGACATGATCGGCGGCGCGATGACTGAACCGACCTTCGCCGACCTGGTCAGCCGGTGGTACGAGCGCAACGCCCGCGACCTACCCTGGCGTCGCCCCGACGTCACCCCGTGGGCCATCCTCGTGAGCGAGGTGATGCTCCAGCAGACTCCGGTCGTCCGGGTGGTGCCCGCCTGGGAGGCGTGGCTGGCGCGCTGGCCCGAGCCGGCGCACCTGGCGGCCGACACGCCGGCCGAGGCGATCCGGATGTGGGGACGGCTCGGCTACCCGCGACGGGCGGTACGGCTGCGGGAGTGCGCGGTGGCGATCGTGGAACGGCACGGCGGGCAGGTCCCGGACCGGTTGGAGCAGCTGCTGGCGTTGCCGGGCGTCGGCACGTACACCGCCCGGGCGGTGGCGGCCTTCGCGTACGGACAGCGGCATCCGGTGGTGGACACCAACGTACGGCGGGTGGTCTGCCGGGCGGTCGGCGGCGAGCCGGACGCCGGCTCGACCACCCGTCCCGCCGACCTCGTCGCGACCGAGGAGCTGCTGCCGGCGGAGCCGGCCGCCGCCGCGCTGGCCAGCGCGGCGTTCATGGAGCTGGGCGCGATGGTCTGCACCGCGAGGTCACCGCACTGCGCGATCTGCCCGGTCGAGGCGGTGTGCGCGTGGCGCGCCTCCGGGCAGGAAGCGCCCGCCGGCCCCACCCGGCGTCCCCAGCGGTACGCGGGCACCGACCGTCAGGTACGCGGACTGCTGCTCGCCGTCCTCCGGGAGGCCACCGCGCCGGTGCCCCGGCAACGTCTCGACCAGGTGTGGGCCGACGACGTGCAGCGGTCCCGGGCGCTGGCCGCGCTGGTGGACGACGGGCTGGTCGAGCCGGTCGGCGCGATGTCCTTCCGCCTGGTCGGCGACGGTCCACCGGTCCCGGTCGCCTGACCCACCCCGGGCCGCCCGCCCGCGCCGGCCCGGGATGCACCCGTGACCTCGGGCGAGGCGTCCACCGCCTGCGCCGCACTCCTCGCGCGCGGTCGCACCGGCACGCCCGCCGTGCGCCCGGTCACCCCCGCGGTGACCTGGCCGATGTCGCAAAGGGCCACGCCGGCAGGCGGTGAGCGCCGCCCGGCCCGGGTCGGGCCAGTGGTGGCAGCGCGGGCACGGCAGCGCGGCACGGCAGCACGGCACGGCAGTGCGGGCACGGCAGTGCGGGCACGGCAGTGCGCCACCGCGGCACGGCAGCACGGCAGTGCGGCACGGCACGGCAGGGCCGCAGGGCGGCAGGGCGGCAGGGCGGCAAGGTAGCAGTTTCGGGGAAGGTGCTGCTTCGGTCGGTGTTGGGGGGATGTCTTCGCTGATGTTGTCGTCTCCTTGGGGGGAGGCGGGGGTGGGGATGGCGAACGGGCCGGCCCCTGGTGGGGGCCGGCCCGTTGGTGGGTGGTGCGGGTGTCAGTTGGTGGAGTAGCCGCGGGTGGCGATCCAGTCGGCGAGGGCGTCGGTGGTGATCCAGTACTCGGCGGTGTTCGGGTTCGCCGAGTCGGCGATCTTGACCTCGTGGCCGCTGTCGCGGTAGCCGGTCACGGAGATGTAGTGTCCGCCCTCGAAGGAGTGCAGGCCGCCGTCGACGTCGGTGGCGGTGCCGGCGATGTTGGCCACCACGGCCCGGCCGTCGTCGATGGTGCGCACGATGTCGGCGCGCAGCTTGTCGGTCTGCTTGTCGTCGGCGCGCGGCGAGCTGATCTCGACGCTGCGGTAGACGTCCTTACCGGTCTCCTTGTTCAGTACCGGGGTGATGTCGTTGATCGAGTTGGTGCCGGCCTCGGTGGTGCCCATCCGCTCGGCCATCGAGTCGACGTCGATGTCCTTGCCCTGCACGGACAGGGCGTTACGGGCCGCGGCCGGGCCGCAGTAGTAGAAGTTCGGCTGTGCCTGGTAGTCCACCCGCAGTTCCCGCTCGCCCTTGCGGTCGGCCTGCACGGCCGCCGGCTTGTCGGTGGTGGGGGCGGCGAACACGGCGGTCGCGGGGGCGGCCACCGCGCCGCCGGTGACGAGGACACCAGCGGTGGTCAGCACGGTCTTACGCAGCAGATCGGTACGCATGATCGAAGCCCTTTCACTCGGGGGTACACGCCACCGGCGAGGGGGGATGCCGTGCGGCGCGGTCAGGAAAGGTGGATCAAGAAGGGACCAGCCCGGCCGGGGTGCTCCGGGGGTCCGGGGAGATGTAACCGTCGGGGGTCCCGGGTCATTCCCGGCGGCCGGCCACCCCGAGACGGGGGCGGGGCCAGGGTCCCGCGGTCACGACCATGTACAACGACCCGGCCCACCCACCCATTCCACGACCCGGGTGACCCCCACCACCCGACACCGCACCCCAAACCGGACAACCGCGCCCGGGATGTCCGGCGGAAACCGCACACCGCATGCCAGGCGGCGAATCAGCCCGACACGCGACGCCGGGGCACGGGAGTCGCCGCGGCACGCCGATGCACCCGAACCGGAGTCGACCACGCGGGAGCGGAACGGGCGACGGCCCGGTGGCTTCCGCCACCGGGCCGTCGCCCGTTCCAGACCTGCCCGACTTACGCCGCGTCGTCCGCCCCCGTGGCGGCGGTGCCGCCGAGGTCGGCCGGGACGGCGTCCGGCACCTCGACCGGCTTCTCCGCTCCGCGGAAGACGAGCTTGGACTTGTCGATGTTGTTCGGGTCGCCCTCGCAGTCCACCACGACGATCTGACCCGGGGTCAGCTCGTTGAAGAGGATCCGCTCGGACAGGTTGTCCTCGATGTCGCGCTGGATCGTGCGACGCAGCGGCCGCGCGCCCAGCACCGGGTCGAAGCCCTTGACCGCCAGGTACTTCTTGGCGTTCTCGGTCAGCTCCAGGCCCATGTCCTTGTTCCTCAGCTGGGCCTCGATGCGGGAGATCATGATGTCGACGATCGACAGGATCTCCTGCTGACGCAGCTGGTGGAAGACGATGGTGTCGTCGATCCGGTTGAGGAACTCGGGCCGGAAGTGCTGCTTGAGCTCGTCGTTGACCTTCTGCTTCATCCGGTCGTAGTTCGACTCGGAGTCCTCAGAGGCCTGGAAGCCCAGCGACACCGCCTTGGCGACGTCCCGCGTACCGAGGTTGGTGGTCAGGATGATGACCGTGTTCTTGAAGTCCACGATCCGGCCCTGGCCGTCGGTGAGACGCCCGTCCTCCAGGATCTGGAGGAGCGTGTTGAAGACGTCCGGGTGGGCCTTCTCGATCTCGTCGAAGAGGACCACCGAGAACGGCCGACGTCGCACCTTCTCGGTCAGCTGCCCGCCCTCGTCGTAACCGACGTAGCCGGGAGGGGCACCCACCAGCCGGGAGACCGTGTACCGGTCGTGGAACTCGGACATGTCCAGCTGGATCAGCGCGTCCTCGCTGCCGAACAGGAACTCGGCGAGCGCCTTGGACAGCTCGGTCTTACCGACGCCGGACGGGCCGGCGAAGATGAACGAGCCGGACGGGCGCTTCGGGTCCTTCAGGCCGGCCCGGGTACGCCGGATCGCCTTCGAGACCGCCTTGACCGCGTCCTCCTGGCCGATGACGCGCTTGTGCAGCTCGTCCTCCATGCGCAGCAGGCGCGAGGTCTCCTCCTCGGTCAGCTTGTAGACCGGGATGCCCGTCCAGTTGCCGAGCACCTCGGCGATCTGCTCGTCGTCGACCTCGCTGACGACGTCCAGGTCGCCGGCCTTCCACTCCTTCTCCCGCTGGGCCTTCTGGCCGAGCAGCTGCTTCTCCTTGTCGCGCAGCTGGGCGGCGCGCTCGAAGTCCTGCGCGTCGATCGCGGACTCCTTGTCGCGGCGCACGTGGGCGATGCGCTCGTCGAAGTCGCGCAGGTCTGGCGGCGCGGTCATCCGCCGGATCCGCATCCGGGCGCCGGCCTCGTCGATCAGGTCGATCGCCTTGTCCGGCAGGAAGCGGTCGGAGATGTACCGGTCGGCCAGGGTGGCCGCGGCGACCAGCGCGGCGTCGGTGATGCTGACGCGGTGGTGCGCCTCGTACCGGTCCCGCAGGCCCTTCAGTATCTCGATGGTGTGGGCCAGCGACGGCTCACCCACCTGGATCGGCTGGAAGCGGCGCTCCAGCGCGGCGTCCTTCTCCAGGTGCTTGCGGTACTCGTCGAGGGTCGTGGCGCCGATGGTCTGCAGCTCGCCACGGGCCAGCATCGGCTTGAGGATGCTGGCGGCGTCGATCGCGCCCTCGGCGGCACCCGCACCGACCAGGGTGTGGATCTCGTCGATGAACAGGATGATGTCGCCCCGGGTGCGGATTTCCTTGAGCACCTTCTTGAGGCGCTCCTCGAAGTCACCGCGGTAGCGGGAGCCGGCCACCAGGGCACCGAGGTCGAGGGTGTAGAGCTGCTTGTCCTTCAGCGTCTCGGGCACCTCGCCCTTGATGATCTTCTGGGAGAGGCCCTCGACGACGGCGGTCTTGCCGACGCCGGGCTCACCGATCAGGACCGGGTTGTTCTTGGTACGGCGGGAGAGCACCTGCATGACCCGCTCGATTTCCTTCTCGCGCCCGATGACCGGGTCGAGCTTGCCCTCGCGGGCGGCCTGGGTCAGGTTGCGGCCGAACTGGTCCAGCACCAGGCTGGTCGACGGCGCGGCCTCGCCCGGCGCGGCGCCCGCCGCGGCCGGCTCCTTGCCCTGGTAGCCGGAGAGCAGCTGGATCACCTGCTGGCGGACCCGGTTGAGGTCCGCACCGAGCTTGACCAGCACCTGGGCGGCAACGCCCTCACCCTCGCGGATCAGACCGAGCAGGATGTGCTCCGTGCCGATGTAGTTGTGGCCGAGCTGCAGCGCCTCGCGCAGCGACAGCTCCAGCACCTTCTTGGCCCGCGGCGTGAACGGGATGTGCCCGCTCGGCGCCTGCTGACCCTGGCCGATGATCTCCTCGACCTGCTGACGGACGCCCTCGAGGGAGATGCCGAGGCTCTCCAGGGCCTTTGCCGCGACACCCTCACCCTCGTGGATCAGGCCCAGCAGGATGTGCTCCGTACCGATGTAGTTGTGGTTGAGCATCCGGGCCTCTTCCTGGGCCAGGACGACAACCCGTCGCGCTCGGTCGGTGAACCGCTCGAACATGCCCTCGTGCTCCTCACGTGCCGTGCGCCTTGATGGTCTAGATCTTGGCGGGGCCGGTGCGCGGACGTCCGGGACGGCGTCCGTGCCTCATTACTCTATCGCCGCGGACCGACTCAGCTGAGGTCGTGTGTCTCCGCCAAATGCCGGGTACGCGTCGTTTTGCACAACCGTCCGCGCTCAGTAGGTGTTCCGGTAGCCCCACCGCTACGCGCAGAGCGAAATTCGGAGACCGCCGCACACCGTCCTCTGGGACGGTCGGGGCGCCGCGCGACTCCGGTCCGGGTCGCCGGGACTCATCCACAGGCTGTGGACAGAATCTCCACCGGCTGTGGACAACGCGGGCCCCCGGGGATTTCTTCCCGCGGTCGAGCCACGGATCCACCGGTGGCACCGGCTCGCCAGCCAGGCGCTGGCGGCTGCCCACGGAAACGACGACGCCGGCCCGGAGCGGTGCTCCGGGCCGGCGTCAGGTCTCGCGCCGGTCAGTGGCCGGCGCGGGCGTGGTACTCGTCGACGATCTCCTGCGGGATGCGGCCCCGGTCCGAGATCTCCTTGCCGGCCTTCTTGGCCCAGGCTCGGATCGCCTTGTTCTGCTCCCGGTCGGCGGTCGCGCCGCCCCGGCCGCGGGCGGCCCGGCCACCCACGACCACGCCGCCCCGACCCACCTTCGTGCCGTGGGCGATGTACGGCGCGAATACGTCACGCAATTTCTCGGCGTTGGCGGCCGACAGGTCGATCTCGTACTGAACACCGTCGAGGGCGAACTTGACGGTCTCGTCAGCGTCCCCGCCGTCCAGGTCATCGACCAGCTTATGAATGATCTGCTTGGCCACGTCCCACATTCCTTTCAAGCAGGGGGTGCGCCTGCGAACTCGCAAGAGCACAATAACCTGTATGACGCTCGGCGCGTCAATAGGATGCGGTAAACAGCCGGGGAAGGTCGACCGGTCACTCGGGCCGGACCAGCGGGAACAGGATCGTTTCCCGAATTCCCAGGCCGGTCAGTGCCATCAGAAGCCGGTCGATTCCCATTCCCATGCCACCGGCGGGCGGCATTCCGTACTCCATGGCCCGGAGAAAGTCCTCGTCAAGCCGCATGGCCTCGTCGTCGCCGCGCGCCGCGAGCTGCGCCTGCGCCAGCAGGCGCTCCCGCTGGACCACCGGATCCACCAGCTCCGAGTAGCCCGTGCCCAGCTCGAAGCCGAGGACGTAGAGGTCCCACTTCTCGGTCAGGCCCGGCTCGGCGCGGTGGGCCCGCACGAGTGGGCTGGTCTCCTCCGGGTAGTCGCGGACGAAGGTGGGCTCCTGGAGGCCGGGCACGACCAGTTCTTCGAACAGTTCCTCGGCGAGCTTGCCGGGCCCCCACTTCGGGTCGACGGCCAGGCCGACCTTGTCGGCGTACTCGACCAGGCGCGCCCGCTCGGTGCGGACCGTGACCTCTTCGCCGAGCGCCTCGGAAAGGGATCCGAACAGGGTCACCGAACGCCACTCACCACCGAGGTCGAACTCCCGACCGTCGGCGTGGGTCACCACGGTTGAGCCGGCGACCGCGACGGCGGCCTGCTGGACGAGATAGCGCGTCAACTCGCCGATCGTGTCGTAGTTGCCGTACGCCTCGTACGCCTCCAGCATCGCGAACTCGGGCGAGTGCGAGGAGTCGATGCCCTCATTACGGAAGTTGCGGTTGATCTCGAAGACCCGGTCGACGCCGCCGACCAGCGCGCGCTTGAGAAACAGTTCCGGCGCGATTCGCAGATAGAGATCTGTGCCCAACGCATTGCTGTGGGTCACGAATGGGCGGGCGGCGGCTCCACCGTGCAGCAACTGGAGCATCGGGGTCTCCACCTCGATGAAAGCCCGCTCGTGCAGCGATTCCCGGAGGCTACGGACGGCGGTCGCGCGGGTCCGCACCATCTGGCGCGCCTGCGGGCGGACGATGAGGTCCACGTAGCGCTGGCGGACCCGGGCCTCCTCGCTCAGCGGCTTGTGCGCCACCGGCAGCGGGCGGAGAGCCTTGGCGGTGACCGCCCACTCCGAGGCCAGCACGGACAGCTCGCCGCGCCGGCTGGTGATCACCTCACCGGTCACCCCGACGAGGTCGCCGAGGTCGACGAGCCGCTTCCAGTCCTCCAGCCGCTGGGCGCCGACCCGGTCCAGGGAGAACATCGCCTGCAGCTCGGTGCCGTCGCCGTCCCGGAGGGTGGCGAAACAGAGCTTGCCGGTGTTGCGGATGAAGATCACCCGGCCGGTGACCGAGACCCGGTCGCCGGTGGCCGTGTCGGTGGGCAGGTCCGCGTACCTCTGCCGGATCTCCGCCAGGCTGCTGGTCCGCGGGTAGCCGAGCGGGTACGGCTCGACGCCCTCGGCGAGCATCCGGTCCCGCTTCTCCCGGCGGACCTTCATCTGCTCGGGAAGGTCGTCGGCGGGATCGACTGGCACGGCGTTCTGCTCGGTCACGGCACGCTTCCTCGGCGGGAGAATTCGGGCGGGGTCTGGCCCCGAGCGTACTCAAGGGGTCCCGGTGGTCGTTACCGGATAACCTGCCCGCCATGACCAAGCCCACCGAAGCGCTCTCGTTCGGCGCCGCCGCGGCCGACTACGACCGGTACCGACCCCGCTATCCGGAGGCGGCCGTGCGCTGGGCGGTGGACGGCCTCCCCGCGCCGGCGCGGGTGGTCGACCTGGGCGCGGGCACCGGGATCCTCACCCGGGGGTTGCTGGCGCTCGGCCACGAGGTGACCGCCGTCGAGCCCGACCCCGGGATGCGCGACCGGTTCGCCGCGGTCACGCCGGGCCCGCCCGCGCTGGCCGGCAGCGCCGAGTCGGTCCCGCTCCCCGACGGGTACGCCGAGGCGGTGCTGGTCGGTCAGGCGTACCACTGGTTCGACCGGGAGCGGGCGCACCCGGAGATCGCCCGCGTGCTGCGGCCCGGCGGCGTCTTCGCCGCGATCTGGAACCTGCGCGACGACCGGGTCGGGTGGGTGGACGAGCTGAGCCGGATCGCCGAGATCGGCGACACCGTCGACCACCTGCGTGAGTTCATGGCCGGGTTCGGTGGGCCCTTCACCGAGCCGGAGTGGGCCGAGTTCCCGCACGTCACCGCGCTCACCCCGGACGAGCTGATCGCGATGGTCCGGACCCGCTCGCACTACCTGGTGGCCGACCGAAGGCGACGGGCGCGGGTCGAGGGTGAGCTGCGCGACCTGTTCGCCACCCACCCGGACCTGGCCGGACGGGAGACGATCGAGCTGCCGTACCGCACCCTGGCGATCCGCGCTCAGACGTTGCGGTCGTAGACCATCCGCAGCCCGATCAGGGTGATCATCGGCTCGTGGTGGGTGATCGTCCGGCACTCGTTGAGCACCAGCGCGGCCAGGCCACCGGTGGCGATCACCGCCCGCACCTCGCCCAGCTCCTCGGTCATCCGCTCGACGATGCGGTCCACCTGCCCGGCGAAGCCGAAGTAGAGGCCGGCCTGGAGGCACTCCACCGTGTTCTTGCCGATCACCGAACGCGGCCGGGTTGCCTCGACCTTGCGCAGCTGGGCGGCCCGGGCGGCGAGCGCGTCGAAGGAGATCTCGATGCCCGGGGCGAAGGCGCCGCCGAGGAACTCGCCGCGCTCGCTGATCACGTCGAAATTGGTGGTGGTGCCGAAGTCCACGACGATCGACGGGCCGCCGTAGAGCGTGTACGCGGCCAGCGTGTTGACCACCCGGTCCGCCCCGACCTCCTTGGGGTTGTCGATCGCGAGCTGAACCCCCGTCCGCACCCCGGGCTCGACGATCACGTGCGGCAGATCGGCGTAGTAGCGGTCGAGCATCGTCCGCAGCGAGCGCAGCGCGGCGGGCACGGTCGAGCAGGCGGCCACCCCGGTGATCTCGACCGCGTCCCCGGCCAGCAGGCCACGCAACTTCAGGCCCAGCTCGTCCGCCGTCGACCGGGCGTCGGTCTTGATCCGCCACGAATGCACCAGCTTGTCGCCGTCGAAGGTCGCCAGCACGGTGTTGGTGTTTCCGATGTCGATGCAGAGCAGCACGAACGCAGCCTAGACAACGGCCGACCGGACGGAGCGCGCAGCGGCCGGCGGACCGTATGCTGGTCGACATCACGACATGAACATCAATCGATTCCACGGCGCGCCGGACGGGGAGCGGACATGTCGGGGATGTGGTGGCTCCGCGCGCGAAACGCCCTGCGCCGGCGCCGCCGGCACGTGCTCGTCCTCGCCGCCCTGGCCGGCGGCGCGCTCTGGATGATCATCCAGAGCTGGCGCTCCGGGCAGACCTTCCGCGGCGAGCTCTACCTGGACGTCGGCGCCGCGCTGATCATGACGCTGCTGACCTACGTCGTACTGAACCCGCTGTTCCGGGAACTCCAGACGGCCAGCATCATCGAACATCCGCGGCTCGACCGGGACGCCCTGATCGAGCGGGTGGCCCAGTCCCGGGAGACGGTGGCGATCCTGGAGACCTGGACCAGCATGCTGGAGGGCCCGTACGCCGCCCGCTTCGCCGAGGCCCTGCGCTGCGCCCTGGCCAACGGCGCCGTGGTCCGGCTCCTGCTGCTGGACCCGGACTCGCCCGCGGTTCGGCTGCGCGGCGCGGAGCTGCGCCGCCGGGACGCCTCGGTGGCGATCCTCAACAACGTCTGGCACCTCGCCCGCCTGCGGGAGGAACTGCCGGAGTCGAGCCGCGCCCGGCTACGCGTTCGCATCTACAACGCCGCGCCGTCGGTCCAGATGTACCGCTGGGACGGCAAGGCGTTCATCTCGTTCTTCCCCGTCCGGGGCAGCACCTTCGACACCCAGCAGATCGAGGCGTACGTCTCCACACCGCTCGGCGAGTTCGTCGCCGACCGGTTCACCGAGCTGTGGGAGACCGCGCTCGTCCGGGACCTGGACGCCTGCCTCACGCTGCGACTCTGCCTGCGGCAGGGCGGCCGGGAGCTGGAAACCTGCGAGGCGCTCTACGTCCAGGTCGACGGCGCCTGGTACATCGCCGGGCGAGACCTGGTCCGCAACGTCGCCCGGCACGGCCTCGCCGGGCTGACCGTGGTGCTCGACCGGCCCGAGGTGGCCGGCGAGGTGTTCGACCTCGGGGAGGCCGACGAACTGGCCCCCGAGGTCTACCGCCGGGTGGTGGAGCTGTTCCGCGCCAAGTACGGCCTCGACGGCCGGCACGACACCGAGAACCGGGTGATCTTCAACCTGGTGGCCACGCGGCTGACCCGGGCCGCCTGACTCACTCCGTCCGCAGGTCCAGCGCGATGTCCAGGATGGGCGACGAGTGGGTGAGCGCGCCGACCGACAGGAAGTCCACGCCGGTCGCCGCGTACTCGGCCGCCATGCCCAGGGTCAGCCCGCCGGTCGCCTCCAGTTCGGCCCGGTTCCCGACCGCGCACACCACCTCGCTGAGCATCGCCGGGCTCATGTTGTCCAGCAGCAGGAAGGTGGCCCCCGCCTCGACCGCCTGGATCGCCTCGGCGACCGTGTCGACCTCCACCTGCACCGGGACGTCCGGGAACGCCTCGCGGACCCGCTTGAACGCCGCCGCCACCCCGCCGGCCGCCAGCTTGTGGTTGTCCTTGACCATGGCGACGTCGTGCAGGCCCATCCGCTTGTTGGTGCCGCCGCCCGCGCGGACCGCGTACTTCTCCAGGGCCCGCAGGCCCGGGGTGGTCTTGCGGGTGTCGAGCACCATCGCCTTCGTGCCGGCCAGCGCGTCGGCCCAGGCCCGGGTGTGGGTGGCCACCCCGGACATCCGGGAGAGCAGGTTCAGCGCGGTGCGCTCGGCGGTGAGCAGCAGCCGGGTGGGGCCGGTCACCGTCGCCAGCACGTCGCCGCGCGCCACCCGCTGCCCGTCGCGGGCGACGAGCGACACCTCGGCCGTACGGGCGGCGCCGGTCACCTCGCCCACCAGCTCGAACACGGCGGCGGCCACGGGCAGTCCGGCCACCACGCCGTCGGCGCGGGCCACCAGGTCGGCGGTGTCGGTCTGGGCGTCGGGGATCGTGGCGACGCTGGTCACGTCGAGGAAGTCCGGACCGAGGTCCTCGACGAGCGCCTCGGTGATCACCCGGCGTACCCGCTCCGGGTTTAGGCCCCCGTCACGCAACGTCCGTTCGGTCTCCTCGGTCATGCCGTGCCTCCCTCCGCCGCCGACGGCGTGGCCCGCGGCTCCGTCTCCTCCCACCGCCGGGTCAGCCGGCCCTGCACCCCGATGCCGGTGACCAGGTGGCCGCGCCACCGCTCGTCACCGACCGGGAAGTCCTCCCGCCAGTGGCAGCCCCGGGTCTCCTGCCGGGCGTACGCGGCGGCGACCAGCGTCGACGCCACGGTGAGGAGGTTCGTCGCCGCCCAGTCCGGAGTGCGGGGCACACCCCGGCCGGCGCCCAGGTCCGCCAGCGTGGCCGCCGTCTCGGCCAGGGTCGCGGCCGACCGCAGCACGCCGGCGCCCCGCGTCATCGCCCGCTGGAGGGCGGGCGTGCCGCCGGCGGGCGACACCCGACCGTCGCCGCCGGTCCAGGCGCCGGTCGGCGCCGGCTTCGGCTGCTCCGGCAGGCCGGTCGCCAGGTCGTCGGCGATCCGGCGGGAGAACACCAGCCCCTCCAGCAACGAGTTGCTGGCCAGCCGGTTCGCGCCGTGCACGCCGGTACAGGCGACCTCGCCGCACGCGTACAGGCCGGGGATGGACGTCCGGCCGCGAAGGTCGGTGCGCACGCCGCCGGAGGCGTAGTGCGCCGCCGGGGCCACCGGGATCAGGTCGGTCGCGGGATCGACGCCGATGGCCAGGCAGGACGCCACGATGGTCGGGAACCGCCGGGCCAGGAAGTCGCCGCCCAGGTGGCGGGCGTCGAGGAAGACGTGGTCCGCGCCGGTGGCGAGCAGCACCCGGTGGATGCCCTTCGCGACCACGTCCCGGGGAGCGAGTTCGGCGAGCTCGTGCTGCCCCACCATGAACCGCTTGCCGTCGGAGTCCACCAGGTACGCACCCTCGCCCCGCAGGGCCTCGGAGACCAGCGGCTGCTGGGCGTGCCCGGCGCCGGGCACCCGGGCGGCCTCCGGGACGATGAGCGCGGTGGGGTGGAACTGGACGAACTCCACGTCGGTGACGGCGGCCCCGGCCCGCAGCGCGAGCGCCACGCCGTCGCCGGTCGAGACCGCCGGATTGGTGGTGGCCGCGAAGACCTGGCCCATCCCACCGGTCGCGAGCACCACCGCACGGCCCAGGATCGCGCCGACGCCGTCCTCGCTGCCCTCCCCCAGCACGTGCAGCGTGACGCCACAGGCCGGGCCGAGGCCGTCCCGACCGTCGCCGGGGGCCCGGAGCAGGTCCAGCACCAGGGCGTGCTCGACGAGCCGGATCCACGGGTCCCGGTGGACCGCGGCGTGCAGGGCCCGCTGCACCTCCGCGCCGGTGGCGTCGCCGCCCGCGTGCACGATCCGGTCCGCCCGGTGGCCGCCCTCCCGGGTGAGCATGAGCGAGCCGTCCGGGTTCCGGTCGAACTCCGCGCCGATCCGCATCAGTTCCCGGAGCCGGGTCGGCCCCTCCTCGACGAGGACGCGTACGGCCGCCGGGTCGCAGAGGCCGACACCGGCGATCTCCGTGTCCGACGCGTGGGCCGCCGGGCTGTCGTGCGGGTCGAGCACGGCCGCGATGCCGCCCTGCGCCCAGCGCGTCGAGCCCTCGTCCATGGCGACCTTGGTGACCACCGTGACGTGCAGCCCCGCCTCGCGCAGGTGCAGCGCGGCGGTCAGCCCCGCGACACCGGAGCCGACGACGACCACATCGGTCGTCTCCACCCAGCCCGGCGCCGGCGCTGCCAGCAGGCGGGGCAGGGCCGGCAGGTCGACGGTCGGTAGATCCATGCCCCCCAGTCAACCCGAAGGCCCCTCGCGAGGGGCGGCGGGGGCGGGACGAGTGGTTTGGGCTACCCCGTGCCGCCGGCCACCCGCCCGGCCGCTTTCCACCGGGTACGCACCGGAAACCCGCGTCGGTAGGGCGTCCGGTCACCGGTACGCACCGGCGGCCCGGCCCTGTTCGGCACCGGCGCGGGCCGGTCGGCCCGGTCCTTCATCGGGTGCGGACCGGTAGCCGCGCCGGGCCCGCGCCTTTGAGCGAGCCGTCGACCTGCCGGTCACTGAGCCACAGGTAGCAGCGGACGCCCCGGTCGCCCACCCGCCACCGCCCGGCACCGGGCGGGCGGACCACCACATCGGCGCGCAGGCGAAGCGTCACGTCATCGGGCAGCGCGGCGTACCGGGCGATGGCGCTGCGACAGCCGGCGTAGAGCGGAGCCCAGTCGGCGTCCTTCGCCGGGTACGGACGCTCGGGAGCGTGCCACACCCCGGCGAACTCGGCGTCGTGGCGGACGCCGCACTCCACCGGCAGCAGCGTCTCGACCCCACCGCCGCCCCGGTCGCGGCGGGTCTGCTGGCAGCCGAGGCGCAGCGGCGACGGCCCGGTCAGGGCGTTCCGCAGGCTGCCGGTGCGGGTGACCACCGTGGCGGCGGCCTCGGCGGTGGTCACCTCGGTCAGGTCGCAGCGGTACCAGCGGGAGCCGGACGCCCAGCCCGGCGCCGACGGCACCGCCACCGAGAGACGCAGCCGCCCGGCCCGCCAGTCGTCGCCCAGGTACGCGTTCGCGCTGCTGTCGCACTCGGCGAACGCACCCCGGAAGTCGGTCGAGCCGGCGGCCGGCCGGTCCGCCTGCCCGGCCGGGAAGGTCCCCACATGCACGGTCTCGACCCGGTGCGGGGTGGCGCAGTCCACCGGCTGGTACGCCGCCAGGGTCACCTCGGCGACGAAGTCCGCGACGTGACAGACCCCCGCCTCGGGCGTGAACGGCCCGGCGGTGGGCAGCGCTCGCCAGTCGTCGGTCAGGTCGCCGTCGGTGGGCGCGACACACCCGGCCAGCAGCGCTCCCACCACCAGGAAGACGCAGAAACCAAGCCGCTGCCGCACGCCGCCTCCCCCACCGGCCACCCCGCGTCTCAGCGTAACGCTGAATAACCCTCCGGTGACAGACCGGATGTGCGCGCCGGAACCTCGCGATCTCGGACTTGTGCCCCGACAAGCCGGTCGTGATCGCCGAAGCGGGGCCGGAGGTGCGAGCTCGCGGGGAAACCGGGGTCAGGAGAGCGGGATTGCCGTCAGGGGGTTCGGGATCGGGTCGCCGGCGGTGCCGGGAGCCGCGGTCGCCGGGTCGGCCGTCAGGTCGACGATCCGGTTCGCCGCGTCGACGTGGACCACCTTCGGCCGGTACCTGCGGGCCTCGGCGTCGTCCATCTGGCCGTACGAGATCAGGATGACCAGGTCGCCGGGGTGCACCAGGTGGGCGGCCGCACCGTTGATGCCGATCACACCGCTCCCCCGCTCACCCGGGATCACGTACGTCTCCAGCCGCGCGCCGTTGGTGATGTCCACGATCGCCACCTGCTCACCGGGCAGCAGGTCGGCGGCGTCGAGCAGGTCCTGGTCCACCGTCACCGAACCGACGTAGTGCAGGTCGGCCTGGGTCACCGTGGCGCGGTGGATCTTCGACTTGAGCATGGTGCGCAGCATCGGAGCGCCTTTCGAGGTGGTGGGGTCAGGAGCGCGGGGCCAGGTGGACGGGCGCGTTGTCGATCAGCCGGGTGGTGCCGACCCAGGCGGCGACGAGCAGCCGCGCCGGACCGGCCACCGGCCCCGGCTCCAGGTCCGGGTCGGTGAGCACCAGGTAGTCCAGTTGCGCGCCCCGCGTACCGGAGCCGAACGCGGCGTGCGCGGCGGCCAGGACCGACCCGGCGTCCGCGCCCGCGTCGGCGGCCTCGGCACCGGCCCGCAGCGCCGCCGACAGGCTCAGCGCGGCCGCCCGCTCGGCCGGCGAAAGATACCGGTTCCGGCTCGACAGGGCCAACCCGTCCGGCTCCCGGACGGTCGGCACGCCGACGATCTCCACCGGCACGTCGAGGTCCCGGACCATCCGGCGCACCAGGGTCAGCTGCTGGTAATCCTTCTCCCCGAAGAACGCCAGGTCCGCGCGGGTCAGCTGGAGCAGCTTCAGGACCACGGTCAGCACCCCGTGGAAGAAGCCGGGCCGGCTCTGCCCCTCCAGTTCCTCGCCCAGCTGGCCCGGGTTGACCCGCACCCGGGGCTGGCCACCCGGGTACATGTCCCCCACCGACGGCGCGAAGACCACGTCCGCGCCGGCCCGCCGGCAGATCTCCAGGTCGGCGTCGAGGGTGCGCGGATACCGGTCGAAGTCCTCGTTCGGCCCGAACTGGAGCGGGTTGACGAAGATCGTGACGAGCACGCTGTCCGCCTGCTCCCGGGCGGCGCGCAGGAGCGTCTCGTGGCCGGAGTGCAGGGCGCCCATGGTCATGACGACCCCGACGGTGCCCTTGAGCCCCTCGCGGGCCACCGCCAGCTCGGCGCGCGTGTGCACCAGCTCGGTCACGCGGCCACCTCCCGGTCCCTCCCGCCCAGCACGTCGAGCAGCGACTCCGCGTCCACGGGGCGCAGCCGTCCGGCCGCGATCGCCCGGTCCGCGGTCCTCCGTGCCAACGCCAGGTAGGGGGCCACGGATTCCGGTGCGGTCCCCGCCAGGTGGGCCAGGTGCCGCTCGACCGTGCCGGCGTCGCCCCGGGAGACCGGGCCGGTCAGCGCGTCGTCGCCGAGGCGCAGCGCGTTCTCCAAGGCGGCCCGCAGCAGCGGGGCGAGCACCTTCTCCGGCTGGGCGACACCGGCGTCGCGCAGCCGGTCGGCCGCCTCGTTGACCAGGGTGACCAGGTGGTTGGCGCCGTGCGCCAGCGCCGCGTGGTAGAGCGGCCGGTCCGCCTCGCCGATCCACTCCGGCACGCCGCCGAGGTCGGCGACGAGGCGGGCGGCGAGCGGGCGCAGCTCCGCCGGGGCGGTCACCCCGTACGAGATGCCGGCCAGGCGGGCGAGGTCGTCCGGCGTACCGGTGAAGGTCATCGCGGGGTGCAGGGCCAACGGGCGGGCGCCGACCTCGGCGGCCGGGGCCAGGACCGCCAGCCCGTGCGCGCCGGACGTGTGCGCGACGACCTGGCCGGGGCGCAGCGCACCGCTGCCGGCAAGGCCGGCGACCACGCCCGCGAGCGCGTCGTCCGGCACCGCGACCAGCAGGAGGTCGGTGGCCACCCGGGCCACCGAGGTGGCCGATCGGCGGGGGACGGCGGGAAGCAGCAGCGCCAGCCGGGCCCGGGACGCGCCGGAGACCCCGGCGGCGGCGACCACCCGATGGCCGGCGGCGGCGAGGGCGGCTCCCAGCACGGCGCCGACCCGGCCGGCGCCGATCACGCCGACGGTCAGGGAACGGGGGGCGGGCGCGTCGGCCGGCCGTACGGCGGGCCCCGGACGCGGGCGCAGCGGAGCGCTCATGGCGATGATCCAGTCCTCGAGAAGGGGTACCGGTCGATCGCAAGTATGCGCCGCTGCGACGCAGTCGAAACAAGAAGGTGTGAAAACGTTCACCAGCGACGCGGACTGGTGTTAACAAGGGACCCCTGCGCTACCGGAGGCGTTGACCGGGGCCCTTCCTCGAGGGGAGACGAGATGGCGATCCGCTGGCGGGACGCGATGGACCGGGCGCTGTACGGCCCGGCCGGTTTCTTCGTCGCCGGCCCCGGACCGGCCGCCCACTTCCGCACCAGCGTGCACGCCTCGCCCGCCTTCGCCACCGCCCTGCTCCACCTGATCACCACGGTCGACGCGGCCCTGGAGCACCCGGACCACCTCGACCTGGTGGACGTCGGCGCCGGCCGGGGCGAGCTGTTGCGATCGCTGGTCCAGGCCGTGCGGGAGCCCGGGCACTCGCCGCCCGGGCCCGCCGGCACCCCGCCGGTCCCGCTCGCCCAGCGGGTACGGTTCACCGCCGTCGAACTCGCCCCGCGCCCCGGAGACCTGCCGCCGGAGATCACCTGGGTCGACGAGATCCCCACCGGCGTCACCGGTGTACTCCTGGCCACCGAATGGCTCGACAACGTCCCCCTGGACGTCGCCGTCCCCCGTGGGGACGGCTGGCACTACCTCCTGGTCGACCCCACCTCCGGCGAGGAGACGGTCGGCCCGCCGGTCGAGCCGGCGGACGCCGACTGGCTGACCGCCTGGTGGCCCGCCCCCGCCACCGCCCGGATGGAGATCGGCCGGACCCGGGACGACGCCTGGGCCCGGGCGGTCAGCCACGTCGACCGGGGACTGGCGGTGGCCGTCGACTACGGGCACCTGCGCGACGGCCGGCCGGTGGACGGTTCGCTGACCGGGTACCGGGCCGGACGGCAGGTGCCGCCGGTGCCGGACGGGTCGTGCGACGTCACCGCGCACGTCGCCCTGGACTCGGTCGCCTCCGCCGGTGAGCCGGTCGGGCGGCGCGCGTACACCCTGGTCTCGCAGCGGGAGGCGCTGCGGGCGCTCGGGGCCGACGGCGGCCGACCGACGCTGAGCCGGGCCGCCACCGACCCGGCCGGGTACGTGCGGGCCCTGGCCGCCGCGTCGGCGGTGGCCGAGCTGACCGACCCGGCCGGCCTCGGCGGGCATTGGTGGCTGCTGCAACCGGTCGGCGTCGCCCTCGACCCGCTCGTGGCACGATGACGGGCATGACCACGGACGCCGACCTCCGCGAGCTGACCGTCGGCACCGGCGCGGGCGGGGAGCAGCTCGGCACCGACATGGTGCTCAACATCGGTCCGCAGCACCCCTCCACGCACGGCGTGCTGCGGCTGCGACTGGTGCTCGACGGCGAACGGGTGGTCAGCGCCGAGCCGATCGTCGGGTACATGCACCGGGGCGCGGAGAAGCTGTTCGAGGTGCGCGACTACCGGCAGATCATCGTCCTGGCGAACCGGCACGACTGGCTGTCCGCGTTCGCCAACGAGCTGGGCGTGGTGCTCGCCGTCGAGCGGCTGATGGGCATGGAGGTGCCGGAGCGCGCCACCTGGCTGCGCATGGCGCTCGCCGAGCTGAACCGGGTGCTCAACCATTTGATGTTCCTCGGCTCGTACCCGCTGGAGATCGGCGCGATCACCCCGATGTTCTACGCGTTCCGCGAGCGGGAGACCCTCCAGGCCGTCATGGAGGAGGTGTCCGGCGGGCGGATCCACTACATGTTCAACCGCGTCGGCGGGCTCAAGGAGGAGGTGCCGTCCGGCTGGACCGGGCGGGCCCGCGCGGCCATCGGCGAGGTACGGCGGCGGATGCCGGACCTGGACCACCTGATCCGGCGGAACGAGATCTTCCTGGCCCGCACCGTCGGCGTGGGGGTGCTGTCGGCGGCCGCCGCCGCCGCGTTCGGCGCGTCCGGACCGGTCGCCCGCGCCTCCGGGCTCGACCTCGACCTGCGCCGCGACGAGCCGTACCTGGCGTACGACCAGCTCGACGTGCCGGTGGTGACCCGGACGGCCGGGGACTGCCACTCCCGCTTCGAGGTGCTGCTCGACCAGGTGTACGTCTCCCTCGACCTCGCCGAGCAGTGCCTGGACCGGGTGGACCGGCTAACCGGACCGGTCAACACCCGGCTGCCGAAGGTGCTCAAGGCCCCGGAGGGCCACACCTACGCGTGGACCGAGAACCCGCTCGGCATCAACGGGTACTACCTGGTGTCCCGGGGCGAGAAGACGCCGTGGCGGCTCAAGCTGCGCACCGCGTCGTACGCGAACGTGCAGGCCCTGGCCACGCTGCTGCCCGGCTGCCTGGTGCCGGACCTGATCGCCATCCTCGGCTCGATGTTCTTCGTGGTCGGCGACATCGACAAGTGACCGGCCGCGGCGCTCAGCGAATCGCGGTCCGGCGGCCCCGGCGCTCAGTGTTCGCCGTCCGGCGGCCGCGGCGCCTCAGCGGGTCGCGTCCGGCGGCGACGCTCGCCGTCCAGCGCCCCGGCCCGCGCGGTCAGCGCCAGCGATCGTCCGCCGAACCGTACCGGCCCGGCTCCGGCGACCAGTGTGGTTCCGGCTGCCGCTGCCGGGGCACCCGCCACTCCTCCGGCACCGGTACGCCACCGCTGGGCAGCGCGGGCCGCTCCTCCGGCTCGTCCCAGCCGCCCCGCCAGGACTCCTCGCGATCGCGCCCCGGGTCGTCCCGGCGGACCGAGGCCCACCGGTCCGCCACCCGGAACTCGGCGCCGCTCCGGTCCGCGAGCACCTCCGCCTGCCGCTCGCCCATCCGCAGCTCGCGGCCCCGGTCGTCCTCGCGAACGGCGGCCCACCGGTCGCCGGCGCGCAGCTGCGACCAGTACTCGCCCTCGGCACCGCCGTCCGGCCCGCGTCCCCGGCCGGGCTGGTCCGCCGGGCGGTCCCAGGACCGCTCCGCGTCCCAGCCGCGGTCGTCGCGCCGGTCGGCCCAGCCGCGGTCGTCCCACTGCTGACCGGACCGGGCGGGCTCATCCGGCCCGGCCCACCGGCGATCGTCGCGGGCCCGCTCGTCGCGGCCCGACCACGACCGCTCGTCCGCCTCGGCGGGGCCCGACCAGGAGCGGTCGTCACCGTCCCCGGCCCACGGCCGCTCCTCCGCGCCGGGGGACCGGTGGCTGCCGTAGCCGCCGTACCGGGTGCCGGTCTCACCGAGGCCGCCGTCGACGATGGTGTGCCGGGTGGTGACGTGCACGGTCTCGGTGTGCCGCACCACGCCGAGCGGTCGGGGCGAGGGCTGACCCTCGGTCTCCGGCGTCCACCCGCCGTAGCCGCCGCCGGCGCGCTCGGCGCCGTACACCCCGGCCGACTGCTCGCCGCTTCCGTACCCACCGGCGGCCGACCGGTCCCCGCCGCCGTAGACACCCGCCGCTCGGTCGCCGCCGTAGACACCGGCCGCCCGCTCGCCGCCGCCGTAGACACCGGCCGAGCCGCCGGCCGGGCGCTCGGCGCCGTAGCCGGCGGACGTTCCCGCGTACGGGCGGTCGCCCGGGTAGCTGTCGGAGGTCGGGCGGTCGGCCCGGCGGGCCCGGTCGTCGTCCTGGTCACCCCATTGCCCGCCGTCCGGTGCGTAGACCTGCCCGGCCGGCTCGTCCGCCGGCACCCGGGACCGGCCGGCCGGCTCGTCGGCCGGCACCCGCGCCCGGCCCGCGCCGCCGACCTCGGCCGGGCCGGACAGGGCGGCGGTGCCGGCGTCGAGACGCCGCCGCAGTGCGGCGACCGCCTCGTGGGCACGCTGGGCCTGGTCGAACGCCTGGTTGCCCCGCTGGGCGGCGGCCACGACCTCCCCGCGCAGCTCGCGGCGAAGCTGCTCGATCTCCTCCCGCATCTCCTCGACTTCGGAACCGCCGTCGGCACGGAGCGCGATGGACAGACCGATCAGCACGACGGCCAGGATGGCCAGCACCGCTGCGAACCGTAGTGGGCCGTTACCGTCAGCGATGAGCAGGATCAGCGCCGCCACGGGAGCGAGGGCCACGCCGATCCAGAAAAGCGCCGTCAACAGCGAGGGATTGCGCGTGTCGTCGGTGGCGACCGGGGCCGGCATGGCTGTGCAGCCTACCGAGAGTTGCGCTGCGTGGGAACGGCCGAAAGCGCCCTCCAGCATGGTTACTCGGCAGTAGATTCGCAGGTCGGGCGCCGGGCGCCGGCGACCCAGCCGCCGGCACCCGGTCGTGCTCGTCCCCGGCCGGTCAGCCGGCGGCGAGCGCTCCGTCGGAGGAGAGGACGAGGCCGACGCTGGCGGCACCGGTCTTCAGGGCGTTCTTCGTCTGCGGCCCGGCGGCGTCGAGCGAGCTGAACGAACCGGCCCGGAAGTCGTAGACCTCGATCAGCCCGGCCTGGCACTTCGGCCGCTGCGGGCACTCCGGCGGGCCGGCCAGGACCGTCGCCTCGCCAGAGCACTTGTCAGCCAGCTCGGACAGGGTCCGCACGCCGTGCTTGTCGGCGAAGGCGCGGGTGACGGCGAAGGCGTTCTGGTCCTGAGCGGCGGAGGGCGTGCCGAAGACCAGGTTGACCTTCTCGCCGGCCGCCTTCAACACGGCGACCGTCTTCTCCAGGTCGGGCGAGGAGACCGGCTGGGCGTCCGGCCCGTTGGCCTTGGTGTTGAGGAACTCCGCCATGGTGGCCGCGTACTCGGGGAAGACCTGGATCTCGCCCTTCTCCAGGGCCGGCTCGTACAGCTCGCGGCTGCCGACCTGCTGCACCGTGACCTGGTAGCCGGCCGCGGTCAGCGCGATCTTGTAGAGCTCGGCGAGGGTCTGGCTCTCGCTGAAGTTGGCGGCGCCCACCACGATCCGCCCGCCCGGGCCCTTCGCGATGCCCGCGGTCAGGTTGTTGGCGCCGGCGAACTCGCTCGCCGCCACCGCCGGCGTCCGGCGGTCGACGTCGACGGCCTTGTTGAGCTGGATCAGCTTCGGCGTGTCGAGCGCGGCGGAGACCTTGTCCAGCGCCGCGAGAAGCTGCGGCGTGGCGACGTCCGCGTTGACCGCGGGGAGGACGTTGTCGCTGTTCTGGAGCTTCTTGTCGTCTTCCAGGACGACCAGCTCGTCACCGGCCACCGGGGCGCACCCGGCACCCGACGCGGCCGACTCCGGCGCTTCGGTGCCGGACGAACCGGCCGCACCGCAGCCGGTCAGCAGCCCGGCCGCGGTGAGGGCGCCGACGGCGCCGATCGTCAAACGTGTGCGTGCGCGCATGGCTGCCCGCCTTCCGTGTCCCGGCGCGACCCTTCCGGGCCGGCCGCGTGTCCGACGGACGACCCGCGCCGCCCGCACTTTCACACAACATCCTCCTGGACGGGTACGACAAACCCGTGGGCCGCTTCGTCACCGGATCGTCACCGGCCCCCGGTCGCTGAGTCGACGCTCAGGCGCCGGTGACCGCGTCGGCGGCCCGGCGGCTCGCGCGCCGTCGTCCGGTTCGCAGCGGACGCGGTGTGACGAGCCGCTCGACCAGCGCCAGCACCAGCTCAACCAGCACCGCGAGCCCGGCCACGAGCAGGCCACCGGCGAGGATCTGCCCGCCGCCGGCGGCGATGTCGAGGCCGAACCCGGCCCGGATGATCTGGCCCAGGCCGCCGCCGTTGACGAAGGAGGCCAGTGCGGCGGTGGCGACCACCTGCACCGCCGCCGTCCGGAAGCCGGCCGCCAGGTACGGCACCGCGAGCGGCAGCTCGACCCGGCGCAGCAGCTGCCAGCCGGAGAAGCCCATCCCCCGGGCCGCGTCCCGGGCCTCCGGGTCGGCCTGCCGCACCCCGGTGTACGCGTTGGCGAGCAGCGGCGGCACCGCGAAGACCGCCAGTGCCACGACCACCGAGGGCCGGCCGAAGCCGAGGAAGGTCAACGGCAGGATGGTGAGCAGCGCCAGCGTCGGCACGGCGAGCGTGAGGTTGGCGACGAGCACGACCAGCCCGCCGCCGCGTCCGGTGTGCCCCAGCCAGAGCCCGATCGGCCAGGCGACCAGGCAACCGAGGGCCACCGCCGCCGCCGACATCGACAGGTGCTCGCCGATCCGGTCCAGGATGCCACCGGGGTTGGTCCAGTTCAGCGGGTCGTTGAGCCAGACCACCGCCGCCTCGATCGGGTTCGCCGCGCTCATGCCGGGCTCCGGCGGCGCAGCCACGGGGTGAGCAGGCGCCCGGCGCCGGCCAGGGCGAGGTCGAGCACCAGGGCGAGCAGGACGCAGAGCAGCGTCCCGGTCATGATCTGCGCCTTGTAGAAGTTGTTCTGGAAGCCACCGAAGATCAGCTGGCCGAGCCCGCCGCGCCCGACGACCACGCCCACCGTCACCAGGGCCACCGTGGAGACCGTCGCCAGGCGCAGCCCGGTCAGGATGCCGGGCAGGGCCAGTGGCAACTCGATCCGGAACAACCGGCCCCACCGGCCGTACCCCATGCCCTCGGCCGCCTCCCGCACCTCGGGCGGCACCTGGGTGAGCCCGGCCAGCGCGTTGCGGACGATCACCAGCAGCGCGTAGAGCGCCACCACGCTGAGCACGGTCAGGGCGCCGATGCCCAGGTACGGCGCGAGGAACGCGAACAGGGCCAGCGACGGCACCGTGTAGAGCACGCCGGTGACCGCCAGGATGGGGCCGGTCAGCGGGCGGAACCAGTACGCCGCCACCGCCAACGGCAGCGCGACCAGCACGGCGATGAGCACCGCCCGCGCGGTCAGCGAGGTGTGCTCGCGCAGCGCGGCGAGGATCGTGTCAGAGTTGTCCCGCACGTACTGCCACGAGAACCACGGGTTGCCCGGATCGGTCCGGTAGCCCAGGCGGAAGGACATGTGTGGACGTTACCCCGCAGGGATCCGGCGGCGACGGGACGCGTGCGGCGTCGATCTCGCTCGACGGGATCAGCAAGCGTTACCCGGGCGGCACCGAGGCGGTCCGCGAACTGACCCTGGACGTCGCCGCCGGCGAACTGGTGGTGCTGATCGGTCCGTCCGGCTGCGGCAAGTCGACGGTGCTGCGGATGGTGAACCGGCTGATCGAGCCGAGCGGCGGCCGGATCCTCCTCGGCGGGGAGGACGTGACCCGGGTCGACCCGGTCCGGCTGCGCCGCCGCATCGGGTACGTGATCCAGAACGTCGGCCTGTTCCCGCACCAGACCGTGAGCGCCAACGTGGCCACCGTGCCCCAGTTGCTCGGCTGGTCCCGGGAGCGCCGCCGGCACCGGGTGGCCGAGCTGCTCGAGCTGGTCGGCCTGGATCCGGCGCGGTTCGGCGGCCGCTACCCGCACGAGCTGTCCGGTGGACAGCGCCAGCGGGTGGGCGTGGCCCGGGCGCTCGCCGCGGACCCGGTGGTGCTGCTCATGGACGAGCCCTTCTCGGCCGTCGACCCGATCGTGCGTACCCGACTGCAGGAGGAGTTCCTGCGCCTGCAGGCCGAGGTACGCAAGACGATCGTGCTGGTGACCCACGACCTCGACGAGGCGGTCCGGCTGGGTGACCGGATCGCGGTGCTCTCGCAGGGCGGTCACCTGGAGCAGTACGACACGCCGGCCGCCGTCCTGGGCGCGCCGGCCACCCCGTTCGTACGCGAGTTCGTCGGCGCGGACCGGGGCATCCGCCGCCTGGCGGTCACCCGGGTCACCCGGGCGGCGGTGGAGCCGCTGCCCGCCGCCGCGACCGTGGCCGGGCTGCCCACGTTCCCGCTGGGCGGGTCGGCGTACGACGCGCTCGGCGTCCTGCTGACCTCCGCCGCCGAGCGGGTCGTGGTGACCGAGGAGGAGCGGCCGGTGGGCCTGCTCACCCGGGCCGGGCTGCTCGACCTGGGCCACGCTCCCGACCGCCGGCCGGCCGGTTGACGCCCGGCCGGTGCCCGGTCACCTCGGGTGCTTCAGCAGGTAGTCGATGAAGGCCGCCCGCAGCAGTGGGGCCGACTCCTCGTAGCCGTGACCGGTCAGCTCCCGCCACAGCGCCACCGCCTCTTCGATGGTCGGCCCGACGGAGTTCGGCGCCCCGTCCAGGGCGGCCGCCTCGTCGGCGTTCGGCAGATGGCGCAGCACCGACCAGAAGAACCCCACGTCGCGGTGCTCCCGGGCCACCGCGAACGCCTGTTCCCGCAGATCCTCCGTGGACAGTGCGTCGAGCTCCTCGAACGACCGGCCGCCGGCGGACGTCGATGGTGTGTCGGTCATGCCGCCGAGCCTAACCGCCGAGATCACCGCTGGCTCGACGGACGCGAGGTCAGCGGTCGCCGGCGTCCCAACGCCGGCCGGCGTCCCACTCGGGGAGGTCCCAGCGATCCGCCGGCCGCTCCACGGGCTGGGTCGGCAGGGAGGGTGGCCAGTCGCCGATCGGGTCGGCGCGCTGCACGCTCCAGCCGGTGCTGATCCGACCGTCGGGGTCGGGACCGTCGAGCATGAGCGCCCGGCCGGCCCGCGGCCGGCCGAACGCCTCGACGAGCCGGGTCACCACCAGTCCGACCGCGAGCGCCGCCGCACCGACCGCCCACCGGCTCACCGAATGGCCCTCCGCCCGCAGGTCCGCGAGGACGAGCGTGACCAGGGACACCGCCAGGAGGGTGCCGAGGACGCCGCCACGGCGGCCGAAGGCGCTGGTCCCCGCGAGCAGTGCCGTGCCGACCGCGAGCACCGTCCAGCCCAGGCCCGTCGTCGGGGCGACCGGATCGGCGCCGGCGGTCCCCAGCAGGGAGCCGGCCAGCACGGCCAGCACCGTGGACGCGAGCAGCGCAGCGCCGGCGACCACCGCGGCGAGGGCGCCCCGGCGGCGGGCCGGGTCGGCGACCGGCCGGAACCGGCCGACCAGCCGGCGGACCGGTCGTAGCGTGCCGAACAGCCCGCCGAGCACCGCGACCGCCGCGAACCCGGCGAACAGGTACAGCGCGTCCGGGGCCGGGTCGTAGCCGCCCTGCGGCAGCACCGGCGCGGTGCGCAGCTCGATGTACCCGATGACCGCCCCACCGGCGGCCAGACTGGCCGCCCAGGCGGGGACGTGCAGCACGCCGACCACCAGCGCCAGGACCAGGCCGCCGAGCGCCGCGACGGCGATCGCGGGGCCGACCGCGGCGGCCACGCCCCGGTCGCCCTGCTCGGCCATGTGCAGGGCCGCCGCGACGGTCACCGGCCCGATCGCCAGGTTCACCGCGGCGGTACGCAGGCTCAGCCCGGCGGCCAGGGCCAGCAGCCCGAGCACGACGGCGTCCACCAGCAGCCCGCGCAGCCCGTCGCCGCGCAACGTGTCCGGGTCCGTACGCCAGAGCAGGTACGCGACGCCGGCCAGCCCGGCCAGGAGCAGGATCTCCCACACGACGTGCACGGCGAGCCGGTCCCGGCCGGGCTCGCCGTGGGCCGGGTCGTCGAAGACGTTCTCCAGCTCCGTGGCGGGGATCCCGGACGAGGTGTCGGCGGCGTCCCGCCCCGGTTCGTCGTACCCCATGCACCCGCCTTCCAGGTGGCCGCCCGTCCAGGGTCCGACACGCGCGGGCGGACCGGCGCGGCCGTTGCTCTCCGGTCGCAGGCACCGTACCCGCGCGGAAAGCCTGGCGAAAGCCCCTGCTCAACGCCGGCCCGGGCGGCCCTCCCGGTCGCCGGGCTCGCGGTCCTCGTCGTCCTTCTGCTCCGGGACCCGGCAGGACCGCTCCAGCCAGAGGGCGGCGGCCACCAGCGCCACGGAGGCGAGCAGGCCGGCACCGGCCACCGTGCGGTCGTCCGCGGCGGCCTCGGTGCTCTCCACGAACAGCCAGCCGGTCAGGCCGGCGTAGAACCCGGCGAAGATCGCGCCGGCCAGGGAGGACGCCTTGGCCAGCACCACGAAACGGGCGACGAGCAGCGCGTTCACCGGTTCGCGGCCGGGTCTGCGCTCGATCCGGGCGCGGGTGTTGGCCGCCGCGTACGCCTCCAGCACGGCGAGCGCGGCCAGCGTGACCACCGGCAACCAGGGCAGGTCGTCGGGCAGGTAGTCGTAGTAGAGGAAGCTGATCAGCAGCCACGCCACCGCGGCGGCCGCGAGGGCGGCGACCACCAGCGTCGAGATCCGCGTGGGGCCCATCCGGCCGGGGCCCGTGCCGCCCGGTGGCGGCGACTTCGCCTGCGTCATGCCGGTCGGCTCCACTGCCTCATGCCGTCGACTCTAGCTCCAGATCCGGACGGGGACGCAGTTCCAGCGCGTCCGCGGCGACCGGCCCGGCGTTCAACAGGTCGGTGAGCCAGCCGTGCCCGGGCAGCAGCGCGTACGGCTGGATGTCGATCCACGGCCGCAGGACGAAGGCGCGCAGGTGGGCACGCGGGTGCGGCAGCGTGAGCTCGGGATCGTCGCGGAGCACCGGTTCACCGTCGTCCGTCCAGACCGCGATGACGTCGACGTCGAGGGTGCGGGGCCCGAAGCGGCGCGCGGGGTCCCGCTCCCGCCCGGCCGCCCGCTCCGCCGCCCGGGCCCGCGCCAGCCAGTCGTCGGACGTCGCGGCGGGATCCTGCGCCAGCACGACCGCGTTGAGGTACGCGGGCTGGTCGGTGTCGCCCCAGGGCGGCGTCTCGTACACGCCGGAGACCAGCAGGACGGACACGCCCAGCGCGGCGACGGCCGACCGCAGGTGGCCGAAGCGGTCACCCAGGTTGCTGCCGAGCGAGAGCAGGGCCCGGGTCACCGGCCGCGCTCCCGCCTCAGCGTGACGGCGACGTCGGTGAAGGCGTGCGGGACGGGGGCCTCGGGCTTGTGGACGGTGACCGTGGCGGCCCGCACCCGGGGATCCTCCAGGCAGATGGCGACGAGCCGGTCGGCGAGCGTCTCGATCAGGTTGACCGGTTCCCCGGTGACCACCGCGACCAGCCGCTCCGCCAGCTCGCCGTAGTGGACGGTGTCGGTCACCTCGTCGGAGCGGGCGGCCGGGGCGAGGTCCAGTTCCAGGACGGCGTCGACGACGAAGTCCTGGCCCTGCGCCCGCTCGAAGTCGTACACCCCGTGCCGGCCGTGCGCGCGCAGGCCGGTGAGCTGGATGCGGTCGGTCATTCCTCTCCTCCCGGGATCCCGGCGGCGGTCGGGGTGGCTGCCGCCAGCCGGGGCGCGCCCGTGGCGCGCCAGACGGCGAGCGCGTCCACCGTGGCCCGGACGTCGTGCACCCGGACGCCCCAGGCGCCGGCCGCCACCGCGAGCAGGCTGGTGGCGACGGTGGCGACCTCCCGCTGCCCGGTCGGCCGCGGCGTGCCGTCGGGCGCGGCCAGCAGCGCACCCAGGTAGGACTTGCGGCTGGCGGCGAAGAGCAGCGGGTAGCCGAGGTCGAGCAGCTCGGACAGGCGGGCGCTGAGCTCCCAGTTGTGCGCGGCGGTCTTCGCGAACCCGAGCCCCGGGTCGATGACGATGCGGTCGGCCGCGACCCCGGCGGCGAGCGCGGCGTCGACCCGCTCGGCGAGCTCGGCCCGGACGTCGGCCACGACGTCGCCGTAGCGGGCCAGCTCGCTCATCGTGCGCGAGTGGCCGCGCCAGTGCATCAGCACCCACGGGCACCCGGCGTCCCGGACGACGCGGGCCATGTCCGGGTCGGCGAGCCCGCCGGACACGTCGTTGACCACCGTCGCGCCGGCGGTGAGCGCCAGCTCGGCGACCCGGGCGCGGGTGGTGTCGATGCTGACGGCCACCCCGGCGGCGGCCAGCTCGCGGATCACCGGCAGCACGCGGGCGGCCTCGGTCTCCGCGCCCACCCGGTCGGCGCCCGGCCGGGTGGACTCGCCGCCCACGTCGACCAGGTGCGCGCCCTCGCCGCGCAGCCGGACGCCGTGTGCGACGGCGGCGTCGAGGTCGGCGTACCGTCCGCCGTCGGAGAAGGAGTCCGGCGTGACGTTCAGGACGCCCATCACCACCGGGGCCGCGGCTCGTACCAGATCGGTCACGGATAGACCGTACCGGTCACCGCGGACGGCCCGGCGCGGCCCGGACCATGGGCGCTGACATGCACGTTAGAACACGTGTACGATCGGACATCGGTACCGGATCGACCCCAGTCTTCGCGCCTTGTCGCAGACCGTGGGTGGCCGTACGCTTTGGAATTGCCCAGCATCGAGATGGCGAAGCCTGGAGGGAGGGCCGAAGCGGGAAAATCCGCCCAGAGCTCACCACTCGCCGTGGTGGGTGACGAACGCGGCGTCGTGGCCGCGCGACGTTGAGCACCGTTCCCGCCAGGCATGCCTACTGCACCGCCGCGGCGCCGCCGGCCGCGTTATGGGGAGGTTCCAGTGATCGCCATCGAGCTGATGGAGACGGCGTCGTCCGCCGCCGCCCACGCTCTCTCGACCCTGGGGTCGACGCCACTCGCCGAACCGGCGCCGAAGGGCATCGACACCGAGGGCGTTGTCACCTTCTTCGCCAGCAAGATCGCCCCGATCCTGCTCGCCGTGCTGGGCGTCATCTTCATCGGGCGCGCGAGCCGGGGCGAGATCTCCAAGGTGCTGACCAGCTCGGCCATCGCGATCGTCGGGCTGGCGTTCATCGCCGGAGCCGCCACCCTCTTCTTCGTCGGCGACTACCTGATCGACCTGATCTTCGAATAGGCGCGGGCAGGACATGCGGCTGCGCACCGACGACGACATCTACCGGGCACGCCTGGTCTACCTCGGGCCGCCCGGCTACACCCTTCCGGTCCACCTCCCGTACGCGCAGTACGGGCTGTTCATGCTGCTCGTTCCCCTCTACATGTTCATCCACTGGTTGTTCACGCTGCGGGTCGAGCTCTTCCCGGCCTGGGAGATCGCCCTCGCGATCGTGACGACCTCGTTCGTCTTCCGGTACGTCGACCCGGACCGGCCGGCGCGGATGGTGATCCGCACCGCGCTGACCGACTGGCGGCGCACCCGGGAGCCGGCCGCCGAGCTACGCGACCCCCGCCTGGTCGGCAGCCGGATCAGGATCCGGGAGGAACTGGCATGACCGGGCAGTGCAACGACGCGGGTGAGGCGGTGGCATGAGTCGCTCCTCCACGCCGGGATCCCCGGCCGGGCGCCCGCCCGCTCCACACAGTGACCCTACGCGGTCGTACGACTACGCGGACGCGACCGACGTCGACGAGACCGCGCTCGATCCGGCCCTGGCCACGACGCCGAGCCACGGCGGGGTCGGCGTCTTCCAGGCGCCGCGCCCGCTGCAGCGGCGGGCCTCCGCGGAGCCCGCCCCCGGCGACGGCACCGACATCGACTCCCCCTTCCTCGACCTCTTCGGGGCGACCCGTCCGGCCCGGGGCACGCCGGCGCGCCAACCGGCCCGGGAACAGCCGGCGATCCCACTGCAACCCGCCGCGGGTTCGCCACCGCACCAGCCGGCCAGGCCCGCCGTGCCCGCACCACGGGTCCAACCGGCCCGGCCCACGACCGCACCGGGCCAGCCGAATGCTGGCAACGGCGGGTGGTCCACCGGCGAGCAGCCGGCGGTCGACCCGCCCCGGTCCCGCTCCGGCTGGGCCACCGGTGAGCAACCGACGATCGCGCCGCCACGAGCGCGCATCGCACGGGCCGCCGGCGAGCCACCGGCCGGTCCGGCCACGGCACCCGCCGAGCGGACGCCGGCGGTCGCGCGACCCGCCCGGCGGGCGCCGGTGGCCGAGCCGTCCGGTGCGGAGGCCGAGCCGTCCGCACGGCCGGCCCGGGTGCCGCACCAGACCGGCGGCCGCCCCTCCGCGGTCCACGCCCCGGCGGACGAGCCCGCGCCGGCGACCGCCGTGCCCGTCGAGCCGCGGCACCGCCACGCCGGTGAGCAGCTGCCCGAGCGGACCGGCACGCGGGACCTGGCCCCGCCCCGGCAGCGCTCCGCCAGCCGTCGGGACCGCCCGACCAAGCCCGTACGGGTGCGCGCGCCGAAGATCAAGTTCGGTGACCGGGACCCGTCGGTGGAGCTGGCCATCACCGAGATCGCCGGCCACCTGACCTTCACCCCCAACACCGTCACCGCCTGGTACTGGCTGCCCGAAGTGCGGTGGGCGTTCCGTCCCGACGCCGAACGGGAGGCCCTGCTCTCGGCCATCTCCGAGCAGTACGCCGGCCTGGCCGGGTTCCGCCTGCACCTGAGACGCACCACCCGCCCGTTCCCCGCCGACGAGTGGGCGCGCGCCATCGACTCGCACACGCCGTTGCCGCTGCCCGACGTCCCCGGGACGCCGGGCTGGGCCGACCATCTCGTCGCGGCACAGCGGCACCTGCTGTCGGTCAACCATGCCGAGGGGCAGACCTACCTCGGCGTGACGTTCGCCCGGCGGTCGCTGGGCGACTCGCTGGTGGAACGGATGCTGCGCACCTTCGGCCGGGGCGTGGCCGAGGGCGAACGGCGCAAGCTCGGCCGCACCGTCGAGCAGTTCGACGAGGTGCTCGCCGCCTTCGGCATGCGCGGCCGGCGGGTCACCGCACAGGAACTGGAGTGGCTGCTCTACCGCTCGGTGGCGCTCTGCATGGCACCGCCCGGGCAGCTCTCCCCGGTCACCGACGGGCGCTGGGAGCGCGGCGATCTGCTCGCCCTGACCGAGCAGGTGGAGCGCTACCGCACGCCGTACGGGTCCACCGTCAAGCTGGTCAACCGGATGACCGGCGAGGAGCGGCACGTCGCCGTGCTCGCCGTGGGTCGGATGGAGCCGCTGGAGATCCCCGAGCGGCACGAGCCCTGGCTGCACTTCCACGAGCGGCTGCCGTGGCCGATGGAGCTGTCCAGCCGGGTCGACATCCTGGGTCCCGGCGACTCCTTCCGCAACCTGGAGCACCGGCTGCGGATGATTCGGTCCCAGCAGCTCGACTACGCGGAACACGGCATCGACGCGCCGCCGGAGCTGGAGCGGCTCGCCAAGCGGGCCCTGGTGATCGGCGACGAGATGACCACCGGGCTGCCGGTCGACTCCGCGCGGGCCCACGGCTGGCACCGGATCGCGGTCGGCGGCCGGACGCGGGAGGAGTGCCTGGAGCGCGCCCGGCGGCTGATCCAGCTCTACTCGCGTGAGCTGCGCATCTCGCTGCAGCACCCGAAGAACCAGGACTGGCTGGCCCGCGAGTTCATCCCGGGCGAGCCGATCGCCAACACCGGGTACGTCCGCCGGATGCCGGTCAACCTGCTCGCCGCCGCCCTCCCCCAGGCCGCCTCGACCGTGGGCGACCGGCGCGGCGACCTGATCGGGCGTACGGCGGGCACCTGCCGCCGGCCGGTCTTCCTCGACCTGCACTTCCCGATGGAGGTCCGGGAGCGCTCGGGGCTCGCGGTGTTCGTGGCGGAGCCCGGCGGCGGCAAGTCGACGCTGCTCGGCGCCCTCGGCTACCTCGCTGCCCGGCGAGGTGTCCAGGTGACGCTGCTTGACCCGTCCGGCCCGCTCGCCCGGCTCTGCGCGATGCCCGAGCTGGCGCCGTACGCGCGGGTGCTCAACCTGACCGGCTCCGAGCCCGGCACCCTCGCACCGTATTCCCTCATCCCCACGCCGCTGCGCAGCGAGTTCGGCACCGGTGCGGCAGGCGACCGGGAGTTCCAGATCGCGGTCTCCAACGCCCGGGCCGAGCGCCGGATGCTCGTCCAGGACATCTGCATGATGCTCGTGCCGCCGCAGGTGGCCCGCGAGGCGTCGACGGCCACGCTGTTCCGGCACGCCGTACGCCAGGTGCCGGCGGAGGAGACGTCCACCCTGGACGACGTGGTCGCCACCCTCGGGCAGCTCGACGACGACGCCGGCAAGGAACTGGCCAACCTCCTGCTGGACACCGCCGAGATGCCGCTCGCCATGCTCTTCTTCGGCCGGCCGCCGGAGGGGCTGCTCGGGCCCGATGCCGCGCTCACGGTGATCACGATGGCCGGGCTCCGCCTGCCCGATCTGAAGATCGAGCGCGAGTACTGGTCGGCCGAGGAGGCCCTCGCCCTGCCCATGCTGCACACCGCCCACCGGCTCGCGGTCCGCCGCTGCTACGGCGGGTCGATGTCGTCGCGGAAGCTGGTCGGCCTGGACGAGGCGCACTTCATGGAGGGCTGGCGCTCCGGCCGCTCGTTCCTCGTACGCCTCGCCCGCGACTCCCGCAAGTGGAACCTCGCCGCCCTGGTCGCCTCGCAGAACCCGAAGGACATCCTCGGCCTCGACGTGCAGAACCTGGTCTCCACGGTCTTCGTGGGCCGGATCGCCGAGGACGCGGAGATCGCCTCCGAGGCGCTGCGCCTGCTGCGGGTGCCGGTCAACGACGGCTACGAGGCCACCCTCGCCTCCCTCTCCACCGCCGACGCCACGTCGGCCTCCCGGCTCGGCTTCCGGGAGTTCGTGATGCGCGACGTCGACGGCCGGGTGCAGAAGGTCCGGGTCGACGTCTCGTACGTCGACGGCCTGCTCGACCACCTCGACACCACCCCGGCCGCGGTGGCCGCCGCGGCCGGGGTGCTACCCGCCATCGCACCGGATCTGGAGGCGTGACATGGGCGGCGCCCGGGCACGGACGGCGGCGCTCCTGCTCGCCCTCGGCATCCTGGCCGGCGCCACGATCGGCTGGCCGGCGGTCGGCGCGGCGGCGGCACCGGTCGCGCCGCTGACGGCGCAGGCTCCGGCCGACCTCTGCACCACCCAGGAGTGGCAGGCCGACTTCCGCGCCTGTGTGGGAAAGCTCAAGGATGTGACAGGGGCGCGAGCAGAGTGCCTCGAGCCGCCGGTGCCGGGCGCACCCGATGCGGGACTCGCCGGATGGTTTGCGGGATCACCGCCCGAGTCGCATTCAGGAGGTGTCACCGGTCGATACAGCCTCTATGGGTATGCCGGGTACAGCTACACCACCTACGACATCGGTTGCGCCGCAACTGTCCTTCATCCGGACTACAAGTTCACGACGACGGTCGCGAATGGTGAGTTCATGCTCGCCACTGCGGTGATCGGCGCATCAAACGCTCTGCGGGAACGGGCCTGGGATCCACGTACCATGTGGGGCTGGGCGGACCCACTGGTGGAGCAGGCGACGAAGGCCGTCTACCAGAAGGTGTTCACCGTTTTTGGCATCATCACCCTCTGCGTGGTCGGTCTTTACCTGCTGTGGCGCTCACGCCAGTCAGACATGAGCAACGCGATGACGACCGCAGGCTGGGCCCTCCTCGTCATGGTGGCGGTGACCGCGCTGGCCGCCTGGCCCGCGAAGTCCGCCAACATCGCCGATGGCACCCTGATCACTACGTTGGGTGTCGTTCATGAGGCTGTGGGCCCGCCGGCGAAGACACCCGGCCGGTGTATCGATCCGAATCCAGATCGCTGTAAGGATCTTCGTTCTCCGGCTGTGCGAGCGAGCGACACCGCCACCGAGTCCATGCTCTATCGCAACTGGCTCCGTGGTGTACTCGGCTCAGCCGACAGTGAAACGGCCAAGAAGTACGGGCCCGCCCTCTACGATGCACGCGCTCTTACCTGGGGAGAGGTGCAGTCGATCAGGGCCAATCCGGCAACCCGTCAGGCGACGATCGAAGCCAAGCAAAAACAGTGGATGAAGGTCGCCGAGCAGATTAGGGAAGAGGACCCGGAGGCGTACGAGTACCTCCAAGGCGTCCGGGACATGGACCGGGTGGGCGCCGGGTTCATCGCGGTGCTCGCGGCGCTGCTCTTCGCGATGTTCGACCTGACCGCGTCGGTGCTGGTGCTGCTGGGCTTCCTGATCTTCCGATGGGCGGTGATCGCCGCACCGATCCTCGGCACGGTCGGGCTGCTGCGCCCGGCCAGCGCCGGCCTGCGCCGGTTGGGCAACGCGGTCGTCGCGGCCGTCTTCAACATCGCCATCTTCGGCACCGGCGCGGCCATCTACCTGTTCGCCGTCGACCTCATCATGAGCACGCCGACCCTGCCCGGCTGGCTCCAGGTGGTGCTGGTCTGGCTCTGCGGCGTGGTCGGCTGGCTGCTGCTGCGCCCGTACCGGCGGATCACCCAGCTCGGCGGCAAGGACAGCAGCGAGGCGGTCAGCTCCGCCGGCTCCTGGCACCGGCGGTTCTTCCGCGACATGCGCACGGCGGCGCGCCTCGACGTGGTCGAGCCGGGAGGCACCGCCGAACCGGCGATGGGGCGTCGCCGGCGGGTGGTCGCCGAACAGAGCACCCTGCGGCCGGAGGCCCGGCGGGAGGATCCGGTGCACTCCGGCGAGCAGGGCGGCCGACCCGACGGCCACGAGCGGCGCGGGGAGGTCGAGCCGGCGCGTGCGGAGCGGCAGGCCGCGGGACGGCCGGCGACCCCACGGCAGCGGCGGCAACCGGCCACCTGGACGGAGCCGGACGTTCCGCAGGAGAGCCCGTCGTTCGTCATCTACCGGCCGGGCTCCGCGGAGGCCGTTCCCGACCGCAACGCGCCGCGGATCCGCTCCGAGGCTCGGTGATCGCGGTGCGGCGGGCGATCGAATCCCTGTTCACCCGGGTCCTGCGGTCCCGACTGGGTATCGCGCTGGCGCTCGCCGTCGTGGTGTTCGGCATCATCGGAGCCGCCCGGCTCGTCGCCGGTCCGCCTGATCCGGGGGCGGGGCTCAGCAACCGGCCGGACCGGCCCATCACCACGGTTCCCCCGACCGCGGGTGACGACGGGGCGATCGCCACCGGTGCCCCCACGCCCGTCACCCGCCCCGGAGAGCCGACGCCGCAGCAGATCGCGGAGCGGTTCGTCGGCGCGTGGCGTGCCGAGCCGGGCACCACCCCGGAGGAGTGGCACGCCGGCCTGCGCCCGCTGGCCACGCCGGCGCTGGCCGAACAGCTCGTCGGCGCCGGGCCGGCCGACGTCCCGTCCGGGCAGGTGACGGGTGATCTGACGGTCGAGCCCCGCTCGGACACCGTCGTCGAGGTGCGGGTGCCGTTCGACACCGGGCGGCTCCGGTTGGAACTGGTGGCGCCTGACGGCCGATGGCTGGTGGACGCGATCGACTGGGAGCAGCAATGAGCGGAGTGAGCCGGCCCCACCGTCGTCCGGTCCGTGCCGGAGCGCTGGCCGCCGCGCTCACCGCGACCCTCGCGCTGCTCTGCTGCACCGGGGGGGCGGGTGCCTTCTTCCTCACCGACCTGGGCGGCGACGGCGGCGACCGGCTGCGGCTGGCGAACCAGGACTGCACCGGTGACTTCCGCGTCGAGATCACCGGTGAGATGCCCCGGATGTCGCAGTACGGCGAGGTCCAGCTCCGGAACGCCGCGCGCATCATCAAGGTCGGGCAGGAGATGAAGGTACCGCCGCGCGGCTGGGTGATCGCCGTGGCGACCGCCATGCAGGAGTCGCGCTTGCGCAACCTCGCGAACCCCACGGTGGCCGGGTCGCAGACGATCCCCAACGAAGGTGTCGGCTCGGACCACGACTCGGTCGGGCTGTTCCAGCAGCGGGCGAGCTGGGGCTCGGTCGCGCAGCGGATGACCCCGGAGTACGCGGCCCGCAAGTTCTACGAGAAGCTGCTCAAGGTGCCCGGCTGGGAGCGGATGCCGCTGACCCGGGCCGCGCAGGCCGTGCAGATCAGCGCCTTCCCGGACGCGTACGCCAAGCACGAGACCCTCGCCGCCACCATCGTGAACGCGCTGGCCGGCGGCGCGGCCCGGACCGTACCCGTCGCCGGTGGCCAGGCCTGCGACGCGGCGGAGGACGGCCGGATCGCCGCCTCCGGCTGGACCGCGCCCATTCCCGGTGACGTCGGCTCCGGCTTCCGCACCGCGGAGCGGCCGGCCCACAACGGCGTCGACATCGGAGCCCGCAAGGGCACGCCGATCCGGTCCGCCTCCAGCGGACGCGTGCTGGTCTCCCGCTGCGATCCGGACCGGGCCGGGCGCCTGAGCTGCGACGTGGACGGCTGGCCCGGCAAGGGCGGCTGCGGATGGTTCGTCGACATCCTGCACGCCGGGGAGATCATCACCCGCTACTGCCACATGGTGAGCAAGCCGCGGGTCCGGGTCGGCCAGACGGTCAGGGCCGGCGAAGTGATCGGCGAGATCGGCAGCAGCGGCAACTCGTCCGGGCCCCACCTGCACTTCGAGGTCCACACCGACGGTGACCGCAGCAGCCGCGGCGCGATCGACCCGGTACGGTTCATGCGGGAGCGCGGCGCGCCGCTGCGGAGTGTGGAATGAGGCGTCGACAGCCATGACCGATCCGCTGCCCGACCCTTTCGCGGGCCAGCCGGACTGGGCACCGCTGCCGCCCCGACCGATCGAGATCGTGCCCGCCACCGGCGGCGTCGAGCTGCGCGGGCGCCGGGTGCTGGTGGGGTTGGCCGGCCTGGGCTGGCGAGGAGATCTCCGGGCGGACGACCGCGTCGTCCAGGGCAGTCGCACCTACGTACCGGTCATTCCGGAACACGAGTGGTACCGCGCGGAGGCCGACCAGGTGGAGGTCTTCGCCCCGCTCGTGCCGGTGGACCGGGTCTGGGTGGAGACCGTCGGCGCCCGCCGGGAGCCGGCCGCCCGGGACGGTGACCGCCTCGTGTCGCTGGACGCCCCGGCCCGCCGAGCGCCGACACCGGTCTTCGAGGCCGACGCCGTCGCCGGCCGGCGGGTCGTGCACGTGGTCGACTCGGTCGAGCACCGGGACCTGCGTGCGGTCACCGAGACCTACTCCGGTGCCGAGGGCGACATCTGCGTCCGGATCACCCGGGAGATCGAGTGGTACCGGTGGGCCTGGCGCGGGCAGACACCCACCACCATGGAGGTTCCTGTCCATCTGCTTTGGATTGAATGAACCCGTCAGCCGACAGGTGCGGCATCGCAGACCCGCCACCCCTCCTGGTCCTGAACGTCAAAGGTCCAGGAGTCGGTAAGACTCTGTTGGACACCGTCGATCACGGCGCTTCGGCGGATGACAGCGGTGACGCGGGCTCGCGAGGCGCCATCCTTAGAGACCGCAACGTTCTCTATGTTGATCGAAAAGCCAACACCGAGTTCCCGCTCGCGCCGCTCGAGTTGAGCACGGAACTGCTCAACTGAAGACAGGGACCGCTTACACGTGAACAGCGCAGCTCGGTTCTCGTCGCGTGCCACGAGCGAGGCCTGCAGGTAGTTGACCACTGCGACGTCAGGTGAGCTGCGGTCGGGGGTGGTGGCGCGGTCGTACAGCAGGTAGCCGCCGACGATCCCGCCGAGCAGGAGCGCCGTCAGAACGGAGCCGACCACGGTGAGGATCGTGCGGAGCCGGCGGCGCGGCCGGACCGGTGCCGGCGTCGGGGTCGGCGGCGCCAGGTGGTCGGAGGGGGGCCGCTGCGCCGGTACCCGGGAGACCTGGGAACCGGCGGGGGGCTGCACTGATTCCACTCCCTGAGGCTATCGGCTGCCGACGGCAGACCCAATGCCTCAGATTTGGCGGATCGTGACGGACCCCTCCCCACCGGTGACATCCACAACAAACACCGGCGCACCGCCGCCGCACGTCCGTCGGGAGCGGGTCATCCTGGGTTACCGTCTCTGCGCGGGGAGGTGTTACCGACCTCGCGGAGGGGGTGGACGCGGTGGCCGGTCCGAGGGCGCGGGCGAGCCGGGCCGCCGCGCTGCACCGCCGGGCCGCCGCCACCGTGACGGCCGCCGCCGACGTCCTCGACGGCATCCGTCCCGTGCCCGCCGACCACGGCCGCCAGTACGAGCTGGCCAACCGTCTCCGCACCGCCGCCGGCCTGCTCGCGCCGGGGTGGGCGGGCGCCGCCCTGGAAACCCTGACTCCGTCCACTCCGGCCGGTGACGGTCCGCCGGCCTTCGTCCGGGTCGGCACCGCGGCGCCCCTCGACGACGCCCGCTTCCCTGCCCTGGTCCCGCTGGTCGGCACCGGGAACCTCGTGATCGACGCCGACGCCCGGGATCCCCGGGTGGCGGGCCTGCTGCGGGCCGTCCTGCTGCGGCTGCTGGCGGCCACGCCCGCCGGAGCGTTGCTGGTCCGGGCGGTGGACGCGACGGGCACGGCGCTGGCGTCGTTCGCGGCGCTGGCCGACGCCGGTCTCCTGCCGCCACCGGCGACGGACGTGGCCGGGCTGCGTGCGGTGCTGTCCGAGGCGGAGCAGTGGGTGGCGCCGGGTACGAGCGGCCGCCGCCGGCACGACCGCGCCCTGCTGCTGATGATCGCCGCGCTGCCCGATGGCACCGGGCCAACCGACCTGAGCCGCATCGAGGCTCTCGCCGAGCAGGGCGCCGCCAGCGGTCTGCACCTGCTCGTGGCGGGCTGGTCGGCCGGGCGGGCGCCGGTTCCGCGGGCGACTCCGCTCGCCGTCCGCACGGCGTACGCGCTGCTCGGGGACCCGCCGGGCACCTCCTTCGGCGGTCCGCGTACCCCCGGGCAGCGCGCCCCGGAGCAACGCACCGCCCAGGCCGGGCCGCCGGCCACCCGGAGCGGATCGCACACCCCGCCGGACGGGCCGGACACCGACCCTCCCGGCGGGCTGAACTCGCCGGTCTTCATCGAGCCGGATCCGCCCGCCGACCTCATCGAGAGGGTCTGCCGCCGACTGGCCGACCAGGTGGAGGCGGGTTCCCGACTGGCCCTGACGGATCTGCTTCCCGACCCGGCCGAGCCGCTCTGGACGGCGAGTTCGGTCGACGGCCTGTCGACGACGGTGGGGGACGCCGGCGGCCGGCCGGTGTCGTTGGGGTTCGCCGAGCTGACCCCGCACTGGCTGGTGAGCGGCCGGTCGGGGGCCGGTCGGTCGACCTTCCTCACGACCGCCCTGCTCGGCCTGACCGCCCGGTACGGTCCGGGCGACCTGGTCCTCTACCTGGCCGACCTCGGTGCCGGGGAGTCCTTCGCGGAGTTCCTCCAGACCGAACGTGACCGGTCCTGGATCCCCCAGGTACGGGCCGCCGCGATGGCCGCCGACCGGGAGTACGTGCTGGACCTGTTCGACCTCCTCGCGACCGAGGTGCGCCGCCGGGAGGAGGCGGCGGCGCGGGCCGGCGGGCAGCGCTACGCCGAACTTCGGCAGCACCGCGAGCTGCCCCGGGTCGTCTGTGTGGTGGACAACCTCCCGCTGCTGCTCACCGGGCGGGACCGGATCGCCACCGAGGCCGCCGCCCGGCTCGACGCCCTGGCCCGGGCGGGCCGGTCGTACGGGGTGCACCTGGTCCTGGCCGGCGAGGGTGACCTGGGCCTCGGCTCGCGGACCGACCGGGACTCGGTGCTCGGGCAGTTCCCGGTGCGGGTGGCGCTGCCGGGTGGCGGCGCGGTCCTCGAGCCGACCAACGACTCGGCCGCCGGGCTGCCGGTGGGCAGCGCGGTGGTCAACACGGCGGGTGGGCTCGGCGGGCCCCGGGGGGCGATTCGTGGGCACGAGCGGATGGTCCGCTTCCCCGATCCGCAGGACCATCCCGATGTGGTCGAGGGTCTGCGGCACCGGCTGTGGGAGGCCCGGCCGGAGCGGGCGGCGCCACCGGTCGTCTTCGCCGGGTACGCACGCCCGCTGCTCCGCAACGATCCCCGGTACCGGGCGGCGGTCGCCGGTGGGGCGGCGGGCTCGGCGGCGTTACTGGGCCGGGCGGTGGACGTGACCCGGTCGACGGTGGCGGTGCCGCTGGGGCCTTCGCCGGGCCGCAACCTGGCGGTGCTCGGTCCGGGCGCGGAGGCGGCCGGTCTGCTGGTCAACGCGGCGCGCAGCGTGGCCGCCCACCATCCGCCGGGCTCCGCGCGGTTCGTGGTGGTGACGCCCGAGGACGACAGCCGGCCGCTCGCCGAGGCGCTCACCGTCGAGTTGGCCGCGCGGCACCCGGTCGAGGCGGTCGGCCGCGCCGAGCTGGCGGCCGCCGTGGACGCGGGCGAACCGGCGTACCTGGTCGCCTTCGACCTGGACGGGCCGAGCGCTGAGCAGCTCCCGCCTGAGCGGCTCGGCGCGCTGCTCCGGGAGGGCCCGCCGGCTGGCCGGCACCTGCTGGGCCGGTGGCGCACGGTGCCGTCGTTCGCGTCCCTGCTCGAACCGGAGGGTGACGTGGCCAAACTCGCCGCCGTCGCGGTCGTGGACGTCCCCGGCGCGCAGCTCGCGACGATCTTCGGCCGGCCGGTGGACTGGCGTCCCCGGGAGGCTCGGGCGGCGCTCTGGGACGGGCACGGCGATCAGGGCGTCGTCCTGGTGCCGTTCGAGGTGGACGGAGCGCCGGCGTGAGCCGGGCACGCACCCGGGGTCCGGGGCCCGGCCAGCAGCGCACGGCTTCCGACGCAGCGGAGGACGTGGCGGAGGCGGTTCGCGAACCGGTCGGGGCGGCCTGGACGGACTACCTCGGGGCGGCCCGCCAGCTCGACGGCGTCCGCCGCGATGCCGCCACCGCGGCGGGCGAGCAGGCCCGCGCGGTCCAGGCCGCCCGGGAGGAGCTGGCCACGGTACGCACGCGGCTGGCGGCGCAGGAGGCGCGGTTGCGGGAGGCGGGCGTACCGCCGATCTCGCTGGTCCCGACGCCGCCGGAGCTGACCGAGGCGACCCGGTCGATGGCGAGCGGGCCGGCGGCGGTGCTGACCGCGCTGCGGGTTGCGCGCGCCCGGGTGGACGCGGCGGAGGCGGCGCTGGCCGCGCGTGGGCTGGTCGGCGCGGCCGGCTGGCCGACCGCCGCCCGCAACCTCCTCGTGTACGCCCCGCTGGCCCTCCTGGTGCCGGTTGTCCAGCTGGTGCTCCTTGTCGTCGCCGGGCCGGGCCCGGTGACCGTCGCCGCGCTGGTCGGCGGGCTGGCGATGCCGGCGGTGGCGTTCGGAGCGGCATGGTGGGGCGTCGGTCGGCTCTTCCCGCCGGGTGCCGGCGGCCGGCCGGACCGCACGCCGCGGCTGGGCGTCCTGGTCTGCCTGGTCCCGGCCGTCCTGACCAGCGCCGTACTCCTGCTGGCCCTGTTGGCCGGCTGACCGTCAGCGTGAGTTGATCAGGGCCATCGCCTCGGCGCGGGACTTCGCGTCCCGCTGCAGGGTGCCGCGCACCGCCGACGTGATGGTCTGCGCGCCGGCCTTCTGGATACCGCGCATCGCCATGCACATGTGCTCGCATTCGAGCACGACGATCACGCCACGCGGCTCCAACCGGTCCATCAGCAGGTCGGCGATCTGCGAGGTGAGTCGCTCCTGCACCTGCGGACGGCGCGCGAAGACCTCGACGAGGCGGGCCAGCTTGGACAGGCCGGTGATCCGGCCGTCCGGCCCGGGGATGTAGCCGATGTGCGCGCTGCCGCGGAACGGCAGCAGGTGGTGTTCGCAGAGGCTCATCACGTCGATGTCCCGGACCAGCACCAGTTCCTCGTGGTTGGCCTCGAAGGCCGTGGTGAGCACCTGGGCCGGGTCGACCCGGAGCCCGGCGAACAGTTCGGCGTACGCGCGGGCGACCCGGGCCGGAGTCTGCTGGAGCCCGTCGCGGTCCGGGTCCTCTCCGACGGCGATCAGGATCTCGCGTACGGCCTTCTCGATCCGGGCGAGGTCCATGGTCTCCTCGACCGGGCGGCCGGTGAGCTTGCCGCTGATGAGTCGGGCGGCGACGTAGTCCAGCGCCTCGTCGCCGTCCGGCTCGGTAGCGGAGGCGGCCAGCCCCCGGTGGGTGCTGGCCGCCGCGTCATCGGTGCTCAGTGTGGACCGTCCGAGTTGTTCGAGGCCGGGCCGCCGCCGACCGAAGCACCGTCGGCCTGGGCCTGCGCCTTGAGCGCCTCCTTCTCGGCCGGCGTGAGCACCGGCGGCTCGGTGGAGGGCTGACGCTTGCCGAAGCCGTTGTACGGGGCCATCGGCGGCCGCTTGGCCACCCGGGCGCAGATCCGGGCCATGTCCTGGGTGGACAGGGTCTCCTTCTCCATCAGCTCGAGCACGATGTTGTCGAGGACGTCCCGGTACTCGACCAGGATCTCCCAGGCCTCGTCGTGCGCCAGCTCGATCAGCGCCCGCATCTCGGCGTCGATCTCGGCGGCGACCGCGTCGGAGTAGTCCCGCTCGTGGCCCATGTTGCGGCCCAGGAACGGCTCGTCGCCGCTGGTGCCGTACTTGATCGCGCCGAGCTTGGAGCTCATGCCGTACTGCGTGATCATCGCGCGGGCCAGCTGGGTGGCTTTCTCGATGTCGTTGCCGGCGCCGGTGGTCGGCTCGTGGAACACCAGTTCCTCGGCGGCACGGCCGCCCAGCGCGTACGCCAGGGTGTCGACCATCTCGGCGCGGGTCTGGGTGTACTTGTCCTCGGTGGGGAGGACCAGGGTGTGGCCCAGCGACCGGCCCCGGGACAGGATCGTCACCTTGTGCACCGGGGCGGCGTGCGGCAGCGCCCAGGCGACCAGCGCGTGCCCACCCTCGTGGTACGCGGTGATCTTCTTCTCCTGGTCGCTCATCACCCGGGTGCGACGCTGCGGACCGGCGATCACCCGGTCGATCGACTCCTCCAGGGAGTCGTTGGTGATCGCCCGCTGGTCCTTGCGGGCGGTGAGCAGCGCGGCCTCGTTGATCACGTTGGCCAGGTCGGCGCCGCTGAAGCCCGGCGTGCGCCGTGCCACGGCGTCGAGGTCGACGTCCGGCGTGAACGGCTTGCCCTTGGCGTGCACCCGCAGGATGGCCTTGCGGCCCTCCATGTCCGGCGCGTCCACCGGGATCTGCCGGTCGAAGCGGCCCGGCCGCAGCAGCGCCGGGTCGAGGATGTCCGGCCGGTTGGTGGCGGCGATCAGGATGACGCCGCCCTTGACGTCGAAGCCGTCCATCTCGACGAGGAGCTGGTTGAGGGTCTGCTCGCGCTCGTCGTGGCCGCCGCCCATGCCGGCGCCGCGGTGGCGGCCGACGGCGTCGATCTCGTCGACGAAGACGATCGCCGGGGCGTTCGTCTTGGCCTGCTCGAACAGGTCCCGGACCCGGCTGGCGCCGACACCGACGAACATCTCGACGAAGTCGGAACCGGAGATCGAGTAGAACGGCACGCCGGCCTCGCCGGCGACCGCCCGGGCGAGCAGGGTCTTGCCGGTGCCGGGCGGGCCGAAGAGCAGCACGCCCTTGGGGATCTTGGCGCCCAGCGCCTGGTACTTCGCCGGGTTCTGCAGGAAGTCCTTGATCTCGTGCAGCTCCTCGACGGCCTCCTCGGCGCCGGCCACGTCGGCGAACGTGGTCTTCGGCGTGTCCTTGGTGATCATCTTGGCCTTGGACTTGCCGAAGTTGAGCACCCGGGAGCCGCCGCCCTGCATCTGCGACATGAAGAACAGCAGCAGGAGCACCAGCAGGGCGATGGGGAGCAGGTTGACCAGCAGGCTCACCCAGATGCTGTCGGACGACACCTTGGTGTCGGCCGGGCCGGTGACCCGGTTGTTCGCCTTGGCCTCGAGGACCTCGTTCCAGACCTCGTCACCGACCTCGTAGGGGAACTGGGCCTCGATCCGGTCGGTCTCGGTGTCACCGAACTTGACCTTCTCGGCCAGATCGAGCTGGATCGTCTGCTCCTTGTCCGCGAAGACGACCTTGTCGATCTTGGGCGTGCCGGTGTTGAGGTGGTCGAGCGCAACGGAAGTGTCCACCCGGTGGTAGCTGGGACCAGCGGTGAACAACTGACTGAGCACAACGGCGCCGAGGATGACCAGGATGATCCAGACCACCGGTCGGCGGAAGAAACGCGTACGTTCCATGCTGTTGTCGAGCGCCGTGACGCCCGCATCCTCCTGATCGACGTCCTGACCGTCTGATGGTGTCGCCGCCAGCGCGGCGGCCGAGCCGCCGTGCGGGCCGGCCTCGACCCCGGGGCGCCGAATCGCGCCACGGTTATTCGACGGTACACCGTTCGTGCCAGATGCGAGCTTGCCAGCCCGGCACTTACGCGTAGGGCGAACCAGGGTTTCGGCCGACGCGACGGGAGCTCCGCACCCGGCCACCCGACCGCCCGGTCACGCGGTTCGAGGGGTCGGGCGTGGAGGAAGCCTCCACGCCACCGGCCTCCACGGTAGTCCGGTTGCCTGAGAGTCCGCTGAACGTCGGCCGGCCCCCGCTACCGGGCGTAGACCTCGGGCTTGAGCACGCCGACGTAGGGCAGCTCGCGGTACCGCTCGCCGAAGTCGAGGCCGTAGCCGACGACGAACTCGGTCGGGATGTCGAAGCCGACGTACTTCACCTGGACCGGCACCTTCACCGCGTCCGGCTTGCGGAACAGCGCGACGACCTCGACGCTGGCCGCCGACCGGGACTCCAGGTAGCGCAGGAGCCAGGAGAGGGTCAGGCCGGAGTCGACGATGTCCTCGACCACGACCACGTGCCGGCCGGCGATGTCCCGGTCCAGGTCCTTGAGGATCCGCACCACGCCGGACGAGGTGGTGCCCTGGCCGTACGAGGAGACGGCCATGAACTCCAGTTCGGCCGGCGGGCCGTGCCGGCCCAGCGCCCGGGCGAAGTCGGCCATGAACATGACCGCGCCCTTGAGGACGCAGACGAGCAGCAGCCCGTCCTCGACGTCGGCGTAGTCCGCCGAGACCTGCTTGGCGAGCTCCGCCGTCTTCTCGCGGATCTGCGCCTCGGAGATGATCACGTGGTCGATGTCGGCGTCGTACCAGGAGCCGTCAGCCATGGCTCCTAGCCTGCCGTACGCCGGTTGGCCGTCGGCGGCGGGGCCGCCCCTTTCGGGCGCGGCCCCGCCCCGGATTTTTCGGACAACGGCCATCAGAACGCTCAGTGGGCCCGGGACCGCCAGCGGAAGCCGCCGTCGGTCGGCTTCCAGTCGGCCGAGTCCCGGCTGTCGGCGGTCAGGCCGGCGGCCGAGGCCGCCGCGAGCAGGACGAAGAAGAGCAGGAACAGCAAAAACTCCATGGCGGCGCTCACTTTCGCGAGGTTCGTATTGATTTCGCCGCCGGTGCGCACCGGACTGTCCCCAGTCTCCGCCGCGACCATCGCACCCGCCCAGTGGCAGGAATGCCACCCTGCCTCGAATTTCTGCCACCTCCTGGGTTACCCTCGTCACATGCTCCGTTCGGTCGCCGTCATCGCCCTGGACAACGTCGCCACGTTCGAGCTCGGCGTGCTGGCCGAGGTCTTCGGCACCGACCGCACCGCCGACGGCTTCCCCGGCTACCGGTTCTCCGTCTGCACCGTCGACGGAGGCCCGGTCCGCACCTCGTCGGGGTTCCAGCTCACACCGCACGCCGACCTGGCGCCGGTCGACGAGGCCGACCTGGTGGCCGTGCCGGCCCACACGCGGGGCACGCCGGTGCCAGCGGCGGCGCTCGACGCGCTCCGCCGGGTGGACGAGCGGGGCGCGTACGTGTTCAGTGTCTGCTCGGGCGCGTTCGTGCTGGGCGAGGCGGGGCTGCTCGACGGCCGGGAGTGCACGACCCACTGGAAGTACGTCGACGACCTGCAACGCCGGCACCCCGCCGCGAAGGTGCGGTGCAACTCGCTGTACGTCGCGGACGGGCGGCTGCTGACCAGCGCCGGCACCGCCGCCGGCATCGACGCCTGCCTGCACCTCGTCCGGCAGGAGCACGGTTCGGCCGTCGCCACCCGGCTGGCCCGCCGGATGGTGGTCCCCCCGCACCGCGACGGCGGGCAGTCGCAGTACATCGAGGCGCCGATCCCGAAGGCGCCCGAGGCGGCCACGCTGGAGCCCGTGCTGGAGTGGCTGATGGGTCACCTGGACCGGCCGCTGACCGTGGACGACCTCGCCGCCCGGGCCGAGATGGCACCCCGGACGTTCGCCCGGCGGTTCCGGGCCGAGACCGGCACCACGCCGCACGACTGGCTCACCAACCAGCGGGTGCTGCTGGCCCGGCGGCTGCTGGAGGAGACCCGGCTCACGGTCGACGAGGTCGCCGACCGGTCCGGCTTCTCCGACGCGGCGGCCCTGCGCCACCACTTCACCCGCCGGGTCGGCGCCACCCCGCACGCGTACCGCACCACCTTCCGGGACCGCACGCCGGCGCACTGATCCGGCTCCCCGACGCGCCGGTCAGCCGCCGGAACGACGGCCGCGCGCCGGACGTCAGAAGCCGGCGACGCTGCCGTCGACCCGGGACTCGGAGCCGGCGACGTACCCGCCCGCCGGGTGCCGCCAGATCGCCTGCCCGTACCCGAAGACCGACGGCTGGCCCGGGACGGCGACCTCGTGCCCCCGGGCGCGCAACCCCGCGACCAGGCCGGGCTCCGCCGCGAGACCGGGCTCGACGAGCAGCGTCCGCCCCACGTGCCAGTACCAGCGCGGCGCGTCCAGCGCCGCCTGCGGGTCGAGCCCCCGGTCGAGGGTGGCCGACAGGAGCTGCACGTGGCCCTGCGGCTGCATGTGCCCGCCCATCACCCCGAACGGGCCGACCGGGGCGTGGTCGCGGGTGAGGAAGCCCGGGATGATCGTGTGGAACGGGCGCTTCGCGGGCGCCACCACGTTCGGATGGTCCGGGTCGAGGCGGAAGCCCAGACCCCGGTTCTGCAGCGCGAAGCCGTACCCGGGCAGCACCACGTGCGAGCCGAACGCCAGGTAGGTGGACTGGATGAGGCTCACCATCATCCCGTCCGCGTCGGCGACGCAGAGGTAGACGGTGCCGCCCCGCTCCGGCTCACCCGCGACCGGATCACCGGCCCGGTCGGTGACCAACGCCCGCCGGGACGCGGCGTACGCCGGGTCGAGCAGCGCCTCCGTCGGCACGGCCGCCCGCTCCGGGTCCGCGACGTGGGCATGCGCGTCGGCGAAGCCGAGCTTGACCGCCTCGACCTGGCGGTGCAACCGCTCGGCCGGCGGTCCGGTGAGGTCCAGGCCGTCCAGGATCTGCAGGGCGAGCAGCGCGGCGAGCCCCTGACCGGGTGGGGGCAACTCCCACACCTCGTGCCCCCGGTAGCGGGCGTGCACCGGCGTCACCCAGGTCGAGGTGTGCCGGGCCAGGTCGGCACCGGTGAGCAGGCCACCGGTGCGGGCGGCGTGCGTGGCCAGCGCGTCGGCGATCTCACCCCGGTAGAAGTCGTCCGCGCCGGTCTCGGCGATCCGCCGCAGCGCCCGGGCCGCGTCCGGGTTGCGCCAGCGCTCACCCGGCCGCGGTGCCCGGCCGCCCGGGGCGAACACCCGGGTGAACTCCGCGTACTCCTCGCCGGTCAAGCCGGCGTGCCCGGCCAGCGCCCGTTCCCACGCCGCTGCCACCCCGGTGGAGACCGGGTGACCGTGCTCGGCGTACCCGATCGCGTCGGCGAACAGGTCGGCGAACGGCAGCGACCCGAACCGGGCGTGCAGGTCCCGCCAGCCGGCCGGGACGCCGGGCACGGTCACCGGCAACCAGCCCCGGGCCGGCATCGCCGCGCCCCGGCCCTGGGCGCCGCCGAGCGCGGCCGCCGGCTCGGCGCCCGCGCCACCGGTCGCGGCGAGCACCGCCTCGCGGGTCAGCGCCGCCGGGGACCGGCCGGAGGCGTTCAGCCCGTACAACCGGTCGCCGTCCCAGACGATCGCGAACAGGTCACCGCCGATGTCGTTGGACGGCGGCTGGACGACGGTCAGTGTGGTCGCGGTGGCCAGCGCCGCGTCGACGGCGTTGCCGCCGCGCCGCAGCACGGCCAGGCCGGCGGCCGCGGCGAGCGGGTGGCTCGTCGCTACCGCGCCGCGCGGGGCGAAGAGGGGCATGCGGGGGTACGCCATCCGCCATGTCTACCGCCTCCGGCGCTCCCGGTCACCCCGCGCCGATCTTCCACCGAGGCGGGTCAGCGGAGGCCGACCGCGGCGAGGCGGCCGTCGCGGCGGAGCACCCGGATCCCCCCGGGCAGGTACGCGGCACCCTGGCCGTGCCAGCCGCTGATCAGGGCCTCCAGCGCGGTCACGTGCCGGTACGACAACGCGGCCGGCGGCGCACCCAGCTCGCGGGCCCAGGCGTGCAGCACCCGTCCCCGCACGGCGGGCGCGAGCCCGGTCAGCGCGGGAACGGAGAGCCCGCCGTCCGGGTGGCGGACCTCGTCCAGCGCGGCGGTGGCGAGGTCGTCCAGGGCGGCGTTGTCGTCGGCGACCAGCCGGGCGGTGCGGGCCAGGTTGTCCAGCACGCCGGGCCCGAGCGCCCGCACCAGCGCCGGCAGCACGTCGGCCCGGATCCGGGCGCGGGCGTACGACGGATCGGCGTTGTGGGGGTCCTCCCACGGGGTGAGCCCCAGCATCGCGCACGCCTTGCGGGTCTGTTCCCGGCTCACCTCGAGCAGCGGCCGCAGCAGCGGCACCCCGTCCAGATCCCGCCGGGCCGGCATGCCGGCCAGCCCGCGCGGACCGGCGCCCCGCGCCAGCGCGAGCAGCACCGTCTCGGCCTGGTCGTCGCGGGTGTGCCCGACCAGCACCGCCGCCGCCCGGAGCCGGCCGGCGGCCTCGGCCAGCGCCTGGTAGCGGGCCTCGCGGGCGGCGGCCTCCGGTCCTCCGGGCCGGCCGGAGACGTCCACCCGGACCGCCTCGACCGGGGCGAAGCCCGTCTCGCGGGCCCACGCCGCCACGGCGGCGGCCCGCTCCGCGGAACCCGCCTGGAGGCCGTGGTCGACGGTCACCAGGCCGGCGGCACGGCCCAGGCGCGGTGCCACGAAGGCGGTGGCCGCGGCGAGCGCCAGCGAGTCGGCGCCTCCCGAACAGGCGACCAGCACCGGCCCCGGGCCGGGCAGCCCGGCCAACGCGCGGCGGACCGCGACCCGGATCGCGGCGACCGACGGGGCGAGCGCGGCCACGGGCGGGCGGTCAGCCGGCGGCCGGGATCGGGCCGGCCGGCCCGTGCACCCGGGCCACCCAGGCGTCCGGGTCGCCCAACTCCTCCAGCCGGGGCAGGGTCAGCGGTGAGGCGAAGATCCGGTTGAAGCCCTCCATGCCGACCCGGTCGACCACCCCGTGCACGAACTTGCGGCCCTCGGCGTACTGGCGCAGCTTGACGTCCACGCCGAGCAACCGGCGGATCGCCTTCTCCAGCGGGTTGCCCGACTCGCGGCGGCGGTTGAACGACGCCCGGATCCGTTCGACGCTGGGGATCACCTGGGGGCCCACGCCGTCCATCACGAACTCGGCGTGCCCCTCCAGCAGCGTCATCAGCGCGGTGAGCCGGTCGAGCACCGCCTTCTGGGCCGGGGTCTGGACGATGTCCAGCACGCTGGCGCGGCTCTCCGGGTCCTTCACGGCGTCCGAGAGGGTCGCCACGCCCCGGCGCAGCCGCTCGATCAGGTGGTCGCCACCGCTGGCGGAGGCGTCGACGAACGCCTGCACCTCGCTCAGGAAGTACGCCCGCATCCACGGCACGGCGGTGAACTGGGTGCGGTGGGTGACCTCGTGCAGGCAGACCCAGAGGCGGAAGTCCCGGGAATCCGCCTGCAGCTTCCGCTCCACCTCGACGATGTTGGGCGCGACGAGCAGCAGTTGGCCCGGCTCGCCGGAGAACACCTCGTACTGCCCGAGGACGCGGCCGGAGAGGTACGCCAGCACCGTCCCGGCCTGCACGCCGGTGATCCGGGAGCCGACCGCCTCGGTCAGCGTGCCGGGCTGCTTGTCCTTCGTGAGCCGGCCGACCAGGGGGCCGATGACCTCGCGCAGCCCGGCGATGTTGGTGGCCGCCCAGTCCCGCCGGTCCACCACGCGCACCGGCGGGTGCGGCACCTGCGACCGGAGCCCGGTGAAGTCGGCGACGTGCCCGGCCGCCTCGTCGGTCAACCGTCGCAGGTCGCTGACCACCTCGGTGGCCTCCGCGTACGACACGCGCGGGCCCGTCTTGCCCAGCGCCCCCGCGGTCGCGGCGGCCAGATCCCAGTCCACGAACTGCGCCATGGACCCACCGTACCCGCGCCGCCACAACCCGGCCCGGGCTCGCGACCCCGGCCCCGCGCCGCCGCGGGCCCGATCCGCCCCGCGCGGACGCGCGCACCGGCCCGGCACCGTCCCGGCCCCGGGAGCCCGCGTCCCGCGCCGTCGTCACCCGGCCCCGGCCCGGGCTCGCGTCCCGCGCCGTCGTCACCCGGCCCGGGCTCGGGGGCGGCGGCTCAGCGGCAACCGCAGGTGGCCAGCCGGGCGGCGATCCGGTCGAGCGCGGACCGGGCCGCCTCCAGCCCGTCGGCGGGCACCCGGTCGGTGAGCACGGCGAAGCTCAGGAGGCGGCCCTCGGCCGTGGTCACCACACCCGCGATCGCGTGCACCCCGGTCAGCGTGCCGGTCTTGGCCCGGACGACGCCGGCACCGGCCTTCGCCGCCGCGCCCGCGTACCGGTCGGCGAGGGTGCCCGACCAGGCGGCGACCGGCAGGCCGCCGAAGATCGCGGCCAGCTCAGGGCGGCTGCCGTCGCCGGCGAGCGCGATGAGATCGGTCAGCAGCGACGGGCTGATCCGGTTCTTACGGGACAGGCCGCTGCCGTCGGCCAGGGAGAGTTCGTCCGCCGGCAGCCCCAGCTCACCGGCGACCGCGTCCGTCGCCTTCGCCGCACCGGCGAACGACGCCGGCTCGTTCCGCGCCAGGGCGACCTGCCGGGCGAGGGCCTCGGCGATCACGTTGTCACTGTCGCTGATCATGATGTCGACCAGCCGCACCATCGGCAGCGACTGGACCACGCCCAGCTCGCTGCCGGGGGCGCCGGGCGTCGCGTCCGCGCCGGCCTCGGGCGCCTCGCCCCGGTTGACCGCGTCCGCCGGTACGCCCAGCAGCCGCGCGAAGGCCCGGCCCGCGGCGAGATCCGGCTGGTTGGACCGCTCCGCCGCGTGGTTGCCGTTGGCGTGGTCCTTCTTCGCCTGCTTCACGTCGCTGCGCGCGCCGTCGGTCATCAGCGCGGTGATCGTCGCGCCGTAGCCGCCGGTCGGGATGTCGTCGTCCCAGCCGGGCTCGTGCACGGGACCGGTGTACAGCGACGAGTCGACGACGACGCGCGTGGGCTCGGCGCCACCGAGTGCGGTCTTCACCTGCGCGGCCAGGTCGTCGAGGCGGGCCGCACCGGGATAGAAGCCGTTGCGGTCCACGGCGAGGGTCGGGTCGCCGCCGCCGACGAGCACCACCTCGCCCGGGGCCGACCCGGCGACCGCCCGGGTGGGGATCCGGTACCCGGGACCGCGCGCGGCGAGCACGGTCACGCCGGTGACCAGCTTCGTCACCGATGCGGGCACCGTGCCGTCGTCCGCGCCCCGGCCGTAGAGGGCCTCGCCGGTGGCGACGTCGGTCACCGAGACGTTGACCCGGTCGCCCAGCGCGTTCGCCCGCACCAGCGGGTCGAGCGCCGCGCGTACCCCGGCGGCCGTGGGCGGCGGTGCGTTCGGGTCGGTGGCGGCCAGGACCGGCACCGGCGCCGGCTCCGGGGTCTCCGCGGCGGCCTGCTCACCGGCCGGCTCGTCACCCAGCCAGTCCGCGACCGGGCCCGGGCGTACGACGACGACGCCGGCGGCGGCCAGGACGAGGACCAGCACCGAGGCCAGCACGACCGGCAGCAGCCGGCGGCTCCGGGGCGCGGGTACGGGTGCGGCGGCGGACGGCGACCCGGACGGCGGCGGCCCGGCGGACGGCGGCGGCCCGGACGGCGGCCGGGACGCGGCGGCCGCCCAGAGGTCGAGCGGCTCGGGGCGCGGGGTGCCGTTCGGCGTCACGGCGGCCCGGCCGTATCCCGAGCCGCCGGGGACGGGGCCGCCGCCCGGAACGGGAGAGCCGTTCGGGACCGGGCCGCCCCCCGGGACCGGAGCGCTACCCGAGGCCGGGCCGGTGGACGGGACGGAACCGCGGGCCGGCAGGGGACCGCCGGCCTGGTCCGGCCGGTCCAGGGCGGGGAAGCGGCCCGGGGTCGGGCCGCCCGGGGGCGACCACGGTGGTTGGGCGGGCCGGTCGTCGCCGGACCGGTCCGGCGACGAACCGTAGACGCGGCCCGGGGCCGGCGGGCGGGACGGTTGCGCGCCGGGCACCGGGACCCGCCCCGTGGCACCACCGCGACCGGATCCGCCGGTCCCCGCGCCGGCGCCCTCCTCCGGGCGGTAGTGTGAATCTTCCCTCCCCACGACCCCCTCCTCCCCCCGCGAAAATCTGCTTGGGTGACACTACTTCGGTCCGAACACTATGCGGCGGCCGGAGCGCCGGGCTGCTGTTCAGCTTGTCCGGAGACCGACGACGCCGCTGGTCCGTTGCCAGCGTGGGCAAACGAGGGAGCGTGCAGATGGATTTCGACGTCACGGTTGAGATCCCAAAGGGTCACCGCAACAAGTACGAGGTCGACCACGAGACCGGCCGGATCCGGCTGGACCGCACCCTCTTCACCTCCACGCAGTACCCGGCCGACTACGGCTTCATCGAGGGCACGCTCGGCGCGGACGGCGACCCGCTGGACGCCCTGGTGCTGGTCCCCGAGCCGACCTTCCCCGGCTGCCTGATCCGCTGCCGCACCATCGGCATGTTCCGGATGACCGACGAGAAGGGCGGCGACGACAAGGTCCTCTGCGTGCCGTACGAGGACCCCCGCCAGGAGCACCTGCGCGACATCCACCACCTCGGCGAGTTCGACCGGCTGGAGATCCAGCACTTCTTCGAGGTGTACAAGGACCTGGAGCCCGGCAAGTCCGTCGAGGGCGCGACCTGGGTCGGCCGGCAGGAGGCCGAGGCGGAGATCGTCGCGTCGTACCGGCGCGCGCGGGAGGCCGCCGAGCGCGGCGAGTCCACGCACTGACATCGACGTCGACCGGGCCCGGGGGCCGCTCAACCGAGCAGCCCCCGGGCCCGGTCGTACAGGCCGAGCACCGCGCAGGCGACCGGCACCACCGAGACCACCAGGGCGGTGTCGGCCAGGTCGGCGACCCGCCCGACATACGGTGAGACCGGCCGGCGCGCGTACGTGGCGCCGGCCGCGGCGGTGACCAGGGCCAGCACCAGTCCGCCGAGGGTCAGCGCGAGCAGCCCGCCGGCCCCGGTCCGGTCGACGAGCACGGCGCCCACCACGGCGTGACCGGCGAGACCGGCGACCACGGCCGGCACGCGGTGGCGCACCGCGACGAAGAGCCGGGCCCGCAGCAGCAGGACCGTCGCCGTGACGGCGACCAGGACCTGCCCCGCGACGCCGCCGGCGAGCCCGAGCAGCACCGCGGCCACGACGACCAGCACGGCGTGCCCGAGGAGCATCCCGGTGAGCATCTCCTCGGTGCGGGCGACCGCCGCGTGGACGCGCTCGCGGTCCGGCAGGTCCCGGGCCCGGGCGAGCCCGTCGCCGGGGGCGCCGACCGGCAGGCTGATCGGCGGCAGCGGCACCTTGCCGAGCCGGATGGCCAGCAGCGGGATCGCCCCGACCGCGAACACGAGCACGCAGAGCAGCACGGCGGCAGCGCCGGCCGGGTCGAGCACCATCCCGCCGACCGCGCCGACCGCGCCGGCGAGCCCCACCACGGTGCCGGCGACGAAGACCCGGACCCGGGTCGCCACACCGACCAGGGCGAGCACCGAGACCAGCAGCAGCGCGGTCGCGCCGGCGAGCAGCTCGGGTACGCCGAGCCAGCGCAGGCCGGGCAGCGGGCCCACCGGATCCCCGCTGCTGACCGCCAGCGCGCCGGCCACGGCGGCGAACGGCAGCGCGTACCCGCCGAGGGCGGCGCCCGCCGGGCCGTCGCCGTACGCCCGCGCGGCGGCCGTCGCGGCCAGGACGAGCAGCAGCGCGACGACGGCGGCGGCCGGCCAGCCCGCCGGGTGGCCCGGACCGCCGGCGAGCACGGCGAGCAACCCGACGGCGAGCGGGACGGCCGCGCCGGCGAGGGCGGCGACCCGGGTGGCGCCCGACGACCAGGCTCCGCCCCGCCGCCGCGCCCCGTCGGCGATCGCCTCGACCACGTCGTCGTACTCCAGTTCCGGCCACTGCGCGCGGGCCGGTACGAGGTGCAGCACCTCGCCGTCGCGGATCCCCTGCGGCAGCAGCGCCTGCGCGGTGGCCAGCGGGGCGCCGTCGCTGCGCCGCAGGATCCAGCCGCCGTGCCGCTCGCCGTCGTCGGCGAGCCCTTCACCCGCGTGACGCAGCACCTCCGGCAGCAGCTCGGCCAGCGGAACCTGCTCCGGCAGGGCCACGTCCAGCCGGCGGCGGGGCGCGTTGATGGTGACCCGGGCCAACCCGATTGTCATCGATTGATCTCCATATCGAACGGGGTTGGTGGCTGCGCGGACGACAGGACTTTACCTACCATGAGCCAGGCTCGGATCACGGAGCGCAGTCGGGAGGGAACGAGTGTCCACTGTCGTCGTCCGGCGGCCACCCCGGCCACCGGCGCCGGAGATCCCGACCGGCGAGCTGCCGGTGGCGGCCCCGCCCGAGATCCCGCCGGTCACCGGCGCCCGCTGGCAGCAGCTGCTCATGGTGTTGCCGATGCTCGGCGGCACGGTGGCGATGGCGATGATGTTCGGTCGCGGCGGGGGCACGTACTCCTACGTGGTGGGCGGGATGTTCGGGCTGTCCTCCCTGGCCATGCTGGTGACGTCCTGGGGCAGCGCCGCGGGTACCCCGAAGAAGTCGGAGATGATGGCCGCCCGGCGGGAGTACCTGCGGCACCTGAAGGGGCTGCGCCGGCGGGTCCGGGAGGCCGCCGGGCGGCAGCGGACCGGCCTCTACTACCGGCACCCCGACCCGGACCGGCTCTGGTCGACCGTCGCCAGCCACCGCGTCTGGGAACGCCGGCCCGGCGACCCCGACTTCGCGGTCGTCCGGGTCGCCGTCGGGCCGCAGACCCTGGCCACCCCGCTGGTCCCCCCGGTCACCCGGCCGCTGGAGGAGCTGGAGCCGATGACCGCCGGAGCGCTGCGCCGGTTCCTGGACGCGTACTCGGTCGTGCCCGACCTGCCGGTGGCGCTCTCGCTGCGCAGTTTCGCCCGCGTCCACGTCCGGGACACCGCCGCCGGGTCCGGCGGCCGGCCCGCCGCCGCCCAGGCGCTGATCCGGGCGATGCTCACCCAGCTCGCCGTCTTCCACGCTCCCGACGAGCTGCTGATCGCGGTGTGCGCCGGGCCGGAGCGGCGGGCCGACTGGGACTGGGTTAAGTGGCTCCCGCACGCCCACCACCCCACCCGCACCGACGCCCTCGGCCCGGTCCGGCTGGTCACCAGCGCGGCGGCCGAGCTGGAGGCGCTGCTGGACGAGGTGCTGGCGAGCCGGTCGCGGTTCAGCCCGTCCGGGCCGGCCACCGACGGTCCGCACCTGGTGGTGGTGCTCGACGGGGGCGACCTGACCGGGGCGGCCGGCCTGACCGGGGAGAGCGGCGTGGACGCGGTCACCGTCATCGACCTCGACACGCCACCGCCCCGCCTGCTCGACCGGTTCGCGCTGCTGCTCGAACTGCGATCGGACCGGCTGCACTCGCACTCCGCCGAGGGCCATGCCGAGGTCGGCACTGCCGACCGGCTGGACGTGGCCGACGCCGAGGCGGTGGCCCGCCGGTTGGCGCCGCTCCGGCTGGCCGCCGCGGTGCACGGCGGCGACGCGTCGCCGGGGGCCGAGCTGGGGCTGCTCGACCTGCTCGGCCTCGGCGAGCCGGAGAGCTTCGTCGTCGAGCAGGGTTGGGCGCCGCGCGCGCCGCGGGACCGGCTGCGGGTGCCGATCGGCGTCGGCGCCGACGGCGGCGCGACCGAGCTGGACCTGAAGGAGTCGGCGCAGGACGGGATGGGACCGCACGGCCTGCTCATCGGCGCCACCGGCTCCGGCAAGTCCGAGCTGCTCCGCACACTGGTGCTCGGGCTGGCCGCCACGCACAGCTCGGAGCAGCTCAACTTCGTGCTTGTCGACTTCAAGGGCGGGGCCACGTTCGCCTCGTTCGACCGGTTGCCGCACACCGCGGCGGTCATCACCAACCTGGCCGACGCGCTCCCGCTGGTCGACCGGATGGTCGACGCGATCAACGGCGAGCTGGTCCGTCGCCAGGAACTGCTCCGCCGGGCCGGGAACTTCGCCAGTGTGCGCGACTACGAGCGGGCCCGGGCCGCCGGCACGCCGCTCGCGCCGCTGCCGTCGCTGCTGCTCGTGTGCGACGAGTTCTCCGAACTACTGTCCGCCAAGCCCGACTTCATCGACCTGTTCGTGCAGATCGGCCGCCTGGGCCGGTCCCTCGGCGTACACCTCCTGCTGGCGTCGCAGCGCCTGGAGGAGGGCCGGCTGCGCGGTCTGGACACCCACCTGTCGTACCGGATCGGGTTGCGGACCTTCTCGGCCCTGGAGTCCCGGACGGTGCTCGGCGTGCCCGACGCCCACGAGCTGCCCCGCTCGCCCGGGCACGGCTACCTGCGCTCCGGCACCGATCCGCTGGTCCGCTTCAAGGCCGCGTACGTCTCCGGCCCGGTCCGCCGGCGCGCGGCGGCACCGGGTGGCGACGTCCCCGGGGCGCCCCGGATCCGCCCGTTCACCTCGCACCTCGTTCCCGTCCCGGAGCCGGTCGGCCCGCCGGCCCTGCCCTCGACCGAGGAGGAGGGCGGCACGACCCTGCTGGACCTGCTGGTCGGGCGCCTGGCCGGGCAGGGCCCGCCGGCGCACCAGGTCTGGCTGCCGCCACTCGGCGACCCGCCGGCGCTGGACGAGCTGCTCGGCCCGGCCACCGTCGACCCGGTGCGCGGCCTCACCGTCGGCAACCCGGAGCTGCACGGCGGGCTCCAGGTGCCGGTGGCCACCGTGGACAAGCCCTTCGAGCAGCGACGGGACCTGCTGTGGCTGGCCCTGGACGGCGCGGCCGGGCACGTCGCGGTGGTCGGGGCGCCACAGAGCGGCAAGTCGACGGCGCTGCGCACGCTCATCTGCGCGCTGGCGCTCACCCACACGCCGGCCGAGGTGCAGGCGTACTGCCTCGACTTCGGCGGCGGCGGCCTGACCGCGCTGCGGGAGCTGCCCCACGTCGGCGGTGTGGCCGGCCGCGCCGACCCGACGGCCGTCCGGCGGACCGTCGGCGAGGTCGCCACGCTGCTGGCCGACCGGGAGCGCCGCTTCGCCGACCTCGGGGTGGAGTCGATGGCCGCGTGGCGGCAGCGGCGGGCCGCCCTGGCCGGCACCGACCAGGCGGCCGTCGACCCGTTCGGCGACGTGTTCCTGGTGGTCGACGGCTGGGCCACGCTGCGCGGCGAGTACGACGACCTGGAGCCGTTGATCACCGACCTGGCCACCCGTGGCCTGTCGTACGGGGTGCACGTGGTCGGGACGGCCGTGCGTTGGCTGGACTTCCGGCCGGCGATCCGGGACCTCTTCGGCTCACGGTTGGAGCTGCGCCTCGGCGACCCGGTGGATTCGCTGGTCGCCCGGCGCGCCGCGGCGAACGTGCCGGAGCAGACCCCCGGCCGGGGGATCACCGCCGAGAGCCTGCACTTCCTCACCGCCCTGCCGCACCTCACCGCCGGCGCCGACACCGCCGACCTGGTCAAGCGCGTCGCCGCCGGGTGGCGCGGCCCGGCCGCCCCGCCGGTGCGGCTGCTGCCGCCGGTGCTGCCGTACGCCGACCTGGACCCCACGGCCGCCACCGGGCTGCGGATCCCGGTCGGCGTCGCCGAGGCGGACCTGCGCCCGGTGCTGCTGGACTTCGCGACCGAGCCGCATTTCGTGGTCTTCGGCGACGCGGAGTGCGGCAAGTCCGCCTTCCTCCGCGCCCTGGCCACCTCGATCATGACCCGGTTCACGCCGGAGCAGGCCCGGCTGATCCTGGTGGACTACCGACGCAGCCTGGTGGATCTCACCGGCTCGGCGCACGTCATCGGCTACGGCACGGCGGCCGCGCACACCACCGACCTGATCGAGTCGGCCGCCGGTTACCTGCAGGCCCGGGCGCCGGGCCCGGAGGTGACCCCGGCCCAGTTGCGGGAGCGGTCCTGGTGGACCGGGCCGGAGCTGTTCGTGCTGGTCGACGACTACGACCTGGTCGCGAGCGGCCCGGCGAACCCGTTGCGGGCGCTGGAGGAGCACCTGCCGCACGCGCGGGACGTGGGGCTGCACCTGGTGGTCGCCCGCCGCACCGGCGGCGCGGGGCGGGCGCAGTACGAGCCGATCGCCCAGCGGCTCCGCGAACTGTCGACCGCGGGTCTGGTGATGGCGGGCAGCCCGGACGAGGGCGCTCTGGTCGGTCCCGTACGCCCCGGACCGCTGCCACCGGGCCGCGGGCGGCTGGTCACCCGACGCGAGGGCGTACGGCTGGTGCAGCTCGCCCATCTGCCGCCGCCGTGACCGGACTCGCCGGAACGTCCCGTAGCGGGCCCGGGAACCGGTAATCTCCCATCGTTGTGTTCGTGTCGAGGTGAATGGCCGGGGATGTGACCAGGGTGCGGCGAAGCGGCGCCTCCGCCGGGCGGCGGGGTGCCGGCCGGGCGTTGCTCGGGCTCGCCGCCGTCGCCGCGGCCGTCGCCGTACCCGTCGCGCCGGCCGCCGCCGGGCCGGAGCCCACCGGGCCGGTCGCCGCGTCCGTGACAGGCGACGGTGGCTGGTCACCGGTCCACGCTCCGGATCGGACCACGCGCCCCGACCAGATCCGCGACGAGCAGTGGCAGCTGGACGAGCTGCGGGCCAGCACCGCGTGGCGCACCTCCACCGGTTCCGGGGTGATCGTCGCGGTCATCGACTCCGGTGTGGACGGCTCGCACCCGGATCTGGTCGGCCGGGTGCTGCCCGGTCTGGACCTGGTGTCGCCCGAGGGGGCCGCCGAGCCGGATCCGGTCGGTCACGGCACCACCGTGGCCGGGCTGATCGCCGGCCGCAACGACGACAAGGAGGGCGTGGTCGGCCTCGCCCCGGACGCGCGGATCCTGCCGGTGCGGGTACTCGACGCCGACAACCGCTACGACGACGCCTTGGTCGTCGCGAAGGGCGTGCGCTGGGCCGTCGACAACGGCGCCCGGGTGATCAACCTGTCGCTCGGCGGGAGCAGCGACAGTCCGGCGTTGGCCGCCGCGCTGGACTACGCGTTCGCCCGGGACGTGGTGGTCGTCGCCTGTACCGGCAACGTGGCCACCTCGACCAACAAGAAGGTGTGGTACCCGGCGCGGGAGCCCGGGGTGCTCGCGGTGTCCGGGCTGGACCGGGACAGCGAGCACCTGTGGTCCGGCGCGATCACCGGCCGGCAGACGGTGCTCACCGCGCCCGCCACCGGGCTGGTCGGCGCCCGTCCGCCGGAGGGGTACTGGCGGGTGCAGGGCACCAGCTTCGCCGCACCCCTGGTCGCGGCCACCGCCGCGCTGGTGCGGGCCCGGTACCCGCAGATGTCCGCCGGTGACGTGGTCAACCGCCTGCTGGTCACCGCCCGCGACATCGGCCCCACCGGGCGGGACGATCGCTTCGGGTACGGGCTGGTGGACCCGGTCGCGGCGTTGACCGCCGAGGTGGAGCCGGTCGGGCGCAACCCGCTGGACGACCAGTCCTCGCCCGGGGTGGTCGGCTTCGGCCCGGCACCGGGAACGGCCGACGGCGACGCCAACCGCGAGGCGCTGGGCCTCGACCCGCCGCAGCAACAGACCCGGTGGTCGGCGCAGCCGGCCGGCGCCGAGCACGACTCCACCTCGGAGCGCCTGTGGACCGGGGTGGCACTTGCCGTCGCGCTGCTCACCGGCACCGCGCTGGTGGTGCGCCGGTTCCGCCAGCCGGGTCGCTGACCGCTCCCGATTCCGCGGAGGCGGGACTGACGAGGCGACGTTCCGGGTAGAACGGACGTCATGACCGCGCCCGGCTCCCGTACCCTCGGCCTGCCGTCCCGGCCGTCGTGGCGCGACCGCCGCCTGCACCCCGACCACGCGCGGGGCCTGCGGCTGACCCTCGCGGCGGCGGCCGCGTTCCTGGTGCTGGTGCCGTTCGCGCTGATCGCGCTGCTCGTGCTGTCGTCCTGGCCACCGCTGCGGCGGCTGGATCTCGCGGTGACCGACGCGCTCGTCGGTCACGGCCTGGAGAACCCGTCCTGGGTCCGGCTCCTGACCGTCTGGACCGACGTGTTCGGGCCGATGCCGCTGCGGTTGGGCGCGCTGGTGCTGGTGGTCTGGCTGGTCCGGCGCGGGGCCCGGCAGCTCGCGCTCTGGGTGGCCACCACCATGACCGTCGGCGGGCTGCTGGGGCCACTGCTCAAGCTGACCGTCGGGCGCTCCCGGCCGGACTTTCCGGAGCCGCTGGCGCGGGCGGTCGGACTGGCGTTCCCGTCCGGGCACGCCCTGAACGCAACGCTGGCCGCCGGCGTGCTGCTGGTGGTCTTCCTGCCCCGGGCGGGCCGGCCCGGCGGACGGTACGCGGTCTGGGCGGCGGCGCTCCTGCTGGCCGTGGTGACCGGGTTCAGCCGGGTCGCCCTCGGCGTGCACTGGACCAGCGACGTGGTGGCCGGCTGGCTGCTCGGCACCGCCGTCGTGTCCGCGACCGCCGCCGCGTTCACCGTCTGGCGGACCACCCCGCCCGCGGCCGGTCCACCGGGTCGGGCCGGCACGTCCGACGGCTGACCGGGCGGGCCCGGGTCAGGTGCACGCCCCGGTGGCGACGGAGCGGGTGCGCTCGGCTCCGGCCAGGGCGACCGGGCGGGCCTCGGCGGCGGTCACCGCGAAGCCGGTGTTCGGGTCGTCGGCCGCCGCCGCGAAGATCACCCCGAGGACCAGGCCGTTCGAGGACACCAGCGGACCGCCGGAATTGCCGCTCTGCACGAGGGCCCGGATCGTGTAGATCTCCCGGGTCACGTTGCCGGCGGAGTAGATGTCCGGTCCGGTGATCCGGTCGACGTCCCGGATCCGCGCCGACTGCGCGTTGTACGGGCCGTCGAGCGGGAAGCCGAGCACGATGGCGTCCGCCCCGCTGCCCGCGTTGCCGGCGGCGAACCGCATCGACGGGCCGGGCAGCCCGGGCGCGTACAGCACAGCCAGGTCCCGGTCCGGGTCGTACACGACCACCCGGGCGTCGTACCGGTCGCCGTTGAGCTCCACGACCGTCGAGCGGGTGCCGGCCACCACGTGCGCGTTGGTCATCACCCGGTCGTCGGCGTACACGAAGCCGGAGCCCTCGATCCGGCGGGAGCAGCTCGGTGCGGAGCCGAGCACCTTGACCACCGACCGCCGGCTGTTGGCGACCACCTGCGAGCCGGCGAGGGCCGGGTCGGGCGGGGCGACCTGCCGGGCGCGGGTGGGCGCCAGGTCACCGAAGACGTCGGGGAAGCCGTTCGTGTCGACCGTGTCCCGCAGTGCGGTGGACAGCTCCTGCGCCCGGTCGGGCAGCACCCGGTCCACCACGGTGAGCAGCGCGCTGTTGCGGACCGAGGAGGCCAGCCACGGCAGCGACGACGAGCCCAGCGGCACCGCCACCAGCCAGGCGACCAGGAGCACGGCGAACAGCGAGACGAACGCGCCGCCGATGTCGTCCGCCTGCCGCCCGGCTTCGCTGGTGATGGTGCGGCGCAGGTGGGAGCCGAGCCAGCCGGCGAGCGCCTGGCCGAGCACCGCCAGCCCGAAGACCGCCACCAGTGAGATCAGCACCCGGGTGCCGCTGTCGAGGAACTGCTGCGCGAGCAGCGGCCCGACCTGCAGACCGACGAGGGCTCCGAGGAAGAAGCCGGAGAACGACAACACCCCGATGACGAAGCCCTGGCGGTATCCGCTGATCGCGAACACGAGCATGAGCAACAGCAGTACGAGATCCACGGCGGACACGCGTCAAGCGTACGGGCAGCGCGCCCGCGAGATGACCATCGCCAGCGGAAGGTGACCGCGGAGTCAGCGCACGGCGCTCTCGTCCACCTCGTCGGTGCCGGCCGACGGAGCCGGGCTGGCGCCGACCGGTGGGAGGTCGACCAGCCGTCCCCGGTGCCAGGGGCGGGCCCAGCCGCCCATCTCCAGCAGGGCGGAGAGCACTCCGGCGGTGAAGCCCCAGACGAGCATGCCGCGCACCGAGAAGGCCGGCCCGATCCAGCCGCTGGGGTGGCGTACGCGCACCCGGTTCTCCGGGTCGACCAGTTCGGCGATCGGCAGCCGGGCCACGTGGGCGACCTCGGCCGGTTCCCGGGGGTGCACCGGATGCGGCGCGTGCCACCAGCCCAGCACCGGGGTCACCACGAACTCGCTGACCGGGATCCACAGCTTCGGCAGCTCGGCGAGCACGGTCACGCTCGCCGGGTCGAGGCCGACCTCCTCGTTCGCCTCGCGCAGGGCCGTCGCGGAGGCGTCCGCGTCCTCCGGGTCGGCGGCGCCGCCGGGGAACGCCGGCTGGCCGGCATGGGTGCGCAGCGTGGCGGCCCGCTGGAGGATCAGCACGTCGGGGCCGGTGCCGGACGCCTCGCCGAGGAGCACCAGCACGGCGCTCTCCCGCCCGCCGCGTTCCGGCGTGGTCAGCCGGGTGAAGTCCTCGGTGCGGGCGCTGCCGAGCCGGGTCAGCAGCGGATCGAGCCAGGGTGGCGGCTGTCGGGTCACGCCGGCACCGCCCTCCCGCGCCGGGCCTTCGACGGTCGCGCTCCGGTCACGCCGGCACCGCCACACCCAGGTGCTCGCGGACCAGCTCGGCGAGGCGGGCGTCGTCGAGCGCACCGGAGGCGTCGACGTGCCGGATCCGGCCGTCGCCGTCGACGAGGACGGTCAGCGGGATCGCGTTGCGGCCGAGCGCCCGTTGCAGCGACTCGCCCTGGTCGACCAGGCTCGGGAACCGGACGCCGAAGTCCTCGCCGATGGACTGGGCGCCGGCGCGCGTGTCCCGCGTGTTGACCCCGAGCACCGTCAGCCGGCCCTCGGCCCGGTCGCTGAGCCGCTGGAACGCGGGCAGTTCGGTGCGGCAGGGAGCGCACCAGGAGGCCCACAGGTTGATCACGGCAGGGCCCTTGACCTCCCGCAGGGCGACCGGTGCGCCACCGGTGAAGCAGGTCAGCGTCAGCTCCGGCAGGGGGTCGCCGCCCGGGGCGGCACTCGGCGCGCCGGACGGCGCCGTGGTGAGGCGGGCGCAGTCCTGGAAGGGGGACGGCCGGCTCTGCGCCGCGCTCTCCCGGGCGGTCGGGGCCTCCTCCCCGCCGCCGGTGCAGCCCACCAGCGCGAGCAGGACCGGGACGAGCAGGGCGGCGAGCCGGGTCCTCACGGTGCCTCCGCCTTGACCGCCTGGACCGGCACCAGCTCCGGATCGACCCCGGCGGCCGCCGCCAGGTCCCGGGCGCGCGGGCCCTTGAGCAGCTTCGCGGCCGCCGCCGGCTCGGTCGGGCCGGTGCCGTACGACGGGCAGAGCTTCGCGAGTGTGCACGCCCCGCAGGCCGGCTTCCGGGCGTGGCAGACCCGCCGCCCGTGGAAGATGATCCGGTGCGACAGCATCGTCCAGTCGCGCTTCGGGTAGAGCGCTCCGATCGCGTGCTCGATCTTGACCGGGTCGGTCTCGGCGGTCAGCCGCCACCGCTGCACCAGCCGCTGGAAGTGCGTGTCGACGGTGATCCCGGGCACGTCGAAGGCGTTGCCGAGGATGACGTTGGCGGTCTTCCGGCCGATCCCGGGCAGGGTCACCAGATCGGCGAGCTTGCCCGGCACCCGGCCGTCGTACCGCTCGACCAGTGCCTGGCCCAGCTTGATCAGGGAGTCGGTCTTGTTGCGGTAGAAGCCGGTGGGCCGGATCAGCTCCTCCAGCTCCGCCCGGTCGGCGGCGGCGTAGTCGGCCGCCCGCGGGTAGCGCGCGAACAGCTTCGGGGTGACCTCGTTGACCTTCTTGTCCGTGCACTGCGCGGAGAGGATCGTCGCGACGGCCAGCTCCAGCGGGTTGGAGTGGTTGAGCTCACAGTGCGCGTCGGGGTGGGTCTCGGTCAGCACCCGCCCGATCCGCCGGGCGCGGCGCGTCCGCCCGAGGTCGGTCTCGGTGAAGCTCGTGGTCACGCGGGCCAGCCTACGTCGCCGGCCCGACAGACTGTCGGGGCACGCTCCGACGTCGGGACGCTCAGCCCTCGTCGGGTGGGCTGATCTTCCCGGCGTCGTCGAGGACCGCCCCGGTCTTCGGGAAGTCCCGGCCGCTCAGCTCCCGCACCAGCGTCAGGCCGCGGTCGTCCCGGTCCATCGTCGGCAGTCCGGCCCCGTTCATGTAGGTCGAGGTGAACGACCCGCCGGCCCAGGTGCCGTCCGGCTTGAGCGACACCTTCAGCACGCCGCCCCAGCCGAGCCGGCCGCTGTTGTTGAGCATCTTCCCGCCGCCGGCGAAGTTTCCCAGGCTGTACGCGATCAGCCGGCCCTGGTAGAACTCCATCCCCCGCAGCACGTGCGGGCCGTGACCGACGATGAGGTCGGCCCCGGCGTCGATCATCGCCTTGGCGAACCGGACCGGGTCGCCCCGGTTCTCGCCGAGGTACAGCTCGGTGCCCGGCTTCACCCGGGTCTTGTCGGCGCCCTCGGCGCCCATGTGCACCTGCACCACGACCAGGTCCGCCTGCTCGGCCGCCTCGGCGACGACCTCCTTCGCGGCCGGGATGTCGGTGAGCGGGTTCGACCACGGGTACGACGAGAAGCCGGCGACCGCGACCTTGACGCCCTGCACGTCGACGACCGTGATCTGGCCGGGTGCCCCGGTGTGCGCGAGCTCGTACTTCTCGAGCGCAACCTGCGTGTTCTGGTAGCCCTTCGCGCCGTAGTCGTGGCCGTGGTTGTTGGCCTGGTTGAGCAGGTCGAAGCCGGCGTCGCGCAGGTGTGCCGCGTACTCCGGCGGGGCGCGGAACTGGAAGCAGCGGGTGGAGTTGGCCCCGCACTTGCCGGTGCCGGTGTCGGCGGTGAGCGGCTCCTCCAGGTTGCCCATCACCAGGTCGGCGGCGAGCGCCTTCTGCACGTCGTCGAAGAAGCCCTTGCCGTTGTTCGCCGGCAGCCGGTTGGGGGCGTTGCCCATGATGATGTCGCCGGTCGCGGAGAGGGAGATCGCCGCGGCCTCCGACGGCTCGGCCGAGGGGACCGGGGCGCCGGTGGCGCCACCGCCGATGCCGGGCTGCCAGATCCCGCCGGACCTCGGCTCGGCGCCGCCGCAGCCCGCCGCGAGCAGGACGGCGACCAGCACGCCGACCGCCGGCAGCAACCGGCGAAGCGGACGGGACCTGAGGGGGGTGGCAGCGTACATCGCCCGCGACCCTACCGGGAGGTGGACGCGCCGACGAGGCCCGATCGGACAGATGTTCAGGTTTCCGGTCGGTCCGACCACGGCACCACGGTGCCGGCGCCGCCGTGCGTGACGGCCGCGTGCACCGCCCGGGCCAGCGGGGATCCCCAGATGGAGCGGGGGCCGCCGTACGCCGCCGCCGGCCCGTCGGCCGGGCAGAGGACGGTGACCGCGTCGGTCGGGGTGCCGGTGCCGGGCACGCCCAGCTCGGCGAGCGCCTGCGCCTTCGCCTCGGTGGCCGTGGCCACCGCGTTGACCAGGGCGGCGGGACCGAGCCGGGCCGGCACGTACGCCACGATGTTGACCGTGCCGACCCGCTCCACGAGCGCGGTCCGCGCGTCGGCCGCTGCGGCTGCCGGCTCGGCCGCATCGGTCGCTGTCGTTGTCGCTCTCGCTGCCGCTGCCGCTGCCGCTGCCGGATGCTCCGCGGCCCAGACCGGGGTGCCGAGCCCGACCGTCGCCCAGACCCGGATGCCGCCGTCGTCCCGGGCCACCACCTCGGCGACGTCCACCCCGGTCAGCAGGCCCACCCCGGGCCCGTCGAGGCCGAGCCGGTCGGCCAGTTCGGCCAGGTGGTCGGCCGGGTCGTCCCGGTCGTACGACATCGGCACGGTCGCGTTGACGACCCAGTGCCGTACGCCCAGCCCGCCGCCGAGCGGCGCGGAGCTCACGGTCAGTAGCGGACGGCTGGCCCGCCAGACCAGCATCGGGACGTCCCGCCCGGCCTCGCGGCGGGTGGTCAAAGACGGCTCGTTCAGCACGTGGCGACCCTACGACCTGCGGTTCCGGCCGGCGTGCCGCCCTCGGGCGGGCGCGCGATCATAGCCCCTGATCACGTCGGTTGCGTTACGCCCAACGATCAAGATTCCAGGGGTGCACCTCGGATAACCGCTCAGGTGCGCCTAGACTGGCGACGCGCGAGGGATCAGCGGACGGCGGACCCGGCCGACACACGGCACGCGCAGGCGGAGGTGCGCGATGGACGAGGTACTGGCCCGCAGCGGGATCTTCCAGGGCGTCGACCCGGAGGCTGCCGAAGCGCTCGCCAAGGAGATGGAGACGCTCGAGGTCCGGAAGGGCGAGGTCGTCTTCAACGAGGGCGAGCCCGGCGACAGCCTCTACATCCTGCTGTCCGGCAAGATCAAGGTCGGCCGCCGGGCGGCGGACGGCCGGCAGAACCTGATCGCGGTCATGGGGCCGTCGGACATGGTCGGCGAGCTGTCGCTCTTCGACCCGGGTCCGCGTACGGCGACCGCCACCGCGGTGACCGACACCCGCCTGGTCCGGCTGCGCAAGCAGGCGCTGCGCCCCTGGCTGAACAACCGGCCCGAGATCGCCGAGCAGCTGCTTCGGGTGCTGGCCCGCCGCCTGCGCCGCACGAACGACTCGCTGGCCGACCTGATCTTCACCGACGTCCCCGGCCGGGTCGCGAAGAACCTGCTCCAGATGGCCGGCCGGTTCGGCACCCGCGACGGCGGCGTGCTCCGGGTGACCCACGACCTGACCCAGGAGGAGATCGCCCAGCTGGTCGGCGCCTCCCGCGAGACGGTCAACAAGGCCCTCGCCGACTTCGCCTCGCGGGGCTGGCTGCGCCTGGACGGCAAGAGCATCATCATCCTCGACCCGGAGCGCCTGGCCCGCCGCGCCCGCGTCTGACCGAGCCGCCCACTTCACCGCCGATCATGGACTTGTGGTGGCCGCTTCGCCCCCATAAGTAGCTTTCGTCAGGCACCACAACGCCATGATCGACAGGACGCGTAGCGCGCGGGACGGTCTGCCGGTAGCAGAATGCGTGGACGGGTAGGGCGGATGCCGTGCAGGGTGGGCTGATGCTGGACCGGGTCGCCGTCCTCTCCGACATCCATGGCGCGCTGCCGGCGCTGGAGGCCGTACTGGCCGAGCCGGACGTGTCCGCCGCCGACCTGATCGTGCTGCTCGGTGACATCGCGAACGGCCCGCAGCCGGTCGAGGTGCTGGACCTGCTGGGCACGCTCGGGGACCGCGCGTGCTGGGTCGGCGGCAACGGTGAGCGGGAACTGGTCTCGGCCCACGCCGGCCAGGCCGCCTCGTACGACGTCTCGAACTGGGCGGCGACCCAGCTCCGCGAGGACCACGTCGCCCGGCTGGCCGATCTGCCGTTGACCGTCACCCTGGACGTCGCCGGGCTCGGCCCGGCCCTCTTCTGCCACGCCACGCCCCGGGACGACGAGGAGGTCGTCCTGGTCGATTCCCGGCTGGAGCGCTGGGCGGAGGTGTTCGCCGGTGTGCCAGCCGAGGTCCGCACGGTCGTCTGCGGGCACACGCACATGCCGTTCACCCGCCTGTTCGACCGCCGGCTGGTCGTCAACCCGGGCAGCGTCGGCATGCCGTACGGCGGCCCGGGCGCGTACTGGGCCCTGCTCGGGCCGGGCGTACAGCTCCGCCGCACCGCGTTCGACGTGGACGCCGCCTGCGCCCGGGTTGCCGCCGAGTCGAGCTATCCGGACGCCGCCGCCTGGGCCGACGAGTACCTGCGCTCGGAACACTCCGACATGGCCGCCCTCGCCGTCTTCGCCCCCCGCGACGGCCGCGCCACCTGAGCGGGTCGAAGGCGGCGTGAAGGGCTTCCGCAGAAAAAGTCAGGCTTGACTGTTTGTTTCGAGGGCGGCAGGCTGGGACCGTGCCCGCCGCATCGACCCGCGTCCCCCAGCAGGAGCGCAGCCGCGCCACCCAGGCCCGCCTGCTCGAGGCGACCGTGGAGTGCCTGGTCGAGCACGGCTGGTCCGGCACCACCACCACGGTCGTGGCCGCCCGGGCCGGCGTCTCCCGGGGCGCCCAGCTGCACCACTACCCGACCAAGGCGGCGCTGGTCACCGCCGCCGTCGAGCACCTGGCCGAGCGCCGGGCCGAGGAGCTGCGCACCGAGGCCGAAGCCCTACCGGCCGGCCCGCGGCGCCTCGACCGGGTGGTCGACCTGCTCGCCGCCGCCTTCACCGGGCCGCTCTTCGTCGCCGCCCTGGAGCTGTGGGTCGCCGCCCGCACCGACCCCGAGCTGCGCCGGGCGCTGGTGCCGCTGGAGGCCAAGGTCGGCCGGGAGATGCACCGGCTGACCGTCGCGCTGCTCGAAGTCGACGAGCGCCGGCCCGGCGTACGCGAGGCGGTGCAGGCCACCCTCGACCTGCTCCGCGGCCTGGGCGTGGCGAACCTGCTCAGCGACGACTCCGCCCGCCGCACCGCCCTGCTCGCCACCTGGAAACGCCAACTCGCCCACCTGCTCACCCCCTGACGCACGGCCCCTGCCCCACCGCCGCACCCCCGGAGGCACCATGGTCGACCTGACGGATCTGCTCACCGATCTGGCCACCGAGTCGGAGCAGCTGGACGCCCTCGTGTCGCCGCTGTCCGCCGCCGGTTGGGCCCGTCCCACGCCCGCCCCGGGCTGGACGATCGGTCACCAGATCGCGCACCTGGCCTGGACGGATCACGTCGCGCTGCTCGCGGCGACGGACGCCGACGCGTTCTACGCGTCGGTGACCTCCGCACCGGACCCGACCCGGCTGGTCGACGCGGGCGCGGAGGAGTTCCTCACGCCGCCGGCCGAGCTGCTGGCCCGCTGGCGGGCCGGCCGCGCGACGCTGGCCGCCACGCTCGCGGCGGCCCCGCCGGGCGAGAAGCTGCCCTGGTACGGCACCCGGATGTCGCCCGCCTCGATGGTCACCGCCCGGCTCATGGAGACGTGGGCGCACGGGCAGGACGTGGCCGACGCGCTCGGCGTCGACCGGCCCGCCACGGCGCGCCTGCGGCACATCGCGTACCTCGGCTTCCGTACCCTCAAGCACTCCTTCGTCGCGCACGGCCGGGAGGTGCCGGCGGCGCCGGTCCGGGTCGAGCTGGTCGGACCCGACGGGACGACCTGGGCGTACGGCCCGGAGGAGGCCGTCGACCGGGTCACCGGGCCGGCGCTGGACTTCTGCCTCCTGGTGACCCAGCGCCGGCACCGCGCCGACCTCGCCCTCACCGCGACCGGGCCGGTCGCCGACGCGTGGCTGGACGTCGCGCAGGCCTTCGCCGGCCCGCCCGGCGGCGGCCGCGAGCCCCGGTCGGCCCGGGAGGTGCCCGCGTGAGCGACGGGCTGCGCATCGGCAACGCGTCCGGCTTCTACGGCGACCGGTTCAGCGCCTGGCGGGAGATGCTCGACGGCGGCGAGTTGGACGTGCTGACCGGGGACTACCTGGCCGAGCTGACCATGCTCATCCTCGGCCGGGACCGGATGCGCGACCCCGGTCTCGGGTACGCGAAGACCTTCCTCCGCCAGCTCGAGGGCACGCTCGGCACCGCGCTGGACCGGGGCGTCCGGATCGTCACCAACGCCGGTGGGCTGAACCCGGCCGGCCTGGCCGCCGCCGTCCGGTCGCTGGCGGAGCGACTCGGGCTCGACGTCAAGGTCGGGTACGTCGAGGGCGACGCCCTCCAGCGCCCGGACGCGCTGACCGCGAACGCGTACCTCGGGGCGTTCGGCATCGCCGCCGCCCTCGACGGTGGCGCGGACGTGGTGCTGACCGGCCGGGTCACCGACGCCTCCCTGGTGGTCGGCCCGGCGGTCGCCCGGTTCGGGTGGGGCCGTGGCGACCTGGACGCGCTGGCCGGGGCGACCGTCGCCGGCCACCTGCTGGAGTGCGGGGCGCAGGTGACCGGCGGCAACTTCAGCTTCTTCACCGAGCTGCCCGACGGCGCGCACCGGCCGGGCTTCCCCGTCGCGGAGCTGCACCGGGACGGCTCGTCGGTGATCACGAAGCATCCGGGCACCGGGGGCGCGGTCACCGTCGAGACGGTCACCGCGCAGCTCCTGTACGAGGTGGGCGGGCCCGCGTACCTCGGCCCGGACGTGGTGACCCACCTGGACACGGTGGCCCTCAGCCCGGACGGGCCGGACCGGGTACGCGTGTCCGGCGTCCGGGGCACGCCCCCACCGGAGACGTTGAAGGTGGGCGTCAACAACCTCGGGGGCTTTCGCAACTCGATGACGTTCGTCCTCTGCGGACTGGACATCCCCGCGAAGGCCGCCCTGGTACGCGGCCAGATCGAGGAGGCGGTCGGCAAGGACGGGCTGGAGTTCGTACTCGCCCGCACCGACCACGCCGACGCCCCCGACACCGCGGCGGCGAGCGCGCTGCTGCACGTACACCTGCGGGACGGCGACAAGGCACGGGCCGGGCGGGCGTTCTCGGCGGCCGCGGTGGAGCTGGCCCTGGCCTCGTACCCGGGTTGCACGCTGACCACGCTGCCCGGCGACGCAACGCCCTACGGGGTCTTCACCGCCGACACCGTGCCGCAGGCCGAGGTGCCGCACGTGGCGGTCCTTCCCGACGGCACCCGCGTGCCGATCCCCCCGCCGCCGGTCACCCGGGCTCCGGAGCCGGCGGCGCCACCGGAACCGATGGCCGGCCCGTCCTCGTACCCGACCCGGCGTGGCCCGCTGGGTGAGCTGGTGGGCGCGCGGTCGGGTGACAAGGGCGGCGACGCCAACCTGGGCGTCTGGGCGCGGACCGACGCGACCTGGGCCTGGCTGCGCGGCTGGCTGACCGTCGAGCGGCTGGCCGAGCTGCTGCCGGAGACCGCCCCACTGACCGTCGAGCGGTACGAGCTGCCGAATTTGCGAGCGATCAACTTCGTCATCCGCGGCCTGCTCGGGCAGGGGGTGGCCGCGTCCACCCGCTTCGACCCGCAGGCCAAGGCGCTCGGCGAGCTGCTGCGCTCCCGGGTGGCCGACCTACCCGCCGAGCTGATCCCGGGAGTGCCGTCATGACCATCCTGGACACTCCCGAGCGCCGCCAGCTCCGCGACCTGACCCGCGCCTTCGTCACCAGGGAGGTGCTGCCGCACCTGGACGACTGGGAGCGGGCCGGCGAGGTCCCCCGGGACCTGCACGCCACCGCCGCGAAGCTCGGCCTGCTCGGCATCGGGTTCCCCGAGGAGTTCGGCGGCGGCGGCGGGAACCTCCTCGACTCGGCCGTGGTCACCGAGGAGGTGATCCGGGCGGGCGGCTCCTCCGGCCTGATCGCGGCGCTGTTCACGCACGGCATCGCGCTCCCGCACATCGTCGCGGCCGCGGCGGACAGCGCCGCCCGAGCCGCCGGCGGCCGCGACCTCGTCGACCGGTACGTCCGCCCGACCCTGGCCGGCACGATGATCGGCTCGCTGGCCGTCACCGAGCCGGACGGCGGCTCGGACGTCGCCGGCCTACGCACGACCGCCCGCCGCGACGGCGACCACTACCTCGTGAACGGTGCGAAGACCTACATCACCAGCGGCCACCGCGCCGACTTCGTGACCACCGCCGTCCGCACCGGCGGACCGGGCGCGGGTGGCATCTCCCTGCTGGTCATCGACAAGGGCACGCCCGGCTTCACCGTCGGGCGGCGGCTGGAGAAGCTCGGCTGGCACTGCTCGGACACCGCCGAGCTGTCCTTCGCCGACGTCCGGGTGCCGGCGGCCAACCTGGTCGGCGAGGAGAACAGCGGCTTCCTCGCCATCATGCGGAACTTCGCCGCCGAGCGGATCTCCCTGGCCGTCCAGGCGTACGCGACCGCGCAGCGCTGCGTCGAGCTGGCCACCCGCTGGTGTCGGGACCGGGAGACGTTCGGCCGCCCCCTCACCAGCCGCCAGCTCGTGCGGCACCGGCTGGCCGAGATGCACACCCGCGCCGAGGCCGCCCGCGCGTACGTGCTCGCGGTGGCGGAGCGGGTCGCCGCCGGCGAGCCGGCGATCACCGAGGTGGCGATGGCGAAGAACGTCGCCGTGGCCGCCTGCGCCGAGGTGGTCGACGCCGCGCTGCAACTGCACGGCGGCTTCGGCTACCTGCGCGACGCCGAGGTCGAGCGGCACTACCGGGACCAGCGCATCCTCGGCATCGGCGGCGGCACCACCGAGATCATGAACGAGATCATCGCGAAGGGCATCGGGCTGTGAGTGCGAGGAGTGAGCCGGGTCCGCGAGCCCCGCAGTCACGAACGAAGGAGGCTCCGTGACCACACTGGACAGCGCGATCGACCCCTCCTCGCCCGGGTTCCAGGCGAACCGGGAGGCCCTGCTGGAGCGCCTCGCGGAGCTGGACGCCGCGCTGGGCCAGGCCCGGGCCGGTGGTGGCGAGAAGTACGTGGCCCGGCACCACAAGCGCGGCAAGCTGCTCCCCCGGGAGCGGATCGAGCTGCTGCTCGACCGGGACAGCCCGTTCCTGGAGCTGTCGCCGGTCGCCGCGTACGGCACGGACTTCCCGGTCGGGGCCAGCGTGGTCACCGGCATCGGCGTGGTCGAGGGCGTCGAGTGCCTGATCATCGCCAACGATCCGACGGTACGCGGCGGCGCGGTCAACCCGTGGTCGCTCGCCAAGACCCGGCGGGCGGGTGAGATCGCCCTGGCCAACCGGCTGCCGATGGTCAACCTGGTCGAGTCGGCCGGTGCGGACCTGCCCACCCAGGCGGAGATCTTCATCCCCGGCGGGCGGGTGTTCCGCGACCTGACCCGGCTCTCGGCGGCGCGGATCCCCACGGTCAGCGTGGTCTTCGGCAACGCCACCGCGGGCGGCGCGTACGTGCCGGGGATGTCCGACCACGTGATCATGATCCGGGAGCGGTCGCAGGTCTACCTGGCCGGGCCGCCGTTGGTGAAGATGGCGACCGGCGAGGACGCCGACGACGAGTCGCTGGGCGGCGCGGCCATGCACGCCACCACGTCCGGCCTCGCCGACCACCTCGCCGAGGACGAGCGGGACGGCATCCGGCTGGCCCGGCAGTGCGTACGCCGGCTCAACTGGCGCAAGCACGGCCCGCCGCCGCGGACGGCCGTCCCGCAACCACCGAAGTACGACCCGGAGGAGCTGCTCGGCATCGCCAGCGCCGACCTGAAGGTGCCGTTCGACCCGCGTGAGGTCCTCGCCCGGGTGCTGGACGGCAGCGAGTTCGACGAGTTCAAGCCGGCCTACGGCACCGCGCTGGTCACCGGCTGGGGCGAGCTGCACGGGTATCCGGTCGGCGTCCTCGCCAACGCCCGGGGCGTGCTGTTCAGCGAGGAGGCGCAGAAGGCGGCGCAGTTCATCCAGCTCGCCAACGCGGCGGACACCCCGCTGATCTTCCTGCAGAACACCACCGGCTACATGGTCGGCACCGAGTACGAGCAGCGCGGCATCATCAAGCACGGGGCCCTGATGATCAACGCGGTCTCGAACTCGACGGTGCCGCACCTGACCGTCAACCTCGGCGCCTCGTACGGCGCCGGCAACTACGGCATGTGCGGCCGGGCGTACGAGCCGAGGTTCCTGTTCACCTGGCCGAACGCCAAGTCGGCGGTGATGGGCCCGGCGCAGCTCGCCGGTGTGCTGTCGATCGTCGCCCGGCAGGCCGCCGCGGCGAAGGGCCGGGAGTACGACGAGGAGTCCGACGCCGCGATGCGGATGATGGTCGAGCAGCAGATCGAGTCCCAGTCCGGGGCGCTCTTCCTCTCCGGCCGGCTCTACGACGACGGCGTGATCGACCCCCGGGACACCCGTACCGTCCTCGGCCTCTGCCTGTCGGCGATCCACAACGGACCGGTGAAGGGCGCCGACGGCTTCGGCGTCTTCCGGATGTGAGCTGTGAGCGCGAGGAACGAGCATTCCTGGGCGGCTCGCGGGGGACGCGGCCGCGCAGGAACGCGAGCAGTAGCGGAGCGGAGTCCCGCAGTCGCGAACGAAAGGCAGGCTCAGTGATAAGCAGGCTTCTGGTCGCCAACCGGGGCGAGATCGCCCGCCGGGTCTTCGCCACCTGCCGGGCGCTCGGCGTGGAGACGGTCGCCGTGCACTCCGACGCGGACGCCGACGCGCCCTTCGTCGCCGAGGCCGACCACGCCGTCCGGCTGCCCGGGAACACGCCGGCCGAGACGTACCTCCGGATCGACCTGATCCTCGACGCGGCCCGCCGGTCCGGCGCGGACGCCGTCCACCCCGGCTACGGCTTCCTGGCCGAGAACGCCGAGTTCGCCACCGCGGTCACCGACGCCGGCCTGACCTGGGTCGGGCCGCCCGCCAAGGCGATCGCCGCGATGGGCGACAAGATGGCGGCGAAGACGCTGCTCGCCGAGGCGGGCGTGCCGATGCTGCCCACCTGGACCGACGCCGACCGGGTGGCCAGCTTCCCGGTGCTGGTCAAGGCGTCCGCCGGGGGCGGCGGGCGCGGCATGCGCGTGGTCCGCGACCCTGACGGGCTCGCGGACGCCGTCGCCAGCGCGCGCCGCGAGGCGGCGTCGGCGTTCGGCGACGGCACGGTCTTCGTCGAGCGGTACGTCGAACGCGGCCGGCACGTCGAGGTCCAGATCTTCGGCGACGGGTACGGGACGGTGGTCGCCCTCGGTGTCCGCGAGTGCTCGATCCAGCGCCGCCATCAGAAGATCGTCGAGGAGGCGCCCGGCGTCCTCCCGGACGGCGTGCGGGAGCGACTGCACGAGGCGGCGGTGGCCGCCGGCCGGGCGGTCGAGTACGTGGGCGCGGGAACGGTCGAGTTCCTGCTCGCGCCCGACGGGGAGATCTACTTCCTGGAGATGAACACCCGCCTCCAGGTCGAGCACCCGGTCACCGAGCTGACCACCGGCCTGGACCTGGTCCGGCTGCAACTCCTCGTCGCCGAGGGTGCTCCGCTGCCGGTGACGGCGACCCCGCCGGCCGCCGGGCACGCGATCGAGGTACGCCTCTGCGCCGAGGACCCGGCCCAGGGCTACCGGCCGGCGACCGGCACCCTGCACCGGTTCGCCCTGCCCGGTGTGGCGACCGAGTTCGGGCCGCTGCCGGCCTCCGGCCTGCGCCTGGACTCCGGCGTGGTCGACGGCTCGGTGGTGGGCGTTCACTACGACTCGATGCTCGCCAAGGTGGTCGCCTGGGCGCCCACCCGCGCCGAGGCGGCCCGCGCCCTGGCCGGCGCGCTGGCCCGGGCCGAGCTGCACGGCGTGGCCACCAACCGGGACCTGCTGGTACGCGTCCTGCGCAGCCCGGAGTTCGCCGCCGTCGACGTCGACACCGGCTTCCTGGACCGCCACCCGGAGGTGTTCGAGCCGCTTCTGCCGGCGGATCAGCTCCCCCTGGTCGCGCTGGCCGCCGCGCTCGCCTCGGCCGCCGGCCGTCGCGCGTCCGCGCCGGTGCTGGCCGGGCTCCCGTCGGGCTGGCGCAACGTGCCCGCGTTCCCGCAGGTCACCCGGTTCACCGCCGCGGGCGGCGCCGAGATCGAGGTCCGCTACCGGCTGGATCGCGCCGGCGGTCTCGCCGAGTGGTCGGTGACGCCGGCCGCCTCCGCCCCGACAGCCGAAGGCGAGGCCGCCGAGCCGGTCGTCGCCCTCGTCGAGGCGTACCCGGAGCGGGTCGTGCTGGACGTGGCCGGGGTGCGGCGGGCGTACCGCGTACACCGGGTCGGGTCGGAGGTCTTCGTGGCCGGCCCGGAGGGGGCCGCGAGCCTCACCGAGCTGCCGCGCTTCCCCCTGCCCACCGCGGAGTTGGCCGCCGGGTCGCTGCTCGCGCCGCTGCCCGGCGCCGTGACCCGGGTGCACGTTCAGGTCGGGCAGCGGGTCGCCGCCGGTGACCTGCTGCTGACGCTGGAAGCGATGAAGCTGGAGCACCCCGTGCTCGCCCCCACCGACGGCGTGGTCGCCGAACTGCCCGTCCCGGAAGGCGGCCAGGTCGACACCGGAGCCGTGCTGGCCGTGGTCAATCCCCTTGAGGAGGCTCAGTCATGAACTTCGACCTCACCCCCGAGCAGGAGCAGTTGCGCGACGCCGTGCGGGCGCTGGGCAAGCGGTACGGCCACCGGTACTTCGTGGCGAAGGCCAAGGCCGGCGAGCACACCACCGAGCTGTGGAACGAGGCCGGCCGGCTGGGCTACCTGGGCGTGAACATCCCGACCGAGTACGGCGGCGGGGGCGGCGGCATCACCGACCTGGCGATCGTCTGCGAGGAGCTGGCCGCGGCCGGCTGCCCGCTGCTGCTGCTCGTGGTCTCCCCCGCCATCGCCGCCACGGTCATCAACCGGCACGGCACCGAGCAGCAGCGCAAGCGGCACCTGCCCGGACTGGCGGACGGCTCCCAGAAGATCGTCTTCGCGATCACCGAGCCGGAGGCGGGGTCGAACTTCCACCGGCTCGCCACGGTGGCCCGCCGGGACGGCGACGACTGGGTGCTCTCCGGCCGCAAGTGCTTCATCTCCGGCGTCGACGAGGCCGGTCATGTCCTGGTCGTGGCGCGCACCGAGGACGCGGCGAGCGGCAAGCTCAAGCCGGCGCTGTTCATCGTGCCGACCGACGCGGCCGGGCTCACCTGGTCCAAGCTGGACATGGAGATCCTGTCCCCGGAGAACCAGTTCCTGCTCTATTTGGACGACGTACGCCTGCCCGCTGACGCGCTGGTCGGCGAGTCACTGGACGCCGGCCTGCCGGCACTCTTCTCCGGGCTGAACCCGGAACGGATCACGGTCGCCGCGATGGGCGCCGGCACCGGCCGGTACGCGATCGAGCGCGCGTCGGAGTACACCGCCACGCGGAAGGTGTGGGGCGGGCGGACGATCGGCTCCCACCAGGGGGTGTCGCACCCGCTGGCGCACGCGGCCGTGCAGGTGGAGCTGGCCCGGCTGATGATCCAGAAGGCTGCCGTGCTGTACGACGCCGGGCGCGACCTGGAGGCCGGCGTCGCCGGCAACATGGCGAAGTACGCGACCGGGGAGGCCGCTGCACTGGCGGTGGACACGGCGGTGCAGGTGCTCGGCGGTGCCGGCATGACGACGGAGTACGGGGTGGCGACGCTGCTGGGGGCGGTACGGGCAGGGCGGATCGCGCCGGTCAGCCGGGAGATGATCCTCAACTTCGTCGCGCAGCACGTACTCGGCCAGGACAAGTCGTACTGACATCGGATCAGGCTGGTGAGGCACCGCATACCAAGGCTCACCTATGCCCGGCCTTCTCGTTGGCGGGCTTGGTCTTCTTCGACCCTGACGCCGACGTCGGGCGCCAGCGATCTGACCGCCAGGCCAGGATTGGCAGCCGGTTCAGGTTGCCCGCGCCCAACGGCCAAGTTCCTTGCGCTCGGAGCTTCATCTGGAGGGACCGCTGCACGGCCACCAGCTCGTACTCCTGCCCCAGCCCGTCCTGACGCTGAGCGGGTTGCCGCCAAAGCGCGCAGATTAACCCGGGGTGTCGTCCTCGGTCGGGCGCGGCTGGCGGTACTCCTTGATCCAGCGCTCGATGTCCTCGGCTAGCCACACCTTCATGCCTCGAAGTTCCTGGTACGGCTTGGGGAAGGTGGGGTACCGGGCGAGCTGCTGGAACCGCTGCCGCGAGACACCCAGGCGCTGGGCGATCTCGTATGGCCCCATTAGACGCCCTGGGCCTCGGTCCATGTCCCGAAGGTAGGTGGGTAGAATCTAGTCTGATGGCTATTGCCAGTTGACTAACACGATGGTTGACGGGCATGGTTACCGCATGCCGCGAAGCGTGCAATATCAGGACCAGCCGCCCACCATAGATCTCGTCCCGGTTACCAGGCAACGGACTGTGCAGGCATGGCATGGACGGCGGTGGGTCTGCCGGTCCGCGACTAGCCAGCCCTATACCTCAAGGCAGCGGGTCCCGATCAACCGCGGGCACTGGCCGGGTGAGGGCCGATGACGACGCACGGCCCGGTCCTGCCCATCTGGACGTGCGGCGGCTGCGGCGCCCCCTGGCCCTGCCGCACCCGCCGCAGCGAACTCAGAGCCGAGTACGAGGACGCCCCGGTCTCCCTCGCCCTCTACCTCGGCTCCTGCCTCGTGGCCGCGACCCAGGACATGGCCTGGGCGCCCGCCGGACTGCTCCACCGCCGCTTCCTCGGCTGGCTCCCATGACCGAACTCCGAGCCGGCATACTGCTCCACATCGGCCGAGCCGCCAGCGTGCAGTTCGTGGCCCCGATCTGGTTCCGCCTGATCCGAGTGCTCGACTGGGTGACGTACGACGGCTGGGTCTGGTTGGACGGCTACCAGCTCGATGCCAAGGGCGACGCCATCGCCCGCCGTACGATCTTCGTGCAGAAGGCAGGACTCCATAGATCTGCCGCCCCAGCCCGTCCAGCAGCGAGTCCTCGGCGCGGAAGCGGTAAATCCGCAGCGGACGTCGCTGCAACGCCTCCTCCGAAGGACAGAGCACCTGCCCGCGTACCTGATCGATCGGCACGCAGCGCACGCCGCCGCGCTCCTCAAGGAGGTCGAGACACCAATGAGCCGCCCGTACAAGCTGACCCGCAACCAACTCAAGTCGCTGTGCCTGCATCAAGCGGTGGCGGACCGTCTGGTCGCCGATTCGGATGAGGTACTGGGCAAGGCCAGAGCGAATCTCGATCGGCTGCTCAAGCAGCACCGGGCGACAACGACCGAGATCTGGCTGAAGCGCTGGCAGAACAAGATCGACGAGGGTGTCGGGGCGGTGCTCGAGGCGCTGACATCGGAAGATTCGGAAGCTGTCGAGCTACGCCAGAACTCGCCCTTCGCTGGGGTGCTCCCCGAACCGCACCGCCAGCAGATCCTCGCGTCCTTCAGCGCAGCGACTCGTGCGGCGGCCAAGACCGCTAGCGCTTCCCGACAGCAGGACGGCGAAGCTGTCCTCGACACCGCCGACGTGCGGGCATGGCTGGCCGAAGCTGCGGTGGATGAGCGAGGGACACACGAAGACAGTGTCGAAACCCTCCGCGCGAGACTGGTTTACTGATGTTTGACGCTGTGAGCCGACGCGGGCATCCGAGATCCAGCCGCTTAGCGCGCCATCATTTCCACCGCAGATGTCATCCCGTATCGCTTGACGAGCGCTTCCAAGATATCTTCTTCGGTCCTAACGGGCCCCGCCCTGCCTGACCGTGCCGCAATGGCAGCCACGGCAGCGCGAGCCCTTACCGGATCGAGGGAAACCGTATTTGCGGCGAACTCCTGCGGCGTGATTACCTGGACCCCAGGAGGCACCCTGCTCGTGGGCAGGTCACGTATGTTGTGCGTGACGATGGCACCGGCGCTGGCGACAACGGCTGCTGCGACCAGATGCTCGTCATCGGGGTCGGGAAGGCCGTAGGTGCCCTCCAGCCCTTCCCAACCCGTGACCTCGGCGTCGTCGAAATGCTGGCGCATCTGTTCGATGAGGTGCCGCGCCCGCCTCGTCGCATCACTGTGCTCCACACCCCGCTCGATTAGCTTTGCCCGCTCCCCGTACTCCAGCTCTTCGAGCACGACACTGCTCCATACCGGTCGGTACATGCCCTCGGTGGCAAGGGAGAGGAGGAAGTCGCGCTGCAAGCTGGGCCATAGAACGCAGGTGTCGAGGAGGGCGGTGAACACGGCTCTATTCTTTCAGGCCCCTCCGTCCACGTGCGACAGCGCGACGCGCCTCCCGCAGTCTCCGCAACACAACATCAAGATCCTCTTCGTCATCGATGTCCACGGAGGTCGCCTCGAGTGCGGCGTACTGCTCGGCTCTGCGCCTTTCCCGGTAGGCAAGCAGGTCCGGCAGCCGTACCCGCCGGTGAGTCCCCACTCGTTCAAACGGGATCCTGCCCTCATCGAGCAACTTGACCACCGTAGGACGGCTGACTCCCAACAGGTCGGCTGCCTGCTGGGTCGTCAACGTCAGGGTCCGCGGGGCGACAGTCACCGCAAACCCCTGCTGGAGAGCCTCGACGACCTGACGAAGCACGCCGTATATCTCGGCGGGAAGTTCCACCCGGTCGCCGGGAGCGGCCCCAGCCAGAAAGTACCGAGGCTCCAACGGGCCCCGGCCGGCCCTTTCGTGAGCCTGCATGAAGTCATGGACCTGAGCCAACCGCTCGTCGGCTTCCGGCAGGTAAGTCTCTTCCTTCAGAGCAGTCGCAGTCATGATCCCTCCTATCGCAGGAATCGTAACCCATATTCGTTTCTTTCGCCTACCCCACTCGCGATGTTCGGTGTCACGGCGAGCCGATCGTTCTAGCAGCCTCTTTCACAGCTCACCGGCACGCCGCGTCCACCCGGTGGACCGGGCGTACCCGCCGCCCCAACCCCTCCAGCAGCGAGTCCTCCACGTGGAAGTCGTGGATGCGCAGCTGGTGTCGGGGCAGTTCCGCCTCCGAGGGGCAGAGCACCTGTCCGCGTACCTCGTCGACCGGCACGTAGCGCACCCCGCCGCGCTCCTGGAGGATCACCATGTTCACGTCGTCGGTCGTCACCACGTGCCCGCGGATCTCCTCTGAAGAGCCCGAAGGGCCGCCAACGGTGGTCACGGTCAGCGGCAGCACCGGTGTGCTGATCACCGGCAGCGCCGCCCACACCAGCACCACCAGCACGGCCGCCTCGGTCACCGAGGCGAGCGGCCGGATCACCACCAGGGACAGCGGCCCGGCGACGAAGAGGGCCAGCAGCGGGGGTACGACCAGCAGTACGATCGGCAGCGCCCCGCCCTGCCGCCACGCGACCCGGAGGGTTGGCACGAGCAGCCACAGGTAGCCCGTGTACGCCGCCGCGACCAGGAGAGCCCGGACCAGCGGGCGCTCGTGCAGCCGTTCCGGCTTGAGCTGGAACGCCGCGACGAAGGCGGGCAGGAGCAGCGGCAGGTACAGCAGCGGCCAGGTGACCAGGGCCATCAGGAAGCTCGCCGCCATGAACCAGCTCGGCGTGATGTCCATCCACCGGGCGAAGAGCGGCCGGCGGTTCATCCCGGCCACGCTGGCGGCGAGCACCCCGCCGAGCGCGAAGATCGCGACGAGCGCGGTGGAGAGCAGCCGGGCCGCCGTGGTGAGGAAGCCGGCGAGGAGGTTGACCGGCCCGACGTTGGCGACCAGCAGCAGCGTGGTCTGCAACTCGCCGCCGGCCTCGACGCCGAGTCGGAGCACCGAGAAGATCGCCGGTACGCCGACCACGGCCGTCCAGAACGACTGGCTGGCCCGCGCCCGCCGCTCGACCTGGTCCCACCCGCCCCTGACGGCCGGCGGGACATCGGACGACGGCGCCGGATGAAGAACCTCCGGATCACTGCCGGTGGTCGCCGCAGCCGTGCTCATCGCCGGGGCACCTTGTCGTCGAAGTCGACCAGCTTCGGTACGTCGAGCGGTGGCGGTTGCCGCTTCTCCAGGCGAAGCCACGGTCCCAGCGTCCGGTTGTACGCGGTCTGCCACGGGCTGGCCTCCCCTTTGAGCCCCTGCTGGTAGCTCTTGTCGAGGAAGTACGCCACCAGATCGCGCAGCGCCGGGTCGCCGATCGGCACGCCGACGCCGAGCAGTTCGCTGGTGCCGAACGGCATGTCGACGATCTCGAACTCGGTCGGGTAGCGGGCCAGGAAGCCGGCGAGGATGGTCTCGTCGGAGCTGACCGCGTCGTACTTCCCGGCGCGGATGCCCTCGACGCAGTCCCAGACGTCCTTGACCACCAGCGTGCGGACCTGGTGTTTCTCCAGCTCCGCCTCGGTCGTGGAGCCGCCGCTGGTGCAGATCTTGTACTTCGGGTCGCGCAGGTCCTCGATGGTGCGGATGGCGTCCTTGTGCCGGGTCGGGACCAGCACCTCCTGGGTGGTGACAAAGTACGGCCCGGCGAAGCTGACCGACTTCTTGCGTTCCTCGGTGATGGAGAAACTGGACACCACGAGATCCACCACGCCGCCCTGCAGCGCGGGAATCCGGTCCTCGGTGGACACCGGGAAGAACTCCAGCCGGTGCTCGCCCTCGTAGCCGAGGGAGGCCGCGAGGTAGCGGGCGATCTCGACGTCGAAGCCGACGTACCCGCCGTTGCGCACCTCGCCCATCAGCGGCTCGTCGTCGGCCACCCCGATCCGCAGGACGGGCTGGCCCCAGATGTGCGACTCGCGGAGCTTCTCCTGCACCGACGGCAGCTCCGGCTCGCGCTGGCTGTCACAGCCGGCGGCCGCGGCGAGCAGCAGGGTCAGGGCGACGGCCACGGTGGTGGCGACCGAACGGAACCGCGACATGGATCACCTCGTTACGGGGTGGAACCTATGGGCCACCGAGAGTAGCCACCGCCGTCGAGGGGCACCATCGGAGAAAGAGCCGGGGTACGGCGGGCGCCCGATCGCCCGCCGTACCCCGGGGTCTGTCAGCGGACGGTCAGCGAGCCGACCGCGGGCAGCGGCGCCACCACCGGCGGGAGCCGCCGCTTGGGCGTACCCCGGGCGGGGAGCGCACGAGCGTCCGCGGAGGCCGACGCCCGCTCGGTCGCCACCGGCTCCTCGGGCAGCGGCGCGAACGGCTGGATGTCACCGGTGCAGACCGTGCCCATGGCCGGGAGCGCGCCCCGCACCAGGTACGCGTCGACCGCGCCGCGCACGCCGACGTCCCGTACGCGGTGTGGCCCCAGCTGTCGCTGCTGAGCAGCCGGCTGTTCGGCAGCAGCTTCGCCGAGGCGACCGCGCCCCGGTAATTGGTGGCCGGGTCCCAGTAGTTGCCGACCACCAGCACCGGGCTGCTGGTCCGCCGGTTGAACGGGCCGGTGAACCGGTCCTCGTCGCGCACGGTCCAGGTGTCCCGGGCGCACGGCGAGGTGGCCCACGACCACACCCGACCGAAGTACGGGTCCCGCTTGTCGGCGGCCGCCGCCCGGGCCGGCCACGAGGCCGCGTTCCTCGGATGGTTGCCGTCGGTGCAGTCCACGGTCAGGAAGGTCTCCAGCCCGTTGTCGTACGGAAAGTCGAACCTGCGCTGCTGCTGCCGGGCCTGCGCGGCGAGCCGGGCCACGCTGGCCCGCGCCGCCTGCCGGGCGGCCGGGGCCGCGGCCGGGTCGGTCAGCACCAGCAGGTCGGCGGTGACCCCGACGACGTCCTCGTAGCCGAACGGGCCGTAGAGGGCGCTGAGGGTGAACGCCACGAAGTCCGCGTAGGTCACCCGGAACTCGCCGCCCTCCGGGTCCACGATGACCAGCGGGTTGGCGCGCAGCCGCTTGGCCACCAGGTCGTACGAGGCGACCGGGTCACCGGCCGCCAGGACACACGACTCCGCGCCGGCCTTCGCGCACCGGTCCAGGATCTCGCGGAGCGCCTGGTACGCGCCCTGGGCGCTGCGCATCCGGTCCTCCTGGGTGACGTCGCGGGCCCGGCCCTGCCCGACCCAGGCGTTCGGGTCGAGCACGCCGTCGATGACGAGGGCGCGGACCCGGTCGGGGAACATGTTGGCGTAGTACTGGCCGAGGATGCTGCCGTAGCTGAACCCGAGGTAGGTCAGCTTCCGGTCGCCGACGGCCCGCCGCAGCACGTCCATGTCGCGGGCGACCTCGGCGGTGGACATGGCGCCGGTGAGCGGCTTACCCGCGGTGGAGCAGCCCTTCCCGACCGCCTTCGACGAGGTGACGTACGCCTTCTCCTCGGCCTTCGTCCACGGGAACGCGACGTTCAGCCCCGCGTACGCCCGGGTCTGGTCCTTCACCGAGGGGAAGCAGCGCACCTGCTCGCTGGCGTTGACGCCACGCGGGTCGACGCCGACCACGTCGAAGCGGTCGAGTATCTCGTCCCCGAGGAAGAACGGCGCGGCCAGGGCGATGTCGGTGCCGGAGCCACCCGGCCCGCCCGGGTTGACGAAGAGGCTGCCGATGCGGTTTTGCTGGTCGCGCGCCTTGACCCGCAGCAGGGCGACCTCGGTCGTCGCGCCCTTCGGCCGGTCGTAGTCGAGCGGAAGGTCCACAGTGGCGCACTCGGCGTACTCGTAGCAGGGGTACCAGTCCAGTTTCGGCGTCGGGACACGGTCGACGCGGCGGGCCTCCTGCGGGCTGGTGCGGTCGGCGGTGACCGGCCGCCCCCAGCCGGCCTCGGCCGGTGTGACAGCCAATCCGCCGAGGAGGATGCCGGCGATGCCGGCGGCGGCGAGGGACCGGGTTCGTCGTGGCATGTGGACGCCTTCCGGTGGACGACAGGGAACTCGTCGAGGTACGGCTCGACCCCCGCCACTTTAGATATCGCGAGCAATGAATGTGCGTCGAGAAAGGCCGTGTATCGGACAACCCACGCGGCGGTGTAACGAAAAGTTCATTGCCGGCGCTGTTTTCTGTCCGTTCCCGACGAACCGCCGGGCGGTGGGTTGACAGCGCGCCCCGGGTCGACATCCTTGGACGGATGACGGTACGCAGGCCCGACGCACGGGTGGTGGCCCTCCTCGCCGGAGTGGGCGCGGCCGCGCTGCTGGTGACGCTGCTCGTACTGCGCCGGCAGGACCTTCTCGCGGTCGTCCTGGCGTTGCTCTGCGTCCTGTTGGCGGCGGTCTGCGCGGTGGCGGTGGCCACCGTCCGCGACGGCCGGGAGCCGCCCGCCGTCCCCGTCTCGCCCCAGCCGGCCGACGGACTCTACGGCGTCGACGCGGACACGCTGGAGTCGATCGACAACCGGGACGCGGTGCGCGCGATGCGGGACCAGTACCGGAGCCGGGAGCTGTCAGCCGACGAGGGTCGGTGACGCGAGCGCGCCCAGCCCGCGGCCGGCCAGGCAGCGGTACGTCCCGTCGGCGCCCGCGGGCGGCAGCACGGCCAGCTTCCACTCCTCGGCCTGCCGGACGCCGCTGGCCAGCCGGAAGGTGACCGGGTTGCAGACCTGGCGGACCGCCGGGTCGCCCGCGATCTCCGCGTAACCCGCCCCGCGCAACGCGTCGGGCAGTTCGCCCTCGGCGTAGCTCTCCCAGGTGTGCTCGCCCGAGCAGGGCACCTGCTCCGCGCGGGCCTGCGCTCCCCGGACCTGCAACGGCCCGAAGCACTCCAGCTCGTCCCCGCACCGGGCGCCCCCGGGCAGCTCGGCGGCCTGCGCGCAGGCCGGTCGCGGGCCGGCGCCGGCGACCAGGTCGGCGTGCGACGGTGGCACCGGCGTGGCGAGGGCGGTGGCCAGCCAGGCGCCGGCACCGGCCGCCGCGGCGAGCGCGACCACCCCGGCGCCGCCGAGGAACCAGCGCCGCCGTCGCCGACCGGCGACCGGCACGGTGGGGTGCTGATCCTCGACCGGCTGGCGCGGTGCCGGCCGGCTCGACCGGCCGACCGCGTACGGGCCGGGCTGCCCGGTTCCGGCCGGGCCACCGGAGAACGGGGCCCCGGCATGGCCGGACACGGTGCCGACGAGCGGGAGGTGGGCCAGCATGTCCCGGAGCTGGGCGGCGGACGGCCGCTCCGCCGGGTCGTTCGACATGCCGGCCCGGAGGATGTCGACCAGTTCCTCCGGCACGCCGGGCAGGCCGGGGATCGGCTGGTGGAACATCTCCAGCACGGTGACCAGGCTCGGGTTGCGCTCGGACCGCCAGCGGGGCGGCCGGCCGTGCATCACGGCGTAGAGGGTGGCGCAGAGCGCGTACACGTCCACGGCCGGCGAGGGCGGGGCGTGGTTGAACATCTCCGGCGGCGCGTACGCCGGGGTCAGCACCTCGAGGGCGACCGACGCGTCGCGCATCTCGGCGACGACGGCCAGCCCGAAGTCGGCCAGCACCGCCGAGTTGAAGTGCGAGTAGAGGATGTTGGCCGGCTTGACGTCGCGGTGCAGCACGCCGGCCGCGTGCGAGTGGGCGATCGCGTCGGCGATCTTGACACCGAGATCGCGGGCCTCCACCGGGCCGAGCGGGGAGGTGCGCATCCGTTCGGCGTACGACCCGTCGCACAGCTCCATGATCAGATAGGGGTGCTGGTCGACCGTGACCCCGACGTCGAAGAGGTCGACCACGTGGGGGTGCGACGACATCCGGCCGGCCGCGCGCGCCTCACGGAGGAACCGGGCCTGGTCCCGTTCGCTGTCGAGCGTGCGGTTCTCCACCTTGACCGCCACCTCGCGCCCGACCGAGATCTGCGTCGCGCGGTAGATGGTCGCGTAGCCACCCCGGGCAAAAACCTTCAAATCGGTCAGACCGGGCACGATCGGCAGCGGCAGGGCGCCGGGCGGGGTCTCGGTCACAGGTCGAAAATACCGAACCGGGAAGGCCGCTCAGCGAACCGCGTCCGCGGCGGGCGAGGAATCGGCCGGGTGATCGCCTGCAGCTGGCGCGGCGACGGGCGCCCGGCGGGCGTCCCACCAGAGGCCGGCGGCGGTCGCCACGGCGCCGAGCCCTTCCCAGGCGGCCACGCCGAAGAACCGGCCCGGCGCGACGTCGGACAGCACCGCGATGGTGAACACGGTGAACGTGACCAGCCGGAACCAGACGGTGAAGCGGTAGAAGGCACGCCACTCGGTGGCCGTCGCGACCAGGTAGTAGACCCCCATGTTGAACGACGCCATCGAGGACGCGGTCAGGAAGGTGCCGGTGTGGTCGCCGGGCGCGCGGGCAGCGGGCACCTCGAAGCCGAGCATCCGCAGCAGCGCCTCCGGCCAGATCAGCCCGACCGCGCCCATGATCAACGCGAGGACGCCGAAGACCGCGATCGTCCAGCCGGCGACGGAACGCGGCAACTTCATCGGATTCCTCCCCGCCCGGCGCGGTCGCACCCCGCGTCCGGTCCCCACACGCTAGCGAGCACCCCCGACACCCAACATCACCAAAACCGCCAATCCTCCCCACCCCCACCCCGGTGATCATGGAGTTGTGGTGCCTCAGGACGGGGCGAAAAACGGCGTAGCGCCCACCACGACTCCATGATCGACGCAGCGGCGGGGGGCGGGCTCAGGGGGGTGGGAGGCGGGTCAGGAGGGCGTCGGCGTTGCGGCGCTCGCTGCGCTGCTCGGTCGCGTACGCCAGGCGGACCGCCTCCTCCGCGCTGGCCCGCGCCTCGGCCGGCCGGCCACACGCGGCGAGCGCCTCGGCCAGCACGCTGGCCGCGATCACCTGGCTGCGCACGTCCTCGGCCGGTGCCGTGACGGCTCGGCGGGCCCAGTCCAGCGCCTGCTCCCGCTGGCCGTAGGCGAGCAGGGCGGAGGCGTACCGGGCCATCGTCTGCCGCCGGGAGAAGAGCATCGCCGGGGCGTGCATCGCGGCGGTGGCCACCGGGGCCAGCAGCCCGACCGCGGTGGCCGAGTCGCCGGCGGCGAGCCGCGCGGTCGCCAGCAGCACCCGGGGTCCCACCTGCGCCGGCGCCTGCGGGTTGTGCGGTTCGACCGCGGTCAGCACCGCCCGGGCGTCCCGCTCGGCGAGGTCGAAGTCGCCCATCTCCAGCGCCACGAAGCCGCGCAGCGTGCCGGCCATGCCGGTCAGCAGCGGGTGCGAGGTGCGCCCGGCGTACGCCAGCGCGTCGGTGAACAGGTCGGCGGCGTGCGCCGGCTCGCCCAGCCCGCGCGCGATGACACCCCGCACCACGAGCGCGAAGCCCCGCCCCCAGTCGTCCGAGACGACGGCGAAGTCCCGGTACGCCCGGCGGGCCAGCCGGTCCGCCTCGGCCAGGTCACCCAGCTCGGCGGTGGCGAACGCCTCCACCGCGCGCAGCGTGCCGACCGCCCACTCCTCGCCGACCCGCTCGCCGAAGGGGAGGAACACCTGGGCGAGGCGGCACGCCTCCCGCAGCCGGCCGGCGAGCAGCCGGGCGAACGCGGTGGTGCCCCGCAGCCAGGCCCGCCCGTACGGGTCCTTCAGCTCCGCGAAGAGCCGCGCGGCCCGGCCGAGCACCGCGTCGGTGCCGGCGAAGTCGCCCCGGGTGGTGGTGACCCAGGCGAGGTTCTGCAGCGACCACGCCTGCCCGCGGCGGTCCTGTACCGCGAGGCTGGTCTGGTACGACGCGGCGAGCCGGCTGCTCGCCTGCCCGAGCCGCCCGGCGATGAAATCGGCCATGCCGAGCCGGCGCATCGCCGAGGCGCGCAGCGTGGGCAGCCCCTGCGCCGTGGCGACCTGCAACGCCTCCTGCCAGCAGGACACCGCCCGGCCCAGATCGCCCATGGTCTGGTGCGCCTGGCCGGCGAGGAGCAGGGCGCTGGCCCGGGTGGCCGCCTCGTCGCCGGCGTTCGCGGCGATCTTCTCGGCGGAGGCGAGCGCGTCGGCGGGGCGGCCGATCTGGAGCAGCGCCCGGGCGTGCACCACCCGGTCGACCGGCGGGACGCCGTCCCGGGCCAGTTCGGCGGCGCGTTCGGCGTACTCGACCGCCAGCGCCGGCTCCCCGACGTGCATCGACCGGCGGGCGGCGCGGCCCAGGGCGGCGACCCCCAGCGGGACCACGGTCCGCGCCGCCGCGTCCGGGCGGAGGCCGACCGCGTCGGCGAGCGCGGTGGCCCGCTCGACGTGCTCGGCCACGAAGTCGTCGCGGGCCGCCTCGGTGAGGCCGCCGGGCGCGGGGGCGCCGGCCGGCGGCTCGGTCGCCGCCCAGCGGGCGAGCGCGGCGTGCCGTTCGGCGAGCTCGGCTTTGCTGACACCGGCGTACGCGGCCTCCCGCATCAACGGGGTGGCGAAGGCGTAGCCGGACCGGCTGCGGTGCAGCATCCGGCGTTGCAGCAGCTCCTCGACGGCGCGTTCCAGTTCGACGGCGACCACCGCCGCCGGGCGGCCGTCCCGGCCGATCCGCTGTTCGCGCAGCGCCTCCAGGGCACCCGGCGGCACGGTGTCGCCGACCACCGCCGCGTCCCGCAGCGCGGAGCGGGCCTGCGGCGGCAGCGCGTCGATACGCGCGGCGAGCACGGCGGCGAGGTCCCGGGAGAGCAGCCGGCTGCCGAGCGAGCCCGGCGCGAGCCGCCAGCCGTTGCCGGTGCCGGCGGTCAGCGCGCCCCGCTCCATCAGGAGGGTGACCAGCTCGGCGAGGTAGAACGGATTGCCCTGGGCGGTGGCGAGCAGGCGGTCGGCGTCGGCCTGCGGCAGCTTCCCGCCGCCGAGGTAACTGGTCAGCAGCCGCGCGGCGTCCGCGCCGCGCAGCGGCGGCAGCGCGTGGACCTCGGCGTCCGCCACCCGGGTCAGCGCGCCCGCGGTGCGGACCAGCTCCGGGCGGCCGAGCAGCAGCACCAGCACCGGCCCGGTGAGGCGGGACAGGGTCACGCCCAGCGCGCGGATGGTCTCGGCGGTGGCGTCGTGCAGGTCGTCCACGATGACCGCCAGCGGCGCCTCGCCGGCGAGGGCGCTGAGCAGGTCGGCGACCGCGTTCGGCACCGCGTCGGAGTCGGCGGCCGGGGCGGTGGTGGTGCTCCACTCGCCCTGGTCCGTGGGGCCCCCGCTGGGCAGCTCCGCATACCCGAGAAGGGCCAGCAACTGCTCGGTGGCGATCGGTGCGGGTTCACCGCCGGCCCGGCCGAGGCGCTGGCCGAGGCGGCGCAGCCGCTCCTCGACGGCGGGGCGGGTGAGCGCGGTGGCCGGATCGGTGGGCAGGCCGACGGCGGCGCGGACCAGGTCCGCGAGGGGCCCGAGGCGGCGCCGCTCGCCGAACGCGGCACAGCGCACGGAGAGCACCCGCGCCCCGGTGTGCGCCGCGAACCGGCCGGCGCCGACGTCGTAGCCGGCGGCGAGGCGCTCCACCTCGGCGGCGAAACGGGACTTGCCGATGCCCGCCTCGGCGGTCATCAGCAGCACCCGGGGCTCGCCGCGGTCGACCACCTCGGCCAGCCGGCCGGCCACCCGCCCGATCTCGGTCTCCCGGCCGACGAACGGCGCCTCGTCGCCGAGACCGGACCGGGTGCCCGGGGCGTCCAGCAGGCCCAGCAGCTCGTACGCCTCGACCGGCTCCCGCTTGCCCTTGAGCCGCAGCGGGCGCAGCGCCCGCCAGGACGCGACGTGCCGGGTGGCGGCGGCGGTCCGCGCGCCGGCGTAGACCGCGCCGACGGCCGCCGCGTCGGCCAGCCGGGCCGCGGTGTTCACCGTGTCGCCGATGACCGTGTACTCGATGGCGGCCTGGATGCCGGCGATCACGTCCCCGGTGTTGAGACCCACCCGGAGACCCAGCGGGGCGCCGCCGCCGCGCTCGTCGTCGAGGACCCGGCGGACCGCGCGCTGCATGGACAGCGCCGCCCGGACCGCCCGCTCGGCGTCGTCCTCGTGCGCGACCGGCGCGCCGAAGACCGCCATGATGCCGTCGCCGGTCAGCTTGTCGACGTGGCCGCCGAAGGTCTTGACCGCGCCGGCGAGCGCGGCGAGCACCCGGTCGGTGACCGCGCCGACCCGCTCCGGGTCGAGGTCCTCCGACCAGGAGGTGAAGTCGGACAGGTCGCCGAAGAGCACGGTCACCACGCGCCGCTCGGCGGCCGGGAGGCTCGCCGCGGCCGGCAGCGCGGCACCGCAGTTGTGGCAGAACCGCGCGCCGGGCACGGCGACGGTTCCGCACACGGGGCAGGTCACGTCTGCTCCAACCCCGCGCGGTCGCCGTCGGATTCCCGGCCCAGGTACTCCAGCTGCGCCCGGACCGACCACTCCGCGGCCCACCACAGCGAGCGGTCGACGTCGGCGTACACCATGGCGACCACCTCGGCGGCGGTGCTGGCGCCGGCGTCCAGCGCGGCCCGGACCTGATCGAGCCGCGCCCGCCGGTGGGCGAGGTAGAACTCCGCCGCCGCGCCGCAGTCGGCCAGCGCCGGGCCGTGGCCGGGCAGGGCCGGGATCCCGGCGTACGTCGAGAGCAGTTCCAGGCTGTCCAGGTAGTCCCCGAGATGCCCGTCCGGATGGGCGACGACGGTGGTGCCGCGGCCCAGGATCGTGTCGCCGGTGAACACCACCCGCTCGCCGCCGTGCTCGGCCAGGAAGCAGACGGAGTCACCGGTGTGCCCGGGCGTCGGGACGAGCCGCAGGTCGATGCCGGGCACGGCGGGCGGCGTACCGCTGCCCACCGGCTCCGCGGCGATGGTGTGGGCGGCGTCCGCGGCGCGCACCGGCACCCCGCCGAGCAGGTCGTGCAGGGGCGCCGAGCCCTCGGTGTGGTCCGGGTGGCCGTGGGTGATCAGGACCAGGCCGATCGGGCCCTGGGCGGCGATGGCGGCGAGGTGCCCCTCGTCGGCCGGCCCGGGGTCGACCACCACGGCCGGCTCGCCGGGGGCGCGCAGCACCCACGTGTTGGTGCCGTCGAGCGTCATCGGCCCCGGATTCGGCGCGCGCAGCAGCGTGACCCACCCCGGCAGCGAGTCCGCGAGAGCCGCCGCCGGTGCCGTGAAGTGCCCGCCCATGGCTGCGATCGTACGACCACCCCCGCCACCCTCCGCGATCTTGCACTCTCGGCCCTTGCTTCCTACCCGTTCAGGGCCTTTGTCGGGCGGAAGTGCAAGATCGCGGAGGAGCGCGGTGCTAGGCCGACACCTCGACGATGACCTCGACCTCGACCGGGGCGTCCAGGGGGAGCTCGGCCACGCCCACCGCGCTTCTGGCGTGCTGGCCCCGCTCGCCGAAGACGGCGGCGAAGAGGTCCGAGGCGCCGTTGATCACGCCGGGCTGGCCGGTGAAACCGGGGGCGCTGGCGACGAAGCCGGTCAGCTTGACGACCTTGACGACGTTCTCCAGGCCGACCAGCGAGTCGATCGCGGCGAGCGCGTTGAGCGCGCACCGCCCGGCCAGGTCCTTGGCCTGGTCGGCGGAGACACCCGCGCCGACCTTGCCGGTGGCGAGCAGCTTGCCCTCGGCCATCGGCAGTTGACCCGACACGTACACGTGCTGGCCGGACTGCACCGCCGGCACGTAGCTGGCCACCGGGGGCACCACCTCGGGCAGCTCGTGCCCCAGCTCGGCGAGCTTCGCGTGCGGCCCGGTCATGCCTTCGGCCGCTTCAGGTAGGCGACGAGCTGCTCGGGGTTCGGGCCGGGAACCACGGAGACCAGCTCCCAGCCGTCCTCGCCCCAGTTGTCGAGGATCTGCTTGGTCGCATGGACCAGCAGCGGGACCGTGGCGTACTCCCACTTCTGCATCGCTGGAAGGCTCTCTTTCGGCGGAGTTCGGCTCTTTCCAGCACAGCCTACGATCCGCCGACGGACCCCGGTGCGGGACGCTGCTCCGGAGCCACCGCCAGGTCGCCGCACGGGCCGGTGTGCTCGTACGGCTGGGGGCACCGGGACCGGTCCGGCAGCAGCAGGTCGCAGAACACCCGGTGCCGGTTGTTCTGGTCGTCCGCCGTGGACACCGTGGTCTCCCCGGCGTCGACCTCGCCGAGGAAGCTCAGCGAGGTGGCGATCGTGCTCGCCAGCGAGGTGGCGGCGGCCAGGTCGGCGACGCGGATCGGCAGGTGCACCACGTACCCGGGTCCCTCCTCGTCCCGGGCGCGGCCGCCGGTCCCGGCGAGGGGATCGCCGGACCGGGCGGGGGCGGGCGGCAGGTCGACCGGCTCGGCGAGCCGGCGATACGACCGCTCGTTCATCGGCAGCCCACCCCCGTCGCCGCCGACGGGCACGCCGAGCCGCCGGACCGCCGGCGGGTACTGGATCCGGGGGATGTTCTCCACGTCGCGCATGCCCTGCCTCCGGCGGTCGTACCTGGTCGAGTCCTCGTCTGTCGGCCCGGCCCCCCGGCCCGGTCCCGCGCCACTTCGAAACGTAGGACGGGGTCAGGAGTCCCGCCAACAGGACGCGCGGCATCGACGAACCAGAAGTCACATATGCGACACGCTGCAGGTGGGAACGGTGATCGCGGCCGGCGCCGACGGCGGCCGTACGGCGGTGACCCGAGCGCGGGACCGACGCCGCGCCGGACCGCCGGTACGACCGCTACCCTTCCGGTCGGAACCGGCGGTTCCACCGCCACCACACGACGCCCGTCGTCTCGCCGAGTCGACGCGGTCCCACCCCCGGGGGAACGATGACCCAGCCACCCAGCGGCGAGCCGGCCGGCCAGCCCAGCGCCCCGGCCGAGGCGGCCACCCCCGCCGTGCCGCGACAGGACCCGTCGGCGATCCCACCGCCGCCCGAGCCCTACCCCCCGCACCAGGGCCCGGAGGCGCCGCGGCGGAAGCGCGGCGTGGTGGTCGCGTCGGTCGCCCTCGCGGTCATCCTGGTCCTGTGCGTCGGCGGCGGCGTCGCCGCCTTCCTCACGCTGCGCACGGCGGAGGCCGGCGAGGGCGCCGAGGAGCCGACGGTCGCGGTCGAGGAGTTCCTCACCGCGGTCTACAAGGACCGCGACGCCGGCAAGGCGTCCGCCCTGGTGTGTTCCGCCGCGCGGGACGACGGGAAGATCGCCGCCAAGGTCGCCGAGGTGGAGAAGTACGCGGCCGGCTACCAGAACCCGCGCTTCCGGTGGAGCGCCCCGAAGGTCGACAACCAGACCGGCGACCGGGCCACCGTCACCACCAAGGTCACCATGACCACCGCCGACGAGAAGATCGCCGACCTCCCGCTGCGCATCACCGTGATCAAGAAGACGGGTTGGTGGGTCTGCGAGGTGGCCTGACCGCGATGCCTGGATAGGCTCGACGGGTGGGAGCAGCGCAGCGAGCGGCCGAGCCGGCCGGCACGGGGTGGCCGGCCCGCCTCCACGTGGTGACCGGAAAGGGCGGCACCGGCAAGACGAGTGTGGCGGCCGCGCTGGCCCTCGCGCTGGCCACCGGCGGCCGGCGCACACTGTTGGTCGAGGTGGAGGGGCGCCAGGGCATCGCCCAGCTCTTCGGCACCGACCCGCTCCCCTACGCCGAGCGGCACCTCACCGACGCTCCGGGCGGCGGTGCGGTGCGGGCCCTCGCGGTGGACGCGGAGGAGGCCCTGCTCGAGTACCTGGACATGTTCTACAAGCTGGGCGGGGCCGGCCGGGCGCTACGCAAGCTCGGTGCCATCGACTTCGCCACGACGATCGCGCCCGGGCTGCGGGACGTGCTGCTCACCGGCAAGGTCAAGGAGGCCACCACCCGCACGGTCGGCCAGCGGCGCGCGTACGACGCGGTGGTGCTGGACGCTCCGCCGACCGGGCGGATCGGCCGCTTCCTGAACGTCACCGCCGAGACGGCGCGGCTGGCCCGGGTCGGCCCGATCAAGACGCAGAGCGAGGGGGTCGCCGCGCTGCTGCGGTCCCCGATGACCGCCGTGCACGTGGTGACGCTGCTGGAGGAGATGCCGGTCCAGGAGACGATCGACGCGATCGCCGAGCTGACCTCGCTCGGCTTTCCCGTCGGGCGGGTCATCGTCAACGGCACCCGGCCACCGCTGCCGGTCGGGCACGCGGTCACCCCGGCGGAGCTGTCCCGCGGGCTGCTCGCCGCCGGCCTGCCCGCCGACGAGCGGACCGTGGCCGGGCTGGCCGCGGAGGCGCGCGACCAGGTGGTCCGCCGCGAGCTGGAGGACTCGTTGCGGACCGACCTGGTGGAGTTGGGGTTGCCGCTGGTGGAGTTGCCGCTGCTGCCCGACGGGGTGGACCGGGCCGGGCTGGACCGGCTGGCCGAGGCGCTCCTCGGGGCGGATTGACGCACACCCTCCGCCGGCCCGGACGCGCGGGCGGACCGGGCCCGATACGCTCGATTGGTGCCTTCCGACAACGTGGCGCCGCCGCTGGACGTCGACCGGATCCTCGCCGATCCGGGCGTACGGATCGTGGTCTGCTGCGGGGCGGGCGGGGTGGGCAAGACGACCACCGCCGCCGCGCTCGCGCTGCGGGCCGCCGAGGAGCACGGCCGGCGCACCGTGGTGCTCACGATCGATCCGGCCCGCCGGCTGGCCCAGTCGCTCGGGCTGACCGAGCTGGACAACACGCCGCGCCAGGTCAAGGGCATCGACGCGGAGGCCAGCGGCGGCGAACTGCACGCCATGATGCTGGACATGAAGCGCACCTTCGACGACGTGGTGCTCCAGCACACCGATCCGGCGAAGGCGGCGGAGATCTTCGCCAACCCGTTCTACGCGGCCATGAGCTCCACCTTCGCCGGCACCCAGGAGTACATGGCGATGGAGAAGCTCGGGCAGCTGCACGCCCGGGGGGAGTGGGACCTGATCGTGGTGGACACGCCGCCCTCCCGGTCGGCGCTGGACTTCCTCGACGCGCCGGCGCGGCTCTCCCGCTTCCTGGACGGCCGGATGCTGCGGCTGCTGCTGGCCCCGGCCCGCACCGGCGGCCGGAGCATGTTCACGTTCGTCACCGCGGGCTTCGGGATGTTCTCGAAGATCGTGCAGAAGGTGCTGGGCGCCCAGTTGCTGACCGACCTCTCCGGTTTCGTGGCCGCGCTCGACTCGATGTTCGGCGGCTTCCGGCAGCGCGCCGAGCAGACGTACCGCATCCTGCAGGCCCGGGAGACGGCGTTCCTGCTGGTCGCGGCGCCGGAGCCGGACGCGGTCCGGGAGGCCGCGTACTTCGCGGGCCGGCTGCGGGAGGAGAAGATGCCGCTGGCCGGCCTGGTGCTGAACCGGGTGCACCGCCCGGCCGTGCCGGAGCTCGGCCCGGTCGAGAGCCTGGCCGCCGCGGAGCGGCTGGCCGGGCAGGCGGGCCACGAGGGCACCGCCGAGGTGCTGCGGGCCCACGCCGTGCTGGCCCAGCAGGCGGTACGCGAGCAGCGGGTGGCGGCCCGCTTCTTCGAGGCGTTCCCGTCCGTGCCGATGGTGTCGGTGACGGCGCAGCCCGCCGACGTGCACGACGTCGACGGGCTACGGACGATCGGCGCGGCGATCAGCCAGCCGTGACGCGGCCGGCGGGCCGGCCGCGCCGGGCTCAGCCGACCGTGGCGGCCAGGACCTTGTCCTTGGCGGCCTTCTCCTTGGCGTTCTTCCGCATCGCGGCCTCGAACATCTTGCGCCAGCTCGTGACCTGCGGGTGACGGCGCAGCAGCGCCCGCCGTTCGCGTTCGGTCATGCCACCCCACACACCGAACTCGATCCGGTTGTCGAGCGCGTCGGCCAGGCACTCGTACCGGACTGGGCAGCTCCGGCAGATCCGCTTGGCCACGTTCTGTTCGGCGCCCTGTACGAACAACGCGTCCGGGTCCCCGTTCTGACATGCCGCCAGTGACGGCCAGTCAGTGATCATGCCCATGTGTACACGTCCCCCCTTGCAGTACTACCGACCCCGTCGCGGACCAGCCGGCTGTTTCCCCCCGATCGCCCGGCCTGCCTTCCCCAAGGCGACACGGACGACATATGGCACGTCGCCGCCCCCATCATGCTCTGTAGTCACCCGATTACGCAACGTTGTCGGCCAAATCCATCATTCCGGACACTCCCGGCTTCCCGGGCTGGTGCCCGCCGCTTACCCCGGCCGGGTCGCCGAAAACGCTGCGCGCCCTCCCTTCGGCGAGGGAGACTCGGCCCCGGATCACGCAACCTCGCACCGGGGGTCGTGCGTTTAGCACAACGAGGACGGCGCGCGCAGGAAATGGGGAAAAGACGCCCCGCGCCCCTCGTTGCCTGTTCGCGTACCCTGTCGAGGTGACCTGGATGCGGAAACGTGACCACAATGTGCTGACCAACGCCGCATCGCTACTCATCTGTGGCCTGTTGGCCGGCGTGGTGGTGGCCGCGGCGGCCTTCCCCGCAGTGGCGATGTCCGGCCTGGCCGCGAAGGCCGGTGCCGAGACGTTCGGTGCGCTGCCTACCGAGCTGACGGTGAAGCGGGCGCCGCAGATCAGCTACCTGTACGCCGCGGACGGCAAGACGCCGCTGGCGACGATGTACGACGAGAACCGCCGCGACGTCAAGCTCAAGGACATCGCCCCGGTCATGCAGAAGGCGATCATCGCCGCCGAGGACCACGACTTCTACAAGCACAACGGGGTCGACCTCAACGGCGTCGCCCGGGCCTTCGTCAACAACAGCTCCGGCACCGCCGACCGGCAGGGCGCCTCGACGCTGACCATGCAGTACGTCCGGCTCGCCATCGCGTACTCGGCGACCCACCCGGCCGACGTCGTCGCCGCCACCGAGGACACCAGCGCCCGCAAGCTGCGCGAGATGCGCTACGCCATCCAGATCGACAAGGAACTCTCCAAGGACGAGATCCTCGAGCGCTACCTGAACATCGCCGCGTTCGGCAACGGCGCGTACGGCATCTACGCCGCCAGCCAGGTCTACTTCGCCAAGCCGCCGAGCAAGCTCACCGTCCCCGAGGCGGCGATGCTCGCCGGCCTGGTCAAGGCGCCCAGCGCGTTCAACCCGACCACGCGTAGCGGCCACCCCCAGGCGGTGGCCCGCCGCAACTACGTCATCGACAACATGGTCGAGACCGGCGCCATCAGCAAGGAGGAGGCCGAGCAGGCCAAGGCCACCGAGCTGAAGGTGGTCGGCAAGCGGGCGCCGAACGGCTGCGTCGACACCACCAAGAAGGAGTGGGGCTTCTTCTGCGACTACTTCTACCGCTGGTGGATGGGGCAGGAGGCGTTCGGCTCGACCTCGTACGACCGCGAGCGCCGGCTCAAGAGCGGCGGCTTCACGATCATCACCACGATGGAGCCGCAGGCCCAGAACGCCGCCGACCGCGCCGTCCGCAAGAACCTGCCGGTGACCAGCAAGGCCGCCCGGATGGTCGCCGTGGTCGAGCCCGGCAGCGGCAAGGTGCGCGCGCTCTCGGTCAACCGCAACTACAAGCTGGACGACCCGAAGAAGCCAATCAACAAACCGCACAGCGACCCGAAGAAGCGGAAGGCGGGCCTGCGGGGCAACTACCCCAACACCGTCAACCCGCTGCTCAGCGGCGGTGACGGCATCACCGGGTACCAGGCCGGCTCGACGTTCAAGATGTTCACGGTCGTCGCCGCGCTGGAGAAGGGCATCCCGCTCAGCTACACGATCAACGCGCAGAAGCAGTTCCGCTCCGACTACATCATCCAGCGGAACTCGCCGGCGGCCTGCCCGGGCACGCACTTCTACTGCCCGACCAACGCCGCCGACAGCATGGCCGGCGTGCACAACATGTGGAGCGCGTTCGGCCGCTCGGTCAACACCTACTTCGTCCCCCTGCAGCAGCAGGTGGGCGCGGAGAACGTCGTCAAGGCCGCCAAGAAGCTCGGCATCACCTTCCGTGCCCAGGAGGACCTGGACCTGGAGAAGGGTGCCCACCAGTGGGGCGCCTTCACCCTCGGCGTCTCCCAGACCATGCCGCTGGAGCTGGCAAACGCGTACGCCACCCTCGCCGCCGACGGCAAGTACTGCGAGCCGATCCCGGTGCAGGAGATCCGCGACCCGGAGGGCAAGAAGCTCGACATCGCCAACCCGCGCTGCGAGCAGCGGATCAGCACCGAGGTCGCCCGGGCGGCCGTGGACGCCGCCCGCTGCCCGGTCGGTGACCGCTCGTCGACGTCCCGCTGCACCGGCGCGACCGCCGGCGAGGTCAAGAACATCGTCAAGGCCCCGGTGGCTGGCAAGTCCGGCACCACCGACAAGGACAAGACGTCCTCGCTGGTCGCGATGACCAAGCAGTACGCCGTGGCCGGCATCATGGCCGACCCGGACTGGCCACAGACCAACCAGAGGATGGGCCACAAGGAGCCGAACGGCATCAACCGACCGGTGCAGGAGACCCTGCGGGACGCCATGCAGGGCAAGGAGCGGATCAACTTCACGCCGCCCGGCAGCAAGATCCGCGACGGTGACCAGCGACGGATCCCGGACGTCAAGTGCGTCAGCGTGGAGCAGGCGAAGTCCCGCATCAAGGGCGCCGGCTTCGACCCGGTCGTCTCCAACAACAAGGTCCCGTCCAGCTGCCCGGCGAACACCGCCGCAGGCACCAGCCCGCAGGGCCGCACCATCAAGGGCGGCGTGGTCATGATCGAGGTCAGCTCCGGCCAGGGCGGGACTCCGCCGACACCGGGCACCGGGCAGCCGCCGACCAACCCCGGTCGCCCGCCCGGCCGCGGCGACTAGCGCACCCGCACGACGAACGGGCGGGCACCCGCTGAGGGTGCCCGCCCGTTTCGCGTTACGTGGGATGCGGAAGCTCAGACGGCGAGCTGCCGGCGTACCTCGGCGGCCACCCGGCCACCCTCGGCCCGGCCGGCCACCGCGGCCTGGGCGGCCTTCATGGCCGGGCCCATCTGGCCCTTACCGGCGAAGCCGCCCGTGGCGAGCGCCCCCGCGACCACCTCGGCCAACTCCTCGTCGGAGAGCTGCTTCGGCAGGTACCGCTCCAGCACCTCACCCTCGGCGGTCTCCTTCGCTGCCTGCTCGCCGCGCCCGGCCTCGGCGAACGCCGCCGCGGCCTCGCGCCGCTTCTTGGCCTCCCGGGTGAGCACCGCGAGCACCTCGTCGTCGGTCAGCTCGCGCTTGGCCTTGCCGGCGACCTCGGCGGTCCCGACGGCCGCGAGCGCCATCCGCAGGGTGGAGGTGGTCAGCTCGTCGCGCGCCTTCAGCGCGGTCCGCATGTCCGCGGTGAGGCGGTCCTTCAACGTGCCCATGGACGGTCAAACTACCCTGATCGCCATGCGAAAGCGCACCCTATTCCGGCTCGCCGCCGGGACCGCCGCCGTGGGCGCGGCCACCCTGGCGTACGCGTCGCTCGTCGAGCGCAACTTGTTCACCCTGCGGCGGTACGACGTGCCGGTGCTGCCGGCCGACGCCGAGCCGCTGCGCATCCTGCACCTGTCCGACCTGCACATGACGCCCGACCAGCGACGCAAGCAGGGCTGGGTGTCGTCGCTGGCCGGGCTGGACCCCGACCTGGTGGTGGTCACCGGCGACAACATGGCCCACCCCGCCGCGGTACCCGGCGTGCTGCGCGCCCTGCAGCCGCTCCTCGACTACCCGGGCGCCTTCGTCTTCGGCTCAAACGACTACACCGGCCCGGTCTGGAAGAACCCGTTCACCTACTTCCTGCCGGACCGGGAGTACACCGAGGGGGCGGAGCTGCCGTACGACGAACTGCGCGACGTGTTCACCGGCGCCGGCTGGGCCGACCTGAACAACGCCCGCACCACCCTGAAGGCCGGCGGGCGGCTCGTCGAGCTGGTCGGCGTCGACGATCCGCACATCGAGCGGGACGACTACGCCTCGGTCGCCGGCCCGGTCTCGCCCTCGGCGGACCTGTCGATCGCGCTCAGCCACTCCCCGGAGCCGGCGGTGCTCGACCAGATGGCGGCGGACGGGTTCGGGCTGCTGCTCGCCGGGCACACCCACGGCGGCCAGGTGTGCGTACCGGGCGTCGGGGCACTCGTGACGAACTGCGGGCTTCCCCGCTCGATGGCCAAGGGCCTGCACCGCTGGCCCGGCTCGGACGCGTGGCTGCACGTCTCGGCCGGCCTGGGCACCCACCCGACGGCCCCGGTCCGCTTCGCCTGCCCACCGGAGGCCAGCATCCTCACCCTGATCCCCCGCTGACACCGCCCGTCCCGCCGCCTGTACCGGCGCCCGGTCCGTCCCGGGCCCGGCGCCCGGTCTGTCCCGGACCCGGGCCCGGGACGGGGCACTACTTCGGGGAAGTGGTGGCCTCCTGGCGTCGCCGAGACCACTGCTTCCCCGAAGTTGTGCGGATCTTGCGGGTCGCCGGGCGGCGGGGGGTACCGAGTTTGACCCGTCGAGCAGGTGGGCTACTATTTGTCGGCACGCCTCGGGGTGTGGCGCAGTTTGGTAGCGCGCTTCGTTCGGGACGAAGAGGTCGTCGGTTCAAATCCGGCCACCCCGACCAGAGGTAATCGCAGGTCAAGGCCCCTCCGCAGAGGGGCCTTGATTCGTTTCCGGCGACGACGGCGCGCCCGTCGAACGTCGGAACGGGACGGCGACCGTCACCCCTGATCGAGGTTCCACACCAAGCAGAAGGGCTTGCCGGCGGGATCGGCGTACACCCGCCAGTTGTCGCCCTCGCCGGGCAGCCGGGTGGCGCCGAGCGCGAGCGCGGCCGGCTCCGCCGCTGCCACGTCGTCGACCCGCACGTCGAGGTGGATCTGCTGCGGGTGGGCCGGATCGGGCCAGCGCGGCGGCGAGTACTCGGCCACCTGCTGGAACAACAGCGGCTGGGCGCCGTCCTCGCCGATCATCGCCATGCCGTCGCCCTCGTAGGTCACCGGCTTGCCGAGCAACTCCGCGTAGAACACGCTCAGCGCCTTGGCGTCGGGGCAGTCCAGCATCACGCCCATCAGGGTGGTGCGTGGGTCGTCGGGGTTGAGGCACAGGTCGAACGGGTGCCCGGCCGGGTCGGCCATGGTGTGCCACCGCTCGTTGCGACGCAACAGCGTCGCGCCGAGCTCCTGCGCGCGGTCGGTGGCCGCCGCCAGGTCGGGCACTCGCAGGTCGAGATGCGCCTGCTGGGGGTGGGCGGGATCCGGCCACCGGGGTGCCACGTGATCCGGTGCGAGCTGGACCGCCGTCCGCCAGCCGTCGTCGGTGGTCATCGTGATCCACTCGTCGTCGGCATAGACCTGCTTCCACCCGGCCAGCTCCTGGTAGAACCGGGCCAGGCCGGCGATGTCACGGGTGTCCAGGACGACGGTCCGCAAGGTGCCGATCATGGTTTCCTTCCCTCCGTTGGGCGTCTGCACATGATTGCCCGCCGGTACGACAGGTAACCGGTGCGGCAGCCGCCGGCCGGCTCGAGCGGCGGTCGTCGTCCCGGCTCCGCAGCCTCGTCCCGGAACCGTCCGACCGGCGGCAACGTCACAACACCGGGGCGCCGAGCGGGTGCCAGGCGACTGAACGGGCTGGAGGGGTCGATGCGCCGGAACAGCTACCTCATAGCGACCATCACCGGAATCGCGTTGCTGCTCGCCGGCTGCGGGGGCGACACCGGTCCGGTCGTGCCCGCCCCGGCCGACCCACCCGGCGCCGCGCCGGTGCCCCGGCAGGAGCCGACCGGGCTGGTCGGGATGTGGGCGGTGACCGGGCGCGGCGTCGAGGCGGACACCGTACTGCGGCTCGCGGACGACGGCCTCATGGTGTTCCGGGGGTGCGAGATGCTCTTCGGGCAGTGGCGGGCCGACCAGAGCGGGCTCTTTCTCGCCGACGTCCACGGTGCCTCGACAACTGACGACGGCCGGTGCGGCGCGGCCGGGCGCCCGCGGACGCCGGACTGGCTGGCGCGGGCCGAGGGGTTCCGGGCCGACGGCCAGGCCCAGCTCCTCCTCGGCGTCGACGGCACCGAGCTGGTCCGGCTGCGGCCGGGCGCACGGCCGCAGGGCGGCCCGGACGTCTACCAGCCGTGGCTGGAACCGCCGACGGTGACCGAGGAGCTACGCCGGCAGCTGGCGGTCGCCCCGGCGCTGTCCGCCGGCCTGGTCGCTGCCGACCGGAGGGCACTGGTCGGCCGATGGCTGCCGGTCAGCGGGGCCGACGGCCGGAAGCCGGCGCCCGGGCCGGGCGGCTGGCCGGTGCCGCCGTACGCGGAGTTCGCCGCCGACGGCACCTGGCAGGCCTCCGACGGCTGCAACCGCACCGGTGGGCGCTGGGCGGTCGGCCCGGCCGGCGCACTCGCCGTGACCGGCGGGGTGAGCACCTTGATCGGGTGCGAGAACGTGCCGGTCGGCACGTGGCTGACGACTGCCCGACAGGCCGCCCTCGACGGCGAGATGTTGGTGCTTCGGGACGCGGCGGGTGCGGAGACCGGCCGGCTGCGGCGCGGCTGACCGGCCCGGCCACGGCGGGCCGCCCGCCGAGCCGCGGTGCGCCGGCGGCCCGGCTGCGGCGCGGCTGACCGGTCCGGCCGCGGTGAGCCGCCCGCCGAGCCGCGGTGAGCCGCCGCGCAGCCGCAGTGAGCCGGCCGCACGGCGTGGTGTGAGTCAGCCGGCCCGGGAACCCCGCCGGACGATCAGCGCTTCGGATGCGCCACGAAGAATTCCCAGATCACGTCGGTGGCGTTGAGGGCGGGCGCCGGATCGCCCAGCCCCACCTCGGCGCCGCCCGGCCAGCGGTGGCCCATGCCGTTGACCGTGTACCCGACGATCTCCATACCACCCGGGCAGGTCGACGTCGTGCGGTTGACCGTCTTTCCCTTGTCGACCCAGACCGGTGGCCCGTCGGTGCAGCCGTACGCGCGGCGCCATTGGCCGAGGCGGATCTCCAGCGCGTTCGCGGTGCGGTCGTCGGCGCCGATGATCGACAGTAGGGAGACGGCGCGGGCCGGCCGCTCCGCGGTGGAGTCCGGCTTCTGGCCGCTGATCAGGCCGCCGCTGACCGGCGCGACCGCCGCGAACAGGTCGGGTGCCTCGGCGGCCAGCCGGTACGACATGGTCGCACCGGCCGACATGCCGGTCGCGTAGATCCGGCTCGGGTCCGCGTCCCACCTCTCGACCAGGTGCTCGACCATGGCCCGGATGAAGCCCACGTCCTCGCTGCCGCCGCAGCACGGGTAGGCGACCAGGAAGTCCTCCGCGTCGGCCTTGGCGTCGAGGCGCGTCATCCGCCGCATCATCGCCGGGTCGGCGGCCCGGTAGTGGACGGCCACCACCAGGGGCAATTTCTGCCCGGGACGGTAGCCGGGCGGGGCGTGCAGCTCGTAGCCGCCCGGCCGCCCAGCCAGCGCGAGGGTGTGGTCGCCGGGTCCCGGCTTCTCGGGCGGGGCCGGCGGTGCCGCGCTGGCCGGTGCCCCGGCGGTGCTGGCACCGGTTCGAGGCTCGGCGTCGTCACCGCACGCGGCCGGTGCGAAAAGGACGGTGGCGACGAGCGCCGCGGCAAGGAATCTCCGTGGTCGGACCGGTCCCATCGTGTCTCCCCCGTGGTCGTTGTTACGCGGAAACTAGCTTCGGCCGGGCCTGCCCGCTGTCCCGGTCGGCAACGATCCGGCCACATCCGGACGGCGATCGCGTGCGGTCCCCCGGGGTCAGTCGTGCAGCTCGGTGCGCCGGATCTCGGCGAACGCCGCGGCCAGGTGCGGCTCGAGCGGGGCGCCGGTGGCCGCCAGCAGGTCGGCGACGAGCAGCGGGGCGTGCCGGGCGTACGCGTCGGGGGCGGGCGGGGCCTCGTCGGCGTCCGGGTCGTACAGGCCGAGCGCGCTGGCGAGAAGGACCAGCACCACGTGCGGGTCCACCTCGGCACGCCAGGAGGCGGCACCGCGCACGCAGCGCTCCAGCACCTGGCGTACGTCGTCGCCGGCGAGCCCGTCCGGGTGCCCCAGCTCCAGCAGGGACCGGACCACCGCACCGAGGACCAGCCCGGACCGTTCGGCCGCCGCGAGGCGGCCGGTCGCCAACTCGTACGCCTCGACGTCGCGGCCCTGCGCGGCGCGGACCGCGTCGGCCGCCGCGGCCGCGATCTCGCGGGCCGGTGCGGGCAGGTGCCGCCAGCTCGTGGTCATCGCGCCAGCATCGCAGACCCCTCCGACGGGCCCGCTCCGGTCACCACGCCGATCCGGATTTCTTACCTCGAGCGGGCGACTACTTTCCGTTGGCCGCCACCGGCATCCATCAGGGAATGGGTTCCTCGCGCGGTCACCATCCGTGAAAGCAGAACGGACATTACTCCTCAATGGCTCGCGCACCCAATGTGGTGGGCTCGGAGCGGGGCAGCAAGGGATCGATCGTCATGCTAGAAATAGGCACCCACGTATTTCGGCGACCGTCAATACGTGGGCGTGGCTCACAAGCAGGGAGGAGGGATGGCTACACGGGGGTCCCCATTCCGGAGTGTCGTGTGAAAAACGGCCGCCAAGTGCGGGCGGGCGCTGCTCTCGGTGCCCGTTTCTCTTACTCCAGATGAGAGGAAGGCAAATCCCTTGCGAATTGCATTGAGCAGGTCCGTCAGGACCGGTGTGACCGTGCTGCTGGGCGCTGGAATGCTGCTCCTCGGCGCGCCCGGCACCGGGCACGCCGCGCCTGCCGGCCCGTCCGGGCCGCCCGCGGCCCCCAGCGTCGGCTACAACTGGGACCAGACCGCGACGCCGCCTACCGCAGCCCAGCGGCAGCGGGGCATCGATGAGATCCTCACTCGTATGCCCGGTGCTCGTCAGCTCGACGCACGGACCGTCGAGCTTCAGCCCGGCCTGCGGATGAAGTTCCGGGACACGGCTGAGGAGCGGGCGACAGGGGAGTTCGCTGCCGCCGCCTTTGTCTGCAACGTCGGAAACACCTGCGCGTACAGCGATCGACAGTACGGTGGGGAGGAGCTCAACTTCTATTACTGCAGCCGGCGGTACAACCTGGGCAACGTTCCATTCCCGGGTGGCGGCTGGTGGAATGACAAGATTTCCTCGATCAAGAACAATCAGACCAGTGGCACCTGGTCCTACTTCTACAACTACGTCGGCGGCGGCTCGTGGAAGCGGATCCTGTCCCTCAAGTCGGGCAACCAGCTGTCGAATCTGGCGCTGGACAAGGTCGAGGGCGGTACCGGTAGTCCGAACGACATGATTGATGGCGTGCACACCTGCGGCGCCGTCCCGTCACCGTGGACCCCGAACTACCCCTGAGCCTTCCGGCCCAGCACGTGCCCGGACGATCCCTGCATCGTCCGGGCACGTGCGTGCCGAGCACCGAGCCGAGCCGGTGGAGATCAGGCCGGCGGGCTCGCGTTCGGTTCGGGCGCCACCAGCATCCCCACGGACCCGCATGTCTCGGCGGCATTGCCGAACTGGTCACCGTCGACGACGAGCACCAGGGCGCCCCAGCCGACGGCGGGCCCCGTCGAAGCGAAGGGAGTGCGGGCCGGCTCGATCTGCTTGACGCAGGCGAACAGGTGCTTGGGTGCGTTCTCGCCGAACACCCTCTGCCAACCCCGGCGGCAGGCGTCGACCGGTGACTCCCCGTCCCGCGCGACGGCCTCGCCCATCCGGTGCATCCCGGCCGTGGCGCACATGAACGAGCCGGACTCGGGCAGGGCCTCCGGCGGAGCGGTGGCCGCCTGGTACCCGCCGAGGGCCGCCGTCGCCCCGCCGGCCAACAGCGCACCGAGCGTCACCGCTGCGCCGACTGTCCACCGTCGCGCCACCCGTCGGCGGCCGGTGGCCGGTCGCGGCTGGTCCAACACCGTCCGCAGCAGGCGTTCACCCTCCGGGGTGCCGACGAAATCGACGTCCGGCCGGGGACGGATCGCCCTGACCAGGTCTTCCACGCGGTTCGTACCGACCTTCATCGCTGCTCCCCCAGACGAATGACAAGACGAGGATCGTTCGCGCCACGCTCGTCGGCGGCGTCCTGGGCTTCGTAGGCCGCACGAAACCGGCGCCGGGCCCGGTGCAGTCGGACAGCGAACGTCGGTCCCGTGCACCCGAGGACCCTCGCGGCCTCCGTGGCCGTCAGGTCGTACCAGTAGCGGAGCAGGAGGACCTCGCGGTAGCGCTCCGGCATCGCGGCGAGCACCGCGGCGACCTCGGCGCCCTCGACGAAGCCGTGGCCGCCGTCGGTGCGGTCGACCGCCGCGTTGGCCCGCAAGCGCTCCCGAAGAGCCAGGTGGTCGATGCCGCGTCGGTGCTGGGCCTGGATGATCCGCCGCGCCACCCCGAACAGCCAGGCCCGTTCCTCGCCGACCCGCACTTCGGCCAGTCGACGCCAGGCGACGGTGAAGACCTCGGCGACCACGTCGCGGGCGTCCTCGACCGGGAGCCGGTGACAGGCGTACGCGAAGATCGAGTTGCCGTGCTGGTGGAACAGGTCCGCCAGCCGCTGTCGATCAGGAAGTTTCTCGTCTCCGTCCGGCACCATTCCTCCAGTTGGTGAGCTGACACCAGTACTTGTCGCCGCCGGCACGAACTCTTACCGAATGGCCCTCCCGGTCTGACAGATCGGGCACGATCTTGACGGTTCGAAACGGAGACGGGCCCCGGAGCGACGCTCCGGGGCCCGCACCGTCAGTAACGACCGATCCAGGTTGCCGCGCGCCACTTTCCTTCTTGCGCGTTGTCCGGCAACGTCGTGCAGGTGCCGGCCGTCAGGTCGCAGCGTGCGGTGGCGCTGCTGCCTTCGGCGTTGTCGGTGAGCAGGACCTCGGATCCGGTGAGCCAGGAAGGGTTCTTCCCGTCCGCGGGCCAGGTCCGGACCTGGTTCTGCGTGACGTCGAGGACACCGTAGTGCTGCGGGTTGTCGCCGCTGCCCCATTCGACTGCCACGAACCGGCCATCGGGCGAGACGTTGCTGATGGAACGCCAACTGTCGCAGTGTGCGGCGGTCAGTTTCGCGTCGGTGTCGAGCTTCTGGAGGCAGCCTTTGGTTTCGTCGATGGCGACCAGGCCGCCGTTGACGGCGATCGCTCCCCCGTGCACGTTGATGGGCTCGCCCCTGCCGGTCCACGGGGCACGCCAGGCGAGGCTGGCCGGGTCTTGGGGGGCGCCGGTGAGCAGGATGGCGTGGTTGGACGCCCAGGCGGCCTGGGTGAAACGGCCGGGGAGCCGTTGCCTGACCTTGCCGGTGGTGACGTCGACCAGTTCAACGGCCGGTTCGATGCCCGGTGTGCCCTTCCCGACCCAGGTGCTGACGGCGATCAGGGCGCCGTCCGGGGAGACGGTGACGCTGCTGGCCTGCGTGGCGTGGTGAACGTCGCGGCGGGTGTTGTCGGGCGCTACGAGCACGATGTGCACGTCGTGCAGGCCGTCTGCGCCGTCAGTTCCGGGGCCGGTCAGGGCGACGAATGTTCCCTGGCTGCGCTGGGCGAGCAGGTGCACGGCCTTGGTGGTCTTGTTGCTGAAGCGGATGGGTCCGGTTGCCGTGACGAGGGTCGGGTCGGTGGCGACGTCCGGGCCGAGGCCTGGGTCCAGGGTATGGGGGACGGGCGGGTCGGCGGGCTTGCCGGCGCTGAGCTGGCTGAAGCTGGCCGGCTTGGGGTCGGTGACGTTCAGGGCCCACAGGGGGTGCGTGCCGTCGGTTGCCGCCCGGGTCGAGCCGGTGGGCGAGGGCGGTCCGGCAGTCCGTGTCTGCTGGCTCAGGTGCGGAACGCCCACGGTGATGCCGACCACGACGCCGGTTACGGCCAGGCTCGACGCCGCGACGAGCACGGCGGGGTGCAGGCGACCGAGACCGAACCCGGCGGTCTTGCGTCGCGCGGTCTCGGCGGGGTTCCGCAGCCGCGAGGCTTCGGGCTCGACGTGCTCGGTTGCCCTGGTCAGCATGGTCCGCAGTCGCCTCTCAAGTTCGTCCATCACTTTGCTCCCTCTCGTGCCCGGACCATGTCGTGTCCGGCCAGCGCTGCCGCGAGTCGGGTGTGCGCGCGGTGCCCGCTGGATTTGACGGTGCCCGCGCTGATGCCGAGGACGCGGGCGATGTCGGCTTCTCCGAGGTCGCACCAGTACCGGAGCACCACCACTTCGCGCTGCCGTCGTGGCAGGGTCTGGACCAGATCCCAGAGCCACCGGTCTGGCAGGTCGGCGGCGGGTCCGGTGTCGTCGCGCTGCGCCAGACGCGGAGCGAAACGTCGGGCTACGGCGCGGCGGCGTTGCAGGCTGCGAGACCGGTTCACCACCGCGGTCCTGGCGTACGCCACGGCGGTGTCTTCGCGGACATCGACCCACTTGCGGTAGATCTCGATCAGCGTTTCCTGGGCGATGTCTTCGGCGTCCGAGAGGTTGCCGATGAGCAGGTAGGCCAGACGTACCAAGTGTTTGCCGTTGTGCTGGAAGAAGCGGGTAAACGTGACGCGCTCCTCCACGGAGATGTCACCTGCCATCCTCAACCACCCTGCCTCTTCGACCTCATGTAACCGTTACGCCCGAGCGGGAGTTCGAGTTGTCGCCGGTTCGGAGAATTTTCGATTTGTTTCTGGGGAAGGCCGCCGGGGCGTTGGGCGCGGCAGCGGCCGGTTGGCGGCCCTGGCGGTGCGTCGCGGCCGGCGCGGCCCGATTGTCGCGGTCAGTGCACCGCGGACGTGCCGTGCCGGGTGGTACGGGCGCATCGTGTAAGCGAAGCCGACGCCGGCCCGGGTGACCCGCCGGGTGGGCACCGGTCCGGTTGGTGAAACGGCCGCGTCCCCCGGCTGCTGTCCGCGATGACGCGAACGGTAGCCAAGGGACTCGACACTCGCCGTCCATGGTGAGTGGTTCAGGGGGCTGGGTTCAGCCGAACAGCTTCTGGTCGAAGGCTTCCTGCCACGGCTGCACGCATCCGCGCCAGGCGGTGTCGTACCTCGCTACGGCCGCGATGGCGGTGGCGGTGGCACCGTGCTCGGCTTCGGCGATGTCCTGCGGAACCACGAACGGGTTGGTGTCGACCGCGAAGCCCGCACGCTGCATGCAGGTCACATAGTCCTTCGCCGCGGCCTTGACCTCGGGGCTGTTCGCGGCGGCGCGCTGCAGCTCGGCGATCTTGGCCTGCCCGGCGGCCCCGCCCGACGCCTCGAAGTCGATCTTCGCGCTGCAGTCGTTCACGGCGTCACCCCATGCACCCTGCTCCGCGACGGACATCTTCGCGACCACGGCGGCGTTGGGGTCGTCGGGGGTCGCCGCGGTGCGCGCGGCGATGTCGTTGCGGATCTTGTCGGTGAGCTCGCCCTTGTCGACGACGCTGAACGCGTCGATGATGTCCGACTTCGCGAGACCGCCGTTGAAGGGCAGGCCCTTCTCCTTCATGCAGGAGGCGAGCTTCTGGTTGGTCTGTCCGTAGGAGTCGAGCAGCTTCTCGGCCTGTGCGGTCGGGCCTGGCGCCGGGTCCGCGGTAGCAATTCCCGCAAATGCCATCAGACCGACGGCCGCAGCAATTCCGGAAAGAGCCAGCACGTTACGAATTGTCATTTACCACTCCAGATTCAGGTACGACACAGAATTGGGATGCTGACCTGGTCCCGGTTAGCTCTGGACCGTCATCTTGGTGCTCGACGCCCCGTAGATCGGCTGGTCGTAGAGGCTCTTCAGGTAGGTGCGGTCCGTCTGGTTGATCTTGATGCAGCCGGCGGACTTGTAGTTCGCTTCCGTCCAGCTGCCGCCGTTGCCTCCCTGCGAGTGAATGAACAACTCGGTACGGGTAACGGTGCCTTTCGAGCACAGCTTGTTGCCCAGGTTCCAGACGGAGCCCTTGACCACGGTGCTGCTCGTCTGGTGATTCACCTCGTACCGCGGGGTGTAGGAGCCGTTGGGCAGCCATCCCTTGTTGCTCACGCAGTCATCGCTGGTCCCGTCGCCGGAGCCGGCCTTCATCGTCACCTTCCGCCGGGTCGCCAAGAGCATCGACCCGCAGTAGGCCGCTCCCGAGTAGTAGGTGTAGAGGGTGCCGTACGGAGCGGCGCCCTTGTCGAACGTCATGGTCGGGTTGGCCTTGGCCGCCTGGCAGTCCGCCTGCAGCACATCGGTGTAGGCGCTGGCCGGCGTACCTCCCGTCGTGAGAAACGTCGCGACGGCCACAACGGCAACCAACAACGCGTTCGACAGTTTTTCGAGCGGACCTCTGCTTTGCGACAATGTGCTTCCCTTTCTCGAGCCCAGCTACGGACGATTGCAAATCTTCCAGGTCCCTTGTCTTGCGGGGACTGCAGCATAAAAGAAGGCCGGCGGTTGTCCCGCCGCAAACTCCGCCGGCATCGATGTTAATAAAATGTCCCAGCCGCAAATATCTCAACCTGACGGCTGCGTACCCAACCGCCGGACACGGTCAGCTGAATTCGGCGGCGGCACGAGCCAGCTCCGCAAGCTGCGGGTTGAGCTCCAGGAACGACTTCTCGGCGCGACGACCAGCTTGAACCGTGTCTTCACCTACAGCCCCTTCGGAGCGGGTCGTCACCCCCGTGGCGCGACTCGATGTTCATAGTTGCAATCGTTCGCATAGGGCTCGCACATCGATGGATATAAGTTTCTACCCGGGTTGTCACCACCGCGGCCGCAGGGGCCGGCCACGCCGCGCCGCAACCCAAACCTGCCGAAAGCCCACTGGGTGGACATTTACCGCAATCTAATTCTTGTCACGGGGGGAGGCAGCTCCGTATGCTCCATCCGCCACAGGCTGAACGGGGGAAGCGTGGACTGTGACGTGGCGCATCTGCGCCTACTTGGACCAGTGGAGATCGTCCACGACCGATATGTTGAGAATATTCGGCTGCGCGGCGTACGCGCCATGTTGGTCGCGCTCTGCCTGCAGGCTGGGTCCACGACTCGAGTACGCCAGTTGGTCGAGCAACTCTGGGCGGATCCGCCCGCGTCCGCCGACCGCAATCTCCGCACCTACGCGACGGTTCTCCGGCGCACCCTCGACCGATCCTGCCACTGCCTGCGGGACACCCTGCGGACGCGTCGGTCGCAGTGCGGAGACGGGACGGGCGGATACTCGTTGGCCATCCGGCGCGACCGGTGCGACGTGTTCCGTTTCCGCAACGCCGTCCAGCAGGCCCGGAGCTGCGTGCGGGCCGGCTCGATCGATGAAGCCGTCACCGCCTTCGACACCGCCCTGGGCATGTGGCGGGGCGACGCGGGGGAGGATCTGCCCCCGGTGGGCTTCGCATTGTCCGTGGCCATCTCGGCGCTCAACGCCGAACGGGAGTCGGCGATCGAGGAACGAGCCCGACTGCTGCTCGTCCGGGGCGAGGCCTGGGCGGTCGCCGAGCAGATGGAGGACCACGTAGCCCGCAATCCACTGCGGGAGCGGCCCTGGCAGCTCCTCATGCTCTCGCAGTACTTCTCCGGTCACGTCAGTGATGCCCTGCGCACTTATCAGAAACTCCGCACCATCTTCGCCCGCGACCTCGGCGTCGACCCGGGCTTGCAACTGGACCGCATCCACGTCGCGATCCTGCGGCGCGAGGACGACTACCTGCGGGACCTCTTGTCGGTCCCGCGCACCACGGTGAGGGCGGCGGACGGCTGACAGCAGAGGCGCGCAGCCCCGGCGCTCACCTCGCACCGGCATCCTCGTGGCGGCCGTCGCCGGGATCGTCGTCACGATGACCGCCGCGTCGGTCGTGCTCGGTGAACGACTCAAGTCACCGGAGCAGGCCTTCGCCCGCGGTCGCCGCCTCGGCCGCTGGCACGGTGTCCGGAGCCCTCGCCGACCTGTTCCCGCGGTCCGGGCGATTCACCCAGCCGATCGCCGGGCGGGCACCACCCAGGAGCCGTGGCCGGTACCCTGATCCGACCGGCACGAAATGCGGAAAGAGTGGCTGTTCGATGCCGAACAGCCACTCTTTCCCGGTCGGGCTACCGCCTCGGGGTTACGCCCCCGCGACCTCCGCGGTGGTGCGGATCCGGTCCAGCGCCGGGGCGGACACCGGCGAGTTCGCCGTCAGGTACGCCACGAACGCGTCCAGGTCGATCTGGCCGGTCACCAGGTTGGTCCCGCCGGTGAGGACGGTGAAGCCGTCACCGCCGCCGGCGAGGAAGTTGTTCACCGTGACCCGGTAGGTGTCACCGGTCTCGACCGCCACGCCCCCGAAGGTGAGGCTGCCGCGCACCACGCGGGTGCCGGCGCACGGGTCGTCGGCCGGCGCGGTGCTACCGGCCGGGTCGACCACGTAGTTGACCGTCGACGACGGGTAGAGCACCCGCCCGGTGACGAACTGCTGCTCCAGCATGCAGTAGAGCTGCTCGCCGGTGAGGTCCAGGGTCGCCAGGTTGTTGGCGAACGGCTGCACCGTGAACGCCTCCTCGTAGGTGATCGGGCCGGCGTCGATGTCGGCCCGGACACCGCCGGGGTTCATGAAGGCGGCGACGGCGCCCTGCTCGTCGTCGGTGGCCCAGAGCTGGGCGTCCGCGATCAGGTTGCCGAGCGCGGACTCGCCCCGGACGGCGTCGAAGAGGGTCTCCTGGTTGCGGGTGAGCGCCTCGGTGCTCTCCCCGACCTGCCGGCCGGCGACCGGGCCGAGGACGGCCTTGTAGCGGTCGATCAGCGCGGTCTGCTTCGGGTCCTTGGCCACGTCCCGGGTGACCACGATGTTCTCGGCGGTCGCGCTGAGCACGTCACCGGTACGCCGGTCGATCTTCAGGTCGATGTCGGTGACCAGGCGGCCGAACGAGCTGGCGCTGGTGACCAGCTTGTTGTTGATCTCGCAGTTGTACGCCTGGTGGGTGTGCCCGCTGACGATGACGTCGATCGACGGGTCCATCCGGTCGGCGATGTCGACGACCGGGCCGGTGAAGTCGACGCAGTCGTTGATGCCGCCGGCGCCGGCCTGGGTGCCACCCTCGTGCAGCAGCACGACGATCGTCTCCACGCCCTTGCGGCGCAGCTCGCGAGCGTACCGGTTGGCGGTCTGCGCCTCGTCGGTGAAGGTCAGGCCGGCCACGCCCTGCGGGCTGACGATCTCCGGCGTGCCCTCCAGCGTCATCCCGATGAAGCCGATCTTGACGCCCTGGACCTTGTGGATGGCGTACGGCGGCAGCAGCGGCTTGTCCGTCTCGTCCACGAAGGCGTTGGCGGACAGGTACTGGAAGCCGGCGCCCCGGTACGGGGTGCCGTCGGCGCAGCCGTCGACCGGGTGGCAGCCACCGTTCTGGATGCGCAGCAGCTCGTCGGAGCCCTCGTCGAACTCGTGGTTGCCGACGCTCGCGTAGTCGAGCCCGGCCATCGAGAGCGCCTCGATCGTCGGCTCGTCGTGGAACGCGGCGGAAAGCAGCGGGGAGGCACCGATCAGGTCACCGGCGGCGACCGTGATGGTGTTCTTCTTCTTGCTGGCCTTGCGCAGCTCGGCCAGGTGGGTCGCCAGGTACTCCACGCCACCGGCGGACTGGCCGGCGATGGTGCCGCTGGAGCCGCTCGGCGGCTCGAGGTTGCCATGGAAGTCGTTCAGTGCGAGCAGGGTGACGTCGACCGGCTTCGGCCGGGCGTCCGCCTGATCGGGGGTGGTCGCGACCGCGCCGAACGCGGTCACGGCGAGCGCGGTCAGACCGATGGCGGCCCGACGCATCCCGGGGATGGACATGGAACTCCTCGTGGGAAGCCGGCGCGGACGTCCGGGCGATGGGTCACGCCGGGCCGTGCCACGCCGTCGGCAGGTTTCGGTCGCGGTGGCGGCGATGGGGGACCGCCGCCGGCGTCGGTGACAGCCTCTCATCGAGGACCGCCCCCAGTCGACCGGGGCAGCACATCAGAACGTGCAGGTGATCCCGGCCGAGTGGCTGACCTGGACGAGGTGCGTGACGCAGGCCGTGCCGTCGATCCGGTGCAGCAGCAGTGCGGTGGGCTCGGCGACCCAGCCGATCTGCTCGGCCGGGTTCATCGTGAGCGAACTCTGCTTCCAGGTGCTCGGCGCGGTGGTGAGCACGGTGCCGGCGAAGGCGGCCGTCACCGGGCGGTGCAGGTGCCCGGCGGCGACCCGGACCACGTGCGGGTGCCGGCCGATCACCTCGGCCAGCGCGTCGGCGTCGGCGAGCCCGACCGCGTCGGCGGCCGGGATGCCGACGGCGACCGGCGGGTGGTGCAGGCAGACCAGGGCGGGGACGTCGGGCCGCCCGGCGAGCACGCCGTCCAGCCAGCCGAGCTGCTCCGGGCCGACCCGGCCGCCGCCCGACCCGGGGACCAGCGTGTCCAGCACCACGACGGTCAACTCCGGGTGGTCGACGTGGTAGTACGCCGAGAAGCCGCCGCCCAGCCACGGCGTCCCGCCGAAGGCGTCGAGCAGCGACTCCCGGTCGTCGTGGTTGCCGGCGACGAGGTGCACCGGGAGCGGGAAGCGCCCGATGATCTCGCGCAGCGCCGCGTACTCGTCGGGCCGCCCGCGGTCCACCAGGTCGCCGGTGATGACCACGCAGTCGGGCCGGGGATCGAGCGCGAGCACCCGGCCGAGGGCCCGGTGCAGCCCCGCGGCCGGCTCGGCGGCGAGCACGCCGGTGGTCACGTGCGGATCACTGAGCTGGGCGATAAGCATGCGGCCTCCACTCGCCGGGGCCCTCACGCTATCGCCAGCGGGCGGCGCGCGGGGGCCCGCTCGCGGGGACGCACAGGCCGCGTCCACAGCCTGTGGATAGCACATGTGTACGAAGCTCGCGAGCCGCCGTCACCTGCTGGCTACGCTTGATCGCGGAGGTCCGGTAGCCGCCGGACCGCTGCCTACCTGGGACGACGTACGAGTGGATCACGATCGAGTCATCCGGGACGTCACGGTCCGCCTGCCGATGGCGTCGACCGCCGTCGAGGCGTGCCAGTGGGCCGTCACCGCCCTGGCCCGGTACACGCCGGCCACCATCTCGGTGCTCCTCCAGGTCCACGACCGGCTGCGCTGCGTCGCGGCCACCGGCTCCTGGCAGGTGTACTCGACCGTCCCACCGGCCACCGGGATCGTCGGGCGGGTCTACGCCGTCGGCCGCGGCGCGGTCGTCCCCGACGTCGCGGCGGACCCGGACTACATCCCGGTACGCCCGGATGTCACGAGCGAGCTGTGCGTGCCGGTCCTGGACCCGGCCGGCCGGCCGATCGGCGTCCTCGACCTCCAGTGGAGCGGACCGGCGGACCTGGCGGCCTGGCGGGACACCGCCGAACGCCTCGCGGACCGGCTCGGTGCGCGGATCGTCGCGCTCGGCGGCCCGCCGGAGGAGAGCCGCAGCGAGAAACTGCTCCGGCACGCGGCCGCGCTGGCCTCCGCCCCCACCGAGTGGGACCTGATGCACGCGGCGATCACGGCCGCCCGGGACGTGTCGGCCCTCTCCGCCGCCGTTCTCGTGCTCGCCGGCCGGCGGGGGCCCCGGCTGGGCGCGCCGACCGCCGAGCCGGGCGAGTTGGAGTCCCGCATCCGGGCCGAGCTGACCGAAACCGGCACCGAGGCGCTGAGCCGGATGGTCGACCTCGCCCACCGCTACGGCGCCGGCTACACCCTCGGCGAGACCGGGCACCCACCGACCGCCGACCACGCCCCGCTGACCCGCGCCGGGGTGCGCACCCTGGTGGCGGTGCCGGTCGGCCCGACCGACGGCGGTGGGCTGCTGCTGGTCGCCGACGAGCGGCAGCTCCGTCCCGATCCGACGACGGTCAACCTGGTGGAACTGCTCGCCGGTCAGGCCTGGAACGCCCTGGAACGGTTGCGCACCCTGGCCCGGCTCCGCGAGCAGGCCAGCTCCGACCCGTTGACCGGGTTGCGGCACACCGGGCCGTTCGGCCAACGCATCGCGGCGGCCACCCCGGGCCGTACGGCCCTGCTCGCGATCGACGTGGACGGCTTCAAGAGCGTCAACGACACGTACGGCCACCAGGCCGGCGACCGGGTGCTGGTCGGCCTGGCCCGTGCGCTGGAGGGTGCGCTGCGGCAGGGCGACGAGCTGTACCGCGTCGGCGGCGACGAGTTCGTGGCGGTGATCGAGGTGAACCGCCCGGAGGAGGCCGTCCGGATCGCCGAGCGGCTGGCCGAGGCGGCCCGGCGGACCGGCCGCACGATCAGCGTCGGCGTCGCCCTGCCCCGCCCCGGCGAGTCCCCGGACCGCACGCTCCGCCGCGCCGACCAGGCCCTCTACCGGGTCAAGCGGGAAGGCCGCGACGGCGTCCACCTGGCCGCCGCGTAATCCCACCCCCCGCCACCCCGCCGGTTGGTGGGTGCGGTCACGGGTGGGTCAGGTCCTGGGCCAGGAGTTCGGCGATCTGGGCCGTGTTCAGGGCGGCGCCCTTGCGGAGGTTGTCGCCGGTGACGAAGAAATCCAGGGCACGGGGGTCGTCGACGGCGCGGCGGATGCGGCCGACCCAGGACGGGTCGGTGCCGACCGCGTCGATCGGCATCGGGAACTCGCCCGCCGCCGGGTCGTCGACCAGGATCACCCCGGGGGCGTTGCGCAGCACCTCACGCGCCCCCTCGGCGTCGACCTCGGTGGCGAACACCGCGTGCACCGCCACCGAGTGCCCGGTGACCACGGGTACGCGTACGCAGGTGGCGGAGACCTTGAGGTCGGGCAGGCCGAGGATCTTGCGCGACTCGTTGCGCAGCTTCATCTCCTCGGAGGACCAGCCGCCCTCGGCCACCGAGCCGGCCCACGGCACCACGTTCAGCGCGAGCGGTGCCGGGAAGGGGCCCAACTCGTCGCCGACCGCCTGCCGCACGTCACCGGGGCGGGAGCCCAGCACCCGATCGCCGGCGATCTTGGTGAGCTGCGTGTGCAGGGCGTCCACGCCCGCCTGACCGGCGCCGGAGACCGCCTGGTACGACGACAGGACCAGCTCACGGAGGCCGTACTCACGGTGCAGCGGCGCCACCGCCACGATCATGGCGAGCGTCGTGCAGTTCGCGTTGGCGATGATGCCCTTCGGCCGGTCGCGTACCTGCTCCGGGTTGATCTCGGGCACGACCAGCGGGACGTCCCGGTCCATCCGGAACGCGCCGGAGTTGTCCACCGCGACGGCGCCCCGGCGCACGGCGACCGGCGCCCACTCCGCCGACACCTCGTCCGGCACGTCGAACATCGCCACGTCGACGCCGTCGAACACCTCCGGGGTGAGCGCCTGGACGGTCAGGTCCTCCCCCCGGCACCGCACCACCTTCCCGACCGAGCGGGCGGAGGCGACGAGCCGGATCTCGCCCCACACGTTCCGGCGCCCGGTGAGCAGCTCGCACATCACCGTGCCGACGGCACCCGTCGCCCCGACCACGGCCAGGGTGGGCAGCGACGCCATGGGCCTACCGCCCGGTCCCCGCGTACACGATTGCCTCGGACTCACCGCCGAGGTCGAAGGCTTCGTGGATGGCGCGCACGGCGGCGTCCAGGTCGGTGTCCCGGCAGACCACCGACACCCGGATCTCCGACGTGGAGATCATCTCGATGTTCACGCCGGCCTGGCCGAGGGCGGCGAAGAAGCCGGCCGCGACACCCGGGTGCGAGCGCATCCCGGCGCCGATCAGCGACACCTTGCCGACGTGGTCGTCGTAGAGCAGGCCCCTGAACTTGACCACGTCCTCGATCTTGCTGAGCGCCGCCATCGCGGTGGGGCCGTCGGTCTTGGGCAGCGTGAACGAGATGTCCGTCCGGCCGGTGCCCTCGGTCGACACGTTCTGCACGATCATGTCGATGTTGATCTCCGCGCCGGCGACCGTGTCGAAGATCCGCGCCGCCGCGCCGGGCTCGTCGGGCACACCGACGATCGTGATCTTGGCTTCGCTGCGGTCGTGGGCGACCCCGGTGATCAGCGCCTGTTCCACGGGAAGGTCCTCCATCGATCCGGTGACCATCGTGCCGGTGTTGGTCGAGTATGACGAACGGACATGGATCGGCAAGCCCGCCCGGCGCGCGTACTCCACGCTGCGCAGGTGCAGCACCTTGGCGCCGCAGGCGGCCAGCTCCAGCATCTCCTCGTACGTGATCCGCTTGATGTGCCGCGCGTTCGACACGATGCGGGGATCCGCGCTGTAGACGCCGTCGACGTCGGTGTAGATCTCGCAGACGTCCGCGTTCAACGCCGCGGCGAGGGCGACGGCGGTGGTGTCCGAGCCGCCCCGGCCCAGCGTGGTGACGTCCTTGGTGTCCTGCGAGACGCCCTGGAAGCCGGCGACGATGACCACCGCGCCCTCGTCCAGCGCGCCCTTGAGGCGCCCGGGCGTGACGTCGATTATCCGGGCCCGGCCGTGCATCGACGTCGTGATCACGCCGGCCTGGGAACCGGTGAACGAGCGGGCCTCGTACCCCAGGTTGTGTATCGCCATGGCGAGCAGCGCCATGGAGATGCGCTCACCGGCGGTGAGCAGCATGTCCAGCTCGCGGCCCGGCGGCAGCGGGCTCACCTGGTTGGCCAGGTCGAGCAGTTCGTCGGTGGTGTCGCCCATCGCGGAGACGACCACCACGACGTCGTCGCCGGCCTTGCGGGCGGCGACGATCCGCTCGGCCACCCGCTTGATCCGCTCCGCGGTGGCGACGGAGGACCCGCCGTACTTCTGCACTACGAGTGCCACGACGGTGCACTCCCTCCCAGCGACCCTGAGCGTGCCGACGCCGCCGGGTGTGGGCCGGCGGCGCATGTCCAGACGCCCTCAGCGTATCGGGCGGTCCCGCCCGCCGGGCCGGGTGATCCCACCATCCGGCCCCCGCCGCCGGGCCCGGTGGCGTACGACACGCCGCTCCGGCACGCACAACGGGACGGCGGAACACGTACCGCGCACCCGAGAATGGGCGGGTGCCCGCCCACCTTCGCCCGGTCGTGCCCACCCGGCACCCGGCGGCGCCGCCCACCCGGCGGCTGACCCGCCTGCTCGCGCTGACCCTGCCCGCCCTCCTGGCCGCCTGCACCGCCGGCCAACCGACCACCGCGCCCCCGACGTCGCCGCCGGCCGCCCCCGCGGACGCCGACGCGGCCCGCGACGAGCTGGCCGCCCTGGCGGCGGCCGCCCAGGACCGTCATCTCGTCGCGAGCTACGTCCTGCGGGCGGGGGACCGCCCGGACCGGACGGTCCTGGTGTCCACCGCCGACGACGGCGGCTGGCGGGTCGACGTGGCCGGTGGGGCGCTGGGTGGCACGGTCGACGTGTCGGTCGCCGCCACCGCGGACGGCCTGTTCCAGTGCTCCCTCCCGTCGGCCGGCAACCCGGAGCCGCCCCGCTGTGTCCGGGTCGGCGACGCCGACGACATGCTGCCCCGCCGCGCGGACCCGCGGGTCCAGCACCCCTTCACCGACTGGCTGGACGTGCTGACCGACCGCCGGTCACCGCTGTCGGTGTCCTCCGCCCAGCCGGCGGACGGCGCGACCGGCAGCTGCTACTCGGTGGAGACCACGTCGGCGTCCATCAACGCGCCGCTCGACGCCGGCATCTACTGCTTCGAGGCCGACGGGACGCCCACCGCCGTCCGGACCGGCGGCTGGACGCTGACGCTCGCCGCCCCGCCCGCGCCCGGCCCGGCCCGCGTGGAGCTCCCAGGGCCGGTGGTGGACGACGAGCTGCTGGGCACCGCAGCCCCGGAGCCGACCGTCGGAACGCTCTAGGCCGCGATCCGTTACGGGTGCGATTGCCCACATTCGCCGCACCCTGACTGAGACAGCAAATCGCCCATACGGGACGCTTGCTCCATGACCGACCTCACCCCGTTGCTGGCCTTCCGGTGGAGCCCACGGTCCTTCGACCCGGGCGCGGACCTCGACCCGGCCGAGGTCGACGTCCTGGTGGAGGCGGCCCGCTGGGCGCCCTCGGCCGAGAACCGGCAGCCGTGGCGGTTCGCCGTCGGCCACCGGGACGACGAGACGTGGAAGCGGATCATGGTCAACCTGCCGGGCCGGGACCAGCGGTGGGCCGGCCGGGCCTCGGCCCTGCTGCTCGCCGGGCACCTCACGCCCGACGCCGACCCCACCGGGTACGCGCCCTACGACCTCGGGCACGCCGTGGCGCAACTGACTGTGCAGGCCACCGCGCTCGGGCTGCACGTACGCCAGTTGCGCGACCTGGACCGCGCCGGCCTCAGCGCGGACCTCGACCTGCCGGACGACGTCCGACCGGCCGTGGTGCTGGCCGTCGGCCGGCTCGGCGACCCGCTCAGCCTGCCCGCCGACCTGCTGGAATCGGAGACCGGCCTCCGCCGCCGCCGTCCCCCCGCCGACCTGCTCCTGCACACCCACGGGTGACTCTGCTCCCAGATGTTGGACCGACCTTCCCGCGGACCGTCCCACCACGTAGGGTGACCTGGTCATGTGGCAGGCGCTCCTCCTCCTTGGTCGCCGCGACGAGGCCTGAAGGCCGGCACCTCGTCGCGGAGTCGAACCGCGCCGCCCGCAGCACGCTCTGACTTCTCTTCGGCACCGTCGCCGACTCTGGCCCCGTCGCCAGCTCCGGCACCGTCGCCGACTCCGACTGCTGACGTCACATGACCACGGAGGCACTCCGCCATGGCTAATCCGGCCGGCACCACCGACCCTGACACCGATCCGATCGCCCGGCAGCTGCCCAGCCGCATGCCGTTCCGCCGCTACCAGCCCTACCAGCAGCAGTTCCGCATCGACCTGCCCGAGCGCGCCTGGCCGACCCGGCACGTCACGGCCGCGCCCCGCTGGTGCGCCGTCGACCTGCGGGACGGCAACCAGGCCCTCATCGACCCGATGTCGCCCGAGCGCAAGCGGCGGATGTTCCAGCTCCTGGTGCAGATGGGCTACAAGGAGATCGAGGTCGGCTTCCCGTCGGCGAGCCAGACCGACTACGACTTCGTCCGGCAGCTCATCGAGCAGGACCTGATCCCGGACGACGTCACCATCCAGGTGCTGACGCAGTGCCGGGAGCACCTGATCGACCGCACCTTCGAGTCGCTGCGCGGCGCCAAGCGGGCGATCGTGCACTTCTACAACTCGACGTCGACCCTGCAGCGCCGGGTGGTCTTCGGGCTGGACCGGAACGGCATCACCGACATCGCGACCACCGGCGCCCGGCTCTGCCAGAAGTACGCGGAGATCCACACCCCGGACACGGACATCCACTACGAGTACTCGCCCGAGTCGTACACCGGCACCGAGCTGGACTACGCGCTGGAGGTCTGCGCGGCGGTGATCGAGGTGGTCGACCCGACGCCCGACCGCAAGCTGATCGTCAACCTGCCGGCGACGGTCGAGATGGCGATGCCGAACGTCTACGCCGACTCGATCGAGTGGATGCACCGACGCCTGCCCCGCCGGGACAGCCTGGTGTTGAGCCTGCACCCGCACAACGACCGGGGCACCGGCGTGGCCGCCGCCGAGCTGGGCCTGCTGGCCGGCGCGGACCGGATCGAGGGCTGCCTGTTCGGCAACGGCGAGCGCACCGGCAACGTGGACCTGGTGACCCTGGGGCTGAACCTGTTCTCCCAGGGCATCGATCCGATGATCGACTTCTCGAACATCGACGAGATCAAGCGCGCCGTCGAGTACTGCAACCAGCTGCCCGTGCACGAGCGCCACCCGTACGCCGGCGACCTCGTCTACACCGCCTTCTCCGGCTCCCATCAGGACGCGATCAACAAGGGCTTCGCCGCCCTGGCGGCGGACGCCGCGGCGGCCGGCGTGCCGGTCGACGAGCACCCGTGGGCGGTGCCGTACCTGCCGATCGACCCGAAGGATCTGGGCCGTACCTACGAGGCGGTCATCCGGGTCAACTCGCAGTCCGGCAAGGGCGGCGTCGCGTACATCATGAAGTCCGAGCACCAGCTCGACCTGCCCCGCCGGCTCCAGATCGAGTTCTCCGGGGTGGTCCAGCAGGTCACCGACAACGCCGGCGGAGAAGTCGACCCGCGCGCCATGTGGGAGATCTTCGCCGGGCAGTACCTGCTCGACCACCAGAGCGACCCCGCCGTGGCCCTGGTCGACTACACGATCGGCACCGTCCAGGGCAAGGTCGAGATCGAGGCCCACGTCGGTCACGGCGGCACCCGGCAGGCCATCAGCGCGGTCGGCAACGGCCCGGTCGACGCGTACGTCAACGCGCTGCATTCGCTCGGCATGAACGTCCGGGTGCTCGACTACCACGAGCACGCCCTCTCCTCCGGCGGCGACGCGCAGGCAGCGGCGTACGTGGAGTGCGAGGTCGACGGGCGTACGGTCTGGGGCGTCGGCGTGGACGCCAACATCGTCACCGCCACCATCAAGGCCGTGACCAGCGCCGTCAACCGAGCCCGCTGAGCGGTGGGGAAGGCCCTTTCACAACGCCCGGCGACGTGAAAGGGCCTTCTCAACGCCCCTCCGGTCGGGCCGGCCGGTGGATCAGCACGGCGGCCAGCGCCGCGCCCGCCAGCAGCAGCCCGGCGCACCAGAGCAGCGCGCCGCGGTAGGCGGCGGTCAGCTCGTCCGCCTGCTGGTAGCCGGTGCCGGACAGGCCGACCAGCAGCGGCAGCGCGGCCACCGCGAACAGGCCGCCGGCCCGCGACGCGGCGTTGTTGAAGCCGCTCGCCACCCCGGCGAAGCGGTCCTCGACGGCGGCCAGCACCGACGCGGTCAGCGGCGCCACCACCAGGGTCAGCCCGACCCCGAACAGCGTCACCCCCGGCACGACGTCCCGCCAGTACGACGCGTCGGGCCCCACCCCGCGCAGCAGCAACAGCCCGGCGGCGGCGACCACCGGGCCGACGGTCAGCGGCAGCCGCGGCCCGATCCGGGCCGCCAGGTCACCGGCTCGCGGTGACCCGACCAGCAGCAGGACGGTCATCGGCAGCAGCGCGAGCCCGGTGCGGAACGCGGACCAGCCGGCCGCGTTCTGGAGGTAGACCGAGAGGAAGAAGGTGAAGCCGCCGAGCGCCGCGTAGACCACCACGGTGAAGACGTTCAGCACCGAGAAGAGCCGGCTGGTGAAGAGCCCGGTGGGCAGCATGGCGGTGTCTCCCCGGCGCCGCTCGACCAGCACGAAGACCACCGTGCCGAGCACCCCGGCCAGGGCGGCCAGCAGCACCGGGAGGGAAGCGAAGCCGCGGGCCGGCGCGTCGATCAGGGCGTACGTGACACCGGCCAGGGCGAGCGCCCCGAGCAGCCCGCCCAGAACGTCGAACCGGCGACGGTGGCGGCCCGGACCCTCGGTACGCGAGACGTCCTCGTCCCGGCTCTCCGGTACCCAACGCAGCGCGGCCAGCGTCACCAGCACCGCCAGGGGCACGTTCAGGAAGAAGATCCACCGCCAGGAGAGGGCGTCGATCAGCCAGCCGCCGACGAACGGACCGAGCGCGGTCGACACGCCGGAGAGCCCGGACCAGGCACCGATGGCCTTCCCCCGGTCGTCCGGGTGGAAGCTGGCCTGGAGGACGGAGAGCGAGCCCGGGGTCAGCAGGGCCGCCCCGGCGCCCTGGAGGAACCGGGCCGCGACCAGTTGCCCGGTGTCCTGGGCCAGCCCGCAGAGCAGCGACGCCGCGGTGAACCACACCACCCCGAGCAGGAACACCCGCCGTCGACCGAACCGGTCACCGAGCGCGCCGCCGAGCAGGACGAACGCGGCGAGCATCAGCAGGTACCCGTTGACGGTCCACTGGAGACCGGCCACGGTGGCGCCGAGGTCGGCACCGAGGCGGGGCAGCGCCACGTTGACGACGGTCGTGTCGAGGAAGACCATGCCGGAGGCGAGGACCGCGGCGAGCAGCGTGCCGCGGCCCGCGGGGGTGCCGAGCCGGAGGGCGGGTGGCGTCATCGCCCCAATCTGCCCTGCACCATGTGGGAGACGCCACGAAACGCCGAAACCGTACCGGGGTACTGTGCGGGATCGCCGGGAGCCCGCAAGCTGGAGAGGTGTCGTCTGTGCGTACCAGATCAGGACCGCTCGCCGCGGTGGCGCTCGCGGCGGCGGTGGCGCTCGGCGTGGCCGGCTGCGTCCCGGTTCCGGAGCCGGAGGCGACGCCGACCAGCGACGGCGGTACCGCCGTGGAGAAGCTGGCCGAGCTGACGGTGGCCAAGGCCGGGTCGATGCGGGGCTACAGCCGCGACCGGTTCCCGCACTGGCGGTCGACCGGCAAGAACTGCGACGTCCGGGACACCGTGCTGAAGCGCGACGGGGAGGGCATCAAGTTCTCCGGCTGCAACGTGGTCGGCGGGCGCTGGGAGAGCGTGTACGACGGCCGCGTCCTCACCGACCCGTCCGAGGTGGACGTCGACCACATGGTGCCGCTCGCGAACGCCTGGCGTTCCGGCGCGGACGAGTGGACCGACGCGAAGCGGGGCGATTTCGCCAACGACACGGAGCTGCCGCAGCTCTTCGCGGTTTCACGCAACTCCAACCGGGCAAAGGGTGATCAGGATCCATCCCAGTGGCGGCCGCCGAACCGGTCGTACTGGTGCCACTACGCCGAGAGCTGGGTCGCGGTCAAGCATCACTGGCGGCTCACGGTGACCAGCGCCGAGAAGGCCGCCTTGGCCGAGATGTTGGAGGGCTGCAGATGGGCGAGCAAGCCGTGACCGGCGACGACCCGGCGGCGACCGGCGGTCCCGCCCCGACCACGGCCGGCATGGCGGCGGACGGTGCGGCCGGAGCCGCCGTACCGGGCGCCGGCATGAGCGCGGACACCCCGGACGCCACCGCCGGCGGCACGCCGGGCGCCGGGATGAGCGCCGACGCCGGCAGCCCCGCCGCCCGACCGCAGTCCCGGACGGCGGACATCGTCCCGGGGCCGGGCGGGGTGATGACCGACGAGGTCGGCGTGGTCACCGGCGAGCTGACGCTGCGCACCGAGTACGCGGACGGCCAGGTCACGCTGCGCGTGCAGTATCGCGAGGCGGACGAGTGGTACGCGGTGACCGGCGGGCGGGTGGCGCTGGCCGACCCGGCCGGCCTCGACGCCGTACACACGATCGCCGTCGCCCTGCTGAACCGCCCGGAGGGCTGACCCGGGCGCGGGCGGGTGGCCTGCCGCGCCCGGACGCTCGCGTTGCCAGCCCCCGTTGCCAGCACCGGACCCCTACCTGCCGCTCGGTTCCCTTTGCTCTGCTTCAACGGGCGCAACGAAATGGTGGCGAAACCTGTGCGCGGGTTGAAGCAGAGCAAAGGAGGCTCGAGCGACACCTTGGCCCGGGGCCCGGGGCCACGACGGCGACTAGACGTACGAGCCGGGCTCGCTCGGCGCCGAGACCGTGTGCGGGTCCTCGCCCTCGTCCAGCGGGCGCGTGATCTGCACGTCGACCTTGTGCGGCCGGAGTTCCCCGCTGGCGATCCGCTCGGCCCAGTGGCAGGCCACCCGGCTGCCGCCGATGTCGCGCAGCGCCGGCCGCTCGTCGGCGCAGCGGGTCGGCTGCGCCCACGGACAGCGGGTGTGGAACCGGCAGCCCGCGGGCGGGTTGGCCGGCGAGGGCAGGTCACCGGCGAGCAGGATGCGCTCCCGACGGTCCTCCACGTCCGGGTCCGGCACCGGCACCGCCGACATGAGCGCCCGGGTGTACGGGTGCAGCGGTTCGGTGTAGAGCCGCTCGCTCGGCGCCTCCTCGACGAGGGCGCCCAGGTACATCACACCGACGGTGTCGGAGATGTGCCGGACGACGGCCAGGTCGTGCGCGATCACCAGATAGGTGAGGCCGAGGTTCTCCTGTAGCTCGTCGAGGAGGTTGACCACCTGGGCCTGGATCGACACGTCCAGCGCGGACACCGGCTCGTCGGCCACGATCAGGTCGGGGCCGAGGACCAGCGCCCGGGCGATGCCGATGCGCTGCCGCTGGCCGCCGGAGAACTCGTGCGGGTAGCGGGACAGCGCCCAGCGGGGCAGGCCCACCTTGTCGAGCGTCTCCCCGATGATCTTCCGCCGCTCGTCCCGGTTACCACCGATGCCGTGCGTCTGGAGACCCTCGGTGAGGATCGACTCGACGTTCTGCCGGGGATCCAGGCTGGACATCGGGTCCTGAAAGATCATCTGCATCCGGCGGCGCGTCGACCGCAGCCTGCCCGCCGGCAGCCGGGTCAGCTCGACGCCGTCGAAGACGACCGCTCCGCCGGTGGGCGGGGTCAGCTGGAGCAGCGCCCGGCCGAGCGTGGACTTGCCGCACCCGGACTCGCCGACCAGGCCGTACGTCTTCCCGCGCGCGATCCGCAGGTCGACCCCGTCGACCGCCTTCACGTGGCCGATCGTGCGGTCGAAGAGCACTCCCCGCTTGATCGGGAAGTGCACCTTCAGGTCGCGGACCTCGACGAGGACGTCGTCCGTGCTCATCTGGGCCGCCGCGCCGCCGGCCGGGACGGTTGTTTCGCTCACGGCTTCTCCTCCTCGCTCGGGGCCGGGCCGAAGCCCGGCGCCACCGGCGGGTCGTCCGGGACGGCCTGCGCCGGCACCGCGCCGGGTTCGGCGTCCGCCGGCACGACACCCCGGATCTCCTCGGGCGGCGTCATCCCGGGCAGCGGAGCCGGGTTGACACAGCGGTAGCTGCGGCCGTCGTGGGTGAGCACCATCGCCGGCGGCTCGCCGACGCAGGCGTCCACCCGCCGGGCGCAGCGCGGGGCGAACGCGCAGCCGTCCGGCCACGGCAGCACGTCGCGCACCGAGCCGGGAATCGGGTTCAGGCGCTCGCCGCGCCCGCCGTCCAGGCGGGGCACCGAGCCGAGCAACCCCACGGTGTACGGGTGCCGCGGCTCGCGGAACAGCGGCCGTCGCCGTGCCGTCTCGACCACCCGGCCCGCGTACAGCACGTTGATGGTGTCGCACATGCCGGCCACCACGCCCAGGTCGTGCGTGATCATCACGAGGGCGGTGCCGGAGTCCCGGACCAGTTCCTTGAGCAGCTCCAGGATCTGCGCCTGGATGGTGACGTCCAGCGCGGTGGTCGGCTCGTCCGCGATCAGCAGCCGGGGCTGGCACGCCACCGCCATGGCGATCAGGGCGCGCTGCCGCATGCCGCCGGAGAGCTGGTGCGGGTACTCCTTCAGGCGGCGCTTCGGGTCCGGGATGCCGACCCGGTCGAGCAGCCGGGCCGCCTCCTTCTCCGCCGCGTCGCCCTTCATCCCCCGGTGCCGCGTCAGCACCTCGGTGACCTGCAACCCGATCGGGATGACCGGGTTCAGCGAGGAGAGCGGGTCCTGGAAGATCATCGCGACGTCACGGCCGCGGATGTCCCGCCGGGAGCGGTCGTCGAGTTGGAGGAGATCGGTGCCGTCGAAGACGGCCTTGCCACCGACCCGGGTGCCGGGCTGCTTGGGGAGCAGGCCCATGATCGCCAGGGAGGTGACGCTCTTGCCGCAGCCGGACTCGCCGACCAGGCCGACCACCTCGCCGGCGTCCACCGAGAACGACACGCCGTCGACCGCGTGCACCGTACGCTGCCCGCGCCGGGCGAAGGTGACGGAGAGGTCTTCAACTTCGAGCAGTGCCATGAGACCTACTTCCGCAGCTTCGGGTCGAGGGCCTCGCGCATCGCCTCACCGAGCAGGGTGAAGCCGAGCGCGGTGATGATGATGCCCACCGCCGGGTAGATCGCCAGCGCGGGCCGGATGCCGAGATACGGCTGCGCGTCGGCGAGCATCACGCCCCACTCGGGCACCGCCGTGTCGGGGTTGCCGAGGCCGAGGAACGAGAGCGCGGCGGCCTCGATGATCGCGGTCGCCAGGGTGAGCGTGGCCTGCACGATCACCGGGGCGAGCGAGTTCGGCACCACGTGGGTGAGCGCGATCTTCGGCTTCCGGACCCCGAGCGAGGTCGCGGCCAGCACGTAGTCGCTGTTCGACTGGGCGATCATCGAACCACGCAGCAGCCGGGCGAACACCGGCACCGAGACCACGCCGACCGCGATCATCACGGTGGTCAGGCTCGCGCCGAGCAGCGCCGCGATGCTCACCGCGAGCAGCAGGCTGGGCAGGGCGAGCATCATGTCGATGACCCGCATGAGGGCGTTGTCGATCGCTCGGCCCCACCGTCCACCGAGCCCGGCGGCGGCACCGGCGACGCCGCCGATCACCGCGCCGACGGCCAGACCGATCAGGGTGGCGACGACGCCGACCAACAGGGTCTGGCGGGCACCCACGATCATCCGGCTGAACACGTCCCGGCCCTGGTGGTCGTAGCCGAACCAGTGGTCCGCCGAGGAGCCAGGGATGATGCCCTGACCCGACTTCACCACGCCCTCGCGGATGCCCATCGCGTCGGTCGGCCCGTACGGGACGAAGAACGGCCCGATCAGCGCGACCAGGACGAACATGGCCAGGATCACCGCGCCGATGATCGCCGCCGGGTTGCGGCGCAGGCGGCGGAACGCCTCCTGCCAGAGGCTGACGCCCCGCTCGTCGTCCCGGCTGGCCAGCTCGGCGAGCCGGTCCAGCTTCTCCTTCTTCTTTCCGGCGGTGATCGTCATCGGACCCTCACCCTCGGGTCGATCAAGCTGTAGGAGAGGTCGACCAGGAGGTTCACCAGCACGTACACCACCGCGATGATCAGGATGAAGCCCATCAGCACCGGGTAGTCGCGCTGACCGATCGCGTCGTAGATGAACGCTCCGATGCCGGTGAAGGCGAAGACGGTCTCGGTCAGCACCGCGCCGGAGAGCAGGCCGCCGGTGAGCAGGCCGATCGAGGTCACCACCGGGAGCAGCGAGTTGCGCAGCACGTGCCGGGTCCGGACGGTGCGCTCGGTGAGGCCCTTGGCCTCGGCGGTACGCACGAAGTCCTCGTTGAGCACCTCGAGCACGCTGGCTCGGGTGATCCGGACGATGATCGCGAGCGGGATGCTGGCCAGCGCGACGCCCGGTAGCACCAGGTGCCAGATGGCGTCGGCGGCAGCGTCCCACTCCCGCGTCATCAAGCCGTCGAGGACGAAGAAGTTGGTGACACGGGTGGCGTCGATGGTCGGGTCCTGGCGGCCGCTGGACGGGAACCAGCCGAGGTTCTCCGAGAAGATCGCCTTGAGCACGTACGCGAGGAAGAAGACCGGGATGCAGATCCCGATCAGCGATCCACCGACCGAGAGGTGGTCCAGCCACCGGCCACGGCGGCGGGCGGCCAGGTAGCCCAGCGGGATGCCGACCCCGATCGCGATCACCAGCGCGGTGATCGTCAGCTCGACGGTGCCGGGGAAGCGCTCCAGGAACTCGCTGACCACCGAGCGCTTGGTCGAGGTCGAGGTGCCGAGATCGAGGCTGACCAGCCGCCGGACGAACCGGCCGTACTGCACCAGGATCGGCTCGTCGAGGCCCATGTTGCGGCGGATCGCCGCGCGCATCTCGGGCGTGCCGCGTTCGCCGAGAATGGCCGTCTCGGGACCGCCGGGCAGCCGGCGGAGCCAGATGAAGAGCAGGAGGGAGAGCCCGAACAGCGTCGGTATCAGCTGCAGCAGGCGTCTGACGATGAACCGGAACACGGTGGCCTCGAAGGGTGTGCGGAGGGGCGCGGGCGGACGCTGCCGAAGCAGCGCCCGCCCGCGGTCCTTGCCTCAGGTCAGGACTTGAACTCGGCGGAGGCGTACCGCTCGTCGGTGAGCGGGCTGGCCTTGATGCCGGTCACGTCCTTGCCGAACACGATCGCCGGCGGCGAGTGCGAGATCGGCACGCCCGGCAGGAAGTCCATGATGGCCTTGTTCAGGGCCTTGTACTTCTCGGTCCGGGCCGCGATGTCGGCCGTGGTGTCGGCGTCCTTGAACTGGGCGAAGAGGGCGGGGTTGTTGAAGCCCCACTCGTCCTTCTGCCGGTCGAAGAAGGTGCCGATGAAGTTGTAGCCGTCGCCGTAGTCGCCGGTCCACCCCAGGAAGTGGATGTCGTGCTTGTTACCGGAGGTGGTGGCGTTCAGGTAGTCCGGGCTCCACTTCAGCGGGATCGCCTGGATCTTGATGCCGGCCGCCTGCAGGTCCGCCGAGAGCAGCTCGAACAGGTCCTTCGGGTTCGGCATGTACGGCCGGGTGACCTCGGTCGGGTAGTGGAACCGCAGGGTCAGGTTCTCGGCCCCGGCCTCCTTGAGGAGCGCCTTGGCCTTCTCGACGTCGTACTCGTACTTGGTGACGTCGCCGTTCCAGCCCTCGACGGTGTCCGGGAAGAAGTTCACCGCGACCTTGGCGCCCGGGGGCAGCTTCGAGTCGACCAGAGCCTGGCGGTTGAGCGCGTGCGCGATCGCCTGCCGGACCTTGAGGTCCTTCAGCTTCGGGTTCCCGTTCTGGTTGATCGCCAGGTACAGGATGTTGAACGCCGGGCGGGTCAGGACGTTGAAGCCCTCGTTCTTCAGCGGCTCGACGTCGGCCGGGCCGACCAGGTCGTAGCCCTGGATGTCACCGGAGCGCAGCGCCTGCTTGCGGGCGTTCTCGTCCGAGATCGTCTTGAAGATGAGGGTCTTCAGCTTGGCCTTGTCGCCCCAGTAGTCGTCGTTGCGCTCGATGGTGAGCGTCTTGTTGGCGACGTCCCAGGTCTTGAACTTGAACGGACCGGTGCCGGTCGGGTGCCCGGTGGCGTACTCCGGGTACTTGATGTCCTCCGCGGTGCCGCCGACGTTGCTGGCGTCGTACTGCTCCAGCGCCTTCGGGCTGTGGATGGAGAACGACGGCAGCATCAGGGCGGCCGGGATCTTGCTGGACACCCGGGTGAAGGTCAGGTCGACCGTGGTGGCGTCCTTGGCGGTGCAGGACTTGAAGAGGCTCTCCGGGAGGGTGTCGTCCTCGTTCTGGGCGAAGCCGCCCATGACGTCCTGCCAGTACGCGGTCACGTCCGGGCTCTGCATGAGGCCCTTGGCGTTGTACCAGCGGTTGAAGTTGACGCAGACGGCCTCGGCGTTGAAGTCGGTGCCGTCGTGGAACTTGACGCCCGAGCGGAGCTTGAAGGTCCAGGTGGTGCCGGCCGCGTCCGGGGTCCAGGACTCGGCGAGACCGGGGCTCACCTTGGTGCCGCCCTCCTCCGGGCGGACCAGCGTCTCGAAGATCTGGCGCGCCACGCGCAGCGACTCACCGTCGCTGGCGAAGCTGGGGTCGAGCACCTTCGGATCTCCGGCTACGCCGAAGACGAGGGTGTCCTTCTTGCTACCACCGGAAGAATCATCGCGGTCGCTCTCGGCGCAGCCGGCTACCGCGAGGGCCGCGACCGCGACAGCCGCGACAGCGACCTTCGGCCTGGATGCACGCATGGGTGCTTCACCTCGTCCTTAGGGGTACGGACAACGCGGTGACCGGGGCCACCGATGGCCGGAACCTTAGCTCCCACGCCGACCAGGCGGAAACAGCCGGATGGACGGTTGGTATCGGATCGTGTCTTATCCGCGATCTGACCGACGAATCAAAGGTGAACAGCGGGCAGCGCCGAATGATCGGCATACGCGATGCCAAACTGTTACGTCGAACCGACGCCTCCGGCCGCCAGGTGTCATGACCATCGTGCGAGGTCAGCGACGTACGTGGAACCGCGTCAGACCGCCCGACGTCCCTCGAAGGCACGGCCGAGCGTGATCTCGTCCGCGTACTCCAGGTCGCCACCCACCGGCAGGCCACTGGCCAGGCGGGTCACCGCGATGCCCATCGGCTTGACCATCAGCGCGAGGTACGTCGCGGTCGCCTCGCCCTCCGTGTTTGGGTCGGTGGCCAGGATCAGCTCGCGCACCGCGCCCCCGCCCAGCCGGGTCATCAACTCCCGGATGCGCAGGTTGTCGGGCCCGATGCCCTCCAGCGGATTGATCGCGCCGCCGAGCACGTGGTAACGGCCACGGAACTCGCCGGTGCGCTCGATGGCCACGACGTCCTTCGGCTCCTCGACCACGCAGAGCACCTCGTCGGTGCGGCGGGGATCGCGGCAGATCCGGCACTGCTCGGCCTCGGCCACGTTGTAGCAACTGGTGCAGAAGCGCACCAGTTCCTTGACCTTGCGCAGCGCGCCGGCCAGCCGGTTGACGTCGGCCGGGTCCGCGGACAGGACGTGGAAGGCGATCCGCTGGGCGCTCTTCGGGCCGACACCCGGCAGCCGGCCCAGCTCGTCGATCAGGTCCTGGATGGCGCCCTCGTACATGGACGGCTCAGAAACCGGGCAGGCCCAGGCCGCCCATGCCGCCCGCGACCGGGCCCATCTTCTGCTCGGTCAGCTCGCGGGCCGCCTCCGCCGCGTTGTGCACCGCCGCGACGACCAGATCCTCCAGGGTCTCGACGTCGTCCGGGTCGACCGCCTTCGGGTCGATCTTGATCGACTTGAGCTCACCCGTGCCGGCGACGGTCGCGGTGACCAGGCCGCCGCCCGCGGTGCCGGTCAGCTCGGCCTCGGCCAGCTCGGCCTGCGCCTTGGCGATCTGCTGCTGCATCTTCTGCGCCTGCTTCAGCATCTGCTGCATGTTCGGCTGTCCACCTGGGCGCACGGATGGCTCCTTCTCGCACTCGTCTGCTCGACCGCCGCCCAGCCTAGCCCTTGGGACCGACCCCGCCCCGCCCGGCGCTTCGCGTGCGCCACCCGGCTTCAGCGCCGGGCAACCGCCGCTACCCGAACCCGTGAAGTCGGAACCACCACCGGCTAACGGGCGTCGACCTCGTCGATCTTCTCGGCGCCGAGCGCCTCCCGGAGCAGCCGCATCGCCTGCTCCTCACCGGACTGACGGGCCGTCTGCTCGTCGATCACCTCGTCCAGCGGCTCGTCGCCAGGATCGAACCCCTCGTAGACGGGCGTCGGAGCACCGCCCCGCACCGGACCGTCGTAGTCCGGGTCGTACGGCGGCTCGCCGGCCCAGTCCGCGTCGGCGGTCCTCCGGGCGGGCGCGGCGGAGCGCTGACCCTTGCCGGCGCCGGCGGCGGCCGCGCGGGCGGCGGCGATCGCGCTGCTCACCGGCGGACCGCCGGCCGCGGCCGGCGGTCCGCCGGGCGCGGCCGGTCCGGCCGGTTTCGGTACGGCGGTCGGCGCGGCTCCGGACGCCGCCGGGGCCGGGCGGACGGCCGCCACGGACGCGGCGCCGGCACCCGCCGCTCGGCCCGCCGGAGCGGGCCCGGCACCAGCGGCTGCTCCGCCCGTCGAAGCGGGCCCCACACCAGCCGTCCCGGTCGAGGCAGGTCCGGCACCGGCCGCCGCGCCGATCGAGGCGGGCGCGGCACCGACAGCACCGGCCGCGGCGCTCGTCGGGGCAGCGCCGGAGCCGCCGTCGACTGTCTGGACCCGGCCGGTCGCTGACTCCCCACCGGGGCGCGCGGGCTCCGGCCAGTCTTCGTCGCCACCCGGGCGGGCCGGCTCGGGCCAGTCCTCGTCGTCGCCGCCGTCCGACCCGGAGACCGCCCGCTCGCCGGTGGGGAGGCCACCCCGGTCAGCCCGACCGCCGGCCGAGCGGTCGCCGGCCCGGGTCGGCGAGCCGTCGGACCCGCCCGCCCGGCCGCCCTGCGCACCCGCAGGGGCCGGTGTCGGCGGGACCGGTCGGGACTGGCCGCCGAGCGGGGTCCCGCCCCGCTCGCCGGCCACCTCGCACCGGATCTGCCAGCGCCCGCCGAGTTCCTCGTAGAGCGCGTCGGTGAGCACGGCGGCGTGGTCGGACATCATCCGGGCCAGCACGGACGACTTGACCGTCAGCACGAGGGTGTCGCCGTCCAGGTCCCGGACGACCGCGTCGCGCATCAGCGCCGCGATCCGCTTGTTGGTGCGGTTGACCATGCCGACGATCTCCGGCCAGACCCGGCGTACCGCGACCGCGTCCAGGGCGCCCGGTGCCGCCGCGCCGGGGCGGGGCGGGGCCGGTGTCGCCGGATCGGGCATCACCGCCGGCGGCGGGACCGGGCGGCGGGCCGGAGCGGCGGCCGCCGGGCCGGCACCCGAGAAGGGTACGCCGGCGGTCCGCTGACCACCGCCCGGACCATCCGCGCCGGGCACATCGTCACCCGCACCGGTGGCGCCACCCGGGCCGGGCACGTCGCCACCCGCACCGGGCACGTCGGGCGAGCCGGGGCGGGGAGCCGTGCCCGCACCGGTGGGCGCGGCGGAGGTGGGTGGGTCGTCGGCACCGGCGCCGGACGAGTGCGCCGGGGCGTCCTTCGCGCGGGAACCCGCGGTGCGGGCACCGGCGGTCGCGGCGACGGCGCGGGCGGCGGCCACCCCGGACGGGGCGCCGGCAGCCGCCGGCGTGCCGGCGGAGTCAGTCGGGATCGCGGCGGCAGCCGCGGGCGCGGCGGGAGGCGCCGGGCGTACCGCCGAGGGGTCGGCGACCGGCGCGGAGCCGGCGGCGGCCGGCGGCGCGTCGGTGCCGGCGAGGGTGAGCCGGCGCTCCATGCGTTCGAGGCGCTGGAGGAGGCCGCCGGTCGAGTCGTCGACCCCGGGCAGCAGCATGCGGGCGCAGATCAGCTCCAGCAGCAGGCGGGGGGCCGTGGTGCCGCGCATCTCGACGAGGCCGTCGTGCACGATGTCGGCGCACCGGGACAGCGTGCCCGGCCCGAGCCGCTGGGCCTGGGCGGTCATCCGCTCGATCTGGTCGTCCGGGCCGTCGATCAGGCCCTTCGCCACGGCGTCCGGCACCTGCTGCAGGACGATCAGGTCGCGCAGGCGCTCCAGCAGGTCGGCGGCGAAGCGGCGCGGATCGTGGCCGGCCTCGGCGACCCGGTCGACGGTGGCGTACGCGGCAGCACCGTCACCGGCGGCGAGCGCGTCGCACATCTCGTCGATCAGCGCCGAGTCGGTGACGCCGAGCAGCGCGGCGGCCCGGGCGTAGGTCACGCCCTCCGGGCCGGCGCCGGCGATGAGCTGGTCGAGTACGGAGAGGCTGTCCCGGGCGCTGCCGCCGCCGGCCCGCACCACCAGCGGGAAGACCGCCGGCTCCACCTGGACGCCCTCGGCCTGGCAGAGCTGCTCCAGGTAGGGCCGGAGCACCTTCGGCGGGATCAGCCGGAACGGGTAGTGGTGGGTCCGCGACTTGATCGTGCCGAGGACCTTCTCCGGCTCGGTGGTGGCGAAGATGAACTTGACGTACTCCGGGGGCTCCTCGACCAGCTTGAGCAGGGCGTTGAAGCCGGCCGACGAGACCATGTGCGCCTCGTCGATGACGTAGATCTTGAAGCGGCTCTGTGCCGGCGCGAAGAACGCCTTCTCGCGCAGTTCGCGAGCGTCGTCGACGCCGCCGTGACTGGCCGCGTCGATCTCGATGACGTCGATCGAGCCGGCGCCGTCGGTGGCGAGCGCCCGGCAGGAGTCGCACGTGCCGCAGGGCTCGGGCGTCGGGCCGTGCTCGCAGTTGAGCGAGCGGGCCAGGATGCGGGCGCTGGAGGTCTTGCCGCAGCCGCGCGGGCCGGAGAAGAGGTACGCGTGGTTGAGCCGCCCGCTGCGCAGCGCCTGCGACAGCGGCTCGGTGACGTGCTCCTGCCCGATGACCTCGGCGAAGGTGCGCGGCCGGTACTTGCGGTAGAGCGCCAGTGCCACGGCGTCCCGCCTCCTCTCGACCGAGCCATTCTGCGCCGGTCGGGCGTGGGTGACCACCCACCACCCCGTACCTACGCGCCGGACCTACTCGCCGCCGTCCCGTGATCGAGGTTGCGGCATCCGGCGGCATCCGCGGGCCGGGACACCCCGACGTCCCGCATCCCGAGTGGATCACGGCCGACCGACAGAAAGGCCCCCCGTGCACCCGTCAGAGCCCGCTTATCCTTGCTGCCTTCCGGCCCTGGGGAGGTTCACGAGATGCACGCCGCACGGGGGGTACGCCAAGCCTACCCGACCGGGCGGTGGATCATCAGGGGGTGGTGGGGTGGGCGATTCCTGCCGGGCCTGTATCCTGTTCGGCGGAGGATTCGCCTAGAGGCCTAGGGCGCACGCTTGGAAAGCGTGTTGGGTTAACACCCTCACGAGTTCGAATCTCGTATCCTCCGCTCTCTTGTGCAGCGCAAACGGAAGGGCCGGCCCGGTCAGGGACCGGCCCTTCCGCCGTCTCTACGGTCGCTCTCGTCCCAGCTGTCGCCCTATTTGCCCCGTTCCGGCTGCTCTGGCGGTGGGCCGCCGCCTGTTCCCCGGGTCAGCGTCATTGCCGGGGCGGGCGATGATGGGTGCCGTGAGTCCTGGTGCCCGTCGTGTGGTCTCCCACTGGCGTAGCAGGGGCCCGACCACGTCCGCGCGCGTGTGCTGGTCCGTGATCTTCTGCACCGGCTACGCCGCCTGGACGTGGATGGTCTACGACTGGGCCGCGGAGCGCGGCCACCGACTCCTGCTTGACGGTTACCGTCCGTGGTATGCCGCCGTGGCGGCGGTGACGTACTGGCCGGCGGCCTGCTTGCTCTGGTGGTCCGTGTACTCCAAAGCCGGCGGTCTCGTGCCGTGGAGGCGTGGTTGATCGGGACCCGGCACCGCCCACCCGGGCGGGCGACCACCATCCCGTCGTACACATGTTCCATCCACAGCCTGTGGAGGGCACGGTGAGTTACCAGCTCAGCGCGGTCGTCGCGGACGCGGAGCTGCTCCGCGAGGAGACCCGCGACCTGGACCACGCCGTCCTCGCCGCCCTGCGGCAGGACTTCGCGCTGCTGCCGGTGACCCCGCAGATCGTCGAGGAGTTGACCGGGGCACCGCCGGACTACGCCGGCGCGGATCCCGACCCCGAGCACCCGTTCGCGCTGGTGCTCTCCCCGGCGCTGACCGAGGTGCTGGCCCGCTGGTCGCGACGGGGGCCGGTGGCGTACCTGGAGGCGGAGTTCGCCGGTGGCCTCGGCCACCAGGCGGCGGCCGTGTGGCTCGCCGGCGAGCGCTCCTGGGGACCGCGGTTCGACTCGGCGCTCGACCGGCCACGCGGGCAGTGGCCGATCAACGCCGCCCTCGTCGAGCTGGGCGTCGAGCCCGGTGGGTGGATCGACCCGTTCGCCGAGCTGGGTCTGCACGTCGAGCGGGAGACCGCCGGCTGGCTGGCGCACGGGCGGCGCGGGCTGAGCGTCGACTACTGGGACGAGCTCGCCGAGGAGTGGGAGCAGCAACAATCCGGCGACGGCCAGCAACCAGACGCCCCCGGTTCCGTTGTGGACTGGGGGATTCGATGAAATTGCGACAATTCGGCTTCATTGCCGCACTGATGACCGCTGCCTGGATCTCGGGCAGCGGTGCTGTTCCACCGGACCGGACGGCCGTCCGCGAACCGGCCGCTGCCGTGGTCGACCTCGACGGGCTGGCCGACGTCGACTTCGGTGACACCGAGGACGAACTCACCCGGCGCGGCATCCTCCGCACGGACGTCGACGCCTGCGGCCCGACCCTGGCCGGGCACGGAACGGTCAGCCCGATCTTCGTCGACGACCGGCTGGTGCTGCTCTGGGTCGGCGACGCCATCCGCACCCCCGAGGGCGTGACGGCGGGCACCCCGGTCGCCGAGGTCTGGTCCCGCTACCCGTCGGTCCGCGAACTCGACGCTCCAGAAGGGACGTACCGGTTCGACGGGCTGCTCGCCCGCGACGGCGACCGGGCGTACCTCTTCCTGCACGACGGGCGGACGGTCCGCAAAATCATCGCCGGCTACGCCGACTGGGCGCAGCGGGCCTTCGACGAGGGCCACGCCCCCTGCTGAGGCCCGCCGGCTCGCCACCCGGGCCCGGACAGCGTCGCCCGGAGAACCGGAGTACAGGATGACGAAGCGCCCGGGGACATCCCCGGGCGCTTCGTCGATTGGCGGTGGCGGAGGGATTTGAACCCTCGGAGGGCGTGAACCCTCACACGCTTTCGAGGCGTGCTCCTTAGGCCGCTCGGACACGCCACCGCCGAGTAGGGTACAGGACCGCGGGATCGGACGCCGAACCGGTATGCCGCCGGACGGCCTGGCAGGATCCTTGCCATGAGTACGCACATCGGCGCGAAGCCGGGAGAGATCGCCGAGCGGGTCCTGATGCCGGGTGACCCGCTGCGGGCCAAGTGGATCGCGGAGACGTACCTCGAGGGCGCGCAGTGCTACTCGACGGTTCGCGGGATGCTCGGCTTCACCGGCCGCTGGAACGGCGTGGACGTGTCCGTCCAGGGCTCCGGCATGGGCATGCCGTCCGCCTCGATCTACGCGCACGAGCTGGTCAACGAGTACGGCGTGAAGTCGCTGATCCGGGTCGGCTCCTGCGGCGCGCTCACCGAGGACCTCCGGCTGCGTGACGTGGTGGCGGCCATCGGCTCCTCGACCGACTCGAACATGAACCGGATGCGGTTCGACGGCCTGATCGACTACGCCCCGGTCGCCGACTTCGGGCTGCTGCGTACCTCGGTGGAGGTGGCCGAGCGGCGCGGCATCACCATGCGGGTCGGACCGATCCTGGCCGCGGACGCCTTCTACACCGACCGGCCGGACCTCTACGACACGCTCGCCGACTACGGCGTCCTCGCGGTCGAGATGGAGTCGGCCGCGCTCTACACGATCGCCGCCCGGTTCAAGGCGCGCGCGCTGACCATCCTGACCGTCAGCGACCACATCCGCACCGGCGAGAAGACCACGTCGCAGGAGCGGGAGCAGACGTTCAGCCAGATGGTGGAGATCGCCCTCGACACGATCACCGCCTGACCCCGTCGCCCCGGGCGAACCCTCGAACGCGGAAAGAGTGGCTGTTCGGCGCCGAACAGCCACTCTTTCCGTGCCGGTGGGATGCGGAAGCCGAGACAGCACCGGGGTGACGTCGGGCACAAAGAATACGACCGGTCGTTCTTATTCAGTACGCTGCCCGCATGACCGTCGACGGCCGCCTCGCCCGGGGCGAGCGCACCCGCACCGCCGTGCTGGACACCGCGGTGGTGCTCGCCACCGAGGCCGGTCTGCACGGCCTCTCCCTCGGGCAGCTCGCCGACGCGCTGGGGGTCAGCAAGTCCGGCCTCTTCGCGCACTGGCGGTCGAAGGAGGCCCTTCAACTCGCGACCGTCGACCGGGCCGCCGAGCAGTGGCAGGAGCTGATCGTCGCACCGGCCCTGGCGGCGCCCCCCGGCGTACGCCGGCTGTGGGCCCTGCACGACGCCCGGATCGCCTTCTACGCGGCCGGCACGCTCCCCGGCGGCTGCTTCTTCGCCAGCACCGAGTTCGAGTACAACGCCCGCCCGGGCCCGGTCCGCGACCGGCTCGCCGAAGTCTTCGCCCGCTGGACCGCCTTCCTGGAACGGCTGGTCGGCGAGGCGGTCGACGCCGGTGAGCTCCCCGCCGGCACCGACGTCGCCCGGCTGGCGTACGAGATCGACGCGCTGGGGATCGCCGCGGCCGTCCGCTCCCGGCTGCTCGACCCCGACACCACGTACGCGCACGCGCGGCACGCCGTGCTGACCCGGCTCCGGGCGCTCTGCCCGGACCCGACCCTGCTACCGGAAGGCCCGAAATGAGCCACGCCCTCGCCGACCCGCCCGCCGTCGACTTCGGCCACGTCGAGCACGTCACCGTGCACTTCGACGACCTCGACGCCCTCGGGATCCTGCACAACGCCCGGTACGCGGTGCTGCTGGAGCGCGCGCTCACCGCGTACTGGGCCGAGCGGGGGGTCGCCTTCCAGGCCGGGAACATCGCCCCGGACGTCTTCCACGCCGTCCGCGAGTTCAGCATCACCTACCGGGCGCCGGTCACCGGCACCGGCCCGGTCGCCGTCCACTTCTGGCTCGACCGGTTCGGCACCAGCAGCGGCGAGTACGCCTTCCAGTTCCGTTCGGTCGACGGCACGACGGTGTACGCCGAGGGCCGGCGGGCGATCGTGCGGCTCGACCCGGCCACCATGCGCCCGGCACCGTGGACGGACACGGCACGCGCGGTGGCGGCGGGTCTGCTGCGCCCCGCGGGCTGAGCGCACCCGCCAACGGGGACGCCGCTACCGGACGAAGGTGTGCCCGGCTACCGGAAGAAGGCGCGCAGGACCGCCCCGGTCTCGGCTTCGAGGACACCGCCGTACACCTCGGGTCGGTGGTTGAGGCGGCGGTCGCGCAGCACGTCCCAGAGCGAGCCGGCCGCGCCGGTCTTGGGTTCCCAGGCACCGAAGACGACGGTCGAGACGCGGGCCAGCACCAGCGCGCCGGCGCACATCGTGCAGGGTTCGAGCGTCACCACCAGGGTGCAGCCGTCGAGCCGCCAGCGGCCCAGCCGGTCGGCGGCCCGGCGCAACGCCAGCACCTCGGCGTGCGCGGTCGGGTCGCCGGTCAGCTCCCGCTCGTTGCGCCCGGTGGCCAGCTCGCTGCCGTCCGGGCCGTACAGCACCGCGCCGACCGGCACGTCGTCCGGGGCGGCGCCCGTACTGGCCGCTCCGGTCACCGCGATCTCCAGCGCCCGGCGCATCCACAGCTCGTGGCGCTGCCGGCGACCCGCGCCGTCCGGGTCGGCCAGCCCTTCGTCCGCGCCGGGCCCGACCCGGCCGGCCCGGCCGGGCGTCGGCTGTCCGGGCCGGACGGTCTCCAGCGCCGGGTCGGTCGCGTCGACCGGCTCACCGCCGTGCGGCAGGAGCGGCTCCCCGGCCGGGCCGTGCGGGCGCGCCGCGCCGGATCCGGACGGCTCAGACCTCACGCAGTTCCTCGACCTCGTCGGTGCAGCCCAGCACCGCGCACAGCTCCGCGGTGACGTCGGCCGGCAGCATTCCCTCATGGGTGCAGAGCGCGAGCAGCTTCGGCGCGGAAACGCCCAGGTCGGCGAGGAGGTCCGCGTCGCCCACCGGGTCCGCCTCGGGGTCGACGGCCGGCTGCTCGCCGTCCTCGTCGCCGCCGGCCGGGCGGGGCTCCTCGATCTCGTCCAGCCCGGTCACCGAGGTCTTGAGGTCACCCACCAGCAGCGCGCCCAGGCGGGACTCCTCCGCGTACGCCGAGTCGGAGCCGAACACCCGCAGGTCCGCACCCTCGTCGAGGCGCAGGATCACCAGGTACGCGTCCTCCGCCTCGACGAAGAGCAGCGACAGGTCGGCATCCGGGTCGACGTCACGCAACCGGTCGGCGACCTCGTCGACGTCGGTGGCCCCGCGCAGGTTCACCTCCGCGGCGCTCCACCCGCTCTCGTCGCGAACCACCGCCGCCGCGAAATACGACACGGTCCCCCCAAATCGCCTCGGTGCCGCAACCGACCCGTTACGCGTGCACGTTAGCCGGTCGGGTCGGCAGGCGACCGGTCAACGCCCCGAAGGGCCGGCCAATCCTGGGGAAGGTCGGGTCATCCGGCGACGCGTCGCCGGGTGGCGATGAGCTGCCGCAGCCGTTCGCTGCGGAGGCGCTGCGGCCGTTCCCGTTGGCGTACCGCCCGCGCGCCCGCCAACTCGGAGAGGAGTTGCAGGCGGCGACGGCTGCGCTCAGGGTCGAGCCGCGGAGTGGTCCAGGCCATAACGCCGAGGGTGCGCCAGCCCCGTCGGCAAGTCAAGACGGGCTTCGCTGCGCAGCCGACCGACGACCCAGCGCGACCCGCGCCGGCCGGAACCCTCACCAGAGCGGCCAGTCGCCCCCGGCGGCCCAGCGGGTCACGACGATCGCCGCGGCGATGCTCCACCCGCCGCCGGTGACGATGGCGATCCCGGTGCCGACGCCCCGGTCACCGTGCCGGACCAGCAGGAGAGCGACCAGCCACGCGAGGCCGCCGGCGAGGACCGTCCACCAGACATACGTCCGGACGCTCGTGCCGAGCAGCCCGAACAGCAGCAGCCAGGCGGCGGCGCCGGCACCCCCGATCGCGACCCCGGAACCGGAGACGGGATGCGGCTCACGGTAGGTGGGACGCGAGGGCGGACCGGACGGGAAGAGCCCCGACGGGCTGCGCGGGCGGAACCCGCCGTACGGGTCGGTCACGGTCGCCTCCCTCCAGCCACACGCCTCTCGTCCTCACGGTACTGGTCTGCCAGGATGGCCGGATGCCCCTGCCGCCGACCCGTCGCCGCTCCGCGTACCCGGTGCTGCTGCTGATCGTGTCGGTGCTGGCCGGCGGCTGCGCGACGACCCGGCCCGGGGCGGACGCCGGCACGCCGGCCGGCCCGGCCACCGCCGACCAGCCGGCCGCGTCGACCACCGGCCCGACCGCCGGCGGCCCGTCGGCCACGCCGACCCGCGGCGCGGGCCGGCACGTCTTTCCGGTACGCGCCCGCAAGGTCGGCTACCACCCGACCCACTCGGCCTACCCCGGCACGGACATCTTCGCCGACTGCGGTGAGCCGGTCGTGGCGGTCACCGACGGTACGGTCCTGGAGGTGAGCCGGGTGGACCGGTTCGACCGGCGTGGTCCACGCGGCCCCTACAACGGTGGGCTGTCGGTCTCGGTGCTGGGCGACGACGGCGTGCGGTACTACGGATCCCACCTCACGAAGGTGGCCGCCGGCATCGACCCGGGGGTGCGTGTGCGGGCCGGCCAGCAGCTCGGCACGGTCGGCCGCACCGGCAACGCGAACAACGTGTGCCACCTGCACTTCGGCATCTCTCCCCCGTGCCCCGGGCAGGACGGCTGGTGGATCCGGCGGGGCGTGGTCTGGCCGGCGCCGTACCTGGACGCGTGGCGACGGGGCGTGGACCGGTCGCCCGCGGCGGAGGTGGCCGCCTGGCACCGCCGGCACGGCTGCCCGAAGGCGCCGGCCACCCGCTAACCTTCGCGGCCGGCACCCGCCCGCCGGCTCGTCTCCGCGGCCGACGGTCCGGGCCGTCGCGTAGGTTGCAGGCATGACCGCCCGGGACCCGATCGCCGACCTGCGCCGGATCGCCTTCCTGCTGGAGCGGGCCAACGAGGCCACCTACCGGGTCCGGGCCTTCCGCTCGGCCGCGAACGCCCTGGCCGCACTGCCGTCGGCCGAGGTCGCCGAGCGGGCCCGGGCCGGCAAGCTGACCGAGCTGTCCGGGGTCGGCGACGTGACGGCCCGCTGCGTCGCCGAGTCGCTGGCCGGCGAGGAACCGGTCTACCTGCGCCGGCTGGTCGCGACCGAGGGGTCCGACCTGGACGCGGAGGCGACCGCCCTGCGTACGGCCCTGCGCGGCGACTGTCACACCCACTCCGACTGGTCCGACGGCGGTTCTCCGATCGAGGAGATGGCGCTCGCGGCGGTCGAGCTGGGCCACGAGTACCTGGTGCTGACCGATCACTCGCCGCGCCTGAAGGTGGCCCGCGGCCTCACCGCCGATCGGTTGCGCCGCCAACTGGACTACGTGGCGAAGCTGAACGAGGCGCTGCCGGAGGGCTTCCGGATCCTCACCGGCATCGAGGTCGACATCCTGGCCGACGGCTCGCTCGACCAGGACGAGGAACTGCTCGCCCGCCTCGACGTGGTGGTCGGCTCGGTGCACAGCGGCCTCAACGACGAGCGCGGGAAGATGACCCGCCGGATGCTCGCCGCGATCGCGAACCCGCACCTGGACGTCCTCGGCCACTGCACGGGGCGGATGGTGTCGTCCCGCCCGGTGGGGGTGACCGGGCCCGGCGACCGGGCGCACCGGCCGCGTACGCGGAAGGAGAGCGACTTCGACGCGGACGCCGTCTTCGCGGCCTGCGCGGAGCGGGGCGTAGCGGTCGAGATCAACTCGCGGCCGGAGCGGCAGGACCCGCCGAAGCGGCTGATCCGGCGGGCGCTGGAGGCCGGCTGCCGCTTCGCGATCAACACCGACGCGCACGCCCCCGGTCAGCTCGACTGGCAGCGTTTCGGCTGCGAACGCGCCGCGCGCTGCGGCGTCCCGGCGGACCGCGTGGTCAACACGTGGCCGGCGGAGCGACTGCTGGCGTGGGCGACCAGCCGCACCGGTTGAGCACGGCCCCTCCTCCGGGCGGCCGCGCCCCACCCGGCCCGGGCGCTGGCCCGGGCGCGGGCGCTGACAATGGGCCCTTCCTCGACCCGAGGCGTCAATGAGCCCGTGCTTGCACGACGGGCTCGGGGGTGGGGACGGCGGGCGTGGCGGCGGGGATCGGTGTGGCGCGGCGGCGGCCGAGCAGGCCCTGGGTGACCGCGACGCCGAGGAGCACCACCAGCGCGCCCACCGGCTGGTGCCAGGTCAGCCGCTCACCGAGCACGAGCGCGCCGATCGCGACCGCGAACACCGGGATCAGGTAGGTCACCGTGGAGGCCGTGCTCGCGCCGACCACCCGGATGTTGCGCATGTTGATCACGAAGGCCACCCCGGTGCCGAGTGCGCCGAGCGCGAGCACGCTGGCGAGAACCTCGCCGGAGAGGGCGGTGGGCAGCGGCGGCGGGCCGGCCACGAGCGGGGTGACGACCGCGAGCTGCGCCGTCGCCATCAACACCTGCGCGGCGGACAGCGACAACCCGGAGTACGAGCTGCCGGCCACGAACCTCTTCTGGTACGGGATGCCCACGCCGTAGCAGGCCGCCGCGCCGAAACACATCAGCTGGCCGGTGAAGTGGGCTCCGCCGACGCCCTTCCAGACCCCGAGCACGATCAGCACGCCGGCGAAGCCCAGACCGAGCCCGACGGCCCGGCGGACGGTCAGCCGCTCGGTGCGGAAGACCAGCACCGCCATCGGCAGCACGATCAGCGGTGTGGTGGCGTTCCAGATGCCCGCGAGCATCGACTCGACGCGCTGCTCGCCGTAGCCGAAGAGGGTGAACGGCAACGCCACGCCGAGCCCCCCGATCACGAACAGGTGGGCCCAGACCCGGGGCTCGCGGGGCAGCCGGTCGCGGAGCAGGGCGAGCACGATCAGCAGCGTCACCGCGCCGGCCGTGACCCGGTAGAGGGTGAGCTGCAGCGGGTGCAGCTCACGGATCCCGACCTTGATGAACAGGAAGCTGGAGCCCCAGATCGCGGCCAGCGCGACGAACCCGGGCAGCCAGCTGCGAAGAGCTGCCCGGTCAGGAGTGAAGTCGGCGTTCACTCGTGACACTCTGCCGCAGACGTACGACGGAAGTCCCGCGCTTTCCGGACGTCGTGTCGACCGTCACGGTGGCCCGGACGCGGTACCCGGCGAACCGCCCGAACCGCCGCGCCCGACACCGCAAACCGTGTCGACAACCAGGCCCGGTGGTCACGTAGGGTCGCAGCGTGGGACGAATCGACGACATCGCCAACCGGTACGTGGCGGACTGGGCCGTGCTGAGCCCGACCGGCGCCACCTATGTCGGGATCGCGGGCTACGACGACCAGCTCGACGACCTCTCCCCGGACGGGTACGCGGCGCGCGCCGACCTGACCCGACGGGCCCTGGCCGACCTCGACGTCACCGAGCCGGAGTCGGAGGCGGAGCGGACGGCCAAGGAGGCCATGCAGGAACGGCTCGGCCTGGACCTCGCCCGCTACGAGGCCGGCGAGGTGGGCCGGGGGGTCAGTGTCATCACCAGCGGCCTGCACGACCTGCGGTCCGTCTTCGACCTGATGCCCACCGAGGGCGAGGACGCCCGGGCCAACATCGCCGCCCGCCTGAACGGGTTCGCCGGCGCCCTGGAGGACTACAAGACCACGTTGCGCGCGGCGGCCGAGGCCGGCCAGGTCAGCGCGCGGGGGCAGCTTCTTGAGGTCGCCAAGCAGTGCGACATCTGGGTGGACCCGGCCGGCGACAACTTCTTCCACGGCCTGGTGGAGCGGCTGGCCGAGGAGGGCACCCTCGGCGCCGAGCTGCGCCGGGGCGCCGCGGCCGCCACCGCGGCGACCGCCGAGTTCGGCCAGTTCCTGCGTACCGAGCTGGCCCCGCTCGGGGGCGAGAAGCAGGCCGCCGGCCGCGAGCGCTACGAGCTGGCGTCGCAGTACTTCCTCGGCGCCCGGGTCGACCTCGACGAGACGTACGCCTGGGGGTTCGAGGAGCTGGCCCGGCTCGAGGCGGACATGCGGGCGGTGGCCGCGCGGATCGTCGGGCCGGGTGCCGGCATCGACGAGGCGGTGGCGGCGCTCGACGCCGACCCGGCCCGCACCATCCAGGGCAAGGAGGCGTTCCGCGACTGGATGCAGGCGCTCGCCGACAAGGCGATCAGCGAGCTGCACGGCACCCACTTCGACATCCCGGAGCAGGTCCGCCGGATCGAGTGCTGCCTCGCTCCGACCAGCGACGGCGCGATCTACTACACCGGCCCGAGCGAGGACTTCTCCCGGCCCGGCCGCATGTGGTGGGCGGTGCCGCAGGGCATCACCGACTTCTCCACCTGGCGCGAGGTCACCACCGTCTACCACGAGGGCGTGCCGGGCCACCACCTGCAGGTCGCCCAGACGGCGGTCCGCGCCGAGACGCTCAACCGCTGGCAGCGGCTGCTCTGCTGGGTCTCCGGGCACGGCGAGGGCTGGGCGCTGTACGCCGAGCGCCTGATGGACGAGCTGGGCTACCTGGAGGACGCGGGCGACAAGCTGGGCATGCTCGACGGTCAGGCGTTCCGGGCCGCCCGGGTGATCGTCGACATCGGTATGCACCTGGAGCTGGAGATCCCGGCGGACAATCCGTTCGGCTTCCACCCCGGCGAGCGCTGGACGCCGGAGTTGGGCTGGGAGTTCATGCGGGCGCACTGCCGGGTGCCGGACGAGAACCTGCGCTTCGAGCTGAACCGCTACCTGGGCTGGCCCGGCCAGGCGCCGTCCTACAAGGTCGGTGAGCGGATCTGGCTGCAGGCCCGGGCCGACGCGATGGCCCGCAAGGGCGCCGACTTCGACCTGAAGGAGTTCCACCGGCAGGCACTCGACCTGGGTGCGCTCGGGCTGGACCCGCTGCGCCGGGCGCTGGCGCGGCTCTAGCCGCAACGGTCGTCGGGTGCGGGGCCGGTGGACTGCCGGCCCCGCACCCGCTGGTGGTGGAGGGGTCAGGCCAGGGTCAGCCGCAGCCGCGGCTTCGCGGTCAGCGTGTCGCTGGTGACGAACGCCAGGTCCATCTCCGGGTCGGTGAAGGAGATCGGGATCGGCGACGTGATCGGCAGGCCGTCCGGGAAGGGCAGGTCCGGCGTCAGGGTCAGCCTGATGCCGAGCAGTTTGCCGCTGAAGCGGGTCGCGTAGAAGTCGACGTCTCCCTGGACGGTCAGCTGGCCGGTGGCGAAGCTCATGGTCCGACCCGCCGGGCCGGGTACGCGGAGCAGGAAGTCGTCGGTGACCGCCCGAGCCATGCTGAACTTCAGCGCCTTGAGCGTCCCGACAGCGGTCGGCAGGTCGACGATGCCCTCGAACCGCAGCCCGGTCATCGTCACCTTCGAGCCGGTGAGCTTCGACGGGACCGCGTTCACCAGCGGCTGACCCGAGTCGGCGGCGACGCGCGGCAGCGGCATGCCGGGCTCGACCTCGCTGGCGCTGGGCGTCGGTCGCGGGCAGCCGCTCGCGGCCGGTCGGGGCTTCGGCGTCCCCCTCGGGGTGGGTCGGGCGGTGGCCGTCGGCGACGCGCTCGGCGAGGCGGCCGGCGCTTGCTCGGCGTCGCCGCCGAGACCGAGCAGGTCGGCGATGCCACCCAGGATGTCCGTGATGATGTTGCCGTCGTCCTCGTCGGCGTCCGGGCTCGGGCTGGCCGAGGGGGACGCGGTCGGCCGGGGCGTCGGCGGCCGGCTCGGGCTCTGCGACCCGGCGGGCGCCGGCCGGGTCGGGCAGGCGGTGGGCGTCGCCGGGGCCGGCGCGGCCCACCCCACCGACGCTCGCGCCGGCGCGGGTGCGGCGAGCGCCGCCGCCGCGGAGAGCCCGACCAGCCCGAGCAGCACTGCCAGGAGCCGCGGGTCGCGTGGGCCCGGGGCCGGCGGCTCGCCCTCCGGCCGGTGCGGTCCGTTCTCGGCCTGCGCCGGCTGGGCCGCCCGCAGCGGGGGGTCCGCCGGGGTCGTCTCGTCGACGAGGGTGAGCCGCGGCCGGTCGTCGGGGCCGGGCTGCGCCGGCGGCACGTACTCCAGGGTGGGCTCGTCCGAGCCGGGCAGGTCGGTGGCGGGCGCCGCGGGGGTACGCGGGTCCGGTGCCCAGGCGAAGGCCAGGGCACTGCCGACCATGCCGAGCAGGAGCCCGATGAAGAAGCCGCCGAGGTTGACCCCGATCAGCGAGTAGAGCGCGGTGACCGCCGCGACGACGGCGTAGAAGGCCCGCTGTTGCGGACTGAACCAGATCAGCAGGCCACCGGTCACCAGGATCGTGGGGATCAGCCAGGAGAGGAAGCCGGTCGGTCCCATCTGGAAGCTGAGCCCGCCGAGCGACATCTGGGTGGTCCCGAAGATCTCCAGGCCGGCCAGCACGGTGAGCAGGCCACCCCAGAACGGGCGGGCCCGACGCCACCTGCGGAAGCCGCGCCACGTCTCGCGGACACGGCTGGGCCGGGCGTGCTGCGGTTCGGGGGTTGTCACGTACGCCTCCTGCCGGATGGGGGACGTTGTCGCATCTGCCGGCGGAGCCGGCGGGGCAGGGAGGAGGCCCGCGGAGCGTGCCCGCGGGCCCCGATGGTCAGGTCAGAAACATTCCTTGGCGTCCGCGCCCACGTTGACCGCCAGCCGGAGGCCGGTCAGGTTGAAGGTGCCGGCGTGGGTGGAGCGCGCCACCTGGCGCAGGTTCTTGATGACGACCGTGTCGGACTGCTGGCCGAACGCCTTCTTCTCGCCGGTGGCGCCCTTCGGCCCGCCGGTGAGGGTGGACGCGTCCTGGCCGATGTTGATGTTCTTGAACTCGGCGTCGCCCTCCAGCGAGTCCATGTCGATGAGCAGCTCGGTGGCGGTGGCCGGCTTGCCGCCCCCGCCGGCGTTGATGGTGAGGACCACGGGCGCACCGGGCACCTTCACGGACTGGCACAGGTCGTACAGCTTCGCGTCCCGGATGCCGGAGACGGCCACCGGGTGGCGCGTGCCGTTCTCCTCCTCGGCGATGCCGCCGTACTGGACGAAGCCGGTCCCGCGCAGCTCGCTCGCGGACACCTTGAAGGTCTGGCCGGAGACGGCGAACGACGCCGCGATCGCACCGTTGGACATGCCGAAGACGATCGCACCGGCGACAGCGGTCGCCGGCACCATGAGCGCGGCGAAGCGCCGCCACCGGGTACGACCCGGGTTGTCGAAGCGATCCTGCACGGGGCCCTCCTCGGGGTGGTTGGCGCGGGTGACCGATCGACGGGATGGACGGCCCGGACCGGACCCCGCCACCTGTTACCGGCGGGTAACGAACGTGTGCCGATGATGGTGCACCGCTGGGACCCCGGTCACAAGAGGGAAGTTACCTCGGAGTAACAGCACGTACGCAATCCGACGTCGGAGCGTCACAGCCGACGCCGCCGCCCGCCCCGCCCGAGGCCGCGTTACCGCAGCCAGCTCGGGTTTTCGTCGACCGCGCGGCGATGGGCCGGGGCACTCCGATCGACGCATTACAATCAGATAACGGCTGTAAAGTAGCGATGTCGCAATTGGACCTTCCGGCCAGATCTGGCTGTCCGTTCGGCCGGTCGACGGCGGGACGTACGGCCTGCCGGCGGCCGGCCCCGATGACCTACTGTTTGCCGGTGAGCTTGAACGACGTACGCCGCGACTGGACCACGCTCGGTGCCGAGGACCCGCTCTGGGCCGTCCTGGTCCAGCCCGGCAAGCGCGGTGGCCGGTGGGACGTGGACGAGTTCCTCGCCACCGGCCGCGCCGATGTCGAGGAGACGGTCGGCTGGCTGGAGCGGCTCGGGCTGCCCACCCGCTGGGAGCGGGCGCTCGACTTCGGGTGCGGTGCCGGCCGGCTGTCCCAGGCACTCGCCGCCCACGCCCAGCAGGTGACCGGCGTCGACATCGCCCCGTCCATGCTCGAGACCGCACGCCGGCTCGACCCGACGGGCGGGCGCATCGAGTTCGTCCTCAACGACGCACCCGACCTCAGCCGGTTCCCCGACGGGCACTTCGACCTGGTCTACAGCGCCCTGGTGCTGCAGCACCTGCCCCGGCCGGCGGTCGACCGTTACCTGGCCGAGTTCCTCCGCGTCCTCCGCCCGGGCGGCGTCGCCGTGGTGGGGCTGCCCACCGAGCCCGCCCGCACCCTCAAGGGCCTGATCTGGCGGTTCGCGCCGTTCCGGCTGATCGGCTGGGCCCAGCGCCGGGTGCTGGGCTACCCGGCCCCGATGCGGATGACGCCGGTGCCGCACACCGACCTGGCACGGCTGGTGGCCGCGCACGGCGGGGAGATCGTCGACCGGCGACCGGACCTGCCGTACACCGAGGACTGGCTGTGCAGCCGGTACGCGCTGCGCCGCCGCTAGCCATCCGCACGATCCGGTACGCGCCAAGCCGCCGGTAGCCTTCCCCGGACAGCCGTCGGGCCGGTCGACCCTCAGGTCGACCGGCCCGATGTGCAGTACGGCAGGGTACGGGTCAGGCGTCGGTACGCTCCGCGTGCTTGCCGCCCTGAGCCGGCACCCTCGGCTCGTCGACCGGCTCGTCCGCGGCCTCGGTCGGACCGTCCTCGATCGGCCGGTCGTCACCGGCGGCCGGCGCCGCGGCCGCCCCGCTGCGCTTGGCCCGCAGGATGATGAGGAGCCCGAGCAGCGCCAGCAGCACGCCCAGCACGGCGAGCGCGATCGGCGCCACGACGGTCAGCAGGTTGATCTGGCGGCGTGCGTCCTTGGCGACGTCGGCCTGCTGCTTCTGGGTGTCCTCGGTGAAGGTCAGGGTCGCGTCGATGATCTTGATCCGATCGGTACCGCCCGGGTCCCGCAGGGTCTGGAGCTGCTTCTCCTGGCCCTTCACGATCACGCCCGACACCGGCTCGACCCAGACGGTACGGGTGTTGGCGTAGTACCGACCCGCGGTCACCATCGGCTCGGTCGAGCCGACCAGGTGCCCCGGAACGTCGATCTGGCTGATCTGGACCGGCTCGACCGTCATCTCGAACTTGTAGACGGTCAGGCCCTGGATCTCCTCGGTCCCGACGTAGTCGATCGGGTACTTCTGCCGGGCCGTGTTGTCGAAGTACTCGTAGGTCTTCTTCTCCGTACCGAACGGGAACGTGTACGTCAGGCCCTCGTGCTTGGCGGCCGTGCCGTTGATGTTCTCCCCGCAGCAGGCGATCGCCTCGGCGGTGCGCCGGTCGAGCGCCACCCGGTCCGAGCTGTAGGTGATCGGGTCGGCGGCGGGGTCGGCGGCGGCGTCGTCGGTCACGGTGACACCGACGTCGAAGACCGCCCGTTCCGAGTTGCCGGCCTCGACGTCGCCGCGCACCGCGCGGGAGGCCGTCAAGTTCACCCCGGTCCGCTCGGAAAGGGTGGCGAAGTCGAGGACGGTGGCGTTCTCGGCCTTCGAGTGGGTGACCGATTTCTGGTCGAGGGGCACCTTGACGAGCGCCGGCGCGACGTACAGCGGCATAGCCAAGGCCCCTACGATCAGGAACGTGCCCGCCGCCACCAAGACGGCACCCGGCGCAGGTCGCATGGAGCTCCTCCTTACTGTCCAGTAGTCGGCCGGCTGACAGTACCTGATGCGCGTGATTTCGGATATGGTCCGACGCGTCTTCCTGCGCTATACGGCCCCTCGGCCGTAAGCATTCGTCCGGTCGTACGATCATGAATTCGAGGAACAGTGGGCGGACCTGTCACGCCGGTCCCGGCCGGCCGGGAGGCGGGGCCGGGCGGTCCGCGTACCGGCTGGTCGCCGGCGCTCGAGGGGCTACGTGCGGTGGCCGTCCTCGCCGTCCTCGTCCACCACGTCTCCTACCTGAGCGGCCTGACCAACTCGCTGGGGCACTTCGGCGGGCTGCTCGCCCGGCTGGATGTGGGAGTGGCCCTCTTCTTCGCCCTCTCCGGCTTTCTGCTCTACCGTCCGTTCGCGAGCGCGACCATTCACCGGCACCCGCAGCCGTCCGTCCGGCGCTACCTCTGGCACCGCGCGTTGCGCATCCTCCCCGGTTACTGGGCGATGGCCGCCGTCGCGCTGGTCTGGCTCAACATCGACTACCTGCGGTCGCTCTGGGACTGGGCGATCCCGCTGCTGCTGTTGCAGGTCTATCAGCCGTTGCGGCTGCCGGTCGGCATGGAGCAGACCTGGAGCCTGGCCACCGAGGTGGCGTTCTACCTCGCGTTGCCGCTGCTCGCCGCCCTCGGGCGGGGGCTGGGCGGCCGGACGCCCCGGGCCCGCGCCCGGCGGCAACTGCTGCTCGGCGTGCTGCTCATCCTGGCCGGGGCGGTCTGGAACGCGTACGCCCACGCGCCGGACTCCGCGCTGCCCGGGCTTTCCGTGGTCTGGCTGCCGGCCTATCTGGACTGGTTCGGTCTCGGCATGGTGCTCGCCGTCCTCGCGTCCTGGCCGGTCGGCGCCGAGGCGACACCGTTCATCACCGGGCTCCAACCGGGGACCGTCCGGGACGACGGGGACCTGTGGCTCACCACGCCGCGCGGGCTGCGGGTCGTCACGTTCGCGCCCGGGACGTCCTGGCTCGTCGCCGGCGTGCTGCTCTGGATCGCCAGCACCCCCATCGCCGGCCCCCGGGCGCTCGAACCCGCCACCGCCGTCGAGTCGCTGACCGAGCACCTTCTGTTCGCCCTGGTCGTCTGGTTCGCGGTCGCGCCCCTCGTCGGCCCGCGGACGGCCGGGCTACCGCATGCCTTCCTCGGCCATCCGGTGATCCGGTTCCTCGGTCGGATCTCGTACGGCATCTTCCTCTGGCACCTGCTCGCCATCGAGGCCTGCCTCCGGCTGCTCGGGTTCACCCGGTTCGACAGCTCGTTCTGGGGTCTCCTGCTGGTCAGCTTCGTTCTCACCGTCCCGGCCGCCACCCTCAGCTACTACCTGATCGAGCGGCCGCTGCAGCGGCTGCGTCGGCGCGTCGACAGCCGGCCCCGGCAGGCGGCCGACCTCCCGGAGCCCGTCGTCCCGCCGCTGGTCGAGGTCGACGTCCCGGCCCGCGTCCCCGCGCTTCAGGGCGCGGCGTCGGCGCCAGCGGGCCAGGCGGCGCTCCCGGCGGGTCTCGTAGCGACCGCGGACCCGCCGGTACCGCAGCACGAGCGCGGCGACGGCGAGGAGCAGCAGGCCGGCGGGGACCGCGCCGACTAGCTCGGCGAGCGGCTCCGAACCGATCCGGACCGACCACCACCGCTCCGTCGCGTGGGCGGTGAGGCCGAGGAGCGCCGGCAGCCAGATCCACGCCGGCCGGGGCACCCGGCGCGGGTGCAGGGCGACGACGAGCAGCGCGCACCCCAGACCCACCGGCCCGCCGAGCAGCGCCGGAACGCCGACCGCCAGCAGCGGCGCGGTGGGCATCGTGTCCGGCACCACCGGGTACGCCGGCCGGTGGCGCCGCCCCGGCACGACCGCCGCGATCAGCAGCACCACGAGCAGACCGGCGGCGATCCGCAGGATGAGCTGGTACTGCTCACCCGGCGTGAAGAGCAGCTCGACCCGGCCACCGGCGCCCGCCGGCACGATCCAGGCCTGCTTCCAGCCGTCGACCCGGGTGGCCTGGAGCGGTACGCCGTCCAGGGTGGCCCGCCAGCCCGGATTGGCGTTCTCCGGGACCACCAGGTAGCCCGCGTCGCCCGCACCGACCTCGACCGTCCGGTGGCGGTCGTTCCAGCCGGCCACGGACAACGTCCGGAGGTACGACTCGTCGTCGTCGGCGGCACGGGGCGCGCCGCTGTCCAGCACGACGCTGTCGACGACGAACCGTGCCGCGGGGGCGGACACCTCGTTCGGGCCGGCCGGCAACCGCACCGTCGTCGGGCCGGTGGCCGTCCTGCCACCGGGCGTGCACGCCTGGTACCGCAGGGGACGCAGATCCCGCAGGTCCCGCAGGGTGCCGGTGGCGGTCGTCGCAACCTTCGCGCCGTTGACCACGATCGTCGGCCCCTCGCCGCACGGCAGCGTCACCGTACGGGACAGATCCCGGGACTCGTTCGCCTCGGACACGCCCTCGACGTCCACCCCGCTGAGCCCCACCGGCAGGACCTGCGGCTCGAACAGCGCGGTCGATCGGTTCACCCGCGACACGGACGAGGTCACGGCGATGGAGAGGCTCCGCGTCCGCAGCGCCTCGAAGCGGACGACTCCGTCCAGCCCGACGGTCGCCTCGCGGATTCCGTTGTCGCCGGTGATCCGTACCGTCCTGGGCGGTGCCGCCACCAGGGACGGCGGGAAGCGCAGCCGGACCCAGCTCACCTTCCGCACGCCGAGCCAGCGGAGCGTGATCCTGGGCTGCTGATCGTCCGGGTCGGCCCACCACGCCGTGCCGTCGTCGCCGTCGCCGAGGGCCCGGGCGGAGGCGACGGGATCGGCGAACCACCTGCTCGACGTCTCGAACCGGGGCCCGCCGATCAACTCGTCGTACGCGTCGAGCGCGGTGGCCGGCGTCGGCCGGGCCAGGCCGGTGATCCGGGCCGTCGAGTCCGCCGGAAGCGTGAAGCGGCGGGGGTCCAGCCCCACCTCCTCGCCCTGCCGGATCAGGTCGGGCGCGCAGACGTAGTGGTCGCCGGTCGGCGTACAGGCCGGGCGATCGCCGGTCCGCCGGGCGAGGGAGACGATCTCCGGCGTGCCGGAGCCGGCGGGGACCTCCGGCAGTTGCAGGTACCGGTTCGGGTCGACCTGCGGTATGCGTAGCTCGCGGATTCCCACCCGGCGTCCGGGGACGTCCAGGTCGGCGACCCCGTCGATGGTGACCCGAACCCAGTCGGTCGGCCCGGACGGCAGCGTCAGGCGCGCCGGATCGCGGCCCGAACCCACCACCCAGTGCAGGAACGACCCGGCGGCCGTGCTGACCCGGACCCGCGTCACCGGTTCACCGATCACCTCGTCCTCGACCGCCTGCAACAGGATCGAGTCGGCGCGGATCTGGCGCGGGAACCGTACCTCCAGCCACTGGCCCACCGGCTTGTGCGCCCCGTCGGACAACCAGGCGGTGGCGGTGTCCCCGTCGACGGCCGAGTACGGCCCGGCCGAGGGGTCGCGCAGTCCGGCCGGGCCGGCCACGTCCGCGGCCGTCGACGACGCCCGTACCTGGATCCCGTCGTCGTACGCGGCGGTGGTCGTCGACGGCTCCCAGGCCGGGTCGACGACGTCGTGGACCGCACGTGGCTGGCGCGGTTCGTCGTCGGGTGTGAACGTCCGGGAGACGTTCCCCCGGATGAGACCGAAGTCGACCTCCCGGTTGCGGAGGCTGTCCGCCAGGATGCTGGGCGCCCCGCTGGGGGCGCCTGGGTCACCGTCGAGGATCACCGGCCGGTCGTCCAGGAGCCCGGCGTCCGCCAGGTCCAGCAACGTCTCCGGCGCGCCGGCCAGGTTCAGTGGCTCGGACGCGTCGAGCAGGTTGGCGCGCTGTGCCGGGCGGTCGACCCGGTAGATCTCCACCGCCGGGTACGGCCGGTGCAGCCCGTAGTCCCAGGCCCCCTCGAAGTCCGGGTCCGCCCCGACGGTGGGCCCGAACTGCGCGACCCGGGACAGCCCCGGCGCGTTGTCCAGGGTCCGGTGCACGACCACCGGCCACGCCGTCGCGCCGACCGCTGGCCGCAGGTCGTTCCGCACGACCAGGTAGCGCACGCCGAGCCGGCCGAGGACGTCCACCAGGCCCGGCGACACCGTGCCGGCGGCCAGCCGCTCGTCGATCGCGGCGAGCAGCCGGGCGTTGCCCACGGAGCCGGCCGGGACGAGGGAACGCACCGCCCAGCGGGACTCCAGCAACGGCTGCAGCGGCTCGTCCATCGGACGCCCCCAGCCGTACTCGGCGAAGTTCGAGCCCGGCACCAGCAGCGTCGTACCGTGCCCGGCGTGCCGGTCGAGCCACGCGGCCGTCTGCCGCCAGTGCTCGGGGAGCCCGGGGAACCCGCCGTGCGCGGCGAGACCGGCGGTGCCGGCGCCGGCGGCCATGGCGACGAGGGTGACCGCGGTCAGCCCGACCGCCGCGCGTCTCGGCGCCACGGTGGTCGGCCGCGGGAACCGCCGGATGGCGGCGATCCGCCCGACGCTCTCCAGCAGGTGCGCGGCGGCCAACGCCATCGGGAGGCGGATGACGACGTCGAACTTGTGCAGGTTGCGGAGCGCGGCGAGCGAGCCGTCCAGGATCTCCCGCACGTTCGCGGCGAACGCCGCGCCACCCAGGGAGAGGTTGCCGGCGGTCAGCGCCAGGAGCCCCACCAGCGCCGCGGTCAGCAGGAACCGCCGCTCGGGCAGGTCCCGGCGGGCCAGACCGGCCACCCCGAGCGCGGCGATCAGCGCGGTGGCGACCGCCAGCCACGGCACCGTGACCAGCGCCCACCCCGACCGCCACCAGGGCACGCCGTCGACGGCCAGGTAGCCGACCCAGTGGGTGACGCCACGGACCGCCGCCGGCAGCTCGCTCAGGCCGGTGGTCACGGCCGCGCTCTCGGTGTACGGCAGGAACGGGAAGCCGTGGTTCTGCAGGAGCAGCAGCGGCACCAGCCACCAGGAGGTGGCCGCCGCCATGGCGAGCGTCCACCACGCGAACAGGCGTCGCCGGCGCGGACCCGGTGGGCGGGTCACCAGGTACAGGAAGGCCGGGAGGACCGCGCAGGCCGCGGCGGCCCCGTTGGCGCCACCCATGCAGACCGCCGCGAGGCCGCTCAGCGCTGCCGCCCGCCGCAGCGAACCACCGGCGGCCCCGCGCACCAGGGGCAGCACCACCCACGGCGCGACGCAGTACGGCAGCAGCTCCAGCGAGACCGTGCCGACCAGGGTGAGCGCCCGGGGCGAGAGCGCGAACACCGCGCCCGCCACCAGCCGGGTCGCCGGACCGCCGATGTCCAGGGCCCGGGCCAGCCGCACCGCACCGGTGAAGGCGACGCAGAGCAGGGCCGCCATCCACAGCCGCTGGACGAACCAGGTCGGCAGGCCGATCGCCTCGCCGAGGACGAAGAAGGGCCCCATCGGGAAGAAGTAGCCGACCGCCTGGTTCTGGAGCGTCCCGAACTGCCAACCCGACGTCCACAGCTCGGCGGCGCGGGCGAGGAAACCGCCCGGGTCGACGGCCATGTCCAGCTTCGTGTCCGGTACGACGAGCCCCGGCTCCTGCGTGACGCACAGGCCGATCAGGGCGAGGCAGACCAGCAGCTCCCGCAGCCGCCACACCGCCACGGACACCGGTGTGGCGGATGCTCCGGTGGTGCGTCGGGCGGCCCTCCAGCCGCTCAGCACTGCCATTCCGGAGCGCCGGTGAGCAGTTCGTCGGTGGACGGCACCCGCCCGGTGACGGCCGAGGCCGGCACGCCGGCCCGGGCCAGTACGTCCCGGACCGCCGCCGGATCCGCCGCCGGGACCAGGAGCCACAGGGAGTCCGCGCCGACGGCGACCCGCCGGGTACGGGGAAGGAGCGGGGTGATCCGGGCGAGCAGGTCGTCCGGCGCGTCGGTGCGGACCTCGAGGCAGGTGTCGTCGGTCGCCCACGGCACGGCCCGCGGGGCGAGCAGGTCACCCAGGACGTCCCGGACCCGCCGGCCGGTGTCGTCCCACCGGAACGAACCGCTCCACCGCCGGCACTCCGCGGCCGTCCGGTCGGCGTTGCCGGGCTCCGCCAGCTGATCGAGCGCCCGGTCGAGGCAGTCGGCGAGGCTGCCGGCGGGGTCGTCGCCCTCGACGGCGAGCCACCCCGTACGCCCCGGGCGTACGGCGTCGCGGATCCCCTCCACGTCGAAGGCGACCGTGGGCAGCCCGGCCGCCGCGGCCTCCACGACGACGAGCCCCCATCCCTCGCCCCAGGACCCGGTGACGTGCAGCCAGGCGGCGTCCACCAGGGCGTCCCGGCGCTGCGCCGGCACATGGCCGTGGACGGTGACCACGTCGGCCAGCCCCCGGTCGGCGACGTGCCGGCGGATCCGGTCCACGTCCGGCCCGCCACCCACCACGTCGAGGGTCAGGTCGGGCCGCCGGGCCTGGAGCCGGGCCACGGCGTCGACCACCAGGTCGACCCGCTTGTGGGGGGTCACCCGGCCGACGCAGACCAGTCGGGGCCGGCCGTCGCGGGCCCGCGAAGGCGCACCGGCCCGTGCCTCGGACCCGTTGGGCACCACGACCACCGGCGCCGCCCAGCGGAGCCGGTCCCGTACGGCCCGGGCGGTGGAGGGGGACACGGCGAGCGTCACGCCGTGGCGGTAGACGCGGCGGGCCACCGGGCCCTCCAGCCAGGCGCCGAACCGGCCGACCAGCGGACCGAAGTAGAGCCGGAACTGCCGGTCGTGGACGTGGTGGATCACGCACGCCACCGGTACCCGGCGGGGCAGCACGAGCGGGCTGAAGAACGGGATGCCGTTCTGGCAGTCGAGCACCGCGTCGAACCGGCGCCGTCGACGCAGCAGCCAGGCCAGGGCCCGCGGGTAGACGCTCCACCGACCGCCGCCGCGGACGATCGTGACTCCGTCGCGCACCTCACCGGCGTGCTGGCCGGCGGCGCGGGCGGTGACGAAGGTGACCTCGGCACCGGCCGTGACCAGGCCGCGGGCCACCCGCCAGGCGTACTCCTCGGCGCCGCCGGCGTCCGGGTGCCACGGGTCCTTCCAGTTGAGCACCGCGACCCGACGCCCCGCGAGGCCGGTGTCGAGGACGGAATCGGGAGCGGTGCGGGCGGACGGGACGGTCACGGCCGCAGGCCCACGGCGGCGCCGCTGGTCACGTCGGGCGAGACCGGGAGATTGACGACCGGGGGTACGGACGAAGCGGCGGGAGCGGTCTCGGCCCGGCGCAGCCGCCAGGAGATCGCCGCCACGTCGACGAAGCTGCGCCAACCGTGCCGGAGGGTGGAGAAGGTGGAGCCGGGCACGTCGACCCAGTTGACCGGGATCTCCACCAGCCGGGCACCGGCCCGCTCGGCACGACCGAGCACCTCTACGTCGAACGCGAAGCCGCCGCACCGCAGCGGCTCGAACGCCCGGCGTGCGACGTCGCCACGGAAGAACTTGTAGCCGCACTGCGTCTCGCCGACGGTCCGCACGATCTGTCGGACGGCGCCCCGGAACGCGACGGCGCCCCATCGGCGCAGCGGGCTGTGCCGGTCCTCCACCGTCGACCCCGGATGGGCGCGGGAACCCACCACCACGTCGGCGCCGTCCCGGAGCAGGTGCAGCACCTGCCCCAGGTCGTCGAGCGCGGTGGCGAGGTCGGCGTCGCAGAAGCCGACGTACCGCGCGTCGCTGGCGAGGACCCCGGCGCGCACCGCGAAGCCCTTGCCCCGCTCGGCGCAGTGCAGCACCCGCACCGGGACCGGCCCGTCCGGAGCCTCGACCGCGACCCGGGCCGTCCCGTCGGTGCTCGCGTTGTCGACCACCGTCACCCGGCAGGGAACACCGAGGTCGGCCAGTGCCGCTCGGAGCACGACGAGCGTATCCGGCAGGCGCTTCTCCTCGTTGTACGAGGGGACGACGACGTCGAGCACGACGCACGACGGCGCCTCAGGGAGGCGGGCCTCCATGAAGCGCCGTCAGCGCTCGCCGTACACGATGAGCGGCTGGTCCACCTTGGCCGGCCTGGCGTCGGTGGCAACCGACGTCCCAAGCGAAACGGCCAGAATCCCCAGCACAGCGCCCACCGCCGCCGCCACGATGGCGGTCAGGAGCGGGTTGAAGGATGCCTTCATTGACGGTCCCTTCGACACAAGTGACCGGACAGTAGCACGCGCCGGAAGCGTTTGGTGGGGTGCAGAAGGGCGATCAGCAGGGTGCCCCCGAGTACCGAATAGCCCATCACGGGAACTATCCCAACAGTCCAGGCAGGGGCCTCCGAACCGTCACTTGGGAGACGGATCAGCGTCAATGCGGCATCCTGTCGGACCAATTCGGCGTTCGGGAAGCGCGCCCGCGCCTCCGCCGCGCCCGGTTGATCATTCTGGATGAGGACGTACCGCACGCCGAGCCGGCGCAGCGCCGGCACCGGATCGCCCGGTGCCGCCAGCACGGCCGCGACCCGGTCCGCCTGCCGGCTCTCGCCGCGGATCCGCTCGCGCCCCACCAGCACGTCCTGGTCGGCGACGACGGGCCGCCGGAACGCCCGCGGCGCCGGATCGAGAACCGGCACGTTCCCGGCCCAGGGGTAGGCCCGGAATGACGACCAGGGCAGCGACAGGAGGCTGCCGCCCACCCGGTCGGCGTCGACCACCGCCCGCACCGCCGCCCACTCCGCCGGATAGTGCGAGGTGTGCAGCTGCCCGGTGAGCCCCCCGGCGAGGCCGGGCACGAGCAGAACGGGAGCGACCGCCACCAGGGACGCCACCGCTCGGCCGCCCACCGGCGCCAACCGCTCGACCAGCACCGCCAGCCCCACCGCCTGCGCCAATGCCAACGGCGCCAGCAGCCGGGTGCCGTCCCGGGCGGCACCGGTCAGGGGCACCGCGTCGACGAGCGCCACCATCAACCGTTCGCCCGGCGGGACGGCCGGCAGCACGGCGAGCACCGTGCCGATGGCCGCGCCGACCAGCAGACCCCATCGGAGCGACGCCGACCAGCGCCGGCGGAGCAGGACGAAACCCCAGCCGGCCGCCAGCGCGAGCACGAGCGCGAGCACCGCGACCGGCCACCGGTCCCGCCCGAACGGGACCGCGTTGCGGCTCCAGATCCCACCCAGCGTCACCACGCTGCCCAGCACTCCGAGCGGGGTGTCCGCCCGCGCCGCGAAGGCGCCGACCCCCCGCTCGTCGACGGCGAGCGCGCCGGACCGGTCAACCAGCGCCAGCAGCCAGGGCGCGGTCAACCCGGCGAGCGTCGCCGCGCCCGCCGCGAGGGCCCGCCACCGGCGGGCCAGCGCCAGCGCCGGGGCGCAGATCAACACCGCCGAGAGCACCAGGGCCGGACCGCCCAGCACCACGGCCAGCCCGCCCGCGACCGCCACCCGCCGACGTGGCGGGCGCGGGTCGCCGTCCCGCTCCGCCGCCGCGCCCTCGCGCACGGGCCGCCGCGCCACGTTCACCACCCACGCGTACGCCCACGGCAGCGCCGCGTAGCCCGCGAGGATCGCCCACTGCCCGAGATGCAGCCGCCCGTACACCCACGGGTTCCACACGTAGAGCAGGCCCGCCGCGATCCGGGCGGCCGGGTGACCGACCGGGGCCAGCCGCGCGGCGCCGACCGCGGCGAGGGCCAGGGCAGCGGCGAGCAGCACCTTCTCCGCCACGTCGGACGGCACCACGTGGGCCAGACCCACGGCGAGCAGTTCGCTCGGCACGGCCCGCGGCAGTTCGCCGCCGCTGCCCCAGACCATCGGGCCGAACGGCGGGTCGGGCACGAACACCAGGTCGTACCGGAGCAGGAAGCCGCGCCGGAGCACCGGGCCGAGGATCGCCAGGACCACGCCGACGCCGAGCACCGCCTCCGGCCACCACCGCCGCCAGCCGGCCGCCCCGGCCGGCACCGGCCGCGCTGACGGTCGGCGCACTCGAACCCCCAACGGTCTCCCGACGCCCCCAGGGCGTGTCACCCGCATCCTCGCCCGCCCGCGACGGCCGTCTCGGCTCGACGGGTTCCAGGGCACGCCCTAGGCACGGGCCGACGCTGGCGGTAGTTTGCCAGACGACCACCGACCAGCAGGGCGGGGCGCGGTGCCCCGACGACCTGCGCACCGGGCGGCGCTACCCCCAACGAGGCACGATGACAGAGACGACGGCCGGTTCCGGCCTTGGCCGGCTCGGCGCGGCCGGCGCGGCCGTCGCGATCGCCGCCGCGGTCACCAACGGGTTCGCGTACCTGGTGCCGATGCTCGGCGCCCGGCGTCTCCCCGCCGAGGATCTCAGCATCCTGGCCACCGTGCTGGCCCTGGTCGCCATCGTCGGCGTCACCGGGGTGGGCCTCCAGATGGCCGTCGCGGTGCACTGCGCGCGGCAGCCCGGTGCGTCGGCCACCCGGGCGAGCATCGTCACGACCGCGGTCACCGCGGGCGCCCTGGCGGCGGCGGCGCCACTGCTCAGCGTCACGCTCCGACTGCCGGTCGTGGTCATCGCGCTGCTGGTGGGCCTCACCGTGCCGGTCGTCCTGGCCGGCGGCTGGCTCGGCGAACTCCAGGGCGAGGAACGCTTCGTCCGCCTCGCCTGGGGCATGGGCGCGCTCGCGCTCGGCCGCTACGCCGGAATGGTCGCCGCCCTCCTGGTCGGCGCCGACGTCGTCGCCACGCTCGGGTGCGGCCTCCTCACCGCGTACGCCGCCCTGCCCGTGCTGGCCTCGATCGCCCGACGCGGTCGCCGGACCGCCGTCGACGGCCCGCAACAGTTCGGCCTGCGGATCGGCCGGGTCCTGAGCGCCGGAACGGCCGCGCTGGCGATGCTCGTCGTGTCGTACGCGGACCTGATCCTCGCGCGGCAGCTGCTGCCGGAGGCGGAGTCCGGGGCGTACGCGGTCGGCACCGTCCTCACCAAGGGCGCCCTGTGGGCGCCGCAGGTGGTCACCGTGCTCGCGCTGCCCCGGCTCGCCGTCGGGCACCGTCGGGCGCGCACCGTCGCGCTCGCCGTCGTCGGCGGTTGCGGCGTCCTGCTCGTGCTCGCCTCGGCGCTGGCCGGCGGTCTGGCCTTCCGGCTGGCCGGCGGCGGGGACTACGCGTCCCTGGGCCGGTACGCCCCCTGGTTCGCCGCCACCGGCGCCCTGTACGCGCTGGTGTTCGTGCTCGTCAACGCCAGGATCGCGGCCGGCGTGCGGTCGCCGTCCGCACCCCTCTGGGTGGCGACGCTCGCCCTCGCCGGGCTGGCGACGCTCGTCGCGCCGCGCAGCCTGGCGGGCATCATGTGGAGCGCCCTCGCCGTCGCCGCCGGGACGGCGCTCGTGATGCTGCTCAGCCCTCGGCGAGCCAGCGGGTCAGCAGGTGCCGGTCGATCGAGTCGACCCGACCGAGCGGCCGGCCCGCAGCCGCCCGCGCCCGCAACTCGTCCCGGGTGAACCAGCGCGCCTCGAGCAGTTCCAGCCCGTCCACCCGGATCTCGTCGGACGCGACGGTGGCCCGGAATCCCACCATCAGCCCCGCCGGGAACGGCCACGCCTGCGAGCCCTGGTACGCGACGTCGGTCACGACCACGCCGGCCTCCTCGGCCATCTCCCGCCGGACGGCGTCCTCCAGGCTCTCGCCCACCTCGACGAAGCCGGCCAGCGTCGAGTACGCCCCCGCCGGCGCGCCGGCGTGCCGGGCCAGGAGGCAGCGGTCGGGCGACCCGGGCGCCTCCACCAGCACGATGATGGCGGGTTCGATCCGGGGGAAGAACAGCCGGTCGCAGTCCGGCCCGACGCAGCGGCGTACGTGCCCGGCGTCGCGGGCCGCGGTCGGTTCGCCGCACGAACCGCAGTACCGCTGCCGCCGGTGCCAGTGCAGCAGGCCCCGCCCGTACGCCTGGGTGGCCGCCTCGGCGGGGGTGAGCCGCCCGGCGAGCCCGCGGACGTCGACCGCGCCGGTCGCGCCGGCCACCTCGCGGGCGGCGTCCTCGGTCAGCGTGCTGAGGTCGGCCGCGAAGACCGCCCGCCCCTCGTCCAGCCCCAGGAAGACGACCTGGTCGGCGACGGCGCACGCCCCGGCCGCCGACTCGCCGGTCAACCGGACCGGCGCCTCCCCGGCGACCAGGCAGCGGTCCCGCCAGAGCGGCACCACCCGGGTGCCGGGCTCGGCCAGCAGAGCCGCCGTCCGTTCCGGGTCGGCGCGCAGCGCCCCCGCCCGGTCCACCCAACCGCCGCCGTACGCCAGGACCGCCTCGTCCGCTCGCATGTCTCCCACCGTTCCATGGCGGACACGGCGCGCGACGAGCGGGTGGCGCTGCGACACGCTTCGGCGCATCCGGGCGGGCGCAGGCTGCCGCCGCCCGGGCGCGTTGGTTACCGTAGTTCCCTGCGGCGGGAAACCCGCCCGTGTGGTATGCCCCCGATCGAGGTGACTGTGACCCTGTACGGCGAAAAGATGCCACCCGCCGACGACCGGCCCACCGTGCAGGTGAAGGCCGTGCAGTGGCCCGTCGAGGAGCCGGCGCCCGGAGGGCGCGGCGGGCGGCGGCCGGCCCGCACCCGCGTACTGCTCGCCGCCGGGCTCGCCACGGTGGTGCTCGCCTCCGTCGCCGGTGTCGGCGCCTACGCGTACGCCGGCGACGTCCCCCGGGGCACGACCGTGCTGGGCGCCGAGCTCGGTGGCCGCAGCCGCGCGGACGCCGCCCGCGAACTCCAGGCGGCGCTGGACCGGCGGGCCGCCGAGCTGGCCGCCCCGGTGACCGTGCAGGTCGGTGAGCGCAGCGCCGAGATCAACCCGGCCGACGTGGGCCTGCGGGTCGACGTGGAGGCCACCGTGGCGGCCGCGGTCGAGGCGCAGGCGCACGCGGTCGACCGGCTGGTGGGTTCCCGCGCCGTCGAGCCCGTGGTGACGGTGGACGCGGCCCGGCTCGACGCGGCGCTGAAGGACGTCATGGGCGACCAGGGCCGCAAGATGACCATGCCGGGGATCACCTGGAGCAACCTGACCCCCAAGGCGGTCCACCCGAAGCCCAGCCTCGCGCTCGACGCCGAGCGGTCGGCGCAGGTGGTCCGGGACGGCTGGCTGGGCGGCCAGCCGATCACCGTCCCGCTGGTCGAGACGCACCCGGCGACCACCGCCGAGGAGGTGGACCGGATGGTGGCCGAGCTGGCGAAGCCGGCCGTGGCCGCGCCGGTGACCCTGACGACGGACAAGGGCTCGCTCTCCATCCCACCGAAGGCGATCGCGAAGAGCCTGCGGTTCACCGCCGACGAGAGCGGCAAGCTGGCCGCGACGGTGGACGTCAAGCGGCTGCGCGCGGCGCTCGGCGGCGAGCTGGCGAAGGTCGAGGTCCCGCCGCAGGACGCCCGGATCACGCTCGCCGGCGGCAAGCCGAAGATCACCGAGGGCAGGGCCGGCAAGCAGCTGGACACCGCGACGCTGGGGGAGGCCCTGCTCGCTGTCCTGCCCCGGACGGACGACCGCCGGGTCACCGGCACCCTCAAGCCGGCGCAGCCGGAGCTGACCGCGGCGAAGCTGGCGGGGCTGGGCATAACGGAGCGCGTCTCCACCTTCAGCACCCGGTTTCCGGGCGGGCTCTCCTCGCCGCGCAGCCAGAACATCATCACCGCCGCCAAGGACGTCGACAACACGCTCGTGCTGCCCGGCGAGACGTTCTCCCTGAACGGGCACACGGGCGAGCGGAGCTACGCTCAGGGCTACAAGGACGCCCCGGTCATCCTGAACGGCAAGCTGGTGCCGGGCGTCGGCGGCGGCGTCTCGCAGTTCACCACGACCCTCTTCAACGCCACGTACTACGCCGGTCTGGAGGACGTCGAGCACAAGCCGCACTCGTACTACTTCAGCCGCTACCCGGCCGTCATCGAGTCGACCATCTTCTACCCGGATCTGGACTTCAAGTTCCGCAACAACACCGACTACGGGGTCCTGATCGACACCTCCTACACGTCGAACACGATCACCGTGTCGATCTGGAGCACGAAGATCTGGGACAGCGTGAAGACCGAGTACAGCCCGCGCCGCAACATCACCAAGCCGAGGACGGTCTACCTGGAGCCCGGCCCGAAGTGCATCTCGGCCGCCGGCAGCGACGGCTTCACCCAGGACGCGTACCGGGTCTTCCGTAAGGGCGGCAAGGTGGTCAAGCGGGAGAAGTTCACCTGGCGTTACGACGCCGAGCCGCGGTTCATCTGCGGCCCCGAACCGTCCTGACCGCCGTCCCAGGCTCGCACCGCGAAGCCCCGCCGGCTTGCGGCCGGCGGGGCTTTCTTCTGCGTACGCACACCGTGCTCCGCCTCGGGCCACGCGACCCGGGCCGCCCGGCCGGCGCCGCCGCGCTGCTGGTCCGCAGGGCCCTGTCGGTATCGGGTGTCGCCACGGAAGCGGCCCTTGCGCACCGGTCAGGAATCGAGAAGCTCCGGTGTTCGGGTCGCCATTAGCGTGGCCAGGGTGCAGGTCGCCCGGCCTGCCTTGTGGCCCGGGCTCACGCCTTTCCCTGGAGGTTTCCATGAACTGGAACAAGTCGATCCGTCAGTTCCACCGTTGGCTGGCCATCGCGTTCACACTGACCGTCGTGGTCACGTTCATCGCCCTGGCGCAGGAGGATCCGATCGAGTGGGTTTCCTACGTCCCGCTGTTCCCGCTCGCGCTGCTCCTGTTCACCGGCCTGTACCTGTTCGCCCTGCCGTATGTCGCCAAGCGGCGCCGCGGGCGGGGGGAAGCTCCGCAGGGGTGACGGGAAAATGCTCCGGAAACGCGTTCAGGGCCACCCTGGTGGGTGGCCCTGAACGGGAAGGTTGTCCGGCGGTGTCCTACTCTCCCACACCCTCCCGGGTGCAGTACCATCGGCGCTGGAGGGCTTAGCTTCCGGGTTCGGAATGTTGCCGGGCGTTTCCCCTCCGCCATGACCGCCGTAACTCTATCGACATGTCAAACAACTCGACCACCTGCTGGGGTGGGTGTTGTTCGTTTGTCGGGAGTTGCACAGTGGACGCGTAGCAGCTTTGTGGGTCAAGTCCTCGGCCTATTAGTACCGGTCAACTGAACCCGTTACCGGGCTTACATTTCCGGCCTATCAACCCAGTCGTCTAGCTGGGGGCCTTACCCACCCGGAGGTGGTGGGATACCTCATCTTGAAGCGAGCTTCCCGCTTAGATGCTTTCAGCGGTTATCCCTTCCGAACGTAGCTAACCAGCCGTGCCCCTGGCGGGACAACTGGCACACCAGAGGTTCGTCCGTCCCGGTCCTCTCGTACTAGGGACAGCCCTTCTCAAGTATCCTACGCGCACGGCGGATAGGGACCGAACTGTCTCACGACGTTCTAAACCCAGCTCGCGTACCGCTTTAATGGGCGAACAGCCCAACCCTTGGGACCTGCTACAGCCCCAGGATGCGACGAGCCGACATCGAGGTGCCAAACCATCCCGTCGATATGGACTCTTGGGGAAGATCAGCCTGTTATCCCCGGGGTACCTTTTATCCGTTGAGCGACACCGCTTCCACATGCCAGTGCCGGATCACTAGTCCCGACTTTCGTCCCTGCTCGACCTGTCAGTCTCACAGTCAAGCTCCCTTGTGCACTTGCACTCAACACCTGATTGCCAACCAGGCTGAGGGAACCTTTGGGCGCCTCCGTTACCTTTTAGGAGGCAACCGCCCCAGTTAAACTACCCACCAGACACTGTCCCTGAACCGGATAACGGTCCGAAGTTAGATACCCGAACCAACCAGAGTGGTATTTCAAGATTGCCTCCACCCGCACTGGCGTGCGAGTTTCACCGGCTCCCACCTATCCTACACAAGCTGCCTCAGATACCAATGTCAAGCTATAGTAAAGGTCCCGGGGTCTTTCCGTCCTGCCGCGCGTAACGAGCATCTTTACTCGTAATGCAATTTCGCCGGGCCTGTGGTTGAGACAGTGGGGAAGTCGTTACGCCATTCGTGCAGGTCGGAACTTACCCGACAAGGAATTTCGCTACCTTAGGATGGTTATAGTTACCACCGCCGTTTACTGGCGCTTAAGTTCTCCGCTTCGCCCTTGCGGGCTAACAGGTCCCCTTAACGTTCCAGCACCGGGCAGGCGTCAGTCCATATACATCGAATTACTTCTTCGCATGGACCTGTGTTTTTAGTAAACAGTCGCTTCCCCCTGCTCTCTGCGGCCATACAACGCTCCACCCGCGCGGGGCTTCACGTCTCCGGCCCCCCTTCTCCCTAAGTTACGGGGGCAATTTGCCGAGTTCCTTAACCACAGTTCGCCCGATCGCCTCGGTATTCTCTACCTGACCACCTGTGTCGGTTTGGGGTACGGGCCGCTCGGAACTCGCTAGAGGCTTTTCTCGGCAGCATAGGATCACTGACTTCACCTGAATCGGCTCGGCATCACGTCTCAGCCTCATGTGCTGCGGATTTGCCTACAGCACGGCCTACACGCTTACCCCGGCACAACCACCGGCCGGGCTCAGCTACCTTCCTGCGTCACCCCATCGCTTGACTACTACCCGCCAGGTTCCCACGCTCCGCCAACGCGGTCCGAAGACCTTGTCAGGTTTGGGTGGTTAGCACAGCGAGGTTCGTCAGGGTCGCTCCTTCGCGGGTACGGGAATATCAACCCGTTGTCCATCGACTACGCCTCTCGGCCTCGCCTTAGGTCCCGACTCACCCAGGGCGGATTAGCCTGGCCCTGGAACCCTTGGTCATCCGGCGGAAGGGTTTCTCACCCTTCTTTCGCTACTCATGCCTGCATTCTCACTCGTGCCGCGTCCACAACTCGATCACTCGGCTGCTTCACCCCCGGCACGACGCTCCCCTACCCACCCACACACCTGCACCGACACCACAAGGGCGCCGGCGAAGTACCTGTGTGAGTGCCACAGCTTCGGCGGTGTGCTTGAGCCCCGCTACATTGTCGGCGCGGAACCACTTGACCAGTGAGCTATTACGCACTCTTTAAAGGGTGGCTGCTTCTAAGCCAACCTCCTGGTTGTCTATGCGACCCCACATCCTTTTCCACTTAGCACACGCTTAGGGGCCTTAGCTGGTGATCTGGGCTGTTTCCCTCTCGACTACGAAGCTTATCCCCCGCAGTCTCACTGCCGCGCTCTCACTTACCGGCATTCGGAGTTTGGCTGATTTCGGTAAGCTTGTGGGCCCCCTAGACCATCCAGTGCTCTACCTCCGGCAAGAAACACGCGACGCTGCACCTAAATGCATTTCGGGGAGAACCAGCTATCACGGAGTTTGATTGGCCTTTCACCCCTAACCACAGGTCATCCCCCAACTTTTCAACGTTGGTGGGTTCGGCCCTCCACGCGGTCTTACCCGCGCTTCAGCCTGCCCATGGCTAGATCACTCCGCTTCGGGT
>NZ_SHKZ01000001.1:925000-3475000 GCF_004217535.1 Micromonospora sp. CNZ295
GTTATCCCAAAGCCTAGGGCAGGTTGCTCACGTGTTACTCACCCGTTCGCCGCTCGAGTACCCCGAAGGGCCTTTCCGCTCGACTTGCATGTGTTAAGCACGCCGCCAGCGTTCGTCCTGAGCCAGGATCAAACTCTCCAACAAAAAATTGAAGAAAATCCCGACAACAACAAAAGTTGCCAAAGGAATCCAAAACCAGCCAAGACCAAAAAGGCCCGACCAGTCCAGGGTATAAAACAATTGGCACTGGCTTATCAAGCACCCTGTTGAGTTCTCAAAGAACAACCACACACCATCAAGACACCCACAAACCGCAGGCACCCATCCGGGGCAACCGTCCCACCCGACACGCGGCCGGGCACTTTTACTACGTTACCTCACCGTCTCTGCCGTGTCAAACCGTGTGTCCCGGTCTGTCATGCTTCGTACGGCTCGGCTCCGGTGAGCGCGCGCAGCGATAATCCACCGCACGTGATCATCGGATTCGGCAGAACCGGCCGCCGCGGTCTCCCGCTGGCTCGCCCGGTGCCCTGCCGGTCGTTAACCATACCCGGTCGGTTTCGCCGCGCCAAATCGGCCTCGTGGCAGATCTGGCGGGGCCCCGCCCGGCCCGGCGGAACAGGGGTGGAACCCGCTGCCCGTCGGTGCCGATCCGTTCCCGGGCTCCTGGGCTTTCGCCCTGTTTGCCCCGTTCCCGACCGGCAGAGAGAAAGTTACGCGGCTGTGGGTTTGAACGTCAAATCGGGGGGTAGCGACGCCCGTCACACGCCCTCCGAAGGTTGCGTCAGCCGACGCCGGCGACGATTCCGGCCGGTACCGGAAGGCGACTCGCGGCGCAGCTGACGCCTTCCGCTCGATAGCCCGTGGCCCCGGAGGCCGCCCCGGTGGCCCCTGACTCGGGACGGCGCCGCCGACGGCTACAACGTGCCGCGCGCCGGCTCGGGAGCCCGCCCGCCTCAGCCGGCCGAGGAACGCCGGGCGGCGAGGACGCCGCGGACGCCGAGCACTCCGACGGTGGTGCCGATGGCCAGGGAGGCTCCGATCAGGAGGGCGTGGACCCACAGGAAGCCGGTCGCCGGGAAGTCCCCGACCACCCCGCTCGTCCAGGACCGGGGGTCCTGCCAGATGGCGACGGCGAAGCGGGGCCAGATCACCCAGGTCCAGACGCCCACGGCGACGAGGAAGAGCGCCCAGCCACGCGACAACACCATGGCGCCCGAGTATGCCACCGGGTCGCGGCCCGGCCGACGCCTGCAACCGCGACGGTGCGCGCGAAGCTCTTCCGGCCCGGCCCGGCCCGGCCCGGCCCGGCCCAGGCCCCGGCGGACCGGCCCGCGCCGAGTGGCACGGGCCGGGCCTCGGGCGTCAGAAGCAGGTGCCGATGCCGCCGATCGCCGGGTTCGCGCGGTCGTGGTAGTGGATCGTGCCGGCGGCATCGGCCATGAAGCCGCCCCAGATCGCGCAGCCACCCAGGACGTACGCCCGGGCCGGGCCGGCGGCGTAGAGCCGGTTCCCGTCGTCGGAGTGGGTGGGCAGGTACTGGGCGGCCAGGTAGACCTGGGTGCGGGTCAGCGCGCCGACGTACGCGGACTTGACGGTGACCGTGCAGGCGTAGCCGACGAGCGGGTTGTACATCAGGTAGACGGTGCCAAGGCGCTCGCCGGTCTGCGTGTGGTGGATCGGGTCCTGGTCGCGCAGGACGTAGCCCAGGCCGCACAGCGACTGGGGAGTGGCGGGGTTGACGGCGGCCTGTGCGGCGGCACCCGTCCCGGCGAGCAGCCCCACCGTGAGCGCGAGCACCATTGCGGCTCGACGAATGGCACGGAACATTTTTCACCCTTCTCCGGTCCGGCTGATTCGCGACCAGAATGGTGTTCGGGCGGGGTCGGCCGAATGTGCCGTGGAGCCACTACCGATTACCGCTCGATGTGCCGATCGCCAATCCGCCCCCCGTTGACCTGGGACGACGGCCGCAGACGCATGAGGCAGCTCGAATATGACGAAATTCGCAGCCGTATGTTCCGGAGCGCCATAAACAGCGGCCCACCTCCGCCGCTATTTGAGCGGGCCGGCGTGCTGGGACACGCCGGGCCGGCCGAGGAGTGCGGTGCGGCCCCGGCGCCGGTCCGACCGACCTGCCGGCGTACCCCTGGGCCCGGGCCGTCAGCCGCGGGCCGCGAGGGCCGCCGAGAGCCGGCCCAGGAACTCGCGGATGGTCTCCTCGCTGTGCGGGGCCTCGACCTGGTCGTTGAGCGGCCCCGGGTAGCGCAGTGCCTGGGTGAGCGCGTCCAGGGTCTCGGCGCGGTCGCCCGGGTAGTTCCCGCCGACCACCCCGTCGGCGACCCGCGCGACGACGGCGTCGTCGAGTGCCCGGTCGAACTGGATGCCGTAGAGGATCCCGTTGACGTGGCCCTTCCAGCTGTCGCTGCTCATGCTCCGCTGTCTCCCTAGAAGATCCGGCTGCCGTCCCAGCTGTGGATCGGGACGTTGCCGAGGCCGTTGCGCTTGAACTCGGCGTCGAGGTTCGCCATGTGGCCCGGGTCGGGCTGGTAGTGGCCGCTCCGGGCGGTCGCGAGCTGCACCCTACCGTCCTTGACCACCAGCTCACCGGCGGCGGCGACCGGCTGTCCGTTGCCCAGAGTGGAGTGGTGGAAGTCGCCGACCTTCTGGTACGTGGACGCGTAGATGTTGCCGTTGCGGTCCATCACGAAGATGGCCTGACCGTCGCCGCTGAACACGGTGCTGGAGGCGGACGTGTCGTAGGGCCGACCGTCCTTGGCGCTGCGCAGGATGCCGTCGCCGTCGAAGAAGACCCGGTGCTCCTCCAGTTGTTCAGGGGTGAGCCGGCGCACCGGTGTCGGGAAGAAGCCGCCGGGTAGGTGCTCGTTCCGGTACTTGTCGAGCATCGGCTTCGTGTTGTGGTAGCGCGGCGTGGTGTGCGGGCCCGGGATGCCGGGCCGTGGGCCACGGCCGGGACCCCGGCCGCCCCGGCGGCTGAACCGGCGGAGCAGCGTCTTGGCCCGTTTCAGCAGCCGGGGGATGATCTCCTTGACGACCCGCTCGACTACCTCCTTGACGATCCGCTGGATGGCCATCCGGGCGACGCCGATCGAGACCGGGATCTGGGCGAGCGAGGCGCCGAGGCTGGGTGCGGCGGCGGCCAGCGCCATCGCCACCTGAACGACGAGGATCACCAGCTGGATGATCACGAGGATCTTCTGCGTGAGGGTGATGATCGCCATCACGAGCAGGGCCATGCCGATCAGCTCGGCGGCCTGCGCGCCGTCCTCCATCCGGCGCGGCGGACCCTCCTCACCGCGCCACACCTGCTCGAACGCCCGGACGTCGTCGCCGCGGTTGGTTCCCCAGACCTGGGCGGCGCCCTTCTCCGCGTCCCCGACGGCGGCACGCAGCCGACCGGCGAACGCGAACCACATCTGCGACGCCTGGAACAGCAGTTCCTCGTCCGCGGTCGGCCAGGTGAAACCGACCCAGCCCAGGGCCTCCGCGAGCTCAGGAGGCAGCTGCATACCCACCGGGCAGCTCCATCCGGTTGAAGAGTTCGGCGTTGCTGGTCTCGATCGCCTCGTAGGCGTCGGCGCTGCCGGTGAGGTTCTCGGTGACCTCCAGCAACTGGTCGGCCATCGACCGGTAGACGTCCAGGGCGTGCGTCAGCACCTCGACGTAGACGGCGCCGAAGAGCGAGCCCGCCTCGTCGGAGCCCCACGGGCTGCCCGAGCCGGTCACCGTGCCCTCGAGGCCGGTGACCTCCCCGCCGAGCTGCTGGCCCGTCGTGCCGAGCGAACCCGCGGCGGCACGCAACGCCGCGACGTCGACCTCGATCCCGTCGGACACGCCGTCACCGCCGTTCGATCCGGCGGGTGGCGGCGTCGAGGTCGCTGATCATGCGGTCGAAGCCCCGGAAGGCGTCCTCCGAGACGCGTTCGAGCTGCCGGGTCAGGGCTCCGGTGTCGGGCACCGCACCGCCGAGCGTCTCCGCGCGCCGGGCACGCTCGTCGTCCTGCGCGGCCCGGACGGCCGCCAGGACGTACTCGGCGATGGCCGACGTGCCGGCCCGCAGCAGGCCCGGGTCGATCACCAGCGACTCGAGGCGACCGAAGGCGGACACCTCCGCCTCGACCAGCCCGTCACCCCCGCTGCCGCGCCCGACCAGCCCGTCGACGTCCGGTGTGTCCGGTCGGTCGTCCGGTTGGGCCGTGCCCTCGCCGGTGGCCTGGCGCAACAGCCGCATCGCTTCCTCCAGCGATCGGCTGAGGCCAGACGGATCGATGCCCCCCATTGCCACCACCTCACGGTCCGGTTCTTCGTCCTCCCCCGGGACGGGCGAGACTACCAATGGCAGGTGGCGCCCGGATACCGGCGGTCGCCTGTGGACCCGCGTTCGCCCCTGCAGGGAGGAAACCGTCCGTGACGCACATCGAGAAGATCGCCACCGAGCTGCGTACCCTCGGTGCCGGCGTCGAGCGGGCGCGGGCCCTCGCCGCGACCGCCGACCACCAGGCCCAGGAGGTCGCGCTCCGCGCCGCCGGCGCCGGCTTCGCGGCGGTCGCGGCGGGCCTGACCCGGGTACGCGGTGCGGTCGCCGCGGTGCAGGGCCGGCTGGGGGGTCTCGCCACCTCGGTCGGTGAGACGACGACGGCGACGGCAGCGGTCCCCCGGGAGGCGACGCCGGAGGAGACCGTCGCCGGGCTGGGCCCGGTACGGGCGGGCATCGCGGGCCTCCGCACCGCGTCCGCCGCCACCATCGTCCAGGTCAGCGAGGCACAGCAGCTCGTCACGGTCGTCCTGCAGGGCGGCCAGCCGGGGGCGCTGCTGCAGACTCTGGAGAGCGTCAAGCAGGTGCTCCTGCAGGTGGTGCAGCGCACCAGCACGGCGGAGCGGCGGGTCGACGAGGCGACCGCCGAGGCACGGCGACTGGGATCGTCCGGCGCCTGACCGGCTCGCCCGCGGGATGGTCCGGCTAGCCGGGTGGCCCGGGCGGGCTCGGCCGTGCGCCGAGCCCGCCCGCTCCGGCTCCATCCGAGCCGGAGGTGCGGCACGCCACTAGCGTTGCAGCGTCAGCAGACCCGGCCGGTAGGGCAGGAGCCCGTAGTCGCCGCCGGAGTTGGGGGAACGTCCCTGGTAGAGCAACCGCAGGTTGCAGGGGTCAACGGTCATGGTCTGATCGGCGTTGGTGCGGATCAGCTCGCCGTGACTGATGTCGTTGGTCCAGGTGGCGCCACTGTTGGCCTTGCCGGCGAACGGATTGCTCTCGGTCGCGGCCTGCGGCGTCCACGAACCGCCCAGGCTGGTGGCGGTGAACGACCGGAAGTAGCGACCCTGCGACCCGATCGCCTCGACGAGCATGAGGTACCGGTTCTGGCCCTGGAGCTTGTAGACCTGGACCCCTTCGAACAGGTTGTTGGTCGTGTCGGTCATGATCGTCGTGTAGTTCGAGCCGAAGCTGCCCGGGAAGTTCCCGATCGGCATGCTGGCCCGGTAGATCCTGCCGTTGTCCCCGGCGAAGAACAGGTACATGTTCTGGTCGTCACCGATGAGCGCCTGGTCGATGGGCCCGGTGGAGGAGTTGGAGATGCTGCCGGTGAAGAGCGTCTGGTGGGCCGACCAGCTGTTCACGTTGGTCGGGTCGGTCGACGTCCGGTAGGAGAACGCCGGTCCACCCCACTGGTAGGCGAGCACCCAGATGTTCCGCGGCGCGAAGTAGAACAGCGAGGGTGCGACAGCCGCGAACGGCATCTGGTTCTGGCTGGCCGAGCCCATGTCCGACCAGTTCGTGAAGAGGCCGAAGTTCATCGAGCCCCAGGTCGTTCCGGTGTCGTGCGTGGTCGCGTAGACGAGCTGCCTGCCGTTGTAGGGGGCGTGGGTGAAGTCCTTGAGCGAAACCCACCCCGACCTCGGTTGCGCCAGCGCACCGGTCGACGACCAGCGGTACGTCGACGGGAGCGAGCAGGTGCCGGGCGGCGGCGTGGTCGGCGGCGGCGTCGTCGGGGTGCCCCCGCCGTCGACACGGACGAGCTGCCACTGCTGGTTGGCACCGTTCCAGTCGTCGTACTGCACGATGTTTCCACCGTCGGCGGTCGACGCGCCCTGCACCTCCACCACCTTGTTGCTGTGCCGGCTGATCAACCGGACGTAGCCGCCGTCGGAGTCGGCCAACCGGAACTGCTGGTTGTTCCCGTTGTGATCGGACCACTGCACGATGCTGGCACCGTTGGCGGTCGACCAGTTGTAGACGTCCAGGACCTTGCCGGACAGCCGCGACCGCAGCCGGTAGTAGCCACCGCCGGAGTCCACGAACTGCCACTGCTGCTGGTTGCCGTTGTTCCGCGTCCACTGCACGATGCGGGCGCCGTCGTTGGTGGCCAGGTTGTACACGTCCAGGGCCTTGCCGCTGTTGCGGTTGAGCAGCACGTACCACGCGCTCGTGTCGACCGTCGCCGCGGCGGCGGGCGTCGAGGCGACCACCGCGGCCGCGCCACCGACCACCAACGCCGTCACGCCGGCGGCGACGACCCGTAGCAGTCGCCCGCGCCGCCGCGACGGCGGCGCTGTCGATGGGGATCTACCAAAGGCGAACATGATCCTCCTCCACCAACCACGAGCCGGCCCGACCCTCTCAAGCTGGGCGCTGCACGACTCATGGCTGGATTCTCGGGTATGGATTGTTAGCGTTAACAGACTTCCGGTTGCTCTGGCGCACGCCTGATCCAGGGGCCGGCGCGGCAGGGCTTGCCCGGTAAGCCGACGGCCTTGCCGCCCCTGACCATCGACTGTGGGCGATAACAATCCGTTCGTCAAGTCGCAATCTTCGCCGAGTGGCGGAGTCAGCGGGCCGCGATCCGTGGCGCAACCACTCCCGACCCACTCCCGGCAGGCGTCATGTCACTCCGACCCAAACGAGTGCCTGCGCGATCATCATGTTGGCGATAACATCGATGCCCGTCGTGGGGGGTACGCGATCAGCGGCATCAGCAGGCCCGGCACCACCGCGGCCGCGACGGGCGCGTCACCAGTTGGCTGGCGGATCGCTGGCGGGGAACGACTGCCTCCCCCACTCATCGACGAGGTCACCGGTGTCGGCGGCGGCGGTGCCCGTACGCGACTCGAAGTCCGTGGCTGCCGTGCTCTGCTCCGCCGGCAGCGACGGCTTTGGCGCAACGGGCGAGTGCGCGGCACCTGAAGTTGGCTGGATCATCGCTGGAGCTCCGATCTGCTCGCCTTGGGCTGGTCAGGTAGCCGCGGCGCTGGCAGTCATCCGTGCCAGCGAGAACGTGGACTGAGGCAGGTCCCGAACCAGCGCGAGCCTGAACGTACGGGACCCCGACACGTTCCCGGCCATGCCGCGAGCCTACGACGCCCGGCACGCTTCCGCCCGGCGCGCACGGTGGTTTGATCGACTGCCGCGAATCACCTACTGAGTTGCCCTACGCAGCCGCCTGCGCTCAGCCCGATCCGCGCGGAACGTGGCCAGGACGCCGGCCGCCTCGTCCAGCTTCCGGCAGCCTTCGTCCGTGCAGTGCGGACAGGTGGCCTTCTCGTGCAGCGCGACGCAGTATGAGGCCTGCTCGACGTAGAAGGGGATGCGGCTCACGATCTCCGGCACGCCCAACGTTCGCTCCCCTCCGAGGTTTACCGACGCCCTCCAAAGGTAGTCCAACTCGTTCAACTCGTCTAGGACGTCTAGCCCGTACCCAACAGCCTAGTCCTCTTAGCCATCCATAAGGTCCCGGTCATGGTTGACGAGATGTCCCCGGTGGCGCTCTACATCCAGCTCGCAGACCTCCTCGCCAAACAGATCGAGGAGGGAAAGCTGAAGCCGCGTCAGCCGCTCCCGAGCGAAGCCACCCTTCAGCAGGAGTACGGCGTGGCACGGGGCACGGTCCGGGCGGCGGTTCGGCTGCTCCGGGAGCGGGGCTTGGTCGTGACACTGCCGGCCCGAGGGACGTACGTCGCGGAGAAGTCCTGACCCGCCGGAACCACCGCGCTTTCCCGGAGCGGGACCCGGCTCACCCGGCGATCGTGGCCCTCCGGGCGGCATGGAGCTGGTGCGCCCGAATCTCGCCCTGAGACGGCAGTGGGTCAGGAGGTTGTGGCTGGCTTCCGGGTGGGATCGGGTGAGCTGGCGTCCTGCGTGGGGCGGCGGGTCAGCACCTGGGGGCCGGCAGCCGTGACGGCGACCGTGTGCTCGGAGTGGGCGGTGCGGGAGCCGTCGGCGGAGCGGATCGTCCAGCCGTCGCTGTCGAACTTGATTTTGTCGGTGGACCGGCAGAACCAGGGCTCGATGGCGATGGTGAGGCCGGGCTCGAGCCGCAGGCCGCGGCGAGCGCGGCCCTTGTTGGCGACGTGCGGGGCCTCGTGCATGGTGCGGCCGATGCCGTGGCCGCCGAACTCGCCGTTGACGCCGTAACCGTAGGAGTGGGCGACCTCGCCGATGGCGGCGGAGACGTCTCCGAGGCGGCCGCCGGGCTGTGCGGCGGCGATACCGGCCTCGAGTGCGACCTCGGTGGCCTCGATCAGCCTCAGGTCGGCCGGGTCGGGGGTGCCGACGATGACGGAGAGCGCGGAGTCGGCGACCCAGCCGTCGATGCCGACCGCCATGTCGATGCTGAGCAGGTCGCCGTCCCGCAGGACGTAGTCGTGCGGCAAACCGTGCAGCACCGCGTCGTTGACCGACAGGCACAGGACGTTGCGGAACGGGCCCCGGCCGAACGAAGGTGCGTAGTCCCAGTAGCACGATTCGGCGCCGCGTTCCTTGATCCGGCGGCGGGCGTGGTGTTCGAGGTCCATCAGGTTGACGCCGGCCGCGGCGACAGCGCTCAGCTCGGCGAGCAGCTCGCCGACGAACTGGCCGGTCACCGCCATCCGGCCGATCTCCTCGGCGGACTTTAGCTCGATCACTAAGGTCTCCCTCCCCGGTTGCGGTATTTTTATACCACGGCGGATCGGAGATGCTCGGCGGGATATCCTGCTGGCATGGTTCGCCAACCGCTCACCGCCGAACAGATCGCAGCAGGTCAACGGCTCGGAGCCGCCCTCCGGGCCGCGCGGGCGGGCCGCAGCCTCGGCGAGGTGGCCCTGGCAGCCGGCATCTCCCCGGAGACGCTGCGCAAGATCGAGTCGGGTCGCCTCCCCGCGCCGGCGTTCGGCACCGTGGTCTGCCTCAGCCAGGCCCTCGGCGTACCGCTCAGCGACCTGGCCGACGTCTGGTCGGCCGACATGCCCGTCCGCCAGGCCTGCTAGACCGTTCGACTCCGGCCGCCAACCCTGGCCGGGAAGCGTGAGCCCTACCTTCGTCCAGGCTGGCTACCCCGGTCCCTCCGATCCGTAGGGCCGGCGACCGGGTCGCACCAGGCCGCTCTCGTAGGCGAGCACGACTGCCTGCGCCCGGCTGGTCAGACCGAGCTTCGTCATGGTCCGGTTCAGGTGGGTCTTCACGGTTGCCTCGGAGATGACGAGGCCTTCCGCGATCTCCAGGTTCGACATGCCGCGGCCGACCAGTTGCAGCACTTCCCGTTCCCGGGTGGTCAGGGCGTGCAGTTCCGTCGGCGTCGCCGGCACCGGCTCGGACCCGGAGCGCGGCCGTGCCACGTACGCCTCGACCAGACGTCTCAGGACGCTTGGCGCGAACAGCGTGGTTCCGGCCGCGACCGTGGTCACGGCGTGCAGCAACTGCTCCGGCGGAGTGTCCTTCAGCAGGAACCCGGAGGCGCCGGCCCGCAACGCGTCGTAGACGTATTCGTCCAGGTCGAAGGTGGTCAAGATGATGACCTTCGGAGCCGGGTCACCGGCTGTGGCGACGATCCGCTCCGTGGCGGCGATGCCGCCCATCCCGGGCATCCGTACGTCCATCAGGACGACGTCCGCCGCGGTGGCGGCGGCCAGCTCCACGGCCCGTTCGCCGCTGTCGGCCTCGCCCACCACGTCGATCCCGGGTGCCGCCCCCAACAGGGCCGCGAGCCCGCTGCGGATGAGGACCTGGTCGTCCACCACGAGCACCCGAGTCATCCCGTCATTGTGGACAACCGCTCCGGCCGGTGGAGCACCGGTGCGAGCGGCGGCGCGGCAGCGGCTGGTGGGCACGGGTAGCGCCATGTCACGAGGCTTGCGCCGGCCGCTCCGCTGACGGCGTCGGCAGGACGAGCGTGACGGTGAAGCCGTCGTCGCGTACCACCGTGACGGCGCCGTCGTACTGTCGGGCACGTTCGGCCATCCCGGTCAGGCCCCGCCCACCGCCGGTCGTCGGCCGGGGCAGCTGCCGGACCGGGTGCATGGGGCCCTCGTCGGCAACGGTGGCGACGAACCGCTCGGGCTGGTAGTCGAGGGTGACGGTGGTCGCGCTACCGGCATGGTTCAGCACATTGGTCAGGGCCTCCTGGAGGAACCGGAAGGCACACACGTCCGGCCCCGGCGGCAGCGGCCGGGGCACGCCGGTTGTCACGGTACGGACCGGCAGGCCGGTGGCCCGGATTCGGCACAGCAGGTCGTCGAGCCCGGCCAGCCCCGGCGCGGAACACTCGGGAGGCTCCAGATGGGTGGGCCCGGGCTGCCCCGGCCGGAGCACCCCGAGCATTCCGCGCATCTCGGTGAGCGCCTCGCCGACGGTGTCCAGGACGGTCCGTAGGGCCGAACGGGCGGCGGGCGGGTCGGAGGCCAGCACATACCAGGCGAGTCCCGCCTGAATCGAGACCACCGACAGGTGGTGGGCGACCACGTCATGCAGGTCCCGGGCGATGCGGAGGCGCTCGTCGCTGACCGCCCGCCGAGCCAGCTCCTGCCGATCCCGGCGCAACAGCTCGGTGAGCTCCGCGAGCTGCTCACCACGCTCGTGGAGCCGGCGGGCGGCGCTACCGAGGTAACACACGACCGCCGGCCACACCAGACTCTGGGTCGATGCGGCGACGAGTGAGCCGTGCCGGTCGACCGCGCCCCCGTAGAGCCACACCACCGCGGGCACCGACGCCGCAGCCACGGTCGGGCCGATCGGACGGGTCGCGGCGACCGTGTAGAGGGCCAGCAACGAGCCCGAGCTGTTCACCACCGGGTGGTAGCCCAGGGCTATGGACACCGCCCAGATCGCGCAGAAGAGCAACAGCACGATCACCGGGGCTCGGCGTCGAGCCACCAACATCAGGGCCGCCAGGCAGGTCAACCCCCACCCGACCGCGTCGAATTCCCGATAGAGGCCGGTGGAGTCGCCGGTACCGATAGCGAGGCTCACGGCGGCGGTCGCCGCCGCTAGCGTGCCGTCCAGCAACCATCGATACCGGCTGCTCAGCCGTCGGTAGCTCGACGCGGCCGGCTTCACCGGGTCAGCTGACCTGCACGGCGGCGGCGCGTAGCGCCCAGAAGTTCGACCGGTACTGATCGTGGATGGTCGCCGACTCGATCCGCAGGAGCGCCTCGTCGTTCTCGCGCAGGGCGGCGTTGGAGTAGTTGTGGCTACCGGTCACCACCCACTTGGTGTCCTTTCTCCCGGCGTAGGTGCCCTCGATCAGCATGTACTTCGAGTGCACGATGTAGGTGCCGCTGATCCGGTAGAGCCTGATCCGGCTGTGCCCGGAGAGGATGTTGGGCACGTCGGCGTCGGAGTCGGTGTAGACGACCTCCACCCAGCACTTGCGGTCGGCCAACTCGCGCAGCTTGTTGGCGATCGGGTTACGGCTGAAGTACCACATTCCGATCCGGATGATCGTCCGCCCGGTCTCGGTGCCCGTCGAGCTGTTGCCCTCGCAGGAGACGTTCTCGTTCAGCATGTTGTAGATCGTGTCGGTGGCCTGGGTGGTGCCGGCCCGGGGGAAGAAGTACGACTTGGCGTTGCCGCTGGACTCGGTCCGGTAGTAGTCGTTGTTCTTCACCTGTGCCGCCAGGTCGCGGTGATAGGCGACATAGGAGTTGTAGACGGCAGTGTTGCCCACCAGCGTCACCGCGTTGTTCCAGTAGCGCTCGGCATTGGCGTTGGTCAGGTTGGCCGAGGACTGCACCAGCACATTCGTCGACCCGAGCGTGTTGGAGAACAGGAAGAACTTGTTGTGCATGATCGGTGTGCCGAGGTTGCCGATGCAGGCGCGCCCGGTGGTGCAGACCGTCACCCAGGACCCGCTGGCCCGATTCGTCCCCAACTTGTCGATCAGGCCGGTCACGGCCGGGTAGGCGCGGGACTCTCCGTCGACCACGACCTGCACGTTCACGCCGCGGTCGTACGCCGCCGCCAGGTCGTTCGCCACCCGAGTCAGCGAGAAGTGATAGATCGCCACCCGGATCGTGGAGTCCTGGGCTGCTCCCTGGATCAGTCGCTGTAGGTGTTCGACGATGGCGTACTGCTGACTCGACACGGTCGGATTGTTGAACACCGCGCCGGACGTGACCGCCGCAGCTGCCGGGGCGGTCGGGGTCAGGATCGCGGTGGCGGCCAGGCTGCTGGTGACGACCAGGCCGGCGATGCGACGCAGAAACATGGGCTTTCCTTCGGGGTTGGTTCGGTCGGAAGGCCCGACCTGCCATCCTGGCGTACGCAGGGCCGGCCGACGACCTCGAAGATGAGCATCGATCCCGCGCACGCGCTGGTGAGCGTGAATTTATGCCCGCGGTCGGCGGAGCGCATCAAACCGGCGATTGATGTTCATCTACCACGCTGGTAGCAGCGGGCGCACCGATCTGAACCTGGTGGAGACGCGGACGTTCCCGGCGGCGTGATCCTGACCAGGTACGAGACGAAGCGCTGAGCGCGCCGCCGTGGACAACACGGCGAGCAGCGCCTTTGGAACTGAACCGTTTGGGACATCAACGCGGTCCCCGTTCGCGCCCGCAGCTTGGTCCTCGCGCTCATCGGGCTGCAACGGACGGAGCGGGACGCGGCCGGTAACCGCTGGCAGGAACACGGTTTGCTGTCCACGACGAAGATCGGCACACCGGGCGAGAGAGACGATCCGGGGCCGGTGGTCATCGGGTTTCGAGGCCCTGAGGACGGGCAAGGACATGGCGGGATGTACGAGCCAGGAGCCGGCCTTGAACCGCCGGTAATTGGCACCGGCCAGGAGAGGAAAGCGGCGATGAACCAGCCGGTGGACGACACGACGGCATATGGGCACGATCAGGACCGTCAACCGCCGAAGCGTCGCAGCGCCGCGCAGCAGGCGGCGGATCGTATCCCCGACGACTACGGCCCGGGTGCCGAGGACGGGGCCGCCGTCAACCCGACCTCCGGGATCGAGTACGGCGAGGTCGACAACGGCCCTGATCCCCGGCCTCGTTGACCGTCGGCTCGAAGCCCGCGTCCCCTGGCCTTCTGATGCGTAGGGTGACTTGAACCTTCAGCGGACGTCGGGCGCGGCGGATGCGGGCGCGAGTTCGAATCGGGTCCGTTGGTCGGTGGGCACGAGGTCGAGGTATTCCGGGTGACGTTGGATGTAGCCGCGGATGAATGGGCAGAACGGCAGGACCGCAGATCCCTCTTCGCGGACGGCGTCCAGCGCACCGCGGGCCAGCCTAGAGCCCAGGCCGCGGCCCTCGAAGTTCGACTCGATCACGGTATGGGTGAAGGAGACGGTGTCGTTCCTGCGCCGGTACTCCGCGAAACCGGCTACCTGTGCGTCTACCATGATCTCGAACCGGCCGGCCGATGGGTTGTCCACAACTGTTGGCTCCATGTGGTCCATCCTCACTCGGCGGCGGGGCCGGTGCAGCGGACGTCAGCGTCCATTTGCCCAGACCTCGACGGGCGATACTCCAACGCACGTCGATCGCGATCGATTCAGTCGTCGCGGTCGCGGTCACCACGAGCGCGTGCGTCCTGGCGTAGGTCCAGGCCGTCCTCACCCGCCGGGCTCATGATCAACAGGTCCCGACCCGCTCGGGACCTGTTGACCGTTACCCGATCTGCCCGGCTTCGAACGACATACAGGAGGCCGATCGAGGGGTGGGCGCTTAGCGGCTTTACCGCCGAACTTCGAGTGCCAGCCGTCGGATCAGGCGAAGATGACGAGCATGGGTGCGGGCGCGACGACCAGGCACGAAGCGCAACCGACCCGGGGCGTGGCCCCGGCTGCGATTGGCGGACTGGACCGATACGCGGGAAACACTGCACCAGTGGCTGCAGATCGTGGGCAAGATCCGTATGGCGCACGCACCAATGGTCAACCACTTCCAGGCCCCATACTTCGCGCCCGCCGTCGGCGTTGACCCCGACCGCGATCAGCGCGTGGACGTTGACCGTCCGCCCGTGCTCACGGACCTTCATCGTCAGCGCGTCGGTCCACACAAACGTGTAATGCCCGCTGTCGAGGGGCCGGTTGCGGAACGCCTCGACCTGCGCGTCCAAGTGCGCGGCCATCTCCGAGACCTGCGACTTCGACAACTGCCGGATCCCGAGCTGCTCAACCAGCTTCTCCACCCGCCGCGTCGACACCCCGAGCAGATACGACGTCGCCACCACCGACACCAACGCCTGTTCGGCCCGCCGCCGGTGAGTCAGCAACCAGTCCGGAAAGTACGAACCCTGGCGCAGCTTCGGCACCGCCAGATCGATCGTCCCAGCACGGGTGTCCCACTCCCGATGCCGGTAGCCATTGCGGGAATTCACCCGCTCCGCACTGCGCTGCCCGTAACCCGCGCCGCAGATCGCGTCCGCCTCGGCGGACATCAACGCCTGCGCGAACGTCTTGACCATCGCCTGCAACACATCCGGCGACGCGCCCTCGATCTGCTCGCACAGCAGCTCAACGGGGTTCACACTCTCTGATGCGGCCATCGCGTACCTCTTCCTTCTCTGACTTGGTCGTCTTGAAGGATCGACGCGATGGCCGTCTCTCATCTACGCAACACGCCCATCACAAGTCGTACACCACTTCCGTGGACGCAACCTCGAGAAACCCCGGTCGGGATCCACAAATGCGGCGACGGCGGACGGAGCCCGGCCGAACGCAAGGCGATAACCCATCACACCGAAGGGTCGGCGCTGCCCCGCTCCGCCGTGCCGGTCGCAAGGGTGGAATCAGATGCGTGACCTTCCGACCGTCACCGCCGATACTCGCCCTGACCCGACGTCCCGCCCCGCGCTCCTCACCGTGCGCCAGCCCAGGTCAACGGCGGCCGACCGTCCGGGCAGCCACCCAGCAGAGAAGATCCACGACACCGACCGGTCGCCGCCCACGCGCCGGCATTCCGACCATGATCCAGACCAGGCGACATACAGACGCACTGGTCAGCACCCACCGGCACGAACCCCCGCCACTACAGCACGTGACAACGGAGCACCATCGGAGCACCAGATTCCAGATCTTGGGAAGATCCGTCCCAATCCCTAGAAGCAGTCAAGGCCGTGACCGACGTTTCCGCTGGTCACAGCCTCGATCGTTTGCGCGCCCGAAGGGACTCGAACCCCTAACCTTCTGATCCGTAGTCAGATGCTCTATCCGTTGAGCTACGGGCGCTGGTGCTCAGCCAGCCTACACGACCGGCTTTCGCGCGGAGACTCCGGGATTCGAACCCGGGAGGGGCTTTAAGACCCCAACCGCATTAGCAGTGCGGCGCCATAGACCAGACTAGGCGAAGTCTCCCCGGCGGCCCTCGCAGGCCACCGGGCCCGAGGATACAGGGCCCCACCCACCGGGAGCAAAGCGACTTCCTCCCGTACGCCGGACCGGCTCCGCAGCCCATCGGGATTCCCCCGCTGTGCCGGAACGTGATCAAGGCTACGCTCCATCGATATGCACGAGCAGTCGCCGAGCGAGTCACCCCGTCGAGAGCCCGCGGAGAAGCAGCGACGCTCGCCGCGGGCGATGTTCACCCCGCCGCCGACCCCGGTGGAGCCCAAGCCGGTCGACGGCGAGGGCGAACAGCGGCGGCCGGGGCGGGCGAAGCCGGCACCCGACGTGCTCTTCCAGCCACCGGCGGTCGAGCCACCGGCACCCCGGCAGCCGGCACCGCGGACCGCCGCGGAGTCGCCGGCGGCGGAGACCTCAGCGGGCGGCGGTCCGGGGAAGGGCCGGATTTCTCCGAGATCCACGGATACGCCGACAGCGACGGCGGCCGAGGGCGGCAACGAGGCGGCAGCGGGCGGCGACGGCGCCGGGGCCGGTGTGACCGATCGCACGGGGCGTACGCCGCCGTCCGGGCCGGCAGCGGCAGCGACCTCGGCCGCGGCGGAGCCCGCCGCCGCGCCGGCGGCACGGGTCCGGCGGGCGGCGGTGAAGAAGGCCCCGGCCGGCCGTACCCCGTCAACCGTCGGTGCCGGCTCTGCCGACGGTGCCGCTGCCTCGGCCAGCGCCGAGCCGACACCGGTCCCCAGCGAGGCGCCCACGCCCACGAAGCAGACCCGGGCCACCAAGCAGGCCGAGGCCCCCAAGCAGACCGCAGCCACCAAGCAGGCCAAGGTGCCCACGCAGACCGCAGCCACCAAGCGGACCGCAGCCAAGCGGACCACGGCGGCAATCGAACCGACCGCGACGGCCGCCGAGGGGGCGGCGCCGGCCACGACGCCGGCTGCTGACCAGGCGAAGTCGGCTCCAGCCCGGCCAGCCGCCAAGCGGGCCACCGCCGCGAAGGCCACGAAGGCCGCCGCGCGGAAGACCGCCACAGCCCGCACGGCCGCCCCGGAGAAGACCCTGACGACGGCGGAGACCCGAACCGCAGCTGAGAGCCCTATCGCGGCCAAGAGCACCACCGAGAAGGGTCCCGTCACGAACACCGCCGGCGCCGCCCCCGAGGTCGAGGAGCCTCCCGCCACCACGGGCGTTGGGGCGCCCGCCGCGCCGCGTACCCCCGAGCTGGTGGCCCGGAGGATGTTCGACCATCCGGGCTTCGCGCCGGAGCTGCTCGCTCTGGCCGCCGTCGAGGGCATCGGGCCGCGCGCTCAGGAGTGGGCCGCGGGCCTGCGGTCGGCGTACCCGGGGGTGCGGGGCGACGGGTTGGCCCGGCTGGCGACCCGGCGCTACGTCCGGCAGGCCGGGGCGGGCGGCGCGGCTGCCGCGCTCGCCGGCCTGTTCGCGCCGGTCGCCGAGCTGGCGGCGGTGCTCTGGACCCAGGCGAGCCTGGTGCTGCACCTGGCGGCGGCGTACGACCGCGATCCAGCGCACCCGGACCGGGCGGTGGAGTTGCTGGTCCTGACCCAGGTCCACCCGGACGCGGACAGCGCCCGGGCGGCGCTCGCGGCGGCGCGGGCGCTGGACGGGCCCGGCGCGGGGCCCTGGCCGCGGGCGGCGGAGGCGGCGTGGCGGTTGGCCGCACCACTCGCCGCGCAGGCGGGCGGGTGGCTGGCGCTGCGGCTGGCGTCCCGGCTGTTGCCCGGCGCGGCGGCGCTCGCGGCCGCGGCCGGCGACGCGGCGGCGACCGAGCGCCTGGCGGCCCGTGCCGTCGCCGCCTACCGGCCGTCGCGCGCCGCCCGTCTCGGCTGAGGCGATCCGCTCGTCAGAGCCAGTCGAACCATTCCTTGGGCAGCAGGCTGTAGCCGACGAAGGCCACGATGTCGAGCAGCGTGTGCGCCACCACCAGCGCCAGCACCCGCCGGGTCCGCAGGTAGAACAGGCTGAACACCACGCCCATGATCGCGTTGCCGAGGAACGCGCCGAAGCCCTGGTACAGGTGGTACGAGCCGCGCAGCAGCGCACTCGTCGCGACGACCGCGACGAGCCGCCACTGGAGCTGCCGGAGCCGGGTGACCAGGTAACCGACCACGATCACCTCTTCCAGCACGGCGTTCTGCACGGCGGCGAGGATCAGCACGGGGACCGCCCACCACAGGTCGGGCAGCGCGGCCGGCACGAGCGTGGCGTTGAGGCCGAGCTGGGCCGCCGCCCAGAACAGGGCGAGGCCGGGCAGCCCGATCAGCGCGGCCAGGCCGGCGCCGCGAGCGAGGTCCTGACCGGGTCGCCGGGCGTCCAGGCCGAGGGTCCGGGCCGGGTCGCCGGGGTCCCGCGCCAGCAGGTGTACGGCGAGCAGCACCGGCAGCAGCGCGAACGCGATGCCGAGCAGCTGGTACGTGAGGTCGAGGTACGGCCGCGCGGATCGGGAGGTGTTCAGCGCGGCCGTCTGCGCGGACAGCGGGCCGTCGGCGGTGAGCTTGGCGACGATCGACACGAGGGCGTAGACGGCCGACTGGCCGAGGGACAGGCCGAGCACCAGCAGCGTCTCGGTGCCCAGGGTCCGGCGGGCGACCGGGCGGTCCAGCTCGAGGGTCACCGCACCACTGTGCCTGACCGAACGCCCGACCGTGGCGGCGAGGAGGCCTCACGAGCCGGTCGCACATTCTGTGCGACCGGTCGACACTCTCCGTGGACATTCTATGGGTGCCCGATCCCCGTACGGAGAAGGAGCACGCCCCCGTGGATGACGTCGCGCGGCTGCTGAAGGAGAGCTGGACCCTGGTCGAGGAGCACCGGGACCGGTTGAGCGGTCACTTCTACGCCCGGCTCTTCCTCCTGGACCCGGAGCTGCGGTCGCTCTTCCCGGTGCAGATGACCGGCCAGGGTGACCGCCTGCTGGAGGCGATCATCACCGCCATCCACACGGTCGACGACCCGGAGAGCTTCGACGAGTTCCTCCGGGCTCTCGGCCGGGACCACCGGAAGTACCGGGTCGAGGCGGGGAACTACGAGACCATGGGCGTCGCGCTGCTGGACGCGCTGCGCAGCACCGCCGGCGACGGCTGGAACCTGGAGTACGACCAGGCCTGGCGGGACGCGTACGCGGCGATCTCGGAGAAGATGCTCGCCGGGGCGGCGGCGGACGAGAACCCGCCGTTCTGGCACGCCGAGGTGCTGACCCACGAGCGGTACGGATCGGACACCGCGGTGCTGACCGTCCGCGCCCTGCAGCACCCGCTGCCCTGGCGGGCGGGCCAGTACGTGAGCGTCGAGGTGCCCCGCTACCACCCGCGGGTGTGGCGCACGTACTCGGTGGCGAACGCGCCGAACGACGACAACGTGCTGGAGTTCCACGTCCGGACGCCGCCGGGCGCGGGTTGGGTGTCGGGCGCGCTGGTGCGCCGGGTGCGGCCGGGTGACCTGCTGCGGGTGGCCGCCCCGATGGGCTCGATGACGCTGGACCGCACGTCGGAGCGGGATCTCCTCTGCGTCGCCGGCGGGGTCGGGCTGGCCCCGATCAAGGCCCTCGTCGAGGAGCTGGCGAGCTACAACCGGACGCGCTGGGTGCACGTCTTCTACGGGGCGCGGACGCGCGACGACCTGTACGGCCTCCCCGGGCTCCGGGAACTGGTCGCCCGGCATCCGTGGCTGTCGGTGACGCCGGCGTGCAGTGCGGACGAGGGCTTCGACGGCGAGCTGGGCGACATCTCGGACGTGCTCGCGCGGTACGGCCCGTGGACGAGTCACGACTGCTACGTCTCCGGTTCGGCACCGATGGTCCGGGCGACGCTGCGCGTACTGGCCGGGGACGACGTTCCGCCGGAGCGAACCCGGTACGACACCTTCGGCGGGCTCTGAGAAGCGTTTCTCCCCCCAGGACCGGGGCGCGTGCCTCCGCCCGCTCGGGCACGCGTCCCGGTCCCCCCGAACGGGCGGTCCGGCACCGCCCCGCACGACCACGTCCGCCCCGCCGTCCTTCCCACCTGGGCGGACGTGGTCGTGCCGCCCGGCACCAGCAGCGCCTGGCCGGGCCGCCCGGCACAGCGGCGACTGGCCGGCAAAGCCGGGTTCGGCGTCAGTACCGCCAGGGCTGGCCGGAGTAGCCGTACTCCTCGATGGGCACCAGCGGTACGCCGGGAGCCATCCGGTCGGTGTAGAGGTGCCCCTCCAGGTGGTCGATCTCGTGGGCGACGAGGCGGGCCATCCCGTACTCGAACGAGGTGATGATCCGGCCGCCGTCGAGGTGGGCGTGCTCGACGTCGATCCGGAGCGGGCGGGGCACCAGGCCGCGGTGGTCGAAGAAGGAGAGACACCCCTCGTACTGCTCGTCGGCGTCCGGTGACGCGTCGACGACCCGCGGGTTGAGCAGGACGACCGGCTCGGCGGCCCGGTCCGGGGGCCGGACGAGCGCGGCGGCCCGGCCGATGCCGAGTTGCGGGGCGGCGATCCCGACGCCCTTGCTGAACGGGTGCAGCTCGTCGAGGCGGAGCAGCGCCGCGGCGAGCCGGTCGACGAGGTCCCGGGCCGCCTGCTCCTCGCTCGGCAGGTCGAACGGCTGGGCGGGCTGCCGCAGCAGGTCGGCGCCGCGCTGGAGGATGCCGAGGCCGCGCATCCGGTCGCTGGGCCGGACCCGACCCGGTTCCTCCGGCTCGACGTCGGGCCGGGCCCGGAACCGCCACTGCAGCCGGTAGCGGGCGTTCAGCGGCGGCTCGTCGGTCGCCCAGTCGAACAGCACCCGGTCGTCCTCCGTCCGGCGGGCGACCGGGGTGCGCAGCGGGCCCTCCTCCGCCGAGAGCGAGGTCTCCGCGCCCCAGACCTGCGGGTCGAGGGCCGCCGGCAGGTCGAGGCGTACGGCGAGGTGCCGGGTGGGCACGCGGACCGCCCGCTGGAACCACGGCCCCCACTTGTCCGCGCCGACGTGGTACGCGTATTCGATGGTGGCGCGGTCGCCGGGGTAGAGCGGAAAGCGACGGTCTCCGTTCTCGAAGAGCAGCCAGATCTCCTTGAACGCGTCCCGGTCGTGTTTGGCCCGCCAGTGCATGGCCTCGCGTTCGTCCCCGTCCAGCCGGTGCGCGCGCAGTTGCAGCTCGGCGAAGGTGAGCGGATGTTCGCGGTGGTGGCGGTTGGAGCGGCCCGGGTCGCTGGGGTAGCGGTCGACGGCCACGCGCACGAGGTAGCGGGTGACCGGTTCGGTGCCCGCGTTGTAGAGCTCCCGGCGGATGACGCACCGGTACGCCTCGTCGAGGTAGGTGAGGGTGGCCTGTTCGCGTTCGACGATGAGGCCGGTGCCGGGCGGGAGCCACTGCCCGGGGCCCGGCGGTTCCCGGTGGTGGGCCTTGTCGCCGCGGGCGTGGCGCAGCTCGTCGTACTCCCGGAAGCGCTGCCAGATCGCTCCGCTGGCCTCCAGGACGGCCTCCGCCCGGCGGGCGAAGTCCTCGGTGGGGCGGTGTCGGCGCCCCTCGACGTGGCTGACGTACGAGGGGTCGAACCCCATCAGCGTCGCCAGCTGTTTCTTGGACAGCCCCCGCCCGGTCCGGTGCCGGGCGAGTTCGGCGGCGAAGGAGTCGGCAGCCCGATCGAGCGGTGAGGTCGTCATCAGCTTCCTCGTGGCCGGGAGTATTCAGTTTCACGTTCTGTCGCCAATCGTGCACAGAACTGCCACCTTGTCGACAGGACCCTTGACTCGGCAACGATGTGCGTCGATACTCCAGCGGTCGTTTCCCGGGCCCGGCGGCGGGTAGTACGCCGAGGCGAGTGGGCGAGGCCCCAAAATCAGGTGAGGCTTCCCTTAGACCGACGGCGCTGGTTAGGCTAGCCTTAGCTCAGACAGTCGGCGCTTCGGACGGGGGACGAGCAGGTGACAGCGGTCATGCCGGGGCGGGAAGCCGCCACCACGCTGGCCCCGGTCACCACCGCCCTCCGCCAGATGTTCGGCACCGACGACATCCCCGGGCTGGCCCGCGGCCTGGTGGTGGGCGACGAGTTCGGCTGGTCGCCGGCCACCGGCCTGGTGGACGGCAGCCGGCTCCCCGAGTTCCTGCGCGCGGCCGGCACCCGATGGGGTGGCACGCCGCACGCCTGCGCGGCGCTCGCATGGAAGTCGTACAGCTACTGGACGGCACTGCCGGCGGTACTGGGCTGGGCGTCGGCCCGACGGGTCCCCCTGCTGCACCCGTCGGACGTGCTGGTCCACTTCGAGGACCACCGGCCGCTGCTCACCCTGGGCCTGCGCCGGTCGACCACCGTCGCCGTCCTGCCCGGCGACCCACTGGCGCTGGCCGGCCTGCCCGAGGTGCGGGTGGTCGCCGGCGAGGCGGAACTCCTCGCGGCCCTGCGTGCCTCGCTGCTCGACGCCCACCTCGCCCCGATGATCTCGGCGATCCAGGCCGAGGTGCGGATCGGCACCCGCACGCTGCTGGGTTCGGTGGCCTCCGGGATCGCGCACGGCATCCTGCGCGCCGCCGACGGCCTGCCGGGCTCCTCGGTCGCCGCGATCGACGCGCTGCTCGGCGCGCTCGACCTGGCCGACCTGGTGGAGCTGGTCCCCGGCCCGGGCGGCGAGCCGACCGTCCAGCGCCGCACGTGCTGCCTCGCCTTCACCCTCCCGAAGCCCAAGATCTGCCAGGGCTGCTGCGTCCGACCGGCCTGACCGGTCCGCCCACGGCGGGCTGCCCCGGGCGTCCGACACCACCGTCAGTCGGTGATCTCCCGCACGTCCCAGAGCCAGGCCCCACCGGTGTACGTCGGCCGCACACCGGTCAGCTCGGTCATGCCCCGGCGTAGCGCGTCGGCGTGCCGGTGCGGGCCCAGCACGACGGCGCCGGCGCGCCAGTACCGCAGGTCGTCGATGGCCGCCACCCGGGACTGCGGGGTGATCGGCGGCACGGCGCCGGTACGGCGGATCTCGCCGAAGAAGTCGCTGGTCGGCCGGGGTGGCGCGGTGAACAGGGCCACCCGGTGCCGGCCGGGGCGGGTGTCCGGGCCGAGGAAGTAGCCCCGGGCGATCGGCATCTCCAGCCGGGTCTCCGCCGACCAGCGCAGCGGGTCGGCGTAGTGGGTGTCGGGCAGCGGCAGGGTGACGATGCTGCGCCCGCCCGTCACGTAGGGGCGCCACGCGCCGGAGGTGACGAACGTGGGGGTGGGTTCGAGCCGTACCGCCGGCAACGGGGTGGGCAGGAGCGGCACCAGGGCCATCGCCAGGACGGTGACCGTGGCGAACCGGATCTGCGGGCGGGCCGACGGGTGTCGGGCGGCGAGCGACCGGGCCCGCTCCGCACCGTACGCGAGCAGCAGCCCGAGGACCGGGGTGATGGCCAACGCCCAGCGGGTCGGCACCACCGAGTGCAGGACCGGCAGGTGCTCCAGCACGGCCCAGGGTGCGGGCACGCCGGTGTCCCGGCCGTTGAACCGGATCTCCCGGCCGAGCGACAGCACCGCGAAGAGCGCCGCGAGCACCGCCAGGCCCTTGACGACGACATCGCGGCGCAGCCACCAGACGAGCGCGCCGACGAGCAACAGCAGCGGCCACCCGAAGAACGAGTTCTCCTCGGTCGGGTTCCTCGCCAGCCCTCTCGCGCCGCGCTCGTCGCCGGCCAGCGACTCCCGTGAGTACGCCACGAAGGAGGCCAGGTCGGTGGAGTAGCCCCGGATGAGCGGGGACAGACCCCGGTACGCGCCAGGCCCGAAGAACTGCACGTAGAGGGGGTAGGCCAGCGCGGCGAACGCGACCACGGCGGCGACCCCCAGCCCGGCGAGGAAGGGGCGTGCCCGCTGACGCAGGTCGGGCCGGCTGAGGGCGAGCGCGGCCACGATGACGCCGAGGCCGATCGCGGTCATCAGCAGGATCTCGAGGTTGAGGAAGGCCTGCCAGACGATCACCAGGGCGAGCAGGAGTCCGTTTCGCAGCCAGCGGCCCGGTTCGGCGAGGCGCAGGGTGCGCCAGATGATCAGCGGCACCACGAACTGGGAGACGATGTTGGGATGAGCGTTGGCGTGCGAGATCATCGCCGGGGCGTACGCGCAGAACACCGCTCCGAGCCAGGCCGGACCGCGGGACCGGACCAGCACCCGGGAGAGGAGGAAATACCAGGACGTCGCGGTCGCGGCCATACCCAGGGTGAGAAAGAGCAGAACGGAGGTCCGGGGTCCGGACAGGAGAGTGACCGGCGTCATTGGTATAGATACGGATAATACGGACGTGTTGGCCATCAAATTGACCGACTCCGGCACGTTCATCCGGTCGGACGTGAACGGATAAACAAAATCGGTCACCACCCGAGCACCGTGCGCCATCATCCATTCGAACTGGGACTGGTCGGTGCGGTTGTCCCGGATCCCCTGGCGCGGATCGAGCCAGAGCCGCACGGTCACCCAGAACGCCAGCGCGACGAAGCTCAGCACGGCAAGCAGGTCGAGCGACCACCCACGCGGCGGCTGCCGCTCCTGGTCGGGCACCTCCCTCGCCGCCCCGCCCCCCGGGACGCCGACCGATGAGCCCGATTCAGGAGTAGTCATAACAATTCAGAGAGTAGTCATGCAATCGCGCCGCCGTGACAGCTTTCGGCGGACTGGGTAGCATGTGCCGGGTTCGCCGACCCCCGATCCCGCGCCCGCCTCCGACCACATTTCGGCCACCCCGACGCCCCGATTTGTTCAACCTTCTGCGCGGATGATTCACTCTGTCGGTCCAGGCGCGGGTCGAGTCACACCGTGAGGAATCGACGCATGGCAGAGATCACCGGAAATCAGCGCGTGCAGTCGGAGGTGCTGGAGGGCCTCGCGACCGCGGTGAACCACCGTCGCTGGTTCGTCGAGCTGGCCCTGCCCTACCTCGGTGACAACCCGATCGAGATCGGCAGCGGGCTCGGCGACTACGCGCTGGAGTGGGCCGAGCGGGTGCCGCGCTTCACCGCCACCGAGGCCGATCCGGACCGGCTGGTCGCGCTGAAGGAGCGGCTCGCCGCCGAGCCGTCCGTCGAGGTCCGCCAGATGCTGCTGCCGCACTCGGAACGCGGCGACTACAGCGCCGCGGTGTCGTACAACGTGCTGGAGCACATCGAGGACCACGTGGGCGCACTGCGCAGCATGCGCGACCTGGTCCGGCCCGGCGGGGCGGTCGTCATCATCGTGCCCGCCTTCGAGTTCGCGATGAGCCCGGCCGACGTCGCTACCGGCCACGTCCGGCGGTACACGAAGAAGACCCTGGCCGGCGCGATGACCGAGGCCGGCCTCACGGTGGAGAAGATCCACTACGCGAACGCGCTCGGCCTGATCGGCTACTTCATGGCGACCAAGGTCTTCCGGCTGATGCCGAAGGAGGGCCCGATGGTCAAGGTCTACGACACCCTGGTCCTCCCGGTCACCAAGGCGGCGGAACAGCGGATCCGCCCCCCGTTCGGCCAGTCCGTCTTCGCCGTAGCCCGTACCCCGCACTGACCCTCGGGGCACACCCCTCCCGCCCGCGATCTTGCACTTGTGGCCCTCGTTCCGCGGCTTTTGTCGTGAAACGTCGGGGCGGAAAATGCAAGATCGCGGGGAAGGAGGTCGGCTATTTCGCCTGGTGGGTGGGGCGGATCACGGCCCGGGCCAGGGTGTGGAAGGCCAGGTTGAAGCCGACCTGGGCCGGGGTGGAGTCCGGGGTGACGTCCAACTTCTCGACGTCCACGGCGTGCACCGCGAAGATGTACCGGTGCGGGCGGTCACCGCCGGGCGGGGCGGCACCACCGTAGCCGTGCTCGCCGTAGTCGTTACGGACCGTGAAGGCGCCGGCCAGGTCATCGCCGCTCGCGCCGGCCGGCAGCTCGGTGACCGTCGCCGGCAGGTTGACCAGCACCCAGTGCCAGAAGCCGCTGCCGGTGGGCGCGTCCGGGTCGAAGCAGGTCACCGTGAAGCTCTTGGTCTCGGCGGGGAAGCCGGACCAGGCCAGGTGCGGGGAGACGTTGTCGCCGCCGACGCCCGGGTGGACGTGCATGAGCTCCATGGGCTCGCCGTCCCGCACGTCTTCGCTGGTGAGGGTGAACGACGGAACCGGCGGCAGCAACTCGTACGGGTCCGGGGCGATCGGTCGTTCCAGGGTCATCGGGACAGATCCTTCCGGTGAGCGGGATTTCTCCTGCGCACCTTCATACCCTGTCGAGGCGGGACGGCGAACCGGAAGCGGGGCGGATCGGGTTGGCCGCTCCCGATAGAGTGCCGCGCCATGGGCGCACTCAAGCCGTGGCACCTCACCCTGGTCTGCTGTCTGGTCACCACGGCGGCGCTGGCCGCCGGCCTCGCCTGGTACGCGCTGCGCCGCCGGAACGGCCGCTAGCGGCGGGCTGCGGTCGCGTAGCCCGGCCGACTGCACGAAGATCGACCGGCGGGCCACCGCGTCGCCCTTCTCGTCCAGCTGGTACACGTCGAGCCAGCACCAGCCGTCGTAGGTGACCCAATCGAGCACGCGGATCACCCGGCACCGGACCGGCTTGACGAACTGCACACTGGCCGCCCGGGTCACGTGGACCAGGTCGCCGGCCGTCAGCGCCGCCTCGCCAGTCCTCACCGTCGCCACGTCGTCCAGCCGAGGAACCGCGCGTGCAACCCGCGGACGTTCGGCAGGGCATCCACAGAGCCGACCACCGTCTACGTCGAGAACATCACCGGCGCGCTCTACCTCGACAAGCCGGCGGAGGTCGCAGCGTACGAACACGTCTGGTCCGACCTGGAGACGCTCGCGGCAAGTGAGGCAGAATCAGAGAAGCTGATCCAGATGATCATCGAGGAGCGCTCATGAGTGACCTGGCCGGTGCCGTCTGGCGCAAGAGCACCCGCAGCGGGGGGAGCGGCGGCAACTGCGTCGAGGTTGCCGACAACCTGCCCGGCGTCGTCGGCGTACGGGACAGCAAGGACCAGGCCGGTCCGGCGCTGCGGTTCGCTCCGGAGGCGTGGTCGACCTTCGTGAGCGCCGTCAAGCAGCACAAGGGCTGAGCGGCACAACACGCTGAAGGATTCATCCGCCGCCAGCTGCCGCCAGGGCAGCCCGCTCAAGCTTCGCCCGGTAGGCCTCGCGGGCGACCGTGTCGATCTGCTCCTCGTACTCAGCCCTCATCCCGGTCCGGCCATCGAGCTGCTCGCGCAGGATGTCGGCGTGCCCAGCATGCCGGCTGGTCTCCTGAAGGACGTGGACCATGACGTTGAACAGCTTGACGTCGGGGCGCGGCCACCACGGCACGTGACCGGGCGCGTCCACGGGAAGTTCCTTGATCGTCGCGTCCGCATGTTCCCCGGCGTGCCGATAGAAACCGATGATCTGTTCGCGGCTCTCGTCCGGGGTCACCCACAGGTCGCTGCCGTCCGCGTCCTGCCATCGCCCCAGCGGCTCCGGGAACGGGCGGTCGAAGACCTCACCGAAGTACCAGGCCTCGCAGGTCGCCATGTGCTTGACCAAGCCGAGAAGATTGGTCCCGGTTGCTGTCAGAGGACGCCGGACGTCGTACTCGGACAGGCCGTCGAGCTTCCAGACCAGCACCTCACGTATCCGCCTCAGCTGGCCGTGCAGGTGGTCCTTCGCGAAATCATCGATCATGGAGCATGAGCTTGCCATGCGGAGCGGAGGGTGTGGGATTCGAACCCACGAGGACGTTGCCGCCCTACCGGTTTTCAAGACCAGCGCCATCGGCCACTAGGCGAACCCTCCCGGGCCACGCCCCGCGAGGGGTACGCGACCGTGCCTAGTCTGCCACGGCTGCCCACCACGTGAGCAGGCACGCCCGGCGGGTCCACAGTGGCTCCGGGCCGGGATGGCCTGCCGGGGTGCGAGGCCATCGGGTAGACAGGGTCCATGCGTGCGATCACGATCCCGGAGCCCGGTGGACCCGACGCGCTCGTCTGGGCTGAGGTGCCCGATCCCGAGCCCGGTCCGGGCGAGGTGGTGGTCGACGTACGGGCCGCCGGAGTGAACCGTGCCGACCTGCTGCAACGGCAGGGGCACTACCCGCCGCCGCCGGGCGCGCCCGCGTACCCCGGTCTGGAGGTCTCCGGGGTGGTCGGCGCGACCGGTCCGGACGTGACCGGGTGGGCGGTCGGCCAGGAGGTGTGCGCGCTGCTGGCCGGCGGCGGGTACGCGGAACGCGTAGCCGTGCCGGCCGGCCAACTGCTGCCGGTGCCGGCGGGGGTGGACCTGGTCGACGCGGCGGCCCTGCCCGAGGTGACCTGCACGGTCTGGTCGAACGTCGTGCAGCTGGCCGGGCTGAGCGAGGGGGAGACGCTGCTGCTGCACGGCGGCGGCAGCGGGATCGGCACCCTCGGCATCCAGCTCGGGTCGGCGCTCGGGGCGACGGTCGTGGTGACGGCCCGGTCGGCGAAGCACGACCGGCTGCGCGAGCTGGGGGCCGCGCACACGATCGACTACCAGGAGCAGGACTTCGTCGAGGAGGTCCGGCGGATCACCGACGGCCGGGGCGCGGACGTCATCCTCGACATCATGGGCGGCTCCTACCTCGGGCGGAACGTGGCAGCGCTGGCCACCGGCGGCCGGCTCGTGGTGATCGGTCTGCAGGGCGGTCGGAAGGGCGAGCTGGACCTGGGCGCGCTGCTGGCGAAGCGGGGGACGGTGGCCGCCACCACACTCCGCTCACGGCCGACCGCGGAGAAGGCGGCGATCGTCCGGGGCGTGGGCGAGCAGGTGTGGCCGCTGGTCGCGGCGGGGCGGATCCGGCCGGTCGTGGACCGGCGACTGCCCATGGCCGACGCCGCCGAGGCACACCGCCTGGTCGAGTCGAACGGGCACGTCGGGAAGGTGCTGCTGCTCCCGTCCTGACGGGCCGGACCGGAACGTCGACGCTAGACCCGGCGGGGGCCGGCACCCTCGGCGGCCAGCGTGTCGCCCGGGTTGTAGAGCGTGCAGCGCCGCAACGACAGGCACCCGCAGCCGATGCAGCCGTCGAGGTCGTCGCGCAACCGGCTCAGCAGCTTGATCTTCCCGTCCAGCCGGTCCCGCCAGGTGCGGGACAGTCGGGACCAGTCCTCCGGGGTCGGGGTCCGCGCGGCGGGCAGCGAGTCGAGCGCATCGCGGATCTCGTCCAGCGAGATGCCGACCTGCTGGGAGATCCGGATGAACGCCACGCGGCGCAGCTCGCTGCGCGCGTACCGGCGCTGGTTGCCGCCGGTGCGCTCGGCCCGGATCAGGCCGAGCCGCTCGTAGTAGCGCAGCGCGGAGGGTGCCACCCCGCTGCGCGCGGAGAGCTGGCCGATGGTCAGTGACTCCTGCATCACGTCGCCTTGAGTTGAAGTTAAGTTCAACTTGCAGGCTATCCGCATGAACCCACTCGCCACCAACGCCGCACTCGCCGAGGCCGCCGCGCCGCTCGACGGCCGGCACCCGGTCGCGCCGCTGCTGGAACGCGTCCGGGCCGGCCGGGAGTTCGGCGCGAACGTCTACTCCACCCTCGACGTGCTCTGGGTGCTCTACGACCGGATCCTGCGGATCAGCCCCGCGACGGTCGACGACCCGGAGCGGGACCGCTTCCTGCTCTCCAAGGGGCACGCGGTCGCCGGCTACTACGCGGTCCTCGCCGCGAAGGGGTTCATACCCCTCGCCTGGCTCGACGACCAGGGCGGCCCGACGAGCCGGCTCGGCGACCACCCCGACCGGCTGCTCGTGCCCGGGGTGGAGATCGGCTCCGGGTCGCTCGGCCACGGCCTCGGGCTCGGCGTCGGGACCGCACTCGGGCTGCGTGCGCAGGGCCTGGTGGATCCCCGCGTGTACGTGCTGCTCGGCGACGCCGAGCTGGACGAGGGCGCCAACCACGAGGCGATCGCGTACGCGGGGGCGACCGGCCTGGCCAACCTCACCGCGATCGTGGTCGACAACTCCTCCGCCACCCACGGCTGGCCGGGTGGCGCGGCGGCCCGGTTCAGCGTGAACGGCTGGACCGCGGCGACCGTCGACGGGCGCGACCACGAAGCCCTGTACCGGGCCCTGACCGGCCACGACAACCACCGGCCGCACGTCGTCGTCGCGGTCGTCGACTCCGGGGAGTGACCGTGCGCGACACCTTCGTGGACACCACCACCGCACTGCTGGCCGAGGATCCGCGTACGGCGCTGGTGCTGGCCGACATCTCCGCCGCCGCGTTCGCGCCGGCCGCGGTCCGCCACCCCGACCGCGTGGTCAACGTCGGGATCCGCGAACAACTGATGGTCGGGGTGGCCGGCGGGCTGGCCCTGACCGGGCTGCGGCCGATCGTGCACAGCTACGCGCCGTTCCTCGTCGAGCGCGCGTACGAGCAGCTCAAGCTCGACCTCGACCACCAGGGCGGGAGCGCGGTGCTGGTGAGCGTCGGCGCGTCGTACGACCGGGCGGCCGCCGGCCGCACGCACCTGTCGCCGGCCGACGTCGCGCTGATCGACACCCTGCGGGACTGGACCGTGCACGTTCCCGGGCACCCCGGCGAGGTGGCGGCGCTGCTGCGCACCGCGGTGGCCGCGGACACCCCCGCGTACCTGCGGCTCTCGACGCTGACCAACGACCGGCCGCACGGCGCCGACGGCGCGCTGCGGGTGGTGCGGGACGCCGGTCCGGGCGCACCGCTGCTGGTGGCGGTCGGGCCGACCCTGGACGCGGCCCTGGCCGGGGTCGCGGACCTGCCGGTGACGGTGGCGTACACGAACCGGCCGCGGCCGTTCGACGTCGCCGGACTGCGGGCGCTCGCCGGCACGGACGTGATCCTGGTCGAGCCCTATCTGGCCGGCACGTCCAGTCGGCTGGTCACGACGGCGTTGGCGGACCGCCCGCACCGGCTGTTGGCCCTCGGCGTCGGGCGGGCGGAGCTGCGGCGGTACGGGTCGGCCGACGACCACACCCGGTGGCACGGGTTGGACGCGGCCGGGCTGCGGCGCTCGGTGGCGGGCTTCCTCGCACCGGCACTGGTCTGAGAGGTCCCGCGGAGGGCCGGGCGGCGGATCAGCGGGCGGGGGCACCCGCCCGGCGCCGCCGGGTCCGCTCGCGGCCGAGAATCCAGAGCGCCTCGACGCCGTCCTTCCAGGTGATCTTCTTGCCCTCCTCGCGCCCCCGGGCGCGATAGCTGATCGGGACCTCGTACGGGCGGATCCGGCGGCGCAGCAGCTTGCCGGTCACCTCGGCCTCCATCCCGAAGCCGCGCGAGCGGATCTCCAGGGAGCGGTACAGCTCGACCGGCATCAGCTTGAAGCAGGTCTCCAGGTCACCGATGTAGGAGTTGAACAGGACGTTCGCGACCATCGTGACGCCCTTGTTGCCCATCACGTACCAGAAGCTGTACGCGCTGTGGCTGCCGAACGTGCGGTTGCCGTAGACCACCGTCGCGCGCCCGTCGAGGACCGGCGCGAGCAGCTTGGGGATGTCCTGCGGGTCGTACTCGAGGTCGGCGTCGAGGATGACCATGTACTCGCCGTCGGCGTTGTCCACCGCGGTCCGGATGGCGGCGCCCTTGCCGGCGTTGCGGGGGTGGGTGATGACGCGGACGCGGGAGTCGTCGGCCCGGCCGAGGATCTCCCCGGTGCCGTCCCGGCTGCCGTCGTCCACCACGACGAGCTCGATCTCGCAGGGATAGTCGACCGCGAGAGCCTGCTTCAGGGCGTCCGCGATGCGTTCTTCCTCGTTGTAGACCGGCATGAGGATCGACAGCTTCACGGAATTCCCCCGGCGAACGGCAAGTACGACGACATAGCGTACCGCGCCGACCTGCTGCTCCGGCCGTCCGGACGGAGAAGGCGCGGCTCGTGCCGGCTGACCGCGCGGACGGTGCGGGCCGGGAGCCGACGGGTCCCGGACCGGAGATCCGTCCGGATCGTCCGGTTCGGCGCTCCGCGCGCAACTGTTCCGAGATCTATTCACATCCTTGTACCCCGCACGTTACCTTCCGGTAACTCGATCGACGTCCGGCGATCGAGCCGAAAGGAGTGCGTCGATGCTTGGCACCCCCAGGCGCGCACGGACGACCAGGCGGCGGACCCTCGTCGCCATGATCGCCACCGCGCTCATCCTCCCGATGCTCGGCGCGCCGGCCACCCCCGCCGCCGCCGCCGACCGTCCGCCCGTCCAGCCGCTCCCCAGCAACCTGGAGGCCATCCGAGCCGCCGAAGCCACCGCCCTCTACGGCTCCCCCGGCATCCGGCCCATCGAGCAGCGCCGCACCGCGCTGATCACCATGGGCGACAGCGAGATCTCCGGAGAGGGCGTCGGGAACTACGTCCCCGGCACGCACCAGCCCGGCAACTGGTGCGACCGCTCGTACGACCAGGCGGTGTTCCGCACCGGCATCGCCGCCGACGAGCGGTACAACATCGCCTGCTCCGGGGCGACCCCGTGGAACCTCATCGTGGGTGGCCCGACCCAGCACAACGAGCTGAACCAGGGCGACCACCTGGCGATCAAGGCGCGAAACACCCACATCAAGCTGATCTGGGTGGTGGTCGGCGCCAACGGCGACGGGACCATCCAGTTCGGCCCGGTCGCCACCGACTGCGCCGTCCGCCGGGTCTTCTTCCAGGGGCCGTGCTGGCCCACCTACACCGACCAGTGGACGGTCCGCACCGACGGCAGCCGGCGCGCCGTCGAGGACGCGCTACGCGACATCCGGCAGACCATGACCAGGGCCGGGTACCTCGCGTCCGACTACGAGCTGGTGCTCATGTCGTACCCGAGCCCCGGCAGCCCCGACGTCGAGGACAACCCGAACTTCCCCGGCTGGTACTCCGGCGGATGCCTGCTCTACCTCGCCGACGTGGCGTTCGCCCGGAACAAGGCGGTGCCGCTGTTCGAGCGGGCGCTGCGGGCGGCGGCGGCCAACACCGGCACCCGCTACCTGGACGCGAGCCGCCTCTTCCACGGCCATGAGGTGTGCATGGACGTGACGGCGGTGCGGGGCCTCTACATCGAACTCGGCATCTGGGACGAGAACGCGGCCCGGCAGTCGTTCCACCCGAACTACCGGGGCCACGGCATGTTCGCCCAGTGCATCACCCAGTTCTGGAACTCCGGCCAGGCCCAGGCGACCTGCGTCGACCCCGCCAGCACCGGCAACGGGGTCCTCTACCCGGGCCTGTTCGAGTTCCGGCAACTGCGTAACGCGGCCACCGGCACCTGTGTGGACGGCAAGGGGTACGACTCGCGCAACGGCACCGTGCAACAGTCGTACGGCTGCCACGGTGGTCGTAACCAGGGCTTCTGGTACGACGCGACGCGCCAGTCGCTGCACTCGGAGCTGTCCCACGACCGGTGCCTGGACGTGTCCGGCGGTTCGCTGACCTCCGGCACCGCGGTGAACATCTACGACTGCCACGGCGGCGCCAACCAGAAGTTCGTCTTCAGCGGCCAGCAGATCAAGCCCGCCGGCAACAGCAACCTCTGCCTGGCGTTCGACAACCCGCTGCTCGGCACCCCACGGCTGCGCTTGGCGACCTGCTCGACCAGCAGCCGCCAGCAGTGGTCGTTCCAGTCCCGTTCGTTCGCCAACCCGGTCGGCTACGGCCACGACGACTGGATCGGCTCGCGCGTCTACTGAGCGCGAGCCGAGGCGGGCCGCTGCCGAGGCCCGCTGTTGATCGGGGCCCCTTGTCCAGCCGAACCGTTTGACAAGGGGCCCCTCCTTTCAATTCAGCAGGATGAGGCGGGCCGTGCCCGTGTCGCCGTCCCCGGTGCCGGCCACACCGATCGCGCGCCCCACCTCGACCGCCTCCGGCTGGACCGTGGCACGCCGCTCCAGCACCCGCAGCTCGGGCCCGAAGGTCCAGGTCATCGTGAAGCCGTCGGTCGACTTCACGGTCATCTTCCCGCCGTCGATCACGGTGACCTCGCCGCGCTGGACGGCCACCGTCTTCGTACCGCCGTCCCTCGTCCGCACCACCGCCTCGCCGTGCAGCGTGTTCCGCCGCAGCAGCACCCGCGCCTTGCGGCGCTCGCGGCGCTCCTCCGCGCGTTCCCGCCGCGGCCCCTCCCCGCCGGGCGACGCCCCCGGGGAGGCCGGTGCGGCCGGGGCGGTCACGTCCAGCTCTGCGGGGTCGAAGCCCAGCGCGGCGAGCGCCAGGCCCTCGGCGCCCATCGCCGCGGTGACGTCGACGGCCGCCGGCTCGCGCTGGCCATCGGTCACCGCGGCGGGTCCGCAGGCGGTGACCCCGAGCGCGACCGCCGCGAGCAGGGCGGTGGTGCCGATTCCCCAACGTGCCATGGTGGCTCCCTTCGTTCCGTCCGGTGCCGTCAGCCTGCCGCTGGCCGGCGAGCGGAGCGTCAGGCCGATGTTCGGGTCCGGTAAGGATCCGGCGGGAGGCGAACGGTGAAGGCCGCCCCGCCCTCCACCGCGTGCCCGGCGGTGATCTCCCCGCCGAGTCGCCGGACCAGGCCCGCGGCGAGGGCCAGACCCAGGCCGCTGCCGACCGTGCGCACCCCCCGGTACCGCTGGTGCAGGGCGCCGCGCTCGAACGCCACCGCCAGGTCGTCGTCGGTCAGCCCCGGTCCGCCGTCCCGGACCTCGACGACACCCCCGGCCGCCGGGTCCGCGCCGGCCGGCCGCGCCGCGAGCACCACCGGCGCCCCCGGGGGTACGACCCGCAGCGCGTTCTCCAGCAGCCCGTCCAGCACCTGCCGGATGCGTCCCGGATCCGTGTACGCGGGCACCGGCCGGTCCGGCACCTCGACCCGGAACTCCAGCCCCGCCGCGGCGCACCGGGCCGCCCAGGTCCGTTCCGCGTCCCCGACCAGGCGGGCCAGGTCGACCGGTGCCGGATCCAGCGGGAAGTCGGCGGCCTCCAGGCGGGCCATGGCCAGCAGGTCGCTGACCAGCCGGTCCAGGTGCTCCGCCTCCGCCAGCACGGTGCGCCCGGCGCCGGTCACCTCGTCCGGTCCGATCACGCCGTCTGCCAGGGCCTCCGCGTAGCCCCGGATCGCGGTCAACGGCGTCCGCAACTCGTGCGAGACCGAGAGCAGGAACTCCCGCTGCCGCCCCTCGCTGGTGGCGAGCGCGGCCGCCAGCCCGTTGAGGGCCGCCGCGAGGTCCGCCACCTCGTCGGGCGGCTCCACCGGCACCCGCACCGCGCGTTCGCCGGCCCGCAGCCGGGCAGCGGCGTCCGCCGCTCGGCGGATCGGCCGGGCCAGGCGGCGGGCCAGCAGCAGGCCGGCGGCCACGCCGGCCGCCAACCCGGCCAGCAGCGGCAGCCAGAGGCCCCGGACCACCTGGCCCCACCCGCCGCCCCGCGAGACGGCCCGGGCGAGCACCACTCCGTCGCCGCCGGGTAGCGCGCGCCCCTCGACCAGGGCCGGCCGCCCGGCGACCAGCCGGCGACCGGAGATGTCGTGTCCCTCCGCGATCCGCCGCACCACCCCGGCCGGCAGGCCCCGGCGGTCGGCCGCACCGTTGCGGATCAGGTACGCCTCGACGCCCTGCGCCCGCAGTTGCCGGATGAGCCGCTGCTCGTCGACGACCCGCGGGGTGTCCAGCCGACTGCGCAGCGCCTCGGCGGCGAGGCGGGCCTGGGCGGCCAGCGCCTGCTGATCCCGACGCTCGACCCCACGTACCGCCAGTGGCACCGCGACGATCGCGGTGACCAGCACCGAGACCAGCGCCACCGCGCAGGTCACCAGGACCGCGCGGGTGGTCAGCGTCCGCCCGGACCGGGTACGCGCGAGCGGCTGTGCGCCGACCACCGGCAGTGCCACGGTCGGCTGCCCGGTCGGGTCGTCACGCATCGGCGGCGTACCCCACGCCCCGGTGGGTGCGGATCACGCTCGCCTCGCCGAGCTTCCCGCGTACCTGGGCCACGTGCACGTCCACCGTGCGCGTGCCGGCGTGGGCGGCGTACCCCCAGACGCCGGCGAGCAGTTCCTCCCGGGTGAACACCCGGCCGGGTCGGGCCATGAGGTGGGCCAGCAGGTCGAACTCGGTGGAGGTCAGGTGGACCGGTACGCCGGCCGCGGTCACCGTACGGCGGTCCGGGTCCAGCGTGACCGCGCCCACCGTCCGCGGCCGGCCACCGGGCGGCCCGGCGGCTCGGCGCAGGACCGCCCGTACGCGGGCAACCAGTTCGCGCGGGCTGAAGGGCTTCGTGACGTAGTCGTCGGCGCCGAGTTCGAGCCCCACGATCCGGTCCACCTCGTCGTCCCTGGCGGTGAGGAAGATGACCGGTGTCCAGTCGCCCGCCGCACGCAGCCGGCGGCAGATCTCGGTGCCCGCCAGGCCGGGCAGGGCGATGTCGAGGACGCAGGCGACCGGGCGGATCCGCCGCGCGGCGGCGAGACCGGCTTCGCCCTCGCGCTCCACATGGACGCCGAAGCCGTCCCGGGCCAGGTAGCGCCGGATCAGATCGGCGATGGCCGGCTCGTCCTCGACGACGAGGACGAGCCCGTGCGGCGGCGCGGCGGCGGCGGCGGTCACCGGCCCATGATGGCCGACCGGAACGGCGCCGGAGTGCTCGGAACGTGTTCGGGTTCGGTAAGGAAGCCGTCAGCGCACGACGGCGGGCCGGAAGGGCGCCGGCCGGGTGACGGCCGCGGCGGCGTCGCCGATCGTGGCCACCAGCCGCTCGCGCGAGGCGCGTACGCGGGTGCGGAAGGCGTGGTTGAGCAGCGCGTCGAGCTGCCACACCTGCTTCGGATGCCGGGCGCGGATGAGGAACCGCTCCCGGACGCCGTCGATGGCGGTGGCGGCCAGCTCGATCGAGTGCAGCCGGGGATCCGGACTCCAGGTGACGTTGCTGAGTTCCCGAAGTTCGGTGTTGAGGTGCAGGCGCAGCCGGTGCAGCACCCGCGTCTGCTGGGTGACGACCAGCCGCCGGTGGGTCAGCAGCAGCAGGTACTCCCCGGTCGTCGACCGGTCCGGTCGGCTGCACCGGGTGACCAGGATGGTGGCGTCGCCGGATCCGACGCAGCGACGGAAGACCGGCATGTGCCGGCTGGCGGTCTGGGTGGCGAGACCGGCCTCGGCGGCGGCCGGGAGGAACGTTCGGGAGAAGACGTCCATGCTCTGCCCAACGACGCCTGCCGGCGGGTGACGCGGCCTGCAGAGCGCAATTTGCAAGTTCCACGCCCGCCGTCGCACCAGCAGTGCGACGGCGGGTGGGCGCCGTTGTGGGTTCCCTCGTCCCCTGCGGGAGCTCGAACCGGCGCTACAGAAGTGGCCGTTGCAGGCTGGTCCACCGGTTGCCGACCCGGACCGGCCCCGACCACCCGCCCGCCGACCAGCTGTAGCGCTCGAGGGTGCCGGTCCGCGCGTCCAGCGCCAACAGGTCGGCACGGCCGTCCCGGTCGAAGTCACCGACGCGGACCAGGTCCCGCTTGCCGGCGAAGCCACTGGCGACCCTGACCGGCGAGCCGAGCTTCCCCGCCGTGCTCAGCGGGTACCGGAAGAGCTCGCCGGTGCTCTTCTTACGCGCGATCAGGTCGACCTGGCCGTCACCGTCGAGGTCCGGTCCACCGGTCAGCTCGTCCAACCCGCTCCACCCGCTGGCGGCCAACTGGATCCGGCTGCCGAAGGACGTCCCCCGACCCGGGTACAGGTAGAGGGCACCGGTCGAGCTCACCGCCACCAGGTCCGGGTAGCCGTCCCGGTTGTGGTCACCGATCGGCGTGATCTCCCGCAGGCCGGTCCAGCCCGTGCCGATCCGGATCCGGGACGCGAGGCCGCCGGTGCCGGTGCCGGGGTAGAGCCAGAGGTCGCCGGTGGCGGACTCGCGGGCGATGACGTCCTCGCCACCGGCCCGGTCGAAGTTCCCCGGCCGGACGACCGCGTCCATGACCTTCCAGCCGCTGCCGAGGGAGACCGGGACCTCCAGGCTGGTGCCGTTGCCCGCGCGGAGGAGCAGTCGGCCGGTGAGGCCGTCCACGTACAGCAGGTCGGACCAGCCGTTGCCGGTGAAGTCGCCGGTCGAGGTGGTGGGCAGCGTCGCGAAGTCGACGTAGTTCGAGTCGATGTTGATGGTGACGCCGCCCCACGTCTCGTCGTGGTCCCCCCGGTACTGCTTCATCCGGCGCTTCGGCGTCCAGTAGCCGGCCGGGATGGCCGCGTCGTCGACCGTCGCCACCCCGTCCCACTTGGCGAAGTCCAGGTAGTCGGGGCGGACGTGGTCCGTCCGGGGGTACGCCGCCACCTGGTCGGCCACCCCCGAGGAGAGGCTGCTGTAGTAGCCGGAGAGGTAGCCGTTGTCGTGCACCCGCGCGGACCAGGCGCTCACGTACCGGTTCACGGCGTCCGTGCAGGCCGGGTCCGGCGTCGGATACGCCTCGATGTCGACGATCAGCACGCTGTCCCGGGCGAGACCGAGGTTGCGGGCCTGGTTGGCGGCGTCGTCCGCCTCGGCCCGGCCCTGCGCCTCCGCGAGCGACGGGTCGATGCGCCGGCTGAAGTTCGGCGCGCACGGCGCCTGCAGCCCGACGTACAGCGGGATGATCCGCCACCCCGCCGCCATCTGGGCGGCCACCCAGTCGCGGGTCAGGTTCGGCTGCGCGCAGGCGCGGTTGATCCCGCCGATGTAGACGCCGACCGCCCGGTACGGCGACTGCAGCCAGGCCTGCATCTGGGCGCTCGAAGGAGCCGTGCACGCGTCGAAGGCGTACCCGGTGAAGGTGCCCGGCTGCGGCCCGGTGACCGCGGCGACCGACCGGAACGCGGGAGCGGCGGCGGTGTCGGCCGGGACGCTGGACGCGGTGGTCCCGATCAGCGTGCTGGCCAGCGCGGCGGTGAGCCAGGTGGCGAGGCGACGCGACCGGCACCCGCCGTTGCGTGAAGTCATGGATCCCCGTTTTCGTCGGAACGACAGGCCGGCGGGCGTCCACAGTCGTCGCTCGGCGCCGGCCGGCTGATTCTGCCCGGCCAGCGCCGTCGGTGTCCACAACCGGCGCTACACCGGATTCGGCGCGAACAGCTCCGCCAGCCAGCCGGGCACGGCCTCGGCGTACTCCCGGCGGCCCGGATCGGGGGTGTCGAGAGCCCGCCGCCAGGACAGCGCCCGGCTGACCACGGTGATCCGCATCGCGGTCCCGACCAGCTCACGCAGGCTCGCCCGGTCGTGCCGGCCGGTCCACGCCTCCAGGTACGCGTCGCGCAGCCGCACCAGCGCCGGGTCACCCGGTGGCAGCTCGAACGAGTGCGCGACCGACCGGAGGGTCACCAGCAGCGTCCCGAACGGGTGGGCGAGCGACGCGTCCCCCCAGTCGAAGAAGCGGTGGCCGGCGTCGCCGACGAAGACGTTGCCGTCGTGCAGGTCGTCGTGCTGCACGGTGGCGGCGATGCCGGCGGCGGCGAGCAGCCGGCAGTCCTCCGCGTACCGGTCGCGATGATCACGCAGCCGCGCGTACGTCTCGGGGCTCGGCCCGCCCTCCTCGCCCAGCAGCAGCGCCGCCCGGTCGTCGAGAAGCGCCTCGAACAGCTCCGGCAACAGCTCCGGCCGGTGGTCGGGCAGGCCCAGGGCGAGCAGTTCGTCGGTGTGCGGGGCGACCGCGAGCTGGAGGTCGGCGTACCCGGGGAGGACCCGCTCCCAGCGGGACAGGTCCCGGTCCCGCGCGAGGACCTCGCGAAGCGACTCGCCCCCGTCGGGCAGCAGCGACCAGCCGCGCCCCGCGTCCACGCCGATCGGTTCGAGCACCCGGCCGGGGGTCAGCCGGGCCAGCGCGGCGAGCAGTCCCGCCTCGTGGGCCGTCCCCGGATTGTTGGCCTTGAACCAGACGTCGCCGCCGTCGGTCGGCACCCGCCAGACCAGCGACCAGGGTCGGACCCGGGCCTCGACCGGGCCGGTCACCCGCCGGCCCAGCGGACGGAGCTGACCGGCGACCCAGTCGAGGGCGCTCTCGCCCCACCGCGGGTCGACCCACTCGGTCCGGTGTTCTCCAGTGGTGGTCACGCCGGGCAATCTAGGTCGCCGGCCCGCCGGCCGGCGACCTGGATAACGGCTCAGAGCAGCTCGACGATTGTCGCGTTGGCCATGCCGCCGCCCTCGCACATGGTCTGCAGGCCGTAGCGGATGTTGTTGTCGCGCATGTGGGCGAGCATGGTGGTCATGATCCGGGCACCGGACCCGCCGAGCGGGTGGCCGAGGGCGATCGCGCCGCCGCGCGGGTTCAGCCGCTCCGGGTCGGCCTCGGTCTCCGCGAGCCAGGCCAGCGGGACCGGGGCGAACGCCTCGTTCACCTCGTACACCCCGATCTCCTCGATGCCCAGCCCCGCGCGGCGCAGTGCCTTCGCGGTCGCCGGGATCGGGGCGGTCAGCATGGTGACCGGGTCGTCGGCGGCGACCACGGCGGTGTGGATGCGGGCCAGCGGGCGCAGGCCGTGCCGGCTGGCCCACTCGGCGGTGGTGACCGCGAGCGCCGCCGCGCCGTCGGAGATCTGCGACGCGGACCCGGCGGTGACCACGCCGTCCGGCCGGAACGGGGTGGGCAACTCGGCCAGCTTCTCCAACGAGGTGTCCCGACGGATGCCCTCGTCGGCGCTGAACTTGCCCCCGTCGGCGAGCGCCACCGGCGCCACCTCGGCCTCGAACGCCCCGGCGTCCTGCGCGGCGGCGGCCTTCTCGTGGCTGGCCAGCGCGAACTCGTCGAGCTGGGTGCGGGAGAAGCGCCACCGCTCGGCGATCAGCTCGGCGCCGACACCCTGGTTGAACGGGAGCGGGCTGTCCTCCGCGACGCCCTCGACGCCCCGGTAGCGCTCGAGGATGGCCGCGCTGAACGGCATTCCGCCGGCCACGCTCGAGCCCATCGGCACCCGGGTCATCGACTCGACACCGCCCGCCACCACCAGGTCGGCCTGCCCGGACAGCACGGTCGCGGCGGCGAAGTGCACCGCCTGCTGGCTGGACCCGCACTGCCGGTCGAGCGTGGTGCCGGGAACGGACTCGGGCCAGCCGGCGGCCAGGACGGCGTTGCGGGCGACGTTCCACGACTGCTCGCCGACCTGCGAGACGCAGCCCCAGACGACGTCGTCCACCTGCCCCGGGTCGATGCCGGTGCGCTCGGCGAGGGCGCGCAGGACGTGCGCCGAGAGGTCGACCGGATGCACGCCGGCGAGGCTTCCCTTGCGCCGCCCCACGGGGGTGCGTACGGCGCCGACGATGACTGCGTCACTCATATCTACTCCCCGGTAACCTGGCTGGCCTCGATGGTACGCCGCCGTCCGGTCCGTCGTCGCACCCCCACTGGCATGCTGGTCGCATGGATGGGACGTCCCGGTGCCGGCAGTGGCGGGTGCCGGCCCGCCTGCCGGCGGTCAAGGCCGGTGGGGCGCTGGCGCTGGTCGCGCTCGGCCTGCTGCTCGCCGACGGCGACCCGGTCCGGCTCGTGCTGGCCGGGCTGGCCGCCGCCGCCCTGCTCGGCTGGGCGGCGCGGGACGTGCTGGCCCCGGTCCGCCTCGCGGCCGACGCGGAGGGGTTGACGGTGGTCAGCGGCTTCGCCGGCCACCGTCGGCTGCCGTGGTCGCAGGTGGAGGCGATCGGCGTGGACCGGCTCACCCGGCTCGGCCTGTCCAGCGCGGTGCTCGAAGTCGACGCCGGGGAGACGCTGCACCTGTTCGGTCGGTACGACCTGGACGCCGACCCGGTGGAGGTCGCCGAGGAGCTGCGGGCGGTCCGCCCGGCGCGCTGACCGGGCGGTGCCGCCCGGGCGCTCAGGCGAGCAGGTAGGCGGTCCGGATCAGCGCCATGCCGACGAGCGCCAGGACGATCACCGCGCCGCCCGCCACCTGGACCAGCGTGCGCCGCGAGCGCGGGGCGTACGCGAGCACCAGGGCCATCAGGCCACCGATCACGAGCCCGCCCAGGTGACCCGGGATCGAGATGCCCGGCACGGTGACCGTGAGCACCAGGTTGATCACCAGGATCGGCAGGATCTGCGAGACGTCCCGGCCCAACCGGCGCCCGATGATGATCAGCGCGGCGAAGAGACCGAACACCGCGGTCGACGCACCGGCGGTGGGCCGGTTCTGCTCGGTGAAGAGGTAGGCGGCGACGTTACCGCCGAGCCCCGCGATCAGGTAGAGCGCGGCGAACCGCAGCCGGCCGAGCTGCGCCTCCAACGACCGGCCGAGCACCCAGAGCACCCACATGTTCAGCAGCAGGTGGATCACGCCGAAGTGCAGGAACATCGCGGTGATCAGGCGGTACCACTGGCCCTCCGCGATGCCGCCCACCGTCCCGTCGGGCAGGATCGCCGCGCCGAGCACCGAACCCCAGTTGGTCAGCGGCGTGCTCTCGCCGAGCAGCCCCCCGAAGCCACCGCCGCCGATCAGCGCGCCACCACTGCCGGAGGAGGCGATGGACAGCAACATCACCACTACGTTGATCGCGATCAACGCCTTGGTCACGTGGCCGTGGCGGCCGGCGGCACCGCCGCCGAAGGCGGTGCGCGCCGGCCGTACGCTGCGGCGCCCCTCGTTCACGCACTCCGGGCACTGGAAGCCGACCGACGCCTCGCGCATGCAGTCCGGGCAGATGACCCGGTCGCAGCGGTTACACCGGATGTACGCCTCCCGGCCAGGATGCCGGTAGCAGACCGGGGTGGTCGGCGGGGACTCGCTCATGTCCCGGTACCCGAGCGCTCAGTCATGCGAGCAAAGGTACCTCGCTGCCGCTTCAGGACCCGCTGCGCTCGATCTCGACCCGCTCGATGACCACATCCTGGAGCGGGCGGTCGGCGGGACTGGTCGGCGTGTTGGCGATCGAGTCGACGACCTTCGCCGACTGCTCGTCCGCGACCTGACCGAAGATCGTGTGCCGGTTGGTCAGGTGCGGCGTCGGCGCGACGGTGATGAAGAACTGCGAGCCGTTGGTGCCCGGGCCGGCGTTCGCCATCGCCAGCAGGTACGGCCGGTCGAAGCGCAGCTCGGGGTGGAACTCGTCGGCGAACGTGTAGCCCGGCCCGCCCCGGCCGGTGCCGGTCGGGTCGCCCATCTGGATCATGAAACCGCTGATCACGCGGTGCGAGATGGTGCCGTCGTAGTAGGGACCGCTGCCCGGCTGGCCGGTCCGCGGGTCGATGTACTGCTTCGCGCCCTCGGCCAGCTCCACGAAGTTGCGGACGGTCTTCGGCGCGTGGTTCGGAAACAGCTGCAGCCGGATTGGACCGGCGTTGGTGTGCAAGGTGGCGTAGACGTCGTCAGCCACGGGTACTCCTCACTCGTTGGTCAGTTCCATGCGGATCCTCCCATGTGCCCGATCTGGCCATGCGGAGGCATCCGAAGGTGGAGGATGACGGAGGACAACTCCCAGGAGGTGGGACCGTGTTTGGAATCGGGCGGCGCAAGACCCAGGGACAGCTCGCCAAGGCGGAGCTGAACCAGGGCTTCGGTCACCTGAGGCAGGCGGCGACGTACGCGGCGAAGGGCGCCGGCGGCACGGTCGGCCCGCGGGTCCGGGCGGCCCGGGGCGCGATCGCGCCGACCGCCCTCGTGGTGCGTGACCGGGCGTCCAGCGGTTACGCGTCGACCGTGGCGGCGCTGGCACCGCTGGCCCTCGCCCTCCGCGGCGTCCAGGCCGACGCGGCCGGCAAGGCCGTCACCGGGCGGAAGGCCGCCGCCGCCAAGCAGGCCGCCGTCAGCAGGAAGGTGAAGGCGAAGAACATGAAGGCAGCGCGCAAGAAGAAGTCCGGCCGGGGCGGAATGATGACCGGCCTCCTCGCCGCCGGCGCGGTGGCCGGCCTGGCCGGCGCGATGGCGATGCGGCGGCGCCGCGAGCAGCAGGAGTGGGCCGAGTACGACCCGACCCGCAACCTCGAACCGATGCGCGACGAGGTGGACACCATCGAGGTCAGCACCCGCACCCCCGCGGAGAAGGCGACCGGAGCGTCCACCATGTCCGGTGGGCCGACGGGCGCCGGCAGCTCGGCGGTGGCCGCCGGCAGCAGCGCCTCCACGACGAAGCCGGCCAAGCAGCCGGCGGTCCACGCCACGGACCAGGTCCCCTCGGTGGCCGAGGGTGCGACGGAGAAGTCCGGCCGCCCCGCCGACGACCTGACCAAGGCCATGAAGAACGGTCGCCGCTGACCCCAACGCCCCCGCGATCCCGCACTTGTGGCCCCACGTCCACGGCTGGTGCCGTACCCGTCGGGGCAGCAACTGCGAGATCGCGGGGGTGGCTTGGCTCAGAGCCAGCCGTTGCGGCGGAACCAGCGGTACAGGGCGAGCGAGATGGCGAGCATCACGGCCAGGACGGTCGGGTAGCCGTAGGTCCACGTCCGCTCCGGCATGAACTCGAAGTTCATGCCGTAGATGCCGGCAATGGCGGTCCAGACCGCCGCGATGGCCGCCCAGGCGGCAATCTTGCGCATGTCGTTGTTCTGGTCGACCGTGACCTGCGCCAACCGCGCCTGGAGAATCGAGTTGAGCAGGTCGTCGTACGAGTTGACCTGCTCGACCGTGCGGCTGAGGTGGTCCTGCACGTCCCGGAAGTAGCGGCGGATCTCCTTCGGCACGTCCCGGTTCATCTGCGCGGTGATCGTCATGAGCGGGCGCTGGAGCGGCATCACCGCCCGCTTGAACTCGACCAGTTCCCGCTTCATCTGGTAGATGCGCTGGATGCGGCCGCTCGACTGCCGGTCGAAGACCTCGGCCTCCAGCGTGTCGAGGTCGTCCTCCAGCTGGTCGGCCACCTCCAGGTAGAGGTCCACCACCCGGTCGGTGACCGCGTACGCGACCGCCCAGGGGCCGTGCAGCAGCAGCTCCCGCTTGGTCTCCAGGTCGGCCCGCACCGGCGCCAGCCGGCAGGCGTCCCCGTGCCGGACGCTGACCAGGAAGTTCGGCCCGATGAAGAGCAGCACCTGGCCGGTCTCGACGACCTCGGAGGTCTCGGTCAACTCGGTGTGCTCGCAGTAGCGGGCGGTCCGCAGCACCAGGAAGCTGACCTCGCCGAAGTGCTCCAGCTTGGGCCGCTGCTGGGCCTTGACGGCGTCCTCGACGGCCAGTTCGTGCAGGCCGTACGTGGCGGCGATCTCGGTCATCTCCGCCAGGTCGGGCTCGTGCAGGCCCAGCCAGACGAAACCGTCCGCCCGCCGCGCGGCGGCCAGCGCCTCCGCGTAGTGCCAGTCGCCCGGTTGGCGCTCACCGTCGACGTAGAGGGCGCAGTCGACGACCGCCGGACGGGGGGAGGCCGATTCGGCAGCCCGCGCGGACCCGTCGGGGTTGAGTCGGCGGGTCATGGCGCGCACCGGCGCAGCCCAGTCACGGGACCGGATCACCCGGCCGCCGCCCGGTGTCACCGTCCGTCCCCGCTCCGCCCGGTTCGCCATCACGCCCCCTTCCGCTCGTCGCCGCGTTGCAGGGTACGCCGCCGATGGCGGCACGGCCGGTGACGGAGAGCCACCAAGGCGGCACCGGGCGGGCCGAGCCGTGTCGGGGGGTGAGGGGAACGACACGGCCCACCCGGCACCTGTGGGGGCGGGGTGTTCTGCTGGTCGCGCCGCTCCACGTGCCGTGCGGGCCGGACGCCCGGGGCGTGCGACCGCCCGGTCCGGGGACCGGATCTCCACTACACGTGGTGAGTGACGCTCGCAGCATTGTGGGCCCGCGGCCGCCCCGGGGCGATACCCCGGGCGGCCGATACCGCCGTTCTGTCGGAAACCCGACAGAAATCAGCCGCGAACGGCCGCCATCGCCTCCGCGAGCCGGCGCACGCCCTCGTCGATCCGGTCCGCCGTCACCGCCGAGTACGCCAGCCGCAGCGCGTGCCGGCCCCCGTCGAGCACGAAGTCGCTCCCCTTCACGACGGCGACCCCACGTTCGGCCGCCGCCGGGGCGAGCCGGTCCACGTCGACGTCCTCGGGCAACTCCACCCAGAGGAAGTAGCCGCCGTCCGGCTCGACGAAGCGCGCCTCCGGGATGTGCCGGCGCAGCGACTCGCCGAGCACGCGGGCCCGCTCACCGAGGGCCCGGCACACCGTCTCGATCGAACGGTCGATGTCCCCGGAGACGCAGAACTGGTGCACGATCGCCTCGGACACCATGCCCGGGGAGATGTAGAGGCTGGTCGCCTTCTTCGCGATGTCGGCGATCAGGTCGGCCGGGCCGACCAGGTACCCGACCCGGACGCCCGGGCAGACCGTCTTGGTGAAGCTGGAGGCGTGCACCACCAGGTCGCGGGTGTCCAGCGAGAGCATCGACGGCAGCGCCTCGCCCCGGAACCTGATGTCGGCGTACGGGTCGTCCTCGAAGATCGTGAACCCGTACTCGGCGGCGAGGTCGAGCAGCTCCCGCCGCTTGTCCAGGCTGAGCGTCACACCCGCCGGGTTCTGGTAGTTCGGGATGACGTGCGCCAGCCGGGGACGCACCCCGGACTCCAGCAGCTTGCGCAGCTCGGCGGTGTCCAGCCCGTCCGGCTGGATGGTGATCCCGTGCAGGTCGCCGCCCATCCGCTTGAGGTTGAGCAGGGTCCGGTCGTACGTCGGGCGCTCCACCACCACCGCGTCACCGGGGCGGACCAGGTGGTCGAAGAGGAAGGCGTCGGCCTGCAGCGAGCCGTTGGTGACCAGGACCTGGTCGGCCCGCACCCCGTGCTTCTCCGCGATCCACTCGCGCAGCGGGAGGTAACCGACGGAGGTGCCGTACGCCGTCACCCCGGCGGGGTCGGCGTCGAACGCGCGGACGGCGGCGGCCTTGAGCCCCTCGACATCCACGATGTCCAACGAGGGAGCGCCACGGGCGAAGGAGATCAGCTGCTCGGCGGTCATGGCTGTTCAGCGTACGGAAGGCGCCGGGGTGTGCGCGGTCGGCACGGCGATGTCCGCATCCTGAGCCACCGGGTCGGGTGACCGGCGCCGACCGCCGGCCGACAGATCGGACCGGACGGCCGAGCGCATCGTGCCGCGCCGAGGCGGAGCCTCCGCTCAGCCGGTGCCGACCATCCGGCTGGCCGCCCAGACCCGCATGATGTCCCGGACCGAGATCACGCCGGCGACCTCGCGCCCGTCGAGCACCACCAGGTGCCGGAAGCCCCCGTTGGCCATCGCGGCGGCCGCCTCCTCGACCGTCCACTCCGGCCCCGCGTACACCACGTCCCAGGTCAGGTGGTCGCCGGTGCGCTCGACGTCGCAGTCCAACCCGGCGCCGATCGCGTTGAGCACGTCCCGTTCGGTCATGATCCCGATCCCCTCGGAATCCGGGTCGATCACGACCGCCGACCCGATCCCCCGGGCCGACATCATCTGGGCCGCCTGGCGGAGCGTGTGCTCCGGGCCGACCACGAGCACCTGGCTGGACATCGCTTCCCGAACCTGCATCACGCATCACCCCTGTGGGACGGCGGCACCCGGTAGGGAACATGGTGCGCCTGAGGCCTTTCCGGGACAAGACCGCTCAGGACCGCGATCCCACCCGGCTCGCTACTGTCGAGGCGTGTCCACCGAGCCCCTGCGCTGCGCGGGCGCGCTGATCGTCGACGACGACGGCCGCCTGTTCATTCAACGACGGTCCCCGGACCGGAGCATTTTTCCCAATTGCTGGGATGTCGTAGGTGGTCACCTCGAACCGGGCGAGGAGGTCGAGGACGCGCTGCGCCGGGAGGTGACCGAGGAGACCGGCTGGACGGTCGCCCAGGTGCTCGCCCAGGTCGGCGAGTACCGGTACGTCGCCGACGACGGGTTGGAGCGGATCGAGAGCGACTGGCTCGTCCGCGTCGACGGCGACCTGCGGCGGCCGACCCTGGAGGCCGGCAAGCACACCGAGTTCCGCTGGCTCACCGAACAGGACCTCGATCTGCTCGACGAACACCGGGACGTCAACGACGGCCTGATCCGCCGGATCGCGGAGGACGCCTTCGCCCTCCTGCGGGCGATCGGTTCGTGACCGACATCGTCGACCTCGCGCCGCACCGGTTCGCCGGGCTGGTGGCGCCGGCGGTCGACCGGGCCTTCGTCGCCGTCATGCGGGCCACCCGGGAGGCTGGCGGCGCCGACCTGAGCCAGCGGTACGGCGGCCCGGACGCCACGGGTTTCCTGGTGGAGTTCCGCACCCGGCTGGCCGCGCCCGGCGGCACGGTGGACGGAGCCGGCTTCGCGGCGGCCACCCGGTACCGGGACCCGGCCGGCTGCCGGCGGGCGCTGGACCGGCACGTCGCGCACGGGATGGTCCACCGGCACGGGGACGGGGCGATCACCGCCACCGAGCGCGGGCTGGCGTTCCTCGACGACCTGTGGCAGCTGCACGCCGAGGTGACCGGGCAGCTCTGGGCGGGGCACCCGGATCGGGTGCGGTGCCTGGTCGAGGCGCTCGGCCGGGTGCTCGCGTACGGCCTGGTGCTCGCCGAGGAGGAGGGTTCCCCGGGTGCCTTCACCGCGCTGGCGCCACCCCACGAGCCGGGCGGCACCCCGCCCGGCGTGCTGCTGCTCAACCGGCTCGGGACGCTGCGCTACCACCGGGCCGACGCGCACGCGGCGGCGTGGGCGTCCGCCGGGCACACCGCGGCGAGCATCGTGGCGCTGGCCGACGGGCCGGAGCGCCGCGCCATCGAGCTGGAGACCGACCGGCGGGCGGCCGGCCCGTTCGTCGTGCTGACAGCGGAAGAGCGCCTGGCGATGCTCGCCGACCTCGCGGCCCTGCCCGGCTGACCCCCGAGGTCCGGCCGCCCGGTCCGGTTGCCGGTGGCGGGCCGGACCGGCGGCGCTATCCTCCTCCGGTGAGCGCCAGACGAACGGGACACGAGGCCGGCATGGTCGGGATGGTGCTGGCCGCCGGCGCCGGGCGCCGCCTGCGCCCGTACACCGACACCCTGCCCAAGGCCCTGGTGCCGGTCGACGGCGAGACCACCATCCTCGACATCGCGCTGCGCAACCTCGCCGAGGTCGGCCTGACCGAGATCGTCATCGTGGTGGGCTACGCCGCCGACGCGGTCCGGGAGCGCCAGGCCGACCTGGAGAAGCGGTACGACGTCACGATCACCCTCGTGCACAACGACAAGGCCGAGGAGTGGAACAACGCGTACTCGCTCTGGCTGGCCCGGGAGTGGTTCGCCCGGGGTGTCCTGCTGGTCAACGGCGACACCGTGCACCCGGTCAGCGTGGAGAAGACGCTGCTGGCCGAACGCGGGCCGGGCGTCCTCCTGGCGATCGACACGATCAAGCCGCTGGCCGAGGAGGAGATGAAGACGACCTTCGACGCCGCCGGCCAGCTGACCCGGATCACGAAGCTGATGGACCCGGGCGAGGCGTACGGGGAGTACATCGGCGCGACGCTGATCGAGCCGCACGTCGCCGGGCCGCTCGCCGACGCGCTGGAGGCGACCTGGCGGCGGGACCCGGACCTCTACTACGAGGACGGCTACCAGGAGTTCGCCGACCGGGGCGGTGAGGTCCGGGCGGCGCCGATCGGCGACGTCTCCTGGGTCGAGGTCGACAACCACGACGACCTGGCCCGGGCATGGGAGATCGCGTGCCGCTACTAGCCCGTAGTGTGCTGACGCCGCTGCACATCGAGGTGCGGCGGGGCGCCGTGGCGGACCTCGGTGCGATCCTCGCCGACGGCCGGATCTCCGCCGGCGGTGACGTCGCGGTGGTGGTCGGGCCGGGGCAGGGGGAGAAGGTCGCCGACCTGGTCCGGCCGACCCTGCGACCGGCCGACGTGTTCACCGTCACCGGCGGGACGCTGGACGCCGCCGACGACCTCGGCGGCAAGCTCCGGGCACGGTCGTACGACGCGGTGGTCGGCATCGGCGGCGGCAAGACCATCGACGTGGCGAAGTACGCGGCCACCCGCCGCGGCCTGCCCATGGTCTCGGTGGCGACGAGCCTCGCCAACGACGGGATCGCCTCGCCGGTGGCCAGCCTGATCACGGACGGGATCAAGGGCTCCTACGGGGTGCACATCCCGATCGCGGTGATCGTGGACCTGGACTTCGTGGAGGCCGGCCCGGAGCGGCACAACCGGGCCGGCGTCGGTGACGTGGTCAGCAACATCAGCGCGTTGGCCGACTGGGAGCTGGCCCGACAGGTACGCGGTGAGCCGTTCGACGGGCTGGCCGCCTCGCTCTCCCGCGCGGGCGCCGAAGCGCTGATCAACCACCCGGGCGACATGAGCGACGACGCCTTCGTCACGGTGCTGGCCGAAGCGCTGATCTCCAGCGGGCTGGCGATGGCGATCGACGGCACCAGCCGGCCGTGCAGCGGCGGCTGCCACGAGATCATGCACGCCATCGACGCGCTGCACCCGGGCACCGCCTCGCACGGCGAGCTGGCGGGGCTCGGCGCGCTCTTCTGCACCTTTCTGCGGGGTGACGAGCGGCGCTTCGTCGAGATGTCGGCCTGCCTGGCCCGACACGGCCTGCCCCGGCTCCCCGCCGACGTCGACCTGACCGACGAGCAGTTCGTCGAGGCGGTGCAGTTCGCCCCACGCACCCGGCCGGACCGGTACACGATCCTCGAACACCTGGCGCTGTCGCCTACCGAGACGCGGGATCGGCTGGCAGACTACGCCGGTGCAATCCGCGACCACCTTGGCTGAGGCTCGTCCCACCGTCGCCGACTTCTACCGGGTCAACCGGGGCGGCGGGCTGTTCAGCGAGTCGGTCAGTCAGTGGCTGGGCGCGGTCTTCGCGCTGATCGCCCAGCGCCTCGGGCTGCGACCCACCGCGCTGACGATCGCCAACCTGGTGCTCGGGCTGGCCACCTCGGTGGCCGTGGTGGCGCTGGCCGAGCCGGTCGCCGAGGGTCGGCTACCGGCCTGGCTCGTCGGCCTGGTGGCGCTGGTCGGCTGGCAGGTCGCGTACGCGCTGGACTGCGCGGACGGGCAGCTCGCCCGGGTGACCGGCCAGGGCAGCGCGGCCGGCGCCCGGGTGGACGTGCTCTGCGACGTCGCGGCCCAGATCGCCCTGGTCGCGGCGCTCGCCGCGACCGCCGTGGCGCAGTCCCCGTCGACGCCGGCCTGGTTGATCGCGGCGTTCGCCGGCACCTGGATGGTCAACCTGGTCACCTCGGTGATGCAGGCCGGCCCGAACGCGGCCAGCATGGTCCAGTCGACCTCGCTGCCCGTACGCCTGGTGAAGCTGGTCCGCGACTACGGTGCGGTGATCCTGGTGGCCGCGCTGGTGCTGCTCTTCGCGCCGGCCCTGACCTGGTGGGTGGTCGTCGCGTTCGCCGTGGTCAACGGTGGCTTCCTGCTGGCGAGCATCGCCTTCTCCGCCCGCGCGTCGCTCCGCTGACCGCGGCTCCCGCCGGTCACGGGCGGGCGGCGACGGCGGCGTAGATGTCGATGAGGCGCTTCGTGACCACGTCGGGGTGGAACGTGCGCTCGTAGCGGGAGCGGGCGGTCGGCGCCAGGGCGGCGGCGTTGGCGGCGGCCACCGGCAGCGCGCCGGCCAGCGCGGCCGGCTCCGGCGGCACCACCCAGCCCGCCTCCCCGGTGACGATCCCGGCCGGCAGCGGCGGCACGCCGTCGCCCGGGACGGCGGAGTGGTCGGCCGCCGGGCCGGTGCCGGCCGGCTCGCGCGGGGCGTCGGCGCCGACCAGGTACGGGATGCCACCCAGGGCGGTGCCGAGCACCGGCCGGCCGGCGGCCAGCGCCTCGATGATCACGGTCGGCAGCACGTCGTGCCAGGTCGAGGTGGCCAGCACCACGGCGCTGGCCACCAGCGCGCCGCGCACCCCGGCCCGGTCCAGCGGACCGAGGAAGGTGACGTCCGCCCGCTCCGCCGCGGCCGCCTCGACCAGCGGCCGCAGTTCGCCGTCACCGGCGATGCGCAGCGGCCCCAGGGCGCCGTCCGGGTGCCGGCGCCAGGCGTCCAGCAGCAGTCCCAGCCCCTTCTCCGGGCTGAGCCGGCCCAGGAAGAGGAAGCCGGCGCCGAGCGGCGCCGGAGCGCCCGGGTCGGGGATCCCGTTCGGCTTCACCACGATCCGCTCGTCCGGAATGCCGTAGTCCCGCAGGTGGTCGGCGACCGCCGTGGTGAGCGCGATGAACCGGTCCACCGACCGCCAGGTGCCCCGGTGCACGGCGAGGGTCGTCGCCATCAGCGCGCTCTGCGCCCGGGAGCCCCGGTAGCAGCGGTGCACGACGGCCGGGACGCCCAGCGCCCGACCCCGGCAGTCCTGGCAGATCATGCCGTCCCGGAAGTAGAGCCCCGAGGAGCAGACCTGCCGGTAGTTGTGCACCGTCTGCACCACCGGCACGCCGTGCCGGTGCGCGGTCCGCACCACCCAGGGCGAGAGCAGCGGGTACGGGTTGTGCAGGTGCAGCACGTCCGGACGGTGCTCGGTGAGCAGCCGGGCCAGTTCCTGCTGGGCGCGGGGCGCGTAGATCGGGGAGATCGGCAGCAGCGCCTTCGCCGACCGGGACATCGACGGGATCTCGTCCGAGCTGCGCAGGAAGGGCAGCACCTCGACCCCGGCGGCGGTCAGCTGGGCGATCTCGGCGTCGACGATCGTGTTCTCGCCGGACGGCTGGGCCTCCCGGTACCGGTTGTGCGCCACCACGATTTTCATGAGATTGGAGGCTACCGTTGGCTGGTGCCCGAACTACCGGAGGTTGAGGCGCTCGCGGAGTACCTGCGCCAGCGCGCGGTGGGCCGGCGTGTCGACCGCCTGGAGGTCGCCGCGATCAGCGCCCTGAAGACGTACGACCCGGCCCCCACGGTCGCCGCCGGCCGGGAGGTCACCGACGCCCGCCGGCACGGCAAGTTCCTCGACGTGGTGCTCGGTGACGACCTGCACGTGGTGGTCCACCTCGCCCGCGCCGGGTGGCTGCACTTCCGGGAGGCGTTCCCGTCGAGCGCACCGCTGCGCCCCGGCAAGGGTCCGGTGGCGCTGCGCGTACGCCTCGACGACGGCTCCGGGTTCGACCTGACCGAGGCCGGCACGCAGAAGAGCCTGGCCGTGTACCTGGTGGCCGAGCCCGGGGAGGTGCCCGGGGTGGCCCGGCTCGGCCCGGACGCGCTCGCCGTCGACCCGGCCGCCTTCGCCGAGCGGATCCGCAGCCGCAAGGGTCAGGTCAAGGGCGTGCTGACCGATCAGACGGTGCTCGCCGGGGTGGGGAACGCGTACTCCGACGAGATCCTGCACGCGGCGAAGCTGTCGCCGTTCGCGCTGACCAACCGGCTGACCGACGAGCAGCTCGCGGCCCTCCACGCCGCGACCCGGGACGTGCTCTCCGACGCGGTGTCCCGATCGGTGGGGCAGCGGGCGGCGGAGCTGAAGGGCGAGAAGCGGTCGGGGCTGAAGGTGCACGCGCGGACCGGGCTGCCCTGCCCGGTGTGCGGCGACACCGTCCGCGAGGTCTCGTTCGCCGACTCCAGCCTCCAGTACTGCCCGACCTGTCAGACGGGCGGGAAGCCGCTCGCGGACCGACGGTTGTCCCGGTTGGTACGGTGAGTGACGATGCTCACCCGTTACGGAGAGGAATCGGCCTGCGCGCGACGAAGGTCGGACTCGTGGCTCCACTACGGCCCCCATCCATCGGTATAGTGGCCCGGTCCCCGGCTCCTGAAAGGTCCGGAGCCGGCCAGATGCCACGTGCCACCTCCCGGACGCCAGGTCCTTCCGGACCGCGTCCGAGCGGGGTGGCCGCGTGGGAGACTGGGACGGTGGGCGACGTGGATCCTCACGCGGAGTGAGCGATCGCGTCATGCGGGAGGACATGGGTGAGGTGACGACAAGCCTCCAGCGCCCGGTAACCAACGAAGGCCGGAGCAAAACCGTGCGGCACGTCGACAGCTTCGAGATCCAGCCGCCGACACCGCCGTCCCACAACGGCGTACCCCGGTCGGCCTGGGCGCGCGCCCGGCGTCGGGTTTCCCGCTGGCACCGCCCGTACACGTCGGCGCTCCTGCTGCTGGACTTCGCCGCGGCGGCGTTCGCCAGCTACACCGCGATCCGGACCTTCGACCAGGCCACCGCCGGCTTCCACGCGGCCGACGACGACCCGACCTGGTTCTTCACGGTGGCGTTCGTGCTGCTGCCGCTCGGCTGGGTGGTCAGCCTCTGGTTCAACCGCGCCTACGACCGGCGCTACCTCGGGCTCGGGCCGGACGAGTTCAAGCGGGTGGTCCGCGGCGGCGTGGCGGTCTGCGCGACGGTCTCCTTCCTCGCGTTCGCCACCAAGACCGACCTGTCCCGGTTCACCGTCGGCACCGCGCTGCTCCTGGCGTTGCTGCTGATCCTGCTGGGGCGCACCCTGGCCCGGTTCGTGCTGCACGTGATCCGCCGCAACGTCGGCCAGGCCGGGCACCGGATGGTGCTGGTGGGCAACCTGCCGGAGTGCCTGGAGGTCTACCGCTCGGTCACCCGCAGCCCGACCGCCGGCCTGGTGCCGGTCGCCATCCACCTCACCGACGGGTACGCGGCCGCGCGGGGCATGGAGACGCCGGTCCCGATCTACGCGGGACGGGACATCCTCGCCCTGGTCCGTGAGGTCGGCGGCGACACCATCGCGGTCTGCGGGTCGGCCAGCTCGGAGCCCGGCGAGCTGCGCCGGCTGGCCTGGCAGTTGGAGGGCTCCGGCGTCGACCTGGTGGTGGCTCCGCAGCTGACCGACATCGCCGGCCCCCGGGTGCACATCCGGCCGATCGAGGGCCTGCCGCTGCTGCACGTGGAGGAGCCGACCCTGTCCGGGCCGGCGCTGCTGGCGAAGAACCTCCTCGACCGGGTGGCCGCCGGTCTCGGGCTGCTGGCGCTCCTGCCGCTGTTCATCGCGATCGCGATCGCGATCCGGATCTCCGACCCGGGCCCGGTCTTCTTCCGGCAGCCCCGGGTCGGCCACGAGGGGCGGACCTTCCGGGTCTGGAAGTTCCGCACGATGTACGTCGATGCCGAGGACCGGCTGGCCGGCCTGGTCGACCAGAACGAGACCGACGGCATGCTCTTCAAGATCAAGCAGGATCCGCGGGTGTTCCCGGTCGGCCGTTTCCTGCGGGCCTCGTCCCTGGACGAGCTGCCCCAGCTGATCAACGTGCTGAAGGGCGAGATGTCGCTGGTCGGGCCCCGCCCGCTGCCCGCCGACGACGGCGACTTCCTCGGCGACGTGCGGCGGCGGCTGCTGGTCAAGCCCGGCATGACCGGCCTCTGGCAGGTCTCCGGCCGCTCCGACCTCTCCTGGGACGAGGCCGTCCGCCTCGACCTCTACTACGTCGACAACTGGTCGCTGGCGTACGACCTCAGCATCCTGTGGCGCACGGTAGGGGTGGTGCTCGCCCGCAAGGGCGCGTACTGACCCCTTGGCGGAGCGGCCCGGACCCGTCAGGATCGCCCCGTGGGTGGCAATCTCTCGACCGTCGTCGGCGTCGTCTCGCTGGTCACCGCACTGGCAGCGGCCGTGTACGCCGTGGTGCGGCTGCGCGGTCGCCGGGGCATCGCCACCGCCACCCAGCGGGCCACGTACGAGGTGCTGCACACCGCCGGGCTGGCCGCCGAGCCGCTGCGCACCGGGCTCACCGCCGCGAACGCGGCGAAGGCCGTACGCCACCTGCGGGCCCTGGTCGGTGCGGTCGGGTTGGCGCTGACCGACCCGACCGGACTGCTCGCCCTCGACGGACGCGGCAGCCACCACGAGGTCCAGCTGGTCGCCGCGGCCCGGCGGGTGGTGGCGGCCGGCCGGTCGACCGTCCTCGGGGAGGCGGAGCTGCGCTGCGACCGGGTGGACTGCCCGGTCCGGGGCGCGGTGGTCGCGCCGCTGGCCGGCGTGGACGGGCGGGTGATGGGCGCGCTGCTCGCCGTGGCGGACGGGGCGCCCGCGCCGGGCCTGGTCCAGGCGACGCTGGAGACCGCGCACTGGGCCGGCAACCAGCTCGCCCTCGCCGAGCTGGACTCCTCCCGGGAGCGGCTGGCCCGCGCCGAGATCCGCGCGCTGCGGGCGCAGATCAGTCCGCACTTCATCTACAACGCGCTCACCGCGATCGGCTCCTTCGTCCGCACCGACCCGGACCGGGCGCGGGAGCTGATCCTCGAGTTCGCCGAGTTCACCCGCTACTCGTTCCGGGCGCACGGCGAGTTCACCACGCTCGCCGAGGAACTGCGCTCGATCGACCGCTACCTGATGATCGAGCGCGCCCGCTTCGGCGACCGCCTCCAGGTCCGGTTGCAGATCGCGCCCGAGGTGCTGCCGGTGACCCTGCCGTTCCTCTGCCTCCAACCACTGGTCGAGAACGCCGTCCGACACGGGTTGTCCCGCAAGCCCGGCACGGGCATGGTGAGCATCGAGGCCCGCGACGCGGGCACCGAGTGCCACATCACGGTGGAGGACGACGGAGTGGGGATGGATCCGGCCGCGCTGACCGCCGGCATCGCCGACCTGGCCGCCGCGACGAGCGATCCGGGGGACGACCCGGGCGGCCACGTCGGCCTCTCCAACGTCGACGAGCGGCTCCGCTCGGTCTTCGGGGACGGTTTCGGCCTGGTCGTGGAGACGGGCCTCGGTTCCGGTACGAAGGTGAGCATGCGGGTGCCGAAGTTCCACCCGGGCGTACGGGCGGGGTCGTGAGCGGTTTCCTGCGGGTGCTGGCCGTCGACGACGAGCCGCCGGCGCTGGACGAACTGGCGTACCACCTGCGGGCCGATCCGCGGGTGGCCCGGCTGCACACCGCCGGCGACGCCACCGAGGCGCTGCGGGTGCTCCGCGACGACGACGTGGACGTGGTGTTCCTCGACATCCGGATGCCCGGTCTGGACGGCATGGAGCTGGCCCGGGTGCTGCGGCGCTTCGCCCGGCCCCCGGCGATCGTCTTCGTCACCGCGTACGACGACGGCGCGGTGGACGCGTTCGACCTGGGCGCGACGGACTACGTCCGCAAGCCGGTGCGGGCCGACCGGCTGGCCGAGTCGCTGCGCCGGGTGATGGGCTCGCGGGTGGTGCCCACGCACCCGGCGGCGCTGGGCCGGGCCGAGGAGGACCCGACGATCCCGGTGGAGCTGGCCGGGACCACCCGGATGCTGCCCCGCTCGGCGGTGCGCTGGGTGGAGGCGCAGGGCGACTACGCACGGCTGCACACCGCCGACGGCTCCCACCTGGTCCGGGTGTCGCTGGCGACGCTGGCCGAGCGGTGGGCTGACGCCGGTTTCGTCCGGATCCACCGCTCCTACCTGGTGCAGTTGAAGCTGATCGCCGAGCTGCGGCTGGTCAACTCGGGCTATGTGGTGGTGGTGGACTCGACCGAGCTGCCGGTCAGCCGGCGGCACACCCGGGAGTTGAAGGACAAGCTGGTCCGGGCCGCCAAGCAGAACTGGAGCCGCTGAGTCCGGTTGCCGGCCGGGCCGGCTGGGCACTACGGCGCGCCGACGAGCATCGCGAGGAGCGCGGCGCCGAGCATCGCCGGCCCGTACGGGACGGGCGTGCGCCAGCCGGCGCGGCGGGTGAGCAGGAGGCCGCCGACGAACGGCAGGTTCACCAGCGGGGCCAGCAGGACGCCGAGCGCCACGGTGGGCCACCCCAGCCAGCCGAGGTGCAGGCCGAGGACGGCGCCGAGCTTCACGTCACCGAAGCCCAGCGGGGAGCGGGGCAGCAGCGCGAGGGTGCCGTACCCGACGGCGCAGAGCACGGTGGCGAGCAGGGCGCGGACCAGCGCGGGGACGGCCTGCCCGGCGAGCGGCAGGAACGCCGCCCCGCCCAGGAACGCTGCCCCCACGAGCGGGTCGGGCAGCCGCAGCACCCGCAGGTCGACCAGGGCGAGCGGCACGGCGAGCGCGGCCAGCAGCAGGAACGCCGGCAGCGCCGTGCCCGGGCCCACGGAGACCGCGGCGATCCCGCACGTGCCGGCCGAGAGCGGAACGGTGACCGCGCGTCCCGGACGGGGTCGCCGCCCGCACCCCGCGCATCGGCCGGACGACCGCCACCAGGGCGGCCTCGTGGCTCCGCACCGGGGGCACGCGGTGCGCCAGGGCGGCTTGGGCCGGCCGTCCGGCCAGGCCACCGCGTACCGGTCGACCAGCCCGGGGACCAACATCCCCCAGGCGGCCCCGGCGACGGTGGCGGCGGCCACGAGGGGGAGCAGCACGGCGCGGATGCTATCCACGCCGGTCGACTTGCACCGGCCCGCTGCGGGATTCCGGGCGGAACGGCCCGAGGCCGCCCGGATCTTGTTTGGCGAAGCTGGTCGTACGGCGTACGGTAGGGCGTACGACTGCTGGGAGGGGACGCCGTGACCGAGACCCGATTCGACGCGGGGACCGAGTTCGACCGCCAGGTGGACCGGCTCGTGGAGCTGGGCTACCCGGCCCTCGCCGGACGGAGCCCGGAGGACTTCCGCGAGCTGGTCGCCCCGCTGCGGGCGGCAGCGGTGGCCGGCGCCGCCGGCCTGCCCGGCCCGGCCGAGGGCCGCGTGCCGTTCCTGCTGGTCGTGACGCGCGACCTGGTGCCGGTCGAGGCCCGCGTCCCGCTGACCACGCTGGCCGGCAAGAGCAAGCCGGGAAGCATCGTCGAGAAGCACTTCCCCGACGGCGACCTGGCCCGCTTCGACCCGATCAAGGAGTTGGCGGTGCCGGCCGGGCCGGCGTACCTCCTCTTCGACGTCGACCGCGGCGAGGAGACCCGCAACCTGGCCCCCGCGAAAGCCATGGAGGTGATCACCGGCCAGGGCCGGCTGCCGCTCACCATCGACGAGGGGCTGGCCTTCGTCACGCTGCACCCGCCGGCGCTGGCGAAGAACAAGTGCTTCTCGCTGGTCGGCTCCCGCTGCGGAGACAAGCGGGTACCCGCGATCTGGATCAGCCAGGGCGCGCCGAAGCTGGGCTGGTGCTGGTGGGGCAACCCGCACACCTGGCTCGGCTCCGCCTCCGCCCACCCGGTCCGGGTCGGCCTGGAGTAACCCGCACCGGTGGGCGCGGCCGGTTCCGGCCGTCGCCCACCACGAAGCCACCCCGTCGCCGCAGGTCACCGAGCAAACGACAGAAGTTATCCACAGGGGTGACGCGTTCTCCACAGGTTCTCCACAGCGCGCCCTCGCAGCCCTTGACATTCCCGGTGATCGGGTGAGACTTCCGGGGTGACCGCTGCCGACGATCCCGTCCCGGCGCCCGGCGCGGGAACATGGTCCGGAGCGCCCCGGCCCGACGACACCGGCCGGGTGCCGGCGCAGGCCGGCCCGCCAGGGCACGGCAACTCGCCGGGACCGACCGGACCGCCGCCGCGGACCCGGATCGTGCTGGCCGACGTGGTGCGCCGCGAGTCCCGCAGCGAACGCACCCGCACCGAGCTGGCCCAGCAGACCCGGGTCGGCGAGGCGCTGGTGCGCGGGCTGGTCCGGGCGCAGCTCGCCCTCGCGTTGCGGCTATCGCTGGTGGTGGCGGTCGGGCTGGGCGGTCTGCCCTGTCTGTTCGCGATCGCACCCTCGGTCGGCCGGGTCACCGTGCTCGGGGTGAACCTGCCCTGGCTGCTGCTCGGGGTGGCCTCCTTCCCGTTCCTGGTCGCCGTCGGCTGGGCGTACGTGCGGCTCGCCGAGCGCAACGAGCAGGACTTCACCGACCTGGTCCAGCGGCCGGAGCGCTGAGGTGGGCAACGAGTACGTGATCCCCGCGATCGTCGCGGTCACCCTGGTCACCGTGGCGATCGGCTTCTACGGCCTGCGCCTCGCCCGCACCACGTCGGACTTCCTGGTCGCCTCCCGGGTCGTCAGCCCGACGTGGAACGCCGCCGCGATCGGCGGCGAGTACCTGTCGGCGGCGAGCTTCCTCGGCATCGCGGGCCTGATCCTCAAGTACGGCGTCGAGGTCCTCTGGTACCCGGTCGGCTTCGCCGCCGGCTACCTCGCGCTGCTGCTGTTCGTCGCCGCGCCGCTGCGCCGCTCCGGCGCGTTCACCCTGCCCGACTTCTGCGAACTGCGGCTCGGCTCGCGGTGGCTGCGCACCCTCGCCACGGTCTTCGTGATCTTCATCGGGTGGCTCTACCTCGTCCCCCAGTTGCAGGGCGCCGGGCTGACGCTGGCGACGCTCGTCGGTTCCCCGTACCCGGTGGGCGCGCTGCTGGTGGCCGTGGTGGTCACCGCGAACGTGGCGCTCGGCGGCATGCGCGCGATCACCTTCGTCCAGGCGTTCCAGTACTGGCTGAAGCTGACCGCGCTCGCCGTACCCGCGATCTTCCTCGCGCTCCAGTGGCAGGCCGACGCCCGCCCGGCGGTGACCCCGCCCGACGGGCCGGCGTTCCGCACCGCGACCACCGTCGTGGTCGAGCACCCCGCGACGCTCACCCTGCCCGGCGGCGAGAAACGGGAGGTACGCCCCGGCGACGAACTGACCTTCGCGGCGGGCGACCCGGTGCCGGAGGTGTCCGGGGTGGACACCGACGCGGCCGACTGGCTGCTGCCCAGCACCGCCGGTGACGACGACCAGGGGCTGTTCGCCACGTACTCGCTGATCCTCGCCACGTTTCTCGGCACCATGGGCCTGCCGCACGTGCTGGTCCGCTTCTACACGAACCCCGACGGCGCGGCCGCCCGGCGAACCACCCTCGTCGTGCTGGCCCTGGTCGGCGCCTTCTACCTGCTCCCCACGATCTACGGGGTGCTCGGCCGGATCTACACGCCGCACCTGCTGGTAACCGGGCAGACGGACGCCGTCGTGGTCCTGCTGCCGGGCGCGGCGCTGGGGGACGGCACCACCGGCCGGCTGCTCGCCGCGCTGGTCGCCGCCGGGGCGTTCGCGGCGTTCCTCTCCACCTCGTCCGGTCTGCTCACCAGCGTCGCCGGCGTGATCTCCACCGACGTGCTGGGCCGCGGGTCGGTGCACGGCTTCCGGGTGGCCACGCTGATCGCCGGCACGGTTCCGGCGGTGCTCGCCGTCAACATCCCTGGCCTGGCCGTGTCGCAGGTCGTGGGCCTGGCGTTCGCGGTGGCCGCATCGAGCTTCTGCCCGCTGCTGGTCCTCGGCATCTGGTGGCGGGGGCTGACCGACCTCGGGGCCGCCGCCGGGGTGCTGGTCGGCGGCGGTGCCGCGATCGGGGCGGTGCTGGTGACCGTGCTCGGCCCTCCGCTGTCGGGCTGGCCGGCCACGCTCATCGCGCAGCCGGCCGCCTGGACGGTGCCGCTCGCCTTCACCGTGATGGTGGCGGTGTCGATGGCCACCCGCCGCCGCGTCCCGGCCGGCGTCGGCACCACCATGCTCCGCCTGCACACCCCCGAGGCGCTGCGGCTGTAGCCGGGCCGCAGCAGCCGCGCGGACGGGACGGCGACGCACGGCCCCGGTTGCGCCGCGGCCGGGTACGCCTCGGGTAGGACGCCGGATCATCCTGGAGCGGGAGCGGCCCGCTGGCCGGTGCCGGATACGGTCGTAACCATGACTGCTGAGCACCCCGCCCTAGCGCTGCGCGGTCTGGCCAAGCGCTTCGACAGCAAGGTGGCCGTGGCCGGCGTCGACCTCGACGTTCCGGCCGGGTCGTTCTACGGGCTGCTCGGCCCGAACGGCGCCGGGAAGACCACCACGCTGTCGATGGCGGTGGGTCTGCTCCGGCCGGACGCCGGGGGCGCGTGGGTGCTCGGGCACGACGTCTGGGCCGACCCCGTCCGGGCGAAGCAGCTGCTCGGGGTCATGCCCGACGGCGTACGCCTCTTCGACCGGCTGAGCGGGGCGGAGCTGCTCGCGTACCACGGTCTGCTGCGCGGCATGGACCCGGCGGTGGTCGACCAGCGCGCGGCCGAGTTGCTGGACGTCCTAGCGCTCGGCGACGCCGGGCGCACCCTGGTGGTCGACTACTCGGCCGGCATGAAGAAGAAGATCGGCCTGGCCTGCGCGCTGCTGCACGGGCCCCGGCTGCTCGTGCTGGACGAGCCGTTCGAGGCGGTCGACCCGGTGTCGGCGGCGTTGATCCGGGACATCCTCCAGCGGTACGTGGCCGGTGGCGGCACGGTCGTCTTCTCCAGTCACGTGATGGAGGTCGTGGAGCGGCTCTGCTCGCACGTCGCGATCCTCGCCGCGGGCACCATCAAGCGGGTCGGCACGCTCGACGAGGTCCGCGGGGGCCGCTCCCTGGAGCAGGTCTTCGTCGAGGTCGTCGGCGGGCGCACGGCGACCGGCGAGGAGCTGGCGTGGCTGTCGCGGTGACCGAGCCGGTGGGGTCGGCCCGGCGGGTCTCCGCCCGCCACTTCGTGCGGCTCAAGCTGCGCGTGATGGGCAACAACTTCCGGGGCCAGGGCTGGCGGATCGCGCTGTTCGTGGTGGGCGTGCTGGTCGGCCTCTGGTTCGCCGTGGGCGGGTTCTTCCTCTTCGCCGCCCCCGGCCTCGCCGACGGCGACCGGTACGCGCTGCTGGTCGCGGCGCTCGGCGGCGGCCTGCTGGTGCTGGGCTGGCTGCTGCTGCCGCTGGTCTTCTTCGGCGTCGACGAGACGCTCGACCCGGCCCGGTTCGCGCTGCTTCCGCTGTCCCGCCGGACGCTGGTGACCGGTCTGTTCGCGGCGGCGCTGGTCAGCGTGCCGGCGGTCGCGGTGCTGCTGGCGCTCGCCGGGCTGGTCGTCACGGCGGGTGCGCTCGGCGGGTGGTCCGCCGCCCTGGTCCAGGCGGTCGGGGTGGCCGGCGGCCTGCTGCTGTGTGTCGCCGCCGCCCGCGCGGTGACCAGCGCCTTCGCCACCATGCTGCGCTCCCGCCGGGTCCGCGACCTGGCCGCGGTGCTGCTGGCCGTGGCCGCCGCGCTGCTCGGTCCGCTGCAGATCGCCGCGACCACCGCGCTGCGCGACGCGGACTGGGACCGGTTCACCTCGGTGGCGACCGTGGTCGGCTGGACGCCGTTCGGCGCACCGTGGACCGCCGGCATCGACGTGGCCCAGGGGCGGGTGTGGGCCGCGCCGGTCAAGCTGCTGATCACCGCGCTCGCGGTGGTGGCGCTGCTGGCGTGGTGGTCCCGCTCGCTGGAGTCGGCGATGGTCGGCGCGGCGAGCAGCGGCCGGGCACCGGCCCGCGCGGCGACGGCCGGCACCGCCGTCGCCCAGTTCTTCCCCCGGCCGCTCGGCTGGCTGCCCCGGACCCGGTTCGGCGCGCTGGTGGGGCGGGAGGCGCGGTACTGGTGGCGGGACGCCCGGCGCCGGGCGAACCTGATCACGCTGGCGGTGGTCGGGCTGTTCGTGCCGGCCATGGTCAACCTGGGTGGCGCCAACGTGATCGAGGGCAACGGTGGCTTCGGCGCTCCGGACACCTCGTCCCCGGTGCTGGTCAGCCTGTCCATGCTGTTCGTCGGCGTCCTCGCCGCGGTCACCCTGGCCAACCAGTTCGGCTTCGACGGCAGCGCGTACGCGGCGAACGTCGTCGCCGGTGTGCCGGGCAAGGTGGAGCTGCGCGCCCGGATGGCGGCCTTCTCGCTCTACGTGCTGCCGCTGGTCGTGGTCGTCTCCGTGGTGCTCGCGCTGATCCTGGGCCGGCCGGGCTGGATCGGGATGACGGCCGGAAGCCTGCTCGCCACGTACGGCGTGGGGCTGGCCGTCAACACCTTCCTGTCGGTGCTCGGGGCGTACTCGCTGCCGGAGACGAGCAACCCGTTCGCGTTGAACAGCGGCGCCGGCGTGGCCCGCAGTTTCCTGGCCCTGCTGTCGATGGTCGCCTCGGCGGCCCTGGCGGTCCCGATGGTGGTGGCCGCCGCGCTGCTCGGCGACGTGTGGCTCTGGCTGGCCCTGCCGGTCGGCGCGGCGTACGGGCTGGGGGCGGCACTGCTCGGCGCGTACCTGGCCGGCGACGTGCTGGACCGCCGCCAGCCGGAGCTCCTGGCAACGGTCACCCCCCGCCGCTGACGCATCGGCGGCACCGACCCGGCCGGCGGCCGCACGTGGCTTGCCGGGTGGCGGCACAATGCCGGGATGCCTGTCGTCGAGGCGGTCACCACCGTGCCGGTCCCATCCGAGTTGGCCTTCGCGGTGTCCCAGACCACCGCACCAGTGCGCTACCGCTGGGACCCGTTCGTCCGCGAGCAGCACTTCCTCGACGGCGCGACCCGACCGGGCAAGGGTGTGCGGACCTTCACCCGCTCCCGGCACGGTCTCGTGATGGTCAGCGAGTACGTCTCCTTCGCGCCGCCGACCAACGTCGGCATGAAGATGGTGCGCGGGCCGTGGTTCTTCGAGATGTTCGCCGGTGGGTGGCGGTTCGCCCCGGCGGCGGAGCCGGGCAACACCGTCGCCACCTGGCGGTACAGCTTCCGTTGCCGGCCGGGCTTCCTGCGTCCGGTCGCCGACCGGGTCGGGGTCTGGCTGCTCGGGCGGGACATCCGCCGCCGGATCGCCGGGTACGCAGCCGGCTGCGCCGACCCGGAGGTGCTCGACGCGGCCCGCCGATCACTGACGCCCGACTGAACCGCCCGCCTCGCACCGGCAGCCACGCATGATCGGATGATGCTCTGCTGGAGCGAATGCCGGGGTTCAGCCCAGCAGGACGTCATCTGATCACCGTGACGCCCGCTCAGCGTGCCTTCGCGCGGGAGATGAACGCGCGCCAGGCATCGGGGCGGAACGTGAGCGTGGGGCCGGACCGGTCCTTGCTGTCCCGCACCAGCACGACCCCCGGCAGATTGTCCGCCACCTCGACACAGTTGCCGCCCGAGTCGGTGGATCGGGTTGACGTGCGCCAGCGGGGTGCGGCAGCGGTCATGGCGTCACCTTCAGCTTCCGGATCAGTTCCAGCGAAGCGCTCGTGGACAACGCTTCGCCCAGCAGGCTATCCCACTTGCGGTCGATCAGACGGACCGTCTCGGGGTCGTTCATGACGTGTCCACGGGCGGCGTTCTCCAGGTAGACCGCCCGCTCGCCGTCCGACAGCTCGACCAGCACGAAGCCCCCACCGAGACCCACGTGCTGGCCGACGGCGAGCGGCAGGATGTGCAGCCGGACGTGCGGCAACTCGGCCGCCTCCAGCAGGCGGCCGAGCTGCGCGTCGAGCACGGCCGGGCCGCCGACCGGCCGGCGCACCGCCGTCTCGTCGAGCAAGAAGGCGGCCTGCGGTGGGGCTTCCCGGTCAAGCAGTCGTTGCCGTTCCAGGCGCAGCGCGACCAGCTCGTCCACCGTGGCCGGCGGGTGCAGTCCGCCGGCCGAGATTACCGCCCGCGCGTACTCCTCCGTCTGAAGCAGGCCGGGCACCAGGCAGGGCTCGAAGGCGCGCAGCCGGCTCGCCTCCTGCTCGTAACCCCGCCACGGCACGAACCAGGAGGGGCCGCGCTCCCGGTCGGCCGCCTTGAGCAGCTCGGCGAGGAGGCCGCCGGTGCCCAGAGCCTCGTCGGCGGCGACCGCCAACTCCATGGTCGGCCGACGCCGGCCGGTCTCGATGGCTGCGACGGTGGACGGGCTCCACTTGATCAGGGCGGCGAGGCCCTCCTGGGAGACGTTGGCAGCGGCGCGGGCGGCCTTCAGGGCCCGGATCCACATCTCGACGTTCATCCTTACCTCTCCGGTAAGTAAGTGACCGCGGTCCGTAGTAAGCCCTGGCATCCTCCCCTGTTCCGGCGGCCCCGTCCAGGGTGGAGGGTGCGCGGCCCGGCCGGTGGAGGCGACGACCCGGCGGCCGGTCCTGCGTCGGGCCGCCCCGGTCAATCCCCCGGTCGGGGTGGCCCCCGACCCCAAGGGAGGCCACCCGTGTTCAGACCGTTCCGGAGGAGTGCCGCGCTGTGGTCGTACCGGAGGAGGAGCCGGCCGGTGCCGGCCGCCGCGCCGGGCGCGATCGTGCCGGACCGGGTCCCCGCCCGGCCCGAGGTGCCGCCGACCTGGGCGACCTGGCCGACGGTGGCCCTGCCGCGACCGGGCCGGGCCGGCTGGCTGACCCCGGCGCAGACCTGGCGGGCCAACGGCGGTCGCTGGTGAAGAACGGGCCCAGCCGGCATGTGGCGATGCGCCCGCTCTGGCGGTGCCGGTCGTGCGGCGCGCACTGGCCCTGCCAGCCCGCCCGGCTCGCGCTGCTGACCGAGTACCGGCACGACCGGGCCGCGCTGCTGGTCTACCTGGGGACGCTGCTGGCCGAGGCATCGGCCCAACTGGCGCAGCTCGGTGTGCCGCCGGCCGGGCTGCACGAGCGCTTCGTGGGTTGGGCGCGGGCACGGGACGGCAGAATGTTCCACGTGAATCATGAGCCGGGTGCCCGGATCCACCACACCGACCCGTTCGCCGTCCCCGCCGAACAACGGTCTCCCGTACGTCGGTTGCGGGGTCGGCTGGCGGCGCCGGTGACGCTGTGGACGGCGCCCGGACCGGCGGGCCTCACGGTCTCCTCGACGCTGGTCGCGGAGGGTGAGCCGGACCGGCTGCTCGGCCTGATCGACCCGGAGGCCGACCTGTGGGCGGCTGCCGAGTCGGCGGGCCGCTTCGCGGTGGCGGCGCTGGGCCCGCCGCACCGGCAGCTCGCCGACCGGTTCGCGGGGCTCTTTCCGGCGCCGGGGGGCCTCTTCGCCACCGGCGCGTGGACGGAGACGGCGTACGGTCCGGTGCCCGCGGACTCCGGGGGCTGGGCGGGGTGCCGACTCGACGCCGCCCGGGAGTACGGCTGGGGCCTGCTGGTGGAGGCCACCATCGAGACCGTCGAGCTGGCCGAGGAGACCGAGCCGCTGCTGCACTACCGGGGCCGGTACCGCGAGCTGACCTGAGCGACCCCCGGGGCGAGCCACGGCTACGACGGCCGACCGGTCAGCGCAGTGATCGACGTCACTCGGCGCACCCATGGTGCCGTTCGGCGCAGCCGACGACCGATGCCGATCTCACGCTTCCCGGGTCGGGAGTGCGCTTCCTACCGTGCGCGAAACTCCCCGAGCCTGTGAAGGTGGTGATCCACAGATGTCCACGGACACACCCGCGTCCGCCCCGGCCGAATCGGCGGCGGAACGCTATCTGGCCGTTCAGCGGTCGGACGAGTTCGCCGGGTTGCGGCGCGCGCTGCGCGGCTTCGTCTTCCCGATGACCGTCGCGTTCTTCCTGTGGTACGCGCTCTACGTGATCCTCTCCGCGTACGCGCGGGACTTCATGGGCACGAAGGTCATCGGCAACATCAACATCGCCCTGCTCTTCGGTCTGCTCCAGTTCGTCTCCACCTTCCTCATCGCCTGGTTCTACTCCCGGTACGCCGACCGCAAGATCGACCCGGTGGCCGACCGGATCCGCGCCGAGATCGGGGAGGTGACCCATGAGCATGGTCCTCGCGGCTGAAGCGGGCGACACCACCGCCCGGAACCTGACCATCACGCTCTTCCTCGTCTTCGTGGCGGTGACGCTCGCCATCACCGTCTGGGCCAGCCGGCAGACCAAGACCGCCACCGACTTCTACGCGGGCGGTCGGTCCTTCTCCGGTTTCCAGAACGGCATGGCGATCGGTGGCGACTACATGTCGGCGGCGTCGTTCCTCGGCATCGCCGGCCTCATCGCCCTGTACGGCTACGACGGCTTCCTCTACTCGATCGGCTTCCTGGTCGCCTGGCTGGTGGCGCTGCTGCTGGTCGCGGAGTTGCTCCGGAACTCCGGCCGCTACACGATGGCGGACGTCCTGGCCTTCCGGATGCGGCAGCGTCCGGTGCGTACGGCCGCGGCGGTCTCCACCATCACGGTGTCGATCTTCTACCTGCTCGCCCAGATGGTCGGCGCCGGCGCTCTGGTCGCCCTGCTGCTGGGCATCAAGCCGGGCACCACCTTCCTCGGCATGGACGCGGACGCCGCCAAGATCGCCACCATCATCATGGTCGGCGCCCTCATGATCATCTACGTGACGGTGGGTGGCATGAAGGGCACCACCTACGTGCAGATCGTCAAGGCGTTCCTGCTGATGGGCGGCGCCATCCTGATGACGCTGCTGGTGCTGGCGAAGTACAAGTTCAACCTCTCCGGGCTGCTCGGTGACGCGGCGGAGGCGTCCGGCAAGGGTGCCGCCTTCCTCGAACCCGGACTCCGCTACGGCGTCGAGACACCCGGCGACGCCCTCAAGACCTTCTACAGCAAGATGGATCTGCTGTCGCTCGGCATCGCGCTGGTGCTCGGCACGGCCGGCCTGCCGCACATCCTCATCCGCTTCTACACCGTGCCGACGGCGAAGGCCGCCCGGAAGAGCGTCCTCTGGGCGATCGGCATCATCGGCACCTTCTACCTGCTCACCCTCGCCCTCGGCTTCGGTGCCGCGGCGCTGGTGGGCGGCGAGGCGATCACCGCGCAGGACCGGGCGGGCAACACCGCGGCGCCGCAACTCGCCGAGGCGCTGGGGCTGGACTTCTTCGGCGGCGACCTGGGCGGGGCCGCCCTGTTGGCGATCATCGCGGCGGTCGCCTTCGCGACCATCCTGGCGGTCGTCGCCGGTCTGACCCTCGCCTCCTCGTCCAGCCTGGCGCACGACTTCTACGCCAACGTGATCAAGGACGGAACGGCGTCGGAGCGGCAGGAGGTGGCGGTGGCACGGATCGCCGCCCTGGTGATCGGCGCGATCTCGATCGTCCTCTCCATCTACGCCCAGAACCTGAACGTCGCCTTCCTGGTGGCGCTCGCGTTCGCGGTGGCCGCCTCCGGCAACCTGCCGGCGATCCTCTACAGCCTGTTCTGGAAGCGGTTCAACACCTCCGGTGCGGTCTGGGCCATCTACGGCGGCCTGTTCGCCGCGGTGTTCCTGGTGTTCTTCTCGCCGGTGGTCTCCGGGGCGCCGACCGCGATGTTCCCCGACCACGACTGGCAGTGGTTCCCGCTGTCGAACCCGGGCATCCTCTCCATCCCGTTCGGCTTCCTGTGCGGGTGGATCGGCACCGTCATCTCGAAGGAGCGCGACGAGGACAAGTACGCCGAGCTCGAGGTGCGTTCGCTCACCGGCGCGGGCGCGCACTGAGCACCACCGGGCGGGCCGTGCACACACGCCGGCCCGCCCGGCGGGTCGTCGGGCGGTTCCCCGGTGCGGCGCGAGCGTTGCCAAGGGGAGCCGTCCCCGTCGGTGGGGCCTCGGTAGGCTGACCGCCATGAAGGTTGTGCAGCGCTTCGGCCCCGGTCACCGCATCCTCGTCACGGGCGGTGCCGGGTTCGTTCCGTCGCATCTGGTGGACGCCCTGATCGCCCGGGGTTGCACCGTCGTGGCGGTGGACAACTTCGTCACCGGCTCGAAGGAGAACGTCGCCCACCTCGCGGACACCCCGGCCTTCACGCTGGTCGAGGCGGACGTCTCCGACGGGCTGCCGCCGCACCCGGCGCTCGCCGAGCGGTTCGACGCCATCCTGCACATGGCGTCGCCGGCCAGCCCGACCGACTTCGAGAAGCTGCCGGTGGAGATCCTCCGGATCGGCTCGGTCGGCACCCTGCACCTGCTCGACCGGGCGGTCGCCGACGGCGCCCGGTTCCTCATGGCCTCCACGTCCGAGGCGTACGGGGACCCGAAGGAGCACCCGCAGCGGGAGACGTACTGGGGCAACGTCAACCCGATCGGCGTCCGCAGCGTGTACGACGAGGCGAAGCGGTTCGCCGAGGCCGCCACCATGGCGTACCACCGCAGCCGGGGGTTGGACGTCGGGATCGTCCGCATCTTCAACACCTACGGGCCGCGGATGCGGCCGGACGACGGGCGGGCCATCCCGACCTTCATCTCGCAGGCGCTGCGCGGCGCGCCGATCACCGTGCACGGCACCGGCAACCAGACGCGCTCGATCTGCTACGTCGACGACCTGGTACGCGGCATCCTGCTGTTGCTCGACTCGACCGAGACCGGCCCGATCAACTGCGGGACCGAGCACGAGATGAGCATGCGGCAACTGGCCGAGACGATCGTCTCGCTGTGCGGCAGCCGCTCCGAGGTGACCTACATCACCCGGTCCGCCGACGACCCGGAGATGCGCCGGCCGGATCTCACCCGCGCCCGGGAACTCCTCGGATACGAGCCCCGGGTCACGCCCGAGGAGGGCCTGCGACGCACGATCGAGTACTTCCGCGACCGCTTAGGGTAGCCCCTCCGCGACGAGCGGTGGCGACGCCCGCGTCGGTTCAGGGCGGCAGTGGCCCGACGTACGTACCCTGAGTTACATGTCAGCGACCACGCCCGCCGGTTTCCCGCTTCCGCACGTGCACCGCAGCGCCGGGCGCGCGTCGGTGCCGGGCTCCGGCTCCGGCGGCGCCGGGCGCGCGTCGGTGCCCGGCGCCGGCGGCCGTGCCCGGGCCCCCGAGACGCGCTGGTACCCCGCGTCCGACGAGCCGGTCCCGGGCGGCCCTGGCGGGCCCACCGGGCCGGGTGGCCCCGGCGACTTCGGCGGCGGCGGCCCCGGCCGGCCGGAGCGGCGTGGTCCCCGTCCCCGCTGGGGCCGGATCGGTCTGGTGGCGGGTCTGGCCGTGCTGGTGCTGGCGCTGCTCGGCGCCACCGGCGCCTGGTTCTACGCCCGCGGCCTCGACGACGACCTGGCCCGGACCGACCCGTTCGCACAGATCACCGGCGGCCGGCCGGCCAAGTCGGTCGACGGCGCGCTGAACATCCTGCTGGTGGGTAGCGACTCGCGCGACCCGGACGCTCCGGTGAACGAGGCCGGCAAGTGGCGCGCGGACACGATCATCGTGATGCACATTCCGAGCAACCACCAGGAGGCCTACCTGGTGTCGATCCCGCGCGACCTGTACGTGCCGATCCCGGAGAGCGCCGGCGCGGACTGCGGCTCGGGCCAGCGAGCGAAGATCAACGCGGCGTTCGCGTTCGGCGGGCTGCCGCTGGCGGTCCGCACCGTGGAGTGCTTCACCGACGTCCACGTGGATCACGTCATGGCGATCGACTTCGCCGGGTTCAAGGAGGTCACCGATGCGCTCGGCGGCGTCGAACTCAAGGTGGACAAGACGATCACCTCGATCCACAAGCCGTACCGCACCTTCACCAAGGGCGTCAACCACATGAACGGCGCCGAGGCGCTGGACTGGATCCGGCAGCGCAAGCAGTTCCCGAACGGCGACTTCGACCGGATGCGGCACCAGCAGGAGTTCCTGCGCGCGCTGCTGGACAAGGCGGCCAGCACCGGTACGCTCACGAACCCGGTCAAGCTGAACAACTTCCTCCGGGCGGTGACCGCCGCGGTCACCGTCGACGAGGGCTTCTCCCTGCTCGACATGGCCGTGCAGTTCCGCAACCTGCGCGGGGAGAACCTGACCTTCGTGACCAGCCCGCACAACGGCAGCCAGACCATCAACGGCGAATCGGTCGTGGTCTCCGACCGGGAGAAGGCCCTCGCCATGTACCAGGCGATGTCCAGGGACACCATGGCGGACTGGGTCAAGGCGAACGAGAAGACCGCCGGCGGCAACTGACGGCCGGGGTGCCGCCGGCAAGGAGCCGAGCAGCGCCCCGGGACACCACCGGTCGACCGGTGATATTCGGCCCCTCCGTTCGGATGATTTTCTGACCGGACGGCCGGGATGGCGGCATTTTTCCCTCCGGATGACCTCGCCAGGGCGGGAAAGCGTCCGTACAGTGATCCCGCCCCCCGACCATCCAGCTGGAGCATGCATGCCGGTTCAGACCAGCGGCCGCCCACCGGCACTGGAGACGCCCCGCACCTCGGCCCGGATTTCCGCCACCATCCCCGCGCAGCCCGGTGGTCGCCCGCCCGCCGCACCGCCGGCCCGGAAGCGCCGCCGCAAGGACCCGCTCTGGGCGCGGATCACGCTGATCTTCGGCGCGGTCCTGATGCTGACCAGCGGTGTCTCGCTCGTGGGCGGCAAGGTGCTGATCGACCAGGCGACCGGCAACATCGACCAGCGAAACCTGCTCGGCGACGCCGGCAAGTCGAGCGCGGAGGGCGGCGCCGACCTCAAGGGCCCGATCGACATGCTGCTGCTCGGGGTGGACGCGCGCGCGTCGTGGGCCCCGGACGACGTGCGTGCGGACAGCATCATCGTGCTGCACATTCCGGCGACCCACGACCAGGCGTACCTGATCTCGATCCCCCGGGACACCGAGGCCCGCATTCCGGCCTTCAAGAAGAGCGGCTACCACGGTGGCGTCGACAAGATCAACGCGGCGTTCCAGGCGGGTGCCCGCAACGGTGGCGGCTGGGAGGGCGGTGCCCAGCTCACCGCGCAGACCATCAAACAGATGACCGGGATCAGCTTCGACGGTGCCGCGATCATCAACTTCGGCGGCTTCAAGCGCATCATCGACACCCTCGGCACGGTCCGGATCTGCGTGAACCAGGAGGTCGAGTCGATCCACATGTCGTACGTCGACGGCGAGCCGATGTGGAACGCGGACGCGAAGAAGACCGGCAAGCCGCGTAAGCCCGTGGTGCACAAGAAGGGCTGCCGGGAGATGGAGGGCTGGGCGGCGCTGGACTACTCGCGGCAGCGCAAGACCCTCAAGAACGGCGACTACGACCGCCAGCAGAACCAGCAGCAGCTGATCAAGGCGATGGCGAAGAAGGCGACGCAGAACGGCACGCTGAAGAACCCGTCCAAGATCAATGCCCTGATCAAGGCCGCGGGGGACGCGTTCGTCCTGGACACCGGCGGCGTGCCGGTCGCCGACTTCATCTTCACCATGCGCGGGGTCGGCGGCAACGACCTGACGATGCTGCGCACGAACGGCGGCACCTTCAACGGCAACGGCAACAACCGTGAGGCGCTCAGCGCGCAGACCATGGAGATGTTCCGGGCCGTCAAGGAGGACCGGCTGGCCGATTTCGTGGTCGCCAACCCGGAGGTGCTCTCCACCCGGAAGTGACCGGGATCGGGCGAACCGGCCCGCCGGGAGGAACGCCGACCGTAGCCTGACGTGAAGAAGACTCACGTACGGGTGGCGGGGAGGAACCACGTCCAGGTCGGGGGACGGACGGGAGCGGGCCGGCGCGGGCGTCCGGTCCGGACGGCCCCGCTGGTCCCGCCTCCTGGTCGGCCTCGGCCTCGCCCTGGTGCTGCTGGCCGGGCTCGCCGTGGTCGGCCTCCGGGCGCTCACCGAGCGGTACGACCGGGCGGTGGTCAAGGAGCAACTGCTCGACCCCAGCGCCCGCCGCGACCGCACCGACCTGGACGGACCCCTCGACTACCTGCTGGTCGGGACCGACCGCTGGCGCAGCGGCGACGCCGCCGACCGGCGGTCGGACACGATCCTCATCGTGCACGTTCCCGCCGGCGGACGGGAGGCGTTCCTGGTCTCCATACCCCGGGACCTGCTGGTCGCCATCCCGGCGGCACCCGGGTACGGCGGCGGGCAGGACAAGATCAACGCGGCGTACGAGTACGGCGGCGGCGGGCTGGCCGGCACCCGCCTGCTCTCGGCCACGTTGGCCCGCCTGACCGGGATCCGCTTCGACGGCGCCGCCCTGATCGACTTCTCCGGCTTCCGCGAGGTCATCGACCTGCTCGGCGGCGTACGCATGTGCGTCGACACCGAGTTCCGCTCGATCCACACCGGCCGGGTCTTCACCCCCGGATGCCAGCGGATGGACGGCGGGACCGCCCTGGACTTCGTCCGGCAGCGCTACGACCTCCCCAACGGCGATTACGACCGGCAGACCCACCAGCAGCAGCTGCTTCGGGCGGTGCTGGAACGCACCTCGGAGACCTCGTTGCGGACCAACCCGGTGAAGCTGGACCAGCTGATCCGCGCCGTGGGCGGGTCGCTGACCGTGGACACCAACGGCGTACCCCTGGAGGACCTGGTGCTGGCGCTGCGCAACCTGCCGACGGACGCCCTGCGCGGGGTGCAGGTGCCGTCCCGGCCGCAGACCATCGGGCAGGTCTCGTACGTGGTGCTGGAGAACGGCGGCGCCGAGCTCTTCGAGGCGGTCCGGGGCCGGCGGGTCCCGGATTGGGCGCGGGCCCACCCGCGCTGGGTCACCCGACTGTGACCCGTCGCCCACCGGGGCCGGTGTCGGGAGTCCCGATGCGAGCCACGGCGGCGCCCAGGCCCTAGGCTAGGTAATCGTGTTCGGACCCCGCGTACCCACCGTGACCGTCCCCGAGATCACCGACGAGACGTACCTGCTCGACGTCCGCGAGGACGACGAATGGGCCGCCGGGCACGCCCCCGGCGCCCACCACCTGCCGATGATGGAGCTGCCGTCCCGGCTGGCCGAGGTGCCCATCGACCGCGACGTGGCGGTCATCTGCCGGTCCGGCGGGCGCTCCGCCCAGGTCGTCACGTACCTCATGCGCAACGGCTGGGAGCAGGTGCGCAACGTCGAGGGCGGGATGGGCGAGTGGGCCGCCACCGGCCGCCCGGTGGTCGGCGAGGACGGGCAGCCCGGCCGGGTCCTCTGACCGGGTACGCGCCATGCGCCGCCCCCTCGTCTTCGCGCACCGCGGCGCGTCCCACGACCTGCCCGAGCACACGCTCGCCGCGTACCTGCGCGCGCTCGACGAGGGTGCCGACGGGCTGGAGTGCGACGTCCGGCTGACCCGCGACGGGCACCTCGTCTGCGTCCACGACCGCCGCCTCGACCGCACCAGCAACGGAAGCGGCCTGGTCAGCGCGCGGACCCTCGCCGAGCTGGAGGCGCTCGACTTCGGGTCCTGGCATCCGGGTTGCGTGCCGGCCGACGGCGACGAGGTGCTGGACGAGTCGCACACCCGGCTGCTCACCCTGGAACGGCTGCTGGACGCGGTGCGCACCGCCGGCCGGCCGGTCCGGCTGCTCATCGAGACGAAGCACCCGTCCCGGTACGGCCGGGACGTCGAGCGACGGCTCGTCGCGTTGCTCGACCGGTACGGGCTGACCGAGCCCCGGCCCGAGCACCCGGTCCAGGTCACCGTGATGTCGTTCTCGCTGCTGGCGGTCCGCCGCGTCCGCGAGCTGGCCCCCGCGCTGCCCACCGTCCTGCTGCTGGAGGTGCTGCCCCGCCGGCCGCGGCTGGGCCGCCTGCCGTTCGGCGCCCGGATCGCCGGCCCCGGCATCGCGCTGGTGCGGGCCCGCCCGGATCTGGTGCCCGCGCTGCGGGCGGCCGGCAACCAGGTCTACGTCTGGACCGTGAACGACCCCGCCGACCTCGACCTGGTGCTGGCCACCGGGGTGGACGGCATCATCACCGACCGACCGGCCCAGGCCCTCTCCCGCGTCCGGGGGTGAGGAAGGACGCCCGGTTGACGCCTGCGGCAGGGGGAGGGGTCCCTCGTCGACGCCCTCCCCGACGCCGGCCGGAACGGGGATGTCCGGCGAACCGGTCGGCGGGGCACACTCGGGGGCATGCCGGAGCGCACCGACTTCTCCGCTCTCATCGCCGGCCACACCGCGGTCATCGAGATGATCAACTCTGGGGACGCCGGCTTGCCGGTCCTCAGCCAGCTGCTGCGGGTCGCGCAGACCGCGCTGGGCGCGTCCGGTATGGCGTTCGTCGAGTTCGCGCCCACCGGCGGCCGGGTGATCGCCGCCACCGGCGCGGCCGAATGGACCATCGGCCGCCCGCTCCCGGCCGACGACCCGGACACCGCCTGCCTGCTCTCCGGGCCGCGGGTACGGCAGGTGCGTACGGAACTCCTCACCGGCAAGCTCAGCGGTGAACTCGCCGACCGCGGACTGTCCCGGATGGTGGTGTCCCGGGCCGAGATCGGCGGGCTCACCGTCGGCAGTCTGCACGCCCTCTACCCCGCCGACGGCGACGAACCGGGCCCGGACCAGCACGGCGTCGTCGGCTACATCGCCTCCTGCATCGCCCACATGTACGGCGACCAGAGCGGCCTTCCGGTGCACGGCGACGGGCCGGTCGTGGCCGCGATGGCCGACGGCCTCGCCGTGGTGGACCGCGACGGCCACGTCCGGCTCTGGAACCCGGCCGCTGCCCAGGTCACCGGACGTCCCGCCGGCGAGGCGCTCAACCGGCCGCTGCCGTTCCCACTGCCCCCGCCCGGCCAGGTGCTCGACCACCGGCTGCCGGACGGCCGCTGGCTGCGGATCACCTCGGGAGAGCTGCCGGGCCCGGGAACGCTCCGGGTCGTCACCTTCCGCGACATCACCGACCAGCAGCGCCGCGACAACGACCGGGACCTGTTCGTCGCGGTGACCAGCCACGAGCTGCGCACCCCGGTGACCGTCATCAAGGGGTACGCGGACACCCTCACCGATCACTGGGAGTCGCTGACCGACGCCGACCGGCGGATGGCCGCCCGGGTGATCGGCCAGCGCGCCAACGAGCTGGCCCGCCTCGTCGACCGCCTGCTCTCGTCCGCGACCGACGCGGGACCGGGCGAGGAGCCGCCCGCCCCGTACGACCTGGCCGACGCCCTGCGGACGGCGGTGGCCGACCTCCCCGCCGAGCTGCGGCACCGAATCGCGCTCGACCTGCCGGCCGGGCTGCCGAAGGCGCTCGGCCACCGGGCCAGCCTGGCGACGGTGCTGACCGAGCTGTGCACCAACGCCGGCAAGTACTCACCGCCCGGCACCCCGATCACGATCACCGCCGGGGGCGACGGGCAGACCGTCTCCTTCCGGGTGGCCGACCAGGGCATCGGTATCCGGCCGGAGCACGTGGAGCGCGCGTTCGACCGGTTCTGGCAGGGCGAGTCCGGCGACCGCCGCCGCTTCCCCGGCGCCGGGCTCGGGCTCTATCTCGTCCGCCGGATCGTTGAACAGCAGAATGGATGGGTATCCCTCCGTCCGAAGACCGGTGGCGGTACGGTCGCAGAGGTGCGGCTGCCCCGCGGGTGACCGGCGGTGGCTGGAGGTGTGTGGAGGGGCGACGGTGTCGACGGAAGATCCCGGACGGGCGTGGTGCGTGGTGGTGCCCCACCACGCGACGGGGGCGCGGCAGGCGCGGCACCGGCTCGCCGACGAGCTGGCCGACATCGTGCCGCCGACCCTGCTCGCGGATCTGGTGGCGGTCCTCGCCGAGCTGGTGGGCAACGCCGTACGGCACGCCGACCCGCTCCCCGGCGGGGTGATCCGGGTGGCCTGGCGGCTCCGCGGCACGCCGGCCGGTCTCCGCGTCCAGCTCCGGGTGACCGACGGCGGTGCTCCCGCCGGCCCGCGGATGCGGACGGCCGACCCGGACGCGATGGACGGCCGTGGCCTGCACATCGTCTCCGGGCTGTCCACCCGGTGGGGCGTCGACCGGGACGGCCTCGGCCAGAGCGTCTGGGCCGAGTTCGAGCCCGCCGGCGCCGCCCGACCCGACCTGGTGGTCGCCTGAGATGCGGGTCCTCCCCACGTCGGCCCGCGCCGGCCTCTAGGCTGTCCGACCGTGAGCAAGCGTCGAAAGAGCCAGCGGGCCGCGGACACCACCGGGAAGCGCGAGAAGGTACGGGACGTCTTCGTGCCCCGTCCCTTCGAGGGGCTGACCGACGAGCCGGAGTGGATCGCCCTGCGCGAGCTGGTACCGGCCGCCTCCGCACCACTGCGCCTCGCTCCCGAGCTGGTGGCGGAGTTCGGCGACCGGGAGGTCCTGCTGGCCACCGTGCTGCCGATGGCGGCGCCCGCCATGACCAAGCCGGACGGGCGGGTCTTCATCGGCCTCCAGCGGCACCAGCAGTCCGGCGACGTCTCCCGGGACCTGGCGGAGGCGCTGCTCTGCGCGCTGCGTACCGAGCCGGGCGGTCAGGTGACCGTGCCGCCGCTGCCCGGGCCCGGTCCCCGACTGCAGGACGTCCTGGTCGACGGGCCGCTGGAGATCACGATGCACGACGGCTTCGAGTTCTGGCTCGACCCGGGCGCGGCGGACGATCCGACCGTGCAGGCGTCGCTGGAGCGGGCCAACGCCGCCATCTACCCGACCGTGCGGTTGTCCGCGGCGCGCGCCGCGTACTGGTGTCAGGTTCCGGAGAAGGCTCACGTGCGCTGGGTGCTCCCGGACGACGAGGACGCCGCGCTGGACGCGCTGGCGCGACTCAGCGCGGCCGGCACGTTGACGCTGGGGGAGCAGACGAAGTTCGCCGGCATGTTCCGTGCGCACGGCCGCCTCGTGCCCGTCTGGGACCTTCCCGAGGACACTCCGGCCGCCGAGTGGGAGCAGCCGGTCGCGGACTTCGCCAAGCGCTACGCCGAGGCCCTCGCCGACCCGGCTCCCCTGGACGCGGCCGCCCGCCGGGCCCGCCACGGCCTCCTCGGCCGCCAGCTCACCCTGCGCTGAGGGCACGCCGTCAGGCGGGGTCGCCTTCCGCTGCCGGCGGTGCCGTGCCGGTCAGCGGCTCGCGGACCATCGGGCAGGACATGCACCGGGGCCCGCCACGGCCCGAGCCCAGCTCGGAGCCGGCGATCGGGATCACCTCGATGCCGGCCCGCTCGAGCTGAGCGTTGGTCTCCGTGTTGCGCTCGTAGCCGACGCAGAGCCGGGGGGCGAGCGCGAGCGTGTTGTTGCCGTCGTCCCACTGCTCACGCTCGGCCGTGACCGGGTCCAGGCCGGTGTCGATCACCCGGAGCTGGTCCAGGTCCATCGCGTCGGCGGCGGCCCGCAGGAACGGCGCCGGCCCGTCCACCCGCGGGTCCGCGCCGTCGGCGCCGGCGATGACGGTGTACGCCGACAGCGTGCTGGCGATGTTCGGGTACATCAGCACGGCGTCGACGTCGACCATCGTGCAGACGGTGTCGAGGTGCATCGTGGCCCGCTCCTGGGCGATCGGCACGACCAGGATGGTGTGCGCCAGCCCCGGGGCGAAGACCTGCCGGGCGAGGCGCTCGGCACCCGCCGGAGTGGTCCGCTCGCCCACCCCGACCGCCAGGACGCCGGGAGCGAGCAGCAGCACGTCGCCGCCCTCCAGGTGCTCCAGCCACGGGTGGTAGACGAACCCCGTGCCGGCGAACCGCGGATGGTAACGGTAGATCGCGTCGGTCAGCGTCGTTTCGCGGCGCCGCGCCGGCATCGCCAGGCTGGTGACGGCGACCCGGTCGCCGATCCAGACCGACGAGTCCCGGGTGAAGAGCAGGTTGGGCAGCGGGTCGATGACGAAGTCGTGCCGGTCCATCAGTGTGTAGACCAGACCGCCCGGCCGGTCCCGGCTCATCCGCAGTTCCTCATGGGCCAGGCCGGCGACGAGCACGTCGGCGAGCGCGGCCGGGTCGAGGTACGCGAGGTGCGCGGCGACCCGGGCGCGCAGTTGGTCGCCGAGCCGGGGTGAGCGCAGCACCTGCTCGGTGAGCTCCGCCCGGGCGTCGGCGACGGCGAGCGTCTCGGCCAGCAGCTCCGCCAGGTAGAGCACCTCGATGCCGCGTTCGCGCAGGGCGGCGGCGAACGCGTCGTGCTCCTCCTGGGCCCGGCCCACCCAGGGGATGGCGTCGAAGAGCAGCGAGTCGTTGTTCCGGGGGGTGAGCCGGGCCAGCTCGGGCCCGGGGCGGTGCAGCATCACGGTGCCGAGCCGACCGACCTCACTGTCCACGTAGTGCGTCACTCTGGCAGCGTAGGGCCTGTCCGGATGGCCCGCCGTAGCGACGTCGACACCGACCGTAAGGCAGGGTTTCTCGGCATCCGGCAAAACGACCGTGGATGAATACGGCATTCATCCACAGTCACTCCGGCGCTCCAACTTGCCGAGCCCCGGGACTAGCAACGTAGGGTAGTGAGGACATAACTTCGAGGGACCTTTTGCCGGAGGTCGCGATGACTGTCTTTCCCGCTCGTCGAGCCGTACCGTCCGCCCGGGCACTGCCGCCCGTGGCGGTACCGCATCCCCGGGCGGAGGCCCCGGGGGTTCTCGGGCCGGCCCGCCCGTCCCCGTTGGAGTGGGCCCGCCGCCGGCGGGCGGAGCGGGAAGCGCGGCGGCTGGAGGCGGCCGGCGCCCGCGCGCTCGGCCGGCTCGACCATCTCGGTCCGGCGTGGCACGTCATCGAGTGGCCGCGCACCGACGCCATCGACCTGCTGCGCGAGCATGGCGGCGACGATCGCGCCGGCTTCCTCGCCATCGGCCCGAGCGGGCTCTACGCGGTGACGATCGCCGATCACGGCCGGGCCCGGGTCCTGGTGGCCGGCGACGTCGTGCAGATCAACGGCAAGCGCCCACCGTACGTGGCGGAGGCCCGCCGCGACGCCAAGCGGGCGAGCAAGGCCCTGAGCGACGCGGTGGGGCTGCCGGTTCCGGTGACGCCGGTGCTGACCTTCGTCGGCTCGGGTGTCATCAGCGTCTACGGCCTCCCGAAGGACTGCCTCATGGCCACCCACCGCGAGCTGGACCGGCTGCTCGTCGCGGCCGGCAACCGGATCAGCCCGGCCACCGCGGACAAGCTCTCCCGGGTCGCGCAGCACCCGGCCACCTGGCTGAACGGCAGCTACCGCCCGGCGGCCGACTACCGGTGGTACGAGGACGGCCGAACGGCCGCTGACAAGCCGGTCAGCCGGCGGTAACGTCAGCCGCGACGCCACGCGGCCCGGGTCCGATCGGCATCCGTCGGTCGCGCCGTCACCGGCCGCCCGGTCAGGGCCTGGATCACCACCGGCGGCCCGGTGACCCCGCGCGGTCAGCGGCCGGCCACGGGACCAGCTAGCGTGGACATACCGTCGGTGTAAATAGGAGGCTCGGTGGCCCACGTCGAACTCTCGCTCTCGGAAGTCTTCGTGCCGCCGGCGGGGACACCGACAGAGCAGGGGTCCGACAACGTCGGTTGGTGGTCCGCGACCGTCTCCCGGGCCGACGAGCCCTGCCTGTTGATCGACGCTGACACCCGGGTGGTCGCGGTCTCCGCGTCCGGGTGCGAGCTGCTCTGTCTGGGCACCCCGCAGGACGTCATCGGCCGGCCGCTGCTCGACGGCGGCCTGCGCTTGCTCGACTTCACCGCCAACCGGGGCGAGCTGGCCGAGCCGGAGATCGACAAGATTCCGCCGCTGCTCGCTCTCTCCTCCGGTCGGCTGGCCCGTGGGCTGCTCCGCATCGAGGGGGTCGCACCCGAGGTGCCGGACGCCACCGTCGACGCCATCTCCACTCCCGTCCTCTGCGACGGGGCGGTCGCGGGCTCGCTCACCTTCTTCTCCGAGGTCTGACCTGGGGCGGCGTGTGGTGTTCGCCGCACGCGCGGAGGTGGGGCGGTTGCCGGCCGAGGCCGTAAGGTGCCTTCATGCTGGATATCGCTCTGCTGCCGGGTGAGTACGCCGTCTGCCGCCTGGCGGCCGGCTCCGCCCTGCCGCCCGACCTGTCGGGCGGGCTGAGCGACGGTGACGTCGTGACGGTGAGCTGGACGGCCGACGGCGTGTCGGTGATCTGCCCCGCCACCCGGGCACCGGAGCAGGCCGAGACCGCCTGGCGTTGCCTGCGGGTGGCCGGCCCGCTCGGCCTCGCCGTCTCCGGCACCCTGGCCGCGCTCGTCGACCCGCTGGCCGCCGCCCGGGTCACGGTGGTCGCCTTCTCCACCTACGACACCGACTACGTGCTGGTTCCCGCCGTACGCCTCGACGAGGCAGTCACGGCGCTGGACCGGGCCGGGCACCGACTGATCACCTAGCGTGCCTTCACCCGGCCGCCGGATGCTCCTACGATGGGCTCGGCCCGCCCCGGCCGAAACGACTTGCGTCGATGTCCTGAGGATCCTCCGTGCCGCCCATCCCGTCCCGCCGTCGCGCCGACCGTCCGTCCACCCGCCGACACCGGCTGACCGCCGTCGCGGTGCTGGTGGCGGTATCCGCGACGGGCTGCGGCACCCCACCGGAGCTGCGGAACCCCACGCCGACCCGGGCCGCCCGGACCGCCGCACCCACCCCGACCGGCACGCCGACCGCCGTGCCGACCGCCACGCCGACCGGGCTGCCCGGCCTGCCACTCCCGACTCCCACCGGTGGCCTGGTCGCCGTGGCGTGCCCGGCCGGCCCATCCGGTCAGCGGGTGACCGACCTGGTGCGCGGGCGTGCCGTGCTGCCGCGCGACGCCCGCGTGCGGGTACGAACCGGGCCGCTCTGCGCGGACGACTGGCACTACACGGTCCTCGACGTCACCGGGTACGAGCCGCTCCAGGTGGTCACTCGGGGCTCCGGTGCGGCACCGCGCCTGGTCACCGCCGGGACCGACGTCTGCACCGCGGAGGTGCGGGTCACCGCCCCGGTCGGCATCCGGACCCTGGCCTGCGACGCCGGCCCGCTCACCGCGCCGGGTGCGTAGGCTGGGCGCCATGCCGGGAACACCGCCCACCCGCTTCGTCTACCTCGGGCCCGAGGGCACCTTCGCCGAGCAGGCGCTGCGCACCATCCCCGCCGCCGAGCGGGCCAGCCGCACGCCCGCCCGCAGTGTCGGTGAGGCGCTGGAGGGCGTACGGGCCGGGGAGGCGGACGCGGCGCTGGTGCCGCTGGAGAACTCGATCGGCGGCGCGGTCGGGGTGACGCTGGACGAGCTGGCCGAGGGCGACCCGCTGGTGATCACGCGGGAGGTGATCCTGCCGGTGGAGTTCGTGCTGGGTGCCCGCCCGGGCACCCGGCTCGACGCGGTCCGCAGCGTCGCCGCCCACCCGCAGGCGTCCACCCAGTGCCGGGGCTGGCTGCGTGCGCACCTGCCGGACGCCGTGGTGATCGACGTGCTCTCCAACGGTGCCGCGGCGGCCGGTGCCGCGGCCGGCGAGTACGACGCGGCGATCTGCGCACCGATCGGCGCGGCCCGGCACCGGCTCGAGGTGCTGGCCGACAAGATCGCCGACCACCCGGACGCGGTGACCCGGTTCGCGCTGGTCTCGCGGCCGGGGCCGCCCCCGCCGCCGACCGGGGACGACGTGACCTCGCTGGCCGTCTACATCGCCCACGACCGGGTGGGCGCGCTGCTGTCGGTGCTGATGGAGCTGGCCGTGCGCGGGGTCAACATGACCCGCATCGAGTCCCGCCCGACGGGCGAGGCGCTGGGCAGGTACGTGTTCTTCCTCGACTGCACGGGGCACGTGGCGGACGTCCGCCTGGGCGAGGCGCTGCAGGGGCTGCGCCGGGTCTGTGCGGACGTGCGATTCCTCGGGTCGTACCCCCGGCACCGCTGGACCGCCGCGGCGGGTGACCGGCCGGTGCCCGCGCCGGCGGGGCTCTCCGACGCCGACTACGCCGACGCCGCCGCCTGGTTGGCCCGGCTGCGCCGCGGCGAGTTGAGCTGAGCGGGCGCTCCGCGGGTCGGCGGAGCGCCCGCGGCTCAACTGAGCAGGCCGCCGAGGAGGCCGCCCTGCTGCTGCTGCTCCTGGGCGCCGCTGCCCATGACGGGCGGCTCCTCGGAGGGCTGGACGACCACGAAACCCTGACCGGCGAAGCTCATCGTGAAGGCCTCGCCAGTGCGCCGGCCGAGCAGCGTGCCCAGGCCGAGCTGCTCCGCCCGGTGGTAGCCGGTCTGCAGGTTGGCCGACCAGCAGACCGCCGCCTGCGGGTCGACGTAGGTCGGTGCGTCCACGTTGAGGACGACCGGCGCGCCCTTGGTCGTCACGGCGATCCGGCCGTGGCCGGTGAAGACGCAGTTGAACAGCCCGGACGACGAGGCCATGCCGGCCCCGCCGACCATCCGGATGTCGTACTGGAGGGTGGAGTCGAAGGCGAGCACGCTCGAGCCGTTGATGGAGAGGGCGTCACCCGGCTCCAGCTCGATGATGTGCACGTCCTTGGCGAAGTCGGCCAGGAAGACGTCGCCCTGGCCGGTGACCTTCATCAGCGGGACGCCCTCGCCGGTCAGCTTCTGCTTGAGAAACTTGCCGAGCCCGCCGGAGCCGAGTGCCTGGAACTGCACGTGCCCCTGGTAGGCCACCATCGAGCCGACCCGGGCCATCGCCTCGCCGTTGAGTTCGATCTTGAGCATCTTGGAGTTCTGCAGCCGCATACCGGGCTGGGCGGACTCCTTCTCCAGGTTCTCCGAGGAGAAGAGCTCGCTGCGCATGGACGTGCCTCCTACAGTTCGCGGTGCCTTGCGGCCGACGGTAGGTGAGGAGCGCAACGGGCGGCATCGGCCGACCCGGGCGACGGCCGCTCAGCCCCAGCCCAGCTCGTGCAGGCGGTCGTCGTCGATGCCGAAGTGGTGGGCGATCTCGTGCACCACCGTGATGGCGACCTCGTCCACCACGTCGTCCTCGGTGTCACAGATGCGCAGGATCGGGTTGCGGTAGATCAGGATGCGGTCCGGCAGCACGCCCGCGTAGTCCCAGCCACGGTCGGTCAGGGCGTGCCCCTCGTAGAGGCCGAGCAGATCCTCGCCGGGGGGCGGATCGTCCTCGACCAGGATGACGACGTTGCTCATCAGGGCGAGCAGTTCCTCCGGGACCTCGTCGAGCGCGTCCCCGACCAGTTCCTCGAACCGCTCCCGACTCATCTCCACCGCCACGGCCCCCATTCTGCCCACCCGTGCAGCCGGACAGGGCCCCGCACGGAACGCGCGCACTTTCACGGAACGGGGCCGCATCCGGTGCCGGAACGACCACTCGTTCCGTTCCGTGAAAGCGCGACGCGGTACGTGGGCGCGCGGTCAGGCGGCGAGGCGGGCCGACAGGGTGATCTCGGCGCCCGGGGAGAGCAGGCGGGAGATCGGGCAGTTCTCCTTGGCCGCCTCGGCGAGCTTGGTGAACTGCGCCTCGTCCAGGCCGGGCGCCTGGCCCACCGTCTCCAGGTCGATCCGGGTGACGCTCATGCCCGCGTCGGTCTTGTCGAAGTGCACCTTGGCCGTGGTCTCCACCGAGGCGCCGGACGCGCCGGCGTCGGCGAGCTGCTTGGAAAGGGCCATCGAGAAGCAGCCGGCGTGCGCGGCGCCGATCAGCTCCTCCGGGTTGGTGCCCTCACCCTCCTCGAAGCGCGACTTGAAGGAGTAGTTCCCCTGCAGGCCACCCTTGCCGGTGCGGACCGTGCCGGACCCCTCGGTGAGATTGCCCTGCCAACGTGCGGAAGCGGTACGGATAGGCATGCACCCGACGCTAGTCGAAAGCCGACGCCGGGGCGACCGACCGGCGCAGCCCGGCGCTCGCGGTTCGGCCCGCCGGCCGCCGCCTGTGTCATGATTCCGCTCAGGCGCGCCGATCCGGAAGGGTGCCCACATGTCCCAGGACCTCCCGATTCCCCGGCAGGAAGACCGGTCCGACGATGCCGCCGTCGTGGAGTGGGGCGGCGCCGATCCCCGGCCGCCCGGCCGCAGCCGGCGCTTCCTCGCCGATCTCGCCCAGGACCGACGCCTGCCGGTCGCCCTCGCCGGCCTCGGGGCCGCGGCCGGGCTGGCCTCGCTGATCGGCGAGTGGGTGGTGCTGACCCTGCCCGGCGCCGGCCCGGACGGGGACCAGCTCCGCCTGCCGGAGGGCGTCTCCAGCGTGGGCGGCTTCGGTGCGGCGTACCTCGTCGGCCTGCTCGGTCTGGCCGTGGCCGTGGCCCTCGCGCTGCGCGGTGCCGGGGCTGCCCGGGCGAACGCCCGCGTCGCCGGCCTGGCCCTGGCGGCCGGCCTGCTCGCGGTGCTCGTCGCCGCCGCCGCCACGATCGGCGACAGCGACGCGCGTGCCCTCTACTACGGCGACCAGAACGGCTTCGACATCGAGTACGGGCGGGGCATGGTCACCGCCTTCCTGGCCGGCGCGTTCCTCGGGGCGGCCCTCCTGCTGTCCCGGGCCGGCGCCGCACCCGTGCCGGTGGAGGCCGGCGGGCCGGTGCCGCCCCCGGGGCGACGCCCCTCCCGCGGGGACGATCCGGACGACGAGCTGCCTCCGCCGGCCGACCTCACCGTCGGCCCCGCCATCCCGTTCGCCCGCCCGGAACCGCCGGTCTGACCGCCGTTCGCCCCTCCCGGGCACCGCCGCCGGGTCACCCGGCGGGCGCCTCCGGTTGGCACCGGATTCGCCTGAACGCCATGGTCGGGGCCGGTTCCGCGAGGTACGGTTGCGGCCCGCCGTCACGCCGGGTCACACGACCGGAACGGCTGGCCGCGACGGCGGCGGGCGAAGGAGGAACGATGACCCGCCCGGGCCTGCCCAAGCTGATCGCCACCGATCTGGACGGGACGCTCGTCCGTAGCGACGAGACGGTCTCCGCGTACACCCACGAGGTGCTCGACCGGGTCCGGGCCGCCGGCATCCCGGTGGTCGGCGCGACCGGTCGCGGCCCCCGGCTGACCGAACTGACCCGCAACGACATCCGCGCCGCCGACTTCCTGGTGATGGCCGGCGGCGGCCGGGTGGTCGACCAGAGCGACCCGGCCGGACCGCTGGTGCTGCGTGACGAGCGGCTGTCCGGGGCCGTCCTCGCCGAACTCCTCGCCGAACTGGAGGCGGAGGTCGGTCCGCTGACCGTGATGGTGGAGGCGTCCGACGACCACGACGCGCCCCTGTGGGGGGACTACCACCCGAGCTGGCCGTACCAGGACCGGTTCGAGCCGCGCAGCCGTGCGGAGTGCCTCTCCGGCGACGTGATCAAGGCGTTCGCGCGCACCGCCGACCACCACGTGGACGAGTTGCTCGAGGTGGCCCGCCGGATCGTCCCGTCGCACGTCGCCACGCTCACCCAGGCCGGCCTGGGCTTCGTCGAGATCTGCCCGCCGGGGGTCGACAAGGCGACCGGGCTCAGCGTGGTCGCCGAACGGCTCGGCGTGGACCCGGCCGAGGTGCTGGTCTTCGGCGACCAGCCGAACGACCTGCCGATGTTCGCCTGGGCCGGCTGGGCCCGGGTGGCCGTCGCCAACGCCCACCCGGCGGTTCACGCGGCCGCCGACGAGACCACCCTGCGCAACGACGACGACGGGGTGGCGGTGTATCTCGATCGGCTACTCTCCCGCTGATGGGAGAGCCACCCCGCCTGATCGCCACCGACATCGACGGCACGCTGCTCCGGGACGACCGGACGCTGAGCCCGCGGACGGCCGGGGTCCTGGCCCGGATCTCCGCGCAGGGCACGCCGGTCGTGCTCGTCACCGGCCGCCCCATCCGTTGGCTCAAGCTGGTGTACGACCAGCTCACCGAGCCGCTGCCGGCGATCTGCGCCAACGGCGCCGTCGTCTACGACCCGGAGACGGACGAGGTGCTGCGGGCCGACCCGCTCGCACCCGAACTGCTCGCCGAGGTGGCCCGGCGGCTCCGTGCCGAGGTGCCCGGGGTGAGCTTCGCGGTGGAGATCGTCGACAGCCGGGAGATGCGGCACGAGCCGCACTACCCGCTGCGGTGGGACGCCGACCACGACGCGATCCGGGCGGTGGAGAGCCTCGAGGAGCTGCACGCGGCCCCGGCGGTGAAGCTGCTGGCCCGCGCCGGCGAACAGGACCCGGACGCCTTCGTCGCGCTGGTCGCCGGGGCCCTGGCCGGACTGGCCGAGGCGACCCACTCGTCGTACTCCGGGCTGGTCGAGATCTCCGCGGCGGGTGTCACCAAGGCGGCCGGCCTGGCCTGGTACTGCTCGCGCCACGGCATCGACGCCGCCGACGTGGTCGCCTTCGGTGACATGCCCAACGACGTGCCGATGCTGACCTGGGCGGGTCGGGGCGTCGCGGTCGCCAACGCGCACCGTGCCGTCCTGGAGATCGCCGACGAGGTCACCGAGGCGAACACCGCCGACGGGGTGGCCGCGTACCTGGAGCGGGTCTTCGGGACGGGCTGAGCGGCCGGCCCGACAGCCGGCCGCTCAGCCGCTCACAGATACTGCCCGGTGCTGTGCCCCTCGCCGCCGGAGGGCTGGCCCATGCCGGGCATTCCCGGCACCATGCCGCCGGGCCCGCTGGGCAGCGCCTGCCGGCCGGAGCGCATCTGCTCCAGCTGGACCCGGGCGGCCATCTGCTGCGCGACCAGGGCCGCCTGGATGCCGTGGAAGAGCCCCTCCAGCCAGCCCACGAGCTGCGCGTGCGCGATCCGCAGCTCGGCCTCACTGGGTGCCTTCTCGTCGGTGAAGGGCAGCGAGATGCGCTCCAGCTCGTCCCGCAGCTCGGGGGCGAGCCCCTCCTTGAGCTCGACGATCGACCGCTCGTGGATCTCGCGCATGCGGTACCGGCTGGCGTCGTCCAGCGGCGCGGCCTTGACCTCCTCCAGCAGCTGCTTGATCATGCTGCCGATCCGCATCACCTTGGCCGGCTGCTCGACCAGGCGCGCCGGGTCCTCGCCCTGGCCCTCGTCGGTCTGCACCGTGCCGACCGGCCGGCCGTCGGGCCCGACCACCACCACGGTGCCGGTGCGGGCGGTGCCATCCCGGTCCGGCTCGTCGTTCTGTCCAGCTGACTGCGCTTCGGTCATGGGATCCATCTTTACCCAGCCGGACCCCCTGATGCGCCCCGGGCCGGCGGCCGGCGGCGATCGGGTACGGACGGCGCGCTACCGTCGCGGGCATGCCCAGCGATCCGCGTGCCGTGCTCACCCGCCCCGCGCCGGCTCCGGACATCACCGTCGCGTACGGCGACCACCCGGACCAGATCGCGGACCTGCGCCGGCCGGCCGGGACCGGACCGGCCCGCCGGCTGGTGATCGTGGTGCACGGCGGCTTCTGGCGTGCCGAGTACGACCGCCGGCACACCGGACCGCTGGCGGCCGCGCTGGCCGAGCTGGGCCACCCGGTGGCGCAGTTGGAGTACCGCCGGACCGGGCAGGCCGGCGGCGGCTGGCCCGGGACGCTGACCGACGTCCTGGCCGGGGTGTCCGAGCTGCCCCGGCTCGCGGCCGAGGCGCTCCCCGGCACGGTGACGCCCGACGCCCCGCTCCTCGTCGGTCACTCCGCCGGCGGGCACCTGGCCCTGTACGTCGCCGCGGCCGCGCCGGGCGTGGTCGGTGGCGTCCTCGCCCTGGCGCCGGTGGCGGACCTGGCCGAGGCGTACCGGCTGGACCTGGATTCCGGCGCGGTGTCGGCGCTGCTCGGCGGCGGCCCAGCCGACGTGCCGGAGCGGTACGAGGCCTGCGACCCGCGCTTCTTGGTGCCGATCCCGACACGGACGGTAGTCATCCACGGCGCGCTCGACCAGCAGGTGCCGGTAACCATGAGCCGGGATTTCGTGACCGCCGGACGAGCCGCCGGGGGTGACATACGCCTCGTTGAGCTGCCCGCTTGCGAGCACTTCGCGCTCATCGACCCGGGGTCAGCGGCCTGGCCGAAGGTTTCCAGTGCGTTGCGGTCTCTCGGTTGAAGATCATTAGGCATTGACGGAGCGTCGCGGAGCAGGTAGAACGCCGGAGGGGCGCAACCCGCCCGGCAACACATTCGGAAGGAACTCGGTGTCGCAGATGAACCGCAGGCGGGCCCTACAACTGCTGGCCGCGCTCGGTACGACCGGACTCGTGGCCGGATGCGGCGACGACAGCGGAGCCGAGTCCCCGGCGCTGAACCCGATCAAGATCGGCCTGATCGCGCCGCAGGTCGGCAGCCTCAAAGAGATCGGCGCCGAGATCGTCAACGGCTTCCAGCTCTTCCTCGAACTGAACCAGGGGCAGCTCGGCGGGCATCCGACCGAGCTGATCACGGCCGAGGAGGGCGACTCCGAGAAGACCGGCCGGGCCGCCGTCGAGGGGCTGCTCAAGCAGGGCGTCCTGGCGCTCACCGGCGTGGTCAGCTCGGCCGTCATGCTCGGCATCAAGGACACGGTGGAGCAGGCGCAGGTGCCGCTGGTCGGGTCGAACGCCTCGCCCACCAGCCTCCAGAGCGTCGTCTACATCTGGCGCACCTCGTACGTGCTCGACGAGGCCGGCCGGGCCCTCGGCCGCTACCTGCGGGGCCTCAGCCGGGCGGCGAACCCGGCCGACCGCGGGCCGACCCGGCTGGCGATCATCATGCCGGAGACCCCGGCCGCCCAGGACGTGCTGCGCGGCTTCCGGCAGGAGATCGGCGAATCCGACCCGCGGATCAAGGACCCGGTCGTCTGGACGCAGAACTTCACCGGCACCCCGGGCAAGACCGCCTTCCGGGGCGACATCCAGGACGCGCTCAGCCGCCGGCCGGACGGGGTCTTCTGTTTCTTCACCGGCGCGGCGGCGGTCGAGTTCATCAAGCAGCTGCGGGAGGCGGACTACACGGGGCCGATCTACGCCCCGGGCTTCCTCACCGAGGGCAACGTGCTGGAGAGCTTCAAGGACGAGAAGGACGTCCTGGGCATCCAGACCGCCCTGAACTACTCCCCCGACATCAACAACGCGGCCAACCGGCTCTTCGCCTCGGCCTACCGCAAGACGCACGGCAGCTCGCCGACCACCTACGCCATGGCGTCGTACGACGCGGCGCAGGTGCTCAACCAGGCGATCCGGATCGCCGGCGCGTCGCCCACGTCGCAGGACGTGAACCTCGCCCTCGGCAAGGTCGGCCAGATCGACAGCCCGCGCGGGGTGTGGCAGTTCAACCAGCCGCGCACGCCGCAGCAGAAGTGGTACCTCCGCGAGGTCCAGCTGGACGGTCAGGTGCTGGCCAACGTGCTCATCACCGAGCTGGCCACGCTCGGCTGAGCCGAGTCCAGCTCAGCCGGCCGGGGACCGCGCGCAGCCGCGGTTGCGCGCAACCGGCCGGGCTGAGCGGAGCCGGCCGGGAGCGGAGCCGGCCGGGCTGAGCGGAGCCGGCCGCCGGTGCGGCAAAGGGCCGGCCTCCCCTCCGGGAGACCGGCCCAGGCCGCGGGCGCGTCCTAGTGGCGCAGCTCGGCGATGCAGCACTTCACGCTGCCGCCGCCCTTCTTCAGCTCGGCCAGCTCGACCGGCACCGGCTGGTAGCCGGCCGCCGTCAGCGTGCCGGCGAGGCCGGTCGCCTCGCTGTTGAGGACGACGTTCAGCCCGTCGCTGACCAGGTTCAGGCCGAACGCGAGCGCGTCGGCGTCATCGGCCACGACCGCGTCCGGGAAGAGCTGGGCCAGGACCTTCTGGCTGGCGGTCGAGAACGCGCCGGGGTAGTAGACGATGTTGCCGTCGTCGATCGAGGCGAGCGCCACGTCGAGGTGGTAGAAGCGCGGGTCGACCAGTCGCAGCGAGACCACCGGCCGGCCCAGCGCCTCCTGAGCCTCGGCGTGGGCGGCGGGATCGGTCCGGAACCCGTACCCGGCCAGGATGAGACCGCCGTGCGCCTCCGGCAGGTACGCGAAGTCGCCCTCACCCTCGTTGGTGACGGTCGGGGGGATGAAGCGCCAGCCCTGCGACTCGTAGAAGGCACGGTGGACCGCCGCCTCGGCGGTCCGCTGCTCGTGCTTGAACTGCGCGCCGTAGACCGTGCCGTCGACGACGAACGCGCCGTTGGCGGCGTACACCATGTCGGGCAGGCCCGGCTCCGGGTCGAGCAGGTACACCTCATGGCCGAGACCCACCAGGGTCTCGCGCAGTCGGTCCCACTGCTTGACCGCCAGCTCCGCGTCGACCGCGGCGGTGACGTCCATCCACGGGTTGATCGCGTACTCGACCGCGAAGTGCTCGGGCGAGCACATGAGATATGTCCGCTTTCGCGGCACTCGCTGCTGCTCCACGGTGACCAAGGGTAGGTATCGTGGAACGTCGGTAACAGCCACAACCATTGCTTCCCGGAGGCGAAACGTTGCAGATAGATGCGGTTGACCAGCGAATCATTGCGCTGCTCGTCGCCGACGCCCGAGCCTCGTACGCCGACATCGGCCAGCGGGTGTCACTCTCCGCTCCGGCGGTCAAGCGGCGGGTCGACCGGCTCCGGGCGACCGGCGTCATCCGGGGATTCACGGCCGTCGTGGACCCGGCCGCCGTCGGGTGGACCACCGAGGCCTTCGTGGAGTTGTTCTGCGCCGGCCGGACCACGCCCGCGCAGATCGGCGTGGCCGCCCGCCGGCACCCCGAGGTGGTCGGCGCGTACACCGTGTCCGGCGAGGCGGACGCCCTCGTCCACCTGCGCGCCGCCGACATCGCCCACCTGGAGGCGGCGCTGGAGCGGCTGCGGGCCGAGTCCTTCGTGACGTCCACCCGCAGCACCATCGTGCTCTCCCGGCTCGTGGAGTCGCCGGGCGTCGGACCGTCGTCCGGCTGAGCCGGGTCGGCGACTCCGGTCCGGCCTGCGCGGGTTGTTGCGAAGGAGCCTTTCCAGTCGCGGAACCGGAGGGCGACGGGGCGCGTCGGAGTGGGCATGACACCGGCACGCCGGACCGTGTTCACGGGCACGCTGCTCGCCCTCACGCTGCTCGCGGGCAGCGCCGCGCTGCCGGCCGCACCACCGGTGCCGGCGCCGGCACCGGCCGCTCCGCTCCGGTTGGTCTCCTTCGACTCCTGCGCCGACGCGCTGGCCGAGCTACGGACCGCGGCCGCGGCACAGGTCGGCCCGTGGGGCTTCGCCGACGACCCGCTCCGCTGGCCGGCCCGCTTCGCAGCGGAGGCGGCGGCGCGCCCCGCCGCCGCGGCGCGTGCGGACGTCGCGGCGCGTGCGGACGTCGCGGCGCCGGAGCACTCCACCACCAACGTCCAGGAACGCGGCGTCGACGAGCCCGACCTGGTCAAGACCGACGGGCGCCGCATCGTCACGGTCACCGGTGGCACGCTCCGGGTCGTCGACCCCGCCAACCGGCGGGTGACCGGCCAGCTCGACCTCACCGGCGACCGACCCGAGTTCGGCTGGGCCCGGCACGATCTCCTCCTGCACGGCGACCGTGCCCTGGTACTCACCGAGGACGTGGTGATCGGCCGGCCCGCGCCCACCCCGAAACGGCCCGGGATCGTCCCCGACTGGCCGACCCCCGACCGCACCGGCAGCCGGCTCGTGCTGGTCGACCTCGCCGGCCCGCCCCGGATCCTCGGGACCTACCGCATCCGGGGCACCACCGTCGACGCCCGGCAGACCGGCGGCACCGCCCGGGTGGTGGTGCGGTCCGCGGCCCGGGTGCCGTTCCCGGACCTGCCGGGTGCGGACGAGGCGACGCGGACCACCGCCAACCGGGCCGCCGTCGCCGCCGCGGGCGTCGACGCGTGGTTGCCGGAGTACGAGTGGACGGCCGGTACGGAGCGGGGAACCGGACGGGTCGGCTGCGACCGGCTGAGCCGGCCGGCCACCGTCACCGGCTCGTCCGTGCTGACCGTGCTCAGCTTCGACCTCACGGCCGACCGGCTCGCCGACGGCGACCCGGTCAGCGTGGCCGCCGACGCGAACACCGTCTACGGCACCGGCAGTGCCCTCTACCTGGCCGGCGAACGCCACCTGGGTGCCCCGCCAGCCCCCGGCCGGTGGCTGCCCCCGACCGGAGCGTCGGTCACCGACATCTACCAGTTCGACACCGGCGGCGCCGGCCGCCCGCGGTACGTGGCCGCCGGTTCGGTGCCCGGCTGGCTGGTCAACCAGTACGCGCTGTCGGAGTGGGAGGGGCACCTGCGGGTGGCCACCACGACCGGCCGCGACGAGCGCACCGCGGAGTCGGGCGTGCACGTGTTGCGCCGGCAGGGCGACGCGCTGGTCCGGGTGGGTGCGGTCACCGGCCTGGGACGGGGCGAGCGGATCTGGTCGGTGCGCTACCTCGGCGGCACGGCGTACGTGGTGACGTTCCGCCGGACCGATCCGCTCTACGCCCTCGACCTGACCGACCACACCGCCCCCCGGGTCACCGGCGAGCTGAAGATCACCGGCTACTCGGCGTACCTGCACCCGCTCGCCGACGGCCGGCTGCTCGGCGTCGGGCAGGAGGCCGACCGGAACGGACGGGTGCAGGGCGTCCAGGTCTCGCTCTTCGACGTCCGGGACCCGGGCCGGCCGGCCCGCCTCGATCGCTGGCACCGGCGGCACGGCTGGTCGGCCGCCGAGCACGATCCGCACGCCTTCCTGTACGACCCGCGCACCGGCCTGCTCGCCATTCCGGTCGACGACGGCGTACGCCTGCTGCGGGTCGCCGGTGACGCGATCACGGAGCAGGGTCGGGTGTCCCATCCCGCGTCGCACATCACCCGGTCGCTGCTGGTCGGCGGCACGCTGTGGACGGTGTCGGACGCGGGCCTGGGGGCCAGCGACCCGACCACCGCGCGGAGCCTCGCCTGGCTCCCCTCGACCTGATTCTCCCTCCCCCGGTGGGTGGGGCCCGGTCATTCGGGGTTCCGGGCCTCACCCACCGTCAGGTCGTCAGAGGTACATGCCGGTGAGGTGCTCACCGTCGTCCCGCTTGACCGGCTTGTCGCCCTCACCGAAGAAGCGCTTCCCGCCGAACTCCCCGTGCAGCCGGTCGTCCAGCTCGTCGGCGAGGCCGGTCATCACCTGCACCGCCAGCATGAGATGGGTCGGCTGGAAGTTGCGGCCGAACACCGGGATGGACGCCCAGACGGTGTCGTCGGCGCAGTAGAGGCGGCCGATCGGCATCCGGTTGGTCAGTTCGGACAGCTTCACGTACAACCGCTCCGTCGGCTCGACCTCGGTCAGCACCGGAGAGAAGACGTCGACCAGCGGCGGGTTGTCGCGTACCCGGACGAAGACCATCGCGGAGCCGGCGCGGATGTTGATGTCCCCGTCCGAGTCGACCTGGAGCCGGTCGGAATCCGACTTGAGCATGGTGGAGACGACGGTGCGGACCCGCTCCGCCAGGTCGAGCGCGTCCTGGGTGCCCGGCGCGGCGGTGAGCGCCTCGTCCAGGTCGGCCTCGACGTCCCGGTCGACCCCGAACTCGCTGCGGGCCGTACCGAGCGGGCCGCCCTCCAGCGGCTCCTCCTCGGCGTCGTGGATCAGGTAGACGAGGAAGGCGGGGTGCGGGGCGCCGTAGACGTCGCGCAGTGTACGCGAGAACAGGGCCGCAAGCTTCGTCGCGTCGGCCGCGTCGCCGTGCAGGCCGAACTGTTCGCCCGAACCCTCGACCACGCCCGGCGGTGACCAGCCGAGCGCCACCATGTCCGCGACGGCCGCCCGGTCCAGCCGGTAGCCCGGTGGCAGTCCCGCGTTGCCGACGGCCCGTGCGGCGAGCTTCCCGTCGGGCCGCACCTCGATGCTGATCGAGTAGACGGCATCGCCGGTACCGGAAGCCGTCGGGTCGAGGGTCAACTCGACGTGCGCCCCGACCGGCAGCGTTCCCAGCCGATCGGCCAACGCCCGGGCGAACTCCCGCCACGCCTGCGTCACCTTGGCCCGCAGGTCAGCCGTCGTCGGCTCGTCCAGCAGGATCGATTCGTGGTGCTCCGGCAGGCCGCCGGCCGGCGTCGAGGGGTGGTCCGCCGTCATGATCGCCTCCGTCCGTCAAGGTCACCCTACCCAGGGGGCCCGGGACGCGAATCGGGCCGACCGGGATCGGACAGCGCTCTTGTCACATCGCCCGCGCGGGGGGTGTCGGCAGGTTAGGAACCCGAAACTGTCACCGAGGAGCGCACGATGTCCGTCCCGCAGATCGTCGTCACCGTTCTCGCCGCCATCCTGGTGGCCTTCTCCGCCGTCTGTGTCTTCCTCCGGGCCCGGTGGGTCGTGCAGCCCCTGGCCGAGTACGGCGTGCCGCGCTCGTGGTGGCCGTGGCTCGGCGTGGCCAAGGCCGCCGGGGCGGTGGGACTGGTGGTCGGCCTGGTCGTACCGGTGATCGGGCTGCTGGCCGGGGCGGGCCTGGTGGCGTACTTCACCGGCGCGGTCGTCACGGTGCTGCGGGCCCGCGCCTACTCGCACGTGCCCTACCCGCTGATCTACGTGGCGCCGGTGGTCGTCACCCTCGGTCTCGGCACCTTCAGCTGATGATGCAACACTCCGGGAATGGGGGAGGGCCGATGCCGCCGCAGGAGTGGCTGACCGAGCGCTTCGAGCAGGAGCGGGGCCGGCTGCGCGGGGTGGCCTACCGCATGCTCGGCTCGCTGAGCGAGGCCGACGACGCGGTGCAGGAGGCCTGGCTGCGGGTCAGCCGCGCCGACACCGACGCGGTCGAGAACCTGGACGCGTGGCTGACCACGGTGGTCGCGCGGGTCTGCCTCAACCTGCTGCGGTCCCGCCGGTCCCGCCCCGAGGACCCGGTCGACGTGCACGTTCCCGATCCGATCGTCAGCAGCGAGGACGACTCGGCCCACCCGGAACGGGCGGCCGTGCTCGCCGACTCGGTCGGGCTGGCGCTGCTGGTGGTGCTGGACACCCTCACCCCCGCCGAGCGGCTCGCCTTCGTCCTGCACGACATGTTCGCCGTGCCCTTCGACGAGATCGGTCCGATGATCGAGCGGTCGCCGACCGCCGCCCGGCAGTTGGCCAGCCGGGCGCGGCGGCGGGTCCGCGGTCAGGCGCCGGCCCCCGATCCCGACCTCGGTAGGCAGCGTGCCGTCGTCGACGCCTTCTTCGCCGCGGCGCGCGACGGTGACTTCGACGCGCTGGTGGCCGTGCTCCACCCGGAGGTGGTCCTGCGCTCCGACGGCGGCGCGGCCCGGGCCCGCCACACGACGGTGTTCACCGGCGCCCGGACGGTGGCCGCTCAGGCGATCACGTTCGGCCGGCTCTCCCCGTTCGCGCGGCCGGCGCTGGTCAACGGCACCGCCGGCGCCGTCGTCGTGGCGGACGGCCGGCCGCTGTCGGTGATGGGCTTCACCGTCACCGGGGGCCGGATCGTCGCCATCGACGTGGTCGCGGACCCGGACCGGCTCCGCCGGTTGAACCTGGGCTGGTGACGGCCGCTGCCGGCCGGGGCCGTCGCGCGGGCCACCGGCCCGGTCGGCTCGGCCGTCGCGGCGGTCAGGCCGGGTTGTCGCCGGGCCCCTCGGCGCCCAGTTCGACCGGCCAGTTCGCGGCCAGGTCACGCAACCGTGCCGCCGCCGCGGCCGGGTCCGCACCACCGCCGACCGCGACCCCGAGGAGGTACGCGGTCACCGGTGCGCCCGGGCGCAGCACCTGGTGGGCGACGTCCTTCGCCAGGTCGAGCACGGCCGGCACCGGCACCTGGGCGGGGTCGAGGCCGAGCTCCGCACACGCCGCCGTCACCCAGTCGTCCAGCACCGTCATCCCGTCCACTCCTCCGCCCGGCGTACGTCCTCGTCAGTGTCGCAGTCGAACCACGGCGGCGGGCCGTCCCCGTGCCACGGAACCTCCAGCACGGCGAGCCCGCGCAGCAGCTCCCGCAGCGGCGCGCCGGCGAGGGACCGCTCGGCGGCGAGCCGGTCGAGCGCGGCCCGCAGCACGGGTACCCGCCACACCCCGCACAGCGTCTGCCGCCTCCCCTCGTCGTCGAGGAAGCAGACCCCGTCGACGACCCGCTGTGCCGGCCCGGCGGGTGGCCGGAGCGCCGCGCCGCCGGCCGCGGGGGGCCGGGGGACGGCCGGTCGCGGGTCGGTGAGGTGACGCAGCAGGGCGCCGACCGCGGCGCGGGTGATCAGGGGCAGGTCGCCGGCGAGCAGGGCGACCACTGACGCGTCGGCCGGCAGCAGCGCCAGGCCCGCGGCCGCGGCGGCGACCGGCCCGCCACCCGGCGGCTCCTCCCGGGTCACCAGCACCCCGGCCGGCACCGTGGTCGCCGGCCCGACCAGGATCCGCGGGGCGGCGTCGGCGACCGCGGCGAGCACCCGGTCCCGCATCGGCCGGCCGCCGACCGGCCGGGCGGGCTTGTCCACACCGCCCATCCGCCGGGCGGCCCCGCCGGCCAGCACCACCGCCGCGTATGCGCTCACCGGCCCACGGTAGCCGCCCGGCCGGCCCGCCTCCGCGGCCCTCGGCCCTGACCGACGCCGTGCCGCCGGCATCGCGGCAACCCGCCGCCCCGGACGCTGGCCGGCCGCCGGCCGGGAGTCGATCGAGGATCAGGTGGATCACCCCGGCTGCGCGGTGCAGGATGGCGGGATGGGACGGGCGACTGACCGACGCGGCGTGCTGCGGATCGACCTCGACGCGGCCGGCGAGCGCCCGACCCCGGTCCGCCGCCGGGACGCGCTGGCCGTGGAGGAGCCACTGGAGATCCGGGTCGGCCCGGCCGGCCCCGCCCGTCGGCGCCCCCTGACCGTCACCATGCGAACCCCGGGCGACGACCTGGACCTGGCGCTCGGTTTCCTGCTCACCGAGGGGCTGATCCGGTCGGCCGACGACGTGCACACCGCGCAGCTCTGCGCCGGGGCGGAGACGCCCAACACGTACAACGTGGTGGACGTGGTGCTCGCGCCCGGCGTGCCGGCGCCGGTCGCCGACGCGACGCGGAACTTCCACATCACCAGCGCCTGCGGGGTGTGCGGCAAGGCGAGCATCGACGCGGTGCGCACCCGGTCGGTCTTCACCGTGACCGGTGACCCGCTGCGGGTGTCGGCGGCGGTCCTCGCCGACCTGCCCGGGCGGCTGCGGGCCGCGCAGCCGGCGTTCGACCGCACCGGCGGTCTGCACGCGGCCGGGTTGTTCACCGCGGCCGGCGAGCTGGTGGTGCTGCGCGAGGACGTGGGCCGGCACAACGCGGTGGACAAGGTGGTCGGCTGGGCGGTCCGGGAGCGCCGGTTGCCGCTGGCCGGGCACGTGCTGCTGGTCAGCGGTCGGGCCAGCTTCGAGCTGACGCAGAAGGCGTGGATGGCCGGCGTGCCGCTGCTCGCCGCGGTCTCCGCGCCGAGCACCCTCGCCGCCGACCTGGCCGCCGAGGCGGGGATCACGCTGGTCGGCTTCCTGCGCGGGCGCACCATGAACGTGTACGCCCACCCGGAGCGGGTCACCGTCTGACCAGGCCGGGGCCGGGCCGCGCCGGCGGCCTCACGGGCCGACGTACGACCCGAACAGCTCCAGGCGCAGGACGGCGTCACGGGCCAGCAGGAAGCCGGCGATGGCGAGGATCCAGCCCAACGTGCCGCTCGACGACTTGGTGATCCAGGCGCTGAGCCGGGCCAGCAGCGGCTCGACCAGCGTCGGCCGGGCGACCCGCGCGGCGAGCAGGAGCAGCGCCGGCAGCACCATCACCAGGCAGTACGCGGCGAGCACGGCCACCACGGCGGGTGCGCCGAGCCCGGCGGTCGCCAGCAGGCCGAGCGCACCCAGATACGGCAGCATGGTGGCCACCTCGGCGAGCGCGGCGAGCAGGGCCAGCCCGACCAGCCAGCGCGCCGACGCGTCACCGCCGGTCGCCCGGTCCCGCCAGCGCAGGATCGCACCGCCGCCGGACCGGCGCTTGCCGCCGTACCGGAAGCTGAGCAGGAAGAGGCCGACTCCGAGGACGAGCTGGCCCCAGAGCACCGGCCGGGCGTCCAGGGTGCCGTCGAGCACGTCGGCGAGCCGGCTGCCGCCCCAGAACAGCAGCAGCCCCACACCGAGGTAGAAGCCGGCGATCGTACCGAGGTAGATCAGGATCCGCCGCACGCTGACCCGGCCGGGCGTCAGCAGCAGCCAGACCGGAATGAACAGCGTGCCGATGCTCGTGCTGTCCACCAGCGCCAGACCGGCCAGCGCCAGCAGCAGGCCGGCGCTCACGCTTCACCGCTTCCGGATGCGACCATCCGCCAATCCTCCTGGACGTGCCCGCGAACTCGCCCGCGAGCACGAACCCGGACCAGATCCTTCGACGGGCGCGGTGCGGGGACCGGCCCAGTCGTCAACGGTCGCGGCCCATCGTCCGCCACGGGCCGCCGAGCAGCGGCGCCAGGACGACCAGCAGGTACGCGGCACCCGCCACGACGAGCGTGGGCGTCGTGCCGACGTGCTCGCTGGCGAAGCCGGCGCTGAGCGCGCCGAGTGGGATGGCGGCCCACGCCCCGGCGCCGATGACGCCGTACACCCGGGCCCGCATCCGGGGCGGCACCCGTTCGAGCTTGACGGCGCCGATCAGCGGGTTGATCGCCCCGGCGGCGAACCCGGCGACGGCGAAGACGGCGACCTGCGTCGGCAGCGGCAGGCCCGCGGCGAGGCTCCAGAACGGGGGTGCCCCGGCCACCGCGAACGCGATGACGAAGGTGGCCCGCCGGGGCAGCCGGTGCCCGACGGCGCTGAACGCGAGCGAGCCGGCGAGCGCGCCGCCGCCCATCGCCCCGACCAGCAGCCCGAAGGCGGTGCCGCCGCCAAGTTCCCGGTTGGCGACGACCGGCAGCAGGACGTTGCCCTTCATCGCGTCGAGGAAGTTGGTGACCAGAACCAGCAGGACCAGGGCGCGCAGGAGCGGTTCGGTGAGCAGGAATCGCACCCCCGCCGCGAACTGCCGCCAGTAGCCGCCGTCGGTGGCCTCGCGGGGGTCGGCGGCGGCCTGCAGGCCGGCCGGCACCAGGCCGGCGACGAGTAGCGCCGACACGGCGAACGTGACGGCGTCGATCGCCAGGACGGGCAGCGCCCCGAGCACGGTGACCAGGAGCCCGGCGACCGGTGCGCCCAGCAGCCGGGCGCCGCGCTCGGCCGCCTCGAACCAGCCGATCGCCCGCTCCACCGGCAGCCCGGCGGCCGTGGCGGCCTCGGGCAGCAGCGCCGTCCGCGCGGTCTGGCCGGGAGTGTCGAGCAGGCCGCTGAGGAAGACCAACGCCAACAGACCCCAGAACGGAAGGCCCACCGTGGCCGCGAGGAGCGGGACCGCACCGATCGTCACCCCGGAGACGACGTCCGCCAGCACCGCCGCCCGCCGGTAACCGATCCGGTCGACGACGACACCGCCCAGGGCACCGCCGAGCACGACCGGGGCGGTGGCGACCGCCCCGGCGAGGCCGGTGGCGGCCGGCGAGCCGGTCTCGGCGAGCACGTACAGCGGCAGGGCGATGAGCGTGAGCATGTTGCCGGTCAGCGAGACGACGTGGCTGACCAGCAGGCCGACCAGCGGCACCCGGGTGCACGCCGCCATCGGCGGCGAGGTTGAGCCGGTGGCCGGTCCGTCGGCGAGACCGGCGCCGGGCGCGCGGCCCGCCGGGCTCACTGCGGCCACCGGAAGGCGTGGTAGATCAGCGCGACCGGTCGCGTGTCCGCCCGGCCCGGGTCGCTGCGCGCCGCCCATCGCGCGGCCAACGCCTCCAGGTCGGCGCGGAGCTGCACCAGGTCGTCACTGGTCAGGTGGAACAGGCTGTCGCTGCTGGCGGTGCCGCGCACCCACTCGGGCTCGAACCCGGCCTCCGCGTCGAGGTACGCCTGCAACCGCTCGACGTAGCGCTGCAGGACCGCCCGCCGGAGCAGGTCGGAGGCGGCCTTGCGCTCCGGATCGTCGAGCACCTCCAGCGGCTCCCACGAGGTACGCAGGTGCGCCGCCCGCCACCAGCGCTCGCGGCGGCTGCGGGCACACTCCGGCGCCTCCTGCACGAAACCGTGCTCGGCGAGCTTGCCCAGGTGGTAGCTGACCGAGCCGACCGCCTCGTCCACCACGTCGCTGAGCATGCCGACGCTCTGCGGGCCGCGCGTCCGCAGCTCGCCGAGGAGCCGCAGCCGGGTCGGGTGGGCGAGCGCGCGCATGGCCCGTGGATCGGTCAGGTGCAGGGTGTCGTCGGCCTCCGGCATGCCCCCAGGCTAGACCTACAAGATGTGACGTACAAGAAGTCTTGTTAGTATGCCGCGACGACCGGCTGCGCGGTCGGCCCCGCGAAAGCCCGCTGTCCGAGCTCCCAGCCCGGCGTCGGCTGGCGGTCAGCGATTGCCACGGCGACTCCTCCCCGGACGGCCCGGGACGCCGGGCAGCCGTACCGCCGGCCAGCCGTCCAGGCCTGCCGGCGGTACGCCACGCCGGAGCAGATCGTCCAGGAGCAGGGCGAGCGAGTACCCGGGGTGCACGGTGAGCACCCGCTCCAGTGCCACCGCGGCCAGTGCGCCGTGCCCCGCCCGCCAGGCCGTGAAGGCGAGCAGTGAGCCCGGGGCGGCGATGAACTCCGGCTCGGCTCGGCGCAGGACGTCGGTCCAGAGGGCGATGTCGGCCTCCCGCCCGTCGGTGCGTTCCCACGCGTGGTCCCGCACGGTCAGGTCGGTGAGCAGCAGGCTCAGCCACGCCACCTCGTCGTCGTCCAGCCGCTCCCCCGTCCGGTGCCGGCGCAGGGCGAGACGTACCGCCGCCCGGCCGGCCGCCCGTACCGCGCGCCCCCCGAGCAGATCCGCCGCCGGGGCGGCCTCGACGAGCTCGCCGCGCCGGCGCAGCGCCCGCTCGGTGGCCAGCCGCAACCCGGCCCGCTCGGCGCCCTGCACCGGCGCCACCTGCGCGACCAGGGCATCCCGGTCGGGCAGGGCGACCTGCCCGGCGAAGACGGCGGCGGCCGTCACCTCGCTCGACCGGGCGTCGTACGGCGTGCCGTCGGGCGGGCAGCACTCCGGCTCGTCGCAGAGGTACGACCAGTAGCGCCCGTCGGTGACCCGCAGGGCGTCGAGCACCGGGATCCCCGCCTCGGCGAGGGCCGCGCGGACCGCGTCGACGGCCGGGGTGACCCGGGTCGCCGGCCCGTAGCCGAGCACGGTCGCGCGGTCGGCGAACTGTCGTGCCACCACCGCCGCGACGTGCCGCGCCGCCTCGGCGGGCTCGGCCACCCGGGCGGCGCCGGCCGGCCGGCCCGGATCGGCGGTGCCGGCGGCGGCGCCGGAGGAGTCGGAGGAGTCGGCGGTGGCGGCGGAGCCGGCGGTGGCGGCGGAGCCGGCGGTGGCGGCCGGACGGCCCGGACCCGCCAGGTCCGGAAGGTCGGTACGGGCGGCGAAGGTGACCCGCTTGCCGTGCATGGCCACCACGACGACGCTGTCGGCGGGGTGGAACCCGAGCAGGTACGGCACGGCGGCGATCAGGTCGCCGGGAGACCGGACGGAGAGTCGAGGGATGTCGGTCGAGGTCATGCCGGCAGCCTGCGCCGCGCCGGCACCCGCTGTCCGCCCCTGTGGACGACACGCGGTCCATCCACAGATGCGCAGAGTAACTGTGCAGCTCGGAGCGATTCAGCGGGGTCCAGGTCTCGGCACGGCCCCATCTCGTCGCAGCCACGCGCTACCGTCCCGACATGGATCTGGCGTACCTGCGGGCCCACCCGGAGCACCTGCCGACCTTCCTGACCCATCAGCGGATCCGGGAGACCCCGGTCTCCGGCGGCGACATCTGCGCCGCGTCGCGCCTCACGCTCGACGACGGGCATTCGATCTTCGCCAAGACCTGGCCCGAGCACGCCGCCCGGCGACGACCGGAGCACTTCTTCGCCACCGAGGCGGCCGGGCTGCGCTGGCTGCGGGAGGCGGGCGCGGTCGCCGTGCCGGAGGTGATCGTGGCGCTGCCCGACCTGCTGGCGCTGGAGTGGATCGACCCGGGCGAGCCCGGCCCGGCGGCGGCCGAACGGTTCGGTCGGGAGCTGGCCGCCCTGCACCGGGCCGGCGCGCCCGCCTTCGGTGCCGACTGGCCGGGGTTCATCGGCGCGCTACCGGCGGACAACACGCCCGACGAGGGCCCCTGGTCCCGCTGGTTCGCCGAGCGCCGGATCCTTCCATACCTGCGGATGTCGGTCGACAGCGGCGCGCTCGGTCCGCCGGAGCGCGACCTGGTCGAGCAGGTGCTCGCCCGGATCACCGAGCTGGGGGGCGACGAGCCCCCGGCCCGGGTCCACGGCGACCTGTGGCCGGGCAACCTGCTGTGGGGTGCCGACGACCGGGTCTGGCTGGTCGACCCGGCCGCGCACGGCGGCCACCGGGAGACCGACCTCGCGCAGCTCGCGCTCTTCGGTGGCGCACCGCACCTGGACCGGATCCTGGGCGCCTACGCGGAGACCTGGCCGCTGGCGGACGGCTGGCGGGACCGGTTCCCCCTGCACCAGCTCCACCTGATGCTGGTGCACACCGCACTGTTCGGCGCGGCTTACCGGGATGCGGTCGCTCACACCGCCCGGGCCGCGCTGACCGGGCCCGATCGCGCTACGGTCGACTCGTGAACGCCGCCCGACCGACCGACGGCGTCCTCGTCGACCGGTACGGCCGTGTCGCCCGGGACCTGCGAGTCTCCCTGACCGACAAGTGCAACCTGCGCTGCACGTACTGCATGCCGGCCGAAGGGCTGCCGTGGCTCGCCGGGCCGCAGTTGCTCGACGACGACGAGGTGATCCGGCTGATCCGGGTCGCGGTGACCCGGCTCGGGGTGACCGAGGTGCGGTTCACCGGCGGCGAGCCGTTGATCCGGCCGGGCCTGGTCGGCATCGTCGCGGCGGTGGCGGCGATGGAGCCACGGCCGCGCATCTCGCTGACCACCAACGGCATCGGCCTGGACCGGCTGGCACCGACCCTGCGCGCCGCCGGCCTGGACCGGGTGAACGTCTCGCTCGACACGCTGGACCGGGAGCGGTTCAGCCGGCTGGCCCGGCGGGACCGGCTGGACGCCGTGCTCGCCGGGCTGGCCGGTGCGGCGGCGGCCGGGCTCACCCCGGTCAAGGTCAACGCCGTGCTGATGCGGGGCGTCAACGACGACGAGGCCCCGGCGCTGCTCCGCTTCGCCCTCGACCACGGCTACGAGCTGCGGTTCATCGAGCAGATGCCGCTGGACGCCCAGCACGGCTGGGACCGGGCGACCATGGTCACCGCCGACGAGATCCTCGCTTCGCTGCGGTCCGCCTACGATCTGACCTCCGACCCGGCCGAGCGCGGGGCGGCACCGGCCGAGACCTGGCTGGTCGACGGCGGCCCGGCCCGGGTCGGCGTGATCGCCACCGTGACCCGTCCCTTCTGCGGCGACTGCGACCGCACCCGGCTCACCGCCGACGGCCAGGTCCGCAATTGCCTGTTCGCCACGGAGGAGTCCGACCTGCGCGGCGCCCTGCGCGCCGGAGCGGACGACGACGAGCTGGCCCGACGCTGGCGTGCCGCGACCTGGAGCAAACGGGCCGGTCATGGCATCGACGACCCGACCTTCCTGCAACCCACCCGGCCGATGTCCGCGATCGGAGGTTGATCGTGCCGACCGTCACCGTCCGCTACTTCGCCGGGGCGCGGGCCGCCGCCGGCCGCACCGAGGAGATCGCCTCCGCCGGCCGGTCGCTCGACGAACTGCTGGCGGAACTCGCGGACCGGCACGGCGAGCGGCTCGCCACCGTGCTCCGCGCGGCGAGTTTCCTGATCGACGGCGTGACCTGTCATGATCGGCGGGCACCCCTGCCGGCGGGGGCCACGATCGACGTCCTGCCGCCCTTCGCTGGCGGCTGAGGGAGGCTCCACCTTGTTGGCGGTTCTGGGGTTCGTCGCCACCCTGGCCCTGATCACCGGTCTGATCCACCTCTACCTCTGGAAGCGGCTCGTGCGCGACACGACCACGCCGGGGCGCTGGCGGCGGGTCGGCAGCCTCACCGCACTGGCGCTCGCGCTGCTCGTCCCGGCGACCATGGTCGGCACCCGGGCCGGGGCATACTGGCTCGCCTGGCCGGGTTACCTCTGGCTCGCGATCATGTTCTACCTGCTGGTGCTGCTGGCGGCGATGGAGATCCCGATGCTGGTGGCCAGGCTGGTGCTGCGCCGCCGGGTGTCCGCCGCCGAACCCACCGCCGCCGCCCCCGAGCCGGCCCTGGTGGGTGCCGCCGGGCCCGCCGACCCGCCGGCCGCCGCCGCGGTCGGGCAACCGGACCACGACCCGTCGCGCCGGTTGCTGTTGGCGCGCGGGGCCGCGATCTTCGCCGGGCTCACCGCCACCGGCATCACCGGGTACGGCGTGCGTACCGCCCTCGGCCCGCCCCAGTTGGACCGGGTGCAGATCCCGATCGCCAAGCTGCCCCGCAGCATGGACGGCCTGCGGATCGCCACGGTCTCCGACATCCACCTCGGTCCGCTGCGCGGCCGCGCGCACACCGAGCAGATCGTCGCCGCCATCAACCGGCTGGACGCCGACATCGTCGCGATCGTCGGTGACATGGTCGACGGCTCGGTCGCTGAGCTGGGCGAGGCGGCCGCACCGCTGCGCGGCCTGCGCTCCCGGCACGGCAGCTACTTCGTCACCGGCAACCACGAGTACTACTCCGGGGTTGACGAGTGGGTCCGGGAGGTGGACCGCCTCGGCCTGCGGGTGCTCCAGAACCAGCGGGTGGAGATCGCCGCCCGGGGCGGCGTGCTCGACCTGGCCGGGGTCAACGACGCCGGCGCCGACGGCACCGGGGTGGCCGCACCGGACTACGCCGCCGCGCTCGGTGACCGGGACCTGAGCCGACCGGTGGTGCTCCTCGCCCACCAGCCGGTCGCCGCCTTCGAGGCCGCGAAGTTCGGCGTGGACCTGCAGCTGTCCGGTCACACCCACGGCGGCCAGATCGTGCCCTTCAACTACCTGGTGCGGCTTGAGCAGCCGGTGGTGTCCGGGCTGGGCGAGGTGAACGGCACCAAGGTGTACGTGACCAACGGCGCCGGGTTCTGGGGCCCCCCGGTGCGGGTCGGCGCCGAGCCGCAGATCACCCTCGTCGAGCTGCGTTCGACATAGCGCAGCTCACCTGAGCGCGTGGCGGCGGGCGTACGACGCGGGCGGCGTGGCAGGATGCGGCGTGCCTCCGATCAGTGCCGCACCCCCCGGTGGCCGTCCGCCCTTCGTCGCGGACCTGCACATCCACTCCAAGTACTCGCGCGCGTGCAGCCGCGATCTCACCCTGCCGAACCTGGGCTGGTGGGCCCGGCGCAAGGGCGTCGCCCTGCTCGGCACCGGCGACTTCACCCACCCGGCCTGGTACGACCACCTCCGGGAGACCCTGCACCCGGCCGAGCCGGGCCTGTACCGGCTGAGCCCGGAGACCGAGCGGGACATCGCCCGGCGGTTGCCACCGCGACTCGCCGACGAGGCGGAGACCGCCCCGGTGCGCTTCATGCTCAGCGTCGAGATCTCCACGATCTACAAGCGCGACGACCGTACCCGCAAGGTGCACCACCTGATCTACCTGCCGGACCTGGACGCGGTGGCCCGGTTCAACGCCGCCCTCGGGCGGATCGGCAACCTGGGCTCGGACGGCCGGCCGATCCTCGGCCTCGACTCCCGCGACCTGCTGGAGATCACCCTGGAGGCGAGCCCGGACGGGTACCTGGTGCCGGCACACATCTGGACGCCATGGTTCTCCGCGCTCGGCTCCAAGTCCGGCTTCGACGCGATCGCCGACTGCTACGCCGACCTGGCCGACCACGTCTTCGCCGTGGAGACCGGCCTCTCCTCCGACCCGGAGATGAACTGGCGGGTCGGCAGCCTCGACCGCTACCGGCTCGTGTCGAACTCCGACGCCCACTCCCCGCCGGCCCTGGCCCGCGAGGCGACCGTCTTCACCTCGGCACGGGACTACTTCGCCGTACGCGAGGCGCTGCGCACCGGCGACGGCCTGGCCGGGACCATCGAGTTCTTCCCGGAGGAGGGGAAGTACCACGCGGACGGCCACCGGCTGTGCGGCGTCAACTGGGCGCCGGAGCAGACCCGGGCGGCCGGCGGGCGCTGTCCGGAGTGCGGCAAACCACTGACCGTCGGCGTCCTCAGCCGGGTGGCGGAGCTGGCCGACCGTCCCGTGGGGCACCGGCCGCCGCACGCCCGCGCGGTCACCCACCTGGTGCCCCTGGCCGAGATCCTCGGTGAGATCAACAAGGTGGGCGCGCGGTCGAAGCGGGTCGAGGGCAGACTCAACGACCTGATCTCCGCGCTCGGCCCCGAGCTGGAGATCCTCACCCGTACGCCGCTGGACGAGATCGGGCGGGTCGGCGGCGAGCTGCTGGCCGAGGGCATCGGGCGGCTGCGCCGCGGCGAGGTCCGCCGGGTGCCGGGCTACGACGGCGAGTACGGCGTCATCACCCTCTTCGACCCGTCCGAACTGGGCGGCGGCGGCGCATCGGCGGCCCAGGAGACGCTGTTCGACGTACCGGTGCCGGCGCAGCGCCGGCCCGCGGAGCCGGCGGCGAAGCCGAAGGCCCGCCGCCCGGTGGCGAAGCCGGAGCCGAAGCGGACCGCTCCGCCCCCGCCCCCGATCGCGCCCCGACCCTCGCCGCACGAGCCGTTCGAGCCGATGCTGTCCGGGATGGAGGAGGTCGGCACCGGCCTGCTCGACCGGTTGGACGCGATGCAGCGGGTGGCCGCCTCCGCACCGGGCGGGCCGCTGCTGATCGTGGCCGGACCGGGCACCGGCAAGACGCGGACGTTGACCCACCGGATCGCGTACCTCTGCGCGGAGCTGAACGTCTTCCCGGAGCAGTGTCTGGCGATCACCTTCACCCGGCGGGCCGCCGAGGAGCTGCGGCACCGTCTCGACGGGCTGCTCGGGCCGGTCGCCGAGGACGTCACCGTCGGCACGTTCCACTCGGTGGGTCTGCAGATCCTGCGGGAGAACGCCGAGGCAGCCGGCCTACCGGCGGATTTCCGGATCGCCGACGACGCGGACCGGGCGGCCGCCCGGGTGGAGGCCGCCGACGACCACGACACCTACCTCGCGCTGCTGCGCAAGCAGGACCTGGTCGACCTGGACGAGCTGCTCACCCTTCCGCTGGCGCTGCTGCGCGCGGACCGGAAGCTGGCCCAGGCCTACCGGGACCGGTGGCGGTGGATCTTCGTGGACGAGTACCAGGACGTCGACGAGGTGCAGTACGAGCTGCTGCGGCTGCTCAGCCCCGCGGACGGGAACCTGTGCGCGATCGGCGACCCGGATCAGGCGATCTACTCGTTCCGGGGGGCCGACGTCGGATACTTCCTGCGCTTCTCGCGGGACTTCACCGACGCCCGGCTGGTGCGGCTCAACCGCAACTACCGCTCGTCCGCGCCGATCCTGGCCGCCGCCGTACAGGCGATCGCACCGTCGTCGCTGGTCCGGGGCCGGCGGCTGGACCCGGCCCGGTTGGACCCGGAGGCACCCCTGGTCGGCCGGTACGCCGCCACGTCCGTCACCGACGAGGCCGACTTCGTCGTCCGTACCGTCGACGAGCTGGTCGGTGGCCTGTCCCACCGCTCGCTGGACTCGGGCCGGATCGACGGTCGCTCGACCACGCTCTCGTTCTCCGACATCGCGGTGCTCTACCGCACCGACTCCCAGGCGGCACCGATCGTCGACGCGCTCACCCGGGCGAACATCCCGGTGCAGAAACGGTCGCACGACCGGCTGCGGGACCGGCCCGGGGTGGCCGCCATCGCCCGCGAGTTGCGGCACGCCAGCGGCCTCGGCGGGGGCCTGGCGGCCCGGGTCCGGCTCGCCGGGCAGGTGGTCGCGGAGCGGTTCGCCACGCCGACCCTGGACGGGTCGGGCGCGGTCCGGCCGGCGGACGTACGGGTGGCGGTGGACCTGCTCACCCCGCTCGCCCGGCGGTGCGGCGACGACCTGGAGCTGTTCCTGTCCCAGCTCGCCACCGGCGCCGAGGTCGACGCGCTCGATCCGCGCGCCGAGGCCGTCACGCTGCTCACCCTGCACGCCGCCAAGGGACTGGAGTTCCCGGTGGTCTTCCTGGTCGGCGCGGAGGACGGGCTGCTGCCGCTGCGCTGGCCCGGGACGGAGCCCGACGACGAAGCGGTCGCCGAGGAGCGGCGGCTCTTCTTCGTCGGCCTCACCCGGGCCCAGGACCGCCTGTATGTCAGCCACGCCGCCCGGCGGGTCCGCCAGGGCACCGAACGCGACTGCCGCCCGTCGCCGTTCCTCGACACGATCGACCCCGGCCTCTTCGAACGCCTCGGCGAGGCCGAACCCCGCCGCCCCAGGGACCGCCAGCTCCGCCTGATCTGAACGGAAGCGCCCCTCGTTGCCGCCGGGCGTCGCCCCCAGGACGCCTCCGACCGGTCAGCGTCGGGCTGGGCGTTCCGTGGTCACCACCAGGGCGACGCCGGCGACGATCACCGCGCCGCCCAGGACGACCTGGGCGGTGACGGGCTCGGCGACGAGCAGCGCGCCGAGCGCCACGGCCACCACCGGGTTGACGTACGCGTAGGTGGCGACCAGCGAGATCGGCGCGTGGTGCAGCAGCCACACGTACGCGGTGAAGGCGACGAGCGAGCCGAACACCATCAGGTACGCCAGCGCCCACCACGACCGGGCCGTGACCGCTCCCGGGTCGAAGCCGCTCAGCTCACCGCGCCCCACGGCGAGCACGGCGAGCACGGCCGCGCCGGCGAACATCTCGTACACGGTCGCTACGAACGGGTCGGCGGGCATCGGCAGCCGGCCGGCCAGGAACGAGCCGATCGACCAGCTGGTCGCCCCCACGACGACGGTCAGCGCGCCGACCAGCGGCACCGCGCCCACCTCACCGGTGGGCAGCACCAGCAGGACCAGACCGACGAAGCCCAGCGTCACCCCGCCGAACGTCAGGATCCGCGGCCGGTCACCGGTGGCGGAGCGGAGCAGCACCACGAGCAGGGGCACGGTCGCCACCAGCAACGCGGCGATCCCGGACGGCACGGCCACCCCGGGCGGGCCGGACTCGGCGAGCACGACGAGACCGTTGCCACCGGCCAGCAGGAGCGCACCGACCAGCGCGGCGGATCGCAGCTGACGCCGGTCCACCCGCAGGGCGCCGGGCCCCCGGCGTACCCGCAGCACGGCCGCGAGGACCAGCCCGGCGACGGCGAACCGGCCGGCCGCCGAGGCCAGCGGCGGCAGCGACTCGACGGCGATCCGGATGCCCAGGTAGGTCGAGCCCCACAGGACGTACACCAGGAGCAGCGCCGTCCAGACGAGAGCCGGCGTGGCGGCGCGGGCGGCGGCGCCGGTGACGGGTGTCGCACTTGGCGTGGGTGAGCTCATCGCAGCGTCACGCTACGGTGGCGTGGGCGTCGGCGTCCCCCGAAGGTGGCCGGCCTCTCACCCCCGCCGCAGGAGGGCGCGCATGGCGAACTACGGACCACCGGACGGCACCACCGGCGAGCCGTGGCGGAGCCGCCGACCGGAGGACACCTACGGCCGGCCCGACCGCGGGTGGCGGGACGCGGCGCGGGGCCCGGGCTCCGGCGAGCAGCCCGGCTACGGCGACCGGCCGCGCTACGACGCCCCGCACGCCGGGGGGTACGACCGGACCGGGTACGGCGACTCCCCGCGTTACGACTCCCCGGGGTACGCCCCGGAGTCGTACCACCCGGCGTACCAGCCGTGGAGCGGCCCGGGCGGTCCCGGGGATCCCGGCGGCGACCCGGCCCCGCCCCGCCGGCCGTCCCGCGGCCGGGGCCGGGGCCCGCTGATCGCGGTGCTCGCCGCTGTCGTGGTGCTGGCGCTCGGCGGCGGGGCGGCGGCCGTCTGGCTGCTCGGGCGGCCCGGAGACGCGCCGGCCGCGGCGCCGACGGCCGCGGCCGGCGGGCCGACCGCCCCGGCCGACGAGGGCAGCCCGGTACCGAGCGTCGCCGCGCCCGAGTCCTCGGCCGACCCGCGTTTCGTCAAGGTCGGCCAGTGCGTCCGGAACAACGGTCCGGCCGGCGGGAAGCCGGCGCTGCTGATCAGCGAGTGCGCCCCGAAGTCGTACCAGGTGCTGCACCGCGTGGACGGCCCGACCACCGGCGAGAAGGATGCCGCGGCGAAGTGCGCCGAGGTCGACGGCTACACCAACTGGTACTTCTTCGACAGCGAGCTGGACACCCTCGACTTCGTGCTCTGCTTGAAGCAGCGCTGAGCCACCGCACCCCTGGGAAGAGAGATGACGACCTACGGACCAGCCGGCCCGCCGGACGACCCTACGCCGCCACCGTCCGGTGCTCCGGGCGTGCCACCGCCCGAGGACCGCCCGGAGCCGCCGACCGTCCCGCACTGGAACGCGGCCCGGCCCGAGGACGAGGCGACCGTCCAGCAGCCCGCCCAGCCGGCGAGCGAGCCGACCGTCCAGCAGCCCACTCCGCCCGCCGGTGAGCACACCGTCCCGCACCCGGTCCAGCCGGGCGAGCAGCCCACCGTGCGGCAGCCCGTCCAGGCCGACACCGAGCCGACCATGCGGCAGGCTGCGCAGGCCGGGTCCGAGCCGACGGTCCCGCAGTGGGGACAGCCGGTCGCGGATCCGATCCGCTCGGAGTGGAGCCCTCCGGCGGCCGGCGTGGACCCGACCCTGCCGCAGTGGGGCGCGCCCCCGGCCGGCACGGCATCGGCGGCGTGGGGTCCGCCCGCCACGCCGCCGACCTCGGGCGCGGGCCAGCCGGCCGGCGGTTTCCCGCCGCCCACCGGCGGTGGCCACCCCCACCCGACATCCGGCGCCGGCCAGCCCCCGTCGTCGGGAGCACCGGGTGGCTATCCGCCGCCCGGCCCGTTCCCTCCGGCCGGGCCGACGCCGCTCCCACCCGGTCCGCCGCCGGGTGGCCAGTGGGGTGTCCCCGGCGGGTACGCTGCGCCGCCCACACCGCCCAGGAAGGGTGGCGGCGGAAAGATCGCGCTGATCATCGGGCTGGTGGTGGTCCTCCTGCTCTGCCCCTGCCTGGGCCTGGCCGGCTGGGCGGTGTGGCAGGCCGCGAGCGACGACTCCCCGTCGGTCTCGATTCCGGAGACGACCTCGGTGCCCGTCCCGCCGAGCGGGCCCCCGGCGCCGACCGCCGAGCCCAGCCCGACCGGGGCCGAGGACTTCCGGCGTGGCGACTGCGTGGTCAACGACGGCACCGACGACGACGCCGAGCTGCGCAAGGTGCCGTGCGGCCCGAACACCTACGAGGTGCTGCTGCGGATCCCGGCGTCGACCGACGGCGACCGCTGCCAGGTCCTGGCGCCGGAGGCGACCGCGAACTACGTGCACGACAACTCGGTGAACCTGCTCGACTACGTGCTCTGCCTGAAGGAGCGCTGATTGCCGAAACTAGGGCTGTCTAGCGTGAGTGCTAGACAGCCCTAGTTTTGGATCGAGACCCGAACGAATCGCCGACACGCCGGTAGCCCCATCTACGGATATCTAGCCCGGCCGCTAGACGGCCCGATACTCTCCGATTCGTGGATCCGGTCCGCAACCCCTACGCCCCCGGCGCTGGACAGCGCCCGCCCGAGCTGGCCGGGCGGGGACGCGAGCTGGACGTCTTCGACATCGTGCTGGAACGCATCGCGCGCGGCCGGCCCGAACGCAGCCTGATGCTCACCGGCCTCCGCGGGGTGGGCAAGACCGTCCTGCTCAACACGTTGCGGTCGCAGGCCATCAACCGGCTCTGGGGCAGCGGCAAGATCGAGGCCCGGCCGGACCAGTCGCTGCGCCGCCCGGTCGCCGCCGCCCTGCACATGGCGGTGCGCGAACTGGCGCCCCGGCACCGCGCCCCGGACCGGATCGACGCCTTCCTCGGCGTCCTGAAGGCCTTCGCGCAGCGCTCGGCGCCAGCCGGGCGGGGCGGCGCCGCCCCCAGACTGCGGGACCGGTGGCAACCGGGCATCGACGTTCCGGCCGCGAGCGGACGGGCCGACTCCGGTGACATCGAGATCGACCTGGTGGAGCTGCTCTCCGACGCCGCCGGGGTGGCCGCCGACGTCGGCACCGGCATCGCGATCTTCATCGACGAGATGCAGGACCTCGGCGCCGAGGATGTCTCCGCCCTCTGCGCCGCCTGCCACGAGCTGTCCCAGCTGGGCGCCCCGCTGATCGTGGTCGGCGCCGGCCTGCCGCACCTGCCGGCCGTGCTCAGTGCCGCCAAGTCGTACTCCGAGCGGCTCTTCCGCTACCAGCGCATCGACCGGCTCGACCGGATCGCCGCCGACCAGGCGCTCTGCGCGCCGGCCGAGCGCGAGGAGGTCGAGTACGAGCAGAAGGCGCTCGACCTGCTCTACGAGAAGTCCGGGGGCTACCCCTACTTCGTCCAGGCGTACGGCAAGGCGACCTGGGACCACGCTCCGCGTTCCCCGATCACCGCCGCCGACGTGCGGGTGGCGGCGCCCGAGGCGGAGGCCGAACTGGCGGTGGGCTTCTTCGGCTCCCGGTTCGAGCGGGCGACCCCGGCCGAGCGCGAGTACATGCGGGCCATGGCCACGCTCTCCCTGGTCGACGGCGACGCGGACGGCGGTGGCCGGGACGACATGGACGCCGCCGTGCCGACCGCCGAGATCGCCCGTGCCCTGGGCCGCAAGCCCGCCAGCCTCTCCCCGGCCCGTGACGCCCTGATCAAGAAGGGCCTCATCTATTCCGGCGAGCGCGGCACGGTCGCCTTCACCGTCCCCCACTTCGGCCGCTACCTGCGGACCCAACCGGCGTGATCCCGCCGCCCCACCCCGCGCGAGGTGCGGGCCGGGGATGGAGCCGAGCGGGGTCAGACCTTGGACCAGGGGGGTGGGAAGAGGACCTCGCCCTGCGGGGGCGGGCCGTCGCCGCTGGTCGCCGGGGGCAGCACCAGGGCCTGCCACGGCTCGCCCAGGCCGGACCAGGGGCTGGTGAGGCCCATCCGGTCGGCGCGGTCGAAGCCGAACCGCCGGTAGTAGGCCGGATCGCCGAGCACCACGACGAGCCGCTCGCCCAGTTCGGTGGCCGCGTCCAGGGCGGCCTGCACGACCGCCGTACCCAACCCGATGCGCTGCCGGTGCGGAGCGACCGCCACCGGGCCGAGGGCGAGCGCCGGCGCAGCACCCCGCTCGGAGCGCACCCGTACGCGGGTGAGCAGCGCGTAGCCGACGACCTCGCCCCCGTACTCGGCCACCATGGCGAGCTCCGGCAACCAGGCCTCGGTGCCGCGCAGCTCGTCGACGAGACCGACCTCCGGCGGGGTGGTCACGTCGGGGCGGGCGAAGGCGGCCGCCAGCACGCGACGGACCGCGCCGCTGTCGGCCGGGTCCTCCGGCCGGAGGCGCAGTGTCGTCACGCCGGGGACGTTACCCCTCGACCGGGGTCCATCCGCGACGGTCGCTGGAATCGGCGTGGCGGAAGTCCACGCCGACCGATCCGGATCGGCGGTTGCCGGGGTAGCGACGGGCGGTACGGGGTATGACTGAGCCATGACACCCGTACGCTCCCTCGCCCGCGCCATGCTGAGCGGCATCTTCGTGGTCAGTGGGGCCCGTAACTTCGCCAACCCGGACCGGCTCGTCGCTGCCGCCAAGCCGGTGACCGATCGGGTGACGCCCCTGCTGGAGCGGACCCACCCCCGCATTCCCACCGACACCGAGACGCTGATCCGCGCCAACGCCGCCGTGCAGCTCGGCGCCGGCCTGATGCTCGCCACCGGGCGGTTCACCCGACCGGCGGCGCTGATCCTGGCCGGCACCCTGGTGCCCACCACCGTGGCCGGGCATCCCTTCTGGACCAACCAGGACCCGGCCCAACGCAACAACAACCAGATCCACTTCCTGAAGAACCTCGGCCTCTTCGGCGGCCTCCTGCTCGCCGCCGCCGACACCGAGGGGAAGCCGGGCCTGCGCTGGCGGGCCGGTCACCGGATCGGCCACTCCCGACGCTCCGTGCAGCGAGCTGTCCGTACCGCCCGCCGGGAGGCGCGGATCGCCGTACGATCGGCAGCGACGGCTCGACGCCTTCCCGGCTGACCTGCGTCGATCCTCCCCTCCGTCGGCTTCCATCCGGGTCAACGCCGCGAATTCGGCGAACCACCCGCTAGGCGTTAACGCGGTGGAAATGTCAAAAACTTGTGTGGGATCGGACACGGTCGCATAACGCGGGAGGCACTGACGTGAGGGACCGTTCTAGGCTCCCTACCGGACCTGGACGGCTAGGACGACCTTGGTACGGGGGTGGCCACGCGATGCCGACGACCGTCGGTAGACGGGTGGACCGCCTCGCCCCGGTCCGTCGCGTTGCGCGCGGCATCGACCGCAGGATCGTCGTACGGGCCGGCGTCGTGGCCGCTGTCGCCTACGCCGCCTGGCTCGCCATCGGCGCGTTCGGGCGGCCGTACAACTTCTTCGACATGAAGATCTACCACGGCGCGGTCGTGTGGTGGGCGAGCGGCCACGAGTTGTACGAGTTCATCTCCCCCGGCACCACCCTGGGTTTCACCTACCCCCCCTTCGCGGGGCTGGTCATGCTCCCGATGGCACACCTCCCGGTCGGCCTCGCCGGCCTGGTGAACGCGGCCGCGAGCATCGCCGCGCTGGCCGTCGTCCTGGCCGGGCTGCTGCGCCCGGTCGTGGACCGGCTCGGCTGGCCGCTTTGGTACACGGTGGCGATCGCCACGCCGCTCGCCGTCGCCCTCGAACCGGGCCGGGAGACCCTCGGCTACGGCCAGGTCAACCTGCTTCTCTTCGCACTGGTCATGGCCGACCTGATCGGCCTGCGCTGGCAGGCCCGCCGGGGCACCCACATGGCGCCCACGGACGGCCTGCTGCTGCGGTTCGTCTACAGCGGCGCCTGGGCCGGCGTGGGCATCGGTCTCGCCACCGCGGTGAAGCTGACCCCCGCTCTCTTCATCGTCTACCTGATGATCACCCGCCAGTGGCGGGCGGCGGCCACCGCCGTCGGCACGGTGGTGGCCGTGACGATCGGCTCGTTCGCCGTGGTCGGCCCAGAGTCGCGGGCGTACTTCGGCGGGGTGCTCTGGCAGACCGAGCGGGTCGGCGCGGCGGACATGACGCCCAACCAGTCGCTCGCTGGCCTGCTGGCCCGCCTCTACGACTCGATCGAGACGCCCGGGCTGTTGTGGTTCGCGTTCGCGATCCTGATCCTCGCGCTCGGCCTGTCCCGGGCCGCCAACGCCCGGGCCGACGGCGACGAGCTGACCGCGTTCACGCTGGTCGGGCTCACCACGAACGTGGTCAGCCCGATCTCCTGGACGCACCATCTCGTCTGGGTGATCCCGGCGATCATGGTGCTGGCCGACGCCGCGGTACGCCGCCGGGAAGCCAGCCGCGGGCTCATCGCCCGGGCCGGGCTGGGTGGCCTGCCGGGGGTCAACGGTCTGCGCTACCCGATCTGGTACCCGGCGCTGACCGGGCTCCGCCACGGCGTCGCCGCCGTGGTTCTCTACCTGCTGTTCCTGATCTCCCCGATCTGGCCGTACGAGCACCAGCTCCCCGAGGTGTCGCACTATTACGACGGCCTCTTCGGCGCCCTGATGGAGAACTCGCTGGCCCTGGCGCTGATCGTGCTGGTCGCCGCGCTGCCGTGGCGGCCGGGCGCGGAACCGGCCTTCTACGGTGAGCGGGCGGGCCGGGCGATTGCGCAGGCCAACCGGCGCTGACCGCCGGCCCGCCAGCGCGTGCACCTGGCGGCGGGCCGACCGCCGGCCGGGCCGGAGGTCAGGGGCAGTTCACCCACTCCTCGGTGCCGTCGGCGAACACCTGCCGCTTCCAGATCGGCAGCCGCGCCTTCACCTCGTCGACCAGTCGGGCACAGGCGGCGAACGCGGCGGCCCGGTGGGCGGTGCTGACGGCCGCCACGAGGGCCGCGTCGCCGATCTCCAGCGGCCCGATCCGGTGCGAGACGGCCACCGCGTACACCTCGGGGTCGGCGGCGATCTCCGCGGCGACCTCGCGCAGCACCCGCTCGGCGCTCGGGTGGCCCTCGTACTCCAGGCTGACCACCGCGCGGCCGTGGTCGTGGTCGCGGACCACCCCCTGGAACGACACGACCGCACCGGCCCGCCGGTCCGCCACCGCCGCCTCGTGCGCGGCCAGGTCCAGTGGGCGCTCGGTCACCTCGCCGAACGCGATGGCCGGAGCGGTCACGACGCACGCTCCCCGGGCAGCAGCGGCAGCGGGACGACGGGCACCCGGTCGCCGGGCTGGCCGGCCGTGCCGGGCCGGATCACCGCGAACCCGTCCGCGCCCGCCAGCCCGCGCAGCATGGCCGACCCGACGTGCCGCAGCGGGTGGGCGGTGCCGGCGGCGCGGTCCAGCCGGACCAGGGCGAGGTGCGTGTGGTCGCCGCGACCGGGAACCGGCTCGGCGAGCGTGGCGTGCGGCAGCACCGGCATCGGACGGCCGGCGAGACCCGCCAGCAGCGGGGCGACCAGCGACACCAGGGCGACCACCGCGGACTGCGGGTTGCCCGGCAGGCCGGCGACGAACCGCACCCGGCCGTCCGGGTCGACCAGCCGGGCCAGCAGCATCGGGAAACCGGGTCGGACGGCGACCGTGTTGACCACGTACTCCGCCCCCAGCTCCCGCAGCGCCGGGTGCAGGTGGTCGACCGGGCCGTGCATGGTGCCGCCCGTCGTGCACACCAGGTCGGCGTCGGTGAGCGCCCCCCGCAGTGCGGCCACGTGCGCGGGGAGGGTGTCGGCCACCGGCCCCACCACGTCGGCAGGCCGCACCACGCACCCGTACCGGCGCAGCCAGCCCGGCACCACCGGGCCGAGGGCGTCCCGCACCCGGCCGGCGCCGGGTGGCCCGGCCGTCAGCAGCTCGTCGCCGAAGACCCGCAGCGCCGCGCGCGGCTGCCGCCGCACGCGCAGGCTGTCGTGACCGCAGGAAGCGGCCAGGCCGATCACCGCCGGATCCACGGGAGTGCCGGTGGGGAGCAGAACCTCCCCGGCGTGCGCCTCCTCGCCCGGCTCGCGCCACTCCGGCACCGGCCGCGGGGTGCCCGCCACCAGCCCGTCGGGGGTGCGGCTCGACTCCTCGACGCGCAGCACGGCGGTGGTGCCGGCCGGGACCATCGCGCCGGTGGCGATCTCGACGGTCGTGCCGTCCTCGGCCAGCGGTGCCGGGGTGCCGCCGGCCAGGACCCGGCCCACCGGCCGCCACGGACCGGTGCCGCGCACCGCCCAGCCGTCCACGCTGGAGGTGGGGAACGCCGGCAGCGGCGTGCGGGTCGTCAGCGGCTCGGCCAGGGTGTGCCCGTCGATCTCGGCGAGCGGCCGGTCGACCACGGGCAACGCGGCGGCCAGGCCGACCTCGTACACCCGGGCGCGGGCCTCCGCCCACCCCGCCGAACGGGACGCGGCGACCGGCTCGGCGGCCGATGCGGTTTCCGTGCTCACCCGACGAGCCTATCGGGGCGGTCCGACGAACGCCGCCCGCCTGCGTGCCGGCCTGGCCCGACGGGTGCGATTCAGTGGTCGCCGCCCCGGATCTGGTCGACGGCGTGGGCGAGGATCGGACCCAGCACGGCCAGCCCGTCCCGGGCGCCCCCGGTGGACCCGGGCAGGTTGACCACCAGCGTCCGGCCCAGGACCCCGGCCACCCCCGGGACAGCACCGCGGTCGGCACCCGGTCCCGGCTGTACGCGCGGATCGCCTCCGCGATGCCCGGGATCTCGTGGTCGAGCAGTGCCCGGGTCACCTCCGGGGTGCGATCCGACGGGTTGATGCCGGTGCCGCCGCTGGTCACCACGACGTCCACCCCCTCGGCCGCGGCGGCGCGCAGCGCCGCGCCGACCGGCTCGCCGTCGGGCACCACGATCACCGGCTCGTCCACCGCGCAGCCCAGCTCCCGCAGCCCGGCGGCGAGCAGGGGACCGCTGGTGTCCGCGTACACGCCGGCGGCGGCCCGGTTCGACGCCACGACCACCCGCGCCCGGATCACGGCCGGTCCTCGGGCCGCACCCACTCGCCGGTCTTGCCGCCCTCCTTGCGCAGCACCCGGACCGCCTCCAGCGACGCCGCCGGGTCCACCGCCTTCACCATGTCCACCAGGGCCAGGCCGGCGACCGCCACCGCGGTGAGCGCCTCCATCTCGACGCCGGTGCGGTCGGCCGTGCGGGCCGTCGCGGTGATCTCGACGGTTTCGTCGGTCAACGTCAGGTCGACCGTCACCCCGTGCAGGGCGATCGGATGGCAGAGCGGAATCAGGTCGGGGGTGCGCTTCGCACCCATGATCCCGGCGAGCCGGCCGACGGCGAGCGCGTCGCCCTTCGGCAGCCCGTCGCTCCGCAGCAGGTCGACGACCTCGCGGGTGGTCCGGAGCCGCCCGGCGGCGACGGCCAGCCGGCCGGTCACCGGCTTGGCGGAGACGTCGACCATGCGGGCGGCCCCGGCCGGGTCGACGTGGGTGAGCTGCGCGGAATCCGTCACGAGCGCGAGCCTAGCCGCCCGGTGGGACGGCCGGTGCTCGGCGGCGTGGCGGAGGAGCGGCGGCGACCCTCCGGTGCCGGGATGCGATCGGCCCGGTCCACTGCGACGCCGCCCCTCCGCGTTGGCCCGCCGCAGAGGAAGCTGGGGGATCCCCCGGCGGCGGGCGCCTCGGCGCTCGAGGTTCTGCCATGAGTCAGAACCTCCCCCGTTCGGCCGGACCAGTCGAAGTTAGTGGTAGCCGCGATAAGAAATCGATAAGCGGGTGTTTCCTCAGCTCAGGAGGCATCGTCGGTGCGCTGGGCGGCGTCGCCTCGACGGCCGTCGTCGATGTCGGCGAGACGGTGCTCGACCTCGGCGCGCTCGGGCACACCCATCCGCCGGAAGATCGCCAACGCGCGCTCCCAGCACCGGCGGGCCTCGGCCACGTCCGTCGCCACGGCGTGCTCGGCGAGGCCCGCCAACGCCCGCCCCTGCTCGTACGGGTGGGCGATGCGGGTCGCGATGCGGAGCGCCGCCTGATGCAGTTCGACGGCCCGCTCGGTCCGCCCCATCCTGGTCAGGGTCAACGCCAGGTCGTTGAGCACCGCGGCCTCCACGTGTCGCTCGCCGGAGTCCACAGCCAGCTTGGCGGCGAGTTCGTGCTGCTCGACGGCCTCGTCGAGGCGGCCCAGGTGCCGCAGCGCCACGCCCATGTCGTTGCGCACCTCCGGCTCGGCGTACCGGTGGCCGGTCCGTTCCCGCAGCGCCAAGGCGGCGGACATCAGCCGGATCCCCTCGGCGTGCCGCCCCATCCGGCTCTTGACCGAACCGATGTGGCCGAGAGCGTTGAGCAGGTGGAAGTAGTTGTTGTTCAGCCGGCCATGGAAGAGATGGGTGCGATGCATCCGCAACGCCTCGTCATACCGGCCGAGCGACGTCAGCGCGAGACCGATGTTCGGCAGAAAGCTCGGCACCTCGTCGCTCTCGAGGTAGCGGCGGGCACGCAGGCCCCGGTGGCCCACCTCGACGGCCTTGGCCAGGTCGCCGCGTATCCAGTAGACCGCGACCATGTTCGCCCGATAGCGGTCGGTGCTCGGGCGATCGCCGAGATCCTCGGCGATCGACACCGCGGCGGCGAGGTGCTCGAGGCAGGACCCGTACTCCGACATCCGCAGGTAGGCGGAGGCCAGATAGTTGTGCATCATCGCCGTCGCCCGCTTGTCGCCGAGTGCGCGTGCGGCCGCCAGACCGTGCGTGTGGATGTTGATGATGTCGTCGAAGTAGGCGCGGATGTAGAGGAAACGCCACAGCACCCGGGCCAGGCGCCAGGTCTGCTCCCGCAGGCCGCGTTCGTGGGCCGCCGCGACGAGCGACACGAGATTGCCGCGCTCCGACTCCAGCCATTCCGTGCCGGCCGGTTGCGGCGACTCGACGAGGTCGGGCCTGCGCGGTGCGCCCAGTGCGACCTGGCTCCGGAGGAACCTGGGCTCCACCGTCAACGCCGCACGGAGTGCGGTGTGAAGCACGAAGTCGAGCAGATCCGACAGGGCGCCGGCCCGTTGCCGGGGCGGGTGATCGCGTTGCGCCAGTTCGTGGGAGTACTGGCGGATGAGGTCGTGCATCCGGTAACGCCGGGCTGTTGTCTCCTCCACCAGGTGGAGGTCGACCAGTTCGTCCAGCGCGAGTTCCGCGGTTTCCGCCGGCAGGCCGGCCAGCGCAGCCGCCATCGGCAGCGTCAGGTCGTCGCCCGGATGCAGACTGAGCAGCCGGAACAGCCGTTTCGCGGACGGTTCGAGGAGCTCGTACGACGTGGCGAAGGCGCCCGCCACCGACCGGTCCTTCGCGGTCAGATGACTGAGTCGACCAGCGCTGTCCTCCAGCAGCTGCGCCAGGTGCGACACCCGCCACGCCGGGCGGTTCGCCAGCCGCGACCCGGCGAGCCGGATGGCCAGCGGGAGGTGCCCGCACCGCCGGACGACGGTCGCGGCGGCCTCGGCCTGCCCCGCCATCCGGGTCGCGCCGGCGGTCGCTTCCAGCAGCGCCAGCCCTTCCTCGGTGCTGAGGACCGGCAGCGAGTGCGGCGGGCCGGCGTCCAGACCGACAAGTCGACGACGGGACGTGACGATCACCAGCGTCCCGGGCTTCACCGGCAGGAGCGGGGCGACCTGATCGGCGCTGGCGGCGTTGTCGAGCACCACGACGCTGCGCCGGCCGGCGAGTTCTCGACGCCACAGATCGCCGCGCCGGGCCCGGTCGGTCGGAATCCGTCCGGCCGGCACGCCGAGCTGCCGAAGCAGGACACCGAGCGCGGCGGCGGGGTCGATCGCGCCCGGACCTTCGTGCCCACGCAGGTCGATGAAGAGAGCGGCGTCCGGGTAGCGCGGCGCGAGCAGCCGGGCCACGTGGACCGCCGTCGTGGTCTTGCCGCTGCCGGCCATCCCGTCGATGACGTGCACGGGGGACGTGTGCCCCTCGAGCCGCCGCGTCTCGGCCAACAGCAGGCTGACCGTCTCGCCGCGCCCGATGAACTGCGGCACGGGTCGCGGCAACCAGTCGAGCGCGCCGTCGGGGGGCCGTCCGCCCGCCCCGCCGGCCAGATCCGCCGGGCCCGGCACACCATCGGCTCCGGGGACCCTCCGGCCGGCTCCGGACAGGTCGCGTAGCAGTCGTCGGACCCGTTGCAGTTCCGCACCCGGCCCGACACCCAGTTGCTCCTCGAGCACGGTACGGGCAGCCTCGTACGCCTCGAGGGCCGCCGCCCGGTCACCCCGCAGGTGCAGGGCCCGGACCAGCAGCGCCTGGGCGGTTTCCCGGAGCGGGTGCGACGCCACCAGGTCCCGCAACAACGGGATGGCCGTCCCGGGATGACCCCGGCGCATCCGGACCTCGGCGAGGAGTTCCGTGGCCAGGATCCGCTCCTCCTCGGCGGCCGCCACCCGGGCGGACAGCAGCGGTCCGAGTGGTACGCCGGCGAGCATCGGGCCGGTCCAGCGGCTCAGTGCCCGCTCCAACAGCGCCTCGGCCTGTTGGTGTGCGCTTCTGGCGATGCTGCGGCGGGCGTCCGCACACTCGTCCGCGAATCGGAAGAGATCGAACGCCGCCGGCCGGAGGGCCAGTCGGTAGCCGCCGCCTTCCCGCACCAGCAGTCCCCGCCCGGACTGGTGCGCCTCGAAGGTACGTCTGAGGTTCGCGGCGTAGGTCCGCACGTTCGCGACCGCGGACCGTGGCGGCTTCGTCGGCCACAGCTCGTCCACCAACCGGTCGACCGTGATCACCCGGTCGGCCTCCATGGCCAGGACCGCCAGAACCTGCCGCTGTTTAGGCGTGCCGAGGGCGAGGGGACCGTGCCCGGGCGTCCGCACCTCGAGAGGGCCGAGAAGACGTATCCGCACCTCATTCCCCCGCTCGCCGGCCCGCCACAAAACGCACATCCGTCGCAACTGGCCCAGAATTGTTCACCGGACCTGAAGATATCAGAGAGCGATGGCAGTTTCTCGATCCGTAGACCCAATGACCAACGGCCGTCGTTCGGCGTTCAACACTCGAATGACCGGTTCCCCGCGCGCGCGAAACCATTCAAACTCGATAATTGAGAGGCCGACGCTTACGCACCGACATCCGGACCGGAACGGACCGTAACAATCAATGGCTGCATTTGCGCATACTGCGCCAAAAGACATCTAACCCGCCTAAGAACTCCTTATCCGTCATAACATCAACGGGCCTTCAGGGGCGCGAATCGATGAGGACGATCGGACGAGGAGAGAGCGATGCGAGTCAACGACTGGCTGTGAGCAGGATCTTTCGACACGGCCCGAACGCCCGTAAAGTGTTGACAGACACTACCGGCGCCGCCCGCACAGGGGGGACGTGGCCAGAGATCAGCGACGCGACAACGAGACCGATCGGCGGCTTCGGCTGCTAGTCGGTCTCGTCGTGTTCTCCGCGAGCGTCGCGCTCGCGATATCTGTACACGCGATGAGCCGGAGCGTCCCGGCCACCAGCCGAATGCTGGTGCTTCTAGGAACGCTCACCTTCCTGGTCGCAGTCGGTGCCAAGTTCAACGTCCGTATCCGGATCAGGGCCACCACGCACGGCATCTCCTGGACCGAGGTCGCATTTCTCGTCGGTCTCGCCGTGGCACCGGCACCGATGGTCATCGTCGCCACCGCACTCGGAGTGGGAATTGCACGGACCATCGGCCGACTGGCGCCCTTGAAGCTCGCCTTCGGGGTAGCGAAGGACACCCTGCTCGTCACGACCGCCGCGCTGGTACTGGCCGCCGCGGACTGGCGGTGGTCGGCGAGCGGCTCCCTCACCGAACTGCTGCCTCCGCTGGCGGCGGCCTACCTGGCGGTGGTCGTACTGGACGAGGTACTGACGATGCCGGTGATCGCCCTGGCGACCCGGACGCGTCTCCGTGACCTCTTCCGGGCGCACTACGATCTGCGGCTCGCGAGCGCCGCGGCCCGGTTCGTCGTGATCGTCGCGACACTCGCCATTCTCCGCAGCAACCCCAGCTTCCTGATCGTCGTGCCACCCCTCGTCCTGAGCCTGCACCTCGCCTACTCCAACCGTCTCCGCCACCGCGCCGAACGCGACGCCTGGCAGCGGCTCGCGCGTACCACCGACGCGCTCAACGTGGTCGACCTCGACCAGGTCCTCACCACCGCCGTCACCCAGGCCGGCGAACTGTTCAGCGCCGACGAGGTCGAGATCGAACTGCGCGAGGGCGGTCGCACCGTGCGCGGCGGGGCCGGCACGATCACGTACGACGGGGCCGCCGGCGAGGCCACCACGGTCGACGGCACGGTCCTCACCGCCCCGCTGGAGGGTCACGACCGGGCCACCGGCGTCGGCGTGCTGCGGCTGCGGTTCCGCGGCCCGGTGCAGCTCTCCGAACGCGAGCAGTACACCCTGCGTACCTTCGCCTCGGCACTGTGCACCGCCGTGCGCAACGCCCAGGCGTACGCGGAACTGGCCCGGGTCGCCGACGAGCACGCGTACGCGGCCACCCACGACGCCCTCACCGGCCTGGCCAACCGTCGGCACCTGCTGGACGAGGGCACCGAACAGCTCGGCACCCGGCACGCCGAGGGCGTCACCGCCCTCGTCCTGATCGACCTCAACCACTTCAAGGAGGTCAACGACACGCTCGGGCACGCCGCCGGGGACCAGGTGCTGGTGCAGGTCGCCGAGCGGCTGCGCACCGCCGCCCAGCCCACCGATCTGGTGGCCCGGCTGGGCGGCGACGAGTTCGCCGTCCTCCTGCGCGGCCTGCCCGCCCCGGCGGTGGCCGCGCACCGCGCGGAGTCGCTGATCGCCACGCTGCACGAACCGTTCGATCTCGACGGCATGCGGATCAGCCTGGAGGCGAGCGGCGGCATCGCCGCCGCCCCGGCGACCGGCGGCATGGCCGAACTGCTCCGCCGCGCGGACGTCGCGATGTACCAGGCGAAGCGGGCCGGCCAACGCATCGCCACGTACGCCCCGAACCGGGACACCGCCGACGTCGCCCGGCTCACCCTCGGCGGCGACCTGCCGCGAGCCGTCGCCGACCACGAGTTCACCGTCAACTTCCAGCCGATCGTCGACCTCGGCACCGGCGCCGTGACCGGCGCGGAGGCACTGGCCCGCTGGCATCACCCCACCCACGGCGTGATCGACCCCCTGCGGTTCCTCGAGGCGGTGGAGCGCTCCGGCCTGCTCCCCGCGTTCGCCGAGGCGATCCTCGACCAGGCGCTCGTCGCCGCCGGCAGCTGGCGGGATGCCGGGTTCGACGTGCCGGTGGCGGTCAACGTGTCGCCCCGCAGCCTCCTCGACGCCCGCTTCCCCGGCTCGGTGCTGGCCCGCCTGCGGGCCCACGACCTGCCGCCCGACCGCCTCGTGCTCGAGCTGACCGAGACGCTCACCCTCAGCCAGCTCGACATCGTCGACCGGGTGCTCAGCCGGCTCCGGGACGAGGGCGTACGCCTCGCCCTCGACGACTTCGGCACCGGCTACTCGTCGCTCTCCCTGCTGTCCCGCATCCCGGTCCACGAACTCAAGATCGACCGGAGCTTCGTGACGGAGATGGAGAGTTCCGTCGAAGCGGCCGCCGTCATCCGCTCCACGCTGGACCTCGGCCGCAGCCTGGGCCTCACCGTGATCGCCGAGGGCGTCGAGAACGAACCGCAGCGCCGCGCCCTCTGGGAGCTGGGCTGCACCGGCGGGCAGGGCCACCTCTTCGCGCGGCCGATGCCCGCCGGCACGCTGCTCGCGGCGCTGCGACGCGGCCCCGGCGGCCGCCCCGGTCTGCTCGCGGCACCGCTGCACGACGCCGGCGCCGTCGTCCGGCTACCCGCCGGCCGCCGCTCCGCCACCCGCGGTCGCAACCAGCCGGCCTGACCGGCGGAGCCCTGGCGACCCGCCCGCGACCCCGCGTCCGACCGGCGGAGCCGGTGGCCCGACCCGTGACCAGCCGCGCCCGGTCCACCCACCGGCGTTCTGCCAGACTGGCCGGCGTGACCGTCGCCGCTCCGACCGTCCGCCGCCACCGGTGGCAGGCCATCGACACCGCCGCCGGCGGTCTCGCCCTCGACCTCACCCTCTACGCCGTCGCCGCGGTGTTCGCCGCGGTCACCGCGCTGACCTCCACCCTTCTCCCGCACCGGGCGTGGGGCGGCGTGGCCGCCGTCGGCTACCTGGTCGCCGCGCTGGCCGTCGCCGGCCAGCTTCTGATCCGCCGCCGCCACCCCGGCTCGGCGCTGGCCGGCCGGCCCGGCCGCTGGGCGCTCACCGCATTCACCTGGGCCGCCACCGCCCTGCTCCCGGTCGTCCTGCAGAGCGTCGAACGCGCCGGCGGACGCACCGACCGGGCGCAGGAGGAGGTCATCGTCGTCGAGGAGTCCGGGCGGCGCCTGGTCGACACCGGCACGCCATACCTGGGCCACGACGCGATCGCCACCCTTCCTCCCGGCGAGCAGCTGCTCGGTTACACGCCGTACCAGCCGGGGATGGCGCTCTTCGGCCTGCCCCGGGCCGCCGTCGACGCCGCGTGGACCGACGCCCGGGTCTGGTTCGCGCTCGCCACCGCCGTCGCGCTCGCGCTCGCCGTGCGTACCCTCCGGCACGCCGGCACCCCCGACCAGCAGGGCCGCCGGGACGGCACGGTGCTGCGCGGCGTCCAGGCCGCCACCGTTCTTCCGGTCTGTGCCCTCACCCTCGCCACCGGCGGCGACGACCTGCCCGTACTCGCACTCTGCCTGCTGGCGCTCGCGCTCGCCGCCGCCGGCCGACCCGGCCGGGCCGGTGTCGCCGTGGGCCTGGCCGGCGCCCTAAAGCTCTTCGCCTGGCCGGTGGCCCTCGTGCTGGTGATCTGGGGCGCGACCCGCCGCGCGGGCTGGCGGGTCGCCGCCGGCGCCCTCGGGCTGCCCATCGCCGCTCTCCTGCCCGTCCTGCTCGTCGACCGCGACGCGCTCGTGGAGAACGTGCTGCGCTTCCCGCTCGGCCACGGCCTGGTCACCAGCCCGGCCCAGTCGCCGTTCCCCGGCCACCTCGTCGCCACCGCGCTGCCCGCCGGCCGCGCGGTTGCCGGCGCCCTCCTGCTCGCCGCCGGCCTCGCCATCGCCGTCCGGGTCGCCCGCCGCCCGCCCCGCACCGCCGCCGGCGCGTCGCTCATCTGCGGGTACGGGCTGCTCGCCGCGATCGTGCTGATGCCCTCGACCCGGTTCGGCTACCTGCTCTACCCCCTCGCCTTCCTGGTCTGGGTGCCCGCGCTCACCCGGCCCGGATCCGCCAACCACCCGGCGGATTCCGCAGCCACGGCGTAAACCTGAGGGATGACCACCTACCGAGACCGAACCGACGCGGGACGCATGCTCGCCGACCGGCTCACCGCGCTCGTCGGCGACCCGGACGTCATCGTCCTCGGCCTGGTACGCGGGGGCGTGCCCGTGGCCAAGGTGATCGCCCAGCGGCTCGGCGCCCCGCTCGACGTCCTCGTCGTCCGCAAACTCGGCATGCCGTGGGCTCCCGAGGTCGCCTTCGGCGCCCTCGGCCCCGGCGAGGTGCAGGTGCTCAACGACGTGGTCGCCAGCCGGCTCAGCCCGGAGGACATCGCCGACGTCCGCCGGCGCGAGCAGGCCGAACTGGACCGCCGTGAGCGGCTCTACCGGGGCGACCGGCCACCGCTGGACCTCGCCGGCCGCACCGCCGTCATCGTCGACGACGGGCTCGCCACCGGCGCGACCGCCCGCGCCGCCGTCCAGGTCGCCCGTCACCTCGGCGCCCGCCGGGTCATCGTGGCCGTCCCGGTCGGTTCGCAGGAGGCGTACGAGATGCTCTCCGCCGAGGCGGACCAGGTCGTCTGCCCACAGCACCCGGCGGACTTCATGGCGGTCAGCGCCTACTACGACGACTTCCACGAGGTCTCCGACGACGAGGTCACCGACGCGCTGACCGCGACCGCGTGAGCCGACCAGGTACCGTCGCATGATGAGCCTCACCTGTCCCAAGTGCCACGGAGAGATGCGCCAGTACGAGCGCAGCGGCGTCGTCATCGACCAGTGCAGCGAGTGCCGGGGGATCTTCCTCGACCGCGGCGAACTGGAGAAGCTGTTCGAAGCGGAGGCCAACTGGAACCGGCAGCACGCCGCTCCCGCCGCCGCCCAGCCCGGCCAGCCCACCCACCAGCAGGGCGGGTACCCGCCGCCCCCGCCACCGCCGCCCGCACCGGCCCCGCACCAGCCCGGCTACGGCACCGTGCCGCCCCCACCGCCGCCCGCGCACGGCTACCCGCCGGCGCCGGCGTACGGGGGCCACGGACAGCACTACGGCTACCACGGCCACTACCGGCGCAAGAAGCGCAAGAGCTTCCTCGACGAGATGTTCGGCTGAGCCGGCCGACCTGCCGCCCGCTCCTCGGCCGTGCGCGGCCGCCCCGCCCGTGCGACGCTGCGTCCATGAGGGCGCACGTCGCACTGGCGGAGGCGTACGACGGGGTCACCCGGGTCGTCACCGGCCTCGACGACGCCGACCTGCAGCGACCCACCCGATGCCGGGGCTGGCTCGTCGTCGACCTGCTCCTGCACCTCGTCGGCGACGCCCAGCGGGCTCTGGTCGCGCTGGCCAGCCCGGCCGCCGGCCCTCCGGACGTGGACGACGTCGGCTACTGGCGCTCGTTCCCGGCCGGCGATGACGACGGTTCGCGGCACGCCTGGTGGGTACGCCGCTCTGCCGCCGCGTTCAAGCGGCCCACCGGCGTCGTCCGGCTCTGGGCCGACACCGCCCCCGCCGCCGTCCGCGCGGCCGCCGCCGCGGACCCCGACGCCTGTGTCGCCACCCAGGGCCACGTGCTGCGGGTGGCCGACATGCTGGCCACCCTGACCACCGAGGCGGTCGTGCACCACCTGGACCTCGTGGTGGACCTTCCCGACGCGCCCCTGCCCGGTCCGGCGGCGACCCGGATCGCGGTGGCGACCATGGACAGGCTGCTCAGCGACGACGCCGTCCGCCCGGCCGGCTGGGACGGCCACGAGTACCTGCTCAAGGCGGCCGGGCGGCTTCCGCTCAGCGACCGGGACCGCCTGGAACTCGGCGAGGTGGCCGGCTGGTTCCCCCTGCTGGGCTGACCGACCGTGGAGTCAGACGATGGCCATGTCCACGAAGCGCGACAGGTGCAGCTGCGCCGCGACCGTCACCGTGTCAGTCGGTCCATTTCGATGTTTTGCAACGATGAAGTCCGCTTCGCCCGCTCGCGGCGACTCCTTGTCGTAGTAGTCGTCACGGTGCAGAAGTATGACGACGTCCGCATCTTGCTCAATTGAGCCGCTCTCGCGCAAATCGGACAATTGTGGCCGCTTGTCGGTGCGCTGCTCGGGGCCGCGGTTCAGCTGGCTCACCGCGATCACCGGGCACTCGACCTCCTTGGCCAGGAGCTTGAGGCCACGCGACAGGTCGGCGACCTCCTGCTGCCGGCTCTCGGTGCGCTTCGGTGAGGTCATCAGCTGGAGGTAGTCGACGACGATGAGCTTCAGGTCGTGCTTCTGCCTGAGCCGGCGCGCCTTGGCCCGGATCTCCATCAGGTTCATGCTCGGCGTGTCGTCGACGAAGAGCGGCGCCTCACTGATCTCGCCCATGCACCGGGCGAGCTTCGTCCAGTCGTCGTCCGAGAGCTGGCCGCTGCGCAGCACGTGCAGCGGCACCCGAGCCTCGGCCGAGAGCAGCCGCATGACGATCTCGACCTTGCTCATTTCCAGCGAGAAAATCGCCGACGCCTGGTTGGCCCGGATAGCGGCATTTCGGGCAAAATCCATGCTCGCCGTGCTGTTGTGGGTGGGAATCATGGACCGGCCGGCCAGATAGAGGTGCTCTGGGTTGTCGACCGTGACGCACCGGACCGGCACGCTCGGGGCCGGTCGAACGTCCACGATGAAACGCGACGTCGACCGCACATCCGACGTGGTGCGCCGGCGGGCTGTGTGCGCCGCCCGCTTACGCTCCAGCCGGAAGATCGGATCCGGCGTCGAAAAGTTCAGGGTGTACGCGGTCGAGGAGTCGGACGTGCGGCCCCGAACGGCCCTCGTCGTAACGGTGCAGCGATAGCCGAGGCCGACCACCAGCTCGTGCACGTCCTCAGCGAGCCGCCTGGAGGTGGAGGTGTACTGCAGGTTGCCGGTCGGGGCGACGGTGCCGTCGGTGTCCATCAGGCCGGCCAGCAGGGCGCGTCGCTGCGTCTCGGACGCGCGTAGGTAGTCCCGTGGGATGTGCTTCTCGGCCGCGACGCCGATCTGTCGGAGCAGGGCGATGAACGACCCGTTCGCGGCTCGGCAGTCGGCGCAACGCCGGACGGCGGGGTTCTCGCGGAGCGCGCGCCGGCCGCAGTGTGGGCAGGTCCGGTCCGGCGAGGCGACGACCCCGGGAAGCCGGATGGTGTAGATCATCGGGCCGCTGGGCCGAACAGCGAAACCGTCCCGCTCGACGTACTCGCAGATCTCTGGATCGGCGGTGGTGAAGCGGCTGGCACCGGTCTGCCCGTCGCCGAGCCAGACGCCCAGGGTGTAGGGCGGGATCGACAGATCCCGCTCCGGGAGTTGGAGCGGACGGCAGTTCTCCACGGCGTGGTTCAACCGCCGGTCGGCCGTATCGGTGCGCAACGTGGCCGCGATCTCGGTGGTCGTCACCACGCCGTCGTGGCGGGCGCGGGTCGGCGGAGCGCCCTGCCGCTCGACCCGAGCGAGCAACCCGGCGAGCAGCGGGCTGGCCGGGTGACCCGGGGCGGTCCAGTTCCGCGCCTTGCCGGCTCTCGTGACGGGCCGGCTGATGCGGCCGTTGGAGCCGATCTCGGCCGCGACGGTGTGCAGAACGTTGCGGAACCCCGTGCCGACCTGGGCGACGGCGTCCGACATCGTGACGAGGTGGTCGGGAGCTGTCGCCGCCCTCGCGGACGCGGCCCGGACCGTCGCCACCGATGACTCCGACCAGCGTCGACGGGACCGCCGCTCCGGCTGGCGGCGACTGGCCCGGGTGGTCGTCTTCCACAGGTGCTCGGCGTCGGCCACGATCACCGTGCCGTCGGAGAATTCCACCTCGTAGCACGGTCGGCCATACATGACGTCGAACGCCGCCGTGACGGTGGTGGGCCGGCCGTCGGCGGCGAGCAGTTGATCGCCGGTCTTGACCTCGCCCATGGTGGTCCACCCCTCCGGTGTCGGCAGGGGCGTGTCGAGGGCGAGCGCCTTGCCCAAACCAGGCCGGCCCGCAACGATGATCAATTGGCCCGGGTGCAGGCCGTTGAGCAGGCGGTCGAGGTCGGTGAAGCCGGTGGGCACACCGGTCATGACGCCGCCCTGGGCGCCGACCGCCTCGATCTCGTCGAGGGTGGGCTGGAGCATGTCGGCGAGGACCGCGAAGTCCTCGCTCACCCGCCGCTCGGTGACGTCGTACACGGCCTGCTGGGCGAGGTCGACGACGTCGTCCACGTCGCGGCTGCCGCCGGCGGCGGTGCCGTAGCCGAGTTGGACGATGCGGGTGCCGGCCTCGACCAGCCGGCGGAGCACGGCCCGCTCGCTGACGATCCGGGCGTAGTAGGCGGCGTTGGCCGCGGTGGGCACGCTCGCGATGAGAGTGTGCAGATAGGGTGCGCCACCGATCCGGACCAGGTCGCCGGAGTCGGCCAGCGCCGCTGCCACGGTGATCGAGTCGGCTGGCTCGCCCCGGCCGTAGATCTCCAGGATGGTGTCGAAGATCGTGGCGTGGATCGGCCGGTAGAAGTCGTTGCTCTTGAGGATCTCGACGACGTCGGCGATCGCGTCCTTGGAGAGCAGCATGCCGCCCAGCACGCACTGCTCGGCGGCGATGTCCTGCGGTGGCGTCTTCTCGAACTGGCCGTCGCGCGGCGCCGGCGCGGAAGGCTGCTCGCCGGGGCGCGGGGCCGCCCGCATGTCGTCGGTGACCGACACGGTGCCCCCCTCCACGCCGTCGATGCTCGTTCCAGCTCTACCGCCGGGGTACGACAACTCGTCGACCCACACTGCGATCGGGGGTCATCGCGCGGCGGGTCGGGTGGTCACGATACGGAACACGTGGTCAGCCGCTCAACCGCGCCGGTGGACGAGTCTCGGGACAACCTGTGGACGCCGGTGGGCGAGCATGTGCGCAGCGTGTGCACAGGCTGTGGACAACGGTTGGGGAATCCACCGCCATTACGGCGGTGAGCTGGGAGAATTCCATCCCCACCCTGTGGACGACAGAATCTCGGTCAGACTTGGGCCTCATTTGTCCCGTACTATCTGCACCACCGGCTATGTCGAGACAGCGGGTTGCGCTTTCAGGTGGAGAAGGGTCACGCTGCGGCCGTGAGTTACCGGGACTGGGAACGCGGAGAGGATGGCCCGCGGGGACGACGGTCGGTCGCCCGCTGGGGCGATCCGGCCGTCCCGCCGGTCGACTCGTACGAGGCCGAGAGCTACCGCACGCCGAGCCGCCGCCGGGCGATCGAGCGGGGCCAGGAGGAGCCGGTCGACGCCTACCTGCCGCGTTGGGCCCTGGAGTCTGGCGTCCGCCGGGCCGACGGCGGCGGGCGGCACGCGGCGCCCGACGACGATGACAGGTACGAGGTGTATCCGCCCCGGTCGCCGGACGCCTGGGACGCCGCCGAACCGACGAGCGGGTGGCGGCGGGTCGCCGAGACCAGCTGGCGGGAGACGCCGGCGATCGGCGCCGCGCCGGCGGCGGACCACACCCGCGAGTGGACGTTCGACCGGCCCCAGGGCCAGGGGTACGTGGGGAGCCGCCGGGCCGACGACGAGCCGGTCTCCGAGGTGGGTCCGCAGACGCGCCCGAGGCGGGCGGTGTCGCGCCGGCAGCCGGTGGTCTGGTCGGGTCTGGAGGAGACGGAGACGCCAGCCGAGTCGGAGCCCGCCTGGTCGGACCGGCCGACCGGGCGGAGCCGGCGGGCGGTCACCGGGACGCCGGCCGGGGATCCCTGGGACCGGTCGTCAGCCTCCGGCCCGGCCGATCCCTGGGACCGGGAGGCGCGGCGCGGGGCGGAGCCGCCGTACCGGCCGGCGGTGGATCCGTGGGACGCGTCGGGTGTGCACGCGTGGCAGCCCGTCGACGAGGGCGACCGGTGGGGCCGCACCGAGAGTCCGGACCGGTGGGACCGGACGGACGCCACCGGCCAGTGGCAGCAGCCGGACGTCACCGGTCAGTGGGACCGGTACGTGGAGCCGGCGTGGGAGCGGACGGAGGCGCCCCGGTCGGACCGGGAAGCCGAGAAGTGGGCCTGGGCGCGGGACGACCGGGACGACGGGTTCTGGTCGGGCACCCGGCTGGCCGGCGACGACCCACGGTGGATGGACGCTCCGCCGTCGGCGCCGCGCTCGCCGGTGGTCTCGTACTCGGCGCCGCGGCCGCGGCCGCGCCCGGCGCCCCGGCGTCAGCTGGACCGCCCGCTGGCCGCCGCACCGGCCTCGGTCGGGTCCGTACGGCGCCGGATGGAGTCGGTGGGTGCTGGGCCGTGGTCCCGCCGCCTCGAGGACGACCTGCTGGATCCGGAGGCGGGCGGGTCGCTGCGACCGTTGCTCTACACGGCGGCCTGCTATCTCCTGCCGATACTGGTGATCTTCGTGTGGGTGTTGACGCTGGACGCCTCGGCGCCCGCCGGATGCGTGACCGACATCAACGGCGGAGGGTGCAACTCGCCGCGGTCGCGGGCGCTCGGGTCGCTCGCGGAGGGCATGCCGCGGTTCGGGTTGGCGCTGGCGAGCAGTCTGGTCGTGGCGATGCTGCTGCGCCGGGTCGGAACGACGTGGCGGGCGGCCACCGTGGCGCTGGCGGCGGCGGTGGTGGGCGGCGGCGTGTCGACGGTGATGATCAGCGCCATCACCGGGCAGCCGATCGGCTGACAGCGGCGGCCCGGGGACGTCGTCCACGCGGTGGCCCACGCGGGCCGAGGCGACCGGATTACACATACACGACAGGGCCCGCGCCGGACTCGGCGCGGGCCCTGTCGTGCTGGTGGCGGGGTGTCAGCCCTTGACGACGCTGAGGTCGAACGTGGCGGTCACCTCGGGGTGCAGCTTGATCCGCACCGGGTAGGAGCCGGTCGACTTGATGTGACCGGGCAGCTCCAGCCGGCGGCGGTCCAGCGTCGGGCCACCGGCGGCCTTGACGGCCTCGACGACCTCGGTCGGGGTGACCGAGCCGAAGAGCCGGCCGCCGTCGCCGGCGCGGGCCTTGAGGGTGACCTTCAGGCCCTCGAGCTGGCCCTTGACCTCGTTGGCGTGGCCGAGGTCGCGGATCTCCCGGGCGGACCGCGCCCGCTTGATCAGCGTGACCTGCTTCTCCGCGCCCTTGGTCCAGGTGATCGCGAAGCCCTGCGGCAGCAGGTAGTTGCGGCCGTAGCCGTCCTTGACCTCCACGATGTCGCCCGGGCTGCCGAGGCCGGACACCTCCTGAGTCAGGATGATCTTCATCTCGGTGCCCCCTCTCAGCGAGCCGTCGCCGTGTACGGCAGGAGCGCCATCTCGCGGGCGTTCTTGACCGCACGGGCGATCTGCCGCTGCTGCTGCGAGGTCACGCCGGTCACCCGCCGAGCGCGGATCTTGCCGCGGTCGGAGATGAACTTGCGCAGCAGCGCGGTGTCCTTGTAGTCGATGTAGGTGATCCCGTCCTTGTCGAGCGGGTTCACCTTCTTCTTCGGCTTGCGAAGTGCCGCAGCCTTGGCCATTGCTCTTGCTCCTGGTTTGCGATCGCGGGCGCTCGGCGCCATCAGAACGGGGGCTCTTCGTCGAAGTTGCCGCCACCGGAACCGCCGCGCGAGGGGGCGGGAGCCGCCGAGGCCCAGGGGTCGTCGAAGTTGCCTCCGCCGCCCTGGCCACCACCGCCGCCGAAGCCGCCGCCGCCCGAGCGGGACATCTTCTGCACCTTCGCCGTGGCGTAGCGCAGCGACGGGCCGATCTCGTCGACCTCGAGCTCGATGACGGTGCGCTTCTCGCCCTCGCGGGTCTCGTAGGACCGCTGGCGCAGTCGGCCGGACACGATCACGCGGGTGCCGCGCTGCAGCGACTCCGCGACGTGCTCGGCGGCCTGCCGCCAGACGGTGCACGAGAGGAACAACGGCTCGCCGTCCTTCCACTCGCCGGACGCCTTGTCCATGAACCGGGGCGTCGAGGCGACCCGGAACTTGGCGACCGCCGCACCGGAGGGGGTGAATCGCAACTCGGGGTCATCGGTCAGGTTGCCGATGACCGTGATGGTGGTGTCTCCTGCCATGACCATCTCCTCGCGCACTCATCGTCTCGCCGTACAGGCTCTCAGAGCCGTCCGACAATGCCGATGAGGCTGATCCGGGGGTGTCGGGTCGGGATGCGACTAGCGCGTCTCCGGCCGGATGACCTTGGTGCGCAGCACCGACTCGTTGAGTCGCAGCTGACGGTCCAGCTCTGCCACGGCCGCAGGCGTCGCCTGCAGGTCGATGACGGCGTAGATGCCCTCGGCCTTCTTGTTGATCTCGTACGCGAGGCGCCGGCGGCCCCACACGTCGGTCTTCTCCACCGAGCCACCCGCGGTCCGGATCACGTTCAGGTACGTGTCGAGCGACGGGGCGACGGTGCGCTCCTCGAGGCTGGGGTCGAGGATCACCATGATCTCGTAATGACGCAAGACGTGCTCACCTCCTGTGGGCTAAGCGGCCACGGTCCTTCCGTGGCAGGAGGTCGTGCGTCGTGGCCCGGGCCGGACCGGGGGGACCCGGCCGAACGCGGACAACCGGACCAGGATAGCCGGTCCGGACGATCATGCCCGGGGTGGTGGCGCCACCCGGACGTACGCCGACGGGGGGCCGACCACGACGTCGATGTCGAGGCGGCCCCCCGTGACGGAGGCCGCGGGGCGTCCCGTCCGCATTCCTTGGGTGGGACCTGGGGAGGAACGACCACACCGATGAGGTTGGACCGGAGACGCCCCGCGGAGCTTCATCATGTTGTTACCCGAACTTATACCTAATCAAGCTACTTGTCGGAGAAATCGGAGAATCTCCGACAATTTTCTTGAGTAGTTGAATCGGTTGGATCGGGCTGTCCCCGCCGCGCCGGGCCGCGCGGCGGGGCGCCCTGCCTGGATCGGGTCCATGCGGCCACGGTGCTCGAGGTTCCGCCGCCTGACACGGCGGGCCGGACGTCCCACTCCCCTCAACGACCGCCGACCACCTCGGGTGACGCGCGGCGCTCCACCGCCGTCGCCCCGACTGTCGGCGACTCGACGTAGGCTCCCCTCCATGCGCATCGGAGCCCACGTCGATTCGACCGACCCGCTGGCCGAGGCGACCGCGAGAGCGGCCGACGCCGTGCAGTTCTTCCTCGCCGACCCGCAGGGCTGGAAGGCGCCGAAGCCCCGCGAGGACGCCGATCGGCTGCGCGCCGCCGAGGTGGACCTGTACGTGCACGCGCCGTACGTCATCAACGTGGCGACGTTGAACAACCGGATCCGCATTCCCAGCCGGAAGCTCCTGCTGGCGCACGCCCAGGCCGCCGCCGCCATCGGCGCCCGCGGCCTCATCGTGCACGGCGGCCACGTCAACGCCGGCGACGACCTCGCCGTCGGCTTCGACAACTGGCGCAAGACCTTCGCGTACGCGGCCGACTCGGGCGGCTTCGGCGTGCCGGTGCTGATCGAGAACACCGCCGGCGGTGACAACGCCTGCGCCCGCCGGCTGGACGCGCTGGCCCGGCTCTGGGACGCGCTCGGCGACCACGAGGTGGGCTTCTGCCTGGACACCTGTCACGCGCACGCCGGCGGTGAGGAGCTGCTCGGGCTGGTCGATCGGGTGAAGGCCATCACCGGCCGGATCGACCTGGTGCATGCCAACAACTCCAAGGGCGCCTTCAACTCCGGCCAGGACCGGCACGACAACCTGGACGGCGGCACGATCGATCCGGACCTGGTGGTGGCGGTGATCCGCGCGGCCGGTGCCCCGGTGATCGTCGAGACCCCGGGCGGGGTGGGCGGTCAGGCGGCCGACATCGCCTTCCTGCGGGACCGGCTCGGGATGCGGGCTCCGGGCGCATGACAACCGGACAGGCCGGCGGCTCGCCACCACTCCGCCCCGTCGCGCCCACCGGCGGCGGGGCCGGCGACGCCGCGGACCGGGCCGGTGACACCGCGAGCACGGCCGGCGGGGCCGACGACGCTCCGAGCCGGAACGGCACGACCACCCCGCCCGGCGACGGGACCGACCCGACCGACCCGCCCGGCGACGGGACCGGCACGACCGACCCGCCCGGCGACGGGACCGACCCGACCGACCCGCCCGGCGACGGGACCGGCACGACGAGGCCAGCTGGCGACGAGACCGGGACGAAGGCCGCCGGTGGCCGGGCCGGCACCGACCGGGCGGCGGACGGCACCGCGGCGGCGACCGGCAACGGCGCCGGTGGCGAGCCGGATCCGTTCGCCTCGTTCGCGCCCGCGCCGGAGCCGGTGCCGACCCGGGTCGGGCGGGCGGGCCGTGCCGTCGGGCGGGTGCTGGTGCACGAGTGGACGCTGGCGGTCCTCGGCTCGCTCGTCCTGGCCGTGCTGATGACCTGGCCCGCGCTGCGCTACCCGCGCTACACGCTCCCCCAGGACTACTTCGACCCGAGCCTCCAGGCCTGGCAGATGGCCTGGTCCGGCCACACGCTGCTGACCGAGCCGGCCCGGCTGTGGCACTCGAACGCGTTCTTTCCCGAGCGGTGGAGCTTCGCCTTCTCCGACACCCTGCTGGGGTACGCGCCCGCCGGGATGATCGGGACCGGGCCGGAGGACGCCATCCTCCGGTACAACATCATGTTCGTCCTGGCGCACGCGCTCGCCACGTTCGGGGCGTACGCGCTGGCCCGGCAGCTCGGGTCGGGTCGGATCGGCGCGGCGGTCGCCGGGGTGGCCTACACGTACGCCCCCTGGCTGCTCGCCCAGGCCGGGCACCTGCACGTCATCTCCAACGGCGGCATCCCACTGGCGCTGGCCATGCTGGCCCGCGGCCACGGCTGGTCGCTGCGCCACGGCTACCGCCCGGAGCAGCGGCGGGTGGGCTGGGTGTACGCCGGATGGCTGGTCGCCGCGTGGCAGTTGAGCCTCGGTTTCGGCATCGGGCTGCCGTTCGCGTACGTCCTCGCCGGCGCCGTGCTGGTCTCGGCGGTGACCTGGTTCCTGCGGCGCTGGGTCATCCGCCCGGTGAAGCGGCCGTTCGGGCAGCGGCTGCTCACCGCGGACGTGTTCGGCGGGCTGCTCTTCGCCGCCGTGGGGCTGCTGCTGGCAGTTCCGTACTTCGAGGTGGCCGAGCTGCATCCGCAGGCGGAGCGGACGATCGGCGACATCGCCCTCTTCTCCCCGCCCGCGACCGGCTTCCTCACCGCACCGGCCGAGTCGCGGATCTGGGGCGGCCTGCACGAGGGGGCCCGGGCGACCCTGCCGTGGCATCCGGAGATGACGCTGCTCCCCGGGTACGTGCTCTACGCGCTCGCCCTGGGCGGGCTCTTCTTCTCGGTCTGGCGGCTCCGGCACCGGCTCCTGCTGCTGGCCGGTGTCGTGGTCAGCATGCTGCTGGCCATGGGCACCGAGTTCTTCGGCGGCCGGTTCACGTTCGTGCCGCTCTTCGAGCACCTGCCCGGGTGGAACGGCCTGCGTACCCCCGGCCGGCTGATGCTGTGGGCGACGCTGCTCCTCGGGCTGCTCGCCGCCGGCGCGGTGAGTGCGTTCGCCGCCCGCGTGCGCGAGATCTCCGCCGAGCGGATCCCGTCCTGGCCGGGCCCGTGGCTGCGGTTCGCGACGCTGCTTCCGCTGCTGCTGGTGACCGTCGAGGGGCTGAACCGCACCCCGCACCCCGTCGTCCCGGTGCAGCCGGCGGCGATGCGCACGGTGGACGGTCCGTTGCTGGTGCTGCCCAGCGGCCAGAACCACGATCAGCCGGTGATGCTCTGGTCGACCACCCACTTCCAGGACATCGTCAACGGCGGGAGCGGCTTCACCCCGACCCTGCTCGACGACGTGCGCCGGGTGACGATCGCGTTCCCCGACCAGACCAGCATCGAGTACCTGCGCACCCTGGGCGTGCGCAACGTGCTGATCGTGCGGGACGAGGTGGCCGGCACGCCGTGGGAGATCAGCGTGGACGCGCCGGTCGACGGACTCGGCATCGCCCGTGAGGAGATCGGCGACGTCGTCGTCTTCCGGCTCTGACGCGACCGCGGGTCAGGCGGGGGCCGGCTCGGGTGCCGCCTCGGCGGTCTCGCGACGTCGTCGTAGCCAGGGGGCGTCCGGTGCCCCGTCGATGACACCCGCGTCCGGGTCGTCGGCGTAGGTGGCCCGCACCGCGTCCTGCTCCGGCCGGAGGATCTCCCGCACGACGAGGACGCAGAGCACCACCACGGTGGTCAGCCGGAGCGTGGCGGCCAGCACGAACACGCCCTCGGGGAAGACCGGCCGGCCGGTCGACGCGCCGAGCAGTTCCCCGTAGAAGGCCGCAAAGTAGGCGACCTCGGCGAGCTGCCAGGCCAGGAAGGCGCCCCACTTGGGGCGCGCGAGCACCACGAGCGGCAGCAGCCAGAGCACGAACTGCTGCGACCACACCTTGCTGAAGATCAGGAACACGGCGACGACCAGGAAAGCGAGCTGGGCGAGGCGCGGCCGGCGCGGCGCCCGCAGCGCCAGCACGGCGATGCCGACGCAGGCCAGCAGGAACAGCGCGTACGACAGGTTGTTGAGCACCGGGATGTGCACGTTCAGCCACTCGAACGGCCCCTGCGCGCCCGGGTCCCCGATGTTGATCTTTCCGTCCAGGTAGCGGCCGATGTACCAGAGGGTGCCCCAGTCGATCGGCCGTTCGGTGTTGAGTTCGAGGAAGCGTCCCCAACTGGTGGGGTAGAGCAGCGCGGTGGGCAGGTTCACCACGAGGAGGGCGGCCGCGCCGGCGCCGATCGCGGTGAGGGCGGCCCGCACCCGGCTGCTGCGGATCGCCAGCAGCAGGATCGGCCAGAAGAGGAACAGCGGCCAGAGTTTCGCCGCCCCACCGAGGCCGAGCAGCAGGCCGGCCAGCGCGGGACGGCTGCGCGCCCAGGCGAGCAGGCCGAAGGCGGCGAGCCCGATGGCGAGCAGGTCCCAGTTGACCGTGGCGGTGAGCACCAGCGCGGGCGACAGCGCGAACAGCGCCGCGTCCCAGGGACGGCGGCGGCGCAGCGCGAGGAGTACGGCCACCGTCGCCACCGCGAGCGCGCCGAGCACCAGGACGTTCAGGTTGTAGAACCACATGCCCTGGTTGAGGCCCGGGTCGTCGGCGCCGAGCGCATGCACCGGCAGGCCGAGGGCACCCATGAAGTAGCCGGTGAGCACCGGGTACTCCACCGGGTGGTCCCGGTACGGGACCTTGCCCTCGTTGAGCCCTTCGGCGTAGTAGAGGGCGAGCACGTCGGTGTAGCAGAAGCGGGTGTACTGGACGTTGTTCGTCCAGGCGCCGTCCTGGCAGGGTGACTTCTGCACCCAGTGCAGGGCCAGCGCCAGGCAGACCAGGGCCAGGACGATCCGGACGGCGGTCCAGAACCGACGCTCCCGCCCGACCGGCCGGTCCAGCGCGACGGCGTGGTCGCCCAGCGGGCCGCCGATCAGGCCGGACACTCCACGGACGAAACCGTCGGAGCGGGACGGGTGGTCCGGGGCACCGGCGTCGTCGATGCCGCGCGTCGACTGCGTGCTCATGAGGGTGCATCCTGCCGTACGCCGGGGCTCCGCGTCCCGCCCCGAGCCGCCATGTCGTACCCGAAGACGCCGCCGGTGAGCGGAGCGGCTGCTCTACTCGCCGGCGGCGTCGGTCGGTCAATCGCGTCTCGGTGTCAGGGTCGGCGCGACCCCGTCCCGATCGTCGCGGTTCGGCGGGGGCGGCTCGGCCGGGTTGCCCGGGCCGGGATTTCCGCCGCCGTTGTTGCCGCCACCGTTGTTGCCGCCGTTGTTGCCGCCACCGAACTGGCAGAACAGGTCGAGCGGCGGGCACTGCGGCTGCTCCGGCGGCGGCGGGGCCTCACCGTTGCCGGAGTTCGGGTCACCGACGTTGGCGGCCGGCGGGAACTCCGCCTTTTCCTCCCCCTTGAGCGCACGCTCCATGAACTTCTCCCAGATGTCCCCGGGGAGGCTAGAGCCGGTGACCTTCCTGTTGCCCTTCATCCGGAGGGCCTTGCGGTCCTTGACGTTGCCGACCCAGACGGCGGTGGCGAGCTGCGGAGTGTAGCCGATCATCCACGCGTCGCCGTTCTCCTTGGAGCCCTCCTTGAGCTCCCAGGTGCCGGTCTTGGACGCCGCCTGACGGCCGCCCTCCAATGTGTGGCCCACCCGGCTCGGGTAGTCCTTCAGGACGCTGGTCACATCGGCGACGACGTCCCTCTTGATGACCTGCTTGCCCTTGACGCTTCCCTCGTCGGCGACCTTGTCCCACTTGCCGGTCTGCTGGTTCCGCTTGAACACCCGGTAGAGGAAGTGGGCCTTGACGTACTTGCCCTCGTTGGCGAAGGTGGCGACGCCGTTGGCGTGGTCCAGCACCGTGATCGGGTACTGACCGTAGGCGACCGGGTGGAAGAACGGCGCCGGCGCGACCTCCTTCGCGTCCTTCACCTTGGTCAGGTCGACCGCCTCGGACGGGTTGGTGTTCCACATCGTGGTGATGCCGGCCCGCTTGGCCACATCTACGATCTTGTCGGCGCCGATGTCTTCGCTGACGTGGTAGAACGGCACGTTCAGCGACTTCAGCGTCGACTCGCGCAGCGTGCAGGAGTTGCCGCAGCTCGGGTTGTTGGTGCCCGCATTGCTGACCGTGTACTCGACGCCCTCGGGCTTGTACGCCTTGCCCTTCCACCGGGACTCGAGGGACTTTTCGTGCTCGAGGGCTGCCGCCAACGTGTAGATCTTGAAGCTCGAGCCCGGCGGGTGGCCACCGATGAGGTTGCCCTTGCTGTCGGTGTTCTTGCCGGCGTAGTCGGTGCCGGTGCCGTTGTCACCGCCGTAGTAGCCCTTGACCCGGCCGGTCGACGGCTCGATGGCGACCATCGCGGCCATCAGGTTCGTCGGCTGGCCGGCGAGCTCGGAGCCCTTGCTCTTGCGCTGCGCGGTCTGCACCGCCGCCGCCTGGACCTTGGTGTCGATCGTGGTCTGGATCCGGTACCCACCGGACATCAGGGCATCCGAGCAGGTGGGCTTCTCGGCGGTGACCTCCGCCTCGTTGGCGACGCAGACGCCCTTCTCCCGCATCTCCGTCTTGACGTAGTTGATCACGTTGCCGTACGGGGTGTCGATCCCGAAGTCCAGCCCGGCGCCGGCCTTCTTCGGGTCCTTGATGTTCGTGGGGTACTCGGTCGGCGCCGCCTCCCGGCCGGGAGCGTTGAGCCAGCCCTCCTGGATCATTCCCTGGATGACGTAGTTCCAGCGGGCCTTCGCCTCTTCCGGGTTGACCGCCGGGTCGTACCCCTTGTGGGTCGGGCTCGGCACCGGCTGCTTGATGAGGGCCGCGAGCACCGCGCCCTCGGCAACGGTGAGCTTGCTGGCCGACTTGCCGAAGTAGGTCAGCGCCGCCGCCTCGATGCCGTACGCCCCCCGGCCGAAGTAGATCACATTCAGGTAGTGCTGCATGATCGTCGGCTTGTCGTACTTGTCGTTGAGCTTGGAGGCGAGGATCGCCTCCTTCACCTTCCGGGCGTACGTGTCGTCCTTCAGGTTGTCGTAGGCGTTGCGGGCGTACTGCTGGGTGATCGTCGAGGCGCCCTGCTTGTCGCCGCCGGTGAAGTTGTTCCACGCGGCCCGGGCGATGCCCTTGTAGTCGACGCCGGAGTGCTTGTAGAAGTTGCGGTCCTCGGCGGCGGCGACCGCGTCCTGCACGTGCTGCGGGATCTGGTCGATGGTGACCAGGGTGCGGTCCTCGGTGCCGAGCTTGGCGATCAGCGTCTTGTTGTCGTACGCGTACAGCGTGGTGGCCTGCGGCGGGGTCGTGTCCTCCGGCAGGACCACGTTGGTCGAGTAGTAGGTGAAGCCGACGACGCCCAGACCGGCGAGCATGATGAACACCGCGAACGCGGCGATCAGCAGGTTGACCCGTTTGCGCTTCTTCGCCCGGGCGATGGCGTCCGGATCGCGACCGGGACGGCCGAACCCGCCCGGGCCGCCGGGGCCGCCCGGCCCGCCTGGTCCACCCGGCCCGCCCGGGCCGCCGGACAGCGGCGAGACACTGGCCCGCGCCACCGAGGCGCGCCCACCCACGGCGGCCGAGCCGACCCGTGCACGGCCGGCCGAGCCGGCGCCGACCGAGGCCGCGCCGACCGCGGCGGCACCGACGGTCGCGCGCCCGGCCGGTGCCGGCGACACCGGCACCGAGGCGCGGCCGGGCCGGCCGACCGAGGCCGAGCCGGAGTTGCCCCGGGAGGGGACGGACGCCGAGCCGCCGACGGAGGCCCGGCCGTTGGAGGCGCCACCCCGGGGGGACACCGAGGCGCGGCCCGCCGATGCCGTACCCTCCGATGCGGCCGACCAGCCACGCGCCTCACCACCCCTGGCGCGGTACGCGTCGTCGGCCGGCCCGGGGTCGCCGTGCTGGCCCGGAATCCGGGCCCGCCCATGCGGGGAACTGGGATCGCCGTACGAGTTCATTCCTCACACCCTGCCGGTCGCGGTGGAGCGCTGCTGCGCACCACCGGGTTGCCGTGAGTTGGGACACCCGCCACCGCGCGGTCGCGCCGGACGGTCGGTGTCACTTGCGAATCTTTCGGGCCAATCAGACCAACGAGCCGTCGGTCGCTCCGGGCGTGCGCACGCGAACCGGAGTCAGCCGATCGAGCTGGTGTCACCGTTGCGCCTCTCGCCTCCGTCGCCCGGCCCGGGCGCCCGCGGCGGCCACGCCACCGACCGCGCCCTGCTCCGGCCCTTCCTCGGCCAACCCGTCCCGCCCGAGCAGGTACTGCTCGACGAGATGGTTCCAGTCGCAGCCGAGGCACACCTCCACTACGAAAACCTGGAACTCACACAGCGTCATCGCCAGCACCGGCAACTCGGCCAGTGTCCGGGCCTGGCCGGCGGACTGCTTGAGTTCGTCCCCGTAAATGTAGTGCACGTGCGTCAGGTTCTCGCTCCGGCAGATCGGGCACCGCTCGTCCGTGGGCTCACCGTGGAAGCGAGCCGCGTTCTTCAGGTACGGCGATGCGTCGCACACGTCGTACGTGCCGACCCGCCCGGCGAGAAGGTCACGCAGCACCGCTCGCTTCCGGAGCGAGTAGTCGACCACCTGGCGCTGCGTACGCATGCGGAAGAGGGTACGCGGTCTCGTCCGGCCCGGCGACCATGGTGACCGAGCGTGACGGAGAAACCCCGGAACGGGGGTTTGCTCCGTCCATGGCGATCCGCTAGCGTGCGATGTATCGGTCCGATACATCGCAGCGAATAGCGCCCGGTGCACAGGGTAAAGGAAGGATGGCCCATGCTCGAACTCGCCATCCTCGGCCTCCTCCAGGAGGCCCCGATGCACGGCTACGAACTGCGCAAGCAGTTGACCGCGAAGCTCGGCGCCATCCGGGCCGCGATCAGCTACGGCTCGCTCTACCCGACGCTACGCCGGTTGCAGGCGGCAGGGTGGATCACCGAGGCCGCCGAGACACCTGCCGATGCCGAGGAGGTTCCCGCGCTGACCAGCCGACGAGGTCGGGTGGTCTACAAAATCACCGCGGAGGGCAAGGAACGCTTCGCCCAGCTCATCGCACAGGCCGGGCCCGAGACGTACGACGACACGGGCTTCGGGGTGCACTTCGCGTTCTTCGCCCGGACCGACCAGGCGACCCGACTCCGCATCCTGGAGGGTCGCCGCCGAAAGATAGAGGAGCGTCGCGAAGGGCTCCGCGACGTGCTCGGCCGCGCCGCCGAGCGCCTCGACGCGTACACGCTGGAGCTGCAGCGCCACGGCCTGGAGGCCTGTGAGCGTGAGGTCCGCTGGCTGGAGGAGCTCATCGCCAACGAGCGCTCCGGCCGTGCCCCGACGGTCCCGGGCACCGGGACGGCCGGCGGCCGACACGAAGACAACAGCCCGCCTCCGCCTGGAGAGTCCAGGAAAGAGCGGCCGTGATGAAGAAGAAGGAGGCAGACGCTATGGGCTCCGTCCGCGTCGCCATCGTCGGTGTGGGGAACTGCGCCTCGTCCCTCGTACAGGGCGTGGAGTACTACCGGAACGCCGATCCGAACGACCGCGTCCCGGGTCTCATGCACGTCACCTTCGGCGACTACCACGTCTCGGACGTGAAGTTCGTCGCGGCGTTCGACGTGGACGCCAAGAAGGTGGGCATGGACCTCGCCGAGGCGATCGTCGCCAGCGAGAACAACACCATCAAGCTGTGCGATGTCCCGCCGACCGGCGTGACCGTGCAGCGCGGCCCGACCTTCGACGGTCTCGGCCAGTACTACCGCGAGATCATCGAGGAGTCGGACGTCGAGCCGGTCGACGTCGCCCAGGCGCTGCGTGACGCCGAGGTCGACGTGGTCGTGTCCTACCTGCCGGTGGGCTCGGAGGCGGCCGACAAGTTCTACGCCCAGGCCGCGATCGACGCCGGCTGCGCGTTCGTCAACGCGCTGCCGGTCTTCATCGCCTCCGACCCGGTGTGGGCGAAGAAGTTCGAGGACGCCGGCCTGCCGATCGTCGGCGACGACATCAAGAGCCAGGTGGGCGCCACCATCGTGCACCGCGCCCTGGCGAAGCTGTTCGAGGACCGCGGCGTCGAGCTGCTGCGCACGTACCAGCTCAACTTCGGCGGCAACATGGACTTCATGAACATGCTGGAGCGCAACCGCCTGGTCTCGAAGAAGATCTCGAAGACCCAGTCGGTGACCTCCCAGGTGCCGCACGAGATGGCCAAGAGCGACGTGCACATCGGCCCGTCGGACCACGTGCCGTGGCTGGACGACCGCAAGTGGGCGTACATCCGCCTGGAGGGCCGCTCGTTCGGTGACGCCCCGCTCAACGCCGAGCTGAAGCTCGAGGTGTGGGACTCGCCGAACTCGGCCGGCGTCATCATCGACGCGGTCCGCGCCGCGAAGATCGCGCTGGACCGGAAGATCGGCGGCCCGATCCTGTCGGCGTCGTCGTACTTCATGAAGTCCCCGCCGGTCCAGTACGCCGACCACGACGCGCACGCCGCCGTCGAGGCGTTCATCGCCGGCGAGGTCGAGCGCTGACGCGCTGAGGCGCCGTCCAGCACCGCCGAGGGCCGGGTCCGCACGGACCCGGCCCTCGCTGTCTCCTCATCCCGACCAGGCGCGGCGCAGGGCGACCCCCGCCTCCAACTCCAGCAGCTTGACCTTGCGGTCGAGCCCGCCACCGAAGCCGACCAGCTTGCCGCCCGCCCCGACGATCCGGTGGCAGGGCACGATCACCGGCACCGGGTTGCGGTTACACGCCACTCCCACGGCACGCGCGGACGAGGAGTCGCCGAGGCGGCGGGCCACCTCGCCGTAGGTGAGCGTCTCCCCGTACGGGATGGTGGTCATCTCCCGCCATACCGCCCGCTCGAACTCCGACCCGCGCGGGACCCGCACCGGCACCGCGAAGGCGGTCAGCTCGCCGGCGAAGTACGCCCGCAGCTCGGCGACCGCCCGCGCCGCGAGGCCGTCGAACGGCTCGTCGCCGGCGGACTCGACCCGCCCGAAGTGCGTCCCGCAGACGGCGTCGCCGTCGGTGGCCACGGAGAACTCGCCGATCGGGGAGTCGAGCACGGTCCAGCGCATCCGCCCATTGTCCCCGCCGGTACGACGCCGGGCGTCACAGCAGGTTCACCCCGAGCACCAGCGTGCCGGCGACCAGGCTGCCGCCGCCGGCGACGGTGAGCCAGATCAGTTTGTTGGGCTTCGTGTCGCGGGGGCGGACGACGGAGAGGAAGAAGCCGAGCGGCATCAGGATCGGCGCGGCGACGAACAGCGTCCGCAGCAGCGTGGCGGTGCCGTCCGAGACATCCGCCGCGTCGATGTAGGGCAGGGCGACCAGGGCGAAGAGGACCAGCACGCCGGCGTGCGCGTGCCCGGCGGTCCAGAGCCCCCGGCGGACCGGGTTGTCCAGGTAGCCGGTCTTGCGCCGGGCGAGGTGGGTGAGCAGGGTCAGCCCGCCGTACGCGATGGTCACGACCGTGACCAGCAGGATGCCGGCGGTGGTCTGCGTCGCTGGGGACATGTGGACACCTCCATCTAGTCACCGTAAAGATGCCCGCCGATCGCAATCTTGTCAACAGCTAGATCGGAGCCAGGGGCGAATGTTCGCCCGGCGCCCGGCGTCCGAGTACCGGTCGGCCGCGACGTTGCGGATGGTCGATACCGTGGCGGGCGTGGCCACGGGGACTCTGATCTTCCTCATCGTCGGCGCGGTGGGCGTCGCGGTGCTGGTGCTCGCGCTGCTCGGCGTTGAGCTGCTCCACCTCGGTCAGCCGGATTTCGACGGTCCGGTCTCGACCGAGGCGGTCGCCGGGTTCGCCGGCGCGTTCGGCTTCGGCGGCGCCGTCGTCAACGAGCTGCTCGGCGGGCATACCCCCGGGATGGTGGCGCTGGCCGTGGCCGGCGGCGTCGTCGCGGCCGTCCCCACCGCGTGGGTCGCGTCCCGCCTCGGGCGGGCGGCCCGCGACATGCCCACCGATCCCACACCCACCCGCGCCGACGTGGTCGGCGCGCTCGGCCTGGTCGTCACCCCGGTCCCCGCCGAGGGGTACGGCGAGGTCCGGGTCCGCGTCGCCGGCACGCAGGTGAAGTTCAACGCGCGTGCCGACCGGCCCATCCCGGCCGGCTCCCAGATCTTCGTGGTCGAGGCGCTCAGCGACACCAGCGTGCACGTCGAGACCTACTGACGCTCAAGCAACCCCCACCGACGCGCCCCGGGCGCGTCGGGATCCGTCCACGCCAGAAAGGCGGCCCTCATGCCCCTCGTCATCGCCATCGCCGGCGCCGCGATCCTCTTTCTCGTACTCATCCTCTTCGTGCTCTCCCGGATCAAGGTCGCCGGGCCCAACGAGGCGTTCATCGTCACCGGCCGCAAGGGCCGCACCACGCAGACCGCCGACGGCAGCCGGTCCACCGACATGTCCGGGCAGAAGGTCGTGCTGGGCGCCTCGGTCTTCGTGCTGCCCGTCGTCCAGAAGCTCCAGTCGCTCGACCTGTCCAGCCGCCGCATCGACGTCGGCATCCGGGGCGCGGTCAGCAAGCAGGGCATCCGCGCCGACCTGCACGGCGTGGCGATCGTCAAGGTCGGTGGCACCGAGGACTCCATCCGGGCCGCCGCGCAGCGCTTCCTGCACCAGCAGGACGAGATCGACAACTTCACCCGGGAGGTGCTGGCCGGCGCGCTGCGCTCGATCGTCGGCCGGCTCACCATCGAGGAGGTCATCCGGGACCGGGCGGCCTTCGCCAGCGCGGTGGCGGAGGAGGCCGAGCACTCGATGACCAACCAGGGGCTGGTGCTGGACACGTTCCAGCTCCAGGACATCCTGGCCGAGGGGTCGTACCTGGCCGACCTGGGCCGGCCCGAGGCCGCTCGGGTGCTCAAGGACGCGGCGATCGCCGAGGCGCGCGCCCGGCAGGCGGCCGAGCAGGAGCGGCTCCTGGCCGAGGAGGCGATCGCCGAGGCCAACCGGAACCTGTCGCTCAAGCAGGCCGCCATCCAGGCCGAGATCGACGCCGCGAAGGCGAAGTCGGCGGCCGCCGGCCCGCTCGCCCAGGCCGAGCGCGACCAGGCCATCCTCTCCGAGCAGCAGAAGGTCGCCGAGCGCAACGCCGAGCTCAAGCAGCGCCAGCTCGACACCGAGGTGCGCAAGCCGGCCGACGCGGCCCGCTACAAGGTCGAGCAGGAGGCCGAGGCCGCCCGCAACGCCGCCGTCCTCCAGGCCGACGCCCAGCGCCAAGCGGTCATCGCCGCCGCCCAGGCCGCCGCCGAGCAGGCACGGCTCACCGGTGAGGGCGAGCGGGCCCGGCGCGCCGCGCTCGCCGAGGCGAACGCTGTCGAGGGCGCCAAGGAGGGCGAGGCCGAGCAGCGCCGGCGCTCGGCGATCGCCGAGGCCGTCGAGCGGGAGGGCCAGGCCGAGGCCGCGGCCATCCTGGCCCGGGGGCAGGCCGAGGCCGACGCGATGGCGCGCAAGGCGGAGGCGTTCGCCGCGTACGGGGAGGCCGCCGTCCTGGACCTGCTGGTCAAGGTGCTCCCGCAGGTCGTCGAGGCGGCCAGCGCGCCGATCGGCGCGATCGACAAGATGACGGTGATCTCGACCGACGGCGCGTCCTCGCTGACGAAGTCGGTCGCCGGCAACGTCGCCCAGGGCCTCCAGCTCGGCACCGACCTCACCGGCATCGACCTGGCCGGTCTGCTGGCGAAGCTCGGCTCGGCGTCCTCGGCCGGCAACGGCAAGCCGGCGGTGGACGGCACCGCGGTCGAGGCGAAGTAGCGCCGACCACGGCGAAGGGCGCCGCTCCCGCGGAGGGGCGGCGCCCTTCGCGTCGGCTCAGTCGCGCAGGCCCTGCTCCCGGGCCCAGCGCAGCAGCTCCGCCTCGGCCTCGGCCCGCTCCAGGGGGCCGCGCTCCAGCCGCAGCTCCTTGAGGTGCTTCCAGGCGCGCCCGACGACCGGCCCCGGCGGTACGCCGAGCAGCTCCATGATCGCGTTTCCGTCCAGGTCGGGGCGGACCCGGGCCAGATCCTCCTCGGCGGCGATCCGGGCGATCCGCTCCTCCAGCGCGTCGTAGTCGGCGGCGAGCTGAGCGGCCTTGCGCCGGTTGCGGGTGGTGCAGTCGGAGCGGGTCAGCTTGTGCAGCCGCGGCAGCAGGTCGCCCGCGTCGGCCACGTACCGGCGGACCGCCGAGTCGGTCCACTCGCCCCGCCCGTACCCGTAGAACCGCAGGTGCAGGGCGACCAGCGTGGTGACCTTGGCGGTCACGTCCTTGGGGTAGCGCAGCGCCTTCATCCGGGCCTTGGTCAGCCGGGCGCCGACCACCTCGTGGTGGTGGAAGCTGACCCGGCCGTCCGGGCCCACCGCCTTCGTGGCCGGCTTGCCGACGTCGTGCATGAGCGCGGCCATCCGGAGGATGAAGTCGCAGCCGTCGTCCTCGTACGAGACCGCGTTGCTCACCACGGTCAGCGTGTGCTCGTACACGTCCTTGTGCTGCGCGTGCTCGTCGATCTCCAGCTTCAGCCCGGCCAGCTCGGGCAGGAACCGGTCGGCCAGACCGGTGTCGACCAGCAGGCGCAGGCCGGTCACCGGGTCGGCGCCGCAGAGCAGCTTGGTGAACTCGTCCCGGATCCGCTCCGCGGTGATCCGGTCCAGGTCGGCCGCCATCCGGGTCATCGCCGTCCGCACGTCGGGGTGGACCGCGAACCGCAGCTGCGCGGCGAACCGGGCCGCCCGCAGCATCCGCAACGGGTCGTCGCCGAACGACTCGTGCGGCGCGCCCGGCGTGCGAATGACCCGGGCGGCGAGGTCGACCAGGCCGCCGTGCGGGTCGGTGAACCGGTGGTCGGGCAGGCTCACCGCCATCGCGTTGATCGTGAAGTCCCGGCGGCGCAGGTCCTCGGTCAGATCCGTGCCGTACTCGACCACGGGGTTACGGCTGACCTGGTCGTACGACTCGGCCCGGAACGTCGTGATCTCCAGGCGCAGGCCGTCGCGCTGGACGCCGATGGTGCCGAACTCGCGCCCGGTCTCCCAGATCGACTCCGCCCAGCCGCGGACGATCCGCAGCGTCTGGTCGGGGTGCGCGTCGGTGCAGAAGTCCAGGTCCTCGCCGAGCCGGCCAAGCAGGGCGTCCCGGACGGAACCGCCGACCAGGTGCAATTCGTGCCCGGCCGTCGCGAACCGGCGGCCCAGTTCGTCGGCGACCGGCGAGACCCGGAGCAGTTCGGCTACGGCGGTGCGCTGCGCGGCGGTGAGCTCGCGGCGGTCGGCGGCGTACGGTGCGGAGGCGGCGTCGGACATCGGACGGCCAGCCTATCGGGCGGGGCGGGCATCCCGTCCGGCGGGCGCGGGTAACGACGGGCCGTTGACTAAGGTCTGTGGGCGGGCTCCGACTCGGTGGCGGGCTCCGACGTACCCCTGGAGGCGACAAGGATGAGCGGCCGGGTCTACCGCAGCGCGAACGCGCAGGGTGGCGACGACGGGGCCTTCATCGCCGCCGAGCCGCTCAACCAGCCGGCGGCCGAGGCGGTCGCACCGCCCCAGGAGGTGGTGGCCGAGGGCAGCGCCGCGGCCAACAGCATGGTGATGGCCGTCGGCAGCCTGGTCAGCCGGGGCACCGGCTTCATCCGCAACCTGATGATCGGCGCCGCCCTGGGCAACCTGGTCGGCAACGCGTACACCACCGCGCTGTTCCTCCCGAACCAGGTGTACGAGTTCCTGCTCGGCGGCGTGCTGACCAGCGTGCTGGTTCCGGTGCTGGTCCGGCGGCGCAAGGCCGACCCGGACCGCGGCGAGGCGTACGCGCAGCGCCTGCTCACCCTGGCGGTGGTGGCGCTCGCCGTCGCCGTCCTGGCCGCCCTGGCCCTTGCGTCGACGCTCACCGCCATCTACGCCGGCGGCAAGGACAACGACTACCAGGGCCTGGTCACCGACCTGTCGTACCTGATGCTGCCGATGCTGTTCTTCACCGGCGTCAGCGCCCTGATCGCCGCCGTGTTGAACACCCGGGGCCACTTCGCGGCACCGATGTGGGCGCCGATCCTGAACAACCTGGTGGTCATCGGCACGTTCGGCCTCTACATCGTGGTCTACGGCGCGGAGGCCCTGCGGCCGGACCAGCTGGGCCTGGGCCAGATCCTCCTGGTCGGCGGGGGGACGCTGCTGGGTGTCGCGGTGCAGGCCGCCGGGCTGCTGCCGGCCCTGCGCAAGGTCGGTTTCCGGTGGAAGCTGCGGTTCGACTTCCGCGAGCTCGGGCTGCGCGAGCTGGCCCGGCTCGGCGGCTGGATGTTCTGCTACGTCGCGGTCAACCAGCTCGGCCTGTTCGTGGTGGTCAACCTGCTCACCCGCGTGGCCGGGGAGGACGACGCCGGCCTGCTGATCTACAACAACGTGTTCCTGCTGCTGATGATGGCGCACGGGATCATCGCCGTGTCGATCATCACCGCGCTGATGCCGCGGATGAGCGCGGCCGCGGCGGACGGCCGGTTCGGGGACCTCACCGCCGACCTGTCCCGGGGCACCCGGATGGTCACGGCCGTGCTCGCCCCGATCGCGGTCTGCTACGCCGTGCTGGCCGCACCGATCTCGGTGGTGGTGTTCCGCTACGGCGCATTCACCGGGGACAACGCGGTGGCGACCTCGACGGTGCTGCTGGTCGCCGCGGTGGGGCTGGTGCCCTTCGCGATCAGCCAGCTGTTCACCTTCGCGTTCTACGCGCTGCCGGACACCCGCACGCCGGCGCTGGTCAACATCCCGGTGGTGGTGCTGCGGGTGCTGCTCCAGATCGGGCTCTTCGTCGCCTTCTCGGCCACTTTCGCGGCGGCGGGCATGATGCTCGGCAACGCGATCTCGTACGTGGCGGCGGCGGTCCTGTCGGCCATGCTGCTGCGGCCCCGGGTCGGGCGGATCGGGTTGGGCGGGATCATGCGCACGATGGGCAAGGTGCTCGTCGCCGCGCTCGGGTCGGCCCTGGTCGGTCTCCTGGTGGTCAGCCTGCTGCCGGGTGAACCGGCGAGTCTCGGCTGGCTCGCGGCGGCCGTCCAGTTGCTCATCGGTGGGGCCGTGATCGGCGGCGCGTACCTCGGGCTGGCCATGCTGCTGCGGATCGGGGAGATCACCGAGGTGGTCGGGATGGTGCGCCGCCGGCTCGGTCGCTGAGCGTACGGTCCGGCGGTCGGACGAGCCGCCGCCCGGATGGACTGCACGCTGAGTGAACGAGGATCACCAGCCTGGGGATGCGGCTGTGGATAACTTCGGGTTCCAGCGCTCACCGACCGGATGGTCCTGTGGATAACCGGCCGGAAGGCCGAGCATGGCCGACCGTGGCGCGGGAACTACCAACCGTCGGCGTGGCTGTCTGTTCCGGTTCCGGCCCCTCCGACGACTACTTGCGGTCAACCTCTAGATTGGCTAGTACATGTGCAAGCAACGTGGCTGACAACGGTCGTAAGCGGACAAGTCCGCTGACTGCCGGCAGCCTCTCCCGGTGCGGCGGGAAGATGACATGTCGAGGAGCCGGCCAACCCGGGTAAGGTCGCTCTCGACGGGTACGGCAGGCGCCGGCGCTCGCGCGCCGACACCGGTCGGCCGGTTCCTGGAAAGCAGAGCGGAAGCCACAATGCCCAGCAGCGCGGGTCCATCGATCGACAAGATCACCGAGGGAGGACGGGTGACCCAGGTCGGCGAGGGTCAGGAGGCGGACGAGAGCGCTCCGTCGGTCATGACCTTCGGTGCTCCCACGGCCGGTGAGGTCCTCGCCGAGCGGTACGAACTCGTCGAGCACATCAACAACGACAGCGCAGGCCGACTGGTCTGGCGCGGGGTCGACGTCGTGCTGCGCCGTCCTGTCGCGGTGGTGCTGCGCTACCCCGGTGGCGACTCCGCGACCGAGATGCTCCAGGCCGCCGTCGCGGCCAGCCGGGTCATCCACCCCAATCTGGTCGGCGTCTACGACGCGATCGACGAGGGCGAGCGGGCGTACGTGGTCCGCGAGTGGGTCGACGGGCAGTCGCTTCGCGAACACGTGACCGAGGAGCCGCTCGACCCGGCCCGTGCCACCGCCGTCGGCAACGCGGTCGCCAGCGCCCTGGCCGCGGTGCACGCCACCGGGATGGTGCACGGCAACGTCCATCCCGGCACGGTCATGATCAGCGATGACGGTCGGGTGGTGCTGGCCGACGCGCGCACCGACGGGGACGACAGCCAGGAGAGCGACGTCCGGGCCGTCGGCGGCGTCCTGTACTTCGCCCTGACCGGCCACTGGCCGCACACCGAGGTCCCGCTGCGCGGCGCGACCGCCGGCCACGGCCGCGCGGCCATCCCCGACGCCCTCCGGGACGCGGAGGGGGTGCTCGCCGCGCCGCGCCAGATCCGGGCCGGTGTTCCGGCGTACCTGGACGACCTCACCATGGACCTGCTGGACACCGAGATCACGCCCCCGCCGTCGGACGTGCTCGCGGCGGAGCTGGCCCGGCTGGACGTCCCGGCCGACGAGCACTTCCTGGACAACACCGGTCCGCTGCGCTTCGCCGCCGAGACCGAGGAGGAGCCGTCGCCGCTGGCCGCCGCGGGCGGGCGCAAGGTCGCCATCGGGATCGCCGGCCTGCTGGCCGTCGCGCTGGTCGGTCTGCTGGTCGGCATCAGCGCCCTCGGCAACGGTGACGACTCCGACCGGCGCCCGAACTCGGCCGCCGTCCCCACCCCCAGCACCTCGGCCGGGGACGCGACTCCGGCAGCCGCCGCAGTCGGCCCGCTGAGGATCAGCGCCGCCAAGATCGTTGACGATCCCGCCGGGGACCGCAAGGAGGTCCGCGACGCCGAGAAGGTCTTCGACGGCAGCGAGGACGACGGCTGGGAGACCCAGACCTACAACCGGTCCAACTTCGGCAACTTCAAGAAGGGCATGGGGGTCTGGATCGATCTCGGCGAGCCGCACACCGTCAAGTCGCTGCAGGTCAAGCTCTCCGCCCGCGGGGCGTCCGCCCGGCTGTTCGCCGGCACCAACGACCACCCGTCCTCGAAGGCGGGCGACGACGCGCTCTACCAGGAGTACTCGAAGAACCCGGTCGGCCAGCCCTTCGAGGACGCCGACACCACGATGACCTTCATCGGCTTCGACCCCGACAAGCAGTACCGCTACCTGCTGTTCTGGCTCACCGACCTGCCGGCCAACGATGGTGGCTACAAGGTCGGTGTCCAGGAGATCACGGTCCAGGGATCGTGATCCGACAGCCGCGTTCCGGGCACCGCCTCCGCCGGACGTGGTGATGCCGACGAACGGGACCACCGGGCGGCCGGCGGGCGACGACCTCCCGCCGGCCGGCGCCGCGCCGTCCGACCTCGACCTGCTGCGCGCCCACGTCGCGGGTGACCCGGACGCGTTCGCCGAGCTGTTCCGCCGCCACCGGGACCGCCTGTGGGCGGTCGCGCTCCGCACGCTCGGTGACCGCGAGGAGGCAGCCGACGCGCTGCAGGACGCGCTGCTGTCCGCCCACCGCGCCGCCGGGCGGTTCCGTGGCGACTCGGCGGTGACCACCTGGCTGCACCGGATCGTGGTCAACGCCTGCCTGGACCGCGTACGGCGCCGGCAGGCGCACCCGACCGTGCCGCTACCGGACGGTGTGCGGGACGCCGAGGGAGCGACCGGCGGCGTGGAACCGGCCGTCCCCGCACCCGACCACGAGACCGCCCTCGTCGTCCGGGAGGCGCTGGCGGGGCTGCCGATCGAGCAGCGCGCCGCGCTGATCCTGGTCGACGTGCAGGGCTACCCGGTCGCCGAGGCGGCCCGCATCCTCGGCGTCGCCGAGGGGACGGTCAAGAGCCGGTGCGCCCGCGGCCGGGCCCGGTTGGCGACGGTGCTCGGGCACCTCCGTCCGAGGCCCGAGGCCGGGCCCCCGCGGTCCGGCGGGAACGTGCCGGCCGTCACGCGGGGGAACCCACAGCCCGCCGGGGGCGTCGGATCGGTGTCGGGGCGGTCCCGGCGCGACAGCCACCAGGAGGACTCGTGACGGCCGGGGGGTTCCGGGAGGTCGACCACGACCTGCTCGCCGACTACGTCGGCGGGGCGCTGGACGGCACCCCGGACGAGGTGACGGTCGGCCGCCTGGTCGAGGAGGACGCGGCCTGGGCCGGCGCGTACGCCCGCCTCGCTCCGGCGGTCGCGGACGTGCGTGCCGACCTCCTCGCCTGGGGCGCCCCGGCGGAGGAGATGCCCGCGGACGTCACCGACCGGATCGTCGCGGCGCTGGCCGCCGCCGGCGAGGGTGGGCCGGTCGAGACGGCACGCACCCCGGCCGGGCCGGTCGTCCCGGTCCAGCCGCACGGCGCTCCGCGACGACCCGGCGGCGTGCCCCGGCCGGGCTCGCCCGCGACGGCCGGCCCCGGCCGGCGGCGTCGGCGCTGGACGCGGATCGGCGCCCCCGTCGCGCTCGCCGCGGCTGCGGTGACCGCGGTCGGTCTCCTCGGCCTGGACCAGCTCGACGGCGGGCAGGCCGGCGACAGCGCGGTCACCGGAGCGGGCTCCGAGGCGGCGGCTCCGGCCGTCGGCCAGCCGCTGCGCACCGCCGCACCCCCGCTGCGCAGCGGTCGGAACTACACGCCGGAGGAGCTGGCCGCCGCGCCGGCACGGGCCTTCGCCAGTGACGGCCCGCTGGTCCAGAGCAGCCGGGACCAGGAGGGCGGCCGGGTGGCCGGACCGATCGGGCTCGACCGGCTCCACGACCCCGGTGCCCTCACGGCCTGCCTCAGCGAGATCGGCGCCGAGCACGGCAACGGTCCACTGGTGGTCGACCTGGTCGACTACGCCCGCTTCCAGGGCCTTCCGGCGCTGGTGGTGCGCTTCACCGACGCCACCGGCACCCGGTGGGCCTGGGTGAGCGGTCCCGAGTGCGGCGTGCCCGGGTCCGGCTCGGACAACCGGTACCGGACGCGGGTAGGGTGAGACCACGATCGCAGGGGCGATGTCCCGCGACGTGACGTGACCCACCGGATGACCGGCTCGGGAATCCCCGGTTCGTCGATGACGTTCTGCACATCAGCTGCCGGCACTGGCTGAGGGCGCCGGCACCGGATCGGCATCGGTGCGCGCGTCGATGGCGAACACACACAATCGGGAGACGGCAGTGGACGAGGTCCGCAACCTGATCATCATCGGCTCCGGGCCGGCCGGGTACACCGCGGCGGTCTACGCCGCGCGCGCCAACCTCAATCCGCTGGTCATCGAGGGCGTGCAGTCCGGCGGTGCGCTGATGACCACCACCGAGGTGGAGAACTTCCCGGGTTTCGCCGACGGCATCCTCGGCCCCGAGCTGATGGACAACATGCGCAAGCAGGCCGAGCGGTTCGGCGCTGAGTTCCTGACCGACGACGCCACCCGGGTCGAGCTCAAGGACACCGGTGAGATCGGGTCGGACGCGGTGAGCACCGTCTGGGTGGGCGAGACCGCCTACCGGGCCAAGGCCGTCATCCTCGCCACCGGCTCCGCGTGGCGGCCGCTGGGCGTGCCCGGCGAGCAGGAGTACCTCGGCCACGGCGTCTCCTCCTGCGCCACCTGCGACGGCTTCTTCTTCCGCAACCAGCACATCGTGGTGGTCGGCGGCGGTGACTCGGCCATGGAGGAGGCCAGCTTCCTGACCCGGTTCGCCGAGTCGGTCACGATCATCCACCGCCGGGACGCGTTCCGGGCCAGCAAGATCATGGCTGCGCGCGCGCTGGGCAACGACAAGATCAAGGTCGAGTGGAACACCGTCGTCGAGGAGATCCTCGGCGCCGACGGCAAGGTCTCCGGCGTCCGCGTGCGCAACGTGCACACCGGCGAGACCAAGGTGCTCGACGTGACCGGCGTCTTCGTGGCCATCGGCCACGACCCCCGCAGCGAGCTCTTCCGGGGCCAGGTGGAGCTGGACGGCGAGGGGTACGTCAAGGTGGAGGCCCCCAGCACCCGGACCAGCATCCCCGGCGTGTTCGCCGCCGGCGACCTGGTCGACCACACCTACCGGCAGGCGATCACCGCCGCCGGCACGGGCTGCGCCGCCGCCCTGGACGCCGAGCGCTTCATCGCCACGATCCAGGGCTGAACAACCGAACACATCCCCGAGGAGGGTCGTAGTGGGAGCAACCAAGTCGGTCACCGACGCCAGCTTCGCCACGGACGTGCTCAAGTCCGACAAGCCGGTTCTGGTGGACTTCTGGGCCGAGTGGTGCGGACCGTGCCGGAAGGTGTCGCCGCTGCTCGAGGAGATCGCCGGCGAGATGGGTGACCAGGTCACCATCGTCAAGGTCAACATCGACGAGAACCCGGAGACGGCCCGCACTTACCGGGTCATGTCGGTGCCGACCCTCACGGTGTTCAAGAACGGGGAGCCGGTGCAGTCGATCGCCGGCGCCAAGCCCAAGGGCGAGCTGGTGAAGCTCATCCAGTCAGCGCTCTGACCAGCGCGGACGCACCTCGACCCCGCATCCGGTGCCGCCGGATGCGGGGTCGCGTCTTTTTCCCGGCGCGCCGCACCTCGGGCCCGGCGAGCGCCTAACCTCAACCTCAGAGGGCTGTCGGGTGGCCCCGGGCGAGCGAGGCGGAGTCCAGCCGGCGCGGGTCACGACAGCCGCTCCGGGCCGCCCGGCCAGCCAGCGTCCGTGCAGAGGGGGTCGAGCGTGCGTCCGATCCGACCCGGTGACCGTGGACCGGCGGTCACCGAGATCCGTACGGTGCTGGCCGGCCTCGACCTGCTCGCCCCGTCGGCGCCGGACGCCGACGAGTTCGACGCCCACACCGAGCGGGCCGTACGGGCGTTCCAGCAGTCGCGGGGGCTGAGCGTCGACGGCCGGGTGGGCGCGGAGACCTGGCGGGCGCTCGACGCGGCCCGCTGGCGGCTCGGCGCCCGCACCCTCTACCACGCCGTGCCTGAGCCAATCACCGGCGAGGACGTCCGGTCACTCCAGGAGCGACTGCTGGAGATGGGGTACGACGTGGGCCGGGCCGACGCCATCTACGGCGTACGGACGTCCCGGGCGGTCGCCCAGTTCCAACGGGAGGTGGGGCTGACCCCGGACGGCACCTGCGGCCCCCACACCATGAACGCGCTGCGCCGGCTCGGCCGCAAGGTCGTCGGAGGGCGCCCGCAGTGGCTGCGCGAGTCCGACGCCATCCGGCAGTCCGGGCCCACCCTGGTCGGGCGGACCGTGGTCGTCGACCCCGGCCACGGCGGCACCGACCCCGGGGTGGTGGTGCCCGACGGCGCGCTGCGCTGGACCGAGGCCGACCTCGTCCACGACCTCGCCAGCCGCCTCGAAGGGCGGCTCGCGGCGGCCGGAGTGCGGGTCCAGCTCACCCGGGGTCCGGCGCAGCGGGAGTGCCCGCCCGACGTCGACCGCGCGGGCCTGGCCAACTCGCTCGGCGCGGACGTGTTCATCTCGCTGCACCTCGACGGACACGCCAACCCGGCGGCCGAGGGGGTGGCGACGTACCACTACGGCACCGACAACGGCGTCACCTCCGCCACCGGGGAGCGGTTGGCCGGCCTGGTGCAGCGGGAGATCGTCGCGCGGACCGGGCTGCGGGACTGCCGTACGCACGCGAAGGCGTGGGACCTCCTGCGGCTCACCCGGATGCCGGCCGTCCGCGTCGAGGTGGGCTACCTGACCTCGCCGGGTGACCGCGCCCGGCTGGTCGACCCCCGGTTCCGGGACCGGGTGGTGGAGGCGATCGTCGCGGCCGTCCAGCGGATGTACTACCCGGTCGAGCGGGACGTCCCGACCGGGTCGATCGACGTGAGCGAGCTGCGGGCGGTGGTGGCCGCCGGGACGGTGGTCGACTGAGCCGCGGTGGCGAGCGACCGGGCCTCAGCCAGCCGTCGACCGGGTCGCCGGGGCTGGGCGGACCGGCCGGAGCAGGGTCTCCGGGCTCATCGAGCCGAGCAGCTTCTCCAGCGCGTACTCGACGTCGGACTTCCAGCTCAACGCCGTGCGCAGCTCCAACCGCAGGCGGGGGAAGCGCGGATGGGGGCGGACCGTCTTGAAGCCCACCGAGAGGAAGAAGTCGGCCGGCGCCACGCAGGCCCGCGTCGGGTCGTCGCCGTCGCCGAACTTCGCGTCACCGAACGCCTCGATGGCCTTGATCCCGCGCTTGGTGAGGTCCCGGGCGACGCCCTGCACCAGCATCCGCCCCAGACCGCCCCCGGCGAACGCGGGCACCACCTTCGCCGTCATCAACAACGCCGCGTCCGGCGACACCGGCGAGGTGGGGAAGGCCATCGAGCGGGGCACGTACGCCGGCGGGGCGTACATCACGTAGCCGGCCGGCATGCCGTCGACGTACACCAGCTTGCCGCAGGACCCCCACTCCAGCAAGGTCTGCGAGACCCACGCCTCCTTCTCCAGCCCCGGGTCACCGGCGGCGCAGGCCCGGTCGGCAGAGACCGGGTCGAGCTCCCAGTAGACACACTGCCGGCAGGGGCGGGGCAGGTCCTCCAGGGTGTCCAGGGTCAAGCTGACCAGACGTCGCGACATTGGCGCATCCCCACATTAGGCTCGGAGGTGAGATCGGCACGGAGCGGCCCCGCCGCCTTCCCTGCCCCCGACGAGCGATCGTACGCCGGGTACGGACGGCGCGGGAGGGGACGCGCGAACGGGCACCGTGTGGGTGACCGGGCCGTCCGGGATGTGGACCTGGCCGTCCGGTCGGCGACGCTGCTGGTGGCGGCCGACTAGGATCGACATCCGGCGCCCCGAGTCGCCATGGTCGCCGGTGTCCCGGGTACGCCCGGGGCGGGGGAGGCACCCGAGCACGCATCGAGGTGATGGCATGACCGGCACGACGCTCGACGACTACACCGACCGGTACGCCCGTCGGGTCCGGGGCATGACCGCCTCGGAGATCCGGGCGCTCTTCGCGGTGGCCAGCCGGCCGGAGGTGGTCTCGCTCGCCGGCGGCGCGCCGTACATCGCCGCCCTTCCCCTGGACGCGGTCGGCGACATGCTCGGTCGGCTCGGCGCCGACCACGGCGTCACCACCCTCCAGTACGGCATCGGCCAGGGCACCCTGGAGCTGCGTGAGCGGATCTGCGAGGTGATGGCGCTCTCCGGCATCGACGCCGCCTGCGGCGCTTCCCCGGACGACGTCGTGGTCACCGTCGGCGGTCAGCAGGCGCTCGACCTGGTCGCGCGACTCTTCCTCGACCCGGGCGACGTGGTGCTCGCCGAGGGCCCGACGTACGTCGGGGCGCTCGGGGTGTTCCAGGCTGCCCAGGCACAGGTCGTGCACGTGCCGATGGACGACGACGGGCTGATCCCCGAGGCGCTGGAGGCGGCCATCGCCGAGCAGGCGCGGGCCGGGCGCCGGGTGAAGTTCCTCTACACCATCCCCACCTACCAGAACCCGACCGGCGTGACGCTGACCGAGGAGCGGCGGGAGCGGGTGCTCGACATCTGCGAGCGCGCCGGCCTGCTCGTGGTGGAGGACGACCCGTACGGTCAGCTCGGCTTCTCCGGCGACGCGCCGGCCCCGCTGCGCGCCCGCCGCCGGGACGGGGTCTTCTACCTGAGCACGTTCTCCAAGACCTTCGCCCCCGGGCTCCGGGTGGGCTGGATCCTCGCGCCGCACGCCGTGCGGGACAAGCTGGTGATCGCCAGCGAGGCGCAGATCCTCTGCCCCAGCGGCTACGCGCAGGCGGCCGTGTCGACCTACCTCGGGACGATGCCGTGGCGGGAGCAGCTCAAGGTCTACCGGGAGGTCTACCGCGAGCGGCGGGACGCCATGCTCGACGCCCTGGCGGACCTGATGCCGGACGGCACGACATGGACCCGGCCGGACGGCGGCCTCTTCGTCTGGGCGACCCTGCCCGACGGGTTGGACTCGAAGGCGATGATGCCCCGCGCCATCGCCGCCCGGGTCGCCTACGTGCCCGGCACCGGCTTCTACGCCGACGGCACCGGCACCGGCACCATGCGGCTCAACTTCTCGTTCCCGTCTCCGGAGCGGATCCGGGAGGGCGTCCGGCGGCTGGCCGGCGTCATGGAGCAGGACATCGCCATGCGCCGGGTGTTCGGCGCCGTCCGTCGCCCCGGTTCGCGGCGGGGCCAGGCCGGCTCGGACACGCCGGGACCTGACTTGGCATGATTCCGGCATGCGTACGACCGCTGCCGATCCCTCCGCCCTGACCGACCTCCGCGTGCTGGTGCTCGCCGGCGGCCTGTCCTACGAGCGGGACGTCTCCCTACGGTCCGGTCGCCGGGTGCTGGACGCCCTGCGCGCGGTCGGCGTCGACGCGGAGCAGCGCGACGCCGACGTCGCCCTGCTGCCGTCGCTCACCGCCGACCCGCCCGACGCGGTTGTCATCGCGCTGCACGGGGCCACGGGTGAGGACGGCTCGCTGCGCGGCGTGCTGGACCTGTGCGACGTCCCCTACGTCGGCTGCGACGCCCGCGCCTCCCGCCTCGCCTGGGACAAGCCGTCCGCCAAGGCGGTGCTGCGGGAGGCCGGCATCTCCACGCCCGACTGGGTGGCGCTGCCCCACGACCGCTTCTCCGAGCTCGGCGCGGTGGCGGTGCTGGACCGCATCGTGGACCGGCTGGGACTCCCCCTCATGGTGAAGCCCGCGCAGGGCGGTTCGGGTCTCGGCGCCGCCGTGGTCCGGGACGATGCGGCCCTGCCGGCGGCGATGGTGGGGTGTTTCGCGTACGACTCGACCGCGCTCGTCGAGCGCTACGTCCCGGGCATGGACGTGGCCGTGTCGGTGGTCGACCTCGGCGAGGGGCCACAGGCCCTACCGGCAGTGGAGATCGTTCCGCGCAACGGCGTGTACGACTACGCCGCCCGGTACACCGCGGGCCGCACCACCTGGCACACCCCGGCCCGGCTGACCAGCGAGGTGGCCGAGCTGGTCGCCGAGGTAGCCATCGCCGCCCACCGCGCCCTGGGGCTGCGCGACCTCAGCCGGGTGGATCTGATCGTCGACCCGGACGGCCGTCCGCACGTGCTCGAGGTGAACGTCGCGCCCGGCATGACCGAGACCTCGCTGCTGCCACTCGCCGTCCAGGCCGCCGGTCTCGACTTCGGCCGGGTGCTGGGCACGCTGGTCGCCCGTGCCGCCGCCCGCGGCAACTGACGCGACACTCCCCGGATCCGGGAGGTTGCCCGCCGGCTTCCCAGGCCGGGCCGTCAGCCGGCGCGCCGGCGCCTCGTCAGCGCCGGTCGTCCCCGGTCGCGCCGTCAGGTCCGTTGGACGGCGGGGCGGTCCGACGGGCCGGGCCAGTCCGACGGCCGGGCCAGTCGGCGCTCACCGGGGCTCACCAGCTGGCTCGGCACCGGCCTCGCTGGCGGCCACCCCGTCCGTGGCCGACCGGGACCCCGTCGCCGAGGCCGCCGAGCCCGCTGCCGTCCGCTGAGCCGCCGGCGTGGCAACCGTCCGCGCCGCTGCCGCGCTGCCGTCCGTCGCCGCCGCTGTCGCGCTGTCGCCGGGCGCCGCCGCTGCCACCCTGCTGGCCGGCGTTGACGCGTCGCCACTGGGTGCCGCCCCCGCGGCCGATCCCCTCGCGGGCGGCACGGTTCTCGCCGGCGCCGCAGCTGCCTCCCGCGTCGGACCGTCGGTGTTCGCGGCCGTCGCGTCGTCGGCCGCCGGCCTGCCGTCGCTACCCGACCCCTCGTCGCCGGCCGGCCCTCCGTCGTCGACCGACCCCTCGTCCGCCGGAATCTCCTCGACGGCGTCGATCACCGAGGCACCGGCCTCCTCTTCGGCGGGCGCGGTCACCGACTCGCTGAAGCTGGCTGGTGCCTGCCACTGGATCCGGGGCGGTTCGGCCAGTGGACGCCCGCCGAACTCGGCGAGCCATGCGGCGACCAGGGCAAGGTTCTCGCGCCACGTGGACTCGGGGATCGGAGGCAGGATCGAGTCCCACAGCGGGAGGAATGTTCCGCGGAGTTGGAGCTGACCGCGCGGCCGAGCGAGGAACCACAGGTGAAGGTGCGCTGAGCCGTCGCCCCAGCGGTTGACGTGCACCCGGGCCACCCCGTCGAGGGACCGGATGGCGCGTTCGAGTCGGACCGTCATCACCCCCAGCTCGGCGGCGAGCAGGTTCGGGAGATCACCGAGGTCCAGATGTGAGCGACATTCGAGGATCAGCACCATCGGGAGACCGGTCGGCCGGTCCATCGCGCGTACCCGCCAGCGTTCGCCCACCCAGATGTACGCCTCGTCGGGAGCACTGCAGGCGGTGCACTCCCGATGGCCTTCGCCCCGGCGGGGCGGCTCGTCCGGGACCGGATCATCGAGCTGCTTGACGCGGAGCTCGCCTTCGAAGGGGAAGGACGGCCACTGGGTGAAGTCCGGAGGTGAGGGAGGGGTGTCGTGCACGAGGCTGACCCTAGCCCTTTCCGGCACCGCTGTCCCTACCCGTTCTCACCTCTCCCGGACACGGGCCCACCGCTGCTGGACGTTATCCCCAGAGATATCCACAGGCCGCGCAGACGTTGACGACACACCGTCATCCACAGCTCAGCAAGGGAATCCGGGCGCTGTTTCACGTGAAACAGAGGCGCCCTGTGGACAACGTCTGTGGATAACGCCGAGGGATGGGGCGACGGGCCTGGAGGCGGCCGTCGACCGGCTGGTCGTGGTGGTCGGCCGAAGAGGGTCTGCGGGTGGCACCGCATGGCTGCCGGAGGTCGTCCCGGCTGGGTCGCCTCGATTGCCGGAAGTCGAGCCCAGGTCGGCCGGCGGCGACGCCGGGCTCGACGAGTGGCGCGCGATCGGCCCGTGGCTGGGTGCGGCCCGTGGCTGGGTGCGGCCCGTGGCTGGGTGCGGCCCGTGGCTGGGTGCGGCCCGTGGCTGGGTGCGGCCCGTGGCTGGGTGCGGCCCGTGGCTGGGTGCGGCCCGTGGCTGGGCTGAGCCGGAGCGGGCCGCGGGTTCCGGCCGGGAGGGGCGGTCAAGCCGAACGAAGGCCAGGCGGGACCGCGTCCAGCGCCGGCCGGGCTTGGAGCCGCTGATTCAGAGCCGGCACGTCCGTGTGCGGCAGGTTCGAGGACCGGCCCGGACACCGGGGTCCGCTCGGACACCGGGGTCGGCCCGACCCCTAGGCCGGTCCGACTACCGGGCCGGCGCGAACGGAACGGGTCGCGCAGGGAACTGGCCCCGACGTCGGGGGAACTCGGCCCAGCGCCAGTGCCGGGCCGAACCAACATCGCCGGCCGGCAGTATCGGCCCAGACCGTCGTGATTGGCGAAGGGCGGCGCGCGAGGGCTCAGGCGAGGGCTCGGGTTGGGCCACACCCGCGACGTCACCATGATCGGCTCGGGCTCGGGGACTCCGGCTCCGGCTCCGGCTCCGGGTCCCCGGGTCCCCGGGTCCCCGGCTCCCCGGCTCGCGGCTCCCGGCTCCCCGGCTCCCGGCTCCCGGCTCCCGGCTCCCGGCTCCCGGCTCCCGGCTCCCGGCTCCCGGCTCCCGGCTCCCGGCTCCCGGCTCCCGGCGAGGAGCTTAGGTCGAACCGGACCGCGCGGACTGGACCGGATGCGGCAACCCGATTAGCGGCAAGGACTCCGCTGAGCGGAGGGTCGGTGCGGGACTGGCTCGGACCCGAGCGGAACGGGACTGGCTCGGACCCGAGCGGAACGCGGCTGGGTGGCGACCGGACGGCTGGGAGCGCCGCCCCTCCTCCGGAAGATCCTGACCGTCGGGGCTAGGCGGCCCGGTCGAGCCCCGGGTTGGGGGACCACAGCCCACCCCCCGGGGGCTCGGCGACCACAGCCCCACCCCGGGCTCGACGGCCACAGCCCGCGCCGAGGTTGGGCGGCCAGCCGAGAGTGGACGCGCCCGCACTAGGTCGGTACAGCCCTGAGCCGGCAGGAGTCCGCCTAGGGCATGTGCGGTGAGGATGGCGGGTTCTGGGGCAGCACGTCTTACTGGCACCGGCGACCCGGTCTCCCGCCGACGTTCGAGCCAGCCAGTCACCCCGAGCGAGATCTGCTCCGCAACGGCCAGGCGGTCGACTTTCCGGGACGGGCCGAGGCGCAACCAGACTGCGTCGGGCAGCGAGTTCGAGTCGAGCACCGAGCAGCCGGCGTGTGGGCGATCCCGGGCCTGGGGTTCGCAGGCCGGCGTGCATGTCCCGGACCGGAGGGGGCTCGCGGTCGCCCTGTTTCACGTGAAACGAAGGGCCGCCGGTTCCACGTGAAACCGCATGCGGATCATTGCCGAGGTTGAGCTATCCCGCGAGAAGACCGCTCGCTTCGCTCCAGGTAGCTGAGGGACGCGGCTCGAACCCTCGCACGTCGAGCCGCGGCGCGTGACCAAGTGCCCGGCCTCGGCGCAGCTCGGCTCGCTCGTCGCCGTGCCCTCGAGACAACTCGGCCGCGTGGTCCAGATGGACGCACGCGGCCGATCAGCCTCGGCACGATCAGGACGTGGGCTCGTCCCGCTCGACTCCGATGATGCCGACGATCCGTTCAAGGTCGTCGACCGTGGCGAACTCGATGGTGATCTTGCCCTTGCTCCGGCCGATGTCCACCTTCACGCGGGTGTCGAACCGGTCGGAGAGCCGGTCAGCGAGATCCGACAGCGCGGGCGCGTGCGGCTTCGGGCGGCGCTTCGGCGATTCCTTCCGGCCGGTGCCCTCGCTGAGCGACAGCGCGACGATCTCCTCGGTCGCACGGACGGACAGGCCCTCGGCAACGATCCGGAGCGCGAGCTGCTCCTGCGCCTCCGCGTCATCGAAACTCAGCAGCGCCCGGGCGTGCCCGGCCGAGAGCACCCCGGCGGCGACCCGCCGTTGCACCTGGGCCGGAAGGTTCAGCAGCCGGATGGTGTTCGAGATTTGCGGCCGGCTGCGGCCGATCCGCCGGGCCAGCTCCTCGTGGGTGGCGCCGAACTCGTCCAGCAGTTGCTGGTACGCGGCGGCCTCCTCCAGCGGGTTCAGGTTGGCGCGGTGGATGTTCTCCAGCAGGGCGTCCCGGAGCATGGCGTCGTCGCGGGTGTCCCGCACGATCGCCGGAATGTTGTCCCGGCCGACCGCCTGGGCGGCGCGCCAGCGCCGCTCACCCATGACCAGTTCGAACTTCTCGCCGTCGAGCTGGCGGACGACGATCGGCTGGAGGAAGCCGACCTCCTGGATCGAGACCTTCAGCTCCTCCAGCGCGTCCTCGTCGAAGACCTGTCGCGGCTGCTTCGGGTTCGGGACGATCGCGTCCACCGGGATCTCGGCGAAGCGGGCTCCGGGCACCGGGCTCAGCTGCGCGGCGTCCTGCGGTGTCGCAGCGGGGGAGGGCGGCAGGTTGGCGGGCACCGCCGGGGTTCCGGCGGCCGGATCGAGCGCTCCGGTCACCGCCGGTCCGGTGGGGATGAGCGCACCCAGCCCTCGACCCAGACCGCCCTTGGGACGGTTCTTCATGCCCTGCCTCCCCGCGACTCGTCGGCACTACGCATTGCGGCTCACCGGCGTCATGGCGCCCCGCTCAGCGATCTCCTGGGCGGCCTCGAAGTAGCTCGTCGCCCCCCGCGATCCGGGATCGTAGGTCATCACCGACTGGCCGTAGCTGGGTGCCTCGGAGACCCGGACGTTACGCGGGATGACCGCCTGGAGGACCTTGTCGCCGAAGTGGTTCCGGACGTCCTGCTCGACGGCGTCGGCCAGCCGGGTCCGCCGGTCGTACATGGTGAGCAGGATGGTGGAGACCTCAAGCCGGGGGTTGAGGTGCTGCCGGACCAGGTTGATGTTGTTGATGAGCTGGTTCAGCCCCTCTAGCGCGTAGTACTCGCACTGGATCGGGATGAGCACCTCCTGCGCGGCCACCAACGCGTTGACCGTGAGCAGGCCGAGCGACGGGGGGCAGTCGATGAAGATGTAGTCGAAATGGCCGGGGTACCCGGTGATCGCGCGGTCCAGGCGGGACTCCCGGGCAACCACCGAGACGAGTTCGATCTCGGCGCCGGCCAGGTCGATGGTGGCCGGTACGCACCACAGGTTGGGGATGCCCTCGACCGCTTGGGCGACATCCTCGAGCGGCACGCCGTTGATGAGGCAGTCGTACACGTCCGGCACCCCGGTGTGGTGCGGAACGTTGAGCCCGGTCGAGGCGTTGCCCTGCGGATCGAGGTCGACCACCAGCACCCGGTTGCCGTGCAGGGCGAGTGCCACCGCCAGGTTCACCGTCGTGGTGGTCTTGCCCACGCCGCCCTTCTGGTTCGCGACGCACATGACCCGCGTGTGGTCCGGCCGAGGCATCATGACCTCGCCACTCGGGTTCAGAATCTGCACGGCACGCATCGCTTCCATCGCCAACGGTGGGTCATCCTCTTCGCGCGTCGGGGTTTCACGTGAAACGTACGTGTCGTCAGCCTCGCCACGCCCGTACGGCACGTCCGGAATCGCCGTCGTGTCGGTCACCCGACCGGACTCCGCTGTCGGAGCCACCTGCTGCGGCACGGCCGCCTCGAAGCGGGTCGGGGCAGCGGCGTTGCCTCGCGCCGGAGCGACCCGTTCTCCTGTCGACGAGTTACCCACGCGGGGCTCGTCCGCGGCATTGCGCGCCGCAGGAAGGTCCGGCGGCACCGGACGCGCCACGCCCGTCGCCGGAGGTTCCCTCCGGACGACCGGCTCACGGTCCGGCGGTCGGGGCGACGGGCTCACGGACGGTCCGTGCGCCGCCCAACCCGGGTAGTCGGTTTCACGTGAAACGGGGTCGCCCAAAGACCCGGTCACGCGTGGATCGTCGTACCTGCCGTCGTCATGCACCTGTCATCCCTGCCCGCTTCGGATGGTCGGTCCGCATCCCGTCAACGGGCCGCACATGCGCTCACGCCAGGAGCGTGCGGTCCGGCGGAAGCGGTCGGGACCTAGATATCGCCCGTCGCCGCCCGCTCCACATTATCGACGCGCGGCCAGCCTACGGCGATCGGCCGCAGCGGGTCCACGTCGGGTTGTCGTCCAACCCACCCGCGCCGGTCCCGCCGACACGGAAAGACGGACGAAACGGTGTCGGCCGTTCGGGGAGGGAGCTGGACCACCGCAGCAGACGAACCTCGGCGGCCGCCCTCGGCGATCAAGCGGCAAGGAGACGGCGTCGACGAAACGGAACGAGCGCGATCGGGCCGCGGCTCAGCGGCGCCGGCCACCCCGGGAGCGCTTCGGGGACTTCGGGCGGGCCGGACCGACCACCCGCTCGCGGACGATCTCGACCACGAGCGTGGGCGGCTCGATCACGCCCTCGCCGCAGTGGTGGATCTCCGGCATGCCGCCGCCGAGCCGGCCGACCGTCGCCGCGTGCTGCGCGATTTCCTCGGCCGCGGAGGAGCCTTTGAGGGCGACCAGGCGCCCACCCGGTACCGCCAGCGGCAGGCACCACGCGGCGAGGCGGTCGAGCGGGGCGACGGCCCGGGCGGTCACGACGTCGCCGAAGAGTGGTGCGCCTCCCGTCGCTCCGGACGCGACCTCCTCCGCCCGGCCCCGGACGACCCGGACCCGCTGGCCCAGCCCGAGCTCCTCCACCGCCTCGTCGAGAAACGCGGTGCGGCGGGCAAGCGGCTCGATCAGGGTCACGGCCAGATCCGGCCGCGCGACGGCGAGTACGAGGCCGGGCAGCCCGGCACCGGATCCGACGTCGAGGACCGTCGCGCCGGACGGGATCCGCTCCGCCACCGCCGCGCAGTTGAGCAGGTGCCGGTCCCAGATCCGAGGCGCCTCCCGCGGCCCGATGAGCCCACGGACCACGCCGTCGGTCACCAGCAGTTCGGCGTACGCGGCGGCCAGGTCGAGCCGGTCGCCGAAGAGCGTCCGGGCCGCGCCCGCCAGCGCCGGCGGCAACGTCGCGTCGGCGGGATCGGGCGCCGGGCGGCGATCGACAGGCGACGGCCCGGGTGGCGTGCCACCCGGGCCGGACGCGGCCGCCGCCGCGGTGTCGTCGTGGGTCACCCGGTCAGTCCGCCGGCCGCACGATGATGCGCCGGTTGGGCTCGACGCCCTCGGACTCGCTCACCACACCGCTGATGGCGTTGACGACGTCGTGGACGCACTTGCGCTCGAAGGCGGACATCGGCTCCAGGCGCACCGGCTCGCCGTACTCCTTGACCTTCTCGACGGCGTTCTTAGCCACCGCCGCGAGCTCCTTGCGCCGGGTGGCCCGGTAGCCGCCCACGTCGAGCAGCAGCCGGCTGGGCGTGCCGGTCTGGCGGAACACGGCCAGCCGGGCCAACTCCTGGAGCGCCTCCAGGGTGGCCCCACGCTGGCCGACCAGGGCCTGCAGCCGGCCACCGACGACCTCCACGACCGGACGGCCGCCGGAGACCAGCTCGTCGATGTCCCCGTCGTAGTCGAGGATGTCGAGCAGGCCCTCCACGTAGTCCGCGGCGATCTCGCTCTGCCGGAACAGGTCGCTCTCGGCGGCGGCCTTCTTCTCCGTGCCGCCGGTCTCCTCGGTCTCCTCGGTCTCCTCGGTCTCGTCGCCGTCGTGCGTCGCGGTCGGCTCGGCCCCTTCGGCGTCCAGGGACTCGTCGGCGTGGGGGATGCTGGTGTCGGTCACGGTCTCATCTCCGTACTCGCTCGGCCGGACCGTCGGGTCCGCTGGTCTCCCGGGGCCGGCGGGAGGTCGCCGGTGCCCACGGGCACGTCTGTAGGGGCAGTGTCACCCCGCGGCCGCGGCGCGCGCGGCCCTTTGCGCTCCGGCGCCGGCCGTACGGCGGCTGCACGGTGCGGGACGGGCCGCCGCCGGGGTTCCGACGGCGGCCCGGACGGTTCACCGCCGCTTGGCAGGCTTGCCCTTCTTCGGGTTGACCGGCTTGGCGCCCGGCTTCGGGCCGGCGACCTTCGGCGCGGCCGGCTTGGCGGGCGCCTGCGGGGCGGCCTTGCGGCCGAACAGCCCACCGGTCTTGGCCGGCTGCACCGGGTTGCGGGCGCCGGACGTGCCCGACTTGGCCGTCATGTTGGGCGGCGGCGGGAACTTCCGCAGCACCCACTGCTGCTGGGCCAGGGTGAACAGGTTGTTGGTGACCCAGTAGATGATCACACCGATGGGGAAGATCGCACCGGAGATGAGCAGCGACGCCGGGATGCCGTAGAGCATCAGCCTCTGGATCATCCGCTGCTGCGGGTCCTCCGCCCAGCCGGTCTTGAGGATCATCTGACGGCTGGTCAGGTACGTGGTGCCCATCATGATCAGGACCAGGACGCCGGCCATGATCTTCACGGTGGTGCCGTTGGCGTTCAGCGCGGCGAGTTCCTCGGCGGTGGAGCCGAACTTGCCGGCGATCGGCGCGGTGAACAGCTTGGCGGCCGACGCGCTCTCGAACTGGCTGACCGTCCAGCCGTAGAGCGTCATGCCGCTCTCGCTCTTGTCCGGGTTGAGCCGGCGCAGCACGTGGAAGAGGCCGAGGAAGACCGGGATCTGGAGGAACATCGGAAGGCAGCCCATGAGAGGGTTGGCCTTTTCCTTCCGGTAGAGCTCCATCATCTCCTTCTGGAGCGTCTCCCGGTCACCCTTGTGCTTCTCCTGGAGTGCCTTGACCTGCGGCTGCAACGCCTGCATGGCGCGCTGCGACTTGATCTGCTTGACGAAGATCGGGAACAGGATCACCCGGACGGTGACCACGAGGAAGATGATGGCGAGGATCCAGGCCCAGTTGGTGCCCAGCACCGCGCCGTCCGACACCCCGACGGCTTCCCAGGCCCGATGCCAGACCAGCAGGATCCACGAGATCGCGTAGTAGATCCAGTCGAGACTCAATTCTCAGGCTCCAGTCACATCGGCACGGCGGCGACCGCCCGGCTCCGGCACCGGGTCGAATCCACCTGGGTGGAATGGGTGGCAGCGCAGCAACCGCCGGACCGTCAGGCCGGCTCCCCGGAAGGCGCCGTGGCGAGCCACCGCCTCCAGGGCGTACGCGCTGCACGACGGGTAGAACCGACAGCGGGCCGGCAGTGCCGGACTTATCCACCGACGGTACGCGATGATGGGCCCGGTCAGCATCCGGGCACCGACTGTGGTCGGCCGTGGCACCTCGTGGCCCTGACTCACCGGGACCGCCGTCCCCGGGGTGACCGTGCGGCCGCGATCGCCGCGTCGAGGTCGGCGCCGAGCCGCTGGTACGAAGCGGTGGCCGCCGCGGGCAGGGCGCGGACCACCAGAGTGCTTCCGTCGGGCAGCCCGGCGAGGCGCTCGCGGACCAGGTGCCGCAACCGGCGGCGGACGCGGTTGCGGACGACGGCGTTGCCGACCGTCTTGGACACGACGAAGCCGGCGCGGGCGGGTGCGGAGTTGTCCTCCGTGCCCGCCCGCGCCGGCTCCGGCGACGTTGCGGTGGTGGGGGTCACCGGCAGGCTCAGGTGGACGACGACAGCGCCGCGCCCGGCGCGCCGGCCACCGCGGACCGCTGCGGCGAAGTCAGCGCTGCGCCGCAGTCGCTGCGCGGCGGCCAGCACGACTGCCCACGTCCTGCGGATCGGACCCGGCCGGCCTCAGGCCGACAGGCGGGTGCGGCCCTTGGCGCGACGGGTCGCGATGATGGCGCGGCCGGCACGGGTGCGCATGCGCAGCCGGAAGCCGTGGGTCTTCGCGCGCCGGCGGTTGTTCGGCTGGTAGGTGCGCTTGCTCACGTCAGGCTCTCCGTTGTTGTGCCCCCAGGCGGGGGATCGCCCAGGGTCGTGTCATGGTCAGGGTCACCTCGACGGTGACCCTCGATCGGCGCTGCCCGGCGACGCGGGACCCGGCGGTGCGGGGGAGGCGGCCACGGGCGGCAGGCACCCATCACCCTAGCAGAGGGCGAGAGAGCAGCCGCTCCAGCCTACGCAGGGGTGCAACGACCGTCAAACGTCCCCACCAGGTGCGACTCCGGCGGACGGCGGCGACCGAAGCGGCTCTTTTCACTGATACCGCCAACGTGCGGCGCGCGTCGGCGGTTGATGGCTCTGGGACATCGCTGTTACCGTGCCCGATTGCGGTCGGCGTCGACGGGTGGGGTCGCCGCCGGCTGGCAAGACCGGACAGGGCAGTGGATCGTTCGGCAGGGTGCACCCGCTTCAACGCCCGTTCGACAGGGGGCAGGTCCGCCCCGCATCCGTCGGGCGGCCACAATCGGTACGTACACAGGCTGTGGATAACTTGTGGACGAGGACCGGTCGGCCGTCCGGGTGGGGTGAACCACCCGCTCGAACGCGGCGGGCCCGGGACGGCCGACGGGGAGGACGGCGGCGTCCGGGAGCAGAGGCGAGGGGGTGGCACGACGGTGGCCGGTACGACCGACCTTGCCGCGGTGTGGACGGCGACGACGGACGAGCTCGCCGACGAGATCATCTCCGCGCAGCAGCGGGCGTACCTCCGGCTGACCCGGCTGCGGGCGATCGTCGAGGACACCGCTCTGCTCTCCGTCCCGGACGCGTTCACCCGCGACGTCATCGAGTCCCGGCTGCGACCGGCGATCACCGAGGCGCTGACCCGCCGGTTGGGCCGGCCCATCCAGGTGGCGGTCACCGTGCGGGTGCCGGAGGACGGCGCCGGCCGCCCGGCGGGCACCGTCTACCGCAGCACGCCGGACACCGAGACCGGTGAGCCGTACGGCGACGCCGGCGGCGCGCCGGGAACCGTGCCGGAGGACGACGCGAACCGGCAGCTGCCGCTGATACCCGAACAGACCCAGCCCGGTGGCCGGATCGAGCCCCCGGCCGGGCCGCCGGTCGCCGAGCGGCCGGCCCCGGTGGCCCGGGACGCCCAGGAGCCGCTGTTCGGCACCACCTTCGCCGAGCCGCCCCGCCCCGACCGCCCGAGCCTCCGCCCCGAGCGACGCGGCTTCGACGACCCGGCGGCCCGGCTGGATCCGTCGGTGGACGGCCGCGCCTTCGACCCGCGCTACCGGGAGGACGGCGCGTCGCCGCGCGACCAGCACGTGATCCGGGCCCTGCCGCGGGACCTCGGCACCGACAGCGGGCCGGGGCGGGTGGACCACCGGCCCGGTGGCCGGGAGGAGCGGCGGCTGCCAGCGCCCGCGGACAGCGGCGGCAACCGGCTGAACCCGAAGTACATGTTCGAGACGTTCGTCATCGGCTCGTCGAACCGGTTCGCCCACGCGGCCTCGGTGGCGGTGGCCGAGTCGCCGGCGAAGGCGTACAACCCGCTGTTCATCTACGGCAGCTCGGGGCTCGGCAAGACGCACCTGCTGCACGCGATCGGCCACTACGCCACGACGCTCGGCAACGCCCGCTCGGTCCGGTACGTCTCGACCGAGGAGTTCACCAACGACTTCATCAACTCCCTGCGCGACGACAAGACCAGCGCGTTCCAGCGCCGCTACCGGGACGTCGACATCCTCCTGATCGACGACATCCAGTTCCTGGAGAACCGGGAGCGGACGCAGGAGGAGTTCTTCCACACGTTCAACACGCTGCACAACGCCAACAAGCAGATCGTGATCACCTCCGACCGGTCGCCGAAGCAGCTGGCGACGCTGGAGGACCGGCTGCGGACCCGGTTCGAGTGGGGCCTGCTCGCCGACATCCAGCCGCCGGACCTGGAGACCCGGATCGCGATCCTGCAGAAGAAGGCGGCCCAGGAGCGGCTGTTCGCCCCGCCGGACGTGCTGGAGTTCATCGCGTCCCGGGTGTCGAACTCGATCCGGGAACTCGAGGGCGCGCTGATCCGGGTGACCGCGTTCGCCAGCCTCACCCGCTCGTCGGTGGAGCTGTCGCTGGCCGAGGAGGTGCTGCGGGACTTCATCCCGGACGGCGCCGGTCCGGAGATCACCGCCGACCAGATCATGGTCTCCACCGCCGACTACTTCGGGGTGAGCCTGGAGGACCTCCGGGGGCACTCCCGCTCGCGGGTCCTGGTCAACGCCCGCCAGGTCGCCATGTACCTGTGCCGGGAGCTGACCGACCTGTCGCTGCCCCGGATCGGGCAGGCGTTCGGCGGCCGCGACCACACCACCGTCATGCACGCCGACCGGAAGATCCGCCAGCAGATGGCCGAGCGACGCTCGCTCTACAACCAGATCGCCGAGCTGACCAACCGGATCAAGCAGAACACCTGAGCGACGAGCGACGACCTCAGGCCGGAACGCGGTGCCAGCCGGTGCGCCGCGCCGAGCCGTCGTGGCACACGCCGGACACCCGACGCCCGGCCGCAGCAGCGGCCGGGCGTCCGCTCTTCCACAATCAGGTTGACCCTCGACATGGTCGAGGCCGCAGCATCGGGGTCGTGACCGTCCACCGCCCGACTCGCTGTCCACACCCTGTCCACAGCCAGTTGTCCACTGCGGTGGAAAACTACGTTCCGCCGAACGCGTCGTTACCCACAGGTTGTGGAGAAACCCTGGGGACGACGCTGTGGACGCCTGGGGACAACCGTGCCGTTGTCCACCGGAGACGGTCCGCCTGTGGGCGGCCTGTTGAAGGTTCTGGGGAAAACGGGGATCGGGGCGCGCCCGCTGATCCACAGGTCTGGGGAGAAAGTCGGTGGATTACCGGTGGACAACCGGTGGATAACCGTGGACAACCTGGGGGCGGAGCCCGCCTGTGGATCGCGACACGGGTTGTACCCCTGGTTCTCCACAGCAAAACCACCGGTGGATAACCTGTCTGACCTGCGCCGACGGTGGTTCTCCACAGTTTGCACAGGTGCGATGAAGACGATGAGTTAGATCTTCTAAGACAACAAAAACCAATCATCACCGTTGGACTTTCTGTGGATCGGGCCGGAGACCGCCGAGGCCGGTCCACCGGCACCTGGACGGCACGGGGTCGGGCGCACAGCCGATGCCCTCGCGCCCTAAGGTGCGATGTGAACCCGCACGCTCAGGCGGGTCGGTAGGCAGCGGTCGGCATGAGAGAGTTGTCGCTGACGTCGACGCGGAGGCATTGATGAAGTTCCGAGTGGAGCGCGATGCGCTCGCCGAGGCCGTGGCCTGGACCGCGAAGAGCCTGCCCAACCGGCCGTCCGTGCCGGTGCTCGCCGGTGTGATGCTGCGTGTCACCGACGGCAACCTGCAGGTCTCCGGGTTCGACTACGAGGTCTCCAGCCAGGTGACCGTGGAGGTACAGGGGGATGCCGACGGCGCCGCCCTGGTCTCCGGCCGCCTCCTCGCCGAGATCACCAAGGCGCTGCCGGCGAAGCCGGTCGACATCGCCGCGGTCGGCGCACACCTCGAGCTCGTCTGTGGCAGCGCCCGGTTCACCCTGCCCACCATGCCGGTGGAGGACTACCCGACGCTCCCGGAGATGCCGGAGAGCGCCGGCACCGTCGACGCGGCCGCCTTCGCGGCCGCCGTCGCCCAAGTGGCCGTCGCCGCCGGCCGCGACGAGACCCTGCCGATGATGACCGGCGTCCGCATCGAGCTGTCCGGCCGCACGCTGGCGATGCTCGCCACCGACCGCTACCGGCTCGCCCTGCGCGAGATGGAGTGGAACCCGGACGATCCGGAGATCAGCCTCAACGCGCTCGTGCCCGCCCGGACCCTGCACGACACCGCCAAGGCGCTCGGCCCGCTGGGCGGCCAGGTGACCATGGCGCTCTCCCAGGGTGCGGCCGGCGAGGGCATGATCGGTTTCGCCGGGGGCACCCGCCGCACCACCAGCCGCCTGCTCGACGGCGCGAACTATCCGCCGGTGCGCTCGCTCTTCCCGGCCACCCACAACGCTCAGGCCCAGGTGCCGGTCAGCACACTCATCGAGGTTGTCAAGCGGGTCGCGCTGGTCGCCGAGCGCACCACCCCGGTGCTGCTGAGCTTCAGCGGCGACGGGCTGGTCGTCGAGGCCGGTGGCACCGAGGAGGCCCGCGCCAGCGAGGCGATGGAGGCCACCTTCACCGGCGATCCCCTGACCATCGGGTTCAACCCGCAGTACCTGATCGACGGCCTCGCGAACCTGGGGGCCCAGTTCGCCGTCCTCTCGTTCGTCGACGCCTTCAAGCCCGCGGTGATTTCTCCCGCCGGCGAGGATGGCGAGGTTCTTCCCGGGTACCGGTACCTCATCATGCCGATCCGCGTCTCCCGCTGATCGCTACCCGAGAAGAACCACGACGCACGGAGGTACGGTCACATGCAGCTCGGCCTGGTAGGGCTCGGCCGGATGGGCGGCAACATGCGCGAGCGGCTGCGCGCCGCCGGGCACGAGGTGGTCGGTTTCGACCACCACCCGGAGCTGAGCGACGTAGCGAGCCTCGCGGCCCTGGCGGAGAAGCTGGAGGCGCCGCGGGCCGTGTGGGTCATGGTGCCCGCCGGCGTCACCGACGCCACCATCGACGAACTGGCCGACGTCCTCAATGCCGGCGACATCATCATCGACGGCGGAAACTCGCGGTTCAGCGACGACCTCCCCCGCGCCGAGCGCCTGAACGAGCGCGGCATCGGATACGTCGACGTCGGGGTCTCCGGCGGAGTCTGGGGCCGGCAGAACGGGTACGCCCTCATGGTCGGCGGCTCCGAGGAGCACGTCGGCCGGCTCATGCCGATCTTCGAGACGCTCAAGCCGGCCGGCGAGTTCGGCTTCGTGCACGCGGGACCGGTGGGCGCCGGGCACTACGCCAAGATGGTGCACAACGGCATCGAGTACGGCCTCATGCACGCCTACGCCGAGGGCTACGAACTGCTGGCCAAGTCCGAGCTGGTCACCAACGTCCCCGGTGTCTTCAAGTCGTGGCGGGAGGGCACGGTCGTCCGGTCCTGGCTGCTCGACCTGCTCGACCACGCCCTCGACGAGGACCCGGAGCTGGCCGAGCTCAGCGGCTACACCGAGGACACCGGCGAGGGCCGGTGGACGGTCGACGAGGCGGTCCGGCTCGCCGTGCCGATGAACGTCATCGCCGCCTCGCTGTTCGCCCGGTTCGCGTCCCGCCAGGACGACTCGCCCGCCATGAAGGCCGTCGCCGCGCTGCGCCAGCAGTTCGGCGGCCACGCCGTCCGCAAGCGCTGACGCGCGTCACAGCCGTGTACGTCCGCCGGCTCGAACTGGTCGACTTCCGCTCGTACGAGCGGGTCGGCGTCGACCTCGAACCGGGGGCGAACGTCCTCGTCGGTCCCAACGGCGTCGGCAAGACCAACCTGGTCGAGGCGCTCGGCTACGTGGCCACCCTGGAATCGCACCGGGTGGCCACCGACGCCCCCCTCGTCCGGATGGGCGCCACCGCCGCGATCATCCGCTGCGCCGTGGTGCACGAGGGACGCGAGTTGCTCGTGGAACTGGAGATCGTCCCCGGCAAGGCCAACCGGGCCCGACTCGGGCGCTCTCCGGCCCGCCGGGCAAGGGACGTGCTCGGCGCCCTGCGGCTGGTGCTCTTCGCCCCGGAGGACCTGGAGCTCGTCCGGGGCGACCCGGCGGAGCGCCGCCGCTACCTCGACGACCTGCTGGTGCTCCGCCAGCCCCGGTACGCCGGGGTACGCGCCGACTACGACCGGGTGGTCAAGCAACGCAACGCCCTGCTGCGGACGGCGTACCTGGCTCGCAAGACCGGCGGCACCCGCGGCGGTGACCTGTCCACGCTCGCGGTCTGGGACACCCACCTCGCGCAGCACGGCGCCGACCTGCTCGCCGGCCGCCTCGAACTGGTCGCCGCGCTCGCCCCGCACGTCACCAAGGCGTACGACGCCGTCGCGGCCGGCCGGGGCGCCGCGGGCATCGCGTACCGGTCGTCGGTCGAGCTGGCCGAGCCGACCACCGACCGCGCCGCCCTCGCCGCGGCGCTGAGCGGCGCGCTCGCCGAGGCCCGGTCCGCCGAGATCGAGCGCGGCACCACGCTGGTCGGCCCGCACCGCGACGACCTCACGCTGACCCTGGGCCCGCTGCCCGCCAAGGGGTACGCCAGCCACGGCGAGTCCTGGTCGTACGCCCTGGCGCTGCGGCTGGCCGGGTACGACCTGCTGCGCGCCGACGGCATCGAGCCGGTGCTGGTGCTCGACGACGTCTTCGCCGAGCTGGACACGGGCCGGCGGGAACGCCTCGCCGACCTGGTCGCCGGCGCGAGTCAACTGCTGGTGACCTGCGCGGTGGACGACGACGTGCCCGCGCGGCTGCGCGGTGCCCGGTACGCCGTCGCCGAGGGGACGGTGAACCGTGTCGGCTGACCAGCCGGACCCGACGGGCCCCGGCCGGGGCGAGGACGCGGCGGCGCCGGCTGCGGACGGAGGTCCGGCGGCCGGAGCCTCCGGGCCGCAGCTCGCCCGTGCGGTGCTGGACGCGGCGAAGGCCCGTCGGGAGGCGGCAGCGAAGACGCGGCGGCGCGGCGCCGTCGGCGGGGAGGGCGGCGGCGAGCGGCGGCTGCGCGGCTACTCCGGGCCCGGCCCGGACCCCCGCGACCCGCAGCCGCTCGGCGTGGTGCTGGACCGGCTGGTCAAGGCGCGGGGTTGGCAGCAGCCGGCCGCCGAGGCGACCGTCTTCGGCGCGTGGGAGCGGGTGGTCGGCCCGGAGGTCGCCCAGCACAGCCGGCCGGTGAAGCTGGAGGACGGCGAGCTGACCGTGGAGGCCCGGTCGACCGCCTGGGCGACCCAGTTGCGGCTGCTCGCCGGCTCCCTGCTCAAGCAGATCGCCCGGGAGGTCGGCCACAACGTGGTGCGCAAGCTGCACATCCACGGCCCGGCGGCGCCGTCGTGGTCGCGCGGCCCCCGCCGGGTCCGGGGTCGTGGCCCACGGGACACCTACGGCTGACCCGTCCCGTCCGTGCCGGACCGGTCAGCGTCCCCGTCGGGCGTCTCGGCGTCCCGTCAGGCGTCGGCGTAGACCGCGAAGCCCCGGTCGGCGCAGCGGCGGTAGAACGCGGCGAGGACGCTCAGTTCGGCGCAGGTGAAGGTCCACTGCGGCGGATCGCCGTTCTCGTCGCGCAGCCGGTCCAGCCGGCTGTCCAGCCAGCGCAGCTGCTGCTCGGCCAGGCGTCCGTCGCCCAGCAGCGAGCGGAGCACCTCGCTGACCGACTCGAAGGTGACCGCCTCGGCCACCGGCCGGTGCCGCGCCACGAACTTCTCCAACCCGTCGGCGATCCAGGAGCAGCCGTCGGGGTCGATCACCGGATCCTCGTCCTCGGCCGAGTTCTCCGTGGCGTAGAGCACATTTTCCAGCCCGAGGATCAGGTCCACCAGCTCCGTGTACGCGGTCGCCCGCACCGTGCCGGTCTTGGCGATCAGCTCGGCGAGCGCGGCGGTCGGGGCGGAGATCCGCGGCATGTCGACGATCTCGCCGAAGTCCACGAACTCGGCCGGTGCGACCGGGTCGTAGAAGCGGCCGGTCCGCGGCCAGTGCACCGCGACATTGTCCAGCCCCATCTGGCGTCACCTCTCAAGCCCGTGTCCGTTCAACGGGTCGATCGTCCGGTTCCCGCACCCAAAGATCAAGCCACCGGTTCTCCCGGCCTGCGACACGCCGGGCGCGGGACCGCCGCCGGGAGGAGCGAGCCCGCAAACGGACCGATCTGCGTAGGGGGAGTCGCGGACGGCGCGTTTCGGCCCGCTACGGAGTTCTCAGCCGCCGCGCAGGGGTGCCGAGTGGTGGTTCTGTCGTCAGCGCACAGTAAGATTGAGGCTGAGACGAAGACCCGGTGCGGAGCGACGAGACACGGGGCCGGTTCGGGCCCGAGATCATCGTCCCACGTCGGGTCGAGCCGATCGCGATCCGCGGGCAACCGCGGCGACCGGCGCGTTCGACCCGCAGCCCGGATTAGTCTCCGGTGCCGGTCCGCGCGCCGACGTCGCGTCCTGTCCGCCGAACCCCGCGCCGGCGCGCCATCAGGCGCGGCGGGCGCGAGAAAGTGGCCGAGGGTGGCAGCGCAGGACAAGCAGGATTACGGCGCCGAGTCGATCACCGTCCTCGAAGGGCTGGAGGCGGTCCGGAAGCGCCCCGGTATGTACATCGGCTCCACCGGCGAACGGGGCCTGCACCACCTGGTGTGGGAGGTCGTCGACAACGCGGTGGACGAGGCGCTGGCCGGGTACTGCGACACCATCGACGTGGTGCTGCTCGGCGACGGCGGGGTCCGGGTCACCGACAACGGCCGTGGCTTCCCGGTCGACCTCCACCCGAAGCTCAAGAAGCCGGGCGTCGAGGTCGCGCTGACCGTGCTGCACGCCGGCGGTAAGTTCGACGGCAAGGCGTACGCCGTCTCCGGAGGCCTGCACGGTGTCGGCGTCTCCGTCGTGAACGCGCTCTCCACCCGGATGGCCGTCGAGATCCAGAAGGACGGGTACGTCTGGCGTCAGTCGTACACGAACTCGAAACCGACCCCGCTGGAGAAGGGCGAGCCGACCAACGCGACCGGCTCGGCGGTCGCCTTCTGGCCCGACCCGACCGTCTTCGAGACCGTCGACTTCGACTTCCAGACCATCTACCGCCGCCTCCAGGAGATGGCCTTCCTCAACCGCGGTCTCACCATCCACCTCCTCGACGAGCGTGTCGCCGAGGGCGAGGACGGCAAGATGCGGGAGGTCACCTTCTGCTACAAGGGCGGCATCGCCGACTTCGTCCGGCACCTCAACGCCTCCAAGGCCCCGATCCACAAGTCGGTGGTCGAGTTCGGCGCCGAGGAGGACGGCATGTCGGTCGAGATCGCCATGCAGTGGAACGAGTCGTACGGCGAGTCGGTCTACACCTTCGCCAACACGATCAACACCCACGAGGGCGGCACCCACGAGGAAGGCTTCCGGGCCGCGCTGACCAGCGTCATCAACCGCTACGGGGCGGACAAGAAGCTGCTCAAGAGCGACGAGAAGCTCTCCGGCGAGGACATCCGCGAGGGGCTCGCCGCGATCATCTCGGTGAAGCTGGCCAACCCCCAGTTCGAGGGGCAGACCAAGACCAAGCTCGGCAACACGCCGGTCAAGAGCTTCGTGCAGCGGGTCTGCAACGAGTGGCTGGTCGACTGGCTCGACCGGAACCCGGCCGAGGCGAAGATCATCATCCAGAAGGCCTCCCAGGCGGCCCGCGCCCGGATCGCCGCCCAGCAGGCCCGCAAGCTGGCCCGGCGCAAGTCGCTGCTGGAGTCCGGCTCGATGCCCGGCAAGCTGGCCGACTGCCAGTCCACCGACCCGCGCGAGTGTGAGGTCTTCATCGTCGAGGGCGACTCCGCCGGCGGCTCCGCCAAGCAGGGGCGCGACCCGCGGACCCAGGCGATCCTGCCGATCCGCGGCAAGATCCTCAACGTGGAGAAGGCCCGCATCGACCGGGTCCTGAAGAACAACGAGGTCCAGGCGCTGATCACCGCGCTCGGCACCGGCATCCACGACGACTTCGACATCGAGAAGCTGCGGTACCACAAGATTGTCCTGATGGCCGACGCCGACGTCGACGGTCAGCACATCCAGACCCTGCTGCTCACCCTCCTGTTCCGCTTCATGCGGCCGCTGGTCGAGCTGGGGCACGTCTACCTGGCCGCCCCGCCGCTCTACAAGATCAAGTGGAACAAGAAGGGTGACGATGCCCAGTACGCGTACTCCGACCGGGAGCGCGACGGCCTGATCGCGCTGCGCCAGCAGAAGAAGCCGAACGCCAAGCCGGACGACATCCAGCGGTTCAAGGGTCTCGGCGAGATGAACTACCCCGAGCTGTGGGAGACCACGATGAACCCGGCTACGCGTACGCTGCGTCAGGTCACGCTCGACGACGCGGCAACCGCCGACGAGTTGTTCAGCGTGCTGATGGGTGAGGACGTCGAGGCCCGCCGCTCGTTCATCCAGCGCAACGCCAAGGACGTGCGGTTCCTGGACATCTGAAATCCGCTCGGGCCCGACCGGTCGGCACCGGCCGGGCCTGCGGATCCACAGAGTTATCCACAGCATGGCCGGTATCCACAGCGGTTATCCACAGCACAAAAACGACTCTGAGTCTGATAAGGGTTAACAAGTGACCGATACCCCCGAGTCCACACCGAACGAGCCCGAGGTCCCCGAGGCCGCCGGCGCGGTGGTCGCGCACGACCGCATCGAGCCGGTCGGGCTCGAGGTGGAGATGCAGCGCTCCTACCTCGACTACGCGATGAGCGTCATCGTCGGGCGTGCGCTGCCGGACGTCCGGGACGGGCTCAAGCCGGTCCACCGCAAGATCCTGTACGCGATGTTCGACTCGGGGTACCGGCCGGACCGCGGCTACGTGAAGTGCTCCCGCGTCGTCGGCGACGTGATGGGTCAGTTCCACCCGCACGGCGACTCGCCGATCTACGACGCGCTGGTCCGGATGGCGCAGCCCTGGTCGTTGCGTTACCCGCTGGTCGACGGCAACGGCAACTTCGGTTCGCCCGGAAACGATCCGGCCGCCGCCATGAGGTACTGTCTCTCCCCGGATGTCCGGATTCGTACTGCTGTCGGCAGTGTGCGGATCGGCGACCTGGTTGCCGACGCCGCGCCGAGCAGCGAGACCGACATCGACCTGAAGGTGCGCGACCGCAATGGCGACCTGGTCCGCGCCTCCAAGTTCTTCCACTCCGGCGAGCACCCGACGCTGCGGCTGCGCACCCGCGAGGGGTACGAGGTGACCGGCACCCACAACCACCCGGTGCTCTGCCTGGTGGACGTGGCCGGCGTGCCGACCCTGCTCTGGAAGCTGCTCGCCGAGATCGCCCCCGGCGACCGGGTGGTCCTCCAGCGCAGCGTGCCGGACGAGATCGGCTACCCGATGCTGGAGCACGTCGAGGCCGCCGTCCTCGCGGGCGCCTTCGTCAGCGAAGGCTGGGTGTCCCAAGGGCGCGCCGGCTTCAACAACGTCGACCGCGACTTCTTCGTCCGGGTGCTTGCCGCCTACGACCTGGCGGTCGGCGGTCCCCGCTACGTCAGCGAACGGGTGATCGCCTCCGGCAGCACCCTGCACGAGCTGGATGTCCAGGACCTCAGCGCCCTGCGGACCAGCGTCCTCGGCGAGCTGGTCGGGGCGCGTAGCGCCGGCAAGTTCGTGCCGGAGTTCGTGTGGCGGGGGCCGGCCGCCGTCAAGCGGGCCTTCCTCCAGTCGCTGTTCGAGGGCGACGGCTCGTCCTCGTTGCTGCCGCGCAACACCATCCAGATCTCGTACTCCACGCGTAGCGACCGCCTCGCCCGCGAGGTGCAGCAGCTGCTGCTGGAGTTCGGTGTGGTCAGCCGCCAGTGCCGCTACGACAACGGCGAGATCAAGGTCGTGGTCAGCAACCGGCGCGACGCCCGGATCTTCGCCGCCCAGGTCGGCTTCCTCGGCCGCAAGCAGGCCAAGCTGGAGTCCGAGCTGGCCTCGGTGCCGGCGAGCAGCACGGCGCTCTCCAGCGACCACGTGCCGCTGGTCGGCGACTTCATCCGCGAGCACGGTGCCAGCCGCTGGACCGAGCGGGACTGGCTGCGCCGGCACAACGTCGACCGCGTCGAGCGGTGGGAGCGGGACCGGGACGAGATCGCCGCCCGGATTACCAACACCGAGGTGCTCGATGTGGTCGAGCCGCTGGTCGACGGTCGCTTCTACTACGCCGAGGTCGCGAGCGTCACCGACGCGGGCGTGCAGCCGGTCTACAGCATCCGGGTGGACACCGACGACCACTCCTTCGTCTCCGACGGCTTCGTCAGCCACAACACCGAGTGCAAGCTCGACCCGCTCGCCATGGAGATGATGCGGGACATCGACGAGGACACCGTCGACATGCAGGACAACTACGACGGTCGGGCCAAGGAGCCCACCATCCTGCCGTCCCGGATCCCCAACCTGCTGATCAACGGCTCCGAGGGCATCGCCGTCGGTATGGCGACCAAGATCCCGCCGCACAACCTGCGCGAGATCGGCGCCGCCGTCCAGTGGTGCCTGGAGCACCCGGACGAGGACGAGGCGACCACCCTCGAAGCCCTGCTGGAGATCGTCAAGGGCCCGGACTTCCCGACCCACGGTCTGATCGTCGGCCAGGCCGGCATCCAGGACGCGTACCGGACCGGGCGCGGCTCGATCCGGATGCGGGCCGTGGTGGAGGTCGAGGAGGACAAGCGGGGCCGCCCGGCGCTGGTGGTCAGCGAGCTGCCGTACCAGGTGAACCCGGACAACCTGGCCGAGCGCATCGCCGAGCTGATCAAGGAGGGCAAGCTCGCCGGCATCGCCGACATCCGGGACGAGTCCTCCGGGCGTACCGGTATGCGGCTGGTGCTGGTGCTCAAGCGCGACGCGGTCGCCAAGGTGGTGCTGAACAACCTCTACAAGCACACCCAGCTCCAGGAGACGTTCGGCGCGAACATGCTGGCGCTGGTGGACGGCGTGCCGCGCACGCTCAACCTGGCCCAGTTCATCCGCTACTACGTCGAGCACCAGATCGAGGTGATCCGCCGGCGGACGGCGTTCCGGCTGCGCAAGGCCGAGGAGCGGGCGCACATCCTGCGTGGTCTTTCGAAGGCCCTGGACGCGCTGGACGAGGTGATCGCCCTGATCCGGCGGTCGCCGACGGTGGACGACGCCCGGCAGGGCCTGATCCGGCTGCTGGACATCGACGAGATCCAGGCGACCGCGATCCTGGACATGCAGCTGCGCCGGCTCGCCGCGCTGGAGCGGCAGCGGATCCTCGACGACCTGGCCAAGCTCGAGGTGGAGATCGCCGACCTGAAGGACATCCTGGCGAAGCCGGAGCGGCAGCGCAGGATCGTCTCCGAGGAGCTGGGCGAGATCATCGCCAAGTGGGGCGACGAACGGCGGACGCAGATCATCCCGTTCGACGGCGAGGTCTCGATGGAGGACCTGATCGCCCGCGAGGACGTGGTCGTCACGATCACCCGGACGGGGTACGCGAAGCGCACCAAGGTCGACGCGTACCGGTCGCAGCGGCGGGGCGGCAAGGGCGTCAGCGGCGCGTCGCTGCGGCAGGACGACATCGTCAGCCACTTCTTCGTGTGCTCGACGCACGACTGGATCCTGTTCTTCACGAACAAGGGGCGCGTCTACCGGGCGAAGGCGTACGAGCTTCCGGAAGCCAGTAGGGTGGCCAAGGGCCAGCACGTGGCCAACCTGCTCGCGTTCCAACCGGACGAGCAGATCGCACAGATCATCGAGATTCCGAACTACCAGGTGGCCCCCTACCTGGTACTGGCCACGAAGAACGGCCTGGTGAAGAAGACGAGGCTCGAGGAGTTCGACTCCAACCGGTCCGGCGGCATCATCGCGATCAACCTGCGCGATGAGGACGAGCTGGTCGGCGCTGCCCTGGTGGCGCCGGAGCAGGATCTGCTGCTGGTGTCGAAGAACGCCCAGGCGATCCGGTTCAACGCCGCGGACGAGGCGCTGCGGCCGATGGGCCGGGCGACTTCGGGCGTGATCGGGATGCGGTTCAGCGAGGATGACGAGCTGCTCGCCATGGAGGTCGTCCGGGAGGGCATGGACGTCCTGGTGGCCACGAACGGGGGTTACGCGAAACGGACCCCGATCGAGGAATACCCGGTGCAGGGCCGGGGAGGTAAGGGCGTGCTGACTGCGAAGATCACCGAGCGGCGCGGTGGTCTGGTCGGCGCTGTGGTGATCGACCCGGACGACGAGCTGTTCGCTATCACCAGTAACGGTGGTGTCATCCGGACTCCGGTGAAGCCTGTACGCCGTACGCGTGATCGGAACACAATGGGGGTCAAGCTGATGGACCTTCCGGACGGCGTGACTATCGTGGCGATTGCTCGCAATGCCGACGAGCCTGACGAACAGGACTAGTTGAATGACGGAGACACAGGCGAAGTCGGGGAACACGGGGACCTCGGCCAACCCGGTCGACGAGGAGGGCGCCAAGAGCGGCGCGCCAGCGACCGGCCGCGCGGCCGTGGGTCGGGCGACCGTCCCCGCCGATGCGCCTGCCCCGAAATTCACCCGGGCTCCCGGCATGGCACCCCCGCCGGACAAGCCGGACGAGGAGCCGGAGTCCTCGGAGAAGCCGGAAGAGGCGACGAAGGTCGACGCGCCGAGCGCGGGTGGCACCGCCACGTCCACCACGGCGAAGCCGTCGGCCACCCAGCCGATGGCCGTGGGTGCCGGCCGGGCGTCCTCGACCGCCACGAGCGGCACGACCGCCGCAGGCCCGGCCGCCGCGAGCGGCGCGACCGGCACGCAGCCCCGGGTCACCAGCAACACGGGCACCCAGCCGCGGGTGACCGGCACGGCCCGGCCGCAGACGGACGGGCGCCCGGGCGCCCGACCGCAGGGCGGTGGCCTCCCGCCGGGCATCAGCGGCGCCGCCGCCGTCGGGGCAGCGCGCGTCGGTGAGGCGGTACGCGCTGCGCGTACCTCGGTCAGCTCGGCCGCTTCCCGCGGACCGCGCCGGGCCCGGCTGAACCTGAAGCGGATCGACCCGTGGTCGGTGATGAAGTTCGCCTTCGCGGTGTCGGTGGTGCTCTTCATCGTCGTGGTGGTCGCGACCTCGGTGCTGTACTTGGCGCTGGACGCGATGGGCGTCTTCACCAGCGTGAACGACAGCCTGACCGACCTGGTCAGCGCCGGCGGCGGGCAGAGCACCAGCGGCTTCCAGATCACCGCCCGGGGCGTGATCCTGAGTTCCGCGTTGATCGGCCTGGTCAACGTGGTGCTGTTCACGGCGCTGGCCACGCTGGGCGCGTTCGTCTACAACGTCTGCGCCGACCTGGTTGGCGGCATCGAGTTGACGCTCGCCGAGCGCGACTGAGACGACCCTGGACGCCGGGGCCGCTGGCCCCGGCGCCCCGGGCGCTTGACCCGCCCCGGCCGGCTTGATCCACTCGGATTGCGGCATCATGCGCCATCCGCCGCCCAGGACACCGCAGGATGCCGCATGCCGCGAGCGCCGGCACCGAAGTCGGTGGGCGATCCGGCCCTGCTCGGGTAGGTTCAGGAGCGACGCCGTGCCCGGGCCACCCCGATTTGGGGGCGACCGGGCGGATGGGTTAGCCTTGGCCGTCGCTACGCGGGGCTATAGCTCAGTCGGTTAGAGCGCAGAGCTGATAACTCTGAGGTCGCTGGTTCGATTCCAGCTAGCCCCACCAGAGATCGTCCGACGGCACTGTCGAGCGTGAGGGGTCGCCCCAATGTTCAAGAAGCTGCTGATCCTGGTCGGTGTCGTCGGCGTGGCGGCCGTGGTGGCCAAGAAGGTCAAGGCCTCCAACGACGAGCGCGCCCTGTGGCACGAGGCGACCACCGCGCCCGACCTGCGCTGACCGCGCCCGACCTGCCAGCACCAGGCGGCACTGCCCGCCCACGGGGCCCTAGCTCAACTGGCAGAGCACTGCCTTTGCAAGGCAGGGGTTAGGGGTTCGAGTCCCCTGGGCTCCACCAGCAATCTCCTTGGCTGATCTCGGTTCCGGGTACAGCAAGCGGTCACCCGGTCCCGTCCTCGCCGGGCACGCGATCGATGGCCGAGGCAGCCTGACAGGCCCCGCCGGCAGGACGTGCCCGTCGGTGTCAGCCGTCATCCGGATCGTGGACTGCCCGAGCAACAAACTGTGGGTGATGCCAGGTAGCACCGCAGGACGACGGTCACCTCCGCCGGAAGAAGAAGTCTGAGGTCATCGCCTCGTTGAGCTTGGGGTCCGCGGCTGCTCCGACCGACCATCCCCGTCGCTCGAAGGGGATTCCAGCACGCCAGAGGAGCACGAACGCTCCGGCCAGCATGACCAGCGAAAGCCACGCGTAGGAAAAGACCGCGTCAGCCAGGCTGATGTCATCATCAAGCGCAACAACGGCGAACGGCACCAGCTGCGGCACGATGAACAGCCGAAGCAGCCACATGGCCGATCGGTACGCCGGCCGTCGGCGGATCGCTGCCAAGTCCTCGTCACTGATGGTCACGGGTCGACGGTAGACGGCAGTCACAACACGCGACCGGGCTGACCAGGGAAGGTTAGGAGTTCGAGTTCCCTGAACCCCACCGGCACGTTCCTTGGTTGATCTCGGTCCCGAGTACAGCCAGCGGTCACGCTTCCGGGATGGCGGGCGGCACCAGCTCAGGTATCTGGTGCGGCCGTCGCGGAGATGTAGGTGTGGAACGCTGTGACTTCCTCATCGGTGACAACCGGCTCGAAGTCCAGGTACTCGCTCGGAACGATGCCGGTACCGCTATCGGTGACTGTCACCAGCCAGGCGCCTTCCTGGCCGAACCAGTGTGCCTGCGCCAGGACGCCGATGTCCGCGGTCTCTGAAAGGTCGTCCGGGTTCTCCACGGCGGAGATGCGCACCCACTGCCCGTCATGACCGTAGGGCGGCCGCGGGACGTGCAGGGTGAGGCTGCCGGCTTTCGGGCTCTCGCCGAACAGGCGAGCGGCACCCGCCTGGGCCAGTGCCCAAAGATCCGCTGTCCTGCCCGTGCGGCCGACCTCCACCTCGCCGTCCGGCCCCTCGACCAGGACCGTGTACGAGCGGTCAGGCTCGTGTCGCACCCGGGCCCGCACCTGCATCTTGGCCTCACCCATCCGTCGATAATGCTGCCTCCGCGCCACCGAACACCGCTGACGTTTCCGGGAGCATGACCGTCGGATGTCAAGACCCTACGGGCAGCAGCGAGCGGATGCTGGGCAAGCTGGACGCCCTGGCGAGCGGCGAGCTGCACCGGCCGGGTCTATCGGCTCCGCCAGCCGGGCCACACACTGGGGTACGTGGGCACGATTCAGGATCCCGACCCCGAGCGTGACCGGTTGCGGCAGAGTTACGTCGATTCGAGCACGAACCCGTACTCCATCGACTCCCGCACCGAGATGATGGGCCGCCTCGCCACGGGCACCGGAGGCAGCCGCGCCGTCCGCATCGTCGTACGCGTCGCCGCCCTGCTCGCCCTCGTCGGGATCGGCGCGACGGTGGTCCTTCAGGTGCTCCGGGTCCTGGGCCTGTCGGTGTGACGCGGTCGGCGCGCCGGCCTTCGTTGGCCGGTGTTCGCGCATCGACGGCGACCCCGAGCCGTACGTGCGGCGGATCCTCGTCAACGTGTTCGCGTCGTCGTGGCGGCGCCGGTGGCGTGGTGAACTCCCCACCGCCGACCTCCCCGAGGTCGTCGCCGACGTCGACCCGCATGCCGACCTGGACGATCGCGATCGACTTTGGCGTGCGTTGGGCCGGCTACCCCGCCGGCAGCGCGCGGTGCTCGTGCTGCGCTCTCGATGGCGGAGATCGCCGACGTGCTCGGCTGTTCGGTCGGCACGGTCAAGAGCCAGGCCAGCCGGGCGGTGGCCAAGCTGCGCCTCGACCAGACGTTGGCGCGGGAAGGAATGCCCCGATGAACCTCACCGATCTCAAGCAGGTGCTCGACGAGCGTTCCGGCGACTCGGCGGAGCACGTCCTGCACCACCTGCGGTTGCAGGGTGTCCGCGCCAAGGTCGTCGCCCGGCGTCGCCGTCGGATCGTGGCCCGGACCTCCGGCGTGGTCTTCGCGTTGGCCGGCGTCGCCGTGGCCGCGATCCTGCCCGGGCTCCGCGCGGGCGTCACGCCCACCCCGGCGGACGGCCCGGCGCCGGTACGCAGCATCGAGGGATTTCCGGCGTACGCCAACGGCGCCCGCGTGGTGGCCGCGCGCTCGGCTGCCCTGCCCGACCGTCGCGTCGAGGTGACGTTCGTGCCGGCCACCCTCGAGCTGGTCGTCTTCACCAGCTGCTACGACCTCGGCGAGGGGCTCCAACTCGAGGCGAGGGTGACCGTCAACGGCCAGCATCTCCTCGGCGGCAGCTGCGGCGGAGCCCACCGACCCCACGGCTGGGAGGGGTTCGATGTCGTGGTGGGCAGGCCCACCACCGTCGTCATGACGCTCACCGGGGCACAGCGGTTCGGCGGGACGGGCGGCGACGTACCGGCGGAGATCCCGGAGGCGGGCAGGTTCGGGCTGGCGATCGGCGAGCGGATCCCGTTCGACCAGTACCCGCTGCCGTCCCGGCCGCCGGGACCCCTCGACCCGCTGCCCGACATGCGCCCGGCCAACTGCACCGAGGCGCGGTGCCCGGGTGCCATGACCATCAGATCCGACCCGGCCGACCCGGCGCGTCCCATCCGGCAGACGTTGACGTGGAAGACCCTGGACTCGATCGACCTGTTCGCCCAGACCCCCGGGCTGCTCCACGTCCGCGTCAACGGCGTGGAGATCGCGACCGGCGAGTGGTGGGACTATCAGGCGAGCGGCAACGGAATGTACGGCGACCGGGGCGACGGTTGGACGCGGCCGTTCGGCCTCCGCCTGCGTCCCGGTGACACGGTGACGATCGAGGTCGTACCGGAGCACCTCACCGGCGCCTGGCAGGTCGTTCTCTCGCCGAGCGGAGCGGACGGCGGCGACTAGCGGCATCGTGAGGTCGCCGGCCGGGGACGCGCCGGCGCAGGTTAGCGTCAAGGCGTGAGCACCCCGCGAGTCCTGCCCGCCGACAGCGGCGTCGCCGAGGCGGCGTCCGTCCTGCGTACCGGTGGGTTGGTGGCCTTCCCGACCGAGACGGTGTACGGCCTGGGGGCGAACGCGTTGGACGCTCGGGCGGTGGCCCGGATCTTCGAGGCCAAGGCGCGGCCGAGCTTCGACCCGCTGATCAGTCACCTGGCCGAGGCGGCGGAGCTGGAGAAGCTGGTGGGGGCGGTGCCGGCGCCCGTGGCGGCGCTGGCCGAGCGGTTCTGGCCCGGCCCGTTGACGCTGATCGTGGACCGGCCGGCGGTGATCCCGCCGATCGTGACGTCCGGGCTGGCGACGATGGCGGTGCGGGTGCCGGATCACGAGGCGGCCCGGGCCCTGATCGCGGCGGCCGGGGTACCGGTGGCGGCGCCGAGCGCGAACCGGTTCGGGCAGCTCAGCCCGACCCGGGCCGAGCACGTCGTACGCGGTCTCGGCGCGGCCGTGGACGTGGTGCTCGACGGTGGCCCGACCCGCTGCGGGATCGAGTCGACGATCGTGGACGTGCGGGGCGACCGTCCGGTCGTGCTGCGGCTGGGCGCGCTGCCGGTGGAGGCGCTGGAGGAGGCGGTCGGGCCGGTGACGGTACGGCCGGGCAGCTCCGGGCAGCCGGTGGCACCCGGGACGCTGGCGGCCCACTACGCCCCGCGTACGCCATTGCGGTTGGTCGGCGGCGCGGAGCGGGCGGCCGGCGACGGTGCCCGGCGGGGTTTCCTGGCGTTCCGGGATCGGCCGGCCGGCGACTGGGCCGCCGTGGCGGTGCTCTCCGACCGCGGCGACCTGACCGAGGCGGCGGCGCGGCTGTTCGACGTGCTGCACCGGCTGGACGCCGCCGGGGTCGACGAGATCGTCGTCGAGCCGGTGCCCGAGGTGGGCGTCGGCCGGGCGATCAACGACCGGCTGAAGCGCGCCGCCGCGACCTGGCGGTGAGGTCGCCGGCACCGCCCGGCGGTGGGACCGCCGACCGCCGGCCCCGACGCGGGCCGTCAGCACCGCGTCGGGCCCGGTGCGCTCACTGCTGCTGGGCGACGTCGAGGTTGACGAAGCGTGGCTCGGTCCGGGCCAGGCTGCGCATGCGCTCGGCGAATCTGGACGAAGGGCATCTCATCCACCTCCCGGCGACTGCGTTCCCACCGGAGCGCCGGGCATGTGTGCCGCATGCCTCCGGGTGCGCGGGGTAGGAGAAGGAGCAACAACCCCCCGAAAGTGAGGTGTGACAGCCATGCCGACCGCGCGCGAGATCATGACGAACGACGTGAGCTGCGTCCGTGAGCAGGACGACCTCAGGACGGCGGCGAAGCAGATGGCCCGGTTGGGCGTCGGTTCGCTGCCGATCTGCGGCGCCGACAACCGGCTCAAGGGCATGCTGACCGACCGCGACATCGTGGTGAAGGTGCTGGCCGAGGGCCGCGACCCGGCCAGCGTCACCGCCGGCGAGCTGGCCCAGGGCGAGGCGGTGACGATCGGCGCGGACGACGAGGCCGCGGAGATCCTGCGCACGATGGGCCAACACCAGGTGCGCCGGCTGCCGGTGATCGACGGGCACGATCTCGTCGGCATCGTGGCCGTCGCCGACGTGGCCCGTTCCCTGCCGGACCGCCCCGTCGGCGACCTCATCGAGGCGATCTCCGAGCGCGGCTTACGGTAAGGGCGACGTGTTGCGGGGTCCCCGGTTACAACGCCAGGCGTTGACCGGGGGCCCTTCCTTACCGCAGAGCGGTTGTTTCGCCCCGGGCGATCGTCCGGATGCCGGCCAGGCCGCGCCGGCGGGCCTCGGCGACGAAGTGGCCGAGCGGGGACCGGAACACGCCGTAGTCGTCGTAGTGGATGGGCACGGTGAGTGCCGGGCGGATCAGTTCCACCAGGTCGGCGCCCTGGCGCGCGTCCATCGTGACCAGGATGCCGGCGATCTTCGTGCCGCCGAGGTGGATGAGCATCGCGTCGATGTCCGGGTACCGCCGGGGGATCTCGGCCAGCAGCGCCTTGTTCAGGGTGTCGCCGGTGACGTAGAGGCGGAACGTGCGGGTGCCGTCGCGTTCCAGGTCGACGAGGGTGCCCATCACGTCGGGCAGCAGCAGGTCCAGCACACCGGGACCGTGCTGGCCGGGCAGGGCCGTCAGCCGCAGCGTCGCGCCGTCGCGCCGCAGCTCACGCGACTGCCAGGTGGGCAGGCCGTCGGCGCCGCGGAAGCCCCAGCGGCGCAGCTTCCGGCTGGCGGCGGGGGTGGTGAGGATCGGCAGGGCCCGGTCCAGGTCCCGCCGGGCGACCCGGTCGAAGTGGTCGCCGTGCAGGTGGGACAGGACGACCGCGTCCAGTGCGGGGAGCTGGGCGATCTCCAGCGCCGGGTCGGTGCGGCGCTTGGACCACAGCCCCTTGCCCAGGTACGCCCGCTGTCCCCGGTGCAGGAAGTTCGGATCGGTGAGCAGGGTGAACCCGCCGATGCGCAGCACGGTGGTGGCCGTGCCGATGAACGTCACGTCCGCCTGTTCCGTCACGGGTCCCCTCCGGCCTGCCGGTCCTGTCTGGTTCGGTACCCCGGGCGCGGCGACTCACGCCCGGGCGGCCCGCCCGGGGTCCGCGGTGGCCGCTTCGGGCGTAGCCGGGCCCGACCCGTCGGGGTGGGACCCGTTCGGGCCCGACCCGTCGGGACCGGATTGCCCGGCGCCGGGCCACAGCCGCAGCCGGTGGAGCAGGTCGACGTCCGGCCGCAGCCGGTGGAGCAGGTCGGTGCCGGGACGGGGCGGCACCGGCAGCCGCTCGACCAGCCGGGCCACCGCGCCGTTGGCGAGCGTGGCGCCGACCGCGGAGCCGGTGGCCACCGTCCAGGCGACCGGCCCGAGCGGGGTGCAGCCGAAGAACTGGCTGAGGCCGGGGGTCTGCACGACCAGCACGAGCGCGCCGACCGAGCCGGCGGTGGAGAGCAGGACGCCAGGGGTGGCGCCGCCGGCCAGCAGGGTCTGGCCGAGTTGGGTGCCCACCAGCGACACCAGGGCGACCGTGCCGGCCCGGCGGGGCGACGCCGCCAGCCAGCGGGCCGCGACCCAACCGGCGGTGGCGCCGATGGCGGTGGAGGTGGCACGGACGCCGATCTCCCGGTCGAGGGTGGCGCCGAGGGAGGTGTCCGGTCCCTCGCGGAGCAGGGCGTCGCTGTGCTCCGGACGCGGCGGCCGGACCGCGATGGCCAGCGCCGGGGCCAGGTCGGTGAGCAGGTTGACCAGCAGCAGTTGGCGGCCGTTGAGCGCGGAGCGGCCGTCGACGGCGGCGGTGACGATGCTGAACGCGATCTCGCCGAGATTGCCGCCGACCAGGATGCTCAGCGCGTGCCGCACCGACGACCACATCGCCCGCCCCTCGGCGAGCGTGGCGATGATGGTCTCCAGCCGGTCGTCCATGACGACCAGGTCGGCGGCGGCACGGGCGGCGGGGGTGCCCCGCTGACCGAGGGCGATCCCGACGTCGGCGAGGCGGATGGCCGGTGCGTCGTTGGCGCCGTCGCCGGTCATCGCCACCGTACGGCCGCAGGCCTGCAACGCCTGGATGATCCGTACCTTGTGGGCGGGGGTGCACCGGGCCACCACGTCCGTGCTGATCATCCGTTCGGCCAGCGCCTCGTCGTCGAGGTCGTCGAGTTCCGCGGCGGTCACCACCCGCTGGCCGTCACCCGCGCTGATCACGGACGCGATCGCCTCCGCGGTCGCCGGGTGGTCACCGGTGATCATCACCGTGTGCACGCCGGCCTTCCGGATGCTGGCCACGGCCGGCGCGGCGCTGGCCCGGATCCCGTCGCCCAGCGCGAGGATGCCCACGAACGTCAGGTCACGGATGTCCTCGTCGGTGACCGTCTCGTCGTCGACGGCCCGTTCGGCGATGGCGAGGACCCGCTGGCCGGAGCCGGCGTGGCGGGTCAGGTCCCGCTGCACCGCGGCCCGGGTCGCCTCGTCCATCGGCACCACGCCGGCCTCGGTACGCCGGTTCACGCAGCGGGGCAGCACCGTCTCCGGCGCACCCTTCAGGCTGAGCCGGAGGCCACCGTCGCAGGCGCCGATGGTGGCGTGGTAGCCGCGGGACGGTTCGAAGGGCAGCACCCCGACCGGGTGCCACGCGGCCGCGCCGGTCTGCTCGGCCGCGCCGGTCTCCCGGGCCGCCCGGCGTACCGCCCGGTCGGTCTGTTCGGGGAGCTGCTCCGGGTCGTCGGCGTCCGGCGTGGCGCGCAGCGCGACCGCGAGGACCGTGCGGAGGTGGTCGTCGAGCTGGTCGACGTTCGCGTACCGGTCGCCGTCGCCGACGCCGGAGAGCACCAGCCGGCCCTCGGTCAGGGTGCCGGTCTTGTCGAAGCAGAGAACGTCGACCCGGCCCAGCGCCTCGATCGTGCGGGGGTTGCGCACCAGGGCGCCGCGCTCGGCGAGCCGCCGGGCCGCGGCCAGCTGCGCGGCGCTGACCAGGAACGGCAACCCCTCGGGCACCGAGGCGACGGCCAGGTTCGCGGCGGTCGCGGCGGTCGCCGCCAGGGGTACGCCCCGGGCCACGCCGGCTCCGGCGACCGCGACCGCGGAGCCGAGCGCGAGCGGTACGGACGCCCTGGTGAGCCGGCCGAGCCGCGCCTCGACGCCACCGGTGGGCGGGGCGTTCCGGGCCAGGGCGAGGCTGCGCCCGGCCTCGGTGTCCGGTCCGGTGGCGACGACGACCGCCCGGCCGTGGCCGGCGGCGACGGTGGTGCCCTCGTACAGCATGGACCGGCGGTCGGCGACGTCCGCCGCCGCGACGGGCTGGTCCGTCTTGGCGACCGGCAGCGACTCGCCGGTGAGCGAGGACTCGTCCGTCTCCAGTCCGGCCGCCTCCAGGACCCGGCAGTCGGCCGGCACCGCGTCGCCGGGTTCGAGGACGATCACGTCGCCGGGGACCAGGTCGTCGGCCGGCATCAGGTGGTCGGCGCCGTCCCGCCGGACCCGGGCGGTGACCGCCGAGCGGGACAGCAGCTCGGCCAGGGACCGCTCGGTGTTGCGCTGGTGCACGGCCCCGACCAGGGCCGAGCCGCCGACGACGCCACCGACCAGGGCGGCGTCGACGAGCGAGCCGAAGGACGCGGACAGCACCGCCCCGGCGGCGAGCACCGGCGTCAGCGGGTTGGCCAGCTCGTCGAGGAAGGCGCGGAGCAGGCTGGCGGGTGGGGCGCCGCCGTCCGCACCCGCGCCGGAGCGCCGCCTGGCGGCCTCGGCCGACTCCAGCCCGTCGGGGGTGCTCCGCAGCTGGTCGAGGACGGTGTGCACCGGCATGAGGTGCCAGGGCACCGCCGCTCGCGGTGCGGGCGTCGCGGCCGGGTCGGGCAGGTGGTGGGCCCGCCACACCCCGTTGGCGAACGCCAGCGCGGCCGTCCCGTTGACCGCCGCCAGGGTCCGCCCGGGAAGCTGCTCCCGGTCGGCGGTGAACGCGGACAGCGCCCCGAGGCCGGTGCCGGCAAGCGCGAGCCGGATGTTCTGCGCCGTCATCCGCCGTGCCACGCCGGCCGCCTCCACCACCAGCGCGGAAACCCGCGGATCGGTGCCGACCAGCAGATGCGCGCCCCACGGCGGCTGCTCCTCGTCGGCGGCCATGCCCAGCCCGCAGTCGGCGCAACCGAGCGCCGTCCGGTCTCCGGAGACCAGCATCACCACCGCGCCGTCGCGTTGCAGCCGGCGTACGGTGTCGGCGAGCTGCTCCCCGCCGGGCAGGACGGCATCGGCGAAGCCGTACCGGTCGGGGTCGTCGCCGGCGACGACCAGGCGCAGCCCCGCCCGCCGGGCGGCGGCCGGCAGGATGTCCACGCCCGGTGCCGGCGCGGTCTCCACCCGCAGCACCCCGACCAGCCGGTCGCCGTGCGCCAGGCCGAGCACCCGTCCACCGGCGGCCCGCAGCCGGCCGCTGTGCGGGGTGTCGCCGGGGTCCGTTGCGCCGAGCGCGGCCACCGGGCCGAGGCGCCAGTCGCCGTCCTCGTGGCACGCGTCCGGCCGGTCCGGGTCGAAGAGCGCGAACGCCCGCGCCGCCACCTCGCCCGGGTCGTCGTCACCGAGCGGCGCCAGGTCGGCGAGCAGCCCCCGGTCGGAGCCGAGGACCCGGGCGTCCAGCACCAGCGTGTCGATCCGGTCGAGTTCGCGCAGCACGCTGCGGTCCATCGCGATGACGCCGCGCCGGGCCAGCAGGTTGCCGAGCTGGGCGGCGTACCCCTCGCGGCCGGCGCCGGGCGCCTTCGGCAGCGCGGCGAGGCCGAGGGCGGCGGCCCGCTTGCCACCCGCCAGCGGGGTGGCGGCCGCCGCGGCGACCGCGCCAGCGTGGAGCATCCGCGTCACGTACGTCTCGACCGGGCCGTCCGGCTTCGGCCGGGGCCGCTCGGTGAGCAGGGTCCGGGCGACTGCCCGGTCCGGGTCGCCGGTGAGCCGGGGTTCCGCCTTCGCCCACGCGGCGAGCTGTGCGCGTGCCTCGCCCCACTGCACGACCCGCTGGGCGCCGTCCAGCACGATGCCGGCCCAGCCTCCGGTGAGGCCCTGCACGACCGCCTCGGCGAGCGGGAAGATCAGGTCGGCGCGGGGGTCGGCGCGTAGCCCCCGGCCGGCCAGGGCGTGCAGCTTCGGGTGCAGGTCGACCGCGCCGAGGAGCCCGGCGACCTCAGCCGGGACCGGGGTGAACGGCAGGATCCGGGTGGCGGCCGAGATGGTCAGGCCGAGCGCGTCGGAGGCGAGGGCACCGAGCGTACGGGGGGTGCGCGGGCCCTCCTCGGGCGGATGTGGCGGTGGAATCTCCGGGTCCGGCTCGTGCGGGCAGCTGCGTTCGGCGCGGGCCACCGTGGCGATCAGGTCGCGCAGCTTCGGCTCCGGCGACCCGACGGCGACCACCACCCGGCCGGACGGCGCGTTGACGCGCGCCCAGGCCACGCCGGGCACCCGCTCCAGGGCCGCCTCGACCTGCCGGGCGAGCACGTCGCCGCCGTCCTGGCAGACGCCGTGGACCTCGATGTGGTGCCGGCCCGGGCGGGACCAGACCCGGCGGCGGGTCAGACCGGCGAGCCGGGCGGCCCGGACGGCGGCGGACCCGAGGTGGCGGGACACCCCGCCCACCAGCGGCGGCACGGCGACCGGTGGGAGCAGGCGGCCGGCGGCCCGGCCCAGCGGGGTCATCGAGGCGTACGACCGGACAGGTGCCGGTCCGACCCCCCGGTGCCGCTGCTTCCGCCGTACGCCATCTCGCCTCCCAACGGCCGTGTCTCCCGGCGGCCTGGCTTCCCGGCCGGCCGTCCGTTATGCCCCGCTGAGCAGGGAAGTTTCGGCAGGGCCGGCCGGCATGGAAGGCCGGTGGCCGTGGAATGCCGAGGGGGTCGTCACCGTCTTCGGGGAGGCTGGGATGAGCACGCTGACACGGGAGCTCAGCGGGAACCGCGACATGATCCGGATCTTCACCCGCCGGGTGGAGGTTCCACTGCTGGGTCAGGTGGCGGTCCCGCCGCCGGACCGGCTGGCCTACTACGCGGGGGTGGGTGTGCTCGCCGCGCTCCAGGTCATCGAATGGCCGCTGGCGCTGGTGGTGGCCGCCGGCCACCTGCTCGCGGACCAGCACATGTCGGGGTTCGCGAAAGGGCTGGGAGAGGCGCTGGAGGGCGCGTGAGCGACCCACGTCACGCTTGACCTGAACTGCGGTTGAGGTCGCACGCTGGGCGGGTGCTGATCGACTGGCGGTTGTCCCGTGGGTGCCCTGAACCGTGGACGCCGGGGGGTGCGGCGTGACCGCCACGCTGACGCCGCCGGCTCCGCCGGCCGGTGGCGTGTTCGCGCCCCGGCTGCGGGCCATGACGGTGGGCAGCGTCGCCCTGGTGTCGCTGCTCGCGTTCGAGGCGCTGGCCGTCGGCACCGCCATGCCGACCGTCGCGCGCAGCCTCGACGGCCTGGCCCTCTACGGCATCGCCTTCGGCGGTCCGTTCGCGGCGGGGGTGCTCGCCATGGTGCTGTCCGGCCTCTGGTCGGACATGCGCGGGCCACGTGGGCCGATGTGGCACGGCCTCGGCTGGTTCGTGGTGGGTCTGGTGGTGGCCGGCAGCGCCACGTCCATGGGCACGCTGGTGGTCGGCCGGGTGGTGCAGGGGTTCGGCTCCGGTCTGCTGTCGGTGGCGCTGTACGTGGTGGTCGGCCGGGCGTACCCGGAGGGGTTGCACCGACGGATCTTCGCCGCGTTCGCGGCGGCGTGGGTCGTGCCGTCGCTGGTCGGCCCGGCGGTGGCCGGCCTGGTGGTGGAGCATCTCGGGTGGCGCTGGGTCTTCCTGGCGGTGCCCGCCGTGGCGGTGCCGGCGGGCCTGCTGGTGCACCCGGGGTTGCGGGCCGTCGGCGCCGTGCCGGTCGCGGCCGCACCGGCCGGCGCGGTGAGCCGGGTCGGTTGGGCCTGCGGAGCGGCGGTGAGCGCCGCACTGTTGCACGTCGGGGGGCAGCAGCGCGGTGCCACCGCCGTCGCGCTGACCGGGGCCGCCCTGGCCGGCCTGCTGGTCAGCGCGCCACGGCTGCTTCCGGCCGGGTTCCTCCGGGCGGCTCGGGGGCTGCCCACCGTGATCGGGCTGCGCGGGCTGGCCTCCGCCGCGTTCGTCGGCGCCGAGGTGGTGATCCCGCTGATGCTGTCCCGCGAGCGGGGCCTGTCGCCCACCGCCGCCGGGCTGGTGCTCACCGTCGGCGCGGTCGCCTGGTCCGCGGGCTCGTGGACGCAGAGCCGCGTGCCGGCGCCCCGGTCCCGGGCGACCCTGCCGACGATCGGCCTCGCGTGCATCACCGCCGGGATCGCCGTGGTGCCGCTCGCTCTGGTGCCCGCGGTGCCGGTGTGGATGCCGGTGTTCGGCTGGGCGGTGGCGGGGCTCGGGATGGGGCTGCTCTACCCGTCGCTGTCCGCGCTCACGCTGGAGCTGTCGGCCCCCGGCGAGCAGGGCCGCAACAGCTCGTCCCTGCAACTGGGCGACTCCCTCTTCGCGGCGACCGTGCTCGCCCTGACCGGCGCGGTGCTCGCCGCGGGCAGCGCGCCCGGGGCGGCCAGCTTCGCCGGCACGCTGGCGGTCGCCGCGGGGCTGGCGCTGCTCGGTGCCCTGCTGGCCCGGCGCGTGGTCCCGGCGGCCTGATCCGCGGACCTACCCGGGACGCGGGTGGCCTGATCCGCCGATCCGGCCCGGCGAGGGGTGACGGCGGTGAGGATGGCGGGGGATGGACTTCCTCGGCACGTTTCCGCTGGCGGTCGTGATGGTCGCCGGGACCCCGCTGGTCGCGGCGGTGTTCCTCGCCTCGGCCGAGCGGCCCCGGGCCGCGTCCCTGGGGTACCTCGGCGGCGCGGCCCTCGTGGTGTGCGGTGGGACGACGTTGAGTTGGCTGGCCACGCGTACGGTCAAGGTCAACCTGACCGGCGGCGGCCTGGCGGGGCGGCGGACCGTGGAGACCGGGATCGACTGGTTCGTGATCGCCGTGCTGGTGGTCCTCGCGGTGGTGGTGTTCCGACGGCGCCGCACGGCGGGCCCGCCGTCCTGGCTGGGCTGGCTCCAGCGGGCCGGCCCGGCGTACGCGGCCCGGCTGGCGGCGCTGCTGTTGGGCGCGATGCCCACCGACGACCTCACCATGCTGAGCGTCGGCGCGAGCACCGCCCGGCACGACCTGCCGTGGTGGCGGGTGCTGCCGTTCGTGCTGGTCACCGTGCTGCTGCTCGCGCTGCCGCTGCTGGCCCTGCTCCTGCTCAGGTCGCGGGCCACGGCGGTACTGCCCCGGATGCGGGACTGGGCGGATCACCACTCCTGGTTGATCAGCGAGGGCGTGATCGCGTTCTTCCTGGTCCTGACCGTGCTGGAGGTGGCGCGGTGACCCGGGCCTCGTCGCGTCACGCGCGCCCGGGCGGCTCCGTCAGTCCGACGTGGAACTCTCGAAGGGGGACGGCATGCGGGTCCTGGTGACCGGGGCGGGCGGACGGCTCGGGCGCGTCGTGGTGCCCCGGCTGCGCGAGGAGGGGTGGACGGTACGCGCGACGAGCCGGCACGCGCGCCACGAGCCGCCGGTGGAGTGGGTGACGGTGGACCTGGCGACCGGGGACGGGCTGGCCGAGGCGGTCGCCGGCGTGGACGCGGTCCTGCACCTGGCGTCGCAGCCGAGCGGCCGGCGGACCTACCGGGTCGACGTCCTCGGCACCCGCCGGCTGGTCGTCGCCGCGGGGCAGGCCGGGGTACGGCACCTGGTGTACGTGTCGATCGTCGGCGTCGACCGGGTGCGGATCCCGTACTTCCGGCACAAGCTCGCCGCCGAGCAGGTGGTGGCGGCCGGTCCGGTGCCGTGGACGGTGCTGCGGGCCACCCAGTTCGGCGGGTTCCTCGACGAGTTGCTGCGCACCGCGAGCCGTCTCGGCCCGGTGCTCGGGGACCCGGCGATCGTCGCCCAGCCGGTCGACCCGCGGGACGTCGCGGAGCGGCTGGTGCGGCGGCTCGCCGCCGGGCCGTCGCGCGGCATCGAGGAGTACGGCGGGCCGCAGGTGCTCCGCTTCGACGAGGCGGTGCGGGCGTGGAACGCGGCCCGGGGCACCCGGCGGCGGCTGCTGCCGGTGCGCGTACCGGGGCGGCTGGGTCGGGAACTGCGGGCGGGCGGGCTGGTCACCGGCGCCGGCCCGCACGGGCTGCGTACCTGGTCGGAGTACCTGAGCGACACGTACGGGGAAAACCACGCAAAGTGAACGTTCCACCGGTTCACGTCCGACCTACGGTGACGCCATGTTCACCCTGGTCACCACCGTGATTCTGTACGTCGGAGGCTTCGTCTTCCTCTACGGCGTGATCCGCCTGGCGATCCGCCACGCCCTGGAGGAGATGGAGGTACGCCGGATCCAGGCCGAGCGGGCCGAGGAACTGGCCGCCCACCGGGACCGCACCCTGCTCCGGGAGAACGGCTTCCTCACCGGCAGCTGAGGTGCTCCGGCAGCGCCGGTCGGTGGGCGGCAGCCCGGACCAGGTGCGAGGATCGCATCCGTGATGGGGACGCTGAAGACCGAACCTGCCCGTACCCGGCCGGACCTGCTCGCCGCGCCGGTGGCCGCCGCGCTCGGGCAGTGGCCCGCCGACGCGCCGGTGGACGTCGACGGCGTGCTGGTGGCGCCGATCGACGCCGACCTGGCCGACACGGCGGCGTTCTGCGCGGCGTACGAGGTGGGTCTCGACGAGTCGGCCAACTGCGTGGTGGTCGCCGGCAAGCGCGAGGGCGTCGTCCGGTACGCGGCCTGCGTGGTGCTCGCCACCACCCGCGCCGACGTGAACGGGGTGGTCCGGCGGGTGCTCGACGTACGCAAGGCGAGTTTCGCCCCGATGGCCGACGCGGTCGAACTGACCGGCATGGAGTACGGCGGCATCACGCCGATCGGCCTGCCGGAGCGGTGGCCGATCCTGGTCGACGCCCGGGTGGTCGCCACCCCGCACGTGATCATCGGATCGGGCGTCCGGCACAGCAAGATCGCACTGCCGGGCCCGGCGTTCGGCGCGTTGCCGCACGCCCGCGTGCTGGCGGACCTGGCCCGTCCGGTCTGACGGCGGCCACCGAGGTCCACTGGCCACCCGAGCCGACCAGCGCCGGACGCAGCTAGCAGCGCCGGACGGCGACGAGCGCCCGCAGCTACCGGCGTCGATCTGGTTGCACGTGAAACATCGCTCAGGCGGCCGACTCGCGCCGCGCGACCTCGCTGAGCGCGCCGAGCAGGGTCTCCGGCTCCTGGGCACCGACGACTGCGTACTTTCCGGCCAGCACGAACGTCGGCACGCTCGTGACGCCGAGATCCCGCGCGGCGGCCAGCTGACCGCGCACGTCGGCGACCCGCTCGTCGGAGTCGAGGAACGCGCGTGCCTCGGCGGCGTCCAGGCCGACCTCGCCGGCGAGCGCGGCCAGCGCCGTCCGGGAACCGACGTCCGTGCCCTCGCTGAAGTGCGCCCGGTACAGCGCCTCGACCGTCTCGCCGGCGCGCCCCCGGTCGGTGGCCCAGGAGACCAGCCGGTGCGCGTCGAAGGTGTTCGCGGCGACGGCGCGGTGGAAGTCGAGCTTCAGGCCCACCCCGGCGGCGACCTGGGTGACCTGGTCGGCCATCTGGACCGCGCGCTCCCGGCCGCCGAACTTCGCGCCCAGGGAGTCGAGCAGCGGGCGCGGCTCGGGCACCGGCGACGGGTCGAGCTGGAACGGCCGGTAGTGGACGGTCACGTCACCGTCGTACGACGCGAGGGCCTGCTCCAGCCGGCGCTTGCCGATGTAGCACCAGGGGCAGACCACGTCGGCGTAGATCTCGATCTCCATGCCTCGTGACAACTCCCTGGTCAGCTCGTCTGTTCCCGGACCTGCCGCTTGAGCCGGGCCAGGATCGCCGTGCCGCCGCGTACGCGCAGCGGGCTGATCGCCTGGGCCAGCCCCATCCGCTGGTAGAGGTCGTCGGGGACGGCCAACACCTGCTCCGGGGTGGCGCCGGCGAGACCCTCGGCGAGGATGCCCGCGAACGCGCGGGTGGTGGGTGCCTCGGGCGGGCAGTCGAAGAGCGTCTCGACGGTCTTCTCCGGGGTTACCCGCGCCCGCAGGAAAAACGCCGTCTGGCACTCCGGGACCTGCTCCATGCCCGCACGGTCGGCGTGCTCGGGCGGCAGGGGCGGGATGACGTCGGCGTACTCCAGGAGCATCTCCAGCACGACGTCGCGCGGTGCGGCGGCGAACTCGTCGACGATCTCGGCCAGCCGGGTGGGCATCTCGGGCATCCCGCCAGGCTACCGCCGTGGTCGGGGCGGAAGCGCGGGTGTTGGGAAGGGGCCCTTGCGCTGCCGGGGGCGGCAACAAGAGCCCCTTCCGTTCACACCGTCGGGGCCTGCTCGCTGATCTGGCTCAGCGCGGACTCCGGGTCGAGCTGCATGGCCAGGTCGCCGAGGGAGACGATGCCGACCAGCTTGCGCTCGCTGTCGCAGACCAGCACCCGCCGTACGCCCCGCTCCCGCATCAGCGCCGCCGCCTCGCCCGCGGTGCAGTTCTGCTCGATCATCACCACCTCGCGGGTGATGACGGAGCCGATCGTCGTGGTGGCCGGATCGCTGCGCTCGGCGACCGCCCGGACCACGATGTCGCGGTCGGTGAGCATGCCGGCGAGGGTGGCTCCCTCGGTGACGACCACGTCGCCGATGTCGGCCTCCCTCATCACCTTCGCCGCCTCGTCCAGGGTGGTCTCCGCCGGCAGGTAGATGACCTGCTTCGTCATCACGTCGCTGACCTTGTAACCGGTCATTGAGAGCCCTCCAGACACGTTCAGCCGATCAGATTGCGGTACCCCGTGACACCCTGACTACACCCCACGCGCGTCGGCGACCAGACGTTCGACGATCCCGTCCAGCGCCAGTTCGGTTCGCTCGCCGGTCGCGCGGTCGCGCAGTTCGGCGTACCCGTCGGCGAGACGGCGGCCGATCACGACGGTGCGCGGGATGCCGACCAGCTCCGCGTCGGTGAACTTCACCCCGGCGGAGACGTGGGTACGGTCGTCGACCAGCACCCGCAGGCCGGCGGCGGCCAGGCGTTCGCCGAGGTCGAGCGACGCCTCCAGCTGTGGGCCCTTGCCGGCCGCCACCAGGTGTACGTCGCACGGCGCGACCGCCGCCGGCCAGACCAGGCCCCGCTCGTCGTGGTGCTGTTCGGCGATCGACGCGACCGCCCGGGACACCCCGATGCCGTAGCAGCCCATCGTCGGCCGGACCGGCCTGCCCGCCGGACCGAGCACGTCGAGCGCGAACGCGTCGGTGTAGCGGCGGCCGAGCTGGAAGATGTGGCCGATCTCGATGCCGCGACGCAGCGTCAGCTCACCGGTCTCACAGGCCGGGCAGGGGTCACCCGGCCGGACCTCGGCGGCCTCGATGGTGCCGTCGGGGACGAAGTCCCGGCCGCAGACGACGTTCGTGGCGTGCCGGCCGGGCTCGTTGGCGCCGGTCAGCCAGGCGGTGCCGGGAACCACCCGGGGGTCGACCAGGTAGCGGAGCCCGAGCTTCGCCATCAGCTGCGGCCCGATGTAGCCGCGCACCAGCTCCGGGTGGTCGTCCCAGCCGTCGAAGACCGCGACGGTGGCCGGGGCGATGGCCGCGTCGACCCGCTTCAGGTCCACCTCCCGGTCGCCGGGCACGCCGACCACCAGCAGGTCCGGCGCGTCGGTGCCGGGCCGGCGCACGGTGAGGACGACGTTCTTCAGCGTGTCGGCGGCCGTCCAGTCGTCCCGCCCGGCGAGCCGGCGGTCGTTGGCCAGCTCGACGAGGCTCGCGATGGTCGGCGTCTCGGGTGTGTCGTGCACCTCCAGGACCGGCTGCGCGTCCGGGTCGCCGGCGGGCGGCGCGGGCGTGGTGACCGCCTCGGTGTTCGCCGCGTAGTCGCAGGCCGTGCAGCCGACGTAGGTGTCCTCGCCGACGTCGGCCGCCGCCAGGAACTCCTCCGACGCAGAGCCGCCCATCGCACCCGACATGGCGTGCACGACCGTGTAGTCCAGGCCGAGCCGGTCGAAGATCCTCCGGTACGCGGCCCGGTGCCGGTCGTACGCCGCCTGCAGGCCCGCCTCGTCCAGGTCGAACGAGTACGCGTCCTTCATCAGGAACTCGCGCCCGCGCAGCAGGCCGGCCCGGGGCCGGGCCTCGTCCCGGAACTTCGTCTGCACCTGGAAGAGCGTCACCGGGAAGTCCCGGTACGAGGTGAACAGGTCCTTGACCAGTAGCGTCGCCAGTTCCTCGTGGGTCGGGGCGAGCAGGTGCCCGGCGCCCCGCCGGTCGGCGAGCGTGAAGATGTCGTCGCCGTACTCCGTCCACCGCCCGCTGACCTGGTACGGCTCCGCCGGCAGCAGGGCCGGGAAGTGCACCTCCTGGTCACCGATGGCGAGCATCTCCGCCCTGATCACCTCGGTGACCCGGTCGAGCACGAGCCTGCCCAGCGGCAGCCAGGTGTACCCGCCCGGGGCGGCGCGGCGGATGTAACCGGCGCGCAGCAGGAGCCGATGGCTCGGCACCTCCGCGTCCGCCGGGTCCTCGCGCAGGGTCCGGAGCAGCAGAGTGGACATCCGTAGCAGCATTGCCGCAGCGTACGACCGAGCCACCGGGGGCGGCGATCCGATTCCGCGGGCCGGTCGTCACCTCACCCCCGGCACGTCGCCGGGGTCGCTCAGCCCGGCCCGGTGGGCGATGACGGCCAGGGCGGTGCGGTCGCGGGCGTCGAGCTTCGTCAGCAGCCGGCTCACGTAGGTACGTGCCGTCGCGGGGCTGATGAACAGCGCCCGCCCGATCTCGTCGTTCGTCTCGCCGAGGCCGACCCGGGCCAGGACGGCCCGCTCCCGCTCGGTCAGCTGGGCCAGCCGTGGGTCCGGCCGTGGCCGGCGCGCCGTGGTGGCGAGGTGCTCCATCACCCGGCGCGCCACGGTCGGGGAGAGCAGGTTCCCGCCCTCGGCGGCGGTGCGCACGGCGCGGCGGAGGTCGTCGGAGGGGGTGTCCTTCAGCAGGTATCCGGCGGCGCCGAGGGTGATCGCCTCGATGATGTCGTCATCGTCGTCGAAGGTGGTGAGGATCAGCACCCGGGACTCCGCGAGGGCGGGATCGGCGCGGATCGCCGCGGTGGCCGCCAGGCCGTCCATCCCGGGCATGCGCACGTCCATGAGTACGACGTCCGGCCGGAACTCCCGGGCCAGGCGCACCGCCGCGTGCCCGTCCGCCGCCTCGCCGACGACGGTGATCTCCGGGTCGGCCCGCAGCAGCGTACGGATGCCGGCCCGGACCAGGTCCTGGTCGTCGACGACGAGCACGCTGATCATGACGGCACCGCCAGCGGCAGGGCGGCCCGGACGACGAAGCCGGTGTCCCGGTACCCGGCCGTGAACGTGCCGCCCAGCGACTCGGCCCGCTCCCGCATTCCGGTGATCCCGTGCCCGGGTCGAGCGGCGGCGCCCCGGCCGTCGTCGGTGACGGCGACCATGAGGTGCTCCTCGTCCTGCCGCACCTGGACCCGCACCCGGCTGCCGGTCGAGTGCTTCACCACGTTCGTGACCGCCTCCTGCACGATCCGGAAGGCGGCGGCCTCCACCGGGGACGGCAGTCCGGCGTCGACGCGTACCTCGACCGCCACGTCGAACCCGGCGGCGGTGGCCGCCTCCGTCACCGTGTCGAGGTTCGCCAGCGAGACCACGGTCCGGCGGGCGTCCTCCCGGGAGCGCAGCAGCGCCACCGTCCGGCGCAGGTCGGCCATGCTGCGGGTGGCGGTGGACCGGATCAGGTCCAGGGCCGACCGGACGGCCGCGTCGTCCCTGCCGAGGGCCTCGCGGGCGACGTCGGCGTGCAGGGCGATCACCGACGTGGTGTGGCCGAGGGAGTCGTGCAGGTCACGGGCGATCGCCATCCGTTCGGTCTGGAGGCGGGCGTCCGCCTCGTGCCGGTACCGGTCGGCGGTGAGTTCGGCGATCCGCCGCGCGTTCGCCTGCGCGGCCCGCCGGGCCCGCACGCTGTCCCCGAGGGCGATCGCCGCGCCCATCAGCAGGACGTGCCCGGCCAGCTCGTACCCGACGACCAGCGAGAAGTCCTGCCCCTCGGCGAGGCGGAAGACGACCGACACCACGGTCACCACGACGGCGGCGACGGTCGCCGCGGCGAGCCGGCCGAGCTCGGCGGCGGAGAACAGGGCGGCCGCGACGGGCACGGCCAGGCCGACCGCCGGGTACCCGGCGGCGTAGTAGGCGAACAGCCCCAGCACGCTGATGGCGAGCACGATCACCGGGTAGCGGCGGCGGGCGAGCATCAGCGCGCCCAGCCCCACCGCCCACAGGTAGGCGACCGGGTCCGGCTCCAAGCGGCCGCCCTGGTTGGCCGTGATCACGACGGACAGGGTGACCGCGACGCCGGCGCCGATCAGGCCGTCGACGATCCAGGGGCGGATCCCGCGCCGTCCCTCCCGCTCGCTCGGCTGGCCAACCACCAGGTCAGCGTACGGCGCTGCGGGGCGGTGCCGGAGTCGTCGAGAAGCGATGCCGCTGTCGCTCCCCGACGTACCGACGACGCGATCGGAGACCGATGCCGCCCGGCTCGCCCGTTCCTAGCGTTGTCGTCATGACCTCACCGAACGTTACTTCCCCGCCCCGCCCGACCCTCGGGCTTCCGCTGCTCACCCTCCTCGGGCTCGCGCTGCTCGGCCTGCCCCGGGTGGTGCTCCACGACCTGGGCGTCGTGCACGAGCGCACCTTCGTGAACCTGCTGCTGGTCGTCGTACCCCCGGTCGTGTGGATCGCGGTCGTCCTGGCCCGGCGGGTGTCCAACCCGTTCCTGACCCTGCTCGTCGTCGGCGTGTTCTACGGCGTGCTGCTCGCCGCGACCCACCAGTTGCTGTGGGACGTCGCCTTCGGCGACGAGCCGCCCCGCCTCGGCGGCAACCTCACCGACCTCGCCCCGGGCGCGCAGGAGGTGATCCTCCGGGTCGGTGCCGCGATCAGCGGCGTCTTCACCGGGGTGCTCGTGGGCGCGGTCTCCGGCCTGGTCGCGTTGGGGCTCACCAGGATCTCGCCGCCCCGGTCCTGAGGCGCCGGGTGGCAAGGTCGCCGGTGCCGCCGGTTTCGTCGGCGGCATCGGCAACCCTGCCGGCCCGGGGTGGCGTCTGGGTGGGCGTCAGGATGGTGCATCACCTCACCCAAGGATCGGCTCGTGTGGACCCTCAGCTGAGTGAGTTCGACTCGTTCGTCCGGACCCGGACCCCCGCGCTACTGCGGTCGGCGTACCTGCTGACCGGTGACCAGCACCTGGCCGAGGATCTCGTCCAGTCCGCCCTCGCCCGTACGCACCGGTCGTGGAACCGGTTGCACCACAGCGGGAACGCCGAGGCGTACACCCGCAAGACCATGTACCACCTCCAGGTCTCCTGGTGGCGACGCCGCCGGGTCGCCGAGTCGATGCCGGGCGACCTGCCCGAGCCACGCGGAGGCGACTCGGCCCCCGACCACGCCCAGCAGACCACGCTCCGGCTGACCCTGCGGGCGGCCCTGGCCCGGCTCTCCGCCAAACAGCGGGCCGTGCTGGTGCTGCGGTTCTTCGAGGACCGCACCGAGGCTGAGGCCGCCGACCTGCTCGGCGTCACTGTCGGCACCGTCAAGAGCCAGACCGCGAAGGCCCTCGCCAAGTTGCGCGCCGTCGCACCGGAGCTCGCCGAGCTGTACGTCCTGGAAGGGAACGCCCGATGAACCACGACCGCCTCCGGCTCGACCTGGCCGACCTCGCCGCCGAGGTCACCCCGGTCGACCTGCGCGACCGGGCCCTGCGTACGTCCCGCCGGCTCGGCATCCAGCGCGCCGTCACCACGTCCGCCGCCGTGCTGGCGCTGGTCGCCGCGGCCGCCGGCACCGCCTTCGCGGTCCTTCCCCGCGCCGACGGGCCGGCACCGCTGCCGGCCGACCCGCCGTCGGTGACCGTTCCACCGTCGCCGCCGACCAGCCCCACACCTACGGCGACGGGCAGCTCCACGCCGCCTCCCGACAGCGCCGACACCCGGACCGAGACCCCGACCATCGGCAGGCTCCACTACGGGCCGGACAGCGGCTCCGTCGCGGGCAGCACCCGGCTCCAGTCCTGGCGACCAGCTACGAAGCCCGAGCCGCTGCTCAGTCTGTCGAAAGAGGCGGCACTGACCAACGCCACGGTGTCTCCGGACGGCCGCTCAGTGGCCTGGGTTGAGCAGGGCACCCTGTACGTGGCCCGGATCGACGGCTCGGGCAGGCGTGAGCTGCGCAGCGAAGTCGACGACCTGTGCATGTCACCGGCCTGGTCGCCGGACTCCCGGCAGCTTCTGATCGCCTCTCGAAACACCGAGGGCGGTGTCACCGGTCTGGTGGAGGTGTCCTCCAGAAGGTTTGTCCAGGTTGCTGGCATCAGCGGCTGTCACCCGGTCTGGGCCGCCGGCGGCACCGTCGCCATCGCTGACGGCGCCGACGGAACCATCGTGCTGACCGATGCTGACGGCGGCAACCGGCGAATCATCCCCGGGCTGGGCAAGGACCAGGAGTACGTGAGCTTCAACCTGTCCAGCGTCTCGCCGGATGGTCGGCTGATCGCGCTGTTCCGGATGGATCGCCATGGCACGTGGGGCGATGCGGCCCGGTACCTGCGGGCCAACGTGGTGCTGAACACGCGCACCGGTGCGGAGGTGGATCTCGACCTGGGCGGCCGGGAACTGCGCCAGGCGTACTTCCAGGCGGACGGGACGCTGGTGGCCCGGGTCGAGTCCGGTGGCAGGTTCGTGCTGGTGCTGCTCGACGCCGACGGCAAGAAGATCAGTGAGACGCCGGAGCCGGCGGCACTGAAGGGCATGCAGATCCTGGCGGCCACCGGCTGACGTTCCGGCCGTGGTGGAGCCGTCGCGAGCGCGGCGGCTCCACCACGGCCCGGCAGCCGTTGCCTGACGGGTACGGCCAAGCCCGCCGCGGACCTTCAGCACAGAGCAGTCGACGGCATGGAAAGCAGCCTCGCTGGTCGGGCGAGGCTGGTGATCCGGGTACGGGCCTGCGGTGGAGTCAGGGGCGCTTGGTGCGGGCGATGAAGGCGCGCCAGGTACGCGGGGTGAAGGTGAGCACCGGGCCGGTCGGGTCCTTGCTGTCGCGTACGCCGACGACGCCGGGCAGGTTGTCGGCCACTTCGACGCAGTCGCCCTGGGTGCCGCTGCGGGTGGACTTCCGCCAGGTCGCACCGATCAGCTCCATGACTGCATCACTTCCTTCATCAGCTCGATGGAGTGTTGGCGAGGCAGCGCTTCGCTGCGGACGCTCTCCCACCTCGCCAGGAGGATAGCCAGATCCTCCTCTTTGTCGATCACATCTCCGGCGAGCTGAGTCTCCAAGTGGCCTACCCAGCCACCGTCCCGACTCCTGGCCAGAGAGAAGGGGCCGACGAGGCCTACATGCACGGCGACGGTAGCCGGAATCAGATGGACGTGGATGTTCGGGCGTTGAGCATGTTCGATCAAGTGCGCGATCTGCTCCAGCATGAGCCCTCGGAAGCCCTCATCGGTTCGGCGGAGCACCGCCTCTTCTAGGACAGCGACATACTTCGGCGGATCAGCGCCGACCAGCGCCGACTGTCGGTCCAGCCGAGCGGCCACCCTCTTTTCCACCTCCTCGTCACTGATCATGTCGTCGGTGCGGATCACCGCGCGGGCGTAGTTCTCCGTCTGCAGCAAGCCATGAACCAGGGTTGGCTGGTAGCACCGCAACTGCTGTGCCTGCCGCTCAGCGTCCAGCCACGACCGGAGCCAGTCTGGATGCCCGTTCCGGTCGGCCATTCTGAGCAGGGACATCAACAGGCCGCCGGTATCCAGAACCTCGTCGGCTCGCCTGAGGAAAAAGCGGTCGAAGGGCCGCTGTCCCAACTCAATGGCTGACACCTGCGAGTTTGAGAAGTGGACCAGTTTCCCGAACTCCTCCTGGCTCAGTCCGGCCTTCGTCCGCAGCCGGCGCAGCTGCGCCCGGATCAGCTCCGAGGTGGGCTCACCTTCCACAGTTCCTCCACGATCGTCCGGCGGCTCGAAGGGACGGCGGCGCCGGGTGGACCGCCCTCCCGGGCCTCGCCACGGGCACCGTCGATGCCTTCCGACCGTAGTCGCCCGATCACCACACTGTCACCCGACGAGTCCCGCCCCGGCAGGCAGAGGAGTGGACATGTGCGGTGGTCTCCCCGTACCCCGGCTCGGGCCGCATCCGGACCGGCCCCGCGCCTATCCCGCGGACCGGCCGCCGCACCTGCCGCTGCGCCCGCTGTGGGTGTGCCGGGCGTGCGGCGGGCCGTGGCCGTGCGCGGAGGCCCGGCTGTTGCTCAAGATCGAGTACGCGGACCGCCCGGTGGACCTCGCCGTCTACCTGTCCGGGCTCTACCACGAGGCCACGCACGATCTGTTCCGGCTGAACCCGCACGACGGGCCCACCCCGCGCGAGCTGTTCGAGCGCTTCGTGGCCTGGGGACCGTACCGCCGGCCGGCGGTCGACGGATCGCGATGGCCTCCGCCACGTTCCGGCGTCGACGGGCACCGCGGGAGGGATGGCCGGTGCAAAACTACCGCTGTTAAGCAGGGACCCCTCCCGCTGTCGGAGACGTAGAGAAGGGGCCCTTCCTTGCGTCGGAGGTGGCAGTGAGCTGGGGCAGTTACGTCGCGGTCGGGGACAGCTTCACCGAGGGCATGGACGACGCGTACCCGGACGGCACCTACCGGGGCTGGGCCGACCTGGTCGCCACCCGGCTCGCCGCCGAGGCCGGGCCCGACTTCCGGTACGCGAACCTCGCCATCCGCGGCCGCACCTTCCCGCGGGTCGTGGACGAGCAGGTGCCGGCGGCGGTCGCCATGAAGCCCGACCTGATCAGCTTCGCCGCCGGCGGCAACGACGTGCTGCGCCGGACGTTCGACCCGGACGCCCTGGTCGCCCGCTTCGACGACGTGGTCGGGCAGCTCCGGTCGGGTGGCGCCGACGTGATCCTGTTCCGGTTCGCCGACGTGATGGCCCGGCTGCCCGGGCAGCGCCTCGTCGCGCCCCGGGTGCAACTGCTCAACCGCGCGGTCGGCGAGACCGCCGAGCGGCACGGCGCGATCCTGGTCGACCTGTACGCCGACGACACGTACCTCAACCCGATGTTGTGGAGCACGGACCGGCTGCACCTCTCCGCCGCCGGGCACCGGCGGGTGGCCGCCCAGGTGCTGACCGCGCTCGGGGTGGGCTGCGACGAGGACTGGCTGCTGGTCCCCGAGCGCCCGCTGCCGAAGCCGTGGCTGACCGCCCGCGCCGACGACGTCCGGTGGGCCGCCCAGCACCTGGCCCCGTGGCTCAAGCGCCGCCTGACCGGCCGGTCCTCCGGCGACACGGTGACCGCGAAGCGCCCCACCCTGACCCCGCTGACGGACTGACCGCACCACCATCTCCGCGATCTTGCACTTCTCGCCCCTGGTTCGCGGTATAAGGCCGATTTGTCGGGGCTGAAAGTGCAAGATCGCGGAGGGTGGTGTTCAGGAGAACTCGGTCCAGGCTCGGGTCTCCAGGGAGCCGAGGATCCACGTGTCGTCCTGGGTGAAGGTGATGCTGCCGTCGCGGGCCACCTCGACCGTGGCCGGGTTGCTGAAGCCCGTCTCCACCTCCAGCGCGTCGCTCAGCTCGGGAAGGTCGGCGTAGCGGCCGTCGCGCCACACACCCGCCCCGCCCTGCGCGCCGGTGACCACGAGCCGGCCCTCGCCGGCCGCCGCCACCTCGTAGGTGTCGCCGGGCAGGCTGCCCCGCTCCGTCCAGCGGTCGCCGACCAGCTGCCACACCGGTCGGGGCGCCGTCGACCCGACCAGCCAGACGTCCCGGCCGTCGGGTGAGAGCAGCAGGCTTCCGGCCTCCTCGACCGCCGGCAGCCGGTGCCAGGACGCCGTCTTGTCGGCGCTGACGGCCGCGGTGGTCCGGTCGGCGTCGACAACCGCCACCCAGAGGCGCCCGTCGCTGCCCTCGCGCAGCTGGACCGAACCACCGCCGTCGCCGGTGGTCAGCGGCGGTTGACCGACCTTCCCCCCGCCGACCCGCCCGATCCGTAACCCTTCGCAGTCTCCGTTCGGCGACGGGCAGACCAGCCGGTAGCCGCTGACCGTGGCCCACGCTCGCTGCGCGTCGAGCGACGGCGAACGCACCGAACTGCTGTCGACGGTGGCGCCGCCGTCGCCGGTGGTCACGTAGCCGTCGCCGGACAGGACGATCGCGGTCCGCTCGTCGGAGGCGTACATCTGGGAACTGCTCTTCGCCGGCGGCAGCTCCCGCCCCCGCCAGGTCAGGCCCCCGTCGGTGGTCCGCGCGAGCGCCCGCCGGCACCCCTGGGTCACCTGGTCGGGTCGGTCGCAGGTGTCGAACAGCGCCCAGCCGTGCCGGGCGTCCACGAACCGCAACCTCCGCAGCGCGCCGACGGCCCCCGCGGCAGCCACCTTCCGCTCGGTCACTGACGGGCCAGCCGTGACGGTGGGTGACGGCGGCGTGGGTGGCACCGGACCAACGTCCCGGTTGGCCACGGCGAGCGCCCCCGCCGGGCCGCCGATGACCAGGGCGGTGATTCCGGCGAGCAGGCCGCGGCGTCGCCGCCGCCGGTCGCGTACCCGCCGCTGGGCGGCGGCCACGCCCGCCGGGCGGAAGGTGCGCACCGCCTGCGCCTCGAACTCGGCGAACATCTCGTCCAGGGTCTGCTCACGCACGCGAGACCTCCTCCCGGTCGGCGAAGTAACGGGCCAGGGCCGTCCGGCCCCGGGACAGCCAGGACCTGACGGTCCCCTCGGGTACGCCGACCTGGTCGGCGATCTCGGCCACCGTCAGGTGCGCCAGGTGATGCAGGACGACCGCCCGCCGCTGGGCCTCCGGAAGCGTGGCGAGCGCCGCCAGCAACGCGACCCGGTCCGGCTCCGGGCCCGGTACGTGCTCCTCCCGCTGCCGGGCCAGGTGGCGTACGGCGGTCCCGATCCGGCGAAGCCGGCTGGTGGCGAGGTTCCAGGCCACCCGGCGGACGAACGCGGCCGGGTCGTCGTACCCGGCGATCCGGTCCCAGCGCTCCAGCGTCCGGCAGAACGCCTCCTGGGTGAGGTCCTGCGCCTCGGCGTGGTCACCGAGATAGGCGTAGAGCTGCACCGCGAGGCGGTGGAAGTGCGCCTGGTAGAACTCGGTGAAGTCCACCGGCGGTGGGGCGGCCCTGGGTGGCCGTGCAGTCATGTCGGTCCTCGGTGTCGGCGGGTCTCGCCACTGTCACGTGTGACACACCGCATTCGCTGCACCCGATCTGGGATGACGGGTCGGCGGAACCGTATCCGGCGTACCTTGGGGATCATGTCTGTGCCGAGCGATCCCGATCCCCGACTCCAGTCGTACGCCGACCCGCAGCGGCTGGTCACCACCGGCTGGCTGGCCGAGCACCTGGGCGACGAGGGCCTCGTCGTCGTCGAGTGCGACGAGGACGTGCTGCTCTACGACACCGGGCACATCCCGGGCGCCATCAAGGTGGACTGGCACACCGAGCTGAACGACCAGGTGACCCGCGACTACCTGGACGCGAAGAGCTTCGCCGACATGTGCGCCGCCAAGGGCATCGGCCGGGACGACACCGTGGTCTTCTACGGCGACAACTTCAACTGGTGGGCCGCGTACGCCCTCTGGGTCTTCACCCTCTTCGACCACCCGGACGTGCGGCTGCTCGACGGCGGCCGGCAGAAGTGGATCGCCGAGGGGCGGGAGCTGACCCGGGACAAGCCGACCCGGCCGCGCGCCGAGTACCCGGTGCCGCACCGCGACGACGCCCCGATCCGCGCGTACCGCGAGCACGTGATGGACCACATCGCCGCCGGCCGGCCGCTGGTGGACGTACGGTCGCCGGGCGAGTACACGGGCGAGATGCTGCACATGCCGGACTACCCGCAGGAGGGCGCGCTGCGCGGCGGCCACATCCCCGGCGCGGTCAACAAGCCGTGGAAGTCGGCGGCCAACGACGACGGCACGTTCAAGTCGCCGGAGGAGCTGCGGACGATCTACGCCGACCAGCTCGGGCTCAGCCCGGACGACGACATCGTGGCGTACTGCCGGATCGGCGAGCGGTCCAGCCACACCTGGTTCGTGCTGCGCCACCTGCTCGGCTATCCGAAGGTGCGCAACTACGACGGTTCGTGGACCGAGTGGGGCAACCTGGTGCGGGCTCCCGTCGTGAAGGGCGACCAGCCCGGCAGCCTGACGGGTTGAGCGGTTGTCAACCGGGGCCCCTTGTCCAACGCGAGGCGTCGACAAGGGGTCCTTCCGCTCATCCGGCCGCTAGTGAGAGTTCGCCGTAGAGGTCGCGGACGACGCCGGTGACCTCGCCGGTGTCCGGTCGCCAGCGCAGCAGGCCGCCGGGGTCGTACCGGACCAGCACGGTGCCGTCGGACTCCCAGCCCAGCACCTCGCAGCAGCCCTTCCAGCGGTCCCGGCCCAGGTCGAGCAGGCGGGTCACCAGGCCGTTCTCGGCGTTCAGCAGCGCGACACCCTCCAGCCCGCTCATCGTGCCGGTGGTGATCCAGCCGGCCCGGGCCACCTCGTTGCCGCGCTGCCAGCCGCGCCCGTAGAACTCGTCGACCCGGTTGCCGCGGGGCAGCGCGGCGGTGTCCAGTGGCCGGCTGCCGAACTCGTTGACACCGTTGCGTACCGTCCACCGGGTCAGGGCGAGCCTCTCCGGCGTGCCGCCCATCGCGAGCAGGGCGTCGGTCGGGGCGGCCGGGTCGGGTGTGACGAGGTCCCACGGCGACAGCGGCACCGTCCGCGCGACGCCGGTCGCCCGGTCCACCTCGTACGTGGTGTCGTCGTCGCCGACGAACAACCGGTCGCCGGCCCAGAGCGCGTGCTCGAGGTATCCCTCGAGCGGGTAGCGGCGGACCTGCGCGGTGGTCAGGTCGACCACGATCACCTCGCCGGTCTGCGCGAAGGCGGCGAGCCGCCCGTCCGGGGACAGGCTGCCGGGCTTCAGCGGCACCGCCTCGTTCCCCTCGGCGTCCCGGGTCCGGGCCGGGGTGACCACGTCGAGGTCGCGGACGATCCCGTCGTCGCCGAGCACCCGGATCCGGTCCTCGACGCCGGTGTCGGGGTTTACCGGTTGGTAGAGCGCCAGCGCCCGGCGTACCGGCCGGTCGGTGAGCTTCGCGGTGACCGGGTCGCCGAGGCGGCCGAGCGGGTCGGCCGGGTAGGCCAGCTCGGCCGGCGGACGCTGCACGGGCGGTGCGGTGGGGACGACCGGGCCGGCGGTCGCCGGGGCGGCCGGGACGGGCGGGTCCGCCGGGCCGAGGGCGAGCGCCGTACCGCCGGCGAGCAGGACCACCGCCAGCCCGGCGGCAGCGGCGGTGCGCCGGTTCCGCCGGACCCGGCGGGCCCGGTCCCAGCCGGTCGTCGCGGGGTGCGACGGCCGGATGTCCTCGGTGGCGGCCACCAGAAGGTCGTGCAGGTCTCCGGTCCTCACTGGGTCACCTCCGTTCCAGCCGGTCGGTCGCCGTCGAGCCGGCCCAGGTCGGGCGCCAGCTCGCGGAGCCGGCGCAGCGCCGCGTGGCTCTGGCTCTTGACGGTGCCGACGCTCACCCCCAGCGCCTCGGCGGTGGCCGCCTCGGTCATGTCCTCGAAGTACCGCAGGACCAGCACCGCCCGCTGGCGCGGTGGCAGTTGGCCGAGCGCGCGGTGCAGCACCAGGCGCAGGTCACCGTCAGCGTCGCGGGTCACCTGCTCCGGCGGGTACGCGGCGAGCCACTCCCGCCGGCGTCGTCGCCACCAGGACACCGCGTCCCGGTAGAGGATGGTGCGCACGTAGGCGGCCGGGTCGCCCTCGCGCACGCTCGACCAGCGCAGCGCCAGCTTCAGCAGGGCGTCCTGGAGCAGGTCCTCGGCCTGGTGCCGGTTGCCGCAGACCAGGTACGCGGCACGCAGCAGGCGGTGCTGGTGGTTCTCGACGAAGGACACGTAGCCCGCACGCCCGTCGTCCGCCTGCCCGCCCATCGACCAGCTCCCTCGATCCCGTCACGCACAAGACGCGGGAGCGGCCGCGAAAGGTTGGGCGGTCAGCCGCGCAGGTAACGCTGGATCGTCGGCCCGACCCATTCCACCACCTCCGCCGGCTCCAGCTCGACCACCGGCGGCAGCCGGACGATGTAGCGGGTGAGGGCGAGGCCGAGCATCTGGCTGGCCACCAGGCCGGCGCGGCGGGCGGTGGTGGCCGGGTCGGTGCCGAAGGTGGCGACGGCGGCGGTGAGCTGGTCGGCGAAGATGCGGCGGATCCGTTCGGCGGCACCCGGGTTGGCGCTGGCGGCGCGGAGCAGCGCCGCGAGGGTCTCGTCGCCCTCCCAGCGGTTGAGGAAGTGCCGCACCAGCACCTCGCCGAGCCGGTCCGGGGGCACGTCGGTCAGGTCCGGCAGGCGCAGGTCGAACTCCGCCGCCGCGGCGAACAGCCCCTCCTTGCTGCCGTAGTAGCGCATCACCATCGACGGGTCGATGCGGGCGTCCGCGGCGATGGCCCGGATGGTCGCCCGGTCGTACCCGTCGGCGGCGAAGCGGGTCCGCGCGGCTCGCAGGATCGCGGCCCGGGTGGCGTCGGAGCGGCGGGTACGGGTCGCGGAGTCGGTCATGTCAACGACCGTAGGCCAACGCCCGTTGACACCTCAAGGCGGGGGCACCTACTGTTGCCAACAACAGTTGGCCAACGATCGTTGGCATCGACTTCCGGTGCGGAGGTGGCGATGTTGCCGACCGAGACGGACGTGCTGGTGGTGGGCGCCGGGCCGACCGGCCTCACCGCCGCGCTGACCCTGGCCCGGCGCGGGGTGCCGGTGACCCTCGTCGACCGGCTGCCCCGCCCGCCGGTCACCTCCCGGGCGGCGGTCGTGCACGCGTACACCCTGGAGGAGCTGGACCGCGTGGGAGCCGGCGCCCCGCTCGTGGCGCGCGGCGTGCGGGCGCCGGAGTTCACCGTCCAGGACCGCGACCGGGTGCTGCTCCGCGTCCCGTTCGGCGACCTGCCGACCCGCCACCCGTACGCGCTGATGGTCTCCCAGGCGGTCACCGAGGAGGTGCTCACCGCGCAGCTCGCCGACGCGGGCGTGACCGTGCTGCGCCCGTACGAGCTGAGCGGCCTGGACCTCGGTGGGCCCGGCGCGGTCGCGAAGTTCGCCGACGGCACCACGGTCCGGGCGCGGTACGTGGTCGGTGCCGACGGGATGCGCAGCAGCGTCCGCGAGTTGGCCGGGATCGGCTTCTCCGGTCCGGCACACGGAGCGGAGTCGTTCGTGCTCGCCGATGTCCGGGCGACCAGCGCGCTGCCGGGCGACCGGGCGACCCTCTTCCTCGCCCGGGGCGGCCCGCTGATCTGGGCGCCGCTGCCCGACGGCGTCGTCCGGCTCGTCGCCTCGGTCCCGGCGGCGCCGGCCGACCCCGACGTGGCGTACCTGCAGGGGCTGCTCGACGTCCGCGGCCCGGCCCGCGTCCCGGGCCGGGTCGAGGAGGTGCTCTGGTCGTCGCGCTTCCGCCTGCACGAGCGGATCGCCGACGGGTTCCGGGCCGGTCCGGTGCTGCTCGCGGGGGACGCCGGGCACGTGCACAGCCCCGCCGGCGGCCAGGGGATGAACCTCGGCATCGTCGACGCCGTCGACCTCGGCGCCACCCTCGCCGACGTGCTCGCCGGCGGCCCCGACGCGCTGCTCGACGGGTACGCGGCGCGGCGCCGCCCGATGGCCGAGGACGTGGTCTCCTTCGCCGCCGGGCTGACCCGGCTGGCGACCCTGCCGCCCGTCACCCGGCCGGCCCGCAACCTGTTGCTGCGCCTGCTCTCCGCGCTGCCGCCGGCCCGCCACGGCATCGCGCTGCGCCTCTCCGGCCTCGTCCACCGCCCGGTTGGCTAGGCTGCGCCGATGGCGCAGGTATGGCGGGACTGGGGTCCCGTCCTGGCCGCCACCGCGGTCGGCCTACCGCTGGTGGCGGTGCTCGTCGTCGTCCTGGCCCGCCGCCGCCGGGACGCGGCGACGCCCCGCGAGGCGTGGCGGCGCAGCGTCGCCGAGATCGGCGCGGTCGCCGGGACGCTGCCCTGGGTGTGGATGATCCTCACCCCGCGTGCCGCGGCCGGCGAGGTCGACCTGGTGCCCCTGCGCGATCTGACCGAACTCTTCACCGGCACCCCGGCCACCGTCGTGGTCCAGGTGGTCGGCAACCTGCTGGTCTTCGCCGCGCTGGGCTTCTTCGCCCCGGTACGCTTCGCCGCGCTCGCCGGCGCCGGCCGGCTCTTCCTGCTGGGCGCGGTGTGCTCGGTGCTGGTCGAGTCGGCGCAGTACCTGCTCGACCTCGGGCGGGTCACCTCCACCGACGACGTCCTGCTCAACGCGACCGGGGCGGCCCTGGCCGGACTGCTGTCCCGGCGCTGCTGGGCGCGACCGCGGGCGGGCGCGGGGCCGCCGGTCCCAGCGTCCGCCACGCCGCGAGGGTGACCAGCGCGAAGACAACCGCGGCGGCGGCCGCCACCGGTGCCGTGCCGTACGCCGCGCCGACCAGACCACTCAGCGCCGCGCCGAGCGGTGCGGTGAGCAGCCCGACCATCCGCTGGGCGGCGCCGACCCGGCCGAGCAGGCCGGCCGGCACCCGGCGCTGCCCGTACGAGATCCAGAGGCTGTTCCACGCCGTGGTGCCGGCGGCGAAGACGGCCAGGGCGAGCGCGCCCGGCACCGGATGCCGGGTCAGCGCGAACCCGGCCAGCGCCACCGTCTCCACGGCCAGCACCACCCGCAGCGAGCGGGCCGTGCCCAGCCGCTGCGCCAGCCGCCCGGCTCCGAGCGCGCCCGCCACGCCGCCCAGGACCGCGGCCGCGGCGAAGAGCCCGTACCCGGCCGGCGGCACCCGCAGCACGTCGAGCGCGTAGAGCACCAGCACCGCCATGAGCGCACTGATCGCCAGGTTGCTGGCCGCGGTCAGGGTGGTGATCCGCCACATCGTGACATCGGCCCGCAGCCACCGCACGCCCGCCGCGGCCTCCTGCCAGACGGACCGGCCGGACCCGGAGATCGCGTTCGGGTTCCGCGCCGCCCCGGCCGGGGCGCTGGACGGTGGTGCCGGCGGGGCCGGGTGGGCGCTGGACGGTGTGGCCGGCGGTGCCGGGCGGAGGGCGAGCACGAGCAGGGCGGCCGCGACGAAGGTGAGGGCGTCGACGGCGAACGGCAGCGGTGCGGCGACGGTGAACAGCACCCCGGCGGCGGGCGCGCCGAGGAACCCACCGGCCACCGCCGTGCCGGCCTGGAGGCGACCGTTGGCCCGGGGCAGCGCTGCCGCCGGCACCACCGCCGGGAGCAGCGCGAAGGCGGCGGCGTCGAAGAAGCTGCCCAGCGTGGCGAGCAGGAAGGCCGCCACCAGCAGCGCCGCGACCCCGGCCCGGTCGGCGACGACCGCCACGGCGAGGCCACCCACCACCGCCGCCCGTAACCCGTCCACCGCCGCCATCGTCCGGCGGCGGTCCCACCGGTCCGCGTACACGCCGCCGAGCAGCCCGAACAGCAGCGGCGGCAGTTGACCGGCCACCGTCACGGCGGCGATCACCACGGGGTCGCGGGTCAGGCTCGCGGCCAGCAGGGCGAGCGCGGGTGTACGGAGGGCGTCCCCGAAGCGGGACGAGACGGTGGCGGTCCAGAGCAGACCGTAGTCGCGGCCGAGGGTGGCGGTCATGCCGGCGACCCTCCGGCCTCGACCGGGTCGAGGGTCAAATCGCCACGCGACGGGGGGTGCGAGCAGCACTGATCATGGATACGGCCTGCCGGCGCAGGAACAGTCGCGACCGGCCGGGAGGCGGACGCCGCCGCGGGCCGGTTCCCCGCCGGGTGCGGCCGATCCGGGCGTGGGGGCAGGTTCCGGGCCGGGCCCGGACGCCGGCGGGCCATCGGGCGAACCACGGCCTCCACCGGCGCCGGCAGGCGGTCTACGCTTGCCGGGTGACGGTGGAGCAGCAGGCGCGGGCGAGGACGACCGGGGGCACGGGCCGGCGCCGGTCCCGCAAGGACGAGATCCTGGAGATCGCGGTCGGCCTGTTCGCCGCCCGGGGCTACCACGGCGTGTCGATGGACGACATCGGCGCGGCCGCCGGGGTCACCGGTCCGGCGCTCTACCACCACTTCGCCGGCAAGGAGGCGATGCTGGTCGCCGCGCTCATCCCGGTCAGCGAGGGGTTGCTCGCCGGTGGCCGGGAGCGGGCCGCCGCGCACCCCGACGACGCGCGCGCCGCGCTGGAGTCGCTGATCGACTTCCACGTCGACTTCGCCCTGGCCAACCCGGCCGTGATCGCCCTGCACCTGCATGAGCTGGACCGGTTGCCCGACGAGCCCCGCCGGCGCATCCGCCGGCTCCAGCGGCTGTACGTCGAGGAGTGGGTGACCGTGCTCACCGGGCTGCACCCGGGCATGCCCGACGGTGAGGCGCGGGTGCTCGCCCATGCGGCGTTCGGCCTGATGAACTCCACGCCGTTCCTCGGCGGCGAGGTCGACCGGCAGCGCCGCGCCGAGCTGCTGCGCGCCACGACCCTGGCCGCCCTGCTCGCCCCCGTCGGGTCCTGAGGCGGCCCGGACCGTTGACAAAGCGCACTTCCGCTACCGGAGGTGTCGCGAAGGGGCCCTTCCGTCGCCGCTGACTCGTCAGTAACCGGCGTGGCATGGTTCCCTGGCTTCCGTTCGACGCCCGGGACGCTGGAGGAAACATGATCGAGTCGCTGCTGGTCGCCAATCGGGGCGAGATCGCCCGCCGGATCATCCGTACCGCCAAGCGGCTCGGTGTCCGTGCGATCGCGGTGCACTCGGAGGCCGACGCCGGCCTGCCGTTCGTGACCGAGGCCGACGAGGCGGTCTGCGTGGGCCCGGCGAACCCGGCCCAGAGCTACCGGAACGTCGAGGCCATCCTCGCCGCCGCGAAGTCCACCGGGGCGCAGGCGATCCACCCCGGCTACGGCTTCCTGTCGGAGAACGCGGACTTCGCGCGTACGGTCGGGGCCAGCGGCCTGATCTGGGTCGGGCCCGGCGCGGACGCGATCACCGCGATGGGCGACAAGATCAATGCCCGGAACCTGATGGCGGCGGCCGGGGTCCCGGTCGCGCCGGGCACCACCGACCCGGCGGCCGACCTGGCCGCGGCGGTCACCGCGGCGGCCGAGATCGGCTACCCGGTGATGGTCAAGGCCGCGGCCGGCGGTGGCGGCATGGGCATGGGCGTCGCCCTCGACGAGGCCGCCCTGCGCACCGAGTACGACAAGGTGCGGTCGTTCGCCGAGCGGATGTTCGGCGACGGCTCGGTGCTGATCGAGCGGTACTTCCCCCGGGTGCGCCACGTCGAGGTGCAGATCCTCGGCCTGGCCGACGGCCGGGTGGTGGCCCTTGGCGAGCGCGAGTGCTCGGTGCAGCGGCGCAACCAGAAGCTGGTCGAGGAGTCGCCGTCCCCGGCGGTCTCGCCGGAGCTCCGGTCGCGCCTGCTCGCGGCGGCCGTCCGCGCGGGTGAGGCGGTCGGCTACCGGAACGCCGGCACGGTCGAGTGCCTGCTCGACCCGACCACCGGGGAGTTCTTCTTCCTGGAGATGAACACCCGCCTCCAGGTGGAGCACCCGGTGACCGAGCTGGTCTACGGGGTCGACCTGGTCGAGGAGCAGCTGCGGGTGGCCGCCGGGCTGGCGCCGACGTTCGACCCGGACGCGCTGGCGCCGCGCGGGCACGCGATCGAGCTGCGGATCAACGCCGAGGACCCGAAGCGCTTCCTGCCCGGGCCGGGCGCGATCACGACCTGGGTCGAGCCGGCCGGCGAGGGCGTACGCGTCGACTCCGGGTACGTGGCCGGCAACACGGTCACCCCGTTCTACGACAGCCTGATGGCCAAGCTCATCGTCAGCGGCGCCACCCGGTCGGAGGCGATCGACCGCGCGAGGACCGCGGTGGCGCAGTTCGAGCTGGTGGGCCCGAAGAACAACCTCCCCTTCTTCACCGAACTCCTGGCGAACGCCGAGTTCCTCTCGGGCGACTACGACACCACCATCGTCCCCCGCATGCGCTGACCGCGCGCCCCCCAGTTTGCGCGCCGCCCCCGCCCGCCCGCGTTGATCGCGAAGTGGTAGCTGCGACACGCCGTGGTCGAGGGCTGTAACTTCATGATCAACGAGGTTTGGCCGGGCGGGTGGGATGCTGGGGTGGTCAGCACGGCAACTGGGTCACAGTGGGGTGATCGCTCATGGCGGAGATGCCAACGTCGGTGTCGATTCGGGAGGTCGGGCCGCGGGACGGGCTCCAGAACGAGGAACCGATCCCGACCGACGCGAAGGTGCGACTGCTCGACGCGCTCTCCCGTACCGGGGTGCGGCGGATCGAGGCGGTGTCGTTCGTGCACCCGAAGGCGATCCCGCAGATGGCCGACGCGGACGAGGTCTGGCAGCGGGCGGAGAAGGTGGACGGGGTCCGCTACTCGGCCCTGGTCCCGAACACGCGGGGCGCGCAGCGGGCCCTGGCGGCCGGCTTCACCGAGATCGAGGTGGTGGTGTCGGCCAGTGACACGCACAACCGGCGCAACGTCAACCGCTCCACGGACGAGTCGCTGGACGACATCGCCGAGCTGATCGACCTGCTGCACGGCGCCGGTGCCCGGGCCGAGGTCATCGTCGCCACCAGCTTCGGCTGCCCGTACGAGGGTGACGTCGACCCGGCCCGGGTCGCCGGGATCGTGGACCGGGTGGTTCGCGACGGCGCCGACCGGGTGGCGTTCGGCGACACCACCGGCATGGGCACGCCGCGCCGGGTCCGCGAGCTGTTGACGGCGGTACGCGACCGCAACGCCCACGTCCCGGTGCTGCTGCACTTCCACAACACCCGGGGCACCGCGCTGGCGAACCTGCTCACCGCCCTCGACCTGGGCGTGACCGAGTTCGACGCGAGCGTCGGGGGCCTGGGCGGCTGCCCGTACGCGCCGGGTGCCAGCGGCAACCTCGCCACCGAGGAGGCCGTGCACATGCTGCACGACATGGGCATCGACACCGGGATCGACCTGGACGCCCTGGTCGAGGTGGCCGAGTTGGCCGAGCGCCTGACCGGGAAGACCCTCCCGAGCGGTGTCCTCCGAGCCGGCCCGCGAACCCGCCTGACCCCGCTCCCGGCCTGACCCCGCTCCCGGCCTGACCCCGCTCGCCGGGGGATGATCGACTCCGGTTACGGCAATTCGGGGCGTCCACGGGCCGGGGCACCGCGACCTGCGGCATGCCGAGTGGATCAACCCGGCCGGGTCGGACGGCGGGGGTCGGGCGGGACGGGCTGCCGTGAGGTCGCGCCGTGCGCTAACCTAACGATCGTTCAGGTCGGTTCGCTCGCGAGGCGGAGCCGGCACAGGGCGGCAAACAGGGAGTCGGCGTGACGCTCGACGGTGAGGCACTGGAGCAGCTTCGCAAGCGCGCCAGAGCCGGCGGTGCGGACAAGTACCACGCGGCGAACGCCGCGAAGGGCAAGCTCTTCGCCCGGGAGCGGGTCGCGCTGCTGGTCGACGAGGGCTCCTTCGTCGAGGACGGCCTCTACGCCAACGCGCGGGCCGAGGGCCTGCCCGCCGACGGCGTGGTCACCGGCACCGCCACCATCGACGGCCGGCCGGTCTGCCTGATGGCCAACGACTCCACCGTCAAGGCGGGCAGTTGGGGCGCCCGTACCGTCGAGAAGATCATCCGGATCATCGAGCGGGCGTACACGACCGGCGTCCCGATGGTCTACCTGGTCGACTCGGCCGGCGCCCGGATCACCGACCAGGTCGACCTGTTCCCCGGCCGGCGCGGCGCCGGGAAGATCTTCTGGAACCAGGTCCGCGCGTCCGGCTCGATCCCCCAGGTCTGCGCGCTGTTCGGGCCGAGCGCGGCCGGCGGGGCGTACATTCCGGCCTTCTGCGACGTGGTCGCCATGGTCGACGGCAACGCCAGCATGTACCTCGGCTCGGACCGGATGGTCGAGATGGTCACCGGCGAGAAGACGACGCTGGAGGCGATGGGCGGGGCGAAGGTGCACTGCGCCGAGTCCGGCGTCGGGCACTTCCTCTGCAAGACCGAGGCCGAGGCGCTCGACGTGGTGCAGCGCTACCTGTCGTACCTGCCGACGAACTGGACCCAGGCGCCGCCGAAGGCCGAGCCGGTCGAGGCGCCGGCGAAGGCGGACCTCGCCGGGCTGGTGCCGGCCAGCGAGCGGCAGGCGTTCGACATGCGCCGGTACGCGAAGGGCCTGCTCGACGAGGGCAGCTTCTTCGAGATCCAGGCGCTGTGGGCCAAGGAGCTGACCATCGGCTTCGGCCGGCTGGGCGGCGAGGTCGTCGGCGTGGTCGGCAACAACTCGATGTTCAAGGGCGGGGTGCTCTTCGTCGACTCGGCCGACAAGGCGACCCGGTTCGTGCAGCTCTGCGACGCCTTCAACGTCCCGTTGCTGTTCCTGTCCGACGTGCCCGGCTTCATGGTCGGCAGCGCCGTGGAGAAGCAGGGCATCATCCGCCACGGCGCCAAGATGATCACCGCGATCTCCGAGGCGACCGTACCCAAGATCTGCGTGGTGGTCCGCAAGGCGTACGGCGCCGGCCTCTACGCGATGGCCGGACCCGGCTTCGAGCCGGACGCCACGATCGCCCTGCCCACCGCGAAGATCGCGGTGATGGGCGCGGAGGCGGCGGTCAACGCCGTCTACGCCAACAAGATCGCCGCGATCATGGACGAGACCGAGCGGGCCGCGTTCGTCGCGGCGAAGCGCGAGGAGTACGAGCGGGACATCGACATCGTCCGGCTCGCCAGCGAACTGGTGGTCGACGCGATCGTCGAGCCGCACGAGCTGCGTTCCGAGCTGATCCGCCGCTTCGCCGCCGCCCGCGGCAAGGACCGCCACTTCTCGAAGCGCCGGCACGGCGTCACCCCCGTCTGACCCGAGCGCACCCGCGCACCCCCCGTTCCGGCGTCACGAGCGCCCGACGGGCCTTCCATACAGGAGGAACCCATGGACTTCCGGCTCACCGAGGAGCACGAGGCGCTGCGGGCGAGCGTGCGGGAATTCGCCCGCGAGGTGGTCGCACCGGTCATCGCCGAGCACTACGGGCGGCACACCTTCCCGTACGACGTGATCCGCCAGATGGGCAAGATGGGCCTGTTCGGCCTGCCCTTCCCGGAGGAGCACGGCGGCATGGGCGGTGACTACTTCGCGCTCTGCCTCGCGCTGGAGGAGCTGGCCCGGGTCGACTCCAGCGTGGCGATCACCCTCGAGGCGGCGGTCTCCCTCGGCGCGATGCCCATCCACCGCTTCGGCACGGACGAGCAGAAGGCGCAGTGGCTGCCGAAGCTGCTCACCGGCGAGGCCCTCGCGGGCTTCGGGCTGACCGAGCCCGGCTTCGGGTCGGACGCCGGCGGCACCCAGACGAGGGCGGTCCTGGACGGCGACGAGTGGGTGATCAACGGATCGAAGGCGTTCATCACCAACTCCGGCACCGACATCACCGCGCTGGTCACGGTCACCGCGGTCACCGGCACCAAGCCGGACGGCTCCAAGGAGCTGTCCACGATCATCGTGCCCACCGGAACGCCGGGCTTCACGGTGGCACCGGGCTACTCGAAGGTGGGCTGGACCGCCTCGGACACCCACGAGCTGACCTTCGACGACTGCCGGGTGCCGGCGGCGAACCTGCTCGGCGAGCGGGGGCGCGGTTTCGCGCAGTTCCTGCGGATCCTGGACGAGGGGCGGATCGCCATCGCGGCGCTCGCCGTCGGTCTCGCGCAGGGCTGCGTGGACGAGTCGATCAAGTACGCGAAGGAGCGGCACGCCTTCGGCCGGCCGATCGGGGCCAACCAGGCGATCCAGTTCAAGATCGCGGACATGGAGCTGAAGGCGCACACCGCCCGGCTCGCGTACTACGACGCCGCCGCGCGGATGCTCGCCGGGGAGCCGTTCAAGCGCCAGGCGGCGATCGCCAAGCTGCACGCCAGCACCATCGCGGTCGACAACGCCCGGGAGGCGACGCAGATCCACGGCGGCTACGGCTTCATGAACGAGTACCCGGTGGCCCGCTTCTGGCGGGACTCGAAGATCCTGGAGATCGGCGAGGGGACGTCCGAGGTGCAGCGCATGATCATCGCTCGGGACCTGGGGCTCTGACGGGGGCTCCGGTATCCGGCGGCTGACCGCTTCCGCTGTCGGATTTCCGCAGCGGGGCGTCGGCAGGGCGACGATGGCCTGTCGATGGTCGGGGGGTGTCCGTACCCTTCCTGCCCATGACCCCGGATCATGATCGGTCGCGGAGACCGGGTGGCGGAGGGCTGCCCGACCTGCTCCGCGGGCACCGGCTCGCCGCCGGCCTGACCCAGGCCGAGCTGGCGTCCCGGGCCGGCATCGGCATCCGGACCGTCCGCGACCTGGAGCGGGGTCGCTCCCTGCGCCCGCAGCGGACGACCGTCGACCTGATCGCGGACGCGCTGGAGTTGGCCGGGCCGGCCCGGTCGGCGTTCGTCGCCGCCGCCCGGCCCCTGCCGGTGCCCCGCGCTCCGGAGCCCGAGTCGCCCGCGTACGACGAAGCCGTCGTGACGCCGGTCGCGCTGCCGCCCGCCGCCGAGCTGATCGGCCGGGAACGGGACGTCGCCGACCTGGTGGGGATGCTCACCGACGAACCCGCCCCCCGGCTGGTCAGCCTCGTCGGGCTGGCCGGCGTCGGCAAGACCGCGCTGGCCCTGGCGGCGGCCCACGCGGTGGCCGCGCACCACCCGGGCGGCGTGGCCGGCGTCCTGATCGGTGAGGGGTCGGACGCGGCGGACGTGCTCGCCGCCTCGGTCGCGGTGTTCGGGGTGGCCCGGCTCCCCGACCTGGCCGCCCTCCTCGCCGGCCGCCCGGCCCTGCTCATCATGGACGCGGTGGAGCGGGCCCCCGATCCGGTCGCGGAGACGGTGAGCCGGCTGTGGGCCGGGGCGCCGTCGCTCCGGGTGCTGGTCACCGGGCGGCACCCGGTCGGGCTGCGCGGCGAGCGGGTCCGCCCGGTGGCGCCGCTCGACGTGCCGCCGCCGGGCAGCGACCACGCCGGCCCCGGAATCCTCGCCGGCTACCCGGCGGTCGCCCTGTTCGCGGCCCGCCTCGCCCAGGTACGCCCCGACCCGCCGACCCCGGCCGAGCTGCCGGCGCTGGCTCGGCTGGTCCGCCGCCTGGGCGGCCTGCCCCTGGCCATCGAACTGATGGCGGCGCGGGGCCGGATCCTCGACCTCAACGAGCTGCTCGACCGGTACGGCGACCGCGTCCTCGACCTCACCACCTCGTCCGGGGCGGCCGAGCGGCCGGGCTGGGACGGCGCCGACGCCGGCCGGGCCGAGGGCGCCGGGGTGGCGGTGGCCGAGACGCTGCGGGACGCGGTCGCGACCAGCTACCTGCTCCTCGCGCCCGAGGAGCAGGCCGCCCTGCGCCGGCTCGCCGTCTTCGGCAACCGCTGGTCGATCGAACTGGCCGAGGAGGTGCTCGCCGACGACACCGACCCGGCCGGAGCGGTGGTGGCCGATCCGGTGCCGCTGCTGGACCGGCTGCTCCAGTTGGGGCTGCTCAGCGTACGCGGGACCGGACCGTTCCGGTTCCGCCTGCTCGACGCCGTCCGCGACTTCGCCACCGAGCAGGCCGCCGGCGCCGGGGAGCTCACCTGCGTACGGCGGCGGCACGCCCGCGCCATGGCCCGGCTGGTCGACCGGACCGCACCCGACCTGGTCGGGGTCCGGCTGACCGCGGCGGTGCACCGGCTGGACGACGTCAGCGGCGACATCAGCACCGCCCTGGCGCACGCCGCGGTCGACGATCCGGTGACCGCGCTGAGTCTGGCCGCCGGGCTCACCCGGTGGTGGCGGTTCCGGGGGCGGGACGTCGCGGGCCGGCAGTGGCTGCGGCGGCTGCTGGCCGATCCGCGTACCGCCGACGCCGATCCGGTGCTGCGGGCCTGGGCGTCCCTGGGCGTGGCCCGCCTGGCCGCGGAGCACGGCGCGGGCGCCGAGGAGGTGCCCGCGGCCCGGACGGCGCTGGCCGCGTTCCACGAGGCGGGCGACGTCACCGGCGAGCTGGAGGCCCGGACGGTGCTGTGCGCGCTGCTCGTCGGGACGGGCGCCCCCGACGAGGCGCGGGAGCAGGCCGAGGCGGTGCTGGCGCTGGCCACCCGGCACGGGCGGACCCGCGACATGGCGGTGGCGCAGAACAACCTCGCCTGGCACGGCATCCGGACCGGCGACCTGGCCGCCGCCCGACGCCGCCTGGCGGCCGTCGACCGGCTCGCCACGCAGTGCGGGGAGCAGCGGCTGAAGGCACTCGCTCAGGCCAATCTCGCCGAGGTGTCCCGTCTCGAGGGCCGGTACGCCGACGCCGTGGAGCGGGGACGGCAGACGCTGGCGGCGTTGGCCGGGCTGGGTGATCCGGGCCACCGCCGCCGCGTGCTGGGCACGGTGGGGTTGGCGCTGGCGCAGGACGGTCGTGCGGCGGAGGCCGCCGAGGTGCTGGCCGGGTTGCGCCCGGCCGAGCCCGGCCCGGGCTGGTCCGGGAACGGCTCCACGCCGGGTGCGGCGGGCTGGCTGGCCGGGCGGGACCGGGCCCCGGCCGACGGGATCTGCGCGTTGATCGAGGGCACCCTGGCGCTGCACCGGGGCGAGCGGGATCTGGCAGCCGAGTGGTTCGTCGCCGCGGCGGAGGCGGGCGCCGACAGCCAGGACCGGCGGGACCTGGTGGAGGCGCTGGTGGGGCTGGCCGCGAGCACCGGGGACCCGGCCGTGCTCGACCGGCTGGACGCGGTCTGCCGGGAGAGCGGCATCCGCCTGCTGCCGCAGGAGGCGGAGCTGCTGTACGCCCTGGCCGCGATCCGCCGGCCGTGACCCTCCGCCGGCTCGGTGCTGCTCGGCGCGGCCGGCACGGACGGGGCCGGGGGTGGCGCGAGCGACGAAGCCCCCTCTTGCTACCCCTTGCTCATCGCTCGCGCCGTTTCCCCCCGGTGCGTCCCCGCTGCACGAAGACTAGTCAGCGCGGGCGATCACGACTGCCCGGTTTGATCGCCTATCTCCCGGCTGCCCGGCAGTTCTGCCGGTCTTTCTGCCGGTGCTTGCGGCCGCGCCCGGACGGGTCCGGCCCGACCCGCGGTCGCTGCGGACGAGACAGGTCAGGGGTGGCCGGCGGGCTCGGCACGACCGGTCGGGAGCGGGTCGGTGCTGCCGGCGGTGGCACCGGGGTGGACGGCGTCACGTACCCGGCGCAGCCCGTCGAGGAGTGCCGTCAGGGACTCCGGGTCCAGCTGGCCGGTGAACCACTCCTCGATGATCCGCAGATGACCCGGTAGCACCTCGTCCAGCCGCTTCAGGCCGCTGGCGGTGACCACGGCGTACGAGCTGCGGCGGTCGGACGCGCAGGCACGCCGGGTCAGCAGCCCGTCGCGTTCCATCCGGTCGACCACGCGGGTGACCCCGCTCGTGGACAGGGAGGTCTGCGCGGCGAGGTCGGTCATCCGTAGTTGGTTGCCCGGGGAGCGGGCGAGCCGGGTGAGCACCTCGAACTCCACCGACGAGAGCCCGTGCTCCTCGAACTGGGCGGCGAACCGGGCCGACAGCCCGGCGTACGCCTCGACGAGCAGGCCGACGGCGGTGATCCGGGGGTCGTCGAACACGTTCTGGTTCACGCGGCCATCCTAGCAGTACTTGACACACGGAATATTGTTGACGCTATAGTTGCTGAGGCAGTCGTTGGGCTACTCAACAATCTTCCCCGGAGGGCATTACCCATGACCAGCAGCACCGAGTCGGTTACCCGCGACTGGGACGGCCTCACGATCCCCGCCGCCGGCACCTACGTGCTCGACGCCGCCCACAAGCGCGTGGGCTTCGTCGCGCGACACATGATGGTGAGTAAGGTACGCGGTGAGTTCACCGACGCCACCGCCACCATCACCGTCGGCGAGGACCCGATGCAGTCCTCGGTCACGGCCACGATCCAGGCCGCCAGCATCGACACCGCCCAGGCCGACCGGGACGCGCACCTGCGCAGCCCGGAGTTCCTGGACGTCGAGAAGTTCGCGACGCTGGAGTTCCGCAGCACCGGCGTGAAGTCCCGCGACGGCAACGAGTTCGTCCTCACCGGCGAGCTGACCATCAAGGACGTCACCCGCACCGTCGACCTGGAGGTCGAGTTCGAGGGCGTCGGCCGCAGCCCGTTCGGTCAGGACATCTTCGGCTTCTCGGCGAGCACCGAGATCGACCGCGAGGAGTTCGGCCTGACCTGGAACGTCGCCCTGGAGACCGGCGGTGTGCTGGTCGGCAAGAAGGTCAAGATCGAGATCGAGGGCGAGGCCATCCGGCAGGCCTGACGCTCAACGCCGTACCCGTCGGGCCCGCGCCGCACCACGGCGCGGGCCCGTTCGCGTCGGGTGCGATTTGTCACCACAGGTTCGTGGGGTCGCGGCGATGCCCGCGAGCCCGGCGGGGTAGAGATGCCTGCCAGGAGGACGTCGGTGCCCGCGTGACCCACGACGGTCGGGTGCGACCACTGGCCGGTGCCGCTCGGTGCTCCTACCGTAAATGGTTCACAATGCGCTGCGGAACGGCATCGTTCCGTCGCGTCGGGCGCCGGGAGGGCACATGGGCAGGGAAGTCGCGCAGGGTGCCTTCTCCCGGGAGGACCGGGTCCGCTACCGGCAAAAGGTACGCCGCTGCCTCGACGTCTTCGCGCTGATGCTGGACGACTTCGGCTTCGACGCCGACCGGCCGATGACCGGCCTGGAGATCGAGCTGAACCTGGTCGACTCCGCCGCCGAGCCGGCGATGCGCAACGAGGAGATCCTCGCCGACATCGCCGATCCCCTCTTCCAGACCGAGCTGGGCCAGTTCAACCTCGAACTGAACGCGCTGCCCCGGCTGATCGAGGGCACCGGCTTCGCCGACTACGAGCACGACCTCCGCAGCAGTCTCGCCCGGGCCGACGAACGGGCCGCGAAGTCCGACGCGAAGATCGTCCTGGTCGGGATCCTGCCCACGCTCACCGAGCGGCACCTGGTCGCCGACAACCTCTCCACCAACGAGCGGTACCGGGTGCTCAACGACCAGATCGTCGGCGCCCGCGGCGAGGACATCGAGCTCGACATCCGCGGCATCGAGCGGCTGCAGACCCACACCGACTCGATCGCGCCCGAGGCGGCCTGCACGAGCCTCCAGTTCCACCTCCAGGTCGCGCCGGACAGCTTCGCGGACTACTGGAACGCCTCGCAGGCCATCGCCGCCGCTCAGGTCGCGGTCGGCGCCAACTCGCCCTACCTCTACGGCCGCCAGCTCTGGGCGGAGACCCGGATCGCCCTGTTCCAGCAGGCGACCGACACCCGGCCGGACGAGCTGAAGGCCCAGGGCGTCCGGCCCCGGGTCTGGTTCGGCGAGCGGTGGATCACCTCGATCTTCGACCTCTTCGAGGAGAACGTCCGCTACTTCCCTCCGCTGCTGCCGATCTGCGAGGAGGAGGACCCGGTGGAGGTGCTGCACGCCGGCGGTGTGCCCCAACTCGGCGAGCTGCGCCTGCACAACGGGACGGTCTACCGCTGGAACCGCCCGGTGTACGACATCATGAACGGCCGCCCGCACCTCCGGGTCGAGAACCGGGTCCTGCCCGCCGGTCCCACCGTGGTCGACATGCTGGCCAACGCCGCCTTCTACTTCGGGCTGGCCCGGGGCCTCGCGGAGGCCGACCGTCCCATCTGGAGCCAACTGACGTTCAGCTCGGCCGAGGAGAACTTCCACGCCGCCGCCCGCCGGGGCATGAACGCCGTGCTGCACTGGCCGCGGCTCGGCGAGGTACCGGTGGCCAGACTCGTCCTCGACGTCCTGCTGCCGACGGCCGCGACCGGGCTGGACCGGTTCGGGGTGGCCCCGGCCGAGCGGGACCGGCTGCTCGGCGTCATCGAGCAGCGCTGCCGGACCGGGCGCAACGGCGCGGCCTGGCAGACCGAGACGGTGTGGTCGGCCGAGCGGCACCGGAACATGGACCGGGCGGCGGCCCTGCATCACATGCTCCAGCGGTACGCCGAGCTGCAGCGCAGCAACGAACCCGTGCACACCTGGCCGGTGGGCTGACCGGCGTTCGCGCCGTTCCGCCGCAAGATCCCGCTCGATCGCGGAAGTAGTGGCCTCGCCGCACCGCCGCACCGGCGAGGCCACTACAACGACGGTTCAGCGCGATCTTTTCGGGGCGCGGACCGGCCGGCGGCCGTCAACGGTTCTGGCGCGGCGACCGGGCGCGGCGACCGCCCGCGTCGGACTCCTCCGTCGGCTCGGTCTCGGGCGTGCGCTGGGTCGGCACCCGGCCGGTGGCGTCCCCACCCGCCGAGCTCGTCCGTGCGGCCGTCCGGCGGCCGGGGCGGGAAGCGCCGCCGGAAGCCGTCGACGTGCCGCTCGCGTCGTCGGACCCGCCGGCAGCGGTCCCGCCGGCCGGGCCACCGGAGTCGGTGGTGGTGCGGTCGGGGCCGTCCGCTCCGGTGCCGGCCCCATCCTTCCGGCGGCCGAACCGACGCGTCCCGGCGGCGGGCGTCGGCGCGGCGTCCCCGCCCTCGGCGTCCGCCGGCTGGCCGGTCCGCTGCGCCGGCACCGGCACGGCGGACCGGCGGTCGGCCCGCTGGCCGAGTGCCGCCACCAGCGCCGAGCCGCCCAGACCGACGACGACGGCGTACGGGGCGATGAGGTGCGCGGAGACCTGCTCGGGGTCGATGGCGGCCAGCCCCGGCACGGCGAGCAGGTAGGCGACCGCGACCAGGAGCGGGCCGGCCGCGCCGGAGGCGGTGGCGCCTACCCGGCGGTCGGCGTACCGGGCCGCGTGACGGGCCGCCAGCACGCCGATGACCAGGGCGGACCCCAGCGACAGCAGGGCACCGGGCCAGTAGAACCAGTCGCGGATCCACAGCCCCGGACCGCCCCCGCTGAGCTGCCAGATGCCGAGCTGGGCGCTGGTCAGCCCCCGCCCGGCGAGGACTCCGTCGACCACGGCCACCACGGCGAGCAGCCAGAGCCAGCCGACGGTGGCGATCACGTTGGTGGCGGCGGCGCGGGAGTGCAGCGCCCACACGGCGACGGCGACCCCGACCAGCACCCCCAGTGCGGCGTACCCGGCGGCGACGTTGCGGGGCGCGGAGACGTCGGGCACGACGGCCATCCGGGCCGGTACGGCGGCCAGCAGCACCGTGACGAGCGCGCCGATCCCGGCAGCTGCGGCGAGCGCGATCCAGCCCAGCGTCGCGCCGGCGGAGTCCGCGGCCACCGGGGTCACCGCTGGCGCGGGACGGGCCTGGGCGGTCGACGTCCCCGTCGACCCCGCGGAACCGGCGGCCGCGGCGACACCCGCGGCCGTTCCGGCGGAGCCGCCCGTGTCGGGGGAGCCTTCGGCACCTACCCCGGTGGGTGGGTCCGTGCCGGCCGTGTCCGCGTCGCTGATCCCGCCGGCCGCGTCGGCCGGGCCGGGCCGTCGCAGGCGCTGCGCCCAGACCGCGCCGAGCACGGTCGACGTGGCGGCTATCCAGGTGGCCCAGATCAGGCCGGCCGTCCAGGCCGCCGCGGCGGCGTCCCCGTCCGGTGGCGGCGCCCAGTTGATGATGCCCAGCCCGTAGCCGAAGCCCAGCTGGGCGGCGCCCGCGCCGGCCGCGACGCCGAGCGCGGTCGTGATCGATCCTCCCCAGCCCCGTCTCGCCATGCCGGGGAGCGTAACGTCCCGTGGTCGGCGCGGCGAGTGCTGAGCGCGGACCGTCACGCACCGCGGTTGGGGTGGGCGGGTACGGTCGCCCGGGACGGAGGCGGTGGACGATGACGGACGGGAACACGGGGCACGGCACGGGGTCGGACCGGTTGACCCTGGTGCTCGGCGGCGGGCTGGCGACGGTGCTGCTCGCGGCCGTGGGCGCGACGGCCGGCTGGGTCCTGGCCGGCGCGAACGACGACCGGGTGGACCCGGTGGCCACCGGCAGCCCCACACCGACCGCTCCAACCGTGACCTCCGGCCCGGTGCGCCAGACCACGGCGCCGGCCACCCCCTCGCGTACGTCGCCCTCGGGGGTCACCGTGCCGGTCCTGGTCGGCCGGGACTACGACGACGCGCAGGACGAGCTGGAGCGGCGTGGGTTGCGCTGGCGCCTGGTCTTCGGCCGGGGCGCCGGGCGCGAGGTGGAGCGCACCTACCCGGCGGCGGGCGCGGCGGTGAACCCGGGCCGGACGGTCACGCTGTACGTGAGCGGCCCGCCCCCGGCCGTCCAGGTGCCGGGCGTGGCGGGTGACGACTGCGCCGAGGCGGCCGAGGAGCTCGCCGAGGAGGGCTTCCGCGTGGTGTACACGTTGCGCCGCAGCGGCACCGTGCTCAAGCAGGAGCCGACCGGCGGCAGCCGGGCGACCTGGGGTGACCCGGTCGCCCTGTGGTGCGGCGACCCCGCCGACGGCGGTGGTTCGCCGTCGCCGAACCCGTGACGCGCTGATCCCGGCCGATTCCCCTCGGTGCCGCTAGGTTGACGGCAGGCCGCGAGGGAGGACGGGTGATGAGCGACGACCGCCAGGAGCCACCCGCCGGAGGACACGACGACCACACCCGTCCCCTGCCCCCGAGTGGCGACGCGGCGGAGCCCGCGGACCGTACCCAGCGGCTGCCGCACCCGGAGGACCGTCCGGCGGGGCCGACCGGTGAGGAGACCAGACCGATGCCGGCCGATCGGGCGGCTCCCACGGGCAGCACGGCACCGCTGCCACCCGCCGGAGGGCCGGCGCCGTGGTCGGGTCGTGCCGGGGTACCCCCGCCCCGACCGTCGGAGTACCGGGAGACGACCGACTGGTACGCCGAGGACCAGGGCGGGCGGCGCTGGTGGTCGCCGATCCTGTGGGGCGTGGTCATCCTGCTCCTGCTCGGGGCGCTCGGTGTCGGCCTCTGGCTGGCGCTGGACGCGCGGGACGACGAGCCGACCGGGCCCGAGCCCTCGCCGTCGGCCTCGGTGAGCCGGGCGTCCCCCACGACGCGCGCGCCGACGTCCGCCGCGCCGACGAGCGCCTCCCCCTCCGCGTCGCCCACCGAGGCGCCGCCCGGGGTGCCGATGCCGCCGGTGGTCAACCTGCCGGTGGCGACCGCTCGGGCCATCCTCGATCGGGCCGGCCTGAGCTACCGCATCGAGTACCGGACCTCCGACCGGCCGGCGGGGACGGTGATCGACACCGAGCCGGCGACGGGTGAGCTGGTGCCGGAGGGAGAAGAGGTCACGCTCGTGGTGTCCCGTCCCGAGACGTCGTCGCCGACGGTCACGCCGAGCCCGGAACCGACTCCCACCCCCTGACCGGCGCTCACCACATCCGGCGTCTCGTGCCGACCAGGCCGAGCCCGGCCAGCGAGATCGCCAGTCCGAAGATCCCGGACCAGAACAGTGAGCGCTGGACGGCCTCAGCCGGGTTCCGGGTGGCGTGGGCGGCCTGGGCGGCACCCGCGCCGTCGGCGGGCGGGGCCTCGGCGGGTACGTCGAGGTCGTCGTCGCCGGCGAACGGGTCCGGTCCGGTCTCGTCCCAGTACGCGGGCTCCTCCTCGACCACGGTGATCTCCGGCGCGGGGACCGGCGCGGACAGGTGCGTCGAGGAGAGAGCGGGGTCGCGCACCACGACCACCAGCGTGGTGGCGGCGCCGAGGAGCGCCAGGAGTCCGAAGGCGTAGGCGATGCGGGAGCTGTGCCGCCGCGCGGCGGGCTGATAGACCATGGCCATCCCAGGTTCGGGGTCCTGGACGCGCGGGGTGGAACTGCCGGGGTGGGCGTACCACCGATTCTAGGTCGGTGGCCCCCTCCCGGCGGCGGATCGCGGCAGGTCAGCCCACTCGGACCGGGGTCCGGGCAACCGGCCGGCGCGGCGCCCGCACGGTGTGCGGATGGCGCGTCGGCGCGGCCTGGACCTGGTGCAGCCCGTCCCGCTGGACGAAGATCGACCGCCGGCTGACCGCGTCCCCCGAAGCGTTCAACTCGTAGCCGTCGAGCCAGAGCCAACCGTCGTAGGTCGGCCAGTCGAGGACCCGGATCACCCGGAAGGTGATGGGTCGGAGGAACTGGACACTCGCCGCGCGAGTCACGTGTAGTACGTCACCGGAGCGGGGAAGCACATGGGCTCCTGGGAGGGAAGGCCGGCGGCGGAGCCGGCGGGAGCTTGTGGGGGACGTCTGGTGGCCCGGGCCTCGGGGTCGTGCCTCGTGAACCGGCGTTCCTGGTGGTGCTGGTGGTGGTCGGGCCGTACCCGCTGGTGGCTGGACCGCCACCCGACCAACACCCGGCTGCTCCGGGTACCGCTCCCGCCGCCGCAGCCATCCGGCATGCAGCGGTGGGGTCATCACCCCGGGGCAGGTCTGGTACTCACCACACGGGTGCACCCGCCGCCTCGCGTCCTGGTGTCGTGGGATCACCACGGCGGGGGAGCGGACGGAGACGGTGAGTGACCCGCGTCATACGGACAGAGTGCATCAGCGGCGTGCGACATGCAAGTTGCACGTCGACTTTTGCCGATACGCGAGCGATTCGCGCGAAGCAATGCTTGAAGCTGTTCGCGTTCGGACGGCACACTGAGGACCGGTTTCGCCCGTCGCGGCCGGTCGACGACCGGCACCACCCACCGCCGCGAACGCCCGTCCACCGGCGCGTCTTCGGACCCGTCGGTCCGGGTGGGGCGGCGAGTCGAGGTGGAGGGGGACGGGGTGCAGCGTGACCGCGAGGAGTGACCCGGGGTGGCACCGTGAGTGAGCGGCGGAGCCCGACGATCCGTCGCCGTCGGCTGGGCGCGGAGCTGCGGCGGCAGCGCGAGGCGGCGGGCATCACCATCGAGGCGGTCGCGGAGCAGCTGGAGTGCTCGGCCTCCAAGATTTCGCGCATCGAGACCGGCCACACCTCGGCGACACCCCGGGACGTCCGGGACATGCTCCGGATCTACGGGGTGGTCGGCGCCGAGAGCGACGAGCTGGTGCAGATCGCCCGCGAAGCCCGGCAGAAGGGCTGGTGGCATCCGTACAGCACGGTGCTGGTGGGCGCGTACGTCGGCCTGGAGGCGGCTGCCAGCTCCATCCGGGCGTACGAGCAGCAGGTCGTGCCGGGTCTGCTGGAGACCGAGGAGTACGCCAGCGCGATGATTCGCGCCGCCCGACCTGATTTCACGCCTGAGCAGGTCGCACAGCGTGTCCGTGTCCGGCTGGGCCGTCAGTCGTTGCTGACTCAGGATGATCCGGTCGATCTGTGGGTGGTGCTCGATGAGGCGGTGGTGAGCCGGCCGGTTGGCGGGGACACAGTCATGCGTGACCAGCTCAAACGGCTGGTGGAAGTGGCCGAACTGCCGAACGTGACGTTGCAGATCCTGCCCTTCGAGGTGGGTGCGCACGCCGGCATGGACGGGACCTTCACCATCCTGAGCTTCCCCGAGCCCGGTGATCCGGATGTCGTGTACGCAGAGAACGCCACGGGTGGGCTCTTCCTCGAGAAGAGCGACGAACTACAGAAGTACAGCTTCATCTTCGATCACATCCGCGCAGCCGCCATTCGTCCCGACGAGTCCGTCGCACACATCGCGAAACTGGCAGAGGAGCCGTTGTGGAAATGGCGACCAAGGAGTTCCCCGTGGACCTGACGCAGGCCACCTGGTTCAAGAGCTCGAAGAGCGGGCCGAACTGCGACAACTGCGTGGAGGTGGCGTACGTGACGGGGGCGGTCGGCGTGCGGGACTCGAAGGACAGGTCGGGTCCGGCGCTGGTCTTCAGCCCGGGTGGGTGGCGTGCCTTCGTCACCGGCACCCGCGGCGGCGCCTTCGGCCGGGACTGACCGACGACCGCCGTCCCCCCGTTCGGCCCGGCCGGACGGGGGGCCGGCGTGCCCGGGCGTGGCCCGGGTCCGCACCGCCCGACACGAGTGGCGAGCGGTCCCGTCGCCACATCGGTCCCGTCTCGTTGAACCGGTCGGTACGGCGCTGGTCGACATCGCCGCACGGATCGGCAACCGAGCGAGGCAGGCGAGACGGATGACGACGATCGGGTCAGACAACCTCACCAACGGTCCGGGCAAGCCGGAGCGGTTCGGTGGCAAGTACCGCGGGGCGCGCCGGGACACCGTGCTGACCGAGGTCGTGTCGTCGGACGCCGAGGTCGCCGAGCGGGAGGGGGCGTCCGCTCCGGACCAGGCCGGCCCGCTCACCCTGCCCTCCCTCGATCCCAACCCGCTGACCGAGCCCGCGTACCCGGCCGGCGGCTGGTCGGCCGAACAGGCCGAGTCGCTGGTCGACCATCCGCTACTGCGCGGCCTGCTGATGGAACTGCCGCCGAAGGGCAGCGTCCCCCCGCCGGGCTGGCTGGATCGCTGGTTCGAGGCGACCCGGGCCATCCTCGAGCTGCTGTACGTGCAGGGCACCGGCCGTTCCCGCTGACGCCGGCGCGGGTGGCCGGGCCCGCTCCACCAGCCGGTTGTGCCGCAACGCATGGCGTACGCCGAGCACCGCGACGCCGAGCGCGCCGGTGGTGATCGCCGGGCCGGTCGCGCCGGCCGGCAGGTTGGGGCCGAGCGCACCGACCACCGCCGGCAGCACGGCCAGGCCGGTGAGCTGCGGCGGTAGCCCGACCAGCGGGTGGGCCGCGGCGCCGCGCAGACCGTGCGGGGCGGGCGTGAGCGGTGCCGCCGCGAACGCGCCCGCACCCGCCCGGAGACGCCGTACGCGCCGGACGGTGCAGGCCGCGACCACGAGCGCAGGGCCCACCGCGACAGCCAACCCGGCGGCGGCGCGGTCGGTCGTCGTCGATCCCGTGGTGGCGAGCCCGACGGCCAGCACGGCGGCGGTGAGGACGAGACCGGTCAGCGTCAGGACGAGCACCGGGCCGGTGCGTCGACGCAGCTCGCGGGCCTGATCGGCCCCGGGCAGCCGGTCCGCGAGCCAGCCGGCGGCCAGCCACACCGCGGCGAGCGGGAGCAGGACGGCGAGGTGACTCTCCATGGTGTAGAGCCTCGCCCGGTCCGGCGCGACGCGAATCCGGGCCGGCCCCCCGTTCCCCCCGTAACCGGTCCCCGTAGGGGTCATCGCGCAGTGTTATGGGCAACTCGGCATGTTCATTTCCCGGTTCACCGCGATCTACCCTCAGCTTGATCGGCGGTCATCGATTCACCCGGCACGAACGGGTGGACGGTCGGCCGCCGTTCGGAGGGAGGTAGGAGATGGGTATCCCACGCAGGTCGGTCCTGGTCGGGGTGGCGGCCCTGGCCATGGTGGCCGCGGCCACGCCGGCCCTGGCCGCCGAGCCGGTCGGCACGATCCGCATGGCGGGTGGCGAAACCGCCGTCGCGAACAGCTACATCGTGGTCTTCAAGGACAGCGTGGTCAGCCGGGCCAGCGTCGGGTCGTCGCTGAACCGGCTGCTCAACAAGCACGGCGGCGCCGTGGCCCGGACGTACAGCGCGGCCGTGCGCGGCGCCGAACTGAAGGTCAGCGCAACGGCCGCGGCCCGGATCGCGGCCGACCCGGCGGTGGCGTACGTCGAGCAGAACCACACCGTCTCGATCGCCGGCACCCAGCCGAACCCCCCGTCCTGGGGCCTGGACCGCATCGACCAGCGGAACCTGCCGCTGAACAGCTCGTACACGTACCCGAACACGGCCAGCAACGTGACGTCGTACATCATCGACACCGGCATCCGGACGACGCACTCGGACTTCGGCGGCCGGGCGACCTGGGGCACCAACACGGTCGACTCCAACAACACCGACTGCAACGGCCACGGCACGCACGTCGCCGGCACCGTCGGCGGCTCGGCGTACGGCGTGGCCAAGGCCACCCGGCTGGTGGCGGTCAAGGTGCTGAACTGCTCCGGCAGCGGCACCAACGCCGGGGTCATCGCCGGCATCGACTGGGTCACCGCGAACGCGGTCCGGCCCGCCGTCGCCAACATGAGCCTCGGCGGCGGGGCGAACACCTCGGTCGACAACGCGGTGCTCAACTCGATCAACGCCGGCATCACGTACGCGGTCGCCGCCGGCAACGGCAACGCCCTCGGCCAGCGGCAGAACGCCTGCAACTACTCCCCGGCCCGGGCCGCGCCGGCGATCACCGTCGGCGCCACCCAGAACAACGACGCCGCGGCGAGCTTCTCCAACTACGGCACCTGCGTGGACATCCTCGCGCCGGGCGTGAGCATCACGTCGGCCTGGCACAGCAACGACAGCGCGACGAACACCATCAGCGGCACCTCGATGGCGTCGCCGCACGTCGCCGGAGCCGCGGCGCTGGTGCTCTCGGCCAACCCGTCGTGGAGCCCGCAGCAGGTCCGGGACTACCTGGTCAACAACGCCACCCCGAACGTGGTCACGAACCCGGGCACCGGCACCCCGAACCAGCTGCTCTACGTGGTCAACGGCGACACCCCGCCGCCGGTCAACGACTTCTCCGTCGCGGTGTCGCCGACCTCCGGCTCGACCGCGCCGGGCGGCTCGGTGACCGCCACCGTGTCCACCGCGACCACCAACGGCTCCGCCCAGTCGGTCAGCCTCTCCGCCAGCGGCCTGCCGTCGGGGGCGACCGCCTCCTTCAGCCCGGCCACGGTCACCTCGGGTGGGTCGTCGACGCTGACGATCAGCACCTCGGCGAGCACCCCGGCCGGCACCTACCCGGTGACGGTGACCGGCACCGCGGCGTCCGGCTCGAAGACCGCGACGTTCTCGCTGACCGTGACCGGCACCGGGGGCGGTGGCTGCTCCGGGACGAACGGCACCGACGTGGCGATCCCGGACACCGGCGCGACGGTGGCCAGCCTGATCACGATCTCGGGCTGCAACCGGAACGCCTCGTCGTCGTCGACCGTCGCGGTGAACATCGTCCACACCTACCGCGGTGACCTGGTCATCGACCTGGTCGCCCCGGACGGCTCGTCCTACCGGCTGAAGAACAGCAGCATCTTCGACGGCACGGACAACGTCAACACGACGTACACGGTGAACCTGTCCGGCGAGGCGGCCAACGGCACCTGGCGGCTGCAGGTGCGCGACGTCTACTGGGGTGACACCGGCTACATCAACACCTGGACCCTGACCCTCTGAGACCTTGTTCCCACGGGCCGAGGCCCCTTCCGGACCGACCCGGGAGGGGCCTCGTGCCGTCGATCGTCAGACCGCGAAGCCGGTGAGCCGCCCGGTGGCGGGGGCCGGCGGCTCCGCCTTCCAGAGGCCGGTCCGCTGGGCGGCGAGCCGGGCGAGGTAGGCCGGGTTGAGGATCACGTAGCGCCGCCAGAGGCGCTTTGGCTCCAGGCCGAGCCGCCAGAACCATTCCAGGCCGGCCCGCTGCATCCACGGCGGCGGCTGCTTCAGCAGGCCGGCGTGGTAGTCGAAGGCCGCGCCGACCGCCATCATCGGCATGTCCAGCAGCGGCCGCATGGCGTACGTGAAGACCTCCTGGCGGGGGCAGCCCAGCCCGACCAGGACGAGCCGCGCACCGCTGGCTCGGATCCGGTCGGCGATCTCGGCGTCCTCCCCGGGCCGCACGGCCCGGAACTTCGACGGCTCCACGCCGGCGATCTTGAGGGCGGGGAACATCCGCTCCAGCGCCGGCACCAGCTTCGCGAGCGTCTCCTCGGTGGACCCGTACAGGTAGACCGGCAGCCCTTCGTCGGCGAACCGGGCGAGCACGTGGAGGGTGAGCGTCGGGCCGTAGACCCGGTCGGTCAGGCCGGCGCCGTGCAGCAGGTTGAGCGCCCAGCGCACCGGCTGCCCGTCCGGCGTGACCACGTCGAACGAGTTGAGGCGGGCGTTGTGCGCGCGGTCGAGCACCCCGGTCATCACACCGTGCACGGCGAGGGCGGTGAGCGCCAGCGGCCGCCGCTCCTGCGCCGCCGCCACGACCGCCTCGGTCGCCGTCGCGTAGTCGGTCGCGTCGACCAGGACGCCGAGCACGTTCCGCTTGGTCATGGCTGCGGTACCCACTTGTCCACGTTGGCCTCGTAGATCTCCCGCATGATCATGGGTACGTCGTAGACCTGCTTCCAGTCCGGATAGTCGGCCTGGAAGGCCTCGTTCGAGCCGATCCACCACTTGTGGTCGCCGATCCGGTTGGCCTCGACGTACTCGGAGATCATCTCGTGGCCGGTGATCTGCTCGGCCAGGGCGAACGCCTCGCGCATGGAGGTGTTGGAGTGCCGGCCGCCACCGAGGTTGTAGACCGCGGCCGAGCGGGGGTTACGGAAGAAGACCTCGAATGCCGAGACCACGTCGGAGCTGTGGATGGCGTCCCGGACCTGCTTGCCCTGGTACCCGAAGATCTTGTACTTCCGCCGTTCCATGTTGGCCCGCATCAGGTAACCGAGGAAGCCGTGCAGCTCGGTGGCGGAGTGGGCCGGACCGGTGAGCGTCCCGCCCCGGAAGCAGGCCGTCTTCATGTCGAAGTAGCGGCCGTACTCCTGCACCATCACATCCGCGGCCACCTTCGAGGCACCGAAGATCGAGTGCAGGCAGGCGTCGATCGACATGTCCTCGCGGATGCCCTGCTCGTACGGGTGCCCCGGCTCGATCTCCCAGCGGGTCTCCAGCTCGACCAGGGGCAGGCTGTTCGGCCGGTCCCCGTAGACCTTGTTGGTGGAGCAGTGGATGACCGGCGCCTCGATGCAGTGCTCGCGGACGTTCTGGAGGACGTTGAGGGTGCCCGCGGCGTTGACGTCGAAATCGGTGAAGGGATCGCGGACCGCCCAGTCGTGCGAGGGCTGCGCCGCGGTGTGGATGACCACCGCGATGTCCCGGCCGTACCGGCGGAAGAGGTTCGCGAGCGCGTCCCGGTCCCGAATGTCGATGCTGTGGTGCGAGTAGGCGGCCCCCAGCTCGTCGGTGAGCCGCCGCACGTTCCAGGCGGTCGAGGCCTCCTCGCCGAAGAACTCCTGCCGCATGTCGTTGTCGATGCCGACGACGTCGAGACCAAGGCCGGCGAAGTGCCGGACCGCCTCGGAGCCGATCAGACCGCCCGAGCCGGTCACGAATGCGACACTCACACGTCACTCCTGGTCGGTCGGAGTCAAGGACCATCGGAGCATAGCGTGACGTACGACATGCCCCGATACGTCGCGAGGGCCCCGCTAGTGCGGAGCCCTCGTCATGGTGGGGAAGGGGGGAGTTGAACCCCCACGCCCTTTCGGGCACACGGACCTGAACCGTGCGCGTCTGCCATTCCGCCACTTCCCCGTGGCTTCGACCCGGAACACTGTAGTGTGTGCCGGCCCGGCTGTCTCCAGCGGGCCCGGACATCCTACGCGGGGCCCGGTGTTTGCCGCGACCGGTTACCTTCTTCAGGCGGTTACCGTTCGTGGCGGACGAAAGAGTAGCACGACAGTATGGGCCCGACCGAACGGGCCGTGACCAGTACGGCCGAGCGGCGTGTGAGCTGCGCGCGCCCCGGCCGGATACCATCATGTCCTCGGGACCCGAGGAGGAGCCGGTGAGCGTGCTGCAACGCTTCGAGAAGCGTCTGGAAGGCCTGGTCGAAGGGGCCTTTGCCAAGGTCTTCAAAGGGGTGGTCCACCCCGTGGAGATCCTCAACGCCATGCAGCGGGAGGCCGAGGCGCACAAGGCGATCCTGGCCGGTGGGCGCACGTTGGTGCCCAACCGCTACGTGATCGATCTCTCGCCGTACGACCATAGCCGTCTGGCACCGTATGCCGCCGCGCTGGCCCAGGAACTGGCCCAGTCGCAGGCGGAGTTCATCGGTGAGCAGGCGTGGACGGTCTACGGCGACGTGATCGTCGAAATCGAACGGGGTGAGGGCCTCGACACCGGCATGTTCCGGGTCACGGCCGAGGTCTACACCGGCGGCGAGGTGGCCCCGGTGTCCGCGCCGGGCTACGACGCCGGCCAGCCCGCCTACCCCGCGTACGACCAGGGGGGCGGCTACGGCCCGCCGCCCGGCCACGGCGGCGGCCGCAACGTGCGGCTGGTCTCCGGCGACGGGCGCACCTACCCGCTCCAGATGGGTTCGACGGTGATCGGCCGCGGCGACCAGGCCAACCTTCGCCTGCCCGACGTCGGCATCTCCCGGCGGCACGCCCGGCTGGACTTCGACGGCGGCCAGGTCGTGCTGACCGACCTCGGGTCGACCAACGGCACGATGGTCAACGGTCAGCGGGTCTCCGCTGTCGCGCTCAACCCCGGCGACATGATCCAGCTCGGCACCACGACGCTGACCTTCCGCGTGGACGGCTGATCCGCCTTGCCGGAACTCGTCATCACCGTCGCCCGGTTCGGGTTCCTGATCCTGCTGTGGATCTTCGTGTTCACGGTGGTCGGAGTGATCCGCCGCGACCTCTTCGCGGGTGCCCGGTCCGGCCGGCTGGTGGCGGCTCCCCGTGCCGTCGGCGCCTCCCTCGGGCAGGCGGGGAAGCCGGCCAAGGCGAAGCGGGGCAGGGCGGCGCATCAACTGGTGGTGACCGCCGGTCAACTGGCCGGCACCCGCATCACGCTCGGTGAAGCGCAGATCACGATCGGTCGGGCCGAGGACTCCACCCTGGTCATCACCGACGACTACGCCTCGGCGCGACACGCCCGGCTGGTGCCGCGTGACGGGCAGTGGTTCGTCGAGGACCTCGGTTCGACTAACGGCACGTACCTCGATCGCGCTAAGGTCACCGGACCGACCCCCGTCCCCCTCGGCGTGCCGATCCGGATCGGCCGCACCTCACTCGAATTACGGCCATGACTCTGACCCTGCGCTATGCGGCCCACAGCGACCGCGGTCTGATCCGAGACGGTAACCAGGATTCCGTCTACGCCGGGCCGCGGCTGCTCGCCGTCGCCGACGGCATGGGCGGCATGGCCGCCGGTGACGTCGCCAGCAACATCGTCATCGGCGCCATGGCGCCGCTGGACGAGGACGTGCCCGGCGACGCGCTCGTGGACGCGCTCCGCTCGGCCGTCAACAACGCCACCCAGCAGCTGCGCGCGACCGTCGACGCCAACCCGCAGCTGGAGGGGATGGGGACGACGCTGACCGCGATCCTCTTCTCCGGCAGCAAGCTGGGCATGGTGCACATCGGCGACTCCCGCGCCTACCTGCTGCGCGGCGGTGACTTCGCGCAGATAACCAAGGACGACACGTACGTCCAGATGCTCGTCGACGAGGGCCGGATCAGCGCCGAGGAGGCGAGCAGCCACCCGCAGCGGTCGCTGCTGACCCGGGCGCTGGACGGCCGCGACATCGACGCGGAGTACTCGGTACGCCAGGTGCTCCCCGGCGACCGCTACCTGATCTGCAGCGACGGCCTCTCCGGCGTGGTCAGCGCGGACACCATCGCGGAGACCTTGCGCGAGTACGCCGACCCGCAGCAGTGCGTCGAGCGGCTGGTGCAGCTCGCGCTGCGCGGCGGCGGTCCGGACAACATCACGGTGATCATCGCCGACGCGACCGACCAGGACATCGTCGAGGCCACCCCGATCGTGGGTGGCGCCGCCTCCCGGGACCGTGGCATGGCCACCACCGCCGACGTCTCCACTCCGGCGGCCCGTGCCTCCGCGCTCTCCACGCCGCGGCCCGCCGCGCCGGAGGAGCCGACGGCCGGCGCCGACGACGAGCCGGAGCGCCGGCACCGCCCGGTCCGCGCCGCCGCGACGACTCTCGCGCTGCTCGTCCTCCTGGGCGGCGCGGTCTTCGGCGGGTGGAGCTACACCCAGCGGCAGTACTACGTGGGCGCGACCGAGGACGGCCAGGTCGCCGTGTTCCGCGGCATACAGGGCCAGATCGCCGGCATGGACCTGTCCACGGTGCACTCGACCAGCCCGGCTGAATTGGACGACCTGACGCTCGCCGCGCAGGAGCAGGTCAAGCAGGGCATCCCGGCCAAGAGCGAGCCGGACGCGGAGCGCCGGCTGGCCGAACTGACGGCCGACACGCCGAGCAACCCCAACCTCAAGCCGACCTGCCCGCCGAGCCCGAGCCCGAGCACGGCCGCACTCAACGGCACGCCGACGCCGACCGTGGCCTCCGGGTCGCCCGTCGCCACCACCGGCGCCGCGGCCACCCCGACGACCGGTGGCCTGCCGGTCGCCCCGACCACCTCGCCCGACGCCCTGCCCACCGACCCGGTCACGCCTGCTGTCGACCCCGCCGCGTGCCGGTCGCCCGAGTGAGCGCCGGCTCGACCCGTCAGGACGATCCGTGACCGCAGCGGCCAACCCCGCAGCCCCGCCCGCCACCGCGGGCGGGCAGCCGGGTGTGCGCCTGGCCCGGTCGCGACGCAACGCCGAGCTGTCGCTGCTGCTGCTCGCGATGGTGCTGGTCGCGGCGTACGGGGCGATGGTCGAGGCGAACGTGCTCGAGACGGTCACCCCGGACTTCTGGGTTCCGGCCGCGACGCTCACCGCGGTCTTCGTCGGCCTGCACGTGGCGATCCGGTTCCTGGCGCCGTTCGCCGACCCGGCGCTGCTGCCGGCGGTGGCCCTGCTCAACGGGCTCGGCGTCGGCTTCCTGCGCCGGCTCGACCTGGCCCGCGCCACCCCGGCCGAACGTGCCGACCTGGCGATCTTCGCCGGCACCGGCGGCCGGCAGCTCGCCTGGACGCTGATCTCGGTGGTTCTCGCCGCCGTGCTGCTCGCCATCGTCCGCGACCACCGCTCGATCTCCCGGTACGCGTACACGCTCGGGCTCGCCGGCATCGTGCTGGTGATGATCCCGGCGGTGCTTCCGTCGAGCATCTCCGAGATCAACGGCGCGAAGCTCTGGGTGCGGGTCGGCGGCTTCTCCATCCAGCCCGGCGAGTTCGCCAAGCTCGCCCTGCTCGCCTTCTTCGCGTACTACCTGGTCCGTAAGCGGGAGGTCCTCTCGCTGGCCAGCCGCCGGATCCTCGGCATCGACTTCCCGCGCGGGCGGGATCTCGGGCCGGTCGTGGTGGTCTGGTTGATCAGCCTCCTGGTCCTCGTCTTCGAGAAGGACCTGGGCACCTCGCTGCTGTACTTCGGCATGTTCGTGGTGACGCTGTACATCGCCACCGAGCGGGTCAGCTGGCTGCTGATCGGTCTGGTGCTCTTCTTCGGCGGCGCCTACCTCGCGTACGTGCTGGGCAGCACGATCGGCGGGCCGTTCGCCAACTTCTACCTTCGGGCCGAGATCTGGTTGGACCCCTTCGCCGACCCGTACGAGGACGGCTACCAGCTGGTGCAGGGCCTGCTCGCCCTGGGCACCGGCGGCCTGTTCGGTGCCGGGCCCGGCGGTGGTCAGCCGCTCAAGCTGCCCGAGGTGCAGAACGACTTCATCTTCGCCGGCATCGGTGAGGAGATCGGCCTCTTCGGTCTCTCCGCCCTGCTGGTGATCTACCTGCTGGTCGTGGAGCGCGGGCTGCGGGCCGCGCTCGCGGTCCGCGACTCGTTCGGCAAGCTGCTCGCCGGCGGTCTGGCGTTCACCCTCGGCCTCCAGGTCTTCGTGATCGTCGGCGGGATCAGCAAGCTGATCCCGCTCACCGGTCAGACCACGCCGTTCCTCTCCTCCGGTGGCTCGTCGCTGATGGCGAACTGGCTGCTCATCGCCGTCCTGCTGCGGGTCTCCGACGGAGCGCGGCGGCCGGCGACCGGCGGTGGCGGCGTGGTGAGCCGCCCGTCGGGCGGTCCGCCGGAGCAGTTGCACGGTGCTCCCACGGAGGTGATCAAGCCGTGAACGCACCACTGCGCCGGGTCGGTGTCGTCGTGATGGTCCTGTTCGGGCTGCTCTTCGCGAACCTGAACTGGGTCCAGTTCCAGAAGGCGGACGAGTACCGCAACAGCGACTACAACGGACGGGTCCAGGTCGCCGAGTACAAGCGCAAGCGCGGCAACATCGAGGCCGGCGGCACGGCGCTCGCGGTCAGCAAGGAGACCAGCGGCGAGCTGACCTTCCTGCGCACCTACCCCGGCGGGGCGAAATACGCCCACGTCCTCGGGTACAAGCCGGTCAACCTCGCCGACACCGGCATCGAGAAGGCGGAGAACGACTTCCTCGCCGGCACCAGCGACCAGCTCATCGTCAACCGGGTCAAGGACATGTTCACCGGCGACCAGACCGCCGGCGGCAACGTGCTGCTCACGCTGTCCAAGCGGGCGCAGGACGGCGCGTACGAGCTGCTGCGGGAGAACCGCAACGGCGCGAAGAAGGGCGCCGCCATCGCCATCGACCCGCGCACCGGTGCCGTCCAGGCGCTGGTCTCCATGCCGAGCTACGATCCGAACCCGCTGGCCAGCCACGACACCGACGAGGCCACGGCGGCGTACAACCAGTTGGAGAGGGCCCCGAACGGGCCGCTGAAGAACCGGGCACTCGGCGAGGTGCTGCCGCCGGGCTCGACGTTCAAGATCGTGGTGGCGGCCGCCGCCCTGGAGAACGGGATCACCCAGGAGACGCGGATCCCCGCCGGCGCCAGCTACACCCCGCCCACCTCCGGCACCCCGATCCGCAACGCCGCGCCCTCGATCTGCCCGGAGGCACAGGTCACCCTGATGAACGCGGTGACCGAGTCGTGCAACACCGGCTTCGCCCGGCTCGGCGTCCGGCTCGGCGCCGACACCGTCAAGGAGAAGGCCCGGCAGTTCGGCTTCGAGCAGGACGACCTGTCCGTCGGCCGGCTCGGTGAGGGCGGGCACCGGGTGGCGGCCAGCCGCACCGGCGACATGCAGAACCCGGACGGGAGCACCGACCCGGCCGCCCTGGCCCAGTCCTCCATCGGGCAGAACAACGTGCGGATGACCCCGCTGCAGGGGGCGCTGATCGCGGCCACGGTCGCCAACGGCGGCAGCCAGATGCGCCCCTACCTGATCCGCCAGCTCCTCGGCCCGGACCGCACCACCAACTACTACACCGCCGACCCCCGCGAGCTGCGCCGGCCGGTCAGCGGTCAGGTCGCCGCCGACCTGCGCGAGATGATGGTGAGCGTGGTGCAGAACGGCACCGGCCGCAGCGCCCGGATCAGCGGCTACACGGTCGGCGGCAAGACCGGCACGGCGCAGTCCGGTCCGGGCACACCCGACCACGGCTGGTTCATCGGATTCGCCCTGGACAAGGACGGCAACCCGGTCTCGGCGGTCTGCGTCCTGCTGGAGGAGGCCGGCAGCGGCGGCAGTGCCGAGGCGGCCCGGATCGGCGGCCAGATCATGCGGGCGGCGATCGCCGACCCGGGGGGCCGCTGACATGCTCAGCCCGGGGGTGAAGCTCGGCAACCGCTACCGCCTGGACGAGCGGATCGCCAGCGGTGGCATGGGCGACGTCTGGCGCGGCACCGACCAGGTGCTCGGCCGGACGGTCGCCGTGAAGAGCCTGCTCCCGGCGCTGCTCGACGACCCGGACTTCGCCGAGCGGTTCCGCGGCGAGGCCCGCACCATGGCGACCATCAACCACCCCGGCGTGGTCGACGTCTACGACTTCGGCAGCGACCAGCAGATCGCCTTCCTGGTGATGGAGTACGTGGAGGGCGACGCGCTCTCGGCGACCCTCAGCCGGGTCGGGCGGCTCACCCCGGCCCGCACGATGGCCCTGGTCGCCCAGGCCGCCGACGCGCTGCACGCCGCGCACGTCAAGGGGATCGTGCACCGGGACGTGAAGCCGGGGAACCTGCTCGTCCGGCCGAACGGCACCCTCGTGCTCACCGACTTCGGCATCGCCCGCTCCGACCTGGTGGCCCAGCTCACCGCCGCCGGTTCGGTGCTCGGCACCGCCTCGTACATCTCGCCCGAGCAGGCCACCGGCGGGGTCGCCACCCCCGCCTCGGACGTCTACGCCCTCGGCGTGGTCGCGTACCAGTGCCTCGCCGGCCGGCGTCCCTTCGAGGGCGACAACCCCCTCGAGATCGCCATGCGGCACGTCCGGGAGACACCACGGCCGCTGCCCGCCGACATCCCGCCGCAGGTCCGTGCCGTGGTCGAGCGGGCCATGGCGAAGGACCCGGCGGCCCGCTGGCCGAGCGCCGCGGCGCTGGCCGGGGTCGCCCGCCAGTTGAAGGTGCAGCTCTCCCAGGCCGCCCGCGCGTCCGGCCGGGCCAACCCGGTCTCCGCGGCGCCCGCGTCGCCGGCCCCGGGCCGGGCCCAGGTGCCGCCGCCCTCGGCGGCCCGCCCGCCGGTGGCCCACCGGCCGCCGGTCGCCGCGCCGCAGTCCCCCCGGCCGCCCGTCTCGCCGGCCCGCCCGCCGATGGTGGCCGCCACCTCGCCGCGGCCGCCGGCGGCGCAGCCCGGGTGGCCGCACGGTGCGGCCCCCGTGCCGTCGGCGCCGGGCCGTCCGGGGTACGCCCCGACCTCAGTTCCCCCGCCGTCGCCACCGGCCCGGTCCCGGCCCGGGAGGGTGTTCCTCCTCATCCTCCTGGCCGTACTGGTCCTGGTCTGCTCCGGCGTGATTTCCTACTCCCTGCGAGAGTCGACACAGGCCGGGATCTCCGGCACGCCGGCGCCGCGGACGGTGACGTCCAGCGCGCTCCGGCTGGACGGAGGCGACGATCCGGCTGGAACGTCGTACCGTCGACAGCAACTGCCCCGGCCGGGCGGCGACGAGACGACGACGAGCGAAGGACGACAGACGCGATGACAGCGCAGGCCCGCCTGCTCGGAGGCAGGTACCAGGTCGGCGAGCTCCTCGGCTACGGCGGCATGGCCGAGGTGCACCGCGGTCGCGACCTGCGGCTCGGCCGGGACGTCGCGATCAAGATGCTCCGGACCGACCTGGCCCGGGACGCCACCTTCCAGATGCGGTTCCGCCGGGAGGCGCAGAACGCCGCGTCCCTCAACCACCCGGCCATCGTCGCCGTGTACGACACCGGTGAGGAGCACGCGCCGACCGGCGAGACCCTGCCGTTCATCGTCATGGAGTTCGTCAACGGGCGCACGCTCAAGGAGGTGCTGGGCGGCGAGGGGCGGCTCCAGCCGCGACGGGCGCTGGAGATCTGCGCCGACATGTGCGCGGCGCTGGAGTTCAGCCACCGGCACGGGATCATCCACCGGGACATCAAGCCCGGCAACGTCATGCTCACCCAGACCGGCCAGGTCAAGGTCATGGACTTCGGCATCGCCCGGGCCCTGGCCAGCGGCGCGACCACCATGACGCAGACCAGCGCCGTGATCGGCACCGCGCAGTACCTGTCGCCGGAGCAGGCCCGCGGCGAGGCGGTCGACGCCCGCTCCGACGTCTACGCCGCCGGCTGCGTGCTCTTCGAGCTGCTCTGCGGGCACCCGCCGTTCGTCGGGGACAGCCCGGTCAGCGTCGCGTACCAGCACGTGCGGGAGGCGCCGCCCACGCCCAGCGACCTCAACCCGGAGGTCACCCCGGCGGTCGACGCGATCGTGCTGAAGGCGCTGTCGAAGAACCCGCTCAACCGCTACCAGAGCGCCGGTGAGATGCGCGCCGACCTGCTGCGCGCCGCCGCCGGGCGCCCGGTCATGGCGACGCCGGTGCTGCGCGAGGAGGAGACCACCCAGCTCGCCCCGGCCGCCGGCGGCTACCCGGCCGCCGGGCCGGGCGGCCCCCGCACCCAGCAGATCCCGGCCCGGGTCGGCGACCCGCGCCGGCGCAAGGCGTCGTCCTGGCTGATCGCCACGTTCGCCGCGCTCGGCGTGCTCGCGGTGATCGCCCTGGCCACCGCGCTGATCATGAACCAGCGGCCGGACCAGATCACGGTGCCGCAGGTGACCGGGATGACCCGGGACGAGGCGTTCGCGGAGATCCAACGCGCCAACCTGACGCCGCGCCTGGGGGAAGAGGTCTTCAACGACACCTGCCAGAAGGGCCGGGTGACGAACCAGATCCCCGGCCAGGGTGCCCGCATCGAGCAGAGCCAGCCGGTGACCGTCCAGATCTGCGGCGGCAAGAAGGAGGCCACCATCCCGCCTGGCCTCGTCGGCAGCACCTACGAGAGCGCCGAGGCGCGGCTCAAGGAACTGAACCTCGTGCCGGTGCGCAAGGACGTTGACAGCGCCCTGACCGAGGGTCAGGTCGTCAAGGTCACGCCGACCGAGGGCAGCGCAGTCGCCGAGGGCACCGAGGTCACCGTCGAGGTTTCGAAGGGCAACGTCCGGAAGGTTCCGGACGTCATCGGTGAGACCCGCGAGGACGCCGAGGACGAGCTGAAGGACGCCGGCTTCAAGGTCCGGGTCCAACGGGGGAACGCGGTGCCGCCGGACGAGGCCGGGCGGGTCGTCGACCAGAACCCCAAGGGTGGCAGCAACCTCGCCCAGGACAAGACGGTGACCATCGTCGTCACCGTGCCGCAGGAGGAGCCGACCCAAGAGCCGACGACGGATCCGACCACCCCGCCGACCACCCCACCGACCACGCCGCCGGGAGGCAGCGGCGGTGGCCTGCCCCTCCCCACCACCCCCCCGGTTCGCCTCCCGACGGACTGACCCGTGGCCGACTCGCCGGGTCGAGCGCGCCGGTGGCGACGACGCCTGACCCGTACGGCAGTCGTCGGCCTGGCGGTCGTGCTGCTCACCAGCCTCCCCTGGCTGTGGACGACGGTCAGCGCCCGCGGCCACGTGTACGGCGAGGCCGACGCGCCCGCCGCCGATGTCGTGATCGTCCTCGGCACGGAGGTGGCGGCCGACCGGCGGCAGCCGGGCACCCGGCTCGCCGGCCGGCTGGACACCGCCGCCGAGCTGGTGCGCAGCGGGCGGGCCCGGGTGGTGCTGGTGTCCGGCGACGGGGGCGGGACGTCCGGTGACGAGCCGGCGGTCATGTCCACCTACCTGACCGAGCGCCTGGGCGTGGATCCGCGGCGCGTCGTGGCCGACCCGTTCGGTCTGGACACCTATGACACCTGTGCCCGGGCCCGCGAGGTGTACGGGGTCGAGCGGGCGCTGATCGTCACCCAGTCCTGGCACGTGTCGCGCGCCGTCACGCTGTGCCGCCACCTCGGCCTCGACGCTCACGGGGTCGTCGCGCGCTGCCCGGGATGCGGGTCCGCGCTGTTCGTCGAGAAGTCGATCCGGGACTACCTGGCCAGCGGAAAGGCGGCGTGGGACGCGGTCCGGCGCCGGCCGCCCGGGGTCTCCTCGCCGGCGGACCCGGCGGTGCGGGAAGCTCTGCGGGGCTGACCGGTCAGGAAGCGGCGAAGGCCGCCCGGCGACGGGCGTCCACCTCGGCGGCCAGCTCCGGGGCGCGCTCCAGCGCCTCCGGGTAGCCGCAGGACGCCAGCCAGTTCGCCAGCATCAGGTGGCCGCCCTCGGTCAGCACCGACTCGGGGTGGAACTGCACGCCCTCGACCGGCAGCGTCCGGTGCCGCATCGCCATCACCACGCCGGAGCCGGTCCAGCCGGTGACCTCCAGCTCGGCGGGCAGCGTCTCCGGCAGCACGGCGAGCGAGTGGTAACGGGTCGCCGTGAACGGGTCCGGCAGGCCGGCCAGCACACCGGTGCCGTGGTGCCGCACGTCGGACGTCTTGCCGTGCAGCAGCTCCGGCGCCCGGTCGACGGTGGCGCCGAACGCCTCACCGATCGCCTGATGGCCGAGGCAGACGCCGAACAGGGGCAGCGTGCCGGCGTACTCCTTGATGACGTCCAGGCAGATCCCGGCGCGGTCCGGGCTCCCCGGGCCCGGGGAGAGCAGTACGCCGTCCGCGCCGAGCCTCCCGACCTCCGCGACGCTGATCTCGTCGTTGCGGCGGACCTCGCAGTCCACCCCGAGCTGACCCAGGTACTGCACCAGGTTGAAGACGAACGAGTCGTAGTTGTCGATGACCAGGACGCGCACGGGTCACTCTTCCGAGTCAGGGGACGGGGGCGGCGAGTTGTTCTCTTCCGTGTCGTACGGCAGGTCGTGGTCGTCACCGCCGGGAACCTCCCCGTCACCGGGCAGGGGATCCCCGGGTACGCCCGAGTCCTGCGTGACCTGCACGTCGTCGAAGGGGAGCAGCGGCTCGGCCCAGGGGAAGACCACGTACCAGAGGAGCGCGACCATGGCCGCCATCAGCAGCACGCTGCCAGCGAGCTTACCGGGCAGCCCGAACGGCAGCTTCCGCCAGATCCAGGCGTACATCGTCCTCAGTTCCCCAGTTCCGCCGGGCGGCCCGCCGCCTTGGCCTGCGTACGGGTCAGCTCCGCGTGGATGATCAGGCGCTCGTAGTTGTCGAACTTCGGGTTGCAGGTGGTGAGGGTGAGCATCGCGGTGGTCGGTCGGGCACGGGGCTTCCCGGGCACCGGGGCGACCACCTCCACCTGCGACGGCTTGACGATGTGGTTGCGGGTGACGCGGTAGACGTACCAGTTGTTCCGGTCCTCGGCGACGATCACGTCACCCTCGTCCAACTCGTCCAGCCGCCAGAAGGTGGCCCGGTTACGGTGCCCGGCGACGGAGAAGTTGCCCACCTGGCCGGGCATCGCGCTCGACGGGTAGTGGCCCGGCGCGTAGCGGATGTCCTTCTGGGTGACGCCCTCGACGACGACCCAGTGCTTGTCGAGCTTCGGGATGTAGAGGCCGGCGATCGGCTTGCCCGGCACCGGAGCCGGTGGCTTGGCGGACGCGGACGGCCCGGCGGAGGGCGCGACGGTCGGGTCGCCGGTGGGGCCCCACGCCTGGGCGAGCTGCTGGCTGAGGTCGTTCTGGTGGGCGTCGACGATCGCCGACTTGCCCCAGACCTCGTACCCGGCGAAGAGGAGCACCACCAGGCCGAACGTGATGAGCAACTCGCCGGTGAACCGGATCCCGGTGCGGAGGCGGGACCAGAGGGTGGGCCGGGTCAGCTCGGAGTAGACGCTCTTGTAGCCGTCGCCGGTCTGCTCCGGGCGCAGCCGGACCACCCGCTCGCCCCGGCGCGGCTGCGGGGGTTCCGCGGCGGCCGGCTCGGCCGGGGGCTCCTCGCCGCGGGGAGGCCGCGGCACGGCACCCATCAGGGCGGTGGAGTCGAGCGCCGGCGCGGGCGGCGTACGGCCGCTGGACACCGCGGGGATCAAGGCGGTGGCCGCCGGGTCGACCGGCCGGTGCGGGCGGGCGGGCGAGACCGGCGCGGGGTGGCCGTCGGGCGACTGCACCGGCGGAGCACCGGCGCGGACAGCGGGACCGGCCGGCGCGGGCGGCGTGCCGTGGGCGCTGGCGCGGGTCGGCGGGCCGGTGTGGGCGGTGGGGCCGGCCGGCGGACCGGTGTGGGCGGTGGTACCGGCCGGCGCGGGCGGCGTGCCGTGGGTGGTGGGGCCGGTCGGCGGGCCGGTGTGGGCGGTGGTACCGGCCGGCGGACCGGTGTGGGCGGTGGTACCGGCCGGCGCGGGCGGCGTGCCGTGGGTGGTGGGGCCGGTCGGCGGGCCGGTGTGGGCGGTGGTACCGGCCGCCGGGGCGTCGCCGCGGTTGACCGGCCGGAGGAACGCGGTCGGGCCCTCGACACTCTGCGGCACCCGGTGCGGTGGTGGCGTGGCCGGCTGGGCCTGCGGGCCGCCGTCGTCCTGGAGACCGGCCCAGCGGTGGTGCGGCGGGAGGTCCCGGCGGGGGTCGTGCGGAGCGGGCGCCTCCGGGATGCCGGACGGGCCACCGGCCGGGCGAGGGTCGAGCGGGAACGCCTCGGGTGTGCCGGGCGACGTCGGGGCCGGCGGCCGGCGGTGGTCGTCCACCGCCGGCTGGCCGGGCGCCGGGGACCGGGGCGGCAGCGCCGGCTCCGGCCAGCGCCCAGCCGGCTGGTTCGCCGGGTACGGCGGCGCGCCGGAGGACGGGGGTGGCTGGTTGGGTGGGCCCGGACGGGCCGGCGGCTGCTCCGGAACCTGCGACGGTTCCGGGCGCGGACGGTCGACCTTCGGCAGGAACGCCGTGGGGTCGTCGCTCCGGTCACGGTGCCGGCCGTCCCGGCTGCCCCGCGAGTCGTCCGGTGCCCTGGTCACCTGGGCACCGTCGCCGAACGGAGGGTGGTCGAGCCCTCGAACGCCGCCACCTCGACGGTGGTGACGTCCTCCTTGTAGCCCAGCTTGTAGGTGTCGACCAGATCCCTGAACAACCGGACTCCCTCAGACTCGGCGAGCGCCCGCTGGAGGGCGACGGGATCGCCGATCGCTTCGATCCTGAACGGAGGGGAGTACACCCGGCCGTGCAGCAGCAGGGTGTTACCTACGCAGCGTACCGCGCTGGTAGCCAGCACGCGGACATCCATGATTTCCATGGCCTCCGCGCCGCCGGCCCAGAGCGCGTTCACGACGGCCTGGACGTCGGCCTGGTGGACCACCAGGTCGTCGTTGGTGACCCCGTCGGGGAGCGGGTTGTCGTCGCGGCGCGGTGGGGCGTCGTTGAGCTCGACGACCACACCCGGGCCGCGGAGCTTGGTGAAGCCGGCCGCCTCCCGGCTGGCCGCCGCCCGCTCCTGCTGCTCCCGGATCGGCCCGTCGGACTCGGCGAGGGCGGCGGTCCGGCCCTCGACCTCCTCGCGGAGGGCCGCCGCCCGCTGCTCGCGTGCGGCCACCTCGTCCCGGCGGTCCTCGATCAGCTGGTTGAGCTGGGGTCGCCGGTCCTCGCGCAGGGTCGTGCCGCCGGCGGTGGTCGCGGTCGTGGTGAACAGCAGGCCGGCCGCGGCGGCGATCAGCGGTACGCCGACCGACCACCCGGGGCGCCGCTGCCGTGGGCGCCGTACGAGGGCGGCGACGGCCCGCCGGAGCGCCTTCTGCCAGGAGGCCGCGCCGGATGTGTACTCCACGGGGCGTTCCTCCCCCTCGTCGTGGCACTGTCCCGGTGGCCGTGACCCCTTCCGGAGTACCGGAGAAGACCCTTTCGTGGCCTCGACGGGTCTTCGGGACTACGCTAGCTGTCGAACATTATTGGCCAAGGACCGTCGCCCTCGCGCCCGGTTGTCAGGCCGGACGAGGTCGTCACCCCCTCTGGAGAGCGTCGTGCCCAAGTCTCAGGTCCGCAAGAAGAAGGTGTACACCCCGCCGACGGACGTTCGTCCGACGGCGACGGCGGCGACGCGCAAGCCTAGCCCGGTCTGGCTGCCCATCACGGCGGTCTCGCTCATCGTCGTCGGCATCGGCTGGCTGGTGGTCTACTACCTCTCCGAGCAGGAGTACCCGGTCGCCACGTGGGGCTACTGGAACCTCGCGGTGGGGTTCGGGGCCATGGTCGCCTCGCTGGTTCTGCTCTCGCGCTGGCGCTGACGCCCGTTCCCGCCGTCCGGGCCGGTGCCCGGAGGAATCACGTCACTCCGCACGGCCCCTGCCCGGTGATCCCGGGCGGGGCACCCTATGGTGTGCGCAGGGCGGCGTGGCCGAGTGCGACATGATTCACGTTACCGCTGGGTAACATTGCGCGTAGGCTGCACTGCATGACCGAGCGGAGCGAGGTCATCGACCGGTCCGGTCGAGGGAGCGGCGGCGGCTGGCCGACCGCGCCCTGACCCGGTGCCGGTCGCCGAGCCGCTCGAGGGCAGCAGCAGACCGGGGAGGGCCGACTCGATGGGCAGCGTCCAGATCGTCACCACGATCGTGGCGGCCGCCATCACCGCCGTGGCGGTGTGGCTCGCCGTACGGGCGGTCATGAAGATGGTGGCGGTGATCCGGCTGGGTCAGCCGGACCCGTCGCGCTCCGGTGACTGGGTCACCCGGACGAAGACCATGCTGGCCGAGACCGCCGGGCACACCCGGATGCTCCGCTGGAGCCTCGTGGGCGCCGCGCACTGGTTCGTGATGGTCGGCTTCATCGTGCTGTCCCTGCTGGTGCTCGAGGCGTACTTCGAGGTCGTCTCCCCGACCGGCGGGCTGCCGCTGATCGGCGGGTGGGCCCTCTACGGCGTGGTCACCGAGTGGCTCGGCATCCTCGGCATCGTCAGCATCCTGGTGCTGATCACGATCCGGCTGCGGAACCGCCCGACCCGGCCCGGCGGCAGGTCCCGGTTCACCGGCTCCACGATGTGGCAGGGCTACTTCGTCGAGGCCGTCATCCTCGGCGTCCTGATCATGGGCTTCATGATCCGGGGCTTCAAGGTCGCCACCGACCACTTCGAGTACCCGGTCTGGGCGGCCCCGCTCAGCCACGCGGTCGGCGGGCTGCTGCCGAACTGGCCGGCGGGCGTCAGCGTCGCCGCCGTCATCAAGATCGTGATCTCGATGACCTGGCTCATCGTGATCTCGCTGAACGTCACCATGGGCGTCGCCTGGCACCGCTTCCTGGCCTTCCCCAACATCTTCTTCAAGCGCGACCCGGGCCGGAAGGGCTCCGGTCTCGGCGCGCTGAGGCCGATGACCAGCAACGGGCAGCCGCTCGACTTCGAGGAGGCGGACCCGGAGAAGGACCAGTTCGGCGTCGCCCAGGTCGAGCAGTTCACCTGGAAGGGCCTGCTCGACTTCAGCACCTGCACCGAGTGCGGCCGCTGCCAGTCGCAGTGCCCCGCCTGGAACACGGGCAAGCCGCTGTCGCCGAAGCTGCTGGTGCTGAGCCTGCGTGACCACGCGTACGCGAAGGCCCCCTACCTGCTGGCCGGCGGCGGCAAGGACCTGACCGGCGAGGAGAAGGCCACCGCCGCGCAGCTCGCCCACGTCGACGTCCTGGCGCTCGCCGAGGCCGAGAAGCCGCTGATCGGCACCGCCGAGGAGAACGGCGTCATCGACCCGGACGTGCTCTGGTCCTGCACCACCTGCGGCGCCTGCGTCGAGCAGTGCCCGGTGGACATCGAGCACGTCGACCACATCGTCGACATGCGCCGCTACCAGGTGCTCATCGAGTCCAGCTTCCCCTCCGAGGCCGGCGTGATGCTGCGCAACCTGGAGAACAAGGGCAACCCGTGGGGCGCTCCGCAGAACACCCGCGAGGACTGGACCAAGGGCCTCGACTTCGAGGTGCCGCGGGTCGGCGAGGTCGACGACTTCGAGTACCTGTTCTGGGTGGGCTGCGCCGGCGCGTTCGAGGACCGGGCCAAGAAGACCACCCGGGCGGTCGCCACGCTGCTGCACGAGGCCGGCGTCTCCTTCGCCATCCTCGGTGAGGGCGAAACCTGCTCCGGCGACCCGGCCCGCCGCATCGGCAACGAGTTCGTCTTCCAGATGCTCGCCCAGCAGAACGTCGAGACCCTGAACGAGGCGTTCGAGGGCCGGGAGAAGAGCAAGCGGAAGATCGTCGCCACCTGCCCGCACTGCTTCAACACCCTGGGCAACGAGTACGGCCAGCTCGGCGGCGAGTTCGAGGTCGTGCACCACACCCAGCTCCTGGCCCACCTGGTCGCCACCGGCAAGCTCACCCCGGTGCAGCCCGTCGACGGCGGCGTCACCTACCACGACCCCTGCTACCTGGGCCGGCACAACCGGGTGTTCGCCCCGCCGCGCGAGGTGCTGGGCAGCGCGATCCAGGGCGAGCTGACCGAGATGCCGCGCAACAGCGAGCGCTCCTTCTGCTGCGGCGCCGGCGGCGCCCGGATGTGGATGGAGGAGAAGATCGGCAAGCGCATCAACGTGGACCGGGTCGAGGAGGCCATGTCCACCGGCGCGCGGACGGTCGCGGTCGGCTGCCCGTTCTGCTCCACGATGCTCAACGACGGTGTCAACGGCAAGGGAGCCGGCGAGCAGGTCGAGGTCGTCGACGTGGCGAGCGTGCTGCTCCGCTCGGTGAAGCCGGAGCAGGCGAGCGGTGACAAGGAGAGCGAGCCGGTCGCCGGCTGACGCGTACCCCGGGCTCGACGGCGGCGGCACCCGACGGTGCCGCCGCCGTCGGTCGTCAGGAGGTCGGCTGCTCGGGCAGGTCGGGCGGTAATCGCGAAACGCAACCTGCCATATCGACGAGTGTCATTTGGGAAATCCACCTGTACGCATAGTGCGGACACGGTTGCGCAGCAGTGAAGTGGACGTCGGTCGCCTTGATTCCGTAACCGACCTTCCTTAATGTTGGGCGTCGGCCGCTGTGGCTCGTCAGTCTCGCCCCCTTCCCCATCGCGAGGCGCCCAGCGGCCGGGTTTCAAAAGGAGTCGGTGCCGGTGGCAACCTTGCCCCCTCATCGCCACGCCCCGGGATGGTCCCGCCGTCCGGGCGGCCTGCGCCGGGTCGTCCACCGTCTGGTCACCCTGGTCGCCGCCGTCGCGGTCGGCGCCGGTGCGCTGGCGGCGCCCGCGTACGCCGAGCCGTCCGTGGACGAGATCGAGGCCGCGATCGACAAGCAGTGGCGCCAGCTTGAGCCCACGATCGAGCAGTACAACAAGCTCCGGGCGCAGCTCAACGCGAACCGCAAGAAGTCGGCCGAGCTCCAGAAGAAGATCACCCCGCTCGCCCTCGAGAGCGAGATGGCGATGAACCGGGTCGGTGATCTGGCTTCCCGGTACTACATCTCCGGGCCGTCGCAGGAGATCGGCGCGCTGCTGGTCAACGCGAACCCGGACGTGCTCGGCGAGCAGTTGACCCTGCTGGACCGGCTGGCCGCCGCGGAACGCAAGCAGGTCGAGGGTGTGCTGGCGGTCCGCAAGAAGTACGACGACCAGAAGGCCACCCTCGACGCGCTCATCGCCTCGCAGGAGAAGCAGAACCGGGAGCTGGCGGCGAAGCGGAAGCACATCGAAGCCGAGATCAAGCGGCTCGAGAAGTCCCTGCCGAAGACCACGGTCAAGACCGAGAAGTGCCCGACCATCAACGGCGTGGTCAGCGAGGCGGCCCGGGTCGCCATCAGGACCGCCTGCGCGCAGGTGGGCAAGCCGTACGTGTTCGGTGCCTCCGGGCCCAACTCGTTCGACTGCTCTGGCCTGACGCAGTACGCGTACAAGGCGGCCGGCATCTACCTGACCCACCACACCGGCAACCAGTGGAACGAGGGCAAGGCGATCTCGCGGTCCGACGCGCGCCCCGGTGACCTCGTCTTCTTCTACAGCGACCTGCACCACGTCGGCCTCTATCTCGGCAACGACAAGATGGTGCACGCGCCACGGACCGGCAAGCCGGTCATGGTGGCGAGCATCAACAACATGCCGGTCGCGGGCTTCCGCCGACCGGGCTGATCCGGCCACAGCGGACGGCGGGCCCCGGGACGAAATCGTCCCGGGGCCCTCGTCGCGTACGCCGTCGGTCGGCCTCGCGTGGCGCGTGCCGGCGGTCGCCGGCGGTGCGTCAGCGGGTCGGCCAGGTGCGCCAGTTCTGCCAGGAGCGGCTGGGCGTCGGGCCACGCTGCCCCTGGTACCGCGACCCGTAGACGGCCGATCCGTACGGGTGCTCGGCCGGCGAGGACAGCCGGAAGATGCACAGCTGGCCGATCTTCATGCCCGGCCACAGCGTGATCGGCAGGTTCGCCACGTTGGACAGCTCGAGGGTGACGTGCCCGGAGAAGCCGGGGTCGATGAAGCCGGCGGTCGAGTGGGTGAGGAGCCCCAGCCGGCCGAGCGAGCTCTTGCCCTCCAGGCGGCCGGCGAGCTGGTCGCCGAGCGAGATGACCTCGAGCGTCGACGCGAGCACGAACTCACCCGGATGCAGCACGAACGGCTCGCCGTTGGGCACCTCGACCACCGAGGTGAGGTCGTCCTGCTGCCGGGCCGGGTCGATGTGCGTGTAGAGGTGGTTGTTGAAGACCCGGAAGAGCTTGTCCAGCCGTACGTCGATGCTGGACGGCTGGACCAGCGCCGGGTCGAACGGCTCCAGTGCCAGCGTGCCGGCTTTGATCTCGGTGACCAGGTCGCGGTCGGAGAGCAGCATCGCACCACCATAGCGAGCCGGGCGGTCCGGTCCGGTGTCGGCGTGCCTGGTCGTGTCGCGTGCATGTTCGAACGTTTGTTCGATAGAATACCCGCATGGCTTCCTGGTCCGAATTCGCCGCCGACGAGCCCCGTCTCGCCGGCGGGATCAGCCGTCTCCTCCAGCAGTACGGGCCGGGCCTGGGCTATCTGGCCACGGTCCGCGCCGACGGCGGCCCCCGCGTGCACCCGGTCTCTCCCGTGGTCACCGACGAGGGCCTCTTCTGCTTCGTGATCGACTCGCCGAAACGGCGCGACCTGGAGCGCGACGGGCGTTACGCCCTGCACTCCTTCCCCGCCGAGGAGAGCGACGACGAGGCGTACGTGGCGGGCCACGCCCGGCCGGTGACGGATCCCGCCCGGGTGGCGCGGATGGCCCGCCTGCACCGCGCCGCCGTCGACGTGGACTGGCGGCTCTTCGAGTTCACCATCGACGTCGCGATGCTCGCCCGTCACGGCGCCGACGCCGACCGGGCCCGCCCCGCGGTGCAGGTCTGGCTCGATCCGGCCGCGCCGGGTGCGGCGGAGGCGGGGGCCGTCGGGCTCGCCCGTCATCCGGCGGCGGCCTGACCGCCGCTGCGTGAAAACGCCGGTGCCGGCTCCGAGGTTCGGAGCCGGCACCGGAATGAGGTACGTCGGGAGCTATGCCGCCCGGTACGCGTTCCAGGCGGTCAGCATGCGGCTGGCCTGGCCCGGGGTGAACTGGTACATGCAGGAGTCGTACGTGTAGTCCATGAAGTTGGTGATCGGGTCCTTGCCCGGCGCGGGGCAGGTGTCCCGGCCGGTCGGGCACTCGAAGGCCGGGGAGGCCTCGGCCGGGGTGTCGCTGACGCCGTCGCCGGAGCCGCTGCACCCGCCCTGGAAGGTGTGGTAGAGGTTCAGCCAGTGGCCGACCTCGTGGGTCCCGGTGTCACCCAGGTTGTACGGGCTGGCGTTGCCGCCCGGGAGCGACTCGCTCAGCACGACGACGCCGTCCATCTTGTCCAGCGACCGCCTCGGGAACGTCGCCCAGCCGAGCAGGTCGGGGTCGAGTTCACCGAGGTAGAGGTTGAGGGTGCTCTTGCCGCCGGTGCGCAGCGAGGTCTTCATCGACCGCTCCGCCGACGAACCCTGGATGATCGGGTACCAGGCCGGGTTGGTGACCCGGTTGATCTTCTGGAGCTGGAACCGGAAGGCCGTCGCCGCACCGCCGGTCGCGCCGCTGAACGAGTTGTTCAGCACCGTGATCTGCGAGTTGATCATGGAGTCCGGGATGTTGCCGCCGGCCCGGGTGCTGTCCCGCTGGATCACGTGCGCCACGACCGGAATCGTGATCGATGCGGCGGCCGCCGACACCGTCGAACGCACGCCCACGCGCTTGGCGCGTTCCTGCACCAGGTCGGTCAGCTCGTTCTCCCGAGCCATCACCTGGGCGATCGTCAGGTGGTTCGGGTCGTGCTTGACGATCCCCCCACCCGGTCGGGCCTTCGACTTGGCGTGTGCGTCGACCGGCTCGCACGCCTCGCTCTCCGCGTGGGCGGCGGCGTGGGCGTCGGCGGGGGCCGCGGCGGCCGGGGCGTAGCCGACCGTGGCGGCGCCGAGCAGCAGGGCGAGCGACGTCGACGCGATGCCGGCGTACCGACGGGTCAGCAGGTTGGGACGAAGTCCCATGGGCCCACCTCTTTCTGGCGGCGCGGCAGGGGGTGTGTCGCGCCGTGGCTGGAAACGTGTGGCAGACGTTACATCGAATAGACGCATCTGAGAACGCCCATATGTTGCCCGGGGGAAACCTTCTCTGCCACGGGTCGACTCATGATCGATGCTGCGGGGGCCGGTGTCCAGCCCCTCCCGCCCTGCGGGTCAGTCGTGTCGGACCGGACCGTGTCGCCGGGTACCTGGGTGCACGCATGGGTGCCCCTCAGGTACAGTGGTGCCGCCTGCGGGTGTAGTTCAATGGCAGAACATCAGCTTCCCAAGCTGACAGTGCGGGTTCGATTCCCGTCACCCGCTCCAGCACGAGGCCCCAGCCCAGGACAGGTTTCCTGGCTGGGGCCTCGATCGTTGCCACCGCTTCTTGCGCCGGCCGTGCCCGCTACGTGCCCGATCTGCTCTGCTTCATCTGCGAGCTGAGGCCGTCAACGATGTGCTCGTCCACGCTCGCGGGCGGTGTGCTGGTAGATCATCGCGGCCCGGGTCGAGGCATGGCCCGTCCGGGCCCATCAGGTCGGCCAGGCTCGCGCCGGTCCGGGACGCAAGGGTGTTGCCGGTGTGCCGCAGGTCGTCCAAGTCGAAGCCGGGTAGGCCGGCCGCAGCCACGGAGGCTTCCGTCTGAGCGCTCGACCAGGGCCGGCCACCTTCCCGTCCGTGACTTCACCGTCAGCGTTGACGGCTCGCACGTCGACCTGTTCGCCCCAGGTGATGCGCGACAGATCAGCAAGCTAGGTGGGACAGGATGGCCGCCGGCACAACGTCCTCTCATGGCCGATGAGCGACCGAGCCGACGCTGCGAGCAATCCCATTGCGGGCGTCAGGAGCCTCAGCAACGCTCAACCCATGGAGTTTTTCTGCTACCACCGTGATCGCCCCGGTTCGACGCCACTGCGGAGCCAGATGGTGGAGCAGCATTGGTCGTACATGGATCAGTTCGCCGCGACGATGATCGCCCGCGGCCCTACCTTCACCAGCGATGGAACTCTGACCGGCAGCGTGCACATCCTCGATCTGCCAGATCCCACCGCTGCCCGAACCTTCGCCTTCGAGGAGCCCGGTTACCAGGTTGGTGCCTACCGCGACGTGCTGCTCCGACGGTGGCACAACTCCCTGGGTCGCACGATGTGGGACTTCAGCGGTGGTCGGCCTGACCACAAGCGCTACCTCGTCCTCGGGTTCACCTTGGAGCCAGCAGTGGACGCCACCGAACTACCGCTCCGCGACGAGCTGATTGCCAGTGGTCCGCTCTTGTCCGATGACGGTTCCTTGGTGCTCAGGGCCGCAGTTCTGCTGGAAGCGCCCGACGGAGATGGCGCCCGGGAAGTCCTCTCCGCTGATCGATACGCCGGAATCGAGGTGCATCAGTGGCGGTTCGGTGGGCGACCGAACTGAGACGGGAGACCAAGATGGGCGCCCGATCATGCTGCGATCAGCGCGGTGAGGTGTCGCAGATCAGTTGGCGGACGCGTGTCGCACATCAGCCTACGGAGGACAGGCCCGTCAGGAGCACGAGCTTGTCGGGGCGGAAGTGCAAGATCATGGCGTGCTGGAGTTGGCCCACGTCCCACGGGGGGTGGGCCTGGTGGTAGGGCGGATCGGCCCGCTACGGGTAGTGCCTGGGCGTCAGCCAAGGTGATGTCCTCGTCGGCATGCGTCTCTCCCGAACCGCCCGGACCGGTGCGCTCTGCTGGATGCTGGCCGCGCCGCTGTTCCTCGCCGCCAACGTGGTCGTCGGGCTCCGCTGGAGTCAACCACGGTTCAGCTGGGCCGAGCACAACATCAGCGATCTCGGCAACGTGACCTGCGGGATCTGGGACACCACCCGTCCCCGGTACGTCTGCTCGCCCTGGCACGACGCGATGAACGCGACGCTGCTGGTCGTCGCCCTACTGCTGGCCGCCGGCACGGTGCTGACCTGGCGCGTCGCCGGTTCCGGCCGTCGGGTCCGCACGGCCCAGTCGCTGCTGCTGGCCGCCGCCCTCGGGTACGCCCTCGCGGGCGCCTTCCCGGCGGATGTGAACGAGAACCTGCACGTCCTCGGCGCATTGCTGATCATGGGTTTCGGCAACCTCGGACTGCTGCTCGCGGCGACCGGCCCCGCGCACTCCACGGTCGGCCGGCTGCGGGTGCTGACCCTGCCGCTGGCCCTGCTCGCGCTCGTCGGCACCGTGCTGTTCTTCGCGCGACTGGGGTTCGGCGTCGGCGTCGGCGGCATGGAACGCGTCGCCGTCTTTCCGTTGCCCGTCTGGGCCTGCCTCGTCGGTTCAGCCCTGTCCAGCGGCTGGAGCATCCGCGGGTCGCGTACCGCTGCCGGATAGGGCCGAACCCGGGTCACCAGGGGCCGGGGACCGGCGTCGTCCCAGGGATGTTCGTGCGCGTCAACGCGACGGGGCCCGGCCGAGCGGCCGGGCCCCGTCGATGTTGATCGCTTCCTATCGCCGAGCGAAGCCCTCGCGGATCGCCTCGGCCGGGGCCATGATGGTGGCGGCGTCGCGCCGGGCGCGGTCCGGAGTGGCAGCAGCCGCCCGCTTGGCGTTCACCTCGGCCGAGGCGTCCGCCACCCGGTACACGTCACCGGCGTTGTTGACCGGCGTGTAGCCGGTCGGACCGCTGAGGAAGGTGCCCAGGAGGTTGAGCTGCGTGGCGTTGACCACCGGCGCCGAGCCGAACACCAGGCCGGTGTGCACCGAGCCGGACATCTCGTCGGCCAGGATCGCCACCTCGAACTGCAGATCCTGCGAGGTGCCCGCGGTCAGGATCAGCGGAGCGTCCAACGACCCCATGAGGGCACCGCCGGCCAGCGCGTCCGGCCAGTTTGCTCCGGTGGCGACACCGATATGGTTCGGCGCGCCGAAGAACTCGTAGGCGATCAGCAGGGCCGTCTCGTAACGCGAGGTGCCGGAGACCGGGATGCCATCGTACGGCCGGGTGGCGATGTCGCCCCAGAGCCCGATGCCGTAGATCTCGGCGCTGCCGGACTTGGCGTCCAGGTAGCTCTTGGTGGCGGGCGGCAGCTTGTCGTCGTTGGTCAGCACGACGACGGCCGAGCTGTCCTTGCCGGGCAGGTTCTGTGCGCCGGCCGCGGCGCCGGCCGCGAGCGCGTCCGGGAAGTTCATGCCGGTCGCGGCGAGCACCTTGGCCGGCGTCGGGTCGATCTCGTTCGCGATCGCGATGGAGGTCGCGAAACGGTCGGTGCCGGCGACCCGCTTCGGGGTGAAGCCGAGCGCGCGGACCTGGTTCTCGACGGTGGTGGAGAGCGCGCCGGCCGCGCTGCCCAGCAGGTAGACGGTGCTGCCCGGGTTGAGGATCCGGGTGAGCTCGGTGCCGACCGACGGCTGCAGGGTGGTCGTCGGGGTCATCAGGAGCGGGCCGTTCTTGGCGGTGGCCAGGGCGGACCCGCCGAGCGCGTCGGCGAAGGTGTCCGAACGGGACAGGACCGCGACGGAAGCCTTGGGCCGCGGGTCGGAGGCGTTGCTGCGGCTGGCCCAGTGCGACTGGGAGATCGCGTTCGCCGTGCCGAACCGGTCGGTCCCGGCGAGCCGGACCACCCGGTCCTGCTTGGTGGGCTGGAAGTCCGGGACGCCGAGCACGTTGGGCACGACCGACACGGTCGCGCTGGCGGCGGCCGGGGCGGACCCGACGGACGAACCCTGGTTGAAGGCGACCGAGTTGCCATCGGCCTTGAGCACCGGATCCGACTTGGCCGAACCACCCGTGGTGACCTGGATCGGCGTGGCACCGGCCGAGGTGGCGGTCACCCAGACCTGACCGTCGCGGATGAAGGCGACCTTCGACCCGTCGGCCGAGACCGACGGGCTGCTCGCATCCGTGACGATGCGGGTGTAGGTGCTGCCGTCGAGGAAGCCGATCTCCGGCGTGCCGGTCGGGTTGCCGGAGGCGTCGGCGGCCTGCTTCTGCACGACCAGGCGGCTGCTGCCGTTGGTGTCCGGCTCGGAGTAGTGGTGGCCGTCGTCCGGCGAGCGGCGGACCGCGTCGAAGCCGTAGGCGGCGACGCTCTCCTCGATCCGCCACGGGGTGCCGCTGGACTTCGCGGCCCAGACGACGGTCGAGCCGTCGCCGACCCACTCCGGGGTGGCCCGGGTGACGCCGTCGGTGGCCTCGACGATCGGGTAGACGAACTCGGTGTTGGCGCCGATGGTGGCGATGTCGCCCAGGTCGGTCACGAACATCGCGCGGCTGCCGTCCGGCGACCAGGCCGCGTCGCTGATGTCGTAGCCGTCGTACGAGGTCACCACGCTGCCGTCGGCGGCGCGGATCACCGTGCCGCCGTTGCTGCCGGTGACCAGCCCGCTGGGGCCGTGGGTCGCGTGCGCTGGACCGGCGCCGCCGAAGAGGGTGGTGGCGCCGATGGCGAGCAGGACGACGCTCGCTCCCGAGCGACGCCGCAAGAAGGATCGGGGCAAGGAAGCTCCTCGAAGACGATTCGCGCCGCGGCGGGATCGGCGGCCGGATCGGCCGGGGGCGGCGCCGCTTCACTGTAGAGGACCACCGCGATCCGCGCTGCCCCCGGCCGTACGCGTCGCATCACGGAATGTAACGACATCGGGTCCGTGCGGGAGCGACCCGCAGCTCGGGAGCGGACCGCCGACCGCCGGGGTCATCCTTTCGGTCAGACATCCCACGGTGGACCCGGACCGGGGCAGCGGCGACTTAAGAGATCTTTTAAGGTCTCACCATCTGCGCCGCCCCGTGCCGGATCAGCCGGCGGACGGGTGCATTCCCACGGCGCCCTCTGCAAGCAGGGAGTTCCCTTGCCTCCATCTTCCGTTCGCCGCTCCGCGGTGCTCGTGTCGGCCCTCGCGCTGGGCTCGACCGCACTCGTGGCCGGCGCCCCCACGGCCAGCGCCAGCCTGCCGGGCTCCGGCAACGTGCTGACCACCAGCAACAACGGCACCTCGCTCCAGGTCTTCAACGACCCCACCCGGAGCACCATCGCCAACCCCTACGGCGAGACGATGCGCGACGTCGCCTGGTCGCCGGACGGCGGCGTCGGTGCCCACATCGACCCGGACGGTGGCATCAGCACCATCCGCTGGGACGGTGCGGACGCCTTCTACCAGCTCTTCCGCGAAGACCCGTCGGCGACCTGGGAGAGCCCCACCTGGCGGGGCAACGGCGCGAGCCTGATCTGGGCCGAGAAGCCGGGCAGCGGTTCCTGGCGGATCCGGATCGCCCCGAGCTCGTCGTTCGCCGACTTCGGTGGCCAGCTCTCCCCGGTCGGCGACACCCGGCACTACCGCAACCCGGACGGCGGTCCGGACCAGAAGGTGGTGTTCCAGCGCCAGGAGGACAACGGCTCGGGCAACCCGACCGGCCAGGCCAGCGTCGTGCTCTACGACCCGGCCAAGCCGGCCGATCAGCGGATCACGGTGATCGACGACAACGGGTCCAACCCGGCCCTGTCGCCCGACGGCACGAAGGTGGCCTTCGTCCGCGCCGGTCAGATCGTCGTCTCCGACCTCAACGGCGCGAACGAGGTCGTCGTCACCAGCAACGCCGGCACGAAGGACAACCCGGTCTGGTCGCCGGACGGCAAGACGATCGCCTTCAACCAGGGCGGCACCCCGGTGGCGACCGCCGCCGCGGACGGCTCGCAGGCGGCGGCCCCGGTCAACGTGCCGGGCGCCAGCGGCAAGCCGGCCTACCAGCCGCGGAAGCGGGAGCGGGTGGCCCGGCTGGCCGGCCAGACCCGGTACACCACCGCCACCGCGGTCGCCCAGTCGCACTGGAAGACGGTCGGCAACGGGTCGGACACCCGTGAGCAGGCCCAGTCCGTCGTTCTGTCCCGTTCGGACACCTTCGCCGACGCGCTCGCCGGCTCCGCACTGGCCACCGCCAAGCGCGGCCCGCTGCTGATGACCCCGCCCACCTCGTTGGAGGAGGCCACGAAGGCGGAGATCCAGCGGGTGCTGGCCCCGGGTGGCGTGGTCTACCTGCTGGGCAGCCCGGGCGCTCTCTCCACCGACGTGGAGAACGCGGTCAAGGCGCTCGGCTTCACGGTGAAGCGGGTCCAGGGCAGCGACCGCTTCGGCACCTCGGTGGCGATCGCCAAGGAGATCAACCCGGATCCCGACCTGGTGCTGCTGGCCACCGGCATGAACTTCCCGGACGCGCTGGCGGCCGGGGCTGCGGCCGGCTCGTACAACACGCCGGGCAGTCCCGCCTCCGCGGTCGTCGTGCTCACCAACGAGGCGAAGCTGCCCCCGGTGACCAAGGAATACCTCGACTCGCTGCCCGAGGACGGGTTCACCATCTTCGGTGTCGGCCGGTTCGCCGCGGACGCCGCGCGGAGCTACGAACCGGCAGCGATCGACGTCTGGGGCCCGGACCGGTACCAGACGGCTCTCATCACGGCCTTGACGTTCTTCGGTGGCCAGAGCCACGTCGGTCTCGCGACCGGCACCAACTGGCCGGACGCGCTCGCCGGCGGTGCGCTGATGGGCCTGCTCAACGGCCCGCTGATGCTCACCCCCGGCACCGCCGCCGACCTCGGCATCGACGCCGAGCTGCTGTTGGGCCACTCCGGCGGGTCCACCCGCGAGGTGCTGGTCTTCGGCTCCGCCGCCGTCGTGACCGACTACCAGCGCAACCGGGCCGGCTACTGGATCAGCGGCCCGCTCGGCGCGGCCGTGGTGAACAACCCGACCGATGTCAACCCGTCGGTTCGCACCGGCGCCGGCCTGCGCGCCGCCAGCACGGCGACCGTTGAGCTCCGCACCGCCGAGGAGGCGGCCGCGGCCGCCGAGACGGCGCGCGAGCACCTCGACGCCCGACGCTGACCGCTCCGCCTCGACGGAAGGGCCCGGCCGGAAACGGTCGGGCCCTTCCGCGTACCCGGGGCCGAGGTGGTCCACCGGGCGATCGCCCGCCGCGGCGGCGGTTAGGGTGGTGATCATGCGGATCGGCATCGTGATCCTTCCGGACCGGCGCTGGGCGGAGTCCGCCCGTCGCTGGCGGCTGGCCGAGGAGTGGGGCTTCGACCACGCCTGGACGTACGACCACCTCGGCTGGCGGGATCTGGTGGACGGGCCGTGGTTCGACTCGATGGGCACCTTGACCGCCGCGGCTTCGGTGACCAACCGGATCCGGCTCGGCACGCTGGTCGCCTCGCCGAACTTCCGGCACCCGGCCGCCTTCGCCCGGCAGGTGACCACCCTCGACGACGTGTCCGGCGGGCGGGTCCTGCTCGGCCTTGGCGCGGGTGGCATCGGGTTCGACTCCGCCGTGCTGGGCGGCGAGACCCTGCCGCCACGGCAGCGGGTGGACCGGTTCGCCGAGTTCGTCGAGCTGCTCGACCTGGTGCTGCGCGAGGACGGTACGACGTGGCGCGGTGACTGGTTCGCTGCGGTGGACGCCCGGAACAACCCCGGCTGCGTACAGACACCTCGGGTGCCGTTCGTGGTGGCCGCCAACGGGCCGCGCTCGATGCGGCTGGCGGCCCGCTTCGGCCGGGGCTGGGTCACCACCGGTACCGGCGGCGACGACCTGGCCGACTGGTGGCGCGGTGTGGCCGACCTGGTCGCCCGGATGGACAAGACGTTGGCCTCGGCCGGCCGGGATCCGGCCTCGCTCGACCGCTACCTGTCGCTGGACTCCGCGCCCGTCTTCTCGCTGCGCAGCGCCGACCTCTTCGCCGAGCAGGTGGAGCGGGCCGCGGCGCTCGGCTTCACGGACGTGATCACCCACTGGCCGCGACACAGCAGCTGGTACGCGGGAGACGAGGCCGTGCTGGTGGACGTGGCCACCCGTCTGCTGCCCGAGCTGCGCCGCGACCTGACCGGAGGGACTAGGTACCCAGGTCGCCGGTGGTGATGCCGCCGTCGCCGGCCGAGGCGAGCCGGAAGCGGACGCACACGATCGGGCTGTCGTCGTCGACGGGGGTGCCCGTCCGGGCCCAGTACGCCCGGTGTCCGGCCCGCCACTCCTCGATCGACCGGTCGCCCTCTCCCTCCGAGCGGGCGAAGTCCCACGAGACGTCCGCGAAGCGGACGACCTCGACACCGGTGACCTCGACGACGGCGACCAACCCGTCGTTGTCGTCGACCAGCGCGAGCCGCTCACCGACGTGCTCCAGCTCCTCGCCCTCCCGCTCGTACTCGCTGAGCAGGCCGGCCGTCGCCCGCTTCACCCCGGCGAGCACGAGGGTGTTCAGGTTCGCTCGCAGCTTCCCGGGCGTGCCGAGGTCGAGGGTGCGCAGTCCACCGATCCGAGGCCACATCCTGCCGAGGCTACCGGCCGCCGCCCCCACGGCGGGCCGGTGCGCCGGTACGGTGACGGGACCGAGAGTGGGGAGGCGATGATGGCGGGCCGGCGGGCGGTGCTCATCCCCGGTCGGGGCTACGACACGCGTTACGCATTGTTCTTCTACGGCGCGGAGGCGCTGCACCGGGCCGGGTTCATCACGCACGAGATCTCGTGGCAGGTGCCGGACGATTTCGACGTGACCACGGCCGGTGCCTGGGTGGTCGAGCGGGTGGCGCCGGCGCTGGCCGAGCCAGCCGACCTGCTGGTCGCTCGGCACGCTCGCGGTGTCGCTGGCCGCCGAGCGCGGGGTGTCGGGCATCTGGTTTACCCCGCTGCTGCACCGGCCGGAGGTGGTCGACGCCCTGGAGCGGGCCACGGCCCCTTTCCTGCTGGTCGGCGGCACCGCAGACTCCTCCTGGAACGGTCCGCTGGCCCGTCGGCTCACCCCGCACGTGGTGGAGATCCCCGACGCCGACCATTCGCTGATGGTGCCGGGCCCGCTGGCCGAGTCCGCCGAGGCGCTCGGGCGCGTCTGCACTGCGGTCGAGGAGTTCGTGGCCGGTCCGCTGGTCACGGGGTGAGATCCGCGCCGCCGAGCAGCGCCCGGATCCGTAGTTCGTCCGCGACCTGCGGCGGGCAGTCGGCCACCACGGCGGCGGTGCCGACCGGAGCGGCCCCGCGTGCCGCGCAGATCTCGTAGAGGGCGCGTACCTGGGCGCCGGTGGCGACCCAGTCGTCGACCACCAGTACCCGGTCTCCGGGACCGAGGTGGCGGTCGCGTACGGCGAGGTCGACCTGGCGGCCCCGGAAGTCCGGCGGGCTCTGCGCCCAGGTCAGCGTGCCGGGGGGCAGCCGTCCGTCGCCCGGCTTGTGCGCGGCGACGAACCCGATGCCGAGCGCGGTCGCGGCGAGCGGCCCGAGCAGGTAGCCGGTGACGGCCGGGGAGAGGACCACCGTGGGCCGGGCCGCCCGGAACGGCTTCACCAGCGCCGGGCCGAGATCGGCCAGCACCGAGGGGTCACGCCACCAGCCGGAGACGTCGCTGACCAGGTGGGAGGCGCCGGGACCGGGGTCGATCCAGTGGACCAGTTCGGCGAGGCGTCTGCTCAGCTCAGCGGGCATGTCGTCCATCCTGGGGCATCGGGCACCCGTGCGGGTGGTGGGTCGGCCGGGCCACCGCAGGTCGGCTGATCGGCTACACGTTTCACCGCAATTCCGGCTATACCACCATGATCAGGTTGACTTCGGAAGTACTTCTCTCGTTACGGTCCGAGCCGGTTTGTTCAGATGACGAAAGGACCGGGCCGGTGGCTGGCAGGCACTCCCGTACCCGTAGGTTCTCCTCCCGGAACGGCATCGCGGCCACCGCGGCCCTCGGTGTCGCGCTCGCGGTCGGCGGCACCGTCGGCGCGGTTCAGCTGACCTCCGGCGCCGATCCCGAGCGGCCCGTCGCCGTCGACCTGACCCCGACCGACGTCCCGGCCGGCGCCACGGCTTCGCCCGTGTCGTCCCCGAGTGCCACCGCCTCGCCGAGCCCGAGCACCAGCACCAGCCCGACGGCGACCCGTACGACGCAGGCGCCGTCCCGCGGCAAGCCGCGGACCACGGCGCCGAAGCCGACCGCGACGAAGAAGAGCACCCCGGCCCCGTCGGTGGTGCAGACCGGGTCGTGCGGCGCCTCCTTCTACTCCGAGGGGCAGCTCACCGCCAACGGCGAGTACTTCGACCCGTCGGCCATGACCGCCGCCCACAAGACGCTGCCGTTCAACACGAAGGTCCGGGTCACCAACCCGGCCACCGGCAAGTCGGTGACGGTGCGGATCAACGACCGGGGCCCGTTCATCGAGGGGCGTTGCCTGGACCTGTCGCGTGCGGCCTTCGCCGCCATCGCCCCGCTGAGTGCGGGGCACGTGGAGGTCCGGTACGAGGTTCTGGGCTGAGCCGTGCGGGGCCGCGATCGGGCCCCGGGAGTGGACCGCCCGGCTACATCCACCTCGGACGTCGGGCCAGGTTCATGCACCGGTTCACGTCCATCAGGCATGCTGTCCCTCGTACGCACGCACGCCTTCCAGTCGGGCCGCGGCCCGCTGAGCCCCGGATCCCGCGCCGGCCTCGGCGCGGCCCTCGCCCTGCTCGCACTCGTGTCCGCCGTGGAGTTGGCGGACGGCCGGGGCGCGAACTACATCGCCCTGATGGTGGCCGCGCCCTTCCTGGCGGCGGCACTCGGCTCCTGGCGGGTGGTGCTGGGCGTGGGCGCCGCGGCAACCGTCATCGGCGCGAGCTTCGCGTTGGGTGAGCGGACGGTCTCCCTCCCCACCGCGGTCGCCGTCGCCAGCATCGCACTGGGCACCGCGCTGGCCGCCCCGACGGCCGCGGTACGGCAGCGGCAGGCCGAGCAGATCGCGGAGCTGTCGAAGCTGGCCTCCGTCGCCCAGCAGGCGGTGCTCCGGCCGTTCGGCCCGCAGGTGGGTTCGCTGGCCGTCGCCGCCCGCTACATCTCGTCCACCGCCACCGCCGAGATCGGCGGAGATCTGTACGAGGCGCTGGACACCCCGTACGGCGTACGCATGATCATCGGTGACGTCCGCGGCAAGGGGCTCGACGCGGTCCGGCTGGCCAGCATCGTCCTGGGCTCCTACCGGCACGTGGCGTACGAGCGGGCCGACCTGCGGGCGGTCGTGGCCGACCTGGACCGGGCGGTCGCCCGCAGCGTGGGCGACGAGGACTTCGTGACCGCCGCCCTGGTGGAGGAGCGTGGCGGCACGCTGACGATCGTCAACTGCGGCCACCCGCCGCCGCTGCTCCTGCGGCACGGGGCGGTCATCCCGCTCGAGCCGCCGGCCCCGGCGCCGCCGCTGGGCTTCATGCCGGTCGTCCGGCCCCGCGTCGAGCGGCTGGAGCCGGGCGACCGGCTGCTGCTGTTCACCGACGGGTTGGGCGAGGCGCGGCGCGACGGCGAGTTCTTCCCGACCGCGGACCGGGCGTGGCGGCTGCTCGGCCACGGCACGGTCGCCGACGGGCTGGCCTCCCTGGAGGCGGCCCTGGTCGAGTGGGTCCACGGCCGGCTCGACGACGACATCGCGCTGGTCCTGATGGAGTACACGGGCGCGCGTACCGAGGTGACCGCAGCCGTGCCGAGCTGGGAGGTCGGCGCGGCGGAGGCCTGAACGGGGCGGTAGCCGAGCGCGACCGCAACCTGAACGGGAAGTGTGTAATCGCTGTCACTTCGGAGATCGGCTTGTCGTTGCCTACCCGCGAGTAATATAGTCAGGGTTACTGATCGGTAACACCTGTCCGGAAGCGGGGCCAGCGAGCATGACCCACTACAAGAGCAATCTTCGGGATCTCGAGTTCAACCTGTTCGAGGTCTTCGGGGCGGACCGGACGTTCGGCCAGGCGCCGTACACGGAGCTGGACGTCGACACCGCCCGCAGCTTCCTCTCCGAGGTCGACCGCCTGGCCCGCGAGGACCTCGCGGCCAGCTACACGGACAGCGACCGCACCCCGCCGGTGTTCGACCCGGCGACGCACACCGCGCCGCTGCCGGAGTCGTTCAAGAAGTCGTACCAGGCGTTCATGGACTCCGAGTTCTGGCGCCTGGACCTGCCCGAAATGCTGGACGGCTCCAACGCCCCGCGCGCCCTCTGGTGGTCCCTCGCCGAGCTGGTGCTGGGTGCCAACGCCCCGATCTGGATGTACGCCTCCGGCCCCTCCTTCGCCCACGTGCTGCACGTCGAGGGCACCGAGCGGCAGAAGAAGTGGGCCAAGCTGTTCATCGAGAAGCAGTGGGGCTCCACGATGGTGCTGACCGAGCCGGACGCCGGCTCGGACGTCGGCGCCGGGCGCACCCGCGCCATCCCGCAGCCGGACGGCTCCTGGCACATCGAGGGCGTGAAGCGCTTCATCACCTCCGGTGAGCACGACCTGTCCGACAACATCGTCCACTACGTGCTGGCCCGCCCGGTCGGCGTCGAGGGCGTGGGCGGTCCGGGCACCAAGGGCCTGTCCCTGTTCGTCGTGCCGAAGTACCACTTCGACGAGGAGACCGGCGAGCTGGGCGAGCGCAACGGCGTCTTCGCCACCAACGTCGAGCACAAGATGGGCCTCAAGGTCTCGAACACCTGCGAGATGACCTTCGGCGAGCACGGCGTCCCGGCGAAGGGCTGGCTGCTGGGCGAGAAGCACGACGGCATCCGGCAGATGTTCATGATCATCGAGTATGCCCGGATGATGGTCGGCACGAAGGCGATCGCCACGCTCTCCACCGGCTACCTGAACGCGCTGGAGTACGCCAAGAGCCGGGTGCAGGGCGCCGACCTGACCCAGACCACCGACAAGACCGCCCCGCGCGTGACGATCACCCACCACCCGGACGTGCGCCGCTCGCTGCTGCTGCAGAAGTCGTACGCCGAGGGCCTGCGCGCCCTGGTCTGCTACACCGCCACCTGGCAGGACAAGGTCGCCATCGCCGAGGCGGCCGGCGACGAGAAGGCCACCAAGCTCGCCAAGCGGGTCAACGACCTGCTGCTCCCGCTGGTCAAGGGCGTCGGCTCGGAGCGGGCGTACGAACTGCTCGGTCACGAGTCGCTGCAGACCTTCGGTGGCTCCGGCTTCCTCCAGGACTACCCCCTGGAGCAGTACGTCCGGGACGCCAAGATCGACACCCTGTACGAGGGCACCACGGCGATCCAGAGCCTCGACCTGATCTTCCGGAAGATCGTCCGGGACAACGGCAAGGCCCTGCTGGCCGTCGCCGGCGAGATCCAGGAGTTCATCGCCACCGAGGGCGGCAACGGCCAGCTCAAGGAGGAGCGGCAGGCGCTCGGCAAGGCCCTCGCCGAGATCCAGAACATCCTCGGCGTGCTGACCGGCTGGCTGGGTGAGGCGCAGGGCGGCGACCCGCGGGCCCTGTACAAGGTCGGCCTGAGCAGCCGCCGGTTCCTGCTGGCCGTGGGCGACCTGGTCGTTGGTTGGCTGCTGCAGAAGCAGGCCGACGTCGCGCTGAAGGCGCTGGGCGGCGAGGTGTCCGCGGCCGACCAGGCGTTCTACACCGGCAAGGTGGCCGCCGCCCGGTTCTTCGCCCGCGAGGTGCTGCCCCGCATCGGTGCCGACCGGCGCATCATCGAGAACACCGACCTGGACGTCATGGACCTCCCGGAGGAGGCTTTCTGAGCCGTACGGCGATGAAGGGCTGATCCCGGACGGACCCGGCACCGACGGCCGGCGAGCGGTGGCTCGCCGGCCGTCGTGCTGTGCGGATGGCGACCCCGGGCCCAGCGGCGAACCCCGGGTCCAGCGCGGCCCCGGGCCCAGCGCGACCCCCGGCCCAGCGCGAACCTCGACCCCGGGCGACTTCGGCCGCTCCCGAAACGGGGGTAGCCCCGGCTGGCGGCGGGTAATCGGCACCCGGACAGGTCAGAGAACGCCCAGAGCCACCGCACGGGGGAGTGCAGCGCACATGGGCATTGGTAGCGGCATCTTCCTGATCGCCCTCGGCGCGATCCTCACCTTCGCCATCCGGGCCAACGTCTGGTGGGTCGACCTGCGTGCGGTCGGCTGGGTTCTCATCCTGGCCGGGCTCGCCGTCCTGCTCACCACGGTGTGGTTCTGGCAGGACCGGCGCAAGCGGGCACGGACCCTGATCGTGGAGGAGAACCGGTTGTCGCACCCGACCGCGATGATGCCGCCGCCTCCCGACCCGCCGCCGCCCACGGCACCACCGTCCTGACCGGTCGGGAACGGGCCACGCACCGGTGCGGTGCGTGGCTCAGCTGCGTGCGGTGTGGGTGGCGGTGATGACGGTGTCCCCCCGGCCGAGCCCCGCCCAACCGGCCGTCGTCCGGTGCACCGCGATGCCACTGGTGCGCAGCCCGTCCTGGTCGGCCCGTTCCGGGTCGAGCAACGCCGACAGCAGCGAGATCCCGGGATTGTGGGCGATCAGCAGCACCGTCCGGGCGCCGGGGTCGACACGACGGATCAGCGTCAGCAGGTCCTCCGGGTGCGCCTCGTACGCGTCCGCCTCGTAGTGGACGGCGGGTGCGGGCCCGGCCGGCCCACCCTCGGGCGGGGCCCCGGTCATGCCCAGGGCAACGCTGTGCCAGGTCTCCCGGGTCCGCCGGGCCGCCGAGCAGATCACCACGTCCGGGAGCAGGGCGTGCCGGGCGAGCCAGGCGCCGGCCGCCCCCGCGTCGGCCCGGCCCCGGGCGGCCAGCGGCCGCTGCACATCCGGTCCGTCGTTCGGCGGCTCCGCCTTCGAATGCCGGAGCAACACCAGCGTGCGGTCGTGGGCGTTCGCGTCCGTCATGCCCTCAGCTTGCCCGATTGGCGATCTCACCGCCTGGGTAAGTCGATGTCTGCCGCTACCTCACCGATGGCCGCGGCGACCGGAACGCCAGGTGACAGCCGAGGAGGCGACGACATGGGCATTGGTGGCAGTATATTCCTGATCGCGCTTGGCGCGATCTTCGCGTTCGCCGTGGAGGCGAACCTGGGGTGGCTCGACCTCGCCGTGGTCGGGTGGGTCCTGATGCTCGCCGGTGTGGCGGGCCTGATCGTGACCCTCTACTTCTGGAACTCCCGCCGCCGCACGGTGGTCACCCGGCCGGTCCGCGAGCAGCGGGTCGTGGCCGACCCCGTGGTGCCGGCGCAGGACCGGGTCGTGCAGGAGTACCGCGAGGTGCGCCGGCCGGACCCGACCGTCTGAGACCTGTCAAGAGGGGCCCCTTCTGCGACGCGAGGCGTCAAGAAGGGGCCTTTCCTGCTGCTCAGGCGAACAGGGCGAAGTAGATCGCGATGTGGTGGCAGATCGCGGCGAGCAGCGTGCAGGCGTGGAAGAACTCGTGGTGGCCGAAGACGGTCGGCCAGGGGTTGGGCCGGCGCAGTGCGTAGAAGACGGCACCCACGCTGTAGGCGGCGCCGCCGACGCTCAGCAGGACCAGGGCGGTCACGCCGCCCTCCCGGAGGATGTCCGGCAGCACCACCACCGCGACCCAGCCGAGCGCCAGGTACAGCGGCGCGGAGACCCAGCGCGGGGCGTGCGGCCACACCAGCTTGAGCGCCACCCCACCCAGCGCGCCACCCCAGACCAGCGACAGCATGATCGTCGCAGGGCGAGGCTCCAGCAGCAGGATGCAGAACGGCGTGTACGTGCCGGCGATGAACACGAAGATCATCGAGTGGTCCATCCGGCGCATGATCTGGTAGCCGCGCTCGGTCCACACCCGACGGTGGTACAGGGCGCTGGTGCCGAAGAGACCGCAGACGGTCAGGCTGTAGATCAGGCAGCTGACCAGCGGTGCCCAACCGGGCCGGGTGGCGGCGATCGAGCAGAGCACGATTCCGCAGACGAGGGCGACGAAGAACGCGTACGTGTGCAGCCAGCCGCGCATCCGCGGCTTGCCGATGTCGACCGGCTTGAGGCGAAGCGGGGCGGAGGTGGTCACGCCATCAGGTTACGACACCGTAGGTTACTTAGTGGTAGTGTGCCCGGTCACGCCGGACCGAACACCGGCCGGGATCCCTTGGCGGGGCCGCCGTCCGGGAGGATGGCGGGATGCGGATCCGACCGGTCGGGGCACACGCCCTGCTGCTCGACCACGCCGACCCGACACCCGGCAACCCGCCGCAGCCCGAGGTCGCCGACCGGGTGGAGGCGTGGCGGGCGGAGCTGTGGCGCCGCCGGGAACGGGGCGAACTGGACGTCACCGAGATCGTGCCGGCCGCGACCACCGTGCTGCTCGACGGCGTACGCGACCCCGCCCGCACCGCCGCGCTGATCGCCGGCTGGACCCCGGCACCGGCCACCGGCACCGCCGACGCGGCCACCGTCGAGGTCCCCGTCAGCTACGACGGGGAGGACCTGCCGGCCGTCGCCGGGCACTGGGGCGTCGACGTCCCGGACGTCGTACGCCGGCTGACCGACACCGAGTTCCGGGTGGCGTTCTGCGGTTTCGCCCCCGGGTTCGCGTACCTGACCGGGCTGCCCACCGGACTGGCCGTGCCCCGGCTGCCAACCCCCCGTCCCCGGGTGCCGGCCGGGTCCGTCGCCCTGGCCGGCCCGTACGCCGGGATCTACCCGACCGCCTCGCCCGGTGGGTGGCTGCTCGTGGGCAGGACCGACCTGCCCCTGTTCGACGTGCACGCCGATCCGCCGGCCCGGCTCGGCCCCGGCGCCCGCGTGCGGCTGGTGCCGGCGTGACCGCCCGGCCGGGCACCCCGCCAGCCGGTCCGTCGCCCGGCCCACCCGAGCCGGGCCCGCGGGCGCCCGCCGTCGACGTGCTGCGCGCCGGCGCCCTCACCACCGTGCAGGACCTCGGGCGTCCCGGCTGGGCGCACCTCGGCGTGCCGCGCTCCGGCGCGCTCGACCCGGCCGCCCTCCGGCTGGCCAACCGCCTGGTCGGCAACCCGGAGACCGCCGCCGGCCTGGAGCTCACCCTGACCGGCTGCGCACTGCGGTTCAGCCGCGCCACCACCGTCGCGGTGACCGGGGCGGACGCCGACGTGCGGATCAGCGACCGCCCCGGCGACGTCGGTCGCCCCCTCGCCGTACCGGCGGGCGCGGTCCTCCAGATCGGCCCGCCCCGCACCGGCCTGCGGTGCTGGCTCGCGGTCGCCGGTGGCATCGACGTCGAGCCGGTGCTCGGCAGCCGCGCCACCGACACCCTCTCCGGCCTCGGCCCGCCGCCGCTGCGGGACGGCGACCGGCTGCCGCTCGGCCCGCCCGCCGGCCCGCCGGCTCCGGTGGACGTGACGGTCACCGTGCCGCCACCGGTCGAGGTACGGCTGGCGCTGCGCCTCGGCCCGCGCGAGGACTGGTTCGCGCCGCTCGCGCTCGACCGGCTGTTCGGCACCGCGTACACCCTCTCGCCGGTCAGCAACCGGGTCGGCGCGCGACTGACCGGCGCACCGCTGCCGCGCGCGGTCGCCGGGGAACTGCCCAGCGAAGGGCTGGTGCTCGGCGCGGTGCAGGTACCGGCCGACGGCCAGCCGCTGGTGTTCCTCGCCGACCACCCGACCACCGGCGGGTACCCGGTCATCGGTGTGGTGGACGACGTGGCCCCGCTCGCCCAGGCCCGGCCAGGGACTACCGTGACCTTCCATGGACCTCAACGCTGACCTCGGCGAGGGCCTCGGCATCTGGCGGCTCGGCGACGACGCCGCGCTGCTGGACCTGGTGACCTCCGCGAACGTCGCCTGCGGATTCCATGCCGGGGACGCCTCCACCATGCGTCAGGTCTGCGCCGGCGCCGCCAAGCGGGGGGTCGCGGTGGGTGCGCAGGTCGGGTACCGGGACCTGGTCGGCTTCGGGCGGCGGCACATCGCGTACGAGTTCGCCGAACTGCGCGACGAGGTCCTCTACCAGCTCGGCGCCCTCGACGCGTTCTGCCGGGTGGCCGGCACCCGGGTCCGGTACGTCAAGCCGCACGGCGCGCTCTACCACGCCGCCGCCCGCCACGAGACCGAGGCGGCGGCGCTGGTCGCCGCGGTCGGCGAGTACGACGACCAGCTGCCGCTGCTCTGCCCGCCCGGCTCGGTGCTCGCCCAGCTCGCGACCGGCGCCGCACTGCGGGTCGTCGGCGAGGGCTTCGCCGACCGGGGCTACCTGCCCAACGGCCACCTCGTTCCGCGCGGTGCCCCGGACGCGCTGATCACCGACCCGGAGCAGACGGCCGCCCGGGCGGTCCGGATGGCCACCGAGCGGACCGTCGTGGCGGTCGACGGCAGTGTCGTCCCCTGCCCGGTCGAGTCGATCTGCCTGCACGGCGACACTCCCGGCGCGGTGCGCTGCGCCGAGCTGGTCCGCGCCGCGCTCGTCGACGCGGGGGTCACGCTCACTCCGTTCGCGTGGTAGGAAGGTCCCCTTCTTACGCCTCGCGTCGTGGAAGGGCCCCGCTCAACAGCTCAGGCGTCCATCCCCCGCAGCACCAGCGGGAGCCGGTCGGCCGCGCCGGCGACCACCCGGACCGGCACCCCCCAGTCCTGCCGGGTCAGGTGGCACGCCGCGTGCTCCACGTCGGCGTCGCAGGTCGCGGCCTGCGCGGTCACCTGGAGGACGCCATCCGTCACGGCGTCGTTGACGACCAGGCGGCGGGACAGCTCGGTGCCGGTGCCGGCGCCCTCCAGCAGCAGCTCGGGCGGGGACGCCGAGACGACCAGCCGGGTCGACGGGCCGTACGTCTCGTCGAGCTTCTGCCCCGGCGCCGGGGTGAAGATGACGTCCAGGGTGACCTCGCCGGCCGCCAGGTCGGTCGGCTTCCGCTCGGTGCGGTGCCGCGGACCGTCGACCGTGCTCGCTCCCGCCGCGGTGAGCGCGCCCGGCGCGAGCCGGGTCAGCCGGTGGGCGGCGGACTCCACCACGAGCACGTCGCCGTCGGCGGTGAGCAGCAGGTCGCTCGGCTCGGCGAGCCCGTCGGCGACCGTGCCGACCGTGTCACTCCGCGGGTCGTAGCGGCGCACCGCGCCGTTGTACGTGTCGGCGATCAGCACCGAGCCGTCCGGCAGCGCGCAGACCCCCAGCGGATGCTGGAGCAGCGCCTCACCCGCCGGCCCGTCCACGTGCCCGAAGTCGAACAGCCCCTGGCCGACGGCCGTGCGGAGGACGCCGCCCTCGACGTACCGGACGGCGCTGGTCTCGCTGTCGGCCACCCAGAGCCGGCTGCCGTCGGCGGAGACCGACAGGCCGGACGGCTGGGCCAGCCACGCCTCGTCCAGCGGGCCGTCCTTGAGCGCCTCGACCGTGGTGCCCGCGTACATGCCGGCGGTGCGCTTCACCGGGTCGAACCACCAGAGCTGGTGGATGCCGGCCATCGCGATGACGACCTTGTCGTCGTACCAGGCCAGGTCCCAGGGTGAGGAGAGGTCGACGGAGAGCGCGTCGTGCGCGTGGTCGTCGACCGACGAGCGCCACTGCCGGCCGGTGCCGGCCACGGTGACCACCTCGCCGGTGGCCAGGCGGACGCCGCGCAGCAGGTGGTTGACCGTGTCGGCGACCACCAGGTCGTAACCGGCCACCTCGGCGGCGTGCGCCGGGAGCAGGCAGAGCCCCTGCGGCTCGGAGAACGTGGCCGCCGCGGCCGGGCCGTCCGCCCGGCCGCGCTCGCCGGTGCCGATCCGCCGCACCAGTGTCTCGCCGTCGGGGGCCAGCTCCGCGAGCGAGTGCCGGGCCGAGTCGGCGACCAGCAGGTTCCCGTTGTCGAGTACGACCGCCTTGCCGGGGAAGCGCAGGGTGCTCGCCGGCTCGGCGGGCGGTACGTACGGGCCCTCGCCCCGGTGCAGGGTGCCCTTGGCCTGGTGGGTGGCGATCAGCTCGTCGATCAGCCGGGCCAGGCCCTCGGCGTGCCCCTCGCCCGCCATCGTGGCCACCACGTACCCCTCCGGGTCGATGACGGCGAGGGTCGGCCAGGCGCGGGCGGCGTACTGCTGCCACATGTCCAGCTCGGGGTCGTCGAGCACCGGGTGGTGTACGCCGTACCGCTCAACGGCGGCGGCCAGGGCGTCCGGGTCCTTCTCGTGCTCGAACTTCGGGGAGTGCACGCCGATGACCACGAGCACGTCGGCGTACTTCTGCTCGAGCGGGCGCAACTCGTCGAGCACGTGCAGGCAGTTGATGCAGCAGAAGGTCCAAAAGTCGGCGATGACTATCTTGCCGCGCAAATCGGACAGCGTCAGCTCCCGCCCACCGGTGTTCAGCCAGCCGCGTCCGCGCAGCTCGGGGGCTCGTACTCGTGCGCTCATGACCCCCATCGTGCCCGACGGCGGGCCGCCGTTTCGCCGAAGGGGCCGACCCCGCCCGTGGCGTGCCCGACCTCCGACGGCGGCCGGCACGGAAACGGCGGGGCGACCCAGGAGAGGTGCCCCGCCGTCGTGGCGCAGGTTGGTCAGCTCGCCGGCTTGAGGCAGAGCACGCGGTCGTCGCCCGCGCCGGGAAGCTCCACGTAGGGCTGGGCCGGGTCGGCGCACTTCTCCTTGGCGTCCACCTTCGACACCACGGTGAAGGCGCCCTCCTCGCTGCAGTCGACCTTCGCGGCGGTGGTACCGGCCTGCTTGACGCAGCTGCCGAGCTCGTAGACCGGTCCCGCCTCGTCGTCACCGCCGACCTTGCCGAGCAGCACGAGGAGGCCGAGCGGGACGGCCAGGATCAGCACCGCGGCGACCAGCACCGCGGCCAGCACCCGGCCGTTGCGGACCTTCGGGATGGGCGTGTCGGCGGCCGGCTCGGCGATCGGCTTGAACGCGTCGAAGCGGCCCTGCTCCGGCTCCGGGGCGGACTGGGCACCGTGGCCCCCCGGTCCACCGTGGCTGCCCGGCCCTCCGTGGCTGCCCGGTCCATCGTGGCCGCCCTGGTCCCAGGACGGCGCGGCGGGCTGGCCCGGCGGGTAGGCCGGCGGGAAGGCCGGCTCGGGCGGAGGCGGGAAACCGGAGCCACTCACGGTGGCGGCACCGCTGGCCGGCGCGCCGAAGTGGTCCGCGGGACGCTCCTGTCCGGCGTGCGGCCGGGTCCCGTTGACCGGCCGGTCACTGGCCGGCGGATCGGCGAAGGACGGCACGCCCGGTGGGAACGGCGCCGGGGCGACCGGCGCCGCGCCCGCGAAGGCGGTCGGACCGGCCGGCCGGTCGCCGCCGCCCTGACCGAAGCCGCCGTCGGGACCGTGTTCGGGCTGCGGCTCCGGGCCGAACCGCTGCTGGTCGGCCGGGTAGCCGTTCGGGTTGTCCGCCTCCTCGGCCGACTCCGGGTGGGCCGGCCGGCCGTAGACGCGAGGCTGTGGTGCCGAGGTGGTCGGCGGCAGGGCCTCGTCGGGCGGCGGGCTCACCCGGCTGGCCAGCGGAACGGACGCGCTGGCCGAGACGCTGCCGGACGCGCCGCCGGTCGCTGCCGGGACGGACGCCCGGCCGGTGGACTCCGGGGAGGTACGCGGCGCGGGCACCACCGGCGCGGCCGGGGCCTCGTCCTGCCGGGTGGCCGGTGCCCAACCCTGCTGCTCGGCCGCCCCGTACGCCGCGGCGGCGTCGTCCCGGGCGGGCTGCTCGGGGGCGAACTGTGCCGGCGCGTAGCCGGCCGGCGGGTCGACGGACAGGCTGGCGCCGGGCACGCGCTGCTCCTGCGGGGGCAGCGGGACGGCGTTGGCCGGCGAGATCCCGGGGCCCGGCGCGGGCTGGTAGACCGGCGACTCCTCGGCGCGCTCCGGCTCCCGTCCGGCGGGTGTGGACGGCTCGTTGCGGCCCCACGCCTCGCCCGGCGCCCACGGCTCGACGTCGGGCACGGCGGAGCGGTCGGTGCCTCCGCGTGGTGCCGGCACCCAGGGCTGTGGGGGGCCGTCAGCGCCGGGGACGGAGGCGCTGGCGGCCGGCGCGGCGTGGCCGCCCGGGCCGTCGTCGTCGCTCCGGGCAGTGGCGGAGGGGCCAGCCCACTCGCCAGCGGGCCGCGCGTCGTTGCCCGACCAGGCGTCCGGGCTGTGCGACTGGCCCGCGGCGTCCCGGTCCACCGAGGACGGCCACTCGGGCTGCGACTGCTCGTCCGGCCCTCCGGCCGGCCAACCGCCCCGGTCGTCCGGTCGGGTCGCGGTGGCGGCCCGGCCGGCGGAGGCAGCGGGGTCCGGCTGGGCGGCGGGCCAACCACCGGCGTGGTCGGGGGTGGACTGCTCGGCGGGCCGGCCGGGCTCGTCCTGGCCGGGCCAGGCCTGCGGCGCGGCTCCGGGCACCTGCGCCGCGCCGCGGACGGGTGCCCACGCCGGTGCGGGTGTCTCCGGCGCGTGCCCGGGCTGCTCGGCGGCGCCCGGCTGCGACGTCGCCCACGCGGGCTGGTCGGTGGGCGTGCCGGTGTCGTTGTGCGCCGCCGCCCAGTCGGGCTGCTGCGGCCGCTCGTCCTGGCGGGTCGCGGTGCCGGTCGCCCAGCCGCCCGAGGACTGGTCGGGCTGGCCGGCGGGGGACCAGCCGCCGGATCGGGCCGGATCCGGCTGGGCGGAGCCGTTGTTCCATCCGGGCGACGGCTCCGGCTGGGCGGCCGGGTTGGCCGGGGTCTCCTGCCCGGGCCAGGGGGACGCGGCCTGCGGCACCTGGGCGGAGCCACGAACGGCGGGGCCCTGCTGTGCCCAGGCCGGCGCGGACGGCTCAGCCTGCGCCCACGCCGGCGCCTCGGGGGTCTCGGCCCGGCCGGGCTGCTCGTTCTGCGCGGGCCACTGCGGGGCGCCGCCGTCGGGTGCCCACGCCGTCGGGGCGGGTGCCTCGGCCTGCTGCGGCAGCTGTGCGCCGCCCCAGGCGGGCGCTGGCGGCGCGTCGGTCGACCAGGCGGGCGCGGCCGGGTTCGGCTGCGCGGGCGGCGGGGGCGCCCAACCCAGGTCGGGGTTACCGACGGCGTACCCGTTGTCCTGTTGCGCCGGTCGGTCGCCGTACGGCGTCGGTCCAGCGCCCGGCGACGCCTCGTCCGGCTGCTGGCCGGGGTGCTGCGTGCCCTCGGACGTCATGCGTGCGCCTCCTCCATCACCTGTCGGCCGCCGGCGCCGGGTGCGCGGCACGGCGACCGGCGTCGCCGGTCGCTTCCGGCCGTGCGGCTCCCCGCACCGTATCCGGTCCCCCTTTAAGGGGCGTCGGGGAGCACAGGATCGTCACTCCGCGTCGCCGGACGGTGTCGATCGGCTTCTATCGGAGCCGATCTGCCGGGCCGGTGGGCGACGACCGGAACCCACCGTACCGGGCGGTGGGCCGATGGGGGAATCCCGGTCAGCCGCTGTGGGACGGGCCGCTGGCGTCGCACTGCGTGAACGCCGATGGCCCGCCCGGAGTACCGGGCGGGCCATCGGCTGAGGAGGCGAGGAACGTATCGGAGCGTCAGTGCATGTGACGCTGGGCGATGGCGAGGATCTCGTCGCGGACCGCGGGCGAGCTGGCGGAGCGCAGCGCGCGCTCGATGGCGCGGGCGCGGCGGCTGGCGTCGCGGCGGTTGCGGATTCGCTCGATCATGCTCATGGGTCTCTCCTGCAGCTATTCGGTTGTCGGCCCCTGATGCATCCATTGAACCGCAGCGGGGCGCGGATTGCCATCGATTCTTAGGTGAGTTGGGACACCCGCCGAAGGATCTAAGGTCTGACGGGGTGAATCGCCGAAGGATTCTCCTCAAAAGTAACGGCCGGTGTGCCGGGTGGTCACCCCTGGCACACCGGCCGTCACTCAGCCGGAGCGGACCGGTCAGGTCCAGGCGAGCAGCGCCGCCTCCGGATCGGCGAGGAAGTCGCCGATGTCCCGAAGGAACTTCGACCCGAGCTCACCGTCGATGATCCGGTGGTCGAACGAGAGACCGAGCGTGGTGACCTGACGCGGGCGGACCTTGCCCTTGTGCACCCATGGCATCTCGCGGACCGCGCCGAAGGCCAGGATCGCCGACTCACCCGGCGGCAGGATGGGCGTCCCGGTGTCCACTCCGAACACTCCGACGTTGGTGATGGTCAGGGTGCCGCCGGACATGTCCGCCGGCGAGGTCTTCCCCGCCTTGGCCGTCTGCACCAGATCGGTCAGGGCGTCGGCCAGCTCCCGCAGCGTGAGCCGCCCGGCGTCCTTGATGTTCGGCACGATGAGACCGCGCTCGGTGGCCGCCGCGATGCCGAGGTTCACGTACTCCTTGACCACGATCTCGTCGCCGGCCCAGGTCGAGTTGACCATCGGGTGCCGCTTGACCGCGAGCAGCACGGCCTTGGCGACCAGCAGCAGCGGCGAGACGCGGACGTCGCGCCACTCCCGCCGCTGGCGGAGGCGGTCCAGGGCCTTCATCGCCCGGGTCACGTCGACGGTCAGGAACTCCGTCACGTGCGGGGCGGTGAACGCCGAGCGGGACATGTTCTCCGCGGTGAGCTTCCGGACCCCCTTGACCGGGATCCGCTGCTCCCGGTCGGCGCCGAAGCTCGCCGCCGCCGTGGCCGGCGCGGTCACCGCCAGCGGCTCGGCCACCGCCGTGGCCGCGTCCGCCGCTCGCTGCACGTCCTCCCTGGTGATCGAGCCGAGCGGGCCCGATCCGGTCAGCGTCGACAGGTTGACGCCGAGGTCCTTGGCGAGCTTGCGTACCGGCGGCTTGGCCAGCACGAGACCACCGCGCGCCGCGCCGCCGTGGCCGTTGCGGTCGGTCGCTGGCGGAGCGGCCACCGGCGCGGTCGCCGGCTGGACCGGTGCCGCGGCCGTCGCGGCCGGCTGGGCCTGCGCCGGGACCGCGTCACCCTTGCGCGGACGGCGCTTCGCGGCGGTGGTGCGCGGACCGTAGCCCACCAGCACCGCCGTGCGGCCGCCGGGCGCCGGACCGCCGATCAGGCCCGGCTCGACCGCGCCCTCGGCGGGTGCCACCTCGACCGCCGCGAGCGACGCGGCCGACGGGGTCGGCACGTCACCGCCGGACGCCGACGGCGTCTCCACCGGACCCGCGCCCGGGTCGGTGTCGATCGCGATGATCGGGGTGCCGACCTCGACGGTCGTACCCTCCTCGTGGAAGATCGCCTGCACCCGGCCGGCCCACTTCGCCGGGATCTCGACCGCCGCCTTGGCGGTCTCCACCTCGACGATCGGCTGGTTCAGCTCGATCGTGTCGCCGACCTTGACCAACCAGGTGAGGATCTCGCCCTCGGTGAGGCCCTCGCCCAGGTCGGGAAGGTTGAACTCCTTGATCCGCGACATCCCGCTCACCAGCCGAAGGTGCGGTCGACGGCGTCGAGCACCCGGTCGAGGTCGGGCAGGTACTCCTCCTCCACCCGGGCCGCCGGGTAGGGGGTGTCGAAACCGGTCACGCGCAGCACCGGGGACTCCAGCGAGTAGAAGCACTCCTCGGTGATCCGCGCCGCGATCTCGGCGCCGAGGCCCACGTTGGACGGTGCCTCGTGCACCACCACCGCGCGGCCGGTGCGGCGTACCGACTCGTACACCACCCCCAGGTCCAGCGGGGAGAGCGTGCGCAGGTCGATGACCTCCAGGTCACGACCGTCCTCGGCCGCGGCGGTCGCCGCGTCCAGGCAGGTGCGGACCATCGGCCCGTACGCGAGCAGCGTCGCGTCGGTGCCGGGCCGCGCCACGCGGGCCGCGTGCAGCGGGTACGCGTCGGAGAGCGGCGCGTCGACGTCGACCGGGCCCTTCTCCCAGTACCGGCGCTTGGGCTCCAGGAACACGATCGGGTCGTCCGAGGCGATCGCCTGCTGGATCATGACGTACGCGTCCTGCGGGCTGGCACAGGAGACGACCTTGAGCCCGGCGGTGTGCGCGAAGTACGCCTCGGGCGACTCCGAGTGGTGCTCCACCGCGCCGATGCCGCCGCCGAACGGGATGCGGATGACCATCGGGATCTTCAGCTTGCCGCGCGAGCGGTAGTGCATCTTCGCCACCTGCGACACGATCTGGTCGTACGCGGGGTAGACGAAGCCGTCGAACTGGATCTCGCAGACCGGCCGGTAGCCGCGGATGGCGAGGCCCACCGCGGTGCCGATGATGCCCGACTCGGCGAGCGGGGTGTCGATCACCCGCTGGTCGCCGAAGTCCTTCTGGAGCCCGTCGGTGATCCGGAAGACGCCGCCGAGCTTGCCGACGTCCTCGCCCATGATGACGACCTTCGGGTCGTTGTCGAGGGCCCGGCGCAGGCCGACGTTGAGTGCCTTACCGAGGGTGAGCGTCTCCGTGGCCATCAGTGCGCGCTCCCCTCGAACGACTCCAGGTACCGGCTGAACTGCTCCCGCTGCTGGTCCAGCAGCGGCGATCCGTTGGGGTAGACGTGGTCGAACATGGTGCTCGGCTCCGGGTTCGGCATGGCCAGCACCCGCTCGCGCAGGTGCACCGCCTCGCGCTTGGCCTGCTCGTCGACCTCGGCGAAGAAGCCGGCGTCGGCGATCTGCTGCTTCTCCAGGAAGGCCTTCATCCGGGCGATCGGGTCCTTGGCCTGCCAGGCCTCGACCTCGCTGGCGATCCGGTAGCGGGTCGGGTCGTCCGAGGTGGTGTGCGCCCCCATCCGGTAGGTGTACGCCTCGATCAGGCTCGGGCCCTGCCCGTGCCGCGCGTTGTCCAGCGCGTGCCGGGTCACCGCGTACGTGGCCAGCACGTCGTTGCCGTCCACCCGGATGCCGGGGAAGCCGAAGCCGGCGGCCCGCCGGTAGAGCGGGATGCGGGTCTGCCGCTCCAGCGGCTCGGAGATGGCGTACTGGTTGTTCTGGCAGAAGAAGACCAGCGGCGCGTTGAAGACGCCGGCCCAGACGAACGACTCGTTGACGTCGCCCTGGCTGCTGGCGCCGTCGCCGAAGTAGGCGATCACCGCCTCGCTCTCGTCGGTGCCGGTCTTGCCGTCCATCGCGACGCCCATGGCGTAACCGGTCGCGTGCAGGGTCTGCGCCCCGATCACGATCGTGTACATGTTGAACTTGAACTCGTTCGGGTCCCAGCCGCCCTGGTCGACGCCGCGGAACAGGCCCACCGGCATGATCGGGTCGATGCCCCGGCAGTAGAGGACGCCGTGCTCCCGGTAGGTCGGGAAGGCCATGTCCTGCGTACGCAGCGCACGGCCCGAGCCGACCTGCGCCGCCTCCTGGCCGAGCAGGCTCGCCCAGATGCCCAGTTCGCCCTGCCGCTGCAGGGCGGTCGCCTCGGCGTCCAGCTTCCGCACCAGCACGAGGTCGCGGTAGAGGCCGCGGTACTCCTCGTCGGTGAAGTCGACGCGGTACTCGATGCCGTCCGGCCCGGTCACGCTGTCGACGCGCTCGCCTTCGGGGGTGAGCAGCTGCACCAGCTCCGGGTCGCCGGTCGCGCCCTTCTTGGACCGGGGTGTGGCCCGCCGGCCGCGGGTGTTGACCCCGGGGTCGCCCTTTGCCATCCGTCTCTCCCTGTCGTGTCTGCGTCGGCGCCGGGGGGTCACCCGGCAACGCGCAACTCCTGCGCCTGCCCGACTGGTGTCGGACAAGATCCTGGCGACCGCACCTAGCCCCGGTGGGGGTTGCCGTGCGGCGTGAGCCGGATCCAGGGGAGTGGATCCGGTTCGGGAGCGCCGGCGCCCAGCCGTACCGCCCGCGGGGGTGCGCGGAGGTCGCGGCTGCGTTGCCGTCGTGGTCCATATTCGCATCACACGTGAGGGCGCCCACAGTCCGGCTGGGCCGCACCTTGCCGCCCACCCGGTTCGTTACACGGATTGCCGAGTGTCTGCTCCATCGACGCACCGCCGATCCGGTGATGGTTCGTCACCATTCGGGCACATATGCGCGCCGACACGCTGTAAGGGGTTGGCTGACGCAGCGTGACTGCGCCAGGGTGACGTCGCGGGACGCCCGCCCCTGGTGAGCCCGCCGCTCCCGGCCGGTCGCGGCCGCCCGTCCGCCGAGGGGACGACGACGAGGAGGCTGCCGTGTCCGAGCCAGGTGACGCCCCGGGTGCTCCGCTGATCGGCCGGCACCGTTCGGCCACCGGATACCGCCGGGTCGTCGGCGCCCACCGCGCTCCCGCCGGCGCCGGTCCCTCCCGCGGCTACCTGTTCACCGTGGCGCTGCTCGCCGGCACGGCCACGATGCCGATCCTGGCCGCGATCAGCACCGGCACGGCCACCATCGGCAGCACGGCCCTGCCCGACAGCGGCACCCCGTTCATCCCGACGCCCTCGGTGGGGCCGGTGGTGATTCCACTTCCCTCCAGCAGCCAGCCCGGCGTTCCGCCGCGGCCCACCCCGACGCCGGCCGTGGCCGTCCCGGACGAACGCACCTGGCGGCCGGTCGTACCGCCGGCCGGGCGTCCGGCGCGTCCCGTCCCACGGCCGTCGCCGCCGCGGGACCACCTCGCCGGGCCTGCGCCCGCCTCCGCGTCGCCGTCACCGTCGGCCACGTCACCGTCGCCCCCGTCGGCCACGACACCCCCGCCGCCGCCGGCCACGACACCCCCGCCGCCGGCGCCGACCCCCGCGCCGACCCCGACGCCGGTGCCCACGCCGCCCGCCAACCCCACGCCTGAGCCGACGGGGAGTACGGACCAGACCGACGACCCGTCGGCGGAGCCAACCCCCACCCTGTCCAGCCCGCCGACCCCGGCCACCTCCCCACCCGCTCCCCCCACCGCTGAACCGACCAGACCGGCGGCCCCCCCGACGCCGACGACCACCCCACCCCGCTAACCGCCCCCGACCCCCACCCCCGACCCCCACCCCTCGCGATCTTGCACTTTCGGCCCTTGTTTTGGGCGGAATGCACCTTAAGCCGGGGCACGAAGTGCAAGATCGCGGAGGCTGGGCAGGGGCGGGGGTCGGGTCAGGTGCGGGTGGGGCGGAGCATCGGGGGGTGCAGCAGGGCTGCCGGCCCGCGGCGGAAGAGTTGCGCGGGACGGCCCCGCTCGCCTTCCGTGGACCGGCCGACCGGCTCGACGAAGCCCGGCGTGCCGGTCACCTTGCGATGGAAGTTCCGGGGATCCAGGCGGGTGCCCCAGACCGTCTCGTAGACCCCCCGCAGCTGCGCGACGGTGAACTCCGCCGGGCAGAAGGCGGTCGCCAGCGGCGTGTACTCCAGCTTCGCCCGGGCCCGCTCGACCCCGTCGGCGAGGATCCGGTCATGGTCGAACGCGAGCCGGCCCGGAGTGATCCGGGCGACCGGCAGCCAGTCGGCCGAGGCGGCGTCGGTGCCGGCGACCGGGGTGGCGAGGTCCGGTAGGAGGGCCAGCCACGCCACGGTGACAACGCGCCCGCGAGGGTCGCGGTGCGGCGTCCCGTACGTGCCGAGCTGCTCCAGGTGGCCAGCCGGCTCGGCGAGCCCGGTCTCCTCGGTCAGCTCCCGGACGGCCGCGTCCGGCAGATCCTCGTCGATGCCCACGAAGCCGCCGGGTAGCGCCCAGCATCCTTCGTGCGGCGGGACGCCGCGCCGGACCACCAGCACGCACAACTCTCCGGCGCGGACCGTGAGGACCACCAGGTCCACGGTCACCGCGAAGGGCGGGTAGTCGGCCATCTTTATCACCACCTTGACGACAATCTAGCAGAGCGCTTATCGTCACTGTGACGACAAAGGGGAGGCAGGACATGGCCGACGTGACGCGACGACTCTTCCTGCGCCACCTGCGCGGGACGCCGACCAGCTGGGTCCGGCTGCACGTGGGGGGCCGGGTACGCCGGGAGGGGACGGGCCAGTCGTTCTGGTACCGGCCGCTGCGCGCCGTCCTCAGCGAGGTTCCGGTCGACGACCGGGAGCTGCCGCTGCTCTTCCACGCCCGGACCGGCGACTTCGCGGACATCACCGTGCAGGCGACGGTCACCTACCGGGTGGCCGATCCGGCGCTCGCCGCCGAGCGGCTGGACTTCTCGGTCGATCCCCGCAGCGGCAAGCCACGCTCGCGGCCGCTGGACCAGGTCGCCACGCTCCTCGCCGAGCTCGCCCAGCAGCCCGCTCTCGATCTGCTCGCCCGGGTGCCCCTCGCGGAGGCGCTGACCACGGTCGCCCCCGTCCGGGAGGCGGTCTCCACCGCCCTCGCGGCCGACCCTCGGCTCGCCGACGTCGGCGTGGCGGTGGTCAGCGCGCGGGTCGTCGCGATCCGCCCCGAACCGGAGCTGGAGCGGGCGCTCCAGACCCCGACCCGGGAGGCGGTCCAGGTCGAGGCGGACCGGGCCACCTACGCCCGCCGCGCGCAGGCGGTGGAGCAGGAGCGGTCGATCGCCGAGAACGAGCTGCAGAACAAGATCGAACTCGCCCGGCGGGAGCAGCAACTGGTCGAGCAGCACGGCGCCAACTCCCGCCGTCGGGTCGAGCTGGACGCCGCGGCCGAGCTCGCGGCCGCCCAGGGCAAGGCGGAGCGCGAGAAGGTGGCCAACGCCGCCGCGGCCGCGCGCGCCCGGGTGCTGGCCACCGCCGAGGCCGAGAAGGAGCGCCTGCTCGCCGCCGCGAGGGCCGACCAGGTGCGCACGGTGGGCCACGCCGAGGCCGAGGCGGAGGCGGCGAAGCTCGCCGCGTACGCCGAGCTGCCACCGGAGGTGCTGCGGGCCCTGACGGTCCGCGACCTGGCCGGCCAGCTCCCCCAGATCGGCCAGCTCACCGTGACCCCCGACCTGCTGAGCGACCTGCTCGCCCGGCTGACCCCGGCCCGATGAGCGGCGCACGCGGTGGCCCGGGCCGAGCTGGCGATGGCACGCCCCGGGCCGGCGCCGGCCGGACCGGCCCGGGGCGCGGCGCCGGCCGGGGTGCGAGCACCCTCCCGCCCCGCGTGGTCGTGCTGAGCCGGCGCAGCGAGCTGGAGGAACTGCTGGCCCGGCACGGCACCCGGGCGGCTGCGGAGTGGTACCTGCGCGAGCGTGGCCGGGACCTGGCGGAGGTCGTCGACCGGCACGAGGCGCGCCAGGCGGCCCTCACGGCGGTCGCCGCGGCGGTGCCCGCCGACTGGCGGCGCGGCGCGGTCGACCGGACCGACCTGCCCCGGTTCCTGTTCGGGCCGGAGGACGTCGTGGTGGCGGTCGGCCCGGACGGCCTGGTGGCCAACGTGGCGAAGTACCTGACCGGGCAGCCGGTCGTCGGCGTGGACCCGGAGCCGGGCCGCAACGCCGGGGTGCTGGTCCGCCACCACACGGCGGGGTTGGGCGAGCTGCTGCCGGCCGTCGTCGCGGGGGCGGCGGTCCGGGCCCGCACCATGGTCCGGGCCGCGCTCGACGACGGCCAGGAACTGGTCGGGCTCAACGAGGTGTACGTGGGACACGTCTCCCATCAGTCCGCCCGATACCTGCTCACCGCGCCCGTGGAGGGGCGGGCGCGGCGGGAGCGGCACTCCTCCTCCGGGGTCGTGGTCGGCAGCGGTACGGGGGCGACCGGGTGGTGCGCGTCGATCGCGCGGGACCGTCCGGGTGCGCCGTGCCCACCCGCCCCCGAGGAGGCGGCGCTCTGCTGGTACGTGCGGGAGGCGTGGCCGTCCCCGGTCACCGGGGTGGCCCTGACCGCGGGCCGCCTCGACGGGGCCGACCGGCTGGAGCTGTCCGCCGAGTCCGACGGGCTGGTGGCGTTCGCCGACGGGCTGGAGGCCGACCGGCTCACCCTGGACTGGGGGCAGCGCCTCACGGTCTCCGTGGCGCCGCGGCAGCTCACGCTGGTCGAGTGAACCTACGCGCCGTCGTCGGTGAGGTGGTGGCGGTTCGCCTCGATCCAGGCGTCCAGCGCGGCCGGGTCGTCCGGGTCGACGCCGTCGGCGAGGAGTTGGGCGACCGCCGCGGTCGCCGGGCTGCGCCGCTCGCCGGTCGTGTAGAGGCGGGCGAACTCCGGCACCATCTCCTCGATCGCGGCGTCGGTGCCGGCCGTTGCCGTCTCCGGCAGCCCCCGCTTGCGTCCGCCGTACGCCGCCCAGGCGCGCAGCACCCGGGGCAGCAGCGCCGCGTCGTCCATGTCCAGCACGGCCCGCCGGTGCACCCAGTCGAGCAGGAAGAGCCCGGCCACCGTGGGACTCCAGCGCAGCGGGTCGGGGTCGGTGAAGGTGGCCGCGTGGTCCAGCAGCAGACCCAGGCAGAAGTGCAGCGACGCGAGCTGTGCCCCGTCGATGGGGTCCAGGCCGAACCGGGCGGCCTCCGGGGCGGCGAGGAACCGCCGGACGAGGTCGGTGCGCTCGGCGGCGGTGAGCGGCTCCACCACCCGTACGGCCGCCGGACGGCCCGCCGGCAGCAGGGCCAGCCGGGCCCCGACCAGGGCGCGGTCCGTGGCGAGCGACCCCTCCCCGGGCAGTTCGCTGAGGCCGTCGGTGACGGCCAGGTGCCGGGTCACCTCGGCGTGCATGTGTGCCGGCGCCTCGTCCCGGAACCAGGTCAGCTCGTCGCCGGCGCACATCTGGCGGATCTGGTCGAGCACCCGGGCGGGCGGGCCGCCCACGAAGACGTCCTTGGTGATGCCGATGTTGTGGTCGACGAGCGCCACCAGCGCGTGCTCGGGCCCGCCCGCCGGATCGTCGTACGCGAAGGTCGCCAGGTAGGAGGTCTGGTCGCCGTACACGTCGCCGTACGACCAGCAGCCGGTCAGGTGGACCCGGCCGAGCTGGCCCGACCAGGCGGGGGCGGCGGTGCCGGGCCGCACCCGGTCGGCGCCCTCCGCGTCCGGGACCAGCGCGGCGAAGACCGAGCGGATGGTGATCGCGGCGGGCGCGCGGCGGCGGGAGGTGGCGGCGAGGAAGTCGCCGACGAACTCGCGCACGGCGTCGTCACGCCGGGCCTCGGCGACCGCGTAGACGCTGCCGAGCAGCGCCGCGCCGAGCATCTCGGCGTCCAGAGCGTTGTCGAGCTTGGCCACGTCGCGGGCGGCGTGCAGGACCGCTTCGTAGGGGGTCTGCGGAGTTCCCATCCACCGACCCTACGCCGCCACCCACGTCCGGGTGTCCCCGAAGCGCCCGGGGCACCCGGCGCGGTGGGGGTCAGTGCCCGGCGGCGTCCCGCAGGGCGCGTCGGGCCTCCGCGTACGACGACAGCACGTCCCGCACCGGCGCGAGCACGTACGCCGCCCCGACGTCGGCCACGGCGGCGGTGAGCCGCTGCTCGGCCCGGCGCCGGGCGCGCCGCGCGGTCAACCGGAGCACCGGCCGGGTCAGCGCCGCCACCAGCAGCCCGGCGAGCAGGCCACCGAGCAGCAGGAGGGTGGGCAGGGGCACCGCGCCGACGGTCGGGTGGTCCAGCTCGGGCAGGCCGAGCGCGCGCAGCGCGTACCCGAGGACCAGCCAGCCGAGCCCGGCGACCGCCGCCACCGTGACCAGCCACTGGAGGCCCCCGACGAGCCGCCACCACAGCGGCCGCTGGGTCATGCCGAGATCGGTGCGGGCGATCGCGGTGTCCAGCGCGTCCGGCAGGTCGGCGAGCCGGGAGCGGGCGGCGGCGGTCACCGCGGCGGGCCAGGACGCGGGCAGGCCCGCGCCGGCCCGGTCGGCCACCGACCGGATCGCCAGGCCGAGCGCCGAGCGCTGCGCGGCGGTCGGGTCGGGCACCGAGGTCGCGGCGACCAGGCTCTCCGCCGGATCGGCGGCGTCGCCCGGAGCGCCGGGCAGGTGCAGCCGGCGCAGCGGGTCCGGCCGCAGCCGCCGCCAGCCGCGGACCAGCGGCCAGCCGGTCGCGGCGGCGCCCCGGTGCCGGTACGCGGCCTCGACGGCGTCGGCGACGGCGGGCACCCCGGCGGTGCCGGACAGCGCCCGGTGCAGCGCGGCGACGGTGGCGTCGTTCAGCCCGGCCGGCTCGCCGGCGTCGACCAGCCCCGCCAGGTCGGTCACCACGGCGTCCAGGTCAGCGCGCAGCCGCCGCAGCATGGCCTGCCGCTCGGCGACCGCCCGCTCCAGCGCCTCCCGGAGCGCCGCGGTCCCGTCCGGGTCGACGGCGGTGGTGGCCAGCAGCGGTACGCCCGCCAGCCCGTCCGCGTCGAGCAACCGGCGCAGGTCGGCGAGCACCCGGGGCAGCTCCGCCGGGGGCAGCCGGTCGGCCTGGTTGAGCACGACGAGGGTGACGTCCCGGTGCCGGTGGAACTCGCGCAGGTAGGTCGCGTGGATCACCCGGTCGGCGTACTTCTGCGGGTCGACCACCCAGACCACCAGGTCGACCAGGCCGAGCAGCCGGTCCACCTCGAGCTGGTGGGACCGCTGCACCGAGTCGAAGTCGGGGAGGTCGAGCAGGATCAGCCCGTGCAGGACGCTCTCGTCGTCGCCGTCGAGCACGCTTTCCCGGACGAACCGGTGGCGGGGCAGGACGCCGATCCAGTCGAGCAGCCGGGTGCCGCCGTCCGGCGGGCCCCAGACGCAGGCGTGCGTGACGCCGGTGGTCGGCCGGCGTACCCCGACCGGCGACAGCTCCATCCGGGCGAGGGCGTTGAACAGGCTCGACTTGCCGCCGCCGGTGGCGCCGGCCAGGGCCACGACGGTGTGGTCCCGAGAGAGCGCGAGGCGGGTGCCGGCCCGCTCGAGCAGGGTGTGCGCGGCGACGAGTTGCTTGTCCGGCAGGTGGCCGTCGGCCAGGCTGAGGAACCGGCCGACCGCCTCCAGGCGGGCGACCAGGAAGTCGGCGTTCACCCGCTGGTCGCCGCGGAACGCCCCGCGCATCCGCCCGACGATGTTGCTCACCGTCCGTCCTCCTCGGCCGGCGCGTCCAGGCCGAGGCCGCTGCGGCGCCGGGCGACCTCCACCCGGTCGGCGGCCCGGCGGAGCGCCTCGGCGGTCTCGGCGGCCGGTCGGGCGGCGGCGGTGCGGGCGAGGAAGCGGGCGGCCTCCTCGTCCAGCAGCGCCCGCACCCGCGCCAGCAGGTCCATGCGGGCCCTGTCCGCCAGCGTACGCACCGCCTGGTCGCCGAAGATGGCCTGGAGCACGGCCTGCGCGGCGACCGTCGTGCCGGCCCCGGTGGCGACCTCCAGCCCGGTCGGGATGAACGCGGTCGAGGCGAACACGGCGATCATGACGGCCAGGCCGGTGGCGTTCACCGCGTACGCGGCCGTCCGGGCGACGAACCGCTTGTCGCCGCCCTCGGCCCGGACCAGGTCCAGCACCCCCCGCTGCCAGTCGCGGACCAGCCGTGCGGCGCGCTCCGGCAGGTCGGGTGAGGGGTGCGCGAGTTCCGGGTCGAGCAGGTCCGCCCCGGCGGGATGCGCCCGCCAGGCGGTGTGCGCGCTCTCCGCCGCCTCCGCGGTGACCCCGCGCAGCAGGGTGACCAGCTGGGACTCGATCGCGACGCGCAGCTCGCTGGCGGGGGCCGGGCGCCCGGTGACGGCGGCGACGACGCGGTCGCGCAGGCGCCCGATGCGGGCCTCCAACGTGCGGAAGAACTCGCCGGCGCCGACCAGCTCCTGCCAGCGGGCGAGCACCTCACCCCGCAGCAGCCGGCCGTCGGAGAGCCCCTGCTCGACCGTCCGCTGGGCACTCCGGTACGCCGCGGCGACCCGCTCGTCCAGGGTGTCGGCGGTGGCCAGCTGCTCGTCGACGGCGTCGGCGAGCCCGCTGACGGTCGGGTGGAGCGTGGCGAGCGCCCCGTCGAGGGTCTGCCGGACGACGGCCGCCCGGGCGTCCGCGTCGGCGGCGAGCCGGGCGAACCAGTCGGCGAGCGGCCCGGTGACCCGTTCGGCAAGCAGGCCCTGCCCGTCCACCCAGGTCTCCGGGAGGACGAACAGCGGCGCCGAGCCGAGGCCCCGGTCGGCGAGCATCTCCGAGAGGTGGGCCGCGACCTCGTCCGCGGCCTCCGGCGGCACCCGGTCCAGCACCATGGCGATCACCGTGCCCCGGGCCTGGGCGGTGCGCAGCAGCTCCCAGGGGACGGCGTCGGCGTACCGGGCGGCGGTGGTGACGAACAGCCAGAGGTCGGCGGCGGCGAGGAGCTGCCCGGCCAGGGCCCGGTTGGCGTCGACCACGGAGTCGATGTCGGGGGCGTCGAGGAAGGCCAGCCCCGGCGGGAGCGCCGGCGCGGTCACCAGGTGCAGGGAGCGCGGGTCGTCGCTGGGACCGCCGGTCCGGGTGAGGCCGGGCAGCAGCTCACCCTGCCGGAACCAGGCGGCGTCGGCCGGGCTGCAGACCAGCACCGGGGATCGGGTGGTGGGCCGGAGCACCCCGGCGGCGCTCACCCGGGCCTTCACGAGGCTGTTGACCAGGGTCGACTTGCCCGCGCCGGTGGAACCGCCGACCACCACGAGCAGGGGCGCGTCGAGGCGGTGGAGCCGGGGCAGCAGGTAGTCGTCGAGCTGGTCGGTCAGGGCTCGGCCGACCCGGGTGGCGGCCTCGGCCGAGGGCAGCGTGAGCGGGAAGCGCACCGCGTCGATCGCGGCGCGCAGGCCGGTCAGCGCGGCGGGCAGGGTGTCGTCCGCGGCGATGGACGGCGCGGCCTCCCCGGCGTCCGGGTGGCCGGTGCGGGCGGCGACGGCGGGCGCGGCGGAGTGGGTGGCGGGATCGCCGTGCGTCGTCACCGCTAAAGCGTGCCCGACCGATGCAAGGGAAGACAACCAGACGGTAATAACGGGTAGGTTGCGTCGGGTTGGCTCAACCTCGACTTGACGATCGTCGGGGGCGTGGCACTATTGAGTCAAGTTCACTCAACTTGTGGTGGGTGTGCCGCGGGCGGTGCCCGTCACCTGCTCAAACGAACGAAGCGAGGAAGCGAAGATGGCACGTGCGGTCGGTATCGACCTCGGCACGACGAACTCCTGCGTCAGCGTCCTGGAGGGCGGTGAGCCCACCGTCATCGCCAACGCGGAGGGCTCGCGGACGACCCCGTCGATCGTCGCGTTCGCCCGCAACGGCGAGGTGCTCGTCGGCGAGGTCGCCAAGCGTCAGGCCGTGACCAACCCGGACCGGACGATCCGCTCGGTGAAGCGGGAGGTCGGCACCAACTGGTCCGTCGACATCGACGGCAAGAAGTACACGCCGCAGGAGATCTCGGCCCGCACGCTGATGAAGCTCAAGCGGGACGCCGAGGCGTACCTGGGTGAGCAGATCACCGACGCGGTGATCACCGTCCCGGCCTACTTCAACGACGGCCAGCGCCAGGCCACCAAGGAGGCCGGTGAGATCGCCGGCTTCAACGTGCTGCGGATCGTCAACGAGCCGACCGCCGCCGCCCTGGCGTACGGGCTGGACAAGGGCTCCAAGGAGCAGACCGTCCTGGTGTTCGACCTCGGTGGCGGCACCTTCGACGTCTCGCTGCTGGAGCTGGCCGAGGGCGTCGTCGAGGTGAAGTCCACCAGCGGTGACAACGCGCTCGGCGGTGACGACTGGGACCAGCGCATCATCGACCACCTGGTGAAGACCTTCCGCGGTGAGCACGGCATCGACCTGTCGCAGGACAAGATGGCGATGCAGCGGCTCAAGGAGGCGGCCGAGAAGGCGAAGATCGAGCTGTCCGCCGCGACCACCACCAACATCAACCTGCCGTACATCACCGCCGGCGCCGCCGGCCCGCTGCACCTCGACGTGTCGCTCAGCCGCGCCGAGTTCCAGCGGATGACGCAGGACCTGCTGGACCGCTGCAAGGGCCCGTTCGAGCAGGCGGTGAAGGACGCCGGCATCAAGATCGCCGACGTCGACCACGTCATCCTGGTCGGTGGCTCGACCCGCATGCCGGCCGTGACCGACCTGGTCAAGCAGCTCACCGGCAAGGAGCCGAACAAGGGTGTCAACCCGGACGAGGTCGTCGCCGTCGGCGCCGCCCTCCAGGCCGGCGTGCTCAAGGGCGAGGTCAAGGACGTCCTGCTGCTCGACGTGACCCCGTTGAGCCTGGGCATCGAGACCAAGGGCGGCATCTTCACCAAGCTGATCGAGCGCAACACCACCATCCCGACCAAGCGCTCCGAGGTCTTCACCACGGCCGACGACAACCAGCCGTCGGTGCTGATCCAGGTCTTCCAGGGCGAGCGCGAGATCGCCGCCTACAACAAGAAGCTCGGCACCTTCGAGCTGACCGGTCTGCCGCCGGCCCCGCGCGGCGTGCCGCAGATCGAGGTCACCTTCGACATCGACGCCAACGGCATCGTGAACGTCCACGCGAAGGACCTCGGCACCGGCAAGGAACAGAAGATGACCATCACCGGCGGCTCCTCGCTGCCGAAGGACGACATCGAGCGCATGCGCCGGGACGCCGAGGAGCACGCCGAGGAGGACAAGCGGCGCCGCGACGAGGCGGAGACCCGCAACCTGGCCGAGGCGCTCCAGTGGCAGACCGAGAAGTTCCTCGCCGAGAGCGGTGACAAGCTGCCGGCCGAGCCCCGGGACCAGATCAACGAGGCGCTCGGCGAGCTGCGCAGCGCGCTCGGCGGCCAGGACATCGAGAAGATCAAGGAGGCGCACGAGCGGCTGGCCCAGGTCTCCCAGCAGGCCGGCTCCCTGCTCTACAACCAGCAGCAGGGCGAGCAGGCCGGCCCGGCGGGTGCCGGCGCGACCGGCGGTGCCGAGGCCGGCGGGGCCCAGCCCGGCGGAGCGCAGGCCGGCGGAGCGCAGGCCGGTGGCGCCGACGACGTGGTCGACGCGGAGATCGTGGACGAGGACAAGAAGTGACGGTCCCCGGAAACGAACTCCATGCACAGGGATGAGGTAGCCGCATGACGGACAAGCCACGAGCCGCCGACCCGGGCCGCACCGGGTCGGGGCGGGGTCGCTCCGCGTCCGCCGGCAAGGGCGGTGCGGAGCAGCGGGTCGTCATCCGTAACAACCGCAAGATCAGGGAGACTCCGGCGTCCGACGCGACCGCCGCCGACGCCGGGTCGAACACCCCGGCCGAAGGGCTGGTCGAGGAGGCCGAGGTCGTGGTCGACGAGATCCAGGTGGAGACCGCCGAGCCGGACGAGGGCACGCCGGCCGGGCCGCCGGTGGTGGACGCACCGGCCGATCCGGTCGACGCCGCCGCGGCCACGTCGCTCGGCGCCGAGCTGGAGGCGCTGCGCGCCGAACTCGACGAGCGCACCCGGGATCTCCAGCGGGTGACCGCGGAGTACGCCAACTACCGCAAGCGGGTCGACCGGGACCGGGGCCTCGTCACCGAGCAGGCCACCGCAGCGGTGCTCGCCGCCCTGCTGCCGATCCTCGACGACCTGGACCGGGCCCGTGAGCACGGCGACCTGGTCGGGCCGTTCGGGTCGGTAGCCGAGCAGCTCGTCACCGCGCTCGGCAAGTTCGGCCTGACCCCGTTCGGCGAGGAGGGCGACCCGTTCGACCCGACGCGGCACGAGGCGGTGGCCCACCAGACCTCCGCCGACGTCACCGAGCCGACCTGCGTGCAGATCATGCGACGGGGTTACCTGATCGGCGAGCGGCTGCTGCGGGCGGCGCTGGTCGGGGTCGCCGACCCTGAGTAAGTGGTACGACACGACGACCGGATCGTCCCGCCCGCCCGCACCGGGCGGGCGGGACGACCGCTCGAAGGGAAGGGGGTGGACCGGTGAGTTCCAAGGACTGGATCGAGAAGGACTACTACGCCGTCCTGGGCGTGCCGAAGGCCGCCTCCGCTGACGAGATCAAGAAGGCGTACCGGAAGCTGGCGCGCGAGTCGCACCCGGACCACAACCCCGGCGACCCGAAGGCGGAGGAGCGGTTCAAGGCGGTCTCCGAGGCGTACGCGGTGCTGGGCGACGAGGCCCGGCGCCGGGAGTACGACGAGATGCGCTCGCTGTTCGGCTCGGGCGCGTTCCGGCGCAACGCCCGCGCGTCGGGTCGGCCCGGTGGCATGCCGTTCGACGTCTCCGACCTGTTCGGCGGCGCGACGGGCGGGGACCGGCGGTTCGGCGGTGCCGGCTTCCAGGACCTGTTCAGTTCGATCTTCTCGGGTGGCGGCGGTGCCGCGCCCCGTGGCCCGGCCCGGGGGCGGGACGTCGAGACCGAGGTCGCCCTGGCCTTCGACGACGCGGTCCGTGGGGTGACCCTCCCGCTGACGCTGCGCGCCCCCGGCGTGTGCGACACCTGTCACGGCAACGGAGCGAAGCCCGGCACCCAGCCGCGTGCCTGCCCGGTCTGTCACGGCGCCGGCGTGACCACCCGCAACCAGGGGTCGTTCAGCTTCTCCGAGCCGTGCCGCAACTGCCAGGGGGTCGGCACGGTGGTCGACGAGAAGTGCCCGGAGTGCCAGGGCACCGGCGGGGTCACCAAGACCCGCACCCTCAACGTCCGGTTCCCCGCCGGGGTGGCCGACGGCCAGCGGATCCGGCTGGCCGGGCGGGGTGAGCCCGGTGAGCGGGGCGGCCCGGCCGGCGACCTCTTCGTCCAGGTCAAGGTACGCCCGGACAACCTGTTCGGGAGGTCGGGCGACGACCTGACCCTGACCGTACCGATCACCTTCGCGGAGGCCGTCCTCGGCACCGACCTGCGGGTGCCCACGCTGGACGGCGCGGTGACCCTGCGGGTGCCACCGGGCACGCCGAGCGGTCGGGTGCTGCGCGCGCGGGGCAAGGGGGTCGTCCGCAACGACGGGCGGGTCGGCGATTTGCTGGTCACTCTCGACGTGGTGGTCCCGGCGAAGCTGTCGGACGAGGCGCGGGCGGCGCTGGAGACGTTCGCCGCGCAGACGCCGCCGGCCGCCCGGGAACATCTCGAGGCGCGGGTACGTCGAGTCAGTTGACCGGTGTTTCAGTGGGCTTGGTGGAGTGCACGCGGAGGTGAGCGGGGATGTCGAACGAGTACGTCGGTGCGGATGACCCTGCCTACGAGGCCAAGGTGCTGATGATCTCGGTGGCGGCGCGGATGGCGGGGATGCACCCGCAGACGCTCCGCCAGTACGACCGGCTCGGGCTGGTCCAGGCCGGCCGGGCGGCCGGTGGCGGGCGCCGGTACAGCGTCCGGGATGTCGTGCTGCTGCGCGAGGTGCAGCGGCTCAGCCAGGACGACGGCATCAACCTCGCGGGCGTGAAGCGGATCATCGGCCTGGAGCGGCTGCTCGAGGAGGCGCAACAGCGGGTGGCGCGGCTGGAGGCGGAGCTGGACGCCGCGTACCGCCGGATCGCCGAGTTGGAGGCGCTGGCCCGCTTCCCGGGTAGCGATCTCGTGCCCACCAACCGCACCTCCACCGCGCTGGTGGTCTGGCGCCCCCGCCGGAACCCCGACCGCTGACGCCACGATCGCGGCTCCGGCCCGGTCCGTTCGCCGGTTTCCCCGGCGCGGGCCGGGCCGCCGTCGTTAAGGTGCAATTGAGGTCCTATCCGCTGAATTCAGACCGGCATGGCGAGGGGGAGCGCGTGACGGAATCAGCGAAGAAGGTGGCTCAGCAGACCGAGGAACGCCTTGAGCGGGTGGCGGCGGACGTCCGGAAGCGGTTCGACCGGGTCACCGAGGGGACGTTCCGCGACACGGTGAACGAGGGGCGGTTCGACCCGGTCGACCACGACCGCAACCCGAAGGCGCGCTGACCCGATCGGCGAACGGGCCGGGACCCACGGGGGGTCCCGGCCCGTTCGCCGCCCCGGCGCCCCCGCGCCCCCACCAGGGGAAGGGGACCGGGGGTTAGGCGAGGCGGCGGTTTTCGCGGACCAGGCCGCCTTCGCACCAGTCGCGGTACACGAACAGGTTCGGACGGGCCAGCAGGACCCGGCTGTTGTGGGCCCACGTCCGCATCAGCTCGTCGCCGTCGCGCTCCGCCTGCTCGACCAGCTTGCGGAAGCGCCGCTTCGGGTGGGCGCGGAAGTTCGTCCGGATCCCGTCGGCGGCGTAGATGTAGAGGCAGTGCAGCGCGAAGCGGCGGGCCGGGCAGGCCGGATCCATCGCCAGGTCGAACAGGGTCAGCACCAAGCGGTCGCCGGAGACCAGGAGGTCCCAGTCCGCGGGCATCGACGTCAGCGGGACCGAGTCGGGGTGGTACGCCCACGCCCGCAGCTCGGCCGGGGACGGGTCGACAGGGTTGGCAAAGCCGTGAAACGTCGATTCCTGCACGCTCACCGGCCAACCTTCCCGCTTCCGACGCGGGGCGCACCGCACCGCCGCGAACCCATGGCTGCTTGGGCCGAAACGGTAACGCGAGCGCGCCACCAGCGGTAGTCCCCGGCGGGAGCAATTCGACAACCGTTGGCCGGGCCGGGTCTCGTCATCCGGTCGGACCCGGCCCGGAGGGGACGAACGGGTCAGTCCGGGACAGGTGCCGGCCGGGCGCGCTGGGCCTTGGCCCGGCGTCGCAGCCAGCGCTTGAACCAGTCGAGGTCGGGCACCCGCGCCAGCATCGGCCCGGTCACGACCGTGATCAACACGTACGCCGTGGCGAGCGCGGCCAGCTGCGGTTCGACACTCCCGGCCGCCACCGCCAGCCCGGCGATGACGATCGAGAACTCTCCGCGGGGCACCAGGGCGACACCGGCGCGCCAGCGGCCGGGTTCGGCGATGCCGACCCGCCGCGCGGCCAGGTAACCGGTGAGCGTCTTCGTCCCCATCGTGATCACCGCCAGGGCGAGTGCCGGCAGCAGCACCGGCGGGATGTCGCGCGGGTCGGTGACCAGGCCGAAGAAGAGGAAGAACACCGCGGCGAACAGGTCCCGCAGCGGGGTCAGGAGCTCGGTGGCGTGGTGCGCCACCGGCCCGGACAGCGCGATGCCGACCAGGAACGCGCCGACCGCGGCCGACACCTGGAGCTTCGCGGCCACGCCGGCCACCAGCAGGGTCAGGCCCAGCACGCCCAGCAGCACGGCCTCCGGGTCGCCGGCCGACATGATGTTCGAGATGACCCGGCCGTAGCGGATCGCCACCACCAGCACGATCAGCACCGTGGTGACCGCGACGGCGAGCGCGATGCCCCCGCCGATCAGGCCGGTACCGGCCAGGACGGCGGTGACCAGTGGCAGGTACAGCGCCATCGCCAGGTCCTCGATGACCAGCACCGACAGGATGACCGGGGTCTCCCGGTTACCGAGCCGGCCCAGGTCGCCCAGCACCTTCGCGATGACGCCGGACGAGGACACCCAGGTGATGCCGGCGAGGACGACGGCGGCCACCCACCCCCACCCGAGCAGTAGCGCGAACGCGGCGCCCGGCAGCGCGTTGAGCACACCGTCGATCAGCCCGGCCGGCGCCGCGGCCCGGAGGTTGCCGACCAGTTCGCCGGCGGAGTATTCCAGGCCGAGCATGACCAGCAGCAGGATCACGCCGATCTCGGCGCCGATCGCGAAGAACTCCTCGCTCTCCTGGAACTTGAACACGCCGCCGTGCCCGAAGGCCAGACCGGCGAGCAGGTAGAGCGGGATGGGCGAGAGCCCGATCCGACGGCTGAGCCGGCCGAGCAGGCCGAGCAGGAACAGCAGTACGCCGACCTCGATGAGCAGTGTCGTGGTTTCGTGCATCCGCCTCAGCCGTCCGGGTCACCGTCGGCGAAGATGGCGGTCACGCCGTCGAGACCCTGCCGGGTCCCGACCACGACCACCACGTCACCGGCTGCGAAGCGGAACGAGGGATCCGGAGAGACGATCACCTCGCCGTGGCGGAGCACCGCCACGATCGAGGCCCCGGTGCGGGTGCGCGCCTTGGTGTCCCCGAGCTTCCGGTTCACGTACGACGATCCGGCCGGAATGGCGATCTGCTCGGTGAGCAGACCCGCGGCCTGTTCCCGGAGCCCGGAGAGCTGGCCGAGCATCAGCGACGCGCCGAGGATGTCGGCCAGCGCCTCCGCCTCGTCGTCCGTGAGCGGGATGTCGTGCTGGCAGGAGTCGGGATCGTCCGGGTCGTAGAGGACCAGGTCCCGGCGGCCGTTGCGGTGGGAGACGACCCCCAGGCGCCGCCCCGACTCGGTCATCAGGTCATGACGTACGCCGATCCCCGGGAGGGAAGTCTGTTCGACACGTACTCGCACGCGCGCAGCGTACTCTCACGCCGCACGCTGGTGATCGGGCCGGTCCCGAGGTGTGCCGTTCGAGATCTCGGGGGGTTCGGCCCTCCGGCGGCCGAACCCCCGAGATCCACGCCCTCAGTCCAGGTCGGTGCAGACGTCGTGTTCGGTGCCGCCGTCGACGCGGATCTCGCGTACGCCGCCGTCGGCCGCGAAGGTCACCTCGTGGTAGCCGTCGAGGCGCCAGATCCCCTTCGGGTGCGCGTCGGTGGCCCGGAAGCCGACGGCGACCGGCCCGAGGTAGCGGTGGGTCATCGAGCCGTCGGTCCCGTAGTCGATGAAGGCCGTCCCGCTCAGGTCGTGCTCGACGGTCGCGCCGCTGTCCAGGTTGGTGTAGCGGACCCGCAGGTCGCCGGTGATGACCTGCTGGCGCGGGCTGCCGTCGGGGTACGTGGTCAGCGTCGCGATGCGCTCCTCGTCGACGACCGGCTCGGCGTGCACGCCGAAGGCGCAGCGCTCGCCGGCTCCGACCGTGTACTGCGCGGACCGGTACGGCTGCCAGTCCAGCCCGGCCGCCGTCGGCGCGGCCTGAGCCGGGCCGGCGGCGACCGTGGTGGCGGCGACCGTGGTGGCGAGCACTCCGAGGGTGGCGGCGAACAGGCGCCCCATGTGTTTCTCCTAACCATTAGGCAGCGATTTACCGGTTAGCCACAGGCAACCCTTCCTGGCCCGGCTTCTCAAGCGGCACAATCGGTCGGTGCACTGGGTCGAGGTCGACGGCGTTTTCCTGCCGAAGCTCTACGGCGGGCATCCCGCGCTGGACTTCTGCAACACGTGGTCCGGGTGGGACACCGTCGTCCGTACGCCGTCCGGGCCGCCGGATCCGAAGCGGGAGTGGATCCCGACGTACGACCGCTTCGTGGTCTGGACCGGGCACGCCGGCCTGCTGCCGGCGGCGACCGGGGAGCGGCTGCGGGCCGATGCGGCGGGCGACGCGCGTACCGCCGGCACCGTTCTCCGTCGGGCCTACCAGCTCCGGAACGCGCTCTACCGGCTGCTCCGCGAACCGGCCGACGAGCAGGCGTTCGGCGAGGTGGCGCGGGTGGCGCAGGCAGCGCTCCGCGCCACCGAGCTGGCCCCGGCCGACGGGGGCGGTGCGCGGCGCGTCCTGCCGGACTCGGCCGGCCTGGCCCGCCCGCTGTACGCCGTCGCGCGGGCCGCCGAGGATCTGCTGACCGGCGACTCCGTCCGGGCGGTGGGCGCCTGTCCGGGGACGGGCTGCGGGTGGCTCTTCCTCGACCCGCGTGGCCGCCGTCGCTGGTGCGACATGGCGACCTGCGGCAACCGGGCGAAGGTGCGCGCCCACGCCGCGCGACGCGCGGGTGAGTGACTCAGGTCACACGGGCAAGGTTGAGCGGAATAGGCTCAACTCTGGGAGTGTCCGTACCAGTGGACACGCCGATTCCGGGGGAGCCCATGAACACCGAACGCCTCACCACCAAGAGCCGCGAGACCATCACCGGTGCCGTCGCGCTCGCCAACCAGCGCGGACACGCCACCGTGGAGCCCTGGCACCTGCTGCTGTCCCTGCTGGACACCGAAGGCTCGACCGCGGCCGGCCTGCTGCGCGCCGCCGGGGCCGACCCCGGCGAGCTGCGCCGGGTCGCCCAGCGTGCGGTCGACGCGCTCCCCGCCGCGCGCGGCTCCAGCATCGCCGAACCCACCCTGGCCCGGGAGTTCGTCAACGCGATCGGCGCCGCCGAGCAGATCGCGCGGCCGCTCGGCGACGAGTACACCTCCACCGAGCACCTGCTCGCCGGTCTCGCCCGGGTCGGTGGCGCGGTGTCCACCGCACTGAAGGCGGCCGGTGCCACGGAGGAGAACCTGGTCGCCGCGTTCCCGACCGTCCGGGGCGGGGACCGGCGGGTCACCACCCCCGACCCGGAGCAGACGTACCAGGCGCTGGCCAAGTACGGCGTCGACCTGACCGCCAGCGCCCGTGAGGGCAAGATCGACCCGGTGATCGGCCGGGACGCCGAGATCCGCCGGGTGATCCAGGTGCTCTCCCGGCGGACGAAGAACAACCCGGTCCTGATCGGCGAGCCGGGGGTCGGCAAGACCGCCATCGTCGAGGGCCTGGCCCAGCGGATCGTCGCCGGTGACGTGCCCGAGTCGCTGCGGGACAAGAAACTGGTCTCGCTCGACCTCGGCGCGATGGTGGCCGGCGCGTCGTACCGGGGGCAGTTCGAGGAGCGGCTGAAGTCCGTCCTCGAGGAGATCAAGAACTCGAACGGCCAGGTCATCACGTTCCTCGACGAGCTGCACACGGTGGTCGGCGCCGGCAAGGGCGAGGGCTCGATGGACGCCGGCAACATGCTCAAGCCGATGCTGGCCCGCGGCGAGCTGCGGATGGTCGGCGCGACCACGCTGGACGAGTACCGCGAGCACATCGAGAAGGACCCGGCCCTGGAGCGCCGCTTCCAGCCGGTGCTGGTCGGCGAGCCGACGATCGAGGACACCATCGGCATCCTGCGTGGCCTCAAGGAGCGCTACGAGGTGCACCACGGCGTACGGATCACCGACGCCGCGCTGGTCGCCGCCGCCGCCCTGTCCGACCGCTACATCACCGACCGGTTCCTGCCGGACAAGGCCATCGACCTGGTCGACGAGTCCGCGTCCCGGCTGCGGATGGAGATCGACTCCCGCCCGGTCGAGGTGGACGAGATCGAGCGGGCGGTGCGCCGGCTCGAGATCGAGGAGATGGCGCTGGCCAAGGAGCCGGACGCGGCGTCCGCCGAGCGGCTGGAGCGGCTGCGCAAGGAGCTGGCCGACAAGCGCGAGCAGTTGACCGCGCTCTCCGAGCGCTGGCAGCTGGAGAAGAGCCACATCACCAAGCTCTCCACCGCCAAGGAGGAGCTGGAGCGGCTCAGTGGCGAGGCCGAGCGGGCCGAGCGCGACGGCGAGCTGGAGCGCGCCGCCGAGCTGCGGTACGGCCGCATCCCGGCGCTCAAGGCCGACCTGACCAGGGCGGAGGAGGAGCTGGCCCGGCTCCAGGCCGACGGCGCGATGCTCAAGGAGGAGGTCGGCGCGGACGACATCGCCGCGGTGGTCGCCTCCTGGACCGGCATCCCGGCCGGCCGGCTGCTGGAGGGCGAGACCGCCAAGCTGCTGCGGATGGAGGAGTCGCTGGGTGAGCGGGTGGTCGGCCAGGCGGAGGCGGTGGCCGCCGTCTCCGACGCGGTCCGCCGCGCCCGGGCCGGCGTCGCCGACCCGGATCGCCCGACCGGCAGCTTCCTCTTCCTCGGCCCGACCGGCGTCGGCAAGACCGAGCTGGCGAAGGCGCTGGCCGGGTTCCTCTTCGACGACGAGCGGGCGATGGTCCGCATCGACATGAGCGAGTACGGCGAGAAGCACTCCGTCGCCCGTCTGGTGGGTGCCCCGCCCGGCTACGTCGGCTACGAGGAGGGCGGCCAGCTCACCGAGGCGGTGCGCCGCCGGCCGTACTCCGTGATCCTGCTCGACGAGGTCGAGAAGGCCCACCCGGACGTCTTCGACATCCTGCTCCAGGTGCTCGACGACGGCCGGCTCACCGACGGTCAGGGCCGCACGGTGGACTTCCGCAACGCCATCCTGATCCTCACCTCGAATCTCGGTTCGTCGGTGATCAGCGACCTGACGCTGGCGGAGGAGCAGCGGCGGGAGGGCGTCCTGGCGGTGGTCCGCTCGCACTTCAAGCCGGAGTTCCTCAACCGGCTCGACGACATCGTGGTCTTCGCCGCCCTCCAGGGCCAGGACCTGCGGGCCATCGTGGACATCCAGCTCGACCGGATGCGCCGCCGGCTCGCCGACCGCCGGCTGAGCCTGGCGATCACGGATGCCGCCCGGACGTGGCTCGCCGAGCACGGCTACGACCCGATCTACGGTGCCCGCCCGCTGCGCCGCCTGGTGCAGACCGCCATCGGCGACCAGCTCGCCAAGGCCCTCCTGGCGGGCCAGATCCGGGACGGCGACACGGTGCGGGTCGACCTGACCGACGCGAAGGACTCCCTGGCGGTGACCGCCGCTTGACCTCGAGTCGATCAAGAAGTTTGCGTCCCTGAACCCGGTATCCACGGACGCAAACTTCTTGATCGACAGGGTGGGAGTAGGAGTGGCCGGGTAGGAGGACGGGATGGTGGGCATCGGGAGGAAGCGGGGGCGGGAGCTGGCCGCCGCGATCGAGGAGCTGCACCGCGCCGAGACCGTCGCGTTCGGACCGGTGGGCATCGCCGGGTCGCTGTTGCCGGTCACCGAGGCGTACCAGCGGGTGGCGGCCGCGCTGGTCGACCACCCCGGTGAGGTACGCGGGCCGCTCGACCGGCTGCTGGCCAGCGGCTCGCCGGCCGGGAAGGTCTACGCCGCCGCGTTGCTCGAGCGGCTCGACCCGACCGCCGGCCGGGCGGCCTGGGAGCGGCTGCGCGACGACCCGGCCGAGGTCGGCACGTTCACCGGCTGCGTGATGGGCAGCACCACCCTCCGGGAGTACGCCGAGGGCCGCCTCGGCTGAACGTGATCAACCGGGCATCTGGAACCGGTCGAACGGCTCTGCCGCGCGAGCACGACAGAGCCGTACGTTGCCGCCCGTGATCACCTCCACCGACGCGCCGGCACGCCCGCCCCGGCCGCGAACCGTCACCGTCGCCTTCTGGCTCCAACTCGCCGCGGCGGTCGTGCTGCTCGGTCTGCTGGCGTTGGTGGTCGTGCAGGCCGTGCTCTGGGACGGGCGCATCGACGAGGCGGTCCGCGCGGTACCCGGCGCCGACCCGAACGAGGTACGCGCCGAGCGCTGGACCAACGTCGGTGGCTCGATCTTCATCGGTCTGCCCGTCCTGCTGCTGGCGGTCTGGTACGCGGCGACCGCCCTGCCGGTACGCCGGGGCGGGAAGGTCGCCCGGATCCTGGTCTTCGTGGCCGCCGGCGGCCAACTGCTCGTCTGCGTCTGCCAGGGGTGTTTCGGCGCCCTCTTCCTCCCGATGCTCTTCGTCGCCGGCGTTGCCGAAGGGCCGCCGGGCTACCCGGACGATGCGGGGGACTACCCGGACGAGGAGGATCTGCCGGCGGACTTCTGGGAGGACAGCCCGTTCCTCGACGCCCTGTACGGCACGCCCGACCCGTTCGACGCCGTGTTCTTTCCGCTCGGGGCGTTCGGGACGCTGGCCGTCTTCCTGCTGACCGCCGCGGTGGTGCTGCTGCTCGCCCTGCCGCCGGCGCACCGCTGGTTCGTCCCCGCCGCGTCCCCGGAAGCGGCCGTACCGCCGGCACTTCCCCCGGTCGCCCCCGTGCCGCCGCCGTACCTCGCGGCCGCCCCCGTGCCGCCGCCGTACCTCGCGCCGTTCCCGCCGGGATACGTCGCCGTCCCGCCCGGCTATCCGCTCTGTCCGGACCCGTCGGCGCACGCGCCACGGCCCGGCCCCACCCCGGGGTCCGGGCCGACCTCGGGGTCCGGCCCCATCCCACGGCCCGGCCCCACCCCACGGCCCGGCCCTACCTCGGGGCCCGGCCCGACCCCGGGGCCCGGCCCGACCCCGGGGCCCGGCCCGACCCCGGGGCCTGGGCCGACCTCGGGGCCCGGGCCGACCCCGGGTGCCAGCCCCACCCCGGAGACCGGCACCGATCCGACCGGTCCCGGTGGTCGGGAATCCTCGGTGGACGGTGGCTGACCGGCCGGAGCCCGCACCACGGGTGACCGGCCGCTCACCGAGCGGGGAGAGATTCTTCCAGGTGCACGGGGTTGTTACCGTCTCGGACCGACGTACCTGGGGAGGTTGTCGGTGAACGGGTCGGTGGCGTACCTGCTGGCGGCGGCGGGCTGTCTGGTCGGCGTGGCCGGGGTGGTGATCGCCGTGCTGGCCCAGCGCCGTTCCCGCCACCGCCCGCCCGGCGCGAAGCGCCCCGGCGACCCGCTGCGCGACCGCGACGCGGACGCGCTCCGCGGCGACCCGCGCGGCCTGAAGCCCGGCGACATCGTGGAGGTGCGCGGCGTCACGTACGCGGTGCGCGGCTCGATCCGCCTGGTCGAGGGCGCCTGGAGCTGGGCCGAGCACCTGCTCGACGACGCCGGCGGAGTCCGCCGCTGGCTCTCCGTGGAGGAGGACCCGGAGCTGGAGCTGGTGCTCTGGGAGGCCGAACCGGGCGCGACCGTCACGCCGGGCGCACCGACCATCGACTTCGCCGGCCGCCGCTACAGCTGGGACGAGTCCGGTCAGGCCCGCTACACCGCGGTCGGCACCACCGGCCTCGACCCGAGCGGCACCATGCGGTACCACGACTACCAGGCCCCGGGCGGGGCCCGGCTCTCCTTCGAGGCGTACGGCGAGGCGGGCTGGGAGGTGGCCCGCGGCGAGAAGCTGCACCGGGCCGAGGTGATGATCTACCCGCGGGCCGAGGGGGCCTGAGTGCTCGTCACCATCGACGCCCCCTACGTCGACACCAGCGCCGCCGACCTCAGCCTCGCGTTCGACGACGTCGAACGTCCCGCGCTGCACGTGCTCGATCTCGACCTGCCCGGCGGAGTCCACGTGCGACTACGCCTGCTCGGCGCCTCGCACCAGGTGGTGCTGCGCGCCCCCGGCACCGCGGTCACCGAGACGGTGGCCTGCCTGCCCGGTCGCCGTCCCGACCTGCCCGGCACCGTGCACGACGAGCGCACCGGCTACCGGTTCACCGCGACCGTCCTGCGCCCCGGCGGCGGGGGCCTGCGGGACCGGGTCGCCGCGCTCCGCGCCGACCTGGCCGACGACCCGTACGCGCTGGTCGGCGTCTTTCCCGGGGACGTCGACGCGGTCACCGCCCTGTCGGTGCGTCCCGACCCGCCGGACGGCGCACTCGGCTGGCGCACCTGGCACGCGTACCCCCAGACCGACGAGCTGGTCCTGACCGAAACGGTGGTGGCTCTCCGATGACGTACCGACGCTGGTTCCTGGTGGGGGTGGTGTTCGCCGTCATCGGTGCGCTGGTCGCCGCCTTCGCCATCTGCTACGGCAACTTCTCGCCGCGGGGCTTCGTCGAGGACCGGTACGCCCGTGCCGCCGCCCGGGACATCGGCGGCGAGGCGCTGGCGTACACGTCGTCCAGCCGGCCCAGCGAGGTGGCCAAGGAGATCACCGACGCCTGGCAGCCGGCCGACCAGTACGTCGACGGCAGCGGTGTGTACCTGCGCTACGACGACGACTCGGTGGTGATCCTGCCGGTCGCCGCCGGCTCCCTGATCCTCCTGGAACGGCTCGGCACCGCGTACCCGCGCTACCACGCCAGGGTCGGCAACCACTGGGGCTGGGGCCGGGGGAACACCGTCCGGGGCGGCGGCCCGGGCAGCGGCAAGTAGACCTCACCCCCCGAAGACCGAATCACCCCCTGGAGCACCCCTTGCAGACCCTCGTCACCGACCTGCTGGTCACCCTCGCCTACGGAGTGGTCGGCGTGGTCCTCATGGGCATCGGGTACGTCCTCGTCGACGTGGCCACCCCGGGCCGGCTCAACGAACTGATCTGGACCGAGCGCAACCGCAACGCGGCGCTCCTGCTCGCGTCGAACCTGCTCGGCGTCGGCACCATCGTGGTCGCCGCGATCGTGGCCAGCGAGGACGACTTCGTCCTCGGCCTGGTCGGCGCGGCGTCCTACGGCATCCTCGGCCTCGTCATCATGGCCGCCGCGTTCCTGCTGCTGGACCTCGCCACCCCCGGCCGGCTCGGCGAGATCCTCGTCGACCCGGAGCCGCACCCCGCGGTCTGGGTCTCCGCCGTCATCCACGTCGCCACCGGCGCGATCATCGCCGCCGCGATCAGCTGATGGCCACGAGCAAGGCGCCCGGCCGGGCCGCGCCCAGGAAGGGCGGGCAGGCCGCCCTGGTGTGGGGGATCGTCGGTGCGGTGCTGCTGGGCGGATGTGTCATCGGCGTGGCCACCAACGGTGACGACGCCGGCACGTCGGTGCCGCCGCCCACCTCGACCGAGCGCGACGACACCGTGCCGATCCTCCGCAAGGCCTTCGAGAGCCAGGGCATCTGCTACGGCTGGCGGCTGGAGGACGGGTACGGCTTCGACGACGTGGTGAGCGTCGGCTCCAACCTCGGCGACGGCGTGCCGGTCGAGGGCAACCCGCAGTGCCCGCGCTGGGTGCAGGTGGTCGGTGCGGTCACCTACACCTCCGAGAGCAGCGAGTCCAACGACCACGCGTACGTGCGGGTCGAGGGCTCGTCCGACTTCGACAGCCTCGACCTGCTCCGGGTGCAGAACGGGCTGGCCCGGTTCGACCTCGGCGAGGACGCGTTCGTCGACGACCCGGGCTGGGCCGTCACCCGGGCCGCGGTCACCCTGCCGCTGCTCGTCGCCGAGCGCGAGCTGGCCAGCCCCGAGCCGGTGGAGACCGCCGCGCCCGCCGACCCGCCCGCGCCGCTCGCCGACGCCGGCAGCGACATGTGGCGGGACCGGTGGGGCTGGCTGCTCGGCGCCGCGGGGCTGCTGCTGCTCACCGTCCTGTTCGTCGTCATCGGGCTGGCCCAGCTGCGCCGGCAGGAGACCGACCGGCAGGAGGGGCGCACGGCTCGCGGCCGGGAGCGCGAGGTCGCCCACCAGGCGGCCCGGCGGTCCGCCGCCGAGGATTCCGGGCGTACCCCGGAGCGGGCGTGACGGTCGACGCGCCGGCCCGGTGGCGGCTGTCCCGCGCCGCCGTACTGGCCGCGGTGTTCGTCTGCGCGGCCTGCGGCCTGGTCTACGAGCTGGCCCTGGTCGCCCTCGGCAGTTACCTGATCGGCGACACGGTGGGTCAGGCGTCGATCGTGCTGGGCGTGATGGTCTTCGCGATGGGTGTGGGTGCGCTCGCCGCGAAGCCGTTCCAGTCCCGCGCCGCGGCCGCGTTCGCCGCGATCGAGCTTGCGCTGGCCCTGCTCGGCGGCCTGTCGGTGCTCGGGCTCTACGCGGCCTTCGCCTGGCTGGACCTCTACGGGCCGGCGCTGGTCGGCACCGCCTTCGTGCTCGGGCTGCTGATCGGCGCGGAGATCCCGCTGCTGATGGTGCTGCTGCAACGGATCCGGGAACAGGCCGCCGGCAGTGCGGTGGCCGACCTGTTCGCCGCCGACTACGTCGGTGCGCTGCTGGGTGGCCTGGCCTTCCCGTTCCTGCTGCTGCCGCTCTTCGGCCAGCTCAAGGGGGCGCTGGTGGTGGGCGCGGTGAACGCCGCCGCCGGTCTGGCGCTGGTCTTCACCGTGTTCCGGCGGGAGCTGAGCCGGCGGGCGCGCATCGCGCTCACCGCCGCCGCCGTCGTGGTCGCGCTCTGCCTCGGGTACGCGTGGCTGACCGCCCGCGACTTCGAGGTGACCGCCCGTCAGCAGCTGTACCGGGACCCGGTGGTGCACGCCGAGCGCAGCCGCTACCAGGAGATCGTGCTGACCCGCTCGGTCGCCGAGCCGGGCCGAGGCGGGACCGACCTGCGCCTGTTCCTGAACGGGGACCTCCAGTTCAGCTCGGTCGACGAGTACCGCTATCACGAGGCGTTGGTGCATCCGGCGCTCGTCGGGCCGCGCGGCGAGGTGCTGGTGCTGGGCGCCGGGGACGGGCTCGCCGTCCGGGAGGTGCTCCGCTACCCGGACGTCCGGCGGGTCACTGTCGTCGACCTCGACCCGGCGGTGGTGGCGCTGGCCCGCAGCGAGCCGCAGCTGCGCCGCCTCAACGGCGGGTCGCTGGACGACCCCCGGGTCCGCGTCGTGCACGCCGACGCGTTCGCGTGGCTGCGGACCGCGACCGAACGGTTCGACGCGGTGGTGGCCGATCTGCCCGACCCGGACGAGACCGCCACCGCGAAGCTCTACACCGTCGAGTTCTACGCGCTGGTCCGCAACGTGCTCACCGGCGGCGGCCGGCTGGTGGTGCAGGCCGGTTCACCGTACTTCGCGCCCCGGTCGTACTGGTCGATCGAGGCGTCGCTGCGGGAGGCCGGGTTCGCCGTCACGCCGTACCACGTGGACGTCCCCTCCTTCGGCGACTGGGGCTTCCTGCTCGCCGCCCCCGGCGGGCCGCCGCCCGCGCTGACCCTGCCGGCCGGCGCGCCGCCGCTGCGCTTTCTCGACGCGGCCGTGCTCGCCGCCGCCGCGGCCTTCCCGCCCGACCGCCGCCGACTCGACGTCCCGGCGTCCACCCTGCTGCAACCCCGGGTGTTGGAGTACGCGCGCGCCGAGTGGCGCGGGTACTGACGTTCCCGTACCGTCGCGGCGCCCTGCCCCGATGGTCCGTACTCGGTACGGTGTGGGCGCGATCTAGGGAAGGAGAACCGTGGCCGATCCTCATCAGCCCCCCGCCCGGGTACGCCCGAGCGTCGTGACCATTTCCAGCTACCTGCTCATCTTCTACGCGATCCTGTCGGTGATCAGCCTGATCGTCGGGCTGACCACGCTGGGCACCATCCAGGACGTCTACCGGGACGCCTTCGCGGGGACCGACGCGGAGGGCGCCGAGGGCGTCGCCGTGTTCATGGTCGCCGCGGGCAGCGTGGTCAGCCTGCTCTTCGCGATCGGGCTGGTCGTCCTGGCCATGCTCAACAACCGCGGGAAGAACGTCGCCCGGATCATCACCTGGGTGGTCGGCGGCATCGCGCTGTGCTGCTCCGGTATCGCGCTCGCCGGGACCGCCGTCGGCAGCTCGATGGGGGGCCAGACCTCGGGCAACGTGCCGAGCCAGGACGAGATCAACCGTCGGCTCGACGAGGCCCTGCCGTCCTGGTACGAGCCGGTGTCCCTGCTGCTCACCGTGCTCGGCATCATCGCCCTGCTGCTGGCCCTGATCCTGTTGGCGCTGCCGAAGGCGAACGAGTTCTTCCGCAAGCCGCAGCAGCAGTGGGAGCCGCCGGTGCCGGGCGCCGCCTACCCGGCGTACCCGCAGAGCGCGGAGGAGCCGGGCTACCCGCAGACCCCGGGCTACCCGGGCGCGCCGGGCGCCACGCCCGGCCAGCCGGAGCAGGGCGGGGAGGCCGCGCCGGGCTCCGACCGGCCCGGCCCGACGCCGCCGCCGGTGAGTTGAGCGCCCGATAGCGGCGACGACGACGGTCCCTCCGGATAGCGTGCAACCCGACGCCTACCGGAGGGACCAGTCGTGTCGTACCCCGATCGGGCCCGTCGTCCCGTGGCCGTGACGGCGGCCGTCGTGCTGCTCGTGCTGATGGCGGCCGTCGCCTTCGGGTACGCGCTCGTCAGCCTCCTCGTCCTGCCGGGCGCGGTCGACGCGTTCCGGTCGGCCGTGGCGGACACGTCGGCCTCGTCGGACGAGATCGACGCGGTGGTCGTCCTGGCGGGCGTCTGGACGGTGTCCGGTGCGGTGGTGAGCCTGCTCGCCGGGGTCGTGCTGGTCGCGCTCGCCCTGGGCCTGCGGGCCGGCCGTCCCGGTGCGCGGGTGGCGACGTGGGTGGTCGCCGGGCTCGGGGTGCTCGCCGGCTGGTGCGGGCTCGCGGTGCTGGGCGGGATGCGCGCCGTCCCGTTGCGGCTCGGCGACGAGGACCGGGTCACCGCCGAGCTGCTGACCCGGCTCGACGAGGCGTGGCCGGGCTGGTGGCTCCCGCTCGGCGCGGGGCTTTCCGTCGGGCAGGTGCTCGGCTACCTTGTGGTGGCCGTGCTGCTGGCGCTGCCACCGGCGGCCGGGTGGTTCCGCCGGCCGGCGCCCGCCCCGCACGGCCCGAGGTACCCGGCGCCGCCCGCCCCGACGTACCCGCCCCCGTACCCGCCGAGGTGAGGACCCTCCCGTGACGCTCGATCAGCCGACCACCGGGCAACGCGCCTTGGTGACCGGAGCGACGGCCGGCATCGGCGCCGCGTTCGCGCGCCGGCTCGCCGCCGACGGTTGGCACCTGGTGCTGGTCGCCCGGGACGCCGCCCGGCTGACGGAATTCGCCGCGGAGCTGACCGGCCGGCACGGCCGCGAGGTCGAGACGATCTCCGCGGATCTGTCCACCGACGACGGTTGCGCGGAGGTGGAGCGGCGGCTCACCGAGGGTTCCGCGATCGAGCTGCTGGTGAACAACGCGGGGGTCAGCCTCAACACGCCGTTCCTGCGGTCGTCGGCGGAGGCGGAGGAGCGCCTGCTCCGGCTCAACGTGCACGCGGTGCTGCGGCTGACCCTGGCGGCCGTCCGACCGATGACCGAGCGGGGCCACGGAGCAGTGATTAATGTCTCTTCCGTGGCGGGTTTCGGGGCGGTCATGCCGGGCTCGACATACTCGGCCAGCAAGGCGTGGGTCACCAACTTCAGCGAGTCGGTCGGGCTCTCCGCCCGCCGGTTCGGCGTCCGCGTGATGGCGCTCTGCCCCGGCTACACGCGTACCGAGTTCCACGACCGCGCCGGCATCGACATGTCGAAGACACCGGCGTGGATGTGGCTGCGGGCCGACGAAGTGGTCGATGAAGGGCTACGTGACCTGCGGAAAGGCAAGCTGGTCAGCGTGCCGACGTGGAAGTACAAGCTGGCCGTGGCGGGGCTGCGGCACGCGCCGCGGCGGCTGCTGGAGGTCGTCTCGCGGGACACCCGGGGTCGGATCGGCCGCGAGGAACGCTGACCGACGGGCACCGCGGCCGGCCCGGCCGCCCGGTCGACAGTTGCGCAGCGTGTCCGTACATCGCCGGCCGTCTCATCGCCCGCGGGGTTGACCCGGGTGGACCCGGCACGCGGCGCACAGCATCGAGCAGTACCCTCTCCCCCATGGGGGACCACGACGACCTGCGTAAATTCATCACCGACCTGGCTGTGGTCCATGGACGGGTGGTGCTGTCCTCGGGGCGCGAAGCGGACTGGTACGTGGATCTGCGACGCGTCACGCTGCATCACGAGGCGGCGCCGTTGGTGGGCCGGGTGCTGCGAACCCTGACGGCCGACTGGGCGTACGACGCCGTGGGCGGGCTGACCCTCGGCGCGGACCCGATCGCGCTGTCGATGCTGCACGCCGCCGCCGGCACGGACCGCCCGCTGGACGCGTTCGTCGTCCGCAAGGCGGGCAAGGCGCACGGTCTGCAGCGCCGGATCGAGGGGCCCGACGTGAGTGGGCGCCGGGTCCTCGCCGTGGAGGACACATCGACCACGGGACAGAGCGTCTTGACCGCCGTCGAGGCCCTTCGTGAGGCCGGGGCCGAGGTGGTGGGAGTGGCGGTTATTGTTGATCGAGGTGCCGGCGACGCGGTGCGAGCCGCCGGACTGCCGTATCGGGCGGCCTATACGTTGGCTGACCTCGGCCTTGTGGCGTAAAAGTCTGCCGATTCGGATCTGCTGATATGCAGGCGGATCGATGCTGCTGGTGGAAGGATGGAAAACGTGGGAACTGCGTTGGCTGAAATGACCATGCCTCAGATCTCGCCGCTCGCCGGCGAGCCGATCGAACGTGCCGACGCCGAGCGGCTGGCCGGGGTCCTCAAGGCCCTGGCCGACCCTGCCCGGCTGCGGCTGCTCAGCCTGATCCAGTCGGCTCCGGAGGGAGAGGCGTGCGTGTGTGACCTCACCGCACCCCTCGGCCTCTCGCAGCCGACGGTCAGCCACCACCTGCGCATCCTCACCGAGGCCGGCTTGCTGGAGCGGGAGAAGCGCGGGGTCTGGGCATACTACCGGCTGGTGCCGAGCGCGATCGCGACCATCGCCGATCTGCTGACGCCGCCGCGCAAGCGGGCCACCAAGAAGGCGCGCTGACCCGTACCGCTCGTCCGGTGCCCTCCCTGACCGGGACGGCGCCGGACGGACGGCCGGGCGTGCCCGGCGGCCGATCCGGTCAGTGCTTGCCGTAGTGCTCCCGGGTCTCCCGGATCGCCTGCTCGGCGGCGGCCCGCTCCTCGGCGGTGATGCCGCGCCGCGCAGCCAGGCGTGCGCGCAGCAGCTCGACCGCGATCGGGATCACCGAGATCCCCACGATCGCGATCAGGATCAGCTCGATGTTCGCCTTGACGAACGGGATCTGCCCGAGGAAGTAGCCGAGCACCGTCACGCCGGTGCCCCAGAGGACGCCACCGATCACGTTGTAGACGACGAACGTGCGGTAGTTCATCCGGCTGACCCCGGCCACGATCGGCGTGAACGTGCGCACGATGGGCACGAAGCGGGCCAGCACGATCGAGCGGGCACCGTACTTCTCGAAGAAGTCGTGTGCCTTCAGCACGTTCTCCTGGTTGAACAGCCGCGAGTTCGGCCGCCGGAACAGCGCCGGCCCGACCTTGCGGCCGAACGCGTACCCGACCTGGTCACCGGCGATCGCGGACACCGTGATGAGCAGGCAGACCAGCCACAGTGGCCAGGTGATGTACCGCCCGTCGGCGGTGAGCAGGCCGGCGGTGAACAGCAGCGAGTCGCCGGGCAGGAAGAACCCGATCAGCAGCCCCGACTCGGCGAAGACGATCACCAGAATGCCGAGCAGGCCGAACGTCGAGATCAGCACCTCGGGATCGAGCCAGTCCGGCCCCAGGGCCAGCGTGGTGGTGGGCGTCGACACGAGGTGACCTCCGAGGTCTGCCGGCGGCGGGTGTCGCCAGCGGCGACGGGAACGTCCGTAGTCTAGGTGCCCGTCCGATCCGTCCGGTGCGCGACGTCACACCCGCGCCGGCCGCGGTTCAGCGCGGTGCCACGACCAAGGTCTGCAACGCCTCGCCCACCGTGCCGTCGACGTCCGCGAGCCGGCTGGTCGCGAGGCCCGAGCCGGACGGGCCGATCGTGGTCGCCGAGTCCAGCAGCAGCCACTCGCCCCGCGGCGGCCGGTGCAACACCACCGTGAGATCGACGTTCACGAAGAGCCAGCGGGCCAGGTCCAGCCGGGCACTGACCCCGCTTCCCGAGTCGGCCACCAGCAGCGCCAGCTCGGCCGGGCGGACCGGCTCGCCGGGCACCAGCGGGATGCGGGACCGGGCCCACACCTGGGCCGGCCCCGGTTCGGCGAAGCCCCCGGCGACGACCCGCCACTGCATGCTGGACAGGTAGCCGTCGGTGTGGGCGGTGGCCCACAGCTCGGGCTCCGCGCCGGAGTCCGGGCCCGGCACGGGTGCCGCGTCGTCCGGAGTGGCCGGTGTCGGCTCGGCCGGGGCGAGGATCCGCCAGCCCCGGGCGTGCAGCACCTCCTGCCCACCGGCCTCCGCGATCGCCTCCACCAGGGTGATCCGCCGGCCGGGGCGGAGCGTACGCACGCGCACCGTCAGCTCCCCCACCGGCACCGGGCGCAGGATGTCCACCGTCACCCGGCCGAGCACCTGACCCTCGACCGGCTCGTGCGCCGCCAGCGCGCGGGCGAGCAGCGCCGACGGCGGGCCGGCGTGCTGTGCGGCCGGATCCCAGGGGCCGGCCGTCGCCGGGGTGGCGGCGAACCGGCCCGCACCGGTCGGCTCGTAGAACGCCTCGTAGGTCATGGCCGGCGACCCTACAGGCGCGGGTCGACCGGCTCGGACTCGCGGCGAGGATCGCGAACACCAGCTCGTGGCGGCGCCACAGCGGGGCCCCGGCGACCAGTGCGTCCAGCGCGGCGAGCCCGAGGCCGTGCTCGCGCAGCGCGAGGCCCCGCTTGCGGCCCAGCGAGCGGCGGCGCAGCAGGGCCAACTGCTCCGGCTCGGTGTACTCCGGACCGGAGATGATCCGCAGGTACTCCCGGCCCCGGCACTTGATGCCCGGCTGGAGCAGCGAGCCGCGCGCTGAGCGGGCCGCCGGCCCGGCGTACGGCTTGACGACCATGCCCTCACCACCGGCCGCGGTGAGCGCCAACCACCAGTCGGTGGCCGCCGCCTCGGCCGCCGGGTCGGACAGGTCGACGACCCGCCGCCGGGTCGGGGTGAAGAACTCCGGGTCGGCGGCGCAGAGCCGGTCGGCCAGATCGCGGTGCCAGTTAACGGCGGGTGCCCCGCCGACCGGCGGGTCGGCGGGGCACCGGGTGCTGTCGCGGGCTGGGTCAGGCCACGAAGCGGGTCCTCCGGCGGCGGGCCACCACGAAGCCGGCCGCGCCGGCGGCGAGCAGCAGGCCGCCGATCCCGGCCACCAGGGTGGTCGAGCCACCGGTGATCGGCAGGCTCGGGTCGTCGCCCTCGCCGCCGCCCTCGCCGCCACCGTCGCCGGTCGCGTTGACCAGGAGCTTGGCGGTGTCGTTGGCGGGCTTCAGGTCCTTGTAGAAACCGCCGTCGCACTGGCACGGCACGTTGACCTTCACGGTGCCGGCGGCGTTCGGGACGACCTCGTCGATCCGGAGCGTGAACTCGACGGTCTCCTCGTCGCCGGCCTTGATGAAGGTGGGGGTGTAGCAGAAGTAGCTCCGGGCCCCCGGCTCACCCGGCTCACCGAAGTCCTCACCCTGCCGGGGCATGCAGCTGTCCGGCACGCCGACCGCCGTGGCCCCCTGCGGGATCTCGACCGCGACGTACGTCACCGAGGAGCCGCTACGACCGCGGTCGAGGGTGGCCGGGCCGTTGTTGCGGAAGCCGACGGTCGCGACCACCTCGGCGCCCTTGTCCCCGGAGAGCCGGGCACCGATGGCCGCCAGGTCGGTGCTGTTGTTGCCGGTGACCGTCACCGCGAGGTGCGACCAGTTGTTCTCCGGGTCGGTGTCGGCCTGCACCCCGCGAGCCTGGGCCTTGCCGCTCTGGGCGGTCAGCGTGAGCTTCCCGCCGGTGCCCGGCTTGCCGGCCGTGACGCCCCGGCTGGCCAGGTACGCCTCGAAGTCCTCCAGCTCGGCCCCGGTCAACCAGAGAATCTCGCCGTAGGCGAAGCCGGGCGCGAAGGTGTCCGCCCCGAGTGCGTGGGCGAGGGTGCTGCCGTAGGTGGTGCCGGGCGCCAGCTCCTCGTCGAACCGGCACGAGCGCAGCCGGTCGCCGTCGTAGCTGCAGTTGCTGTACTGCTTGTCGGCCCGGATGGCGTAGTCGTTGTAGAAGAAGACGGCGGCGCCGTCAGCGGTCGTGTCACCGGTGTTGCTGACCGTCAGCGGGCTGGTGAACTTCTTGCCCGGCGCGGCGGAGATCTCGGTGGGTTCGCCGGCCGCCAGGTCCACGCCCTCGCCGACCCGGACCTTCGCGTCGTGGGTGACGGGTGCGAAGCCCTTCGCGCTGAAGCTCACCTTCAGCACGCCCTCGTCACCGTCCTTCGCGGCGTCGGTGGGAGCGAGGACCACCTGGAAGGCGCCGCCCAGGCCCCACTCGTCGATGCCGACCTCGAACGGCGTGACGCAGAGCAGGACGTTCGGCTCGGGCGTGGTGCACTCGCTGGACTGGCTCTCCGAGGTGACCGCCACCTTGCCGGCCAGGTCGCGGTAGTCGTACCGGATGGTCACGTCGTGCAGGACCACCGGCTTCGAGCTGTAGATGATCGAGCCGTCGATCTTGCCGGCGGAGTTGGCGGCAATGGTGGTGTCAGCGAAGTAGACACCGAGCTTGACGTCGGTCTCCTCGGCGACGGCGGGGGTGGCGGAGGCGGCGACGAACGCGCCTGCGACGCCGAGCCCGGCGAGCCAGCGCCGGGCGGAGTGCTTGAACATGGGGATTCCTTCGGGTGGGGGTTCACCAAGGATGGCCAGCGGATCTTAAGCAGCCGTTAAGGAACCCGCTGCCCCGGTGACCGTTCGCCAGGGGGGTGCGGGCCGAACGGATGATCAGGTGCACCGGAACGGGTCGGTCGACCGTCACGGTCCGTGTCCGTTCCGGCGCTTGTCGTCCGGGTCACCGGCAACCGCAACGATTCGCTCGGCCACGCCCGTCAACACAGCGACAGGAAAGCGGAGATGGGTGAGCGTGAGGAATGTGCCCGGCGAGCCCGGCGTCGGGAACGAGAGGCGGATCTTGACCTACGAGGAGTTCGCCGACGCGCGGCTGGCCGCCCTGCTGCGGTACGCGGTCATGCTGACCGGGGATCCGCACCAGGCACAGGACCTGGTCCAGGAGACGATGGTCCGGGTCCAGCTCAACTGGCGGCGGGTGGCTCGGGCCGACGCGCCCGAGCGGTACGTCCGCCGGATGCTCACCAACCAGTACGTCGACTGGCGCCGCGGGTCGCCGTCCACACCGACCGGGTCTTCCCGGCCGGCTGCCAGCGGCTCGGCGGAGCCGCCGCCGTGGACTTGCTGCGCCAGCGGCGGACGCTGCCCGACGGCGCCCACGACCGGGACCGGGTGGCCCAGCGCTACGCCGCTGGCCTGCTCCGCCGGGCCGCCGAGCGGGACGTGCTGACCGATCCGCTGCGGCTGCTGGACCTGGTCCGGGCCGCCGACCTCGTGGTCGCCGGTGCCGGCGACCTGGCCGATCTCGTCGGTGTGCTGCCGGAGCTGGGGTCGACCGAGCCGGTGGGGCTCAGCCTTCCGGTCCGGGAGACGACCCGGCCGGTGTGGCGGATGGCGCTGGACCCGCGGCACGGGCCGGCATTCCTGACGGCACTGCGGGAGGACCGGCTGGCGGAGTGGGCGTCGCGGCACCCCGACGCGGTCAATCCCGCCCGCTGAACCGGTCCGGCCGGTGCCGCCCGTCCTCCGGGTGGCACCGGCCGGTCGTCCGGTGGGCGGCCTAGCGGTAGTCGTCCTCGTCGCCGGCGACCACGCGGGCCTGCTCCATCGCGTCCCAGTCGTCGACCTCCAGGCCGCGATGGGGCTCGACGTCGAGCTCCCCCGGGTCGACGACGGTGGCCTGCTCCACCGCGTCGGCCGGCTCCGCCTCCAGGTCCCGCTCCTCCGGAGCGAGGTGGTCGCTCGGGGCGAAGTCCTCGTCGGGCTGACCCATCGTCCCTCCCTGGATCTCGTGCGGACAGCTACTCACCCAACCGTACGGGCTCCGCCCCGGCCCCGCTCGGAGCCGGGGCGAACCGGGCAGCCCGCCGGTAAGCGGGAACAGGCCCCCGGCCCGCCACCCCGTGCCACGATGGGGACCTGGGCTCCCGGAGCTGAGCTGACCGCGCGCACCGGGCCGGTTGTGCCGACCGCCACGAACTACGGGATACTGCCGGCGGTGGACAGCGCAGTCCGGCGCGCCCAGGACAAGAGCGGCCGGCGACGGCCGAGAGCGGTAAGTAAGGAGCGTTCGACATGCCCATCGCTTCCCCCGAGGCCTATGCGGAGATGCTGGACCGCGCCAAGGCAGGCCGGTTCGCGTACCCCGCGATCAACGTGACCTCCTCGCAGACCCTCAACGCCGCGCTGAAGGGCTTCGCCGACGCGGAGAGCGACGGCATCATCCAGGTCTCCACCGGCGGCGCCGAGTACCTGTCCGGCCCCTCGGTGAAGGACATGGTCAGCGGCGCGACCGCCTTCGCCCTGTACGCCCGCGAGGTGGCGAAGAACTACCCGGTGAACATCGCTCTGCACACCGACCACTGCCCGAAGGAGAAGCTGGACAAGTTCGTCCGGCCGCTCATGGGCGTCTCGCAGGAGCGGGTGAAGGCGGGCGAGGAGCCGCTGTTCCAGTCGCACATGTGGGACGGTTCGGCGGTCCCGGTGGCGGAGAACCTGGAGATCGCCGAGCAGCTCCTCGACGAGGCCGCCAAGGGCAAGATCGTCCTCGAGATCGAGGTCGGCGTGGTCGGCGGCGAGGAGGACGGCGTCGAGAACGCGATCAACGAGAAGCTCTACACCACCGTCGAGGACGGCCTGGCGATGGTCGACGCGCTCGGCCTCGGCGAGAAGGGCCGCTACATGGCGGCGCTGACCTTCGGCAACGTCCACGGTGTCTACAAGCCGGGCAACGTCAAGCTCCGTCCCCAGGTGCTGCACGACATCCAGGTGGCCGTCGGCGCCAAGTACGGCAAGGACAAGCCGCTCAGCCTGGTCTTCCACGGCGGCTCCGGCTCGCTGCTCTCCGAGATCCGCGAGGCGCTGGACTACGGGGTGGTGAAGATGAACATCGACACCGACACCCAGTACTGCTTCACCCGCCCGGTCGCGGACCACATGTTCCGCAACTACGACGGCGTGCTCAAGGTCGACGGCGAGGTCGGCAACAAGAAGATGTACGACCCGCGGGTCTGGGGCAAGGCCGCCGAGGCCGGCATGGCCGCCCGGGTCGTCGAGGCCTGCGAGGCCCTGCGCTCCACCGGCACGAAGATGAAGTGACGCGCTGACGCGTACGGCGGCCGGCTTCCCGACGGGAGCCGGCCGCCGGCCGTTCAGGCTCCGGTGAGCAGGCGCACCGCCTCGTGCACATCGTCGGTCAGGGCACGGTCGACGAGAGGTCACCGAACGGCGAGGCGGCCAGCAGCGGCTTCAGCAGTGACTCCACCGCCAGCTCCCGGGTCCAGTACGCGCGGTCGAGGAACACGTACGCCCCGCTCGCGCCGTCGGTGCCGTAGTAGGTCTTCGTCGCCGCCTGGAACACCTCCTGGACGGTGCCCGCCCGGCCCGGCGCGAACACGATCCCGCCACGGGCCAGCCGCAGGATGGTGTCCTCGCGGATGGCGTTGGAGAAGTACTTCGCGATCCGGCCCGCGAAGAGATTCGCCGGCTCGTGCCCGTACAGCCAGGTCGGGATGGCGAGCCCGCCGCTGCGCGCCCAGTCCAGCTCCCCGGTGGCGAGGATGGCCGAGTCGGCCCGCGACCGGTCGGCCGGCTCCCCGGAGCCGGGCGGCGGCAGCGACGGCCCGAACCGCTCCCGGACGCGCAGCGCGGCCGCGGTGTAGCGGTCGTGGTCGGTGAAGTCGGGTGCCTCCGCCAGCAGGCCGATCGCCGCGTCCAGGTCACCGTCCGGCCGCAGGGCGAGGTACGCGCCGAGGTTCGCCGCCTCCATCACCCCGGGTCCACCGCCGGTGACCACCAGGCGGTCGGCGCGGGCCAGCTCGCGGCCCAGCACGGCCGCCATCCGGTACGGCGTGCTTCCGCGCGGCACCGCGTGCCCGCCCATGATGCCGACCACGGACTGGGGGCCGTGCGTGGCGAGCCACGCCCGGGTGGCATCGGCGAGGGCGTTGTCCACCCCGTGGTCGTGCAGCCGCTGGCCGAGCGCCTCCCGGACGTCCGGCAGCGCCCCGCCGTGCGCGCGGAAGTGCGCGTAGACCCGGGTGTCGTACATGCCGGCGAAGCCGTCCTCGGCGAACCCGGCGGCGAGGTCCTCCGGGGTGTAGAGGTGCGACGGTTGCGTCGGGTACGGCAGCCCGGAGAAGGGCGGCACCACGTTCGCACCGCGCCGGACGAGGTCGGCCCCGACGTCGCGGGAGGCGAACCGGCAGCCGACGAAGAGCGTGCCGGCGACGGTCACGGCGGTGAGGTCCGGGGGATCGAGGTCGAGCCGGAGCCCCTGCACGGTCAGCCCGGCCAGGCTGCCGGTGGCCAGCCGCCGGTCGAACTCCGTCCGGGTCTCGACCTCGTCGGTGCAGGTGTGCGGCTCGATGACGTCCGCGGGAGGTGGGGTCGGCACCGGATCATCCTGCCCCGGCGGGGCAAGCTCGTAACGGGCAGGAGCCCGGTGGCTCGCCACCGGGCTCCTGCGGGACCGGCTCCTGGGGAGGCTCCGGACCAATAGTTGTAGTGGAAAAGATCCCGGACCGGCATGGGCCGCGAGCGTGACCAACTCCTCACCCGTTCAGCCAACCGGGTCGGCCAACCCCCTCGCATGTGGTGCTCGGAAGCGGGTTGAATGGGGCGATGCAGAACCTGTTGCCGGAGCCACCCGCCACCCTCCTGCCCGCGAACGACGAGGCGGAAGCTGCCCTTGGCGCCGCCGAGAAGACCGGCGGCGACGAGGCCTTCGCCGAGGTGGCGGCAGGCTTCCCGACGTTCAGCGCGGCCTGGGCCGCGCTGGCGGCCCGCGCGTTGGCGGAGGGTCAGGTCGTCGCGGCGTACGCGTACGCCCGCACCGGCTACCACCGGGGCCTCGACCAGCTGCGCCGCAGCGGCTGGAAGGGGCACGGTCCGGTGCCGTGGTCGCACGAGCCGAACCGGGGCTTCCTGCGCTGCCTCTACCTGCTGTCCCGGGCGGCCGACGCCATCGGCGAGGCCGACGAGGCGGCCCGCTGCGCCCAGTTCCTGCGCGACTGCGACCCGGCCGCGGCGGACGCGCTGGCGAGCAACTGACCCGCCCGGCGCCGGCGCGGGTCAGAGGCCCTCGGCGACCGCTGCGGCGATCTTGAGCCAGGCGTCCCGGGTGGCCGCGGAGAGGGCCCCGTAGCGGATCGGCTCGCCGGTGTCGATGAGCCGCTCGTACGGGGCCAGCAGCACCGCCCGCGTCCGCGCCGAGAAGTGCTCCTGGATCGCCGGCAGGTCGATCTCCTTGCGTGACGGTGGCATCGAGACCACGCTCACCGCCTGCCGGACGAGCCGCTGCCGGCCGCTCTGCTCCAGGTGGTCGAGCATCCGTGCGGCCGTCTCGGCCGAGTCGTTCCGGGCCGACATGGTGACCACCAACTGGTCGGTGGCGTCCATCGCGGCCTGCCAGTTCTGGGCCCGGACGTTGTTCCCGGTATCCACGAAGATCAGCTTGTAGAAGCGGCTGACCACCTCGCGGATCTCCGCGAACGCCGCGGCGGTGAGCATCTCGCCGCCGGTGGCCGACTCGTCCGACGCGAGCACGTCGAACATCCCCTCGCCCTGCGACCGGACGTACTGGGACAGGTCGCCGACCCGCCCGTGGGAGCCGTGGAACTGGCCCAGGTCGCGCAGCAGGTCCCGCACCGTGCGGGCGTGGAAGTCCTGCTGGGCGCGCATGCCCAGGGTGCCCTGCGTCTCGTTGTTGTCCCAGGCCAGCACGTAGCCGCCGCGCTTCTGGCCGAAGGTCATCGCGAGCAGCAGGATGGCGACGGTCTTGCCGGCGCCGCCCTTCGGGTTGACCACGGTCACCTGCCGCAGCCCGCCGAAGTTGCGGCGGACCATCTCGATGTCCCGCCGCAGCTCCTGCTCGTGCCGGCCGGGCGGCAGGCGCAGACCCATCCTGTTGGCCACCGCCCGTACGCCCATGGTGGCCACCGGGTCGGCCGGGCGCACCTGCCGGCGCCGGGCGAAGTCCTCCGCGGTCGGTGGGGCACCGGCCTCGGGGCTCCAGCCCGCCTGCGGGTACGCGGCCGGCGCCGGCGGGTGCTGGGCCGGCGGCGCGTCCTCCGGTGCCGGGTAGTGGCCGGGCTGTGCCACCGCGCCCTGCTGCCAGGCCGGCGGGTACCAGCCGGGCTGGGGTGGGAACGGACCGGGGGGCGGAGGTACGGCCGGCGTCTCGGCGGCGCCCGGCGCCGCGGGAACGGCCTCTGTCGGCGCGGCCCAGGCCGGAGCGGCCGGCGGGAGCGGCGGCCCGGTCTCGGCCGTGCCGGTCTCGGCGGTGTCGGTGTCGGTGTCGGCGGGCGCGGGCCGCTGCGGGGGCTGCGCCCAGGGCGACTCGGCCGCCGGCCGGCCCGCCGCGCCGCCGTCCGACCCGGTCGACCCGGTCGACCCGCCGTCCGACCCGGCCGAGCCGTCGACGTCCGGTGAGCCGTCGGCCGCGTCGGCAGTCACCGTGCCCGGCCCGCCGGCGCCGGGCTGCTCGCCCCGGCCCGGGGCACCCGACGCCGGACCGGTCGGATCGAGGCTGAACGGCTGATCGAGGTCGACGCCGGTGGTCTGCCCGGGCCGGGGCGCCGGCACGGCACCGCCGGCCGGGCCGGCGCCGCCGTCCTCGACGGAGGCGGCTGGTGCGGGCAGGCCGGGGCCGGCCGCCGGGAGGGTCCGGCCGGTGTCGTTCGGACCCGCGGCCCCGGCCTGGCCCGGAACGGGAGGCGGTGGAGGCACCGACGTGGGCGGAGCCCACTGGACCTGGCCGGCGCCGGGGGCCCAGCCGGACGTGTGCCCGCTCGGGCCCCAGCCGGGCACCGCACTCGCGCCGCCCGGCACCGGGCCCGGCGCGCCGTACGCCGGATCGGGTTCCCCGTACCCCGGGACGGGCGTGCCGGTCGCGGCCTGCGCCGGGCCGGCCGGGTCGGCGTTCGGGTCGGGTGCCCAGGCACGGGCGGCTCCGGGCGGGCCGATCATCGCCCAGCCGCCCGGGACGGGCACGCCGCCGCTCAGCGCCGGGTGGTCGGCCGGTGCCGGCTGACCGGGAATGCCCTGCGGCGGCGCGGGCGACCAGGACGGCGGCTCGACCTGGGCCGCCGGCCACAGTGGTTCGATGTCCCGCTCCGGCACCGGCTGCTCGCCGGACGCGTACGACCGGTCGGTGTTCTCGTCCACCACGGTTCCTCCCCATTCCTCCTGCCGAGGATAGGCCCCCGCTGCGGCCGGGTCGGGTCGCCGGGGCGGCCGTCAGGACGTCCAGACCGCCCAGGCGCCCGGCTCGATCCACCAGGACCGCTTGCGCTTCAGCTCGCCCTCCGCGCCGTCGTCGAGGAACGGGACCGTCCCCTCGCGTGGCACCACGGCCACCGCCCGGCCACGGGCACGGCGGACCTCGAGGCGTACCCGCCTGCGGCCCCAGCGGGACCGGGTCACCACCGGGACGGCCACCGCGACCTCGACCCGGCCGTCGGCCGGATCCGGGGCGGCGAGCAGCGCCACGTCGTCGAGGTGGGCGTACCCGCCGGCGTTGCCGATCGCGCACGCCAGCAGCGGCTCGCCGCCGTCGGAGAGGATCGTGTCGTCCACCTCGACGCGGCCCCGCCAGTGCAGCGGTCGGCCCTGCTCGTCGGCCGCGCCGAGCAGCGCGCCGTCCAGCGTCACCGAGCCGCCGTCGTTGCGCAGCAGGTCCAGCCGGCGCGGGGCGCCGTCCAGCACCGCGGCCGCCACCGCCGCCGGCTCGCGGGGCAGCCCGAGCTGCGCCGCCAGGTCCCGGTGCGGGCCGCCCCGGGCCGGGTCGAGCGGCAGTACGCCGACCGGCGGCAGGTCCGGCACGGTCCGGTTGGCCGCCAGGTCCGCCGGGCGGCGGCTCGGCGGTGGGGCGTACCGCCGGACCAGCCGGCGTAGGACGGCGCGCAACTGTGCGTCACTGGCCGTGGCGACGACGAGCCGGGTCTTGGAGTCGGGGTCGGGCCAGCTGAGGCCGTCCGGCCGGGGCGGGCCGTCGAGGCGGGCCAGCACCTCGTCGATCTCCGCGTCCGAGTGGGCGGTGACCGTCTCGACCCGTGCGCCGCGGGCGGTGAGCGCATCGGCGCAGGCCAGCACCGGTACGCGGGGGGTGTCGCAGCGGTCGGCCGCCGGGCCGTCGGCGGTCTCGCCCGCGCCACCACAGCAGGAGTCGCCGCTGCCGCAGGCCGCCGGAGCGTCCCGCTCCGAGCCCAGCGTGAGCAGCACCACGTCGTACACGGGTCGCAGCCTCCTGCCTCTCGGCGCGAACCCCTGCCGGCCGCGCCGTCACTACTTGTTAGCCTGACACCCCGGGCTCGCTGACCGGTCGCCACCTGGCACCCGAGCCTTCTGGAGGCTGAGAAGATGCCAGCGATCGTGCTCCTCGGTGCCCAGTGGGGCGACGAGGGCAAGGGCAAGGTTACCGACCTGCTGGGTGGGCGGGTCGACTACGTCGTGCGCTACTCCGGCGGCAACAACGCCGGCCACACGGTCATCACGCCGGACGGGCAGAAGTACGCGCTGCACCTCATGCCGTCGGGGGCCCTCTCGCCCAGCGCGAAGATCGTCATCGGCAACGGTGTGGTGGTCGATCCGAAGGTGCTGCTCACCGAAATCGACGGCCTCGCCGAGCGTGGCGTGGACGTCTCCCGGCTGCGGATCTCCGGCGACGCGCACCTGATCATGCCGCACCACCGGGCGCTGGACCGGGTGGTCGAGCGCTACCTCGGCTCGTCCCGGATCGGCACCACCGGCCGCGGCATCGGCCCGGCGTACGGCGACAAGGTCGCCCGCATGGGCATCCGGGTGCAGGACCTGCTCGACCCGGGGATCCTCCGCAAGAAGCTGGAACTCGCGCTGCGCGAGAAGAACCAGATCCTGTTCAAGGTCTACAACCGCAAGGCGATCGACGTCGAGGCCACCGTCGAGGAGTACCTGGGGTACGCCGAGCGGCTCAAGCCGTACATCGCGGAGACCCGGGCGATGCTCTGGGACGCGCTGGACCGCGGCGAGACCGTGCTGCTCGAGGGCGCCCAGGCGACCATGCTCGACATGGACCACGGCACCTACCCGTTCGTGACCTCGTCGAACCCGACGGCCGGCGGTGCGTGCGTCGGGGCGGGTGTCCCGCCGACCGCGATCACCAAGGTGATCGCGGTGAGCAAGGCGTACACCACCCGGGTCGGCTCCGGGCCGTTCCCGACCGAGCTTTTCGACGACGCCGGCCAGCACCTGCGCAAGATCGGCCACGAGTACGGCACGACCACCGGCCGGGAGCGCCGGTGCGGCTGGTTCGACGCGGTGGTCGCCCGGTACGCCTGCCGCCTCAACGGCGTCACCGACCTGGTGATCACGAAGCTTGACGTGCTGACCGGCCTGCCGAAGGTGCCGATCTGCGTCGGGTACGAGATCAACGGTCGCCGGGTCGACGACATGCCGATGACGCAGACCGACTTCCACCACGCCACCCCGGTCTACGAGGAGCTGGACGGCTGGTGGGAGGACATCACCAAGGCCAGGACGGAGTCCGAGCTCCCGGACGCCGCGCGCCGCTACGTCGCGAGGATCGAAGAACTCTGCGGCACCCAGGTCTCCGTGGTGGGCGTAGGCCCCGGCCGAGAAGAAAACGTAATCCGCCACCCCCTCCTCCCTGATACGAGAATCGGGCGGTTGTGGTGATCGGGTCAGGCTGGTTGTGCTGGGTGAACCGTGACGTGACAGCCGAGTTGGTGGAGCTGTTCGATTAGTCGTCGGGTTTGCCGGGCCTTGGCATGTGGGTTGAGTCGTTCGGTGAAGTGTTCGGCGCCGAGATCGTGGTAGGTGATGTCGCGGCTGAGCATGATCCAGGCGGCGGTCAGGACGGAGTGTCCGACGGCGACGAGGGCGCGTTTCTTTCCGCGTCTGCTGGCGATGCGCCGGTAGCGGGCGGACAGGTAGGTGCCTTTGGTGCGGGCAGCGGACACGGCGACCTGCCCGAGGACGGCCTTGAGCCAGGGGTCGCCGTGGCGGGTGCGGCCGGGTTTGTTGGTGGCTCCGGACTGGTTGTTGCCGGGGCACATTCCGGCCCATGAGGCCAGGTCGGCCGCGGTGGGGAATCGGGTCGGGTCGGCGCCGATCTCGGCGAGGATCACCTCGGCGGCTCGGCCGCTGGCGCCGGGGATGGTGGCGATCAGGTTGAGTTGGCGGCGAAAGGGCCGCACCTGCTGGTCGATCTGCGTGCTGAGCCGTTGCTCCATCGCCACGCAGGCGTCGATGCGGTCGAGCATGGCGCGGGTCAGGAACGCGTGGTGGGTGGTGAACCGGCCGGTCAACGCCTCGCTCAGCAGGGGGCGTTTGCCGCGCATGCTGCCCAATGCCAACTCGGCCAACACGTGCGGGTCGCGTTCTCCGGCGATCAGTGCTTCCAGCATCGCCCGGGCGGACTTGTCAATCCCCCGGAATCGTGGAGGACTCCGTTATGCGGCTTCGGCTCCTCGAGCCTGGGCCATGAGTCGCTCGTAGTCGATCGGTGACATGCCGTCGCAGGCGCTGTGACGTCTACGGGCGTTGTAGAAGTCGACGATCCAGGTGGCGATCTTGATACGGGCTTCGGCGCGGGTGCGGAACCGGTGCCGGTGGATGTATTCGACCTTGATGGTGGAGTTGAACGCCTCGGCCGCGGCGTTGTCCAGGGCGCAGCCGACCCGGCCCATGGACTGCAGGATGCCCAGCCGGCGGCAGGCGGTGGCGTAGTCGGCGGCGGTGTACTCACTGCCGCGGTCGCTGTGGAAGATCACCCCGTCGATGGTGCCGCCGCGGGTCGCGGCGGCCATGGACAGCGACGCGGTGGTCAGGTCCGCGTCGTGGTGGGCGCTCATGGCGTAGCCGAGCAGCCGGCGGGAGTACAGGTCGATCACGGTGGACAGGTAGAGCTTGCCCTCATCGGTGGTGATCTCGGTCAGGTCGCCGCACCACAGCAGGTTCGGTGCGACGGCGGTGAACTGCCGCCGGACCCGGTCCGGCGCGGCCGGCCGTTTGCCCTGCTTGGTGAGGCTGCGCCGCCGGCGCGGGGTGCGGCCGGCCAGGCCGAGGGCGGCCATCCGCGCGGCGACGGTGTTCTCCCCGACCCGCCAGCCGGCCGCCCGCAGGTCCAGGGTGACCCGCGGGGAGCCGTAGGTGCCGCCGGAGGCGTCGAAGCTGGCCCGGATCGCCCCGTCCAGGTCGGCCTGCCGCTGCCGGCGGGCGGTCAATGGACGATCGCGCCACTTGTAGAACCACGACTGCGACAGCCCCAGGGCGCGGCAGGTCACCGCGTGCGGCACGCCGTGCTCGGTCCTCTGGGAGGCGACGAACGCCGCAACGCTCACTTCGTCGCCTCCTTGACCCACAGGACCACAGATCGCTTGAGCACTGTGAGGATGGACGGGTGCCGCCCGGCGGCGGGGTTTGACTCAGCTTGAGACTGGCCCTGCGGGTGCCTTCGTGATGACCCGTCGACCTCGCTGCGGGTGGCACCGACCCGGCCGGGCGTGGCTGTGTCCCGATAGGGGCCTCGCCGATGGGCACCGTCACAGTCCTGACCACCGCGTCCGGTCGACGTCACCGCCTTGACCCCGCACCGAAGGAATCCCCGGTTTGTCCACCGTCACCTCGACCGATGCCACCGCCGTGGATGAGGAGATCATCCTGGGCGTGGACACCCACAACGACACGCACGTCGCCGCGGTGATCACCGTGCTGGGCGCCCTGCTGAGCACCCGCGCGTTCCCCACCACCACCGCCGGATACACCGACCTGCTGGCCTGGGCCAGCGAGCACGGCCGACTGCTGCGCGCCGGCGTGGAGGGCACCAGCTCGCACGGCACCGCCCTGACCCGGCACCTGCACCGCAACGGCGTGCAGGTCATCGAGGTCAACCGGCCCGACCGCGCCACACGACGCCGGCGCGGCAAGACCGACGCGATCGACGCGGAGAACGCCGCCCGAGCAGTGCTGTCCGGTCAGGCCACCGGCCTGGCTAAAAGCGGCGACGGCGCCGTCGAGATGATCCGCATGTTCAAGATCGCCAAGGACTCGGCGGTCAAGGCCCGCACCCAGGCCATCAACCAACTCAAGGCCGTGCTGGTGCGCGCCGACCCGACGCTACGCGAGTCACTCGACGGCCTCGGCCGCGTCGCGCTGATCCGCGCATGCGCGACCCTGCCCGGCACCACCGAACACAGCACCCACGCGGCGACCACCACCGTCCTGCGCAGCCTGGCCCGCCGCGTCCTCGCCCTCACCGACGAGACCCGCGCCCTGCAACAGCAGATGAGCAGCGCCGTCGCCGCCTGCGCGCCGCAGCTGCTCGACCAGTACGGCGTCGGCCCGGACACCGCCGCGGCGCTGCTCATCACCGCCGGCGACAACCCCGACCGGCTGACCAACCAGGCCGCGTTCGCCGCCCTCTGCGGCGTCAACCCCATCGAGGCGTCGTCGGGCAAGACCCGCCGCCACCGCCTCAACCGCGGCGGCGACCGGCGCGCCAACAGCGCCCTCTACACCATCGTCCTGACCCGACTCGGCCGCGACCCACGCACCCGCGACTACGCCACCAAACGGGCACACGAGGGCAAATCAACGAAGGAGATCATCCGCTGCCTGAAACGCTACGTCGCCCGCGAGGTCTTCCCCCTCATCACCGCAGCCCTGCCACCAGCGACAACACCGAACCCGGCGACTTGACAACCATAGGGGCGTCGTCGCGCTCCATCGCCAACTCGGCGTTCTCCCGCCGCAACCGGACAAGCTCCGCGCGCTCGTCTTCATCCAACCCACCGGCGGCGCCCTCACCACGGGCCCGCCGGTCCTGCGCCACCCAATTGGCAAGGGTGCCGTCGTTGATCCCCAGGTCCCGGGCCACCTGTGCGATCGGCTTGCCCGTCTCCCGGACGATCCGCACGGCGCCCTCGCGGAACTCCCGGTCGAACCGTCTCCTCTTCTCAGCCATGACCATCTATCCCCTTAGGTCTGGCCTCCACGCTATCGGGGGAACCTCACGCAGCGTTCGTGGACCACATCCATCGCCGCCGCCCTCCTTCCCACACCGGGCAACGAACCGCCGGCGGGGACCTCACAGGGCGAAGAGTCTGATACGCGTGCTCGAAGCAACAGTTCCGGGTGCCTGTCGATCAGATCCCCAGCGTCCTACTAACCCACGGGCTCGAACAGCGCCAAGAGGATACGACGTCAGCCGGACGGCCCTAGCCCGATTTTCACCCGCTCAGGGTCGCGCCACCAAGGCGCACGCACTACTAACCCCGCCCACCCCCACCCCCACCCCCACCCCCACCCCCACCCCCACCCCCACCCCCACCCCCACCCCCACCCCCACCCCCACCCCCACCCCCACCCCCACCCCCACCCCCACCCCACCCCGCCCCGTCCGCGTTGATCAAGAAGTTTTGGCCATGGTTCTGGCCCGGAAGTGACGGAAACTTCTTGATCGACGCCGGGGGCGGGTTTGGGGTGGAAGGGGTTGTCCACAGGGTTGTCCACAGGGGTGGCGCGGTGCGGTCAAGCTTCGCGACGGTCGGGGGGTGGGTGATCTCGATCGAGTGCTCCGGGTGGCCGCCAGGCAGGACGGTGTCGTAACCGCCGGGCAGGCACTGGCGGCGGGCTTCAGCCGGGAGCAGATTCGTAGCCTGTGCCGCTCCCGCCGCTGGGTCCGCGTCGGGCGGGGCTGTTTCCTGCCGACGCCGGAGGTGGGCTCGATCGCGCTGCGGCGGGCACGGATTCGGGCGGCGGTCACGAGTCTGGGCCCGGGGGCGTGCGCGGTGCTCGACACGGCGGCGGAGCTGCACCGCATCGCCGGCCTTCGACCAGCGTCGATGATCCACGTCTCGGTGCCTCCCGACCGGCCGCGGCCGCAGCGGCTCAGCGATCCGGACGTCGCCGTGCACCAGCTGACGATCGAGCCGGGGGATGTGCGGGACATGGCGGGTCTCCCGGTGACGACTCCGGTGCGGACGCTCGCCGACGTGATCCTCCGGGTGGACCGTTACGCCGCTGTGTGTGTGCTCGACTCGGCGCTGAATCGCCAGCTCGTCGCGGAGGCCGATCTGGCCGTCGTCGCGAGTCTGCTGATCGGGCGGCGGGGTGCCGTGGCCGCCCGGAAGCACCTCACCGAGACGGACGGCCGGGCCCAGTCGCCGTTGGAGACTCGTACGAGGCTCCGCTGCGTGGACGGCGGCGTGCCGCCCGACGTGCTGCAACTCGAGGTGCGCGACGACGACGGCTACCTGCTCGGTGTCGGCGACCTCGGATGGCGTGCGGGCCGGGTCATCGCTGAGGCCGACGGGCGGGATCCGCACAGCAACCCGGCGGCGGTGTTCGACGACCGGATGCGCCAGAACCGGCTGATCAACGCGGGCTGGCGGGTGCTCCGCTTCACCTGGTCCGACACGCTACGCCCCGACTACATCCCGGAGACCGTCAAGAACGCCCTCCGCGCTCGCTGGTAACCCCGTTGATCAAGAGGTTTTGGTGTGCCCCGCGGCTGGATCGGGACGAAAACTTCTTGATCAACGGGGCTGCGGGTGGGGGTCGGTAGGATCCCTCCGTGCGGGTTCTTCTTCTTGGTGCAGGCGGGCGGGAGCATGCCCTCGCGCTCGGGCTCAACGCGGATCCGGGTGTCACGGCGTTGGTCGCCGCCCCGGGAAATCCGGGGATCGCGGGGCTGGCCGAGATCCGGAGTGTCGACCCGGTCGACCCGGCGGCCGTCGCGGCGTTGGCGGTGGAGGTCGGGGCGGACCTGGTCGTGATCGGGCCGGAGGCGCCGCTGGTCGCCGGGGTGGCCGACGCTGTACGCGCCAAGGGCATCCCCGTCTTCGGCCCGTCCGCCGAGGCCGCCCGGCTGGAGGGCTCCAAGGCGTTCGCCAAGGAGGTGATGACCGCGGCCGGGGTGCCGACCGCCCGCGCGTACACCTGCACCGACCCGCGGACGGTTCAGGAGGCGCTCGCCGACTTCGGCCCGCCGTACGTGGTCAAAAACGACGGTCTCGCCGCCGGCAAGGGCGTCGTGGTCACCGACGACCGGACGAAGGCCGAGCAGCACGCGCGGGAGTGCGGTCAGGTCGTGATCGAGGAGTACCTCGCCGGCCCCGAGGTCTCCCTCTTCGTGGTCACCGACGGCGAGGCCGCCGTCCCGCTGCTGCCCGCTCAGGACTTCAAGCGCGTCGGCGACGGCGACACCGGCCCGAACACCGGCGGCATGGGCGCGTATGCGCCGCTGCCGTGGGCCCCACCGGGCCTGGTCGACGAGGTGATGCGGGACGTGGTCCACCCGACGCTGGCGGAGATGCGCCGTCGTGGCACCCCGTTCTCCGGGCTGCTCTACGTGGGTCTGGCCCTCACCGCCGCCGGCCCCCGGGTGATCGAGTTCAACGCCCGCTTCGGCGACCCGGAGACGCAGGTCGTCCTGGCGTTGCTCGAGACGCCGCTCGCCGGGCTGCTGCACGCCGCCGCCACCGGCACGCTGGCCGAGCATCCGCCGCTGCGCTGGCGCGACGGCGCGGCCGTCACCGTCGTGGTCGCCGCCGAGGGCTACCCGGCGAAGCCGCGTACCGGCGACGTGATCAACGGGGCGGAGCAGCCGGGCGTCATCCACGCGGGCACCGCCCGCCGGGCCGCCGACGGCGCGTTGCTCTCCGCCGGGGGCCGGGTCCTCTGCGGTACGGCCACCGGCCCCGACCTCGCCGCCGCCCGCAACGCCGCCTACGACCTGGTACGCGACATCGACCTGCCCGGTTCGCACCACCGCACCGACATCGCCGCCGCCGCGGTCGACGGCCGGATCGCCGTTCCCGGCTGACGCGGCCGGGCGCTCACCGACGGCCGGATCGCCGTTCCCGGCTGACGCGGCTGCTGGCGGCCCGACCCGTGGGTCGGGGCCATCCCAGCCGGGGTCGGAGCGCGTCCCGGCGTCGACCGCGGCCGAGGGACGGACGTCGCGGAGAGCGTGCGTCCCGCGCGGGGCGGTGGCCGCCTCGGAAAAGATGCGCCGGGCCAGGCAACCTGCCACCCGCTCGCCTCCGTTTGAGTCGTGAGGCGAGGAGGTGGCGGGGTTGCCCGTCGACATCGAGGGATACCGCGAGTACGTCGGTGCGCGGCTGGAGCCGCTGCGCCGCACCGCGTATCTGCTCTGCGGTGACTGGCACACCGCCGACGATCTTGCGTCTGCGGCGCTGGTCAAGCTGCTGCGGCACTGGCGGCGCGTGTCCGGCATGGACAGCCCGGATGCGTGGCTGCGGCGTACCCTGCTGCGGGTCTGGCTGGACGAGCGGCGCCGCCCGTGGCGGCGCGAGGCATCCTGGGCCGACGTGCCGGACGCGATGGTCGGCTCGGGCAGCGACGGCGTCACGGACCGGCTGACCCTCCTCGCGCTGCTGGGCGAGCTGCCGCCGCGCCGTCGCGCGGTGCTCGTGCTGCGGTACTTCTGCGACCTGTCGGTCGAGGAGACCGCCCGCGAGCTGGGCTGCACCGCCGGCACCGTGAAGAGCCAGACCGCCCGGGCGATCGAGACCCTGCGGGACCGTCTCGGGCCGGTCGCAGCCGAGGAGGCGAACAACCGTGGATGACCTGTCCCGGCGGATGCGCGTGGCGGTCGCCGACCCGCCGCCCACCCGGGTGGACCTGGACGCCCTGATCGAGGCCGACGTGCGGCGCCGGCGGCACCGGTGGTGGACGGCGACCGGCACCGGGGTGGCCGGCGTGGTGGCGGCCGTGCTGGTGGTGCCGGCGCTGGTGGCCGGGTCGACCGGCACGCCCGGCCCGACCACCGCCGGACCGCTTCCGACCACGTCCGCCGCCGCGCCGCTCTGCGACTCGGTGACGCCGAAGCCCAGCGGGCCGCAGCCGCCGTTGCAGTCGCACGACACGGTTCGGCCCCGCCCGACGGAGCCGACGGCGGAGGCCGTCGCCCGGTTGACGGCCGCGCTCCGCGACCTGCTCGCGGTCCGGTTGCCCGCCGACGTCGGCGTCGAGTCGGTGCAGCCGGGGTGCAGCGGCCCGCAGTTCCAGTTCCACCCGAGCTACCGGGAGTACGCGGCGGTCGGTGAGCTGCGCCGCGGCGACGAGTCCGGCTGGTTCACGGTGCGGGTCGCCCCACGACCGGCCGCCGACGAGGCGACCTGCGAGTTCGCGCCCGACTCCCGCAACTGTGACCGGGTGGTCCACCCGGACGGGACGATCTCGGTCTTCAGTCGCATGCCACTCGGCGACGGGTTGATCCAGCAGTCGGTGTCGGTGTTCCGGCCGGACGGCACGCTGGTGTCGGTGATGACCCAGAACGGCCGGATCAAACCGGCCGGCGACGAGGTCGTCACGACGGTCACCGCCAAGGAGCCGCTGCTGACCGGCGATCAGATGACCGCGGTCGGCCGGGCACCGGAGCTGACGCTCTACCCCTGACCGTCAGTCGTAGTACCGGCGCAGTTCCCGGGTGAGCACCTTGCCGGTCGCGTTGCGGGGCAGATACTTCACGAGCACCACGTCGCGCGGCACGGAGAACCGGGCGAGGTAGCGCCGGACGTACTCGCGGACCGCCTCCGGGTCCAGCGTCTCGCCGGGGTGCGGGGCGAGGAAGGCGGCGAGCCGCTGGCCGTACTCCTCGTCCGGCACGCCGATCACGGCCGCCTCCCGTACCTGGGGGAGTTGGCCGAGGAGGTGCTCAACCTCGGACGGGAACACGTTCTCCCCACCGGAGACGATCATGTCGTCGGCGCGACCGTCGACGAACAGCAGGCCGTCGGCGTCGAGTCGGCCCAGGTCGCCGGTGTTGACCAGGCCGTCGCGGCGTTCCCGGTCGGCGCCGGAGGTGTAACCCTCGAAGAGCATCTCGTTGCCGACGAAGATCCGCCCGACCTGCCCGCGCGGCACCGGCGCGCCGGTCTCGTCGAGGACGGCCACCCGGGTGCCGTGCGGCGGCCGCCCCGCGGTGGTCGGTGCGGCGCGCAGCTCCTTCGGGCCGGCGATCGAGGCCCAGGAGACCTCGGTGGAGCCGTACAGGTTGTAGAGGACGTCGCCGTAGGTGTCCATGAAGGCGGTGGCGAGGCCGCCGGGCAGCGCCGACCCGCTGAGCGCGACCGCCTTCAGCCCGGGCCGTGGCTCGGGCGGCGGCACCTCCATCAACCGTTGCACCATCACGGGTACGGCGAACAGCGCGTCGCACCGGTGCGCCACGACGGCGGCGAGCGTGGCGGCCGGGTCGAAGCGCCGGTGCAGCACCACGGTGGCGCGGAGGGCGAAGCAGATCTGGAGTGCGGCGAAGCCCCAGGTGTGGAAGATCGGGGCGGCGATCAGCACCCGGTCCCGGACGTGCAGCGGGATCCGGTCGATGATGGCGACCAGCGGGCCGAAGCCGTGCGGGGTGGGCCGCCGGGCGCCCTTCGGCGCCCCGGTGGTTCCCGAGGTGAGCACGATGATCCGTCCGTCGCGTTCCGGTGGGGCGAGTTCCCCGGGCAGGGCGTTGGCGACGAGGTCCTCGCGGCTGCGCTCGTCGACGCGGGGCAGCTCGTCGGGGAGGCCGAGCAGCCGTTCGGCGAACTCGTCGTCGTGGACGAGCACCCGCAGCCGCTGCTCGTCGGCGACGGTGGCGAGCTGGGTGGCGGACAGGCCGGTGTTGACCAGCACGGCGTCGACGCCCAGCACGGTCGCCGCGACGATCGTCTCGATCAGGCCGTGGTGGTTGCGGCAGAGCACCCCGATCCGGTCCCCGGCCTGCAGCCGGTGCGTGGCCCGCAGCGCCCGGGCCAGCGCCTCGGCGCGGCCGAGCAGCTCGGCGTACGTCAGGTGGTTGCCCTGTTCGTCGATGACGGCGGTGCGGCCGGGGTCCCGGGCGGCGGCTTGGCGCAGCTCCCCGGCGAGACTGAAACCCCACCGCCGCAGCGCGTTGAGCTGGGCCGCGACGCGGACCGGACGGCCGGGGGTGAGCAGCCCGCGCCGGGTGAGGGTGGTGACGACGAACGGCAGGTCCATGGGGGTGGGCCTCCTTCGGCGGTACGCGAAGGGCTCCCGGTTGCCGGGGGCCGTAGGGCCTGTGTCGAAGCCCCTGGCCGGCCTGCGGCGGGCCCAGACGACGACCGGCGGCGTCGGGGATTCGTCCGGATACCGGTGTTGTATGCGGACGAATCCCCGCCTTGCCGGATCGCCGCCTCCGCCTCGGCTCGGCCGAGGACTTCGACGCAGGCCCTCAGCGTGCTTCTTCAGGCGTGCCGGTCAGCGGATCTGCATCCCGGAGATGGCCCGGGAGATGACGAGCCGTTGGATCTCCGAGGTGCCCTCGAAGATGGTGTAGATCTTGGCGTCCCGGTACCAGCGTTCGACCGGGTGGTCGCGCAGGAAGCCGGCACCGCCGAGCAGCTGCACCGCCTTGTCGGTGACCGCGACGGCGACCTCGCCGGCCTTGAGCTTCGACATCGAGCCTTCGCCGGCGGCGAACGGCCGGTTGTTGCGCCCCATCCAGGAGGCCCGCCAGACCAGCAGCCGTGCGGCGTCGATCTCCATCTTCATGTCGGCGAGCGCGAACGCCACCGCCTGGTTCTCGATGATCGGCCGGCCGAACTGGACCCGCTCCTTCGCGTAGTCCAGGGCGTACTCGTAGGCGGCCCGGGCCACGCCGAGCGCCTGCGCGCCCACGGTGGGCCGGGACAGCTCGAAGGTCCGCATCGCAGCCTGCCCGGAGACCCGTTGCCCGGAGCGGGCGCGCGCCAGCCGCTCGTCCAGCGCGTCCTTGCCGCCGAGGAGGCAGCGCCCGGGCACGCGTACCCCGTCGAGGAAGACGTCGGCGGTGTGCGACGCGCGCAGGCCCAGCTTGCGCAGCTTGCGGGTCGCGCTGAGCCCGGCGGTGCCCGGCGGTACGACGAACGCGGCCTGCCCCCGCGACCCCAGCTCGGGGTCGACCGAGGCGGTGACCACGTGCACGCCGGCGATGCCGCCGTTGGTGGCGTACGCCTTCTGCCCGTTGAGCACCCACTCGTCGGCGGCCTCGTCGTAGACCGCGCGGGTGCGCATCGCGCCGACGTCCGAGCCGGCCTCGGGCTCGGTGGTGCAGAACGCCGCGACGGCGGGGGCGTCGATGTCGCCGAAGCACTGCGGCACCCACTCGACGAGCTGGTCGGGGGTGCCGGCGCCGTAGATGGCGGCGACGGCGAGCGAGGTGCCGAAGATGCTCAGGCCGATGCCGGCGTCACCCCAGAAGAGCTCCTCGCTGGCGATCGGCAGGGACAGGCCGGTGGGGTCGGCCCAGCAGGTCGCGAGGAACTCGAACCCGTAGAGCCCGACCTTGGCCGCCTCCTGGATGATCGGCCAGGGCGTCTCCTCCCGCGCGTCCCACTCGGCCGCGGCCGGGCGCACGACCTCGGCTGCGAAGCCGTGCACCCAGTCGCGGAGATCCCGCTGTTCCTCGGTCAGGTCGAGCGAGAACTCGGGCATCTCAGGCCTTGGGGATGTCGAAGAGGTTCGCGATGTTGGCGGCCAGGCCGAGGTCGCCCTTGGCCTTCAGCTTGCCGGTCATGAACATCATGACCGGGTTGGCGCCGCCGGAGACGGTCTTGAGGAACTCGACCGGACCCATGGTGAGGCTCAGCTTCGGGTCGTGCTGCGGGGTCTCGTTGACCGTGCAGGTGCCGTCGGCGATGACCACCTCGTAGGTGTCGGTGCCGCCGTCCGGGCGGCCGGTGATGTTCCAGTGGATGACCGCGTTGGTCGAGCCGGCCCGGTCGGCGCGGAACAGCTGCGGCATCCGGCCGAAGACCTCGCCGAGGATCTTGCCGCGCAGGTCGCCGGCCATCACCTCGGCGATCTTGGCGTCGGGGGTGGACTTGACCAGCTGCGCGAACTCCTTGGGGCCGACGTTGGCGAAGTTGGCCGGGTCGAAGTCAGTCATGCGTTGGCACCTTCCGGGTATTGGCTACTCGTGCGTAACCCTACGCACGAGTAGGTATGCTCGCAAGGGTGTCCAGCTCCCCGCCCTTCAAGCGCCTGCCCCGGGCCGTCCGCGAGCAACAGATGCTCGACGCGGCCGTCAAGGTCTTCTCCCGGCGGGGCTACCACGCGGCGAGCATGGATGAGATCGCCGACGACGCGGGCATCTCCAAGCCCATGGTGTACGCGTACCTGGGCACCAAGGAGGAGCTCTTCGTCGCCTGCCTGCACCGCGAGGGCACCCGGATGATGCAGGCCATCGCCGGTGCCGCCGCGCCCGACCTGCCGGCCGACGAACGGCTCTGGCACGGCCTGCGCGCCTTCTTCGGGTTCGTCGGCGCGCACCGGGACGGCTGGGCGGTGCTCTACCGGCAGGCCCGCGGGGAGCAGCCCTTCGCCGGGGAACTGGCCGCTATGCGCGGCCGGATGGTCGAGGTCGTCGCCGGGATGCTCGGCCACGCGCTGCGCGCCGAGGGGCGTGAGGTGCCCGAGACCGAGCTGGAGGTCGTCGCGTACGCCCTGGTGGGGGCGACCGAGTCGCTCGCCGACTGGCTGGCCGACCACCCCGAGGCCGACCCGGAGAAGACCGCCACGCGGATGATGAACGTCGCCTGGCTGGGCGCCGGCCAGCTCCTGGCGGGCACCACCTGGCGCCCGCCCTCGGGGTAGGGAAGGGCCCTCCTTGACGGCTGCTGAAAGCGGAGCTCACCGGCGGGCCGCGACCGGCGGCCGGACCCGGCGGGCGCGGGTCCAGCGCACCGTCTCGACGACCCCGGTGACCGTCACCGCCAGGCCGAGACCCAGCAGCAGCCCCCGGACCGGGTCCCGTTCGAAGGCGAGCCCGCCGAGGTAACCGACCAGTGCGGAGTAGACGCCCCAGGTGCCGGCGGCGAGCGCGTCGAACGCGAGGAACCGTCGCCGCGAATAGCGGGTGGCCCCCATCGTCATCGTCACGGCAGTCCGACCACCCGGGATGTAGCGCGCCACGGTGAGGATCAGGCCGCCGCGTACGGCGATGCCCCGGGCGGCCCACGCGAACGCCGTGCGCCCCCGCCCCTGCCGGGGCAGCCGGGCGAGCAGCCGTCCACCCCCGTGCCGGCCGACCGTGTACGAGACGTGGTCGCCGACCAGCGCGCCGGCCGCCGCCACCGCGATCACCGCCCACAGTTCGGGTCGCCCGCCGGCTGCGAACACCCCCGCGGTGATGACCGCGGTCTCGCTGGGTACCGCCGGGAAGAAGCCGTCCACCACCGCGATCGCGAAGATCGCCAGGTAGACCCAGGGCGAGGACATGGTCTGGTGCAGCAGGTCGAGCGCGGAATCCATGATCTCGATGCTGGTCGCGGAGCCGCCGCCGGCCATCGGCCGATGGTCACCGCGCGCCCGCTACCTAAGTAGTCTTTCGGCCCTGAGCCGGCCTCCGGGCTCACCCGGAGGCCGCCGGCACGGCCACCCGGAGGTGTCCCCCCTCGCCGGCCGGCGGCAGGCCGACCGGCCGGGCCGGGTCTAGGCTCGCGCCGTGACGTTCCGCGCCGCAGAGGTGCGGGGGCAACTGCGACGGTAGGCGCCGCTCCTGCTCGCCGTACTCGTCTCCGCCGGGATCTGGCCGCCGCGGTGCGGGCGGCGGCGGGCGGCAACGCGATGCTCGCCCCCACCGTGACCCGGCGGCTGATCGACTCCTTCGCGGAGCGGGGACCGGCCCGGCGGGAAGCCGCCCGGCGGCGGCTCGGACCGCTGACGGCCCGGGAGCGGGAGATCGTGCGGGGGGTGGCGCGCGGGCTTGCCAACGCCCAGATCGCCCGGCGGCTGACGATGAGCGAGGCCACGGTGAAGGCGCACGTGAGCCGGGCGATGGCGAAGGTCGGGGTGACGAACCGCGTGCAGTTGGCGATCCTGGTCCACGACGCCGACGGGTGAGGACCGGCCTTTTCCCGGCCGGGCAGCTCACCGGCCCGCCGCCACCCGGTGCCGGACCCGGCGGACCACCTCGATCAGCAGCGTGACCACCACCGACAGGCCCAGCCCGGCCAGTACGGCCCGGAGCGGGTCCTCCTGGAAGGCCAGCCCGCCGAAGTAGCCCAGCAGGACGCAGTAGAGCGCCCAGCTCAGCCCCGCGACCGCGTCGTAGGGCAGGAACCACCGGAGCGGGTAGCGCAGCGCGCCCATGGTCAGCGTGACGGCCGTCCGGCCGCCCGGCAGGTACCGGGCGCTGGTGAGGATCAGACCGCCGTGCCGGCAGACCGCCCGCCGCGCCCACTCCGAGCTGGCCCGCCGTCGGCTCTGCTCGGGCAGGCGGGTCAGCCGGCGCGCGCCGCCACCGCGCCCGATGGCGTAGGAGACGTGATCCCCAGCGACGGCACCGAGCGCGGCCGAGGCGACCACCGCGACCAGGTTCGGCTCACCGCCCATGCCGAGCACCGCCGCGGTGATCACCGCCACCTCGCCGGGCACCACGGGGAAGACCGCGTCGGCCGCGGTGAGCCCGAACAGCAGCAGGTACACCAGGGGCGAGGTGACCAGGTGCCGCAGCAGGTCGAGCACGGACTCCATGCCCTCATGCTCTTGGGGCGAGTGGCAACCGGGGGCCCTTCCTAGCCAAAAGGCGTCAAGAAGGGGCCCTTCCTTCCTCGCGGACGGTGCCGAGCAGGTGCGGGCGGCCCCGCGAGTCGTGCAGCGCGAAGTCGCCGGCCGCGGTGCTGCTGAAGCTGACCGTGCTGGGCAGCGGCAACGGCAGCTTGAACGCCACCTCGACGGTGTACGCGTCCGGCAGCCGGTTCTCCAGCGCGGCCAGGCACCGGGCCTTGCTCCACATGCCGTGCGCGATCGGGCGCCGGAACCCGAACAGCCGCGCGCCGAGCCGCGAGGTGTGGATCGGGTTGTGGTCGCCGGAGACCCGCGCGTAGGCCGGGCCGACCGCGGGCTCGACGCGCCAGCGCGCGGAGCCGGCCGGAGCCGGGGGCCGCTCGCCCCGGTCGCGCCGCTCACCGCCGCCGGGCGTGCGCGCCCGACCGAGGTACGTGGAGACGCCGCGCCAGACCTCCTCCCCGCCGACCGAGCCGATCAGCATCACGTCGAGCTGCCGGCCCCGCTCGTGCGGGCGCAGGTTCTCCGCGTACGTGGTGAAGTCGAGCTTCTCGTCGGCGCCGATCGGCCGGTGGACGGTGATCCGGTTGCCGACGTGCACCACACCGGTGAGCGGGATCGGGAAATCCGGCGCGGTCATCAGGCGCAGCGCCAGCGGGAAGCCCATGATGTGCGGGAACGTCGCCGGCAGCCGGTCGGTGAGCCGGAATCCGCACACCCGGTCGTAGGCGGCGAGGTGCGCCCGGTCGACGGCGACCCCGTCGACGCAGAGCTCGACCGCCGGCGGGTGGGCGGCGCGCCGGCCGCCGAACCCGGGCAGCGCGCCGAGCAGCGCCCGGCGGTACAGCGCGCCGGCCGCCGGCACCTGCGGCAGCTGGACGCGGTTCCGGGTGATGGACGTGGCCGGTTCCCGGCTGCTCTCCGCCATCACGCCCCCAACAGACTCTGGCCGCAGACCCGGACGACGTTGCCGCTCACCGCGCCGGTGGCCGGCCAGGCCAACCAGCCGATCGTCTCGGCGACGTCGGTCGGCAGCCCGCCCTGGGCCAGGCTGTTCATCCGCCGGCCGGCCTCGCGGATCATCAGCGGGATCCGGGCGGTCAGCCGGGTCTCGATGAACCCGGGAGCGACCGCGTTGACGCTGATCTGGCGTCCCCGCAGCGCCGGGGCGAGTGACTCGACCAGGCCGATCACACCCGCCTTGCTGGTGGCGTAGTTCGTCTGCCCGCGGTTGCCGGCGATCCCGGCGATCGAGGAGACCGAGACGATCCGGCCGCCGGCCGGGATCAGCTCCCGTTCCAACAGCACGTCGTTGATCCGCTCCTGGCTGGACAGGTTGACGTCGAGCACGGAGTCCCACCGGTCGGCGTCCATCCGGCCGAGCGTCTTGTCCCGGGTGATGCCGGCGTTGTGCACGACGACGTCGACCCGGCCGTGCCGGGTGGCCAGGTGGTCGGCGAGCCGGGCCGGCGCGTCCGGCGCGGTCAGGTCGAGCTGGACCGCGGTCGCCCCGATCTCGTTCGCGACCCGCGCCAGCTCGTCGCCGGCGGCCGGGATGTCCAGGGCCACCACCTGGGCGCCGTCCCGGGCGAGGACCCGGGCCAGCGCCGCGCCGATCCCCCGCGCCGCGCCGGTGACCAGCACGATCTGCCCGTCGAGCGGGCGGTCCCAGTCCGCCGGCGGCTCCGCACGCCCGGCACCGACCCGGATCACCTGACCGGAGACGTATGCGGACCGCCCGGAGAGCAGGAACCGGAGGGTGGCCTCGAGGCTGGTGGTCGTGCCCTCGTCGCCGGCGCGGGTGACGTGGACGAGTTGGGCGGTGACGCCCCGGCCGAACTCCTTGCCGATGCTGCGGGTCAGCCCTTCGAGGGCGCGCTGTGCGGTGGCCTCCCGGGGGGACGGGCACTCGGCGGGCGGGGTGCCGAGCACGATCACCCGGCCGCTGGGCTGCACCGACCGGGCGTTCGGGTGGAAGAAGTCGTACAGCTGCCGCAGCCCGGTCGAGTCGGTGATGCCGGTGGCGTCGTACACCAGGGCGGCGAAGCGCGTCTCGGCGTCGTTGCCGGCGGCCGGGTCGCGCAGCTCGACCCCGGCGGCGGTGAGGATCTTGCCGACCGGCTCGGCGAGGCGGCCACCGGCGGCGGCGCCGAGCAGGACGGGCCCGGGAACGAGGGGGTCGCCGGGGCGGTGCCGGCGCAGTCGCGGAGGGTCGGGCAGCCCGAGGCGCTTGACCAGCGCGCGGCCGGCCCCCGTCTGGACGAAGCTCGCGTACCTGTCGGTCATAGGCGTAGCCTACTGACGAGTAGGTTCAGGGCAAGCCTTTCGAGGAGGCGGGATCGTGCAGACCATCCGGCGGGTAGCGGTCATCGGCGGCAACCGCATACCCTTCGCCCGCTCCAACTCGCGCTACGCCGAGGCGTCCAACGCCGACATGCTCGGCGCGGCACTCGACGGGCTGGTCGCCCGCTACGGGCTGGCCGGCCAGCGGGTCGGCGAGGTGGTCGCCGGTGCGGTGCTGAAGCACTCGCGGGACTTCAACCTGACCCGCGAGGTGGTGCTCGGCTCGAAGCTCGACCCGCACACCCCCGCGTACGACATCCAGCAGGCGTGCGGCACCGGCCTGGAGGCGACCATCCTGGTCGCCAACAAGATCGCCCTCGGCCAGATCGACGTCGGTGTCGCCGGCGGCGTCGACACCACCTCCGACGCGCCGCTCGCCGTCAACGAGGAGATGCGCCGCACGCTGATCAAGCTGAACAGCGCCCGTACCCTCGGCGAGCGGCTGCGGATCGCGGCGCGGCTGCGCCCGACGCAGCCGTTCCGGCCGGACATCCCGCGCAACGCCGAACCGCGCACCGGGCTGTCCATGGGCGAGCACGCCGCCCGCACCGCCGTCCGGTGGCAGATCGACCGGCGGTCGCAGGACGAACTGGCGCTGCGGTCCCACCAGCGACTGGCCGCCGCCTACGAGCGCGGCTTCTTCGACGACCTGATGACGCCGTACCTCGGGCTGACCCGGGACCAGAACCTCCGGCCGGACACGACCCTGGAGAGGCTCGGCAGCCTGAAGCCGGTCTTCGGTGCGAAGGGACCGGACGCCGACCAGGCCACCATGACGGCCGGCAACTCCTCGCCGCTGACCGACGGCGCCTCCACTGTGCTGCTCGCCAGCGAGGAGTGGGCACGCGAGCACAGCCTGCCGGTGCAGGCCTGGTTCACCTGGTCGGAGGCCGCCGCGGTGGACTTCGTGCACGGCGACGAGGGGCTGCTCATGGCCCCCGCCTACGCGGTGCCCCGGATGTTGGCCCGCGCCGGCCTGACCCTCCAGGACTTCGACTTCTACGAGATCCACGAGGCGTTCGCCTCGCAGGTGCTGGCCACGCTCGCCGCCTGGGAGTCGCCGGAGTTCTGCAAGGACCGGCTCGGGCTGGACGCCCCGCTCGGCGCGATCGACCGGGACCGGCTCAACGTCAACGGCTCCTCGCTGGCCGCCGGCCACCCCTTCGCGGCCACCGGCGGGCGGATCGTGGCGACGCTGGCCAAGCTGCTCGACGAGAAGGGCAGCGGGCGGGGCCTCATCTCGATCTGTGCCGCCGGTGGCCAGGGCGTGACGGCCATCCTGGAGCGCTGACGAGTGGGTCGGCGCCCGCCGTCGTCGACGGCGGGCGCCGGGCTGGTCCAGCCCTCGGCGCAGCTGGCTGGTCTCGTCCTCGGCGCAGCTCGCTGGTCCAGCCCTCAGCGGAGCGTGAAGCGCTCGGTGGGGCCGATCGAGGTGCGGCTGGCGGTCAGCGGGGTGGTGGTGCTGGTGCCCACCGTGACGTACCGGTTGTTGACGGCGGCCTTGAGGCTGACCGTGCCGTCCGCGTTGCGGACCAGCGTGAACATCGCCATCGGGCCGACCGCGCCGGTGCTGTTGACCAGCGGCAGCGCCCCGTTGTTCGGGGCCCAGACGAAGCGGTTGTTGGCGTGCGCGAACAGGGCGACCTTCCCACTGCCGAGGTCGACGACGTCGAACCGCTGGTTCTTGCCGAGGGTCGTGCCGCTGGCGGTCAGCGGCTTCGCCGCGGCGGTGTCGGCGGTCACGTACTGCTTGCGGACCGCCGGTCGCAGGCTCTTGCCGGCATCGGCGAGGTTCACCCGGTGGAACTTCTCGGTCAGCCCGACCTGGCCCGCCTCCGGGACCAACGGCCCGCCGGAGCCGTACGTGCTCACGTACCGGCCGGTGGACGCCTTCAGGCTGAAGCTGCCGTCGGAGTAGCGGGTCATGGCGAACGTCTCGTTGGGACCGACGGCCGCGGCGCTGGCCGTCGCCACGTAACCGTTGTCGTACTCCAGGGTCACGTAGCCGCCAGTGGCGTGCGAGAGCAGGGCCACCTGGTCGGTGCCCACGTCCACCAGGTCGAACGCCTGCGCGGCGGTCAGGGTCGGGTGGTCGGCGTGCAGGGCGGCGCCGGGCTTCGACGGACGGCCGATGCCGACGTACCGGTGGTGGGCCGGTGACAGGAGACCGATGGTGGCGGCGCGCGGCAGGAAGCTGACCTGGTACGCCCTGCCGCCCGTCATGGTGTCCACCAGGGTGGCCCAGATGCTCACGGTGCGCGTCCCGTGCGTGGTGTACCGGTGCCGGGCCACCGGACCGGCCTGGGTCACGACGGTGCCGTCACCGAAGTCGAACCGGTAGGACGCGACCTGGGTGAAGCCGGGCCTGGTGGTCGAGGCGTCCACGGTGACCCACCCGGTGCCGGGCTCGTGGGTGAAGGTGGCGAGGACGGTCGGCGCGATGAGGTGTTCGTAGACGCCACGGTCCGCCCACCGGAGCGGCCCGGCCCCGGTGTCCGGGACGGACGGATCGTCGCCGCGGCCCCGGTCGCGGAGATCCGTGGCAGGGAAGCCGGGCGCGGCCGAGTTGGCGGAGTCGACCCGGGCCGACGTCGCCGTCTCGATGAGGTCGTGGGCGGCCTGCCCCGAGGCGGCCCGGAAGGCGGCCAGGGCCATCGGCTGATTCCAGGCGTAGCCCAGTTGCTGGCTGCGGGTGTTGTTGTAGTCGACCACGGTCTGCCCGACCGCGCCGCCGTACACACCGATCTCGACGGTGCCCGGGGTCGAGGTGGCACACGTGCCGTCGGCGTTCTTGCTGCGTACGACGTTGTTCTGGACGGAGACCCGCACCGAGGCCCCGTCCACCCGGATCCCGTCACCGCACCGCAGCCACACGTCGTTGTTCGTGACCGCTGTGCCGGTGGCGCCACGGCTCTGGACGCCGTCACCGGCGCCGTTGCGGATCTCGTTGTTGACGATCAGCGTGTCCGCCGCGCCCGGCCGTACCGCGATCGCAGCCTCCCCGAAACCGGTCACCTGGTTGCCGCGGATCGTCGTGGCCGAACCGGCCACGTCGATACCGACGCCGGGCCCGACGCGGTCGTCGTTGTAGAACTGCCCCGAGGCGATGGCGACGCCGCTGCTCTCCGCGTCGACCACCACTCCGGCGGCCAGGTGGGTGCCGAGGCCGTGGACGCCGCGCAGCGTCGAATCACGGACCCCGCTCAGGCGGAACGCCGGTTCCGTCGAGGGAGGCTGCCCGGGCGGGAAGGTCGCGTGGATCCGGACGCCGTCCAGGGTGATCCCCGTCGCGTCGCTCAGCTCTACGCCGGGCTCCCGCAGGTCACCCCGAACGTTGAAGTCCTTGATCGTAATGTGGCTCTGCCCGTTGACGACGAAGCCGGCGGTCGGCCCGTCCAGCGTGAAACGGGCGTCCGGTGGAATCGCCACGATGGTGATCGGGCGTTCGGCCGTGCCGGAGCGCGGGACCGTCACCCGCTCGGCGTACCCGGTGCTGCGGACCTGGACGGTCTGGCCGGGCCCGACGCGGGTGACCGCGGCCCCGATCGTGCAGAAGGGCTCGTCGACCGTGCCGGTCCCGGAGTCGGAGCAGTTCTGGAAGAGCCGGTCGACGTAGAGGGTGGTGTCGTCGGCGTGGGCAGGGGTCGCGGGCGTCAGCAGGGTGGCGCTGATCATCGCGACCGCCGCGAGCCCGACGAGGCGGAATCTGCGCATGCGTGTCTCTCAACCGAGGAGGAAGGGGGCGGCCGGACCGGCCGGAGGCTCTGATCATGACGCATCGGCCGCGTTCTGTCCGCCCCGAAACGCAGCGGCGACGGTTTCCGCGGCCGTCAGGCCGTGGAGCCGCCGTCCACCGCGATCGACGCGCCGGTGATGTGCCGGCCACCCTCGCCCACCAGGTGGCTGACGGTCGCCGCCACGTCGGCCGGTGTCGCGTACCGGCCGAGGGCGATGTGCGACCGCTGGGCGGCGGCGCCCGCGCTGTCCGACGGGTTCATGTCGGTGTCGGTCGACCCGGGCAGGATCAGGTTGACGGTGATGCCGCGCGGGCCGAGTTCCCGGGCGAGTGCCCGGGTCAGCCCGTTCACGGCGCTCTTCGTCATGGCGTACGCGCTCACCCCGGGGGCCGGGACCCGGCTGGCGAAGCTGCTGCCGATGTTGACGATCCGCCCGCCGTCCCGCATGTGCCGGACCGCTGCCTGGGTCACCAGGTAGACGCCGCGGACGTTGACCGCGACGGCCCGGTCGAGGAGATCGAGGCCGACCTCCTCGATCCGCCCACCGGCGAACACGCCGGCGTTGTTGACGAGGATGTCCAGCCGCCCGAGCTCGGCGACGGTCCGCTCGACCGCGTCGGCCGCGGCGGTCGCGTCGGCGCTGTCCGCACGGATCGACAGGCCGGTGCGGCCGTACGACTCGATCTCGGCCACCACCGACTTCGCCCTGTCCTCCGCCGCACGGTAGGTGAACGCGACGTGGGCGCCGTCCTCGGCCAGCCGCCGCGCGACGGCGGCGCCGATACCGCGGCTCCCGCCGGTCACCAGGGCAACCTTCCCGGTAAGTCTGGACGTCATCGTCCGATCCTGACAGTCGACTCAGGATGGAGATCATCGGGGGTCGACTTCCGGCCCGGTGTTGCCGGCCGTCCCTACCGTGGGTCCCAGTCCGCCGGACGGCACTGGCGGCGGCACCCGTGAGGGGAGTGGTCATGTCAGGTCAATTCCGGCTCCGCACCACCGTCGTCGCCCTGTCCACCGTGCTGGCGGTCGCCGGCTGCGGCTCCGGTGGCACGACGTCCACGGAGGCCACCGCCGCGACCGAGGTCACCGGGGCGCCCGGCGACGCGACGGGGGCCACCGCCCCGCCCACGACGACGGCCGGCGACCCCGGCGGCGGATCGACCGGCACGGGGACGACCGGCGGTGGATCGACCGGTGGCGGCACCGGCAACAGCGGTGGGAAGTCCGGCACGAGCGCCGGCCCGTCGATCGCCTACTTCCGGGTCGCCCAGAAGCCGTCCTGCCCGGCCGGCACCACCGCCAACCCGATCGCGGGCACGCCGGTCGTCCTGGAGTGGAAGGCCGGCAACGTCGACTCCGTCGCGCTCTCGATCGACGGCCCCGGCAGCTACGCCGACAACTACCCGCCCACCGGCAGCGAGACGCTGAACTTCCCCTGCTCCGGCTCGGCGGGGGACGTCCAGCAGCACACGTACCTGCTGACCGTCCGCAACGCTCACGGCAAGCAGACCAGGACCCTCGTGGTGAGCGCGACCGTGCACGACATTCCGGAGGTCTGACGCCCCCGGCCCGCAGGGCTGTGGCCGGAAGATCCACCACCGGAATGCGAAGTGGTCGAGCACCGCGTTCAACGCGGTCGCGACCGTCTGTGGCCGCGGCCCGGGCAGCGTGCGGGCCGGGCGGCGGGTCAGCCCGCGTACCGGGGGCGCCGCGTGGTGTCCGAGAATGGCGTGGTGACGACGATCCCGAACGTGCTCGCCAACCGGTACGCCTCGCCGGAACTGGTCGCCCTCTGGTCACCGGAGGAGAAGGTCCGGATGGAGCGGCGGCTCTGGCTGGCCGTACTCAAGGCCCAGCGGGACCTCGGCGTGACCGTGCCGGACGGGGTGGTCGAGGCGTACGAGCGGGTGCTCGACCAGGTCGACCTGGCCTCGATCGCGGAGCGGGAGCGGGTCACCCGGCACGACGTGAAGGCGCGGATCGAGGAGTTCAGCGCGCTGGCCGGGCACGAGCACGTGCACAAGGGGATGACCTCCCGGGACCTCACCGAGAACGTCGAGCAGCTCCAGGTGCGGGCGTCGCTGGAGCTGATCCGGGACCGGGTGGTCGCCACCCTGGCCCGGCTGGCCCGGCTCGCCGTCGAGCACTCCGACCTCGTCCTGACCGGGCGTTCGCACAACGTCGCGGCGCAGGCCACCACGCTGGGCAAGCGCTTCGCGTCGGCGGCCGAGGAGCTGCTGATCGCGTACGAGCGGCTGGACGACCTGATCGGTCGATACCCGCTGCGGGGGATCAAGGGCCCGGTGGGCACCGCCGCGGACCAGCTCGACCTCTTCGACGGTGACGCCGACCGGGTGGCCGAGCTGGAGCGGCGGGTCGCGGAGCACCTCGGGTTCCGCCGGGTGCTGGACAGCGTGGGGCAGGTGTACCCGCGTTCCCTCGATTTCGACGCGCTCTCGGCGCTGGCGCAGGTGGCGGCCGGGCCGTCCTCGCTGGCCACCACGATCCGCCTGATGGTGGGCCAGGAGCTGGCGACCGAGGGCTTCAAGCCGGGCCAGGTCGGCTCCAGCGCGATGCCGCACAAGATGAACACGCGCTCGTCGGAGCGGGTGAACGGCTTCGCCGTGATCATCCGGGGCTACCTGTCGATGGTCGGCGAGCTGGCCGGCGACCAGTGGAACGAGGGTGACGTCTCCTGCTCGGTGGTCCGCCGGGTGGCCCTGCCGGACGCCTTCTTCGCCGCCGACGGCCTGTTCCAGACGTTCCTCACCGTGCTGGACGAGTTCGGGGCGTACCCGGCGGTGATCAACCGGGAGCTGGAGCGGTTCCTGCCGTTCCTCGCCACCACCAAGATCCTGGTCGCGGCGGTGCGGCGCGGCGTCGGTCGCGAGGTCGCCCACGAGGTGATCAAGGAGCACGCGGTCGCCGTCGCCCTGGCCATGCGCGAGAAGGGCGCGCCGGAGAACGACCTCTTCGACCGCCTGGCGGCGGACGGCCGCCTCAACCTCTCCCGCGCCGACATCGACACCCTGGTCGCCGACCGGACGGCCTTCGTCGGCGCCGCCCCCGCCCAGGTGGCGGCCGTGGCCGCCCGGGTCGCCGAGGTGGTCGCCGCCCACCCGAATGCCGCCCCCTACACCCCACCCCCCATCCTCTGACCGACCCCACCCGGGAAGACCGGGTTGATCAAGAAGTTCTGGTCCAGATCAGAGATCAAGCAGACCGAAAAGCTCTTGATCAACACGGGTGGTGGCGGGGGCCGGTCAGGGTTCGCGGGTGGGGGTTTCGGCGGCGGTGCGCAGGTTGGGGGCGCTCGCCGGTTCGGCGATGCCGCTCGGGCCTTCGGCGATCTCGGGCTCGTGGGCGGTCTCGGCCGCGACCAGGGGCTGGTCGGGGGGCATGACGTCCGGAGCCTTGGGTACGACGATCACCGCCGTGCCGTACGCGCAGATCTCCATCCACATCTCGCCGCAGTCGCGGCTGTCGAAGCGCATGCCGATCACCGCGTTCGCGCCCAGGCGGCGGGCCTCCTCGCCGAGCCGGGCGACCGAGTCGGTGCGCCAGCGGGTGAGGTTGTCCGGCGCCATCGGGTCGTACGCGCCGCCGCGCAGGTTCTTCACGCCCTCGCGGTACGGGTTCCGCGTCCTGGCCATCGAGGAGACCACCTCGCCGAGGATCTGGCGGATCTCGTAGCCGGGAAGTTGATCCGTCGTCACGACCAGCACGGTTCCGATGCTGTCAGCCGATCGTGGGGCCCAACGCGAGCCTTGTTCACCTGGTCGGATGCTGAAAAACCGTGCGGCGCGGACGTCCGGCGTTCCGCCGACCATCCGCGCCGCCCGGGGCGCTAACCGTCAGACACCGGCCACCGAGGTGATCCAGGCCCGGTTGTACGCCACACTGCCGTAGTTCTGGATGGTCGTGCCGTTCGCGGTCGAGGCCACCCCGACCTGGCGGCCGTTGTAGAACTCCGGGCCGCCCGAGTCACCGCGCCACGCGTTCCCGTTGATCCGGGTGCTCCGGATGGCCTGCCCGCCGTACGCGTCGGTGGCGCTGTTGCTGGTCACCTGGACGTTCGCGGTCTTGAGCTGGCTGGAGGCGGAGCAGCCGCTGTAGCAGGTCATGCCCCAGCCGTAGATCTGGTTCGTCGAACCGATCGGCGGGTTGCTGCTGGCCAGCGTCACGTAGCTGGTGCTCACCGAGCTGGAGAGGCGCATCAGGGCGAGGTCGTACCGGCTGTAGGTGGCGCTCACGGTGCGGGTGACCCCGCCGGAGGAGCGGTAGACGCTGCCGACCCGGACGGACATCGTTCCGCCGAGGCAGTGCCGGGCGGTGAGCACCCACTGCGGGGCGATGATCGTGCCGGAGCAGGTGAACGAGCCGTTGCTGAACACCGCGGCGGCCCACGGGGCGGACGAGACGGTGTTGCCGCCGATGATGTAGGGCGTGACGGGGGTCGGGCTGGCGAGGGCGCCGGAGCTGGCGCCGAGTACGCCGGCCACCGCTGTGGCGAGGACCGCGACCAGGGATCGGATGCGCATGGGGGCTCCTTCGGGGGATGGGCCCGGGTTCACCGGGTCGGCTTGCCGGCCGGCGGGCGGGGGTGGCCCACCGACCGGTACTCCTATCGATGTCTGACGATGTACCGTAGGGCCCCGCGATGCCGTTCACAAGTGTTTCGATCGAAAAGAATCCATCTCAGGAAGGTCGTACCGCCCCGTGGCGGCAGAATCGGTGGACGGGGTCGGAGGGCAACGGAACGGCATCGGGAACGCAACGAACCCGCATCGGTCCGCGGCCCCCGCGCTACCTGACGACGATCACTGCCTGAACCGCGTGCGGCCGATGCGTTCGCCGGGGCATCTGCCAGGTAGGCTGGCTGCGCTCGCCCGTAGTGGGTCGGCACCCAACTGCGTACACAGTCAGGAGTGCCCAGTGCCTCGCGTCGTCGTCGACGTCATGCTCAAGCCCGAGATCCTCGATCCGCAGGGCCAGGCCGTCGCAAACGCGCTGCCCCGGCTCGGCGTCAGCGACGTCGCCTCGGTCCGGATCGGCCGGCGGATCGAGATCGAGTTCGCCGGTGAACCGGACCTGGACCGCGCTCGGGAGATCGCCGACAAGCTGCTCGCCAACCCGGTCATCGAGGACTTCACCGTCCGGGTCGAGGCCGACGAGACCGTGGACGCCCGGTCGTGACCGCCCGGGTCGGTGTGGTCACGTTCCCCGGTTCGCTCGACGACGGGGACGCCGCGCGGGCCGTCCGGATCGCCGGTGCCGAGCCGGTGCGGCTCTGGCACGGTGACCCGCAGCTGTACGGCGTGGACGCGGTCGTCCTGCCCGGCGGCTTCTCGTACGGCGACTACCTGCGCTGCGGCGCCATCGCCCGGTTCGCCCCGGTGATGGAGACGATCGTGGACGCGGCCGGCGGCGGGCTGCCCGTGCTCGGCATCTGCAACGGCTTCCAGATCCTCTGCGAGGCCCACCTGCTGCCCGGCGCGCTGACCCGCAACCAGCACCTGCACTTCCGCAACCGCGACCAGGTCCTCCGCATCGAGTCGGCCGGCACCGCGTGGACCAACGCGTTCCAGCCCGGCCAGGAGGTGCTGATCCCGGTCAAGAACGGCGAGGGCTGCTACGTCGCCGACGCCGCCACGCTGGACCAGCTCGAGGCCGAGGGCCGGATCGTCGCCCGCTACGTCGGCAACCCGAACGGGTCGCAGCGCGACATCGCCGCCATCACCAACACCGCCGGCAACGTGGTCGGCATCATGCCGCACCCCGAGCACGCGGTGGAGGAGCTGACCGGGCCCTCCCTGGACGGCCTCGGCTTCTTCACCTCCGTGCTCAAGCACCTGGTGGGGTCCCCGGCGTGACCGTACGCGGCAACATCGGTCGGCTCACCCGCCCGACGGGCGGTCCTGTGCTCAGCGAGGAGAGGTCATGACCACCCAGGACCCCGCTCCGGCCGCCCCGGCGGCGCCCGCCCGGGACGCCGTCCTCACGGACTGGGCCGACGGCGTGGACACCGTGCCCCGCGCCGGCGGCACCCCGGGTGAACTCCAGCCGTACGCGGAGCTGGGCCTCCGGGAGGACGAGTACGAGCGGATCCGGCAGATCCTCGGCCGGCGCCCCACCCAGGCCGAGCTCGCCATGTACTCGATCATGTGGAGCGAGCACTGCTCGTACAAGTCGAGCAAGGTGCACCTGCGCCAGTTCGGGGAGAAGGCCCCGCCGAGCGACCGGCTGCTGGCCGGCATCGGCGAGAACGCCGGCGTCGTCCGCGTCTCCGACGAGCTGGCCGTGACCTTCAAGGTCGAGTCGCACAACCACCCGAGCTTCGTCGAGCCGTACCAGGGTGCGGCGACCGGCGTCGGCGGGATCGTCCGGGACATCCTCGCCATGGGCGCCCGCCCGGTCGCGGTGATGGATCCGCTGCGCTTCGGCGCGGCCGACCACCCGGACACCGCCCGGGTGCTGCCGGGCATCGTCGCCGGCGTCGGCGGCTACGGCAACTGCCTCGGCCTGCCGAACATCGGCGGTGAGGTCGTCTTCGACCCCTGCTACCAGGGCAACCCGCTGGTCAACGCGCTCTGCCTCGGCGTGTTGCCGGTCCACCGGCTGCAGAACAAGGCGGCCGCCGGCCCCGGCAACATCGTGGTGCTGATGGGCGCCAAGACCGGGCGGGACGGCATCGGCGGCGTGTCGGTGCTGGCCAGCGCCACCTTCGACGAGGGCAGCGAGCAGCGCCGCCCGTCGGTGCAGGTGGGCGACCCGTTCACCGAGAAGCTCCTGATCGAGGCGTGCCTGGAGCTGTACGACGGCCAGCTGGTCGTCGGCATCCAGGACCTCGGCGGTGCGGGCCTGACCTGCGCGCTCACCGAGACCGCCGCGGCGGCCGGCACCGGCATGCGGGTCTGGCTGGAGCGGGTACCGCTACGCGAGCCCTCGATGGAGCCGCACGAGATCCTGGCCAGCGAGTCCCAGGAGCGGATGCTGCTGATCGTCGAGCCGGAGAAGCTGGAGGCGGTGCTCAAGACCGCCGAGAAGTGGGGCGTGCTGGCCACCGCGATCGGTGAGGTCACCCCGCCGGCGCCGGACGGCCAGCCGGGCCGCCTGGTCGTCACCTGGCGGGACCACCTGGTGGTCGACGTGCCGCCCGGCTCGCTGGTCGACGACGGGCCGGTGTACGCCCGCCCGATGCGCGAGCCGGCCGACCTGATCCTGCTCCAGGCCGACCGCGCGGAGACGCTGCCCCGGCCGAACGACCCGGAGGCGCTGCGGGAGACCGTCCTGCGGATGATCGCCTCGCCGAACCTGGCCGACAAGACCTGGGTCACCGAGCAGTACGACCGGTACGTGCTGGGCAACACCGTGCTCGCCCAGCCGGAGGACTCCGGCGTGATCCGCATCGACGAGCGCACCGGCCTCGGCGTCGCGCTCTCGGTGGACGGCAACGGCCGGTACGCCCGCCTCGACCCGTACAACGGCACGAAGCTCGCGCTGGCCGAGGCCTACCGGAACGTGGCCGTGACCGGTGCGAAGCCGATCGCCGTCACCAACTGCCTCAACTTCGGCTCGCCCGAGGACCCGGGCGTCATGTGGCAGTTCGCCGAGGCTGTCCGCGGTCTCGCCGACGGCTGCGCCGAGCTGGGCATCCCGGTGACCGGCGGCAACGTCAGCTTCTACAACCAGACCGGGGCGGCGGCCATCCACCCGACGCCGGTGGTGGGCGTGCTCGGCGTGCTGGACAACGTGGCCGACCGGGTGTCGATGGGCTTCGTCCCGCGCGGCGGCGACCACGACCAGATTTACCTGCTCGGCGAGACGCACGTGGAGCTGTCCGGCTCCGAGTGGGCGTGGGTGACCCACGAGCACCTCGGCGGCGTACCCCCGCAGGTCGACCTCGCCCGCGAGCGGGCGATCGCCGACCTGATGGCGGAGGCCGCCCGGGCCGGTCATGTCAGCTCCGCGCACGACCTCTCCGACGGCGGCCTCGCCCAGGCCCTGGTCGAATCCTGCCTGCGGCGAGGCGTCGGTGCCCGGGTCGCCGTGCCCGAGCGGTTCGCCGGTGGCTCCATGCCGTTCGTCTTCCTCTTCAGCGAGTCCGCCGGCCGGGTGCTGGTGTCGGTGCCGCGCGGGCACGAGAAGGCGTTCACCGGCCTGGCCGCGGAGCGCGGGGTGCCGTACGAGCTGATCGGTGTCACCGACACCGCCGGCGGTGCGCTGGAGGTGCACGGCCAGTTCCGCATCGGCCTGGACGAGCTGCACACCGCGCACAACGCCACCCTGCCGCGCCTCTTCGGCGGAGCGGACCTGCTGGAGGTGGACGCACCGGCGGCCGGCGTCGCCGGTGCGGTCGAGGCGGTGCCGCTGCCCTCGGACACCGACGCCGAGCCGGTGGACCCGGCGGAGGTGGTGAGCGAGCCGATCGCCTCGCCCGGTCCCGACCCGGTGACCGGCGCGCCCGAGCCGGTGTCCGATGGCGCCGAGCCCGGTGCGGGCGCCGCTGGGCGAGCGGCCACGACCACCGCCGAGGAGCCGTCGAGCGAGGACGGCGCGACCGAGGAGCCGGCGGCCGCTGTCGAGGAGCCGGCGGAGGTTGTTGAGGAGTCGGCGGGGGCTGCTGAGGAGCCGGCGGGGGCTGTCGAGGCGTCGGCGGAGGTTGCTGAGGAGCCGGCGGAGGTTGCTGAGGAGTCGGCGGGGGCTGCTGAGGAGTCGGCGGAGGTTGTTGAGGAGTCGGCGGGGGCTGCTGAGGAGTCGGCGGCCGATGCGGGCGATGTCGCCTCGCCGGGCGGCGTGATCGCGACTCCGCCGGCCGAGACGGCCGAGGAGCAGGCCACCGACGACGAGCCGTCCGACCCGGCTTCTGGTGAGTCCGACCAGCCCTCCGCGCCCCGACCAGCGCTGAGGCGTTGACCGCGGCCGTCCACGCGCAGCCCGGTTCCGGCGCCCGGTTCGAGTGGGGGCTGGCTGGGGCGGCCGAGCTCGGCCGGGTGTGCGCGGCGCTGGTGGTGGTGGACGTCCTCTCGTTCACCACCGCCGTCGAGGTCGCGGTGGCTCGCGGTACGCGGGTGCACCCGTTCCCCTGGGGTGCGCAGGCCGCCGACTACGCCCGCCGCGTGGGCGCCGTCGCCGCGGTGGGCCGCCGGCGCACCACACCGGACCATCCGTGGTCGCTGTCCCCGGCGGCGTTGAGCACCGCGCCAGCCGTCCCCGAGCTGGTCCTGCCGTCACCCAACGGCTCGGCGATCAGCGCCGCGGCCAGCGCCACCGGGCTGCCGGTGGTCGCGGCCTGCCTGCGCAACGCCGGCGCCGCCGGGCGCTGGCTCCAGCAGCAGGGGTACGGCTCGACCGACGCGCCGATCGGCGTCGTCGCGGCCGGGGAGCGCTGGCCGGACGGTTCGTTGCGCCCTTCGGTGGAGGACCAGCTCGGTGCGGCCTGCGTGCTCGACGCGCTGTCCGGCGTGCCGGGCGGGCTCTCCGTCGAGGCTGCCGTGGCGCTCGCCGCGCTGGCCAGCACACCCGACGTTCCGGCCGCGGTCCGGGGCTGCGTCTCCGGGCGGGAACTCACCGAGGGTGGCTTCGCCGCCGACGTGGAGATCGCCGTGCAGGTCGGCGCCTCGGACGTGGTCCCGGTGCTCCGCAACGGCGTCTTCTCCGCAGCCTGACGGCGGCCGCCCCACCCAACCCCGCAGCCTGACGGCGGCCCCCACCCCTCTAGGCGGCCTGGCGGCGGCCTCCACCCAAGATCACGCTCGAAGCACGAAGTAGTGGTGTCATGGTCGCAGGGAAGCCACTACATCTGCGTCGCAGCGTGATCATGCAGTGCGGCGGGCGGCGCGTACCGACGCACCGACCCGGGGGCCGGAACCGCTGAGGGGCCGTCCGGATCCGGACGGCCCCTCAGCGGTGTGTCTGCGTGGTTCTCAGTCGTCGAGCCAGTCCAGCCGGCGACCGCCCCGGTCCTGCGGCGGGCCGTCGGGCCGGCCCCGGCTAGCCTGGGCCGGGTCACCGTAGCCGCCGTAGCCGCCCTGGTCGTAACCGCCCTGGTCGTAGCCACCGCGCTGGGCCGGTGGCTCCTGGCCGTACCCGCCCGGCTGGTCGTACCCGCCGCCGTAGCCGCCCTGGTCGTAACCGCCCTGGTCGTAGCCACCGCGCTGGGCCGGTGGCTCCTGGCCGTACCCGCCCGGCTGGCCGTACCCGCCGCCGTAGCCGCCCTGGTCGTAACCACCGCGCTGGTCGTACCCGCCGGTCGGCTCGCCGCCCCGGCCGTAGGACGGGGGCTCCGGCTGGCCGTAGCCCTGGTTCTGCTGGTAGGTGCCGGTCGCATACGGGTCGGCCGGTGCCGGGTACTGCGTGGCGTCACCCTGGTAGCGGCCGGTCGGCTCGTCGTACCGCTCGCCGTAGCTGGGGGCCGGTGGGTAGCCCGCACCGGCCGGGGCTCCGGCGGGAGCACCGTAGTCGTTGCCGCCGTACCCGCCTCCGGACGAGGGCGGTGTGCCGTAGCCGCCGCCGGAGGACGGCGCGTTGCCGTAGGCCCCGGCGCCGTACCCGCCCGGCCCGGCCGGGTCGTCGCCGTAACCGCCGCCGGCCCAGCCACCCTGGCCGGCGGGCGTGCCGTACGGCTGCGGCGGCACGCCGTACGGGTCCGGCGGGACGTCGTCCACCACCGGCCGGTGCATCATCGTCGGGGCGTCGCCGATGGCCGAGCCGACCATCGTGGGAGGCGCCCCGGCCGGGTTGACCACCCGGGTGTGGTCGTCCGCTCCCCGGTAGGCGCCCCGGGCCGCCGGGACCGCGCCCGCGGCGGCGGTGACCGGGCCGGCGCCCTCGTCGGCCTCGTCGTTCTCCTTGCGGCGCATCCACAGCAGCACGATCGTGCCGACACCGGCGGCGACGAGAAGGCCGCCGAGCAGGATGATCAGGAGCGAGCCGATGCCGCCGGAATCCTCGTTGCCGGCGTTCGTGGGAGCGGCAGCGGCGGCGTCCGCCGACTCCTCGGTGCCCTCCTCGAGCGCCTCCTCGCTGGGCAGCGCCTCGACGCTCTCCGACGGGGTGGCGCTCGGGCTCGCCTCGGTCTTGACGGCGAGGGCGATCCGCTGGCCGGTGACGCTCTGCCCGGCGGAGGCGTTGAAGCTCTTGAAGGCGCGTACGTCGCCCACGCTGGCGCCGATGTCCAGCCGGCCGGGGGCGATCGGGTTCGAGGCGGAGCCGTTGAAGCGGAAGTTGCCGCCGTCGTCGGTGATGTCGTCGAACCGCTTGCCGCTGGAGTCCTGGAGGATCACCACCGCGTTCGGCACGGCCTTCCCGTCGGACTGGTTGACGACCTTGCCGGAGACCGTCTTGACCGTCTGCGCCTGGGTTGGCTGCGGGTTCGGTCCGCGCACCGACATGTCCCGATCATCGCTGCCCTGATCGCCGCCGGCCCGCGCGGAGACCCGGACCTTGCCGGACCTGGTGTCCCCGGCTGGAACGTTGCCGGCAACCAGGGTGGCTCGGAACGTCTCCTCCTGGTTCGGTGGGATCAGGCGGGCGGGGATGTTGCAGTCGCCCTGACAGTTGAGGCCGTCAAAGGTGTCCACGTTGACGCTGAAGGCCGTCGGCGCGGCATTGTTGTTCTTGACGGTGAACGTCAGGGAGGCTTGCTGACCCGGTCCTAGGGAACCGGCGGACAGCCCGGTGATCTGAACGTCCGGGTTGGCCGCGAAGGCTGGCGTGGCGGGGACGGTGAGCAGGGCGCCGACCACCAACGCCACGAGCACACCGGCCCGCTGCTTCCAGGCACGTCGGTGTGTTGACACGTCCACCGCCTTCCGGACTGGCTTTCCTCCACGGCCGGCGGTCACCGGGCCGGGGAACATCACGGTATGAATACGCCGTCGGCAACTATGCCTTGTCTGACCGGATCAGCGCGACCCAGGGCCAACGTGAGACGGGCCGCGCGCGAGTCGTAATCTCCCGTCGTGTCCTCTCCGCACGTTAAGTCCGCCGCGATCGCGGCGGCGTTGTCGGCGCTCGACGAGGGGCGTACGCCCGATCGACCGGTGCTCCGAGAGGCGGTCCGTGCCCTGTTGACCGCCCTTGCGGAGCGCGCCCCCGGCCGATCGGTGGAGGTGCGTGTCCCACCTTACGGTGCAGTTCAGTGCGTTCCGGGTCCCCGACACACCCGGGGCACCCCGCCGAACGTGGTCGAAATGGATCCGGAGACCTGGTTGAGGGTCGCCACGGGGAGCCTCGGCTGGGCGGACGCGGTCACGGAGGGTCGCGTACGGGTGAGCGGGATCCGGGCGGACCTCTCCGCGTACCTGCCGCTTCAGCTGCGTCTGGACCATCCCGACCGGTAACGGACAGCAGCGATTTCGTGACTTTCTGTGTCGACTCGGGTTCGCGTACACTGTCAGGCGACGACAGTGGTCCCGGCCGAGGAGTGCGGATTTCGTGATTCCGCCAGGCCAGTCCAGCATGAGGGAGCGGCAGGTGCCCCGAGGCGATGGCCGGCTGAGCCACGACCTTGATCCCCAACGTCCCGGCCCCCAGGACGCGTGCGGCGTCTTCGGCGTGTGGGCCCCTGGCGAGGAGGTCGCCAACCTGACCTACTTCGGGCTGTACGCGCTGCAGCACCGGGGGCAGGAGGCGGCCGGCATCGCGGTCAGCGACGGCTCGGGCGTGGTGGTCTACAAGGACCTCGGTCTGGTCGCCCAGGTCTTCGACGAGCCGACCCTGGCCAGCCTGCGCGGGCACGTGGCGATCGGCCACGCGCGCTACTCGACCACCGGCGCCTCCACCTGGGAGAACGCCCAGCCGACCATCCGGGCGACGACGTCCGGCACGACCATCGCGCTGGCGCACAACGGCAACCTGGTCAACCCGGCGGATCTGCAGCGCGAGGTCGCTGAGCGCGGGTTGGCCGCCGACGGCGCCACCAACGACACCTCCCTGGTGACGATGCTGCTGGCCAGCCGGCCCGACCTGTCGGTCGAGGCCGCCGCGCTGGAGGTGCTGCCCCGGCTGCGGGGCGCGTTCAGCTTCGTCTTCATGGACGAGTCGACGCTGTACGCCGCCCGGGACCCGCACGGCGTCCGCCCGCTGGTGCTCGGCCGGCTGGCGCGCGGCTGGGTCGTGGCCAGCGAGACCGCCGCCCTCGACATCGTGGGCGCCAGCGTCGTCCGCGAGGTGGAGCCGGGCGAGCTGATCGCCATCGACGAGGACGGGCTGCGCTCCACCCGGTTCGCGCCGCCGGAGCCGAAGGGCTGTCTCTTCGAGTACGTCTACATCGCCCGTCCGGACGCCACCATCGCCGGGCGGAACGTGCACGCGGCACGCGTGCAGATCGGCCGCCGGCTGGCCAGGGAGCACCCGGTCGAGGCGGATCTGGTTATCCCCGTCCCGGAGTCCGGCACGCCGGCCGCGATCGGTTACGCGGCGGAGTCCGGCATCACCTACGGCGCCGGCCTGGTCAAGAACCCGTACGTCGGGCGGACGTTCATCCAGCCGTCCCAGACGCTGCGCCAGCTCGGCATCCGGCTCAAGCTCAACCCGCTCCGCGAGAACGTGCGGGGCAAGCGCCTGGTCGTGGTCGACGACTCCATCGTCCGCGGCAACACCCAGCGGGCCATCGTGCGGATGCTCCGCGAGGCCGGGGCGCTGGAGGTGCACGTCCGCATCTCCTCCCCGCCGGTCACCTGGCCGTGCTTCTACGGCATCGACTTCGCCACCCGCGCTGAGCTGCTCGCCAACGGCCTGGAGAACGAGGGCGTCCGGCGGTCGATCGGCGCCGACACCCTGGGGTACGTGTCGCTCAGCGGCCTCATCGCGGCCACCGAGCAGCCGAAGAGCCGGCTCTGCCGAGCCTGCTTCGACGGCGAGTACCCGATCGAGCTGCCTGCCGCCAACCTGATCGGCAAGCACGTGCTGGAGGGGGTCGGCCGGCGGGTCACCGCCGGGGCCGCCGAGCAGCACACCTCTCCGCTCGTCGCCAACCCGGGCGGCGACGACAGTTTCGGCGCGGCGCGCCGGACGTCGCGTTCCGACCTGGAACCGTCGGTCACCACCCACCGCCCGTAGCACCGCCGGGCGCGCCCGGCCACCGCCGGTCCCGCGCCAGAACCACCAAAGGGGAGAACCGTGACGCACGTGTCCGAGCGCAGCGGCGCAGGAAGCAGCCCGACCGGCGCCGGCGGCGACCGCAAGGCCTGGACGGCCGGCACCGGCCGCCCGGCGCGCAAACGCTCGGTCTCCTACGCGGACGCCGGGGTGTCGATCGAGGCGGGCGACCGCGCGGTCGAGCTGCTGAAGTCGAAGGTGCGGCAGACCCGGCGGCCGGAGGTGTTGGGCGACCTCGGCGGCTTCGCCGGCCTGTTCCGGCTGGACACGAAGAAGTACAAGAACCCGATCCTCGCGTCCTCCACCGACGGGGTCGGCACCAAGCTGGTGATCGCGCAGCAGATGGACATCCACGACACGGTCGGCATCGACCTGGTCGCCATGGTGGTGGACGATCTGGTCGCCTGCGGTGCCGAGCCGCTGTTCCTGCTCGACTACATCGCCACCGGCGAGGTCGTGCCGGACAAGGTCGCCGAGATCGGGGCCGGCATCGCCGACGGCTGCCGGTACGCGGGCTGCGCGCTGCTGGGCGGCGAGACCGCTGAGCACCCGGGTGTTCTCCGCCCCGACGAGTACGACATCTCCGCCACCGGCGTCGGCGTGGTGGAGGAGAGCGAGATCCTCAGCTCGGAGCGGGTCGAGGTCGGCGACGTGGTGATCGCGATGCGCTCGTCCGGCCTGCATTCCAACGGCTACTCGCTGGTCCGGCACGTGCTGCTCGGCGCCGGCCGGATGCGGCTCGACGTGGTGATCGACGACTTCGGCCGGCAGCGCACGCTCGGCGAGGAGCTGCTCACCCCCACCAAGATCTACGCGCAGGACTGCCTCAAGCTGATCGCCGAGGCGGACGTGCGGGCGCTCGCGCACGTCACCGGCGGCGGTATCCCGGGCAATCTGGTCCGGGTCCTGCCCGAGCACGTCGACGCGGTGGTCAACCGCGCCACCTGGAAGCCGCAGCCGATCTTCGACCTGGTGCAGTCCAAGGGCCGCATCGAGGACGTGGAGATGGAGGCGACGTTCAACATGGGCGTCGGCATGTTCGCGATCGTCTCGGCCGAGGACGCCGACCGCGCGCTGGCCACGCTCACCGGCCGTGGCGTGGACGCGTGGCAGGCGGGCGAGATCATCGAGGGCTCCGGCAACGTCCAGATGATCGGGCAGCACACCCGCGGTTGATCACGCTCCGGTGATCGTACGGACACCTGATCAGGGGTTCACCCGGGTGGCCGTCGCCGCCTAGCCTGAAGGGCACCCTCAACGCTGTCGGGCACGCCTGGTGCCTGGTCAGCTCCTCAGGCGCGGCAGAGGAGGGCGATGGCTGCTCGGGGACGGTCGACCAACGGGATGCGTGGCCTGGCCACCGTCCCGACCTACGTGGTGATGCAGCCCACCACCCTCTGCAATCTCGACTGCGCGTACTGCTACCTGCCGTTGCGTGGGGCGGACCGGCGGATGCCGGTGCCGGTAGCGGAGGCGGTGGCCGCGTCGGTCAACCCGTGGGCGCGGGCCGGGCGGTTCTCGGTGGTGTGGCACGGCGGCGAGCCGCTGGCCGCCGGGCGGGACCATCTCGCCGCCTTGATCGCCCCGTTCGGGCCGGAGGTCGAGCACCACGTCCAGACCAACGCGACGTTGATCGACGACGCGTGGTGCCGGTTCTTCGTCGAGCACCGGATCCGGGTGAGCGTCAGCGTGGACGGGCCGCGGGAGCGCAACGAGGAGCGGGTGACCCGGGCCGGGAGTCCGGCGTACGACCGGATCGTGCGCGGCGTCGAGGCGCTGCGCCGGCACGGGCTGCCCTTCTCGGCGCTGGCCGTGGTCGGCCGCCCCGAGCCGGGGCTCGCCGGCGAGCTGTACGACTACTTCCTCGACCTCGGCCCCGACGTGCTGGGCATCAACATCGAGGAGACCGAGGGGGTCAACACCCGGACCAACCGCCATGACGCGGCTGCGGTGACCGCCTTCTGGGCGGAGCTGGTGGCGGCCTGGCGCCGGGATCCGCGCATTCACCTGCGCGAGGTCGAGTGGTCGCTGCGCTACGCCGCGGCGGTGCTCGACGGCAGTGGGGACGATCTGCTGCCCCGGCGGCTGGACCCGATCCCCACGGTCGGCCACGACGGGTCGGTGACCGTGCTGTCACCCGAGCTGGCCGGCTTCACCGACCCCCGGTACGGGGACTTCAGCAGCGGCAACGTGTTGGTCACGCCGCTGGCGGAGATCCTGGCCGGTGCGGAGCGGACGCCGTGGGTGGGCGAGTTCCTCGCCGGGGTGGAGTCCTGCCGGGCCTCCTGTCCGTACTTCGGCTTCTGTGGCGGTGGTCACGCGGCCAACCGCTACTTCGAGCTGGGACGTTTTGACGGTACGGAGACCGAGCACTGCCGCAACAGCAAGATCCGCCTACTGGAGGGAGTGTTGGAGCATGCCCGAGACCACCGGTCACCGGCAGCCTGAGCGCGCGACGGGTGCCGCCCTGGACGAGGTCGCCGACCGCGTCCGCGCGGCGGGCAGCGGCCTGACTGCGCTGCTCGAAGAGGCCGAGGCCGCGCGTCGACTCCGCGCGGAGGTGGCGGGTGGCGACGGGGCCAGCGCGGTGTGCGCCTGGAACCACTTCGAGAACATCCCGACGTTCTACAACTGGAACAACCGGCCGCGCTGAGCGGGCCGGTCGGGTGTCGTCCGAGCACCTGAGGCCGTGTCCGGAGTCCCGGCCCGGGACTCCGGACACGGCCTGGTCGGACAGTCGGGACGCCGCTGCCGAGCCGGCACATACGTGAGCACGCGGGCCTTACCGCGTGCTCAGATGTGACCGGGGGTCAGCGGGTGGGACGGACCCAGGACTCCGGGTCGTCGTCCGCGTGGTCCTCGTCATCGTCGTCGACGTACTGCTTGTAGTCGTCGTCGAAGTCGTGGTCCGACTTGCGGCTGCCGCCGAGTTCTCGCTGCAAGGCGGCGAGGTCGGTGTTCGGGGAGTGGTACTTCAACTCCCGCGCCACCTTTGTCTGCTTGGCCTTAGCACGGCCGCGCCCCATGGCTCGACCCCCTCGCACAGAATGCGGGGCAGCCCGAAGGCGGGCCCCGATGACGTCAGGCATCTCTCGTAGCTCTTACGGTACATGGGGATGCCGTCGTTCGGCACCTCGGGTTACCGTCGACCGGCTCCGCGCGTCGCGGTTGCTCGGTCGTCACCCAGTGTACCCGGTAAGGACCGATACCGGGAGCACCCGTGACGCCGGACGAATCACCGCGAAACCCAGCTTAACGGTCTGCGCCCTGGCGAGGAGGCCCGGAGGCGGAACCAGGCGGCCCGCCCCCGGGGGCCGCGATCACGGCAGGTGGATCGTCCGCAGCCGGCCCACGTCGGCCATCCGCCGCTCGGCCAGGCGGTCCGCGGCGACCGCCGGCGGCACCCCCTCGGCGTCGGCGAGCCGCAGGATCTCCCGCGTGGTGTCGTAGATCTTCGTCGCCCGCAGCTTCGCCCGCTCGAAGTTGAAGCCCTCGATCTCGTCGGCAACCTGGATCACGCCGCCGGCGTTCACCACGTAGTCGGGGGCGTACAGGATGCCGCGGTCGGCGAGCACCTTCTCGATCCCCGCGTGGGCGAGCTGGTTGTTGGCGGCACCGGTGACCACCTTCGCGCGCAGGGCCGGGACCGTCTCGTCGTTCAGGGCGCCACCGAGCGCGCAGGGCGCGTACACGTCGATGTCGGCGGCGACGAGCGCGCTGGCGTCCTCGATGAGCGTCACCTGCGGGTGGGTCGCGCGCGCCCACTCCAGGGCCTTCGGGTTGACGTCGGTCGCCACGACCTCGGCGCCGTCCTCGAGGAGGTGACCGACGAGGTACTTGCCGACCTTGCCCAGGCCGGCCACGCCGACGCGCCGCCCGCGCAGCGTCGGCGCGCCCCAGACGTGCTCGGTGGCGGCACGCATGCCCTGGAACACACCCCAGGCGGTGAGGATCGAGGAGTCGCCGGCGCCGCCGTGCTCGACGCTGCGGCCGGTCACGTACCGGGTCTCCCGGGCGATCACGTCCATGTCCGCCACGTAGGTGCCGACGTCGCAGGCGGTGTAGTACCGCCCGCCCAGCGTCTCCACGAAGCGGCCGTACGCGCGCAGCAGCGCCTCGCTCTTGATCCGCTCGGGGTCGCCCCAGATGACCGCCTTGCCACCGCCCAGGTCGAGACCGGCGAGGGCGTTCTTGTACGCCATGCCGCGGGACAGGTCGAGCACGTCGGCGAGGGCGGCCTCCTCGCTCTCGTACGGGTAGAACCGGGTGCCGCCGAGCGCGGGGCCCAGCGCGGTGGAGTAGATGCCGATGATCGCCTTGAGGCCGGTCTGCTTGTCCTGGCAGAACACGACCTGTTCGTGACCGGCCGACCCCGGGTCGTCGGTGGTGGCGAATACGCCCATGACTCGCTCCTGGTGTGGTGTGCGGCCTTGTGGGCCACGGACCTGTGGACGCCGGCGGGATGCTGCCGGTGCCGCTGAGCCTAGTATCGGCCGACGTCGCCCCGCCGCCCCCGGCGTGCGCGTCCGTACCGCGGGACCCTGCGCCTGCGGACCGCCCGCCCGCCGCCCGGCGGACCGGAAAGCGGTGCCGCCGGGGCTTCGCGTCCGACTCGTGGGAGGATCGCGCCGTGCCGTCGCTCTTCGCTTCATACCTGCGCGTGTATGAACCGCTGACCGCCTTCGACCGTGACCGTCAGACGTACTGGCGCCGTTACGTCGAACAGGGGCGCGCCGTCGCCCCGGTCGAGGGGCCGGGCCGGCAGCGGACGTCCGTGATCGAGGCGCTCGGCGCGGGTTGGACGCGGCTGCCGGAGCTGCCGGAGGAGGCGTACGTCCTGGAGGCCGACGACACGCTGCTGGTGTGTCCGTGGAACCTGCGGATCCGGGTGGCGGAGGCCGCGCTGAGCGCACGGGACGGCGTACCCCCGGTGCTGGCCGACGCCTTCGTCCCGCCGGTCCTGGCGGGGCAGGCGAAGGCGGTGGTCGACGACTGGCGCAGCGGGGCGCGCGTGCTGGAGCACGGCGTGCCCCGGGTGCACGAGCAGATCGCCACCTGGGGCGTGCCGCTGCGGTGGTTCGTGCTCTTCGCGCCCGAGGAGCGGCACCACGTCACCCAGCCGGGCCGGCGGGCGCTGCGGTACCGGACGGAGATCTCCAAGGCCCGCCGCCGGTCGTCGCGGGCCCTCGCCGTGCTGCGCAAGTCGGTGGGCGCCGCGCCGATCACCGAGGCCGTGGAGGAGGCCGCGCGCTGGCTGGAGGAGTTCCATCCGCGGTCGGTCGTGGAGCTCGACTACGGGGGTCTGGTGGAGCTGCTCTCCGACGAGGCCCTCGCCGCGGACGACTCGCCGGAGCTGGTCGCGGCGGGCCTGGCCGGGCTGTCCCGCGGTGAGGCGGAGGAGGCGTCGACGGCGTACGACAAGCTGGTCGCGCGGTGGCGAGCCGTGCAGCTGCTGGAGCGGTGCAACTGATGGCAAATCCGCCCAGTTTAGCGGCCGAAGCTGAGGCACGTTCGTAGTTGACGCATCACGAACCGTGATCATGAGTCCGAATAAGGTACTTTCTGCCGTGTAAAAGTCGCATAATTCGGGCATGGTTCATCCGTCCGTCTAGGGACGTTCGGCCGTTCGGCCCATGTCGGACATCGGGGACTAGCCGGACCATGGGAGACGCGTCGGCCGGCGGGACCCCGGCCGATGTCTATACATGTGGAGGAGTGACCCATGGCATCGCGAACGCACGAACCGGAGCCGCTGCTCACGCCGGCCGAGGTGGCGTCGATGTTCCGTGTCGACCCGAAGACGGTGACCCGGTGGGCCAAGGCCGGCAAGCTCAGCGCCATCCGGACCCTCGGCGGGCACCGTCGTTACCGGGAGTCGGAGGTCAGGGCCCTGCTGCAGGGGCAGATCCCGCAGCAGCGCCAGGGGGACTGACCGGGGCGACAGCCCAACAGACGAAGTGCGTGAGGGCGGCGGCCGATCGGCCCGCCGCCCTCACGCATGTCCCGCGTCGTCAGGCCGCCAGCCGCCGTCAGGCCTTGAGCGTCACCCGGATGCCGACCGTGCCCTGCTCACCCCGGCGCAGCCGGCTGCCGAGCAGGGTGAGCCGGCCGAGCAGCCGGTACTTCTCCTTGATCAGCGCACGGACCCGGCGGGTTCCCGGACCGTCGGACAGCGTGGCGTGGCCGGGCACCGGCGGGCCCTGCGGCCGGCCCCGGACGTCGCACGGCGCGACCGTCACGTCCCCGCTGCGGCGGATCCGCTTCACCTTGCCGGAATCGGCCACCGTCCACACCGCGAGCGCGTCGCCGTCACGGACCGCCCAGACCGGCGTCGGCACCGCACGGCCGTCCTTGCGGAAGGTCGTGAGCAGGATGTACTTCTCCGCGGCGAGCCGGTCCAGCATGGTCACGCCGCCAGGATACGACCGCCACGGCGGCTGAGCGGGCAGTTAGGGCGTGTCGTCCGCCCTCGCCGCTGACCAGGGATGACGGGATTTCGCCGCAGGACCTACGGTGAGGGCATGATCGGCGAGCCACGCACCGGCGACGCGTACGGAGAGATGCTGCGCGACGCGCTCGCCGTGGCCACCGGTGTCGGACCCCGGCCACTCGTGGGTGGCCGGCTGCCCCGCCCGGTCATCGAGATCATCGAACGCGACGACGGCCTGATCAACGGTGCTCCGGCGGCGCACTACCTGGACGGGCCCGAGCACTGGCAGCCGTACGACCACCGGGCCGTCGACCGGGCGCGGGGCGACACGCTGGACATCGGCGTGGGGGCGGGTCGCATCGCGCTGCTGCTCCAGGAGCGCGGCGTACCGGTCACCGGGCTGGACACGTCCCCGGGCGCGCTCGACGTGTGCCGCCGCCGGGGCGTCCGCGACCTGGTGCACGCCACCGTCGACGCGCACGCCGCCGACGGGCGGCGTTACGACACCTTCCTGCTGCTCGGCAACAACCTCGGGCTGATCGAGGGGCACGACCGGGCCCCCGGGTTCCTCGCCGCGCTGGCCGCGCTCGCCCGTCCCGGTGCCCAGGTGATCGCCCACGGGACCGATCCGTACGGCACCCGCGACCCGGCGCACACCACGTACCACGAGCGCAACCGCAGCCGGGGACGCCTCGGCGGGCAGTTGCGGCTGCGGCTGCGCTACCGGGACCTCGGCACGCCCTGGTTCGACTACCTGGTCTGCTCCCCGGAGGAGCTGGCCGCGCTGGTCCACGGGAGCCCCTGGCGGCTGGTCGACGTGGACGACCGGGACGCCCCGTACTACCTCGCGACCCTGCGGCTGCGCGGGAGCGGACGCGGCCAGGGGCGTTGACAAGGGCCTCTTCCCTCGCCGCGGGCGTCCGGCAGGGGGCGTTCCCCCACCCGCTAGGGTCCCCGCATGAGCGACTGGAGGATGAGCGACCGCTTTGTGGTCGTCGGCGCCGGCACGATGGGTCTCGGGATCGCGTACGTGGCCGCCGGTGCCGGATACGACGTGGACCTGGTCGAGGTCGACCGGGCCCGGGGTGAGGCCGCGACGGCACGCCTCGGCGAGCTGTGGGACCGGGCCGTGAGCCGCGGCCGGCTGACCGCCGAGCAGGCCGGCGGCAACCGGGCCCGGGTGCGCCTGCGGGGGGCGCTCGCCGAGGTCGCCGAGGGCCCGGACGTGCTGGTGGAGGCCGTGCCGGAACGGGCCGACCTCAAGCGGTCGGTGCTGCGGGAGGCCGAGGCGCTCGGCCCCGCGCTGCTCGGCAGCAACACGTCGAGCATCGCCATCGCCGAGCTGGCCGACGGGCTGGCCCGGCCGGAGCGCTTCCTCGGGCTGCATTTCTTCAACCCGGTCTGGGCGATGGCACTGCTCGAGGTCGTGGTCGGCCCGGGCACCGCACCGGAGACCACCGACGCGGCGGTCGCGCTCGCCGGCCGGCTGGGCAAGGACCCTGTCGTCGTACGCGACATGCCCGGCTTCGCCACCTCCCGGCTGGGTGTGACGCTCGGCCTGGAGGCGATCCGGATGGTCGCCGACGGCGTCGCGAGCCCGGCCGACATCGACAAGGCGATGGTGCTCGGGTACCGGCATCCGATCGGTCCGCTGGAGCTCACCGACCTGGTCGGGCTGGACGTCCGGCTCGACATCGCGGGTACCCTCCAGGCCGCCTACGGTGACCGTTTCGCGCCGCCGCCGCTGCTGGCCGAGATGGTCGCCGCCGGCCGGCTGGGCAAGAAGTCCGGGGAGGGCTTCTACCGCTGGGTGAACGGGGTCAAGGCGTGACCGGGCTGCGGATCGAGGAGCACGCCGACCGGGTGGTGGCGACGCTGGACCGCCCGGAGAAGCGCAACGCCATCGACGCCGACCTGGTCCGCGAGCTGCATGAGCTGTGCGCCCAACTGGAGGCCCGGCCGCGGCTGCTGCTGCTCACCGGCGGCGCCGACGGCATCTTCGCCGGGGGCGCCGACATCGGGCAGCTCCGCGAACGCGGGCGGCTGGACGCGCTCGCCGCGATCAACTCGGCCGCGTTCGCCCGGATCCGCGCGCTGCCGATGCCGACCGTGGCGGCCGTCGACGGGCCGGCGCTGGGCGGGGGCGCCGAGCTGGCGTACGCGTGCGACCTCCGGGTCTGCACCGCCCGTGCCGTCTTCGGCCAGCCCGAGGTGCGCCTCGGCATCCTGGCCGGCGCCGGAGCGACCCACCGGCTGCCGGCCCTGGTCGGTGAGGCCCGGGCCAAGGAGCTGCTCTTCACCGGCCGGCGGGTGGACGCCGAGGAGGCGCTGCGGATCGGTCTGGTCAACCGGGTGGTCCCCGAGCCGGCCGAGCTGCTGCCGGCGGCCCACGACCTGATCGACGAGATGGCGAAGGGCTCCGCCCTGGCGCTGCGGCTCACCAAGCTGGCCGTGGACGCACCGGCCGCCGCCCACCCGCACCTGGACCTGGTCAGCCAGGCGGTGCTCTTCGAGGACGAGGAGAAGCACCGGCGGATGACGGAGTTCCTGGAGCGCCGCCGCCGGCCCTGAACCGGAAACGGCCGTACCGGGCTCCCGGTGCGGCCGTTCCCGTTCGGCGGCTCAGTTCCGCAGTTCCACCCCGGAGTCGGCGAGGGCGCGGATCACCGCGGCCGACTCACCGAACCCGATGATCAGGACGGCTTCCGCCTTGAACGCCTTGATCTCCTGGGCGCCGGAGGTGAAGTCGACCGGATTCGCCTCGGCGTCCTCCGGCGGGTCGTACGTGAGCAGCTTCAGCCGGTCGGCGCTGATGCCGGCCTTCTCCAGCTCGGCCCGGACGATGTTCTGCAGGCCCTCGCCGTAGGAGTCCTTGCGGGCCACGATCGCGATCTTCTGCGGGCCGTCCCGCAGGATGACGTCGGCCAGCGCCCGGCCCTGCAGGCTGTCCGGCGGGGCGGTGCGGAAGTACAGGCCCTTGTCGTCCAGCTGGGTGAGGCTCGCGTCGGTGTTCGACGGGGAGAACAGGATCAGCCCGGCATTCACCACGTCGGGCAGCACCGCCCGGGAGATGCCCGAGCCGCCGGCGCCGATGATGACGTTCACCCCGGCCCCGACGTGGCTCGCCACGGTGGCCTTGGCGACCGCCGGGTTGGTGCCGTCGTCGCCGTCGATCCAGGTGACCGGGTCGCCGAGGACGCCGCCAGCGGCGTTGATCTCGTTGAGCGCGAGCGCGACGCCGGCCGCCATCGGCGGGTAGGCCAGCGCGAGGTCACCGGTCTTCGGCAGCAGGCCGCCCAGCACCAGCGGCGAGCCGTCGGCGCGGTCGGCCGCGCCCTTGCCCTGCTTCTTCGGCTTCGGAGGGGTCGCGGTGCTGGCGGCCGACTCGGTGCCCGCGCCCACGAACTCGGTCTTGCCGTCGTTGATCTGCTGCCCGTCGAAGTGCAGCGCGCCGTAGCTGACCGTGGAGGGCTCGCCCTCGTCGGTGAACCCGGCCCGGGTGATCGAGACGCTGCGGTACTCGATGTCCTGCCCGTTGCGGGCCAGTTGGAGGCAGGCCGCCGCGGTCTCGCAGCGCTGCCCGCCGTTGGTCACGCCGACGATCTGCTTCGCGATGGCCGCCGGGTCCGTGCTGCCGGCGAGCTGCGCGGCGAGCGCGCTGATCATCACCGCGTCATAGGACTCCGCCGCGTAGAGGAAGTCGGTCAGGCGCGGGTCGACGGCCAGCAGCCGATTCTTGAAGTCCTCCGGCAACGGGGTCAACGGGGTCGTTCCCTTCATCCCGTCGACCAGACCGGCGCGATCCCCCAACTCGGCTGGGAACGAGTTGAGCATGTTGCCGTCCGTGCCGTAGAGGCGCACCTGGGTGGTGGTGGACTCCTCGGGCTGGTCGGTCCCGCAGGCGGTGGTGGCGAGCAGGAACGTCGCGCAGGCGGCCAGGGTGGCTGCTCGCGTGGCGCGTGAGATGGGCATGGTCGTCCTTCCCTCCGGCGAAGGTCCGCTGGGCAGAGTAACGTGCCGGGCAATTCGGCGGGACCGTGGCTTCACCTCAATCCGCAGGTAGACCGCTTTGATTACGGAGAGTAATGCTGAGCGGGTCGCTTGACGGGCGGTCCTACCGTGCCCTGCGTGACCGAATCACCACAGCAGACGCACGACGACGCCGCGGCGGTGCTGCGCTCGGCGCTGGCCGGTGACGGCGATGGGGTCTGCGGCACCTTCGACGCCGTCGTCGACCGGTCCGGCCTCGCCGGGGCGTACGGGGTCGCGTGGTGTCTCGCGGCCACGATGGTGGGCGAGCCAGGGGCCTCCGGCACGTGCACGCTCGACTTCCCCGGCATCGACGAGGCCGGCTACGACACGCGCTGGGTGGCCCGGTTCGTCAGCGCGTACGCCAACTCCGACACCGCCACCGGCGCGGCGTTGTTCGGTGCCGCGGCGGCCGACGGGTTGCTGCCCGACTGTCTGCTGACGCTGGCCGGTTCGACGGTCGCGACCCTGCGCAGCCGTGCCGGATAGACCACGCGGCTCCCGGTCGGTCGCCCGGTGGCGCGCGCTCGCGTGATAGGCCTGTGCGCATGTCCGAGGCGATGCTCAGCAAGGTCCGCAAGCTTCTGGCGCAGGCCGAGGACCCGGCCTGCACGCCGGCCGAGTCGGCGGCGTTCACCGCCAAGGCGACCGAGCTGATCGCCCGCTACGGCGTCGACCGGGCACTGCTGGCCGCCCGTGACCCGGCCACCGACCCGGTCGGCGACCGGGTGGTCGAGGTCGTCGCCCCGTACGCCCGGGACAAGGCCGGGCTGCTCGCGGCCGTCGCGGATCCGCTGCGCTGCCGGTGCGTCCGCCGGCGCCTGGGCAGCGGCTTCGCGATGCACCTGTTCGGCTTCGCGAGCGACCTCGAACGCGTCGACCTGCTCTTCACCTCGCTGCTCGTGCAGGCCGCCCACGGTATCGCCGGCACGCCCGTCCCGGCGGACGAGCACCCGGCCGCGTTCCGTCGCTCGTGGCTGGCCGGCTTCGCGCAGGTCGTCGGTACGCGGCTGCGCACGGCGGAGGCGGACGCGGCGGCCGACTCGGGTGGGCCGTCCGTCGCCCTGGTCCTCGCCGACCGGTCCGACCGGGTGCAGCGCCGGCTCGCCGAGGTCTATCCGCGGCTGCGGACGGCCCCGCCACGCCGGCTGGCGGGCACCGGGTTCGGCTCCGGCGCCGCGGCCGGCAATCGGGCGGACCTCGGCGGTCAGGGAGTCACCACCCGCTCCGGGCGATTGGGTCTGGGGCGCTGAACTCCGGCGCCGCCCGGGTTCAGCCGGTGGCGCGCTTCGCCACCACGCTGGCGTAGCGGGAGAGCAGTTCGTGCCACCCGGCGGTGAGCGCCTGGCGGTAGCCCTCCGCCGCCTCACCGTGGCGGTCGAAGTGCCGGTGCTCCACCTCGACCCGGGTCCGGCCCGGCCCGTCGGGTTGGAACAGCACCTCGACCTCGCTCGCCCGGGCCGGATCGGGCACCGGCGCGCGGTCGGCGCCGATCTGCCAGGTGAACACGAGCCGTCGGGGCGGGTCCCAGGTGAGCACCCGACCCCAGTCGTTGCGGAAACCGTACGGGCCGATCTCGTAGAGCAAGCCGCCCGCCCTGGGTTCCATGCCCAGTTCGGTGAGGAGCCCCGGGCCCGACCAGGTGTACTCCGTGACCCACCAGTCGGTCATCGCACCGGTGAAAACCTGGAACGCCTGTTCGGTCGAGGCGGGAACGAGGAGGGTGCTGCGGAGCGAGAACCGTTCGAGATCCTGCCGGATGTCGGCCGGATGAGCCATCCCCTGTCCCATAGGCCCGGACCATACCGGCTGATGCCCGGGTGTGCAGCTTCCCGAGCCTGCCCGGTTCCGGACAACCCGGGCCCCCGTTCCGCGCTGGGAACGATCGACGCTGGTGAGCGGCTCGGCCCGGTGTCGCGCCGGCACCGGACGCGGCTGGCGGCGGAGGCCGGCAGCCGGGATGAACCCGACCCGGTCCGGATGGACGGGCGGAAAGCGGGTAACCGCGCCCGACGGTCGGCGCAGCGGCAGGGGTGGAGCGGGAGCGGAAGCATGAGCGAGAACGGGCAGCAACGGGATCCGGACCGGTCCGGTGCCGGCGCGACGGGCCAGCACGTGAGCGCGGAACCGGCCCGGCGGGACGAGGGCACGGCCCGGCCGGGCGGCGACTCCGAGCCGGACGTCCTGCTCGACGTGCGGGAGGTGTCGGTCGACTCGATCCGGCTCGCGGTGGACGGCCTGGACGCCGACCTCTCCCTGCGCGCGCGGCTGGCCAACCTGCTCCAGATCGACGCCGGTGTCCGGGTCCACCTCCAGGGGGTCGAGCTGGACATCACCGGGGTGCACGCCGAGGCGTTGCTGAAGGTGCGCCTGGCGAAGCTGGTGCAGATCCTCGACCGGGCCCTCGGCACGATCGACCACAATCCGCAGATCATCGAGGCGCTGGGGCGTACCACGGGTGACGCGATCGACGACGTGAACCGGTCGGCGCAGCAGGTCCGCCGGCAGGGCGACGAGCTGTCGGCGGCGGCGCAGCGGATCACCGACGCCACGGCCGAGGGTGCCCGCGCCGGACAGGAACGCGGGGGCGGGTCGCCGGCGCGCAGCCGCGGGTCGGACGCCGGTGGCGCAACCGACGAACTGGGCCAGCAGGTGGGTGCGATCGGGACGGCGGCCGACCGGCCCGCCGGGCGGGCCGGCGGAACCGGTGGCGGCGGGGAGGCCGGAGCCGCCGAGCGGACGCGTGGGCGGGCCGAGGAGATGGCCGGTCCGGACGGCCCGGCGAAGGCCGGCCAGGAGGCCGGCAAGCCTGACGAGGAGCGGGGCGGGCGGACCGACGCCGGCGCGGAGGAAGAAGGGCCCGAGGCGCGCGGCGAACGGCCCGCGAGCCCCATCCAGCTGGCCGAGCAGGCGGGCGAGACGCTGCGGCAGGCCGGCCGCAGCGTGTGGGAGGCGATCCAGGGCGGTATCGCCGCCCACCGCGACCCGGAACGGTGATCCTGCCGGGGGCGGTGCCGGTGTCAGGTGCCGCGCGGGGCGTACATGATGACGGCGACGCCGACGAGGCAGATGACCGCTCCGACGATGTCGTAGCGGTCCGGGCGGAAGCGGTCGACGACCATTCCCCAGGCCAGCGAGCCGGCGACGAAGACACCCCCGTACGCGGCCAGGATGCGGCCGAAGTTGGGGTCGGGCTGGAAGGTGGCGACGAAGCCGTAGAGCCCGAGCGCGATCACTCCCGCCGCGACCCAGAGCAGCCCCCGGTTCTCCCGCCAGCCCTGCCACACCAGCCACGCGCCACCGATCTCGGCGAGCGCGGCGAGCAGGAACAGCAGGATCGAGCGGGCGACCGTCATGCGTCGGACCGTACCGTGGCGCTCATCGCCGGCCCGCCGACGGACGGGGCGGCGCGCTCTCGTCCGGGACTCACCCCAGGCGCGCCGGATGGCCGGCCGGCTCGTCGACGTCCGCGTCGTCACCGCGCAGGACGCTGACCATCCCGTTCGGTTCCAGGTACGCCCGGCGTACGTGGGCCACGTCCTCGATCCCGTGCAGGCGGAGTTGGCTGAGCACCTCGTCGTAGGTCATGAACTCCCGGCGCATCACCGCCCGGTTCAGCCGGCCGTCCTCGATCAGTACGCGGGGTCGCGCCTTCAGCAGCACCGCCAACCGTGGCCAGCGGTAGACCACCGCGTCCAGGGCGACGCTCCAGAACAGAATCGTGACGACCAGCGCCAGGCCGTCCACGATCGCGATCGAGTCGGCGGTCATCCCGCCGGCGGCAGCCTGGGCGACCAGCACGATCAGCAGTACGTCGGTGAGACCCAGTCCGCCGGCCTCGCGCTGGCCCACCACACGGAGCAGGGCGAGCAGGACCAGGAACGTCACCGTGCCCCGGATGAAGATCTCCAGCGGTGGCTGGCTCAGCGCGAACAGCTCGCCCCAGTCAGGCATGGCCGGGACCTACCCGTGCCGGAATCGCCCAAACTGGGTAGGTGGGGAGCAGTCGTCAATCCGGTCGGCCGTGCGGGCGCCACAGCCAGGTCGCGTTGCCGTCCGCCGGCTTCGGCTGCTCCCCCGGGCGACGAGCGGCTTGCCGGGTGTCGGCAACCGCGATGCCGAACAGGACGACCGCGGCGGTCGCCGCCGGGACCAGCGGCGGTGCGGACAGCAGCGGCGGGCCGGCGGCGAGCATGACGGCGATTCCCACCCAGCGCCGGGGCGAGATCCGGGCGAAGACGGCCCGCTCCAGGGCGGCCCGGCCCAGCAGGAAGCCGGCGGGGCCGCCGAGCATCATGGCCAGCCACGCCGGGTAGCTGTGCCCGACCGGGCGGCTCTGGACGATGCCGTGCCCGATCGAGGTGGCGACGATTCCGGCGATCATCACCACGTGGGCGGAGCCGGCGAAGCGGCCCACCTGTGCCGGATCGCGGTCGGTGGCGACCGCGTCGGCCAGCAGCAGTCCCGCTCGGTGGAAGTAGGTCCGCCAGAGCAGCACCGCGGTCAGGAAGGCAACGAGCAGGCCGAGGATCTCGGTGGCGGTGACCCGATTTCGCCCGATGGCGAAGGTGGCGCCGACCGACAGGAGCGTCTCCCCGAGCGCGAGGAGCAGCAGCTGCTGATATCGCTCGGCCATGTGGTGGGGCCGGACCGCCCAGGCCGTGGCCCGCTGCCGCCCGCGACCGGGAATCGGCCAGCCCAGCCGGGCCGAGCCGAACTCGACGACCACCGCTACGGCCCACAGCGACAGCTGCGCGTCGCCGCCGGCCAGCGCGCCGGCCACCCAGAACACCGCCGCCAGGCCGAACCACGCCAGGCTCCGGTGGTACACGCTCGCCAGCGGGTGCGTCTTGAGGACCCAGCCGAGGAACAGGACCCGGGCGGTCTGGGCGAACACGTACGACATGGCGAAGACGAGCGCCCCGCCATCGAAGGCGTTCGTCAAGCTCGTGCCCATCACCAGCAGGGCGAACGCGGTCAGCAGGACCGACGACTGGGTGCCCGGGGCAGTCGGATCGAGCCGCGCGGTGATGTACGCCGTGATCGTCCACGCCCAGACCAGCGCCGCGAGCAGCAGCAGAATCCGCGCGACCGAGATCCACCGGATGGTGGAGTCCGGGGTGCCGGCGCCCTGCACCGCGAAGGCGACCAGCCGGTTGAGCGCGAACACCATGATCAGGTCGAAGAACAGCTCCACGTAGCTGGTCTGCTGCGCGGTCTCCCTGCTGCGCAGCAGCCCGACCGCCGGGCCGCGGCCAAACCACCTGGGATCTGTCGGCACTCCCTCATGGCAGCCGACGCCGGCCTGCGGCGCAGCGGAACCGGCAATCCGCACGGCTGCCCGCCGCGGCGGGGATTCCGGGGCGCAAAGCGAAGCGCCGACCGGCGTTTCCGCTGGTCGGCGCTGCTGTAGCCCGGCGAAAGGCTATGTGGCCAGGGGCGGGGTCGAACCGCCGACCTTCCGATTTTCAGTCGGACGCTCGTACCAACTGAGCTACCTGGCCGTGCTCGGCCCATGCTACCCGGCCCCCGGGATCACCGCAGACCAGGGTCACATGCACCGATACGCAGAACGCCGCGCGGGTGGCGCGGCGTCAGCGCTGGCGGTCCTGACGGGACTTGAACCCGCGACCTCCGCCTTGACAGGGCGGCGAGCACTCCGACTGCTCCACAGGACCCAGCTCTCCGGCCGAAACCGGACCGTGCCCCCAACGGGATTCGAACCCGTGCTACCGCCTTGAAAGGGCGGCGTCCTGGGCCGCTAGACGATGAGGGCGGCCCCGCCATCATTGCACATTCGCAACTTCAAGCGGACTTGCTCCCATCCGGCCCCGCCGGAGGCTTGGAAAGCATACGTGATGCCGTACCGGTCGACCAAACCGGTATGGCTGGAGCCACACGGCACCGGAAAACCGCAGCTAGGCGAGGCGGACGACCCCGTACCGGCGCTTCAGATCGGTGATCAACGCGGGGCAGGCGGCCAGGGTCGCCGCGCGGTCGCCACCCCCGTCGTGCAGCAGGACGACCGCGCCCGGCCGGGCCGCGCTGCTTACCCGCTTGCTGATCGTCTCGGCCGGCGGCTTGCCCCAGTCCCGGGGGTCGACCGTCCAGTGCAGCGACCGCATTCCGAGCTGCTTGGCGACCTTCACCACCTCGGGCGTCCACCGCCCACCGGGCTGCCGGTAGAACGAGATCTTCGCTCCGGGGACGGCCGCCCGGATCGCGGCGTTGGTGCGCTGGAGATCCGCCCGGATCTCGCTGACCGGCCGCCGCCCCAGGTCGACGTCGTGGCGCCAGCTGTGGTTGCAGAGCTGGTGCCCCTCCCGGACGATCCGGCGGACCAGCTCCGGGTGGCGGCGTGCCTGCGTACCGACGACGCAGAACGTGGCCGGAACGCGGGCCGCGCGCAGCCGGTCGAGCACCTGCGGGGTCCAGGTCGGGTCGGGACCGTCGTCGAAGGTGAGCGCGACGCCGCCGACGCCGGTCGTGCGGCGCAGGCCGGCGGGCAGCGTGGTCGGGACCGGCCGGAGTGGCGGGGCCTTGGGGGTGCCGCGGGTCGGTTGCGGCGTCGCGGCCGGGCTCGGCTCGGCCGGAAGGGTGCCGGACGGCACAGGGGTGGGGCCGTCGGTGGCCCGCAGTCGCCGGGCCTCCCCGCCGCAGCCGCCGAGGAGGACGACCAGGGCGAGACCGGACGCGAGGAGGGCGCGCAGGCGCATCGTTCGCTCCCGAGAGGGGGTCGGGGTCGACGGACCTCCCGGAGGCTACGTGACGGCTCCGGCGGTCGACACCCTCGCGGGATCTGCCTCACATCTGCGCACTGTCGTCGTCACCCTCGGTGAGGCGGCTCATTCGCGGGCCGGCCGGTCCAGGGAGTCGCGGACGGCCACGGCCAGCGAGACCGCCTCGGTGAGGTCGACCGGCCGCACCACCCCGGCGGGGAGGGTGTCGGCACCCCAACCGGGACCGGCGGCGAGCACCAGCAGCGGCCGGCGCGGAGCCGCGAGCAGGGCGGCGAGCTGCGCGGGATCGGCGGTGAGGCTGCTGTGCGACCACACCACGACGGCCGCCGGCGCGGTGCGGTTGACCGCCTCCAGCAGTGCCCGCACGGGTACCCGGGCGCCGAGCATCCGGTAGGCGATCCCGATCTCGGCCAGCGCCGCGCCGAGCGCCTCCAGTGGCAGGCTGTGCTGCTCCTCGTCGGCGCAGGAGAGCAGGATGCGCGGCGCGCGGGCGGGCGCGTGGGCCCGGGCCACCGCGGCGAACGCCTCCGAAACGCACCGGGACACCAGGTGCTCGACCTCGATCAGACCCGCCGTCGCGGCGTGCCGTTCGCCGATCCCGGCGAGCACCGGCCGGAGCAGCCCGTCCCAGGCGGCGACGACCCCCTCGGCCTGGATGGTGCGGCCGATCGTCTCGTTGATCACGACCGAGTCCAGCCGCATGGCGGCGCGGGCCAGTCCACGGGCGCCCGGCCCGGCCCGGCCCACCGGGATCGTCGCGCCCCCGCCACCACGAGCGCCTCCGACCTGCGGCCGGGCTTCCGTCTCGCGGGGCGTGGCCGCCGGTGCCTGGCGGGCCCAGCGGGCCGCCTCGGCCGGTGTGACCCCCTGGGCGGTGAGCCGCCGCATTATCTCCAGGCGGGCGAGGTCGGCCGGCGTGTACCGGCGATGGTGCCCGGCGACGTGCTCGCTCGGCCCGAGACCGTAGCGCTGGTGCCAGGTGCGCAGGGTCGTCACCGCGACGCCCAGCCGCCGGGCGACCGCGCCCGCGCTCAGCGCCTCATCGGTCACCCGGCCGCTCCGCGGCGTCGTCGGTCGCCGCTGCGGACCGGAGCGCGCCGGGACCGGCCGGACGCAGCAGGCGGTTCACCACCCCGCCGAGCCACGGGGCGTACGCGGACGGGTCGGCGTCGAGCTCCGCCACGAGTTCGGTCGGGTCCACCCAGCGCAGCTCGGCGACCTCGGCCGGGTCCGGGTGCAGCGGAGTGTCGGGCGGGAGGTCGCCGAGCAGGACGTGGTCGTACTCGAACTCGACCCGCCCGGTGGCCGGATCCTCGGCGTAGTAGACGTACACCCCGATCTCGGTCAGCTCGACCGGTCCGACGCCCAACTCCTCCGCGAGCCGGGCGTTGGCGGCGACCGCCGGCGACTCGCCGGGCGGCGGGTGGCCGCAGCACGAGTTGGCCCAACGCAGCGGGAAGCGGGTCTTCACCGCCGCCCGGCGCTGCAGCAGCAGCCGGCCGGCCGGATCGACGAGCAGCACCGAGAACGCCCGGTGCAGGCGCCCGGGTGGCTGGTGCGCGGCCGACACGGTGGTCTGGCCGGTCGCCCGACCGGCGTCGTCGACCAGCTCCACCAGGTGGGCTTCACGGGCGGTCACGGGCGGCCTCCGGTCACGCGTGCGGCGGCGAGCTTGCCGGAGATCAGCACCATCGGCACCCCGACGCCGGGTTGGGTGCCCGAGCCGACGAAGACCACGTTGGCCAGGCCGCGGTGCAGGGTGGGCGGGCGGAACGGGCCGGTCTGGAAGAGGCTGTGCGCGGAGGCGAACGGCGTGCCGGCGGCCATGCCCTGCGCCGCCCAGTCGGCGGGGGTGACCGTCCGCAGCACCTCGATGCCGTCCCGGAAACCCAGGTAACCGCGCTCCTCCAGCGTCCCGACCAGTTGCTCGGCGTAGCGGTCGGCGAGCCCGCCCCGCCAGTCGAACGGCGCCCGGTCGAGGTTGGGCGCCGGGGCCAGCACGTAGTAGGTGTGCCGGCCGGCGGGCGCGACCGACGGGTCCGTCCGGCTCGGGTTGGTGACCAGCAGCGAGGGATCGCTCATCAGCTCGCCGCGCCGGATGACCTCGTCGAAGGTGCCGCGCCACGACCGTCCGAAGTGGATGTTGTGATGGGCGATCTTGCGGTAGCCCTGCGTCGACCCGACGTGCAGGACGACGCAGGACGGGGAGTAGGTGAGCCGGCGGCGGCGCGTCGGCGGGAGCAGGTCGCGGTACGCCACCGGTAGGTCCGGGTTGAGCACCACCACGTCGGCCGGGACGAACTCCCCGTCGGCGGTCCGCACGCCGGTGGCGCGGTCGGCGGCGGTCTCCACCCGGGTCACGGTGGTCCCGTACCGGATCTGCACGCCGTGCTTCTCGGCTGCGCCGGCCATCGCCCGCGAGACGGCGTGGATGCCCCCGCGCGGGAAGTACACCCCGGCCACCGAGTCGAGGTACGCGATGACCGTGTAGATGGCGAGCGCGTCGTGCGGTGCGAGCCCGGCGTACATTGCCTGGAAGGAGAAGACGCGCTGGGTGCGCGGGTCCCGGAAGAACTGGTCGATCTTCGTCTGGAACCGCCGGAACGCACCGTTCGCGAGCAGTTTCAGCAGGTTGCCGGTGAGCAGGTCGGTCGGCGCGTCCAGGTTGCGCTCGATGAAGTCGGTGCGCTCGAGTCGCCACAGCTCGCGGGCGTACTCGACGAAGCGGAGGTAGCCGTCGGCCTCGCGGGGCCCGCAGACCTTCGCGATCTCGGCGGCCATCCGGGTCGTGTCGGTGATGACGTCCAGGGTGGAGCCGTCCGGGTAGTAGGCCCGGTAGGCGGGGTCGAGCGGGGTCAGGTCGAGCCAGTCGGCCAGCTCCTCGCCGACTGCGCCGAGCGCCTCGGCGATCAGGTCGGGCATGGTCAGCACCGTGGGCCCGGTGTCGAACTCGTACCCGTCGACGCCGAGCCGGCCGGCCCGCCCGCCCGGCACCGGTTCGCGCTCCAGCACCGTCACCTGCCGGCCGCTGCCGGCCAGGTGCAGCGCGCAGGCCAGCCCGCCGAGCCCCGCGCCGACGACGACCACGCGGTCCGTACGCCCGTTCACGGTGCGCACGCGACCACCTCCTTGTGTGCGAGGTTGCCCATCATGCCCGCCGGCTCGTCGCGGCGGTGGCGAGACCCCTGAGGGCGGTGCGCGCCGTCCCGTCGATCGGGGTGTCGTCGAGCGCGGCCAGCGCCTCGGCGACCCGGCCCGAGATCATGCGCTCGACCCGGTCGACCGCCCCGGTGTCGGCGACCAGCTCGGTCAGTTGTGCGATCTCCCGGTCACCCGCGGCCACGCCGGCCCGGTCCAAGGCCCGGCGCTGCGCCGGGGTGGCCAGTTCGCGGGCCAGCAGGAGCAGCGCCGTCGGCTTGCCGGTGCGTAGGTCGTCGCCGGCCGGTTTGCCGGTGGTGGCCGGGTCGCCGTAGACACCGAGCAGGTCGTCGCGGAGCTGGAACGCCTCCCCGACGGCCAGCCCGTAGCGGGTGTACGCGGCGATCACCGGCGCGTCGGCGTCGACACCGGCCAGCCGGGCGCCGAAGAGCAGCGGCCGCTGCACCGTGTAGCTGGCGGTCTTGTAGCGGGCGACCCGGAGCGCCCGGTCCACCGACCAGTTCGCCGGGTCGCTCTCACCGAGGACGTCCAGGTACTGCCCGGCGACCGTCTCCACGCGCATCTGGTCGTAGCAGCGCCGGACCTCGAACAGCCGGGCGGGTGGCAGTGCGGCGCGGGAGAGCAGCCGGTCGGCCCAGATCATGCAGAGGTCGCCGACCAGGATCGCGACCGTCTCGCCGAACCTGCCGGAGTCGCCGCGCCGCCCGGCGGCGGCGTGCCGGGCGGCCGCCGCCACGTGGGTGGTGGGCCGGCCGCGCCGGGTGGCGGACGAGTCCATCACGTCGTCGTGGACGAGGGCGAACGTGTGCAGCAGTTCCAGCGCGGCGAGCGCCGGCAGCACCGGGGCCAGGGCGGCGTCGCCGCCGACGATGCCGCGCCAGCCCCAGTGCGCGAAGGTCGGCCGGACCCGCTTGCCGCCGGCCAGGACGCTGTCGCGGGCCGTCGCGGCGAACCCGCCCATGGCCGCGTCGATCTCGGTCAGCGAGTCGACCTCGGCGGCCAGGAAGCCGGCGAGGGTGTCGTCCACCGCCCGGGCGAGATCCTTCGGGTAGGCGGCCAGGACCGAGCGGACCGGATCGTCCGCCGAGCGGGCCGGGGCGACCCGGAGGGGACTGCCGGCAGCTGCGTCGTTGGCCATGCGGGCGAGCGTACCCTAGGCTACGAGTTGCGTCGATTGGTGCGTCGATAAAGAGGAGGGCCGGTGGACACGGATCTCACCGCTGCCTATGACCGTTGCCGTGAGCTGCACCGACGTCACGGCCGTACCTACTATCTCGCCACCAGGCTGCTCCCCGCTTGGAAACGGCGGCATGTGCACGCCTTGTACGGATTCACCCGCTACGCCGACGAGATCGTCGACCGCACCGAGGAGCTTCCCCCGGCCCAGCGGGCCGCCCGGCTCGACGACTGGGCCGGCCGGTTCGTCGCCGGCCTGCACGGCGAACCCGTCGACGACCCGCTGCTCCCCGCGGTCCTGCACACGATCGCCGTCTTCGACCTGGACCGCGACGACTTCGTGTCGTTCCTCAAGAGCATGGCGATGGACCTCACCGTCAGCTCGTACCGCACCTACGAGCACCTGCTGGACTACATGGAGGGCTCGGCCGCCGTCATCGGCACGATGATGCTGCCGATCCTCGGCAGCACCGACCCGGCCGCCGCCCGCGAGCCCGCCCGCCAGCTCGGGTTCGCCTTCCAGCTGACCAACTTCATCCGGGACGTCGCCGAGGACCTCGACCGTGGCCGCACCTACCTGCCCGACGAGGACCTGGCCCGGTTCGGCGTCACCCGCGACGACCTGGTCGCCGCCCGCGCGGCCGGGCGCGGCACCGAACCGATCCGCGACCTCGTCCGGTACGAGGTGACCCGGGCCCGGGCGCACTACGCCGCGGCGGCACCCGGGATCACGATGCTCGCCCCCGCCTCGCAGGCCTGCATGCGCACCGCGTACGCGCTCTACGGCGCGATCCTCGACGAGGTGGCCGCGCAGGACTTCGACGTCTTCGCCCGCCGGGCCGTCGTGCCGCGACGCCGCCGGCTGGCGGTGGCCGCCCAGGCCCTGCTCACCCCGGCCGGCACCCCGGTCACCCTCCCCGGACCGCCGCTGTCGGCCCCGGTGCCGACCCGGCCGGGCCGCGCCGAGCGGGTCAGCGCTCCCAGACGGTGACCTTCAGCAGCATCCCCCCGTCGTCCTCGGTGTTGACCACCCGCACCCAGGCCGGACGGCCCGCCGAGGTGGTGAAGCCGAGGTGGTGAAGCAGAACTGCTGGTTGCCGCCGCCGACGTACCTGCTCGTGAAGGTGTCCCGCTTCGCCTCGCGGTAGGTCCGGCAGCGGGCCTCGGCGCCCGCTTCCGGCCCTTCGTCGCTGTCGTCGTACATCGCGCCGTGCCGGGCGCTGGAGTAGAGCATCTGGCCCCACTCCAGGTACAGGTCGACCGTGGCGTCGTGTTCGTACCGGCGGACCGCCCGCCGGTCGTCCAGGTCGACCCCCGTGTCCTTCGCCAACCGCACGACGTCGCTGAAGAAGGTCGGCGCGGCGCCCGTGCCCGGGCCGGTCGCGGCGGCGGCGGGGCTGGACGGCGCGGTGGACGGCGACGTGCCGGACCCCGGACCGTCGGGGGCCGGCGCGGCGCTCGTCGCGCCGTGGGCGGCGGGCGTGCCGCTCCCCGGCCGGTCGCCTGCCCGCGCGAGCGCCAGCAGCGCGCCGCCGCCGACCAGGAGCAGCAGGACGACGAAGCTCACGGCGGCCGGTCGCCAGCGTCGCTGGCGCAGCCGGTACGCCACCAGCCCGCCGAGGGCGACGACACCGACGAGGATCCACACCGGCCACCACGGGTCGGCCCGCAGCGCCTGGACCAGACCGATCACCGCTGTCACGGCGCTGAGGACGTTCGCCACCAGCAGGGATCGATCGCGCGTGCCGTGGGCGTCGGTGGGGCTCTCCGGGCGCGGCGTGTCGGTTTCCACGAGCACGAGAGCGTACTGACCGTGAGTGGGTGGTGACACCCCCGGCTCGGTCCGCTATCCGTCACTCCCACATGACGTGTCAGCAAGGGTCGCTTCCGCTACCGGATGCGTTGAGCAGGGGCCCTTCCTTACGCTGGCGGCATGGCGGAGCCGGAGATCGTGGACGTGGTCGTCGTCGGGCTCGGGGTGGGCGGGGAGGAGGTCGCCGGCCGGCTCGCCGAGGCCGGGCTCGACGTCGTCGGCGTCGAGCGGAGCCTGGTCGGCGGCGAGTGCCCGTACTGGGGGTGCATCCCCAGCAAGATGATGATCCGGGCGGCGAACGCGCTCGCCGAGGCCCGCCGGGTCGACGGCCTCGCCGGGACGGCGCAGGTGCGGCCCGACTGGGGGCCGGTGGCGAGGCGGATCCGCGAGGAGGCCACCGACACCTGGGACGACCGGGCGGCGGTGGAGCGGTTCGTCGGCAAGGGCGGTCGCTTCGTCCGGGGCAGCGGGCGGCTCGACGGTCCGGCCCGGGTCCGGGTCGGCGACCAGGTCTTCCAGGCCCGGCACGGGATCGTGCTGGGCACCGGCACCCGGCCGTCCGTGCCGCCGGTCGACGGGCTGGCCGGCACCCCGTACTGGACGAACCACGAGGCCGTCGAGGCCGCGGAGCTGCCCGGCTCGCTGCTGGTGCTCGGGGGCGGTGCCATCGGCCTGGAACTCGCCCAGGTCCTTGCCCGGTTCGGGGTCCGGGTGACCGTGGTCGAGGCGCTGGACCGGGTACTCGCGGTGGAGGAGCCGGAGGCGTCCGAGGTGGCCGCCGCCGCGCTGCGCGCGGACGGCGTGGAGATCCACACCGGGGTGACCGCCGAGCGGGTCGAGCACGACGGCCGGGAGTTCACCCTGCACGCGGGCGGGACCGCGTACGCGGCCGAGCGGTTGCTGGTGGTGACCGGCCGCCGGGCGTACCTCGACGAGCTGGGGCTGGAGACCGTCGGCGTCCGTGCCGACGGGCGCTACCTGTCGGTCGACGACCGGCTGCACGTCACCGACGGGATCTGGGCGGTCGGCGACGTCACCGGCGAGGGCGCCTTCACCCATGTCGCGATGTACCAGGCCGGCATCGTCGTGGCCGACGTGCTCGACCACGTCCGGCGGTCCGCCGGGAAGCCCGACCCGAGCGGCACGGCCAGCATGATGGGCGGTGCGATGGGCGCCGCCGGCACGCACCCGGGCGGCGCCGTCCCCCGGGCGGACTACCGGGCGCTGCCCCGCGTCACGTTCACCGACCCGGAGGTCGGGGCGGTCGGGCTCACCGAGCGGCAGGCCCGCGAGCGGGGAATGAACGTGCAGGTGGGCTTCGCGTCGCTGGACTCCTCCACGCGCGGCTGGATCCACCGCGGCGACGGCTTCGTCAAGCTGGTGGCCGATGCGGACCAGGGCGTGCTGGTCGGCGGGACCTCGGTGGGGCCGGCCGGCGGCGAGGTCCTCTCGGCGCTGGCGGTCGCCGTGCACGCGGCCGTGCCGCTGGCCCGGCTGCGCCAGATGATCTACGCGTACCCGACCTTCCACCGCGCCATCTCGGCGGCACTGCAGGACCTCGGCTAGGTCGGAGCCCCGTGCCGGCCCGCGCCGGCGGCGAACCGCGCGGCCCCGGCCGGCGCGTCGGTGGCCAGCGACTCCATCCCGTAGGCCAGTTCGGTCGCCAGCGCCTCCGGCTCGGGAATCGCCGCCGCGGCCAGCACCGCCTTCCGGTCGTTGCGCAGGCAGGTCTGCGGATGCCGGGCGATCTCGGCCGCGAGCCGCTCGGCCGCCGCCCGCGCCTCACCCGGCGCGACCAGCCGGTTCACCAACCCCATCGCGTACGCCTCGGTGGCCGGCACCGGCCGGCCGGTGAGGATCAGGTCCATCGCCCGGCTCTCGCCGATCAGCCGGGGCAGCCGGACGGTCCCGCCGTCGATCAGGGGTACGCCCCAGCGCCGGCACAAGACCCCGAGCACCGCGTCGTCCTCGGCGACCCGCAGGTCGCACCAGAGCGCCAGCTCCAGGCCGCCCGCGACCGCGTACCCGGAGATCGCCGCGATCACCGGCTTGGCCAGCGCCATCCGGGTCGGGCCCATCGGCCCGTCCCCGTCCGGCTCGACGCGGTTGCCGCGCGGCGTGCCGATCGCCTTCAGGTCCGCCCCCGCGCAGAACGTGCCACCGGCGCCCCAGAGCACCGCCACCGCCGCCGCCGGGTCGGCCTCGAACGCGCGGAACGCGTCGGCCAGCGCCCGCGCGGTGGGACCGTCCACGGCGTTGCGGGACTCCGGCCGGTCCAGGATCACCGTGGTCACCGCTCCGGCGTGCTCGACGCGTACCCCCATCGGCACAGCATGCCCCCGGCGGCGCCGGCACGCCAGGACCCGGCGGATCCGCACCGGGAGACCGGTTTGCGACCGCGATTGCCGGGAAGTCGGTACACCGTGCGAGCGCTACTGACGAAGATCGAGCAGGCGTCCCGGCTGGACCGGATCGGGGATCCACTCCAGCGGGCGGTCCAGGGCACCCTCCGGCCGCAGCGAATCCGCGACTTCCTCCATGGCGTGTGGCTGGGCCATCCGCTGCACCCGGCGATGGTGCAGGTCCCCGTCGGCGCCTGGATCAGCACGGCGGTGCTGGACCTGATGCCGGGCCAGCAGCGCGCCGCCACGACGCTCTGCACCCTCGGCACGGCCAGCGCCGTCCCGGCGGCCGTGGCCGGGCTCAACGACTGGGCCGCGCTCTCCCGCGACCAGCGCCGCATCGGCCTCGTGCACGCCGCCGCGAACTCGATCGCCCTGACCTGCTATGCGGGGTCGGTGGCCGCCCGTCTCGCCGGCAACCACCGCCTCGGCCGCACGCTGGGGATGGTCGGCCTCGGCGCGGCCAGCTTCGGCGCGTACGTGGGCGGGCACCTCGCGTACAAGCAGGGTGCGCAGGTCAGCCAGAGCATCTCCGAGCTGCACCTGATGAGCGACGGCTGGCACTCGATCGCCGACATGTCGGCGCTCCCGCAGCGCCAACTGGTCACCCGGGAGATCGACGACGTGTCGGTGATCCTGTACCGGCACGGCGACGAGGTCACCGTGATGCTGGAGCGCTGCCCGCACCAGAGCGGCCCGCTCGGCCAGGGCGAGGTGCAGGAGATCGACGGTCACGAGTGCGTGGTGTGCCCGTGGCACGGCAGCACGTTCCGCCTCAACGGCGGCGAGGTCGTGCACGGTCCGTCCCCCAACGACCAGGTGGTCCTGCCGACCCGCATCGTCGACGGCGTACTGGAGGCCCGCCTCCCCTGACCGGCGCCGCCGGCGGGGCCTCCGCCTCGCGGACGCTGGCCAGGAGACCGCGGCGTCAGTCCCGGCGGTGCCGGCCGACCGGGATCTCCCGGGGAGCCCAACTCTGTTTGCCGGACCGCCCCGCCCTGGTGGCGGCCGGGCGGCGGCGCAGGCCGAGCACCGCGCCGATCTGGGCGCCGATGATGCTCGACACCGCGAGGACGGCGGACACCGCGAGCGGCCGGTTCACCCGGTCGGGGTCGGCGGGCCGGGCCGCGCCGACCGTCATGACCGGTCCGTCCTTCGCCGGTGCCGGGTCCGATCCGTCCGCCGTCGACGGGGTCCCCGGAGCCGGCGCCTTCTCGACGGGCGGGGCTGCCGGCGGGACCGGCCGCTTCGCGGTCGGACGTGCGATCAACCGACCGGTGGCGTGCCGGCGGGCACCCCGGTCCTCGGCCTCGGCGGGCAGCCGCAGCAACTGGCCGGGGTGGATCCGGTCCGGGTCGGCCAGCCGGTTCAGTCGGGCCAGTGCCCGGTACTCGTCGAAGCTGTCCAGGTACCGCTCGGCGATCGACCCGAGGTGGTCGCCCTTCGCCACCCGGTAGACCGGCGTGTGTCGCACCGGTTTGGCGGGACCGGTCCGCGCCGGGGGCGTGGTTGCCGCGCCGAGCGCCCGCAGCGTCAACGAGACCGGCGGCGCGGCCAGGGAACGGCCTGCCGCCACGGTTCGCGCCGCCTCCGGGTCCACCGCCGTCGCGGTGGGACCTGCCGGGACCGGCGTCGGGCCCGCCGCCACGGCCGCCGCGCTCGCCGCGGCCGGGCTGGCCGCCAGGATCAGCGCGACCGACCCGACCAGCGCGGCGGCGGCCCGCTGCTGCCGGCTCATCCCGGGCAGCCGGGGCGCGGGGCGGCGCAGTGCGAGCGCGCCCAGCTCGACCAGGACCGACAGGGCGAAGGTGGCCCAGCCTGCCCAGCCGGCCAGCGCAAGCGCCCGCAGGAAGAGCCGACCGTCGTCGCGGCTGGTCAGGGCCGTGCCGATCTCGGCGAGGGTGGGCACCTGGTCGGGCAGCGGGTTGCCGGCGAGCGCGAGCAGCGCCACCGGAGCAGCGACCAGGAGGGCGCAGAGCAGGACGAGCGCGCCGAACCCGGTGAGGATCCGTCCGACGGCACGAACCGGTGTGGCCATGGCTGCCTTCCTTCCTAGGGTGCGCCGGTGAGCGCCCGGGCGGTCGCCTCGCCCGAGACGGTGACGGTGTCGGCGAAGCCGACGAGGCCGAGCAGGGATCGCTGGTACGTGACGGTGACCCGGACCCGGACGACGGTCTCGCCGTCGACCACCGGGAAGCTGACGGTGTGATTGGTCGCACCGGCGGCGGCCAGGTAGTCGGCCACGGCACGACGGGCCTGCGGTTCGTCTATGCGCTTCGGGCCGCCCTCGATGGCGGTCGCCCGGTCGATCGCCTGGCCGCCGGCCCGGGCCGCCTCGGCGGCGAGGTTGTCCGCCCGGTGCAACGAGCGGAGTTGCCCGGCGCCGTCGAAGGCGAGCGCGACGATCGTGAGGACGCCCACGGCGGCGATCGCCAGGAACACACTGACCCGGCCCGCGTCGTCCCGGCGCCGTGGGGCGGTCATCCCCGTGTCAGAAGTGTCATGAGTTTCTTCCCTGCCGGGTTGTCTTGAGCTGCCGAAAGCCCTGGTCATCGGGGCCTCCCGAGCGTCAATGAGAGTTTCGACAAAACGTCGGGATTCCTGACTCGTTGTCGCTTGTAGGGACGTTGGCGAGGGATTCCTGAAGTGGGGCGGCCATGACGCTGGCGGTGGTGCGGTCGATGCCTGCGCTGCGGCTCCCGCTCTGGTTACTTTGCGGCCGGGTTGTGCACCCGCTGCCATCCCTACGCGATCCCGCCGGTCGAGTCGTGCCGGGACTGCTACGCGTGGGGCGTGACCCGACTGCACAACTGGCTCTGCCACGGCTGCAGCACCTGGCGCGCCAAGTACAAGATCGTTGGCGACTGCCACACCTGCGGTCGGGCCGTCATCCTCGGCGCAGAGGGGGTCTGCCGGCTCTGCCGCAAGCAGGCGACTCTGGTCCGCGCCGGCCGGGACATGCTTGACGTCACCGCCGCCAACCGGCACGGCCAGCAACTGTTCCTCGCCAACATGTTCTCCGACGGCAGCCGGTTCCAGTCCAAGGCGCCGCCGGCCGAACCCCGCCAGCCACTGCGGCCTCCCGTCCGGCACCAGCAACTGCTGCTGATTCCCATGCAGCGCAACCTGGCCGCATGCGGACGCGTTGCGATGCCCGCTCCGCCCGACCCAGCCCTCGCCGACCAACTCGACCGACACACCCGTGCCTACGCGGCCGCCCGACGGTGGGGCAGAAAGCACACCGACGAGGCCCGCTGGGGCGTGCGCATCCTGCTCGGCCTGCAAGACACCCCCGGCGCGCCCATCAAGGCCACCGAGGTCCTCCAACTGCTGGCCGCCAGCCTGCGCACCTGGACAGTCCTGGAAGTCCTCGCTGATGCCAACCTGCTTGTCGACGACCGGCCACCCACGATCGACACCTGGTTCCACAGTCAGATCGAAGGCCTGCCCCAGCAGATGACCACAGAACTGCTGATTTGGTACGACGTCATGCGCCATGGCCGCTCCACCAGCCCGCGCCGGCGGCCACGCTCCGAGAACACCCTCCGCCTGCACACCAAGTGGGCCTTGCCCGTTCTGCGCGCCTGGGCAGCCACCGGGCGCACGACGCTGCGTGAAATCACGAAAGAGGACGTGCTCGACGCCCTGCCTGCCACAGGGAATCCTCGATCCACCGCCGGCCAGGGACTTAAGTCGATCTTCCGGGTTCCCAAGGAGCACAAGGTCCTGTTCACCGACCCCACCCGCCGGGTCAAGACCGGCGAACACCAAGCCCGCCAACCCGTCCCCGTCAACCTGCACGCCGTCCGGCAGGCACTCAACTCCAGCGACGTCGCTCAAGCCGCCGTCGTCGCACTGATCGCCTTCCACGGGCTGCGCCCCGGACACATCCGCCGGATGAGGATCACTGATCTGCGCGACGGGCGCCTGCACGTCGATGGCCGGATCATCGTCCTCGCCGAACCGGTACTGCACCGCCTCAACCGCTGGCTCGGCTATCGCGACACTCGCTGGCCGAACACTCTCAACGACCACTTCTTTCTGCACTACCGCACCGCCTGCCGACCCGACGCGGAAGTCGGCCACCGCTGGGTGCGGCCTACCATCGGCGAAGGACTGACCGGTACCGCGATCCGCGAAGACCGCATCCTCGACGAAGCCCACGCCACCGACGGCGACGTCCGCCGCCTCGTCGACCTGTTTGGTCTCTCGGTGCAGGCCAGCACCCGCTACACCAAAACGGTCGACCACCCCGACCTCATCGCCACCGAGAAAGAGTGATCCTGCTCTCCAAGCAGCGTCCGCCACGACAGACAACTCGCTGGACGCAACGACAGGGCCGTCCATATCGTGTCCGCCGTGCAGATCACCAGCCTTGATCAGCAGCCCCGGTCCTACGCCCAAGGCGCCTTGGTTACCGGCGCCGGCCGAACCCTGTTCATCAGCGGTCAGGTCCCCGAAGCACCTGACGGCACCGTGCCGAGCGACTTCGACACCCAATGCCGGCAGGCGTGGCGCAACGTGCTGACCGTGTTGAAGGACGCGGACATGACCGAGCGCAACCTTGTCAAGGTCACCATCTTCCTGTCCGACCGGCAATACCGAGAAGCCAACGCCCGGATCCGCCACGAGGTCCTCGGCGACCACAGCCCCGCGCTCACGATCATCATCACCGGCATCTACGACGAGGCGTGGCTGCTGGAGATCGAGGCCATCGCCGCCGCCTGAAGCTGGCCACTGCCAACATCCAGTTCGCGAACCCGCCATGCCTTCAGCGCTCATCACGCACCACGCATACTCGGGTTCGCGACGGAAGGCGCTTCAGTAATCCCGAACCCGAGAGCTCTGCTCCGGTAGCGGTCCAGCGGCGAGGTGAAGCTCGCCGACACCCGCTTGCTGGTCGGCATCCCGGGCACCGCGTCCAGCCGCAGGTCGGCCAGGTCGACGGTGCAGGAGATGCGGACGGTCACCGAGGCGTCCTGGCCGACCGGGCTGCGGAACGCCGCGTCGAAGCTGGTCGCGCGGCCATTCACGGTGCCGCTGAAGGCGACCGTGGGCGCGCCGGTGCAGTCGAGTCGGCGCCAGTCGAGCTGCTGGACGGCCGCCTCCCGGGCCTCCCGCCGGGCGGTGCCCGCGTTCCGGGAGATCGAGGCGGCACGGGCCGCGTCGTGGGCGGCGGCCTCGACCGCCTCGGCCGCCACGGCGGTACGCCCGGCGACCCCGGCCAGGACGAGCAGCGCGATGAAGGCCGGTGCGAGGACGGCAACCTCGACGGAGACGCTTCCGCGGTCGCGGCTCACGGCGTGGTCCACCGTTCCGCCGTCCCGTGCGCGCTCTGGCGTACCGGGAAGTCGACGCCGGGCACGACGGAGAGCGAGCGCCCGCGGACCGTGCAGGTCACGTCGGTTCCGACGGTCTGGCAGCTCGGGCCGGGGGAGTCCCAGCCGACCAGCCAGCCGCCGGCCGCGTTCAGGAACCGCCGGGCGCGGGCCTCGCCCGCACCCGGCGGGGCCTGGTACGCCCGCTGCGCGTTGACCCCGCTCTGGGCCGCGTGCAGCGCCGTCGACCGGGCGACGAACCAGGCGGCGACCTGGATCGACCCGAAGAGCAGCACGAGGATCACCGGCATGACCACCGCCAGCTCCACCGGACTGGCCCCCCGGTCGGCGCGGTCACCGAGGAGCCGGCGCGCGCCGGACCGCCGGGCGGGGAGTCCCGCCCGGCGGTGACCGGCTGAGGTGTCTCGGCGCATCGGATCAGGGCGTCGGAATGGCGTTCATCCACTGCCCGGCCTTGGTCGCGACGATCGCGGTGACCGCGAGCGCCGCCGTGACCAGGCCGAAGATGATGACCGCGGTGGGGACCGGGCTGTCGCCGCGCTCGCCCTCCCGGCGCAGTTCGGCGAGCCGCGCGGCCAGCGCGACGTGCAGGTACGTGATCAGTGGCATCGGGTTGCTCCTTCTCGGGGTGGCCCGTCAGAGGCGGGCGATGAACGGGTAGGTCGCGAAACCGAGCAGTACGAAGACGAGCAGTGCGCCGGGGATGTCGAGCCGACTCGTCACCCCCTCCGCCCGGGCCAGGTTGTCGGTGCGGATCTGGTCGCGCAGCGAGTCGGCCCGGCTGCGCAGGGTCTCGTGCACCTGCGCCCCCTCGCTGCCGGAGGAGCGCATGATCGCGCCCACGTCGCCGAGTTCCGGGATGCCGATGCGGTCGGCCAGGTCGCGCAGCTCGTCCCAGGGCGAGTGCATCTGGAGCTGGGCGATCCGCAGCGCCTCCCGGATCCGGTCGAAGACCCAGCCGGCACAGACCTCCGCCGCCCGCTCCAGCGACTGGACCGGCCCGTGCGCGGCCGAGAGCTGCAACGCGACCAGGTCCAGGTAGGTGCAGACGGCGGCGCGGAACTCCTCGCGGGCCGCGTCGGCCTTCGCCAGCACCGCGCGGTGCGCGAGCAGCGCGCACAGCAGCGCCAGGCCCAGGCTGCCCAGCACCGGTACGGCCAGCGGCAGCCGTACGCCCACGGCGGCGAGCGCGATGCCCGCCAGGGTCGGCGAGGCGAGCCCGATCAGGGCGGAGAGCAGCAGCGACAGGGCGTACTGCTCCGGCGTCCGGTCGATCAGGGCGAGCTGCCGGTGCGGCGGCCGGAGCCAGCGGGCCAGCCCGGTCAGCCATTCGAGCCGGCGGGCGTCGGGTGTCGCCGCCGGGGCGCCGGGCGGCTGGTGCAGCCGGCGCAGGGCCGGCCCGAGCGCCGGCGTCGCCGGGACGAGTTCCCGGACCACCAGGAAGACGCCGAGCCCGACCGCCGCCCCGCCGACCACCGCGACGGCCAGCTGCCAGTTGACAATCACCTGCGCCACCTTCCGTTCCCGACCGCGGCGCAACGCTCGATCCCCGTGCTCACGCGACCACCTCCGACGGGTCGGGAGCCGGCAGGAAGCGGGCCGGCCGCTGTGGCTGGCTCATCGAGCGCACCCACGCGAGCAGGCCGACGAAGGCCGCCCCGAGCACCGCCATGACCAGCTGCCCGACCGGCGTCCCGTACGGGCGGATGTACTCGGGGTTGAGCAGCCCGTACGCGATCACGACCAGCGTCATGCCGGTGAGGAAGCGCACCGCGAACCGGGGCTGGGTGCGTTTCGCCTCGACCTCGCGGCGGGTGGCGACCTCGGCGGCGGCGGCCGAGGCGATCGAACCGAGCACGTCACCGAGGCGCTCACCCCGGTCGGTGAGGTGCAGGATCAGCGCCGCCACCGCCTGGTCGCACACCGGATCGGCGATTTCGTCGGCGAAGGCCAGCAGGGCGGGGCGGGCCAGCCAGCCGGCCTGGAGCCGGGCGGCGAGCAGCCGTACCTCCTCCTGGATCTCCTCCGGCGCGGTCGCGACCGTGCCGGTGATCGCGGCCTGGAGGCCCTGGCCGGTCGCCGAGACGTCCTTGAGGCGGCGGGTCCACTCGCCGACCGCCTCGATCCGGGCGATGGCCCGCTGCTCGGCCCGGCCGACCGAGAAGAGCCAGGGCGTCCCCGGCACCGCCACGGCGACCAGCAGGCCGACCACCGGTAGGCCGGTCAGCAGGAACGCCAGCGCGCCGGCGACCAGGGCACCGACCAGCAGTGCCTGGTGGGCCCGCTGCTCCCCGGGGGTGGGGCCGGAGCCGCGCCAGACCCGGGCGATCCCGCGCCCGGCGCCGGGGGCCGGCCCGGGCGGCCGGCGGGTGCCGACGAGCGCGACGACGGCGAGCAGCACCCCGGCCACGGCGGCGGCCCCGGAGACCACCGCGACGAGTTCGACGTCCACCACCGGCCTCACCGCCGTCCCAGCCGGGTCTGTCGGGGCCGGCGCCAGGCCCCGGCGCCGGCCTCGATCCACCGGCTCAGCAGCCGGGCGTCGTAGCCGACCCGCAGGAGCTGGGCGCGGATGCGCTCGGGCAGGTGCCGGGGGACCGCCCGGCCGTCCGGACCAGGCCCGAAGACCGAGGTGGTGATGATCCGGTTGGCGTCACCGACGCCGATCACCTCCTCGACGTGCGAGACGAAGCGGTGCTTGCGGCCCCCGATGGCGGTCTCGTCCTCGACCGTGACGTAGACGATGAGGTCCAGCGCGTTCCCGGCCATCCGCCGGGCCTGGTCGACGGTCATTTCCCGGCCGTGCGCGAGCGCCAGCTCGATGATCCGCTCGCCGACGCCGGCCGGGGTACGGGCGTGGATCGTGCACATCGAGCCCCGGCTGGTCGTCATGGCCTGGAGCATCGGGACGATCTCCCGGGACCGGACCTCCCCGACGACGATCCGCAGGACGCCCATCCGCAGCGACACCGGGATCAGGTCGGCGATGCTCACCTCGCCGGCCGGGCGGCCGTCCGGCCCCCGCTCGCCGTGGCCCTCGCGGGCCTCGAAGCTCATCACCGCCCGGTGCCGCCGGCCGCGGCGGGCCGGCAGCAGCTCCCGGCTCTCCTCCAGCAGCACGTACGGCTCGTCGGGCGGAATCTCCGCCATCAGCGCCCGGACGACCGTCGTCTTCCCCGCCCCGGCCAGGCCGGCGACCATGATGTTGAGGCCGGCGCGCATGGCCGCGCGGAGGAAGTCGCGCAGCAGCGGGTCGATCATCTCGTCCAGGTCGCCCCGACCGCCGGCGAGGTCGTCCAGGCTGATGTCGAGCGTGTTGTGCTTGCGGATCACCGCGTACGGGCGGTGGCTGACCAGGAACACCGCGGCGAGCCGGCTGCCGTCGGGCAGTTGCAGGTCGAGGGTCGGCTTCGAGGTGGACAGCGACCGCTCGGTGGCGCCCGCCCGACGGGCCGCCGCCTGGAGGATCTCCACCAGCTCGTCGTCGCTGTCGGCGATCGGCTCGGCCCAGTCGACGCCGCCGCCGTGCCGGGTGATGCGTACCTGGTCGCAGCCGAGGATGTGCACCTCCTCGATGGTGTCGTCGACCAGCAGGGTCTGGAGCCGGCCGAGCCCGGCCAGCTCGGCGGTCACCTGGTCGAGCAGGAGCCGTTCCTCGTCGGCCGTGAGCGGGGTGCCGGCCCGGCGCACCGCGTCGGCGTACTCGGCGACGACCGCGACCGCGAGCCGGGCGCGCTCGGTGTCCTCGGCGTCGGCGTCGAACTCCCGCCCGCGCTGCCAGGCGGTGAGCCGCTCGCTCAGCTCCCGGCGCAGCTCGCGGACGACCTGGAAGTCCATCCGGGGGCGCGCGGGCGGCTCCGGCGGTGGCTGGACGACCGGCACCGCATGGTGGTGCCGGCCGTTCGCCGCGGCCAGGGGCGGCGCGATCGAGGTGGCGGCCGGCGCGGGCCGGCGCGGGTCGGTGGAGACCGGTTCAAACCGCATCCGGCACCCCCTGCGGCACCGGCCAGCTAAGGCGGGCGCGCCGCCGGTCCAGCAGCGCCCCGACCGGCACCTCCAGCGCACCCGCCGCGCGCATCAGCGGCCGCCCGGCCCGCACGGTCCCGCCCAGGGTCAGCACGTCGGCGGTACGCGGGTCGTGCGGCAGCCGCGCGATGACCGGCTGCCGCAGCGCCTTGCTGACCTCGCTGCGCCCGTGCCCGCCGCCGACCAGCAGCAGCCGCAGCGTGCCCGGGGACACCCGGTGCTCGGTGAAGTCCCGCTCGATCGTGCGGACCAGCGACCGGGTGGCGGAGATGTCGGGCAGCCGGGCGCCGGTGACGACCAGCACCACCGAGGCGGCGCGCAGGACCGGCCAGGGCGGGCCGGGTGCGTGCAGGCGGCCACAGTCGACGAGCACGTCGTACGCGGGGTCGCCGCGTTCCAGCCCGGCGAAGAAGTCGGCGAACCGTTGCCACAGCGGGGTCACGCTGCCCGCCTGGGCCGGGTCGACGACGCCCGGCAGCAGCAGCCGTTCCCGCTTCGGGGCGTCCAGGTCGACCAGCTGCGACCAGAACGCCGTCTCCAGGTTTCCGTCGCGCAGTTCGCCGACGGCCAGCTCGCCGAGGCCCCGGGGGCCGTCGAGCGCGCCACCGAGGAACCCGGCGAGCACCGACCCACCGGCCGGGTCGCACTCGGCGAGCACCACCCGCCGGTGCCAGGTCAGGGCGCAGGCCAGCGCTGTCGTGGTGACGCCCGGCGAGCCCTTCGCGGCGACCAGCGCGATGATCGCCATGGCTCAGGCCGCCTCGGTGAGGGCGACGGCGATGCGGTCCTGGGCGACCAACGCCGCCACCGCCGGCACGTCCCGGACGGGGAGCGCCACGTAGACCACGACCTCGTCGTCGTCCTCGCTGGTGGCGGTGTCGATGACGGTCGCCTCGAAGCGGGTGGCCGTGACGACCGGCCGTTCCTCGCTGCCGGCCGGGGTGCTGACCAGCAGCACCTTGTCGCCGGGGTGGAGCCGGCGGGCCGGCACCTGCGCCGGTTCGAGGCCCAGCGCGAGCTGCTGCTGGCCGGCACCGAGCAGGGGCGCGTCGGTGAGCTGGTCCATGGTGAGCAGCGTCCCGGGGACGAGCGACACCGTCGCCCGCTTGCCGATCACGTCGCCCCGCCGGCCGGCGGGCACCGGGGACAGTCCCGCCCCGCCGGAGACCTGCACGGTCACCAGGTCGTCGGCGCCGATCGTCCGGCCGACCTCGACCGGGCGGGCCACCGCCAGGTACGTCCCGGTGGCGCGGACCGAGGTGACGGCGAACGCCGCGCCGAGCCCGCCGAGGGCGATCAGCAGGACGGCCAGGCCGAGCAGCCCAGGGCGCATCCGGCGCTGCCGCACCACCTTGGGTGGGGTGACCGGGGTGTCCACCGGTGGGGTCCCGTTGCGCGTCGCGAGGCTCACTGCGTCACCACCTGAAGCTCGTTGATCTGGATCGTCACGGTGAGGCTGGTGCGGGTCTGGTAGATCGGGTCGCCGACGACGCCGTTGCTGGCTCGCCAGTTCACCGTCCAGAACGTGGTCGCCTGGACCCGGTAGGTGCCGGCCTTCGGGTAGCCGTCGTCGTAGCCGCAGTCGGGGGAGGGCTTGCCGGCCAGCGGGCTGGTGGACCGGTACTCCGTGCCGGGGCCGGAGCAGGTGACCTTGTCGCCGTTGCCCATGTCCCAGACCACCCGGTCGACCTTCGCCTCGATGTAGACGCTCAGGCCGCGGTCGGAGGCGGAGGCGTGCTGCGGGCCGAAGTAGTGCCGCGGTCGGCCGGGCAGGTCCCGGCTGGCCCACATCCAGACCGGCAGCCCGACCAGGCCGGGGCCGACGCGCTTGCGGGGCGCGACCGCCACATTCGGCGGGAGCAGGTCGATCGAGGCGAGGGCCCGCCGGGCCAGCTCCTCCGGGTCGGGCGGGGCGCCGTAGCCGGGCGGGGGCGCGTCGAGCAGCGCCATCCGCTGCGAGCCGAGGTCACCGCCGTTGCAGGTCAGCACGTACCACTGGGAGCCTGCGGGGGTGTCCGCCGGCTGCGGCTCGGCCAGCTTGTAGTAGCAGCCGTCGCCGTTGTTGAACCAGCCGAGCACGGGGTCGTAGCAGGGGATGACGCGGCCGTTCCACTGGCACTTGCCGCCCCCGCCGCCGTCGCCGCCGCCGTCGCCACCGCCCGGCCCGCCGCCGCCACCCGGTGTGCCGGGGTCGTCGTCCCAGACGTCGCAGTTGGTCTGCCCGGGCGGGCAGTCGCCGCCGGGCGGGTCGGCCCAGCTCACGGCCGGTGCGGCGGACGTCGCCAGCAGGGCGGCGAGGAGCACCGCCAGCACCGTGCGACGCGGTCCCGCGCCCCGGGTCAGCACGGCTGGTCCTCGTGCGAGGCGCCGGCGCTGATCAGCCAGCGGCCGTCCGGGTAGCGGGTGGCGGTCGCGGTGGCCAGGTGGCGGGTGCCCCGGCTGCCCGGCACCACGCGCTTGTCCCGGGCGTAGACCAGGCGCCAGCCGGTCGCGTCGAGGCAGTCCTGGATCTCCACGGTGGGCGGGACGGCGTCGAGGTCGACGGAGGTGACGGTGGGGTCGGAGACCAGCGTGCCGACGCGTACGGCCCCGTGCTCCTTCGCCGTGCGGATCGCCAGGCGGACCCGGGTCAGCAACGGATCAGCGAGGAACGTGGACAGTTCCGGATCCTGCGGATCACTGCGTCCACTTGCCTTCCGGGAAGCGGCGAGATATCCGGAATACGCGGCGAGCGCGGCTTTCCGGGCGGTCTGTTCGTCGGCTTCCTGTCGTACGGGAGGTGGTCCGAGATCGCCACCCGCCGCCGCTGTGGTCGCTCCCTGTTCGGTGCCGCAGCCGGCCACGGCGCCGAGCGCCGCGACCGTCGCCAGGTACGTCGTAACGCCCCTGAGCTGCCGTCCTCGCACTGTCGGGCCCTCCTCGTCGGCCTCCCGGCGGCCGGTGTTCCGGCGGATCCGGGCATGCGGAAGCGCGGCCGAATGAGCGCATCCGGACCTGTGGAAAACGCACCCGCATTTACCGTGACTGATCTTTACAAATGTAAATCCCTGTGCCGTCCCGGTTCTTTCGTCGAAGGTTGCATCGCACCCAAGGGGGGAGCATAGGCTGACGTTCGCCGATGCAACAGAGGCAATTCATTTGAATACTCTGAGTGATGACAGGTGGTGGTGGCCGGTGGTGGGGACCTGGTCGCCGGCGGGTTGCCGGCGGGCGGTGCCCGGACCCGCGCCCCGGCACGGCCGGGTGGGCCGGTGCGGGCGTCCTCCCGGGTGCGCGACCGGCAGGAGTGTGGGCGATCGGCGGCTCCCGTCCGCTTTGTCCCCCGCCGTGCGTCGGTCCGCCGGCCGCCCCCACCCGCCGGAGCTGCGGCCGTCCGGGCCGCGGCCCGCCCCGCCGGGCGGCCGCGGTGGTAAGCCCCGAACCCGGGCGGCCCGTTACCGGTGTGCGAGCTGTCGACTACGTTTCGTGTTCATCGGGACGGGGGCCGCATGACACTCACCGTCCCGCGCCGTACCGCGCCCGCCCGACTGCTCGCCGCTCTCGCCGTCACCCCGGTGCTCCGGCTCGCCGTCGTCCGGCACGCCGTACCCCCGGGGTCGGTCGCCCGGCGGGGCTGCGACGCCTGCGGCGCGGCGATCGGCCTGGCCCGCCCGTGGCCGGCGCTCGGGCCGTCCGCCCGGTGCCGGTCGTGCGGGACGCGGGTGGGCCCACCTCCCGGCTCGGTGGAGGTCGCCGCGGCCGCCGCCGCCCTGGTGCTGCTGCTGCTCGGGCCGCCGGTCGCCGAGCTGGCCGCCGTGGGCTGGTGGCTCGGCTGGGCGGTGCCGCTCGCCTTCGTCGACGCGGCGGTGCACCGGCTGCCCGACCGGCTCACCGGCCCGGCCGCTCTCGGCACGTGGCTCCTGCTCGGCCTGGCCGCCACCGTCGACGCGGCCTGCGGCCCGTGGCTGCGGGCCACCGCCGCCGGGCTCGGGCTGGGCCTCCTGTTCGCCACCACCACCCTCGTGCTCGGCCGACGCGGGTTCGGTCTCGGCGACGCCAAGCTGGCCGTCGGCGCGGGCCTGCTGCTCGGCTGGCACGGCTGGACGCCTCCGGTGCTCGGCCTGCTGCTCGCGTTCACCAGCTCGGCGCTGGTCGCCGTGGCGCTGCTCGCCGCCGGCCGCGCCCGCTGGTCCAGCCACCTCCCCTTCGGCCCCGCCCTGATCCTGGCCACCGCCACAACCCTCCTCCTAACCCGCTGACCCCATCCGGCGATCTTGCACTTTCTGCCCCGTCACAAGGAGCGAAAGGCGCATATCGAGGGCACAAAGTGCAAGATCGCGGACAGAGCGGGAGAGGGTTTGGGGAGGTGGTGGGGATGGGAAACAGGTGACGGGCGCGCAGACGGCGGACGGGCGCCGACCGCCGCCTCGGCGACCCTGGGGCCGATCCGCCGGAGCGGCACCGGCCGACGCAGCCCGGGAGGTCATGTGCAGTCCACCGCCGATCTGCCGCCGACCACGCCCGCGGGCGACGACGAACGTTGGCGGATCCGGCGCACCGCCGACGACGCCGAGCGGCTCGCCGAGACCGAGTCCGTCTTCGCGCTCGCCAACGGCTGGATCGGCTGGCGCGGCAGCCTCGACGAGGGCGAGCCGTACGGCATGCCCGGCACCTACCTCAACGGCTTCCACGAACGGCGGGAACTGGGCTACCCCGAGGACGGGTACGCGTTCCCGCAGCTCAGCGACACCGTGATCAGCGCGCCCAACGCCACCCTGATGAAGCTGTGGGTGGCGGGCGAGCCGTTGGACCTGCGCATTGGCACCATCCGCGTGCACGACCGGTTCCTCGACCTGCGCGCCGGCGTGGTCGAGCGGCACACCGAGTGGGAGTCGCCGGGCGGGCACGCCGTCCGGGTCCGCAGCGTACGGCTGGTGTCGCTGCCCCACCGGGCGGTGGCCGCCGTCCGGTGGACCGTCGAGGCGCTGGACGCGCCGGTCGTCGTACGGGTCTGCTCGGACCTGCTCGCCAACGAGCGGGTGCCGGAGCGGTCCGACGATCCCCGGGCCGCCTCGGTGATCCACGACCCGCTGACCGCCGAGTACCGCCGCGTCGACGGCCACGACGGGGTCCTGGTGCACCGCACCGAGCGCAGCGCGCAGCGGGTCGCGGTGGCGGTCGCCCACGACGTGGAGGTTCCGGAGGGCTTCACGGCAGCCGAGGACGAGAGCCCTGACCGGCTGCGCTTCGCCCTCGACGGGACGCTGCACCCGGGTCAGCGGGTGCGGGTCACGAAGTTCGCCGCGTACGAGTGCGAGCCGGTCGACGGCGGCGACCCGGCGCCGCTCGCGGACCTGGTCGTCGCGGAGGCCGGCGCGGCCCGCGCGGAGAGCTTCGACGCGCTGCTCGCCGCCCAGCGCGCGGCCCTCGACGCGCTGTGGCAGACCGCCGACGTCGAGCTGGACGGCGACGACGAGCTGCAACAGGCGACCCGCTTCGCGCTGTTCCACCTGCTCCAGGCCGGCCGCCCGGACGGGGACCGGACCGTCCCCGCCAAGGGGCTGACCGGCAACGGCTACGACGGCCACGTGCTCTGGGACACCGAGGGCTACGTCCTGCCGGTGCTCACCTACGTGGCGCCCGAGGTGGCCCGGTCCGCGCTGCGCTGGCGGCACGCCCACCTGCCGGAGGCACGGGAGCGCGCGGCGGAGCTGCGGCTGACCGGCGCCTCCTTCCCGTGGCGGACCCTCGGCGGGCGGGAGTGCTCCGGCTACTGGCCGGCCGGCACCGCGGGCCTGCACCTCAACGCCGGCATCGCCGACGCGGTCCTGCGGTACGTCGCCGCCACCGGAGACCCGGCGTTCCTCGTCGAGACCGGGCTGGAGCTGCTGGTGGAGACCGCCCGGCTCTGGCACGGCTTCGGGCACTTCACCGACGACGGCGCGTTCCACCTGCACGGGGTCACCGGCCCGGACGAGTACAGCGCGCTGGTCGACGACAACGTCTTCACGAACCTGATGGCGCGGCGGAACCTGCGGGGCGCCGCGGACGCCGCCGAACGGCACCCGGAGGCCGCCGCCCGGCTCGGCGTCGACCCGGCCGAGATCGCCGGCTGGCGGGCCGCCGCCGACGCGGTCCACCTCCCGTACGACCGCAAGCGGGGGGTGCACCAGCAGTCCGCCGGGTTCACCGAGTTGCCCGAGTGGGACTTCGCGAACACCTCGGACGACGACTACCCGCTGCTGCTGCACTTTCCGTACCTGGAGCTGTACCGCAAGCAGGTGGTGAAGCAGGCCGACCTGGTGCTGGCCATGCAGCGTTGCCCCGGCGAGTTCACGGCCGACGAGAAGGCGCGCAACTTCGCGTACTACGAGGCCCGCACCGTCCGGGACTCGTCGCTGTCGGCCCCCGCGCAGGCCGTGCTCGCCGCCGAGGTCGGGCACCTCGACCTGGCGTACGACCTGTTCGCCGAGTCGGTCGTGCACGACCTCGCCGATCTCGGTGACAAGACCGCCGACGGCCTGCACCTGGCGTCCCTGGCCGGGGCGTGGCTGGCGCTGGTGCAGGGCTTCGGCGGGCTGCGCGACGACCAAGGGAAGCTCTGCTTCGACCCCCGGCTGCCCGGGGCGATCCGGCGGCTCGCGTTCCGGCTGCGCTGGCACGGCCACCGGCTGAAGGTGACGCTCACCGCCGCCGAGGCCCGCTACGAGCTGCCCGACGCCGCCCGCGACGCGACGGTGGAGCTGTGGCACCACCGCGAACGCCTGGTGTTGACGGGCGGCACACCGGTCACCCGCCCGATGCCCCCCGTACCCGACCCCGGCCCCGAACCCCCGTCCCCACCCGGCCGCCGCCCGACGCACCGCACCTGACCACCCGCCCGGCCCCGGTCTCGTCGAACATGAGGTTGTCGACGTGTCGCCGCTGCAGCTTCATGATCAGCGGGAGCCGGTCTCGGCCATCCGCTGGCGCACCTCCTCCAGCGCCTCGAAGGCGTACGCCCAGTTGTGGCACTTGAAGCTGCGCAGCCCCTCGATCGGCGTGCGGCAGTCGGCGCAGCGCACCCCCGCGATGGCGTCCGGAACCTCGGTGTTGACGAACTTGCGCTCACCGAGGATGACCGTCGCGATCATCATCCGGTCGTGCACCCCGGCCAGCGCGGAGTTGACGATGTCGTACCAGTTGACCCGCCGCCCGCACTTCGGGCAGTCCGGCTCGTCGCCACTGACCCACAGCGGCGCACCGATGCTGCGGGGCGGCATGCCGAGCAACTTCTCGATCCGGCGTACGTCGGACTCCCCGGTCGTCCAGCGATGCCGGCCCGGCAGCGAGGCCGGCGAGTCGTAGACCGCGCGGAACAGGTCGTGGTCGACCTCCACGGTTTCGCGCTGACTGGTCATCGGCGTCCCTCCTCGGCTGTCGGTGCCCCACCGTCGTCCCAGGTCGCGGGCGCGGTCAACCGGATCAACGACAGGGCCGGCGACCCGGGATCGTGACTGGAGTACGCGGGCCACGCCGCGCATGTTCGGGGTCCTGCGCAGGGTCGTCAGCGGAGTGGAACGGGAAGCGGCACCTCCCCGCTCATCGCCTGTTTCGCCAACTCGACGCGCTCCGGGTGGAGCGTCTCGTCGCGTAGCGGATGGCCGGGCGCGCTGATACAGCGCTGACCCGCCAGGGACCTGCAGACCGGACATTGGAGGAACAGGCCACTGGACGGCACCAGCTCGACGCCCTGGGCCAGGGCCGATCGGCCGATCTTGACGATTGCGGCGTAGAGGTCGTAATCCTGGTGCCGGGTAGCGGCTGCGGCAACCTCGCGCATGCCCTCCCAGAACTGCTCGGCCGCCCTCGGTTCGTCAATGTCGATCTGCACGGGCGGCGTTCCCGTCCGCGGCGCGACCAAAACCTCGTTGCCGCACGAAACCACGACCGCTCCGGTGTTTCGTAACATGACGGCATGCCACGGGTAGGCCTGGTTCGTGTCGTCGGGGCCGCGCTGGAGATCGCGGTCCCGTCGGCGGCGGACCGGGTGGCGGGCGTCGGCATGGCCGGGTTCCGCGGCCGAGCGGAAAATCCGGCCTCGCTGCCGGTGGTCCCGTACCCGGCGTGCACGATATTCATCGACTTCGGTGACTCGGAGCTCGTCGACGACGCCAGCGGTGAGCGGAAGCGGGGCAGCGTCGTCGTCGGCATGGCCCAGGGCAGCGTTCGAGGGCTCGGGCGCGATGTCGACCTCCTACAGGTACGGCTCTCGCCGGTGGTCGCGCACGCGGTGCTGGGGGCCGCCGCTGCGCCGGGCGCGACCGTGGTCGCCCTGGAGGATCTCTGGGGGCGGGACGCCGAGCGGACCCGGGAACAGTTGCGGGCCGCCGGGTCGTGGGACGACCGGTTCGCGGTCATGAAGGCGGCGCTCGCTCGACGGCGGGAGGCGGGCCGCGCGGTGGACCCGGAGGTCGCCTTCGTCTGGGAGAAGGTGCTCAGGAGCCGGGGGCGGGTCCGGGTGGAGCGGCTGGCGGCCGAGGTGGGATGGAGCCGCCGCCGGCTGTGGTCCAGGTTCCGATCCCAGGTCGGGCTGACGCCCAAGCGCGCCGCGATGCTGGTCCGCTTCGACCATGTGGCGCACCGCCTCGCCGCGGGCCACGGCATCGCCCGGGTGGCGGCCGAGAACGGCTTCACCGACCAGTCCCACCTGTGTCGGGACGTGATGGCCTTCACCGGGACGACACCCATGGCCGTGGCGGCCGCGCCGTGGCTCACGGTCGACGACGTCGCGTGGCCCGCGCAGGCGCAGGCACTCCGGGTGACCTGAGTCGGTGCTCCCCGGCCCGGCCAAGGGCGGAACATTTCTCCAAGACAACCCGGCGGTGCGCTGGCGATGCTGGCAGCCATGACAGCCAGAGCACCGCTGGGCACCCGGATCCTCAGGGACGGCCAGGACTGGGAAGCCATGACCGACGATCAGGTGATCGCCGTTCGCGACAAGGCCAACCGCGCGGCAACGTCCCGTCTCGGACGGGTCGTCACCGGCCTGCCGGACCGCCGCGCCCACATCGAGGAAACAACGATCGACCTTCCCGGCCGTCGGCTCATGCTGCGAACGCACCGCCCCAGGCAGGCGGAACGGAAACTGCCGCTGATCGTCTCGTTCCACGGTGGAGGTTTCATCGGCGGCACCGCCGCGCAGAACGACTGGCTCAACAGTCACCTCGCGGCCCGCTGCCCGGCCGTGGTCGTCGCGGTGGAGTACCGCCTCGCCCCGGAGCACCCGCTGCCCCGACCGATCGAGGACGGCTACGACACGCTTGCCCGGATTGTCGGCGACGCCGACGGGTGGGGCATCGATCCCTCCGCCGTCGCGGTCATGGGCGAAAGCGCCGGCGGCATGATCGCCGCGCTCGTCGCACTGCGCGCCCGTGCGGACGGCCCGCCACTCCGCGCCCAGGTGTTGAACTACCCGACCACGGACTGGACCGAGACGATTTTCGACTACGCGTCGATCGAGGAGAACGCCGACAACCCCACCCTCTCGCTGTCGCGACTGCGCGCGGCGCGCAAACTCAGCCTGCCCTCGGCGCTGGACCCGCGCGCCGTCTCTCCGGTGAAGTTCGAGAACCTCGCCGACCTGCCGCCGGCACTGGTCGTCACCGCCGCGCTGGATCCGGTGGCGGACCACGGACGACGCTACGTCGAACGGCTCCGCGAGGACGGCACCGAGGCCCGCCTGAACTGCTACCCGAGGGCAACCCACGGCTTTCTCAGCATCGCCAACCTGGTGCCGGCCGCCCGGCCCGCGCGTCGTGAGATCCTCGCTTTCCTGCGCGGCCGGCTGCGCCCGGGCCGCCAGGTCAGCCACGCAGAGGCAGCGGGATGACCATCGGCGGTCAGGACGTCGCGAGCGCGTACCCCGCTCCACCCCGGAGTGTCGACCCGAGTGGGGGATCCCACCCCGCACGGTTGCTGGGCCCACATGTCCGGGGTTTCGCAGCCGTGGTGCTGCTGCAGGTCATCGGCGCCATCGCGGGGCTGGCGCCGCTGTTCGCGGTGATCGAGCTGGGTCGCGCGCTGCTGTCGCCCGGTCCGGTCGACCGAGGCCACGTCTGGGCCGCCGTGATCCTGGGCGCGGCCGGCCTGTTCGTACGGCTGGTGTTCACCGGCGCGTCGTCGGGGCTCGGCCACGTCCTAGACGGCAGGGTGCAGCTTTCGCTGCGTCGGGAACTGGCCCGCAGCCTCGGGCGGGCACCCCTCGGCTGGCTCTCCCGCCGCCGCAGCGGCGAGCTGGCGAAGGTGGTCGGCGAGGACGTCAGCGCGATACACCCGTTCATCGCCCATGCTCCCGGCGAGCTGGTCTCCGCCTTCGTCGTACCGGTGGTGTCGCTGGTCTACCTGTTGACCGTCGATTGGCGGCTCACACTGATCACCCTGGTCCCCGTGGTGCTGGCCGTCGCGCACGTCCCGCTGCTGATGACCTCGGCCCGTACCCGGGAGCAGAAGGACTTCGACGCGGCGATGGGCCGGATCGCCAGCTCCGTCGTCGAGTTCGTGCAGGGCATCGCCGTGGTCAAGGCGTTCGGCGGTGCCGAGCGCGCCCACCGCAGGTTCCGCGCCGCCGCCGACGATTTCGTCGACATCTTCACCCGGTGGGTGCGCGGCGTCTCCGCGGTCGCCGCCGGCATGCAACTGGCGCTGTCGCCGCCCTTCGTACTGCTGGTGGTGTTGCTGGGCGGCACGGTGCGGATCACCTCCGGTGGCATGGCCCCGGCCGACCTGCTGCCCTTCCTGCTGCTCGGGTTGGGTCTGACCGCCCCGATCGCGGCCCTCGGCCACGGCTTCGACGACATGCAGGCCGCCGGCCGGGCGGTCGGTCGGATCCGCGAAGTCCTCGGGGTGGGGCCGCTGCCGGAGCCCGCGCAGCCGATCACGCCGCAGGACAACCGGGTGGAATTGCGTGCCGTCCGGTTCGGCTACGACGGCGGCCCGGAGGTGCTGCGCGGGATCGACCTGGTGCTCGAACCGGGCACGTTCACCGCGCTCGTCGGGCCGTCCGGCAGCGGCAAGTCCACCCTGGTGCAACTGCTGCCGCGGTTCTTCGACCCCACCGGTGGGTCGGTGCGGCTCGGCGGTGTCGACCTGCGCGACATCGACGGTAGGGAGCTCTACCGCAGGGTCTCCTTCGTCCTCCAGGACGTTCGCCTGCTGCGGGCGTCCGTCGCGGACAACATCGCGCTGGCGGTTCCGCAGGCGACCCCGGACACGGTGATCCGCGCTGCCCAACTGGCGCACATCCACGACCGCGTCCTCGCCCTGCCCCGCGGCTACGAGACCGTGATCGGCGAGGACGTCAAGCTCTCTGGCGGGGAAGCGCAGCGCATCGCGATCGCGCGTGCCCTGGCGGCCGACACGCCCGTCCTGGTGCTCGACGAGGCGACCGCCTTCGCCGACCCGCAGACCGACCGCGCGGTGCGGCAGACCCTCGCGGCGCTCCGCGACCGAACCGTCCTGGTCATCGCTCACCGCCTGGAGACCATCGTCGACGCCGACCTCGTCGTGATGATCGAGGACGGGAGGGTCGTCGAGCAGGGCACGCCGGCTGCCCTGCTGGCCCGCGACGGAAAGCTCGCCGCCTTCTGGCGAACCCAGCGGTCGGCGCTGGCCGACAGCGAACCCAACGGTGACGTGCCGCAAGGAGACCCTTCCCGATGATCAGGACGCTGCTGCGCGTGCTCGGCGACGAGTACGCCAAACCGATGAGTCGCACGGTCGCCCTGATGACGGCGACCGCGGTGCTGGAGGGGCTGCTCTACGGGCTGCTGGTGCCGGTGCTGCGGGAACTGTTCGGGAACACACCATCGGACGCCTGGCCGTGGCTGATCGCGTTCGCGGCGTCCGTAGCGGTATACGCGGTGCTCCGTTACACCAGTGACCTGTCCGGTATGCGCGTCGGGACCACCATGCTGCGGGGGATGTACCACCGCCTCGGCGAGCACCTGGCGCGGTTGCCCATCGGCTGGTACAACGCTGCCCGGGTCGGTGAGGTGTCCGTCATGGCCAGCCGCGGTCTGCTCGCGGCGATGGGTGTGTCGGCACACCTGCTCGGGCCGTTCATCTCCGCCTGCGTGACGCCACTGACGATCGTGGCCGTGCTGACGGTCTTCAACTGGCAGTTGGGGCTGGCCGCACTGGTCGCGGCGCCGCTCGTGGCGGTCACCCAGGTCTGGACCGCCCGGTCGATGGCCGCCAACGACGCCGAGAACGCGGCTCGCAGCAACGAGGCCAGCGCCCGGGTCATCGAGTACCTGCAGGCCCAGCCGGTGCTGCGGGCGGGCGGCCGCACCGGTGAGCGGTTCGCCCTGCTCGACGACGCGCTGCAGGGTGTCGAGCGGGCCGCCCGCCGCCAGACGATGTCGGTGCTGCCGAGCGTGGTGGGTTTGACGCTCACCGTGCAGGCCGCCTTCACCGCGGTACTGGTCCTGGGGGCCTACCTCGCTCTCGGGGGCGACATCGGGGCCGCGGAGGTCCTGGCCGCCCTGGTGCTCGCCGCCCGCGGCGCCGACCCGCTGCTGTCGCTGTCCGACATCGGCGGCAAGCTGCGCGGCGCCCGCGCCGAACTGGACCGGCTCGACGCGGTGCTGCGCACCGAGCCACTGCCCGAGCCGGTCGAGCCCGTCCGGCCGCAGCGGTTCGACCTGGAGTTCGACGCGGTGACCTTCCGCCACGGCGACCGCATGGTGTTCGACGACGTGTCGCTGTCGATACCGCAGGGGCAGCGGGTGGCCGTCGTCGGCCCGTCCGGTGCGGGCAAGAGCACCCTGCTGCAGTTGCTCGCCCGCTTCTATGACGTGGCGGGGGGTGCTGTGCGGGTGGGTGGCGTCGACGTGCGGCACATCGATCCCGGGTCGCTGATGGCACAGATCGCCATCGTCTTCCAGGACGTCTACCTCTTCGACGGCACGATCGAGGAGAACGTCCGGCTCGGTCGCCCCGAGGCGAGCGAGGCCGAGGTGCGGGCGGCGGCGACCGCCGCGCGGCTGGACGAGGTCGTCGAGCGGTTGCCCGGCGGGTGGTCCGCGAACGTCGGAGAGGCCGGTGCGTCGCTCTCCGGCGGTGAGCGCCAGCGGGTCTCGATCGCGCGGGCACTGCTGAAGGACGCGCCGATCGTGCTGCTCGACGAGGTGACCTCGGCGCTGGATCCGGTGAACGAGGCCGCCGTCCACGAGGGCATCGAGCGCCTGATGGCGGGCCGGACGGTGGTGCTGGTCGCGCATCGGATGCGGACCGTCCGGCGCGCGGACCGCGTCGTCTTCATCGACGAGGGCAGGATCATCGAGGACGGCAGCCACGAGGAACTGCTGCGCCACGGTGGCCGCTACGCCGACTTCTGGGCCGCGTCGGACGCCGGGCTGGGCAGGCTCAGCCCATCCACCCGGTCGTCATTCGAGGCGTCAAGCGTTGGCTAACGGCCGAGGCCCGTGGGGTTGCTCAGCGAGGTGGCCCCGAGTGGACCGCCGAGCCACGTCCCGACCTGCGCCTGCTGCGGTGAGCTCACCACCGCGGGCGAACCGAAGACCAGGCCGGTGTGCACCGACCCGCTCGACTCCTTCAGCTGCGAGGCGGCGTCGGCTCCGAGGTTGGCGCCGGCGCCCGGGGTGAGCAACAACGGGCCACCGAGCACGCCCATCAGCGCCCCGCCGGTGAGCGCGTCCGGCCAGTTGGTCCCGGTGGCGAAGCCCGTGTACGGCTGGCCCTCGAAGAGTTCCTGGGCGACCGCGTACGCCGTCCCGTACCGGTCCTGGCCGGAATACCCACGGACGTACGGGCCGATCGGGTCGTACGAGTAGGCCGCCTCCACCCCCTGCTTGCCGATGCCGTACAGCATTCGCTGCTCGCGCGGCTGCCCGTCGAGGTACGCCTTCGTCACCGGCGGAATCACCTCGTCCCTGGTGAGCAGCACCACGGCGGACCGGTAGTTGGTGTGGCCGGCGTTGGTGGCCCCGGCCGCGGCGCCCGCGGCCAGGGCGTCCGGGAAGTTCATCCCGGTCACCAGCATCACCTGTTCCGGAGCCGGGTCGACCGCCTTCGCGATCTCCACCGACGTCGCGAAGCGATCCGCGCCGGCGAGCCGCCGCACGTGGTAGCCCATCGCCCGGACCTGATCCTCGACCGCCTTCGACAGCGCCCCGGTGCTGCCCAACAGGTAGACCGTGCTGTGCCCGGGAAGCAGGACCCGCTGCAGCTCCGCCTTCGTCGTCGCGTCCAACCGATCCGGAGGCGTCAACAGCAGCGGGCCGCCCTTCGCCGCCGCCAGGGCCGAACCGCCCAGCGCGTCGGCGTAGGTGTCCGAGCGGGTCAGGACCGCCGCGAGGGCCGAGCTGTCAGCCCACCGCGCCCGGGAGACCGCGACCGCCGTCTGGAACCGGTCCGCACCGGACAGCCGGGCGACCCGCTCCTTCCGCTGCGGCTGGTACGCGGGCACGCCGTCCAGACCCGGAACCGCCACCGGCTCCGCCGAACCGTCCGCCGGCGCGGTGTGGACCGGGCGGGCGGCCGTCGACGTGACCCGGCTGAACGCCAACCAGGTGCCGGCCGGCGACCAGGCCGGGTCGTCGTACTGGACGCCGGCGGGGGTGATGGTCACCTCGTTCTGACCGGCCAGGTCGGACACCACGATCCGGCCGGCCCGGACGAACGCCGCCCGGGAACCGTCCGGCGAGATGGCCGGATTCGATCCGTTGTCGTCGACCAGGCGCCAGCGCTCGAAGTGCTCCTTCGAACCGTCGTACAGCATGACGGCCGGCTGGCCGGCCGGCTGACCGGCACCGTCGTCCGCCTGGCGCTGGCAGACGAGCAACTGGTCGGGCCCGCCATCCGGAGCCAGGTAGTGCTTCCCGTCGTTGGGCGAGAGCCGCCCGTGGCCGAAGAGCCCACCGACCCGATCGGATACGACCCCCCACGGGGCACCGGCCGAAGCCTTCTCCGACCAGGCGACGGCGCTGCCGTCGGCCCACCAGGTCAGGCCGCTGCGGCGGATGCCGGCGTCCGGCGGCGAGTTCAGCGGGTAGCGGACGGCGCCGTCGTCGAACCGGATCCGTTTGATGCCCGACTCGCGGTCGAAGTAGGCAGCCTGGCTGCCGTCCGGAGACCACGCGGCAGCGGTGATGGTGTCCGGCGAGCTGAGGGACGTCCGCGCCGGGTCACCGTGGAACCTGATCGCGTTTCCGCCGTTGCTGCTGGTCAGCACGCTGCCCGAGCCGGGGAAGCTGGCCGTGGCGGGCGAGGCGGCGGCCACCAGGGCGGTCGCGGCGAGGGCGAGGGCCGACGCGACAGCGACCGGCCTCCGCATGGGGGATCGAGGCAACGTACGCACTCCTTGGGGGAAGCGCGCCACACCGTGCGTCGACCGATCCGACGCGGGCAGCGCGCACCGGGCACTATATCGCCGTCGACCGACGTCGTGGTGTCCGCTGATCATCGAGCCAACCTTGGGTTGCTTACGACCGTTACCACACCGTTCGGCAGCAGATGTCGGACTGCAACCCGCTCCTGGTCCATCGCCGTCACCGGTACAGGGAGTCGAGGAGGAGCCGGCATGCGCAGCGAGGACGAGACCGAGTACGTCGAGTACGTGACCGCCCGGCTGCCCGCCCTGCACCGCACCGCGTACTTCCTCTGCGGCGACGGCCACCGTGCCGACGACATCGTCCAGAGCACGCTCACCGCGCTCTACCGGCACTGGCGTCGGGCCCGGCGGGCCGACAGCATCGACGCGTACGTGCGCCAGATGCTGGTCCGCACCTACCTGGACGAGCAGCGGGGACGCTGGTCGAAGGTGCTGCTGATGTCCCGGACACCCGAACGCCCCGCGCACCCGGACGACGGCGTCGAGGAGCGCGACATGGTCAGCGGCCTGCTCGCCCAGCTGCCGTACGCGCAGCGAGCCGTGCTGGTGCTGCGCTTCGGCTGCGACCTTCCCGTCGAGGAGGTCGCCCAGGTCCTCCATTGCTCCACCGGGAACGTGAAGAGCCACACCAGCCGGGGGCTGGCGGCGCTCCGGCGTCACCTTCAGGACCTGCCGACCACCGCCACCAACCGTTGAGCGAGGAGATGAAATGTCCTGGGACGACGAGGAGCGGACGGCGCGGATTCTCTCGACGGTGCTGCGCGACCAACCGGTGCCCGCACCGCGGTCGGACGTCGCGCGGGCCGTGCGGGCGGGCCGGCGGTCGGAGCGGCGCCGGCAGCGGATCTCCGCCGGGTTGGCCGCTGTCGCGGTCGCGGTCGCGGCTGGCACGTCGGCGGTGGTGTTCGCGGGCGACGACCGGGTCCGGCCCGAGCCAGCCGCGGTCGAGCCCGTCATCAGGGAGATCCCGCCGGTGCGGGTCGTGCCCGTGACGGTCGCCAAGGAGGCGGCCAACTGCCGCATCACGCCCCTGCCCACCCCGGCCGGCACGGGTTTCGCACGCGTCGAGACGTCGAGCCCGAACGGCCGCTACGTCCTTGGCAACGCCGAGCGGATGCCGGCGAAACCGGCCGACCGGACGGTGCTCGTGCTGTGGGACGGAGAGGTGCCGACGGTCTTTGAGACACCGGGTACGGGTGTGCATCGAGCACGGCGTGTCGAGGTGAATTCGGCCGGCGTGGTGGTGGGGACGGACCATCCGGTGAACGATCCGTCGAAGCCCGTGACGGCCTGGGTCTACCGGGACGGCCAGGCCCACGAGCTACCCGCGCCGACCGGATACGCGCAGGTGACCGCGGAAGGTGTGAACGATCGCGGCGACGTGGTGGGGGTCGCCTACCGGGATGCTGCCCGCAACGTCGGCGACCGTGTTGTGGTGGTCTGGCCGGACAACGGGAAGGGCGAGCCGCGCGTGCTGCCTGGCTCCGACAACGTCAATGTGATCGGCGTGGCCGACAACGTCAATGTGATCGGCGTGGCCGGCGACGGCACCGTGGTCGGCCAGCGGGATGACGGGTTGCAGCTGTGGCACCCGGACGGCGGACGGGAGATCCTGCCCATGCCGGCAGGCTGGAATGCCCTACGAGCGATGCAGGTACGCGGCGAGTGGGTCGCCGGCTTCATCGAGAATCCCGGAAAGCAGGAGGGCACGCCGCCGGCCCGGTGGAACATCCGCACCGGTCAGTTGACCGTCTACACCGGCCTGGACGTCCAGAGCCACTTCACTGTCTGGACCAACTCCGAGGGACGCCTGCTGGTCGGCACGCCGCGGTACTCGTCGGTCCTGCTCGGCGAGGACGGCACCGCGGCACCGTTGCCGCTGCCCGATGACGTGCACGAGAAGCGCCGGCACGAGGTCTACACCGCGTCGATCAGCGCAGGCGGGATGGTGGCCGGTGGGGTGCCCCCGACGGACCGCCAGAACCGGGCGGCGACCTGGCACTGCCGATGAACCCGTCGCGCCGGCCGCCACGGCGTGCTCGCCAGCGCGGAGTCGGCTAAGGTCCACGCCCGCAAGCTCGTCACCGTCACCCTGGACGAGCACGCCGTCACCGTCTACGACGCCGATGCCCCGATCAAGACCCGCCCTTGACCCCGGAGCCTTTGCGACCCCTCGGGCCGGATATTGCCGGCAGAGCCAGAGGCCTGCCCGGAGTGCGCGCGCCGCATCCCCACCACAACCTCGTCGCACTGCTGCCGGGGTGGCGTCAAGAGAAGCTTGACGATCAAGTGCACCCTTTCGCCTGACGCATGCTTTGGCCGAGTGTGATGAGCTGCGCGGATGATACGCGCGCAAGTGTTTCGGTGGGTGACGCCAGGGAGAGCCGAATGGTTGCTGCTTCTGGTGGCCGGGCTTATTGGATGGCTGGCTTGGAAAGCAGGAGCGCCGAAATGGGCCGGCCTGGTCGTGGCACTTGCTCTTGCTCTCCTGGTGAGATCGGCGCGGCAACGCGGATTCATCAGCCGGGCGCTCATGCGGTGGGTCGACCACCAGGCCGAAGCCGACGACACGTGAGACGACCGGCACCAACACCGACGGACGTCCATGGACATCGGGGACCGGTAACCTCGGCAAGATCATCGGGCACAAGGCGGGCACAAGTGACGCCGACAAGAGCTGTCAACCGCTGTAAGGCAGTGGCAGAACTCGCCGAGGTCAGGCGGCCGATCCGCCCGATTGGAGTTGATCAGCACAGCGCCGAAGGGGTTTGTTCAGGGTTTGAGTCCCTGGCGGCCTCCCGTTCCCGGTAGGCCTTCCCATACACCCACGTCGTCGTCGTATCACGACGAGCGGATGGCCCGCAGAGCGCGCGCTCTGCGGGCCATCCGCTTTCGCCTATCTAAGGAGGTCAACGATGTACACCACTTTCACCCGCATGCCGAGCCCCGTTTCGCGACCGGCCGCCTATGGCTGACGGACCGTCGACACCACGCAGGAAAGCAGCGGACGGCCGCAGACGGCCGATAGTCGTCCGTCCACCTCGCACAGCGCCGCTCAGCGACGATGACCGCCAGCAGGCAGTGACAGCGCTCGCCGCGATGATCGCCGACTGGTGGACGCAGCACCATGGCACCGAAAAGACAGGCTGAACCGCAGCAGAGGGCGGTGACCGCGCAGGCGGTCACCGCCCTCTTGCGTACGTGCCACCTCGCGGCTTGACAGTCCACACGGATGGACCGATGGTCGCCATCCGCAACCCCACCTTGTGATCTTGAAAGGCGTCATCGTGACCCCGACATCCCACCGGCATCGCACATCATCGGCGACATCACCCGCACTGCGGAGGGTCGCGCTGTACGTCCGCAACGAGCACTACCCGTCGTCGGTCGACAAGCAGCAGCAGATTCTCCGCGCCCACCTTCAGCAGCACTATCCCGACTGGTCGGTGGTGGCTGTCTACCAGGACACCCCCACCTCCGGACGCAAGCCCCCGCTACGGCGACCGGGGCTGCGCGACGCCCCCACAGCCGCATCATCCGGCACGTACGACGTGTTCCCCACGGATGAGACGAGGCGGACCGGTCGTCGCCTCGAACACGTCGCGGAGGTCGCCGAGCAGCTCGATGCGTCCTGCGCCGTCCTGATGACCGCTGACGGCATGCTCGGCACCTCCGGACCGCTCACGGGACTGATCATGAAGATCGTCGGCGCGATCTCCTCCTACGAGCGCGAGCAGGCCGCCGTCGAACGGACAGCCAACCGACTCGGACACGACGGCCGCCGGCAGCGCGGACGATCGAAGCGGACACCAGGCAGAGGCACATCCCGCAGGCGCTGACAAGCCTGCGGAAGCCAAGAAGGCCGGTCCGACGCGAACGCGTCGGACCGGCCTTCTTGCGTTTGCCCAGCTCAGCGCAGCTAGCGCGGCTTGACGCGCCGCACGGATGGACCGACGGTCGACGGTCCACCAACCCCTCAAATGATCATGAAAGGCATTGGTCTATGGCTAAGAAAACCCGTACCCCTCGCCGCATACGGCAAATCGAAGAAGCAACGACCCGCCGGGTGGCCATCTACATCCGCCGCTCCACAGACGAGGACAACCAGCCGTACAGCCTCGAAGCCCAGGAATCCAAACTGCGAGCCTTCGTGGAATCCCAACCGGGAGACTGGCAAATCGTCAAGGTCTACTCCGACGACGCGTCCGGCGCCACCACCGAACGCGAGGATCTCCAGAAGATGTTGCGAGCAGCCCGCGCGGGACTGTTCGACACCCTGCTCGTCTACCGAGTGGACCGGTTCTCGCGCCGACTGCGCGACCTCGTGTCGCTGCTCGACGAACTCGCCGACGCCGGCGTGAGCTTCCGTTCAGCCACCGAGCCGTTCGACACCTCCACCCCGGTGGGCCGCATGCTCGTCCAGATGCTCGGCGTGTTCGCCGAGTTCGAGCGCGAGGTCATCATCGACCGCGTCATCGCGGGCATGGAACGCAAGGCCGCCAAGGGCCTGTGGAACGGTGGCACCACACCCATCGGCTACACCGTGGACGCCAAGACCCACAACTACGTCATCGTCGAGACCGAGGCCGCGATCGTCCGGCGGATCTTCGACCTCTACACCAAGGACCGCCTCGGAACCCGCGCCATCGCCAGCGTGCTCAACGACCGCGGCCTACGCACCAAACGCGGCAAGCCCTGGTCCCAGCGGTCCGTCGAGACGGTCATCACCAACCGCCAGTACATCGGCGAGAAGAGCTTCCGCGACATCACCGTCACCGACGCCCACCCGCCGATCATCAAAGCGGGCCAGTTCAAGTACGCCCAACACATCCTCACCAAGCGCAGCGAGGAAATCGGGCAGCGGGCAGCGAACGCCTCCGAATACACCCTCACCGGGAAAATCCCCTGCCCCCAGTGCGGCAGCAAGTACATCGGCACCGTCGCCCACGGGCGCAACAACCGATACCGCTACTACATGTGCTGGAGCCGCAACCGCTACGGCGCGAAGCAAGGATGCGACATCCACCGCTTCAACGCGGACGAGTTGGAAAAGGCCATCGGCCAAGCCCTACTCGACTTCTACACCACCCGCCACGACCTCATCGACCGGGCAATCACCGAGTTCCTGACGGCCCACGCCCAAGCCACCAGCACACACCACGAGGAACTTGCCTCCATCAACCGCCAACTACGGGAAAACGCCACCGCCGTCGACCGCTACCTCACCGCCTTCGAACGGGGCAACCTCGACGACGAAGACCCCGAGATCCAAGCCCGGCTGACGAACCTGCGGAAGCAATCCAAGCAACTGCGGGCCGACAAAGCCCGCCTCGAATTCGACCTTGATCAGCCACCCATCGGGCCATCCGCCGAGGACCTAGCGACGATCAGGAGCCAGATCGCGGAGATCATCACCACCGGCGGACACAAAGCGAAGAAGGCCCTCTTCGAGGCCCTGATCGAGGAAATCGAGATCCTGGCCGACGACAGTGTCGTCCCCCGCTTCCGGATCCCGACCGCCACAAACAATCAAGGGCCAGCCCTCGAGCTAGCCCTTGATCAACAATCCACCGACGGTACGGTTCGCGTACCGCCACATCTGGTGGGCCGCCAGGGACTCGAACCCTGAACCTATGGATTAAAAGTCCACAGCTCTGCCATTGAGCTAGCGGCCCGCCGGATCAGGTTACCGGACAGTCGGCCGCAACCGCCTACGGCAGCCGGGACGGCGGCTGTTTCCGCAGATCAAGGCCGGTTTGTCAGGGCGGTGACAAAGGTACGCCAAGCGGCGGGCGGAAAGGTCAGCGCCGGCCCGTCCGGGTCCTTCGAATCGCGTACGGCGACCATCCCGGGCAGGTTGTCCGCTACCTCGACACAGTTCCCACCGCTGGAACCGCTGCGGCTGGACTTACGCCACGTTGCGCTACTGAGGTCCATGATCACTTTGCACTTCCTTCATCAGATCGATGGACTGCTGGCGCGGTAGCGCCTCGTTGCGCACACCTTCCCACTTCGCCAGCAGACTCGCCACATCATCCTTGCTGTCCACCACGAGTCCGCCCAGCTGATTTTCCAGGTGCCCGACCCACCCGCCGTCTGCCGACCTGGCCAGCGCGAAGGGACCGGACAGGCCGATATGGACTCCGGTCGCAGCGGGAATCACGTGGACGTGAACGTGTGGCAGCTCCGCCAACGTGATGAGGTGCGCGACCTGCTCGGCCATGATGCCGCTGAAGCCGTCGCCGGTCCGCCGTAGTGCGGCCTCGTCGAGGACGGCGACAAGCTGTGGCGGCGTCGCGCAGGTGAGGATCTTCTGCCGCTCCATGCGGGCATGCACCTGCCGGTCAACTTCGGTGGCCGACATCAGGTCGTTCAATCGCATGATCACGCGGGCGTAGTTTTCGGTCTGGAGCAGTCCCGGGATCAGCAGGGGTTCGAACAGTCGGAGCTGGGTGGCGGCGCGTTCCGCGTCGAGCCAGGGGAGGAACCAGGACGGGGCACCGAGCTGGGCGGCGAGCCGCTCGAACAGACCGCCCGTCTTGAGGGCCCGGTCGGCGCCCTTGATGAAGTCCATGGTGAGGGCACGGCTGCCGCCCTCCACGGCGCTGACGTGGGAGGCGCTGAACCCGGCCCCTCGACCGAAGGACTCCTGCGTCATGCCGGCCGCGCCCCGGGCTCGCCGGATCTCCGCCACGATGAAGTCCGCGAGCGGACCCGGTACGTCAGCCACTCGACGCCTCCCAGATCAAAGATCGACTACCCAGGTCACCACAGGTCGGGCACCCGTCGAGCCAGCGCGGCCCGACCGCCCGGAGTGCCTTCCGAGCGTAGTCGCCACCACAGCAGAGTGTCACCAGCCTGCTTTGTGGAGGGAGACGCTGATGGAGGTCGGGGACGTGATCCGGGTGCCGGAGGACGGTTACCGGTTCGGCGCCGGGGTCCTGACGATGCACGTCGTCGAGGTGGCCAACCGCCGGCCGGTCGACGGGGTGGTCTGGGCCGATCTGCGCGGCCACGAGCTGCATCCGGACGGGACGGTACGGGCCCGCCCGCGGCACGTCTGCGTACGCCTCGACCGGGTCACCGTCATCCGGAGCGCCTCGCGGTGACCCACGTGCGCGCCCACCTGCCGTCCCGGCCGACCTGGCGGTGCGCCGCCTGCGGCATCGCGTGGCCGTGTTCGCCGGCCAAGCTGCGGCTGCTCGCCGAGTACCGCGCCGATCGGACGGCTCTCCTGGTCTACCTCGGCACCCTGCAGGCCGAGGCGGCCGAGCACCTCGACAGGTGCGACTCGCCCGATCTGACCGACCGCTTCACCGCCTGGGCCCGCTCGCGTTGACCGCTCGATGGAGATCTTGGCCGGCCTCGGCCCTCGGAAGCCACCCTCCTTCCCAAGATCCCGATGGCGGAGATCTCGATGGCAGAGGATGGACGGGAGGGCGCTGCGGGGTGCTGCGGCGTGCCGCCGGGTGATGCGGGGTGATGCGGGAGGGCGCTGCGGGGTGATGACGTGAACGGGGCAGCTCCAAAGGGGGCCGTGGCATACTCAGCCGCCAGCCGCCAGCCGCCAGCCGCCAGCCGCCAGCCGCCAGCCGCCAGCCGCCAGCCGCCAGCCGCCAGCCGCCAGGGAGGTCACCCATGTCCATCCGTCTCGCCGCGCTCGCGGCCGCGACGTTCACCAGCGGGCTGATGGCCGGGCTGTTCTTCGCGTACGCCTGCTCGGTCATGCCCGGTCTGGCCGCGACCGACGCGCGGACCCTGGTCGGGACGATGCAGTCGATCAACCGGAAGATCCTCAACGGCTGGTTCCTGGTCGCGTTCCTCGGGGCTCCCGCGCTCACCGCCCTGGCCGTCGCGCTGCACCTCGGCGACGGCCCGGTGCTGGCCTGGAGCATCGTGGCGCTGGTGGCGCACCTGGTGATGTTCGGGGTCACCGTGCGGGGCAACGTCCCGCTGAACAACCAGCTCGACGCGGCCGGCCCGGTGGACGGGATCGGCGACCTGGCGGCGGTGCGGGACCGCTTCGAGCGGCCCTGGGTGCGTTGGAACCTGGTCCGCACGGTCGCCTCGGTCGTCGCCTTCGCCGCGCTGATCGGCGCCCTGCTCGCCGCCTGAGCCGGCCGCGATCACCGCCGTCAGGCATGGGTGGCGGCACGCGGGGAACCGTGCCGGTATGCGGAGGACCAGCACCGCGGCGGTGGCGGCGTCGGGGGAGGAGACCGGCCCGGACGGGGTACGGGAGCCGGCCGGCGAGGTGCACGCCTGGGAACCGGGACAGAACCAGACCGTGTGCGGGGTGCCGCTCAGCCGGGCCGGGCTGCGCCGGTTCCCGCATGTCCGGTTCGACTACACCGGCACCGACGTGCTCACCGAGGCGGACGCGGTCGGCTGGATCTGCCCCCGCTGCCTGGCCGCCACCACCGGGCGGCGGCAGCGGGACCAGAAGCACGCCTGGGTCCGCCACGCGCCGCGCCCCTGAAGCGGGAACGGTTGGGCGACCGAAGACCGGGTACGGGGCGGACATGCGGATCGTGGTGGTGGGAGCGAGCGGCAACGCCGGCACGGCACTGTTGCGCCGGCTGCGCCGGGAACGCGGACTGGACCTCGCCGGGGTGGCCCGCCGGCCACCCGGCCCGGCCGCCGGTGAACCGTACGACCAGGTGGAGTGGCACTCCTGCGACATCGGGGCGCCGGGGGCGGGCGACCAGCTCGTCGAGGTGTTCGCGGGTGCCGCGGCGGTGGTGCACCTGGCCTGGCAGATCCAGCCCAGTCACGACCCGCGGGTGCTGCGCCGCACCAACGTCGGCGGCAGCCAGACGGTGATCGACGCGGTGGTCCGGGCGGGCGTGCCGGCCCTGGTGTACGCGTCGTCGGTCGGCACCTACGCGCCCGGCCCCAAGGACCACCCGGTCAGCGAGCGCTGGCCGGCGACCGGGGTGCCCGGCTCCTCGTACAGCCGGGACAAGGCAGAGGTCGAGACGCTGCTCGACCGGGTGGAGCGGGAGCATCCCGAGTTGCGGGTGGTACGCCTGCGACCAGGGCTGATCTTCCAGCGGGCGGCGGCCACCGAGATCGCCCGGTACTTCGTCGGCCCGTTCGTGCCGCTGCGCCTGCTCAAGTACGGCCGGCTGCCGCTGGTGCCGACGAACCGGCGGCTGCGGATGCAGGCGGTGCACGCCGAGGACGTGGCCGACGCGTACGCCCGGGCGGTGCTGGGCGACGCGCGCGGCCCGTTCAACGTCGCGGCCGACCCGGTGCTCACCCCGGAGCTGGTGGCCCGGCACTTCCACGGCTGGACCGTTCCGGTGGCCGGCCCGGTGCTGCGCGCCGCCGCCGCGGTGACCTGGTACGCCCGGCTGCAACCCATCGACGCCGGCTGGGTGCGGCTGGCCCTGAACGCGCCGCTGATGTCCAGTGAGCGCGCCGAGACCGAGCTGGGCTGGACACCCCGGCACGACGCCGTGAGCACCCTGAAGGAGCTCTTCGCCGGCATGGCCGAGCGCGCCCACACGCGGACCCCACCGATGGCCCGGGCCCGGAACGCCCCCCGCAACCCCGTCCCCGGCCACGGCAACCCCTACTGACCGGGGCCGGGTCAGCTCAGGCGGGAGCCGGTGACCGTCGGGGGGCGGGCGCCCAGGAAGAAGATGCCGGGGAAACCGCGGGTCTCGAAGCCCCGGCTCGGGTTGCGGCGCAGCGTCGAGTTCTCGATCCGCAGGGTGCCGGTGCGGTTGTTGCTGACGAAGAAGATCGCACCACCGCCCTCGTTCGCGTCGTTGCCCTCGATGACCGTGCCGGCGATCCGGACGGTGAACTCGTTGCCGTCGCAGTAGATCGCCCCGCCGCTGCCCCCGCCCGGCGTGCCGGACCGGGCCGGGTTGGCGCCCCGGCCGATCGCCTCGTTGTCGCGCAGCACGCTGTTGAGCACCACCCACGAGACGCCGATGCTGCTCAACGCGCCGCCGTTGGCGCAGGAGCCGCCGGTGAAGGTGCTGCTCACCACGTACACCGGCTTGTTCTCGTACTGGCTGAGCACCCGCACCGCCGCGCCACCCAGGTCCGGCCCGGTCCGGTCGCACCGGTTGCGCACGAACCGCGAGTTGACGATCTTGAACCGGCCGCCGCGGACGAAGATGGCGCCGCCACCGCCGCCCTCGGCCTCGTCCCCGGTGGAGTTGCCGTCGGCGAAGGTCAGGTTCTGCACGGTGAGCTGCGGGTGATCCTGGTTCTGGCAGTGCGAGGTGGTCCAGCCCTGCGCCGGGTCGCAGGTGTTCATGTAGAGGATCCGCCGCTTCCCCTGGCCGCTCAGCGTGACCTTGCCGCCGCCGTCCAGGACCACCTTCGGCCCGTTGGCGTTGCGGACCTTGGCCGTGGCGGTCATGGCGATGGTCACCGGGTCCGGCCCGCAGTCGAAGGTGATGATCCCGCCGGCCGCGACCGCCTTCACGACCGCCGCCGACGTGCAGCTCGCCGCTGTGCCGGTGCCGATCGTGCGGGTCGGCTTCGACGTGTCCACCGCCCGTGCCTCGGCCGGCACGGCGGCGCGACCGGCCGGGTTACCGGCCGCCGCCGGCCGCGCCGAGGGGCGCGGGCCGGGGTAGCGGACGCCCAGGCCGCTCCGGGCCGCCGGCTGGCCCACGGCGGACGGGGACGCGGCGGACGGTGGCGTGGCGGTTTCGGCGGCCGGAGCCGGCGTCGCCGGCTCGGCGGAACCGCAGGCGGGCAGCATCGCGGCGGCGACCGCCAACGCGGTCAGGAAAGCGGCGGACTTCAGGCGCACCCCGTGATGTTAGGAGCCGGCGGGCCGGGCGCCGAAAACGTTAAGGAGGGCCTAAGGATCGGGCGCGCGAACGGGCGACCGGATCAGGCGTGCGAGAGGGCGAACGCGGTCAGGAAACCGGCGACCGTGACCAGCCCGACCAGCAGATGAGCGTTCTCGACCGCCTCGGGGACCATCGTGTCGGTGATCATCGCCAGGATCGCGCCCCCGGCCAGCGCGGTGATCGCCGACAGGACCGCCGGCGGCGACTCGCCCCGATCACCACCGACTCCGGTACGCCGTCCAGCAGCGCGCCGACCGCGATCGCGTTGCCCGAGCCGGGCTGCTGGGCCTCGGACGGCTGGACCCCGGAGCGCTTCCGGTACCGGGCGCCCCGGCGGGCCAGGTACACGTTCGCGACCGTGTAGGCCAGCGCGCCGGCGCCGGCGCCGAGGGCGGTCGGCAGCAGGCCGGCCCGCCCGTGCGCCTTGGCGACCAGCTCGAACGCGACCGCGGACAGCAGCGCGCCCGCGCCGAACGCCATGATCGACGCGATCACCCGCTGCGGCAGCCGGGCGAACCAGCCGGCCGCCGCGCCCAGCAGCAGGGCCGACCCGGCCAGCAGCCCCCAGCTCCCCGCCTGAACCCACACCGGCATCGGCAGCACCGTACCCCGGTCGGGCGCGGCACGAGGCGACCCGGCGGTACCCGCCGATCGGTTCACCCGGGCCGCCGGCCGGCCGGGGGTCAGAAGTCCGCGAAGAGGTACGGCAGCCGGCGCGGGAACAGGCGGCGCAGCTCCGCCGCGGCGTCGGCGGGCACGTCGCCCAGCCCGCGCAGGTGCACCTCGACCGGGTCCAGCACCCCGTACGCCAGCCCGGACAGGCCCGCCGCGGTCAGGGTGGCGGACGGGACGATGCCGGCCTCGCCGGGAACCAGCTCCAGCGCGCCGGTCGCGCCGTCGAGCAGGTACGACCCGGCCAGCCAACGGTCCCCGGTCAGCTCCACCCGGACCCGGCCCGCACCGGCCGGCAGCCCGGCGAGCGCGTCCATCGTGAGCAGCCGGGCCATCGGCGCGCAGGAGGCCGGGCGGGTCACCCGTGCCTCGACGTGCACCTCCAGGTCGGTGAGCCACAGCTCGGGCACCTCGTCGGCGGGTACGTCGAACCGGACGGTCGCTACCTGGTCGATGTGCCGGGCGAAGAACTGCAGCAGCAGCGCCCTCGCGTACGGGTCGGTGGCGAGCAGGTCGTCGGCGGCGAGCGTGCCGCCGTGGTCCTCGATCCGGTAGGTCACCGCGCCGGTCACCGCCCCACCGACCGACGCCGTCACCAGCCACCGCTCGTCCCGGTCCCGCAGCCCGACGTCCCGGAAGCCGGGGAAGATCGCGAAGCCGTGGCGCTCCCGCAGGCACCGCTCGGTGAACTCGCGCCAGGTCGGATAGCCGGTGCCGATCCGCTCCCACCGCACCTCGCCGGGCAGCTCGGCCCGGACCAGTGGCGCCAGGTCGGCCACCGGCAGCGTGACGGTACGCGGCATCGGCAGCCCCACGTAGCCGAAGCGCTCGTAGAACGACGGGCGGAACGGCCAGAGCGCGGTGAGCTGCTGCCCCTCGTCGCGCAGCTCGTCGAGGAGCCGGTGCAGCAGGGCGCGGATGTGCCCCTGCCGGCGGGCCAGCGGGTGGGTGACCACCCCGGCGACGCCGGCCATCGGCAGCACCCGGCCGCGCAGGTTCTGCCGCATCGGTACGGCCGAGACCGCCGCCCGCGTCTCGCCCGCCTCCTCGACGACCAGCGTCCGGTTGCCCTCGTTGTAGGGCAGGTACTCGCGGAACTCCTCGGCCCGCGCGGCGCTGCGGGGGGAGGCCTCGAAGGCGTACGCCTGGAGGGGGAAGCTACTGGTCAGGCGTTCGTCGGAGCGCACCCGCCGGATGGTCATCCGTCCATCCCATCCCGGGCCGGCGTCGCCCGCAACCGGGTTGCCGTCAACCGGTCGGCAGGTGCCGCAGGTGCCGCCGACGGCGCAGCCGGACGCTGGACACCGCGGCCACGGTCAGGACCAGCAGGGCGGTGACGACCACCCCGTGCAGGAGGCCCCGGCTCAGGTAGCCGCCGTCGGTGTGGTCCACGGCCCAGGTGGCGATCTCCCGGCTCGACCAGAACGGGGTGAGCTTCGCGCCACTGCCCGCCGGGTCGATCAGCATCTGCACCGCCACCACGGTGAGCAGCAGCAGGGTGCCCTCCAGCTCGCGGGGGAGCAGGGCGCCGATCAGCATCCCGAACGGCGCGGCCACCGCGACGCAGCACAGCATCGCCGCCGCCACACCGCCGTGCCGCAGCTCGGGCGCGTCGACCACGGTGAGCACGAAGAACGGTACGGAGATGGCCAGTCCCGCCGCCCACAGGCCGAGCATCCGGCCGAGGTAGAGGTGGTGCGGTTCGTAGCCGGCGAGCCGCAGCCGGGGCTCCAGCTCCCGGGCGGCGCTGGTGGCGAAGAGGGCGGCGGTGCTGACCGCCCAGCCGATGCCGAGCAGCAGCGACCGGACCGACTGGCCGACGTACGAGTCCCGCCGGATCAGCCAGAACGCCAGCGGCATCAGCAGCAGCAGGAGCAGGACGCCGCGGCGGCGCAGCAGCTCCCGGGCGGTCATCTCGGCCACGGTGACGAGCCGGTTCACGGGCGCCCTCCCGGTTGGGTCAGGTCGAGCACGAGGTCGACCCGGTCGAGGTGGTTGAGCAGGTGGGTCACCACGACGATCGCCTTGCCCTCGTCGCGCAGCCGGGCGAGCTGATCCCAGAAGTTCACGTACGTGCCCCGGTCGAAGCCCTGGTACGGCTCGTCGAGCAGCAGCACGTCGGGCTCGCTGAGCGTGGACATCGTGAGGTTCAGCTTCTGCCGGGTGCCGCCGGACAGGTGCCGGGTGAGCACGTCGCCGTCGGCCTCCCAACCCAGCTGGCGGGCGGCTGCCCGGCCGGCCCGGCGGGCCGGACCCCGGGACATGCCGCGGCCGGCGCCCACCAGCACGAAGTGCTCGTCCGGCAGGAGGAAGTCGGCGGTGCCGCCCTGCTGTGGGCAGTAGCCGAGCCGGCCGGACACGGTCACCTGGCCGGCGTCCGGGGAGACCAGCCCGGCGCAGACGCGCAGGAAGGTGCTCTTGCCGCACCCGTTCGCCCCGACCACGGCCGCGATCTGTCCGGCCCGGACGGTCAGCGTCGCGTCGTGTAGGACCGTGCGCCGCCCGTACCGCTTGGCGATGCCCTCGGCGTGCAGCCGCACCGGCCCGGGACGCGGGCGCGGCGCGGGCCCGAGGCTCTCCAGGATGGCCGCCGCGTACTCGCGGGGTGGCCCGAAGACCAGCCACGGGTCGCCGCCGCCCTCGCGCAGGTGCGTGGCGGCCTCGACGACCACGTGCCGGGCGGCGTCGGCCGCGACCCGGCGCTGGTGCAGCTCGGCCGCGAAGGACCGCAGCCACTCGTCGGCGTTCACCCGTCGACCCCCTTCGAGACGATCGCGTTCACCGGGGCGACGAACGCGAGCCAGGCGTTGCCGCCCTGGCGCAGTGCCGACCGGCCGTTCTCGGTGAGCCGGTAGTACTTGCGGGCCGGCCCGGAGGCGCCTTCCCGCCACTGCGCGGTGACCAGGCCGGTGCGTTGCAGCCGCAGGAGCACCGGGTAGAGGGTCCCGCCCTGGATCGGCCCGACGCCGGCGGTGTCGAGCGTCTGGGCGAGCTGGTAGCCGTACGACTCGCCCTCCCGCAGCGCGGCGAGCACGCAGAGGTCGAGTACGCCGCGCAGCCACTGCCCGCGTCGGTCGGAATCCACCCGGCGAACCCTAGCGGTGCCACCTAGATGGCACAACTACCTAGTGGAGGTCAGGCCGCCGTGACGTCGGAGACCACCACCGTGACGTTGTCCGGCGCGCCGGCCTGGTGGGCGAGCTTGACCAGCTGCTCCCCGCAGAGCTGGCGGTCGGCGTACCCGGCCAGCGCGGTGATGATCGCCGCGTGCTCCACATAGTCGGACAGGCCGTCGCTGCACAGCAGCAGCCGGTCGCCGGGCAGCACGGCGAGCGTCCCGATCGCGGGCGGGGTGTCCGTGCCCTGCACCGCGCGGGTCACCAGGGACCGCTGGGGGTGGTGGCGGGCCTGCTCGGGGGAGATGGCGCCCTGGTCGACCAGCGCCTGCACGAACGTGTCGTCCCGGGTGAGCTGGGTCAGCTCCCCGTCCCGGAGCAGGTAACAGCGGGAGTCACCGACCTGGGCCAGCACCAGCGTGTCGCCGGCGAGCAACGCGGCGGTCAGCGTCGTACCCATGCCCTCGCGGGCGGGATCGACGGTGATGGCGGCGTGGATGCGCTGGTTCGCGGTGCTCACGACGGCGCGCAGCGCGTCGGCGGCCCCGTCGGGGGTGGTCGGGGGGGTCAGCTCGTCCAGGATGCGGATGACGATCTCGCTCGCCACCTCCCCCGCGGGCAGGCCACCCATCCCGTCGGCGACGGCTACGAGGCGCTCGCCGGCCAGCGCGGAGTCCTCGTTGTTGGTCCGGACCAGGCCGATGTCGTTGAGGATGGCCGAGCGGAGGATCAGCGTCATGGGATCAAGCTTGCCAAGAACACCCTCCGTTCGTCTCTACGCACTCGTGGGTGGATCGCGAATGTCGCCGCCCGATCCCTCACTCCTCGGCCGGTAGCTGCGCCAACGGGACGTCCAGGCGGACCGCGTCGGTGACGGTCGCGATCTGGTCGGCGAGCACGTACACCGCGCCGGTGCGGACCTGGTCCGTGGAGACCTTCAGATAACCCGCGTGCCGCAGCCGGGCCGCCAGATCGGCCGGCACGTCCGGCTCCTCGACCGCGGTCGCCTCGATCAGCTCGTCCAGGCTGCTGCCCGGGTCGGCGGTCGGCGCCTGCACGGTCACCGCGTTCGGGTCGCCACGCTGGACCAGGTCCACGGTGCCGATCTCGGTGCCGGCGGCGTCGACCACCGGCATCCCGGTGGTGATCCGGGAGAGGACCTGCTGTTCGTTCATGCAGGCGCGGTTCCCGAACGGTCCTCGCGCTAAACGCGGCCCCAGCCGCCCGGCGGGCGGGGCGACAGCTCGCGCCACGTGTCGGTGCCCTGGAGCAGCGCCCGGACCGTCTCCTCGGCCTCCTCGGCGCTGTCGTACTCGTAGAACCTGGAGACGCCCTCCGACCCGCCGGCACGCTGCTCGACGTACCACCGGTCGGCGTCGACCCGGAGGAAGACATCCCGCCGGGCCAGGCGGCCCCATTTCCCGTTCCACCAGTGCTTTCGCTGCTCCATGGCGGGGACTCTATCGAACAGACGTACGAAAATGTGCGGCCCCCGCGGGATTCCCGCGAGGGCCGTCGTGCGTCTGCGGCGTTCAGTACCGGGTGGGCGGTTCCTCCCGCCGGCCGAGCGCGTCGTCGAGGGCGCCGCGTTGCTGGACGGGGGTGGTGCGGCCGGCCGCGACGAGGGCGTCCCGGATCTCGGTGAGCAGCTTGATCTCCTCGCTCGGCGCGGCCGGCGGCGGCTCCTCGCCACGCTGCCGCCGCTCGGCGAGCCGGTTCATCGGGTAGACCACCAGGAAGTACAGCGCCGCCGCGGTGAGCAGGAAGGTGATCGCCGCGTTGACGAAGGCGATCCAGTCGAAGGCGACGCCCCGGAATTCGGGCGCGGTGCCGGCCAGGCCCTCGTCGCTGCCGGTGATCAGCAGCACGAAGACCCGGATCAGTGGTTCCAGGAACGACTTGGTGAGCTGGGTGACCACGCCGGTGAACGCGGCACCGATCACGATGCCGACCGCCAGGTCGACGACGTTGCCGCGCATGATGAAGTCTTTGAAGCCCTTGAGCATCCGTACTCCCGAGGTGTCCGGTCTTCCGTCCGGCACAACCTATGCCCGGGAGGGCGGTTCCAGAAAAGCGCCCGCCTCGACCGCCGCCCGCTCCGGGTCGCCGGCCCGGATCGCGGCCACCAGCCGGGCGTGGTCGACGTAGCGCCCCGGCTCCAGCGCATCGCCCATCGACTGGGTCAGCGTGCTGCGCATCGCGGCGCCGATCGACGCGTGCAACTCGGCGAGCATGCCGTTGTGCGCGGCCGCGACGACCGCGCTGTGCAGCGCGGCGTCGGCCTCCACGAACTCGTCGACCCGGCCCCCGTGCCAGGCCGCCTCGCGGGCGGCGAGCGCACCGTCGAGCGCCGCCAGGTCGTCGGGGGTACGCCGGAGCGCGGCCAGCCGGGCGGCCTCCACCTCAAGGGCGCGCCGCACCTCGACCACCTCGGCCATCCGTTCGTCGGTGAGCCGACGGGCCACCACCGGGGCCAGCTCGTCGGTCGACACCACGTACGTCCCCGAGCCCTGCCGGCACTCCAGCACCCCGGCGTGCACCAGGGCGCGGACCGCCTCGCGGACCGTGTTGCGCCCCACGCCGAGGGCCGCCACGAGCTGCGGCTCGGTCGGGATCCGGCCGCCGACCGGCCACTCGCCGCCGAGGATCCGCTTCCGGAGCTGGGTGATCGTCTCGTGCACCCGCCGGCCGCGCGGTGGCACGGCGACGGAATCAACGACGCGTGTCACCGGTTACAACCCCTGCCGGAAATTCATCCCATGATTGTAGGTTCGACCGCATGACCCCGCCACCACGGCCCACCGCCACCGCCGGGCCCCCCACCCCCACCCCCACTCCTGCCCCCACCCCCACCTCCACTCCCGTTCCCGCCTCCACCTCCGCCCCCACTCCCGCCCCCGCCTCCACTCCCGCCTCCGGCGGGAGGCAGCAACTTCGGGGAAAGTGCGCTCACCCGAGCGCCGGAGGCAGCACTTTCCCCGAAGGTGCGACCACGGGCGGGGGCGCGGTCGCGGGCGGTGCGGTCGTGGGTGGCGGGGGCGCGGTCGCGGGCGGTGCGGTCACGGGCGGTGCGGGCGCGGGTGGCGGGGGCGCGGGCGGCGGTGCGGGCGCGGGTGGCGGGGGTGCGGCGGGCCTGGGGGTGGGGAGCGCGGTGCGCGGGGGTGCGCTCGTGCTGGTCGCGATGCTGCTGGTCGCGGTGAACCTGCGGGCCGCCGTCACCAGCCTCGGCGCGCTGCTCGACGAGGTGCGGACCGGGCTCGGGCTCTCCGGCGCCATGGCCGGCCTGGTCACCACGCTGCCGACCATCGCGTTCGCGGGGCTCGGCGCGCTCACCCCGTGGCTGGTCCGCCGGGTCGCCGCGGCCCGGGTGCTGGTGTTCGCCATGATCGCTCTCGCCGCCGGGCAGGTGCTCCGGGCGGTCACCGGCTCGGCGCTGGTCTTCGTGCTCACCAGCGCGCTGGCGCTGGCCGGCATCGCGGTGGCGAACATCCTCCTGCCGATGCTGGTGAAACAGCACTTCCCGCACCGCACCGGGCTGGTCACCGGGGCGTACACGATGGCCCTGACCCTGGGCACGACGGTGGCCGCCGCCTCGGCGGTCCCGATCGCGCACGCCTTCGGCTCCTGGCGCGCCGGGCTCGGCGTCTGGGCCGGCCTGGCCGCGATCGCCGTACTCCCGTGGGTGCCGCTGGCCCTGCGGGCCCGCGCGGCCGCCCGCCGGTCGACCACGACGGTCGCCGCGGCCCGCGTCCGGGTACGCCCGGCGCGCACCCGGCTCGGCTGGGCGATGGCGGTGTACTTCGGCGCGCAGTCGCTGAGCGGGTACGCGATCATGGGCTGGCTGGCGCAGCTGTTCCGGGACGCCGGTTACCGCCCGGAGACGGCGGGGCTGCTGCTCGCCGGGGTGACCGCGCTGGGCGTGCCGATCGCGCTGCTGATGCCGACGCTGGCCGGGCGGCTGCGGACGCTGCGGCCGCTCGTACTGTCGTTGACCGCCGCGTCGACGCTGTCCTACCTGGGGTTGGCGGTGTCACCGCACGGCGGCGCGCTGCTCTGGGTCACCCTGCTGGCCGTCGGGCAGGGCGCGTTCCCGCTGATCCTCACGACCATCGGGCTGCGGGCGCGCACCGCCGAGGGGACGGTGGCGCTGTCGGCGTTCGCGCAGAGCACCGGCTACGTCATCGCGGCGCTCGGGCCGCTGCTGGTCGGCGTGCTCTACGAGGCCACCGGAGGCTGGACCGCGCCGATCGGGTTCCTGTTGGCGGCGCTCGCCGTGCAGACCGGCGCGGGTCTGGTCATCGCCCGGCCCCGGTACGTCGAGGACGAGGCGTGAGCCCGGTCAGGAGGAGGCCGGAGTGGGATCGCCCGCGACGGCCTGCTCGACGGTCGGGTACGTGTGCAGCACCTCGACGAGGCCGCTGACCTCGAGGATGCGCAGCACACCCCGCTGCGGGGCGGCCAGCCGCACGACACCGCCGGCCTCGTCGCAGCTGTTCTTCGCGCGGACGAAGACGGACAGCCCGGTGGAGTCGCAGAACGACACGTCCGCCAGGTCGAAGACCAGCCGGCAGCGGCCCTTGTCCAGCAGGTCGGTGATCTGGTCCTGCAACTGCGGTGCGGTCGCCATGTCCAGCTCGCCCGCGACCGACACGACGACGACATCGCCGCGCTGTTCCGTGTGCACCGTCAAGGACATTCGCCAGACCTCCTGTTATCGGAGAAACGGTATCCCACGAACGGGGCGGAACGCAGATCGGGCGGTGATGTCCGTGTCCGTCGTCATCCTTTGCATCGTGGCAAGTAGTTGACGGATGTGCGGTGATAGAGTCCGCCCGGTCCGGGTCGAGGGGGGTTGTCATGGCGCTGAGCGCCGAGCAGAGCGGTCGACTGGTGGGTCTGCTGACCGACCACGCCGACCAGGTCACACAGCGGTGGACTCAGGTCGCCGCCGGGTCGTTGCGCGGCCGGCTCAGCCAGGCCGAGCTGCTCCGCCAGGTGCAGGAGCTGCACCGCAGCATGATCACGGTCGGTGAGCAGGGCGTCCTCGACCTCGACGCCGAGCACGCCGCCGAGCTGCGGGCCGTCCTCGCCGAGCTGTCCCGCAACCGCGCCCGGCAGGGCTTCTCCGCCACCGAGACGGCGGTCAGCGTGTTCGCCCTCAAGGATGCCCTGCTGGACCTCCTCGACGCGGAGCAGGCCGGCTCGGCGCTGCGCGACTACGTGGGCTTCTCCGCCCTGGTCGACCAGATGGGGCTGTTCACCTTCGAGAGCTACGTCCGCACCCGCGAGAGCCTCATCGCCGACCAGGCCGAGCAGCTGCTGGAGCTGTCCACCCCGGTGGTGAAGCTGTGGGAGGGCGTGGTCGCCGTCCCGCTGGTCGGCACGCTCGACTCCGCCCGGGCCCAGGTGGTGATGGAGCGGCTGCTGCAGACCCTCGTCGACACCGGCTCGCCGTACGCGATCATCGACATCACCGGCGTACCGGCGGTCGACACCCAGGTCGCGCAGCACATCCTCAAGACCGTGGTGGCGGCCCGGCTGATGGGCGCCGACTGCATCATCTCCGGCATCCGGCCGCAGATCGCCCAGACGATCGTCGCGTTGGGCATCGAGTTCGGCGACATCGCCACCAAGGCCAGTCTCGCCGACGCGCTGCGGCACGTGCTCCGACTGACCGGCGTCGAGACCGGCCGCCGGTCCCGACGGGAGGTCTGATGGACCGGGTGCCGATTCTCAAGATCGGCGACATCCTGCTGGTCTCCATCCAGGTCGACATGTCCGACCAGACGGCCGTCCAACTGCAGGAGGACCTGGCCGAGCGGATCGTGGCGACCGGCACCCACGGCGTGGTCATCGACATCACGGCCCTGGACATCGTGGACTCCTTCGTCGGGCGGATGCTCTCCACGATCGCCTCCATCTCGAAGGTGCTCGACGCCGAGACGGTCGTCGTCGGGATGCGCCCCGCGGTCGCCATCACCCTGGTCGAGCTGGGGCTGTCGCTCAACGGCATCCGTACCGCGCTGAACGTCGAACGGGGCATGGAGCTGATCGCGGCGGCCCGCGCCGACGAGCACGACGTGGAGCTTGACGACGAACCGGACGCCCAGACGGCGTCGCCATGACAACCAGCGTGGACCTGGGCCAGCCGCAGGCGCAGTCGATCCACAGCGACGAGGACGTGGTACGCGTCCGGCAGCTGGTGCGGACGGTCGCGGTGGCGGTCAAGCTCTCCCTGGTCGACCAGACCAAGGTGGTGACCGCCGCGAGCGAGCTGGCCCGCAACACCCTGGTCCACGGCGGGGGCGGCTCGGTCGAGGTGAGCACCGTCGACAACGGGCTGCGCCGTGGCGTACGGATCGTCTTCGCCGACTCCGGGCCCGGCATCGTCGACCTCGACCTGGCGCTCACCGACGGCTACACCACCGGCGGCGGGCTCGGCCTGGGGCTGAGCGGTGCCCGCCGGCTGGTGGACGAGTTCGACATCGTGACCGCGCCGGGACAGGGCACCACCGTCACCGTCACCAAGTGGTCCCGATGACCGGTGACGCGGTCGCCGACCGTGGCAGCTGGTTCCGGGTCGAGGCCGGGAGCACCGCCGGCGCGGTGCGGCGCGCCGCCGAACGGCTCGGCACCGACCTGGGGCTGAGCCCGGCCCGGACCGCCGACCTCGCCATCGTGGCCGCCGAGCTGACCAGCAACCTGGTCAAGCACGCCGAGGACGGTGCGCTGCTGCTGCGTCCGGTCCGGGACGACCGGAACGCCGGGGTGGAGCTGATCGCGATCGACTCCGGCCCCGGGATGGCGGACCTGACCGTCTCCTCCCGGGACGGCCACTCGACCACCGGCACCCTGGGCATCGGTCTCGGGGCGATCGCCCGGCAGGCCAGCTGGTTCGACGCGTACTCCCGGCCGGGCCGGGGCACCGTGCTCGCCGTGCAGGTGTGGCCGCGGGGCGTCGACCTCCGGCCGTCCTGGGCGGCCGCGCTGACCCGGCCGATCACCGGGGAACAGGTCAGTGGCGACGGGTACGCCTGGCGGGTCGTCGACGGCCGGCGGCAGCTGCTCGCCTGCGACGGCCTGGGCCACGGGCCGCTCGCCGCCGCCGCCACCGGGGCCGCCATCGAGGCGTTCCGGCGGGCGCCGGCCGCGTCGCCGGCGGCGGTGGTCGGGCACCTCCACCGCGCCATGACGCACACCCGGGGCGCCGCGCTGGCGGTCGCCGAGCCGGACCCGGCGGCCGGGCTGCTCCGGTACGCCGGCGTCGGCAACGTCGCCGGCTCCGTGATCGACGGCACCGGGCAGCGCCGCGGCCTCGTGTCGCTGCCCGGCATCGCCGGGCACCAGCGGCCGGGGATCCGCGAGTACGAGTACGCCTTCCCGCCCGACGCCCTGCTCGTGATGCACAGTGACGGTGTGGTCGACCGCTGGCAGCTCGACGACTACCCGGGTCTCGCCGGGCGGTCGCCCCTCGTGGTCGCCGCGACCGTGCTCCGGGACGCCGGAACCCGCCGCGACGACGCGTGCGTCCTGGTCGCCCGGGGGACGCCGTGACCGCCGGGCCGCTGCTGCAGATGGCGCTGCGCGTGGAGCACGACATCTTCGTCGTACGGCACCGCGGTCGAGAGGTCGGGGCGGCCGTCGGGCTGGAGCACCAGGACCAGGTACGCCTCGCCACCGCCCTCAGTGAGGTGGCCCGCGACCTGCTCCGCGCCGTCGGCGGTGCGGACGTGACGTTCTCCGCGGTCGACGACGCCGTTCACGGTAGCCGTCACCTCCGGGTCGACCTCGCCCCGCTCGGGCCGCTGCCCGGCGGTCGGTACGAGCCGCAGTCGGGCGCCGTGGCGCGTCTGGTCGACACCCTGGGTGTGGTGAGCGGAGAGGGGGATACGGTCGTGAGGATGACCCGACGTGTCCCGGTCACCGCACCGGTGCTGACCGCCGAGCGCCTCGCCGAACTGCGCGTCGCGCTCGCCGTCAGCGCGCCGGGCAGCGCCCTGGACGAGCTGGCCGCCCAGAACGAGCAGCTCATCTCCGCTCTCGACGAGGTACGCAGCCAGCGCGACGAGCTGGCGGTGCTGAACGCGGAACTGGCCGAGACCAACCGCGGGGTGATGGCTCTCTACAACCAGCTCACGGAGGAGCTGGAGGAGACCAACCGGGGGGTCGTGGCGCTCTACGGCGAGCTGGACGAGAAGTCGGCCCAACTGCGTGCCGCGAGCGAGTCGAAGAGCCGGTTCCTCGCCAACGTCAGCCACGAACTCCGCGCGCCGGTCACCGCGATCATCGGGCTCGCGCGGCTGCTCGGCGACTCGGCCTCCGACCCGCTCACCGCCGAGCAGGCCCGCCAGGTCGGGCTGATCCGCTCGTCCGCGGCCGACCTGCTCGCCCTGGTCAACGAGCTGCTCGACCTGGCGAAGGCGGAGTCCGGGCGGATCGAGCCGGCCCGGGGCGAGGTGGACCTGCGGCTCATCTTCGGTCAGCTGCGCGGAACGCTGCGGGCGCTGGCCACCCGACCGGACGTCGAACTGGTGGTGGAGGAGCCGCCCGCGCCGGCAACGCTCCGCTCCGACGAGGTCCTCCTCGCCCAGGTGCTGCGCAACCTGCTGCACAACGGGCTCAAGTTCACCGAGCGCGGCGAGGTACGCCTGCGGGCCTGGCGCGCCGGCGACCGCTGGCTGTTCAGCGTGTCGGACACCGGCCCGGGCATCGCCCCGGAGCTGCAGGACCGGATCTTCGAGGAGTTCTACCAGGTGCCCGGGGCCACCCGGGTCGGTGGCACCGGCCTCGGCCTGCCGTACGCGCGGCGTCTGGTGGCCCTGCTCGGCGGCACGCTGGAGCTGAGCAGCGTGCCCGGGGTGGGCAGCACCTTCACCGTCTCCCTGCCGGTCGACGGAGTCTGACCGTGGACGGCGGCCCGGCGACCGTCCTGGTGGTCGACGACAGTCGCACCAAGCGGTACCTGCTGGTGAGCTGGCTCTCCCGGGCCGGCTTCACGGTGCTCGAGGCGGAGAACGGCGGCGAGGCGCTGGCCCGGGTCGCGGCGGGCCCGATCGACCTGGTGGTGCTCGACGTCCGGCTGCCGGACCTGAGCGGGTTCGAGGTCTGCGAGCGGATCAAGGCCGAGCACCCGGCCATCGCGGTGATCCACGTGTCGGCGCACGCGGTGGACGTCGCGGACCGGGCGCAGGGGCTCACCCGGGGCGCGGACGCGTACCTGGCCGAGCCGATCGAGCCGGAGGAACTGGTGGCGACCGCGCACGCGGTGCTGCGCTACTACCGCGCCCGGCTGCGGGCCGAGCTGCTCGCCGAGCGGCTGCTCGGGCTCGCCGACACCACCGTCGCCGTGCACGCCGCGCCGAACTTCGCCCGGCTGCTCCAGGAGGCGGCGTCCGGGGCCGCGCAGATCTTCCGCAGCCCGGCGGCGGTGGTCGCCGAAACCTTCGACGGCGACTGCCTGGCCGGCGTCGCCACCGGTCCCGAGGGTGCGGCCGCCGTCATCCCGTGGGCCGTCGACGACACCGGTGTCCCGACCGGCGCCACGGTGCGGGTGGACGACCCGGCCGGATGGACCCTGGTGGACTGGCCGGCCGGGGACACGGTCACCGTTGCCGCCGCCCGGCTGCGCGAGGACCGGGCACCGCTCTACGTGGTCGTGCCGACCGCCACCCAGACCGCCCGTACGCCGGTGCTGGTGCAGCTCGCCCAGGCGGTCGCGTCGGCGGTGGAGGCGCAGCGCTCCTTCGACGAGGAGCACCGGATCGCGGTCACCCTCCAGCGCAGCCTGCTGCCCCGCCGGATACCGCGGATCGCCGGGCTCGACCTGGCGGTGCGCTACGAGCCGGCGAGCGCGCGGACCGAGGTGGGCGGTGACTTCTACGAGCTGGTGATGCTCGGCGGGCACCTGCTGCTCGCGATCGGGGACGTGGCGGGTCACTCGCTGCACGCCGCCACCGTGATGGCGGAGCTGCGGCACGCGGTGCGGGCCTACGCGATCGAGGGGCATCCGCCGGGCGAGATCCTACACCGGGTGAACGAGCTGATGCGGGCACTGCTCCCCGCCGAGCTGGCGACGATCTGCGTCCTGCTGCTCGACCCGGCGACCGGCCACGTGCGCCTGGCCAGCGCCGGTCACCTGCCGCCGCTGCTCTGCGTCGACGGCAAGGTCGAGTTCGTGCAGCAGGCGGCGCCGCTGCTCGGCGTGCGCGCGCAGCGCCCGCCGGACCTGGAGTTCGTCCTGCCGGCCGGTGCCACGTTGGTGTTCTACACCGACGGCCTGATCGAGCGGCGGGACACCACCATCGACGACGGGCTGGCCGCCCTGGCGGCGGCCGCCGCCCGGGTCGACGACGACCTGGACAGCTTCTGCGAACGGCTCCTCGTCGAACTCGCTCCGCCCGAGATCCAGGACGACGTGGCCGTGGTGGCCCTTCGCCGCCGCTGAAACGTCACGTCCACGAGTACGCCGCACGCCCGCGCCCGCCCGTGCCCGCGTCAAGATCGCGCTGCCGGACCCCGGCCCGGCCGGCGACGCGGGTGCGGGGCGGGGAGCGGGTCAGGCCAGCGAGCGGGCGTAGGCGGCCGGGGTGCGGCCGGTCGCCGCGGCGAACTCGCGGACCAGGTGGGCCTGGTCGCTGAAGCCGAGGTCGGCCGCCAGCCGGGCCCAGTCCGGGGCTCCGCCGGCCGCCTGTTCGATGGCCTCCTGGAGGCGGTAGCGGCGGATCACCCACTTCGGGCCGACGCCGACGTGGGTCAGGAACAGCCGTTGCAGGCGCCGCACCGGGATGCCGTGGCGGTCGGCGACGTCGTCGACGCGCAGCACGCGACGGTCCCGGCGGATCGCCTCGACCAGGGTGATCACCTCGTCGTTCACCGGGTCGGGCCGGGGGGCCCAGCCGGTCAGCAGGGCGTCGAGGGAGCGGCGGCGCTCGGTGTCCGTACCCGCGCAGGGGCCGGTGGGGGACGGGCCGGCGCCGGCCGCGGCGGCATCGGCCGCGGCAGCGGCCGGCGGCCAGCGCCCGGCCAGCGCGGCGAACGGGCACCGGCGGCCGGTCAGCTCCGCGACCGACCGGCGCCAGAACGGCCGGAAGCCGCCCGGACGGAACTGCACGCCGCTGACCCGGCCGGAGCCGCCGAGGGTGATCGAGAAGAGTTCGAGCCCGACACCGGCCACCTCACCGGCCTCCGGGCCCGCGCCGTCGCGGCGGAACACCACGTTCACCGCCGGGTGCGGCACGATCTGCTGGGTCAGCGGCTCGGCCAGGTCCCAGTCGATGAACCAGTAGTGCTCCACCCATCGACGCAGCGCGGGAGCCGGCAGATGCCGGCGGAAGCACACCGCCCGGTGCAACCGGGAGGGATCCAGGATGCCTCGGTTGTCGACGCGCGGCTGCTGTCGCATTTCTTCAAGACCGCCCTCATACGCTGGGCCTATGGCCACAAAGACTAGCGACCTCCTGGCGGCCGCCGCACCGCGAACCGTCGCGGTGGTCCGCGGCATCGCCGACGACCAGCTCGACCTGCCCACGCCGTGCCGCGAGTACGGGGTCCGCGACCTGATGAACCACCTCTTCGAGGTGGTGATCAACTTCCAGCAGCTGGCGGCCAAGCGCCCCGTCGAGTGGGCCGACAAGCCCGACTTCCTGGGCGATGGCTGGCGGGACCGGTTCGAGACCGAGACCCGGCGGCTGATCGACGCCTGGTCCGACCCGGCCAGCCTGGCGGGCGTTTCGCCGGGCATGGGCCTGCCGCAGGCGATGGTCGGCGGCATGGTGCTGCTGGACCTGACGGTGCACGGGTGGGACCTCGCCGTCGCCACGGGCCAGCCGTACCAGCCGGCGCCCGAGGCGGTCAGCGAGCTGCACGAGCTGGTCGAGCAGCTCGGCCCGAACGCCCGGAAGATGGGGGTCTTCGCCGAGGCGGTGCCCGCTCCGGCCGACCTTCCGGACCTGGACCGGCTCCTCGCCGGCACCGGCCGCGACCCGGTCTGGCCGGCCGGCACCCGCTGACCTTCCCGGTCCCGGTGGCGCGCGGCGCGCCGCCGGGACCGTTGACACATCTATTCGCTCAGTGAATAGTGGCGGACGTGTCCACGCCACACGTCCTTCTCGGGCTGCTCGCGACCGGCACCAAGCACGGGTACGAGCTGAAGCGCGCACACGACGAACGGCTGCCCCGGGCCCGGCCGCTCGCCTTCGGCCAGGTCTACGCCACGCTGGGCCGGTTGCAGCGCGACGGGCTCGTCGCCGCCGCCGGGCAGGAGCGGGAGGCGGGTCCGGACCGTACGACCTACGCGCTGACCGAGGCCGGCCGGGCCACGCTGGACCGCTGGCTCACCGCGATCGAGCCGCCCATGCCGTACGTCGCCAGCACGCTGTTCGCCAAGGTCACGGTGGCGCTGCTGGTCGCCGACGTGGACCGGGCCCGCGCCTGGCTGATCGCCCAGCGGCGGGCACACACCCAACGGCTGCGTGAGCTGACCGCGGCCAAGTCCGCCCCGTCGGCCACGCTCGACGACGTCGTCGCCCTCGACTTCGCGATCGCCCACCTCGACGCCGACCTGCGGTGGTTGCACACCACCCTGGACCGGGTCGCCGACTGGCACCGGGAGGTGCACACGTGACGCAACTACAGGCTCGCGGAGTGGTCAAGGCGTACGGGCCGACACCCGCTCTGCGTGGCATCACCCTCGACGTCGACCCCGGCGAGATCGTGGCGGTGACCGGGCCGAGCGGCTGCGGGAAGTCGACGCTGCTGCACTGCCTCGCCGGCATCCTGCGACCCGACGCCGGCGAGGTGACCTGGCGCGGCCACCGGATCGACACCTGGTCCGAGGCGGCCCGCTCGCGACTGCGCCGGACGGAGTTCGGCGTGCTGTTCCAGTTCGGCCAGCTCGTCGCCGAGCTGACCGCGGCGGAGAACGTCGCGCTGCCGCTGCTTCTCGCCGGCACGGGGCGGCGGGAGGCGCGGACCGCGGCGCTCACCTGGCTGGAGCGCTTCGGCGTGGCCGAACTGGCCGACATCCGGCCGGGTGAGATGTCCGGCGGGCAGCAGCAGCGCTGCGCCACCGCCCGGGCCCTGGTCACCGAGCCGCGGGTGTTGTTCGCGGACGAGCCGACCGGCGCCCTGGACACGCTCACCGGCGAGCAGGTCCTCACCCAGCTGGTGCGACTCGCCCGCGACCAGCGCACCTCGGTCGTCCTGGTGACCCACGAGCCGCGCATCGCCGCGTACGCCGACCGGGAGGTCGTGCTGCGCGACGGCCTGGTGGACCACAGCGGCCTGGGCCTCGACTCGCCGCTGCTCGGGGAGCGGCGGTGAGGCCGGGTGCCGCCCTCCGCCTGGCCGTCGCCGGCACCCGCACCGACGCGGCCCGGGTGGCGCTGACCGCGCTGACCGCCGCGCTGGCCACCCTCGTGGGGCTGGCCGCCCTGACCGTGCTGGCCATCCCCACGCCGCCCGGCGAGGCGGGCGATCCCCGCTGGTCCGAGCAGTACAGCAACGCCCTGCTCCGGGAGCCCGGCCTACGCGGTGGGACCGCGTTCGCGCTGGCGCTGCTCACCATCCCGGTGCTCGCGCTGGCCGGTCAGTCCGCCCGGCTCGGTGCGCCGGCACGGGACCGCCGGCTGGCCGCGCTCCGGCTGGCCGGTGCCACGCCGGGCCAGGTGAGCGGGATCGCCGTCCTGGAGACCGGTCTGGCGAGCCTCCTCGGCACGGTCATCGGGCTCCTGGCGTACCTGGGCGGCCGGGCCCTCCTGCACCGGCCCGACGAGCGCGGTCAACTCGCCCTCCCCACCGACGTGCTGCCCGCCACCGGCGCGCTGGCCGCGCTCGTGGTCGGGCTGCCCCTGGTGGCCGCCCTGGTCAGCGTGCTCATGCTGCGCCGCGTCGCCACCACGCCGTTCGGGGTGGTGCGCCAGGCACGCACCCGGGGACCGCGCCCGTGGTCGGGTCTGCTCATCGTGCTCGGCCTGGCCGCGTTCGGTGCGTACCAGCCGGTCGGGCTCTGGTACGCGCGGCGGGGCGACGAACCACCACAGTGGCTGCTGCCGACCCTGCTGGTCGGCGGCGGCCTGGCGGCCACCGCCGGCGTGGTGACCGGGACGGGATGGATCTCGTACACGGCCGGGCGGGTGCTGCACCGGTACGCCCGCCGCCCGGCCACGCTGCTGGCCGCCCGGCGGCTGACCGCCGACCCGTGGGCCGGCAGCCGCACCTTCGCCGCGCTGCTGGCGGCCGTGCTCATCGGTGCCGGGGCGGCCGGGCTGCGGGCCTACTTCGAAGCGGAGCTCGCGCTGACCCGGCGGACCGGCTCCGGGATGCGGGACGACCCGTTCTACCTGAGGACGATGGACCTGGTCGACCTCACGGTCGCGGTGGCGGTGCTGATCGCCGCCGGCGGGTTGCTGGTCGCGGTCGTGGAGGGCGTCACCGCCCGGCGACGCGCGTACGCGGCACTGGTCGCCACCGGGGTGCCCCGGGCGACGCTCGGCCGAGCCATCGCCTGGCAGTCGCTCGCACCCGCCGTACCGGCCGTCGCCGTGGCGCTCACCGTCGGGCTGCTGCTCGCCCGTGGCCTGTTCCGCGCGCCGTCCCAGGGCGGCTACGAGCAGACGGTCTGCGACGCGGGTGACGTCTGCGCCGACCCCGCGAACTGGGAGCGGTACGCCCGGACCGTGTGGGTGGAGCGGGTCACCGAGCCACCGACCGTACCGCTGGAGCAGTTGGCGCTGCTCGGCGGCGGTGCGCTCGCCGCGGTGCTGGTGACGGTCGCCGCCGGCCTGCTCCTCCTGCGGGCCGGTACCAGCGTGGAGGAGCTGCGGACGACCTGACCGGTGTAACGCGGAGGCCGGGTGGCGACGCTGATCGCACCGGAGGCCCGGACGACGGGCCGGCGCCGGGGATCCGGCGCGCATGCCACAGGAGTGTCCGCAGATGCATCACCAGCCGGGCGGGCCGCCGCCGGTCTTCGTCGACGGGACGGGGCGCCGGCGGCGGCTCACCGTGATCGCCGGCGCCGCGCTGGGTCTCGGCCTGCTCACCAGCCTCGCCCTGATCCTGGCCGGTCTCTTCCTCGACACGTCGGTCTCGGTGCCCGGCTGGTCCGACGACCGGGCCCCGATCGGGAGCGAGCTGGACGGCCGGGACGACCTTGGCGAGGCCTCGCCGGCCGCGCCGGACCCGGCACCCGCCACGAGCACGGCCGCCCCCCGGCCGAGAGCGACCGGCGGCCCGGCACCGACCACGTCGGCGACCGACGCCGCCCCCACCGGCCGGCCGACCCCGTCCGACCGGCCGGGGCGGGGCAACGGCCCGCACGCCAGCGGGAAGCCGACCAGGTCTCCGGGCAAGCCGGGCTGACGGTGGCCCGCCACATCGCCCGCCGCGACCCTCGGGCCCACTGGATCCTGCTCCTGTCCGGTCTGGTGGTCCTGCTCGTGGCACTCACCGTCCACGGCCTCGCCACGGGGCTCGCCGGTGGCTCCGCTGTCCGCGGCACCGACCCGGGCACCGCCGCCGCGCCAGGGGTGCCCGAGGAGGTCGGTTCGGGCGGGCCGATACTCCGGCTGGACCGGCCGGAGCCGGTCAGCCGGGCGATGCCCGACCGGACCATCGCGCTGACCTTCGACGACGGGCCCGACCCGACCTGGACGCCGCGGGTGCTCGACGTGCTGCGCCGGCACGACGCGAAGGCGACCTTCTTCCTGCTCGGCGCCCGGGTCAACGAGCATCCCGACCTGGTCCGGCGGATCCTCGCCGAGGGCCACGAGATCGGCTCGCACACCTTCACCCACGTCGACCTCGGCAGCGCGCCGGCCTGGCGGCGCGACCTGGAGCTGTCGCTGACCAGGAAGGCCATCTCCGGGGCCACCGGCCGGGAGGTCACCCTGTTCCGGCCGCCGTTCTCCGCCAGCCCGTCGGCCCTGACCGGCCCGGAGTACGAGGCGCTGCGCGCGGCCGCCGGCACCGGCCACGTCACCGTCCTCACCGACCTCGACACCAGGGACTGGCAGCAGCCCGGCGTGCCCGCCATCGTCAAGGCCGCCACCCCCGAGCGGGGACGGGGCGCGATCGTCCTGATGCACGACGCCGGCGGTGACCGGGCCGACACGGTCGCCGCACTCGAACGGCTGCTGCCGGCGCTGACCGAGCAGGGCTACCGGTTCACCACCGTCTCGGCGGGTATCGGCGAGCCGGAGTCGACCCTGCCGGCAAGCGCGGGCAGCCGGCTGAGCGGCGTCGCGCTGCGCTGGACCCAGACCGGCGCCGCCGGCGTGTCCGCCGGGATGACCCTGCTGCTGGCGGTCGCACTGGTCCTCGGGGTGGCGCGGCTCCTCGTGCAGGTGACCTGCGCCCGACGCCACGTCCGCCGGGTCCGCCGGCCGGTGCGCGGCCCGCAGGTCACCGCACGCGTCTCGGTGATCGTGCCCGCTTACAACGAGGCGGCCAACATCGCCGCCACGGTCCGGTCCCTGGTCGCCAGCGCGTACCCGGCGCTGGAGGTGATCGTGGTCGATGACGGGTCCACCGACGGCACCGCCGACATCGTGGAGCGGATGCGGCTGCGCGGCGTGCGGGTGATCCGCCAGGCCAACGCCGGCAAGCCGGCCGCCCTCAACACCGGTATCCGGGCGGCCCGGGCCGACCTGCTGGTGCTCGTCGACGGGGACACCGTCTTCCAGCCGGACACCGTGTACCGGCTGGTGCAGGGCTTCGCCGACCCGACCGTCGGCGCGATCTCCGGCAACACCAAGGTCGCCAACCGGCGGCGGCTGCTCGGGCGCTGGCAGCACCTGGAGTACGTGATCGGCTTCAACCTCGACCGCCGCATGTACGACGTGCTGGACTGCATGCCGACCATCCCTGGGGCGATCGGCGCGTTCCGCCGCCAGGTGCTGCTCGCCGTGGGCGGCGTACCGGCGGACACCCTCGCCGAGGATACCGACCTGACGATGAAGGTGCTCCGGGCCGGCTGGCGGGTCAGCTACGAGGAGGCGGCGATCGCCTGGACCGAGGCGCCGTCGACGCTGCGGCAGCTCTGGCGGCAGCGCTACCGCTGGTGCTACGGCACGATGCAGGCGATGTGGAAGCACCGGCCCGCGCTGCGGGAACCCGGCGCCGGAGGCAAGCTGGGCCGGCGTGGCCTCCCGTACCTGACCGTGTTCCAGATCGTGCTGCCGCTGGCCGCCCCGGCGGTGGACGTCTACGCGCTCTACGCGCTGTTCTTCCTGCCCTGGTCGGCGCTCGTGCTGGCCTGGGGCGGGCTGCTCCTGCTCCAGGCGGTGACGGCCGGGTACGCCCTGCGGCTGGACGGGGAACGCCTCGGGCCGCTGTGGAGCCTGCCGTTCCAGCAGGTCGTCTACCGGCAGCTGATGTACCTGGTCGTCGTGCAGTCGATGGTCACCGCGCTGACCGGCAGCCGGCTGCGTTGGCAGCGGATGTCCCGCACCGGCGACGCCGCCGCCCTGCTCCGGGTGTGAGGAAGGGCCCCTTGTCAACGCCTCCGGTAGCGGACGGGCTCCCGGTTGACACGTCCGCCGCCGGCAGCGATCAGCCGCCGCCGAACAGCCCGGCGGCGAGGGCGAGCAGGGTGCCGGCGGCGGCCGAGCAGCAGCACACCAGCAGGGCGGCGACCACCGCGAGGATCGCCCAGACCCGGCGGTCGCGCGCCGTCGCCCGCAGGCTCGACCGGGGTACGCGGTCCGCCGGCTCGTCGTCCGCCGCGCTCACCGCACCGCCCTGGTCACGCCGGCAGTCTAGGCGACGCCGCCCGGCCGGCACCCCGTCATGATCGTGCTCGGCGGCAGCGGTGGTGGCCGCAGCCGTTCGGGAGGCCACCCACCGCCACGAGCGGGCACGCTCATGGCCGTCGACGGGGCAACCGACCGGGGCGCCGGGCGGGGTGGGGAGCGGGCAGGATGGGGCGATGGAGCTGGTGTCGGTCGAGGACGTCCGGGCCGCCGCCGCGGTCATCGTGGACGCGGTACTGCGCACCCCGTTGATGCGGGCCTCGTGGGACGCGGACCTGTGGCTCAAGCCGGAGAGCCTGCAGCCCGTCGGGTCGTTCAAGCTGCGGGGCGCCACCCACGCGGTCGCCCGGCTCACGGCGGCCGAGCGGGCGCGCGGCGTCGTCACCCACTCGTCCGGCAACCACGGCCTGGCCCTGGCGTACGCGGCGCGCGCGGCCGGCGTGCCCTGCCGGATCGTGGTGCCGGAGGGCGCCCCGGCGGCCAAGGTCGAGCGGATCCGGGCGCTCGGCGTCGAGGTGGTCCCGGTGCCTCCGCCGCGACGGGGGCCCGAGGCCGAGCGGATCGCCGCGGCGACCGGGGCGGTGCTGGTGCCGCCGTTCGACGACCGGCGGATCATCGCCGGGCAGGGCACCGTCGGCCTGGAGATCGTCGAGGACCTGCCGGACGTCGACGTCGTGCTGGTGCCGGTCGGCGGGGGCGGCCTCTCCTCGGGCGTCGCGACGGCGGTGAAGGCGGTCCGACCGGCGGCCGTGGTGATCGGCGTCGAGCCGGAGCTGGCGGCCGACACCCGCGACTCGCTCGCGGCCGGTGCGGTCGTGGCGTGGGGCGAGGAGCGCACCTACCGGACGATGGCCGACGGTTTGCGGCTGCCGCCGTCCGAGCTGACCCTCGCGCACCTGCTGGACCGCCTCGACGGCATCGTCACGGTGTCCGAGGAGGAGATCCGCGTGGCGATGGGCCGGCTCGTCCGGGACGCGCGCCTGGTGGTGGAGCCCAGCGCCGCGGTGGCGGTGGCCGCCCGGCTGTTCCGCGCCGCCGAGCTGCCGGGCGGGCGTACGGTCGCGGTGGTGACCGGCGGCAACGTGGACGCGGCGGTGCTCGCGGCGGCGTTATGAGAGTTGAGCGGGGCCCCTCGGAGAACGCGAGGCGTCAACAAGGGGCCCCTCCGTTCACGCGTGGCTGAGCTTGTCGAGGATCCAGGCGTTGATGAAGGCCTCCTCGCGCCAGGCGTCGTAGCGGCCGCTCGGGCCGCCGTGCCCGGCACCCATCTCGGTCTTGAGGAGGTAGTCGCCCCGCGGCGCGGTCGCCCGCAGCCGCGCGATCCACTTCGCCGGCTCGTGGTAGAGCACGCGGGTGTCGTTGAGGCTGGTCACCGCGAGGATCGCCGGGTAGTCCACGGCCCGCACGTTCTCGTACGGCGTGTACGACTTCATGTACGCGTACACCTCGGGGTCGTCGAGCGGGTTGCCCCACTCCTCCCACTCGGTGACGGTCAGCGGTAGCGACGGGTCGAGGATCGAGGTGAGCGCGTCCACGAAGGGCACCTGCGCGACGATCCCGGCGAACGCGTCGGGGGCCAGGTTGGCGACGGCGCCCATCAGCAGGCCGCCGGCCGAGGCGCCCCGGGCGACCAGCCGGTCGGCCCCCGTCCAGCCGGCCTTGACCAGGTGCCGGGCGCAGGCCACGAAGTCGGTGAAGGTGTTCTTCTTGGCCAGCAGCTTGCCCTGGTCGTACCAGCGCCGGCCCAACTCGCCGCCGCCCCTGATGTGCGCCACGGCGAAGATGACGCCCCGGTCCAGGAGGGACAGCCGGGCGACCGAGAACCAGGGGTCCATGCTCGCCTCGTACGAGCCGTACCCGTAGATCACGCAGGGCGCGGAGCCGTCGCGCGGCGTACCGGCCCGGCAGACCAGCGAGATCGGCACCCGGGTGCCGTCGTCGGCGAGCGCCCAGTCCCGGTGCTGCTCGTACGCGGCCGGGTCGTACGGGTGGCCGTCCGGCCCGGGCAGCACCGGCTTCTGCCGCCGCAGCGTCATGCGCCGGGTGACCAGGTCGTAGTCGTACACCGAGTCCGGGGTGACCAGGGAGGTGTAGCGCAGCCGGAGCCGAGCCGTGCGGTACTCCGGGTTGCTGTCCAGGCCGACGCTGTACAGCGGCTCCGGGAAGTCGATGTCGTGGGCGTCGCCGCCGCCGACCGGCAGTACGCGCAGCCCGGTGAGCCCGTTGGTGCGCAGGGTGACCACCAGGTGGTTCTCGAACGCGTCGATCGCCTCCAGGCGGGTGCCCGGGGAGTGCTCGATCAGCGGCACCCAGTCGCCCGGGGCGTCCGCCGACGTGTACGCGAGCGCGAAGTCCTCGGCGCCGTCGTTGTGCAGGATGAGGAACCGGTGGCCGTGGTGCTCCACCGTGTACTCCACACCCTGGCGGCGGGGTGCCACGGACGCCGGGGCGCCGGTCGGGTTGCCGGCGGGGATGACCAGGACCTCGCTGGTCACCTTGCTGTGGATGTCGATGAGGATGAACTTCTCCGAGCGGGTCAGCTCGACGCCCACCCAGAACCGCTCGTCGTCCTCCTGGTGGACCACCGCGTCCTCGCTCGACGGGGTGCCCAGCGTGTGCCGCCAGACCCGGTTCGGCCGCCACGCGTCGTCGACGGTGACGTAGAACAGCACCGAGGCGTCGGCGGACCAGGCGGTGCCGTAGAACGTGTCCGGCACCTCGTCGGGGAGCAGTTCCCCGGTGGTGAGGTCCTTGACCCGCAGCGTGAAGCGCTCGTCGCCGGAGAAGTCGGTGGAGTATGCCAGCCAACGCCCGTCCGGGCTGACGTCGAACGCCCCGAGCGCGAAGAAGTCGTGGCCTTCGGCGAGCAGGTTGCCGTCGAGCAGCACCTCCTCGCCCTCCAGGGGCGCGCCGTCGGCGCTCACCGGTGGGTCGGTCTCGCCGTCGCGCACCGCCCGGCGGCAGTGCACGCCGTACTGCTGCCCCTCGACGGTGCGGGTGTAGTACCAGTGGTCGCCCTTGCGGGTGGGCACCGACAGGTCCGTCTCCTGGGTCCGGCGGCGGATCTCCTCGAACAGCCGGGTACGCAGGTCCGCCAGGTGGGCCGTCCGGGCCTCGGTGTACGCGTTCTCCGCGGTCAGGTGGGCGATCGTCGCCGGGTCGTCCTTGGCGGCGAGCCAGGCGTACTCGTCGACGACCGTGTCGCCGTGGTGGCTGCGCTCCGTCGGAACCCGCTTGGCGACGGGCGGTGGGGTCTCGGTGGTCACGGCGTCACGTTACCGGTCCGCGACCCGGTCACCCGCTCGTGCGACATGCCTTCCGCAACTTTCGAACATGTGTACGATGGCCGGCATGGCGGCAGCAGCGAGTTCCACGGACCGGCCCGGCGCCCTCGACATCACCCGGCGGCTGGCGGAGATCTGCGGGCCGCCCTTCGCCCGCCTCGCGGGCCCCGCCGACGAGGTGGCCGGCCGGCCGGCCCGCTGGGTCGCGGTGCCGGGCAGCACGCGGGCCGCCGCCGAGGTGCTTCGGCTGGCCGCCCGGCACGACCTGACCGTGGTTCCCCGCGGTGCCGGCACGAAGATCGACTGGGGTGCGGCCCCCGACCGGGTGGACATCATGCTCGACACCGGCCGGCTCGCCGGCATCGGTCACCAGCGGGTCGGCGCGCCGACCGCCGAGGTCGGCGCCGGCACCCCGCTGCGCGCGGTCCAGGCGGCCCTCGAGCGCACCGGCCAGCGCCTCGCCCTGGACGCGCCCTCGCCCGGCGCCACGCTCGGCGGGGTGCTGGCGGCCGGTGAGGCCGGCCCGCTGCGGCACCGCCACGGCACGGCCTGCGACCAGCTCGTGGCCCTGCGCTATCTGGACGCCGGCGGCGCGCTGGTCGGCTCCGGTGGCGGCGCCGAAGGGCTGGAGCTGGCCCGCCTGCTCTGCGGTTCCCAGGGCGCGCTCGGTGTGCTGGTCTCCGCGACCCTCCGGGTCCAGGCCGTCCCGGCGAGCCGGATCTGGGTCACCCGACCCGTCTGGACGCCGCTGGAGGTGCACGACCTGGTGCGTACGGTGCTCGCGGCCCGCCTCGACCCGGCGGCCGTCGAGCTGGACCTCCCGGCCGGCGCGGGACCCCAGCCGCGGCAGGGGCGCCGGGCCGCGTCGATGGCGAGCCACCCGTCGATGACGGGGCGCGCCACGGCCGGCCCGGCCCGCGCCGGCACCCTCGTCGTGCTGCTCGAGGGCGGGCCCGCCGACGTCGCGGAACGCGCCGACCGGCTGGTGTCGCTGCTCGGCGCGGGCGCCTCGGCGAGCCACTCGGCGCCGGAGTGGTGGCGACGTTATCCGTTCGGCCCCGGTGACACGGCGCTGCGCCTGGAGGTGCCGATCACCGACCTGCACGCGGCCGTGTACGCGCTCCGCGACGCCGCCGGCACACCGGTCCCGGTCCGCGGCTCCGCCGGCCTGGGCGTGGTGCACGCGGCGCTGCCCGGCGCGATGCCCGCCGAGCGGGTCGCCTCGATCCTCGCCGCGGTCCGCGGGGTCCTGCTCGCCCGGCACGGCCGGTGCGTGGTGGTCTCCGCCCCGGAGCCGGTCCGGCGGGCGGTCGACCTCTGGGGCGAGCTGGCCGGCCTGGCCCGGCTCCGGGCCGCCAAGGAGCACCTCGACCCGCAGCACCGGCTCGCACCGGGCCGCCTCCCCGGCGGCCTGTGAGGCGGCGCCGGCAGTCCAGCCACCAGCGCGTCAGGTCACTGCCGATCGGCGCGAAGCGCAACCCGCTCACGGCCACGCCGGCCACGGTCACCGCGAGCAGCAGCCGCCAGGTGCGGGAAGGGGTCGCCCGGCGGGCGCGGGTCAGCCGGCCTCGTTGCGCAGGACCAGGATCGCGATGTCGTCGCGGGGCGTCTCGGGCGAGAAGCCCAGCGCCGTCGAGCGGAGCCGGGCCGCCACCACGTCCGCCGAGTAGCCGGCCAGGGGGGCCGCCGCGTCCCGGAGCCGGTCCACCCCGAACAGTTCCCGGCCGCGCCGCCGTTCGGTGACCCCGTCGGTGTAGAAGATCAGTGCGTCGCCCGGGCCGAGGGAGAGCTCCGCCGCCGGCGAGGCGATCGAGTCGAGCAGGCCGAGCGCGGTGCCTCCGGTGCCGACGAAGCGCACCCCACCGGCGGCCGTCAGCAGCACCGGCCGGTCGTGGCCGGCGAGATGCAGCGAGACGTCGAGCTGGTCGCCGTCGCCCGGCCCGACCGCGGCCAGGGCCAGCGTGCAGTACCGCCCGCTGCCCCGCTCGACCAGCGCCTCGTTCAGCCGGGTCAGCGCCTCCGGCAGCGGCTTGCCGTCCCCGACCAGCGTGCGGATGACGTCCCGGACCAGGCCGGTGACCGTGGCCGCCTGCACGCCCTTCCCGGAGACGTCGCCGATCACGACCAGCCACCGCCCGTCCGGCAGCGGCAGCACGTCGTAGAAGTCGCCGCCGACGTCGGCGTCGTCGCCGGTCGGGACGTACTCGGCGGCGAAGCCGATCCCCTCGACCACGGGCAGCACCGGCGGCAGCAGCGACTGCTGGAGCGCCTGCGCGACCCGCCGGCGTTCGGCGTGGATGCGGGCGTTGTCGATCGCCAGCGCAGCCCGGCGGGCCACGTCCTCCAGGACGGCGACCTCGTCCGGATCGTGGCGGTGCCGCTGGTGCCGGCCCACCGCGAGGGTGCCGAGCCGCTGGCCGCGGGCGATCAGTGGGACGGCGAACCCCTCGGTGGGCGCGCCGAGCGGCATCTGGGTGCCGTTGCGGGACGCCTCCCGCAGCCGGGCCTGGATCGAGTCCGGCCCGGTCTCCGCGAGCACGGCGTGCAGTTGCGGCAGCACCGACTCGTCCGCGTGACTGGCGGCCGCGAGGCGCAGCCGGCCCCACTCGTCGGTGGTGTGCACCGCGCACCACTGTCCCAGCCGGGGTACCACGAGCTGCGGGATGAGCGCCATGGTCAGTTCGACGTCGAGGGACTGCGCGAGCAGTTCACTGGCCTCGGCGAGGAACGTCAGCCAGGCCTGCCGGCGCACGTCGGCCCGGCGCAGCCGGTCGTTCTCCAGGTGCAACGACAGCCGCTCGGCCATCAGCGACGCCAGCGGCCGGGCGTACGCGGACGGCGCGGCGTCCAACTCCAGCTCACCGGCGTACGGCCGGTGCACGGTCAACGGCACCCGCACCAGCTCGTTGCCGGCCCGGGGTTGGCGGCCGTAGCGGGCCAGCACCTGCGGGCCCTGCCCGTCGCCCCGGTCGAGCCGGACCACGCCGCCGGCCGCGCCGACCATCTCGGCCACCCGGGTCAGCAGGCTGGTCGAGAAGTCCGGGAGCGGGTCCTCGGCGTACGGGTCGGGGGCGGTCTGCATCAGCTCGCTCATCGCCGCCGCGCTCGGCGCGGCGCTGTCCCCGCCGGGGAGGCCGTTCCCGGCGCCGGCCGGGGCCGCCGGGGCCGCGGTGACCGCCGCCCGCGGGGCGGCGCCGGCCGGTCCGGGCCGGTCCAGCCGGAACCAGACACCCTTGCCGCTGGGGTGGTAGGTGGTGCCCCAGCGGCTGGCGAAGTGGTCGACCAGCAGCAGGCCCCGCCCACGCTCGGAGACCTCCGTGATGTCGCTGCTCTCGTTGCGTACCCCGACGGTCAGCTCGTCGACCGGCCCGCCGGCGAAGTCCGAGACGGTGACCGTGAGCCCGGAAGGGTCGGCGACGACCTCGACGTCCAGTTCGGTGCGGGCGTGCTCCACGGCGTTGGTGGAGAGCTCGGTGGTCAGCAGCAGCGCCTCGTTGGTCAGCTCCGCGAGGTCGGCCTCGGCGAGCACGGACCGGACGAGAGCTCGGGCCGCCGCGGGCGTACGGCGGTCGGCGGGGAGGCGGACCCGCCGGACGTGCTCGTCCGGGGCACCGACCGACGCGGTCCCCCGCTCCGCTGACATCCCCGTATCCTCCACCGCCGGCCGCTTGAGTGCCAAGCTTGTCACGCCCGGCGGTCACCGTCCGGCGACCGGTGGTCGCGGAGCGTGTCGGGTCCGGCACCGACCGCGGCCGGTGCCGGCGGCGCTGCCCGGCCGTCCCGGCGGGCCGACAGGGCGCCGCGCGGTCGCGCCGGCCCTGGCGCGGACCGGGTCGTGGGCACAATAGTGGGATGGCCGGCTCCCGGCAGCCGGTGGCCCCCGACGTGAGCGAGGAATGATGACCACGGCGAAACAGCCGGTGGCGGATCCGTCCGCGCCGGACCACGAGGCGGTCCTCGTCGAGCTGACCGAGGCGCTGCGGCGGGTCCGCCGCGGTGATCTCAAGGTCCGGCTGCCCCGCCGGGCGGGCCGGGCCGGCGAGGTGGCGGACGCCTTCAACGAGGTGGTCTCGCTACAGGAGCGGCAGTACCACGACCTGCGGCGGATCAGCCGGATCGTCGGCCGGGACGGCCGGCTCACCGAACGCCTCGACGACGAGGGCCTGGACGGCTCCTGGGCGGAGGGGCAGCGTGCGGTCAACTCGCTGATCGACGACCTCGGGCGGCCGACCACCGAGATCGCCCGCGTCATCGTGGCGGTCGCCGAGGGCGACCTCTCCCAGCACATGGCGCTGGAGATCGACGGCCGGCCGCTGCGCGGCGAGTACCTGCGCATCGGGCGCACGGTGAACACGATGGTGGATCAGCTGTCGTCGTTCGCCGACGAGGTGACCCGGGTGGCCCGCGAGGTGGGCACCGAGGGCAAGCTCGGCGGCCAGGCCGACGTCCGCGGTGTGGCCGGCACCTGGAAGGACCTCACCGACTCGGTGAACACCATGGCGTCGAACCTGACCGGCCAGGTGCGGTCGATCTCGCAAGTGGCGACGGCGATGGCGAAGGGCGACCTGTCGCAGAAGATCACCGTGAGCGCGCGGGGTGAGATCGCCCAGCTGGCCGACACGATGAACTCGCTGACCGACACCCTGCGGCTCTTCGCCGAGCAGGTCACCCGGGTGGCTCGCGAGGTGGGCACGGACGGCAAGCTCGGCGGTCAGGCGGAGGTGCCGAACGTGGCCGGCACCTGGAAGGACCTGACCGACAGTGTGAACTCGATGGCGTCGAACCTGACCTCGCAGGTGCGCAACATCGCCCAGGTGTCGACCGCGGTGGCCCGGGGCGACCTGTCGCAGAAGATCACCGTCGCGGCGCAGGGCGAGATCCTGGAGCTGAAGGACACCGTCAACACGATGGTGGATCAGTTGTCGTCGTTCGCCGACGAGGTGACCCGGGTGGCCCGCGAGGTGGGCATCGAGGGCAAGCTGGGCGGCCAGGCCCAGGTGCGCGGTGTCTCCGGCACCTGGCGGGACCTCACCGAGAACGTCAACCAGCTCGCCGGCAACCTCACCAGCCAGGTCCGCAACATCTCCCAGGTCTCCACCGCCGTGGCGAAGGGTGACCTGTCGCAGAAGATCACGGTGGACGCGCAGGGCGAGATCCTGGAGCTGAAGAACACCGTCAACACGATGGTGGATCAGTTGTCGTCGTTCGCCGACGAGGTGACCCGGGTGGCCCGTGAGGTGGGCACCGAGGGCAAGCTGGGCGGTCAGGCGCAGGTCAAGGGCGTCAGCGGTACGTGGCGGGACCTGACCGACAACGTGAACTCGATGGCGTCGAACCTGACCTCGCAGGTGCGCAACATCGCCTCGGTCACCACGGCGGTGGCGAAGGGCGACCTGAGCCAGAAGATCACCGTGGACGCCCGGGGCGAGATCCTGGAGCTGAAGTCGACGGTGAACACGATGGTGGATCAGTTGTCGTCGTTCGCCGACGAGGTGACCCGGGTGGCCCGCGAGGTGGGCACCGAGGGCAAGCTGGGCGGCCAGGCCCAGGTGCGCGGCGTCGCCGGCACCTGGCGGGACCTGACCGACAACGTGAACTCGATGGCGTCGAACCTGACCTCGCAGGTGCGCAACATCGCCCAGGTGTCCACCGCGGTGGCGAAGGGTGACCTGTCGCAGAAGATCACGGTGGACGCGCAGGGCGAGATCCTGGAGCTGAAGAACACCGTCAACACGATGGTGGATCAGCTGTCGTCGTTCGCCGACGAGGTGACCCGGGTGGCCCGTGAGGTGGGCACCGAGGGCAAGCTGGGCGGTCAGGCGCAGGTCAAGGGCGTCAGCGGTACGTGGCGGGACCTGACCGACAACGTGAACTCGATGGCGTCGAACCTGACCTCGCAGGTGCGCAACATCGCCTCGGTCACCACGGCGGTGGCGAAGGGCGACCTGAGCCAGAAGATCACCGTGGACGCGCAGGGCGAGATCCTGGAGCTGAAGAACACCGTCAACACGATGGTGGATCAGCTGTCGTCGTTCGCCGACGAGCTGACCCGGGTGGGCCGCGAGGTCGGCATCGAGGGCAAGCTGGGCGGTCAGGCGCAGGTCAAGGGTGTCTCCGGCACCTGGCGGGACCTCACCGAGAACGTCAACCAGCTCGCCTCGACCCTGACCACCCAGTTGCGCGCCATCGCGCAGGTCTCCACGTCGGTGACCCGGGGCGACCTGACCCAGCGGATCGCCGTCGAGGCGCAGGGCGAGGTCGCCGAGCTGAAGGACAACATCAACCAGATGATCGTCACCCTCCGGGAGACGACCAAGAAGAACGCCGAGCAGGGCTGGCTGGACTCCAACCTGGCCCGGATCGGCGGTCTGCTCCAGGGACAGCGGGATCTCGGCGAGGTCTGCCGCATGATCATGATGGAGGTGACCCCTCTCGTCGACGCCCAGCTCGGCGCGTTCTTCCTGGTCGACAACTCCGAGGGAAGCCTCCGGCTGCGGCTCGCCGCCTCGTACGGGTACGTCGCCCGGGGGCACGACGTGACGTTCGGCCCGGGTGAGGGCCTGGTCGGGCAGACGGCCCTGTCCCGCCGCACCATCCGGGTCAGCGCGGCACCGGACAACCGGCTCACGCTCCGCTCCGGGCTGGCCGACACGCCGCCGGCCGACCTGGTCGTGCTGCCCGTCCTCTTCGAGGGCGAGCTGCTCGGCGTGATCGAGTTCGCCAGCGTGGCGGCCTTCTCCGACCTGCACCTGTCGTTCCTGGAGCGCCTGGTCCTCACCATCGGCATCGCGGTCAACACGATCCAGGCGAACCGGCGTACGGAGCAGCTGCTCGCCCAGTCGCAGCGACTGGCCCACGAACTGCAGGAGCAGTCGGCCGAGCTCCAGCGCACCAACGCGGAGCTGGAGGACAAGGCGAAGCTGCTGTCCGAGCAGAAGGGCAACATCGAGACGAAGAACCGGGAGATCGAGCTGGCCCGGCTCGGCCTGGAGGAGAAGGCGCAGCAGCTCACCCGGGCCTCGGCGTACAAGTCGGAGTTCCTGGCCAACATGAGCCACGAGCTGCGTACGCCGCTGAACTCCCTGCTGCTCCTGGCCCGGCTCCTCGCGGAGAACTCGGAGCGGAACCTCACCCCGAAGCAGATCGAGTTCGCCCGGACGATCCACAGCGCCGGCTCGGACCTGCTCTCGCTGATCGACGACATCCTCGACCTGTCCAAGATCGAGGCCGGTCGGATGGACGTGGAGCCCACCGAGATCCGGTTCGCCGAGATCCGCGGCTACGTCGAGCAGGCGTTCGTGCCGCAGGCCGAGGAGAAGGGCCTCGGCTTCGAGGTCCAGGTCAGCGGGGACCTGCCGGAGTCGATCGTCACCGACGCCCAGCGGCTCCAGCAGATCCTGCGCAACCTGCTCTCCAACGCGGTGAAGTTCACCGACACCGGCGCGGTGACGCTGACCATCGCCCCGGCCCCGGAGGACGCGGTCTTCGACGTGCCGGCGTTGACCAACGCCCGGCAGGTGATCGCGTTCACCGTGGTCGACACCGGCATCGGGATCTCCGACGACAAGCTCTCCATCATCTTCGAGGCGTTCCAGCAGGCCGACGGCACCACCAGCCGCCGGTACGGCGGCACCGGGCTGGGCCTGTCGATCAGCCGGGACCTGGCCCGGCTGCTGGGCGGCGCGATCAACGTGTCGTCGGCGCCGGGGCAGGGCTCGACGTTCACCCTGTTCGTCCCCGACGTGCTGGCGCCGGACGCGGTGGTGGCGCCGGCCCCGCCGTCGCCCACCCGGGCCGGCCTGCCGTCGTCGCTGCTGATGCCCCCGGTGGAGCTGCTGCCGGAGGCGTCCGAGGCGCCGGCGACCCGCCGGCTGGAGGGCGCGACCGTGCTGATCGTGGACGACGACGTACGGAACGTGTTCGCCCTGACGAGTGCATTGGAGTTGCACGGTATGACCGTGTTGTACTCGGACAACGGGGCGGACGGCGTCCGCCTGCTGGCCGAGCATCCGGAGGTGGACATCGTGCTGATGGACGCCATGATGCCCGACCAGGACGGATACGAGACGACCCGGCAGATCCGGCGCAACCACCGGTTCGCCGACCTGCCGATCGTCTTCCTGACCGCGAAGGCGATGCCCGGTGACCGGGAGTCGGCTCTGGCGGCCGGGGGCAGCGACTACATCACCAAGCCCGTCGACCTGGACGAGCTGATCGAGTTGATGTCGTCCTGGATCGTTGGCGGCCGGAGTGAGGAGAGTTCGTGACCCAGATGGCGAAGGCGCTGCTGGTGGACGACCGCCGGGAGAACCTGATGGCGCTGGAGGCGATCCTCCAGGGGCTCCCGGTGCAGTCGGTGGCCGTGGAGAGCGGTGAGGCCGCCCTGAAGCAGCTCCTCGTGGACGACTTCGCGGTGATCCTCCTCGACGCCCAGATGCCCGACATGGACGGCTTCGAGACGGCCAGCCACATCAAGCGGCGGGAGCGGACCCGGCATGTGCCGATCATCTTCCTCACCGCCGCCGATCGCGACGCCCAGCTGGCCCTGCGCGGGTACGCGGCCGGCGCGGTCGACTACCTCACCAAGCCGTTCGACCCGTGGGTGCTCCGCGCCAAGGTCTCGGTCTTCGTTGAGCTGTGGGTGAAGACCCGGCAGCTCGCGGCCCAGTCCGACCTGGTCCGGGAACGGGACGCCCAGTGGCGGCTGCTGACCGACGCGGTCGACGAGGCGACCGCCCTGCTCCGCGCCGAGTCGGACCCGGAGGCGGCGGCCCGCGCCATCGACCTCCTGGAACAGGCCCGCTGGGGCAACAACCCAGCCTGACCCACCAGCCCTCGCCCCACTCCGCCCTCGCCCCACTCCGCCCTCGTCGCGCTCCTTGCCGCGTCGATCTTGCACTTTCGGCCCGAGATATGCCCGAGTCGCCCCGATTCGTCGGGGTCGAAAGTGCAAGATCGCGGGGCCCGAGGGTGGGGCGTGGGGCCCGAGGGTGGGGCGTGGGGCCCGAGGGTGGGGCGCGGGGGCGGGTGGGTTCGTATCAGGGAGTGGGGGATTCGTTGCGGATCATCAGGGCGCTGCGGAGGCCGGTGATGTCGAGGACGCGAAGCAGGAACTCGCCCACGTTGGTCAGGACCAGCAGGCTCTGCGCGTGACTGGCCTTGCGGCTGAGCACGACCAGCGTGCCCAGGCCCTGCGAGTCGCAGAAGGTGACGCCGGCCAGGTCGAGCACGATCCGCGGCGGTGGGTCGGTCAGCACCTCGTTGACGACGGTCGAGAGCTGGGCGGCCGTCAGCATGTCGATCTCACCGGCGAGACGAAGGACTGCTTCGTCACCCGACCGGTGCAGCGTGATGGACAGTTCGGCACGATCCACCCGGTCAGCCTAGCGCGATCTCGATTCACCGGCCTGTCGGAGACGGGGCCGCCCCGGTTACCCCGGGTGACCGGGGCGGGCCAGGGTGAGCCGGGTAACCCGGGTGCGGGGTGCCTGCCGATCCGGCCGCCGACGCTGACACAATGGCGGCATCGTGACCGACGTGTTTCCCGCCGGATCCGGCCGCTACCCGGCCGACGCGCCGGCCTCCGAGGCCCTGTTCGACCGCGCCCGCGCCATCGTGCCGGGCGGGGTGAACTCCCCTGTGCGGGCGTTCCGTGCCGTCGGCGGCACCCCGCGCTTCATGGTCCGCGGGGCGGGTCCGTGGCTGTACGACGCCGACGGGCGGCGCTACGTCGACCTGGTCTGCTCCTGGGGACCGCTGATCCTCGGGCACGCCCACCCCGAGGTGGTCGAGGCCGTGCAGGCCGCCGCCGCGAAGGGCACCAGCTTCGGCACGCCCACCCCGGGTGAGGTGGAGCTGGCCGCGGAGATCGTCGACCGGACGCCGGTCGAGCAGGTGCGCCTGGTCAATTCGGGCACCGAGGCCACCATGTCGGCGATCCGGCTCGCCCGGGGTTACACCGGCCGCGCGAAGATCATCAAGTTCGCCGGCTGCTACCACGGGCACTCCGACGCGCTGCTCGCCGCCGCGGGCTCCGGTGTCGCCACGTTCGGCCTGCCCGACTCGCCCGGCGTGACCGGCGCGGCGGCCGGTGACACGATCGTGCTGCCGTACAACGACCTCACCGCCGTCGAGGCCGCCTTCGCCGCCGAGGGTCCGCACATCGCCGCGGTCATCACCGAGGCCGCCGCCGGGAACATGGGCGTGGTCGCTCCGCGCGACAACTTCAACCAGCGGCTCGCGTCGATCGCCCACGCGCACGGTGCGCTGCTCATCGTCGACGAGGTGATGACCGGGTTCCGGGTCTCCCGCGCCGGGTGGCACGGCCTCGACGCCTCCGACGCCGACCTCTGGACGTACGGCAAGGTCATGGGCGGTGGCCTGCCCGCCGCGGCGTTCGGCGGGCGCGCGGAGATCATGGCGCGGCTGGCCCCCGCCGGCCCGGTCTACCAGGCCGGCACCCTCTCCGGTAACCCGCTCGCCTGCGCCGCCGGCCTCGCCACGCTGCGGCTCGCCGACGACGCGCTCTACCGCAGGCTGGACGACACGGCCGCCGTGGTGGGCAAGCTCGCGGGCGACGCGCTGGCCGCCGCGGGGGTGCCGCACCGGCTGTCGTACGCCGGCAACATGTTCTCGATCTTCTTCACGGACGCCGAGGTGGTCGACTACGACAGCGCCCGCACCCAGCAGGTGCCGGCGTTCAAGGCGTTCTTCCACGCGATGCTCGCGGCCGGGGTCTACCTGCCGCCGAGCGCGTTCGAGTCGTGGTTCGTGTCGGCGGCGATCGACGACGCCGCCCTGGAGCAGATCGCCGCGGCGCTGCCGTCGGCGGCAGCGGCGGCTGCGGCAGGTCACGGGGGGTAGCGGTGAGCGCGAGGAGTGAGCCGGGTTTGCGAGCCCCGCAGTCGCGAACGAAGGGGGCACGGTCGTGAGTAAGACGGTGGTCCACGTGCTGCGTCACGGGGAGGTACACAACCCGGACGGCATCCTGTACGGGCGGCTGCCCGGCTTCCGCCTCTCCGAGCTGGGCGTGCAGATGGCGAAAGCCGCCGCGCAGGGGCTCGCGGAGCGGGAGGTCGTGCACGTCGTCGCCAGCCCGCTGGAGCGTGCCCAGCAGACCGCCGAGCCGATCGCCGCGCAGTTCGGGCTGCCGGTCGGGGTGGACGAGCGGCTGATCGAGAGCGCCAACTGGTTCGAGGGCAAGAAGGTCTCGCCGGGCGACGGCTCGTTCCGCGACCCGCGCAACTGGTGGGTGCTGCGGGACCCGGTCACCCCGTCCTGGGGCGAGGCGTACCGGGCCATCGCCGAGCGCATGTTCGCCGCCCTGCACGCCGCCCGGGTGGCCGCGGAGGGGCGGGAGGCGGTGCTGGTCTCCCACCAGCTGCCGATCTGGACGCTGCGCCGGTACGTCGAGCGGAAGCGCCTCTGGCACGACCCGCGTAAGCGGCAGTGTGGCCTGGCCAGCCTCACCACGTTCCACTTCGAGGGTGCCAAGGTGGTCGGGATCGGCTACTCCGAGCCGGCCGCGCACCTGATCGCGATATCGCCGACCGCCCGGACGGCCAAGGGGGCCTGATGAACGCCCGGAGGAGGTTGGGCGCCGGTCTGCTCGCCGCCGTCGCCACGGTGGCGCTGACCGCCTGCTCCTCGTCGACGGGCGAGGAGGCGTGCGCCACCAGCACCGACGGCGTCTTCGAGTGCGCTCCCGAGCAGCGTTCGGCGGCCCCGAAGCTCGCCGGTGAGCTGCTCGACGGCGGCAGCTACGACGTGGCGAAGGACCGCGGGCAGGTCGTCGTGGTCAACTTCTGGGGTTCCTGGTGCGCGCCCTGCCGGGCCGAGGCCGACGACCTGGAGGCCACCTACCAGGCCACCAAGGGCTCCGGCGTGACCTTCCTCGGGGTCAACGTGCAGGACCAGCGGGACAAGGCGAAGGCGTTCGAGGCGGGCCGGGTCACCTACCCGAGCCTCTTCGACCCAGGCAGCCGGCTGGCGCTCGACCTGGACATCCCGCCGAACACGGTCCCCGCGACCGTCGTGCTGGACCGGGACGGCCGGATCGCCGCGGTGATCCGGGCCGCGGTCAAACAGCAGGGCCTGCAGCCCATCGTCGAGCGGATCGCCGCGGAGTCCCCCGCACCGACCGGCGAACGCTGATGGGCGAGACCTTCCGCGAGATCGCCCAGTCCGGCCCGCTGCTGCTCGCCATCGGCGCGGCGGCGCTGGCCGGCCTGGTCAGCTTCCTCTCGCCGTGCGTGCTTCCGCTGATGCCGGGTTACCTGTCGTACGTGACCGGCCTGGCCGGCGCCGACCTGGAGGGGGCAAGGAAGGGCCCCCTCTTGACGCCTCCGGTAGCGGACGGGTCCCTTGGCGACGCGCCGAGGGACGGGGGGGTCGCGCTTCGGGAACGCACCGCCCGGGCCGCCGTCGCCGCCGTCGCCGTGGTCAAGGGGCGGGTGCTCGCGGGGACGCTGCTCTTCATCGCCGGCTTCACGGTGGTCTTCACCGCCACCGCCGTTCTCTTCTCCACCGTCGGCAAGATCTTCTTCGAGTACGAGCGGGCGCTGGAAATCGGCATCGGCGCCCTGGTCGTGGTGCTCGGCCTCGGCTACCTCGGGCTGATCCCCGGCCTGCAACGCGAGCTGCGCATCCAGCGGCTGCCCGCCGCCGGGTTGCTCGGCGCGCCCGTGCTCGGGGCGGTCTTCGCGCTCAGCTGGCTGCCCTGCACGGGGCCGACCCTGGGCGCGGTGCTCGGCATGGCCACCGTCGAGGGGCAGACCGACCGGGCCGTGGTGCTGGCCGTGGCGTACTGCCTCGGGCTGGGGGTACCGTTCGTCGTCTTCGGGCTGGGCTTCCAGCGCCTGCTCGGGGTCTTCCGCGCCGTCCGGCGCAACAGCCGGTGGGTCACCCGGATCGGCGGCGCGCTGCTGATCGTCATCGGCCTGGCGCTCGTGAGCGGCGGCTGGACCAACGTCGTGATCTGGCTGCAGACCACCGTCGGGGTGGGTGAGGTGAGCATCTGATGAGCGTCGTGGACGAGCGGCCGGCTCCGCCGGCCGAGGCGCCCCGGCGCCGTGCCAACCCGGTCCTGGCGCTGCTGCGCAACTCGTGGCGGCAGCTCACCAGCATGCGTACGGCGCTGGTCCTGCTCTTCCTGCTCGCGATCGCCGCGATCCCCGGCTCGGTGCTGCCGCAACGCGGCGTCAACCCGGAGGACGTCCGGGACTACTTCGCCGCGCACCCCGACCTGGCGCCGGTGCTGGACCGGATCGGCGCGTTCGAGGCGTTCGGCTCGGTCTGGTTCTCCGCGATCTACCTGCTGCTGTTCACCTCGCTGATCGGCTGCATCACGCCCCGCCTGCGGGACCACTTCCGGGCCCTGCGGTCGCAGCCCCCGCCGGTGCCGAAGCGGCTGGACCGGCTGCCCCAGCACGCGGTGTTCGCCGGGCCGGCCGGTGGTGCGGCCGCGATCGCCGAGTCGCTGCGCCGCCGCCGCTGGCGGGTGGTGGTCCGTGGCGACGAGGTCTCCGCGGAGAAGGGCTACCTCAAGGAGACCGGCAACCTGCTCTTCCACACCTCGATGGTGGTGGTGCTGGTCGGCGTCGCGCTCGGCTCCTGGTACGGCTGGAGCGGCAACCGCCTCCTGGTCGCCGGCGCGGACAACGCGTTCTGCAACACCAAGCAGCAGTACGCCGAGACGAAGTTCGGCCCCCGCGTCGGCAGCGGCGACCTGCCCCGGTTCTGCATGACGCTGGACGACTTCGAGGCGGAGTTCCTGGCGGCCAACGGCCAGCCGGAGTCCTTCAACGCCAAGGTCACGGTCGACGAGGACGGCGGGGCGCCCCGGGCGGCCGAGTTCTCGGTGAACTCGCCGCTGCGGCTGGACGGTGCCAACGTCTACCTGCTCGGCCACGGGTACGCCCCGGTGCTCCGCTACACCGATCGCTTCGGCAACGGCCAGACCAGCGCGACCCCCTTCCTCGCGACCGGTGACATCGGGCTGACCGGGGAGGGCGCGGCCCTCTTCCCCGACGCGAACGTCGACCCGGCGACCGGCGAGCGGGATTCGAGCCTCCAGATGGCCTTCACCGGCCTCTACCTGCCGACGGCCCCGCAGGAGGGCCCGTTCGTCCGGTCCGAGTTCCCGACCGAGCGCAACCCGCTGCTCAACCTGGTCGCGTACCGGGGGAACCTGGGTCTGGACGCGGGCATCCCCGGCTCGGTCTACGAGCTGGACCAGCGGCAGGTGCAGTCCGGCCGGGTCAAGGAGGTCGGCACCGAGCTGCTCAAGGTCGGCGAGACGTGGACGCTGGACGACGGCACCACGCTCGAGTTCCTCGGCACCGAGCCGTACATCGTCCTGTCCGTGCGGTACGACCCCGGCTCGACCCTGCTGCTGGTCAGCTCCGGCGCGCTGCTGCTCGGCCTGATGGGCTCGCTCTTCGGCCGCCGGCGGCGGGTCTTCTTCCGGGTGCTCCCGGCGGACCCCGGGTACGGATCTCCGACGAGCGGTAGTAGTTTGGTGGAGGCCGGTGGCCTGCCGCGCACCGACCATCCCGGGTTCGCCGACGAGTTCGCGCAGCTCGTGGCCACGGTCGGTGACGGGGAGCGGGACGAGCGGGCCGGCGCCGACGACCGGGCCGGAGCGCGAGAAGGAGCCGAGTGATGTCCGCACTCTCCGACCAGCTGGTGACGTTCGCGATCCTGGCGTACCTGGTCGCGATGATCAGCCACGCCGTCGAGTACGCGCTCGGCAACTCCCGTACCCGGGTCGCCGCGCCCGCCCGCGAGCTGGTCGGCGCCGGCGTCGGAGGGCCCGGCGACGTGGTCGCGACGGTGCCGGCAGCCGAGGGTGCGCCGACGGGTGCCGAGCGGACCGCCGCGCGGGCCCGGCTGGCCGGCCTGGTAGCCGTCGGCGTGACCGCCGTCGGCGCCCTGCTGCACGTCAGCGCGCTGGTCACGCGCGGCCTCGCCGCCGACCGGATGCCCTGGGGCAACATGTACGAGTTCGTGCTGACCGGCACCTGGATCGGGGTCGCCGCCTGGCTGGTGGTGCTCTGGAAGCGGCCACAGCTGCGCCGCCTCGGGCTGTTCCTCTCGCTGGTGATGGTGCTGCTGGTGGCCACGGCCGAGCTGGTGCTCTACACCCCGATCGTCCCGCTGGTGCCGGCGCTCAACTCGTACTGGTTCGTCATCCACGTGTCGACGGTCGTCTTCGCCTCCGGCATCTTCCTGCTGGGCGTGGTGCCGGCGGTGGCGTTCCTGATCCGCTCCGGCTACGAGCAGGGCCGGCGCAGCTTCCCGTACACCCTGGCCAAGCGGCTGCCGACGGCGGCGGCCCTGGAGCGGCTCACGTTCATGCTGCACGCCTTCGCGTTCCCGGTCTTCACCTTCGCGGTGATCGCCGGTGCGATCTGGGCGGAGGCGGCCTGGGGGCGGCCGTGGGGTTGGGACCCGAAGGAGACCTGGTCGTTCATCTCCTGGGTCATCTACGCCGGCTACCTGCACGCCCGGGCCACGCCGAGCGTGAAACGGAACGTGGCGACCTGGCTCGCCGTGCTCGGGTTCGCCTCGATGCTGATGAACCTGTTCGGCGTGAACATCTTCTTCGAGGGCTTGCACTCGTACGCCGGCATCGACTGAACCTGCAAAATGTATAACTACACTTATTAGAAGTGTAGTTATACTTCTTGCTGTGGACCTGGTTAAGCCTTCCGAGATCTTCGACCGCGATGTCGAGTGGGCTGAGCTGGTCCGTTTCGCCACGGACGACCGTCCTGGCGCAACCCTGGGCGTGGTGAGCGGCCGTCGACGGCAGGGCAAGACCCTGCTGCTGTACGAGCTGGCTCGTGCCACAGGCGGCTTCTACTTCGGTGCCACTGAGGCGACCCCGACGGAATCGCTGCGTCGGCTGGGCGAGGCGCTCGGTCGGCACACCGGTGCCCCCGGGCCGCTGCACCTGACGGACTGGTCGAGTGCGGTCGACGCACTGCTTGGCCTTGGCCGCGACCGACCGCTCACAGTGGTGATCGACGAGTTCCCCTACTTGGCACGGGCGAGCCGCGACCTGCCGTCGGTGATCCAGCACGCGCTCACCCCCGGCCGGGCCGAGCGAACCGGCTCCCGTGCCCGTCTCCTGTTGTGTGGTTCGGCACTTTCGTTCATGGGTGGGCTACTGGCCGGCTCCGCCCCGCTGCGCGGGCGAGCCGGACTCGAACTGCCCGTCGCGCCCCTGGACTACCGGGCGGCGGCCACCTTCTGGGGCCTTCGCGACCCGATGCTGGCCGCTCGGGTCTTCGCCATCGTCGGGGGTACGCCGGCCTACCGGCGGGAGTACGTGCAGGACGACGCGCCCGACGGCCCGGACGACTTCGATGACTGGGTCGTGCGGGCGGTGCTAAATCCCGCCCGTCCACTGTTCCGCGAGGCGCGCTATCTGCTTGCCGAGGATCCGGACCTACGGGACACCGCGCTCTACCACTCGGTGCTGTCGTCGGTCGCCGAAGGCAACGGCACCCGGGGTGGGATCGCCGGCTTCATCGGCCGGAAGGCCACCGATCTGCATCATCCACTCACGGTGCTCGAGGACGCCGGGCTCCTGGCACGGGACCCGGACCCGCTGCGTAGCGGTCGCAGCCGCTACCGCATCGCCGAGCCCCTCATCACCTTCTACCAGGCCGTGATGCGCCCGGCCTGGACGGCGCTGGAGCAGCGGCGCGGTGCGGACGTCTGGCGCCGATCCCAGCGCCGGTTCGCCAGTGCGGTGCTCGGACCGGCATTCGAAGAGATCGTCCGGCAGTGGGCGCTGCGATTCGCTGATCCGGAGACGTTGGGCGGCCTTGTCGCGGAAGCAAGCCCGGCCGTCCTCACCGATCCGTCCGCGCGAAGCAGCCACGAACTCGACCTCGTCGCGCTGGGTGAGCCACCGCTCGGCGATGGTCCGCGTCCCCTACTCGCGATCGGTGAGGTCAAGTGGGGCCGGCTGCTGGGACGGCCCGACCTGGATCGACTTGAGCGTTGCCGCGAGCTTCTCATCGCCCGCCCCGGGTTGGACGCGCGCAACGCGCGACTGTTGCTGGCCAGCGCCGAGGGCTTCACCGACGAATTGCGGCAAGTCGCCGACCATCGCACGGATGTGGTCCTGGTGGATCCAGGCCGGCTCTACTCGGGCGATTAACGTCCGTTCGCCTCAGCGTCCAGCCCGCTCGCCCCGTCCGTGGCGAGCCCTTACCGGAAGCGTTGGCTCAGGGTCTCGTTGACGCGCAGGGTGATCTGGTATGCGACCTCCGGTAGGTCGGCAAGGTCGAGCCGCTCGGCGCGTAGCGCGAACTGTGCGTGCAACTCGCGGGCGACCGCGTCGCGCAGCCTGGCCTGTAGCGGCGACAACCCGTCCGGATCGCCGACAACGTACGCGTCCAACATGCGGCAATCCTGTCCAGCGTTGGCGGCCTCGGCACAGAGGCAGTGAGATATATCGCCGCGGTCGCTCGGTTCGAACGGCAACTGTCCAAGATCTCGAAGTTGTGGTGACGAGACGTCGACAAGGGCCCCCTCCTTGCACCTCCGGGCGGTGGGGGAGACTTGCGGGCATGGCGGCTCGTGGCTTCCCGTACACCGATCTCCAGGACTTCCTCGCCGCGCTGGAACGCGCGGGTGAGCTGCGGCGGGTCAGCGCCCCGGTGGACCCGACCCTGGAGATCAGCGAGATCGTGACCCGGACGGTGCGGGCCGGGGGCCCGGCGCTGCTCTTCGAGCGGCCGACCCGGGGCGAGATGCCCGTCGCGATCAACCTCTTCGGCACCGAGAAGCGGATGGCGATGGCGCTCGGGGTCGAGCACCTCGACGAGATCGGCGAGCGGCTGGGCAACATGCTCAAGCCGGAACTGCCGGTCGGGCTCTCCGGGATGATGGAGGGCCTCGGCAAGGTCATGCAGCTCAAGTCGATGCCGCCGAAGAAGGTGCGGACCGCCCCCTGCCAGCAGGTGGTCTACCGCGGCGCCGACGTCGACCTGAACCGGCTTCCGGGGTTGCAGGTCTGGCCGGGCGACGGCGGGATCTTCCACAACTTCGGGCTGACGCACACCAAGCACCCCGAGACCGGCAAGCGCAACCTGGGGTTGTACCGGTTGCAGCAGCACTCGCACAACACGCTCGGCATGCACTGGCAGATCCACAAGAACTCGACCGCGCACCACGCGGTCGCCGAGCGGCTCGGGCAGCGGCTGCCGGTGGCGATCGCGATCGGCGCCGACCCGGTGGTCGCGTACTCGGCCAGCGCGCCGCTCCCCGCCGACATCGACGAATACCTCTTTGCGGGGTACCTGCGCGGCGAGCGCGTCGAGATGGTGGACTGCCTGACGGTCCCGCTGCAGGTGCCGGCCCACGCGCAGGTGGTCCTGGAGGGCTACCTCGAGCCCGGCGAGCGGCTCCCGGAGGGCCCGTTCGGCGACCACACCGGCTTCTACACACCGGTGGAGCCGTTCCCGGTGCTGCACGTCGAGTGCATGACCATGCAGCGCGACCCGGTCTACCACTCGATCGTCACGTCCCAGCCGCCGCAGGAGGACCACGGCCTCGGCAAGGCCACCGAGCGGATCTTCGCGCCGCTGCTGCGCTTCCTGATCCCGGACATCGTCGACTACGACCTGCCGGCGGCCGGTGTCTTCCACAACTGCGCGATCGTGTCGATCCGCAAGCGCTACCCGAAGCACGCGCAGAAGGTGATGAACGCGATCTGGGGCGCGCACATGATGTCGCTGACCAAGCTGATCGTGGTCGTCGACGAGGACTGCGACGTGCACGACTACAACGAGGTCGCCTTCCGCGCCTTCGGCAACGTCGACTACGCCCGGGACCTGCTGCTCACCGAGGGGCCGGTCGACCACCTGGACCACGCGTCGTACCAGCAGTTCTGGGGCGGCAAGGCCGGCGTCGACGCCACCCGCAAGCTCCCCGAGGAGGGCTACACGCGGGGCTGGCCGGAGGAGATGAGCATGTCGCCGGAGGTTGTCGCCCTGGTCGACAAGCGGTGGAAGGAGTACGGCATCTGATGGCCGTCGTCGACGCGCCGGCCGAGCGGCCGGGCCGGGTGAAGTCCTTCCTGAAGCTGGTGGCGATCGAGCACTCGGTGTTCGCGCTGCCGTTCGCGTACCTGTCGGCGCTGACCGCCATGCAGCTGAACGGCGGGCGGGTCCGCTGGCTCGACCTGCTGCTGATCACCGTGGCGATGGTCGGCGCGCGGACGTTCGCGATGGCCGCCAACCGGATCCTGGACCGGCGGATCGACGCGCGGAACCCGCGCACCGCCAACCGGGAGCTCGTCACCGGAGCGGTGAGCGTCCGGACGGCCTGGACCGGGGCGGCGGTCGCGCTGGTGGTGTTCCTGGCCGCCGCCGCGCTGCTCAACCCGCTCTGCCTGGTGCTCGCGCCGCTCGCGGTGGTGCCGCTCGTCGTCTACCCGTACGGCAAGCGGTTCACCAACTGGCCGCACGCGATCCTGGCGGTGGCGCAGGCGGTCGGCCCGGTCGGCGCGTGGCTGGCGGTCACCGGCACGTTCGCCGGCTCGTGGCCGGCCTGGCTGCTCGGCGCGGCGGTCGGGCTGTGGATCGGCGGGTTCGACCTGATCTACGCCTGCCAGGACGCCGAGGTGGACCGGGCGATCGGCGTGCGCAGCGTGCCGGCCCGCTACGGGCTGCGCTTCGCACTGCACGCCTCGACCGTGGCGCACGTGGTGACGTTCGCGTTGTTCGTGTGGTTCGGTGCGCTGGTCGGCTTCGGCTGGCTGTGGTGGATCGGGCTGGCGCTGACCGCGGTCGCCTTCGCATACCAGCACGTGGTGGTCAGCCCGACCGACCTGAGCCGGGTCAACCGCGCGTTCTTCACGGCGAACGGCTTCGTGGGCATCGCGCTCTTCGTCTTCGCGCTGCTCGACCTGGTGGTCCGCCTCGGCCTGCGGCCCTGACGGCCCGGCGGAGCGTCAAGAGGCGGCCCCTGCTCTACCGGAGGCGTTGAGAAGGGGCCCCTCCTCACCCGCGTAGCGGGTGCTCTCGAGGGTCCAGTCGATCGTGCCGCGGACGGCGTTGGCGACCACGTCGAGATGGTCCGTGACGGCCGCGTCCAGCGCCGGCCCGAACGACGGTACGGACGCGCGCAGCTCGACGAACCGGCGCAGCGACGCGCGCCAGCGGTCGGCTGCCAGCCGCACCGCGTCGGCCACCGGCACGCGCTGCTCGCCGGCGATCGCGAGGACCAGGTTGTGCCCGACGGCGATGGGCTCCTCGCGCTCCAACGAGGCCAGGTCGTTGAACCAGGACAGCAGGTCGTTGCCCGTGTCGGCGACCTGGCGCAGCAGCGGATGGTGGTAGACCGGATCCGGCAGCGGGCGCCCGGTCACGAACTCCACCAGCGGGTACGAGACGTACGCCGCCGAGGTGGCGCGGCGCAGCTCGACGTACTCGGCCACGCCCGGCCGGTGGCCGGTGGCCTTCCCGACGGCCTCGCGCCAGGTGCCGTCGAGATGGTGGGCGACCGCCTCGGCGATCCGTGCCCGCCACCGCGCCGGCATCCGGCGGCGCGGCTCCCGCCACGCCCGGACCAGCAGCTGGCGCAGGCCGCCGTCCAGACCGGGCGACCGGAAGCGGGCCCCGCCGTGCAGCACCGTCAGCGCGCCCGTGCGCAGCGCCCGGATCTGGTCCGGGGTGAGCCGCTCCGGCCCGTCGCAGGCGTCGTCGACCAGGAAGAACCAGGTGAAGAGCGCGGCGAGGACCCGGAGATCGGCCTCCGTCGCGCCGGGGTAGAGCCGGCCGGCGTACCGGGCGACGCCGGCGGCGGCCAGCCGTCGGCCGGCCGCCGCGTCCAGCGGCAGGTCGAGGTCGGGCAGCAGCTCGTCGACGAGCCACCGCTGCACCCCGTCGGCGTACGGCGAGAGGCGGGGCGGGATCGGGCACTCCGCCCGTAGCGACCAGAGGACCTCGCCGGTCGTCACCATTCCTCCCGCCCACGATCCGTCCGTCCGTAATTTCGCGGCACAGCATGTCAGGTCGGCGGGAAGCCCGCGCTCCCGGGCGGACAATGCAGGCCGTCCGGCGGCATCCATCGCCCACCCGGACAAACCGGGGGTGCCTGCTCGCGGACACCGGCGACCAGGCAGGCTGGAGACATGCGCGAACCATGGGTGGTCGGTGTCTCCGGGGCCTCCGGCACGCCGTACGCGGCCGCCGTCCTGCGGGCGCTGCTCGACGCCGGGGAACCGGTGGACCTGATCGTGTCCCGGGCCGCTCGGTTGACCATCCTCGACGAGACGGGCCGGCCGTTCCGTGACGGGCACTGGGCCGAGGACCTCGCCGCGTGGCTGGGGCGGGACCTCGCCGGCGCCGACATCCGCCACTGGGCCGCCGGCGACCTCGCCGCCGGCCCGAGCAGCGGCTCCTACCGGGTACGCGGCATGGTGGTCGTCCCGGCGAGCACGGCGGCCTGCGCCGGAATCGCCATCGGGCTCTCCAAGGATCTGCTGCAACGGGCGGCCGAGGTCAACCTGAAGGAGCGCCGGCCGGTGGTCGTCGTGCCCCGCGAGACCCCGGTGACCCGCAGCCACCTGGAGCACCTGATCGCGCTGCACGACGCCGGCGCGGTGGTGCTACCGGCCAGCCCCGGCTTCTACGGTGCGGGAGCGGCGGCCTCCGCCGCCCAACTGGTCGACTTCGTCGCCGGCAAGGTGCTGGACGTGCTGAGCGTGTCGCACACGCTCTTCCGCCGCTGGGCGGGCGAGTTGGGTGCGGCGCGCGACTGAACGAACCGCGCGCCGGCACACCACCTCAGTACATGCCGGCGTTCGCCGGACCGGACCCGGTCGAGGCGGTTGGACCCGCGTTCCGCGGCTTGCCCATGTCCTCCGCCTCGTCCAACATGCCCTCCCCCTCGAGCAACGCTCGCACCTCGGATTCCCGAAACCGGCGGTGCCCGCCTGGAGTCCGGATGCTGCCTATCCGGCCCGCCGCCGCCCACCTGGTCACAGTCTTGGGATCAACCCGAAACAGCGCGGCGACCTCACCCGGTGTCAGCAGGCGATCTCCAGTGTCCACAGCCCCCTCCTCGCATCGACGAAGCCCCCGGCTGAACACACTGCCCCCGGCCGGTGCGAGCCCAGAGCCGTCATGAGGGACGTATGGCAATTACAGCACCAGCGACCTGGCCTGTCCGCCAAACGCGAAAAAAGCACTGAGTGGGAAGTTAGGAAATGTTACCTGCGAACGGCTCCCTTCACGGTGAGTTTGTGAACAATTACGACTCGTAAGCATGGCCGGGTCGCCGCGCCCTGCCTCACCCCGTTACGACTAGGGTCTACAGTCCGTGGACTCGATCGACCTGAGCATCGTTGAGCTGCTGCGCGGCAACGCCCGCCTCTCGTACGCCGAGCTGGCCCGCCAGGTGGGCCTCTCCGCCCCGGCCGTCCACGAGCGGGTCGGGAAGCTGGAGTCCAGCGGTGTGATCCGCGCGTACCGGGCCGAGGTGGAGCCGGAGAGCATCGGGCTCGGCGTGACGGCGCTCATCGGCATCGTCGAGGACTCCGGCGCGGACACCGACGACGTGCTGGAGGCGTTCCGCGCCATCCCCGAGATCGAGTCCTGCTACTTCATGGCCGGTGTGGAGTCGTTCCTGCTCAAGGCGAGGGTCGGCACCATCGCCGAGTTGGAGCAGCTCATCGTGCGGTTGAGCCGCATCCCGGGCGTCGCCTCCACCCGGACCAGCATCGCCCTGTCGACAAAGTGGGAGAACCGCCCCCAGCCCGTGACCTCACCGCCCGCCTGAGCGCCCCTCGCCCGGTCGCTCAGCGCAACCTCGTGGCGGTGGTGCACCCGCCATTTCGCCGCCTTTGCTCTGCTTACCAATACGCGACAGTCACGGACCGTGCTTGCCTGTGCCGGGCAACCGCCGTGGGGGCGCAGGCAAAGCCCTGCTCAGGTCGGTGGTGCGTACAGGTAAGCAGAGCAAAGGGGCGTGAGCGGTGGTTGTTCCCTGGTGGGCTGCTCACTCACCGTCAAGTCTCATCCCCGGCTACCGTCCGTCACCCTCATCCTGGCTCTGGCGCCCGCCCAACGGCGGTAGTAGCCTGCGCCGATGACCAACCGGACGGCCCGGCCCTGCGGCGCCACCCCCGGCACCGCCGTCGTGACCGGGGCCGCCGGTGGCCTCGGGCAGGCGATCGCCGCGGCCCTGCACGCCGACGGCTGGCGGGTGCTCCTCACCGACCTCGACGCCGATGCGGTGGCCGCCGCCGCGGCGCCGCTGGGCGGGTGGTCCCGGGTGCTCGACGTCCGGGACGAGGCGGCCTGCGCCGAGGTCGCCGCCGAGGCGGCCGCGGCCGGCCCGGGGCCGGCGGGCACGCCCGGGACAGCGGAACCGGCGGGACGCGGCGGCGGGCTCGGGCTCTGGGTCAACAACGCCGGCATCCTGGTCACCGGTGCCTCCTGGGAGCACGACCCGGCCACCCGGCGCCGGGTGGTCGAGGTGAACGCCCTCGGGGCGATGAACGGCACGCTCGCCGCCCTGGCCGTCATGCGTGCCCAGGGGTACGGGCACGTGCTCAACGTCGTCTCGCTCGCCGGCCTGGTCGCGGCCCCGGGCGAGACCGTGTACGCGGCCAGCAAGCACGCTCTCGTGGCGTTCAGCATCGGCACGCTCGCCGACCTGCGGCTGGCCGGGCACCGGGACGTACACGTGTCATGCCTCTGCCCGGACGGGATCTGGACGCCGATGCTGCACGACCGGCTGGACGACCCCGCGGCCGCCGCCTCCTTCACCGGGAAGCTGCTCACGCCCGAGCGGGTGGCCCGGCGGGCCGCCCGGTTGGCCCGGCGGCCGCGACCGGTGGTCGCCGTCCCGCGCTGGCGCGGCGCGCAGGTCCGCCTGCTCGACGCGCTGCCCGGCCTGTCGCTGCGGCTGCTGCCGCTGGTGATGGCGATGGGCCGGGCCGGTCAGCGACGGCAGCGTCGCCGGACCGGGGCCGGGCCGCGCTGACCAGGCTTGCTAGGTTTCCGGCGTGACTCAACTGGACCGGTGCGACGAGGCAGGCCGGCGGTGGGTGACCGAGGCGATCGCCGCCGTGGAGGCGGACGCCAACCGGTCCGCCGACACCCACCTGCTGCCGTTCCCGCTGCCCAGGGAGTGGGGCATCGACCTGTACCTCAAGGACGAGTCGGTGCACCCGACCGGTTCCCTGAAGCACCGGCTGGCCCGTTCGCTGTTCCTGTACGGGCTCTGCAACGGCTGGATCGGACCCGACACCACGATCGTCGAGGCGTCGTCCGGGTCGACGGCGGTCTCCGAGGCGTACTTCGCCCGGATGCTCGGCCTGCCGTTCATCGCGGTGATGCCCGCCTCCACCTCGCCCGAGAAGATCGCGAAGATCGAGTTCCAGGGCGGCCGGTGCCACCTCGTGGACGACCCGGCGAAGGTCGTGGTCGAGGCGCGCTGGCTGGCCGAGGACACCGGCGGCCATTTCATGGACCAGTTCACGTACGCCGAGCGGGCCACCGACTGGCGGGGCAACAACAACATCGCCGAGTCGATCTTCTCCCAGCTGGCCCTGGAGCGGCACCCGGTGCCGGCGTGGATCGTGGTCGGCGCCGGCACCGGCGGCACCAGCGCCACCATCGGCCGGTACGCCCGCTACCGCCGGCTGCCCACCAAGCTCTGCGTGGTGGACCCGGAGAACTCGGCGTTCTACCCGGCCTGGCAGGCCGCCGACTGGTCGGTACGCACCGGCCGCGGCTCCCGGATCGAGGGCATCGGCCGGCCGACCGTGGAGGCGTCCTTCCTGCCGTCGGTGGTGGACCGGATGGTCCAGGTGCCCGACGCCGCCTCGCTGGCCGCCATGCGGGCCGGCTCCGCGGTGCTCGGCCGGCGGGTCGGCGGCTCGACCGGCACCAACCTCTGGGGCGCGTTCGGGCTGATCGCCGAACTGCTCGCCGACGGGCGGAACGGGTCGGTGGTCACCCTGATCTGTGACGCCGGCGACCGGTACGCCGACACCTACTACGCCGACGACTGGGTGACCGCCCAGGGCCTGGACCTGGCCCCGCACCTGGCGACCGTCGAGCGCTTCCTCGCCACCGGCGCCTGGCCGGGCTGACCGCGCCGTTACCGGCCGGGCCACGCCGCAACCGGCCGGGCCGCAACCGGCCGGGCTCCAGCGGGCCGGCCCTGCCTCAGCCGGCGTCGGCCCGCTGGGCGAGCCCGGGGTAGCGCAGCACGTACCCGTCGTCGTCCAGGTCCAGCTCGGCGGTGAACGAGTCGCTGGCGAAGCCCACCCGCCCCGGACCCAGCGCCGTGTAGACCTGTTCGGCGGCGACCACCACCAGGCTCGGCACCAGCACCCAGGCCACCGGCACGGTGTGCCCGGTCCCGGCGGGCGCGCCGGTCAACCCGAGCCGGCGTACCGGCAGGGTGTTGAACAGCGCCGACCCGCCCAGGTCGACGTCCCGGGCATCGAAGAGGCGGTCCGGGTCGTCGGTACCCGGCAGGCCGGCCGGCGGGTGACCGGCGGCGGCCAGCGCCGCGTCCAGGTCACCCTGCTCGGCGGTCGTCACCCGCCACCGGTCGACCGCCCGTTCCAGGCGTACGCTGCGCAGCCAGCCCGAACCCTCCGCCTCGACCACCAGCCCGGTGGTGACCCATTCCGGGTCGGTGGTGAGCTGATAACGGCAGGTGTAGGGGACCGGGTCGACGGCGAGTTGGGTGCCCCGCGCCGTCAGGCCCCGCCCGTCGTCGACGAGGGCGTGCTCGGCGCCGGCCGTGTCCGTCCGGGTCCACAGGTACGACTTCGGCATGGTCGGCATGAACCGACGCTACGCGAAACACCCGGCGCGGGCAGCGCAGTCGTCGGGCCGGGCCGTCGGCCTCCGGCCTAGACGCGCCACCGGGCGTGCTCGGATACGGCTGAGCGACCCGCCGCGCCGACGCGGTGGCCGCTCAGCCGAACCGATCGGTCAGTACGTGCCGGCCGGCCGCCCGCCGAGGCGCCGGTCACCCGAGCGCCGCTCGGAGCGACCGTCGGCCGGCCGGCCCGGGTGGCGGCGCTCGCCGAACCGGCGGTGCTCGCCCCGCTCGCCGAACCGCCGGTCGTCGGACCGCTCACCGGCACGCCGAGACTCGCCGGGCTCACCGAACTGCCCGCGCTCGCCGAACCGCCCGGGCTCCCGGCGCTCGCCGAACCGACCGGGCTCCGCGCCGAACCGCCGGTGGTCGCCGCGCCCGCTGAACCGCCCGGGCTCGCCGCGCCCGGGCCGGTCGCCGAAGCGGCGCGGACCGGCCGGCCGGTCGGTGTGGCGGCGGGGCTCGGGCTCGTCCCGGACCGGGACGCCGCTCGGCTCCCGGGCCCCGATCAGCTCGGCCAGGGCCGGGTCGCCGGCCCGGACCCGGGTCTGGGCCGGCTCGACGCCGGCCTTCTCCAGCATGGCCAGCGTGCTGCGGCGCTGCTTGGGAAGGACGAGGGTCGCCACGGCGCCGGACTCGCCGGCCCGCGCGGTGCGTCCGGCCCGGTGCAGGTAGTCCTTCGGGTCCTTCGGCGGGTCGACGTGCAGCACCAGCGAGACGCCGTCGACGTGGATGCCCCGGGCCGCCACGTCGGTGGCGACCAGGACGTTCATCCGGCCCTCCCGGAACTCGGCGAGGGTGCGGGTGCGCATCCGCTGGGTCTTGCCGCCGTGCAGGCCGCCGGCGCGTACGCCGACCGCCGCCAGCTGCTGCACCAGCCGGTCCACGCCGAGCTGGGTGCGGGCGAACACCATCGTCCGCCCCTCCCGCGCCGCGATGGACGCGGCGACCGGGAACTTGTCGTGCGGCGGGATCAGCAGCAGGTGGTGGTCCATCGTGGAGACCGCCGCGGTCGGCGGGGCGGTGGAGTGGGTGACGGGATCGGTCATGAACCGCTTGACCAGCGCGTCGACGTCACCGTCCAAGGTGGCCGAGAAGAGTAGGCGCTGCGCACCGGCCGGGGTCTTCGCCAGCAGCTCGGTGACCTCGGGCAGGAAACCCATGTCGGCCATCTGGTCCGCCTCGTCCAGCACGGTCACCTCGACGTCGTCGAGGTTGCAGACGCCACGGTCGATGAGGTCGCCGAGCCGCCCCGGCGTGGCCACCACGACCTCCACACCGCGGCGGAGGGCGTCGATCTGCCGGTCGTACGGCACGCCGCCGACGGCGGTCTTGACGAACACGCCGACCGCGCGGCCGAGCGGGAACAGGGCGTCGTTGACCTGCATGGCGAGTTCCCGGGTGGGCACCAGGATGAGCGCGCGCGGGTGCCGGGGCCGGGCCCGCTCCCCGTCGGCGAGCCGGGCCAGGAGCGGCAGGCCGAACGCCAGCGTCTTGCCGGAGCCGGTCTGACCGCGACCGAGCACGTCCCGGCCGGCGAGCGCGTCCGGCACGGTGGCGCGCTGGATCTCGAACGGGGTGGTGATGCCCTGCCGGGCCAGCGCCCGGACCAGGGGCTGGGGCAGCCCGAGGGCGGCGAAGTCGAGCATGGTGTCGGCGGCGGACGTGGGCGTGCCAGGGTCGTGCGAGGTGGTCAAGAAATGCCTTTCGAGCGGGGCGCATCTTCGCGATGGCCCGCCGCGGCAGAATGCCGCCGGATCGCCCGCAAGACCGCCCAAGGGGCGCACGCGAGGGCGCGCCGGGTCAGTGATCTCCACCAGTGTACGGCGACCGACCCGGCTCGCCACGCCGTCGCCGCCGCGCAGTGGGCGGGCTCACCCGCTCAGCAGGTTGCCGACCAGCCCGTCCAGGGCGTCATTGGCCAGCAGTACGACCAGCACACTGATCGCGACCAGCAGGCCCAGCGACGCGGCGAGGACGACCAGCACGCGGGCGTTGCTGGACCGTTCCTCGGCCGGCGTCTCCGTCCAGCCCTGGGCGAGGATGTGCCCGGTCAGCGAGCCCGACGTCTCGAGCGAACTGGCCGGGAAGGCCACCGTGGAGAAGCCCGGCCCGTCCGTGGCGCCGCCGTAGAGCCCGCTCAGGTCGCCCTCGTACCGGTCGGGGTGACCGCCGCCCGCGGGCCGCCAGGGATCGGCGCCGCCCGCCGGTTGGGCCGGGTTACCGCCGGCGGGCGCGGCCGGCGCGGAAGCCGGTTCCCGCCGGCTGGCCGGACTCGCCGGTGGCGGCCAGGCTGGCAGCGCCGGCTCCGGCACGACGACCGGCGGGGTGGGCGGGCCGGGCGGGGCGGAGACCGGGGCGGCGGCGCGGGCACCGGCCTGGCCGGGCGGGGCGGAGACCGGTGGCGCAGGTGGCCCGGCGGCCGGCGGAGCGGAGACCGGTGGCGCGGCCGCGGGCGGCGCGGACACCGATGCGGCCGCGCGGGGGCCGGGGACCGGAGCCGGAACGGCGGCCCGACCGGTGAGCCGGTGCGGCTCGGCTGACCCACCCGACGTGGCTGGTGGCGGCGGGAACGGGGGTGCCGGGGTCGGGCCGGGCGGTGGTGGTGGCGGCGGGACCGGCGGGCCGGGCGGCGGCGCCGGTGGGCCGGGCGGAACCGGGCCGGGAGGCGTCGGCCGAGGCGGGACGGGCCCCGGCGGGTACGGCCCGGGGGTGGGCGGCGTCGGGCCCGGAACGGGAGGGCTCGGCGAGGGCGGTTTCGGCCCGGGCACAGGCGGGACCGGGGTCGGCGCGGGCTCCGGATCCGGGACGGAGGGCTTGGGTGGCTGCGCCGGCTCCGGTGGCTGTGCCGGCTCGGGCGGCTCCGGGTTCGGGCCGGCCCGGTAGATCCGGGCCTCCCCGGTCACCGAGCGGATGGCCGCCGCCTCGGCCACCGACACCCGGCTCGCGCCGGGCACCGGCGCGCTGGCCCGGGCCGCACCCGTGACCTCGGGCGAGGCGTCCGCCGGCTCGCTGCCGGCCGAGGGCTGCGCCGGCTCACCGGCCGAGGACTCCGCCGGGCCGGTCGCCCCGCCGGCCGGAGCCGTCGTCTCCGGTGCGTCCTCCGCCCCGGCGTCGCCGCCACGCTGACCGGGAACGGCGGCCGGGGACTGCAAGGCGGCGGAGCCGGTGGCCCGGTACGTGGTGGTGCCGGGGGCCGGCGGGACCGCCCCGGCCGACGGCGGCGCGACCGCGGTGGCGACGCTCGCCCGGGCCCGGGTGGGCACGGAGGACGCGGACCCGGGCCGCTTGGCGTCGGCGTCCGCAGGAGCCGGTCCGGCGGGCGGCGCGGACGTCGGGGCCTCACCCGCCGGCTCGCCGGGCGTGCCGTCGAGCTCGGGGGCGGACGGATCCACCGGGACTTTCTGCTCGGCCATGCTCGCCCTCCGCGCCACGCTCGCACCCGGATCCTTGCCGCCGGACCGGGCGTGCCTGAGTCTCACCGTGCCACATTCCGGGCCGGTGGCACAGCCGGAGTGGCCGCCGGCCGGTACGGCTCAGCTGTCGGCGCTGGCCGAGGCGCTGGCCGAGGCGCTGGCCGAGGGCCCCAGGCTGCTCGCGGCCGTGGTGGGCACAGCGCGGCTGGTGGTCGTGCTGGGCGACGGCGCCGAGGGCTCGGCGGTGGGGCTGGACGGCTCGGTGGTGGACGGCGCGCTCGTCTCGGGGGCGGGCGTGCTGCCGGTCGGCGACGGCGACGGGGAGGTCGTCCCGGTCGGGGTCGGCGACGGCGATGTGGTCGGTGAGGTCGTGGCCGACGGCGTCGGCGTCGGGGTGATCGGCGCCGTCGGCGTCGGCGTCGGCGAGGTGCTCGGCTTGGGCGTGGTGCTCGGGGTGGGGGAGGTCGTCGGCGCGGGGACCGCCCCGACGACCCGGGTGGCGGCGTAGAGGCGGGACCAGCGCACCGTCGAGATCTTGACCACGTCGCCGGTGCTCGGGGCGTGGATCATCTTGCCGCCGCCCACGTACATGCCGATGTGGTGGATGCTCGTCCAGCTCGATCCGGAGGCGAAGAAGAGCAGGTCGCCGGGGAGCAGGGCGGTGCGGGCCACGGTGCGGTGGCGGGTCGCGTAGTACTGGTCACGGGAGACCCGGGGCAGGTCGTGGTAACCGGCCGACCGGTACGCGGCCCAGATCAGGCCCGAGCAGTCGAACCGGTCCGGCCCTTCGGCCGCCCACAGGTACGGGTCCCCGAGCTGGGCCTTCGCGTACGCGACCGCCTTCCGGGCGGTGGGGTGCGCGGCGAGCCCGTTCGCCGTCTCGTTGGCGATGTACGCGGCGCCGAGCGCCTGCTCGGCCGCCTCCTGCTGGCGTTCCAGCTCGAGGAGTTGGGCGGCGTTGTCCCGGCGCAGCTTGGCGAGCTTCGCCTCCTCGGCGCGCAGCGCCTGCTCGCCGGCCGTGTACGCGGTGCTCGCGAACCGCACCCGGGTCTGCGCCGCCGTCAGCGCCTGCTGGGCGGCCTGTTCTCCGGTGCGGGCCCGGTTGAGTTCCCGGGTCGCGGCGGTGGTGTCGCCGCCCTCGACCTCCTCGCCGCGGGCGATCCGGGACAGCTGGCTGAGGTCGTGCAGGTCGGTCGCGAACTCGCCGGGCGGCAGCGCGGCGGCGGCCTTGATCGCGTCGGCGACGGCGGTGTCGGCCCGCTCCTGTGCCCGGGCCAGCGCGTCCCGGGCCAGGGCCAGGTCGCGCTCGGCGGCGGCGAGCTGCGCCTCCGCCTCCGTCCGCTGCTGCCGCAGCAGGAGCAGTTCGTCGCCGAGCTGGCCGGTCCGCGCTTCGGCGGCGTAGATCTGCGCGGCGAGCGGCCCGTTGACGAGACTGGTGACGGGCGTGCCGGCGCCGGGGGTCGGTGTGAGCGGCACGCCGCCGGGCAGGGTGAACGCCCCGGAGACCACCGGCCGGGCGCCCGAGTCGGGCACGGTGCCGGGCAGCGGCGGGTCGGCGTACGCGGGTGCGCTCAGAACGGCGGCGGCGACGGCGCCGAGCAGGGCCGACCAGAGCACTGGGCGCAGCACCGGCGAGATCGCCGGATTCCGCCGAGCCTGTCGTCGTCCGTGGCCGCTGTAAGGCATTCCGCTCCCGTCCGGCGTCGGCACCGCGCCTCGTGCGCGCGGCGTCAGGACGCTACCAGTGGTGTCTGTCGCGCCCCACCCTGTCTTACCGCACGTGGGCAACGATGTCGATGCGTGGCGTGGTAACGGCTGGCTGAGAGTCCGGTGAAGTGTGTCGCTGCCCGCCGACCGCGCTGACGGTGGGCCGGCCGGCCGACGTAGGCTCGACCGGGACCGCAGGTGGAAGGGACGGGGCTGGACATGGACGCCGGACTCAAGCGTGAGCTCGAAGCGAAGGTGTACGCCGGCGAGCGGCTGACCCGGGAGGACGGGATCGCCCTCTACGAGAGCGACGACCTGACCTGGCTGGGGCGGCTCGCGCACCACCGCCGGACGGAGCTGAACGGTGACCGGGTGATGTTCAACGTCAACCGGCACCTCAACCTGACCAACGTGTGCAGCGCGAGCTGTGCGTACTGCTCCTTCCAGCGCAAGCCGGGCGAGAAGGACGCGTACACGATGCGCATCGACGAGGCGGTCCGCAAGGCCAAGGAGATGGAGGACGAGCAGCTCACCGAGCTGCACATCGTCAACGGCCTGCACCCGACCCTGCCCTGGCGCTACTACCCCAAGGTGCTGCGGGAGCTGAAGGCGGCCCTGCCGAACGTGAAGCTCAAGTGCTTCACCGCGACCGAGGTGCAGTGGTTCGAGAAGATCAGCGGCCTGAGCGCCGACGAGATCCTCGACGAGCTGATGGACGCGGGCCTGGAGTCGCTGACCGGTGGTGGCGCGGAGATCTTCGACTGGGAGGTGCGGCAGCACATCGTCGACCACGCCTGCCACTGGGAGGACTGGTCGCGGATCCACGCGCTGGCCCACAGCAAGGGCATGAAGACCCCGGCGACGATGCTCTACGGCCACATCGAGGAGCCCCGGCACCGCGTCGACCACGTGCTGCGCCTGCGCGAGCTGCAGGACGAGACGGGCGGCTTCGTGGTCTTCATCCCGCTGCGCTACCAGCACGACTTCGTCGACTCGGCGGACGGCAAGGTCCGCAACCGGATCCAGGCGCGTACCACGATGGCCTCCCCGGCGGAGTCGCTGAAGACGTTCGCGGTGTCCCGGCTGCTCTTCGACAACGTCCCGCATGTGAAGTGCTTCTGGGTGATGCACGGGCTCTCGGTGGCCCAGCTCTCGCTCAACTTCGGCGTGGACGACCTGGATGGCTCCGTCGTCGAATACAAGATCACCCACGATGCGGACTCGTACGGCACGCCCAGCACCATGCACCGCGAGGACCTGCTGAACCTGATCTGGGACGCGGGCTTCCGCCCGGTCGAGCGCAACACCCGCTACGAGGTGGTGCGCGAGTACGACGCCGCGCCGACGCTGGCGCAGCGGCGGGCCGAGCCGCAGCAGGTCTGGGCCTGACCGGCACGTACCCTCGTAGGACCATGACCGACCAGCAGAGCGGCTTTCCCCGGCGCGACGCCGAGGGCCGCATCGCGACCCTGGGCGACCTGCTCGGGGTGAGCCTGGCCGGCCTCGTCATCGGGGTGCTGGCCGTGGTGCTCTTCGACTGGGGGTTCGCCACGTTCGGCGCCGGCGGGTTCGGCCGGGCCAACGGGTGGTTGGCGGTGATCCTGCCGGTCTGGCTCTACTGGGACGACTTCCGCGCCTGGGAGTTCGGCGCCGCACGCGTGGTGGCGGCCCTGGTCGGCGCCGCGGTGGCGCTGACCGCCGGGCTGGTGATGGCCGGGCTGGCGGCCGGCCTGCCGCCGTTGGTGTCGGGCGGGCTGGGCGCGGCGACCTTCACCCTGGCGTACGCGGTGGTGTGGTTCCACGGCGTGCGGTGGCTCGCCCGGCGGACGGGCTGAGACCGTCGCCGGCCGGCGGCGGAGAACGGAGTACGCAGATGAGCGCGGCGGTCAAGTACACGCTGGGCCGGATCGGGCTGTTCGCCGTCGTGCTGGCGGCCCTCTGGTTCGTCGAGCTGAACCTGTTCCTCAAGCTGCTGGTGGCCCTCGTCTTCTCGGCGGCCGCCTCGTTCTTCCTGCTGCGCCCCTGGCGGGACGAGATGGCCGAGGAGATGGCGGCGGCCGCCGAGCGCCGCCGGACCGAGAAGGAGCGGCTGCGCTCCGCCCTGGCCGGCGAGGACGAGGACCCGGGGAAGTCCTGACCGGGAGGGCGCGCGCCCTCCCGGCCAGGTCCGTCACCAGTTGGTGCTGCCCGGCACGTGCGGCCAGGGAAGTCGCTCGGGCTTGATCAGGTAGACCACGCCACCGGAACCGCCGGACACCCCGCCGCTGGCGTTGATCCGCTTGGTCCGCAGCCAGATCTGCTCGAACTGCTCCCGCTTGTAGACGTTGCGCACCACGTCGTTGCTCGACGAGGCCGGGTCGTTGACGATCACGTCGCCGTCGGCGGTGAACCCGACGATCACGAAGAGGTGCCCGGAGGTGCCGTAGTTCGCCCCGTCCAGCTCGCTGGCGAGGAAGGACTGGCTGGTCACCACGGGGATGCCGGCGGCGATGAAGCGCTCCACCTCGTCCAGCGAGTGCAGCCGGGTGACCCGTCCCTCGAGGCCCTGGAAGCTGGCCGCGTACGCGGTGTTGAACGGCCAGTTCCCCGCGCCGTCGTAGGTGTAGTCGAAGACCATCCGGGCGGCGTGGTTGACGGTCGGGTCCGGGTAGGTCGGGTCCACCCAGGCGGTGTCCTCTTCGGACGCCTTCCGGCCCCAGTACTCGATCACCATGGTGGTGGAGGTCGGCGAGCACCAGGCCTGGCCGCCGCCGTCGTACTCGGGGTAGTGGCCGGAGTGGATGTTCTGTGAGTAGCGGGGCACGGGCAGCTCGACTCCCCAGGCGATGCCGCCGGCGCTCGGGGTGACGGTGAACCGGTCCGGCACCGTGGAGCTCATCGCGCCGAGCATCCGCACCAACGGCGCGGCCCGCTGGCCCGGCGCCCGGTACAGGGTGAGCCGCAGCTGGTACGCCCGCAGCAGCACTCCGGCGTCGGCGTCGTCGATGCTGAAGGTGTCGGTCCAGATCGTCGACCAGGGGTCGCCCTGCCGGTTCACGCTGGTGCGCTTGATGTCGGCGTCACCGGAGGCCCAGCGCCCCATGACGTACCACGGGGTCTGGTCGCCGGTGTTGTAGGTGCCCTGCATCTCGATCTGGATCCAGGTGCCGGCCGGGGTCTCCGCGTTCCAGGAGGCGATCAGCTCGGTGGCGTCGAACCCGACCCGGGTCATCGGTCCGGTCCAGGTCGCGTACTCCCAGGTGCGGGTGGTCCCGGTGTGCGGGTCGGCGTAGGTGGTGGTCCCGGCCGGGCGGTCGAGGGTCAGGCCCGGGCGGGCGCCGGGCACCGCCCGCGTGCCGGCGTGGGTGCCGCGACGCCAGTCGGGGTAGCGGGACCACTCGTGGAAGGTGATCTGTTCGTCGTGGACGACCGGCCGGCCGGCCGGGGCCGCGAGCGGCGCCGCGCCGGCGGGTGTCGTCGTGCCGAGGAGGGCGAGCGCGGTGAGGCCGGCGAGGGCGGCCGCGCCCAGACGTCGTCTGTGCATCGGTACTCCACGGGAGAGGTGGGGCATCGTCGCCGGTCAGTCTCTCGCCTGGAGGGAAGTTTCGCTATAGGTCGACGGACCGAAAATACTTGCCGATGCGAGGATCAGGCTGGCATGGAAAGTAGAGATGGATGGATGTTGATATGACCATGTGACGGGTGGTGGAGTGTGCCCACCCGCGGGAAAGATCTCCCGCGCCGCCCAGGAGGTTGTCCATGGCCTTCCGCACCCCCACCCTCCGCCGCCGCCTCGCGCTCGTGTTCGCCGTGGGGCTCGGCACGCTCACCCTCGCCGCGCCGCCGGTCTCCGCGAAGCCGAGCCCGGACCGCTCCGGCGAGCCGGCCGCCACCCAGTACCGGGTGCTCGGCCCGCGTACGGTGGCCGACCGCACCGCGGTCGCCCGCACCGGCGCGGCGATCGACTACTCCGAACACGGGGTCCTGCACGTCTCCGCCACCAGCGCCGAGGCCGCCGCCATCACCCGCCTGGGCTTCCGGCTCGAGGCGGTCGCCGCACCGCCCACCGACCGGGGCCACGAGCACGCCGACGGTGAGCTGGGCACCCTCGACTTCCCGCCCGCCGACTCCGCCTACCACAACTACGCCGAGCTGACCGCCGCGGTGAACAAGGTGGTCGCCGACCACCCCACCATCGCCCGCAAGATCAGCATCGGCACCTCGTACGAGGGCCGGGACCTGATGGCGGTGAAGATCTCCGACAACGTCGCGACCGACGAGAACGAGCCGGAGATCCTCATCAACGCCCAGCAGCACGCCCGGGAGCACCTGACCGTCGAGATGGCGGTCTACCTGCTCAACCTCTTCACCGACAGCTACGGCAGCGACTCCCGGATCACCAACATCGTCAACAGCCGGGAACTCTGGATCGTGCCGACGGTCAACCCGGACGGCAGCGAGTACGACATCGCCACCGGCTCGTACCGCTCCTGGCGGAAGAACCGGCAGCCGAACAGCGGCTCGTCATACGTCGGCACCGACCTGAACCGCAACTGGTCGTACCAGTGGGGCTGCTGCGGCGGCTCCTCCGGCTCCACCTCGTCGGAGACCTACCGGGGTCCGTCGGCCTTCTCCGCGCCGGAGACCCGGGCGCTGCGCGACTTCGTCAACAGCCGGGTGGTCGGCGGCGTGCAGCAGATCAAGGCCAACATCGACTTCCACACCTACTCCCAGCTGGTGCTGTGGCCGTTCGGCTACACGTACAACAACACCGCCCCGGGGATGAGCGCCGACCAGTACAACACCTTCGCCACCATCGGCCAGCAGATGGCCGCCACCAACGGCTACACCCCGCAGCAGTCGAGTGACCTCTACATCACCGACGGCGACAGCATCGACTGGATGTGGGGGCAGCACGGGATCTGGGCGTACACCTTCGAGATGTACCCCGGCTCGGCCGGCGGCGGCGGCTTCTACCCGCCCGACGAGGTCATCCCGCGCGAGACCTCGCGTAACCGCGACGCGGTGCTGATCCTCGCCGAGTACGCCGACTGCCCGTACCGGGCGATCGGCAAGCAGAGCCAGTACTGCGGCGGCGGTGGCGGCGGCACCACGGTCTGGTCGGACACCTTCGAGACCGCGACCGGCTGGACGATCAACCCGAACGGCACCGACACCGCGACCACCGGCCAGTGGGAGCGGGGCGCCGCGCAGGCGACCACCTCCAGCGGCGCCAAGCAACTCACCCCGTACGCGGGCAGCAACGACCTGGTCACCGGCCGGCTCGCCGGGACCGGCGCGGGTGACTACGACATCGACGGCGGCGTGACCAGCGCCCGCTCCCCGGCGGTGACCCTGCCGTCGAGCGGCACGCTGACGCTGTCCCTGGCGTGGTACCTGGCACACGGCTCGAACGCGTCCTCGGCCGACTACTTCCGGGTCAGCGTCGTGCACAACGGCGGCACCACCACCCTGCTCAACCAGGCCGGCGCGGCGACCAACCGCAACGGTTCCTGGGCGGTGGCGAGCCTGAACCTGACCCCGTACGCCGGCCAGTCCGTCCGGATCCAGGTGGAGGCGGCGGACGCCTCCGGAGCCAGCCTCGTCGAGGCCGCGGTGGACAACGTCACCATCACCGCCTCCTGAGAACAGGTGGGGCCCCGCCCCGCCCCCCGGCGGGGCCCCACCTCCACCCACACCTCAGTGGGGACGGTCCGGAGGGTGCGCTACCGTCTTACCGACCAGCCCGCAGCGAAGCCGGTGTGAAACCGGCGCTGTCCCGCAACTGTGATGCCCCGAGACCCGGGGACGAGCCAGGTCGCCTGCGGTTGGTCGCGAAACGCGCTCTCGAGGAAGGGCGCCTCGCGGACGGGCGCCCCGGCTCCCTGTCGGCGAAGCACCAGATCCTCGACCGACAGGAGGACCGATGTCCAGACGTACCCCCCGGCTCTTCGCCGCGGCCCTCGCGGTGGCCGCGCTCGCCCTCGGCGCCTGCGCCGAGAAGACCTCCGACACCCCCGCGGCCGGCGGCAGCCCGTCGGGCGCCGCCGCCTTCCCGGTGACCGTCGGCTCGCTGACCCTCGACAAGCAGCCGGAGAAGATCATCTCGCTGGCGCCGACCGCGACCGAGATGCTCTTCGCGATCGGTGCCGGCAAGCAGGTGGTCGCCGTCGACGACCAGTCCAACCACCCGGCCGAGGCGCCGAAGAGCGACCTCTCCGGCTTCCAGCCGAACGCCGAGGCCATCGCCGCCAAGAGCCCCGACCTGGTCGTGCTCTCCGACGACCGCAACAAGGTCGTGGAGCAGCTCACCAAGCTGAAGATCCCGGTCTTCCGCACGCCGGCCGCCGCCACCCTGGACGACACCTACCGCCAGCTCACCGACCTGGGCGCGCTGACCGGGCACCCCACCGAGGCCGCCGACGTGGCCCAGCGGATGAAGGACGACATCGCGAAGCTGGTCGCCGACCTGCCGCAGCGCCCGGCGAAGCTCACCTACTTCCACGAACTCGGCCCGGAGCTGTACACGGCCACCAGCAAGACCTTCATCGGCTCGATCTATGCGCTCGCCGGCCTGGCGAACATCGCCGACCCGGCCGACGCGGACGGCAAGAGCGCGGGCTACCCGCAACTCTCCCAGGAGATCATCGTCCAGGCGAACCCGGACTTCGTCTTCCTCTCCGACACCAAGTGCTGCCAGCAGAGCGCGGAGACGGTCAAGGCCCGGGCCGGCTGGGCGGGGATCACCGCGGTGAAGAACAACCAGATCGTCGAGCTCGACGACGACATCGCCTCCCGCTGGGGGCCGCGGGTCGTGGACCTGCTGCGCACGATCATCGAGGCGACCGCCAAGGTGCCCGCGTGACGGTCGCCGGAACCTTCCCGTGCAGCAGGCGTTGAGGAGGGGCCCGTCCAGCCCGCCGGCCGCGGCGCCGCAGACGTCCCGGCCGGCGGGCCTCCGCCCGCGCTGGCTGGTCATCGGCGTGGCCGCGGTGCTGGTCGCCCTGGTCGCGGGCGTGTCGCTCGGTCCGGTCAGCCTGCCGCCCGGCAGCGTCGCGGTCGAGCTGCTCAACCTCCTTCCGGGGGTGCGCCTCGACAGCGGGCTGACCGAGCGGGAGATCGCCATCGTCACCGAGCTGCGGCTGCCCCGGGCCGTGCTCGGGCTGCTGGTCGGCGGGCTGCTCGCCCTGGCCGGCGGCGCCTACCAGGGCGTGTTCCGCAACCCGCTGGCCGATCCGTACCTGCTCGGCGTCGCCGCCGGGGCCGGGCTGGCGGTCACCGTGGCGATCACCGCCGGAGTGGGGGCCGGTGGCGCGATCACCGGGCTTCCGGTCACCGTCCCGCTGGCCGCGTTCGTCGGCGCGATCGGGGCGGTCCTCATGACGTACCTGCTCGGGTCGTCCGGTGGTCGGGGCCGCTCCCCGGCGACCCTGATCCTGGCCGGGGTGGCGGTCGCCGCGTTCCTCTCCGCCGGGCAGACCTACCTCCTGCAGCGCAACTCGGACAGCATCCAGCAGGTCTACTCATGGCTGCTCGGCCGGCTCGCCACCGCCGGCTGGCACGACGTCCGGCTCGTCCTGCCGTACTTCCTGCTCACCGCCGTGGTGGTGCTGCTGCACCGGCGCGAGCTGGACGTGCTGTCGGTCGGTGACGACGAGGCGACCAGCCTGGGCCTGCACCCGCAACGGTCGCGCTACCTGCTGATCGCCGCCGCCTCGCTCGGCACCGCGGCCGCCGTCTCCGCGTCCGGGCTGATCGGGTTCGTGGGGATCATCGTGCCGCACACCGTGCGGCTGCTCGCCGGGTCCAGCTACCGGGTGATCCTGCCGCTGTCCATGCTCTTCGGCGGGGCGTTCCTGACCCTGACCGATGTCATCGCGCGGACCGCCGCCGCACCGGAGGAGATCCCGATCGGCGTGGTCACCGCCCTGCTCGGCGGCCCGTTCTTCGTCCTGGTCCTGCGGACCACCCGGCGGGGGGTGGTCGGGTGAGCGGCGACTCCGCCCCCGCCGTGGCGGTGCGGGACCTGCACGTCCGGCTGGACGGCGTACCGATCCTCGCCGGTGTGGACCTGACCGTCGCGCCCGGCGAGTGGGTCACGGTGATCGGTCCGAACGGCGCCGGCAAATCCACCCTGCTGCGGGCCGTCGGCGGCCTGCTCCCCGCCGCCGGCGCGGTCGCCCTCTTCGGTACGCCGATCCAGGCGCTGCGCCGCCGGGACCGGGCCCGGGTGGTGGCGACGGTGGCCCAGTCCCCGGTGGTCCCGGCCGGCATGTCGGTGCTGGACTACGTCCTGCTCGGCCGTACCCCGTACATCCCGCCGCTGGGCCGGGAGTCCGCCGCCGACCTGACCGCCGCGTACGACGTGCTGGACCGGCTGGACCTCACCGGCTTCCACACCCGGGAGCTGGCCACCCTCTCCGGCGGCGAGCGGCAGCGTGTCTTCCTGGCCCGCGCGCTGGCCCAGGGGGCGGGCCTGCTGCTCCTCGACGAGCCGACCAGCGCCCTGGACATCGGTCACCAGCAGGAGGTCCTCGAACTGGTCGACCAGCTCCGGCGCGCCCATGGCCTGACCGTGGTGGCCACCATGCACGACCTCTCGATCGCCGGTGAGTACGCCGACCGCATGGTGCTGCTGGCCGACGGCCGGGTCGCCGCGACGGGCACCCCCCGTGCGGTCCTGACGGAGCAGCTCCTGTCCCGCCACTACCGGGCCACGGTCCGCGTCATCGAGGGCGACCACGGCCCCCTGGTGGTCCCCGTCCGCCGCTGACCGCCTCCCCTCTCACCGCGATCTTGCACTTGCTGCCCCGACAAACAGGGCAAACAGCGCGTTTCGGGGGCCGAAAGTGCAAGATCGCGCGGGGTGGGGTGGGGTGGGGGTCAGGGCGGGGTGAGGGTGTTGAAGAGGGCGCCCTGGGGGTCGCGGAGGGACGTGTAGCGGCCCGCCGGGATCGAGCGGGGTGGGACGAGGATCTCGCCGCCCAGCGCGGCGGCGCGCCCGGCCGCGGCGTCGACGTCGGCCGCGCCGAAATACACCGACCAGTACGCGGGCGTGTCCGCCGGGAAGTCGCCGAGCGGGGCGGTCATCCCGGCGACGATCTGGGTGCCGAGGCGCCAACCGGTGTGCCCGCCGGTCGGCTGGTCCTCCGGCTGCCAGCCGAAGACCAGCTCGTAGAAGACCTTCGCGCCCTCCGGGTCGGGGGTGACCAGCTCCGTCCAGCTCAGCGAGCCCGGCACCCCGAAGACCTCCCCACCCGGCATCGCCATCGGCTGCCACACACTGAAGGCCGCACCCGCCGGGTCGCTGAAGACCGCCATCCGCCCCCGGTCGAACACCGCGAAGGGCGGCACCACGACCTGCCCGCCGGCCCGTTCGACGCGACCCGCCACCAGGTCGGCGTCGTCGGTGGCGAAGTACACCGACCAGATCGGCACCTGGTCGGGGATCGCCGGCGGCCCGGCACCGGCCACCGCCTGCCCGCGCAGCAGAAAGACGGTGTAGCCGCCGGCCTCCGGCTCCGGAGCGATCCGGCCGGTCCAGCCGAACAGCTCCGGGTAGAAGCGCCGCGCGTCGGTGAGGTCCGGCGTGGCCAGGTCGGTCCAGCAGGGCGTACCCGGCGGGACGGTGCTCACGTGGGCCCCTCTCGGTCAGGGGCCGCCGGACGGGCGGGCCCTGCCCGCATGGTGGCACCGCCGGAGCCTGGTCCGGCGTGTGAACGGGGGAAACGTCAACTGAACCGGCGACCCTCGTCCCGCCGGTACGCCCAGCCGGCCACCGCGGCGAGCCCCACGACCCAGACTCCGAGCATGGTCATCGACAACGGGTTCAGCGGATAGTCGCCGACCGCCGCCCACATCAGCTCGACCGCCCCGCGGGTCGGCAGGAACGGCGCCACCGCCTCGATGAAGCCGGGCGCCGCGTCCGGTGCGGTGAGCAGGCCACCGCCGACGGCGAGCGGAAAGAAGACCACCTGCGCCACCACGATCGCCGCGCGGCTCGGCAGCGAGTAGCCGATGGTGAGCCCCAGCAGCGTGAACGGCACCGAGACCACGGCGACGGTGGCGGCCGCCAGCAGGAACGCCCCGGCGCTGACCCGCGCCTCGGTCAGCGTCGCCGCGATCAGCACCACCGGCGTCAGGGACAGGTAGGTGATCGCGAGCCCGGCCAGGATCCGGCCGACGAAGCGTGGTGCCGGCCCGGCCGGCAGGGTCCGGGTGTACGGGTCCCAGGGCTGGTCGCGGTCCTCCGCCACGCCCACCCCGTACTGGAAGACGTTGGCGCTGAGCACCGAGAAGGTGACCATCGAGGCGGTGGCGAAGGTCGCGCCGACCGGATCGTCCCCGGCGAACGGCACCACGAAGAAGAGCATCGCGGCGGCCGGGAAGAACGCGCTGCCGACCACCGCCACCGGGATCCGGAGCGTCTCCAGCAGCTGGTATCGGGCGTGGACCAGGGCGAGTTGCACGGCGTCCTCTCAGCTGCTCACGGTGCCGGCGGGCGCCGGACCGCTCGGGGTGGCGGGGGCCGCTCCGCCCTCGGGGGTGGTGATGGCGAGGAACGCCTCCTCCAGCGAGGTCGGCCGCACCTCCAGGTCGCGGAACGGGACCCCGGCCCGGACCAGCGCCCGGACCAGCTCGTCGGCGTCGGCGGTGAACAGGTGGGTACGCGCGTCGACCCGCTCGCTGCGGACGACGCCGGGCAGCGCGGGCAGCTCACCGTCGGCCACGAGGCTGACCCGGCGTACGCCGACGATGCCCCGCACCGCGTCGACCGTGTCGTCCGCGAGCACTCGACCCTGGCCGATCACCACCACCCGCTGGGCGAGTGCCTCGATCTCCTCCAGGTAGTGGCTGCTCAGCAGCACCGTGCCCCCGTCGGCGTGGAAGGCGCGGATGGCGTCCCACAGGGTGCGCCGGGCCGCCACGTCCAGGCCGGTGGTCGGTTCGTCCAGCAGGACCAGCCGGGGCCGGCCGACGAACGCCAGTGCCACGGCCAGCCGCCGCCGCTGCCCGCCGGAGAGCCCGCCGGTCTGCCGCCGCGCCAGCTCGCCCAGGCCGAACCGGTCGAGCAACTCGTCGCGCGGGATCGGGTCGGGGTAGTGCGCGGAGATGAAGTCGACCACCTCGCCCACCCGCAGCGTCCGGGGAACCCCGGTCTCCTGCGGCGTCACGCCGATCAGCCGGCGGCTGGCCGGGTCGCGCGGGTCGCCCCCGAACAGCTCCACCCGGCCGCCCGTCGGACGGCGGACCCCGACCAGCAGGTTGAGCAGCGTGCTCTTCCCGGCGCCGTTCGGGCCGAGCAACCCGACCAGCTCGCCGGCGCGCACCTCCAGGTCGACGCCGTCGAGGGCGAGCACGTCTCCGTAGCGGCGGGTCGCCTGGACGGCACGGGCGAGGATCACGGTGCTCCCATCGGGGTGGCGGCATCCGGGCGCCCCCAGGTCTACCACCCGGGCGCCACCGCCGGCACCCCGCAGCCGCGGAGCGGGACAGCCCGGGACGGGCACGCCCGGCCCGCCCTTGCCGAACGGGACGGCCGGGACGGGCGGCGCCGCAGGGCGGCCCGCGCCGAGCGGGACAACCGGGACGGCACCGGTCGCCTATCGTGAGCATCGCCGGCGGTTGATCCGGCACTCAGCAGACGGGGAGGTTTCGTTGGCGGGTCCGGCCAGGGAGTTGGATGTCCAGCCGGAGGCGCTGACCGCGTTCGCGGCGGCGTCGCGGGACCGCGCGGAGCGGTTCGGCGAGCTGCACCGCGCGTTCGGGGACGGGCACGTCCCGCGCCACGCCTTCGGCGTGCTGCCGGCGTCGTTCGGGCTCGCCGCCGCGTACGCGGAGCAGTTCGAGGCGTGCCTTCAGGGGTTGGCGGACGCCGCCGAGGTGATGGCGGACATCGCCGAGGGGCTGACCGACACCGCCGACGCCTACACCGGCACCGATGTCGCCAACACCGGCCTCTTCGTGCCGGGCCGCCCCGCGGCTCCGGACGTGGTGGCCCCGGGCCCGGGCTTCGGCGCCAACTGAGGGGGCGGGATGAGCACCGAGGCGCTGCACCGCAACAAGACGTACTTCGAGCAGATCGTGTCCGGCACGCCGGATCCGTTCAAGCCGCTGTCGAACGCGGTCCTCTGGCCGTTCGAGCAGTTGCTGGAACTGGTGGCCGGCGAGCCCGACGACCTGATGCGGGCGGCGCAGCTCTGCCTGACCACCGGGGAGGCGGTCCGGGAGATCGCCGGCGGGCAGGTCGCCGACCGGGCCCGGCTGCGGGGTGCCTGGAGCGGGGACGCCGCGGAGAGCTTCCACGCGTCGATGGAGTCCGTGGAGGAGGCCATCGAGGAGCTGGCCCGCGGTCTGGACGGCACCAAGGAGGTGCTGGTCGACGCGGCGAACGCGGCGGTGGACGCGTTCAACCTGCTCGTCGAGCTGATCCTGGAGTTCCTGCTCTGGTTCCTCACCGAGGTCATCATCGCGGCGGTCGCGGCGGCGCTCAGCGCCGGCGTGTCGCTGGCCGCGACGGTGGTCCGCGTGCTGGCCCGGCTCGCCACCACGGTCGGCCGGATGGTCAAGATCGTCGCCCGGTTCGCCGAGGTGCTGGCGAAGCTGGCCACGAAGCTGCAGCGGGTCGCGCAGCTGCTGACGAAGTACCGTCAGGCGGTGATGGAGCTGCGCCGGGCGAAGAAGGCGTACAAGATGTGGAACAAGTCGGGTTGGACGCCGGAGGGCCGGGCGTTCCAGATCGAGCGGTTCAAGACCCTCTTCCCCGGCAAGTTCGTCATCAACCAGGTCTCCCCGGTCAACATCCCCGGTCTGGGCGGGGCGCTGCTGGACACCGGCGTCGGCCTGCACGACGTCTCGGACGGCACGAAGGGCCGGAACTACCTGGTGGACGGCACGTACCGTGAGGACCTCGGCCCGTACACCAAGGGTGTGCAGAACGTCTTCGATTCCATCCTGAACTAGCGCAAGAGGAACGACATGACCTTTCCCGGCCTGGACCGGATCGAGGCGCTGGCCCGCAACCTGGACGGTTGGCAGCGGGAGCTGGCGGCTCGGCTGAGCGAGATCGAGGAGACCAGCGCGGTGGGGGTCAGCGACTCCGGGCTGGTGCGGGTCACCGCTGCCGCCGACGGGAAGATCCTGTCGTCCGAACTGGACGCCCGGGCGATGCGGCTCGATTCGTACACCCTCGCCGATGAGTTCACCGCCGCGGCCCGTCGCGCCCAGGAGGCTGCGGCGGCCCAGGTCCGCGACCTGGTGGGCGAGGTCATCGGTGACCGGGCGGGCGGTCCGGCCGGGGCCGCCGACGACGCGGGGCGCTGAGCGGTGGACCACCATCGGGAGCGGTACGCGGAGGGCCTGGCCCGGCTGCTCGACCCGGGCGAGCAGGTACGGGCGCTCGCGCCGGCCCGCGGCGGGATGGGGCAGGGCCCCGCGGATCCGCAGCCGCCGCAGCCCACGGCCGGCCGCGGCGGGCCCGGCTTCCTCGGCGTCGTGCTCAACGTGCTGAGTCCGATCATCACCTTCGGCGGCCTGGACGACGCCGTCACCCGGCTCTTCCTCGGCCTCGGCGGTCAGGGCGAGGCCGGCTCGGCGGCGTCCCTGCTGCACCACGCACTGACCGCCGGCAAGGTCACCGACCTGCGCGAGAGCGTCCTGGCGGTGACCGACCGGCGGCTGCTGCTCGCCACCACCGGCCGGATGACGCTCACCTCCAGCCAGGCGGAGGACGACCGGGCCCGGTCCAATCTCGAGATCCGGTTCGCGCTGCCCCGGGCGGCCGTGGCGCGGGCACGCGTCGGGTGGTACAGGCTCAACCCGCGCCGGTTGCGGATCGACTTCACCGACGGGTCCTGGCTGGCCTTCACCGTGCCGCTCGGAGAGTCCGCCCGGCCGCTGCGGGAGGTCGCCTCAGCCCTGTCCGGCTGAGCCGCCGGTCAGCGGAGCGGGCAGCGGCGCGTGGTGCAGCACCGCGAGCCGGGAGACCGCACGGGTGAGCACCACGTACAGGCGGTGCAGGCCGCGCGGCTCGGCCGCCACGATGTCCGCCGGCTCGACCACGACGACGTGGTCGTACTCCAGGCCCTTGACCAGAGTCGCGGGCACCACGGTGACCCGCGCCGCGGCGGCCGGGTCGTCGGCGGTCGCGGTCTCGACGCCGGCCACGGCGAGGGCGGACCGCAACCGGTCGACCGTGTCGTCCGCCGCGATCACGGCCACCGAACCCTCGTGCGCCAGCGCCGCCCGCACCTCGGCCACCGCTGCCGCCACCGGATCCTCGACGGTACGCACGTCGAGCGCGCCGTCGCGGCGCAGCGACTCGGCCGGCGGCACGTCCACCGCGAGCGACGGAAGCAGCCGGTTGGCGAACGCGACCACCGCGGCGGGCACCCGGAAGCCGACCGTCAGGGGCACCACCGCCGCGTCCGGCTTGCCGAGGTGGCGCAGCGTCTCGCGCCAGTCGCGGGCCGCCCACGGCGCGGTGCCCTGGGCGAGGTCGCCGAGCAGGGTGATCGAGCCGTGCTCGCTGCGCCGGGCGATGGCCCGGCACTGCATCGGGGAGAGGTCCTGCGCCTCGTCCACCACCACGTGCCCGTAGCCGGCCGGCCGCTCGATCAGGCCGGCGGCCTCGTCGAGGAGCACCGCCTCGGCGGCGGTCCAGCGGGTCGCCTTCGGCGTCCGGCCCCGCTTGGTGCCGGCGCCCGGGGTGGTGAGCAGGGCCTGCTCCTCGGGGGTGAGCACGCCGTCCGCCGCACCGGCCAGTCGTTGCGGATCGGCGAGCAGCGCGTGGACCAGAGCCTCCGGGGTGAGCGCCGGCCACACCGCGTCCAGGAAGGTGGTCACCGGCTTCGACCTCGCCATCCGGCGCAGCCAGGCGTCGCTCGGCGACTCGGCCCGGCGGGCCTCCGTCTGCCGTTGCAGCAGGCCGACCACCCGCGCCCGGACCCGTTCCCGGCCGACGCCGTACGGCAGCCCCTCCCGGCGGGTCTCCTCGACCACCCGGTGCAGCGGGTCCAGCCCGATCCGCCACCGGAACGACCCGTCGGAGACCATGATCGGCTCGACCGGCTCCCCGATGTGCGCGTCGACCGCCCGCCGCAGCACGTCGGCCATCCGGATGTCGTGCTTGACCGCCGCGACGGCGGGTTCGTCGACCGCGCGCACCGGCACCCGGGCGACCAGGTCCTCCACGGTGGCCTGCTCGACCTCCACCTCGCCGAGCGCCGGCAGGACCGCCGCGATGTATGACAGGAAGGCCCGGTTCGGCCCGACGATCAGCACGCCGGCCCGGCGCAGCCGTTCCCGGTGCAGGTAGAGCAGGTAGGCGGCCCGGTGCAGGCCGACCGCCGTCTTCCCGGTGCCCGGCGCCCCCTGTACGCAGATCGAGTCGGCCAGGTCGGCCCGGACCAGTTCGTCCTGCTCCGGCTGGATGGTGGCCACGATGTCGCGCATCGGTCCGACGCGGGGGCGCTCGATCTCGGCGGTGAGGATCCGGCTGGCCGTCCCCAGCTCCTCGCCCCGGTCCAGGTGCTCGTCCTCGAAGCTGGTCAGCACGCCGTTGTTGAAGCCGAAGCGCCGGCGTACCGCCACGCCCTGCGGGTCGCGGGCGCTGGCCCGGTAGAAGGACCGGGACACCGGGGCCCGCCAGTCCAGCACCAGCGGCTCGCCCAGGTCGTCGGTGACGTGCCGGCGGCCGACGTGGTAGCGCCGCCCGGTGTGGTCCGGGTCCCCGTCGCCGAAGTCGAGCCGGCCGAAGAAGAGCGGCGTGGTGGGGTCGTCGGCGAGTTCGGCGACCCGGCGGGCGAGATGCCGGCCGAGCTGCTCGGCGGTGTACGCGTCGCCGGCGACCGTGTCGCCGGCGGCGAAGAGCGCCTCGGCACGCTCGCGCATCCGCCGCAGGGCGGCCCGGGAGACGTCGAGATGTTGGCGTTCCGCGGCGAGGTCGTCGTCCAGACTGAGGTCGGTTGCGGTCACGCTGATTTCCCCTTGAGGTCATCGGCTGATCGCTCGCGTGTCCGGGCGCGGATGGCCGGCGCCCGGCGCGGGGACGTCCGGTGCGGTGCGAAGCTCACCTCGGCCGTCAAGCGGCCTGCCAGCTTACGCCGACGTCGCGTACCCCTCCACCGATTTCCGGCTCCGACGCCGTGCCGGCGATGCCGATCGTCGGGGTGATTGGCCCGGCCGGCCCGGGCGGCGGGATCATGTCGGTATGACCGAGCCGCACACCGAGGCGCGCCGGACGATCAGCGACCCGCAGGTGATGCGGGCGCTGGCCCACCCGGCCCGGATCGCGATCCTGGAGCACCTGAGCACCAACGAGGGCGGTGCGACGGCAACCGACTGCGCCGAGATCGTCGGGTTGTCGCCGAGCGCGACGAGCTACCACCTGCGGGCGCTCGCGAAGTTCGGCCTGGTCGAGGTGGCGCCCAGCCGGGGTGACGCGCGGGAGCGGGTCTGGCGAGCCGTGGGCCGGGGCTTGATGGTCGACCCCGGTCAGGATGCCGGTCCGGAGGCCCGGGCCGCCGAGCAGGCCCTCGTCGAGGCGTACGCGGTCCGCGAACTGGAGCGGACCCGGGACTGGTTGCGGCGGGCCGGCGACGAGCCGACCGAGTGGTACGAGGCGGCGCTGTTCAGCGACAGCACCCTGGTGTTGACGGCCGAGGAGCTGGCGGAGCTGAACCGGTCGGTGGCGGATCTGCTCGACCCGTACCGGAAACGGAACCGGCCGGAGCCACCGGCCGGGGCCCGCGCGGTCGCGATCCACTACAAGGTCGTGCCGTTGGCATAGGGCCGGGGCTTGCACGACCAGTTGTGAAGGACTATTTTCGAAACATGTCCTTCACAACTGGTCCGTCGCGCTGGCGTGACGTCTGGCTGGCCACCACGGCCCGCGGCACCACCATCTGCGGGGAGTTCCTCGCCACCACGGCGCTGGCCCTGGCCCTCCAGGCCCGGGGCGCGGACGGGCTGGCCGTCTCGGGGCTGCTCCTCGCGGCGACGCTGCCACTCGTGGTGCTGGCGCCGCTCACCGGCCGGCTGGCCGACCGGGTCGACAGCCGGGTGCTGCTGGTCGCCGTCGGTGCCGCCCAGTCCCTGATCTGCGTGGTGCTCGCGCACACCGAGCACCCGATGGCGGTCGTCGCGCTGGTGGGCGTGCTCGCCTGCGGGCTCGCGGTGACCCAACCCTGCCTGGCCGCCCTCCTCCCGGCCATGGTCCGCCGGGAGGACCTGCCCCGGGCCAGCGCCATCCAGCAGACCGCCGTCTCCGTCGGCGCCCTCGGCGGGCCGGTGCTCGCCGGTCTCCTGGTGGGCCAGTTCGGCACCCGCGTACCGCTGCTGCTGAACGCGGTGTGCTACCTCGCCCTGGTGGCGGCGGGCCTGCTGCTGCGCACCCGCCGGGGTGGCCGGCGCGCGGTCGCGGCACCCGGCGCGGCCGCCCCGGCGCCGGAGTGGCGGCTGCGGCGGGACCCGTTGCTGCTGGTGATGGTGCTGACGACGGCGGCGGTCATCACCGCGATCGGCGGCATGAGCGTGGTCGAGGTGTTCTTCATCCGGGAGACCCTGGGCAGCTCGGCCACCATGTACGGCCTGGTCAGCGCCGCCTGGATGGCCGGCCTGCTGCCGGGCAGCTGGCTGGCGGCGCGGCTGGCCAAGCGGCTCAACGACGACCCCGCGCTGGTCCGTGGGGTCCTGCTGACCCTCGGCGGATGCGCGTTGGTGGTGGCGCTGGCCGCCGTCGTCCCGGCGGCGGCGCTGCTCATCCCGCTCTGGGTGGCCGGTGGCGCCGCCAACGGCGCCGACAACGTCTTCGCCAACGTGCTCACCGCGCGGCGGGTGCCCGAGTCGTCGCGCGCCCGGGCGTACGCGGTCAACGGAGCGGTCCTGCAGGGCGGCTCCATGGCGGGCTACCTGATCGGCGGTGTCCTGCTGGCGGTGGCACCGCCCCGCTCGGTGATGGCCGGTCTCGGAGTGGCGGGCCTGCTCGTCGTCGTGGCGTTCGTGCCGGTCGTCGCCCGCGCCGCCCGGCCGGACCGGGCCGGCGCGAACGCCACGCCCCGCGCCGACCTCGACCCCCCGCACGCGGCTGCGGTGTTGGCCACTCCCGCCCGACCCGGCGAGCCGGCCCAGGTCACGGGGGATACGGTCGGGGCATGGTCGAGCACGTCGCGCGCCCCCGGGTCGGGCACATCCAGTTCCTGAACTGCCTCCCGATCTACTGGGGCCTGATGCGCTCCGGTGCCCTGATCGACGTCGACCTGCACAAGGACTCACCGGACCGGTTGAGCGCCGCCCTGGTCGCCGGTGACCTGGACATCGGCCCGATCACGCTGGTCGAGTACCTGAAGAACGCCGACGACCTGCTGCTGCTGCCCGACCTGGCGGTGGGCAGCGACGGCCCGGTGCTCTCGGTCAACGTCGTCTCCACCCGGCCGCTGGCCGACCTGGACCAGCGCCGGGTGGCGCTCGGCTCGACCTCGCGGACCGGCGTCCTGCTGGCCCAGCTGCTGCTCGCCGACCGGTACGGGGTGCACCCCGAGTACTTCCGCTGCCCGCCGGACCTCACCCAGATGCTGCTGGAGGCGGACGCCGGGGTCCTGATCGGCGACGTGGCGTTGCGTGCCCTCTACGAGGCGCCGCAGCGCGGCCTCACGGTGACCGACCTCGGGCAGGCCTGGCGCGAGTGGAGCGGCCTGCCGATGGTCTTCGCGGTCTGGGCGGTACGCCGGGACTTCGCCGCCGCCCACCCGGGCCTGGCGAAGGAGGTGCACGAGGCGTTCCTGCGCTCGCGGGACCTGTGCCTCGCCGAGCTGGACCAGGTGGCCGAGGCGGCCGCCCGCTGGGAGTCCTTCGACGCGGAGACGCTGGCGACGTACTTCCGTACGCTCGACTTCAGCCTCGGTGACCGGCAGGTGGCCGGGCTGCGCGAGTTCGCCCGCCGCGCCGCCGCAGCCGGCGCCGTCCCCGAGCTGCCGGACGGTCCCGCCTTCTTCGAGGGCTGACCGGCCCCGCTCTAGGGGCGGGTGAGCAGGGCTGCCGTGATCTTCTGGCAGCCCTGCATGCCGTACTCGTAGCCCTTGGCGATCGGGTAGCGGAGCATCACGCCCATCGTCCAGGTGTCGCCGATCGCCAGGCAGTTGACGTGGTTCTCCTGCTCCCGGGTCCGGTCCACCCAACCGTTCTTGATCGCGATGGTCTTGCGCTCGGCCGCCGGGAACGCCTTGCGGATGCCGAAGTCACCCGCGCCGCGGACCAGCCGCATCTCGTTGAGCAGCCACTCCGTCCACTTCGGGCCGGCGGCCCGGCCCTCCGCGATGCACTGGCCGAGGCGGGCGGTGTCCCGCGGGGACAGGTTGGTGCGGCTCCAGCCGCGGTCGGCCGCGACGCTGCTGTCGGTCAGCTTGCAGACGGACAGCAGCCGCTTGATCGACGCCGAACCGCCGAGGCTGTTGTAGAACTGCTGGGTCCGGGTGTTGTCGCTGTCCCGGATGATCTTGGTGGCGTCGGCCAGCTTCGCGTCGCTCGGGGTCTTGCCCGCCTCCGCCGTACGGCGCAGGTAGTCGGCGACGATCCAGGACTTGATCAGCGAGGCGGTGGTGCTGGTCTCGGCCATGTTCTCCGAGCCGATGATCTCGCCGGTGCGGCGGTCCAGCACGCTCCACGCGTACCAGCCGTCGAGGTCCAGGTCGGTCAGGTCGTTCGCCGCGAAGGGCAGCGGCTCGAGCGACGGGCTGGGCGACGGCGACGGGCGGACGCTGCGGTCGGTGGGTGCACTGGTGGACCGGCCCGCCGGCGCGGCCGAGCCACCCCAGCGGGCCGCGGCCTCGGACTCGAACGGCGAGCCGGGCAGCAGGCGCAGCGAGACGAGCACGAGCCCGATCAGGATCGACGCGATGGCGACCGACCGGATCGCGGCGGTGGCGCCGCGCCGGGTGCGGCGCTCGCGGGCCATCAGAGCTTCCCGGCCGGCTGCTGCGGCACCTTGAGGGCGGCGCCGGGCTGCGGGGTGACGAGTTGGGCGGCGACGCTCGCGCAGACCTGCGCGCCGTAGTCGAGGCCGCTCCGCTGCGGGTACCGGAGCATCACCGCGAGACTCCACTTGTCGGTGACCGCCAGGCAGTTGACGTGCCAGTTGCCGTCGTAGTTCAGCGGGGTCCAGCCGTTCTTCATGGCGACCGGACCCTGGCTGGTGATCGACTCCGGCAGGCCGTCGATGATCCCCCAGCGGCCACCGCCGGAGCGCTGCTTCTGGTCCTTGGCGGCGGTCGTGCCGCGAACCTTGCTCATCTCGTCCAACAGGTAGTCGGTCCACTTCGGGCCGGCGGCCTCGCCGTCGGCGATGCAGTCACCGAGCCGGACCGCGTCCCGGGGCGACATCTCGGTGAAGCTCCACCAGCCGATGTAGCCCGGAACGGTGCCGGGCTTGGTTTCGGTCAGGCCGCACGTGTTGACCATCCGCTTGATGGTGGCCGACCGGCCGACCGCCCCGTACAGCGCGTTCGCCGCGTCGTCGTTGCTGTCCCGGATGGCGGTGGTGATGTTCTTCTTCATCGCCGCCGAGGGTGCCTTGTCCCCGAGTTGCCGCAGGTAGTCCGCGGCGAACCAGGCCTTGATCATCGACTCGGTCGAGCTGGTCGCGGTCATGTTCTTCGCACCGGAGATCGTGCCGGTCGCGCGGTCCATCAGCGCCCAGGAGAAGAAGTCGCCCTTGAAGGTCACGGACACCGGTGCGGCGGCCAGGGTCGGCGGCGGGGGCGGGGCGGGGGCGGGCGCCGCGACGCTCTCGGCACCGCCGCCGCCCCCACCGTCGCCGTTGGCGAGCCGGGCGTACGCGGCGGGGACGAGCAGGGCGCTACCGAGGAGGACCGCCGCGACGGCGAGCACCAGGGTCACGCGGGATCGCATGAGTGGGTGAGCTCCAGATGTCAGGGCCGGGGGGACCGGCTTGCGTTGTCCGGACGATCGGCGGCCGTCGCGGCCGGGGGGTGGCCTCAGCTGCATCAACGATCGTCGGCAGCCGATCGGTGTGACGGAGGAAGTCTACGTGCGGATCGGCGGTGCGCCGAGATCGCGCGAGCGGCAACTTGCCGTGAACGGCGGCATATCTGGACCCTTCGCGCCTTCTGGGGGGATTCATTGACGCGAAGTGATTCAGGTCATATGCCGTCCGGTCACTCAGCGTGTTTGGCCGGCCCCGGTTTCCGGCTAATCCTGTTACACCCACTGGAGTTCCACGCGCAAAGCTGTAACACTTGGGGAATGTATGGCAATGACTTCCCCGCCGACGACGCGTCCGGCGGCCTCCTCGGCGAGGTCGAGGCGGCCGAGGCGGCGCTGCGGGAGGCCGCCGAGCGCGGGCGGCGAGGCGCTGCCGCCGGTGCGGACCTGGGGGCCTACTTCACCGAGGTCATCGACGCCGACCAGAAGGTCGAGCCGCGGGACTGGATGCCGGAGGCGTACCGGAAGACGCTGATCCGGCAGATCGCGCAGCACGCCCACTCCGAGATCATCGGGATGCAGCCGGAGGGCAACTGGATCACCCGCGCGCCCTCCCTCAAGCGCAAGGCGATCCTGCTCGCCAAGGTGCAGGACGAGGCCGGGCACGGGCTCTACCTCTACGCCGCCGCCGAGACCCTGGGCGTCAGCCGGGACGAACTGGTCGACCTGCTGCTCAGCGGCCGGCAGAAGTACAGCTCGATCTTCAACTACCCGACCCTCACCTGGGCCGACGTGGGCGCGATCGGGTGGCTGGTCGACGGCGCGGCGATCGTCAACCAGGTGCCCCTGTGCCGCTGCTCCTACGGGCCGTACGCGCGGGCGATGATCCGGATCTGCAAGGAGGAGTCGTTCCACCAGCGGCAGGGCTACGAGATCCTCTACACCCTCGCCCACGGCACCCCCGACCAGAAGGCGATGGCCCAGGACGCGGTGGACCGGTGGTGGTACCCGTCGCTGGCCATGTTCGGCCCACCGGACTCCGACTCCACCCACTCCGCCCAGTCCATGGCCTGGAAGATCAAGCGCTTCTCCAACGACGAGCTGCGCCAGCGCTTCGTGGACATGTGCGTCCAGCAGGCCGAGGTGCTCGGGCTCACGCTCCCCGACCCGGAGCTGCGCTGGAACGACGAGCGCGGCGCGTACGACTACACCCAGCCCGACTACGACGAGCTGATGCGGGTGATCAAGGGCGACGGCCCGTGCAACCGGCAGCGGATGGAGCACCGCCGGCGGGCGCACCGCGAGGGCGCCTGGGTCCGCGAAGCCGCCGCGGCGTACGCGGCCAAGCGAGCAGAGCAGAAGGAGAAGGTCGCGGCATGACCGAGCAGTCCCCCCTCTGGGAGGTCTTCGTCCGTGCCCGGCGCGGGCTGTCCCACACCCACGTGGGCAGCCTCCACGCGCCCGACGCCGAGCTGGCCCTGCGCAACGCGCGGGACCTGTACACCCGGCGGCAGGAGGGCGTGTCGATCTGGGTGGTGCCGGCGAGCGCCATCACCGCCTCCAGCCCGGACGAGAAGGACGCCTTCTTCGACCCGGCGGCCGACAAGGTCTACCGCCACCCCACCTTCTACGCGGTGCCGGACGGGGTGGCGCACCTGTGAGCGAGCGCAGCGAGCGAACCGGCCGGCTCCGCACCGGGGCGCGTCGCGCCGCCGCCGAGCGGAGTGAGGTGGCGGCGTGAACGGCCCGTTCGGCTTCACCCTCCGGCTCGGCGACGACGCGCTGATCGCGGCGCAGCGGCTCGCCGAGTGGTCCGCCCGCGCGCCGGAGATGGAGGAGGACATCGCGCTGTCCAACATTGCCCTCGACCAGCTCGGCGCCGCGCGCCTGCTGCTGACGTACGCGGGCGAGTTGGAGGGCGCCGGCCGGGACGAGGACGCGCTCGCGTACCTGCGGGACGACCGGGAGTTCCGCAACTGCCTCCTGGTGGAGCTGCCCAACGGCGACTTCGCGGTGACGATGGCGAAGCTGTTCTTCCTGTCGGCGTACCAGCTGCCGCTCTACACCGCCCTGTCCGGGTGCGCCGACGAGCGGCTGGCCGCGATCGGCGCCAAGGCGCGCAAGGAGTCGGCCTACCACCTCGACCACGCCTCGCTCTGGGTGAAGCGGCTCGGCGACGGGACCGACGAGTCCCACCGGCGGATGCAGGCCGCCGTCGACGAGGTCTGGCCGTACACCCACGAGCTGTTCGGCCCGGACCCGGCCGCGCCGGTCGACCCGGCCACCCTGCGGGCCGGCTTCGACGCGACCGTGACCGCCGTGCTCGACGAGGCGACGCTGACGCTCCCGCCGGCCTCCTGGGCGCCGGCCGGTGGCCGGGAGGGCGTGCACACCGAGCACCTGTCGTACCTGCTCGCCGAGATGCAGGTGCTGCACCGCGCCCATCCGGGGGCCCGCTGGTGACCACGCCCAGGGACGCCGTCGCGTCGGTGGTGGATCCGGAGATCCGGGTGATCACCATCGACGAGCTGGGCATCCTGCGGTCGGTCGACGAGGATCCGGCCACCGGCCGGGTGACCGTCACCATCACCCCGACCTACACCGGCTGTCCGGCGATGGACGTCATCCGCGCCGACATCCGGCGGGCGCTGGCCGCCGCCGGGCACCCCGACGCCGAGGTCCGAACGGTCTGGTCACCGGCGTGGAGCACGGACTGGATCTCCGAGTCCGGGCGGGCCAAGCTCGCCGCCGCCGGCATCGCCCCGCCCGGCCCGGCCCGCCACGACGGTGCGGTGCCGCTGACCCTGGCCGTCCGCTGCCCGCGCTGCGGCTCGCCGGAGACCGAACAGGTCAGCCGGTTCGGCTCCACCGCGTGCAAGGCGCTCTGGCGCTGCCGTTCCTGCTCCGAACCCTTCGACCACCTGAAGGCACTGTGACTGTCACCATCACCCGGCCGGTCCGCCGCCGGCCGGTCTTCCACCCGCTCCCCGTCGCCGCCGTCGACCGGCTCACCGCCGACGCGGTGGCGGTCACCTTCGCCGTACCCGAGGAGCTGCGCGAGGCCTTCGCGTTCTCCGCCGGCCAGCACCTGACCGTGCGCCGGGTGACGGACGACGGGGCGGAGGTGCGGCGCTCGTACTCGATCTGCTCCACCCCGGAGGACCTGGCCCGGCACGGCCGGCTGCGGATCGGGGTCCGGGAGATCCCGGGCGGCGCCTTCTCCGCGTACGCCTGCGGGGCGCTGCGCGGCGGCGACACGATCGAGGTGCTGCCGCCGCTCGGCCACTTCACCACGGCGTTCGCCCCCGAGCGGGTGCGCCGGTACGGCGCGGTGGTCGCCGGCTCCGGCATCACCCCGGTGCTCTCGCTGGTCGCGACGGCCCTGGCCGTCGAGCCGGCCAGCACCTTCACCCTGGTGTACGGCAACCGCACGGCGAGCACGGTGATGTTCGCCGAGGAGCTGGCGGACCTGAAGGACCGGTACCCGACCCGGCTGCACCTGGTGCACGTCCTGTCCCGGGAGCAGGGCGAGTCGCCACTGCTGTCCGGCCGGATCGACGCCGAGCGCCTGGGCCGGCTGCTGGACACGATCGTGCCCGGGGACACGATCGAGGAGTGGTTCCTCTGCGGCCCGTACGGGATGGTGGTCGACGCCCGGGAGGTGCTGACCGCCCGGGGCGTTCCGCAGCCGGCGGTGCACACCGAGCTGTTCCACGTCGACGCCCCGCCGGAGCCGGTGCGCCGTCCCGACGAGTCGTCCGGTGGCACGGAAGTGACGATCGTGCTGGACGGCCGCTCGTCGAGCTTCAGCATGCGGCGCGACGAGCGGGTGCTGGACGCGGCGCTGAAGGTCCGCGGCGAGCTGCCGTACGCCTGCAAGGGCGGGGTCTGCTCGACCTGCCGGGCGAAGGTCGTGGACGGCGAGGTCACGATGGCCCGCAACTACGCGCTGGAGCCGGACGAACTCGCCGCGGGGTACGTGCTGACCTGCCAGTCCAGCCCCACCACCGACCGCCTGACCGTCGACTACGACGCGTGACGGGAGAACGTCTTGTGCCACGGTGCCGTGGAGCAGATCGCCATCCGTGAGTTGAACCAGCACGCGAGCAAGGTGCCGGCAGGAGCTGAGCCGTCTGGGGTGCGCGTCACCCCGGGCGGAGTGGCGCGCCGGCTCCGGCAGGGGCGACGTAGGCTCGGGGCGTGACGGTGAGCCGGGAGATCGACGACATCCTGCAGCGCGGCGCGGACGGCGGGCGGATCACGCCCGAGGAGGCCCTGCTGCTCTACACCGACGCGCCCTTCCACGCGCTGGGCGAGGCGGCCGACGCGGTACGCCGGCGGCGGTACCCGGACAACATCGTCACGTACCTGATCGACCGCAACATCAACTACACGAACGTCTGCGTGACGGCGTGCAAGTTCTGCGCCTTCTACCGTGCCCCCAAGCACAAGGAGGGCTGGACCCACTCGACGGAGGAGATCCTGCGTCGCTGCGGCGAGGCCGTCGAGCTGGGCGCCACCCAGGTCATGCTCCAGGGCGGGCACCACCCCGACTACGGGGTCGAGTACTACGAGGAGCTGTTCTCCTCGGTGAAGCAGGCGTACCCGCAGCTCGCGATCCACTCGATCGGCCCCAGCGAGATCCTGCACATGGCGAAGGTCTCCGGCGTGGGCCTGGAGGAGGCCATCGCGCGGATCAAGGCTGCCGGGCTGGACTCGATCGCCGGCGCCGGCGCGGAGATGCTGCCCGAGCGCCCGCGCAAGGCGATCGCGCCGCTGAAGGAGTCCGGCGAGCGCTGGCTCGAGGTGATGGAGCTGGCCCACCGCCAGGGCGTCGAGTCCACGGCGACGATGATGATGGGCACCGGTGAGACCGCCGCCGAGCGGATCGAGCACCTGCGGATGATCCGCGACGTGCAGGACCGGACGCGGGGCTTCCGGGCGTTCATCCCGTGGACGTACCAGCCGGAGAACAACCACCTCAAGGGCCGTACCCAGGCCACCACCCTGGAGTACCTGCGGCTGGTCGCGGTGGCGCGGCTCTTCTTCGAGACCGTGCCGCATCTCCAGGCGTCCTGGCTGACCACCGGCAAGGACGTCGGGCAGCTCGCCCTGCACCTGGGCGTCGACGACCTCGGCTCGATCATGCTGGAGGAGAACGTCATCTCCTCAGCCGGCGCGCGGCACCGGTCCAACCTGCACGAGCTGATCGGGATGATCCGCTCGGCCGACCGGATCCCCGCGCAGCGCGACACCCTCTACAACCGACTGGCGGTGCACCGGACGCCGGCCGACGATCCGACCGACGACCGGGTGGTCTCGCACTTCTCCTCGATCGCCCTCCCGGGTGGTGGCGCCGGCCGGACGCTCCCGCTGGTCGACGCCCGCTGAGCTGCTCCCACGAGGACGGTCCATGACCGTCCGGGCACGGCCGGTGACGGTGATCGATTGCCCGAACGGCCGGTGGCGGTAGGTCGTAGATATCGATTCGGTGACCGTTTCACCGAGGGACGCACGCGTTCCCGGCTGACAACCCCGATCAATCCGGACAATCTTTAAGCCAGTCTTAGGTGGGCAGGCCAGACGCCTCTTCCCGAGGGCTGGCGAGGATGATCGTCACCCGCTAACGTCCCGGCCCGTATGTTTCCTTCACCCTGCGGGGGGACTTTCCATGATCTTCCGTAACCGGCCGCTTGCGCGGCTCGGCGCGGCCGCGCTGCTGGCCACCAGCGGGCTCGCCGTCACCGCGTCGCCGGCGTACGCCGCGGACACCAAGGCCGATCTCGAGATGACCGTCGCCGGCACCACGCTGGCCGAGGGCGCCACCGAGAAGGTCGGCTGGCTCAAGGTCAAGAACAACGGCCCGGGTACGCCGAGTGCGCTGCAGGTCGGTGTCGACCTCGACGGCGTCTTCGACGAGCGGATCTTCTCGGTGCCGCTGGGCCAGGACTGCGAGATCGAGGGCGCCTCGAAGATCGTCTGCGCGGTTCCGGCGGACGCGATCCCCGGCCCCGGCGAGACGCTCGAGTACCCGGTGCTCACCATCAAGGACGCCGAGGGCACCGACGGTGGGGACAGCAAGGTCCGCTTCTTCCTCGCGTCCGCCGACGACACCACGCCGGGCAACAACCACAAGGACGTCACCCTCCAGTTCGAGGGTGAGCCCGGCGTCGACCTCGGCGTGGTGGTGCCGGACGTGAAGACCCGGCCGGACGGTTCGCCGCTCCACGCCGGTGACGAGGCCCTCGTCTTCGGCGAGATCATCAACCAGGGCGACACCATCGCCAAGGGCATCGAGTTCAAGCTCCAGCTGCCGAAGGACGTCGCCTTCACCGAGCAGTACGAGGGCTGCGAGTACTCGGCCGACGCGGGCACCGCGACCTGCCGTGACGACGCCATCCTCGTGGACCCGCAGACGATCCTGCTGATCGAGTTCCCGGTCAAGGTCGCCGCCGGCGTCAAGGCCCCGGCCACGCTGCCGGCCGGTTCGCTGACCGCCGACGCGCTCGACGTGGCGGAGCCCGACTCCCCGGCGGCCCGCGCCGCCCGGAAGACCAGCCTCGAGAACGCCCGCCTGGTGAACAAGGGTGAGCGGGTCACCGACGTCGATCCTACGGACAACGTGGACGACTTCGCCGTCGTCGTGGCCGCCAAGGGCGGTGCCGGCGGTGGCGGCGAGGACGACGGCGACGGCCCCGGCCTGCCGGTGACCGGCCCACAGGCCGGCCTGATGGGCGGAATCGGTGTCGCGGTGCTGCTCGCGGGTGGTGTGATGTTCCTGGTCGCGCGGCGTCGCCGGATCGTTCTGGTGAGCCCCGGCGACGAGAAGCCGACCGCCTGACGGTTGTCCTCCATCGACCCGCGAGGGTCGTTCACATAACGCAGGGCAGTGCGGGCGGGATGGTCACATCCCGCCCGCACTGTCTCAACCGGACCAGGCCTCGGCGGACACGCGCCGGGGAACTGGCACAACCGAACGAGGTTGGATAGCGTCCGCTCGTTCCGCAACCTGTCCAGTAACCGTCCCTTACCCCCGGGGGATCGATGACAACGTTCCGATCGCTGGCCCGAGCCGGGGCCGTCGCCCTGCTCGCGGCTACCGCCCTCACCGGCGTGGCCGCTCCGGCGCGCGCCGCCGACCAGGCCGATCTGGCCCTCACCCCACTCAGCTACGAGTTGGCCAAGGGCGTCAAGGAGGCCAAGGCCAAGCCGTTCAAGTTCCAGGTCGACAACACCCGTGGCACGGTCGACGCGAAGGCCGTCCGGGTGACCGTCGAGACGAAGCACCTCAAGCCCCGCAAGGTCGGCGTCGTCATGCCGGAGGGGTGCGAGGTCGACGGCACCGCCTTCAGCTGCCTCCTCGGCGACCTGCCGGCCGGCACCACCGAGGACTTCGGCATCCCGATCTTCTCCACCGGCGGTCGCGGCGACGCCGGCACGCTGATCGTGACGGTCACCTCGGCGACCGCGGACCCGAACGTCGAGGACAACACGGTCGAGCACGACATCACCGTCGCCAAGCGCGGCTACGACCTCACCACCTGGGTGCAGGACGTCTACGCCGACGTGGCCGTCGACGGCGACGACGCGGGCGAGTCGAAGCTCGCACCGGTGCGCCCCGGCGGCACCGCCCCGCTCGACTGGGCGGTCTACAACGGCGGCAGCCGCCGGGCCACCGGCATCGCGTACGGGATCGTCCTGCCGGCCGGCGTCACCTTCGACGTGCTGCCCGAGGGCTGCGTCGAGCAGACGCTGGGCGGCGTCGCGGCGGCGTACTGCGAGGACTCTGGCGCGGTGCTCAAGCCCGGCCAGTACTACACCGCCGACGTGCGGGTGGCGGTGGGTGCGGACGTGACCGAGCCGGTGCTCCGTCCGGGCTTCCTCTTCGCCGCCGGCCTCGACGCCGCGCAGGGCGCGCCGGAGGAGGAGCCGCGGGTCGCCACCGAGGGCCAGCGCAAGACGTTCACCGAGGTCGACCCGGTCGACAACACGGCACAGTTCGACGTTTTCGTCGACCTGTCCGCCGAGCCGACGCCGACCCCCACGCCGACCGGTGAGCCGACCGCCACGCCCACGCCGACCGCCGCCCCCACGACCACCCCGACGCCGGGGGACGGCTCCGGCGAGGGCGGCGGCCTGCCGATCACCGGTGTGCAGGTCGGCCTGATCGCCGGCATCGGCGCGGCCGTGCTGGTGGCGGGCGGTGCCCTGCTGCTGCTCTCGCGGCGGCGCAAGGTCGTCCTGGTCAGCCCGGCCGACGACGCGTCGACCGACTGACCGGTCGGGCCTCACACGGGGGCGGGGCGGCCGGCGGGCCGCCCCGCCCCCGTCGCGTGTCGGTGCCGTACGCGGGGGGTGTGACGAGGGGGCCTTCCCCTGCCGCGGGCGTTGAGAAGGGGCGCTTCCTTCGGGCCGGTCGGCGGCTGGCAGAGTGGAGGAGTGAGTCGTACTCCCCAGGGCCAGCGCGCGAGCCTGGACAAGCAGCCGCACGAGGTCGCCGCGATGTTCGACGGGGTGGCGGCCCGCTACGACCTGACCAACACCGTTCTCTCCTTCGGGCAGGACCGGTCCTGGCGGCGGGCCACCCGGGCCGCGATCGGCCTGCGGCCGGGTGAGCGGGTGCTCGACGTGGGCGCCGGCACCGGCGTCTCGACCGAGGAGCTTTCCCGCTCGGGCGCGTACGCGGTCGGGGCCGATCTCTCCCTCGGCATGCTGCACGCGGGCAAGCGGACCCGCCCCGGCGTGCCCCTGCTGGCCGGGGACGCGCTGCGGCTGCCCTTCGCCGACGCCAGCTTCGACGCGGTGACCATCTCCTTCGCGCTGCGCAACGTCAACGACACGGACGCGGCGCTGCGCGAGCTGGCCCGGGTCACCAGGCCGGGTGGCCGGCTGGTGGTCTGCGAGTTCAGCACTCCGGTGAACCCCGCGTTCCGCACGGTCTACCTGTCGTACCTCATGCGGTCGCTGCCGGCCGTGGCGCGGGCCGTCGCCAGCAACCCGGACGCGTACGTCTACCTGGCGGAGTCGATCCGCGCGTGGCCGGACCAGGCGGCGCTGGCCGCGCGGATCGGTGCCGCCGGCTGGGACCGGGTGGCCTGGCGCAACCTCACCGGCGGGGTCGTCGCGCTGCACCGCGCGGTGCGGGCCTGACGCGCCGGCACGGGGTGTGCGGGCCTGACCGGCTGCACCGGGCTGTGCGGGCCTGACCGGCTGCGCCCCGGCGGTCCTGGGGCGCGGTCGGCAGCAGCGCGGCCTGACCAATCAACCAGCTTTTACGAATATTCGGATATAGTCCAATTTGTCCCGTAGGCTCGCACCCATGACCGGACCCGACCGGGCGGACCTCACGGCACCCACCGACGACGACGCCACCGAACTCGTCGCCCAGCTCAAGGAACTGGCCGGCGCCGACCCGGCCGACGTCCGTCAGGTCGTGGCCGAGGTGCTCGCCGCGCTCGACCGGGCGGCCGGCGGGGCACTGCGTGAGCATCTGCCGGCGACGATCCGGGCCGAGGCGGGCCTCGACGCCTCCCCGGCCCGCAACTGACCGCCTTCGCGCCCGGCTCCGCACGGAAAGGGCACCGACGCCCGGCTCGGCCCGCCACTGAGCGGCCTGTTTCCGGCAAGTTAGGTACCCCTCACCGGGCACCCTTGTTGCGCCGGTCATAGACTCCTCAGCGTCTGGCTTGTGAAGCATTTCACGAGCACGCGGGAGGAGGCGCGGATGACCACGGTGGAGCACGACGCCGAGGTGATCGTCGTGGGCGCCGGTCCCGGTGGGTCGGCGACCGCGTACCACCTGGCTCGGCACGGGGTGCGGGTACTGCTGCTGGAGAAGACCGAGTTCCCCCGGGAAAAGGTCTGCGGCGACGGGCTGACCCCGCGCGCGGTGCGCCAGCTGATCCGGATGGGCGTGGACACGTCGACCGAGGCCGGCTGGCTGCGCAACCGCGGCCTGCGGGTCATCGGCGGTGGCGTCCGGCTCGAGCTGGACTGGCCCGACCTGGCCAGCTTCCCCAACTACGGCCTGGTGCGCACCCGGCTGGACTTCGACGACCTGCTCGCCCAGCGGGCCGTGGCCGCCGGTGCCAAGCTGCGCACCGGCGTGAACGTCATCGGCCCGGTGCTCGACGACGACGGCCGGGTGGTCGGGGTCGAGGCCGAGGTCGGCCCGGAGCGGGAGCCGGCCGCTTTCCGGGCCCCCCTGGTGGTCGCGGCGGACGGCGTCTCGGGCCGCTTTCCGCTCGCCCTCGGCCTGGCCAAGCGGGAGGACCGGCCGATCGGTGTGGCCGTCCGCCGGTACTACCGCTGCGCGGCGAAGCACGACGACGACTACCTGGAGTCCTGGCTGGAGCTGCGCAGCAAGGGCAGCGACGCCCTGCTGCCCGGCTACGGCTGGATCTTCGGCCTGGGGGACGGCCGGGTCAACGTCGGCCTGGGTGTGCTCAACTCCTCGTCGGCCTTCGGCAAGACGAACTACCGCCGCCTGCTCACCGACTGGCTCGCCAACACCCCCGAGGAGTGGGGGATGACCGACGAGACCAACGCCGAGGGCCCGATCCTCGGCGCGGCGCTGCCGATGGGTTTCAACCGGGTGCCGCACTACACCCGCGGGGTGCTGCTGGTCGGCGACTCCGGCGGCATGGTCAACCCGTTCAACGGCGAGGGCATCGCGTACGCGATGGAGTCCGGCGAACTGGCGGCGGAGATCGCGGTGCAGGCCCTCGCCCGTCCGGCCGGCGCGGAGCGCGAGCGCGCGCTGGCGGCGTACCCGACGGAGCTGAAGGCGCGGTTCGGCGGCTACTACCGGCTCGGCGGCATCTTCGTGAAGCTGATCGGCCGGCCGGAGGTCATGCGTGCCGCCACCAGGTACGGCATGCCGCACCCGATGCTGATGCGCTTCGTGCTCAAGCTGCTGGCCAACCTGACCGACCCCCGTGGCGGGGACGCGATGGACCGGATCATCAACGCGATGACGAAGGCGGCGCCGGCTGTGTGAACGCACCGTGCTGGTCCGCTCGCGCAGAGTGTAAAAGGCCAGGTCAGGGGCCCCGAAAGGGCTCCGGACGGGACCGGGATCGACCCCCCGCTGGCAGCCGCCGGCCGGGACGTGAATAGTGTGATTTTCGCCAAGCACCGAGGGCAGGGAAGGACGAGCAGGAGAAACGATGTCGCTCTCGCCTTACGTACCGATCATCGGGCTGTTCGCCCTCGCCGCGGCGTTCGCCCTGTTCTCCGTGGCGGCCGCCCGCTTCGCCGGCCCTCGCCGCTACAACAAGGCCAAGCTCGAGGCGTACGAGTGCGGCATCGAGCCCAGCCCGCAGCCCGTCGGCGGCGGCCGGTTCCCGATCAAGTTCTACCTGACGGCGATGCTCTTCATCGTCTTCGACATCGAGATCATCTTCCTGTACCCCTGGGCGGTCTCCTTCGACGCCCTGCCGATCTTCGGCTTCGTGGAGATGGTCCTGTTCATCGTCGCGGTCTTCGTCGCGTACGCCTATGTGTGGCGGCGCGGCGGCCTGGACTGGGACTGAGGGAGGAACCTCAGATGGGTATCGAGGAGAAGCTCCCCGCCGGCGTCCTGCTCACCTCGGTGGAGAAGCTGGTCAACTGGTCGCGGAAGACGTCGACGTGGGGGGCCACCTTCGGCCTCGCCTGCTGCGCCATCGAGATGATGGCGGCCGGCGGCCCCCACTACGACCTGGGCCGCTGGGGCATGGAGGTCTTCCGGGCCTCGCCCCGCCAGGCGGACCTGATGATCGTGGCCGGTCGGGTGAGCCAGAAGATGGCCCCGGTGCTCCGGCAGATCTACGACCAGATGGCCGAGCCCCGCTGGGTGCTCTCGATGGGCGTCTGCGCCAGCAGCGGCGGCATGTTCAACAACTACGCGATCGTCCAGGGCGTCGACCACGTGGTCCCGGTGGACATGTACCTGCCGGGTTGCCCGCCCCGGCCGGAGATGCTCATCGACGCGATCCTCAAGCTCCGCGAGAAGATCATGCACGAGCCCCTCGGCCCGAACGGCCGCAAGATGCTGGAGGCCCGCAAGGCCCGCGGCGACGTGCCCGTGGTGCCGCACGGCTCGATGCCGTCGTCGTACCGCAGTGACAAGGCCCGGCGGGCCGAGTGGACGAAGGCCGTCCGCGAGGGCCGCGAGGAGCAGCTGCGGATCGAGAACTGGATGAAGTCCCAGAACCACCTGCGCGAGTACGGGGGACTGAAGAAGTGACCGCACCTCAGGACAGGCCGAACGACGGCGGCGTCCCGGTACCGGTGACCCCGGCCGGGGCGACCGGCGGCGCGCCGGCCGAGTACCCGCCGTCCAGCCCCGCCGGTCGCGGCATGTTCGGCAACCAGGGCACCGGCGACGTCTCCGGCTATGGCGGGCTGGTCCGCCAGCGCCGGCCGATCGAGGAGGCCACGCGCCCGTACGGCGGCTACTTCGACGAGGTGACCGACGCGTTGGAGGAGGCCTACCCGGCCTTCGGCGACGCCATCGAGAAGGTCGTGGTCGACCGGGGCGAGCTGACCCTGCACGTACGCGCCGAGCGGATCGCCGAGGTCTGCCAGGTGCTGCGGGACGACCTCGCGCTCCGGTTCGAGCTGTGCTCCTCGGTGTCGGGGGTGGACTACCTCGGCGCCGACGAGCGCCGGCTGCACGTGGTCTACCAGCTCACCTCGATGACGTACCGGCGGCGGGTCCGGCTGGAGGCCGCGGTCTCCGTGGCGGACCCGCACCTGCCGAGCGTGACCAGCGTCTACCCGACCGCCGACTGGCAGGAGCGGGAGACGTACGACATGTTCGGCGTCATCTTCGACGGCCACCCGGCCCTGACCCGGATCCTCATGCCGGACGACTGGGAGGGCCACCCGCAGCGCAAGGACTACCCGCTCGGCGGCGTGCCCGTCGAGTACAAGGGCGCCCAGATTCCGCCGCCGGACAAGCGGAGGTCGTACCAGTGAGCGCGAGGAGCGAGCGTTTCTGGGCGGCTCGCGTGGGACGCGGTCGCGCAGAAGTGCGAGGAGAGCTTGCGAGCCCCGCAGTCGTGAACGGAGGGCAGGCACAGTGACCACGTCCAACTACGCCACCGAGCGCGAGACCACCGAGGGCAAGGTCTTCACCGTCACCGGCGGGGACTGGGACGACATCGTCTCCGGCACCGACCCGATCAACGACGAGCGGCTCGTCGTCAACATGGGTCCGCAGCACCCGTCCACCCACGGCGTGCTCCGGCTGATCCTCGAGCTGGAGGGCGAGACGGTCCGCGAGCTCCGCTCGGTCGTCGGCTACCTGCACACGGGCATCGAGAAGAACCTGGAGTTCCGCAACTGGGTCCAGGGCTCGACCTTCGTGACCCGGATGGACTACCTGTCGCCGCTGTTCAACGAGACGGCGTACTCGCTCGCGGTGGAGAAGCTGCTCGGGATCGAGGAGCAGATCACCGAGCGGGCGACCGTCATCCGGGTCCTGATGATGGAGCTCAACCGGATCTCCTCGCACCTGGTCTGGGTGGCCACCACGGCCATGGAGCTGGGCGCGGTCAACATGATGCTGTACGGCTTCCGCGAGCGGGAGTACATCCTCGAGATCTTCGAGCTCATCACCGGCCTGCGGATGAACCACGCGTACGTCCGGCCGGGCGGCGTGGCGCAGGACGTGCCGGACGAGGCGATCGTCAAGATCCGCGAGTTCCTGAAGCTGATGCCGAAGCGGCTCAAGGAGTACGAGGACCTGCTCTCCGGCCAGCCGATCTGGCTGGAGCGGACGCAGGACGTGGCGGTGCTCGACGTCACCGGCTGCGTCTCGCTCGGCGTGACCGGCCCGGTGCTGCGCTCCGCCGGTCTCGCCTGGGACCTGCGCAAGACCATGCCGTACTGCGGCTACGAGACGTACGAGTTCGACGTTCCGACGCACACCGACGGCGACGTGTGGGGCCGCTACCTGGTCCGGATGGCCGAGATCCGGGAGTCGCTGAAGCTGGTCGAGCAGGCGCTGGACCGGCTCAAGCCCGGCCCGGTGATGGTGGCCGACAAGAAGATCGCCTGGCCGGCGCAGCTGGCCATCGGCGTCGACGGCATGGGCAACTCGCTGGAGCACGTCGCGAAGATCATGGGTCAGTCCATGGAGTCGCTGATCCACCACTTCAAGCTCGTCACCGAGGGGTTCCGGGTCCCGCCGGGCCAGGTATACGTGGCGGTCGAGTCGCCGCGCGGCGAGCTGGGCGTGCACGCGGTCTCCGACGGTGGCACCCGGCCGTACCGGGTGCACTACCGGGAGCCGAGTTTCGTCAACCTCCAGGCCCTCCCGGCGATTTCCGAGGGTGGCCTGATCGCCGACGTGATCGCCGGCGGCGCCTCGCTGGATCCGGTCATGGGTGGTTGTGACAGGTGAGCGCGAGGAGTGAGCTTGCGAGCCCCGCAGTCGCGAACGGAAAGGCGGCTCCGATGAGTGTGTTCACTGAAGAGACCCGGGCCCGGGCGCGGGAGATCGTCGCCCGGTACCCGGCCGACCGGTCCCGCTCGGCGCTGCTGCCGCTGCTGCACCTGGTGCAGTCCGTCGAGGGGTACGTCTCCCCGGCCGGCATCACGTTCTGCGCCGAGGTGCTGGGGCTGAACAAGGCCCAGGTCGGCGCGGTGGCGTCCTTCTACACCATGTACAAGCGCCGGCCGACCGGCGATTGGCTGGTGAGCGTCTGCACCAACACGATGTGCAACGTCCTCGGCGGCCAGAAGGTCTACGACACGCTCGCCGAGCACCTCGGGGTGGGGCACGAGGAGACCACCGCCGACGGGACGATCACCCTGGAGCACGCCGAGTGCCTGGCCGCCTGTGACTACGGCCCGGTGATGACGGTCAACTACGACTTCTTCGACAACATGGACCCGCAGACGGCCGTCGACGTGGTCGACGAGCTGCGCGCCGGAGGCCGGCCGACGCCGACCCGGGGCGCCCGGCTCTGCACGCTGAAGGAGATGTCGGTGCAGCTCGCCGGTTTCGCCGACGAGCGCGAGGGCGCGGTCGCCGACGGCGTGCCGGGCGAGCCGACCCTGCGCGGGCTGCGCCTCGCGCAGGAGCACGGCATCTCGGTCCCGGGCTTCGACCCGAACGCCCCGATCCGCAGCAAGGCCGAGGCCGACCAGGCCGCCGCCGAGGCGAAGGCGAAGGCCGAGGCCGCGAAGCCGGCGCCGGAGAAGCCCGAGGCACCCGCGAAGCCGGCGGGCAGCGCCGGCGTGGGCGAGCCGGTTCCGCCGGCCGCGGCGGCCGGCAGCACCACCCGGGACGTGAAGGCGCCGGACGACAAGTCGCCCGAGGTGCGGGCGGCGGAGACCCGGCAGCCGGACGCGCGGACCGCGGTGCCTGACGCGCCGGGCACGAAGGTGCCGGCGGACGGTGCGCCCCCGGTGCCGCGCGGCGCCCAGGCGGCGGAGGCGTCCGGCGCGGCGGCGAACCCGCCGGCCGGTGACGGCAAGCCCGCCGGCGACGACGCCGGGGCGCAGGAGCGCTCGCTGAAGGATGCGGAGGCCAAGAAGTGACCACTCCTCGGCCGGAGACCCTGGCCAAGCTCACGCCGGTGCTCACCAAGCGCTGGCTGTCGCCGGACGCCTGGCAGGTCGACACGTACGAGAAGCTCGACGGGTACGCGGCGCTGCGCAAGGCGCTCAAGGCCCACCCGGACGACCTGATCCAGCTGATCAAGGACTCCGGTCTGCGCGGCCGTGGCGGCGCGGGCTTCCCGACCGGTCTCAAGTGGGGGTTCATCCCGCAGGGCGACGGCAAGCCGCACTACCTGGTGGTCAACGCCGACGAGGGCGAGCCGGGCACCTGCAAGGACCTGCCGCTGATGACGCACGATCCGCACTCGCTGGTCGAGGGCGTGATCATCGCGTCGTACGCGATCCGGGCCAGCCGCGCCTACATCTACATCCGGGGCGAGGCGGTGCACGCCGCGCGCCGGCTGCGCAACGCGGTGCGGGAGGCGTACGCCAAGGGCTACCTCGGGAAGAACATCCTGCGCAGCGGGTTCGACCTGGACCTGGTGGTGCACTCGGGTGCCGGGGCGTACATCTGCGGTGAGGAGACCGCGCTGCTGGACTCGCTGGAGGGCTTCCGGGGCCAGCCCCGGCTCCGGCCGCCGTTCCCGGCGACCCACGGCCTGTACGCGAGCCCCACGGTGGTGAACAACGTCGGCACCATCGCCTCCGTCCCGTACATCGTGCTGGGTGGAGCGGACTGGTGGCGGACCATGGGGACCGAGAAGTCGTCCGGCCCGATGATCTACTCGCTCTCCGGCCGGATCGCGAACCCCGGCCAGTACGAGTGCTCGATGGGCATCACGCTCCGCGAGCTGATCGAGCTGGCCGGCGGCATGCAGCCGGGACACAGCCTGCGGTTCTGGACGCCGGGCGGCTCGTCGACGCCACTGCTCACCGCCGAGCACCTGGACGTGCCGCTGGACTTCGAGGGGGTGGCGGCGGCCGGGTCGATCCTGGGCACCACGGCCACGCAGATCTTCTCCGACCAGGACTGCCCGGTGTACGCCACGTACCGGTGGCTGGAGTTCTACCACCACGAGTCGTGCGGCAAGTGCACGCCGTGCCGCGAGGGCAACTACTGGATGGTCCGCGTCTACCGCCGGATCCTCTCCGGGCAGGGCACCCAGGAGGACCTGGAGACGCTCCTGGACACCTGCGACAACATCCTCGGCCGCTCGTTCTGCGGTCTGGGTGACGGTGCGACCAGCCCGGTGACCTCCTCGCTGAAGTACTTCAAGCAGGACTACCTCGACTACATCGAGGGACGTACCGCTCCGAAGCTGTCGGAGAAGCAGTTGGTGGGGGCGCACTGATGAGCGCGAGGAACGAGCTTGCGAGGCCCGCAGTCGCGAGTGAAAGGCGACTCTGATGAGCGACGTAGCCAAGCAGACCGAGACGGTCACGCTGACCATCGACGGGATCCAGGTCACCGCGCCGAAGGGGGCGCTGCTGATCCGGGTCGCCGAGCAGATGGGCATCGAGATCCCGCGGTTCTGCGACCACCCGCTGCTGGCCCCGGCCGGCGCCTGCCGGCAGTGCCTGGTCGAGGTGGAGGGGCAGCGCAAGCCCGTCGCCTCCTGCACCCAGACCGTGGCCGACGGCATGGTCGTGAAGACCCAGCTCACCTCCCCGGTCGCCAAGAAGGCGCAGGAGGGGATCATGGAGTTGCTGCTGGTGAACCACCCGCTCGACTGCCCGATGTGCGACAAGGGTGGCGAGTGCCCGCTGCAGAACCAGGCGATGTCGACCGGCCGCGCCGACTCCCGGTTCCACGAGCACAAGCGGGAGTACGAGAAGCCGCTGGAGATCAGCACCCAGGTGCTGCTCGACCGCGAGCGCTGCGTGCTCTGCCAGCGGTGCACCCGGTTCTCCGAGGAGATCGCCGGCGACAAGTTCATCGACCTGATGAACCGGTCGTCCGCCGAGGAGATCAACATCTACCGGGACGAGGTGTACGGCGCGGAGGAGAGCGACGACGGTGACGTGCCGTTCAACTCGTACTTCTCCGGCAACACGATCCAGATCTGCCCGGTCGGCGCACTGACCGGGGCGCAGTACCGCTTCCGGGCCCGCCCCTTCGACCTGGTCTCCTCCCCCAGCGTCTGCGAGCACTGCTCGGCCGGCTGCGCCCAGCGCACCGACTGGCGGCGCGGCAAGGTGTTGCGGCGGCTGGCCGGCGACGACCCGGCGGTCAACGAGGAGTGGAACTGCGACAAGGGGCGCTGGGGCTTCCAGTACGCCCGCGCGTTCGACCGGCTGACCACCCCGCTGGTGCGCGACGAGCGCACCGGCGAGCTGCGTGCGGCGTCGTGGAGCGAGGCGCTCACCGTGGCCGCCGAGGGGCTGCGCGCGGCGCGGGACGGCGAGCGGGGCGTGGGGGTGCTCACCGGCGGTCGGCTGACCGTCGAGGACGCCTACGCGTACGCCAAGTTCGCCCGGGTCGCGCTGCAGACCAACGACATCGACTTCCGGGCCCGGCCGGTCTCCCGCGAGGAGGCGGACTTCCTGGCCAGCTCGGTCGCCGGGGTCACCGACGTCACCTACGCCGACGTCGAGAAGGCGCCGGCCGTCGTGCTGGTCGGCCTGGAACCGGAGGAGGAGTGCCCGATCCTCTTCCTGCGGCTGCGCAAGGCGTACCTGAAGAAGACCCTGACGGTGTACGCGATCGCGCCGTTCGCGACGCGTGGCCTGGAGAAGCTCGGCGCCAAGCTGGCCCGGGTGGTGCCGGGCGAGGAGGCCAGCGTGCTCGCGGAGCACGCCACGGTCGCCGAGGCGCTGAGCCAGCCGGGCGCGATCCTCGTCGTCGGCGAGCGGTTGGGCGCGGTGCCGGGCGGCCTGTCCGCCGCGGCGGACGTGGCCCGGCGTACCGGGGCCAAGCTGGCCTGGGTGCCGCGGCGCGCGGGTGACCGGGGCGCGGTCGAGACCGGCTGCCTGCCGAACCTGCTCCCCGGTGGCCGCCTGGTCACCGAGCCGGCCGCCCGCGCCGAGCTGGGCGAGGCGTGGGACATTCCCGCCGGGGTCATCCCCAGCCAGGCCGGCCGGGACACCGACGGGATCCTCGCCGCGGCGGCCGCCGGTCAGCTCGGCGCGCTGGTCGTGGCCGGCGTCGATCCGGCGGACCTGGCCGACCCCCGGCTGGCCGAGGAGGCCCTGGCGGCGGTGCCGTTCCTGGTCAGCCTCGAACTGCGCAACAGCGCGGTGGCCCGCCGGGCCGACGTGGTCCTCCCGGTCGCGCCGGTGGTGGAGAAGGCCGGCAGCTTCCTCGACTGGGAGGGGCGGCTGCGCCCCTTCGAGGCGGTCCTGCAGACCGCAGCGATGACCGACGGCCGGGTGCTGGACGCGCTGGCCGCTCAGCTCGACGTGCGGCTCGGCACGGCCGACGTGCCGAGCGTCCGCCGCGAGCTGGGCGGGCTGCCGCACACCCGGACCAGCAAGCCGGCGCCGCCGGCGGTGGAGCCGGCGGCCGTGCCGGAGCCGGGCGCCGGTGAGGCGGTGCTGGCCACCTGGCACCAGCTGATCGATCTGGGCAGCCTGACCGACGGCGACGAGCACCTCGCCGGCACGGCCCGCCCGCCGGTGGTCCGGCTGGGCAAGGGCACCGCGGAGGCGATCGGTGTCGCCGACGGCGACGCGGTGACGGTCGGCACCGACCGGGGCGCGATCACCCTGCCGGCGGCGGTGACCGAGATGCCGGACGGCGTCGTGTGGCTGCCGACCAACTCGCCCGGCTCGACGGTCCGCCGCAGCCTCGGCGCCACGGCGGGAGCGGTCGTGCGGGTCTCCGCCGCCGTGGCCGCCCCGGCCGTTCCCCAGCAGGCCGACTCGCCCGTCGCCACCGACGCGGCCGGTCGCCCGGGCCCGCTCCTCAACTCCGGGGGTGTCGCATGACCTTCCTCGCCCAGGACCCGACGCTGGCCGACTTCGGTCAGGACACGTGGTGGCTGGTCCTGATCAAGATCGTCTTCGCGTTCGCGTTCGGCCTCCTGGCCACGCTGCTCGGCGTGTGGTTCGAGCGCCGGGTCGTGGCCCGGATGGCGGTCCGGCCCGGCCCCAACCAGGCCGGCCCGTTCGGCCTGCTCCAGACGCTCGCCGACGGCCTGAAGATGGCCTTCAAGGAGGACATCCTCCCGCGGTCCGCGGACAAGGTCGTCTACTTCTTCGCGCCGGTCATCTCGGTGGTCTGCGCGGTCACCGCCCTGTCGGTGATGCCGTTCGGCCCGATCGTCAGCATCTTCGGGCACCGGACCCCGTTGCAGGTGACCGACGTGCCGGTGGCGGTGCTGCTGGTGCTGGCCTGCTCGTCGATGGCGGTGTACGGCGTCGTGCTCGCCGGCTGGGCCTCCGGGTCGACCTACCCGCTGCTCGGTGGTCTGCGGTCCACCGCTCAGCTGATCTCGTACGAGGTCGCGCTGGGGCTCTCCGTCGTGTCGGTGTTCATGCTCTCCGGGACGATGTCGACCAGCGGCATCGTCGCCGCGCAGGGGGAGCGGCCGAGGCTGGAGCTGTTCGGCACGGACCTCGCCGCTCCGGGCTGGTACGCGATCCTGCTCTTCCCGAGCTTCATCGTCTTCTTCATCGCGATCGTCGGTGAGACCAACCGCGCCCCGTTCGACCTGCCCGAGGCGGAGTCCGAGCTGGTCGCCGGCTTCATGACGGAGTACAGCTCGCTGAAGTTCGCGCTCATCATGCTCTCCGAGTACGTCGCGATGGTGACGATGTCGGCGTTCACCGTGACGCTGTTCCTCGGCGGCTGGCGGGCCCCCTGGCCGCTGACCCTCTGGGACGGGGCGAACTCCGGCTGGTGGCCGATGCTGTGGTTCTTCCTCAAGGTCGTCGCCCTGGTCTTCGTCTTCATCTGGCTGCGGGGCACGCTGCCCCGGCTGCGCTACGACCAGTTCATGCGCTTCGGCTGGAAGGTCCTCATCCCGATCAACCTGGTCTGGATCCTCGTGCTGGCCGGCTGGCTGAAGACCCAGGGCTGGGAGCGCACCGACCGGCTGATCGTCTACGGCGCCGTCGCCGGTGTGGTGCTGCTCGCCACGCTGTTCTGGCCGAGCCGCAAGCCCGTGGCCAAGCCGACGCTCGCCGAGCAGGTCAACAACCGTCCACAGGGCAGCTTCCCGCTGCCCCCGATGGACCTTCAGGTACCACCGAGCCCGCGCACCCGGCGCGTGGTCGCCGAGCGGGAGCCGGCCAACCTCGCCGCCGGCACGGACTCCAGGGAGGTGTGACGTGGGCGCGATCACCGGAACGTTCAAGGGCTTCGGGGTCACCTTCTCGCACATGTTCAGGAAGGTCGTCACCACCGACTACCCGGCCAAGCCGCCGGTCTCGGCACCCCGCTACCACGGGCGGCACATCCTCAACCGGCACCCGGACGGCCTGGAGAAGTGCATCGGCTGCGAGCTGTGCGCGTGGGCCTGCCCGGCGGACGCGATCTACGTGGAGGGTGGCGACAACACCGAGGAGCAGCGCTTCTCCCCGGGTGAGCGGTACGCCAGCGTCTACCAGATCAACTACGCCCGCTGCATCTTCTGCGGGCTCTGCATCGAGGCCTGCCCGACCCGCTCGCTCACCATGAGCAACGAGTACGAGCTGGCCCGGGACAACCGGCAGGACCTGATCTTCACGAAGGAGCAGCTGCTGGCGCCGCTGCTGCCGGGCATGGAGCAGCCGCCGCACCCGATGCGGTTGGGTGACAGCGAGAAGGACTACTACGTCGGCGCGCTGGAGAACCCGGGCACCTCGGCCGGCGCGGAGCGCTCGCCGATGGGCCCCGGCCGCTACCAGCTCGACGAGCACCCCGGGGTGACCTTCCCGGGTGCCGAGCAGGCCGCGCAGCGGGCCGGCAAGGGAGACGGAGCATGACCACGCAGACGGTGCTCGCCGCGGCGGGCTCGGTGTCCGGCGGCGAGGCGGTCACCTTCTGGATCCTCGCCCCGCTGGCGCTGCTCGGCGCGATCGGCATGATCGCCTCCCGCAACGCCGTGCACTCGGCGCTCTGGCTCGTCCTGACGATGCTCTGCCTGGGCGTGTTCTACGTGCTCCAGGCCGGCCCGTTCATCGGCATGGTGCAGATCATCGTCTACACCGGCGCGATCATGATGCTCTTCCTGTTCGTGCTGATGCTGGTCGGCCGGGACTCGTCCGACTCGCTGATCGAGACGCTGCGCGGGCAGCGGATCGCGGCGATCGTCCTCGGGATCGGCTTCGCCGGCCTGGTCGGCACCGGTGTCTACCGGGCGCTGGCGGGCGGCGACGCCGCCGGCCTGGCCGTCGCCAACGCCGAGGGCAACGTGCAGGGCATCGCGCGGCTGCTGTTCACCAAGTACGTCTTCGCGTTCGAGCTGACCTCGGCGCTGCTCATCACGGCGGCGATCGGCGCGATGGTGCTGGCGCACATCGAGCGGCGCAAGGAGGACCGGATGGACCAGATCGCCACCATGAAGGCGCGGTTCCGTCCCGGCAGCTACCCGGGCCCGAAGCCCGGCCCCGGCGTGTACGCCACGTCCTCCTCGGTCGCCACGCCGGCCCGCCTGCCCGACGGCCGGCTGACCGAGCGCAGCACCCCCGACATCCTGCCGGTCCGCGAGCTGACCGCCGAGGAGATCACGCCGAAGGGGACCGAAAAGTGAACGAGTTCTTCTCGGTCGAGCCGAACTACTACCTGGTCCTCGCCGCGGTGCTGTTCACCATCGGCGCCTCCGGGGTGCTCGTCCGGCGCAACGCGCTCGTGCTGTTCATGTGCGTCGAGCTGATGCTCAACGCGGCCAACCTGGCCCTGGTCACCTTCAGCCGGATCAACGGTGACCTCAACGGGCAGATCATGGCGTTCTTCGTGATGGTGGTGGCCGCGGCCGAGGTCGTGGTCGGGCTCGCGATCATCATGGCGATCTTCCGGACCCGGCGCTCGGCGAGCGTCGACGACGCCAACCTTCTGAAGTACTGAGGGGCCTGCGGTGATGGAGATTCTGGCGAACGCTCCGGTAGAGCCGGTGGGCGCCGTCACGTATGCGACGGCCGACGGGCTGCTCGGCAGCGTCTGGCTGCTGGTCGCGATCCCGCTGGTCAGCGCGGCGATCCTGCTGTTGCTCGGCCGCCGGGCGGACCGGTGGGGGCACTGGCTGGGCGTGGCGTCGGTCGGCGTCGCGTTCGTGCTCGGCCTGACCTACTTCTTCCAGCTGCGCGGCCTCGAGAACCGGTCCGTCGAGCTGAGCCTGTGGGAGTTCATGGCGGTCGGTGACCTGCACGTGGACTTCGGTCTGCTCTTCGACCCGCTGGCCGCGGTCTTCGTCCTGCTGATCACCGGGGTGGGCTTCCTGATCCACCTGTACGCCGTGGAGTACATGGCGCACGACGCGGGGCGCCGGCGGTTCTTCGGGTACTTCAACCTGTTCGTCGCCGCCATGCTCCTGCTGGTGCTCGGCAACAACTACGTGATGCTCTACTTCGGCTGGGAGGGCGTCGGTCTGGCGTCGTACCTGCTGATCTCCTTCTGGTACGAGCGGCCCAGCGCCGCCACGGCCGGCAAGAAGGCGTTCCTGATGAACCGCGTCGGCGACGCCGGCCTGGCCATCGGCATTTTCATCATGTTCGCCACCCTCGGCACCACGCAGTACGACGAGGTCTTCTCGGGCGTCGGCTCGCTGGCCGCCACCACGGTCCTGGTGCTCGGCGTGCTCCTGCTGCTCGGCGCGACCGGCAAGTCCGGTCAGTTCCCGCTGCAGGCGTGGCTCCCGGACGCGATGGAGGGCCCGACCCCGGTGTCGGCGCTCATCCACGCGGCCACCATGGTCACCGCGGGCGTCTACCTGATCGCCCGGTCGAACCCGATCTTCTCGGCCAACTCGACGCTGCAGCTGGTCGTGATGACCGTCGGCGCGCTGACGCTGCTGATCGGCTGCATCATCGGCGCGGCCAAGGACGACATCAAGCGGGTGCTCGCCTGGTCGACGGTCAGCCAGATCGGCTACATGTTCCTCGGCGTCGGCCTCGGCGGTGCGGCGTACGCGCTGGCGATCGTGCACCTGCTGGCGCACGGCTTCTTCAAGGCCAACATGTTCCTGGGCGCCGGCTCGGTCATGCACGGCATGAAGGACCAGGTGGACATCCGGCGCTTCGGCGGGCTGTCGAAGTACATGAAGGTCACCTGGCTGACCTTCATGACGGGCTGGCTGGCGATCATCGGTCTGCCGCCGTTCTCCGGCTTCTTCTCCAAGGAGCCGATCATCGTGGCCGCGTTCGAGCGGGAGGGCTGGACGGCCTGGCTGTTCGGCCTGGCGGCCCTGCTCGGCGCCGGGCTGACCGCGTTCTACATGACCCGGCTCTTCGTCCTCACGTTCCACGGCCCGGCCCGCTGGACCGAAGATATTGCAGGTACGGGTGGGGGGGCGGGCGACCACCCGCACGAGTCGCCGAAGCTGATGACCGTCCCGCTGATCCTGCTCGCCGTCGGCTCGGTCGCCGCCGGTGCGCTGATGGCCGGGCCGGTCCCCGAGTGGCTGGAGACCACCGCCGGGCTGGGCGGCCAGACGGAGGCGCACGAGGCGGTGCTGTCGCACCTCGCGATCACGATCCTGTCGATCCTGGTCACCGCCCTCGGCGCCGGGCTCGCCTGGTTCCTGTTCCGGGCCGGCACGGCCACCGAGCCGCAGCCGGCCGGGGTGCTGGTCACCGCCGCCCGGAAGAACCTCTACACCGACGCCTTCAACGAGGCGGTGTTCGAGAAGCCGGGCATCTTCCTGACCCGGGCGCTGGTCTACCTCGACAACCGCGGTATCGACGGGCTGGTCAACGGCCTGGCCGCCGGGGTGGGCGGCGGCTCGGGCCGGCTCCGGCGGCTGCAGACCGGCTTCGTCCGGTCGTACGCCACCTCGATCCTGGCCGGCGCCCTGCTGGTGGTGGCAGCCTTCCTGGCCGTCGAGGCGGGGTGGCTGGCGTGATCGACCTCAAGAGGCCGTCGGCCTCGCACGCGGCCGTCGCCGACGGACCGCGCAGTGACGACGGAGGTAAGGCCGCGTAATGTCCGACTTTCCGTTCCTCTCGGTGCTCACCGTGGCGCCGCTGGTCGGCGCCCTCGTGGTGGCCTTCCTGCCCCGCCGCCGGCCGGAGCTCGCCAAGCGGGTTGCGCTCGGCTGGTCGCTGCTGGTGCTGGCGCTCTCGGTGGTCATGTGGGTGACCTGGCAGACCGGCGGCGACCGGTTCCAGTTCCGCGAGTCGTACCCGTGGATCCCGAACTGGGGCGTCAACTTCACCTTCGCCGCCGACGGCATCGCGCTGGTCATGCTGATGCTGATCGCGGTGCTGGTGCCGCTGGTGATCCTGGCGTCCTGGCACGACGCGGAGTCGAGCAAGCGGTCGGTGCCGGCCTACTTCGCGCTGCTGCTGGTCCTCGAGTGCACGATGCTCGGCGTCTTCGCCGCCGCCGACGTCTTCCTGTTCTACGTGTTCTTCGAGGTCATGCTCGTGCCGATGTACTTCCTCATCGGCAGCTACGGCGGCCACCAGCGGCAGTACGCGGCGGTGAAGTTCTTCCTCTACTCGCTGGTCGGCGGTCTGTTCATGCTCGCCGCGGTGATCGGCCTGTGGGTCGTCGGCGGGAAGACCTTCGACTGGCAGGCGCTGTCGCAGGTGGACATCTCCACCGGCACCGAGCGCTGGCTGTTCCTCGGCTTCTTCCTCGCGTTCGCGATCAAGGCGCCGTTCTTCCCGTTCCACACCTGGCTGCCGGACGCCGGTGGGGCCGCCCCGGCCGGTGCCGCCGCGCTGCTGGTCGGCGTGCTCGACAAGGTCGGGACCTTCGGCATCCTGCGTTACTGCCTGCCGTTGTTCCCGGACGCGGCGAAGTGGTTCGCGCCGTGGGCGCTGGCGCTGGGCCTGATCGGCATCATCTACGCGGCGCTGCTCGCGGTCGGGCAGAACGACCTGAAGCGCCTGGTGTCGTACACCTCGATCGCGCACTTCGGCTTCATCGGGGTCGGCATCTTCGCGTTCACCAGCCAGGCCGCGACCGGCGCGGTGCTCTACATGGTCAACCACGGCCTCGCCACCGGCCTGCTCTTCCTGGTGGTCGGCATGCTGATCGCCCGGCGGGGCTCCGCGCTGATCAGCGACTTCGGCGGCGCCGGCAAGCTGGTGCCGCTGCTGGCCGGCGTGCTGTTCTTCGCCGGCCTGGCCTCGCTGGCGCTGCCCGGCACGGCGCCGTTCGTCTCCGAGTTCCTGGTGCTGATCGGCACGTTCACGGTGAACAAGCCGGTCGCCGTGATCGCCACGCTCGGCATCATCCTGGCCGCCGCGTACGTGCTGTGGATGTTCCAGCGCACCACGCAGGGCACCCTCAACCCGGCGCTGACCGAGATCGACGCCATGAAGCGTGACCTCAACCTGCGCGAGAAGGTCGTGGTGGCCCCGCTGATCGCGTTGATCGTGCTGCTCGGCTTCTACCCGAAGCCCGTCACCGACGTGATCAACCCGGCCGTCCAGGCGACCATGCAGGACATCGGTAGGACCGACCCGGCCCCGTCGGTGGGCACCGTCCAGGAGGCGGCCAAATGAGTGAGCTGAAGCTTCCCTCGATCGAGTACGCGGCGCTCGCGCCGATACTCATCATGCTGGGCGCCGCGCTGGCCGGTGTGCTGGTCGAGGCGTTCGTGCCGAGGCGGCTGCGGCACGTGGTGCAGCTGGCGGTGGCGCTGCTCGCGGTGCTGGCCGCGCTGACCATGGTCGTGCTGAGCGCCGACGACCGTCTCATCACCATCGGCGGCGCGATCGCCGTGGACGGGCCGGCGCTCTTCCTCCAGGGCGCGATCCTGGTCCTGGCCGCGATGGCGCTGCTGCTGATCGGCGAGCGTACGGTCGAGCGGGGCGGGTCGTTCGTGGCCCAGGCGGCGGTGACCGCCGAGTCGGCCGACGACCGCCGGCAGGCCGAGGGCGCGAACGGCCTCACCGAGGTCTACCCGCTGACCAGCTTCGCGGTCGCCGGCATGCTGATCTTCGTGGCGGCGAACGACCTGCTGACCATGTTCATCGCGCTGGAGGTCTTCTCCCTGCCGCTCTACCTGCTCTGCGCGCTGGCCCGCCGCCGGCGTCTGCTGAGCCAGGAGGCGTCGCTGAAGTACTTCCTGCTCGGCGCGTACGCCTCGGCGTTCTTCCTCTTCGGTGTCGCCCTGGTGTACGGCTTCACCGCCGGCATCCCGGGCCGGTCGGCCGGGGTGGACTTCGCCACCGTCCACGCGGCCGTGGCGGAGAGCCCCGCCAGCCCGCTGCTGCTCTTCGCCGGCATGGCGCTGCTCGCCATCGGCCTGCTGTTCAAGGCCGCCGCGGCGCCGTTCCACGTCTGGACGCCGGACGTGTACCAGGGGGCGCCGACGCCGATCACCGGCTTCATGGCGGCGTGCACGAAGGTCGCCGCGTTCGGCGCCCTGCTGCGGGTCTTCCACGTGGCGTTCGAGGGCGCCCGGTGGGACTTCACCCCGGTCCTCGGCGTGGTCGCGGTGCTGACGATGCTCGTCGGCGCGGTGCTGGCGGTCACCCAGACCGACATCAAGCGGCTGCTCGCGTACTCGTCGATCGCGAACGCCGGTTATCTCCTGGTCGGCGTGCTCGCGCCGAACAGCGAGGGCATCTCCGGGACGATGTTCTACCTGGTGGCGTACGGCTTCTCGGTGCTGGCCGCGTTCGCCGTGGTCACCCTGGTCCGCGACGCGGACGGGGAGGCCACCCACCTGTCCCGCTGGGCGGGCCTGGGACGGCGCTCGCCGTTCTACGCCGCGCTGTTCACCCTCATCCTGCTCGCCTTCGCCGGCATCCCGCTGACCAGTGGCTTCACCAGCAAGTTCGCGGTCTTCGGTCCGGCCCTGGACGGTGGGCACGTCTGGCTGGTGATCGCCGGTGTCCTGACCAGCATGGTGCTCGCCTTCCCGTACCTGCGGGTGGTCGTGCTGATGTGGCTCTCCGAGCCCGGGGAGTCCACGCCGACCGTGACCGTGCCGGGCGGGCTGACCTCGGCGGCGCTGATGATCGGTGTGATCGCCACCCTGGTCCTCGGCGTCGTCCCGGCGCCGCTGCTCGATCTCGCCACGGGGGCCGCAGAGTTCGTGCGGTGACACCTGTCCGGCGCGGGGCCGGTACGCGCCCGCGTACCGGCCCCGCGCCGTTTCCGGAACCGGGCCTCGCCCCCCGTACGGTGTCCGGCCCCATCCCGGCCCGGGGCTGGTCGGCGGCGTGTGGCATGGTTGGAGACGTGGTTAAACCGGCTGGCGAGCGTTCAAGTGCCACCGGCGTGGGCGGTCGCCCGGGCCGGGAGAGCACGAGTCAGTTCGGCGCGCTCGGCCTGCGCTTCGGCGATCCCCGCCTCGAGGAGTCGGTGCTGGGCGTGCTGGAGGGCGTCGAGGCCGAGCTGCGCTCCAGCGTCGCGAGCGCGGACCCGTTCGTCACCGAGGCCGCCCGGCACCTCGTCGAGGCCGGCGGCAAGCGGTTCCGCCCGCTGCTGGTGGCGCTCGGTGCGCAATTCGGTGACCCGTCGTGCGCGCGGGTCGTGCCGGCCGCGGTGGTGATGGAGCTCACCCACCTGGCGACGCTCTACCACGACGACGTCATGGACGAGGCGCCGGTGCGCCGGGGCGCTCAGAGCGCCAACTCCCGCTGGACGAACTCGGTCGCCATCCTGGTCGGTGACTATCTCTTCGCCCGCGCCGCCGACATCGCGGCCGACCTGGGCACCGAAGCCGTACGCCTGCAGGCCCGGACGTTCGCGCGACTGGTGCACGGCCAGATCGCGGAGACCGTCGGGCCGCGCCCGGGCGACGACCCGGTCGCGCACTACCTGAACGTGATCGCCGAGAAGACCGGCTCGCTGATCGCCACCTCGACGCGCTTCGGTGGCATGTTCGGCGGGGCCAGCGCCGAGCACATCGAGGCGCTCGGCGGTTTCGGCGAGACGATCGGCGTCGCTTTCCAGCTCTCCGACGACCTGCTGGACATCGCCAGCGAGTCGATGCAGTCCGGCAAGACGCCGGGCACCGACCTGCGCGAGGGTGTCCCGACGCTGCCGGTGCTGTACGCGCTCGCCTCCGACGACGCCGACGCCTCGTCGGTGCGGCTGCGGGAGATCCTGGCGACCGGTCCGCTCACCGACGACGACCTGCACGCCGAGGCGCTCGGCCTGCTCCGCGAGAGCCCCGCCCTCAAGCGGGCCCGGGAAACCGTCCGGAGCTACGCCGAGGACGCCCGCGCGGAGCTCGCCCCGCTGCCGCACACCGCGGCCCGCCGGGCCCTGGAATCCCTCTGCGACTACATAGCCGACCGCACCAGCTGACCGCCCCTCCCGGCACCGCCCGTCGCTCCGTCGATCATGAGGTTGTAGCGCCTCGCGTCGGCGTGTCGCCGCGACAACTTCATGATCGGCGCGCTGAGGTCGGGCGGGGTGGGGTCGGCTGGGGGTGGTGGGTCGGGCGGGACAGCAGGCGGCTGCCGGTCAGCATCAGGGCGGCGGCCACGAGCATCGCGACCGCCGCTGTCGTCCACATGGTGGGGTAACCCAGGTGGGCGGCCAGGGGGCCGAGGGTGAGCGGGCCGAGGCAGCCGCCGGCGTACACACCGGTCTGGGTGATCGACGTGGCGGCGGCCGGCGCCTGCGGGTGGAGCCGGACCACGGCGAAGTTCATCAGGCCCGGCCAGGCCCAGCCGAGCCCGAAGCCGAGCACCACACCGGCCACCAGCGGGACCGGGCCGGCGACGGCGAGCAGGCCGAGCCCGCCGGCGCCGACGACGAGCATCCCGGCGATGACGGCCACGTGCCCACCCGCCCGCCGGTCGGCGAGCCAGCCGGCGCCGACCCGGGCGACGACGCAGACGGCGCTGCCCAGGGTCAGCGTCAGCCCGGCCAGACCGGGCGCCAGGCCGCGCGCGGCGGCGGAGTCGACGACGAACGTGCCGAGCGCGTTCGCGGCGGCCGCGGCGAGGGTCGCGGCGACGCCCACCACCACCAGCGCCCCGGTCGCCCGGCCCCCGCGGGCGGCGGCCCTCCGCGTCGGACGCGGCTCCCGAGCCGACACGGCCGGCAGTACGACCAGAGCGGCGCCGGCGGCCGCCACGAAGGCCCAGCGCCAGCCGACGGTAAGCGCCACGGTCGGTACCGCCACCCCGGCCAGGAGCGTGGAGATCGGGATGGCGGCCTGCTTCACGCCGAACGACAGGCCCTGCCGCCGGACCGGGACGTGCCGGGCCAGCGCGGCGTTGCTCGCCAGCTGGCCCAGCGCGTTGGCCGTGCCGGCCAGCGCCAGGAGCCCGACCAGCACGGGATAGGACCGGGCGAGACCGGCGACGGCGAGCATGGTGGTGGCGGAGATCAGGATGCCGGCCCGGGCGACCACGGCCGGGCCGTACCGCTCGGCGAGGGCGCCGGAGGGCACCGACGCCAGCGCGCCGACGCCGAAGTAGATCGCCACCACGAGCCCGAGACCGGCCGGGGAGAAGCCCAGGTCGTCACCCATCTGCACGGCCAGCCCGCCGACCAGGAAGACCGGCAGGACACAGGCGATGGTGACCGCGACGGCACCGGCGGCGGCCCGCACCGGCCGGGCCGGAGCGTCGGTGAGCTGAAGCGCGGCGTCGACCATGATCTGAACAACCTACGCGATTCACCTTCGTATCACGTTCAGTGGCCAAGGTGGTACGGCGTGTGGATGACGATCTGGCATCCTCCACCCGAACAGGCATTTCGCACCGGGCACGTATTTCATATGGTGTAAGTCCCCGGCTGCGGAGGTGGTTGTGCGCGACCCCTTGGCGGAACCTTCGGACCTGATCCGGAGCGTGTCCCGCGCGCTGCGAGTGCTCGAGTCGGTCGGTCGCGCCCCGCGAGGGCTGACAGTCAAGCAGATCGCGCGGCGGTGCGAGTTGACCGTCGCCACCACCTACCACCTGGTGCGCACCCTGGCGTACGAGGGCTACGTGATCCGGCGCGAGGACGGCACGTACATCGTGGGGTTGGAGGTGGCCGACCGCTACCGCGAACTGGTCACCGCGTTCCGGGGGCCGCCGGCGGTCGGCGAGTGCCTGCGGCGCGCCGCCGCCGATACCGGTTACAGTCACTACCTCGGCAAGTTCGTCGGCGGGCAGGTCGCCATCACGGCCGTCGCGGAGGGCCCGCGCTCGCCGTACCTGGAGGACCTGGTCCCCGGCTTCGACGAGGGGGCACACGCCACCGCGCTGGGCAAGGCGCTGCTCGCGACCCTCACGGCGGAGCAGCGGTTCCGCTACCTGCGCGAGTACGGCATGCGTGCGTTCACCACGGCGACGCTGACCACCGTCGAGGCGTTCGAGGCGGACCTGGCGGCGGGGGACCGGCGCGGGATGCAGATGGAGTTGGGGCAGTACCGGCAGGGCGTGGCGTGCGCGGCGGTGCTGGTGAGCCCCGACAAGGACATGGAGCGCCGAGTCGTGCTCGCCTGCGCCCTGCCGGCCAGCGAGATGATGACCTCCGCGCGGGTGGTCCGTGCCAAGCTGCTCACCGCAGCCCGCAGCATCGCGGAGTGCCTCGCCGCCGAGAACTGACGGCCCGCGCCAGCGGCGCCACCACCCGAAGCCGAGGACCAGCGCGCCGACGGCGCCCGATCGGCGCACACCGGTCAGCGGGTGGCGGGCGTACCGCCGGACGCCAGGCGGTGGCGAGGGTCGGCGTCGATGTGGACCGGGCCGGAAACACCTCGCCCGGAGCAATGACGATGACCTGCGGCTGAACCGATCGGGACGGGCGCACGTATGTCCCTGCGAAGGCCTGCCGGACCTACTCGCCGAGAGCGAGGAATCGCCATCAGCGACCACGACGCCCACCTGCTCCGCGCCCTGCACGACGAGCACGCGGAGGCGCTGTACGCGCACGCCCTGCGCCTGGTCAACGGTGACCGGCAGCGGGCCGAGGACCTGGTGCAGGAGACCCTGCTGCGGGCCTGGCGGCACCCGGAGTCGCTCGACCCGCGCCGCGGTTCGGTGCGTGGCTGGCTCTTCACCACCGCCCGGAACCTGGCGATCGACGCCTGGCGCCGCCGGTCGACCCGGGTCGGCGAGGTCTACACCGACGAACTGCCCGAGCCACCCGAGGCGATCGACGAGGCGGAGCGCGCGGTCGAGGCGTGGACCGTCGCCGAGGCGTTGAACCGACTCAGCCCCACCCATCGTGACGTCCTGGTGGAGTGCTTCTACCAGGGACGGTCGGTGGCCGAGGCCGCGGCGCGGCTCGGGGTGCCGCCGGGGACGGTCAAGTCCCGGACGCACTACGCGCTGCGCTCACTACGGTTGGTCCTGGCCGAGATGGGGGTGACGGGATGACCCGGTGCGAGTTCGCGCACGACGACGGCGCGTACGTGCTGGGCGCGCTCGCTCCCGCCGAGCGCGTGGCGTACGAGCGGCACCTGACCGGCTGCGCCGAGTGCCAGCAGGCGGTCGCCGAGATCGCCGTCCTGCCCGGGCTGCTCGGCCGGTTGGACCCGGCCGACCTGGACCACTTCCTGCCGCCGCCGGAGGACTCCCGGCTGCCCGACCTGCTCGCCGCCGCGCGGGAGCGGCGACGCCGGGAACGACAGGCCACGCGCCGCCGGTACACCCTCACCGCTCTCGCCGCCGCCGCGTTGGCGCTGGTCGTCGGTCTCGGCACGGCCGCCGTGCTGCCCGGTACGTCCCCGGACCCGACGCGCGGCGCGCAGATGGTCGCGATGCAGCCGGTGGCCGGCACGGTGCCGGTGCACGCCGAGGTCGGGCTGGCCGGCACGGAGTGGGGAACGGCGGTGACCATGCGCTGCGGGTACGACGCGAAGGTGGGCTACGGCAAGGCGCACGCCTTCCGGCTGGTCGCGCACGGCCCGGACGGCGCGACCGAGCAGATCGGCTCGTGGCTCGCCGCGCCCGGCGACGACCTGCGGATCAGCGGGGCCACCAGGTTCACCGACGCGGAGCTGGTCCGGCTGGAGCTGGTCCGCGCCGACGGCACCCCGGTGCTGGTCTACGAGGTCCCCTGACCCACACCCCGCACCCCGCGATCTGGCATTTCCGGCCCCGGCAGCGGGTGCGTTCCGGGCGCACCGAGCGCCGAAGGCGCAAGGTCGACGGGTGCGGTGGCGGCGGCGCGGGCGGTGCGGCGAGTGTGTCGGGCCGCCCGGACGGCGTCGAGGGTGAAGATGGTCAGTGCCACCCAGACCAGGGCGAAGCCGGCCAGGCGGGCGGGCGGCATCGGCTCGTGGAAGACCAGGACGCCGCAGCCGAGCTGGATGATCGGCGCCAGGTACTGCAGCATCCCGAGGCTGGTCAGCGGTAGGCGGTTGGCGGCGCCGGCGAACATCAGCAGCGGGACCGCCGTGATCGCGCCCGCCATCACCAGCAGGGCGGTGTGCGCGGGCGAGACCGTCCCGAAGGCGGCGTCGCCGCCGGCCGTCAGCCACCAGAGGTACGCCACAGCGGGCAGGGCGAGCACCGCCGACTCCACGAACAGCCCCTCCGCGGCGGGCAGGCCGAGCCGCTTCTTGACCAGCCCGTACCCCCCGAAGCTGAACGCCAGGGTCAGCGCGAGGTACGGCAACCGGCCGTAGTCGACCGTCAGCACCGCGACCGCCACCCCACCCACGCCGAGCGCCAGCCACTGCGCGGGCCGCAGGCGCTCCCGCAGCACGAAGACGCCGAGCAGCACGACGACCAGCGGGTTGATGAAGTAGCCGAGCGCGGTCTCCACCACCCGGTCGGAGTTGACCCCATAGATGTAGGTGCCCCAGTTGAGGCCGATCAGCACGGCGGCGACGCCGACCCCGGCCAGGGCCCGTGGCCGGCGCGCCAGCGCCCGCAGGAACCCGATGTTGCGCAGCGCCGCCAGCACCAGCGCGACGAACGCCACCGACCAGACGATCCGGTGGGCCAGGATCTCCAGCGGGGCGGCGGGCTGGAGGAGCTTCAGGTAGAGCGGGAAGAAACCCCAGAGAAGGTACGCGCCGATGCCGTACAGGTAGCCGAGCCGACTAGGCGTCACGGCTAAACGGTAAGGGGCGTGAAGCTGTTTGACTCATTGTCGGTGAGCGGGGTCACCCGCTGGTCGAGCTGCATCCAGAGGCGTGCGTCGGGCAGTGGCGTGAAGCCCGCCTTCGCGTACACGGCGTGCGCGTCGTTGGTGGCCAGCAGGATCCGGCGTACGCCGAACTCCGCCAGGTGGTCGCGGACCGCGCCGGCGAGCCAGGTGCCCAGCCCGCGACCCCGCTCGGTCCGGTCGACGTACACGTCGCAGAGCCAGGCGAAGGTGGCCCGGTCGGTCACCACCCGGGCCACCGCCACCTGCCGCCCGTCCTCCGGGCGGTAGACACCGAAGCCGATCGACCCGGCGAAGGCGCGCTCCACCGTCGCCCGGTCCCGCCCGAGGGCCCAGTACGCGTCGGTGGCGAGCCAGCGGTGCACCCGGTCGAGGTCGAGGCGCCCGGGATCGGTGCTGAGCAGGTAACCGTCGGCGCGGGTCAGCGTGAACACCGGACCGACGTTAGTCGCCGGCAGCCGCCCGCTCAGCAGCCAATTCCCGGAATCTGGCCGGTCAGTCCCGGTCGAGGATGGCGCCGAGGATCCAGGTGACCACGCCGACGAAGAGCGCGCCGAGCACGGCGGCCGGCCAGAACCCGTCCACATGGAACGGCAGCCCGGCCTCGCCGGCGATCCAACTGGTGAGCAGGAACAGCAGCCCGTTGACGACCAGCGCGATCAACCCGAGGGTCAGCAGGTAGAACCCGCAGCCCACGGTCTTGATGATCGGCTGGAGGACCGCGTTGACGACACCGAAGATGGCGGCGACCAGGACCAGCGTGGTGACCGTCTCGGTAGCCGAGTTCGAGTCCAGCGTGATGCCCGGGATCAGCAACGTGGCCAGCCAGAAGGCGACCGCCGTGATGGCCAGGCGGATCAGGAGCCCTTTCAGGAAACCCATGGCCGAAGATGGTGCCACGGTCTGATCACCCAGGGAACCCTCCAGCCGACCCCGGGTCGCCGTTGCGCCGCCCGACGCCGCCTCAGCGGCGGTTGGGTTGCCCGATCAGTTGCGCCTCGATCGGCGACGGTGTCAGGCGGGCCCAGCGCAGCGCGCGCCGGTTGACCACCGCCACCATGTCCTCCCGGATCCGGGTGAGCCACTCGGCGGACCCGCCGAGCCCCAGCGCGCTCCCCGCCAGCGCCGCTTCGGCGCGATCGAGCGGCTGAAGCAGAGCCAGGTCGGCGCGGCCGAGCGTCGCGACGTCGGCCGGGGTCAGCTCGTCCCGGAGGAGGAGGGTGGCCTGCCACGGCGGGTCCGGCTCGGGGGCCGGACCGGCGGGACCGGTGTCGACCACCAGCAGCACGGGTCGCAGCGGCGACGCCGGCTCGCCGCCGACCGGCCGCCCCGGCGGCAGCAGCGGGATCCCGCCCGGCGTGCCGACCCCGCGCACGAACGGCTCCCAGGCGCGGGGGCGGGCCGTCCGCACCACCACCCGCGCGCCGAGCGCCATCGCCCGCAGGACGATCAGCTGGCCGGCGCGGAGCCCGCCGGCGAGCGCGACCCGGGTGCCCTCCGGGCGGAACAGCCGGACCGTCACGGCGGCGCCGTGCCGGTTGGCGCCCATCAGCAGACCCGCTTCGCCGACGGTCAGCTCGGGTGCGGCGGGACCGGGCCGCGAGCCACCGGGCAGGGCCAGCGGGACGGTGGCGGCCAGCCCGGCGAGATGCTCCCCGTCGAGCCGCCGCACCGCGCCGCCGGCGCCGCCCACCGCGCGGTGCAACGCCCGCTCCGCCGCCGCCAGCTCGGCCGGCGTGCCGGCGGCCAGGCGCACGGCCAGCTCGGACGGCGGCGACCCCGCGTCGCCCGTCGACGGGCCGGCGCTGAGGGAGACCGTCACCGCGGTGGCCGGCAGGGCGAGCAGCCGGGACACCAGCCGCCGAGCACCCTCGGCACGCGGATCCGGCCACCGGTCGAGCTGGAAGCCCGCCTGGAGCAGGCCCCCGCTGTGAAGGGTGGACCACGACTCCCGTACCGGCCCGGCCTCGTGGTGGGCCAGCTCCGCCAGGACCCGCAGCGTCGCGTGCTCGCCAAGTGGCCGGGCCGACACCGGACCGAGCCGGCGGACGATCCGGCGCAGCGTCCCGGCCAGGGCGTGCCGCAGCTCCTCCGGGCCGGCGCCGTCGACCCGGAGCACCCGGACGGCGAGCACCGACCGCTCGCGGCCGGGCAGCCGACCGTCGGTGAGCTGCCGGTACGACGTGGCGACCGCGCCGCCGCCGAGCGCGACGGCGGGTGCGGCCGCACCGGCCATCAGGAGTTGGATCCGGACCGGCGGGCCACCGGCGGTGGCGGCGGCGAGCAGCGCGGCCGGTGGCGGCAGCGCGTGTGGACCGTCGCCGATCAGCTCGGCGGGCTCGAGGATCTCCAGCACCGCGACCAGGCCGGTGGCGTCGTCCAGGACCGTCGCCGGCAGGCCGCTCAGCTCGGTGGACCGCACGACGACCCCCGGGGCGACCAGGTCCAGCAGGTCGGCCGGGCCGGCCTCCGCCGGCAGGGCGCGCCGCCGGGAGAGGTACGCCAGGGCGGTGCCGAGCCACTCGAAGAGCCAGCGCCCGCGCACGCGTGCCCCGGCCAGCGCCACCAGCAGGGCGGCCACCGTCACGCCCGCCAGCACCACCGGGACTCCACGACCGAGGGCCGCGACCACGACCGCCACGGCCGCCTGGAGGACGACCACCTGACCGGCTCGGACGCCCCCGGCCGGCGGGCCCGGGGGACTCCACTGTGGTGGCAGGACGCCCGCAACCCGGCCATCCACCGGCCGGCCGTCGGCGGCCGGGCGGCGCGGCGCACGCTGCTCGGGCAGTTCCGGCGCGGGCCCGGTCCGGGCGATCGGCGCCGGGCCGGCCGGGGTGGTCGTCGGCACCGCACCTCCTCAGCCGGTCACGCACTGCGATCTGACTGCCGCCCATCGTAACGGCCGTCCGGCGGTCGCGGGGCCCCGCCGTTGTCCACAGGGGAGCGGGAGGGGGTAGCAGAACCGCGACCGTACGGCTACCGTCAGCGACGAGTTTCGCTGACCAATGTCCGCCTTGCCCGCCCTGCCCCTCGGCGGGCGGCGTGCCCCGAGCGGGCGCGCGGCGGCCAGCCACGACCCACGAGACGAGGTGACGTCCGTAGTGTCCGAGACCCAGGCGGAAGCGGCGGTCATGCAGCAGACCGCCACGAAGTTCGAGCAGGTCGACCAGTCGTTGCAGGCCATGCTGAGCAGCCTGATGACCGAGCTGGAGGTGCTGCAGCAGGCCTGGCGCGGTGCCGGTGGGCGGTCCTTCGAGCAGGTCAAGCAGCAGTGGGCGCAGGACCAGGCGGCGCTGCAGCGGGCGCTGCGGGAGACCGCCACCGCCATCCGCACCGCCGGCCAGCAGTACGACGTCTCGGACACCGAGGCCGCGGGCCGGGTGTCCATGACCAATCGTGGCGGCATCCAACTGCCGCTCTAGACCCGGGACCGGGGGAGGAGACAAGCGATGGAGCACGGTGTGCTGGTCGTCAACTTCGCCGCGCTACAGCAGGCCAGCGCGGACATCCAGCGGGCGCTGACCACGCTCGACGCGCAGCTCGGTCAGCTCGAGCGGGACGCCGCCCCACTGGTGGCCGGGTGGTCCGGCGAGGCCCGGGCGGCGTACGAGCAGCGGCAGACCCGCTGGCGGTCCGCCTCGCAGGACCTCCAGACGATGCTCCGCGACATCAAGCTCGCGGTCGACGACTCCGCGGCCGACTACCTTGACACGGAGAAGCGGAACGCAAACCTGTTCCAGTGACGCCACGAGCCGGTGGCGCCGACCCGCTCCCGGCCGGCGCCACCGGGCGCGTCGGGCCGGGCGAGCCGGGTCGGGTCGGGTCAGGTCGCAGGCGGGTCAGCACGGATCCGGCGGCCGCCACCGGCGGCGGGTGCCCCGCGGGAGCACCACGGCCAGCAGCACGGCAGCCGTGACCAGCACCGCGCCGATCCCGGCCACCAGCAGGGCGCGGTCCCGCGCCGCCGCCCGGCGGGCCCGCTCGGCGAGCCGGCCCGGGTCGGCCCGGTCGTCGAGCAGCGCCGCGGCCGGCCGGGCCCGGGCCGGTGCGCCGCCGCTCTCGGTGACCGCCCGGTAGGGATTCAGCACGCCCACGCCGTACCCGGCACTCGGGGCGGGATCGGTGGTGGCGAGGATCCGCTCCGCCACCCCGGCCGCATCCAGCTCGGGTCGGTACTGCCGGAGCAGGGCGGCGGTGGCCGCCACGAAGGGCGCCGCGTAGCTGGTGCCCTCGGCCCGATGGTGCCCCTGCCGGGGGGCCGCCGTCACCACGTCGCCGCCCGGCGCGACCAGGTCCACGTAGGCGCCGGTCTGGGAGAACGGGGAGCGCCGGCCGTCCGCGCCGATCGCGCCCACCCCGAGCACCCCGTCGTACGCGGCCGGGTACGGGCGGGGATCCCCGCTGTCGTGCAGGTTGCCGGCGGCGGCCACCACGACCACGTCCCGGGCGAGGGCGTGGGCGACGGCCGCCCGCACGGCGGGGTCGTCCCGGTACAGCACGACCGAGAGGTTGAGGACGTCGGCGCCGTTGTCGACCGCCCAGCGGATCGCCGTGGCGAAGTGGCGGGCGCTCACCGTACGCCCCGACTCCCGGCCGTCGACCACCTGCTGCTCGCTGACGCGTACCGGCAGTATCCGCGCTCCCGGCGCCAGGCCGTGGAAGCCGACGCCGTCGTGCCGCTCGGCGGCGATGATGCTCGCGACGCCGGTGCCGTGGCCGGCGCAGTCCCGGGTACCGTCTCCGCCCGGGTCGAGCAGGTCGGCGCCGGTGGCGACCCGCCCGGTGAGCTGCGGGTGCGTACGGTCCACCCCGGAATCGACCACCGCCACGGTCACCCCCGCCCCGGTGGCGAGCGGGGCCAGCCGCTCCGGGGCGTACCGCTGCTGCGGCCACGGCACCGTGGTGATCGGGCGGGCCGGTGCGAGCGGTGTCGCACATCCCGGCGCGGCGTACGCGGGAGCGGCGCTCAGGGGCGCCAGCACCGCTACCGCCAACGCGGCGGGAAGCAGGCGCCTCGGGCTCCGGGACATCGACCGCCTCCGTATCGTGTCGACTCCGGAACGCGATGTTATCGCCTGCGCCGGTCCGGCGCGGCCAGCCATTGTGATCTTGCTACCACCTTGTAGGTTGTACGCGATACCTGTGGCCTGTTGCCGGGGAGGAGGGGTGGCCGTGACCGAATGGGAGCCGGCCACCGAGGCGGAAGCGGCGATGCAGGAGGCGCTGCGCGCCAACGACCAGCAACTCTACTTCCGCATCCTGTCGCGGACGGACCTGCTTCTTCCCGTCTCCGCGCAGGCCCTCGCCGGTCAGGCCCCGATGAACTGGGGCACCTGGACCACCGGCGGCCGGACCCACGTGCTGGCGTTCACCTCCCCCGCCGCGATGCGCGCCTGCCTCGGCGAACACGCCGGCGCGAGCCGCCGGGCCGCGTACGGCGAACTGGCCGACCACTGGCCCAACCACGAGTGGTGGCTCGCGGTCAACCCCGGCCTGCCCATCGAGGGATACCTGCCGGCCTGGTACGTCGCCCAGCTCTCCCGCGGGGACGTCCGGCTGCCGGGACGCACGATGGGGGCGCGGGCCCGCCTGGAGCGCGCGGAGACGCTTACCCGGGGCCGCCCCACCGGAACCGGTCCGGCCGGCGGCGACGGCCAGCCGTCCACCGGACCGCAGGGCCGGGTGCCGCAGGCCGGCCCGGGCCCGGAGGGCGGCACGCCCCCGCGACCCGCTCCGCCACCCGTCCCGCCGCCGGGGACGCCGCTGCGGAGTCCGGCCGAGCTGCGCGCCGCCGCCCTCCGGCGACCGCTGATGGACCCCGGCCGCACCTCCCCGCCGGGTGACGCTCCGGCCGACCGCTGGCCCCCACCACCCGGGCCGGACCGCCCCGGCCGGCTGCCGGCCGACGCGGGCACGCCGACCAACGGGCACCCGACCGGAGACCCCGACCGGTCCAACCACCGCTCCTTCTTCGAGCCGGCCTCGGGGCGCGCCAACCGGGAGGAACGGGCGGTCCCGCCGCCACGCTTCGGCCGCGGCGGTCAGCCGTTCCCGCGTCGCCGGCCGCTCACCGATCCGTTGGCGGAGGCACCCACGCAGGCGTTTCCCGCCGGGGACGAGACACGCAGCGGCCAGGACGTGGCGGCCAGGGCCTTCGCTACCCCCGCCGAGGAGACGTCGCGGGCGCCGCACCAGCGGGCCACCGGGGAGGACCGGACCATCCGCTTCCCCGTGCCCGACCCGGCGACCCTCCGGGCGTACGCCCGTCGCACGCCGGACGCGGAGGCGACCCAGGCCCTGCCCCGGCGTCGGCCCGCCCCGGCACCCGCCGACCCGGAGCCCGCCTCGGTGGCCGAGCCGGTGTCCGGCCCGCCGGCACCCCGCCGGGGGTTCACCCCGATCGTCATCGAGGGCACGATCGTCGAGTCGCGGGACCTGAGCGTCCCGCCGGTCTCCGGGCGGCCCGGAGACACGGGAGACGCCTCGCGGCCAACCGGGAATCAGCCGGGGCAGGGGCTGGCCGCCGGGCCGGTCGCGCCGCCAGCAGTCGCCGAACCCGGCACCCCGCCACCCGCCGTCGAGCGGCCCGTGCCGGCGCCCGCCGCCGGGCCGGTCGCACCGCCACCCGCCGGGCCGGTCACTCCGCCGCCGGTCGGCGGACCGGTCTCACCGCCACCCGCCGCTGGGCCGGGTCAGCCGGCCAGGTCAGTGCCGGAGCTGGCCGGCGCGGTGCCTGATCCGGCCGCTACCGGCGCCGGTCCCGTCGGAGCGGAGCCAGTCGGCGCCGCGGCCGGCACCGCCGCGCCGGTTCAGGTAGACCCGCCGGCCGGCACGGGCGCCGCCGGCGTCACAGCGGCCGCCAGCACGGGCACCGCCGACCTCACCGCGGCGGCGGCCGGCAGGGGCACCGCCGATCTCACGGCGGCGGCCGCCGACACGGACACCGTCGACCTCACCGCGGCGGCCGCCGGCAGGGGCACCGCCGATCTCACGGCGGTGGCCGCCGACACGGACACCGTCGACCTGACGGGGGCATCGACCGCCGCGGGTTCCGTGGCCGCCGCCGCCGACCCGACGGCCGCGGCCCCCACGGCCGTCGTCGATCCCGCGCGAACCACCCCCGGCGCCGTCGCGCCGACGGTCGCCGTGCCGCCGGACTTCGAGCCGGCGAACGAGGTCGAGGAGGATCTGCTCGACGCGACCGGCAGCGGCAGCACCGACACGTTCCTGTCCACGCTCCTGCTCGCCCGCGTGCTACTGCCGGTGGACCCCGACTCGGCTGCCGGAAGCCGGCCGGGCGAGCCGGGCTTCGTATGGCGTACCGAGGAGCTGGACGGGGAGACCTTCGTCGTCGTCTACACCTCCCCGGAACGGCTCGCCGACCACACCGACGCGGCCCTCGAGACGGTCCGGATCCGTTTCGTGCAGCTCATCCACCAATGGCCGGAGCGGTCGTGGTCGTTCGCCGTCAACCCGGGCAGCCCGATCGGTGCGAAGCTGCCCGGCGAGCAGATCGTCGGCCTCGCCAACTGGGCGGCGGAGGTGGGCCTCCGCGACGACGGCGGCCCGGAACCGGAGCCGTCGCCCGCCGCCGAGGCGCCGGCCGACCGGCCGCGTTACGAGCCGCCCGCCCCCGACCCGACCCGGCCGGTCGTCATGCAGAAGGCCGTGGCCCCCGGCCAGCTCGCGTACTACCTGGAGCGCGGCTACGACCGGGTCTCCGGCTTCGTGCACCGGGCCGGCGAGTTGGCCCACCTGACCACGCCGGCCCAGCTGTACGACGCGCTCGGCCTCAACTACCCCGACTCCCCGTTCCACCGGGCGGCCGAGGAGATCCACGTCCTGCGCTGGCCGGCGCACCGGCCGAGCCTCTACCGCATCCCGTACGGCGGCCAGACCGAGCCCGCGATGCGGGCGATGGAGGGCTGGGTCATCGAGCGGCCGCCGTTCCGTGGCAACGGCTTCGCCCCGGGTGAAGGCAGCGACGTGGTGGCGGAGTTCAAGGTGGACAGCGCCCGGTTGCCGCACGGCGCGCAGCTGTGGCGGATCGGCGCGGACGGCACCGAGCGGGTGGTTGCCACCCTGGACGCCGACGTGCCGGTGTGGCGACAGGCGGGTGACGAGTGACCCGGGACGGTTACGTGGCGCGCTGGCAGGGCCGCGAGTACCAGGCCAGCCCGGACGGCGACGACGTGCGGCTGTACCGGCCGGATCCGGGCGAGGGTTTCATCGAGGTGCGCCCCGGCCGGTACCTGCGCGTGGTGCCGGCCACCGAGGTGGAGGACCTGGTGTACGTCCGGACCACCTGCACCTGGAAGGGGCAGCCGTTCATCGTGCTGGGTGAGCACGACGGCTGGCTGCGCGTCGAGTACACGGGTGGCCGGTGGCCGGTGGCCGAGGCGCTGGGACTCGAGGTGTTCGACTTCGGCGTCTACCAGGGGTGGGCGCCGGCGAAGGAGGTCAGCGACCTGCGCGAGTCGCGGGTCTAGGACCCGCTCCGGCGAGGCCTACGACTTCGTCCAGCGCAGGACCTCACCGAGCACGACGTCCCGCGCCTCGACGTGGGGAAAGTGGCCCACGTGGTCGAGCAGGCGCCACTCGTACGGAGCCACGACGTACCGGCCGGAGCCCTGGGCGGTACGCGGCAGGGAGGCCCGGTCGAGCGCGCCGTGCAGTTGCAGGGTCGGCGTGACGAGGGGCTTCTGCATGAGCCGCACGAAGCGGTAGCCGTGCAGCCGCAGCACCGAACGGAACGCCCAGCGGTAGCCCTCCAGGGCGCAGAAGGCGGCCTGCGGGATGCGCATCGCCTCCCGGCACCGGGCGGCGTACGCGGCGAAGTCCGGCCCGTGCACCCAGCGCGGCCCACCCCAGCGGCGCAGCATCTCCTCCACCGCTGCCGCGTTGTCCCGGGTCAGCACGTGCTCGTACCGGGGCAGCTGGAACTTCAACGTCGGAGTGGAGGCGGCGAACTGGCCGCGCGGGTCGGCGAAGATGGCGGCCCGCAGCCGCAGCGGATGTGGCGCGCCGAGCACCACCAGCCGGCGGACCAGCGACGGGTGGAACGAGGCCGCCGTCCACCCGATCAGACCGCCCGCACCGGAGCCGACCAGGGTCGCCGACCGCTCGCCCAGGGCCCGGATCAGCCCGGCGACGTCGGCGGCCAGGGTGTATCCGTCGTACCCCCGGGGTGGCTTGTCGCTCGCCCCGTAGCCGCGCAGATCGACCGCGACGGCCCGGAAACCGGCGTCGGCGACCGCCGGCAGCATCTCGTGCCAGGCCCACCAGTGCTCCGGGAACCCGTGCAGGAAGAGCACCATCGGCCCGGTTCCGGCCTCCACGACGTGGAAGCGGCTGCCGTTGGCCCCGACGAACCGGTGCGTCCACGGCCCCTCGGTGAGTACGCAGGACTCGTCGACGGGCCCGCCAGGGTGCTCGGTCATGTGCCACAGCCTAGGCCAGCCCCCGCCATCAGCCGGGCGGCAGCGGCCCGCGGGCGCCGAGGATCAGGGGTTTCTCCGGGCTGGCCCGGACCGCCGGGACGTCGGGCGTCCTCGTCAGCCGACCCGCTCGATCTTCACCAGCCCGGCGGGCTGTCCGGGGCCACAGTCGACCCCGTCCGGCGCCGGCCCGACCGTGACCCGCACCCACGTGCCGGTGGGGAAGGTGCCCATGTCCGGGCCGTACAGCGCGTACTCCCGGCCGTCGTCGGTGAGCAGGCCGTAGCACGGCCCGTCGCCCCCGCGGATGATCCGGCCGGCGAGGGCGCCGGGCTTGCGGACGTCGGTCGGGTGCCGGGGCGGGCCGGTCGGCGGCCGCAGCGTCGGCAGGTCCGCCGGGGAAGTCGGCGTACGACCGGACGGGGCCACCGGCGCCCCGGACGCCGCCGTGGAAGAGCCGTCGGACGAGGGTCCCTGGGTCGCGGCCACGTCGTCTCCGTTCTCCGTCTGTGCGCAGCCCAGCAGGATGAGGGTCAGGGCGAGGGCCGGGACGAGTCGGGGGGCGAGGGTGGTGGGCACGTCGGTCAGACGCGGCCCGGGCCGGCCCGGTTCCCAGGTCGAGCGCCCGGCGGGCCCCCGGCGTGGGTGCCGGGCAGGGAACGTCGGGGCCGGCCCGGGCCCGGAGACGGGCGATGCCCGGGCAGGTGACCTGCCCGGGCATCGCGTCGTGTCGCCGTGCGATCAGCGCATCAGGAGATGCGGATCTTCATCGAGGTACCGTTCTGCTCCAGCACCTTGATCTTGACACCGACGGCCGGGAGCTTGACGCCGTGGTTCGGCAGTTCCTCGTACCAGTACTTCTTGGTGTCGTCGAAGAGCGGCTCCGCCGCCTGGCCGCGGATGTAGTGCGGCTGGCTGTTGATGTGCAGCGTGAAGGAGTCCGCCTTCTTCAGGCTGAACGGCGCGTCGTACACCTGGACCCGGGCCCGCCACGGCTGGCCGGTGAGGTTGTAGATCGGCCGCGGGTGCGCGTCGATGTAGAGGTTGCGCCCCTCGCCCGGGTGCTCGAACGTGTCGTTGTCCGTGTACCGGGTGTTCCAGTACGAGATGAGCAGGCCCTCCTGGTACGCGTAGTGGTCCACCCAGTCCGGGCGGGTGTTCGCGTACCCGAAGTAGTACGGGCCGGTCTTCAGGTACTTGTCGTAGGAGACGTACGAGCGGTTGCCCGCGATGTAGAAGTTCGCGAACTTCTGCTTGTAGGTCTCCTCGGCCACGGTCCAGCCGTTCAGGGCCCAGCCGGCCGCACCGGCCTCGGCACCGTCGCTGAACACGGTCTGCCCGTCGGCGGTGACGGTGATCGCGTCACCGAAGAAGCCGCCCTCGGCGAGACCGCCGTCCGTCTGGTAGCGGAGGCGGATCTGCGCCGCCGTGCCGGCGATCGAGTCCAACGGGATGTTGATGTCGACCCACTGGCCCTCGGTGTACCCGTCCAGGGCGAAGCGCCCGGGCGAGATCTCCTTGAGCGGCTTGCCGTTCGCGATGCCCGGCAGGGTGGCCCAGTTCTGGCCACCGTCGGTGGACGCCTCGAAGAAGAGGTAGTCGAAGTCCTCCTCGATGCTGTAACGGCCCTTCATCGACAGCGCGGCGCTGCTCTTGCCGGTGAGGTCGACGGCCCGCGTCATCGTGTTGTTCAGGTCGTTGTCGTTGCCCGAGAAGAACTGCTTGGTGCCCTCGAACGGCTTGCCGTTGTCGAACGTGTACTCCCGCTCCGGCAGCACGACCACGACGCCCTGCGCCTCGTTGGAGTTGTACTCCTGCGGGCCCAGCTTCAGGGTGCGCTTCTGCCCGGCCACGACCACCTCGTAGTCGAGCCAGTTGAGCTGGAGCTTGTTCCAGGCGCCCAGGTCGCCACCGCGCTCGCCGATGCCGCCGTCGTTCTTCGCGCCGAGCCGGCTCTGGGCCATCAGGGTCCAGTGCTCGTTGTTGTTGTCGCCGCCGTTGATGTTGTTGTAGTCGTCCGGCAGGCCGAGGTCGTGGGCGTACTCGTGGTAGAAGACGCTCCGGCCGCCGTTCTCCGGCTGGATGGTGTAGTCGCCGATCCAGACGCCGGTGTTGCCGATCTGGGTGCCGCCGGCCGGGAAGTTCGCCGGACCGGTGCGGCCCTGGTCGGTGATGTAGGCGTACCAGCGGTGGCTCCAGATGGCGTCCTCACCCTGCCACGGGTCACCGTCGGCCTCGTCACCGCCGGCGTGGACGATCTGGAAGTGGTCGATGTAGCCGTCCGGCTCGTTGAAGTTGCCGTCGCTGTCGTGGTCGTAGCGGTCCCACTGGTCCATGGCCTTGACGTCGGCGGCGATCTCCGCGTCCGTGCGGCCCTGGGCCTTCTGGTCGGCGACCCACTGGTTGGCGGCGTCGCGCACCAGCGCCCAGGTGTTGCTGCAGACGTTCGAGCCGCAGGGGAAGCCGCCGGAGCGGCCGTACCGGGCCTCGTTGTACTGGACCTTGACCCAGTCGGTGACCGTGCCCTCGACGCTGTAGCGACCCGAGGACTGCGCCTCGTAGTACTGCTTCACCGACTCCTCGCCCGGGCCCGTACCGAAGTACAGGTTCCGGAAGTAGTCGGCGCTGTAGTCGGCCTGCCAGACGGTGGAGTTGTCCACCGCGCGGTTGGGCTGCGGGATCTCGTTGTGCAGCGGCCCGTCGAAGCGGGCCGGACCCGGCGTGTTCGGGTTGGTGTCCTGGTCGGGGTAGTCGGGGTGCCGCTCGTTGCCGAACTCGGCCAGGATCACGAAGATCCGGTCGGTGTTCTCGCGGGAGAGCTCGACGTACTGGTCCTCGACGGGGCCCTTGCCGGCCTTGGTGCTCTTGGCGGCTCGACCCGCCTTGGCACCCTCGGCCGCCCGCTCGCCGACCTTGACGACGGTGCTGCCGTTGATCCTCTGCGCCTTCGCCTTGCCGGTGAGGACGTTGCTCAGGCCCTCCTGGCGCAGCGCCCGCCGCTTGGTCTCGAGTGGGTTCGGCAGATCGTGGTCAACGTGGGCGGGCTCGGCGACCGACGGAGCCGGCGCCGGCAGCTTGGGCTTCGGGGCGGCGCTGGCGGACGGTCCGACCGCCAGTCCCGTCGCCGTCAGCGAGAGCCCCAGCAGACCCACTGCGACTTTGCGCACGTGGTACCTCCGGGTGTGAGGGAACCGGCCCAACGGGGGTACGGGCCGGTGAGAGATCGATCCCACTAGTGGGACCACTGGTGAACATAGACACCTGTGTGACTGGTGGGAAGACCACCGCGTCAATTTGTTGCATGAATTTGTTGAATCGGCCGTCCGCCGTCATATCGTTGGCGAGCGCGCCAATGGTCCCAACCAGCCGGAGTCCGGCCGGATCTCGCTGGCCGACGGCGAGTGGTGTCGTCCGGTGCGCGGACACGACGACGGGCGGCGGTCGAGAAGACCGCCGCCCGTCGAGCCGATCCGAGACAGCGACCGCGCCGCGCGGCGCCGAGCCTCGATCCGCCGGCCGCTGTTCGGTGGAGTCAGCCGCTGGAGAGCCGAGCCACCGTCAGGAAGTTCTGGCCCGGCTTCTGCGGCTCGGCCCCGAGTTCAGACCAGGCCACATGATCGCCAGCGCCGAACACCAGGCTGAGGCCGGGCGCCTCGCCGAGTCGCAACAGCCGGCCCGGCTGCACATCCAGCACGTACTGCCCGGCGTCACCGCCGCCGCTGCCGTTGCTCCAGCAGACCCGGCCGGGGGACGAGCTCAGGGTCATCGTGCTGCCGTTGTCGCCGAGGGCGACCTGGGTGGCCTGCCCGGACGCCGGATCGAGCACGAACAGCGAGGCGGCCGGTTCCGGCTGTGGCGCGGAGACGATCCAGGAGACGTGCTCGGCCTCCGCGGTCAGCGCCGTGACCTGCTGACCGGCGGTCAACGGACCGGAAGCGACCACGACGTCCCGTCCACCGGCCACCTTGCGGATCTCGTAGCGGTCGACGGGGAAACCGGGCGCCACGTCCTCGGTACGCACGTAATAGAGGTCGCTTCCGGCGGCGGCCGGCAGCTTGGCCTGCTCGGCGACGACCTCCGGAGAGCCGTCGCCGGTCAGGGACCGGCCCAGGATCTGGGCGCCGAACTCGCGCTCGCCCTTGGTGGGCACCGCGGTGGTCCAGTAGACCCGACCGCCGCCGACCGACAACAGCGAGACGCCCGGCGGAATCGGCATCTTCTTGCCCTTCGCGACGGCGGCCGAGTCGCCGAGCAGCACCGTCCGCTCGGAGCGCCGGTCGAAGCCGTAGACCAACCAGTCCATTTGGTACAGGTCGGTGCTCGTGGTCTCCATCCAGGCCACGGTCCGCTCGTCCGCATCCGCGTAGATCGCCTGGCGGGCCGGGCCGCGCTGCCGGGTTGACAGCTCGCGCGCCCGGCCGCCCGTGTAGAGCCCGACCCGGCTCTGGCCGATGGTCAACTCGCCGTCACCGGTCTTGGGGACCGGGTTGGCGGCGCTGACGACCTGCCCGTCCGGGGTCAGACCGAGATGGTTGAGGGTGCGCCCCCCGGTCGTCACGCCCGACAGGCGGAAAGTGACCTGAAGGTCCCGGCCCCGTACGGCGTCCGCCGCGTCCGTGGCGCTGAGCCGCGACCGGATCTGGAACGAGAGCCCGGAACTGCCGCCGCCGGCGGTGCCGGTGGGCGAGGCGGCGGGGGTGGGCGCATCCGGCACGTCGGATGCGCCCACCCCCTTCCCGTCATCACAGCCAGCGACAGTAATGAGCAGAAGCGCTACTGTCAGTGTTCGTCGCACAGCTAGTACGCAATTCCGTTCGACTGGAGGAAGCGGGACGCGAAGGTGGAGGTGTTGTAGCTGAACGTCGGCTTGGTGGCCGACCACACCGTGGTGGCCGGGTCGGCCCAGTGCGCGACCTGGCCGGACTGGGTGTAGCCGAAGCCGACGATCCAGTGACCGATCGTCTTGCTGGTCGGGTGTCCATTGTAGTGCGTCCCGCCGGCGAACTCGACGGTGTCCGCGGCGACCGGCATGCCGTTGCCGCCGACGCTGTGCGTGAAGACCGAGACCAGCAGCTTGCTGCTGGGCTTGGCGACCTGCACGTACCAGTTGGTGCCGCGCCACCGGTTGACGCCGGTGACCCACTTCTTGCTGGTCCAGGAGGTGGTCTTGGCGGAGGCGGTGTTCATGTGGCTGGCGTTCGCCAGGTTGTCCTGGGAGAGGGCCTTGCCCTTCTGGTACCTGCTCGTGAACCCACTGCCGTGCAGCATGCGGATGATCATGTAGCCGGAGGCCGGGCCGCAGTAGTAGCCCGTCTTCTGGCCGTACTGGGTGAGCGGGAGGAGGCGGCTCGTCGGCGCGGCGGCGATCCGCATGCCGCCCGGGTCGTCGTGGCCCGAGCCGCCGTACTGCGCGAGGTAGTCGGCTTCGAGTTGGGCGAGCTTGCTCGGATCGGCGCCCTCGAAGTTGACCGCGTACCACTCCTGCGACAGCTGGGTCTTCAGCGTGGTCTGGTCGTCCATCGGCTGCTCGAGCGAGGGGTCGGTGACGTCGCCACCGGTGAAGTTGCCCTCGATGCCCTCGTACGGCTGCTCCGGGTCGGTGTCCGCGAACGCGGGGCTCGGAGCGCTGAGCGCCGCGACGCACCCGATCATCAGGGCGGTGAGCGCCGCAGCGCCGCGCCGGTGTCGTATAGCCGGTCTGGTCACATTCTCCTCCGACAATGGCAAAACTAATCGCGGGGTCGTTCGTCGGTTGACGAACGCGATTCGTAATGCGGAGCATAACGACGACCGGTCGGCGACGCCTGTCCCGTAATCTGGGGACAGCGAAAGCGTCACCCGGAACACTTTTTGCAGGTCAGCTGGCAGGAGAGGCTGCGTCGTCCGAATTGAGCGCCGCGCGGGTGAGGAACGCTTTGTTGCCGTGCCCGAGTTTTGCCTTCTGTCGCTTCACGTACGTATTGACCGTGTGGACGCTCACCCGCATGCGGGCGGCCGTCTGGCTGTGGGTCAGCCCGCCGGCGATGCAGTCGAGCACCTCCCGCTCCCGCTGGGAGAGTCGTTGCGGCCCCCCGTCGCGACCGTCCCGCGCTGACCCGGGTGCGGCCGGCACGGCAAGGGCAATAACGTTGTCGCCGGCCGCCTCCGCCAACGGTCCGGCAACCGCCTCGGGCTTCAGTTGGTCGGCTGTCACCACCAGGACGCAGTACCGCCCGGTGCTCACGTCGGGCGGTGCCACCCGGAGGACGTCGAGGTGATCGGCGTGCGGCGGCTCCCGGCCGACGACGGCGGCCTCCGGTATGACGGTGGCGCCGGCCGAGCCGAGGACCTCGCCGACGAGGCGGCCCAGGCCCGGGTCGCCGGCGAGAATTTGGACCCTCATCATTGCTGTTCCTCAGGCAGAATGCGACGGACCGCCGGATGGCCGCTGCGTTATTCGGCATCCTTGGCGGTTGGAAAGGCACGCTAAATGTGAGCCGCTGCCATTTGTGCGTGGAGAGACGCTGGAACGCTCTCGATTCCTGGTGGGTTCATCCGCGTGCGCGCGTCGCGTTCATGCCGTCACCCCCGTGTTGGCAAAAAGGACAAGCGGGTCAGTTTGCCGATCCACCGGCTCCCGCTGTTGACATCGACGAGTGTCGCACACGCATCCCCCGGCGCGCTGCCCCGGACACCCGAGCGGGCCGGGAACGACGACGGGTGGCGATCCCGGACGGTGGCGATCTCGGACGGTGGCGATCCCGGTGGTGGCGAGGCGTCGACTGCTCGGAGCCGTGACACGCGGGCGGGGCCCGGCCGGAGCCTGCGCTCCGTCCGGGCCCCGCCGTGCGGCGATTCGAGGTCAGGGCCTCGCGGGGGTCACGTACACCGTGGCGTACGAGTTGTCCTTCGCGGCCCGCTTGATGGTGATCGTGACGCCGTACGCGGCGTCGGCGTCACCGGGGTTGCCCGAGCCCAGGACGGTGAACCCGAGGTCCGTGCCGTACAGGTCGGTGGCCGGGCTGCCGTCCGGGTTGGTGATTCGGGTGGTGTAGGGCACGTGGCCCTTGGACGGGATCACCACCGACGCGTCGGCGTCCCGGGCGAACAGCGACGAGCCGCGGACCTCGATGCCCGGGTACCAGCCCTTGGCGTCGGTGAACGCCGGGACGGCCGGCTGGGCGCCGAAGCTGGTGCAGTACTCGCTGTACGGCTCACCCGCCGCCTCCAGGCACTCCTTGAAGGGGTACGTGGGGTGCAGCGAGAAGGCCGCGTTCGAGGACTGCGGGCGGCTGGGCAGGTTGTCCAGCACCGACGGGTCCTTGTCGGCCGCCTCGCCCTGGCGGCGGAGCGGGTCGAAGTGCGAGTCCACGATCAGCAGGCCGCCCTTGGCGCCGTAGCTGGGCAGGGCGGTCGCCTGCGCGGTGACGTGGTTGACGTCGCCGAGCGCGGTGTCCCGGTACCAGACCAGCATGCCGGGGGCGTTGTACGCGACCCGGTCGACCTTCCACGCGTCCCGCGAGTACACCGTGTCGTAGGTGTACTTCAGGCCCTCGTCGAAGCCGTCGAAGTTGCGCCACTCGGCCAGGTAGTAGTGCGCCTGGACGGAGGTGCCGCTGTCGATGCGCCAGCCGGGACCGGTCGTGTCGACGAACGTGCCACCGGTGGCGGTCCAGCCCGCCGTGCCGTTCTCGACGTCGTCGCTCCAGGTGGTGGCGCCGCCGGTCACCGAGAAGTCGTCGGCGAACCAGCCCCGCTCGACGAACGCCTCGTCGGTGGCGTAGCGGAGGCGGAGCTGGATGGTCGTCCCGGCGTACGCCGACAGGTCGACGTAGTCGTGCCGCCAGCCGTCGGTGTCACCGCTGAGCCCGTACTTCTTGTTGCCGAAGTCGACCATGCGGCCGTTCGGGTCGGCGTAGCCGTCGTCGGTGGTGACCAGCTTGCCGGTCGAGTCGTAGACCTTCTGCTCGGCCCAGGTCGCGCCGCCGTCGGTGGAGACCTCGACGAAGCCGAAGTCCCAGTCCGCCTCGATGACGTAGTTGTTCCACATCCAGAACTTCGCGTCCGCCGCCGCCGGCACCGCCACCTCGCGGGCGATCTTGATGTCCGCCCAGTTCTGGTCGGCGCCGGAGTACCACATGTTGTCGCCGCTGTGCGGCTCCGCCAGGGTGATCACCTTGTCCGGCAGGTTGATCTTGACGCCGTCCTTGGTGCCCCGCGGCGTCCGCGAGGTCTGGCCCAGCTGCACGCTCCGCGGCCCGTCGCCCGGGTCGAACTCCAGCGGGTCGGCCCAGCCGAGCACCCACTTGCCCCAGAGGCCCATGTGGGTCGGCAGGGCCTGGAAGATCTCGCCCGAGTGCGAGCCCGAGGCCATCAGGTCCCAGAAGTCGATGTCCGAGTCGGCGTTGCCGGAGGTGTCGTACAGGTCCGGCAGGCCGAGGTCGTGGCCGAACTCGTGGGCGAAGACGCCGACGCCGGCGTCCTCCGGCTGCACGATGTAGTTCGACACCTTGAGCTGGGTGCCGGGGATCGTGTAGCCGCCGGTGATCGACGACGAGTGCGCCCAGACGGCGTACGTGCCCTGCGCCCCGCCGCCGCTGGACTTGCCCTTGCCGGCGTGCACCAGCACCAGGTGGTCGATGACGCCGTCCGGCTCGAAGAAGTTGCCGTCACCGTCCCGGTCGGCCTGGTCCTCGATGTCGTAGTCGGCCCACGGGAAGTTCGGGTCCATCTGGGCCAGCGTCTCGATCGCGTCGACCGCGAGCCGCCCGGCGCCCTGCGGGTTGTCCGGGTGGCCGTTCATCGACTGCTGCCGCCCGGCGACCCAGTTGCCGTTCTCGTCCTGGAAGCAGCGGGAGGCCGCGTACCAGCCCTCCGAGTGCGGCACCTTGATCCACGGGCTGGCCTGCCCGTCGACCGTGTACGCGCCCTTGGACATCTCCAGGTACATGTTGCGCATGGTGCGGCCGGCCAAGCTGACGCCCGGCTTGCCGTCCGGCCCGGTCAGGTCGGTGCGGACCCGCTCCGTGATGCCCTCCGAGGTGTAGAGCATCTTGTCGTAGTGCTCGGGCGAGAAGTCCGGCACCCACATCGAGTTGTTGTCCAGCTTCGGCAGGCTGGCCGGATTCGGGATGTTGTTGTGCAGCGGTCCGTTCTGGACGGTGCCGAGGACACAGCTCCGGTCCTCGAAGACCGTACTGGGGACCATGACGTCGGTGAAGTCGTCGTTGGCGTTCTCGTTGAACTCCACCAGCAGGGTCAGCAACTTGGCGGTCTGCGTACCCTTGGCCTGCTTGATCTGCCGGGGGCTCTGCCCCGTCTTGATCGCCTTGGCCTCGTTCTTCGCCAGCTGGCGCGCGGCCACCGGGTTGCCGTGAGCGAACTTGCGGTCGTACGCCCGCGCCTCGTCGACCGCGGGAGCGTGGACGCCGCCCTTGCCCTTGACCTCGCGACCGTCGCTGTCCGGCTGGACCGCCGGCTCGGCGTAGTTGATGTAGAACTCGTCCGCCCCGATCGTTGCCGGGGCCGGACCGGACTGTGCCGACGCCGAGCCGCCAATCACGGTCAGTGACGTGGCGGCGAGGGCGAGGGTGGGCAGCGCGACGAGTAGGCGCCGACGCGACCCGGCTTTCGGATTTCTGTTCATGCCGCTCCGTTTCTCGGGCATGGGGAGAGGGAATCGGTCGGCCGTCTTCGTCGATGTGATGCCCATCGAACCGGTCCGACCTGCGTGAACCTAAATCACAAAGAACGCGGACGACAGGGGGTGGACCCAGCCTGTGTCCGTTCAGCTTCTCCGGTTCCCCCGACCGACCGATGTGACGCAGCTCGGCCGTGTGCGCTCCGTAGGCGTCAGAGACGGCGACGGGGTGGCGGTCCGCGCGGACCGCCACCCCGTCCGGGTACGCCGGCCGTCAGTCCTCGTCGGACTTCCCGCCACTCATGCCCGCGGAGATCAGGTCCATCACGGACGAGTCCTGGAGCGTGGTGACGTCGCCGAGCGACCGGTGCTCCGCCACGTCCCGCAGCAGCCGGCGCATGATCTTGCCGGAGCGGGTCTTCGGCAGCTCCGGCACGAGCATGATCTGCCGCGGCTTGGCGATCGGCCCGAGCGTCTTCGCGACGTGGTTGCGCAGGTCGGCGATGAGCTGCTCGCCCGCCTCGCCAGCGGTGTCCGTGCTGCCCCGCGGGATCGCGAACGCGACGATGGCCTGCCCGGTCGTCGGGTCGGTCGCGCCCACGACCGCCGCCTCGGCCACCGACGGGTGCGACACCAGCGCCGACTCCACCTCCGTGGTGGAGATGTTGTGGCCGGACACCAGCATCACGTCGTCGACCCGCCCGAGCAGCCAGATGTGCCCGTCGTCGTCCTTCTTCGCACCGTCACCGGCGAAGTAGACCCAGTCGCTACCGTGGTTGGCGCCGGCACCGAAGCGCGACCAGTACGTCTCGATGAACCGGTTGTCGTCGCCCCAGACCGTCCGGAGCATCGACGGCCACGGCTCCTTGAGCACCAGGTAGCCGCCGCCACCGTTGGGCACCGACTGGCCCTGGTCGTCGACCACATCGGCACTGATCCCCGGCAACGGGGTCATCGCCGAGCCCGGCTTGGCGTGGGTCACGCCGGGCAGCGGGGAGATCATGATGGCGCCGGTCTCGGTCTGCCACCAGGTGTCCACGACGGGCAGCTGGCCGTGACCGATGTGCTGCCGGTACCACATCCACGCCTCGGGGTTGATCGGCTCGCCCACGCTGCCCAGCAGCCGCAGCGACGACAGGTCGAAGCCGGCGGGAATGTCCTCGCCCCACTTCATCATCGTGCGGATCAGCGTGGGAGCGGTGTAGAGGATCGTGACCCGGCACTTGTCGACGATCTCCCAGAGCCGGCCCTTGTGCGGGGTGTCCGGGGTGCCCTCGTACATGACCTGGGAGGCGCCGTTGGAGAGCGGGCCGTACACGATGTACGAGTGGCCGGTCACCCAGCCGATGTCGGCGGTGCACCAGTAGACGTCCGTCTCCGGCTTGAGGTCGAAGACCGCGTGCGTGGTGTACGCCGTCTGGGTCAGGTAGCCGCCGGTGGTGTGCAGGATGCCCTTCGGCCGGGCCGTGGTGCCGCTGGTGTAGAGGATGAACAGCGGGTGCTCGGCGTCGAACGGCTGCGCCACGTGCTCTGCCGACGCGGTCTCCACCGTCTCGTGCCACCAGCGGTCCTTCTCCGACCAGGCCACCTCCTCGCCGGTGCGGCGCAGCACGAGCACGTGCTCGACCGACGGGCACTTCGCCACCGCCTCGTCGACCGTGGGCTTGAGCGCCGACGGCTTGCCCCGCCGGTAGCCGCCGTCGGCCGTGATGACCACCTTCGCGCTGGCGTCCTGGATCCGGTTGGTCAGGGCGTCCGCGGAGAAGCCGCCGAAGACCACGCTGTGCGTGGCGCCGATCCGGGCACAGGCCAGCATCGCGACCGCGGCCTCCGGCACCATCGGCAGGTAGATCGCCACCCGGTCGCCGGCGGTGACGCCCAGCTCGGTCAGCGCGTTCGCCGCCTGGCAGGTGAGCCGGTGCAGCTCCGTGTACGTGATCGCGCGGCTGTCACCCGGCTCGCCCTCCCAGTGGATGGCGACCTTGTCCCCCCGGCCCGCCTCGACGTGCCGGTCCAGGCAGTTGTACGCCACGTTGAGCTGGCCGCCGACGAACCACCTCGCGAACGGCGGCTTCGACCAGTCGAGCACCTCGTCCCACCGCTTCGCCCAGGTCAGCCGGTCGGCCTGCCGCTCCCAGAAGGCCAGGTGGTCGGCGTCCGCCTCGCCGTACGCCTCGGCGGTGACGTTGGCGTTCGCGGCGAGTTCGGCCGGCGGCGGGAACTGGCGTGTCTCGTTCAGCAGATTGGCCAATGCCTCGCTCATGCCGTACTCCCTCGTCGCTCGGGGTGACCTGCGTCTCTCGCAGGAGAGGTTAGCGGGGCGACGGTTCGCAGGCGACCGTCGGCGGCGCACCGCCGCGCCGAGCGGCCCCTGGAGCGCGCCGGGCGGCACCGGGCACGGCAGGGCCCTTCGCAACGCCTGCGGGTCCCTTGTCGCCACCGCGCGAGTGGCGGCGGTCGCGTTCCGCCGGCTCGCCCGCGGGTCGTGCGGGGTGGTCGATAGCGTGACGGGGTGACCGACGACCCGCTCGCCCCGCTGCTCGCGCTCGCCGACGTCGCCCCCGCCGTGCAGCGGGCCCGCGAGCGCTTCGACCAGGCGCTGCGGCACCGCGCCCTGCGCCGGCACGGCGGTCAGGTCGCGGCCGAGGTTAGCCTCCGGTCCGCGGTGGCGAGCGCCGCCCTCGAGGGGTACGCGCACGAGCGCGAGGAGGTCCGGGCCGGCACCGTCACGGAACCGGTGCTCCAGGGCGCGCTGCGGGTGGCCGGGGCGCTGCCGGGGCTGGCCGACCGGTGGCCGAAGGCCCCCCGCCAGGCCCTCGCGAGGCTGCACGTGCTCGCCGCGCGGGACGCCGTACCCGAGGCCGACCTCGGCCGCCCGGTGAACGACCCCGTCGTGGCCGCCCGGCTCGACGGCCTGGCCACCCTGGCGGCCGGCGGTACGAAGGTCCCGCCGCTGGTGCTGGCCGCCGTCGTCCACGGCGAGCTGCTGAACCTGCGGCCCTTCGCCGGCCCGTCCGGAGTGGTGGCCCGGGGCGCCGCGCGGCTGGTGCTGATGGCCAGCGGCTTCGACCCGCGTGGCCTGCTCGCCGTGGACGTCGGCCACCGGGAACGGGAGCCCGAGTACGTCGGTGCGGCCGGTACGTTCGCCACCGGCACGCCGGACGGGCTGCGCTCCTGGCTGCGGCACTACATGAGCGCCGTGGAGGTGGGCGTCGATCAGCTCACCGCGATCGGCGACGAGGTGCTGGCCACCGCCTCCTGACGTGCGCGCCGCGCTCGCCGGTCAGGTGGCGCCCAGCTGATCCCGCCCCGGAGGGCGGTGCTCCGTCAGCGTGCTGCCACCCGGCTCCTGGCCTGGGGGGCGGTGCTCCGTCAGCGTGCTGCCACCCGGCTCCTGGCCTGGAGGGCGCTAGCGGCGTGCTGCCCGGCTGATCTTGCTCTGGAGGGCGCGCCGGGCGATCGGGCCGAGGTCGTCCACGATCTCGATGAGCACGGCGAGCTGGTCCAGCGCCGTCATCGCCTGGTCGGCGGCGGGCCGGTCGACCCCGTCGTACAGTTCCAGGCCGATGAACGCGGCCGACACGGCCCGGGCCAACCCCGGCACGTCGGCGACCTCGGCGAACGGCGACCCCGCCAACAGTCGGCGCAGGACCCACTCGATCTCGTCGACCCACAGTTGCAGCGCCTCGGCGGTGGGAGCCACGAGCCGTTCGTCGGTTTGCGCGCCCGCCAGCAGTTGGGCCAGCACCGAGACGTTGCCCAGCGTCCGCTCCTCCTCGTGCAGGGCGCGGCCGACGTCGAGGAGTTCGCGCAGCGACCGGACCTTGCGCAGCCGCGGTGACCAGTGCGCCACCCGCTCGGCCGTGCCTTGCCGGCAGGCCGCCGCGAGCAACTCGTCGACGCTGCCGAAGTGGTAGAAGACCAACGCCTGGTTCACCCCGGCGGCGGCGGCGATGGTGCGGGCGGAGACGCCGGCGATGCCGTGCTGCCCGATCGCGGTGATCGTGCCGTCGAGCAGGCGCCGCTTGGTGTCGGACATCGCTCCCCTCCCGCTGCGTGTGGCGGTGCGATCATCGCATCGGTCGCCAGCTGCGCCAGCCAGGTCGTCCCCGGGACGACCGGAATGTCCCTCCGACGGAGGCCCGGCCCGGGTGCGGCTGCTCGCCTGCGGGCGACGGCGGCCACCCCCCGTTCCGGGTGGCCGTCGCCGCCCCGGTACTCGGCCCGCACCTGTCCGTTGGCCGGCAGGATCGCGAGCCCCGCCGGATGGCACCGCACCGAGCAGGGTGCACACCCGGCGTCGAGCCGTAGCACCGCCGGATCGCCTGGGACGTACACCGCCCGAGGCTTGTCGCCGAGGTGTGCGGGGGGCGGTCTCTTGAGCGAGCGGTCAGCCCAAGGCTAGGGATATTTGAGCGACTGATCAAGAGTTGGGGGGCGCCTGGTCGTGCCCCGGGACAGAGCCGTGAAGCGGGGGTGCGGCCCGCCGTCGGGACGCGTTGACGTGCCGGAACAGCCGGCGACCCGGCAGCCGGTGGGCGACGATCAGGCGGCGGGGGCCGTGCGGGTCCGGCGGTGGCGGCCGTACCAGGCGATGCCGATCGCCACGCCCACCCCAACGCCGAGGGCGGCGGCCGCGACCGGGACGGCCGGGCGATCGCGCAGGCGCCGGCCCAGCGGGACCGGGTGCCGGAACTCCAGCACCGGCCAGGAGTTCTCCAGAGCGAGTTTGCGCAGCTGGCGGTCGGGATTCACGGCGGTCGGGTGGCCGACGCACTCCAGCAGCGGGCGGTCGGTGTACGAGTCCGAGTACGCGTACGAGTCGGCGAGGTCGTACCCCCGCTTGAGGGCCAGTTCGCCCACCGCGTCGACCTTGGCCGGGCCGGCCGCGTAGAACTCGATCTCCCCGCTGTAGCGACCGTCGACCACGCCCATCCGGGTGGCGATCACGTCGGTCACGCCGAGCAACGCGCCGATCGGCCGGACCATCTCCTCGCCCGACGCCGACACGAGAACCACGTCCCGACCGGCCGCCTGATGCTCCTCGATCAGCGCCGCGGCCTCGGCGTACACGTAGGGGTTGATCAGCTCGTGAAGTGTCTCCGCGACGATCTGGCGGACCTGCTCCACCTGCCAGCCCTTGCACAGCGTGGCCAGATAGTCCCGGGTCCGGGCCATGGTCTGCTCGTCGGAGCCGCCCAGCCGGAACATCAGCTGCGCGTACGCCGACTTGACCACGTCACGCCGAGTGATCAGACCGTCCCGGTAGAACGGCCGGCCGAACGCCAGCGCGCTCGACTTGGCGATGACGGTCTTGTCCAGATCGAAAAAAACGGCACTTCGGCCCACGGCGCGAAAGTCTAGTCGGATGGTCTATGGTCTGCGGGTGCCCGGGGTCCACCGACCCCTCGGACCTGCGGGCCAGCCGCCGATACGTCCCGCTCTGCGTGACCGTGATCACACTCTGCGAACAGGATTTCGCAGGGAGTGGAGGCTACACCACTCGACGTAGCCAGGTTCACTCAGGCAGACTGTCGGCACGACGAGCGTTCATGTCTCGGACGACCAGCAGACCCTCGGCGGTTGCACCCCCCGTGACCGCTGAGTGGGTTCGGCTCGACCCCCCCGGAGCCGAACCTCCCGACGACCCCCGTCTCCCCCCGGCGGGGGTCGTCCCTATCTGCGGACTTTGCTCCGCCGCGGGTCGCGGCCCGCCTCCGTCTCGTCCAGGGCAGCCTCCGCCGCCGGCGGAGAGCGGGGTCGCCGAACGCGGTACGGGCGGCCCAGTCACTCGGTGCGCGTGTAACGATTCAGCGTCGTCGAAGCTCTCGTGGCCAGGAACCCCCGCGTCCGGCTGACCGTGCGCGCCGCGGGCCAGGTTGCCGGGGCGTCCGGACGATCGACAGCCGGGCCGCCGCGTCCCGACGATGCGGTGCCGGCCGCTACCGTCCGCCGTGCGGCAACGGTACGCGCCGCCGGAATGCGGAACGACCCAGGTCGAGCCGACGGCAGTTTCTCGCCCATTCACGTAACGAGGAAGAGGCAATGGACAAGGGTTACGCAGCCCTTATCGCTCAGGTCGTCCCCGTCGTTCTGCTCGCCGTCGTGGTCGAGTTGCGAGAACTGCACCGGGTGTGGCTGGACACCATTTCGGACCGCTCGAAACCCACCAACGTGACGGGCGGGCAACGGCAACGACGCCCGGAGGAGGGTCCGTCACCTGCCCATCTGCCGTCACCGCTGCCGATGATCATCGTAGGTCTGGTGCTCGTTTCCTATCTTGCGGTCGTCGAGGGAGCAGCCCTGCTGGGCGCCTTTAATAAGGCGAGCGACCTCATCGAACAACTGCTTTCGCCCGGAGTGGTCGTCTTTTCGGTGGTCGGTGGCCTGGTATTGATCGCGGCGTTCTCGACGGTCGCTCTCACCCACCGCTACCAACAGCTGGGAGTGATTTCCAACCGGTCCCGGGCGGTCGTGCAGTGGGTGATCCGGGCCGTGGTCGTTGCAGCCCTGCTGGTATCCGCCGCACTCGCCGTCGAATAGCCAGCCGCGTCATCGGACGTCAATTCCACCTGCCCGGGTCGCGTCTCGCGCCGGGCCGGGCAGGCACCCGTACGGCGACCGGGCCGGGCCGCCTGCTCCGACGATGCGGGTGACGAGTTTCGCCTCGTGCAGCTGGGACGGGCACCGCCGTCGTTTGAGTACGCCCGTGCCGCGATCCGGCGGCTGACCTCGGCGTACCGAGGTCTTCGGGTCGGCGACGCATAGCAGATCAACTGCCGCTGCGGGCGTTGTCCACAGGCACCTCCGTTGTCCACAGGCGGCACTCCGGGGACCGACAAGCGGCGGACGGACCGGGCAGGGTTCCGGGTCAGCGATTCCGAGCCGACCCGCCTGGAGGCCGTGATGCCACCCCGCACCACCTCCGTACCGCCCCCTCGGCGTCTGCCCCTGCTCGTGACGTCCGACAGCGATCTGCTCGACGATCTGCTGCGGCTCGCCGCGGCCGGTGGTGTCGAGGTCGACGTCGCGGCGGATCCGGCGGCCGCCCGACCACGTTGGTTGCCGGCTCCGCTGGTCCTGGTCGGCGGCGATCAGGCGGAGCCGTGCCTACGGGCGCGATTGCCGCACCGGCGGCGGTCGGTGCTGGTGGGCAGGTCGGGGCAGCTCGACCCGGGTTGGGAGGTCGCCGACCTGATGGGGATCGAGCACGTCGCCACCCTGCCCGCAGCCGAGCCCTGGCTGGTCGACCGGCTCGCCGAGTGCGGGCCGGACCAGGCGGTTCCGGGTGGCGCCCGGGCGGTCGCCGTGCTCGGCGGGCGAGGCGGTGCCGGCGCGAGCGTGCTCGCCGGCGGTCTCGCCGTCACGGCGGCCCGGTCCCGGCTCCGGACGCTGCTGGTCGACGCCGACCCGCTCGGCGGGGGACTGGACCTGGTGCTCGGCTGGGAGCAGTTGGACGGCCTCCGCTGGCCCGCGCTGACCGACGCCGAGGGGCGGGTCGACGCACCGTCGCTGGTACGGGCCCTGCCGAGCAGGGGCGACCTGGTCGTCCTCTCCTGGGATCGGGGTGACCTGCTGCCGCTGCCGGCCCCGGCGATGGCCGCGGCCCTCGACGCCGCCCGACGCGGTCGGGACGTTGTCGTGGTCGACCTGCCCCGACACCTGGACGACGCGGCGGTGATCGCCCTGCAGTCGGTCGACCGTGCCTTCGTGGTGGTACCCGCCGAGCTCCGCGCCACCGCGGCGGCGGCCCGCGTCGTCGCCGCCGCCGCGCCGCACTGCGTCGACCTGGCGTTGATCGTCCGTGGGCCGGCCCCGGGCCGACTCAAGGCCGCCGAGGTCGCGCGGGCGCTCGGGCTTCCGCTGGCCGGTACGTTGCGCCCGGAGCCCGCGCTGGGTCGAGGGCTGGAACGCGGTGAGGCGCCGGCCGCGGACGGGCGGGGATCGTTGGCCGCGCTGTGCCAGCGGCTCGTCGGCGAGCTGACCGGCAGGTCCACGGCGGGTGCGGCGTGACAGCCGGGGGAGAGGGCCTCGCCAGCCGGGTCCGGCAGCGGATCGCGTCGTCGGCCGCTCCGGTCACCCCGGCCGCGATCGTTTCCGCCGTACGGGCCGAGCCGACCGCCGCGGTGCTCGGCGACACCACCCTCCTCCGCCTGGCCGACCGGGTGCACGACGACCTGGTCGGTGCCGGCCCGCTGGCCCCGCTGCTGGCGGACCCCGAGGTCACCGACGTTCTCGTCAACGGCGTCCGCGTCTGGGTCGACCGCGGAGCGGGCCTCCGGCAGGTGGCGGTGCCGGTGGGTTCGGTGGACGACGTACGCCGGCTCGCCCAGCGGCTCGCGGCCGGCGCCGGTCGGCGGCTGGACGACGGCTCCCCGTACGCCGACGCCCGCCTCGCCGACGGCACCCGGCTGCACGCCGTCCTGCCTCCGGTGGCCACCGACGGGCCGTACCTTTCCCTGCGGACCTTCCGGCAGCGCCCGTTCACGCTCGACGAGTTGGTCCGCGACGGCGCCGTGCCGCGTTCGGTGGCCCCGGTGCTGGCGGCGGTGGTCGCGGCCCGGCTCGCGTACCTGGTCGTGGGTGGCACGGGATCCGGCAAGACGACTCTGCTCAACACGATGCTCGGTCTGGTGCCGGCGACGGAACGCATCGTGCTGGTCGAGGACGCCGCGGAACTCCATCCGGGCCACCCACACGTCGTCGGCCTGCAGGCCCGGACGGCCAACGTGGAGGGAACCGGTGCCATCGGCCTGACCGACCTGGTCCGGCAGGCCCTGCGGATGCGGCCGGACCGGCTGGTGGTCGGCGAGTGCCGGGGCCGCGAGGTCGTCGACCTGCTCGCCGCGCTCAACACGGGTCACGAAGGCGGCGCCGGGACGCTGCACGCCAACGCGCCGTCCGACGTGCCCGCCCGGCTGGAGGCGCTCGGTCTGCTCGGTGGGTTGCCCCGGCCCGCGCTGCACGCCCAGGTGGCCGCGGCGCTCCAGGTGGTGCTCCACGTCCGCCGCTCCACCTCCGGGCGGGTCCTGGAGTCCATCTGCCTGCTCCTGCCCGACGGCGCTGACCGGCTGGTCCGGGCCGTGCCCGCCTGGGCGCGCGCCGGGCTGGGGCCGGCGGCCGGCCGGCTGGCCGAGCTGCTGCGGGCGAGGGATGTGGCGGTGCCGCCCGTGCTGCGCGGACCCTGGCCCGGATCGGCGGGCCCCGAATGAACCGGCCCTACCTCCTGGCGGTCCTGGTCCTGGTCACCCTGACGGCCGTCGCGGCTCGTCCGGTGCTCGGTCAGCTTGCCCGCCGTCGTGCCGCTGCCGCCGGTGCCCTCCGGGTGGCCGAGGATCCGCTGGTCGCCTGGGTCGCCAGCCTGCGTCACGACGCCACGGCACCGGCTGACCGCCGCCCGACGGGTCGGGGCGGCGTAACGTCGTCCGGTCTCCCGCAGCGCGCGACCCCGGCTCGACCGCGCGCTCGGGCGCTCGACGCGACTCGCCCGGCCGGGCAGGGGGAGCAGACAGGTCCACCACCCCGGCGGGACTCCCGTCGCCCCGCCGGGTCGCCCCCACCGGCGGCGGACAGGCGTCACGTGCCCACGTCCGCCGGTGCGCCGGCGACGGGAACGGGGTCCGCATCGGCACGACGGTGGGGTGGCGTCCAGCTGACGCCGTTCATGGCTGGCCTGGTGGCGGCACCGCGACGGGCCCTGCTGACGGTGGGCGCGGCGACCGCTGCCGGGGGTGCCGTGCTGGGTGGTCCGGTGGCGGCCGTTGCCGGCGGCGCGTACGGGGCGCTGGCCGTCCGTGCGCTGCTGAGGCAGCGCGCGGTGCGCAGCGCCGAGCGGGCGCGGCGGCGTCGCCTGGACCAGCTTTGCGATCTGGCGGCCGACCTGCGGGCCGGCCTGCCGGTCGGCCAGGCGGTCGCGCTCTCGACCAGTGGCGCTCCGGCCGGCCTGGTCCGGGCCGCTGTCCAGCTCGCCGACCGCACCGGCGCGCCACTGGCCGAGTTGCTGGAGCGGATCGACGTGGACGCCCGGGCGGCCGACCGAGGTCTGGCCGCGGCGGCGGCGCAGGCCGCCGGTGCACGGGCCACCGCCTGGCTGCTCGCGGCCCTTCCGCTCGGAGGCATCGGCCTGGGGTACGGCATCGGTGTCGACCCGGTCGCGGTGCTCCTGCACACCCCGGTGGGCGGTGGTTGCGCCGGGCTCGCCGTCGTGCTCCAGGTCGCCGGCCTGCTCTGGGCCGAACGGCTCACCTCGGTTCCGCGCCGGGACGTCGGATGACCGGAGCGATGCTGGCCGCCTGCTTGCTGGCTGGCGGGGCCCTGCTGGTGCTGGTCGGACGGGTACGGCGTCGCCCGCTGCGCCGCCTGCGTGGCCTGGGCCAAACCCCGGCCGGCACATCCCCGGTCGAGCCGGACGGCACGCAGGGTCGCGCGGCACCTGGCCGGTCCCGTCTCCGGCCGGATGCGATCCGCCTCGTGGCGGTGCTCGCCGGTGTGTCGGTCGGCGTGGTGGTCGGCGGCTGGCCGGGCGCGCTCGGTGCCCCGCTCGCCGCGGCGCTGCTCGACCGGATGCTCCGGCGGATCGAACCGCCAGCGGTACGCGAGCGACGCCGGCGCGAGGCAGCGGACCTGCCGCTCGCCGCCGACCTCCTCGCGTCGGCGATGCGCGCGGGCGCCCCGGTCGACCGCTCGGTGTTGGCGGTGGCGGAGGCGCTCGACGGGCCGCTCGCGCAGCGGCTGGCCCGCGTCGGCCGCCTGCTCCGTCTCGGTGCCGAGCCGGAGGAGGCGTGGGCGACCCTCCACCCCGTGCCCGGCGCCGAGCGCCTGACCGCGGCCGCGCTCCGCTCCGCCGCCAGCGGAGCCGCGCTGGCCGGCGCGCTGACCCGGCTCGCTGACGACCTGCGCGCCGACCGGGCCACGGCCGCGGAGGCGGCCGCCCGCCGGGCCGGTGTGCTGATCGTGCTGCCGCTGGGACTGTGCTTCCTGCCGGCCTTCATTCTCGCCGGTCTGGTGCCGGTGATCGTCGCCGTACTCGGCGACGTGCTCTGAACACACTCAAGAAAGGACCATGCACGTGCGCAGAATCATCGCCCGCCTGCGCGGGGACGCCGGGATGAACACGGCCGAGTACGCCGTCGGCACGCTCGCCGCGGTCGCCTTCGCCGGCATCCTGCTCAAGGTGCTGACCTCCGGCAACGTGCAGTCGGCGTTGACCGCCGTCATCGACCGGGCACTCAAGTGAGGTGGCGCCGGAGGGCCGGCCGCGACCGGGGGTCCTTCACCGCCGAACTGGCGGCCGGCCTTCCGGCGCTGCTGCTCCTCCTGTTCGCCGGCCTGACCGCGGTCGACGCCGTGGGCACCAAGGGTGCCTGCCTGCACGCGGCCCGGGAGGCGGCGATCGCCACCTCCCGGGGCGAGGACGGGCGGGTCGCGGCGGGCCGGGTGGCCCCGACGGGAGCCGACATCTCGATCAGCAGCGACGGTGAGCGGGTACGCGTGACCGTCCACGCCCCGGTCCGGGTCATCGGTGCGCGACTGCCCCGGCTCACCGTCACGGCGACCGCGGTCGCGGCGATCGAGCCCGGTCCGGGGCCTCCCGCACCGGCGGTGGGCGTCCCGGGGGCGCCAGCGACGGAGGCGGGACGGTGATCGGACACGCCGTGGCGACTCGACCCGCCGGTCAGGGTGCCGCTGACCCGTATTCGATCAAGAACAGGAGGTCCGGGGTGAGGGTGGGCGCCGGCTCCGATCGGGGTGGCGCCACCCTCCTGCTGCTGGCGGTCGGGGTCGCGTTCGTCGTGTTCGGCACGGCCGGTGCGGCGATCGGTGCCGCCCGGGTCGCGCGGCAGCAGGCCGGCGTCGCCGCCGATCTCGGAGCCCTCGCCGGCGCCGCGGACGCCGCCCTCGGCCCGCCGACCGCCTGCGAAACGGCCGGCGAGGTCGTGCGGGACAACGGTGGGCGGCTCGTGGACTGCCGGCTCGACGGGCTGGACGTCCTGGTCACGGTCGAAATGGCCGCCACACCGTTGCCGGGGCTGGCCCGGGTCGCGACCGCCCGCGCCCGCGCCGGCCCCGTCCGGGCATGAGTGCCCGCAGGGCCGGCACAGGCCGGCGCGGGCGCGCTGCCGTCCCCGGCGCAGGCCGGCGGAATCGTCTGGTCGTCCCCGGGGGCAGGCCGGCGGAATCTCTGGCCCTCCCCGGGGCAGGCCGGCCGGGACCGTTGCCGGCCCGGCGCAGGCCCGTAGGCGGTGCCGGGCGGGGTCGGATCGGGTCAGCGGGACTGCAGCGCGTCCAAGGCGACGGCCATCGCGATGACCAGCCGACGGTCGATCTGGGGGTGCTGGATCTGGACGACGTACCGGTCGCGGAGGCCCCACTTCTTCACCACCGAGAAGACGGGCTGGCCGTTCGCGACGAAGTCGAAGTGGTACGGCAGCCAGGACAGCGAGTCGACGAAGCGGCGGAGCAGGGCCACCGGCAGGGACCGCTCCTGTCCGGTCACCTGGGGCAGCCCGGACTGCTCGACGTGCCAGGTGGACCGGAGCAGGGACTGGGCGAAGTCCTTGCGGAACAGGCCGATCGGGTTGCCGGCGTGGTCCGTGACGTCGTACGTGGCACCCAGGTCGAGGCGTTGCCGTGCCTTGAACCCGAGCAGCGGCTGCTGCTTCGAGTCGTCGGTGTAGATGGTCACCTGCTCCTTGAAGGCGAGCCGCTTCTGCTGTGCGAACGCCAGCAGGCCGCCCTCGGAGCCGTCCGGCGCGACGGAGTGGACCTCGTACTGGTTGACCATCATCCGGATGCGCTGCCGGATGTGGAACTGCTGCTGGGACTGCAGGATGTCGGGCTGCATCAGATCTCCTTCGAAAAGATGGGCGGGAGTCTCGCACAGCCGGGGCGTCCGCGCCTGCCCGCCGCCCCGGAGGAAGGACGCCGGCCCGCCGCCGAAAGGGATGGACGGCCCGCCGGGGAAGGAGGGATGCCGGCCGTCGGCCGAGGAGGGACGCCGGCCCGCCGGCGAAGGAAGGACGCTGGCCCGCCGGCGAAGGAAGACCCCCCATCCGGAAAGGACGCTGGTGCCCGCCAGGGATGGACGCGGGCCCTGCCCGCCCGGGAAGGTGAGGGTCAGCGTGTCCCGTCCACCGTCGAGCGCAGGGCCCAGCTCTGCAGGACCTGGTGGATGCCGTGCAGCCGTTCGTTGATCTGTTCCAGCCGCTCGGCTTGGGCGAGCGCGGCGAGCGCCGCACCGAACGCGATCTGCTGGTCGACGGTGAGGTTGTCCTGGTCGACCGTGTAGAGCAGGTCGACGGCCTCGGCGATGGTGTCGGCCACGGTCCCTCCTGCGACAAGAAGAAACAGGTCTATGGAAGCGCTCCCATTATTGCCCCGTCCCCCACCGATCCATGCGGGTCGAAGGACCTCAAGCCGGGCCTCCGGCACCGGTGAGCGCCGTGCCGGGACGGCCGTCCGACCGGGCGGTGCGGTCAGGAGGGCAGGCTCGCCAGCACCACGTCGAGGACGCGGATCGCGTCCGGTTTGGAGAGTGGGTTGTTGCCGTTGCCGCACTTCGGGGACTGCACGCAGGACGGGCAACCCGTCTCGCATCCGCACTCCGCGATCGCGTCCCGGGTCGCGCCCAGCCAGGCCGCCGCCGTCGCGTACGCGCGCTCGGCGAAGCCCGCCCCGCCCGAGTGCCCGTCGTAGACGAAGACCGTCGGCGCCTCGGTGTCCGGGTGGACGGCGGTCGACAGCCCGCCGATGTCCCACCGGTCGCACGTCGCCATCAGCGGTAGCAGCCCGATCGCGGCGTGCTCGGCGGCGTGCAGCGCGCCCGGCACGTCGGCCGGGTCCACCCCGGCCGACGTCAGGGACTCCGGCGAGAGGGTGAACCACACGGCCACGGTGCGCAGCTCCCGGGCCGGCAGGTCCAGCGGGCGGGTGTCGATGACCTCGCCGGTGGCGATCCGCCGCCGCTGGTACGACACCACCTGGCTGGTCACGTCGACCTCGCCGAGGAATAGCCCCACCGGGCCGGCGTCCACGTACGACCGCACCGACACCACGGACAGCGACGTGACGTCCCGGGCGTGGGTGGACCAGTCCGGCTCCTCGGGATGCACGAGCGCGCACCCGTCGGCGAGGTCGAGGGCGTCGACCACGTACGAGGCCCCCTGGTGCAGGTAGACCGCGCCGGGGTGGAGCAGGAAGTGCGACGATCCACCGTCGACCGTGCCGAGCAGCCGGCCGGTCGCGGCCTCCACCACGCAGACCGGCGCGCCGCCCTCCCCGCGCAGGTCCACCTCGGGGCGTTCGCGGTGCCGCCAGTACCAGCCGGTCGGCCGCTGCCGCAGCGCGCCGGCCTCGACCAGCGCGTCGACCGCCTCCTTCGCGCCGTCACCGAACAGCGCCAGGTCGGCCGGGGTGAGTGGCGCCTCGACCGCCGCGCAGGCGAGCTGCGGCCCGAGCACGTACGGGTTCGCCGGGTCGAGCACCGTCGCCTCGACGGGAGCGCCGAAGACCGCCTCGGGATGGTGGACGAGATAGGTGTCGAGCGGGTCGTCCCGGGCGACCAGCACCGCCAGGGCCTCCTGTCCGGAGCGCCCGGCCCGCCCGGCCTGCTGCCAGAGCGACGCGCGGGTGCCCGGATAACCGCAGATCAACACCGCGTCCAGCCCGACCAGGTCGACGCCCAGCTCCAGCGCGTTGGTCGAGGCGAGCCCGAGCAGGTCACCGCGCAGCAGCGCGCGCTCCAGTCCCCGCCGCTCCTCGCGCAGGTACCCGGCGCGGTAGGCGGCCACCCGGTCGCCGAGCCCGGGCACCGCCTCGTCGAGCGCCCGCCGGGCGTTGGCCGCCACCACCTCCGCCCCGCGCCGCGACCGCACGAACGCGAGCGTGCGGACCCCGGCGGCCACCGTGTCGGCGAGCAGGTCGGCGGTCTCGCGCAGCGCCGACCGCCGGACCGGTGCGAGGTCGGCGTCGTCGAGGGCGGTGGTGGAGGCCGGCAGCAGCGGCGGCTCCCACAGCGCGAAGGTCACCCCGCCCCGGGGCGAGGTGTCCTCGGTCACGGCCGTGACCGGCAGGCCGGTGAGCCGCTCGGCCGCCGCGGCCGGGTCGCCCGACGTGGCGGAGGCCAGCACGAAGACCGGGGTACGCCCGAGGCGGGCGCACTGCCGCCGCAGCCGGCGCAGCACGTGCGCGACGTGTGACCCGAACACGCCCCGGTAGGTGTGGCACTCGTCGACCACCACGTACGCGAGCCGGCGCAGGAACCCGGACCACTGGGCGTGGCCGGGAAGGATGCCGTGGTGGAGCATGTCGGGGTTGGTCAGCACGAACCGCGAGTGCCGCCGGATCCACTCCCGCTCGGCGCGCGGGGTGTCCCCGTCGTAGCAGGCGGGGCGTACCCCCTCCAGCTCCAGCTCGACGACGGACCGCAGCTGGTCGGCGGCGAGCGCCTTGGTCGGCGCCAGGTAGAGCACGGTGGCGCGGGGGTCGGCCAGCAGCGTGGCCAGCGCGGGCAACTGGTACGCCAGGGACTTGCCGGACGCCGTGCCGGTGGCGACGACCACGTGGGTGCCGGCGTACGCGAGACGGGCCGCCTCGGCCTGGTGCCGCCACGGCGCGGTCACCCCCCGCCGGGCGAACGCCGTGCGTAGCTCGTCCGGGGCCCAGTCGGGCCACGGCGCTGGCTCACCTTCCCGGGCGGGCACCCGTTCGACGTGGGTGACCGGGTCGGCCTCGCCGCGGGTGCGCAGCCGGCCCAGCAGATCGGCCGGCGACGGGCCGGCGCCCGCGCTGGGTCCGGCCGGGGACGACGGCTCCAGGTCCTGGCGCGGCCGCGGGCGCGCGGAGCTGAGGCTGTCGACAGTCACGTCCTGCACTCTCGCACGGGTGTTCGGAGATGGAAAGCAGCGGCTCGGGGTAAGAGGTGGAGCGCCGCCGGTGACCACGAGGTTCTCCGGCGGTAGTGGTTAGATGCCCTGGAGAGTTTACGGCTCTTGGAGGAGGGACCGATGGAGCTGTCGCTGGCGACCCGCACCGTGGGGGAGCACACGGTGCTCGAGGTCGGCGGTGAGGTGGACGTCTACACCGCCCCGCGGCTCCGGGAGCGGCTCCTCGAGCTGATCGACAGCGGGGCCCGGCACGTCGTGGTCGATCTGGGCCGGGTGGACTTCCTCGACTCGACGGGGCTCGGCGTGCTGGTGGGAGCCCTCAAGCGGCTGCGCACCGCGGGTGGCACGTTTTCCCTGGTCTGCGACAAGGAGCCGTTGCTCAAGATCTTCCGGATCACCGCGCTCGACCAGGTGTTCCCGCTGCACCCGACGGTCGACGCGGCGACCGGCGCGTGATGGCCACGGTCCGTCTCTCCTTCTCACCCGCGCCGGTGCACGTCCGTACCGCACGGTTGGTCGGCGTCGCGGTCGCCCGGCGGGCGGGTGTGCGGGAGGACCTGCTGGACGAGGTGCGCCTGGCGATCGGCGAGGCCTGCACCCGGGCGGTCGCCCTGCACCGGCAGTACGGCCTGACCGATCCGGTGCTGGTGGAGATGTCCGACTCCGGGACGTACACCGTGCGGGTCGTCGACCGCGCGCCGATCGAGGCGGGGATCGGTCTGGCGGCGTTGCCGCCGGACGAGCTGGCGAAGGAGTCGCTCAGCGAGGACGCGTTGACCACCGGCGTGGGCTTCGCGCTGCTCGCCGGCTTCGTGGAGGACCTTCAGGTGCGCCCGGTGGACGAGGGGGTCGGCACCGAGGTGCGGATGGTGTGGCCGGTCGGCCGCTGACCCTGATCTTCATACCGCAGGCCGTGTCCCGAGCGTGGGGCCCGGCCTGATCGCATGGACGCCCCCATATAACAGATTTTTCCTCATAACACAGCGACGAAGATCATCCGGACATGGTGCCCCCTCCCTGTGACCTCCGACACGGCGGACGGCTACAGTACGCGGGTTGTCAGCAAGTGATCCATCCCGCAGCCAGCGGGAACGGTGTTCCATCGCTGGTCCGCTCGGGGTGGGTTGGCGCGCGCTTGCGACACCGCATCCAGGCGCCGTCCGGTGCGTCTCCACTGGTCGGCGCGAGCGTTCGGTACAGGAGGACACAGATGTCCGACACCTTGGCCGCCGACAGCGGCGGGATATCCCTCACCGGGAACAATGTCACGTACGTGGTACTCGCCGCCGTGATCGCGGCCGTGGCGCTGGTCTTCGCCGCCACGCTGACGAGGACCGTGCTGGCTGCCGGCAAGGGCACCACAAACATGCAGGAGATCTCCGGGGCCGTGCAGGAGGGCGCCTCGGCGTACCTGCTCCGGCAGTTCCGCACCCTGGCGATCTTCGTGGTCGTAGCCGTCGTGCTGCTCTTCCTTCTGCCGGTGCACGACACCGACGGCAGCGAGACCGCGGTGAAGATCGGCCGGTCCGCCTTCTTCGTCGTCGGCGCGCTGTTCAGCGCGTTCATCGGCGGCGCCGGGATGTGGCTGGCCACCCGGGCCAACCTGCGGGTCGCGGCCGCCGCCCGCGAGCGTGAGGGCGGCCGGGAAGCGGCCATGAAGATCGCGTTCCGCACCGGTGGCGTCGTCGGCTTCCTCACCGTCGGCCTCGGCCTCCTCGGCGCCGCGCTGGTCGTCCTCTTCTACCGGGGTGACGCCCCCACCGTCCTGGAGGGCTTCGGCTTCGGCGCCGCCCTGCTGGCGATGTTCATGCGGGTCGGCGGCGGCATCTTCACCAAGGCCGCCGACGTCGGCGCCGACCTGGTCGGCAAGGTAGAGCAGGGCATCCCCGAGGACGACCCGCGTAACGCCGCCACCATCGCCGACAACGTGGGCGACAACGTCGGCGACTGCGCCGGCATGGCCGCCGACCTGTTCGAGTCGTACGCGGTCACCCTGGTCGCCGCGCTGATCCTCGGTCGCGCCGCCTTCGGCGAGCAGGGCCTGGTCTTCCCGCTGATCGTCTCCGGCATCGGCGCGATCATCGCGATCATCGGCGTCTTCATCACCCGGCTGCGCGCCTCGGACCGGTCCGGCCTGACCGCCATCAACCGGGCCTTCTACGCCTCCGCCCTCATCTCGGCGGTGCTGGTCGCCATCGCGACGTGGGCGTACCTGCCGGCGAGCTTCGCCGAGCTGGAGGGCGGCCTGACCGACGTCAACGAGAACCCGCGCGTGGTCGCCATCGGCGCGGTCGTCATCGGTATCGTGCTGGCCGCCGCGATCCAGGCGCTGACCGGCTACTTCACCGAGACCAACCGCCGCCCGGTGCAGGACATCGGCAAGAGCTCGCAGACCGGCCCGGCCACCGTCATCCTCGCCGGCATCAGCGTCGGCCTGGAGTCCGCCGTCTACTCGGCGCTGCTGATCGGCGCGGGCGTCTTCGGCGCGTTCCTGCTCGGTGGCAGCTCCATCACGCTGTCGCTGTTCGCGGTCGCGCTGGCCGGCACCGGCCTGCTCACCACGGTCGGCGTGATCGTGGCGATGGACACCTTCGGCCCGATCTCCGACAACGCGCAGGGCGTGGCCGAGATGTCCGGTGACATCGACGAGGAGGGCGCGCGCACGCTCACCGAGCTGGACGCGGTCGGCAACACCACCAAGGCGATCACCAAGGGCATCGCGATCGCGACGGCGGTGCTCGCCGCCACCGCGCTGTTCGGCTCGTACACCGACACGCTGCGCATCGCGTACGCCGACGCCGGTATCACCGACGTGGGCGGCGAGATCCTCAACTCGCTGAACGTGGCGAACCCGCGCAACCTGGTCGGCCTCATCATCGGTGCGGCGGTGGTCTTCCTCTTCTCCGGGCTCGCCATCAACGCGGTGTCCCGCTCGGCCGGCGCGGTCGTGATGGAGGTCCGCCGGCAGTTCCGCGAGCTGCCCGGGATCATGGACCGCACGCAGCGTCCCGAGTACGGCAAGGTCGTCGACATCTGCACCCGGGACGCGCAGCGCGAGCTGATGACCCCCGGCCTGCTGGCGATCCTGGCGCCGATCGCGGTCGGCTTCGGCCTCGGCCCGGGCGCCCTGGCGTCGTACCTGGCCGGTGCCATCGGGGCCGGCACGCTGATGGCCGTCTTCCTGGCCAACTCGGGCGGCGCCTGGGACAACGCCAAGAAGATGGTCGAGGACGGCGCGTACGGCGGCAAGGGCTCCGAGTCGCACGCCGCGACCGTCATCGGCGACACCGTCGGTGACCCGTTCAAGGACACCGCCGGTCCGGCGATCAACCCGCTGATCAAGGTGATGAACCTGGTCTCGCTGCTGATCGCCCCGGCCGTGGTGGCGTGGAGCGTGGGCGACGACCGCAACACCGGCCTGCGGATCACGATCGCGGTGGTGGCGACGCTGATCGTCGTCGCGGCGGTGGTGTTCAGCAAGCGCAAGGGAGTGGCCATGTCCGACTCCGACACCGGCGCGGGCAGCGCGGACCAGCGGCCGGAGACGGTCAACGCCTGATCCCCGGCCATCGGTCCCCGGCCGGCCCGCGCCGGCCGGGGACCGGTCGCCCGGCGCACCTGACCGGTGTGCCGGGCGACGCGACGCCGTACGCTGCAACGCATGCGTACGTGCCGGGCGGCAGCCGCCGGAAAGCTGACGGCGGTGCTGGCCACGGTCGTCGCGCTGGCCGCCGGCTGCGGCGGCGGGCCCAGCGCCCAGGCGTGGGCGGCGTCGGTCTGCTCGGCACTGACGCCCTGGCGGGCCGAGATCAGCAAGCTCACCAGCAGCACCGACCAGCAGATGACCGCCCAGACCACCCCGGCGCAGGCCAAGGAGAACCTCGTGCGGCTGTTCGGCGGCGCGGAGCAGGCCAGTGAGACCGCCCGGCGCAAGGTCGAGGAGGCCGGCGTCCCCGACGCCGAGCAGGGCGAGGAGGTCTCCGAGGGCTTCCGGACGTCGCTGGCGCGGATGCGCGACGCGTACGGCAAGGCGCGCGACACCATCGACGGCCTCAGCACCAGCCAGCCGACCGTGTTCTACGACGGCGTGCGGTCAGCGGTGGACACGCTGAACCAGGAGTACGACGCCGGCGCGCTGGACACCACCCGCCTCAACTCGGAGGAGTTGAAGCGCGCCTTCGCCGAGGTCCCCGAGTGCCGCTGACCGGTGCCGCCGAGCCGTCGGACGCGGAATCGCTGCCGGCGCTCTTCCCGGTGCCCGAGCCGGCCCAGCCGGCGCCCCGCCGCACCCCCGAGCCGGCCGCGCCGGCGCCCCGCGGTACCACCCGCCGGGCCGCGGGCCGGGCCGGTGGCGCGGCGGAGCCGCCCGCCCCGGAGGCGCCCGCCCGCGGCGCCGGCCCGGGGGATCCGCGCCGGCAGCTCGCCTTCTTCGGAGCCGAGGCCACCGATCCCGCCGTCGCCGACCTGGCCGGCCTGCTCGCCGGGCCCGCCGAGGCGTCGGTCATGGGCGGCACGGCCCGCCTGTCGCTGGTGGTCGACCACGCCTGGCGGGTGCACGCGCTGGTCGCCGAACTGGCGGCGCGCGGGCTGACCGCGAGCTGGGAGGCGACCGGTGACGGGCGGCACACGGTGCGCACGTCGTACACCAGGATCCTGAAACCGCTCGCGGCCGCGTGGCTGGGCGGTCCGGCGAAGCGCCCGCCGGACGGCTTCCACCTGAACGGCCGTCGGCTGCGGCTCTGGCTCGCGGCCGCCGGGTCGGTGGAGCCACCCGACCTCCTGCTGCACCTGGGCGCGGCCGGGGAGGAGCACGCGGCGGCCGTCGGCACCGCCCTCGCGGCGGTCGGCCTGCCGAACGCCGTCCTGGACCCCGGGCGGGCGGCCTACCGCATCACCAACCCCCGCGACCTGACCCGCCTGACCGAGTTGGTCGGCGACCCACCACCCCGGACCCCACCGTCAGCCTGGCCCGTCCGCCCCTGACCACGCGCCGATCATGGAGTTGTGGTGCCCGACAAAAGGCGCGAAACCCCGCGCTTCGCCCACCATGGCTCCATGATCGACGGGGTGGGGGCGGCCCGTTTCGTCACGGGGAGAAGCTAACGGGGGCACGGGCGGTGTACGGTGACGCCGGTCGGGGCTGGACGTCACTGGTTTGTCGCCCGCGAAACCGGAATCGCGGGCGACGCGTTACGTTGGACATCCGGGCCGGCGGGTACCGGAGGGTCGAGTGCGGTCCGAAACCGGGCACCCGAAGCGGTTGTGAGCAGGAGTTAGGTCAGGGAGAGACGTGCCGAGCAACGCTGGAACCACCCGTTTGGTCATCGTCGAGTCACCGGCGAAGGCCAAGACGATCTCGGGCTACCTGGGCCCGGGGTACGTCGTGGAGGCCAGCTTCGGGCACGTCCGCGACCTGCCGCGCAACGCCGCCGACGTGCCGGCGAAGTACAAGGGCGAGCCGTGGGCCCGGCTCGGGGTCGACGTCGACAACGGCTTCCACGCCCTCTACGTCGTGTCGTCGGACCGTAAGCAGCAGATCAGCAAGCTGACCAAGCTGGCCAAGGAGGTCGACGAGATCCTCCTGGCGACGGACGAGGACCGCGAGGGCGAGGCGATCGCCTGGCACCTGGTGGAGACGCTCAAGCCCAAGGTGCCGGTCAAGCGGATGGTCTTCCACGAGATCACCAAGCCGGCGATCCAGGCCGCCGTGGCGAACCCGCGCGAGATCGACCGGGACCTGGTCGACGCGCAGGAGGCCCGGCGCATCCTCGACCGCCTGTACGGCTACGAGGTCTCCCCGGTGCTGTGGAAGAAGGTCATGCCGAAGCTCTCGGCCGGCCGGGTGCAGTCGGTGGCGACCCGCATCGTGGTCGAGCGGGAGCGGCAGCGGATGGCGTTCCGCACCGCCGAGTACTGGGACGTCCTGGCCACGCTGGCCGTCGAGAAGACCGGCGAGGGACCGCGCACCTTCAACGCCACCCTGGTCGCGTTGAACGGTGACCGGATCGCCACCGGCAAGGACTTCGAGCCCACCACCGGCCGGGTGCGGCCGGGCGCGGGGGTCGTCCACCTTGACGAGGGCGGGGCGCGCGGGCTGGCCGCCCGGCTGGAGGGCCGGCCGTTCACCGTCACCCGGGTCGAGGAGAAGCCCTACCGGCGCCGCCCGTACGCGCCGTTCATCACCTCCACCCTCCAGCAGGAGGCGGCCCGCAAGCTGCGGTTCTCGTCGCAGCAGACGATGCGCACGGCGCAGCGGCTCTACGAGAACGGCTACATCACCTACATGCGTACCGACTCGGTGAACCTGTCGGAGACCGCCATCGCGGCGGCCCGCCGGCAGATCGTCGAGCTGTACGGCGAGCGCAGCGTCCCGCCGGAGCCGCGTCGCTACACCGGCAAGGTGAAGAACGCGCAGGAGGCGCACGAGGCGATCCGTCCGGCGGGGGACAACTTCCGCACCCCGGGCGAGGTGCGCAACGAGCTGTCGGTCGAGGAGTACAAGCTCTACGAGCTGATCTGGCGGCGCACCATCGCCTCGCAGATGACCGACGCGGTCGGCTCCAGCGTGTCGGTGCGCATCCGGGCGACCACTGCCGGCGGCGAGGAAGCCGACTTCGGGGCCACCGGCAAGACCATCACCGACCCGGGCTTCCTGCGGGCGTACGTGGAGTCGAGCGACGACGAGAACGCCGAGGCGGAGGACGCCGAGCGTCGCCTGCCGACACTGGTGAAGGACCAGCCGCTCACCGCCGAGGAGCTGGCCGCGCAGGGCCACCACACCCAGCCGCCCGCCCGGTACACCGAGGCGTCGCTGGTCAAGGCGCTGGAGGAGCTGGGCATCGGCCGCCCCTCGACGTACGCCTCGATCATGCAGACCATCCAGGACCGGGGGTACGTCTTCAAGCGCGGCCAGGCGATGATCCCGTCGTTCCTGGCGTTCGCGGTGGTCGGGCTGATGGAGCGGCACTATCCGCGCCTGATCGACTACGACTTCACCGCCAGCATGGAGAACGAGCTGGACGAGATCGCCGGTGGTGACCACGCGGCGGTTGACTTCCTCACCGCGTTCTACTTCGGCACCACGAACGGCGCCGGTGACCAGGACATCGCCCGCTCGGGCGGGCTGAAGAAGCTGGTCACCGAGAACCTGAGCGACATCGACGCGCGCAGCGTCAACTCGATCCCGCTCTTCACCGACGACGAGGGGCGTGAGGTGGTGGTGCGGGTCGGCCGGTACGGGCCGTACCTGCAGCGGGCGGTCCCCGGTGAGCAGCCCGCGCCCGCGGCGGAGGGCGAGGAGGGCGGCGGCCAGGGCGACCGCGCGCCGATCCCGGAGGGCCTCGCGCCGGACGAGCTGACCCCGGAGAAGGTGCACGAGCTGTTCCTCGGCGGTGGTGGCGAGCGCAAGCTCGGCGACGACCCCGCGACCGGGGAGCCGATCCTGCTCAAGTCCGGCCGGTTCGGCCCGTACGTGGCCAGCGGCGAGCGAAAGTCGTCGCTGCTGCGCTCCCAGTCGCCGGACACGCTCACCTTCGACGAGGCGCTCAAGCTGCTCAGCCTGCCCCGGCTGATCGGCGTCGACCCGGAGGGCAACGAGGTCTTCGCCAACAACGGCCGCTACGGCCCGTACGTCAAGCGGGGCGAGGAGTTCCGGTCGCTGGACTCCGAGGAGAAGATGTTCACGGTCACGCTCGACGAGGCGCTGGCCCTGCTCGCCGCGCCGAAGACCCGGCAGCGCCGGGCGGCCGCGCCCCCGCTGCGCGAGATGGGCGTCGACCCGCTGACCGAGAAGCCGCTGGTCATCAAGGACGGGCGGTTCGGGCCGTACGTGACCGACGGGGAGACCAACGCGTCGCTGCGGCGCGGCCAGACCCCGGAGGCGCTGAGCCTGGCGGAGGCGTCGGAGATGCTCGCCGAGAAGCGGGCGAAGGGTCCGGCGCCGCGCAAGAAGGCCGCCAAGAAGGCCGCGCCGGCCAAGAAGGCGGCGGCGAAGAAGACCGCTGCGGCGGCCAAGGCGACGAAGAAGACGGCCACGGCCAAGGCGACCCCCGCCAAGAAGGCGGCCCCGAAGAAGGCCACGGCCACCTCGGACTAACCCGGTTTCGACGGCGGGCCGCCGGTCGCTGCCGGCGCCCGCTGACGACCCTCGTGTCGCCCCCTTTGCTCTGCTTCAATCCACGCACTGGTTCTGGCCGGGTTCTGTTGCGTCCGTTGAAGCAGAGCAAAGGGGGACGAGCGGGCATCCGGGCCGCCGGTCGCCTCGAAGGACGCGGAACCGGCGGCGACGCCGACTCAGGAACCGAGGACGCGGGCCAGGTGCGGACTGGTGAAGACCCGGCCGGGGTCGAGCCGGTCGCGGGCGGCCTGGAAGTCGGCCCACCGGGGGTACGCGGGCGCCAGCGACGCCGCGTCGCGCCAGTGCAGCTTGCCCCAGTGCGGCCGGCCACCCAATCCCGCCGCCACCTCCTCGAAGGCGCGGAAGTACGGCTCGTACGGTGCGCCGACGTACTGGTGGATCGCGATGTACGCGGAGTCCCGGCCGTGGCCGTGGGACAGCCACACGTCGTCGGCGGCGGTGAAGCGCACCTCCACCGGGAAGAGCACCTTGAACGGCAGCCCGTCGACGATGCGGCGCAGCGCGTCCAGGGCCGGCACGAGGGCGTCGCGCGGCAGCGCGTACTCCATCTCGACGAAGCGGACCCGGCGCGGGGTGCAGAAGACCGCGTCGGACCGGCCGGTGTAGCGGCGTTCGGTGAGCGCCCGGGCGGACACGGCGCTGATCGTCGGGGCGAGCGCCGGTACGGCGCGGCCGAGCCGGCAGGCTCCGGCGAAGACGGTGTTGGAGAGCAGCTCGTCGTCCAGCCAGCCGCGCCAGCGGCGCAGCGGCTGGTCGTCGGTGGGCACCCGGTCGTTGCTCTTGACCTGCACCCGGTCGGTGTACGGGAACCAGTAGAACTCGACGTGGTCGTGGGCGGCGATCAGGCCGGGCAGGTCGGCGAGGACGGTGTCCAACGGCGCCGGCCGCTCGTGGGCGAGCAGCACGAACGCGTCCACGCAGCGCAGGGTCACGTCGACCAGCACGCCGAGCGCCCCGAGGGAGACCCGGGCGGCGGCCAGCACGTCGGGGTGCTCGTCGGCCGAGCAGCGCAGCACCTCGCCGGTGCCGGTGACCAGGGTGAGCGCCTCGACGAACGTCGAGAGGCAGCCGTACCCGGCGCCGGTGCCGTGGGTACCGGTCGAGATCGCGCCCGCCACGGTCTGCGCGTCGATGTCGCCGAGGTTGGGCAGCGCCAACCCGTGTCCGGCGAGCAGCCGGTTGAGTGCGCGCAGCGTGGTCCCGGCGGGTACGGTGACCAGTCGGCGATCGATGTCGACCCGGACATCGGTGGCCAGGTCCGCCAGCTCCAACCGACGACCGTCGGTCAGGGCGACGGCGGTGAAGGAGTGGCCGCTGCCGACCGCGCGGATCCGCTCCCCGTCCGCGGCGGCGGCCCGCACCGCGTCGGCGACCTCGGCGACGGAGGTGGGCCGCAGGACGGTGGTGGCGGTGCCACGCTGGTTGCCGGCCCAGTTGGACCAGGCGGCGGTTACGGAGGGTGCGGTGGCGGCCATGGACGCTCCTCGACATGAATATGAACTGACTTCATATCAGGAACGTTGTGCCTGGTAAATACCGCAATCGAGGTCCGCTCGTTGTACCGGTAGTCACAGACTCGTGACGTGCAGATATGTTCATCCGTCGAAGGGGGGTGGCGCCGAGTGTCCACACCAGCCGCCACGACCGGGCCGCTGCGCCGCGTACCGGTGCAGGGTCGAAGTGTCGCGCGGGTCCAGCGGATGCTGGACGCCTGCGCCGAGCTCGTCGACGAGGTGGGGTACGAAGGGCTGACCACGACTCTGCTCGCCGAGCGCGCCGAGGTGGCGATCGGGTCGGTCTACCAGTTCTTTCCGGACAAGCGGGCGATCGTGCAGGCGCTGACCCTGCGCACGATGGAGTCCTACCTCCAGCGGCTCGACGAGAGGTTCGCCTCGGACGACCTGACCCACTGGTGGGACGGCGTCGACGCGGCGATCGACGAGTACATCACGATGCACCGTACTGTCCCGGGGTTCCGTACCCTGCACTTCGGCGACGTGGTCGACCTGCACCTGCTCGATGAGCAGCGGGACAACAACGGGGTCATCGCGGACCAACTGGCCCGCGTCCTCACCGAACGCTTCGGGCTCACCGACGTCCCGGAGCTCCGGTTCCATCTCGAGATCGCGGTCGAGGCCGCCGACGCGCTCATCAAGCTGGCGTTCCGCCGCCGCCCGGAGGGCGACGACCAGGTGCTCAGCGAGGCGAAGGCGCTCATCCGGGAGTACCTGCACCGGCAGGTCGACGCCCGCGAGAGCGCGGCCCGGCCGGCGGAGGTGGCCCAGCCGGCCTGACGGCGTCCGACCTGCCCGGACCGCCCGCAACCGGCCCGGTCGACGGACGCGGGACCGGATACCCGGTCCCGTCGCCGGCGGCTCAGAGGAACGCCCGACCCTCGCCGCGGTACGTGGGGACGGTCGCCACGACGGCGTCCCCCTCCACCAGGTGCAGCTCGTTGACGTGCTCGGCGAGTTCGCCGGCCTTGGCGTGCCGGAACCAGACCCGGTCGCCGACCCGCAGCGCCCCGGCCGCGCGGCCGGTCAGCGGGGTCTGCACCTCACCGGCGCCCTCCGTGCCGACCAACTCCAGGCCGGCCGGCAGGACCGGGCGGGGGAGGCGGCTCCGCTCGGCGGGGCCGGAGGCGATCCAGCCGCCGCCGAGCACGGTGGCGTAGCCGGGTGCCGGGCGGCGGACCACCGCGCAGGCGAAGAACGCCGACGGGGTGGGCCGCCAGGCCCGGTAGGCGTCGAACAGGGTCGGCCCGTACAGGCCCGATCCCGCGGTCACCTCGGTGACCGCGGGATCGGCGCTGGTGGCGGCCACGCTGCCGGTGCCGCCGCCGTTGACGAATTCCAGCTCGGCGTGCTCGCGGACGGCGGCCACCGCCGCGCTCCGGCGCGCCAGCAGTTCCCGGTACGAACCGCGCTGGGCCAGCCGGATCGCGGCGCCGAGCAGCGCCCGCCCGGGCGGCGCGTCGCCCAGACCGGCGATCTGCGCCTCGTACGCCATCAGCCCGACCAGCCGGAAGCCGGGCCGGGCGGCGATGGTGGCGGCCAGCGCGCCGGCCGCCCGGGCGCTGTGCACCGGCGAGCGGCGGACCCCGACGTGCACCTTCCCGCCCAGCGGTCGCCAGGAGGCGTCCAGGTCGAGGCAGACCCGCAGCGCGGGCCGCCGGTCGGCGGCGCACACCGCGTCCACCAGGTCGAGCTGGTCGGTGCTGTCGACCATCAGCGTCACCGCGGCGGCGAGCGCCGGGTCACCGGCCAGCTCGGCGAGCGCGGCCCGGTCGGCGGTGGGGTACGCCACCAGCGCGTCGTCGGTCACGCCGCGGCGGACCAGCCAGAGCGCCTCCGGCAGGGTGAATGCCATCACGCCGTGCCAGCCGGGCCTGGCCAGGGCCCGGGAGATCAGCTCCCGGCAGCGTACGGACTTGCTGGCGACGCGGACCGGCTTTCCGGCCGCACGGCCGGCGAGGGCGGTGGCGTTGGCGTCGAACGCCGCGAGGTCGACCACCGCGTACGGCGGGTCGAGGTGCGCGGTCGCCCGGTCGAGTCGACCACGGAGGTCGGTGCTGTCGGTGGCCACATGGTGCACGCTAACCGTCTGATGGCTCAATGCGAAATACCCTCGCGTCCGGCCGAGCTGACGGCGGTGGTCCGGGCGGCCTAGGCTCGGCGAGCAGGAGAACGTAGCGGCGGGAAGGCTCCCCGCCGGGTTTAGAGTGTTGCACCGGGACCGCCCAGCGATGGGCCGCCACGTGGAGGTACGGCCATCGAAAACCAGCAGAACGGCGAGTCGCCCGGCGTGTCGCCGTCCGGAGCCCAGCCCGACCCGTCCGGCCCGACATCCGGCGGCCAACCCGGCCCGTCCGCGTCCGGGGGCCAGGCCACCGCGCAGCCCGACCACTCCGGCTACGCGGCCATCCGCTCGGTGCTGCGCATCCGCCCGTTCCGGCGGCTCTGGATCGTGCTCGGCGCCGCCTCGTTCGGCGACTGGTTCGGTCTGCTCGCCACCTCCGTCTTCGCCGCCTCCCAGGTCGAGGGGAGCACCGCCAAGGGCGCCGCGTTCGGCACGGTCATCGCGATCCGGCTGCTGCCCGCGCTCGTGCTCGGGCCGATCGCCGGCGTGCTCGCCGACCGGTTCGACCGGCGGTGGACCATGGTCATCTGCGACGTGCTGCGATTCGTGCTGTTCGCCTCGATCCCGCTCGTCGCCGTGCTGGGGGCCAGCGGCCCGGTGGTGGTCGGCTGGGCCACCGTCGCCACCTTCCTGATCGAGTCGATCACGCTGCTCTGGATCCCGGCCAAGGAGGCCGCGGTCCCGAACCTGATCCCCCGGGCCCGGCTCGAGGCGGCCAACCAGCTCACCCTCATCACCACGTACGGCCTCACCCCGGTCGTCGCCGCGCTCGTCCTCGCCGCGCTGGACGGCGCGGTCCGGGCCGCCACCGGCGGCGCCGCCCCGGACTGGGCCGAACCGGCCCAGCTCGCGCTCTGGTTCAACGCGCTCTCCCGGCTGGCCACCGCCGTCGTCGTGGCCTTCGGCATCCGCGAGATCAGCCAGGGCCGGGCCGCCGAGCGGGAGCGCGCCGAGCAGACGATGCTGCGCCAGTTCAAGGAGGGCTGGCGGTTCATCGGTCAGACCCCGCTGGTCCGGGGCCTGGTGCTGGGCATCTTCGGCGCCTTCGCCGGCGGCGGCATCGTGATCGGCACCGCCCGGTTCTTCGCCAACTCGCTCGGTGCCGGTGACGCCGCCTTCTACCTGCTGTTCGGCGCCATCTTCATCGGCCTGGCGGTCGGCATCGGGCTCGGCCCGATGATCGTCAAGGACATGTCGCGGCGGCGCTGGTTCGGCATGAGCATCGTGCTGGCCAGCGCGGCGGTGATGACGCTGGCGTTCGCGATCCACCTCTCCATGGCCATGGTCGGCGCCGTTCTGGTCGGCGCGGGCGCCGGGATGGCCTTCCTGGCCGGCACCACGCTGCTCGGTGGCGAGATCGCCGACGAGGTACGCGGCCGGGTCTTCGCGGTCGTCCAGATCGGCACCCGGCTGGTGCTGATCCTGGCCATCGCGCTGAGCAGCCTGCTCGCCGGTGTCGGCGGCTCCCGCCGGTTCGAGATCGCCGACCTGGGCGTGTCGATCTCCTCCACCCGCCTGCTGCTGCTCGCCGCCGGCGCCGCCGGCATCTTCGCCGGGATCAGCGCGTTCGGGCAGATGGACGACAAGAAGGGCGTTCCGGTCCTGGCCGACCTGTGGGGCTCGGTACGCGGGCGTCCGCTGATGCCGGCCGAGCCGTTCGTCTCCGCCGGGCTGTTCGTGGTCTTCGAGGGCGGCGAGGGGGCCGGCAAGTCCACCCAGCTCGCCCTGCTCGCCGGCCGGCTGCGCGACCAGGGCCGGGACGTGGTGGTCACCCGCGAGCCCGGTGCCACGTCGGTCGGCGAGCGGATCCGGTCCCTGCTGCTCGGCCAGCCCGGCTCCGAGGTGCCGTCGCCGCGCGCCGAGGCGCTGCTGTACGCCGCCGACCGGGCCCACCACGTGGCGACCGTGGTCCGGCCGGCGTTGGTGCGGGGTGCCGTGGTGATCAGTGACCGCTACGTCGACTCGTCCCTGGCGTACCAGGGCGCGGGGCGGACCCTGCCCGCCGACGAGGTCTCCTGGCTCTCCTCCTGGGCCACCGGCGGGCTCAAGCCCGACCTGGTGGTGCTCCTCGACGTCGACCCGCGCATCGGCCTGTCCCGGGTGGCCAGCCGCGGCGCGAACCCGGACCATCTCGAGGCGGAGTCGATCGGTTTCCACGAGCGGGTCCGGTACGCCTTCCTCGACCTCGCCGCCGCCGACCCGAAGCGCTACCTGGTGCTGGACGCCTCCCGCTCGCCCGACGAGATCGCCGCCGCGGTGGCCCACCGGATCGACGAGATGCTCGGTGCGCCGGGCGGCATCGTGCACCCGCGCCCGGCGCACGGGCCGGACACCTCGGTGCAGCCCGAGTTATCCGACTCGGAGCTGGTGACGATGGAGCATCGAACTTGATGCCGGACGTCTTCGCCGACCTGGTCGGCCAGGACGAGGCGGTCGACACCCTGCGCCGGGCCGCCGCGGCGGCCGCCGCCGTGCTGCGCGCCGCCGCGCCGGGGCCGGACGACGCCCCGGCCGCCCTCGCGGCGGAGGCGGAGGTGGCGCCCGCCGCCGGCGGCGTCGCGGCCGGCGATCCCGGCGCCGGGATGACCCACGCCTGGATCTTCACCGGGCCGCCCGGATCGGGCCGCTCGGTCGCCGCGCGGGCCTTCGCCGCCGCCCTGCAGTGCGTGCACGGCACCGGCTGCGGCACCTGCCCTGGCTGCCACACCACGATGGCCGGCACTCACGCCGACGTGCGCCTCGTGGTGCCCGAGGGGCTCTCCATCGGCGTCAGCGAGATGCGGGCCCTGGTGCTCCGCGCCGCCAGCACCCCGTCCGGCGGGCGGTGGCAGGTGGTGGTCATCGAGGACGCCGACCGGCTCACCGAGGCCGCCGGCAACGCCCTGCTGAAGGCGATCGAGGAGCCGCCGCCGCGTACCGTCTTCCTGCTCTGCGCCCCGTCCACGCACCCGGACGACATCTCGGTGACCATCCGGTCGCGCTGCCGGGTCGTACCGTTGCGGCAGCCGCCGGCGGACGCGGTGGCCGAGGTGCTGGTCCGGCGGGACGGCATCGCGCCGGACGTGGCGCGGTGGGCGGCGGCGGCCGCCCAGGGGCACGTCGGGCGGGCCCGGCGGCTGGCCCGCGACCCGGAGGCGCGCAAGCGCCGGGACGCGGTGCTCGCGGTGCCGCGGCGGCTGACCGGGGTCGGGGCCGCCTTCGACGCGGCCTCCGCGTTGATCGAGGCGGCCGAGGCGGAGGCCGAGGCCTCGGTGGCGGAGACGGACGCGGCCGAGCGGGCCGCGCTGGAGACGGCCCTGGGTGCCGGCGGCACCGGCCGCGGGGCGGCCGGCGCGATCCGGGGCGCCGCCAGCCAGCTCAAGGACCTGGAGCGGCGGCAGAAGTCGCGGGCCACCCGGGCGCAGCGGGACGCCCTGGACCGGGCCCTGGTGGACCTCGCCGGCTTCTACCGGGACGCCCTCACGATGGCGCTGCGCGCGCCGGTCGAGCCGGTGCACACCGACACCGCCACCGTCGCCGAGGCCGGGGCGCGCAAGTGGGCGGCCGAGGGCGCCCTGCGCCGCCTGGAGGCCGTCCTCGCCTGCCGGACCGCGATCGAGGCGAACGTGAAGCCCCGGATCGCCGTCGAGGCGATGATGCTCGCCCTCTGGAAGGGCTGACCTCCCGCGCGGTTGTGCACAGGCATCGACAGGCGCGATTCCGGTGCGGTACGGTCCGGTGTGCCGATGTGACGGCAGCGCCACGCAGAGTGACATCCGTCCGGGAGGAGTCCGCCGATGCCGCGGGGGGAGATCGACGAAGCCTGGATCGAGGAGGCGGTCCGGCGCTACCGCCGCATCGAGTCCCTCCAGGCCGAGTTCGACCAGGCGGTGACGACGGTGGAGGTCACCGTCCGCTCGCCGGACGGTCTGGTCGAGGTCGTGGTCACCGCCGGCGGGCGGATCACCGACGTGCGCTTCCTCGGTCCGCTGCACAACCGTCATCCGCGTGACGTCGCCGGGTCCGTGCAGGCCGCGGTCGCCGCGGCCGCCGACGCCGCACAGTGGGCGAGGGAGAAGCTGCACAACGAGACCTTCGCCGCCTACCGCCCGCTCGCGGGGGCCTGAGATGGACACCCTGCACGCCCTCGCCGCCCGGCTGGACGCGGCGAGCGAGACACTGGCCGGCCTGTCCCGTGCGGTCCCCGCCACCGACCCGGCGCAGGTCGCCTTCGGCGCCGACGCCGGCGGGCGGCCCGGCGAGATCGGCCGGGCCCTGCACCGGCAGTGGGCGGCCGCGACCGGTGACCGCGCCCGTGAGGCGTACGCCGCCGCGCTGCGGCTGGCCGCCGCCGCGTCCGCGGTACGGGAGGCGGCCGACCGCTACGCCGACGTCGACCGGGCCGCCGCGCGGCGGGTCGCCGGGGAGGCGTGATGGATCCGCTGGACCGGCTCGCCGAGCCCGGCCTCGACCTGCTGCGCCGCGTCGACACCCTGCTCGCCGCCGGTGCGCCCGAGGGCCACCGGGTCTGGCCGCTGCTGCGCCGCATGCAGGTGCTCCCCGGCGAGGCGGTGCGGAGCTTTCTGGACCTGCACCCCGCGCCGCTGGCCGGTGCCGGCCGGTCGGTGCGCCGGCTCGTCCGGGGGTACGACGAGGTGTCCGCCGCCCTCACCGACCCGCTGCTGTGGTCCGGTGCGGCCGCCGCCGCGTACGGGGAGGCCCGCACGGCGCTGCTCCGGCACCTCGACGAGGGGCCGGAGAGCCTGGTGGGGAGACTGGAGTCGACCGCCGGCTATGCCGACGCGCTCGCCGACTGGGTGGAGGGCAGCCGGCGGGCGCTGGCCCGGGCGCTGGCGGACGTGCTGGGGTCGACCGAGGCGGTGGCGGTGGTCGCCGCGACCTCGGTGCCGCTCGCCGTGTCCGCCCCGCGCGCCTCAGCCGGTTCGGAGGCCGCGGAGATCGCCGCACGGGTGCTGGCCGTGCTGTGCGTCGCGTACGACGGGGCGGAGACGATCCTGCGGCAGTGGGGGCCGAGCCTGGCTGAGTCCCGGTGGCGGACGCCGGTCGCCGAGCGGCCGCGGTACGACACCACGACCCGGGTCGGCGGGTAGGAGGTCGGGTCCCGGCCCGCTGGCCGGCCGGTTACATGGCACACGGCGTCGCGCTCGCGAGCCGGTCTCCGGCTCCGGCGGCGACGCCGCGGCCATCCCCTGCACCCCCCGCAGGTCTGTCTTCACTCAACGCTGCGCGACGGTGTTTGTCCCGTGCGTGGCGGCGGAATCAACCGTCCGGACGAGGACATCGGCACGGCGGGACGGCTCACGGGTCAGCCGATTCGATCGATATGGATGGCTGCATGGGGTAGCCGGATCGCGACGCCCGTCCGGCCGCGGCACGCCGCGGGACGTAGGGTGAGGGGATGGGCATGCTGTGCGCGGTCAGCTTCCACCGGTACGGGCGCCTCTACTACCTCGACCCCGGTGACCTCCGGCCGCAGGTGGGCGACAAGGTGCTGGTGCCCACGGACGAAGGGCCCGAGGTGGCCGAGTGCGTCTGGGCCGCCCAGTGGGTCGCCGAGGACACCGCCGGGTTCCCCCGGCTGGCCGGGGTGGCGCAGGAGGAGGACCTGCGCCGCGACGAGTCGCTGCGGCGGCGCAAGGCCGAGGCGAAGGTCGCGGCGAAGCGCCTGATCCGGGAGCACCTCCTGCCGATGAAGGTGGTGGCCGTGGACCACGTGCTCGGCGGCGCGGAGGGCGGCGAGCGGAGCACGATCTACTTCACCGCCCCGCACCGGGTGGACTTCCGGTCACTGGTCCGCGACCTCGGCGCGACGCTGCACTGCCGGGTCGAGCTGCGCCAGCTCTCCGCCCGCGACTCCGCCCGGGTGCAGGGCGGGATCGGGTCCTGCGGGCGGGACCTGTGCTGCGCGACGTTCCTGACCGACTTCGAGCCGGTGACCATCCGGATGGCCAAGGACCAGGACCTGCCGCTCAACCCGTTGCGCATCTCCGGCGCGTGCGGCCGGCTCATGTGCTGCCTGAAGTACGAACACCCCCTGTACGCGAAATTCCAGGAATCCGCCCCGGCGGTCGGCGCCCGCGTCACGACGCCGGAGGGCGAGGGCCGCGTAGTGGGCCACAGCGTCCCGCGAGACGCGGTCACGGTCCGCCTGGACGCCGACGGCTCGCGCTTCAGGTGCTCTCGCGCCGACGTCTGCGGCCCCCGCCAAGCCCACGAAACCCAGCACCCCCGCTGACCCCCGCCCTCTCACCCGACCCGGCGCGGCGGCCCCGTTGATCAAGGAGTTATTGCCGCGCCGACCGACGAATCGCCGCGACAAACTTCGTGATCAACTTGAGGTCTGGTCAGTGGATGACCACCGGGGGTTCGGCCAGGCGGGGGCGCAGGGGGGTGCCGGGGATCAGCCAGGAGGACTCGGCGGACTGGTCGGGATTGATCTGCCAGTCGCGGGACACCCGGTCGATGCCGACCGGATAGATGGTCAAGGTGCCGTCCGGGTCGATCCGCAGGCGGAGGAAGGCCTTCGAGTCCTCGATGCCCTGGCCGGCGAACAGCTCGTTGACGTTCACCCCGAACGCGCCGGCCACCAGCAGGTACGCCGCCACCAGCTGGCTCGCCACCAGTCCGCTGACCGGGCCGTACAGAACCACCGCGGCGACCGCCGACAGCGGCCACTGCCAGTCCTGGAACGGCAGGGCCAGCCACGCCCACGTGCCGGCCGCTGCCAGCCCCACGTGGGCCAGGCCGTGCCCGACGCCGAGGATCCAGTGCCGGGCGTGCCGCTTGCCGCCGGAGCTGGGCGGCTTGGCGAAGAAGGCAGCGCCGAGCAGGGTCACCAACAGCATCGCCACCAGCGGCACGCTGAACAGTCGCTGCTCGGTGCCGTCGGGGTTCGTCACCACTCCGACCATCGCCAGCATCAGCAGCGTGTGCAGGGTGCCGAGCAGGGTGGTGAAGCCCGGGTTGCGCAGCGGCAGCCGGGGGAAGATCCCCCAGGCGTACCGCCGGGACCGCGCCGCGGTCGGATAACGGCCCGCCAACTCGTACGTCTGGGAGGTGCTCGCCCGCCGCGCCAGCGTGTCCTTCGGCGGCACCTCGATCCGCTCCGGCAGCTTGTGCGTCGGGTAGAGGTACGCGCCGCCACTGCCACACGTGATGAGCTGGCGGTCCGGGCCGGCGTACCGGGCGTAGTGGTGCAGATCGCCGGAGATCAGCAGCCGCACCTGCGCGCCGGTCGGCGCGACGATCGTACGGATGAAGTAGTCGACCGAGTCGTACGCCGTGGGGTGGTCGACGGCCTTGACCCACGTCGGCGCCGGCACGGCCAGGATCACCCGGCTCTGCGGCCCCAGCCGCTCCGCCACCGCGTCGAAGTAGGTGAGCTGCGGGTCGTCCAGGTACGAGCCGGACTGGTCGTCCAGGCCGAGCAGCCACCAGTCGGCCGGCAGCCCCACGGCGAAGTACGAGCGGGACTGCCCGGTGTCCCAGCCGCCGAAGTGGCGGTCCCGGGACCGGACGAAGAGACGCAGGAAGGCGGTGAGACCGTCGTACCAGTCGTGGTTGCCGGGGACCGCGAACAGCGTCGGCCGCTCGGGCGGGGTGACCGGCAGCGCGGCCTGGTAAGGGCCCTTGCAACGGTCCTCGTACGCCTCGAACGCCGCCGACGGGTAGACCTGGTCGCCGCCCATCACCAGCACCTGCGCGCGGGGCAGGCGATGCCCGTCCACCTCGAGCTCGCGCTGGGCGAGCAGGTAGGCGACCGAGTACGTGGCGTTGAAGCCGTCGCCCAGGTCGGCCACGTAGTCCAGCCACAGCCCGCCGTCCGGCCCGACCGCGTCGGCGATCCCCGCGTCGAGGGAGTTCTGCAGCTCCCGCTTGTCCAGGTACGCCCCGAAGAGCATCGCCAGCAGCGTCCGGATGCCGGTGCTGATCAGCAGGAACGGTGCCAACCACGGCACCGGCTTGCGCGGGGTGAAGCCCAGCGCGAGAGGATCGGTGCTCCGCGGTCGCCGTGCCGGCCGGCCGCCGGCCGCCTCGCTGGCGTGCGGGTCGTCGTGCGGCGCTCGCCGGTCGGTGTGACGTGCCGGCTCGGAACCGCTGGTGTTGCCGTCCGGCGATCCGGAGGGATGATCGTCCGTCATCCGCCGGAGCGTAGTGGGGTGCGGCCGGTGGCGCTGTCCGGTGGACGTCCGAACGCGCGGCGTGTCCGGAACCGCGACCTGGCGGGGATCCCGTTCGGCGGCACGCCGGGGGTGGCGTACACTTGCTGATCGTTGCCGCCTTAGCTCAGTCGGCTAGAGCGACGCACTCGTAATGCGTAGGTCGACGGTTCGATTCCGTCAGGCGGCTCAGAGTAGAAGCCCAGGTCAACGGCCTGGGCTTCGCCGTTTCCGGAGGTCGATCACGTCGCCGCCGGCCGTGCCAGTCCGCAAATGGTCCGCATCCCGCGCCGCGACCGCCTCGTCCAGCCGGTTGGCAACGGCGTCCAGGTCGTCACCGAACAGCCCCGCGTACACGTCCAGCGTCATCGACGCCGAGGCGTGCCCGAGCATCCGCTGCACCGCCTTGACGTTCGCGCCCGCCGCCACCGCCAGACTCGCCGCCGTGTGCCGCAGGTCGTGGGGAGTCAGCCCGGCCAGCCCGACCGACGCCGCCGCCGGCCCGAAGACCCGAGTCCGGAAGTTGGTGTTGCGCAGCGGCCCGCCGTGCGGGGCGGTGAGCACCAGCTCGTCCCGGCGCTTCCCGGCGACCTGCGCGGCCAGCTCGTCGACGAGGAAGCGCGGGATCGGCACCGACCGGCGCTGGTGGTTCTTCGGCGTGCCCTCCACCAGCTCCCCGCCAACCTCTGCGAACGCCACGGCCACCGTGACCCGACGCCGCAGCAGATCCAGCCGCGACACCCGCAGCGCCGACGCCTCACCCCACCGCAACCCGGGGTAGGCAGGAACCGCACCAGCAGCCCGTAGGAGATCTTCACAGCGTGGCTACCAATCCGTACGGTGGCGGCGTGAACGACGAGGCCGATGATGGTCGGCGAGCAGGCTTGGCCAAGGTTGGGGCAGGCGCGTCACCGGTTGCTGGGCCAGCGACGCTACAGCCGTGCACCGAAACCGGTCCCGGCAGTGAGAGCCAGACGTACGGCGCGGTAACGGTCGAGTATCGCAGCGGCTTGTCGGACGCGGAGATCCGAGGCACCTACGAGGTGGTCGCCCGCGAGTCGGGCTGGAGGTTGGTGTCCGACCCCTCCGACCGACGGCTGCTGTTCGCCTTCTGGCCCAAATACCACGACCACTACTGCCATAAGTTCCCGTAAGGCAATCCCGCTCGTGTCCTTGTCCCGTGCGGCGACCGCCCCGTGGCCTTGACATCACGTGGATGATCGGTCGCATGAGCGTGGCTGATCCAGAGCCGGTGTGGGTCGCCCTGCGCCTGGTTGTCGTCGTACTCGGCCTTGTCCTGGTCATGTTCGGGGTGCGTGTCGCGGCGACACGACGGTTTCCGGTGACCTGGGTGCGGGTTGCGCGTTTGACGGCGAGCCAGCGATCCCAGCCTGTCCGCCACGGTGCTTGTGTCGCCCTGCTCGGTGCGAGCGTGCTCCTCCAGCAGGCACCGTTTCTCGTGCCCGTGCCCATCGCGGTAGGACGTGCTCTGTTCGCGGTGGCCCTACTCCTCGTGATGACTGCGGTGGGAGGGCTCGTCCTGCTCCGGCGCTAGACATCGAGCATGAGCACGTCCAGGTCGGTCACCGAGCGGGACCGTGTCCTACGGTTCGGGGACTGCCCGGCGAGTGGCCGCCGAGGCCGGTGACAGCTTGCGCAGGAGTCGGCCGACCACCTTCGGGGGTCAGGAGGTTGCCTGCTCGCTGTCGAACTGCTCGCTGTACGCGGCCGCGCCCCGTACCGAGTCCACCGCGAAGGCCACATGCCCAACGGGGATCCGACCGTCGACGGCGGCGACGACCTCCGCGGCTGCGGCCAGGCTGAAGCCGCCGCACAGCTCGATCAGGGCAACTCCCTCCTCGACGAGGGCGGCCGCCGCGCTGGGAGCCAGCGTCGCCTCCGGCACCGGCACCAGGAACGTCCGCTGCCCGCCACGGTCGATGACCACGCGGTCCGCAACCGGATCGGTATCGGGTTGTTCGAAGATGTACGCCCAACTGACGGTCACGTCACGTCTCCAGTCCTCATCACGGATCCCCGATCCGGTTCACCTTCGGTGCGCGGCGGCCGACACGCGTGCAGGAGAACCTAGGAGCTCAAGTCAGGTTGAGGTCAAGGCGGGACGCCGGCAGTGCAGCCAGTCGGGGCGCAGGCCGGCAAGCACGCCCCGGCCGCCGATTGACAATCGATAGGTTCTAGCTGATAGTCGATGTGTGTTCACAGAACGTCGGGCGGTAGCCGCCCTCCGGGTCTTCCTCGTCCTGCTGTTCGGGATCCTGGTGCTGCTCCAGACCATGTCGCTGCCCGGGCAGTTCGCGCACATGGCCGAGGAGTCCCCCGATTTCGCGTACCTCAGGTGGCCGGCGACGGCCGTGTCGGTGTTCCTGGTGCTGTGTGTCCAGGTGGTGATCGTGTCCACCTGGAAGCTGCTCACCCGGGTCAAGAACGACCGCATCTTCAGCGAGGACTCCCTCGTGTGGGTGGACGCGATCGTGTGGGCGATCGGTGCCGCGTGGGTGGTGCTGCTCGGCGTGTTCCTCTACGTCGGCTTCAACGCTGAAGACCCCGGACTGCCGCTCCTGCTGCTCCTGATGGTCGTGGGTGTCACCGTGCTGGGGCTCCTGATGGTGGTCATGCGCGCGCTGCTGCGGCAGGCCACCACGCTGCGCACCGACATGGAGGCGGTGATCTGATGCCCATCGTCGTGCGCATCGACGTCGAGCTGGCCAAGCGCAAGATGAGCGTCGGTGAGTTTGCCGAGCGGGTCGGGCTCACCCCGGCGAACGTGGCCGTGCTGAAGAACGGCCGCGCCAAGGCCGTCCGCTTCAGCACTCTGGAAGCGATGTGCCGGGTGCTCGGCTGCCAGCCCGGCGACCTGCTCGAGTACGTCGAGGAATGAACCGGCCGGAGAAGGAGTCCGTCATGAGCTACGTCCTCGCCGCCCTCGCCGTCGCGGTCGGCGTCGCCGCCATCGTGTACGGCGAGGGCGACGACTCGCCCGGCCTCCAGCTGATCGGCGTCGTGCTGGTCGTCGGCGCCGTCGTGCTCGCCGTGCGGGCCGCCCGACGCCGCCGGTAGCCCGGTCAGCGGGCGCGATCGGTGATCGCGGCCTCGATCCGCAGGCCGATTCCGGTCACGACCAGGAAGGCCGCGAGGATCTGCGGCTCGTGCCCGTCGTAGTCACTGCCGCTCGTGAGCAACGAGATCACGAAGCCGGCGAACAGCGACAGGGTGCCGAACGCCCGTACGGTGTCGGCCCGGGACGATCTGAAATTCATTCCTCCGAATCTAGAGCCCTTCGGTTCTTGTCGGACCGGCGGCGCCGGGACGAGAATCGATCCATGCCTGTGAAGACGCACGTCCCGCGTCTCGCCTGGGACGCGGCCCGGGCCGTCGTCGGTGCCCCGGACGACCCGGCGCGGACGGTTCGTTACGCCGACTGGCTCGACGCGCACGCCGGCCAGCCCTACGGGCAGCTGGTGCGCGAGTCCCGCGACCGCCTGATCGCACGCCACGACCTGGAGTCGAGGGCCGTGGAGTCGGGCGTCTGGCGGGTGCGGTTCGACGACCTCCTCCACGACCGGCCGGACCTGGTCGATCCACTGGCGAACCTGCTCCAGGAGCGCCGGGCCGCCTGACGCCGGCTGCCGCCCCGGCGACCCCCAGTGCCGGTGGTGGCAGCTCGTGCCCCTTGCCGGCAAGAAGTGAACGGTGATTCAATTCTTGCGTGGCGTACCGGACGACCGAGCGGGTCAAGGCTCGGCTCACCGCGTCGCGCGAGCGGACGATCGCGGCGGCGCTGGAGATCATGGCCGAGCACGGTTACGCCGGCTGCACGGTCGCGGCCGTCGCCGAGCGGGCCGGCATCGCCACCGGCAGCGTCTACCGGCACTTCCCCACCAAGGCCGAGCTGTTCGCCGAGGTGTTCCGGGCGGCGTCGCAGCGGGAGATCCACGCCGTCGCCCGCGCGGCCGGCCGGGAGCGTACGGCGGCCGCCCGGCTGTCCGCCGTCGTCGCGACCTTCGCCGGTCGTGCGCTGCAGTCGCCGCGCCTGGCGTACGCGCTGCTGGCCGAACCCGTCGACCCGGCGGTCGACGCGCAGCGGCTGGTCTTCCGCCGGGCCCACGCCGAGCTGATCGCCGGCTATGTGGCCGACGGCGTGGCGTCCGGCGAGCTGCCCCCGCAGGACCCGGAGCTGACCGCCACCGCGCTGGTCGGCGCCCTCGCCGAGGCCATGGTCGGCCCGCTGGCCGCCGGGGTGGCCGGCCCGGACACCATCCCCGGCCTCACCCGATTCATCCACCGCGCACTGGGAGTGTCATCGTGACCACGCACGAGGTGTTCAACCAGGTACCGCCGCTGGTCGGCTACGACGCGGCGGACGACCCGGCGCTGCTGACGGGGGTCGAGCGGGAGGGTGCCGGCTGGGCGATCGGCGAGCTGCACGAGCTCGGCCGGCTCGGGGGCGGAGCGGAGGCGATCGAGCACGGGCGGCTGGCCAACGAGTACCCGCCGGTGCTGCGGACCCACGACCGGTACGGCCACCGGGTGGACGAGGTGGAGTTCCACCCCTCCTGGCACGAGCTGATGCGGACCGCCGTCACCCACGGCCTGCACGCCGCGCCCTGGGCCGACGACCGGCCGGGCGCACACGTCGCCCGCGCCGCGAAGTTCTACACGTGGCGGCCGGATGCCGGCCACGGCTGCCCGATCTCGATGACGTACGCGGCCGTGCCCGCGCTGCGGCACGCACCGGAGCTGGCCGAGCGGTACGAGCCGCTGCTGGCCGCGTCCACCTACGACCCGGGGCTGCGGTCACCGCTGGGCAAGCGGGGGCTGCTGGCCGGCATGTCGATGACCGAGAAGCAGGGCGGCTCCGACGTCCGCGCCAACACCACCACCGCCCGGCCCGAACCGGACGGCACCTACCGGCTCGTCGGGCACAAGTGGTTCACCTCGGCGCCGATGTGCGACCTCTTCCTCACCCTCGCCCAGGCGCCCGGTGGGCTCACCTGCTTCCTGGTGCCCCGGGTGCTGCCCGACGGCACCCGCAACCCGATGCGGCTGATGCGGCTCAAGGACAAGCTCGGCAACCGGTCGAACGCCTCGTCGGAGGTCGAGTACGAGCACGCGCTCGCCTGGCGGGTCGGCGACGAGGGCCGCGGCGTCCGCACGATCATCGACATGGTCAACCTGACCCGGCTCGACTGCCTCATCGGCGCCGCCGCCGGGATGCGGCAGGGGCTCATCACGGCCGCCCACCATGTGGCGCACCGGCAGGCGTTCGGCCGCTACCTGGTCGACCAGCCGCTGATGCGCAACGTCCTGGCCGACCTGGCGGTCGAGTCCGAGGCGGCCACCGTACTCATGCTGCGGCTGGCGGGCGCGACGGACCGTTCGGCGCGGGGTGACGCCGGGGAGACCGCGGTCAAGCGGCTCGCCCTCGCGGTCGGCAAGTACTGGGTCTGCAAGCGCTGGCCCGGGCACGCGGCCGAGGCCCTGGAGTGCCTGGGCGGCAACGGGTACGTGGAGGAGTCCGGCATGCCCCGGCTGTTCCGCGAGTCGCCGCTGAACTCGATCTGGGAGGGCTCGGGCAACGTGGCCGCGCTGGACGTCCTGCGGGCCCTGACCCGGGAGCCGCAGGTCCTGGCCGCGTTCGAGGCCGAGGTGGACGCGGCGGCCGGCGGAGACGCGCGGCTGGACGCCGCGGTCCGGCGGCTGCGCGCGGACCTGACCGACCCGGCCGAGGCGGAACTGCGGGCCCGGCACCTGGTGGAGCGCCTGGCCCTCGTCCTGCAGGGCTCGCTGCTGGTCCGGCACGGTCACCCGGCCGTCGCCGACGCGTTCTGCGCGTCCCGGCTGGGCGGCGAGCACGGCTACGCGTACGGGACGCTGCCGGCCGGCGTCGACCACGCCGCGATCATCGACCGGGCGACGCCGAAGCTGGGCTGACGACATTGATGACAGTCAACCGCATCCGGTTGACTGCCGAACGCGGGGACCGCCCGGCGGACCCCTGACGATGAGTTCCGGTGCGCGGGCTGGTCCATCCTGGGTGTCCCGTCCCAGCCTGGAGGTCAGTCACGTGCCGAACGCACCCGTCGTCGTCAGCCTGCCCACCGCCGACCGCGCCGTCTCGTACCGCTTCTACGTCGAGGCCCTCGGCCTGGCCGCGATCGGCGAGCCGGCCGACGACGGCCTCCCGGAGCCCTTGCAGTTCGTCGTCAACGACGGGCTCCGCCTCATGTTCATTCCCACCGGCGGTTTCGGCTGGGTGACCAGCCCGCACCAGGTCACGGCCCCGGGGACGAACGAGTGCCTGCTCAGCTTCGCCGTCGCGACCGAGGCCGAGGTGGACGGGGCCGTCGAGCGGGCGCGGGCCGCCGGGGCGCGGGTCACGCTCGCCCCGGGCCCACAACCCTGGGGGTACGCGGGCACGTTCGCCGACCCGGACGGCCACCTGTGGATGGTGACGGTCCAGCCGCGGGCGGCCTGACTCGGACGCGCCGGGAACTGATCGCCGGCGTGGGCCGGGCGGACAGCACTGACCGGGCCCGGCAGACCGGGCCCGGTCAGGCGAAACGGTGGTCAGCTGCCGCGGCGCGGCTCGGGCGGGTAGGTGGCGACGCCGCTCTCCGGGACATCGGTGACCACGTACTCCGGCTCCGTGGTCGGCGTCGGCTCGTCCTCGTCGCCGGAGCGGTGCTTCGCCGCGGCCGCCGCCCCCGCGGCCGCCGCGCCGGCCACCGCCGCGCCGGCGGCCACGGCCTTGCCGGAGACGCCGGCCTTGCCACTGTCACCCTGGGTGCCGGCCGCGTACTCGACGCCCGGCGTACCGACACCGGCACCCGTGTCGACGGTGCCGCGCCAGGCGCCGGTCTCGGCACCCTGGCTCTCGATGAACGACTTGAACTTCGCCAGGTCCGACTCGGCCTGCCGCTCGACGACGTTCAGCTTGTCGCCGGCCTTCTCGACCAGGCCCTCCGGCTCGTACTCCAGGTGCAGCCGGACCATTGTGCGGTCGGTGCCGACCGGCTGGAAGTAGACGGCGCCGGCGTTGGTCGCGCCCTCGGTCGCCGCCCAGGCGACCTTGCGGTCCGGCACCTGCTCCAGGATCGTGGCGTCCCACTCGCGCCGGACGCCGGCGATCTCGGCGATCCAGTGCATCCGCCGGTCGTCGAGCTGGCGAACCTCGCGGACGCCGCCCATGAACTTCGGGAACTCCTCGAACTGCGTCCACTGGTTGTAGGCGGTGCGGACGGGCACCCGCACCTCGATGGACTTCTCGACCTTCGTGGTCATGGGTTTGAACCTCCTGGTCAGCTCCGACCGCCCGGCACGTTCGACGAACACCGGCGGGGGCGGTCCGTCAAAGGGAAGTCAGTACCCTCGGCTGCCAGCTCAAACGTGACCGTGGTCAGACGTACAGGCGGCGGGCGTACTCCGGGCCGTAGTGGCGCTCCAGGTCGGCCAGGCTCTCCGCCGGCGCCTCGACCTCCTTGACCAGCCGCGCCCGGGACGGCAGCACCTCCGGCGCCCAGGTCTCCGGCCGCCACAGCTCCGACCGGAGGAACGCCTTCGCGCAGTGGTAGAAGATCTGCTCGATCTCGACCACCACCGCGAGCACCGGCCGGTGCCCGTTGACCGTCATGTCGTCGAAGTAGGGAGCGTCGCGGACCAGCCGGGCCCGCCCGTTGATCCGCAGGGTGTCGGTGCGCCTGGGAATCAGGGAGATCAACCCGACGTGCGGATTGTCCAGGATGTTGCGGTAGCCGTCGGCGCGCTTGTTGCCGGGCCGCTCCGGGACGGCGATCGTCGTGTCGTCCAGCACCCGGACGAAGCCGGGCGGGTCGCCCTTCGGCGAGACGTCGCAGGTGCCGTCCGCACCCGCCGTGGCGATCAGGCAGAACGGGGAAGCGGCCAGCCACTGCCGGTCCCGCTCGTGCAGCCGTGTCCGCTCCTTCGCGGCGGCCCGGGGCGCCGGGACGCCCAACAGCTCCCGTAGCTCCTCGTGAGTCGTGATCTGCACCGTCACGCGACCCTCCCCCCGTCCGTTGAACCCAGGTGGCGGCATGGCCCGCCACCGACAGCCTAGGCGGTCCGAGCAGGGCGAGGTTTGCCCGCCGCGAGCACGGGTACCGCCTTCCCGACCTGCCAGCGGACCGAACTGTGGAGGCCCGGCCATGGAGAGCCGTATCAAGGTGCTGGGTCACCCCGTCCACCCGATGCTGGTGACGTTCCCGGTCGCCCTGTTCGTGACCGCGGTGCTCTTCGACGTCATCAATACCGTCGGCGGCCCCGACTTCCTCGGCGAGGTCGCGTACTGGAACATCGCCGTCGGCCTGATCGGCGGCCTGCTGGCCGCGGCCGCCGGAGCCGTCGACCTGCTCGCCATCCCCACCGGCACGCGTGCGAAGCGGGTGGGGGTCACGCACGCCGCCGCGAACCTGGCGGTGGTCCTGCTCTTCGCCGCGGTCTGGGTGGTCCGGCTCAACGCCGACTCCCGGGACGCCGGCGGCGCGCTGATCGCGATCGAGGTCGTCGCCCTGGCCATCCTCGGGGTCAGCGCCTGGCTCGGTGGGGAACTGGTCGACCGGCTCGGCGTCGGCGTGGACCGCGAGGCCAACCTGAACGCGCCCAGTTCCCTGCGGTCCCCGTCGGCCAGCCGGATCGGCGAGGCGTCATGAGCGGGCGCGGGCCGGGACGGGACGGAGGGCCGGCATGAGCGAACAGAGCGGTGGTGCGTCCGGCCGGGGCTGGCGTGGCCGGCAGCAGGGCTGGGACCCGATGGGGGAGCTGCAGTCGCTGCGGTCCGAGCTGAGCCGGCTCGTCGGCGGCCGTTCCGGCCCACCCGACCTGGAGTTGAACGAGACGGCCGACGGCTGGGAGGTCGTCGTCCGCCTGCCCGGCGTCGCGCCCGAGGAGGTGGCGGTCGAGCTGGACGACCGCGAGCTGTGCGTCCGGGCCCGGTCGGAGGCCGAGGTCAACGCCGACCACGGCATCCCGGGCGGCTTCGAGACCCGTGGCTTCGAGTACCGGGTGGACCTGCCGTCCCGGGTCGACCCGGACGCCATCGACGCGGTGATGGACCACGGCCTGCTCCGGGTCCGGCTGCCCCGGGCCGCCCGGCCCGCGCCGCGCACCATCACCGTCGGCCGCACCGGCGTCCGCGGCCCCACCACCGGTACGCCGAAGCCGGTCGACCCGGCCGCGGACCGGGAGCTGCACCAGCCGGACACCGAGATCGACCGGCCGTAGGGGTCGCGTGGTCGCCCCGCACCTGCTCGGCCCGGTCGCCGAGCGCGTACCCGACGTCGAGCGGATCGCCGTGCTGCGGGCCAACGCGCTCGGTGACTTCATCTTCGTCCTGCCGGCGCTGGAGGCGCTGCGGTCCGCGTACCCGGAAGCGGAGATCGTGCTGCTCGGCGCGCCGTGGCACGCGAAGCTGTGGCGCGACCGGCCCGGCCCGGTGGACCGCGTCCTGGTGATCCCGCCCGCGCCGGGGATCCGCTCCCCGGAGCCCGGCGAGCCCGAGTCGGCGCTGGCGGACTTCCTCGCGGCCGCCCGCAAGGAGCGCTTCGACCTGGCGTTGCAGGTCCACGGCGGCGGCGCCAACTCCAACCCGGTCGTCGCCGGCCTGGGCGCGCGGGTCACCGCCGGCCTGCGCGCCGACGACGCGCCGCCGCTGGACCGCTGGCTCCGGTACGTCTACTACCAGCACGAGGTGATCCGCTACCTGGAGGTGGCGGCGCTGGTGGGCGCGCCGGCCACGACGATCGTCCCGACCCTCGCCGTCACCGACGCCGACCGCGCCGAGGCGGCCGAGGTGCTCGGCCCCGCGGACCGGCCCCGCGTCGCGCTGCACCCGGGCGCCACCGACCCGCGGCGACGCTGGCCGCCGGAGCGGTTCGCGGAGGTGGCCCGGGAGCTGCACGGCGACGGGTACGAGGTGCTGGTCACCGGCACGCCCGCCGAGCAGGAGGTGGTGGACCGGGTGGTCACGGTGGCCGGGGTGGCGGTACGGCCGCTGGTCGGCGTGCTCAGTCTGGGCGGGCTCGCCGGCGCCTACGCCGGCTGCGCGCTGGTGATCTCCAACGACACCGGCCCGGTGCACCTGGCGGCGGCCCTGGGCACCGCGACCGTCGGCGTCTACTGGGTCGGCAACCTCATCAACACGGCCAACCCGCTGCGCGGCCGGCACCGCCCGATCAGCTCGTGGCGGGTGCACTGCCCGGTCTGCGGTGTCGACTGCACCCCGGGCATTTACCCGCACCGCCCGGGGGACGGCGAGTGCGCGCACCGCGACTCGTTCGTGGCCGACGTGCCGACGATCGAGGTGCTGGAGGCCGCCCGCGAACTGCTCGCCTGAGGGCGGTCAGGCGGGCTGGGGAGCGTCCTCCCCGAGGAGCACCTCCCACGCCTCCACCTCGCGCTCGGTGACCGTGGTCGGCGACTCCAGGTGGTACGCCCCGCTGGGCAGGACGCCGGCGCCGCCGTGCCGCTCCAGCACGGCGAGCTGGGCGGCGACGTCCTCGCCCTGGTGGTTCTCCTGCACCCGCTGCCAGAAGTCGAAGCCGCCCGCGTCCACCAGCTTCGTCCGGTCGTACAGCACGCACCCGCCGATCCAGGAGACCTTGTACGCCCGCCAGGCCCCCGGCGGCAGGTCCAGCTGCTCGGTCACGTGCAGCAGGTTCGCGGCCGGGTGGATCGACGCGCGCTGCCACTCCGGGGTGCCCGGTCGGACCCGCTCCGGCACCGGCGGCCCGTCCCACTCCTCGTAGTGCCGGTGCGTCTCCGGCCGAACGTCGTCGACGTACGACAGACCGTGCACGGCGTTGCCGACGAAGCCGCAGCCCAGCTCCCCGATCACGGTGACCAGCCGGCGCAGCGTCCCCGGTTCCAGCCACACGTCGTCGTCGAGGCAGAGCACGTACCGGGCGGCCGAGGCGGCCAGCAGCGAGGCGCGGTGCTCGGCCAGGCCACGCCGGGGCAGCCGGCGGGTCAGCAGCACCGGGTGTCCCCGGTGGCGCAGCGCCCGGACCATGGTCGCCGCCGCCGGATGCGCGTATGCGGGCTCGCCGTCGGACTGGTCGCTGACCACCACCCCGAAGTCCCCCACGCCCTCCTGCGCGGCCAACCCGGACAGGGTGACCGCCAGTTCGGCCGGCCGGTTCCGGGTGGGGATCAGGACGTCGAGCTGCCGGTCGGCGCGGAACCGGTCGGGCGCGCCGAGGTCGAGCGGTCGGTTCACGCCTGCTCCGTCACCGTCGAGTGGGCGCCGTGGGCGCGGATCCGGTCGATGATCGCCGAGGTGGAGCGGTCCGCCACGTACCCGAGGGTGCGTACCTGGCCGCCGAGCCGGCGCACGAGCGGTGCCTCCGGCACCATCTCCGGCGGGTAGTCGCCGCCCTTGACGTAGACGTCGGGCCGTACGGTCTCGATGAGCCGGGCCGGGGAGTCCTCCTCGAAGACCACCACATGGTCCACGCAGGACAGTGCCGCCAGCAGGGCCACGCGGTCCTCGACCGGGTTCACCGGCCGGTCCGCGCCTTTCAGGCGACGTACGCTGCCGTCGGAGTTCACCGCCACCACCAGCAGGTCGCCGAGCGCGCGGGCCTGCTCCAGGTACCGGACGTGGCCCGGGTGCAGCACGTCGAAGCAGCCGTTGGTGAAGACCACCGAGCGGCCGGCCCGGCGGTGTTGCCCGACGATCGTCGCCAGCTCGGTGGCGTCGACGACCGCCGGCCGGCCCTCGTCGACCGGGGAGTCGAGCGCGGTGAGCAGGTCCGTCCGCCGGCACACGCAGGTGCCCGTCTCGGAGACCGTGATGGTGGCCGCGAGCTGGGCGAGCTGCGCGGCGGTCGGCAGCGGCGCGTCGGCCGCCAGCGCGAGCGTCATCGCCGCCAGGTACGCGTCACCGGCGCCGACGGCGTGGCTCGCCGGCACCGGGGTGCTATGGCTGCGGCTGGGCTCGCCGTCGGGCCCGGCGACCACCGCGCCGTCGGTGTCCAGGGTGACCGCCACGACGTCCGCGCCGGTGTGCTCCCGCAGCTCGGCCAGGCGTGACTCGGCGAGCACCGCCCGGTCCACGCCCTCGCCCCCGCCCACGGTCAGCCCCGTGCCGGCGACGCTGAGCCCGTCGCCGGTCAGGGCGATCCGGTCCTCGCCGGGGCCGGGCTCGCCGGTCGGCCCGAGGTGCCCGGCGCCGCCGGGGCCGCTGATCCCGCCGGTGGTCCCGGGGCCGGCGGCTGCCAGGCGGGTGGTGTCCCCGGCGAGGCCGAGGCGGGCGGACGAGCCGTCGCCGGGCGCCACGCCCACGGTCAGCTCGGACGGGCCGTCGGACGGGTCGCCGTCGGGGTGGTCCAGGTGCAGGTCGTCGCCGGCCGGCCGGGCCGCCGCGCGGGCGAGCAGCCGGGTGGCCTCGGCGAAGCTCGGGGTGACCACCGTGGGCGCGAGGCCGCGCCAGTCCGCGAGGTCGTGCGCGTCGAGCGCGACGGTCGCGTACCGCTCCCGGTTGTTCACCAGCCAGGAGCGTACCGGCGCGGGCAGGGCGCCCAGCGCGTAGTCGCAGACCACCAGCGTCGGGGCCTCGCCACCCGCGGCGCGCAGCTCCTCGGTGGCGCAGTCCAGCGCGGTGAGCAGCCGGGCCACCCCCTCGTGGTCGAGCGGGTCGTCCGGGTCGCCGGAGTCCTCCCGGAGCAGGATCTGGTTGCCGGCGAGCATCCGCCGCTTCACCGGCGTCGGGCGGCTCGGATGGCTGACCGTCCGGTCCCAGACGCCCGCCCGGTCCAGGCAGTCGTGCAGCTCGTCGCCGGCCACGTCCGCGCCGACTGGTGCGACCAGCGCGGCCCGTCCGCCGAGCGCGGCGATGTTCACGGCGGTGTTCGCCGCCCCGCCGGCTGCGGAGATCCGCCGGCGCAGAGTGAGCACCGGGGCCGGCGCCTCCCGGCAGAGCCGGTCGGACTCGGCGAACCGCCACTCGTCGAGCATCGCGTCCCCGAGGACCAGGACGGGGCGCCCCAGCCAGCTCTCCACCACGGCGGCGAGCCGGCGCTGTTCCGCTGCTGCTCCTGCCATGCCCTTCGGGGTCCCCCCGGTCCGCCGGGTCAAACCTGGCGTGACGGCCGCCGCGTTTCGTGCCGGAGGCGGCGGGAACCGACGAAAGGTAACCCCGGAGAGGAGAAGGATCGAGATGGCAGCGACGACACTTGAGGGCAAGCGGATCGCGTTCCTCGCCGCCGACGGCGTGGAGGAGGTGGAGTACACCCAGCCCCGCGAAGCGGTGGAGCAGGCCGGTGCGACGGTCGAGCTGGTCTCGCTGAAGCCCGGGTCGATCCAGTCCGTCAACCATCTGGACCAGAGCAAGACGTACGACGTCGACGTGACCGCGGCCGACGCGGACGCCGGGCGGTACGACGCGCTGGTGCTGCCGGGCGGTGTGGCCAACCCGGACTTCCTGCGCACGGACCCGGATGCGGTGCGCTTCGTGAGGGCGTTCTTCGAGGCCGGCAAGCCGGTCGGGGTGATCTGCCACGGGCCGTGGACGCTGGTCGAGGCGGACGTGGTGCGCGGCCGCCGGATCACGAGCTGGCCGAGCCTGCGTACCGACCTGACGAACGCCGGCGCGACCTGGGTCGACGAGCCGGTGGTGACGGACAACGGCCTGGTCAGCAGCCGCAAGCCCGACGACCTCCCGGCCTTCTGCGCCAAGATCATCGAGGAGTTCGCCGAAGGCCCGCACTGAGCACGCCCCCGAGCCCGGGGGTGCCGTACGCCGGCACTCCCCGGGCTCGGCCAGCCCTACGCGCAGGTGGCGGTCGGTGTGGTGTTGTTGCCGTTCTTGTAGAGGGTGATGCCGAAGTTGTTGCCGTTGCCGTTGGGTCGGGCCGTCAGCGTGCCGGAGGTGCCCGAGATGGAGGCGTTCCAGCTGTTCTGCAGGCTCTGGCCGCCGTTCAGCCTGATGGTGACGGTCCAGGAGGTCTTGCCGCTGACCGACATGTTCACGTTGAACCGGTCGTTCCACTCCTGGCCGCGGTTGACGCTGACGGTGCAGCTGCCGGAGCCGCCGCCGGGGGTGGTCGGCGGCGGGTTGACGACGCCGCCCTCGCTGACGGTGATGTTCGAGCTGCCGTTGCTCTGGTAGCCCTCGACGGCCATGATCTGGTAGTTGTGCGTGCCGAGGTTCAGGCCGAAGTTGCGCCACGCGTTGAAGTGGTTGGCGACGGTGATGGTGCCGCTGCTGCGCTTCTGCTGGCGGACGCTCCAGTACTGGTAGAACGTCGCGGTCCCGTCGATCGACGGCGCGTTGACCCGCTGGGTGCGGTAGATGTCGTAGGTGCCGCCGTCGCTGCTCACCGAGCCGAGCCGGGTCGCGCCGGTGCTGGGGTTGTAGCTGCCGAAGTTCTCCACGACGTAGTACTCGATGAGCGGGTTCCTGGTCCATCCGTACAGGGCCAGGTAACCGTTGCCGTTCGGGCTGAAGGTGCCGGAGTAGTTGACGACCCGGTTGCTGCTGCCGGGGTTCCAGCCCTTGCCGCCGACCCAGTTGTTGATGCCGCTCATCTGGACCCGGAAGTTGCCGCCGGCACCCAGCGTCATCGTGACGTTGCCGCTGTCCTTCCAGTACGAGAAGAAGTAGCCGTTGTGCGTGCCCGTCGTGTTGGACGTGATGACCCGGTCCGCCTCGGCGTGCGCGGTGCCGGCCCACATCGCGCCGGTCACGGCTAGCGCGACCGCGGAGGCGGCACCGACGACGAGCTTGATCGCCCTGCGGGTGCGACGCCTGGGGTGAGCGGGAGCCTCGGACATGTCCATGTACCTCCTTGTGGAGCCCGGCCGGCAGGCCAGGCGGTGTGGCGACACCGACGACGCGGTCCGTGGCCGGTGCGGAGCGGCGGCGGTGGCCCGGCCGGCCCGGCGCCGGGGCCCGGCCGAACAAACCGACGTTCATAGATGTTTCGATGAAAGACTGTCGCGTGACGGCGTGGTCATGTCAATAACTTCCGGGAAACTTCCGGGACGCTTCCGGAGCGACGATAATGGGTATTCGCAGGTCACTGACCAGGGCGGCGTCGCATCACCGATGACCGGGCGGCCAGACCAGCTGTGCAATGAGTGAAAATTCCGGATGCCTTCCGGTGGTCTGGTAACGCCGCGCCGCCGCTCGTCCTGCCGCCCGGAGCGCATGGTCCCGGCCCGATCCGTCGGGACCGGAGCGGTAGTGGCGCAGCGGGCTCGGCGCGCATGTTCCGGGCAGGCCGGGAAAGAACCCGGAATGACGACCCAGACCGCGGTGCTGACCGCGCGCCAGATCCGGCTGCTGATGCTCGGCCTGATGACCGGCATGCTGCTGGCCGCGCTGGACCAGACCATCGTGGGCACCGCCCTGCCGACCATCGTCGGCGAACTGGGCGGGATCAACCACTACTCGTGGGTGGTGACGGCGTACCTGCTCGCGTCGACCGCCTCGACCCCGCTCTACGGCAAGATGGCCGACCTGTACGGACGCCGGCCGGTCTTCCTCTTCTCGATCGGGACGTTCCTGCTCGGCTCGCTGCTCGCCGGCCTGTCGCAGGACATGACCCAGCTGATCGTCACCCGGGGTGTGCAGGGCCTGGGCGCCGGTGGTCTGCTGACACTCGCGTTCACCATCATCTCGGACGTGGTGTCGCCCCGGGAGCGGGGCCGTTACCAGGGCCTCTTCGGCGCGGTCTTCGGGGTCTCGTCGGTGGCCGGCCCGCTGGTCGGCGGGTACTTCGCCGAGACCGACTGGCGGTGGATCTTCTACATCAACGTGCCGCTGGCGATCCTGGCCATCGTGGTGTGCTCGCGGGTGCTGCGGCTGGTCCCCTTCGAGCGCCGGAAGCACGCGATCGACTGGGTCGGCGCGGCGCTGCTGGTGGCCGGGGTGAGCAGCCTGCTGCTCGCGTTGAGCTGGGGCGGCAACGAGTACGCCTGGAGCTCCGGCGTGATCATCGGGCTCTTCGTCGCCGGGGCGGTGCTGGGGACGCTGTTCGTCCTCCAGGAGGCCCGCGTGGCCGAGCCGATCCTGCCGCTGCGGCTGTTCCGCAGCGCGACCTTCGCCCTGGCCAACTCGGCGGGCTTCGTGCTGGGCCTGGTGATGTTCGGGTCGATCATCTTCATTCCGCTCTACCTGCAGATCGTCAAGGGCGCCTCGCCGACCCGCAGCGGCCTGCTGATGCTGCCGATGATGGCCGGGGTCATCGTCACCTCGGTGCTGACCGGCCGGGCGATGAGCCGGATCGGCCGCTACAAGTGGTTCCCGGTCGCCGGGTCGGTGGTGCTGCTGGCCGGGATGCTGCTCTTCACCCGACTCGAGGTACGGACGTCCCTCTGGATCGCCTTCGGCTTCATGGTGGTGATCGGTATCAGCCTCGGCCTGTGCATGCAGTCGCTGGTCCTCGCGGTGCAGAACGCGGTGTCGACGCGGGACCTGGGCGCGGGCACCTCCGCCGCGACGTTCTTCCGGTCGCTGGGCGGGTCGTTCGGGGTGGCCATCCTCGGCGCGGTGCTGTCGTCCCGGCTCACGTCCGAACTGGCCGGCCGGCTGCCCGGCGCGATCGCCCAGCTCCCGCCCGAGCAGCGGGCCGCGGTGGCGGCGAGCGGCGGCGCCGACGTGTCGGTCAACGATCCGGCCACCATCCTCGCGCTGCCCGGGCCGGTGCGGGAGGCCGTCCAGGGATCCTTCGTGACGGCGCTGGACCTGGTGTTCCTCACCGCCGGGCTGATCGCGATCGTGGCGGTGCTGGTCACGCTGCTGCTGCCGGACGAGAAGCTGCGCGGGGCGGGGCCGCGGGGCGCGACCGGTGGCACCGACGGCCTGGGCGGTGTGGCGCCGGCGGCCGGCGGCAAGCCGCTGGCGAGGGAGTCGAAGGAGGAGGCCGCCGCCGACATGGAGGCCAGGTCGCAGACCCTGCTGTGACCGGAAGCCGGGCGCGGACGGCGGGTGGCTCGTACGCGCCGGCGGGCGCGGCGGTGCTGCGTCGTCGGACGGCAGGTGGCGGGGTTGCCGTTACTTCAGGATCAGGCGGTTGGTCTGCTCGAAGACGTCCAGGTCGGCCAGGGTCTCCGGGACGCTGGCCGACAGCGGGCTCGGCAGGTGCGTGCGGTGGAAGAAACCGGCGTCGCTGGTCTCGTCGGTGACCCGGGCGAGCTCACCGTCCCACTCCTCGACCCGGAACGCGGTGGTGAAGATCTGGTAGGTGTGCCCGTACATGTTGGTGTGGGTCCGGTCCGGGCCGGTGTAGAGGGCGAACGCGCTCACCCGCAGGGCGCGCAGCCCGGTCTCCTCGCGGACCTCGCGGACCGCGCAGTCGGCGATCGACTCGCCCAGCTCCATCGCCCCCGCCGGCATGGCCCACTGGCCGTTGTCGGAGCGCTGGATCAGCAGGACGCGGCCGGCGTTGTCCCGGACCACCGCGCGGGCCCCGACGAACATCAGCGTCCGGTCCCCGGCGAGGGCGCGCAGCTGCCCGACGTAGGAGTCTGCCCAGGAGATGCTCACCCGGACAATCTACGCAGCTTCCCCGGGTTGGTCCGGAGTTCCGGGGTTCCCAAGCTGTGACCGGCGACACTAGCTTGTTACCCATGCGTAGCACGATGATGGACGCCCCCCTCCAGGTCTCCCGGATCCTCGATCACGGCTCCACCGTGCACGGCACGGCCGAGGTGGTCACCTGGACCGGTGCCGAGCCCCGCCGCTCGACGTACGCCGAAGTCGGCCGGCTGGCCGCCCGGCTGGCGCACGCGCTGCGCGACGAGTGCGGCGTGACCGGTGACGAGCGCGTCGCCACCTTCATGTGGAACAACACCGAGCACCTGGTGGCGTACTTCGCCGTGCCCAGCATGGGCGCGGTGCTCCACACCCTCAACATCCGCCTCTTCCCCGACCAGGTCGCCTACATCGCCAACCACGCCGAGGACCGGGTGATCCTGGTCGACACGACGCTCATCCCGCTGCTCGCGAGGGTCATCGGTGACATGACCACCGTCCGGCACGTGGTGGTGGTCGGCGGCGGTGACCCCGCGCCGCTGGTCGCGGCGGCCGGCGACCGGATCGCCGTACACCACTGGGACGCCCTGCTGGACGGCCGGCCGGACACCTACGACTGGCCGGAGGTGGACGAGCGCGACGCCGCCGCCCTCTGCTACACCTCCGGGACCACCGGCAACCCCAAGGGCGTGGCCTACTCGCACCGCTCGATCTACCTGCACTCCCTCCAGGTCTGCATGCCGGAGTCGTTCGGGCTCGGGCCGCGCGACCGGGTGCTCGCCATCGTGCCGATGTTCCACGCCATGTCGTGGGGCCTGCCGTACGCGGCGTTCCTCTCCGGCGCCTCGCTGATCATGCCGGACCGCTTCCTCCAGGCCGCGCCGATCGCCGAGATGATCTCCGCCGAGCAGCCCACCCTGGCCGGTGCCGTCCCGACCATCTGGACCGACCTGCTCGCGTACCTGGACAGCCACGACGTCGACACCGCCTCGCTGGCGGAGGTGATCGTCGGCGGTTCGGCGTGCCCGCCGGCGCTGATGCACGCGTTCGAGGAGCGCCACGGCATCCGGGTCATCCACGCCTGGGGTATGACCGAGACCTCGCCGCTGGGCTCGGTGGCCCGCCCGCCGGCCGGCGTGGACGGCGCGGAGGCCTGGCGCTACCGCTACACCCAGGGCCGGGTGCCGGCCGGCGTCGAGGCCCGGATCGTCGGCCCGCTGGCCGAGCCGCTGCCCGCCGACGGGGCGTCGGTGGGCGAGCTGGAGGTGCGCGGGCCGTGGGTGACCGGGCGGTACGTCGGCGACGACACCCCGGACGAGGAGAAGTTCCGGGACGGCTGGCTGCGGACCGGTGACGTCGGCATCCTGTCGCCGGACGGGTTCATCACGCTGACCGACCGCGCGAAGGACGTCATCAAGTCCGGCGGGGAGTGGATCTCCTCGGTCGAGCTGGAGAACGCCCTGATGGCCCACCCGGACGTGGTCGAGGCCTGCGTGGTGGGCGTACCGGACCAGCGCTGGGGCGAGCGGCCGTTGGCCACGGTGGTGCTCCGGGAAGGCGCGGCCACCGGCGCCGAGGAACTGCGGGAGTTCCTCGCCGGCTCGGTGGCCCGCTGGCAGCTGCCCGAGCGGTGGGCGGTCATCGACGCCGTGCCGAAGACCAGCGTGGGCAAGTTCGACAAGAAGGTGGTCCGTTCCCGGTACGCCGAAGGCGGCCTGGAGGTTCGCGAACTCACCGCGCCGTAACGTTTTCCGGCACCCCGTCGCCTATTGGGGCAGGGGCTCATTGAGGCATCCCTCCCCAGGGGCGGCCCCGGCGTTCGCACCGCGCCGGGGCCGCCCGTTCCATGCGGGGCGACCCGCACCGTCATTCTTGCGAAACTTGTTCGCCTCTGTCCCGCTGATGGGAAAAAAGCCCAGGTCAGCCCTCGTCCGTGGTGCCGATCAGCACCTTGCCGACGACACCGTCCTCGACCACCTGGTGCGCCGCCGCGGCCGCCGCCAGCGAGTAGTGGTGCAACGGCAGGCCCGCGTCCTCACCGACCCGGATGCCGCCCTGCGCCACCGCCGCCGCCACGTCCCGCACCGCCTGCGCCTTCGCCGCCTTCGGCTCGGTGTAGACCAGCACGAACTGCCAGCGCGCGTTCGGCACCATGAGCGGCCGGATCGGCAGCGTCACCTCGGCGCCGCCGTCGTCGGCGTACACGCAGACCGCGCCGCCCGGCCGGAGCAGCTGGACGTCGGTGGCGGCGTTGCGCGCGGCGGAGACCTCGACGATCGTGTGGACCCCGTCGGGCGCGACCTTGCGGACCTCCTCGACCACGTCCTGCTCGCGGTAGTTGATCACGAGGTCGGCCCCGGCCGCCGCCGCCAGCTGCGCCTTCTCCGCACTGCTCACCGTCGCGATCACGCAGGCGTCGGCCCAACGGGCGAGCTGGATCGCCGCGTTGCCGACGGCACCCGCCCCACCCTGCACCAGCACCGTGTGATCGCCGAGGGCGCCCGCGTGCAGCGCGTCCGGCAGGTACTCACCCGCGGTCAGGCACCGGTGCGCGGTCAGGAACGGGATGCCCAGGCAGGCGCCGAGGTCGAAGGCGGCGTCGCCGAGGCGTACCGCCTGCCGGACCGGGACCACCGTGTACTCGGCGGCGGTCCCCCAGGGCCGCTGCCACGCGGCCTCCCACAGCCAGACCCGCTCGCCGATGAGCTGCTGGTCGACGCCCTCGCCGACCGCCTCCACCACACCCGCGCCGTCCTGACCGGGCGTCTGCCAACCGGCTGGCAGCGGCCACTGCCGCCGCGCCTTCCAGTCGGTCGGGTTCACCCCGGAGACCGCCACCCGGACCAGCACCTCACCGGGGCCGGGCTCCGGCACCGGCCGGTCGACCAGCTGCAGCACCGAGGGGTCACCGGTGCGCTCGTACACGATCGCCTTCATCCCCGTCTCCTCACCTGTGCCGCGGTGCGCCGCTGCCGTACCCGGCCGGCCCCCGCTCATGCCGGCCCCAGGTGTTCGCGCCGCACCCGATCCCGGCGGGACGACGACCGCGCACACCGATCCCGGCGGCCCCGGAAACCGTACAACGAGGTAGTTCGCGGGAGGGATGGGGACATGCGTCACAGGTTGCTGGAGAAGGACGCCGAACCGGCCTGCGGCGCCGGGTGGCCGGCGGATGCCGGAACCGGCCCGGAGGGCAGGTCGGCAGCGGCCGGACCGGGCGGGGAGCAGGCGGCCCGCCGGTTCCTGCCCCGGTCGAGCCGGAGCCGGTCGATCTGACCGCACCGCCGGAGCGTCAGCCCAGCGCCGCCACCGTCTCCGGGGTCAGCTCGCCGATCGACCCGAGCACCACCGCGGCGAGCCGCCCGGCGTCCGGGTCCAACGGGTACGACCCGTGCGGCACCGCCACCACGGCCATCCCCGCGGCGGCCGCGGATCGCACCCCGTTGGACGAGTCCTCCACCGCGACGCAGCGGGCCGGATCGACGCCGAGCCGCGCGGCGACGGCGAGGTAGACGTCCGGCGCGGGCTTGCCGTGCGCCGTCTCCTCGGTGGACAGCATCGCGCCGAACACGTCGGTGAGGCCGGTCGCGGCCAGCGCCGCCCCGATCAGCCGGGTCGGGGACGAGCTGGCCAGACCCAGCGGCCACCGCCCGGCCAGCCGGCGCACGACGTCGTCGGCGCCGTCGATCAGCGGTACGCGCTCCGCGTACCGCCGGGTCATCTCGTCGACGACCTCGGCGGCGACCTGCTCGGCCGTCCGGTCGACGCCCAGCTCCGCACTCAGGTAGCGGGACCACTCGCCGGTGCTCATGCCCATCAGCCGGCGCTGCGTGTCGGCCTGCCAGGTGCCGCCGTGCGCGGCCACGTACGCCCGCCGGACCTCCTCCCAGACCGGCTCGGAATCCACGATCACGCCGTCCAGGTCGAAGATCACCGCGTCCGCCACGTACCCATCCTGCCGGACCGGGGCCGGGGCGTCAGCTCTGCAGCGCGGGCAGGCCGATCGGGCTACCCGGCGGGATGACCGTGTGGCCGGCCCGCGCGACGGGGTCGAGCAACTCGCGGGCCCGCTCGGTACGCGCCGCGCCGAGCGCCCGCCACGGCCGGGCGGCGGCCGCGTCGGTGGCGTCCTCGACGGCGCGGAACCCGGCGCGACCCCGCTCGGTCGGCTCGCCCTCCGGAGTGAGCCAACCCCGCTCGACCAACCGGCCCCGGGCCGCCGCCCACTGCTCCTCGGTCCAGCCCCGACCCAGCAGGTTGGCCGGTGACATGTCGACCGCGACCCGCCAGGCGAGCGTCTCCACCGGGTCGAGGTCGGCGGCGACCAGCGCCGCGACGTGCCCGTCCCCCCGGTGCTCGCGCAGCGTGGTGGCGGCCTGCCAGAGCCGGGCGAGCGGGTACTCGCCGCGGGGCAGCGCCGCGTTCGCCGCGCCCAGCACCCGGCCGGCCACCTCGACCTCGGCCGCCGCGGCCTCCAGCAGGTCGGCGGCCTCCGCCAGGTGCGACTCGGGCAGCTCGTACGTCAGCTCGGCGAGCGCCTGGACGGCGCCGGTGAGCCGGGCCCGCAGCGCCTCCTGCGGGGTGGCCAGCTTCCAGACCGCCGGCAGGGCACGCCGCACCATGTGCGGGGCGAAGTTGTAGAAGGCGGCCACCACCGGCGCCGCCTCGGTCGCGCCGAGCGGCGCGGACCGGCCGGCGAAGTAACCCCGCCAGTAGCCGCGCAGGCCGACCGCCTCGTAGGCGGCCCGGGCGCGGGGATGGAAGTAGGTCACCGCGTGGACCGGCTCGAAGTGGGTCCACATCAACCGGGCGATCCGCCCCGGGTCGTCCGTCACGTGCACCTCCGCGTCCGCTCGGGTCACCCCGGTCGGCGGGGCGCCCGGGGTGACGCTGAAGCTACTGCCGGAAGGTGACGGGTCGGAAGCCCTCTGTGGGCAACGGCACCGCCCCGGGGTGGCACCCCGAGACGGTGCGGCCGGGTCACTGGGCGGCCAGCACGTCCACGACGAAGCGCAGCGGGCCGGTCGGCCGGCCGCTCGACGCGTCGTTGCCGTACGCCAGCTCCGCGGGGATGTCCAGCTGCACCCGGCTGCCGACGGTCACCCCGACCAGGCCCTGGTCCCAGCCCGGGATGACCTGCCCGACGCCGATCGCGAAGCTCGCCGGCTCCCCACGGGACCAGGAGGAGTCGAACTCCTTGCCGTCGGCGTAGAAGACGCCCACGTAGTTGGTGGTGATGTTCTGACCCTGCTTCACCTCGGGGCCGGTGCCCTCGATCAGCGGGGTGACGACGAGCTTCGTCAGCTCGCCGTTGCCCGCCGCCACGGTCGGCTTGGAGTTCAGCGCCGGGTCGGCCCCCTCCGGCAGCGGGGCGCCGGCACCGCCGGCGGCCGGGGCGGAGGCGCTCGCCGACGGGTTGCCCGCGGCCTGGTCCGCCGCGTCGTCCTTACCCCGGTCCACCAGCACGAACACGGTGATCAGGATCGCCACCACGGCGATCCCGGCGACGCCGCCGGCCCAGGCCTGCCGGCGCCGCTTGGCCTCGGCCGCCTTCTGCGCCGCCAGCTGCGCGGCCAGCCGCCGCTCCGACTTCTGTGCCCGGTTCTGCGTACGCTCGCTCACCGCGTCGACTCCCTGCTCGAAGGTGGTGGCCGGCACCGGGTGCCGGGGGGATGGCCGACGCACACGGTACCCGCCCGGAGCCCCTCCGTGCCTCCTGCACCGTCGCCGCATCGGGCGCAGGCGTCACGCCGTTCCCGGCACCACCACGAAGTCGGTTCCCGGGTGCTCCCCGCGACGGCGGATTCCGCCGGGGCTGAGGACGCCCGGTGCCGGCCGGGCCCGGACGCCCCGCCGGCACCGGACGGGCCAGGTCAGCTTTCCTTGGTGCAGGTCAGTACGACGAGGTCCGTGACGTCGACCTTGCTGCCCTTCTTGTGGGACTGCTTGGTCACCGTCCAGTTGGCCGCCAGGAGCACGAGGGTGTCGTTCTTGTCCTGGCTGCCCAGCTGGACGTTGGTGATGCCGAGCTTCCGGAGCTTGTCCTGCGCCACGGCGGCGTTCATGCCGACCAGGTCCGGCATCACGACCGTCGTGGGCGTCGGCGAGGGGGCCGGCTCGGTCGTGGCCACGCTGCTCGGCGTGGTGAGGACCGGCGCGGGCGCGGAGGTGGTCGGGGCGACGGACGCCACCGCCGCCTGAGCGGAAGGGCTCGACTGGGCGGTCGGCTCGCTGTCCTCGCCGACGATCGCGGCGATGGCGCCCAGTCCGCAGCAGCCGAGCACCACCGCGCCGAGGACGATCGCCACGATCGCGCCGGTGCCCAGTTTCCGTTTCGGAGGCGGAGCCGGCGCGAAGGGCGGCTGGCCGGGCGGCTGTTCGGGCGGGAAGGGGGTGGTAGGGGGTTCGCTAGTCACGATCGAGATCTTGACTTTCTCACCGGCAATAGTTGAACGCCCAAGCAGCTATTCCGGCCGACCGGCCGTCCGATCAAGTCAGCACGAGTGGATCACGAGAAAATCCGCCGGTCGGGGTCAGGCGGACTTGCGGGCGGTCTTCTTCGCGGCGGCCTTCTTGGCCGGGGCCTTCTTCGCCGGCTCCGCCTTCTTCTCGGCCGTCTTCTTGGCGGCGGCCTTCTTCGAGGCCGCCTTCTTCTCCGCTGTCTTCTTGGCGGCGGCCTTCTTGGGCGCGGCCTTCTTCTCGGCGGCCTTCTTCTGCGCCGAGCGGGCCGCCGAGATCGGGGTCGGCTCGCCGGCACCGCGGCCGGCCGGTGCCTCGCCACGAGCGGCCCGGGCCCGCTCCACGGACGCCTTCAGCGCCGCCATCAGGTCCACCGCCGCCGCCGGAGCCTCCTCGACCTCCTCCGGCTGGACGACCTCGCGGCCCTCCACCTTCGCGTCGATGACCTCCTGCAGCGCGGCCCGGTAGTCGTCGGTGAACGCGTCCGGCTGGAAGTCGCCGGCCATCGAGTCGATCAGGGAGCTGGCCATCGCCAGCTCGGGCGGGCGAACCTTCAGGTCCTCGTCCAGGAAGCCGAAGTCCGGCTTCCGGATCTCGTCCGGCCAGAGCATCGTGTTGAGCAGCAGCACGCCCTGGTGGACCCGCAGCGTGGCGAGCTGCTCCCGCTGCCGGATCGCCACCTTGACGATCGCCACCCGCTCGGAGTCGACGAGCGCGTCGCGCAGCAGCACGTACGGCTTGGTGGCGGTGCCCTCCGGCTCCAGGAAGTAGGACTTGGCGTAGAGGATCGGGTCGACCTGCTCGGCGGGGACGAACTCCAGCACGTCGATCGCCCGCGAGGTGCTCAGCGGCAGGTCGGCGAAGTCCTCGTCGGTGAGGATGACCATCTCGCCGCCGCCGATGTCGTACCCCTTGGCGATGTCGTCGTAGCTGACCTCCTCGCCGCAGACCTGGCAGGTGCGCTTGTAGCGGATCCGGCCGCCGTCCTCCCGGTGCACCTGGTGGAACCGGATGTCCTTCTCCTCGGTCGCCGAGTACAGCTTCACGCCGATCGAGACCAGCCCGAACGACACGGCTCCCTTCCAGATGGCGCGCATGCTGCACTCCCTTCCCCGGTATCGACCATGCTCCCATCCGATCGAACGAGGCGCGAGGCGTTCGGCGTGCCACTACAGTCGGGTCGTGCCCGGCGCGCCGATCAAGCCGATGCTCGCGATGACCGGGCAGCTCCCGGCGGGTGACGGCTGGGCGTACGAGTTCAAGTGGGACGGGGTGCGGGCCCTGGCCGACATCTCCGGTGGCCGGCAGCACCTGTACGCGCGCTCGGGCGTCGAGATCACCGTCGCCTACCCCGAACTGGCCACCCTGCGGACGCAGGTGGGCGACGCGCTGCTCGACGGCGAGGTGGTGCTCCTCGGCGAGACCGGGCAGCCCTCGTTCACCGCTCTCGCCGAACGGATGCACGTCCGGGACCGGACCAAGGCGGCCCGGCTGGCGGCGGCCATGCCCGTCACGTACATGATCTTCGACCTGCTCCGCCTCGACGGCGTCGACCTGACCGGCCGGCCGTGGCAGGAGCGGCGGGCCGCCCTGGAGGGGCTGGGGCTCGGCGGCGCGCGGTGGGCCGTACCCCCGGTCTTCCCGGACGGCCTGGCCACCTACCAGGCGGCGGGGGAGCACGGCCTGGAGGGGGTGATGGCCAAGCGGGTCGACTCGGTCTACCGGCCGGGCGTGCGTTCGCCGGACTGGGTGAAGGTCAAGCTGGAGGTGACCGGCGACTTCGTGGTGGGCGGCTGGCGGCCGGGGGCGCGCAAGATCGGCGGGTTGCTGGTCGGGGTGCCCCGGCCGGACGGCCGGCTCACCTACCGGGGGCGGGTCGGCGGCGGCATCGGCGCGGCGCTGGAGCGGGAACTGCTGCGCGAACTGGAGCCGCTGCGGACGACCGGGTCGCCGTTCGCCGCGGACGTGCCCCGCGAGGATGCCCGGGGCGCGATCTGGGTAACACCCCGGGTCGTGGTGGAGGTGAAGTACGGCCAGCGCACCCCGGACGGGCGGCTGCGCTTCCCCCGCGTGCTGCGGCTGCGGCCGGACAAGCCCGCCGAGGAGGTCGACGATGCCGGCTGACCGGTTCCGGGTCGAGGTCGAGGGCCGCACGCTGGAGCTGTCCAACCTGGACAAGGTGCTCTACCCGGCGGCCGGGTTCACCAAGGGCGAGGTGATCGACTACTACACCCGGATCGCCCCGGTGCTCCTGCCGCACCTGGCCGACCGGGCGCTGACCCGGATCCGTTTCCCCAACGGCGTGGACGGTGGCTCCTTCTTCGAGAAGAACGCCCCGGCCGCGACACCCGGGTGGGTCCGCACCGAGACGCTGCCCGCGCCCGGCTCGACGAAGGGCCGGGAGACCATCGACTACGTCGTCGCCGACGACCTGCCGACCCTGGTGTGGCTGGCCAACCTCGCCGCGCTGGAGCTGCACACGCCGCAGTGGAAGATCGGCGAGCACCCGGACATGATGGTCGTCGACCTCGACCCGGGTGCGCCGGCGGCGCTCAAGCAGTGCTGTGAGGTGGCGCTGCTGATGCGGGACCGGCTCGCCGACGACGGCGTCGACTCCTATCCGAAGACGTCCGGGAAGAAGGGCATGCAGCTCTGCTGCCCGATCGCCGGGACGCAGTCCTCGGACGACGTGTCGGCCTACGCGAAGCGGATCGCGCAGGAGCTGGAGAAGGCGCACCCGAAGCTGATCGTGTCGAAGATGGCGAAGAACCTGCGGCCGGGGAAGGTCTTCATCGACTGGAGCCAGAACAACGCGGCCAAGACCACCGTCGCGCCGTACTCGCTGCGGGCGCAGTCGGTGCCCTCCGTGTCCACGCCGCTGACCTGGGACGAGGTGGCGGCGGGCGCGGCCGGAAAGCGGCCGGCGACGAAGCCGTACACCGCGCAGGAGGTGCTCACCCGGGTGGCGAAGTCCGGCGACCTGCTCGCCCCGCTCCTCGACGGCGGCCCGGAGCTCCCGCTGTGAGAAAGGCCCCCGGTCAACGCCTGCGGTAGAGGAAGGGCTCCTTGTCGACACCGGCGCGGCGCGCCGACGGCTCGCGGCGCAGCCGCCAGTACGCCCCACCCACCAAGGCGAGCGCGATCACGCCGACGGCGATGTCGCCGACCAGGGCCGCCGCCGGCGACGCCGGTGCGTAGTTCGGGACGGTGTACACGCCCGCCGCCGCGACCAGCAGGCCCGCCGTGCCGGTGGCCAGGACGTGCCGCTGTCCCCAGCCCTCCCGCCCGGACCAGGCGAGGACGGCCAGCCCACCGGCGACACTCACCGCGACGGCGACGCCGATGCCGAGCCAGCCGGGCACCAGGTTCGGCGTCAGGTACGCGGGTAGCACGGCCAGCGCTCCCCAGACCGGGCGCGGCGCGCGAGCTGGCTCCGGGCGGGACACGCGACGGGCATCCGGGTGGGGCGCCAGGCCGGCCTCCGGGGCGGGACCCGCCTCCAGCGTGGGACCGGCTTCCGCGGCGCGGCCGGTTTCCGGATCGGCACCGGCCTGCGGACGACGCCCGCTCCACCGCCCGGTCAGCAGGGCTGCGCCGATCAGGAGCAGGGCGAGTACGGCCGCGAAAGCCAGCTGCCCGGGGCTGGCGAGGAAGTCCTTGCGGCCCGAGTCGTCCGCGAAGATCAGCGCGCTGCCGAGCAGGTACAGCACCCCCACGACGGCGAGGCCGGGGACGCCCAGCCACGGCCGGTGGCGGCGGTCTCCGCCCAGGTACGACTCGATGATCGCGATCGGCGCGCAGATGCTCAGCAGCACGTGTCCGCCGATGAAGCTCAACGCCTGCTGCGCGCTGAAGCCGAGCCCGGGCACCATGGTCGACTCCGCCATCTCCCGGGCGTCGGCGAACTCGGTGTCCGCCAGGTGATCGGAGTTGAACAGCGACTGGTCCACCAGCCCGGCCTGGACCACCCCGAAGGCGGCGGCGAGGAGCACGATCGCCGGCCAGCCACCGCCGGTGCGGCGGGCCGCTTCCCGGATGAGCACCGCCGCACCGCCGTACATCGGGGCGAGCACGACCACCACCAGCGGCATGTCGGCGAGGGTGAACCCACCCCACGAGCACTCGGCGGCCCACGGTGCGAGGAACAGCAGCGCCAGGACGGGCAGGAGCCGCCGCGACCGGGACGGCCGCTCGACCCGTACCTGCTGCGGCATCCCGCCTCACGCTCCTCCCCGGCAACGGCGGCAGGCCCCGCCCGCCCGCTCGTCGCCACAGGGTCTCCTGGCCGGCCGGCCCGGCGATACCGCCATCGGCCGATGACCGGGCCGACCAAAGTCGACGGGCCGGTGGTACCGGTTCGTGGTGGTGGGGGCGCGGCAGGTGGCAGTGCGTTGGGCGTCCGCGCGGAACGGGTTCCCGGTGCTGGACGGGCCGCGGACCGGCGGGGCACGCTGGGCCGTACCCGGTGGTGTTTGCATAGGGTGGTTGGGTGCGCGGCATGGCCGCGGGGGCCGGGCAGAGCAGCGAAGGAGTCCCGATGGCCAGCATCGACATCGCCGTGCCGGCGCCGAGCGGCGTCGTCCCGCCCGCAGCGGCCGACCGCCCGCTGCTCAGCTGGCTCGACGGCGCGACCGGCGAACGGGTCGACCTGACCGCGACACAGCTCGGCGGGTGGGCGGCACGCTCCGCCGGCCTGCTGCGCGACGGCTGCGGGCTGGCGCCGGGCAGCCGGGTGGCGGTGCTGCTGCCGCCGCACTGGCGTACCGCCGCGGTCCTGCTGGGCGCCTGGGCGGTCGGGCTGGCGGTGTCGTTCCGGCCGCGCGCCACCGCCGGGCTGCCGGTGCTCGAGCCGGGGGCGGATCGACCGTACGACGCGGTGTTCGTCACCCCGGAGCGCCTCGACGACTGGCTGGAGGACGTGCCGGACGGGCTGCACCGCTACCTGGTCGGTGCGTCCGGGCCGCTGACCGACGTGCCCGCCGGCTGGCTCGACTGGTCCGTCGAGGTGCTCCGGCACACCGCCACCCCGCCGGACCACGCGACGATCCGCGCGACCGACCCGGCCAGCCCGGACGGCACCAGCTACGGCGAGTGGGGCGGGCTGGCGAAGGCGGTCGCCGACCAACTCGACCTGCGCGCCGGCGACCGGCTGCTGGTCGACGTCGCCGAGCACGAACAGCCGGTCAAGTGGCTGCTCGCCCCGCTGTCGGCCGGGGCGTCCGTGGTGCTGGCCGCCAACCTCGACCCGGCCCGCCGGGACGCGCTGATCGCCGCCGAACAGGTCACCCGCGCCATCTGACGGCCGGATCCGCGCGGCCTCCGGGACTCACTCGGTGTCCAGTCGTTCGAGCAGGTCGACGGCGGCCCGCATGTACCCGCTGATCCAGCGGTCGTGGATGCGTTTGATCGGCAGCGGGGCGAGCGACAGGTGGCGCTCCCGGCCCACCTTGCGTCCGGTCACCAACCCGGCGCGCTCCAGCACCTTCAGGTGCTGCAGCACGGTGGTGCGGTCCAGCTCCGGCAGCAGGGCGCAGAGCGACCCGGTCGTGTGTGGGGACGCCTTGAGCGCGTCGAGCATCCGCCGGCGCGCCGGCGACGCGAGGGCCTTGAACACCAGATCGTCATCGTCCGGGTCCTTGGCGACCGAGCCAGTCATGTTGTAAAAATACAACATGAACGTCGACGGCACACTCACGGAACTGTCCTTCACCGTCTCCGGGCGGATCGCGCGACCGCGCGCCGAGGTGTACGAGGCGGTCGCCGATCCCGCGCAGCTCTCCCGCTACTTCACCACCGGTGGGGCGCGCGGGCGGCTGACGCCGGGGGAGCAGGTGACCTGGGACTTCCACGACTTCCCGGGCGCCTTCCCGGTCACGGTGGCCGAGGCCGACCCGCCGCGCCGGATCGTCATCGAGTGGGACGGCGAGGCGACCACCGGCGAGGGCGGCAACACCCGCGTCGTTTTCGAGTTCGAGTCGATCGACGACGACACCCGGACCCTGGTGACCATCACCGAGACGTCCTGGCAGCCGACCCCCGAGGGCGCCCGGGCGGCGTTCGGCAACTGCGCGGGATGGACGGGCATGCTCGCTGCCCTCAAGGTCTGGCTGGAGCACGGCATCAACCTGCGGGAAGGCTTCTACAAGTGAGCTGACCGCCCGTGCTCGCCGCCCGCCGGCCCCGGCTCGGGTGCGTCTCGGCGGTACCGAATCCGGTTGACGCCGGGCCCGTCGCCGGGTTGCCTCTGCCCAACTGGTGCCCGTCGCGCCGGCCGGTGCCGGCCAGTCGCACGGCGGGCGAGCGACGGGAGCAGAGGGCCATGCCGGAACCGCGGGATCTCACCTGGAAGGAGTACGGCGAGGAGCAGCTCGCGGAGCTGACCGAGCTGGCCGGGGCGTGCCTGGCCGTCGACGGTGGACTGCCGCTGTTCGCCGATCCTCCGTTGCTGCGGGCGCGACTGCTCCAGACCCGTACCCTCGGGGCCTGGCACGAAGGCCGCGTGGTCGCGGCCGTGAGCGTCGGCGCCACCGGGCAGCCGGCCACCAGCACCGGCCTGGTGCATCCGGCCTGGCGCGGGCGGGGTCTCGGCGACCGGCTGCTGCGCTGGGCGAGGGAGCAGGCCGGCGACGCCGACCTGCTGCTGACCACCGAGACGTGGAGTCCCGGCGCGGACGCGCTCTGCACGGCGCACGGCTTCGAGCGGACCTTCACCGAGTGGGTGCTGCGGCACGACCTCACCGCGCTCCCGGACGTCGCGCGCCCCGAGGGCGTACGCGTCGAGCCGGTGACCCGGGAGGCCGGTGCGGAGCTGTTCGCCACCTACCGGGCGTCGTTCGCCGACCGGCCCGGCTTCACCGAGCCTCCCGCCGAGGAGTGGCTGGACGACCTGTTCGGGGACGACGGGTACCGGCCGGACCTGTCGGTGATCGCTCGCGGTCGCGACGGTGGCGCGGTCGGCTTCCTGAACGTCCTCGACACCTGGGTCGACCAGGTGGGTGTCGTACCCGGGTGGCGGCAGCGGCGGGTCGGGGCGTACCTCGTGGCGGGCGCGCTGCGGTCGCTGGCCGCGGACGGCGCCCGGGAGGGGTGGCTCTGCGTCAACGACGACAACCCGGCCGGCGCGCTGTACCGGCGGCTCGGGTTCCGCGACGCCGGCCGCCGCGCCCGCTACCTGCGCCGCGCCGGGTGACGGCGGGGGCCGGGCGATTCGGCCTGCGGGGGTCTGTTGCCGGACGGCAATGACGTGGTCTCATACCGGAACGACGACGTCATTGACCGCACTTTGACAACCCCGCGTCGGTTCCGCACTCCTTTCATAGCTCTCGAAAGGTGCAACGATGCACAGAAGACCGACGTTCAGACTGGCCGTCCTCACCACCACCGCCGCGACATTCCTGGCGGCCGGCGCCGCCTCCGGGGCGGTCGCCTCGGCCGCGCCGGTGACCGCCTCCCCGGGCGTCGAGGCGTGTGAGCCGGGCGCCGACGCGCACAGCACGGCACGCGTCAAGGCGGGCGCCAATATCAAGGAGCCGGCGCTCTACTCCCAGAACGAGGCGAAGGCCTACGGCGTCATCAAGGACTCGCCGCGGCTGGCCAACGGCAGCGTCACCGTGCCCACGGTGTTCCACATGATCTCCGACCACCCGCTCACGGCGGCGGAGACCGCGCGGTTCAACACCATGATCGGGGACCAGATGAAGGTGCTCAACGACTCGTTCTCGGGCAAGACCGCGCCGGACGCCTCCGACACCCCGTTCCGGTTCGAGCTCGTCGACACGACGTGGACGGTCAACAGCACCTGGTACACCGTCGTGCCGGGCAAGAACGAGCGGGACATGAAGAAGGCGCTCTACACCGGCGACTCGGAGACGCTCAACGTGTACGCGGCCAACATCGGCGGCGGGCTGCTCGGCTGGGCGTACTTCCCGAAGGACTACAACAACGGCCGGGACTACATCGACGGAGTGGTGATGCTCGACGAGTCGATGCCGGGCGGCACGGCCGGCAAGTACGCGCTGGGTGACACGCTGACCCACGAGGTCGGCCACTGGCTGATGCTGGAGCACACCTTCGCGCACGGCTGCTCGGCCGCCGGCGACTTCGTCGCCGACACGCCGCGCGAGGCGTTCCCGCAGTTCAACTGCCCGGTCGGCGCGGACAGCTGCGACGCGCCCGGGCTGGACCCGATCCACAACTTCATGGACTACACGCAGGACTCCTGCATGAACATGTTCACCCCGGGCCAGGCGGACCGGATGAGCGACGCCTGGGTGGCCTTCCGGGCCGGCGGGCGCGGCTAACCACGCCGTTTGAAGGGGTTGACGGGTCGCGGCACGGCGACCCGTCAACCCCTTCGCCGTTCCAGGCCGGCCGCGCTCCGCGAACAGGGCGCGGTGTGGTCGACCGGCAGCGCACACCGCGCGCCGCCGGGCAGCAGCCGGTCGCAGAAGACCCAGTGGCGTACGGCCTGCTGGTCCTCGGCCGAGACGGTCACCCCGCCCGGCTCGACCCGGGCGCTGAGCCGGGCCAGTACCCGGGCGGCGGTGCGGGCGAAGATCCGGGCGCGCACGAGGTCGGGTGCGGTGACCGGCAGGTGGATCACCCAGCGCTCGCTCATCGGTAGCGGCGATTCGCGGACTGGGCGCTCTGCCAGGCACGCAGGGCGCTCTTGATTCGTACGTTCTCCTCCTGCACCGCGACCAGGGCGGTCTGCGCGGTGGCGAGCTCGTCGGCCACCTGGTGCAGGAAGGCGCGGATCTCGACCGGGTCGAGGCCACGCCGGCGGACGTTGAAGCACCGGTCCCGGATCTGCCAGGGCCGGAGCGGGAGCCGGGCCGGGTGTGGCCGGCTCGGTTCGGCCGCGATCGTTCGATGCCGGCGCGCGAGCCGGCGGAGCAGGTTGCGCACGCTGACCACCCTTCGTCGGTTCGGGTGACGGTGGAGGATCGGTTTCCGCCGGTTGCGGTCGGCGGAGACCGCCCGCGCCCTGCCGCCTTGTCGTGGCGGTAGGGCCGCGCCGGGGAAGGCGCGGAGGTGAGGTCTCGGCGGCGATGCGAGACCGGTACGAGAGGCGCCAACCGACCGCAGCGGAACCGCATCACCGAGAGCGACGCTACCGATACCTCTCACCTCTGTCAACGCTCTCTTACCTGCCGAATCTGGCTGGCCTGTGCCTGCTGCACCTCCTTCAGTTATTGCCGCTCTTTCACCTGGTGCTCGATACTGGGAGGGCCAACCGACTGCAAGGGGCCTTCACGTGCCGATTCCGCCGACTATGAACGAGTTGATCAAGGATCTGCTGAGGCGGATCGAGGTAGGCGAGTTTCAGCCTGGGTCGCAGATTCCGTCCACACAGGAGCTGTCCGACCATTACGACGTATCGGTGTCGACGATTCACCGTGCGGTGGCGAAGCTGCGAGGGCAGGGTGTGCTGGTCGGCCGCCCGGGTCGCGGCGTCTTTGTTGCCGAGGCGAGGAAGCGCTGACTCCGCTGACAGGATCAGGCCAGAGCGGGCCGCCGCCGGACCGCGATCTGCTGGACTTCGCCGTCGGGTTGGCCGACCGTGCGGGCGCACTGGCCGCCGAACGATTCTTCGCCGCCGATTTTGCGTTGACGCTCAAGGCGGACGGCACCGAGGTCACCGATGCCGACGTCGCGGTCGAGGCGCTGATCCGGAGTGAGCTGGCGGAGCGCTTCCCGACCGACGGGGTGTACGGCGAGGAGGCTGGTGTCACCGCCGGCACGTCCGGCCGCCAGTGGATCATCGACCCGATCGACGGAACCAGGTACTTCGCGTACCGGATTCCGATCTTCGGCACCAACCTCGCCCTGGAGGACGAGCACGGCCCGGTCCTCGCCGTCATCAACCAGCCCGTCGCCCGCCAGCTGATCTACGCGGCTCGCGGCCGCGGTAGCCGGATCCGCATCGGCGGCAGGGAGCTGACGCCGCTGCTACGGGACACTGCTGCCCTGGCCGATGCCCGAGTGGAGCTGGTCAACCCCGCAGGCTGGCCCACAGACCTGTTGGTCGCTCTGCACCGGCACACTCGGATCACCGGCCATCTGGGCGGCATGGGTGGCCTGCTCACCGGGTTGGTCGACGCGATGGTGATCGCCGGCTCGGAGATGGGGTACGAGGACCTGGCGCCGTTGCCGCTGATCGTTGAGGAGGCAGGTGGGCGAGCGACGGATCTGCGCGGTCGCCCGCTCCTCGCCGGGGACGGAACCGCGCTGCTCAGCACCGGCCGCCACCACGACGCGCTGCTGGACCTGCTGGCGCCGGTCCTGCCTAATTGATCCGCTCCATGCCGCCGGCATGGCGGTATCCGCAGCGGCCGGATGCCCCGATGCCGCCGGCATGGAGTCGATCAAGCCGAACGACAGCGCCGTACAACGGGATTAGCGCCCCGAGGGCCGCATCAAGCGGCGGCGTTCTCCTGCCTCTCCGGAATCCTGATCGCCCACCACGAGCCCGAGCGCGTGCACCTGGCGGTGTACTTCATCGACGCCCCCTCTCACCTCAAGCCCAGGGTGCGCCGGATGCCCCGCGCCGTACGCTCGTGGATTTCTTTGTGTCGAGGTCTGACCACGTTCTGCGAGTTGAGTCGTTTGCGACATCAGCTCCAAAGGCAGCGAGCGGCGACCTGTCCGGTCCGGACCGGAGGGCCGGTCAGTCGAACGAGGGCAGGGTCGGGCCGAGGACGTCGTCGGCGTCGACGATCGTGTACGCGTACCCCTGCTCGGCGAGGAAGCGCTGCCGGTGGGCCGCGTACTCGGTGTCGATCGTGTCCCGGGACACCACCGTGTAGAAGTGCGCCTGCCGCCCGTCCGCCTTCGGCCGCAGCACCCGGCCCAGCCGCTGCGCCTCCTCCTGCCGCGACCCGAACGTCCCCGACACCTGGATCGCCACCGCCGCCTCCGGCAGGTCGATCGAGAAGTTGCCGACCTTGGAGATCACCAGCGTGCGCAACTCCCCGGACCGGAAGGCGTCGAACAACCGCTCGCGTTCGCGATTCGTCGTCGAGCCCTGCACGATCGGCGCGTCCAGATACTCGCCGAGCTGGTGCAGCTGGTCGATGTACGCGCCGATCACCAGCGTCTGGTCGCCCGCGTGCCGCTCGACCAGGGCGCGCACCACCGGCAGCTTCGTGCGGGCGGTCGCCGCCATCCGGTAGCGCTCCTCGGCCTCCGCCGTCGCGTACGACATCCGCTCCGCGTCGGTCAGCGTCACCCGTACCTCGGTGCACTCGGCCGGGGCGATCCAGCCCTGCGCCTCGATGTCCTTCCACGGCGCGTCGTACCGCTTCGGGCCGATCAGGCTGAACACGTCACCCTCCCGGCCGTCCTCGCGTACCAGGGTCGCCGTGAGGCCCAGCCGGCGGCGGGCCTGGAGGTCCGCGGTGAACCGGAAGATCGGCGCCGGCAGCAGGTGCACCTCGTCGTAGATGACCAGGCCCCAGTCACGGGCGCCGAACAGGTCCAGATGGGTGAACACGCCCTTCTTGCGGGAGGTGAGCACCTGGTACGTGGCGATGGTGACCGGGCGGATCTCCTTGCGCTCGCCCGAGTACTCGCCGATCTCCTCCTCGGTCAGCGACGTGCGCGCGACCAGTTCCCGCTTCCACTGCCGCCCGGCCACCGTGTTGGTGACCAGGATCAGCGTGGTCGCCTGCGCCTCGGCCATCGCCGCCGCCCCGACCAGCGTCTTGCCGGCGCCGCACGGCAGCACCACCACGCCCGACCCGCCGGCCCAGAACGAGTCCACGGCCTCCCGCTGATACGACCGCAGCGTCCACGGCTTCCGGCCGTCCCTGCCGGCCTCGGCCAGCTCGATCGGGTGCGCCTCGCCGTCCACGTACCCGGCCAGGTCCTCCGCGGGCCAGCCCAGCTTCAGCAGGGCCTGCTTGAGCCGGCCCCGCTCGGACGGGTGCACCGCGATCGTGTCATCGTCGATCTTGTTGCCGAGCATCCCGGCGAGCTTCTTGCTCTTGGCGACCTCGACCAGCACCACCCGGTCCAGGGCACGCAGGACGAGGCCGTGCGCCGGGTCGTTGGCGAGCTGGAGCCGGCCGTACCGGTCCATCGTCTCCGCCACGTCGACCAGCAGCGCGTGCGGCACCGGGTAGCGGCTGTACTTGATCAGCGCGTCCACCACGCCCTCGGCGTCGTGACCGGCGGCCCGCGCGTTCCACAGCCCCAGCGGCGTGAGCCGGTACGTGTGCACGTGCTCGGGAGAGCGCTCCAGCTCCGCGAAGGGCGCGATCGCCATCCGGCAGGCCTGCGCGTCGGGGTGGTCGATCTCCAGCAGCAGGGTCTTGTCCGACTGCACGATCAGGGGTCCACCGCTCACGAAAGCGCCTCTCCTCCGCTCGGGACGCCGGCCACCGCCTGCGGGCTGACCTGCCCCGGGCCGACCATCCAGTGTTGCACGTCGGCAGCTGCCGGCAGGAAAACGCGTACCCGTGCAACCTTGTGACGCATTTACACGTCTAGGAGGGTGACGACCGTCGCAGGGGGAGGCGCCATGTTCACGTTCACGTTCGCCACCCGGCTCGTCGCCCTCGTGGTCGTCACGCTGGTCGGCGCCGGTGCGTGCGCGTTCGAGCCGCGGTCCGCGGGCGGTGTGGGCGGGGGAGCCGCACCGGTCGGGGCGGCGGAGCAGCCAACGGGGGCGAGCGGTACGCCCGGGCCGGACCGATCGGCCCCGGCGTCGCCGAAACCGAAGGCCACGCCGACCGGCCCCAGCGCGAAGCCCGAGCCGAGCCGCAGCGCGAAGCCCGAACCGACCCGCGGTTCACCCCGGCCCAGCAGCTCACCGTCGCCCGCCGGCTGCCCGCAGGGCGAGCGGCAGCGCGAGGTCGAGACGTACCTCACTCGGCTGGGCGGGTTCGGGAAGCTGACCGTGGACGGCCGCCAGTCCGCCGCCGACTGCGCGGCCATCAAGCGCTTCCAGAAGAGGTACGACATCCGCCCGGCCCACGGTCGTGCCGGGCCGCTGACGTACGCCGTGGCGAAGCGCCTCGCCACCACGAACACTGACGTGTGCGGCAAGCGTTCCGGGCTCACCTTCTGCGTCGACCTGACCCGGCAGACCACCTGGGTGATGCGGGACGGGAAGGTGATCGTGAAGCCGACCGTCACCCGCACCGGCATGGCCGGCTTCCGCACCCCGGCCGGCACGTTCACCATCGACCGGCGGAACCGGAAGGAGTGGTCCAACCCGTACGAGGTTTGGCTGCCCTACTGGCAGCACTTCACGCGCGGGATGGGCTTCCACGAGACCACCACCTACCTGCACGACTTCTCGCTCGGCTCGCACGGCTGCGTCAACCTGCTGCACGCCGACGCCGTCCGCTACTGGGAGCTCGGCCGGATCGGCAGCCGTGTGGTGCTGGTCGGCAGCCGCTCCGGGTGACACGCTGGACCCCTGGTTCGCATGCGGACGGGGAGGACGCAGATGACCGTCGACCAGGACGTGCCAGCCGAGGCGCGACAGGCGCCGGCCGAGCCGGTCTCCACCGCGACCGTGGTCGCGTACGTGATGGCCGGGGTGCTCCTCTTCGGCTGGTTCCTCTTCGGCTGGCTGGTGCAGCGGCAGGGCTTCGTCGCGTCGGTCGGCGAGACCGCCGGGACGGCGTTCGGCCTGCTGCTGGTGATCGCGATCGTCGGGACGTACCGCCGCGACCGGCGCTGACCCGCCGGCCGCGACCGGTCACTCCTCCAGCACCGCCGCCGTGATCCGGTGCAGGGCGAACGTGTGCAGCATCTCGGTGCGCTCGTCCTCCGCGCGCAGGTAGCCGGCCCCGATCGACACCGGCCGCACCAGCCGCGACGCGGTCGCCCCGTGCGCGTCGACGTAGCCGACCCAGACCAGCGCCCTGTCGCGTACCGCCTGCTGGAGCACGGCCAGCGTGTCGGCGTGACTGTGCACGGGCACCGGGCCGGCGGGCGGCTGCCCGCGTACCACCGCCGGCGCGCGCCGGGCGGCGCGGGCGGCGGCGTCGCCCCGGCGGATCTGCTCGACCACCCCGAGCAGCCGGGGCATCGGGAGTTTCGGGGCGGCGAGCGGGTCCATGGTCCGCGCGGCCACCACCACCCGGGTCGGCGCGCGCCGGGTCTTCGGCCGGGTGAGGACCGCGGCGCCGGTGGCGTCCTCGGGCACCGGCGCGTACCCGGCCTCGCGCAGCGCGGTGAGCATCCGGCCCACCTGGTACGGGGTGGCCAGCACGGTCGGGGCGAGCCGGCGCAGCGCCAGCACCTCCAGCCGCTTGTCCGCCAGCACCTCGGTGAGCAGCGCCTCGTCGTCGCTGCGCACGTACGCCCCGGCGGAGCCGACGCGCAGGCCGCCGTGCCGGCGGGCGATGTCGTCGACCAGGTACGTCAGCCCCTGCGGCACGGGTGTCCGCGACCGGCGCTTGAACAGCCCGTGCAGGTCGTCGGCGGAGTAGCCGGCGTCCAGCGCCCGCCGGACGCTCGCCGGGGTGAGCCGGTGCACGCTGGCACCGCCGGCCGACTCGTGCTCGGCCACCACGTCCAGTTCGGCGGCGAGCGCCGGGTCGGGCGGGCCGGGCACGACGACGGTGAGGTCGGCCTGCACCAGGAAGTGGTCGACCGGAGCGGGCAGCAGCGCGTCCAGCGCCCGTACGGCCGTCGACGCCTCGCCCCCGGCTTCGTCGCGTACCCCGAGCGGGTCGTCGGCGGCCCGCTCGTCGGCGGTGACGTCGGCGAGCAGCAGCCGCCCGTACGAGGTGAGCGCCCCCAGCCCGGTCACGCCCAGCGTGGCCGCCTCGGCCAGCACCTCCCGGTGCGCGGCCTCGCGTCCCCGGCTGCGCCGGGGCGCCTTCCAGTCGAGCAGCTCCAGCACCTCCTCGGGGGTCGGCGCGGTCGCCGGTTCCAGCTCGGCGAGGACGCCGAGGACAGCCCGTCGGGTGGCGGGCGCACCGGCCCGCTCCGCCTCGGGGGAGAGCACCGTGATCGGGCGGTCCCGGTCGTCACGCTGGCCGACCAGCCCCGGCTGCCGGGTCATCGTCAGCCACGCCCGGGCCAGCTGCTCCCACCGCTGCGCCAGTGACCCGGCGCGCCACACCTCGTACCCGGCGCTCGGCACCACCTGCTGGTCGGCGCCGTGGCGGGTGGACACCGCACCGGGCAGCTCCAGCTCCCCGGTCAGCCCCGCCGCGTACGACGTCTCCAGCAGCAGCGCGGCGGTCGGCTCGTCCAGACCCACGGCGCGGGCCAGCCGGCGCAGGTCGCGGACGCCCAGACCGCCGGAGCGCAGCACCGGTGCCGGTTCGGCGGCGAGCTGCTCCAGCAGCGCCTCGGTCTGCCGGACCACCTCCATGGTCTGCCCGGCGCCGGCCGAGTCGACCGCTTTCGGTTCCCGCGGCGGCGCCGAGACCGGCGGCGGGGTGGTGGACAGCGGGCCGAGCGGGCCGGTGTCCCGGCGCAGCAGCAGCCCGACCTCCCGGGGCAGCTCGACCGTTCCGGGCCCGCCGCTCCGCCCGGTGGGGACCCGCACCAGCAGCCGGTGGTCGACCAGCCAGCGCACCGGCGAGCCGGTCGGCGCACCGCCGTTGGTGGGGTCCGGCGGCAGTTCGTCCTCCGCGCCGACGGGCGGAGCCTGCAGCGCGCTCAGCGGCACGCTGCCCACCGGTGGGCCGGCGGCGAGCCGGTCCAGGATCGCCCGGGCCGAGGGCGGTGCCGACAGCACCGTGCGCCGCAGCTTCGCCGGGTCCGCGCAGAGGGCCGCCGTCCGCAGGTCCAGCTCCGCGGCGGGCCGGCCCAGCCCTGCCGGGTACGGGGAGATCTCGTCGATGCCGCCGACCAGGTGTACGCGGTCGTCCGGCCCGTACAGCAGCAGGAGGGACCGGAGTCGCTGCACGGCCGCCCGGACGGCGGCCGGGGCGGGTGGCTGCGCACCGGCGGTGGCCATGGCGAGCACGGCGTCGACGCTGGTGGTGCCGTCGGACGCGTTCCGGGTCAGCCGGGCGGCGTCGAGGATCAGCAGCGTGAACCGGTCCAGGCCGTCCAGGGCGCGGGCCACCGACACCCGGGACTGGGCCCGGATGGCGAGCGCGGAGACGTCGGCCGGTACCGGGACGACGAGGTCCGGCCGCTGCTGGAGCAGGGCCGCGAGCGTCTCGTCGGGCAGCGCGCGCAGGTGGTCGGCGAGTGAGGTGGTCATCGTCGTTCCACGCTAGCCCGGCGGGGGGCCGTCCCGCCCCTCGGACGTTCGGCTCGCCCGGTTACGGTCTCGGCATGCCCGCACCGCCGACGGTCGGTTTCGACCTCGACATGACCCTGGTCGACTCCCGCCCCGGGATCGCCGCCACGTACCGGGCGTTGACCGCCCAGACCGGCGTACCCGTGGACGCCGAGGCGGCGGTGTCCCGCCTCGGCCCGCCGTTGCGGACCGAGATCGCCCGCTGGTTCCCGCCGGAGCAGGTCGAGGGCGCGGTCCGCACCTACCGCGAGCTCTACCCGGCGTACGCGATCACGCCGACCGTGCCGCTGCCGGGCGCCCGGGGCGCGATCGAGGCGGTGCGGGCGTACGGCGGGCGGGTGCTCGTGGTCACGTCGAAGCTCGGCCGGCTGGCCCGGCTGCACCTGGACCACCTCGGCCTGGCGGTCGACGAGGTCGCCGGCGACCTGTTCGCCGAGGAGAAGGCGACCGCGCTGCGGGCGCACGGCGCCACGCACTACGTGGGGGACCACGTGGCCGACATGACGGCGGCCCGGGCGGCGGAGGTGCCGGGGATCGCGGTGACGACCGGCCCGTGCTCGGCCGACGAGCTGCGTGCGGCGGGCGCGGAGGTGGTGCTGGATGATCTCACCGGATTCCCGGCGGCGCTCGACCGCATGATCGGGCTAGCCTTGTAGGCCGTAGACGTCTTGAGCGAAGCAGAGGTTCTCAGGTGCCGACGGGTCGAGTGAAGTGGTACGACGCGACCAAGGGATACGGGTTCGTCACCAGTGACGAGGGTGGCGACGTGTTCCTGCCCAAGGCCGCGCTACCGGCGGGTGTCACCGACCTGAAGGGCGGGCAGCGGGTCGACTTCAGTGTGGTCGACAGCCGCCGGGGCGCCCAGGCGATGGGGGTCAAGCTGCTGGAGGCGCCGCCCTCGGTGGCGGAGCTGCGCCGTCGGCCGGCGGAGGAGCTGCACGGCCTCGTCGAGGACATGATCAAGGTGCTGGAGGCGAAGGTCCAGCCGGACCTGCGCCGGGGCCGCTTCCCGGACCGGAAGACCGCGCAGAAGATCGCTCAGCTGGTCCACGCGGTGGCCCGCGAGTTGGAGGTCTGAGGCACCAGCCCGGCGTCGGCGGCCCGGCCGAGCAGCGCCTCGACGGCGGCGAACCCGGCCTCGCCCAGGTCGGCGGTGAACTCGTTGACGTAGAGGCCGATGTGCCGGTCCACCACGTCGGGCTCCATCTCCTGCGCGTGCGCGAGCACGTAGTCCCGGCTGGCCGCCGGTTCCGCCCAGGCGCGGCGGACCGACTCGCGGATCCAGCCGGCGGCGGCCTCCGGGTCGACCGCGCCGCGGCGGGCCAGGATCGCGCCGAGCGGGATCGGCAGGCCGGTGTCGGCCTCCCACCACTCGCCGAGGTCGACCAGGGCGGTCAGCCCGTGCCGGGGGTAGGTGAACCGCGCCTCGTGGATCACCAGGCCCGCGTCGTACCGCCCGGCGGCGACGCCCGGCATGATCTCGTGGAACGGCACGACCTCGATCCGGGCCGGCGGCCGCCCGGCCGACCAGAGCCGGAAGAGCAGGTACGCCGTGGTCCGGTCGCCGGGCACCGCGACCGTGGCGCCGGTCAGGTCCGCGCTCGTCGGACCGGTGCTCGTCGGACCGGTCGCGTCGGCGGTGTCCGAGTGGTCGTTGCCCGCGCGGTCGGGCCGGGTCAGCACCAGCGGGCCGCAACCGCGGCCGAGCGCGCCCCCGCAGGGCAGCAGGTGGTGGTCGTCGAGCAACCAGGGCAGCGCCGCGTAGCTCACCTTGACCAGGTCGAAGGCGCCGCGCTCGGCGGCGGTGTTGGTGACGTCCACGTCCGCGTAGGTCACCTCGACCGGTGGCGCCCCCGGCACCTGCCCGTGCACGAGGGCGTGGAAGACGAACGTGTCGTTGGGGCAGGGCGAGATAGCCAGCGAGAGCGCCACGCCCCAACCGTAGCCCCGCCGCTGCTACCGCCTCCGCCCCGCTCGTCGGCAATTGACCGTTGTCACGGTGCCGGCAGCGGGTGGCGGCGTGCGACGGCCGATGATGCGCGGCTCCACACGCCGATAGCTAACTCGGCGCCTTTGGAGCTGATGTCGTTGGTGCATCAGCGCGGCGGTCCTCGCGCTGGTCCGGGACGCCTCGGCCGGTCCGGCACGGTCGAGCTGGTCGGGCACGGGTCGAGCTGGTCGGGCACGGGTCGAGCTGGTCGGGTTGCGCGTCGAGCTGGTCCGTCTGCTCGGGTTGGTCCGTGTGCGCGGGCTGGTCGGTTGTGCGGCGGGCCGGTCCGGTTGTGCGGCGGGCTGGTCGGTTGTGCGGCGGGCTGGTCGGTTGTGCGGCGGGCTGGTCGGTTGTGCGGCGGGCTGGTCGGTTGTGCGGCGGGCTGGGTCGGTCATGCGGCGGGCCGGTCCGGTTGTGCGGCGGGCTGGTCGGTTGTGCGGCGGGCCGGTCCGGTTGTGCGGCGGGCTGGTCGGTTGTGCGGCGGGCTGGTCCGGCAAGCGGGGCGGTGACTTGAACGAGTCAGTTCCAAAGCGAGCCGACCAGACATGCCGCTCCACGGGCCCGCCGCGTTATCCACAGGTTTTCCACAGCGCGATCGGCCCGGTTGATTGGCGCAGGCCGGCCGTGAAGCATCGACATCATGGCCGAACCCACCGAGGCGGAACCGACACCCACCGAGGCGGAACCGACGGAACCCGGCCCGACCGGAGTCGCCGACCTGGGCAGCCTGCTCCGGGCCCTCCGCCGCGCGGCGGATCTCAGTCAACGCGAGCTGGCCGAGAAGTCGGGCGTCCCGCAGGCGACCCTCGCGCGCATCGAGGCCGGGCACACCACCAACCCGAGGTTTCGGACGGTCGAGCAGTTGGTGCGGGCGGCCGGCGGGCTCGTCGTGGCCGGGCTGCCGGACGCCGGCACGGCCGTCGTCGCCCCGCCGCCCGTGCCGCATGACGAATGGGTGGACGAGGCGGGGCGCCGCTATCCGGCGCACCTCGACGCCTGGGCGGTGCGCGAGCCGCGGGACTGGCCCGGTGCCTGGTGGGCGGAGTGGTACCGGCTGCCACCGCGGCTTCATCCGCGCAAGGTGCCGGCGGTCGCCTACGAGCGGAACCGGCGGTACCGGGACCAGCGGCGGCGGGCCGAGGAGATCCGCCGGTCGATCCGGGTGCGGCGGGTCGTGGCACCGGATCTGCCGGAGACGTCGTGGCGGTTCGTGGCGGAGTTGCCGGACGGTGAACTGGTGGGCGAGCTACGGGCGCACGAGCGCAGCCCGCATCTGGCGTACGGCGACGAGCCGAGTGACGAGCGCGAGGCGGTCCTGGACGAGATCCTGGTCGCCGCCGGGTACCGCCGGCTGGGGGTGGGCCGGCGGCTGGTCGGGCAGCTCGTCGAGGAGATGGATCGGCGGGACATCCGCACCGGGTGGGCGATCGCCGAGGGCCCTGCCGCCGACCTGCTGTTCGCCTGCGGCTACCGGGTCGAACGGCGAGGGTGGACGCTTCGCCTCGACCGCCCGACCGGCCAGCGCGGCTGATCAGGCAGGGACGACGGCCAGGAGCGCCGGCGCCGCCCCGGTGAGGGCGGCGAGCGCCTCGCGGAGGCGCCAGGCGTCCCGGTCACGCGGGCCGACCGGGTTGGAGACGGTACGCAGTTCGACGAAGGGCAGGCCGGCCTGGGCGGCGGCGACGGCCACCCCGTACCCCTCCATGGCCTCGGCCACCGCGGCGGGGTGCCGGCGCAGCAGCGCGGCGGTGCTGGCGGCCGTGCCGGTGACCGTGCCGACGGTCAGCACCGGGCCCACCGCGGCGCCCGGCAGCGCGGCCCGGAGAGCACCGACCAGCGTCGGGTCGGCGGTGATGGTGGTGCCGCCGCCCAGCACCTCCGCCGGCATGCCGAGCTGGTCCACCGGGATGAAGCCCGCCGGGGACTCGGCGCCCAGGTCGGCGGCGATCGCGCTGGTGCCGACGACCGTGCCGCCGACCGCCACCCGCCCGACGAAGCCGCCCGCCACCCCGGCGCTCACCACCGCCCGGTACGGGCGGCCGGCGGCCTCGGCCAACGCCAGCAGCCGGGCCGTGGCGGCGGCGGCCACCGCCGGGCCGACGCCGGCCGGTGCGACGGTGACGACCCCGTCCGGCAGGCCGGCCCGGATCGCCTCGGCCTCCGCGGGCACCGCGGTGACCACCAGCAGATCGGTCACGGCTGCTCCGTCACGACAGCGGCCCCCGCGGCTCCCGCCGGGTCTCGTCGTCGCTGCCACCCGGCCCACCGACGGCCGACGACGGGCGGTAGATGTGGTAGCCCGGCGGCGCCAGGTCGTCGTCCAGCGGCTCACCCGGTGTCGGGGCGGGCGAGGTGGGCGCCGGGTTGCCGGAGCTGGTGCCGACGTGCGCGGGATCGTCCGGGGCCGACTCGTCCTCGGTCAGCTCGTCGTCGGCCAACGGCCGGCCCACGAGCTTCTCCGCCCGCAGGCGGCCCGCCATCACGACGCCGCGGGCGGTGGCGAGCGTGGCGACCCCGGCGGCGACGGCGATGCCGAGCCTGCCGTCGAAGGGTACGAGGCCCAGCCCGCCACCGGCGACGAAGGCGAGCATGAGGACCGTCTCGGAATGGGCGAAGGAACTGGCCCGCAGCCGTTCCGGGATGCGCTCCTGGATCGAGGCGTCCACGGCGAGCTTGGCGATGCCGCTCATCAAGGCGGCGGCCAGACAGAGCAGCGCCACCATCGGCAACGAGAACTTGAGCGCGGCGAGGACGGCCACCCCGGCGACGACGACCATGCCGCTCGACTGGAGCGCCGCCGGCCGGTGGATGCGCAACCGGGTGCCGATCGCGGTGGCGAGGAAGCTGCCGACGGCGAGTGCGCCACCGACCAGCCCGAGCGCGGCCTCGTCGCTCAGCTCGCGCCCGAGGACGGTGGTGGTCAGGTCCCCGGCCTTGATCGCGAACGCCAGGAAGAGCAGCAGGAAGCCGTAGACGGCGCGGAGCGTGGCAGCGCCGACCAGGGTGGCCATCACCAGCCGGCCGTGCGGCCGACCACGGCCGAGCGGACGGTCACCGGCACCCCGCCGGAACGCCCGCAGCGGGCGCGGCACCCGCTCCGGCGGCTCGGAGTCCGCCTTCGGCGGCAGCCGCAGCGAGATGACCATGCCGACCAGGAAGATCACCGAGGCGACCCGCAGCGGCCACTGCGGCCCGAACCAGAAGGCGGCCAGACCGATCGGGGCGACCAGCGCACCGGCGACCGTGCCGTACACGCTGGCCCGGGCACCGACCTGGGACAGGCCGAGACCCTCCGGCAGCAGCCGGGGAACGGCCGCCGAGCGGGCCACCCCGTACGCGCGGGACAGCGCCAGCACGCCGAAGGCCGCCGGATAAAGGCCGAAGCCGTGGATGTAGTCGGAGATCAGCCACGCCAGGAAGGCCCGGCCGAGCATGGTGGCGGCCAGCGCGTACCGGCGGCCGTGCCGGAAATGGTCGAGCAGCGGGCCGACCACCGGGGCGAGGAGCGCGAACGGCACCATCGTCACCAGCAGGTAGAGGGCGACCTTGCTGCGCGCCTCGCCGAGCGGGACGTTGAAGAAGATCGTCCCGGCCAGGCCGATCGCGATGAGCGTGTCACCGGCGCAGGAGACCGCGTGCAGGTCGAACAGGCGGACCATGCCCACCTCGCGGCCGGCGCCCCGCGCACGGGCGCGTCCCGCCGAGCGGGTCACCCAGCGGCCGCTGCTGACCGAACCGCGCAGGAGCAGGCGGACCGCCTTGACACCCGTGCCGACGGTCCGCCCCAGGACGGAACGCTCGGAGCGGGAGAACAGCGGCATGTGCACCAGTCTCGCCCATCCGGGGAGTGCCTGTCAGGCGGCCCTGCGCATGGGGAACAATGGTCGGGTGACCAGGCCCGCCTCCGCTCGTGCCGCCCGTCTCGACCAGGTCTGCGCCGCCGCCGTAGACGTGGCGCGTGACGCCATCACCGAGGTCGACCCGGCGGACGTCGGCGACCACCTGCAGGCGGTCGCGGAAGGCGACCGCCTCGTGACGCACTACTTCGAGTGCCGGCTGGCCGGCTACCGGGGCTGGCGCTGGGCGGTCACCGTCACCCGGGTGCCCCGCAGCCGCACCGTGACCATCTGCGAGACGGTGCTGCTGCCCGGCCCGGACGCGATGCTCGCGCCCGGCTGGCTGCCCTGGCAGGAGCGGCTCAAGCCGGGCGACCTCGGCCCGGGCGACCTGCTGCCCACCCCGCCGGACGACGAGCGGCTCCAGCCCGGCTACCTGCTCTCCGACGACCCGGCGGTCGAGGAGACCGCCTGGGAGCTGGGCCTCGGCCGGGCGCGGGTGCTGTCCCGGGAGGGGCGCATCGACGCCGCCCAGCGCTGGTACGACGGGGACCACGGCCCGGACGCGCCGATCTCCGCCGCCGCCCCCGTCGCCGCCCGCTGCGGGACGTGCGGGTTCTACCTCCCGCTCGCCGGTGCGCTGCGGCAGTCCTTCGGGGCCTGCGGCAACTTCTTCGCCCCGGACGACGGCCGGGTGGTCAGCGCCGACCACGGTTGCGGCGCCCACTCGGAGATCCTGGTCGAGACGCCGGAGACCCCGGTCGAGGAGATGCCCACCGTCTACGACGACAGCGCGGTGGAGGCCGTCTCGGTGAGCCGGGCGCACGGGTCGGTGGAGGCCGCCGAGCCGGCGGAGCCGTACGGGCACCCGTGAGGTGACGGCCGCCGCGGGTCAGTGACCTGCGCGGCGGCGACGGCGGTGCGCGTCGTGCCGCATCATCACCGCGAGACCGGGGAAACCCCACAGAAATCCGGCCAGGCAGGTCCAGAGCCAGCTTTCCCGACCGCTCTCGACCAGGTGGTCGCGGAAGAGCAGCAGCACGAGCCCGGCGACCGCCCAGGCGGCCATCCCGGCGAGGGCGAACGGCACCATCGGCGGGTCGAGCGGCTCCGGCCGCGGCGGCTGCTGCTTCGGCACGGGGCAAGCGTACGGGATCGGCTTCCGCACCCGGCCGGCGATCTGCGACGATGCGGCCGACAAACGGAAGATCACCTGCGAGGATCCGATGGCAGTAGCCCCGCCCGACAACGACACACCGCCCGCAGCGCCGCGGAACGGTTTCGACCGCTACTTCGAGATCTCCGCCCGCGGCTCGACGATGAGTCGCGAGGTGCGCGGTGGCCTGGCCACCTTCTTCACGATGGCGTACATCGTGGTGCTCAACCCGCTGATCCTCGGCTCGGCCGTCGACGGGGACGGCAAGACGCTTCCGATCCCCGCGCTCGCCGCCGCGACCGCGCTGGTCGCCGGGCTGATGACGATCCTGATGGGCGTGGTGGGCCGGTTCCCGCTGGCGCTCGCCGCCGGTCTCGGCGTCAACGCGCTGGTCGCGTACGAGATCGCCCCGGAGATGACCTGGGCGGACGCGATGGGCCTGGTGGTCATCGAGGGTGTGATCATCGCGGTCCTGGTGCTCACCGGCCTGCGCACCGCGGTGTTCCGCTCGGTGCCCACCCAGATGAAGACCGCGATCGGTGTCGGCATCGGCCTCTTCCTGACCATCATCGGCCTGGTCGACGCGGGCTTCGTCCGGCGGATCCCGGACGAGGCGAACACCACCGTGCCGGTCGGCCTGGGCATCGGCGGCAAGCTGGTGAGCTGGCCGATGCTGGTCTTCGTGGTGGGTCTGCTGCTGACCCTGGTGCTGGTGGTACGCCGGGTGAAGGGCGCGATCCTGATCGGCATCCTCACCTCGACCGCGCTGGCGATCGTCGTCGAGGCGCTGGGCAACATCGGCCCGTCCTTCGTCAACGGGGTGTCGAACCCGAAGGGCTGGTCGCTCAACGTGCCGGAGCTGCCCAGCACGATCGTCGACATGCCGGACCTGTCGCTGCTGGGCAAGTTCAACGTGCTCGACTCGTGGAGCCGGGCCGGTTGGCTGGTCGTGCTGATGTTCGTCTTCACCCTGCTGATCACCGACTTCTTCGACACGATGGGCACGATGGTCGCGGTCGGCCAGGAGGGCGGCATGCTCGACGAGCGGGGCGCCCCGCCGCGGGCGAAGGAGATCCTGCTGGTCGACTCGATCGCGGCTGCCAGCGGCGGCGCGGCGAGCGTGTCCAGCAACACGTCGTACATCGAGAGCGCCGCCGGTGTCGCGGAGGGCGCCCGCACCGGCGTGGCCAACCTGGTCACCGGCGTGCTCTTCCTGCTGGCGATGTTCCTCGCGCCGCTGGTGGTGGTCGTGCCGTTCGAGGCGGCGTCGACCGCGCTGGTGGTGGTCGGCTTCCTGATGATGACCGCGGTACGGACGATCGACTGGTCCGACTACGAGATCGCGATTCCGGCGTTCCTCACGATCGTGCTGATGCCGTTCACGTACTCGATCTCGAACGGCATCGGCGCGGGCCTGATCACGTACGTCGTGGTGAAGCTCGCCAAGGGCAAGGCGCGGGAGGTCCACCCGCTGCTGTATGCGGTTGCCGCGCTGTTCGTGCTGTACTTCCTGCGCGGGCCCATCGAGTCCGTGGTGCTGTGAACCCGCTCCGGGCCGGTCGGCCGAACCGGACGACCGGCCCGGAGCAGGGCAAACCTCCCCGTGAGACTGGTCATATCGCATGTCGTTAGCCAGGCTCATTAGTTAGGCTAACTATCGTGACGGAGCGGACGGTGACGGCGAAGAGCGTGCCACCGGCGCAACTGGCGGTCCAGTTGCGTAACGCGATCACCCGACTCAACCGACGGGTCCGCCAGGCCCGGCCGGTCGGTGACCTGACGGTCACCCAGCTCTCCGCGCTCACCAGCCTCCAGCTGGCGGGCGCCCTGACGCCCCGGGAACTCGCCGACGTCGAACGGGTCCAGCCACCGACGATGACCAAGATCGTCGCAAAGCTGGAGGAGCGCGGCCTCGTGCAGCGCACGCCCCACCCGACCGACGGCCGGCAGGTCATCCTGGCGGCGACCGAGGGGGGCCGGGCGGTGCTCGATCAGTTCGAGCGCGCCCGGGACAGTTGGCTGGCCCACCGGCTGGCCGCGCTGACCGATGAGGAACGGGACACGCTGCACCAGGCGGCGGAGATCCTGCACCGGCTCGCCCGCGCTTGACGCACCCGCGTCACCCGCGCCCGCGCCGTCGCACGGCGATGACGCGTACGCGAGGAGGCGGCACCTAGAGTGCAGGCGAAGTTGAGCACGATGTTCCAGTCCCTACAGGTCCGCAACTACCGGCTTTTCGCATCCGGGCAGCTGATCAAGCTGATCGGTGTCTGGATGATGTTCATCGCCCAGGACTGGCTCGTCCTCGAACTCAGCGACAACTCCGCCACCGCCCTCGGCATCGTCACCGCCCTCCAGTTCACCCCCGTCCTGCTGCTCACCCTGATCTCCGGCCGGCTCGCCGACCGGTACGACAAGCGGATGCTGCTCTTCGTCGCCAACGCGTTCTGGACGGTGCTGGCGCTGGCGATGAGCCTCCTGGTGATCACGGGGCTGGTGCAGCTGTGGCACGTCTTCACGTTCGCCGCCCTGCTCGGCGTCGCCAACGCCGTCGAGACCCCGGTGCGGCAGGCCTTCGTCTCCGAGCTGGTCGGCACCTCGCTGCTGCCGAACGCGCTCTCCCTCAACGCGGCCACCTTCAACTCCGCCCGGATCGTCGGCCCGGCCCTCGCCGGCCTGGCCATCGCCGTCCTCGACGTCGGGCCCGTCTTCCTGGTCACCGCGTTCAGCTCGATCGCCCCGCTGGTGAACGTGGTCCGCATGCGCCCGGCCGAGCTGCACCGGGAGGTGCTGCCGCCGCGTGAGGAACGGGCGGAGGCCAGGGTGGTCGACGGGCTGCGCTACGTCTGGGGCCGCCCCGACCTGCTGCTGCCGATGGTGATGGTCCTGGTCATCGCCACCTCCCTGTTCAACTTCCAGCTCACCCTGGCCGCCCTGGCCAAGACCGTCTTCAACACCGGGGCCGCGTCGTTCGGCCTGTTCAGCAGCGCGCTCGCGGTGGGAGCGCTGATCGGCGCGCTGGCCGGGACCGGGCGGCGCAGCCGCCCCTCGGTGTGGCTGGTGCTCGGCGCCGCCGTCGCCTTCGCCAGCTTCGGCACGCTGGTCGGGCTGGCGTCCACGTACTGGCTGGTGGTGGCGCTGCTGCTGCCGACCGGGTTCTTCATGGTGTTCTTCGCCCAGGCGTGCAACCAGCGCATCCAGCTCGGCACCGACGCCGCCTTCCGGGGCCGGGTCATGGCGCTGTGGGTGCTGGTCTTCCTCGGCACCAACCCGGTCGGCGCGCCGGTCATCGGCTGGCTCGCCGAGACGTACGGCGCCGGCGCCAGCATCTGGATCGGCGGCCTGGTCTCCCTCACCACCGCGCTGCTCGCCCTGGCCTGGCAGCTGCGCCGCTCGGGTGCCCGGCTGCGGCTCCGGATCCTGCCGATGCCCCGCTTCTACGTCACCGAACGGCTGTGAGGAAGGGCCCCCTATTTACGCCTCCGGCAGCGGAAGGGTCCCTTCTTGACACCCGCCCGGCCGACGGATGCGGCCAATCCGGTGGCGGGGCGGCACCGGTCGGCTTAGCGTCGGTTCGTGGAGGTGGGACGCGCACTGTTGCTGACCGTGATGGTCGCCGCCGTGGTGTGCCTGCCGGTGGCGATCGCGCTGCTCTTCTGCGCCGACGAACTGCTCGACCGACTGGTCTGCGGTTGCACGGAGTGGCGGCGACGGCGGCGGGAACGGCGTACGATCGCCCGGCTGAACCGGGCGGTCGGGGCCGACGTGCTCACCCGGGACATCGACCTCAACGCGTTCGACCGGCCGGACCGGCGGCCGCTGGAGCAGCTCGCCATCGACCTGCGCCGCCTCGGCGGCCAGCGGGTCGGCGCGGGCGGGCGGTCCGCCGTCTGGCACGACGCGGTGCTCCAGGCGTACGACGAGCGGCTCCGCCTGGCCTGCGCCGCCCTCCGCATCACGCAGCACCTCGACGAGCTGACCGGTGTGGACCGGGAGATCGAACGGGTCCGCGTCGAGGGCCTGCTGCACCGGGCCGGGTTGCTCCTGCCCGCCGCCCGACCGCAGCACCGGCAGCGACACCGGTGAGCGGCGGCCGGCGGATCGCTTGGTGGCCGGGGCCGGATTGAGGCTCTTCGCCGCCGTCTACCCGCCGCCGGAGGCCGTGGCGCACTTGAGCGCGCAGCTCGCCCGCCTGCGCGTCGGGGCGGCCGCCGCCGGAGGAATCAACGTGCGCCTCGCCGATCCCGCCCAGGCCCACGTCACCCTCGCCTTCCTCGGCGAGGTGGAGGCGGATCGGCTGGTGGCCGTGGAGAGCGCCCTCGGCCTGGCCGCCGAGTGGTCCCGGGACGGCCGCTCGGGCACGCCCCGGCTGCGGCTGGGCGGCGGCGGGAAGTTCGGTCGGGGTCGCTTCACCGTGCTGTGGGTGGACCTGCTGGGCGACGTGGCGGCGCTGACCGTACTGGCCCGGCTCATCCGCTCCCGCCTGCGCAACAACCGCCTGCCGTACGACGAGAAGCCGTTCCGCCCGCACCTGACCATCGCCCGCCCCGGCGACCGGGTGCCCGCGGCCGACGTGGCCGCCGACGTCGAGGCGCTGCACGCGTACCAGGGTCCGGAGTGGCCGGCCAGCGAGCTGGTGCTGATGCGCAGCCACCCCGGCCCCCGCCCCACCTACGACCGCCTGGCCGCCTGGCCGCTGTGACCGGCGCGCCGGACCGCCGTCACCAGGCCCAGGCCTCCGGGCCCGGGCCGCCGTTGCCGATGGGCGGGAACAGCTCGTCGAGCCGGGCCAGCGTGGCGTCGTCGAGCTTCACGTCCAGCGCGCCGAGGGAGCGGTCGAGCTGCTCCACGGTCCGCGGCCCGATGATCGGCGCGGTGACCCCGGGCCGGGCGAGCAGCCAGCCGAGCGCCACGTCAGCGGGGTCGTGCCCCAGGTCGTCGCAGAGTTTCTCGTACGCCTCGATGGTCGGCCGGTGCTCGGCGAGCGCGTCGGCGGCGCGGCCGGTGGTGCCGCGGGCGGCCCCGCCCTCGGACATCTTGCGCAGTACGCCGGCGAGGAGCCCGCCGTGCAGCGGCGACCACGGAATGATGCCCAGGCCGTGGTGCTGCGCGGCCGGCACGACCTCCAGCTCGACGTGCCGGGTGAGCAGGTTGTAGATGCACTGCTCGGAGACGAGACCGAAGAAGTTGCGTCGGGCGGCGGCCTCCTGCGCCACCGAGATGTGCCAACCGGCGAAGTTGGACGATCCGACGTAGAGCACCTTGCCCTGGGCGACCAGGGTCTCCATCGCCTGCCAGATCTCCTCCCATGGGGTGCTCCGGGAGATGTGGTGCATCTGGTAGAGGTCGATGGTGTCGGTCTGCAGCCGGCGCAGCGACGCCTCACAGCCCCGGATGATGTGCCGGGCCGAGAGCCCCTGCTCGTTGGGCCAGTCGCCCATCTTGCCGTACACCTTGGTGGCCAGCACGACCTTCTCGCGCCGGTCGCCGCCCTGGGCGAGCCAGCGGCCGATGATGTGCTCGGTGACCCCCTCGCCGAGCTTCCAGCCGTACACGTCGGCGGTGTCGAAGAAGTTGATCCCGCGCTCCAGCGCCCGGTCCATGATGGCGAAGCTGTCCGCCTCGCTGGTCTGCGGCCCGAAGTTCATCGTGCCGAGGCAGAGACGGCTGACCGACAGGCCGGTGCGACCGAGGTTCGTGTACTCCATGCGTCCCACCCTGCCACGGCCCCGGCCGGGCCGCCGCCCGTCAGTCGGGGCCGGCGACCAGGCTCAGGAGGACTCGCGGGCCGCCGGGCCGCTGCCGAAGAGCACGTCGTCCCAGCTGGGCAGGCGCTTGCGCGGCTTGCCACCCTCGCCCGACTCGGTGCCGCCCGCGGCCGCCGCCGCGCCGGTGCGGCGTGGCCGCAGCACCGCCAGCGACGGTACGGCCGGCACCTCCTTCGGCGCGTCCGAGTCGTCGTCGAAGGCGGAGCCGGGACCGCCGCCGAGCAGCGCCGCCGCGCCGCCGACGGCCCGCTGGCGCGGCGCGTCCGAACCCAGCGCGGCCGGGGTACGCGGCTCGAGGCCGCGGCCGGACGTGCCGCCGAGCGGACGGTCGAGGGAGGCGAGCAGGGCGTCGCGGCCGGCGCGGATCGGGTCGCGCCCCGGACGGGCGTGCTCGGCCGGCGCCGGCAGGCCGTGCCCACCCCGGCTGGGCTCGCCACGCGACGGCGTGGGCAGCCCGTGGCCGCCCCGCTCGGGCGCCGGCTCCTGGCCGAGGATCGGCGTGGGCCGCTCGGCGCACAGGTACTGCGCCATGTCGTCGTGCGGCGTGACCGACTGCCGGGTCTTGTCCAGATCCCAGACCGCCTGCGCGGTGGCCTTGCCGGACGGCCACGTGGCGACGATCCGCCAGGTGCCGTCGTCGCGGCGCCACGCGTCCCACGAGATCTTCTCGGTGTCGATGCCGTGCTGGGCCAGCCGGCCGCTGACCACCTCGGCGAGCGGGGTGGGCTTCTCCGCGCCCTTGAGCCGGGTGCGGCGGGCGTGCTGGGCGAGCATGGCCCGCTCCTGGAGGACCGGGCCGGCGTAGCGCAGCACCCGGTCGACCGGGACACCCGCGATGCGGGCGACGTCCTCGGCGGACTCGCCGGAGCGGATCCGGGACTGGATGTCCCGTGGGGACAGTGACGGCGCGGGATCGGCGGCCGGCGCCGGGGCCACCGCCAGCGGCGGGGCGCCGGGCTCCGGGTGCAGCGCGGTGGCGACACGCTCGTCCAGGGGCAGGGCGAGGAGTCGCCCCACCTCGTCGGCGAGCACCAGGGCCTGGCCGTCCTCGGAGAGGGCGACGAAGCGTACTGGGCGCATAGCGTTGCCTCCGTCCCGCTTCGCTGGCCGCACGCCACAGGTCCGGCCACCCGGGCGTCTCGCACCACCGTACGCTGATCTGCCCACGGGTGGGGGATGCGACACCCCGCGATTCGCGATTGAGCTGCGGTGATGATCACGGTGGGTGTCGGCCGAGGCCTCGGCCGACACCCACCGTGACGATGGTCAGAGTCGCTCGACGACGTAGTCGATGGACGCGGTCAGCGCCTCGACGTCGGCCGGCTCGACCGCCGGGAAGAGCGCGACCCGCAGCTGGTTGCGGCCCAGCTTGCGGTACGGCTCGGTGTCGACGATGCCGTTGGCGCGCAGCGCCTTCGCGATGGTGGTGGCGTCCACCCCGTCGGCGAAGTCGATGGTGGCGACCACGTTGGACCGCAGCGCCGGGTCGGCGACGAACGGCGTGGCCACCGCCGAGCGCTCCGCCCAGCCGTACACGATGCTGGCGCTCTCCGCCGTGCGCTTGGCCGCCCAGGCCAGGCCGCCCTGCGCGTTCATCCAGTCGGTCTGCTCCGCGGCCAGGAAGATCGTGGCCAGGGCGGGGGTGTTGTACGTCTGCTCCAGCCGCGAGTTGTCGATCGCGGTGATCAGGTCGAGGAAGGCCGGGATGTAGCGGCCGGACGCCTTGACCTCGGCGGCCCGGTCCAGCGCGGCCGGCGACATCAGGGCCAGCCAGAGGCCGCCGTCGGAGCCGAAGCACTTCTGCGGGGCGAAGTAGTAGACGTCGGTCTCGCCGACGTTGACCTCCAGGCCGCCGGCGCCGGAGGTGGCGTCGACCAGGAGCAGCGAACCCTCGTCCGCCCCCGGCACCCGGCTGATCGGCACCGCGACGCCGGTGGACGTCTCGTTGTGCGGAGTCGCGTAGACGTCCACACCGGCCTCGGCGGCCAGGGTCGGGGCGGTGCCCGCCGCCGACTTGCGGATCGTGGGGTCGCCGAGGAACGGGGCGTCCTTGACCGCCTTGGCGAACTTCGCGCCGAACTCGCCGAAGCTCGCGAACTGGGCCCGGTCCCGGATGAGGCCGAACGTGGCGACCTCCCAGAACGCGGTGGTGCCGCCGTTGCCGAGCACGACCTCGTACCCCTCGGGCAGGGCGAAGAACTCGGCGATGCCCCGGCGCAGGCGGGCGACCTGGTCGCGGACCGTCTGCTGCCGGTGCGAGGTGCCCAGGTAGCTGGTCGCCACGTCGGCGAGCGCGGAGACCGCCGCCGGACGGACCTTGGACGGCCCGCAGCCGAAGCGCCCGTCGGCGGGCTTGATGTCGTCGGGAATCCGGATGGTCGGTGCGTCAGCCACGGTCTTGGAGATCCTTCCGCATGGGCGAGGGCGGGCCCGGTCAACCCGGGCGCGGATCGACGGCGGGACGCGTGCGGAGGACGCACGGCTCGGCCGGGATCCGGACCCGGTCCGGCGACACTGCCGACCCCCATCCTCGCACCCGGGCCGGCACCGATCGCGGCTGGTCCCACGCCTGCCGGTGAGTCCTACGCCACATCGAACCGGCCGGGCTGCCCGAGGCGGGGCGCCGCGCCGCCCGGCCGGCGGCGGGCGGTCACCGGGAGCCGGGTGAGACGGAGGCCCCGGCCGGTGCGGCCGGGGCCTCCGGGACGGTGTCAACCGCCCTTCCTCACCCCTCAGACGCCGTGCGGGACCTGGTCCCAGCCCTCGACCTCGTGCGGCTTGCGGGGGCTCGGGCCGACGTAGCGGGCCGACGGGCGGACGAGCCGCTGGAGCTTCTTCTGCTCCAGGATGTGCGCGCTCCAGCCGCCCATCCGGGCGCAGGTGAACATCGAGGTGAACATGTGCGCGGGCACCTCGGCGAAGTCCAGCACGACGGCCGACCAGAACTCGACGTTGGTGGCGAGCACCCGGTCCGGCTTGCGGTTGTGCAGTTCCTCCAGGGCGGCCTTCTCCAGCGCCTCGGCGATCTCGAAGCGCGGCGCGCCCAGCTCCTTGGCGGTGCGGCGGAGCACCCGGGCGCGCGGGTCCTCGGCCCGGTAGACCCGGTGGCCGAAGCCCATCAGCCGCTCGCCGCGGTCGAGCACGCCCTTGACGTACCCCTCGGCGTCGCCGCTGCGCTCGACGGCCTCCAGCATGTTCAGCACCCGGGAGGGCGCGCCGCCGTGCAGCGGCCCGGAGAGCGCGCCGATGCCGGAGGAGATGCAGGCCGCCGCGTCCGCGCCGGTGGAGGCGACGATGCGGGCGGTGAAGGTGGAGGCGTTCAGGCCGTGCTCGGCGGCCGAGATGAAGTACGCGTCCACGGCCTTGACGTGCCGCGGGTCCGGCTCGCCCCGCCAGCGCTTCATGAAGCGCTCGACGATGGTGGACGCCTTGTCGATCTCCTTCTGCGGCACCGCCGGCAGCCCGAGGCCGCGCGCGGACTGGGCGACGAAGGAGAGCGCGGTCACCGACACCCGGGCCAGATCCTCCCGGGCCTGCTCGTCGGAGATGTCGAGCAGCTGGTGCAGCCCCCAGTACGGGGCGAGCATCGCCACCGCCGACTGCACGTCGACCCGGATGTCACCGGAGTGCACCGGGACCGGGAACGGCTCGGCCGGCGGCAGACCCGGGCCGAAGCGCCCGTCCACCAGCAGCGCCCACACGTTGCCGAACGAGACCTGGCCGATCAGATCCTCGATGTCGACGCCGCGGTAGCGCAGCGAACCGCCCTCACGGTCAGGTTCGGCGATCTCGGTCTCGAAGGCTACGACGCCTTCGAGACCGGGTTTGAAGTCGGCCATGTCGCTCTCCTGGATCTGGCTCGGTGCGCCCGCACGGGCCCTCATCCGGCCCAGCGTCTTAGGCGACCCTCAGGGATGTGTTCGTGACATCTTGCCTGCTGGTTAAGGAAACTTGCGACCCGTGACAACTGTGCCGCACGCCTCATCCCCCCGCAGGGCGACCGGGGGACCGTCGGTGACACTTGTCAGCGGGGGCTGGCCTGCGCCGTAGCGTGGCGGGTGGCCGGACGGGGAGAGGAGTGGACGTGACGGGCGACACAGTGCCGCCGGCGGACATGCGTAACGAGTACGCGGCGGACCTGGGCCTGACCGAGGCGGACCTGGCGGGGGACTGGCACACCCAGTTCGACCGCTGGTTCGCCGACGCGGTGGCCGCCGGGCTGCCCGAGCCGAACGCGATGGTCCTCGGCACGGCCGACGCCGACGGGCGGCCGAGCGGCCGCACCGTGCTGCTGAAGGGGTACGACCCGGACGGCTTCGTCCTGTTCACCAACTACGGCTCCCGCAAGGGCGCCGAGGTGGCCGCCAACCCGTACGCCAGCCTGGTCTTCCCCTGGTTCGCCATCCAGCGGCAGGTGGTGGTGACCGGCCGGGTGGAGCGGCTGGACCGGGCGGAGAGCGAGGCGTACTTCGCCAGCCGGCCGCGCGGCTCCCAGCTCGGGGCGTGGGCGAGCGAGCAGTCCCGGGTGCTCCCGGACCGGGCGGCCCTGGACGCCGCGTACCGGGCCGCGGCGGAACGCTTCGCCGACGTGGACATGATCCCCGCCCCGCCACGGTGGGGCGGGCTGCGGGTCCGACCGGACGGCGTGGAGTTCTGGCAGGGCCGGGCGAGCCGGCTGCACGACCGGCTGCGGTTCCGGCGTACCGGCGAGGGCTGGGTCGTCGAGCGGCTGGCACCGTGACCGAGGTCACGCAGACCCGCCGGGAGGGCGCCGGCCGGTGGGCCATCGACCTGCGCCCGCTGCGGGTGCCGGCGTTCCGCCGGATGTGGCTCGGCAACACCCTGGCGATGTTCGGGTTCCAGTTCACCGCGGTCGCCGTCCCGGTGGAGATGTACGCGCTGACCCGGGACTCGTTCTGGGTCGGCCTGCTGGGCGTCGCCGGCTTCGTACCCCTGCTGGTCTTCGGGCTCTGGGGCGGCGCGGTGGCCGACGCCCGCGACCGGCGGCGCGTGCTGCTCGGCGGCTCGGCCCTGCTCTGGGCGTCGATGCTCGGCCTGCTGGCGCACGCGCTGCTCGGGATCGGCAGCCCGGTGCTGCTGCTGGCGCTGGTCGCCGTCCACTCGGTGGCGTTCGCGATCAGCTCGCCCGCCCGCACCGCGATCCTGCCCCGGTTGCTGCCGCCGGAGCTGGTCCCGTCGGGCACCACGCTGAACTACACCACGTTCACGGCGGCGTCGGTGGTCGGCCCGCTCGCCGCCGGCCTGATCTTCGCGGCCTTCGGCACCGGGCACGGCCTGCCGATCGCGTACGCGGTGGACACCGTCCTCTTCACCGGCCTGGTCGTGGCCACGCTGCGGCTGCCGGCGATGCCGCCGGAGCCGCCCGCCGACGGCGAGGTGCGGCGCGGTGGGCTGGCCGGAATCGTCGACGGCTTCCGTTACCTCGCCACGACGCCGGTGCTGCTGCTGTCGTTCGCGATCGACCTGATCGCGATGATCCTGGCGATGCCGAGGGCGCTCTTCCCCGAGATCGCGCAGGAGCGGTTCGGCGGCGGTTCGGCGGTCGGCTGGCTGTTCAGCGCCATCGCGATCGGGGCGATGCTGGGCGGGCTCACCTCCGGCTGGATCGGACGGCTGCGCCGGCAGGGGCTGGCCCTGGTGGTGGCGGTCGTCGGGTGGGGCCTGGCCATCGCGGTGGCCGGGCTGGCCCGGCAGCTCTGGCTGATGGTGGTGCTGCTCGCGGTGGCCGGCGCGGCCGACCTGGTGAGCGCGGTGCTGCGCCAGTCGATGCTGCTGATCTACGCGCCGGACCGGATGCGCGGCCGGTTGCAGGGCGTCAACACGGTGGTGGTGGCGGGCGGTCCCCGCCTGGGCGACCTGCGGGCCGGTGCGATGGCGGCCGGCTTCGGCGGCGCCGGCGTGGCCTGGGTCGCCGGCGGGCTGGCGTCCGCCGTGCTGGCGCTGCTGCTGGCGGTGTCGTTCCCGGCCCTGGTCCGCTACCGGGCGGCGAGCGCGTCGAGCGGGAAGGCGAGTTGACCGGTTAAGGTCGCCGGCATGGAGATCACCGGAGCGCGCTCCCCCTCGGGCGCGCAGTGGACCATCGCCGCGGGCGGCCACGAGGCCGTGATCGTCGAGGTCGGCGGCGGGATCCGGACCTACCGGCACGAGGGCGTCGACCACCTGGACGGGTACGCCGCCGACGAGCTGTGCCCCGGCTGCGCCGGGCAGGTGCTCGCGCCCTGGCCGAACCGGATCCGGGACGGGCGCTACCGGTTCGGCGACCGGGACCTGCAGCTGTCGATCAGCGAGCCGGAGCGGGACGTGGCGATCCACGGCCTGGTGAACTGGGTGCCCTGGCAGCTGCTGGAGCGATCGGCCGACGCGGTGACGGTCGGGTACGAACTGGCCCCCACCCCCGGTTATCCCTGGCCGCTGCGGCTGCGGAGCCGGTGGAGCGTCGGCTCGGACGGGCTGCGCGCCGAGCACGAGGTCACCAACAGCGGCGGGGAGCCGGCGCCGTTCGGGTTCGCGTCCCACCCGTACCTGCGGGTGCCCGGCGTCGCGGTGGACGACGTTGTGCTGCGGCTGCCGGCCCGCAGCCGGCTGCAGGTGGACAGCCGCCGCCTGCTGCCGATCGCCGTCTCCCCGGTGGCCGGCACCGAGTACGACTGGACCGCGCCGCGCCGCATCGGTCCGGCGGTGCTCGACCACACCTTCGGCGACGTGGTCCGGGACGACGACGGCGGCTCGGCGGTCGACCTCACCGGACCGGACGGCGGGGTGCGGATCTGGGCGGACCGGCAGTTCGGCTGGTGGCAGGTCTTCACCGGGGACACGCTGACCGGGGAGCGGCACCGGCGCTCGGTGGCGGTGGAGCCGATGACCTGCCCGCCGGACGCGTTCCGGTCGGGGCGGGATCTGATCACGTTGGAGCCCGGCGACACCTGGCGGGGTGTCTGGGGCATACGGCCGACGGCCTGAGGAGGCGAGCGTGGAGTTCGCGGAGGTGGTCCGGCGCCGCCGGATGGTCCGCAACTACGACCCGGACCGGCCGGTCCCGCCGGAGGTGGTGGACCGGCTGCTGGACCACGGGATCCGGGCACCCTCGGCCGGCTTCTCCCAGGGCTGGGGCTTCCTGGTGCTGGAGGCCCCCGAGGACCGGGAGCGGTTCTGGGCGGCGGCCACCCCGGACACGGGCGGCCGGGACCGCTGGCTGGCCGGGATGCGGCAGGCCCCGCTGATCATCGTCCCGCACGCGAACCGCTCGGCGTACCTGGACCGGTACGCCGAGCCGGACAAGGGCTGGGCGGACCGGTCGACCGAGCGGTGGCCGGTGCCGTACTGGTACATCGACACCGGATTCGCCGCGCTGCTGATGCTGCTCACCGCCGTCGACGAGGGCCTGGGCGCGTGCTTCTTCGGCATCCCGCCGCAGCGGCTGGATGGCTACCGGACGGCGTTCGGGGTTCCGGAGGAGTACCACCCGATCGGCGCGGTCACCGTCGGTTACCGCGCGCCCGACCATCGGTCACCATCCCTGCGGCGCGGTCGGCGTTCGGTCGAAGAGGTGGTCCGTCGCGGCCGGTGGAGCTGACCGGGAAGCGCGGTTCGTCCGGTTGAGAAGCGGACTGCCGGTAGCGAAACTGACATCAGGGAACAGAACGCGACGTGACCGGGGCCGCTAGGCTGGCACGGTCATCGGTGCTGCGGGTCGCGGCGCCACGCCGCGACCCGCCCCGGTGTCGCGGGTCGGCCGGTCAAGGGGGAGGGGAGCGTGCCGTCGTGATCTTCAGAGCGGTCCGGGACGGGCGTCCCTACCCCGAGCACAACCTGACGCTCAAGCAGTGGGCCGAGATCCCCCCGCGTCCGCTGCGCCTGGACCAGTTGATCACCACGAAGCGCGAGCTGGCACTCGACAAGCTGCTCGCCGAGGATTCGACCTTCTACGGCGACCTCTTCCCGCACGTGGTCCAGTGGAACGGCGGGCTCTACCTGGAGGACGGCCTGCACCGGGCGCTGCGGGCGGCGCTCCAGCAGCGCAACCAGATCCACGCCCGGGTGCTCGTGCTCTCCGAGGCGGTGGAGTGAGCCTTCGTTAAGGTGGCCGCCATGAGCCCTCTCGACCTGCTGGACATCGACTCGTCGCTCAGCGCGGAGGAACGGCAGATCCGCGCCGTCGTGCGTCGGCTCGTCGACGACACGGTCCGCCCGCACGTCGCCGGCTGGTACGAGGACGGTCAGGTCCCCACCCGCGAGCTGGCCCGGGAGTTCGGCAAGCTCGGCCTGCTCGGCATGCACCTGACCGGGTACGGCTGCGCCGGCTCCTCGGCCGTCGCGTACGGGCTGGCCTGCCTGGAGCTGGAGGCCGGTGACTCCGGCGTCCGCTCGCTGGTGTCGGTGCAGGGTTCCCTGGCCATGTACGCCATCTGGCGCTACGGCAGCGAGGAGCAGAAGCAGCGCTGGCTGCCGGCGATGGCCGCCGGCGAGGCGATCGGCTGCTTCGGGCTGACCGAGCCGGACCACGGCTCCGACCCGGCGTCGATGAGCACCCGGGCCCGCCGCGACGGCGACGACTGGGTGCTGCACGGCACCAAGATGTGGATCACCAACGCGCCGGTCGCCGACGTCGCGGTGATCTGGGCGCGCACCGACGAGGGGGTACGGGGCTTCGCCGTACCGATGGACACGCCCGGTGTGACGGCGCGTGAGATCCGCCGCAAGATGTCCCTGCGCGCGTCGGTGACCGGCGAGGTCTCCCTCGACGACGTGCGGCTCCCGGCGGACGCGCAACTGCCTGGCGCGACCGGGCTGAAGGCGCCGCTGAGCTGCCTCACCGAGGCCCGGCACGGCATCGTCTGGGGCGCGCTCGGCGCGGCCCGCGAGTGCCTCGAGACCGCCCTGGCGTACGCGACCAACCGCACCCAGTTCGGCAAGCCGCTCGCCGCGTTCCAGCTCACCCAGGCGAAGCTCGCCGACATGGCGGTCGAGTGGAACAAGGGGTACCTGCTGGCGCTGCACCTGGGCCGGCTCGCCGACGCCGGGAGGCTGCGCCCCGACCAGGTCAGCGTCGGAAAGCTCAACAACGTCCGGGAGGCCCTCGCGATCGCCCGGCAGTGCCGCACGATCCTGGGTGCCAACGGCGTGTCCGGGGAGTACCCGGTGATGCGGCACGCCAACAACCTGGAGAGCGTCCTCACCTACGAGGGCACGTCGGAGATCCACCAACTGGTCATCGGCCAGCGGCTGACCGGCCTGTCCGCGTTCGCCTGAGCTGGGCTTTCACCCGATCGGGTCGCTCGCCGAGCAGGTGTCGTACGGGGGCCGTACCGTCATTGGCAGACGCAGTGTCTGACGAGGACGGAGAGGGCGATGGCCCGCGACGGTGACAGCAAAGAGCCCACCCGCGAGTTCCCGGGTTATCCGACCACCGACACGCTGAAGGACCGGTCCGACCTGCCACCGGAGCCTCCGGAGGCGCCGGCCTCCGCCCGGCCGCTGCGCGGCCTGCTCGTCGCGCTCGGCGCGGCGGCGCTGGTCGTGGTGGTGCTGCTCGGCGTCCAGGCCACCGGCATCCTGCCCGACTTCCGCAACCCGTTCGCCAAGGAGCAGACCGACCGCAGCCAGCCGCCGCTGCTCAAGTCGATCCAGGACCTGAGTCGCTACGTCGCCGCCGAGGGCAACTTCCAGGTGGTCGTCGACCTCCAGAACGACCGGCGCAACGTGCCGGACTGGCTGCTCAACCAGCGCACGCTCTTCGTCGGGGCCGGCAGCGTCGAGGCGTACGTCGACTTCACCACGATCTCCGAGGGGGCGATCGTCCAGTCCGCGGACGGCAAGTCCGTCGAGATCAAGCTGCCCGCGCCGCAGCTCGGCAAGACCAACCTGGACCTGGAGAAGAGCTACGTCTTCGCCGAGCAGCGCGGGCTGCTCAACCGGATCGGTGAGCTGGTGGACGGCGACCCCAACCGGCAGCAGGAGGTCTACCGGCTCGCCGAGGAGCGGATCACCTCCGCCGCCCGGGACAGCGGCCTGACCCAGCGCGCCGAGGAGAACACCCGCAAGATGCTGGAGGGGCTGCTCCGCTCCCTCGGCTACGAGCGCGTCACGGTGACGTACACGGCGCCCTGACGCGAGCGGGGCGGCACCCGCCCGTCGGGGCGGGCACCGCCCGCAGGCCCCACGGCACCGCCGTCCGCGGCCCCGCTGGCCGCACGCCGGCCCCACCGGCACTGAACGAGTGGCCTCGATCCCCGACGCTTTCTCGGAAAGCTCCGGATGAGGCGGGGCAGGGTCAGTAGGTGGTGGCGTAGCGGTCCTCGTTCGGCATCAGGATCCAGAGGACCAGGTAGACGATCACCTGGGTCCCGGGTAGCAGCAGGGACAGGAGGAAGAGCAGCCGGACGAGCCCGGCCGACCAACCGAACCGCTCCGCCAGGCCGGCGCACACGCCGGCGATCATGCGCCCCCGTCGGGGCCGGACCAGTCTGCGACTCATCGTCGTTCTCCCACTCTGCGGCGCTCCGCCGCCTCTGAGGTCAACGGTAGGCAGGGGTGGCGACCACGCCCTCGGTCGCGAGGAGGATCGGCACCCCGTCGACCCGTAGGTGCTTACCCGTGCGGCTTGCGCGCGACGCCCCCCGGGCGACTCTTGCCCCATTCCGCCTGCGCCGGGGGCGTCGAGCCCACCTGTGTCCTGGCGTCGAGCCGCGCCCCTTCAAGATCGCGCTGGAACGTCGATGTAGTTGCTTCCTCCGGGCAGCGAGGCCACTACTTCTGCGATCTAGTGCGCTGGCAGCGGGCAGCGGGCGGCGGGCGGCGGGCGGCCGGCGGCGGGCAGCGTGCGGGGCGGGATGAAGGGTGGGCTGGGCGGGTAGGCTGGCAGGTTGGGCCCCGGCGAACCCCGGGTGCCCAGTGAACGGCCGTCCCGACCGGGCGGTCACCACCGGGCCGGTAGCCCGCACGACGGGGACGGCGGCGAGGAAGTGCAGTCATGATCAGCGTCTTCGACCTCTTCAGCGTGGGTATCGGGCCGTCCAGCTCGCACACGGTCGGGCCGATGCGCGCCGCCCGGACCTTCGTCACCGGCCTCAAGGCCGACGGGCTGCTCGCCGACACCGCCGGGATCCGCGCCGAACTGTTCGGTTCGCTGGGCGCGACCGGTCACGGTCACGGCAGCGACCGGGCCGTCCTGCTCGGGCTGGCCGGCGAGGCACCGGAGACGGTCGACACCGACACGGTCGAGCCGCGGGTCGGCCGGATCCGCGCCGAGCGGCGGATCGCCCTGCTGGGCGCGCACGAGATCGACTTCGACCCGGACCGGGACCTGGTGCTGCACCGCCGCCGGTCGCTGCCGTACCACCCGAACGGGATGACCTTCGCGGCCTACGACGGCACGGGCGCGGAGCTGCGGACGAGGACGTACTACTCGGTGGGCGGCGGGTTCGTCGTCGACGAGGCGGCCGCCGGGGCGGACCGGATCAAGCCGGACAGCACCCCCGTGCGGTACCCGTTCGCCACGGGTGCCGAACTGCTCGCGGTGACCAGCGAGACCGGGCTGTCGATCAGCGAGGTGATGCTCGCCAACGAGCTGTCCTGGCGGAGCGAGCGCGAGGTGCGGGCCGGCCTGCTGGAGATCTGGCGGGTGATGCGCGAGTGCGTGGCGGCCGGGTGCGAGCGGGACGGCGTACTCCCGGGTGGGTTGAAGGTCCGGCGGCGTGCGGCCGAGCTGTACCGCGGCCTGATGGCGGACGCCGACCCGGTGCGGTCGGCGGCGGGCGCGGCCGGTCGGGGGGCCGCGGACCCGCTGCGGGCGATGGACTGGGTGACCCTGTTCGCCCTCGCGGTCAACGAGGAGAACGCGGCCGGCGGCCGGGTGGTGACCGCGCCGACCAACGGCGCGGCCGGGATCATCCCGGCGGTGCTGCACTACTATGACCGGTTCGCCCCGGGCGCCTCCGCGGACGGGGTGGTGCGGTTCCTGCTCGCGGCCGGCGCGATCGGCGTGCTGTTCAAGGAGAACGCCTCGATCTCCGGGGCCGAGGTGGGTTGCCAGGGTGAGGTGGGGTCGGCCTGCTCGATGGCGGCGGCCGGGCTGGCCGAGGCGCTGGGCGGCACCCCCGAGCAGGTGGAGAACGCCGCCGAGATCGGCATGGAGCACAACCTCGGGCTGACCTGCGACCCGGTCGGCGGCCTGGTGCAGATCCCGTGCATCGAGCGGAACGCGGTGGCTAGCATCAAGGCGATCACGGCCGCCCGGCTGGCGCTGCGCGGCGACGGGGTGCACCACGTCTCGCTCGACAAGGTCATCAAGACCATGCGCGAGACCGGGGCCGACATGAAGGTCAAGTACAAGGAGACGGCACGGGGCGGCCTCGCCGTCAACGTGATCGAGTGCTGAGAGCCGCCGGAGGCCGCCCGGCCTCGGCCAGGGGCGGTGACCGGGCAGGAGGCGACGCGGTGACGTCTGGCGTCGGGGCGCTCTGGTCCCACCGCGACGCGTTGCGCATCCTGGTCCGGCGTGACCTGGCGGTGAAGTACCAGCAGTCGGTGCTGGGGTACCTCTGGTCGCTGATCGAGCCGCTGGGCTTCGGTGCCATCTACTGGTTCGTCTTCGGCGTGCTGTACGAGCGGGACACCAGCCGGCACCTGGGCGAGGCGGCCGACTCGTACCCGCTGTTCCTGCTCACCGGGATCTTCGCCTGGATGTGGACCAGCTCGGCGCTGGGCGAGGCGACGAACGCCCTGACCGGCCAGGCCCGGCTGATCACGACGATGAACATCCCCCGGCAGGTCTTCCCGATCGGCCGGGTGGTCGGCCGGGTGGCCGAGTACGCGGCCGGCCTGCCCATCCTGGTGGCGGTCGCGGTGGCGTACGCGGTGGCGGGCCGGATCGACCTCGGCTGGTCGGTGCTCGCCCTGCCACTGGCCGTGGCCGTGCAGGGGGTCCTGCTCGTCGGGCTGGCGCTGCTGCTGTCGGCGGCCAACGTGCTGATGCGGGACGTCGAGCGGTTCATGCGACTGGTCGTCCGGGTGCTGTTCTACGCCACGCCGATCATCTACCCGCTCAGCCTGGTCCGGGACTCCGCGCTGCCCGGCTGCCTGACGGCCGCGTACGAGCTGAACCCGCTGGTCGGAATCTTCCAGCTGCACCACTCGGTGTGGTACCCGGACGAGTTCCCGGACGCCCGGCTGCTCGCCACCACCGTGGTGGGCAGCCTGTTGGTGTTCGGCGTCGGCTGGCGGACGTTCCGCCGCCTCGAACCGGCCGTCCTCAAGGAACTGTGAATGGCCGGTCCGATCATCGAGGCGGAGAAGCTCGGCATCCGGTTCGTCCGGAACCGCCGCCGGCAGCTGCGGCTGCGGGACCTCGTCATCCACCGGGGCCGGCGCGGGGGGCGGGCGGACGGCCGCTTCTGGCCGCTGCGCGACCTGTCGTTCTCGATCGCGGCCGGCGACACCGTCGGTGTGATCGGCCGTAACGGCACCGGGAAGAGCACGCTGCTGCGGTTGATCGCCGGGGTGCTGATCCCGGACGAGGGCCGGATCACCGTCCGGGGCGACGTGGCGCCGCTGCTGGAGCTGTCCGCCGGTTTCTCCAGCGAGCTGACCGGCCGGGAGAACCTCTATCTGGTGGGCGGCCTGCACGGGTTGTCGTCGGCCTACCTGCGCCGCCACTTCGACGAGATCGTGTCCTTCGCTGGCGAGCAGGTGGAGCGGGCCATCGACACGTCGGTGCGGCACTACTCGTCCGGGATGAAGGTCCGGCTCGGCTTCGCGATCATCTCCCACCTGCCGCACCCCGTCCTGCTCATGGACGAGGTGACCGCGGTCGGGGACGCGGAGTTCCGCCGGAAGTGCTATGCGACGATCGAACGTCTGCTCGGGGAGGGGCGCACTCTGGTGCTGGTGTCACACAACGAACAGGATCTGACCCGGTTCTGCCGTCGCGGGTTCTACCTCGACGCCGGCCGGATGACCGTCGACGGGACCATCGACGAGGCGCTGGCCGCGTACCACCGGGAGGTGCCCCGGTGACGCTCGCGATCGTGCTGACCGCCGGGGCGCCGGCCGGTCTCGCCGACCGGCTGGTTGAGCAGTGCCGGTGGGCGGGGGCCGACGCGGTGCGGCCGGCCGCCGACCTGACCACGCTGGCCGACCTGGTCGAGACGGCCACCGGGCCGGTGCTCGTCACCGGCGCCGACCTGGTCGCGCACACCGCCGTCCTGCGGCACCTCGCCACCAGTCCGGTCGGGCCGACCGTGGCGCTGGTGCTCACCGACCCGCCCGCGCACGGGCGTACCGCGGTGCGCGAGGACCGGGGCCAGGTGGTGGCCGCCGGGCTGCCGGACGACCTGGACGGCGCCACCGGGACGTTCGGCGGGGCGCTGCGGGTCGGGGCGGAGGACCTGCCGGCGCTGGCCGCCGCGGCGCGAGCCGCCGCCGCGGTGGTGCCGGCCGGCGCCGCGTCCGCCCCGGGTCCGGCCGTCGCCGGGCCCGCCGTGGACCGGCTCTTCGCCGAGCTCACGGCCGGCGGCACGCTGACCTTCGCCCAGCGGGTACGGCTGCTCGTCGCGCACCGGGTCACCGACGCCGCCGAGCGGGCGGCCGCCGAGACGGCCGTGGCCGCCGTCGACGAGGACCGGGCCGAGCTGAAGCTGTCGGTGAAGGAGCGGGACGACTTCTTCACCACGTACTTCGTGAGCACCTGGTCCCCGTACGTGACGAAGGTGGCGGCGCGGCTCGGCCTGACCCCGACCGCGGTCACGATGATCTCGGTGGCGTTCGCGGTGGCCGCCGCGCTGCTCTTCGGCACCGGGGGGCGGCCCGCGCTGGTCGCCGGTGCGGTGCTGCTCTACCTGGGCTTCGTGCTGGACTGCGTGGACGGGCAGCTGGCCCGCTACACCCGTACGTTCAGCGCCTGGGGCGGCTGGCTGGACACGATGGCCGACCGGGCCAAGGAGTACGTGGTCTACGCGGGTCTCGGGTACGGCGCGACTGCCGCCGGATACCGGTACGGGTGGGCGCTCGCGATCGCCGCGATGACCGTGCAGACCGTCCGGCACATGACCGACACCTGGTACGGCGCGCTGCACGACGAGGCGGCCCGCCGTCCGAGGCCGGCCACCGGTGGCGGTGGGATCGGTGACCGGCTCAGCGCCGCCTCGAACCGGGTGCAGGCCGACATCGGCTCGGTCACGTACTGGCTGAAGCGCACGGTGGTCTTCCCGATCGGTGAGCGGTGGGCCCTGATCGCGGTCGTCGCGGCGCTCTTCGACCAGCGGATCGCGCTGTTCGCCGTGCTGGCGTGGAGTGTGCTGGCGTTCGCGTACACCGGTGGCCTGCGTACGCTGCGGGCCCGGTCGATGCGGGTCGGGGTGCTCGACACGGTCGACACCGGCCTGCACCGCGACGACGGGCCGCTGGCCCGCGCCCGGCCGGTCGCCCGACGGCTCGGGCCGTTGGTGCTGGCCGTGCTGGCGGTGCTCGCGGCGGCGGCCCTGCTCCTGCTCGCGCTGCTCGGCGGTGCCGCCGTCCCGAGCTGGACGGCGCTGCTCGGCCTCGCGGGTCTGCTGCTCGCGGCGAACGGGGCCGGTGTTTCGCACGGTGGGGCGCTGGACTGGCTGGTGCCGGGGGCGCTGCGGGCGGCCGAGTACCTCTTCGCGATCGCCGTCGGCGTGCTCGGCGCCGTGCCGGCCTGGGTGATCTTCGGGTACGTCTTCGTGCTCACCCTGCACCATTACGACCTGACCGCTCGACTGGAGAAGCGCAAGGCCGCGCCGCCGCTGCACCCCGCCACGCTGGGCTGGGAGGTGCGCTCGGCGCTGCTGGCCCTGGCGGCGATCGCCGGAATTGCGAGTATCGGCATGGTTACACTCGGTGCGTACCTTCTCGTGGTTTTCGTGGGGAGCGTCGCCCTCGCCTGGCTGGTCCTGCCCGCCCGCGCCGCGCGGGTGGCGGCGGGCCCGGTCAATGCCGGAGGCCGCTCACCGGGCTGACGGGGGCGGCCGGGTGACACTGATCAGCTTCGTGGTCCCGGCCTACCGGGTGCAGGGCTACCTGCGCGAATGCCTCGACTCGATCCTCCGGCAACCGGAGACCGACATCGAGGTGATCGGTGTCGACGACCGCTCCCCGGACGGCAGCGGCGAGATCCTGGCCGAGTACGCGGCCCGCGACCCGCGGACCCGCGCGCTGCGGCTGCCGGAGAACGTCGGGCTCGGTCCGGCCCGCAACGCGGGGCTGGACCGGGCCACCGGCGAATACGTGTGGTTCGTCGACGGCGACGACTGGCTGGCTCCGGACTGCCTCACCGAGGTGGCCGAGCGGCTGCGCACCACCCGTCCGGACGTGCTGGTGGTCGACCACGTGCGGGTCTGGTGGAACGGGAGGGCCACCCGCAGCGGGATGCTCGACGTCTATCCCGAGCCGCCCGGGCCGGGGACGTTCCGGCTGCGCGAGCGGCCGGAGGCGATCCAGTTGCTGCACACCGCGTGGAACAAGGTGCTGCGGCGGGAGTTCCTGCTCGACCACGGGCTGCGCTTCGCGCCCGGCTGGTACGAGGACGTCTCGTTCAGCTACCCCGCGCTCCTGCTCGCCGAGCGGATCGGGGTGCTGGACCGGGTGTGCGTGAACTACCGGCAGCGCCGGGCCGGCGCGATCACCCGTACCCGGGGTGACCGGCACTTCGAGGTCTTCGCCCAGTGGCACCGGGTGTTCCGGCTCCTGGACGAGTGGGGGCCGGCGGTCGACGACCTGCGGCCGGCGCTCTTCGAACGGATGATCTGGCACTACCTGACGGTGCTGGGCAACGGGGAACGGATCGCGCCGGAGCTGCGCCCGGGGTTCTTCGCCCAGATCACCGCCGACCACGCCCGGTGGCGCCCACCGCAGGGCTACCCGGTGCCGGGCGGCGCGGAGGGGCTCAAGCACCGCCTGGTCGCCGACGGCCGGTGGCGGACGTTCAGCGCGTTGCGTGGGGCGTACCGGGTGCGCGACGTCGCCGCGCGGCAGGCGCGCCGGGTGCGGCGGCGGGTCGTGCCGGCCGCCCGGCGCAGCGTCCGGCTGGCCCGGGACACCGTGCTGCGCGAGTACTACCGCGCCGAACTGCTGCGCCCGGTGGACCCGAAGCTCGCGGTCTACGCCGCCTACTGGTACCGCGGTTACGCCTGCAACCCGGCCGCCATCCACGAGGCCGCCCGCCGGCTCGCTCCCGACGTGCGCGGGGTGTGGATCGTCCGGCGCGACCGGGTGGCCGGCATGCCGGCGGGCGTCGAGTACGTGGTGGCCGGCACCCCGGCGGAGTACCGGGCGCTGGCCCGGGCCCGCTGGCTGGTCAACAACGTCAACTTCCCGGACTTCGTCCGCAAGCGCCCCGGGACCGTCCACGTGCAGACCCACCACGGCACGCCGGTCAAGGTGATGGGGCTGGACCAGCAGCGCTACCCGATCGGGGCGGTGGGGATGGACTTCGCCGGGTTGCTGCGCCGGGTGGACCGGTGGGACTACAGCATCACCTCGAACAGCTTCTCCACCCAGATGTGGGAGCGGGCGTACCCGGCCGGATACACCACGCTGGAGGTCGGGTACCCGCGCAACGACCGGTTGGTCACCGCCACCACCGAGGACGTGCTGCGGGTCCGCGCCGAGCTGGGCCTCGGCATCGGCGAGCAGGTCGTCCTGTACGCGCCCACGCACCGCGAACACCTGCCGGGCTACCGGCCGCCGTTCGACCCGGACCGGTTCCTCGCCGCGCTCGGGCCGACCGGCCGGCTGCTCATGCGCAGCCACTACTTCCACGACCGGGAGCGGCGGGCGCTGCGGGCGGTCACCCGGGACCGGGTGCGCGACGTGAGCGCCCACCCGCGGGTCGAGGACCTCTACCTCGCCGCCGACGTGCTGGTCACCGACTACTCGTCGGCGATGTTCGACTACGCCGTCCTGGACCGGCCGATCGTCGTGTACGCGCCGGACTGGGAGGCGTACCGGCTGGCACGGGGTGTCTACTTCGACGTGACCGCCGAGCCGCCGGGTGCGGTGGCGATGGACTTCGACGGCCTGCTCGACGTGTTCCGGTCCGGTGCGGTCCGCGGACCGGAGGCGGAGGCGGCGCGGTGCCGGTTCCGGGAGCGGTTCTGCCGGCTGGACGACGGCCACGCCGCCGAGCGGGTGGTCCGGCGGGTGTTCCTCGGCGAGTCCGCCGAGCCTGGTCCGGCCGGCTGACGTGGGCCGATGCCGGGATTGTCGCATTAATGTGGATCGATGGCACGCAATGGGACTGTCACGGCCTCAACATGGCACGTTCACCCGATGTGCAAAATGGGTGCTCTTCGTCACAGTCATCTCCGGGTTCGGCCGCCGAGCTGGGGGAGGAGACGGTGACCACCGTCGCGCTCAAGGATGTGACCAAGGTCTTCAACGACGGCACCCGCGCCGTCGACAGCGTGAACCTCGACGTCAACGACGGCGAGTTCATGGTGCTGCTGGGTCCCTCGGGCTGTGGCAAGTCGACGGTGCTGCGCATGGTCGCCGGCCTCGAGGACCCGACCTCCGGCGCCGTGCTCCTCGACGGGGAACTGGCCAACGACCTGCCGCCCCGCGACCGGGGTGTGGCGATGGTCTTCCAGGACTTCGCGCTCTACCCGCACATGACCGTCGGCGACAACATCGCCTTTCCGCTCCGGCTGGCCGGGCTGGAGCCGGAACGGCGGGGTGAGCGGGTCGCCGACGTCGCCGGCGCGCTCGGCATCGGCGACGTCCTCGCCCGCCGGCCCGGCCAGCTCTCCGGCGGTCAGCGCCAGCGGGTGGCGATGGGACGGGCGATCGTGCGCCGGCCCGGCCTGTTCCTCATGGACGAGCCGCTGTCCAACCTCGACAGCGGGCTCCGCGCCGAGCTGCGGGCGGAGATCTCCGGCCTGACCCGCGAGCTGGGCGTGACCACCCTCTACGTGACGCACGACCAGGCCGAGGCGCTGACCATGGCCGACCGCGTCGCCATCATGCGCAAGGGGGTCCTCCAGGACGTCGGCACCCCGACCCAGGTGTACGGCCGCCCCGCCACCCTCTATGTGGCCGCGTTCCTCGGCAGCCCGCGGATGAACCTGCTGGAGGCGTCGGTCTACGTGCACCTGGACCGGTACGTCACGCTCACCCTCGGGGAGCAGGCGCTCTACCTGCCGTGGGACGACATCCGCAGCCGGGCGGTCGCCCACTACCACGGCGAGCGGATCGTGATCGGCATGCGGGCCGAGGCGCTCACCCCGGTCGCTCCCGACACTCCGGGCGACGTCCTGTACGGCCGCATCCGCTACCTGGAGCACCACGGGCACGAGTCGCTCGCCTTCCTCGACATCGGCGCCACCGCTGTCGTCGTCGACGAGATGGGCGCGCCGATGGAGTCGATGCCGGTGGGGCAGCGTGGCCTGCGCCGGTTCAACCAGGTCGTACAGCGGATCACCGGGCGGGCCGGCGACTCGCCGGTCGAGGAGGCCCCGACGACCACCGGCACCCGGACCAGCGTGCTCCCCGACCCGGGCCGGCACCACCGTCGCCCGGCGGAGCTGGCGGTCCGGCTGGCCCCCTACCCGGCGGTGTCACCGGGACACCAGCTCGCGGTGCAGGTCCGGATGGACGCGCTGCACTTCTTCGACGAGCGCGGCGACCGCATCGACGTCGGCTGGCGCTGACGCTTGCCCAGAAAGTTACCCGTGGGTAGCGTGCGGGTATGAGCATCGACCCTCGCCAGGTGGCCACCGGGATGCTGGAGGCCGTGCCGTTCGCCCGTACGCTCGGGTTCGAGTTCGTCGAGGTGGCTCCCGAGGCCGACGGCGGCATCCGGGCGGTGGTCCGGCTGCCCGACTCGCCCGCCACCCACAACCACATCGGCGGGCCACACGCCGGCGCCATGTTCACCCTCGGCGAGACCGCCTCCGGCACGGTCGTGCTGGCCGCGTTCGCCCACGTGCTCGACCGGGCCACGCCGCTCGCCGTGCGCGCGGACATCGCGTACCGGAAGCTGGCCCTCGGTGCGGTGCGCGCGACCGCGCGGCTCGGTCGCCCGGCCGCCGAGGTGCTCGCGGAGCTGGCGGCCGGCCAGCGACCGGAGTTCCCGGTACGCGTCGAGATCGCCACCGAGGAGGGCAAGCCCACCGGCGAGATGACCGTCGTCTGGACGCTGCGCCCCAACTGAACAGCCCCTCATGATCAGATGATGCCGTGCCGGTCGGATCCGGCCCCGGAGACCGGCTGAGCATCATCCGTCCGGAAGCCATCGGGCCGTCGGGGTGCCGGTGGCGCGGCTAACCTGCGGGCATGGAGCAGCGGATCAGCCTGGTCACCCTCGGCGTCGCCGACATCGCCCGTGCCCGCACGTTCTACGAGCGGCTCGGCTGGCGGGGGCAGGAGGTCGAGGAGACCGTCTTCTTCCAGGCCGGCGGGCTGGCGCTGGTCCTGTGGGGGCGGGACAAACTGGCCGCGGACGCGGGCCTCGCCGACCCGGGTGACGACGGGTTCGGTGGCCTGAGTCTGGCGCAGAACGTCCGTTCCCGCGCCGAGGTGGACGCGATCCTCGCCGACGCGGTGGCGGCCGGAGCGACGCTGACCCGGCCCGCCCGGGAGACCTTCTACGGCGGGTACGCGGGCTGCTTCACCGACCCCGACGGGCACGTCTGGGAGATCGCGTACAACCCGGGCTTCCCGTTGGCCCCGGACGGCACCCTCACCGTCCCCGACTTCAGTGCCGGCTGAGCGGAACGGTGTTTGACCCGGCGGGGCACTGGATAGATTCGTACGATGCTGGGCCTGCCTGCTCATGTGACCGCGTGCCTCTTCGATCTGGACGGTGTGCTCACCCAGACCGCCCGGGTCCACAACGCAGCCTGGACCGCGACCTTCGACGAGTTCCTGCGCCGCCGCGCCGCGGTCACCGGGGAGCCGTTCCGCCCGTTCGACCCCGGCGAGGACTACAACCGGTACGTGGACGGCCGCCCCCGCGCCGACGGGGTGCGTACCTTCCTCGCCTCCCGGGGCATCGTGCTCCCCGAGGGACGGCCCGACGACCCGCCGGACGCGGACACCGTCTTCGGGATCGGCAACCGCAAGAACGCCCTGCTGCTGGATCACCTGCGGACACACGGCGTCGACGTCTATCCGGGCTCGGTGACCTACCTGAAGGCGGTGGCCGCGGCGGGGCTGCGCCGCGCGGTCGTGACGGCCAGCGCGAACGGGCGGGAGGTGATCGCCGCCGCCGGGGTGGAACCGCTCATCGAGGCCCGGGTGGATGGCCTCGTCGCCCGTGCCCAGGGGCTGCGCGGCAAGCCCGAACCGGATTCGTTCCTCGCCGGCGCGAAGCTGCTCGGGGTGGACCCGGCCAACGCCGCCGTCTTCGAGGACGCCCTGGCCGGTGTCGCCGCCGGCCGCGCCGGCGGGTTCGGGTACGTGGTGGGCGTCGACCGGGTCGGCCAGGCGACCGAGCTGCTGGCGAACGGCGCCGACATCGTGGTGCGGGACCTCGCCGAGCTGCTCCAGGCCGAACCCGCCAGCCCGCACCGCGAGGCGGCGACACGGGAGTCGAGCCGGATGGACCGCGGGCCGGTCGTGCGGGACCGGGGGACGGGCGAATGATCCGGGAACGGGCGTACCCCGTCGAGCCCTGGCACGTCCGGGAGATCCGGCTGGACATGGATGTGCTGGCCCAGTCCGAGTCGGTGTTCGCCCTGTCCAACGGGCACATCGGGCTGCGCGGCAACCTCGACGAGGGCGAGCCGCACGGCCTGCCGGGAACGTACCTGAACTCCTTCTACGAGCTGCGCCCGCTGCCGTACGCGGAGGCCGGCTTCGGATTCCCCGAGTCCGGCCAGACGATCGTCAACGTCACCAACGGCAAGCTCCTCCGGCTGCTCGTCGACGACGAGCCGCTCGACGTGCGCTACGGCGAGCTCCTGTCGCACGAGCGGGTGCTCGACATGCGGGAGGGCACGCTGCACCGCTCGGTCCACTGGCGCTCGCCGGCCGGCCGGGAGGTACGCGTCCGCAGCACCCGCCTGGTCTCCTTCCGCCAACGGTCGGTGGCCGCGATCAACTACGAGGTGGAGGTCGCCGACGACAAGCCGCTGCGGCTCATCCTCCAGTCCGAGCTGGTGGCGAACGAGACGCTCCCCGCCCAGAGCAAGGACCCCCGGGTCGCCGCGGTCCTCGAGTCGCCGCTGCTCGCCGAGGAGGAGCTGACCACCGACGACGGTGGGCTGCTGATCCACCGCACCAAGGTCTCCGGCCTGCGCCTCGCCGCCGCCATGGAACACGAGGTGGAGACCACCGCGCGCACCACCGTCGAGTCCGAGGGCTACCAGGACTGGGTCCGTACCACGATCGCCTGCGTGCTCAAGCCCGGCGAGACGCTGCGGGTCGTGAAGTACCTGGTGTACGGGTGGTCGAGCCGCCGCTCACTGCCGGCGCTGCGCGACCAGGTCGGCGCCGCGCTCGCCGGCGCCCGCCTCGACGGTTGGGAAGGGCTGCTGCGCGAGCAGCGGGAGTACCTCGACGAGTTCTGGGACTCCGCCGACGTCGTGGTGGAGGGCGACCCGGAGGTCCAGCAGGCGGTGCGCTTCGGGCTCTACCACGTGCTCCAGGCGGGCGCCCGGGCGGAGCGCCGGCCGATCGCCGCCAAGGGCCTGACCGGACCCGGGTACGACGGCCACGCCTTCTGGGACACCGAGATGTTCGTGCTGCCGGTGCTCACGTACACCCATCCCGCCGCCGTGGGCGACGCCCTGCACTGGCGGCACCGCACGCTGCCCACCGCCCGGGAACGGGCCCGGATGCTCAACCTGGAGGGCGTCGCCTTCCCCTGGCGCACCATCGACGGCGCCGAGTCCTCCGGGTACTGGCCGGCGGGCACCGCCGGCTTCCACATCGCCGCCGCCGTCGCCGACGCCGTCCGCCGCTACGTGCTCGCCACCTGCGACACGAGCCTGGAACGGGAGATCGGCCTCGAACTGCTCGTGGAGACCGCCCGGCTGTGGCGGTCGCTGGGCCACCACGACCGGCACGGCCAGTTCCACATCGACGGGGTGACCGGCCCGGACGAGTACACCGCGATCAAGAACGACAACATCTACACCAACCTGATGGCCCAGCGGAACCTGATCACCGCGGCCGACGCGGTGATGCGGTACCGGGACGAGGCGTACCACCTCGGCGTCACCGACGAGGAGGCGGCGGCCTGGCGGGACGCGGCCGCCGCCATGCACGTCCCGTACGACGAGGAACTCGACGTACACGAGCAGGTGGAGGGCTTCACCCGGTTCCAGGAGTGGGACTTCGCGGGCACCCCGCCGGAGAAGTACCCGCTGTTGCTGCACTACCCGTACTTCGACCTGTACCGGAAGCAGGTCGTCAAGCAGGCCGACCTGGTGCTGGCGATGCACTGGCGGGGGGACGCCTTCACCCCGGACGAGAAGCTGCGCAACTTCCTGTACTACGAACGCCGTACCGTCCGCGACTCGTCGCTGTCGGCGTGTACCCAGGCGGTCGTCTCCGCCGAGGTGGGCTACCCGGAGCTGGCCCACGTCTACCTGCGCGAAGCCGCGCTGATGGATCTGCACGACCTCAACGAGAACACCCGCGACGGGGTGCACATGGCGTCGCTGGCCGGCGCGTGGATCGCGCTGGTCGCCGGGTTCGGTGGGCTGCGCGACCACGACGGCACGCTGTCGTTCACGCCGCGGCTCTCCAGCCGGCTGAGCCGCCTGGCGTTCTCGCTGCACTGGCGTGGGATGCGGCTACGGGTCGACATCGAGCCGCACCAGACCACGTACGCCCTGCGCAACGGCGACCCGGACGACGTACTGGACCTGCGCCACTACGGCGAGAAGATCCAGATCACCTGCACCGAGCCGGTGACCGTGCCGATCCCCGCGATGGAGACGCCGGAACCGCCCCCGGAGCAGCCGCAGGGTCGCGGGCCGCTCATCCGCCTGCCGGAACGGATGTGAGGAAGGGGCCCTTCGCAACGTCTCCGGTAGCGGAAGGACCCCTTCTCGACCCGCTCAGCGGGTCAGCGCGATGTGGGTCAGAGCGGCCGGCCCTGCGACGGCCGGCCCGCGGCGTCGCGGGGCGCCATCGCCCGCGGATCGTCGGCGGTACGCGCCTGCGCCGCCTCGTCCGCCCAGTCCCGGCCGCGTTCGGTGTCCTGTTCCCGTCGGTCCCGTTCCGCGGCCTGCTGCCGGGACTCTCGCTGCTGCTGAGCCATGGCGATCCTCGCGATCCCGTCGGGGCGCTGCGCGCGCCGGTACGGTCTGCGGTCAACCACCGGCTACCCGGCGCGCATACCGGCAAACGCGGGCGGGCGACGTGCCGGGCGGCCAGCGACGCCGAGGTGCCGTCGGATCGCAGCGGCGCCGGCCTGCCGTCCGGATTACGACGGCGGTGGCGTTCCGGCGGTTTGCGACGGCGCCGACGTCCCGGCGGGTGTTGACGAAGGGCTCGTCCTTGCACGCATGGCGTGGGGTTGGTGGGGAACGTGCCGGGCATGGACGTACGGAGCAGCGAGGTGACGATTCCGGCCGGAGACGCTCAGCTCACGGCGGACCTGCTGGTTCCGGCCGAGCCGACCGGTGTGGTGGCGTTCGCGCACGGCAGCGGCAGTTCCCGGCACAGTCCCCGCAACGTGGCGGTGGCGCACGTGCTCAACGGCAGCGGGCTCGGCACCGTGCTGGTGGACCTGCTCACCCCGGCCGAGGACGCGGTCGACGCGCGGACCGCCGAGTTGCGCTTCGACATCGGACTGCTCGCCGGCCGGCTGGCCGCGATCGTGGACTGGCTCGCCGCCGAGCAGCCGTTCGGCGCGGTGCCGATCGGGTTGTTCGGGGCCAGCACCGGCGCGGCCGCCGCCCTGGTGGCCGCCGCCGAGCGACCCGACCAGGTCCGGGCGGTGGTGTCCCGGGGCGGCCGGCCGGACCTCGCCGGGCCGGCGCTCGACCGGGTGACGGCACCGACCCTGCTGCTCGTGGGCGGCCTCGACGAGCAGGTGATCGCGCTGAACGAGCAGGCCCAGGACGCCCTGCCGGACAGCGCCGAGCTGACCGTCATCCCCGGCGCCACGCACCTCTTCGAGGAGCCCGGCACCCTGGAGCAGGTCGCCCACGAGGCCGCCACCTGGTTCACCACCCATCTCCGTTGACCGCCGCCGGCCCCCGGCCCGCCGCCGTCAGCCGGCCGGAGCGGGGGGCGGCGCCGCCCGGTGACGCTGGACCGTGTCCACCACGCGCCAGAACACCGCGGTGATGGGGACGGCGACGAACGCGCCGGCGATCCCGGCGATCAGCGTGCCGGCGGTGACCGCGACGAGGATGACGGCCGGGTGCAGGCGGACCTGCCGCTTCATGATCAGCGGCTCCAGCAGGTTGCCCTCCGTCTGCTGCACCGCGATCACGGCGGCCAGCGCGAGCAGGGCGGTCACCGGGCCGTTGGCGGCGAGGGCCACCAGCACCGCCATCGCGCCGGTGACCGTCGCGCCGATGATCGGGACGAACGCGCCGAAGAAGACCAGCAGCGCGAGCGGGAACGCCAGCGGCACCCGCAGCACCACCAGCGCCAGGCCGATGCCGATCGCGTCGATCGCCGCGATCATCAGGGTGCCCCGGCTGTACGCGCCGAGCGTCTGCCAGCCGGCCCGACCCGCCTCGGCGGCCAGCGCCCGGTTCGGGCCGGTCATCCGGTCCAGCGTCCAGCGCCACATCGACCGGCCGTCCTTGAGCAGGAAGAACAGCAGCACCAGGGCGAGCAGGGCCGAGCCGAGCACCTCGGCGGCGGTCCGCGCGCCGGACACCGGGTCGAGGCCGCCGCCCGGGCCGAGCCCCTGCCGGGCCTGGTCGACCAGCCGGTCGAGCTGCTGGTCGCTCACCGGCAGGGTGGAGGTGACGAAGTCACGGGTCTGCTCCATGCCCCGGGTCAGTTCCCCGGCCAACTCGTCGAACTGGCTCGCCGTCAGGTTCCACACCAGCGCGCCCACGCCGAACAGGACGCCGAGCAGCAGCACCACGGTCAGCAGCGCGGCCAGCGCGGCCGGCAGCCGTAGCCGGCGCAGCAACCGCTGCACCGGATCCAGCAGCGCGGTCAGGAAGACGGTGGCGGCCACCGCGATGGCCAGCGGCGCGAGCAGCACCGCGATCCTGCCCAGCAGGTACAGCCCGGCGACCACCACGACCAGGCACGCGCTCCACACCACCGCGGAGCGGACGAGCCAGGGCAGGCCCGTCCAGCTCGACCGGGGTTCCCGGTCCCGCATCTGCTCAGACGTCCGCCCGTCCTCGACCACGTCGACCCTCCTCGATTCCGGGCGAGTCGGTACCCGGCCGGCGTTCCCGCCACACCCACGTTATGGCCTGTGCCGGCATCGCGCCCGGGCTCGGGCCGGATCGACACCGGTCCCGGTCACGCCGCCGGCGACGTTCCCTTGTCGACCGGGTCGCGTGCGCCGCGCCGCGGCCGGTCCGCGCGGTCGCGTGCGCCGCGCCGCCGGCGGTCCGCGTCCGGCTGTCCGGCGCATGCCGGCGCGGGCGCCGCACGCGGTCGAGGGGGCGCCCGCCAGCCCGAGCTGCCGGCGGGGCGGCACCCGTCCCGGGCCGGCAGCGCGGCCGGTTGCGGGTCACGTCCGGGGCACGCGCTGCGGCACGTTCCGCCAGCCGGTTTGCGCTCAGGGCCTCCGGGAACGCAGAAGATCGAACCGCGAGACGAGGAGGATCCCGTGGGCAACTTCATGAACAAGGCCAAGGAGCTCGTCGACAAGTACGACAAGCAGGTCGACAAGGGCATGGAGAAGGCCGGTGACATGGCTGACAAACGCACCGGCGGCAAGCACGGCGAACAGATCGACAAGGGCGTGGACATGGCGCAGGCCCGTACCGGTCAGCGCGAACCGGGCCGCTGACGGCGTCCGCGATCCCGGGCCGCCCGATACGGGCGGCCCGGGATCGTCCTGTCAGCTCTCCTTCTCGCGCAGCTCGGCCGTCGTGGTGGGCCGGCCGCTGAACAGGTCGCGTACCCGGTCGACGAGGCCGGTGCCCGGGGCGAGCAGCTTGTTCGCCGGCGGGCGGTCCGGGGCGGCCGGGTGCGGGCGGGTGGGTGCCGCCCGCTTCGCCGTCTCCACCTTGCCGGCCAGCTCGACCAGTTCCTCGCGGGCCACCGCGGCCCGCAGCCGGGGAAAGAGATCCCGCTCCTCGTCCTGGACGTGGTGCCGGATGGTGCTGGTCAGGTGGGCGAGCAGCTCGTCGAAGCGGAGGTCGGACGGGTCCACCGCCTCCAGCTCCTGCATGGTCCGTTCGGCGTCGGCGTGCTCGGAGATCTCGTGGTCGGCGATCTGGTCGCCGTCCGGCAGCGCCTTGCGGGCCGCCGGGTAGACGTACATCTCCTCGGCGATCGCGTGGCGGACCAGCTCGGCGATCACCACGTCGGCCAGGTGCCGGCGGTGCTCGGGGGTGCCCTGCCGGCTCTCCAGCTCGACGAAGAGGACCTCGACCTCACGATGATCCGCGGTGAGGACGTCGACGACGTCGCGTTCCCTGGTGGTGCTCGGATTGGTCATGGCGTGCCCCTTACCGGTTGCGGAATCGGTGCGGGCCCTCCTACCCTCGCGCCGCCCGTCGAACCGTTCCGCCGCCCCGACAGCGGACGGGCCGGCCTCCCTGGTCGGGAGACCGGCCCGTCGACGGTCAGGAGGAGTAGCCGCGCTCGGCGATCCAGTTGGCGACCTTCTCCAGGGTCATCCAGTACTCGGCCTGCGGCGCGGCCGGGTCGGCGATCCGGACGAGGTCACCGCCGTCGCGGTAGCCCACCAGGGTCAGGTAGTGGCCGCCCTCGTACGAGTGCGGCGCGCCGTCGGTGTCGACCGCGGTGCCCTTGATGTTCGCCACGACCGGACGTCCCTCGTCGAGCGAGCGGAGGACGTCCCCGCGCAGCCGGTCGATCTCCGCCGGCTTGGCCACCGGGCCCGGGATCTCGGTGGTCCGGTACTTCCCGCCGGTCAGTTCGTTGAGCACACGGGTGGTGTCGAGAGCGGAGTCGGTGCCGGCCTCGGTGGTACCCAGCCGCTTCGCGACCTCGTCCTGGGACAGTGCCTTGCCCAGCGCCGACAGGGCGATCCGGGTCGCGGCCGGCCCGCAGTAGTAGAAGTTGGGCTGCGCCTGGTACTCGATGCCCACCGTGCGCTCGGCACGCTTGTCTCCGCGACCCGGCTTGTCGGCCTTGTCGGTGCGGACCGACGTGACGGGTCCGGTCCCGGTCGGGGCGGCGTGGGCCGCGGCAGCCGGGCCCACCACACAGCCGCCGGCGACCAGCAGGCAGGCGACGGACAGACCGCTCTTCTGCACGATCGGGTTCATGCGTCGGGCTCCGTTCGGGGGTCTGACGTCTCCGGACGTTCCGGAGACGGCAAGCACCGGGAAGGCGCTCGGCTCACGGACTGGACGGCCCGGGGCGTCGCGGCCCACGGGCGTACTGCGAGGGGCCGGATTCCGGTCGGCGCCGCGCCTCCGGTTTCGGCCATCTGGGGGTGCAACCGCCGGGGCGGGCGGGGGATTCCGGGCTGCGGGTGGCGCTGCCCACCCGCACGCTCGTCGCGTGGGCGGGCGGCCGGTCGATCCGGTCAGGCGGTCACAGACCGCCCAGAAGGCGGCGCACCGTGATCTCGATGACCACCCGGGACGGGTTGGGACGCGGGGTGCGGTAGCGCTCGGCGTACCGGCGTTCCGCATCGGCGACCGACTCGGGGTCGGTGCGTACGACGGCCCGGCCCTCGATGGTCAGCCACCGGCGCCCGTCGACCTGGCAGACGGCCACCGGGGCGCCGCCGGGGCCGGCGGCCGCGACGTGCCGTGCCTTGCGGGAGGTCCCGCTCGTGATGACCCGGGCCAGGCCGGCCGCCGGATCGAGGGTGACCCCGACGGGTACGACGTGCGGCGTCCCGTCGGCGCGCAGCGTGGTCAACGTGGCGAGCCGCCGCTCCTGGCAGAACCGCACCACCCGTTCGTCGGCCAGGTCCACGCACGCCCCCTCGTCCACCGCCTGCCGGCGATCCTCCCACGCCAACCCGGCGGGGCTGGCCGGCCTGGGCTAGCGTGACGTTGTGTCGCGGGAGCTCTGGCTGATCCTCGGCGTCGTGGCGGTGGTCACGCTCGTCGGGGCGGTGGTGCTGGCCGTCCGGGTGGTCCGCATGCGCCGGCTGCTCGGCAGCCTCGGGGTCGGTGGCCGGGTCGCGTTCTACGGTGCGCTCGTCTACACCGTGCTCCCGGTCGACCTGCTGCCCGACCCGATCTACCTGGACGACATGGCCGTGCTGGCCGGCACCCTGCTCTACCTGGGCCGCCTCGTCCGCCAGCGCCGCCCCGGGCAGCTCGCCGACGCCGCCCGCCCGGTCCCGCCCGCGGTGACCCGCCGAGCCGGGGACCGGTAGCTACCACCGGTCGCGCCGGCGCCCGCCTGGCCGGCCTGCTCGCCCGGGCCGGCGGTCAGTAGGCCGGGACCGCCGCGTGGCCCCGGGCCGTCGCCGGCATCGCCGGGATCTCCCGGGTCTGCTCGGTCGCGGGCGCGGCCGCGGCGCCGATCAGGGCCAGCACCGACGGCTGCTCCTCCGGGCGGCGACCGATCGCCGCGTACGCCTCCTCGCGCAGCGCGCGCGCGGCCTCCGCGGCCCGCTCGGCCGCCCGCCAGGCGGCCTGCTCCCGGTCCCGGGCCGTCCGGTGACGGGCGGCGAGGTTGTCCCGTACCGCCCGGCGGAGCATCAGCTCCTGCTCGACCGGGTGCAGCCGCGGGTCCCACCCGTCCTGGTGCGCGAAGACCGCGCTGAGCTGCTCCACGGACAACTCCCGTCGCCAGTACGCGGCCAGCGCGGCCCGGTGCAGGAAGCGTTCCCGCTCGGCGTACTCGGCCGGCGTCCGCTCGGTGCGCGGCAGGGGGAGTGCCGTCGCGGCGCTGAGCCGGTGGACCTCGGCCTCCGCCTCCTCGTACGCCGTCCACGCCGACTCGACCGCCTCCTGCGCGGTCAGCCACTCGGTGCGCAACCGGCGGGCGGTGGTGGCGGCGCGCTCGGCGGCGACGGTGACCTCCTCCGCGTACCGGTTCAGGTCCCGTTCCTCGACCACGCGTTCCAGGTCGCTCGGCAGGGCCGCCCGGCGGATCCGCAGGCCGGCGTCGAAGCCGACGCGGCCGGGACGGAGCAGCAGGGCGGCCACGGAGACGGCGACGACGGCGAGCAGGCCGAGCCAGATGGCGGCGGCGCGGGGGACGTCGGGGAGGACGGACGAGAGGACGGTCTGCATCAGGTGACACCTCGCGGTCGACGGAGGGACTCGACTGTGGTTGGCCCGGTCGCGGGCGGGGACTGTGGCGCCGGCATCGGCGGCGGAACGGGTGCGGTCGCGGAGGTCGCTGACCCTCGGCGAGGGGGCACGGTCCTCCGGTCCGCCGAGCGCGTGGCACCGGGCCGGGCCAGGATCCTCCGGGGATTCCAGGCTTGTGCGCGCGCTGCGTGCGATGCCGGGTCAGGCCAGGGGAGGGCCGCGTCGGGTGGCTGCGCCCGGGGCCGCCTCCGATGGTGCGGCAGCGTGGGCGGGGGCCGGTGCGCCGGCGAGGGACCCGCCGCGCGACCCGACGCCGGAGTACGCGGCGGGCGGGGGCACCGCCACCACCTCGCCGACGGTGGGCGCGTGGACCGTCCCGATCGAGGGTCGGGCCGGCTGCGGCGCGGCCAAGACGCTCGTGGGGTGCGGCGACGTGACCGCGACGATGTCCGTGCGGCGCTGCGACGGGGCCAGCGCGGCGACCGGCGACAGGGCCGTGCCGTCCACGCCGGTCGCGGCCATCCCGGGAGCTGCCGAGGCGGCCGGCGGCGCGACCGTCGAGGCGGCGGCGCCGAGCCCGGCCGAGAGCGCCAGAACGGCCACCGCCAGCCGGGTCATCTCGCGCAGCGATCGCAGCACGGCATCCCATAGCGGGTGGGCGGACGCGGCGGACGGCACGGGACCAAACCTATCCCCGGACCCGGCCGGTTGCAGCCGGTCGAGGGCCCGAGACGAGTGAGCACCGCCACGCGTGCACTGTGGACCGGCCGACCACGGACGGCGCAGGGGGCCACCGTCCGGTGGCCCCCGCCATGAATGGGGTTCAGCTGCCGAGCACCGGTGGTGCGCCCTCCGGGCCGTCGGACCAGACCATCTCGTCCTCGGTCAGCCAGGTCAGCCGCCCCTCGGCCGGCTCGTCGTTGCTGCCGTGGCCCGCGCCGAGCACGCCGGGACGGTTGGCGCCGGCGCCCCGGGCGGTGTCCGTGCGGCCCATACCGCCGATCGCGCGGTCGCCCGGCGCGCCCCGGCCGGCCGGGCCCTGGCGGAGGCCGCCGGTATCCCGGCCGGAGCCCTCGCCGCGGCGGCCGTCGATGCTGCGCCCGACACCGGTCGCGGAGCGCGTCTCCGGGGTTGCCGTGCCTCCCGCGGGCCGTGCCGCCGCCGGGGCGGTGCTGCTGGACCCGGCGAGCGAGCCGGTGCCCACGACTCCGCCGGCCGGGGTGCCCCCCGGGAAGCCGAAGTTGAGGCCGGGACCGGTGCCGGGGGTGGCCGGCGGGGCGCCGCCCGGACGGCCGAGCGCGGCGAGGCCGGCGGTCGCGCCGCCTACCAGCGCCCCGCCGACCAGCGGGTCGACGCCGGCCAGGGACGTGCCGCCGCCGGGGCCGGGTGCGGCGCCGAGCGGACCGGTGCCCGTGGTGCCGGAGCCGGTCGGGGTTGCCCCGCCGCTGCCGGAGGTCGGCCCGCCGGAAGCCCGGTCGGGATTCGCCACGGTCACACCGCCGGTCTGTGCGGTGAGCCCGGTCGCGGTGGGCGCGGCCGTCGGCGTGCCGACCGCCGGACCGCTCCGCGGCGCCGGAGCGCTGCCGTCGACGGTGCCCGGCGTGTCCGGCGGGGGCGGCGTCGGCGGGACCAGTCGCCCGTATGCGGACAGGTCGTAGCCGGCGGCCAACTCGGAGACCACGTTGACCATCCGTTGGTGGGCCTTCTCCTGCTCGGCCTTGTCCTGCTGGTGGCCGAGGAGACCGCCGACCACCATGCCGGGTACGCCGAAGATGGCGCCCTTGGCCGCGCCGGAGATCGCCTGGTCGTGGTCATCGGTCTCGGCCGGGCTCTCCGCCTGCTCGCGGGCGGTGCGCAGATGGTCGGCCATCAGGGTCAGCCCGCGGCTGACGTCGGCCATCCCCTCACCCAGCGACTCCGCCCAGGTCGTGACGAGACCGACCCGGCGCTGGAACTCCTGGCCCGCCGCACCCGTCCAGGTGTTGGCGAGCTTCTCCAGGTCGCCGGAGAGCTCGCGGCGCAGGTCGTCGACGATCCCCTTGAGCGCCGTCCACTGTGCCGCGACACCGTCGATCTGGCCGGGCTGGCCGGCCATCACGCCGTTGTAGAGCTCCTCGTGGCTCACGCCCTGGTAGCGCTGGGAGTATTCAGACACGCGGCTTCTCCTCCCGGGTCAGCGCCTCGTCGACCCCGGCCAGCGCGGCGGCGATGTCGGCGGCGTTGGCCTCGTTGCGGGCCTCGGCCGTGCGGTAGCGCGCGAGGATCGTCGCGGTCGCGCTCTGCGCCGCCTCGACGGCCGTGCGCAGCCGGGCGACGTGCTGGGAGTAGGCCAGGTGGATGTCGCTGTACTTCCGGGCGTTGTCGGTGGCGTCGGTGAACGTCCCCAGAGCGGGCGGCCGGCACTGCATCTCGGTGTCGAGCTTGCGCACCGCCCGCTCCGCCTCAGCCAGCCGGTCGGCGAGCTTGCGGTGAAAGTCCTCAAGGGACAGCAGGTCGACTGTCGTGCGCCCGGTCATGGCAGCATCCCCGTACGTCGTGAGTCGATAACCGTTGGCAACGCTCAGATTAGTCGACCGGTGCGACGCCGGGCGACCCACCGATGGTCCGAATGCCTCAATCGGCGGTCGGTGATCCGACCGGGTCGGCGGCCGGGGGCGGGTCAGCCGGGGCGTACCGGGTCAGCGCGTCCTCCCGGGCCAGGGTGGGGCCGGTCGGGATGAGGGCCAGCAACGACGGCGGCACGACCAGCGGGGTGACCCCCTCGTAGCCGAGCGCGGTGAGCGCGCCGGGGCCGAGCGGGTGCCGGATCCCCTGGGCGGTGACCAGGTGGACGGTCGCGCCCGGGGCGGCCGTGCCGCTCTCGCCGGAGCCGGTCGCGGCCTGGACCAGCACGCCCTTGCCGCCGGACAGCAGCACCGCCTCGGCGGTGCGTACGCCGTCCCGGCCGGACTGGCGGACCGGCTGCGGCCCCTGCGGCCCGCTGGACAGCTCGGCCGGTGCCCGGTCGAACACCTCGACCGTGGTGGTGGGCGGCCCGCCGTCCGCGCTCGCGCGGTAGGTGGCGCAGAGCACGGTGCGGCCGACCGCGACCGGGTGCAGGGCGGGCAGCGCCTGCGGGAGGCCCTCGGCCTCGACGCGCTGGTCGGTCAGCAACCGCCCGGCCTCGTCCGGGGTGATGTCCGTCACCGTGCCGCCGGTCCGGAGCAGCAGCAGGGCGCTCACCTCGCCGATCGACGCGAGACCCTCCCGGGTGAGCACGTAGTGCCGGCCCGCCGCCCGGTAGACCTGGCCGATCCGGGCCGGTGCGCCGCCGATCCTGACGTCGCTCGGCTCGTCGTCGCCGGCGATCGGCGGCTCACGCAGCACCGGCCCGGCCGGCACCGCGTTGAGCAGCTGCTGGCCGACGGTGAGCGTGGGAGCTCCGGCCATCCGCAGCGCGGCGACCGCCGGGTCGCCGCCGAGCAGCTGCAGCCGGGCGTCCCCGGTGAGCAGGTGCCGCTGGCCGTCGACCTGCACCAGCACCGCCCGGTCGCCCAGGGCGGTGCCGCCGGGCAGCGGCCGGTCGATCACCAGGCGGGTGGTGGAGCGCCCGGCGCCGGACTGGTCCGGCACGTCGCAGACCGACCACGGCAGGCCGCTGAGGGACTTGCGGTCCGGCAGGGCGTCCGGAGCGCCGACGATGCCCACGGTGCGGCCGCGGGGACGGTCCCGGATCGAGGCCTGGGACATGGTCCGGATCTCGGGGTCGGCCTCGCCGAGGATCAGCCGGGCCGAGGCGTAGTTGAGGGTGGGGTGCAGCTGGCCGTCCAGGAAGACGTACGTGGCGCCGGTCTCCCGCTCGATCACCAGAGTGTTCGGTTCGAGCGGGGCGGTGTTGCCGGTGAGCTGCCCGTACGCGCCGACGCCGCCGAGCACCACGGCCGCGGCGATCGCACTGCCGAAGACCGCCATGCCGAGTCGCCGCATCGGCAGGTTGCTCGTCTCCGGGTCGCCCGAGAGCAGGGCCGAGACGATGCGGCGGGTGACGAAGCGGTACGCCTGCACCTGGTCACGGCGGGTCCGCATGGCTAACCTCCGGCGGGGGTGGGTCCGCGACGATCAGGTCCGAGTCGGCGCCGCGGGCTTCCCTACGATAAGGGGCCGGCGGCGGGCCCTCGGGACCCCCGCCCGCGCCGGTGACGACGCCGCCGCGCACCGTCCAGGAAGGACTGCCACCGATGACGCAGGTTCAGGCGCCACCGGGCCGCCCGCCGCAGACCGGCGCCGCACCCGGGACGGCCGGGCCGACCCCCGGGCCGGCCGGTTCCGCACCGCGGCGGGGCCGGCTGGGTCCGGTCGGGGTCGGGCAGCTCGTCGTCCTGGAGCTGTGCGTCCTCGCGGCCGTCGCGGCGCTGGGCGGCCCGTCCTGGCTCGCCGCCGCCGTCGCCGTGGTCGCCGGCCTGGTGGTGCTCGCGGTGTTCGCCCGGCGGGGCGGCCGTTGGTGGTACGAGGACCTGCTGCTGCGCCGGCGCCTGCGTCGGCGCGCCGAGCGGGCGCGCAGCGGCGTCGCGGCGGGCACCGTGGCGGATCCGCGACTCGCGCCGCTGGCACCCGAGCTGTCCGTGGTCGAGCTGACCGACCGGGGTACGCGGCTGGGCGTCGGCCAGGACGCCCAGGGCTGGTTCGCCGCCGTGGCGGTGCAGGGCCGGCCGGGGCCCGGCCCGGTCGAGGCGTCCGTGGTGGACCGGGCGGTCCGGGTGCTCACCGAGTTCACCGGGCCGGTGACCCGGGCCCAGGTCGTGTCGCACACCCTGGTCTGGTACCCGGCCCCGGGCGCGCCGCCGGCCGCCCACCGCACGATCTGGGTGGCCCTGCGACTGTCCGTGCGGGACGCCCGGGCGGAGTCGGTCAGCCGGGGCGGCGGGATGGCCGGCGTGCACCGGACGCTGTCGGCCGGGGTCGGCCGGCTGGGCAAGGCGCTGACCGCCGCGGGCCTCACCCACCGCCCGCTCGGCCGGGACGAGCTGCGGGCCGCGGTGGTCTCGGCCGCCGGCCTGGACCTGGCGCCCGACGCACCCACCGAGACCTGGACGGGGCTGCGTGGCGGCGGCTGGACGCAGCGCTGCCTGACCCTGCGGGCCCGCACCGGGACCCCGTTCGCCCCGCTGATCGACGGGGTCACGGCGACCTCCGCGCCGTCGCACACGTTCGCGGTCGGGCTGCTGCCGGGCGGCCGGGTGGCGGCGCCGCTGCTCCGCGTCGCGGCGCCCGACAACCACGTCGAAGCGCTGGTCAAGGTCGTCCGGGAGGTCGCCCGCAAGTGCGGCGCCCCGGCCCGCCCGGCGGACGGCCAGCACGCGCCCGGCGTCTACGCCACCGCACCGGTGGCCGCCACCGCAGACCCCCCCACCCCGACCCCCTGACCCACCCCACCCGCCGCTCCCGCTCTCGCCCCGCGGTTTGCGGGCGCGGGGGTTGGGGGTTAGGGGTTAGGGGCGGAGGTTGACGATCCAGCCGTACAGGCCGACGACCCAGACGGCCAGCGGCACCAGCGAGATGATCAGCAGGATCTCGACGATGTCGAGCAGCCGGCCCCAGACCGGGGAGATCGGCTTGCCGGCCACGGTCAGGCCGTAGATCAGGCTCACCACCGCCGCGAGCAGGAGGCCGCCGAGGATCAGACCGAGGCGCAGCGCGGTCGAGCCGTCCGCGAAGGCCGCGGCGGCCGCCAGGCCGAGCCCGGCGGTCCCGGCGAACAGCACCGGTGTCCGCTGCGCGCGCCCGAGGAACGGCCGGGCCCGCAGCAACGACAGCAGGGCCAGGACGAGGCACAGCAGCACCGCCGGCAACCGCCCGTCGAGCGCGAGCACCACCTGGGCGCCGAGCACCAGTAGCGACACCGTCCACAACAGACCGGTGAGGAACTCGTCGGCCCGCTCGCTGAGCTGGAGCACCCGCCGCCCGTCGACCGACTCACTGTCGGTCTTGAGGTCCTCCGGCCCGGTGGGGATGGACGGCACCGGCAGTCGCGCCAGCCGGTACGCGGCCATCGGCAGCGCCGGAACGGCACCGAACGCCACCGCGGCCACCACCGCGGCGGCGGCCGCCGGCCCGATGCCGAACGCGAGGCAGTGGAGGGCGCCGACCGCGGTGGCCGCGCCGACCGCGACCGCGCCGAAGAAGACCGGCAGCCGGTCACCGACGGCCAGCGCCGCCACCGCCGCGCCGACCACGACCGCGGTGGCGGCGAGCAGCACGTGCGGCGCCGCCAGCTCGGTGAGGGTCCGGTCGCCGGCGAGCAGCAACAGGCCGCCGACGGCCGCGTAGCCCAGACCGGCCAGCGCCAGCGCCGACCCGGTGGCGCTGTCGGCGGCGGCCCGGGACAGCACCGCGGCGCCGACCAGCAGGGCGACCGCGACCAGCAGCGCGGCCAGCGCGCCGGGGAGCTGCGGGGGGCCGGTGAAGAGCGCCGCCAGCGCGCCGCCACCGAGCGCCGCCGCCGCGAAGAGCACCGCGAACGCCCGGGTCGTGCCCACCTGCCAGGCGCCGGGGCGCTGGTTGGTGGCGGTCGCCACGGCGTCCACCACGTCGTCGAAGACGATCTCTGGTGCCGAGGCGCTGCGCGGGTTGAAGTAGAGCACCTCGCCGTCGCGGATGCCGAGCTGCCCGGGGGTGCGGCCGCCGTCGAGGGGCGACCCGCCGAGCCGCGACAGGCTCCAGCCGCCGTGCCGGACGCCGTCGTCGGCCAGGTCCTCGCCGGCGTAGCGGAGCAGGGTCGGCAGCAGGTCGGCCAGGGGTACGTCGGACGGCAGCGCGAGGTCCATCCGCGTACGCGGCGCAACGATGGTGATCCGGCTCAACCCACCGGTCGCCGTCTTCGTCGCCACAGTGGCCTCCTCGCTCGTCCTCCGGCCCGACCGGGACCGCCCCGCGCGGGTCTCCGACGCCCACGGGAGATTACCTACGATGGCGGGCGCGTACGATGCCCACCCGACGACCCGGGCCGCCCGCGCGATCGTCTCAGGGGGAGGAGACAGCCGTGAGCACGGTGGTGTTCCGCCGACCGCCACGCCAGCCAGGCCCGGCCCTGCCGCGGGGCGAGGTCCTGCTGGAGTCGCCGCCGGAGCTGCCGGAGCCGACGCCGCGCGGGATGGGTCAGCTGCTGATGATCCTGCCCATGGTGTGCGGCGTCGGCGCGATGGCCTTCCTCTACGCGGGACGGGGCGGCGGCATGATGACGTACGTCGCCGGCGGCCTCTTCGGTGTCTCGATGCTGGGCATGGCGATCGGCTCGTTCGCCAACTCCGGCGGCAACGACAAGGCCGAGCTCAACGCCGACCGGCGCGACTACATGCGGTACCTGGCGCAGATGCGCAAGCGCACCCGGCGCGCCGCCGAGCAGCAGCGGGCGGCGATGGCCTGGCGGCACCCCGAGCCGGACGCGCTCTGGTCGATCGCCGCCTCGCGCCGGATGTGGGAGCGGCGGATCACCGAGGACGACTTCGGTGAGACCCGGATCGCGACCGGCCCGCAGCGCCTCGCCGTGGAGATCGTGCCGCCGGAGACGAAGCCGGTCGAGGACCTGGAGCCGATGAGCGCCATCGCGCTGCGCCGCTTCGTCCGCGCCCACTCGACCGTCCCGGACCTGCCGACGGCGCTGTCGGTACGCGCGTTCAGCCGGGTCGTGCTGCGGGGCGACCGGGAGCCGGTGCTGGACCTGACCCGGGCGGCCCTGGGCCAGCTGGCCACGTTCCACGCTCCGGACGACCTGGTGATCGCGGTGGTCGCCGCACCGGACCGGCAGGGCGCCTGGGACTGGGTGAAGTGGCTGCCGCACTCCCACCACAGTGGACGTACCGACGCCGCCGGCGCGCGACGGCTGGTCTTCGCCAGCCTCGCCGAGGCCGAGGAGGCCCTCGCCGGCGAGCTGGCCGGCCGGCCCCGCTTCGCCCCCGAGGCGAAGCCGCTGACCACGGTGCCGCACCTGGTCGTGGTGGTCGACGGCGGTGAGGTCTCCGCGACCTGCCAGCTGATGGGGGTGGGGCTGCTCGGCGCCACCCTGATCGACCTCTCCGGTGCCGTGCCCCGGGACGCCGGCCGGTGGCTGCTCTGCCTCGACGTCGGCGACGGCACCTCGCTGGAGCTGGTCCGGGGCACCACGTCGTCCCGGCTCGGCACGCCGGACCGGCTCGGCGCCGCCGCCGCGGAGGGGCTGGCCCGCCAGCTGGCCCCGTACCGGCTCTCGCAGCAGCAGACCACCGCGGACGAGCCGCTGGCCCGCAGCATGGAGCTGCCCGACCTGCTCGGCGTCGGCGACGCCGCCACGCTGGACGTCCGGCAGACCTGGCGGCCGCGCGGCCACCGGGACCGGCTTCGTATCCCGCTCGGCGTCGGCCCCGACGGCAACGTGGTGGAACTCGACTTCAAGGAGTCCGCGCACGAGGGCATGGGCCCGCACGGCCTGGTGATCGGCGCGACCGGCTCCGGCAAGAGCGAGCTGCTGCGGACCATCGTCGGCGCGCTCGCGGTCACCCACTCCTCCGAGGAGCTCAACTTCGTCCTGGTCGATTTCAAGGGCGGTGCCACGTTCGCCTCGTTGGAGGCGCTGCCGCACACCAGCGCGGTCATCACCAACCTGGCCGACGAGCTGCCACTGGTCGACCGCATGAAGGACGCGCTCGCCGGTGAGATGACCCGCCGGCAGGAGGTGCTGCGCGCGGCCGGCAACTACGTCTCCCGGTACGACTACGAGAAGGCCCGGGCGGCCGGCGAACCGCTGGAGCCGATGCCCAGCCTGCTCATCATCTGCGACGAGTTCAGCGAACTGCTCGCCGCGAAGCCCGACTTCATCGACCTCTTCGTGATGATCGGCCGGTTGGGCCGGTCGCTCGGGGTGCACCTGCTGCTCGCCAGCCAGCGGCTGGAGGAGGGCAAGCTGCGCGGTCTGGACACGCACCTGTCGTACCGGATCGGTCTGCGTACCTTCTCGGCCGTGGAGAGCCGGATCGTGCTCGGCGTTCCGGACGCGTACGAGCTGCCGAACGCCCCGGGCCACGGCTACCTGAAGACCGACACCAGCACGATGCTCCGGTTCCGGGCCGCGTACGTCTCCGGCCCGTACCGGGCCCCCGGGCAGGTCGCGGCGGCGTCGCAGGCGATGGTGCAGCGGCGCATCGTGCCGTACGGAGTGGACTACCTGCCGGTGCTCGACCCGCAGGTGCCGACGCCGGCCGCCCCGGAGCCGGAGCAGCCGGCCGAGGGCAAGACCGTGGCGATGCTCGACGTCCTCATCGACCGGATCAAGGGGCAGGGCCGGCCGGCCCACCAGGTCTGGCTGCCGCCACTGGCCGACCCGCCCGGCCTGGGCGAGCTGCTGCCGGCGCTCAGCGTCCACCCGACGTTCGGGCTCTGCACCGCGAACTGGGGCGGCCGGGGACAGCTCACCGTCCCGGTCGGGGTGGTCGACCGGCCGTACGAGCAGCGCCGTGACCCGCTGCTGGTGGAGTTGGGCGGCGCGGGCGGCAACGTGGTGATCGTGGGCGCGTCGCTCAGCGGCAAGAGCACGATGCTGCGTACGCTCCTCGCCTCGCTCGCGCTCACCCACACCCCGCGTGAGGTGCAGTTCTTCTGCCTCGACTTCGGCGGTGGCGCGCTGCGCAGCCTGGAGGGGTTGCCGCACACGGCGGGCGTCGCGGGCCGGCGGGATGTCGAGGCGGTCCGGCGGACCATCGCGGAGGTCGTCGCGGTGCTCGACGACCGGGAGATCCGGTTCGCCCAGCACGGCATCGACTCGGTGGCCAGCTACCGGCGCCGCCGGGCGGCCGGTGAGTTCGCCGACGACCCGTTCGGCGACGTCTTCCTCGTGGTGGACGGCTGGAACACGCTGCGCCAGGAGTACGAGGAACTCGAGCAGACCATCACCAATCTGGCCAACCGGGGCCTGGGCTTCGGCGTACACGTGATCCTGACCGCGGTCCGGTGGGCGGAGATCCGGATCAACATGCGGGACCTGCTCGGCACCAAGCTGGAGCTGCGGCTCGGCGACCCGAACGAGTCGGAGATCGACCGGCGGTCGGCGACGAACGTGCCGACCGGCTCGCCGGGGCGCGGCCTCACCCGCGACAAGCTGCACTTCCTCACCGCGATCTCGCGGATCGACGGCCGGCGCGACATCGAGGACCTGACCGAGGCGTCGGTCGCCCTGGCCAAGCACGTCGCCTCCGCCTGGCCCGGCCGGCCGGCGCCGAAGGTACGCCTGCTGCCGCGCAAGCTCCCCGTCGCCGAGCTGGCGCGGATCATCGACCGCTCCGCGCCGGGGCTGCCGATCGGCGTCAACGAGTCGGCGCTCGCCCCGGTCTACCTGGACCTGGCCAACGAGCCGCACCTGACCGTCTTCGGTGACGCCGAGTGCGGCAAGACGAACCTGCTGCGGCTGATCGCCCGGGGTGTCGCCGACCGGTACACCCCCGCCCAGGCCCGGCTGGTCATCGCCGACTACCGGCGCGGGCTGCTCGGCGCGGTCGAGGGGGACCATCTGCTCGACTACGCGCCGTCCAACCAGGCGTTCGCGCAGGGGCTGGCATCGATCCGCAGCGCGTTGTCCAACCGGCTGCCCGGGCCGGACGTCACGACCGCCCAGCTGCGTGACCGCAGCTGGTGGAAGGGCCCGGACCTCTACATCCTGGTGGACGACTACGACCTGGTCGCTTCGGGCGGGAACAACCCGCTCAGCGCGTTGCACGAGCTGTTGCCGCAGGCGCGGGACATCGGCCTGCACCTGATCATCACCCGGCGGGTCGGCGGCGTGGCGCGGGCGCTGTACGAGCCGGTGCTGCAACGCCTGCGCGAGCTGGACTCGCCGGGCCTGCTGATGTCCGGCAACCGGGAGGAGGGCGCGGTCTTCGGCACCCTGCGGCCGAGCCCGCAACCGCCCGGCCGTGGCACCCTGGTCCGGCGGCGTGACGGCCAGCAGCTCATCCAGACCGCCTGGTCGGAGCCCGGGTGAGCAGCGGTCTAAGATGGACGGTGATGCTCATGGATGGCTATGGGTGGAGGCGCGACAGGCCACGAGTGCATCACAGTCCGTAATATTTGGGCCGATGGGGGGCTGCGCCGCGTTGTGCAGGTCCGCTACGGTCTTCTGAGGAGTGTCCGTCGGTGGGGTTGTGTGCCTTGCCGCGGGGGAGGGCGCGGCAGATCCGCCGCCACGAGAAGACGGAGGGGTGTGAAGCATGGCGTTCGAGGTCGAGGCAGCGACTCTACATACCGCCGCGAGTGACGTGCGGTCCACGCGCAGCGAGGTCGACGGCGAGCTCAAGAAGCTGTGGAACGTGGTTGACGATCTGGCCATCGCCTGGAAGGGGCAGGCGTCCACCGGGTTCCAGACGCTCATGCAGAACTGGAACGCCAACACCACCAAGCTGCTGACGGCGATGGACAACATCGCCGACCTGCTCGACAAGTCGGGCACGACGCACCAGGTCAACGACGAAGAGCAGCAGCAGATGCTGGACAAGTTCCACGCTGCTCTCAACCCGTGATCCGCCGAGACGAGCAGGGGAGGAACTAGATGAGCATCAAGGTCGATTACGCGGTCCTGGAGAGCGCGAACCAGCAGATGCAGACCATCTCGCGCACCATCGACGAGAAGCTGGACACGCTGCGTTCCATGCTGTCGAAGCTCCAGTGGGACGGTCAGGACCGGGCTGCGTACGAGCAGCACCAGGCCCAGTGGGACTCGGCCGTGCGGGACATCAACCGCATCCTCAACGAGATCGGTGGCGCGGTGGGCATCGCCCGCGAGAACTACGTCAGCACCGAGATGAGCAACGCCAAGGTGTGGGGCTGACTCGAGCGTCGACGCGGCTCCGGTCCGGCCAGACCGGGCCGGAGCCGCGCCGTGTTCGGAGCCGGACGGGTCCTGGGGGAGTCATGCGTACGGGGAATCGCCGGCGGCTGTTGCCGGCCGTCGCGGCCGCCGTGGCGGCGTTGGCCGTCGGTGCCGGGCCGGTCGTCGCGCCCGCGCCCGTCCGGGCCGCCGACACCGTCCGCGGCCTCCAGTGGTATCTCGACGCGCTGAAGATCCCACAGGTGCACAAGACCACCAAGGGCCGCGGGGTCGTCGTCGCCGTCATCGACTCCGGCATCGACATCACCGTCCCCGATCTGCGCGGTCAGGTCCTGCCCGGAAAGGGCGTCGGGGCCGGAGTGGCGCCGGACGGCAGGCGCGACGCGGACCAGAAGGGCGGGCACGGCACCGCGATGGCCGGGCTCATCGCCGGGCGAGGCGGTGGCCAGATGCGGCAGCTCGGCATCGCGCCGGAGGCCCGGATCCTGCCGGTCGCGATCGAGCGCGGGGGTTACCAGCCGCAACTCGTCGCCGAGGGCATCCGGTGGGCGGCCGACAACGGCGCGGACGTGATCAACCTCTCCTTCGGTGCCGACCGGGCACCGACCAGGATCGAGGAGGACGCGGTCCGCTACGCGCTCGACAAGAACGTCGTTCTGGTCGGCGCGGCGGGCAACCGGACGCAGAACGACCGCAACGTGGTCACCCCCGCCCGGATCCCGGGCGTGATCGCGGTGACCGGCCTGACCAAGCGCGGCGACGCCTTCGGCGAGAGCGTGCAGGGACCGGAGGCCGTGCTGGCCGCACCCATGGAGGACATCATCTCCCCGGCGCCACGCTCGGTCTCCCCGAACGGGTACGGCGTCAGCAGCGGCACCAGCGCCTCGGCCGCCATCGTCTCGGGCGTGGTGGCCCTGCTCCGGTCCCGGTACCCGGACCTGGACGCGGCCAACGTGGTCAACCGGCTGATCCGCACCGCCAAGGACCAGGGCCGGGCCGGCCGCGATCCGCAGTACGGCTTCGGGTCGATCGACCCGCTCGCCGCGTTGAACCGTTCCGTGCCGGCGGTGCGCGCGCACCCCCTGGTGACCGCCGCCGACACCGGCGCCGCCGAACCCTCGGGCGGGGCGGTGGCCCGGGAGGACGACGGCCCGGCCGTGGCGATCACCATGAAGAAGGGCCCGGGTGCCTGGATCGCGGGGGCGTTCTGCCTCGCCGTGCCGATCGGCGTCCTGGTCCTGGTGATCGTGCTGGTCCGGCGCTCACGCCGCCGCCCGCCGGGCGCCGGCCCGCCCGGCTTCCCGCCGGGCGGTCAGCCCTACCCGGTCCCGCACGCCGGGCCGCCCGGGTTCCCGCCGGCCGCCGGCTACCCGCCCGCCCCGCCTGGCTACCCGGCCGCGGCACCGGGCCACCCGGCCGCGGCACCGGGCTTCCCGCCCGCGCAGTCCGCGACACCAGGATCCCCGGGGCACGGCGGGGCAGCGGCATCCGGCGCACCGATGCCCGGGCCCACCCCGGCGCCCCCGAGCGCTCCCGGCGTACCGCCGCCACCTCCGCCCGCCCCCGGCGGGCACCAGCACTAGGCCAGCATCCCAGTCGGCTAGGGGGAGGAACCGATGACGGAGGACCGGACCGGATCGCCGGACAGGACGGAGATCCCGGAGGAGATCCGGGTGGACAACCCGGTGCCCATTCCCATGACGCCGTTGGTGCCCACCATGCACCTCGACGGCATCACGATGGACAACGTCAACCGGGCGGAGCGCCCCACCGCCCTGATGCCGGGGTCGAACGAGGCCGGCGCGAAGACCGAGTGGGACGCGTCCAACCTGGACGAGGCGATTCGCTGGCTGGAGTCGCACGCCGACTTACTACACAAGCAGTCGTACAAGATGGTGGAGATCCAGGACAAGATGGGCGGTGCCGCCGCTCCCGGCGTACCGGGCCAGACGAGCCCGTTGGGCACGTTTCCCCGTGCGCAGGACCTGGCCGCCAAGCACTCGTCGTTGTTCACCAGCACCCAGCAGGGCGTCCGCAAGCTCGCCGAGGACCTGTACCAGGCGGCGAACGCATTGCGCGAGGTCAAGGAGAACTACGAGACGGCGGAGCGGGCCAACGCGATGTCCGCCGCCGAGATGAACCGCATTTTCGCCGACGCGTCCAACGAGCCGGCCTGAACGGGGAGGGTGAGCCGTGCCGAGCTGGGAAGAGATGTGCCAGCAGATCGTCGTGGCGGGCCGGCCGGGTGACGTGGCCACCGCGGCGTCGCTCTGGGAGCAGCTGCTGAAGAACGTGAACGCGGTCAAGGAGAGCCTGGAGACCAACGTCAAGGACCTCGGCGAGGTCTGGAAGGGCGAGGCGTACGAGGCCTTCAAGACGCACATCACCGGGATCGCGACCGAGGCCGATCGGCTGGCCAAGGACGCCGAGGGGCAGAACGGCATCGTCCAGTCGCTGCGGACCGCGGCGGACGACCTGAGCGCCGCCCAGGCCAGGTTCCCCATCCCGGCCAGCTGCGTGAACGACGTGCTGGAGGCGCGCAACGGGCGGCTCGTCATCGACACCGGGCTGTTCGAGATGAAGGTCAAGCCGGACTTCATGGGCCTGCTCGACCCGCTCACCTCGCTCTACGATTGGATCAACGACAAGTCGGAGGAGGCAGCCCAGGTCTACGGCGACGTCAGCGGCCAGTACCTGACGACCGACCAGGGCATGCCGGGCAACGTCGGGCCGGGCATCGACCGCCAGCCGACTCCGCAGATGCCGGATCTGGGCACCGGGCCCGGTGCGACCACGCCGGGCGGGGCGCCGGGCCTGGGCGGCATGCCGCCCAGCGCGAACCTCCCCGGCGGCGGTCCCTCGGCGAACCTGGACAAGCTGCCCGGCACCGGGACCATGCCCGGCACCGGATCCGGCGCCCACCCCGATCTCGGTGGCGGTTACCACCCGGGCACCGGCTACCCGGGCACCGGCAGCCTCGCCGACGACTACGGCAGCGGTCTCGCCGGTGCCGCCCCCACCACCACCGCACCCGGGCTCGGCGGCGGCCTACCCGGTACGAGTGGCCTGGGCGCGAGTGGTGCCGGTGGCGGCGGTGCGGGGCTGGCCGGCGGCGGGATGGTCCCGGGCGGCGGGTCGCTGGGCCGCCCGGTGTCGCCCGGCATGGCCCCGATGATGGGCGGTGGCATGGCCGGTGCCGGTCGGGGCGGCGGCCGGGGTGCCGGTGGCCGCCTCGGCGCGGGTGGCAAGCTGGGCGCGGGTGGCGGGATGGCGCCGATGATGGGCGGCGGTATGGCCGGTGCCGGTCGGGGCGCCGGTGGCCGGGGCGCCGGCCGGGGAGCGCCGGGCGCCGGCGGGGCCGGAGCGGGTGGCGCCGGTCGGGCCGCCGGCGCGGCGGGCGCCCGCGGCGGCGCGATCGCCGGCATGGGCGGTTCCGGCGGCGCCGGGTACGGCGAGGAGGAGGTCCCCCGCAATACCTGGCTGGAGGAGGACGAGGACGTGTGGGGCGCGGACGGCGGCGGCGCGCCCGGCGTGCTGCGCTGACCCCGATCCACGTCGAGGGCATCTCCGCATCGAGGAGGGGCCCTCGACGCACCGGCAGTGTGGGGTGCGTCAGGAGGTAGGGGACGGGTCGGCCGGCCGCCGTCCCGGCCGCCAGCCACGGCGGCGCCCCCGGATCAGGATCGGCTTGACGGCCAGCAGCAATACGGTCAGCAGCCCGCCGATCGCGGCTGCCCAGAGTGCCACGTCGCGCTGCCAGGCCAGCGGGTCCGCCGCGGGCGGCGGCGCGGCCAACGCGTCCAGTGGCGGGTCCGTCCGCTTGCCGAGCAGGTCAGACACCGCCCGGTACGGGTTCACCACCCCGTAGCCGACCTCGGCGTCGTGGCCGCCGGGCGGGTTGTCCGCCGTCCGGATGAGCCGGTCGGTCACCTGGTCCGGCGTGAGATCGGGGTACGCGGAGCGGATCAGCGCGACCACCCCCGAGACGTACGCGGCGGCGAAGCTGGTCCCGCCCTGCGGCACGCTCAGGTACCCGTCCCCGCTCGGGGCGGGGCCGACGATGTTCACCCCCGGGGCGGCGACGTCGACGTAGTCACCGCTCACCGAGCTACCGACGTGACCGCCCTGCTCGTCCACCCCGGCGACCGCGATCACGCCCGGGTACGCCGCCGGGTACGCGGTGAGGTTCTGCTGATCCTCGGAGCGATTTCCGGCGGCGGCGACCAGCACCACGCCCTCGTCGCGCGCGTAGCGGACCGCGTCGGCCAGCTCCGGCCGGTCGAGGGTGACCAGGGACAGGTTGATGACGTCGGCGTCGTTGTCCACCGCCCACCGGATCGCCTTGGCGATCTCGGCCGGCAACCCTTCGTCCGCGGTGGTCCTGCCGGCCTCGGGCAGGATGCGGACCGGGAGGATGCGGGCCTCGGGCGCGACACCGCTGAACGGGGCGCCGGTGCCCTCCCGCCCGGCGATGATCCCCGCGATGATCGTGCCATGCCCGTCCAGGTCGCACTGGCCCTGCTGCTGGGGCAGGTTGTTGAAGTCCCGGCCCTGGCGGACCTTGCCCCGTAACGTCGGATGGGTGGCCGACACCCCGGAATCGATGACGGCGACGGTGATCCCGTCGCCCCGGGTGAGGCGCCAAGCCGACGCGGGCTCCAGGCGGCGGGTCCCCCACGGGACCTCGGCGGGCGCCGCCGAGCCAGCCTTGCCGCACGTCGGTGCGGCTACGGCGGGCGCGGGAGCGACCGCGAACGCGCCGAGCAGCAGGGCGGCGGTGCCGGTCAGGAGGGCTCGGGCCCCGGCTCGGCGGGCGGGAGCGGGCCGGCCCGGTCGGAAGCTCTCGCGCACGCGGTGAGACTACCGTCGGGCGCCGTCGATCCGGGCACCGCCCGGCGCGCCCTGGGCCACCGGCTCCTCGGTGAAGAGCGCCAGCAGGGCACCGACCTGCTGATCCGCCTCGGCCGGGTGGCGGAAGCGGCCGGCGGGATTCAGGGTGTACTCGTTGCGCCGCCCGACCCGGGTGCGGAGCAGGTAGCCACCCGCCTCCAGATCGGCGACGATCGCCTGTGCGGCCCGTTCGGTGATGCCGACCTCGTCGGCCACGTCACGGAGCCGGGCGGTGGGGTTGCGCGCGATGGCGAGCAGCACGTGGCCATGGTTCGTGAGGAACGTCCAGTTTCGGGTGCTCCCCGGCTCTTCTGCGGTCGCCATGCCGCCATCGTATGACCCGTCCGGGGAGTGCTCACGACCACCGTGACTCCAAAGGGGCCGCGCGCAAGGGCTCGACAACATATGAAGCGCATATCACGCATCCCTTGACGTGCCTTTTGCTGCGTGTGACGGTGGGTGACAGCCCGAGTCCAGTGCCGGTCCGGGTCCCACCAGTTCGTCGCCGCAGGGACGAGGTGAGGCATGAGTAATCCCGGAACGCCCGGCACGCAGCCGGACCAGGCCCGGCAACCCGCCGCACCGGCGGGCGCAGGCCGCGCCGCAGACGCGGCCCCGGCCGGCCCGATCAGCCCGCCGGGAGCGGTCGTGGCCGCAGTCACCAACCCGGCGCAGGCGCTCGCCGAGCTGTGCGCCGGCAATCGGCGCTTCGTGGCGTGCGAGCCGCGCCACCCCAACCAGGACGCCGGCCGCCGGGCGGCCGTGGCGGACGGGCAGCACCCCTTCGCGGTGATCGTCGGTTGCTCCGACTCCCGGCTCGCCGCCGAGATCATCTTCGACCGGGGGCTGGGCGACCTGTTCGTAGTGCGTACCGCGGGGCACACCGTCGGGCCGGAGGTGCTCGGCAGCGTGGAGTACGCCGTGACCGTGCTCGGCACGCCGCTCGTCGTCGTACTCGGGCACGACTCCTGCGGCGCCGTGCAGGCGGCCCGTGCGGCCGCCGCCACCGGGGCACCCCCGCCCGGCCACCTCGGCGCCGTGGTCGACGCCGTCGTGCCGAGCCTGCGTCGGGCCGCCGCCGAGGGCATCGCCGGCATCGACGGGATCGTCGACATCCACATCGCGTGCACCGTGGAGGCGATGCTGGACCGGTCGGAGCCCCTCGCGGCCGCCGTGGCCGCCGGGCGGTGCGCGGTGGTGGGCATGTCGTACCGCCTCGCCGCCGGGGTGGCGCGGACGGTGGCCGCGGTGGGGGTTGCCGACCCCAGCGCGGCCGAGCGCGCGGCGGCCTGATCCGGCCGGCATCGGGCCGGCGGCCGAACGAGCAGCGCCGGGACCGCGGACGCCACGGGCCGCCCCGTGGGTCGTGGGGCGGCCCGATCGCGTGTGGTCGTCCTACAGGAGCGACACGTGGACGTGGTCGGTATGGTCGGACGCGCCGCTGTACGACTTCCAGCCGGTTGCCGGGAACCAGATCTGCCGGTTCCAGATCACGTAGTAGACGCCGAGCCGGTCGGCGTTCCGGACCAGGAACGCGGTCAGGTTGTTGCCGTACATCCGCATGTCGTTGTTGTGCCAGGAGGCGAACCCGCTCTTCTGGAGCGACCAGTCGCAGGCCCTGCCCTTGGGATGCTCGAACGGGCCGCCCGACCGGTGGCAGCCGACGAACCGGTTGAACCCGACCCGCTTGACCTCCTTGTACATGTGCAGCGTCCGGGGGGTGACGCAGCCGGAGGTGGTCGGATCGGGCTCGCTGCAGGACTGGGCCTTCCAGTCGCCGTCCGCGGTGCGGCCCGGGGCCACCCGGGCGACCGGCGAGGTAGCGTTGACCAGGCCGCCGGTGAGCCCCTTGCCGCCGACCAGGCGCAGCGCCTTCTCCGCCTCCCGCTTCTCGCGGTTGATGGCGTTGGTGAGCTTCTGCTGCTCGCGGATCTCGGCCTCGAGCGCGAGCTTGGCCTGCTCGGCGCGGTTCTTGACCGCGTTGACGACGCCGAGTCGCTGGTCGTTGACGAGGTTCAGCTCGTCCAGCGCGGTCGCGCGGGCGATGAACGAGTCGGGAGTGTTCGCGGTCAGCAGCATCGACATCGCGCCGATCCGGCCGGTCCGGTAGGACTGGGCGGCGATCTCGTTGACCTGCGGTGCCAGGGCGTTGAGGTCGGCCTGCGCCTTCCGGAGCTCCAGTTCGAGGGCGAGTCGGCGCTGCTCCGACTTCTTCAGCGCGGTGTTCGCCTTGATGAACTCGCGGTTGCGGGACTCGATCAGGTCGCCCAGCAGCTTGGGCTCCTCGTCGTGCCCGGAGGGCTGAGGGGGACTGGTGGGGGCGGCCGACGCCGGGGTGGGTCCGGCGAGGACCGCCAGCGCGGCGAGCACGGCCACCACGGGTGTCAACCAGCGGCGTAGGGGTGCCGTCACAGTGTTCCCTTCCGTCGACCGCCGACCGGGTTAGCTGACGGGTTCGGGACGGAAGCGGCCCCTACCGCTGGTGCGGATTCACCCCACGTACCTGGTTCCCCGGCTCGCCTGGTGGCGATTGGGCGGTGGCCCCGCAGACGCCGGTGCGCGCCTTCGGCGGTGACCGGCAGCGAGGTTACCTGACAGTCGTCCTGGGGATCTACGTCCCGAAGCCGACCAAACGCGCGATTTCGTCGGTGCACTGCGTAACCAGTGACGCGTTTATCAGGAGGATGCTCCTGGATCGTCACGCTCCGGAGTGTCACCATGTGGTGTCCGTGCTCCTGTCTCGATCGGGCCACCGGTCACCGGTGGCGGGGGTGGTCGTTCCGGCGCGGGCAACGCTGAGCGCCGCCAGCGCCTCGGTGCGTTCCCGGGCCGGCCGTGGCGGCGGCGCGGGGGCGTCGTCGCCGCCGGTCGTCCCGCCGCTACCCCGGCCGGCGGTGGTGACCAGGGCGGCCAGCCCGGTGGTCAACGGGACGGCGGCGATCAGTCCGAGCGTCGCGACCGCGCTGCGGACGATCTCCTGGGCGAGGAACTCGCTGGTCAGCATCTGGCTCACCGGCCGCGAGTCGGCGGTCAGCAGGAGCAGCACCGGCAGCGAGGCACCCGCGTACGCCAGCACGATGGTGTTCACCGTGGAGGCGATGTGGGCCCGGCCGACCCGGGTGGCGGACCGGTAGAGCTGGCGGCGGGACAGCCCCGGGTTGGCGTTCGCCAGCTCGGTGACGGTGGCCGCCTGGGTGACGGTGACGTCGTCGAGCACGCCGAGCGAACCGATGATGATCCCGGCCAGCAGCAGGCCGTGCAGGTCGACGCCGGCCTGGAGCATCGACAGCGTGGTGGCCTCCTCGCTGCCGTACCCGGTCAGGTGGGTGGCGGCGGTCGCGAGCATGCCCAGCACGCCGGTGAGCACCAGACTGCCCAGTGTGCCGAGCACCGCGACCGAGGTCTGCGCGGTGACGCCGTGGGTGAGGTACAGCACCACGAACATGATCAGGGCGGCGCCGACCACGGCGACCAGCAGCGGCGACCGGCCGGCGCTGATCCCCGGCAGCACGAAGGTCAGCAGGATGGCGAAGCTGGCGGCCAGGCCGGCGAGGGCGGCGAAGCCACGCCAGCGCCCGAACGCCACGATCGCGGCGGCGAACAGGGCCACCAGCCACACCAGTGGCTTGCCCCGCTGGTGCTCCGCGATGTTGTAGGCACGGGCCGACGGGTCGGCGGGGTCGGTCAGCTCGACCAGGATGACCTCGTCGCCGACGGCGACCGCCGGTGCTCCGGGCCCGGCGGGCACCGGGGTCTCGACCTGGCGTCCGGCGTCCGGCCCGTCGCCAACCCGTACGGTCACGGTGCCACACGGGCCGTCGCCGGTGGCCGGGCCGCCCTCGGGCGCCTCCGACGTCGGCGGGCACGGCTCGGTCACCACCCTGGTCACGGTGGCGTGGAAGCGGGGCGGCTCGGTGGTGGCGTCGGGCTCCCGGGTGTCCCGGGGCCAGAGCACGAGGGCGGCGACCACGGTCGCGACGAAGAGGGGGACCACCGTCGCGACGAGGATCCGTCGCACCCCGGGCGGGGCGGACGGAGCGGGACGGGTGTGGTCGGCGCCCATCGAGTGTCTCCCAACGATGTCAGGGCGGGGTACGGGCCGGCGGCTCGGACGGTTCAGCGTTCCCCGGAACTCCTCGCGGCGGGGTCCCGGCGGGTGGTGTCGTGGCCACGTACCGTGATGGCCGGGTCGGGCCTCGCATGGCCGCGCGCCGTCGGCGGCGGCACCGGCGCCCCGGGGTGGGCGGAGGCCGGGCGGTACGGGATCCGAAAGGCCATCGGCCGAATCGTAGCCAGCGCGGTCCCTGGACGCAGGTCGCGCGGTGGGGTGTCGGCGGTCGGGCCCGACGGTGGCGTCCGCGCGCCGGTTCCGCCCGGGCGCATGTCGACGGCTTGGCGGGGCATGATGCGGGCATGGCGGCGCACCCCAGGCCCGGCGGCGACCCGCCGCACGGCGGGCACCAGAGCGACGGCGGGCACGGACGCCACGGCGGGCACGGCGGGCACGGCGGCCACGAAACCGACGGCGGGCACGGCGGGCACGACAAGCACGCGGGGCACGACCCGGAGATGTTCCGCCGCCGGTTCTGGGTCTGCCTGCTGCTCACCGTGCCGGTCGTGCTGACCAGCCACATGGTGATGGACTGGTTCGGCTACCGGCTGGAGTTCCCGGGCCGGTCGCTGGTGGGGCCGGTGCTCGGCTCGGTGGTGTTCCTGTGGGGCGGCTGGCCGTTCCTGGTCGGGGCCGTGCGGGAGGTGCGGGACCGCGCCCCGGGGATGATGCTGCTCGTCGCCATGGCGATCACGGTCGCGTACGCCGCGTCGCTGGCCACCAGCCTGGGTGCGTTCGACCTGGACTTCTGGTGGGAGCTGGCGGCGCTGGTCACGATCATGCTGCTCGGCCACTGGCAGGAGATGAAGGCGATCGGGCAGGCCCGGGGCGCACTCGCGGCCCTGGCCGCGCTGCTGCCGGACGAGGCCGAGCGGGTGGAGCCGGACGGCGCCGTGAGCCGGGTTTCGGCCGGCGAGCTGCGGGTCGGTGACGTGGCGCTGGTGCGGCCGGGCGGGCGGGTGCCGGCGGACGGCCGGATCACCGACGGGACCGCGGAGCTGGACGAGTCGATGATCACCGGCGAGTCCCGGCCGGTCACCCGCGCGGTGGGCGACCGCGTGGTGGCCGGCACCGTGGCCACCGACTCCGCCGTCCGGGTCCGCGTCGAGGCGATCGGCGAGGAGACCACCCTCGCCGGCATCCAGCGGATGGTGGCGCAGGCGCAGCAGTCCAGCGGGCGGGCTCAGGTGCTGGCGGACCGCTTCGCCGCCGGCCTGTTCTATGTCGCCACGGCCGCCGCGGTGGCCACCGTGGTCGCCTGGACCGCACTGGGCAACGCCGACGAGGCGGTGGTCCGGACGGTCACCGTGCTGGTCATCGCCTGCCCGCACGCGCTGGGCCTGGCGATCCCACTGGTGATCGCGCTGTCCACGGCGCTCGCCGCCCGCTCCGGGATCCTGGTGAAGGACCGGCTGGCGCTGGAACGGATGCGGACCGTCGACGCCGTGCTGTTCGACAAGACCGGCACCCTGACCCGGGGGGAGCACGTCGTCACCGACGTGGCCGCGGCGCCGGGTGCCGACGGGGGCGAGGTGCTGCGGCTGGCGGGCGGCGTCGAGTCGGACAGCGAGCACCCGCTGGCCCGCGCGATCGTCGAGGCCGCGGAGCAGCGGGGCGGGGTCCCGGCCGCGAGCGGTTTCCGCTCCCTGCCGGGCCGCGGGGTGCAGGCCACGATCGAGGGCCGGGAGTACGCGGTGGGCGGGCCGGCGCTCCTGCGCGAGCTGGGCGTACGCCCACCTGCCGCGCTGGCCGCGGCGGGTGACCGCTGGGCCGACCGGGGGGCGGCCGTGCTGCATCTGGTACGGCTGCCGGACACCGTGCTCGGCGCGCTGGCCCTGAACGACGAGGTACGGCCCGAGGCGCGGCAGGCGATCGACGAACTGCGGGCGGAGGGGGTCCACACCATCGCCATGATCACCGGGGATGCCCGGCCGGTCGCCGAGGCGGTGGCCGCCGAGCTCGGTTTCCGGCCCGGGGTGGACGAGGTGTTCGCCGAGGTGCTGCCGGCCGACAAGGACAGCAAGGTCACCGAGCTGCAGCAGCGCGGCCTGCGGGTCGCGATGGTGGGCGACGGTGTGAACGACGCGCCCGCCCTGGCCCGGGCCGACGTCGGGATCGCGATCGGGGCGGGCACGGATGTCGCGATCGAGTCGGCCGGTGTGGTGCTCGCCTCCTCCGACCCACGCGGTGTCGGCGCGGTGCTCCGGCTGTCCCGGGCATCGTACCGGAAGATGCGGCAGAACCTGGGGTGGGCGGCCGGGTACAACGTGCTGGCCCTGCCGCTGGCCGCCGGGGTGTTCGCCTGGGCGGGGCTGGCGTTGAGTCCCGCACTGGCGGCGGTGCTGATGTCCGGATCGACGATCGTGGTGGCACTCAACGCCCAGCTGCTGCGGCGCGTCCGGCTGGAGAGCAAGGAAGAGCCCCTTGCCAACGCCGCACGAGGTGGACGGGACCCTTCTTAACGCCGCGCGCCCCGCCCGGGTCAGCCGCGCTTCATCAGCCGGCCGACGGCGGCCATCATCTCGGTGGCCATCTCGTCGGCCCGGCCCTCGACGGCACCTTCGTGCATGCAGTGGCGCGCGTGCCCGTCGAGCAGCCCGAGCCCCACCTTGTCCAGCGCGGCCTGGATCGCCGAGATCTGGGTGAGGACGTCGATGCAGTACCGGTCCTCCTCGACCATCTTCTCGATGCCCCGGACCTGCCCCTCGATGCGGCGCAGCCGCGCGAGCAACTGGTCCTTGCTGGCGGTGTAGCCCCGGATCGGGGCGGGCGTGGGTGTGGTCATGCGAACAAGGATAGCGTACCCCTGGGGGGTATGTTAGTGTCGTGAACAGTTACCCCTGGGGGGTATCGTTGGTGACGGAGAAGGAGAGGTTCCATGGTCACCACCACGTACCAGGTGCAGGGCATGACCTGCGGGCACTGCGTGAATTCGGTGAGCGCCGAGGTCGGCGCGATCACGGGCGTCCAGGACGTCCAGGTGGATCTGGCCTCCGGCCAGGTCACCGTCACGAGTGAGAGCCCGCTGGACATCGAGACCGTGCGCGCCGCCGTGGACGAGGCCGGCTACGACCTCGTCGGCGGCTGACGCACGGAGAAACCGAGGTACCCCATGAACACGGCGACGAAGCTCAGCGGCTTCGCGCTCGGTCTCGTGGCGGTGTTCGGCGCGGCGTACGGGGTCGGCCAGGTGACCGGCCCCGTCGCCCCCGCCGCCGAGACCAGCCACGGTGACACCGGGCACGCGGGTGAGCCCGCCCACACCGACGAGGCCGGGCACGGCGAGTCGTCGGGCGGGCATCTGCCCGGCGGCCTGCTCGTCTCCGACCGCGGTCACACCCTGCGCCCGGTCGACGCGCCGGCCGGGCGGTTCGCCTTCCAGGTCACCGGCCCGGACGGCGAACCGGTCACCGCGTACGAGCTGGCGCACGACAAGCGCATGCACCTGATCGTGGCCCGCCGGGACCTGTCCGGCTTCCGTCACGTGCACCCCGAGATGGCCCCGGACGGCACCTGGCAGGTCGACTCGCCGCTGGCCGGCCCGGGCGTCTGGCGGGTCTTCGCCGACTTCACGCCCGGCGGCGGGGAGCCACTGACCCTGGGCGTGGACGTGACCGTCCCCGGCGACCTGGTCGACCGGCCGCTGCCGGCGCCCGCGGCCAGCACCACCGTCGACGGCTACACGGTCACCCTGGCCGGTACGGCGCAACCCGGCCGGACCAGCGAGCTGACCCTGACCATCAGCCGGGACGGCGAGCCGGTCACCGACCTGGAGCCCTACCTCGGCGCGTACGGCCACCTGGTGGCGCTGCGCCAGGGCGACCTCGCGTACCTGCACGTCCACCCGGACGGCGCGCCGGGCGACGGGCGGACGAAGCCCGGCCCCGAGGTGACCTTCCTCGCCGAGGTGCCGTCCGCCGGCACCTACCGGCTCTACCTTGACTTCCAGCACGACGGCGTGGTGCGGACCGCCGAGTTCACCCTCGTCGCGGGGGCCGCCGGCGGGGCGACCACGGTCGCCCCCGCGCCCACGCCGACCACCAGCACCAGCGCACCCGCCCCGACCGGCGGCGCCGACCACGGCACCCCCGGTCACGGGCACGACTGACGGGACCGCGTGATGACCACCACGAGCAAGCCCCTGCCGATGGCGCCGAACCAGATCGAGCTGGCGATCGGCGGGATGACCTGCGCCTCCTGCGCCGCCCGCATCGAGAAGAAGCTCAACCGGATGCCCGGCGTCAACGCCACGGTCAACTACGCCACCGAGAAGGCCAGTGTCGCGTACGCCGACGACGTGACTCCGGACGACCTGATCGCCACGGTCGAGAAGACCGGTTACACGGCGGCCGTGCCGCCCCCGCCGGCCACGGCCGGCGAGCAGCCGGCCGCCGAGCCGGTGGACGAGCTGCGCGGACTGCGTACCCGGCTGTGGACCTCGATCGCGCTGACCGTGCCGGTGATCCTGCTGGCCATGGTGCCGGCCTGGCAGTTCACCTACTGGCAGTGGCTGTCGCTGACCCTGGCCGCCCCGGTGGTGGTCTGGGGTGGCCTGCCGTTCCACCGGGCCGCCTGGGTCAACCTGCGGCACGGCGCGGCGACCATGGACACGCTGGTGTCGCTGGGCACCCTGGCCGCGTTCGGCTGGTCGGTGTGGGCGCTGTTCCTCGGCACCGCCGGCACGCCCGGCATGACCCACCCGTTCAGCTTCGACATCGTCCGCGGCGACGGCACGGGCAACATCTATCTGGAGGCGGCGGCCGGGGTCACGACGTTCATCCTGGCCGGCCGCTACTTCGAGGCGCGGTCGAAGCGCACCGCCGGCGCCGCCCTGCGGGCACTGCTCGAACTGGGCGCGAAGGACGTCGCGGTGCTGCGGGGCGGCGCTGAGGTACGCGTGCCGGTCGACCAGCTCGCCGTGGGGGACCGATTCGTGGTCCGCCCGGGCGAGAAGGTCGCCACCGACGGCGTCGTGGAGGAGGGCACGTCGGCGGTCGACGCCAGCATGCTCACCGGGGAGTCCGTCCCGGTCGAGGTCGCGCCCGGCGACGCCGTCGTGGGAGCCACCGTGAACGCGGGCGGCCGGCTGGTCGTCCGGGCCACCCGGGTCGGCGGTGACACACAGCTCGCCCAGATGGCACGGCTGGTCGAGGCCGCGCAGACCGGCAAGGCGGCGGTGCAGCGCCTCGCCGACCGGATCTCCGGAGTCTTCGTCCCGATCGTGATCGCGCTCGCCGCCGGCACGCTGGGCTGGTGGCTCGGCAACGGGGCGGGACCGACGGCGGCGTTCACCGCCGCCGTGGCCGTGCTCATCATCGCCTGCCCGTGCGCCCTGGGGCTGGCCACGCCGACCGCCCTGCTGGTCGGCACCGGCCGGGGCGCTCAGCTCGGCATCCTGATCAAGGGCCCGGAGGTGCTGGAGTCGACCCGCCGGGTGGACACCGTCGTGCTGGACAAGACCGGCACGGTCACCACCGGGAAGATGACCCTGGTGGACGTGCTCCCCGCCCCCGGGGAGGACCGGGCCGAGCTGCTCCGGTTCGCCGGGGCCCTGGAGGCCGCCTCCGAGCACCCGATCGCCCGGGCGATCGCCGCGGGTGCCGAGGCGGAGGGCGCGCTGCCGCCGGTCGCCGGGTTCGCCAACCTGGAGGGGCTCGGCGTGAGCGGCTCGGTCGACGGCCGGGAGGTGCTGGTCGGTCGACCGAGGCTGCTGCGGGAGCGGGGTCTGGCGGTGCCGGAGGAGGTCGCGGAGGCCGCGGCCGCCGCGGAGGCCAGCGGCCGGACGGCGGTCCTCGCCGGCTGGGACGGGCAGACGCGCGGCGTCCTCGCGGTCGCCGACGTGGTGAAGCCGACCAGCGCGGCGGCGGTCACCCGGCTGCGGGAGCTGGGCCTGTCGCCGGTGCTGCTCACCGGCGACAACGAGACCGTCGCCCGTGCGGTCGCGGCCGAGGTCGGGATCGACGAGGTGATCGCCGAGGTGCTGCCGGCGGACAAGGTCGCGGTGGTCCAGCGGCTCCAGGGCGAGGGCAAGGTCGTGGCGATGGTCGGCGACGGGATCAACGACGCCGCCGCGCTGGCCCAGGCCGACCTCGGGCTGGCCATGGGAACCGGTACGGACGTGGCGATCGAGGCCTCCGACCTGACCCTGGTCCGGGCCGACCTGACCGCCGCCGCCGACGCGATCCGGCTCTCCCGGCGTACCCTCGCGATCATCAAGGGCAACCTGTTCTGGGCGTTCGCCTACAACGTGGCCGCTCTGCCGCTCGCCGCGGCCGGCCTGCTCAACCCGATGATCGCCGGCGCCGCGATGGCCTTCTCCTCGGTCTTCGTGGTCGCCAACAGCCTCCGGCTCCGGGGCTTCCGGTCGGTGGCCTGACCCACGCTTGGATGTCGGTCTCCGGGGTAACCCGGGAGGTGACGTAACCCCCGGACCCTGGAGGCCGACATGGGCATCGAAGACAAGGTCAACAACACCGCCGAGAACACCGGCGGCAAGATCAAGGAAGGCGCGGGACGCGCCACCGACAACGAGCGGCTCGAGGCGGAGGGCCGCAACGACCAGGCCAGCGCCAACCTGAAGCAGGCCGGCGAGAAGATCAAGGACGTCTTCAGGAGCTGAGGTTCGGCGTACGCGTCCCGCCGGGCCGGCCGTGCCGCCCGGCGGTGACGCGTCCCGCCGAGGAGTCCGCTCGTTGCCAGGACGACGCCGTGGGTGGCGTCGCGGTCGTCCACTCCGGACGTCAGGGTGCGGAACGGGGGTGAACCGGTGTCCCGGTCGGTCGTGATCGCGCGGCGCGCCGCCGCCGTGGCGGCACTGGCCGTACTGATCCTGACCGGCCACGGCGACCACCGTGGCGAGGCCGCACCCCCACCGCCGCCACCCGCCACCGTGAACCGCTGACGGTGACCCGGCCTCGACGCGGTTGCCGCCACTGTCGCTCAGTGAGTTCGCGGCGGCGTTGAGGGGGGCCCTTCCGTGCCCGGCGGCCGGCGCGCGCCCCGTGCCGCGCGCCGGCCGGGCTCGGGTCAGTGCAGGACGCGGTACGTCACGTGGGTCACCGTTGGGCCGGCGAGCACTCGGGTCTGGTGCAGCCGCAGAGCGGTCAGGCCGGCGAAGTGGGGCTCGCCCGCGCCCAGCACGATCGGCACGATGTGCAGCTGGAGTTGGTCGATCAGGCCGGCGTCGAGGTACTGCCGGACGGTGGCCGCCCCGCCGCCGATCGACACCTCCCGGCCGCCCGCGGCCGCGCGGGCCTGCTCCAGCGCCGAGTGGATCCCCTCGGTCACGAAGTGGAAGTCGGTGCCGCCGGCCATCGCCAGCGACGGCCGCGGGTGGTGGGTCAGCACGAACACCGGCGTGTGGAACGGGGGATCCTCACCCCACCAGCCGCGCCAGCCCTCGTCCCACGGCCCGGTGCCGCCGCCGAACATGCCGCGCCCCATCACGTACGCGCCGACGTCCCGGGTCAGCTCGTCGACCACCCGGGAGTCCACACCGGACTCACCGCCGGTCTCGCCGTGCTGTTCCCGCCACCGGTCGGCGGCGAAGAGCCACTCGTGCAGGCGCATCCCGCCGCGCCCCAGGGGATCCTGAAGGCTCTGGTCCGGCCCCGCCGCGTACCCGTCCAGCGACACCGCGATGTGACTCGTCACCATGGTCATGTCCGGGTAGACGAACGGGGCGGGAGAAAGTCACCGGTCCCGGCGACGGCTACCGCGTACCGGACGGGACGGCCGACCGGCGGCCAGCGACGCCTCGTCGGCGGCGGCCGTTCCCGACGACCAGCCCTCGGCGTCCCGAACGGTCAGCCGGGCCCGGGTGACGCCGGGGAAGAGGGTGTCGAGGCGTTCCCGCACCGCCTCGGAACGCGCGGCGAGCACCGGCAGCAGGCGGTCGGCCCCGGCCGACTCGGTGGCGGCTTCGGTCGCCGATCGCAGGCGCTCCCCGATCCGCAGGGCGAACGCGTTGAGGAACGACTCGTCGTATCCGCGGGTCCGCCGCCCACCGGTCTTCCGCCGCTGGTCGCGACCCCGCAGCATGGCCGCCGTGGCCTGCACGAGCAGCGAGGTGTAGAGCAGCTCCACCGCCTCCAGGTCGGCCGGCCAACCCAGCACGGTGCTGAAGCCCAGGTCGTCGGACCACACCGCCTCGCACCGGTTCGCCGCCGCGACCTCCTGCACCAGCAGCGCCTTCGCGCCGGCGTACGGCGCGTCGGCGCCGAGCCGCACGCCCGCGGGCAGGTCCCCCGATCCGGGGGCGGCCAGCAGCGCGGCCTCGATGCTGTGCCGCGCCATCAGCTCCTGGGCCTTTCCGGTCAGCGCCTCCGCCTCGGCCGGGAAGGTGGTCGACTCGGCCTTCGCCAGCAGTGCCCGCACCCGGTCGAGCATCCGCGACCCGCCGGTACGACCGCCGCCGCTCGCCGCGGCCGGTGAGCCGGGCGGCGCGCGTAGCACCGCGACCGGCGGCAGCCCGTCGAGCAGCGTCACCGCCTCGACGGCCGCGCGCAGGGCGGTGAACCGGTCCACTCCGGCGCGCGCCGACCAGGCGGCGAGATGGCCAGCGTCGACGTCCCACCAGACTGCCACGGCCAGCTCGCGCAGCTGCGCGTCCCACCACTCGGGGACCGGAGCGGCCAGGTCCCGGCGGTGCGCGGCGAGCGCGTCCGCCACCAGCCCCGCGTCGCGCGGCCCGAGCCGGCGGACCGCGATCCGGTCCAGGTCGACCGGCTGCCAGCCGCGCGTCCCGAGACGCCCGACGGCCCGGACCAGCCGGGCCAGCAGAGCCGCGTCCACCTCCCGCGCGCCCTCCGCGCCGCCGGGGCCGATCATCAGCTCGTCCAGCCGTCGCTCCGCGAGGCGTACGTCGGTGCCGCGTGCCGCCGTCACGGCGTCGCCCACCAGCTCGTCGGCACCCGGCACCGCCGCTTCCTCCCCCGGTCGTCACGAAACCTGTGGCCCGGCCGACCGTACCCCCGCACCGGCGACTCGTCCGGCGGTCGTGACCGGTGCCACCACGGGTGCGCCCACCGCTCGCGCCGGCGCGCTACGCGGGCCCGTGCCGCGCTGGCCGGCACCCACGTTTCGCCCCCGTCGGAAGGGGGACACCGGGGGGCGGCAAGCTACCCACGGCGAAGGTGGACGACATGGTCAACAGGTCCGGCACCACCACCGGTAAGCACCCGGTGCGCACCGCCGCGCAGGTCTCCGGCGTGGTCTTCCTGCTGATCGGGATCCTCGGGTTCATTCCCGGCATCACCTCCGACTTCGACACGATGAAGTTCGCCGGGCACGAGTCGGAGGCGAAGCTGCTCGGCGTCTTCCAGGTGTCGATCCTGCACAACCTGGTGCACCTCGCGTACGGCGTGGCCGGGCTCGCGCTGGGCCGGACGGTCTCCGGCGCGCGGGCGTTCCTGATCGGCGGTGGCGCGATCTATCTGGTTCTCTGGCTGTACGGCCTGGTCGTCGCGGACCACGACAGCGCGGCCAACTTCGTGCCGCTGAACACCGCGGACAACTGGCTGCACCTGTTCCTCGCCGTGAGCTTGATCGGCCTGGGTCTGGCCCTCACCCGCCGGCCCGCCGGCCGCCGCTGACCGGGCGCCGCCGTCGCCGGCCGCCGTTGACCGGGCGCCCCGGTCGCCGGCCGGAACGGCGGGCCGCACCTCCGGAGCGGGTCAGCGCGCGGTGTAGGGGGTACCGGCGGTCAGCCGGACGGTGAAGCCCTCCGGACCGCGGTGCCGGCTGACGTGGTTGCACGACTGATAGGTGATCCACATGCCGAGGCCGCCCGGCGTGCCGTCGCCGACCGGCAGCAGCCCGGCGAACGGGTCGGTCGGGCCGGGGCCGGCGTCGCTGACGGTGACGACGATGCGATCGGGAGCGGTCCACAGCCGCAGCCGCACCGTCGGCTTCCCGTGCCGCAGCGCGTTGGTGACCGTCTCGCTGACCGCGACCACCAGGTCCTCGACGTCGTCCGCCGGCAACCGGCCCGGGTCGACCCGGTAGACCGCGGCCCGGGCCTCGGCCGCGGTCGGGTCGTACAGGTCGAGCGCCGGTGGGGCCGCCTGGACCGGGTCCGGCGGGACCGGCCGGTCCTCGCGGAGGAAGTCCTCCGGGCGGGTCCAGGTCGGGCTGGCCGCGTGCCGCCCGTCCGGCGTGGCGAAGCGGGGATGGGTACGGGCCACGTCCGCCAGCACCTCCGGCGGGCAGATCCGGGCGTCGTACGCGCACATGCTCCACAGCGGGAACTCGTCGTACGCGTGGTTGATGACCGATTCGTACCGGGCCCACCAGTCCCACAGCGCGCCGAGCGCAACCTCCGGCACCTCGCCGATGATCCGGATCTGTCGCGCGCCGGCGGCGACCTGGTCGGCCAGGAGCTGGCGGTAGAAGCGGATCGCGACGGCGGGCCGCGCGTACAGGTCGCCGCCGGGCAGGAACTCCACCGGCGCCCCGGCCGGCAGCGCCGACCGCACCACCTCTCCGGTGCGCGCCCCCAGCGCCACGAACGTGGGTTCACCCGACTCGACGCCGCCGGCCAAGAACGGCACCGCGACGGCGAGCAGTTCGTCGTCGGTCTCGTAACGGACGGCCTCGTGGTAGTAGCCGGTGTGCCCCGCCGCCGCGCCGGTCCTCATCCGGCCGGCTCCACCGGGACTCCGGTGCGGTTCGGCGGCCGGACCGCGGCGGGCCGGCCCGTCCCCGGCACCGCGTCGCCGGCCGGCCCCGTCGGGCCGTGGCGCTGCACATGCGCGGCGAGAATCTGCCGGCCGTCGTCCGACGACCGGAGCTGACCGCGCGACGCCGACGGTTCCACGGCGCCAGTGTATGTCCGGCCGGTGACCGCGGCCTCCGGACCGGCCCGGCTCACTTCCGCGGGAAGGTCGCCCAGATGTTCTTGGTGGTGTCGGTGGCGTACCAGCCGACGTTCAGGGAGAGCCGCTGCGCGATGTGCAGGCCCCGCCCGCCCGCACCGGTCGGCTGCGTGTCGCCGAGCTCCGGGGGTGTGCTGAGGTCGTGGTCGGCCACGTCGAGGATGAGGCAGTCGTCGGTGGCGAGCAGCCGGACGATGGTCGGCGGGATGCCGTGCCGCAGCGCGTTCGTGGCGAGTTCCGTCGCGATCAGCACGATCATCTCGGGGACCTCGTCCAGGGCGGCGCCGTCGGGGAGCGCCGAACCGGTCAGCTCCTCGTGCAGGGAGGCGCGCAGCCCTCGCAGCTCGGCCGCGTCGGACAGCCGCCACCGCCGCAGTTCGGTGGCGCGCGGCGGCGGTGGTGCGGTGCTGAGTCGGCCCATGGCCCCTGTTGTACCCGGTCCCGGCCAGAGTCACGCCGGTCAACATGGCGGCGCCGGTCACGCCGCGAGGACGATCGTCATCGCGGCGTAACTGCCCAGCAGCACGATCCCTTCGAAGCCCAGCCGTCCCCAGCCGCAGGCCTGCCGCACCAGCAGTCCGCCGAGCAGGACCGCCGTCATGAACATCGCGCTCGCGGTCACGAACAGCTCCTCCGGGCCGGCGGCGTGGTAGATCGATCCGCCGCGGTAGGCGATGTCACCGACCACGAGATTGAGGGCGTCGAGGGCGTTGCCGCCGAGGACGGCCGCGATGGCGAGGGTGGGTGCGCCCCGGCGGACGGCGGCCACGGCGGTGACCGTCTCCGGCAGGGCGTTCACGGCGCCCATCAGGATCGCCCCGATGAATCCCGCGGTGAGGCCGGTGACCACGACCAGGCTCTCGGCGGCCCGCGCGATGGCCCAGCCGCCGACCGAGACCAGCAAACCGACCGCCGCGAACCGCACCCACAGCCGGGCGGAGCTGGTCCGGTCGAGGACGCCGTGGTCGTGCGGGACGTCCGGCAGCGTCTCGGTGGTGGCCACGGCCTGCCACAGCGGGCTGGACCCGGACCGGCGGATCAGGTGCAGGCCGCCGACGTAGGCGCCGACCAGGGCGAACGAGACGGGGTGCAGGCCGGCCAGGGTGACGTCCGGGGCGTACGAGCCGAGCAGGGTCAGCGCGAGCAGCGCAATGAGCAGTGCCCCGAACAGTACGTTCGACAGGGACGCGGCGGCGTGCTCCAGGTTGACCCGGCGGTGGAAGGCGTCCGCCACCGCGACGGCGGTGGTCTGGGCGGCGATCCCGCCGACGGCGTTGCCGTACCCGAGCTGCGGCTGGTCCGCCGCCGCCGTGACGGCGGTCATCACGACGCCGGACAGCCCGGTCGCCAGCCCGAAGAAGACCGCGCCGAAGAACGCCTCGCCCCAGCCGGTACGGTCGGCGAGGGTGTCGCCGAGGGTGACCAGACGGATGCTGCCGAGCACCGTCAGCACGCCGGCGACGCCGAACACGGCCATGCTCAACCCCGGCGGCCAGGGCGCGCTCGTCAGGAGGTCCGGCACCGGGCGGGGGTTCCCACAACCGGCCCGTTGAATCCCGCCTCGCGGCGGATGTCCGGATCGCTCCGGGCCGGTTACGGCGTCGCCGGGCTCAGCCGTCGATGGTCAACTGGAGGCGTACCGTCTCGCCCACGGCCAGGCCCTCGCTCCGCCGGACGGCATCCTTCACCGGCACGACGTAGCCCCCGTTCTTGGGGAAGAGCGAGGTCGTCCAGTGCGTCTCCCCGATCCGGGCGGTGACCGGGACCATGCCCCAGCCGTAGCTCACCGCGGGCGCGACCGCCTCGATGGCGCGGCTGTCGCCGTCCGGGACGGTGACGAAGTGGTACGGCGACGGGCCGCGCCAGAACCAGATCTCGCCGTCGAACTCCAGCCGCATCGGCTCAGGATAGGGCGGGCCGGCCCCCGCGCCGGTGGCACGGGGGCCGGCCCGGCGCGGGTCAGCAGTAGAGGTTCGCCCCGGCGGGTACGCCGAGGATGCCCACGAACTGCTGGTACCGGCTCACCCGGCTCTGCACCTGGGCGGGGTTGCCGCCGTTGCACTCGATCGAGCCGTTGATGCTGCGGATGGTCTCACCGAAGCCGGCGCCGGTGACCATCGCGGAGTGTGCGGTCATCCGGCCCGGCCCGTTCTGGGTCATCCAGTACCAGATGGCGGTTTTCCAGGCCACCGCGGCGTCGTTCTGCACCAGCCAGGGGTTGGTCAGCAGCGGTAGCCCGAGCGCGTTACCGGCGGCGTTGTAGTTGAAGTTCCAGCTCAACTGGATCGGGCCGCGCCCGTAGTACGCGGCCTGGCCGGCGGGGCAGCCGTACGGCTGGCTGGCGTCGCAGTAGTGCGGGTAGTTGGCCTGGTTCTGTTCGACGACGTGGACCAGGCCGCCGGTCTCGTGGTGCGCGTTCGCCAGGAAGGCCGCCGCCTCCTGCCGCTGCACGGTGGTGCTGCCGGTCCTGGTGAACGCCGGGTAGGCGCTGAGGGCCGTGACCAGTCCGGAGTACGTGTAGAAGGAGTTCCGGCCCGGGAACATCTGGTTGAACTGGGCCTCGGTCACCACGAAGCCGCCCGGGTTGGTGGGCGGCGGGCCGCTGGTGGGCGGCGGGCTGCCGCAGGTGTACGGGTCCCAGTACCAGGTGCTGATGGTCGGGTCGTAGCCCGGGTTGTCGTGCTCGGCGATGTAGTACAGCCCGTTGGTGTACCGCACGATGCTGCCGGCGGGGTACCAGGTGCCGGCGGTCCAGTTGGGATGGTTGCAGCTTCCGCTCGGTGGTGGCGTGGAGCCACCCCCGCAACTGCCCAGGTCCTGCCAGACGCCGGTGGTCCCCGGGGGTGCCTCGTTCTGCGTCCACCACCGTGCCTGGTAGTTCCGGCCGTCGTGCGAAACCTGTGCCCCTCCGGTGTAGACGGCCGAGGCCTGCCAGGGTGTCGCGCAGGTGGCGGCGGACGCCGCCGTCGACGGGATGATCACCATCAGGCCACCGGCCACGGCCAGCGCCGCGAGTGCGATCAGGGCGCGCAGTCTCGACATGTGCTCACTCCTCCCCGGGATTGCCCCGAGCCGGCGACACAAGGGGCCAGTTATCGATGGCGCTCACTGTAGCACTACTGTTCACAATCTTTACAGTTGATTGCGCGGTGGTGCGGGGCGGAGCGTCGGGAGGGTGTCCTGCGGCCGCCGTCAGTCGCCCGGGCAGAGGAGCGGGTCGACGATCGGCAGTTCGACGAGGCCCACGCAGACGGTGAGCAGGTCGGCCGTGGCGGGCGGCGGGGTGGTGCTGGTCGGTTCCGGAGTCGCGCTCGGCGCGGGGCTCGGGGGCGGGGCCGTGGTCGGGGTTCCGGCCGGCGCCGGGCTCGTGCTGGGCGTGCCGCCGGGCGTACCGACCGCCGGCTTGACGGTGGCCCGCGGCCGCGGCCTGGTCGGCGGTGCGGGACGTGCCGCCGGGCGCGTCCGGGCGGTCGGCACCGGCGGGCCGGGAGTGGCGGCGGGCGGGGTGGGCGCGCCGGCTGCGGCGATGGCCGGCGCCGGAAGCGCCACGCCGGCCGGGCTGGGCCGGTGGGCGGTGCCGGACAGGGTCGCGGCCATCTCGTCGCGGTCCGGCCGCTCGGCCGGCTCGCCGTCGACGACACCGGCGGTCAGCGCGGTGAGCGTCACCGCCGCGGCGACCGCGGAGCCGAGCCGACGGTCCGGCCGCAGCGCGGTCAGCGGGGCGTCCGCCGGCTGCGCCGGTGCCGGTGCGGCCGGCCGTGCCGCCTCGTGGGCCGCCAGCAGGGCGTCGAGTTCGGCGACGACGGCGTCCCGCCGGTCGGTCGCGGCGGCGAACGCGAGGGTGAGGTAGAAGCGGGCGTTCAGCGCGCCGGCCGGCTCGGCCAGCAGCCCGGCGAGGCGTCGGCAGTCGAAGGTGTGCAGCAGCGTCAGCGGCACGTCGGGGTGGTGTGCGACGCCCGTGACGTCCGCGTACCGCCACTCGCGTCGGGTGTCCGGCCCCGCGAACGCCACCCGCCGGTCGGTGACCACGGCGGCGCCGGCCGCCACGACGCGGAAGCCGCGTGGCAGGCGCCCGTCCAGCGGCCGGGCGCTCGCGCCGACCGTCAGCTCGGGCACCGGCAGCCCTCGGATGTGCCGTGCCGGGACCTCGACCAGTCGTGCCGTCGGTACGACCCGGAAGACCACCTCGTCGTCCTCGAACCGCACCGGCAGGCTGTCCCGCGCGGGGTCGCAGCCGTGGAAGCCGGCCGCCTCGATCTGCAGCCGCAGAAGGTGCTCCCGGTGCCGGTGCCAGGCTTCGACCGCTTCGTCGTACGCGCGCCGGCGGCGGTGGTCCTCCCGCCGGGCCCAGACCGTCCGCCAGCGGGGTGGGGCGGTGGTGTTCGAGCCGTCGATGACCGCTGATGTGGCTGTCACACCCGGTTCAACCCGCCACCCACGGAAAAGGAAACGTCACTAACCGTTACTTCCGATAAGACCCGAACGTTGTATTTGTCCACTTGACCCGGTCGAGCGGTCCCCGTCCGCGCCCTCGATGCGGCTCACCGGGGCCACGACCAGGTCGTGCATCCGCCAGTCGAAGTCCCGGGCGAACGCGCCCAGTTCCTCGAGGCGGTCGACCAGGCGCTCGGTGCCCGGCACCGGCACGACGAGCAGCTCGCCGACGAAGACGTGCCCCTCCTCGCGCAGGCGTAGCCAGGCGTCGGCGACCCAGTCGTGGTCGCGGACGCCGTTGAGCAGGTTGTCGTACAGCGGGTGCGGGCGGCTGCCGTCGACCACGCGGGGCCGGTTGTCCATCAGGTTGGCCACCGCGCTGCGCAGGGTCCGCGTGCCGTCCCGGACGATGTCCCCACCGATCACCAGGGCGGCGACCGCGTCGGCCCACCACAGGCCGGCCCCGATCCCGAGTACGCCGAGGATCGCCGCCCCGGCGGTCAGCCAGTCGGCCCGGTTCATCTCCGCGTCCGCGTACAGCACCTTGTCGTGCAGTTGCCGGGCGATGCGTTGCTTAACCCGGCCGAGCAGGATCGCCGGAACCATCGTGATGAACAGCACGGCGATCATCAGCCAGCCCAGCCACACCTGGTGGCCCAGCACCTCGATCAACCCGATGGGCGGGCGTTCCCGGGCGATCAGCCGGACGAGGGAGTCGTAGACGACGTACGCCCCGAGGCCGAGCAGCGCGACCGCCCCGGTCAGGAAGGCGACGCTGACCGAGCGGTGGTAGCCGTACGGGAACCGGCCGTTGGGCCTGCGGTTGCGGAACCGGGCGGCGATCAGGAAGGCGGCCGGAGGGACCAGACCCAGCATGTCCTCGATCCAGGCCGCCTTCATCGCCTGCGACTGCCCGAGGGTGAGCGCCAGTAGCGCGACCGCCGCGACGAAGAACGCGATCGTCAACCACTCCAGGCGTACCGCCCGCCGGTGCAGGTCGGCCTTGTCCGGTGGCAGCTCGAACCGGTCGTACACCCTCATGCCGACGCTTCCTCGCGCTCGGCGGCGACCAGCAACGCCTCGACCTCGTCGTGCGACCGGTCCAGCAGGAAGCGCTCGACCTCCACCTGCCAGCCGTTCTCTCCCGGCGGCACCGCCCAGACGTGGTCGTGGATCGCGAGTTCGTGCTCGGACTCCCGCAGCTCCAGTTCCGCCAGCCGCCACTCGCCGACCACCACCGGCAGCCCTTCCCGGCCGGTCACCTCGGCCACCGGCACCGGCACCGCGTCCTCGCCCCGCAGCGCCGCCACCTCGGCGGTGCCGGCGGGCACCGCGACCCGCGCGCCGGCCAGGTCGGCCGGCACCCGCACGCCGGCGGGGGCCGCCACGACCGTCCGCATCGTCACGTAGGGCCGGGTCAGCGCCGCCTCCTTCGTCCAGGGCGCCTTCGCGTCCAGCCCGCCCACCACGAGATCGACGACCCGGCCCTGCAGGGCCGCCATCAGGCTGGACTCCGAACCCGGATACCACTCGACCCGGGCGCCGAGCCGCTGCGCCAGGCGCTCGACCAACCGCGCCTCGGCGCCACTCACCGCTCCGTCGTCGGCGACCCGGGTCCACGGTGGCGACTCGGTCACCCCCACCCGGAGCACGCCGCCCCGGACGTCCTCCAGCGTGTCGCCGGTGTCCCGCGGCCACCGGCATCCCGCGACCAGCAGCAGCACGACAGCGACCAGCACCAGCGTCCGGCGCATCGCGACCTCCTCTCGGCCGTCGCGCACCCTCCTACCCCGCCGCGCACCCGTCCACCCGTGCCGCACGCGCCAGCCCGGCGGCCATATAGGCGTACGCCGATTGACAAAGTTTGGAATCCAAACTTAATCTCGCTTGGACCTGGCCCCTCCGGGCCACCCGCACCCCGCACACCACCACCGTTTCGGAGGCACGTCATGACCGGTCTGCGCGGCACCGTACGAAGAACGAGAGGGCGGCTGAGCCTGATCGCGACCGCCGTCGCCACGCTGTTGGCGGGCTCCGCCCTGGCGGTCGCCGGTACCGCGCACGCCGCGGCCGGCTGCCGGGTGGTCTACTCGGCGCCCTCGCAGTGGCCGGGCGGTTTCACGGCCAACGTGACCGTCACCAACCTCGGCGACCCGATCAACGGCTGGCGTCTGACCTGGACGTTCCCCGCCGGGCAGCGGGTGACCCAGGCGTGGAACGCGGCCATCACCGGCAGCGGCGACCAGGTCACCGCCAGCAACGTCGACTACAACGCCAGCCTGCCCACCAACGGCTCGGTGTCGTTCGGCTTCAACGGCTCCTGGTCCGGCACCAACCCCGCGCCCATGACGTTCGCGCTGAACGGGGTCACCTGTACCGGGTCCGTCGGCGGCACGACGCCGCCGCCGAGCAGCCCGCCGCCGACCACGCCGCCACCGACCACGCCGCCGCCGGCCACCGACGCGATGGCGGCCGTCGCCGCGATGCAGCCCGGCTGGAACCTGGGCAACACCCTCGACTCCACCGGGTCCGACGAGACCTCCTGGGGCAACCCCCGGGTCACCGAGGCGCTGCTGGAGAACGTCAAGGCGCAGGGTTTCAAGAGCATCCGTATCCCGGTCACCTGGTCGGCGCACCTGGGCGGAGCACCGAACCACACCATCGAGGCCGCATACCTGAACCGGGTCCGGGAGGTCGTCGACTGGGCCCTCGCCGACGGCTTCTACGTGATGATCAACATTCATCACGACTCGTGGCAGTGGATCAACACCATGCCCACCGACCGGACCAACGTGCTGAACCGGTACAACGCCATCTGGACCCAGCTGGCGAGCGCGTTCCGCAACTCCTCCCCGAAACTCGTGTTCGAGAGCGTCAACGAGCCGCAGTTCACCGGCAGCTCCGGGGACGCCCAGAACGCCAGCCTCCTGAACGAGCTCAACACGTCCTTCCACCGCATCGTGCGCCAGTCCGGCGGCAACAACGCCACCCGACTGCTGGTGCTGCCCACCCTGCACACCTCGTCCGAGCAGGCGCGGATCGACGAGTTGGTGGCGACCTTCAACACGCTGAACGACCGGAACCTGATCGCGACCGTGCACTTCTACGGGTACTGGCCGTTCAGCGTCAACGTCGCCGGCGGCACCCGGTTCGACGCCACCGTGCAGAAGGATCTGACCGACTCCTTCGACCGGGTGCACAACGCGTTCGTGAGCCGGGGCATCCCGGTCATCATCGGGGAGTACGGCCTGCTCGGCTTCGACCGGCACACCGGCACCGTCGAGCAGGGCGAGAAGCTGAAGTTCTTCGAGTTCCTCGGGTACTACGCGCGGACCCGGAAGCTGACCACGATGCTCTGGGACAACGGGCAGCACTTCAACCGCACCAGCTTCCAGTGGCGGGACCCGGAGTTGTTCGCCCAGATCTCGTCGAGCTGGACCACGCGCTCCGGTACCGCGTCGTCCGACCTGCTGTTCAACGCGCGGGCCACGGCCATCACCAGCAAGTCACTCACGCTGAACCTGAACGGCACGTCGTTCGTCGGGGTCCGGCAGGGCGGCACCGACCTGGTGCGCGGCACCGACTACACGGTCTCGGGTGACCAGCTGACCTTCACGGCGGCCGCGCTGACCCGCTTGACCGGCAACCGGGCGTACGGGGTGAACGCGACGGTGCACCTGCGGTTCTCGACCGGCGTGCCGTGGCGGGTCAACGTCATCACGTACGACCGGCCGGTGCTGTCCAACGCCTCCGGAGCGACCGGCTCGTTCGCGATCCCCACCCAGTTCCGCGGCGACCAACTCGCCACCATGGAGGCGAGGTACGCCGACGGCAGCAACGCCGGCCCGCACAACTGGACCTCGTACAAGGAGTTCGACGTGACCTTCGCGCCGGACTACGGCGCCGGGGTGATCACCCTGACCTCGGACTTCTTCGCCGAGGTCAACGACAACAACCCGGTCACCCTGACCTTCCACTTCTGGAGCGGGGAGCGGGTGACCTACCGGGTCACGAAGAGCGGGAACAGCGTCACCGGCGTGACCGGCTGACCGACACCGGCCGCGGGCACCGGGATGCAGCGGTGCCCGCGGCCGGCGTCGCCGGCACGCGTCGGCTCTGCGGCCACCGAACGTAGTCGCGCTCGCTGCCCCCGACCCTTACGACTGCCGCCTTTGCTCTGCTTACCAATACGCACCAGCTACTCTGCGCAGCCGGCGTCGGCTGGGCGGCTGCGGGCGGACGCCGAGAAACCGCTGTTCGGCGGACTTGTGCGTATAGGTAAGCAGAGCAAAGGGGCTTTCGGTCGGTCGGTCGCCTGGCAGCGGCGGACACGGAGCGTAAAGCGGAAGGGTGAGGGCGTTCGCGCACGCTGAGTGACGGCGGGGGTGACGGGCTCGGTCCCGTTCCGACTATGGGCGGCGGAGTGAGGTTCGGCGCTCCGGCCGGATCGACCCGGGTCGGGACGGGTGCCGGGTCCTGATGCCCTGGTCCGGCGAGGCACCACCGTTCGGCTTCAGCCCGGACAGCGCGACCGGGGTGCCGTGGCTGCCTCAACCGGCCGACTGGAAGGACCGGACGGCCGCCGCCCAGGCCGGCGACGGGCGATCGATGCTGGAGCTGTACCGGGCGGCGATCGCCGTCCGCCGGGCCGAGCCGGCGCTCGGGGACGGAACGATGGCCTGGCTGCCCGCGCCGGACGGGGTGCTCGCGTTCCGCCGCGACCCCGGCTTCACCTGCCTGGTCAACCTGTCCACGGCGGCGGTGCCGCTCCCGCCGCACAGCGAGCGGCTGCTCGCCAGCGGGCCGCTCGACGACGACCTGTCGCCGCCGGACACCGCGGTCTGGCTGCGTACCCCCCACGGGTCGCCGACCGGCGACCCGGCCTGACCGCGCGGTGCCGCCGACACCGTCCCGCCGGCGGCGTCCCATCCACGAGCGTCGGCCGCTGCGCCCCGGATCTTCCCGCAGCAGTTCGGGCTCGCCTGGCGTCCGACGTGCCCGCGGCCGACGGCGGGTGGCCCGGTCGCGCCCGACGCGACCGGGCCACCCGCCGGGTACGGGTCAGCCGCCGAGACTGGCGGCCGCCGACTGGATCGCCGAGGCGAACGTGCTGACCTGGGTGTAGACGCCGGGGTAGTTGGGCCGGGCGCAGCCGTTGCCCCAGCTGACGATGCCCACCTGGATCCAGGCGTTGGTGGCGTCCCGGCGGAACATCGGGCCACCGGAGTCGCCCTGGCAGGTGTCGACCCCGCCGCTCGCGTAGCCGGCGCAGATCTCCTCGCTGGGGATGATCTGGCCGCGGTAGTACTGGTTGCAGGTGGTGTCGTTGACGAACGGGACGTTGGCCTTGAGCAGGTAGCGCTGCTGCGGCCCGCCCTCCCGCGCGGCGCCCCAGCCGGCAACGGTGAAGGTCCCGTTGTCGTACGCCGTGCTGGTAGTGATCTTGAGCGTGGCGAGTGAGGTGACCGGGGTGGCGAGCCGGATCAGCGCCCAGTCGTCGCCGTTGCCGTTGTAGCCGGGGGCCCGGTAGACGTAGTTGGAGCGGACCTGGATCCGGCTGGAGGACTGCAGGTCCACCACGCCCAGGGTGGCGGTGATGCTGGTGTTGGAGCCGGTACGGCCGACGCAGTGTGCGGCGGTCAGGACCAGCCGGGGGCTGTAGAGCGATCCGCCGCAGCCCATGGAGAGCCGGACCATGAACGGGAACTCGCCCTGCGCCGCCCGGGTGCCGCCGACGACGAACGGCGTCACGTCACCGGTCGGCGCCGCACCGGCGGGCGCCACCATCGTGACGGATCCCGCGGTGACCGCTACCAGGACGGCCGCCAACCGGCCGAGGAATCTACGCCAACGCACCATGGGTCCCTCCAAGACATCGACGGCGTGCCTCCTGGCCGCGCCGCATCCGCAGTGGCAGGGAGCCTATGGGTAGACATCGATGAACAGCAATGCATCTGGACATCCCGTATTCGTCATACGGCGGCCGGTCCGGCCTGATCCGTCGCTGGCGGGGTAGTTGGGTGGCATGCCACTACCGACCCTTGGTCAAGACCGCGGCGGCCGTCGCCGCGACCGCCGCCGCCGGCAGCGCGGCCACCGCCTCCGGCAGCTCCTCGCGCTGGTACCGCCGGCTGCGCAAGCCGGCCTGGCAGCCGCCGTCGACGGCGTTTCCACTGGTGTGGACCCCGCTGTACGCACTGATCGCGGTGGCCGGCGCCCGCATCCTGGATCGCGCGGGCGGCACCGAACGCGCCGCGTTCGCCCGCGACTACGCGCTCAACCTGGCCCTCAACGCCGGCTGGAGCGCCCTGTTCTTCCGCGCCCGCAGGCCGGCCGCCGCGCTGGCCGAGATCGCCGCGCTGAACGCCTCCAACCTGCTGCTGCTGCGCCGCGCGGCGCGTACCGATCGCCTCACCGGCGCCGCGCTGGCCCCGTACGCCGGGTGGACGCTCTTCGCCACCGCGCTCAACGGCGCCATCGTGCGCCTCAACAGCAACAGGTGACCGGACGGCGCCGGGAGGAGGCGAGCCTAGGGAGTGACGTCTTCGGCGCCGGGCCGCATGAGGAATCCGCCGCGACGCAGGTCCTCGCTGTCGTCGTACTTGTACGCGAGCTCGTCCACCACGTCGACGACGCCGGCGACGCCGACGACAAGCCGAACGATGAGATCCTTGGTGCTGCGCCGGCCGGTCGTGCCGGCGAGCGTGACCACCCCATGTGCCACCGACACCGAGATCGTTTCCGGATCGATCCACAGCGTGCGGACCAGGACCTGGTCGATGATCTCGTCGCGGATCTCGTTGTCGGCACGCAGGAAGACGCGTACCAGGTCGCTGCGGGAAACGATGCCCACCAGGCAGCCGGCCTCGTCGACCACCGGGAGGCGCTTGACCTTCTCGTCGTCCATCAGCTTCGCCGCCCCGGCGACCGACACGGTCGCGGCGACGGTGATGGCCGGGCTGCTCATCAGGTCGCGCGCGGCATCGGCGGAGGCCTTCGCCCTGGCGGCACGTCGCTGCTTACGCTGGAGGAAGCGGAGGTGCGGCTCGGGGCCGGCGCTGTCCAGTTTGTGCAGCAGGTCGGCCTCGGAGACGACGCCGACGACCTTGTTGGCGGCGGTGACGACCGGCACGGCACTCACCCGGTGGCGCACCAGTGTCTCGGCGACGTCCTTGTACGGCGCGTCCTCGGACACGACGACGACATCGGTGGTCATGACATCACGGACACTCCACTGCATGATCGACAACCCTTCCGGTCGTGGTCCGCTACGGTGCGGCCCGTCTCAAGCCTCGACCCGGGTCGGTTCGGATGCAAGGCCGAAGGTCCCTGTTCACGTACCGCGGGGGTGGACAGCCCGGCCGGCGGCCCGACCGAGGAAGCCCCAACGACGGATCACCTCCTGGCCGGTGGCCGGCGGCGGGGACCACTCCGGGTGGCCACGACCGGACTACGCGAAGCTCAGGCCATCGGCCCGGGCGCGTTTGAGTTCGGAGAAGGCTCCGCAGGCGGCGAGCAGGCGGGCTCCGTCGAAGACGCGCAGGGCCTCTTCCCCGCGGGGGATCGAGGTCAGCACAGGGCCGATGAAGGCCACGTCGTCGACCAGCACCGTCGGGGTGCCGAGGTCCTCGCCCACGAGTTGCTGCGCGGGCGGTGCTGGCCCGCAGCTGCGGGTCGACGTCGCTCCGGCGGGCGGCATCGGCCAAGTCGGCGGGAAGGCCCGCCTCGGCCAGGGCCGCCGGGACGACGGCGTCGAAGTCCTCGGTCGAGGGTAAGTCGCGCGTGGGCGCCGGTGTCGAGGTAGGCCAGCCACCAGGGCCGGTCGGGGTGTGGGTGGGGGTGTGGTCCTGGGCTGGGCGAACGGGGGTCCGGGGAACGTGGGTGAACGTCGGCCACTACCTGCCACCTGAGTAGACCGCCCAGGTCGGTAGACTGAGCGCTCGCGCCCTCGTAGCTCAGGGGATAGAGCATCGGTTTCCTAAACCGTGTGTCGCAGGTTCGAATCCTGCCGGGGGCACCAGGTCAGAGCCTTGATCACCGATCACTGATCCGCCTTCCGGGGCTGTCGTGCCCGCTGCGTGCCCGATCGCCCCGCCATCTTCTTCTAGCTCCAGGCCGTCGCCGAGCTGGACCAGCGACTCCCCCGGCACCTGTCCCGCCCCATGGCCGCGTATTCGATCACGATCGCTCAGGGCCGCGAGTCCGCATCTGGTCCGCGAGCGGCCGGTGGACGGTTGGGGAGTGGTGAGAGGTGTCGAGAGGCTCCTCAGCGTCCGCCCAGGTCCAGCAACCCCAGCAGGTGGCGCAGCGTCTCCTCAGGCGCCTCTTCGGGCAGGAAGTGGCCGGCCCGGACGGGGCCGCCCCGTACGTCGGTGGCCCAGGCCCGCCAGACCTCGATCGGGTCGTACCACTGCCCAACCGGGCCGCTGGCACTCCACAGGACCAGGGTTGGACACTCGATGCGACGGCGGCCCTGATCGGCGTGGTCGTCGGCCACGTCCAGGGTGGCCGCCGCCCGGTACTGCTCACAGACAGCGTGAACCGTCCGGGGATCGGTGAATGCCGCCAGGTAGGCCGCCCGGACCCGGTCCGGGAAGGCGTCGGGAACGACGGACCAGGCGTCGAGCATGTGGTTGACCAGAACATCCGGTGCTGCCGCGATCATCTTCTCGGGCACCGGTTCCGGGGCGGCGAGAAATGACCAGACCCAGTAGCCGAGACTGAAGTCCGCGTCTGCGCGGGCGTACGTCTCGCCGGTCGGTACCACGTCGAGCACGGCCAGATGGCTGACCACGGCCGGATCGTCCAGCGCCAGCCGGTAGGCGCAGCGGGCTCCCCGGTCGTGGCCGACGACCGCGAACCGGTCGAAGCCCAACTCAGCCATCACCTCGATCTGATCGCCGGCGATGGCACGCATCCGATAGGGCTCGTGATCGGGCGTGCTCGGCGGCTTTCCACTCGCGCCGTACCCGCGAAGGTCGGTCGCGACGACGGTGAACCGCTCGGCCAGAGCTGGCGCGATCCGATGCCACATCAGGTGGGTTTCCGGGATGCCGTGCAGCAGCAGGACCGGCGGCCCTGACCCGGCCCGGACGCCATGGATCGTCGTCTGCGACGTCGCGATGTCGAACGTCGCGAAACCCTCGAACACCGTGACCACGCTACTCATCCGGCCCGTACCTCGTGGGCTTCTGGCGAGACAACCGGTTCCGGCTCCTCGACCCGATGTACCGCGTCCACCAAGCGGGAGGTCGCTGGTCGTGCGCCCGACGTTCCGCCGGTCAGACGGCGGTGAGCAGCGCGTCGAGCGGCCGCGGCAAGGCGTCCCGGTCGACCGCCGCCTCGACGAGCAGGCGGGCGTACCGCAGGTTGCGGCGCGAGCTGCTGCGCAGGAACCGCCACAGCTGCGCATCGGGTTCCCGGCCCCGCCAGGCGGGCTGGCTCTGGAACGAGTGGAATGACCGGAGGTCGCCCTGCGCCTCGAAGAGAGCCTCGACCCGCGCGGTGCCCACGGCACGGATCAGCTCCTCCTCCAGGTCCCTGACGCAGACGTGGAACCCGAGGTGCTCCATGTCGGAGCGCGTCCGGGGTGAGCCGAGCCGGGCCGCGGTCAGGCCGCGCCGGAAGATCTCCTCCTCACGCAGGTCGCACAGACCGGCGAGCCGCGTGCCCAGGGGAGCCAGCCTCGTCAGGAACCGGCCGATCGCGTGGGCCCCGCCGATCGGCACGATCACGACCCGCTCCGCCGCCAGGTCCCGGCCGCCGGCCACCGCGGCCGCTTCCAGGGCGATCTGGTCGCTGATGCCTTCGACGAGCACCACGGCCACCGCGGAATCGACCTTCGCCAGGGCGCGGGCCATCGCCCGGACCGAGGCGGCGTTGCCACCCAGGTGGCCGTCGACGGCCTCGGTGGTGCCGGGGTCAGCTCGTCGGGCCGTGGCCATGACGCCATCATCGGTGCTGTGCCCGTCGGACGGCCAGGAGTTTTGCCGCCCCCAGCCGCAGCGCACCGCGACCCGCAAGCGAGTTCCGCCGAGGACAGGCCGGGGTGAGCGGCGCCACCGGCCGGATCCTTGACCTCAACCGCACTTCACCTGGTCGGATCGAGACATGCACGCGATCCGGCTTCACGAATTCGGTCCCGCCGACAACCTCGTCCTCGACGAACTGCCCGACCTCACACCCGGCCCCGGGGAGGTGCGCATCGCCGTCGAGGCGAGTGGCGTACACCTGCTCGACACGACGCTGCGGCGCGGCGAGGCCGGCGGCCCGCTCCCGCTGCCGGAGCTGCCGACCATCCCCGGCCGCGAGGTCGCCGGCACCGTCGACGCGCTCGGGCCCGGCGTGGCCGGGGAGTGGCTCGGCCGGCGGGTCGTCGCCCACCTGGGGATGGTCCCCGGCGGGTACGCCGAACAGGCGGTGACGGCCGTGGCGAACCTGTACCCCGTACCCGGCGGACTGACCTTCGCCGAGGCGGTGGCCGCGATCGGCACGGGCCGGACCGCCCTCGGCATCGTCGAGCTGGAACGGCCGGTCGCCGACGACGTGGTCCTGGTGCCGTCCGCGGCCGGCGGTGTCGGCTGGCTGCTGGTCCAGGCGGCGCGGCACGCCGGGGCCGCCGTGGTCGCGGCGGCGCGGGGCGCCGAGCGCACGGGCGCGCTGGCCGGTGCCGGCGCCGACCTGGTCGTCGACTACGGGCGCCCGAGCTGGGCGGACCGGGTACGCGATCGGTTCGGCGGTGTCAGCCTGGTGTACGACGGCGTCGGCGGCGCGGTCGGCCGGACGGCCCTGGAACTGCTCCGGCCGGGCGGCCGGTTCATGATGTTCGGCTGGTCCGCCGGCGAGGCGACCCGGATCGACACGGCCGACCTGATCGGGAGCGGCTTGACCGCCGGCTGGCTGGGGCAGCGGATGCGAGCGCTGCCCGGCGGTATCCCCGCGCTCGCCGGCCGCTCCCTGGAGCTGACCGGTCGGGGCTGGTGGCGGCCGCTGGTCACCACGTACCCGCTGGCCGAGGCGGCCCGGGCGCACGCGGACCTGGAGGGCCGGCGGGCGCTCGGCAAGGTGGTCCTGGTGTCGCGTTAGGACGGTCGAGGCTGGCAGGGAATCCTCCTTGCCCCCTCGGCGTAACGAAATTCGGTCCGAAGACGCTGCGAAATCTCGCCGAGCGGATTCCCGGAGGGCGCGAATAGGCTCGGATGCACGACGGTTCTGCCGGCCGGTCGGCTCCGTCGCACGTGCCGGGGGTCGGACGCGATCGAGGGGGCGCGTCCGGCGTCGGTACGCGTCCACCGTCCCGCCCGGGCGGGACGGGGACCCGCGCGTACGTACGGCGTGCCCTCACGCCTCGTTGAGCTGGGCCGCCCGCGCGATCACGTGGTCGATGAGCCCGTACTCGCGGGCCTGCTCGGCGGTGAACCAGCGGTCCCGGTCCCAGTCGCGCTGGATCTCCGCCAGCGTCCGGCCGCTGTGCCGGGCGATCAGCTCCTGCATGGTGTGCTTCACGTGCAGCATGTTCTCCGCCTGGATCCGGATGTCGGCGGCCGTGCCGCCCATCCCGCCGGCGGGCTGGTGCATGAGGATCCGCGAGTGCGGCAGCGCGTACCGCTTGCCGGCCGTCCCCGCGCAGAGCAGGAACTGCCCCATCGAGCCGGCCAGCCCCAGCGCCAGCGTGGCCACGTCGTTGCGGACGAAGCGCATCGTGTCGTACACCGCCATCCCCGCGCTCACCGAGCCGCCGGGGGAGTTGATGTAGAGGGTGATGTCCCGCTCCGGGTCCTCCGCGGCCAGCAGCAGGATCTGGGCACAGATCCGGTTGGCCGACTCGTCGGTCACCTCAGTGCCGAGGAAGACGATCCGTTCCTTCAGCAGCCGCTCGAACACCTGGTCGCCGAAGCTCCGCTGCCCGTCGTCCAACATCTTGATCATCACGCCGACCTCCCGCACGCCGGCGGGCGATCGCACCGCCCGGGAACCGGCCAGTCCAGCCTGCGCGGGCCGGCGGGCGGGAGCCCAGCGGATCTGCCGGCGGCAGATCGGCTCAGGGCAGAACGGCGCGGGTCAGCGCGCGGCCAGCCGCCGCCGGCCCTTCCGGGCCCGGCGCCGGGCCAGCACCCTTGAGGTACGCGCGGCGGGGTGGCCGCCCGGCGCGGAGGCGAACAGGTGAACCCGCAGGCCGGAGCCGCCCGCCCAGCCGGGGGTGCCGGTCAGGTCGGGACCGATGGGCGTGGCCATCGGGCCGACGTGGAGCAGCCGCCCCGACGCCGCCCCGGGGCCGCTCAGCGGGCCGGCGATGGACGCGGTGGGGCCGCCGGCATGGAACCCGAGGCGCACGCGCGGGCCGCCGGCCTCGGCGCGGGTGCCCGGCGCCCGGTCGGCCCGCCCGGTCGCGAACCCCACCGGCTCGTGCCGCTCCTGCCGGCGCAGGTCGTCGCGGGCCTCCTCCAGCAGGTCGGAGAGGCGGATGCCGAGCGCCCGGCAGACCGCGGCGAGGACCTCCGACGAGGCCTCCTTGCGCCCGCGCTCGATCTCCGACAGGTAGGGCATGGAGACCCCGGCGGCAGCGGCCACCTCCCGCAGCGTGCGGCCCTGGCGCAGGCGCAGCCGGCGCAGCACCCCGCCGATCACTCGTCGCAGCAACGACATGCTCCGCCTCGCTCTCGCCGTCGTCGTCCGGGGACCTCCCCATCATGCCCGGCTGCCGGTGGTGGCGGCGTCCCCCGCCCGGCCGTGCGGATCGGCAGGTAACCGCTATGTTGTGGTCGTGCAGGCGACAGCGGGGCCCTGGCAGGCCCGACAGTGATCCACTTCCCGGCCCAGCGCCGTGGCCCGCTGAGCGCGCTGAGCCTGCGACTGGCCGCCGCGGTGGGGCTCGTGCTCGCCACCGTTGCCGTGGTCTACCTCGACCGGGGCGGTTACCGCGACGTCAACGAGGACGGCATCACCCTCCTCGACAGCTTCTACTACGCGGTCGTCACCCTCTCGACCACCGGATACGGCGACATCACCCCGGTGTCCGAGTCGGCCCGGCTGATCAACGTCGTCTACATCACGCCCGCCCGGGTGCTCTTCCTGATCATCCTGGTCGGCACCACGCTGGAAGTGCTCACCGAGCAGTACCGCACCGGCCGTCGCCTGTCGCGATGGAGGAGGACCGTGAAGGACCACGTCATCATCTGCGGCTACGGCACCAAGGGCCGCAGCGCGGTCTCCGCCCTGCTGGAGAACGGCTTCGACAAGTCCCGGATCATCGTGGTCGAGCGCAGCGGCGCCGCCCTGCGGCAGGCCACGTCGGCCGGGCTGGTCGCCATCGAGGGATCGGCGACGCGCTCCGCCACGCTGAACGAGGCGCACGTCCGCACCGCCAAGGCGGTGATCATCGCCACCGACAGCGACGACGCCTCGGTGCTGGTGGCGCTGACCGTCCGGCAACTCACCGCCGGGCAGGTACGCATCATCGCCGCCGCCCGGGAGGCGGAGAACGCTCCGCTGCTCAAGCAGAGCGGCGCTCACCACGTGATCGTCTCGTCCGCGACCGCCGGCCGGCTGCTGGGCCTGTCCACCTCCGCGCCGCCGCTGATCGACGTCGTGGAGGATCTGCTCACCCCCGGCCAGGGCATGGCGTTGGCGATGCGGTCGGCGGAGCGGCACGAGGTCGGCCGCTCACCGCGCGAGCTGGACACGCTGGTCATCGCGTTGGTACGTCGCGGCAAGGTGGTCACCCTCGCCGACCGGGCCGGCGCCGTGATCGAGACCGGCGACATGCTCGTCCACGTCCGCGACGACCGCCCCACGGCCACTCCGGTGCCCTGATTCAGCCGGCGTCGGAGCAGTCCTCGTCCACCAGGGCATCGGCGCACGTGCCGGCCGACCCGGCGGCTCGCCGCAGCAGGTCGTAGAGGGTTGCCCGCTCGCCCGGCGCGAGCGCGCCGAGCACCTCGTCCTCGGCTGAGGCCAGCGCGCATTCCGCCTCGTTGAGGCGCTTTGCACCGGTCGTCGTCAGCTCCACCACGTGGCGGCGCCGATCCTGCGGGGATCGGCGCCGCTCGACCAGACCGGCCGCCTCCAGCTCGTTGAGCAGCCCGACGACGTTCGTCCCGTCCATCTCCAGGGTGCCGGCGAGCGCCTGCTGACTGCTGCCGCCGCTGTCGCGAAGGACGGTGAGCGCGACCAGGTGCCGGGGGCGCAGGCCGAGCGGCGCCAGCACCGACTCCGACCGCAGCCGCATCCGCCGGGCCAGGTACTCGAGGAGCGCGCCGGACCGGTGCTCGGACTGGTCGACCGGCGCGGCTGGCATGTGACCGAGTTTACCCGCGCGGTGAAACATCGCCCTGCTATAAATGGTTGGCGCTACACAAACGATCCGTGGAGGGTTAGCTAATGGCACACCTGTTGCACATCGACTCGAGCATCCGGGGCGAGAACTCCGTGAGCCGGCGGCTCACCGCCCGGGCCGTCGCCGCCTGGTGCGCGGCGCACCCGGGTGGCACGGTCACCCGTCGGGACCTGGGCCGGGAGCCGCTGCCACACCTGGACGAGGCGGCCGGACTGGCCCGGATGGTGCCGGCCGAGCAGCACACCCCGGCCCAGCGCGCCTCGTGGGCGCTCTCCGAGAAGTTGGTGGACGAGGTGAAGCGCGCCGACACGATCCTGCTCGGGCTTCCGCTCTACAACTACGGGGCGCCCAGCAGCGTGAAGGCGTGGGTCGACCACCTGATCGCGCCGGGCCTCGCGTACGACCCGGCCACCAACGCCGGGCTCCTGGGCGGGCGCGACTTCATCGTGCTGGCCAGCCGGGGTGGCGGCTACGGTGCCGGCACTCCCCGGGAGGGCTGGGACCACGCCGAGCCCTGGCTGCCGCACGGCCTCTCCCTGACCGGCCTCGAGCCCCGGTTCATCACCGCCGAACTCACCCTGGCACCCGCGGTCCCGGCCATGGCCGAGCTGATTCCGCTGCACGAGGCGAGCCTCGCCACCGCCGAGCGCGAGATCGACGAACTCTGGACCCCGATCCCGGCCGCCGCCTGACCCCCGCCCGGTCACGCAGGCGGCCTCGAACCCGGAAAGAGTGTCCATTCCGCGCGGAATGGACACTCTTTCCGGGTGCGCCGGTGGCGGCGCGAGGCTCAGCGGATCGTCCAGGTGTCGCCGCTGTTCAGCAGGCCGGCGAGCTGCTGCTCCGGGGTGTCGGTCACCTTCTCCCGGGCGGTGGCGAGCTGGCCCTGCACCACGCTGTCGTACGACGGGCGGGGCACCGAGCGGAAGACGCCGATCGGGGTGTTCCGCAGATCCAGGCCGGGCAGCCGGGACAGCGCGAACGCGTAGGCCGGGTCGGTGACCGTGGCGTCGTGCACGACGATCTCCTCCGCCGGGGTGGCCGCGGTCTCGCGGACCTCCAGGCCGAAGCCGCCGGGCGGGTGGACGACGCAGAACTGCCCGTCCTTGCCGAACGTGATCGGCTGGCCGTGCTCCAGCCGGATCAGGTAGTCGTCCCGGGTGGCCGGCTCCTTGACCGGGTCGAAGGCGCCGTCGTTGAAGATGTTGCAGTTCTGGTAGATCTCGACGAACGCGGAGCCCTCGTGCTCGGCGGCGGCCCGCAGCACCGACTGCAGGTGCTTGCGGTCCGAGTCGATCGTGCGGGCGACGAACGTCGCCTCCGCGCCCAACGCCAGCGAGAGCGGGTTGAACGGCGCGTCGGCCGAGCCGACCGGAGTCGACTTGGTGATCTTGCCGACCTCGGAGGTGGGTGAGTACTGCCCCTTGGTCAGCCCGTAGATCCGGTTGTTGAACAGCAGGATCTTGAGGTTGACGTTGCGCCGCAGGGCGTGGATCAGGTGGTTGCCGCCGATCGACAGCGCGTCGCCGTCACCGGTGACCACCCAGACCGACAGGTCGGGTCGGGTGGCCGACAGGCCGGTGGCGATCGCCGGGGCACGGCCGTGGATCGAGTGCATCCCGTACGTGTTCATGTAGTACGGGAAGCGCGACGAGCAACCGATGCCGGAGATGAAGACGATCCGCTCGCGGGGGATGTTCAGCTCGGGCATGAAGCCCTGCACGGCCGCGAGGATCGCGTAGTCACCGCAGCCGGGGCACCAGCGCACCTCCTGGTCGGACTTGAAGTCCTTCGCGGTGAGCTTGAGGGCGACGGGCTCAGACATTCTTCAGGACCTCTTCCAGCATCGTCTCCAGCTCGTTGGCCGTGAACGGCAGGCCGCGGACCTGGGTGTAGCCGATCGCGTCGACCAGGTACTTGGCGCGGATCACGTGCGCGAGCTGACCGAGGTTCATCTCGGGGATGACCACCCGCTCGTAGGACCGCAGTACGTCGCCGAGGTTCGCCGGCATCGGGGCGAGATGCCGCAGGTGCGCCTGGGCGACGGAGAGACCCCGCTGGCGCAGACCGCGGCAGGCCGCGCCGATCGGGCCGTACGTCGAACCCCAGCCGAGCACCAGCACCCGGGCGTCGCCGTCCGGGTCCTCCACCTCGACGTCCGGCACCGGGATCGTCTCGATCCGGGCGGCGCGGGTGCGCACCATGAAATCGTGGTTGGTCGGATCGTACGAGATGTCGCCGGTCTTGTCGGCCTTCTCCAGGCCGCCGATGCGGTGCTCCAGGCCCGGGGTGCCGGGGATGGCCCACGGCCGGGCCAGCGTCTCCGGGTCCCGCAGGTACGGCAGGAACGTCGTGCCGTCCTCGCCGTTCGGCTTCGTCGCGAACTCGACCCGCAGGTCCGGCAGGGACTCGACGTCGGGCAGCAGCCACGGCTCGGAGCCGTTGGCGACGTAGTTGTCGGACAGGAGGATCACCGGCGTGCGGTAGGTCAGCGCGATCCGCGCCGCCTCCAGCGCCGCGTAGAAGCAGTCCGCCGGAGACTTCGGCGCGATCACGGCCACCGGCGCCTCGCCGTGCCGGCCGTAGAGCGCCATGTTCAGGTCGGCCTGTTCGGTCTTGGTCGGCATGCCGGTCGACGGCCCGGCCCGCTGCACGTCGACGATGACCAGCGGAAGCTCCAGGGCCACCGCGAGCGAGATGGTCTCGCCCTTCAGGGCGACGCCCGGGCCGCTGGTGGTGGTGACGCCGAGCGCCCCGCCGTACGAAGCGCCCAGCGCCGCGCCGATCGCGGCGATCTCGTCCTCCGCCTGCATGGTCAGCACGCCGAACCGCTTGTGCTTGCTGAGCTCGTGCAGGATGTCGGACGCCGGCGTGATCGGGTACGCCCCGAGGAAGACCGGCAGCCCGGAGCGGACGCCGGCGGCGACCAGCCCGAGCGAGAGCGCCGCGTTGCCGGTGATGTTCCGGTAGGTGCCGGGCTGCATCTTGGCCGGCTTGACCTCGTACCGGACGGCGAAGTCCTCGGTCGTCTCGCCGAAGTTCCAGCCGGCCTTGAACGCGGCGACGTTGGCCGCCACCAGCTCCGGGCGGGCGGCGAACTTGCGCTCCAGGAACCGGAGCGTGGACTCGTACGGGCGGGAGTACATCCAGCTCAGCAGGCCGAGCGCGAACATGTTCTTGGCCCGTTCGGCGTCCTTCTTGGACACCGCGTGCTCGGCGAGCGCGCCCACGGTCATCGAGGTCAGTGCGACCGGGTGCACCACGTAGCCGGCGAGCGAGTCGTCCTCGAGCGGGTTGCTCTGGTAGCCGACCTTGGCCAGGTTGCGCTTGGTGAACTCGTCGGTGTTGACGATGATGTCGGCGCCCCGCGGCAGGTCGACGAGGTTGGCCTTGAGCGCCGCCGGGTTCATCGCGACCAGCACGTTCGGCGCGTCGCCGGGGGTGAGGATGTCGTAGTCGGCGAAGTGCACCTGGAAGCTCGACACGCCCGGCAGGGTGCCGGCGGGTGCCCGGATCTCCGCCGGGAAGTTGGGCAACGTGGAGATGTCGTTGCCGAGCTGGGCGGTCTCGGAGGTGAACCGGTCGCCGGTGAGCTGCATGCCGTCGCCGGAGTCGCCGGCGAAGCGGATGACCACCCGGTCCAGTTGACGGATCTGCTTGGTCACGGCCGCACCTCGCTTCGGTCGGCCCCGTCGCCCGGGCCGCCGCACCTGCTCCTGACCCCGCCCTGCCCGGTCACGTGACCTCCTCGGCGCACCGCCGCGACCCACCCTGCTGGTTGTCCGGCCCGCTGTCGTTTCTCACCTGAGAGCCTACGTCGGATCACCTCGTCACCAACTCGAGAGGTCCGCCGACTGGGACCGGGAAAGCGCAGTATCTGCCCCGTTTGGGGCTGTTTTGGCCGGCGCGCCGTAATCCAGATCACCGGGTGGTACGGACCCCATCGCGCGGATCCCGGCGCGCTGTCCGGTTTGCCGTGGGTGTCGTGTGGGCGGGGCCACCCGGGTCGTGGAATGGGTGGGTGGGCCCGGTCGTTGTACATGGTCGTGACCGCAGGCGCGGCCCGCTCCCGGTCGGGTCGCCGGTCCCCGGAATGTGTCGGGGCCCGCGACGGTTACCTCCCCGGACCCCCGAGCACCCCCGCCGGGCTGGTCCTTCGCGAAACACCTTTCCTGGCGCGTCGGCGCGCCCCCCTTGTGCCGACTCTCGCGCACCCCCGAGTGAAAGGGCTTCGATCATGCGTACCGATCTGCTGCGTAAGACCGTGCTGACCACCGCTGGTGCCGTGTTCGCCGGTGGTGCGATCGCCGCACCGATCACCGCGGCCTCCGCCTTCAACGCCGCCCCCACCACCGACAAGCCGGCGGCCGTGCAGGCCGACCGCAAGGGCGAGCGGGAACTGCGGGTGGACTACCAGGCACAGCCGAACTTCTACTACTGCGGCCCGGCCGCGGCCCGTAACGCCCTGTCCGTGCAGGGCAAGGACATCGACGTCGACTCGATGGCCGAGCGGATGGGCACCACCGAGGCCGGCACCAACTCGATCAACGACATCACCCCGGTGCTGAACAAGGAGACCGGTAAGGACGTCTACCGCAGCGTCGAGATCAGCTCGCCGCGCGCCGACGACAAGCAGACCGACAAGCTGCGCGCCGACATCGTGCGCACCATCGACGACGGCCGGGCCGTGGTGGCCAACATCGCCGGCACCGCCACCGACGTCGACGGCGGCCTGCACTCCTTCGAGGGCGGACACTACATCTCCGTGACCGGCTACCGCGACAGCGGCCACGAGGTCAAGATCGCCGACTCGGCGAACCCGAACACCGCCGAGTACTGGATCACCACCGACGCTCTCGCCGACTGGATCGCCACCCGCGGCTACTCCACCAACTGACCCCAACGGGCGGGTCCCCACCCGGGGGCCCGCCCGTTGGCGTGCCGGCAAGGGCCTCTTCGTGGCAGGGGCCCTTGTCGACACGCACCCTTCAGTCGCCGAAGCTGACCGGCGGCACGGGGTCGGCAGCCGTCCCCGCCGTGCGTCGCCGTAGCGAGGTGGTCGCGAGGGTGAGCGCCAGCACGACCAGCAGCGTGGAGACGGCGATCAGGATGACGGCGGTGCGCTGCACCGAACCCGCGCCGACGCCGGTGGCGTCCGGCGCGCCGACGGGCACCGCCTCCTGGGAGCCGACCGGCCCGGGCGGCGCCGCTGCCGGAGTGGCCAGGGCGGCGGTGGCGACGATGCGGAAACTCATCTGGACCTGCCGGGACCGGCCACTGCGCGGGTCCAGCCTGCCGACGACCGCGCCGGCCAGCGGGGCGCTTCGCTGGGCCTCCGGCGTGGCCGCCACCGGCAGGCGCAGGTCGGCCGTACGACCGGCCGGCACGGTGCCGACCTCGCACCGGGTGCGCGTGGCGTCGACGGCGACGCAGCCCGGCGGCAGCGTCGGTACGGTCACCCCGGCCGGAAGGACGACCTCGATCCGGCCGCTCGCGTCCACCGGCCCGGTGTTGCCGAGCCGTACCCGGAGCCCGTTCGCGGCGCCACCGGCGTCGAACGCGACCTCGTCGGCCTCGAGCCGGATCCCGGCGGCCGGCGGGCCGGGCGGGAAGAGCACGGCGAAGCCCTGGTCGTCGGTGACCGGGCTGGCGCCCGGTGCGCTCGCGGTCACCCGTACGACGCCGTTGAGCGGCATCTCCCGCCAGGCGTCGCCGCTGACCCGGAGCCGTAGTTCGGTGCTGAACCGCGCGCCGGGCGCGGCCGCCCACTCGCCGCACCGGTGGTCCCGGCCACCGGCGGCGGAGCAGCCCTTCGTACCGGCGTCCGTGATGCCGTCCGGCAGGGTGTAGGCGAGCCGGATCCGCTCGGCGACGGTGCCGGTGTTGGTGACGGTGACCCGCAGGGTGGCCGCGGTCGAGCGCCGGTTCCAGTACCCCGGGGTCAGCACGACGTCGCCGGTGGTGACGCTGACGCCCGGTGCGGGTGCCGCACCTGGCGCCGGAGGGTGCACCACCGGGGGCGGGGGTGGTGGGGCCGCCGTGGTGGGGACCGTGGTGGTCGGTGCGGTGGTGGCCGGAGGCGGGACCGTGGGGCCGGTGGTCGTGGGCGCCGGATCGCTGGTGGGTGGCTCGCTGGTCGGCTCGGCCACGGTGGGCGGTGGGCTGGTCGGCGCTGGCTCGGTCGAGGTCGGGTCGCCGGTCGGTGTCCCCCCGCCCGGCTCGGTCGCCCCTCCGCCCGGCTCACCCGGGTCGGTGGCCGTGACGGCGACGGCGCCCAGGACCGGGGCGGCGGTGGCCAGCCCGGGCGGCGCGGCGACGGTCAGCGCGGCCGTCAGCGAAACGGCCAGCCGGTACGCCGTGCGCGGGTCTCGCGGGCGGCGTCCGGATGGTTGGTCCACGCGGGCCATCAGGTCCTCCGTGACAGTGGGTGAGGGAACCATGGTCGGCAATAGTTGCTGGAAGGCACTAGTCCCCAGGAGAAACGAATCCGTAACGTGTTCGGTGCGGTCCGGCGGGGTGGACCGGTAGGCTGAGCCACCGTGACCGGTTACCTGGGCTCGTACGCGACGCTCGGGCTGCTGCTCCTCGCCAGCCTTCTCTTCTTCGGTACTGCGTTCGCGGCCAACCGGGTGCTACGTCCCGCCCGTCCCGCCGAACCGGCGGGCAAGCGCACCACGTACGAGTGCGGCCTCGATCCGGTGGGCGGCGACTGGGCCCAGGCCCAGATCCGGTACTACGTGTACGCGTACCTGTATGTGCTCTTCGCCGTCGAGGCGGTGTTCCTCTTCCCCTGGGCGGTGGTCTTCGACCGGCCCGGCTTCGGTCTCGTCACGGTCGTCGAGATGGCGATCTTCGTGGCGGTCCTGGCGCTGGGCATCCTCTACGCCTGGCGGAAGAACATCCTGCGCTGGACCTGACCCGGCCGCGCACCGGCCCGGGCAGGCCGGCCGCGCACCGGCCCGGGCAGGCCGGCCGCGCCGGGTCAGGCCAGGCCGCGCCGGGTCAGCGCCGGTGGCCGATCGCCCCGGATCGAGGCCACCATGTCCAGGACCCGACGGGTGGGCCGGACCTGGTGGGCGCGGAACACCCGGGCGCCGAGCCAGGCCGAGATCGCGGTGGCGGCGAGGGTCCCGTCGAGCCGGTCGGTGACCGGAAGGTCCAGGGTCTCGCCGACGAAGTCCTTGTTCGACAGGGCGACCAGCAGCGGCCAGCCGGTGCCGGACAGCTCGTCCAAGCGACGGGTGATCTCCAGCGAGTGGCGGGTGTTCTTGCCGAAGTCGTGGGCCGGGTCGATCAGGATGCCGTCCCGCCGTACGCCGAGGGCCACCGCACGCTCGGCGAGCCCGGTCACCGTCGTCACGACGTCGGCCACGACGTCGTCGAAGGCCGCCCGGTGCGGCCGGGTCCGTGGGGCGAGTCCGCCCGCGTGCGAGCAGACCAGCCCGGCGCCGGTCTCGGCCGCCACCCGCGCCAGCGCCGGGTCGGCGCCGGACCACGTGTCGTTCAGCAGGTCCGCGCCGGCCGCCACCGCCTCGACGGCCACCTCGGACCGCCAGGTGTCGATCGAGATGACCACGTCGGGAAAGGCGGCCCGGACCGCGGCGATGGTGTCGACGGTCCGGCGGATCTCCTCGGCCGCGTCGACCTGCGCCCCCGGGCCGGCCTTGACCCCGCCGATGTCGATGATGTCGGCGCCCTCGCCGACCGCGCGCTCCACCGCGCGCAGCGCGCTGTCCGGCGCGAAGGTGGCCCCCCGGTCGAAGAACGAATCCGGCGTGCGGTTGACGATCGCCATCACGGCCAGCTCGCCGGGGCCGAAGGTTCGCCCGCCGAGCCGCAGCGTGTCCGTCATCCCGCCTCCCGAGGGTCTCCGCCGCCGGCCGTTCCGGCCGGGTGGCCGATCACGACGCTAACCGGTGGCGCGGCGGCCGGCCCGACCGGTGCCGATCCGGCTGCTCACGAGGCGTCCCGGGGTGGTGGGGTCGCCCAGGTCCGTTCGACATGCCACGATCTGTGCATGGGTCAGGTTCTGCTCCTGCTGGTCGTTGCGCTGACCGTCGCGGCGGTCGTCTTCGGGGTGACCGTGCTGGTCACGGGTCGGGATCCCGGTCTCGCGCCGGCCGAGCCGGACGGCAAGGCGGTGCCCCTGCCCGGCACCCGGCCGTTGCGCGAGTCGGATGTCGGGGAGGTCCGGTTCGACACGGCCCTGCGCGGGTACCGGATGGCCCAGGTCGACCAGGCGATGCGCCGGGCGGCGTACGACATCGGCTACAAGTCGGAGCTGATCGGGGTGCTGGAGGCGGAGATCGCCGCGTTGCGCGAGGGGCGTACGGCCGATGCCGACGCGCTGCGCCGCGCCCGCGAGCAGGCCGCCGGGGGGCAGCCGCCGGCGTCCGATGTGGCGGCCGGGCCGGAGGCCGTCGGTCCGGACGACAGCCGAGCCGAGGCCCCGGACCAGGCGGGAACGCCGGCCGTGCCGGGCGGTGCCGTCGCGAACGGTGCGAGCCCGACCGCCGGCCCGGCCACCTCCGGCGACGCCACGGCCACGCCCGACGGGGCGACGGACCCGGCCGGTGGCGACGCCACGGCGGCGCCCGGTGCGGCCGACGCCGACGCGACGGGCGGTGCCGACCGGTCCCCGGCCGATCGGTCGAGCGGAGCCGCCGGGCCGGGCGACGAGGCGTCCGGGGTGGAGGACGGCTCCGGCCCGGTCAGCGAGCACGGCCCGGTGGTGCGCTCGGAGTCGGCGTGACGGCCGGCGACGGCGCCGACGACCTGCGTGAGGCGGCGCAGCCGGGTGCCGCCGAGGTGACCGCGACGGTCATCGTCAAGGCACCCGCCGAGCGGGTCTTCGCGGCGCTGACCGCCTGGGAGCGGCAGTCCGACTGGATCCCCTTCACCCGGGTGCGGGTGGTCGAGGGCGACGGCGGCGAGGGCAGCCGGATCGAGGCGGTCACGACGGTGGGTCCGGCGGCGCTCCGCGACGAGATGCGCGTGGTGCGGGTGGACGCCCCGTACGAGGTCGGTGTGGTGCACTGCGGGAAGCTGCTGCGCGGCCCCGGGGTGCTGCGCTGCACCCCGTTGGCCGGGGACCGGACGCAGGTGGTCTGGCACGAGTGGTTCCACCTGCCGGGCGGGACGGCCGGGCGGATCGCGTGGCCGCTGCTGTGGCCCGGCTCGAAGGTGGGCCTGACCCAGGCTCTCAAGCGCTTCGGGCGGATGGTGGAGCAGGGCCGCCTGCCCTGAGGCACCGGGGACGCCGCCCGGGCGGGCGGTCAGGTGATCGGCGCCGGCGCCGGCGGTGGTGGTGCGCCCTCGGCGGACGGCGCCGGTAGGGCCGGCTCCGGTTCCCAACCCGGCGAGCGGAACAGGTGCCCGGCCCGCTGCCGCCAGTCGCGGGCGGCGCGTACGTCACGGGCGATGGCCGCGTACTCGTGGAACGCCACCCGGATCGGGTTGTAGGTGGCGATGTTCTTGGTCAGGCCGTAGACGCAGCGCTCCCGCTCCGGCGCGAACGTGCCGAAGAGCCGGTCCCACACGATCAGGATGCCGCCGAAGTTGCGGTCCAGGTAGCTGCCCTGGGAGGCGTGGTGCACCCGGTGGTGGGAGGGGGTGTTGAACACGAACTCGTACCAGCGGGGCAGCCGGTCGATCCGCTCGGTGTGGATCCAGAACTGGTAGAGCAGGTTGACCGAGCCGGCGAACGCCAGCACGGCCGGGTGCACCCCGGCGAGGATCAGCGGGATGTAGAAGATCCAGCTGGTCACGCCGGTCCACGGCTGGCGCAGCGCGGTGGACAGGTTGAACCGCTGCGACGAGTGGTGCACGACGTGCGAGGCCCACAGAACACGGATCACGTGGTGCCCGCGGTGGGACCAGTAGTAGCAGAAGTCCTGGGCGAGCAGGATCAGCGGCCAGGTCCACCAGACCTCGGCGACCCGGAGCGGGGTGAGCGCGTAGAGCAGGGCGTACGCGGCCGCGATCGGGATCTTCCAGAGCAGGTCGGTGAAGACGCTGCCCAACCCCATGGCGAGGCTGGTCGCCGTGTCCGCCCCGGCGTAGCCCACCTCGTCGTCGTCGCGGTGCAGCAGGTACGACACCCGCTCCAGGACGACGAGCAGCAGGAAGGCCGGGATCGACCAGGCGATGATGTCCGGGAACTCCTTCATCCGACCGCCTCCGTCCCGGTGCCGGCCGGCACTGCTACCGGCCGGTAGCAGCACCATAGGCAGCCCCCGGGCCGCAAGGCAACGGTGTCAGACGCGTCGCCTAGCGTTGACGCGTGACCGACCTGGTGATCGGCGCTGACGGCGCGCCGCGCTGTGCCTGGGGGGCGAGCACCCCGGACTACGCCGTCTACCACGACACGGAGTGGGGCCGCCCGCTGCACGGCGACGACGCCCTCTACGAACGGATGACGCTGGAGGCCTTCCAGTCCGGCCTGTCCTGGCTGACCATCCTCCGGAAGCGGCCGGCCTTCCGGCAGGCCTTCGACGGGTTCCGCATCGAGCCGGTGGCGGCCTTCACCGAGGCGGACGTCACCCGGCTGCTCGCCGACGCCGGCATCGTGCGCAACCGGGCCAAGATCGAGGCGGCGGTCGCCAACGCCCGCGCCGCCCTGGAGCTGCCGGACGGGCTCTCCGCCCTGCTGTGGTCCTTCGCGCCGCCGCCCCGGCCGGCCCGCCCGGCCTCGTTCGCGGAGGTGCCGGCGCTGACCGCGGAATCCACCGCGATGGCGAAGGCGCTCAAGAAGCGCGGCTTCCGGTTCGTCGGCCCGACCACGGCGTACGCGCTGATGCAGGCCACCGGAATGGTCGACGACCACCTCGCGGGCTGCCACGTGCCGGCGCCCGTGGCGGCGTGATGGGATGGAAGCATGACGAGCGACACCGCATACCGGGCCGACCGGACGACCCACGCTGACGGCACGGACACGTGGGCCGTCCGGCTGCCGCCCGGCCGGTACGAGGCCGAGCGGCTCGTCCACCACGACACGCTGGAGCTGACGGGTCTCACCGACGGGCCCCGGCCGCGCCCCGGCGACCGGGTGGCGGTGCTGGCCGACGAGCCACCGCGGCTGGTCGCGCTGGGCCGGGTCACCGACGCCGGCGAGCGGCGCCCGGAGGTGCCGGAGGATCCGCTGTCCGAGCGGGTCGAGCCGCGGCTCGTGGTCGCGTACACCCGAAGGGTCTTCGACGAGCCCGTCGCGGCCGACGCGCTGGCGCTGCACGGGCCGGTCACCGCCCTGGATCCGGCGGTGTTCCGGGAGCTGGCCGACCGGCTCGGTCCGCCCCCGCCGCGGCGGACCTGGCTGGTCAGCCTCGACCTGCCGATCGAGGCCGCCTCCCCGGCGGAGGCGGTCCGGCTGTTCTGGGCCTACGTGCAGGAGCTGGGTCCGCGCGAGCTGCCCGCCTTCGTCTCGCCGTCCGGTGACGAGTTGGCGATGCAGGCGTTCGTGCTCGGCGAGGAGGCCAACCAGGATCCGGAGGAGGACGACTGAGCCGGCGCCGGTGGCCGCCGCGCCGTCCGGGCGCGGGACCGGCTCCGCTCCGCGTCAGCTGCCCTCGAAGACCGGCTTCTGCTTGTTGACGAAGGCCATCGTGGCCCTGCGGTGGTCGTCGGTGGCTCCGCAGATGGACTGGGCCTGGGCCTCCGCCGCGAGGGCGTCGGCGAGGGTTCCCGCGTCCGCGATGGAGAGCTGTCGCTTGATCGCCCCGTACGCGACGGTCGGGCCGGCGGCGAGCCGCGCCGCCAGCTCCTGCGCGGCCGGCAGCACCTCCTCGTCGTCGGCGACCAGCCGGTTGAGCAGCCCGAGTTGGCAGGCCTCCTCGGCGCGCACCGGCTCGGCCAGCATCAGCAGCTCGACGGCCTTGGCGTGGCCGACCAGCCGGGGCAGCGTCCAGGAGGCACCCGTGTCGGCGGCGAGGCCAACCTTGGCGAAGGCCATGAGGAAGCTGGTGGACGGCCCGCCGATGCGGATGTCGGCGAGGAAGGCCAGCGAGGCGCCCGCGCCGGCGGCCATGCCCCGGACGGCGGCGACGACCGGCTTGGGCAGGTTCGCCAGCCGGGCGGCGATCGGGTTGTAGTGCGCCCGGACCGTGTCCAGCGGGTTGCCCTCGGTCGACTCCAGGGTCCGCACGTGCTCGCGCAGGTCCTGCCCGGCGCTGAACGACCCGCCCGCCCCGGCCAGCACCACCGCCCGGCAGCTCCGGTCGGTCTCCAGCTCGGCGAGGGTGTCCCGGAGGGCCTCCTTGAGCGCCACGTCGAGCGCGTTCAGGGCCGTCGGCCGGTTGAGCGTCAGGGTGACGACGGCGTCGGTGCGGTCGACGAGCAGGGGCTCGGTCACGGTGTCAACGACCCTTCTGTCGGGCGATGCGGTTGCCGGCGTCGAGGCAGTGCTCGACGTACCGGTCGGCGGCCGGCCGCAGCCGGGCCGCGTGGCGGTCGAAGAAGCTGGCCGCGGCGGTGCCGGGCCAACGCTCGGGGAGCAGCGCCGGGGGCAGCTGCGGGTCCCGGAAGAGGAAGGTACGCCACGCGTGGACGAGCCGGAACCGGGCCGCGTACGCCTCCTCGTCCGGGCTGCGCACGGTCACGCCGGACAGCTGCGGGCGCTGCTCGGCGACGAACTGCTCGTACGCCCGGCCGATCTCGGCCAGGTCCCAGGCGCGGCGGACGACCCCCATCGCCCCCGGCGTGCCGGCGGTGTGCGCGGCGGTGAACCGCTCGTAGCGCACGCCCGCCTCGTCCAGGAGCAGGTCGACGTCCTCCCCGGGGCGGGTGGCCACCCAGGTGCACTCGTCGAGGGTGCCGTAGCCGAGGAAGCTCAGGTTCGCGGCGAGGCGCTGCCGCTCGCGGCGGGAGGCCGGCGCCTCCAGGACCAGCAGGTCGAACCGCCCGTCCCAGGTGATCCGTCCGGTGCGGTAAATTCGCGCGGCCGCCTCGTCCAACCGGCGGGCGGCTTTCGGTGTGATCGCGTAGCCCGGTCCGGAGGCCATCCGGAGGGGTTCGAGCCAGCCCTGGCGCACCATTCGGGAGACCGCCGTCCGCACCGCGGGCGGTGCGATGCCGAGTGGCGCCAGCAGCTTGACCAGGGCGGCGACCGGCGCCCGGCCACCCCGGGGCCGGAGGTAGTCACCGTACAGGTCGAAGAGTGCCGACCGTGCCTGCATGACCGCACATTGTGACAGGCCTTCTCAGGATAAGCTAGATGCTGTTACATCAATGCTGCCTCGGTTTGGGTCCGGCGGTGTTCATCAGGGAAAATCGTTGGTCGACACCCCCGCACTGGTTGCGGGTGGTCGTGGCGAAGTGGCTGTGGGGCAACCCACCGACCCTGGTTCAGGTCTGAGGGGAGACAACATGGCGGCGATGAAGCCGCGGACGGGCGACGGTCCGCTGGAAGTCACCAAGGAGGGCCGGGGCATCGTCATGCGCGTCCCGCTGGAGGGCGGTGGCCGGCTCGTCGTCGAGATGACTCCCGACGAGGCCAACGCGCTCGGCGACGCGCTGAAGGCAGCCGCCGGCTGATCACGGCCCGTTCCGCGCAGTCGCGCGGACGGTCCATTCACCCCTGAGCCACCGGCCTGCCGGTGGCTCAGGGGCCTTCACGTCCTGCGGAGGCCGCTCCGCACGCTCTTCCTGGAGGTACGGCGCCGCGTGCTCGCCATCCGTCTGCTCGCCGAGCCCGACCGGCTCGACGTCCTCGCTCTGCCCGTTCGACCGGTCACCGGCGCGGAGCCGCCGGCGGAGCCGGTGCCCGTCGCCTCGGCCCTGCCCGACGGGGTCGCCGACGAGCTGGCCGCCCTGGTGCCGGCGGCGCGGCTGACCGGCACTCCCGGCGAGACCTGGACGCAGGTGCGGCCCGGCCGCGTTCCGGGCCGGCTGCTTCCGTTCGGCGTCGGTGCGGGCGACGAGGACGCCTGGCGGGCCGCCGGCGCCGCCCTCGTCCGGGCGACCAAGGATGAGAGCCACATCACAGTCGCGCTGCCCGCCGACGCTTCCGCCCCGGCCGTCCGGGGGCTCGTCGAGGGGCTGCTGCTGGCGTCCTACCGGTTCCGGCTCGGCGCCGACGACGCCGCGCCCGCACTGGGGGCGGTCGACCTTCTGGTGGCCGACCCGGCCGGGTCGGCGGCGGCGGTCGAGGTGGCCCGCACCACCGCCGAGATGACGCGGCTCGCCCGCGACCTGGTGAACATGCCGTCGTCGGTGAAGAATCCGCGCTGGTTCGCCGAGCAGGTCGCCGACGCCTCGGCCGCCGTCCCCGACCTGCACCTGCGGGTCCGGGAGCCGGCGGAACTGGCCGCCGAGGGCTTCGGCGGCATCCTGGCGGTCGGCTCCGGCTCGGCCAGCGGCCCGCGCCTGGTGGAGCTGGACTGGCGGCCCGCCGGGGCGCGTACCCACGTGGTGCTGGTCGGCAAGGGGATCACGTTCGACACCGGCGGCATCTCCATCAAGCCGGTGCCGGCGATGAAGCTCATGCGCAAGGACATGGCCGGCGCGGCGGCCGTGGTCGCGGCGACCCTGGGGGTGGCCGCGCTGCGGCTGCCGGTACGGGTCACCACCCTGGCCCCGCTCGCCGAGAACATGGTCAGCGGCGCCTCGTACCGCCCCGGCGACGTCATCCGCCACTACGGCGGCGTGACCAGCGAGAGCACCAACTCCGACGCCGAGGGGCGGCTCGTCCTGGCCGACGCGATCGCGTACGCCGTGCGCGAACTGCGGCCCGACGTGCTGGTCGACCTGGCCACCCTGACCGGCGCGAACGCGGTGGCCCTCGGCAAGCGCACCGGCGCCCTCTACAGCGAGAACGACCGGCTCGCCGCGGACCTGCTGGCCGCGATCGAGGCGGCCGGGGAGGCGGCGTGGCGGATGCCGCTGCCCGCCGACTACGTCGACTACCTGCGCAGCGACCTCGCCGACCTCTACAGCGCGCCCACCCGGGGCGCCGGCTCGGTGGTGGCGGCGCTCTACCTGCGCGAGTTCACCGGTGAGCTGCGGGACCGGTGGGTGCACGTCGACATGTCGGCGCCGTCCTGGTCCGACGGCGACGACGCGGAGCTGACCAGGGGGGCCACCGGTTGGGGCGTACGCTCCCTGCTGCGCTGGCTGGCCACGCTCGGCTGAGGCCCGGCGCGGCTCAGCAGCGGACGGCGGCGAGCAGGCCGTGCCCGACCGGCAGCAGGGCGGGGATCCAGTGCTCGGACTCCCGGATCGCCTTGACCGTCTCCCGGATGGTCACCGTCTCCACGTCCCGGGCGGCCGGGTCGCCGATCCGGCCACCGGCCAGCGTGCCGTTGAGGGCGAGCACCCCGCCCGGGCGCAGCAGTCGCTGGGCGGCGTCCACGCAGGCGGCGAAGCCCGTCGACTCGGCGTCCACGAAGACCAGGTCGTACGCCCCGTCGGCGAGGCGTGGCAGGACGTCCAGCGCCCGCCCGGTGATGATCCGGGTCCGGCCGGCCGGGAAACCCGCCTCGGCGAAGATCCGCCGGGCGATGCGCTGGTGCTCCACCTCCACGTCGATGGTGGTCAGCACCCCGTCGGGACGCATGCCGCGGAGCAGCCAGACCCCGCTCACCCCGGTCCCGGTGCCGATCTCCACCACGGCGCGCGCGTTGCCCGCCGCGGCGAGCAGCCGCAGCGCCGCTCCGGCGCCGGGCGTCACCGCGTCGAGGCCCACCTCGCGGGCGAGGGCGCGGGCCGTGCGCAGCACGAGATCCTCGGTCACGTACGACTCGGCGAACTGCAGAGCCTGGGTCGAGGGGCCGGAACCGGCGACCGTGGCGATGGGGCACCTCCGGGCGGCGCGTGTGGTCACACAGGGGCGGGTGGGCACTGTGAGCCTAGAGGCGACGTGCGGCGGGCGCAGCCGCGCGTCCCGGCATTGACGATCACGGAGGCAACCGGTGACTCCACCGGTGGCATCCGTGTAATCCTGGAAGCGGTGTCCGTTCGACCGCGAACCGCCGTGGGCGGGTCGCGCGGATGGCCCGGGGACGAGTGGGAGGCAGCGACGTGACCGACGGCTGGGACTGGCGCCAGCCCGGGACGGGGCCCGGAGCGGCCGGCCCGCCGCCGTCCGCGTACCCCCCGGCGGGCCCACCGCCGCACGGGCCGGGCGGCACGGGTTCGCCCTGGTGGTCCGACGCGCTCGCCGACCCGTGGCGCGACCCGGGAGCGCCGGCCGCCGTCGTCGTGCCCGGCGGGCCGGTTCCCGGCGCCGAACCCGAGCCGGTCACCGACCCGGACGCCCCCGGCCGGCCCGCCCTGCGGGACCTGCTGCTCATTCCGCTGATCACCGCCCTGCTCGCCGGCGCGCTGGGCGGCGCCCTCGGCTACGCGTTCGCGATCCGGGGCGGCGGCGCCGGCCCCGTGCTCGGCGCGAACCCCGGGCAGCCGCCGGAGCTGGCCCAGCGCAAGCCGGAGTCGCTGGCCGGCGTGGCGGAGCGGGTGCTGCCCAGCGTGGTGACGGTCCGGGTGGCCAGCGTCGGTGGGACGAGCGAGGGCTCCGGGTTCATCGCCACCGCCGACGGCCACGTGATCACGAACGACCACGTGGTGGCGGGCGCGACCGGTCGGGCCTCGGTCATCTTCAACGACGGCAGCTCGGCGCCGGCGACCGTCGTGGGGCAGGACCCGGAGTCGGACATCGCGGTCATCAAGGTCACCAACAAGAGCGGTCTGCGTCCGGTGGAGTTCGGTGACTCCGACGCGCTCGCGGTCGGCGACCCGGTGCTGGCCATCGGCTCGCCGCTCTCGCTGGCCAACACCGTCACCGCCGGCATCGTCAGCGCGCTCGACCGCACCATGCAGGCGGGCGAGCCGGGCGGCCCGACCCGCTACTACGCGGCGATCCAGACCGACGCGGCGGTGAACCACGGAAACTCCGGCGGTCCCCTGGTGGACGGAGCGGGCCGGGTGATCGGCGTCAACTCCACGATCAAGTCGCTGGTCGCCGACGGGCAGGAGGCCGGCAACATCGGGCTCGCCTTCGCCATCCCGATCAATCAGGCCAAGCGGATCACCCAGGACATCATCGGCACCGGCAAAGCCCGCCGTACGGTGATCGGCGCCCAGGTCGGCGGTGTGGGGGCGGGTGCCGGAGCGGGCGTCCGGCTGGCCTCGGTGGAGCCGTCCGGCCCGGCGGCCGGCGCTGGGCTGAAGGCCGGCGACGTGATCCTGAAGCTCAACGGCCGGCCGATGACCGAGCCGACCGACCTGATCGCCCTGGTCCGCAAGTTCGCACCCGGATCCGTGGTGGCCGTGGAGTACCGCCGGGGTTCCGCCCGGCAGAACACCTCGGTGACGCTCGCCGCGGATGCGAAGTGAGCCCGTCACCCCCTCCCGGGGTGGCGTACGACGTGCGTAGGCTTGCTCTGACGCCGAGAGGAGGCCCGCGCAGTGTTCGACAACCTGAACTGGTGGGAGATCGGTGCGCTGCTGCTCCTGGCGCTCCTGATCTTCGGTGACCGGCTGCCCACGGTCATCAACGACGGCCTGCGGATGGTGCGCAACCTGCGCCGGATGGCGACCAACGCCACCACGGACCTCAGCCGGGAGCTGGGCACCGACATCAAGCTGGAGGACCTGCACCCGAAGGCGTTCATCCGCAAGCACCTGCTGAGCGAGGAGGAGGAGGCGGCGATCCGGAAGCCGCTGCAGGGCGTCTACGACAACCTGCGTGCCGACGTCACCGGCGTGCACGACGAGCTGAAGGACGTCGCGTCCGCCGTCGACCCCCGCTCGAACGGGAGCCGCTCGTCCACCACCACCGCCTCACCCGCCCCGGCCCCCCGCGTCAGCTACGACGACGCCACCTGACCGAACCGGTACGCCCACAGACAGCGAAGAGTGGCCCTCCCGCGTGGAGGGCCACTCTTTCTGCTGTGCGGGATCTTGGGTTGTGGTCAGCGGCCGGCGGGCTTGAGGCCCAGCGGCTTGCCGAGGAGCGACTCGCGGCGGACGGCGAGCCGGTCCGCGACCTGGCCCAGTGCCTTGGCGGCGGCCGACTCCGGCTCGGCCAGCACGATCGGGTTGCCCTCGTCGCCGGCCTCGCGGACCCGGGTGTCCAGCGGGATCTGACCCAGCAGCGGCACCTGCGCGCCGATCGTCTGCGTCAGCGAGTCGGCGACCGTCTGCCCGCCACCGGCCCCGAAGACCTCCATCCGGGAACCGTCCGGCAGCTCCAGCCACGACATGTTCTCGATCACACCGACCACCCGCTGGTGGGTCTGCAGCGCGATCGCGCCGGCCCGCTCCGCCACCTCGGCGGCGGCGGCCTGCGGCGTGGTGACCACCAGGATCTCGGCGTTGGGCAGCAGCTGGGCCAGCGAGATGGCCACGTCGCCGGTGCCCGGCGGCAGGTCGAGCAGGAGCACGTCCAGGTCGCCCCAGTAGACGTCGGCGAGGAACTGCTGCAGCGCGCGGTGCAGCATCGGGCCGCGCCAGACCACGGCGGCGTTGCCGGAGGTGAACATGCCGATCGAGATGACCTTCACGCCGTGCGACTGCGGCGGCATGATCATGTCCTCGACGCGGGTCGGTCGACCGTCGGCGCCGAGCATCCGGGGCACCGAGTGGCCGTAGATGTCGGCGTCGACCACGCCGACGGAGAGCCCCCGGGCGGCCAGCGCCGCCGCCAGGTTGACCGTCACGCTGGACTTGCCGACGCCGCCCTTGCCGCTGGCCACCGCGTACACCCGGGTGCGCGACCCCGGCTGGGCGAACGGGATCACCGGCTCCTGGCCGGCGGCACCGCCCCGGAGCTTCGCCTGCAGCTCCTGGCGCTGCTCGGGGCTCATCACGCCGAACTCGACAGCCACGCCGGTCACACCGGGCACCGCGCCCACGGCGGCGGTGATGTCGCTCCGCAGCTTGTCCTTCAACGGACAGCCGGCCACGGTGAGCAGCAACTCGACCCGGACGACGCCGTCGTCGCCGACCGCCGCGGAGCGGACCATGCCCAGCTCGGTGATGGGCCGGCGGATCTCCGGGTCGTTGACGGTGGCCAGCGCGGCCTGGATCGCGTCGGAGACGGTGCTGACGGGTGCTGACATGCCCGCAATGCTACGTCGGCGGTGATCCGTCACCGCCCCAGGCGGGGGTCGGTGTGAGCGAATCGATGGGCTGGACGGGACCCGGCGGAAATGCGACGATCCGAGGCGAACGCCGCTCGCCTGGCCCCTTGAGGCAAGCGGCGTTCAATACTTCCCGGACTCCGGGCGGCCGTCCCGGGCGTAGTCGCTGTCCAGCTCGTCCCGGGGCTCGTCCAGCCCGTCTCCGCCGGCCGTCCGCTCCTGCGCCCGGCGCTCCAGCCGCTGCCGGCGCTGGGCGGCGTCGTCCAACTCCTGGGCGAGCCGGGCCAGCTCGGAGCGGAGGAAGTCGCGGGTCGCCACCTCGCCCATCGCGTTGCGGAGCGCGGCGATCTCCCGGGTCAGGTACTCGGTGTCCGCCTTCTGCGCGGTCGCCCGCCGCCGGTCCTCCTCCATCGCGAGCCGGTCCCGGTCGGCCTGGCGGTTCTGGGCCAGCAGGATCAGCGGCGCCGCGTAGCTGGCCTGCAACGACAGCACCAGGGTCAGGAACGTGAAGGTGTACGGGTCGAAGCGCAGGTCCGGGGGCGCGAGCGTGTTCCAGAGGAACCAGGTCGCGATGACCACCGTCATGTAGACGATGAAGTGGGCTGTCCCCATCCCCCGCGCGATCGCCTCCGACCAGCGGCCGAAGGCCTCCGGGTCGAACCGGGGCAGCTGGAGCCCCCGGGCCTCGCGCGGCTGGTCCAGCCGCTCCGGCCGCCGCCGCTCAACCATCCGCGGCCTCCGGCGGCTCGTCGGTGGCGGCCTGGCCGGTCGGCGCGGCGTCCCGTTCGCGCCAGTCGCGGGGCAGCAGGTGGTCCAGCACGTCGTCGACCGTGACGGCGCCCACCAGCCGGTTGTTCCGGTCGATCACCGGCATGGCGACCAGGTCGTACGTCGCCATCCGGCGGGTGATCTCGGGCAGCGGGGTGGCGGGGCGCAACGGGTCGATGTCGTTGACGACCACGCCACCCAGCAGGTCGGCCGGCGGTTCCCGGAGCAGCCGCTGGAAGTGGACCATGCCGAGGTACCGGCCGGTCGGCGTGGTCATCGGCGCCCGGGTCACGAACACCTGGGCGGCTATCGCGGGGGAGAGCTGCGGCTCCCGGACCCGGGCCAGCGCCTCGGCGACCGTGGCGTCCGGCGGCAGGATCACCGGCTCCGAGGTCATCACCGAGCCGGCCGTGCCGGGCAGGTACTTGAGCAGCTGACGCACCGGGTCGGCCTCGTCCGGCTCCATCAGGTCGAGCAGGACGTCCTGCTCCGGCGGCGGCAGTTCGCCAAGCAGGTCGGCGGCGTCGTCCGGGTCCATCAGCTCCAGCACGTCGGCGGCGCGCTGCCGGCCCAGCGCGGCCAGGATCTCCACCTGGTCCCGCTCCGGCAGCTCGCTCAGCACGTCCGCGAGCCGCTCGTCGTCCAGGGCGGCCGCGACCTCGTTGCGCCGCTCGTCGGGCAGATCCTGCAGGGCGTTGGCCAGGTCGGCGGGGCGCATGTCCTCCAGCACCGCGAGCAGGTTGGCCGTACCCCGGTTGTCGGCGATCCCGCTCAGCCCGCGGACCCGGTCCCACTCGACCTGGTGCAGGTTGCCGCGGCGGGTGAGCCGGCCGGTGTGCTCGCGGACGGCGACCCGGGACAGCGTCCACTCGCCACGGGAGGACTCCATCGCCACGTCCACCACGGTGCCCGCCTGCCCGCCCGGGTCGATCTGCACCCGCCGGTCCAGCAGCTCCTGGAGCACGAGCAGCTCGTTGGGGCGCTTCTCGAAGCGGCGCAGGTTGAGCGTGCCGGTGCCGAGCACCACCGCGTCCGCGTCGAGGGAGGTGATCCGGTTTATCGAGAGGAAGATCCGCCGCCGCATCGGCATCTCGGCGACCAGACCGACGACCTCCGGCGGGCGCTTCGTGGCGCGCAGCCGGGCCACCGCGTCGCGTACCCGGCCCACCTGGTCGCCGTTGGGGTCGTAGACGGCGACGCCGGCGAGACGGGCGATGTAGACCCGGGTCGGCGTGCTCACGCGCACCAGCCTAAGCGCCTAGTGTTTATCAACATGTCGACCCTGGCCTACGAGATCGTGGACGTGTTCACGGACCGCCCCTTCGCCGGTAACCCCTTGGCGGTGGTGTTCGGTGCCGACGGCCTGGCCACCGAGCAGATGCAGTCGCTCGCTCTCGAGTTCAACCTCTCCGAGACCGTGTTCGTGCTCCCGCCCACGCAGGCCGGCGCCACCTACCGGGCGCGGATCTTCACTCCCGTCGACGAACTGCCGTTCGCCGGGCACCCGAGCGTCGGCGCGGCGGTCACCGCCTGCCGGCGTGGGCTCTTCGACGTCGGCCAGGTCACCCAGGAGTGCGGCGCGGGCGTGCTGCCGATCGAGGTGACGGCCACCGGCGCGACGCTGACCGGTGGCCTGCCCACCCTCGGCCCGGAGCTGGACCCGGGGCCGCTGCTGGAGATGGCCGGGCTCACCGCCGACGACCACGTCGGGCCGCCGCCCCGGGTCGCCGGCTGCGGCCTCGAGTTCCCGTACCTGCCGGTGCGGCGGGACGCGGTGGCGCGGGCGCGGGTGAACGCGGCGGCGGCGCAGCGGTACGGAGTGGAGCACGTGAGCGTCTTCTCCTGGGACGCCGATTCGCAAACCGCCCACGCCCGGGTCTTCGTGCCCGGGCTCGGCGTACCGGAGGATCCGGCGACCGGGTCGGCCGCCCTCGGGCTCGGCGTCTGGCTGGTGGCCAGCGGCCTGCTGCCCGGCGACGGGCGGTCCAGCTACGCGGTCCGGCAGGGCATCGAGATCAACCGGCCGTCGTCGCTGGCCTGCACGGTCACCGCGGCGGGCGGGGCGGCGGTCGGCGCGACCGTCGCCGGCCAGGTGATGCCGGTGGCGAAGGGCGAGATCCTGGTCCCGCCCTTCATCGGCTGAGGGGTAAGGAAGGGTCCCTTCTCAACGCCTGCGGCAGCGGAAGGGCCCTTGTCAACGCCGCACTGAGGAAGCGGGACGGCGACGGGCGCGGGAGGATGTGGGAGTGAGCGACGCGGCGGAGCGCAGCACCCCCCTGATCGACGAGGCGATGAAGAAGGCCGCAGTGGCCTGGGTGGGCGTGCCCGGCGGGCCGGCGTACGCCCTGTGGTGCGTCCCCCTCGAGGGGGCGCTCTTCGTGGTGAGCGGGCCGGGCGAGCAGTCCGCGCCCGGGCTCGCCGACGCGACGCGGGCGGAGGTCACGCTGCGGGGCGACCACGGCGGCCGGATCGTCACCTGGCCGGCCGACGTGACCCGGCTGGTGCCGGGCACCGAACACTGGGAGACCATCGCACCGCTGGTCGCCGCCAAGCGGCTGAACGCACCCGGCCCCGCCGCCGATCTGGTGGCGCGGTGGGCGGCCGAAGGCTGTGCGCTGAACCGGCTCGCCCCCGCCGGCGAGTCGACCGCCGGTGCCGCGCTGCCCACCGGGGCGCTGGCCGAGCCGCCCCGGGCGGCGACGGTGGTCCGGGCCACCCGCAAGCCCTTCCGGCTGCACCGCGTCCGTCGCCGCTGACACCGCCGCTACGTGTTGACAAGGGACCCCTGCTCTACGGCAGGCGTCAAGCAGGGGCCCTTCCTTTCACCTGCCGCATCGACGTAGTCCAGCACCTCGGCGAGGGATGCCAGCTCCGCGCCGACCCAGCCGTGGTCCGGGTTGAAGACCAGGTGATCGGCGAGATCGGGGGACGCCAGTCGTACCGCGGTCAACCCGGCCCGCTCCGCCCCGGTCAGCTCCTGGCTGTCCCCGTCGCCGACGTACAGGCACCCGGCCGGCTCCACGGCCAGGCGGCGGCACGCGGCCCGGTAGAGCTCCGGGTCCGGCTTGCAGCGCCCGACCTGGACCGACAGGACGCGGACGTCGAGCAGCGGGTCGACCGGCAGGTCCGGCAGGTAGGCGGGCAGCTCGTGGGTGCAGTCGCTGACCAGACCGGTGCGCAGTCCGCGCCGGCGCAGCGCGGCCAACGTCGGTACGGCCTCGGCGCGGAGCCGGATGTCGGCCCGGACGGCGCGGTGCCGGGCGGCGACGGCTGACCGGACCGCCTCGTCGGAGGGGTGGACGCCGGCCTGCTCACAGACCCAGCGCAGGGTCGCCTCGGCGGTGCCCAGGCGGCCGGTGGCACGTTGGTAGAAGGTGCGGTCGAGCACGTCGACGAACACCTCGAGCGGGCAACCGAGCAGCTCGGCGGCGGTGCGATGAGCCGCGCCGCGGGGTGCGGAGCAGGTCAGCGTGCCGAAGAAGTCGAACAGCACCGCCTGGAACGTGGGCATGGGGGAGGGCCTCCGGGCGGTCGAGGGGTCGCCGGCGGATCGCGTGTGATCGTAACCGAGCACTGACGGTCCGTGGTTGCCCGGGCCGTGTGAGTATTGCTCTCCGTGTCATCCCCGCCGCACCGCCCGTCGCCGGACCCGCTGACCCTCGGCGCGCTCGCCCTCGCGGTGGTGGCCGTGTCGTCGTCCGCACCGCTGGTCGCGTTCGCGGCCGCGCCGGCCCTCGCGATCGCGTTCTGGCGCAACCTGCTCTCGACGGCGGTGCTCGGACCGGTCGCGCTGGTGCGGCGGCGGGCCGAGTTCCGGGCGCTGAGCGCACCCGCCGGCCGGCGGGACGCCGGGTACTGCGTGTTGTCCGGGGTCGCGCTCGCCGCGCACTTCGCCGTCTGGATGCCGAGTGCCAAGCTCACCACGGTGGCGGCGGCCACCGCGCTGGTCGCCACCCAACCGGTGTGGCAGGGGTTGATCGCCCGCGCGCAGGGCCGGCGGCTGTCGTGGGGGGTGTGGGTCGGCATCGGCGTGGCGGTCGCCGGCGCGGGGCTGGCCACCGGCGCGGACGTCACGGTCTCCGGGCGGGCCTTCCTCGGCGACCTGCTCGCGATCGTCGGTGGCATGTTCGCGGCGGTCTACACCGCCCTCGGCGAGCGGGCGCGCAGGACGTTGAGCACCACCACGTACACCACCGTCTGCTACGGGGTGTGCGCCCTGCTGCTGCTCGTGGTCTGCCTGGTCGGCGGGGTGCCGCTGACCGGCTTCGACGCCCGTAGCTGGCTGGCGGTGCTGGCCCTGGTGGCCGGCGCCCAGCTGCTCGGCCACTCGATGTTCAACTACGCCCTGCGCCGGGTCTCCGCGACCACGGTGAGCGTGCTGATCCTGCTGGAGGCGCCGGGCGCCGCGTTGATCGGCTGGGTCTGGCTGGGCCAGCTGCCGCGTCCGTTGGCGCTGGCCGGCCTGGCGCTGCTGCTGGCCGGTGTCGCGGTCGTCATCCTCGCCAACGCGGGAACCCGCCGCGCCAGAGCCGGGGCACCGGTCCCGCCCACCGTCCCGGCCGATGCCACCCCGCTCCGCGACGACTAGTTCCGTTACCGGTTCCCGACCGGGCCGGGACCTGACCTTGCCGCCCACGACCTCTCGGCAACCAGAACCGGGTGCCCACAGAAGCCGCGAAACCGCGTCCCGGTCCACCTCGCCGAGTGACGCTCAGACCTCCCGCACCTCGAGGACCCTGGTGGTCGGGGCGGCGTCGCCGAGGGCGGCCCGCAGCGCGACCCGCTCGGGGTCGGTCAGGAAGGACTCGTAACCCGTTCGCGTGTCGAACCGGATGACGTGCACCTCGGAGCGCCCGTCGCCGGTGCGCAGCCGGCGCTCCACCCGGCCGCCGTGCCGCCCGAGCAGGGCGAGCACGCGATCCTCGTACGCCCGGCCGGCCTCGACCGCGTCGGCGGCCAGCTCCACCAGCGCGACCAGGAGCACGGCGGCCGCCGGGTCGGTGTCCTGCCCAGTCGACGTCATGTGGCGGAGTATGGCAGCCGGCCGCTACTCGCCGATGCCGACGGCCTTGGCGCTGGCCGTCCAGAGCCGGGCGGCGAGTTGCGGGTCGGCCGCCTTGGGCAGCGGCCGGCGCAGTCGCCGGTCGAAGTAGTAGCCGCCGCTGCGCAGCCGCTCCGGCTCCTGGTTGGCGAGCCAGACCAGCGTCTCGGCCCCCTTCTCGGGGCTGCGGAACGGCAGCAGCCGCATGCCGAGGGCGACCACGCGGCTGTCGTTGCCGAACCGGGTCCGCACCACGCCGGGGTGGAAGCAGTACGCCGGCAGGTCCGGCCAGCGGCGGGCCGCCTCCGCGGTGAACAGGATGTTCGCCTGCTTGCTGGTGCCGTACGCGTTCATCGGGCGGTACCGGCGCAGCGGGCGGTTGAGGTCGTCCGGGTCGAGCGAGCCGCTGCGGTGGGCGCCGGAGGCGGTGCCGACGATCCGGCCCACCCGGTCCCGCAGGAGGTTGGTCAGCAGGAACGGCGCGAGGTGGTTGGCCTGGATCGACAGTTCGAACCCGTCGACGGTGGTGATCGGCTGGAGCACGATCGCCCCGGCGTTGTTGGCCAGCACGTCGATCCGGTCGTACACGGCGCGCAGCCGCTCCGCCAGGCCGCGGACGTCGTCGAGGACGGCGAAGTCCGCCCGGAACAGCTCCGGGCGCTCACCGGCGGCCTCGCGGACCTGCTCGGCGGCGGCCTGGAGGCGGGCCGGGTCGCGGCCGACCAGTACCACCTGGTCGCCGCGGCAGGCCAGGTCGACGGCGGCTGCGAGGCCGATGCCGGAGCTGGCCCCGGTCACCACCACCAGCCGACGCCCAGTGAGATCTTCCACAGGTCCATTCACCCCGGTCACGGCACGAGGTTACCGTGGCGTCACAACGTCCTTTGGGATCGTTAAGTCTTCACACTCTCAGGTTCAGGTGACGTCGGCGTGCCCGCCGAACGCTGGAAGGAGCGCATCCATGGCCGCAGTCGGTCGCCCCCGCCGGTCCTGCCTGGCGGTACCGGGTTCCAGCGTCAAGATGCTCGGCAAGGCCCAGGGCCTCCCCGCCGACCAGGTCTTCCTCGACCTGGAGGACGCGGTCGCCCCGCTCGCCAAGCCGGACGCCCGCAAGAACATCGTCGCCGCGCTGAACGAGGGCGACTGGACCGGCAAGACCCGGGTGGTCCGGGTCAACGACCTGACCACGCCGTGGACGTACAAGGACGTCATCGAGGTGGTCGAGGGGGCGGGCGCCAACCTGGACTGCATCATGCTGCCGAAGGTGCAGAACGCCGCCCAGGTGCAGTGGCTGGACCTGACCCTCACCCAGTTGGAGAAGACGCTCGGCCTGGCGGTGGGGCGGATCGGCATCGAGGCGCAGATCGAGAACGCCGCCGGCCTGGTGAACGTCGACGCGATCGCCGCCGCGTCGCCGCGGGTGGAGACCATCATCTTCGGGCCGGCCGACTTCATGGCGTCGATCAACATGAAGTCCCTGGTGGTCGGTGCGCTGATCCCGGACTACCCCGGCGACCCGTACCACTACATCCTGATGCGCATCCTGATGGCCGCCCGGATGCACGACAAGCAGGCCATCGACGGCCCGTTCCTGCAGATCCGCGACGTCGACGGGTTCCGTGACGTGGCCAAGCGCTCGGCCGCGCTGGGCTTCGACGGGAAGTGGGTGCTGCACCCCGGCCAGATCGACGCGGCCAACGAGGTCTACTCGCCGGCGCAGGCCGACTACGACCACGCCGAGCTGATCCTCGACGCGTACGAGCACTACACCTCGGAGGCCGGCGGCAAGCTCGGCGCGGTGATGCTCGGCGACGAGATGATCGACGAGGCGTCCCGCAAGATGGCGCTGGTGATCGCGGCGAAGGGCCGCGCGGCCGGGATGACCCGCACCTCGTCCTTCACCCCGCCGGCTGAGTGACCGTCCCCGCGACGTGCCGCCCCGGCTCCGTTCCCCGGAGCGGCACGTGGCTTTCCGGCGCCGCTCAGACGCTCGACTGGGACGTCGTGATGGCGAAGACGATCGCGACCACGTAGAAGGCGATCAGCAGCGCCAGCAGGCCGGTCAGGATCCAGCCGACGATGATGGCGGCCTTCGCCATGCCCTCGCCGCCCTCGCCGGTCTGCTGGATCTGCTTGCGCGCCACGTGACCGAGGATCGCCCCGATCGGCGCGGTGATGCAGGACGCGATGCCGACGAGCGACAGGACCAGGGCCGCGATGGCCATGCTGTTGGTCTTCGGCTGCGGGTAGCCGTAGCCGGGATACATCGGCTGCGGGTAGCCGCCCATCGCGTACGGGTCGGGCATCGGCTGGCCGGGCGCCTGCTGACCCCCGTACGGGTCGGGGTACGGGCTCGCCGGCGCGCCCGGGTACGGGTTCGTCGGGGCGTACGGGTCGCCACTGGTGGGCTGGGCGGGGATGGGCTGGCCGCTCACCGGGAGGGTGGGGTCAGCCGGCGGGGAGGACTGCTGGCCGGCCCAGGCCGGGTCCTGCCAGCCGCCGGACGGCGGGGGGTAACTCATCGTCTGCTCTCCATCGAGGTTCGGGTGAGCCGTCAGCGTAATCAGCGGCGGGCAAACCCGGGCGCTCCGCCACCGGGTGCCGCGTTGCCCGAACCAGGGTGAACGGGCAGGATCCTGGCATGGCGATTGACTCGAGAGCCGGCAGCCGGTCGAGACGGGACGCGAGCCGTCCCGGTGTGGCGCGCCGCAACCGGTCGGTGACCGGCCCCGCCGGTCAGGACGAGCCGGCGGCCCTTCCGGAACCGGTCACGATGCGGCTCGACGGCCGGGTCGCGTTGGTCACCGGGGCGGGCAGCCCGGACGGCATCGGGTACGCGACCGCGCGTCGCCTCACCGACCTGGGCGCCCGGGTCGCCATCGTCTCCACCACGCGCCGCATCCACGAGCGGGCCGGCGAGCTGGGAGTCACCGGCTTCGTGGCGGACCTCACCGACGAGTCGGAGGTCGGCGCGCTGGCCGACGCCGTCGCGGAGCAGCTCGGCGACGTGGAGGTGCTGGTCAACAACGCGGGCCTGGCCAGCCGGGCCAGCCCGGAGGTGTTGCGGCCGGTCGCCCAGCTGAGCTACGACGAGTGGCGCGGCGAGATCGACCGCAACCTCACCACGGCCTTCCTGTGCAGCCGGGCGTTCATCGGCGGGATGGCGGAGCGGGGCTGGGGGCGGATCGTCAACCTGGCGGCGACGGCCGGTCCGGTCAACGCGCTGCCCACCGAGGCCGCGTACGCGGCGGCCAAGGCGGGCGTGGTCGGGCTCACCCGCGCGCTGGCGATGGAGATGATCGCCGACGGGGTGACCGTCAACGCGGTCGCTCCCGGCACCATCCACACCGCGGCCTCCACCATGGCCGAGATCAGGCAGGGCCTGGGCACGCCGGTCGGCCGGCCCGGCACGCCGGACGAGGTGGCGGCCGCCATCGCGTTCCTGTGCTCGCCGGCCGCCTCGTACATCACCGGTCAGATGCTGGTGGTGGACGGCGGCAACAGCGTCCGCGAGGCGCAGTTCCGCTGACGACGGTGGCCGGTGCCGGCCGCGCGGTCAGTACCGCATTCCGCCGTCGCTGCCGGCCAGCGCCACCAGGGCGATCCAGCCGCAGCAGGACAGCAGGATGAGCGCGGTGAAGACGTAGCCCAGGATCAGGCCCCAGGTGGCGAGCTGGTCGCCGTCCTCGCCGCTGGTGCGGATCTGGCGCTTCGCCAGGTGGCCCAGCACGATTCCGGCCGGCGGGAAGACGAATGCGAAGACCAGGGACAGGATCGCCAGGACGTTCACGCCCCGGTTGGCGCTCGGCGGCGGCCCGTAGGGACCGTACGGCGATCCCCACTGCTGCCCGTACGGCTGACCGCCGGGCGGCTGCCCGTACGGCGGTTGGTTCGGGTCGTACCCGTGCGGGGGCTGGTTCGGGTCGTACCCGGGGGGTGGCGGCGGTGGGGGCGGCGGTTCGGGGCCCGACGTGGGCTGCTCCCACGGCGACGGCGGCCGGTCGGGATCCGGCGGTCCCGGCGGCGGTGGCTGGCTCACGGTCTCCTCCTCCTGCCGGATCGCGTCCTATTGCCGGACGCTACCGCGACCGGTGAACCTTTTCACAGCGGTTGTGTGGACTGGTCACCTTGGCGACGCCGTCCGCGCGGCCGATACTGACCGAGCGTTTAGTTACCCCTGAGTAATGCGTCGATCCCCCGGAGGCTGAGATGGCCCGACTCGCCCAGACGCCCGGCCTGACCGATGTGCAGCGGTCGATCCTGGAAACCGTCCGGGAGTTCGCGGACAAGGAGATCATCCCGCACGCGCAGCGGCTGGAGCACGCCGACGAGTACCCGACCGACATCCTCGACGGGATGCGCGAGATGGGGCTGTTCGGCCTGACCATCGCCGAGGAGTACGGCGGCCTGGGCGAGTCGCTGCTGACGTACGCCCTGGTGGTCGAGGAGCTGTCCCGCGGCTGGATGTCGATCTCCGGGATCGTCAACACGCACTTCATCGTCGCGTACCTGATCTCCCAGCACGGCTCCGCGGAGCAGCGGGCCCGGCTGCTGCCGAGGATGGCCACCGGCGAGGTCCGCGGCGCCTTCTCCATGTCCGAACCGGAGTGCGGCTCCGACGTCTCGGCGATCAAGTCGAAGGCGGTGCGCGACGGCGACAACTACGTGCTCAACGGCCAGAAGATGTGGCTGACCAACGGGGCCTACTCGTCGGTGGTCGCGACCCTGGTCAAGACCGACACCGGGGCCGACTCGGTCTACGGCAACATGAGCACGTTCCTGCTGGAGAAGGAGCCCGGGTTCGGCGAGACCGCACCCGGTCTGACCATCCCCGGCAAGATCGACAAGATGGGCTACAAGGGCGTCGAGACCACCGAGATGGTCCTCGACGGGGTGACCGTCCCCGCCTCCGCCGTGCTCGGCGGCGAGGAGCGGGTGGGTCGCGGCTTCTACCAGATGATGGACGGCATCGAGGTCGGTCGCGTCAACGTCGCCGCCCGGGCCTGCGGCATCTCGATCCGGGCCTTCGAGCTGGCCGTCGCGTACGCCCAGCAGCGCCGCACCTTCGGCCAGCCGCTCGCCAAGCACCAGGCCGTCGCGTTCAAGCTCGCCGAGATGGGTACGAAGATCGAGGCGGCGCACGCCCTCATGGTCAACGCCGCCCGGCTCAAGGACGCCGGCCAGCGCAACGACGTCGAGGCCGGTATGGCCAAGCTGCTCGCGTCCGAGTACTGCGCCGAGGTGGTGCAGGAGGCGTTCCGCATCCACGGGGGCTACGGCTACTCCAAGGAGTACGAGATCGAGCGCCTCATGCGTGAGGCCCCGTTCCTGCTGATCGGCGAGGGCACCTCGGAGATCCAGAAGACCATCATCAGCCGCGGCCTGCTGAAGGAGTACAAGCTCTGAGTTGAGAAGCGTCCGCCCACCCTCCGTCGGGCCGGAGGTCAGCTCAGGCGGGTCAGGCCGGCGGCGGCGCGTTCGATGACCAGGCAGCGGTCCTCGACGTAGTCCATCCCGGCCTCGGTGGCGATGCGGCGTGCCTCCGGCGAGACGATGCCGAGCTGGAGCCACACCGCCGGCGCGCCGATCGACACCGCCTCGCGGACGACCTCGACCGCGTCGTCGGCCGGGCGGAACACGTCCACCAGGTCGACCGGCTCGGGGATCTCCGACAACGAGCGGTAGACCCGCTCGCCGAACAGCTCGTCGGCGGTCGGGTTGACCGGGATGATCCGCCACCCGTACCGCTGCATCTGCAGGGGCACGCTGTGCGCGGCCTTGCGCGGGTCGCGGGACGCGCCGACGACGGCGATCACGGCGGCGTCGGCGAGGATCTGCTGAGGTGAGCGCACCAGCCGACTCTAACTCCGCTGATCAGGGCGCGCCGCTGAGCGCGCGACGCAGCCGGTCGTACTCCTCCGGCGTGCCGATCGCCGCGGTGCTCGGGGTTGCGGGCGTGGTGGCCGACGGCGGCGGCGAGGAGCACCGGGGACCCGGCCACGTCCAGGGGCCGCACCCGCTCCTCCCGGCGGCGGACGCCGCGCCGGTTCACTCGCTCGGGCTGGGCCAGCGGCAGGCGGAGGGAGCGGTCGGCAGCCGCCCGGTCGGTGAGCTCGCCCAGCGGCAGGCCGAGCAGCTGCCGCCGGGCTACAGCAGCGAGAGCTGCTCGGCGGCCGGCCGCGGGGGCGGCGGATCGGGCTGGCGACGGTTGTCGCCGCTCTCGCCCCGGTGCAGGCCGTGGCGGCGCGCCGCGATCCGCACCCGGGCGGTCAGCTCCCGCTGGTACGACTGCGGCGCGTACGCGCCCGCCCGGTAGAGCTCCCGGTAGCGGGGGACCAGGTGGGGGAACTCGCGGCCGAGCCAGCGCGCGTACCACTCCCTTGCGCCCGGGCGCAGGTGCAGCGCCAGCGGCGTCACGCTCGCCGCGCCGGCCGCGGCGATCGCCGACACCGTCGCGTCGATCGACCCGTCGTCGTCGCTGAGGCCGGGCAGGATCGGCGCCATCAACACTCCGACGGGGAAGCCGGCGTCGGTGAACCGGCGTACCGCCTCCAGCCGGCGACGAGGGCTCGGCGTGCCCGGCTCGACCGCCCGCCACAGCCGCTCGTCGACGAAACCGACGGAGAACGAGATGCCGACCCGGGTCACCTCGGCGGCCTGCCGGAGCAGGGGCAGGTCCCGCAGGACGAGCGTGCCCTTGGTGAGGATGGAGAACGGGTTGGCGAAGTCCCGCAGGGCGCTGAGGATCTCCGGCATGAGCTGGTAGCGACCCTCGGCGCGCTGGTAGCAGTCCACGTTGGTGCCCATCGCGACGTGCGCCCCGCGCCACCGGGGTGCGGCCAACTCCCGGCGGACCAGCTCGCCGGCATTGACCTTGACGATCACCTTGCGGTCGAAGTCCGCGCCGGCGTCCAGGTCGAGGTACGTGTGGGTGTTGCGGGCGAAGCAGTTGTGGCTCACCACGCCGTTGGCGATGAAGTCGCCGGTGCCGGTGGTGATGTCCCACAGGGGGAGGTCGACGCCGAGCGGCTCGACGGCGGTCACCCGTGGCGCCACGCTCCGGGGAACGGGCGCGCCCTCGACGAGCCGCCCTGCCGCGGCCCCGGTCAGGTGCAGGAACCGCAGCCGTTCGCGGAGCCCGCCGGTCAGCCGGATCTGCCGGGGCCCGCCGGGAAGGTTGTGATCCTCCCGGACGGAGGTGAAGCCGAAGTGCTCCAGCGCCGCGGCGACGTCGCGGAAGAGCGCCCCGTCCGGCAGGCCGATCCGCAGTGCGTCACCGCCGCACCGCCCACCCCGGGCGAACGCCCCGGCCAGCAGGCCGAGCAGCCACTCGTCGGTCGGCGCGTCCGGCCGGTCGCCGCCGGCCGTCGCCCAGCGGTGGCCGCGTTCGTGGTCGGCGGAGCCCTTGGGGCTCTCGGCGAAGGCGCCCGTGCCGAGCAGCCGCTCGCCGGGCACCAGTGGCCGGCGGCGTCCCGGGTCCGGCGCCACGTACCGCCAGCCTTCGTCGGACAGGAAGCGGTGGTCGCCGCTCGCGACCAGGCTGGTGCCGTCGTCCAGGGTCAACCGGTAGGCAGGCTTGACCGTGGACCAGATGGCGCGGACGGTGGTGACGACGTAGCGGCGGCGACCGCCCCGGCGTTCGGTGCCGAAGATCCGGTCGCCGACCCGGAGGTCACGGATCTGCCGTGGCCGGCCATCTGCCATCAGGACCGGCGTGTCGCCCGAGAGGCAGTACACGCAGGCGTGGCTGCAGCCCCGGTAGGGGTTGATGGTCCACTCGAACGGGACGCGGGAGGCGCCCGGCACCCGATTGATGATCGACTTGGCCCGGACCTCGTAGAACGTCATTCCGGCGAAGCCGGGCGTGTCGAAGGTGCGGGTGATGGCGCCGGGCAGCGCCAGCGGCAGGGGTGGCGTCGCTGGCGCTGACCCGTCGGGACGTCCCTCGTCCGGGGGAGCGGAGAGGTTGTCCCAGCGCATGGTCATTATTCGAACACATGTACGAGCACGGCGCAAGCAGCACGGCCGGCCCCGGATTCGGGGCCGGCCGTGACGGTGTCGGTGAACCTCAGTGCTTGTGCTCGGCGAGCTTCTTGCGGACGTCGTCCATGTCGAGCGCCTCGACCTGCTCGATCAGGTTCTCCAGGGCGGACTCGGGCAGTGCGCCCGGCTGCGCGAACACGATGACGCCGTCGCGGATCGCCATGATGGTCGGAATGGAGCGGATGTCGAACTTCGCGCCCAACTCCTGCTGCGCCTCGGTGTCTACCTTGCCGAAGACGATGTCCGGGTGCTTCTCCGACGAGCGCTCGTAGACCGGGGCGAACCGCTTGCAGGGGCCGCACCAGTCGGCCCAGAAGTCGACGAGCACGATGCCGTCGCGGCCCGTGACCTCGTCGAAGTTTGCCGTGGTCAGCTCAACGGTTGCCATCTCAATCTCTCCGATCACCGCGGAATAGCTACGTCTGGTGGAACCAGGGCGTACCTCGTCGAATTCCCGCCCTCCGATGGCCGAAACGCCACGGCCCGGCCGGCGTTGCCGGCGATCATCGGCATCGATGGTCTTCGGTGCCGGGGCGGTGTGCGGTGCGCAAGTGCACGTCGCATTTGCGTGACGACCCGTGATGGGAGCGTTTCCATCGAGAACGGACGCTCGATCAGCTACGAATCGGTAACTTGACGCTTGACATGGAGCTATCAACCACCCGGAGATCGCCCCCACACATGATCTTAGTGACTCTGAGTAGTGTTACAAAAAGATAAATGTGATCCCCGTCTCTGTCCGGACGTTGCTCGGGTGGGGCAGAATCTTCCGCATCAGAGCGTGGGCGGCGGGTGCCGGGGAGGGCCCCGCCGCTCATTGCGTCCGGCCCCGGGTTCGCGGTGTGAGATTTCCCCGCCGTCGCCGCCCCGCCCATCGCCTTAACACCGCATAAGGCATGCTGTGCCGAACTCCATCGCCGCCCGTCGAAGGGGACAAGGATGCAGTTCGGCCGCTACTACGAGGAGTTCGAGGTCGGCGCGGTCTACCGGCACTGGCCGGGGAAGACGGTCACCGAGTACGACGACCATCTCTTCTGCCTGCTCACCATGAACCACCACCCGCTCCACCTGGACGCGCACTACGCCGAGACGTCCAGCCAGTTCAAGCGCAACGTGGTGGTCGGCAACTACATCTACTCGCTGCTCCTCGGCATGTCCGTGCCCGACGTCAGCGGCAAGGCGATCGCGAACCTGGAGATCGAGTCGCTGCGGCACGTCGCGCCGACCTTCCACGGCGACACCATCTACGGCGAGACCACGGTGCTGGACAAGCGGGAGTCCTCCTCGAAGCCCGACCGCGGGGTCGTCGCCGTCGAGACCCGCGGCTACAACCAGGACGGCACGCTGGTGTGCGTGTTCCGGCGCAAGGTCATGGTGCCGAAGAAGGAGTACGCGGCCGCCGCGGTCCCCGAGGGCGTCGACCCGGAGCGGCCGAGCTTCCCCGAGCCGCGCTGACCGCGTACCGGTGTCGGTGCCGGGCACCCGGCGGTGCCGGGCGCGGCGCGCCCTTCCCGACGTTTGCGGATGGATGGGGCCCTACCCGCTCAACCGGGGCATATGCTGACGCCGGAGGTTCCCATGAGCCACTCCGTCGCCGGAGAGCCGTCCTCTGCCGGCCGCCGTGCCGCGCCGTTGACCACCGCCGTCTACTCCGCCGCCGAGTGGGACCTGCTCACCAGACTGCCCGGCCGGACGGTCGTGGCCGCCGCCGCGCCGGCACCGGGGCGGCCGGCGCGGGGGGTCGCCGCGGGGCTGGCCGGCCTCGACGCCGTCGCCGCCGGCCGGGCCTTCGACAGCGACCTGGTCCGTGCCGTGGTGGCCGCGATCTACGCCCGGGACGACGGACCGCTCCAGGGGGCGGCCGGCCAGCTCACCGATGTCGTCGACCTGCTCGCCGCCGCCCGGGCCGCGGTCCGGGTGCTCAGCCGGCGGGCCGACCCGGCCGACTCGGCGGCGTACCGGCAGTGGGTGCAGTCGGTCGCGGCCCGGGTGTGCCGGGCTGCGACGGAGGGGCAGCCGGCCCCCGCCGACCGCCGGTTCCTCGACCGGCTCGGCCGGGCGCTGGGGCTGGGCTGAGCGGTCCCGCCCGCTGGCCGTACTGTCTTGTGACCGTGACCGGTGACCAGCTCGACGTCGGCGTCGGCCCCTGGGCGGGCGACCCGCCGGACGACCCGCGGTACGACCCCGAACTGCTCGCGGGCGGCGACCGGCGCAACGTCGTCGACCGGTACCGCTACTGGCGGCGCGAGGCGATCGTGGCGGACCTCGACCGGCGGCGGCACGACTTCCACGTCGCGATCGAGAACTGGCAGCACGACCTCAACATCGGCACGGTGGTCCGCAACGCCAACGCGTTCCTCGCCGCCGAGGTCCACATTGTCGGCCGCCGCCGGTGGAACCGTCGGGGCGCGATGGTGACCGACCGCTACCAGCACGTCCGCCACCACGAGACGATCGAGGACTTCGCCGCCTGGGCCGCCGGCGCGGGACTGCCGGTGGTGGGCATCGACAACCTGCCGGGCTCCCGGCCGCTGGAGACGACCACGCTGCCGCGGCGGTGCGTGCTGCTCTTCGGCCAGGAGGGTCCGGGCCTGTCCGACGCCGCCCGCGCGGTCTGCGACCAGCTCTTCTCCATCGCGCAGTACGGCTCGACGCGCTCGATCAACGCGGGTGTGGCGAGCGGCATCGCCATGCACGCCTGGATCCGGGCGTACGGCGGGCCTCCGCCGGCCTGAGGCCGACGCGCCGCCCGACCGCCTCGGTCCGGCGGTTCGCCGCCGCCCGGTCCGCGCCGGATTCGCCGCCCCGGTCCGCGCCGGATTCGCCGCCCCGGCCCGCGCCGGATTCGCCGCCCCGGTCCGCGCCGGATTCGCCGCCCCGGCCCGCGCCCCGAGCGTCGCCGATCGCCGCGGGTCCGGGTGTTTCCGCAGCCACGGGCGGAAACGGCCGCTCCGCTTGACGGCGTGGCCCGGCCGGGTGACGGTGGGGTGGTGAGCGTCGCGGTGAGTTGTCCACGGTGCGGTGGCGAGGTCCGGCCGCCGGACCTCATGCACTCCGAGTCGCGGTGCCTCCTGTGCGGCCCGGTTCCGCCACTGCACGTTCCGGAGCACATCAACGCGGAGATCGTCGCCAGCGTCGTCGACCGCATCACCGCCTGCGCCGATCCGCCGCACCGGCCGCCGGTCCCGCTCTGGTGCCCGTGGCCACTGCCGACGGGCTGGACCCTGACCGGAGTGGCGTACGCCGGTGACGACCGCACCGGGGTGCGCGCCACGGCGGTCGCCTGCGCCGGGCCGGAACCGCTCGGCGGCGGCCCGGCAGACCTGGTCTTCGTCGCCGAGGAACCGGGCGTCGGCCTGGCCACCCGGTTCGCCGGCATCATCGGACCGGACGCGGGCCCGCAGCTCACCGAGGCGCTCGCCGACCCCGGGCCGGGGCACCCGGAGCATCACGGGCAGGCCCGGATCCGGGTGGCCGGCCACCCCACTCCACTGTGGCTCCTGGAGTCACCGACCGATCGAAGCGCGTACGCGGGCGAAGCTCGGGGAATGTGGCTGCATGCGATAGCCTGGCCGGCGAGTGCGGGACATCTGCTCGCCGAGGACGTCGTCCTGCGCGACCTCACCGAGTGGATGCCACCCGAGCTCGTGTACGGCGCACCATCTCCGTATCTGCACGGGAAGGCTTGACAAGTCCCCCGGAATGTCGGAGAACGGACGCAGGAAATAACTGTACGACACCACGCTGATACTGTGAGTGCTGCTGCGGTAATCGACCCGGCGCCGCGCGAGAGGATGGCCCGCCATGGTCAAGAAGGTCCTCACCTGGGCCGGTATCGCATTCTTGATCTTCTTTGTCGCCTACCGGCCAAACTCCGCCGCCGATGTCTTCAAGTCCCTGGGCGGCGGCATCGTGGACATCGCCCAGGGCTTCGGCGACTTCTTCACCAACCTCGTCGCCTAGCCGGCCATGGGCAGCCCCTCCGGTCCACCCTTCGACCCGGACGACCCTGACCGGGAGCGTCGGGAACGAGACACGGAGCCGATCCCCCGCGTCGGTCCGGACGACGGCCCGGGCTACGGCTCCGGTGCCGGTCTGTCCGACGGCCCCTCCCTGTCCGAGGACGCGAGCCTGGGGGACGGCCCGGGCTTCGCGGGCGAGGGCCGGTCGGGCCGGGCGTGGATCCGCGACCCCGAGGGCGGCTACCAGCCGCCGCAGATCTCCGAGGACGAGCTCGCCGGCCTGCGGGCCGACGCGGCCGGCATGACGCCGCGCCGGGTGCTGCCCCTGGAGGACGAGCCCAGCTCCCTCGTCGCGCGCTACCTCTTCCCCACCGAGCGGTACCGGGGCGAGTGGAAGCGGCACTGGATCCACCTCGCGACCCCGCTGCTGATCGGCGTCGCCGCGACCTTCGTGCTGGGTTACCTCTCCGGTTTCCTCGCCGGTCAGGACGTCGGCGCGCTGACCACGGTCGCCGTGCTGCTGTGGTTCGCGGTGATGGGCTGGGTGGCGTGGAAGGTCGCCGACTGGTGGTACGACCGCTTCATCCTGACCAACAAACGGGTGATGGTGGTCAACGGCATCATCACCCGCCACGTCGCCATGATGCCGCTGGTCCGCGTCACCGACATGAAGTACGAACAGACGCCGGCCGGGCGGGCGCTCAACTACGGCACGTTCGTGCTGGAGTCCGCCGGCCAGGAGCAGGCGCTGCGCGAGATCAAGAACCTGCCCAACCCGAACGAGCTCTACCTGCGCGTCGTCGAGGAGATGTACGAGCCGCAGGCGGTCGAGGCGCGGCTGGGCAAGGAGGCCGACGAGGCGAAGGCCGACGACGGTGCCTGAAGGTTTCTGTCCGAAAATCGGATGAACAGCGCGCCATTTTCCGTGGGAGCCTGCTGGCAGGACGGGGGATGGAGGTTGGGCGGTGGCGAGCAGGGACCTTCGGGAGGAGGAGTTCCGCGAGTTCGTCGCGGCGCGCTCCGGCGCCCTGCTGCGGACCGCGTACCTGCTCGCCGGGGACTGGGCCACCGCCGAGGACCTGCTCCAGACCGCGCTGACCAAGACCTACCTGGCCTGGAAGCGGCTCGGCGGCATCGAGGCCGTCGAGCCGTACGCCCGGCGCGTCATGATCAACACATCGACGAGCTGGTGGCGGCGGCGTTGGCACGGTGAACGCCCGACCGAGGTGCTGCCCGAACAGGCCGGCGTGGACGAGATCGAGCGGCAGCTCGACCGGGACCTGCTGTGGCGGCACCTGAAGGCGCTGCCGGCCCGGCAGCGAGCGGTGCTGGTGCTGCGCTTCTATGAGGACATGTCGGAGGCGCAGACCGCCGCCCTGCTGGACATCTCGCCGGGCACAGTCAAGAGCCAGACCTCCCGGGCCCTGACGACGCTGCGCAAGCGGATGGGTGTCGACGCCGCCGACCTTCCCGCCGCGCCCACGCCGCCACGGCAGCGGTCCCCCCGTACGCCCGGGGCGCCCGCGCTCCGGCCCGCCGCGCCCGCGCCGCCGGTGGACGTGCCGCCGGGTGAGTCGTCGGTCTCCGGCGGCACGCCGCCGACCTCCGGCGCAACCCGGTCCGGCGCCTCCCGGACCGCGCCGGTGCCGGTGGGCGCACGGACCGGCCGCCCGGGTGGTGCCGCAGCGGCACCGGCCGGGGAGGGTCGGTGAGCGGCCCGGCACGCCGTGACAACCTGACCGTGCCCCCGGCGCGTTCAACAGGCGTGACACCGGACGAGCTGGAGCAGGCGGTGCGCGAGGCGCTCGGCCAGCAGGTCGCCGAGCCGCGCCCGCCCGCCGCGGACCACGCCGGCGCCGCCGTCCGGCGTGCCCGGCGGACCCAGCGTCGCCGTACCGCCGCCGGCCTGGCCCTGGCCGCGGTCACCACGGTCGGGGTCAGTACGGGGATGATGCAACTCCTCAGCGACCCCGTGGTGGTGCCCGGTCCCGCCGTCGTCGGGCTGGGCGACCCCGAGGCCACCGGGCGACCCGACCCGGCCTTCCAGCTCCCGCTTCCCGAGCCCGCCGAGGTCGACCTGATCGTGGGGGACGTCCTGGTCACCACCAGCAACCGGCGGGTGATGCTGACCGGGGTCGGTGCCGTGGAACGGGCGCAGCGTTACCCGGAGGCCGGCGCCTGGCTGCTCGTCGGCGCGAAGACGCCGGCCGGGCGCTCGCTCTGGATCGCCCGGCCGAACGGGGTCGCGCAGATCCTGCTGGCCGGAGCGGGGGAGATCGTCCTGTCCCGCGACGGGCGCCAGGTCGCCTGGAGCGAGGGCGGCCTGCTGGTCAAGGGCACGGTGATCAACAACGGGGTGATGGTCGTGGCCCGCCACCCCGCGCCGGCCGGGGCGGAGCCGGTCGGCTTCGTCGGGGACGACGTGCTGCTGCGGCTCGACCCCGAGCGGGGCGGGCACGGGCTCTGGGACCCAGTGACGGGCCGGACCACGCCGGAGAGCGGCACCGGAAGCCGCCACGTCTACGGGTCACGGCCCGACGGTCTGCTCGTCGGGCAGATCCTCGCCGGCACGCCGCGCCGCCCCTGCCTGGCGTTGCTCGATCCGGCGAAGGCGCTGACCGTGGTCCGCAGCGCCTGCGGCCACGCGCTCAGCGACGACGGGCGCGGCACGGTGTCACCCGACGGCCGCTGGCTGCTGGTCAACGGCGAGGGGGGAGCGTTCCTGGTGGACCTGGAACGGCTCGGCCCCGACCCGCTGGTGCGCGCGGCCGGCCCGTCGCTGACCGGGCCGGTCGCCTGGACGCCGAACGTCGCCGTCCACCTGCTGGAGGGCAACCGCCTGGCGCGGATCGATCCGAACCTGGTGAAGGCCGGGCAACCGGTGGGCAACACGCTGGTCTCCGGCGTACCCGCCGGCGCTCGCGTGTTGCCGGTGGCCGGCGCCGGCTTCTGAGCCCGGCCGGCCCGCGCCGTCCGCCACCGTGCGGCCGACCCGGTAGCGTCAGGCGCGATGAGCCCGCGGATCGACCTGCACACGCACTCCACCGCCAGCGACGGCACCCTGACGCCGGCGGAGCTGGTCCGGGCGGCGGTGGAGGCCAACCTCGACGTCCTGGCGATCACCGACCACGACACCACCGCCGGCTGGGATCCGGCGGTCCGGGCCCTGCCGCCCGGGCTGCGCCTGGTGCGCGGCGCGGAGCTGTCCTGCCGGTGGTACGGCGCGGACCCGCCCGTGCCGCTGCACCTGCTCGCGTACCTCTTCAACCCGACCGAGCCGAACCTGGCCGCGGAGCTGGCCCGGGTTCGTCTCGCCCGCGAGCAGCGCGGGGAGCGGATCGTCCGGCTGCTCCAGGCCGACGGCATCGACGTGAGCTGGAGAGAGATCCTGGCCGGGGCGGCCGGGGGGACGGTGGGCCGCCCCCACATCGCCCAGGCCCTCATCCGGGCGGGACTCGTCGCGACCACCAACGAGGCGTTCGGCCCGGACTGGCTGGGCGAGCGGTACCGGCTGCCCAAGGAGGACATCGAGGTCTTCCGGGCGGTCCGGCTGGTCCGCGCCGCCGGCGGCGTCCCGGTCTTCGCCCACCCGCGGGCCACCCGGCGGGGGCGCATCGTGCCCGACGCGCTGATCGCCGACCTCGCCGCCGCCGGGCTGGCCGGCCTGGAGGCGGACCACGAGGACCACGCACCGGCCGAGCGGGCGCACGTCCGGGCCCTCGCCGCCGACCTGGGCCTGCTGGTCACCGGCTCGTCCGACTTCCACGGCACCCACAAGACGGTCCGGCTGGGGGCGTTCACCACCGGCGTCGAGGCGTACGAGCGGATCGTCGCGGCCGGCGTGACCGAGATCGCTTCCGGCTGATCCGCGTTTGGCGGGGAACCGCGCGGTTAGGTTGATCCGGTGGATCTCAAGCTCTTCGGCGAGGTCTTCGTGACCCTGCTGGTGATCGTCGACCCGCCGGGCATGATGCCCATCTTCCTGGCGTTGACCGGCCCGCTGCCGGCGCGGGACCGGAACCGCGCCGCGTGGCAGGCCGTGGCGCTGGCGCTCGGCGTGATCGTGATCTTCGCGGTCGCCGGCCAGACCCTGCTCGACTACCTGCACGTGGACCTGCCCGCGCTCCAGGCCGCCGGTGGCCTGCTGCTCGTGCTGGTGGCGCTGGAACTGCTGACCGGCAAGGCGGACGACCCCAGCCAGCAGGCCACCTCGAACATCGCCCTGGTGCCGTTGGGCACCCCGCTGCTCGCCGGCCCGGGCGCCATCGTGGCGACGATGCTCTTCGTCCAGCAGGCCGACGGTGTGGCCGACGTCAGCGCGATCGCGGCCGCCATCGTCGCGGTGATGCTCACGGTCTGGGTGGTGCTCCGCTTCTCCGGCGGGATCGTCAAGGTCCTCCGGCCGGGCGGGATCGAGGTGCTGACCCGGATCGCCGGCCTGCTGCTGGCGGCGATCGCGGTGCAGCTCATCGCCGACGCGGTGGCCGCGTTCGTCAGCCAGTACACGACCACGGGCTGATCCTGTCGGGGCCGGATGGCAGGATCGCGGTGTGCGACGAGCCGGCCGACCCTTCACCTCCGCGCCGCGACCCCGCGCCGAGCCCGAGCAGCTCGGCTTCGAGGGCATGCCGGAACGGCTGTTCGTCTGCACCCCCAGCAAGCTGGGGGCCTACGCGGACTGCCCCCGGCGCTACCGCTACTCCTATCTGGACCGTCCGGCCCCGCCGAAGGGCCCGCCCTGGGCGCACAACTCGCTCGGCGCCAGCGTCCACACCGCCCTGAAGAACTGGTACGCGCTGCCCGCCGACCGGCGCCGGCCGGAGGTGCTGGCCACCCTGCTCAAGGGCACCTGGGTCCGCGAGGGTTACCGGGACGACGAGCAGGAGCGGGCCGCCTACCGGCGGGCGCTGAGCTGGCTCGAGGCGTATGTGGGGACGCTCGACCCGGAGACCGACCCGCTGGGCGTCGAGCGGGTGGTCGCGGTGAAGACCGGGGTGCTGGCGTTCAACGGGCGCGCCGACCGGATCGACTCCCGTCCCGGCCCGTCCGGCCCCGAACTGGTCATCGTGGACTACAAGACCGGCCGGACCGGGCTGGACGCCGACGACGCGCGCGGCTCACAAGCCCTCGCGCTCTACGCGTACGCGGCCGAGCGGGTGTTCCGCAAGCCGTGCCGGCGGGTGGAACTGCATCACCTGCCGACCGGGACGGTCGCCGCGCACGAGCACAGCCCGGAGTCCCTCGCCCGGCAGGTCGGCCGGGCCGAGGAGACGGCTCGGGACATCATGGCCGCCGAGCGGTCGGTCGCCGACGGCGGCGACCCGGACGAGGCGTTTCCCGCCGCGCCGGGCCCGCGTTGTGGCTGGTGCGACTACCGGCGCAGCTGCCCGGAGGGCACGCGGACGCCCGGAAAGGAGCCGTGGGCCGCCATCGACCGGGCCGGCGACGCCTGACCGTGTGGACGGCCCGGCGGTCAGTGGGGGGTGTCGGTCAGGCGGGCGGCGCGTTCCTTGGCGGCCTGCTGCAGCGGCCCCTCCCGCCACCGGCGGGGCAGCGCGGCCAGCGCCAGCCGCAGCCCGCGGACGGTCAGGTCGGCGGAGAGCGCGGTCGTCGGCAGGCCGAGACCGCCGTAGAGCCGCCGGGCCCAGGCCGGCAGCAGCGCCAGCGCCGTGCCGGCGATCCCGAGGTACGCCCAGCGGGGCGGCCCGAGGGTCAGCCCGACCCGGGCCGGAAGGCTCACCTTCCACGGCAGCGGAGGGGCCGTGAGGAACAGCGCCGTCTCGGCGGCCTCGCGGGTCATCCGCAGCTCGGGCCGGATCCGGCGGTAGTACTCGGCCACCTCGGCGGCCGTGCCGGGGACGGTGTCCGGGGCGAGCCCGACCAGGGCGGCGGCCCACCGCTGCTCGGTGTAGTAGCCGTCGATCTCCGCGTCGGTCAGCGGCAGCCCGGCCCGCCGCGCGGTGTCGAGGAACGACTCGACCTCGGTGACGTGCACCCAGCGCAGCAGCTCGGGCTCGTCGATCCGGAACTGCTCGCCGGTGAACGGGTCGGTGGCCCGCATCCGCGCGTGCAGCCGGCGCAGCCGCTGCCCGGCCGCCCGCGCCTCGGCAGTGGTGCCGTAGACGGTGGTCCCCACGTAGGTGGCCGTGCGGACCAGGCGACCCCAGGCGTCCGAGCGGTAGTTGCTGTTCTGCGCCACCCCGGCCATCGCCCGAGGGTGCAGGGCCTGCAGGTAGAGCGAGCGCAGGCCGGCGACGATCAGGATCGGCTCGTCGTGCACCTTCCAGGTGACCGAGCCGGGGCCGAAGAGGCCGAGATCGTCGGAGTTCACCGACCAAGAGTGCCACGAGCCGGGGCGGGCCGGCGGCGGCCCGCTCAGTCGTCGACCGAGCGCCGGGCCTGGCAGGCCGGGCAAAGGCCCCAGAAGGTCACTTCGGCCTCGTCCACCTCGAAGCCGTGCGCCGGGCCCGGGTCGAGGCAGGGCGCGCGGCCGACGGCGCAGTCGATGTCGGCGATGTCGCCGCAGCCCCGGCAGACCACGTGATGGTGGTTGTCGCCGACCCGGGCCTCGTAGCGGGCGGGGCTGCCGGCGGGCTCGATCCGGCGGGACAGCCCGGCCCGCGACAGCGCGCCGAGCACGTCGTACACCGCCTGGGTGGAGACCGAGTCGAGGCGCTCCCGGACCCGCCGGGTGATCTCGTCCACCTCCAGGTGACCGCCCGAAGCCAGCACGTCGAGGACGGCGAGGCGCGGCCGGGTGACCCGAAGGCCCTTCGACCGGAGCAACTCCTCACCCGTGGACATGTGCCAATGACAGCACGCGGGGCAGGGACCGACAACCGGACGGCGATGCGGGTGGCCCCGGACACAGATGGCGGTTTCTGCACGGGCGGTGAACCGGTTCGGTTCCGGGTGCGTGTAGCCCCGGTGAGAGTTTTCGGCGGGCAGGCCAGCGCACCTTAGGCTGACCTCCCGCGACCGCATCCTGCCGGAGGTGCCGATGTTCAAGGAGATCATGGGGTTACCAGTGCACGTGCTGGTCGTGCACGCGGTGGTCGTCCTCGTCCCGTTGCTCGCGCTGCTGTCGATCGCGTACGTGGCGCTGCCCAGGTTCCGCTCCCGCCTCGACTGGGCGCTGGTCCTGCTGGCCGTGGCGGCGCCGGTGACCGCGTGGGTGGCGGTGCGGTCCGGTGAGGAACTGACCGACGTCTTCACGGCGCGCGGCCTCCAGGGCCCCGTCGTCGACCAGATCTTCGAACACTCCCGGTACGGCGATCTCACCTTCCGGTACGTGCTTCCGCTGGCCATCTCCGCCGTTCTGCTGCTCGTGCTGACCAGCGGCCACCCGCGGGTGCCGAAACTGCCGTCCTGGGTGACCCCGGCGCTGTCGGTGGTGGTGGTCGTGCTGGCCGCCGTGAGCCTCGTGTACGTCTACCTCACCGGGCACAGCGGCGCCGAGACCGTCTGGGGCAACACCCTCTGACCGGGGTGGCTGTCCCGGCGGCCGCTCAGAAAAGCAGTCGCGAGCAGAGTGTGCAGGTCAGGACCAGGACCACCACACCGGCCACGGCGCCCACGATCCAGGTGACTCGCTGAGCCCGTTGCTCGGTGAGGTCCAGCTCCGCCATGTCCTGCGGGGGCAGCCGCCGCGGCGGCGGAGGCTGGACGTGCAGCGGTGGGCGCCAGCCGGCCGGCGGCGGGATGGTGGGCGGGGGACCCGGGTATCCCGCCGGTGGACTCGACCGGTCGGGCGGGCCGGGGCGGGTGCCCGGGTCGGCGTCGGTCGCTCCGCCCTGCCCGGCCGCGTCGGGTTGGCCGGGGGCGGGTCGACGCCAGTAGTCGTCCGGGGTGTCGCCGGGGGTCGTCACGTCGTCCGACGCTACCAACGGCGTGACGCTCCGGCCGCCGGGCGCGCGGCGCCGGCGGGCGGCATCGCGTGGCGACGGCCGGCGCGACGACCGCCGGCCTGGCGGCTCGATGCGCCGGCTGCGCTACCGTTGCCGCTCGTGACCATCGAGGATCCGGGGACGGCCGGGGTACGCGGTGACGACGACCGGCCGGTCGACCTGAGCGACGACGATTTCCTGGTGCTGCCCGAGCAGACCAGCGACGACACCGACCGGGGCTGGGGCGAGCGGGCCGGCGGCAACGACGATTGGCTGCTCGAACAGCGTCCGCCGCACTGGGACTGACGTACCGCCGGGTCGGCTTCCGCGGCCCGGACGGGCGCCGGGGTCAGGAGGCGGTGCTGGCGGCCGGGGCCTTGGCCGAGGACGAGCCGCCGGAGGCGCTGCTGGACGACCCGTTGGACGACCCGTTCGACGAGGTCGACGACGAGCTGCTCGACGAGCCGGAGTCGCCGTTCGACGCGGCGGGCTTGCCGGCGCTGGTGCCGTTGGCGGAGTCGGAGCCGGCGGAGCGGGAGTCGGTGCGGTAGAAGCCCGAGCCCTTGAACACGATCCCGACCGAGTTGAACAGCTTCCGCAGCCGCCCGTCACACGCCGGGCACTCGGTCAGCGGCTCGTCGGAGAAGGACTGCACCGCCTCGAGCTGGTGGCCGCACGCGGTGCAGGCGTACTGGTACGTGGGCACGTTCTCCTCCGGATCTGGCACGGCCGGTTGGCACTCGACGTCTTCGAGTGCCAATGGTGCGGCATCGCCCCCGGATTCGTCCAGCGGAAGTGTGGGGCGCGACACCTCCCGACCATGGTCAGGCCGGTGTGGTGCCGTCCAGCGTACGCAGGCCTCCGGCGGGCGTGACCACGGCGCGGACCGGGCGGTCGTGCGGCTCGGCGGGCAGCGCCCCGACCAGTTCGCCGTCGTACAGCGGCACCACGGTCAGCGCCGACGTCGGCACCCGGGCGAGCGCCCGGTCGTACGAGCCGCCGCCGCGGCCCAGCCGCACGCCCCGGCGGTCGACCGCCAGTGCCGGCACCACCACCAGCTCGGCACTCGCGACGGCGGTCACACCCAGCCGGGGCCAGGTCGGCTCCCGCATCCCGCGCCCGGCCGCCACCAGGTCCGCCGGGCCGGTCCAGGGCGCCCAGTCCAGGTCCAGGTCCTCGCGGAGCACCGGCAGCAGCAGTTCGGCCCCCTCCGGCAGGGCCGCGTGCAGCACGGCCGGCAGGTCCGGGCCGCCCGGTTCGGAGGCCACCGGCACGTACGCGGTCATCCGGCGCGGGCGCAGCCGGCGTACCAGAGCCGCCAGCTCGGCCTGGACGCGCCCGGCGGCGGCGGCCCGCTGCGCCGCGGTCAGCGACCGGCGGCGGGCGAGCAGCGCGACGCGGACGTCCCGCTTCGCACCAGTCGTCACTTCCGCTCCATCAGAAAATTCCGGCACGCAACACTCCTGACGCAAAGCTCATCCCGGGGTGGCTCTGTGTCAGCATCGCAAGCATCGGCCGGCGAAGTTCCGGGGGGACCGAGTGACACTACGGGGGCGCCTGACCGCAGCCTTCCTGACGGTGGTGCTCGGCCCGGTCCTGGTCGGGGCGTTCTTCGTGGGGTCGGCCGTGGCCGCGGTCGACCGCAGCCGCTCCACCGAGCGGCTCGCGGTGGCCGCGGCGGCCGTCCGCACCTCGGTCGACGCGCTGTGCCAGCAGCTACGGGCGGCCGCCGACGCGGTGGCCCTCACCGACGACCGCGTCGCCGCCGCCGGGCAGGTGGTCAGCCGGGGCCTGGCCGCGGCCGTGCTGGTCACCGACGTCACCGGCCGGGTCGTCCACGCCACCCCGGGGGCACCACCGGCACCCTGGCGGGACTGCTCCGCCGCTGCCCCCGCCGGCGGGCCGCCCGGCGCGCTGGCCGCCCGGGTCGACCTGCGGGACACCGCCGGCGCGCCGCTGGGCGCGGTCACCGCCGCCCAGCCGGTCGACCCGGCCTTCGTGGCGCGGCTCGCGGCGGTCACCGGGGTGGCGGTCACCCTGCTCGACCCCGCCGCGCCCGTCCGGCTCCGCCACACCACCGAGTCGGCCGGAGTACGCGACGAGGTACTCGCCGCCGCCGGCGGCCTGGACGGCGAGCGGGTCGTCGGGACCACCGACGGTCGGTACGTGCGCCGGGTCGGGCCCTCGGAGGGGCAGCCGCTGCCACTGGTGCTGTCGGTCCCCAGCGACACGCCGCCCGGCCTGTACACCGCCCTGGTCGTCGCCGTGCTGCTGGCCGCCCTGCTGGCGGTCGCCGCGGCGTGGCGGCTGGCCCGGGTCACCACCCGGCCACTGGTGGAGCTGGCGGGTGCGGTCGACCGGGTGGCCCGGGGCGACCTGACCGCGCGGGTGCCGGTGCGCAGCCGCGACGAGATCGGGCGGCTGGCCGGCGCGTTCAACCGGATGACCCGGGAGACCGGCACCTACGTGGCCGCGCTGACCAGCAGCCGGGACCAACTGCGCGGGCACCTGGCGGTACTGGGGGACACCCTGGCCAGCACCCACGACCTGCAACGCATCCTGCGCGTCATCCTGCACAGCGCGATCGCGGCGACCGGCGCCCGGGCCGGCGCCGTCCTGCTCGTCGACCCGGGTGGGCTGCTGGTCGCGCAGGCCACCGAAGGGCTGACGCCGCCCGACGGCGCGTCCGGACCGGTGCGGGTGCCCCTGGGCAGCGGCGTGGTGGGCGCCGTGGCGGTGACCGGTGAGCCGCGCCGCGGCCGGGTGGACCCCTCCGCCGGGCCACCGGAGGAGCCGCGCTGCCGCACGTACATCGCGGTGCCGTTCGCGGCGCCCGGCCCCGACGTGACCCGCGCCGACGACGCCGGCGGCCGGCCCCCGCCGGACGGCACGGCGCCGGCCGCGGTGCTCGGCGTGCTGGCCCTGTACGACCGGCACGGCGGCGACGAGTTCGACGACGACGACCTCGTCACCCTGCGGACCTTCGCCGGCCACGCGGCGGTGGCGGTGGACAACGTGCGGGTGCACGAGGAGACCCAGCGGCTGTCCCTCACCGACCCGCTGACCGGTCTGTGGAACTACCGCTACCTGCGCGAGTCGATCCGCCGGGAGGTCGAGCGGGCCAGCCGGTTCGGCCGCATGCTCAGCGTGCTCGTCCTCGACCTGGACCGGTTCAAGGACGTCAACGACACGTACGGGCACACCGCCGGGGACACGGTGCTGGCCGAGTTCGCCCGCCGGGTCCGCGGCGAGATCCGCGAGGTGGACCTCGCGTTCCGGCAGGGCGGCGAGGAGTTCGTGGTGCTGCTGCCGGAGACCGACGCCCGGGGCGCGACGACCGTCGCGGAGCGGCTCGGCGACGCCATCCGGACCACGCCGATCGCCGTCGCCGGACCGGGCGGGCCGGTCCCGGTGCGGGTGACCGTCTCGATCGGTATCGCCGTCTACCCCGATCACGGCAGCAGCGGGCAGCAGGTGCTCGACGCCGCCGACGAGGCGCTGTACGCGGCGAAGGCCGGCGGGCGGGACGCCTGGAGCGTCGCCCCGATGGCGCGGGCCACCCCGCCGGTCCGCGAGATCCCGGTGCCGACCGGCGCGGTCAGCCCGGAGGACGGGCTGCCCCGGGCCGGCGCGCACCGGGAGGCGCGGGACCCCGACGCCCGGCCCGCCCCCGGTGCGGCCGCCCCCGACGGCGGCGCGTCTTCCGGTCCTCACCCGCCACGACAGAGCCGTGGCCGATAGTCTCGCGGCATGTCGGAGCACTCAGCGAACCCCTCAACGACGGCCGCCGCGACCGGCCGTCCCCGCGCGGTCAAGGCTGTCATCCCGGCCGCCGGGCTCGCCACCCGGTTCCTGCCGGCCACCAAGGCCGTGCCCAAGGAGCTGCTCCCGGTGGTCGACCGGCCGGTGCTGCAGTACATCGTCGAGGAGGCCACGCAGGCCGGCATCAACGACGTCCTGCTGATCACCGGGCGCGGCAAGACCTCCATGGTCGACCACTTCGACCGCCGCCCGGACCTCGAGGAACGGCTCGAGAAGAAGCCCGACCTGCTCGCCGCCGTCAAGCGGACCGAGGAGCTCGCCGCCATCTACACCTGCCGGCAGCCCGAGCAGCTCGGCCTCGGCCACGCCGTCGGGTACGCCGAGTCCCACGTCGGCGACCAGCCCTTCGCGGTGCTGCTCGGCGACGAGTTCGTCAAGCCCGCCGAGCCGCTGCTGCCGGCCATGCTGGAACTGCAGGCCCGCACCGGCGGCATCGTGCTCGCCTTCTTCGAGGTCGACCCGGCCGAGACGACCCGGTACGGCATCGCCTCGGTCGAACCCGCCGAGGCGGAGTTCGGCGACATCGCCGACGTCGTCCGGGTCACCGGCATGGTGGAGAAGCCGAAGCCCGAGGACGCCCCGAGCAACCTCGCCGTGCTGGGTCGCTACGTGCTGCCCGGGCGCATCTTCGACGCGATCCGCCGCACCGAGCCGGGCAGCGGCGGCGAGATCCAGCTGACCGACGCCATGGAGATCCTGCGTACCGAGGGGGTGCCGGTGCACGCCATCGTCTACCGCGGCACCCGCTACGACACCGGCATGCCGCTGGGCTACCTGCAGACCGTCGTGCAGATCGCCGCCGAACGCGACGACCTCGGCGCCGAGTTCCGCAAGTGGCTCGTCGAGTTCATCAACTCCGACGCGTCGGGCGGTCCGAGTACATGACCGCGACGGCCGACGCCGAGGCGGCCGCGAACGAGTTGACGCCGCTCGCCGACTACCTGGGCAGCGTGCTGCGCAGGTTACGCGCGCTGCCTCCGCTCGACCTCGACCTCACCCAGGCGTACGGCAACGTCCTCGCGGAGGACGTCGTCGCCCCGTCCTCCTTCCCGGCCTTCGATCAGGCGGCCGTCGACGGGTACGCGGCGCGCTGGGACGACATCGCCGGCGGCGGCCGGGGCGTGGGCTACGTCCCGGTCCAGGCCGGTTCACCGGGCGGCCGCGCCGTCCGGCTCAATGTGGTCGGTGACCTCGGCGCGGCGAGTTGGCGCCCGGTCCGGCTCACCCCGGGGGCCTGCTTCTCGGTCGCCGCCGGTGCGCCCCTGCCGATCGGCGCGGACGTGGTGGTCCCGGTGGAGTGGACCGACCAGGGCATGGCCGCGGTGGAGATCCACCGCACCCCGAAGCGCGGGTACGGGGTCCGCAAGGCCGGCGAGGAGATCACCGCCGGGACCCCGCTCGCCCGTGCCGGCACGTACGTCTCACCGGCACTGGTCGCGGTGCTCGCGGCCACCGGCATCGGGCACGTGGTGGTCCGCCCCAGCCCACGGGTGGTCATCGTGGCCACCGGCGACGAACTCGTCGAGGTGGGCCGGGGCAGCCAGCCCGGCCAGGTGGTGGACGTCAACTCGCACGCGCTGACCGCCGCCGCGGCCGAGGTCGGTGCCCTCGCGTACCGGGTGGGGATCTGCGACGACGACCCCGAGGGGCTGCGTGGGCTGCTGGAGGACCAGACCCTCCGCGCCGACCTGATCATCACCACCGGCGGCACCGGCACCGGGCCCGGCGACATGGTGCGGCGGATCCTGTCCCGGCGGGAGGGGAGCCGCGCCGGGCCGGTGACCTTCACCGAGGTGGCGCTCTACCCGGGCACCGCACTCGGCTTCGGCACGGTCGGTCCGGAGGAGGTGCCGGTGGTGTGCCTGCCCGGCGAGCCGGGCAGCGCGCTGATCGGCTTCGAGGTGCTGGCCCGGCCGGCGATCAACCTGCTCGCCGGGGCGGAGCCGGTGTTCCGGCCCAGCGTCCGGGCACACCTGTTGGAGACCATCTCCTCACCGGCCGGGCTGCGCGAGTTCCGCCCCGCGAACGTCGCCGAGCGGCGCGGCGGCGGTTACACCGTCCAGCCGCTGCGCGGCGGGCCGCTGACGCTGTCCGGGTTGGCCGAGGCGAACGGCCTGATGGTGCTCGGCGAGCGGGTCACCACCGCCGCCGCCGGCTCCACCGTGGACGTGCTGCTGCTGGACCGACGCCGGTGAGGAGTCTTGCCCTCGACGCGGCGAGGGGCGGAGGATCGGCCGGGTGAGCCTTCTGGGAGGCCGTACGCCCGGCTGGCCGGTCGTGCTGGTGGACGGCCCGGTGCTGCTGCGCCCGTACCGGCGTTCGGACGCCGCGGCCTGGTCCGAGGTACGCCGCGCCAACCAGGCCTGGCTCGCACCGTGGGAATCCGTCATCCCCGGCAGCTGGGACGAGCTGAACTCGCCCGCCGCCTTCCGCTGGGTGTACCGCGACCAGCGCCGGTCGGCCCGGATCGGCGAGAGCATGCCCTTCGCGGTCTGCCTCCGGGAGGAGGGCCGCGAGCGCCTGGTGGGGCACCTGAACATCGGCAGCATTGTGCGCCGCGCGTTCTGCTCCGGCTACGCCGGCTACTGGGTCGACTCCCGGGTGGCCGGGCGCGGAATCACACCCACCGCCCTGGCGCTCGCCGTGGACCACGCGTTCGGCCCCGGCGGGCTGCACCGGATCGAGGTCAACATCCGCCCGGAGAACGGGCCCTCCCGGCGGGTGGTGGAGAAACTGGGCTTCCGCGAGGAGGCGTACCACGTGCGCTACATGCACATCGACGGTGCGTGGCGTGACCACATCGGGTACGCCATGACCAGCGAGGAAGTCGCCGCCGACGGCGGGCTGCTGGCCCGCTGGCACCGCCTGCGGGCCGCAACCGGGTGAACCGTCCCACCCGTGACGATCGGCGCGGCGTGCCAGCATCCGGCAGGACCGCCCGTAACCTCAGGTAACTGCAAGCTGCGGCAAGCGCGGCCCGCCCGTACGATCCTCGCCCCCGAGGCTGATCGGTGAAAGATCCTGCGGTCGGGTGGCGGTTGCTCCGAACTCGGTGACGGGAGGGGTGAGGGTGCCGACCTCGGTGCTCCTCGCCGTCCTCGCCGCCGCCGGCCTGCTCGCCCTGGCACCGGCCCTGGTTCGCCGGTACGACGCCACCGAGCGGCTGGCGGCGGAGCGGGCGCAGTCGACGGCGCGGGTGCTCCAGCGCCGTCGACGGCGCCGTACTGTCCCGGGCCGCCGGCCGCTGAACCCGCCGCGTACCCTTGTCGTCACCCTGAGTGAGGATGTGTCGACCGGCCGCCTGGCCGCGCCGATCTCCGCGCCGCCGGCCGGGTCCCGCCGGTCGGACCGGCTGCGGGCGATCCCCCCGACGGGTACGCGGGCCTTCGGGCGTGCCCGCCGCCGGCCGCCGCGCCGCCGCCAGCACACCCCGGCCGTCTACCGGCGGCGCCGGGTGCTGGCCGCGCTGCTGCTGCTCAACGCCACCGAGCTGGTCGGCGTGCTAGTGGTGGGCCCGGGGTTCTGGATCAGCTTCGCGGTCACCGGCACCCTGCTCATCGTGTACGTCGTCCACCTGCGGTCCCGTGCGCTCGCCGACCAGCGCCGCCGGCGCGCCCGCGCCCGCGAGGCGGCCTGGCTGGCCGCGCGGCAGGCTGAGGTGCGCCGGGAGCAGGCCCGCCGGGCGGCGGCCCGTCGCGAGGCGCAGCGCCGCCTGGCCGCCCAGCGCGAGTCGGTACGCCGTACCGCGATGGGCCTGGACCGGCCGGCGGACCTGCCGGCGGCGGCGAACGGGGGCACGGTCTCCTACCGGCGTACGGGCGGCCTGCGCGGCCGCCCGTATCAGTCCGGCGGCGGCCCCCACTCAGCCTGACCGCGCCACACCGCGCCGGCGCCGCGCCCTCCCGCGGAGGCTGCCCCGCGCCCGCCCGTCGTGCCCTCCCGCGGGGGCCGCCCCGCGCCCGCCCGCCGCGCCCTCCTGCGGGGCCGCCCCGCGCCCGCCCGTCGTGCCCTCCCGCGGAGGCCGCAACTTCGGGGAAGTTGCGGGCTCGCGTGCGGTGGAGGCAGCAACTTCCCCGAAGTTGCGGTGTCTCTGACCGTCGGGCGCCCCGATCCACGGGGAGATCGGGTGGGTTTCGGGCGCGGCGCAGCGCGGCCGCCGGCCGGGGGTAGTTCGCGGGGAGGGTCGGTGACCTGTTAGCCTTGTCGCCGGCCCGCCCGGTGCAAGCCGGGTGGGACCGACGCCGGCACGCCGGCGGAGGGGCTGTGGCGCAGACCGGTAGCGCACCTCGTTCGCATCGAGGGGGTCAGGGGTTCAAATCCCCTCAGCTCCACCAGTAACACCGTTCACCTGGGGATACCCGCCGCACAAGATCGGCGGGTACAGATCGGGTACAAGTCAGCTCAGATCTCGGGTCTTCGGACCCTGCTGACGCTTGGCGCTCGCGTCCCGGAGCGCGCTGCTGATGATGTTGCGGCGACGATCTTTCTTGGGCCACCAGTGAACGTAGGTTTCCAGCGTGATCCGCAGGCTGGAGTGCCGTAGCGCGTTCTGCACGTCGGTGGGATCGGCTCCCGAGGTGATGAGGCGGGTGGCGAAGTAGTGCCGCAGGCAGTGGAAGGTGCCTTCGTCGGGCCAGCCGGCCGCCTTGCGCCAGGTCTGCCACAGGTCGGACCAGCGTTGGTCGTGGATTGGCCGGCCGTAGTCGTCCGTGAACAGCAGCGGGACCAAACGTCGCTTGGGATCCTTGCCCGGGTCTGGTGTGCCGGTGGTGATGTCGGGCAGCTCGACCAGGACGGGCGGGTACTTCCGAACGTGCTCGGCGAAGACCGTCGCGACGTGGTCGTCCAGGTCGACATCGCCGACTGAGCCGGCCTTGGGCGGCGCGAGGTAGAAGCCGCCGTAGGTGGCCTTGTGGAACCGCAGTTGCTGAACCACGTGGACTTCCTGACGGTTCCGGTCGATGCACCGCGGACTGTCCTCCAGGCCGAGGACTTCCCCGAGTCGCATTCCCTCGCCGGCGCCGGCCCAGACGGCCGCCTGATATTCGTCGGGCACCACGTCGACCAGGGCGAGCACGTCGTCATCGGTCGGTACCCATTTCGGTGCGCGGGAGAAGCCGCGCAGGATCGCGAAGAGTCGGATCGACTTGCAGGGGTTGTCGGGGATCACCTTGTCGGCTACGGCGGAGTTCATGATGTTGTTGAGCAGGTCGAAGTAGGTCTTCACCGATGACTGCGCGACGTTGTTCTGTAGGAGCTGGGCGACCCATTCCAGGATGTCGGTGACGGTGATCGCGCGGATCGGGCGGTGGCCGAAGGGCGGGTAGTGGTGGTGGCGTAGCCGGGACTCGATGTGGCGCTGATAGTCCAGGGCCTGACCGATCTGGCGAGACAGCCGCCACCGTTCCGCGTAGTCGTGGAAGGTCGTGCGTCGCTCGCCCTGGTCGACCTGGGTTTCCTCGGCAGCGCCGCTGCTGGCCTTCTTGTCCCAGGCGTCGGCATCGGCCTTGCGGTCGAAGAAGCGAGTCCGGGTGCGCCCAGCGGCGTCCTCGTAGCGGCAGCGCCAGCGCTTCCCCCGGCCGTAACGCTTCGACTTCACCTTCTCGCCGTTGGGGCCACGCTTGCTCAGGTACCACAGGTCATCGACGGCCATCGTCGCTCCCTCGCTCCGCAAGCCAAGACCGCACATCGCTGGGGTCATAGCGCAGGTGACGACCGATTTTGAACGCGCGCGGGCCGGTGCGACGCGACCGCCACTGATAGAGGGTGTCTACCGGAATGCGCAGGAACGCTGATACCTCCTCGATGGTCCAGAGCGGTTCGCTGGTGGCTACTGTCATGGGCTCTCCTTTCGCTTGGTCATGACGGGCGCGGCTTTCGCCAGCGCATTGGCTGGGCGGGCCCTCTTGCCGCACGACCCGCTCGCGGGCCATGAATGGTTGAGAGGGAAAGTGCGGTTCTCGCGTACGGTCGGTCGCGTGCCCACAGACGAAGACCGGGACCATCTCGCCGAACAGCTCGCGGCGTTCCCGATCCGCGAACTCGTTGATGTCCTGCGGCGCGTCCTCCCGCGCTACACCCAGGACAGCCACGGCATACGAACGGTGCTGGTCCTGGCTACAGCGACTCAGTACGAGGACGAGCCGGGTCTCGACCTTGAGCTGGTCGCCTGGCCCGACCGGGACTATTACGGTGGCGGCCTTGGACCCGACCAGGGCCTCTGGGAGGACGGGCGCTGCGCGAGGTGCGATACGGACGTGACTTCGAATGCCAAACGTGGGTACTGCCCGATCTGCGGCTCTCGGTGCACTCTGACCTGACCCAAGGCTGGCTGCTGGCCATCCGTGATTGGTGCGCTTTGGAGTTGTCAATGAACATGCACCCAGCGGGCCGGGCGGGTGTTGACACGTACGTGTCAAGCGGCCAGGGGTCGGGCGGCGGTCCGGTGGGCTGCCAGCTCGTCGGCCAGGGCGTCGAGGCCGGCTTGGTGTCGGGCGCGGGCTTGAGCGGCGGCGGTGTTGGCGAGCAGGGCGTCTCCGGTGGTGATCCAGCCGGTGGCGTGGTAGCCGAGTTCGTAGATGACGCGCTCGGTCAGGGATCCGCACCCTGTCGATGGACGAGGTGGCGTACAACCCGATCGGATACCACCTCGGCACGGTGTGGCCGCACGACAACTCCATCGCGGTGCTCGGCATGGCGCGCTACGGCTACCGGGAGGAAGCGAACCGGGTCTCCCTGGCGCTGTTGGAGGCGGCGAAGGCGTTCAGCTTCCGACTGCCGGAGGCGATCGCCGGCTATCAACGGGCGCGCTCGACCTGGCCGGTGCAGTACCCGACCGCGTGCAGCCCGCAGGCCTGGGCGGCGGGTGCGCCGCTGAACTTCCTCCGCTCCATGCTCGGCCTCGATGCGGTCAACGGCAAGCTGGTGGTCGACCCGCAGGTTCCGGAAAAGATCGGCCGGGTCATGATCAGTGGGGCGCGGGCGTTCGGCCGGCACTGGGACATCGAGGCGGTGGGCTCGACCGGATACGTTCGGCTGGCCGAGCCCTGACCGGTCGCGCCGGCCGACGGGGTCCGACCGGTCGCGCCGGGCGACGGGTCCGGACGTCCGGCCGCCACCGATTCCATCTCCAGCACTTCAGCAGCCGTTCGATACGCCAGATCGGGTCAGTGCGTCAGGGTCTCCCAGACCGGCTGCTGAGGCTCGTCGTTGTGCACGATGAAGTCGACGTGCTCGGTCGGGCGGACCGTAGCGAAGTAGAGCTGTTGGGCGGGGATGTACCGCTCGCGCCAGCGCCGTTCGACGTCGGCTCGGGTTGACACCCGGCGCTCTCGGATCACGGCCCGGTCCACGGTCGTCTCGAGCGCGGTCGACACGAAGATGCGCAGGTCCCACCGATCAATCAGGTCGGGGCGCATGAGGAAGACGCCGTCGAACACCAGCACGGCGTCTGCTGGGGCAGTCGTGACCGGCGGGGACAGGGCAGCATCGGCGGTGCGGTCGTAGACCGCGGGTTGGAAGCGTCGATCTCCGCCGGGACCGAGCGGATCGAGCAGGACCCGGTTCAGCGCGTCGTGGTCGTGGGCGTCGAAGTAGCAGCCCTCGGCCGAGTACTCGCCGCGCGGATAGCGCCGTGCCCGCGGGAAGAGGAAATCGTCGATCGTCGCGCGGATGACGTGGCGGCCCTGTCTGCGCAGCACGACGGCCAGCTCGTCGGCGAGGGAGGTCTTGCCCGCGGCCGGCGGTCCGTCGACGGCAACCCGGGTCGGGTGCGCGGCTGTGACGGCCTCGACCGCCTCAGCCAGGCGGCCGAGCAACTCGTCGCGGGTGCCTTGATCCACGTCCTACCCGTCCTAGCGTCGCGTAGGTGGGGTCAAGCCTCGCGGCTCCGTCCGGTTGGCGGCCGCAGGCCGGGATCCAAACCCTGTCACGAATTTCGAGGCCTGGACCCCGGCCCGCCGCCGGGTCGATGACTCAAGCACGGACGGCGGACACCCCGCGTCGATCAGAAGGCGACGAAACCGCCAAAGTTCGTCCCGTGCGTTGCCTCGGGGAAGTGCAGTTCGACGCGGAATGTCGTGTTGTCTACAACATTCGAGGCGATGACCATCCAGCCATGCTTATTGATGTCATAGGTCTTCCAGGTATTGCAGTAGCCGGCGCCGACAAAACAGACTCGCACCAGGAATGATTTGTAGCTACTGCTGCCACTGTATGTCCTGACATCAAAGTTGATGTCGTTGCACCGGCTGGTCGTCTTGTACGTTCCCGATGCGGACGGGAGAAGAGCGTTCTTGCTGCTCCCGGTTGCATACCAGGTAACTGCCCCGTCGTAACACGACGCAGCATGGGCGGGTGACGCCGGCGCGAGCGCCAGCGGTATGCTCAACAATGCGGATAGCGCGCTGGCGAACATCACGCGAACACTGCGTCTTTGCTTCATGAGTAACCCTTTCGGCCGGTGCCCGAGGAGTGCGGTTTTCCGCCTCCCGCATAGGGGATGATCGTAGCGACGAGCTTCGTTGTCGGCAATCCCGGGTGCGCCGGAAACATTGCCGGCACCGCCTTGGTGGCCGTGCCATTCCTTTTGGCCGCAGGAGTCGCCTGGCGCCGGTCCGGCTAAGCGACTTCACGCAGTCGTAAACAACCATGCGCGCAATCTCTGCTCACGTCGGTTGCAGAACTCCAGCGCTCGATCATCGATATGCCAGTCCAGCAACTGGTGTCGACCGGGGAGCTTTTCCAGCCCTTCGGCCGGACGAGTCTTCTTCCTCGCCCGGAGGGCGAGGTCCCCGGTGTGGGCGACCGGGGCGCCGGTGTCCGGTGGCTAGCTCTGCCCGAATGCCGGCGAGCGGCTGCGCCGAGGTGACGGAGAACAGCAGGGTGCCCAGGTCCTGCGTCGAGTCGTTGTCGGCGTCGGTGGCCTGCAGGACATCGCTGGCGTGGGCGGGCGTCGGCCAGCCGACCACCGCCGGGGCCGCCTCAGAACGATGGCAGCAAGAAAGAACCTGCTCTTCATGTTTCCCCCGTGTCGAGCCCGCCGAAGGTCGACGGACCTGACTGTATTTATAGAGACGGACGTGACTTCCCGCAACCCCGTCGAGCGGACGCGGTACTGCTCCAGCGTGAAGAGACTTCGGGGGACTCTGGCGCCGGGCGATACCTAGCACTACTATGCATTGCAGTTCTAGGGTATGAGCCCGGGAGGTCTGATGAAGGTCACCAAGGATCTCGTGGCCGCCTCGGCGACCCCGATGGTGCTGGGCATCCTCGCCGACGGCGAGAGCTACGGCTACGCCATCCTCCGGCGGATCAACGAGCTTTCCGGCGGCGAGCTGGACTGGACGGAGGGGCTGCTCTACCCCCTGCTGCACCGGCTCGAGCGCCTCGGGCACGTGAAGTCGAGCTGGCAGTCGGTCGCCGGCGAGCGGCGGCGCAAGTACTACCGCATCACCGACGCGGGCCTGGCCGAGCTCGCCGAGCAACGGCGCCAGTGGGACACGGTCGTGGGCGCGCTCAAGGAGATCTGGATCGAGCCGGGTGACTTCCGGCCGTTCCGGGCGATCCCGCTGGGCGGACCGGCATGACCGCGCCGAGCGGCAACGACGAGCTGGCGGCCCAGTTCGCCCAGTGGCGCCACTACGTGCAACGCCGCCCGGAACTGCAGCCGAGCGACGCCGACGAGCTCGAGGACCACCTGCGGGGCTCCGTCGACGAGCTCATGACCGCCGGCCTACGCGCCGACGAGGCGTTCCTGGTCGCGGTCAAACGCATGGGAAGCCTCGACGACCTGTCCCGGGAGTTCGCCCGGGAGCACTCGGAACGGCTGTGGAAGCAACTGGTGCTCAGCGGCGACGCGGCGGGGCCGGCGGCGGACACCCGGTCACGGCGTGATCTGTACGCGATGATCCTCTGCGCGGTGGGTGCGGCGGCCTCCGTGAAGGTTCCGGAACTCTTCGGGATGAGGTTCGAGGAGGACGGCTCGTTCTACGCGCCCAACTTCAGCCTGTTCGCGCTGCCCTGGCTGGCCGCCTTCCTGGCCTGGCGTCGCCGGGCCAGACCCGCGCTGGTCGGCGTGCTGCTGGCGTTGTTCGCACTCGGCGCCGTGGCGGCGAACGCCTACCCGCTTCGGGACGGGTCCCAGTCGCTGGTCGTCACCAGCATCCACCTCCCGATCGCCCTGTGGCTCGTGGTCGGTCTGGCCTACGTGGCCGACAATCTCCGCTCGGCACGCCGGCGCATGGACTTCATCCGCTTCACCGGCGAGTGGTTCGTCTACTACGTCCTCATCGGGCTCGGCGGTGGCGTGCTGATCGCCTTCATGTTCGGGACCTTCGAGGCCATCGGGCTCCTCCCCGGGGACTTCATCGGGCAGTGGGTCGGTCCCTGCGGGAGCGTGGCCGCGGTGGTGGTGGCCGGCTGGCTCGTCGAGGCCAAGCAGAGCGTCGTCGAGAACATCGCCCCGGTGCTCACCCGGCTGTTCACCCCGCTGTTCACCGCCGTGCTGCTGGCCTTCCTGGTCGCCCTGGCCTGGAGCGACTCCGGCATCGACGTCGAGCGGGAGGCGCTGATCCTGTTCGACCTGCTCCTGGTCGTGGTGCTGGGGTTGCTGCTCTACTCGCTCTCGGCCCGCGACCCGCTGGCGCCGCCCGGCCTGTTCGACAAGCTGCAACTCGCCCTCGTGGTCAGCGCGCTCGTCATCGACGTGCTGGTACTGGTGGAGATCACCGGGCGCATCACCGAGTACGGCAGCACACCCAACAAGGCGGCGGCGCTCGGGGAGAACGTCATCCTGCTGGCCAACCTCGCCTGGTCGGCGTGGCTGCTGTGGGGTTTCGTCCGCCGGCGGACGCCGTTCGGCGCCCTGGAGCGGTGGCAGACCGGTTACCTCCCGGTGTACGCGGTGTGGGCCTGGATCGTGGTGCTCGTCCTGCCGCCGGTGTTCAACCACCTGTGACGGAGACCCAGGCTCCGGCCGGCACGCCCGCCGGCAGGGCGCTCAGGTCTCGGACGCCGGGTACCGCCGGCAGAGCCGGCGGTACTCGGCCGACACGACGGCGAGCAGGAACAGGTCCACGCCGAGGGCGGCGAGCGCCCCGAACTGGTTGACCGTGAAGCTGAAGATCTGCCCGAACAGCAGATCCACCAGGAGCGCGAGCTTGAACAGCCGGAAGGCCCGCACCTGGTCGGTCGGCAGCAGCAGCGCCCCACGGATGGCGAGCACCGCGGTGATCAGCGCCGAGAGCGCGACCCCGAGCACGGCCCCCCACTCGCGCTGGTCCGGCAACTGGCCGCTGACCGCGCTCTCCACGACCTTGAGTACGACGACGAAGGGCTCGCCGACCAGGTAGAGGACCACCAGCGACACCACCCACCGGTGGGTGGTGACCCACACCATCGCCCGGCGGGCCCGGTCGACCCAGGGCTGCCAGAACCGGGTGCCCGGCGGCTCCCGTCGGGGCACGGCGTCCAGCAGCCGGGCCACCGCCTCCTCCACGTCCGGGCCGCACCCGCGGACCAGCCGCGTCACCGCCTCGCGGCGGCGATCGGTGAGACCGGCGCCGAGCCCGCCGACCACCGTGTACAACGCGTTCGCCGTCCGCTCCGGCCCGGAGAGCCGGAGCCGTCCCCGGATCGCCTGGCTGATGACGACCAGCAGGGCGAAGGCGCCGTAGATGATGCCGGCGGCCGGAGCGTAGAAGTAGTCGGTCCCGGCGGTGACGAACTTGCCGACCTCGTCGATGAACAGCCCGAACCCGGTCCCGCCCAGGATCGCGCCGAGGATGCGCGCCGCGCTGCCGAGGAAGACCAACGCGGCGGCGAGGCCGGCGGTCATCAGCAGGCCGCCCCAGAGCACGTGCGCGATGTGGAGGCCGCCGCCGCCGAGCTGCGGGTAGCCGGTCGCCTGGAGGAAGGCCCGGGTGAGCAGCACCGTCACCACCCCGGAGAGTACGAACGCCTGCAGGTAGGACGGTGCCTCCAGGACCCGGGGCGGCCACGACCGGCGGAACGGGCGGGCGGGCATGTCCCGACGCTAACGGCGCGCCGCGTACGCCTGGGTCCGTTCTGCCCGAATCACCGCCGCCCGCGCCGCTCAGGCGGGGGGACCAGCCACGATCCGTTCCCGAGCGGCGGCGACTCCGCCGCGCCACCAGCCCATCGCCTCGATCCACCAGGTCAGCCCGGCGGCGGCGTACGGCGCGATGGCCTCCGCCGCGTCCGCCGGCGCGGTCCAGCCCTCCACCGCGATGTCGAACCCCGCCAGGGTGCCGCGTTCGGCGGCGACGAACCGCACCACGTCCTCGAACTCCTCGACCGGCACCGGCACGCCCTGCCCCGCGTCGGTGAAGGTCGCCACCACCCCGTCCCAGCGGGCGGAGCGCCGGAAGCCCGGGCGGTTGGGCCACCGGCCGGCGCACCAGACCGGTACGCGGGGCCGCTGCACCGGGGTGGGCAGCATCCGGACCCGGGCGCCGGAGGGCGTCGCCACCTCCTCGCCCGACCAGAGCGCGCTGAGCTGCTCCAGCGACTCGTCGAGGCGCCGGCCGCGTACGCGCAGGTCGGGATCCTCAGCGAAGGCGGAGTACTCCAGGTCCATCGAGCCGATGCCCGCCCCGAAGACCAGCCGGCCGCCGGAGAGGGCGTCGAGGGTCGCGGTCTCCCGCGCCACGATCTGTACCCGCCGCCTCGGCAGGGCCGTCACGAGGACCCCGAGCCGGATGCGCGAGGTGCGCGCCGCGATCGCGGAGGCGACGACGACCGGATTGACCACGGGCCAGTCGGCCTCGTGGAAGAGCACGTGATCCCAGAGGAAGACGCCGTCCCAGCCGGCGTCCTCGGCGGCGACGGCCAGGTCGAGGAGGGTCTGGGCGTCGGCGAAGGGCCCCACGTTGGGCAGACCGACGGCGTACCGGGGCATGTGCCGACCCTACCCAGCCGGGGCGTCGCACGCCGACCCGGTCACCGCCACGCGGCCGCGTGGGTGCCGCCCGGCGTGTTGATCCAGCCGACCAGCAGCCGCCGGTCGTTGAGCGCCAGCACGGCGGCCGCCGGGTCGCCGGTCACCGTACGGCCAGCACGCCACAGCAGGGCTCGTCGCGGGGAGCCGCTGGTGCTGCCGCCGATCCAGCCGGCCTCGTTGATGTCGCCGGCGTAACCGCTGAACTCGGTGCGGACGCCCCGGTGCCACCGGAACGCCTGCTGGGCCCCGCCCGGCGAGACCGTCCACCCGGTGACCTCACCGCGGTCGTTGACCGCCAGGGCGCCGCTCATGCCCGACGGCGTGCCCAGGTCGATCATCCGGCCGCGGTCCCAGAGGAACGCGTGCTGGGCGCCGTCGGCCGTGGTGCTCGTTCCGACGATCTGCCCGCGCTCGTTGATGTCGGCCGGCACCGACTCGCTGCCGCCCAGGGTGCCCAGGTCGGTGAGCCTGCCGCGCTGCCAGCGGAAGGCCCGCTGCCCGGCGTCCGTGTAGTGCACGCCGATCACCTGGCCGCGGTTGTTGATGCCGGTGGCGCTGCGGTCGCCCACGCCGCCGAGGTCGGTGAGCACACCACGCCGCCAGAGGAAGGCCCGCGTCTCCCCACCCCGGATGAACGTCTGGTTGTCGCCGACGACCTCCCCGCGGTCGTTGACGGCCAGCGCGGTGCCCGTTCCGCGATGGTCGAGCGTGCCGAGGTCGTACGGCCGGCCGTGCCGCCACAGGCACGGGCGCGCCGCGTACGCGTCGGACTGGCAGAACCCGACGACCTCGCCGTGTTCGTTGATGTCGCGCGGAAGGGTGCCGGTGCCGCCGGGCAGGGGCCGCAGCACCGTGTGCCGCCCCGCCCGCCAGACGAACCCGAGCGGCGGCTGGATCTCGCCGTCGACCACGTTGGTCGCCGTGATGATCACCTCGCCGCGACCGTTCACGTCGGACGCCGCGCTCGACATCCAGCCCGCCGGGTGGATGTCGCGGACGGCGAGTTGCGCCCGGCCGGTGGCCTCCGCCGGCGCGGCGGCCAGCAGGGGGACGGTGATGAGCAGCGCGGCGGCGAGCCGCCCGATCGGCCGGGTCATCACGCCAGCCTGCGCCGCCGGCCGGCCCGGGCGGACGCACCGTCCTAGATCCGACAGCCGCGGGGGCGCGGATGCTGCCCGGCAGCGCCGCCCCGACGGCACCGAGCCGGGCGGGCAGGGTCAGCCGGGGGCGCCGCCGAGGAGATGGGCCGGAGGGCCGCCCGAAGGCGGCCCTCCGGACCCGACGCGATCAGATGGTGAAGTTGTCCGGCGTGTCCCGGGCGTCCTCCTGGATGTGCTCTCCGGGCTTCTGGCCGTGGATCTCGTCGTGCTTGCGCACCCGATCCGCCTCGGACCGCTCGTTCCGGTTCAAGTCGCCCATCCGGGCCCGGGCCGGGCCGGCGAGCTGCTCGATGTTGTCGGTTGCCCGCTCCACGCTCATGTCGCCTCCCCTGTCGTCGCGGCGAACGGCGGCGGTTCCCCGCCCGCAAGGACGCGTCCCCAGCGGGGGGGCGACGAAACGCGGACGCCCCCGGTACGCGAGGCGTTGTTCGTAGAATCGACGATGTGCCCGAGATCGTCCAGTTGCTGGCCTCGCCCGTACACCGGTACGTGGGCCGGCCCGCGGACGGTCCGGCACCGGCGCCACCCGGCGAACTGGTCGACGAGGTGCGGATCCGGGCCGGGCTCGGCATCGTCGGCGACCGGTACTTCGGCAAGCCGGCCCACCGGAACGCGAGCGTCACGCTGATCGCCCGGGAGTCGTTGCCCGCCGGCACCGACCTGACCCAGGTACGGCGAAACATCCTCACCGCGGGCATCGAGGTGGACGGCCTGGTCGGGGCCGTGCTGGTCCTCGACTCCGGCGACGGGCCGGTGCGGCTGCGGGCGAACCGCCCGGCCAACCCGTGCGCCTGGATGGACGTGACGATCGGCCCGGGGGCGTTCCGGGCGCTGCGCGGGCGGGGCGGCGTGCGCTGCTCCCCGCTGGACGACGGGGTCCTCCGCGTCGGCCCGCTCACGGTGGCCGTCGAGCCCTAACCGAGCAGCACCGCCGCGGTGCGGACCAGGCCGTGGTCGACGGCGAACCGGCCCGCGACGACGGTCGGGGCGCCGGCAACGGGCGCGGCGTCCACCCGGGCGGCGGCGATCCGGGCCGTGAACGTGCCGGCCTCCGGATCCAGTTCCACCTGGGCGTCGTGGAAGTCCAGCCACGTGCCGACCAGCGGGTGCCACACCTTGTAGACGGTCTCCTTGGCGCTGAACACCACCGCCGGCCAGGAGACCCCCGCCGGCAGCCGGGCGAGGCGGTCCTCCTCCTCGTTCAGCAGGATCGCCCGGCGTACCCCCGGGTTGAGGGTCTTGTGCTGCTCGGCGTCGAGGCCGACCGACCGGATCTCGCCGGCGTGCGCCGCGGCGGCGGCGCAGTACCCGCGCGTGTGGGTGATCGCCCCGACCACCCCGCGCGGCCAGACCGGTGCGCGGTCGGCGGCGGCCGGTACCGCGACCGGCGGTAGGCCGAGTGCGGCGATGGCCCGTCGCGCGCAGACCCGGCCGGCGGTGAAGTCGCGGCGGCGGCTCTCCACCGCCCGCTCGCCGAGGCCGGCCAGCTCCTCGGGCAGCAGCAGGCCCACCCAGTCGGTGGACCCGGCCACGGCGACCGCGACCGCGGGCGGCAGCAGGTCACGCATGGAAGCTCCCGGAGGGGTACGACATGGCCGCCATGGTCGATCAACGTACCGCAATGGCGTAACGCCGGAGAGTTCTGCGACGCTGTTGGGGCGTCGCGTGGGGAAGCGGGCGGCATCCACTGTCGACTGTGTCCGGCCGGGCACGGACCAGAAAGGGAGCGCGATGACCGGTGCTGCGGAATCCTCGACGTCCAGGACGGACGAGCATGCTCCGTCGACCCCGGACTGGACCTGTGGGACCTGCGGTGCCGAGTGGCCGTGCGAGCCGAAACGGGGCCTCCTCCTGCGGGAGTACCAGGCCGATCGCGCGATGCTGACCGTCTACCTCGGCTCCTGCCTGGCCGCCGCCACCCAGGATCTGCCCGCGCCGGCGGCGACCTCGCTCCAGGACCGGTTCATCGGCTGGTTGCCGCGGCTGCCGAAGCAGCCCTGACCGGCACCGCGGGCGGCGCCCCGCGCGGGGCGCCGCCCGCCCTCCTCACCTCCTCACCTTCTCGCGAGGCAGCGGCGCCGGTTCCGGTACGCGCACCGGGCGCGCCACGACGGGCCGGGGCTTCGCCCGGGCCGGCCAGGGTACGAGGCGTGGCTTCCGCTGCGCGCTGACGTCCTCCACCCAGCCGAGCAGCAGCACGACCCCGAACAGGAGCAGCAGGGCCACCGCCAGGTAGCCGGCCTGCCCGAGCCGCCAGGCGTCGAGCAGGTCGCCGACGGCGAAGCAGGCCGCGATCGCGGCGTTGTGCCACAGGTAGATGGTCAGCGCGCGACTGTTCAGTGCGGTGACCAGGCCGTCCAGCGGGCGTACCCGCGCCAGCCAGGCCATCCGCGGCGCCGCCCGGAGCAGCACCAGCACGAACGCGAGCGAGTAGAACGCCTGGGCGACCGGGATGTCGTTCAGGTCGAACCCGGCCTCCGGGTGCGTCCAGACCCAGCCCGTCCCGATCGCCGCGCAGAGGACGGCCAGGGTGAGCAGGACGCCCCACGGGATCCGGCGCAGGTGACCGTCGCGGTGGGCGAAGCCGACGATCCAGCAGGCGCCGAAGGTGGCCAGGTCGACCGCGACGGAGTCGACGACGGCCCGCCCGAGGGCCGGTGCCGAGGTCTGCAGGATCACGAGGACCGCCAGCGGCAGCAGGACCGTCGGCAGCGGCCACCGGCGGTACAGCCCGAGCAGCACCGGGGAGAGCAGGACCAGCCAGAGGAACGTGACCAGGTACCACAGCACCCCGGTGACGTCCTCGGCCCACCCGCTGCCCGCCGGCTCGGCGAGCGGCAGCACCCAGGTCAGCAGCCCGGGCCAGGGCGGCCGGTCCGGCCAGCCCTGCCAGATCATGAGCGGCACGAGCACCAGCCCCAGCACCCACAGCGCCGGCAGGAGCCGGCGGAGGCGGGCGTTCACCGCACCGGTCGGCGACCGGTCGTACGACCGGGCCAGCAGCGATCCGGCGAGGGCGAACATGACGCCCATCGCCGGGAAGGCCCAGCTCAGCCAGGCGAAGCCGAACATGTGATAGATCACCACCCGGCCCAGGGCGACCGCCCGCAGCAGGTCGAACCACCGGTCCCGGCCGCCGGGGGCGACGGGTGCTCCGGCCGGCCCGGCCACCGGGTCCCCGGCCCGCTTCAGCTTCCGCCACCGCAGCCGGGTCCCGGTCAGCGCGGTGATCATCGAGCGGACCAGCACGAGGTACATCAACTGCCGGTACGCGAACTGCTGCAACGGCAGCGCCAGCAGGGGAGCGAGGCGTTCCCGGTCGAGCCGGAAGGCCACCAGCGCGGTGAGCGCCTGGACGGCGAGCATCGCCAGCCACGCCACCGCCGTCTCGGTGGTGCCGAGGAAGAGCAGGCCGTAGACGGCCATCAGGTCCAGCACCGGCCCGAGCAGGGGCAGCACCACCCCGAACAGGGCGAGCACCGGCAGCCCGAGGCGGCCGAAGCGACCGGAAGCGCCGCGGTCGAACACCGCCCGGCGATGCTTCCACATCGCCTGCATCGTGCCGTAGCTCCAGCGGTATCGCTGGCGCCAGAACTGGGGCAGCGTGGTCGGCGCCTCGGTCCAGGCCCGGGCCTGCTCCTCGTACACGACCCGCCAGCCGGCCCGCAGGACGGCCATGGTGAGGTCGGTGTCCTCGGCCAGCGTGTCGTCGCTGACGCCGCCGACGGCGAGCAGTACGCGGCGGCGGAAGGCCGCGATCGCCCCGGGGACGGTCGGCATGCAGCCGAGGGTCTCGTACAGCCGGCGGTCCAGGTTGAAGCCGATCACGTACTCGATGTGCTGCCACCGGCCGAGCAGGCCGGTGCGGTTGGCCACCTTGACGTTGCCCGCGACCGCGCCGACGGAGGGGTCCGCGAACGGCTGGACCAGCCGGCGGACCGAGTCGCGCTCGAACACGGTGTCCCCGTCGACCATGACGACGATCTCGTGCCGGGCGTGCGCGATCCCGGTGTTCAGGGCGCTCGGCTTCCCGCCGTTGGCTTTGCGGATCACCCGGACGTTCGGCAGGTTCAGCGCTTCCACCAGGTCGGCGGTCCCGTCGGTCGACCCGTCGTCCACGACGATGACCTCGGTGCCCCGGTGGTCGCCGCCGGCCAGCGACCGGACGGTGGCCACGATGCCGGCCCGTTCGTTGTAGGCCGGCACGATGATCGACACCGGTTCGGTGACCGGAGGGCCCCACGACCAGCGCCGGGAGCGCCGCCGTCGGGCGTGCCGGCCGGCGAGGACGAGCAGCAGCAGCGTACGGGCGAGCACCAGGAGGCCGACCAGCACGAACAGCACGCGCAGGACCTCGAGGAACAGGTCGGCGATGCCGACGGCCAGGACGACGGCGCTGGCGCGCCAGCGTTCGAGGCCGGACACCGGCACGTTCCCCGCGACCGGTCGGGCTCCCTCCTCGTCGGTGACCAGAGCCCGGTTCACGCCGTCGGTGACGGTGGTGAACCGGTACCCCCGGGCGGTCATCATCGGGATGAACCGGTCCAGGGCGGCCAGCGTCTGGGAACGGTCGCCGCCGGCGTCGTGCAGCAGGACGACGGCGCCCTGCCCGGCCGGCGGCGTCATGTCGCGCACCATGACGTCCAGGCCCGGTCTCGCCCAGTCCCTGCTGTCGGTGTCGTTCACCGCCGTCAGGTAGCCGAGCCGGCCCGCCTCCCGGATCGCCGCCCACGCCTCGTTGTCGATGGCCCGCGGCGTCGACGAGTACGGGAAGCGCAGCAGGCTGGTCCGGACGCCGGCGGCGCTCATGATGGCCTGCTGGGTCTGCGCGTATTCCAGGCGCCGCCACCAGCCGGGCAGCACGGTGGCGTCCGGGTGGCTGAAGGTGTGCACTCCGAGCTCGTGACCTTCGGCCGCGATCCGCCGGGTGAGGCCCGGGTGTCGCGCGACCTGGCTGCCGACCACGAAGAAGGTGGCCCCGACCCGGTGCCGGCGTAGCACGTCGAGCACCTGGGGCGTCCACACCGGATCGGGGCCGTCGTCGAAGGTGAGGGCGATCGTGCGTGGCGGCATCCGGTACGACGTGGTCCGCCCCTCGGTGGTGTCGACCACCGGGCCGCCGGCCCGGATGGTGGCGGGAACACCGTTCTGGTCGCCGCTCTGCCGCACGTGGTCGGGAACGAACTCGGAGTTCGCGTACGCCTCGACGAACAGCACGCAGAGTACGACCGTGATCAGCGTCCCCCAGACGAGCCAGCCGGCGCGCGGCCCGGACCGGGCGGGGCGCTCCGGGCGGGCGGGCGGCACCGCGAGGCCGGCCCGGGCCGTCAAACCAGCCACCCCCCGGTGGGCTCGGGCTCGGGCTCGGGGGTGGTCGGTACCGGTGACGGGGTGACCGGCGGCGGGGGCGGCACCGGCGCGGGCTCCGGGCCGGTCGGCGACGGCGTGGCGATCGGCGGGGTGGGCGGCGGTGCCGGTGCCGGGGGCGCCGGGGCCGGACCCCCGTCCGCCGCCGGTGCCTGCGGAGCCGGTCCGTCCGGTTCGGAGCGGACGAGCGGCTCGAACGGGCGTGGGCCGAGGTCGTCGAGGTCCGCCGGCAGCTCCCCGGGCACCGGTGGGGCGGGCTGGTCGGCTGCCTCCACACCGGATCGGTGGTCGGGCGGCGGCAGCGCACCGGACGGCGCGGCGGCGCCGGTCAGGACGGCGGTCGCGACGAGTGGGAGGTATACGAGGGAGCCGCTGGCGAGGATGAGTCCCCACCGGCGGACGCGACGGTGCCGGCGGCCGGTGACGTCGACGAACACCGGGGCGGGCGGGGCCGGTACGGCTGTCCGGACCAGAGTTGCCACCGGGACGTCAGGTGTCCGGAGATGGTGAATGTGAGCGACCACCCGGACGAGGCTAGAGGGGCGGCAGACCCCTTATGTCCGCTTCGGCAGACCCCTCGCTGTCCATTCTTCGTAAGGTGAACATCCGGATACGACGGCACGAACAGGCATACCCGTGATGAGCGGCGCAGCAGGGACGAGGCGGATCAGAAAGCACGTTTTCTCCCTGGCCCGCCCCGTCCCCGTCCGCCTCACCAGGCGTGGGTCACGGTGACCGTGATGTTGGTGCAGGAGTTCGCCAAGCTGGTGAGCCTGCTCTTCTCCGCGCTGTCCACGGTCAGCCGCCACCGGGTCTTCACCGCGGCCCACTCGCGGACGTAGCGGCACCGCTCCTGAGCGGGTAGCCAGGTCGCCGGGTCCTGGTCGCCCTTGGCCTGGTTGACGTTGTCGGTGACGGCCACCAGGGAGCGCGCGTCGCCCAGGTCGTTGGCGAACGACCGTCGCCGCGAGGTGGTCCAGTTGCGGGCACCCGAGTCCCAGGCCTCGGCGAGCGGCACGAGGTGGTCGATGTCCAGGTCGGACGGGTTGGTCCAGTAGGCGGCGTCGTAGTAGGAGTACCACCGGCCGCCGGAGAGGGAGCAGCCGGAGCCGACCGACGGCTTCGTGGTGGCCTCGGCGATCAGCACCTCGTACCGGGTGCTGCAACCGTCGCCGTCGGCGTCGATCCAGTGCGGGAAGAGGTCGCGCGAGTAGCCGGTGCGCACTTCGGAGGCGACGGGAAGGTCGGCGACGAGGGTGCGCAGCGGCACCGAGATGGTCGCGGCCCGGGCCGGGGCGGCGACGCCGAGGGTCGAGAGGGTGGCGGCGGCCAGGAGGCCGCACAGCCAGCGGAGGGTACGGGTCATCGCGTGCTCCATCCGGTCGGTCGGGGGTCGCCCGACGGTCCAGTCGTGCCGGGTGCCGTCGAGTTCGACAGCCGTTAACCAGAAAGATAAATTCATCAATGCGTGGAAGGAATGGTGAACCCGGAACCGGCGCGCGGCGACGGTCATCCGTGACGCCGTGCCCTGGCCGGCTGACGTACCGTCACCGGTCCCGGGTGCAACGACTGTCGGGCGTGGCGTCCGTCGTGAATCTGACCCGAGCCGACCCGTTGTGCCGTTGGGGCAGGCTGGTTAAGCTCTCCCTGCGCGCTCCAATCGCCCGCTTCCCCCGTGGCAGGCGATCGGGGCGCGCATCTACGTGAACGGGCCCGCACGCGAAACCGTGCGCGCGTCAACGTTCGGCCGGTCGCCGACGCGAGCGGCGGCGATCCGTGAACGGTGCGGCGGCGAGCCGCCGCATCCCCGTCAGATCCAGCGGCCGTCCAACCACATCCGGTTCGACCAGTCGTCGTACGGGATGGTCTCGCCGACGAAGATCGGGTAGAAGTACGCGAAGCAGAGCGCCACCAGCACGACGTACGCCCCGGCGATGACGCCTCCGACGAGCCGGCGGTCCTGGTCGGCCTCCGGCGCGGCGGCCGCCGACACCGGCGGGCCGATGATCGCCCCCAGCACGTAGGTGACCGCGAGCACCAGGAACGGCAGCGCCGGCGCCGCGTAGAAGGAGAACATCGTGCGACCGCCGGCGACCGCGAACCAGAACCAGGGCAGCAGGCCGGCGGCCACGCAGAGCAGGATCGCCCCGGCCCGCCAGTCGCGCCGGGCCAGGCCCAGCCAGGCCAGCGCGACCAGGGCCGGCAGGAACGACCACCAGAGCAGCGGCGTGCCCAGCAGCAGCACCTCCGAGGCGCAACTCGCCGCGCCGCAGGCGCCGTCGCCGGACCAGTAGAAGGCGACCGGACGACCGAGCAGCAGCCACTGCCACGGCCACGACTGGTACTTGTGCGTGTCGTCCAGCTGCGCGTGGAAGCCGTACGCGGCCCGGTGGTACTCGACGAGGTTCTGCAGCGCCCCGACGACCGGGGTGTCGCTCAGCCGGGCGTTCGGCCAGCGCTGCGCGTCGATCACCCGGTAGTACCCCTCGTCGCCGAGCAGCCAGCCGGACCAGGTGGCGACATAGGTGACGACCATCAGCAGCCCCGCCAGCACCAGCCAGGGGACCTCGTCCAGCAGGGTGTCCCGCCACGGCCGGCGCACCCCGGCGGAGCGGCGGGCGCCCACCTCCCAGAACACCACCAGCAGCACGAAGGCCGGCAGGAAGTACAGGGCGCTCCACTTCACCGCGCACGCGCAGCCGAACAGCACCCCGGCGGCCAGCCGCCACCACGGCCAGTTACGCCAGCCACCGGCCGGCCGGCCGGCGCGCCCGGGACGGCCCGGGTCCAGCCCGTCCGCCAGGGCACCGGCCCAGCGGCGCCGCCGGGCGTCCCGGTCGAGCACCAGCGCGCCGAACGTGGCCAGCACGAAGAAGAGCAGGAAGATGTCGAGCAGCGCGGTGCGGGACAGCACCAGGTGGAAGCCGTCCAGGGCGAGCAGCAGGCCGGCGGCGCAGCCCAGCACCGTCGAGCGGAACAGCCGCCGCCCGATCCGGACCAGCAGCAGCACCGAGAGCGTGCCGACGATCGCCGCCGAGAACCGCCAGGCGAACTCCGGAGCGGTGGTGAACAGGTGCCCGGCGACCTGTTCGACCACGACGACGCCGCGCTCGTTGTCGTAGTCGTAGTAGCCGAAGGCCCACTCGCCGAGCCCGATCAGCCACTTGCCCAGCGGCGGGTGGACCACGTACGACGGGCCGTCGTCCTGGTAGCTCCACTCGACGCCCTTGTTGATCAGACCCCAGGCGTCCCGGGCGTAGTAGACCTCGTCGAACACCTTGCCCGGCGGGTGGGCGAGGTTGACGAGGCGCAGGATCGCCGCGATCGCGACGACCACAGCGGTGGCCAGCCAGGACCGCCCGTCGAGGTGGGCGTCCACGCCGGCCAGCCGGCGTCGTACGACGTCGGGGACGCCGCCCGCGGACGCGTCTCGATCGGAGTGCTCCGACCCGGCCTGGCCGGCGGGGTGCGCTGTCGACGCCTGAGTCACCCCGCGATCGTAGGCTGCGAAGGTGGGTGCTGGCGCCCGTCGTCCCAAGAATCTCTACCGCCGTCGATGAAGGAGCACCGTCTCGTGGGTGAGAAGTCCGAGCCCGGACGCCTGATCCTCCTCGGCGCGCCGCTGGGAAACCCGGCCGACGCGTCCGCCCGTTTCCGCGCGGTGCTCGCCACCGTCGACGTGGTCGCCGCCGAGGACACCCGACGGCTCACCCGGCTGGCCCGGGACCTCGACCTGACCGTGCCCGGCCGGATCGTCTCGTACTTCGAGGGCAACGAGGAGCGCCGTACCCCGGACCTGGTGGATGCGCTCCTGGCCGGCGACTCCGTCGCCCTGGTCACCGACGGCGGGATGCCGAGCGTCTCCGATCCCGGCTACCGGCTGGTCCGGGCGGCGCTGGACGCCGGGGTGCCGGTCACCGCCGCCCCCGGTCCCAGCGCCGTCACCACCGCGCTCGCGCTCTCCGGGCTGGCCAGTGACCGGTTCTGCTTCGAGGGCTTCCTGCCGCGTACCCCGGCGGCCCGGCGGTCCCGGCTGCGCTCCCTGGCGGCGGAGGAACGCACGCTGGTCTTCTTCGAGGCCCCGCACCGGGTGGCCGGGGCGCTCGCCGACCTGGCCGCCGCCTTCGGGGCGGACCGGCCGGCCGCGCTGTGCCGCGAGCTGACCAAGACGTACGAGGAGGTGCTCCGCCGTCCGCTCGGCGACCTGGCGACGTGGGCCGCCGAGGGGCCGGCGCGCGGTGAGATCACGCTCGTGGTGGCCGGCGCGCCGCCGGTCACCGCCGAGCGGCCGGACGACGAGACGCTGCGCGCGACGGTCGCCGAGCGGGAGGCGGCCGGCCGCTCCCGGCGCGACGCGGTGACCGAGGTCGCCGCCGAGTACGGACTCCGGCGCCGCGAGGTCTACGACGTCGTCCACCGCTGAAGCCGCTCGCGCGCCCGCCCGCGGCGCGGTCAGGACCCGCCCGCCCGCCCACGGCGCGGTCAGGAAGCGGCCCTTCGCCTACCGCAGCCGTCAACAGGAGCCCTTCCTGACGCCCTCACCAGGCGGCGATGAGGAAGCCGACCGTGAGGAGCAGCGGCCCGGCGGCCGAGACGGCCACCGCCCAGCGACGGCGACCCGGGTCGGCCAGCCGGGTGGCGCCGCTCCACCGGGCGATGCCGGCGCCGCAGCCCACTACCGCCAGGAGGCCGAGCAGCCAGCGCAGGTGCCCGGACGCGCCGGTCTCGGCGTACGCGGTGCCGGCGTCGGGGCCGGTCACCCGGGCCGGTACGACGCTCCCCGGCACCGCCTGCTCCCCGGGCACCCCGGTCACCGCCACGCCGTGCGCGATCCACCGGTCCTGCCCGGCGACGAAGTTGCCCCGGCAGCGCTGGGTCAGCCCTCCTCCGGAGCAGTGGTCGATCACCACCCGCCCGGACGTCGAGTGCCCCAGCGCCAGCCACAGGGGTGCCGCGCTGACCCAGGCGAAGAACGCCGCGACCAGGCTGAGGGCGACCAGCGCGGCCAGACCCGGCAGCGGGTCGGGCGGGTGGGTGGGCTTCCGCGCACGCCGCCGCCACCGGTCGAACCAGGCCCACCGGTCCCGCTCCGGCTCCGCCTTCACCGGTGTGCCGTCCCAGTGCACCTCCTCGATCGGTGCCCACGTCTCGTCGCCGTCCGGTGGGTCACCGAGGCGGGAACGCCCCCGGCGCAGCCGGCGCGGCTGGCGGACCGGGACCCGGCGCGGCAGCGCGTCGAGCGGCGCGCCGGTGGTCGGCTCCACCTCGACGGCCGGTTCGGCCGCCGCCGGCGCGGCGGCCGGCACCGGGCGGGGGTGCGGCGCCACGGCGCCGGTGCGCTGCGGTACGGCGGGATCGTGGTGACCGCCGGCCGGCGGACCGTCGGGGCGCTCGTCGGCTCGTCTGCCACTCACGGTGTTCATTGCACACCGGTACGCACACCTCACCGGGCACGTCCGGCCGCGTGTCGAGGACAAATCGGACCAACGTCCGGTCCGGCGACCGCTGCGCGAGGCGACCCGCCCGCCTATTGGTTCGCAGCGGTCCCGCACCGGTCACTAGGCTTGCTGGTCATGAGTCACGTTCTCGCCGCGGTTGCCTGGCCCTACGCCAACGGCCCGCGCCACATCGGCCATGTCTCCGGTTTCGGCGTTCCCTCCGACGTCTTCGCCCGGTACATGCGCATGGCCGGCCACGACGTGCTCATGGTCTCCGGCACCGACGAACACGGCACCCCGATCCAGGTGCAGGCCGACGCCGAGGGGGTCACCCCCCGCGAGCTGGCCGACCGCTACAACCGGGTGATCGTGGAGGATCTGCACGGCCTCGGGCTGTCCTACGACCTGTTCACCCGCACCACCACCCGCAACCACTACGCCGTCGTCCAGGAGCTGTTCGAGGGGATGTACCGCAACGGGTACATCGTGCCGAAGACCACCATGGGCGCCATCTCGCCGTCCACCGGCCGGACGCTGCCCGACCGCTACATCGAGGGCACCTGCCCGATCTGCGGCTACGAGAGCGCCCGCGGCGACCAGTGCGACAACTGCGGCAACCAGCTCGACCCGATCGACCTGATCAACCCCAGGTCGAAGATCAACGGGGAGACGCCGGAGTTCGTCGAGACCGAGCACTTCTTCCTGGACCTGCCGGCCCTCGCGGACGCGCTGCGGCAGTGGCTGGACACCCGGGAGGGCTGGCGGCCCAACGTGCTGCGCTTCTCCAAGAACCTGCTGGACGATCTCCAGCCCCGCGCCATCACCCGGGACCTGGAGTGGGGCGTGCCGATCCCGCTCGAGGGCTGGCGGGACCGCGGTGACAAGCGCATCTACGTCTGGTTCGACGCGGTGATCGGCTACCTGTCCGCCTCCATCGAGTGGGCCCGCCGCTCCGGCGACCCGGAGGCCTGGCGCAGCTGGTGGTCGGCCGACGGGCAGGGCAAGGACGCCCGCGGCTACTACTTCATGGGCAAGGACAACATCGTCTTCCACTCGGTGATCTGGCCGGCCCTGCTGTCCGGCTACTCCGCTGCGGGCGCCCGCGACGGGCAGCCGGGCGAGCTGGGCCGGCTCAACCTGCCCACCGAGGTGGTCTCCAGCGAGTTCCTCACCATGGAGGGGCGCAAGTTCTCCTCGTCCCGCCGGGTGGTCATCTACGTCCGCGACTTCCTCGAGCGCTACGACGCGGACGCGCTGCGCTACTTCATCGCCGTCGCCGGCCCGGAGAGCAACGACACCGACTTCACCTGGGCGGAGTTCCTCCGGCGCAACAACGACGAGCTGGTCGCCGGCTGGGGCAACCTGGTCAACCGGTCCATCTCGATGGCGGCGAAGAACTTCGGCGCGATCCCGCCGGTCGACCCGTCCGGGCTCACCGAGGCCGACGAGGCGCTGCTCGCGGTGTCCCGCGCCGGCTTCGCCACGGTCGGCGAGCTGATCGGCAAGCACCGGCAGAAGCAGGCCATCGGCGAGGCGATGAAGGTGGTCGCCGAAGCCAACCGCTACCTGTCCGAGCAGGCGCCGTGGAAGCTCAAGGACGAGGCGGACAAGCCGCGGATGGGGACCATCCTGCACGTCGCCCTGCAGGTGGTCAGCGATGCGAACACGCTGCTCACGCCGTTCCTGCCGCACGCCGCGCAGAAGATCCACGAGCTGCTCGGCGGCACCGGCGTGCACGCGCCGATGCCGGTCATCGAGGAGGTCGAGGATCTCGACGGCGGGCCCGCGTACCCGGTGCTGACCGGCGACTACTCGGTCGGCGCGCGCTGGGAGTCGGTGCCGCTGGCGGCGGGCCGACCGCTGGCCCCGCCCAAGCCGGTGTTCCGCAAGCTCGACCCGTCGATCGTCGACGAGGAGCTCGCCCGCCTGTCCGGCTGACGCGCGGCGGCTGGCCGGCGGACGCGGGGGCGGCTCCGGGGCTCGTGGCTCCGGGGCCGCCGTGCGTCGCGGTGGCCGCGACCGGTGTACGCCGCGGCGCCCCGCTCAGGCGCGGGCCATCGCCGGCGCCCCGATGAACTCCATGATCGCCTTGGTGGCCTCGGGCGCGTTGGTCCACGGAATGCCGTGCGGGGCGCCCTTCAGCGTGACCAGTTGGCTGCCGGGCAGCATCGGTTGCAGCCGGGCGCCGGTCTTCGGGTACGGCAGGACGTTGTCCTTGTCGCCCTGGATGATCAACACTGGCACGTCGATGTTCGGCAGGTCACCGCGGAAGTCGGTGAGCCAGGCGTCCACCGAGTCGTGGCTGCCCTTCGCCGACGCCCGCGCGCCGATCTCCCAGTGCGCCCGGAACGCCTCCTCGCTGACCAGCTTCCCCTTGTTCTCCGAATAGTTGAAGAAGGCGTCGCAGAACTGGGTCAGGTAGGCGAACCGGTCCTCGATGATCGCCTTCTGGAAGCCGTCGAACAGGCTCTTCTCGACGCCCTCCGGGTTGTCCGGCGTCTGCAACAGGTACGGCGCCAGCGGCGAGATCAGCACCGCCCGCTGCACCCGGTCCGAGCCGTACGCGCCCAGGTAGCGGGTCACCTCTCCGGTGCCCATCGAGTGGCCCACCAGGATCGCGTCGCGCAGGTCCAGCTCCGTCATGAGGACGTCCAGGTCGGCGGCGAACGTGTCGTAGTCGTACCCGAACGTCGGTTGGGCGGAATTGCCGAAACCACGCCGGTCGTAGGTGATCACCCGGTATCCGGAGTTCAGCAGCGGCATCGACAGCTTCTCCCAGGTGGCCCCGTTGAACGGGAACCCGTGGATCAGCACGATCGGCTGGCCGGACCCGTGGTCCTCGTAGTACAGGTCGATGGGGGCGGAGTTCTCCGTCCCCACGGTGATGAACGGCATGTTCGCTCCCCGAGGTCGTGCTCCCGCATCGGTCCCCGGGCGCATTCCCGTGCCGCCCGCCGGTATGCGCCGCCCGCTCAGATCGCGTACGGGTGTCAACGACCGGTCGTCGGTCACGTGAACCTCGGGTGCGGGCGGATGGCCAGGCCCGGTGTGTGATGCTTGCGGCGATGAGCGAGCAGACCGAGTCCCGCAGGCAGCGCGCGGCCCGCCGCGCCGGGGAGTTCCCGCCCGCACCCGAGCCGCTGCCCCGTCCCGTGCCGGACAGCCACACCCACCTCGACATCACGGTCAGCGAGGCCGGCGTACCGGGCGGTGGCCCGGTCGACGACCCGGTCGGGAGGGCGGTCGAGGTGGCCGCCGCCGTCGGCGTCGACCGGCTGGTGCAGGTGGGCGTCGACGTCGACTCGTCCCGGTGGAGCGCGGACGTGGCCCAGAAGTACCCGGCGGTCGTCGCCACCGTCGCGCTGCACCCCAACGAGGCGCCCCGGCTGGCCGACCTGGACGAGGCGCTGCGCGCCATCGAGGCCCTCGCCGCGGACGAGCGGGTCCGCGGGATCGGCGAGACCGGCATGGACTTCTACCGCACCGGCGACGAGGGCCGCGCGGCACAGGAGCTGAGCTTCCGCGCGCACATCGACATCGCCAAGCGGTACGGCAAGACCCTGGTCATCCACGACCGCGACGCCCACGCCGACGTGCTGCGGATCCTCGACGACGAGGGCGCACCGGACACGGTGGTGCTGCACTGCTTCTCCGGCGACGCCGAGTTCGCCCGCGAGTGCGTCCGCCGCGGCTACCTGCTCAGCTTCGCCGGCACGGTCACCTTCGGCAGCGCGGGGGCGCTCCGCGAGGCCGCCGCGGTGACCCCGCCGGACCAGCTCCTGGTGGAGACCGACGCGCCGTACCTCACCCCGATGCCGCACCGCGGCCGGCCGAACGCGTCCTACCTCGTCCCGCTCACCGTCCGCGCGCTGGCCACCACCACCGGCGTCGACCTGGACGAGCTGTGCGAGGCCATCTCCACCACCGGTGACCGCGCCTTCGGCCCGTGGTGACCGCGACCGCCGGCGGCAGGTGACGGGTCCCCTCCGGGCACCGGTCCCGGCCGGCATACGCTACGGGGCGTGACCGGTCTCCTCGGCCCGGCCGAGATCCGGGACCTCGCCGCCCGCCTCGGCGTCGCCCCCACCAAGAAGCTCGGCCAGAACTTCGTCCACGACCCCAACACGGTCCGCCGGATCGTCACCACCGCCGGCCTCGCCCCGGACGACGTGGCACTCGAGGTCGGCCCCGGGCTCGGCTCGCTCACCCTCGCCCTGCTGCCGGTCGCCGCGCACGTGCACGCCGTCGAGATCGACCCCGCGCTCGCCGCGGCTCTCCCGGAGACCGCCGCCCGGCACGCCGGCGCCGTCGCCGACCGGCTCACCGTGCACCGGGCCGACGCGCTGCGGGTCACCGCCGCGCAGCTCGCCGACCCGATGCCCACCGCGCTGGTCGCCAACCTGCCGTACAACGTCGCCGTGCCGGTGGTGCTGCACCTGCTCGCCGAGCTGCCCAGCCTGCGGCACGGCCTGGTCATGGTGCAGAAGGAGGTCGCCGACCGGCTGGTCGCCGGTCCGGGCTCCAAGGTGTACGGGGTGCCGTCGGTCAAGCTCGCCTGGTACGCCCGCGCCCGCGCCGCCGGGAAGGTCCCGCCGAACGTGTTCTGGCCGGTGCCGAACGTCGACTCCGGACTGGTCGCCTTCACCCGTCGCGAGCCGCCCCGCGCCGACGTACCCCGCGAGCGGGTCTTCGCCGTCGTCGACGCGGCGTTCGCCCAGCGCCGCAAGACCCTCCGCGCCGCCCTCGCCGGCTGGGCGGGCGGCGCCGACCGGGCCGCCGAGGCGCTCACCGCCGCCGGTGTCGACCCCGGCGCACGCGGGGAGTCACTCACCGTCGAGCAGTTCGCCGACATCGCCGCGTCGGCCCCGACCGCCGCACCGGCCGCCCGCTAGGCTGGCGCCGTGCCCGCCAGGGAGTGTCTTCCGGATCTCGTCGAGATCCGGAGGACAGAGCCTCTTGAGGGCCCGCGTGAACGCGTCCGCCGCCGACAGCAGGAGCCGATCGTGACCCAGCCGCCCGACATCCGGTCGCGTCTCCGGGACGACACCCCGTGACCGAGGCCTGGCGACCGGAGGACGACGAGCCGCGGGGTGCCAGCGGGCCGGTGCGCGTACGGGTGCCCGCCAAGGTCAACCTGCACCTCGGGGTGGGGCCGCTGCGCCGCGACGGCTACCACGAGCTGAACACCGTCTACCACGCGATCTCCATCCACGACGAGCTGACCGCCCGACGCGGTGACACCCTCACCCTGACGATGGAGGGCGAGGGCACCGGCGAACTGGCCCTGGACGACTCCAACCTGGTCATCCGCGCCGCCCACGCCCTCGCCGGGTACGCGGGCGTCCTCCCGCACGCCCGGCTGCACCTGCGCAAGCAGATCCCACTCGCCGGCGGGCTAGCCGGGGGCAGCGCCGACGCCGCCGCGGCGCTGGTCGCCTGTGACGCCCTGTGGGGCACCGGCCTGTCCCGCGACGAACTGGCCGGCATCGCCACCGACCTCGGCTCCGACGTGCCGTTCCTGATCCACGGCGGCACCGCGCTCGGCACCGGCCGGGGCGAGGCGGTCAGCCCGGTACTGGCCCGCCCCACCTCCTGGCACTGGGTCGTCGCGATCGCCGACGGTGGCCTGTCCACCCCGGCCGCGTACGCCGAACTCGACCGGCTCCGGGCCGCCGGGGCCGCCGGTCCGCCGCTCGGCAGCACCGACGCGCTGCTCGCCGCGCTGCGGCAGCGGGACCCGCGGGTGCTCGCCGCCGCCCTCGGCAACGACCTCCAGGACGCCGCGCTGTCCCTGCGCCCGTCCCTGGCCGCCACCCTGAAGGCGGGCGAGTCCGCCGGGGCGCTCGCCGGCATCGTCTCCGGGTCGGGTCCGACCTGCGTCTTCCTCGCCGTTGACGCGGCCGACGCGGAGCGGATCGCCGCCGACCTGGACGCCGCCGGCGTGTGCCGGCAGGCCCGCACCGCCCACGGCCCGGTCGCCGGCGCCCGGGTGGTCTGACCGCGCCGCCGCCCGGGGGCCGCTCGTGACCATCGCCGGCCGCGTCCGCGTACCCTTGGGACCGGGCGTCCACAGGTGCCGGGCCGGCACCGGGACGCCCTGATCATGGGAGGTGAAGTGGCCAACATCGTCAACCTGGACCGCGTGTCCAAGGGCTACGGCGCCGCCGGGCCGCTACTCACCGACGTCTCGCTCGGCCTCGACGACGCCGACCGTATCGGCGTCGTCGGCCTCAACGGCGCCGGCAAGTCCACCCTGCTGCGCCTGCTCACCCGGCAGGAGGAGCCGGACGACGGCCGCGTCACCCACCGCCGCGACCTGCGGGTCGCCTGGCTGCCGCAGACCCTCCAGCTCGCCCCGGAGGCGACCGTCCGCGACGTCGTCCTCGGCACCGCCTGGCTGGGCGAGAGCATGGGCGCCGAGCACGAGTGGGCTGGCGATGCCGGCGTCCGCGCCATCCTCGACGGCCTCGGCATGCCCCACCTCGGCCTCGACGCCCCGGTCGGCCCGATGTCCGGCGGCGAGCGCCGGCGGGTGGCCCTCGCCGCGCTGCTCGTCCGCGACTCCGACCTGCTCGTCCTCGACGAGCCCACCAACCACCTCGACGTCGGCGGCGTCGACTGGCTGGCCCGCCACCTCCTCGGCCGCAAGGGCGCCCTCGTCGTGGTCACCCACGACCGGTGGTTCCTCGACGCCGTCTGCACCACCACCTGGGAGGTCGCCGACCAGACCGTCCGGGCGTACGAGGGTGGCTTCGCCGCCTGGACCCTCGCCCGCGCCGAACGCGAACGGGTCGCCGCCGCCACCGAGGCCCGCCGGCAGAACCTGCTCCGCAAGGAGATCGCCTGGCTGCGTCGCGGACCGCCGGCCCGCACGTCGAAGCCGAAGTTCCGGATCGAGGCGGCCAACACGCTCATCGCCGACGTCCCGCCGCCGCGCGACACCGTGTCGCTGCAACGGCTCGCGACCGCCCGACTCGGCAAGCAGGTCTACGACCTGGAACACGTCCGCCTGCACGCCGGGCCGAAGGAGATCCTGCACGACCTCACCTGGCAGGTCGGCCCCGGCGACCGGATCGCGATCCTCGGCCGCAACGGCGCCGGCAAGACCACCCTGCTGCGGATGCTGGCCGGCGTGACCCGCCCGGACGGCGGCCGGTTCGCGGCCGGCTCCACGGTGCGGCCCGCGTTCCTCTCCCAGGAACTCGCCGAACTTCCCGGGCATCTGCGCGTCCTCGAGGCCGTCGAGGAGGTCGCCCGCCGGGTCCGCCTCGGCGACCGGGAGATCTCCGCCGCCCAGCTCGCCGAGACCTTCGGCTTCGACGACCGGCGGCTCTGGACCCCGGTCTCCGACCTCTCCGGCGGAGAGCGGCGCCGGCTCCAGATGCTGCGGCTGCTCGCCGGCGAACCGAACGTGCTCCTGCTCGACGAGCCCACCAACGACCTCGACACCGACACCCTCGCCTCGCTCGAGGACCTGCTCGACTCCTGGCCCGGCACGATCGTCGTGGCCAGCCACGACCGGTACCTCATCGAGCGGGTCACCGACTCCGCGTACGGGATGTTCGGCGACGGCCGACTGGTCCACCTGCCCGGCGGCGTCGACGAGTACCTGGCCCGGGCCTCCGCCGACGGAGACCGGCCGGCCGCCGCCGCGGAACCCGCCCGGCCCGCTCCGGCCGGCCTGTCCGCCGCCGAGGTACGCCAGGCCCGCAAGGAACTGGCGAAGCTGGAGCGGCAGGTCGGCAAGCTGGAACAGAAGGAGGCGGACCTGCTCGACCAACTGGCCGCCAACGCCACCGACTACGCGACGGTCGCCGACCTCGACGCCCAGCTCAAGGACGTACGGGCCGAACGGGAGCAGGTCGAGGAGGCGTGGTTGGCGCTCGCCGAGCAGATCCCGGCGGGCTGACCGCCGGCTCAGCGCCGACGGGCGGGGCTGTGTGCGGCGTCACATCGGCGCATGCGGGAGAATCACCGGCGACCCTCACCCGAACGTCGTTGGAGACTCAGACATGGCCCACACTCCCGTCAACCACCCCGCGCGGCCGATCTACCGGGCGATCGGCGGGCTGACCGGTCTGTACCTGGTCGCCTTCGGTGTGGTCGGGCTCATCACGAGCGCCGGCAGCGAGGTCCTCGCCCAGGACGACACCACCGTCTTCGGCCAGGGCACCAACCTAGGGTTCTCGCTGCTCAGCGTGCTGCTCGGCGGCGCCGTCCTGGCCGGCGCGGTGATCGGCCGCAACTTCGACGTGATGATCAACCAGTGGTTCGCGTACGCGATCATGGCCCTCAGCCTGGCCGGGCTCGCCTTCAGCCGGACCGAGGCCAACATCTTCAACTTCAGCGTCGGCACCGTCATCGTGCTGATGGTGGTCAGCCTGGTCCTCCTCATGTGCGGCATGTACGGCAAGGTCGGCACGGAGGAGGAGAAGGAGGCGTGGCAGAAGGCTCGGCTGGTGCTCTGAGGCTGTCCTGCGGCTTCTCTGGTTGCGCTCCTGGTTCTGCGGCTTCTCTGGTTGCGCTCCTGGTTCTCGCCGGAGCCCGACCCGCTCCGGGCGGTCAGGCTTGATCCCTCCGCGGGTCGGGCTCCGGCGAGAACCCGTCGTGGTTGCGGTTCGCACGCACCTGCCGGGTGGTGGGTGTGATCATTGGTGGTGGCGGTCTCGTGGTGGCGCTTCGCTGCCGGCGCTGCCGGGCCTACCTGGGCGATTTGGGGCACGGGTGGCGGTTGGCCGGGGGACAATGGCCCCTGACTGTCGTCACTTCCGGTCGGAGGCGTCATGGCGCACTTCCCGCTGAACCATCCGGCGCGGCCGATCTACCGGGTCCTCTCCGGGCTGATCGGGCTCTACATCCTGATCTTCGGTGTCTGGGGCACCGCGTTGACGCTCGGCGACCCGCTCTTCGCGCGCGACGGCGACTGGGTGCTCGGCCTGCGCACCAACCTCGCGTTCTCGCTCGTGTCGGTCGTCTTCGGCGCGTTCCTGCTGGTCGGCGCGTCCCGGCGGGGCAACCTGGGCCACTACATGAACCTCACCGCCGGGGCCGTCTTCCTCGTCACCAGCATCCTGATGATGGCGGTGCTGCAGACCTCGGCGAACTTCCTCAACTTCTCGATGTCGACCGTCATCGTGTCGATGTTGTTCGGGCTGATCCTGCTCGGCACCGGCCTCTACGACAAGGTCGGCTCCCCGGAGCACGCCGAGGAGGAGAAGCTCCGGCGCAACCACCCCGTCGCCGGGGCGAACAACCGCTGACTCAGCGCCCCCGTACGGTGATCAGCCCCGGCTTGGCCTCCAGGTGCGACAGGCCGTTCCAGGCCAGATTCACCAGGTGCGCGGCCACCGTCTCCTTGCGCGGCTTGCGCACCTCCAGCCACCACCGGCCGGTCAGCGCCACCATCCCCACCAGCGCCTGCGAATAGAGCTCGGCCAGCTTCGGGTCGTACCCGCGGCTGGAGAACTCGGCGCCCAGGATGTGCTCCACCTGGTGCGCGACGTCGTTCATGACGCTGCTGAAGTTGCCCGTCGCCGACATCAACGGCGACTCCCGGACCAGCACCCGGAACCCGCTGGTCTCCTCCTCGATGTAGGTGAGCAGCGTCAACGCGGCCTGCTCCAGCAACTCGCGCGGGTGGCCGGCGGTCAGCGCGGTGGTGACCCGGTCCAGCAGGCTGCGGACCTCCCGGTCCACCACCACCGCGTACAACCCCTCCTTGCCGCCGAAGTGCTCGTACACCACCGGCTTGGAGACCTTCGCCCGGGACGCCACCTCCTCGATCGACGTGGCGTCGAACCCGCGCTCGGCGAAGAGCTGCCGCGCGATCGAAATCAGCTGCTCGCGTCGCTGAGTCGCCGACATGCGTACCCGGGAGGTCTTGCCGGACGCCGGGACCGCCCGGCGGCGACCAGCGACGCTGTCGCCGCCCGGCGCATCCGTCATGTCGTCACCTCGTCGGCGCTCGGTGACGCCCTGTCGTGGGATCGAGCCGCTCACCCCGGCCATACTGCCAGGTAACGTCGGGGGGCACCGCCCGGTTACCGCTCCGCGGCGGCCTTCACCAGCTTCGCCGCGATCCGCTCGGGCTTCGGCCACCGGACGTCCCGGGCCGCGCCCAGCTTCTCGAACAGCCAGATCACCCGGGCCGAGATGTCCACCTGGCCGGGCAGTACGCCGTGCCGGGCGCTGGTCGGATCGGCGTGGTGCAGGTTGTGCCAGCTCTCCCCGAACGACAGGATCGCCAGCGGCCAGAAGTTCGCCGCCCGGTCGCCCTGGCGCATCGCGAACGGGCGCTCGCCGTACACGTGGCAGACCGAGTTGATCGACCAGGTCACGTGGTGCAGCAACGCGATGCGCACCAGGCCGGCCCAGAAGAACGCGGTCAACGCGCCCTGCCACGACCAGGTGAGCAGCCCGCCCATGACCGCCGGGCCGAGCACCGAAACCGCCACCAGCAGCGGGAACAACCGGTCGACCCGGTTGACGTCCCGGTCGGCGATGAGGTCCGGGGCGAACCGCTCGCGATTGGACAGTTGTCGGTTGAACAGCCAACCCATGTGGGCGTGGAACAACCCCTTCGTGAGCCCCCGGACCGTCGCCCCGAACCGCCACGGCGAGTGCGGGTCGCCCTCCAGATCGGAGAAGGCGTGGTGGCGCCGGTGGTCGGCCACCCACTGGATGATCTCGCCCTGCACCGCCAGGGACCCGGCCGCGGCGAGCCCGATCCGCAGCCGGCGGGTCGCCTTGAAGGAGCCGTGGGTGAAGTAGCGGTGGTATCCGACCGTGATGCCGAGTCCCGAGAGCACGTACCAGAAGGCGGCGATTCCCACGTCCGTCCAACTCAGCCAGCCACCCCAGGCGACCGGGACGGCCGCGACCAGGGCGAGGAACGGTACGACCACGAACACCCAGAGGGCGATGAGGATGCCCCGGGACTGGGGGCCCTGGGTGAGGGGCTTCGGGCCGGAGGAAGCGGATTCGACGAGAGCAGTCGACATGGCACCTCACAGAGGGGTCTGAAGATCACGAAGCTACGCCTACGTCACCGTAACTTTTGCGGCGGTGACGCGCACGGTAGAGAGCCGCGAATGAATGCGTTGAATCGTCGTACGCCCGTTCTAACCTGCTGTCCATGACGGATTCACCGCTGTCCCGGCCGTCCCGTCCGCGCGCGCACTCGGCCGCGTTACGTGAGGAAGCGATCCGACTGCGGCGGGACGGTTGCCCGGTGCCGGAGATCGCGCGGAGAGTCGGGGTGGCCCGGTCGACCGCCTATCTGTGGGTCCGCCACCTGCCACTCAACCGTGATACCGAAGCGGCCCGTGCTCGGCGGCGAGCGCACTCGAAGGTCATGACGGACGCCCTGTGGGCGGAGCACCGGGCGGTCCGCGGCGCGGCACGCGCCGAGGCGGTGGCGGAGGCGGCCGCTTCGGTGCGAGGGCTGGGGCGCCGGGAGTTGGTGCTCGTGGGCGCGGCGATCTACTGGGCCGAAGGCACGAAGGCGAAGCCGTGGCGGCGCGCATGACTGTCGGGTGCGCTTTGTGAACAGCGATCCGATGCTGGTGACGCTGTTCCTGCGCTTCGTCGAGGAGTTGGGAGTCGGGCGCGAGGCGTTGCGGTACCGGGTGGCTATTCACGAGGATGCCGACGCCCGGGCTGCGGTGGCCTGGTGGGCGGACGTCGTCGGCGTTCCCCCCCCCAACTGTTTCCAGCCCACGTCGCTCAAGCGGCACCGGCCCGTCACCGCCCGGCGGAACACCGACGGCGGCTATCGGGGCTGTCTCAGCCTCGATCCACCGATCAATGCTGGGATGACGGGACCCCGGAGATAGAAAGTGCCCTCTGAACTGGAAGGATAGGAGTTGCGACGCTTCTATTCCGCCGGTCCGAGAGGGCACCTCGCAGGTGAGATTACGCCATGATGCGCCGGTGGTGCGCGCGACGTTCGATGATCCGAATCTGGTGTCTTGTGCCGGTCTGGTCCCGGTGATGCGCCTGGCTCAGCAGGCCGGTCTGCACGACGCGGTCGCCGACCGGGTGCGGCTGCCGACGGACAAGGGCGCGAACCCGGCGGGCAAGGTCGCCACGGTCGTGGCGGGCATGCTGGCCGGCGCGGACAGCATCGACGACCTGGGCATCGCCCGGCACGGTGGCATGCGGTCGCTGTTCACCGGCGTGTACGCGCCCTCGACGCTGGGCTCGTTCCTGCGCACGTTCACCCACGGGCACGTGCGGCAGTTGCAGGGCGCCGCCCGCGACACCCTGATCGGCCTGGCCGGGCGCACACCGTTGCTGGCCGGCGCCGACGTGCTGACCTTTGTGGATATCGACTCGATGCTGCGGCGCGTCTACGGCAAGCAGAAGCAGGGCACCGGGTTCGGCCATGCCAAGGTCGGCGGCTACAACGTCTGGCTACGCGGTTACAACCCGCTGATCACAACGCTGTCCACTCCGCTGTCCGCGCCGGTGATCGCCGCCACCCGGCTGCGCAGCGGTAACGCCGGCTCCGCGCGCGGTGCCGCGAGCATGCTCGCCGAAGCGATCACCACCGCCCGATCGTGCGGCGCCACCGGGGAGATCGTGGTCCGGGCCGACTCGGCGTTCTACGCCAAGACCGTGATTTCCACGTGCCGCCGCCGGAAGGTGCGGTTCTCGGTCACCTGCCGGATCGATGCGAAGATCCGTGCCGCGTGCGCGAGCATCAACGAGGACCAGTGGATCGACATCCGGTATCCGCAAGCCGTCTGGGACGACGACGCCCAGCGGTGGATCTCCGACGCGCAGATCGCCGAAACCGTCTACACCGCGTTCGTCGGCACCCGGCACGCTGTGACCGCCCGGCTGATCGTGCGCAGGGTTCGCCGCGACAACCCGGCACAGATCCCCGGCCAGGAAGAACTGCTGCCCGCCTACCGGTATCACGCGGTGTTCACCGACAGCCCGTTCACCCTGGTGCAGGCCGAAGCCCAGCACCGCCAACATGCTGTCATCGAGCAAGTCAACGCGGATCTGATCGCCGGGCCCCTGGCGCACCTGCCGTCCGGCCGGTTCGCCGCGAACGACGCCTGGCTGACCTGCGCCGCCATCAGTCACAACCTCAACCGCGCCGCCGGACACCTCGCCGCCGGCCGCTACGCCACCGCTCGGACCGCCACCATCCGCACCCGGATCATCAATGTCACCGCCCGCCTCGCGCACCGGGCCCGCGCCATCCACCTGCACCTACCCGAGCACTGGCCCTGGCAGGCAGGATTCGACAACCTGTTCACCGCCGTCCACCCAGCGCCCGGCTGACCACGCCATAACGACTGAAACCAGGCGGCCCGACCACAGGCCACAACCCCGGTCCCACCCCGAACAAACACGCCCGGAGCAAGCCGATCACGTGATCAGCGGCTTCCCCATACCCGCCGAATCACCCAATACCGAGATGATCAACCGATGTTCGGTGGAAACCGCGTCGGTGGATCGAGGCTCAGCGTCGAGGTCCCGCGATCCCGTCAGCTGTATTGGAGGATCGAGGGGATCATGAAAGGAATGGCAGATGAGGAAGCGCGTGGGGGGCGCTAAGGTGTAGGCGTTCGGCAAGCTGATTGCTTTGCCCGTTTTCGACCATCCCGGGTCGTCTAATGGCAGGACGTCAGATTTTGGTTCTGATTGTAGGGGTTCGAATCCTCTCCCGGGAGCTTCTACTCATCCGCGGATGATGTCTGGTTAGCATGGCCGCGAGACTGTCGCCGTAACGACGGGAGCCACGTCGTGTCCCAGCAGCCCCACCTCCGCACCGTCGTCGTGCTCGCCGCCGGTGAGGGCAAGCGGATGAAGTCCGCGCTGCCGAAGGTGCTGCATCCGCTGCTCGGCCGTACGCTCGTCGGCCACGTGCTGAGCGCGGCCGCACCCCTCGCCGCGGACCGCACGGTGGTCGTGGTGGGCCACGGCGCCGACCAGGTCCGCGCGCACCTGGCCGAGATCGCCCCGCAGGCCACTCCGGTGCTCCAGGCGGAGCAGCTCGGCACCGGGCACGCGGTACGCATCGCGCTGGAGGCGGTCCCGGCGGGCGGCGGCACCGTCGTGGTGATCAACGGGGACGTGCCCCTGCTGCGCCCGGAGACGGTCGGCGCGCTGGTCGAGGCGCACGAGCGGGAGGGCGCCGCGGCGACCGTGCTCGCCGCTGAGGTGCCCGACCCCACCGGGCTCGGCCGGATCGTCCGGGACGCCGAGGGCCGGCTCCAGCAGATCGTGGAGCAGCGCGACGCGACGCCCGCGCAGCGGGAGATCCGGGAGATCAACGCCGGCATCTACGCGTTCGACGGGGCCCGGCTGCGGGACGCGCTCGGCAAGCTGTCCACGGACAACGACCAGGGCGAGGAGTACCTGACCGACGTCTTCGGGCTGCTGGTGTCGGCCGGTGAGCCGGTGGCCGTGCACGTCGCGGCGGACCACGTGGAGACGCTGGGCTGCAACGACCGGGTGGAGCTGGCCGCGCTGCGGCGGCTGCTGCGGGACCGGGTGAACGAGGCCTGGATGCGCACCGGGGTCAGCCTGCTCGATCCGGAGACCACCTGGATCGACGTGACGGTCGCCCTGGACCGGGACGCCGTGGTCGACCAGAACACGCAGCTCAAGGGCGCCACGGTGGTGGGCGCGGGCGCGCTGGTCGGGCCGGACGTCACGCTGGAGGACACCCTGGTCGGGCCGGGCGCCACGGTGGTGCGCAGCCACGCGGTGGGCGCGGAGATCGGTCCGCGGGCCAGCGTCGGCCCGTACGCCTACCTGCGGCCGGCGGCGCGGCTCGCGGAGAAGGCGAAGGTCGGCACGTTCGTCGAGGTCAAGAACTCGGAGATCGGTGCCGGGTCGAAGGTGCCGCACCTGACGTACGTCGGGGACGCGACGATCGGCGAGCAGAGCAACATCGGGGCGGCCACGGTGTTCGTGAACTACGACGGGGTGCGCAAGCACCGCACGGTCATCGGCAGCCACGCGCGTACCGGGGCGGACAACATGTTCGTGGCACCGGTGGTGGTGGGTGACGGTGCCTACACCGCCGCGGGTTCGGTGATCATCGAGGACGTGCCCGCCGGGGCGATGGGTGTGGCCCGGGCGCGGCAGCGCAACATCGAGGGCTGGGTGCTGAAGCGCCGGGCGGGCACGGCGGCCGCGGAGGCGGCCGAGCGGGCGCGGCGGGGTGCCGAGGGTGCGGTGTCCGCGGGGCCTACGGCAAGTGAAGGTGAGGCAATCCACGGGGATACCGAGCCGGTGGGCGGAGCGTCCGGCACGGGAGATACTGCAACCGAATAGTCCCCGGCCACCACCACCGCGCCGGGTACCACCGATCTACGGGAGCAGACGGCCCATGGGCAGCATCGTCGCCGAAAACCGTAAGAGCCTGATGCTCTTCTCCGGGCGTGGTTTCCCGGAGTTGGCCAAGGAGATCGGCGAGGTGCTCGGCGTCGCGCCGACGCCGGCCGACGCGTACGACTTCGCCAACGGTGAGATCTTCGTACGCTACAAGGACTCGGTGCGTGGTTCGGACGCCTTCGTGGTGCAGTCCGTGACGCACGGGGTCAACACGTGGGTCATGGAGACCCTGATCATGGTCGACGCGCTGAAGCGCGGTTCGGCCAAGCGGATCACCGTGGTCCTGCCGTTCTACCCGTACTCGCGGCAGGACAAGAAGCACCGCGGCCGGGAGCCGATCTCGGCCCGGCTGATCGCCGACCTGCTGAAGACCGCGGGCGCCAACCGGATCCTCACGGTGGATCTGCACACCGCCCAGATCCAGGGCTTCTTCGACGGCCCGGTGGACCACCTGTTCGCGATGGACGTGCTCGCGGAGTACGTGGAGCGCCGGTACGCGGGCCGCCCGATGACGGTGGTGGCGCCGGACTCGGGCCGGGTGCGGGTGGCCGAGCGGTGGACGGACCGGCTGGGTGGCTGCCCGCTGGCGTTCATCCACAAGACGCGGGATCCGCTGAAGCCGAACCAGGTGGTGGCGAACCGGGTGGTCGGTGAGGTGGAGGGCCGGGTCTGCCTGATCGTCGACGACATGATCGACACGGGTGGCACGATCTGCAAGGCGGCGGACATCCTGAGGGAGGCGGGCGCGGCGGAGATCATCGTCGCCTCCACCCACGCGCTGCTGTCGGACCCGGCGACGGAGCGGCTGAAAAACAGCCCGATCAGCGAGGTCGTCGTGACGAACACGCTGCCGCTGCCGCCGGAGAAGCAGCTCGACAAGCTCACCGTCCTGTCGATCGCGCCGCTGCTGGCGCGGGCGATCCGCGAGGTGTTCGACGACGGTTCGGTGACCACCCTGTTCGGTGGCCTGAGCTAGCCGAAGGGCACGCTCCCGTCGCCGGCGGTGGCGGCGGGAGCGTGATCCGGGGACTGCCGGAGAGCTCGGAATCCGCTCGGGTAGACTGGTGCGGTTGCCACGGCGAGGGTGCCCGGCGGGCCGCTGACACAGCACCGCACGGAGGCGCCGTCATCGACGCGGTGCTCCGGGCAGTCGTATGACGCATGAGTCCCAGCGAGCCCCTCGCCCAGCACCGCCAGACGACAAGCGCAGCAGCGAAGCATCAGGAGTTTCCCCGTGTCCGAGGTAAAGATCAGCGCCGAGCCCCGCACCGAGTTCGGCAAGGGTGGTGCCCGCCGTACCCGCCGGGCCGGCAAGGTGCCCGCCGTGCTGTACGGCCACGGCGAGAAGCCCAAGCACATCGCCCTCCCGGCCCGCGAGTTCGCGGCCGCGATCCGCAAGGGTGGCGCGAACCAGCTCTTCGCGATCGAGGTGAGCGACGGCACGCAGGTGCTGGCGCTGCCGAAGGCGATCCAGCGTGACCCGATCAAGGACACGTTCGAGCACGTGGACCTGCTGCTCGTCCGCCGGGGCGAGAAGGTCACCGTCGAGGTTCCGATCCAGTTGGTCGGCGAGGCCGCGAAGGACACGCTGATCGTGCACGACCACGACACCCTTTCGGTGACGGCCGATGCCACCAAGGTGCCGGACCGGCTCGAGGCGTCCATCGAGGGCCTCGAGGCGGGCAGCCAGGTGACCGCCGGTGACGTTCAGCTGCCGGCCGGCGTCGAGCTGGCCGCCGACCCGGAGCTGCCGGTCGCCGCGGTGACCGCCGCTCCGACCGCCGAGCAGCTCGAGGCCACCCTGCCCGAGGTCGAGGAGGCCACCGAGGAGGCCGAGGCCGAGGTCGGCGAGGTCACCGAGGGCTCGGAGGGTGCCGAGGGAGTCGAGGGTGCCGAGGGCGGCGCTGCTCCGGCCGCCGCGGGCGAGGAGAACGCCGAGGCGAAGACCGAGGCCTGATCGGTCCGCTGCGCACGCGACAGGCGTCCCCGTTCCTCGGGGGCGCCTGTCGGCGTATCGGAGCGGTGTCGCGTCGGTGGTGCGGTGCGCGGAGACAGCAGCGAGAGCGGGAAGGGACGGACGTGACGGACGAGGTGGGGCCGTGGCTGGTGGTCGGCCTGGGCAACCCCGGCCGGGAGTACGCCGGCAACCGGCACAACGTCGGTTTCATGGTGGCCGACCTGCTCGCGGGGCGGGTGGGGGTGCGGTTCGGCCGGCACAAGCGGGCGGTTGCCGAGGTCGCCGAGGGGCGGCTGGGGTTCGGTGGGCCGCGGCTGGTGCTGGTGAAGCCGCTGACGTACATGAACCTGTCCGGCGGGCCGGTGGCGAGCCTGGCGCAGTTCTACAAGGTGCCGCCGGGGCAGGTCGTCGCCATCCACGACGAGCTGGACATCCCGTACGGCCAGGTGCGGGTGAAGTGCGGTGGCGGCGAGGGCGGGCACAACGGCCTGCGGTCGATGACGAAGTCGCTGGGCACGAAGGAGTACGTCCGGGTGCGGTTCGGGATCGGCCGGCCGCCGGGACGGCAGGACCCGGCGGACTACGTACTGTCGGATTTCGGCTCGGTGGAGCGCAAGGAGCTGGATTTCCTGGTGGACCGGGCGGCGGACGTGGTGGAGTCGGTCGTCGTGCGCGGGGTGGAGCCGACGCAGAACCTCTACCACGGCGCCTGACGGCAGACGGTAGTCTGCCCCCTTTGGGGCGGCACGCGGCGACGGGAGCACGGTGATGGGCAGTCCTCCGATGATCGACGGGGCGTTCGCCCGGTGGCTGGCCGGCCGGGCCGGCCAGGCGCTGTTGGGCTTGCGGGCCGAGATGGGCTTCGCCGACGCCGGCGCGTTGAAGTCCGCGGGGGACAAGGTCTCCCACGACCTGATCCGCACGGAGCTGGCGAAGTGGCGTCCCGGTGACGCGGTCCTGTCCGAGGAGGACGAGGGCTCGCGGTTGGCCTGGGCGGCGGAGGTGAGCACGGAGGCGGTGTCCCGGCTGACCGCCGACCGGGTGTGGATCATCGACCCGCTGGACGGGACCCGCGAGTTCGCCGAGGAGGGCCGCTCGGACTGGGCGGTGCACGTGGCGCTCTGGGCGCGGAACGCGCCCACGCCGCACGGTCTGGTGGCGGGGGCGGTGGGGCTGCCGGCGCAGCAGCGGGTGCTGGGGACGGACTACCCGCCGGCGTACCCGCAGATGACGTTGGAGGCGGCGGCTGCGGGCGGTGGACGGACGATCCGGCTGGCGGCGAGCCGCAGCCGGCCGCCGGTGTTCCTCACCGACCTGGCCGAGGAGGTGGGCGCTCACCTGGTGCCGATGGGTTCGGCCGGGGCGAAGATCGCGGCGGTGGTCACCGGTGAGGTGGACGCGTACATCCACGCGGGTGGCCAGTACGAGTGGGACTCGGCGGCGCCGGTGGCTGTGGCGACGGCCACCGGACTGCACGCTTCCCGAATCGATGGATCTGCGCTGAAATACAACGAGGCCGACCCGCGCCTGCCGGACCTGCTGGTCTGCCGCGCGGATCTCGCCAGTCGGTTGCTTGCGGCGCTGCAACGGCATTGCGGGTAATCTGAGCGCTACTTCCTGGCAAACCCGACCGGAAAGGTCTGGAAATGAGCGTGCGAATCGAGTCGGCGTCATGACCACCGCGGCCGCGTACCAGGTGTCCCACCTCGACGCGTTGGAGGCCGAGAGCATCTTCGTGATGCGCGAGGTGGTCGCCGAGATGGAGCGGCCGGTGCTGCTCTTCTCCGGCGGCAAGGACTCGATCGTCATGCTGCGGTTGGCGCAGAAGGCGTTCGCGCCGGCCAACATCCCGTTCCCGGTGATGCATGTGGACACCGGGCACAACTTCCCGGAGGTCCTGGAGTACCGGGACCGGCGGGTCGCCGAGCTGGGCCTGCAGCTGATCGTGGCGAGCGTGCCGGAGGCCCTGGCGAGTGGGCTGGTGCGGGAGACCGCGGACGGGATGCGCAACCGGATCCAGACGCCGGTGCTGCTGGAAGCGGTCGAGAAGCACCGGTTCGACGCGCTCTTCGGCGGGGCCCGGCGGGACGAGGAGAAGGCCCGGGCCAAGGAGCGGGTGTTCAGCTTCCGCGACGAGTTCGGCCAGTGGGACCCGAAGAACCAGCGTCCGGAGCTGTGGGCGCTCTACAACGGCCGGCACCACCCGGGCGAGTCGATCCGGGTGTTCCCGCTGTCCAACTGGACCGAGCTGGACGTGTGGCACTACATCGCCCGGGAACGGGTCGAGCTGCCTTCGATCTACTACGCCCACGAGCGTGAGGTGATCGAGCGCGACGGGATGCTGTACGCGGTGAACGAGTTCTTCCGCCCGCGGGCGGGGGAGGAGCGGTTCAAGGCGCGGGTGCGTTACCGGACGGTGGGTGACGCGTCGTGCACGGCGGCCGTCCGGTCGGACGCGGACACGGTGGAGAAGGTCATCGAGGAGGTGGCGGCGACCCGGATCACCGAGCGGGGCGCGACCCGCGGTGACGACCGGGTCAGCGAGGCCGCGATGGAGGACCGCAAGCGGGAGGGCTACTTCTGATGACCACCGAGACGATGGCGCCGGTCGGGTCCGACGTCGCCGCCCGCCCGATGGACCTGCTGCGGTTCGCGACCGCCGGCAGCGTGGACGACGGCAAGTCGACCCTGATCGGCCGCCTGCTGTACGACACGAAGTCGCTCTTCTCCGACCAGCTCGCCGCGGTGGAGGCGGTCAGCGCGGCCCGGGGCGACGAGTACACGGACCTCTCGCTGCTCACCGACGGCCTGCGGGCCGAGCGGGAGCAGGGCATCACGATCGACGTCGCGTACCGCTACTTCGCCACCCCCCGGCGGAAGTTCATCATCGCGGACACGCCCGGGCACATCCAGTACACCCGCAACATGGTGACCGGGGCCTCCACGGCCGACCTGGCGCTGATCCTCGTCGACGCCCGCAAGGGCCTGGTGGAGCAGTCCCGCCGGCACGCGTTCCTGTGCTCGCTGCTGCGGGTGCCGCACCTGGTCCTCTGCGTCAACAAGATGGACCTGGTGGACTGGTCGCAGGAGGTCTTCGAGCGGATCGCCGACGAGTTCACCTCGTTCGCGGCGAAGCTCGACGTGCCGGACCTGACCGTGGTGCCGATCTCCGCGCTCAAGGGCGACAACATCGTCGCCCGGTCGGAGAACATGCCCTGGTACGAGGGGCCGTCGCTGCTGCACCACCTGGAGCGGGTGCACATCGCCAGCGACCGCAACCTGGTCGACGTGCGTTTCCCGGTGCAGTACGTGATCCGCCCGCAGTCCACCACCGTCACCGACTACCGCGGGTACGCCGGCCAGATCGCCTCCGGCGTGCTCAAGCCGGGTGACGAGGTGATGGTGCTGCCGAGCGGCTTCACCAGCCGGATCGCCGCGGTGGAGACCGCCGACGGGCCGGTCGCGGAGGCGTTCCCGCCGATGTCGGTGACCGTACGCCTGACCGACGAGATCGACATCTCCCGGGGTGACCTGATCTGCCGGCCGAACAATGCCCCGTCGGTCGCCCAGGACATCGAGGCGATGGTCTGCTGGATGGACGAGACCCGCCCGCTCCAGGTGGGCAGCAAGTACGCGATCAAGCACACCACCCGCTCGGCGCGGGCCATCGTGCGCGGCCTGCACTACCGGCTCGACATCAACTCGCTGCATCGCGACGAGTCGGCCGGTGAGTTGAAGCTCAACGAGATCGGCCGGGTACGCCTGCGGACGACGGTGCCGCTGCTCGCCGACGAGTACCGGCGCAACCGCACCACCGGCGGCTTCGTCATCATCGACGAGTCGACGAACCGGACGGTCGGCGCGGGCATGATCGTCGAGGCGGGCTGACGGGCCGGCGTCTCCGGGGGCGGTCCGGCCCTCGCGCCGCGCCGGGCGGGTGACCGGGGTGGCACCTCAGCCGGTGCGACGGGACCTTCCCGGCAGGCGGGTGGCGCCGCCGGCGGGGCGGACGGTGACGGTGCCGGGGGCGGTGAAGCCGCGTCCGGCGTACGCGGCGCGGACGGCGTCGGCGACCGGGTCGGCGCGGTCCGCGTCGACCAGGGCGAGGACGCAGCCGCCGAAGCCACCGCCGGTCATCCGGGCGCCGAGTGCGCCGGCGGCCAGCGCCGCCTCGACCGCGGTGTCGATCTCCGGGACGGTGATCTCGAAGTCGTCCCGCATGGACGCGTGGGACGCGGTGAGCAGCGGCCCGATCTCGCGTACCCGGCCGGCGCGCAGCAGCGCGACGGTGTCGAGGACGCGCTGGTTCTCGGTGACGACGTGCCGGACCCGGCGACGGGTCTCGTCGTCGGGCAGCCGGCCGAGTGCGCCGTCGAGGTCGGCGACCGGCACGTCCCGCAGGGCGGGCACCCCGAGCGTCGCGGCGGCCCGCTCGCAGGCGGCCCGGCGGGACGCGTACTCGCCGTCGGCGTGCCGGTGGGGTGCCCGGCTGTCGACGACCAGCACGGCCAGCCCGGCCGCGTCGAGGTCGAACGGGATGTGCTCGACCGACTCGTCCCGGCAGTCGAGGAAGAGCGCGTGCCCGGCCCGGCAGCGGATCGCGGCCGACTGGTCCATGATCCCGGTCGGCGCGCCGACGTAGGCGTTCTCGGCCCGCTGGGCGAGCCGGGGCTGCTTCTCCGCGGGCAGGTCGAGGCCGCCCAGGTCGACCAGGGCGGCGAGCACGGCGGCCTCGAGGGCCGCCGAGGAGGAGAGCCCGGAGCCGAGCGGCACGTCGGAGGCGATCGCCAGCCGGGCGCCGGGCACGGCGTACCCGGCGTCGCGCAGCGCCCACACGACCCCGGCGACGTAGGCGGCCCAACCGGTCACCTTTCCCGGCTCGTCGACCGCCGGTGGCCCGAACTCGACCGGGTCGTCGGCCAGCTCCGACCAGACCGTCCAGCCCGCGCCGTCATGGGGGGCGGCGGCGACGACGGTACGCAGCGGCAGCGCGAAGGGCAGCACGTAGCCGTCGTTGTAGTCGGTGTGCTCGCCGATCAGGTTGACCCGACCGGGAGCGGCCCAGCGGCCCGCGGGCTCCCCGGCGTACCGGGAGCGGAAGCCGGCGGCGGCGCGGACCGCGACGTCGGACCGGGTCACGCTCCCTCCAGGACGTGCCCCCGGTAGAACGCCCAGGCGTCCCCGACCATGTCGTGCAGGGTCGGCTTCGCCGGCACCCATCCCAGTTCCTCGCGGGCCAGCCGGGCGGAGGCGACCAGCTCGGCGGGGTCGCCCTCGCGGCGCGGCGCGACCTCGACCGGGAGGGGATGGCCGGTCACCTCGCGGACCACCTCGACCACCTGCCGGTTGGTGAAGCCGTTGCCGTTGCCCAGGTTGTAGATGCGGTGCCGGCCGGCGGTCGCGGCGTCGATCGCGAGCAGGTGGGCGCGCGCCAGGTCGGCCACGTGGATGTAGTCGCGGACGCAGGTGCCGTCGACGGTCGGGTAGTCGTCGCCGAAGAGCTGGAGCTTCTCCCGCCGGCCGGCGGCCACGTCCAGCGCGATCGGGATGAGGTGGGTCTCCGGGTCGTGGCGTTCGCCGAGCGCCACGGCGCCGTCGAGGTGGGCGCCGGCGACGTTGAAGTAGCGCAGCGAGACGGCGGCCAGACCGTGGCCGACGGACTCGGAGGTGAGCGCCATGTCGACGGCGAGCTTGGTGGCCCCGTACGTGTTGGTGGGTGCGGTCACCGCCGTCTCCGGGATCGGCAGCTCGATCGGGTTGCCGTAGACGGCGGCGGTGGACGAGAACACCAGCCTCGGCACGCCGGCGGCCCGCACGGCGTCGAGCAGGGCGAGTGAACCGACGAGGTTGTTGTGCCAGTACAGCTCCGGCTTGACCATCGATTCGCCGGCGGCGATCAGGGCGGCGAGGTGCAGCACTCCGTCGAAACCGGCGTCGGGGGTTACCACCCGCGCCACGTCGTGCAGGGGGAGCTCGACGTGGGTGGCCTCGGGAGCGAGCGCGGCCCGGTGACCGGTGCGCAGGTCGTCCAGCACCACCACCTCGTGGCCGGCGTCGAGCAGCATCCGGGTCACCACGCTGCCGATGAAGCCGGCCCCGCCGGTGACGAGTAGTCTCACGTCGTCTCCTCCTGCCCGGCCGCCACACCGGCGGCCGTCCGGTGATCACCCTACGGCCGGGCCTCGACGGCCGGGCCGCACGGCGGCCATCCTTATTTCACCATAACCTCTCATGACCGAACAGAGCCGAACATGACCGCTCCCGCGGTGGCCCGGATGTCTACCATCCTTCTCATGCGGGAAGCGGGTGGTCCCGGGCTCCGGCGTCGCGCGCGGGGGCGGCCCCGCCGCGAGCCCGGGCCGCTGGCCCGGGCCGTCGCCCGCGTCGTTGTCCGGGCCGCCACCGGCGCCACCCGCCTGGTGACGGACCTGCTCGGCGCCAGCCCGGCGTCCGGCCGGGAACGGATCAGCGAGGACGAGCTGCGCGACCTGGTCGCCGCCGCGACCGTGCTGGACCCGGTGGAGCGGCGGATCATCGACGAGGTGCTGGTGGCCGGCGCCAGCCTGGTGCGCGAGGTGATGATGCCGCGGACCGAGGTGGTCTTCCTCTCCGCGGCGCTGACCATCGCCGAGGCCGAGCGCCTCGTGCGGGTCGAGACGCACACCCGCTACCCGGTGGTCGACGGCACCCACGACGACGTGGTCGGGTTCGTGCACCTGCACGACGTGCTGCTGCGGCCCGACCAGGACCCGTGCACCACGGTCGGCGAGCTGACCCGGGAGGTCAAGCGGCTGCCCGGCAGCAAGCGGGTGCTCCCGGCGCTGACCGAGATGCGCCGCGAGGGGCACCACCTCGCCGTGGTGGTCGACGAGTACGGCGGCACCGCCGGCATCGTCACCTGCGAGGACCTGATCGAGGAACTGGTCGGCGAGCTGCACGACGAGTACGACAGCCCGCCCGAGCCGGCCGCCGCGGGCGTGCCCGCCGTGGTCGACGGCCGGCTGAACCTGGCCGATTTCGCCGAGCGCACCGGGGTGACCCTCCCGACCGGGCCGTACGAGACGGTCGGCGGGTTCGTCATGGCATCGCTGGGCCGCCTGCCCGTGGTCGGCGACGAGGTGCCGCTGGCCGTCGAGCCGACCGGTGGCGCGCCCCGGCCCGGCGATCCGCCGGTCGGGTGGCTCCTCCGGGTGCTCGCCCTGGAGGGGCGCCGGGTGGCCCGGGTGGCGGTCTCCCCGGCGCGGGTGCCCGAGCCCCGGCGTGAGGTCACCATGCCGACGCTGTCCGGCCGGGAGCGACCCGCCGGCCCGTCATGACGGGCGCCGGGTGTTGCTGACAGAATTGCCGGCATGTCCGACGTACCCGCCCGCCCGCGCGTCTTCTCCGGCATCCAGCCGACGGCCGACTCGTTCCACCTCGGCAACTATCTGGGCGCGGTCCGGCACTGGGTGGCGCTGCAGGAGAGCCACGACGCGTTCTACTGCGTGGTCGACCTGCACGCGATCACCGCGGGGCACGACCCGAAGGTGCTCGCGCAGCGGTCCCGGGTGGCCGCCGCGCAGCTGCTCGCCGTCGGCCTGGACCCGGAGCGCTGCACGCTGTTCGTGCAGTCCCAGGTGCCCGAGCACGCGCAGCTGGCCTGGGTGCTCGGGTGCATCACCGGGTTCGGCGAGGCGAGCCGGATGACCCAGTTCAAGGACAAGTCGCAGAAGCAGGGCAACGAGCGGGCCAGCGTCGGCCTGTTCACCTACCCGATCCTCCAGGCCGCCGACATCCTGCTCTACCAGGCCCACGCCGTGCCGGTCGGCGAGGACCAGCGCCAGCACCTGGAGCTCTCCCGCGACCTCGCCCAGCGGTTCAACTCGCTGTTCGGGCCGACCTTCACCGTGCCCGCGCCGCACATCGTCAAGGACACCGCGAAGATCACCGACCTGCAGGACCCGACGGCCAAGATGTCGAAGTCGTCCTCCTCGCCGGCCGGCATCGTCGACCTGCTGGAGGATCCGGCCCGGTCGGCCAAGAAGATCCGCTCCGCCGTCACCGACACCGGCCGCGAGATCGTCTTCGACGCCGAGCAGAAGCCCGGCGTGTCCAACCTGCTCACCATCTACTCGACCCTGTCCGGCCGGAGCATCGACGACCTGGTCGCCGCCTACGCCGGCAAGGGCTACGGCGACCTGAAGAAGGACCTGGGCGAGGTGGTGCGCGAGTTCGTCACGCCGATCCAGCAGCGCACCCGCGGTTACCTCGACGACCCCGCCCAGCTGGACAAGCTGCTCGCCACCGGTGCGGAGAAGGCGCGGGCCGTGGCGGCGCCGACGCTGCGGGCCGCGTACGAGCGGGTGGGCTTCTTCCCGCCCGTCCGCGGCGAGTAGCGGCGCGGTGCGGGTGAGGTCGTGGAGTCGGTGGCCGGAGGGGTGGCGCTGAGCGTGGATCTGAGCAACGACGCGCCGGTGGCCGGTGACACCATCCAGATCGGCATCGCCGTGGACATCCCCGAGCCCTGGGGCGGCATGCTCACCCGGCGCCGGGCAGAGGCCGGCGACCAGCAGGTCGTCCCGGCGCACGTGACGCTGCTCGGGCCGACCGAGATCCCGGTCGCCACGCTCCCGGCCGTCGAACGGCACCTCGGCGCGGTCGCCGCCGCCCATCTGCCGTTCACGCTGCACCTGCGCGGCACCGGCACGTTCCGGCCGGTCACCCAGGTGGTGTTCGTGGCGGTCGCCGCCGGGATCAGCGAGTGCGAGCTGCTGGCCGCGGCGATCCGGGCCGCGCCGGAGTTGCGCCGGGAGGCGCGCTTCCCGTACCACCCGCACGTGACGGTCGCGCAGGACGTCTCCCCGGAGGCGCTGGACAAGGTGTACGAGGACCTCGCCGACTTCTCGGCGATGTTCGAGGTGGAGTCGTTCACCCTGTTCTCGCACAGCGGCCAGGCGCGGTGGCAGCCGCGCCGGGACTTCCGCCTCGGCGGCTGACGCGGGGCCGTCGACCCGCGCCGCGACCCACCCGACGACTCGCCGCCCGGCTTGCGGTCCGGCCTGGATCCCGGCGTACCGGCCGAAGATCGGCGAGGATGACGGCGTGAACGTGTTCGGCCGGGTCGAGGCGAGCATCGCCGGGCGGATCGACGCCGCCCGCCGCCGCTCCGGCGCCTTCGACCACGTGTGGCGGGCCGGGGTGCGCTACACCGACGTCCTGGGCGGGCGGCTGGCCGCGGCGATCGCCTACTACGGGTTCTTCGCGGTCTTCGCGCTCGCCCTGGTCGCGTACTCCGTCTTCGGTGCGATCCTCGAGGACAACGACGAGGTCAGTGCGGCGGCGGAGGACTTCCTCAGGGAGAACCTGCCGTTCCTCGACCCCGGGCAGATCGCGGAGAGCAGCGGCACGGTCGGCGTCGTCGGCCTGGTCATCCTCATCTTCACCGGGATCGGCTGGGTGGAGGCGATCCGCTCGTCGCAGCGGCTCATGTACGGCATCAACCAGCAGCCGGGCAACCTGGTCGTCCGCCGCCTGGTCGACCTCGGCGTGCTGCTCGTGGTGTTCGTGCTGCTCGGGGTCTCGGTGGCCGCCGTGGACGCGCTGGAGTCGCTGCTGCGGTGGCTGCTGCGCAGCACCGGCTCGGTGGGTCTCACCACGGTCAGCGCGGTGCTCAGCGTCCTGGTGAACGCGGTGCTGGCGACCCTGCTGCTGGTGGCGGTGCCGCGGCTGCGGATGAGCCGGGCCCGGCTGCGCCCGGTGGTACTGCTGGTCGCCGTGGGGATCACGCTGCTCAACACCGTCGGGCGCTACTACGTGATGCGGACCGAGCGGAACCCGGCGTACACGGTCGTGGCCGGCGCGGTCGGTCTGCTGCTCTACCTCTACCTGCTCAACCAGCTCGTGCTCTTCGGGGCGGCCCTGGCCGCGACGAGCACCCGGGGGCGGGTGGTGGACCTGGCGGAGGGGCCGGTTGCGGTCGACCTGGACGAGGACACGGATCCGGGCACGCCGGGCGGGGCCGGCTGACGGGGGAGGGAGCACAGGGTGGAGATCGTGGTCGACCCGGACTCGTCGGTGCCGCCGTACGAGCAGGTGCGCGCACGGATCGCGGAGCAGGTGGGCGACGGCCGGCTCCCGGTCGGGGCGCGGCTGCCGACGGTCCGTCAACTCGCGGCGGACCTCGGGCTCGCGGTCAACACGGTGGCCCGGGCGTACCGGGAGCTGGAGGCGGCCGGGCTGGTGGAGACCCGGGGGCGGCACGGCACCGTTGTCGCACCCGGCCGCGATGATGCGATGGACCGCCTGCAACGGGCCGCAGCCGGGTACGCGGCGGAGGCGGCCCGGCTGGGCGTACCCCCCGAGGCCGCGCTCGCGCTGGTCCGGGCCGCGCTGGACGCGCGCTGATCGAGACGACACAGGAGGAGACCGATGACCGATCCGGACGGCACCGTGGTCGAGACCGTCGTGCAGGCACCACCGGAGCGGGTGTGGTCGGCCCTGACCGAGCCGGCGGAGATCCGGCAGTGGTTCGGCTGGGAGTACGACGGGCTGGACGACGAGATCCGGTTCATCTTCGTCGACCGCGCCCGTCCGGAGCCTCCGGGCCGGATCGCGATGGCCGACGGTTCCGAGCTGCGGCTCGCCGCCGACGGCGACGTGACCCGGCTGAGCGCGGTGCTGCCGCCGCCGGCCGACGCGGCCGCGGCCGCCGAGCAGCGGGCGGTCTCGGAGGGTTGGCAGACCTTCTTCGCCCAGCTCCGTTACCTGCTGGAGTGCCGGCCGGAGGGTGCCCGCCGCACCGCCTACCTGACCGGCACCGGGACGGGCCGGGACCTGCTCGCCGTGCTGGGCACGGCCGGGTCCACCGAGGAGTGGTTCCACAGCCCGCGACAGCGGATCGTGGTCGATCCCGACGGCCGGCTGCTGGCGGCGGCCGCCGAGCTGCCGCTGGACGATCCCGAGCCGGGCCCGGTCAGCCTGACGGTCAGCGCGTACGGCGTCGACGACGCCGAGGCGGCACAGATCGAACGGGTGTGGGCGGCACGCTGGAGCCCGCTCGCGTCCGGGCCCGCCTCCGCCTGACCGGCGACGAGGCGGGCGAATCGGCCGCGCGCCCCGGTGCCGGGCGGCGATGATGGGCGGGTGGGCGCTCTCGTGACACTCGACCTGCCGGACGACTCGCCGATGCTCGACCTGCCGTGGATCATCACCTTCGGTCCGCTCGGCGACGCCGACGAGTGGGAGCCGGTGGTGTGCGGGCCGTACGAGCGGGCGCACGCGCTGGCGCTCGCCGAGGCGGTGGTGTCCGAGGAGCAGCTGATGGGGGTCGTCGAGCCGCTGCTGCCGGCCGTGTCGATCGACGAGATCCGCGGCGAGATCGCCGCCGCGCAGATCGCCGCCCGGGACGAGGCGGCCCAGGTCGACAGCGCCGACCTGTACGGCGACTACGAGGACACCATCGACGAGGAGCTGGAGGCGGCCGCGGAGCAGGACCGGCGGACCGGGCCGGCGACGCCCCCGAGCGAGGCTGAGCTGCGGGCGGGCTTCGGCCGGATCGCGGCGCGGCTGCCCGGTGCCGGGGGCTGACGCCGCCCGACGCCCAGGTCCACTCGATGCCCGTGGCTCCGCGGTGGGCCGGAGCACGGGTCGATCACGTCCCGGGCTCCGGTTACGCCGGCCCCGGTGTGACCGGCGGGTCGTGGATGGACACCGGCGCTCCGGGAGGTGTTCCTCCCGGAGCGCCGACGCCACCTCACCCCCCACCACAAGGGGTCGGTTGCCCGGTCGCCCGGCGGCGCGGAGCACGCCGGACGACCAGGTCGATGAGGGCTTACCCGCTCAGCGCCGTTCGAACCAGGCAGCGGCGTCGACCGGGAGCACGTGGACGGTGCCCCGCCGGGTGAGCGTCTCGCTGGCGACCAGCGGGTCGCCGTACCCCTCGATCTCGGCCGGTCCGCCGCTGATGTTGACCACGCAGGTCAGCACCGCGTCGCCGGCGGTACGGGTGAAGGCGAGGACGCCCGGTTCGGTCTCCAGCCAGTTGATCCCGGACGCCGTGGTGGACAGCGCCGGGTGCGCCCGGCGGATGCGCAGTGCCGTGCGGTACAGCTCCAGCGTCGAGCCGGGGCGGCTGGCCTGGGCGGCCACCGACAGCTCACGCCAGGTCGCCGGGGTGGGCAGCCAGCTCAGGTCGCTGCCCTCCGGCCCGAAGCCGTACGGGGCCAGCTCGCCGCTCCAGGGGATCGGCACCCGGCAGCCGTCCCGGCTCTCGCCGGTACGCAGGAACTGCGGGTCCTGCCGGACGTGGTCGGGCAGGTCGAGCACCTCGGGCAGGCCCAGCTCCTCGCCCTGGTAGAGGTAGGCGCAGCCGGGCAGCGCGAGCATCAGCAGGGTCGCGGCGCGGGCCCGCCGCAGGCCCTCGGGGCCGTCGCCGTAGCGGGTGACGTGCCGCTGCTTGTCGTGGTTCGACAGCACCCAGGTGGTCGGCGCGCCGACGATGGTCGACTCGGCGAGCGCCGTGTCGATGACCTTGCGGAACGACTCGGCCGACCAGGTGGCGTCGAGGAAGTCGAAGCTGAACGCCTGGTGCAGCTCGTCCGGGCCGATGTAGCGGGCGAGCCGCTGCGGCGTCTCCGCCCACGCCTCGGCCACCGCCATCCGGCCGCCCGGGTAGCTGTCCAGGATCGGCCGCCAGGAGCGATAGATGTCGTGCACCTCGTCCTGGTCGAAGTAGGGGAGCCGCCCCTTGCCGAGGAGTTCGACCTGCCGCCGGCCGGTGGTCATCGTGCTGAAACCGACGTCCGGCAGGCCCTCGGCCTTGATCATCCCGTGCGCCACATCGATCCGGAAGCCGTCGACGCCGCGGTCCAGCCAGAACCGGAGCACGTCCTCGAACTCGGCGCGGACCTCGGGGTTGCGCCAGTTCAGGTCCGGCTGCGCGGGGTCGAACAGGTGCAGGTACCACTGCCCGTCGTCGAGCCGGGTCCAGGCCGGCCCGCCGAAGATGCTCTCCCAGTCGTTCGGGGGGAGCTCACCGTTCTCGCCCCGGCCCTCGGCGAACAGGTACCGCTCCCGCTCCGCGGAGCCGGGGGCCGCGGCGAGGGCGGCCTGGAACCACGGGTGCTCGCTGGACGTGTGGTTGGGCACCAGGTCGACGATGATCCGCAGGCCGAGCGCGTGGGCGTCGGCGATCATCTCGTCGAAGTCGGCGAGCGTGCCGAACATCGGGTCGACGTCGCGGTAGTCGGCGACGTCGTACCCGCCGTCGATCATCGGCGAGGTGTAGAAGGGCGTCAGCCAGAGGGCGCCCACTCCGAGATCGCGCAGGTAGGGGAGGCGCTGCCGGATGCCCTGCAGATCGCCGATCCCGTCGCCGTCGGAGTCGGCGAAGCTGCGGACGTAGACCTGGTAGACGACTGCGGAGCGCCACCAGTCGTCGTCGGAGGTCAGCGGCGTGGGGTTGCTGACGGTCATCGAGGCATTCCCCGTTCTGTGGCGCGGGACGGCGGTGTGCGGCGCGGGCGTTGGACGCGCGGGTGTCTGTGCAGGATGCCGCCCGGCACTGCAAGAGTCAAGCATTCCTTGCGCAAGAAATGACAGCCATCACGGCGGCCGGTCCAGGAAGGGCCCCTTGGCAACGCGTGACGAGGTGGACGGACCCCGGTTGACACCGGAGTCGGCTGGTGGATCCCGCGCCGGTCAGGCCGAGACGGCGAGGGCCGAGGCCGCCGGGCGCTGCCGTGCGGGACCGCCGGCGGGCGTGTCCGTCGTCCGGGCCACCGCGGTCGAGCCGCGGACCACCAGCTCGGGGCGGAACAGGTACTCCGAGTGCGGGGCGGCGTGCCCGTTGATCTCGTCGACCAGGGCCCGCACGGCGGCCACCGCCATCGCGGACACCGGCTGGCGCATCGTGGTCAGCGGCGGGTCGGTGAAGGCCATCAGCGGGGAGTCGTCGTACCCGACGACCGACAGGTCGTGCGGCACCGACAGGCCGCGCTGCCGCGCGGCCCGGATCGCGCCGAGCGCCATCAGGTCGGAGCCGCAGACGATGCCGGTGACGCCGCGGTCCAGCAGCCGGGCGGCGGCGGCCTCGCCACCCTCCACGCCGAAGAGGGAGAGCTCGGTCAGCTCGGCCAGTTCGTCGTCGGACACGTCGGTGAGGCGCTTCATCGCGGCCTTGTAGCCGTTGACCTTCCGCAGCACCGGGACGAACCGGTCCGGACCGGTGATCAGGCCGATCCGGCGGTGCCCCAGGGCGACCAGGTGGGCGACGGCCAGCTCGGCGGCCTCCCGGTCGTCGCAGGAGATGAAGGGTGCCGGGAGGTCGGGCGCGTACCCGTTGATCATGACGATCGGCAGCGGCCGGGCGATCAGCGCCCGGTAGCGGTCGTGGTCGGCGGCGGTGTCGGCGTGCAGGCCGGAGACGAAGACGATGCCGGAGACCTGGCGGTCGAGCAGCATCTCGACGTACTCGTCCTCGCGTACGCCGCCGGGGGTCTGGGTGCACAGCACCGGCGTGTAGCCGGTGGGCGCCAGCGCCGACTCGATGATCTGGGCGAACGCGGGGAAGATCGGGTTGTCGAGCTCCGGCACCACCAGGCCCACCAGCCCGGCGCTGCGCTTGCGCAGCCGGGCGGGGCGCTCGTAGCCGAGCACGTCGAGGGCGGTCAGGACGGCCTGCCGGGTCTCGGGCGCCACCCCGGGGCGGTCGTTGAGCACCCGAGACACCGTCGCCTCGCTGACTTCGGCCTGCTGGGCGATGTCGGACAGTCGAGCGCGCATGGCGGCACTGTAGCTCACCGAGTCGTTCTTGCGCAGTGGCCGGCAAGATCTTGCAGCTTCGAGCAGGGGTGATCTCGGGTTGATTGCGAAGTCCCGCATCCGGACCGAGCCCGCCCGGAGCAGGGCGGCGATCGCCGGCGCGATCGGTGGCGGGTGGCCCACCCGCGGTCACGACGGTGGGGCCTGGGCCACGTTCGGTGACCCTGATTTGTCCTGTAAGTCCGACGGGGGAGAAGGTCAGGTGACAAGACGGGATCGGTTGTTGCAAGGCGGTTCGCAAGGGGTTTCTAACTCGGAAAGTTCTTGCTACTGTCCCGCCGATACCCGGCAGGCAAACTAGGAGCGAACATGCGTCGCACAGCCAAGGGGATCGCCGTACTCGCCTCCACCACCCTTGCTCTCGCCCTCGCCGCCTGCGGCGGGGAGGACAAGAAGACGGAGGAGCAGCCGAAGGCGGATCCCGCTTCCCTCAAGGCCGAACTGACCTGGTGGGACACGTCGGACCCGAAGAACGAGGGCCCGGCGTTCCAGGAACTGATCGCCAAGTTCAACCAGACCTATCCGAACGTCAAGATCAACTATCAGTCGGTCCCGTTCGGTGAGGCTCAGAACAAGTTCAAGACCGCCGCGCAGGCCAAGACCGGCGCCCCGGACATCCTGCGGGCCGAGGTGGCCTGGGTGCCGGAGTTCGCCTCCCTCGGCTACCTCTACGCGCTCGACGGCTCCGAGCTGCTCGCCGACGAGTCGGACTTCATGGAGACCCCGCTCGCGTCGAACAAGTACGACGGCAAGACCTACGGCGTCCCGCAGGTGACCGACACGCTGTCGCTCATGTACAACAAGGAGCTGCTGACCAAGGCCGGCATCTCCGCGCCGCCGAAGACCTGGGCCGAGCTGAAGACCGCCGCCCAGACCATCAAGCAGAAGACCGGCGCCGAGGGCCTCTACATCAACCCGGCCGGCTACTTCATGCTGCCCTTCATGTACGGCGAGGGCGGCGACCTGGTCGACGTCCAGTCCAAGAAGATCACCGTCGCGTCCGAGCAGAACGTCGCCGGCCTGAAGATCGCCAAGGACCTGATCGACAGCGGCGCGGCCGCCAAGCCGTCCGCCAACGACGCCTACGGCACCATGATGACCCTCTTCAAGGAGAAGAAGGTCGCCATGATCATCAACGGTCCGTGGGAGGTCAGCAACGTCAAGTCGGCGCCGACCTTCGGCGGCCTGGAGAACCTGGGCATCGCCCCGGTCCCGGGTGGCTCGGCCAAGGCCGGTGGCCCGGTCGGCGGCCACAACTACACGATCTGGTCCGGCATGCCGCAGGAGAAGGTCGACGCGGCCGTGGCGTTCGTGAAGTTCATGAGCTCCGCCGAGTCGCAGGCGTTCCTCTCCGAGAAGCTCGGCCTGCTGCCGACCCGCAAGTCGGCGTACAGCCTGGACGCGGTGAAGAACAACCCGGTCGTGGCCGCGTACCAGCCGGTCGTCGAGGTCGCCGTCGGCCGCCCGTGGATCCCCGAGGCCGGCCAGTTCTTCGGCCCGCTGGACCAGATGGCGACCGAGGTCCTGATCCAGAACAAGGACCCGAAGGCCGCGCTCGACACCGTCGCCAAGAAGTACAAGGCCGAGGTCGTCACCTCGTACGGTCTCTGACCTCACCGTCGGCGCTGGCAGCGGCCGGCGACCACTTCGGCACCCGGCAGGGCCGCGCGACCGTGTCCGGTCGCCGGCCCTGCCGGCTCACTCCCCTGGAGCACAGCTGATGAGCACTGTGACAGCCGAGCCGGCGCCGGCGCCCGCGCCGTCCGGCCGCCGCTCCGCACCGCCGTCCCGGCTGCGTCGCAGCTGGGACAAGCACTGGTACGCCTGGGCGATGGTCCTGCCCGTGGTCGTCGTCCTGGCGGTCCTGATCTTCTACCCGCTGTTCCGCGGGGTCTGGCTCTCCTTCACCAACCTCACCGAGGCCAACCAGGTGGCGGAGATCTGCACCAAGTCGATCACCGGAAGCGAGGTCTGCAAGGACAACCCCAACAAGTGGGAGGTCGTCGGCCTCGACAACTACGTGAAGGTCCTCTCCGGCGAGGTCGGCCAGTTCTGGGAGTGGACCGGCATCACGCTGATCTGGACCTTCGTCGGTGTCGCCTTCCACTACGGCCTGGGGCTCGGCCTGGCCGTCCTGCTCAACCGCCCGATGTGGGGCCGCGGCCTCTACCGGGTGCTGCTGGTGCTGCCGTGGGCGGTGCCGGCGTTCGTCAGCGCCTTCGCCTGGAAGTTCATCTTCAACGAGCGCTTCGGCCTGGCGAACTCGCTGTTGTCGTCGCTCGGGATCGACCCGGTGTCCTGGTTCTCCGACCGGTGGACATCGCTGTTCACCGCGATCGTCACCAACATCTGGCTCGGCGTGCCGTTCATGATGGTGGCGCTGCTCGGCGGCATGCAGACGATCCCCGGTGAGCTCTACGAGGCCGCCGAGATCGACGGCGCCTCGCCGTGGCAGCGGTTCCGCAACATCACGCTGCCGGGTCTGCGCTCGGTCAGCATGACGGTGATCCTGCTCGGCACCATCTGGACGTTCAACATGTTCCCGATCATCTTCCTGGTGACCGAGGGGCAGCCGGCCGGGGAGACCGAGATCCTGGTGACCGGCGCCTTCCGGGCGGCGTTCGAGGGCATCCGCAACTACTCGCTCGCGTCCACCTACGGCGTGCTGATCCTGTCGATCCTGCTGATCTTCTCGGTGTTCTACCGGCGCGTGCTGCGCAAGCAAGGCGAGGTGTGGTGACATGAGCCAGCTGACCACTCCCGCGGCGGCCACCCCGGCGGCGGCCGCGCCGGCCGCCCGGAGCCGGACCGTGCGGCGGCCCGGCCGCAGCCGGCGCAGCCCGGCGAAGGCGGTGCTGCTGCACGGCACGCTGATCCTCGCGTCGCTGATCGCGATCGGACCGATCGCCTGGGTGCTGCTCTCGTCGTTCAAGCCCGGGTACGCGGTCCAGAGCAGCGACCTGACCCTGGTCAAGGACCCGACCCTGGCCAACTACAGCTACGTGCTGACCGACACGAACTTCCCGAAGTGGATGCTGAACTCGGTGATCGTCGCCGCGCTCACGATGATCATCGGCATCTTCTTCTCGGCCACCACCGGCTACGCGGTGTCCCGGTTCAACTTCCCGGGCCGTCGCCCGCTGATGCTGGTCTTCCTGGTCACCCAGATGTTTCCGGTGGCCATCCTGATCGTGCCGATCTACACGATCATGGCGCGACTCGGCCTGATCAACACGCTGCCGTCGCTGGTCATCGCGTACCTGACCATCGCGGTGCCGTTCTGCGCCTGGATGCTCAAGGGCTACTTCGACTCCATCCCGACCTCGCTGGACGAGGCGGCGGCGCTGGACGGCTGCGGCCCGTTCGCGACCTTCTGGCGGGTGGTGCTGCCGCTGGCCCGCCCGGCCATCGCGGTCACCGCCTTCTACACCTTCCTCACCGCGTGGGGCGAGGTCGCGTACGCGTCGGCCTTCATCCAGACCGACAACAGGTTCACCCTCGCGTACGGGCTCCAGCAGTTCGTGCCCCAGTTCAACCCGCAGTGGGAGTATCTGACGGCGGCGGCGGTCCTGGTGACCGTGCCGGCCGGCGTGGTGTTCCTGTTCGCCCAGCGGCACCTGGTCTCGGGCCTGACCGCGGGCGGCACGAAGGGCTGACGCGGGGCGGGTTCTCGAACGGGGGAGGGCGGGTGCCGGAGGGCGCCGCCCTCCCTCCGGCACCGCCGGTCAGCCGCCGGCGCCCAGGAGGCCGCGGACGCCGGCGAGGTAGCTGGTCCGGTCCGGCCGGCCGGTGAGGATGTGCTGCAGGAGCCAACCGAGGACGAGGGCGAAGAGGGCCGCCGCGACGTCCTCCGGGTCGGCGTCGCCGGGCACTTCACCGGTGCTCTGCGCCCGGCGGACGAGAACCTCGAAGTGCCGGCGGATGCCGTCGTACTTGTCGGCCACGAAGGCGGCCAGCTCCGGGTCCCGCTGGGCCTCGCCCCACACCTGGATGGCGATCCGCAGGACGCCGTCGTCGCCGGTCTGGGTCGCCACGTAGGCGAGTGCCCGGTCCAGGGCGCCCAGCAGGGGCAGCGGGGGCTCGCGCCGCGTCAGGTCGGCCAGCACGTCCTCCGCGCCGCTCACCGCCTCCTCCGCGATCGCGCTGATCAGGGCAGCCTTGCTGGGAAAGTAGCGGTAGACCGCACCCACCGAGAGCCCGGCCTCGGTGATCACGTCCTGCATCGTCGTGCGGTGGAACCCCTCGCGCAGGAAGCACCGGCGGGCGGCGTCGACGATCTGGCGACGGCGGGCGGCGAGGTGTTGCTCCGAGACACGTGGCACGGGCTACATCGTAAAGCGAGCATTCGTTCTTGACAGTCGACCCCGGCGGGAGGACTCTGAAATAAAGAGAACGAGCATTCGTTTTAGGAGGACCAGTGTCGTCCCGCGTCCGCTCGCCCCTGCTGCTCGCAGTCCTCGTCGCCGCCGTCGTGACGGCGGTGCTGGCGCTGCTCGTACCCGTCTTCGCCGCTCCGGCGGCGAACCTGGCCCCGCGCGACCTGCCGGTCGCGGTGGCCGGTCCGGCGCCCGTCGCGGACCAACTCGCCGGGCGGCTCGCCGCCGCCCGGCCCGGCGCCTTCGACATCACCACCCTGCCCGATGCGGCGGCGGCCGACCGGGCGTTGCGGGACCGCGAGGTCTACGCGGCGTTCGTCGCCGGGCCCGACGGCCTCGCCGTGCACACCGCACCGGCGGCCAGCCCGACCGTCGCGCTGCTGCTCACCGAGGCCGCCGGCCAGCTCGCCGGCGACCGGCCGGTGACCGTGGTCGAGGTGGTGCCGGGCGACCCCGACGACGTACGCGGCGCGGGCTTCGCGGCCGGCTTCCTGCCCCTGGCCCTCGCCGGCATGCTCGCCGGAGCGCTGCTCGTGCTGCTGGTCCGCGCCCGGCTCGCGCGGCTGGCCGGCCTGGTCCTGCTCGGCGTGCTCGTCGGCCCGGTCGGAGCCGCGGTCCTGCACGGCTGGCTGGGCGTCATCGACGGGGACTGGCTCGCCGAGGCGGCCGCGGTCGGCCTCTTCGTGCTCGCCGCGGCGGCGACCGTGGCCGGCCTCGGCGCGCTGCTCGGCCGCCCCGGCCTGGCCCTGGGGGCCCTGCTGGTGTTCCTGGTCGGCAACCCGCTCGCGGCGGTCGGCGCCGCGCCGGAACTGCTGCCGCAGCCGTGGGGCGAGGTCGGCCAGTGGCTGCCGGTCGGCGCCGGTGCGACGGTGCTGCGGTCCGTGGCCTTCTTCGACGGCGCGGGTGCCGCGCGGTCGGTCGCCGTGCTGGCCGGGTACGCGCTGGTCGGGCTCGCGCTCGTGGCGCTGGCGCGCGGCGGGCGGGCCGGTTCCACGGCGGGTGCCGCCCCCGCCGTCGAGGCGGCGGTCGTACCGGCGCCGGCCGGCTGACTCGCCGGACGATCAGCCCTCTACTACAAAACGTCGTTGGTAGGGGAGGATGGGGCGCGTGGAAGCTCTACGACTCATCCTCCGCTACATCCATCTGGTCGGCTTCGCGCTCCTGCTCGGCGGCGCGGTCGTCCAATACGTCAAGGGTCGGCTCCGGATCAACCCGCCGATGCTCTGGGGCGCGGTGATCATGCTGCTGACCGGCGTCGCCCTGTCCGCGCCGCTGCGCGACGGGGACGAGCCGGCCCCCGCGAAGCTTGTTACCAAACTGGTGCTCGCGCTGCTCATCTTTGTCATGGTCTTCTTTTCCCGTAAGCGGGAAGCGGTCAACCGGGGCCACTTCCTCGCGATCATTGGTTTGACCCTGGTCAACGCTGCGGTGGCCGTCTTCTGGAGGTAACGTCCGACAGGAGGGGAGCCATCCGGAAACGGACGTTCCGTCGCGCCCGAACGACCCTCCAATGGCACGGAGAGTGATCTGCCCCACCCAAGGGTTACGTGGGGGTAACAGGCGCTCAACAGTCGTGCACGATTGTCGGCCGGTGGCGGGGCGCGGGCGTACGCTCTGCGTCCGTAACGTGGGACGCCGGCGGCACAGCGCAGGCCGGTTCACAAAGGGCTGCCACCGCCAACAGCGGTGTGCAATGGAAGGAGACGTCTTGCGCTCGGTGCGTGGGATGCGGATCGCCTCGGTCTTCGCGGTGGGTGGCCTCGTGCTGGCCGCCGCCGCGTGTGGCGAGGCCCCCGAAGATGACAACAACGCCGGAAGCGGCGACAAGAAGTACAGCGCCTGCATGGTGACCGACGTCGGCGGCATCGACGACAAGTCGTTCAACACCTCGGCCTGGAAGGGCCTGGAGGCGGCCAAGGCCGAGAACAGCAACGTCGACATCAAGTACGTCGCGTCGAAGGCCGAGGCCGACTACGAGCCCAACCTGACGCAGTACGTCAACCAGAAGTGCGACTTCATCCTGGCCGTCGGTGGCCTGATGGGTGACGCCACCTCCAAGATCGCCAAGGCGAACCCGGACCAGCAGTTCGGCATCGTCGACGCCAAGGTGCCGGAGGCCAACGTCTACCCGATGCAGTTCGACACCGCCCAGGCCGGCTTCCTCGCCGGTTACCTGGCCGCCGGCATGAGCAAGAGCGGCAAGGTGGGCACCTACGGCGGCCTGAAGATCCCGCCGGTGACCATCTTCATGGACGGCTACGCCGACGGTGTCGCCCACTACAACCAGACCAAGGGCAAGAACGTCCAGGTCCTGGGCTGGGACAAGGCCAGCCAGAACGGCTCGTTCACCAACGACTTCGTCAAGCAGGACGAGGGCAAGAAGGTCAGCGACGCGCTGGTCGCCCAGGGTGCCGACATCGTCATGCCGGTCGCCGGCGGCGCGGGCCTCGGCACCACCGGTGCCGCCAAGGCCTCGGGCGGCAAGTACAACACCATCTGGGTGGACGTCGACGGCTGCGAGAGCACGCCGGACTGCGCGGCGATCATCACCACCGTGGTGAAGAACATCCCGGACGCCGTCAAGGAGGCCGTGCTCAAGGCCGCCGCCGGCGAGAAGCTGGAGGCGACCCCGGGTTTCCTGGGCACGCTGGCCAACAACGGTGTGTCGCTCGCCCCGTACCACGAGTTCGACAGCAAGGTCCCGGCCGAGCTGAAGGCCGAGATCGACAAGCTGAAGGCGGACATCGCCGCCGGCACGATCAAGGTCGAGTCCGCGGCCCAGCCGAAGTGACGCCTCGCCGGCCGGCCGCGGTGGAATGATCACCGTTGCTGGTCGGCGAGCGGTACAGCACGACGATCCGGCCGCCCCGGGCGTCGCGGGGAACCCCGCGGCACCGGGGCGGCCGATCGGTTCCACCCGCCCGCACCGGCAGCTACGCTGCACCATCGCTTCGCATCCCGGGAGGTTGCGCTGAGACTCGAACTGCGTGGCATCACCAAGCGGTTCGGTGACCTGGTCGCCAACGACCACATCGACCTGACGGTGGAGCCGGGAGAGATCCACGCGCTGCTCGGTGAGAACGGCGCGGGCAAGTCGACCCTGATGAACGTCCTCTACGGGCTGTACCAGCCCGACGAGGGCGAGATCCTGGTCGACGGGAAGCCGCTGAAGCTGCGCGGCCCGTCCGACGCGATCGCCGCCGGGATCGGCATGGTGCACCAGCACTTCATGCTCGTGCCGGTCTTCACCGTGGCGGAGAACATCATGCTCGGCGCCGAGCAGGTCCGGGGCGGCCTCGCCGGCTTCCTGGACCGCCGCCGTGCCCGGCGCGAGGTCGCCGAGGTCTCCGCCCGCTACAACCTCCACGTCGACCCGGACGCGATCGTCGAGGACCTGCCGGTCGGCATCCAGCAGCGGGTCGAGATCGTCAAGGCTCTCACCCGCGACGTCGACCTGCTCATCCTCGACGAGCCGACCGCCGTGCTCACGCCGCAGGAGACCGAGGAACTGCTCGCCGTCATGCGGTCGCTCAAGGCCGCCGGCAAGTCGATCGTCTTCATCACCCACAAGCTCGGTGAGGTCAAGGCCATCGCCGACCGGATCACGGTGATCCGGCGCGGGAAGACCGTGGGCACCGCCTCGCCCGAGGTCAGCCGCGACGAACTGGCCGCGCTGATGGTCGGCCGCACGGTACGGCTCACCGTGGACAAGGAGCCGGCCACCCCGGGCGACCCGGTCCTGGAGGTGTCCGGCCTGGTGGTCGACGACGACCGGCAGGTACGCGCGGTCGACGGCGTCGACCTGACCGTGCACGCCGGAGAGGTGCTCGGCGTCGCCGGCGTACAGGGCAACGGCCAGACCGAGCTGATCGAGGCGATCATGGGCCTGCGCCCGGTGCTCAGCGGCACGGTGAGCCTGGACGGGCAGCGCATCGACGGCTGGTCGACCAAGAAGGTGCTCCGCGCGGGCGTCGGGTACGTGCCCGAGGACCGCAGCGTCGACGGCCTGGTCAAGGAGTTCAGCGTCGCGGAGAACCTGGTGCTGGACATCTACGACCGGCCGCCGTTCGGCAAGGGCCTGGCACTGCGGTCGGAGGAGATCGCGAAGTCGGCCAAGGAGCGGATCGCCCAGTTCGACGTCCGCACCTCGTCGGCCGAGGCGGCGGTGAGCACCCTCTCCGGCGGCAACCAGCAGAAGGTGATCGTGGCCCGGGAGCTGTCCCGGCCGCTGAAGCTCTTCATCGCCGCCCAGCCCACCCGCGGCGTCGACGTCGGCTCCATCGAGTTCATCCACAGCCGGGTCATCCGGGAGCGGGACATCGGCACGGCCGTCCTGGTCGTCTCCAGCGAACTCGACGAGGTGATCGGGCTGGCCGACCGGATCGCGGTGATGTACCGCGGCCGGATCATCGGGATCGTCGGCCCGGACACCCCCCGCGAGGAGATCGGCCTGCTGATGGCCGGCGTCACCCCCGACAGCGAGGCGGCCGGCGGCCCGGACGGCGCGACGACCGCCGGCGACGCGACGGCCACCCGCCCGGCGACCCCCGACGGCGCGGCTCCGGCCCCTGAGGGCCCCGGCAGCGAGGAAGAGGCATGAGCGAGCGAATCATCAGGCACAGCGCCGTGGTGCCCCAGGGCGGCACGGAGCGAAGCGGAGTGCCGGCATGACCAACGCGCAATCCGGCTCCCCGGACAAGGAGCCGGCGACCGAGGAACAGGCGGCCCGGACAGCACTCGGCAACACCGAGCGGGCCGAGGCGACCGGCCCGAAGCAGGCGGCGCCGGAGGACCGGCCCTCGCTCGGGCGGCTCTTCCTGGACAACCTGTGGGCCGCCAACACCTTCACCGTGACGCTGCTGTCGCTGGTCCTGGCGATGGTGGTCGGCGCGATCCTGATGATCGTGTCCGACCCGGAGGTGCTGGCCACCTACGGCTACATCACCGCCCGCCCGTCGGACGCGCTCAACTCCAGCTGGACGCTGGTCAGCGAGGCGTACGCGAACCTGTTCAAGGGCGCCATCTTCGACCCGGACGCGGTCGGCTTCACCGCCGCGCTGAGCCCGATCTCGGAGACGCTGACCTACACCGCCCCGCTGGTGTTCACCGGTCTGTCGGTGGCGCTCGCCTTCCGGGGCGGCCTGTTCAACATCGGCGCCCAGGGCCAGGCCACCATGGGTGTCGTCCTGGCCGGTCTGGCCGGGTTCCTGCTGCCGCTGCCGCCCGGGCTGCACCTGCTCGTGGCGGTGCTCGCCGGCGCGCTGGGCGGCGCGATCTGGGGTTTCATCCCGGGCATCCTCAAGGCGCGCACCGGCGCCCACGAGGTGATCAACACGATCATGCTCAACTACATCGCGGCGTACTTCCTGACCTGGCTCATCGTGCAGAACGGGGTGCAGGACCCGAACCGTACGGACGCGATCAGCCGGCCGGTGGACGCCTCCGCGCAACTGCCCCGCCTGTTCGGCGACAACCTGCGGGCGCACGCCGGGATCATCCTCGCCGTGCTGGCGACCTGGGCGGTCGCCTGGCTGCTCAACCGCTCCACGCTCGGCTTCGAGCTGCGCGCCGTGGGCGCCAACCCGGACGCCGCCCGCACCGCGGGCATCAGCGTCACCCGCACGTACGTGCTGATCATGGTCTTCGCCGGCATCCTCGCCGGTTTCGGCGGCTCGCAGATGGTCCTGGGCACCACCGCGGCCGCGCTGACCCCGCTGGTCGTGGCCCAGATCGGCTTCGACGGCATCCTGGTGGCGCTGCTCGGCCGGGTGAAGCCGTGGGGCGTCGCGCTCGCGGCGCTGCTCTTCGGTGCGCTGCAGGCCGGCGGCAACCGGATGCAGTCGTACTCGGGGGTCTCGCTGGAGCTGGTCACCGTGCTCCAGGCGCTGATCGTCATCTTCATCGCCGCGCCGGCCCTGGTGAAGGCGATCTTCCAGCTCCGGGCCGCGCGGGCCGCCCGGCTGCAGACGAGCCTCGCGAAGGGCTGGTGACGAGCGTGTCCACCATGGCTGTCGAAGACGTCGCGGTCGCCCCGGTCGACGAGGGGTTCTGGACGCGTACCCGCAAGGTCGGCCTGGTGCTGACCGCGCTCGGCCTGCTGGCGGCGGTGCTCTTCGGTGCGCTGGCCACCGGCGAGCAGGCCCGGTTCACGCTCAGCGAGGACGCCGCCGGCGCCGCGTTGGAGATCAACGGCACGGTCGGTGCGATCCTGTTCGGCGCGATCACGCTCGCCGCCGGCGTGGCGATGCTGGCCGGGCTGCCGAAGCGCTGGTTCGCCCTGGTGCTCGGCATCGGTCTGGTGGCGTTCGTGCTGAGCTTCCTGTGCTGGCAGGTCTCCGCCGCTCCGGTCGGGCAGAACTTCATGCCGCTGGTCAACGTCGTGCGGGGCACGTTCATCCTGGCCCTGCCGCTGATCTTCGGGGCGCTGGCCGGTGTGCTCTGCGAGCGCTCCGGCGTGGTCAACGTCGCCATCGAGGGCCAGCTGCTGATGGGCGCGTTCAGCGGCGCGCTGTTCGGCAGCATCACCGGCAACGTCTGGGTGGGTCTGGTGGCGGCGGCGATCGGCGGCACGTTCATCTCGCTGCTGCTCGCCGTGTTCTCCATCCGCTACCTGGTCGACCAGGTGGTCATGGGCATCGTGCTCAACCTGCTCGCGGTCGGCGTCACCGGCTTCCTCTACGAGCGGCTGATGCAGACCGACGCGGAGCGGTACAACAGCGCTCCGCGCTTCAGCAACTGGGAGATCCCGCTGCTGTCCGACATCCCGGTGATCGGTCCGGCGCTGTTCCGCGGCAACATCTTCCTCTACCTCGGCCTGCTGCTGGTCCTGGTGATCCACATCGGTCTGTTCCGGACCCGGTGGGGTCTGCGTACCCGGTCGGTGGGCGAGCACCCGACGGCCGCCGACACCCTCGGCGTCAAGGTGCTGCGGCTGCGCTACCGCAACGTGCTGCTGGCGGGCGCGGTGGCCGGCATCGGCGGCGCGTCGTACACGCTGGCGCTGTTCTCGTTCACCAAGAACATGATCGGCGGTAAGGGCTTCATCGCCCTGGCGGCGCTGATCTTCGGCCGGTGGAGCCCGACCGGCGCGCTGCTCGCGGCGCTCTTCTTCGGGTTCGCCGACCAGCTCGCCACCTACCTGGGCGCGATCAACAGCACCATCCCGAGCCAGTTCCTGGCCATGCTGCCGTACCTGGCGACGATCCTGGCGGTGGCCGGCCTGGTGGGGAAGGTCCGGGCGCCGGCCGCCGACGGCAAGCCGTACATCAAGGGCTGACGGGGGGAGCAACGGATGGAGATCGACTGGGGGCGGCTGCGGGCGGCCGCGACCGAGGTCATGCGGCACGCGTACGTGCCGTACTCGAAGTTCCCGGTGGGGGCGGCCGCCCTGGTCGACGACGGCCGGGTCGTGGTCGGCTGCAACGTCGAGAACGCCGCCTACGGCGTGGTGCTCTGTGCCGAGTGCGGCGTGGTCTCCTCGCTGCACGCCACCGGTGGCGGTCGCATCGTCGCGCTGTCGTGCGTGGACGCCACCGGGGAGCCGTTGATGCCGTGCGGGCGCTGCCGGCAGCTGCTCTGGGAGCAGGGCGGCCCGGAGTGCCTGATCGAGGCCAAGGGCGGGCCGCTGCGGATGGCCGAGTTGCTGCCGCACGCCTTCGGAGTCGAGGACCTGGAGGCGGTCACCGGGGAGACCGCGGTGCCGGTGGTGCCCGAGCGGCTGGCCGCCTGGCGCGGGCGGGGCACGGTGTTCGTGCACCCCGACCTGTCGGCCGGGCAGCAGGTGTGGACGGCGTACTGGGAGCGGTCGGCCGGTGACGACGAGGGCGCCGAGACCGGCGTCCTGGAGGAGGGCCCGAGCTGGGACGACCCGGCCGAGGCGATCACCTGGGGCCTGGCCCGGACGCCGCGGGTCGTCGTGGTGGACGCGTCGGGCACGATCTTCTGGGCTGGGGAGGGTGAGCCGCCTCTCGAAGTTCCTGTTCGGTGGGGTGATTGAGCTTGGGGCCGGGGCCGACCGTGCCCGGCTCCGGGCGGTCAGGCTTGATCCCTCCGCCGGGCACGGTCGGCCCCGGCCCGCGGTGGTACCGCGCCGTGCGCCGGTCACGGGTCGCGTCGCTCTGCTGATCGTGCCGGGGTAGCTCTAGCTGAAATTGGGGAAGATCTGTTCATGGGTGGGTTTGCGGCGGTTGATGTTATTCGCGTCAAGCGGGACGGGGGTGTGCTCTCCGACGCGCAGATCGACTGGGTGGTGGACGCGTACACCCGGGGTGCCGTGGCGGACGAGCAGATGTCCGCGCTGGCGATGGCGATCCTGCTCAACGGGATGACCGCGCCGGAGATCGCCCGGTGGACCGCCGCGATGATCGCCAGCGGCGAGCGGCTCGACCTCGCCGCCGTCGACCGGCCGACCGTCGACAAGCACTCGACCGGCGGTGTCGGGGACAAGATCACCCTGCCGTTGACGCCGCTGGTGGCGGCGTGCGGGGCGGCGGTGCCGCAGCTGAGCGGGCGGGGCCTCGGGCACACCGGCGGCACGCTCGACAAGCTGGAGTCGATCCCGGGTTGGCGGGCGGGGCTGAGCAACGAGGAGTTCATCGCCCAGCTCCGGGACGTCGGCGCGGTGATCTGCGCGGCCGGCGCCGGCCTCGCACCGGCCGACCGCAAGCTGTACGCGCTCCGCGACGTGACCGGCACGGTCGAGGCGATCCCGCTGATCGCCAGTTCGATCATGAGCAAGAAGATCGCCGAGGGCACGGGCGCCCTGGTGCTGGACGTCAAGGTCGGCTCGGGCGCGTTCATGAAGTCCGTTGACCAGGCCCGGGAACTGGCCCGCACCATGGTCGAGCTGGGCGGTGCGCACGGCGTACGGACGGTGGCCCTGCTCACCGACATGTCCACCCCGCTCGGGCGGACCATCGGCAACGCGGTCGAGGTGACCGAGTCGGTCGAGGTGCTGGCCGGTGGCGGCCCGGCCGACGTGGTCGAGCTGACCCTGGCGCTGGCCCGCGAGATGCTCGACGCCGCTGGCCTGCCCGACGCCGACCCGGAGGCGGCGCTGCGCGATGGCCGGGCGATGGATGTCTGGCGGGCGATGATCCGGGCGCAGGGGGGCGACCCGGACGCCGCGATGCCCGCCGCCCCGGAGATCGAGGTGGTCCGCGCCGACGCCGACGGCTTCGTGGCGGAGGTCGACGCGTACGCGATGGGTGTCGCCGCCTGGCGGCTCGGTGCGGGACGGGCCCGCAAGGAGGACCCGGTGTCCGTGCCGGCGGGCGTGGTGCTGCACAAGCGGCCCGGTGACCCGGTACGCGCCGGTGACGCCCTCTACGAACTCCGGGCCGAGGATGCCGCTCGCCTCCCCGCGGCCCGCGAGGAGGCGGCCCGGGCGGTGCGCATCGCTCCCACCGCACCCGGTGCCACACCCCTGGTGATCGAGCGGATCGGCTGACCCGCCGTTCCGTTCCTCGGGATAGTGGGGCTATCCTCCCTGGCCAGGGGGGACGACCCGGCCTGAGCCGGCACGAGCAGACGAGGATGATCCGTCGTGGCCGTACCTGCCCCCGATCCCCGGGCGGTGCGCGAGGCGAGCCTGGAGGAGCTGTCCCGGCTGGGCCTGCCGCTGCCCCCACCGCAGTTTCCGCTGGTCTGGGAACCAGGAGACGAGATCGAGCTGCGACCGAGGGGTGAGATCGAGGCCCGGGTCGCCGTCCTGCATCTGATCCTGGCCCGCTGCTTCGGGATGCCGCCGCAGGCGGCGATGAGCTGGCTGCTCGCCTCGCACCTGATGGAGGCGGTGACGCCGCCGGAGTGGCAGTTCATCACCGGCGGCAAGGGCGACCACCGGTCCTTCGTGCTGCACCACGACGCCCTGTTCGCGCTGGCCTGGGTGCTCGGCCTGACCAAGCTGCTCGACCCCACGGTGCCGGTGGACGAGCGGCTGATGGAGCGGATGCCGAACATCGTGGCCGGCGAGACGTTCGGGCGCTGGCGGTCCCGGATCCTGGCCGCGCCGCAGTACCCCGCCGACACGGCGGCCCTGCTCGACCTGCACTACTGCCTCGACTGGGCGTACCTGGAGGTGGAGCGCGCCGGGCGGCCGGTGCCCGGCCTGGTGGATGCCAACGCGATCGGGCAACGCCGGTGGGCGCTGGAATGGGCGGTGATCCTGCGGGGCCCGTACCACGACGAGCCCCCGGGCTGGGAAGAGGTGGATCTCTCCACCTAGGACCGGCGCCGGTGGACGGCGAGCCGGACGGCCACGGTCACCCCGACCGGTTCGGGCAGGGCGGCGATCCGGGCGGCGAGCCCCGCCGGATCGGCGTGCCAGGCGCTCGGTCCCATCCCGACCAGCGTGGCGACCTCCGTGCGGGTCAGCGTCAAGCGGGTCCGGTGTTCGGCGCCCGATTCCTCGACGAAGTGCGCGCCCAGGCTGCCGGCCACCCGGTCCGCCTTCGCCGGGTCCACCCGCAGCAGGTCGAGCGCGGTGACCAGCTCGGCGAGGTGGTCGGCGGCCGGCGTGACCACCAGCAGTGCGCCGGCCGGGTCGAGCACCCGGTGGAACTCGGCGCCGTTGCGGGGGGCGAACACGTTCAGCAGCACGGCGGCCGACGCGTCGGCCAGCGGCAGCCGCTGCCAGGTGTCGGCCAGCGCCGCCGCCGCCCGCTCGTGGGCGCGCGCCGCGCGGCGCAGCGCGGGCTTCGACACGTCCAGCGCCAGGCCGACGGCGTCCGGCAGCGCCGCCAGCACCGCGGCGAGGTGCCGGCCCGTCCCGGCCCCGGCGTCGACCAGCAGGGGGTACGCCGCCGAGCCGGGCCCGGGTGCCGTGCCGCCGGGTCGGGACTCCCCGTCCGGCCCCTTTGCTCTGCTCACCTCCACGCAACGGTTTGGCGCCAAATTCGGTGCGTCGGTTAAAGCAGAGCAAAGGGGGCCGGTCGGGGTGTCGTGGCGGGCGGCGCGGTACCGGGCGACGGCCTCGCCGGCGGCGGCGGTCAGGGCGGCCGAGATGAGGTCGTAGTGGCCGGCGGCGAGGAAGTCGGCGCGGGCGGCGACCATCTCGGCGGTGTCCCCGGAGTGCGGAGCGCGGCCGGCGAGCAGGTTCACGTACCCCTGCCGGGCCACGTCGAAGCTGTGCCGGCGCGGACAGCGGAGGGCGCGGGCCGTGCCGGCCTCGGCTTCGGCCAGCGGCTGGCGGCAGACCGGGCAGCGAAGCCGGGCGAGGATGCGGGCGTCCATCCCCAAACGGTAGGACCTGCGGCCGGCGGGCCTTCCGTCGTCCGGCCCACATCGCCAGCGGTCCCCGTCCTGGCCCCGGCGGCGCCGACTAGGGTCTGACCATGGTCGCGACTATCCGGTACGAGGACATCGTCAAGGTCCCGAAGGCGCTGCTGCACGATCACCTCGACGGTGGCCTGCGGCCGTCGACGATCGTCGAGCTGGCCGCCGAGGTCGGGCACGAGCTGCCGACGACCGACCCGGAGGCGCTGGGCCGCTGGTTCGTCGAGGCCGCCGACTCGGGGTCGCTCGAGCGCTACCTGGAGACGTTCGCGCACACCGTCGCGGTCATGCAGACCGCCTCGTCGCTGCGGCGGGTCGCCCGCGAGTGCGCGCTCGACCTGGCCGCCGACGGGGTGGTCTACGCGGAGGTCCGGTTCGCGCCGGAGCAGCACCTGGAGCGGAACCTCACCCTGGACGAGGTGGTGGAGGCGGTCGTCGCCGGCTTCGAGGAGGGCAGCGCCCTCGCCGCCGAGGCGGGCACCCCGATCCGGGTCGGCACCCTGCTCACCGCCATGCGGCACGCCGCCCGGTCGCAGGAGATCGCCGAGCTGGCCGTCCGGCACCGGGACACCGGCGTGGTGGGCTTCGACATCGCGGGCGCCGAGGCCGGCTTCCCGCCCACCCGGCACCTGGACGCGTTCGAGTACCTGCAGCGGGAGAACTTCCACTTCACCATCCACGCCGGTGAGGCGTTCGGCCTGCCCTCGATCTGGCAGGCCATCCAGTGGTGCGGTGCCGACCGGCTCGGGCACGGCGTGCGGATCGTGGACGACATCACACCCGGCCCGGAGCCGGTGCTCGGCCGGCTGGCGGCGTACGTGCGGGACAAGCGGATCCCGCTGGAGCTGTGCCCGTCGTCGAACGTCCAGACCGGTGCGGCCGCGTCGATCGTCGACCACCCGATCGGGCTCCTCCGGGACCTGCGGTTCCGGGTCACCGTCAACACCGACAACCGGCTGATGAGCGGCACGTCCATGTCCCGCGAGATGACGCTGCTGGTGGACGCGTTCGGCTACGGCTGGCGCGAGCTCCAGTGGTTCACGATCAACGCGATGAAGAGCGCGTTCATCCCGTTCGACCAGCGGCTGCGGATCATCGACGAGGTGATCAAGCCGGCGTACGCCAAGCTGCTGGGCTGAGCGCGACGAACCTCACGTGCGGTGCGGGTGGCCGGCGAGCAGGCCGGCCACCCGGCGCAGCACCTCGCCCGCCCGGGCGGCCTCGGCGCCGAGGCCGGTCTGCCGGCGCAGCACGGCCGGTTCGGCGCGCAGCAGCGCCACCCCGCGGCTGACCAGCACCCGCGGCGCCTTCCGCTGCTCGGCGAGGTCGCGGGCCAGCCGGCGGACGAAGGTCGCGCTCCGGGGCCGCCGCAGGGCGTACGCCCCGGCGAGCACGCCCCGCCGGCGGCACTCCGCGACGATCTCGGCGGCGAAAATCCCTTCGGCGACGAAAAGTGGCGAACCGGCTAGATCAATTGTCCGTGTGGCCACCTTGCGGTCCTCCCCGAAGGCATAGACCGGCACCTCCGCACGACCCTCCCGGGCCAGTCGGACGACCGTCTCCACGGCCGCTCCGGCGTCCCACGAAGCGGGCGACTCCCAGTCGACCTGCCCGTTCTGCCGTGGCAACGTAGGGTCATCGCCGTTCTTGTAGAAGTCGTCCAAACAGAGGACGGGAAGCCCGGTTCGGCGGGCTATATACGACTTTCCGGAGCCCGAAGGGCCGGCGAGCAGGACAACTCGGTGGGGGTGTTCCATTGCGGTGAGTAACTCCGGCCAGACAGAACGCTATTGGATCGCAACAACATCTCATCACACCGTCGGCGACGGCCAGCCTGGGCTTTCTCTTTCCGGGGTGGCGTGATGGAATCTCGGATGGTCCGACCCGCCGGGTCGGCTGCTGGGCGTTGCCCGAGGGTAACGCGGACGCTGCAATCGAGGGCGGTGACGTGAGCAAACGGCCAAAGCCGGCAGGTTCGTTCCTGTCGCGTCTGCGCCGGCCGGCCGGTCGGCTCCGCGACATGCCGATCTGGTCCAAGCTCGGTCTCATCATGATCGTGCCGACCATCGCCACGGTCGTCGTGGGTACCAGTGGTCTCATCGACCACCTGCAGACGCTGAACAACGCCAACCGTGCTGGCGACCTCACCACCCTGGTCGGCTACTCGGGCGGCCTGGTGCACGAGCTGCAGGACGAGCGGACCGCCGCGATCCGGCTGCTGAATCCGAGTCTGTCGGGACCGCAGCGCGACCAGCGCCGGAAGGCGTACGAGGAGGTCACCAACCGCGTCGAAGAGGCGAAGGTGCCCTACTCCCGGCAGCGGAGCGAGGTGGAGGACCTGCCGAGCGCGCTGGAGAACCAGCTGCGTTTCATCGACCGCACCCTCACCGACCTGCCGGGTATCCGGAGCCAGGTGCTCAACGGCCGGCTCGGCGCCACGCAGGCGCAGCAGCAGTACGAGTCGCTGATCGCCGACCTGCTCAACGTGCGGGACTCGGCGGCCCAGCTGACCGGTGACCCGGGGCTGAGCGACCGGATCCGCACCGCGACCGCCCTCGCCCGGAACAAGGAGTTCTCCGCCCAGCAGCGGGACACGGTGCACCTCGCCTTCATCCGGAGGGAACTCAACCCGGATCTCCGTAACAAGTACATCTCCACCTACACCGGCCAGGAACAGTGGCGGGACACCTTCAACGCCATCGCGCCCCAGGCGGACCAGGAGTTCTTCGCCCAGTCCCTCGGCGGCCCGGACGCCCGCGAGGCCGAGAACCTCAACGGCACGCTGCGGGGCCTGTCGAACGCATCCGACCTGAGTGCGGCGGGCTTCACGCCGGACCAGTGGGACAACGCGATGGCCGCCTCCGCCGGCATGGTCCGGCAGGTCGAGGCGAAGATCGACGGGGACGCCGTCAAGCTCGCCAGCGAACTCCGGTCGGACGTGCAGCGCCAGGTCTTCCTGGAGACCGGCCTGCTGCTCAGCATGCTGCTGCTGGCCATCCTCTTCGCCTACCTGGTCGCCCGCTCGATGGCCCGCTCGCTGCGTGACCTGCGCCAGGGCGCCCTCTCGATCGCCCAGTACGGACTGCCGCAGGCCGTCGCCCGGCTGCGTGACCCGCAGGTCGCCGGCGGTCAGCTCACGCCGGTGCAGTTGGCCAACCAGATCGCCGAGCCGCTGCCGGTGCGCAGCAAGGACGAGTTCGGCCAGGTGACCGAGGCGTTCAACGCGGTCCACCTGGAAGCCGTGCGTACCGCCGCCGAGCAGGCCGCCCTGCGGGCCTCCGTCGCCACCATGTTCGTCAACCTGGCCCGCCGGTCGCAGATCCTGGTCGACCGGCTGATCGGCCACCTCGACCGCCTCGAGCGCGGCGAGGAGGACCCGGACCGGCTGGCCGAGCTGTTCCAGCTCGACCACCTGGCCACCCGGATGCGCCGCAACGACGAGAACCTGCTGGTGCTCGCCGGTGCCGACTCCACCCGCGTGCAGCGGGAGCCGGCCGCCCTGATCGACGTGCTCCGGGCCGCCCAGTCCGAGGTCGAGCACTACACGCGGATCGAGTTCGGGGTCATCGACCGGGACATCGAGGTGGCGGCGCACGCCGTCAACGACCTCGTGCACCTCGTCGCCGAGCTGTTCGACAACGCGACGGCGTTCTCGCCGCCGGATTCCCAGGTCGTCGTGGAGGCCCGCCGCGTCGGCGACCGCGCCTCGCTCTACGTCGAGGACCGCGGCATCGGCGTCAGCCCCGACCAGTTGCGGGAGCTGAACGAGAAGCTCGCCACTCCGCCGCAGGTGGACGTCGCGGTTTCCCGGATGATGGGTCTGGTCGTGGTCGCCCGGCTGGCGTCCCGACACGGCGTCAACGTGGAGCTGCGCCCCGGTGCGGAGCGGGGGACCGTCGCGGACGTCACCCTGCCGACGTCGGTGCTGGTGCCCCGGGTGCTCGCCGGCCGGCCGCAGCCGTCGCCCGCGTTGCCGCCGGCCGCCAACGGTCCGGCGCCGGCCTTCGGCGCACTGCCCGCGCTGGGGCACACCCCGGCCGCACCGGTTCCGGGTCCGCGCCCCGGCGAGTCCGGCAACCAGGTGTCGTTCGGCGGCCGGTCGTTCGAGCCCACGCACCCCAACGGCGCACCCGCCGGGGCCGGTGCGGGCCGACCCATGCCGGCCTGGTCGGACCTCACCGGTGCGACCGCCGTCAACGGCGTCAACGGCGGGGACGGCTTCGGTCCGCGCACCTCCAACGGACAGCCGATCGACCCGCTGCCGCAGCGGCGCGGCCCCGGCGACCCGGGTACCACCGGGCAGCAGCCCGGGATCCCGCGTCAGCTGCCCAGCAGCCCGGAGGCCCACCCGTACGGGCCTCCGCAGGTCCCGCCGGTGTCGGCCCCGCCGGTGCCGCCGGTCTCGGGGCCGCCGGTCCCGTACTCCGCGCCGCCGGTCTCCAGCCCGCCGACGTCGGGCATGCCGGTCTCGGCCTCGCCGGTCTCCGGGCAGCCGATCTCCGCGGCGCCGGCGTCCGGTCAGCCGTACCCCACGCCGCTGCCGCAGCGCCCCGTCTCCGCCCCGACGGCTGCGAACAACCCCGCGCCGCCGGCCTGGCCGCCGGTCGCGGGCGGGACGCGGGACACCACGGCCCCGGCGGTGCCGGAACGGGTCGCCGCGGCGCTGGACATGACCACCGAGCTGCCCCGCGTGGCGCGGCCCGGCGAGCAGCCGGCCACTCCGGCTCCGCACCAGGCGGCTCCGGCGCAGAGCAGCTCGGGCGTACCGGCGCCGGTCACCCGGCCGACGCCGGCCACGCCACCCGCGGTCGCCCGGCCGACCACGCCGCAGCCGGCCCAGAACCGGCAGCGGTACGCGGACGAGACGATGGAGCTGCCGATCTTCCGGGAGCTGGAGTCGGCCTGGTTCCGTACCCGCCGGCCCGGTCCGGAGGAGGCGGCGAAGGGGGCCGCGACCAACGGCGGCGCCGCGACGCAGCAGTTCGCCAAGGTGGACGCGGCAACCCAGCAGACACCACCCGCGACGACAGGTAACGCACCGATGGCAGAGACCCCGACGACCGGTGGCGCCCCGCGCCAGAACGGCTCGGCGGCGAACGGGAATTCCACCCCCGCCGACGGGTTCGCCCAGCGGCGCACGCCGGCCGGCAGCGGCAGTGCCTGGCAGACCGCCGCCGACGACGGCTGGCGGGCGGCCTCGAAGGCCAGCGATGTGCCGGTGTCGGCGACCACCCCCACCGGCCTGCCGAAGCGCACCCCGATGGCCCAGTTGGTGCCGGGCGCCGTGGAGAAGCCCGCGACGTCGGTGCAGCGGCGTACGCCCGAGTCGGTCCGTGGCCTGCTCTCCGCCTACCACCGCGGCGTCCAGCGTGGGCGTAGCCACCCCGACAGCAACCCGACCAGCCCGGAGGCGACTCCGGGTGGGCAGTCCTCGCAGTCTGGCTCAGGCCCGGTGGCCGGGAGCGGGCAGAAGGAGCAAGAAGGATGACAACTACGCAGGATCTCGGTTGGCTGCTCGCCAACTTCGCCGACCGGGTACCCGGGGTCGCGCACGCGGTCGCCGTTTCGGCGGACGGCCTGCTCCTCGCGGCCTCGCGGGACCTCCCGCGTGACCGGGCCGACCAGCTGGCCGCCATCGCGTCCGGTCTGGTCAGCCTCACCCAGGGCGCGGCCCGCTGCTTCGAGGGCGGAGCGGTGCTCCAGACGGTGGTTGAGATGGACAACGGGTTCCTGTTCCTCATGTCCATCTCGGACGGCTCGTCGTTCGCGGTACTCGCCGCGCGCAGCTGCGACGTCGGGCAGGTCGGCTACGAGATGGCCCTCCTGGTGGACCGGGTGGGCGACGCGTTGACCCCGCAGCCGCGCGCGGCCGCGGGAATGTTGGGCTGACGTTCCGCTGGCCGTGCGGTCGGCGGGGCAACGACAACGTGGGGTTCGACCGGCGCTAGCCGGCATCGGGTGCGAAGGAGGTGAGCGGCGACATGGCCGATCGTGACGAACCGACCGGGGCGTTGGTACGTCCATACGCCGTGACCCGCGGTCGTACCCGCCCCCGACTCGACATCGCGATGGAAGCGCTCGTCGAGACGACGGTGCGCGGCCGGGCCGCTGCCAACGGCAACGGCGGCCAGGGCCGCGAACACCAGTACATCGCCGCGCTGTGTGACGGACGTGTGCAGTCGCTTGCCGAGATCGCGGCGCGGATGCAGCTCCCGCTCGGTGTGGCCCGGGTGCTCATCGCCGACATGGCGACGGACGGCCTGGTCGCGGTCCACGAGCCGACCATCCTGGACGACTCGGACGACGCGGTGGGCACTGAACTGCTGGAGAGGGTGCTGAGTGGACTTCGCAGGCTCTGACATGTCGCGGCCGCCGACCCCGAGCGGTCGCGTGACGTCGGCGAAGATCGTTATCGCCGGTGGATTCGGCGTCGGCAAGACGACGCTGGTCGGCTCGGTCTCGGAGATCACGCCGTTGACGACGGAGGCGATCATGACCTCCGCCAGCGTGGGCGTCGACGACAACCGGCAGGTGCCGGGGAAGACGACCACCACGGTGGCCATGGACTTCGGCCGGATCACGATAGACCGGGACCTGATCCTGTACCTGTTCGGTACGCCCGGTCAGACCCGGTTCTGGTTCATGTGGGACGAACTGGTCCGTGGTGCGATCGGCGCGGTCGTGCTGGTCGACACCCGCCGGCTCGCCGACTGCTTCGCGGCGATCGACTTCTTCGAGCACCGACGGCTGCCGTACCTGATAGCCATCAACTGCTTCGACGGCATGCAGTACCACGACCCGCAGGACGTCCGGGACGCATTGGCGATCTCCAGTGACGTGCCGGTGGTGGCGTGCGACGCCCGGAACCGGGAGTCCACGAAGCACGTGCTGATCTCACTGGTCGAGTACGTGCTCACCATGCGCCGGTCGCGGGCCGTCGCGCGGGCCTGACCGACCCGGTGGTGCCCGGCGGTGGCCTCGGTCGCCGCCGGGCGCGTCGTGCTGTCCGGATCCGCCCCGGACGGCGGGCCGGCGACGCCGGGCCGTCCTCGACGGCATAGGTGCGTGTCCCGGTCCCTCCCCGGGGCACCCGTCTCGCCGCCCTCGCCGGCGCTGTCGTCCGTCCCGCTGACACCGGCGCTGGCGACCGCACCCATGACGGAGCCCCCCGGTGCTGCCGGGGGGCTCTTCGTCGTCTCTCGGTGGCTCTGAGGGCCGGGAAGGCCGTCAGGACCGGTAACCGGCCGAGCGGTACTCGTACTCCCGGTCGTCGTCGCGGTCCCCGGTGTCGCGGGTGAAGTCCCAGCCACCGGCGGACTCCCGGCCCGGACGGCCACCGACCGCGAAGCCGCCGATCTCCTGACCCCGGCGCCAGCCACGGAAGTAGCCGGTGGTGTTCTCGGCGAGGCTGGCCGCGTCCCGGACGATCCGCAGTGGGCGCTCGTCGCGCAACGGCGAGCCGGGCACGAGATTCGCCTGGGGCACCCGCTTGGGCAGGCCGGCGGATGTCTCGGCGCCGACCGCCGGCTTCGCGGCCTGCTCGGCCGCCTGCCAGCCGCTGTCGTTCAGCGAGGACCAGTCCAGGTCGGCGCTCTCACTGTGACCGACGAACCACGCGGACTTCGCCTGAGCGAAGATCAGCAGATCGCCGTCCCCGTCGTCGGGAACCGGCGGGGGACGGTGCTCGACCGGCGGTGCCGGTCGGTGCTCCGCGGCCGGGTGTCCCGCGGGCCGGCCGTTGCGGGGCTCCTCCCGGTCGACCAGGCGGAGCGGCGGCGTCTCGAGGTGCGGATCGGTGGACGGACCGGCCCCGTTCCGCAGTGCCCGATCGGCCAGCGGCGGCGGCTCGACCAGCCGCAGCATCGGCGGCTCCTGGGGCAGGTCGTCGGCGAGCCAGGGCGGGGTGACCCGGCGCTCCTTGCCGGGATCGGTCGGGCCGTCGATTCCGCCGCCACCGTACGAGCCGGCCACCGGGTTCCGCGCCGAGCTGTCGGCCGGATCCTGCGGGTTGTTCACCAGTGGCCAGTTCGCGCGGGAGCCCGGAGCGGCCCCCTCCTGACCGGGACGCGGGGTGGGGACCGGAACGCTGATCTCGGTGGCGCTGAAGCCGCCGGTGGGCGTGGCGGGCTCGCTGGTGGTCTTGGGCCGCGGCGGGATGACGGTGCGCTGCCGCTCGGCGCGGGCGCTCTGGATCGCCGCGGTCGTCAGCGTCGGCCGGAACGGCTCGCCGGCGTCGGCGGGCGGGATCGAACCCCGCTGCGAGGGGGCGATCGGCGTGATGCCGGGCGGCGGAGGCGGCGGTGACGAGATCGGACGGTTCGTCGGACCGTCGATGCGGCTCGGCATGGTCTCCGGACGGGAGGGCTGGCCGGAGACCGGCATGCTGGCGGCGGCCGCGGGCGTGACCGGGCGTGGGGCCACCGGCGGGGGGGTGACCGGTGCCGGCGCGACCGGCGGCGGGCCGAGGGGCTGGGGCGACGGGGGTGCGCTCTGCCCCCCGACGGGCTCCGGCCGGGGCCGCCGAGCGCCGGCCGGCCGGACGGCGCGCAGCGTGGCGCCGCTGGGGGCGTCGACCAGGTCGCCGACCGGCTCACCGCGACGGGCGGCGGCGCGGCGTCCGGGCACGGGTGGGCTCATCCGCTCGTTGAGCGCGCCGACCAGCGCCCCGCAGCCGGCGTCGCAGGCCCGGACCGACGCGACGGCCTGGCGGATCGTCTCGGACACCGCCGCGGTGAGGGCCCGGTTGACGGCGGCACGGCGGGGTGTCTCGGAGATGGCGACCCGCAGCGCGGTCACCGCCGCCTCGATCTCGTCGGGATCGGCGACGCCCTCAGCGCTGAGGTCCGCGGTGACCCGGTCGGCGGCGGTGTCCCGGCCCCGCCCCGCGCCACCCAGCATCCCGGGCTCGGGAAGGGCGTCCAGGACGGCCAGTGCGACCGGCTCGGCCGGGTCGGGGTACGCCCGGAGCGCCGCCGGGTACAGCTCGCGGAGCACCTCGCGGAGGGCGACGGCGGCCGAGTGCCGGCCGTTGGCGAGCGCGGCGTGCGCCGCGAGCACCTGCTTGTAGCCGGCCAGATCCCGGGGCGCGGGAAGCGTGACGGCGGAGAGCGCACCGGCCTGCAGGGCGCGGGCCAGACCGACCGCCCGGCGCTCGGCCGGCGGCGACTGCATCTCCTCGAGGGAGTCGTCGTCGGCGAACCGCTCGGCGAAGTCGTCCACCGAGTCGTCGTCGGCGATCGCGAGGGGCCGCCCGGCCGCGCTGAGCAGTGACGTGACCGCGTGGTCGTCGCTGTCGGCGGCGATCGCCGCACCGCTCGGCCCGCCCGACCGCTCCACGAGCAGCGCGACCAGCTGGGCGTAGCCAGCGGGGTCGTCACCGACCTCGCAGACATGCAGCAGACGGCCTGCGTCGTCGACCACAGCGGACGTCAGCGTCGAACCGGCCGAAGCCGGTCGGTCGGCCGGATCCGCCGAGGCCAGACCGCAGTACACGCGCACGAGCGCCACGGCGTCGTCCTCCTCCCGGGACACAGGTCTTCTCTGCCAGAGACTGATGCTCCCTGGTACGGGTCAGTCGCGCCAGTCCACGACGGCAGAGATCTTGCCGATAATGGTGCGCCAACCCAAACTTGCCGTTTGTGCCCCGATTCTCTTCAGTCGACGTCGGCCGAGGAATCCGCCGATCCCCCCGTTGACAGACGCCCGGAGAGCCTCATCCAGATCGTCGAGACTGGAGCCGGCGGAGAGCATGTCGAGCACGGCGGGTAGCCGCAGGGCGTACGACAGGTCACGGGCGATCTCGCCGGCCTCGATGAGCAGCGCGGGATCCCAGGCGTCGTGCCCGCCCCGCAGGTTCTCCACGACCAGGTCGAGCTCGTAGACGTCCTCGTCGAGCGGGGCGACGTCGGCCGGTTCCACCCGTTCGGACAGTTCATTCCAGCTGTCCAGTTGGGACAGGTCGTTGGGAGCGCCGGAACGGACGTAACTGACCAGGGACTCCGGCGTCTTGAAGAGCAGCAGCCGACCCTTGTGGCTGAGGAAGATCGGCACCTCCTCGTCGCCCGCGTCCTCGTCGTCCGCCTCGGGCTCGTCCGCCGACTCGTCCTTGCCGCCCCGCCGGACCTCGCGGGCCTCCTCCTCGTCGCTCTCGGCGAACTCCTGGGCGACCTCCTCGTCGAGGATGACCACGCTCTCGTCGTCCTCGTCCTCCTCGGTCACCACCTGGCGGCGGGCGAGGAACGGGTCGTCCTGGTCGCGCTCCTCGACGTCGGTCGGGGTCAGCTCCCGCGCCGGCCGGTACGCCCGCAGGGTGTAGCCGGTGCCGGCGGGCAGGGCGATCTCCACCGGGTCGATCCGCAGCTCGTCCCAGAGTGCGCGGGCGGCCTCGGCCGACGCGGCTGCGGTGCCGGACTCGGCCTGGGCGTCGAGCTCGGGCTCGTCGGCGTCGGGCCGTTGAGAAGACTGGCGGGCCACGCTGACCTCCGTGTGCATCGGGCTGCCCACCCGCCGGGCTCCGCCGGCGAGTGACTACGCGCACATACCCTAGTGGGCGACTCGGGGGTCGCGGTGCCCGCACCCCGGTGGCGGTCCGGCCGGTCGACAAGTAGCGTTGCTACACATGAAGGCCCAGGCACTGCACGGACACCTCGACGCGCTGCTGCTCGCCGTGCTGGAGCAGGGGCCGTTGCACGGCTACGCGATCATCGAGGCGCTGCGCACCCGCAGCGATGGTCACCTCGATCTGCCCACCGGCACCATCTACCCCGCCCTGCGGCGGCTGGAGCGCGCCGGTCACGTGGCGAGCACGTGGAGCACGGTCAACGGCCGGGAGCGGCGGACGTACCAGCTCACCGACGCGGGCCGGCGGGCGCTGGCCGGCGAGCGCTCCGGGTGGCGCGAGTTCAGCACCACCGTCGGCCGGTTCCTCGACGCGGGCACGCCCCCGACCGCGCCGGCCTGACCCGCGGCCCGACCCCGCCGGTCAGCGCACGGCGTGCAGCCAGCACCGGACGGCGCTGCCCAGCCAGAGGAAGCCGATGCTCACCACCACCGCACCGATGATCATCGGCGGCCAGGTCAGGGCGGCGTCCCACAGCCCCACCGACCAGCCGAACACGGCCGCGCCGGCGAGCGCACCCAGCACGAGCACACCGGTGAGCCCGGCCCCCACCAGCCGGTGGACCAGCCGGCTGCGGCGGGCGGCACCGGCCACCAGCACGCCCAGGCCGGCGAGCACCGCCGCGACGAGCCAGAGCCAGTCCAGCGACTCCGCCAGCAGCAGGTAACCGTCGGGAGGCCGGGGGCCCTCGGCCCAGCTGGCGCCGTACCAGGTGAGGTCGCCGACCGCGAAGCCGGCGGCGGCCACGGCGAGCACCCGCCAGGACAGCCCGCGCAGGGCGCCGACCGCCAGCTCGGCCTGGTAGGCCGGGGCGAGCTGCGCCGGCGAGCCGAACTCGGCCACCGCCCGGCGGTGCGCCTCGGTGGCCGACAGGCCGCCCTCCTGGTACGCCTCGACGGCGTCCAGCAGCCCGTGCCGCGCCTCGGTCAACAGGTCGGCCTTCAGCCGGCTCGGCCCGCGCAGCCGCTCACCCAGCGCGCGCAGCCGCTCCTCCACCATCACGTCGTCGCCGACCCCCATGGGCACCACCCTGCCACGCGCGGCGGTTCCGCGTCGTCCGGGACAACCCTGGGCGGACCCCGATCCGCAGCTCCGGCCCGGGTCAGGGCACTGGACCGAGGGCGAGGTAGCCGCGCTCGGCGGCCTCCTGCAGCAGCCACTGGTCCCGGTACCAGCCCGGCGCGGCGACCAGGTCGGCGTGCCGCCCGCGCTGCACCACCCGGCCGGCGTCGAGCACCACGATCTCGTCGAACCGGTCCAGACCGCGCAGCCGATGGCTGATCAGCAGCACGGAGTGCCCACCCGGGGTGGCGGCCAGCACGGACGCGAGCACGGCGTCCGCCGCCGCCGGGTCGAGCCCCTCGGTCGGCTCGTCGAGCACGAGCACCGGCGGAGCGGCGAGCAGCGCCCGGGCCAGGGCCAGCCGCTGCCGCTGCCCGCCGGAGAGCTGGCCGCCCTCCTCGCCGACCATGGTGTCCCAGCCGTCGGGCTGCTCGCGTACCCAGTCCCGAAGGCCGGCCGCGGCGGTGGCCGCGGCCAGCTCCTCCTCGCCCGCGCCGGGGCGCCCGAGCAGCAGGTTCTCCCGGACGGTGGCGTGGAAGACGTACGCCTCGGCGAGCAGGCCGCCGACGACCCGGGGCAGGCTCTCCTCGGAGTACGCGGAGACGTCCCGCCCGTCCAGCGTGACCCGCCCGGCGGTGGGGCGTACCGCGCCGGTCAGGACGGCGGCGAGCGTGCTCTTCCCGGCGCCGCTCGGCCCGACCACGGCGACCCGTCGCCCGGGCGGCAGGGCCAGCCGGAACCGGTCGAGAGCGGGCGGCGTCCCGGGACGGTACCGGACCGTGACGTCGGAGAACCGCACCTCGGCGGCGGCGGGGGCCGGGTCGGTGGCCGCTGGCAGCGGGGCCGGAGCCTCCGCCAGCAGCGCGGCGACCCGGGTCAGGCCGGCGCGCAGGCCGGTCCACTGCCGGGCGGCACCGACGAGTGCGAGCGCCACCTCGACGGCGGCCAGCGTGCCGACGGCGAGCACGCCCACCAGCACCCCGTCCACACCGGCGGCCAGGCTCACGAGCACCACCGCCCCGGCGGTCGCCCCGGCCACCAGCACGCCCAGCGCGTCCACCGCGAAGCCGACGGCGGCCAGCCGCCGCTCGATCCGGGCCAGCCGCCCGGTGCGGGCCGTGGCCGCCTCCAGCGCCTCGCCGGTGGCGCCGAAGGCGGCGAGATCGGCGGCGCCGTGGGTGAGGTCGACCGCGTCGGCGGCCAGCGCACCGCGCAGCGGTGCCAGCTCGGCGGCGGCGCGCCGGGTCAGCACGGTGGCCAGGGCCGGCAGCGCGACGCCGGCGACCAGCAGGCCGGCCGCGAGCGCCCCGGCGGCGGCCGGGGAGATCAGTGCCGTCAGGGCGACGGCCACCACACTGACCACCCCCGCCGCGGCGGCCGGTACGAGCACCCGCAGCAGCAGGTCCTGGACCGCCTCCACGTCCGAGACCAGGCGGCTCAACGCGTCGCCGGAGCGCTGCCCGGCGGGGCCCCGGCGGCCGGCCAGGGCCGCGAAGACCCGGGCGCGGACGTCGGTGACCAGCCGCAGCACCGCGTCGTGCCCGGCCAGGCGTTCGGTGTAGCGGAGCACGCCCCGCCCGATGGCGAGCGCGCGGACGGCGACGATCGCGACGGTCAGGCGGTCCAGTGGCGGCTGGCCGGCGGCGCTCATCAGCAGCCAGGTCGCCGTCGCCATCAGGGCCAGCGCGGCGAACTCCGTGGCGGCGGCGAGCAGACCCGCACCGAGCAGCCGGTTCAGGTACGGGCGGGCCAGCCGGAGCACGACCCGCTCCGGCGCTCGGGCGGGCGGGCGGGGGTCGGCGGGCAACGGGCCCGCTGCCCGGTCGGCGGGCGCGTCGGCGCCCACGGCCGGCAGCGGGCCGGCCGCCTCCTCGACCGCGTCGACGCGGGCGGCGGCCGCCCGGGCGGCGCCCGGCGCGCCGGCCGGCCCCGCCCGCCGGGTGGTGGGGTCGTCGGAGCCGGTCACGGTGCCACCTTCGTTCGCGACTGCGGGGCTCGCAGGGTCGGCTCACTCCTGGCGTTCACGGTGCCCGCCTTGGTTCGCGACTGCGGGGCTCGCAGGGTCGGCTCACTCCTGGCGTTCACGGTGCCCGCCTTGGTTCGCGACTGCGGGGCTCGCAGGGTCGGCTCACTCCTGGCGTTCACGGTGCCCGCCTTGGTTCGCGACTGCGGGGCTCGCAGGGTCGGCTCACTCCTGGCGTTCATGGTGCCCGCCTTGGTTCGCGACTGCGGGGCTCGCAGGGTCGGCTCACTCCTGGCGTTCACGGTGCCCGCCTTGGTTCGCGACTGCGGGGCTCGCAGGGTCGGCTCACTCCTCGCGCTCACGGTGCCGCCTTCCCGGCGGCGGTCGGGGTGAGCTCGGTGACCCGCCCGTCGGCCACGCGCAGGATCCGGTCGGCGTCGGCGAGCAGCGCGGGGCGGTGCGCGACCAGCAACGCCGTCCGCCCGGACACCAGGGTGCGGGTGGCGGCGAGGACGGCCGCCTCGCTGGCCGAGTCCAGCCGGGCGGTCGGTTCGTCGAGCAGCACCACCGGGGCGTCCCGCAGGAAGGCGCGGGCCAGCGCCACCCGTTGCCGCTGGCCGCTGGAGAGGCCGTGCCCCCGCTCACCGAGGACGGTGGCCAGCCCGTCGGGCAGCGCGGTGACGACCTCCTCCAGCGCGGCGTCCCGGACCGGGCCGGCCAGGGCGGCGTCGGGGGTGCCGGGGGCACCCAGACGGATGTTGTCGGCCAGCGACGCGGCGAAGAGGTGGGCCCGCTGCGGGACCCAGGCGAGCTGCCGGCGCCAGGCGTCCAGGTCGGCGCCGGCCAGATCCACGCCGCCGACGGTGACCCGGCCCGCGGTGGGCGTGACGAAGCCGAGCAGCAGGTTCAGCAGGGTGCTCTTGCCGGCGCCGCTCGGCCCGACGACGGCGATCCGCTCGCCCGGCCGGATCGTCAGCGTGACGTCGCGGAGGGCGGTGGTGCGGTCGTACGCGACGGTCACGCCCTCGAACCGGATCTCGCCGCGGCCGTCCGGCACCGGCCGCTCCGGTCGGGTGCCGGCGGCCGGCGCGCCGGCGGAGAGCGTGAGCGCCTCGTCCAGCGCGGTGAGCCCCTCCATGCTGGCGTGGAAGCGGCTGCCGGCCGCGCGCAGCGGCAGGTACGCCTCGGGGGTGAGCAGCAGCACCAGCAGCGCGGTCTGCAGGGTCAGCCCACCGCCGAGCAGCCGGACGCCCACCGGCACGGCGACCAGTGCCACGGAGAGGGTGGCGACCAGCTCCAGCACCAGGGCGGAGAGGAACGCGATGCGCAGCGTCTTCATGGTCGCCACCCGGTGCCCGTCGGCCATCCGGCGGACCACCTCGGTCTGCTTCCGCGCCCGCCCGAAGGCCCGCAGCGTGGGCAGCCCCGCCACCATGTCCAGGAAGTGCCCGCCGAGCAGCGACAGCCGCCGCCACTGTCGTTCGGTCGCGGCCTGCGCCTGCCAGCCGAGCAGCGCGCCGAAGATCGGGATGAGCGGCAGCGTGACCGCGATGATGACGGCCGAACTCCAGTCGGCGAGGAAGATCCGACCCAGTACCGCCACCGGCACGGTGACGCTGAGCACGAGCTGGGGCAGGTAGCCGGTGAAGTAGGCGTCCAGCGCGTCCAGACCCCGGCCGGCCAGGGTGGCGAGCTGGCCGGCCCGCTGCCCCGCGACCCAGGTCGGCCCGTGCCGCCCGACCGCGTCGAGCAGCTCGACCCGCAGCGCCGCCTTGACCGTCGCCGCGACCCGGGCCGACACCGTGCCCTGCGCCCACACCAGCAGGGACCGGGCGGCGACCGCCGCGACGAACCCGGCCAGCGCGGGCCGGTGCAACCGCCCGTCGAACGCGGTCGCGAGCAGCGCCGCGAGGGACGTCGCCTGCGCCACCACCAGACCCGCGGCGAGCACGCCGAGCAGCGCGAGCACGGCGAGGTCACGCCGGGCCGCGGGGACCCGACGCAGCAGACGCGGGTCGAAGGGGCGGCGGTTCACCAGTACACCGGTGCCCTGCCGTCAGTCCGTCCCCGGAACACCCACCAGCACATCGCCTGAAAGCCTAGTAAGGCCGGCAGGAGCGGCGCGGTCAGCCATCCCAGCAGCCGCAGGGTCGGCCCGCTGGCCGCGGCGTCGGCCACGGTGAGCGAGGCCGCCGGGTCGACCGTGGAGACCAGCGCGTACGGCCAGAGGGTGGCCCCGACCAGCGCGACCGGCACGGCGAGAGCGGCGGCGGTGGCGGTGAACGCCGGGCCCGGCCGCCGCCGGGCGAGCGCCACCCGGGCCGCCAGCAGCGCCGCGACCAGCAGCGCCAGCAGGAGTACGCCCACCGCCGGGCGCTGCGCGGCGGCGCGTACCCGGTCGGAGAGCAGGCCCACGACGGCGGCCGTGCCGACCGCGGCGATGGCCACCGGGACCAGCCGGCGCGCCAGCCGGGCCACCGGCTCGGCGTCGGTGACCGGCAGGCGGAGGGCGAGGAAGGTCGCGCCGTGCAGCGCCACCAGCGCGACCAGGGCCAGGCCGGTGGCGGCCACGAACGGGGTGACGAGATGGGTGACCCCGACCACGTACCCGTCGCGGTGCAGCGGTACGCCCTGGAGCAGCCCGCCGAACACCGCGCCCCAGCCGAGCGCGGCGAGCAGGCTGCCGACCACGACCACCCGGTCCCAGGCGGTGCGAGCCCGATCGCCGGCCGGTCGGCTGCGCAACTGCACCCCGGCGGTCACCAGGATCACCCCGGCCAGCGCGCCGACGACGGCCGGGTAGAGGCCGGACAGCAGTTCCCCCTCCAGCACGGGGAACGCCCCGAAGAGAATGCCTACGGCGGCCACCAGCCAGACCTCGTTGCCGAGGAAGAACGGGCCGACCGCGTTGAGGGCCTGCCGGCGGCGGGCCGGGTCGGCGCGGCGGGCGAGCAGCAGCCCGACCCCGTAGTCGTAGCCGCCGAGCACGAGGTAGGTGGCGAAGAAGGCGCCGAGCAGCGCGTACCAGGCGAGTTCCATGGTCGTCTCCCTCAGGCGAAGGCGGGTTCGGGGCGGGGCTCGGCGGCTTGGTCGGGCCGGCGACCGAGGGCGGGATCGGCGGCGCCGCGGGCGGCGTGCCGGGCCAGCAGCACCCAGTTGGTGACGGCGAGGGTGCCGAGCAGCAGCGTGAAGCCGACGAAGGAGACGAGCATCACGCCGGGGCCGACGCCGGACACCGCCTGATCCGTGGGGAGCAGGCCGTACGCCACCCAGGGCTGCCGGCCCACCTCGCGGGCGAGCCAGCCGAGGATCACCGCGACGAAGGGCAGTGGCAGGGCGAGCAGCAGCAGCCAGAGCGGAAAGCGGAGTCGGATGATCCAGTCCCGCCAGAGCAGCGGCAGGAGCAGCCACAGCGTGCCCAGGCCGAAGCCGATCAGGATCATGAACCCGAGCCCGACGCTGGCCAGGGCCGGCGGGGTGTAGTCGCCGGGGCCGAATCGGGCCACCCACTCCGCGACCAGCGCATCCGCGTCCGGGCCGGCACCGAACTTGGTCGGCTGCACCTCGCCGACGGGGCCGAACTGGGCGAAGCCGAAACCCTGCACCAGGCTGATCGACAGTGCCGAGGTAACCAGGCCGATCCGCAGCGCCGTGCGGTGCAGGGCGAAGTCCGGCGTCCGGCGCAGGAGGTGCCCGGCGCTCACGGCGGCCATCAGCATCCCACCGACGAGCAGGGCCGCCGCGACCAGGTGCCCGAACGCCATGCCGAGACTCGGGTTGCGCAGCAGGGCGGAGAAGTCGGTCAGGTGGGCGATCCCGTCGCGGACCTCGTACCCCACCGGGTTCTGGAGCCACGAGTTGGCCACCATGATCCAGAAAGCCGAGGCGTACGCGGTGATCGCCACCCCGTAGAGCAGCGCCAGGTGGACGCCCCGGCGGAGCCGGTGCCAGCCGAAGATCCACATGCCGAGGAACGTCGACTCCAGGAAGAACGCGACAAGCGTCTCGATCGCGAGCGGCGCCCCGAAGACGTTGCCGACGTAGCGCGAGAGCCCGCTCCAGTTGAGCCCGAACTGGAACTCCATCACGATGCCGGTGGCGATGCCCAGCACGTAGTTGATCACATACAGCTGCCCCCAGAAGCGGGTCAGCCGCTCGTAGACCGGCTTGTCGGTGAGCACCCACGCCGTCTGCAGGCCGACCAGCAGGGTGACCAGGCCGAGCGTGACCACGACGAAGAGGAAGTGGATCGAGGCCGTGGTGGCGAACTGGAGGCGGGCGAGGAGCAGGGTGTCCATGAGCGGCCCTCCGGCGGATCAGCGGATCTTACTGAGCGAGCCTACACGTAGCCTCACTACCTATCCCACCTCCTTCCCCTGGCTGGCGCGCACCGTCGTGGAAGTAGTGGCCTCGGCGGCGTCCGGAGGGCCACCACCTCGGCCAGCAGGCACGATCTCGGTGCCGCGCCCGGCGCGGGGTCAGCTCAGGAACAGCGAGATCGGGAGGGCGGCCAGGGTGGTCGCCAGGCTCAGCGCGGCGGCACCGACCAGCCGGGGCGGCCGGCCGGACTCCAGCAGGCGCTGCACCCGTACGTCCAGGTCGCGGTCGCCCAGCCCCAGCGTGCCCGCCGGGATGATCCGGTTGCCGGCCGCGGCGAACCGGCGCAGCGCGCCGGCCAGGGGCGCCTCGTCGTGCAGCTCGCGGGCCTTGTCGTCGGCGCGCATCTCGACCAGCAGGGCGACCCGCGCGTGCGCTTCCCGCACCCACCGGAACCAGGGCAGCGCCCGACACAGCGCGGTGAACGGCAGCAGCACGAGGTCGTGCCGCTCCTCGGCGTGCGCCCGCTCGTGGGTGAGCACGGCCGCCAGCTCGGCCCGGTCCAGCAGGTCGAGCGTGCCGGCGCTGACCACGACGCGGGGCTTCACCCCGGGCAGGCAGTACGCCGCCGCGCTCGGGTGGTCGAGCACCAGCGCGCCGGGCACGGTCGGGTCCCGCCGCGCGACCAGCGCGAGCAGGTCGCGGTGGCGGCGCTGGGCGCGGACGGCGGCGGACAGGCTGCGGACGGTCGTGGCCAGGAGCACCGCCCCGATGCCGAAGCCGACGCCGACCAGCCCGAGGTGGACCGCACCCACCCCGGCCGGCAGGGTGCCGTGGCTCAGGTCGGTGGCCAGGGCCCACAGGGCGCTGCCGGTCGGGCGTTCGTACCCGGCGAGGCCGAGCGCCATCGGCAGCCCCATCGCCGAGAGGCCGACGGCCAGGCCGACCGCCTGCCAGCAGAGGATGGCCACCCGGGGGCTGCGCCAGGGCCACGTCGAACGCGCCAGCACCTGGGCGGTGAGCCAGCAGGCCAGCACCGACACGCCGAAGTGCACCGCGTAGGCCATGCTCGCCCGCCCTACCGGTCCGCTGCCTCGTCGGCCCGGCGCGCCCGGGTTGCCCGGGTTGCCCGGCCCGTCGCGGGCGGGTCGACCCGCTCGACGAGCGGACCCGCCTCGCCACCACGCTCGGGCGGGGTGGCGGTGTCGGTCAGGCCGGCCTCCGCGCTCAGCGCGGCGCGCAGCACCTCCGCCTCGGTGCCGGTGACCGACCGGGCGAAGCGCACCAGCGCGGCGTCCCGGCTGCCGCCGAGGTCGAGCGCGTCGAGCATGAGCTGGGCGATGTGTGCCTCGCGGCTCGCGGCGGCCCGGTACCGCCACGCCCGTCCCTCGCGCTCCCGCTGCACCATGCCCTTGCCGGCGAGCCGGTCGAGCACCGTCATCACGGTGGTGTACGCCAGCTCACGCCCGGCCAGGGCGTCCGCGACCGCCCGCACGGTGACGCCGTTCGACGTGCCCGGGACCGAGTCCCACAGCACGTCCATCACCGCACGTTCGAGATCACCGAGCCGAGTCACGTGCCAATCCTACCCTGTGTAGTAGGTCGTCCGGCGGCGGCGGGGCGCACCACCGACCAGGCCCGCCGGACCGGCCGGCGCAAGGGGCCGAAGACCTACACCCCCTTGGGGTGCCAGACCGTCTTCGTCTCCAGCAGGGCCGTCATGCGGGCGAGGCCCGGGTCCGCGAACCAGTCGTGGTCGGCCGGGGCCGGACGCAGCACCCGCTTGAGGTTCTCCGCCGCCCTGACCTCCAGGTCCGCCGCCAGCTCGGCGTCGGCCACGCCGGTCAGGTCGATGGCGTTGACGTCCATGTGGCCCGCCAGCGTCGGCACCGTCTCCGACAGCCGGCCGGTCAGCAGGTTCACCACGCCGCCGGGCAGGTCGGAGGTGGCCAGCACCTCGGCCAGGGTCACCGCCGCGAGCGGGGCCGTCGGCGAGGTCGCCACCACCACCGTGTTTCCGGTCACGATCGCCGGGGCGATCACGCTGACCAGGCCGAGCAGCGCCGGCGTCTCCGGGGCCACCACGGCCACCACGCCGGTCGGCTCGGGCGCCGACAGGTTGAAGTACGGGCCGGCGACGGGGTTCGCGCCCCCGTACACCTGGGGCAGCTTGTCGGACCAGCCGGCGTACCAGACCCAGCGGTCGGTGGCGGCGTCCACCTCGTCGCCCGGCACGCCCAGGGCCACGAACTGCTCGCGGCGGCCCTCCAGCATCTCGGCGACCCGGTAGAGGATCTGACCCCGGTTGTAGGCGGTGGCGCCGGCCCAGCCCTTCCCGGCGGCCCGGGCGGCGACGACGGCGTCCCGCGCGTCCTTGCGGGAGGCCAGGGAGACATTCGCGTCCTGCACGAGATACGACCGTCCCGACTCGCTGCGCGGGAACTTCCCGCCGATGAAGAGCTTGTACGTCTTGCGTACCGCGACCCGCTCAGACATTGAGGTACGCCTCCAGCCCGTGCCGGCCGCCCTCGCGACCGTAGCCCGACTCCTTGTAGCCGCCGAAGGGCGAGGTGGGGTCGAACTTGTTGAACGTGTTGGCCCACACCACGCCGGCGCGGAGCCGGTCGGCCATCCACAGGATCCGCGAGCCCTTGTCGGTCCAGATGCCGGCGGACAGCCCGTACGGCGTGTTGTTGGCCTTCTCGACCGCCTCGGCCGGGGTGCGGAAGGTCAGCACGGACAGCACCGGGCCGAAGATCTCCTCCCGGGCGATCCGGTGCGCCTGGGTGACCCCGGTGAAGATCGTCGGCGCGAACCAGAAGCCGCGGTCGGGCAGCTCGCACGGCGGCGACCAGCGCTCGGCGCCCTCGGCCGAGCCGGCGTCGGACAGCTCCCTGATGCGCGCCAGCTGAGCGGCCGAGTTGATCGCGCCGATGTCGGTGTTCTTGTCCAGCGGGTCGCCGACCCGCAGCTGGGCCATCCGCCGCTTCAGCGACTCCAGCACCCGGTCGGCGACCGACTCCTGGATCAACAGGCGGGAGCCGGCGCAGCAGACGTGCCCCTGGTTGAAGAAGATGCCGTTGACGATCCCCTCGACGGCCTGGTCGACCGGCGCGTCGTCGAAGACGATGTTGGCCGCCTTGCCGCCGAGCTCGAGGGTGAGCTTCTTGCGGGTGCCGGCCACGGCGCGGGCGATGGCCCGGCCGACCTCGGTGGAACCGGTGAAGGCGACCTTGTCCACGCCGGGGTGCTCGACCAGTGCCCGGCCGGTGTCGCCGGCGCCGGTGACGATGTTGACCACACCGGCCGGCAGGTCGGCCTGCTGGCAGATCTCGGCGAAGAGCAGCGCGGTGAGCGGGGTGGTCTCGGCGGGCTTCAGCACCACCGTGTTGCCGGCGGCGAGGGCCGGGGCGATCTTCCAGGCGAGCATGAGCAGCGGGAAGTTCCACGGGATGACCTGCGCCGCCACGCCCAGCGGCCGCGGGTCGGGACCGAAGCCGGCGTGCTCGAGCTTGTCCGCCCAGCCGGCGTAGTAGAAGAAGTGCGCGGCGACCAGCGGGATGTCGACGTCCCGGGACTCCTTGATCGGCTTGCCGTTGTCGAGGGACTCCAGCACCGCCAGCTCACGCGAACGCTCCTGGATGATCCGGGCGATCCGGAACAGGTACTTGGCCCGGTCCCGGCCCGGCATCGGGCCCCACACCTTCTGGTACGCGGCGCGGGCCGCGCGGACCGCCCGGTCGACGTCACCGGCGCCGCCCTCGGCGACCTCGGCGAGGACCTCCTCGGAGGCCGGGTTGATCGACTTGAAGGTGCCGCCGTCGGTCGGGTCGACGAACTCGCCGTCGATGAAGAGCCCGTAGGAGGGCTTGAGGTCCACCACCGAGCGCGACTCGGGGGCGGGGGCGTACTCGAACATCACGCTCAGTCCAGGGTGAAGTAGTCGGGGCCGGCGTAGACGCCGGTCGTCAGCTTGGTGCGCTGCATCAGCAGGTCGTTGAGCAGGCTGGAGGCGCCGAAGCGGAACCAGTCCGGGTCGAGCCAGTCCGGGCCGACGGTCTCGTTGACCATGACCAGGTACTTGATGGCGTCCTTGGTGGTCCGGATGCCGCCGGCCGGCTTCACGCCGACCTGCCGCCCGGTGGCGGCGCGGAAGTCGCGGACCGCCTCCAGCATCACCAGCGTCACCGGCGGGGTGGCCGCCACCGGGACCTTGCCGGTGGAGGTCTTGATGAAGTCGCCGCCGGCCAGCATCGCCAGCCACGAGGCGCGGCGGACGTTGTCGTACGTGGCCAGCTCGCCGGTCTCCAGGATCACCTTGAGGTGGGCGTCCCCGCAGGCCTCCTTGGTGGCCACGATCTCGTCGTAGACCTCCTGGTAGCGGCCGGCCAGGAACGCGCCCCGGTTGATCACCATGTCGATCTCGTCGGCGCCGGCCGCGACGGCGGCCCGGGTGTCGGCGAGCTTCACCTCCAGCGGAGCCTGCCCCGAGGGGAAGGCGGTCGCCACGCTGGCCAGGTGCACGCCGGATCCGCGCAGCACCTCGGCCACGTACGGGACCATCGACGGGTAGACGCAGACGGCACCGACGTGCGGGCAGGACGGGTCGGTCGGATCCGGGCGCAGGGCCTTGGTGGCGAGCGCCCGCACCTTGCCCGGGGTGTCGGCCCCTTCGAGGGTGGTGAGGTCGACCATCCGGATCGCCAGGTCGATCGCCTGTGCCTTGGCGGTGGTCTTGATGGATCGGGTGCCGAGCTGTGCCGCCCGCTGCTCCGCGCCGACCTGGTCCACGCCGGGCAGGCCGTGCAGGAAGGTCCGCAGAGCGGTCTCGGATCGTCCCAGCTCGGAGAGGTCCGACCGGGCCGACGTCGCTGTCGCCGTCATGCCCCGAAGTCTACGCGGACGACCGCCGCGTGATCTTGGTCACGGTCGGGTGCGCGTGAGCGGCGTCGCCGGTGCGACCACAACGGCCGGTGTCCGCGACGGCAGGCGGTAGGTTGAGCGACCGTGGACGTACTCGTCATTGACCACCCGCTCGCCCAGTCGCGGCTGACCGCCATGCGCGACGCCCGGACCGACTCGGCCGCGTTCCGCGCGGCGCTGCACGAACTCACCACGATGCTGGTGTACGAGGCGGCGCGCTCCTTCCCCGTCGAGCGGTACCCGGTGCAGACCCCGGTCACCGGCACCGAGGGCACCCGACTGGCGAACCCGCCGCTGCTGGTGCCGGTGCTGCGGGCCGGTCTCGGCATGGCCGACGCCGCGCTCGGCCTGCTGCCGGAGTCGTCGATGGGCTTCGTCGGCCTGGCCCGGGACGAGGAGACCTTCGAGCCCCGCCCGTACATGGAGTCGCTGCCCCGGGACCTCGCCGGCCTGCCGGTGCTGGTGCTCGACCCGATGCTCGCCACCGGCGGCTCGCTGGAGCACGGCTGCCGGCTGCTCGCCGACCGGGGATGCACCGACATCACCGTGCTCTGCGTGCTCGCCGCGCCCGCCGGCATCGAGCGGCTGGAGCGCTCCGGCCTGCCGCTGCGCCTGGTCACGGCCTCGATCGACGAGGGTCTCAACGACCGCAAGTTCATCGTCCCCGGCCTCGGCGACGCCGGTGACCGTCAGTTCGGCGGCATGCCCCGCTTCTGACAACCTGGGCGCGTCCGGCCGCCCGCGGTGCGGGGAGGCGTTAGCGTCCGGGCCATGACTGGTGTTGCGCTCGCCGACGAGTTGCTCCTTCTCGCGTACGACGACGAGACGGGCAAGGCGACCATGCCCCGGATCAGCCTCGACCTGGGCATGGCCGCGGCGGTGCTGATCGAGCTGGCGCTGGCCGGCCGGATCGCGTACGCCGAGGGGAACCTCACGGTGCTCGACCCGACGCCGATCGGCGAGCCGGTGACCGACGCCGTGCTCGCGAAGATCGCCGCCGACACCCCGCACAGCCCGTCGTCCTGGGTGCAGCGGCTGCGGCACGGCCTGCGCGACCGGATCCTCGGCGACCTGTGCCGCCAGGGCGTGGTGCGGGACGTGGACGAGACCGAGTTGGGTTTCATCCACGTGCACCGCTACCCGGTGGTCGACCCGTCGGTGGAGGCGGACACCCGGCGCCGGCTCGCCGAGGCGCTGACCGGCTCGGTGGCCCCGGACGAGCGGACCGCCGCGCTGGCCACACTGGTGGCGGTGCTGCGGATGGAACCGGCGCTCGGGGTGAGCGGGGCGGCCGCCGACGATGCCCGGCGTCGGCTGACCGAGATCGCCAGCGGCGCCGGTTTCTCCGGCGAGGTCAGCCTCGAGGACTCGGTGGTCCGCCCGTCCGTCGCGCTGGTGGTGAGCGCGCTCGGCCACGCCGTCGACGCCGCCCTCGGCCCCCGCCCCTGAGTGTCAAGAAGGGGTCCGTCCACCACCTCAGGCGTCGAGAAGGGCCCTTCCCTACACCCCGAGCGCGGCGGCGATCTCCTTGCGCAGGTCGGTGACGGCGGTCGCCGCGCGGGTGCGGGCCGCGGACACGTCGCCGTCCGCGACCGGCTCCACCACCTCCAGGTACGCCTTGAGCTTCGGCTCGGTGCCGGACGGGCGGATCACCACGCGGGCGGCGGCGTTGCGCAGGATCACCACGTCCGCCTCGGGGAGCAGGTCCCGGGACTCGGTGAGCGGCTGCCCGAGCAGCGTGGTCGGGGTGGCGGCCCGGAACCGGGCCATCATCTCGGCGATCCGCCGCAGGTCGTCGACGCGTACCGAGAGCTGGTCGGTGTGGTGCACGCCGAACTCGGCGGCCAGCTCGTCCAGCCGGTCGGCGAGGGTGCGCCCCTGCGCCTTGAGCCCGGCCGCCAGCTCGGCCACGGTCAGCGCGGCGGTGATGCCGTCCTTGTCCCGGACGTGGTCGGGCGCCACGCAGTAGCCGAGCGCCTCCTCGTAGCCGAACACCAGCGGCGCGGAGCCGCCGCCCGCCCGCACGATCCATTTGAACCCGGTCAGCGTCTCGTCGTACGGCAGGTTCCGGGCGGCGCACATCGCGCGCAGCAGCGACGACGACACGATCGTGGTCGCGTACAGGCCGGTGACGCCACGACGCATCAGGTGATCGGCGAGGAGCACGCCCACCTCGTCGCCGCGGAGCATCCGCCACCCTGGTGCGCCGAGGTCGCCGGCCCCGGGGCCGGCGACCTCGGCGTGGCCGCTCGCCGCCGCGCCGGACTCGCGCACCACCACCGCGCAGCGGTCCGCGTCCGGGTCGTTGGCGATCGCGATGTCGGCGCCGGTGGACCCGGCCAGGGCGGTCAGCCGGTCGACGGCGCCCGGCTCCTCGGGGTTCGGGAAGGCGACGGTGGGGAACGCCGGGTCCGGCTCGGCCTGGTCCGGCACGATGCCGGGGACGGGGAACCCGGCGCGGGCGAAGGCCGCCGTGAGCACCGCCCCGCCCACCCCGTGCAGCGGCGTGTAGGCCACGGCCAGGTCGCGTGGGCCGTCCGGGTCTATCACGCCGACGGCCTGTTCGACGTACGACGTCACGAGGTCGTCGCCGAGCACCGTCCCGGCCGGGCCCAGCGGCACCTCGGCCAGCGGGCCGACCGCCCGGATGGCCGCCTCGATGCCGGCGTCGGCCGGTGGGACGATCTGCGCGCCGGCGCCCAGCTCACCGCCGAGGTCGGCGCCCAGGTAGACCTTGTAGCCGTTGTCCTGCGGCGGGTTGTGACTGGCCGTCACCATCACCCCGGCGACCGCGCCGAGCCGGCGGACCGCGTACGCGAGGACCGGGGTGGGCAGCGGACGGGGGAGCAGCAGGGCCGGGCGGCCCGCGCCGGTGGCGACCTGCGCGGTCCGTTCGGCGAAGGCGCGGGAGCCGTAGCGGGCGTCGTACCCGATCACCAGCGGTCCGTTCCCGCCCTGGGCCGCGAGCCAGCCGACCAGGCCGGCGGCCGCCTGCGTGACCACGGCGAGATTCATCCCGTTCGGGCCGGCGCGCAGCGGGCCGCGCAGACCCGCGGTGCCGAACGTCAGCGGGCCGGCGAAGCGGTCGGCCAGTTCCGGGGCGCTGGCCGGGAGGCGGTCGAGCACCTCTTCCAGTTCGGCGCGGGTGGCCGGGTCCGGGTCGTCGCCGAGCCAGCGCCGGGCCCGCTCGCGAAGGTCGTTGAGGTCAGTGGTGTCCGCCGGCATGCCTCTTGATAGCACGCCGGCGGATCATCACGTCGGCTCGCCCTGGTCTCAGCCGGCGTCGGCGAGCTGGAACGACCGGACCATCTCCGCGAAGATCGGCTTGCTCTCCTCGAACTTGGCGTCGGTGGAGGTCAGGTAGAACGAGTACGCCCGGCCGTCGTGCGCCACGCCGCGCCACACGCCGTGCCGCATCCCGTCGCCCTCGCCGCAGGTGTACTCGAACTCCGCCGCCGGCTTGCCGGCCAGCTCCGCGTTCAGGTCCGACGAAACCTGGTTGTAGGGCTTCGCGCACGAGGTCGAGCGGGTCTTCAGCCCGTTCTCGGCGACCTCCGCCCAGCGCTCGGAGGTGGTGCTCCACTTCTCGTTCAGGATCCGCACCTTCCGGCCCTCGTCCTCCGGGTCGACGTAGTCGACCCAGTCGCCGGCGCTCTTGCGCAGCCAGCCCGCCGGCACCATCACCCGGATCCCCTTGCCGGTGTGCTCCGTCATCTCGGGCAGGTTGGCGGCGGGGGCCGCCGAGGTGGGCGCGGCCTGCGGCGCGGCGGGCGGCGGCCCGTCGTCGCCGTCGGAGAGGGCCAGCACGCCGAGCAGGAGGACCACGGCCAGCCCGCCAGCGGCGGCGAGCTGGACCTTGCGCGGCCAGCCCTTGACGGTCCGGACGAGCTGGTCACCGGCGGCGCGGGCCTTGCCGACGAACCCACCGCCGGTCGCGGCGGGCGGCGGCGTGGTGGTCCAGGGCTGGCCGGTGCCGGGCACCGTCCACTGCGCTCCGCCCACCCGCTGGGTGGCGTCGGCCGACCCCGGGTACCCGCTGATCCGCTGGGTGGCGTCCCCGCCGTACGTGCGGCTCGGCGGGGGCATCGCCCCGGTCGGCGTGTGCAGCGGGCCGGCGAGGGCGTCGGCGCTGGTGTCGTCCAGCGCGGTGGCGCCGGCGCCGGCCGCCGGTCGCCCGCCCTGGCGCAGCGCCGCCAGCCGGTCGGTGAGCGACTCGCCGGGCGCGAGCATCGCCCGGCCGCCGATCTGCCCGCTCGGCTTCGCCTGCTCCGGCTGCACGACCGGCGTCGGCCGCTGCTGCACGGGCACGACCGAGTACGGGTCGGTCACCGAGTTCACCGCGGCCGCGGTGCTGGTCAGCGGGCCGGCGAGCAGCTCGCGGAGCATGGCCCGGGCGGTGTGCACGTCGAGCCGGCGGGCCGGGTCCTTCTCCAGCAGGCCCATCAGCACGGGGACCAGGGGACCGCTGCGCTGCGGCGGGGCGGGCGGGTCCTCCACGACCGCGTGCATCGTCTCGATCGGGTCGCCCTTGTCGAACGGCGGGCGCCCCTCGACGGCGGTGTAGAGCGTCACGCCCAGGGAGAACAGGTCGCTCGGCGGGCCGAACTCCTGGCCCATCGCCCGCTCGGGCGAGATGAAGTGCGGCGAGCCGAGCACCATGCCGGGGGTGGTGAGCTGCACGTCGGTGGGCATCCGGGCGACGCCGAAGTCGGTCAGCACGCAGCGACCGTCGGTGCAGATCAGCACGTTGGCGGGTTTGACGTCCCGGTGCAGCACACCGATCGCGTGCGCCACCTCGAGCGCGCCGAGCAGGGCGATGCCGATCTTCGCGACGACGCGCTGGGCGACCGGCCCGTCCTCGATCACCATGTCGGCGAGGCTGCGGGCGTCGAGCAGCTCCATCACGATCCACGGCCGGCCGCCCTCGGTGACCACGTCGTACACCTGGACCACGGCCGGGTGCTGGATCGCGGCGGCGGCGCGGGCCTCCCGCAGGGTGCGCTCGTACATGGCGTCACGGTCGCTGGGGGCGAGCCCCGGCGGCAGGACGACCTCCTTGACGGCCACGTCCCGCCGCAGGAGTGTGTCTGTCGCACGCCAGACCGTGCCCATGCCGCCGTTGCCGACCGCCGAGCGCAGCGAGTAGCGCCCGCCGATCGTGGTGCCGGGTGTCGCGCGGCCGCTTGGGGGACTGACTGGTCCGCCGCTCCACGTCGGGATCTGAGTCACTGAAGAGCCACCGGGGGATATCGAGGGGGCTGGGACACAACCCCCCTATCTTGCTGGGTCGGACGCCGGAAGCGAAAGCCGACGCGGCGGACGTTTGGTGAACTCGACAGTACGTGCCCGGCCGGTCACCTGCGGTCAGGGTCCGTCGACCGGGTGTGCGGAATCCCTCACCCGATGGCCGGTCACCTCGTCCTACCATCCGGTGATGAGCGAACGGCGGTCAAGCGAGTCCGGGTTCCCGATCAAGGGCGTCTACACGGCGGCCGACCTCCCCGAGGATCTGGACTCCCGGCTGGGCGGCCCGGGCGAGTACCCGTACACCCGCGGGGTCTACCCCACCATGTACACGTCCCGCCCCTGGACGATGCGCCAGTACGCCGGCTTCGGCACCGCCACCGAGTCCAACGCCCGCTACCACCAGCTGCTGCGCGCCGGCACGATGGGCCTGTCCGTCGCCTTCGACCTGCCCACCCAGATGGGGTACGACTCGGACGACCCGATCGCACACGGCGAGGTCGGCAAGGTCGGGGTCGCGATCGACTCGATCGAGGACATGCGGCTGCTCTTCGACGGCATCCCGCTGGACAAGGTCTCCACCTCGATGACCATCAACGCGCCCGGCTCGGTGCTGCTCCTGCTGTACCAGCTGGTCGCCGAGGAGAACGGCGTGCCGGGCTCCGCGCTGAACGGCACGATCCAGAACGACATCCTCAAGGAGTACATCGCCCGGGGGACGTACATCTTCCCGCCGAAGCCCTCGCTGCGCCTGGTCGCGGACACGTTCGCGTACTGCCGGGCCGAGGTGCCGAAGTGGAACACCATCTCGATCTCCGGCTACCACATGGCCGAGGCCGGCGCCTCGCCCGTCCAGGAGATCGCGTTCACGCTCGCCAACGGCGTCGAGTACGTGCGTGCCGCGATCGCCGCCGGGCTGGCCGTGGACGACTTCGCGCCCCGGCTGTCGTTCTTCTTCGTCGCCCGGACGACGCTGCTCGAGGAGGTGGCGAAGTTCCGCGCCGCCCGCCGGATCTGGGCCCGGCTCATGCGCGACGAGTTCGGCGCGAAGAACCCGAAGTCGATGATGCTCCGCTTCCACACCCAGACCGCCGGCGTGCAGCTCACCGCGCAGCAGCCCGAGGTCAACCTGGTCCGGGTGGCGGTGCAGGGCCTGGGCGCGGTGCTCGGCGGCACCCAGTCGCTGCACACCAACAGCTTCGACGAGGCGATCGCGCTGCCGACCGAGAAGGCGGCCCGGCTCGCCCTGCGCACGCAACAGGTCCTCGCGTACGAGACGGACCTGACCGCCACGGTCGACCCGTTCGCCGGGTCGTACGTGGTGGAGGCCATGACGGACGAGATCGAGGCGGCCGCGGACGCGCTGATGCAGCGGGTCTTCGAGCACGGGTCGGCGGTCGAGGCCATCGAGGCCGGCTTCCAGAAGCGCGAGATCGAGCAGTCCGCCTACCGGATCGCGCAGGAGATCGACTCCGGTGAGCGGATCGTGGTGGGTCTCAACCGGTTCGCGATCGACGAGGAGGAGCCGTACGAGCCGCTGCGGGTCGACCCGACGATCGAGGCCGCGCAGGCCGAGCGCCTGGCGAAGCTCCGCGCGGAGCGGGACGGCGCAGCGGTCGAGCGGGCTCTCGCCGAGTTGCGTGCCGCCGCCGAGGGCAGCGGGAACGTGCTCTACCCGATGCGTGAGGCGCTGCGGGCCCGGGCGACGGTGGGCGAGGTCTGCGGGACGCTCCGGGAGGTCTGGGGCCTGTACCGCCCGTCCGACCGGTTCTGACGGCCCGGGCACCGGCAGGGCGGCCTCCGACCGACTCGGCTTTGGGCAGGTCGGGGTGTTCGAGCCGGGGACACCGCGGCAGGCCGGGTGCCGGGTGCCGCCGAGCGTGCTTCTGAGCCGGTGTTTGCGCAGGTCGTCAGCGTTTTGACCGGCGGCGTACAGTTGTCGCCATTCCCGCCGCCGATCGGCGGCGCAGGCGGGTGAGCGGCCCGCGCGACGACGCCGGGGCCGCTCCCGTCCCCCGGGCGGCGCGGCCCACCGGCCGCGGCGCATGCGGGGAAGCTTTTCCGGGTATCCGGGCCGGGTGATCGGGGACGCACACCGTGTGCGGTCGGATGCCGCCCGAGCGTGTGAACGTCTGCGAGGTCTCGTCGCCGAGCGTGGTCGGGTAGTTGTCGGACCGTCAGTTAACAGAACCGACTAATGCCACAATTCGGAAAGGCGGCTCCGGAGCCGGCGACGATTTCGCCACCTGCGAATCGGTTACGCGTTGTAGGAGGTGTGGGGCAGATGACGGCGTTCGACCGCGATCTACCTGCTGTCCCGCTGATACACGAGCGCCCCGAGCAGGGCGTACGTGACGCAGCGCGGTTTGATCACTACCGGAACGAGGTTGCGCAGCGTCACCGCCGGAGGTCTAGGCTGTCTGCTGTTCCCGAAGATCCATCCATTTCTAGTGATCGAGAATTCGACGTGACGAGTGCGTTGACGCTGCCGAGCGGCGGCCATCTGGCGTCGTCCTGGATAGAGGCGCCCACCGGGTCCCAGGCCCTGCCCTTCGAGCTGGACCACCTCCTCGCTCTCCGGGTACCGGGCCTGATCGCCACGCGCCGTCACATCCACTCGCACCCGGAGCTCTCCGGCCAGGAGTTCGAGACCGCCGCCCTGATCGCCCGGGAGCTCTCCCTGGCCGGGCTGCGCCCGCGGCTGCTGCCCAAGGGCAACGGCGTCATCTGCGACATCGACGGCCGCCCCGACGGCCCGGTGGTCGCGCTCCGCGCCGACATCGACGCGCTGCCGCTGACCGACACCAAGGACGTGCCGTTCCGGTCGACCGTGGACGGCGTCTGCCACGCCTGCGGCCACGACGTGCACACCACGATCATGCTCGGCGTGGGCATGCTCCTCGCCCAGCTCGCCGACCAGGGCGAGCTGCCGGGCCGGGTGCGCCTGATCTTCCAGCCGGCCGAGGAGATCCTGCCCTGCGGTTCGCTCGAGGTGATCGAGGCCGGCGGTCTCGACGACGTGGTGCAGATCTTCGCGCTGCACTGCGACCCGAACCTGCCGGTCGGCAAGATCGGCCTGCGGGTCGGCCCGATCACCGCCGCCGCCGACAACGTGACCGTCCGGCTGACCGGGCCCGGCGGCCACACCGCCCGGCCGCACCTGACCGTCGACCTGGTCGACGCGCTCGGCCGGCTGATCACCGAGGTTCCGGCCCTGGTGAGCCGCCGGGTGCCGGCCAACAGCGGGCTGCTGCTGGTGTTCGGCCATGCCTCGGCCGGCACCCGGTACAACGTCATCCCGTCGGAGGCCTGCGCCTCCGGCACCCTGCGCGTGATGGACCGGGACACCTGGGAGATGGCCCCCAAGGTCGTCGGTCAGGTGGTGCGCGACGTGATCGCCCCGACCGGCGCCACGGTGGACCTGGAGTATCTGCGCGGCCGGCCGCCGGTCAGCAACGACTCGCGGGCCATCCAGGTGCTCACCGCCGCCACCGCCGCGGCGCTCGGGCCGGAGGGCATCGCCGAGACCCCGCAGAGCATGGGTGGCGAGGACTTCTCGTGGTACCTGGAGTACGTCCCCGGTGCCCTCGCCCGGCTCGGCGTCGGCCGCTCCGGCCCGAACGTCGACCTGCACCGCGCGTCGTTCGACCCCGACGAGCGAGCCATCCCGGTCGGCGTCCGGGTTATGGTGCAGACCGCGCTCCGGGCACTGGCGGCGGCGGGCTGACACCGGCGTCGGCCCGGGCGGTGGGAACGGCCGGCGTGGCGACCAGCGCCGGCCGCGGCCGGCGACGGCGCAGCAGCCACACCAGCACCCCGACGGGTACGCCGAGGACGATCAGCCAGGGCAGCACCGCCCCGAGCACGGTCAGCAGCACGACCATCGAGGCGAGGAAGACCTTCCAGCCACCCTCCAGCCCGACCATGAAGCCGAGCTCGGGCTCGCCGTCGTCGGTGGCGGCGTCCGGGCCGACCAGCGACACCGTGATCGTGGACAGCGCGGTCAGATCCGCCAGGCGGCGCTTCTTGGCCTCCAGGGAGGCGAGGTCGGCCTCGCGGCGGGCCAGCTCGTTCTCCAGCGACACCAGGTCGCTGATCGACTGGGCCCGGGCGAGCAGCCGGCGGGCGTTCTCCACCCGGGCCCGCTGGGTAATGATCCGGGCGTCCAGGTCCACCGTTTCCTCGGTGACGTCCTCGGTGCTGATCTCCTGCCGCTGGCGGGTGCCCAGCCTGGCGATCTCGTCCACCACCGTGGTGAACTTCGCCGCCGGCACCCGCAGCGTCAGCTCTGCCGTGGCGTCCCCGTCGACGCTGCGCCGCTGGTCCCCGCCGACGAAGCCGCCGGCAGCGGTCACCAGGGCGAGCGCGTCGCGCGCCGCCCGGTCCACGTCCTCCACCTGCACCCGCATCGAGCCGGTGTAGATGATGGCGCGCTGGTCGAGCCGCAGGTCCGCCCCGCCACCGCCCTCCGCTTTCCCGGGCTGGCCGGCCCCGGCCGGCGCCGCACCGGCCTGGTCGGCCGCACCGCCCTCCGCGCCGGTGGCCGGCTGCACCGCCGCGCCGTCGCTGCCGCTGTTGTCGCCTCCCGCGCCGCCGCAACCGCCGACGGCCAGCACCGCCGCCAGCGCCGCCGCGACCAGCACGCCCCGACGACGTCCGATTCCGCCCATCCCCGCTCCGATCCCTCGTGGCCGGCCGCCAAGCCGGCCGCCCGTGTCTGTGGCCCCGGACCACCGGGACGATCGGTCAGACGGGACGCGGTGCCGCGTCCGTTCCGGCAGACTGCGCTGAGGACGTCACGATTCGATAATCGAGGAGTCACGAAATGCGGCTGACCAAGTACGCCCACTCCTGTGTACGCGTCGAGCACGACGGGGGAGTCCTGGTCATCGACCCGGGCGCCTTCAGTGAGCGCGCCGCGCTGGACGGGGCGGACGCCGTACTGATCACCCACGAGCACCCCGACCACGTCGACGTGGCGGCGCTGACCGAGCAGCACGACCGCCGCCCGTTCCCCGTGTACGGCCCGGCCTCGCTGGCCGCCACACTGGACGGTCTGGCCGACGTGCTCACCCCGGTCGAGCCGGGTGGCGAGTTCACCGCCGCCGGCGTCGCGGTCCGTGCCTACGGTGGGCGGCACGCCGTGATCCATCCCGACCTTCCGGTGATCGACAACCTGGCGTACCTGATCGACGACCGGGTCTACCACCCCGGTGACTCCCTGGTCGTCCCCGATGACGTGCAGGTGGACACGCTCTTCCTGCCGATCCACGCGCCGTGGACCAAGTTCTCCGAGTCGCTGGACTTCCTCCGTGCGGTCGCGCCGCGCCGGGCGTACGCGCTGCACGACGGGCTGCTCAACGACAACGGCCTGACCGTGCTGAACAACAACTTCACCCGACTCTCCGACGTGGACTACCGGCGGCTCGATCCGGGCACCCGGGTCGACGCCTGAGCCGCGATGCCCGGTCCACCCCGGGAACTGGTGCGGCAGCTCTACCGCACACCCCCCGACCGGTTCGTGGCCGCCCGGGACGAGGCGGTCGCCGAAACCCGTCGTGCCGGCGACGCGCGTACCGCCCGGGAGATCGCCCGGCTGCGCCGCCCCACGGTGGCGGCCTGGCTGGTCAACCTGCTCGCGCTGGAACGGCCCGAGCTGGTCGCCGACCTCAGCCAACTCGCCGAGTCGCTGCGGTCCGCCCAGCGGGAACTGCGCGGCGCGAAACTGCGTGAACTGTCCGCACAGCGCCGGGCCGTGGTCGGCGCGCTGGTCGCCGAGGTGCGCAAGCTGGCGGCAGCGGTCGACGGTGCGCCAGCGGCCGGGAAGCTGCCCCTGGGCGAGGTGGAGGCGACCCTGAACGCCGCGCTCTCCGACGCCGAGGTGGCCGAGCAGGTGCGCTCCGGCCGGCTCCTGCGGGCCGCCAGCTACGCCGGCTTCGGCGAGGTGCCTCGCCCGCAGCTGCGCCTGGTGACCGGTGGCGGGGACGAGGAGACCGAGCCGCCGTCCCGGCCGGGCGGGGCGGACCGGTCGGCGCTCCGGGCCGGGCAGGCGGAGCGGGCCGCCCGTGCCGAGCGGGCGCGGCGGCGCCGGGCGCTGGAGAGGGAGCTGGCGAGGGCGCGTACCGACCAGGACCGGGCCGAGGCGGAGCTGGCCGGCGCCGCGGAGGCCGAGCGCGACGGCGCGACCGCCCTCGAAGCCATCGAGACGGAACTCGCCGAGCTGGAGCGCCGGCGGGCCGTCGCCGAACAGGAGCTGAGCCGGGCAAAGCTGGCCCGGCGGGCGGCCGAGCGGACGGCGACCGTCGCCCGCCGTCGCACCGGGGAGGTCGAGGCCGCGGTGGAGGCGCTCGACGCCGAGGTGGGGGATGCCGGTCCTGCCGGCGGCACGGCAGACTGACCGCTGTGGACGGACAGGCCCTGGGGCGGGGAGCGCCGGGATGACCCCGGAGCAGGTGGCGGCCGGCTGCAAGCCGTCCGTGCTGGAACTCGGTGACGCCTTCACCCGCTGCCCGGTCACCCTCCGCCAGGCGCGGCTGCTCGGCATCTCCGGGTGGGCCTTCTACATCGCCGGGCGGGCCGGCGCACTCGGTGACGTCCGCGCGGAGACGGTGGCCGCCGCGCTCGGGTTCATCGCCCCGGACGCGGTCGCCGACGGTTGGGACGCCGCCGTGCGGACCGTCCGGCCGACCCAGGTGGCCGCCGCGACGCTGCTGGAGTGCTGCCGGTGGGGCGACGAGAACCTCGAACCCCTGCCGGATGCCGGCCGGCTCGCCGGCCTGCTGGAACGGGCGGTCGAGGCCGCCGACGCCACCGGGATGCCGCTCTTCGCGGCCTGGCGGGCGATGCCCGTGCCGCAACGCTCGGCGGGTGCCCGGGCGGCGGTGAGCCTGCGCCTGCTGCGGGAACACTTCGCCGGGGCGCACCTGCTGGCGGTGCGCGCCGCGGGCATGACACCGCTGGAGGCGGTGCTGGCCGGCCCGGAGGGCGAGGCCGGAGCCGTCGCGGCCGGCTGGCCGCCCCCGTACCCGCCGGTGGGCCCCCTGGTCCGCCGCCGGCTGTGGGCGGAGGCGGTGACCGAGCGGTTGACCGCCCCGGCGTTCACGGCGCTCGGCCGCACCGACGGCACCGAGCTGGTGGACCTGCTGGCCGGCGTTCGCGCCCGGCTGCGCCGGCCCTGAGGGCGGACGGTCCTGAGCCACGCCGTGCCGGCGGCCGGGCGGTGTCCGGCGCCCGCCGTCGGCGGCACGGAACCGCTCACGAGGCGCCGAAAATCGGCGGCGGCCCCGACGGCGGGCTGTCAGGATCGGCGCCGTGACCCTTCCCGCCGGCTGGACCGCCCGCCGACCCACCCTCGACGACGTCCCCGCCATCCTCGCCGTCGTGCACGCCGCCGACGTCTTCGCGGTCGGCTACCCCGACTTCGACGACGAGGACGTCAAGGCCGCCCTCGCGGCGCCCTTCACCGATCCGACCCGGGACTCCTGGGTGGTCAGCGACCCCGACGGCGAGCTGGTCGCCTGGGCGACCGTGGACAATCCGACCGGCGTGGGCCGGGAGTTCGTCGAGGTCTACGTCGACCCCGAGCGCGGGGCGGACCTGCGCGCCCCGCTGCTGGCCCGAATGCTCGACCGGGTCGCCGAGCGCGCCGCCGAGCGGGACGTGCCCACGCTGACCGCCCGGGTGTCGGTCTTCGCCCCGGAGACCCGGTGGGCCGCCGAGGTGGCCGAGGCCGGTTTCACCCGCGCCAAGCGGTACCTGGCGATGCGCCGGTCCCTGGCCGACCTGCCCGCCGAGCCGCCGCCTCCGCCCGGGGTGACCGTCCGCCCGCTGCGCGACGACGAGGCCGACCTGCGCGAATTCTACCGGATCTTCGACACCGCCTTCCGGGACACCCCGGACTACGAGCCGGTCGGCTTCGACCGGTGGCGTGAGCAGCTCCGCCTCTTCGGCACCACCTGGGACGAGTGGTTCGTCGCCGAGGTCGACGGGGCGCCCGCCGGGGCGCTGCAATCCTCCGACCAGGCGCTGGACCAGAACGAGGGATGGGTGCGCAGCCTGTCGGTGCTGCCCGCGTACCGGCGGCGTGGGGTCGGCGCGGCGCTGCTGTGGCGGGCCTTCACCGCCTACGCCGCCAAGGGCCGGCAGTGGGCCGGGCTCGGGGTCGACCTGGCCAACCCGACCGTGCCGGTCACCCTCTACCGGTCGGTCGGGCTCGGCGAGACGCGCTGGACCGACATGTACGAGCTGGTCGTACCGGCCGCGGATGTGTGATTGACGACGCGCGGCGGGGCCGGCTCGTCGCCCCGCCGCCGCCGGTAGCAGACTGGGGCCGTGCGACAGGCCCTACGCGGACGCGGTGCCGGTGGGGCGGGAGCGCAGGTCCGTGACGTAGTCGTCCGGCGCGCCCGCCTTCTCGGCGGCGTTCGCGATCTCCGACAGGTACCACGACGTCGGCAGGCCGCCCTCGTAGCCGTCGAAGACGTAGATCCACGCCGTCACGTCGCCGTCCAGCGTCGAGACCCGTACGTGCAGCTTGCGGTAGGTGCCGGAGGTCACACCCTCGATCTCGTCGAGCTGCGCCGCGTCGTACGGGTGGATGTCGTACAGCGCCACGAACACGCGGTCGCCGGGCGATTCCACCACCGTGCTGACCGCCCCTTCCCAGCCGATGACGCCCTCGCCGGCGAAGGTGAGCCGCCAGCCCTCCAGCCAGCCGGTACCCACCATGGGCGAATGCGGACAGTAGGCGCGCATCCGGGCAGGGTCGAGGTTTGAGCCGTAGGCGGCGTAATGACGCACGGCGATGACGATAGCCGGGCCGGCCGGTGGGGGAGAATACGACGGTGCGTGTCGGACGCGTTCGGGAGAAGAAAGTCACTGTGAGCATGGACGAGGGGCGAGCACTGTGAGCCGGATCGTGATCATCGGCGGCGGGCCGGCCGGCTACGAGGCGGCTCTGGTCGCCGCCCAGCTGGACGCCGACGTCACCGTCGTGGAGGCCGAGGGCGCCGGCGGGGCGTGCGTGCTGTCCGACTGCGTGCCGTCGAAGACCTTCATCGCCAGCTCGCAGGTGGTCACCGGTTACCGGGACACCGAGGAGTTCGGGGTCCACTCGGACGGCCTGGAGGCGGTCACGGTCGACGCGCCGGCCGTCAACGGCCGGGTCAAGCGCCTCGCGCTCGCCCAGTCCGCCGACATCCACGCCAAGCTCGTCAAGGCGGGCGTGACGTTCGTGGCCGGCAGCGCCCGGCTCGGCGAGGACACTCTCGGTCACACCCACCGGGTGATCGTCACCCCGGCCGACGGTGGCGCTGAGTACGCGATCGACGCCGCCACCGTCCTGGTCGCCACCGGCGCGACGCCACGCCAGCTGCCCACCGCGGTCCCCGACGGGGAGCGCATCCTGACCTGGCGGCAGGTGTACGACCTGGCCGAGCTTCCCGAGCACCTGATCGTGGTCGGCTCCGGCGTGACCGGCGCCGAGTTCGCCAGCGCGTACCTGGCGATGGGGATCGAGGTCACCCTCGTCTCCAGCCGGGACCGGGTCATGCCGCACGAGGACGCCGACGCGGCGATGGCCATCGAGCGGGTGTTCCGCAGCCGGGGCATGAGCATCCTGAACAACTCCCGGGCCGAGGCGGTCCGCCGGACCGACGGCGGCGTCGAGGTCGAGCTCTCCGACGGGCGCAAGGTGTACGGCTCGCACGCCCTGATCGCGGTCGGCTCGATCCCCAACACCGCCAACCTCGGCCTGGCCGAGTACGGCGTCGGGCTGGCCAAGGGCGGGTACGTCACCGTCGACCGGGTCTCCCGCACGAACGTGCCCGGCATCTACGCGGCCGGCGACTGCACCGGCGTGCTGCCGCTGGCCAGCGTGGCCGCCATGCAGGGCCGCATCGCCATGTGGCACGCGCTCGGCGAGGCGGTCCGCCCGCTGCGGCTGCGTACGGTCGCGGCGAACGTCTTCACCGACCCCGAGCTGGCCACGGTCGGCGTCAGCCAGGACGAGGTCGACGCGGGGAAGGTCCCCGCCCGCCAGGTCATGTTGCCGCTCGCCGGCAACGCCCGGGCGAAGATGGACGAGGTCTCCGACGGTTTCGTCAAGCTCTTCTGCCGGCCCGCCAGCGGCCAGGTGATCGGCGGCGTGGTGGTCGCCCCGAAGGCGAGCGAGCTGATCCTGCCGATCACGATGGCGGTGGAGAACAACCTGACGGTCAACGAGCTGGCGCAGACGATCACGATCTACCCGTCCCTGTCCGGCTCGGTCACCGAGGCGGCCCGGCAGCTGATGCTGCACGAACTGGAGTGACGGCGGTCAGCGCGACGGCGACGGTGGCGAGGATGGCCACTTCGGCGACGATCAGCAGGCGTTCCACCAGGCCGAGCAGCATCCGGTCGCCGGGGTAGGCCGACCAGATCATCGCGGCGGCGAGCACCAGGCTGGCGACGGCGAACCGGCGTACCCACCGGGCGGGGCCGGCGGGCAGCCGGTCGGCCAGCAGCCAGCCCCCGAGTGGCAGGGCCAGGAACGCGATCACCGACGCGTACCGGTGCACGTACGCGGCAGTGTCCATGGGCAGCCCCGGTTCGTTCGTGGGCACCGCCGCGGCGAGCAGCAGCCCACCGATCCAGGCCGCCAGCAGCATCTCGACCGGGCGCGCCCGCCACAGCCGCCGCAGGGCGGGAAGCAGGACCGCCGTGGCGACGGCGAGCACCATCATGGCCGTGTCGATGGCGCCGCCCCGGTCCGAGACGGCGTAGTCGCTGATCGTCAGCGACCAGGGGTCGAGGCCGTCCACCCCGAGGTGGCCGACCACGGCGAGCAGCGCCGCCAGGGCGATCCCGCCGAGTGCGAGCAGTCCGCTGTTCCGGCTTTCGGGCATGCCTCACCCTGTCGCCGGAGCCACCCGAAGCGGATCCGGGCGGGCCACCGAAATCGATGCCGGGGTCCGCCCCTAGGGTCCGCCGCGCGTCGCTCAGTCGATCGGGACGTCGGTCGGGCGGGTGGTGCGGGAGGCCAGCAGGGTCATCGCCCAACCGGCGGCCGCGAACCCCACCGCCGCCGCACCGGCGATGAGCGCGAGACGCCACGCCGAGCCGGTCAGGGCGGCACCGCCGAGGTGGCCGACCAGTGCCCCGTACGCCGCCCAGCCCAGCGCGGCCATGGACTCGTACAGCAGGAACAGCCGGTACGGGTAGCGGCGCCGGCCGGCCGAGAAGCAGGCCGCCATCCGGCCGCCGGGCACGAAGCGGCAGACCAGGATGACCACCGGTCCCGGGCGGCGCAGGCCCCGGGTGACCCGGCCGGCGACCCGCCGGGCCGGACCGGGCTCTCCGGCCCGCCGTAGGCTGCGGCCGGCCCGCAGGGTGGCCGCGAGCCGCGAGGACGGCGCCACCCGACCGAGCAGGTAGCAGGTCAGATCTCCGGCGAAGACGCCGGCCGCCCCGACCGCGATGGTGACCGGCAGGCTCAGGCCGCCGTAGACGGTCAGCGCCCCGGAGGTGATCATGATGGCCTGGGTCGGGATCACCGGGACGAAGGCGTCCGCGATCAGCAGGCCGAGCAGCGCGAGGTACGCCCAGGTCGGCGACGCGACGTCAAGGAGTTCGGGCACGGCTGTCACCTCGCCGGACGGGCCGATCGGATGCTGGAGAGCCTGCCGGGCCGCCGGGCCTCACCGGGGGCGACCCTGGCGAGTCGTGACCGTCGACACGGAATCCAGTCGCAGGTGAACGATCCGGGGGATGCGGAGGTTACGGCCTGCGCCCGGAATCCGGGAACGCGACCGCTCGCGGGATCGGCGGTCATCGGCGTACCGTTGTCGGCGCGCGGCCCCGTCGGGTCCCCCGTTCTCGACGAGCCGGCCGCCGCGGGCCGCCGGCAGGTCCCGTGCCGGCGGCCCGCCCAATAGATGGCGGTACCGGTGATGGGCACCGGCACCGTAGCCCGTGTCAGTCGACCGGAATGCGGTAGACCAACTCATAGCGGCCGCAGGCCGCCCCGCGCGACTGCTGGCCCAGGCGATCACCGATGGGCTGCGGCTCTCCCGGACGCAGCATGCAAGATCATTTGCGGGGGCAGTGCAGGAGGGTGGCGGCATGAATGCGTATCGAGACGAAGGCCTCGGATGGCTCGCCGGGGTCATGGCGGCGCTCGGCGCAGCGATCGTCGTCGTGAACCTTCTCGAGCTCGACTTCTGGCTGTTCAGTGTCTTCGCCGTCCTGCCGCTGGCATTCGGCCTCATCCTCCTTGCTGTCGGCGGGGGTCTACTCCTGGCCGGCCTGCTCTCCGGGCGGAAATCCGGCGCCTGATCGGGGATCGTCGCCGCCACCACAACTGGTCCGTCGACCTGATCCGGCCGCCGTGATGAGCGTGTCCCTCGAAATCCGGATGCCCGTGCGCGGCGGGTCGACGTACGCTCGCCGCATGCATGGTGCGGTACGGACCACGACGCCGGGAGACCCCGGCGTGCCGCACTGACACATCCGTCGACGAGGCCCCGGGGCGATCCGCCCCGGGGCCTCGTGGCGTTTCCGGGCGTCGGACGCCTTCGGGCCGTACCCGAACCAGGAGCGCGACATGATCGACCACCGCAAGCTGGGCCGGGAGCTCGGCCTCTTCACCTCCGACCCGCTCGCCGGCGCGGGCCTGCCGCTCTGGCTTCCGGCCGGGGCCGCGGCCCGGCAGGCCGTCGAGGAGTACGTCCGCGACCTCGAGCGCCGGGCGGGCTACCAGCACGTCCTCACCCCACCGATGGGTAAGCGGGAGCTCTTCGAGCTCTCCGGCCATCTGGATTACTTCGCGGAGGACATGTTCCCACCGATGCGGCTCTCCGCCGACGACGTCTTCGTGCTGCGGCCGGCGCTCTGCCCGCACCACGCGCTGGTGTACCGGTCGCGCGGTCGGTCCTGGCGGGACCTGCCGCTGCGGATCGCCGAACTGGGCGGCATGTACCGGGCCGAGCGCTCCGGTGTGCTCGGCGGGCTGGCCCGGGTGCGCGCCATCTCGTTGAACGACGCGCACAACTTCTGCGCGCTGGAGCAGGTCGGCGAGGAGGTGGCGGAGATTCTGCGGCTGATCCGGGAGGCGCACGCCGCGCTCGGCGTACGGCCGGCGGGGTTCCGCCTGTCGCTGCGTGGGCCGGGGGCGAAGTACGTCGGCGACGAGGCCGACTGGGCGCGGGCCGAGGACCTGCTCCGCGCCGCGCTCGACGGGGTGGCGTACACCGACGGCCCGGGCGAGGCCGCCTTCTACGGCCCGAAGATCGACATCCAGATCGTCGACGCCGCCGGCCGGGAGTCGACCCTGGCCACCGTCCAGCTCGACTTCGACAAACCGGAGCGGTTCAACCTGTCCTACGTGGACTCGGGTGGGGCGCGGCGGCGGCCGGTCATGGTGCACCGGAGCCTGGTGGGCAGCATGGAGCGGCTGTTCGCGTACCTGATCGAGGTGCACGAGGGCGCCTTCCCCGCCTGGTACGCGCCGGTGCAGGTGGTGGTCCTGCCGGTCGACGCCGGGCAGGACCGCGCGGCCGACGGGTTCGCCGCCGAGGCGCGGGCGGCCGGGCTGCGGGTCGAGGTGGACCGGGCCGGGTCGCTGGGCGCGCGGATCCGCGACGCGGCCCGCGCCCGCGTCCCGTACGCGGCGGTGATCGGCCCGAGCGAGGCGGCCGACGGCCGGGTCTCGCTGCGCCTGCGCGACGGTCGGTCCCTGGACCCGGCGCCCGCCGCCGAGGCGCTCGCCCTGATCGCGGCGGTCGTCGGGGCCCGCGCCGCCGATCTCCTCCCGGCCGGGTGAACGGTCGCCGGCCGGTCCCCGCGGCGCGCCGCGGGGACCGGTCCGGTCCCGTCGTCCGGTCACGGCCCGGCAACCGCCGGTTCCGGCTCCGCCGCGGTTCCGCGGGTGAACTGGGAGCGGTGGAGGCGCGCGTAGGCGCCGTCCGCCGCGAGCAGCTCGTCGTGGGTGCCCTGCTCGACGATCCGGCCGTCCTCCATCATCAGGATCAGGTCGGCGTCGCGGATGGTGGAGAGGCGGTGCGCGATGACGAAGCTGGTCCGGTCCGACCGCAACGCCGCCATCGCCCGCTGGAGCAGCACCTCCGTCCGGGTGTCCACCGAACTGGTGGCCTCGTCGAGGATCAGCAGGGACGGCTCGGCCAGGAACGCGCGGGCGATGGTGATGAGCTGTTTCTCGCCGGCGCTGACATTGCTGCCCTCCTCGTCGATCACCGTGTCGTAGCCGTCCGGCAGACTGCGGACGAACCGGTCCACGAACGTCGCCCGGGCCGCGGCCAGGATCTCCTCCTCGGTGGCGTCCGGTCGCCCGTACGCGATGTTGTCCCGGATCGTGCCGGCGAAGAGCCACGTGTCCTGCAGCACCATGCCGACGCGGCCGCGCAGGTCGTCCCGGCTGAGCCGGGTGATGTCCACCCCGTCGAGGGTGATCCGGCCGCCGTCCAGCTCGTAGAAGCGCATGACCAGGTTGACCAGCGTGGTCTTGCCGGCCCCGGTCGGCCCGACGATCGCCACCGTGTGGCCCGGCTCGGCGACCAGCGACAGGTCCTCGATCAGCGGCTCGTCCGGCGCGTAGCGGAAGGAGACCTGCTCGAACTCGACCCGCCCGCGCGGGTCGGTCACCCGCGCCGGCACGGCCGGATCGGGGGTCTGCTCCTCGGCGTCGAGCACCGCGAAGACCCGCTCGGCGGAGGCCACCCCGGACTGGAGCAGGTTCGCCATCGAGGCGACCTGGGTCAGCGGCTGGGTGAACTGGCGGGAGTACTGGATGAACGCCTGCACGTCGCCGAGGGTCATCGTGCCCGACGCCACCCGGAGCCCGCCGACCACGGCGATCGCCACGTAGCTGAGGTTCCCGATGAACATCATCGCCGGCATGATGATCCCGGAGACGAACTGCGCGCCGAAGCTGGCCCGGAACAGCTCCTCGTTCTTCGCCGCGAACGCGGCCTGCACCTCGCGCTGCCGGCCGAACACCTTGACCAGCTCGTGCCCGGTGAACGCCTCCTCGACCTGGCCGTTGAGCTCACCGGTGTGCGTCCACTGCGCGACGAACCTCGGCTGCGACCGCTTCGCGATCTGCTGCGTGACGATCACCGACAACGGCACCGCGACCAGCGCGACCAGGGCCAGCAGCGGCGAGATCCAGACCATCATGGCGAGTACGCCGATCACGGTGAGCAGCGAGGTGAGCAGCTGGCTCAGCGTCTGCTGGAGGCTGATCGAGATGTTGTCGATGTCGTTGGTCACCCGGCTGAGCAGCTCGCCGCGGGGCTGGCGGTCGAAGTACGGCAGCGGCAGCCGGTTCAGCTTCGCCTCCACGTCCTCCCGCAGCCGGTGGACCGTCCGCTGCACCACACCGGTCAGCAGCCACCCCTGCCACCAGGTGAGCAGGGCCGCCGCGACGTAGAGGCCGAGCGCCAGCAGCAGCACGCGGGCCAGCGCGGCCGAGTCGATGCCGGCGCCGGGCACGACATCCATCCGGGTGATGATGTCGGCGAAGCTGTCGTTGCCCGCCGCCCGGGCGGCCGTCGCCGCCTGCTCGGTCGTCGTACCGGCCGGGAGCTGCCGGCCCAGCACCCCGGCGAAGATCAGGTCGGTGGCGCGCCCGAGCACCTTCGGCCCCACCACGGCCAACCCGACGCCGAGCACGGCGAGCCCGAGCACCCCGACCAGTTGGACGCGGTGCGGGCGCAGCCGGCCGAGCAGCCGCCGGGCCGACGGCCCGAAGGACATCGACCGCTCGGCGGGCATGCCGGCGCCCATCCACCCGGGGCCGCCGCGCTGGCCGCCGGGGAGCCGCCGCGGCGTCGGCCCGTCGCCGGCCGGCTTCTTCTGTCGTACGACGCTCACGCTGGCACCCCCGTGCTCAGTTGGGACGCGACGATCTCCGCGTACGTGGGGCAGGTCCGCAGCAGCTCGTCGTGCCGGCCGATCCCGACCACGCCGCCGTCCTCCAGCACGACGATCTGGTCGGCGTCGACGACCGTGGACACCCGCTGGGCCACGATCACGACCGCCGCGTCGGCGGTGACCGGCCGCAACGCCGCCCGCAGCCGCGCGTCGGTGCCGAGGTCGAGCGCCGAGAACGAGTCGTCGAACAGGTAGATCTCCGGCCGGCGGACCAGCGCCCGCGCGATGGCCAGGCGCTGTCGCTGCCCGCCGGAGACGTTGGTGCCGCCCTGCGCGATCGGCGCGGCCAACCCGTCCGGCGTCGCCTCGACGAAGTCGCGCGCCTGCGCCACCTCCAGCGCCTCCCACAGCTCGGCGTCGGTCGCGTCCGGGTTGCCGTGCCGCAGGTTGCTCGCGATCGTGCCGGTGAACAGGTACGGGCGCTGCGGCACCAGGCCGATCCGCCGCCACAGCTCGTCGGGCGCGAGGTCCCGGACGTCGACGCCGTCGACCAGCACGGCGCCCGACGTCACGTCGATCAGGCGTGGCACCAGGGACAGCAACGTGCTCTTGCCGGCGCCGGTGCTGCCGACCACCGCGGTGGTGGTGCCCGGCGCCACCCGGAACGACACGTCCCGCAGCACCGGCTCGGCGGCGCCCGGGTACTGGAAGCGGACGTCGCGCAGCTCGAGCTCGGCCCGACCCGGTGGCCGGGTGACCGGCCGCGCCGGCGGGACGACGGAGGACTCGGTGTCCAGCACCTCGACGATGCGTTCCGCGCACACCGCCGCCCTCGGCACCATCATCAGCATGAACGTGGCCATCATGACGGCCATCAGGATCTGCATCAGGTACTGGAGGAAGGCGGTGAGCGAGCCGACCTCGATGGCTCCGGCGTCCACCCGCTGGGCACCGAACCAGAGCACCGCGACGCTGGAGACGTTGAGCACCAGCATCACCACGGGGAAGATCAGGGCGGCCAGCCGGCCGGTCCACAGCGCGGTCGCGGTCAGGTCGGTGTTGGCGGCGGCGAAGCGCCGCGTCTCGTCCGGCTCGCGGACGAACGCCCGGACCACGCGGATGCCGGTGATCTGCTCGCGGAGCACCCGGTTGACCGTGTCGATGCGGGTCTGCATGAGCCGGAACCCGGGCACCATCCGCCGGATGACCAGCCCCAGGCCGATCGCCAGGACGGGCACGCTGACCAGCATCAGCCAGGAGAGGCCGACGTCCTCGCGCAACGCCATCACCACTCCGCCGACGCTCATGATCGGGGCGGCGACCAGCATCGTGCAGCTCATCAGCACGAGCATCTGCACCTGCTGCACGTCGTTGGTGTTGCGGGTGATCAGGGACGGCGCGCCGAACCGGGCCACCTCGCGGGCGGAGAAGCGGTTGACGTGCGCGAAGACCGCCGCGCGGACGTCCCGGCCGTACGCGCCGGCGGTGCGGGCGCCCAGGTAGACGGCGGCCACCGCGCAGACGATCTGCACCAGGCTGACCGCGAGCATCCAGCCCCCGGTGCGCAGGATGTAGCCGGTGTCGCCGCGGGCGATGCCGAGGTCGATGATGTCCGCGTTGAGGCTCGGCAGGTACAGCGAGGCGATCGTGCCGACGAACTGGAGGGCGACCACCGCGGCCAGCGGTCCGCGGTAGGGGCGCAGGTACGTCCGGAGCAGCCGGGTCAGCACGGGCGTCCTTCCGTGGCCTTCGCGCCGGCGGCGGAGCCGATGACCGCCAGCAGGAATTCGCGGATCACCGCGGCCTTCGCCGGGTCGGCGTCGACGGGGGTGAGCGGTCGGTCGGACCGCATCATGGCCCGCAGGGTCTCGACCCGAGTCCGTCCGGTCGGGGTGAGCGCCAGCCGGACGCTGCGCCGGTCGGTGTCGTCGCGCTGCCGCTCGACCAGGCCGTCGCGTTCGAGGGTGTCGACGATGCCGGTGAGGGTGGCCGGCTTGACGAAGCACCGCTCGGCGACCGCGCGGTGGGGCAGCTCACCGTGCTCGTGCAGCGTCATCAGGGTGACCATCCCGGCCTGGGTGAGGCCGTGCTCCTCGGCCAGGAGGCGGTTCCACCGCTGGCTGGTGAGGTGCCCGGCCACCACGAGCAGGCGCCCGATCGGTACGTCGTCGAGGCGGATCAGGTTCATGGGGGCCAGGTTAGCGTCCTGACAATCAGGGGCCAAACTAATTAACCCACGACGACAGCCACCGCCAGGGCGAGGAAGAGTGCCTGTTCGACGCTGCGGATGCCCAGCGGGGTGGCCGGCTTGCCGCCGAGCGTGAGCCGGTGCCGGGCCGCGCGGACGTTGGCCGGGAACATGGCGATCATGAGCAGCGACAGGCCGGCGGCCGCCCACCGCGCCGTCACCGGGAGCAACAAGCCGGCGGCACCCGCGAACTCCAGGATCCCGGTCGCGGTGACCAGCAGGTCGGGGCGGGGCAGCGCCGGCGGCACCATCGCGATCATGTCGCCGCGGAACGACGGGGCGAAGTGCGCCGCGCCGGTGACCACGAACATCAGCGCGAGACCGACCCGCAGGGCGGGGTGCCACCCGTTCAGCACGTCCACCCCGGCGAGGCCGGCAGTCCGGGCCAGCGCGGTGCCGGCCAGCAGGGCGATAAGTGGAACCATGTGACCTCCTCGGCGCAATCTTGTCGCCGACAAGATTGCCCTCGGGAGGGACATCTTGTCAATGGAAAGATAGGATCGGCCGATGACCGGCACACGTGGCTACCATCACGGGAACCTGCGTCGGGTCCTGCTCGCCGCCGCGGCGGAGGTGATCGAGGAATCCGGCCCGGCCGCCCTGAGCCTGCGGGACCTCGCGCGCCGGGCCGGGGTGTCGCACGCCGCGCCCGCACATCATTTCGGCGACAAGGCCGGCCTGCTCACCGCGCTCGCGGTCGAGGGCTTCGACCTGCTCGCGGAGGCGCTGCACGCGGCCGACGGCGGTCTGGTGGACGCCGGAGTGGCCTACGTGGACTTCGCCGTCCGGCACCGGGCGCACTTCGAGGTGATGTTCCGTCCCGATCTCTACCGGGCGGACGCGCCGGAGGTGGCGGCCGCGCGGCAACGATCGGGGGCGGCCCTGCGGGCGGGAGTCGCGAACCTCCCGCCCGGCCACGGCACGGCGGGGGACACCGCCGGGGACGCCCTCGCCGCCTGGTCGATCGTGCACGGCTTCGCCACGCTCTGGAACGCCGGGGCCCTGCCGGAGTCGGTCGGGGACGACCCACGGGCGGCGGCGCGGTTCGTCATCCACCGCCTCTTCGGCCCGCGCTGAGTGGCCGTGGAGCGGCACCTCAGCGGGCCGGCCGGCCGCCCGCCGTGGAGTCCTCCGGAGCGGTCGCGACGTACTCCCGCATCACCGTCGCCACCTCGCGCAGGAAGCCGGCGGTCGCGGCCGCCTGCTCCGGGGTGAGCCGGGCGACCGCCCGTTCCACCCCGGCCAGCATCGGCCGCAGCGCCTCCCGCAGGTCGTCGTACGCCCGGTCGGTGACCTGGAGCGCCACCCGGCGGCGGTCCTGCGGGTGCGGCGTCCGCTCGACGTGGCCGGCGCGTACCAGCCGGTCGACCAGGGCGGTGGCCGAGGCCGAGCGGATGCCGAGCCGGTTGCCCAACTCGACCGGGCCGAGCGCGTCCGGGCTGGAGACCAGGTGATCGATGGCGGCGGCGTCGGTCACCCCGATGCCGAGCCGGCGGGCCAGGGCGCCCCGGGTGTTACCAGCGGCCCGGATCACCTCGCGCAGCGCGCGGGCGGTGTCGCTGGTGGACGGCGCCTCGCCGTACGGGCCGCGGCGCGCGCCGCGCCCGCCGGCGGTTGACGCGGGGTGAGCCACCGCAGAAAGCTAGCATCACCTAGCTAGAAAAACTAGCGATCGGAGGCGGGTATGCCGGACCAGGGACGCGGCCGCTGGTGGGGGCTGCTCGCCCTCAGCCTCGGCGTGGCGACGATCATCGTCGACGCCACGATCGTCAACGTCGCGGTGCCCGCGATCATCCACGACCTCGGCATCACCTCCGCCGACGCGCAGTGGGTCCAGGAGGCGTACACCCTGGTCTTCGCGTCCCTGCTGCTGGTGGCCGGCCGGTTCGCGGACCGGGCGGGCCGGCGGCGGATGTTCGTCGCCGGCGTGGCGGTCTTCGTCGGGGCCAGCGTGCTCGCCGCGGTGGCCGGGTCCGGCGAGGCGCTGATCGGTGCGCGGGTGCTCCAGGGGCTCGGCGGCGCGATGATGCTGCCCACCTCGCTGTCCCTGCTCAACGCCACCTTCGCCGGGCGGGAGAAGGCCATCGCCTTCGCGGTCTGGGGCTCCACCATCGGCGGTGCGGCCGCGCTGGGCCCGTTGCTCGGCGGCTGGCTGACCACCGAGTTCTCCTGGCGGTGGGCGTTCGGCGTCAACGTCCCGGTCGGCGCGGTGGTCATCGGCGCCACGCTGGCGCTGGTGCGCGAGTCCCGCGACGAACGCGCCGAGCGGGGTGTCGACTGGCAGGGCGCCCTGCTCTCGGTGGTCGGCATGACCGGCGTCGTCTTCGCGCTCATCGAGGGGCGGACCTACGGCTGGTGGGAGCGGGAGAAGCCGTTCAGCCTGTTCGGCCTGGACTGGACCGCCCAGATCTCACCGGTGCCCGTCGCCGGGCTGGGCGGGCTGACCGCCCTCGCGGTCCTCGTCGCCCACCAACTGCGCCGCAACCGCAGCGGCCGGCCGGCCCTGCTCGACCTGTCGCTGTTCCGGATCGGTTCGTTCCGCAACGGCGTCACGGCCGCGGCGATCGTCAGCCTGGGCGAGTTCGGCCTGCTCTTCGCCCTCCCGCTCTGGTACCAGAACGTCCTCGGCTACAGCGCCTTCGAGACCGGCCTGGCGCTGCTGCCGCTCGCCGTCGGCAGCTTCCTGGCCAGCGGTCTCGTCGCGCCCCTCGTCGGGCGGTGGGGCGCCGCCCGGGTGGTGCAGCTCGGCGTCGCGGCCGAACTCGTCGGCATCGCCGGCCTCGGCGTCGTCGTCGCCCCGGACACCCGCTGGTGGGCGCCGCTCGGCTTCCTCTTCGTCTACGGCGTCGGCGTCGGCCTGGCCACCGCCCAGCTCACCGGGGTGTCGCTGCGGGACGTGCCGGTCCGGCAGGGCGGCCAGGGCTCCGGCGTGCAGAGCACGGCGCGGCAGGTCGGCTCGGCGCTCGGCATCGCCGTGCTCGGCACGGTCCTCTTCGCCGGTCTGGGCGGCCTCCTGAGCGACCGGCTGGCCGACCGGCCCGACGTCGACCCGGCCCAGCGGGAGCAGGTCGTGGCCGCGGTCCGGGAGAGCGCCGGAGCGGCGATCGGCGGGCTCGCCGCCGACCCGCGTACCGCCCCGATCGCCGCGGAGGCGAAGTCAGCCTTCTCCGACGCCACCCGGTACGCGGCCCTCTCCGCCGCCGGCTTCCTGCTGATCGGCCTCGTCGCCTGCGCCCGGCTGCCGAGGGACCGTCCCCGACCGGCCGACCGGTCGCCGGAGCCGGCGGCGACCCCGGCCGGCTAGGGGCTTCGGCACCGGCCCGGTGGCCGTCACCAACTCGTCGGCAGCGGCATCCCCTCGGTGTAGCCGGCCGTGCTCTGCACGCCGACCAGCGCCCGCTCGTGGAACTCGGCGATGTTGTGCGCCCCGGCGTACGTGAAGGCACTGCGCACCCCCGAGATGACTTCGTCGATGAGGTCCTCCACGCCCGGCCGCTCCGGGTCCAGGTACATGCGCGCCGTCGAAATGCCCTCCTCGAAGATGGCCTTCCGGGCCCGGTCGTACGCCGAGTCCTCCGCGGTCCGGGCGCTGACCGCGCGGGCCGACGCCATGCCGAAGCTCTCCTTGTAGCGCCGGCCGTCCGCCTCGACATAGAGGTCGCCCGGCGACTCGTACGTGCCGGCGAACCACGAACCGATCATGACGTTCGAGGCACCGGCCGCAAGCGCCAGCGCGACGTCGCGCGGATGCCGGACCCCGCCGTCCGCCCACACGTGCCGGCCCAGCGCCCGCGCCGCCCCGGCGCAGTCCAGGACCGCGGAGAACTGCGGCCGCCCCACGCCGGTCATCATCCGCGTGGTGCACATCGCTCCCGGCCCCACCCCCACCTTGACGATGTCGGCGCCCGCCTCGACGAGGTCGCGTACCCCGTCGGCGGTGACCACGTTGCCGGCCGCGACCGGAACGGACGGATCGAGCGCGCGCACCGCCCGCAACGCCGAGATCATCCGCTCCTGGTGGCCGTGCGCGGTGTCCACGACCAACGTGTCCACCCCGGCCTCCAGCAGGGCCTTCGCCTTGCCGGTGACGTCTCCGTTGATGCCGACCGCCGCGGCGATGCGCAGCCGGCCCCGGTCGTCGACCGCCGGCTTGTAGAGGGTGGCGCGCAGCGCGCCCTGCCGGGTGAGCACGCCGACCAGCCGGCCCTGTTCGTCGACGACGGGCGCCAGGCGGCGGCGGCCGGCGGAGAGCCGGTCGAAGCCGGTACGCGGGTCGGCGTCCGCCGGCACCGTGTGCAGCTCGGTCGACATCACGTGCCGCAGTTGGGCGAACCGGTCCACGCCCACCGTGTCCGCCTCGGTCACCACACCGAGCGGACGGCCCGCGTCGTCGATCACGATCACGGCACCGTGCGCCCGCTTGGGCAGCAGGTGGATGGCGTCGCCGACGGTGTCGGTCGGGCCGAGTGTGATCGCGGTGTCGTGCACCAGGTGCCGCTGCTTGACCCAGGCGACGACGTTCGCGACCACCTCGATCGGGATGTCCTGGGGGATGACGGCGATCGCGCCGCGCCGGGCGACGGTCTCGGCCATCCGCCGGCCGGCGACCGCGGTCATGTTCGACACCACGATCGGGATGGTGGTGCCGGTCCCGTCGTCGGTCGCGAGGTCGACGTCGAGACGGGACGCGACCTCGGAGCGGGCCGGTGCCATGAAGACGTCGTTGTAGGTCAGGTCGTGCGCGGGGACCGCGCCGTTTAGGAACCGCACCCGGCCATCATGACCGTCCCCCACCCTCCGCGCCGCCGCTGGTGCGAGGAAGGGCCTCCTTGTTGACGTCTGCGGTAGTAGAAGACCCCTTCTTGACAGGAGCCGCGGTGGTCAGCAGCGAGCGGGTCACGCCAGCACCAGCGCCGCCGCCAGCGCGGCCATCACCAGTGCGATCACGCCGTCGAGGACCCGCCAGACGGCGGTACGCGCGAGCAGCGGCCCGAGCCGGTACGCGCCCGCGCCCAGGGCGGTGAACCACGCGAGGCTGGCCCCGGCCGCGCCCGCGCCGAACGCCCACCGGTGCGCATGCTGCTGGGCGACGCCGCCGAGCAGCAGCACGGTGTCCAGGTAGACGTGCGGGTTGAGATAGGTGAAGGCGAGACACGCCAGGAGCGTGGTGCGCAGGCGCGCCGGCGGCCGGTCGGTCGGCCGGAGCGCGTCGGGACGCAGCGCGCGCCGCCCGGCGAGCACCGCGTAGCAGGCCAGGAAGGCCGCGCCGCCCCAGCGGACGGCGGCGAGCAGCGCGGGCCGGTCGGCCACCAGGGCACCCATCCCGGCGATGCCAGCTCCGATCAGCAGCGCGTCGGAGACGGCGCAGGTGAGCACGACCGGTACGACGTGCTCACGGCGCAGCCCTTGCCGCAGCACGAACGCGTTCTGCGCGCCGATGGCGACGATCAGGGCGACGGACAGCGAGAACCCGGCGAGGGCGGAGGCGAGCACGCTTCGACGCTAGGGCGGGCCCCTTGCCGCGTCCAGCTAAAGATTCTGAGGATCCGTAAGCTGTTCTTATGTTGGACACTGCGCAGCTGCGTACCCTCGCCGCGGTCGTGGCCGAGGGCAGCTTCGACGCCGCCGCCCGGGTGCTGCACGTCACTCCGTCCGCGGTGAGTCAGCGGATCAAGACACTGGAGGAGGCGGTGGGCCAGGTGCTCGTCCGGCGGCACCGGCCGTGCCGGCCGACCGAGGCCGGGGAGCCCCTGCTGCGCCTCGCCAACCAGTTGGCCCTGCTGGAACGGGAGGCGTTGGCCGAGGCACGAGGTCCGCTCGCCGGCGGCCGGGGCCGGACCCGGCTGGCGGTGGTGGTGAACGCGGACTCCCTGGGCACCTGGTTCCCCGCCGCGCTGGCGCGGGTGCCGGAGCGGCTCAACCTCTCCTTCGACATCCGGCAGGACGACCAGGAGCACACCGCCGAGCTGCTGCGGGACGGCTCGGTGACGGCGGCTGTGACCGCCCAGCGGGAGCCGGTCCAGGGGTGCCGGGTGCAGCGGCTCGGCGCGATGCGCTACCGGGCACTGGCCGCTCCCCGGTTCGCCGATCGATGGTTCCCCGGTGGCCTCACCGCCGACGCCCTGGCCGAGGCGCCGGTGCTGGTGTTCGACCGCAAGGACCGGGTCCAGCACCGCTTCCTGCGTACGGTGAGCGGCCGCGAGCTGGACCCGCCGGTGCATTACCTCCCGTCCGTGCCGGCGTTCAGCGAGGCGATCCGGCTCGGGCTGGGCTGGGCTCTGGTGCCGGAGCAGATCGCCGGCGCCGACCTGGCGGCCGGCCACTGCGTCGACCTCGCTCCCGGACGTCACCTGGACGTCCCGCTGTACTGGCAGCACTGGCGCCTGGACTCGACGGCGCTGACGGCGCTGACCGACGCGGTCCGCGCCGTCGCCGCCGACACCCTGCGGTAAGGACGGGCCCCGGGTTAGCGCCTGCGGTAGTGGACGGGTCCCTCTCCTGACAGCCGTCCGTCCCGGGGCGGCGCGTCAGGAGATGGTGCAGATCGCGGCGCCGGCCGGGATGACCGCGCCCACCTCGGCGGACAGGCCGCCGACCGTACCCGCCTTGTGCGCGTGCAGCGGCTGCTCCATCTTCATCGCCTCCAGCACCACGACCAGGTCGCCCTCGGCCACCGTGTCGCCGTCGGCGACCGCGATCTTCACGATCGTGCCCTGCATCGGGGAGGTGAGCGCATCCCCACTGGCCGCGGCGCCGGCCTTGGCCCCACCGCCCCGGCGGGCGGGCTTCTTCGCCGCGGGCGACGCGGTGGTCGTACCCCCGCCGAGGCCGGCCGGGAGGGTGACCTCGAGCCGCTTGCCGCCCACCTCGACCACGACGGTCTCGCGTTCCGCCGGGCCCTCGGCGGCGCCGGCGGCAGCGGTGAAGGCTGGAACGGTGTTGTCGAACTCGGTCTCGATCCACCGGGTGTGCACGGTGAACGGCTCCGCGGTGAACGCCTCGTCCCGGACCACCAGGCGGTGGAACGGCAGCGCCGTGGCCATGCCCTCGACGACCATCTCGTCCAGCGCGCGACGGGCCCGCTCGATCGCCTCGGTACGCGTCTCGCCGGTGATGATCACCTTGGCGAGCAGCGAGTCGAAGTTGCCGCCGATGACGTCGCCGGCGGAGATGCCGGTGTCGACCCGTACGCCGGGGCCGGTCGGCAGGCGCAGCGCCGTGATCGTGCCCGGGGCGGGCAGGAAGTTGCGGCCCGGGTCCTCACCGTTGATCCGGAACTCGATGGCGTGCCCGCGCGGCGTCGGGTCCTCGGTGAAGCGCAGCTTCTCGCCGTCGGCGATGCGGAACTGCTCGCGGACCAGGTCGATGCCGGCGGTCTCCTCGGTGACCGGATGCTCCACCTGGAGCCGGGTGTTGACCTCCAGGAACGAGATCGTGCCGTCGGCGCCGACCAGGTACTCGACGGTGCCGGCGCCGTGGTAGCCGGCCTCCCGGCAGATCGCCTTGGCGGACTCGTGGATCTGCCGCCGCTGACCGTCGGTGAGGAACGGCGCCGGGGCCTCCTCGACCAGTTTCTGGTGGCGGCGCTGCAGCGAGCAGTCGCGGGTGCCGACCACCACCACGTTGCCGTGCTGGTCGGCGAGGACCTGGGCCTCGACGTGGCGGGGCTGGTCGAGGTACCGCTCGACGAAGCACTCGCCCCGGCCGAACGCGGCGACCGCCTCCCGGGTGGCCGACTCGAACAGCTGCGGAATCTCCTCCATGGTGCGGGCCACCTTGAGGCCGCGCCCGCCGCCGCCGAAGGCCGCCTTGATGGCGACCGGCAGGCCGTGGTCGACCGCGAAGGCCATCACCTCGTCGGCGTTGCCGACCGGGTCCGGCGTGCCCGGCACCAGGGGCGCTCCGGCGCGCTGCGCGATGTGCCGGGCGGTCACCTTGTCGCCCAGGTCACGAATCGCCTGCGGGGTCGGGCCGATCCAGGTCAGGCCGGCGTCGATGACCGCCTGGGCGAAGTCGGCGTTCTCGGAGAGGAACCCGTAGCCGGGGTGCACCGCGTCGGCGCCGGACTTCCCGGCGATGTCGATCAGCTTGTCGATGCGCAGGTAGCTGTCGGCCGCGGTGTCGCCGCCGAGCGCGTACGCCTCGTCGGCGAGGGCGGCGTGCAGGGCGTCCCGGTCCGAGTCCGCGTAGACGGCGACGCTGCTCAGACCGGCGTCGCGGCAGGCGCGGATCACGCGAACGGCGATCTCGCCGCGGTTGGCGATGAGTACCTTGCGCACCTTGGTGCTCCTCCCGGGAGGTCGTTGACCGGGAGTGTATCGGCCACTCTGACGCCCCTAACGATCGCTCAGTGTGGGATGCCGCACTGTTCCGGCGCGTTTAATCGGAGGCGCGGAGTCGTACCCGAATGGTCGACTACCGGCACCCCGGTACTGACCGTAGCGGCGAATGAGGAGCCAGAATGATCGAGGCCAGGGGGTTGCGGAAGTCGTACCGCAGCCGGGCCGGTCGCGAGACGAAGACCGTGGAGGCGGTACGCGGTGTCGATCTCGACGTGGGCGCCGGGGAGATCTTCGGGTTCCTGGGCCCGAACGGCGCCGGCAAGACGACGACGCTGCGTATGCTCGCGACGCTCATCGAGCCGGATGGCGGGGAGGCCACCATCGCCGGCGCCGACCTGCGCACCGACCCGGGGGAGGTGCGCCGCCGGATCGGGTACGTCGCGCAGGGCGGCAGCACGTGGGACGAGTCCACCGCCCGCGAGGAACTGGTGCTCCAGGCCCGGCTGTACGGCGTCACCAAGGCCGAGGCGCACCGTCGCGCGGCCCGCGCGCTCGACGCCTTCCAGCTCAGCGAGTACGCCGACCGCAGGTGCAAGACCTACTCCGGCGGCCAGCGCCGCCGGGTCGAGATCGCCCTCGGCATCATCCACGAGCCGAAGGTCGTCTTCCTCGACGAGCCCACCACCGGGTTGGACCCGCAGAGCCGAGCCCACATGTGGGACGAGATCCGCCGGTTGCGCGCCGACGGGATGACCGTGTTCATCACCACCCACTACCTTGACGAGGCCGACGCGCTCTGCGACCGGATCGCGATCATGGATCACGGCGAGGTGGTCGCCGAGGGCACCCCGGCGGACCTCAAGCGCGAGATCAGCGGCGACGTGGTGCAGATCGGTCTCGACGTCGCGGCGACGCAGCAGGCCGCCCGGCTGCTCGACGGCGAGGGGTACGTCAACGAGTCGGAGCCGCTCGACGAGGGTGGCCTGCGGCTCTTCGTGGACGACGGGGCCACTGCCATCCCGCGGATCCTCCGCCGCATCGACGCCGCCAACCTCGATCTGCGCTACATCGAGCTGCACCGGCCCAGCCTCGACGATGTCTTCCTCACCAAGACCGGCCGCTCGCTGCGCGAGTCCTGAGATCGGAGGCCACCGTGAAACTCGCCCGCGACACCTGGTTGATCTTCCAGCGGCAGTTCCAGCTGCTCCTGCGCAATCCGGTCTGGGTCTTCGTCGGTGTCTTCCAGCCGGTGATGTACCTGCTGCTCTTCGCGCCGCTGCTCAAGCCCGCGCTCAACGCGCCCAGCCAGGCCGAGGCGTACAAGATCTTCGTGCCCGGCCTGCTCGTCCTGCTGGCCATCTTCGGCGGCCTGTTCCAGGGCTTCGGCCTGATCGCCGAGCTGCGAGCCGGAGTGATCGAGCGGTCCCGGGTCACCCCGGTCAACCGGCTCGCCCTGCTGCTCGGCCGATCCCTGCGCGACGTCGTCTCGCTGATCGTTCAGGCGATCATCATCACGCTCCTGGCGCTCCTGTTCGACCTGCGGGTCTTCATCGGCGACCTGCTGCTCGCGTACCTGATGCTCGCCCTCATCGCGCTGATGACCTCCGCGGTCTCCTACGGTCTCGCCCTCAAGGTCAAGAGCGAGGACGCGCTCGCCCCGCTGATGAACACCGTGGCCCAGCCGGTCCTGCTGCTCTCCGGCATCCTGCTGCCGCTGGCCTTCGCCCCCGGTTGGCTGCAGGCCATCGCCCGGTGGAACCCGTTCTCCTGGGCGGTCGACGGCACGCGGGCGCTCTTCGCCGGTGACCTGGGCAACGACCGGGTCTGGCAAGGGCTGACCATCATCGCGGTGCTCGCCGTCCTCGGCGTCTACTGGGCCGCCCGCCAGTTCACCCGCAGCGTGCGGTGACAGGACCGGCCCTTGGCTGACACCCCGGGTAGCGAAGGGCTGCAGGTGCGAGTCAGTGGACCCGGGCGAGGGTGAGACCGTCGGCGATCGGCAGCATCACGGCTTCGACCCGTACGTCGGCCAGCACCTCGTCGTTGAAGGCGGCGATGGCACGGTCGTCCGCGTTCCCCGGGGCGATGACCCGGCCGTCGCGGAGGACGTTGTCGACCGCGATCACGCCGCCCGGCCGCATCCGCGGGACCAGCTCCGACCAGTAGATGGGGTACCCGGTCTTGTCCGCGTCGATGAAGGCGAAGTCGATGTGGCGTTCGTACGGCAGCTCGCGCAGCGTCTCGCCGGCCGGCCCGATCCGCAGGTCGATCCGGTCGTCGACGCCGGCGCGGGCCCAGTACCGCCGAGCGATGCCGGTGTACTCCTCGGAGATGTCGAAGCAGGTCAGCCGCCCGTCGCCGGTCAGGCCCCGGGCGATCGCCAGCGAGGAGAGCCCGGTGAACGTGCCGACCTCGACCGCCCGCCGTACGCCCAGCAGCCGGGTCAGGAAGGTGAGGAACGCGGCCTGCTCCGGCGCCACCTGCATCCGCGCGTCCCGGGGCAGGGCGGCGCGGGTCTCCTCGATCAGGTCGCGCATCACCTCGTCCGGAGGGCTGCCGTGGGCGACCAGATACGCGTGCAGCTCAGGGGTGAGCGGGATGGATTTCGTGGTCACGCTTGTTCTCCTGCTTCTGCTCCGGCTCGCGGGGCCTTCTGCTCCTGCGTGGCGGTCAGGCGAGTGGCTCGACGGTCTGGTTGCCCGGCGCGACCTTCGTCCACAGATCGGTGATCCGCAGGTCCAACTCGGCCAGGAGGTGGCGCAGCAGCGGCAGGGACAGGCCCACCACCGTGCCCGGGTCACCCTCGATCCGCTCGACGAAGGGCCCGCCCAGCCCGTCGATCGTGAACGCGCCCGCCACCGCCAGCGGCTCTCCGGTGGCCACGTACGCCGCCAACTCGTCGTCGTTGACGTCGGCGAAGTGCACCGTCGTCGAGGCGACGCCCTCGGCCCGGCGTCCCGCCTCGACGTCAACGAGGCAGTGCCCGCTGTGCAGGACGCCGCTGCGCCCCCGCATCCGCTCCCACCGGCGTACCGCGTCGTCCGCGTCCGCCGGCTTGCCGAGGATCTCGCCGTCGAACTCGAGGACGGAGTCGCACCCGATCACCAGCGTGCGCTGGTCGTCGGCGGGCCGCAGCCGGGTCAGGACGGCCTGGGCCTTGAGCCGCGCGAGCTCCAGACACAACTCGTCCGCCCGGTCCGTCACCACGAGGGATTCGTCGACGCCGCTGACCAGTACGTCCGGCTCGATGCCGGCGGCCTGGAGGGTCTTGCGACGGGCGGGGCTCGCCGAGGCGAGCACGAGACGGAGCGGCAGAGATCCGGGCACGAAGCCGACGCTACCGGTATGGCTCCCTCGCTGTGGGCCAAGGTTGCTTAGCTGGCGCGCCGAACCCCAGACCGGGAGCTCGACTCCGGATATACTGACCTGGCTTCTCGTATATAGAGGTGGTCATGACCAAAATTCTCGTAGACGTCGATGACGAAGCCCTTGCTGATGCGGCTGAAGCCTTCGGGACGAAGACCAAGAAGGACACCGTGAACGTCGCCCTGAGAGAGGGAGCGGCGCGCCTTCGCAGGGCCAAGGCGTTAGCCGAACTCGCGCGGCGTGGCGAGGCCGGTGACTTCGACGAGCTGCTCGACAAGTCGTCGTACCGGTCGTGAAGCTCGCCGACTACCTCGTCGACACCAGCGCATTGGTCCGACTCCTGCGCAGTCCGGAGCTGAGATCCCGGTGGGAGTCGCCCCTGACCGCGGGTCTGCTGGCTGTGTGCCCCATTACCGAGCTGGAGTTCTTGTACACCGCGCGCTCGCTCGCCGATCGCGAGCAACTGCAAACGCAGCTCCGGACGGTCTTCGGGTGGGTTGTCATGCCCGAGCGCGTCTACGCCCGAGCCGCTGAGATCCAGCAGGATCTGACGGAACGCGGGGCGCACCGCTGCGCGGGGGCAGTCGACCTGCTCGTCGCGGCGACCGCCGAGTATCACGGCTTGTCCCTGCTGCACTACGACCGCGACTTCGACCAGATCGCGAGGGTGACCGGACAGCCGGCCGCGTGGGTGGCCCGCCCGGGCTCAATCAAGTAGCCGGTTCTGGTCGCACGGAGGACGTGCTCACCGACTTACGCGGGGAGGCGGATCGTCACTCTGGCGACGGCGTCTGACGATGACGGCCCAAGCGCCTCCCGCGACCACGATCACCCCCAGAGTGACGAGGCCCCGGGTTGTCGCCGTGTTTCCGTCCTCATCGGGTTGTGCCTGGGCGGACGCTGGCGGGGTGGACGACGCGTCTGGCGCAGTGGATTCGAACCCGAGCGGAGGAACATCCGCGGTCAGCGCCGCAACGATGTCTATCACTCCGTAGCCGTACTGGTCATCACGGCCGGGCGGTCCCTTATCAATGGCTGTGGCAGTGAGTCGGTGTGCCACCTCATTCCGTGGAAGATGAGGGTGCTCAGCTCGGATCAAGGCGGCTGCCCCGGCCACGATAGCGGTGGCGCTGGATGTTCCCGTACCTTTGCTGTAGTTCCCGCCGATGCTCGTGCTGTAGATATCGACGGCTGGCGCTACCACATCTACCTCTGATCCCGCCACCGAAATGCTGGCAATTTCGCCGCTTCGGTCGATGCCCCCCACCGTAATGACATCGGGGTAGGCGGCGGGAAAAGCGACTCTGTCCTCCCCGGGGCGGTTCCCGGTCCCTGCAACCACGACAACGTCCGCACGAACGGCGGCTGCCACAGACCTTTGCAACTCGATGTCCGGATGCCCCGCCATTGAAATGCTAATTACCCTCGCGCCTTGGCTGACTGAGTAATCTATAGAGCGAGCCAGGCCTCCAGTGTCACCAGTAAGGTGGTCGATTGCGAAGCGTACCGGAAGTAGTTTTGCTTTTGGAGCGATGCCGAGGGCGCCCGTGGTCCCGGTGCGCCCATGGGCAGCAATCAGACCCGCCATGCTGGTGCCATGGCTATCCCGATCTGTGCGACCATCTCGGTTTCCTTCCGCAGTCAAGTCGACGCCGCCGAGCAGGTTGCCGGCCAAATCTGGATGTGCGTCGACTCCGGTATCTAGCACCGCAACAACCACGCCATCGCCCTGGCTAATCTGGTGTGCCTCGCCTGTCTTCAGGTATCGCAGATGCCACTGGTCACTCCGAATTCGGGCGATACCATCATCCGGCGGACCAGGCATTGCTGCCGGCCCAAGGAATGGTGGAGGTAGCAGACCGCATGCGGCAGTTGCTAGCAGAGCTGTTGCTCTTTGCCAAACTCCGGCCGTCACCGGTTCAGGCCGATGGCAGGTCCGGGGTCAATTGGTCCCTCGTCGTCCGGGGGACGAACGACTGGACTTACCCCGCGTTCCGTCTCCCAAGGGTGATCCGGATCCCAATGGCGCGGCTCCTCGCCCTCATCTGCCTGGCCTGGTCCCCGAGATCTTGCCCCCGGCGCAATATGCCCTGTGTCTACTGGCCCGGTGGGGCCAAGGAACGGAGGGATCCCGTGAGGCCCCCCAAAAAGGCGACTGCCACCGGGACGCGAGCCCGCTCCGCCGGCTGGTGCCGTGCCAGCGGCTCCTCCACTGATTACTCCACCAATCGGATTAACTCGACGAGGCTGACTGCTGCTGGCTCCGGGCTGGGTCAACCCCAGACCCGGCGGTCCGCCGATAACGCCGCCGGGCGGCGCAGCTCGCCAGGATGGCGTACCCGGGTGCCCAGTCCCGCTGCCCCTGCCGGCAATCGAGCGAGGAAGGTTGTCGACGTGTGGCTTGCTTTGGCCCACGACACGCTGTCCGGGATTCAGTGGCGGCGCTCCTGCGCTCGACGACGGTCCTGTTGGGGTGAGAGGTGTTGCTCCCGGACGCTGTGAATCAACGGGTGCTGGCGCCAGCCCTGCCCCTGCTCCGCCGAGGACTGGCCCGACCCCAGGTACGGTGCGCATCGCGACCGACCGTGCCGGAGAAGGCTTAGGGACTGCTGAAGCGCTGGGTGCCGGCATAGGCACAGGCACGATGGGTGGGATGACAGGGCTAGGCGTGCCTGCCGTTATGTAGGTGTTTGGTTCCTGTTGGTTGATGCCTGTGGTGCTTTTCGGCGCAGGTGGAGGTTGGCAGAGTGCTACGCGGGCTTGTTGGAGTTCGCTGCTCAGGCCGTACATGATGCCGCGCGCCTGAACGTTCAGCCGTTCCAAGTCAACGTCCGTCACCGGCGGCTCGGAGACACGGCTACCGACGATCGCCTTCGGGTCTGCCGCCGTCGCCTCGTACGACCGCTTCTGCTGGACCTTCACCGCGTACTCGTCGTGGATCTTTTCGAGGGCGGTCCGGGTGCTGCCGATGGCCTGCGTGGCGGCGGCCAGTGCGGTGTAGTTCGCAGCGGCGGCGTCGTGGGTCCGGCGCACCTGGTCGATCAGCTCGTCCAGCTCGCGGAGGTAGGCCTGCGACGCGGCATTCGTGTCCGGCGGCCATGCCTCAGCCAGGCCCCGCCGGTACGCCTGGAGGCGGCCGAGGTGGGCCTGTGCGAGATCGCAGACCTTGCGCCAGCCGGCGACGTGCCGCCACTGGTTGGTGGTGTCCTGGTCCTTGAGGCAGGCCCACATGCTCGCCACGTCCATCAGGTGCCAGTCGGTCAGGCCACCGGAGCGGCCGACGCCGGGTTCGTTCACGGCAGCACCACCGGCCCCGGCCTGGTGTGGTCCGGGACGGTCGGCGCGGAAGGACCGGTCGGGTCGCCCAGTACCACGGAGGGCTCGGCCAGGCGGGGTGCGGTCGGGGTGGCGAGCGCCCGCTCGACGTCGGCCACCCGCGCGGACGAAAAGGCGTCGGAGTCGCCGTACCCGTCGGCGACCTTGCCGGCGACGGCGGCCAGGTGGCTGGTCGCGCCGCCGACGCCCCAGACCATGTTGGCCGTCGCCTGCTGGGCCTCCCAGTGTGCGTGCAGGAACTGCACGAGCTCGACGAACGCGTCCGCCGGGTTGGGCACGGCGGCGGTCAGGTCCTCGGCGATGTACGACAGGTGCGGCGCGTAGTGCCGCTCGACCTCGATCTGAAGCTTGTCGGCGAACTCACGCAGCTGGCGGATGTCGGCTTCGATGCCGCCGTAGCTGCGGAGCCAGGCCGCTGGACGGTCCTCCTCGGGGATCATCGTCCCTCCCTACCCGTCACCGCACCGTTTCCCTGAGTGAGGTTAGCCGGTGCCATGCGGGAGTTGCAGCCCCAGCGCGGTGCAAACCGGACGGACGGCCGCCCCGCAGCATTCTGCCGCTGCCTGCACGCGGCTCGCGGAGCGTCTGGTCAGCGCGGCAGGCCGGAGGCGCGCCACGCACCGGGACCTGCGGCGACGGCCGGGCCGGCGGGGCGGGCGCTGCGCGCCCAGGTGGAGACGGCGGTGGGGGCGGACACCGCCGCCGGCCGGGACCGGGCCACGATCGCACCGACGAGGGCGGCCAGTTCCTCGGCGGTCGGCACGCCGCGGACGACCCGGAAGAGCGGCTCTTCGGCAGACATGCCGTCAGGGTACGCGGCCGGAACTTGACCTTCGCCGCACAGTGGCGTGCCGACGGTGTGACTGTGGTGCTCGCCGGGTACCGTCTCAGCGATGTCGAACGCGCTTCCCCAACTCGTCGCTGACCGATACCGGCTCATTTCGCCGCTCGGTCAGGGTGGCATGGGTCGGGTGTGGAAGGCGCGCGACGAGGTGCTGCACCGGGACGTGGCGATCAAGGAGTTGGTCCCGCCGCCCAGCCTGACAAACGAGGAACGCCGCGAGATGCGGGAGCGGTCGCTGCGGGAGGCGCGGGCCATCGCGCGGCTCAACCACATCAACGTGGTCCGCATCTTCGACGTGCTGCGCACGGACGGCGACCCGTGGATCGTGATGGAGTACGTGCCGTCGAAGTCCCTTCAGGACACCATCGCCCAGGACGGGCCGGTGTCGCCGGCCCGGGCGGTGGAGATCGGGCTGGGCGTGCTGGGTGCCCTGAAGGCGGCGCACAAGGCGGGCGTCATGCACCGCGACATCAAGCCCGGCAACGTGCTGCTCGGCAACGACGGCCGGGTGGTGTTGACCGATTTCGGTCTCGCCACCGTCCCCGGTGACCCGAACGTCACCCGCACCGGCATGGTGCTCGGCTCGCCGGCGTACATCGCGCCGGAGCGGGCCCGGGACGGCACCGCCGGGCCGGAGGCGGACCTCTGGTCGCTGGGCGCGACCCTCTACGCGGCCGTGGAGGGCAAGTCGCCGTACGCGCGGCCCTCGGCCATCGCGACCCTCGCCGCGCTGGCCACCGAGCCGCTGCCGCCGCCGAAGAACGCCGGGCCGCTGCGGCCGGTCCTCACCGGGTTGCTGCGCAAGGACCCGGAGGAGCGGATCACCGCGGACGTGGCGGAGCGGATGCTGCGCAAGGCCAGCGGCAAGCGCACGCGGACCATCCCGCTGCTCGACGGCGTACGGCGGCCGGGGCCGAACGGCCCACGCGCACCGCGTACCCCGGTGGTGCCCGCGCCGCGGCCGGCCGAGCGGCGGTCCGACAAGCCGGCGACCCCGCCGGCGCCGCGTACCCCCGAACGGGCGACCGGGCCCGCGGCGGCCGACGCGGACGCGGCGGCGAACGTGACGTCGGACATGGCCCCGACCGCGAAGGTCGACCGCCCGCCGGCCCCGACGGACGCCGATCCGACGACGAAGGTCGCCGCGACGGCACCGGGAGCCGAGCCCCGGTCCCAGCCCGACGACACCAAGGTCGAACCGGCCGCCACGTCCGTCCTGCCCCGCCCGGCGCCGGCCGGGCGCGCGCCGGTCCAGCCCACCGACGGCACGAAGCGCGACAACACGCGTCGTAACCTGCTGATCGGTGCCGTGGTGGCCGTGCTGCTGCTCGGTCTCGCCATCGCCGTGCCGCTGCTCGCCGACGGCGACGACGGTGGCGGCACCCCGGGTGCCGACCCGACCGGTGCCGCACCCACCTCGGTGGCGGCGCCGACGTCGGCTCCGCCGAGCCTTGCGCCGAGCAGCGCCGCCCCGACCGGTTCGGCGCCGGCGAGCCCGGCGACGAACGCCCTGCCCGCCGGCTGGAAGCTGCACGAGGACCCGGCCGGGTTCGCGCTGCCGCTTCCCGAGGGCTGGGTACGCCGCAACGCCGGGACCAACACCGTCGTCTTCGACGAGCCGAACGGGGTGCGTGAGCTGCTCGTCCAGTGGACCGACAGCCCGAAGCCGGACGCGGAGCGGGACTGGAGGCAGCTCGAGCCGGCCCGGAAGAACTACGTCCGCGACTACAAGTACCTCAGCATCGAGCGGTGCGACTACGGCCTGACGTGTGCCGACTGGGAGTGGCTGGAGACCCGGGACAACACCCGGATCCACGTCCGCAACCGGGGCTTCGCCACCGCCCGCAATCGCGGTTACGCGCTGCGCTGGGAGGTCGCCGAGAAGGACTGGGCGGCGAACCTGCCGAACTTCGACCTGATCATGACGGGTTTCCGCCCCGACCGCCGGGACTGACGCGCTCGCGCCGGCATGACCCTCCTCCGTCCGGGGTATCTGACTGCCCACGACGGAAGGAGGCACGAGATGAGCTACCGGCAGAAGGACAGCCGCCCCCGGTTGGCACTGTGGATGCTCGTCGCTCTCGGTGACGTCGTCCTGCTGCTCGCCAGTGCCGGCCTGCCGGTCCTGGTCGCCCTGCTCACCGTCGTCACCGGCACCGTCGCGGGGATGGTGTCCTGGCGGCTGTCCCGCCGCGGCTCCCACGCCCGGACCGACGTCGCCACCGTCCCGGTGCGCCGGCGGGCCTGACGTTCCGTCGACCGGACGGCGGGGCGGCAGTCGGACCGGCCGGTCCGGCTGCCGCCAACCCGTCAGCGGGTGTTGTTGGCCAGTGCGATCAGCCGGCTCCGGTCACCGTTCCAGTGGTTGCGGTCGACGGCGCCACTGATGCCGGCGACGCTGCCGGAGGACGTGTACTGCCAGAAGCTCCAGACGGCCGCGCCGGGCGGCAGGGCGCCGGGCGAGCTGGCCCACCGGGCGAGCCAGAGCGGGTGGTTCGCCCACGGCGCCGACCAGCTGCCGGTGCAGGTGTTCCACCAGCTGGTGGTGGTGTAGATGACGGCGTAGCGGCCGGTGCGGGAGCGGTAGGTGTTCAGGAAGTCCTGGACCCAGTTGCGCATTCCCGTGGTGCTGAGGCCATAGCAGTAGCCGCCGCTGTAGGGGTTCGCCTCCAGGTCCAGCGCCGCCGGGAGGGTGCGGCTGTCCGCCGACCAGGCGCCGCCGTTGGAGGCCAGGTAGTTCGCCTGCGTCGCGCCGGAGGAGATGTTCGGCCGGGCGAAGTGGTACGCGCCGCGGATCACCCCGGCGTAGTACGCGTTGGTGTAGTTGGCGTTGAACCTGGGGTCCTTGTAGCTCGTCCCCTCGGTGGCCTTGATGAAGGCGAACTGGATTCCGGCGTTACGGACGCTGGTCCAGTTGATCGTCCCCTGGTAGTGGGAGACGTCGATGCCGGGGACGGTGGCCGCGGCCGCGGGGGTGGCGGTGGCGACGAGGGCCGTGGCCGCGGTGGCGACCGTGGCGAGGGCGGTGGCGAGGACACGGCGCAGTGACGATCTGGTACGGGTCATGGCTGCCTCCAGGGACGCAGATTGATTGACTCTCATCATTGAAGATGAATGTCGATGGAGGCAACAGGTGTGGGGAAAAGTTTCATGACCGGATGTGTCGGCGACCAGGACGCCGGGGACGGCGATCCGTTCGGCATCGAACCGGCTGCACATCATTCGGGCCGGCGTCAGCGGAGCGACCGGCGACGAGGGCGGTAGGCTCCCCGCCCATGACCGCGATCGACGGGCTGACCGGGTTCTGGGACACGCTGCTCGGCGCGCAACCGGATCCGCCCCCGCTACTGGTGCTGCTCACCGGCCTGGCCGCCCTGGCGGTCGTGGCCACCCGGCTGCCCTGGCGGATCGGCCGCAACGCCGTGACCATCGCCCACGAGGGCGGGCACGCTCTGGCCGCCGTGCTGACCGGCCGCCGGCTGCACGGGATCCGGCTGCATTCGGACACCTCCGGGCTCACCCTGTCGGCCGGCCGGCCCACCGGACCCGGCATGGTCCTCACCCTGCTCGCCGGGTACATCGCCCCACCGCTGATCGGTCTGGCCGGCGCGTGGATCCTCGGCGGCAACCGGATCACCCTGCTGCTGTGGATCGCCGTGGCGCTGCTGCTGGCCATGCTGATCATGATCCGTAACGTGTTCGGGGTGCTGTCGCTGCTGGTCACCGGCGGGATCGTGCTGGCCGTCTCCTGGTACGCGACCCCCCAGGTCCAGGCCGCGTTCGCGTACACCGGGGTGTGGTTCCTGCTGCTCGGCGGCGTCCGTCCCGTCGTCGAGCTGCAACGGCTGCGTGCCCGGGGTCGGATGCCCGCCTCCGACGCCGACCAACTGGCCGGGATCACACCGTTCCCCCCGTTCTTCTGGGTCTCGGTGTTCGCGCTGGTCAACCTGGCCGTGCTCGTGGTCGGCGCGCTCCTGCTGGCCGGTCCGATCCTGACCGACGCCGGCCTGACTCGCTGACTCCCGGCCCGACAGTTTCCCATCGCGCCGCGGAAATCCGGGGCCGCCGGCAACCCGGTGCACCCGCCGGTGCGTGTTCCCTGCGACCGTCACGGGGGAGGTAGCGCAGGTGCCGGACGTCGACGGGTTCGACGAGTTCTACCGCGGCAGCCGGCAGCGGCTGCTCGGGTTCGTCTACGTGCTCACCGGTGACCTCGCCGAGGCCCAGGACGCGGTGCAGGAGGCGTACGTCCGGGCGTGGCAGCGCTGGTCGACGGTGAGCGGGTACGACGAGCCGGAGGCGTGGGTGCGGGTGGTGGCGAGCCGGATCGCGGTCAGCCGGTGGCGCAGCCTCCGCAGCCGGGCCCGCGCGTACCTGCGCCACGGTGCCGTCGAGAGCGTGCCCGGTCCGGGCACCGAGAGCATCGAGGTGGTCGAGGCCCTGCGCCGGCTGCCCGAGGCGCAACGGGTCGCGATCGCGCTGCACTACCTGGTGGGGATGCCCGTCGCGGAGGTCGCCCGGCAGACCGACACGCCGGTGGGCACGGTCAAGGCCCGGCTGTCCCGGGGGCGCGTCGCGCTGGCCGGGCTGCTCGCCGTCACCGACCTGGAGGGGGCTACCGATGCGTGAGGAGCTGAGCTTTGTCGAGCGGGTGCAGCGCGACCTGGGTGAGGTCCGCTGGGTGGAGCCGGCGGAGATCCGGGCCCGCGCACGTCGCCGCAGCCGTCGGACCGCCCTGGTCGCCGGCTGTGCGGTGGTGGCGACGCTCTCGGTGGCCGCCGCGGTGACCGGTCACCGCCCGGAGTACGGGCGGACATCGCCGCCCACCGTGAGCGCTGCGGCACCGCCCACCGTGAGCGCTCCGGCGGCGCCCACCGTGAGCGCTCCGGCGGCGCCCACCGTGAGGGCGACAGCGGGGCCTCCGGTCAACTCGGCCGGCCGGGTCGAAGTCCCGCACGAGGCGCTCGTCCAGCAGTCGGACCTTTCCGCGCGGACCGAGGTCCAGCTCGGTGAGCCCGGGCTGGGCGGCACGGTCGACGTGGGCCTCGGGCTCGACCGATGCAGTGCGGGCCCGCGGACGGAGGCCTGGGTGAGCCGCTCGCAGACGCTGCTGCGGCCGGGCGGCGCTGGCCGACGGCTCGGGGACATCCTGCTCGCGCAGGACCTGTACCGGCTGCGGGGCGACGAGGCGCAGCGGTTCTTCCAGCAGGTACGCCAGCGGCTCGCCGCGTGCCGGGAGTGGCGCGAGGTCCGGTCGGTCGAGGACCGGGGCAAGGCCTTGACGGTGGAGAGCACGCACCGCTGGGACGCGCCGCGGGTGGACTTCGCCGGCGACGAGGCACTCCTGTTGCGTCACTCGGCCACCCCGGACCGGAATCGCACCACCGGCGACGTCCTCGGCGGACCGAAGCTGGATCAGCAGGTCGTGTTGCGGGTGGGCGACCTGGTGACGGTGCTCTTCCTGAAGGACGCCAGCGAGCCGGATCTGGTCCGCCTCGCCGAGACGGCGGGCCGGCGCATGTGCGTCGCCGCCAACCCGTCCTGCTGACCGGGCCCGTTGGACGTCAAGAAGGGGCCCCTCCGCTACCGGAGGCGTCAAGAAGGGCCCTTCCTCACCTCTACAGCGGGATGTTGCCGTGCTTCTTCGGGGGGAGGGTCTCCCGCTTGGTGCGCAACACCCGCAGGGCACGGACGATCTGCGTCCGGGTCTCGTGCGGCGGGATCACCGAGTCGATGTACCCGCGCTCGGCCGCGATGTACGGGTTGGCGAGCGTGTCCTCGTACTCGGTGATCAGCTCGGCGCGCCGGGCCGCCGGGTCCTCGGCGCCGGCCAGCTCCTGCCGGTAGAGGATGTTCACCGCGCCCTGGGCGCCCATCACCGCGATCTGCGCCGTCGGCCAGGCGAAGTTCAGGTCGGCGCCGAGGTGCTTGGAGCCCATGACGTCGTACGCCCCGCCGTACGCCTTGCGGGTGATGACGGTGACCTTCGGGACGGTCGCCTCGGCGTACGCGTAGATGAGCTTCGCGCCCCGGCGGATGATGCCGTCCCACTCCTGGCCGGTGCCGGGCAGGAAGCCGGGAACGTCCACGAACGTCAGCACCGGGATGTTGAACGCGTCGCAGGTGCGCACGAAGCGGGCCGCCTTCTCGCTGGCGGCGATGTCGAGGGTGCCGGCGAAGTGCATCGGCTGGTTCGCGACCACCCCGACCGGGCGACCCTCGACCCGGCCGTAGCCGACGACGAGGTTCTGCGCGTACAGCGGCTGGACCTCGAGGAACTCGCCGTCGTCGAGGACGTGCTCGATGACCCGGTGCATGTCGTACGGCTGGTTGGCCGAGTCCGGGATCAGGGTGTCCAGTTCCCGGTCCTCGTCGGAGACGTCGAGGTCGGCGGGGGTGTCGTAGACCACCGGCTCGTCCAGGTTGTTCGACGGCAGGTACGACAGCAGCGCCTTGACGTACTCGATCGCGTCCTCCTCGTCGGTGGCGAGGTAGTGCGCGTTGCCGCTGCGCGTGTTGTGGGTGCGGGCACCGCCCAGGTCCTCCATGGCGACGTCCTCGCCGGTGACGGTCTTGATGACGTCCGGACCGGTGATGAACATGTGGGAGGTCTGGTCGACCATCACGGTGAAGTCGGTGACCGCCGGCGAGTAGACGGCGCCGCCCGCGCACGGCCCCATGATGAGCGAGATCTGGGGGATCACCCCACTGGCGCGGACGTTGCGGAAGAAGATCTCCCCGTAGAGGCCGAGCGAGGCCACGCCCTCCTGGATCCGGGCGCCGCCGGAGTCGTTGATGCCGATGACCGGGCAGCCGATCTTCATGGCCAGGTCCATCACCTTGACGATCTTCTCGCCGAACACCTCACCGAGCGAGCCGCCGAAGACCGTGAAGTCCTGCGCGAAGACGCAGACCTGGCGGCCGTCGATGGTGCCGTAGCCGGTGATGACGCCGTCCCCGTACGGGCGGGTCTTCGCCAGTCCGAAGTTGGTGGACCGGTGCCGGGCCAGCTCGTCCAGCTCGACGAAGGACCCCTCGTCGAGCAGCAGCTCGATCCGCTCCCGCGCGGTCTTCTTGCCCCGCGCGTGCTGCTTCTCCACGGCGCGAGCCGACCCGGCGTGCACCGCCTCGTCGACCCGGCGCTCCAGGTCCGCCAGCTTGCCCGCGGTGCTGTGGATGTTGATCCCGGTCTCGGTAGTCACCCAGGGAATATAACGATGGTTCAGGCCGGTGCCGCTGTGCAGTACACCTCACCACCGCCGCGCCGCCGGGCCCGTAGGCTGGCGGGATGCCGGGCTCGCCGTACACGGATCTGGACCGCCCGCCGCTGTCGGCGGCGCGGCTGCGGCGCGCGCTGGTCGCGCCGCACGGCCCGTGGGCCCGGCTGGAGCTGCGCGGCGAGACCGGGTCGACCAACGCCGACGTGGCCGGCTACGCCCGCTCCGGCGAACCGGAGGGCCTGGTGGTGATCGCGGAGCGGCAGACCGCGGGCCGGGGGCGGCGGGGTCGGGTCTGGCAGTCGCCGGCCCGGGCCGGCATCGCGACGAGCGTCCTGCTCCGGCCGGGGGAGGCCGTCGCCGACCGCGGCTGGCCGCCGGCGCCCGCGTCGGCGTACGGGTGGCTGCCGCTGCTCGCCGGCGTGGCGCTGGTCGAGGCGGTGGCCCGGCTGGCGGAGCTGGAGGCCACCCTGAAGTGGCCGAACGACCTGCTCGTGGACGAGGCGAAGTGCGGCGGGATCCTCGCCGAGGGCGTGCCGGTGGCGACTCCGGCCGCAGCGCCGGCGATCGTCCTCGGCATCGGCCTGAACGTGACCCTGCGCGCCGACGAACTGCCGGTGAACCCGACCGGCCTGCCGGCCACCTCGCTGCAGCTGGCCGGTGCCGCGGCCACCGACCGGGATCCGCTGGCGCGTGCCCTGCTCCGGTCGCTGGCCGACTGGTACGGCCGCTGGCGGGCCGCCGGCGGCAGCGCGGTCGACAGCGGCCTGCGGGACGCCTACCTGACCTCGTGCGCGACGGTCGGCCGCCAGGTCCGGGTGCTGCTGCCCGGCGGCGGTGAGCTGACCGGCACCGCGACCGGCGTGGACCCCGACGGCCACCTGACCGTGGCCAGCGGGGAAACCACCCACCACCTCTCCGCCGGGGACGTCCTCCACCTCCGCTAGCCCCCGGCCCCTCGCCGCGGCGGGAGGGCCGCGCGGCTGATGCCTTCCGGCCTCCCGAGCGGTTAACGTCTGCGCGTCCTTTTCTCCTGGAGGTAGCCGTGGCGTTTCCCGAGGACGTGCTCACCGAGGACGAGCACGTCGTGCTGCACCTGCACCCGCACTGGAAGGCCCTGGTCCGGCCGGCCGCGGTGCTGGTGCTCGCCGTCGCCGCGGTGGCGGCGGCCGTGGTCCTGCTGCCGTCGGGCGGTGGCGGGTCCGTCGCGCTGGCGGTGATCGGCGCGCTGGCACTCGTGGCGGTGCTCTGGTTCGCGCTCTGGCCGTTCCTGGTCTGGCGGACGACCCACTACCTGTTCACCGACGAGCGGGTGCTCATCCAGCAGGGTGTGCTCTCGCGGGACCGCCGGGACATCCCGCTCACCCGGGTCAACGACCACGCGATGAACCAGCGGTTCAGCGAGCGGCTGTTCGGCTGCGGCACCCTCACGATCGAGTCCGCGGGCGAGCGCGGCCAGTCGGTGCTGCACGACGTGCCGCAGGTCGAGCGGGTCCAGACCACCCTGTACGAGCTGGTGGAGGCGCACCACGACCGGCACTCGCTGGGCGACGGCGAGATGCGCGACATCCTCGCCGACGTCCAGGACGGCAAGCCGTTGCGCGAACCGAGCTGAGGCCCCGCCGGCGCGGTCGCGTCACCCGACCGGGTGACCCGGCCGCGCCGCCGTCAGGGCCGACGGGCGCGGCGGGCGCTGGCCTGGAGTTCGGCGGCGAGCTGGGCCTCCAGCTCCCGGTCGAAGGCGAACCCGGGGTCCAGCGGCGCCGCCCGGCCCTGGACCGGCGTGCCGGGTGGCCGCTGGATGCCCGGTGGTGGCGCGGCCTCCTCCAGCTCCGAGATGGACTCCGCGAGCTCGGCCACCGGGTCCATCTCGGCCATCGTGTCCCACTCGTCGCGGGGCAGGGCGTGCCAGGTGTCCGCCGCGGGGGCGGGGGCCGGCTGGAAGACGAACGTCCGGTACGACCAGAACCGGAACAGCGTGGCCAACCCGACACCCAGCGTCTTGGCGACGTTGAGGGCGAGGAGACCGGTCACACCGAAGCCGTACTTTGCGGCCGCCAGCACGCCCAACTCGATGAGCAGGCCGGCGCCGTTGAATAGGAAGAACAGGGCGTACTCGCGTCGCATCGCCGATTTCGGGCGGTCGCGGTACGTCCAGTGACGATTCATCAGATATGACGTGATCGTCGCCACGATGGTGGCCACGACCGTCGCCTTCAACTGTCCGTCACGGAAAACCGTGAGTGCGAGCGCATTGAACACCGCGTAATTGATGACGGTGTTGACGCCCCCGACGAGGCCGAATTTGAGCGCCTCGTTGACGAACTTCTGCCAGCGCTCGGGCAGGAGACGGACAAGACGCATGCGGAACACCTTAAGCGAGTGGACGGGGCCGGAAGGTCCCGGCCGGACGGGATGGGCGGCAGGTCACGCCCGGTGTCGGTCGTGCTTCACTTCCGGAACGTTGGGAGTTCCCGCTGCCACGAAGACGAACCGTCGATAGGACCAGAACCGGAAGAGCGTCGCCAGCCCGGTGCCGACGATGTAGCTGGCGATGTTGTCGGCCAGGGGGGTCTGGAAGATCTCCGGCCAGATCCGGCCCAGCCCGTACCGGCTGATCGCCAGGACCGCCACCGTGATGCCGAGGCCGACCCCGTTGAAGAAGAAGAAGAGGGCGTACTCGCGGGCGGGATTGGTGCCCCGGCGGTGCCGCCACGTCCAGAACCGGTTGCCGAGGAAGGCGAAGGTCGCCGCCACCACCGTGGAGATGGTCTTCGCGGTCACCTGCTCGACACCCTGGGCGGCGACCAGGAAGTTGAAGAGTGCGAAGTCGATGAGGAAGGCGATTCCGCCCACGGTCGCGAACTTGCTCAGCTCCCGGACGAGATGACCGAACCGGTCGAGCAGGGTGCGGAACAGACCCGGTCTGGTCTGCCGGGAGCCGGGCTCCCCGATCATCGTCGCGGCCACCTCGCGAGCGTACCGGCTGCGGGCACGCCGTACGGGGAGCAACGGCGGGCAGGGCTCATGGTGACGGCGTCGATGAGCGGAGCGTAACCGTTCCGGCGGTGGTCCGGGGGAGGTTCGACGAACGCGGCCGGCCGACTCTCGCGATCGGACGACGGCGCCCCGCGTTCCGAGGTTCGCCGCAGGATTTGCGTGAAACTGCGCGCGAAAGCGGGTATCAGCTCGTGATGCCGCAGCGTGGCCGCACCTTGTGCAGTTCTTCACAACCAGTCCCACTGACTGGCGACGCAAGCCGGTTTACGCTGAGGCCAATCCCAGGTTTCCACGAAGACGACGCATAGGCGCCGTCAAGACTCGTGCATCCCATAGACCGGTCAGCGTCGACCACCAAGGAGATGTGTCATGGTTGCTCCGGCCACTGTTCGGGGTATCGATCAGGCCCCGACGTCCCACCCCAAACTCCTCGCCTGGGTCCGAGAGGTCGCTGAACTGACCACCCCCGACCGGGTCGTGTGGGTCGACGGGTCCGACGAGGAGTGGCGCCGCCTCACCGACGAGCTGGTCGAGGCCGGCACCCTGATCCGGCTCAACCCGGAGAAGAAACCGAACTCCTTCTACGCGCGGACGGACCCGACGGACGTCGCCCGGGTCGAGGAGCGCACCTTCATCTGCTCCGTCGACGAGGCGGACGCCGGGCCCACCAACAACTGGATGGCGCCGGCGGAGATGAAGCGGACGATGACGGAGCTGTACCGCGGCTGCATGCGCGGACGCACCATGTACGTCATCCCGTTCTGCATGGGGCCGGTCGAGGCCGAGAACCCCATGTTCGGCGTCGAGATCACGGACAGCCCGTACGTGGTCGCCTCCATGCGCATCATGACCCGGATGGGCTCGAAGATCCTGGAGGCGATGGGCGACGACGCGGACTTCGTGCACGCGCTGCACTCGATCGGCGCGCCGCTCGCGCCGGGCCAGCAGGACGTGGTGTGGCCGTGCAACGAGACGAAGTACATTTCGCACTTCCCGGAGACCCGGGAGATCTGGTCCTTCGGCTCCGGCTACGGCGGCAACTCGCTGCTCGGCAAGAAGTGCTACTCGCTGCGGATCGCCAGCGTGATGGGCCGCGACGAGGGCTGGCTCGCCGAGCACATGCTGATCCTCAAGATCACCTCGCCCGAGGGCAAGGTCTACCACATCGCCGGCGCCTTCCCGTCGGCCTGCGGCAAGACCAACCTCGCCATGCTGGAGCCCACCATCCCGGGCTGGAAGGTCGAGACCATCGGCGACGACATCGCCTGGATGCGGTTCGGGCAGGACGGTCGCCTCTACGCCATCAACCCCGAGTACGGCCTGTTCGGTGTCGCGCCCGGCACCGACTGGAAGACCAACGCCAACGCGATGCGGACGCTCGACCGCGGCAACTCCATCTTCACCAACGTGGCCCTGACCGACGACGGGGACATCTGGTGGGAGGGCATGGGCGAGCCCCCGGCGCACCTGATCGACTGGAAGGGCAACGACTGGACGCCGGAGAGCGACAGCCTCTCCTCCCACGCGAACAGCCGGTTCTGCACGCCCATCACGCAGTGCCCGATCCTCGCCGAGGACTACTACGACCCGAACGGGGTGCCGATCGACGCGATCCTCTTCGGTGGCCGTCGCCGCGACACCATCCCGCTGGTCACCGAGGCGCGCGACTGGGTGCACGGTGTCTACATGGGCGCGACGCTCTCCTCGGAGACCACCGCCGCCGCCTCCGGCGCGGTCGGTGTCGTGCGCCGCGACCCGATGGCCATGCTGCCCTTCATCGGCTACCACGCCGGCGACTACTTCCGGCACTGGATCGAGATGGGCAAGGGCGTCGACGGTGACGAGTCGAAGCTGCCGAAGATCTACTACGTCAACTGGTTCCGCAAGGACGCCGAGGGCAACTTCCTCTGGCCGGGTTACGGCGAGAACTCGCGGGTGCTGAAGTGGATCATCGAGCGGCTCGAGGGCAGTGCCGAGGGCGTCGAGACCCCGATCGGCATGGTTCCCGCGCCGGACGCGCTGGACGTCGAGGGCCTGGACATGACCCCGGAGGACGTCCGCATCGCGCTGAAGGTCGACGTCGACGAGTGGCGCAACGAACTGCCGCTGGTCACCGAGTGGTTCGAGAAGTTCGGTGACAAGCTGCCCGGCGTTCTCTGGGCCGAGCTGGACGCGCTGCGCGCCCGGCTCGACGCGGAGCCGCAGAACAAGTAGGTGTGAGCCCCCGCCTCGGCGGGGCACCACTGAATCCATGAGGACGGCCGCCGAGACCACCGAGGTCGGGCGGCCGTCCGCTGTCCGGGCCCTCACCGCGCTGCTCGCCGTGACCGCGGCGGCGACCGTCGTGGTCGAGCTGCTCAGTTTCTGGTACGCCCCGGAGCAGGGCGTCGGCCTCGCCGTCCGGACCGGTTGGGCGCTGCTCCGGTCGCTCGGCTTCCTGCTGCTCATCGGCCACGTCCGGCGCGGACGGACATTGGCCCGCCCGTTCGGGCTGATCCTCGCGGTGACGACCGTCCTGGCCGTGGGCCGTTTGATCGTCCCCCGGCAGGGCGTCCCGCCGCTGCCCGGGGTGCTCGGTTTCGCACTGCTCACCACGCTCTGCGCGGCGGTGGTGTGGCTGCTGTACCGCTCGCCGGCGCTGGCCGGGCATCTGGTCCGGCACCGGCCACGGCTGATCATCGACCGGACCGGCGTCTCGTGGCGGGAGGTCCCGCCGCGCCGGCCCGAGGTCAGCGGTTGGTTGCTCACCGCGCGGGTCGCGGCGTTCACCTTCAGCCCGCTGATGCTCGTTCCCGCGTTGGTGGCCGGCGGTGCCGTCGTCGATGGTCGGCTGGCGGCGCTACCCGCCGTGCTGCTCTGGCTCGGCGCCGGGATCGTCACCAGCTACGCGGTGCTGTTCTGCACCGCGTTCCTGCTGCGCGGCCGGCACTGGGCCCGCACCGCGCTCGTCGTGGTCACGCTCGGCGTGCTCGCGATCCAACTGCCGCTCTGCTGGTGGCTGCTCGGTGTCGACGGCCTGGTCCGCGACGGCGGCGCGCTGGCCGCGGCGGCGCTGCTGACCCTGTACGCCCTGCGCCGCGCCACCCGCGCCGAGCAGATGGACGTCCGGGCCGCCAGAGCGACCGGCCCCCCACGCTGACGCCCCGCGCACACCCCACCCGGCTGGCATCCGCCGCGTCGACCCGACGTCGGCCGCCGGTGGCGCGGTCCGAGGCGACATCTTCCGGGAAACTGCGCGGATCCTGGCCGGCGAGGCAGCATCTTCCCCGAAGTTGTGCCGGTCCTGCGCCCCGGCGCGGTATCGACGGTGGTGGCGGCCGGCGGGGCAGGATGGCGTTGCGGACCGGGGGACGGAAGGGGCGAACGTGGACTTGTTCGACGTGGTGGTGGTCGGGGCGGGGCCGGCCGCCGCGATCGCCGCCCGCGGGGCGGGAGCCCGGGTGCTCCTGGTGGACCGGTCCGACTTCCCCCGGGACAAGGCCTGCGGGGACGGCATCGCCGCGCACGCGCTGGACGTCCTCGCGGCGCTGGGCGTACCGGACGCGGTGGCGGGCTACCCGCCGCTGCCCGCGCTGCGCCTGATCGGCCCCGGCGGCGGCGCGGTGGCGCGGCGACTGCCCCGGCCGGCGTACACGGTGCCCCGGACCGTCTTCGACGCCCGGTTGGTCGCGGCGGCGGTCGCGGCGGGCGCCCAGCTGTGCCGGCATGCGGTGCGCCGGGTCGAGGCGCGCGCCGACCGGGTCGTACTCGACGGGCGGATCGCCGGACGGGCCGTGGTGGGCGCCGACGGCGCCGGCTCCGTCGTGCGCCGCGCGCTGGGGCACCGCCCGAACCCGGACCGCCACCTGGCCCTGGCCATCCGGGGGTACGCGCCGGCGCCGCCCGGTCCGCCGGAGCAGCTCATCGTCACGTCGGCCGCCCGCTGGCCGGCGTACGCCTGGTCGTTCCCGATCGGCGACGGCCGGGCGAACGTCGGTTACGGGGAGGTGCTGCGCGGCGAGCCGCTGACCCGGGCGCACCTGGTCGAACGGCTCGGCGCGCTGCTGTCCGGCACCGATCCCGCGACGGTGACCGACCTGCGCGCGCACCACCTGCCGCTGTCGACCCACCGGCCGGTGCCGGGCCGCGGGCGGATGGTGCTGGCCGGCGACGCGCTCTCGCTGATCAATCCGTTCACCGGCGAGGGGATCTTCTACGCGCTGCTGTCCGGGGCGCTGGCGGGCGCCGCGGCGGCCGGTGCTCCGGAGCACGCCGGCCAGGTGTACGCCGAGGCGCTGCGCCGCCGGCTCGGCGTACACCTGCGGCACAGTTCGGTCGCGGCCTGGCTCGCCCGGCGGCGGCCGGTGGTCGACGCGGCGGTGCGGGCGGCCGTCCACGACGACCGGGTCTACCGGACGGTGGTGGAGTTGGGCCTCGGTGACGGCCGGCTCGACGCCCGTACGCTGGCCATGATCGGCCGCGGTCTCGCCACGCGGGAAGGGCATCCCGGGCCGTGAGTCCGCCCTCCGGTCGCTACCCTGACAGGTGATGACTCTGCGGAACCTTGTCTATTCGGTGTACGAGCGCCGGCTCACGGCGAAGCTGGCCGGCAAGCCGGTGCCCCGGCACGTCGGTGTCATGTGCGACGGCAACCGCAGGTGGGCGAAGGAGATGGGGTTCGTCGACCCCAACGACGGCCATCGTGTCGGCGCCGAGCGGATAAAGGAGCTGCTGCGCTGGTGCGACGCGGCCGGTGTGGGGCACGTGACGCTCTGGCTGCTCTCCACCGACAACCTCTCCCGCCCGGCGGCGCAGCTCAACCCGTTGCTGCAGATCATCGAGGATCTGACGACCGAGCTGGCCGAGGAGGGCAACCCCTGGCGGCTGCGCATGGTCGGCGCGCTCGACGTCCTGCCGGCGCAGCTCGCGGCGGCGCTCAAGGCGGCCGAGGAGCGCACCCGCGACCGCACCGGCGGCGCCCAGGTCAACATCGCCGTGGGCTACGGGGGCCGGCGGGAGATCATCGACGCGGTGCGCTCGCTGCTGCACGAGCACGCGAAGGCCGGCACCAGCATCGCGCAGCTGGCCGAGGTGCTCGACGTCGACGACATCGCGGAGCACCTCTACACCCGCGGCCTGCCGGATCCCGATCTGATCATCCGCACCAGCGGTGAGCAGCGCATGTCCGGCTTCATGTTGTGGCAGTCCGCGCACTCGGAGTTCTACTTCTGCGAGCTCAACTGGCCGGATTTCCGCCGGATCGACTTCCTCCGCGCGCTGCGCTCGTACGCCACCCGGCAGCGCCGCTACGGCGTCTGACGCCGCTGGTGCGGACGGCGGCCGTCAGGCGAGCCGGCGGGCGGCGTCGGTGAGGAAGTCGCCGAGGGCGGCCGGCGAGTCGATCGTGAGGTCGGCGGCTTCGGCGACCTCCTGACCGGTCTCCGGGTTGGCGACGGCGACGCAGACGCCGAAGAAGTGCGGATCGGCGGCGGCCCGGGCGCGGAGCGCCGCGAAGGCCTTGATGTCGGAGACGTCGTCACCGAAGTACCAGGCGCCCTCCGCGTCCCGGACCACCTCGTCGATGACCATGCCCTTGTCCCGGTCGACCGGGGGCTTCAGCTCCAGCACCATCCGCCCGGCCTGGACCCGCAGGCCGAGCTGCTCGGCGCGGGCGCGACCCCACTCCTCGACGGTCGGGCCGAGCTGGGGCGCGGTGCGCCAGTGCAGCGCCACGGAGAGCCGCTTGTACTCCACGAGAGCGTCGGCGGGCAGTTCGGCGCGGGCCTGGTCGGCGACCTCCGCCATGGTCGGCACCCAGGGCAGCGCGGCCGGCTCGGTGACGGTCTCCCCGCCGGAGTGGCTGTGTTCGAGCCCGTACAGGCCGTAGAGGTCGACGCCGGCGAGCCCGCCGAGGTGGTCACGGAGAAAATCGACCGGACGCGCGGAGACGATCGCGATCCGGCGGACGGCGGGGGCGATCGCCTCGATGGCGGCGAGCACCTTCGGCGCGGGCTGGACCGCGGTCGGATCGTCGTCGACCGGCGCGAGAGTCCCGTCGAAGTCGAAGAAGAGGACTGTCCCCGCCGCCCGGGCAGCGGTCGCGCGCCAGGCCAGGTCGGCGTCCAACGGGGTCTTCGGCTGCGGCTTGCCCAGATTCAACGGCGGCACGCGCGACAGCGTACCCCGGGTGGAGCGGCTCATTCCCGGCCGTGAGGTACCCCTCCACCCGGTCTCTGGCGGGCGGCCCGCCGGCCGGCCGGTCCCGCGCTCAGCGTTCGGCGGCTCCCCGTCCCCGGCGTCCGAACGGAACGACGGCAGCCTCCTGGCTGTTGCTCAGGAGATATCCCTCCACGAAACCACTGTTCCGGTCGCCGGTGCTGGTCTCGATCTCGTTGAGGCGGGCCACCAGGAACTCGGTGAGTGCGCTGACCCGGTCGTTCAGCCGGTCGTGCAGCTCGGCGAGCACGGCCAGGATGACGGCGGTGCCGGTGGCGGTGAGCGTGAGGAGGTTGACGAGAATGGGCAGCTGCCCACCGTTCACCGCCAGGGTCACCGCATTTCCGGTCACGCACAGTGTCAAGGACACGGTGGCGACCACGACTGCCAACCACTTCAGGGTCATGGACAGACCCCTCCTTCTGTCCCGCAGGGCTGGGTTCGGCCTTGTCCCGTCCCCCCGCCGACGACGAGCCCAAGCAGTACGAATACGGACGCTAGCGTGCCGATCCGAGCCCGGGAGCGAAACGAATGAGTCTGACCAGCTGTTCTTTCGCCATCTGAGGAACTACCCGGCCTGTTTACCGCGCTTTCGGACATCGACCGGGAGAGTCGGGCGATATGCGAGGTAGCGAATGGTCTCCCGGATGTGGAACTTCTCCGCGTCCGACACGTTGGGGTCCACCAGCCGGCGCAGCAACGCCTCCACGTCCGGGTCCATCGGGGGTGGGTTCGGAGTGCTACGGGCCGTGGTCCGCCGGTCCCAGCCCAGCGCGGCGAAGGCGGTCGCCGGGTTGAGGCCGAGGCCCTCGCAGAACGCGACGACGCGTTCGGCCTCCGGGTCGCTCGCCCAGTCGCCCCGGACCCACCGGTTGATCGTCTGCCGGGAGACTCCGGTGCGCCGGGAGACCTCGGTGCCGCTCCACGCCCGGGTGGCCCGTGCCTCGTCGAGCGCCCGGCGGACGAAGGTGGCGAAGGCGATCTTCCGTGCGTTGGCCGTCTCGGTCACCTGGTGACCGTACGACCAGCCGGCTGCCGCCGGGCGACCTGGCACGCGGTTGTCACGTGAACGTGACGTCCGCTTCAAATTCCCGGTAAACGATCCGGGTCCACTTCTGAGGGGTGTCACCTGGGCAGAATAGATAAACTTAGGTGCGGGGGTAATCGGACGAAAAGCTGATACTGTCACGCCCATGGGACACTCTACGGTGTGTCACGTGCAGGAGACGATGAGTGCTCACATGCGTGACATCTCCGGCACTGGGGGGACGCGGTGACCGAACTCGCCACCCGGGCGCAGGCCTTCGCCCTGATCGCCGACGGCGTCGCCGCCGGGCTGAGCGCGCCCTGGCGCCTCTACCTGGCCCGCGGCTGCCGCTACCTCTCCCTCAGTGTCGGTGACCGTGCGGAGTGGAACGCCTGGCGTACCCACCTCGGCTGCCCCGAACTCAGCGTCCGCGTCTACGACGCCGGCGGTGAGATCCGTCGTTCCTCGGTGGCCGAGGTCGTCCTGGACGGGTGCCGGATCAGCGTCGAGCTGGTCGAGGAGGTCAGCACGGAGGACCTCGACCGGCTCCTCGTCGTCGATCCCACCCCGGTCGAGCCGGAGGACCGATGAGCACACCCGTACGGCGGCCCGGAGCGGCCGCATGAGCCCGTTCCTCGTCGTCTTCCTCGTCCTCGTCCTGGCCGCCGCCAGCTACGCCGCGGGCCGCCTGCACGGTCAGCTCAGCTACCGGATCGGCTACCGCTTCGGCTACCGCCAGGGCTACTTCGACGGTGACCGCGGGGCCTGGAACCGGCGCCGCCGGGACGCCCAGGCGGCGATCGCGTCCGCGCTCGCCGGCCCGCCCCCGGCGGGCAGCGCGAGCCGTACCCGGGTCACCGGCACGGTGGTCCGTCCCGGAACCACGTACACCGGTTCCGCCGCCGCCCCGGTCAGCGGGCGGCAGCCGACCGGCACGCTGGTCCGGCGGACCGGCTGAGCCCGGCCGGCGGGGACCCGAGACCCGCCGGCCGGTACGTGATGGCGCGGTGCGTCGTCCGCGGCGGACACGCACCGTCGGGGCCAGGTCAGACCGGTGAACTGGTCCCACCGGCCGGGATGTGCGCAGGGGGCATGCATCCCGGCCGGCCCGCCGTCGTGCGCGTACCCCGTCCGTGGAAGATCCACGTCCGCCCTCTAGCCCGGAGGGTCCGGCGCGGCTAGCGTCTAGGCATGGCACGGGGTTGTCCCGGGCCAGCCGGCAAGCCCGGATCTGCGACCTCGCGCACGGGGCCCGCATCCGACCCCGTGTCCCCGGGCACCGGAGGAGGCGGAACGCGGGTGGCGGGTGCCCATCCGCCGGAGCAGGCCTGTGACGACTCGCCGTACGACCGCCGGTGCCGATCAGACCCCGGCCGCGACTGCCACGACCCGCCGCACCAGCCGGAGCCGCCGCACCGCGGCCACGCCCACCGGCACCGAGGAGCCCCGACCAGCCGGCCAGGCGTTCGTCCTGGACACGTCGGTGCTGCTCGCCGATCCGGCGGCGTTCCACCGGTTCGCCGAGCACGAGGTGGTGCTCCCGCTGGTGGTCATCTCCGAGCTCGAGGGCAAGCGACACCACCCGGAGCTGGGCTGGTTCGCGCGCCAGTCCCTGCGGCTGCTGGACGAGCTGCGGGTGCGGCACGGCCGGCTGGACCGGCCGGTCCCCGCCAACGACCACGGCGGCACGCTGCGCGTCGAGCTGAACCACACCGACAACGGGGTGCTGCCGCCGGGTTTCCGCACCGAGTCCAACGACGCCCGGATCCTGTCCGTGGCCCTGAACCTGGCGGCCGAAGGCCGTGCGGTCACGCTGGTCAGCAAGGACATGCCCCTGCGGGTCAAGGCGGCGTCGGTGGGCCTGCGGGCCGACGAGTACCGGCACGGTCAGGCCAGCGACCCCACCTGGACGGGCATGTCCGAACTGGACCTGGCCGAGGAGCAGATCAGCCGGCTGTACGCGGGTGAGTCGCTGGACGTGGACGAGGCCGCCGGCCTGCCGTGCCACACCGGGCTGGTGCTGCACTCCACCCGGGGCTCGGCGCTCGGCCGCGTGCTGCCCGACAAGACCGTCCGGCTGGTCCGGGGTGATCGTGAGGCGTTCGGCGTGCACGGCCGCTCGGCCGAGCAGCGGATCGCGCTCGACCTGCTGCTGGACGACACGGTGGGCATCGTCTCGCTCGGCGGCCGGGCGGGCACCGGCAAGTCCGCCCTGGCGCTCTGCGCCGGTCTGGAGGCGGTGATGGAGGCCGCCGGCACCGCAAGGTCGTCGTGTTCCGCCCGCTGTACGCCGTCGGCGGGCAGGAACTGGGCTACCTGCCCGGTTCCGAGTCGGAGAAGATGTCGCCCTGGGCGCAGGCGGTGTTCGACACCCTCGGCGCGGTGGTCCACGAGAACGTCCTCGAGGAGGTCACCTCCCGTGGCCTGCTGGAGGTGCTGCCGCTCACCCACATCCGGGGGCGCAGCCTGCATGACGCGTTCGTCATCGTCGACGAGGCGCAGTCGCTCGAGCGCGGGGTGCTGCTGACCGTGCTGTCCCGGATCGGCCAGGGCTCGCGGGTCGTGCTCACCCATGACGTCGCGCAGCGGGACAACCTCCGGGTCGGGCGGCACGACGGTGTCACGGCGGTGATCGAGGCGCTGAAGGGCCATCCGCTCTTCGCCCACGTCACGCTCACCCGTTCGGAGCGGTCGCCGATCGCCGCCATGGTGACGGATCTTCTGGAGGACAACGCGATCTGACGACCGGTTTCACCCGGTTGGTACCGATTAAACCTGTGGCCCAGATCACAATTGGGCTTCACCGTTTCCCATCAGCCTCACTGTGCGCGATGGTGTCCCACGAGCGCTCGCGCACCAACAAGATCGTCAGTTGTCGTTCGCCACACCACCGCGGACGGGGCCGGCGGCACCGGGTGCGCCGGTGGCGACCCGCGCGGTCGGGGCGCTCACGGCGCGGCTTCCCACCCCGGGTGGCTCCGCGCCGTGCCCATGCCCCCGACGAAGGGACACTTCGTGAGTCGGCTGTGGAGCCGGTTGGGTGCCCGTACGGCCGCTGTCGCGCTGCTCTCCGTGGGCGTCGCCGGCGGCTTCCATCTGGGCGACGACCGGGATCAGGGCCAGCACGCGCAGGTCGGCGTCGCGGTCGAGCAGGCCGGGCTCCAGGTCCGGCCGGTGCACTCCGCCAAGGAGCGGGCCGTCGAGTACCAGGCGAAGCTGCGGACCGCCGCGGTCGCCGAGGCGGCCGCCGAGCGCAAGCGCCGCGCCGACGCCGCCGCGGCATCACGCAAGAAGGCCCGCGAGGCGGCCGCCAAGGCCGCGGCGGAGACGAAGTCCGCCGAGAGCAAGCCGTACGACGGGCCGATCCCGTCGTCCTGCGAGGAGTACAGCGGCAACCGGAAGGTCGGCTGCGCGTTGATGATCGACGCGGGTTTCGAGATCGACCAGTTCCCCTGCCTCGACAAGCTCTGGACGAAGGAGAGCGGCTGGAACCACAAGGCCCGCAACTCCTCCTCCGGCGCGTACGGGATCCCGCAGGCGCTGCCCGGCAGCAAGATGGGTTCGGTCGCCGACGACTGGGAGACGAACCCGGCCACCCAGATCAAGTGGGGTCTCGGCTACATCAAGGGCCGGTACGACACCCCGTGCAAGGCCTGGGCCCACTCACAGGACGTGGGCTGGTACTGACCGACGGCGACGGCGGGGTGTGACCGATCACACCCCGCCTTCGCCGTGTCCGGCCTTCCGGATCAGGCCCCGGGTGGCAGCATTCGCCGTCACCTGATAGCTGTTGACAGGTGAGCCTCCTCCCGGGAAACGGCGATCCCAACCGGTTCGGCACCGAAGCGTTCTACGCGGCGCTCGGTCGGGCCTTCGTCGCCATGTGCGCGGTGGTGCCGTTCCTGTTCCTCATCGAGGCCGCCGACCAGGGCCTGGCACTCGCACTCGACCCGACCGCCGGCATCATCCCCAAGCGCATCGAGGGCCTCGACGGCATCTTCTTCTCGCCGTTCCTGCACCACGGCTTCGACCACCTCTACAGCAACAGCATCCCGCTGATCCTGCTCGGCACCTTCGTGCTCGCGGCCGGCGCCCGCCGCTTCCTCTGGTCCACGCTGATCATCGTGCTGGTCAGCGGCCTCGGCGTCTTCTTCACCGGCTCACCCAACTCGGTGGTGGTCGGCGCCAGCGGCGTCATCTTCGGCTACCTGGGGATCCTGCTCACCCGCGGCATCGTCGAGCGGAGCTGGTGGAACTTCGCCGTCTTCCTCCTCGTCGGCCTGCTCTACGGCTGGCAGCTCGTCGGCATCCTCCCCACCGACGAGCAGATCTCCTGGCAGGGCCACCTCTTCGGGCTGCTGGGCGGGATCGTCGCCGCGATCATCTTCCGGCGACGCCGACCCGACCTCGGCGGCCCGTACCAGTCCGAGTCGACGCTCACTCTGCCCTGACCTGGACCGACCTCGGCTCCCACGGGCGGTGGGACATCCTTGCCCCACCGCCCCGGCGCCTCTACCGTCAGAGATCAGCACCGGTTGATCCGTGAACGGAAGGCGACGGTACGCCCATGCGCGAGGTCGATGTCGCGGTGATCGGGGCCGGGCCCACCGGCCTCTTCGCGGCGTACTACGCCGGTTTCCGAGGGCTCTCGGTCGCGGTGGTCGACGCCCTGCCGGAGCCCGGCGGCCAGATCACGGCGATGTACCCGGAGAAGCTGATCCACGACGTGGCCGGGTTCCCTTCGATCAAGGGGCGGGACCTGGTCGCCAACCTGGTCGCGCAGGCCGCCCCCTTCGACCCGCTCTACCTGCTCGGCACCCGGGCGGAGAAGCTCTCGTACGCCGACGGCCGGCCGGTGCTCGGCCTCGCCGGGGGCGAGCAGCTGGCCTGCGGGGCGGTGCTGATCACCGGCGGGCTGGGCAGCTTCACGCCACGTCCGCTGCCGGTCGCGGAGCACTTCGTCGGCGGCGGCATCGTCTTCTTCGTACCGCAACCGGCCGAGCTCGCCGGCCAGGACGTCCTCATCGTCGGCGGCGGCGACTCCGCCTTCGACTGGGCCCTGACCCTCCAGCCGCTGGCCCGCTCGGTGACCCTCGTGCACCGCCGGGAGAAGTTCCGGGCGCACGCCGCCACCGTCGCCCGCGTCCTGGCCCTGCCCGTGCGCGTGATCGTCAACGCCGAGGTGACGAAACTGCACGGCGACGGCGCGGTCACCGGCGCCGAGATCACCGTGCGGGGCGGCGCGGCGGAGGTGCTGCCGGTCGACACCGTCGTCGCGGCGCTCGGCTTCACCGCCGACCTCGGTCCCCTGGCCGAGTGGGGGCTGCGGCTCGACCGCCGGCACGTCCTCGTGGACAGCACGATGGCGACCAACCTGCCACGGGTCTTCGCCGCCGGCGACATCACCGAGTACCCGGGCAAGGTCCGGCTGATCGCGACCGGCTTCGGCGAGGCAGCCACGGCGGTGAACAACGCGGCCGTGACGATCGACCCCACGGCGCACCTCTTCCCGGGCCACTCCTCCGACGGCACCTGATCTCCGCCTTGCCGTGGCCGGAACGAGATCCGTCACTGCGACCGTTCCGGGATGGACGATCGCACGCCGGCCCGCGACGGGGCATCAGCGGCCCTGGCCTGGCTCGGCCACCCGGCGACCGTGCTCGCGCTGGTCGTCCTCGTCGTCAACGACCACCTGCTGAAGGCGGCGTTCCCGGGCCCGCTGACCGGCAAGCTCAGCGACGTCGCCGGCCTGGTGCTGGCGCCACCGCTGGTCGCGGTGCTGCTCACGCTGGCGGCGCCGCGCCTGCCGGTCCGGGCCGCCGTCGTGGTCGGGCTGGTGTCGGTGGGCGCCGGCTTCGCGGTCGTCAAGTTCAGCGGGTACGCCGCCGAGCTGGCCTCCGCGGCGTGGACCGCGATCGCCGGGCCGTCCCTGGTCCGGGCCGACCCGACCGACCTGTTCACGGTGCCGGCGCTCGGCCTGGCGTGGTGGAGCTGGACCCGGTCGCGCCGCCGGGCGGTGGGGGTGCGGGCGGCCCGGCTCGTCCGGCTCGTCGTCCTCCTGCCGGCGGCGATGCTGGCGGTCGCCGCCACGAGCGCGGTCCACTACCCGTACGCGCTGGGCGCGTCGACGCTCGACGGCCGGCCGGCGATCTCGACCGGTGCCGGGTGCTGCAACGTCTGGCCGGAGTCGGCCGCCGAGGGACGGTGGTGGGTCGGCGGCGCCGTGGCCGGCACCTGGCGCCCGGCCACGGTGAGCGAGACCGCGCAGCTGAACGGCGAGGCGACGCCGCGGCAACCCGCGTGCACCCCGGCGGGTGACCGGTGCTACCGGGCGGTGGCGGGTCATCTCCGGGTGGAGGAGACCGACGACGGCGGCCGGTCCTGGCGGACGGCGTGGGAGATCACTGATTCCCAGCGGGAGCCGCTCGCCCGCCGGTATCCCGATCCCGGGGATCCGGACCGGCACTTCTCCGCACGGGCTCTCGTCGTGTTCGTCACCGACGGTGGGCACAGCGTCGTCGTCGCCAACGGCCGCGACGGTTTCGTCGTCCGGCACCCGGACGGTCGATGGGAGCGTGCCGGCTGGTTCGGCCTCGAGAGCCACGGCGAGTTCCCCGGCCGGAACGGGGGCGCGTTGCCCGAACTCGGGGAGAGCGACCCGGCCGGGCGCGGGAACGATGTCCCGCTCGCCTTCGGCGTGGCGCTGATCCTGGGCTTCGGGGTGGTGGCCGTGGCCGCGCACCTCGCCGTGCGTCGCTCCGGCGGCAGTCCGGTCTGGGGGGTGGCGGCGGCGGTGGCGGGGACGGCGTCGGTCGGCCTGCTCGCCAGAGCGTGGAGCAGGAGCAACGATCTAGTCGTGCCGGCGGTGGTCGTCATGTTCGCGCTGCCGCTCGGTGCGCTGACCGTCGGCGGAATGCTCGTCGTCGCCGGGATCCGGGAGCGGGGCCGGGACGGTCGCCAACGGGGCTGGGACGGCTGGTGGGGTGAGGTGTTCCGCGCCTTCCTGGTCACCGTGCTGCTCGTCAGCCTGCCGCTCACCGGTTGGCTCTACGCCGTTCCGCCGCGCACGTGGATGGCGGTGACGCTGGCGGTGGCCGCTACCATGCCGGGCCTGTGGCTGGCCCGTCGGGCCGCCCGGCTGGCGGATCCGGCGCTCACCGCACCCCTGGGTGATGCCGCCCCCGCCCCTGGAGCAGCCGAGCCCGGGCACCCGCCGGGGGGCTCCCCGTACCCGCCTGGTCCGGTGCCGCCTCCGGGGCGGTAGCCGCGCCGGCCCTGCGGGGTTCCCCCGCCGGCGTCGACAAGGGCCCCTTCCTCACCGGCGGGCGGCGACGAGGACGGCGACCAGCGTCAGGGCCGCTCCCAGCAGGGTGGTCGCGTCCGGGTGGGAGGCGGCGGTCGGCAGGATCACGTCCAGCACGACGGCGCCGACCACCTGCCCGGCGATGGTGGCCAGGCCGAGCAGCAGGACGCCGGTGAAGCGGACGATGGCGGCGGCGACCGCGATGAAGACGATCCCGATCAGCCCGCCCAGGTAGAGCCACGGCTCGGCCGGCGGTGAACCGGCCGGTGGTCCGCGTACCGCCACGTCGACGGCGAAGACGACCAGCAGGGCCAGCGTGCCGACGGTGAAGTTGACCAACGTCGCGATCAGCGGGCTGGTCGCCCGGCCGACCAGCCCGTTGACGGCCTGCTGCCAGGCGATGGCCACGCCGGCGAGCAGCGGCAGCAGCGCCAGCGCCAGCGCGTGCGGGTCGCCGAACCGGTCGCCGACCGCCAGCACGACGGCGACCACGGTGAGGGCCGCCCCGGCCAGGCGCCGGACCGTCACCGGCTGGCGTCCGGTGGGACCGATGCCGGCCCGGTCGACGGCCAGGCTGCTGCCGGACTGGCCGGCGACCACCGCCACGGTGAAGACGGCGACGCCGAGGGTGCCGATCGTGAGGCCCTGGGTCGCCACGAGAAACGCCCCGCACACCCCGCCGAGGCACTGCCAGGGGCGCAGCGTGCCGGCCGCGAGCGCACCCCGCAGGGCGGCGAGGCCCCGCCGCCCGCGCGGGGTGGCGGGCACCAGCACCAGCAGCACCAGCAGGCCGCCGCCGAACGAGACGACCGCCGCGGCGATCCCGTCGGCCAGGCGTACGCCCAACTCGCCGTTGATCCGGGACTGCCCGGCCACGGCGACCCCGGAGGCGGTCGCCAGAACCACGCCGGTGATCCGGCGGGTCGCCGACGGGGTCTGCCGGGCCATCGTCCCGGCGGTGCTCACTCCTGCTCGGCCAGGGGGCGGCCGTCGAAGTCCACCGCCGAGTACAGCGCCAGCTTCTCCAGCCGGTGGTACGAGTCGATCACCCGGATCGTGCCGCTCTTGGAGCGCATCACGATCGACTGGGTGTACGCCCCGCCGGCCCGGTAGCGCACGCCCCGCAGCAGGTCTCCGGAGGTGACGCCGGTGGCGACGAAGAAGCAGTTGTCGCCGGTCACCAGGTCGTCGGTGGTGAGCACGCGGTCCAGGTCGTGGCCGGCGGCGAGGGCCTTCTCCCGCTCCTCGTCGTCCCGCGGCCAGAGCTTGGCCTGCATCACGCCGCCCATGCACTTCAGGGCGCAGGCGGCGGTGATCCCCTCGGGCGTGCCGCCGATGCCCATCAGCACGTCGACGTCGGACTCGCCGCGGGCGGCGGCGATGGCGCCCGCGATGTCACCGTCGGAGATGAAGCGGATGCCCGCGCCGACGCGCCGGATCTGGGCGATCAGGTCGTCGTGCCGGGACCGGTCCAGCACGCAGACCGTGACCTCGGACACGTCGGTGCCCTTGACCTTCGCGATCCGCCGCAGGTTCTCGGCCACGCCCGCGTTGATGTCGACGACGTCCGCGTACGCCGGGCCGACCGCCAGCTTCTCCATGTAGAACACGGCGCTCGGGTCGAACATCGCCCCGCGCTCGGCGACGGCCAGCACCGCCAGCGCGTTCGGCATGCCCTTGCTCATCAGCGTGGTGCCGTCGATGGGGTCGACCGCGACGTCGACCTCGGGCCCGGTGCCGTCACCGACCTCCTCGCCGTTGAAGAGCATCGGCGCGTTGTCCTTCTCGCCCTCGCCGATCACCACGACGCCCCGCATCGGGATCGAGTTGATCAGCTTCCGCATCGCGTCGACGGCGGCGCCGTCGCCGCCCTCCTTGTCGCCCCGGCCGACCCAGCGGCCGGCGGCCATCGCTGCGGCCTCGGTCACCCGGACCAGGTCGAGGGCGAGGTTGCGGTCGAGATTCTGTGGGGTTCGCGTCGTGGTGTTCGTCATGACGGCTCCTCCTCGCGACGATGCGGGGTGGCCCGGCAGGGCGCGGCGTCGCCACTGCCGGCTTTGTCGCTGATCCTCACACGATCGCCGGTCGCGCGGGGTGGCGGGGCGGTGATGGGTTGAATACGCCTCGCCGGGCGGCTGCGAAGATGTCGGGGTGGAACCCGCACAGCCTGATCGCGTACCCGCCGACACCACCCCGCCGGAGGGCCGGCCGCCGGTCGACCCCGCGGCCCCGGGCGACCCGGCCGGACCCGTACCGCCGGGGGAGCCGGCCCTGGTCGAGCCGGACGGTCCGGCCGGCGCGGCGGAGACCGGGGAGCTTCCCGCGCCACCGCCCGCGGTGGACGCGGGCCGCTCGGACCGCTCGCCGAAGGACATGGCGATCTCGCTGCTCGTGCTGCTCATCCCCATCGCCCTGCTGCTCGCCTTCTACCGGGGATTTCTCGGCGGTGACCAGCCGGCGGTCGTCGACCCGGCGCCTGCGCTGGAGTCGGCGCGCGTGGCGAACGCCTTCCCGGTCAGCCAGCCGGAAGGGCTGGGTGAGGGGTGGCGCACGGTCCGGGCCAACTTCCGGACGGTCGAGGGCGGGGCGACGCTGCGGTTGGGCTACGTGACGCCGGAGGGGCGGGGTGCCCAGGTGGTGCAGAGCAGCGTGCCGCCGGAGCGGCTGTTGCCCACCGAGCTGACCGACCAGGGGCAACCACAGGGCCAGACCGACCTCGGCGGACGCACCTGGCAGCGGTACACGGCCCGGGGCAACGAGCAGGCGCTGGTGTTGCTCGAACCGGACCGGACCGTGATCGTGGTCGGCGACGCCCGGGACAACGAGTTGCGGACGCTGGCCGGCGCGCTGCGCTGAGCCCGGGTCCCGCCTGTCGGGCGGAATTGGTGCGCCGGGGTCGCGAGAAGCCGCCGGCGGGCCAGGTCATCGAGGCGGAGCAGACGAGACGTACCGGATGTTCAACGGGACGATCCGGTGAGCGGGGGCGACCACGGCCGCCCCTCGCCCGTCTCCCGGCCGGCCACCGTCCGACGGATCCGGACGAGCCGGTGATTGTGGGACGCGGCGGCAGGGAACAAACAGGGGTGCGGCCCGGCCGGCTCCCGCAGCCGGACGCGGCTCGCGCGGCGCGGCCGGTAGCGGCGTGCGCCGCCCGGTACCGGCGCCGCCGAGGGGCGCGCCGGGTGACCCACCTGGGAGACACGTATGACTGTTCGACGCCTCAGCGCCGGCCTGGTGGCCGCCGCGTTGTTCGTACCCGGTCTCGCCGCCTGCAACGCCGACGGCACCACGCAGGCCGGCTCGTCCGCCACCCCGACCACCACCGCGTCCGGGTCGGCGCCGGCCAGCGGGATCCCCGGGGACGCCAAGCAGGCGCTCCTGGACTCGACGCGCGAGATCAGCAACGGCAACTTCCGCTTCACCATGTCCGGCGCCGGCTCCACCGCCGAGGGGCAGGTCCACGAGCCGAGCCAGAGCGCGCAGATGAAGGTGTCGCTCGGCCGCCCGGCCGACGACCTGTCGATGACGCTCGACCTGGTCCACATCAAGCCGGACAGCTGGGTCAAGCTGGACCTGGGCGGCCGCGCGGCCGACAGCGTGCCCGGCCGGCAGAGTCTCAACCTCGGCAAGTACCAGCACCTCGACCAGACCCGCGTCCAGGGGAACCGGAATCTGGCCTTCGACTTCGACAAGGTCGACCCGGCCGGCAGCGCCGTCCTCACCCAGGGCATCACCGAGGTACGGCAGACCGGCGAGGGCGCGTACGCCGGCACGCTCGACGCGTCCAAGGCAGCCGACGCCGGCTCGATCGACCCCGCGGTGATCGCCGCGCTCGGTCCGCAGGCGCGGTCGGTGCCGTTCACCGCGAAGCTGGACCCGCAGGGCCGGCTCAGCGAACTGGTCGTCCAGATCCCGGCGGCCGGGCAGTCGGCGGCGCAGGAGATCCGGATCACCTACTCCGCCTACGGCAGCGCCACCCCGGCCCAGAAGCCGCCGGCGGACCAGGTGGTCGAGGCGCCCGCCGAGTTCTACAACCTGTTCAAGTGACGTACGCGGGGGCGGCCCTGGGCCGCCCCCCGCCGTCACTGCTGGCCGGTGGTCGCGAGGCCGGGTGGTCGGGCGGCCGGTGGCGCGGCGGTCTTTGGGCCGGTGGCGGGTGGTCGCGAGGCCCGTGGTGGATGGTCGGGAGGCCGGTGGTGGGAAGGCCGATGGCTGGTGGCCGGGGTCATCCTGAACCGGATGGCCGCCTCGGGCGGAATCCCGGTGCGCGACCGGTCAGGACTCCGCCGCCTCCTGGCGGGCGGCGTCGAGGCGGGCCCGCGCGCCGTCCAGCCACGCCTGGCAGATCCCGGCCAGCTTCTCGCCGCGCTCCCAGAGCGCCAGCGACTCCTCCAGCGTGGTGCCGCCCGCCTCCAGCCGCTCGACCACCGACGCCAGCTCGGCGCGGGCCTGCTCGTAGCTGAGCCGCTCGTCCTTCGTCTCGTCGCTCATCGACCCCATCCCACCACACCGTCCCGACACCGCCGACGACCGGCGGAGCAGCGCGCGTCGCCGGCCCCGCCGCCATGATCATGCTGAATGGCACAAGTAGTGGCCTCCGGCTCGCGTGGAGGCCACTACTTGCGCCTCCGAGCGTGATCAAGGCCGCGGCGGCCCGATCAAGCTGGGGTCCGTCAGCCGTCCACGGTTGCGGTCAGTTCGCCGTCGGCGAGGCGTACCCGCAGCGGGTCGCCCTTGGCGACCTCCGACGCCGCGCGGACGACGTGGCCGTCGGCGCGCTGCACGATCGCGTACCCGCGGTCGAGGGTGGCGGCCGGGGACAGCGCCCGCAAGCGGGCCAGGGTGTGCCGCAGGTCGTCGTCGGCGGCGGCCAGCCGGTGGTCGAGGCAGCGGCCAGCCCGCTGGCGCAGGCCGGTCACGTCGGTCGTCCGCTGCTCGACCATCACCTGGGGTCGGGCCAGCACCGGCCGGGACCGCAGCAGGTCGAGCCGGTGTGACTCGCGGTCGACCAGGTTGCGGACCGCGCGCTCGAGCCGGGACCGGGCCTGCCCGATGAGGCGTACCTCCTCGGCGAGGTCCGGGACGATCCGCTTCGCCGCGTCGGTGGGGGTGGAGGCGCGGACGTCCGCGACGTAGTCGAGCAGCGGCGCGTCGGTCTCGTGGCCGATCGCGCTGACCACCGGTGTGCGGCAGGCGAACACCGCCCGGCACAGCGCCTCGTCGGAGAAGGGCAGCAGGTCCTCGATGCTGCCACCACCCCGGGCGATGACGATCACGTCGATGGTCGGGTCGGCGTCGAGCACCTTCAGCGCGTCGATGATCTGCGGCACCGCCGAGGGCCCCTGCACGGCCACGTTGACCGTCCGGAACGCGACCGACGGCCAGCGGCGGCGCGCGTTGGTGAGCACGTCGCGCTCGGCCGCGCTGGCCCGGCCGGTGATGAGCCCGATCCGGTTGGGCAGGAACGGTGGGCGTCGCTTGCGCGCCCGGTCGAAGAGTCCTTCGGCGGCCAGCAGCTTCTTGAGCTTCTCCAGCCGGGCCAGGAGCTCACCGAGCCCCACCTGCCGGATCTCGTCCGCGCGCAGGCTCAACGTGCCCCGGGCGGCGTAGAACTCCGGTTTCGCGTGCAGCACGACGCGGGCGCCCTCGCGCAGCTCGGGAGCGCCGGAGTCCAGTACGTCCCGGTTGGTGGTGACGGTGAGGCTGAGGTCGGCGGACGGGTCACGCAGGGTGAGGAAGACGGTGGTGGCGCCGGGTCGGCGGCTGATCTGCGCCACCTGGCCGTCCACCCAGACCCAGCCCAGCCGCGCCACCCACGCGCCGATCTTCTGGCTCACCACCCGGACCGGCCACGGCTCCTCGGACGTGCTCCGCGGTACGTCCCCTCCCGAACTCATCCGCCCACCCTAAGGCCCGCCCCGACCCAGCCGGGGTGCCGCGCTCGACGGCCGCTGCCGGTCGGCGAGGCGACACGTACGATGGGCGGGTGACTGAGGCTGACGTGATCCGGACCGGCAAGCGCGTCCTCCTGGCGAAGCCCCGCGGTTACTGCGCGGGCGTCGACCGGGCGGTGCAGACCGTCGAGGAGGCGCTCAAGCTCTACGGCGCGCCGATCTACGTCCGCAAGCAGATCGTGCACAACAAGCACGTGGTGCGGACGCTGGAGGCCAAGGGCGCGATCTTCGTGGAGGAGAACGAGGAGGTGCCCGAGGGCGCGACCGTGATCTTCTCCGCGCACGGCGTCGCCCCCGAGGTGTACGAGCAGGCGAAGGCGCGCTCGCTGAAGGCGATCGACGCGACGTGCCCGCTGGTCACGAAGGTGCACCAGGAGGCGAAGCGGTTCGCCGCCGAGGACTACGACATCCTGCTGATCGGTCACGAGGGGCACGAGGAGGTCATCGGCACGTCCGGCGAGGCCCCCGAGCACATCCAGCTCGTCGACGGCCCGGAGGACGCCGACCGGGTCACCGTGCGGGACCCGGACAAGGTGGTGTGGCTGTCCCAGACCACGCTGTCCGTGGACGAGACGCTGGAGACGGTGGCCCGGCTGAAGAAGCGGCTGCCAATGCTGCAGTCGCCGCCCAGCGACGACATCTGCTACGCCACCAGCAACCGGCAGCACGTCGTCAAGGAGATCGCGCCGGACTGCGACGTGGTGATCGTCGTCGGCTCGCGCAACTCGTCGAACTCGGTCCGCCTGGTCGAGGTGGCCCTCGACGCGGGTGCCCGTGCCGGTCACCTGGTCGACTTCGCCCACGAGATCGACGACACGTGGCTCGACGGGGCGCGTACGGTCGGCCTGACGTCGGGCGCCAGCGTCCCCGACGAGCTGGTGCACGAGGTGCTCGCCCACCTCGCGGCCCGCGGCTTCACCGACGTCGAGGAGGTGGTGACCGCCAACGAGCGGCTGACCTTCTCGCTGCCGCAGGAGCTCAAGCGGGACATGAAGGCCGCCGCGGCGGCCCGCGGCTGACCGGGAACGCCCGGCGCCGTCGCCGCGTCAGATACGGCATGAGGACCTTTCGGCTCGTCGTCCCGGCGCTGGCCGTCTGTCTGGCGCTCGGCGCCTGCGGCGGCGCGGGCACCGGAGACGGCACCCCGACCCCGACGGGAGCGTCGCCGGTGACCACCCCGCCCGAACCCGATCCGACGCCCACCGACGCCGTACCGCCGACGCCGGCCGACCCGCCGCCGTCGACGGTCCCGGTGCCGACCCGGCCGCCCAAGTCGCCGAGCGGGCCGGCCAAACCGCCGCCCGGTGGGGCGACCACCCTGGCCGGGACGGTCGAGTCCGGCGTCGAGCCCGGCTGCCTGCTCCTCGACGGCTACCTGCTGCTCGGCGGCCCGCGCGACGTGCTGGCCGCCGGTGCGTCGGTGGTCGTGACCGGGAAGATCCAGCCCGACATGATGACCACCTGCCAGCAGGGCATCCCATTCCTGGTGGAGACGGCCCGCCGGGGCTGACGGCCGGGCCTGACGCGTCGGTGGGGGACCGCGACAGACGACGGGAGCCCGTCCCCGGGGACCGGGGACGGGCTCCCGCCCTGTTACGGGTGGGTCAGTTCACCGCACCGATGGCGACGGCGCCGCGGCCGACGACCGCGCCCTCCGACGTCACCACGGCCAGCTCACCGTAGAGCGCCCGGCCGGCGTCCGGAGCGGACTGGGCGGTCACCGTGCCCGTGAGGGAACCGGTGGCGCCGTGCGCCAGGGTGAGCGAGGTGGACGGCGCCGACAGGGTGCCGAGCGCCGGGGCGGAGAACGAGTCCCGGTAGTCGTACTCGGTGCTGCCACCGGCACCGTCGACGTTGTACGCGTCGACGACGATCCGGTAGGTGCCGGCCACCGGGTTGGTGATCGTCACCGCCTCCTCCGAGTCGCCGTCGGCCTGCTGCCCGACCAGGGTGGTGCCCCGGTAGATGAACAGGTCCAGGTCGGCGCTGGCGTTCGCCGGGTTGCCGATCCGGGCGGTGAAGCTGGTCGCGCCCGCCGGCACCTCGACGGTGAACTCCTGCTGGGCCAGCTCCACGATGGTGGGCCGCTCGGAGTGCACGCTGGACAGCGGGCCGCCCTGGCCGGTCACCGACACCGGGCCGAAGGTGTTCTTCAGCGACCAGGTCACCGGGGTGGCCGCACCGGCGTCGACCGCCGGCAGGTCGACCACGGCCGGCTCGACCGCGACGCCCTGGACCCGGGCCTGGATCTGGTACGGGTTGTTCAGCGCCGGCGAGGTGCGACGGGACTCCACCTCGATCTCCCAGACGCCGGGGATCGGGTTCTGGTAGTCCCGCTCGAAGGCGTTGCAGGCGACCGTGCTGGCGAAGTTGGTGAAGCACGCCAGGCTCGAGGTGCTCTCCACCGGGACGCCGTACGGGTTGAAGGCGATGAACCGGGTCTGCGAGCCGGTGGCGATGCCGGAGAGGTTCACCTGCAGCGCACCGGCGCCCGGCGGCACCGTCACGAAGTACGACGTGGTGCTGTTCCGGTCCACCGAGCCCTCACCGGAGTAGGCGAAGGCCGGCTTCTTGACGTCGTTCGAGGCCACCACCACGGCGGAGACCTCGAAGTCGATCGTGTTGGTCGCCGGGTCGTCGATCGTCACGATCGTGCCGTGCGCACCCGCGCTCTTCGGCTTGGCGGTGACGGCGATGGTGACGGTCCGGTTCAGCGGCAGCGTGACGTTCTTCGGCGCCGAGAAGGTGCCGTCGTTGCCACGCAGCCCGACGTTGTGCTTGATGTTGCCGGCCGGCCCGCTGGTGCGGGTGAGCTTGACCTGGTAGGTCTTCGACTGGCCGACCTTGTGGCCGCCGTCGGCGGCGCCGCAGCGGTTGTAGACGCCGGTGCCCCGGTTCGGGGTGGCGAGCTGGCCGGAGAGCACCGTGCAGACCGGGGCGTCCGAGACGTACGAGCGGGTCGTGACGCCCTTGCGCAGCAGCTTCCAGGCGCCCGGCACGTTGAACATGCCGTAGCCCTGACCGTGGGTCGGGACGCCGGCGATCGGCTTGGCCGAGCTGAAGATCGCCCGGCGCAGCGCGGCCGGCGTGACCCCCAGGTCGTTCGCCTTGGCGGCCGACAGCAGCAGCGCGGCGGCACCGGTGGCCTGCGGGGAGGCCATCGAGGTGCCGTTGAACATCCCGTAGCCCGGCGGGAGGGTGTAGCCGGCCTCGACCGGGCCGCTGCCCGGCTGCCAGACCGGGGTGGTGGAGACGGCCGAACCCGGAGCGGCGATGTTCGGCTTGGCGCCGCCGTCCTCACGCGGGCCGCGCGAGGAGAAGTTGAACAGCGCGTTCTTCTGCTTCACGACGGAGCCGTAGTTGGCCAGCCAGGTGTCCCTGCTGACGCTGGCGGCGACGCTTACCACGTTCGTCGAGGCCGACGGGTCGCCGATGGTGTTCACGCCCGGGCCGGAGTTGCCGGCGGAGATGAACATCTGCACGCCGTACGTGGTGATCAGGTTGTTGTACAGCTCGGCGCGGGCGTTGTTGCCGTCGTTCAGCGCCGGCAGGCCGCCGATCGACATGTTGATGACGTCGACGCCGCGGTTGATCACCAGGTCGGCCATGCCGGTGGTGAGGGCCGCGTACGTGCAGCCGCCGCCCCAGGAGCAGGCGCGGGCCGAGACGATCTTGGCGCCGGGGGCGGCACCGTCGAACGCGTCGTTGCCCATCATGTCGTTGGCGGCGGTGATGCCGGCGACGTGGGTCCCGTGCGCGCTCTCGATGATGCCGATGTTGACGTAGTCGACCAGGCCGGGGCCGCCGACCGGGGTGGTGTCCACGCCCTTGCGGTACTGGACGACGAACGACATCCGCTCCTTGACAGCGGTCGCCGGGTCGTCGGTGCCGAAGTGGCCGACGTCGAACTTCTCCCGGTACGGCCGCATCACGGCCTCGTCGGTGAAGTCGTTGTCGTTGTCGGTGTCGACCCAGATGTTGTTGGTCGCCGGGTCGAAGAGGATGCCGAAGGCGTCGGTCCGGTCGCCGTCGCGGTTGACGTCACCGCCCGGTTCGCTGTTGGTGGTGACGGACTCGCTGAACCGGTTGAAGCGGTAGGTGCCCGCCGGGGCGGTCCAGGTGAGGCCGGCGGCGCTGAACGTCGGGCCGGTCACCTCGGTGAGCATCGGGCGCCAGGTGGCGTCCTCGAACGGGTCGGTCGCGGTGACCCAGTCGACGATCTTGCGCTCGCCGGTGGTGGTCTGCTGGAGGGCCGGGTGCTCGAGGTCCACACCGGAGTCCATGATGCCGATCGTGACGCCGCGACCGTCCCACTCGGGGTGCTGGTCGACGAACTTGACGGCGCCGGTCTCGTTGGTCGGCATGTACGGGTTGTCGGCGCGGGTGCCGGCGCCGGGGCCACTCAGCGTCGTGCCCTGCTTGGCGGCCTTCCGGCCGTCGGCGGCGGCCTCCGGCCTCGGGTCGGGCCGCTGGATCGTCTCGTCCAGGTCGACCGCGGAGACGCCCGGCAGGGTCGCCGCCTTGACCGCCTTGCCGGTCGGCACCTTGGCCAGCACGTAGCCGATCGTGTCGTAGCGCTCGGTGACCGCCGCGCCGAGGCCCTTGAGGTCCTTCTCGACGTCCTTCGCCTTGCCCTTCTGGGTGGCGACGATCATCGTGACGGTCGGGGCCTTCTTCGCCTCCGCCTCGGCTAGCAGCTTGGCGTCGTGCGAACCCAGCGCTTCGATGGGGGTGGCCGGCGCGTTGGCGGGTGCGGCGCTCGCGGTGGTGGCGCCGCCCGCGACGGTCACGGCACTGGCGGCCATGACCGACGCGAAGAGCGCGGCGGAGGTACGCCGGCTCAGGTTTCGGGGTTTGCTCACGTTCTCTTTCCTCCAGAGAACAGGGCCCTCAGATGCAGGGCACGCGTGCCCGCATCCTTCGTGGTATCGATGTCCGGTGTCACTACCGGCCAGTTCGTTGTGACCATCTCGTGACTTCCGTGGACACGCGTTGTCACATCTTCGGCCCGGTGTGGACGGACCGTGAGCGTCTACTCAGGACCCCGGCTCCAGCAGCTCCGGCGCCTGCGGCTGGCGGGGTGCCACCTCCAGCTGCGCCGGCGCGGCCAGCTCCTCGTGGGAGACGCCGAGCTCGGCGAGCTTGCGTGCGCTGACCAGCACCCGCGCCTCCAGGGAGCCGACCGCCCGGTTGTACGCGGTGACCGCTCCGCCGAGCGCCGAGCCCAGCTTCCCGACGTGGTCGCCCAGGGTCGACAGCCGCCCGTACAGCTCCCGGGCGAGCGTGTGCACCGCCACCGCGTTGCGCGCCAGCGCCTCCTGCCGCCACGAGTACGCGACCGTGCGCAGCAGCGCGACCAGGGTGGCCGGGGTCGCGAGCACCACGTTGCGCGTGAACGCGTGCTCCAGCAGCGTGGGGTCGCGCTGCAACGCCACGTCGAGGAACGGGTCGGCCGGCACGAACAGCACCACGAACTCGGGCGCCTGCTCGAACGCGGCCCAGTACGACTTGGCGGCCAGCGCGTCCACGTGGGCGCGCAGGTGCCTCGCGTGGGCGTCGAGCTGCGTGTCCCGCCCGCGCTCGTCGCGCGCCTCCATCGCGGTCAGGTACGCCTCGAACGGCGCCTTCGCGTCCACCACCACCGAGCGGCCACCGTGCAGCCGGACCACCAGGTCGGGGCGGACCCCCTGGTGGTCGGTGGCGGCGGTCACCTGCTCGGCGAAGTCGCAGTGCTCGAGCATGCCGGCCGCCTCGACGATGCGGCGCAGCTGATGCTCACCCCAACGGCCCCGGACCTGCGGCGCCCGCAGCGCCGCGACGAGCTGCTTCGTCTCGGTGCGCAGCTCACCGGAGACGGTGCTCATGGCCCGGACCTGCTCGCGCAGCTCGGCGTACGCGTCGACCCGGTCGCGCTCCAGCTCGGCGACGCGCTGCTCGTACCGCCGGAGCGTGTCGTGCAGCGGCGCCACCGCGCGGGCCACCGCCTCCTGGGACTGAGCGGTGGCCTCGTAGCTGAGCGCGCGCATGGACTGCTCCAGCCGGCCCTCGCCCTCCCGGGTGGCCGTGAGGGTGGCCTCCAGCCGGGCGATCTGGGTGGCGGACCGGGCGCGGGCCGCGTACCACCCCACCGCGCCGCCGGCGGCGAGGCAGACGACCACCACGGCCAGCGTCGGAAAGTCCATGTGCAGAGCTTGCCAAACGGGTACGACGGGGCGGGCGTGGGTACGTACGCGTCATGGAACTTCTGCTGTGCCTCGGCATCGTGGCCATCGGCGCGGTGATCGCCGTCGCGGTCGCCGGCGCCCGGTCCGGTGCCCGCCGGGGCGACGAGCTGGCCGACGCCCGGGCGGAGGCCCAGCGCTGGTACGAGCGTCTCGGTGGGCAGCTGATGAACCTGCACGGCGAGGATCCGGCGGTACGGCAGGCGCTGGCCGACGCGGGGGAGCGGTACAACGCCGCCGGCTCCCAGCTGGAGCAGGCGCGGACGCCGCACCAGTACGCGCTCGCCCGGGAGACCGCGCTGGAGGGGCTGGCGTACATCCGGGCGGCCCGGACCGCGCTGGGGATCGACCCGGGGCCGGAGCTGCCGCCGCTCGCGGCCGCCCGGGGAGCCGGGCAGCTCACCCGCGAACGCGAGGTGGATGTGCAGGGACAGACCTTCAGGGCCGGTCCGCAGCCGGGCCGGGACACGCCCTACTACTACCCCGGTGGGCGGTTCCAGGGCCGGCCGGTCCCGGCCGGGTGGTACTCGACGCCGTGGTGGAAGACGGCGCTGGGCACTGGCGCCGGGGTGGTCGGTGGTCTGCTGATCGCCGACGCGCTCTTCTCCCCGATGTGGGGCGACCCCGGGTACGGCGCCGGGTACGGGGAGGGCTTCCAGGACGGCGCCGGCTACGGCGACGCCGGTGCCGAGGGAGCCGGCGACGCCGGTGGCGGTGATTACGGCGCCGGCGACTACGGCGGCGACCTCGGCGGCTTCGGTGGCGGTGACTTCGGGGGTGACTTCGGGGGCGGCGACTGGTGACGCGGCGGCGGAGGAAGGGTCCCTTCCGCTACCTGAGGCGTTGACAAGGGGCCCTTCCGCGCACCTCAGCCCGTGTTGCGCATGCCGGCGGCGATGCCGTTGACCGTGGTGAGCAGCGCCCGTTCCAGTGCCGTGCCGTCGCTCGGCGCGCGCCGGCCGCCGGGCGCGGTCGCCACCGACCGGCCCGCCGCCCCGGACTCCCGGTACTGACGCAGCAGCGCCACCTGGAGGTGGTGCAGCGGTTCCAGGTAGGTGTCCCGCACCGCGAGCGTGCGCTGGAGCACCGGCGAGTTCTCCAGCAGGTCCGGCGAGGAGGTCACGGCGAGCACCTCGCGCTTGGTCAGCTCGTACTCCTGCTCGATCTGGTGGAAGATCGGGTGCAGCTTCTTCGGCACCAGCGTCTCCACGTACCGGCGGGCGATCGTCAGGTCGGTCTTGGTCAGCATCATCTCGACGTTGGACAGGAACGTCCGGAAGAAGTGCCAGCTGCGGTGCATCTCGGCGAGCACGTCCGCGTGCCCGGCCTCGCGGGCGGCGGCCAGGCCGGAACCCACCCCGAACCAGCCCGGCACGATCTGCCGGGTCTGGGTCCAGCCGAACACCCACGGGATGGCCCGCAGGCCGGCCAGCCCGGCACCGGTGTTCGGCCGCTTCGCCGGCCGGGAGCCGATGTTCAGCGCGCCCAGCAGCTCGGTGGGGGTTGACGCCCAGAAGTACGCCGGCAGGTCCGGGTCCTCCACCAGCGACCGGTACGACCGGTAGGCCGCCGCGCTGACCACGTCCATCGTCGCGTCCCACCGCTCCAGCATCTCGGCGGGCTGGCGGGGCGCGGTGTGCAGCAGCGTGGCCTGGAGCACCGCGGCCGTGGTGAGCTCCAGGTTCTCCCGGGCCAGTGCCGGCAGGGTGTACTTGTCGGAGATGACCTCGCCCTGCTCGGTCACCTTGATCGCGCCGTCCAGCGTCCCGTACGGCTGAGCCAGGATGGCGTCGTGCGTCGGTCCGCCGCCGCGGCCGACGGTGCCGCCCCGGCCGTGGAAGAGCCGCAGGCGGACGCCGTGCCGGGCGGCCACGTCGCGCAGCGCGCGCTGCGCCCGGTGGATGGACCACTGGCTGGTGGTGATGCCGGCCTCCTTGTTGGAGTCGGAGTAGCCGAGCATCACCTCCTGCACGTCACCGCGGGCCGCGACCAGCGCCCGGTACGCCGGCAGCGCCAGCAGCTCGTCCAGCAGGTCACCGCCGGCGTTCAACTCGCTCGGCGTCTCCAGCAGCGGCACGAAACCGATCCGGGCCCGGCCGCTGTGCACGTCGATCAGGCCGGCCTCGCGGGCCAGGACGACCGCGGCGAGCACGTCGTCGACGCCGAGGGTCATCGAGATGATGTACGACTCGATCACCTCGGTGCCGAACCGGTCCTGCGCCTCGCGGATGGTGGCGAAGACGTCGAAGGTCTTGCGGGCCGACTCGGTGAGCGGGGTGTCGAGGGTGGACAGCGGCCGACGACCGGTCAGCTCGTCGGCGAGCAGCTTGGTGCGCTCCAGCCGGCTCAGCGACGGGTAGTCCGCCACCTCGCCCACCGCCTGGTAGAGCTGGGCGAGCACCTCGTGGTGCTTCTCGGCGTGCTCGCGTACGTCCATGGTGGCGAGGTGCAGGCCGAAGGCGGAGACGGTACGGATGGTCGAGGCGAGCAGGCCGACGGCGGTGAGCTGGCCGGAGTTGCGGGCCAGCGAGGCACGCAGCAGTTCCAGGTCGGCGATCAGCTCGGCCGACCCGCGGTAGTCGCGCCCCGGCACGTGCGCGGTGCCCTGCCGCAGCCGCTGCCGGGTGTTGGCGAGCTTCGCCTTCACGCAGCGGGCCTTGAGCCGGTACGGCTCCTCGGCGTTGACCCGACGGAACCGGGGCGCGACCTCGGGCAGCGCGTCCAGATCGGCGGCGAGGCTGGCGGAGAGGTCCAGCGAGACGCCGCGCAGCCGCCGGGAGACGGACACCTCGTTGATGAGCTGGTCCATGGCCTTCTCGGTGGCCGCGATCCCGTGCTCGTGCTGGATGACCAGGACCTCGCGGGTCACCGTGGGCGTGACGAACGGGTTGCCGTCCCGGTCACCGCCGATCCAGGTGCCGAAGGTGAGTGGCCGGGCGGTGGGCGACGTCTCCACACCGAGCGTGCGCAGCGTGTCGGCGAGGTCGTCGAGGACCTGCGGCGCCGCCTCGGCGTAGAGGTCGCGCAGGTAGTAGATGGCGTTGCGGGCCTCGTCGGTCGGGTCCGGCCGGTCCAGCCGCAGCTCGTCGGTCTGCCACATCAGGTCGAGCAGTTCGGCGAGGCGGCGGTTGGCCGGGCCCTCGTCGCTGGCGCCGTAGAGGATCGCGTTGGTGGTCTCGGTGTCCAGTTCGTCGGCGATCGCGCGGAGCTTCGACAGGATCGAGCGGCGGGCCGCCTCGGTGGGGTGGGCGGTGAAGACCGGGCGGACCGCGAGCCGGCGGGCGGCCGCCGCGATCTCCTCGGCGGGCACCCCGCGTTCGGCGATCATCTTGGCGGCCTGGTCGAGCCAGCCGCCCTGGATGGCGCGGCGGCGACGCAGGTCGCGGGCGCGGTGGACCTGCTCGGTGATGTTGGCCAGGTGGAAGTACGTCGAGAAGGCCCGGGCCAGCTTGGTGCCGGTGGTGACGTCCAGCCCGGCGAGCCGCTGCGCCGCGGCCGGGGGATCGGTGCGGACCTGGGCGCGGATCTCCTCGACGAGGTCGAGCAGGGGCCGGCCCTCCTGGCGGGCGAGGGTCTGGCCGAGCAGGGTGCCGAGGCGGCGGATGTCGGCGCGCAGGGCGGCGTCGGGACCGTCGTGATCGTGCTGGTCGGTCACTGTGCGCTCCTTACGTGAGTACGAAGGACAGCGCTGTCCGACTCCCTGGATCGTATCCGCGCGGGCCGGTATGTAAGGAGGGACCCCTCGTTAACGGTGTTTCACTCCGACCCACGGCGAGCGCGGTCGAGGCCGGTGCCGGTCCCGCTGCTCCTTCCCGCCGCCAGCCTAGGGAACGGTTCGGGCGTCTCATGCCGTTTCGCCCCGCGGCGGTCGGCAAAACCGGTGGTCCGGGTGGGTAGCGTGTGGATCATGCCGACGTTGCGCTATCCGCCCAAGCCGCGCCCCGGTGACCGGGTCGCGGTCGTGTCACCCTCCGCCGGGCTGCCGGGTCTCTTCCCCCGCGTTTACGAGCTGGGCCTGCGCCGGCTGCGCGAGGAGTTCGGCCTGGAGCCGGTCGAGTACCCGACCACCCGGGTGATGGGTGCCGACCCCCGGGACCGGGCCCGGGACCTGACCGCCGCCTTCGCCGACCCGACGGTCACCGCCGTGCTCGCCACCGTCGGCGGGGACGACCTGATCACGGTCACCCCGCACCTCGACGACGCGGTGCTGCGGGCGAACCCGAAGCCGTACTTCGGCTACTCGGACAACACGAACGTGCTGAACCACCTGTACCGGCTGGGGATCGTCAGCTACCACGGCGGGTCGGTGCTGGTGCACCTCGGCCGGCCGGGTGCCCCGCACCCGCTGACGTTCGACTCGCTGCGGGCGGCGCTGTTCACCTCCGGCTGGCACGACCTGGCCCCGGCCACCGAGTGGGGCGACCAGCCGAACGACTGGAACGACCCGGCGTCGCTGGCGGACGAGCCGGTGATGTTCCCCGGGTCGGGCTGGACCTGGGCCGGCCCGGAGCGGGTGGTCGAGGGCCGGCTGTGGGGCGGCAACCTGGAGATCCTGCACTGGCTGCTGGCCGCCGACCGGGTCGCGTCCGCCGCCGACCTGGCCGGCTCGGTCTTCCTGATGGAGACCTCTGAGGAACTGCCGTCGGCCACCGAGGTCTTCCGGATCCTGCGCAACCTCGGCGAGCGGGGGCTGCTCGGCACGTTCCCGGCCGTGCTGGTCGGCCGGGCGAAGGCGTGGGAGTTCAGCCGACCGCTCGCGCCGGCCGAGAAGGCCGCGTACGCCGAGGAGCAGCGCGCGGCGGTGACCCGGGCGCTGGCGGCGTACAACCCGGACGCGGTGGTCGTGTTCGATCTGGACGTCGGCCACACCGACCCGCAGCTGATCCTCCCGTACGGCGGCGACGTCCGGGTCGACGCCGTGCACCGCCGCGTCTCGGTGCGCTACTGACGGATCAACTCGGCATCCCGCAAGTCGCGGCATCCGCTGCTTCGGATACCGCGACTCGCGGGATCCCGTGCTGGCGCCCGGCCGGGCCGTCAAGCCTCCAGGACGGCGAAGGCACGGACTGGGAAGGTGCCCATGCCGGCCACCCGCGGCGGTGCGGCGGTGAACCGGAACCCCTCCGGCGGCAGCGCGTCGAGGCCGGTCAGGTGCTCCACGACCGGGATACCGGCGGCCAGCAGGGTGCTGTGCGCCGGCCGCTCGCCGCCCGAGGCCGGGCTCATGTCGTCGATGTTGATCGAGTCGATGCCGACCAGGACCGCGCCCGCCTCGACCAGGGCACGGGCGCCGTCCCCGGTCAGGTACGGCGCCTCCGGCGCGCCGTACCGCTCGGTGCCGAAGCGCTCCGACCAGCCGGTGTGCAGCAGCACCGCCCGGCCGGCCACGTCGTACGGCGCCAGCATGAGCCGGTCCACCGCCCGCGTGCCGGCCGGTACCCGGACGACGACGCCCGGCAGGTCGGCGAGCCGGTCCAGCGGTACCCCGGCGAGGTCGGGCCCGTCCGCGTAGCGGTGCGCCGGGGTGTCCACGTACGTGCCCGTGTTGGCGATCATGTCGATGCGGGCGACGTGGAACTCGGTGCCCGGCGCGTAGTTCGCCCGGGACGCCTCACGGGTGAGCCAGTCGGTGATTCGCGGCACGGGCCAGCCGGGCAGGGTGACCATGCCGTCGGTGACCGGATGGCTCAGCTCGACGAGGCGGCGCCCGCCCGCCTCGCCGGCGGTCCCGGATACGCCACGCCCGCCCTTGTGCGGCTCCTCGATCACGGTCTTGCCGGCGATCCGTACCTCGGCGACCATCAGCAGCCCGAGATGGCGGACGAAGAGCGCCGCCAGGTCCGCGTCCTCGATCTCCCGGCCCGGGATGTCGAGCCGGAAGCCCTCGGCCCGGAGGCCACCTCCGTTGGCGAAGTCGACCTCCGCGTCGAACTGCACACGCCACTGCCCGCTCATACCCGACAGCCGATCACGCCCGGTAGGGCCGGTCAAGATCGTGGGCCGGCGGCCGGAGGTGCCGCGGGGGGGGTGCGGCACCGCCGTGACCGGCGTCGGGTCGCCGCCGGCGACCCGCCCGAGCCGGGGGCTGCGGGCCTCCCCGAACAGGTCCGCCCACCCCCGGACGCCCTCGGGTCGACGGGATCCATCCTCCGGGGCGCCGGCGGGCGCGGTCTTGAAGATCCTTGCTCGGTTGGCCGGGCCGCCGGAGCGGCGGGTGTCAAGAAGGAGCCCGGTTACTACCGGAGGCGTTGATCGGGGCCCTGCCGCGCACCTCAGGCGGCGAGGAGGGCGCGCAGGCGGGCCGGCGGATGCCCCACGTGGTCGCGGACCACCCGGGTGAGGTGGGCCTGGTCGGCGAAGCCGTACTCCGACGCCACCAGGCGCAGCGGCAGACCGCCCGGCTCGGCGAGGGTGTCGAGCACCGCCCGCACCCGTAGCCGGTTGCGGTACGTGGTGAGGCTGCTCCCGGTGACCCGCTGGAACACCCGGCTCAGGTGGTGCGGTGACGCGCCGACCGCCCGGGCGACGTCGTCGAGGGTGAGCGAGAAGTCCGCGGTGGCGAGGACCTCGCGGGCTCGGTCGACCAGCTGCCGGTGTGCGGCCAGGGTGGCCGCCCGCCGACCGACCGCCCGGTCGAGGTCCGTCCCCGGCCGGTCGCCGTCCGGGTCGGTGTGGTCGACCAGCCGGTCGAGGAAGCGGTGCAGCCGCTCGGACATCTCGAACGCGTCCAGCCCGCGCCGCAGGTCCGCGACCAGCAGCCGGTGCGCCAGGTCCAGCGTCGCGTCGGACGAGCCCGCCCAGCCGGCCTCGTGCAGCCAGCGGGCGGCGGCCGGTCGCTCGGCCAGCACCTCCGGGTCGACCTCCAGGCAGGTGTACGAGTCGCCGCAGCCGAGCGGGTGCGCCACCGCCATCTCGTCACCGGGCCGGGTGAGCAGCACCGAGGTGGCGTCGGACAGCGCGGTCCGGCCGTTGACCCGACGCCGGTAGACGCCCGACCGGCCGAGCATCACCCGATGGGTCCGCTCGGCCACGGGCTCGGACCAGCCGTGGTGTTCGACGATGCACCGCACCTGGTAGATCAGGATCCCGGTCGGGTGACCCAGCACCCGCCACCGGGCGGGTGTGGTCCGCTGGCGTGGGTCACTCCCGGTTCCCTCCGGCATCCGTCCTCCCCAGGATCGTCGTCACCGGCGTCGCGGCGCGATCCCCGCCACGTGGACGTCGATCGTCACCCCGGAGAGATAGTGTCGACTGGTGCAACCCCCCGTCCAGCCCGGACGAGGGGTGATCGTCGTGCCGTCGCACCCCGAAAGTGGTCACATGCTCACCGGACTCTTCGCCGCCGCCCTCGCCGACCCGGCCCTCGCCCGGGCCCGTGACCTGGCGCGATCCGGTGCCGCTCAGGTCGACGGGCTCGACCTGACCGCCCCGCCGGCGCTGCGCCCGTTCGCGGTCGCCGCCGTCGCGGCCGACGAGCCGGCCGGTGGCGCCGGCCGCCCGGTGCTGGCGGTCACGGCCACCAGTCGGGAGGCCGACGACCTCGCCGCCGCGCTGGGTTGCCTGCTGCCGGCCGAGCAGGTGGCGGTCTTCCCGTCCTGGGAGACGCTCCCGCACGAGCGGCTCTCGCCCCGCTCCGACACGGTCGGCCGCCGGCTGGCCGTGCTGCGCCGGCTGGCCCACCCGGAATCGGCCGACGCGCAGGGCCGCACCGGCCCGCTGCGGGTGGTCGTCGCGCCGGTCCGGTCGCTGCTGCAGCCGCAGCTCAAAGGCCTGGGAGACCTGGCGCCGGTGCGGTTGGCGGCCGGCTCCGAGGCCGACCTCGAGGACGTGGCGCGCCGGCTCACCGACATGGCGTACGCGCGGGTCGACCTGGTGACCAAGCGCGGTGAGTTCGCGGTGCGCGGCGGCATCCTCGACGTGTTCCCGCCCACCGACGAGCACCCGTCCCGGGTCGAGTTCTGGGGCGACGAGGTGGAGGAGATCCGCACCTTCGCGGTCGCCGACCAGCGCACCATCGAGCAGGTTCCGCTGCTGTGGGCCCCGCCCTGCCGGGAGCTGCTGCTCACCCCGTCCGTGCGCAAGCGCGCCGCCGTCCTCGCCGACGAGCACCCGGAGCTGGCCGAGATCCTCGACAAGCTGGCCGAGGGCATTCCGGTCGAGGGGATGGAGTCGCTGGCGCCGGCCCTGATCGGCTCGGACGCGCTGGAGCTGCTGATCGACACCATGCCGGCCGGCACCCACGTGCTCCTCTGTGACCCGGAGCGGATCCGCACCCGCGCGCACGACCTGGTGCGTACCTCGGATGAGTTCCTCCAGGCCAGTTGGGCCGCCGCCGCGGTCGGTGGCGCCGCCCCGGTCGACCTCGGCGCCGCCGCCTTCCGGACGCTCGCGGAGGTCCGGGCGGCCGCCCGAGCCCTGGGGCAGCCCTGGTGGACGGTGTCGCCGTTCGGCCTGGTGGAGCCCGCCGCCGCTGCGGAACGGCAGCCGTGGGAGGACGCGCCGGCGGAGGTCGACGTGACGCCCGACGACGCGATCGCGGTGACCCTGGCCGCCCAGCCCGCCCCGCTCTACCACGGTGAGACCGCGCGGGTGGTGGACGACCTCAAGCGCTGGGCCGGCGAGGGCTGGTCGATCGCGCTGGTCTTCGAGGGGCACGGCCCCGCCCAGCGGGCGGTCGAGGTGCTGCGCGACGCGGGCCTCGGTGCCAGTCTGGTCGAGGAGGTGCCGACCGCGCCCGCCCCCGGCGCGGTGCTGGTCACCTGCGGGTCGCTGAGCAGCGGGTTCGTCGACGAGGCGGCGCGGTTCGTGCTGCTCACCGGCGCCGACGTCACCGGCGGTCGGGGGGCCTCGACCCGGGACATGCGCAAGCTGCCGAGCCGGCGGCGCAACACCATCGATCCGCTGGAGCTTCGGGCCGGCGACTACGTGGTGCACGAGCAGCACGGCATCGGCCGGTACGTGGAGCTGGTGCAGCGCACCGTCAACGGCGCGAGCCGGGAGTACCTGGTCATCGAGTACGCCCCGAGCAAGCGCGGCCAGCCCGGTGACCGGCTCTTCGTCCCCACCGACCAGCTCGACCAGCTCTCCCGCTACGTCGGCGGCGAGCAGCCGACCCTGCACAAGATGGGCGGCTCGGACTGGCAGAAGTCCAAGGCCCGGGCCCGCAAGGCGGTCCGGGAGATCGCCGCGCAGCTGATCCAGCTGTACGCCGCCCGCAAGGCCGCCAAGGGGCACCCGTTCGGGCCGGACACCCCGTGGCAGCGGGAGCTGGAGGACGCCTTCCCCTGGCAGGAGACGCCGGACCAGCTCGCGGCGATCGAAGAGGTCAAGCGGGACATGGAGCAGAGCGTCCCGATGGACCGGCTGATCTGCGGCGACGTCGGGTACGGCAAGACCGAGATCGCGGTACGCGCGGCGTTCAAGGCGGTGCAGGACGGCAAGCAGGTCGCCGTGCTGGTGCCCACCACCCTGCTCGTGCAGCAGCACTACAACACGTTCGCCGAGCGGATGACCCAGTTCCCGGTGACGATCCGCCAGCTGTCCCGGTTCCAGACGCCGAAGGAGGCCGAGCAGACGCTCGCGATGGTCGCCGACGGCACCGCCGACATCGTCATCGGCACCCACCGGCTGCTCCAGGCGGCCACCCGGTTCAAGTCCCTCGGCCTGGTGATCGTGGACGAGGAGCAGCGCTTCGGCGTCGAGCACAAGGAGCACCTCAAGTCGATGCGGGCCTCGGTCGACGTGCTGAGCATGTCGGCCACCCCGATCCCGCGGACGCTGGAGATGGCGATCACCGGCATCCGGGAGATGTCCACCATCGCCACCCCGCCCGAGGAGCGGCATCCGGTGCTCACCGCCGTCGGGGCGTACGACGAGCGGCAGGTGGCCGCCGCCGTGCACCGCGAGCTGCTCCGCGACGGGCAGGTCTTCTACCTGCACAACCGGGTCGAGTCGATCGAGCGGGCGGCCCGCAGGCTGCGCGAGCTGGTGCCCGAGGCGCGGGTGGCGGTGGCGCACGGGCAGCTGGGCGAGGAGGCCCTGGAGAAGGTCATGGTCGGCTTCTGGGAGAAGGAGTTCGACGTCCTGGTCTGCACCACGATCGTCGAGTCCGGCATCGACATCCCGAACGCCAACACCCTGATCGTGGAGCGGGCCGACCTGCTCGGCCTGGCCCAGCTGCACCAGATCCGCGGCCGGGTCGGCCGGGGCCGCGAGCGGGCGTACGCGTACTTCCTCTACCCGCCGGACAAGCCCCTCACCGAGCACGCCCACGAGCGGCTGGCGACCATCGCCCAGCACACCGAGCTGGGTGCCGGCATGTACGTGGCGATGAAGGACCTGGAGATCCGCGGCGCCGGCAACCTGCTCGGTGGCGAGCAGTCCGGGCACATCGAGGGTGTCGGCTTCGACCTGTACGTGCGGATGGTCGGCGAGGCGGTGCAGGCGTTCAAGGGGGAGCGCCCGGAGGAGGAGGTCGAGGTCAAGGTCGACCTGCCGGTGGACGCGCACCTGCCGCACGACTACGTCGGCGTCGAGCGGTTGCGCCTGGAGATGTACCGCAAGCTGGCCGAGGCCCGCGACGAGGAGCGGCTGCGCGAGGTGGTCGCCGAGATGACCGACCGGTACGGCGAGCCGCCCGCCCCGGTGCAGAACCTGGTGGCGGTGGCGCGGTTCCGGCTGCTCGCCCGCCGCTACGGCCTGACCGACGTCAGCGTGCAGGGCAAGCACGTCCGGTTCAGCCCGCTGCCGCTGCCCGACTCGAAGCAGCTTCGGCTCAAGCGCTACCACCCGGACGCGGTCTACAAGTCCGCGCTCGACCAGGTCAGCGTGCCCCGGCCGAGCACCCGCCGGGTCGGCGGCGAGCCGCTGCGCGACCAGGCGCTGCTGGAGTGGTGCGCGCAGCTCCTCTCCGACGTCCTCGGCGAGCCCGAGAAGCTGGCCGGTTCTGCCAGCCCCGCAGTGGCGAGCGGAAGGTGATTCGGCGAGCCGGCGGCCCTGGCGGGCGTCGGTCGATGAGCCGTGGGGGGTGTCACACCTCCGGTGGCGGGCGTGAGAGAGTTGCCGTCATGCGTGCTCGCCGTCTTGTCGCCGTCGCCAGCCTGGCGGTCGGTCTCGTCGCCCTCGCCGGATGCCGTACCGAGCCGGGTGTCGCCGCGTACGTCGGCGACCAGCGGATCACCGAGGACGCCGTGAGCGCCGTCCTCGACGAGCTGCGGGAGAGCCCCGCGGCGACGGCCGCCCCCGAGCTGGGCGGGGCGCCCGCGCCGTTGCCCGGCCGCAATCAGGTCGTGAGCACGCTGGTGCTGGCCGAGGTCTGCCAGCGGGTGTCCGCCGACAAGGGCTACCGGCCGCAGGGCCAGGCGGAGCCGGAACAGGTCGCCCGCCAGCTCAACCTCGCCCCCGACTCGGAGTACGTGCGCGAGGTCGCCGCGCTCTACACCTGCCTGTCCGGCCTGCCCGCCGGCGAGCCGGTCGCGCCCACCGAGCAGGAGCTCGCCGACGTGATCGCCGCCGGCCGCCAGGCGGGTGCGATCCCGCCCGACGTGCCCGATGACGCCGCGGCCCGTCAGCTCGACGTCCCCCAGCTCCGCAGCGCGCTGGCCACCCGCAAGTCGCTGGCCGAGGCGGTCGAGACGTACGACGTCACGGTCAACCCCCGCTACCGGCCGCTGGAGTTCCCGGTGCTCAGCTTCGCCGGCAACGCTCCGGCGGTGAGCGTGCCGCTGGGTGAGCCGGGCTCCGACGCGGTCACCGACATCTCCACCCCGGAGCCGCTCCCGACGGTCGAGCCGACCGAGGCGGACGAGCCGGTCGCCTCCTGAGCATGTCGGCGCGGATCGTCCTGCTGGTCACCTCGCCGCGGCTGCCGGCCGGCCTGCTCACGGCGGCCGCCTGGGACGTCGTACGCCGGCACCCGGTGCTGGCCGGGGCGGAGAGCGAGCTGACGACGGCGGTCCGCGCCGCGGGCGCCGAGGTCGCCGTGGTCGAGGGCCCGGCGACGCAGGCGCTGCTGGACGCGGTCGCGGCGCACGGCACGGCGGTCTGGCTCGCCGGTCCGGCGGGTGACGAGTCGCTCGCCCGGGAGCTGGGCCTGCGCCTGGCCCGCGAGCCGGGGCTGGCGGAGCTGGAGCTGATGTACGGCTCGTGGGACCCGCCCGGTGCCCGGCTGCTGGACGCGGTGGCGGTGCTGGACCGGCTGGCGTCGCCGGGCGGTGATCCGTGGAAGCGGGCGCAGACCCACCAGAGCCTCGCCGGCTTCCTGTTGGAGGAGTGCTACGAGGCGTACGACGCGATCAGCGCCGGGGACACGGATGCGCTGCGCGAGGAGCTCGGCGACGTGCTGCTCCAGGTGGTGCTGCACGCTCGGCTGGCCGAGGAGTTGCCCGAGGGCGAGCGGTGGACCGTCGACGACGTGGCCGGTGGCCTGGTCGACAAGATGGTCCGGCGCAACCCGCATGTCTTCGCCGAGGGGCCGGCCGCCACCCTCGAGGAGATCGAGGAGAACTGGGAGCGGATCAAGCGCGCCGAGAAGGCGCGCGAGTCGGTGCTGGACGGGATCGCGATGAGCCAGCCCGCCCTCGCCCTGGCCGCCAAGATTCTCGACCGCGCCGCCCGGATCGGGCTGGCCGTCCCACCCCCGCTGGCGGAGTCCCAGGTCGACCCGGAGGCCAGACTGGGCGCCAGCCTCCTCGCGACGGTCGCCGCCGCGCGCGAGGCCAACCTCGACCCGGAGTCCGCCCTCCGCCGCGCCACCCTCGCCTACGCCGAAGCCATCCGCACCGCCGAACGCGCCACACGCGCCACACCTCCGCAGAGTTGATCAAGAGGTTTTCGTCTCGAACGGCGCCTGCGGAGGACGAAAACTTCTTGATCAACCGGGAGATGCGCTATCGGCGGGAGTCGGTAGGGTTCCGGCATGCAGGAGTTTGCGGGGCTGGCTGAGCGGATCGTCGAGGAGTTGCTGGCGGCGCGGCCGGGGGTCGCCACCAATGCCGGGGATCACCGGTACGACGACCGGTTGCCGGATTACAGCGCTGACGCGCTCGCCGCCGACCGGGCGATGCTCCGGGACGCCGCGGACGCGTTGTCCGAGGTGGACGCCGACGGGCTCGACCTGGACGAGCGGGTGGACCACGCACTGCTGACCGCCCTGGTCGACCGGGAGCTGTTCGAGCGGGACGAGGTCCGCGCCCACGAGTGGGACCCGCTGCGGCACAACCCGGGCGCGTTGCTGCACGCGCTCGTGGCCCGCCCGTACGCCCCCGCGGACGTCCGGCTGACCCACCTGGCGGGTCGGCTGGCGGCCGTACCCGACGCTCTCGCCACCGCTCGCGCCACCCTCCGGGACATGCCGCGGATCCACGCCGAGACGGCGGTCGGGCAGTTCACCGGCACCGCGGCGCTGATCCGCGACGAGGTCCCGGCGCTGCTCGGCCAGGCGCCCGGTCTGCACGACCGGGTCGCCCCGGCGGCCGCCGGGGCGATCGCCGCGCTCGAGGAGTTCGTGGCCTGGCTCCGCGGCGGCCTGGCCGCTGACGGCGGGTCCGGGCGGGACCCGCGGTTGGGGCGCCGGCTCTGGGAGGCGCGGCTCTGGCACACGCTCGACACCGAGCTGGGCGCCGCCGAGATCCAGCGCCGCGCGTGGGCGAACCTGGACCGGGTCACCGAGGAGATCCGCGCGGCGGCCGTCGAGCTGGTCGGCGGCCCGGCCGACGACGAGACGGTACGCCGGGCGCTGGACCTGCTCGCCGCCGAGCACCCGGACGACCACACCATCGTCGACCTCGCCTCGATCACCCTCGACGAGGCGTCCGACTTCGTCCGCGCCCACGACCTGGTGAGCCTCGTCGACGACCCGTGTGTCATCCAGGTGATGCCGGAGTTCGCGCGGGGCGTGGCGGTCGCGTACTGCGACTCCCCGGGGCCGCTGGAGACGGCCGACGTGCCCACCTTCTACTGCATCGCGCCCACCCCGGCGGAGTGGCCGGCGCACCGGGTCGAGTCGTTCTACCGGGAGTACAACGATCACATGATCCGCAATCTCACCGTGCACGAGGCGATGCCGGGGCACTTCCTCCAGCTGGCACACGCCCGCCGGCACGCCGGTGTCACCCGGGTCCGGGCGCTGGCCCGCTCCGGCCCGTTCATCGAGGGCTGGGCGGTGCACGCCGAGGAGGTGATGGCCGCGCACGGCTTCGGCGGCGTACCGGTGCGGCTCCAGCAGCTCAAGATGCAGCTGCGGATGACCATCAACGCGCTGCTCGACCAACTGGTCCACTGCGACGGGATGACCGAGGCGGACGCGATGGCGCTGATGACCGGGCGCGGCTTCCAGGAGGAGGGCGAGGCGGCCGGCAAGTGGCGGCGTGCGCTGCTCACCTCGACCCAGCTGTCCACGTACTTCGTCGGGTACAGCGAGGTGGCCGAGATCGCCGCGGCCCGCCCGGCGGGCGTCTCCGTCCGCGACTGGCACGACGCCATGCTGGCCCACGACTGCCCACCCCCGCGTCACCTGCGCACCCTGTTGGAGGTGTGAGGAAGGGGCCGCCGGTCGTCAGCGCCGCGCGTCCCTCGCCGCCGCGTCGATGAGCCAGCGGGAGATCGAGTACGCCGGCGGCAGCTCCGCCGGCAGCCCGACGGTCGGGAACCAGCGCGCCTCGGCCAGCTCCCGACCGTCGACGACCGGCTCGGCCAGCGGATCCGCCGAGCGGGCGGTGAAACCGGTCAGCAGCGTCCCCGGCCCGGACATCGCCCACGGCTGGCTGCCGAAGTACGCCAACCGGTCGACGGCCAGCCCGACCTCCTCGCCGACCTCCCGGCGGACCGCCTCCTCCAGCGTCTCGCCGGCCTCCACGAACCCGGCGACCAGCGCCCACAACCCGGTCGGCCCGTACGCGTGCCGGACCAGCAGCAGCTCGTCGGGGCGGCCGGCGGGACCGGGCCGAGTGACCGCGGCCAGGACGGCGGCGGAGAGCTGCATCGGCACGTACAGCTCGCATCCCGGGCAGCGCCGGGCGGTCTCGCCGGGCACGTCGGTCAGCTCTGCGCGGCAGGCCCCGCACCACCGGTGCGTCCGCCGCCAGGTGAGCACGGCCAGCGCCCGGCCGGCGAGCGCGGCGTACGGCTCGGGCAGCTCGGCGGCGACGGACCGCCAGCTCCGCCACCGGCCGGCCGGGCCGTCCTCGGCCGGGATCTCGGCCGCCCAGGCCGGCCGTCCGTCGAGCGTGCCCAGCGGGACCCACGCGGTGCCGGCGGGCAGGTCGCCCACCCGCGGGAAGGCGCCGTCCGAGCCGGTGAGCAGCTTGCGCCCGGCCACCGGGAGGGCCAGGTCACCGGGGTCGGGTCCGGCGACCGCCACGCCGGGGACGAACGCCGCCGGCACCGGCCCGACACCGGCGACGCCGGTGGACCGGTCACCCGACGACCCGGCGGTCGGACGCTCGTCCGCTTCGCCGGTCATGGGCGCGGCGGCCGGCGGTCGACCACCCCGGCGTCCGGCGGCAGGTCGAACGCGGTGCTGTCGACGTTCTCCCGGTAGCGGGTGAGGGCCAGGTCGACCCGCTCGCCGTCCACCTGTCCGGTGAAGCTGCCCAGCGCCCCTTCGGTGGTCACGCAGGCGCTGAAGCTGTCGGCCGGTCCGCGTACCTCGACGCAGGAGGCGTGCCGCCCGGCCAGCGTGGTGTCGCTGCTGGTGATCACCGCGTGCGGATCGAGGGCGGCGGCGGTCAGCAGCCCGACCACCAGCGGCGGGGTGACCAGGCCCTGCCGCTCGGCCTCGGCGAACACCGCCACCGATGGCTTGGCCGTGGCCGCCGGCGGCGGCTCCAGCGCGCAGACCGTCCGCCCGCCGGAGGTCGCGCACCGGGTCGTCGCCTCCTCGGTGACGGTCAGCTTGCCCCCGGGCCACGTGTACGCCGAGCGCGCCGGCTCCTGCGCCTGCGCGATGGTGGCGGTCTGCCCGGCCGCGAGCTGGTAGTCGGCCGAATAGGTCAGGGTGAACGCCCGATCCAGCCGGCTCGCGAGATCGTTCACCAGGTCGGCGTGGCCGATTGCCCGGCCGGCGTCGTCGAGGGTCTGACAGCCGGTGACGGTGAGCGACGCGATGACCATGACGGCGAGCAGGCGGAGGCGGATCGTCGAGGCGGCGGGCATGGCGCCCAGCCTCGCCGATCGGATCAACCGCGCGCAAACCCGTTGCCGGTTGACGTACGAGAATCCGGGAATGTCCGTCGCGGAGGCGGGTGCCGGACACGTGGCGTGACGGGACGCCCGGCCGGGTGACGCGGTGCGTCGCGGCGCCGCCCGATACGCTGCGTGGCAACACCTGCCTCAGCCGCACCGTCGCGGCCCATACCGGACCGGCACACACACATGAGGAGCGACTCAGTGGCAACCATCGAGGGAATCGTCGCCCGGGAGATCCTGGACTCGCGGGGCAACCCGACGGTCGAGGTCGAGGTCGGGCTCGACGACGGCACGATCGCCCGTGCCGCGGTGCCCTCCGGCGCCTCCACCGGCGCCTTCGAGGCGATCGAGCTGCGCGACGGTGACAAGGACCGCTACCTGGGCAAGGGAGTCGAGAAGGCGGTCTCGAACATCGAGGACAAGATCGTCGACGAGCTGATCGGGTACGAGGCCAGCGAGCAGCGGCTGATCGACCAGCGGATGCTCGACATCGACGGCACGGACAACAAGAGCGAACTGGGCGCCAACGCCATCCTGGGCGTCTCCCTGGCGGTGGCGAAGGCGGCCGCCGGCAGCGCCGAGCTGAGCCTGTTCCGCTACCTCGGCGGCCCGAACGCGCACCTGCTGCCGGTCCCGATGATGAACATCCTCAACGGCGGGGCGCACGCGGACTCCAACGTCGACATCCAGGAGTTCATGATCGCGCCGATCGGCGCGCCGACGTTCCGCGACGCGCTGCGCTCCGGCGCCGAGGTCTACCAGGCGCTCAAGTCGGTGCTGAAGAAGAAGGACCTCTCCACCGGTCTCGGCGACGAGGGCGGCTTCGCGCCGAACCTGCCGACCAACGCCGCCGCGCTGGACCTGATCGCCGAGGCGGTCGAGAAGGCCGGCTACCGGCTCGGCACCGACATCGTCTTCGCGCTCGACGTGGCGGCGACCGAGTTCTTCGAGAACGGCACCTACACGTTCGAGGGCGCCGCGAAGACCGCCGAGGAGATGAGCGCCTACTACACCAAGCTCGCCGACGCGTACCCGATCGTCTCGATCGAGGACCCGCTGGCGGAGGACGACTGGTCCGGCTGGCAGACGCTGACCGCGTCCATCGGCGACCGGATCCAGATCGTGGGCGACGACCTGTTCGTCACGAACCCGCAGCGGATCGCCCGCGGGATCGCGGAGAACGCCGCCAACGCCGTCCTGGTGAAGGTCAACCAGATCGGGTCGCTCACCGAGACCCTGGACGCGGTGGACCTGGCCCACCGGGCCGGCTTCAAGTGCATGATGAGCCACCGTTCCGGCGAGACCGAGGACACCACCATCGCCGACCTGGCCGTCGCCACCGGCTGCGGCCAGATCAAGACCGGTGCGCCGGCCCGTTCGGACCGGGTCGCCAAGTACAACCAGTTGCTGCGGATCGAGGAGGAACTGGCCGACGCGGCGCGGTACGCCGGGGCGGGCGCCTTCCCGCGTTACCGTTCGGCCTGAGGGACGCGAAGCCTCGGGGGAGGGGTGTGACGATGCAGCAGCGCCGCACGCCGGGTGGCCAGCGTCCCGCCCGCCGGCCGGGTCAGACCGGCCGGCCGGGCGGGGCCCGCGGTGCCCGACCGGTCCGTGAGGGCGGTGTCCGCGCCGAGCCCCGGGCGGCCGCCGGTCGCGCGTCGACCCGGGCCACCGACGGAGTACGCGCGACGAACCGGCCGGCCGCCCGGCGGACGGCTGCCGGTGGCGCGGTGAAGCGGCTCGCCGCACCCCACCCCCGACGCTTCACCGGGCGGGCGACAGTGCTGTTCGCGGTGCTGATCGCGCTCGCCCTCGGCTACACCTACCCGGTCCGGGTCTACCTCGACCAGCAGACCGACATCGCCCGGATGGAGGCCGCCCAGGAGGCCCAGCGGGAGGAGATCGAGAAGCTGTCCGAGCGGGCCGCCAAGTGGCAGGACCCGAAGTACATCGAGGCCAAGGCGCGGGAACGGTTCTTCATGGTCCGCCCGGACGAGAAGATCCTGGTGGTGCTGCGCGACCCGGAGGGCGCCGCCCGGGACGCGGGCCAGCAAGCCGGCCCGGCCGAGCCGGTCACGCCCGACCCCTGGTACGACACGCTGTGGTCGAGCGTCGAGGCGGCCAACGGGGACCGGCCCGATGCGTGAGCGCCACCGCACCGACCGAGGAAGGGCACCGTGACAGTCGTACCGCCGCCGGAACCGGCCGCTGCCTCCGTACCTCTGCCGCAGCGGGAACCGGCCACGGAGGCCGACCTGGCCGCGGTGGCCGCGCAGCTCGGCCGTCCGCCCCGCGGCACCCGGGCGGTGGCCCACCGGTGCCCCTGCGGCCTGCCGGACGTGGTGGAGACGACGCCGCGGCTAACCGACGGGACGCCCTTCCCGACGCTGTTCTACCTGACCTGTCCCCGCGCGACGGCCGCGTGCAGCCGACTGGAGTCGGCCGGGTTGATGAAGGAGATGGCCGACCGGCTCGCGGAGGATCCGGAGCTGGCGGCGCACTACCGGGCCGCGCACGAGGACTACCTGGCGCGGCGGGAGGCGATCGGCCACGTGCCGGAGATCGCCGGCATCTCCGCCGGCGGGATGCCGGGCCGGGTGAAGTGTCTGCACGTGCACCTCGGGCACGCGCTGGGCGCCGGCCCGGGCGTGAACCCGTTCGGCGACGAGACGCTCGGGCTGATCGAGCCCTGGTGGACCGCCGGGCCGTGCGTGGACGTGCCGGCGGACGAGTGAGATGACCGCTCCTCCGGGGCCGGCCGGGTCCCCGCCCGCGGCCGACGAGATCGTGGTGCGGCGGGCCCGGACGGCGGACGTCCGGACGATCCGGCGGCTGGTCGACACGTACACCGACGACCGGCGGCTGCTCAGTAAGGCGACGGTGACGCTCTACGAGGACGTGCAGGAGTTCCGGGTCGCGGCGGCGCCGGACGGCACGGTGGTCGGGTGCGGGGCCCTGCACGTGATGTGGGAGGACCTGGCCGAGATCCGTACGGTGGCGGTCGATCCGGCGTACCGCGGCCGCAGGATCGGGCACCGGATCGTCGGCGAGCTGATCGACGTGGCCCGGGAACTGGGCGTGGGGCGGATCTTCGTGCTCACCTTCGAGACCCGGTTCTTCGGCGCGTTCGGGTTCGCCGAGATAGACGGGGCGCCGGTGCCGCAGCCGGTCTACGAGCAGTTGCTCCGCTCGTACGACGAGGGTGTCGCGGAGTTCCTCGACCTGGAGCGGGTCAAGCCGAACACCCTGGGCAACACCCGGATGCTGCTCCGCCTCTGAGGGACGCCGCCGCTCGGCTCCCGCACCACTCGTCACGTGCGGTGACGCGGACCGGAAGCCGAACCCGCGCCCCTCCGCCTTTGCTCTGCTTACCCATACGCAACAGTCACCCTGAGTAGCTGCATCGAGGTCGCCGCCTTTGCAGCTGACTCGAAAAGGCCTGGTCGCAGGTGGTTGTGCGTATAGGTAAGCAGAGCAAAGGACGGCAGGGGGCGTTTCGGCTCTGGCGATGGTGGTCGCGCAGAGTGAATCCATCCGCGACCACTCTCGGTAGTGCCGGTCTGCCCTCCGGGTCGACCGGCCGACCATCGAGTCCTCGGCCGCGTGCCCGACCGATTGCTCGCCGGGCCGGAGCGCCGGATCAAGCTGCCGTAGGGTTGCGGACGTGACGACGCGCGTGGCCGCCATCGACTGCGGGACCAACTCGATCCGCCTGCTGGTCGCCGACCTGCCCGACCCGGACGCCGGGCCCACCGCCCCGCTGGTCGACCTGAGCCGCCGGATGGAGATCGTCCGGCTCGGCCAGGGTGTCGACCGGACCGGCCGGCTGGCTCCGGAGGCGATCGAGCGGACCCGGGTGGCGCTCGCCGAGTACGCCGCCGAGATCGAGAAGCTGGGCGCCGAGCGGGTCCGGTTGTGCGCCACCTCGGCGTCCCGGGACGCCGAGAACGCCGCCGAGTTCCGGGCCATGGTGGAGCGGACGCTCGGCGTCGCGCCCGAGGTGGTGACCGGCGACGAGGAGGCCCGGCTCTCCTTCACCGGGGCGGTACGCGGGCTGCCCGCCGACGCACGCGAGCCGTACCTGGTGATCGACATCGGCGGCGGCTCGACCGAGTTCGTGGTCGGCACCCGTGCCGACGGTGTCGAGGGCGCCATCTCGATGGACATCGGCTGCGTCCGGATGACCGAACGGCACCTGCACGGTGACCCGCCGGGCCTGGACGAGATCGCGGCGGCGCAGGCCGACATCGCGGTCGCGGTGGACCGGGCGCTGGACGCGGTGCCCGGCCGGGAGGCCGCCACGCTGGTCGGGCTCGCCGGGTCGGTCACCACCGTGGTCGCGATCGCCCGGGGCCTGCGGGAGTACGACCCGCAGCGCATCCACCACGCCCGGGTGCCGTACACCGCGGTGGCCGACGTGACCGCCGACCTGCTGGCGAAGAGCCGCGACGAGCGGCTGGCGATTCCGGTCATGCACCCGGGCCGGGCCGACGTGATCGGCGCCGGCGCCCTGGTGCTCCGCGTGATCATGGAGCGCGCCGGCATGGACTCGGTGGTCGCCTCCGAGCACGACATCCTCGACGGCATCGCCTGGAGCCTTCAGCGGTAGCGGTCAGGCGCTCTCGGTGGCCAGGCGGGCGCCGAAGCCGAGCAGCGCCGCCCCGGTGAGCCCGTCCAGCCAGCGGCGTACCCGCCGGCGGGCGAGCACCCGCCGGGCCCGGTGCAGCCCGCCGACCAGCAGCACCAGGTAGAGCAGCGACAGCACCGCGTGGCTGAGCGCGAACGCGACGAGCACCGCCAGCGGGGCCGGACCGCCGACGAACTGCGGCAACACGGCCAGGTAGAACGCCAGCACCTTCGGGTTGGTGACGTTGGACAGGAAGCCCTGCCGGAATCCGGCCAGCGCCTGCCCGGGTGGGGCCGCGGCGTCGGTGAGCGGCGGGTACCGGCCGACCCACGCCGAACGCCACGCCTGCACGCCGAGGTACGCGAGGTAGGCCACGCCGGCCCAGCGGATCGTCTCGAACAGCGGCTGGGACCGTACGACGAGCGCGCCGAGGCCGGCCGCGGCCGCGAGGCCCTGCACCGCGGCGGCGGTGGTCACTCCGACGGCGCTCCACATTCCGCGCCGCCGCCCGGCGGCCAGGGTGTTACCGGTGACCACGGCGAAGTCCGGGCCGGGGATGAGGATCAGCACCAGCGCGAAGACGAGGAAGGACCCGTAGCTGCCCCACGACATGACCGGACCCTACGGGTGAGCCGGACGGCGAGTCCCGTTGACGCTACTTCGCAATGCGCACTAGTGTGCATTGCGTGGACACCACACAACTTCTGAAGGGCGTGCTCGACCTGGCCGTCCTCGCGGTGCTCCGGGACGAGGACGGCTACGGCTACGACATCCTGCGCCGGCTGCGCGACGTTGGGCTGGAGGAGGTCGGCGACGCCTCGGTCTACGGCACGCTGCGCCGCCTCTTCGCCGCCGGCTTCCTCACCACGTACGTGGTGCCGAGCGAGTCCGGGCCGCACCGCAAGTACTACTCGCTCAACGCCGCCGGCCGCGACCAGCTCGCCCGGTCCGGCAAGCTCTGGCGCTCGTTCGCCACCACCATGGACGCACTGCTCGACGATCGGGGGAGGGCGGCATGACCGTCTCTGAGCAGGAGATCAACGACTACGTCGCCCGGGTCCGGTCCGCGCTCGCCGACCTGCCGCCGGCGGTCCGCGACGAGCTGACCGAGGATCTGGCGGAGCACCTCGCCGTGGTGGCCGCCGAGGCCGGCGGGACGCTGGTCGAGCGGCTGGGCGCGCCCGAGGCGTACGCCGTCGAGCTGCGTGCCGCGGCCGGGGTCGGCGCGGGCCGACGCCGGCTGGACCGGCGGCTGGGCGACTTCGCCGGCCGGGCCCGCGCCCAGCTGCGCGCGCTCGACAACCAGCTCGGCCCACCTCTCGGGTACGCGACGGCCCGCGAGTTCCTCCACCAGTTCGCCCCGGGCTGGTGGGTCCTGCGGGCCTACCTCGCGGCGATGCTGCTGACCGTGGTCAGCACCGGTGGCTCCTTCGGGCTGCTGCCCCGAGTGGACGGCAACGTGCAGGCCGGCCTGATGATCCTGGCGGCCCTGGTCGTCGCCTCGGTCGCCCTGGGCCGCCGGGGCGGCCGGCTGCGCACCTGGCCCCGGCGGGCACTGGTGGCCGGCAACCTGGTGCTCGTGGTGTTCGCGCTGTCGGCTCTCGCCAACGCCGAGGACCGGCTCGGCTACACCGACTACTACTACAACCAGACGTCGATCGACGGCCGGTACGAGCACATCCGCGACGTCTTCGTCTACGACAGCGAGGGGCGGCTGGTCCAGAACGCGCGGCTCTTCGACCAGAACGGCGACCCGATCCGGCTCGGCTATCCGGACTGCCCCGACCTGCGGGACCCGAACGGCACGGGCAACCCGCTGTTGCGCGCCTACCCGTACTGCCCCGAGCTGGCGCCGTTCGGGCCGCGGCCGACGGCCCCGGCGTCCCAGCCGGTCCTCCCGCCGCTGCCCGGGCCGTCTGACGGGGTGGCGCCGTCCGCGGCGCCGACGTCCACCCCCGCACCGACGGCGTCCCCGGCAGCGCCCGGGGCGGCGGCGACGCCGAGCGCCGAACCCACCGGCTGAGTGTCAAGAAGGGGCCCTTCCCTGCGCATCCTGGGAAATGGCTGAACGGATGAGGCCGGCGGGGCGGCGGACGGAGGCCTTGTTCGCTTACGGTGTCGTCCGCACATTCACCCCTCGGAAGGAATTCCCGTGTCAGAGCAGGTCGCACCGCCCCCCGCACCGGACGCCTCGCAGCCCCAGCCCGGCGTCCAGGCGCCGCCGCCGGCCGAGCAGCCGGTCAAGAAGTCCGGCGCCAAGAAGGTGCTCGGCATCGTCGGCGCGATCGTGGTGTTCCTCGTGATCGCCGGCCTCAAGTTCGGCGTCGGCAGCCTTCTCAACAAGGACGAGACCGCGGACGCCAAGGCCGGTGACTGCATCGCCGAGCTGCCCGAGGTGACCGGCACCGAGCAGGAGGAGGTCGACAGCGCCAAGGTCGTCGAGTGCACCTCCACCGACGCCGCGTACGAGGTGGTCGGCCGGGTCGACGGTCAGACCGAGGCGCAGGCCCGCGAGGGTGCTGCGTGCGACCAGTTCTTCAAGGAGGGCCAGGAGGGCTACGTGTTCTCCAGCATCGAGCCGGGCAAGACGGGCTACGTGCTCTGCCTCACCAAGAAGGGCTGAGCCTCCACCGGAGGACGTCGACGGCGGCGCGGGAGTCACCCGCGCCGCCGTCGCCATGTCCGGGTTGTCGAGGCGAACAGGAGGTGAATGCCACTTCCCCGGTGTCTTTCCCAGGGCCCTCGCGGCGTGGCAGGCTACCGGCACGTAGGACCACTGGGCGACCAGCCAACGTTGACTGACCGCTAGGAGGACGCCGATGGGCGAGATGGTTACGTACCGGAGCAACGGCGGTACGGGTGAGGGTTATCTCGCGATACCGTCCGGCGGTGCGGCCAGCCCGGCGGTCATCGTCATCCAGGACTGGTGGGGCCTCGTACCCCACGTACGGGCGGTGGTCGACCGGTTCGCCGAGGCCGGTTTCGTCGCCCTCGCCCCGGACTTCCGCCACGGCGGGCCGGCCAGCAAGCCGGACGAGCCCCGGCAGATCCTGAACAGCACGCAGATGGACGAGGCCGCCGCCGACATCGCCGGCGCGGCCGACTACCTCGCGGGCCGGCTGGAGGTCACCGGCAAGGTCGGCTGCGCGGGCTTCTGCGCCGGTGCCAGCCTGGCGCTCTGGTCCGCCACCCGCACCGAGCGGATCGTGGCCACCTCCGCCTTCTACCCCCGCCTGCCCTGGGAAGGCATGCGTCCGGAGTGGACGGACTACGCGGGCAAGGCCGCGGTCATCCACTGCTCCGAGGCCGACGGCACCTCGGCCGACGAGGGCGTACAGGCCGTCCGTCGAGCCATCGAGGCGGCCGGCGGCAGCTGCCAGACGTACGACTACCCGGGCACCGCGCACGCCTTCTTCAACGAGGACCGCCCGGAGAACTTCGACCAGCGTGCCGCCGCCACCGCCTGGGCCCGCACGCTCGAACTCTTCCGGGCCAAGCTTGGCTGAGTCCCGCACCGCCGAGGACGTCGCCGCGCGCGCCGCGCGGGCGACCGACCTCGCCGACCTCGACGGCGCGGTGAGCGACTGCTTCGCCTGCCCGCGACTCGTCGCCTGGCGGGAGGAGGTCGCCAGCACCCGCCGTGCGGCCTTCCGGGACCAGGAGTACTGGGGCCGGCCGGTGCCGGGCTTCGGCGACCCGGCGGCCCGGATCGCCATCCTGGGCCTCGCGCCCGCCGCGCACGGCGGGAACCGCACCGGCCGCATCTTCACCGGCGACCGCTCGGGCGACGTGCTGTTCGCCGCCCTGCACCGGGCCGGGCTGGCGAACCAGCCGACCAGCGTCACCGCCGACGACGGCCTCGCCCTGCGCGACACCCGGATCTTCTCGGCGGTACGCTGCGCGCCGCCGGACAACAAGCCCACCCCGGCCGAGCGGGACACGTGTGCGCCGTGGCTGCACCGCGAGGTCGCGCTGATCCGGCCCACGCTGCGCGTCGTGGTCGCGCTGGGCGCGTTCGCCTGGTCCACGTGGTGGCCGGCGCTGCGCCAGGTGTACGGTGTGCGTCCGCCCAGCCCGCGACCGGCGTTCACGCATGGGGCACACTGGTCCGGAACGGCGGTCCCGGAAGTGCTCGGCTGCTACCACGTCAGCCAGCAGAACACCTTCACCGGACGGCTGACACCAGGAATGCTGGACGAGGTGTTCGCCCGGGCGAAGCAACTGGCCGGGGTGGAGTAGTAGAGGCTGCGGGGCGGTGGCGATGACGGACGGGACGCGCCGACGCACGCCGTACCTCCCGGAGGACCTCGGCGTGGTGCGCCGGTGGTGGCCCGTCGGGGCGGTCGCGCTGCTGCTCGCCGCCGCCGCGGTCGCGGCCACGCACTCGTCGATCGGCGCGAGCCGGATCCCGCCCGCCGCCGAGAGTGTGCCCCTCGTCCCGGAGTACCCGACGGCCGAGCCGGTCCCGTCGATCCCGGTCGAGCCGCGCGACGCCGGCGAACTGAGCAGCACGCAGCTCCCGGGATGGCTGGTCACCGGCCTCGGGGTGCTGCTCGGGCTGGCCGCGCTCGCCGTCGTCGGCGTGCTGCTGTGGACGCTCGTGCGCGGTGTGCTGCGGCGGACCACCCGGTCGCTGCCCCAGCAACGGGGCCGGCGTACCGCCGAGGGCACCGCCCGGGAGGTCGTCGCCGCGCTCGACGCCGGCCTGGTCGAACTGGACGACTCCGACGTCGATCCGCGTACGGCGGTGATCGCCTGCTGGGTCCGCCTGGAGGAGGCCGCCGACGGCGCCGGCGTGCGGCGGCTGGCCGGCGACACCCCGACCGACCTGGTGACCCGTCTGCTGCGCGGCGACCCGGCGGCCGGTGTTCCCGCCATCGCCAGCGCCGACGTGCTGGCCGAGTTCGCGCACGTCTACCGGGAGGCGCGGTACGCCACCCACCCGGTCGACGAGCGCACCCGCGACCAGGCCCGGGCCGCGCTGCGCCGGCTGCGCGGCGAACTCACCGCCCTGACCGGCGGCGAGGTGCCGGCATGACGGTCGCGTTCGCCGAGGAGGGGTCGAGGTGAGCAGCACCAGCATCGACGACCTGCTCACCTTCGAGGAGGAGCGGCCCCGCCCCGACGGGCCGGACGGGGGCGGACGACTCAGGTGGGTGCTGCGTAACCTGGCCGGCATCACCGCCGCCGTGGTCGTGCTCGTCGCCGGCCTGCGCGTGGTCGGTCTCCAGATCTCGCTGCTGGTCCTGGTCGCCGGGGTGGTCGCGCTGTTCGCGGTCCGCCGGGTCGTCACCGCCCTGACGCGCCCCGGCCCCCATGGTCCGCCGCCGGCCCGTGCCTCGACCGCGATCCGCCTCACCGAGGGTGACGGCACCTGGAACTGGGCGGCCATGGACGCCCTCCGCGCCGCCATCAACAGCTGGGAGACACCGCTGGACTGGTCGGCCACCCGGCCCGAGCGCTTCAACAAGGTGATCCTGCCCCGGCTCGGTGAACTGGCCGACGAGCGGCTGCGCCTGCGGCACGGCGTGACCCGCGGCTCGGATCCCGCCCGGGCCAGGACGTTGCTCGGTGACCGGCTGTCGACATTCCTGGAGAGACCGCCCCGCCGCCCCCCGTCGCCGCGCGAGCTCGCGGCGATCGTCGCCGAACTGGAGAGACTGTGATGAAGGACGTGGACCGGAACCTGCCCGCCACGGAGGTCGGCCACCTCGCGCGGTCGGTGCTGGACGCGGTCGGTACGGTCGTCGTCGGCAAGCGGGAGGCGTTGGAGCTGGTCCTCGCCGGGATCCTGGCCGGCGGTCACGTGCTCCTGGAGGACCTGCCCGGGTTGGGCAAGACGCTGACCGCCCGGTCGTTCGCGCAGGCGCTCGGGCTGGACTTCCGCCGCCTCCAGTTCACCCCCGACCTGCTGCCGGCCGACGTGACCGGCTCGTTCCTGTACGACCAGCGCAGCGGGGACTTCGCGTTCCGCGCCGGGCCGGTCTTCACCAACCTGCTCCTCGCCGACGAGATCAACCGCACCCCGCCGAAGACCCAGTCGGCCCTGCTCGAGGCGATGCAGGAGAAGCAGGTCTCGGTCGAGGGCGTCACGTACCGGCTGGACGAGCCGTTCCACGTGCTCGCCACCGCCAACCCGGTCGAGTACGAGGGCACGTACCCGCTACCGGAGGCCCAGCTGGACCGGTTCCTGCTCCGGGTCTCCTTCGGCTACCCGGACCACGGCGAGGAGTGGGAGGTGCTGCGCCGCCGGATGTCCCGCCGCCGCGAGGAGGCCGAGATCAAGCCCGTCGTCGACGCCGCCACCCTGCGCGCCATGCAGGCCGCGCTGGAGGACGTGGTCGTGGAGGACTCGGTCGGCCGCTACATCGTCGCGCTGGCCGCGGCCACCAGGGAGCACCCGTCGGTGCTGGTCGGGGCCTCCCCACGCGGCTCGCTGGCGCTGCTGCTGCTGGCCCGGGTACGCGCCGTGATGGCCGGCCGGGACTACGTGGTGCCGGAGGACGTCAAGGACGTGGCCGTGCCCGCCCTGGCGCACCGGATCACGCTGCGCCCGGAGATGTGGCTGCGCCGGGTCGACCCGTCGTTCGTGGTCGCCGAGGTGCTGGAGGCGACCCCCGCACCGGCCAGCGGTGCCCTGCCCAGCTACGCCGCCGGCCGGCCCGCGCACTGATGACTTCGCCCACCGTGCCGCCCCCCGCCGAGCCGCCGGAGCCGGAGCAGGCCAGCGGCTGGGCGCCGACCCGGGCGCTCGGCCGGGCGGTGCTGCTCACCGGCCTGCTGCTGATCGCCGGCGTGCTGCTGGGCCGGGTCGACCTGATCGTGCTGGCCACCCCGTTCGCGATCGGCACCGCGTACGCGCTGCGCCGCCGGCCGGCCGCGCTGCCGCAGGTCTGGATCGCCGCCGACGAGGGGCACCTGGTGGAGGGCGGCGAGCTGACCGCGCAGGTCACCGTCGGCAACTCCGGCCCGGTCGACTACGACCTGGCCGTGGTCCGCGGCCGGGTGTCGCCCTGGCTGCGGATCGAGCGCGCGACGATCGCCGGCGCGACCACGTCCGGCGATCCGGGGGGCGCCCGGTCGGTCGCCGACCGTCCCTTCGTGACCGCCGTACCGGCCGACGCCGCCGTCGACCTGGAGCTGGCGGGCCGGGCGCGCCGGTGGGGGCGGCACCCGATCGGCCCGGCCGGCGCGCGGGCCTGCGCCGCGCACGGGCTGCTGGTCTCGCGCCCGGTGGTCACCGAGCCGATCCACGTCCGGGTCTACCCGGTGACCGAGCCGTTCGACGCGGTCGAGGCGATGCCCCGCGCCGCGGGCCTGGTCGGCGCGCACCACTCGCGACGGCCGGGCGAGGGCGGCGAGCTGGCCGGCGTACGCGTCTTCGCCCCCGGCGACCGACTGCGCCGGATCGACTGGCGGGTCTCGCTGCGGGCCCGGCAGCTGCACGTCGCGGCCACCCTCTCCGACCGTGACGCCGAGGTGGTGGTGCTGCTCGACGTCCTCGCCGAGGCGGGCCGCTCGGGCGGCGTCGGCGGTACCGCCTCGGTGCTGGACACCACGGTCCGGGCCGCCGCCGCGATCGCCGAGCACTACCTGCACCGGGGTGATCGGGTGTCCATGCTGGAGTACGGTCCGGCCGCCCGCCGGCTGCGGCCCGCCACCGGCCGCCGCCAGTACCTGACGGTCCTGGAGTGGCTGCTCGACGTGAACGCCCGGCCGTCCCCGTACGAGCCGTACGACCAGGTCTTCGGGCCGCAGGTCCTCGCCGCGGACGCGCTGGTGGTGGTGCTCACGCCGCTGCTGGACGAGCGGTCGGCGCAGATGCTCGCCCGGCTGGCCCGGTCCGGGCGCTTCGTGGTCGCCGTCGACACGCTGCCCGCCGACCTGACGCCGCCGGGGGACCGGGGCTGGGCGGAGGTGGCGTACCGACTGTGGCGGTTGGACCGGGACACGATGATGGGGCAGCTGCGGGAACACGGCGTTCCGGTGGTGCGCTGGGCCGGCGCGGGCAGCCTGGACGAGGTGCTGCGGGACGTGGCCCGGTTGGCCACCGCGCCGAGAGCGGGGTCCCGGTGAGCCGGGTGGCGGCGATGGTGACCGGAGGTGGCCGCCGGTGAAGGCCGTCCTCGAGCGGGTCCGCGAGGTGCGGTACGCGGCGGCCCGGATCAGCCTGACGCCGCTGCTGGTGCGCGCCGCCATCTTCCTCAGCACCCTGGTCGGGCTGCTGCTCGCGTACCCCTCGGAGATCGTTCGCGAGCGACCGTTGGTCGCACCGCTCGTCGCGCTGCTGCCGGCGGTGGGCCCACGGCGGGTCTGGCCGACCTTCGCCGTGCTGGTCACCGTGGGCGGCTGGCTGCTCGCCATCGACGGGTACGGCCGGCCGGTCGCGCTCTGGCGGCTGCTCGCCGTGGCGGCGGCGGTCTACCTCACCCACACCCTGTGCGCGCTGGCGGCGCTGCTGCCGTACGACTCGGTGGTCGACCCGGACCTGATCGTGCGCTGGCTGCTCCGGGCGGTGGCGGTGCTGCTCGCCGCCGCCGTGCTGGGCGTGCTCCTGATCGAGTTGGCCGGGGCCGGTGGGGGTGCGGGCTTCCAGGCGGCGACGGTGGCCGGCCTGGCCGTGGCCGTGGCGGTGACCGTGTTGCTGGGGTGGCAGCTGCGCCGCCGGTGACCGTTGGGTACGAAGGGTTATCCGGGTCACACGGGTTGTGCTCCGTCACAACGGAGGGCCGCGCGCGGGATTAGCACAGGCGGGCGGGGAAAGATAGATAGCGTGAATCCGAAGCGGATCCTTGTCGTGGGTGCCGGACACGTCGGTCTGTACGCCGCGCTGCGCCTGTCAAAGAAGCTCAGCTCGCGTGAGGCCGAGGTCATCGTGGTCGACCCCCAGCCGCACATGACCTACCAGCCGTTCCTCCCGGAGGCGGCGGCCGGCAACATCTCGCCCCGGCACGCGGTGGTGCCGCTGCGGCGGGAGTTGCGCAAGTGCAAGGTCGTCGTGGGGGCGGTCACCCGGATCGACCACGCCCGCAAGACGGCGGAGGTGCAGCCGATCATCGGCCCCACCCGCGAGATCCGGTACGACCACGTGGTGGTTGCCCCCGGCTCGGTCTCCCGGACGCTGCCGATCCCCGGCCTGCACGAGCAGGGCATCGGCTTCAAGACCATCGGTGAGGCCATCTACCTGCGCAACCACGTGCTGGACCGGCTCGACGTGGCGGCCGCCACGCCGGATCCCGAGGTGCGCCGCACCGCTCTGACGTTCGTCTTCGTCGGCGGCGGCTACGCCGGCATGGAGGCGCTCGCGGAGATGGAGGACATGGCCCGCGACGCGCTGCGGTACTACCCGGAGCTGAAGCCGGACGACATGCGCTGGGTGCTGGTCGAGGCCACCCGGCGGGTGCTGCCCGAGGTCGACCGTGACATGGGCGCCTACGCCGTGCAGCAGCTCCTCAAGCGGAACATGGACATCCGGCTGGACACCCGCCTGGAGTCCTGCGTCGACGGCGTCGTAAAGCTCTCCGACGGCGACGTCTTCCCCGCGGACACGATCGTCTGGACGGCCGGCGTGAAGCCGTCCCCGATGCTCGACGCCACCGACTTCCCCCGCGACGAGCGGCGGCGGATCACCTGCCTGCCCACCCTCCAGGTGGTCGACGGTGACCGGGTGGTGGAGGGCGCGTGGAGCGCCGGTGACTGCGCGGCGGTGCCGGACCTGACGAAGGAGCCGGGCAACTACTGCTCGCCGAGCGCCCAGCACGCGGTGCGCCAGGCGGCCCGGATGGCCGACAACATCGTCAACGTGATCCGTGACCGGCAGCCGGTGAACTACAAGCACAAGCACGCCGGCAGCGTCGCCAGCCTCGGCCTGCACAAGGGTGTCGCCCAGGTGTACGGCGTGAAGATGAAGGGCTGGCCGGCCTGGTTCATGCACCGGACGTACCACATGAGCCGGATCCCGTCGTTCAACCGGAAGGTCCGGGTCGTGGCCGACTGGACGCTGGCGTTCTTCCTCAAGCGTGAGGTGGTCGCCCTGGGCCAGCTGCACGACCCGCGCGAGGAGTTCGCCGAGGCGTCCCAGCCGGTCGGCGCCGGCACCCGCTGACCGTGCGAGGAAGGGCCCTTTCATAACGCCTGGGATAGCGGAAGGGGCCCCTCTTCACACCCCGGTCGCTCAGACCCGCCAGATCCACGCGTCGGCGATTCGGGTCGACGGCCCGTAGAGCTGTTCCAGCGTGCCGCGCAGGCTGTCCGCGTGGCGGGTGTCGACCGCCAGCGCCACGCACGAGGCACCCCAGAAGTGCACGTCCTCGGCCGCCTGGCGGCGCTGGTCCTCCCCGACCGCCGGCTGCAGCCCGCGCTTCCACACCTCGTCCAGCAGCCTGGCGGTGGGCCGCCGGCTGGTGCCCATGGCGGCCGTCCCGTTCCGGCCGTACGGGCCGATGAAGAATCCCTCCGGCATGCCGAACTCCGCGTCGGCGGCGGTCGCCCAGCGCATCGGCCACGGTTCGGGCGGCGTGGCCAGCGGCACCGGCACCAGCACGCCGCCGGGCCGGACGCACTGCCGCCAGTGCCCGGCGGTGATGAACTCCGGCACCGGCGGACGCGCGGTGGTCGGCAGCGGCAGGGGGAACAGCGGCAGCAGCGCCGCGCCGACCGTGGCCGGCACCCATCGGCGGGCCCGGCCGGTGCCGCGCAGCGCGCGGTCGAGCGCCAACACCAGCACGGTGGCGATCAGCGGGAGCGCGGCGAGCGCGAAGCGCATCGGCAGCGCGCCGTCCACCACCGGCAGGCCGGCGAGCAGGGCGTACGGCCCGGGCAGGTTGCTTCGGTCGCCGTCGACGACCACCTGGGGGCCGAGCGACAGCGCGCCGGTCGCCAGGATGCCGACGACGCACGCCACGACCAGCGGCCGCCGGCCGAGCCAGAGCGCGCAGGCGGCGGTGACGAGCAGCAGCGGCCAGCCGAGGAACGTGTTGTACTCGGCCGGCCCGGTGGTCAGCCGGGCCGCGTCGTCGGCACCGAGGAGTGACAGCGGCGACACGGCCCACCAGCTGCGCAGGTCGGCGGAGAAGTAGTGGGGGCTGAACATCCCGTCGGCCACGCCCTGCGGCCCGGCGAACTGGAACCACAGCGGCCAGCCCAGCATGAGCACGGCGAGCCCGGTGGCGATCAGCATGCCGCCGGCGAAGTTCGGCAGCGCCCGCCGCGCCAGGTCCCGGTCGGTCACGGCGTACGTGACCGCCATCACCAGCAGGGTGAACGCGGCGAGGAACAGCACCTCCTCACCGACGAACACCTGCAGGCTGACCACCGCCGTGAGAGCAACCGCCGAGGTGGCGATCCGCCGCCGGTCCGGGCCAGCGGCGCGCTGCGGCGCCCGGCGGTCGGCGTACCCGCCCGGGTCGGCGGCCCGCAGCAGGCGGACGACCAGCCAGACGATCACCGGGACCAGCCACTGGGCCGTCATGTGCAGGTGGCCGTTGGTTTGGGACACCATGCCCGGACCGAACCCGCACAGCCCGGCGCCCGTCACGGCCGCGGCCCGGCGGGCGCCCAGCGTACGCGTGTAGAGCAGGTACCAGGCGAACGCCGTGCCGGCCAGGTTGACCGCGGCCAATAGGGCGAAGGTGACCGGTGCGCCGAGCAGGAGGGTGACCGGTGCGAGCAGCACCCCGAGGGCGATCACCGTGGTGTTGGTCATCAGGTTCACCCCGTCCGGCGCGTTCAACCGGTCGGTGAGCAGCCCGAAGTCGCCGAGCAGGGCTCGCGCGTCGACGGCCAGGAACCATTCGTACAGGGCCTGGTCCTCGGGGTTGAGCGACAGCACCCGGGTCGCCGGATTCGGCCACAGCCCCTGGGTGAGCCAGCCGGCCAGCGCCAGGAACGCGAGCAGGACGGCGACGTCCGCGCGTCGGCGGGCCAGCAGGGCGGGCCAGTGCCGGAGCGAGAGCCGGTGGGCGGTGCGGACAGCCTGGGCGGCGGCGTCGGAGGCCGTGGGGGCTGCGCTGCTCACGGTCCCGACCCTAGTGGGGGCGGGGCATCGGGGTACGCCCGGTCGCCGACGACCCGCTACCGTGACACTGCACCCAGGCGTGTCGGCGCGCGTGGGTCACTCGCCCGGGTGGTGGAACGGCAGACACGGCCGCCTTAAAAGCGGCTGCCGCAAGGCGTGCGGGTTCGACCCCCGCCCCGGGCACTCAGGGCCCGCTCGGCTCCGGCGTCCCGCCGGCCGGGGCGGCGGCGGTGGTCGCCAGGATGAGTTCCGCGACCAGGTCGGGTTCGTCGCTCATCGGCACGTGTCCGCAGCCGGGAAGGGTCACCACCCGGGCCGACGGCAGCCCGGCCCGGACGCGTTCGGCCTGGTGGACACCGAAGATCCGGTCGCGCTCGCCCCAGCCGACCGTCACCGGCACGGCGGGGTCGGTCAACCGGGCGCAGTCGAAGCGGTAGCGGCGGGCGGCACGGGCGACGGCGGCGAAGCCGACCCCGCGACGCAGGGCGAGCGCGTCGCCGAACGCCCGCTCGAAGTCGAGCAGGGCGGGACGGGCCACCAGCGGGGCGAAGCAGAGCGCCCGCAGGTACGCCGAGCGCAACGCGATCCGCATGAGCGGGGCGGGCAGGTACGAGTTGGCCCGCAGCACCCGGAGGATGGCCAGGGCCCGGCGGCGCTCGGCGGGGGTGAAGAACCCGGCGGGCGAGAAGGCGGTGGCCGAGGCGACCGCCCCGGCGGCGGCGAGTTCCAGGGCGATCGCCCCGCCGAGGCTGTAGCCGGCGACGTGTGGCCGCTCCAGCCCCCACCCGGAGAGGACCGGCAGCAGCGCGGCCACGGTCGCGGTCATGTCGGCGGGCATGCCGCTGTCGGGCACCGGGGAGCTGCCGAAGCCGGGCAGGTCGAGCGCGATCACCTCGTGGCGGGCGGTGAGCCGGTCGAACACCGGCTCCCAGGCCTGGTGGCGGTGGCCGATGCCGTGGATCAGCACGAGCGGCTCACCGCTGCCGGCGCGGCGTACCTGGATCTGCACGTCACCCTCCCATCGAACGCCAACCGGAGGGGCGCCCGAGCGGGCGCACCTCGTCCGTGCCGGTGCGTGCCGGCGCCAGTCGGAGATCGGCCGGGCGGAAGCGGCGGAGCCGTAGCCCGAACCCGGTGGCGTAGCCCGGCCAGATGGTGCTGTTGCGGCCGGTCGCGTCGAGGTACCAGCTGGCGCAGCCGGTCTGCCACACCGTGCCGGTGAGCTTCCGGTCCACATGTCCGGTCCAGCGCCGCTCGGCCTCCGGAGTCGGCTCGGCGGCTGCGGCGCCCGTGGCCCGCAGGTGCCGTAGCGTGGCGAGCACCAGGCGCAGTTGCGCCTCGATCATCAGCACCACGGAGGTGTGCCCGAGGCCGGTGTTCGGGCCGAGCAGGAAGAACAGGTTCGGGAAGCCGGCCACCATGGTGCCCCGGTACGCACGCATGCTCGGGGTCCACGCCGCACGGAGGCTGCGACCGTCCCGGCCCCGGATACGTGACGCGACGGGCGGGTCGGTGACGTGGAAGCCGGTGCCGAGGATGAGGGTGTCCGCCGGGTGGTGCGTCCCGTCGGCGGTGAGCACGCCGTCCGGCGTGATCCGGTCGATGGGCGCGGTGACCACGTCGACGTTCGGCCGGGTCAGTGCCGGCCAGTAGTCGTTCGAGATCAGCACCCGCTTGCAGCCCATCGCGTAGCGCGGGGTGAGCTTCTCCCGGAGCCGCGGGTCGGTCACCTGGCGGCGCAGCGTACGCAGCGACACCCGCGAGGCGACGCGGTTGACCGCCGGGTGCAGGAAACCCACCGCCATCGCCTCGCGGAGCAGGTACAGGCCGGCCCGGGCGACCCGCTGCGCGCCGGGGACACCCCGGTACGCCGCCTGCTCCAGCCGGCTGACCGGACGCGAGCGCCGTGGCATGACCCAGGCGGGGGTGCGCTGGAACAGCGTCAGCCGCCGCACCGCCGGCTGGATCCGGGGCACGAACTGCACCGCGGACGCGCCGGTGCCGATCACGGCGACCCGTCGGCCGGTCAGGTCGTGGTCGTGCCGCCAGCGGGCGGAGTGGAAGACCACGCCGGTGAAGTCGTCGAAGCCGGCGATGTCCGGCGTGGCGGGTTCGCTCAGTGGCCCGGCCGCGCAGATGAGGACGCGAGCGGTGTACTCGCCGCCGGAGGTGTGCAGCCGCCACCGCTGGCGCCGGTCGTCCCAGGCGGCGTCCGTCACCTCGTGGCGCAGCCGCAGCCGCGGCCGGATGCCGTAGCGGTCGACGCAGCCGCGCAGGTAGTCCCAGATCTCCGGTTGGCCGGAGAAGGTGTGCGACCAGCCGGGGTTGGGCGCGAAGGAGAACGAGTAGAGGTGCGACGGGACGTCGCAGGCGCACCCGGGGTAGGTGTTGTCCCGCCAGGTGCCCCCGACGTCGTCGCCCCGGTCGAAGACGAGGTAGTCGGTGAGGCCGGCCTGCTGCAGCCGGATGGCCGCGCCGAGGCCACCGAAGCCGGCGCCGATGACGGCGACGTCAGTCTCCATCCGTCGTCACCTGCTTGTCCGGCTCGTCCTGCGTGGTCGTCCGGGCGGCCGTGGCCGGCGGGTCCGGCTCGTCCCCGGGTGGCCAGGGCGGCGGGCCGACCCCGGTGACCCGGACGCCTCCCCACGGATCGACCTCCGCCAGCCGGGCCGGGCTGACCCGGCCGGCGATGCGCACCTCCACGTCCCGCCGGCCGGCCCGGAGCAGACCGGCGATCTGCTCGGCGGGCTCGATCCGGCCGCCCCAGTGGTAGCGGCCGTCGACGGGCTCCCATCGGCCGCTGAGGTGAACCCGTACGGCGGTGCCGGCGACGTGGGCCGGGCCCCGGTAACTCACGACCGCACTCCGCTTAGCTGCGTGCCGCCGTGCGGCATCGACGCGCTGCGTTGATGGTTCGCTCGCTGACGCTCGCTCACGACCGCGCGATCCGCTCGTGCGCCCGGGTGAGTTCGCGCGGCAGGTCGGCGCTGCGGCGTACCCCTTCGATGCCGCTCCACAGCAGCGTGGTGAGGTAGTCGGTGAGGGCCTCCCGCCGGATGGGCTGGCCGTGCTCGGTCCACCAGTCGCCGACCGCCTGCACGAACCCCACCAGCCCGTACGCCCACGGCTCGGCCGGGCCGGCGTCCAGGCCCAGCGCGCGTAGCCGGTCGCCGATGACCCGGGCCAGCCCGGCGGCCACCTGGCGGGTGGTGCTGGCGAGCACCTGCTGGAGGCCCGGGTGGCCGGCCTGGCTGGTCAGGAAACGGTAGAGGGCCGGTTCCGCCTCGATCACCCCGAGGTACGCGTCGATCGTCGCCTCGACCAGGTCGCGTTCCTCCCGGACGCGGTTGATGGCCGGCGCGATGGTGTCGACGACGCGGGCGGCGACCAGTTCGCCGACCGCCAGCCAGAGCTCGGACTTGTCGGCGAAGTAGCGGTAGAGGACCGGTTTGCTGACCCCGGCCGTGGCGGCCACCTGGTCCATGTCGACCTCGGGCCCGTACCGCAGCAGGGCCTGCACGGCGGCGCCGACGAACTCCCGCCGCCGCTGCTCGCGGTGGCTCGCCCAGCGGTCCCGGCGCCGGTCGGCCGGTGGCTCGGGTGGGCCGCCGGTGTCCGATCCATTGACATCCGTGACAGGCGATTGCATGCTACTACTCGTAACAGTTACCGGCCGTCACGTCAATATGGAGGGGTCATGGCAGCGACGTCGATCGGACGCGAACGCGAGGCCACGGCCGAGCGGCTGCTCGCCTCCTCGGTGCGCACGAGCTACGACCCCACCGTGGAGATCGACTGGGATGCCCCGCACGTTCCCGGCGCCTACTGGCTCCCACCGCACCGCAGCAGCCTCTACGGCACCTCGCTGTGGGCGGGGCTGAGCGAGGAGCAGCGGATCGAGCTGACCCGGCACGAGGTGGCCAGCGCCGCCAGCGCCGGCGTGTGGTTCGAGACGATCCTCATGCAGATGCTGATCCGGCAGTACTACGACGCCGACCCGACCAGCCGGCACGCCCAGTACGCGCTGACCGAGGTCGCCGACGAGTGCCGGCACTCCATCATGTTCGGCCGGCTGATCGAGGCGATGGGCTGCCCCGTCTACCGGGCGGGCCGGGTGGACCACGCGCTCGGGCGCTTCCTCAAGAGCACCGCCCGCGGCCCGCAGATGTTCGCCGCCATCCTCATCGCGGAGGAGATCCTCGACGCGTTCCAGCGCGAGATCATGGCCGACGAGTCGCTGCAGCCGCTGATCCGGATGGTGTCCAGGATCCACGTCGTCGAGGAGGCGCGACACGTGCGGTACGCCCGCGAGGAGCTGCCCCGCCAGGTCGCCGCCGCCGGGCCGGTGGCCACCGCGTACGCCCGGCTGCTGATCGGCCGCGCCGCGTACTCGATCTCGACCCGGCTGGTCCACCCCGACGCGTACGCGGCGGTCGGGATCCCGCCCGCGGTCGGCCGCGCCGCCGCCCGGGCGAACCCGCACTGGCGGGCCACCCTGCGCTGGTCGGCCGCGCGGGTGTACGAGAACCTGGCGGATCTCGGCCTGGTGGCCGGCCCCGGGCGCGCGCTGTGGGCCCGGGCGGGTCTCATCTGATCCGGCCGGAGCCGGCCCGGGCCGACACTCCCAGCTACCGCTCAGCTTTGCGATCTCCACGGAGTGGTCGGGACGTCTATTCTTGAGGCTGCACGTTGACGTGCAACGACCCCCTGAGGGAGGCCTGACAGTGAAGACCTCGAACCCGGTGCTCGCCCGGCTCGGCCAGGCGGCCGAGCGTGAGCGCGCCGCCGGGTACGCCCCGACCGGGCCATACGGACAGCCCGGCTATCCCCAGCAGTACCCGACGCAGGCTGGCTACCCGGTCGCTCCGCCGGCCGTCAACACCATGTCGATCGACGACGTGGTGGTGAAGACCGTCACCCTGCTCGGCATCGTCGGCGTGACCGCCGCCGCCGCCTGGGCGCTGATCCCGAACGCGCTGCTCGGCGTCGCGTGGATCGGCGCCGCGATGGTCGGGCTCGTGCTCGGCCTGATCATCTCGTTCTCCCGGATGGCGAATCCGGCGCTGGTCATCACGTACGCGGTCGTCGAGGGTGTCCTCGTCGGCGCGGTGAGCAAGTTCTTCGAGTCGCTCTACGACGGCATCGTGCTCCAGGCCGTGGTGGGCACCTTCGGCGTGTTCTTCCTGATGGCCATGCTCTACAAGGCCAGGGTGATCCGGGCGACGCCGGCGTTCGTCAAGGGCATGATCGCGGCGATGGCCGGCCTGTTCGCCGTCATCCTCATCAACTTCGTCCTGGCGCTGTTCGGCATCAACACCGGCCTGCGTGACGGCAGCCCGCTCGCCATCGGCTTCAGCCTGGTGATCGTCGTGGTGGCCGCGCTCAGCTTCGTGCTGAGCTTCAAGGAGGTCGAGGACGGGGTCCGGATGGGCCTGCCGCAGCGCTACTCCTGGGTCGCCGCGTTCGGCATCCTGGTGAGCCTCATCTGGCTCTACATCGAGCTGCTGCGCCTGCTCAGCTACTTCCAGGGCGACGACTGACCCGCCGCCCGGCTACCCGACGGCGCCCGGCCCCGCTCCGCGAGGCCGGGCGCCGTCGCGTCCAGCCCCCCTCCCGCGCAGCCCCCGCGACCCCTGGTAGAACGTCGCGCACAGGGCGAATCGAGGGCCGCAAGTGCAAGATCGCGGGAGGGTGCGGGACGTAGACTCCCGGCGTGGGTGACGGTGGGGAACTGGCGCGGGTCGTGGAACTGCTCGTGCGGCAGGTCGGGCACTGGCAGCAGCCGCGGTGGGCCGCCGTGGCGACCGGGGGGAACGTGTCGCGGGGGGACCTGGTGCACCGGCTGGTGCAGGAGCTCGCCAACCTCGCCGCGGACGCCGAAGGGCAGCCTCGACGTACCGTGCCGCGGCTCGACACCGACCTCGTCCTGCCGGACCAGCTCCGGGTAGTGACGGCGGACCTCGTCGCCGCCCACCCGTCCACGGAGACGCTCGCCCGGGCGGTCGGCGAGGTGGCGGCGACCCGCGCCGCGCTCTGACCGGGCCCGCCGGCACTGGCGGCCGGCGGGCCGGTGCAGCGAGACGTCAGCTCAGGCGCTCGAGGACCATGGCCATGCCCTGGCCGCCCCCGACGCACATGGTCTCCAGGCCGATGGTCTTGTCGTGCCACTCGAGGGCGTTGAGCAGGGTGCCGGTGATCCGGGCACCGGTCATGCCGAACGGGTGGCCGACGGCGATGGCGCCGCCCATCACGTTCAGCTTCTCCTCCGGGATGCCCAACTGCCGGTACGACGGGATCACCTGCGCGGCGAACGCCTCGTTGATCTCCACCAGGTCCACGTCGTCGATCGTCATGCCGGCGCGCTTCAGGGCCTGCTTCGACGCCTCGACCGGACCGAGGCCCATGATCTCCGGAGAGAGGGCGGTCACGCCGGTGGAGACGATGCGGGCCAGCGGCGTGATGCCGAGGTCCTTCGCCCGCTGTGCGCTCATCACCACCACGGCGGCGGCGCCGTCGTTCAGCGGGCAGCAGTTGCCGGCGGTGATCCGCCCGTCCGGCCGGAAGACCGGCTTCAGGGCGGACACGGCCTCCAGGGTGACGCCGGGGCGGGGACCGTCGTCGGTGCTGACCACCGTGCCGTCCGGGGTGGTGACCGGGGTGATCTCCCGGGCCCAGAAGCCGTCGGCGATCGCCTTCTCGGCCAGGTTCTGGCTGCGTACGCCGAACTCGTCCATGTCGGCGCGGGTCACGTCGTACACCTGGGCCAGGTTCTCGGCGGTCTGTCCCATGGCCAGGTAGATGTCCGGCAACTCGCCGGACTCGCGCGGGTCGGCCCACACCTCGGCGCCGCCCTGTGCCCGGCGCTTCGAGCGCTCCTGCGCGGCGGCGAAGCGCGGGTTCTCCCAGCCGCCGCCGACCAGCGCCTGCGCCTCCGGCGGCAGCCCGTCGGAGTTGCCCCGGGCGTACCGGGAGACGGTCTCGACGCCGGCGGAGATGAAGACGTCGCCCTCACCGGCCCGGATCGCGTGCATCGCCATCCGGGTCGTCTGGAGCGAGGATGCGCAGTAGCGGGTCAGCGTGGCACCGGGCAGGCCGTCCAGCCCCATCAGGGTGGCGACCACGCGGGCCATGTTGAAGCCCTGCTCGCCGCCGGGCAGACCGCACCCCAGGTAGAGGTCGTCGATCTCGGTCGGGTCGAGCTGGGGAGTCTTGTCGAGGGCGGCCCGCACGATGGTCGCGGCGAGGTCGTCCGGGCGGACGTCGCGCAGGGACCCCTTGTGCGCCCGGCCGATGGGGGAGCGGGCGGTGGCGACGATGACGGCGTCGCGGGACGACTCAGTCGGCATGAACCAACGTTAACCCTCCAGTAACAAGCGGCGGAAGGCGCTCCGGCGACGGGAAATGTCACCTGCCTCGCGGCGTCCCGCGAGGCGTCCGACCCGCCCGCGGGGGATTGCCTGCCGTCCCCGGTCGTCCCCTGCGGCCAGGTCGCACAACATCGCGGAAGTAGTGGCCTCGTGGCGGGTGGGCGGGTCGGATGCCACTACTTCGGCCATCCAGCACGATCTTGCGGCGGGGCCCGGCGGGGCCGGGCAGGCCAGGGTGCGGCGGGGCAGGCCGCGGCGTGGCGGGGCGGCAGCGTGCGGGGAGCGGGTCCGGGGGTCAGTGCCGGGTGGCGACCGCGGCGGCGGCCGCCACTGCGGGAAGCAGGGCGTGCGCCCACACCCGGTACCCGTCGGCGGACGGGTGGAAGCCGTCGTGGCAGAGGGTGCCGGCGTCGGCGCGGAAGACCGGCCCGGTCTCGGTCGCCAGGTCCACCACGGTGCCGCCGGCGTCCAGGACCGCGAGGGTCTGGGCCCGGGCGACCCGCCGCCCGGACCAACCGACCAGGTGCCGCAGCGGGGGTGCGATCGCGCGGACCGCGCCGAGGTCGGGGCAGGTGCCGGCCACGACCTCCACGCGGGCCTCGCGGAGGCGGTGCACGGCCGCCCCGAGGTACGCGGCGGCGTCGGCCGGCCGGCGCAGCGTGGTGGCATCGTTGGCGCCGATGAGGATCACCGCCACGTCCGGCCGCTCGCCGAGCAGGGCGCGGGCGACCTGCGTCGCCAGATCGGTCGAGCGCGAGCCGGAGACGCCCACGCTGGACAGGTGGACCAGCCGCCCGGCCGGCCCTTCGGCGAGCAGGTGGGCCAGCTGGCCGCCGATCGTGTCCTCGAGCCGGTCGACGCCGACGCCCAGCGCGGACGAGTCGCCGAGCAGCACGAGCCGCAGCGGCGGCGCACCGGCCCGGCCGACGGTGGACCGCAGGGCCAGCCCGAGCTCCGGCTGCGCGTACCGCCGGTGCCGTGCGGCCAGGGCCTGCCCGGCCAGGAGCGCCGCGCCACCCACCGCCCCGGCAGTCAGGGACAGGACCGCCGCCCGGCCCAGCCGGCCGGCGAGACCGGAGGGGACGAGGTGGCCGCTCACGGCGACACCGTCCCGTGGCCGACCCTGCGTTCGTTCATGACGGCGCTCCGCTTCGCTGCGTGCCGCCACGAGGCTCGACGGCGCTGCGCCTGATGATTCGCTCGCTGCGCTCGCTCATGCCAGTCCTTCCACTGAGGGTGACTCCGCGGCCGGACCGGGTTGCGGCACGGCGCCGACACCGAAGAAGGCCCGCCGGCGCAGTTGCGCCCACCGGCCGGCCGGACCGCGATCGCGGCCCCGGACCTGGGCGCCGCTGACCTCGGTCCCCGCGTGCCGCGCCGCCTCCTGGGCAGCCTCCGGCAGCGACCGTACGCCCTCGACCCGGGTCGGCGCAGCCCTGCGCTCCTGGCCTGCGCCGAGAGCGGACAGCAGGGTCGGCAGCAGGGCGGCGGCGGCCACCGCGTAGCCCTCGGCCGACGGGTGGAACCGGTCCCACGCGAACATCCGGGTCGGCTCGGCCGCGAACCGGGGACCGAGCAGGTCACCGAGCGAAACCGTCCAGCCGCCGGCCTCGACCACGGCCACCGTCTGGGCGGCGGCGAGCTGCCGGCTCCACCGGCGGGCCAGCCAGCGCAGCGGCGGCTGGATGGGCCGGATCGCCCCCAGGTCCGGGCAGGTGCCGACGACCACCTCGCAGCCGGCGGCGCGCAGGGCGGTGACCGCCTCGACCAGGTAGCGCACCGCCAGCGCCAGCGGTGTGCGGTTGGTGACGTCGTTGCCGCCGACCAGGATGACGGCGATGTCGGGCTGGCACTCGAGGGCCGCCTCGACCTGGTGCCGCAGCCCGGCGGAGAGGGCACCCACCACGGCGAACCGGTGCAGCCGGACCGGCCGCTGCAGCCGCCGGGACAGGCCGGTGGCGAGCAGCGCGCCGGGCGTCTCGCGGCGGCGGTGCACCCCGTAGCCGGCGGCGGAGGAGTCGCCCAGGATGACCATGGTGATCGCGGGGCCGGGCAGCTTCGCCCCGTACACCCCGTCGCAGCGCGGCGGCGGCGCCTCCGCCATCGGGATCGTGCGGCGGGCCTGGCGGGCCTGACCGATCAGCACGCCGCCGGTGGCGACGGCGGCGGCCGCGGTCGCGCCCGTGCCGATCGCGGCCAGCCGGGCGACGCGCCGCACGAGCTGCCAGCGCGGACCGGCCGGAACGACGGAACCAGCGACCCCCATGCACCGACATTATCGCGACCCCACGACACGCGGCTGTCGCCGTGACGGCTCACCGGGGCCTGGAAAGCGACCGTTCTGGGTACCTGTTCCACCGGAGCGGTGGGCTTGCGCCGGGGCGGCACGCTGGCGTACGGGAAGGAGCGAGGGATGGGGAAGACACTGCAACGACGTGCGGCGTTCATCGCGCTGGCCCGCGCGCTGGCGGTCGGGGTGCGGGGAGGGCCGTCGCTGGGGAAGCGGCTGGCGGCGCTGCCCCGGATGGTCCGGGCGACGGCTCGCGGAGATTACGACGGCGGACTCCGGCTGGCCCTGATGACCGCCGCCACGGCGTACATCGTCTCGCCGATCGACCTGCTGCCGGAGATCCCGCTGGCGATCTTCGGGTTGGCCGACGACGCGGTCATGGTCACCTGGCTGGCCGGCAGCGTGCTCGCGGAGACCGAGCGGTTCCTGGAGTGGGAGGCGAGCCGCGGGTCCGTCGTCCCGGGCGAGGTGGTCGGCTGACGGGACGTAGGCTGAGCCTCGAGTATTCGTCTGCCCGGCCGCCCACCCCGGCGGCGCCGGAGGAGAAGGGCACAACCAGGTGCAGTACTACGACAACGTCGTCGAGTTGATCGGCAACACCCCGCTGGTACGCCTGCGCAACGTCACCGAGGGCATCCAGGCCACCGTGCTGGCGAAGGTGGAATACCTGAACCCCGGCGGGTCGGTCAAGGACCGGATCGCCCTGCGCATGGTCGAGGACGCCGAGCGCGCCGGCATCCTCAAGCCGGGCGGCACGATCGTCGAACCGACCAGCGGCAACACCGGCGTCGGGCTGGCCCTGGTGGCCCAGCTCAAGGGCTACCGGTGCGTGTTCGTCTGCCCGGACAAGGTCAGCCAGGACAAGCAGGACGTGTTGCGGGCGTACGGCGCCGAGGTGGTGGTCTGCCCGACCGCCGTCGCGCCGGAGGACCCGCGGTCCTACTACAACGTCTCCGACCGGCTGGCTCGGGAGATTCCCGGCGCGTGGAAGCCCAACCAGTACGCGAACCCGGCCAACCCCCGGTCCCACTACGAGACCACGGGGCCCGAGCTGTGGAAGCAGACCGAGGGCCGGATCACCCACTTCGTCGCCGGCGTCGGCACCGGCGGGACGATCTCCGGGATCGGGCGCTACCTGAAGGAGGCCTCTGACGGCCGGGTACGCGTCGTCGGCGCCGACCCGGAGGGGTCGGTGTACTCCGGCGGCACCGGTCGCCCGTACCTGGTCGAGGGCGTCGGCGAGGACTTCTGGCCGGAGACGTACGACCGGGGCGTCGCCGACGAGATCGTCGAGGTCTCCGACAAGGCGTCGTTCGAGATGACCCGCCGCCTGGCCCGCGAGGAGGGGCTGCTGGTCGGCGGCTCCTGCGGCATGGCGGTCGTCGCCGCGCTGGAGGTGGCGCGCAAGGCCGGGCCGGACGACGTGGTCGTGGTGCTCCTGCCGGACGGCGGCCGGGGTTACCTGTCCAAGATCTTCAACGACTCGTGGATGGCCCGGTACGGCTTCCTGGACAACGCCGGAACCGAGCCGACCGTCGCCGACGCGCTCGCGAGCAAGCCGGGCGGCCTGCCCGAGCTGGTGCACGTCCACCCGACCGAGACGGTCCGGGACGCGATCGACTACATGCGCGAGTACGGCGTCTCCCAGCTGCCGGTGCTCAAGGCCGAGCCGCCGGTGGTGACCGGTGAGGTGGCGGGGTCGATCGCGGAGCGGGACCTGCTCGACGCGCTCTTCACCGGGCAGGCCCACCTGCACGACACCATCGAACGGCACATGGGCGAGCCGCTGCCGATGATCGGTGGCGGCCAGCCGGTGAGCGAGGCGGTCGCCCTGCTGGAGAAGTCCGACGCCGCCCTGGTGCTGGTCGACGGCAAGCCGAAGGGCGTCCTCACCCGCCAGGACCTGCTGGCTCACCTCGGCGCCCACTGAGCGACGGGGCGGTTTCCCTCGTGCCACGCCTGCGTGGCACGAGGGAAACCGTTCAACGCGGCCGGCCGACTACTCCTGACCCGCCGGCCGCGGGCGGGTCAGCGGGTCAGCTCCGTCGGCACCGCCACCACGTCGACGAGCGCACCCCGGCGCAGCACGGTGACCGGCAATCGGCGGCCGATCGCGTCGCCGAGCATCAGCCGTTGCAGGCCCTGACCGTCGCTGACCGGCCGCCCGCCGGCTGCGAGGATGACGTCACCGAGGTAGATCCCGGCGAGCCCGGCCGGGCTGCCCGGCACCACCTCCACCACCCGCAGGCCGCGCCGCTGCCCGGTCCGCGCCGCCACCTCGGGTGGCAGCGGCACGGGCACGCCGGCGACGCCGAGCCAGGCGCGCCGCACCCGTCCGTGGTCGGTCAGGTCCCGGATGATTCTCCTGGTCGTGGCGTTGATCGGTACGGCCAGCCCGAGCCCGTACCCGGCGACGGCCGTGTTGACCCCGACCACCCGGCCGGCCGAGTCGGCGAGCGCGCCGCCGGAGTTGCCCGGGTTGAGGGCGGCGTCGGTCTGGATGACGTCCTCGATCAACCGGGTGACGCGGCCGTCCCGGGCCGGCAGCGACCGGCCGAGCCCGGAGACCACCCCGGCGGTCACCGAGCCCGCCAGCCCCATGGGGTTGCCAACCGCCACGACCAGCTGACCGATGCGCAGCGCGTCGGCGTCGCCCAGCTCGACCGGCGGCACCGTGCCCGCCTCGGCGCGCAGCACCGCCAGGTCGGAGAGCGGGTCGGCGCCCACGACCCGGAACCGGCTCTCGGTGCCGTCGCCGAAGGTCGCCGATCCGCCCTGGGCGCCCTGCACGACGTGGGCGCTGGTGAGCAGCAGGCCGTCGGCGCCCACGGTGACCGCGGAGCCGGCGCCGCCACCGCGCGCCGTCCGCACCGACAGCGCGGCCACGCTGGGCAGCACGCGCGCCGCGACGGTCGTGACAACCCGGGAGTACGCGTCCAGCGCTTCGCCCTCGGTCGGACCGGAGGCGGTGTGATCGGTGTCCATGCAGCCGGCAACGCTCCCGGGATCGACGCCCATGCCCGGATCCGCTGAGAGCGAACGCCCGCTGCCGCCGATCGCGAACCGTGCCGCCAGCGACCGGAGCCGGTGTCGAGAAGGGGCCCTTCCGCTATCGCGGGCGGTGCGAGGAGGCCCGTCCTCGCACCGCACGCGCGTAGCGGAGTTGGGTGGCCAGGACGGTGCCGATCAGGTCCTCGCGTTCGGCCCCGGTCGGCGTCCAGCCGCCGCGCTCGTAGAAGCGCCGCCCGTGCGCGTTCTCCCGCAGCACCCACAGCGCGGCCCGCCGCCACCCGCGCGCCCGCATGCCGTCCAGCGCGTAAATCATCAGCTCCCGCCCGACGCCGCGGCCCCGCTCGGCGGGCTCCAGGTGCAGCGCGTACAGCAGCCCGGTCGCCGGATCGTCCTCGTCGTCCGGGCCGACGTAGCTGAATCCGGCCAGCTCGCCGTCGCGCTCGGCCACGGTCAGCGTGTGGGTGTCCCGCTCCCAGTGCCACCGTTCGGCCCAGTACCGCCCCATCGCCTCCGGCGTCGGCTCGGCCAGCGCGTCCGCCGGCAGGAAGGACGAGTACGCGGCGACCCGGGACCGCTGGTGCAGGCTGCCCACGGCCATCAGGTCGCCGGCGGTGGCGCAGCGCAGCGTCAAGGTCACCCGGCCGAGGCTACCCGCCGGGACGGGACCGGCACGGTCATCAGGTCCGCGGCGATCACCAGGTCGCCGTCGAAGTGCCGGCGGGCCTCGTCGGCGAAGCGCTCCGGGTCCGGGTACCGCTGCGAGAAGTGGGTGAGCACGAGCCGGCGTACCCCGGACTCGGTGGCCACCCGTGCGGCCTGCGCCGCCGTGAGGTGCCCGACCTCGGCGGCGAGGGCGGCCTCCGACTCCAGGAACGTCGACTCGATGACCAGCAGGTCGGCGTGCTCGGCGAGCGCGTACACGCCGTCGCACAGGCCGGTGTCCATCACGAAGGCGAACCGCTGCCCGGGCCGGGGCACGCTCACCTCGTCCCGGGTGACGCGGCGTCCGGCCACGTCCAGGTGGCCGACGCGCAGCAGCTCGCCGACGGCCGGGCCGGCGATGCCGTACGCGGCCAGCTTCTCCGGCAGCATCCGGCACCCGTCCGGCTCGACGAGCCGGTAGCCGTACGTCTCGACGGGGTGCCGCAGCCGGCGGGCCTCCAGGGTGCCGCCGCGCAGCGCCATCCGCTGCCCGTCGGCGGTGACCGGCTCGACGGCCAGCTCGGCGGTCTCGTAGAAGCTCGACGCGTGCCGCAGCCGGGCGAAGTACTCGGCGCCCCCGGCGGGGAAGTGCACCGCCACCGGGTGCGGCACCCGGTCCAGCGAGAGGCGCTGGATGGTGCCGGGCAGCCCCAGGCAGTGGTCGCCGTGGAAGTGGGTGACGCAGATCCGGGTCAGGTCGGTGGCGGTGACGGTGCTGTGCAGCAGCTGCCGCTGGGTGCCCTCGCCCGGGTCGAAGAGGATCACCTCGTCGTCCCAGCGCAGCACGTACCCGTTGTGGTTGCGCGTCCGGGTCGGCGCCTGGCTGGCCGTCCCGAGCACCACCAGCTCGCGCATCGACACGGTGATCTCCGGGATGAAGCGACCCCCGGGGCTTCCGCGCTGACGCGCGGGCCGGCTGGACTGGGCCGGCACCCCGGGGGTCGGGTGGCTGTCGTGGTTTCGCCGCACCGCTGCCACACGGTCTCGACGATGGTGCCTGAGCCCACCCCTGGCGGGGCGGACGGGATTACTGTCGAGGACAGCGGCTAGCGGACAGCCACCTCACGAGTCCGATTGCTATACAAGTCTGGACCACCTCCTTTCCCGTGTACCGTCACGCTATCCAGAGCCCGGTGGCCCGGGCAACGGATTTCGATCACAGGCCGGCCGGGAATGCGAGCGGGTGGCCGAGTCGGTCAGGTGCCGGTGGCGATGCCGATCGGGCCTTCGCGCGGGCCGTCCTCGCTGGCGGGCTGGACCGCCAGCGACGGGAAGTCGGCGAGGTCGCCCGCCGGTTCGGCGTCCCACTCGGGGAAGACCAGGTCGCTCTGGAGGTACAGGCAGAGCAGCTGGGTGAGCTGGCGCAGCCCGTCCAGGTGGGTGCGCTCGTGGCCGTGGGTGGCGTCCACCCCGAACCCGAGCAGGGCCACCCGGGCGTGCGCGCCCGCCTCGACGGCCGCCGCCACGTCCGAGCGGTAGTAGTCGAACACGTCGCGGACCAGGTCGACGTCGTGGTCGCGGGCGATCGCCGCGAGGTTGCGGGTCAGGTGGTAGTCGAACGGCCCCACCCCGTCACCCATCGCCAGGGTCGCCGCGTTCTCCCGGGACTGCTGCCCGGGAGCCGCCACGGCCGCGTCCACCGAGACGATCTCGGCCACGTCCGGGTCCAGCCCGTGCGAGGCACCGTGGCCGATCTCCTCGGTGACCGTGATCAGCAGGTGCGCGGTCACCGCCGGGGTGACGCCCGCGTCGACCAGCGCCTTGCACGCGGTCAGCACGGCGGCGACGCCGGCCTTGTCGTCCAGGTGCCGGGACTTCACGTACCCGGTGGGGGTGATCTGCGGGTTCGGCAGGAACGCCACGAAGTCGCCCGCGTCGATGCCCAGTGCCCGCAGGCCGGCGATGTCGTCGACCGGCTCGTCCACCCGTACCTCGACCAGCTCCCAGCCGATGCCCTGGGAGTCGACGGCCTCGTTGTAGCGGTGGCCGCTGGCCTTGAGCGGCAGCACCTGACCGGTGATCACCCGGTCCAGGTCGTCCGTGAAGATCCGCACGTGGGCGCCCTCGGCGAAGCGGGCGCTGTGCGTACCGATCGGCTTCAGCTCCAGCCGGCCGTTCTCCTTGAGCCGCTTCACCATGCCGCCGATGGTGTCGGTGTGCACGACGATCGCCCGGTCCGCCCCGGTCGTCCGCGGGCCGGGGAGGCAGGCGCTGAGCGCGCCGCGCCGGGTCAGCGTCGACGGGATCCCGAGCGCCGCCAGCCGCTCGCCCACGTACTGCTGCACGTGGTCGGTGCGCCCGGACGGGCTCGGGATCTCCAGCAGCTCCAGCAGCACCCGGCGCAGGTAGTCGAGGTCGAGCGGGAGCGGGGTGGGCCGGTTCGCGGTCATGCCCCTGAGCTTGCCGCACCGGCCGGCGACCACAGCCGCTGAGGTGCCCGGGTGCCGGGGAAGAGCAGGTCGACGAAGCGTTCGGCGGTCGGCTGCGGCTCGTGGTTGGCCAGCCCCGGCCGCTCGTTCGCCTCGATGAAGACGTGCTCCGGCCGGTCCGGCGCGGGAACCAGGAGGTCCAGCCCGGTCACCGGGACGTCCAGGGCGCGGCTCGCGGTCACACAGGCCTCGGCGATCACCGGGTGCAGGTCGGCCGTGACGTCGTGGATCGTTCCCCCGGTGTGCAGGTTGGCGGTACGCCGGACCGCGAGCACCTGCCCTTCGGGCAGGACGTCGTCCAGCGCGTACCCGGCCTCGGCGACCACCTCGCGGGTCATGTCGTCCAGCGGGATGCGCGACTCGCCACCGGTGGCGGCGGCGCGGCGGCGGCTCTGCCGCTCGATCAGCTCGGCGATGTCGTGCACGCCGTCGCCGGTGATCGCCGCCGGCCGGCGGACCGCCGCGGCCACCACCTCGTGGTCGATCACGACGACCCGCAGGTCCTCGCCCGGGCACAGCTCCTCCAGCAGCACCTCCGGGCAGAACCGGGCCGCCAGCTCGACCGCCGCCCGCAGCGCCTCCGGCGTCCGTACGCCGACGGTGATGCCGTTGCCCTGCTCGCCCCGGGCCGGCTTGACGACCAGCTCACCCACCTCGGCGAGGAAGGCGGCGTCGGCCTGGCCGCCGGTGGCGGTGCGGCCGCGGGGCACCGAGAGCCCGGACTGCGCGAGGATCCGCCGGGTCACCCGCTTGTCGTCGCAGCGGCTCATCGCCACCGCCGAGGTCAGCTCGGACAGCGACTCGCGGGTGAGGACCGTCCGGCCGCCGCTGCTCAGCCGCAGCTCGCCCCACGCCGGGTCGGTCACCTCCACCCGGATGCCGCGGCGCATCGCCTCGTCCGCGACGATCTTCGCGTACGGGTTGAGCTGGTCGTACCCCTCCGGCATGGCGGGCAGGAAGAGCCGCTCGTTGATCGGGTTCTTCCGTTTCACGCAGAGCGTCGACGTCCGGTAGAAGCCGAGCCGCTCGTAGAGCCGGATCGCACCGTCGTTCTCGGCGAGCACCGACAGGTCCACGTACGCCCGGCCGCGTTCGACCAGCCGCGCCGCCAGCGCGGTGATGAGCGCCTGGCCGGTGCCGGGCGGCGCGGCGTTGAAGTCGACCGTCAGGCACCAGAGGCTGGCGCCGCCGTCCGGGTCGTCGAAGACGGCCACGTGGTCCACGCCGGTGATGGTGCCGACGACCTCGCCGGTCGCGTTCTCGGCGAGCAGGTGCAGGAAGCGGTCGGTGGCCGCGTTGGCGACCAGCACGTCCACCGGCGCGGTGACCATGCCGTTCGCCGCGTAGATCCGGTTGACGTCGTCCGCGTCCTCCGCGTCGTGCAGCGGGCGGATCCGCAGCCCGGGGATCTCCGGGTCGGCGGGCCACTCGCCGTCCAGCGGCAGCCGGTAGGTCAGCGACGGGTCGATGAACAGCTCGTCCGGCAGGCGGGACACCAGCACGTGCGGGTCGCGCAGGTAGATGCAGATGTCCCGCGCGCCGGCGGCCTCCGAGCGCAGTACGTCGGCGACGGCGGCCTGGTCGGCGAACGTCTGGCCGAACACCAGCCGGCCCCATCCGCAGTCCAGCACCACGCCGTCGGCGGGTCCGTCGTCGGTGCGGTCCGTTTCGGCGGCGCCGGCGGTCGCGATCGGGTCGCCACCCGGTCCCACCCGCTCGAACCGCCGGCTGCGGCCGCGCACCTGGTCGGCGAGGGCCACCCCGGTGGCGAGGGTGTCGGACACGGTCAGTCGATTCCGTGGCTCTGGAGCCACATTTCCAGGAGTCCGAGTTGCCACAGCTTGTTTCCGTTCAGCGGGGTCAGTTCGGCGTTCGGGTCGGCGAGCAGTGCATTGACGTACTCGGCGCGGTACAGGCCCCTTCGGCGGGCCTCCGGTGCGGTGAGCGCGTCGCGTACCCGGTCGAGGAGCTTGCCCTCCAGGTGGGTGAGGCCCGGGACCGGGAAGTAGCCCTTCGGCCGGTCGATGACCTCGTGCGGGAGGACCCGCCGGCCGATCTCCTTGAGCACGCCCTTGCCACCCTGGGCCAGCTTCAGCTCCGGCGGGCAGCTCGCGGCCAGCTCCACGAACTCGTGGTCCAGGAACGGCACCCGGGCCTCCAGCCCGTGCGCCATGGTCATGTTGTCGACCCGCTTCACCGGGTCGTCGGTCAGCATCACCTGGGTGTCGATCCGCAGGCCGGCGTCGACCGCGGTGTCGGCGCCGGGTCGCGCCAGGTGCGCGGCGACGAACTCCCGCGCCGGGTCGCCGTCGGCCAGCCAGGCCTGGTCGAGTACGCGGGCCAGGCCGGCGGCGTCCCGGTCGAAGAACGCCCGCGCGTACGTGTCGAGGGCGTCCTCCCGGGTGGTTCGGGCGAGCGGCGGGTACCAGTGGTAGCCGCCCAGGATCTCGTCCGCGCCCTGACCCGACTGCACCACCTTCACGTGCCGGGCGACCTCCTGGCTGAGCAGGTAGAACGCCACGCAGTCGTGGCTGACCATGGGCTCGCTCATCGCGGCGACGGCCGCTTCCAGCGGCGGCAGCAGGTCGCCGGTCGGCACCCGGATCTGGTGGTGGTCGGTGTCGAACGTCTTCGCCACCACGTCGGAGTAGCGGAACTCGTCGCCCTCCCGGCCGCCGACCGCCTCGAAGCCGATGGAGAAGGTGGACAGTCCCCGCTGGCCCTCGCCGGCCAGCAGGGCCACCACCAGGCTGGAGTCCAGACCGCCGGAGAGCAGCACACCGACCGGCACGTCGGCCACCATCCGCCGCCGCACGGCGGTGTTCAGCGACTCCAGCAGGGCCTCCTGCCAGTCCTTCTCGGACCAGTCGGCCCGGTCGGGGTGCCGGGTGAACGAGGGGTCCCAGTAGACCCGCTCGTGGGTTCCGCCGTCCGGCTCGTAGACGCGGACCGTGGCCGGGGGCAGCTTGGTCACCCCGCGCAGGATGGTGCGCGGCGGCGGCACGATGCTGTGGAAGCTCAGGTAGTGCGCGAGGGCGACGCGGTCGATGCCGGTGTCGATCCCGCCGCCGGCCAGCAGCGCCGGCAAGGTGCTGGCGAAGCGCACCACTCCCGGCGACTCGGCCAGGTAGAGCGGCTTGATGCCGAGCCGGTCCCGGGCCAGCACGAGGCGGCCGGTGGCCCGCTCGCTGATCGCCACGGCGAACATGCCGAGGAGGTGGTCGACGAAGTCGAGCCCCCACTCGGCGTACGCCTTGAGCACGACCTCGCTGTCGCCGGAGGAGAAGAACCGGTGGCCCTTCGCCTGGAGCTCGGCGCGCAGCTCCCGATAGTTGTAGATGCAGCCGTTGAAGACGCCGGTCAGCCCGGCGGCGGCGTCCACGAGGGGCTGCCCGCTCGCGGCGGAGAGGTCGATGATCTTCAGGCGCCGGTGCCCCAGGGCGGTCCTGCCCTGTGCCCACACCCCACTGTCGTCCGGCCCTCGGTCACTCATCGTGGCCGCCATGCGCTCCACCGCCGACACGTCGGCGCGTGATCCGTCACGGCGGAACTCTCCCGCAAGTCCGCACATGCGAGACGATGCTGCCAGAGGATGTTGCGGTTGGCCTGTTGAGACGATGACAGTCGTGTAAAGGGTTGCTAGAATCCGCGCCCACGATTGCGGAGCGTGGTCGCAGCGGGCTCGATGGTGGCGGTTCGTGTCGACGACCGTCACGCTGCGAGGGTCAGGCCGCTCACTCGATGTGACAATCAACGCATCGACGAGACTCGCGCCGCCGGGCGTCGGCGGCAAACTGTGTGCGCGGCGTTGTTGCAGCGAACCCCGAACCAGACCGTCAACGCGGCCAACCTGGGCGGCAGCGCCACCGTGTCGATCACCCCCACCTCGGACGGGCCGCAGACGCTGTACGTGCGCTCCCGGGACCGGGCGGGCAACCAGTCGGCGATCCGGACGTACACCTTCAACGTCGGCTCCGGCGCGGTGACCTCGCCGAAGGAAGGCGACATCACCGCGGCGAAGGTCGCGCTCACCGGCATCGGCCAGGCGGCCGCCACCGGGGTCACCTACCAGTGGCGCCGCGGTGACGCCGATGTCTGGGTCAACATCCCGACCGGGCACGTGACGGTCGCGGCCGGCGGCGGCGCGGTGACCTGGCCGCTGCCGACCAGCGGTGACGGCAACTTCCCCAAGCTCAACTGGGACGTCGAGGCCACCCTCGCGGCGGCCGACGCCGAGTCGATCCCGCGGAACGGTCCGCTGCAGGTGCGCGGAACCTTCACCGGGGGTACCGGAGGCACGTCGAGCCCGGCGAAGTTCACCTTCGACCGGGACCAGGCGTCCGCGGCGGCGCAGGAGATCGGCCCCGGTTCGGTCAACCTGATCACCGGAACTACACGCTGTCGGACACGGACGTGTCCGTCGACTCGTTCGGCAGCGACCTGACCGTCACCCGCTCGTACAACAGCCGGCGGGCGGCAGAGACGGACGCGGCGAACATGTTCGGGCCCGGCTGGGTGTCCGGCGCGGTGGTCGAAGAGGCCGAGTCGCCGTACACCTCGCTGACCATGTACGGCTCGCTGGTGCAGGTCGGCCTGCCGGAGGGCGACACGATCGGCTTCACCAAACGCACCGCCAGCGCCTTCGATCCCGAGATCGGGATGGAGTTCCGCAAGCTGACCTACACCGCCGGTAGCGATTCCTACTCGCTGACCGACGAGGACGGCAACACGGTGCTCTTTACCCGGGTCAGCGGCACCGCTGCCGGCAAGTATTTTCCGACGTCGGTTACCGTGCCGGGCAACAACCAGACCACGACGCTGAGCTGGGAGAAGGCCACCGTCGGCGGCAAGGAGGTGGTCCGGCCGACCCGGATGCTGGCTCCGGTCCCGGACGGCGTGAACTGCGCGACGATGACCCGGGGTTGCCGGGCGCTGACCTTCACCTACGCCACGACGACCACGGCGACCGGCACCACCGAGTCGGCGTGGGGCGACTACGCCGGCCGCGTGAAGGAAATTTCCTTCACCGCCTGGGATCCGGACCTGGCCACCCCGGCGATGCGGACCGTGCCGATGGCGCGGTACGCGTACGACAACGCGGGCCGGCTGCGCGCCACCTGGGATCCGCGGCTGGACTGGAACGACGCCGGCACGATGCGTCAGCTCAGGGAGACCTACGACTACAACGCGGGTGGGATGCTCATTGCGATCAAGCCGGTCGCAGAGGAGCCGTGGCAGCTCAGCTACACCAGCATCCCCGGTGACCCCGGCGCGGGCCGGCTGCACAAGGTGACCCGCTCGGCCCTTTCCGCCGGCACCGCCACCCAGACGGTGGTCTACAAGGTGCCGGTGTCCGGCACCGGCTCGCCGTACGACCTGTCGCCGGCGCAGACCAGTCGGTGGGCGCAGCCGGAGGCGCCGACCGACGCGACGGCGGTCTTCCCGGCGAACCAGGTGCCGACCGGCAACCCGGCAGCCGGCACGCTTCCGTCGTCTTACGAGCGGGCCACGATCACCTACCTGGATGCGAACGCCCGGGAGGTGAACACCGCCACGCCGGGCGGTCACATCAGTGCCACCTGGTACGACCAGTGGGGCAACACGGTGCGGACCCTCACCGCCGGCAACCGCGCCGGCGCGCTGGATGCCAGCCCGACCGACGACGCGGCGGCGGAGAGCATGCTGGCTCGCAGCCACTCCACCCTCAACATCTACTCGTCGGACGGGCAGCGGCTCACGAACACGCTCGAGCCGGAGCACGACGTCGTGCTGCCGGATGGTGTCGTGGTGCGTGGGCGCAAGCTCACCAGGAACACCTACGACCAGGGTGCGCCGACCACCGGTGGGCCGTACAACCTGATCACCAAGCAGGAGGTCGGCGTCCGGATCTGGGACGCCACTGCCGGCGTCGAGACCGACCATGACATCCGGACCACCACCACCGCGTACGACTGGGGTCTGCGCCAGCCGACCGTGGTGACGGTGGACCCGTCCGGCCTCGCCCAGACCACCCGGACCACGTACGACCCGATCACCGGTCTGGTCACCTCCACGACCGCGCCGGCCGGAGGCACCAGCACCACCACACAGGCCACCCGGAAGACGGTCTACTACCGGGCAACCTCAGGTTCCGGGTACGCCGAGTGCGATCTGCGGCCGGAGTGGGCGAACCTGCCATGCCGGGTGCAGCCGGGCGGCCAGGCCGCCAGCGGGCCGGAGTTGCCGGTGACGGTGACCACCTACGACATGTTCAACCAGTCGCGGGTGGTGACCGAGAAGACCAGCGCCGGGACGCTGCGCACGACGACCACGACGTACGACGGCGCGGGCCGGGCGTACGAGACCAGCGTGGCGGTGGCGTCGGGGCTCGGCACGGCGGTGCCGATCACCCGCAATGTGTACGAGCCGGCGACGGGACGGCTGCTGCGGGTCCAGTCGATGGTCGGCGGGCTGTCGACGGCGCAGGTGGTGAAGGGTTACGACAACCTGGGCCGGCAGACCTCCTACACCGACGCCGACGGGGTCACCTCCACCACCACGTACGACCTGCTCGGTCGGGTGGCGACCAGTACCGACGGCAAGGCCACCCGGACGTACACGTACGACGTCGGCACCGAGCGACGCGGCCTGCTGACCTCGGTCAACGACTCCCAGGCGGGAGCCTTCTCGGGCAGTTACGACGCCGACGGCAATTTGACGTCGGAGTCGTGGCCGAACGGGGTGCAGGTCGCCACGGAGACCGACGAGACGGGCACCCAGGTCGGTCTTACCTACACGAAGCCGGGCTGCGCGGCGGCCGACTGCACGCTCTACACCGAGAGCGTGGTCGAGTCGGCGCACGGCCAGTGGCGGCAGCGGTCGTCGAGCCTGTCGGAGCAGAGCTACAGCTACGACCCGGCGGGCCGGCTGACCTCGATCCGCGATGTGATCGGCGGCCAGTGCACCACCCGGTCGTACGGGTTCAGCACGTCGTCGAACCGCAACTCGGTCAGCGTGTACGGCCCGGCCGGTGACGGGGCCTGCCAGAGCACGACGGCGGCGTCGTCGCGGACGTGGACGTACGACACGGCTGACCGGGTGAACACCAGCGGCTACGTGTACGACGCGCTGGGCCGGACGAGGACGGTGCCGGCGGTCGACACCGCCAACGCCCCGGGTGGAAACGTGACGGTCACGTACCACTCGACGGACCTGGTGGACACGATCACTCAGGGCGGCCGGACGACGGATTACGTGCTGGACGTGACCGGGGAGCGGGTCCGTTCGTGGACGGACAACGCCAGCGGCACCGCCGTGCAGTCGGTGCACCACTACGACGGCGACGACGACAGTCCGTCCTGGACGCAGGAGACGGCGGACCGGTTCACCCGGCCGGTGTCGGGGTTGTCGGCGATGGCCGGCATCTTCGACAGCGACAGCGGACAGGTCGACTGGCAGATCACCAACCTGCACGGCGACCTGGTTGCGGCCATCCACGGTGACGACGAGGGCCTGTCGCGGACCAGTGAGGCGGGCGAGTACGGCAGCCCGCGCAACCCCGACGACGTCGGGGCGCAGCGGTACGGTTGGCTCGGCGCCAAGCAGCGGGCGGCCGACACCCCGTCGGGCATCATCCTGATGGGCGTCCGCCTCTACAACACCACCACGGGCCGCTTCCTCCAGGTCGACCCCGTGGAGGGCGGAAGTTGCAACGCGTACGAATACACCTGCGGCGATCCGATCAATCAAGAGGACCTGGACGGCAAGAAGATTGGCAAGATCTGCAAGGTCGGCAATTGGTGCGCCCGGGCCGCGCGCTCCATCGGACGAGGCGTCGGCCGCCTTATCGGCTACGGCGGAAATGCCTGGAACTGGGCTGGCGTTCAGAGTGCGCGCGTGCTCGCTTACGGTCATAGGGCCGCCCGAGCGATCAAAGGTCGCTTCAAGGGAAGCAGTTGGCAGAAAAAGCGTCTCCAATACAAGGGGAGCAAGTATGGATGGCGCGTCGGCTATGATCGAAAGCCGCATCCGTTCGGCCGCCTCGGGAGTCGAAAGCACTTCCAGGTTGACTGGTGGCGAGTAGGAAGGAAGGGGAGTCATCGCACCTATCGAATCCCGGTCTTCTGGTAAAGCAAGGTACGCGAAATCGTGCTGTTGGCTAATTCGCGGAGCAGGGGGCGACACTGAAGTCGATTGTTGCGGGTGAAGTTGCTGAGCGCACCTTGAGTGATCTGCAGCGGCTGCCCTTCGCCGAGTTACAGCATCTACTGGATGAGCCTCAGAAGGCGGTGGTCAAGGTGGACGGTGTTGATTACAACGTCATGACTTACGCGCTCCCGGACGCAGGCGAATCAATGCGCGTTGTCGTGGCGGTGGACGATGGTGGTTACTCAGCATTCAAGCCGCTGGTACGGGACTTTATCGTCGCGCCGTAGATCTCGGGCCGCGTTATAGCTATCGAGGCCAGATGGCGGGAAGGTGTGTAGATATCTGGTTTCGCTCTGGCGGCCGAGTCCGACCAAGGGCCCGCAGCGTATGGCTGCGGGCCCTTGCACGTCGATCGGCTCAGCCTGCGGTGCGGGCGATGCCGACCGGGCAGCTCAGCCCGTTGGGGCCGTGGTTGCAGTAGCCGTTCGGGTTCTTCGTCGGGGCCAGGTACTGCTGGTGGTAGTCCTCGGCGAAGTAGTAGTCGCCCAGCGGGCGGATCTCGGTGGTGATCTCACCCTTGCCGGCGCGGGCCACGATCGGCGCGAACGCGTCGCGGGACGCCTCGGCGGCGGCGAGCTGCCCGTCGGTGGTCGGGTAGATCGCCGACCGGTACTGGGTGCCCACGTCGTTGCCCTGGCGCATGCCCTGGGTCGGGTCGTGGTTCTCCCAGAAGACCTTGAGCAGGTCCTCGTAGTTGATCATCGTCGGGTCGTACACCACCTGGACGACCTCGGCGTGGCCGGTGCGGCCCGAGCAGACCTCCTCGTACGTCGGGTTCGGCGTGTAGCCGCCCGCGTAGCCGGCGGAGGTGGTGAAAACGCCGGGCAGGGTCCAGAACAGCCGCTCGGCGCCCCAGAAACAGCCCATCCCGAACACGGCGACCTGTGCCCCCTCGGGGAACGGGCCCTTCAGCGGGGTGCCGAGCACCTCGTGCCGGTCGGCGACGGGCATCGCGATCAGGCGGCCGGGCAGGGCCTGCTCCGGGGTGATCATCTCGGCCTTCATGCGGCGCAGGAACACGGTGGGACTCCTCTCGTACCCTTCCCAGCCTGCAACGCCGGCGGACCCGACTTCCTTACCCGGGTGGCCGGCAGTCAGGCGGGCCGGCTGCGGCCGGTGGGACGACGGCGCTGCCGCCCCGGTTCGGCCGCTACCGACCGTGACCTTGTCTCCCACGCTGCCCAGCCGCCCCGCCGGCCTCGCTCGGCACCCAGTGCGCACCTGTCACACGGGTCACGCCCACCACAGATCGCGTCCGGCCCGGCACGGGCGGCAAGCGCAGGCCGACGCGGTGGTGCGGAGCCCTCGCCGGGCGCACCCCGCCTCGGGTGGCGCCCGGGCGGGCGGCAGCATGGGTCGGGCGTCGGTGGGAGAGGAGGCGCCGGCATGGCTGTTACCGGGGCGGTACCGGCCACCGACGGCGGCGGTGGCGGTCCGACCATTCGCCGGATCCGGCCAGCCGCCGACGAGGCGCTGGCCCGGTCGCTGCTGGCGGTGCAGCACGCCGCGTACGCCGTCGAGGCCGCCCTGATCGGCGACGACCGCATCCCGCCGCTGCGGGAGGACCTGGCCGACCTGCGCGCGGCGCCGCTGAGCTGGCTCGCGGCGTTCGACGGGTCGGCCCTGCTCGGCGCGGTCGGCTGGACCGAGGACGACACCCTCGTCGACATCGACCGCCTGGTCGTCGACCCGGCCGCCCACCGACGTGGCGTCGGACGTGCCCTGGTGAACGCCGTGCTGGCCCGGGCCGGCACCCGCCGGGTCGTGGTCGCCACGGGTCGCGCCAACCGCCCGGCCCGCCGCCTCTACGAGTCCCTGGGCTTCGCCCGGCTGGGGGACGAGGAGGTCATCCCGGAGCTCTGGATCACGCGCTACGCGCGGCCCGCCTGATCCCCCGCGCGCAGCGCGGTACGGACGCGCTCGGCGTAACCCTCGGCCTCGGCGTCGTCGGCGTACCGGGTGCGGGGCCAGAAGAAGCCGCGCAGGCCGTCGCCCCTCGTGCGGGGCACGACATGGGTGTGCAGGTGCGGCACCGACTGCGACACCTTGTTGTTCATCGCCACGAACGTGCCGCCCGCGCCCAGCCCGCCCTCGACCGCGATCGCCAGCCGCCGGACCAGCCCGAAGTAGCCGGCCAGCGACTCCGGTGGCAGGTCGGCCAGCGTGACCAGGTGCGTACGCGGCACCACCAGCAGATGGCCCTTGAACACCGGCCGGGTGTCGAGGAACGCCACCCCGTCGGGCTCGTCGACGACCCGGAACGCGGGCACCTCGCCCGCCACGATCCCGCAGAACACGCACCCCGCCACCGCTCCAGGCTAGGCCCCGGCCACGCCCCGCGCTCCGGCGAGGGACTCAGGCCGGGTCGAGGTAGGCGTCCCACTCGTCGTCGACCACGCCGACGGGCCCCGTCTCGCCGCTCGCCAGGCGCGACCGGATGTCCGCCTCCCAGGCCAGTGCCCACCGGCGCAGGTCGTCGATCGCTGCCTCCGCCAGCCCGTAGGACCGGAAGGTGCGCGAATCACGCTCGACGACGCCGCCGAGGCGGTCGGCCAACTCCTCCAGCGAGAACCCGGCCGTGTGGCGCGCACCCAGGTTCTCCATCTCGACCCAGGTCAGTCGCGAGTTGGCCGCACGGATGTCGATGTAGTCGCGGTGGGCGGCGCGTTCGTGCAGCGCCCGCATCTTCAAGCCGACCGCATCTTCCAGGGAGAGCACCGGTCCGACCGCCAGCCTGGCCGGCGGCCCGATTCCTTCCTTGAGTAGGTCCACCTCGCACGAGATGGTCGCGTCGGACACGACCATCCGAGCCATCCGTGGGGTGACTTCTACGAGTTCGGTCTTGTAGCCGGCGGCCCGATAGGCGGTGACCAAACGATCGACGATCGCGGCCAGTGGCAACGCGGTGGCGGTCGCAAAGTCGATGTCCTGCGAGGGGCGACTCACCAGTTGGTGCGCTGACATGGCGTAGCCGCCGGCCAGCACGAGTCCCAACTCGTCACCGGCCGCGAAGCCGATCTGGAGCAACCGCTGGTGTACCGGATCGATCATGCGGCCGACAGCTCTGGCAGCCGTCGCTCCCAGAGCGACACGAGGCGACGCGCGGTCAGTCGACGAACCCGGGGCCAGTCCCGTCGCAACAGGACCGGATTGACGTAGCGGATGATGTCGTCGTGCTGCCCGCAATCGAGGAGCAGGCAATAGAGGGTGAGCCGCTCCCGTGGGTCGGTGACGTCGAACTCGGTCAGGCCGGACCAGGCCAGCCGCACCGGTAGCGCGACCCGACCGTGGTCGGGGCCGGCCAGCAGGTCGAGCGAGGCCGGGATGCGATCGGCTGCGCCGATGAGGCGGGACGGCAGGGCGGTCGAACTCACCCGGCCAGTATCACCCGGCGGTCCGACATCGCACGCCCACCGGGCCCCCGCCGCGTCCCCCGGTGCGGCAACGCGGCGAGACGGATGGCTTCACCAGAGGTCGAGGAGCCGGACCAGGGCATGACCCGGTGTGACCGCGGCCGGGTTCCATGGGCTGGGACGGACTGAACGGCTAACGTTCCGGGCATGAGTCACGGCTTCGAGACGCTCGCCATCCACGCCGGCCAGGACCCCGAGGCCCGCACCGGCGCAGTGATCCCACCGATCTACCAGACCAGCACGTATGCGCAGGATGCGGTCGGCGCGCCCCGCCAGGGCTACGAGTACAGCCGCTCCGGCAACCCCACCCGGGACGCGCTCCAGGAGTGCCTGGCCGCGCTGGAGGGCGGCTCCGTGGGGCTCGCCTTCGCCAGCGGCCTGGCCGCCGAGGACACCCTGCTCCGGACCGTCTGCGGGCCGGGCGACCACGTGGTCATCCCCGACGACGCGTACGGCGGCACCTACCGGCTGTTCGCGAAGGTCGCCGAGCGGTGGGGCCTCGGGTACACCCCGGCGAAGGTCTCCGACGTCGACGCCGTGCGGGCCGCGATCCGGCCCGGGAGCACGAAGATCGTGTGGTTGGAGACGCCCACCAACCCGCTGCTCGGCATCGCCGACATCGCCGCCCTCGCGGCGGTCGCGCACGACGCGGGCGCGCTGCTGGTCGTGGACAACACGTTCGCCTCCCCCTACCTGCAGCAGCCGCTCGCCCTGGGCGCGGACGTGGTGGTCCACTCGACGACCAAGTACATCGGCGGCCACTCCGACGTGGTGGGCGGGGCGCTGATCGCTGGCGACGCCGGGCTCGGCGAGGAACTGCGCTACCACCAGAACGCGATGGGCGCCGTCAACGGACCGTTCGACGCGTGGCTCACGCTGCGCGGCATCAAGACCCTCGGCGTACGCATGGACCGGCACTGCGACAACGCCGAGCGCATCGCCGCGTACCTGGACGGGCACGCGAAGGTCGGCGAGGTCATCTACCCCGGCCTGCCCGCGCACCCCGGCCACGAGGTGGCGGCGAAGCAGATGCGTCGCTTCGGCGGAATGATCTCCTTCCGGGCCGCCGGCGGCGAGGAGCACGCCGTGGAGATCTGCAACCGGGCGCGGCTCTTCGTGCTCGCCGAGTCGCTGGGCGGGGTGGAGTCCCTGATCGAGCACCCGGGCCGAATGACACACGCAAGTGCCGCCGGCTCGCCGCTTGAAGTTCCCGGCGATCTCGTGCGACTGTCTGTCGGCATCGAGACGGTCGACGACCTGCTTGCCGATCTGGAGCAGGCGCTGGGCTGACCGCGGGCTGGGGAGGGTGGCCGTGCAGGACATCATGCCGACGTGGGTAGGGGCGACCGCCAAGCAGATCGCCCGCGGCGTACGCCGGGGTGACGTCTCCGCCACGCAGGTCGTTGCCGACCACCTCGATCACCTCGCCCGCATCGACGCCGAGCTGGCCGCGTTCCGCGCGGTCCGGGGCGGCGAGGCGGTGACCGAGGCGGAGAAGGTCGACGAGCAGGAGGACCTGGCCAACCTCCCCCTCGCCGGGGTGCCGGTCGCCGTCAAGGAGAACACCGCGGTCGCCGGGCTGCCCACCTGGAACGGCTCGGCCGCCGTGCGTACCCCGGTGGCGGAGGCCGACCACGAGGTGGTCCGGCGGCTGCGCGGCGCCGGCGCGGTGATCCTCGGCGTGACCCGGATGCCGGAGCTGGGCCTGTGGGGGGTCACCGACGACGAGACCGCGGTGACCCGCAACCCCTGGGACCTCACGCGTACCCCCGGCGGCTCCTCCGGCGGCTCGGCTGCCGCGGTGGCCGCCGGGCTGGTGCCGATCGCCCACGCCAACGACGGGCTCGGGTCGATCCGGATCCCGGCGGCCTGCTGCGGCCTGGTCGGCCTCAAGCCGGGGCGCGGCGTGGTGCCCTGCCAGCTCGGCGCGGACGACTGGTTCGGCCTCACCGAGCACGGGATGCTGACCACGACCGTCGCCGACGCCGCGGTCGGCTTCCAGGTGCTGGCCGGCCGGCCGCAGGAGAAGCTGGTCCCGCCGCAGCGGCTGCGGGTCGGGGTGTCGCTGCGCTCCCCGGTGCGCGGCGTCTCGCCGGACGCGCCGAACCGGGACGCGGTCGCCGCCGCCGGCCGGCTCCTCGCCGCCGCCGGGCACGACACCGGGCCGGCCGACCCGGTCTACCCGATGGCGCTGGGCCTGCAGGGCATCGCCACCTGGTTCGCCGCGGCGGCGGCCGACGTCCGGGCCGCCGGCCTGGACCGCCGGAGCCTGCAGAAGCGCAGCCGCCGGCACGTCACGTTCGGCGAGTGGGCGCAGCGCCGGGGGTACGTGCGGGAGGCCGACCGGGCCGCCTGGCGCGAACGCTCCATCGGGTTCTTCACCGACCACTCGGTCGATCTGCTGCTCACCCCGGCCCTGGCCGGCATGCCGCCGGAGGCGACCAGCTGGTCGGGTCGCTCCTGGCGGGCGAACATGCTGGCCAACATCCGGTACGCCCCGTACGCCGCCCCCTGGAACATCGCCGGCCTGCCCGCGATCGTGATCCCGGTGGGACGCCGTCCGGACGGCCTTCCGGTGGCGGTGCAGCTGGTCGGCCCGCCCGGCTCCGAGCTGCTCCTGCTCGGCGTGGCCGGCCAGTTCGAGATGCAGGCCCCGTGGACCCGCCACGCCCCCGGCTACCCCCGGGTCGGTACGGGGTCGCCAGCCGGCGCATGATCGTCTAGCCTGCCGCTACCCGTCGACCTGAGGAAGCGGCATGCTCTGCCACACCTGTGACACCGAAAACGACCCGCGTACCAACGAGTGCGAGACCTGCCGGACCCCGGTCGGGGCTCCGGTCCTGCGACCGGACGTCCCCGTGCGCACGGTGCGGGGGATCGGGCGGGCCGCCGCCGTGGCCGTCGGTGCGGCCACGCTGGCGTTCCTGCTGAGCACGCTGGCCCTGCCGGTGCAGGCAGCGATCGCCGCCGAGGCCGGCCACCGGTTGGACAGCGACCTGCTGCTCACCGTGCAGCTGCTCGACCTGGCAGGGGTTCCGTACGTTGTCGGCATGCTGATCGCCGCCGTGCTGGTGATCATTTGGACGTGGCGGGCCAGGATGAACCTCGACGCCTTTCCCGGTGCAGGGGCGACTGTCTCCGCCGGCTGGGCGATCGCCGGCTGGCTGGTGCCCATCGCCAACTTCTTCATGCCGTACCGGGTGGTCGCCAACGTTGCGCGGGAGAGCCTCTGGCGGTTGACCACCCCACGGCTGGTCAACCTGTGGTGGACCGGTTGGGTGGTGTTCCTGATCTGGGATCGGATCGTCGGAGGGCGCGTCGCACAGAGGTGGGAGACCCTTCCGCAGGCCCCGCAGACCGCCGTGGAGTTTCAGGCCTACACGGACCACTACACGGCTGCGCTTGACTCGTACGTCGTGCCGACCGCGGCTTGCTTGGTCGCCGGGGTGTCGTTGATCGTGCTCATCGTCCGGATCTCCGCCGCCCAGGAGGCGCGGATCGCCCGGTCGTTGCCGTCCGGTCCCATCCTGCCGGGTTCCGTCGTGCCCGCCCCCACGCATCCGCCGGTGGCGTCGCCGCCGGCCCCAGGGGTGGCGGGTGGCACGATCGGGGCATGACGGAACTGGTCAGCCTCGAGGACGTACGGAGCGCGCGGGAGCTGCTCGCGGATGTCGTCCGTAGCACCCCGCTGGAACCCTCGCGGCCGCTCAGCGCGGCGCTCGGCGGGCCGACCTGGCTGAAGTGCGAGAACCTGCAACGCGCCGGCTCGTACAAGGTGCGCGGGGCGTACGTGCGGATCTCCCGGCTGTCCGAGGCGGAGCGCGCGGCCGGCGTGGTCGCGGCCAGCGCCGGCAACCACGCCCAGGGGGTGGCGCTCGCCGCCGGCCTGGTCGGCACGCAGGCCACCGTGTTCATGCCGGTGAACGCGCCGCTGCCGAAGGTGGCGGCCACCAAGGGGTACGGCGCCCAGGTCGAACTCGTCGGCAACACCGTCGACGAGTCGCTGGTGGCCGCGCAGACCTACGCCGACCGTACCGGCGCCACGCTGATCCACCCGTTCGACCACCGGGACGTGATCGCCGGTCAGGGCACGGTGGCGCTGGAGATCCTCGAACAGTGCCCGGACGTGCGGACCATCGTCACCGGTGTCGGCGGCGGCGGCCTGGTCTCCGGACTGGCGGTCGCGGCGAAGGCGCTGCGACCGGACGTACGCGTCGTCGGCGTGCAGGCCGCCAGCGCCGCCGCCTTCCCGCCCTCGCTGGTGGCCGGCGAGCCGGTACGCCTGCCGTCGTTCAGCACGATCGCGGACGGCATCGCCGTCGGTCGCCCTGGGGAGCTGACCTTCCTCCACGTCCGCAAGCTGGTCGACGAGATCGTGACGGTCTCCGAGGAGGACATCTCCCGCGCGCTGCTGATGCTGCTGGAACGGGGCAAACTGGTGGTCGAGCCGGCCGGCGCGGTGGGGGTGGCGGCGCTGCTGACCGGCGCGGTCGAGGTCGAGGCCCCGGTGGTCGTCGTGCTCTCCGGCGGCAACATCGACCCGCTGCTGATGCTCCGGGTGATCGAGCACGGCCTGGCGGCGGCCGGCCGCTACCTCCGGTTCACCATCCGTTGCCCGGACCGGCCCGGGCAGTTGGCCTCGCTGCTCAGCCAGATCGCCGAGCACCGGGCGAACGTGGTGGACGTGGAGCACCAGCGGGTGAATCCGCACCTGCGGCTCGGCGAGGTCGAGGTGGCGCTGTCGGTGGAGACCCGCGGCGTCGAGCACTCGGACACGCTGATCAGCGCACTGCGGGCCAGCGGCTACCAGGTGGTCTTCGCCGGCGAGGCGTGACGTCGGCCGCACCGGGCCGGCCGGCGCGGGTCTCGCTCCCGGCCGTGGCCCGGACTCGCGGACCGCACTGGGGCCCGGACTCGCGGACCGCACTGGGGCCCGGACTCGCGGACCGCGCCGGGGCCCGGTCGGGCGGGAACGCGCGACGCGCCGGGGCCCGGTGGGCCGCCGGCGCGTCGGGACGCGGCGAATCAGCCGCTGAACGGCTCGAAGGCGACGACGGTCACCTTGATGTCGGCGCCGCTCGGGGCGGTGTAGGTGCAGGTCTGCCCCGGACGGCAGCCCAGGATCGCCTGGCCGATGGCGGACTCGGGGCTGTAGACCGTCAGGTCGGTGGTCGACGCGATCTCGCGGGAGCCGAGCAGGAACCGCTCGGTGTCGTCCTTGTCGTCGTCGAAGTAGATCGTCACGACCATGCCGGGTGCGACCGTGTCGGCGGTGGGTGCCTCGCCCACCTGCGCGGTGCGGAGCAGCTCCTTCAGGTAGAGGATGCGCCCCTCGGCCTTGCTCTGCTCCTCGCGGGCGGCGTGGTAGCCGCCGTTCTCCCGCAGGTCGCCCTCCTCGCGCCGGGCGTTGATCTCGGCGGCGATGACCGGCCGGTTGGCGATCAGCTCGTCGAGTTCCGCCTGGAGACGGTCGTACGCCTCCTGCGACAGCCAGGTGGCGGGCGCCTCGTTGCCAGTGGACACAGGCGATCTCCTCAGTGTGCGTGCTGGCTGACAGGTGAACTTCCAAGTTACCAGTGACCACCGACACAGGGGTGGCGGTGATCACTGACCGGCCCTCCGGCGGGACGATCACGCCAGCACCGGCGACCGCCCTCCGGCGCCGGTCAGATCAGGATCGGCGCCGGTCAGCCCGGCGCTCGGCAGCGCAGGACCTCGCCGATGAAGGGCCGGCCGGTGGTCACCAGGCGGTGCTGCGTCGTCACCTGCCGTTCGCCCGGCCGGGCGGTCACCGTCACCTGCTCCCGGGCCACCTCGGCGCCGGCGCGGTCCCGGGCCCGCAGCACGCACACGGCGGACCCGCCCGGCGGCACGTTCACCTGGAAGTCGACCAGCACCTGCGAGTCGGTGATCCCGGTGTAGGTGATCACCTTGGCGTCGTACTCCGGGTTGCCGTACTGCTGGTAGAGCCGGACCGTCACGAAGACGCCGAGCGCCACCACCAGGACGAGCCCCAGCAGCGCGGCCACCAGCGGTCGGCGGCCCGGCTCGCGGCGTCGCCCGTACCGGCCGGGCGGGAAGACCGGCGCGCCGGATGGAATTGTGGCGTGCGTCTCGCTCACCGGCGGGTATCTCCTGGCGTCGTTGTCGGGGGCATCGGCAAGAATGGCAGGGTTCCATTCTCCCCACCGGCCGAATGCGTCAAGCATCTCAGGCCGGTGCCGGCGGGTTTCGCCACGGGGGGAGTAATCCGGCAGGTCAGCCGGGCGGCCCGGGGGAGGGCCGCCGGGGCAGAGACGAGGAGCGCCGACGTTGGCAGAGCGACTGCGACTCATGGCCGTCCACGCACACCCGGACGACGAGTCGAGCAAGGGCGCGGCGACCACCGCGAAGTACGTGGCCGAGGGTGTGGACGTCCTGGTCGTGACGTGCACCGGCGGCGAGCGCGGCAGCGTGCTCAACCCGAAGATGGACCGGCCCGACGTCTGGGCCAACATGGCCGACATCCGCCGCGCCGAGATGGATGCCGCGCGCGCGATCCTCGGCGTGGAACAGGCCTGGCTGGGCTTCGTCGACTCGGGCCTGCCCGAGGGCGACCCGCTGCCGCCGCTGCCCGAGGGCTGTTTCGCCCTCCAGGACGTGGCCGAGGCCGCCGGGCCGCTGGTGCGCCTGATGCGCGAGTTCCGACCGCACGTCGTCACCACGTACGACGAGGAGGGCGGCTACCCGCACCCCGACCACATCATGACCCACAAGGTCAGCGTGGCCGCCTTCGAGGCGGCCGGTGACCCCGAGCGCTACCCGGGCCTCGGCGAGCCCTGGCAGCCGCTCAAGCTCTACTACGACATCGGCTTCTCGAAGGGCAAGATCCTCGCCCTGCACGAGACGCTGCTCGCCGCGGGCCTCGAGTCGCCGTACGCGGAGTGGCTCAAGCGGTGGGACGAGCGGCCGGACAAGGGCCCGCGGATCACCACCCGGGTCGAGTGCGCGGAATACTTCCCGGTCCGCGACGACGCGCTGCGAGCCCACGCGACCCAGATCGACCCGGACGGCTTCTGGTTCCAGGTGCCGATGGAGCTGCAGCAGCGCGCCTGGCCCACGGAGGATTTCCAGCTCGTCCGGTCGCTGGTCGACAGCCCGCTGCCCGAGTCGGATCTCTTCGCGGGCGTCCGCGAGACGGCGCATGCCTGCTGACCCGGAGCGGCGTACGCTGGTCACCAACCGCTCATCGGAGGGACGTCATGCTGACCGCTGCTGAGGTGCTCGCCCAGAACAACTTCGGGGACACCCGCACGGGTGGCCTGGCCGGCCCGATGGGCCTGTTCCTGATCCTCGTTCTGGCCACCGCGACCGTTCTGCTGATCCGCAACATGAACGCGCGGCTGCGCCGCCTGCCCGACCGGTTCCCGCACCAGGACGGTCCGGGCGGCGTCAACCGTTCGGACGCCGCAGTCGGTGATCCGACAGACGGCACGGGAACGCAGGATTCATCGTCGAACCCTCCCAACGGGCCCCAGCAGCGCTGAAACGGGTAGTCCCCGCATGATTCATGGCCGAGGGGGCGGTCACCCCCTGTTGCGGTCACCGCTATTGGCTTAGCCTTCCGCCGGGGGGACGGAATGTCCTTCGGCCGTGCGCGGGAGGGGGCGCCGATGACCAGCACAGCAGCGGCTGCCCGTCGTACCGTCGCGCGGCCCGCGGCCGGAGCGGGTCCGTGACCTCCGCACCGGCCGGGCGCTCGCGGGTCCAGGCCCGCGACGCGCCGGCGCGGGCGCTCCTGCTCACGGTGGCGGTGGCCGTGACGGCTCTGGCCGCGGCGATCGTCGGGCTCACGCTCCCGGCCGGCCTGCCCGCCGACGATCCCGTCGGTGGCCCGGCCCGCTTCGGCCTGGCGGTCGGTGTCTTCGCCCTCGCGCAGCTCGCCCGGCTCCGGTTCCGGGTCGCCGCCGGCACGGTGAGCATCACCTGGGGCGAGGCCGCGCTCATCGTCTGCCTCTTCCAGGTGCCCGCGAACTGGCTCCCGGCCGCCACCCTCCTCGGCGTCGGGCTGGCCTGGTCCGCGATGTCCCTGTTCGGCGAACGCCGGCCGACGCTGGAGCTCGTCCGGATCGCGGCGTCCCTGGCCGCGGCGACCGCGTTGGCCGTGTCGGTCACCACCGCCCTGGGCCGGCCGCTGCTGGCCGCTCCGACCCCGCCCCTCGCGTTGGCCGCGGTCGCGGGCGCGCTCACCTACCTCCTCGCGAGCGCCTGGCTCGGCGGGGTCAGCCTGGCGCTGCGCCACGGGACCTCGATGGCCACCCTCCTGCTCGCGGCGCTGCGCGGCAAGCTGCTGATGTTCGTCGGGAACGTCGTGGTGGGCCTGGTCGTGGTGGCTCTGGTGGAGGTGGACCCCCGCTGGCTGCTGCTGCTCCCGCCGCCGCTGTGGTTGCTCCAGCAGACCTACCGGCACCGGCTGCGCGCCAACCAGGAGCGACGGGCCTGGCGCGCCCTCGCCGAGGCCACGGCCGCGCTCAACCAGCTCGACGAGCGGGGCGTGGCGACGGCGGCGGTGAGCGGCGCGCTGACGCTGTTCCAGGCCGAACTGGTCGATGTGGACGTGGCGCGCGGGGACGGCCGGTGGCGGCGGTACCGGGGCGACGCGGGCGGTCAGGTGGTCGACCGGGAGGTCGGCTCGCCCGACACCGAGCCGGACGAGCGTGAGCTGGTCCGCCCACTGGCGGTCGGCGCCACGCCGGTCGGCCATCTGCGGGTCCGGTTCCCCCGCTCGGCGCCGCCCAGCGACCGGGAGCGCGACGCGCTCGCCGCGTACGGCGACGCGCTGGCGGCCGCCCTGCACGACGCGGCGACCCATCGCGAGCTGCGGCTGGTCACCGCCCGCTCGTCGTACGAGGCGGTGCACGACGCGCTGACCGGGCTGGTCAACCGGGCGGCCATGCTCAGCAAGGGCGACCAGGCGCTGCGGCAGCTCGCGCACGACCACCCGGTGGCGCTGCTGCTGCTGGACGTCAACCAGTTCAAGGAGGTCAACGACACCCTCGGGCATGCCGCCGGCGACCAACTGCTCCGGCTGACCGCCAACCGGCTGGGTGCGTTGACCCGCAGCGGCGACCTGCTGGGCCGGCTCGGTGGTGACGAGTTCGCCCTGCTGCTGACGTCGGTCCCGGTGATCGGGGATCGCGCCGCCCCGATGGCGTACGCGCTGCGCCAGGCCCGGGAGATCGCCGAGCGGCTCGCCGCGCCGACGGAGGTGGCCGGCGTCCGGATGTCCGTCGAGGTGTCGGTCGGGGTGGTGGTCGCCGACGCCGGCACCGCCGACATGACGGAGCTGCTGCGGCGCGCCGACATCGCGATGTACCAGGCGAAGGAGGGCGGCGGCAGCGTCGCCGCGTACGACTCGACCCGGGACGCGGCCAGCACCGACCAGCTCGCCCTGCTGGCCGAGCTGCGCGAGGCCCTCGCGGCCGACGACCAGCTGGTGCTGGCCCTGCAACCGGCGGTCGACCTGGCCACCGGCGCTCCCACCGGGGTGGAGGCCCTGATCCGGTGGCGGCATCCGCGGCGCGGCTGGCTGAGCCCGCACGACTTCATCCGCCCGGTGGAGAACAGCGAGCAGCTGGGCACCTTCACCCGGTACGTGCTGGACAAGGCGCTCGGCGTGGCGGCGCAGTGGACCCGGGAGGGTCTGGACCTGCCGATCTCGGTGAACCTGTCCGCCCGCAGCCTGCTCGACCCCCGGCTGCCGGCGGAGATCGCGGACGCGCTGCGCCGCCATCAGGTGCCGGCGCACCGCCTGGTCCTGGAGATCACCGAGACCGTGGTGATGAGCGAGCTGGAGGTCATCGACGAGGTGCTCACCACGCTGCGCACGATGGGTGTGCAGTTGGCGGTCGACGACTTCGGCACCGGCTTCTCGTCGCTGACCTTCCTCACCCGGATCGCCGTGGACGAGCTGAAGGTGGACCGCTCCTTCGTGATCCGGATGGCCGACTCGCCGGAGGCGGCGGCGATCGTGCGTACCACCGTGGGGCTCGCCCAGGAGTTGGGGCTGCGGGTAGTCGCCGAGGGCGTGGAGACGGCCGAGCAGCGCAGTGCGCTGGCCGAGCTGGGCTGCACCGCCGCGCAGGGCTACCACTTCTTCAAGCCGATGCCCGCCGACAAGATCAACGCCGTGCTGGGCACCCTGCTGGACGACGCCCGTCCCCGCATCCTCCCCCTCCGCACCGCCGCGGACGACGCCTCCTGACCTCACCCCCCGCCCCCAGGTCTGCCCGGATCAGGAAGTCATTGCCCTCCGGGCCGGCGTGTCGGCGCGACAACTTCATGATCAACTGGGTTGGCCGGCGGGTGGGGGCGGGGGTGGTTAGGGTCGGGGGGTGAACCGTCTCGCCAGCGCCACCAGCCCGTACCTGCTCCAGCACAAGGACAACCCGGTCGACTGGTGGCCGTGGTGCGCGGAGGCGTTCGCCGAGGCGAAACGGCGGGACGTGCCGGTGCTCGTCTCGGTCGGTTACGCGGCCTGCCACTGGTGTCACGTCATGGCGCACGAGTCGTTCGAGGACGAGCAGGTCGGTGCCCTGCTGAACGAGCACTTCGTGGCCGTCAAGGTGGACCGTGAGGAGCGCCCCGACGTCGACGCCGTCTACATGACCGCGACGCAGGCGATGACCGGGCAGGGCGGCTGGCCGATGACGGTCTTCGCCACCCCGGACGGCACCCCGTTCTTCTGCGGCACGTACTTCCCGAAGCCCAACTTCCTTCGCCTGCTCCAGTCGGTCACCACCGCCTGGCGCGACCAGCGCGACGCCGTACTCCGGCAGGGCGCCGCGGTGGTCGAGGCGGTCGGCGGCGCCCAGGCCGTCGGGGGCCCGTCCGCCCCGCTCACCGCCGAGCTGCTCGACGCCGCGGCGGAGCAGCTCGCCAAGGAGTACGACCACACGCACGGTGGCTTCGGTGGCGCGCCGAAGTTCCCGCCGCACATGAACCTGCTCTTCCTGCTGCGGCACCACCAGCGCACCGGCTCGGAGCACAGCCTGGAGATGGTCCGGCACACCTGCGAGGCGATGGCCCGGGGCGGGCTGCACGACCAGCTCGCCGGCGGTTTCGCCCGGTACTCCGTGGACGGCCACTGGACCGTGCCGCACTTCGAGAAGATGCTCTACGACAACGCGTTGCTGCTCCGCGTCTACACGCACCTGTGGCGGCTGACCGGCGACCCCCTGGCCCGGCGGGTCGCCCGCGACACCGCCCGCTTCCTCGCCGACGAGCTGCACCGCCCCGGCGAGGGCTTCGCGTCGGCGCTGGACGCGGACACCGAGGGCGTCGAGGGCCGCACGTACGTCTGGACGCCCGCCCAGCTGGTCGAGGTGCTGGGGGAGGGGGACGGCCGCTGGGCCGCCGACCTGTTCGACGTCACCGAACAGGGCTCCTTCGAGCACGGCACGAGCGTGCTGCGGCTGGCCCGGGACGTCGACGACGCCGCCCCGGAGATCCGAGAGCGCTGGCAGGACGTGGTGAGCCGGCTGCTGGTGGCCCGGGACGCCCGCCCCCAGCCGGCGCGGGACGACAAGGTGGTGGCTGCCTGGAACGGCCTCGCGATCACCGCGATCGCCGAGTTCCAGCAGGTCGCCGCCGGGTACGCGCAGGACGCCCCGGGCCCGGACGCCAACCTGATGGAGGGCGTGACGATCGTCGCCGACGGCGCCATGCGGGACGCGGCCGAGCACCTCGCCCGGGTGCACCTGGTGGACGGGCGGCTGCGGCGGACCTCCCGGGACGGCCGGGTCGGCGACTCGCCGGGCGTCCTGGAGGACTACGGCTGCGTGGCCGAGGCGTTCTGCGCGATGCATCAGCTCACCGGGGAGGCGCGCTGGCTGGCGCTGGCCGGGCAGCTTCTCGACGTGGCGCTGGAACGGTTCGCCGCCCCGGACGGCGGGTTCTACGACACCGCCGACGACGCGGAGCGACTGGTCACCCGGCCGGCCGACCCCACCGACAACGCCACCCCGTCCGGCCGGTCGGCGATCGCTGCCGCGCTGGTCGCGTACACGGCGCTGACCGGGGAGACCCGCTACCGGGAGGCGGCGGAGGCGGCCCTGGCCACCGTGGCGCCGATCGCGGCCCGGCACGCCCGCTTCACCGGGTACGCGGCCACCGTCGGCGAGGCGGTGCTCTCCGGGCCGTACGAGGTGGCCGTGGTCACCGACGACCCGGTCGGGGAGCCCCTGGTCCTGGCGGCGCACCGGCACGCCCCGCCGGGTGCCGTGATCGTGGCCGGACGGCCGGACCAGCCCGGGGCGCCGCTGCTCGCCGACCGGCCGATGGTCGACGGGCGGGCCACCGCGTACGTCTGCCGGGGTTTCGTCTGCGACCGACCCGTCACCGAGGTCGCCGACCTGGTAACCCAACTCACCGGCCGCTAGCCCCAAACAGCGACGGCGGGTGGCTCGTCGGTCGGGCGGCGGTGGGGCGGTGCGGCGGGCCGGATAGGCTGGCGCCGCTATGGACTCCCGTACCGGTCTGCCCGTTGTCGGCATGGTGGGCGGCGGCCAGCTGGCCCGGATGACCCACCAGGCCGCGATCGCCCTCGGCCAGTCGCTCCGCGTGCTCGCGCTCGCCCCCGACGACGGGGCCGCCCTGGTGGCCGCCGAGGTGCAGTACGGCGACCACACCGACCTCGCCGCGCTGCGCACCTTCGCCAAGGGCTGTGACGTGGTCACCTTCGACCACGAGCACGTCCCGACCGAGCACATCGTCGCGTTGGCCGCCGAGGGAGTGAAGCTCTTCCCGCCGGCCGAGGCGCTGCTGCACGCGCAGGACAAGCGGGTCATGCGCGAGCGGCTCGCGACGCTGGGCGCGCCGAATCCCGCCTGGCGACCGGTCACCGCCCCCGCTGACCTGGTGTCGTTCGGGGACGAGGTGGGCTGGCCGGTGATGCTCAAGGCGGCCCGGGGCGGGTACGACGGCCGCGGCGTGTGGCTGGTCGAGGATGCCGGCCAGGCGGCGGAGCTGGCCACCACGCTGCTGGCCGGCGGCACGCGCCTCATCGTCGAGGAACGGGTGGCGCTGCGTCGGGAGCTGGCCGTGCAGGTCGCCCGCTCGCCGTTCGGGCAGGTCGCCGCGTACCCGGTGGTCGAGACCGTGCAGCGCGACGGCATCTGCGTCGAGGTGCTGGCTCCCGCGCCGGGCCTCCCGGCGGAGCTGGCGGTCACCGCGCAGCAGCTCGCCATCGACCTGGCCACCGCCCTCGGCGTGGTCGGCCTGCTGGCGGTCGAGCTGTTCGAGGTCGCCGACCCGACGGCCCCGGCCGGCGGCCGCATCGTGGTGAACGAGCTGGCGATGCGCCCGCACAACTCGGGGCACTGGACGATCGAGGGCGCCCGGACGTCGCAGTTCGAGCAGCACCTGCGGTCGGTGCTCGACTACCCGATGGGGGACACCTCGCTCACCGCCCCCGTCGTGGTGATGGCGAACGTGCTCGGCGGCGAGCCGGGCGGCATGTCCATCGACGAGCGGCTGCACCACCTCTTCGCCGCCGAGCCGGGCGCGAAGGTGCACCTGTACGGCAAGCAGGTGCGGCCGGGCCGCAAGATCGGGCACGTCACCGTGCTCGGCGACGACCTGGACGACGTACGGACCCGGGCCGCGCGGGCGGCGCGGTGGCTTCGGGAGGGGCGCGACTCGTGACCGTTGGCCTGATCATGGGCAGCGACTCGGACTGGCCGACGATGAGGGCCGCCGCCGAGGCGCTGGACGAGTTCGAGGTGCCGTACGAGGTCGGGGTCGTCTCCGCCCACCGGACGCCGGTCAAGATGATCGAGTACGCCCGGACGGCCGCCGAGCGCGGACTGAAGGTGATCATCGCCGGTGCGGGCGGCGCCGCGCATCTGCCGGGCATGGTCGCCTCGGTCACCCCGCTGCCGGTGATCGGTGTCCCGGTGCCGTTGAAGCACCTGGACGGGATGGACTCGCTGCTGTCCATCGTCCAGATGCCCGCCGGGGTGCCGGTGGCGACCGTGTCGATCGGCAACGCCCGCAACGCGGGTCTGCTCGCGGTCCGGATCCTCGGCACCGGCGACCGGGACCTGCTCGACGGGATGTCCGCCTACCAGGCGGAGCTGGAGCGGCTCGTCGCGGAGAAGGACGCCGCTCTGCGCGCCTCCCTCGGCTGAGCCGGACCCGCGGGGCCGCGACGCGACGCCCCGACGCCAGGACGCGACGCTACGCCCCGATGCCAGGCCGCGACGCTAGGCTGCGACGTCGACGTAGACGCGGCCCGGCGTGCCCGGAATCTCGCCGACCCGGAAGCCGACCACGTCATCCAGCCCGAGCGCGACGTTCAAGACCCCCTCGAAGTCACCGGTGATCACGTATCCGCGCAGCATGGGGTGGTCCAGCGTCGCGCGCCGCGGCCGAACCGTGGGCTCCCCGCTGTCGGTGTGGGCCTGCGCGGGCTGGAAGGTGATCAGGAGATAGCGGCGGCCCGGCATGGCGACGGTCTCGCCGGACCCGTCCTGGGTCACCGTGTCGACGTACCGGACCTGGTAGCCGGGCAGGGTCCCGGCGAAGTCGAACGTGATCCGGTCGTAGCCGGGGTGCGCGGCCGACCTGATGCCCTTGAGCGCCGGCAGCGGCGGCGCCAGCACCTGCCGGTCCACGGAGACCGGATTGGTGGTCCAACCCGCCGCCGGATCGCCGCCCGGGGCGGTCGTCGGCGGTGCCGTGGCGGACGGGGTCGCGCCGGCCGGGCCGGTCGGTGAGGCGACGGTCCCGTCCGGCGTCGCCGAGGCGGGCGCGCCGGGACTGCCGGTCGGGGCCGGGCCGGCGTCGTCGTCCCCACCGCCGCATCCGCCGAGCGCGGCCGCGATCGCGAGCAGCGCCACCGTCACCGCCGAAGCCGTCCGTCGCATCGCCGTCGTCTCCCTCCCGGCGCCTCCGCACCCACCCTCCCACCGTCGCTCCCGGCGGTCCACCCAACCAGGGTCGATCGGCGGTCGGCTATGGGTCGGTCGACCCTGTCCGGTCGGGTTGTGGCGAGTTCGGATGGAGGTGACGACGAGACGACAAGGAGGTCGTTATGTCGACGATCACACGCTGGAAGCGTGGTCCGCTGGCCCCGTTCGACTGGGCCGACCTGTCCCTGTTCCCGATGCTCGCGCCCAGCATCCGGATCGAGAACTACCTGGAGGGCGACCAGTACGTCGTCCGCGCCGAGCTGCCCGGCATCGACCCGGCCAAGGACGTCCGGATCACGTACGCCGGTGGCGAGCTGCGGCTGGAGGTGGAGCGCAAGGAGCTGGTCCACCAGGACAAGATCCGCTCCGAGTTCCACTACGGATCCTTCTTCCGCACGATTCCGCTGCCCGCGGGCGCCGTCGAAAAGACCATCGCGGCCCGCTACACCGACGGGATCCTCGAGATCACCGCGAAGGTCGCCGAGCCGACGCCGGTCGCGAAGGAGATCCCGGTGAAGGTCGAGAACGGGAAGAAGAGCTGATTGACCGCCGGGGCCGGCCCCCGGGTCGGTCCCGGCGCACCGCCGGGCCGCGGGCCCGCGACCCGCTGTGGGACCGGACCCGGAAGGGGGATGAGCGCCGTGGCGAGCGTACGCCTCGACAACGTGACCAAGGTGTTCCCGGGCGGGAACCGAGTGCTCGACGGGGTGAGCCTAACCGTGGCGGAGGGTGAATTCCTCGTGCTGGTGGGCCCGTCCGGCTGTGGCAAGTCCACGGTGCTGCGCATCATCGCCGGCCTGGAGGAGGCCACCTCCGGGACGGTCCGGTTCGACGGCGAGGTCGTCAACCACGTGCCGCCGAAGGAGCGCGACGTCGCGATGGTGTTCCAGAACTACGCCCTCTACCCGCACCTGTCGGTGCGGGACAACCTCGCGTTCGGCATGCGCCTCCGCCGCGTCCCCGCCCCGGTCCGGGAGCGGCGGGTCCGCGACGTGGCGCGGCTGCTGGCCATCGACGAACTCCTCGACCGCAAGCCCAAGGCGTTGTCCGGCGGGCAGCGGCAGCGGGTGGCCGCCGGCCGGGCCATCGTCCGGAATCCCCGGGTCCTGCTCATGGACGAGCCGCTGTCCAACCTGGACGCGCAGCTGCGCGTCACGATGCGCGCCGAACTCCGGCGCCTGCACACCGAGCACCGCACGACCACCGTCTACGTCACCCACGACCAGGTCGAGGCGATGACCCTCGGCGACCGCATCGCCGTGCTGGAGGGCGGCCGGGTGCAGCAGGTCGGTACCCCGCACGACCTCTACCGCCACCCGGTCAACGCCTTCGTCGCCGGCTTCATCGGCTCACCGGCCATGAACCTCGCCGTGGTGCCGGTGCGGGCCGGAAACCCGCCGTCCCTGGAGGTGGACGGGCAGCTCTGGCCGATGCCGGCCGCGCGGGCCGGGGTCCTCGCCGCGCTCGACGGCGGACCGGTCCTGCTCGGCCTGCGACCGGACGCGTTCACCTGGCCGGCGCCGGACGGCACGCCGAGGCTGGACGCGACCGTGGCGGCCGTCGAGTTCCTCGGCAGCACCACGCTCGTGTACTTCGCGTCCGTCGGTACCGCCTGGCAGGGGATCGACGACAGTGACCCGACCGCCGGCCTGTGGACCGCGCGGTTGGACGGGCACGTCCCGGTGCGGGTGGGCGAGCGCCTCACCTTCGGGGTCGACGTCGACTCGGTGTACCTGTTCGCGGCGGACAGCGGGCTCGCGCTCGCGGATCAGGAGGCACGAGCCCCCGTGTCGGCCTGACCGCCGACCGGCACCCGCTGCCCGTCCTGCGCGACGGCGGCCCGCCAACCGAGTTCGGTCGTGATGCGGCGGGCGAGCGTGGCGGCGGGTGCCGGCTCGCCGTGTGCCACGTAGCAGGCGCGCGGCGGCACCGGCGCGGTCCGCAGCCAGCGCAGGAGATCGTCGGCGTCGGCGTGGGCGGACAGCTGGTCGACGGTGGCGACCTCCGCCTTCACCGCGATGTACCGGCCGTGCATCTTCAGCGTGGACGCGCCGTCGACCAGCGACCGGCCGCGGGTGCCGGCGGCCTGGTAGCCCGACAGCAGGATCAGGTTGCGCGGCTGCGGGGCCAGGTGCTCCAGGTGGTGCAGGACCCGGCCGCCGGCGGCCATGCCGGACGCCGAGATGATGATGCAGGGCGCCGGGGGGTCGTTGAGCTTCTTGGACTCCTCGACGCTGTGCGCGAGGCGAAGGTCACCGGGGTCGAACGGGTCGGAGGAGATCCGCCGCACCGCGCCGCGGATTTCCGGACCGCCCTCCCGGACGGCCGCCCGGTAGACGTCCAGCGCGGCCAGCGCCATCGGGCTGTCCACGTACACCGGGACGACCGGCAGCGCGCCGGTGCGCATCAGCTCGCGGAGGGCCATGAGCAGCACCGGCGTGCGGTCCACGGCGAACGCCGGGATCAGCACCACCCCGCCCCGGGCGAGCGCCCGCCCGATCGGGTCGGCCAACTGGGCGAGGCGTCGCGGGGGGTGCCTCCGGTCGCCGTACGTCGACTCGACCACCAGCGCGTCCACCGCCGGCGCCGGGTCGGGCGGCGCGAGCAGCGGGTGCGAGTCGCGGCCCAGGTCACCGGAGAAGCCGACCGAGCGGTCGCCGGCGCGTACCTCGACGGTCGACGAGCCGAGGATGTGCCCGGCGCGGTGGAGCCGCACCGTGACGCCGGGCGCGACGGCGCGTACCGCCCCGAAGGGCAGGGGGCGCAGCAACGCGATCGCCTTCTCCGCGTCGGCGCTGTCGAACAGCGGCAGCGGCGGGTCGTGCCGGCTGAAGCCCTTCCGGCGGGCGTACTCGGCGTCCTCCTCCTGCAGGTGCGCGGCGTCGCGCAGCACGATCGGCGCCACCTCGGCGGTCCACGGCGAGCAGTACACCGGTGCGCTGTAGCCCGCGCGGACCAGCCGGGGCAGGAAGCCGCAGTGATCCAGGTGGGCGTGGCTGAGCACGATCGCGTCCAGGTCGCCGGCCGGCACCGGAAAGGGCAGCCAGTTGCGCCGGCGCAGCTCACGCTGGCCCTGGAAGAGGCCGCAGTCGACGAGGAGCCTTCCGCCGGCTGCCGTCACGAGGAACTTGCTGCCGGTGACGGTGCCCGCGCCGCCCAGGAAGCGGATGCTTGTCGAGTCGTGCATGGGCTTCATCGCACCCGCCGCGGCCGTCACCCCGCAAGGTGAGCAGGGCCGCGAAGGTCGGGACCTTCGCCCGTTGCCCGAGGCGTCAGCGCATGCCGCGCAGGGCGGTCTGGAGGCGCTCCTGGGCGCGGCGGCGGCGCTCGTTGCTCGCCCCGAGGATCAGCAGGAGGATCCCGACCGGGATCAGCGCGAGCCACGGACCCAGGCTGAACAGCGCGTGGATCGCGGTGATCGCGGTGACCGTGGCGCCGATGATCACCGGCGCCTGCTGCTGGCTCATCGAGCCGAAGATCAGCACGGCCACCGCCCCGAGCAGCAGCAGCACCTGGCGCAGTGTGCTGGTGTCGGTGGCCAGGACGATCGCCAGCGTCGGGACGAACGCCGCCACCAACGCCGGCCCGTACGCCACCCAGCTGCTGATCTCCGGGTGCTGGCGCAGCTCGAGGACGCCGACGAGCAGGGCCAGCGCCGCGAACGGCAGCGTGTACGCCTCGGGCAGCGCCACGTCGGCCACCCGCATCAGAATCCACCAGGCGGTGATCTCGCAGATCACCACCGCCCAGAACAGGATCCTCCGCTCCACCGGATGGCGGGCGGGCCGGGCCGCCGCCACGCCGAGGACGGCACCCCAGGCGGCGAGCAGCGCGGCGATGTGCCGGGGCGAGTCGTACGCCAGGGCCAGGGCGATCAGTGCGGCCGCGTGCCCGCTCCACTCCACCGTGGCCGCCTCGCGCTGCGCCTCCGGGCGGCGCAGGCGCGGCAGGGTGGCCGCGAACACCTGGAGGGCCGCGCCCACGGCCAGGACGCCGAAGGCGGACCAGACCGCCGCCAGGCCGGCGACCAGGCCGGCGGTGAGGACGAAGAGCTGCGCCATGAGGGAGGCGAACAGCCAGCCGAGGATGCGGGCGCGTTGGGTGGTGCCGAAGAGGGCGGCGATCGTGCCGACGCCCACCGCTCCGCCCAGCGTGAACAGGGTCAGCTCGCGGGTGGCGAGGCTGCCGGCCAGACCCGCGCCGCCCGCGGCGAGGCCGATGACGAAGACGAGGACCCGGGCCAGGCGGACCGAGCGGGCCCGCTCCACCAGGGCCGGCGGGGGCGTGAGCGCGAGCCCCAGCATGGCGATGGTGAACACGGCCAGAGCGGCGAGCGTGTTCGCCCGCCAGCCGAGGTTCAGCGCCACGGGAGTGATCAGCAGGGTCACCGCCGTGCCGGGCAGCACCACCGGCACCGCCCGGCTGCGGCGGCCCCCGCTGAAGCCGACGGCGGCCAGCGCCGCGGTGATGGTCAGCAGCAGCGCGGTGAGCACGTGGGTCGGGTCCGCCGCCTCGTGTGGCGGCGCGAGAAGCTCCGGGGGCGGCCCCTGCCAGATGCGGCCGAGGGTGCGCTGCGGCTCGACCAGCGCCACGTAGAGGGCGGGCGCGAGCGAGACGAGCGCCAGCACGGTCGGCAGGGCGGCCGCGGCGAGCGCTCCCGCGGCCGGGCTGACCCGCCAGCGGCGGGTGCCCGGCTCGGGGAACCGCCGCAGGGCGCCGTCGAGGAGCACCGTCCACCGCCGTGCCGGGGCCGCCGCGCGCGCCGGCGGCTCGGTCGCGCCGCGGACCAGTTCGGCGAGGACACCGAGCAGAGCGGCCGCGGCGGCGTACACACCGACCGGCAGGCCGGCGGGTACGGCGGCGAGCGCGCTCACCGAGGCACCGCCGACCACCGCCGCGCTGGCCCAGGGCAGGTACTGCGGGACCCGGCGGCGGGCGGCGGCCACGGCGGCCAGGCCGAGACTGGACGCGGCCAGGGCGGCGGTCAGCACCACCTGCGGCGAGTGGCCGAACTCGGCGGCCAGGGCGGCCACCGCGCCGGGCAGGGCGAGCAGCGCGGCCCCCGTCGCGGCCCCGCCGATCTGGGCCAGGTGCGACGGCATCCCCTCGACCTCGATGTCGTCCACCAGCGGGGTGGCCAGCGTGCGGGCCAGCGCCGCCACCACCATCCCGATCAGCGCGATGCTGCCGAGGGCCAGCGCGGTCGTCCACGGCCGCACGAGGCCGGCACCGGCGGCGTGCAGCGCCACCACGCCGGCCACGACCGCCCGGGAGAGCGCGGCGCGCGGGTCGACGGAGGCCACCGACGCCATGCCGTACGCGGTGGCCACGGCCGCGCCCACCAGCACCGGCGACCACCACGGCAGCGCGAACGCGGCCGGGGCGCCGATGGCGGCCAGGACCACGGCCGCACCCGACACGTCGTACCGCCAGGGTGGCGGGAGAAGCAGGGCGGCGGCGACGGCGAGCAGCGCCAGCGCCACCGGCGCCTGCCAGGTCGAGCCGCCCGTCGGTGCGGCCGGCCAACCGCTCAGGTCGCCGGCCCAGATCGGGCCGGGGGTGGCGAGGACGCCGAGGCCACCCCGCAGCGCCGACCAGCCGGCCAGCAGCCCGATCAGCACACCGCCGAGGGTGAGACCGAGGATCGGGCCGCGCCGCCAGTCCGCGGGCAGGGCGCGGGCGGCCACGGCGACGACCAGCACCAGCCCGGCCGCCACGGCCAGCTGTCCGCCCGGGGCGATGACGGCGGCCACCCGGGCCAGGGTGGCGATCAGCGCGGCGGTCACCGCGGCGGCGGCCAGGTCGGACCCGTCGAGGGTGAGGTCGGAGCGCCGGCCGGCGTCGATGGACGGGGCGAGGAACAGAAGGACCGCGGCGACCAGCAGCAGTGCGCCGACCCAGGCGTCCGCGGCGGTGGCGCCGGGCGCTCCGAACGAGGCCGCGGCGACGGCCAGGGCGCCGAGGCCCGCGCCCCCGGCCAGGGGGAGGGGGAGATGCCGCTGGGAGACCTGCACGATCGCCGCGTACCCGAGGGTGACGCAGACCGCGAGGAAGCTCGCGGCCAGCACCGGGACGGTCACGTCGCGGAGGTCGGCCGGCGTCGTGGCGGTCCCGGCCGGCACGGTCGCCGTCACGAACGCCGCCACCGCGCCCGGTAGGGCGAACGCCGCGCCCCCGGCGGCCCAGGCGGACACGGTGTCGGCCGGTGCGGGGGCGACCCGGACCCGGGGTGCCGCGGCCACCAGCGCCCCCGCGGCGAAGAGCGTGAGCAGGACGGCGGCGGTCAGCGAGGGCCGGGCCAGGGCGGCTCCCGTGCCGAGCAGCCCCACGCCGGCGGCGGTCGCGGCGTGCGCCACCGCCGCCCGTTCGGTCCGCGCCGACAGGCCGGCCACCCCGATGCCGATCGCCGCGGCCACCAACGGCCAGGGCGCCGCCGCCCACCCGAGCCCGAACGACGCGGGGACGGCGAGCGCCGTCAGCGCCGCGCCCACCACCGCGAACTCCCGGCGGATCTCCGGTGGCAGGGCCACCACGGCGGCCACGGTCAGCAGCAGGGCGCTCGCGGCGAGCTGCCCGGTGGCCGGGCCGGCCGCCGCGGCCAGTTCGGCCGGATACCGGTCGAGGTCGGCGGCCCAGGCCGGCAGGGCGGCCCGCACCGCGGCCACCCCGGCGCGCAGCGCACCGCCGGCCACCACGACGCCGCTCACGGTCAGCGCGATGGCCGAGGCGAACTGCGGACCACGCCGGGCGGTCTCCGGGAGCGCGCGTACGGCCAGCCCGGTGACCGCGATGACCGCGGCGATCAACAGCAGTGACCGGCCGGGCAGCGCGACCGAGACGATCCGGCTGAGCGCGCCGATGACGGCCAGGGTGAGGATGCCGGCGCCGACCTCGGGCAGCGGGGGCCTGCGCAGCGCCATGGTTCCGACGTAGGTGACCGCCGCGGCGAGCAGCAGCGCCGCGCCCGCGCCGACCGCGGCCGGCACGGTCGTGGCCTGCACCAGCGCGGTGACGGCGTACGCGAGGGCGACCACGGCCGCGGCGGCGTGCAGCCCGAAGGTCAGCTCGCGTAGCCACGGCACCGGACGGGTGTCCGGGGCGGCGGCGTCCGGTACGCCACCGAGCACCTCGCCGGCTTCCTCCGGGGCGGTCTCGGGCCGGGTCTCCCCCCGGCGTTGGCGGGGCGCCACGGGGGTGTCGTCCGGCCGGTCCGGCCCCTCGTCGGCGACGGTCGGCGGTGCGGGAGGCGGCTCGGGCAGGTCCCGGCGGACCGGTCGCTCCACGGTGACCGCCGTGCCGGCCAGCCAGAGGTCGAGGACGGCCACGAGGGTCAGCACGGCGGCCCAGCCCGTCGGGCCGCTGATCCGGTCGTACGCGAACAGCGGCAGGACGGGCTGGGCGGCCAGCACGGTGGCGAACCGTGGAGCGCGCAGCCCGGTCCAGCCGGCGTACGCGAACGCCACCCCGGCGGTCACCGCGAAGATGGTTCCGGCGAACACGGCGCCGGACGCGCCCCCGTTGCCGATGCGGTCGACGGCCCACAGCGCGTAGCCGGCCAGCGGCACCAGGAGCAAACCGACGGCGGAGACCGTCTCGGCGGTGGAGGTGAGGCCCCGCCGGGCCAGGATCGGCGGGGCGAGCAGCATCAGCACGGTGGCGAGGACCAGCACGCCGAGCCGGGCGAGCGCGTCCATGGAGCTGGTGGCGACCGCGGCGAAGACCACCGCGGCGACGCCGAGCAGCAGCGCGCCGAGCCCGAGGGGGATGTTCTGCACCTCGCGGCTGGAGGCCTCCGGCGGGTGCTCCGGGTCGTCGGCGTCGAGCCAGGTGGCGGTCGTGGGCGGGGGTGGCGGGGTGTCCGATCCCGGCGGGCTGCCCTGCCGGGGCACCCGGGGCGGCGCGCCGGTGTCGGCGGTCGGCGGTCGGCGGCCCGGGCGGCGGCGCAGCACCCGGCGTGGGCGGGTCGCCTGCTTGAGGCGCTCCTCGCCGGCGTGGGCGAGGATGTCCCGCTGGAACAGGGCGGCCTGCATCTTGGCGGCGATCTGCCGCTGCTCGCGCGCGATTTCGGCGTCGCGCGCCTTCATCTCCGCGATGGACCGCTCGATCTCCGCCAGATGTTCGAGCCACTGTGGCTGTTCCGCCCCGCAGTGCGGGCAGCGGACGGCCGGTTTGATCTCCCGGCCGCACGAGGAGCACTGAAAGCTCGCCACGACACCCCTCCACCCGCACTGTGGACTCCCACTGTCGCAGCATGCCCAATGCCGGCGTGGATTTCGACAGTTGTCGGCGGGTCCGGAGGTGGTGTCCGCCCCGTACGCGGGGACGGCCGGCCGCGGAGCGCCCGCGACCGGCCGTCGGCGGCCTGCTCCCGGCTAGGGCCGGCCCATGCCCCGGTACGCCCAGCCGGCCTGCGTCCACAGTGCCGGGTCGAGGCAGTTGCGGCCGTCGACCACCTTGCGGCCGGCGACCAGCTCACCGAGGGCGACCGGGTCGGCGTTGCGGAAGTCGGCCCACTCGGTCAGGACGCAGACCAGGTCCGCGCCGGTGACCGCCTCGTTGATGCCGGGCTCGTAGGTCAGCTCGGGGGCCACCGCGCGGGCCCGCTCCATGCCCTGCGGGTCGTACATGTGCACGTCCGCCCCGGCCTTGCGGAGCAGCGACGCGACCGCGAGGGCCGGGGCGTCGCGGACGTCGTCGGTGTTCGGCTTGAAGGTCGCGCCCAGCACGGCGATCCTCGTGCCGGACAGGTCCGGGCCGGCGGGGCCGAAGCGGCGGCCGAGCAGTTCGGCGGCGAGCTGGACCACCCGGGTCCGGCGGCGCAGGTTGATCAGGTCGACCTCGTGCAGGAAGCGGAGCGCCTCGCCGGCGCCGAGCTCCTGGGCGCGGGCCTGGAAGGCCCGGATGTCCTTGGGCAGGCAGGCGCCGCCGAAGCCGAGCCCCGCCTGGAGGAACCGGTTGCCGATGCGCGGGTCGAAGCCGATCGCCCGGGCGAGGTGGGTCACGTCGCCGCCGGCGGCCTCACAGACCTCCGCCATCGCGTTGATGAACGAGATCTTGGTGGCGAGGAAGGCGTTCGCGGCGACCTTGACCAGCTCCGCGGTGGCGAAGTCGGTGACCACCAGGGGCACCTCGCGGTCCTCGGTGGCGGCCAGGTCGAAGACGCCCTTGTGGGCGGCGTAGAGCATGCCGTTGGCCCATTCGCTCTTGACGCCGACCACGATCCGGTTGGGGCGCAGCACGTCGTCGACGGCGAAGCCCTCCTGGAGGAACTCGGGGCTCCACGCGACCTCGACGCCCAGGTCGACCGGTGTGTGCTTGCTCACCAGTTGCTCGACCCACTCGGCGGTGCCGACCGGGACGGTGGACTTGCCGACGATCAGGGCCTTGCGGGTGAGGTGCTGGGCCAGGCTGGTGACGGCCGCCTCGACGTACGACAGGTCGGCGCCCATGCCGTCGGCGCGCTGGGGGGTGCCGACGCAGATGAAGTGGACGTCACCGAAGTCGGCCACCTCGGCGATGTCGGTGCTGAACCGCAGCCGCCCGGCGGTGAGGTTGCGCTTGAGCAGCTCGTCGAGGCCCGGCTCGTGGATCGGCACCTGGCCCGCGTTGAGCGTGGCGATCTTGTCGGCGTCCACGTCGAAGCCGAGCACCTCGTACCCCAGCTCCGCGTAGCAGATGGCGTACGTCGCGCCGAGGTAGCCGGTGCCGAGGAAGGTGACCCGGGGGCGGGAGGCGCCGGACGGGGGGGTCACCGCACCGATCGGCGGGATCGGCTGGGTGTTCGGGTACGGGATCGTCACGCCTGTTCTCCGCTCGCACTGGCGCCGCGTACGCGTCGCATCCTGCTGCTGCGGCGCCTGCCCGGGGCACCGGAGGGGTTGTTTCGTACTGTCTTGTCGTGTCGTCGCCAGGCTGGGCGTGCGGGACGTCCCATAACCTACGCGGCGGTAACATCGCCTTAACCGTGGTGGCTATCCTCTAGTCTGCGCGGTCTCCGGCCAGGGTGACGTTACAGACTGCGCATGATAGCGGTGAAGGAGAGGGGCCGACATGGCCGCAGAGCAATCGTTCGACGTCTACCGGCTGACCGATGAGCAGCAGGCGGTCCGGGAGGCGGTCCGTGAGGTTTGTGCGGCCAAGGTGGCGCCGAACGCCGCCGAGGCCGACGAGACCGGCGAGTTCCCGAAGGCGTCCTACGACGCGCTGCGGGCCGCCGACTTCCACGCGCCGCACATCCCGGTCGAGTACGGCGGTGCCGGCGCGGACGCCCTGGCCACCGCCATCGTGATCGAGGAGGTGGCGCGGGCCTGCGCGTCGTCCTCGCTGATCCCGGCGGTCAACAAGCTCGGCACGATGCCGTTGCTCCTGGCCGGGTCGGAGGAGCTCAAGCGGAAGTACCTGACGCCCGTCGCGGCCGGCGACGCCATGTTCTCGTACTGCCTGTCGGAGCCGGAGGCGGGCAGCGACGCCGCCTCGATGACCACCCGCGCGGTCCGCGACGGCGACCACTGGGTCCTCAACGGCGTGAAGCGGTGGATCACCAACGCCGGGGTCTCCGAGTTCTACACGGTCTTCGCCGTGACCGACCCGTCCACCCGGTCCCGGGGCATCTCGGCGTTCGTGGTCGAGAAGTCCGATCCCGGGGTCAGCTTCGGCGCCCCCGAGAAGAAGCTCGGCATCAAGGGTTCGCCGACCCGCGAGGTCTACCTGGACAACGTCCGCATCCCGGCCGACCGCATGATCGGCGCCGAGGGCACCGGCTTCGCCACCGCCATGCGGACCCTCGACCACACCCGCGTGACGATCGCCGCCCAGGCCGTCGGGATCGCGCAGGGTGCGCTCGACTACGCCACGGGGTACGTGCAGGAGCGCAAGCAGTTCGGCAAGGCGGTCGCCGAGTTCCAGGGCATCCAGTTCATGCTCGCCGACATGGGCATGAAGCTGGAGGCGGCGCGGCAGCTGACGTACGCCGCGGCGGCCCGCTCGGAGCGCGGCGACGCGGACCTGACGTACTTCGGGGCGGCGGCCAAGTGCTTCGCCTCCGACGCCGCCATGCAGATCACCACCGACGCAGTGCAGCTGCTCGGCGGCTACGGCTACACCCGCGACTACCCGGTCGAGCGGATGATGCGGGACGCCAAGATCACCCAGATCTACGAGGGCACCAACCAGGTGCAGCGCATCGTGATGGCCCGCCAGTTGCTCAAGGGCTGACGGCCGGCCGGCGCGGCCCGTCCGTCGGCCGGCGTGGTCGCCGTGCCGGACAGTCAGCGGCGCCCCCGGTCCGCCCGCGAGGGGTGGGCGGGGGCGCCGGTACGGACATCGGGCCGGTCAGCGCAGTTCCGTGGTGTCCTCCGAGCGGCTGGCGCCGCGGGGCGGCGCGGACCAGGGCGACTCGCCGCCCGTCCGCCGTGGCAGCGGATCGGTGGGGGTGGGGTCCGGGTATCCGAGGGTCATCGGTGCGGTGTCCCGGTCCGACGCGGGCGACCAGTCGGTGAGCGGGAGGTCCTTGCGCTCCGCCGGCTCCACCGGGGGCGGTTCCGCTCCGGCCGGCCGTGGCCAGGGCCGCCAGCGCTGGCGGCTGAACGTGGCCATCAGCAGCAGCAGGCCGATCAGGAACAGCGTCCCGTTCTCCACCGGCAGGCGCAGCGGAAGCGGGTCGCCGAGGAACCCCCACCCTTCCGGGATCCGGTCGCGCACCGAGAACGGCGAGACGAACAGCCCCACGTACGGGGTGACGAGCAGCAGCCCGGCCACGATCGGGCCGAGCGGTGAGACGCGCAGCGTGCCGAGCAGGCCGAGCACGACGCCACCCACGATGAGCCAGACGGCCGGCTCGATCAGGTTGGCCGAGTTGAACCTACCGACCTCCACCCAGCGGTCGACGGTGCGCGCCGACCCGTCCTGACCGAGAGTGACCAGAACCCACGTGACGGGTGCCACCACCAGACCGGCGAGGAAGCTCCACAGATGTCGCATCCGCGCACCGTACCGTCTCCGACATGACCGAGCATCCCTCCACCACTCCGCCGGGACGGCCGACCTCGTACTCCCGGGTCACGTTGAGCCGCATCATGACCGCGGTCGACGTCAACCTCTACGGCACGGTGCACGGCGGGGTGCTGATGAAGTTCGTGGACGACGTGGCGGGGGCCGCCGCGGCGCGGCACAGCGGTGGGACGGCGGTGACCGCGGCGATCGACGAGATCGTCTTCTCCGAGCCCGTCCGGGTGGGCGATCTGGTTCACGCGTACGCCCAGGTCAACTGGACCGGGCAGACGTCGATGGAGATCGGGGTCCGGGTGACGGCGGAACGGTGGGACTCGGCCGAGGACGTACCGGTGCGGGTGGCCACCGCGTACCTCGTCTTCGTCGGTGTCGACGTCGGTGGCGGCCCCCGCGCCGTTCCCCCGGTGCTGCCGGAGACGGTCGAGGACGAGCGGCGCTACCGGGAGGCGGAGATCCGCCGCGCCCACCGGCTGGCCCGCCGCCGGGCGATCCAGGCCCACCGCGGCGGCTGAGCGGTGCGGACGGGCGTCTTCCGGACGCCGGTGGGCCCGACGCCCGGCGGGGGCCGGGGTCGGACCACACAGGGTGCGGGCCGGGCATGTGGCCCCCGCCCGTGCGCCGGCGGCGGACGGGTGCGGAGAATGGCGCTCGAGGTAGGGCAAGATGGCGCCACGGCCCAGGCACGGTGTCGCGCGCCGGGCCGCGAGGGAGGGTGGAGCGATGGGTGACGTGCTGTGGACGCCGCCGGCGGACGTCCGTGAGCGGTCCCGGGTCGGGACCTACCTGCGCTGGCTGCGCGAGCACCGGGGGCTCGACTTCGCCGACTACGACGAGCTGTGGCGGTGGTCGGTCACCGACCTGGACGCCTTCTGGCGGTCGATCTGGGACCACTTCGAGGTCGTGGCGCACACCCCGCCGGCGGCCACGCTCGGGGAACGGGTCATGCCGGGCGCCCGCTGGTTCCCCGGCGCCACCCTCAACTACGCCGAGAACGTGCTGCGCATGCCCGGCAAGGCCGACGACGACCCGGTGGTGATCGCCCACGGGCAGACCCGTCCGCCGGTCACCCTCACCGCCGCCGAGCTGCGCGAGCAGGTCCGCCGGGTCGCCGCCGGGCTGCGCCGGCTGGGCGTCACCGCCGGCGACCGGGTGGCCGCGTACGCGCCGAACATCCCGGAGACGTACGTGCTGCTGCTGGCCACCGCCAGCCTCGGCGCGATCTTCTCCTCGTGCGCGCCCGAGTTCGGCACCCGCAGTGTCACCGACCGGTGGCAGCAGATCGCGCCGAAGGTCCTGGTCGCCGTCGACGGTTACCGGTACGGCGACAAGCCGGTCGACCGGCGCGCCGAGGTGGCCGCCATCCGGGCCGCGCTGCCGTCTCTCGAGCACACCGTGGGCATCGCGTACCTCGACCCGGCCGGCGCCGACGGCCAGGGTTCCGCCGCTCCGGACGGCGCGATCGCCTGGGCCGACCTCGCCGCGCCGACCGACGAGCCGCTGACCTTCACCCCGGTGCCGTTCGACCACCCGCTCTACGTGCTCTACTCCTCCGGCACGACCGGCCTGCCGAAGCCGATCGTGCACGGCCACGGCGGCATCCTGCTGGAGCACCTGAAGATGCTGGCCCTGCACCACGACCTGGGCCCGGCGGACCGGTTCTTCTGGTTCACCACGACCGGCTGGATGATGTGGAACTTCCTGGTCTCCGGGCCGGCGGTGGGCGCGGCGATCGTGCTGTTCGACGGGAACCCGGGCCACCCCGACCTCGGTGCGCTGTGGCGCCTGGCGGAGGAGACCGGGACGACGTACTTCGGCACCTCCGCGCCGTTCCTGCTGGCCTGCCGCAAGGCCGGTCTGGTACCGCGGCAGATCGCCGACCTGTCCGCGCTGCGCGGGGTCGGCTCCACCGGCGCGCCGCTGCCGGCCGAGGGCTTCACCTGGGTGTACGACGCGGTCGGTGACCACCTCCAGCTCCAGTCGCTCTCCGGCGGCACCGACGTCTGCACCGGCTTCGTCGGCGGGTCGCCGCTGCTCGCGGTCTACGCGGGCGAGATCGCCTGCCGGGCGCTCGGGGCGAAGGTGGAGGCGCGGTCGGCCGACGGCACCCCGGTCATCGGCGAGCTGGGCGAGCTGGTCATCACGGAGCCGATGCCGAGCATGCCGGTGGGCTTCTGGAACGACGCCGACGGCAGCCGGTACCGGGACGCCTACTTCGACGTCTACCCCGGTGTGTGGCGGCACGGCGACTGGATCACGATCAACTCGCGCGGCGGCTGCGTCATCACCGGCCGCTCCGACGCCACCCTGAACCGGGGCGGCGTCCGCCTCGGCACCGCCGAGTTCTACTCGGTGGTCGAAGGGCTGGACGAGGTCGTCGACTCGGTGGTCGTCCACCTGGAGGACGACGAGGGCGGTGCCGGCGAGCTGCTGCTCTTCGTGGTGCTCGCGGAGGGCCTCGAACTGGACGACGCGCTGCGCGCGAAGATCTGCCGCGAGCTGCGCACGTCGCTGTCACCGAGGCACGTGCCGGACGAGATCCACCAGGTCCGTGCCGTCCCGCGTACCCTCTCGGCGAAGAAGCTCGAGGTCCCGGTCAAGAAGATCCTGACCGGCACCCCGGTCGACCGGGCCGCCGCGAAGGGCGCCCTGGCCAACCCGGAGTCCCTGACCGCCTTCGCCACCCTGGCCACCCAACGCCGCGCCCCCAACAACCACCCCACCCCCGCCTAACCCACCCCGCCCCCCACCCGCGCCCCCCGCACCCCGGGTCGATCATGGAGTCGTGGTGCCCCACAAAGGGGGCGAACTCCACCTGATCGCCCACCACAACGCCATGATCGCCGCGGAGCGGGCGGGGTCAGGGCAGGGTCAGGGTGGTGCGTTCGGTGGCGGCTCGGGAGGGCTGGCGGGCCGGGTCGGCGTTGGCGACCAGGACCGTCGACGCGCGGGCGGTCAGCGGGGCCAGGAGCCAGTCGACCGGGTCGGGGTACCGGTCGACGTCGACCAGCACCCGTGCGCCGGGGGTGAGACCCAGCTCCGCCGCGCGGGCGGCCGCGCGGGCGAGCAGCTCCGCGTCCTCCGGCCCCGGTCCGCCGTACGGGGTGAAGTGGTCGCCGTGCGTTCGGACCTCCGACCCGAAGTCGGCGAACCCCGCCGGGACCTGCCGCATCGGCAGGGCGAACGGGTCCAGCGCGAGGACGTACCGGTCCCCGGCCGACCAGCCGTCCGCCTCGGTCACGCGTCCGATCGCGACGAAGAGGACGTCCACATCGCCCGGCGTGTCGACCGCCGTGAGACCCGCCGACCAGCACCCCAGCAGTACGGCGGCGGTCTGCCAGTGCGGCGGGAGCAGCACCCCGGCCGTGTCGCCCGGACCGAGGCCGAGCCCGTCGACGAGCAGGTTGGCCGTCTTGGCCACCCAGTTCGCGCAGGTTGCGCCGGAGAGCTCGGTGCGTTCGCCGGTGGCGTCGTCGTACCAGGTCAGCAGCGGTCGGGTCGGGTCGGGCGCGATCGTGTCGGCGAGGACCCGGGCAATGTTGTCGGCCATCGGCGCGAACGATACGCGCACGCCGCTCGTAGAAGAGGGCGATGACAAGTCGGCGTACCGTCGGGTCGCAGTCACCGTCTCCCCCCGGGCCCGGCGTAGGCTTGCCCCCGGAGTGTTGTTCCCCACAGATCCGCCAGTTCAAGGAGTCGCCCCGTGACCGCCGGTCGCCCGCCCCGCGTGCTCATCGACGCCACGAGTGTCCCCGCCGATCGCGGCGGCGTCGGTAGATACGTCGACGGCCTGCTCGGTGCGCTCGGAAAGGTGTGTGGGTCGGGCGTGGAGCTGGCCGTGGTCAGCCTCCGCACCGATCTCGAGCGCTACTCGCGCATGCTGCCCGGCGCGGAGATCGTCCCCGCGCCGGCCGCCGTCGCGCACCGTCCCGCCCGGCTCGCCTGGGAGCAGACCGGCCTGCCGCTGCTGGCCCAGCAGGTCGGCGCGCAGGTGCTGCACTCGCCCTTCTACACGTGTCCGCTGCGTGCGGGATGTCCGGTCACGGTGACCGTGCACGACGCGACCTTCTTCACCGAGCCGGAGCACTACGACAAGTCCCGCCGCACGTTCTTCCGCAGCGCCATCAAGACCTCGCTGCGCCGCGCCGACCGGGTGATCGTGCCCAGCAAGGCCACCCGGGACGAGTTGATCCGGCTGCTGGACGCCGACCCGACCCGCATCGACGTCGCGTACCACGGTGTGGACCACGCGGCGTTCCATGCGCCGAGCGAGGAGGAGAAGGCCCGGGTCCGGGCCCGGCTGGGCCTCGGCGACCAGAGCTACGTCGCCTTCCTCGGCGCGAAGGAGCCGCGCAAGAACGTCCCCAACCTGATCCGGGGCTGGGCCCGGGCGGTGGCGGAGCGGCCCGATCCGCCGGCCCTGGTGGTCGCCGGTGGCCAGGGCCACGACGACGAGATCGACCACGCGGTGGCCGAGGTCCCGTCGCACCTGCGGCTGCTGCGCCCCGGCTACCTGCGGTACGCCGACCTGCCGGGCTTCCTCGGCGGGGCGCTCGTCGCCGCCTACCCGTCGTACGGTGAGGGCTTCGGCCTGCCGATCCTGGAGGCGATGGCGTGCGCCGCGCCGGTGCTGACCACGCCCCGGCTCTCGCTGCCGGAGGTGGGCGGCGACGCGGTCGCGTACACCAGTGAGGCGGCCGACCAGATCGCGACCGACCTGGCCGCGCTGCTCGACGACGAGCAGCGCCGGCTGACGCTCGCCAAGGCCGGTTTCGACCGGGCCAAGGAGTTCACCTGGGAGTCCAGCGCCGAGGTGCACATCGCCGCGTGGGCCCGGGCCCGGTCGTGACGAGGACGTACGTCCCGGTGACCGCCCGGCCCCGCCCCCCGGGGTCGGGCATGATGTCCGGGTGATTTACGCCGTCATCCCGGCGGGTGGCAGCGGCACGAGGTTGTGGCCGCTGTCCCGCGCCGGGCACCCGAAGTTCCTCCATCCCCTCACCGGGTCCGCCGCGTCGCTGCTCCAGGCGACCGTGGACCGGCTCGGTCCGCTGACGACGCCGGAGCACACCTTCGTGGTCACCGGCACGGCGCACGTCACCGCGGTGGCGCGCCAGCTGGCCGGGTTGCCGGAGGAGAACATCCTGGTCGAGCCGTCGCCGCGGGATTCCTGCGCGGCGATCGCCTTGGCCGCCGCGGTGATCGCCCGCCGCGAGCCGACGGCGGTGATGGGCTCGTTCGCGGCCGACCACCTGATCGGCGACGCGGAGCGGTGGCGGGAGACCGTCCACCAGGCCGCCCGCGGCGCCGAGCAGGGCCTGCTGATGACGGTGGGGATCACCCCGACCCGGGCCGAGACGGGTTACGGCTACCTGGCGACCGGCGAGCCGGTCGGGGACGGGCCGCTGCGGCCGGTGGCCGAGTTCAAGGAGAAGCCGAGCGCCGACGTGGCCGAGGCATACCTGCGGTCCGGGCGGCATCTGTGGAACGCCAGCATGTTCGTCTGGCGGGTGGACATCTTCCTCGCCGAGCTGGCCCGGCAGCAGCCGGCGCTGCACGCGGGCATCGCCGCCATCGCCGCGGCCTGGGGCACCGGGGAGCAGGACGAGGTGCTCGGCACGGTGTGGCCGACGCTGCCGAAGATCTCGGTGGACTACGCGGTGATGGAGGGCGCGGCCACCGCGGGGAAGGTGGCGACCGTCCCCGGTGACTTCGGCTGGAACGACGTCGGCGACTTCCACACCCTCGGTGAGGTGCTGCCGGCGGACGCGGACGGCAACGTGGTGCTGGGCGGGGACGCGAAGCCCGGCGTGATCCTGCGGGACAGCGCGAACCTGGTGGTCGTCCCGCACTCGGGCCGGCTCGTCGCCACCGTCGGGGTGCGGGATCTGATCGTGGTCGACACCCCGGACGCGCTCCTGGTGTGCCCGCGGGAACGCGCGCAGGACGTCAAGAAGATCGTGGACGAGCTCAAGGAGCGGGGCGAAGAGGGGCTCGTCTGAGTGCGGCCAGCGCCGGCCGGATGAGCTGGGCCGTCCCGCCGGCCAGCGGCTCCGGCAGCTGGTCCGGCGGGAACCAGCCCAGCTCCTCGGACTCCGCGCTGACGCGGGCCTTCGCGTGCGGTGGCGCGAGGACGGCGAAGCGTACGTCGTAGTGGAACGAACCGCCCTGGCAGCCGACCGGGTGGATGTCCACGTCGATCGGCACCGGGTCGATCCGCAGCCCGGTCACGCCGGACTCCTCGGTCGCCTCGCGCAGCGCCGCCTCGGCCAGCGCCCGGTCGCCGGCCTCACAGTGCCCGCCGAGCTGCACCCAGCGGTGGAACTTGCCGTGCAGGCAGAGCAGGACCCGGGAGCCGGTGGCGTCGAGCACCAGCGCGCTCGCGGTGACGTGGCCGGCCCGGTGCGCCCGGGTCATCGCCACCGGCCCGGCGGCGAGCAGGTCGAGCGTGCGGTCCCGGGCCTCGGCGGCGGGGGTCGAGGTCGGGATCCAGGCGCGCAGCACGGCCACGGCGTCGGCGTGCAGCTCGTTGTCGAGAAGGGGGGCTTCTGCGACGTCAGGCGTTGACAACGGGCCCTTCCTTCCATCCGTGCGCGCCTGACGGTAACGCACGGCGGCGACCGGGCGGCACCTCCGCGGACGCGTAGCCCGCAGACCCTCGTGGTGTCGCTCCGGTCGTCAACCGGCCCCCCTTGCCCCCGACGCGGCACCGCTGTGCTCGTCCCAGGCAGTTGGAAGCATGCCGAACCCGTCGGGGAGGCGTCGAGGATTTTCAGCTCAGGCTTAAAGGTGGTGATAACTGCCGCCCAGGTAGAGTGCGAAACGCCACCGGCGTCCCCTCCGCCGGCGGCACAGGAGCGCCCCGATGTTGAGGATCCACTTCACCGGCGAGGACATCCTCCGGACCCGCGTCGCACCGGCCCCGGACCCGCTCTGGGAGCTGGTCCTCAGCCTGCACCTGCTCCAGGGGCGCAGCCGCGACCCGCTGATGTCCACCTGGCGGCGGAGTGTGGCTCAACGGCTCAGTCACGACACGTCCGACCAGGTGCGACTCCTCTTCGCCCTCAACCCGCCGCGCGGCTATTTCCCCGACTTCCTCACCCCGTACGCCAGCGTGTTGGGCTTCGAGGCGGGGCTCGACGCCGTACGCAGCACACCCGTGTCGATGCTGCGCCGCGACCTGGCCGTGCTCGCCGCCGCCAACCCCCTGCCCGCCACGGCGTCGGCGCTGGCCCGGGGCGAGCCGGAGGCGCTGGGCCACCTGACCCGGTCGATGGCGCACTACCGTGAGCTGGCGATCAACCCGTACTGGCCGCGGATCCAGGCAGCGGTCGAGGCGGACCGGAGCCGCCGGGCCCGCGCCCTGCTCGACGGCGGGGTCGAGGGCCTGCTGAGCAGTCTGCGCCCCGCGATGCGGTGGGACTCGGGGACGCTGGAGGTCCTCGACTATCCGGACAGCCGGGAGCTGCACCTGGACGGTCGTGGGCTGCTGCTGGTGCCGTCGTTCTTCTGCGCGCGTACCCCGGTGGCGCTGCTCGACCCGGCGCTCCCGCCGGTGCTGGTGTACCCGGTGGACCGGCTGGGCGGGTTGGTGCCGGCCGGCGGCGGGGACGGCCGCCCGTCCGCCGGGCGGGAGGCGCTCTCGGCGCTGCTCGGGCGCACCCGGGCCGCCGTGCTCGAGGCGAGCGCCGACGGCTGCACCACCGGTGAGGTGGCCCGCCGCCTGGACATCTCGGCGGCGGCGGCGAGCCAGCACACGAGCGTGCTGCGCAACGCCGGCCTGCTGGTCAGCCAGCGCGACCGCAACACCGTCCTGCACACGATCACCCCGCTGGGCCGCGCCGTCCTGGACGCGTGACCCCGCGCCCCGCTCCTGCGGTTCCGGCCCCTCGACATGTGCCTTGGCGACCGTCGTGCCGAGCCGGCGCGCCGGCCCTGGCCGGGGCACGAAGTGCAGGATCGCGGTGGCGGGAGGGGGTGCGGTCAGAGGGCGAGGGCGGCCTCGTGGGGGGTGTCGGGTGGGGGCGGGAGGAGGGTGGACGGGACACGCTCGGCGGCCAGGGCGGTACGCAGGCGGTGCAGGTCCGCGCCGAACCGGACCAGGCCGAACGGGTCGGCCGGGGTCGGCGGGGCAGCGAGCACCACGGCGGTGGCGCCGTCCGGCCACCCGGGTACCGCGGCGATCAGCCGATCGCGTACCGCCGGATCGGTGACGTGGGTGAAGACCGTGCCGGGCTGGACCGTGTCCGCCACGGCGGCGATCGCCCGGTCGACGGCCGCCGGGTCGGGCGGCGTACGGCCGGTGCCCTCCGGCAGGGCGGCGGCCTCGGCCAGGCCGGCGGCCCGCGCCTCGGCGGTGCCGAGCGAGAAGAGATCCAGTGCCGACTCCCGCACCAGGGCCGTCGCCCCGGCGCCGTCGTCCGCCCCGGTTGCGGTGAGGTAGCCGCGTACCACCGCGACGGGCACCTGGTCGCACTTGCCCTTGACCAGTTCGCCGGCGCCGGCCAGTTCGTCGACCACCGCCATCTGGGTGAGCTCGAGCTCGTTGCCGTACGGGTCGACCTCGCCGCGATGGTCCCGGATGGCGGCCATCCCGGCGACGCCGAGCGCGACGTCGGTGAGCCCGTTGCGCCACGGCCGGCCCATGGTGTCGGTGATGATCACCGCCACGTCGAGGCCGTGCCGCTCGCGCAGGGCGGCACGCAGGGCCCGGGCGGAGGCATCCGGGTCGACCGGGAGCAGCACCAGCCGGGTCTTGTCCACGTTGGACGCGTCGATCCCGGCCGAGGCCATCACGAAGCCGTGGTGGGTCTGCACGATCCGGGTCGCACCCCGGGTGGCGACGACCCGGGCGGTCTCCGCCGCCAGCACCTCCTCGCGAGCCGCGAGCCGCTCCGGCCCGTCCGCCGGGACGTCCACGAGGCGGCCCTCCGCCTTGGAGACGATCTTGCTGGTCACCACCAGCACGTCGCCGTCCCGCAGCCACGGCGCCGCCGAGGCGATCATCGCGGCCAGGTCGTCGCCCTCCGACACGTGGCCGATGCCGTGCACCGGCAGAATCTCCAGACTCACGTCAACTCCACCGCGGCGCGGACCATCGCCGCCGTCGCCGCCTCGTCGGTCATCCGCAGCGGCACCGCGCGGACGGTCACCCCGGGCACCACCGTCTCCGCGTCCTCCTCGGCGACCAGCCAGCCGTCGAGGAGACCACCCGCCGAGCGTCCGCCGTAGAGGCCACCCACCCCGGCCGCGCTGCACTCGACTCCGACGACGGCCAGGCACCGGTCGGCCATCCCGCGGACCGGTGCGGCACCGATGATCGGCGACACGCCGACGACCGGCGCCGGGCCGTCGGTGACCGCCTCCCGCAGCCCGGGCACGGCCAGGATCGGGGCGATGCTCACCACCGGGTTGCTGGGCGCGACCAGCACCACGTCGGCCCCCGCGATCGCCTCGGTCACGCCGGGCGCCGGCTTGGCGGTCTCCGCGCCGACGAACACGAACCGGTGCGTCGGCACCTCGGCCCGGTACCGCACCCACCACTCCTGGAAGTGGATCGCCCGCTGGCCGCCGTCGAGGTCGACGACCGCGTGGGTCTCCAGGCGGTCGTCGGTCGCCGGCAGCAGGCGTACGCCGGGCTGCCAGCGGGTGGCGAGCGCCTCGGTCACCTGGTGCAGCGGATACCCGGCGCCGACCATGGTCGTGCGGACCAGATGGGTGGCGAGGTCGCGGTCGCCGAGGCCGAACCACGTCGGCTCCGCCCCGTACGCGGCCAGTTCCTCCTTCACCGTCCAGCTCTCGCCGGCGCGGCCCCAACCGCGCTCCGGGTCGGCGCCGCCGCCGAGCGCGTACATGACGCTGTCGAGGTCGGGGCAGACCTTCAGCCCGTGCAGGTAGAGGTCGTCGCCCACGTTGACCACGGCGGTCACCTCGGCGCCGACCTCCCGGGCGTACGCGCGGACGCCGAGCAGGAACCGGGCGCCGCCGATGCCCCCGGTCAGAACCACGATGCGCATGCCGTCCATCCTCGCCTACGCACCGCCTCCGGTCCGCTGCCCACCCGGGAGACTAGGCTCACGTCGGCATCTGTCCGCTTCCGCCCGAAGGGGGATACCGTGACCAGCCCCGCCGAGCCAGCGTCCACCGAACCGACGCCGGCCAGCCAGCTGACCCGGCCGCTGCGCGAGCCGGCCGCGTTCGTGCTTCTCGGCGCGAACGCCGTCTTCCTCTTCGTCGGCCTGCTCCGGCTGCTGATCCCCACCGGGTACGGCACCTTCACCGGACGTGCGGGCAGCTCCTTCTTCGCGTTCGTCGGCATCGAGGCGGTGGTCCTGCCGCTGCTGGCGGTGCTGCTGGCCACGCACCTCCGGCCGGTGGTGCCCCGGGCGAAACTGATCACCCAGGTGGCGGTCGGCGAGTACGCGGCCAGCGCCGTCCTCGGCGGGCTGACCTTCCTGATCTGGTCGTTCGGCCGGCTCGCCGAGGGCGAGGTGCTGGACGCCTTCCTCGGTCTGCTCACCCGTCTCGCCGGGCTGGCGCTCCTGCTGGCGGCCGGTTTCGCGGTGTACCGGGTCTGGCGCACGCTCTACTACGTGCCGAAGCCCAAGCCGCAGCCCGGCGTGTACGGCACGCCCCAACCGGGCTGGCCGGGCCAGCCCGGTGGTCACCCGGGCCAGCCCGGTGGTCACCCGGGCCAGCCCGGTGGTCACCCGGGCCAGCCCGGTGGTCAGTACCCGGGCCAGCCCGGCTGGCCGGGCACCGGCCAGTCCGCCGGCTGGACCGCCCCGACGCAGTACGGCGCCCCGTACGGCCAGCCGGCCGGGCAGTTCCCCGGCACGCCGGGCCCGACGCCGCCGGTCAACCCGGCCCCGCACTCGCCGCCGCCGTTCGGACAGCCGCCCTCGGCCGACCCCACCCAGGCGATTCCGCGCCAGCCGGCCGAGACCCAGGCGCTGCCCGACGACGACCCGAACCGCACCCGGCGCATCGACCCCTCCAACGGCTGAGGAGCCGGTCCCGCACTCGAGCGGTGATCAAGAGGGAGTCGTGCTCTCCGGGCCACAACCTCGTGCGCACCGACGGCCGGCCGGCGTGGGATGTCCCACCCTCGGGATCGGCTCGAGCGGGGCTCGGTGCGGAGCGCCTACGCTGAGCGGATGGTTGATCGCACCGACCTGGGCCCGACCGAGGCGAGCGTACGGCGGGCGCTGCGCCGGGCCGCGTCCGGCCGGGCACTGGACGCCGACGAGGCGACCGCCCTGCTCGCCGCCCGGGGCGAGGCGCTGGACGAGCTGTTGCGGGTCGCCGGGGCGATCCGGGACGCCGGGCTGCGCGACGCCGGGCGGCCGGGCGTCGTCACGTACTCGAAGAAGGTCTTCATCCCGCTGACCCGGCTGTGCCGGGACCGGTGCCACTACTGCACCTTCGCCACCGTGCCGCACCGCCTGCCGGCGGCGTTCCTCGACCGCGACGAGATCCTCGCGATCGCCCGGCAGGGCGCGGAGCAGGGCTGCAAGGAGGCGCTGTTCACCCTCGGCGACCGTCCGGAGGAGCGCTGGCCGGCGGCCCGCCGGTGGCTGGACGAGCGGGGGTACGACTCCACCCTCGACTACCTGCGCTCCTGTGCGGTGGCGGTGCTGGAGGAGACTGGCCTGCTGCCGCACCTGAACCCGGGGGTGCTCTCCTGGTCGGAGCTGCACCGGCTCAAGCCGGTGGCGCCGAGCATGGGCATGATGCTGGAGACCACCGCGACGCGGCTGTGGTCCGAGCCGGGCGGCCCGCACTACGGCTCGCCGGACAAGGAGCCGGCGGTCCGGCTGCGGGTGCTCGACGACGCGGGCCGGGTGAACGTGCCGTTCACCACCGGCATCCTGATCGGCATCGGCGAGACGCCGGCCGAGCGGGTCGACGCGATCTTCGCGATGCGCCGCGCACACCGCGAGTACGGCCACCTCCAGGAGGTGATCGTGCAGAACTTCCGCGCCAAGCCGGACACGGCGATGCGCGGGATGCCCGACGCCGAGCTGCACGACCTGGCCGCCACCGTCGCGGTGGCCCGGGTGCTGCTCGGCCCGAAGGCCCGCATCCAGGCCCCGCCGAACCTGATCGCCGGCGAGTACGACCTGCTGCTGCGCGCCGGCATCGACGACTGGGGCGGCGTCTCCCCGCTGACGCCGGACCACGTGAACCCGGAGCGCCCCTGGCCGCAGATCGAGGAGCTGGCGCGGCACACCGAGAAGGCCGGGTTCACGCTGCGCGAGCGGCTGACGATCTACCCGGAGTACGTTCGCGCCGGCGACCCGTGGCTCGATCCGCGGCTGCTGCCGCACGTCAGCGCCCTGGCGGACCCGGCGACCGGCCTGGCGATCGAGGAGGCCCGCCCGGTGGGCCGCCCGTGGCAGGAGCCGGACGAGACGTACGGCGGGCGCACCGACCTGCACGTCACCATCGACACCACCGGCCGGACGGCGGACCGGCGGGGCGACTTCGACCACGTCTACGGCGACTGGTCGGCGGTGGCCGGCAAGGTCGGCGGCGGGGCGCCCCCGGGAGCCGGTGACGACGACCTGCGGGCCGGCCTGCGGCTCGCCGCCGACGACCCGGCGGCCCTGCTGGAGCCGCGGCACGCCGACGCGGCGCTGGCGCTGTTCGCCGCCGACGGCCCGGCGCTGGACGAGCTGTGCCGGCTCGCCGACGACGTCCGCCGCGACACCGTGGGCGACGACGTCACGTACGTGGTCAACCGCAACATCAACTTCAGCAACGTCTGCTACGTGGGCTGCCGGTTCTGCGCCTTCGCGCAGCGCGAGCGGGACGCCGACGCGTACCGGCTCTCGGTCGACCAGGTGGCCGACCGGGCCGAGGAGGCGTGGGCGGCGGGCGCCAGCGAGGTCTGCCTCCAGGGCGGTATCGACCCGAAGCTGCCGGTGACCGTGTACGCCGACCTGGTGCGCGCGATCAAGGCGCGGGTGCCGGGGATGCACGTGCACGCGTTCTCCCCGATGGAGGTGGTCACGGCGGCCGCCAAGGCGGGCGTGTCCGTCCGGGAGTGGCTGACCGGCCTGCGCGAGGCCGGGCTGGACACCATCCCCGGCACCGCCGCGGAGATCCTCGACGACGAGGTGCGCTGGGTCCTGACGAAGGGCAAGCTGCCGACCGCCGCCTGGGTCGAGGTGGTGACGACGGCCCACGAGCTGGGCATCCGGTCCAGCTCCACGATGATGTACGGGCACGTCGACCATCCCGCGCAGTGGCTCGCGCACTTCCGTGTCCTGGCCGGCGTGCAGGACCGCACCGGCGGCTTCACCGAGTTCGTCGCCCTGCCGTTCGTGCACACCAACGCCCCGATCTACCTGGCCGGGATCGCCCGCCCGGGCCCGACCTGGCGGGAGAACCGGGTGGTGCACGCGATGTCCCGGCTGCTGCTGCACGGCCGCGTCGACAACATCCAGTGCTCCTGGGTGAAGCTCGGCGACGAGGGCGCGGCCGAGCTGCTGCGCAGCGGCTGCAACGACCTGGGCGGCACGTTGATGGAGGAGACGATCTCACGCATGGCCGGGTCGGGCAACGGCTCGGCCCGTACCGAGGAGCAGCTGGTCGCGATCGCGGCGGCGGCCGGACGACCGGCACGCAAACGGACGACCGCGTACGGTCACCTCTCCGCGTAGCGTCGAACCTTTCCCCGCCGCCGGCCGTATCCCAGCGTGCCGGCGGCGGTTACGGCGAGGACCGCCGCCGGCGACCACCCGCGGGGCCGGCGCTCGCCGGCCCGGGCCCCGCCCGTCACCGCGCGGGCGGTCGCGCCCGCCGCCGGAAAGGTTGCCCATGACCAGTGATCAGCCCAACAGCCCGTCGGGACGGCCCGGGGCGGATGAGGCGGAGGCCGGTCCGGAGATCGTCGTGTCCGGGATCCCCGCCGAGTCCACCGGTTCCCGGCCGGACCAGCCGTGGCGGCGCGGTCCACTGTCGTCCGCGCAGCTCCGCTGGCCGCGGCTGACCCGCCGGCAGACGCTGACCGCGGCCGCGAGCGCGACCCTCGGCGCCGCCGCGCTCACCGTGCCGGGCCTGTCCTCCGCGCAGAACGCGCCCGGCGCGGCCGGGAACGCCGACGACCCGATCGTCGTGCACCTGCGCGACGCCGACACCGGCAGGCTGGACGTCTTCGTCGGCACGTCCCGCATCGAGGTACGCGACCGCGGCCTGGCGGACCGGCTGCGGCGCGCCGCGCGGCGCTGATCCCGCGCCGTACGCCTTCCGCGTCACCCGGCCGGCGCCCGGCCGGCCGCTTCCGCAGCTCCTTCCCCGCGCAGCTCCTTCCCCCGCACAGTGAGGTTGGTCCGCCATGTCTTCGCACCGCGAGGCACCGGAGATCGCCAAGGATCCGGTCGCCGACTCGTCCGACCTGTACGCCTTCGTCAGCCCGGACCGTCCGGACTCGGTGACGGTGATCGCCAACTACGTACCGCTGCAGCTGCCCTCCGGCGGCCCGAACTTCTTCGAGTTCGGCGACGACGTGCGGTACGAGATCCACATCGACAACGACGGTGACGGGGAGGCCGACGTCACCTACCGGTTCGAGTTCAGCACCGAGATCACGAACCCGAACAGCTTCCTCTACAACACCGGGCCGATCGACTCGCTGGACAGCCCGAACTGGAACCGGCGGCAGTTCTACAGCCTGACCCGGATCGCCGACGGCCGGGCGCACCAGCTCGCGCACCGGCTGCCCTGCCCGCCGTGCAACGTCGGCCCGCTCTCCACCCCGAAGTACGCCGACCTCGCGCGCCAGGCCACGTTCGCGCTCTCCACCGGGGAGCGGGTGTTCGCCGGGCAGCGGGCCGACGGGTTCTTCGTCGACCTCGGCGCCGTCTTCGACCTGGGCACGCTGCGGCCGTTCCAGCAGCTCCACGTCGCCGGGAAGAAGCTGTTCAAGGCCGAGGGGGAGCCGGTCAACGCCACCGACCGGATGAACGTGCACAGCATCGCCGTGCAGATCCCGCTCGCCAAGGTGCGGCGGCGGGCCAACCGGTACGGCGTGACCGATCGCGCCTCGGTGATCGGCGTCTGGACGACCGCGTCCCGGCGGCAGGTGCGGGTACTCGGCGACCGGGGCGCCGCGGACACTCCGGCCGGCCCGTTCACCCAGGTCTCCCGGCTCGGCAATCCGCTGTTCAACGAGGTCGTGGTGCCGATGGCGCAGAAGGACCGGTGGAACTCGCTGCCGCCCACGGAGGACAAGCGCTTCGCGAGGTTCGTCGAGCGGCCGGAGCTCGCGGCCCTGCTGCCGGCGCTCTACCCGGGCGTCTTCCCCAACCTCGACAAGCTCAACAAGGCGAAGAAGCCCCGCGCCGACCTGGTGGCGATCCTGCTGACCGGCATTCCGGAGGGGCTGATCGACGGGTTCACCAACAACACCGGCGAGATCCAGGCCGACCTGCTGCGGTTGAACACGGCGATCCCGCCGAGCGAGCGACCGGACCGGTTCGGTGTGCTGGGCGGGGACCTGGCGGGTTTTCCGAACGGTCGCCGGGTCACCGACGATGTGGTCACCATCGCGTTGCGCGCGATCGCCGGACTGACGGTGCCGCTGGTCGACCGGGAGTTCCAGCCGGACGCCGCGGCCGCGATGGTCACGCCCGGGCTCGACGCCACCGACGTGACCGCGCCGTTCCTGGCGAACTTCCCCTACCTGGGTACGCCGTACGACGGTTTCAACAACCCGGCCGCCTGAACTCGAAGCGATCCTCGGGAGCGACGATGCACGAGCACTCGTACGGCCCCTCGGAACGGGGGAGTGTCGTCCTCGATCTGGGCGGCGACACCGGAGCGTTGATCATCTACACCGGGCAGGCCCTGCGGGGCCGGGAGATCGAGGTCAGTCGGGAGGGCGCGCCGCGGACCCACTCGGCGGTCCGGGAGCGCCGGGTGCAGGACGGCACCTTCCACAGTGCGGTCTACCCGGACCTGCCGGCCGGCCGCTATACCGTCTGGTGGGACGACGGTACGCCGGCCGGTTCGGTCGACGTCCTCGGTGGAGCGATCGCGGAGTTCGTCTGGCCGACCAGCCCTTCGTCGCAGCCGGGCTGAGGTTTCGCCCGCTCCCCGACAGCGCGCCCTGTCCACAGTGTGGACAGGGCGCGCTCGGCGTTCGGCGGCTCGACGGGCGAGCCGGGCGCGGCCACGTTAACCTGTGGTTCACCAAGATCAACGATCCTGGTCGGCCTACCGCCCGCCACCCGGTGCCGCGACGCCACGGGAGAAAACTCCGGCAACTCGCCGGAACGGGCGTTACTCGGCCGGGGTCTGAATCGATAGGGCAGGTTGCGAGGCCGGGCGGTCGGATGATCGTCCGGATGGTGTCGGGAGGGCGACTCCATTATCAAGTTTGGCTTGACGGCGCACGCATTACACGCGTGTAATTTGAATGGGGTTGTTCGCACGGAACGCTACAAATCGGTACCGGACGGACAAGCACGCCTTTCGCGTGGGGGGTTGCAGCGGCGATAACGCCGGTGCGCGACAAGGAGGCAATTGATGGACGGCCAGCTTGAGGCGGCCGACCTGCTCGGAAACGCGCCGGAGTGGCAGGAGCGGGCGTTGTGCTCGCAGACCGACCCGGAGGCGTTCTTTCCCGAGAAGGGCGGCTCGACCCGCGAGGCGAAGCGCATCTGCTCGCGCTGCGAGGTCAAGACCGAGTGCCTCGAATACGCTCTCGGCCACGACGAGCGGTTCGGCATCTGGGGTGGCCTCTCCGAGCGCGAGCGCCGCAAGCTCAAGCGGCGCGCCGCCTGACGTCGCGTCGGATCCGGGGTGGTGGGGGCCGCCCCGGATCCGTTTCGCGTCGCCGGTGGCCGTTCCGCGTCGCCGGTGGCCTCAGGCGAGCTCGTCCGGGTCGACGCCGAGCAGGTTCGCCACCTGCTCGATGATGACGTCGTGGACGAGATCCGCCAGGTCCTCCCGGTCCATGGCGCGGAACTCCAGCGGCCGGCGGTAGAGCACGATCCGCGGCGGCACCTCCTGGCGGCCCGGCCGGCCGGGCAGCAGGCGGGCGAGCGGCACCTCGCCGTCCTCGAGGACGTCGGAGTCGTAGACGTTCAGCTCCGGCGGCACGTCCTCCACGGCGAACTCGACGCCCGCCAGCTCCTTGGCGAACCGCCGCTCCAGCGTCTCCACGGTGTCGAGCACGAGGTCGTCGAAGACCTCGGCCTTGGTCCGCGCCAGGGGCACCGTCGCCGGCACGAGCCGGCCGCGCAGGCCGCGTCCGTGCCGGTCGCGGCGGGTGCGCCGGCCTGGGCCGGGGCGGCGGTGTTCCGGGCTTCCCATGACGCACAGGGTAGCCCTCGACCTGCGCCGGCCTGCGGCAGCGCCGTCCGGTTGGCGCGGCGGCACCGGGCCGGCTGAATTGTGATCACCAAGACGGGCGTGTCGCAACGCGAACCGGTGCACCGGAGCCGGTAATGGAGATACCCTGCCGCCGTGAGGTCACCACGGCGCTGCTCCCGAAACGGCTGCCCCCGGCAAGCGGTCGCCACATTGACCTATGTCTACAACGAGTCGACCGCCGTGGTGGGCCCGCTGGCCGCCTTCGCCGAGCCGCACACGTACGACCTCTGTGAGCCGCACGCCCGGAGCCTGACCGCGCCGCGGGGCTGGGACGTGGTCCGCCACGAGGGCGAGTTCGAGCCGCCCCCGCCCACGACGGACGACCTCGTCGCCCTCGCCGAAGCCGTCCGCGAAGCCGCCCGCCCGGCCCCACCCCGCCCCCCGGACGACCCGAACGAAGCGGCGGTGCCCACACCCCAGACCGGCCGCCGCGGCCACCTGAGAGTCATCCCCCCCACCCACTGACCCCCTGACCGCTACCCCCTCCACACCGGGCACCCCCCCGCGCACCCCCCGGCGTCACCCCCAGTTGATCAAGAAGTTTGGTCCTCCGCGCGCCAGAATCCGGACGCAAACTTCTTGATCAACGGGGTGGGGGTCGGGCGCGGGTGGGGGTCGGGCGCGGGTGGGGTCGGTGGGGGGTCAGTGGCCCAGGAGGCGGTTGAACGCGGCGGCGCGGCGGGAGGGGCGGGCGGTGCGCCGTTCGGCGCGGTCCGCGCTCTGCATGATCCTGAGGCCGGCGTTCACCGCCAGCCAGCGCAGGGGCTCGGGTTCCCACTTCGGGGAGCGGTGGTTGACCCAGGGGAGCGCCGTCAGGTCGCTCTCCTCGCCGCGGATCAGGTCGGCCAACGTGCGGCCGGCGAGGTTGCTCGTGCCGACACCGTCGCCGACGTAGCCGCCGGCCCAGGCCAGGCCGGTCGCCCGGTCCAGGCCGACCGACGCGGCCCAGTCCCGGGCCACCCCGAGCGGGCCGCCCCACGTGTGGGTCACCGACACGTCCGGGCCGAGCACCGGGAACAGCTCGGCGAGGGTACGCCGCAGCGCGCCGAACACCCTCGGCTCCCGGTCGTACGCGGGGCGGACCCGGGAGCCGAAGTGGTACGGGGCACCCCGACCGCCGAACGCCAGCCGGCCGTCGCCGGTGCGCTGGCCATAAATGGTCATGTGCCGGTGGTCGGCGAAGGTCTCCCGCCCGGCGAGACCGATCGCGGCCCACGTCGAGGCGGGCAGCGGCTCGGTGGCGATCATCAGCGAGTACACTGGCGCCACCGCGCGGCGCTGACCCGGCAGCCCGGGGGTGTAGCCCTCGGTCGCCCGGACCACCACCGGCGCCCGTACCGTGCCGACCGGGGTCACCGCCGCGCCGGAGCGGATCTCGGTCACCGGCGTGCGCTCGTGGATGGTCACCCCGCGCCGCTCCACCGCGCGGGCGAGCCCGCGGACCAGCCGCGCCGGGTGCACCGCCGCGCAGTGCGGCGTGTACGTGCCGCCGCGTACCCCCTCGGCGGCGCAGCGGGCGGACGCCTCGGCCGCGTCGAGCAGCACCAGGTCACCGTCGTCGAGGCCGTACGCCCGGGCCTCGGCCACGTCCGCGCGGGCCCGGTCGAGTTGCGCGGCGGTGCGGGCGAGCACGACGGTCCCGCCGTACGCCCAGTCGCAGTCGATGCCCTCGGCCGCGACGACCCGGCCGACCTCGCGCACCGTGGCGTGCATGGCGCGTTGCATGGCGAGCGCGGCGCCCCGGCCGTGCCGGCGGGCGAGCGCGGGCAGCGACGTGGGGAACAGCGCGGAGCACCAGCCGCCGTTGCGCCCGGCCGCGCCGTACCCGGCGATCTCGGCCTCCAGCACGACGATCCGCAGCGTCGGGTCGGCGGCCGCCAGGTAGTACGCGGTCCACAGCCCGGTGTAGCCGGCGCCCACGATGACCACGTCGGCGAGCGCGTCGCCGGGCAACGACGGGCGCGGTGTCAGCGGCTCCTCGACGGTGGACATCCAGTACGACAGCTCCGGGTGGCGCACGGCTCTCTCCCGACGACGACGGCGGCGGCCGGGCCGACCACGGGTCGACCCGGCCGGAGTGGGTGCGGGGCTACAGCCGGGACCAGGCCTCGGTGAGGACGGCCCGGAGGATCTGCTCCATCTCGTCGAACTGCTGCTGTTCGGCGATCAGCGGCGGGGCGAGCTGCACGACCGGGTCGCCCCGGTCGTCGGCGCGGCAGTAGAGGCCGGCAGAGAAGAGCGCGGTGGAGAGGAACCCGCGCAGCAGCCGCTCGGACTCGGCCTCGTCGAACGTCTCCTTCGTCGCCTTGTCCTTCACCAGCTCGATGCCGTAGAAGTATCCGTCACCGCGCACGTCGCCGACGATCGGCAGGTCGTGCAGCTTCTCCAGGGTGGCGCGGAACGCGGCCTCGTTGGCCCGCACGCGGCCGATCAGGTCCTCGCGGGCGAAGACCTCCAGGTTGGCCAGGGCCACTGCGCAGGAGACCGGGTGCCCGCCGAAGGTCACGCCGTGGGCGAACATGCCGGTCTCGGTGAGGAACGGCTCCATCAGCCGGTCGCTGGCGATCATCGCGCCGAGCGGGGCGTACCCGGAGGTGATGCCCTTGGCGGTGGTGATGATGTCCGGCTGGTAGTCGTACCGAGCCGCGCCGAAGTACTCGCCGAGCCGGCCCCACGAGCAGATCACCTCGTCGGAGACGAGCAGCACGTCGTACCCGTCGCAGATCTCCCGGACCCGCTCGAAGTATCCGGGCGGCGGCGGGAAGCACCCGCCGGAGTTCTGCACCGGCTCCAGGAACACCGCGGCGACGGTGTCCGGCCCCTCCCGCTCGATGGCCCGGCCGATCTCCTCGGCGGCCCAGCGGCCGAACGCCTCGGCGTCGTCGCCGTGCTCCGGGGCCCGGTAGAAGTTGGTGTTCGGCACCTTGATCCCGCCGGGCACCAGCGGCTCGAAGTCGGTCTTGATGCCGGGCAGGCCGGTGATCGACAGCGCACCCATCGAGGTGCCGTGGTACGCGATGTACCGGCTGACCACCTTGTGCTTGGTCGGCTTGCCGGTGCGCTTGAAGTAGGCCCGGGCGAGCTTCCACGCCGCCTCGACGGCCTCGGAGCCGCCGGTGGTGAAGAAGACCCGATTGAGGTCGCCCGGGGTCAACGCGGCGATCCTCTCGGCCAGCTCGACGGCCTTCGGGTGCGCGTACGACCACAGCGGGAAGTACGCCAGCTCGCTCGCCTGCTTGGCGGCGGCCTCGGCCAGCTCGGTCCGGCCGTGGCCGGCGTTGACGACGAAGAGGCCCGCGAGCCCGTCCAGGTAGCGCCGGCCCTGGGAGTCCCAGACGTACGCGCCCTCGCCGCGCACGATGGTCGGTACCTCGCCGGCGGAGTAGCTCGCCATCCGGGTGAAGTGCATCCAGAGGTGGTCGGTGGCGTTGGCCATGTCAGCCCCATCGGGTCTCGGGCCGGTCAGGGGTGACACCGGCCGCTCGTGACCACGGTTATCCCACAGCCCGAGGCATCCTGGCAAGTGGGATCGGTTGCCGATGTGCTTGGGCGCAACGGATTCAGCGGAACGCTAGCGTTGATGGCGACGGAATCCGCAGCCTAATGGCCGGGGTTCTCGGTGGAGCGAGTCGTGGTGGAGCTCGCTGTGGAGCTGCCCCGTCTGTGCGTCCGCGCGTCGCTCGGCACCGGCGTCCGGCGCGCTCGCCGGACGTGTCCAGGGCCTTGTCGGGGCACCCGGCGGACACCTCGGCTGCGCGAAACAGTCCTCACCGCAACACGCCGGTACAGCGGCGACACCACCACGCACAGTGGCTAACCTGCGCCCCAACGTGACCATGAACGGGAGGGCCGATGGGCAACGAGGTGCTACGGGTGGCGATGGCGGACAAGGGCGAGACGGCCGAGTCGTTGGCGGCGAAGGTGGGCGTCGACCCGAAGACGGCCGGCCGCTGGCTCGCCGACGGCCGGATCCCGCATCCACGCACCCGGATCGCGGTCGCCGGGATCCTCGGGCGGGAGGCCGCAGAACTCTGGCCGGAGGCGTTCCGTCGCCGCGACCTGCCGTGGTTCCGGCCGTGGGCGGAGCTGGAGCAGGACGCCGCGTCGATCCGGTCGTATCAACCCCTGCTGGTGCCGGGCCTGCTGCAGACCGAGGCGTACGCCCGGGCGGTGCTGTCGACCGGCGGCCTGCTGCCGCCCGCCGAGGTCGAGGAGATCGTGGCGTCGCGGCTCGATCGGCAGCGCGCGCTCGCCCGGGAGTTTCCGTTGCAGCTCGTCGTGGTGATCGACGAGGTGGTCCTGCGCCGCCGGGTCGGGGACCGGTCGGTGATGGCCGGGCAGTTGGCGCACCTGGCCGCGACGGGCGAGCGGGAGCACGTGCAGGTGCGGGTGATCCCGGCGGAAAACCCGTGGCACACCGGCCTGGCCGGGCCGTTCGTGCTGGCCCGGATGCCGGACGGGGAGGAGGTGGCCTATCTGGACAATCAGCTCCGCGGTCAGATGGTGACCGAGCGTGCCGACATTGCTAACCTGGGCGCGAGATGGGAGAGCGTCACCGGTGAGGCGCTGCCCCGTCGCCGGTCCATCGAGCTGATCAGGGAAGTGGCGACGACATGGACATGACCGGCGCCCGCTGGCGCACCGCGACCCGCAGCAGCAACAACGGCGGCGACTGCGTCGAGGTCGCCGACAACCTGCCCGGCCGGGTCCTGGTCCGGGACAGCAAGGACCGCGACGGCGGCATCCTGACCTTCAGCCCCGACGCGTGGCGCGCGTTCGTCGCCGCCACCGCGCAACCCGCCCGCTGACCCCGACAGACCGGCCCGCCCTGACGCCGGCCCTGGCTCAGGCGGTGCCCCAGGTGTACGTCTGCTTGCGCAGCTTGAGGTAGACGAACGCCTCGGTCGACAGCACGCCCTCGACCGCGCGCAGCCGTTGCAGGATCTCCAGCAGGTGGTCGTCGTTGCGGCACACCACCTCGGTGAGCAGGTCGAACGAGCCGGCGGTGATGACCACGTAGTCGACCTCGTCCAGCTCGGCGAGCCGGTCGGCGACCGCCTCCAGGTCCCCGTTCGTCCGCAGCCCGATCATGGCCTGGCGCGGGAAGCCCAGCTGGAGCGGGTCGGTGACCGCCACGATCTGCATCACCCCGGCGTCGAGCAGGCGCTGGACCCGCTGGCGCACGGCCGCCTCGGAGAGCCCGACCGCCTTGCCGATCGTCGCGTACGGGCGGCGGCCGTCCTCCTGGAGCTGCTCGATGATCTGTTTCGCCACGTCGTCGAGCAGAGCGTGGCTGGCGCCTTCACGGACGGTGACCCGCCGCCCGCCGTTGCCGTTGTCGTGGTTCCGGTTCGTCATCGACCGCTCCCCATGTCCGTTCCCGGGATGAGCCTAGTGCCACCGCGCAGTCTGGCGTATTTCGTTGTCGGAGGCTAATCCTGCAACGGAATCCCTTGTAAGCAAGGTCACCTCATGTCAGGATCAGTCGTCCACCGCACTGACCCTCCCGCCGGCGCGCCACGCCCGTCCAGCCGCCGACGATGACCCTTTAGGAGTCGTCACATGCGTACTCCCCTTCGGCCCCTCACCCGGCGTGGACTGCTGACCGGCACCCTCGGCTCGGCGGCGCTGCTCGCCGCGGGCGGCTCGCTCGCCGGCTGCGGCACGAAGGCCGCGACGCAGACCGAGGCCGGCTGCGTCAGCGAGGACCTCTCCGCGAACGAGAAGACGCTGGCCTTCTCGAACTGGCCGCAGTACATCGACGTCGACGAGAACGACGAGTCGAAGCGGCCCAGCCTCGACGAATTCGTGACGAAGACCGGCATCAAGGTCACGTACACCGAGGACGTCAATGACAACAACGAGTTCTTCGGCAAGATCCAGAGCCAGCTCGCCGCCTGCCAGGGCACCGGGCGGGACCTCTTCGTCGTCACCGACTGGCTGGCGACCCGGATGATCCGGCTCGGCTGGATCCAGAAGCTCGACAAGTCGAAGCTGCCCAACGTCGAGGCGAACCTCCTTCCCTCGTTGCGCAACGTCTCCTTCGACCCTGAGCGTCAGCTCGCCGTCCCGTGGCAGTCCGGCCTGGCCGGCGTCGCCTACAACGGCAACGTCACCAAGGAGATCCGCACCGTCGACGAGTTGCTCACCCGCCCCGACCTCAAGGGCAAGGTGACGGCCCTGTCCGAGATGCGCGACACGATGGGCCTGCTGCTCCAGTCGAACGGCCACGACCCGGCGAACTTCACCGCCGCCCAGTTCGACGACGCCCTCAACAAGCTGAAGAAGGCGGTCGACTCCGGCCAGATCCGCAAGTTCACCGGCAACGACTACGCGCCCGACCTGGCCAAGGGTGACATCGCCGCCTGCATCGCCTGGTCCGGCGACGTGATCCAGCTCGGTTTCGACGACGAGGAAATCAAGTTCGTGGTGCCCGAGTCCGGCGTGATGCTCTGGTCGGACAACATGATGGTGCCGAACAAGGCCACCCACAAGGGGAACGCCGAGCAGCTCATCAACTACTACTACGACCCGGCCGTCGCCGCGAAGGTCGCCGCCTACGTCAACTACATCTGCCCGGTCCAGGGCGCCCAGGCCGAGATGGAGAAGATCGACCCGGAGCTGGCGGCCAACCCGCTGATCTTCCCGGACGACGCCATGCTCTCCAAGTCGAAGGTCTTCATGGCCCTGGACGAGAAGCAGGAGAGCGAGTACGAGCGCAAGTTCCAGCAGGTCATCGGAGCGTGACGACGATGGGGCACGACGTGGCACCGGCCGGTGACCTCCGGCTCGCCAACCTCACCAAGCGGTTCGGCGTCTTCACCGCGGTGGACGACCTCAGCCTGACCATCCCGCAGGGCTCGTTCTTCGCCCTGCTCGGCGCCTCCGGCTGCGGCAAGACCACCACCCTGCGGATGATCGCCGGGCTGGAGGAGCCGACCAGCGGGCAGGTCCTGCTCGGCGACCGGGACATCGCCCGGCTGCGCCCGTACAAGCGGCCGGTGAACACCGTGTTCCAGTCGTACGCGCTCTTCCCGCACCTCGACATCGCCGAGAACGTCGCCTTCGGGCTGCGCCGCCGCGGCATCCGCAAGGTGGCCGACGAGGTCCAGCGGATGCTGTCGCTGGTGCAGCTCGACGGCTTCGGCAAGCGCCGCCCGGCCCAGCTCTCCGGCGGGCAGCAGCAGCGGGTCGCGCTGGCCCGTGCCCTCATCAACCGTCCGCAGGTGCTGCTGCTCGACGAGCCGCTCGGCGCGCTCGACCTGAAGCTGCGCCGGCAGATGCAGATCGAGCTGAAGCGGATCCAGACCGAGGTCGGCATCACGTTCGTGCACGTCACCCACGACCAGGAGGAGGCCATGACGATGGCCGACACGGTCGCGGTGATGAACGCCGGGCGGATCGAGCAGCTCGGTGCTCCGGCCGACATCTACGAGTTCCCGGCGAGCGCCTTCGTCGCGAACTTCCTCGGCCAGTCCAACCTCCTCGCCGCCGAGGCCGCCGGGCCCGCCGGCGACGAGGTGCCGGTCACGGCGCACGGGAGTCGGTTCTCGGTGCCCGCCGCCCGCGCCCGCGCCGACCGGGGTCCGGTCTACCTGGGGGTACGCCCGGAGAAGCTGCACCTGGCCGGCTCCGCCGACCAGGTTCCCAGCGGCCGCCAGCACGTCGACGGAGTGGTCAGCGACGCCTCCTACGTCGGGGTGAGCACCCAGTACCTGCTGCGGACGAGCTGGGGGAGCGAGCTGTCGGTGTTCGTGGCGAACAGCGGCACCCACGAGCAGCTGCCGGTCGGCAGCCGGGCGGTGGCGTACTGGGACCCGCGGCACGCGTTCCTGCTGCCCCGCGAGGCGGGTGAGGACGACCGCACCACCCCGGTGCTCGACGAGCCGGTCGGTGCCTCGTCATGAGCGCCCTCGCGCACGTGTCGACCGGGCAGTCGGCGTCCTCTCCGCCGCCGGCCGCCCGGCGCGGGCGGTACCGGCTCCTGCCGTACCTCCTGCTGCTGCCGGCCGCGGCCTGGCTGTTCCTGTTCTTCGCGCTGCCGCTGGTCCAGCTCGCCGCCGCCAGCCTCTACGACCCGAGCGGCTCGCTCGCCACCGGTTACGCGATGACCTGGGCGTTCGGCAACTACCCGGAGGCGCTTCAGGCGTACTGGCCGCAGTTCAGCCGGTCGTTCCGCTACGCCGGCATCGCCCTGGTGCTGGCGCTGCTGATGGGCTACCCGTTGGCGTACGCGATCGCGCAGAAGGCCGGCCGGTGGAAGAACCTGCTGCTGGTCTGCGTCGTGGCCCCGATGTTCACCAGCTTCCTGGTGCGCACCCTGGCCTGGAAGACCATCCTGTCCGACAACGGTTGGGTGGTCGGGCTGCTGCGCGACATCCACCTGCTGGGCCCCGACGGCCGGCTGCTGGCCACCCCGGTCGCGGTGGTGCTCGGCCTGACGTACAACTTCCTGCCGTTCCTGGTGCTGCCGCTGTACGCGAACCTGGAGCGGCTCGACTGCCGGCTGCTGGAGGCGGCGAGCGACCTGTACGCGAGCCCGGTGCAGGCGTTCCGCCGGGTCACCCTGCCGCTGTCGATGCCCGGCCTGATCGCCGGCACGCTGCTGTTCTTCATCCCGGCGACCGGCGACTACATCAACGCGGAACTGCTGGGGACGCCCAACGAGTACATGATCGGCAACGTCATCGACTCGGCGTTCCTGGTCCGGCTGGACTATCCGCAGGGCGCGGCCCTGTCGTTCCTGCTGATGGCGGCGATCCTCGCGGTGGTGTTCGTCTACCTGCGCCGGGCCGGCACGGAGGAGGTCCTGTGAGGTTCTCCCGCTGGCTGGCCGACCGCTGGGTGATGGGCGTGGCGCTGCTGGTGCTCGGCTACCTGTTCCTGCCGATCGCCGTGGTCGCCGCCCTGTCCTTCAACCGGCCGTCGAGCCGCCTGTCGTACGACTTCAACGAGTTCACCCTCGACAACTGGCGCAACCCGTGCGCCACCTCCGACATGTGCGACGCGGTGGTGCGCAGCGTGCAGATCGGGTTCATCTCGACGGTGGTGGCCACCGTGCTCGGCACGCTGATGGCGTTCGCGCTGGCCCGGCACTCCTTCCGGGGACGGTCCGGGATCAACGTGCTGATCTTCCTGCCGATGGCGACGCCGGAGCTGGTGATGGGCACGTCGCTGCTCGCCCTCTTCGTCGCCGGCGGGGTGCCGCTCGGCTTCTGGACCGTCGTCATCGCGCACGTCATGTTCTGCGTGTCGTTCGTGGTGGTCACGGTGAAGGCCCGGCTGTCCGGCATGGACCGGCGACTGGAGGAGGCCGCCATGGACCTCTACGCCAGCGAGTGGCAGACGTTCCGCCGGATCACCCTGCCGCTGGTGCTGCCCGGCATCGTGGCCGCCGCGCTGCTCGCCTTCTCCCTGTCGTTCGACGACTTCATCATCACGAACTTCAACTCCGGCACCACCGTCACGTTCCCGATGTACGTCTGGGGTGCCGCCCAGCGGGGCATCCCGCCGCAGGTCAACGTCATCGGCACCGCGATGTTCGCGATCGCGCTGCTGCTGGTGCTGGCCACCACGCTGCGCGGGCGGCGGGCCCGGCGGGCCGCGGTGGCCGCACCCGTCGCCGTCGGGCAGGCGGGCGGCCGGTCATGACCGGCTCCCATCCCGGCCGGGGGCGGGCCTCCCGCAGCATGACGGGAGCCGGGAGGCCCGCCCTCGCCGACGCGGCGCCCGTGCCGTACTGGCTCGACCGGCCCGAGCGCCCCGACCCGCTGCCGCCGCTGCCCGGCGCCACCGACACCGACCTGCTCGTCGTCGGCGGCGGTTACTCCGGGCTGTGGACGGCGCTGCTCGCCAAGCAGGACGACCCCGACCGGGACGTGCTGCTGGTCGAGGCGGGCACCTGCGGCTGGGCGGCGTCCGGGCGTAACGGCGGCTTCTGCGCCGCGTCGCTGACCCACGGCCTGGCCAACGGCGTCGAACGGTTCCCGCGGGAGATCGCCGAGTTGGAGCGGCTCGGCCGGGAGAACCTGGCCGCCATCGGGGCCACCGTCGACGCGTACGGCATCGACTGCGACTTCGAGCGCACCGGCGAGCTGTCGGTGGCGGTCGAGCCGTACCAGCTCGCCGGGCTCGCCGAGGACGCCGAGCTGGCCCGCCGGTACGGCCATGACGTACGCCTGCTCGACGCCGACGAGGTGCGGGCCGAGGTGGACTCGCCGACGTACCTCGGTGGGCTCTGGGACCGGGACCGGGTGGCGATGGTCGACCCGGCGAAGCTGGCCTGGGGCCTGCGCCGGGCCGCCCGCGACCTGGGCGTACGCATCCACGAGCACACCCGGGTCACCGGCCTGACCCGCGACGGCGCGGCGCTGCGCGCGACCACCGCGGGGGGTGTGGCGGCCGCGCCCGGGCGGGTCCGCGCCCGGCAGGTGGTGCTGGCGACGAACGCGTTCCCGCCGCTGCTGCGCCGGCTGCGCGCGTGGATCGTGCCGGTGTACGACTACGCGCTGATGACCGAGCCGCTCAGCGACGCCCAGCGGAAAGCCATCGGCTGGGCGAACCGGCAGGGGCTCGCGGACACCGGCAACCAGTTCCACTACTACCGGATCACCCGGGACGGGCGGATCCTCTTCGGCGGGTACGACGCGGTCTACCACTACGGCAACCGGGTCGCGCCGGCGCTGGAGCAGCGGGCCGCCACCTTCGGCGCGCTCGCCGACCACTTCTTCACCACGTTCCCGCAGCTCGACGGGGTGCGGTTCAGTCACCGCTGGGGCGGGGTCATCGACACCTGCACCCGGTTCTGCCCGTTCTTCGGCACCGCCTACGAGGGGCGGCTGGCGTACGCGGCCGGCTACACCGGCCTCGGCGTCGGCGCGACCCGCTTCGGCGCCCGCGTGCTGCTCGACCTGCTCGGCGGCGGGGACACCCCGTTGACCCGGCTCGACCTGGTGCGCGACAAGCCGCTGCCGTTCCCGCCGGAGCCCGTCCGGGCCGCCGGCATCCACCTCACCCGCTGGTCCCTCGCCCGCGCCGACGAGCGGCAGGGCCGGCGCAACCTCTGGCTCCGTACTCTCGACCGCCTTGGACTGGGGTTCGATTCCTGATGCGCATCCTCCTCGTCGGCGCCGGTGGCGTCGGCTCCGCCGCCGTATCCATCGCCGCCCGCCGTGCCTTCTTCGACACCATGGTCGTGGCCGACTACGACCTGGGCCGCGCCACGCGAGCGGTGGCCGGCCGGGACGGGCGCTTCGTCGCCGCGGCGGTCGACGCCTCCTCGGCCGACGCGGTGGCCGCGCTCTGCCGGGAGCACCGGATCACGCACGTGCTCAACGCCGTCGACCCGCGCTTCGTCATGCCGATCTTCGACGGCGCCTTCGCCGCCGGGGCCGACTACCTGGACATGGCGATGTCGCTGTCCCACCCGCACCCGTCCCGGCCGTATCTCGAAACCGGCGTCAAGCTGGGCGACGAGCAGTTCGCGGCCTCCTCGCTCCGAGCCGACGCCAGCCGGCTGGCGCTCTGCGGCATCGGCGTCGAACCGGGCCTGTCCGACGTGTTCGCCCGGTACGCCGCCGACGAGCTGTTCGGCGAGATCGACGAGATCGGCGTGCGCGACGGGGCGAACCTCACCGTCGACGGGTACGACTTCGCGCCCTCCTTCTCGATCTGGACGACGATCGAGGAGTGCCTCAACCCGCCGGTGATCTGGGAGGCCGGCCGGGGCTGGTACACGACGCCGCCGTTCTCCGAGCCCGAAGTCTTCCACTTCCCGGCGGGGATCGGCCCGGTGGAGTGCGTCAACGTCGAGCACGAGGAGGTGCTGCTGATCCCGCGCTGGGTGAAGGCGAAGCGGGTCACCTTCAAGTACGGCCTCGGCAACGAGTTCATCGAGGTGCTGAAGACGCTGCACAAGCTCGGCCTGGACGCGACGTCGCCGGTGCGGGTGGGCGGCGTGGCGGTCTCGCCCCGCGACGTGGTCGCCGCCTGCCTGCCCGACCCGGCGACGCTCGGCGACCGGATGCGCGGCAAGACCTGCGCCGGCACCTGGGTGCGGGGGACCGGTCGTGACGGCCGCCCCCGCGAGGTCTACCTGTACCACGTCGTCGACAACGAGTGGTCGATGGCGGAGTACGGCCACCAGGCCGTCGTCTGGCAGACCGCGGTGAACCCGGTCGTCGCCCTGGAACTGCTGGCCGGCGGAGTCTGGTCCGGCACCGGCGTGCTGGGCCCGGAGGCGTTCCCGCCGGTACCCTTCCTCGACCTGCTGACCGCCTACGGCTCGCCGTGGGGGATGGAGGAGCGGTGACCCGCTACGGACCCATGTTCGGCCCCGACATCACGTTCCTCGGGGTGCCGCCGTGCACGCTGGGTGAGCCCGTCACGTACGCGGACGCCGACGTGGTGATCATCGGTGCGCCGTTCGACGGCGGCACCTCGCACCGGCCGGGCACCCGGTTCGGCCCGTCGGCCATCCGCCAGGCCTGCTACCTGCCGCACGACGGCTCCCGCCCCTCGCTCGCGTTCCGCGTCGACGCGCTGCGGGACCTGCGCGTCTACGACGCCGGTGACGTCGAGATGTTCTCCGGCGACATCGAGCGGTCGCTGTCCGCCCTGGAGGAGGCGGTCTTCGCGGTCGCGGCGGCCGGGGCGATCCCGGTCGTCCTCGGCGGCGACCACTCCATCGCGCTGCCGGACGCCACCGGCGTGGCCCGACACCACGGGCTGGGGCGGGTGTCGCTGGTGCACTTCGACGCGCACGCCGACACCGGGGACATCGAGTTCGGCTCCCTGCACGGGCACGGCCAGCCGATGCGGCGGCTCATCGAGTCCGGAGCGGTACGCGGCGACCGCTTCCTCCAGATCGGCCTGCGCGGCTACTGGCCCGGACCCTCGGTGCTGTCCTGGATGGCCGAGCAGCGGATGCGGTCATACGAGATGACCGAGCTGGTCGCGCGCGGCCTGGACACGTGCCTGTCGGAGGCGTTCGAGATCGCGGTGGACGAGTGCGAGGGGGTGTTCCTCTCCGTCGACGTGGACGTGGTCGACCCCGGCATGGCGCCCGGCACCGGCACTCCCGAACCGGGCGGGCTGACCTCGCGGCAGCTCCTCGACGCGGTCCGCCGGGTCTGCTACGAACTCCCCGTCGTCGGCGTCGACGTGGTCGAGGTGGCCCCGCCGTACGACCACGCCGACATCACCGCCTACCTGGGCAACCGGGTAGTCCTGGAGGCCCTGTCCGCAATAGCCCGCCGCCGTCGAGACGCGAACGGCAACCCACCCTGGACCCCCACCCAACCCCTCCTAGACGCCCGCTAACCCCGCGCGCTTACCCGCGCGATCTTGCACTTTTTGCCCTGGCATTCGGGGCTTATGCCGCGTATCGAGGGCCGGAACTGCAAGATCGCGAGATCGGGGGGCGGGGGATGGGGTGGGGAAGGGGGATTGGGGCCATAGCAGATCGGTGGGGTGGTTGGGGGTTTTCCACAGCAGGGTGGTTGTCCACAGGGGCGGGGTTCAGGGGTCGCCGGCCCGGAGCCGATTTCGGGATCCTGCCCGCATGCCTACTCAGTTGTGGCGGGTCGATTCCCTGCTGCGGACGCTGACCGTGAAGCGACTTCGCACGCGCGTGAGCAGAGATGAGCTGCGGCGGGTCCGCCGCGGCGTGTACGCCGACCAGCCCTGCGACGACGAGGACGAGCTGCGGGCGCTCATGCTGTGCCTGCCCCGGGAGGCGTTGCTCACCCGGCAGAGCGCGGCAAGACGGTACGGCTTTGGCGTGTTGCGGGAGAACGTCGTACACGTCCAGTTGCCGGCCACAATGCCGAAGCCCCGGCTACCCGGGCTGGTCGTGTACCACTCCGTTCTCCCGGTGGAGCCCGTGCTGGTGCGAGGACTGCCCTGCGTGCCGGCTGCGCGCTGCGCGGTGGACCTGGCGCGTACCACCCGTCGGCTGGACGCCCTGCCCGTGCTCGACGCGGCGATCCGCTGCGGCGCGGTCACCATGGCGGACCTGATGACCGAGGTGGAGGTGCATCGGGCGCTGCGGGGAGTCCGGCAGGCCCGGGAACTGGTGCCGATGGCCGATGGCCGGGCGGAGTGCCGGCAGGAGAGCCAGTTGCGCCTGATCCTGGTCGACGGGCGCCTACCGACGCCGGAGCCGCAGTTGTGGGTGTTCGATGACGGTGGCTTCCGCCGGTACCGCCTCGACCTGGGCTATCGAGAGCACCGGATCGGCATCGAGTACGACGGTGCGTCGCATCTCGACCGGGACCGGCTCCGGTACGACCGGAACCGCGTGAACTGGCTCGACGCGAGCGGCTGGCGGATGCGGTACTTCACCGACCGGGACCTCTACCATCGTCGGCCCTACATCGTCGCCACCGTCAGGGCCGCCCTTCCAGTGAACCGCTCCTCGCACTTTTCGCTGTAGCCACTCGCACGACCTGCTGCTGCGGCGGGCACGGAGTGCGATGAAGGTTCGACGACCGGCCGCAACGGATACCGCATCGGTCACCGGACGTGCACGATCGGTTCCATCGAAGGACATGCCAGGGGATATCGCAACGAGTCCTGCTGACGAGACTCGTGAGGGTGACTCAACCACTCTCGAATGTGCCCTCCCCCAACTGGTTCCGCCGGCTCAGCCCGGGCCGCCGCGCAGCGGTGATCCTCGGCGGCGGGCTAATGACGTTCGTACTCTTCTGCTGCGCCGGCACGGCGGTCCTGAGCGCCGTGGCCGGTGAACCGGCGCCGGAGCGCACCGGCACGTCCGCCGACGCGGCGCCGGAGCCGGTCGTCGCCGCTCCCGGAGACAGTGCGCCGAGCGAGAGCGCGCCGAGCGAGGAATCGTCCGAAGCGGTCGCCCCGGCGGCGACGTCGGCCAGCCCGACGCCGTCCCCGGTGGTGGAGGTGCGGACCGTGACCGAGCCGCAGCGCATCCGGCACGCCACCCGCACCGTCAAGGACTCGTCACTCGCCAAGGGGAAGCGGGTCGTGCGGACCCGGGGCGTCGACGGCGTACGCACGCTGACCTACGAGGTCACCGTCACCGACGGGGTGCAGACCGGCCGGAAGCTGGTCGGCTCGGAGGTGACGAGGAAGCCGGTCACCGAGGTCATCGCCGTCGGCACGAAGTCCACGTCCCGCTGCGACCCGAACTACAGCCCGTGCGTCCCGATCGCCAGCGACGTGGACTGTGCCGGCGGCGGCGGCAACGGCCCGGCATACGTGACCGGCCCCGTCAAGGTCATCGGCACGGACATCTACGACCTGGACCGCGACAACGACGGCTGGGGCTGCGACTAACTCGGCCCATCCCTTCCCCGCGATCTTGCACTTTCTGCCCCGACGAATGGTGCACACGCCGCATTTCAAGGGCCAATAGTGCAAGATCGCGAGGGAGAGGGAGAGGAGGGAGAGGGAGAGGAGGGAGAGGGAGAGGGAGAGGGGGTGGGGGCTAGGCCAGGGTGGAGCGGATCAGGAAGCGGACGCCGTCGGGGGCTTCCAGGCTGAAGCCGCTGCCCCGGCCGGGGACCACGTCGACCGTGAGCCTGGTGTGCTTCCACAAGTCCCACTGCGCACCCGACATCCAGAAGTCGACCGGCTCGGGCACGCCCTCGACCGCCAGCGAGGCGAGCAGCACGTCCGATCCGCCGGTGCGGAACTCGCCGGCCGGGTAGCACATCGGGGCGCTGCCGTCGCAGCAGCCGCCGGACTGGTGGAACATCAGCGGCCCGTGCCGCTCCCGCAGCGACCGGATCAACTCGGCCGCCGCGGGGGTCAGCGAGACGATCGGCGGGGCGGCCGGTTCGAGCGTGACCGGCGACGGGACCGCGCGGGACGGGGAGACCGCCGGGGTTCCCGGTGAACCGGGCACCCCGCCCTCGGGACGAGCAGCCATCAGAAGAAGCCCAGCTTCTTCGGGGAGTAGCTGACCAGCAGGTTCTTGGTCTGCTGGTAGTGCTCCAGCATCATCTTGTGGTTCTCCCGGCCGATGCCGGACTGCTTGTACCCGCCGAACGCGGCGTGCGCCGGGTACGCGTGGTAGCAGTTCGTCCAGACCCGTCCGGCCTGGATGGCCCGCCCGGCCCGGTACGCCTGGTTCATGTCCCGGGTCCAGACGCCGGCACCGAGCCCGTACAGGGTGTCGTTGGCGATCTTCACGGCGTCGTCGAGGTCGGCGAAGGAGGTCACCGACACGACCGGACCGAAGATCTCCTCCTGGAAGATCCGCATCGAGTTGTCGCCCTCGAAGACGGTCGGCTCGACGTAGTACCCGCCGGACAGCTCGCCGCCCAGGTCCGCCCGCCCGCCGCCGGTCAGCACGCGGGCCCCCTCCTGCCGGCCGATGTCCAGGTAGGAGAGGATCTTCTCGAGCTGGTCGTTGGACGCCTGCGCCCCGATCATCGTTTCGGTGTCGAGCGGGTGGCCCTGCCGGATGTCCCGGGTGCGGGCGACCGCCGCGGCCAGGAAGTCGCTGTAGTGCCCCTGCTGGATCAGCGCCCGCGACGGGCACGTGCACACCTCGCCCTGGTTGAGGGCGAACATGGTGAAGCCTTCGAGGGCCTTGTCGAGGAAGTCGTCGGAGGCGGCGCTCACGTCGTCGAAGAAGAGGTTGGGGCTCTTGCCGCCCAGCTCCAGCGTGACCGGTTTGATGTTCTCGCTGGCGTACTGCATGATCAGCCGCCCGGTGGTGGTCTCCCCGGTGAACGCGACCTTCGCCACCCGCGGCGAGGACGCGAGCGGCTTGCCGGCCTCGACGCCGAAGCCGTTGACGACGTTGACCACGCCCGGCGGCAGCAGGTCGGCCACGAGGGACAGCCAGTAGTGGATCGACGCGGGCGTCTGCTCGGCCGGCTTGAGCACCACCGCGTTGCCGGCGGCGAGCGCCGGGGCGAGCTTCCAGGTGGCCATGAGCAGCGGGAAGTTCCACGGGATGATCTGTCCGACGACACCGAGCGGCTCGTGGAAGTGGTAGGCGACGGTGTCGTCGTCGAGTTCGCCGAGCGAGCCCTCCTGGGCCCGGATCGCGCCGGCGAAGTACCGGAAGTGGTCGATCGCGAGGGGGATGTCGGCGGCGAGGCTCTCCCGGACCGGCTTGCCGTTCTCCCAGGTCTCGGCGATCGCCAGGGACTCCAGGTTCTCCTCCATCCGGTCGGCGATCCGGTTGAGGACCAGCGCCCGCTCGGCGACCGGCGTGCGGCCCCAGGCGTCGGCGGCGCCGTGCGCGGCGTCGAGGGCCTTCTCGACGTCCTCGGCGGTGCCCCGGGCCACCTCGCAGAAGGTCTGGCCGGTCACCGGGGTCGGGTTCTCGAAGTACTGCCCGCCCTGCGGCTTCACGTACTCCCCGCCGATGAAGTGGTCGTAGCGGGACTGCCAATGGGTGGGCGCGTCGTAGCGCGTCATGGGTACCTCCGCCGATCCGTTGGGGTGGATGGCGGCGACGCTAGTGCCGGGTACGTTGCAGTGACGTTGCGCCGCCCACGTCGTACTCCTGGACGAGCTGGCGGGCGCGCGCGACCGCGAGGGGCCGGCGGGGCGCGCCCGGCGGCAGGGCCCGCGCCAGGGCCTCCCAGGCGGTGAGGTCGTCGGCGCCGGCTGGCGTCGCGGTCCAGGCCGCGAGCAGCGCCGGGTCCGCGGTGGCCAGCACCGCCGCGCGCAGCTGCCCGTCGACCAGCCGGCGCAGTCGCGCGACTCCCGGCGCGTCGGAGGCGGGCAGCAGACTTCCCGGGTACGCCTCGAGCGCGCCCGCCGGGTCACCGCGCTCCAGCAGGTCGGTGACGGTACGGAAGTCGGCGCGCACCCGGCCGCGCAGCCGGTACGGGCGGGAGTCGAGCAGCTCCGGGCCGAGCACCCGACGCAGCCGGGACAGCTCGGCGCGCAGGGTGACCGGGTGCAGCCGGTCGTCGCCGTAGAGGTCGAGGCCGAGCTGCTCGCCGGTGCGTCCCTCCGGATGGTCGACGAGCAGCGCCAGCAGTTCGCTGTGTCGGCGACCGAGCCGGATCCGGCGCCCGCCGACCCGCAGCTCCGCCTCGTCGCGGCCGAGCGCGGCCACGTGCACCACGTCCGGCTCGACGGGTGCCGCACCGGCGAGGAGCGCCTCGGCGGCCCGGGCGGTGGCCCGGACCAGCGCCAGGCTCTGCGGATTCGCGAGGTGGTCGCCGCCGGTGATGTCGACGGCGCCGAGCAGCCGGCCGGTGGCCGGGTCGTGGATCGGCGCGGCGGCGCAGGTCCACCGCTGGACGCGGCGGCTGAAGTGCTCGGTCGCGAAGATCTGCACGCTGTGGTCGACGGCGAGGGCGGTGCCGGGGGCGTTGGTGCCGGCGTGCGCCTCGTCCCAGCGGGCGCCGGGGACGAAGTTCATCCGTTCGGCGCGGCGCAGCACCCCGGGGTGCCCCTCGACCCACAGCAGCCGCCCGTACGCGTCGCAGACCGCCATCAGGTGCGCGCCGTCCTGCGCGATGCCGCCGAGCAGGTCCCGGAAGAGCGGCAGCACCCGGGCGAGCGGGTGCCCGGCGCGGTAGCTCGCCAGCGTGTCGTCGGTCAGGTCGACCGGCGGGGTGCTCTCGGGGTCGAGCAGCGCCGACCGCTCCCAGGAGCGGCGGACCACCTCGCGTACCCGCTGCGGCACGGCCCCGGTGAGGAACGCCTCGTGGGCGGCACCCACCTGCGCGATCCGCTCCGCCGGATCGACGCCGATTTCCAGGGCGAGCCACGGGTCGGCCACAGGCGACCTCCTCGCGCCCCATCGTGACGCAGCTCACCGCTGATCGCCAACCCGCGGGCGCGAGGAGGACGAACGGGCCAGGACGGCGCAGCGCGGCTGATCCGGCTTAACCGCATTTGTCTGGCGGGCCGGACGTGGAGGATGGCTCCGGCGGATCCTTACGGAACCCTTATCTCCTGCTTGAGACCGTATGCCGGACAACGAGGAACCACGGGGAGCGGAAGCGTGCGGGTGCTGGTGGCGGACGACGAGCGGTTGCTGGCGGACACGGTCGCCGAGGGGCTGCGTCGCCTCTCGATGGCGGTCGACGTCTGCTACGACGGCGACGCCGCGCTGGAGCGGGTCGGGGTGAACCGCTACGACGTGGCGGTGCTGGACCGGGACATGCCGGGACGCACCGGCGACGAGGTGTGCCGGAGCCTCGCCGGCACCGACGCCGGTACGCGCGTGCTGCTGTTGACCGCGGCCGCCGGCATCCGGGACCGGGTGGAGGGCCTGGGGCTGGGCGCCGACGACTACCTGACCAAGCCGTTCGCGTTCGCCGAGCTGGTCGCCCGGGTGCAGGCCCTCGGCCGGCGGTCCGCGCCGGCGCTGCCGCCGGTGCTCGAACAGCATGGCGTGGTGCTCGACGTGGCCCGGCACACCGTCACCCGCGACGGCCGGCCGCTCAGCCTGAGCCCGAAGGAGTTCGCCGTGCTGCACGTGCTGATGCGCGCGGGCGGTCGGGTGGTCAGCGCGGAGGACCTGCTGGAGCAGGCGTGGGACGAGTTCGCCGACCCGTTCACGAACGTGGTGCGGGTGACCGTGATGACCCTGCGCAAGAAGCTCGGCCAGCCGTCGGTCGTCCACACCGTGCCGAAGGCCGGCTACCGGATCGGCGGCCCGGAGTGAGCCCGCGTCGCCGGGTCCTGCTGGTCGGGGTGCTCGCCCTGTTCGTCGGATACTCCCTGCCCGGCCTGGTCAAGTGGCTGCTCAAGGCCGTGTGGTGGCGTGCCCAGCAGGTGTGCGAGCTGCCCGTGCCGGGGCTGGGAACGGTGTGCCAGGCGGCCGGCCAGTCCACCGTTCTGCTGCCGCAGCTGGTCGTTCTCGGCCTGGTCGTGGCGGCGGTGGCCGCGCTCTGGGGCGCCGCCCGGTGGTGCCTGCGCCCGGTCCGCGACCTCACCGAGCCGGTCGCGCACGTCGGGCCGCAGAACCTCGGTTACCGGATCCGGCCGCGGGGTCGCGACGAGCTGGCCCGGCTGGCCCGGGCGATCGACGAGATGATGGAACGCATCACCGCCGGGTACGAGGGGCAGCGGCGGTTCGCCGCGAACGCCTCGCACGAGCTGCGTACGCCGCTCGCGGTCCAGCGGACCCTGATCGAGGTCGGCATGGCCCGGACGCTGACCGGCGAGCAGCTCGAGCTGCTGACCGCCCAGCTCCTGCAGACCAACGAGCGCAACGAGCGGCTCATCGAGGGGTTGCTCGCGCTCAGCGAGAGCGACCAGGGGCTGCGCTCGTCCACGCCGCAGCGCCTCGACGAGATCGCCGGCGGTGTGCTGGCCGCGTACGCCGACCGGGCGACGGAGGCCGGGGTGACCGTGGAGAGCCGGCTCGCGCCCCGGGTGGTGCTGGGCGAGCGGGTGCTGCTGGAGCGCCTGGTGACCAACCTGGTGGAGAACGGGATCAAGTACAACCGGCCGGGCGGCCGGCTCACCGTCACGGTCGGCGGGACCCCGGCGCTGACCGTGGTCAACACCGGCCAGGCCGTCCCGGCCGAGGCGGTCGCCGGACTCTTCGAGCCCTTCCGGCGCCTGGCGCGGGACCGGACGAACTCCAGCGGCGGCGCCGGTCTCGGCCTGGCCATCGCCCGCTCGATCACCCAGGCCCACGACGGCGTCATCGCCGCCCGGCCCGGCGAGGACGGCGGCCTGCGGGTCGACGTCCAGCTGCCCGGGCCGCACTGACCCGGCCGCCCGGCCGGACCACACATCGAACCCACAGCACGGGAGCCGCCCGGGGCGGCCTCCCCGGCTGCGGCCTGCCCGGAAACCGCTTGGTCCCGTCGACGGGACCCGGCGCTCCGGCCCGGAGGTCGGAGAGGAGGACGACGTGACCAGAACTGACCCGACAACGCCCGACGCGGGCGGCCCGGCGGCGGCCGGCCGCGAGACGTGGGCCGACGTGGCCAAGGGCGCCTGCATCGTCCTCGTGCTGCTCTGGCACGTGATCGTCAAGCACTACCTGCAGATCGACTGGCGGGTGGCCGTACCGGTGCCGGGGGCGTGGGGGCTGCTCGGCGAGCAGCTGCTGCCGCTGCGGATGCCGCTGTTCTTCACCATCTCCGGGATCTTCGCGGCGGGCGCCGTCAACCGGACGTGGCGAGCCGCGGGCCGTACCCGGATCGCCCGGAACCTCCACCTGTACGCGACGTGGCTGCTGATCCACACCGCCGTGCTGGCCGCCGTCCCGGGCTTCCCGACCGACCGGGCCACCAGCCCGGGCGGCCTGCTGGCCCAGCTCACCGTCACGCCGTCCAACCTCTGGTACCTGTACGCGCTGGCGCTCTACTTCGTGGTGGCCCGGGCACTGCGCCGGGTCCACCCGGCCGTGCTGCTCACCCTCGCCGGCGCGCTGTCGGCCGGCACCGCGGCGGGCCTGCTCGCCACGCCGGGCAACCGGGGCGGTGTCTACCAGAACCTGGTGTTCTTCCTCGCCGGCGTGCACCTGCACCCGTACCTGCGGCGCTTCGCGGTCACCGCGACGAACCGCCGGCTGGCGGCGGTCGCCGCCGGCTACGCGGCGGCGCTGGCCGCGATGGCGCTGGCCGGCGCCGAGCGCTGGCCCGGCGTGTGGCTGGTGGTGTCCGGTGTCGCGGTGGCGTTCGGCCTCGCCGCGGCGGCCGTCGTCGCCCGGTGGCGAACCGTCGGCCGGCCACTCGCCGCGCTCGGGCGGCGGACACTGCCGATCTACGTGATCCACATGCCGGTGCTCGCGTTGCTGCACCGGTTCCTCGCCGGCCCGGTCAGCGGGCTGGACGGACCCGGGCGGGCGCTGCTGGCTGCCGGCTACCCGGTCCTGCTCACCGCCGTGGTGCTGGGGCTCAGCCTGGCCGTCCACCGGGGACTCCGGTCCGCCGGCGAGGACTGGCTGTTCGACCTGCCGCGCCGGGTCCGGTCCGGCCGAGGCCCGTCGCCTCGCGCCGACGCCGGCCGAGGCCCGATCCGCCGCGCTGGCGCCGGCCGGGCCGCGATCGTCCGCGCCGGCCACCTTCCGGCCGGCCCGCACCTCGAACCCGAAGGAGAGACCATGTCCCGTACCGATGTCCCGGTCCTGCCGGACCGGTCCCGTGTCGAGGAGGCCGCCCACTGGTTGGCCGGGCGGGTGGTGCGTACGCCCGTGCTGAACTCCCCGGCCATCGACCGGCTGGCCGGTGTCCGGCTCCTGTTGAAGGCGGAGAACCTCCAGACCGGCGGCTCCTACAAGATGCGCGGGGCGATGCTGGCGGTGGGGCGGCTCGTCGCGGCCGGGCACACCGGCGTGGTCGCCCAGAGCACCGGCAACCATGCGGTGGCGGTGGCGCTGGCGGCCCGCCGGCACGGGCTGGCGGCGACCGTGGTGCTGCCGGTGGACGCCGCGCCGACCAAGGTGGCCCGGGCCCGGGCGGCGGGGGCGCGGGTGATCCTCGCCGGCACCACGGTCGAGGAGCGGCTCGCGACCGCCCGCCGGCTCGGCGCCGAGCAGGGCCACCCGCTGATCGACGCGTACGACCACCCGGACGTCATCGCCGGGCAGGGCAGCGCCAGCCGGGAGCTGATCGAGCAGGCCGAGCGGGCCGGGACACCGCTGGACGCGCTGGTGGTGCCGGTCGGTGGCGGCGGGGGTGTCGCCGGCGCCTGCCTGGCCGCGGCCGGCACGCCGATCGAGGTGTACGGGGTCGAGCCGGTCGGCTGCGACTCGCTGGCCCGCAGCCTGGTGGCCGGCCGGCCAACGCCGGTCGCCCCGGCGGACACGATCGCCGACGGGCTGCGCCCCACCTGCGTGGGTGAGTTGCCGTTCGCCGTCGTGCGCGACGCGGTGCGGGGCGTCGTCCGGGTCGACGACGACCAGATCGCCGAGGCGTTCCGGCTGCTCCTGCTGGAACTCAAGGTGCTCGCCGAGCCGTCCGGCGCGGCCGGGCTGGCGGGTGCGCTGCGCCTGGCGGCGGATCCCGGCGCGGTGGTGTCCGCTCCGGCCGGTGCCGGCCGCGCCGGGGGCGATCAGCGGTACCGCACGGTCGGCGTGGTGCTGACCGGCGGAAATGTCGAGGCGGAGCTGGTGGCGCGGTTGGCGTCCCGGCAGCTCGCCGACCTGACGACGGAAGGAGCGGCGGCATGAGCGAGCAGGCACGTGTCGGAGTCCTGTTCGGCGGCCCCTCGGCGGAGCACGAGGTCTCCTGCGCCTCGGCGCTCGGCGTGGCCCGGGCCCTGGCCGACGCCGGTCACCGCGTGGTGGCGATCGGCATCACCCGCACCGGCGGTTTCCGTCTCGTGCCGGACGCGGTGCTCGCCGGTCTCCGCGCCGGCACGGGCACCGGTCGGGCGATCGACGACCGGCTGCCCGTGACCGGGCCACCGGTGCAGCTGCGCGCCGGAAACCGGGCGGGAACGGCGGTGGTCACCGTGACGAACTCGCCCGGTGCGGTGCACGCCGAACTGGACGTGGTCTTCCCGGTCCTGCACGGCCCGTACGGGGAGGACGGGGTGGTGCAGGGGCTGCTCGAGTCGCTGGGCGTGCCGTACGTCGGGTGCGGCATCCTCGCCTCCGCCGTCGGGATGGACAAGGTCGCGATGAAGCGGGCGCTGCGCGGCGAGGGCGTACCGATCACCCCGCACGTCTCGTTCGACGCGACGACCTGGCGGGAGGCGGACGACCCGGAGAAACTGGTGCTCGGCCTGCGCCGGCCGCTGTTCGTCAAGCCGGCCCGGATGGGTTCCTCGATCGGGATCTCCCGGGTGGCCGAGGGCGACGACCTGGCGGCGGCGGTGGCGGAGGCGCTGCGGCACGACAGCGTCGTCCTGGTCGAGCAGGGCGTGACCGGTCGGGAGCTGGAGTGCGGCGTGCTCGGCGGCTGGCGTCCGGAGGCGTCCGCGGTCGGCGAGGTGCGGGTGGCCGGTGGCTGGTTCGACTACCGCCAGAAGTACTTCGGCGACGCCGACCCGATGACCGTCCCGGCGCCGCTGCCCGAGGAGGTCACCGAGCGGATCCGCGAGCTGTCGGTGCGCGCGTTCGCCGCGATCGGCGGCTGGGGCCTGGCCCGGGTCGACTTCCTGTACGACGAGGCGACCGGTGACCTGTACGTCAACGAGCTGAACACGATGCCCGGCTTCACCGCGCACTCGATGTACCCGAAGGTGTGGGCCGCCGCCGGCGTGGGCTACCGCGAGGTGGTGGACCGGTTGGTCGGGCTCGCCGTCGAGCGGCACGCGGGTCGGCCGGCGGGCGTACCGGAGGGCACGCGATGATCCTGCTCTCCGATCCGCGGGTGGCGGCGGTGCCCAGCAGCGACGACGGGGAACCGCTCGTCGACCTGCGGGACGTCCCGGAGCTGCGGCTGGACGGTCGGGCCGCCGATCCCGCCGGGGCGTACGCCCGGGTGCGCCGGGGTGTCGCGGAGCGGTTGCTGGCCGCGCAGCGCGCCCTGCCCGACGGCCTGCGCCTGCTGGTCATCGAGGGGTACCGGCCGTACCAGGCGCAGCTGGACATCTTCCTCGGCTACCGGGACGAGCTGCGCCTTCGGTACCCGGAGTGGTCGGCCGATCGGCTGCACCGGGAGACCACCAAGTTCGTCTCGCCGGTGGAGGTGGCCCCGCACAGCACCGGCGGGGCGGTGGACCTGACCCTCTGCGACGTCGGCGGCGTCGAGCTGGACATGGGCACGGCGATCGATGCCACCCCGGAGGCCAGCGCCAACGCCTGCTTCACCGCGGCCGCGCACATACCGGTGGCGGCGCGCCGGAACCGGCGGGTGCTGGTGGCGGCGCTGCGCGGGGCGGGCCTGGTGAACTACCCGACGGAGTGGTGGCACTGGTCCTACGGCGACCGGTACTGGGCGCTGCTGACCGGGGCGCCGTGCACCCGCTACGGGCCGGTGTGACCGTCGGGTTCATTTGAAGGTTTGTTTTCGACAAGGGTCACAGGCCTGAACCGGGCATCGCTCCCACGCCGTACCCGCCCGCGACACGGCACCAGCGGACGAGGAGGAACGACGTGAGGGTGCAGCGCAAGCACGTACTGGCGGCGGGGGTGGCGGTGGCCGCCGCTGCGGCGGTGGCGGTCGGCACGGGCCTCGGGTTCGCCGACACCGCCTCGCCCCGCGCCTCCGTCTGCCAGGGCTCGGTGACCTTCTCGGCCGAGGGTGGTGCGCCCGCGGCGACCAGCAACCGCTTCCCGGTCGGCACCCGGCTGCGGGTGACGAACCTGGACAACAGCCGGTCGACCGAGGTGACGGTGACGGGGCCGTCGGGCAGTTGCGTGCTGCTGAACGCGGCGGCGATGGACCTCGTCCGGGAGCCGGGGAAGAACGTCATCCGACGCAACGTGGTCGAGGTGGTCGGCGAGGGTGCGGCGGCCGCGCCGTCGGACCCCGCGACGGTACGCCCCGGCTCCGCCTCGCCCGGTTCGTCCGGACCGGTCCCGGCCTCGGTCTGCCAGGGGGCGATCACCTTCGCCGGGGCGGCCGGAGCGCCGGCCGCGACCAGCAACCGGTTCCCGGTCGGTACGCGGCTGCGGGTGACCAACCTGGACAACGGCAAGGTGGTGACGGTGAGCGTGACCGGCCCGTCCGGTAGCTGCGTGCTGCTGAACGACGCCGCGATGGAGGCGATCCGCGAGCCGGGCAAGAACCTGGTCCGCCGAAACACGGTCGAGCTGGTGCGCTGACCCGAGCGCGACCAGGGGCCCCTCGCCACGGCGGTGCGATGGCGAGGGGCCCTGCGGCGCGGCCGGCGTACGGTGGCCGCGCCGGTGGTGGTGCCCCGCTAGAGGGTCAGCGTCCAGGCGTCCAGGTAGCCGGTGTCGCCGCCGGCGGCGTCCTGGATCCGGAGGGTCCAGGTGCCGTTGCGGGTCTCGCTGGAGAGGTTGACGGTGTAGGTCTGGTTGATGTTGTCGGCGGAGCCGCCGCTGCGGTTGTGCAGGGTGTAGGTGCTGCCGTCCGGTGCGACGAGGCTGACCACCAGGTCACCGATGTAGGTGTGGACCAGGTTGACCGCGACCTTGCTGGTCGAGGAGGCGGTGCCGGTGCAGCCGCTGATCGCGATGGTGCTGGTCACCGTCGCGTAGTCGCTGATCGTCACGTTGCCGCCGTTGGTGCCGGTGCACTGCTGGGTGCCCGAGCCGGCGAGGTTGAGCGTCCAGCTGTTCAGGTAGCCGGTGTCGCCGGCGGCGGCGTCCTGGACGCGCAGCCGCCAGGTGCCGTTGGCGACCTCGCCCGAGAGGTTGACGGTGTAGGTCTGGTTGATGTTGTCGGCGGAGCCGCCGCTGCGGTTGTGCAGGGTGTAGGTGCTGCCGTCCGGTGCGACGAGGCTGACCACCAGGTCACCGATGTAGGTGTGCACCAGGTCGACCGCGACGGTGCTGCCGGCGCCGGCGTTGCCGCTGCATCCCGAGATCGTGATGGTGCTCTCCACCGTGGCGTTGTCGCGGATGGTCACGTCCGTGCCGTTGGTCTGGGTGCAGCCGGACGGCGGCGGGGGCGTGGTGCCGCCGTCGCCCACGTAGAGCAGCTTGTTGGGCGAGCCGGTGCCGGGGTTGCTGACCGCGTTGCTCGTGGCGTCGGCGACCAACTTGTCGCGCACCTGCTGCGGGGTGAACGACGGGTTGGCGGCGAGCACGAGCGCGGCGGCGCCGACCACGTGCGGGGTGGCCATCGAGGTGCCGCTGATGGTGTTCGTGGCGGTGTTGCTGGTGTGCCAGGCCGAGGTGATCGAGCTGCCCGGGGCGAAGATGTCCAGGCAGGATCCGATGTTGGAGAACGACGAGCGGGCGTCGGTGCTGGTGGTCGAGCCGACCGTGATGCCGGCGGGGGTGCTGGCCGGCGAACTGTTGCAGGCGTTGGCGCCGCTGTCGTTGCCGGCGGCGAGACCGTAGCTGACGCCGTCGGCGATGGACCGGGCCACCGCGTCGTTCAGGGCCTGGCTGAAGGAGCCGCCGAGGCTCATGTTGGCCACCGCGAGCTGGCCGGCGGCGTGGTCGGCGGTCACCCAGTCGACGCCCTGGATCACGCCCGCGTCGGTGCCGCTGCCCGAGCAGTCCAGTACCCGGACGCCGACCAGGGTGACGCCCTTCGCGACCCCGTACGTCGTGCCGCCCACCGTGCCGGCGACGTGCGTGCCGTGCCCGTTGCAGTCATCCGCGCTGCCGCCGTCGATCGAGTCGAAGCCGGAGACGGCCCGCCCGCCGAAGTCGTTGTGGCCGAACCGGATGCCGGTGTCGATGATGTACGCCTTCACGCCGGAGCCGGTGTTCGGGTACGTGTACGAGTTGTTCAGCGGCAGGGCGCGCTGGTCGATCCGGTCCAGACCCCAGGACGGGGTGGGGCTCTGCGTGCCGGCGAGCCGGATGGTGTGGTTCTGCTGCACGTACTGGACCGACGGGTGGGCGGCGAGGCGCTTGGCGGCCGTCTCGGAGAGCCGCGCCTCGAAGCCGCGCAGCGCGTGCTGGTAGGTGCGGGCCACCGAGCCGCCGTGCCGGCCGACCAGGTCACGGGCGGTGTCGGTCACCGCAGCCCGGGCCGCCGAGGTGTCCTTCAGCACCACGATGTACGAATCGGCGACGGCGGTCGCGCCACCGGCCTGGAGAATCTGCCCCTCGGCTGGGGCGGCGGGGGCGGCGGTCGCGGGGGCGCTGAACGCCACGGCGGTGGCGGCCGCGGCCGCCAGCACACCGAGGCGCCGGCGGCGCGCGAACGGCTGGGGAGTCGTCATCCCTCGGGTGTTCCTCTCGCTTGACGACGGCGGGTCACGCCATCGATCACAGTTGATCAAGGTGAGAAGAATGTAGAGGGCCGACGGTCGAATGTGTAGATCTTTCGATATTTGGCTGGCGGTGGTAAAAGATGTCTCGGCCACAGCCGGGCCCGGCCCGGCCCGCCAGCGTCAGCTGCCGAAAGCCGCCTCCAGGATGTCCAGGCCACGGTCCAACTCAGTGACGGATATCACCAGCGGGGGCAGGAGGCGCAGCACGTTGCCGTACGTGCCGCAGGTGAGGGTGAGCAGGCCGGCGGCGTGGCAGGCCGCCGACACCGCGGCCGTGGCGGCCGGGTCCGGGGTGAGGGTGCCCGGCCGCACCATCTCCACGGCGAGCATCGCGCCCCGGCCGCGCACCTCGGCGACGCGCGGGTCACGGGCGGCGACGGCGCGCAGCCGGTCGCCCATGACCTGGCCGATCCGCCGAGCGGCGCCGGCCAGGTCCAGCTCGTGCATCGTCTCGATGCTGGCGAGCGCCGCCGCGCAGGCGATCGGGTTGCCGCCGTACGTGCCGCCGAGGCCGCCGACGTGCACCGCGTCCATCAGCTCGGCCCGGCCGGTCACCGCCGCGAGGGGCAGGCCGCCGGCGATGCCCTTGGCGAGGGTGACCAGGTCCGGCTCGACGCCCTCGTGCTGACAGGCGAACCAGTCGCCGGTGCGGCAGAAGCCGGTCTGGATCTCGTCCGCGATGAAGACCACCCCGGCCGCCGTCGCCCACTCGCGCAGTGCCGGCAGGAACCCCGCCGCCGGTACGACGAAGCCGCCCTCGCCCTGTATCGGCTCGATCAGCAGCGCCGCGACGTTCTCGGCCCCGACCTGCTTCTCCACCATCTCGATGGCCCGGGCGGCCGCGGTCGGGCCGTCGAGGCCGCCGTCGCGCAGCGGGTACGACATCGGCACCCGGTAGATCTCACCGGCGAACGGCCCGAACCGGTGCTTGTACGGCATGTTCTTCGCAGTCAGCGCCATGGTCAGGTTGGTCCGGCCGTGGTAGGCGTGGTCGAACACCACCACGGCCGGTCGTCCGGTGGCGTGCCGGGCGACCTTGACGGCGTTCTCCACCGCCTCGGCGCCCGAGTTGAACAGCGCCGACCGCTTCTCGAAGGTGCCCGGGGTGAGCGCGTTGAGCTGCTCGCACACCGCCACGTAGGACTCGTACGGCGCGACCATGAAGCAGGTGTGCGTGAAGCGCTCGACCTGCGCCTGCACCGCCTCCACCACCCGGGGGGCCGAGTTGCCGACGTTCGTGACGGCGATGCCGGCGGCGAAGTCGATCCACTCGCGCCCGTCGACGTCGGTGATGGTGCCGCCGCCCGCCCGGGCCACGTAGGCGGAGACGACGCTGCCGACGCCCCGGGCGACGGCGGCACCGCGCCGCTTGTGCAGTTCGTCAGAGGAAGTCATGCGGCTGTGCCTTCTTTCGTTCGCGACTGCGGGGCTCGCAAACCCGGCTCCACTCCCCGCGCCTCACTAGGCCTCGATGTTGTGCATGACGTGCTTGATCCGGGTGTAGTCCTCCAGGCTGTAGACGGAGAGGTCCTTGCCGTGCCCGGAGTGCTTGAAGCCGCCGTGCGGCATCTCGGAGATGAACGGGATGTGCGTGTTGACCCAGACGCAGCCGAAGTCGAGTCGGCGGGTCATCCGCATCGCCCGGCCGTGGTCCTTCGTCCAGACCGAGGCGGACAGCCCGTACTCGACGCCGTTGGCCCAGCGCACCGCCTCGTCCTCGGCAGCGAAGCGCTGCACGGTGATGACCGGGCCGAACACCTCCTGCTGGATGACCTCGTCGGCCTGCCGTACGCCGGAGACGACGGTCGGGGCGTAGAAGTAGCCGCGGTCGCCGAGCTGCGAACCGCCGGTCTCGACGTTCGCGTGGTCCGGCAGCCGGTCCACGAAGCCGCGTACCCGGGCGAGCTGGTTGGCGTTGTTCAGCGGGCCGTAGAGCACGTCCTCGTCGTCCGGCGCGCCGGTCTTCGTGTTGCGGGCCTGTTCGGCGAGGGCGGCCACGAAGTCGTCGTGGATTCCGGGGCCGGCGAGCACCCGGGTCGCGGCGGTGCAGTCCTGACCGGCGTTGAAGTAGCCGCCCACGGCGATCGCCTCGGCCGCCGCCGCGACGTCCGCGTCGTCGAAGATCACCACCGGGGCCTTGCCGCCCAGCTCCAGGTGGGTCCGCTTGAGGTCGGGCGCGGCGGCGGCGGCGGCGACCTCCATGCCGGCGCGGGTCGAACCGGTGATCGACACCAGCTGCGGGGTCGGGTGGGAGACGAGGGCGCGGCCGGTGTCCCGGTCGCCGCAGACGACGTTGAACACACCCGGCGGGAAGAACTCGGCGGCGATCTCGGCCAGGAGCAGTGTGGACACCGGGGTGGTGTCGGACGGCTTGAGCACCACGGTGTTGCCGGCGGCCAGGGCCGGGGCGATCTTCCAGACCGCCATCATCAGGGGATAGTTCCAGGGCGTGACCTGGGCGCACACGCCGATCGGCTCGCGCCGGACGTAGGAGGTGTGGCCGGCCAGGTACTCGCCGGCCGAGCGTCCTTCGAGGAGGCGGGCGGCGCCGGCGAAGAAGCGGAACTCGTCCACGGCCGGCGGCAGCTCCTCGTCCGCGGTGAGCTGGCGCGGCTTGCCGGTGTTGCGTACCTCGGCGTCGACCAGCTCCGCCGCGCGGGCCTCGACCGCGTCGGCGAGCTTGAGCAGCGCCTTCTGCCGCTCGGCCGGGGTGGTGTCGCGCCAGCCCTCGAAGGCGGTGGCGGCGGCCTTCATCGCGGCGTCCACGTCGGCCGCGCCGGACACCGGCGCCTGCGCGAACACCTCGCCGGTGCAGGGGTCGATCAGGTCGGCGTAGCCGCCGTCGGCCGGCTCGACGTACTCGCCGTTGACGAAGTTCCGCAGCTGCTGCTGGTCGCTCATGACGGGATCAACTCCGTTGGGGGAACGGTCTGCGCGATATCGCAATGTGCTTGCCATCTTGGCCACTGAATTCGCAGCAGACAAGGCCTACGGCGACTGTTTTCGTCGGCCCGTCGGTCGTCTAGGCTGCTCGGCGTGGAGTCCGTAGCCTTCTATGTCGCCTCCCGTCCCGCCCGCGGCGCGGACGAGCTGACCGTCCACCACCCGTACGACGGGCGCGCCGTCGGGCGTACCACCCTCGCCACCCCCGACCAGGTCGAGGCCGCCGTCGCGGCAGCCGCCGGGGTGGCCGCGGCGGCCGCGGCCCTGCCCGCGCACGCGCGCGCGGCGGCCCTGGACCACGTCTCCCGGCGGCTCGCCGAGCGGGCCGACGAGGTCGCGGCGCTCATCACGGCCGAGAACGGCAAGCCCGTCAAGTGGGCCCGGGCCGAGGTCGGCCGGGCCGTGTCCACCTTCCGCTGGGCCGCCGAGGAGGCCCGCCGCTTCTCCGGCGAGCTGCAACGCCTCGACACCGACCCCGCCGCCGGCGGCCGGATGGCCCTGGTGCGCCGGGTGCCGAAGGGCCCGGTGCTGGGGATCGCGCCGTTCAACTTCCCGCTCAACCTGGTGGCGCACAAGGTCGCCCCGGCCGTCGCGGTCGGCGCCCCGATCATCGTCAAGCCGGCCCCGGCCACCCCGCTGTCGGCGCTGCTGCTCGGCGAACTGCTCGCCGAGACCGACCTGCCGGAGGGCATGTTCTCGGTGCTGCCGCTGCCCAACGAGCGCGCGGCCGACCTGGTCGCCGACCCGCGCCTGCCGGTGGTGTCGTTCACCGGTTCCGGTCCGGTCGGCGCGGCCATCCGCCGGTCGGTGCCGGAGAAGCACGTGACGCTGGAACTGGGCGGCAACGCGGCGGCGGTGATCTGCGAGGACTGGAACTCCGACGAGGACCTGACCTTCGCCGCGCACCGGATCGCCACGTTCGCCAACTACCAGGCCGGGCAGTCGTGCATCGCGGTGCAGCGGGTGTACGTGCACGAGTGGCTCTACGACGGCTTCCTGCCGCGGCTCGTCGCCGCCGTGCAGGAGCTGCGCACCGGTGACCCGTCGTCGGAGCTGACCGACGTCGGGCCGCTCGTCTCGGAGGACGCCGCCCGCCGGGTCGAGGCCTGGGTGGACGAGGCGGTCACGGCGGGCGCCCGGATCGAGGTCGGCGGCCAGCGGGAGGGTGCCGCGTACCCGCCGACCGTGCTGTCCGGAGTCCCGAAGGACGCCAAGGTCAGCGCCGAGGAGGTGTTCGGGCCGGTGCTGGTGGTCGCCCGGGCGGAGACCGACGACGCCGCGTTCACGGCGGTCAACGACTCGCCGTACGGGTTGCAGGCGGGCGTGTTCACCCACCGCCTGGACACGGCGTTCCGGGCCGGACAGGTCCTCGAGGTGGGCGGGGTGATCGTCGGGGACGTGCCGTCGTACCGGGCCGACCAGATGCCGTACGGCGGGGTCAAGGGCTCCGGCGTCGGGCGGGAGGGGGTCCGCAGCGCGATGGACGACTACACCGAGCCGCGCGTCCTCGTCCTCACCGGCGTCGCGGTGTAAGGAAGAGCCCCCGGTTGACAACGGGGTCGCGGCTCACCACGTGCCGTCGTCGCGGACGCGGGCCGGGGCGCGGCCGAGCACGAGGGTCGTCAGGGCGGCGTCGACCGTCTCGCCGAGGAACCACTCGCCCGCCTGGTCCAGCGCGAAGACCCGGCCCTGCTCGTCGACGGCGAAGACGCTCTCGCCGAACTCGGAGCCGAACGGGAACAGCCGCGCCCCGATCACCGCTCCGAAGTCGGCCAGGACGTCGGCGGTGTGCGCGCAGTGCAGCGGGTTCGTCGTGAACCGGCTGATCCACACCGCCTCGCCCGGGCCACGGCGGCTGCTCACCACGGCGGGGAAGTCGGTGAGCGCCCGCCGCGCGGCGGGGAACGGCGCATGCCGGTGCGAGCGACCGGCCACCTCGCACGTCTCCCGGATCGCCCCCGCCGCGAGGGCCGGGTTGAACTCGCTCTCCTCCCAGCCGCCCTCCATCAGCGCGTCGGCGACCTCGGACGGGAAGCGGCCGGCGTGGTGCGGTGGCTGCGGGTCGGGCCGCCACTCGGCGGTGAAGGCCAGCTCCGACCAGGGCAGGACGTTGAAGTGCACGAGGAAGTTCAGGCACGAGTCGCAGCCGCGCTCGGCCCGGCCGGCGTACCGGTCGCCCGGTTCGCGTACCCGGAACACCTCGAAACGGGCCTGCCCGAGCAGCGTCTCCGCATCCGGCACGGCCATCGGCTCGATGCCCTCGGCGGCGCGGCGGTGATCGTACTCGTGCAGCACGTCCGAAACGACGATCAGCTCGGCGTGCCGTTCGCCGCCGCGCACCAGATGGCCCGGGGGCAGCCCGGCCAGGTACGCCCGTACCAGCGGGTGGTGGTTGAGCTCGACGTCGCCCTTGGCGCCCTGGGCGCGGAACAACCGGCCGTCGAGGCTCAGGTGCGCGGCGGTCGCCGGGGTGGGCAGCCGCCGGATCTCGCGTAGCAGTTGACCGGCGGGATCGACGGTACGCGGCGGGGTGAGGCCGGCCGGACGGCTGCGCCGGTACATCCGCTCGACCTGCTCGACCGGCACCCGGGGCCAGGTGGTCACCTCGCCGGTCCGCTTGTCGACCACCGTCGTCGGCAGGTCGCCCGGCACCGTGCGGGCCTCAGTGGACACGAGGGACCGGATCACGAAGCCCAGGTCGAACTCGTCGACGATCGGCTGGCACTCGTGACCGAGACGTTGTGAGTCGCGCCGGGCCCACACGGCGGCGATCTGCTCGGCCTGCTGGCGGTCGATCACATCCCTGAAACTACCGGACCCCACGGCTTCGTGGCAGCCGGTATGGTTCCCCCTACCGACGGTGATCGGGGAGGGTGTGCGTTGGGCGAGAGCGCGGACCGGGACGCCAACTGCGCGCTACGGGCGCGGTTCGACGAGGTGTACGAGCAGTACCAGCACTTGCGGTCCGGTGTGGACGAACTGCACCGGAAGCTGGCCGACCTGCGGATCAGCCGACGCTCCGACGACGGGCGGGTGACCGTGGTCGTCGGCGCCCGGGGTGACCTGATCTCGGTGGACCTCGATCCCGCGATCTACCGGGACCGGGACGCCCGGGGGCTCGCCCGGGCGATCACCGAGACGGCGCAACGGGCCGCGTCGGCGGCCGCCGACGCGGCGCGGGAGCTGACCGCCGGCTACCTGCCCGAGGGCACCGGAGCGGCGGATTTCCTGCGTACCGGTGACCTGTCGGCCCTGCTCGGGCGGGCCGACGCCGCGCTGCGCCGGGAAACCTGATGGGCGACCAGCTCTGGCTCGACCCGCAGCGGGCCCGGCGCGGCGGCGCCGACCTGGCGTCCGCCGGTGCCGAGGTCGCGGCCCGCCGCCGGCAGATCGGCGGTGAGATCGCGGCGGCCAGCGCCGGGCGGCCGTGGGGGCGGGACGACATCGGCGGCGCGTTCGAGCGCGGCTACCGCGGCTTCGAGCAGACGGTGCTGCGCGTCTGGGAGGGGGTGGGCCGGCACCTCGAAGGGCTGGGGCTGGACGTGGTCCGGTCCGTCGACGCCACGCAGCGCACCGACGCCGCCAACGCGGGCCGGATCGGCCGCGTGGTCGACGGCCGCTGACCGGCGAGGACGCCGATGACGTTGCTGCCGAGCCCCATCCCGCACCCGCTCGACTACTCGCCCTGGGACCTGCCCGGCTGGATGTACGACGCCCTCGACTGGGTGGTCGGGGTGGAATGGCCGGACGGCGACGAGCGGGCGGTGTGGGACCTGGCCGACCAGTGGTACGCGGTGGCCGCCACGCTGGGCGGCCCGCACGCCGACGCCGTCACCGCGGCCGCCGAGGTACGCGACGGGTACGGCGGGGTGGGCGCGGTGGCGACCGCCTTCGACGGCGCCTGGCGCCGGATCGCCGAGGGCGACGACGCCCCGCTGCCCGTGCTGCTGGTGGTCAGCCACGACCTGGGTCGGCTGGTCGAGGAGTGCGGCTGCGACATCGAGGGCGCCAAGCTGGAGGTCTGGATCGAGCTGGGCATCCTGGTCGTCGAGCTGATCGGTCTGGCGGTCGCCACCGTGCTGACCGCCGGCGCGGCCTCACCCGCCGCGGCCGCCGCGATCACCGCCACCCGCGTCATCGTCCAGCAGATCTTCAAGCGGCTCCTGGCTCAGCTCGCCCGCAAGGCCCTCAAGCAGGGGCTGAAGGAAGCCGGGGAGCGCGCCGCCAAGGAGGTCGCCCAGGGCGGCGTCCGCGGGCTCACGCGGCGGGCGGTGGTCGGTGGCCTGTCCGAGGCGGCCGAGGAGTCCGGCGTCACCCTCGCCACGCAGGCGTACCAGAACTCCACCGGCCGCCGGCACGGCCTGGACGTGACCGATCTGACCACCTCGGCGGTCGGCGGGCTGGCCGGCGGCGCGGTGGCGCCCCTCGCCGGCCTGGGCCGGCACGCCACCGGCCGGGGCGCCCGGATCGGCGAACACGTCGTCCGCGAGATGACCGGCGAGGTGCTCGCCGAACAGGCCGCGAGCCTCGCGACGGGCCAGGGGCCGGCGTCCGTGGAGGAGGCCGCCCGGGCGGCCGTCTCGGGCGTGCGCGGCTCGGCCACCACCCAGGCCGACGCGGCTCTCCACGCCCGCCTCGACGGGCGGCTCAGCGCCCTGTCGGGGATGCCGTCCTTGCCGGCGCCACCCATGGTGTCGGACCCGTCGCCCGGTGGTCCGTCCATCGTGTCCGGCGCCGTGGGTCCGACCGCGTCCGGCACCGCCCCGGTGGACGCGATCGTGCCCACCCAGCGATCGGGCGAGGTCGACACGACCGCTGTCGCGAGCGTTGCGGTGGTCGGCGGCGAGGCGTCCCCCTGGGGTACGGGGGCAGCCGAGCCGGCACCGTCGCGGGCCGGCGACGCCGCTGTCGTGGCCGACGCGTCCGGCCCGTCGTCGACGGAGCGGGTTGCGCCCGACGCGCCTCCGTCGCCCGCCAGCCCGGTGCTCTCCGCGGTGGCCGACGGGCCGACCGCGCCGGTCACCGTCACCGGACCGGTCGCGCCGGTCCCGGTCGACGGCACGGGTGCCGCACCGGCGGTCGCCGCGTCGTCGCTCGCCGGCCCGGGAGCGGCAGTCGCCGCCGGCCCACCGGTGGCCACCTCGACGGGCCCGGCGGTCACGACCGGCCCACTGACGCAAGCGGCCCCTCCGGCGCCACCAATCGTCGGGCCGGTCCCGCCGGTGGCCACCGCGTCACCGGTTCCGCCCGTGACTGCGGGTCCGGCGCCGCAGCCGGGTCCGGTGGCGCAGCCGGGTCCGGTGGCGCAGCCGCTTGCCGGGCCGGCCGTGTCCGCCCCCGCACCTCCGCTGGCCCGATCCGGCGCTGCGCCGCCGCTCCCGCCGCTCGACGCCGGCTTCGCGCCACCCCTGCCGCCGGCCCCGCCGCTGCGGCCGACGGACGACCCGCTGGTGGCCCGACCGGAGGCGCTCCGCCCCCGCAGTCCGGAGTGGTACGCGGCGCGGTGGGCGGCCGACCAGGATGCCTTCGAGCGGCGCCGCTACCGGGGGCACTTCGAGTTCCAGCGGAACAACCACGAGGAGAACCGGCGCCGCGACCGCGCGGAGCAACTGCGCTGCGCGGCGGATCGCGCGTACGACGAAGCCCGGTGGCTGCTCAGCGAGAGCCGACGGCTCGGGCAGGCCGGGTACCGCGCGGTGTCCGACCAACTCCGCGCCGAGGGCCGGGAGCGCGAGCGTTGGTGCCATCGCCAGCGGGATCTGGCGGAGGCGGTCCTGGCCGGTACGGCCGCCCCCGGCGTCGTGACCGTGCGCGGCGAGGACTTCGAGCGCGTCAACGACGACGTCGGGGACCTGGCGCCGGGCTCCGTCCGGGCCGGCGACCGGTCGGCGTTGACCGGCGACGATCACCCGCCGCCGATCGACCGGTCCCGGCCGTACCGTCGCCGCGGCGGGCTGCGGCCCCCGCTGGCGCTGCACCAGCGGGACGTCGAGCGGCAGGTACCACGCCGGTCCGACGGGACGGTGGTCCGTACCCCCGATCCCCGGGTCGGTAGGTGGTTCGGGCTGCTCAACGACGGCGGGCCGCAGGCCGACCCGACCCGCGGCATCAACTGTGTCGACTGCACCCTGTCCCTCTTCGAGACCTGGATGCACGGCCGGCCGCGGGTCTCGGCCCCCCGCACGTTCGACGCGTACGCCCTCGGCGACGTCACCCGCCCGCTCAACGGCGAGGCGAACGGCCCCGGCCGGATCGAGGACGTCACCGGCGGACGCTTCCAGCGCCTCTGCGAGCCGTCCACGACGTCGCCGGCCGAACGCGCCCGCGTCCTGGACGTCGGATACCGGAACCTGCGCGACCAGTTGCTCGTCGGCGGCCACGGCAGCTTCGCGTTCGTCATCAACCAGTGGGAGGGCGGCGGCTCCCACATCTGGGTCGCCCTGAACCAGAACGGCAGCATCCTCTACCTCGACCCGCAGTCCGGCGAGATCGCCGCCCGGCCGCTGGGCCGCCACCGCGGCGTCCCGCATCCGTACAACGCGGTGGACGTGGACGTCCTCGTCATCGGTGGGGACGGGGCGCCGATGCCACTGGCGGGCCTGCGGCGCGGCCTGTTCAGCCAACGACCGGACCTGCCGGCGTACCCGCCGGCGACCGAACACCAGGGGTACGGCGAGCCGTACCTGAACCGCCTGCACCTCTTGGCCAGCCCCGGGTCGGGTGTCTCAGGCCTTCCGCCTGGGGGAGAACATCATGAGACGTCGGCTGAGGGTGAGCGCCAAGAGCGTTGGGCTGATGTCAGGGCAATGCTTCCTTCCGATGACTCGGGCTACCAGATATCACCTCGAGACTGCGACTTCCTGGGGATAGCGCCGGACGCGGTTGTCGCATGGGCTGAGCGGATTGCGCCGCTCGGTCTAGCGGCGGATACCTTCGGCCGACTGTGCTCAGATCTGTTTACTGCATTGGAGGCCGACGGCATCCGTCCCGATCAAGTTGATGTCCGTCTCAAAGGATCCTCGGTCGAATTCTTTTCTGGACCACACAAAAGGCTACCCACGAAAGCTGAACTGGCTGAGCAGCCGGAGGCTTATGCGCGGCTGATCGAATGGCAAGGAGAGGGTGAGCTGCCGTTGCGCCGGCCGTTCGACTCTATGCACCGGTTGGGATTGGAGGACCCTAGCGACTACGACTTTCAAATCTCATCAGACGTTATGGTTGAACGGGCGCGCACCTTGGGAGGGCAGAGCTACCCAGACGTGCCCGTTGTGAACAAGACGTACGGGTTTATAACCAAGAGGATTGGCCGGCTGTGCTTCCCTGCTCTGCACGCGTGGGCTTCTGAGTACAGCGAGCGCCTCGGACGAGACGTTGTGCCGGCGATCTTCTCCAGCGTTGGTCCGCCGAACCGCTCGCACGTCGGCGTATCATCCCATTTCCGGGATTCTGATTGGCGGATCGAGGAAGGCCGTGATTGACAGCTGGGCTTTCAGACTGACGGAGAGGCTCGACCAGTCGACACTCGACAGACTGCGGTCCCGACTTGGACTGCAAGCATCCGGCAGGTTGACGGACGACTGGGACGAACTGTTCGGCGAGGTTCGCCGGATGATTGACGGAGGCTGGGTCCAGGTCGATCTGTGGCGGGACGTGGACACCTCAGAGTGGCGGATCGATGTCGAGATGCCCGCGGACCTGCCTGAGGAGGAGGTGGAAAGAACGCTTGCCGAGGTGCAAGAGGCGGTTTCCTCCGCCGGTTTGACGGTCGCGTCAAGCCTCAAACGGCCCAGCCGGCCCGCTGTCTAAAGGCCTGTTCGATAGCTGAAGGGAGCACCTCATCCCTACTGAGGATGGGACGGCGTGTCAATAGGTCTGATGGGCTATACGTACGCCAATCTCGCAGTCAACGATGCGGACTCGGAAATTGACCAGACGTTGAGCGCTGGATTGCGCGAGGCGTTCCGACCTGGACTTGAATCAGGAATGAGCCTGCTGCGGAGGCGCTGATTGTTGCGTCCGATGGTTCCGTACGAGCATCCCGGCGACGTCGCCGCCGCCCACGCCGTCCAGGATCGGCTTCGTCCCCTCGTCGACCTGGTCGGCCCCGGACCGACCGCGCCGGCTCGGGTGGCCGGCCTGGACGTCGCGTACGACGACGTCGGCGACCGACTCGCGGCGGCCGTGACGGTGCTGGACACAGCGACCCTGACCGTCGTTGATCGAGCGGTGAGTGTCGGGCGGCCGGCCTTTCCGTACGTGCCCGGGTTGTTCGCCTTCCGGGAGCTGCCCGCGCTGCTCGACGCGCTGCACCGCCTGAGTACGCCGCCGGAGCTGCTCGTCTGTGATGGGCACGGGCTGGCACATCCGCGCCGGTTCGGGTTGGCCTGCCATCTGGGCGTGCTCACCGGGCTGCCGGCGGTGGGGGTCGGGAAGACGTCGCTGGTGGGCCGGTGGACGCCGCCGGGCGAACGGCGGGGCGCCTGGACGCCGCTGGTGGACGGTGACGAGGTGGTGGGCGCGGTGCTGCGGACCCGGGACGGGGTGAAGCCGGTCTTCGTCAGTGTCGGGCACGGCATGAGCCTGATGAACGCGATCGACCGGGTGCTCGCGCTGGCGCCGCGCTTCCGGCTGCCGGAGACAACGCGTACGGCGGACCGCCTGTCCCGCGCCACCCTGGCCTCCGCCCAGCCCGCCGCCGCGGGCCCTCGTCGCTGATCATGAAGTTGTGGCTGCGACACGCCGGCGGCGAGCGCCAAAAGTTCATGGTCAAAAGCTGGGCCGGTTGCGGAAGGTGCATGATCAACTAGCCGGGGGTGGGGGCAGCGAGGACAGTAACGGGGGGCACATCCGGGGCGCTCTATGACCGGGGGTCCTTCGGGCCCGGTAGTAGCCTGACCGGCGAACCCCGATCGGGGAGAAACGGCGAGGTGATCATGGCGGTACGGCGGCTCACGGCACGGCTGGCGACGGTCTGCGCGGTCGTCGGCGCGCTGGTGACGTTCGGTGCGTCGCCGGCGCTGGCCGAGGAGGACCCGGTCCGGGTGAACGCGGCTGGGCGGTTCACCGCCGGCGGTGCGGCTCAGAGCGTCGCCGTGGAGGTGCGCAAGCGCACGGACGGCTGCGTGCTGCTGCGCACCGCGCTCGCCCTGCGCCTCGACGGGCTCCGCGGGGATCAGGTCCGGGTGCAGGTCAACGCGGGTGGCCAGTGGTTCCCGGTGGCGCTCTCCGGTGGCGGCGGTGGGGTGAACACCGCGGTGACCTCACCGGCGAACCCGCGGCTCTGCAAGGGCAAGCGCATCACCGTGCGGTACCGGGTGGCGTTCGCCGCCGACACCCCGGAAGGCCGGCTGGCCGTCGTCGGCGAGGCCACCAACGCGGTCGGCCAGGTGCTCGGCCGGGGCTCCGACGGCTCCCGGGTGGCCGGCGGCAAGGTCTCCGCGTCGCCGACGCCGTCCCGGTCGCGGACTCCCTCGCCGACGCCGAGCGCCGAGGAGACGGAGGCGGCCACCGCCGAGGACGGCACCTCGGTCGACGCCCTCGCCAACCCGGGCGGTGCGGCCAGCCCGGTGGCGGCCCAGTCGTCCGGCGGCTCGATGATCATGTTCTTCGGAATGGCCATGGTCGCGGTCGGCATCGTCCTGATCGTCCTGCTGATCCGCCGCTTCCGGGAGGACAAGACGCCGACCCCCGGCGCCCCGCCGGCCCCGGGCACCTACCGCTCCGCGCAGGCCCCACCCCCCGTCCCGGGCCAGCCCGGCCAGGTGTACGGGAATCCGGTCGGCGGCCGCCCGGCCACACCAGGGCTCTACGGCGCCCCGCCGGCACAGCGCCCCGCCCCGGGTCTCTACGGATCCCCGGCCGAAGCCACCCAGATGATGCCGGGTGGGCCGGAACCGCAGGACCCCCCGGCGGCCCCTCCGGCCCCACCCGTCCCGGGTCAGTACGGCACCCCGGCGTCGCGTCCGCCGGCCGAGGAGGACCGCACCCGGTTCATGCCCCGGCTGCCCGACTGAGGGCGCCGGTCCACGAGCTGGCCTGGCGGTTCGCCGGCCGGCTCTCCGTGTGGGCCGGAGCGCCCGGCGACCCTCCGATACGCTCAGGCCGTTGACGACCAGCAGCGCGAGGAGCGGAACCGGTGACTGATCTGTCCCAGATCGTGAAGGCCTACGACGTTCGTGGGACGGTGCCGGAGCAGTGGGACGAGCGGGTGGCGGAGGCGCTCGGTGCGGCCTTCGCCCAGGTGCTCAACGCCTCCGGAGAGTCGGGCGAGGCGGTGCTGATCGCCCACGACATGCGCGCCAGCGGTCCCGGCCTCGCCGCCGCCTTCGCCGCCGGCCTGCGGGCGGAGGGGCGTGCGGTCGTCGAGCTGGGCCTGGCCTCGACCGACATGCTCTACTACGCCTCCGGTTCGCTCGGCCTGCCCGGGGCGATGTTCACCGCCAGCCACAACCCGGCGCAGTACAACGGCATCAAGCTGTGCCGCTCCGGTGCCCGCCCGATCGGCCAGGACAGCGGCCTGGCCGAGATCCGGGACCGGGCGCAGGCGCTGCTGGCCTCGGGTGACCCGCGTCCGGCCGGGGAGCCGTCCGCTGCGGTGCACCGGCGCGACCTGCTCGCGGACTACGCGGGATACCTGCGCAAGCTGGTCGACCTCTCCCGCATCCGGCCGTTGAAGGTCGTCGTGGACGCCGGCAACGGCATGGGCGGCTACACCGTCCCGACCGTGCTCGGCGACGCGGCGCTGCCGGCGCTGCCGCTGGAGATCGTGCCGCTCTACTTCGAGCTGGACGGCACGTTCCCCAACCACGAGGCGAACCCGCTGGACCCGAAGAACCTGGTCGACCTTCAGCGGGCGGTCCTCCAGCACGGTGCGGAGATCGGTCTGGCCTTCGACGGCGACGCCGACCGCTGCTTCGTCGTCGACGAGCGCGGCGAGCCGGTCTCGCCGTCCGCGATCACGGCCCTGGTCGCCGCGCGTGAGCTGGCGAAGCACCCGGGCTCGACGGTGATCCACAACCTGATCACGTCCAGCGCGGTCCCGGAGATCATCCGGGAGAACGGCGGGGAGCCGGTCGTGTCCCGGGTCGGGCACTCGTTCATCAAGGCGGAGATGGCGCGGACGAACGCCATCTTCGGTGGCGAGCACTCCGCCCACTACTACTTCCGGGACTTCTGGTTCGCCGACACCGGCATGCTCGCGGCGATGCACACCCTGGCCGCGCTGGGGGAGCAGTCGCTTCCGCTGTCCGTGCTGGCCGGCGAGTACGAGCGCTACGTCGCCTCCGGAGAGATCAACTCCACGGTCGACGACCAGACGGCGAAGGTCGCCGAGGTGCGGGCCGCGTATCCCGAGGCCGAGGCCGACGAGCTGGACGGCCTGACGCTGCGCTTTCCCGACGGTGCCTGGTTCAACCTGCGGGCCTCCAACACCGAGCCGCTGCTGCGGCTCAACGTCGAGGCCCCGACCCGGGAACGGATGACCTCGCTCCGCGACGAGGTGCTCGACCGGGTTCGCCGATAAGATCCCGTGCGCCGGCCGGCACCGCCGACCGGTCAAGTCACAGAGGTGGAAGGAGCCGCGCCGTGGCCCTGGACCCGCAGTTGCTCGAGATCCTCGCCTGCCCGGACACGCACCACGCCCCGCTCGACTACGACGCCGGGGAGCAGACGCTGACCTGCACGGAGTGCGGCCGGATCTTCGAGGTCCGCGACGACGTACCGGTGCTGCTGCTGGACGAGGCGCGTGGCGGCCCGGCGGAGCGGTCGTGATCGACGGTACGGCCGGGGTCAGCGGCCAGCGTGAAGCCGACGAGGCGCTGCTCGACGACTCGGACGCGCTCGCCGAGCGGGATCCGGGCGGGATGCTGCGGCACACCGCCTCCGCCGGGGCGCAGGTCCGCGAGTCGGCGGCGCTCACCGCGGAGGCCAACCTGTCGGTGCTGGCCGACGAGGGGCGCCCGCGGGCGGTGGTGATCGCCGGGATCGGCACGGCCGGGCGGACCGGTGACGTGCTGGCGACCGTCGCCGGGCCGCGTTGCCCGGTGCCGGTGATTCCGCATCGCAGTGCCGGCGTGCCCGGCTGGGTGGGCGCCGCCGACGTGGTCATCGCGGTCAGCGCCTCCGGCCGGAGTCCCGAGGCGCTCGGCGCGGCCGAGGCGGCCCACCGGCGGGGCGCCCGCCTGGTCGCGGTCGGCGCTCCGGACTCGCAGCTGCAGTCGGTGGCGGAACGCGCCCGGGCCCCGTTCATCCCGGTGCCCCGGCGCGCCCCGGCCCGGGCCAGCCTCTGGGCGCTCACCGTGCCGGTGCTGCTGGCGGCTCGTACGCTCGGCCTGGTGAAGGTCAACGAGGCGGACCTGGCGGAGACCGCGGCGCGGTTGGACGCGGACGCCGACCGGTGCCGCCCGTCCGCCGAGTCCTTCGTCAACCCGGCCAAGTCGCTGGCGCTGGGCCTGGCCGGCTCGATCCCGATCGTCTGGGGCTCGTCGCCGCTGGCCACCGTCGCGGCTCGCCGCTTCGGCGACACGCTGTCGGCGAACGCCCGCTACCCGGTGGTCTCCGGGGCGCTGGGCGAGGCCGGCCGCGGCCGGGTCGGCCTGCTCGACGGGGTCTTCGGCGGCCTGGTCGAGGGGGAGCGGGACATCTTCGCCGACCCGGAGGACGAGGCGCCCACCGGTACCCGGCTGCGGTTGGTGCTGCTGCGCGACGGCGGCCTCAACCCGGAGGACGACGCCGACGAACCGCTCGTGGTCGAGGAGCGGCGCGCGGAGGCGGTCCAGACCCTCGCCGAGCGGCGGGGAGTGCGCTGCGACGTGGTGACCGCCGAGGGCGGTTCGGCGCTGGAACGGCTCGCCTCGCTGATCGCGGTTCCGGACTTCGCCTCGATCTACCTCGCCCTGGCCCACGGGCTGGACCCGATGGCCGTCCCGGCCATCACCGAGATGAAGGAGCTGGCAAACCAGTGAGCGAGCGCAGCGAGGTGGCGGCGTGAGCGAGCGCAGCGAGGTGGCAGCGTGAGCGCCAACGGTGGGACGCGGGCGATCGTCGCTGCCCTGCTGGCCAACGTCGGCATCGCGGTCACGAAGTTCATCGCGTTCCTGCTGACCGGCTCGTCGTCGATGCTGGCCGAGTCGATCCACTCGGTCGCCGACTCCGGCAACCAGGGCCTGCTGCTGCTCGGCGGCCGGCGGGCCAAGCGCGCGGCCACCCCGCAGCACCCCTTCGGGTACGGCCGGGAGCGCTACGTCTACGCGTTCATCGTCGCGATCGTGCTGTTCAGCGTGGGTGGTCTCTTCGCGCTGTACGAGGCGTACCACAAGTGGTCGCACCCGGATCCGATCGAGTCGTGGAAGTGGGTTCCGGTCACCGTGCTGGTGGTCGCGATCGTCATGGAGTCGTTCTCGTTCCGGACCGCGATCAAGGAGTCGAACCTGATCCGGGGCAAGCAGTCCTGGGTGCGGTTCGTCCGCCGGGCCAAGGCCCCCGAGCTGCCCGTGGTGCTCCTGGAGGACCTCGGCGCGTTGGTCGGTCTGGTCTTCGCGCTCTTCGGCGTGAGCATGACGCTGGTCACCCACGACGGCCGCTGGGACGCGCTCGGCACCGCGATGATCGGTGTCCTGCTGGTGACGATCGCGATCATCCTCGCGATCGAGACCAAGAGCCTGCTGCTCGGTGAGGGCGCCGAGGCGCACGACGTGGCGGCCATCGAGAAGGCGGTGACCGGCGGCCCGGAGGTCGAGCGGATCATCCACATGAAGACGCTCTACCTCGGCCCCGAGGAGCTCATGGTGGCGGCGAAGATCGGCGTGCCGGCGTGGGAGACCGCCGAGGCGCTGGCGCGCGACATCAACGCCGTCGAGGCGCGGATCCGCGCCGCCGTTCCCGAGGCCCGGGTCATCTACCTGGAGCCAGACATCTACAACCCCGCCGCGAACCAGGCCGGTGCCGGCAACGCCACGAACTCCGAAGCCGAGCCCGGAGAGGTCGCGGGACGGTCCGGAGGCTGACCGGTGGAACTGCTGTACGGGCCGATCCGGAACTACGCCTGGGGGTCCCGCTCAGGGATCGCCACGCTGCAGGGGCGGCCGGTCCCGAGCGACGAGCCGGAGGCGGAGCTGTGGCTGGGCGCGCACCCGGGCGCGCCGGCCGCGGTGGACCGGGACGGCGCCCGGGTCAGCCTGGTGGACCTGCTCCTCGCCGAGCCGGGGCACTGGCTGGGCGAGCAGGTGGTCGACCGGTTCGGCACCCGGCTGCCGTTCCTGCTCAAGGTGCTCGCCGCCGACGCGCCGCTCAGCCTCCAGGCCCATCCGGATCCGGAGCAGGCCCGCGCCGGCCACGCCGCCGACGCGGCACTGCCGGCGGCGCAACGCAACTACGTCGACCCGCACCACAAGCCCGAGTTGCTCGTGGCGCTCACCTCGATGGAGGCGCTCTGCGGTTTCCGGGATCCGGTGGTGTCGGCGGAGGCGCTCGCCGCGTTCGGCGTACCGTCGCTGGAGCCGGTGCTGGCCGCGCTGCGGACGGGGCCCGCGGGCCTGGCCGAGGCCGTACGCCTGCTGCTGACCTGGCCGGCGCCCGAGCGGGGCCGGATGGTGGCGGACGTCGCGTCGGCCGCGGTCGACGGTCCGGACGCGGAGCTGGCGCGGCAGTTGGCGGGTGCGTACCCGGGTGATCCGGGTGTGCTGGTCGCGTTGCTGCTCAACCGCGTGCGGATCGAGCCCGGCGAGGCGATCTGGATGCCGGCGGGCAACCTGCACGCCTACCTGCGGGGCATGGGTGTGGAGATCATGGCCGCGAGCGACAACGTGTTGCGCGGTGGCCTGACGCCGAAGCGCGTGGACGTGGACGAGCTGCTGCGGGTGCTGCGGTTCGAGGTGCTGCACGACCCGGTGGTGCGGGCGACCACGGTGGCACCGGGGGTGGCCTGCTGGCCGGTGCCGGTGGACGACTTCGCGCTGCACCGGGTCCGGGTGGACGCGGAGCGTCCCGAGGTGACGTTGTCGCTCGCCGGGCCCCGGGTGGTGCTGTGCTGCTCCGGCCGGCTGACGGTGGACGACGGCACCGGCAAGGTGGTGCTGGGGCCGGGGCAGGCCGCGGTCGGCCCGGCCGCGGCCGGTGACCTGCACGTCTCCGGCGTGGGCGAGGCGTACGTCGGGAGCTGCGGACCGCTGCGCTGAGCGTGCTCGGCGTGCGACACGTGCCGGCCGGCTCGGTACAAGTCCGACTTTCCCGGAATCGCTTGACGTGGCCGTGCCGCAGTGTGACTCTATGAGTACGCAGCGTTATCGCGACGACGGTCCGAGAGCGCGCGGGGAACCAAACCGGGGGGATGCACGGGGCGGCCGGAGGGTGGACGGAGAGTCCGTCCATAACCGACCGCCCCGTGCGCTGTCATGGACCGGGCGGTCCTCCGTCGGTGCGCGAGCGTAAGGTGGATGGTCGCGCTGCACATCGTCCGACAGGAGCTTTCATGACCAGCACCCTTCCGGCGTCCACGAGTGGAACGTCCCGGCCGAGCACCCTCGCCGAGGGCGACTTCAAGGTGGCGGATCTGTCGCTTGCTGAGTTTGGGCGTAAGGAGATCCGGCTTGCGGAGCATGAGATGCCGGGTTTGATGGCGATTCGTGCTGAGTTTGCTGAGGCGCAGCCGTTGGCGGGTGCGCGGGTCACCGGTTCGTTGCACATGACGATTCAGACCGCGGTGTTGATCGAGACGCTGGTCGCGTTGGGCGCGCAGGTCCGGTGGGCGTCGTGCAACATCTTCTCCACCCAGGATCACGCGGCTGCCGCGATCGTCGTCGGCCCGGACGGCACGCCGGAGGCTCCGGCGGGGGTGCCGGTCTACGCCTGGAAGGGTGAGTCGCTGGGCGAGTACTGGTGGTGCACGGAGCAGGTGCTCACCTGGCCCGACGGGCAGGGCCCGAACATGATCCTCGACGACGGCGGTGACGCGACGCTGTTGGTGCACAAGGGCGTCGAGTTCGAGAGGGCCGGTGTGGTGCCGCCGGTGGAGTCCGCCGACTCGGAGGAGTACGCGGTCATTCTGGACCTGTTGCACCGCTCGCTGGCCGCCGATGGGCAGCGGTGGTCGCGGATCGCGGCGGGGATCCGGGGTGTGACGGAGGAGACCACCACCGGGGTGCACCGGTTGTATGAGATGCACCGGGCGGGCACGTTGTTGTTCCCGGCGATCAACGTGAATGATTCGGTGACGAAGAGCAAGTTCGACAACAAGTACGGCTGCCGGCATTCGCTGATCGACGGGATCAACCGGGCCACGGACACGTTGATCGGCGGCAAGTTGGCCGTGGTGATGGGTTACGGGGATGTGGGTAAGGGCTGCGCGGAGTCGTTGCGGGGGCAGGGCGCCCGGGTGGTGGTGACCGAGGTCGATCCGATCTGCGCCCTGCAGGCGGCGATGGACGGCTATCAGGTCGCGACGCTGGATGACGTGGTCGAGACCGCGGACATCTTCATCACCGCCACCGGCTGCTTTAACGTGATCACCAATGAGCACATGGCGCGGATGAAGCACCAGGCGATCGTGGGTAACATCGGGCACTTCGACAACGAGATCGACATGGCCGGTCTGGCCAAGCGTGCGGATGTGACCCGGGAGAACATCAAGCCGCAGGTCGACCTGTGGCGTTTCGCCGACGGGCACGCGGTGATCGTGCTGTCGGAGGGGCGGTTGTTGAACCTGGGCAACGCCACCGGCCACCCCAGCTTCGTGATGTCCAACTCGTTTGCGAATCAGACGATCGCGCAGATCGAGTTGTACACCAAGACCGACCAGTACCCCACCGGCGTGTACGTGCTGCCCAAACACCTCGACGAGAAGGTCGCCCGGCTGCACCTGGACGCCCTCGGCGCGAAACTGACCACCCTGACCAAGGAACAAGCCGCCTACCTCGGCGTGCCCCAGCAAGGCCCCTTCAAGCCCGACCACTACCGCTACTGACCGGACCGGCCACGGCCGGGCCGCCGCTGCCAGCCAGCGACGGCCCGGCCGTTCCGTGTCCGGCGTGGGATCAGTCGGGGCGGCCGGGCGACCGCCGGGAAGGGCGCACCCAGGTCCAGACGCACCACGCCAGCCAGGCGAGCGAAACCGCCGCCGCGAGCGGCCGTAACCGCAGCGCGCTGAGCAGCAGCACCAGCGCGAGCACGGCCAACCAGGGCCCGAAACCCCTCATGCCCGCCATCGCCGAAGGTCGAGCGGCACGGCGGGCACCTCGGGTGCCGGTGCGGCGCTGGTGGGGGTGACGAGCTCGTCGGCCATTCGTGTCCTGTCCTGGGGCGGAGAAGCCGGATCCTCCCACAGGACGGCGCGGCGAGGTCGTCTAGGCGGGTATCGAGTTGCTGCCGGCGCGGACGCAACTCGGCGGAGAGTGATATGCCGGTGGGGCATATTCATGCCGCTCAGGAATATTGCTTTCCCGCGAGTCTGTCTTCGCGGCGCGACACGTCGAGTCGGCCGGGCTTCGTCGGTTGTGCTGGCGAGCGAACGACCGGTGCGGACGGCGGGATCGGCGAGGCCGCTGGGACCGATGTGGCGGCGGTGGTGGCGTCGGACCGCCCGGACGGGGATCATGGTGGGCACGCGGGGTCCGTCGGCGACCGAGGGCAGTACCGTGCCGGAGGACGCGGATCCCACCGATGGAGATGGGGATGGAAAATTAATCCCATGAGAGCTCGGGTACTGGTGGTCGACGACGACCCCGCGCTCGCCGAGATGCTCGGCATCGTCCTGCGCAGCGAGGGGTTCATGCCCGCGTTCGTCGCCGACGGCGAACGTGCGCTGGCCGCGTTCCGGGAGAACCGGCCGGACATCGTGCTGCTCGATCTCATGCTGCCCGGCATGAGCGGCATCGACGTGGCGCGGTCCATCCGGGCCGAGTCGGGCGTTCCGATCGTCATGCTGACCGCCAAGAGCGACACGGTCGACGTCGTCCTCGGGCTGGAGTCCGGCGCGGACGACTACGTGGTCAAGCCGTTCAAGCCGAAGGAACTGGTCGCCCGGATGCGGGCCCGGCTGCGTCGGGGTGAGGACGTCGCCCCCGAGCTGCTCACGATCGGGCCGCCCGGCAACCAGATCACCATCGACGTCCCGGCGCACACGGTCAGCCGCAACGGCGAGGAGGTGAAGCTCACGCCGCTGGAGTTCGACCTGCTGGTCGCGCTCGCCCGCAAGCCGCGCCAGGTCTTCACCCGGGAGGTGCTGCTGGAGCAGGTCTGGGGCTACCGGCACGCCGCCGACACCCGGTTGGTCAACGTGCACGTGCAGCGGCTGCGAGCCAAGATCGAGCCGGATCCGGAGCGACCGGAAATCATCCTCACCGTGCGGGGCGTGGGCTACAAGGCGGGCACCGGATAGCCTGGTCACACTGTGGCCACCTCCTCGATCCCGGGCTCGACGACGACGGCTTCCCCGCGGCGCGCCGCCGCCGGGGAGCTGTGGCGTGCCCTGCGCGCTCGGGGGGCGCGGGTGGTCGCCGGGCTGCACCAGACCTGGCGCCGCTCACTGCAGGTGCGTGTGGTGACCATCACACTGCTGGCGTCCAGCCTGCTCGTGGGTGGCTTCGCGTACCTGATCGCCGACAAGATCACCAACATCCTGCTGGAGAGCGCCGAGGCCGACGTGCACGCCCGCCTGCGTGGCGGGGCGTCGTACGCGGCCAAGCAGCTCGGCCTCTACAACCAGCCCAACGAGGCCCAGTTCCAGGAGACCGTCGACGGCACGGTGAACTACCTGGCCGGCGGCGACCCGCAGCAGACCACCGGTGTGGTGGTCGCGCTGACCGGCGACAGCTTCCCCGGGATCATCCAACCCCGGACGTCGCCGGCAGTCGGCGATCTCGGCCGGCTGATCAGCCCGGAGTTGCGCGCCACCGTCGCGGAAGGCGCCGTCGCCAGCCAGATCAGCACCGGGCGGCTCGGCGAGGCACGCACGAAATATCTGGTCTACGGGTCGCCGGTGCCCACCCGGTTCGGGCAGGTCGAGCTCTACTACCTCGTACCGCTGACCGAGCAGGACGCCACCGCCGCCGAGGCCCGGGCGACCGTGGCCGCCACCGGCGTCGCCCTGGTGCTGCTGCTCGGCCTGCTCGCCGCCCTGGTCACCCGCCTGGTCGTGACCCCGGTACGGGTGGCCGCCCGGACGGCCCAGCGCCTCTCCGCCGGCCTGCTCGACCAGCGGATGGCCGTCAACGGGGAGGACGACCTGGCGCTGCTCGCCGCCTCCTTCAACCAGATGGCGACGAACCTGCAACGGCAGATCCTCCGGCTGGAGGAGATGTCCCGCCTGCAGCGGCGGTTCACCTCGGACGTGTCGCACGAGCTGCGGACGCCGTTGACGACGGTCCGGATGGCGGCCGACCTGATCTTCGCCGAGCGGGACGAGTTCGACCCGGCGGTGGCCCGCAGCGCCGAGCTGCTCCAGGCCGAGCTGGACCGGTTCGAGGAACTGTTGACCGACCTGCTGGAGATCAGCCGCTTCGACGCCGGCTTCGCCGCGCTCGACGCCGAGCCCACCGACCTGGTGCCGGTGGTGCACCGGGTCGCCGACCGGCTGGCCGGCCTCGCCGAACGGGTCGGGGTGGCCATCGAGCTGGACGTGCCCGGCGGCTCGGTGATCGCCGAGGTCGACCCGCGCCGCGTCGAGCGAGTGCTGCGCAACCTGGTCGGCAACGCCGTCGAGCACGGTGAGGGCAAGCCGGTGCGGATCACCCTGGGCATGGACGAGACCGCCGTGGCGGTCACCGTGCGCGACCACGGCGTGGGGCTCAAGCCCGGCGAGGAGAAGCTCGTCTTCAACCGGTTCTGGCGGGCCGACCCGTCGCGGGCCCGGCAGACCGGCGGCACCGGCCTGGGCTTGTCGATCAGCCTGGAGGACGCCCGGCTGCACGGCGGGTGGCTGGAGGCGTGGGGCGCGCCGGGCCAGGGCGCCCAGTTCCGGCTCACCCTGCCGGTCCGCGCCGGCGATCGGCTCACCACGTCGCCGCTGCGGCTGGTGCCGGCCGACGCCGCCCTGCCCTTCGGTGGCCCACGCGGGGGCGGCCTGCTCGCCATCGGCCCGGGCAGTTCGGGCGCGCTGGCCGTCGGTCCGGCGCCGGCCGCCGAGCAGGCGGAGGTGGGCAGATGACCCGACGGCTGGTCGCCGGCCTGCTCGGCGGCATCCTGCTGGTCACGGCGGCGGGCTGCGGCATCCCGGACAACACCGAGGTGCGCATCGAGGGTCCGGGCCCGGCGACCGAGGCAGGTGCCAGCAGCGGGGGCCGGGTGGAGCCCCCGGGCCGTACGGCGAGTGACAGCCCGGCGGAGTTCGTCGAGAACTTCCTTTCGGCCGCCGCCGGTGAGCCGGACGGGGCGTACGACCGGGTGCGCCAGTTCATCGACAGCGCCGACCGGTCCCGGCTGCCGCACAAGCAGGGCAGCGAGGTGGCGCTGACCGTGATCCGGCTGCTGGAGCAGCCGAAGATCGTCACCGCTCCGGACGAGATCCGGGTCACCCTCAAGGTGCAGCAGGTCGGGCAGTTGGGGGCCGACGGCGTACTGGCGCCGCCGGAGGCGACCACGACGTCGTACGAGTTCGGCCTGCGCCCGATCGTGCAGGAGGCCAGCGAGAAGACCAACTGGTTCGTGGTCGACCCACCCCCGGTGCCGTTGCTCAGCGTCCAGGCGCTGGAGACCTACTACACCCCCAGGACGATCTACTTCTGGAGCACCGACCGCCGCCGCCTGGTGCCGGACCAGCGCTACCTGCCTCGTGCCGTGCCCAACGACCGGCAGGTCACCGAGGTGGTCCGGTGGCTGATCGGCGGCCCGTCGGCCTGGCTGCGCAAGAGCGCGAGCCCCCTGCCGGACCGTCCGCGGCTGATCAACAACGCCACCCGGACGGACGACCGCTGGGAGGTCAACCTGGACATGCCCGGTGACGACAGCACCCGTCTGGAGCTGTTGGGCACCCAGCTCGCGCACTCGCTGCCGGAGCTGGACGGTCAGCTCGAGCTGAAGGTCGGCAACCAGTCCCGGTTGGTCATCGACGATCTGCAGCAGCGCCGCGAGGCGCTCCCGGTGTACCAGCTCGGCAGCGAGCCGCCGCAGCCGTTCTGTGTCTACGAGGGTGCCGTCCACCCCCTTCAGTACGCCGATCCGGCGGACGTGCCGGTGCCGGTGGCCGAGGTGGCGAACACGGGTGTGGTCTCGGCTTCCTTCAGCCGCTCCGGGCAGCGGGTCCTGGCCGCTCTCGTGGTGGCCGGCGGGAACGGCCGGCAGCACCTGTCCGCCGGGTTCGGCACCGCACCCGTCGCGTCGTTCAGCCGCAGCGCCGGGAGCTTCCGGAAGATGGGCCGGCCGGTCTGGCTGCGCTCGGCCGATCCGCAGGCCCCCACCGGTCTGGTCGTCGGCGACGGCCGGCTCTACCGGTTCGACGGGCGGGCCAATCTGCACGAGGTGCAGCTGGCCGTGCCGGGGGCCGTGACGGCCGTGGCGGCCTCCCTGGACGGCCACCGGACCGCGGTCATCGCCGGTGGCGGGCTGTATGTGGCGTCGGTGGGCCAGGAGGGCGACGGGCTGACCTTCGGCCCGCCGCGCCGGCTGCCCACGTCGCTGACCGGGCTCACCGCCGTCGACTGGTACGACGAGAACAGGCTGGTCGTGGCCGGGTCCAACGGTCAGCCGGCGATCTACGAGGTCGGCGTGGACGGCGTCCGGGAGACCGAGCTGCAGGCCACGGGCGCGACGGTCACCCACCTGTCGGCGTACCCGGCGAACCCGGCGGCCCGGTTCGGGATGGTCCTGTACGAGGCCAACCGGGTGGCGTTCCGGGGCTTCCCGTCCGAGCGGATCGAGCGCGCGCAGGTGGGCGGCGTCGATGACGCCTCCGCCCGCTCGGGCGACCCGACCGTGCCCTTCTTCCTGTACTGATCTCCGTGCGGGACCTCGGCCGGCTCGTCGCGGACCTCGGCGCTCTGGTGCTTCCGGCGGACTGCGCCGGCTGCGGGGAACGCCGGCCCGGGCTGCGCCACGGCGTCTGCCCGGACTGCGTCGCCGTTCTCGACGGGCTGCGGCCCCGGCCGGTACGTCCGACCCCCGCGCCGGCCGGCCTTCCGCCCTGCGTGGCTCTCGGCCCGTACGCGGGCCCGCTTCGGGAGACGCTGCTCGCGTACAAGGACCACGGCCGGCACGGGCTGGCCCGGCCGCTGGGCGCGCTGCTCGCCGAGGTGGTGGCCGTCGCGGTCGGCGCGGCGCGGCCGGTGCTGCTGGTGCCGGTGCCGGACACTCCGGCCGCGGCCCGCGCCCGCTACGGCGACCACCTGGGCCGGCTGGCCCGCCACTGCGCCGGCCGGCTGCGCGGGGTCGGCTGGCCGGTGGCGGTCCGGCACGCCCTGCGGGCCCTGCCCCGCCCCGACTCGGTGACGCTGGACAGCGCCGGCCGCGCCGCGGCGGCGGAGGCGGCGTTCCGGCCGCGCCGAGGGTGGCGGCCGGTGCCGGCGGACGCGGCCGTCGTCGTCCTGGACGACATCGTCACCACCGGGTCGACGCTCGCCGCGGTGAGCCGCGCGCTGACCGCCACCGGCCGCGCACCCTCGGTGGCGGCGGTGCTCGCCGCCACCGAGAAAAGGCACCAGTCGTAACCGATCGTGTTTCCGTTTCACCCGTTGGTGTACGAGCTGTGAAAATTCCTGGGCCGTCCAGACAACCAGGGGTGACGGCCGCCGGAACAGGAGTTAGCGTCGTGCTGTCGGGGGTAGGAGGAGGTCTCCCACCCGCCCCCGGCGGTGAAAGGAGGCGTAGCCGCACTGACCGGTCGACGCCGAGTGGGACCGCCCCCGACGGACGCGACCGGCTACCGCATGAACGACCGTCCGATCTAGGGAGGTCACGTGGACATCGTGGTCAAGGGCCGAAATGTCGAAGTGCCGGACCATTACCGGGTGCACGTAGCGGAGAAGCTCGCGAAGATCGAGCGCTACGACCAGAAACTTATCCGCGTCGATGTCGAGCTGTTCCACGAGCGCAATCCGCGCCAGTCGGACCACTGCCAGCGGGTGGAGATCACCTGCGTTTCCCGTGGCCCGGTGATCCGGGCCGAGGCCTGCACGAACGACTTCTACAGCGCGCTCGACGCCGCCATCGCCAAGCTCGACACCCGGCTGCGCCGGGCGGCCGACCGGCGCCGGGTCCACCGCGGCCGGCCGCCGATCTCCGTCGCGGCCGCCACCGCCGGTCTGCCGGTGGCCGACCTCGCCGCTCCCGCGGCCAAGAACGGCGCCACGGCGACGGCCGTGGCCGAGCGGGTCGAGGAGGAGGAGTACGACGACCAGCCCTGGCACATCGCGCGGGAGAAGGTGCACCCCGCCGAGCCGATGACCATCGACGACGCCCTGTTCCAGATGGAACTGGTCGGGCACGACTTCTACCTGTTCCAGGACAAGGAGTCCGGCCGGCCCAGCGTCGTCTACCGGCGCCACGCGTACGACTACGGGATCATCTCCCTGGACATCTGAGCCGGGGCAGGTGCGGAGCCGGGTCGGATCGACCGACCCGGCTCGCCGACCGGCCGCCCCTCCACCGGCGCGGCCCGGTCAGCCTTCGAGGTCGCCGGGCAGCAGACCGAACAACGTGGTGTCGGCTCGGGTGCCGTCGACACCGGGGAGCCGGCCGCGCTCCCTGCCCTCCCGGCGGAAGCCGGCCCGCTCCAGCACCCGCTCGGAGGCCGTGTTGCCCACATGGGTGCCCGCCCAGATCCGTTCCAGCCCCACGTCGGCGAACCCCCAGTTGGCGAGCAGCCGTACCGTGCGGGTGGCGTAGCCGCGCCCCCGCCAGTCCGGCAGCAGGCTGTAGCCGACCATGGCCTGCCGGGTGGCCGGCTCGTCGTACATCAGCACGCAGGTGCCGGCGGCGTCCCCGCTCGCGGCGTCGAGGATCACCAGGTTCGCGGCCTGGCCGCTCAGCCACCGGCTCATGGCCTGCCGGCAGTGCTGTTCGACGACCTGCCGGGCGGGTGGCTCCGGCGGTACCCGGCTGGCGACCACCTCGGGGCGGGTGTGCAGCCCGTACATGAGGTCCACGTCGACGGGACCGAGCGGGCGCAGGGTCACCACACCGTCGGTGAGCCGGCCGCCGGGCAGGTCCGGTAGCAGTCGGGGGGCCGGCCCGGGCGGGTCGTCGGCGAGGCGTACCCAGGCGATCGAGTCGCGTCGCCCGCCGTCGCGGGCCGGGCCGGCGTTTCGGCGTACGCCCTCGTGGTGGAAGCCGGCTGCCATCGCCACCCGCTGGCTGGCGGCGTTCTCGGGGTCGGTGAGCAGCTCCAGCCGGGCGGTGCCGGTGGCGAACGCCCGCTCGGCGAGCGCCCGGGTCGCGGCCGTGGCGACGCCCCGCCCACGGGCCCACGGTGCGGTCCAGTAGCCGATCTCCGCCTGCTGCCGGACCGGGACCGGGTTGCTCAACCCGACGGTGCCCAACAGCCGGTCGGTGGTCCGGTCGGCGATCGCGTACGCGGCGCCACCGGTGGCCCAGGCCGCGGGCGCCCCCTCGGTGATCCACCGACGCGCGTCGGCCTCGGTGTACGGCGAGGGCAGGCCGGGCAGGAAGCGCTGGGTCAGCGGGTCGGCGCAGCCGGCGGCGATGTCGGCGGCGTCGTCGGGGCGGAAGGGGCGCAGCCGGACGCCGTACGCCTCGACGGCCTCCGGCGTCATGCGAGGTCCTCCGCGACGAGCGCGCCGACCCAGGCGTCCGTGCGGGTGCCCCGGTGGTTGAGCGCGGCGCGGGCGGTGCCCTCGAACCGGAACCCCGCCTTCTCGGCCGCCCGCCGGGACGCGGAGTTGCCGACGTTCGCCCGCCACTCGATCCGGGCGAGGCCCAGCGCGGTGAAGCCCCAGGCGCCCAGCGCGGTCAGCGCGGCGGACAGGTAGCCCCGGCCCCGCGCGTGCGGCGCGGTCATGAAGCCGACGCTGGCCAGCAGCGGATCGGTGGGGGAGAGCCGCAGGTCGATGGCGCCGGCGAACCGGTCGGCGGGGTCGGCGATGGCGAAACAGGCGCTGGTGCCGGCGGCCCACGCCTGCTGGCCGTAGGCGAGGTACGCCTCGGCGTCGCAGCGCTCGTACGGGTCCGGGACCGTGGTCCAGCGCAGCGTGTCGGGGTCGCGGCAGGTGACGACGATGCCTTCGACGTCCCGTTCCTCCATCGGGCGGAGCCGCACCTCGCCCGCGCCGACCGTGGCGAACAGGACCGGCTGGGCCTGACCGAAGACGGCGGCCCGGCGGGCCTCGAGCGTGCCCGGGCCGGCGGGCCCGGTCTCGCCCGGCGCCGGGACCTCACCCGGCAGCAGCGAGCCGAACCACTCGTGGGTGCCGTACGCGGGGTCGGCGGCCCGGAGCCGCCCCTCGATCTGGAAACCGGCCCGGAGCGCGACGAGCCGGGAGGCGTGGTTGCCGACGAGCGCACCCCAGAGCAGCCGGCGCAGCTTCAGGCCGTCGAACGCCCAGCGGGCGAGGGCCCGGGTGGCGCGGACGGCGACGCCGCGACCCCGCGCCCAGGGGGCGGTCCAGTAGCCGACCTCGCTGGTCTGATGGGCGCTCCGGTCGATCGAGATGAGGCCGCAGGCGCCGAGCAGTTCCCCGGTCGTCGCGTCGCAGACCGCGAACGGCGCGCCGGTGCCGCTCTCCCACTGCTGGCGGGACGACTCGGTGACGAACGACTGGGCGTGTTCCGGCAGGTAGGGGCGCGGAACGGTGGTCCAGCGCTGAATGTCCGGATCCTGGCAGGCGCGGTGCACGGCGTCGGCGTCGCCGGCCTGCCAAGGCCGCAACAGAAGACCGGCTTCGGTGATCTCGATCGGCTTCACCCGAGCCATCGTGCCGGATCGTTCGCCCACGGCGTAACCGGATAACGCGTCACCCGCGACCCGCACGTACGTTATGACTGTTTCGACCGCTCGGACCCCTGCCACCAGTGACCGCCGACGCGGTGGAGCGCCTACGATAGTTCGAGACTGTCTAGGGGAGCGTTGATCCGTGTCGATTCTGGAAAAGGTCCTCCGCGCCGGCGAGGGCCGCATGGTGCGCCGGCTGAAGGCCATCGCCGCCGCCGTCAACTCGATCGAGGACGACTACGTCAACCTCACCGACGACGAACTGCGGGCACTGACCGAGCAGTTCAAACAGCGGCTGGCCGACGGCGAGACGCTCGACGACCTGCTGCCCGAGGCTTTCGCGGTGTGCCGCGAGGCGGCCGCCCGCGTGCTCGGCCAGCGCCCGTACGACGTCCAGGTGATGGGTGGCGCGGCGCTGCACTTCGGCAACATCGCCGAGATGAAGACCGGTGAGGGCAAGACCCTGACCTCGGTGATGCCGGTCTACCTCAACGCCCTCTCCGGCAACGGCGTGCACGTGATCACGGTCAACGACTACCTGGCCGAGCGGGACGCCGCCTGGATGGGCCGGGTGCACGAGTTCCTCGGCCTCACCGTCGGCGTGGTGCTGCCCAACCGGCCGGCCGCCGAGCACCGGGCCGCGTACGAGTGCGACATCACCTACGGCACCAACAACGAGTTCGGCTTCGACTACCTGCGCGACAACATGGCCTGGTCGAAGGACGATCTGGTCCAGCGCGGCCACAACTTCGCCGTCGTCGACGAGGTCGACTCGATCCTCATCGACGAGGCCCGGACCCCGCTGATCATCTCTGGTCCGGCCGAGCACTCCGCCCGGTGGTACGGCGAGTTCGCCGCCGTGGTGGCCCGCCTCCAGCCCGGCAAGGACGGCGAGGGCGACTACGAGGTCGACTACGCCAAGCGCACGATCGCCGTCACCGAGCGCGGCGTGGCCAAGGTCGAGGACCGGCTCGGCATCGACAACCTCTACGAGTCGGTCAACACCCCGCTGGTCGGTTACCTCAACAACGCGATCAAGGCCAAAGAGCTCTACAAGCGCGACAAGGACTACATCGTCAGCGACGGCGAGGTCCTGATCGTCGACGAGTTCACCGGCCGCATCCTGCACGGCCGCCGCTACAACGAGGGCATGCACCAGGCGATCGAGGCCAAGGAGGGGGTGGAGATCAAGCAGGAGAACCAGACCCTCGCCACGATCACCCTCCAGAACTACTTCCGCCTCTACGAGAAGCTGTCCGGCATGACCGGTACCGCCCAGACCGAGGCGGGCGAGTTCAACAAGGTCTACAAGGTCGGCGTGGTGACCATCCCGACCCACCGGCCGATGATCCGCCAGGACCGCCCCGACGTCATCTACAAGACCGAGAAGGCCAAGTTCAACGCTGTCGTGGAGGACATCGCCGAGCGGCACCACGCGGGCCAGCCGGTGCTCGTCGGCACGGTCTCGGTGGAGAATTCCGAGATCCTCTCCCAGCTGCTGCGCCGCCGGGGCATCCCGCACTCGGTGCTGAACGCCAAGTTCCACGCCCGCGAGGCGGAGATCGTCGCCCAGGCGGGCCGCAAGGGCGCGGTCACCGTCGCCACCAACATGGCCGGCCGCGGCACCGACATCCTCCTCGGCGGCAACCCCGAGTTCCTCGCCGCGACCGAGCTGCGCCAGCGCGGGCTCGACCCGATCGAGCACGAGGAGGAGTACGCCAAGGCGATGGAGGAGGTCCTGCCCAAGTGGAAGCAGGCCTGCGACGCCGAGGCGGAGGAGGTCGCCGCCGCCGGCGGTCTCTACGTGCTGGGCACCGAGCGGCACGAGTCCCGGCGCATCGACAACCAGCTGCGCGGCCGGTCGGGCCGGCAGGGTGACCCCGGCGAGTCCCGCTTCTACCTCTCGCTCCAGGACGAGCTGATGAAGCGCTTCCGCTCCGGCGCGGTCGAGGCGGTCATGGAGCGCTTCAACATCCCGGAGGACGTGCCCATCGAGTCGAAGATGGTCACCCGCCAGATCAAGAGCGCCCAGGCGCAGATCGAGGCCCAGAACGCCGAGATCCGCAAGAACGTCCTCAAGTACGACGAGGTCATGAACAAGCAGCGCCAGGTGATCTACGCCGAGCGGCTGCGGGTGCTCAACGGCGAGGACCTGTCCGACCAGGTCCGGAACATGATCGACGACGTCGTCGAGGCGTACGTGCAGGGTGCCACCGCCGAGGGGTACGCCGAGGACTGGGACCTCGAGCAGCTCTGGGCCAACCTCAAGCAGCTCTACCCGGTCGGCGTCACCATCGAGGAGCTGGAGGAGGAGGCCGGCGGCTCGCGGGCGAGCATGGACGTCGACTTCCTGCTCAGCCGCCTCAAGGAGGACGCGCACGCCGCGTACGACCGCCGCGAGGAGCAGCTCGGCGAGGAGGGCACCCGCCAGCTCGAGCGGATGGTCCTGCTCCAGGTGATCGACCGCAAGTGGCGCGAGCACCTCTACGAGATGGACTACCTCCAGGAGGGCATCAGCCTCCGGGCGTACGCCCAGCGCGACCCGGTGGTGGAGTACCAGCGCGAGGGCTTCGACATGTTCGCCACCATGATGGACGGCATCAAGGAGGAGACGGTCGGCTTCCTCTACAACCTGGAGGTGCAGGTCCAGGAGCCGGAGCCGGAGCCGGACGAGGTCAAGCTGTTGGAGAAGCCGGTCGAGATCCGGGCCAAGGGCCTGGGCCGGGCGCCGCAGCAGCAGGGCCTGCAGTACTCCGCGCCGACCATTGACGGCGAGGCGGGGCGTGGCTCGGTCGCGGTGGAGCGCGCCGACCAGGCGCCGCCGCCGGCCCGGCCCGCGTCCTCGGCTCCGGCGGCTCCCGGCCGCACCGCCCCGACCGCTCCCCAGCGGTCGGCGAAGGGGGCGCTCGGCCACGCTGTCGCGGCCGGCACCGCCCGCCGGCCCGCACCCGGCCAGGCCGAGGGCAGCAACGGCCCCTCCCGCAACGCCCCGTGCCCGTGCGGCTCCGGCCGCAAGTACAAGCGCTGCCACGGCGCCCCCGGCGGGGCCGCCTGACCGGAGCCGTCAGGGCCCAGCCAGCTCGACCCGACCGGGCCGCGGTCTCCCCTCACGGGGGATCGCGGCCCGTGCCGTTTCCGGAATCCGCCGCTGCGCGTCAGAGGACCTGGAGGGCGGTGCAGAGCCAGCTGCCGCGGCGGTGCTCCAGGCGCAGGGCCATCGCCGACGTCCGGCCGGCCGGCCCGGCCAGCACGACGGCCGCCTCGACGATCCCGTCGCGCGGCTCGCACGCCCGTAGCCGGCGCAGGTGCACGGCCGGCCGGGTGGAGCGGCGCCGCGCCGGACCGGAGCGGGGCGTGGCCCGGGCCAGCTCGGGCAGCAGGTCGGCCGCCCGGGCTGGATCGAGCAGGGGGCGCAGCTGGTGGGGCGGGCGGTAACCGTTGACGACCTCCAGGCAGGTGGCGACGAACCGGTGCGCCGCCCGGGTCGCCTCGGGAGTGGCGGTGACCAGTGCCGCGGCGGGCAGCGGGAGCGGTGCGCGGCCCGGACCGGGCGGAGCCGGTCGGGACCGGTGCCGGCGGTCCGGCGGGCGCGGGATCGAGCCGCGTGCGGCCTCGAAGAGGTCGAGAGCGAGTTGGCCGTGGGCCGGCCAGCGCGCCGGGTCGTCCTCGACGCAGGGCGGGTCGAAGGAGGGGGCCGGACGCAGCCGGACGGGCGGCCGGACCGGACCGGGACGACGGTAGTCGGGCATCCGGGGCCCTCCAGATTCCTGCGTTTGCTTTCGTTTCCCTACGGACAGCATCGATTCTCGGGCACGGCAGAGCCCTCGGTCAATGCTCAGGGTCCTGTTCGGGTCACTCCGCGTCGCGGTCGGCGAGCGGATTGCTGCGTACCCACTCGGCGGTCTCCGCGTGCTTGCGGTCGATGTACTCCTCGAGCCGGGCGCGCTCCACGCGCCACTGGCCCCGCCCGCCGATCTTGATCGCGGGCAGTTCGCCGCTGCGCACCATGTGGTAGACCTGCGAATCCGAGACGTTCAACTCGGCGGCGACATCGGACAGCAGCAGGAACCTGGGCTCCGCCACGGAGACTCCCTGGGTTGGCAGCGTTTGCATCAGTTTGCCACCGCCGGCCCGGTCCGGCCCAGCGCCGGTCCGTCGCGCGGCCGGTTCCGCGCCGGGACACTCCGGGAGGGAGCTTCCACCGGGGCGGGTCTGGGTGTATGACGGTCACGGCGTACGGCATGATCGGCGCCGGTGCCGGCATCCGCCGGTGGAGGACCTGAGCAGGGGAGACGACCGGTGAGCGACGACCGTGTCCGGGTGTACGTGCCGGCGACCGTCCCGATGCTGACCCTGCTGCGCGCCGACGGGCTGCCCGCCGCCTCCGCGCACGCGGTCACCCCGGCGCTGCGCGAGTGGTATGCCGAGGGCGACGAGGAGGAACTGGAGTACGTGGCCTTCACCCGGGCCGCCCAGGACGCCCTGCAACTGCTGCGGGCCGACCCCGCCGCGCCCCGGCGCCGCGTCGTCGTCTCGGCGGACCTGCCGGCCCCGATGGTGGGGCGCGGTGACGGGGACCTGGGCTCCAGCATCGTCGAGTTGACCGGGCTCGTGCCGGTGGCGGCGGTGGCCGCGATCCACGTCGACGGCTCGGACGCGGTCGAGGACGTCGCCGCCGCGGCCGAGGTGGTGAGCGAGGCGCTCGCCGGCGACCCGGACGCGCAGTTCACCGTCGACGGCGCCGAGGACCACGAGCTGGAGTGGTACGACGTCACGGAGCTGGACCAGCTGCTCGACGCGGCCGGCTGAGGCCGGCGGGCCCGGGCCCGCCGCAGGCGGTGGCGCCGGGAAGGCCGGGGTCAGTCGGCGTCGGCGTCCCGCGGTGCCGGCCCGAGGGTACGGCCGAAGGCGATCATCGCGGTCAGCGCGCCGACGAAGAGCACCCAGATGCCGTTGTCCAGCCGGGAGGTGCCGAGCGAGGTCTGCGCCACCGCGTCCGCCTCGCTGAGCGCGCTGGCCAGGTCGAGCAGTTTGCGCCCGCCGGTCCGCAGGATCACCTCGGTGAGCAGCAGCAGCAGGCCGGGGCCGGCACCGGCCAGCAGGTACGCCGGCCAGCGTAGGCCGGGCGTCTCCGGGGTGCGGCGGGTCGCCCGGCGGCGGGCCCAGGTGAGGTAGCCGAAGGCGAGCAGCCCGGCGACCAGGCCGGCGAGCAGCGACTCGGTGCGGGACACCCACTTCGCGGCGCTGAGCAGCGACTCCTGCGTGTCACCCGCGCCGAACAGGTCGAACAGCGGGTCCCGGGCCCGGCTGAACGCCACCACGAAGACGAGCGTGCCGAGGGCGGCGGCCACCACCGCGCCGACCACGGGCGCGGTCCGCGCCCCGGCGACCGCGCCGCCGATGATCGCGGCGGCGGCGGTGGTGCCGGCGATCACGTTGGTGGTCGCGTTGTCGGCGTACGTGAGGTTGACGGCGAACGCGGCGGCGAGGCCGACCAGCAGGCCGGTGGCGACCGCCGCCACGAAGCGCACGGTGGCCCGGTCCCGGCCGCGGCGCGCGAGCAGGTCGACCCCGAACAGCGCGAAGGCGGCGCCGGCGACGAGCGCGGCGGAGATCACGCCGGGCAGCGCGAACGCGGAGAGGCTGATCGCGGTGACGCCGGCCGCCGCCGAGGTGATCGCCTCCCGGGTCGACCAGAGCATCGCGGCCAGCCAGGCGAGCGCCAGCAGGGCGAGCGCCGGAGCGCCGGGCGCGAGCGGGGGCGTCGCGCCGGCCGCCGCGTCCGGGGTCGACTCGTCGGTGACCGGGCTCGGCTGCTCCGACTCCGCGGCGGAGGAGCCGCCGGGCTGCTTGGTCATCGTCTTCCCTTCGACGGACGCCCGGCCCACGCGAGGCCGGCGGTTCACCGGTCACCCAGGGTACGCGTCCGCCGTCGCCGGCTTCCCGGAGCGCGTCCGCCGCGGAGCGGGGGTGGTGGGGTGCGGGCCGGGTCGTGGGAGAATCGGCCGAGGTCCCGCCGCCGTGACCGGCCCTGGCCGGCTGGCGCCCGGCGTCCGGTCGTCCGGCCGGTGCCCGCGGGTCCGATTTCGCCACCGCTGTCGAGATCGCACAGGAGCCTGTGATGGACGCCGTGTTCTCCGTACCCGAGCCGCGCAACGAGCCGGTACGCACCTACGAGCCGGGGAGCGCCGACCGGGAGCGGCTGCAGCGGCGGCTGGCCGAGCTGGCCGCCGAGCGGATCGACCTGCCGATGACCATCGCGGGCGAGCGGCGGATGGCCGGCGGTGAGTCGATCGACGTGGTGCAGCCGCACAAGCACGCGCACGTGCTGGGCGTCACCGCGCACGCCACCCACGACGACGCCCGCGCCGCGGTCAAGGCCGCGAAGGACGCCGCGCCGATGTGGCGGGCGCTGCCGTTCGAGGAGCGGGCCGCGGTCTTCCTGCGCGCGGCCGACCTGCTCGCCGGCCCCTGGCGGGACACGCTGAACGCCGCCACGATGCTCGGTCAGTCGAAGACCGCCGTCCAGGCGGAGATCGACGCGGCCTGCGAGTTCATCGACTTCCTCCGGTTCAACGTCCACTTCGCCCGCAAGCTCCTCGCCGAGCAGCCGATGTCCTCTCCGGGCGTGTGGAACCGGTTCGACCACCGGCCCCTCGAGGGCTTCGTCTACGCGGTCACGCCGTTCAACTTCACCGCGATCGCCGGCAACCTGCCGTCGGCCCCGGCCCTGGTCGGCAACACCGTGGTGTGGAAGCCGGGCCCCACCCAGCAGTTCGCCGCGCACTTCACGATGCGGCTGTTCGAGGCGGCCGGCCTGCCTCCCGGCGTGATCAACATGGTCACCGGGCGGGGCGAGGAGGTGTCCGACGTGGTGCTCGCCGACCCGGACCTGGCCGGCATCCACTTCACCGGCTCCACGAAGGTCTTCCAGCACCTGTGGCGGACCGTCGGCGAGAACATCGCCCGGTACCGGGGCTACCCCCGGCTGGTCGGCGAGACCGGCGGCAAGGACTTCGTGGTCGCGCACTCCAGCGCCGACGTGGACGCGCTGCACACCGCCCTGATCCGGGGCGCGTACGAGTACCAGGGCCAGAAGTGCTCGGCGGCCTCCCGCGCGTACGTCCCGCGGTCGATCTGGGAGGGTGGGCTGCGGGACCGGCTCGCCGCCACCGTGGAGTCCCTCAGCTACGGTGACGTGACCGACTTCAGCAACTTCGGCGGCGCCGTCATCGACGACAAGGCCTTCTCCCGGCACACCGCCGCCCTGGAGCTCATCTCCGGCGACGACACCTGCCGGATCGTCGCCGGCGGCACCGCCGACGACTCGGTCGGGTACTTCGTGCGGCCGACGCTCTTCGAGTGCACCGACCCGGCCCACGAGACGTTCACCACCGAGTACTTCGGGCCGATCCTCGGCGTGCACGTCTTCGACGACGCCCGGTTCGACGACGTGGTCGCCCAGGCGGAGTCGATCGCGCCGTACGCGCTGACCGGGTCGATCTTCGCGACCGACCGCCGGGTGGTCGACCGGGTCGCCGAGACGATGCGGTACGCGGCGGGCAACTTCTACGTGAACGACAAGCCGACCGGCGCGGTGGTCGGGCAGCAGCCCTTCGGTGGTGCCCGGGCCAGCGGCACCAACGACAAGGCCGGCTCCTGGCACAACCTGGTCCGCTGGACGTCGCCGCGGACGATCAAGGAGACCTTCGTCCCGCCGACCGACCACACCTACCCCCACATGGGCTGAGCGGTGCGGAGGGGCCCCGGCCGAGGCCGGGGCCCCTCTTCCGTGACGGGTGCGACAGCTGATGCGCCCCCTGCGGACTGTCGCCCGCCGACAGTGCACATAGGAACCCCCCATCGGGTGGCGAAACCGCCAAATCCTGGACGCCGGGTCGGCAAAGTGGCAGCGTGATGGCTATGGCGGAATCCGGAGTCAACCCCACGGCGGCAGCCCTGCTCGGGCTGCTCCACGAGGGCCCGATGACAGGTGGCCAGTTGATGGCCGCCGCCGAGCGCCGGTTGGCGCCGTATTGGTCGATGACCCGCAGCCAGGTCTACCGGGAGCTGCCCGTGCTGGCCGAGAAGGGGCTGGTCCGGCTCGGCAAGCCCGGGCCGCGGATGAGTCAGCCGTACGCGATCACGGCGGCCGGGAAGCGGACGTTCTCCAGGTGGCTCGCGGAGGACCCGGGCCGGGACACCATCCGTAACCCGATCGCCCTGCGGATCGCCTTCGGCGACCTCCACTCGGCCAGCCAGCTCAAGAGCCTCCAGGCGGCGGCGAACGAGTACCACACCGAGGCCCTGGCGCGGGTCCGCGAGCAGGTGAAGAACGCGAAGAAGGAAGGCGAGACGTACGACGCCAGCGCGCTGGAGTTCGCCGTCGCCTATCACAAGGCGGCGCTGTCCTGGCTGAAGTCCGCCCCGGTCGGGTGACGCAGTACGCTTGTCTGTCGTGACCGCTGCCGACTTCGCCGAACAGCTCAAGGACCTCGACGCCACCCTGCGCAACATCGAGTCGGTGCTCGACATCGACACGCTGCGGGCGGACAAGGCACGCTTGGAGGAGGCGGCCTCCGCCCCCGACCTCTGGGATGACCAGGCCAAGGCGCAGCAGGTGACCTCCCAGCTGTCGTACGTCAACGGTGAGATCGGCAAGCTCTCCGAGCTCCGTTCCCGCCTCGACGACGCCCAGGTGCTCCTGGAGCTGGCCGAGGCCGAGTCCGACCCGGGCGTCCTCGCCGAGGTCGAGACGGAGATCACCGGGCTCACCAAGGCCATCGAGGAGATGGAGGTCCGCACCCTGCTCTCCGGGGAGTACGACTCCCGGGAGGCGCTGGTGGCGATCCGGGCCGGCGCCGGTGGCGTGGACGCGGCGGACTTCGCCGAGATGCTGCTGCGGATGTACCTGCGCTGGGCCGAGCGGCACGGCTACCCGACCGAGGTCTACGAGACCTCGTACGCCGAGGAGGCCGGGCTCAAGTCGGCCACCTTCGCGGTCAAGGTGCCGTACGCGTACGGGACGCTCAGCGTCGAGTCGGGCACCCACCGGCTGGTCCGGATCAGCCCCTTCGACAACCAGGGTCGCCGGCAGACCAGTTTCGCCGGTGTCGAGGTGCTGCCGGTCGTCGAGCAGACCGACCACATCGACATCCCCGAGAACGAGATGCGGATCGACGTCTACCGGTCGTCCGGTCCCGGTGGGCAGAGCGTGAACACGACCGACTCGGCGGTCCGGATCACCCACATCCCGACCGGGATCGTGGTCACCTGCCAGAACGAGAAGTCCCAGCTGCAGAACAAGGCCTCCGCGTTGCGTGTCCTCCAGGCCCGGCTCCTGGAGCGCAAGCGCCAGGAGGAGCAGGCCAAGCTCCAGGGCCTGAAGACCGACGCCGCGGGCTCGTGGGGCGACCAGATGCGCTCGTACGTCCTGCACCCGTACCAGATGGTGAAGGATCTCCGGACCGAGCACGAGACGGGCAACCCGTCGTCGGTGTTCGACGGCGAGCTGGACACCTTCATCGAGGCGGGCATCCGGTGGCGGAAGCAGCAGCAGCTCGCCGGCGACAGCGCGTGACCGATCGTGGGCGCAGCGCGTCGTCGATCTTCACGATCCCCTGCAAATCGATGACGCGCCTCGCAACCGAGGGGCGTGGGGCTTGGCAGTCCGGTTACACCGCGTAGACTCACCACCCGTGATTCAGCTTGAGCAAGTGACGAAGACGTACCCGAAGGCGTCCCGGCCTTCGCTCGACAACGTGTCCGTCGCGATCGAGAAGGGCGAGTTCGTCTTCTTCATCGGCCCATCCGGCTCCGGCAAGTCCACGATCATCAAGATGCTGCTGCACGAGGTCACCCCCAACAAGGGTCGGATCGTCGTGAACGGCAAGGACGTCACGTCGATGCGTTCGTGGAAGCGACCCGCCTTCCGGCGCTCGATCGGCTGCGTCTTCCAGGACTTCCGCCTGCTGCCGAACCGCACCGCGTACGAGAACGTGGCGTTCGCCCTCGAGGTGATCGGCAAGACCAAGGCGGTCGCCCGCCGGGTCGTTCCCGAGGTGCTGGAGCTGGTCGGTCTGGGTGGTAAGGAGCACCGCTACCCGCACGAGCTCTCCGGCGGTGAGCAGCAGCGGGTGGCCGTCGCCCGGGCCTTCGTGAACCGTCCGCTGATCCTCCTCGCGGACGAGCCGACGGGAAACCTCGACCCGGACACCTCCATCGAGATCATGCGCCTCCTGGACCGGATCAACCGCACCGGCACGACCGTGGTGATGGTGACGCACGACTCCAACATCGTGAACCAGATGCGCCGCCGCGTCATCGAGATCGAGAGCGGCCGGATCGTGCGTGACCAGGCCCGCGGTGTCTACGGGTGAGCCGGCGCCGCACCCCGCCTGACGACGACCACCTCATGCCGGAGCCCCGGAGGAATCCCCGATGCGCGTGAAATACGTCCTGTCCGAGGTCTTGGTCGGACTGTGGCGCAACGTGACCATGACCGTCGCGATGATCATCACGATGGCGGTCTCGCTGACCATGCTCGGCGCCAGCGGTCTGATCTACACCAAGGTCGCCGACATGAAGGAGCTCTACTTCGAGAACATCCAGGTCTCCATCTTCCTGGACAACGAGGTGACCGATCAGCAGAAGGCCGAGCTCCAGGCCAAGCTGGACGCCGACCCGCTGGTCGCGGAAGTCACCTACGTCAACAAGGACGAGGCCTTCAAGCGCTTCCAGGACATGTTCCGGGACTCGCCCGACCTGCTGAGCGCCGTCAAGCCCGACGTGCTGCCCGAGTCGTACCGGCTGAAGCTGGTCGACCCGCAGGAGTACAAGGCGATCAACGAGCAGTACACGAACGTCGAGGGCGTCGATCAGGTGGTCGACCAGAGCCGGGTCCTGGACAAGATCTTCAATCTCTTCACCGCCGGCCAGAACATCGCCCTGGTCGCCGCGGTCGCGATGGCCATCGCCGCCCTGCTGCTGGTCGCCAACACGATCCAGGTCGCCGCGTACAGCAAGCGGCGTGAGGTGGCGGTCATGAAGCTCGTCGGCGCGTCGAACTGGTTCATCCAGGCGCCGTTCGTCCTGGAGGCCGTGGTCGCCGGGCTGATCGGCTCGGTGCTGGCGCTCGGCGCCCTCGTCGGCCTGAAGGTGTTCCTGTTCGACGGCGCGCTCGCCGCGCTCCAGGGGCTGTTCGCGCCGGTCAGCTGGGGCGAGGTCCTCCTGGCGTTCCCGCTGATGGCCGGCGTCGGGGGCCTGATCAGCGCGGTCACCGCCTGGGTCACGCTCCGCTTCTACCTGCGGGTCTAGCCGGGAGTACGGGTGTGACAGGGCCCTTCCGCGCTGGAATAAACGGCGCAGAGGGGCCCTTGTGTCTCCGGTAGCATGATCTCCGCTCTCCGGTCGCCGGCGAGCGACCAGGAAGGGAGGTGGCGCCGATGCCACGGGAAAAGGGACGCAAGGTCGTCGCCTCCAACCGGAAGGCCCGCCACGACTACTCGATCCTCGACACCTACGAGGCGGGGATGGCGCTGACCGGCACCGAGGTCAAGTCCCTGCGGGCCGGGCGCGCGTCGCTGGTCGACGCGTTCGCCCAGGAGCGCAACGGCGAGCTGTACCTGCACGGGATGCACATCCCGGAGTACACGCAGGGCACGTGGACCAACCACGAGCCGCGGCGCACCCGCAAGCTGCTGCTCAAGCGGCTGGAGATCGACCGGCTGATCGGCAAGACGCGGGAGAGCGGGCTCACGCTGGTGCCGCTGCAGGTCTACTTCTCGGACGGCTGGGCCAAGGTCGAGCTCGGCCTCGCCAAGGGCAAGAAGGCGTACGACAAGCGGCAGGACCTGGCCAAGAAGGACGCCCAGCGGGAGATCGCGCGGGCCGCCGGCCGGCGCGGCAAGGGAATGGATGACTGATTTGTCCGCTCCATCCGAGGCCGGCGCGCCGGCCTCCGGGGCGGGATGAAAGCCGTTGCGTCAGGCGTTAGGCTTGATGGTGCCGCCGACAGGGGCGGCCCGTCGAGGGGGTGACTGGTTTCGACTTCGTACGTTGCGGCAGGGGAAGCGAGCCGAGGAAGCCGACGTCGTCTCGTGAATCGTTCGTCGGAAAACAATAAGCGCCAAGCAGAATCGCGCTGACTTCGCTCTCGCCGCCTGAGGCGGGTAGCGAGTCTGTCGGCCTGGGAGTGCCTTCGACCCAGTTAGCCGGCATCAGCTAGGAGGCTGGCCAATCGGACCCGGTCGCGGGGTCCGTGCGGCGAGATCAATCAGCGACTGGGCCCGTCACACCGACTCGCTCGCGTGATCGGAGGGGCCGAGTAGAGGCACAGCGAGCTGCGCTCGGAGAAGCCCTGACAAGGCGGCGAAGGACCCGGGTTCGATTCCCGGCACCTCCACCACCTGACCTGTGCGCCCCGGTCCTCCCGGACCGGGGCGCACAGTCGTCTTTCCGCCGGTGCGCCTGTGACCAGTGGGGCGGTTGGGGCGGATGGGTCGAATGTGGCGAGGCAGGCCCCTGGACAGGCCGGGCCGAGGAGGTTCACCATCGGCGTACGCGGTCACAGCGCGGGGAGGTGCCCATGGTCACCGGTCCGATCCAGCAACCGTCCGCCGCCCCCACGTCGGCCCGGCCCACACCGGCCCGCCGACGCCGGGCGAACCTGCTGAGCGGCGCCCACTCGCTGAGCCGGGCGGCGCTCGACACCGAGCCGTACTGGCGGGAGCGGCTCCTGCGCCGCCTGGGGCCGGTGCGTCAGGAGTTCGCCGAACACGTGCGGCTCACCGAGGGCCCCGCCGGCCGGTACGCCGAACTGCTCCACCACGCTCCTCGCCTGCACCACAGCGTGCAGCGCCTGGTGCGGGAGCACGACGTCATCGTCGCGGCCCTCGACGCGCTCCGGCAGGCCGCCGAGCGGCCGGCCGGGTCGGCGGAGGAGCTCCGCCGCGCCACCGACCACCTGGTGTGGGCGCTGGCACGGCACCGGCAGCGCGGCGCGGACCTGCTCTGGCAGGCGTACCAGACGGATCTCGGCGGCGAGGACTGACCGGTTTCGTCGCCGGCCCGGAACCGAAGCGGCCGGGGCAACGTCCAACCGATATGCGTCGAATGGTCACCTTGCTGAGTCTGTCCCTGCTGGCTGCCGCCGGCTGCGCGCCCGCCGGCTCGGAACCGGACGCGGCGCCGGCCACGGCCGATCGGGCGTCCGCGTTCGAGCGCCGGGCCGCCGAGGTCGCCGAGGCGTGGCGGCCCGGCCCGCAGTGGCGTGACGGGTACGTGCCGCTCCAGGAGCCGACGGTGCTCGTCGGCGATCCGGGTTTCAGCCCGGCGACCCTGACCGCCTTTCAGGCGGGCTGGTACCGGGACCAGATCCCGCTGCCGACGGCGCGGCCCGCCGACGGAACGATCCGGTTCCCCGACGGCACTCTCACCGTGCCCCTGGTCGGCGCGGTGGAGGCGTACCGGCAACTGGACCAGGGGGACCCGCCGCCGTGCGGGGGCCGGCCGAAGAACCCCGCGACGCCGCCCCCGGCCCAACCGGACGGACCGGACGGCACGGTGAGCAGCGGCCCGCAGGCCGCCTGCGTCCCGCTGACGGTCACCGCCGTCGAGCTGGGTGACGTGGCGGTCCGCACCAGCCGGGGCGAGGCCCGGGTGCCCGCGTGGATCTTCACCGTCGACGAGTTGACCGCCCGGGTGGCCCGGCTCGCGGTCGCCCCGGCGGCCGTCGGCGCGGCGCCCGAGCCGAGCGCACCCGCCGTGCCCACGCCGGACGAGGTGGTCGGCGCCCAGGACCTGCGCGCCGTGGACGGCGCCACGCTGACCGTGCGGCTCGGGACCGGTGCCTGCGACACCGACGTCCGGCCACTGGTGCACGAGCGCGACGACGTCGTCGTGGTCGGCGGCGGGGTGACCCGGTCGACGGAGGTCTGCACCGAACAGCTCGTGCTGGAGCCGGTGACCGTGCGGTTGGCCGCGCCGCTCGGCGCCCGGCCGGTGCTCGACGTGCTCACCGGCGCGCCGCTGCGGCTCACCACCGGCTGACCGGCACCGGCCGCGCGGCGCCGGGAGTCACAGCAGCGCGGGCACCTCGGTGCGGATCGGCGCCGGCAGCACGGTCGGCCGGTCCGTCCGCAGGCCGGCGGCCAGCGCCTCGCCGAGCTGCTCCGGCGTCTCCACGGTCGCGGTCGCGCAGCCGTAGCCGCGGGCCAGGGCGGCGATGTCCACCCCGGGCAGGTCGAGGCCGGGCACCCCGGGCGTCTGCTTGAAGTCGGCGAACGCCTTGAGGATCGCGTACTGCTGGTTGACCGGGACCACGACGACCAGCGGCAGGCGCAGCCGCGCCGCGGTCCACAACGCCTGCACCGAGTAGTGGAACGACCCGTCGCCGATCACCGCGACCACCGGCCGATCCCGACCGGTGTCCCGCTGCGCCAGCGCGATGCCCACCGCGGCCGGCAGCCCGTAGCCGAGCCCGCCGCTGGCCATCGTGAAGTACGAGCCGGGTCGGGTGATCGGCAGCCGGCGGCGCAGCGCGGACAGGTTCGACGGTGACTCCTGGACCAGCACCCCCTCCGCGGGCCAGTACCGGGCCAGCGCGGCGAACAGCGCGTCGGCGCTGAGCGGGGCACCGTCCTCGGGCGGGGGCGGCGTCGGCCGGGCCGGTGGCGGTGGACGGTCGGTCGGTGGGAGCAGGTCCAGCAGGTCCGCCAGGGTCAGCCCGGCGTCACCCAGCAGGCTGTCGCCGACCGGCGCGCGGGCGGCCTCCTCCGGGTCGTCGGTGACCTGCAGCAACCGGACGCCGTCGGGGAGGTGGTCGCCGGGGACGTGCGGGTAGTAGCGGAACACCGGCGCGCCGACGACCAGCACCGTGTCGTGGCCGCGCAGCTTCTCCGCGAGCGGCGCGATGGCGTACGGGAGGACCCCCCGGAAGTGCGGGTGGTCCTCGGGGAAGGTGGCGCGTTCCGGTGCGGGCGCGGTCCACACCGGTGCGCCGAGCCGCTCGGCGAGCGTGACCGCGGCCGGCCACGCGTCGGCCCGGTCCACCGCGGCCCCGAGGACCAGCACCGGTGCCCGGCTGGCGGCCAGCACGGCGGCGAACTGGCCCAGCCGGTACGGGTCCGGTGCGATGCGGGTGGAGACCGTCCGGGGTCGCTGGTACGGCTCGGCCGGCTGGCTCCAGTCGTCCAGCGGAAGCGACAGGAACACCGGGCCGGCCGGGGGCTGCACGGCCGTCGCGTACGCGCGCATCAGCGCCGCCGGGACGTCCTGCGCGCGGGCCGGCTCGTGGCTCCATTTCACGTACGGCTGGGGCAGCTCGGTGGCCCGGCGGCTGGTCAACCGCGGCTCGAGGAGCAGCATCTCGCGGGTCTGCTGGCCCGCCGTGACGATCAGCGGGGCCCGGTTGTGCCAGGCGGTGACCAGGTTGCCCATGGCGTTGCCGGTCCCCGGCGCGGTGTGCAGGTTGACGTGCGCCGGGCGGCCGGTGACCTGCGCGTACCCGTCGGCCATGCCGACCGCCGACGCCTCGTGCAGCGCGTGCACGTAGTGGAAGTCGTCCGGAAAGGCGGCGAGGAACGGTTCCTCGGTCGATCCGGGGTTGCCGAAGACGGTGGTCATGCCGAGGTCGCGCAGCAGGTCGTACGTGGTGTCGCGGACCGTAGCCATCGTCTTCAGACGTTATCGCCTTCGCCGCGGGCCGCTCCGGTGTTTCGGCTCATGGCAGCGCGAAGGGCAGCTTGATGCCGTCCAGCGCCCGGCCGCAGGCGCAGTCCCGGTCGGTCGGCAGCGCCGCCACCGCCGCCAGCAGCAGCCCCCGCAGCCGGTCGGTGTTCTCGCCGAAGACGCGGAACACCTCCTCCTGGGTCACCGACCCGCCGCCCGGCACGCCCGCGTCGTGGTCGGTGACCAGTGCGATCGAGGAGTAGCAGAGGGCCAGTTCCCGGGCGAGCACGGCCTCCGGGTGGCCGGTCATGTTGACCACCGTCCCGCCGATCGAGGCGAACCAGCGCGACTCGGCGCGGGTGGAGAAGCGGGGCCCCTCGACCACCACTACCGTGCCGCCGTCCACCGCCGGCACGTCCCGCTCGGCTGCGGCGGCGAGCAGCGTTCGCCGTCCCGCCGGGCAGTACGGGTCGGCGAAGGAGACGTGTACCGCGCCCCGGTCGTAGTAGGTCTGCGCCCGCCCGCTGGTGCGGTCGATCAGCTGATCCGGCACCACGAAGGTCCCCGGGCCCAGCTCCGGGCGGAGGCCACCCACCGCGCAGGGTGCGAGCACCTGGCGTACCCCGAGCGAGCGCAGCGCCCACAGGTTCGCCCGGTAGGGGATGTTGTGCGGCGGGTGCCGGTGGTCCCGGCCGTGCCGGGGGAGGAACGCCACCCGCCGGCCGGCCACCTCGGCGATGGTGACCGCGTCCGACGGCGGGCCGTACGGAGTGTCGACGCGGTGCTCGGTGGCGCCGTCGAGCAGCGCGTACAGGCCCGACCCACCGATCACCGCCAGTTCCGCCGTGGGATTCACCGGCCCTCCCCCCAGGTCTGTCGATCAGCCGACCGTCAGACCTTAGCCAGCGGCACGGGCGCGGGTTAAGGTGCCAGGCATGGCGTTGACGGTGTGGCAGACACCGGTGTCCCCGGCCGGTTCCGTGCGGTCGGTCTGACCCCGGTGTCCGGCATGCAGGGAGAGGGGCAGGCGATCGGCGGGCGGGCAACGGAGTCGATGGCCGGGCGGCTGCTGGTCGCGACACCGACGCTCAAAGATCCGAACTTCGACCGCACCGTGGTCCTGTTGGTCGCCCATGAGCCCGGCGGCGCGCTGGGTGTCGTCCTCAACCGGGCCACCGAGGTGCCCGTGGCCGACGTGCTGGGCGACTGGGGTGAGTTGGCCCGGCACCCGGCCGTGCTCTTCGAGGGGGGTCCGGTGCAGCCGGATTCGGCGATCTGCCTCGCCCGGATGCGGCACCCGATGAAGCGGCTCAAAGGGTTCCACCAGGTCTCCGGAGCGGTCGGCACGCTCGACCTGTCGGTCGACCCGGACCGGTTGCGGGAGAGCATCGGCGGGATAAGGGTCTTCGCCGGCTACTCGGGGTGGGGTTCGGGTCAGCTCGAGCAGGAGATCGAGGAGGGCTCCTGGTTCGTGCTGGACGCGCTGCCCGGCGACGCGTTCGTCGACCGTCCCGACGACCTTTGGCCGATGGTGCTGCGCCGGCAGGGTGGCATGATGGCGGCGGTGGCCCATTTCCCGCCGGACGTCGCCCTCAACTGATCTTGATGCGGCGCGGCACCCCGCGGTGTGACCATGCCGGGTGACGTGTGTATAGTTCTCCCGTGCCCGGGCGACCGGGCCGACCGCAAGGGGCCGTGGCGCAGCTGGTAGCGCACCACACTGGCAGTGTGGGGGTCAGGGGTTCGAGTCCCCTCGGCTCCACCCTTCACGATCAGGGCGTTCGTCGGACATGACGGGCGCCCTTCGTCGTTGCGCGGGCAGGGAGGGTCGCGCTCGTGCTGTGCACGGTGCCGGATCAGGCCGTGGCGCTCGCGGAGCCGCGCCGAGTGCCACGACCCGGCAGGGAGACTGGGAGCCCACGATGAGCACGCACACTCCGGTCACGGTCTACACCCGGCCCGGCTGCCCGTACTGCATGCGTCTGCGCTTCGGCCTGCGTCGCCGCAGGATCACCTTCGCGGAGGTGAACATCTGGCAGGACCCTGCCGCGGCCGCCGCCGTCCGTGCCGTCGCCGACGGCAACGAGACCGTACCCACCGTTCACGTCGCGGGGCAGTGGCTGGTCAACCCGTCCGCCAAGCAGGTGGAGCAGCTTGCCCGGAGCGGCTGACCCCGATCGCTGAGCAGAGCCCAGGGCCAGGACTCGACGATGGTTGATCTGTCGGCTGGTGGGTGTCAGACTCCCGCTTGGGAACGCTCCCAACGACTCCTGTCGATAGCCAACGGAGGTCTGCTCATGCGCCGCACCACCGCCGCCCTGATCGGCGTGGCCATCCTGGTCGCCGCCACCGGCTGCGGCACCGCACGCGAGGACCAGGGTGCTCCCGCGCCCCCGGGGATGAGCCAGCCGGCCGGCGACAGCACCCCGGTGCCGAACGGCCCGAACGTCGCCGAGGCGCTGGACATCGCCAACCGGCAGTTCAAGCTGCTCGCCGACGGCGACTGGGCCGGGGCGTACGCGCTCTGGACCGAGTCGGCCAAGAAGGAGGTCGCCCGGCAGGACTTCGAGAAGGTGAACCGGGCCTGCCCGTTCTTCCAGGGTGAGCAGATCCAGCTCCAGGACGTCAAGGCGGTGAACATGGAGCTGGTCGAGCTGACCTGGCGGCACGGCGACCACGTCGGGCACAGTGCGCTGCGCCGCGACGGCAGCACCTGGCGGTACGACCCGGGCGGCGAGACGCTCGTCGAGTACGCCGCGGGCGCGGACGCGGCGATCGCCAAGCGGAAGGCCGACAACCGCTGCCCCGCCGCCTGACGCGGCCGGGCCTGGCGCGGGGGTGCCGGGGGCGCCGGCCGCCACCCGCAGTCGACCGGTCACACGGCGCGACCTTTCTTCGCTACCCTCCCGTCAATGTCCGATCGATAGACGGGAGTATTTATGGGCATCCCTGAAAGGTTGCCGAGAAGGATCCTGGCCGGGGCGGTGTCGGCCGCCGTCGTGGCGCAGCTGGCGATCTTCGGCAGTGCGGCGTCAGCAGGGGAGAAGCCCCTGTGGGAGGTGGAGGTCGCGAAGATCCCCACCGCGGAGTACACCCGGGACGCGAAGCTCTACATCACCGAGTCGTGCCAGGCGTTGAGCCCGTACGTGGAGGGTGGGCTCGGCGACCGCCGGCTGGCTCCGGTGCTGGCCGACGTCGAGAGCCGGTACTTCGACGGCGCGCGGCTGAAGAGCGCCGCCGACGGCGAGGTCGCGTTCGACAACCTGGAGCACCTGGAGTCGTTTCTCAAGAGCCGGATGACCGGCGCCAGCCCGCCCAACGGCGAGGCCGAGCAGGCGCACGTGCGGGCGCTGGTGGAGACGCTCACCGGTGTCCGGCTGCTGGCCGACGCGGCGATCCAGGACGCCGAGGCGACCATCGGCCCGTTCCGGGCCAGCCCACCACCCGCGCCCGCCCCGGTGGGGCTGACCGAGGCGTTCGCGGATCTGGAGGCGGCGAAGGTCAACCTGGCCAAGGCCGACGAGATGCTGCGCAAGGCCAACCCGGAGCCGGCGACCATCCAGGCCGGGCGGGCCTGGGCGAACGGCTTCAACGTGCTGGCCCGGCTGGGCATCACCTACGAGGGCGACCACGACAACGACGGCGTGGTCGACGTGGTGGAGCTGCGGTTCGGCGCCAGCCCGCTGCTGGTCGACTCCGACGGTGACGGCCTGACCGACAAGTTCGAGATCACCGAACTGGCCGGCTGGACCGCACCGAACAAGGTCGACACCGACGGGGACTCGGTCGCCGACGGCGCCGAGGACGTCGACAACGACGGCCTCACCAACCTCCAGGAACAGGATCTCGGCACCTCGCCGACCAACCCGGACACCGACGGCGACGGCGTCAACGACGGCACCGAGGTGGCCCAGGGCAGCAACCCGCTGGTCGCCGACCAGCCCCGCGCTCCCCCGGCGCCGGGTGACCTGCCGCCGATCGTTCCCGCGCCCGACTTCGGAGACACCGACGGTGACGGGCTGTCCGACGTCGCCGAGGACGAGATCCTCACCGACGTCAACAACGTGGACAGCGATGGCGACGGTCTGTCAGACGGCACGGAGGTCGACGACTGGGGTATCAACGCGCTCGCGCAGGACTCCGACGGCGATGGCCTCCGCGACGACTACGAGGTGGCCCACGCCGGCGACCAGGGCCTCGATCCGGGTCGCCCGGACGAGCAGATCAGCAAGTGGACGTACGTCGCCGACTTCGCGCTCGGCCTCGTCGCCGGCGAGTTCGCGATGCGGGACTCGATGGCCTGGCTGGCCGGCAACATCTGCTCCGGCGCCCTGAGCCTCATCCCGGTGGTCGGCTGGATCGCCGGTGCGATCACCGACATCCGGGACGCCGTGGCCGCCGCGATCCGCGGCGACTGGGTCGGCGCGGGCTTCAGCGTCCTGGGTCTGATCCCGTACGCCGGCGACGCGGTGGCGATCCCGGCGAAGGTCGCGAAGTTCGTCCTTCGCTACCTGCACCGCCTGGACGCCGTGGTCTTGATGGTCGCGCGCAACGACAAGCTCGCCGACGCGGTCAAGGACCTGGCCTTCGAGCTGATCCTCGGCGAAACCTACGCCTACCTGCAGGGCGGTGACCAGACGTTCAACTTCAGCGCGCTGGCTGCCGGGTCGCGTTTCAGCGATGCCGACATCCGCAAGCTCTCGAAGGGGGACCGCACCAAGTGGAAGGCGATCGAGGATGCGATGAAGCTGCCCAACCACAAGCCGGGCGTGCCGATCGCACCGCAGCGCAACGCCAAGGCCGGCGAGGCAGCCCTGGCTGCCATCCTGCCGAACTGTGACAACACGCACATCGTGCCCACGCCGGGCTACCCGAGGGCGCGATCGAAGCATCGCAAGCCGGACTGCGTCGAGCGGGACGCCGCCGGTAACATGATCCTGCACGAGGTCAAGACCGGCGTTCCGATGTGGATCGAGAGTCTGATCGACGAGTGCCTGAAGGACGCCTGGATCCCCACCCCGGAGGGCAAGGCCGTCCACGGTCAGCACAACATCCAGAAGGTGCACTGGCACTTCATCGCGCACGACGGCTTCAACAGCGTCGGCATGGCCCCGCAGCTGTTGGAGTGCCTGACCAACAACAACATCGATTTCACCATCCACGCACCGAGCGGAGCGTAGTTGCAGTGAGCCTGGAGATGGGCATCGTCCCGTCCGGGGCCGAGCTGAGCAGGGCGACCGTGGTCGCCCTGCTCAGCAGGCTGCTCGGCGATGATCCGGACCTTCACGAGGGTGTCGCGGCCGGCGAGTACGCCGAACCGGTCTGGGACGGCGAGCGCATCAGCACCCAGTGGTTCATCCACCCGGGCACGGTGGGGGTCAGCGAGCTCGTCGTCTCGATCTGGGACTCCTTCCCGCTTCGGCCCGCCGCAGGATTCCGGGCCGAGGTGACGCCGATCATCGAGGTTCTGCAGGAGTTGGCGCAGGCGACGGGTGGGCGGTTCATCGTCGAGGAGGGCGATGTCACCGGCCGGCCGCTGGCCGAGGTGCTCGACCTGATCTCCTCGGACGGGGACCGCGTCACACCGACCGGGATGGTCCTCGACGCCGTCACCGAATCTCCCGAGGACTACCTCCGGCGTTACCTGGCCGCCGGAGACGCACGGCTCGCCTGGCTGCGCGAGCAGACCGCCCGGACGGGCGGACCAGGACGGCTCGACCATTCCCGCGAAAGCCTCGTCCCGCTGTGGAGCTGGGCCATCGGCCGGCTCCGGCTCCGCCCCCCGGACGCGCCGCGGAAAAAGGTGGTGCTCGAGACCGGGGGCACCTTCCAGCGCCCGACGGGTGCCGTCCTGCCAATGTGGTACGGGCGCCGTCCGACTCTGGCTCCGGACCACTGGTCGGACGAGTCCCTCGAACTCATCGACGCGGTGGCGTTCTACACGATGGAGTGCGTGCGCCACGCCGTGCCGGAGCTGACCTGGCAGGTGGGACACAAGGACTACTGGGGCTACCACTTCGAGGGCCTGCCCGTGCTGACCGGTCGCAGCGTCGATCTGGAGCCGATCGACTCGCTGCTGCCGATAGCCGGGAAGGTGGCCTACCGGATGCTCACTCCGGAGGCCGACCCGGCGGATCCGCGCGCTCCCCGCGCCGAGGACCTGCGGGACTGGTACGACGCCGCCGTGGCGGAGCGCCGGTCAGCCAGCCGGTGAGCGGGCCGCCGGCCTAACCGGGCGGCGCGTCGGTGGGGAAGCGTTCGGTTCCCAGGACGGCGAGCAGCCGCAGCTTCTCGCACGCCTCGGTGCGCGGCGGAGCGGTGAGCACGAGCAGCGCCTGGGACTGGTCCTCGGTGAACAACGCCTGGCAGTCGAGCTCGATCGGGCCGAGCTCGGGGTGGATGAGGGTCTTGTGGTCCGCGAACCGCTTGGCGACCTCGTGCCGGTCCCACAGCTCGGCGAACTCCGTGCTCGCCTTCTGCAACGCCCGCACCAGCTCACCGGCCCGCGACCGCGGACCCATCGACCCGTAGGCGGCGCGCAGGTTCGCCACCTGGGCGCGGCTCTGCCGGTCGCGATCCTCCGCGGGGTAGCGCAGCCGTTCGGCCGGATCGGTGAACCAGCGGTAGATCTCACTGCGCGCGAGACCGGTGTACGCCGACCGGTCGCCGAAGAGCGCCTCCGCCATCCGGTTCTGCACCAGCGTCTCGCCGAGGTTGGACTTGATCAGTGCCGGGGTGTCGTGGAGGCGGTCCAGCACGCGCAGCAGGGCGGGCGCGACGTGTGTCGTGGCCGCGACGGGGGAGGGCGCGTTCCGCCCGGCCACCTGGAACAGGTAGTCCCGCTCGCTGCCCGTCAGCCGCAGCGCCCGGGCCAGCGACGCGAGCATCTGCTCGCTCGGCTGCGGGCCGCGCTGCTGCTCGAGGCGGGTGTAGTAGTCGGTCGACATGGCGGCCAGGGCGGCGACCTCCTCCCGCCGCAGGCCCGCCGCCCGACGGCGTACGCCGCCGGGAAGCCCGATGTCCTCAGGCCGCATCGACTCCCGCCGGCGGCGGAGGAAGGCGGCCAGCGCTGCACGGTCCACGGTCCCAGTATCCGTGGGCCGGGGACCGGAACCAGGGATCGCCGATCCCCCGACAGGCGCTCTCTGCCCCGCCCACCCGCCGGACGCCACTCTCGATCCCATGGACATCTCCGGTAACACCATCTTCATTCCCGGCTCCACGAGCGGCATCGGCCTCGCTCTCGCCCTCGCGCTGAAGGCCGAGGGGAACACGGTGATCGTCGGCGGCCGGCGGGACGATCTGCTGAAGCGGATCGCCGCGGAGCACCCCGGCCTCGACACCGTGCGGATCGACACGACGGACCCCGCGAGCGTCGAGACGGCGGCCCGGGAGGTGCTGGCGAGGCATCCCGATCTCAACGTCCTCGTCACGATGGCCGGGATCATGCGCGTGGAGGACTGGCGTCGGCCGCAGACCTTCCTCGCCTCGGCCGAGGCGGTCGTGACGACCAACCTGCTCGGCCCGATCCGGCTCATCGCCGCGTTCGTCGAGCACCTGCGGGCACAGCCGGACGCCACGATCGTCACCGTCTCCTCGGGGCTCGCGTTCGCGCCGCTCAAGGCCACGCCCAGCTACAACGCGTCGAAGGCCGGGATCCACATGCTCAGCGAGTCGATCCGGCTCCAGCTCGCCGACACGACCGTGAGGGTGGTGGAGCTCGAGCCGCCGGCGGTGCGTACGTCGCTGCTGCCCGGCCAGGAGAACAACGACGTCGCGATGCCACTCGAGGAGTTCGTGGCGGAGGCCGTCGAACTGCTCCGGACGCAGCCCGACGCGCGGGAGATCCAGGTCGAGCGGGTCAAGTTCCTGCGGTACGGCGAGGCGCGCGGCGACTACGACCGGGTCGTCGCGACACTCAACGCCGCCGACCCGCACGCACGGTAGGCCCTGGGTCGGCCGCTGAACGATCGAACTGTTCGGGGCCGCCGCCCGTACCAGTGTGCGGGAGGTGGACGCCATGCCCGCACGCCGGATCCTGGTCGCGGCGCTGGTCGCGGTGGCCGCCGTACCCCTCGCCGGCACACCGGCCTCGGCCCACGGCGCGCCGACCAGCCCGGTGAGCCGTGCGGCGGCCTGCGGGCCCGAGGGCGACCACGCGGGCAGCCCGGCCTGCCAGGCGGCGATCGCGGCCGGCGCCGCGCTGCGGGAGTGGGACAACATCCGGGTCTTCGGCGTCGACGGGAAGGACCGGGAGCGGATCCCGGACGGGGAGCTGTGCAGCGGTGGGCTGTCCGCGTACCGGGGACTGGACCTGGCCCGCGACGACTGGCCGGCGACGGAGCTGACCGCCGGCGCGCGGTTCACCTTCCGCTACCGGGGAACCATCCCGCACGAGGGGACGTTCCGGCTCTACCTCACCCGCGACGGGTACGACCCGTCGAAGCGGCTGCGCTGGGCCGACCTGGAGCGGGCGCCGTTCGTACGGGCGACCGACCCGCCGTTGCGCAACGGCGCGTACCGGTTCTCGGGGCGCCTACCGGCGCGGACCGGGCGGCACCTGATCTACACGGTGTGGCAGAACTCCGACTCCCGGGACACCTACTACTCCTGCTCCGACGTGATCTTCCGGAAGTCGGCCGGAAATTCCGCGCCGGCCGGGCCGGGCCGATCCCCGACGCCCTCCCCGGCCGGTCCGGTCGAGGAGGCGACCGCGCTGGGCGGCCCGGCAGCCGCCGCAGGCGGGGACGGTGGCGGTGCGCGTACCTCATCCGGAACCGCGACCGGCGGTGTGCCGGTGGCGGCGGTGTCCGACCTGGGCCTGGGGCGCTGGCCGCTGATCGGCGGCGCCGGCGTGGGCACGCTGCTGCTGGTCGTGATGGTCGCGGCGCGGCTGCGGCGGGCCGGCAGCGTGCCGGTCGGCCGGCCCTGCGAGGTGCGCAACCATCGGGCCGGTCGCCGACGGGAGTGGTGACAAGCCCTAGCCAGGGACCGGGTCTCGGCTTAACATGCACGCGCTTGGATTATTTCGGAACTTTACCGGAAGTTTTCTGGCGCCCCGCCGCCCCGATCGCGTGAGGACCCCCCCGATGCGCTCCTGGTACCCCCACCGAACACCACGCCGGTCGCGGACCCTGGCCGCGCTGTGCTCGGCCGCACTCATCGCGGCCATCGCCGCGGCACCGGCTCCGGCCGCCGCCGCGCAGACCGTCCTTTCCAACGACTTCGAGTCCGGCTCGTACGCCCCCTGGGGGCCGCGCGGCGACGTGACCCTGGCCGTCGCCGACGAGGGCCACGAGAGCGCGCACAGCCTCTCGGTCACCGACCGCACGGCCAACTGGCAGGGCCCGGCGACGAGCGCGACCGCCCTGTTCAAGCCCGGTACGCCGTACTCGGTCACCGCCTGGGTGAAGCTGCCGGCCGGCACCGAGGGCAGCGCTGGCGTGCACTTCACCGTCGAGGCGACCCCGGCCGACGGCGGCGACAACACCTACACCTGGATCGGCGGCAACGTCCCCACCACCGCGGACGGCTGGGTACGCATCGGCGGCGACTACACGCTGCCGGCCGGGGTCGGCTCGGCCACCCTCTACGTAGAGGCGGAGGGGAACACGCCGTTCCTCCTCGACGACGTTCTGATCACCGGGCCGGACGGCGGGCCGGGCGGGCCGGAGCCGGGCACCACCGTCATCGACACCGACTTCGAGGACGGGTTGGACGGCTGGGGCCCGCGGGACGGCGGCCCGGGTGCCCCGACCGTCCGGCTCACCGACGTCGCGCACGGCGGCGCGGCCGCCGCGCTGGTCACCGAGCGGGTCAACCAGGGCGCCGGCCTCGGTCGCGACGTGACCGGCCTGTTCGAGGCGGGCACGACCTACGAGTTCAACGGCTGGCTGCGGTTCGCCGAGGGCCAACCGGCCGACGAGATCTGGCTCAGCCTCGCCAGCACCACCGACGGCAGCCAGTCGTTCAGCACCCTCGCCCGGTTCGACACCGTGACCAACACCGGGTGGACCGAGGTGACCGCCCGCTTCACGATGCCGGCCGCGGACAGTGCGTTCCTCTACTTCGAGACCCGGTGGCAGGGCGCCGACGTGCCCGGCAACACCAGTGACTTCCTGGTCGACGACGTCGTCGTCCGGGTGCCCGAGCCGCCGGTCATCGAGGACCTCACCGGCATCCACGAGACCACCGGCTTCCCGGTCGGCGTGGCGATCGACAGCCGGGAGACGGTGGGCGCGGCCGCCCAGCTGCTGACCCGGCACTTCAACCAGATCACGGCCGAGAACCACATGAAGCCCGAGGCCTGGTACGACACCGACCGCAACTTCCGCCCGCACGAGCAGGCGCTGGCCCTGATGGACTTCGCCCGGGACAACGACCTGCGCCTCTACGGCCACGTGCTGGTCTGGCACAGCCAGACCCCGGCCTGGTTCTTCCAGGACGCGGCCGGCGAGCCGCTGACCACGTCCGCGGCCGACCAGCAGGTGCTGCGCGAGCGGCTGCGTACCCACATCTTCAACGTCGCCGAGTCGCTCAGTGAGCGGTACGGCCGGTTCGGCTCCGCCACCAACCCGCTCTACGCGTGGGACGTGGTGAACGAGGTGGTCAGCGACAGCGGCGAGCACGCCGACGGGCTGCGCCGCAGCGAGTGGTACCGGATCCTCGGTGAGAGCTTCATCGACCTCGCGTTCGAGTACGCGCACGAGGCGTTCAACGACGTCTACGCGGTCGCCGGAGCCGACCCGGTCACCCTGTTCATCAACGACTACAACACCGAGCAGAGCGGCAAGCAGGCCCGCTACCGGGCGCTCGTGCAACGGCTGCTCGCGCGCGGCGTGCCGATCGGCGGGGTGGGTCACCAGTTCCACGTCTCGCTGGCCATGCCGGTCGACAGCCTGGAGGCCGCGCTGGCGGCGTTCGCGGACCTCCCGGTGACGCAGGCCGTCACCGAGCTCGACGTCACCACCGGCGCCCCGGTCACCCAGGCGAAGCTCATCGAGCAGGGCTACTACTACCGGGACGCCTTCCGGATCTTCCGGGCGCACACCGACGACCTGTCCGCGGTGACGGTCTGGGGCCTGACCGACGGTCGCTCGTGGCGGTCGAGCAGCGGCGCGCCGCTGATCTTCGACGACAACCTGCGGGCCAAGCCGGCCTATCACGGCGCGGTGGACGGCGAGCTGCCCGCCCGGTTGCGGACGGCCAACGTCTTCGCCGGTGACGTGCCGATCACCACCACGGCCGCCACCACGGACCTGACCTGGCGCAAGCTTCCGCTGCACCCGGTGGAGGACAAGGCGAAGTTCCAGCTGCGCTGGGCGCCGGACCACCTGACCGCGTACGTCACGGTCACCGACGCCACCGTCTCCGACGACGACCGGGTCAGCTTCGTCCTGGGCGGCGAGACGTACCGGGTCTCCCGGGACGGCACCGGTGACGTGCCGGCCGTGGGGGCCGCCCGGGACGGCGGCTACCACCTGGTCGCCCACCTGCCGCTGACCGACGCCGCCCAGGGCGACACGCTCACCCTCGACGTGCAGGTCACCGACGGCGGTACCACGTCCGGCTGGAACAGCCCCGGTGCGGTCGGCACCCTAACCCTGGTCGAGGAGCTGTCCTACCTGGAGGTGCTCCAGACCGCCACCGCGCCGGTGATCGACGGCACGGTCGACGCCGCCTGGGCCGCCGCGGGTGTGGTGACGACGGCCAAGGAGGTCTCCGGCACCGACGGCGCGATCGCCGAGGTCCGTACCCTCTGGCGGGACCAGACGCTCTACGTGCTCGCCGAGGTCACCGACCCGGTGGTGGACGTCTCCGGCTCCGACCCGTGGACCCAGGACTCGGTCGAGATCTACGTCGACGCCGGCAACTTCAAGAACGGTTCCTACCGCTACGACGACACCCAGATCCGGATCAGCGCCGACAACGTCGTCTCGTTCGGCACCGGTGACGAGGCGTTCCAGGCCAACCGGCTGACCAGCGCGGCGGTGCGCACCGAGACGGGCTACACCGTCGAGGCGGCGATCAGCCTGCTCGAGTACGGCGGCCTGGACACGTTCCACGGTCTGGACTTCCAGGTCAACGACGCGTCGAACGGCACCCGTACGGCGATCCGCAACTGGGCCGAGCAGGAGGGCGCGGGCTACCAGAGCACCGCCCGGTGGGGCGTGGGCCGGCTGGTGCGGGGCTCCAACGTGGCGGTCGTGCTGACCACGTTCACCGAGTGGCAGTCCGGGAAGGGCGGCGGCTACTGCGCCACCATCACCGCCACCAACAAGGGCGACCAGCCGGTCGAGTGGAACGCCGTCGTCCGGCTCGACGGCGACATCTACACCGCGTGGAACTTCGAGCGGGAACGGCTGGCCGACGGCAGCTACCGGATCCGGGGCGTGGGCTGGAACCGGGTCCTGGCACCGGGAGCCAGCACGTTCAGCGTCGGCTACTGCGCCAACGTGTGACGTCCGGCGCGCCATGACCGGTGGCGGCCACCGCCGCATCGCGGGCGGTGGCCGCCACCGGCGCGGTCGCCGGACCGGACCGGTCGATGGCGTGGAGCCTCAGCCGAGGTGGCGGTCGATCTCGGCCAGTTCCTCGGCGGTGAAGTCGAGGTTGTCCAACGCGGCGATGTTGGCTTCGAGCTGCGGCACGCTGCTGGCGCCGATGATGAGGCTGGTCATCCGCGGGTCCCGCAGCGCCCAGGCGAGCGCGAGCTGGGCCAGCGACTGCCCGCGCCGTGCGGCGAGGTCGCCCAGCGCCCGGATGGTGGCCATCCGCTCCGCGTCGAGGTCGCTCTCGTTGAGGAAGACGCTGGTACGTACCCGCGAGTCCGCCGGGATGCCAGCCAGGTAGCGGTCGGTGAGCAGGCCCTGGGCCAGCGGGCTGTACGCGATGCAGCCGGCGCCGACCCGCTCCAGCGTGTCGAGCAGGCCGTCGGCCTCGGTCCAGCGGTTGAGCATCGAGTACGCCGGCTGGTTGATCAGCAGCGGCGTACCGAGGTCGCGGAGGATCGCGGCGGCCCGCTCGGTCTGCTCCGAGTCGTAGTTGGAGATGCCGACGTAGCGGGCCTTCCCGGAGCGGACGACGGCGTCGAGCGCGCCCATCGTCTCCTCCAGCGGGGTGTCCGGGTCGAACCGGTGCGAGTAGAAGATGTCCACGTAGTCCAGGCCGAGGCGGCGCAGCGACTGGTCCAGCGAGGAGATCAGGTACTTGCGGGAGCCCCACTCCCCGTACGGGCCGGGCCACATCAGGTAGCCGGCCTTGCTGGAGATGACCAGCTCGTCCCGGTACGGCTTGAGGTCGGTGGCGAGCATCCGGCCGAAGTTCTCCTCGGCGGCGCCCGGCGGTGGGCCGTAGTTGTTCGCCAGGTCGAAGTGCGTCACGCCGAGATCGAAGGCGCGCCGGACGATGTCGCGCTGCCGTTCGTACGGCCGGTCCGGGCCGAAGTTGTGCCAGAGGCCGAGCGAGATCGCGGGCAGCCGCAGCCCGCTGCGCCCGCTCCGCCGGTAGGTCATCGTCTGGTAGCGCTCATCGGCGGCGAGGTAGGTCACGATCATGAGCCTACTCGCGGCGGTCGGGCCGATCTCCCCGCCGCGGGGGAGTCGCGGCGGCCGGCGGCACCGGCAGAATGGGCCGGATGAGAGCCCCCGCGGTCCTCGCTCCGCTGGTGGCCGCCAGCACCTGGCGGCGTTCCCGGCCGCGATCCGCCGGCTCGCCGGCGCGTACGGCGGGCGGGGCACCGACCGGCTGCGGGCCGCCCGGCTCACCGACCGGGAGGCCGAGGTGCTGCGGCTGATGGCGACGGGACTGTCCAACCCGGAGATCGCCGAGCAGTTGGTGGTCGGGGTGGAGACGGTGAAGACGCACGTCGGGAACGTGCTGGCCAAGCTCGGGGTGCGGGACCGCACCCAGGCGGTGATCGCCGCGTACGAGTCGGGGTTCGTCATCCCCTCCGGGTGACCGGTTCCCCCGTGCGGGGGAGCCGGTTCACCCTCGGCCGGGAGGGTTCGCGGGGCGGTCCGGCCGAGGCTGGAGGCATGACGACGACCACCGTTCCCCGCCGTTCCCGGACGGCCGGCTGGCCCGACCGGCTCGCCCCGCTCGCCGCCGGCTGGCTCGGCCTCTGGGGCGTGCTCGCCCTCCTCGCCACCATCACCGGCGCCGGCTACCCGTTCGGCGCGAGCGAGTCGCGGCCCAGTGGGGCGAACCTGCTCCGGCTGCTCCCGGTCGAGGCGGGACCGCCGCTCTTCGCCGGTCTGCTGCTCACCGCGGCGGTCGCCGCGCTCGCCATGGGCACCGCCCGGCCGTCGCGTCCGCTGCGCGCGGCTCTGCTCGGGTACGGCTGGGCGGTTGCGTTCGTCCTGGCCGTGGTCGTGCCGGACAGCACCGTGCTGGCCACCCTCGGCTACGCGCCGATCCTGCTCGTCGGCGCACCGTTCGGCTGGCCGCCGGTGGACTACTCGGAGATCTTCACCTGGGCGCTGTTCGCCAAGTTCGCCGCCGTCGCGGGCGGCGGGCTGGTCGCCGGGGCGGCGCTCACCTTCGCGCGGCGTACCGCCGGGGCCTGCCTCGCCTGCGGCCGGGACGGCGCCGACCGGGCCTGGACCACCGCGGCGGCCGCGGCCCGCTGGGGTCGCTGGGCGGCGTGGACCGCCGCGGCCATCCCCTTCCTGTACGCGCTGACCCGGTACGCCTGGGTGGTCGGCATCCCGCTCGGCCTCGACCCGGAGTTCCTCGACGAGATGCACCGCACGGGACAGGTCTGGGCCGGCTTCGGGCTGGGCGCGTTCGCGACCGTCGGCTCGATCCTCACGCTCGGCCTGGTGCAGGGCTGGGGCGAGCGGTTCCCGCGCTGGCTGCCCGGGCTCGCCGGCCGGCCGGTGCCGGTGCAACTGGCCGTGGTGCCGGCGACCCTGGTGGCGGTGACGGTCACCGCCGCGACCCTCGGCCTGTTCAGCATCCCGGAGTTCTGGCGGCTCGGCGGCGGCTTCAGCGCGGCCTCCGCGCCGATGCTGCTGTGGCCGCTGTGGGGCCGGGCCCGCAGGTCGCGGGTGGGCTGGCCGCTGTCGGATCGGCCGGTCCGACCGCGTCGGCAGCCGGGCGCGCGCCCCGCTGCCGAGATAGCGTGGGTCGGGTGACTGCGCCTTCCCCGGTTATCCCGGTCCCGCCGGCCGACCTGCCCGGCACGCTCGGTGAGCTGCGCGCGGCCGGCCACCGGTACCGCACCGTCAAGCAGGAGCTCCGCGACAACCTCCTGGCCCGGATGGGTTCCGGCGCCGACCGCTTCCCCGGCGTCGTCGGGTACGCCGACACGGTGCTGCCCGAGGTCGAGCGGGCCCTGCTCGCCGGCCACGACCTGGTGCTGCTCGGCGAGCGGGGCCAGGGCAAGACGCGGCTGATCCGGTCGCTGGCCGGGCTCCTCGACGAGTGGACGCCGGTGATCGCCGGCTCGGTCCTCAACGAGCATCCGCTGCACCCGATCACCCCGGCCTCCCGGGCGCTCGTCGCCGAGGCCGGTGACGACCTTCCGGTGGGCTGGCTGCACCGTTCGATGCGGTACGGCGAGAAGCTGGCCACCCCGGACACCAGCGTCGGTGACCTGATCGGCGACGTCGACCCGATCCGGATCGCGGAGGGCCGTACCCTCGGCGACCCGGAGACCATCCACTTCGGCCTGGTACCCCGCACCAACCGGGGCATCTTCGCCGTCAACGAGCTGCCCGACCTGGCCGAGCGGATCCAGGTGGCGCTGCTCAACGTGCTGGAGGAGCGGGACATCCAGGTCCGCGGCTACCAGCTCCGGCTGCCGCTGGACCTGTTCCTCGTGGCCAGCGCCAACCCGGAGGACTACACCAACCGGGGCCGGATCATCACCCCGCTCAAGGACCGGTTCGGGGCCGAGATCCGGACGCACTACCCGCTCGACCTGGAGCTGGAGCTGGAGCTGATCCGGCAGGAGGCGGACCTGGTCGCGGAGGTGCCCGAGCACGTGCTGGAGGTGCTCGCCCGGTTCGCCCGCGCGGTGCGCGAGTCGCCCTCGGTCGACCCGCGCTCCGGGGTGTCCGCCCGGTTCGCGATCGCCGCCGCCGAGACGGTCGCCGCGGCGGCGCTGCGCCGTGCGGCGCTGCTGTCCGTGGGGGATTCCGAGGCGCCGGTGGCCCGGGTGGGTGACGCGGTGTCGGTGACGTCGACGCTGCGCGGCAAGGTGGAGTTCGAGAGCGGCGAGGAGGGGCGGGAGATCGAGATCCTCGCCCACCTGCTGCGGACCGCCACCGCGGAGACCTTCCGGGCCCGCCTGGCCGGGCTGGACCTGTCCGGTTTCCTCGCGCTGGTCGACGACGACCGGGTGATCGAGACCGGCGAGCTGGTCGGCTCGGCCGAGCTGCTGCGCCAGGTCGGCACCGTGCCGGGGCTGGCGAAGGCGCTCGACCGGCTCGGTCTGGGTGACGCGCCCAGTCCTGGGCAGGCGGCGGCCGGTGTCGAGTTCGTTCTCGAAGGGCTGCACCTGACCCGCCGGCTCGGCAAGGACGTCGCCGACTCCGGCCGGACCCGCTACGGCGGCCGAGGCTGACCGTGGCCGGCAACCGGTTCCGGTACGGCCAGTGGCGCGGCGGCCCCGACCCGCTTGCGCCCCCGTACGACGTGCGGGCCGCGGTCGACGAGGTCGGCGCCGAGGTGCTGGCCGGCGGCAGCCTGCGTGAGGCGCTGCGGAACCTGCTGCGGCGCGGGCCGCAGGGGCGGGGTGGCCTCGACGACCTGTCCGCGCGGGCCCGCCGGCTGCGCCGCGAGGCGCTGCGCCGGGGCGACCTGGACGGAGCGGTGACCCGGGCGCGGGCCCTGCTGGACCAGGCGCTCGCCGCCGAGCGGGACGAGCTGCGCGGTCGCGACGACGAGCACGCCCGGTTCGCCGAGGCGGTGCTGGACAACCTGCCCCGGTCGACCGCCCGGGCCGTCGAGGAGCTCTCCGGGTACGAGTGGGCCAGCGCCGAGGCCCGGGCCACGTACCAGCGGATCCTCGACGGGCTGCGCGACGACGTGCTCGGTCAGCGCTTCGCCGGGCTGCGGGACGCGGTGCGGGCGTCCGCCGACCCGGCCGCGCAGCAGCGGCTGGCCGAGCTGATGCGGGACCTCAACGACCTGCTGGCCCGGCACGCCCGGGCCGAGGACACCACCGACGCGTTCGCCGAGTTCATGCGCCGGCACGGCGAGTTCTTCCCGGAGCAGCCGAAGGACACCGACGAGCTGGTCGACGTGCTGGCCCGCCGGGCGGCCGCCGGGCAGCGCCTGATGAACTCGCTGTCCGAGCGGCAGCGCGAGGAGCTGGCCGGCCTGATGCGCCAGTCGCTGGGCGACCGGCTGGCCGGCGAGCTGGCCGCGCTCGACGCGAACCTCCGCGCGCTCCGGCCGGACCTGCGCTGGGGGCGCGGCGAGCGGGTCCGGGGCGACCAACCCCTGGGGTACGCGGACGCGGCCGGCGCGCTCGGCGAGATCGCCGAGCTGGACGACCTGTTGGACGCCCTCGAGCAGGAGCACCCGGGCGCCACCCTGGACGACGTCGACGTCGACGCGGTGTCCCGGACGCTCGGGCGGGACGCCGCCGACGACGTGCGCCGGCTGCGTGAGTTGGAGCGGGAGCTGCGCCGGCAGGGCTGGGTGAGCCGCGACGCGGAGGGGTTGACGCTCAGCCCGAAGGCGCTGCGCCGGCTCGGCGGTGCCGCGTTGCGGCGGGTCTTCGCGGATCTCACCGCGGGCCCGCGCGGCCAGCACGACCTGCGCTCCGCGGGCGCCGCCGGCGAGGTGAGCGGGGGTTCCCGCCGGTGGGAGTACGGCGACGAGCAGCCGCTGGACGTGGTGCGCACGCTGACCCGGGCGGTACGCCGGAGCGGCGGCGGTGTGCCGGTGCAGCTCGCCGTCGAGGACTTCGAGGTGGTGGAGACCGAGCGGCGGGCGTCGGCGGCGGTGGCGCTGTGCGTGGACCTGTCGTACTCGATGATCTCGCAGGGCCGGTGGGGCCCGATGAAGCAGACGGCGCTGGCGCTGGCGCACCTGATGGCCACCCGGTTCCCGCAGGACGCCCTGCAGATCGTGGGGTTCGGCCGGGCGGCGGTGCCGCTGACCCAGCAGGAGTTGGCGGCCGTCGAGCCGGACCTCCAGCAGGGCACGAACCTCCAGCACGCGCTGCGGCTGGCCGGCCGGCACCTGCGGCGGCACCCGGACGCCGAGCCGGTGGTGCTGGTGGTGACCGACGGCGAGCCGACGGCCCACCTGGACCCGGACGACGGGGAAGCGCTGTTCCACTGGCCGCCCCTGCCGGAGACGGTGGAGGCCACGATCCGGGAGGTCGACCGGCTCACCCGGTACGGTGCGACGCTCAACCTGTTCCTGCTCGGCGACGACCCGGGCCTGCGGCGCTTCATGGACGCCGTCGCCCGCCGCTCGAAGGGCCGCCTGTTCACCCCGGACACCGACGACCTGGGCGAGTACGTCGTCTCCGACTACCTCCGCACCCGCCAGTCCCGCCGCCGCTGACCACGCGCGTCGATCATGGAGTCGTGGTGGTGGACAAGAGCCGCCCATCTGGGTGAACCGGGCACCACAACTCCATGATCGGCGGGGCGGGGCGGGGTTGACTGGCGGGCATGGACAGCAGCGGGCTGCGGCGGGCGTACGCGGAGGTGCTCGCGGAGGTCGAGGCTGGGGGGTTCGGGAAGCCGCCGGAGGGGCGGCTCAGCGCCGAGCAGATCGTGGCGCACCTCGCCGCCAACGACGAGCTGATGGCCGAGGCGACGGAGGCGGTGCTCGCGGGCGGCACCTTCGCGTACTACGACCTGGCCGGGGTGCACCGGCCGGAACTGGACGCGCTGGTCGCCCGGTGCGGCGGTCTGGACGGCCTGGCCACCCTGCTGCGCGCCACCAGCCAGAAGCTGTTGACGCTGGTCGACCGGCTCGGCCCGGCCGAGACCCCGGTCGAGACGCATCTGCGCGAGGGCTTCGACCTGCGGGTCGACGAACCGCTGCCGTGGTCCCGCGTGCTGGACCTGCACGGGAGGGTCCACCTTCCCAAGCACCTGGCCCAACTCCGCACCCTCCGCGCCTGACCGCGCCCCCGGTCGTGCACCTTCGTGGTCGCGCCGCGGGCTGGAGCTACCGGGGTTGACCGATCACCCAAGCTGCCACTGCTGCTCGGGTACGCCCGCGCAGGTGGCCTGCCGGATGACGGTGCCCGCCTCGGCGCCGCCGTTGTCCGGCCGCGCGCACCGGCCGCTGTGCAGGGCCGCGAGCAGCACCTGCCCGCCGACGGGCACGAGCCGCCACTGCTGGTTGGCGTTGCCGTGGCACGGGTACTGCTGCAGCCGAGCCCCCTCGTCCTGGCTCTCGCCCGCCACGTCGAGGCACAGGTTGGAGGCCTGGTTGACCAGCGTCACCAGGTCCGGGCCGACCGGGTTCGGGACCCATCGCTGCTCGGGGCCGCCGGTGCAGTCGGCGAGCTGCGCGGTCGCCTGTTCGCCGCCGCCGTCCAGGCCGAGGCAGCGGCCGGACGCCACGCCGCGGAAGACCGTCGGGCCGGTGGGAACGGCCGCCGCGGTGGTCGGTGCGGCGCTCGGGGACGCCGCCGCGGTGGTCGGGGCGGGCTCAGCGGTGGCGGGGGTGGGAGCGGCGGCGGCCGAGGGCGTGCCGGCCGCCGCGGGTACGACCGGGGTGTCGCCGCCACCGCCCAGCACGCCGGTGGCGAGGAACGCACCCAGCACGAGGCCGACCGCGCCGACCAGCACCGCGACCCGCATCAGCGGGTCCCGGGGCAGGCCCGGACGGGCGGCTCGGCGGCCGTAGACCGTGCCGGACGGGTCGGGGTGGTCACCGGGTGCGGACATACCGGCATCCTGGCCCACCGGCGGGGGCCAGGGCCAGCCGCCCCGGCCGGGCGTGACTCGGTCGATGGCCCGGGCGCTGTGCCGGGCGAGCGGTCAGCGGGCCGGCTCCGGGTCCGTGACGTCGGCGACGGTGGCGTCGAGCGCCTCGAGCGCGGCGTCGGCGGCGACCGCGACGGCCACCCCGTGCTCGCCGGCGCCGAGGGTGATGGTCCGGCCGGTCAGCCGGGTGTCGGCGACCACCGGCCAGGCGGTGCGGGAGCCGAACGGCGTGATGGTGCCGCGCTCGTAGCCGGTGGCCGCCTTCGCGGTCGCGGCGTCCGGCATGGAGAGCCGGCTGACCCCGAGCAGGGTCCGCAGCTTCGGCCAGGAGATCATCCGGTCGCCGGGCGTGAGTACGAAGAGGTGGTCGTCCTCGCCGCGACGGACCACGATGGTCTTGACCACGTCCGGCACCTCCACTCCCCGGGCCTGCGCCGCCTCGGCGAGGCTGCGCACGGGACCGTGCCGGATGACCCGGTACGGCAGGCCGATGGCGTCGAGGGCGGCGAGGGCGGGTGACGGCATGCCGGCAACGCTAACCCGACGTCGCTGCTCGGGACGCGAAACGGCCACCGTGGACATCCCGCGAGAACCGGCGCCAGCGCGTAAGGTGATCTCATGTACGCCGTGCGTGATCATGACCAGGCGGTGGCCCGGCTCCGGCGGTCGTACGCGGCGGTGCCGCCGGGGGAGCCGGTCCGACTCGCCAAACGCACCTCCAACCTGTTCCGCCCGCGCAACGCGCCCCGGGCGCCCGGGCTGGACGTGAGCGGCCTCGACGGCGTGCTGCGCGTCGACCCGGCCGCCCGCACCGCCGACGTGCAGGGCATGTGCACCTACGAGCACCTGGTCGACGCGACCCTGCCGCACGGGCTGATGCCCCTGGTGGTGCCGCAGCTGCGCACCATCACGCTGGGCGGTGCGGTGACCGGTCTCGGCATCGAGTCCACGTCGTTCCGCAACGGGCTACCCCACGAGTCGGTGACCGAGCTGGACGTGCTCACCGGGGCGGGCGAGATCGTGACGGCCCGGCCGGAGGGCGAGCACGCCGAGCTGTTCGCGGCGTTCCCCAACTCGCTGGGCAGCCTCGGATACGCGACCCGGCTGCGCATCGAGCTGCAGCCGGTGGGCCGGCACGTCGCCCTGCGCAACGTGCGGTTCACCCGGCTGGAGGAGCTGGCCGACGCGATCGGGGAGGTCAGCGCCACGAGGGAGTGGGCCGGGGAGACGGTGGACGCGATGGACGGGGTGATGTTCAGCCCCGGGGAGGCGTACCTGGTGCTCGCCACCTTCACCGAGGACGCCGGGCCGGTCAGTGACTACACCGGCCGGGACATCTACTACCGGTCGTTGCGCCGGCGCACCCGCGACGCGCTGACCGGGTACGACTATCTCTGGCGCTGGGACACCGACTGGTTCTGGTGCTCGGCGGCGTTCGGGGTGCAGCATCCGGTGGTCCGGCGGATCTGGCCGGCGCGCTGGCGGCGCAGCGACGTCTACCACCGGCTGGTCCGGTTGGAGCACCGGCACCAGGTGGCCGCGCGGATCGACCGGTGGCGTGGCCAGCCGGCGCGGGAGCGGGTCGTGCAGGACGTGGAGATCCCGCTGGAGCGCACGGCCGACTTCCTGCGCTGGTTCGCCAAGGCCGTGGGGATGACCCCGGTCTGGCTCTGCCCGCTGCGGCTGCGCGAGCCGTCCGGCCCGGGTTCGGCGCGGGCCTGGCCGCTGTATCCGCTGCGGCCGGGGCAGGACTACGTCAACATCGGTTTCTGGGGGAGCGTGCCGATCGCACCGGGCGCCGCCGACGGCGACGTCAACCGGGCGATCGAGCGCGAGGTGTCGGAGCTCGGTGGGCACAAGTCGCTCTACTCCGACGCGTATTACGACCGGGAGGTGTTCGACCGGCTCTACGGCGGCGACACCTGGCGGGCGGTCAAGGACCGCTACGACCCGGAGCACCGGCTGACCGGACTGTACGAGAAGGCGGTAGCACGAGCATGAGCGTCATCGATCGAGATCAGGGAGCGGCGAGCGCTCCCGCGACACCGCCGGCGGGGGGCCGGCGACCGCGTCCGACCGTGGCCGACGTCGTCGGGGCGTTGACCACCGGGCCGCTGCCGGTGCGGGTGACCGGGTACGACGGCAGCGCCGTCGGCCCGGCCGACGCCGGCATCACGCTCGCCATCCGTTCCGAGCGCGGCCTGTCGTACCTGCTGACCGCGCCCGGCGACCTGGGCATGGCCCGGGCGTACGTGAGTGGCGACCTCGGGTTGGAGGGGGTGCACCCGGGTGACCCGTACGAGGCGCTGCGGGTGCTCAAGGACGACGTGCGGCTGCGCGTCCCGCCGGTCGCCGAGGCGCTGGCCCTGGTGCGCGCGCTCGGCTGGGAGCGGCTGCTGCCGCCGCCGCCCCCGCCCCAGGAGGCGCTGCCCCGCTGGAAGCGGGTGATGAACGGGCTGCGCCACTCGCGTACCCGGGACAGCAACGCGATCTCGCACCACTACGACGTGTCGAACGCGTTCTACGAGAAGGTGCTCGGCGAGTCCATGACGTACACCTGCGCGGTGTTCCGCTCGCCGGACGACACGCTGGAGACGGCGCAGGCGGCCAAGTACGACCTGGTGGCGCAGAAGCTGGCGCTCAAGGCCGGGATGCGGCTGCTCGACGTGGGCTGCGGCTGGGGCGGCATGGTCCGGCACGCGGCCCGGGAGTACGGCGTGCGGGCGCTCGGGGTGACCCTGTCGCGGGCGCAGGCGCAGTGGGCGCAGGCCGCGATCGAGCGGGAGGGGCTGACCGGCCTGGCGGAGGTGCGGCACCTCGACTACCGGGACGCCCCGGGTGAGCAGTTCGATGCGGTCTCGTCCATCGGGCTGACCGAGCACATCGGCGTACGCAACTACCCGGCGTACTTCGGGTTCCTGCGGGACCGGCTGCGACCGGACGGCCGCCTGCTCAACCACTGCATCACCAGGGCCGACAACCGGGCGCCGCACCGCTCGGGCGCGTTCATCGACCGGTACGTCTTCCCGGACGGCGAGCTGGCCGGGCCGGGCCGGGTGATCTCGGAGCTCCACGACGCGGGTCTGGAGGTGCACCACGAGGAGAACCTGCGCCAGCACTACGCGCTGACCCTGGCTGCGTGGTGCCGCAACCTCAAGGCCAACTGGGACTTCTGCGTCTCCGAGGTCGGCGCGGGCACGGCCCGGGTGTGGGGCCTCTACATGGCCGGTTCGCGTATCGCGTTCGAGCGCAACGGCATCCAGCTGCACCAGGTGCTCGCCACGAGGACGGGCCCGGCGGGGGAGACGACGTACCCGCTGCGCCCCGACTGGCTGCCCTGACCGGTCCGCACGAAGGCCGCGCCGATCATCGGCGCGGCCTTCGTCATCGCCGGGGTCCGGGGTCGGTCGCCGGGGCGGTGCGAGCTGCGCGGCTGCCACGGGACGGCCTCCCGGGAGCGCCCGTCTCGCCCGGGAAGGTGGTCTGTCGCCCGAATCAGGAAGCTCCTCACCTTTTGGTCGCCGAATGTGTGACTATTTCGTCATAGGCGCCGTTCAGGTCGAGTGCCGGGGTTCATCACACTCCTACACCTGCTGAATGGTGCCTTCCGCCTGTGTCCTCAATCGACTGATGGCGATCAGTTGTTGAGTCTGGCCAGGCCTGACCTAGGTGAGGAGCAGCAACATGATGGGACGTACCCGACTGTGGGCAGTTGCCCTGGCGGCCGGTGCGGCGGTGGTGGCCACCGCGGCGGGCACCGCGGCCATGGGCGACGGCAGGGACGACTCCGGCGACAAGCGCGACTGGAGTGACTCGCGCGACTGGGGTGACTCCCGCGACCACGGCGACCGGAAGGGTGAGCGGTTCGACGTGCGGGCGCACCTCGACGGCTACCAGGAGGACCCGCTCACGATCTCGACGCCGGGCAACGGCCGGTTCGAGGCTCGCGTCGACGAGGAGAAGAAGGAGATCTCGTACAAGCTCAGATACGAGGACCTCGAGGGGGATGTCCAGCAGGCGCACATCCACTTCGGCGGCAAGCACCAGAGCGGCGGGATCATCGCCTTCCTCTGCTCGAGCGTGAAGGACGGCAAGCACGGCGCGCCGAAGGGCACCCAGGAGTGCCCCGACGCCCCGGCCACGATCGAGGGCACGATCAAGCCCTCGGACGTCATCGGTCCGGAGGAGCAGGGCATCAAGGCCGGTGAGTTCGGCGAGGTGGTCGACGCGATCAAGGCCGGCGTCACGTACGTCAACGTGCACACCGACAAGTACCCGAACGGTGAGATCCGCGGCCAGATCAAGACCGACGACCGGAAGAAGGACGGCGAGGACTGGGGCTGGGGCTCCGAGGACGAGGAGTCGGGCTGGAGCAAGGACGACGAGGAGTCGGGCTGGAGCGAGGACGACGAGGAGTCGGACTGGTCCAAGCACGACGAGGAGTCGGACTGGTCCAGGGACTGGTCCAAGGACGACGAGAAGTCGGACCACGGCAAGGACTCGGAGCACGGCAAGGACTCGGAGCACGGCAAGGACGCCAAGGACTCGGACCACGGCAGGGACGCCAAGGGCGGCGACGCCCGGGACGAGCGCGGTGACCACAAGGACTCCGAACACCGCGAGGGCTGACGGTTCACCCGAAGGGGCATTCCCTCGATGAGGGAATGCCCCTTCATCGTGGAACCGGCCGGAGTTCGAGGTGATTACCCGCGCCCCGGTGGGTACTGGCGGGCGATGTTCTTCATCTTCGGCCTCCGCACCAACGTCAGCCGGTCCGGCGTGGTGCAGCAGGTCTGCCGCAACTGCGGCAACCACGCCGCCCAGGTCGTCACCCGCCGGTCGACCAGGTTCACGCTGTTCTTCGTCCCGCTCATCCCGGTCCGCACGCGGTACGTGCAGCAGTGCACCTTCTGCGGCGCCCAGTACGACGTCGCGAAGGCCGACGCGCAGCGGCTCACGCTCGCCTGAACCGATGGTCCGCTTCCTCCGCTGGCTGATCGGGCTCGGTGCGCCGGCCGGCTCCGCGACGGCCGCCGGGGCGGATCGTCCGCCGGCGCCCGCCGCGGTGCGCGTCGCCGCCCGCCCGCGCTGCACGCCCGGACGCCGGCGCCGCCGCCGTCGCGGCCGCCGTCCGCTGGCCGGCACCGCCCTGCCCCGCTCGCCGTGGAACCGCTCGGCGGGCCGCTGACCGGCCGGTGACCGGCCCTGTGATCTTCGCCCCGACCGGGCGGCCGTCCCCACCCCTGGCAATTAGCCTGGAGCGGCTGCAAGGAACGAGGGAATCTGTGCGCAACCACCCAGCCGTCGTGCTGGTCGCCGTCCTGCTGTCGACCTTCTCGCTGCCGCTCTCGCTGACCGGGGCGTCGGTCGCGCTGCCCGACATCGGGCGGGACCTCGACGCCGGCCTGGCCGCCGTGCAGTGGGTGGTCAACGGCTACAACGCCACCTTCGCCAGCTTCATGCTCGCCGCCGGCGCGCTCGCGGACCTGTTCGGCCGGAGGCGGGTCTTCGGCACCGGGCTCGTGATCTTCGCCGGGGCCGGGCTGCTCGCGGTCGGCGCCGACAGCATCCTGGTGCTCGACCTGCTGCGTGCCCTCGCCGGCGTCGGTGCGGCGGCCGCCGCGACCAGTGCCTCGGCCATCCTGGCCGGCACCTTCCACGGCCGGGCGCGGGTCCGCGCGTTCAGTGTCTTCGGTACGACGATCGGGGCCGGGCTGGCCTTCGGTCCGTCGATCTCCGGGCTGTTGATCGACGCCCTCGGGTGGCGGGCCGTGTTCGCCGCGCCGGCGCTGGCGGCGGTGGCGGTGCTCCTGCTGACTCCGTGGCTGCCGGAGTCACGACAGCCGCACGCCGGCCGGATCGACTGGCCCGGCACGGTGTCGTTCACCGTCGCGCTGTTGCTGCTGATCTTCGGTTTCGTGCAGGGCCCCGAGTACGGCTGGGGTGACGTGCGGATCGTCCTCGCGTTCGTGGGGGCGGTGGCGCTGCTCGCCGTCTTCGTCCGGGTGGAGCGGGCCCGCCCCGAGCCGATGTTCGACCTGGCGCTGCTGGCGAACCCCCGGTTCGTCGGGATCTGCCTGGCGGCAGCCATCGTCGTGGCCGTCATGGTGCCGCTGCTGGTCTACCTGCCGTCGTACTTCACGACCGTGGTCGGGCTGACGCCCGGCGCGGCCGGCGCGACCCTGATCCTGCTGACCGCGCCGACGGTGGTCCTGCCGGTGCTCACCGGGGCGCTGACCCGGCGGGTGCCGGCTCCGGCGGTGATCGTCACCTCGGTGGCGGTGGTCGCCGCGGGCGCGGCGTGGGCCACGGTCCTCGCTCCGGGCAGCGACGCCGGTGACCTCGCCGGCCCGTTGCTGACCATCGGCGTCGGCATCGGGCTGTCCATCGGGCTGCTCGACGCGCTCGCCATCGGCAGCGTCGCGCCGCACCGGGCGGCCACCGGCGCCGGGATGATCAACACCGCCCGGCTGTCGAGCGAGACCGTCGCGATCGCGGTCGTCGGCGCGGTGCTGGCGAGCACCACCGCCGGTCGGCTCGCCGAGCCCGGCTTCACCAGCGGGCTGCGGGCCGTGCTCTGGTCAATGGCCGGGGTGACGGTGCTGGTCGCCGTGACCGTTGCCGTCCTGCTCCGGGGTCGGGCGCGGGAGCGGGAGCCGGTCGTCGGCTGACCGGCCGCGCCGCTTGAGTCCGGGGGCGCCGCCGCCGTCCCGCGAGCACCGGGGCGCCGCCGCCGTCCCGCGAGCACCGGGCGGCGGCGCGGGCCGTCGGCCCGGGCCACTACCCGCCGTGACCTGAGCCCGGCAGCAGTGTGGCCGCCCAGCGATATTCCTGACCGGCATAGTTATGCCGGAGGGGCATAACGCTTAGCGCCGACATCTTCTCCGCGCCGCGACACGCCGAACGACACGCCGAGCGGTAAGTCGGCTTGACCCTCACGTTGCGGGAGGCGGCAGCCTGGGTCGCGGAAGGGAGGGAGACCATGGCGTACACGGTGGGACAGGTGGCGAGGGCGGCCGGCGTGACGGTCCGGACGCTGCACCACTACGACCAGATCGGGCTGCTGTCGCCGAGCGGTCGCAGCAGCGCCGGCTACCGGCGCTACGACGACGCGGACCTGGAGCGGCTGCAGCTGATCCGGTACTACCGCGAACTCGGTTTCCCGCTGGAGGAGATCGCCGCGATCCTCGACGACCCGGCGAGCGACCCGGCCGAGCACCTGCGCCGGCAGCACGAGCTGCTGAGCGCGCGGATCGGCAAGCTGCAGGAGATGGTCGCGGCGATCGAGCTTGCGATGGAGGCGCGGAAGATGAACATTCCCCTGACGCCGGAGGAGCGCTTCGAGGTCTTCGGTGACTTCGACCCGGACGAGCACGTCGCGGAGGTGGAGCGCCGGTGGGGCGACACCGAGGCGTACCGGGAGTCGGCCCGGCGCACCGCCGGCTACACCAAGGAGGACTGGCTGCGCAACAAGGCCGCGAACGAGGACTGGGGCCGCCGGTTCGCCGAGGTGATGGCCTCCGGCGCGGCGGCGGACAGCCCGGCGGCGATGGACCTGGCGGAGGAGCACCGGCAGTTGATCAACCAGTGGTTCTACGACTGTCCGTACGAGCTGCACACCTGCCTCGCCGACATGTACGTCGGGGACCCGCGGTTCACCGAGTACTTCGAGACGATCCGGCCGGGGATGGCCGCGTACCTGAGTGAGGCCATCCACGCCAACGCGGTCAGCCGCGCGTGAGACGCCGTGGCCCTGGCGGTGTGCCAGGGCCACGGCGTCCGGTCAGTCGCCGATCGTCGCGTGCAGGATGCCGCGGCCGAACGTCGCCGCGAACAGCGTCTCCGACCCGGCGTGGAAGTGCAGGTCCATGACCGGGACGGCGGGGAACGACGCGCCGACCTTCAGCCAGACGCGGCCGAGGTTCGGGGTGAAGAAGACGCCCATGTCGGTGCCGACGTAGAGCCACTGGCGGTGCTTCGGGTGCCGGATCACGTCGTTGACCGGCGCCTGCGGGAGGTTGCCGGAGATGTCCCGCCAGTTCGCCCCGCCGTCGGTGGTCATCAGCACGTGCGGCTGGGTCTCGCTCTCCGAGCGGAAGCCGGAGTACGTCACCCAGGCGGTCCGGGAGTCGGCCGGGTCGACGGTGACCCGGGTGATCCACCGGTCGGGAAGGTCCGGGTCGGTGAGCCGGGTCCAGGTGCCGCCGCCGTCCCGGGTCACCCACAGGTAGCCGTCGTCGGTGCCGACGTACACGACGTCCTCGTCGCTCGGGGCGATGCCGATGGTCGTGATCGTCGCGTACGAGGTGGCGTTGCGGGGTGTCGGCCCGCCGGTCAGGTCGGGGCTGACCGCCCGCCAGGTGCGGCCCCGGTCGTCGGAGCGGTTGAGCACGTTGGAGCCGAAGTAGACGGTGTCCGGGGCACCGGGCGCGATCTCCAGCGGCGAGACCCAGTTGAACCGGGTGCCGGCGAACCGGGACCGGATCGACTGCATCGTGTCGCCGCCGTCGTCCGAGCGGGCGCAGCCGCCGTTCTGCGAGCAGGCGTACACGTTGTTCTGGTCGGCCGGGTTGATGCGGTTCATCATCCCGTCGCCGCCGCGGTAGAGGTTCCAGTCGGCGGCGCCCCAGGAGCGCAGCGAGCCGTTGTCCTGGGTGCCGCCGGAGACCCGCGAGGGGTCCTGCGCGCTCGCGTCCATGGCGTAGAACTGCATGTACGGCTGGACGGAGGCGGCGGTCCACGGGCCGACCACGTCGCCGCCCTGGTCGGACCAGTAGAGGCCGCCGTCGTTGCCGACGTACACCCGGCCCGGGTGGTGCGGGTCCCAGGCCATCGCGTGCTGGTCGACGTGGATGCCCCGGCCGGTCACCCAGCTCAGGCCGCCGTCGCGCGACTCCATCATCGGCACGCCGGCGGAGAACACGTGGTCGGCGTCGGCGGGGTCGACCCACAGCCGCCCGAACCACCAGGCGAAGCCACCGTCGGCGGCGTCCAGCGCGGCCTCGCCGGACATCGGCCGGGTCCAGGTGGCGCCCGCGTCGTCGGAGACGAAGAATCCGGTCAGGTTGCCGATCCGGTCGTTGGTGATGGCGTACGCGCGGTCCGGGTCGTTGGGCGCGAACGCGACGCCGATGCGGCCCGGGTCGGTGGTCGAGGCGGGCAGCGGCGCGCCGATCCGGGCCCAGGTGGCGCCGCCGTCGGCGGAGCGGTACAGGCCGGAGCCGGGGCCGCCGTACTCACGCCCGTCGGGGTAGCGCAGCTTGTCCCACATGGCGGCGAGCAGCACGTCCGGGTCGGCCGGGTTGATCGCGACGTCGATCGCGCCGGTGGAGTCGTTCAGCCCATCGAGCAACTGCCGCCAGGTCGCCCCGCCGTTGGTGGTCAGGTAGACGCCGCGGTCGCCGCCGGTGTCGAAGAGCCGCCCCTGGGCGGCGACGACGATGCGCCGCGGGTCGGTCGGGTCGATGCGGATGCGCCCGATCGCGCCGGTGTCGGTGAGGCCGAGGCTCTGCCAGGTCGCGCCGCCGTCGGTGGAGCGGTAGACGCCGGTGCCGTAGTAGGAGCCGCCGCCGCCGTGGTCCGGCTCGCCGGTGCCGGCGTACAGGGTGCCGTCGGGTGCGATGGCGAGGGCGCCCATCGACTGGGGGAGGTCGTCGGACCAGGCGCTGGTGAGGGTGGCGCCGCCGTCGGTGCTCTTCCAGACCCCGCCGGTGCCGGCGGCCACGTAGACCGTGCCGGGGGTCGCCGGGTCGAGCACCACGTCGATCAGGCGTCCGCCGATGTTGGTGGGCCCGAGCAGCCGCCACTGCACGTCGGACAGCTGTGGCGAGCCGCGGCGGGTCGCGCCTTCCAATGTGCGGGCCTGGGCCAGCGCCTCCTGGTACGCGGTGGCCGGGATCGAGCCGTCCGCGTTGGCGCGCTGCGCCCACATCCACTCGGCCGGCGCGGCCGGGTTCTCCTCCTCGAACGCGATCGGGACCGGCGGGTCGCCCGCCAGGTGCACCAGGGTCGTCGCGACCGCGAGCGCGGCGGCCACCACCCCCGCGCCGATCAACCGGAACCGTGTCCGCCTCGACAGCACCGACCGCATGGGTTCACCCGGCCTTCCGCAGCATCGTCGCCGCTCGATGTGGCGGTCAGCGTACGCGGACATCGACGTACGTGGAAGGACGCTTCGACTGTCGTAGGACTGTGCGACCGTCGCTGCAGGATCAGACACACCGGAGGTTCGACAAGTGCTCATCGTCGCCGGAACTCTGCACGTCGACCCGGAGGACCGGGACGACTACCTCGCCGGCTCCGCCGAGGTGGTGACGGCCGCCCGCGCCGCCCCCGGGTGCCTCGACTTCGCGATCAGCGCCGATCTGGTCGAGCCTGGCCGGATCAACGTCTACGAGCGGTGGGACAGCGAGGACCAGTTGCTCGCGTTCCGCGGTTCCGGTCCGATCGAGGAGCAGCAGGTGGCGATCCGGGGCGCGGAGGTCCACCGTTATCTGATCGCCGGCGTCGAGGCGCCCTGACCTGGTTGGCGGGGCGCCCGGGTCACCCGTCCAGGTAGTCGTAGACGGTCCGGGCGAGCCGGCGGACCACCTCGTCGCCGGTGGCGATCGGGCCGCCGGTGAGGAAGGCGACGGCGACCTCGGTGCCGGGGATCAGGTAGTAACCGACGTCGTGTGAGGCGTCCGGCAGGTCGCCGGTCTTGTGGGCGACCGGCACGCCGGGTGGCAGCGCCGCGGGGATCTTGGTGTTCAGGGTCTGCCGGCGCATGAAGCCGATCATCAGGTCGCGGCTGGGCGGCGCCAGGATGTCGGCGTCCCAGACCGCGCCGAGCAGCGAGATCACGTCGTCCGGGCTGGTGTAGTTCTCCTCGCCGCGGCGGGCCGCCTCGGTGTCGAGCATCTTGCGGGCGAGGATCGTCTCGCGCTGGTTCATCGCGTCGATCAGGGCGTTGACCGGCGCGAATCCGCCGAGGTAGTCGATCAGCACGTTCGCGGCGGTGTTGTCACTGTAGATGATCATGTATTCGGCGAGCCGGTACAGCGTCACCACCTGGGGGAAGGTCTCGTACTGCAGCTGACCGGTGCCGCCGACCACGTCGGCCGGGGTGACCAGCACCCCGTCGTCCAGCGACACCTGGCCGCAGTCCACCCGGCGCAGCAGCTCGACCAGGATCCACAGCTTGATCACGCTGGCCGCCTTCGGGCGGAACTCGCCGTTCACGGCGATCTGCTGGTCGCCGTAGCGGCCGGAGAGGTCGCGGACCGCCACGCCGGCCGGGTTGGTCGGGGCGGCGGCGGCCACCACCTCGGCGAGCTGGCCGGTCAGGGGCACCAGCCGGCGGCCGGCGGCCGGGTCGGTGGGCGGCATGGGGTCGGTGACCACCGTGCCCAGATGCCCGTCCGGCGGCCCGGCGGGCGGGAACACCGCGAGGAAGCCACGGCTGCGGCCGGTCAGCGGGACCTGGTAGGCGTAGGTCGTACCGTCGATCGTGACCCGGCCGCGGGCGGTGCCGCTGCGCACCCGCATGCCGGGGTCGCCGACCCGGCCGGTGTCGCCGTCGCAGGCCCGGTACCGGACGGTCCGGGTCGCGGCGTCCACCGAGAACACCCCGCCGGCGAACGCCAGCCACGCCAGGTCACCGACCGGCCGTGCCGGCGCGGGCCGTGGTCCACCGCCGTCGGCGAGCGCCGGCTGCGGGAGCAGCGCCAGCACGAGGGCGAGCAGGAGTACGCGGACCGTGGCCGGCCGCGAAGATGAGTGCTTCTTGTCGGTTTTCCTCACGTTTGCACCATAAGGAACGGGCGCGGCGATGCGCGGGGCGCGCGGCCCGGTCACCCGATGGAGGCCGGCGGATCAGGACGGCGGCGGTGCCGGCGGGCGCTCCGGCGGCAGGCTCGGCGCGAGCCGGCGCAGCGAGATGAACGCCGGCACCAGCGCCTCGTACAGCTCGGAGAAGAGCGGCAGCAGCGATGCGTACGTCGCGGCGGCGGCCGGGTCGGGGTGGACGGTCTGATCGATCGCGACGAGGTCGCCGGCGACGTCGATGGACTCGACCAGACCCAGCGCCTCCATGCCCAGCAGCGCGGCACCGAAGCTCGACCCCTCGTGACCGGTGGGGAAGTGCACCGGCATGCCGAGCACGTCGGCGAGCATCTGCCGCCACAGCGGGCTGCGGGCGAAACCGCCGCTGGCCCGGATCTCGCGGATCTCGTTGCCGGCGGCCCGGATCGCGGCGAGCACCAGCGCGAGCTGCTGGCAGACCCCCTCCAGCGCCGCCCGGACCAGGTGCCGGCGCTGGTGCCCGTGGGTCAGCCCCACGAATGCGCCGCGCGGCAGCGCCGACCAGTGCGGGGCACGCTCGCTGAGCAGGTACGGCAGCATGAGCAGCCCGCCGGAGCCGACCGGCGCCTGCTCGGCCTCGGCGAGCAGCTCCTCCTCGGCGTCCGGGCCGAGGTCGGGCGCGAGCGCGCCGCCGGCCCAGCCGAGGACCAGGCCGCCGTTGTTGATGGCACCGCCGACCGCCCAGCGCCGCTCGGTGAGCGCGTAGCAGAACACCCCGCCGAGCGGATCGACGCGCGGCTTCTCGCACATCACCCGGATCGCGCCGCTGGTGCCGATCGAGCAGGCCGCCATGCCGGGGGCGACCGCGCCGAGCCCGAGGTTGGCCAGCGGCCCGTCCCCGGCGCCGACCACCACGGGCGTGCCCCGGGGCAGCCCGGTCGCCGTGGCCGCCTCGGCGGTGAGGCCGGGCAAGACCCGGGTGGTGGACACCAGCTGGGGCAGCTGCGCCTCGGTGATGCCGGCGATGCCGAGTGCCTCGTCGTCCCAGGAGAGCTGGTGGATGTCCATCAGGCCGGTCGCCGAGGCGATCGAGTGGTCGGTGACCAGCGCGTCGCACAGCCGCAGCAGCAGCCAGTCCTTGATGCCCACCCAGTACGCCGCCCGGCCGAAGAGCGTCGGCTCCTGCTCGGCGTACCAGAGCAGCTTCGGCAGGGGCGCCATCGGGTGGACCGGCGTGCCGGTGCGCCGGTGCAGGGCCAGCCCCGACGGCACCGCCCGCAGCCGCTCGGCCTGCCGGACGGACCGGGCGTCCGCCCAGGTGAGCGACGGGGTGAGCGGGTCACCGGCGGGGTCGAGCCCGATCAGGCTGTGCATGGCGCTGCCGAACGACACGGCGGCGGGCGGCCGGCCCAGCTCCGCCGCGACCGTCCGGAGCGTCTCCAGCACGGCCGCGTGGATGCGGTACGGGTCCTGCTCGGCGTACCCGGGGTGCGGCTCGTCGAGCGGGTAGCCCACGGAGTGGTGGGCGAGCTGCCGCCCCCGGATGTCGTACGCGACCGCCTTCGCGCTGGTGGTGCCGATGTCGACGCCGATCACGACGTCCGGGAGCGTGTCGGTCACCGGCCCACCCCCTCGTCCCGGCCTCCCGAACGCCGCTGACGTTACCGAGCCGGGAATGCGCCGGACGCGGAATCCGGCGTCCTGGCGACGACACGCCCGGAGGCGAGGAAGCCGTCCCGCGAAACCGCCCTATCGTCCGGGTTGGTCCACCGATCGGGCAATTTGCGTCTCGCAACCCGTCCCCGTGCGGCCGGCACCGGAGTTAACCGATGTGACACCCCGGTTGGTGGGCCTACGCGGCGAAGGAGTCGGCGTGGCAATGACTGATTCGACGGGTTCGACGTGGCGGTACCGGTGGGCACACCGGCAGAACGAACGGCGGCATCGGACGTTCCGCGAAGCCGACGGGGCGTGGCGGCGGCGCGACGAGGAGCTGCGCCGCCTGCGTACCCTCGCCGAAGAGGTCGAGGGCACGGCCGACGCGGGTGCCGGCCTTCCCATCGAACTCACCCCCGGTGAGGTGGTCTTCTGGGTGTTGCCCGCCGCCCAACTGGTCGAGGTCCGGCACAACGCGGTGCTCCCCGCGCCCGACCTCACGGTCACCGCGCAGCCGCAGCCGCTGCGCAACCGGCGGCCGGACGGCATCCGGGTCGCCGACGCCGGGATGGCGGTGATCACCAACCGCCGCCTGGTGCTGCTCGGCGGGCGTGGCCGGCGCGACTGGGCGTACGGGAAGATGACCGGCCTGGCCCACGACGCGACCGCGCCGGTCACGCTGATCCAGGTGCTGGACCGGCGGCGCGCCTCCGGGCTGCTGCTGCCGGTCGACGTGGCCGCCGACTTCCGGTTCAAGCTGACCCTGGCCTTCGCCGACGCGATCGAGCAGCGCGCCGCGGTCATCGCGCAGCTCGACGAGGCGATCACCGAACACGCCCGGGTCAAGCCGGTCCGGCCGGCCATCGCCACACCCGGGCAGGCACGGCTGACCGGGTTCGTGCCCGGTGGCCGCCGGACGGTGGCCATCGTCGCCGGGATCGCCCTGCTGGTGCCGCTGGCGCTGCTGGAGTCCGACCCGTCCGACCCGACCCGGTCCGAGGTTGCGGCCGCCGCGACCCCCGGGGGCTCGGCCACCTCGGCCACGCCGGCGACGCTCCCCGCCTCCCCGCCCGGACCTGCCCGGACTGCCGCGGCGCCGGCGCCGGCCCGGTCGCCGTCGCCGTCCGCCTCGAAGAAGCTGTGCGGGGCGCCGGCCAACCCGATGGGCTACGGCTTCTGCGCGGGTTCGCGGGTCCGCAGGCCGGCGGTCCAGGTGTGCGACTGGTTCGACTGCGTGCCCGAGTTCTGGGCCGGCCGGGGGTACCTGGTGCAGTGCGCGGACGGCTCGGTGAGCCTCGCCGGCGGCAGCCCCCGCGCGTGCGGCAGGTACGGCGGCGTCCGCCGTACCTTCCGGCACTGACCGGTCCTGCCGGTCCACTGATGTTTGACGATGCCGGCCGTGACCGACCGGATTGTGAAACGTTGTACCGTACGTGACGGCGACTTCACCCCCCGCCGACAACGGTCGACGGTCGTCCTGGCGCGCCCGGTGGGCCGAGCGGGAGAACGACCGGCGACGGCGCGTGTACGCCGGTGACGCGCAGGTGTGGCGCCGCCGAGCCGACGAGTTGACCCGGCTCCGCGTCGAGGCCACCGGCCTGCTCGGGGCCGGCCCGCCAACGCCGGCCGTGCCGGTGAAACTGCGCCACGGTGAGGTCGTCCACCGCGTACTCCCGATCGCCGAGCTGGTCGAGGTCGACAGCCGCAACGACGCCGCGCTGCCCACGCCGGGGCTGGCCGTCGACCCGGCCGGCACCGACCTGCCGGCGCGTCCGTTGCCGCGCGGCATCCGGGCGGTCGACACCGGCCGGGTGGTGGTCACCGACCGCCGGGTCGCCTTCCTCGGCCAGCGCCGCCAGCGGATCTGGTGGTACGAGGACCTGGTCGGCCCGGCCCACCATCCACATGCCCCGGTGACCCTGCTGCCGACCAACGACGGCTCCCCGCTCGCCGGGTTGCTGGTGTCCCGTCCGGCGGCGCTGACCTTCCGTTTTCATCTCACGCTCGCGTTCGCCGATGGCCTCGGCAACCGGGACGCCGTCGCCGCCTGCCTGGACGACCTGGTCGCCGCGCACCAGCGCGTCCGGCCCCCGGCGCCTCCGGTCGCCGTGCCCGACCAGGCGCCGCCGGCCGCCCGCCTGCAGGACCGCCGGTTTGCCGGCGTCGCGGTGGCGCTGGCCGCGTCGCTGGTGGCCGTCACCGCCGTCACCACCGGGCCGGCCCTCTACTCGGCCACCCCGGTGGGGAGGCCGAGCCCGGTTGTCGTCACGGACGTGACCGGCTCCTCCGGCGGTGCGCCGAGGGCCGGTGCCGCGCCCGCCGCCACGCCACCGCAGCCCGTACCGCCCGCCGCGACACCGTCTCGCCGCGCGACCCCGTCCATCACCGGCTATCCCGGCCGCCCGATGCCGGCCGCGCCGGCCACCGTCGCCGCCGACGCGAGCGCTTCCGAGGTGGTGCCGCAGCCGGTCCCGTCGCTGCCGCCGCTGGTGCTCCCGGTCGACCTCTGCGGTGCCCCGCCCAACCCGTACGGCTACACCTACTGCGGCGGCCTGCTGATCCACGACCCCGCCGCCGACGTGTGCGGCTGGTTTCGCTGCGTGGCCGACTTCGGCAGGGGGAAGGGATTCCTCGTGCAGTGCGCGGACGGGCTGATCGGCTGGGTCGGGGGACCGGGCGGCACGTGCGGGCAGAACCGCGGCCCGAAGCGCCCGGTCTACCGGCGGCTGGTCATCTGACCGGGACGGTCATTCCGGCTGGTGGCACACGGCCTCGACGTTGTTGCCGTCCGGGTCGCGGACGAACGCGCCGAAGTACGTCGCGTGGTATTCCGGCCACAGCTTCGGGGCGTGCAGCACCTCGGCGCCGGCCGCCACGGCGGCGTCGTGGAATGCCTGCACGGCGGCTCGGTCGGGCGCGGTGAACGAGCATCGGTGTCCCCTCGTCGGTGGGTCGTCGGACGGGCGCAGGCTACGACCCCGGTGTGACACGTCGGTGGCCGGTTTCGGCGAGTGTCTTGACAGCGGGTCGGTCGCCGCCCACCCTGTCTTATAGTCCTACTGCCGTAGGACAATAGGGGAGGCTACGGCGAGTGATCGAGTTCGTGTTGGACAGCCGGTCGAAGGTGAACACCTACGTGCAGCTGGTGCAGCAGGTCAAGCAGGCGTTGCGGGTCGGCATGCTGGCCCCCGGCGACCAGTTGCCGAAGGTGCGCGACGTGGCCCAGTCGCTGGCAATCAACCCGAACACGGTCCTCAAGGCGTACCGGGAGCTGGAGATCGAGGGTCTCGCGGAGGGGCGCCCCGGGGTGGGCACCTTCGTCACCCGCAGCCTGGCCGGGGCGTCCCTGCCCAACCAGGCCGAGCTCCGCGCCGACCTGGTCGCCTGGCTCCAGCGGGCGCAGGCCGCCGGGCTGACGCCGGAGGACATCACCGCCCTGGTCGAGACGACGCTGCGCGCGTCGCTCCCCGTCGAACCACCACAGCAGACCGCGTCGGCGCGATGAGAGGACAGCCCATGCAGACAGCGGTGGAGACCGACCGGCTCGGCAAACGGTACGGCAGGCAGTGGGCGCTGCGGGACTGCTCGCTGCACCTGCCGGCCGGCCGCATCGCCGCCCTGGTCGGCCCCAACGGAGCGGGCAAGAGCACCCTGCTCCACCTGGCGGTCGGGCTGTCCCGACCGGACGTCGGCGAGGTGCGGATCTTCGGCGAGTCCCCGTACCGGAACCCGGAGGCCCTGGCCGACATCGGCTTCGTCGCGCAGGACACCCCGCTCTACCGCGACTTCACCGCCGCCGACCTGATCACCATGGGCGGCAAGCTGAACCGGCGGTGGGACTCCCCTCTCGCGCGTACCCGACTGGCCGATGTGGGGGTCCCACCGGACAAGCCGGTCGGCCGGCTCTCCGGCGGGCAGCGCGCCCAGGTCGCGCTGGCTCTGGCCCTGGCCAAGCGGCCCCGGTTGCTGCTGCTCGACGAGCCGGTGGCCAGCCTCGACCCGCTGGCCCGCCGCGAGTTCCTGCAGACCCTGATGGGCAACGTCGCCGACACCGGCACCACCGTGCTGCTCTCCTCGCACCTGCTGGCCGACGTGGAGCGGGTCTGCGACTACGTGATCGTGCTCAACGCCGCCCGGGTGCGGCTCACCGGGCCGGTCGACGACCTGGTCGCCACCCACCGGCGACTGGTGGGCCCACGCCACGACGGCGGCGCGATCCCCGGCGTCACGGAGATCGTCCGGGCCAGCCACACGGACCGGCAGTCGACGCTGCTGGTCCGCACCGACGGGCCGGTCGATCCGCTGTGGACCGAGCGCGACCTGGCCCTGGAGGACGTCATCCTGGCCTACCTCGCCGACGGCGACACGCAGGCCAGCCACGAGGCATGGGGGGTGCCGGCATGATCTGGCTGACCTGGCGGCAACACCGCCGCGAGGCGTTGTTCACCCTGGCGGGGCTCGCGGTGGTCGGCGCGCTGATCGCCGTGACCGGGCTGGCGATGCGCAACACCTTCGACGACTACGGGCTGCCCGACTGCCTGCGGCGCATCCGGGAGACCGGTGGGGGACGCGCCCTCGGGGAGACCTGCGACCAGGCCTTCAACCGGTTCTACGACCAGTACGACATCCTCAACCTGGCGGGCGTGCTGTTCCTGGCGCTACCGCTGCTCGTCGGGCTGTTCTGGGGTGCCCCGTTGATCGCCCGGGAGGTCGAGCAGGGCACCCACCGGTTGGTATGGACCCAGGGCATCAGCCGCCGGCACTGGGCGCTGGTGAAGGTCGGCCTCATCGTGCCGGCCGTCCTCCTCGCGGCCGTCGGCTACGGGCTGGGTGTGTCCTGGTTGATGTCCCCGCTCAGCCAGGGCTGGGAGCAGAACCGGTTCGACGCGTTCCTGTTCGACATGCAGGGCGTGGCGCCGGTCGGGTACACGCTCTTCGCGGTGGCGCTGGGCATCTTCGCCGGCACCGTCTGGCCCCGCCTGCTTCCCGCGATGGCCACCACGCTGGTCGGCTTCATCGGCGTACGCGTCGCCGTGGGCGTCCTGGGCCGGCCCCGCTACCTGCCTCCCGAGGAGCTCACCTTCCCGATGCAGGGCGCCACCGAGATGGCCGACCGGATGGACGGGGACTGGATCCTGGCCAACGGCATCCGTGACGCCTCGGGCAAGCTGGTCTTCCCCAACGCCCAGGTGAACTGCCCCGAAGGCGCGACCGGCCCGGACGGTCGCGAGTGCGGCGCCGAGCTCGGGCTCGGGCCGGGCGCCCACAACTGGCAGCTCTACCAGCCCGCCGACCGGTACTGGCTGTTCCAGGCGATCGAGACGGGTGTCTTCGTCGCGCTCGCGGCGCTGTTGATCGTCCTTGCCGTCCGCCGGATCCGGCGGATCGCGTGACCGGGCGGGGGTGCGGGCCGCCGGCCCGCACCCCCGACTCCGCCGATGCGCCTACGGGGAGGGTTGGCGCATCCAGTCCGACGACACCCGGGTTCGGGTACTGGGTTCGCCGGACCCGAGGCCGGCCCAGTCGGTGCGGCCGGCCCAGTTCGACCCGCCGGCCGGCGCCGGCTCCGGCGAGCCGCCCGGCCGGTCCAGGCCGAGGCCGTCCACGCCGATCGGCCGGTCCTGGTTCTTCGGGCCGGTGAGGATCTCGTCGGGCGTCAGGGCCGCGGACTCCTCGGCGGTGGGTTGCGGCCAGCGCCGCCACCGGTGGACGCTCCCGACCGCGACGAGCATCAGCGAGCCGACCAGCAGACTCGTCCCTGTCCGCACCGGGGTCATCAGGTCGACCTGGTAGCCGCCCAGGGTCACGGTGTGGTCGAGCAGGGTCGTCACCACGTCCGGGCTGACCAGCAGAAGCAGATAGCTGGCCGAGTAGACCGACCCGGCGAGCACCGCCCCCGCCGGGGAGAACCGCAGCGTGGCGACGAGGCCGAGCAGGATCCCGGCCGCCACCAGCACCAGCACCGGTCGAACGAGGTCGCTGGTGGCCGGCACACCGCCGTCGGGAGCCTCCGCGAACTCCCGCACCGCCCGGTCCTGGCCGGCGGCGAACAGGACCCACGAGATCGGAGCCACGACGGCTGCGGCGAGCACAGTTCCGAGGTGTCGCATCCGGGCAACATACTGATCTTCCTGCGCGAACAGGGTGCCCGCTAAGAGAAACTTAAGGTCGCCGCGCCGCACGCGAGCCCCGGGTCGGCCGTTTCCGCCCGGGTGACCGATCCGAGCCTGGCGGCGGTGGCGGGCGTCGGACCGGCCTGCTGTCATGGTGCCCGTGAAGGAGACAGACGTACGCCGCAGCGTCGAGGCGGTGTGGCGGATGGAGGCCGGGCGGGTGGTCGCCGGGATCGCCGCGATCGTCCGCGACGTGGGCCAGGCCGAGGAGTTGGCGCAGGACGCGCTGGTCGCGGCGCTGGAGTCGTGGCCGCGCGACGGCGTACCGGCCAACCCGGGGGCCTGGCTCACCACGGTCGGCAAGCGGCGCGCCATCGACGCGGTGCGCCGCCGGCAGACCGGCGAGCGGGTGGTGGCGGAGCTGGGCCGCGACCTCGACGAGCGGATCACCGTCGACTTCGACGCCGCCGTCGAGGAGCGCATCGAGGACGACCTGCTCCGGCTCATCTTCGTGGCCTGCCACCCGGTGCTCACCCCGATCGCCCGGGCCGCGCTGACCCTGCGGCTCGTCGGCGGCCTCACCACCGCCGAGATCGCCCGCGCGTTCCTCAGCACCGAGTCCACCGTCGGCCAGCGGATCACCCGGGCCAAGGCCACCCTCGCCGAGGCCCGGGTGCCGTTCGAGGTGCCCGGCCCGGCCGAGCGCACCGAGCGCCTCGGGTCCGTGCTGGAGGTCGTCTACCTGATCTTCAACGAGGGGTACGCGGCCACCGCCGGCGACGACTGGATGCGTCCCACCCTCGTCCAGGAGGCGCTGCGCCTGGCCCGGCAGCTGCAGGGGCTGATGCCCGACGAGCCCGAGGTGCACGGTCTCGCCGCGCTGCTGGAGATCCAGGCGTCGCGGGTGCACGCCCGCACCGGCCCGGACGGCGCGCCGATCCTGCTCAACGACCAGGACCGCACCCGTTGGGACCAGCTGCTCATCCGCCGCGGCCTGGCCGCCCTGGACCGGGCCCGCACGGAGCACCCCGGCCCGTACACGCTCCAGGCCGAGATCGCGGCATGCCACGCGCGGGCGCGTACCCCCGAGGAGACCGACTGGGCGCGGATCGCCGCCCGGTACGCGGAGCTGGCCCGGCTCGTGCCCTCGCCCGTGGTGGAGCTGAACCGGGCCGTGGCCGTCGCGCAGGCCGACGGGCCCGCCGCCGGTCTCGAGGTGGCCCGGGCGCTGGCGGACGAGCCGGCGCTGGCGACGTACCACCTGCTGCCCAGCGTGCTCGGTGACCTGCTCGCCCGGCTCGGCCGGCACGACGAGGCGCGGCGTGAGTTCGAGCGGGCGGCGGCGCTGGCCGGCAACGCCCGGGAGCGGGCGTTGCTGCTGTCCCGCGCCGCCGAGTGCGGCTCGAAAAAATCTTGAGAACGGATGTCGGATCCGGCGCGGCCCGCTCGACGCGTCAGTGAGCGCCGAACTGGTTCCCTACCTGGAAGGATTCCGAGATGCGCTACATGCTGATGCACAAGCTCGACGAGAACGAGCCCCGCGCCTTCGACCCGAGCCCCGAATTCATCGAGAAGATGGGCGCCTTCATCGAGGAGGCGGCCAAGGCCGGCGTCCTCCTCGCCGGTGAGGGCCTGGAGAAGAGCAGCAAGGAGTCCGGCCGGATCACCGCCGACAAGGGCAAGGTGACGGTCACCGACGGGCCGTTCACCGAGACCAAGGAGCTGATCGCCGGGTTCGCGCTGCTGGAGGTACGCGACAAGGACGAGGCGATGGAGTGGGGGCGCCGCTTCACGAACCTGTTCATCGAGGAGGGCGTCTACGTCGAGGTGGATGTCCGCCGGGTCTTCGAGGGGCCGGCGGAGGCCTGATTCGCGCTGGGGTGCGGGTGCTCCGCCCGCACCCGGCCGCGCGTTGCCGGGTCCGGGAGGGTCAGCCGGCGTCGGACGTGTCGCTGTCGGCGATCCGGTGGCCGAGTACGGTCGAGAGCCGCTCCAGGAACTCGTCGACCTGATCGCGGACATATCCGCGCAGCGCGATGGGCAGGGCGACCCGCTCGCGGTCCAGGTCCGCCTTGGCCTGCTCGATCCGCGGCGCGTCGCCGGAGCCCAGCGCCGCGTCGCACCGCCTGACGAGCTCGTCCACCCGCACCATGTCGTAGCCCCGCAGGGACGCGCTGAAGATCGGCGGCGCCACGGACGATTCCTGGCCGGGCGGGCGGAGCTGCCCGGGCACGCTCTCGCCGGAGGGCTGCCGGCCGGCCGCGACGAACGTGACGCCCAGCACGGCTGCGAGGCAACCGGCGACGACGAAGGGGATGGAGTCGCCGGCCACGCCGCACAGCAGCACGAGGGCGCCAGACCCGATGAACACGATGCCGAGCGCACGTCGGCTTCCGCGCTGCTCCACGCTGGTACCTCGGTCTCCTGAGGGGTTGTCGATGGAGAGCATCGCACGGCGGCACAAGAGGGGGTCGACGTCACCTGACGACGTTTCCCGGACCGCCCCGCGGCACCGACATGCCCGGCGGTCGCCTTTGGAGCTGAGCAGTCTGTGCGCCCACGGTGAGGATGATCCATCCATGAGTGCAGCTCCACAGCGTCCGCGAGCGGTACTCCCTCCGCGACGGCGAGAGCCGGTCGCACCCGGAGGCACGGCCGGCTCTCGCGCTCGGCGCTGCGGAGGCTTAACCCACCGTCGCCCGCTCGAGCGGCGGCGCGGCGACCGGCCGGAACGCCCGCCCGGCCAGGGTGCCCGGCCACCAGGTGCGGCGACCGAGGTCCAGGGCCAGGGCCGGGACGAGCAGGCTGCGCACCAGGAACGTGTCGAGCAGCACCCCGACGCTGATGATGACCGCCGTCTGCACCGACGGCACCAGCGGCAGCACGCTCAGCGCGCCGAACGTCGCGGCCAGCACCACACCCGCGCTGGTGATCACTCCGCCGGTGACGGTGAGCGCGTGCAGCACGCCCGGCCGGTGCCCGATCCGCGCCGCCTCCTCGCGGGCCCGGGTGGCGAGGAAGATCGTGTAGTCCACGCCGAGGGCGACCAGGAACAGGAACGTCTGCAGCGGAATCCCGACGAACAGCTCCGGGTAGCCCATCGCGTCCAGGATCAGCCCGGCCGCGCCCATCGCGGCCACGTAGGACAGCACGACGCTGGCCAGCAACAGCAGCGGCGCGACCAGGGCCCGCAGCAGCAGCACCAGGACGACGAAGACGACCGCCAGCACCAGCGGCACCACCGTCCGGTTGTCCCGGTCGACCGTCCGCTCCTCGTCGATCAGGTACGCGGTGTCCCCGCCGACGAGCGCCTGCGCGCCCGGCACGGCGTGCACCGCGTCGCGGAGCCGCCCGACGGTGGTCAGCGCCGCGTCGCTGTCCGGCGCGTCGGCCAGGACCGCCGGCACGCGCACCCACCGGCCGTCCGGGGAGGGCTCCGGCGCGCCGACCTCGGCCACCCCCGGCACGGTACGCGCGGCGGCCATCACCTGGTCGGTCGTGGCGGCGGAGGCCAGGATCTCGGCCGGGGCGACGGTGCCGCTGGCGTAGTGCGCCTCGATCATCCGCTGGCCGGTGATCGACCCGACCTCGGTGGTGAAGGTCTTGTCTCCGGGCAGGCCGATGCTGAGGTTGCCGATGCCGAAGCTCAGGGCGACCAGCGCGGCCGCCGTACCCAGCCAGACCGGGCGGGGCCGCCGCCCGACGAACCCGGCGATGCGCCGCCACACGCCGTGCTCGGCCGCCACGGCGAGGTTGACCGCGTCCGGGGAGTAGCGGGGCACGAACGGCCAGAACAGCCATCGCCCGAAGATGACCAGCACGGCCGGCAGCAGCGTGGTCATGGCGAAGAACGCGGCGGCGATGCCGACCGCGCCGACCGGGCCGAGCCCGCGGGTGGACGGCAGGTCCGCGGCGAGCAGGCAGAGCAGACCGAGGGCGACGGTGGCCGCCGAGGCGGCGATCGCACCGTACGAGCGGCGCAGCGCGACCGCCATCGCGGCGTGCCGGTCGGCGTGCCGGCGCAGTTCCTCCCGGTAGCGGGCGATCAGCAGCAGCGCGTAGTCGACGCCGACGCCGAAGACGAGGACGGTCATGATGCTCTGGCTCTGGAAGTCCACGGCCAGGCCGGCGTGCTTGGCGAGCAGGTACACCACCGCGCTGGCGAGCTGGTTGGCCAGCGCGACCGTGATCAGCGGGATCAACCACAGCACCGGGCTGCGGTAGGTGATGAGCAGCAGCAACGCCACCGTGCCCGCGGTCGCCAGCAGCAGGGCGCCGTCCATGCCCTCGAACGCGTCGAAGACGTCGTCCTCGGCGGCGGCCATACCGGTCAGGGCGGTACGCAGGTCCGCCGGCGCGTCCGCGGCCAGCCGGTCCTTGATGGCCGACACCGCGTCGGCCCGCTGGGCGTCGTCCCCGGCCACCGGGAAGGAGAGCAGCAGCGCCTGCCCGTCCTCGCTGGGCACCGGCGGGGGCACCTGGCCGCCGTCGGCGTACCTCAGGAAGGCCGCGCGGTCGGCCTCGGCCTTGGCGCGGTCGGCGGCGGTGAGCCCGCCGTCGCGGACGTAGACGGCGACGGCGAGCGGTTTCTGCGAGTCGGGGAACGCCTCCTGCGCCCGCTGAGCGGCACGCTTGGCCTCGGCGGTGGCGGGCAGCGCGCCGAGGGTGTCGTTGTCCTGCACCTCGGTCAGCTTGATCGCCAGCGGACCGGCCGCCGCGATCAGGACGAGCCAGAAGACGAGCAGCGCGTACTTGCTGCGGCGGCCGGCCAGTCCGTGCCGCACGGTTTCGATTGTCCTGGTCATGCCCTCGATCCTTGGCCGGCTCCCGGGCGAGGACAGGAGTGTCAGGTCCCGTCCGGAGGTGGTGGTAGCACCACCGATCCGGTGGGCGGGCGTGGCGCAGAATGGGCGCCGTGGACAGCTCCGTACGTGCCGTGGTGTGGCGCTTGGTGCGGCCCGGCGCGCTTGCCGCCGGGCAGGGCCTGGCCGTGGCGCTGCTGTGCTTGACCACCAACGTGGTGCTGTTCGTGCTGTCGGTGGTGTCGTTGGCGTTGATCCCCGCGTTCGGCATCGGGTTCGCGCTCTTCCCGGCGGTGACCGTGCTGGTGCGCTGGTCGCTGACGCTGCAACGCCGGCTCAGCCGGTGGAGCCGGGCGCCGATCGCCTCGCCGTACCAGCCGGCGCCGGACGACGCGCCGCTCGGCACGTGGCGGCGGTTCCGGTGGGTGGTCGGCGACCCGTCGACCTGGCGGGACTTCGCGTGGCTGATCCCGGGTGCGGTCACCGGCGGGGTGTGCCTGCTGGCGTTCGCGCTGCCGGCGTACGGCCTCGAAGGGGTCCTGCTGGTGCCGGTGCTGCTCTACGTCATCACCGACTGGTACGGCTACGGCGTCTTCTGGCCGATGGGCAACTTCGTGCAGGCGTGGCTGTCCATCCCGCAGGGCTGGCTGCTGCTCGGCGGCGGGCTGGCCGTCGCGCCGTGGCTGGTGTGGCTGCACTTCCGGTTCGCCGGGTTCTTCCTCGCCCCGACGCGGGCGCAGGAGCTGGCGCTGCGCGTCCGGCACCTGGCCGCCACCCGCGCCGACACCATCGACACGCAGGCCGCCGAGCTGCGCCGGATCGAACGCGACCTGCACGACGGGGCGCAGGCCCGGCTCGTCGCGCTGCGGATGAGCATCGGCCTGGCCGAGGAACTCCTCGCCGACGACCCGGCGCGGGCGGCGCGGCTGCTCAGCGAGGCCCAGGAGGCCAGCGGCCAGGCGCTGGTCGAGCTGCGCGACCTCGTCCGCGGGATCTACCCGCCGGTGCTCGCCGAGCGCGGCCTGGACGGCGCGGTGCGGGCCCTCGCGCTCACCGTCAACCCGCCGGTGGCGGTGGACCTGGACCTGCCCGGCAGCCCGCCGGCGGCGGTCGAGTCGGCGGCGTACTTCGCGGTGGCCGAGCTGCTGACGAACGTGGCGAAGCACAGCGGCGCGTCGCGGGCCTGGGTCCGGTTGCGCTACTCCGACGGCGCGCTGCGGGTGGAGGTCGGCGACGACGGGCGCGGTGGCGCCTCCCCGGAGGCGGGTACCGGCCTGGCGGGCGTGCGACGCCGTCTGGCAGCCTTCGATGGCACGATGACCGTGACGAGTCCGCCCGGCGGACCGACTGTCGTGACCATGGAGCTGCCGTGCGAGTTGTCATCGCGGAGGACCTCACCCTCCTCCGGGACGGGCTGACCCGCATCCTCGACGCGTACGGCTACCAGGTCGTCGAAGCCGTCGCCGACGGGCCGTCGGTGCTGCCGGCGCTCACCCGGCACCGGCCGGACGTGGCCGTCCTCGACGTACGCCTGCCGCCCACCTTCACCGACGAGGGCCTGCAGGCGGCGCTCGCGGCCCGCGCGCAGCTGCCCGGCCTGCCGATCCTCGTGCTGTCCCAGCACGTCGAGCAGCTGTACGCGCGGGAACTGCTCGCCGACCGGGGCGGGGGAGTCGGCTACCTGCTCAAGGACCGGGTGTCGAACGTCGCGCAGTTCATCGACGCGGTCCGGCGGGTCGCCGACGGCGGCATGGTGATGGACCCGGACGTCGTGTCGCAGCTGCTGGCCCGCAACGCGGGCGCCGACCGGTTGGGGGAGCTGACCGCGCGGGAGCGGGAGGTGCTGGGGCTGATGGCCGAGGGCCGATCGAACGCGGCGATCGCCGGGCGGTTGTACGTGACCGAGAAGGCGGTCAGCAAGCACATCAACAACATCTTCAGCAAGCTGGGCATGCCGCCGTCGGACGACGACAACCGGCGGGTGCTGGCGGTGCTCGCGTACCTGAACGGCTGATCACCGGCCCGGGTCTTCCCACCGTGAACAAGGGGGCTGCGCCCGGTACAGCAGGCTGGGCAGCGGCGCGAGGAGGACGAGTTCCTCCAGGCACGCCGCGCACTGCCGCAGGTGGATTTCGAGTTCCTGCCGCTCGATCGGGCCGAGGGCGCCGATGAGCAGCGAGGCGACCCAGATCGTGAACGGGCACGGCGGTTCAGCTGTCATGGTCTACTCCGCGTTGCCGATCGAGCCAGCCCGGCCAGATCCGCTCGGCGACGCGTAGCGGCAGCCGGCCACCGAGGTGCATGGCTCGGGCTACGCCGCGGTACCCGGGCGGGAGTCCGGCGGCGATGACGATGTGTCCGATGATGACCGGCGTGATGAGGTACGTGGCCCAGCGGTGCAGGCGCTGCAGCCAGACGAACCCGGCCCCGCCGGTGACCAGCACCAACCCGACTCCGCTGCCGATCAGGGCCACGAACAGCCCGATCATCAGCAGGTTCGCGACGCGTTGTCCCGGGTCGAAGTGGCCCTCGTGTCGGGCGAACCGGTCGGTCACGAGCGCGCCCGGCCAGCGGGCGAACCAGCCCAGGTCGCCGCGGTCGTAGCGCAGCGACTCCCGGACGAACGTGCGGGTTGCGCGTATCCCGAGCGTCAGCGCGCCGGCGGCCAGTGCCATCAGCGCCCAGCCGGCGTACCGGTGCAGGCTGGTGTCGGCGATCCCGGTGAGCCGGGCGGCAACACTGGGCTGCCCATCCCGCCCGGCGACCAGCCACCAACCCGAGCCCAGCAGGGCCAGCACGGTGAGATACGTGAGTGCGTGGAACCACCGCGTGGCGCGGGAGTAGCGCCGAACGGTGCCTGAGTTGTGGGCCATGCCGTCAGTAGCCGTACGGGTCGGTGCCGGAGGACGTGGGCGGCGCGCCGTCGCCCCCGGCGCTGGGTGAGGGGGCCGGCCCGCCGCCGCTGCCGACGGTGATCGGCGCGGTGGCCTCGGCCCCGGCCGGTGAGTGGTTGGCGTTGCGCAGCGACACGTGCATCGTGTGCTGGCCCGAGGGCGCGTCGGTGATCTGGGCGGTGTCCGACTCGACGATCAGGTAGTCGGATTCGTTGTCGTCGAACCAGATGTGGACATGGTGCTGGCCGGACTCACTCGGGCCGAGCGGCACGCTGCTGTCGACCTTGACGGTGAACGGGTTGGCGACGGTCGCGCCGCTGACGGGCTCGACGACGACGACCGTCAACCCGCCGCTGTCGTCCCCGGTCGCGCCGTTCGTTCCGGTGCAGGCGGTCGCCGTGGCCAGCATCGCCATGGCTGTCGCGATCCTGAGTCTCATACCGGTACTACCTGCGCCGACGTGCTGCGGGATCTCTCGCCGCAGAAGAGATCCCGTACCCGCGTGTTCTGCGTAGTACTGAATGTGGGTGTCAGTGACGAGGCTCTGGTCGCCGGGATGGCGGCCGGGGACCCGCAGTCCACGGCGAGCTTCGTGCGCCGATTTCAGGCCCGGGTCTACGGCCTGGCGGTCAGCATCGTCGGGACGACGGCCACGGCCGAGGACGTCGCTCAGGAGGCGTTCGTGCGGGCCTGGCGGTACGCCGGCGGCTACGATCCCCGCCGTGGCGCCGTGCTGCCGTGGCTGTTGTCCATCACCCGCAACGCGGCGATCGACGCGATCCGGCTGCGCCGTGATCGCCCCTACGAGCCGGAGGTGATGCTGTCGCTGCTCACCGCTGCGGAACGTGCCACCACCGAATCGGCCGACGAGGTGGCCGACGCCGACCGCATCCGTGTCGCCCTGCGCAGCCTGCCACCAGAACAGGCCGTCGCCATCGTCCTGGCGATCTTTCACGGACTCACCGCGAAGGAGATCGCCGAGCGGGAGGGCGCACCGCTGGGCACCGTCAAGACGAGGATCAGGCTGGGCATGGCCCGGCTGCGCGACCATTTCGAGGTACGTGATGAGTGAGCTGCCAGAGTGTCGCGACGTGCACGGCCTGCTGCCGGAGCTCGCCGCGGGCGCGGCGGCCGGGGATGACCGGGCCCGGGCACTGGCCCACGTCTCGGGCTGCCAGGACTGTCGCCGGGAGCTCGACGAGCTGGCCAGGACCGCCGATGCCGTCCTGCTGCTCGCGCCCACCATCGAGCCCCCGCCGCGGTTCGAGAGCACCGTTCTCGCCCGGCTGGACGCGGCGCCCGCACCGCCACCCCGGCGGCTGCTGGCCCGCCGGCGAGTCGTGGCGGCCCTGGCGTTCGCGGTCTCCCTGCTGGTCGCCGCAGGCGGCGGTGCGCTGGTCAGCCAGTCGCGTACCGCGGAGGACCGGCGCCTCGCCGACCAGTACCGGCAGACCCTCGCCGTCGCCAACGGCCGCTACCTCAAGGCAGTCGCCCTGACCACTGCCGACGCGCGACCGGCCGGAACCGTCTTCCTGTACCAGGGAAACCCGTCCTGGGTACTGGTCACCGTCACCGCCGCCCCGGCCGACGGCGCCTACGCCGCCCTCGCCGTCGACCGTGCCGGCGCCACTCACGCGATCGGCACCTGCCAGGTCACCAACCGCACCGGAACCTACGGATACCAGCTAGGTCTGGCGGTCGCCGAGGTCAGCCAGGTCCGCCTTCAATCGGCCGGCGCCGTGCTGACCGGCAACCTGTAGGCGGTCGGACAGCGCCGAGAACGACGCATCCGGACACAGTGGGTGGACCGGCAGCAACGGGGCCGGCTTCCGGTCGCGGCCGGATGCGATGGCGAAGTCACCCGCCGCCGCCACGGCTCTGCCGACGAACCGAGGGCGGGACGCTCGCCGGGCTGCGGGTGCCACCGGAATCCGCTCCGAACGTCCGGCTCTACCTCACCTTCGCGTTCGCTGGCGTGCCCGGCGAACGCGACGCCCTGGCCGTGTACCTCGATGAGCAGATCATTGCCCGCGAGCGGGCGCGGCCGGCGGCGCCCGGCCCGGCCGACGCCGCTCCGCTGATCGCGGCTGCACGACCGGCGGATCGCGGTGCGGCGGCGGCCGTCGGATGCTCGTCACGGCCGGCGCCGCCCGCGAACACCGGGAATGCGAGGCGCGGCCTGCGGCCGCTCAGCCGCAGTTGCCCCAGCTGTACCGGCCGGCACCCTGCCAGCTGGTGCCGTAGAGGACCTCGCCGCTGTACATCACGCACTTGTCCCGCGCGGAGCGCTGGATCGCGGCGTAGTACTTGAAGTTTCCGGAGTCGTAGACCCAGGAACCGCCCGACACCCGGATGCCGGCGGACATCCCGGTCGTCGAGCCGACGGCCACCCGCTTGAGGGTGGCGACGCAGTTGTAGCCGCTGGCGCTGTTGTACATCAGGTAGACGTCGCCCACCTTGGTGCCGTCCGGCGCGGTGATCGACCGGTGGCCGTCGCTGACGTGGGCCCACGCGCCACCGAAGTCGTTGTTGCAGGCCTGCGCCGCCGTGAACGGATTGGTCGCGGCCTGTGCGGGTGTGGCGAGTGTCAACGCCGCAACGGTCGCGGAGAGAGTCGAGATGGCCAGCCGTCGGGCGAATCGGCGCACACAGTCCTCCAATGCTCAGGCGCGAAGATCGCGCACGTGAGCCGCCATGATCCCATAGTGGATGGTGGCCATGATCAGAAGCCGGCACGAGACCGCCCGGTTCTTGATCGCGTTGACGCTGCGCCGTATCGCCCTCCGGTTCCAGCGGAGGCGAACCGCGTGAACGGTGACAGGCGCGTCGCGCCTGTTTCACCCACGAGCCCGGTCAGCAGGGTGTATAAGTGTTATGCAAGGAGGGCCGGTAATGCTTATATCGACGACTGCCTGGCGGTTGCTGACTGAGGCCGGTGTCACGCTCATCCCGCGCGACGCCGACCACATCGAGCTGACGTGCGCCGGTGCCCGGGCGACGCTAACTGTCGTCGCGTCTCCGACCCCGCTGAGCCCTAGAGACATCGCTGCTCTGGTCCGCCGCCATCCAGAACCTTGTCTGATCGTCGTGCCGGCGGCTACGCCCGCCGTTCAGGAAGCAATCGAGGCGGCCGGCTGGTCTTGGTTGGTCGACAACGGGCAGCACGTAACCGGATCGCTACGCGTCGGCAACGAACGAATCGCCCTGCAGCCTCCGGTAGACGCGGTCAAGCGATCCGGCAAGCCCGGTCCGATGCCGTGGGGGACCTTCACCCTGGTTCGCCGGATGATCCAGCGTCCGTACGCCACCCAGCAGGAACTGGCCGCCCTCGTCGGCGTCTCCCAGCCGCGAGTCTCCCAGGCCCTGCGCGCGCTGGCCGACGAGCACATCGTGCACCGCGCACCGGGTGGATGGACGGTCCGGGACATCGATCAGGCGATCCGGTGGTGGCTGGCGACCTACCCGGGGCCGGGCGGAATCAGCACCTACTGGTACGGCTTGACGCCAGCGGTCGAGCAGGCCCGGATGGTCGTCGCGGCAGCCGAACCAGACAGCGTCGCTGTCTCCGGAGATGTCGCGGCCGACATCATCGCTCCCTGGCGCGCCCCGGCCCGGGCGATCCTCTACGCCCACACCGGAGTGGACCTGGCGAATGCCGGCCTCGTCCCCGCTGGCGAGGAGGAGGCGACGCTCGAATTCACCGTGCCGAGGGACCCGGGACTGTGGCAGCCGTCCGGCACGGAGCTACCCGCCACGACCGGTCTTCCCCTCGCCGACCCGCTCCAGGTCCTCTGGGACGTGCGGCGTGCGCCGGGCCCCGACAGCGAGGAGGCGGCGCAGCGCGTGTGGGATGCGTTGCGCCGTCGTCACCGTGAGCGGGGGTATGCGGCATGACCGAGCCGAGGCCAGCGAGTCCGGTCCCGGCCGAGCAGGTGCCGCTGCGCGAGACCGCTGATGCCGACTTCGCCGCGTTGCCCACCGTCATCGCCGATCCTCGCCTCCCAGCCGCGCTCATCGAGCGTGGCTACCGGTCCCGGGAGGCTGCCAACCGATTCACGCGGGACGCGGATGATCAAAACGGTCAACTGAGCCTGGTGATCGACATCCTCGCGCCGTCGTACCGAGGTGGGTTGGTGCCCAACCAGCGCCACGGCGATCTGGTGGTAGACGAGGTACCGGGCCTCGTTCTTGCGCTGCACCGGCCCGCCGAGCTGCTGGACGTCCGCGTCCAGCTCACTACCGGTGAGGGCCTGCGCCTGCGCCTCGCGCTCCCGGACGTGACGTCCGCGCTCTGCCTGAAGGCGCTCGCCTACCGCGGGCGGTTCGCGTCGAAGGACGCAGTCGACCTGTGGCGGCTCATCCATGCGGCGTACACCGCCGGGCTTCGGACTGCTGACTGGCCGGTCAGCGTCACCGGTCGCCAGGCCGCGGACGTGCTGCACCGGTTCTTCGGCACACCCGCCGCGGCCGGCCTCAAGCAGATGTCCCCCAGCGCCGCGGACCGCACTCGGATGCAGGCCCTGGTCCGACAGGTGGTGCCACCCGGATAGCCGCTGGGCTCATGTGGGGCTCGACGAATGGGGGCCTTGTCGGTCATGAGGAAGGTTTTCGACTTCCAGCCCCCCATCCCAAGGGTCCGATATGGATTGCTGAACGTACTCTGCACAAGGGGTAGCGAGCGCTGCCCGCCACGGTGACGAGCGGAGCCCCGGGGCCCCGGACGTCGGTTGGGCCAAACAGACGGGGGATTCCATGTTCGAGCGGCTGGGCACATTCGTCGTGCGCCGAGCGTGGTGGGTCATCGCAGGCTGGTTGCTCGCGGCGTTCGCCATCATCTTCACCGCACCGTCGCTGGGCGACATCACCTCCGCCGACCAGGAGAGCTTCCTGCCGCGTTCCTACGAATCGGTGCAGGCCACCGAGCTCGGCCAGAAGGCGTTCCCGCAGGCGGCCACCGCGACCGCGATCATCGTGGTCAAGCGCGCCGACGGGCAGCCGCTGACGCCAGCGGACGAGGCGAAGGCGGGCCAGCTCGCCGAGTCGCTCAAGGCCGCGAACATCCCGCACACGTCCGGTTATGTGACCGGTCCGCCGGCGGTGGCGCCGGACAAGTCGGTGCAGGTGGTCAACGTCGGGCTCGACGCCCCCGCCCCGGACGACCCGGCGCTGCTCGACGCCGTCCGCGACCTGCGGACGGCCATCGGCCCGGAGCTTGTGGGCAGCGGGCTGACCGCGGGCGTGGCCGGCGACGTGGCGAGCTTCGTCGACAACGAGGACACGTTCAACGAGGCCTTCTCGGTGGTCGGCATCGCGACGATCATCCTGATCATCGGACTGATCCTGATCATCTTCCGCAGCCCGATCGCCGCGTTGCTGCCGATCGTCGTGATCAGCGTCGTCATGAGCGTCACGACCGGGCTCGTCGCGGTCGCGGGCAAGGTATTCGACCTCACCGTCAGCCAGGATCTGCAGACGATCCTGCTGATCGTGCTGTTCGGCATCGGCACCGACTACATCCTGTTCCTGCTCTTCCGCTACCGCGAGCGGCTGCGGGCCGGTGACGACAAGCGCACCGCGATGATCGTCTCCGTCCAGCGGGTCGGCGAGGTCATCACGTCGGCCGCGGGGGCGGTCATCGTGGCGTTCCTCGTGCTGCTGCTGGCCTCCCTGGGTTTCTTCGGCTCCCTCGGCCCGGCGCTCGCGATCGCCGTCGGCGTCATGCTGGTCACCTCGCTCACCCTCATCCCGGCGGTCGTCTCGCTGCTCGGCCGGTTCGTCTTCTGGCCGTCCAAGGCGTGGCAGCGTGCCCCGAAGGCCACCGTGCCGCACCGCCTCGGCACCGCCATCGGGCGCCGGCCGGCGCTGGTCGCGGTGGCATCCGGCGCCCTGCTGGTCGCCCTCGCCGCCGGCGTGCTCGGCTACAAGGCCGACTACGACTTCAGCGCCGGCTTCCCGCAGGACACCGAGTCGGCGAGGGCGGCGAAGGACCTGCAGCGCGGGTTCGCCGCGGGCGCACTCGCCCCCACCGAGGTCTACCTGACCACCGACAACGGGACACCGCTCACCGAGCAGCAGGTCAGCGACTTCGCGGCGGCCGCGGCGAAGGCGCCGGGCGTCGGCCAGGCACAGCCACCGGAGCGCGGCAGCGACCCGAGTGTCGCCAGGGTCAGCCTGCTGCTCAACGAGAACCCGGTCTCCAACGAGGCGATCACGCTGGTCCGCGAGGACCTGCGCGACGCCGTGCACGCGGCCGCGCCGCCGGGCACCCGGGCGCTGGTCGGTGGGACCACCGCGATCTTCGCGGACATCAACTCGGCGAACAACCGGGACCTGTCGGTGATCCTGCCGGTGGCGGCCGGCCTGATCGCGCTCATCCTCGCGTTGCTGCTGCGCAGCCTGGTCGCGCCGATCTACCTGGTGATCGCGGTGCTGCTGAACTTCGCCGCCACGCTGGGCGCGACGGTCTACGTCTTCGAAGGGCTGCAGGACCAGCCCGGCGTCACCTTCCAGCTGCCGATCATCCTCTACCTTTTCGTGGTCGCGATCGGCACCGACTACAACATCCTGATGATCGCCCGACTACGCGAGGAGGCACGGGAGGGCAACGAGCCGCGCCAGGCCGCCGCCATCGGCGTCGAACACGCCGGCCCGACGGTCGCGGCCGCGGGCCTGATCCTCGCCGGAACGTTCGCGGTGCTGATGCTCGCGCCGATCTCGTTCCTGCAGCAGATGGGCTTCGCGGTGGCGATCGGGATCGTGCTGTCGGCGTTCGTCATGTCGATGTTCTTCGTGCCCGCGCTGACCGCGCTGATCGGGCACACCGCGTGGTGGCCGGGGCACGGGGACCAGCGGCCGGCCGGTGGGCGGCACGCCGCGTCGGCGTCGGCGAGCGTGACGCAGACGTAGCGGGGGGCCTCCCGCTCTGCTACCGCACTCGGACGCGGGCCCCGGCCGGCAGGTGGTGCCGGCCGGGGAGCCGCTGAACTCAGTGGACCTCGACGAAGGGGCGGTTGAGGTGCGCGGTGGCGAGCACCGCGCGATCACGGCGGGCCGAGTCGAGCAGGCCCCGGCGGGTCAGCCGGGCCAGGTCCTGGTCCGCCTCGTACCGGTAGGCGACATCCGGGTCGGCGATCTGCACGGCGTGCACGAGCACATCGCCGGTTACCACCACCTGGTCGTTACGGCCCCCCTCCACCAGCACCGACTGGTGCCCCGGCGTGTGGCCGGGAGTGGGCACCACCCGGATGCGGTCACCGCGACGGCCCACCGGGGTACGCCGGGTGGGCGTCGCGGTGTCGCCGCTGAGCACCACCGCGCCGTCCACCGCGTGCAACTGCCCGGCCGACTGCAGCGGCCGCACCGCGTACCCCAGCATCTCGCTGCCACTGGCCTCCAGCGCGTCGAGCTCGCGCTGCTGCACCACGTACCGCGCGTTGGGGAACATGGGAGCGCCCTCCGCCGTGACCGTCCAGCCGGCGTGGTCCTCGTGCAGGTGCGTCAGCACCACCGTGTCCACCTGCCGCACGTCGATCCCGTTCTGGGTCAGCACCTGCGGCAGCGCGCCCGGCACCGGCGCCCACGCCGACGCGGGGCTGCCCTCCGGCCCGACACCGGTGTCGACCAGCGTGTACCGGTCGCCGGGGCGGCGGATGGCGTAGCAGCGGAAGTCCAGGTTCCACGTCCGGTCCGGCCCGAACGCGGCCGGGTCGATGCGCCGCGCCGCCGCCCAGTCCCGGTCCGACGCCCCGGCGAAGGCGTCGTCGTAGCTGAGGAAGAACGGGCCGGCGGCGTCGCGCAGCGCGAGGACGTCGAAGCAGCCCACCGAACGGCTGGCCGGGCGGTCGGGCCGGGCACTCGCCTGCGCGGGGCGGGCGGCGAGGACACCGCCGCCCACGGCCGCCGCCCCGAGCAGCAGGGTCCGCCGGCTGATCGATCCTTGCGGGTACGACACGGAGATCTCCTTCGTTGACGGGGTACGCCGACCGTCGGGGGCCGGCCCGGCCGACCTGTGGGCCGGCCGCGGTCAGGAGATCAGCGGGCCGAGGGTGGGTGCCAACCATTCGAGAGGCTTCTAATGTTGGCGCTGTGCTGACCCTCCACGTCGACGCGGACCGGCTCGTCCGGTCCCGGTTCGCGCTGTCGCGACTGACGGAGGTCACCAACGCCCTGGAGGTGCTCGCCCACCCGGAGCGGGCGCCGTACGCGCGCAGCTGGGTGACCCACGCCCGGCGCAACCTCGACCCGGGCGCGGTCGACGTGCTGTTCGAGCTGGTCAACGCCGCCGCCGGGTACATCCCCGACTTCCTGTCCCCGCTGCCCGGCACGTACGAGCCGACGCTCGAAGAGGAACTCGCGGCCGTGGCGGCGACCACCGCCGAGGACGTCGACCGGCAGCTGCGGATGGCGTACCGGATCGGCCCGCCCCCGCCGGAGGTTCTGGAGCGCAGCCCGACCGGACGCGACCCGCGACCACCACTACCGGCCACGGTCGCCCGGGTGCTGGCCCGCCGCGGGGAGGCGGCGCTGCTCACCCGCGTCGTCGACCAGCTCAACCGCTTCTGGCGGCACACCCAGGCCGACCTGTGGCCGACCCTGCACCGGGTGCTCGACGAGGACATCCGGCACCGCGCCACGGTGGCCACCCGGACCGGGCTCGCCGACATCGTCCGCACCCTCGACCCGCGGCTCACCTGGGACGGCAGTCGGGTCACTCTCGACTCGCACTCCGAGCTGTCCCTCGACGCGGCGCAGGGGCTCATCCTGGCGCCGTCGGCGTTCCTGCCCCGCCCAGCGGTGTACCTGGGCGATCCCGGCCTGGTCATGGTCGGCTACCCGGCGCGGGGGCGGGGCCAGGTGTGGTCGCAGCCCACGGCGGTCGGCGAGGAGACCGGCGTGCTCGGGGCCCGCCGGGCCGCTCTGCTGACCGACTTGGGTACGCCGTTGACAACCACGGAGCTGGCGGTGCGGCACGGGATCAGCCCGGCCACCGTGTCGTACCACCTGGGGCGGCTGCGGCGGGCCGGGCTTGTGGTGTCGTCGCGGGACCGGCATGAGGTGCGGTACGAGCGGACGCGGTCGGCCGCGGAGATGCTGCGGGCACTGCGCGCGGGGTAATGACGGCGCGGCTGACGATCGGGTAGTCGGCCGTCCTGCTGGCCCGCTCGGCAAAGTGTGTGGTTCGTCCTGATGGCGTCTTGGTGAGGTTGAGGCGGCGCCGGAGGCCGAGGCATGGAGGATTGTCCCAGCAGCAATTACTCGTCGTCGGACTCGAGTTCCCGCTGCACCGCCGCGCCGGCGTCGGCTTCCGGTCGACGGCGCCAGTCAAGCGCTACGACGACGCGGCCAGCTGCAGAGACTTCGAGGCCAAGCTCCCGGCTACGGTGCAGCCGGGAGCCTTCTGCCGAGTCGGTCTGGCGGTTCTCCGGATCGGGACTGACCGCAACGAGCAAACGAGGGCCTTGCGCGCCATCGATGCCTGGCACTGTCCGCCACTGGCCGCGCCATCGTGGCCGCATTCCGGGGACGGGTTGCTGGGGCGCAGTCTCTAGTACGGCAGCCGCCGTTCGGGATCATGGCTGAAGTTCGAGGTTGAGGCGGCGTGTGTAGTGGGATCGTCGAGCTCTGGCTTGATGCCGGCGTCGCCAGCCTGACCAGTGCAATCGATGGGCGAGGTCGCTGATCGGGCGGATGATGCAGGCGTTGATCAGGCGGCGGACCTCGTTGACGGTCAGCTTGATCAGTCCGGTGTCGGCCGGGTCGTCGTCGGCGGCGTCGGCGGCGCAGATCGCCAGGACGGCGAGGGCTGCCAGGGCGAGGGTGGTGAAGCGGTGCCAGGAGTCCCAGCGGCGGACCTGGTGCTGGTCCAGGCCGACCTGGCTCTTGGCGGCCTGGAAGGCTTCTTCGACGGTCCAGCGGATGCCAGCGACCCGGACGAGTTGGGCGAGGGTAGCCGGGTATGGCGTCCAGCAGCGGTAGAAGGCGAGCTCACCGGTGGTGGTGTTCTTTCTGATCAGGAGGCTGTGCTGGCCGCCGTCGTCGGGGTCAGCGTCGGTGCACACGTCGTCCAGCCAGGCCCAGTCGTAGAAGCGCGGTCCCTTCGACCCGGCGCCGGCTGAGCGGCGCTGCCACGCCGAGGCGGGTAGGTCAGCGGCGATCCGGTCGGCGCGGACCCGGGTCTTGCCGCCGTCGAGCGGAACCAGGTGGCTGCGGGACACGGCCAGGACGTAGCCGAGTGCGTGTTCGCGCAGGTGGGCGCGGAAGGCGGCGCTGTTGCCGTAGGCCTCGTCCGCGGCGGCCCACCCTGCGGGAACACCGGCGTCGAGGGCAGCGGTGATCATGTCAGCGGCCAGCTCCGACTTGGTGGCGAACTCGATCTCGTCGGGCACCCCGGCGGCCTGGCAGCGATCCCGATCGTCGGTCCACGACGCCGGCAGATACACCTGCCGGTCGATCAGGGTGTGCCCGTCGGCGCCGGCGTAGCCCAAGAACACCCCGACCTGGCTGTTTTCGATCCGCCCAGCGGTGCCGGTGTACTGGCGCTGCACCCCGACCGAGTGCATGCCCTTCTTCAGGTCACCGGTCTCGTCGACCACCAGGACCGCGTCAGGATCGCCGAAACGGTCGGTGACCAGCTGCCGCAGGTCGTCACGGACGCCGTCGGCGTCCCACACCGCCCGGTACAACAACCGCTGCATCGCGTCCGGCCGCGCGTGCCCGGCCTGCTCGGCCAACTGCCAACACGTCTTGACCTCAAGATCGGACAGCAGGCCCGTCACGAACTCTCCCGCCGCACGGCGCGGCTCCACCCGCCCGAACCGGTCCGCGAAGCACCCCAGCACCTCCGCCAGCACCCGCTCCCACCGAGCAACGGCTACGCTGTGGCACGCGGCCACCGCAAGATCTGATGTTGTGTCCACAACGCACAGACGATCACGCGGTGGCCGTCTCGCGTCCCCCCGATTCACCAGCAAGATCTCAAACGGCGGCTGCCGTACTAGGAGTTGGATCTCCCGATCCTCGATGGTCCGACTAATGATTTCTTGTTTCGCTGACTGTTCCCGCTCTCGTCCGGTAGTCGCATCCGAATACATGTAGCCGGTACGCATCTCCACTGATTCATCAACATCAATAATGTCGCCGTCCGGCGCTGGTCTTCGCGCCGATCGAACCGTTTGTTCTAGGCGGTGCACAACGGCGAGATCAGCCGTCGGAGTGGATGTGTCTTCCGTGAAGCGGAAGAAGTCGATGGTGGTCTTGTCCCGCTGCATCCAGCTCCACGCCATGCACACCGGGTCACAGCCTGGCCGGCGGCTCCATTTCAGCAGCTCATCGAGGCGGCTTCGTTGCGCCGAAGCAGTCAGAACGTTCTGGGGCGGGCGACGGCTTCGGCCGCGCGATTCCCCAGCGAGTACCGCCCCTCCGCCAGCGAAGCGAAGGTCGGGTCGATGGCCTTGGCTTGGATAGACGTCCTGGAGAGGTAATGGCAGCGCGTCGAAGTGAGCGACATTGTGGAGCTTTGGCTCATCCTTCCGTACAACCGCCGTCAACGCGCCGAGCGCCAACACCTCGGTGGCGAAGCGCCGAATATGGGACGACGAAGCATCGAATGCTCGGTGTCGCCGAAGTGCGTGGCCGGGCGGGGTCTGTCCAAACAAGGACATGACCAGAGCCATCTCCCGCTCGACAAGCTCCATCAAGAGGCTCCCTCGATAGGGAACCGCCAACGCATTCACCCGAAGAACTTCCGCGAGGTTGAGCTCGAGGGGGCGCTGCTGAGGATGTTTACATCGGTAGGGCCGACCGGGTTGCCTGGCGACGGAACCGACACCAGGAACCTCCTAATCCTGACTTCAGCCATTCAGGTCTCCCTGCCGGTCATGGCCATCGGAGATCGGAGTTCGCCTGGAGGAATCATCCTACTCGTCAGCCGGATGTCCCCGATGTCACCAACTCGACAATCATTCATGATGCGCTATCAAGCCGCGCCCTAGGCGGCGATAGCTCGGGCTGCGGCGTACACGTCGGCGGGGAGCGGGTGCTGCAGCTGCCAGATGATGCGCATGGGCCGGTCGCCGGTGTGCTCCCGGTAGGTCATGGCGCCGGCGTAGAGGTAGGCCGGCGCACCGAGGTCGCGGTCAGCCATCTTCGTCTCGCGTACGAAGAGGTGCACCGTCGAGCCGTGCTTCTCGTGGTTGATGTAGCGCTGCCCAGTCGCTGACGCCGAGGACGTGGTGCTCTGCGACTCCCACTGGAACAGCGTCTGGGTGATGGCCCGGTCGGCGTACATGGTGGTGGGGGAGTAATGCTCTTCCGACTTGACCAGGGTCACGAAGAAGAGGTCGGCCTGGGCGTTCGGCAGCCACTTCACGCCTTCGCGCAGCGACCCCGGGTTCGGCATGCCGAAGGCGGCGCATGCCTCGTTGCGGCTGTACCGGGCGTGCACCTGCAGCGGCAGCCCGTCGACCGGCACCGTGACCCGGTGGATTCGGTCCCGCAGCACCTCGGCCACCTGCCGCAGTTCCGCGCAGCGCGCCGGCTCGGCCCAGAGCCGCGACAGCCGCTCCTCCCGCTCGGTCAATGGCGCATTCGGACCCCAGAGGTCGAAGTGCAGCATGTCCCACAGCCGCCCGGCCTCCGGCCGCTCGCCGGCCGCCACCCGAGCCAACAGATCGAGCCGGTCCAAGTCGTCGAGGTGCAGCATTCGCCCAATCGCCCTGCCCAGCTCACGGTCATCGGGACCGGGCGGCGAGGTCTCCAACCCGGCGAGCCGCCGTAGCCCGGTCCACCCGCCGATGCTTGCCGACCGGTAGATGTCCTCGATCTCCACGCCAGCCTCGCGCAGGAAGTCGCTCAGGCTCACGTCCCCGAGCAGCCGCAGCTCTCGGGTCAGGCCGGTCCTCGAGGTCGGCATCGCCGACTTCAGGTTGGCCAGCACGACGTCCTTCGTCACCCGGTCGAGCTGGATGTGGCAGCCGCTCGGCAGGGACGGGAAGTCATCGCGTACGGCTTCGGTGATCGCCCGCCGGCTCACCCCGGTCAGGGCCCGCCAGCGCAGGTCGAAGCGGAAGTTGGCGTGCTGTCCGCCGATGAAGTCGAGGACGGTCAGGCAGGGCTTGTCGTCGTCCAGCCGCAGGCCACGGCCGAGTTGCTGGAGGAAGATCGTGGCGCTCTCGGTGGGTCGCAGCATCAGGATCGTGTCGACCATCGGCAGGTCGACACCCTCGTTGAACAGGTCGACGGTGAACAGCACCCGCAGCGTGCCGTCTCGGAAGTCCTTGAGGAGAGCTTGCCGCCCGGTGACGACTCGGGAGGTCACCGCCGCCGACGGGACGCCGTGCTTGGTGAACCAGTCCGCCATGAACTCGGCGTGCCCGATGCTCACGCAAAACCCGAGCGCCCGCATCCGTCCCACGTCGACGGTGTCTCGTACCGTCCGCAGCACCATCCGCGCCCGCGCATGGTTGCCGGTGTAGACGCCGTCCAGCTCCGCTGGGTCGTACCCCTGCCCGCGCTTCCACCGCAGCTGCGACAGGTCCACGTCGTCGTGCAGCCCGAAGTACTGGAAGGGTGCCAGCAGCTGCCGCTCCAGGGCCTCCCACAGGTGCAGCTCCACGGCAGCGCGGCCGTCGAACCACCGCCGCACGTCGCCGCCGTCGCTGCGGTCCGGGGTCGCGGTCAACCCCAGGAGTACGCGCGGCCGCAGCCGCTCCAGCAGTCGGGCGTACGTCGGCGCCTCCGCGTGGTGGAACTCGTCGACGATCACCATGTCGTACGCCTCGGGGTCGATCTCACGCCGGTGCAGCGACTGGATGGAGGCGAAGACGTGCCGCCAGTGCTGCGGCTCCCGCCCTCCGACGAGCGTTTCGCCGAAGCTGCCGTCGCCCATCACCTGCCGGAACGTCGCCAGGCTCTGTCGCAGGATCTGCTCCTGGTGGGCAACGAAGAGCAGCGAGTCGACGGTCTTCTCGCGGTGGAGCCGGCGGTAGTCGAGCGCAGCGACCACCGTCTTGCCGGTACCGGTGGCCATGACGACGAGGTTCCGCCAGCGGCCGTGGACTTTGCGCTCGGCGTCGAGGTCGGCCAGGACCTCGGCCTGGTACGGGTACGGCCGCACGTCCAGGTTCGCGATCTCGGTGGGCGCCTCGTTGGGGCGCTCCCCGCGCAGCGCGATCCGGAGGCGGTCGGCGTCCTTGCCGGGCTCATAGTCCTCGAAGGCCGGGTCGTTCCAGTAGTCCTCGAACGTCGCGGTGAACGTGTCGATCACGTGCGGCTGCTCGAGGTTCGAGATGCGGACGTTCCACTCGACGCCGTCGACCAGGGCGACCTTCGACAGGTTCGACGAGCCGACGTAGGCCGTGGTCGTGCCGGTGCGGCGGCGGAACAGCCAGGCCTTGGCGTGCAGGCGGGTGGTCCGGGTCTCGTAGGAAATCTTGATATCGGCGCCGAGCTCGGCGAGCCGGTCGAGGGCTCGCTGGTCGGTTGCCCCGAGGTAGGTCGTGGTGATGACGCGGAGGCGGCCGCCGCGGTCGATCAGGTCGCGGATTGCTGGCTCGACGATGCGCAGGCCGTACCACTTAATGAACGCGCAGAGCAGGTCGACCTGGTCTGCGGAGGCCATCTCGTGGGTGACCTCGTGGCCGATGCGCGGCTGGTGGCGGCCGTTGACCAACAGCGCACCGGTGGAGAGTGGCGTGGTCGGGTGCACCGGGAAGGCAGGTGCGGCCGGCGGGGTTGGCGGCGCGGCGATGGCGTGGAGCAGGCGTTGGGTGTCCGCGATCTGGTCTGCGGTGTCGACCGCACGCGGCTCGGCCTGGGCGATGCTCTCGGCGATTCGGTTGGCCAGCTCAACCTGGCGGGCAAGCTTGTCGTCGCCACCGCCGACGGCGAGCAGCGCCCGCCGGGCCAATCCTGCGATGTGCCGAGCGAGCACGTCGGGCGCATCGGCCGGTTCGATCTTGTCGTGTTGGACCAGGACTGGATCGACCTGCTGAAGCCGCGCGGCGAGCTGTTCGGTGATCAGGTGCTCGTAGATGCCCCGGTCAAGGTCGGCCACCCCGGGAACCTAACAACTTTCCGCAGGTCAGTGTGTCCGGTGCCGACGCCGATCGCTGTAGTTGACCTTGCAGTTGCCCGTCGGATATGAAGCACGGGTGACCGCCCCGCATTGCCCCCAGCCTGGTGAGCACTACCTCACCGAGGTCAACAAGGGCTCCATCCGTATGCAGACCTGGCAGCGACACCTCAACGACATGTACGCGCGCGGCTATCGGCTGGCGCACGTCTTCGAGCAGGATGGCAACACCGTCCAGGTCTACGAGCATCACTGGCATCCCGACGGCTTCCGCGCCTGAATCCTCCGACTGGGTGCCCCATTCCCACGGGATGGGGCAGACAAGGTGAGCCCCAGGCCATAGCATTGATGCTATGGCCTGGGGTAGCGTCGAGCTGGAACCAGAAGTCCGAGCATGGCTGGAGGAATTGCCGGGCGAGTACTTCGCAAGAGCTGCGTTCTATATAGATCTGCTGGCAAGCCGAGGTGTGTTGCTCGGCGAGCCGTACACCAGGCAGCTCGATGGCAAGTTGCGAGAGCTGCGGTTCTACCTGGATCGTGACGCCGTCCGTCTGACCTACTGGATAGCCTCTGAGCGAAGGATCATCCTTCTGACGGTGTTCCGGAAGACACGGATGCGGGAGGACCGAGAGGTCGAGCGGGCTCGCCGGGCGCTCGAGCGTTGCGTGGCTGAACGGCATACCGTGGTCGAGGGGGCAGAGTGATGGCTGATCGGGTTGACTGGAATGACCTGCGGGAACGCCGGATGGCCGAGCCCGGTGTGGCTGAGGCATACGAGGCGGCACGCCTTGCCTTCGAGCTCGGCCAGGAGGTGCGACACCTGCGGGAGCGCAATGGCTGGAGTCAGAGTCAGCTGGCACGGGCCGCGGGCATGACGCAGTCGGCGGTTGCCCGCTTCGAAGCCGGCGGCACCGTCCCGACCTTGGCTGTTCTCGAACGGCTCGCTCACGCGTTGGACCGCAAGCTGGACGTGAAGTTTGCGCCGAAGGCGGATGCCGCCTGATCAGGCGCACCTGTCGGCAGCACCGGGTAGGGGACAGCGAAGCTGGCTGCGAAGCTCAGGTCTCAGTAGAGGCGCGCTCGAAGAGGCGTTGGCGTTCGGCGGCCACGACCTCTCGGACGAGTTCAGCCTCGGACAGGTCCACCGCCTCCGGGGTGGCACCGGCCAGGTCGCTGACCCGGGCGAAGTCGTCGAAGAGCTGCTTCTTCCCGGCGAGCAGTTCGACGATCCGCTGATCGACACTGTCTTCGGACAGCAGCCGGTGAACCTGCACCGACTGCACCTGACCCATCCGGTGTGCGCGGGCGATGGCCTGGGCCTCCGTCGTGGGCTTGAGCTGCGGCTCGCAGATGACGACGACGGACGCGGACTGGATGTTGAGCCCGACGCCGCCGGCCACGATCTGCGCGACGAGAACGGCGCCGTGCTTGGCCGATGCGAACCGATCCACGATCTGCTGACGGTGGCTCGCCGGAACCGACCCGGTCAGGGGTCCGAACACCGGTCCCGGAAGGGACCGGGCCACCAGGTCCAGCACCTCCCTGAAGTAGGAGAAGACGATGACCCGCCGCTCGTTCTCCTCCGCCTCACGGACGACCTCGATGAGCCGTTGCAGCTTCGCGGACTGCGGCCCCTGGAGCATGGCGGCCTGGCGCATCTCCATGAAGTTCCCATGCTCGACCGCCGCTCGATAGCGGGAGGTGTCCGCCGTGGACATGGGCAGCCATTCCTCGACCTCGATGAGTTCCGGGAGCTCGGTCAGGACGTCTTCCTGGTTGCGGCGCAGATAGGCGGGTGCGACCTGCCGCCGGAACATCCTCGGCGAGAGGTCCGTGGCGTCGACGGTGAGGTCGGGGCGTACGTAGGACGCCAGATTTCGGAACTCGTCGACCTTGTTCTCCAGCGGCGTGCCGGTGAGCAGGATCGCGCGGTCCGCGCGCCCGATGAGTTCCTGCGTCCTCATGGATCGCTGCGCATACGGGTTCTTGATGTAGTGGGCTTCGTCGACCACGACGCATGCCAGGGCGGGAAGCTTTTTCAGGGCCCGCTCCCACCAGCCGAGGGTCTCGTAGGTGGTGATGGCGACCCCGCCGTCGCGCACCCAGGCCCGGGCGGCGTGGTCGCGCCCCGGTCCGTGGACGCGGTGCGGCCGCAGCTTCGACTTGCTGGTCACCTCGCGGACCCAGTTGGTCACCACCGCGGCCGGGGACACCACCAGGAAGTGGGTCTCCCCGCGGCTGCGTAGGTGGGCGAGGACGGCGAGGGCCTCGACCGTCTTACCGAGGCCCATCTCGTCCCCGATGATGACCTTGCGCTGCACGAGGGCGAAGCGGGCCGCGAAGCTCTGATAGCCGCGCAGCGACGCCGTCAGGTGTTCGCCGCTGAGTGCCTGGTCACGCACTGCCTGGATGATCTCCTCCGGGAGATCCCCGTGCGCCGAGTCGTCGTCCTCCGTGACGAACCCGAGCTCAGAGAGCATCGCGAAGTAGTCGGCGGGTCGGGCGAGGAAGTCGTCCCACGGGTCCGCGCTGACGCTTCTCGGGGCGGACGCGGAGGACATGCCGAGCAGTTCGGCCCGTCGTTTGACGATCTGGATGCTTTCGCGCACTGCTGCGGCGGGGAGCGCCCGGGTCGGGATCACGAGGAGGTGACTCGTCTTGCGGTTGATGGCCTTGCCCAGCGGTGCGAGCTCAGTGGCGCGCTGCAGATCGGCTGCCGCACCTCGCGTCTGCCGGTACGCGTCCCATTCGGCGAGGCAACGCAGGAGATGGGTGGTCTCCGGATGGCGGTTGCTGATGTCGATGCGGACCGGCATCTCGTCGTACGTGGTCTGCCAGATCGCTTGCGCTGCTCCGACCATGCGCCGTGCGGACGTCTCCCCGACGCCTGGGAGCGCCTGAAGGGACGAGCCGACCTCCAGCACATCCTGGACCGTGCTGACGCCCGCCTCGACGAGCGGCCCCAGCCGGAGTCGATCGCGGGTGGCGGTCTTCAACGCATCCACCGGCATCTCCTGCAGGACCCGTTGGACCTCGGCGCGTCTGACCTTCTCACCCGCGTCGCGCACAGCCGAGCGGTACGACGCCTCGCCGGCGACGACCTTGTCGATGACGGCCAGCGCCTCCGGCAGGCCCTCGAAGACCGACCGGTCCAGAATTTCCGGCTCGGGGCCCGTCAACCCGGAGACGAGATCGAAGCGAAGGGCCGGGTCGAGCAGCGCGTCGATTTCAAGTCGTGCCGTGTCGACGGGCGCGGTGAAGACGGCGAGCTGCTCCAGACGACCCTGTGCGCCGACCCCGGTGATTGCCGCGTGGTGACGACGCAGGTACTCACCGGCGGCCTCCGCCGACTGCTTCCGCGCCGACCCGAGGAAGAAGCGACGCACGTTGAGCAGCCGGCTGACGTCGGCGATGGCGCTCGGCACATCCTTGGTGAGCAGCCGCAGCAAGGCCGAGTCGTCGGCCGTCGTCCCCGGGAGGTTCGCGCGCTCGCGCAGGCGCCTCACGATGTCGGTGTCGCTCGCCCAGAGTGGCACTACGCGCCAGGTCGGCTGACCAGCCCGGTCGATTCCGACACTGCGTGAGCGCAGCTCCCGCTCGCCGCTGCCGGCGGCGTCCCGGACAGCCTGGTGCCAGGCCTGCACATCCGCGGCTTGCAGACCCCACTGTTTGAGGTCCGCCACGAGGCGGCGAATCTGCTCGCGCTCTGTCTTGTCCATGCCTCGCCAGAAGTCGGATGGGTCAGCGGAGCGTATGGTATGGCACCCGTCCGACAGGACGGGACCTCCAGGGATCCCGGCCGTTGGCGCAGGTCAGTAAGCTCTGCAGGCGGTTGATCTGGGGGTAGTCGGTGAGGCTTGAGGATCTGGCGGCCGGTGTCCGGGTGGCCGGGGTGGTGCCCGGTGAGACGGTCTCGGTGATCGCCGCGCAGTGGCACGGCCCGGACGCTCTGGAGCTGACCTTCAAGACGCTCAACGGGGGCCTGCGCCAGCAGGTGCTCTTCCGGGCCGACGAGGCCAAGCTGAGGGCCTCCGATGCGGGCAGCCGGCCGTTCGACGCCGATGCCGACGAGTTCCGGCTGGTCGCTGAGGCTCAGCGGATCTCTCTGGCGGGGTTGTTCGACCCGATGTTGGCGGTGGCCACGAGCGACGTGCAGCCGTTGCCTCACCAGATCCGGGCCGTGTACGGCGAGATGCTCGACCGGACGCCGCTGCGGTTCCTGCTGGCCGACGACCCGGGCGCCGGCAAGACGATCATGGCCGGGCTGTACGTCAAGGAGCTTCTGCTCCGCGACGACGTGAAGCGCTGCCTGATCGTCGCGCCCGGTGGACTGGTCGACCAGTGGCAGGACGAACTGTTCTTCAAGTTCGGCCTGCGGTTCGACATCCTCACCACGGCCATGGTCGACGCCGCGCTCGGGTCGAACGTGTTCGAGCAGTACCCGTTGCTCATCGCGCGCATGGACCAGCTCGCGCGCAACGAGGACCTGACGGCCCAGCTCGACGACGCCGAGTTCGACCTGGTCGTCGTGGACGAGGCCCACCGGATGGGTGCGCACTACTTCGGCGGCAAGCTGAACAAGACCCGGCGCTTCCAGCTCGGCGAGCGGCTACGCGACCGCACTCGTCACCTGCTGCTGATGACGGCCACCCCGCACGCCGGCAAGGAGGAGGACTTCCAGCTCTTCCTCACGCTGTTGGAGCGTGACGGCTTCGAGGGCAAGTTCAAGGCCGGCGTTCACAATCCGGACACCAGCGGGCTGATGCGGCGCATGGTGAAGGAGGATCTGCTCACCTTCGAGGGCAAGCCGCTGTTCCCCGAGCGCATCGCCCAGACCGTGCCCTACGAGCTGACCACCGACGAGCAGGACCTCTACGAACGCGTCACCGAGTACGTGCGGGAGGGGATGAACCGGGCCGCCCGGCTGGACGACAAACGCCGCAACACCGTGGGCTTCGCGCTCACGGTGCTGCAGCGTCGCCTGGCCTCCAGCCCGGAGGCGATCTACCAGTCGCTCGTTCGGCGCGCCGAGCGACTCAAGCGTCGCCGTGACGACCTCATCCGCGGCCGTGGCGTGAGTGACGAGCCCGCCCCGATCGACCTGCGCGACCTGGACGACGACGAGCACAGCGCCGAGGAGGTCGAGCAGCTCGAGGAGGAGCTGCTGGACTCGGCCACGGCGGCCCGCACCATCGAGGAGCTCAACGTCGAGCTGGCCGACCTCGACGAGTTGATCCACGTCGCCCGCCGGGTCCGTAACCTCGACACCGATCGCAAGTGGGTCGAGCTGCGCAAGATCCTCAAGGACAACCGCCTCATCCACCCGGGCGCGGAGAAGGCCCGCAAGCTGATCATCTTCACCGAGCACCGCGACACCCTGAACTACCTCGCCCGCAAGATCCGCTCGCTCTTCGGGAGGCCGGAGACGGTGCAGGCCATTCACGGTGGTGTGCGGCGCGCCGACCGACGGACCATCACCGAGGAGTTCACCAAGAACCCGACCTGTCAGGTGCTTCTGGCGACCGACGCCGCCGGCGAGGGGCTCAACCTTCAGGCCGCCCACCTGATGGTCAACTACGACCTCCCGTGGAACCCCAACCGCATCGAGCAGCGCTTCGGACGCGTCCACCGCATCGGCCAGACCGAGGTGTGCCGCCTCTGGAACCTGGTCGCGGCCAACACCCGCGAGGGCGAGGTGTTCACGCGGCTGCTGCAGAAGGTCGAGGAGCAGCGCAAGGCCTACGGCGGCAAGGTCTTCGACGTTCTCGGGTCGGCCTTCGACGAGACGCCGCTACGAGAGTTGCTGGTCGAGGCCATCCGTTACGGCGACCTGCCCGAGACCCGCGCCAAGATGGAGCAGGTCATCGACGCCTCGGTCGCCCACGGCGTTCAGGAGCTCCTCGAGGAACGCGCCCTCACCCACGACGCCATGTCGGACGCCGACCTGACCCAGATGCAGCGCCTCATGGAGGAGGCTCGCGCCCGGCGGCTGCAGCCGCACTACGTCGAGTTGGCCTTCCGCCTCGCGTTTCAGCGCCTCGGCGGCCGGCTCACCAGACGTGAACGCGGCCGCTACGAGATCAGCCACGTGCCCGCGGCCATCCGCGCCGTCACCAGGCACGGCCCCGTGGCCAACCGCTACGAGCGAGTCACGTTCGACCTCGATCGCATCGACGTCGACGACAAGCCGCGTGCCGACCTGCTCGCTCCAGGTCATCCGCTCCACGACGCCGTTGCCGAGCTCACCATCACCCAGCTCCGACCCTCGCTCGAGCGCGGCACCGTCCTGGTCTCGCCGCAGGTCGAGGAGCCGACGCTGCTGGTCGGCGTGGTGGAGGAGGTCGTCGACGGCACCGGGGAGTCGATCGCCCGGCGGTTCGGCTACGCCTACGTCGACGCCGCCGGAGAGGTCACGCCCGCCGGCCCGGCGCCGTACCTGGACTGCGTACCCGCTCCGCGCACCCCGGCCGTGGCCGCAGCGACGAAGCTGGCGTGGCTCGGTGAGGCCGAGTCCCGGGCGAGGACCTGGATCATCGGCCACCAGCTCAAGCAGTACCTCGCCGAGGTCTCGCCCCGCCGGCTCGCGGAGACCGAACGGACCCGGAAGCGGGTCGACCAGCGGCTGGCGCATGAGTCGAACCGGCTCATCGACGAGGCCGTCGCCGCCCAGGAGAAGGAGCAGGCCGGCATCAAGCCGAAGGAGAGTTCCGACAGCCTCATCCGCAAGGCACAGGACCTCCAGGCTCGCCGGGAGAGCCGTCTGGCGCTGCTGGACCGGCAGGCCCAGTTGGCCACGAAGCCGCCCCGGATCATGACCGCAGCTCTCGTGTTGCCGCTATCTCTGGTCGGTAGCGAGATCCCAGCGGATGCCCCGATCCATGCCTCAGAGACGAATTCCGTCGAGCGGCGTGGAATCGATCTGGTCCTTGCCGCCGAGCGTTCTCTCGGCCGAAAGCCGCAGGAGCAGAGCTTCCACAACCCCGGCTACGACGTACTCTCCATCCCCGCCGACGGCGGCCCCTCGATTCGCATCGAGGTCAAGGCACGGTTCCAGGGAGCCGAGGACTTCCACGTCACCCACAACGAGATCGTCACCGGCAAGAATGCCGCCCCGCACTATCGGCTCGCCCTGGTCACCGTGAGCACGGCCGGCCCCGAGTACGACCAGGTGCGGTACGTCGCCGACCCGTTCCCGGGCGTGGACGTCGGGGATCTGGATGGGACCGGCCTGCGGGTCAGTTGGTCGAGGACGTGGAACGCCGGCATGACGCCCTTCTGATTGACGGCGCTAGGTCGACCGGCGGCTGCTGGTTGCCTCGGCACGAGCGAGGTCGCTGATCACCGTCGCGACCGTGTCCCGCAGGCGTCGTAGTTCACCGGCGGTGAGCCCGAGTTCGTAGCAGTGGTGGTGGCCTGCCCGGGACAGCGCCGCCCACGCGTAGCCGGCGCGGGCGGCGAGCTGCCGGCCGGCGTGGCGGTCGAGGATAAGGAACTGCGGTGACCGGGCGCGCATCGAGGCGACCTCCGGGCGGAACCGCCGCCAGTAGTCGTCCATGGCGGCCTCGAGGGCGAGCCGGAGCAGCCAGGCGCAGGCCCGCGGCCAGGCGCCGCGGGTGCCGCGTACGACGCTGGTGAGCAGCTTGTCGGCGGCGGCGAGGCAGTCCTGCGGCGAGGTGACAGCCGTCATCGCAGCTCCTTGGCGAGTCGGCGGCAGTCGCGGACGAGGATCTCGAGGTCGAAACTGCCCGGCCCGTGGACGCCTTCCTTGCAGGCGCGGAACGCATCGCCGGCCCAGCGGCCGTACTGGTTGAGGCGGTTGAACACCTTGCCGCCCTGGTGCAGGTCTCCGAACAGCGCCAGCGCGGTCACCTGGTTGAGCGTCAGCGCCTTCTCGATGAGCTCTTCGACGTCGCCGTGCCGCTCGCCTCGCGCGATGCGCTCCCGCCGGATCCGTTCATGGCAGGCCGCTTCGAGCGCCGATCGGCAGAAGCCGGACACCAGTGGATACCGCGCGTTGTCGGTTAGCTCCTCGGCCCGGAGGATCGCTGTGGCGTCGGCGAGGTACCGGTCGACCGGGTCGCTGTTCTTGCGGATCTCGACCTCCGACCCGTCGCGGCGGGTGACCGCCCAGATGGTGGCGTCGATGCGCAGTCGGCGTACCGCCTCGGGCAGCCGGTTGTCGTGCGTGAAAACCACGACCTGCCGGGTCTCGGCGAGGCCGGCGAGCACCTGCGCCAGGCCGTCGACCTTCGACGGGTCCATGCTCTGGACCGGGTCGTCGATGATGACGAACCGGAACGGGCTGTCGTCGGCGCAGGCGCGGGGGAGGAACACCGACAGGCCGAGCGCCTGCAGCTCGCCCTGGCTCATGACGGCCATCGCCGAGGTGTCGGTGCCGTCGACCTTCGCCGGGAAGGAGATCTTCCGGCGGGTGTTGGTGCCGTCGAGTCGCATCCCGCTCAGCTCGACGTTGCTCTCCTGTCGCAGCTCCTCCCAGATCTGCTGCGAGCGCTGCGCGAACGGTGCGAACCGTTGGTCGCGCAGCGCGGCCAGCGCGGTCTTCAACCAGTCCCGGGCGGCGTTGACCAGCTTGAGTTTCGCCTCGTTCTCGATGCCGGCCCGCGCCTGGCCGAGCCAGCCCTGCAGCGCGACGGCGTGCTCGCGCCAGGCGTCGTGCCGCTGCCGCAGCCACGCACCCGTCAGCTCCTGCAGCTCGGTGAACGCCTCGAGCAGCGGCGGGTGCGCGGTCCGCAGGCGCGCCGCGAGCTGATCGGGAGGAAGCGAGGCCGCGTCGGCACAGAGGTCGTCGACCCTGGCCCGGTAGCGCTTCACCGCCTCCGGCTGGTCGAGTGCACCGGCCATCGCGTCCAGGTCGTGGATGCTGATCCGCCGGTCCAGGTCGAGCAGCCGTACGGCTCGGGCCTGCGCCTCCCGCAGCCGCCGGTGCGCCTCCTCGACCGCGACCGTGTCGCGCCGCAACTGGGCCAGGGTCTCGTCGGCGCGAGTGCGCCAGGCGGCGTCGAGCGTGCCGGCGCCGCACACCGGGCAGCTGCCGTCGCCGTGGTCGTTGTGGAAGGCGACCGCCATCCGCAGCAACTGTGCGGCCTGCTCGGCGGTGCCGGCACGGGTGGTGGTGAGGCCGGCGGCCTGCGCTGTGGCGGCGGCGAGTTCGTCCGCCACCTCGGCGGCGTACCCCGTGTCGGGGAGGGCGGCGGCGACCAGGCGCCGGGCCGCGACCGCCACCGGGTCGGTGGTGTCGCTGCCGGCGCCGGCGAGTAACTGGTCGAGAGCGTCGAGGTCGACAGTCCGTTTCGCCAGGAGCGTGGCCGCGGCCTGGGTCCGCTGGTCGTCGACGACACTCAGCGCGTCACACAGGGCGGCGCGGGCCGCCTTGACCGCGCTGATCTGGTCGTTCAGCGTCCGGCGGACACGCATCAGCCGCCCGTCGGCCTCGACGAGGGGGTCCATGCCGAGGATCGGCGCCAGCGCGTCGAAGAGACCGCTGGGCCTGGAGGTGATGAGCCGGCCGAGGTCGCTCGCGGTCAGGAACGGCCGGTACGCGTCGAGCGGCTTGCGCCACCCCAGCTCCGCCGTCCCGGGGTAGCGCTGCCCGTCGTCGGCCAGGACGCTGCCGGTGCCCTGGCCGGCGTCGGTGTGCTCGTCGCGCCAGGTCCGGCGTACCCGAATGGGTTTGCTGGCTCCCTCGGCGCGGAGCTGGACCTCGATCTCGCAGGGCGACCCGTGGTGGAGGTTGCGCCAACCGTCCTTGAAGACGTTGTTGCGGTCGGCCCAGCGGGCGCTGTCGCCGGTGAGGGCGAGCTCCACGGCTTCGGCGAAGCTGGACTTGCCGGAGCCGTTGCGGCCGACGACGAGGGTGAGGCCGGCGTGTGGCTGCAACCGGAGGCTCTGCTGTGGACCGACGCCGCGGAAGCCGGCGACGGTGATGGACTCCAGGTAGAGCGGCTGCGGGCGGGACCGTTGAGTCGGATCCCGCTCCGGCAGGTCGACGGGCTCGCCGGCGAGGACGCCGCTGAGCGCCTCGTCTCCGACGTAGGCCGCGAGCACGAGGTCGACCACCGCATCGGACACGTCGTCTTCGGCCAACCGGTCGAAAACCTGGTCGAGTAGCGACTGGTCCCAGCCCATCCGGGTCTCCCTTCCAGGCGTCACCGTAAGTAGTGTTCCGCTTATCAACAATCCTGGTTACGGGGGATTGCTGGGAAACACTGGAACTTGTAGCATGCTCGTCGTGGCGGAGTCCATAGAAGACCTCGAAGGTCGGATAGACGACCTACGAGCGGCGGTCCGACGAGCGGTGGTGGCGCGCGACACGGCTCGTGTCAAGGCGCTGCGCGCCGAACTGCGAGCCGCCGAGCGTGACTGGGAGCTGGCCATCACCGACCTCGCCGACCGGGCCGAGACGGACAGCCAGTCTGTTCGGATCGAGGCGCCCCTGGTGTCGATGCGCGACCAGGTCCACCACGCCCTCACCCTGCTCTCCGCCCCGGCCGCCCCGAAGCTGATCGCCGAGGTGCACAACGCCTTCTTCGGCGCCGCCGGTCCCGGCCTCCTTCCCGGCAAGCTGACCCATCTGCGCCGCGACGAGGAGCGCTCGTTCCGCACCGCCCCGTACTCCCGGCCGTACTATCTCTGCTCCGCCCTGACCGCCGAGCATCTCGCGCCGGCCCGCGGCCTGCTCGCCGTGTCGACCTGGCCGCTGGAGCGGCGCATCATCGGGCCGCTGAGCCCTCGTGTCGACTTTCTGACAGCCACCATCAAGGTCGCGGAGCAGGCTGCTCGGATGCCGGAGCAGACCCTCACGGTGGCTCGCCTGCTCCGCCGGTTCGCCACCAGCATCCCCGGCGCCGTCGACGGCTTCGAGGCCGTCGACCCGGCGATCGTCATCAAGGCCGCCCAGGCCGAGCTGGCCGTCCACGCGGACGCCGACCGGGCCGACCGCGCCGCGGCGGCCGACCGCGCCCGCCGGCTGGACGAGGCGGAGCAGCTCTACGGCAGCCGCCTGCGCGTCATCCGGGGGCTGGCGTGACCGACCTCGCGCAGCGTCTGGCCACCATCCGCGGCGGCGTCGCCCCGGCCCGGCACAACGCCCGCACCATCGCGGCCCTCACCAACAACCCGGGCTGCGCGCGCCGGGCCGTGCTGGACTGCGCCGGCGTCGACAAGCAGCGCCTCGCCGCGTACATCGACCACCCGGCCCGGTTCGGCCAGTCCCAGTTCGCCATCACCCGGGGCAACGCCTTCGAGGCGCAGGTCAAGGCCAACGGCTGCGCCGAACTGCTGCGGCTGCTGCGCGAGCTGCTCGACCTGGAGATCCAGGAGGTCGCCTACGACGACCTGGAGTCGGTCGCCGGACGAGAGGGCAACGACGTCCGGTACGCGCGCGCCCGCACCCTGCTCACCCGCGCCGCCGCCGAGCCCGACCGGGCCGGCACGCTCTTCGACCACCCGCTGCTGCGGCTCGACGTCGCCGGTCAGCAGGCCTACCTCGAGCCGGATCTGATCGCGTTCCAGCACGCCGGCCGGTTCCACGTCGTCGAGATCAAGAGCTTCGCCGTCATCGACGGCCAGGCCGACCCCGGCAAGGTGGCCGCCGCCGCGATCCAGTCCGCCGTGTACGTGCTGGCCATGCGCAAGCTGCTCGAAGACGCCGGTCACGACCCGGAGATCGTCTCGCACGACGTCGTGCTGGTCTGCCCCCGCGACTTCTCCAACCTGCCGATGGCGGTCCTGGTCGACGTCCGCAAGCAGCTAGCCGTGCTGCGCCGGCAGCTGTCCCGGATGACCCGGATCGACGCGCTGCTCGCGGAGCTGCCGGCCACGCTCAGCTTCGACCTGGAGGCCGACGACACGGGTGTACCGACCCGCTCCCCGCAGTCGCTGATCGACACGCTGCACGACGTCGAGGCCCGGTACTCGCCTGAGTGCCTGGCTGCCTGCGAGTTGGCGTACTTCTGCCGGCACGAAGCCCGCGGCTGCACCGCCGCCCTCGGCAAGTCGGTGCGCGAGGAGCTCGGCGGCATCGAGCGGGTGGAGACGGCGCTGGCCATCGCCCGCGACGAGCGGGCGCCCGCCGAGGACCAGGCGGAGGCCGCGGAGCTGTTGCGCGCCGCCGCCCGGCTGCGGGCCGAGCTGCTCAGCGGGGTGGCCGGATGAGTACGCTCACCAGCCTGGCCCGCGCCGAAGCCGTCGTCGCGGAACGCGCGCAGCGGATCACCCTGGTCCGGCACCTGCACGTCGCCGACCGTCCGCTGGTGTTCATCCCGCTCACCATGGCCGGCGAGGCCAACGCGCCGCTCGCCGCGATGGTCGGCGACGACCCGGACAAGCCGACGCTGCTGATCGTGCCGCAGCCGCGGAACCGGGACCAGCGCTTCGCCTTCGCCGCTTCGCTGGCCGCAGTGTTGCTGTCCTATGTGGACAGCTTCCGTGGTGACGCGGAGGCGGTGTCCGTGAACCGGGGCAAGGACATCCGGGTCCGGTACGCGAACGCGCCGCAGCTGCTCGTACCGAACCGCGGCGGCGTCGCCTTCACCCGGCTCTTCGGTCGCTCCACCCGGTTCCGGCGCACCGACGGCGACTACCCGGTGCACCCGTCGGTGCCGCTGCTCGGCCGCTGGCTCACCTGGTTCGCCGACCGCGCCGAGCACCCGGGATCCTCGGCGCTGCTGGCGATGACCCAGGCGCTCACCCTGCACTGGGCCACCGGCCAGAGCCCAATGGAAGACGCCCAGCTCGCCGCCCTCATGGCGTGGATCGAACCGCCGGACGGGATGACCGGCCCGGAGGCCGCCGCTCTTGCGGAGGACCCGGTCACCTCGCCGCCGGCCGGCCCGACCACCGACCCGAGCTTCGACAACGAGGTCCTCGCGTCGGCGATGGCCGCCTACGACCGGGCGGTCGCCGCCGACTCGCTGGTCGACCGGCGGCGTGCCGAGCTGGAGGCGATTCTGTGCGAGCAGCTCGAACCGACCTGGCGGCTGATGTGGCAGGCCGTCGCGCTGCTGCACGAGCTGCCGGCCGGATCGCGGGTCACCGGCCGCTGGGCCGAGGACCGGGACACCTTCACCAACTTCTGCTCGTACCTGGACGACGGCGGCCTCCCGCAGCCGCGACGCGACGGGGCGGTGGCCGCCGCGCAGCGGCTGCACCGGCTGGAACGGGCGCAAGCCTCGTACGACGTGCAGCGCGCCTACGACGACCCGATGGTGATGGCCGACTACCGGCTCACCGGGGAGGCGTTCGTCGGCGAGGTGACGGCCGCCGACCCGACGCGGGTGGACAGCAGCGGCAAGCGCCGCGTGCTGCGCCCGTTGATCACGGTGACGACGGCCGATCCGGTGCTGGTCATTCCGGGCACGACGCTGTACTCGCCCGACCGGCCCAGCAACCAGAAGGCCAAGGTCGTGTCGATCGCCCGTAACGACGACGGGACCACTGCGGTGATGCTGGAGCTGACCGGTGGGATGGGGTCGTCCCTTACTCCGCCGCCGGGCAGCGTGCCGGAGGTGGGGGAGCGGCTCTGCTACACCACGCTGACCGACTCCTTCTTCCCGGCGGGCGCCTTCCCGACCCGGGAGGAGACGCCGTGGACCCACGGCGGCCCGCCGGCACCGTTCGACGACGGTGCCCCGACCGCCGAGGACGCCCGCGAAGAGTGGTCCTGACCCAACCTGATCCACCGCAGCACTACATAACGACCAGACGTTCAGATCCGTGGGGGAGCTGACATGAGCAAGTTGGGCACGATCCTCGACCAGATCGACTCGGGAACTGTGCTGCTGCCCGAGTTCCAGCGCGGCTACGTGTGGAACCGCGACCAGGTCCGCGGCCTGATGCGCTCGCTATATCTCGGCTATCCGGTCGGTGCGCTGCTGGTTTGGGAGACCGAAGCCGACCACGGGTCGGTGCGCGGCAACAGCAAGGCTGGTGGCGGGATCAAGCAGCTGCTCCTGGACGGTCAGCAGCGAATCACCTCCCTTTACGGGGTGGTGCGCGGCCAGCCGCCGGCCTTCTTCGAGGGCGACCCGGCGGCCTTCACCGGACTGCGGTTCAACGTCGAAGAGGAGACCTTCGAGTTCTACGCGCCGGCCAAGATGAAGGACGACCCGACCTGGGTCGACGTCACCGAGCTCTTCGTCGACGGCATCGAGCCGCACATCGGCAAGCTCTCCGCCGATCCGGCCACCATGCCGCATTTCGCCACGTACATGGGCCGTCTCATCCGGCTGCGCAACATCCTCGAGCGCGAGTTCCACCAGGAGAAGATCACCGGAGCCGACAAGGGCGTCGAGGTCGTGGTCGACATCTTCAACCGCGTCAACTCCGGCGGCACCAAGCTTTCCAAGGGTGACCTGGCCCTGGCGAAGATCTGCGCCGACTGGCCCGAAGCTCGCTCCACCATGCGCAAGCACCTCAGCACCTGGTCGACCGCGGGATTCCAGTTCAACCTCGACTGGCTGCTGCGCAACGTCAACGCCGTGGCGACCGGCCGCGCCCAGTTCGAGGCCCTGGAGGGCGTGAGTTCGGCGGATTTCGCCCAGGCGCTGACCTCCAGCGAGCACTACATCAGCGGATTCCTCGACGTGATCTCCGGGCGGCTCGGCCTCGACCACGACCGCGTGCTGATGGGCCGCTACGCCTTCCCGGTGATCTCTCGCTTCCTGCACCTCAACGGCGGTTCGTTCACCGACGCCACCCAGCGCGACCGGCTGCTCTTCTGGTATGTGCACGCGGCGCTCTGGGGACGCTTCGCCGGCTCGACCGAGACGATCCTGACTCAGGACTACGAGACCGTTGCCCGCAGCGGGATCGACGGCCTGATCACCAGCCTCAGTCGCTGGCGCGGTGGCAACCTCGTCATCGATGGTCAGGACTTCGAAGGATTCGGCCGCGGTTCGCGCTTCTACCCGCTGCTGTACCTGCTCACCCGCGTGCTCGGCGCCCGCGATTTCGGCTCCGGGCTCGAGCTCCGAGCCGAGATGCTCGGCTACCTCACGTCGCTGCAGGTGCACCACATCTTCCCGAAGGCGCTGCTCTACAAGCACGGCTACGGTCGCTCCGAGGTCAACGCGGTCGCGAACTTCTCATTCCTGACGCAGCAGACCAACCTGGCGATCGGCAAGCGGGCGCCGGAGGATTACTTCGCCGAGACCCAGCAGAAGCACCCGGGCGCGCTCGAATCGCAGTGGATCCCCACCGACCCGCAGCTCTGGCGTCTCGACCGCTACCGCGAGTTCCTGGCTGCCCGTCGAGAGCTGTTGGCCGAGGCCGCCAATGGCTTCCTCGCCAGCCTGCGTGACGGGACCAAGCCGACGGCCGAGCCGCTGCGACCGGTGGTCGTGGTGGCCGAGGAGGACGACGACGTCCGCGCCCGCCAGATCAAGGCGCTGGTCGACGAGCTGACCGCCGCCGGCTGTGCCGAACCCGCGCTGGACAGCGAAATCGCCGACCCGACGACGGGTCGTGTCCTGGGGGTGGCGGAGGCGTTCTGGCCGGACGGTCTTCAGCCAGGTCTCGGCAACCCGGTGGTGTTGGAACTCGACGCCAACCCCGACCTGCCGCGTATGGAGGAGCTCGGATACGAGGTGTTCACCTCGGTAGACGCGCTCCTCGGCTACGTGGCCCGGCGCAACGAGCAGGCGGCGGGACTGTCAGAGGACGACGACCACGTCGGCCCGGAGGATTTGACCGTCGAGGATGCAACGCCGACGGATGACCGGGCGTCGGCCACCGTGCCGGCGCAGGCCGCGCCCGGCGGCACCGGCGCCGACTTCGACCGGGCAATGCGGCACCTGTATGTGGCGGCGCGTGACGAGGCCGGCTACAACGCGACGCTCTTCCTCAGCATGCTCGCCGAGCACGGAAGTATCTCCACCGCGAAGAAACTGCTCGCCAGCCCGGTGGTGTCGGACGGGTTCGTGGCGCTTTGGGAACGTGGCCGGCTCGACCTGACGGTAGAGGCTCTGGTGACCAAGCCGGAGTTCGAGTGGCTGTTCGATCCCGCCGAGCTGGAGGTCGCTCGCACCCGCCTGCAGCAGTTCGAGTACGAGGCGCGATGACGTCCATGGCCGTCAGCAACCTGCTGCTTCCGCGACAGCCGGCGGTATCGCCGTCGGCTCAAGCCGAGCAGGTCATCACTGAGGTGCTGGCCGACCTGCATTCCCGCGAGCACCGGGGCGTGGTGGTCGACTCGCCGCCCGGCGCCGGCAAGTCGACCCTGGTCGTCCGCGCCGCCATCGAGCTTGCCCGCGCTGGCGAGCCGCTGATCGTCATCGCCCAGACCAACGAGCAGGTCGACGACCTGATCGACCGGCTCGCCCAGCAGGCGCCCGACCTGCACATCGGCCGCCTCTCGGCGAACGACTACAGCGCCACCGAGCGGATCAAGCGGTACGCGACGGTCCGGGTCGCCGCCAAGGTCGCCGACCTCGGTGGTCCGTCGATCATCATCGGTACGGCCGCGAAGTGGTCGATGGTGTCGGAGGGCTGCTGGCCCTGGGCGATCGTCGACGAGGCTTACCAGATGCGGTCCGACGCGTTGCTTCGCGTGGCCGGCCGGTTCGAGCGGGCGCTCTTCGTCGGCGATCCCGGCCAGCTCGACCCGTTCTCCACCGTCGAGACCGAGCGCTGGACCGGCCTCACCTGGGACCCGATGCAGTCGGCGGTCGCCGCTCTGCTGCGGCATAACCCGGACCTGCCTGTGCACCGGCTGCCGGTGTCGTGGCGACTGCCGCCGTCGGCCGCGCCGGTGGTCGCGGAGGCGTTCTATCCGTTCACCGGATTCCAGGCCGGCACGGTGCCTGGCGAGCGGTCGCTGTCGTTCAGTACGGCTGGGTTCGGGAACGGTCCGGTCGACGCGGCGCTGGGGACGGCGGCTAGCGGATGGGCGCTCTATGAGCTGCCCGCCCGGCACACGCAACGCACAGATGCCGAGGCGGCTGCCGCGTGCGCCGCCCTGGCGCGCCGGCTTTTGGAACGCGGAGCGGTCGCCGTCTCCGAACGCGAGCCCGGTGGGAGCCCCGTCACCCCCGACCGGATCGCCATCGGCGCTGCGCATCGGGACCAGGTCGCCGCCATCCGCTCCCGCCTCGGCGCGGCCGAGGCCGGCGTCACCGTCGACACCGCAAACCGGCTGCAAGGCCGGGAGTACGACGTGACGATCGTGCTGCACCCGCTGTCGGGGCGGCGGGACGCGACGGCGTTCCATCTGGAGTCCGGGCGGCTCTGCGTGCTGACGTCTCGGCACCGGCAGGCCTGCATCGTGGTAGCCCGAGCAGGGATTGCCGAGCTGCTCGACGCCCACCCCTCGACCGAGCCGGTTCACATCAATGTGCCGGTGAAGTTCCCCGACGGATGGGAAGCGAACCAAGCAGTTCTGGCCCACTTGTCCACCCACCAACTCTCTGCATAGGCGGAAAGATGAGCCCTTCAGACTCTCCTCTCGCAACCGCCCCCTCACCTCGGCAGAGCAACCGGCCAGCGGCGGGCAGGAATGAGAACACCGAAGTGGACCTTTCCGGCAAGTCGGTCCGTGAGGTCGTCGAGGAGCAGTCGCAACGCGTCCTGGAGACGTACCGGATCGATCCGGGCCTGATCCAGGAGCACGCCAACGGTGAGCGGCGCATTAATCAGGGCGGCTACGGCGAGCGTCAGGTCTACGAGCTGGTCCAGAACGGCGCCGACGAGATGCGCGGCGTGGGGAATGGCAAAATCCGGGTCATTCTCACCGATCAGTTCCTCTACTGCGCCAACACCGGCAATCCGATCACCCCGGAGGGCGCGGACACGATCCTTCGCATGAGCGTCTCTCGCAAGCGAGGCGGTCAAATCGGGCGGTTCGGCGTCGGTGTCAAGTCAGTCCTTAGCGTCAGCGATGCCCCTCAGTTCTTCAGTGCGACCGGCTCGTTCGGCTTCGACCGTGAGTGGGCTGAGCGGACCATCCGTGCAATCGTGCCGAACGCGATCGATATCCCTGTGCTGAGAATGGCCCGCCCCATCGACGCCGAGCAGGCGTCGGTGCAGGATCCACTGCTTGCCGAGATGCTGACGCGGGCGGTCACCGTGGTGCGGCTGCCTCTATTGCCCGGCAGCGCAGAGCGGCTGAGTCAGGATCTTAGGAATTTCCCCTCAGAGTTCCAGCTGTTCTCGCCGCATGTCGCCTCGCTGTACCTGGAAGACAGGTCCGGCGAGCAACCGGTGATCCGGGAACTCTACGTCAGGCGCACCGCCACAATTCACACACTCCAAGCCTTGAGCGCGGAGGGTAAGCGAACGACGACTGAGTGGCATGTTTTTCGTCGTACACACTCCCCATCAGACGCGGCGTTGGCCAGCGCTGGTGAGCTGCACGACCGCCCCGAGATTGACATCGCTTGGGCGGTACCGAGCCGAGGCTTCGGCGATCGCGGCACGTTCTGGGCGTACTTCCCCACCAACTACGCCACCACGTTGCGTGGCCTACTCAACGCGCCGTGGAAGACCAGTGAGGACCGACAGAACCTCTTCGATCACAACGCCTTCAACGACGAACTGATCGAGCAGGCCGCTCGACTCGTCGTGGAGTCCCTACCCGAGCTCGTCGATCCGACTGACCCGGGTTCCTACCTGATGCTGCTTCCCGGTCGTGGGCGGGAAGCTCCGCAGTGGGCTGACGAGCGGCTGACCAACGCGGTATGGAACGCTGCGGCATCGTTGCCTTCACTGCCCGACCAGGACGGCAAGCTTCGTCGACCCGCCGAGTTGCAGATGCCGCCGGAGAACACGTCGGACGCGTGGCTCAAACTGTGGGCGGACTACCCCGGCAGGCCGGTTGACTGGACGCACAAGTCGATCGAGAACAGGGAGCGCCGTGCGAAGGCGCGCCTTATCTTCGACCGCGCAGGACGCGGAGAGGCGACCGCCCGGGAGTGGCTGGAAGCGCTCGTGTCTGACGGCAGCGCGGAGGCCTCCGCCCGTGCCATCCAAATCGCTGCTGGGATGGTCAGTGGAAACCACGAACAGGCGAGAAGCGCACGGAGCGCACTGATTGTGCTCACCGAGTTGAGCGGCATGGTGTCCGTCGACGGCGCCGACGTGTTCCAACGTAGTGGACAGGACGAGCTGGCCGATGACCTCGTCTACGTCGATCCGCGGGTTACCGATGTGATCGGGGTGCGTAGCGCGCTGGAAACTTTGGGCGTACACGAGGCCACCCCCATCGGGCGGCTCACCGCCGTCCTCGAAAAGGGCTTCGCCCACTACCGAATCTTTGAGTGGGAGAGCTTCTGGAAGCTGTGCCGACGGATTACACCACGCGATGCGGCCGCGGCCATTGCGCAGTTGTGCCCTGACTGGTGGCGGATCCTGCGCCTACGCACCTGCGATGGCACTTATCGCCGCCCGATCGACTGCCTGCTTCCAGGTCGAGTCGTGCCCGCCGACGGCAGCCGTGACCAAAGTGTCGCCGTTGACCTGCGAGTTCACTCCGCAGACCGACCGGTGCTCGAGGCCCTCGGCATGTCGGACGTGCCGGTGGCAAGCGGCGACCCGCGCCGCGAGGCGTGGTTCGAGGAGTATCGGGCCAGTGCCTTCAACCTGATGTGTGCAAAGCTCCCGGCTGGAGTCGCCCATCCTAAAATGAGCAGCGTCGTCGTCGATGGCGCCAACCCGCCGGGACCGCTCGGCATGCTGAAGGTTCTCAGTGACGAGGCCAAGTATCTTTTCATCAAGAACCTTCCGGCTAGCCAGCTGGTACACGACTGGAGCGTGCGCACCAACCGGCACACCGGGCGAGTCATCTCTCCCCTGGTGTGGATGGTTCGCCGGTACGGGGTGCTGCAGAGCAGTCAGGGTCTCATCCCTGCAAAACTCGCGGTGGGTCCCTCCCTGAGCGAGTACCGGGCGGTGCTGCCGGTCGCGCTGATCGACCGCGGCGTCGCCGACCTGCTCGGGCTGCCCGCCACTGTCGACCAGATCCCCGCCCGCCTCTGGCGACATCTCGTGGATGCCGTCGCCACCACCGAGGAAGACGCCGTGCCCGGCACGGCTTACGCGCTGGTGCTGAGATCGGGGGCCGACTGGCCCGGTGGTGATACCCGCTGCCGGATCGGTGTCACCTGGGGTACGCGGCCGGACGACCAGATCTGCGTCACGTCGAGTCGGGAAGAATACGACTCACTGGTGTTGGAGAGCGTCCCCGCGCTGCTGGCGCCGACCCCGGCCGACGTCGAGGCGATGGTGGAGACGTGGGGCATGCGGCGGTATGCCACGACGATCAGCACTGAGCTGCGCAAGGTGGAGGAAACCGAACCCGTCGCGGTCGTCGCGGAGTACCCCCACCTCCGAATTCTGCGCGGTTCGAGAGCCAACGGGTGGTCCTTCGTGCAGTGCAGCGAGCTGGAGGAGGTGAAACGCACTCCCCACGGCATGCGTACTAGTCCGTTAGAGGTCGCGGCGCGCGAGGCAGTGGTCTACGTGCGCCATTCGACCGACAAACGTTGGATCCTCCAGGCCATCTCGCGGGAAATCGACCTACGCCTCTCCCCGCAGGAGGTCGAGATTGTCCTCGGCCGGAGCGAAGAGGCCAAGAACCAGGAGGTGCTCAAGCAGGTCCGCGCCACGAAGAACACCGTGGAGAAGATCCTTCTGTTGATCGGCGCCGAGCGATTGCGTCGAGGGCTCCCGGAAGGTCTGCTCGCCTGGGAGGAGGCATGCAGCGGCGCTCCCGTCGGCGATCGTCGCATCGCCGAGTTGGCGCTGCATGCCCATGGGGACGGCATCCTACGGCACCACCGGGAGGATCTCGGGAAGGCCCACGAAGCACTCGCGGTCGGTTTCACCGGCGACCGGAAGTCTCAGAGCATCGTCACCGACTTGGGACTACCTAACACCTTCGCGGGCGTGCGGGAGGAGCAGCCGCTGGAGACCGAGCACGTATTCGGTCCTACACCCCACTTCCCACTTCACGACTACCAGGAGAAGCTAGCCGGACGAATGCACCGACTGCTGATGCAGGAGAGACCGGAACGGGCGATGCTTAGTCTGCCCACCGGTGCGGGCAAGACCCGTATCGCTGTCGAGGCAGTCATCCGGTACCTCAAAGAATTCGGTTCAGAGGGTCCCGGCGGACCCATCCTGTGGATCGCCCAATCCGAGGAGCTCTGCGAGCAGGCGGTACAGAGCTGGCGTTACGTCTGGGAGAAGGTCGGCGTCGGAGGGACGCGGCTGACTGTCAGCAGATTCTGGAGCACCCGCGACGCGAGCCCGGTGACAGACAACCCTCATCTCGTCATCGCCACCGACGACAAGCTCACCTACAACCTCGAGAAGCCGACGTACGCCTGGCTGCGCGAGCCGGCGCTGGTGATCGTCGACGAGGCGCACGGGTCAACCACGAAGAGCTACACCCGGTTGTTGGAGCAACTCGGGCTGACCCAGTACCGCACCACTCGGCCCCTCATCGGGCTGACCGCGACGCCGTTCCGGGGAAAGAACAGCGCGGAGACCAGCCGCCTCGTCAGCCGGTACGGCAACAGACGGCTGGACAAGGACGTGTTCGGCGACGACGCGTACCGGACGCTGCAGCGCAAGGGGGTGCTCGCCCGCGTCGACCACCGCGTCCTCGAAGGAGGCCAGCTCACGCTCACCGACTCCGAGGTGTCTCGGATGTCGCAACTGCGCGGCGGCACGCTCCCACCAGAGGCGGAACGGCGGCTAGCGGATGACCAGGTCCGGAATGATGCCCTGATCAAGGCGTTGCTCGGCCTGGATCGGGAGTGGCCCCTCCTGGTCTTCGCGACCTCTGTCAACCACGCACGATTCCTTGCCGCTGTCCTCAACGACCAGGGCGTCACCGCCGCCGCCGTCGACTCGCAGACGCCGACAGCACGCCGGCGGCGCATTGTCGAGCAGTTCGGCCGCGGACGGATTCGCGTTCTCACCAACTATGGAGTGCTCCACCAGGGCTTCGACGCGCCTGCCACACGTGCCGTCGTGGTCGCCCGACCGACGTACAGCCCCAACGTCTATCAACAAATGATCGGCCGTGGCTTGCGCGGACCCGCCAACGGTGGGACCGATCGATGCCTGATCCTCAATCTGCGCGACAACATCGTCAACTACGGCGAGGAGCTCGCCTTCACCGAGTTCGAGAAGATGTGGACCGAGTCGTGAGTGCACACATCACCGTCGACGACCGGCCGACCCCGGAGCAGGTCCTTGCCGCGACCCGTCCCGCCGACTCGCGCACCCTCGTCATCGCCCCCGCAGGCACGGGGAAGACGTACACCCTGGTACGTCGCCTCAATTACCTGCTCGACGACGAGTTGTCCGCCGACGAGGTCCTGATGCTCTCGTTCTCGCGGGCGGCGGTGCGCGAACTCACGACGAGGACCGCAGCCTCCACCGGGCGCAGCCGGTTCGTGGCCGCCCATACGTTCGACGCCTGGGCCCTGGATCTGCTGAACCAGACATACGCGGACCAGGATTGGCGCCAGTTGCCCTTCGAAGAGCGGATCCGCGAGGCGACCGGTGCCATCCTCGATGGGCACGCCGTTGCGTACATCGGCTCGCTCCGGCACGTGCTTCTCGATGAGGTGCAGGATCTCGTCGGGGATCGCCGGGAGTTGGTACAGGCGCTGCTAGCGTCGGTGGACTGCGGCTTCACCATGGTCGGCGACCCGGCTCAGGCAATCTACGGATTCCAGGTCCGCGGACGGAGTGGTGAGCCGGACATCTTCTCCTGGGTGCGCAACGACAGGTATGCAGGCGATCTTGTGGAACTGACGCTGACCCGGGACTTCAGGGCGCGTACGCCACGCCCGCCTAGCCTCCTCGCGTGCGGAGAGGCGCTGCGCGCGCCGGCCGCAACGTCTGGGCTTGACATTCCGCGACGGATACGGGACGAGTTCCTCGACCTGCCGACCGCTGGACGCCTGGACGACATCGTCGGCGGCCTCACGTACACGGATGGCAGCTGCGCGATTCTGTGCCGGGACAACGGTCAGGCGTTGGAGGTTTCGGCCGCCCTGCACCACGCGGGTGTCCAGCATCGACTGCAGCGGCGCGCCGGTGACGACATCAATCCGCGATGGCTGGCCACCGTGTTCCGCAGGCATGACGGCCTCACCGCCGATCATGCCGCTTTTGCGGAGCACACCGGACTGACTGAAGAGTCACTGGCCACGGCCTGGGAGGCGCTGCTACGTGTGAGCCGGACCGGCATGGACCGCATTGATCTCGGCCGCCTCCGTTCGGCGCTCGCGGGCGGACGTCCGGCCAAACTCGCGATTGCATCGCCGTCGGATCCGGTCACGGTTTCCTCGATGCACCGGGCTAAGGGTCTCGAATACGACCGCGTGTTCGTGCTCGACGGCCGGCCCCGGGACGACGAGGACCCGATGGAGGAGGCGCGCCTGCTGTACATGGCGATGACCCGATGCCGGGACGATCTGTTCCGTCTCGAACCGCTCCTTCAAGCCGGCGCCGTATACACCAAGCGTCCGAAAAACTCAGACCGCTGGGGCCGCTATAACTTCCGGAATCGAGGGTGGCGGCACGGGATGGCGGTGGAGGGCGGCGACGTCAGCACGGATTTCCCCGCTGGCACGGATGTCTTCGCCGCAGATCCGGCTGAGCTGCAGGACTATCTGGCGACGAAGGTGTGGCCCGGCGACCCCGTGACGCTCACCCTTTCGGCGGAAGGCGCGGCCGACGAATTGGCCGTGCCGCTGTACACCCTTGAGCACCACGGCAGATCTATCGGGGTTGTCTCACGGCTGTTCCGAGAAGCCCTCGCGCGATACATGCACGGCCGGAAGACAATCGACGCGGGCTTGAGCTGGCCGTCGTCGATCACCGACTGCTGGATCGACGATATCGAGACGGTCGCCGGCAGTGTCGCCGCGGGAAGGCGTGCCGGCCTGGGAGAGCACGGAGTCTGGCTGGCACCCCGCCTGAGCGGGCTGAGCTGGTTTCGATACGCGGATGCGGAGTCTGACCATGAGTAATTTCGACGAGCACTTTCGGTTCAGAAACGAGCTGGCCGAACAGCTGATTCTCGATGTATTCGGCCCGGCGGGCGGAGCCGATGAGATCCTGGCCGACCAACCGGTGAACACCTACCTGACGGGGGTGCTGTTTCCACAGCGCGAGCCCGAGGACGGCGCCGAGGACGCGGCGGAATCCGACGTCGACCTCGCGAGTGGCCGGCTGGACAAGGACGAGCAGCCCGACATCGGGGTGTCAATGGCCAACGTTCAGAGCCCGTCCACCATGGGTTTGACCTTCGCCGTCGATTCGCGCTGCGGCAGCCTCACTATCTCCGTCAGCGCCGCGGCGTATGAACCGATCGACGCGGTAGGCAGTCCGGTGGAAGCGGAGGTGGAGACCGCGCGCTCCACCGACGAGTCGTCGATCAGGTGGCGACGCCGCCCGGTCCATGCCATGCCGGTCATCATCGACGTCACGCGTCCCGAGCGACACACGCAAGCCATCGTCCCCGGGCTGGAGATCCGTGCGCTGGTCCGAGAGCCGGACCGGGAACGCGGGACGGTGACCGTCACCGTGACGCTGGTCAATGTGCATAGCGTTCACGGCCGGCTTCTGCGGGACTCCTGGTGCTACTTCCAGTGCAACCTCAGCGTCACCTGCGATTCCGGCAAGCCGGCGATCGTCGAACAGCTCGCCCCGTCCTTCGACGACGACAAGGAGAGCCTGGTCTCGGCGATGCTCTATCGCCACGCACCGACGTTCGTCACGGGTCATGGGTGTGCCGCAGAGTGGAGCGAACCCGCGATCGGCGGAGCGCCCGACGCCCGAGGAGCGGTCGCCGAGGTCCGCTCCTGCTTTACGCCGAGCTTCGATGTGCGGCTCTCGGAATCGAACAGCGAGATTGACGTCTCGGGTTTGAGGATGATCGATCTCGCTGAAGGCGCACCTGAACAGGTGGTGCAGACACTTCGCAGGCTGGCGGACGGCTACCGCCGGTGGGTGAACGACCGGGAGGCGGAGGCCGCAGGCATGGCGGGCTCGCCGTACGCGAAGGTCGCCGTGGATCAGGTACGTCAGTGCCGCTTTGCCTGCGATCGGATGACCGCCGGCATCGACCTTCTCGCCCGCGATCCCGAGGTGATGCGCGCCTTCCAGCTGGCCAACAGGGCGATGGCGATCCAGCGGGCTCGTACCGTCATGATGCGCGACAAGACGTCCGTCGCCGACCTGGGCGCCGGTCGCTGGTACCCGTTCCAGCTCGGATTCATCCTGCTCTGTCTCGAAGGTGTCGCCGACCCCGACCACGAGGACCGGCAGGTCGCCGACCTGCTGTGGTTCCCCACCGGTGGTGGCAAGACGGAGGCTTACCTCGGCCTCATCGCCTTCACGGTGTTCCTGCGCAGGATCCGTCGAGGGGAGCTCGGCGGCGGGGTGACCGTCCTGATGCGCTACACGCTGCGCCTGTTAACACTGCAGCAGTTCGAACGCGCCGCCACGCTGATTTGCGCCATGGAACGCGTCCGTCGCGACCAGCCGGATCTGACGGGCGAGGAGATCTCGATCGGCATGTGGGTCGGCTCCAGCGCGACCCCGAACACGCTGCCCGAAGCCGAGACGGCGCTCAAGAAACTCCGCGCCGGGGAGACGCTGCGCGAGAACAATCCCGTGCAGCTGCGTCGCTGCCCCTGGTGCGGCATTGATATCGACGTGTTCAACTATCGGGTGGATCTTGCCGCGCAGCGGCTCGTGGCGGCATGCGGCGAAGTTGACTGCGACTTTCGGGACGACCTCCCGGTCCACCTCGTAGACCAATCCGTGTACCATCACCGACCCACGCTGATCATTGCCACGGTCGATAAATTCGCCCAGATGACGTGGAAGGCCGAACCGGCCGCGCTGTTCAACCGGCGCAACGCTCTGGAGGGCACACCCCCACCCGAACTCGTCATCCAGGACGAGCTGCACCTGATCTCCGGCCCGCTCGGTACGCTCGTCGGCCTCTACGAGGCGGCTCTCGACATCGCTGCGGACAGGCCCAAGGTGGTCGCCTCCACGGCCACGATCCGCCGCGCCCGAGAGCAGGGCAAGGCGCTATTCGACCGGGATGTCCACCAGTTTCCCCCGTCGGGGCTCGACGCCCGTGATTCCTGGTTCGCGGTGGAAGCCAGCCCCGAACGCAAGCCCTCGCGACGGTACGTCGGCCTCTTCGCCCCCGGTACGAGCCAGGCCACCCTGCTGGTGCGGGCGTACGGGGCCCTGCTACATCACGCCGCGGTCGTCAACGGCAAGGACGATGTCCGGGATGCCTACTGGACGCTCATCGGCTACTTCAACAGCCTACGGCTCCTGGCCGCGGCCGAACTCCAGGTCAATGACGACGTCGCTGGACGGCTGAAGCTACTCTCTGGGGACGGCACCCCCCGCGAGGTGGAGACCACCGAGCTGACCAGCCGCGTCTCCGCGAGCGACATCCCCTACCGGCTCCGGCAACTCGACGTGCGCCACCCCGACCCCAACGCGCTCGACGTCGTGTTGGCGACCAACATGATTTCCGTCGGCGTGGACGTCGATCGCCTGGGGCTCTTAGCGGTGACCGGTCAGCCGCAGACGACCGCCGAGTACATCCAGGCGACCAGTCGGGTCGGTCGTCGCTATCCCGGCCTGGTCGTCATGCTGTACAACGCCGCGCGATCGCGTGACCGCTCGCACTACGAGAACTTCCGCGCCTACCACTCGGCCCTGTACCGCCAGGTGGAGTCCACCAGCGTTACACCGTTCTCCGCCCGAGCCCGAGACCGGGCGCTGCACGCCGCTCTCATCGGGGCTGCTCGGTTGACGATTCCGGACGCCGGCGAAAACGAGGGTGCCGGCCGTCTTGACGCCTTCGCGCCGCAATTGCGTAATCTCGTGACACGGATCCTGGACCGGGTGAAGCGAATCGCGCCCGATGAGCTGCAGTCGACCGAAGGACATCTCGAAGAGATCGTCGGCAGGTGGGCGGAGCTGGTCGACTGGAACGACGATCTCGTATACCAGAAGCCCAAGTGGTCAGGCGACACGAAGCGCCGACCGGACTCCGCCGCCCTTCTGCGCACCTTCGAGGATGACGACCTGCCGTACTCGTTCCCGACGATGAACAGCCTTCGAGACGTCGATGTGGAGACCAACCTGCTGAACCGGGAGGGCCGATGACCAGGTCAGGAGGATTCCGGGGCCAGCGGCCGACGCGGCGGCCCACCACGCCCACCCTTGCGCCAAAGGGCACCGTCCGCCGCGCTCAGATGATCACCACCTACGGAGTGGGCTCGATGATCGCCATCGACGAGGCCTCCTACATCGTGGCCGGGCTCGAGGAATGGAAGGTGAACCGTGCCCAGCAGACCCACGAGCCCCGCCTCCAACACGCCCTGGGCGTCTCCGAGCTGTACCTGCCGCCAGCGGAGAGCCCATACTATGGAGCGGCGTTGCGGCGGTTCCCCAACTATTACTCGTGCCAGCGCTGCACGTTGTTGCAGCCGTATGGCCGGTTCGGCGGCGAGGATTCGACCTGCGCCTGTGGCGGGTCGCTGATCCCCTCCCGATTTGTGCTGGCCTGCGAGGATGGTCATCTCGATGACTTTCCATACTGGGCGTGGGTGCACCGCGGCGCGCAGGAAGCCAGTCCCTGCAAGCAGGACCTCCAGATGATCACTACAGGTCGGACTGCATCACTCCGGTCAATCGAGATTGTCTGCGGCTGCGGCCGAAAGGCTTCCATGCAGGGCGCGTTCCGGCGCAGCGAGCTTCGCAAGCTGAACATCCGATGTACCGGCGCTCGTCCCTGGCTGGGCGGCGACCAAAAGGTGGCCGGCTGTACCAAGGCGCCGCGGACCCTGCAGCGAGGTTCGTCGGCCGCCTGGTTCGGTCTGGTGCGGTCGTCATTGGCCATTCCGCCGTGGTCCACGAAGCTGCAGCGGCTGATCGATCCCCACTTCGCGATGTGGCAGGGCGAGGATGGGGCGGTCATCGCGCGCCAGGCCGAACGGGCGGGCCTGATCAGCGGCAGCATCAGCGTCCAGCACATCATTGACGCGGTGCGACGACGCGAGCAGCTCGAGGCCCGTGGGCCAGCCGAGGAGGCCAACCTCGACTTGGACCTCAAGGCGGAAGAGTACGAGCAGTTGTGCGCCCCCACAAGCGACCACGGCGACGAGAGCGACGACTTCGAGTGTCGGCCCACCGACGGCGACCCGCCCCTTTCTGAGATCGGCCAGGTCATGTTGGTGACGCGGCTGCGCGAGGTACGGGTACTGCAATCCTTCACCCGCGTCGAGCCGCCGACCGCCGCCGACCCGGCTGCCCGCAGGGCACCACTGTCGGCGGGTGAACTGGACTGGTTGCCCGCCATGGAGGTGGCGGGTGAGGGTGTGTTCCTCCGGCTGTCGGACGAGAGGCTGCGCGCCTGGGAGGCTCAGCCGGAGGTGCGCGCACGCGCGAAGCAGGTCACCGACAATTACGAGAAACTGCTGGCCCGACGTGCCGCGGCCTCGGGGCGGCCGGCGCCACCGTCTCGGGTGACCGCCCGCTCGATCATGATTCACGCACTCGCCCACGCACTCATCAATGAGTGGAGCCTCGACTCCGGTTATGCCGCATCTGCCATGCGCGAACGCCTCTATACCGACGAAGGAATGGCTGGTCTGCTCATCTACACGGCGACCAGCGACTCCGCGGGAAGCCTGGGTGGCATCGTCCGCCAAGGCGAGCCCGAGCGGCTCCGCCGGACACTGACGTCAGCGCTGAAGCGGGCGACATGGTGCTCGGCAGATCCGTTGTGCATGGAGTCAGGGGCCAGCGGTTCAGACGGCCTCAACCTTGCGGCCTGCCACGTTTGTAGCCTCCTACCTGAGACGAGCTGCGAATTCAACAACACACTTTTAGACCGCGGACTTCTCATCGGCTGGCCCGAGCAGCGCGGCATGGGGTTTTTCAAAGCATGAACGATGGCTGCGCAATGTCGCCGAACGTCAGCGTCTGGCGAGCCGCGTCGTGCAACTGACGATATCGGGCGGTGGCGAAGCAACCGACGCCCGCATGCCCTTCACCACGTCGATAAGGTGGCATGCGGCGTTTTCTGCTGGCTCGTGCTCCCAGATGCGTATGACGGTCCAGCCCGCGTCCTCAAGTTGGCGAGTGGTCTCGCGGTCCCGCTCGCGGTTCTTAAGGATCTTCGCCTCCCACCACGCGGCATTGGCCTTGGGCCAGGTTGCGTGCTGCGGACAACCGTGCCAGAAACATCCATCGACGAACACCGCTAACTTAATGCCGGTGAAGGCGATGTCGATCGTCCGTCGTCGCGAGCCAGCGACTGGCACGCCAGTCCGGTACCGAAGCCCTGCTCGGTGCAGGGCGCGGCGGATCGCCAACTCAGGTTCGGTGTCCTTCCGGCGCTGTCGTTGCATACGACCACTGACGCCAGCCGAGCTCGGTGCAGGACGTTCGGCCACGCCCCCACGGTAGATGGTTGGTCGATGCTGTCGTCGCTGGGGTGTTCTGTGAGCTTGTCCTCGGCTAAGTTCCTGCTCGTCACAGAGGGGTGGTAGATCTTGGGGCTATACACCGTCTTCGCGGACTGGGCGAGGCGAAACGGCATCGAGGCGGCCGTGCTCAGCTTCTCGGACTCGTTGCCGGACGCTCTTGTGGAGAAGTTTCGGCATCAGTTCGAGGCCGACAAGGCGAAGGTGCAGGCCGGTGGCCCTCCGATCATCACAGCCGGCTCAGACGACTGGTACAGCGGGCCCGGAGACGCCGACCGCTACTGGCTTGCGTTGAAGGCCCAGTTCGAGGCCGAAGGCTGGCCAGCAGAACGGATTGCTTCCGTGGACCATTCGTCCAGTACCGTCGTCGCTCACACCCCACGGCCGGATCGGTACAAGTGGGACTCGAAGGGTCTCGTGGTCGGCTACGTGCAGAGCGGCAAGACCACCAACTTCACTGCCGTCGTGGCGAAACTGGCCGACGTGCAGTACCGCCTGGTCATCGTTCTCTCCGGCATCCACAACGGGCTCCGCCGGCAGACCCAGGTGCGGTTGGATCAGTATCTGAAGGACCTCAACCCAGACCGTTGGGTGACTCTGACGGAGGAGTCACGAGACTTCGTGAAGCCGTCACACGATGCGTCAGCCGCCCTCAGCCCGGAAAAGACGGTCCTGGCTGTTGTCAAAAAGAATGCTGCTGTCCTCGGCAAGCTCATCAAATGGCTCGACACGCCGAACGGAAGGAAGGCTCTGGAGGTCGCGCCGGTATTGGTCATCGATGACGAAGCCGATCAGGCGTCGGTAGCCACCGGACGCATCAACCCACTCATCCGTAGACTGTTGAGTCTTATGCCGCGCTGCACCTACGTCGGGTACACCGCGACGCCATTCGCCAATGTCTTTGTAGATCCTGCCCAGGGCGACCTGTATCCGAAGTCGTTCATTCTCAATCTGCCGCGTCCATACGGCTATTTCGGCCCTGAGAAGATCTTCGGCCGTGATGCCGTTGAGTCGGAGGCCGCCGACGACGATGACGGTCCGCCGGACGGCTACGACATGGTCCGTCTCGTGGCAGAGGCGGACGTTCCCCTGTTACGCCCAGGCAGCAAGGAGCCCGCGGACGGGTTCACCCCCACCATGATCGATGAGTTGGTGAGGGCTGTTCACTGGTTCTGGCTGGCTACGGCCGCTCGCCGTGCACGGGGTGACAGCGGTCACAGCACGATGCTCATCCACACATCCGTCAAGATCGCCGTTCACGAGAGCTATCGGGCGCCCCTTGAGATGCTTCAGCGGAAAGCCATGGCCGGACTTGCCTCCGGTCGGCCTGACGTACTCGACGATTGGCGGAACCTGTGGGAGAAAGAGTCGTCACTAGTGCCGGCCGACGACTTCGGCCGGAAGCAGAACTCGTTCGATGAGGTGTTGCCGCATCTGGCCGACGTCATCGCCTCGACGCGTGTGATTCTCGACAATTACCGGAGCCAGGACCGCCTTGACTACTCCGAACCATCGGTGGTCGCAATCGCCGTGGGCGGTAATACCCTCTCTCGGGGACTGACCCTGGAAGGGCTCGTCGTCAGCTTCTTCGTCAGAGGAGCGACGGCGTACGACACCCTGCTTCAGATGGGCCGGTGGTTCGGGTACCGCACGGGGTTCGAGGACCTGCCCCGAATCTGGATGACGCCGAGTCTCGCAGCGGCGTTCCGTCATTTGGCAACTGTCGAACACGAGATGCGTGACGACATCGACCGTTACCAGCGAGAAAACCTGACGCCGACCCAGGTAGCGGTCAGGATCCGGACGCACCCGTCCTTGCGGATCACGGCCAAGATGGGTGCCGCCCAGCCGGCTTTCATCTCGTACGCCGGTCGTCGCCTGCAGACTCGGTACTTTCGACACACCAACGTGGACTGGTTGGACAGCAACCTCCAAGCTGCGGAGTACTTCGTTCAGGAGGCGGTCCGGCATGGCCAGCTCGACGAGGACTTGGACGGCGCGCACCTGATCCGAGATGTTCCCGTCTCGCTGGTGAAGACGTTCCTCTCGCGGTATCAGGTGCACGAGGACTCCCCGGACCTGGACCCGGACCTAATGATCAAGTACATCGACAAGCAGCTCACTAGCGATCCGCCGAGTCTTGCCTTGTGGTCGGTCGCTGTCGTCATCGGTGATGGTCCCACCCAGAGTTTGGGCGGACTAAGCGTCCGGTATTCGATCCGGTCGCGATTGAACGATGGCCAAGCTGAGCGCGCCGACATCAAAACGCTGATGAGCAAGCAGGACCGGGCGCTCGATCTCGGTCTGACGCCAGCGGAGGCTCGGGCGATGGGTGAGAGCGACCTTGTTGCGCTGCGCAATAACGACCCGGTCTGTCACGACCGGGGTTTGATCGTCCTCTACCTGATCGAACCAACGAGCGAGCCCGTGAATCCAAAGCAGGGTGCTGACCGCAAGACCCCACTGCGTACCGCACTCAACGCAGTAGGGCCGGTAATCGGAATGGGCATCACCTTCCCGGGAGACGTCAAGACGAAGGGGATCCAGGCTACTCACGTGGCCGTGGACCTCACCGACGTCGAGAGCGAGAACATCGACGAGGCGCTCGACGTGGACACCGAGGAGTTCGCGTGACGGAGATGGAACCAACCATGCTTGAGCGTGCGTGGGCGGTTCTGGTGCCGCCGCGCGCGAAGGAGCTGGTCTCCTTCCCGCTCGAAGTCCTGTGCGGCGCGGAGCCATGCCGCGTGGCACTGGACGGTCTGGGCGCTCGTCACCTTCTCGTTCCTGCTGGCGACGATGCCACGCCCGTCGACCCCAAGCCGGCGGTGCTCGGTATGGCGATTCGCAGGCTCAGCTTTGGGGGGTCAGCCGTGACGTACGTCGACGTGTCGTGCGCCGAGTCCGACCTCTTTCCCGAGTTCGACGAGGTCGTGACCGACGTGCTGGAGGCGGTCTCGGGCGCACAGAGGCCTGCGTCGGCGGCGATCGGGGCCGTGACACGCTGGCGGAGGCTCTTTCGGAGCCGTCTCGTCCGTGGCTTGTCACGTCAGGCAAAACTAGGGCTGTTCGCGGAGCTCGCCATGCTCTCCTCCCTTGTCGAAGCGGATTCCGGATTCCCGCTAAGAGCGTGGCGCGGTCCGCTCAACGAGCCCCACGACTTCGAGGCGGCCGCCCGGTGCCTCGAGGTGAAGGGACTGGGCGCCGCTACTGACAGCATCGTCGTCCATGGGCTGGAGCAGCTGAACACCCATGACGGCCGACCGTTGGACCTCGTCCTTCTAAGAGTGGTGGAAGACCCTGACGGGCAGAGTGTGAGTGACCTTGTCGAACAGCTCCGCGGCGCCGTGGCCTCGCGGGCGGACCTCCGCACCCACCTGTCGGCGGCAGGCTGGTCCGAACAGCGAGATCAAGCCGACCTCGACACTTTCTCGATAGAGGAAGTGCTCAGGCTCGTGGTAGGGGTTGGCGTACCTCGCCTCGCCCCCTCGTCCCTCGTCGAAGGCGCTCTTCCGCATGGCGTCGGAGACCTGAGCTACCAGGTCGATCTCGCCGCGTTGCTTCCGCTGAGCTCCGGCGCATCGCTGGCAGAGATTGCCGTGGAGGCGGTTCGTTGAGCGGCCGCTGGTGGTCACAGCCTTTCGCGCCGGAGGGTTCAGCGGCCGCGGAAGGCATCGTCAAACAGTTGGGCCGCCCTGCGCTTGACCCGCTAACCGTTCTGGTCAGGGAGGCGGCACAAAACAGCTGGGACGCGCGTTTGTCGGAAGGCGTGGTGGAGTTCGGGGTTGACGTCCGTGTGCTGGACGAAGACGTCGACGCCTGGCGCGAAGTTCTGCTGCCCGGCCCTGCGAGCGATTCGAACGTTAATCTCGACGATGCTCTGCGGCCCGAGACTGTCGTGCTAGTCATCTCCGACCGCAACACTGTCGGCTTGGGCGGTCCGCTCCGTGCCGGTGAGCGGGCGCGTGACGACGAGACACCGGACTTCGTGCAGTTCCTCCGGAACGTCGGGGAACCGAGTGATCATGAATTTGGCGGGGGCACGTATGGCTTCGGGAAGGGCATCTTCTACCGACTCAGTCGAATCGGCGCCATCTTGGTCGATACGAACACGGCGGCGGGTGGCCCGACTGGTCGGCGGCTGATGGGCGCCGCGCTCGGACACAGCTGGTACCTGGGTGACCGACGGTTCACCGGTCGGCACTGGTGGGGGCATGTGGCGCCGGATGACATCCCGGACCCGCTCCTGGCCGCTCGGGCGGAGTCCGTGGCCAAGGACCTGGGCCTCCCGGGATTCGCCGATGGCCGCACCGGCACGGACGTCGTGGTCCTCGCCGCTGACCTGGGCTCGACCGGTTCTGAGTCGTACACCCGGGAGCGCACGCCGGCGGAAGCTGCGATGTTCATCGCCTCATCCATCGTGTGGAACTTGTGGCCGAAGATGATTCCGAACGAGCGCGGCCGCTACATGCGCTTCGTCGTAGCTGTCGATGGCTCACGCGTATCTGTCCCCGAACCTGACAACTTCGACGAGTTGGCGCCCTTCGTCGAGGCGCTGCATGACGTCCGTGCAGGTAAAGGTGTTTCGTACTCGCGGACCGTTCCGCCGAGAAAAGCGGGCTCCTTTGCGTTGGCGCTGGGAGCCGCCGACGGCAGAAGTACCCGTCTAATGCTCGGAGCGGCGAAGCCCTTCGAGGGACCGCCTCATCACGTCGCCCGGATGCGTGTCGCTGAACTCGTCGTGGACTATCTGCCGGGCCCGCCCCACCCTGACACACGCCTGTCCTACGGGGCCGTGTTCAGGGCGTCCGAGGATGCCGACGCGTTGTTCGCGTCTGCTGAGCCACCCACGCACGATGACTGGATCGCGAAGGGGCTGAGCGGATCAGCTCGAGGCGTTGTGCTTGGAGCCCGCAATTTCATACAGAAGCAGGTGGATGAGAAACTCGGCTTCGGAGCCCAGGCTGGCGGCTCAGGCGGTCAGGGTCTGGGCGAACTGTCAGCCTTGCTCGCTGGAATTGTCCCGGCTCCTAGCAGTGTCGGCCAGGACACCGATGGATCCGCCGTGAAGAGTGGCCTTTCAGACGGTGGAGGGGCAGGACTCGGGGTCGGCGGTGGCTCAGGCGGTGCTTCGGCGACGCGGCGAGGGGGGAAACCTCGCCTGGCTGGGGCGCCGTCTCTGCAGATTTATCAGGGACGTGCGTACCTCGTCGCTCTCGTGAAGGTTCCTGCGGGTTCAAGCGTGAGGACTGTGTCGGCTGACGTTGAAGTCGTCGTCGAAGGTGGCGGCCGGGAGAACGAGCCCCCGTTAGGTGCTGCGCTGCCGCAGGTCATGCAATGGCAGTCCGTTTCCGGGGACGTCGTCGTGCAGGGTAGGACCATCCAGGTGCCCGCGGGCGAGGAATCGGACTGGTACGTGTATGCGACGCACGTGCCAGACGCCGTCGTGCGGTTTCGAGTGAGCCAGGTGATGTCGGATGCCAGCTGACGTCCGTCCTTATCTTGTACCGAAACCTGGCACTGTCGTGTGGCAACCATGGATGTTGCTCGGCGCCCAGGAGTGGTTGCCATTGCCCGATGCCGTCGACGGTTGGGATCCGGGCACAGACCTGCGGGTCGCGCGACGAGTGCAAGTCGACGCAGGAAGGTTCGTTCAGGAGACGGGTCTGGAGCTCGATGATGTCGTGTTGACCGTGTCCTGGACTAGTTCCACGACCGACATGACCGAGGCCTCGTCTCCTGTGCCGTTCCATCCCAATGGTGCGGCCGTCGCCGACACGATCCTTGTCGGGGAGCGCTTGTCCGGGATACTGACGCTCCGCACCACTGTCAGCCTGGTACGCCCCCCGGCCCGCCGGGCGGTCGGCGTGGCCGCCGTCCAGGGCTCCGTGCTTGCCGAACACGTCCAGCGTGTAGTGCTGGAGAACGTGTCCTCCATGTTCCCAGTGCATGAGATCGACTTCTCTCACACGCGTCTCTCGCCGACTGCCAGCTGGCATCTCGAGACCAGCACAGAACTCACCGCGCCGTTCTACGGAACGTTCCGTGTATTGATCAACAAGCGTGACCGTGAGCTATGTGCGGCCGTCGCTCGCGGCGCCAAGGACAGAAGGCAGCAGGCTCTCCTGGACCAACTGCAGGCGGACGTCGCCGCGCTGCTGCTGGAGCTTGCTCTTCACCTTCGTGACGAACTTGCCGAACGCGAGGCATGGCCCCCGGATAGCGTCGGCGACGTCCTCTCGAGAACTGTAAGGGCTTCGCCGCTGCCGGTTGCTGCTCCACCGTCGCCCGTCGAACTGGCCGATTTCAGGACTCAAATCTCCGGCGCAATCAGGAATCTCGGAAAGGGGCGGATATTCCAGTGAGCGAACTGTGGCCCCATCTTCCGGCAGTCATAGGCGCAGCGATGTATGCCAGGATCAATGAAGGGTGGACTCCTACGCCCTCTGAGACACACCCGGACCAGACCTGGGCCCCTGTGGGCGGTCGCGTTTCCGTCAAGCGGATACGGGACCTGATAGATGCCGTGTCGACGCTCGCGGAGCGGCATGGCTTTCCCAAGGCGGCTGCCCCGGATGCGCGAGTCGCCTTCGACCGGGACGCCGCCAGGCTAATCCGAAAGAACATGGACCTCGCCTGGGCAGAGGCGGGCAACCGGGATGTCTGGTCCTTCATCTCCCTCGTCGCCCTACCTGACGTGACCATGTGGCGCTTCGGTCGCGAGAACAGGGAACGGTGGGTCGCGACCGATCTGACCAGGCACACCTGGGCGCGGTTGTGGTGGCAAGCAGTGGTCTTCGCTGGCCACGAGCAGATTCTTGCCGCCCTCAGTGAGAGCGACCTCAACCAGCTTCTCGAGCGCCGCAGCATCGGCGGCGACTCACGCCTCGTACGTGAGACGGCGCGCGCCGTCACGGAACTCTCTGCGGGCGTTCCCCGGAGACGGGTTATTCGTGACGTCACACTCCGGTTATTGCGATACCTGGCATTCCTGGACGTACGAGCCCTCAGCGACCACCAGGTCCGAGATCTGTGCTCGGCGCTGGTAACCGAGACGGTCATGAACCTGCCGAGAGCCACGCCTCATCGTTAGTGCTGGTCCAGCGTGGCGGCTATGTGCTTCGCCAAACCTGCCGCCAACTCGACCGGCACGGCGTTGCCGATCTGCCGGGCGATCTGGATCTTGGTTCCGCACCACTTGAAGTCGTCGTTGAAGCCCTGTAGCAGTGCCGCTTCGTGGTGGCTCAATGCGCGGTGTTCCTCGGGGTGCAGGTAGCGACCTTTTTCGGGCTTAAAAAATTCTGTCCTGATGGTGACGGACGGTCGATCCCAGCGGAGACGCGCGAATACGTCCATGCCGTCTGTCCGTCCCACCCAGCACGGGGGAAGGAGATGCGGCGGGATGCTACGCCGATCACCCTCCGGAGGGATGCTCTTCATCCGCTCGACGGAAATCTTGGCGTACTTTCGTGCGAAGTCCAGAGCCGACGCCTTAAAAGCTCCTGGTACCTCTTGTCTGAAGAACCGGTCCGTGTCATCCGGAAGCTCGGTGTTGTCAGGTATGACAGAGTGGCGGAGCTCCCAGATGGCATCCCGTACGGTTCTCCATTCTTCTCGGGGCACATCGCCATCTGGTACATGTATCCGGGGGAAGTCCTTGAGGGTCCCGATGACAATGAATCTGCGACGCAGCTGCGCCGCTCCGAAATTTGTAGCAAGAACCGTCTGAAAGCTCAACGAGTAGTTGCTGAGCATGCCGCCAGGTAGCGTCTCCTTCCAAAGGCTATGAAATTGGCCGGAGCGCTTGAACTGTGGCACGTTCTCGAGCAAGAACGCCGCAGGTTTGATCTTCACCAGGGCCTCGACGTAGTGGCGCCACATGGAGTTGCGCGGATCACCGATGTCGCGCTTGCCGAGGCTCGAAAAGCCCTGGCAGGGCGGTCCGCCGATGACCACATCGGCGGACGGCAGATCTCCTTTCACCCATTCCTCGATATCGCCCCAGTAGACGTTTTCTTCTCCAAAATTGGCTGCGTACGTCGCAGCTGCTGCGAGATCGAGTTCGACTGCCCCCACGGTCCGGAACCGACCGGTGCTGTGGAAGCCAGACGTCAGACCGCCGCAACCAGCGAAGAGGTCGACGACTCGCAGTTTGTCCGGCCCGCTCTGCAACGTGTCGGTCACCCTTTCCTCCTGCCGATAGCCGCCGCTACGCACAAATCGCTAGGGGAAGTCAAGCAATCGTATTGATCAGGTTCGCCGTTGCCGCGGAGGCGCGCCGGCCGCCAGGTGACGGGAGGGGATGGTTGTTCCAACGGCCTCTTCCTTCATCGAACAAGGGATCCGGACGGCCTGCGCACCGTACAGGCCCCCTACGACATGCCTCGCCTGTCGTTCCCTGCATTGCTCGCTGGCCGAGGGTTCCTGGGCCAGGGTCCAGCAGCGTAGCCGAAGACCCCTCGCCTCTCGCGGATGGGGAGGCCGCCGACCAGCCGGGCCTCCATGGCCTGCGGACGTCCTTGGATGAGGCGAAGACGGGGATCTCGCCTTGCCAACGCTTGCCCACGGCATCGCCAATCAGGAGGTTCTGCCGGGTGCGGGAACGACGGTGCGTCGGACGCGCGGAATTGCTTGGTGTCCTTCCCTGATCCAGCGACTCCAAGAGAGCGGGGCGTACCGGTTGGCCTGGAGGCAATCCAGATGGGGATTACGACGGTCGTCGATCCAGCGGATGTCAATCGCGTCGCCGCGGTCGGATGTGTCTAGGACCGCGATGTCCAGGGCAAGGTTCGGGAAGGTGCGTCCTAGGGTCTCGTCCTGCTGCACGACGTGCTCGAGTTGGTGGATGATGCCGACCCCGCAGAATTCCACATGGCCTTTTACCAGGCTCTGCCCGTCTCGCTCTACGGTCACTGCGCGGAATAGTAACAGCGGCGGTGCGAGCAGCCGGTCTTCGATGCTCATCGAGGCATGGAGGGGCCAAGTATCGAGGAGCGCCTTGTTGCCTACAGTGGAGCCGAGTGGGCCTGGGCTGTTGGCCTTATGGTCTCCGTAGTAGCGAACATGCCCGCGATTCAGGTCGAACTCGTCGTACCAAGGATTAGTCGCGTGCCCCGCCTTCCAGGGACTGGATCGAAGGGCAACGACGGGACGTCGTACCCCGTCCGGCCCGTGGACATGGGCCGTTGCATTGATGCCTCGCTCGAGCTGGATGCGCGGCAGGCTGCCGTCTGGCGGCGACATTGTGAAGTGGTAGTTGAGGTAGCCGTCCAGCTTCTCTTCATGGAGCCTGGCATCGCGCGCGTAGCGAAGGATGTCGTGCGTCCGGACGATGCGGGGCTTCATGATCGCATCCTGCCGCATCTGGACCGGGGGGCAACAGGCCCCTTCGGCTCAGACGGACGTAGACCGTCGGACGTCGACGGGGCGACGGCAGTCCGAGGCAATGAACCTGGTTCTTGCTCCTTCTAGATCCTTGGGTTCGAGAATCTGAACAACTGAGTCAGGTTTTCAGGCTGCGGGCCTGAGGCGTGCTCGGGCGATGTAGTCGTCGACGTGGTGGTCGATGGTGGCCAGGGCTTGGCGCAGGGCGGGTCGGGCTTGGGGCTGGTCGGCGGCGAGGAGTGGGCGTAGGAGGCGGTCGTTGAGTTTGGTGTAGAAGATCGCGAGGCGTTGGCCGTCGGGGGTCAGGACGTAGGTGTGGGTGTGTTCGATGCGTCGGATCAGGCCGTTGAACCGCAGGCGTCGTAGGTCGTAGGTCATCTGGCTGGTGGTGTAGCCGGTGCCGAGCAGCCGGGCGGTCAAGGCGCGAAGGCTCTTGTTGGTGACGCCGGTGACGGCGAACAGGCTCAGGCATAGGGCGCCGGTCAGGGCCATGACCCGAGGGTCGGCGAAGCGTAGCGCTGGGGCCCTCCTGCCATCCTCGGTGAGGGTGGGCTGTGCGACCCGTTCGATGACTGGGCTCGCAAGGACGCAGCTCTGACCGGCACGGATAGTGTCCAGCAGCCGGCGGTTGGCGTCACGGGCTTTGGCGACGACTTCATCGAGGTGTTCCAGGCGGCGCAGTACGCCGATGTCGTAGGTGTCGTTGATGACGGTTTCGATGCGTAGGGCTCGCCGGTCTTTGAGGTAGTACTTGACCCGGCTGTCAATCCCCCGGAATCGTGGAGGACTCCGTTATGCGGCTTCGGCTCCTCGAGCCTGGGCCATGAGTCGCTCGTAGTCGATCGGTGACATGCCGTCGCAGGCGCTGTGACGTCTACGGGCGTTGTAGAAGTCGACGATCCAGGTGGCGATCTTGATACGGGCTTCGGCGCGGGTGCGGAACCGGTGCCGGTGGATGTATTCGACCTTGATGGTGGAGTTGAACGCCTCGGCCGCGGCGTTGTCCAGGGCGCAGCCGACCCGGCCCATGGACTGCAGGATGCCCAGCCGGCGGCAGGCGGTGGCGTAGTCGGCGGCGGTGTACTCACTGCCGCGGTCGCTGTGGAAGATCACCCCGTCGATGGTGCCGCCGCGGGTCGCGGCGGCCATGGACAGCGACGCGGTGGTCAGGTCCGCGTCGTGGTGGGCGCTCATGGCGTAGCCGAGCAGCCGGCGGGAGTACAGGTCGATCACGGTGGACAGGTAGAGCTTGCCCTCATCGGTGGTGATCTCGGTCAGGTCGCCGCACCACAGCAGGTTCGGTGCGACGGCGGTGAACTGCCGCCGGACCCGGTCCGGCGCGGCCGGCCGTTTGCCCTGCTTGGTGAGGCTGCGCCGCCGGCGCGGGGTGCGGCCGGCCAGGCCGAGGGCGGCCATCCGCGCGGCGACGGTGTTCTCCCCGACCCGCCAGCCGGCCGCCCGCAGGTCCAGGGTGACCCGCGGGGAGCCGTAGGTGCCGCCGGAGGCGTCGAAGCTGGCCCGGATCGCCCCGTCCAGGTCGGCCTGCCGCTGCCGGCGGGCGGTCAATGGACGATCGCGCCACTTGTAGAACCACGACTGCGACAGCCCCAGGGCGCGGCAGGTCACCGCGTGCGGCACGCCGTGCTCGGTCCTCTGGGAGGCGACGAACGCCGCAACGCTCACTTCGTCGCCTCCTTGACCCACAGGACCACAGATCGCTTGAGCACGTCGCGCTCCATCGCCAACTCGGCGTTCTCCCGCCGCAACCGGACAAGCTCCGCGCGCTCGTCTTCATCCAACCCACCGGCGGCGCCCTCACCACGGGCCCGCCGGTCCTGCGCCACCCAATTGGCAAGGGTGCCGTCGTTGATCCCCAGGTCCCGGGCCACCTGTGCGATCGGCTTGCCCGTCTCCCGGACGATCCGCACGGCGCCCTCGCGGAACTCCCGGTCGAACCGTCTCCTCTTCTCAGCCATGACCATCTATCCCCTTAGGTCTGGCCTCCACGCTATCGGGGGAACCTCACGGCTGTGGCGGTAGAAGGCGTTGACCACGACGCCGTCGTTGTCACGGTCGATCGCGGTGCGGAACACGCCTTTGGTGGTGGAGCGGACCTGCCGGTTGAAGATGATCTCCATGTTGTCGGGGCGGCCGATGTCGAGGTTGTCCGCGGCGAGGGCTTCGAAGAAGGCCCGGGCATGGCGGGGCGCGGTGAACACGATGGTCTTGGCGACCTCGATCTGGCGCATGGAGATGTCCCACCAGTAGCCGGCGGCCCGATCGGCGGGGGTGAACGGCAGCGGCAGCCGTGCCCACCAGCGCTCGGCGAACACGGTGACGGTGCCGGGTCCGAGCCGGTCACAGATGTCCTGCAGCCCGGTGGGGTCGTCGCAGGCGGCGAAGCCGTTGGACAGCTCACGGAAGCTGATGCCCGCCTTGGTGGCTTGGCGTTTGGCCCACTCGTGCCCGTTGAACCAGATCTTTCCCGGGTAGGGGAAGTAGGCGCAGATCTTGATGAACGCCGGCCCGACGTCGACGTCCCACAGGTAGAAGTAGTAGCAGGTGACCCGCCGGTCAACGCGCTGGTATGAGAACCACACGGCCCCGGTGCCGGTGGCGGACTTCGATCCGGTGAACACGCGCTGGTACTCCTGCGCCACACCGATCGCGACGACCTGAGACCGGCCACTAGCCGCGGCTTCACGCATCAACGGCATCACCTGATCGATCTTGCGCTCCGGCCACGGGCTGTCCGCCAGCACACCCGGGCGGGTCTTCTCCTTCCTGCCGGTGAAGCTGATGACCGGGATGTCGTTGGCCTCGGCGAACGACAGCACCGCCCGGCGGAAAGCCTGCCCACGCCGTTCCAACAGCGCAGGAGACGGCACCGGCATGCCCTCGTGCTGGGTGAGGAAGCTGACCACCTGCCCACCCACGACCAGGTTCGGCACGGACATGGTCAGATAAATCCGGTCCAGGCAGTCGATCTCCAACAGCTTCTGCCCATCGAGCACGTCATTGACCGTGACCGCATTCGTTCTCGCCAGACGTGAGGCCATGACCAACCTCCGCATCCACGCCTACGAATGCCAGAATGAACCCGCCGGCACCGGTCCGACCAGCCCAGCCACCCACCTCGGCGGTCCGAGGCGGAGCCTCACTGGTGCCGCATCAGGCAACGTTCGCCCTGTTGACTACCTCGCGTAGGCGTTCGTCGGCGGCGTTCTTGTTCCGCCAGATGATGTAGCGGCGGATCATGCTGCCCTGCTGCTTGTGGCTGGTGTGGTCGGTGGTCGACGGCGTGCTATGGACTGACCGGCACCCCACGACGGAGCGGTACGTGTGGCAGATCGACGTCGCCAGCGTCGACACCAAGTTCGTCGAGCAGCACCGTGGTGTCCCGGCCCAGCTGCTGGACCGGCAGCTGGCACCCGAGCGGATCGACGCGGCAAAGCCGCCAACTCGGTTCGCCGAGCGGTACAGTGCCGCACCAAACCCACGTATGTGCGGCTGCGGGCGCTTGCCCGCCCCATCCCGGCGGCGCTCGGTCCGTTCAGCGAGATGACGGTCCCGGTTGACGAGTTGGCCGGCACTCCGCTCTCGTACGGGTGCTCGTCATGGAGAACGAAACTACGTACCTGGCCCTTCCGTCGATGCCGGACGCTGCTGCGGTCTTCGGCGGCGGCTACGCGGTCCGTGCGCTGGCGCCGCTGACCTGGCTGCACGACCTGGAGCTGAGCTACTGGGGCGACATTGACACCCACGGGCTCGCCATCCTCGACCGGCTCCGCCAGGTGTTTCCGCACACGACGTCGGTGCTGATGAGCTCCGCGACGTTGCTAGAGCACCGGCAGCATTGGGGCCGGGAGGCCGCCCCCGGTCGCGGTGGAGCTGGCCCACCTGACGCCCGCGGCGTCGCAGCTGTACCGCGATTTGGTCGCCAACCGGTACGCACCTGCCTTGCGATTGGAGCGGGAGCGGATTCGGTTCAGCACCATGGAACGAGTGTTGACCGACTAACGCGACTCGGAGTCCGGGCACTTTCGAGCCGGGTCGCGCAACCTGCGGCGGGCCGAAGGACCGCGGAATCTCCCGGGAGGCTATTCGATACGGAGACGGTCAACGACCATATGCCAATCCAGCTCAGCAGGCAGGGACGCCACGGCGACGGTCGCGTCCTGTAGCAGCCGTAGGTGCCCGTCGTAGCTTGGATGAGCGGCTAACTGCTCCTTGACGTTCGGAAAAGCGTAGATCGGGATGCCAGCGCCGAGCGCCTCATTCAGGATGCCCAGCGCGAGGGTGTCGTTGATACCCTGCGCCCACTTGTTAATGACGTTGAAGGTGGCAGGTACGGCGGCGACGGCCGTAGCCAGCGGATGCGGCTCGGGGTCGCCGGGCTTCCGCCACTCCACCCGGACGGGATACCCGGTCTGCTCGGCAAGGGCCTCCCGGTCGATCCACGTCGCGGCGGTCGGCGTAGCGGTCAGGCAGACGGTCCAGCCGTCTTCCTGCAGCAGGTCGATCAGTTCAGCGATCCGCAGCACCGGCGGCGCGGCGCAGACGACCAGGGCAAGCACGCGGGGGTCAGTCATGCCAGCAAACCGGCCCGCTCTGCGAGTGGCCGCAGCCCTGGCGTCGCCGCTCGGCGCTCCTTCGCCAACAGGTCGAGCAGGAGCATCCGGGCGCGCACGTTTGAGTGGACCATCTCGGCGGCCACTCGCTCGGCTTCGAGCAGGTGCAACACCGAGACGGACCTGTCGCCGGACGACAACAGTGCCGCTGCGGCCAAGTCCACGTGTACTTGCGCCCTCCGCCCGACCAGGACGGGCGGCAGTCGCGACGTGTCGAGCCGCGTCGCAATCTCCATGGCCTGGTCCGCGTTGCCGGCTCGGACGGCAGTGGACACCGCATGAATGACAACGTTCGTCGGACCGAAACCCGTCCACAGCCGGTTGCGGTCAGCTCCCAACGTCGTCGCAAGCGCCTCGGCGTGCGCCAGGAACTGGCTCGCTTGCTTCGGATCGCCCTGTTTAGCAGCCATGACGGCAGCTAGGAGCAGTAGTGCGCCGTGAGCGGAGAGAAGGTCAGGATCGGCAACTGAACCAGCCGTGGCCAGGCGCTCGATGCTGGTCCGCACCACCTGCTCCGCTTGGGCAGTTCTTCCGGGCTGCCGCATCAGTCCACACGCCGCCTGGTGTGCGGCAACTGTAGCCAGCGCCCGATCGTCTGCGAGACGGGCTGCGGTCGAAGCCCGGTCGGCGGTCAGCAGGGCCGCTTCGCCGTCACCCACCTTGGCCGTGAGCTTCGACGCGGCGATGTAGGCGGCGGCGAGCAGCCGAAACGCAGCGCTGCGGTAGACGCCAGGTGTGCTGGTGGTCAGGGCTGTCGCTTGGCTGAGCACATCCGGCAGAATGCGGGCGGCCGAGGTGTAACTCGCTCGCTGGTAAAGGTTGTGCACCCTGCCCACAGCTCGCCGGACCTCGACCAGCGTCGGAGCTGGCCGAGCGGAATCCACGAGATAGCTGGTGAGAAAGGTCCGGAGGCCGCTCAAGAGGTCCAGCCGGGCAGCAGTTGAAGCGGGATCGCGCTCCATGTCCTTCGCGGCCTGCCCTCGATGCGCTGCCACTGACACGTCGACGAGCATGTCGTGGAGCTGTTCGAGCGTAACTCCCAACGCGGAGGCGATTCGGCTTCGGTGCCATGGCTGCGGGTCCGTCTCGGCGTTCTCCCAGCGCACGACGGTAGACCGCTCAACACCGAGGAGGTCCGCCAGGCGCTCCTGGCTGTATCCCAGCGCCTTGCGCCGCTGACAGAGCCGGTGTCGCTTCAACGTCACGGTCGATCTCCCTCCGCTCTGCCGCCACTGTAGTAACAGTCCGTCAACGGGGTGAGTACGAAGGTGCCACATTTCTGCGTCACACAGGCGCCTCCGACGCTGTAGCTCCTGGTCAGCTCCTCGTCGAGGCTGAGCGCATGGCCCGGGGCGGGTGCTGGGCTCCGGCGGCGTTGACCCGAACGACGAGCGCCGTCCCCGCCCGCCCCGGTGCCCCACCAACGCGAGGGAGGGACATGGACTCGATCGACGAGGCGCTCGGCGAGCTGCCGCTTCCGCCGTACGTCACCGCCGAGGACGTCGGCTTCGCCCTCAAGGCGCTGACCGTGCACGCGCCCGAGCAGTGGCCGGACGGCCTGCGCTGCCGCAACGACCGCGCGCCGCACCCGTGCCGGCTGCACCGCTGGGGCCAGCGCGTCCTCGACCAGCGCGGCCTCACCGACCGGCAGATCCAACAGCTGATTGCCCAGCAGGAGGCACCGCAGCGATGATCTATGTGACCGGGGTACGCCTGCAGGCGCACCACGTCCGTGCCGCCGCCTTCGACACCCGTTGGCGCGGCCTAGACCCGAACCAGGTCAACGACTACCTCAACCGGATCGCCGACGAACTCGACCGCCTACATCGGGAGCTGACCACCGCGAACACCGAGTCCGAACGCATCCGCCAGGCGCTACGCCAGTGGCAGGCCCGCCACACCGGCTGCCGCCACACCCCGCCCGGCCTGCAGAACAGCAGGTGGCCACGATGAGCGCGCCCCGCTGGGTCATCCACCTGCCCACCACGCTGACCAGCCTCGACGGCGCCATCATCCTCGCCACCGCACTGCGCGACGCGCTCCGTCACGTCACCGCCATCGATTTCGGCGAGACCACGCTCAGCGAGGAGGACCGGCAGTTCCTGCGTACCCGGATCTGGTGTGACGCCCGACTCGACGGCGCCGGCCGCTGCCGACGCCGCAACGACCACGACGGCCCCTGCGCGGTCACGCGGGAGTAGCCTCCGGGCATGCCCGACCCCTTGATCGACGACCTGCTGGCCGGCTTCACGCCACCCGTGCCGTACACGATGGAGGCCGTCGCCGACGCTCCCCGCGCGCCCGGTGTGCACGTGGTCCTCGACGGCGGCACGGTCATCTACGTCGGCCGGACCGGGAACCTGCGCAACCGCCTGCGGCAGCACCTGACCGGCAATCGCGGCTCGTCGGTGCTGCACGAGCAGGTCGGCCAGCTCCTCGACAGGCAGGGCACGGTGGCGACGGCGCAGGACATCGCCGGCTGGCTGGGCGAGCGCGAGGTCCGCTGGCAGGAGACCGACAACCCGGAGGGTACGAAGGAAGCCCTGGTCCTGGCCCTCAAGCCCCGCTTCAACCGGCAGGTCCCGGAAACCGGGTGACGGGCGGGAGCAGCCTCCGTAGACCGTCCACGAGCCAGCTGCCCACGATTCGCCCCGGCGCCACATCGTCCGGGTCGGTAACAGATCTTGTACGCAAGGCGGCACACACGGCAAGGCACATTGCGGTTAGCGTCGTTGCTCGAGGACCCCGATCCTGGCCCGGATCATGTCGTTGACGAACTGGCCGGCGGGCTGTTTCTGGAGGGGCGACGATGGATAACGAGATTCAGTTGATCAGTGACGGTGATGGCCTGGCTGTCATCGGTGACCCGGGGGTGATCGAACTCTTCCTCGTCTCGAGGGGCTGCCGTCGAAGGACCTCGGGTTGCATCGACTCGGACCTGCCCTCCGTACGGCAGCGGGAGTCGCACAGGCAGGTTCCGAGATCGCCGCCCACTCAGGTCGCTGGATGAAATTGACTGAGGAGTCCGCGAAGATCGCGCAGAAGTTCCCGATGGTCACGAACTCGGTCTCCGGCAACGCTCATGCCACGCTGAGGGCGCAGAACGGTCAATTCGTCAAGAACCTCCAGTTCGTGAAGCCCGGATCGCTTCCGACCAACCCTGCGCTCCTGGCCGGCGCCGCGGGGCTCATGGCACAGCTTGCGATGCAACAGGCCATGGACGAGATCACCGACTATCTCGCCACGATCGACGAGAAGGTCGACGACGTGCTCCGCGCCCAGAAAGACGCCGTGCTGGCGGACATGATCGGGGTGGACTTCGTCATCGGGGAGGCCATGACGATCCGCGAGCAGGTGGGCCGGGTCTCCGAGGTCACGTGATCGAAGGTGCAGGCCACCTCGATGACGATCGCACGAACCCAGGCGTACGTGTTACGCCAGCTCGACGCACTCGCGGAGAAGTTGGAGCGCAAGTCCAAGATCGGTGACCTCGCCAAGGCGGCTAGGGAGGCGGAGTCCAAGGTTCAGGAGTGGCTCGGGGTTCTGGCTCGTTGCTTCCAACTGCAGGATGCGATCGCCGTGCTCGAACTCGACCGCGTGCTGGATGCGTCTCCGGACGAGCTGGACCGGCATCGCCTCGCACTTCGGGCTGCCCGGATGAACCGGCTGGAGCTCATTTCGCGGAGCACCGAGCGCCTCATGGCCCGCATGGATGCGGCTGCAGGCAGAGCCAACACCAAGGTGCTGCTGAACCCAATGGACTCCCCAGCTGTGGTGCAGTCGAGCAACCACGTCTCGATCGCCATCGTCGACTTCCACGGACGGCTCGGGATCGAGCGCGCTCGCCAGTCATCAGAGGCGAGACGATGGACGGACGCGGCCAAGGAGGCGAGGGACAAGGCGCTCGAGACGGGAGCAGACGGCGTTGACGCCGCCAAGCGCCTTGGCAACGAGACCCTCGGCCGGGCCAAATGGGCGACAGGCAAGCTCTCCAGCCGGATTGCCGAACGAGCGCTCCGTCGGCGCGGGGACGATGAGGAACGCGACGGGGAAGACTGAAGGGCCCGCCGGCCACAACGTCTTGCGGGTAGCACATGTGCTACGTTTGCTGTATGCATGAAGTTGGGCTGCGGGAGATGCGACAGAACGCCAGCGACCTCGTACGCCGGGCGCAAGCGGGTGAACGCGTGACGATCACCGTCGCCGGTCGCCCGGCAGCCGTGCTCGGCCCGGTCAGTCCTCGAACCTGGCGCGAGTGGGACGACCTTGCCGGCGTGTTCGACCAACCCACTGACCCAGGGTGGGCAGGTGATCGGGACCTCCTCAATGACACCATCGCCGATCCGTGGGTTGAGCGGTGAGCCGCGGCATCCTCGACACCAGCATCCTCATCGCTAACGACGTAACCCCGATTCCCGGCGAGTTGGCCATCAGCGTCGCCAGTCTTGCCGAGCTCCAGTTCGGTGTCCTGATCGCGAAAACCGCCGAGGCGAGGGCGCTCCGCTTGGCGCGGCTGAGCGCCATCCAACGTCGATTTGATCCGCTACCCATCGACGAGGTCATCGCTGACAGCTACGCACGGTTGGCCGCACGTGTCGTCGAGGTCGGCCGTCAGCCGCGAGCCAGGGTGATGGACCTGCTCATCGCCGCAACCGCACACGCGCATGACGCCGCCGTGTACACCCGCAACGCCGACGACCTTGCAGGTCTCGAGGACCTCATCACGATCCACACGATCTGACTTTGACCCGCCAGCGGCCCCGAGCAGGATGTCCCAGCCGGGCTCTAGCATGGGCGGCGGCTGAGTGACCAGGGCAGGGGCGGGCAGACGGCGGTGGCGATCGAGTTCGACGAGATCGAGTGGCTGCGCCGCAACAACGCGGCGTGGCGGCTGTTGCGCGCCGACCATGCCGCTCTTGTCCTGAGTTTCCTGGGGCTGGTGTTCGTCGAGGAGAACGTGCGCTCCATCTCCGGCGTCGAGCTGACCGCGCGCCTGGAGGACGAGCTGTACGCGCTCAACGAGCGGCTCGGCGCCGGCACCTTCCCGCGCGCCGCCAAGGCGTACCTCGACGACTGGGCGCAGCCGGAGGTCGGCTGGCTGCGGAAGTACTATCCGCCCGACTCGGACGAGGTGCACTTCGATGCGACCCCGGCGGTGGAGCGGGCGCTGTCGTGGGTGCAGTCGCTGCAGGCCCGGTCGTTCGTCGGCACCGAGTCCCGGCTCAACATCGTGCTCGAGCTGCTGCGCCAGATGGTCTACGGCGCGGAGACCGACCCGGACGCCCGGCTAGCGGAGCTGCAGGCCCGCCGGGACGCGATCGACGCCGAGATCGCCAAGGTACGCGGCGGTCAGGTGGAGGTGCTCGACGGCGCGGCGCAGCGGGACCGTTACCAGCAGTTTGTGACGACGGCGCGCGGGCTGCTCGGCGACTTCCGCGAGGTCGAGGCGAACTTCCGGGCGCTGGACCGGGCGCTGCGCGAGAAGATCGCCACGTGGAGCGGCTCGAAGGGGGAGCTGCTCGACGAGGTCGTCGGCAGCCGGCACGCGATCGCCGACTCCGACCAGGGGCGCAGCTTTCACGCCTTCTACGACTTCCTGCTGTCGCCGCAACGCCAGCAGGAGTTCGGCGACCTGCTCGCCCGGGTGCAGTCGCTCGACGTCATCGGAGAAGTGGATCCGCGGATGCGGCGCATCCACTACGACTGGCTCGACGCGGCGGAGCGCACCCAGGCGACGGTCCGGCTGCTGTCGGAGCAGCTGCGGCGGTTCCTCGACGACCAGGTGTGGCTGGAGAACCGGCGGGTGATGGACCTGCTCCGCGGTATCGAGGCGCATGCGCTGGCGCTGCGCGACCAGCCGACGCAGGGCCTGGTCTTTGAGCTCGACGCGCCCGCTCCGCAGGTCGTGCTGCCGATGGAACGCCCGCTGTACCGGCCTCGGGCGAAGCAGGCGCTGGACACCACGGTCGGCGCCGGCGAGGCCAACATCGATGTCTCCCGACTCTTCGAGCAGGTGCACGTCGATCCGGTCCGGCTGACCGACGCCGTACGCGCCGCGCTGCGCCGCAGCTCGCAGGTGTCCCTGCCGGAGGTCCTGGCCGACCGTCCGCTGGAGCAGGGCCTGGCGGAGCTGGTGACGTACCTGTCGCTGCGCGACCCGGGTTTCGACGTCGTCTTCGACGAGGACCGGCGGGACCAGGTGCGCTGGTACGACCCGGATGGGCGGACTCGGACCGCGGTCCTGCCCGCCGTCTCGTTCGTGCGCCGGGTGCCGGCATTGGATGGGGTGTGATGGCCGCGACCAGAAGCGAGGAACCGAGCCTGTCGGTGGCCGCCGCCCACCTGATGAAGGGCGTCGTCTACCGCGACACGCACCCGGTGCCCTGGCATCACCTGATGCAGTTGCAGGCGCAGGTCCGCGACTACGTCGCCGTGCTCGGCCTCACCGTCGTCGTCGACGAAGCCGAGGGGTACGCGTTCCTGCGCTCCCAGCCCGGCGACGAGGAGGCCACCGGGCAGCCGACGATTCCCCGGCTCATCCCGCGCCGGGCGCTGTCGTTCCACGTCAGCCTGCTGCTGGCGCTGCTGCGCAAGAAGCTCGCCGAGTTCGACGCCAGCAACGCCGACACCCGGCTGGTGCTGACCCGGCAGCAGATCGTGGACCTGTGCGCGGTTTTCCTGCCCACCTCGACCAGTGAGGCCCGGCTGATCGATCAGATCGACACGCACCTGGGCAAGATCGTGGAGCTGGGGTTCCTGCGCCGCATCGACGATGCCGAGCCGACGTACGAGGTGCGGCGGATCATCAAGGCCTTCGTCGACGCGCAGTGGCTGGCGGACTTCGACGCCCGGCTGGCGGAGTACGCCGCCGAGCTGGAGGCGACCCGATGACCGCGACCATGATCGGAGAGACCGCGCCCTCGGCTCTCGCCGGGTTCCGCCTGCAACGGCTGGAGCTGCACAACTGGGGGACGTTCGACGGCCGGGTCTGGACGCTGCGCCTCGACGGCGCCAACGCCCTGCTCACCGGGGACATCGGCTCCGGCAAGTCCACCGTCGTCGACGCCATCACCACGCTGCTGCTGCCGGCCAACCGGATCTCGTACAACAAAGCGGCCGGCGCCGACACCCGGGAGCGCACGCTGCGCTCCTACGTGCAGGGCCACTACAAGTCGGAGCGCAACGAGAAGACCGGCGCCTCCGAGCCGGTCGGCCTGCGCCGCGGCTCGTGCTACTCGGTGCTGCTCGGTGTCTTCGCCGAGCCGGTCAGCGGGGCGGCGGTCAGCCTGGCGCAGGTGTTCTGGCTGCACGACGGCAACCCGGGCCAGCCGGAGCGCTTCTACGTGACTTCCGATCGGGAGTTCACGATCGCCGGCGATTTCGCCGACTTCGGCTCGGAGATCGGCCAGCTGAAGCGGCGGCTGCGCCAGTCCGGCGCCAAGGTGTACGACCACTTCCCGGAGTACGGCAAGGACTTCCGGCGCCGCCTCGGCATCGCCTCGGACCAGGCGATGGAGCTGTTCCACCAGACCGTCTCGATGAAGGCGGTCGGTGACCTCAACGACTTCGTCCGCCACCACATGCTGGAGCCGTTCGACACCGGTGGCTGGATCCGGCGCCTCGTCGAGCACTTCCAGGATCTGACCAAGGCGCACGAGGCGGTGGTCACAGCCCGCCAACAGTTGGCCGCGCTCAAGCCGCTGCTCGACGCCTGCACCGCCTACGACGCGTACGGGCAGGCGATCGGCGAGCTGGACGCCAAGCGGGCGGCGCTGCCGTACTTCTGTGCCCGGGGCAAGGCCGAGCTGTACGCCGCCCGGGTCGCCGCGCACACCGCCGAGCTCACGGAGCTGCGCGCGCAGTTGTCCACCACCCGGGCCCGGCTGGCTGAGCTCGACAGCGAGCGGCAGCGCCTGGAGCTCGAGCGCGCCGGGCACGGCGGTGACCGGATCGCCGACCTGGAACGGCAGATCACCGAGGCCGAGGGCACCCGCGACGAACGCTGGCGCCGGTTCGAGCGGTTCAGCGGGCTGCTAACCGACGCGAACCTCCCGCCGGTGGAGGCGATCGAGCAGTTCACCGCCCGGCAACGGGAGGTCGCCGACGAGCTGACCGGCGCCGAGGAGCAGCGCGCCGCCCTGCAGAACGACCTGACCGACGCCGCGGTGCGGGTGCGGGAGCTGGAGCAGCAGGAGACAGAGGTCAACGCCGAGCTGCGCAGCCTGCAGGAACGACGCACCAACATCCCCCGGCGCAACCTGGACCTGCGGGCGCGCATCTGCGCCGAGCTCGAGCTGCCCGAGGCGGCGCTGCCGTTCGCGGGCGAGCTGATCCAGGTCCGGGCCGACGCCGCCGACTGGGAGGGGGCGGCGGAGCGGCTGCTGCGCGGCTTCGCGCTGTCGATCCTGGTGCCCGACGAGCACTACCCGACCGTGGCCAGCTGGGTCGACCGCCACCACCTCGGCGGCCGGCTCGTCTACTACCGGGTACCGGCGACCCTGCCCCGGCAGGCGGAGCCGCTGCCCGCCGACGCCGGCCGGCAGCTCTTCGCCAAGCTGGAGCTGAAGGAATCACCGTTCCGGCCCTGGCTGGAACGCCAGCTGCGCCGCCGCGCCGGCTACGAGTGCGTGCAGACGGTCGAGGAGTTCCGCCGCGCCGAACGGGCCATCACCCGGGCCGGCCAGGTCAAGGACACCGGCGGCCGGCACGAGAAGGACGACCGCAGCCGCATCGACGACCGCAGCACCTACGTGCTGGGCTGGAGCATCGAGCTGAAGATCGACGCGCTGCTGGCCAAGGCGCGTGCACTCACCACCGACAAGGCGCAGGCAACGAAGGCCCGGGACGCGGTCGTCGACCGGCTCGGCGCGCTCAACCGCCGACTCGACCTGCTGAGCAAGCTCGTCGAGTTCACCGACTTCACCGACATCGACTGGCAGTCCTCCGCGCAGCGGGTGCGGCGGCTGCGCCAGGAGAAGCAGCAGCTCGAACGCGCCTCCCGAGAGCTGGAGCGGGTCACCGCCCAGCTGAAGGCAGTGCTCGAAGCGATCGACGGCGGCAGCACCGAGCGCGACGATCTGCAGCGCCGGATCGCCCAGACCGAGCTACATCTGGAACAGGCCGAGCACGGCCGGCGCGACGCGGAGACACTGCTGCGCGAGCCAGCGGCGCAGGAGGCGGAACGCTGGTACGCGGCGATCGCCGAGCTCGCCGGCGACACGGCGCTGCGAAGCCCGGAGGACTATGACCGGCTGCGGGGCGTCACCGAGGACCGGCTCACCAAGGACCGCAACGAGGCAGCCCACCGGCAGGCCCTGGCCAGCAACCGGGCGGTACGCGCGATGGAGGACTTCCGCAACACCTACCCGGTGGAGGCCGCCGAGCTGGACAGCTCCATCCACTCCGCGCCGGAGTACCGGACGATGCACGAGCGGCTCGTCCGCGACGACCTGCCGCGCTTCGAAAACGAGTTCAAGACGTACCTCAACACCAACACCATCCGCGACATCGCCGGGTTCCACTCCCAGCTGCACAAGCAGGCCGACCTCATCCGGGAACGAATCGACACGATCAACCGGTCGCTGGTGGGCATCGACTACAACAACGGCCGGTACATCCGGCTGGAGGGCAACCGCACACCCAACGTGGAGATCCGCGACTTCATCAACGACCTACGCGCCTGCACCGAGAACTCCCTCGCCCCCGACGACGGCGACCAGTACTCCGAGCAGAAGTTCCTGCAGGTCAAACAGCTCATCGAACGATTCCGCGGCCGGCCCGGGTTCACCGACATCGACAAGGCCTGGGCGCGGCGGGTGACCGATGTGCGCAACTGGTTCGTCTTCTCCGCCTCGGAGCGGTGGCGGGAGGACGACAGCGAACACGAAACCTACAGCGACTCCGGCGGCAAGTCGGGCGGGCAGAAGGAGAAGCTCGCCTACACCATCCTCGCCGCCTCGCTGGCCTACCAGTTCAAGCTCGACCTGACCACCGACCCCGGCCAGACCTTCCGCTTCGTGGTCATCGACGAGGCATTCGGCCGGGGCTCCGACGAGTCGACCCGGTTCGCGCTCGCGCTGTTCCAGCGGCTCGGGCTGCAACTGCTCATCGTCACGCCGCTGCAGAAGATCCACGTGATCGAGCCGTACGTCTCCGCCGTCGGCTTCGTCGACAACCCCACCGGCAGCAACTCGCGGCTGCGCAGCCTCAGCATCGAGGAGTACCACCAGCAGCGCGAGACGCACCAGCTCGCCAACCTGATCAGCGTCGGGGATTGACCGTGCCGGCGTCGCGCTGGTCCACCCCGACGGACCTGCTGGCGAAAGTGCGCCGGCGGTGGAACTCCGGCGAACTGCTCACCGCGTACGCGCGGCAGCGGTGGGAACCGATCGTCGTGCCGCTGCGCGCGCCGACCGCCGTGGAGCTGGCCGAGGACTTCGGCGCGGCCCAGGACTGGCTCGCCGCGTGGCAGGCTGTCGACCCGGCCCTGGTACGCCTCGAATGGAAACGTGTCGGCGGGCGGCTCGTCGGCAGCAACGAGGTGCCGCACCGGGCGGTCATCGACAGCGCCGACCGGGTGTGGACGCTGCTGCGGGTGAAACGGCAGGTGGAGACATTCCTGCGGCTCGTCGAGGCGACGCGGCAGACCGCGCCCGCCGTGGTCGAGTGGATGACCGCCGAGCCGATGAAGGTGCTGGACAACGAGCAGAGCTGGGCCCGCCTGGTCGATGTCGTGCGGTGGATCGACCGGCACCCCACGACGCAGCTCTACGTGCGGCAGATCGACGTCCCTGGCGTCGACACCAAGTTCATCGAGCAGCACCGCAATGTTCTGGCTCAGTTGCTGGACCGGCAGCTGGCGCCCGAGCGGCTCGATGCGGCAAAGCCGCCGGCTCGGTTCGCCGAGCGGTACCGGTTCCGCACCAAGCCCACCTACGTGCGGCTGCGGGCGCTGGCCCGCCCCGCTCCGGCGGCGCTCGGCCCGTTCGGCGAGGCGACGGTCCGGGCCGACGAGCTGGCCGACACTCCGCTCGACGTCGTACGGGTGCTCGTCGTCGAAAACGAGACCACGTACCTCGCGCTTCCGCCGTTACCCGGCACAGTCGCGGTCTTCGGCGGCGGCTACGCGGTGCGCGCGCTGGCGCCGCTGACCTGGCTGCACGACCGGGAGCTGGTCTACTGGGGCGACATCGACACCCACGGGTTCGCCATCCTCGACCGACTCCGCCAGGTGTTTCCGCACACGACGTCGATGCTGATGGACGCCGAGACGCTGTTGGCGCACCGGGAGCACTGGGGCCGGGAGCCTGCTCCGGTCGCGGTGGAGCTCGCCCACCTGACGCCCGCCGAGTCGCAGCTGTACCGCGATCTGGTCGCCAACTGTTACGCGCCCGCCCTGCGGTTGGAGCAGGAGCGGATCCGGTTCAGCGTCGCAGAACGAGCGCTGACCAGGTGACGCCACCTCCGGAGTCCAGGCGCTTCCGAACCGAGTCAGAACCAGCGCCATCAGCAGCGACGATGCCGAGCACTGGGTCAGGCGAGCAGACCCGGCATGCCCAGGACGAGCGGCTGCTGGTCGCCTTACCGGCGTTCCTGGCCGCGGCCACCCGTTGAGTGCACCGGGCGCCCGAAAAGCGGCAGGGCTACCGGATTAGCGTCCCAAGCTGTAACGCATGTACTGCGCTGGGCCGCGCTGATCGTTGAACCGGTACCCCGATCTGAGCGTCAGCACAGGAGGACTCGGGGCCGGACTTGGACAACCAGTCACGTGGGGGTAGCTCCCACGCTGATCGGCCGTGTTCGCACCTACCAATGGCTTCGGTGACCTGGCTCGCAGCACCGACTCCGGCGGCCGGACACCCAACAGAGCCCAACAGCGCGGCGGGCTTGTTGGGCGGCAGCCCAACAGATCGCGCTGGGTCGCCCAACAGTTTTTCGGCGCTGACCCAACAGTCTTCGCCGTTGGCCAACAGCGTTGGGCGTTGGCCAACAACGGGGTCGCCGCGACCAAACAGCGCGTCGCAGCTACCCAACAGCGAGTGGCAGCCACCCAACAACGAGTCGGTGCTGCGGGCGCGCCCCCGACAGCCCGGGCTGTTGGGTCGCTGTTGGGTGAGCGCCGCGGCGGGGACGTTGTGTTGGCTACCCACCAGCGGGCATTCGTGGGCAAGACCTCGGACCGCAACTGCTCAGGTGTGTTCTCCGCGCAGGGCCATGGCTCGACGCAATGCCCTCGGTGGCCATGGGGGAGCCGCTGAGGGACGCCGCGAGCGTGCGCCTGCCACTTCCGTTTCGTCGAAGCCTCTCCTCGCCGATCAGTCCGGTCAGGGTCTCCCGACCCGGTCCAGACCCGGACGCCGCATCAGCCACAGACCCGGCCGGCACCCGGCGCCGTACTGCCGGGGCCTGGCCGCCCTCGTCTACCCAACAGCCCTGCTAGGAGCCGTCATGCCCGCTCACGCCGAATCCCGACACCTCCCCGAGGGGGAGCTCTCTACCGGGGACCAGCCCTTGGGCGCTCCACGTACGACCGACCGGCGCTGCACGTCCACCAGACCGAGGTCGGTGCCTGTGCTGGCGAACGAGACGCGACTCGGCCGAGGGCCGAACATCTGTCGGGCCAACACGCGATTGGCTTTCCATGGTGCGGGCCGGGCGGTGAGGTGCAGCGCCAGCAGCGACTCCGGTACTGGGATCTCGGCTGGCCGCCGGGACGCACCACGTTCCGGGCTGCCGCTCGACACCCGCGGGCGTGGCCTCGACCCGAACCAGGTCCACGAAAGGCGCCGACTGGAGCTCAGATTCCTGGCCCTGATGTACGGGCGATCTGGGTGACGAGGAAGTCGAGACGCTCTGCCTGTCCGTTCGGGGGGATGCGGCCGCTCTCGGTCAGGGCGGCGATGCCGTGCAGCGCGCTCCAGGTGACCTCGGCGAACAGCTCGCGTCGCGGGTTGTCCGCCGGGAAGCAGTTCACGAACTCGTCGAAGGCGGCGCGTAGCGGCGGTGGCGTCTCGGCGTGTGCGAACTTCACATCCGTCGGTAGGACGAACATGGCCTGATAGAGGGCGGGCCGCTCGGTCGCGAAGTCCAAATAGGCGTGGCAGACGGCGTGCAGTGCCGCAGGCGGCTCGGGGTCGGCGAGCCGGGCGTGGCGCAGGCGGTCCGCGAGTTCGCCGAAGCCTTCGAGGGCGACGGCGCGCATGATGTCGTCCTTGCCGCTGAAGTGGCTGTAGAGCACGGGCTGGCTGTACTCGACGCGCTCGGCCAGCCGCCGCGTCGTCACCGCCTCCCACCCTTCGGCCTCGGCGAGTTCGCGGGCGGCCGTAATGATCAGCTGATGGCGCTGGGCGCGTTCCCGTTCGCGGCGTTCCGAGATGGCGGACATGACCTCATCCTAGCAATGCTAGACAGGCTGTCGACGACAACGTATCGTCGCTACGATATCTAGCGCTGCTAGGGATCAAGCGAGGGGGAGGAACTCATGCTCGGCAACGTCGCCACTGTGCTCGCCGGACTGATCGGTGGGGCCGTCATCCTCATGGGCGCTAATGCGTTCCGGGCGCCGCAGGCAGCGGCCGGCTTCGGTATCCCCGACACTCCGACCGGGGACCGCACCTTCCAGGCCTGGCTGGCCGTCAAGTCCGTGCGGGACATCGCCGCGGGCCTCATGATCCTCGTCGTGGTGGTCGGCGGGACGACCCACCTGCTGGGCTGGCTCATGCTGGCCGCCGCCCTCATCCCCGTCGGCGACGCGCTGATCGTGCTGCGCAGCGGTGGGCCCAAGGCAGCCGCCTACGGCATCCACGCCAGTACCGCGGTGGTGATGCTGGCGATCAGCGTGCTGCTGCTCATCGCGTAGCGGTTCCCGCTCGTTGCCGGTCGGCCGCCTGCGCGGCGGCCACCCGCGCGAGCAGTACCGCAGCGGAACGGCCCGAGATCGTTGCCCCGTCGGCGGCGGGCGCCGTACTAGGATCTCGCCTGGCCGCCGACATCGACGGGAAGCCGCACCCGCGGTCCCGCGGCTGGTCGACACGGGGAGGTGTCATGCGGCGCCGTCCGCTTCTGTCCTACGGCGTACTGGCGCTGCTGCTCATCACCGGTGCCGCCGGCTGCGGCCGATCCGGTGCCACCGGAACCATCTGGGTCAACCCGGCGCCCACCGGTGCGGCGAACGCCGCCCCGACGGCCACGCCGCACCCGTCGGCGACCGCGCGTGCTGGCTCGGCCGGGGCCCCGGCGGCCGGCAAGGCCACCCCGGCACCGGAGTTGCCCCCCGGCTACACCGTGCTGTCGCAGACCTGCACCCTGCAGGCCGGCCAGCAGGTGTACGTCTCGCTCAGCGGCAAGACGATGGGGAAGTTCCGCTTCTGCACCCAACGGCTGCGCAAGGACGACACGGGCGGCCACTACCTCAACCCGTACGTCTTCGTCGAGCCCTTCTACTTCCAGAGCCGCCGCTGGCACCCGGACTCGCGTGCGCCGCTGAGCCTGACCATCACCTGCCAGGTCAGCCGTGCCGGCGAACAGGACCACTCCCTCACCGCCACCTCACCGAGCGGGAACGGCCCCGGGCACACCGCGTCCTGCGGCCGGCTGGTGCCGCACGCGGCCACCCCGACGACGGGCGGCGACGCCTACACGATCCGGTTCAGCGCACACACCTCGGGCGGGCACTTCGGCGCGCTGGCCTCCGAGAGCGAGGTGCACGTCCCGGGCGCCGGCAGGCCGAAACCGGAGCAGCGGGTGACCGTGCCGGGCTGACCCGGCCGTGCCGGACGGCCGCGGCGGGCCGGGCCCGGTGACGGACCAGCACCCCTGCGGGCGAACCCGGACGCGATCCCGGGGCGATCAAGGAGTGACCTGAGCAACTTTCACCACTAGCCTCGGTCGGACCTGGACAGTCACTACCCGGGGAGGACGTCCCATGAGGAGAACCGCCCGATGAAACCCCGTCCACTCGTCGCCGTCGCCGCCACCCTCGGGCTGGTCGCCGCCGGCCTCACCGGCACCGGCGGCACCGCCGTCGCCCACGGCAACGGCTACTCCGCCCTGATCCAGCGCGCCTCCTACGGCGTACCGCACATCACCGCCCAGAACTTCGCGAGCCTCGGCTACGGCGTCGGCTACGTGCAGGCGGAGGACAACGTCTGCCTGATCGCCGAGCAGATGGTCACCGTCCGCGCCGAGCGGTCCCGCTGGTTCGGCCCCAACACCGCCAACGTCAGCAGCGACCTGTTCCACCAGAAGGCCATCGACGACCGGTCCGCCGAGCGCTGGCTCACCGGCCCGCGCGACGGCGTCCGCGCACCCTCCACTGAGGTACGCGACCAGATCCGTGGCTTCGTCGCCGGCTACAACGCCTACCTGCGCAGCGCCAAGAAGAAGATCAACGACCCGGCATGCGCCGGCAAGGACTGGGTACGCCCGATCACCGAGCTGGACATGTGGCGCGCCAACTGGGCGCGGATGGTCCGGGCCAGCTCGGGCGCGCTCGCCGACGGCATCGTCGCCGCCGCCCCGCCCGCCGGGACCAGCGCGCCGCCCACCACGAACAAGGGCAGCGCCCCGCAGGCCGAGGCCGTGGTCACCGCCGCCGACGGCGCGCCGGCCGGGGTGGGCAGCAACGCGTACGGCCTGGGTCGCGACGCCACCGCCAGCGGCGCCGGCATGCTGCTCGCGAACCCGCACTTCCCGTGGGACGGCGGTGAGCGCTTCTACCGGATGCACCTCACGGTGCCCGGCCGCTACGACGTCGAGGGCGCGGCCCTGGTCGGCGACCCGCTGGTCGAGATCGGCCACAACGGCCGGGTCGCCTGGTCGCACACCGTCTCCACCGCCCGCCGCTTCGTGTGGCACCGGCTCACCCTGGTGCGCGGCGACCCGACGAGCTACCTCTACGACGGCAAGCCCCGGAAGATGACCTCCCGCACGGTCACCGTGCAGACGCCGGGCGGGCCGGTCAGCCGCACCTTCTACGACACCCACTACGGGCCGGTCGTGGTGGTGCCGGGCACCTTCGACTGGACCGCGCAGGCCGCGTACGCGATCACCGACGTCAACGCCGCCAACAACCGCGCGCTCGACGGCTGGCTCGCCATGGGCCGGGCGAAGTCGGTGAACGACCTGCGGTCGGTGCTGGACCGGCGGCAGTTCCTGCCCTGGGTCAACGTCATCGCCGCGGACCGCGACGGCCGTGCCCTCTACGCCGACCACTCGGTCGTGCCGCGGGTCACCGACTCGCTCGCGGCCGCCTGCATCCCGGCGCCCTTCCAGCCCCTGTACGCCAGCAGCGGCCAGGCCGTCCTCGACGGCTCCCGCTCGGCGTGCGAGCTGGGCCGGGACCGGGACGCCGCGGTGCCCGGCATCCTCGGGCCGGCGAGCCTGCCCACGCTGATCCGCAAGGACTACGTGACCAACTCCAACGACAGCTACTGGCTGGCCAACCCGGCCCGCCCGCTGGAGGGGTACCCGCGCATCGTCGGTGACGAGCGGACCCCGCGCAGCCTGCGGACCCGGCTCGGTGTGCACCAGGTGCGCCAGCGCCTCGCCGGCACCGACGGGCTGCCCGGCCGGGGGTTCACCACCGGGCGGCTGTGGGACGTGACGCTCGGCAACCGGGCGTACGGTGGCGAGCTGGTCCGCGACGACCTGGTCCGGGTCTGCGAGGCGCAGCCGACGGCGACCGCGTCGGACGGCACCACCGTCGACCTGACCGCCGCCTGTGCGGCGCTGCGCGGCTGGGACCTGAAGGTCGACCTGGGCAGCCGGGGGGCGCACCTGTTCACCGAGTTCGCCCTGGCCGGTGGCCTGCGCTTCGCCGACCCGTTCGACGCGAGCGCCCCGCTGACCACGCCGAGCCGGCTGGCCGTCGACGACCCGCGGGTACGCACCGCGCTCGCCGACGCCGTCCGCAAGCTGGCCGGCATCCCGCTCGACGCGCGTCTCGGTGGCGTGCAGAGCGAGCCGCGCGGCGGTGAGCGCATCCCGATCCACGGCGGGCGAGCCGAGGCCGGGGTGTTCAACATGATCATCGGGGTGTTCGAGCCGGGCGTCGGCTACCCGAAGATCCGGCACGGCACGTCGTTCCTGATGGCCGTCGAGCTGGGTCGCAGCGGGCCGTCGGGCCGGCAGATCCTGACCTACTCGCAGTCGGCCAACCCGAACTCGCCCTGGTACGCCGACCAGACCCGGCTGTACTCGGGCAAGGGCTGGGACACCATCAAGTTCACCCAGAAGCAGCTCAAGGCCGACCCGAACCTGGTCACGTACCGGGTGGGGGAGCGCCGCCGCTGACCTGACCGGCGGGGTCGGCGCGCTGCCGGCCCCGCCGCGCTCCGGGTGTCACCGGCCCGGCGGCTGGTACGTGACCGGCAGCCGGGCCGCCTCGTCGATCTCCTCCGGGGTGATCAGCGGCACGACCCGCGCCTCGGCCCCGCCCGCCGCCCGGACGGCGATGCCCAGGGCGGCGGCGGTCACGTTGTCCGGCAGCTCGCCGACCACGTAGAGGTCGTACTCGCCGAAGGCGAAGTACAGCACCTCCACCCGTCCGCCGGAGTTCTCGATGAGAGCCCGGACGATCTCGGCGCGGGACGTGCCGCCCTGCTTGCCCAGTCCCGCGATCCCCTTGGTGGTGTACGTCGCCTTGACCAGGAACTTCGCCACGCTGGCACCGCCTTCCCCCGCGTTCCCCGGGCCCGGCCGCGGGTACCCGCTTCCCGCCCGGCTACGCCTCCCGGCCGCCGGCTCAGCTCGAAGGCTCAGCTCGGCGGCCGGAGGAGGGCTCAGCTCGACTGGTCGTGGAGGGCTCAGCTCGGCTGGCCGAGGAAGGCGAGGGTGACCGCGGCGAAGAGCGGGGAGGCGAAGAGGTCGTAGTGGGTCAGCCCGGGCAGGATCGCCAGGGCGTGGCCGCCCTTGGGTCGTCCCTCGCCGGCCCAGCCGCCGTCGCGGAGCCCGCCGTCGAGCAGCTTGAAGACCTCGACGTAGTGGCTCGGCGGCGCCATGTCGGCGTCGGCGGCCACCACCAGCGTCGGCATCCGCAGGCCGCGTACCTCCTCGCTGTAGTCGAAGTCGTGCGCCATCGCCTCGCCGATCTTGTCGAGCAGCCGGGGGAAGTCCTCCGGGCGCGGCGCGACCCGCTGGTAGAGCTCGTACATCGGGGTGCCCTTCATGAACTCGGCGGCCGCGCCGGTGACCTGGCCCTGCTGCGCGAGCATCTCCGGGTAGATCGCGTCGCGGCGGATGTTCGCCGAGGCCATCACCAGGCGGCCCACCTTGTCCGGGTGCCGGACGGCGACCTGGAACGCGACGCCGCCGCCGAGGGAGTAGCCGACGACGTCCGGCTTGTCCAGCCCGAGGTGGTCGATCAGGGCCGCGACGTCGTCGGCCATCAGCGCCACGTGCAGCGGCCGGTCGACGTCGGCGGTCCGGCCGTGGCCCTGCAGGTCGACCAGGATGACCTGGTGCCGGTCGGTCAGCGTGGGCAGGATCGGCGCGAACATCTCGCCCGACCCGAGGCCGCCGTGCAGCAGGATCATCGGGCTGCCGGTGCCGTGCGTCTCGTAGTACAGGTGGACGCCGTTGACGTCGGCGTACTGTCCGGTGGTGGCGGTCTCGGCGGTCGTGGTCATGGCCATCTCCTCGGCTGTGTCGTCGGATGCTCTGGTGACCGGGCAGCCGCCGCGGACTCATCGCCGGGGCCGACACAAATTTCCGCGGGACCGGGACTGTCGGGGGCGCGGGTTAGATTGGTCCGCGTGAGTCACGTCGCCACCAGCCCATCCATCGAGTCGCTGCTGGAGCCGTACCGTCCCGAGCTGACCGGCTACTGCTACCGGATGCTGGGCTCGGCCTTCGAGGCGGAGGACGCCGTCCAGGACACCTTCGTGCGGGCCTGGCGCAGCTACGAGCGGTTCGAGGGCCGGTCGGCGCTGCGCACCTGGCTGTACCGGATCGCGACCAACGTCTGCCTCAACATGCTCGCCAGCGCGCAGCGCCGGGTGCGGCCGATGGATCTCGGCCCCGCCGGCTCCGGCGACGCCACCCACCCGGGCGAGCCGCGCCCCGACGAGATCTGGGTCGGCCCGGTGCCGGATGCCCGGGTCCTGCCGGAGGGCAGCGATCCGGCCGAGGTGATCGCCGGCCGCGAATCGGTCCGGCTGGCGTTCGTCGCCGCGCTGCAGCACCTGCCGCCACGGCAGCGGGCCGTGCTGATCCTGCGCGAGGTGCTGGCCTGGTCGGCCCAGGAGGTGGCCGACCTTCTCGGCACCTCGGTGGCCAGCGTCAACAGCGCCCTGCAGCGGGCCCGGGCCACGCTCTCTGCCACCGACACCGCCGCCGATGTGCACCAGCCGCTCGACGAGGAGCAGAAGGCGCTGCTGGCGCGCTACGTGCGCGCGTTCGAGGCGTACGACCTGAAGGCCCTCACCACGCTGCTGCACGAGGACGCGACGCTGTCCATGCCGCCGCTGCCGCTGTGGCTGCGCGGCCACGACGACATCACCGCCTGGATGGCCGGCACCGGGAGCGGTTGCCGGGGCTCCCGCCTGGTTCCGGTGGCGGCCAACGGGATGCCGGCGTTCGGGCAGTACCGGCCCAGCCTCACCGGGTCGGGGCACGACCCGTGGGCGCTGATCGTGCTGGGGATCTCAGCCGGCCGGATCGCGGCGGTCAACAACTTCCTCGACACGGCCCGCCTGTTCCCGCTGTTCGGGTTGCCCGACCGGCTCGAATAGCACGCCGGCCAGGCCGAGCAGGTCGGCGACCTCCCGCAGGTCGGCGTCGGCGCCGCGGACCACCAGCCGCCAGCCGTGCCGCCGCGCCGTCAGGCTCAGCCGGGCCAGCGCCTCCACGGTGACCAGGTCGGCGCGGGTCAGCCCGGACACGTCGCAGACCACCACGCCGGGGGCCCGGCCGCACAGCGCCTCGGCCAACTCGCCGCAGAGAGCGGGGATGTCCGCGCGGGTCGGCGTCCCACCGACGGCGAAGGTGGTCGTGAAGGTCGTCACACGGGTACGACCGCCCGTCGCCGCGGGAATCATCTGCCGCGGCGACGAGCATACCCAGCAATGATCAAGGTGCCGTGCGCTCCGACCGCAGCCGGTGGTCGGCGGCCGGCTGGCGCCGCAGGTGTACGGCCAGCAGGGTGAGCCAGAGCAGGCCGGTGACGATGGTGACCCGCTGGTAGAGGCCGGCGAGGTCGACCAGGGCGGTGGCCTGGGAGAAGCCGAGGCTGGAGACGAGGAACCCGGCGAGCACGACCAGGCCGGAGAGGGCCGAATACCCCGCCCACCCGCGCCGGCGCTGGCCGGCGAACCGGCGGGCGAGGACGAAGCAGGCCGCCACCAGCGCCGGGAAGCCGATCAGCGCCGCCGCGTCGTGCAGCGCGCCGGCGGTGCTGAGTCGAGCCGGCGCGTCCGGGGTGCCGGGTGGGTAGCCGCTGACCGGGTCGGTGGTGAAGACACCGGCGGCGATCAGACCGATCGCCCAGGCTCCGATGAGGATCGGTCCCCAGGTCGTCGCCCGGCCTGGCCGCAGCGCGCGGCGCGCGCCGACGGCGAAGGCGAGGGTGAGCAGGCCGCACACCAGGAAGGTGGCGGTCTGGGTCCAGCCGCGCTCGCCGAGGGCGAGCGAGCTGACCGCGTGCCGTAGCGGGTCGTAGTCGTCGCGGGTCGCGCCGTTGACCAGGAACGCCAGGACGAACAGCGGGCCGGCGACGACGCCGCAGCCAAGCAGGATCCGGGTGGTCCGGCTCGGGCGCGGGGCGGGGGGCGTGGCTGCGGGCAGGAGGGTGGTCGTGGTCATCGCCGGATTCCTCCTTGGGTGGGCGATGCGGATGCTGTCAACGTACGTTGACAGCACAACCCGTGTCAACCAAGGTTGACGCAATTCGGTTGGCCGTCACGTCTTCGCCGCTTCCGCCGTCAGTACGATTGCGCGCCGCCGGCGTGACGTGGCCGTCCTCACAACGACGTCTGCTGGGCGCTAAAGCGGCGGCGGAGTGTCGGTGGAGAGGACTACTCTGCCCTGCGGGCCTCGCTCCTTCGCATGTCGAGCCCACCTTCCGGCAGGGCGCGGGCTCGCCGCCACCGCTCACCCGTACGGTCGATATCCGACGTCAGGAGATTTTGTGACACAGCAACCTGTCGCGTCACCGCAACCGGCCGCGACATCGGAGAAGCTCGACGCCGCGGTGCTCAAGGTTGCCGGCGTCGTCGTGCTCGGCGCGATCATGTCGATCCTCGACGTGACGGTGGTCAGCGTCGCCCTGCCGACGTTCCAGAACGAGTTCGACGCGTCCTACGCCCGGGTGGCGTGGACGATGACCGGTTACACCCTCGCCCTGGCCACGGTCATCCCGCTCAGCGGGTGGGCCGCCGACCGGTTCGGCACCAAGCGCCTCTACATGATCGCTCTGGCGCTCTTCACGATCGGGTCCGGTCTCTGCGCCACCGCCGACACCATCGGTGAGCTGATCGCGTACCGGGTGCTGCAGGGTCTCGGCGGCGGCATGCTGATGCCGATCGGCATGGCGATCATGACGCGGGCCGCCGGCCCGCACCGGATCGGCCGGCTGATGGCCGTCCTCGGCATCCCGATGCTGCTCGGCCCGATCAGCGGCCCGATCCTCGGCGGCTGGCTGATCGACACGGCGAGCTGGCACTGGATCTTCCTGATCAACCTGCCGATCGGCGTCATCGCGTTGATCTACGCGCAGCTGGCCCTCCCGAAGGACAGCCCGGAGCCGTCGGAGTCGTTCGACTTCCTCGGCATGCTGATGCTCTCGCCCGGTCTCGCCCTGTTCCTGTACGGCGTCTCCACCCTGCCCGAGGCCGGCACCTTCGCCGACGCCGAGGTGTGGGGGCCCATGCTGGTCGGCGCCGCCCTGGTCGTGGCGTTCGTCCTCTACTCGTTCAAGCCGCAGCACCCGCTGCTCGACCTGCGGCTGTTCCGCAACCGCAGGCTGACCATCGCGGCGCTGAGCCTGTTCGTGTTCATCATCGCGTTCATGGGCGCCGGCCTGCTGTTCCCGAGCTACTTCCTGCAGGTGCGCGGCGAGTCGACCCTGCACGCCGGCCTGCTGATGGCCCCCCAGGGCCTCGGCGCCATGGTCACCATGCCGATCGCCGGCATGCTGGCCGACAAGGTGCCGGTCGGCCGCACGGTGCCGTTCGCGCTGGCGTTGATCGTCGCCGGCCTGTTCACCTTCACCCAGGTCGGCACCGACACGTCGTACGTGCTGCTCTGCGGCTCGCTGTTCGTCATGGGCCTGGGCATGGGCGGCACGATGATGCCGATCATGACCTCCGCCCTGCGGACGCTGACCGGTCACGAGGTGGCCCGCGGCTCCACGCTGGTGAACATCCTCCAGCAGATCGGCGGCTCGGTCGGTGCCGCCGTGATGTCGGTGATCCTCACCAACGAGCTGAACGACTCGCGGCCGATCCCCGGCGTGACCGACCCGCACGGCAACCCGGTCACCGAGGCCGGGCTGGCGATCGCCGCCCAGCAGCAGCCGGAGCTGGCCCAGCAGGTCCCGGATCCGTCGCTGATCGAGCGGGGGCTCGACTTCGCCGCCAACTCGTTCGCCTCGACGTACTGGGTGGCGTTCGCGCTGGTGATCGCGACCTTCATCCCGGTCGCGTTCCTGCCCAGGCGGCGCGAGCGGTCGCACCTGCTCGACGACCAGCCGGGCGAGCCCGGGGAGCAGCCGGGCGAGCCGAGGACGCCGGTCGTCGTCCACTGACCGACCGTCGGGGGCCGCCGGGACACGTCCCAGCGGCCCCCGACGCTCGTCCGAGGTCAGATACCGGGCGGCGTGTACGCGAACCTGTCCCGAACCGCCTTGTCGACCTCGTCCGGCGTCAGCACCGGTGTGACCCGGGTGTCCAGGCCGCCGGCGGCCCGGATGTCGATCGCCAATCCGGCGGCGGTCGTGTGGTCCGGCAGGTCACACAACACGTACGTGTCGTCCCCGCCGAAGCCGAAGTGGAACGACTCCATCCTCCCGCCGGCGTTCTCGACCATCTTGCGCACGACATCGGCGCGCTTGGTGCCGCCGTCCTTGCTGAGACCCTTCATACCGTCGACCGTGTAGGTCGACTTCAGCAGGAACTTCGCCATCTCGACCCCTCCCCGCACGCTCCGGCAGTCGCTCAGCGCCTGCCCTGCCGGGCGGTGTGTGCTCCGCCGCTCAACGCGTGCCGCGTTCAGCGCGTGCCCTGGCGCTGGACCCGCGCGCTGCCCTCGACCTTGGCGCGGCCGTGATCACGCTCGGTGCCCGAGGTGCCGGTCGCGGTCCGCCGGCGCCGCTGGTCCGGCCCGTGCTCGACGGGCGAGCCCTGCCGGCCCCGCGCGCCACTGCCCGGGTGCTTCCGCCCTCGCGCCGACTCACCGCCGGGATCATGCTTGTTCGGCTTGTGGCTACCCATGGCTGGCGCGTACCCGGTAGGGCCGCCGGTACGCATCCGGACCTGTCCGCGTACGCACCGATCGACACCGGGATACCGCGATATCCCGTTCCGGGACGGCGGAGTGGCCGGGCGCGTCGGTAGCGCCGAGGAGCAGGCACGGCGCCGGGGGATCGAGCCGGAGGGGGTGGAGCTGGCGCTCTTCCACGACCGCTGGGAACCCGGCGCGACGGCGGTCGGGCCGCCTCCCGGCAGGGCGTAGGGGATGCGGGGTCAGGCGGCGCCGCGCAGCCGGTCGTCCAGTGCGTCGAGGTCGGGCAGGAACCAGACGTGCCCGCCCTTGTTCGACTCGTGCACCAGCGCCCGCAACGCCGACGACTCCGCCAGGTGCGCCGAGATGTCCCCGACGATCGCGAGCCGCAGCCGGTAGTTCACGAACTTCTGCATGACCTCTCCGGCGAACCGGTTGCCGAGGGCGAAGAAGCGCGCGTCGAGCCGGCTCGCCGGCACGGCCACCACCTGCGCTCCGAGGAACGCCGACCCGATCAGGTCGAGGACGTCCTGCTCGGTGGCGATCACCGGTCCGGCCGGGTCGAGCACCAGCACCTGGGTGCCGGCCCGCTCCTGGATGTCGTCGGTCATCTGGCCATCCCTTCCGCTGTCACCCGGGCGACCCGGTCAGTCATGGCCCAGCACCCCGTCCAGCACGGAGTCGACCAGCCGCAGCAGGTCGGCCGTGACGGCCGGGTCGCCGAGGATCACCAGGGTCAGCCGGTTGCGTTCGTCGTCGTACATGGTCTGCAGGCTCAGCGGCGGTCCCAGGTCGGGTCGGGTCGCCGCCGCGGCCTGGGCGAGCGTGCCGAGCCGGTCGGCGGCGGCCCGGTCGACGCCGTCCATCCGCACGATGCTCGACACCTCGATCGACCTGCCGGCAGCGGTCGCGGCGGCCGGGTCGGCGGTGCCGGTGAACGCCGCCAGGTCGCGCGCCGCTATCCGGTACTGCTTGCCGATCCGTACCGCCCGCAGCCGCCCTGACCGGATGTAGCCGCGGACGGTCCGCACGTGCAGGCCGAGCCGCTCCGCGACCTGCTCGACCGAGTACATGTCATTCCCCATCGTTCCTTAAGCGTAGCCGATAGGGAAACTTAGGGAATGGTGGGTGGGTCCGAGCGACGGTCAGAGGTGCCGCTCCGGAGAGCGGGGAGGGGAGTCCGGGGGCCGGCCGGGAGCGCCGCGGACACCCGCCCGGACCGGCCAGGCCGGACAGCGGCATCGCGCCGCCATCGCGGCGGCGACCCGTCCCGGACATGGCGATGCCACCGGCACCGCGGTATCCGGTCGTTCCGGACACCGCGGTGCCGCCGGCATCGTGAGGTCATCCGACTACCCGTGCGTCTGATCCCGGGTACGTGCAGGTCGGGGCGCCCGAGCACCGGGACCCCGAGGTCAGGGAAGTCGAGCTGAACTGTCGGGCCGTCGGCTCACTCCTGGCCGGGGGCCTCCTCGCCCTCCAGCAGCCGGGCCAGGCCGGTCGCGCCGGGGCCGATCCGCTTGACCTGGTCGTTGAAGATCATGTGGATGGTGCCGTCGACGTCCATCGCGAGGCTGGCGTGCCCGTCGTACTCCTCGCCGACCGGGTAGAGCTGGCCGGCCGTCGGCGCGTCGAGGCTGTCGAACCACTTCTTCTGACCGATACACAGCGACGGATCGAGCCGTACGCCGATGCGGGCGTAGTCGCGGCCGGGGCCGCTCACCGGCACGGCCAGTCCACCGAACTCGGTGAGGAACGCGCGGGCGGCGGCGTGCATGGTGAACCCCTCGGGGGCGAGGGACGATTCCCACTCGCCGACGTCCACCCGCCGGCGGGGGTTCCACCCCGCCGCCTTGAGCGCCTGGGTCACCCGCGGTGGCAGGTCCCGGTCGTCGGGCCTCACAGCGCCTCCCTGAGATCGAATGCGTTCCGCAACGAGATACAACTGTTGCAGCACGGGTTGTGGCTGCCATGGGCGGGGTTGCCCGGCGCGCGGATCCGGGCCGAGCCGATGGCGCCACCGCGCGGGTCGATGCCCCGGTCCAGCAGCCGGGACAGCGACTGCGGCAACGCGCAGTTGCCGTGCCAGGGCGCGCGCAGGTTCTGCGGCACGCTGTCGAGCACCCGGGCCACCTCCCGGTGGTGCGGGTAGATGTTGTTCGGGTGGTCGCTCACCGACACCGCCGTGTGCCGGCCGTCCGGCGTGGTGACCGCCTCGGCGGTGCCGTTGGTCCGCCCGTTGGCCTGCTGCCGGTCGGCCTCCCGCCGGGCCCGCCAGGACGCCTGCCGGGCCGGGGACGCGTTGCGGGTGGGCCTGGAGTCCGGGTCACCCCGCCGCCGGCGCTTGACCTTCTTGACCGGGCGGACCCACTCCCGGGCGAACTTCGCGGCGAGCTTGCCGCCCCGGTTCCTAGCCACTGATCAACCGCCAGACGCACTCCTGGATCAGGTTGCCGACGATGGTGCGTGCGATCGTCTGGAAGACCGGGATCTCCAGCAGCGACGCGCCGAACGTCGGGGCCGCGGTGGCGATCGCCTGGGCGATCTGGATCGCCAGGATGGTCAGCTGCACGATCACGGCGATCTTCAGGGCCAGCACGATCGCGGCGCAGATGATCAGCCCCGCGCCGCCGATCACCGAACCGTCGATGTTGCTGAGCAGACTCGCGAGCGGGCTCTCCTCGCCGGACCACCAGTCGCGGAACGCGTCGATGTCCTTGCCCTCGTTGCCGCCCAGCACCGCGGCGGCGGAGGCGCCGGCCCCGTCCACGAAGCCGGCGATGTCGTTGCTGAAGTCGACCCAGGCCTGCCCCAGCTCGAAGAGCTTCTCCTCGTCCGAGGCGGGCCACGTGTAGCCGAGGATGTCGAGCAGCGTGATCAGCTCGCCCGGCAGCTGCATGCCCATGCCGTCACCCCCCGAGCCGGCCCAGGATCCCGTTGAACAGGTCGGTGTTGTCGGCCTCGTTCGCTTCGTGGGACTGCGCCATCGCGGACAGGTCCTCGCCGGCGAAGCCGATCTCCTCGAGCGCCTCGGCGAGCACCTCGAAGACGAAGCCCGACGCCTCCTCGTACGCGACCCCGAGGATCGAGCCCGTCTCGTCGTCGCCGAACACCGGCCCGATCGCGGCGACCCGGGCCTGAAAGGCGGTGAGCCGGTCGGCGAAGCTGGTGGCCGCCGACCCCATCCCCTCGGCGGCGGAGGCGAGCGCCTCCGGGTCGATCTGCACCGCCGTCACCCGCCCCGGCGGCCGAGCCGGTCCTGCGCGGCGGCCAGCCCGCTGACGAACATGCTGAACTGTCGCGCGGCGTCCTGCTGGATCGTCGTCAACTGCCGGCCGAGCTCGCCGAGGTCGACCGGGCCGGCGGCGCTCGGCGCCGACTGCTGAAGATCCTCCAGCGCGGCATTGACCGCGGCGACGATGTGCTCGGTCAGGGTCGCGAGGTCGAGCCGCAGCAGCCGCGGATCGACCTCGAGCGCGGCGACCCGGCCGGGCAGCTCGGTGCGGACGCGGACCATGCCGTCCGCCGCCTCGCCGTGCCCCTCGACCGGGGACGCGTCCTGGTCCTGCATGGCGGACTGGTAGGCGCTCAGCGCGCGTAGCGTGTCCGACAGTGTCTTGTCCATTCCGGACGGATCGGTCGACGTCACGGTCAGCCCCCGGTATCCACACGACTACGTCGCAGTGATCCTAGGGCACAGCCGCCAGGCCCATCGATGCCCGTCGCGCCGCCGGCGGCCGGTCGCCGGTCCGGTCCCAACCGGTGTACGCGACCCGCAGCGCCCGGTGCGGCGGAAACTCCAGCGCGTCCTGTCGCACCGTTCGACTACCGTCCGGAGGGTCATGGAGCCGCGGCGGGGCGAGGCGATCATCGGGCGGGAGCATCCCGCCGGTCTGCTGCGCGCCGACCTCGACCGGGCGCTGGCCAGCCACGGCGGTCTCGTCCTGGTGACCGGCGAACCGGGCATCGGCAAGACGACGCTGGTCACCGCCCTGGCCGACGAGGCCCGGCAGCGCGGCGCACTGGTCCTCGGCGCCGCCTGCTGGGATTCCGACAGCGCACCCGGCTACTGGCCCTGGGTCCAGGTCGTCCGTGGCCTGCGCCGCGCACCGGAGGCCTGGGCGCAGGCGCGGGCCGCGGCGGAGCCCGGCCTCACCGCCCTGCTCGGCGAGACGCCGTCACGGTCCGCCGGCGGTCAGCCCGGCGTGGCCGGCGCTGAGACGTTTGTGCTCGGCGACGGTCAGCCGGGTGCGGCCGGCCGCGATTCCGGTGCGGTCGGCGGCGGTCAGGCGGGCGTGGACGGCGGCGAGTCGGGTGTGGACGGCGAGGAGGAGGCGTTCGCCCTCTACGACGCGGTCACCACCGCGCTCGTCACGGTCTCGCAGCGCCGCCCGGTCGTGGTCGTCCTCGACGACCTGCACTGGGCCGACCCGGCCTCGATGCGGCTGCTGGGGTTCGTCGCGCAGCACACCTGGTTCGAGCGGCTGCTGCTCGTCGGCACCTACCGCGACGCCGAGGTCGAGGCGGTCGACCATCCGCTGCGCCCGCTGCTGATGCCGATGACGGCCAAGGCCAGCACCGTCACGCTCACCGGCCTCAGCCGGGACGAGGTGGGTGCGCTGATGGCGCGTACGGCCGGGCGCGAGCCGGACGAGGCCCTGGTCGACGAGGTGCATCGACGCACCGGCGGCAACCCGTTCTTCGTCGAGCAGACCGCCCGGCTGTGGCGGGTGAACGGCAGCGTCGATCTGATCGCACCCGGCGTGCGGGAGGCGGTGCGCCGCCGCCTCGCCCAGCTTCCCGGCCCGGTCGCCGAGGCACTCACCGCCGCCGCGGTGCTGGGCCGGGAATTCCACCGGTCCGTCCTCGCCGCGTGCACGGGCACGCCCGCGGCGCAGGTCGACCGGCTCCTCGACCGCGCGGTCACCGCCCGGCTGGTGGTCGCCCGCGCCGGCGGGCGGTTCGCGTTCGCCCACGACCTGGTGCGCGAGACGCTCTACGACGGGCTGGACGACGCGGAGCGCCGGAGCCGGCACGCGACGGTGGTCCGGGCCGCTGACCGCGAGCCGGCGCTCGGCGAGCGGCTGATCCCCGCCGACCTGGCCCGCCACGCCTGGCTCGGCGCCGGTGAGCTGGATCCGTCCCGGGCCGCCGATCTGCTGCTGGCCGCCGCCCGGAACGCCAGCGGGCGACTCGCCGTCGAGGAGGCTGCGGTCCACTTCCGCCGGGCACTGGACGTCGCCGAGGACCCGGCCCAACGGGTCAAGATCATGGTGGAGCTGGCCGGGCAGTGCTTCCACACCGGTGGGCAGGAGGAGGCGCGCAAGCTCCTCGCCGAGGCGGCCGACCTGGCCCGGACGCTGGAGGATCCGGCGGTGCTGGCCCGTGTCGCCCTCACCCTGCACCGCCAGCATTCGACGCCCGCCGGGCACCTGACGAACGCGGGCGAACTGCTCCGCGAGGCGTACCGGCGGCTGATCGGGGAGCCCGCGGACGGGGCACCGACGGGCGCGCTGGTGACCGACCTGATCACCGCCACCGAGACGCTCGCCCGCCTCGGGCGGGACGACGAGGCGCTCACCTTCAGCCTGTGGGCGCGGCACGACACGACGTGGGGGCTGGGCACCGCCGCCGACCGCGCCAAGCTCTGCGCCGAGATCCGTGAGGTCGCCCGCCGGGTCGGCGACCGCGAGACCGAGCTGTGGGCCACCTCGCTGCGCTGGGTCGCCCTCCTGGAGTTGGGCGACCCGAGCTACCTGCACGAGCATGCCGCCTTCGTCACCGGGAGCCAGGGCGCCGGCGCGGCCCGGCACCACATGGCGGCCGCCATCGACGGCGGCATCATCGCCGCCTTCCGGGGCGATTTCGCGGCGGCCGACGCCTGCTTCGCGGAGCTGGACCTGACCGACTTCGGCGACTCCGACCACGCCTACATCGGGCATCACCTGCGCTGGTCGCGGCTGCTGCTGCAGGGCCGCTTCGACCCGGCCGACGCACTGCTCGACGAGCTGGGCCGGGGTGCGCACACCCATCTCGAACTGATCCGGGCCCTGACCGCCGCCGAGCGCGGCGACCGGGACGCAGCCGTCCGGCTCACCGCCGGGATCGAGGCGGCCGGTGCCCGGTACCCGGCACCGGTGTCGTCGCTCTGGCTGCGGCTGCGGGCGCAGGTCGCCGCCCTGACCGGCGACGAGGAGCGCTGCGCCGAGGCGCGCGCGGCGTTGACGCCGTACCGGGGGCAGTGGCTGGCGGCGCTGTTCGGCTGCGACCTCGCCGGGCCGGTCGACCACTGGCTGGCCGTCGTCGACGCGGCCCAACAACGGTGGGACGACGCGGTCGCCGGTTTCACCGCGGCCCGCGAGTCCGCCGACCGGCTGGGCGCCCGGCCCTGGTCGCTGTTCGCCCGCGCCGGCCTGGTGGCGGCGCTGACCGGCCGGGGCCGGCCCGGCGACGCGGCCACCGCCGCCGCGCTGCGCGCCGACACGGTACGCGAGGCCGCCGCGCTCGGCATGACCCAGTTGCCGCACCGCCTCGGGGCGGTCCAGCCGTCCCCGACCCCGGCAACCGCCCCCGGCGGGTCTGCTGGCGCGACCGTTTCCGACGGGCTCGCGGGCCTGACCGCCTCCGGCGGGTCTGCTGGCGCGACCGTTTCCGGCGCACCTGCTCACGCGACCACCTCAGGCGGGTCCGCTGGCGGAACCGCCTCCGGCGGGCCTGCTGGCGCGACCGTTTCCGGCGGGCCCGCTGGCGTAGCCGCCTCCGCCGGGCCTGCCGGTGCGACCACTTCCGGCGGCGTGACCGGCACCGCGGCCGAGCAGCCGGCCGCGTACGAGTTCCGCCGCGACGGCGCCGTGTGGAAGCTGGTCTACGGCGGTGTGACCGCGCACCTGCCGGACGCCAAGGGCCTGCACGACCTGCGTCTGCTGCTGAGCCGGCCCGGCGTCGACGTCGCCGCCGTCGAGCTGCTCGACCCGGCCGCCGGGCCGGAACTGGCCGCCGCGTACCGGCTCGGCGCCGACCCGGTGCTGGACGACGAGGCGAAGGCCCGCTACCGGCGCCACCTGGAGCGGCTGGACGACGAGATCGACCGCGCCGCCGCCCGGGGCGACGATCGCCGCGTGGCCACCCTGGACGCGGAGCGGGTCGCCCTCCTCGACGAACTGCGCGCGGCGGCCGGCCTGGCGGGCCGTGGCCGGCGCCTCGGCGACCAGGCCGAGCGCGCCCGCAAGGCGGTGACCGCCCGGATCCGGGACACGCTGCGTCGCCTCGACGAGCGGCATCCGAGCCTCGCCGCCCACCTACGCGAGTCGCTCTCCACCGGCAGCAACTGCCGCTACGCCCCACCCACCCCCCTGCCCTGGCACCTGTAACCCACCCCACCACCCGCCCGCCGGGCCGGCGGGCGGCGTTGACCATGAAGTTCTGGCGGCGACACGCCGGGCCGGGACGCCATAACTTCTTGATCAACTTGGGCTGGGTCAGGACCCGGGCCGGCCCCCGGCCAGGGCCGGGGGCCGGGTGGGTGAATGGGTTAGCGGCGGTTGTAGCGGTACATGGTCAGGGTGCCGAAGACGACCACGAAGCCGGCGCTCCACAGCAGCAGCCACATGGTGTTCGTCGGGTCCGAGGAGCCGGACATCGCCGAACGGACCGCCGCCACCAGGTGGGTGATCGGGTTGACCTTCACGAACGCCTGCAACCAGCCCGGCATGGTGGCCGGCTCGACGAAGACGTTGCTGAGGAAGGTCAGCGGGAACAGCACCATCATGCTGACCCCCATCACCGACTTCTCGCTGCGCAGGGTCAGGCCGAAGAACGTCCACACCCAGGAGAACGCGAACGAGAAGACCACCAGCAGCCCGATCCCGGCGACCACGCCGAGCACCCCGCCGTCCGGGCGGAAGCCCAGCACCAGCCCGACGCCGAGGATGACCACGGCGGCGAGGATGTACCGCAGCACGTCCCCGAAGATCATCCCGACCAGGGCCGCCGGCCGCCACACCGGCAGGGTGCGGATCCGGTCGAAGACGCCCTTCTCGATGTCGTTGTTGAGCCCGACACCGGTGTACATGGTGATCATCACGACGCTGGTGACCATGATGCCGGGCAGGAAGAACTGCAGGTAGTCACGCGGGCTGTCGGCGAGGGCACCGCCGAACAGGTACGTGAACATCAGCACCATGATGATCGGGAACGCCGTCACGTCGAACAGCTGCTCGGGCACGTGCTTGATCTTCAACATGGCCCGCCAGCCGAACGTCAGCGACGCCGACAGGGCACTCGGCCTCGGCGGTCGTGCTCCGGGCGCGAGGACGGTCGCCAGCGCCTCGGCGGACGGGACGTAGACCGACGGCGGGCGCGCGGTCGTCGTGGTGGCGGTGTCGCTCATCGGGCTGCCTCCAGCTGCTCGTCCCGCTCGTCGGCCGGGGTGGCGGGGTGGTCGGTCAGGGCCAGGAAGACCTCGTCCAGGCTCGGCTGGCCGAGGGAGAAGTCGTCGACGACGATGCCGGCGCGGACCAGGTCGGCCAGGGCGCGGGCAGCCTGCTCGCTGGCCGCCAGGTCGGAGCCCTCGCCGCCGACCCGCGCGGTCAGCGCGACCGGGTCGGGCTCGAGCTGCACCGGTACGCCGAGCGCGCTGGTCAGCACCTTCTCGGCCGCCGGTCGCTGCCCGGCGTCACGCAGGCGCAGGTGGACGGTGCCGGAGCCGACCGACGACTTCAGCTCGCCCGGGGTGCCCTCCGCGATCACCCGGCCGTGGTCGACCACCGCGATGCGACCGGCGAGCTGGTCGGCCTCGTCCAGGTACTGCGTGGTCAGCAGCACCGTGGTGCCGTGCGCGACGACCGCCCGGACGATCTCCCACACCTGGTTGCGACTGCGCGGGTCCAGCCCGGTCGTCGGCTCGTCCAGGAAAAGCAGATCCGGCGTGTTGAGGATGCTCGCCGCGATGTCGAGGCGTCGCCGCATGCCGCCGGAGTATTTCTTGACCTGCCGCTCGGTCGCCTCGGTCAGCCCGAACGCGGACAGCAGGCTCTCCGCCCGCTCCCGCGCGGCCGGCTTGCGCAGCCCGAGCAGCCGGCCCAGGAGCACCAGGTTCTCCATCCCGGTCAGGTCCTCGTCGACCGAGGCGTACTGGCCGGTCAGGCTCACCCGGGAGCGGACCGCGTCGGCGTCGCCGACCACGTCGTGGCCGAACACGCGGGCCCGCCCGCCGTCCGGGCGCAGCAGCGTCGCCAGCACCCGTACGGCGGTGGTCTTGCCCGCGCCGTTGGGGCCGAGCACGCCGTAGACGGTGCCCGCCGGGACCTGCAGGTCGAGGCCGTCGAGCGCCTTGGTCGTGCCGAATGTCTTGCGCAGGCCTTCGGCCTCCACGGCCAGGCCGGTGGTGCGCGTACTCATGATCTCTACCTTTCCTCGGGTGTCTCAGCAGGCGTACGGGCGGGCCCCGCGGCCCTCCCGCAGTGCCAGGCCCCACCAGGCGAGCTGGTCGAGCAGGACGGCGGCGTCCCGGCCGAGCCGGTCCTCGGCGAGCGGGGTGGGCCCGCCGCAGAGCAGGTCGACGCCGACGATGTCCCGGACGGTCGTCGCGTGCAGCGCGGTGAAGACCGTGCGGAGCTGGTCCACCGCGTGCAGACCCAGGGAACCGCACCCGTACGACACGAAACCGACCGGCTTCGCCTGCCACTCGTCGTACGCGTAGTCGATCGCCTGTTTCAACGACGCCGGGAAGCTGTGGTTGTACTCGGGCGTGACCACGACGAAAGCCTCCGCCCGACCCACCGCCGTCGTGAAGGACCGCATGGCCGGTGTCGCCTCCGCCGGCCAGGTGGCCGGGAAGTCGTAGTCGGCCAGGTCGAGGACGGTCACCGCGAGCTCGCCCCGCTGCCGGGCCCGTTCGACGAACCAGCGTGCGACCTCCGCGCCGGCCCGCCCCTCCCGGGTGCTGCCGACGATCACGGCGACGTGCAGCGGCGTCATGGCGTCCTCCCTTCACCCAGGAGGCGCCAGACGGCCCGCCAGATCCGATCTGGCGGCCGGCCTGTCGGGGGCGGGTGCTCCACTGGGCGGGTGGACGGGATGCGCATCGTGCCGTGGCAGCTCGACGACCTCGACCTGCTGCGGCAGCTCAACGCGCCGGAGATCCGGCGGCACACCGGCGGGCCGGAGACCGACGAGCAGGTGGTGGCCCGCAACGACCGGTACGCGCGGTTCGCCGGCACCGGCGGCGGCTGCATGTACGCGATCGTGCTGCCCGACGGGACGAAGGCCGGCAGCGTGGGCTACTGGGAGCGGGAGTGGCGCGGCGAGCAGGTCTACGAGCTGGGGTGGGCGGTGCTGGCCGCGTACCAGGGGAGGGGGCTGGCCACCGCCGCGGTGCGCGCGGTGCTCGACGTGGCCGGCGCCCGGCGGACCCGTCGCCATGCGCACGCCTACCCGTCGGTCGACAACCACGCCTCCAACGCGGTCTGCCGGCGGGCCGGGTTCGTGCTGCTCGGGCCGACGGACTTCGAGTACCCGCCGGGCAGCGTGATGCGGGTCAACGACTGGCGGGCCGACCTCAGCGGCGAAGGGTCTTCCGCAGGTGGACGGCGTAGCGGCCGTTGATGTTCTCGCGTTCCGTCTCGACGTAGCCCAGGCGCTCGTAGCGCGCGATGTTGGCGAGCATCTTCTCGTTGGTGTAGAGCCGCAGTGCGGGGAGGCCGAGCGCGCGGGCCCGGTCCTCGGCGAAGGCCAGCAGGCGCCGGCCCAGGCCCCGACCCTGGGCCGCCGGGCTGACCGCGACGTTCTCGACGAGCAGGACGCCGTCCTCGGGGACGAGCACGATGAGGCCCTCGACCGGGTTCGGGACCCACACCCGGCCCGCCGCGATGAGCGCGGCGTAGTCGGCGCTCATCGGCAGCGGCGGCACGCCGATCACCTCGATCCACGGGGTGTACGCGGCGCTGACCACGGCCTCGACCGCGGTGCGGTCGGCCGGGACGGCAGGACGGATCATCAGGCAATGATGCTCCGGTGGCCGGTGGCCGGTGGCCGGTGGCCGGTGGCCGGTGGCCGGTGGCCGGTGGCCGGCGGCCGGCGGCGGGAAAGCCGGTGCGGACCGCTCGGCCCGCACCGGTCGGCGCGGCGGCGGGTCAGGCCGGGATGTAGTCGAACGTGTCCGGGTTCGGGCCCTGCCGGCCGGCCTCCCCCTTGTCCAGGGCCGTGATCCGCTCCATCGTCGCGTCGTCCAGCTCGAAGTCGAAGATCTGGAAGTTCTCCTCGATCCGCTTCGGCGTGACGGACTTCGGGAAGACGATGTCGCCGCGCTGCACGTGCCAGCGCAGCACCACCTGCGCCACCGTCCGCCCCAGCTCGTCGGCGATGTCGACCAGAGTCGGGTCGCCCAGCACCCGGCCCTGCGCGATCGGCGCCCACGCCTCGGTCAGGATGCCGTGCGCCCGGTCGTACGCGCGCACCTCCTCGTTGCCGAAGTACGGGTGCGCCTCGATCTGGTTGACCGCCGGCACCGTCCCCGTCTCGGCGGCCAGCCGCTCCAGGTGCGGCACCTGGAAGTTCGACACCCCGATCGAGCGGGCCCGGCCGTCGCCGCGGAACTCTTCGAGGGTCTTCCAGGTCGACACGAAGTCCCCGCCGTACCGGGTGGGCAGCGGCCAGTGGATGAGGAAGAGGTCGACGTAGTCGGTCTTCAGCTCGGTCAGCGTGGACTCGAACGCCCGGCGCGCGTCGTCCGGCCGGTGGAAGGGGTTGTTCAGCTTGCTGGTGATGAAGACCTCGCCGCGATCCAGCCCCGATTCGCGGACGGCCTGACCCACCTCGGCCTCGTTGCCGTACATCTGGGCGGTGTCGATGTGCCGGTAGCCCACGTCCAGCGCGTGCCGCACCGCCCGCACCGTCTCCGCGGGCGGGACCTGGAACACCCCGAAGCCGAGTTGCGGGATGGTGTTGCCGTCGTTCAGGGCGATGGCGGGTACCGTGTTGGCCACTGCGGCTCCTCACACCGTTGTCGGGGGGCGTCACGACGGTAGCGCTTTCCCGGCCGTGACGCGGTCACCGGAAGTCCCGTACCCGGCCGGGGACGGTTCCTCACCACCGGCCGCACCCGGGATGGACGTCCCGCACCGTGCCGGCGCCAGCCCCCGCCCCGGCGGAGCGCGGGACCGCGGCGAGGCCAGGCGGGGCCGCGGCGGCGGTCAGCCGGCCAGCTCGGCGGGCACCAGGTGCCGGACGAGGTCCTCGTCCGGCCGGTATGCGCTCGCGCTGTGGATCCACTCGTCCGGGATGCCCGGCCGGTAGAAGCGCACCCAGTCGACGTCCGCCTTCAGGTCGGGGGCGGGGGTGTCGGAGGTCCAGCTGGGGTAGGCGTTCACGCCCCACTGCAGCCGCTCGGGCAGATCGGCACGGTCGTAGCGGGCGCCCACCCGCCAGCTCTGCCCGGGCAACCGGTAGCGGCTCACCACCGCGCCGCCGGCCCGGGCGAGCGCCAGGTCGACCCAGCCGGGGGCGCCGGGCAGCAGCCGCAGCCGCGACTGGCCGTCACGGGTGCTCTTGACCTCGAGCTGCGGCTGGCCGCCCACGCCGGTGCCGGTGGTGATGAAGACCCAGTCGTTGCGGTCGGAGCCAGCGCCACCCGGTCAGGTCCGGGCCGTCGAACTCGAAACCGTCCACCTCGACCGGTGCGCTGACCGGCGGCTCATTCTCGGCCTGCGGGGTGGCGGCGGTGCTCGGCCCGCAGGCGCTGAGCAGCAGCGCCGCGCAGGCGGCACCCACGGCGAGTCGTGGCGACACGGAGGGCTCCCTTCGTCGGTCGAGAAGGGAACCTTCTGGGCCGACGCGGCGGTTCGCGGCCGGGCGGCACCCGTGGCCGAACCGTTACGCCGCCAGGTCGGCGAGCGCCCGCACCGAGCGCCAGTTGCGGGTGGTCGCCACGACGCCGAGGTGCTTCTCCAGGTAGGCGTTGGTGAACTTCGACCGGCCGTAGCCGCCGTCGGGGTAGTGCAGGAACACCTCCCGCCCGGTGACGGTGAACGCCACGTTCTCGCCGCCGGGCACGGTGAGCCCGGTGACCGCCGACGCCGCCGGCGCGGTGGCGAGGAAGGTCACGTGCAGCTTCGTCGGATCGTCCTCGCGGTCGGCGTACGGGTTGCCGCCGGCCAGGGCCGCCAGCTCGCGACCGCTGCGGACCAGCACGGGCACGGTGACCGCCAGCTCGGCGAGGGCCCGCTCGATGCCTCGGGCGAGGGCTTCCGCGTCGCGGACGCCGCTGTTGAACACCACGTTCCCGCTCTGCAGGTACGTCTTCACGTCCGTGTGCCCGAGGTCGGCGACGACGCGGCGCAGGTCGGCCATGCCGACCCGGACGCCCCCGACGTTGACCCCGCGCAGTAGCGCCACCCAGCGCGTCATGCCCTTCTCCCTCCGCCGCCGGAGCAGGCCGTTCGGCCCTCCGCCTCGGCTGAACAGTCCTTTGATTCGTCCACAGTGTGAACCAGGATGGCCGGAACATCCGGCGCACGGGGGTGCGGGAAGCCGGATAACCGCAGGGGAAGGACGTGGCACATCGTGGTGCCTTTCTCAGGTAGGAGGTTGCTCGCCGCCATCGCGGCCAGCACCCTCCTGGGAACGGTGGCGCTGGCAAGCCCGGCGCTGGCGGACCCGAACAACAACTCGGTCAAGAAGCTGACCAAGGCGGTGACGGTGAAGGGGGTGCTCAAGCACCTCGACGCCTTCCAGGGCATCGCGAACGCCAACAACAGCACGCGCGCCTCCGGAAGCCCGGGTTACGACGCGAGCGCCGACTACGTGGCCGGGCTGTTGAAAAAGGCCGGTTACCAGGTGACGCGGCAGCCGTTCGACTTCCCGTTCTTCGAGGAGTTCGGCTCGTCGTTCGCCCAGGTGGCGCCGAATCCGACCACGTACTCCGACGGGGTCGACTACCTGCTGATGAGCTACTCCGGCGACGGGGTCGGGCAGGGTCAGGTCGTCCCGATCGACCTCAACCTCACGCCGCCGCGCGCCTCGACGTCGGGCTGCGAGGCCGGTGACTTCGCCGGCGTCGACGTGGTCGGCAAGATCGCTCTGATGCAGCGCGGTAGCTGCGACTTCGGGGTCAAGGCCACCAACGCCGCGGCTGCCGGCGCGGTCGGCGCGATCATCATGAACCAGGGCAACGGTACGCCGGAGGCCAACGTCGACCGCTACGAGCTCTTCGGCGGCACCCTCAGCGGGCCCGTCAGCATCCCGACGGTCTCGGTGTCGTACTACCTCGGCGAGCAGTTCGCGGCGACGCCGGGGCTGGTGGTCCGCATCGAGGCCGACACCATCTCGGAGGTCCGCAGCACCGAGAACGTGTTCGCCCAGACCCGCAACGGCCGCACCGACAACGTGGTCATGGCCGGGGCGCACCTGGACTCGGATCCCGCGGGACCGGGCTACAACGACAACGGCACCGGCAGCGCCGCCCTGCTCGAGGTCGCGCTGCAGATGGCGAAGGTGAAGCCGAACAACGCGGTCCGCTTCGCCTGGTGGGGCGCGGAGGAGGCCGGCCTGTTCGGCAGCCAGTACTACGTGGACAGCCTGTCCGAGCGGCAGGTCGCCGACATCGCCCTCTACCTCAACTTCGACATGATCGGCTCGCCGAACTACGTCTTCGGGGTGTACGACGGCGACGACTCGGCGAACGAGGGCTCCGGCCCGGGCCCGGAGGGCTCGGCACAGGTCGAGAAGGTGTTCGAGGACTTCTTCGCCTCCCGTGACCTGCCGACCGTCCCGGCCGATTTCACCGGCCGCTCGGACTACGGAGCGTTCATCGACGTCGGTATCCCGTCCGGCGGTCTCTTCACCGGCGCGGAGGGCCGCAAGACGGCCGCCGAGGCCGAGCTGTTCGGTGGTGTGGTGGGGGAGTCCTACGACCCCTGCTACCACCAGGCGTGTGACAGCCGTACGCCGGTCGCCGACGGTGGCGACGCCGCACTGTACGGAGCGCTGGACGCCGAGTACGACCTGCACGGCAACGTCAACGTCTTCGCGCTCGACGTCAACGCCGACGCGGTCGCCGCCGCGGTGATCACGTTCGCGTTCGACACCTCGACCGTGAACGGCGTGCGGTCCCCGGGCAAGTCGCACGGCAAGGCCGGCGGCAGGCACGCGCACGGACCGGCCTCGGCGTAGTCCAGCCGTTCCACCGATCGGGTCGGGCCCCTCCTCGGGCCCGGCCCGATCGCTCTTCCCTGGCCGTCAGCGCGGGCAGGCCGGCTTGCACGCTAGTACGTAACTTCGTATTATCGACGCATGGCGGAGATCGAAGAGCGGTTGGCGGCCCTGGAGGCGCAGGTCGCCGCCCTGGCCGAGCAGATCGCCGGCGGCCCGCCCGTCGCGCCGGCACCGGCCGACGAGGTCTTCTGGGCGCTCGAAGGGCTCAAGCAGCGCCTCCCGGCCGGGAGCGACGGCGCCGTCCTCTACACCGGGGCGGTCCGCCTCCAGGGGCAGCACCACGACTGGCAGTACGCGCTGTTCGTCGACGACGTGCTCGCCGCCGACTGGACGGAGCTGGCCGCCACCCTGTCCGCACTGGGCCACCCGGTGCGGCTGCGGCTGCTGCGCGAGGTGCTCGGCGGCCGGCACGCCACGGCCGAACTGGCCGAGATCGAAGGACTGGGCACCACCGGACAGCTCCACCACCACCTGCGCCAGCTCACCGCCGCCGGCTGGCTGCGCAGCGCCGGGCGGGGCCGGCACACCGTGCCCGCCGACCGGGTCGTCCCGCTGCTGGCCATCCTCACCGCGGCCCGCCGCTGAGCGCCCGCCGGTGCGGGCGCCAGCCACCAGCCACCCTGACGTGCCCACCGCTCGCCACCGACGAAGGGAGCATCATGCGCAAGCCGATCGCCCTCGCCCTGGTCGTCGGCCTCGTCGCGGCGGTCGTCGCCGTCGGCCTGCTGCCCCGCCCACCCCGGCTGACCGCCCAGCAGACCGGCGACGCCGACCTGGCCGGCGCCGTCCGGGCCGCAGTGGACGACCCGCGGGGCCACCGCGGTCTCGCCGTCGCGCTCGTCGAGGACGGTCAGCTGCGCACCGCCGGGCTGGGCGACCGCGACCCGGACGGCGCGCCGGTCGAGCCGCGCACGCCGTTCGAGATCGGCTCGATCGGCAAGGCGCTCACCGGCATGCTGCTCGCCGAGCGGACCGCCGCCGGCGCCGTACGCCCCGACGAGCGGCTCGCCACCGTGCTGCCCGGCGTCGAAGGCCCGACCGGCGAGGTCACTCTCGCTGAGCTGGCCAGCCACCGCTCAGGGCTGCCTCGGCTCGCCCTCTCGGCGCCCGAGTTCGCGCGGCTGTGGTGGGCGAGCCTGACCGCCGGCAACCCGTACGCCCGCTGGGACGCCGACCGGATCGTCGCGGCCGCCGGCGACCAGGAGCCCGGTGCCGGTCGCGGCCAGGTGTCGTACTCCAACTTCGGGGTGGCGCTGCTCGGGCAGGCACTGGCCGGGCAGGCCGGCACCGGCTACCCCGAGCTGCTGAACCGGGAGGTCCTGCAACCGCTCGGCATGGCGCACACCGTGGCCGCCGGCGACGGCCTGCCGCCGGGCCGGGCTGTCGGGTCGACCGCCGGTGGCCGGGTCGCCGAGCCCTGGGTCGGCAGCGGGTACGCGCCCGCCGGCATGGGCCTCTGGTCCACCGCCGAGGATCTGGCCCGGTTGGTCGGCGCGATGCTGGCCGGCAGCGCCCCCGGCGCCGACGCGGCCACCCCCCGGTTCACCGACGACGAGCGCACCCGGGTCGGGTACGGCTGGTTCACCACCCGCCACGGCGACCGGGAGGTCGTCTGGCACAACGGCGGCACCGGCGGCTTCCGGTCGTACGTCGGGTTCGAGCGGGCCACCGGGCGAGGCGTGGTCGTGCTCGGCAACACCGACCGCGACGTGGACGACCTCGGGCTGCGGCTGCTCGGCGTACCCGAGCAGCCGACCGACGGCGAGCCACCGGCGCTACCGGACTGGGTCGGCATCGGCATCGCGGTCGTGTTCCCGGTCCTCGGCGGGTCGAGTCTGCTGTGGACGCTGCGCACGGCGCGGGACCGGCTCACGCTGGCGCCCGCCGTCGCCTGGGCGCTGCTCTACCCCGCGCTCGGTCACCGGCTGGGCGACTGGTCGGCAGTTCCCCGTTGGTACTGGCTGCTCGGCGTTGGGCTGTCCGCCGCCGCGCTCGTCCCGGCCGCGTCCCGCTGGCGCGCGCTGCCGGTCCTCGCCGGTGCGCCGCGGTGGCGCCGCCTGACCGGACTGGCCGGTTCCGTCGCCCTGGTCGCCGGGGCGGTCGCAGCCGTCGTGGCATGACGGCCGCCGAGCACGAATCAGGCCGCGAGCCCCCCGGCGAGCGCCACCCGCATCGGCCGGTGGCGTTCACCCGGCGACCGGCAGCACCACCTCGTTGCGGCGTAGGAACCACGGCCGCCACGGCAGGTCGTGCCGCGCGTACCGGACCGCCCCGACCGGGTGCAGGCGGGCCGCGGTGACCGCCCGGCCGAGCGCGGTGGCCCGCCGGTCGAACGCTGCCGCCGTGCCCCGCCCGGTGAACCGGACGGCGGCGGCGAGGTGCGCGGGCAGCTGCCGGGTACGGACCCGCGGGTCGGCCGGCTCGGGCAGGGCGGCGGGGGTGAACCCGGTGGGCAGCGCGAGCCGCACCAGCCAGCAGCCCGGCCGGTCGCTCTCCTCCTGCACCACCGGCGCGGCCGTCGGCTGTGCCTCCTGGACCACCCCCGTGCCCGGCCGCCGTCGGGACCGGTTCGCTCCGGTCAGGTACGCCGACAGCGGCCGCAGCGCGTCCCGGGCGACCCGGTCGAACTCCCCCTCGACGAGCACCTCGGCCACCAGGTGGGCGGGGTAGCGGCGCAGCTCGAAGCCGGGGTGGCGGGCCACCACGCGGTACGGCTGCTGCTGGGTCATCGCGCACTCCCGGGGGCACGTGTAACGGCAACGCTACCGTCCGTGACTACGCGTTCTCAGGAGAAGTCGCGTCCCTGCTCCGGGACCGACCGGGTGAGCCGCCAGTACTGCTTGCCGCCGGTGTCGCGGACGACCACCCCGCAGCGGGCCAGCTCGGCCCGCAACTCCTTCGCCTCCCCGTCACGGTCCTTGTCGAGGGCGCGCTGCCGCGCCCGCAGCAGCGCCTCCCCGCCCGCCGGCAGGCCGGGCAGCCCCGGCACCCAGATCCGGTACGCGTCCCGGTGCGGATCCGCGTCGGTCCACGGCCAGCCCTGGGACCGGAACGCCGCCGCGAGCCGCCCGGCCGGCAGGTCGGACTTCTCGGCGACCAACTCGCTGTCGTCCGCGCCGAGCAGCACCAGCCGCTTCCCGTCGACGAACACCGCCCGGACGTCCCGCCGCGCCACCTCCCGTTCGGGGCCATGGGGCCGGCGCAGCCGGACCCGTTCCCGGTCCACGGTGACGCTGAGCCGTTCGGCGGTGCCGAAGCCCGCCACCACCAGGCCGGCGAGCACGCCCAGCGCCACTGTGCCGACCGTCGCGTACGGCTCGGGCAGCCGGGTGGCCAGCATGAACAGCCACCGGAACGGCACCCATTCCTGCTCGACGAGCCAGCCGGAGGCGGCCACGAGCGCCCAGCCGGCCGCCGCCCCGACCGCCGGGAAGCCGCCCCACAGCACCGCCAGCTCCGCCCGACCGCCGTTCACGACGGCAGGGGCGTTCAGGCCGTCCATCCTCACGCCACCTCACGCCGCATCGTGCGCAGCAGACCGGCAGCCAGCGGCAGGACCATCCAGACCAGCAGCGACACGGCGAGCCGGGCCCACTGGTCACCGGTGACGTCGGGGGTGAACAGCGGCTCCATCGTCCGGCCGGTGTCCAGCCAGCCGGCCGGGCCGCGCAGCGGGCGGATCATCTCGCCGAGCACCGACCAGAGGGTCGGCAGGAGCAGGTAGGCCACGATCGCCAGCGGGGTGTTGAGCAGCAGCAGGCCGAAGCCGGCCCCCATCAGCACGTTGGTGACCTGGACGACGGCGGCGTGCAGGACCAGGGTCCCCTCGATCCGCCAGGTGCCGGCCCCACCGGTCGCGCCGGCGATCGCGGTGCCGGCCGCCGCGGTGGCCAGGCTGGTCACCGTCGAGGCGGCGGCCGCCAGGACGAGAGCGGCGAGCTTCGCGACGATCACCCGTTCCCGGCGGGGGACCAGCGCGAACGTGGTCAGCGCGGCGCGCTGCGACCACTCGGCGGTGATCGACAGGATGCCCAGCACCGGCAGCAACAGCCCCACCGGCAGCAGCGACGCGGTGAAGAACGCGCCGAAGGTCTGCTCGGCGTCGGGCGCCCAGATCAGCTGGACGGCGGCCAGGACGGCGGTGCCGAGCCCGATGGCGACCAGCAGCCAGAACCCGGCCCGGGTGTCGGCGAGCTTGCGCAGCTCCACGCCGGTGAGCCGGAGCAGCGACGGCCCGGGCACCTGCCGAGCCGGGCGGAAGCTGTCGGCCGGTGCCGGGTTGCCGGCTGCGGTCGCGGCGGTGCTGGTCATCGGGCGGCCTCCACTGGCGTCGAGTTGGTGGTGAGGGAGAGGAAGAGCTGCTCCAGGCCGCTGCCCTCGGCGGGGCGCAGCTCGCTGAGCGGTACGCCCGCGTCGGCCGCCGCCTGGCCGACCGCCTCCGGGGCGGCCGGCACCAGCACCGACCCGTCGGTGCCGGCGGTCGCCGCGAGCCCGGCGGCGTCCAGGGCGCGGCGCAGCGCCGCGCCGTCCCGCGCCCGGACCAGCGTCCGGTCACCGGCGAGCAGCTCCTCCTTGCCGCCCTGGGCCACGATCCGGCCGCCCCCGATGACCACCAGCCGGTCCGCGACCGCCTCCACCTCGCGCAGCAGGTGGGAGGAGAGCAGCACGGTGCCGCCCCGGTCGGCGAAGTCGCGCAGCAGGCCGCGCATCCAGAAGATCCCCTCCGGGTCCAGGCCGTTGGCCGGCTCGTCGAGGATCAGCACGCGGGGGTCGCCCAGCAGGGCGTGCGCCAGGCCGAGCCGCTGCCGCATGCCGAGCGAGTACGCCCGCACCCGGCGCTTCGCGGCCGTGCCGTCCAGCCCGACCAGGTCCAGCCTGGCCGCCACCTCCCGCCGGTCCACGCCCATCGTGGCGGCCGCCACGGCCAGCGCCTCCCGGCCGGTACGCCCGGCGTGCTGGGCCGACGCGTCGAGCAGCACCCCGACCTCCCGGCCCGGGTTGGGCAGCTGCCGGTACGGCCGGCCGAGCACGGTGGCGGCGCCACCGCTGGGCGGCGTGAGCCCGCAGATCATCCGCATGGTGGTGGACTTGCCGGCGCCGTTCGGCCCCAGGAACCCGGTCACGGTGCCCGGCTCGCAGCGGAACGACACGTCGTCGACGGCGGTGTGCCGCCCGTACCGTTTGGTCAGGTGTTCGACGCTGATCATGCGGTCCAGGCTGCCCGCGCCGCCCGGCGGCCGGCAGCGGCCGGCGGTCGCCGACCGGTCGACCAAGGTCGCCGCCGCCCGTCGACTTTGGTAGCTGGCCGGGCGCTCCGCCGGCTGCCTAGGCTGGTGGGGTGACCAGCACCGCCGTACCGGAACATCCCTGGCTGCTGCCGGGTTCGCTGGCCACCGGCGGACGGCCCGGCCGTGGCCCCCGCCGCACCACCCGGGACTGGGTGGTCGACGTGATCGCGTTCCTGCTCTCCCTCGGCTGGGTGCTCTGGGCCACCGCGGACGCCCTCTCGCCCGACCCGCAGGCCGCGGTGCCGCTGGAGCCGCGCTGGCTGGTGGCCGTCGACGCGGTGCTCGGGCTCGCCTGCTGCGCGCTGCTCTGGGTACGCCGCCGCTGGCCGCTCGCGTTGGCCGTCGCGACCCTGCCGCTGACCGCGTTCTCGATGGCGGGCGCGGTCCCGCTGCTGATCATCTACTTCACGGTCGTGGTGCACTGCCGCACGGCCGCCGCGCTCGCGGTCACCGCCGGCGGCCTGCTGACCAATTTCGCCTTCTCCTACCTCCGCCCGGATCCCGACCTGTCGTTCTGGCAGAACACGGTGTGGGGCGTGGCCATCGCGGCCACCGTGCTGGCGTGGGGGATGTTCGTCCGGGCCCGCCGGCAGCTGGTCGTCTCGCTGCGCGAGCGCGCCGAGCGGGCCGAGGCCGAGCAGCAGCTCCGGGTGGCGCAGGCCCGGCAGCTGGAGCGCACCCGCATCGCCCGGGAGATGCACGACGTGCTCGCACACCGGATCTCCCTGCTCAGCCTGCACGCCGGAGCGCTGGAGTTCCGCCCGGACGCCCCGGCGGAGGAGGTGGCGCGGGCCGCCGCGGTGATCCGCGCCAGCGCCCACTCCGCCCTGGCGGACCTGCGGGAGGTGATCGGCGTCCTGCGCGCGGAGAACCCGCCCGCCGACGGCCCGGAGCGCCCCCAGCCGACCCTGGCCGACGTGCCGGCGCTGATCGAGGAGTCCCGCACGGCGGGGGTCCGGGTGGACACCGTCGACCGGGTCGCCGCCCCGGACCGGGTGCCCGCGGCGGTCGGGCGCAGCGCGTACCGGATCGTGCAGGAGGGGCTGACCAACGCCCGCAAGCACGCGGCCGGCGCCTCGGTCGCCGTCGAGCTGGCCGGCGCGCCGGGCGACGGCCTGGCCGTGGAGATCCGCAACCGCTGGCCGGTCGGCGGCACCGTGGCGCCGGACCTGCCCGGCACCGGCACCGGCCTGGTCGGCATCGCCGAACGGGTCAACCTGGCCGGCGGCCGGCTGGTGTACGGGCGGGACGACTCCGGCGACTTCCGGCTCGCCGCGTGGCTGCCGTGGCCGGCGTGACGCCGCCGTCGGAGCCGGACGGCGCGGCGGGTCCGGTCCGGGTGCTCATCGTCGACGACGACCCCCTGGTCCGGGCGGCGCTGTCGATGATCCTCGGCGGCGCCCCCGACCTGACCGTGGTGGGTGAGGCCGCCGACGGCTCGGAGGTCCCCGACGCCGTCGCGACGTACGCGCCGGACGTCGTGCTGATGGACATCCGGATGCCCCGGCTCGACGGGCTGGCCGCGACCGAGGCGCTGCGGGCCGCGCCCGACCCGCCCGAGGTGCTCGTGCTGACCACGTTCGACGCGGACGAGCAGGTGTTGCGGGCGCTGCGCGCCGGGGCGGCCGGTTTCCTGCTCAAGGACACCGCGCCCGCCGAGATCGTCCGGGCCGTCAAACGGGTCGCGGCGGGGGAGGCCACCCTGTCCCCGACGGTCACCCGGCAGCTCATCGCGCACGTCACCGGCGCCGGCGGCGCGGATCCGCGCCGGGACCGGGCCCGGCGCCAGCTCGCCACGCTCAGCGAGCGGGAGCGGGAGGTCGCCGTCGCGCTCGGCCAGGGCCGCAGCAACGCCGAGATCGCCGCCGAGCTGTTCATGAGCGTGGCCACCGCCAAGGCGTACGTGTCGCGGCTGCTGGTGAAGCTGGAGCTGAACAACCGGGTCCAGGTGGCGCTGCTGGTCCACGACGCCGGCCTGGCCTGATCGCGAATACTCTCACCGCTGATACCTCCAGCGCTGGAAGTATCAGCGGTGAGAGCATGGCGGCTTCATGGGTCGGACCCGGGAACTCGCCGCGTTCGGCGATGCTGCAACGGGTGGCGCGGGGCGCCCGGGCGTTCGCCGCTGATGCTCGGTGCGGGGTGGCCGCCAACGGGGTCCAGGCGGTGTCGCCGGAGGACCTGCTGATCGGGTACCGGGATTGAACCTTCCGGCGGCGGGGGACGTACTCCCGGCCGAGGATGTGGTGCGGCGCGTCAGCCGCGCCGCTACCGGAGCTGCGGGAGGCCTACCGTGCGAGTTGGTGAGCAGTCGACGGATCCCATCGACCAGGTGCTGGGTGAGGTGCCGGTGCCGGTGCCGCTGACCCCCGAGGACGTCCGGCTCGCGGTCCGGGCGGTCGTCGTCCACGCCGCCGAGGAGTGGCCCTCCGGGCCGCTGTGCCGCAACGACGGCGCGACCTACCCGTGCCGCCTGCACCGCTGGGGTCGGCGGGTCCTGGAGACACACGGCCTCAACGAGCGGCAGATCGACGCTCTGATCCGGCACGGCAACCCGTTCGTGCACGTGCCGTTCCCGTTCACGATCAACGGGCCCGCGCCGGCCCGCACCCCGGCGCCGGCCCGTCCCCCGGTGCCGGCCCGCACCCCGGCGCCGGCCCGACCCGCGTATCCCGCCCGGGGCCAGGTGGCCTCCCGGGTGGTCGCGCCCGGCGCGCGGCCCGCGGTCCGGCCCACCGCTCCGGGCCGTACGGCTCCGGCGGCCACCCCGCGCTGGCCCCGGGCGAGCTGAGGCGGAGGTACGTCCGCGCGGCCCGGCGAGACGACGCCGACCCGGGTCGGGGATTTCCCCACCCCGGACCGGGTCGGCGTCGCCGTCGTCGACGGTTCAGTCCAGGCGGGCGTTGGTGCGGTTGCCCACCCCGCAGTTCGGTGCCGACCAGACGGTCGTGTTGGCCGTGTTGTCGCGGTTGTTCTCCCGGCGCGAGTCCACGTGGACGTGGTCGCCGTGGCCGGGCGCGCCGGGCCCGAGGATGCCGCTGAAACCGCGGTTGCGGGCGTCGCGGGCCACGTCGCACAGCGAGCGGCTGCGCGACACCACGTCGGCGGCGGTGCCGTAGAGGTGCTGGCTGTCCCGCGCCCCGCCGACCTGGTTGTTGCAGGCCCGGCTGCGGAAGCCGCTGGTCACGTAGAGCGGGCGGTCACCGAGGCTGCGGCGTAGCGCCTCCAGCTTCCACATGGTGCGCAGGGCGTTCTGCCGCGTCTCGGCGGCGGAGAGCGGCCCCCCGGTCCAGCCGCCCCGGCCGCAGCCGTCGTCCAGCTCGCTCCAGCTGAAGTGCCGGGGCGTGCAGTCGTTGTCCTGCAACTCGTAGATCTTGCGGTACGTCTGCGGGCCGGCGATGCCGTCGACCCGCAACCCGTACGCCGACTGGAAGCGCCGGACCGCGGCGGCGGTCTTCGGCCCGTACCGGCCGTCGAGTTCGACGATGTCGCGGTTGCCGGCCCACCCGGCCACGCGGAGTTGCAGCTGGCGGACGTCGTCGCCGGACCGCCCTTGGTAGAGGTTGCGGTGCCAGGTGTAGCAGGCGTCGGCGTGGGCGGCCGGTGCGGCGACCACGGAGGCGATCGCGGCCCCGGGCAGCGCCAGGGCGAACGCGACGGCGGCCCGCTTCAGGGTCTTCATGCGCACAGAAGTCCTCCCGATAGGAGTGCGAATGGGATTTGGGACATCGACCGGGACGTCCCGCTATTTCCACCCTGACACTGATCCGTCGCTTAGGAGGGGACTAACGAGAATTGTCCTCAGATTCCGCGCAGGCCGGGTCGTACCTGGGAATTGGGGCCATTTGTAAACCGCCCATCCGTTCCCGGACGAGCGCAGTGGTGCGGGAATGGAGCGGAACGTCGCTTCCCGGCACACCGTGGGTGATGTTCCCGCCGCGCCCGGAGCCGGTAACGTCAGCGCCGCCGGTGAGGGGAGGTGGACGCGTGGCGCGTGGCGGCGTCTTCTGTGTCGAGGGCCAGTGGCACCGGGACCTCAACGAGCGCGGCTCCGTCCTGCCCACCCTGGAGCTGCTGGAGCGCCTGGGGAAGATCCGCTTCATCCACAAGGACGCGGCGACCCGGGACGAGCTGTTCTACTTCGTCGACCGCTGGCTGCTCAAGCAGTACGCCGACTACCGGGTCGGGTTCTTCGCGATGCACGGCGAGCCGAGCCGGCTCTGCCTCACCGACTGGGAGTCGGTGCCGCTGGCCGACGTGGCGGAGCGGATGGCCGGCCGCTGCGAGGGACGGCGTCTCTATTTCGGCAGCTGTTCGGTGCTGCGCGCCTCCGACGCGGTTCTGCGCACCTTCCTGGAAACCACCGGAGCGGCTCTGATCTGCGGTTTTACCCGCGAGGTCGACTGGGTCGAATCGGCGGCCTTCGAAACTGTTCTGCTCGACGTGTTGGCCAACGGGCAGCGGCACAACGCCGCCGAACTCCGGATGGGTTCGGCGCACTGGGCGCCGCTCGCCTCGTACCTCGGCTTCCGGGTGATCTACGCCAACGGCCGGGCCTGGCGCCCGTCGGTCCGGCCCCGGGTTCCCACTCAACCGGGGGGCCGCGCTGCGGTGACGCCGGAGCGCTGACAGAATCGGCCGGTGGCACGCAGCATCGCGACGAACACCCGGGTCGACCGGGCCGAGCTGATCGAGTTCCTTCGCCCCCGGCACCGGGTCGTGCTGTTGACGACCCGCGCCGACGGGCGCCCGCAGTCGTCCCCGGTCTCGGCGGGGGTGGACGCCGAGGGCCGGCTGGTCATCTCCACCTACCCCGAGCGGGCGAAGGTCGCCAACATCCGCCGCGACCCGCGGGTCTCCGCGTGCGTGCTCTCCGACGGCTGGAACGGCCCGTGGGTGCAGGTCGACGGCACCGCCGAGGTGCTGGACCTGCCGGCGGCCCTGGAGCCGCTGGTGGAGTACTACCGCAGCATCTCCGGCGAGCACCCGGACTGGGACGAGTACCGCGCGGCCATGGTCCGCCAGGGCAAGTCGCTGATCCGGGTCACCGTCTCCGCGTGGGGTCCGGTCGCCACCGGCGGCTTCCCCGCCCGCCTCGCCGACTGACGCACGCGGGCCGGGCCGCGACCGCCGAGGCGGCGCGGGGCCGGCCCGCGACCCCGCCGGTCAGTACGCGACGGCGAACCGGGCGTTCTCGTGGCGCGGGTTCTCGATCTCGTCGACCACCGCCACCGCCAGGTCCTCGTAGGTCAACACCGAGCGGCCCTCGTGATCGGTGACCGGCTGGTCGCCGCCGGTCCGGTAGCGGCCCGTGCGCTCACCCGGGTGGAACTCCAGCGGCGGCGGCGACACGTACGTCCAGCGCACCCCGTCGGCTGACGAGCGGTAGTAGTCCAGCGCCTCGGCCTGCCCGAGCGCCGCGTCCCGGTACTCGTCGGGGAAGTCCGGCTCGTCCAGGTAGCGGGTGCCCTTCGGGGTGAGCAGGGTGGCGCCGCCGCCGATGTGGATCACGCGGGGCGGGTCCGGCACGTCGCGCAGCGCCACCACCAGGGCCCGCGCCGCGGCGAGCCAGAGGCCGTGCTCACCGCCGCCGATCGCCACCACCAGCGCGTCCGCCTCCGGCGCCAGCTCGCGTACGCTCCGCTCGCTGGTCGCGTCGCCGGTGACGACCCGCACGCCGGCCGGGAAGTACGAGGTGGCCTCCGGCCGGCGCACCGCGGCGGTGACCCGGTGCCCGCGGTTGAACGCCTCGGTGGTCACCCGGGAACCCGCGGTCCCGCCCGCCCCGAACACGACGATGTTGCTCACGTCCCCAGGCTATGGACGGCACGTCCGCCCCGCCGGGGAACGCGTCAGTCCACCAGGGCCGAGTAGACCAGCTGGCGCAGCTGCGGCCGGATCGGCCAGGTGCTCGACGGCAGCAGCTGGGTGAAGAACAGCGCGGTGATCTCCTCGGCCGGGTCCACCCAGAAGGCCGTGCTCGCCACCCCGCCCCAGTAGTACTCGCCGACGCTGCTCGGCACCCGGGACGGGATCGGGTCCTCCACGACCGCGAAGCCGAGCCCGAAGCCGATGCCCTCCAGCGTCGTCTCGGCGAATCCGCCGGTGGACAGCGTGTCCAGGTCCTGCCCGCCGGGCAGGTGGTTGCGGGTCATGAAGCGCACCGTGCGGGAGCCGAGCAGGCGTACCCCGTCCAACTCGCCGCCGCGCAGCAGCAGCTGGGTGAACCGGTGGTAGTCCGCGGCGCTGGAGACCAGGCCGCCGCCGCCGGAGAGCAGGTTCGGCTTCTCGAACGCCATGGCGCCCAGCTTGTCGTACCGGAACGCCCGGCCGGTGCGCGGGTCGGGCGCGTACAGGGCGGCGAGCCGGTCGGCGGCGTCGCCCTGCACCCACCAGTGGGTGTCGGTCATGCCGAGCGGGCGGAAGATCCGGTCGGCGAAGAACTCGTCCAGGCTCTGCCCGGAGACCACCTCGACCAGCCGGCCGAGCACGTCGGTGGCGACCGAGTAGCCCCAGGCGGTGCCCGGCTGGAAGAGCAGCGGCAGCTCGCCGAAGGCGGCGCAGGCGGTGGCCAGGTCGACGTCGGCCGGCGGGTACAGGTCGTACCCGGCGGCCCGGTAGAGGCCGTCGACCACCGAGGTCTGCATGAAGCCGTACGTCAGGCCGGCGGTGTGGGTGAGCAGGTGCCAGACCCGGATCGGCTCGACCGCCGGCACCGTGTACGGCTTGAGCGTCGACCCCTTGGCGTAGACCCGGACGTCGGCGAACTCCGGCAGCCAGCGGCTGATCGGGTCGGTCAGCTCGAACCGGCCCTCCTCCCAGAGCATCATCGCGGCGACGGAGGTGACCGGCTTGGTCATCGAGTAGATCCGCCAGAGCGTGTCCGCCGCCACCGGCGCCCCGGCCTCGACGTCCCGCAGCCCGTACGCCGAGGAGTGCGCCACCTCGCCGCGGCGGGTGACCACCACCTGGAAGCCGGCGAGCCGGCCGTCGTCGACGTACCTGCCGAAGTGCTCGTCGATCCGCGCCAGGCGGGCCGGGTCGAAGCCGATCTGGTCCGGGTCGATGCTGCGTGCCACGCTCACAACGGCGAACCTACCTGTCGGTACGCGGTCGCCGGAAGAGCGGCCGGCCACACCTGTCGGTGCCGGTCGGTAGCCTGTGGCGATGCCGGAGCTGACCGAGGAGACCACCTTCCGCGACGAGGACTGGTACGGCGAGGAGCTCACCGACCGGCACTTCGTCGGCTGCCACTTCGAACGGGTCGACCTCACCGAGGCGCTCACCCGGGGCGCCGTCTTCACCGGCTGCACGTTCGGCAACGTCCGCTTCAACGCCTCGCGGCACGTCGACTCGGCGTTCACCCGGTGCGTGTTCCGTCGCTGCAATCTCTTCGAGGCCGAGTTCACCGGCTGCAAGCTGGTCGGCAGCACCTTCGACCAGTGCGACCTGCGACCGCTGGCCGTCGTCGGCGGGGACTGGTCGTTCGTCGCGCTTCCCGGCGCCGATCTGCGCGGGGTGCGCTTCGCCGACGTCCGGATGCGCGAGGTCGACCTGACCGGCGCCGACCTGACCGGGGCCACGGTCAGCGCCGTCGACCTCTCCGGCGCCCAACTGCACCGCGCCAAGCTCGCCCGCGCCGACCTGCGCGGCAGCGACCTGACCGCCCTCGACCCGACCGAGGTCGAGCGGGCCGGTGCCGTCATCGACGCGGAGCAGGCGGTGGTGATCGCGCAGGCGCTCGGCTTCCAGATCGGCTGACGTGACTACGCCCTGCTCAGTGGAGGGTGCCCAGGTGGAAACGCTACCACCGGGTAACGAAGTGGACACACCGGACGCTGCCGGGTGGCGGAAGACCCCCTCCGGTGCAAACGTGAGACCGCTCACGACGGTGTAACGTTTCCGCCGGCTTGGGCGCTGCGGGCGTTGGGGAGTGGAGGGTCGGTGCCGGAGGAAGACCTCACGCGGACGGACGCCCGTGGGCCACGGCACGGCACCACGCGACGCCGGTCATCGATCGCGGGGCAGACCCGCGGTGTGCTCCGTCGGCTGGCCCGCGCCCAGCGGCGCCGGCGTTGGGCGCTGGAGGGGGCGGCGGCGCTCGCCTGCCTGGTGGCGGTCGCCTGGTACCTGCACGCCGACGACGATCCGGCGCCGGAGGTGCCGGGCCCCGGCAGCGTTCCGGCCGGGGTCGGACGGCCGAGTCCCGGCGGCGACGGACGCGACCCGGCCTCCGCGCCGGCCTCGCCCGGCCTGCGGCCCCGGCAGCGGCCGCCGAGCCCGTCGCCCACACCGGTCACACCGTCGCCGCAGCCGTCGCCGACGCTCACCCTCGCCCGCGCCGAGGTGCCGGCCGAAGTGGACCTGACCGCCACGGGCAGCCGGGACTGGGTCCACTGGGGATTCGACGGCGACGCCTCGACGGTTCGCAAGCGCGGTGGTTCGGGCGAGATCCGCGACGACGGCGGCCGGGGCCGCCGCGGCTCCTGGGACGGCAACCAGGAGACCTTCCGGTGGCGCGACGGCACCCCGGTGCGGTCCACCCGGGGCAGCCCGCACGGGGCGTTCACCTGCGGCGTCGGCAGCGGCTTCGCCCTCACCGTCGCCGGCAGCGGCGAACCGCGGACCGTGCGCGTGTACGCCGGGACCTGGCGGGCGAAGGGCCGTCTCGACGTCCGGCTGTCCACCGGCGGCCCGGTCCGCACGATGCGCCTGGAGGATCCGCACACCAGCCGGTCCGCCGAGTTCACGATCCGCTTCCAGGCCCAGCGTGGCGCGCGGCTCGTGCTCACCTGGACCACCGAGCACACCTTCACCGACGACTGCGCCGGGGTCACCCTCCAGGCGGTGGCGCTGCGCTGACCGGCAACGCCGGCGCCGACCGGGGTAGCGTGGTGCCGGCAGGTCGACTGGGGACGGGAGTTTCGATGGCGACGGGGGAACAGGTGCTGGACAGCCCGCAGGGCTGGGTCGCCGAGCACATCCGGCGGTACGTGGAGTCCGACGGCGCCGACGGGCACGAGTGGCGTCCCGGCGTGTTCACGCTGCTGCTGACCACCCGGGGACGGCGCAGCGGGGCACTGCGGCGCACCGCGCTCATCTACGGCCGCGACGGCGACGCGTACCTGGTGGTGGCCTCGCAGGGCGGCGCGCCGGAGCACCCCGCGTGGTACCTGAACCTGCTCGACGACCCGCGGGTCGAGGTGCAGGTCGGCGCCGAGCGGTTCACCGCCCGGGCGCGTACCGCGACCCCGGAGGAGAAGCCGCGCATGTGGGCCACGATGGCGTCGATCTGGCCCGCGTACGACGACTACCAGGCCAGGACCGACCGGGAGATCCCGGTGGTGGTCCTGGAACGTGCCTGACCGGCAGCCGACCAGGGGAGGTTCCATGCCCGCGTTCGCCGTCGCCCACCTGCGTACGCCGACGTTCGACCACGAGGACGTCCACCACTATCTGGAGCGCATCCAGGCCACCCTGGACCCGTTCGGTGGGCGGTTCCGGGTGCACGGCCCGCGGGTCGACGTCATCGAGGGGGAGTGGCCCGGCACGATCGTCATCATCGAGTTCCCCGACCGGGACGCGGCCCGGGCCTGGTACGACTCCCCGGCGTACCAGGAGATCCTGCCGCTGCGGACCCGGCACATCGAGGGCTCGGCCATCATCGTCGACGGGGTACCGGCCGACTACGACGCCGCCCGTACGGCCGCGTACCTGCGTACCCGCGCCACCGGCTGAGCGCCGCCGGCTCGCTGTCGAGAGGGGCCCCTGGTACAACGCCCGGCGTTGACAAGGGGCCCGTCCTCCACCGACTCAGCAGGCGATGGGCTTCACCCAGGAGCACTCGCGGTCCTCGGGGCCCGGCGGCTCGGGCAGCGTCCGCGGTGCGACACGGGCGCCCGCGGTGTCCTTCGCGGTGTACGACGCCAGCGCCACCGCGATCTGGTCCTCCAGCCCCTTCACCGACGAGGCCAGGTAGTTGTTGAGCAGGATCGAGAAGGCCAGCACCCGGCCGTCGGCGTCGGTGACGTAGCCGGACAGGCTGGAGACGCCGGTCAGGCTGCCCGTCTTGGCGTGCACGTTGCCCGCGGCGGGGGTGGCGCGCATCCGGCTGCGCAGCGTGCCGCCGACGAAGCGTTCCGCCTCGCCGGCGATCGGCAGGGCCGCGTACCAGGCGGGGAACCAGGGCTCCGAGCGGACGGCGGTGAGCAGGTCGACGAACTCGGTCGCCGGCACCAGGTTGCGCCGGGAGAGCCCGGAGCCGTCCCGCTGCCGGAAGGTCGCCGGGTCCATGCCGGCGCCGGCCACGTACCCGTTGATCGCCGCGATCCCCGCCGACCAGGTGCCGGAGCCCGCGAGCACCCGGCCGATCTCCTTGGTGAGCACCTCGGCGTGCCCGTTGTTGGAGAGCTTGAGGAACGGCACCATCAGCTCCGCCAGGGTCATCGAGTCGTGCCGGGCCACCTCGGTCGCGTCGGTCGGCGTGGGCTTGCCGAGGTCCGTCCGGCCCAGCACCCGTACGCCGTGCCTGCGCAGCGCCGAGCGGAAGACGTCGGCCGCGTACCCGGTGGGCTCCCAGACCGTGACCCAGTCGCTGGCCGGCGCGTCCCCGACGGCGATCTGGCCGGTGACCACGACGGTGTTGTCGCCGTGGGCGCGCTCGAAGGAGAGCGTGGTCTCGCCCTCGGCGACGGTGGTCGCCCGGTTGTCGAACCGCAGGTAGCCGGTCGCCGGGGTGGTGCTGATCGTCGGCTTGGCGCCGGCCGTCGCGCCCGGGGCGGCGCGGACGATGACCGTGCCGGCGTCGTAGTCGGTGTCCGGCGCGACGGTCAGCGCGGAGACCTGCGCCGCGTAGTAGTACGGCTCGTCGTCCCAGGTCCAGTCCGGACCGAGCCGGGTGTCGTCGTAGCGGGTGTCGTCGGCGACCAGCTTCCCGGTCACCACGCGGACGCCGGCGGCGGCGACGCGGGCGGCCAGCGCGTCGTAGTCGGCGGCCAGCATCGTCGGGTCGCCGCCGCCGCGGAGGTAGAGGTTTCCGGTGAGGACGCCGCCCCGGCGCGGCCCACCGGCGTGCACGCCGGTGCGGAAGCGGTGGTCCGGCCCGAGCAGTTCCAGGGCGGCGGCCGAGGTCAGCAGCTTGGTGTTGGAGGCGGGGACGAGTCGGCGGTCGCCGTTGCGGTGGTAGACCGTCTCGCCGGTGGCGGCGTCCTTGACCACGACGGAGGCCTGCGCGCCGGCGAGGCGCGAGTCGGCCAGGATCGCGTCGATGGTGGCGTCCAGCCGGGTCGCGGCGGCGGTCGGCGACTCGGCGGTGGCGGTGGGCGCGCCGGCGGTGGCCGCGGCGGCGACGAGCGCCACCAGTGCGAGCGCCCGGGGGAAGAGGCGACGGTCCATGCGGTGATGCTGTCACGGAGATATCTGCCAGAAAAGACCGGAGACCGAAGAAAATCTTCGGACGCCTAGCACGGTGGCCGCAACGGCTGTGCCGCTTCGCCGGATTTCATCCGATCGGGTACGCGCCGGCGGCCCGGTTTGACGGCGGCCCGGGCAGGGGGCACCGTAGGCGTGAGGGGTCCGGTCGCGGGCCCCGAGCCACGACGGCGGTTTCCGGCCGTCCCGGCTCCCCGGCCCCGTCGACGGCCGGTCGTGAATCCAGGAGGAATCCCGCCATGCTCACCATGACCGACAACGCCGTGCTGGTGATCCGAGACCTCGCCAACCAGCAGGACGTCGCGGAGGACGGCGGCGTGCGGATCGCCGCTGACCCGGACGCGGGCTCGCTCACCGTCGAACTCGTCGAGCGGCCCCTGGCGGGTGACCAGGTGGTCGACAACCAGGGTGCCCGGATCTTCCTCGACTCGGACGCCGCCGAACTGCTCGGGGACGCCTCCGTCGACGCTTCCGTCGACGACGAGGGCATCGTGCAGTTCGGCTTCACCGAGAAGCAGTGAGCGGCGCTCAGCCGGCGCGCCGGGCAGCTCCGCCCCGGTGGGGCCGGGCGGCTCGGCCGGCGTTCGGCTGACCGCCCCGCCACGGTTCCGGCCGGGCCTCCCGGGCCGGGGCGCACAGCGTGGCCAGCACGTGGGCGAGATGGTGCGAGGTGCACCACGCTGCCCAACTGCTGGTGGAGCCCGCCCCGCCGGCCCGCCGGGCACGCCGCACGATCTCGTGGTCGCCCCAGGAGAAGGCGGCGCCCGCCGCCGGCCAGTGCGGCGCCGCGACGAGGGTGCGGCACAGGTCGGCGAACCGGTCGTCACCCCGGCCGCCACGGCGGGACCAGCGGTAGATCCACCAGGCCCCGTCGGCCGTGTAGCGCATCGTGGGCAACCGGTCGCCCACCGGGTCGTCGTCCCGCGTCGCCGGGTGGACCCCGTAGTCGCCGTAGCCGACGCCGAGGTCCGCCAACTCCTGCCAGAGCAACCAGTCCCAGCGGTCGAGGCGCACCGGCTCGTCGGTCGGGAGACGGGACAGGGCGGGCGGCATACCGCCCGCCGCCACGCTGACCGAGCGCCACGCGTGCCGGCGGGCCCAGTCCAGCAGCCGGCGGACCCGGGGCTCCACCAACCGCAGGTCGGCCCGGCAGCACACGTCCCCGGCGTCGACCAGCAGGTCGCACTGCTCCGGCACGAGTCGCGTCCACCGCCAGATCCGTTCCACCGCCGCGGTCGCCGCGTCCGGCCCCGCCCGGTCCGTGCCGAGCCGCAGCCGGACCAGCGCGCGCTGCGCGTGGGCCCGGGCCGCCGCGCCGTGGGCGACGAGCCGCCGCTCACTCTCCGCGAGCCCGATCACCGGCACCAGGGGTACGCCCCAGCGCGCCAGCTCCGCCTCCGGGCTGTCCGGCAGTGCGGACACGTCGACCGCCGGGAGCAACCCGGCCGGCAACCTGCGCAGGGCTTCCCCGGTGGCGGAATCCGCGAGGGACACGTCGACGACCGGGGCGAGCAGTGGCGCCAGAGCCGGGTCGAGGTGGCTGAGCGCCTCCAGCTCAGCACGCCGGTTGGCGAGTATGGGGCGGTAGACCGGTTCCGCCTCCCGGCCCCCGTGGGCGGGCACCATACTTCAGCCTACGCACGTCATTCGCGCCGGTCCCTGCGTTCCGCCGCGCCCGGTCGTTTCTCCGCAGGTCAGACGGGTTGGACGGCCACTTCCTGTCATGGATCGGACACTTCCGGCCGGCCGGCGGCCCGGCGCCGCCCGCCGGTGAGCGGCACGGCACCGGGCCGACGGGATGTCAGTCGTCGTCGCGGCCGTGGTCGTCATCGTCGTCGTCACGGTCGTCGTCATCGTCATCGTCGTCGTGGTCGTCGCGGCCATCGTCGTCGTGGTCGTCGTCCTGCTCGTGCCGGAGCACGGCACCGGTCTCCCGGTCGACGTCGATCTCGTGCTCGACCCCGCCGGCCAGGATCTCCACGTCCCACACCGGCCGGCCGTGCTCCGACTCGGCCTCGACATCGACCACCCGGCCGCCGCCGACCGCCGCGAGCGCGATCTCGCGGGCCCGCTGCTGGTCGATCGCCCCGGTCGCCGCGCCATCGGAGGCGCCGCTGCCCGGGGTGGCGCTGTCGTCCGGCGTGGCGCTGTCGTCCGGGCTGGCGGCCGTGGTCGGCGCGCCGACCGCCACGGGAGTCCCCCGGACCGGCCGGTCGTCCGCCGCCGCGACGCCCAGGGTGGCCCCGATCGTCGCGAGCACCGCCGCGCCGCCGATCGACGCCAGGATCAGGGGTTGACGCTTCATCTCAGATCACCTCTGCCTCGGTTGGGGAATCTCCCCGACGCCAATGAGGATCGGCGCGAGACGGATAGCGGCACGCTGCGCCGACCCTAAGGCCGCCTTAAGAACCGGCGCCGCCGGCCGAAGCGTGATCAGTTGATGCCGAGCCGGGCGCGAGGGACGTTCCGGACCGGCTGGGCATCATCCGTACGGCGCGCGGCCCGCCGGTGACGTCAGGCGGTCGCCGGGCCGAGGTCGAGGCGGACCTCCGCGCCGCCCCGCGGGCCGGCTCCCAGCTCCAGGTCCCCGCCGGCGGCCTGCGCGGCCCGGCGGGCGATGTCCAGGCCGAGCCCGGTCGAGCCGGCGTGGCTGGCGCCGCGGCCGAGCGTCCCGGGCGGCATGCCGGGGCCTTCGTCGGCCACCGTCAGCCGCACGCGTCCCGCCTCGACGCCGAGCCGGACGGTGAACGCGGTTCCGTCCGGGGTGTGCGCGAAGACGTTCCCGAGCAGGGCGTCCACCGCCGCCGTCAGCTCGTCGGCGGGTACGTCGACCGGCAGCGGGCCCGGCGCCAGGTCGAGGGTGACCGCCCGCCCGGTGTCCTCGGCGAGCACCGACCAGAACGCCACCCGCTCGGCCACCACCGCCGCGGCGTCGCAGGACGGCGGTCCCGCCGACTGCCGCCAGCGGGCCTGCTGGATCAGGCCGGTGACCGCCCGTTCCAGGCCGTCGACCGCCGCCGTCATCCGCGTCGAGTCCTGCGGGTCGCGCAACGACTCCGCCTCCAGCCGCAGCGCGGTGAGCGGCGTACGGAGCCGGTGCGACAGGTCGGCGACCGCCTCGCGCTCCTGGACCAGCAGGTCCTGGATCCGGCCGGCCAGGTGGTTGAGCGCACCGGCGACCTCGCGGAGCTCGGCCGGCCCGTCCGGGGTGACCCGGGCGTCCAGTTCGCCGTTCGCCAGCCGGTGCGAGACCGTGGAGAGTCCGGTGATCGGCCGGACCAGGGTGCGGGCCAGCAGGTCGGCGAGCACGAGACCGAGCAGCACCAGCAGCACGCCGAGCAGCGCCAGCACGAGCCAGGCCCGGTTCACCCCGTGGGCCAGTTCGGCCTTCGGGATGACCGTGCGGATCACGCCGGTGCCGTCCGGGCGCCCGACCGCGATCACCACCTCCCGGCCCTGCTCCGTCTCCGCGGTGAGGCTCTGCCCCCGTTCGGCCAGCGCCACGGCGGGCGTACGGGGGGCGTCGGCGCCGAGCACGGTGCCGTCGGGCAGGAAGACCGTGACCGGCCGGCCCGAGTCGACGGCGAGCCGCTCGACGGTCAGCCGGATGGTGGTGGCGTCGGCGGTGCCGACCACCGTCACCAGGCTCGCGGCGTCGGCGGTGGCGCGTACGGTGGCCCGGTCCTCGGCGACGTTCCGCAGCAGCAGCGCCAGCGGCACCAGGAAGGCGACCAGGATCAGGATGCTGACCGCGGCCACCAGGAGGGTCAGCCGCGCCCTCACGCGGTCGACCCCGGCGGTTCGAGCCGGACCCCCACCCCGCGCACGGTGTGCAGGTAGCGCGGCTCCTGGGCGGTCTCCCCGAGCTTGCGCCGCAGCCAGGACAGGTGCACGTCGACGGTCTTGTCGGCGCCCCCGTACGGGACCTGCCACACCTCGGCGAGCAGTTCGCGCTTGGTCACCACCTGGCCGGGCCGGACGGCCAGATGATGCAGCAGGTCGAACTCCCGTGGGGTCAGCTCCACCGGCGCGCCGTCGAGGGTCACCTGACGGGACCGGGGGTCGATCCGCAGGCCGCCGACGACCACCGTCGCGTCCTCTCCGGCGGCCGCGGAGGCGCCGCGCCGCAGCACGGCCCGGATCCGCGCGTCGAGCTGCGCGGCGGTGAACGGTTTGACCACGTAGTCGTCGGCGCCCGCGTCGAGCACCCGGACGATCTCGGTCTCGTCGTCGCGGGCCGTGGCCACGATGACCGGCACGGAGCTGACCGCCCGCAACATCCGCAGCAGTTCGCGTCCGTCCAGGTCGGGCAGGCCCAGGTCGAGCACGACGAGGTCGGGCCGGTCGTCGAGCGCGTCCTGCAGCCCGGTCATCGCCGTCGACGCGGCCGCCACCGCGTGCCCGCGGTCGCGCAGCGCCCGCAGCAGCGGCGTACGGATGGCGAGGTCGTCCTCGATGAGCAGCAGGCGGGCCACCCTTGGCAGGCTAGCCGGCAGCACCGGTCGACGCCGACGACGTTAACCCTCCCTTAGCATCGGCATGAGCTGCGCCCAACCTCACGTGGGGGATAGTCGGACCATGCCCCGCCGCACCCTCCTCGTCGCCGCCGGGTGGTTGGCCGCCGTCGCCGTCGCCACCCTGATCGGGCTCGCCGCCGTCCGGCTGGTGGGCGACAGCATCGCCGGCACGCCGGGTGGGGTGCGCAGCCAGGAGGAGATCGAGCGGGCGCTGGCCGCTCCGACGCCCACCGATGGCCCAGGCCCCGGGCCCTCGTCGACGTCGACGTCCCCCGCACCCGCCCCCACCGCGTCGGCCGGCGTACGTCGTTCCTTCGCCACCACCGGCGGCAGCGCGGTGGCCGAGTGCGTCCCCGGCGGTGTGCGGCTGGTCTCCTGGTCACCGGCGCCCGGGCACCGGGTGGTGGACGTCGATCGCGGACCCGACGACGACGTGGAGATCGAGTTCACCGGGCCGGCCGGGCGGTCCGAGCTGAAGCTGCGCTGCGTTGGCGGCCAACCGGTCGCCGAGGCCGACGACGACTGACCGGCGGCGGGCCCGGGAGCCAAGGGTGGCGAGCCGAGCGCGGGCGCCGACCGGCGGGCAACGAGCGCACGGCGCCGCCCGACTCGTGGTCGGAACGTCGCCGCGCTCTGGCCGTCTCCCACCACCGCAGCCGTACGGCGGTACGCCAGCGGGGACCTGGCTCGACCGAACATCGGTCCAGTCGAGCACTCGATCCCCCTTCCGAGCCCGGGCAAACCCTCGAACCGTGGGAAATTCCACGATCTGCGAGTCCCGGCGTGGCGCGGGGCGGCAGCGGGTAAGGAACGCGGCATGGAGCATTTCACGATCGCGACCGTCGCCGAGAAGAGCCCGGACTTCCGGCGGGTGCTGTGGACGGGCAAGAACACCCAGCTGGTCATCATGACCATCCCGCCCGGTGGGGAGATCGGCGAGGAGGTCCACGAGGACATCGACCAGATCCTCACCTTCGTCAGCGGTACCGGGGAGGCCCGGGTCGCCGGCGAGAAGCGCGAGATCGCCCAGGGCGACCTGGTCGTGGTGCCCGCCGGCACCAAGCACAACTTCGTCAACACCGGCCCCAACCCGCTGGTGCTCTACACGGTCTACGGCCCGCCCGAGCACGCCGACCAGGTGGTCCACCGCACGAAGGAGGAGGCGGACGCGGCCGAGGCCGCCGGCGAGGACGAGCCGCCCACCTCCTGACGCCCGGCAGCCGGGCCAGCGGGCCCGGCGGCCGGCAGTCGTCGCCGGCCCTACTGTCGGTGGGTCGCCCGCGTCCGCCAGTCGTCGAGGCGGGTACCGGCGATGCGGGCGCCGTCGGCGGGGACGAGCGAACGTTCAGCCGGGGTGGCACCGAAATACCGGGCGCCGGAGTCACTCACCACCGAACGAGGATCCTGCTGGGCGGCGAGGAAGGATCGTCCCAGTTCGTCGAGGCGGAACTGCTCCGGTCCACCGACCTCGACCACGGCGTTCGTCGGCGCGCCGACCACGACCTCGGCCACCGCGGCCGCGACGTCGTCCGCTGCCATCGGTTGGATGAGCACCGGCGCGAGGTGCACGGTGTCGCCGTCCGTGGCAGCGTCGATGATGCCCTGAAGGAACTCGAAGAACTGGGTGGCGTGCACCAGCGAGTACGGGAGTCCGGACGCGGTGATGAGCTTCTCCTGGGCGACCTTCGCCCGCATGTAGCCGCTGTCCGGAAGCCGTTCGGAGCCCACGACGGAGAGCGCCACGTAGTGACCCACCCCGGCGTCCGCGGCGGCGGCAAGGAGGGTGCGCGTGGACGTCTCGAAGAACTCCAGTGCGGCGCTGCCCTCGAGCGACGGCGAGTTCGACACGTCGACGACGGCGTCGGCGCCGGCGAGCGCCTCCGCCACTCCCTCGCCGGTCAGTGTGTTCACGCCGGTCGCCGGCGACGCCGGCACCGCCTCGCCCTGGGCACCGAGCATCTGCACGAGCTTGGAGCCGATGAGCCCGCTACCGCCGATGACGACGATCTTCATGATCGAGCCACTCCCTGTCCGCCCTGGTTGATTCGTGCCGCAACCAGTAAGACGGAGACCCTGTGCTTGACGCAGGAAGATTCACGGGTGTGCCAGCGAATTCCGACCACGGGGTCCGGTCCGAGTGGCGCTCCGGCGGTCAGGCCGGCAGCACCGGCAGGCCGGCCACGTCCACCGTCGCCGGGTACTTGAGGCCGGCGCCGGTGTTGAGCACCACCACCCGCTCACCGGCCCGGATCCAGCCGCCGGCCCGCAGCTGCCGGGCCGCGGTCAGGCAGGCCGCGCCCTCCGGGCACAGCAGCAGCCCCTCGCGCTCGGCGAAGCGGCGCAGGTCGGCGAGCAGTTCCGCGTCCTCCACCGCGACCGCGGTGCCCCCACTCTCCCGCAGCGCGGCCAGGATCAGCTCGTCGCCGAACGGGGCCGGCACGGTGATGCCGAACGCCACGGTGTGCGCGTCCGGCCACGGCTCGGCCCGTTCCGCCCCGGCGGCGAACGCCCGGACGACCGGGGCGCAGCCGGTGGACTGCACCGCGACCAGGCGGGGCAACCGGTCCTCGATCCAGCCCAGCGCGCGCAGCTCGTGCAGCGCCTTGTGGATGCCGATGAGGCCGACACCGCCGCCGGTCGGGTAGATGATCACGTCGGGCACCTGCCAGCCGAGCTGCTCGACGATTTCGTACCCCATGGTCTTCTTGCCCTCGAGCCGGTACGGCTCGCGCAGCGTGCCGGCGTCGAAGACCGCTCCCTGCGCGTCGGCGACCAGTTGCGCGACGTGCCGGCCGGCGTCGCCGATCAGCCCGTCGACCAGCCGCAGGTCCACCCCGGCCGCGACGCACTCCCGGCGGCAGATGGCGGGCGCGTCGACCGGCATGGCGATCATCGCGCGCAGCCCGGCGCGGGTGGCGTAGGTGGCCCAGGCGGCGCCCGCGTTGCCGTTGGTCGGCATCGCGATCCGCTCGACGCCCAGTTCCCGGGCACGGCTGACGCCCACGGCCGCTCCGCGCGCCTTGAACGAGCCGGTCGGGGTCAACCCCTCGTCCTTGACCAGCAGGTCCGGGACGCCGATCTCCGCGCCGTACGCCGGGGCGCGCCACAGCGGCGTCCAGCCCTCGCCCAACGTGGTGACGTGCCCGGGGTCGGCCACCGGCAGCAGCTCCCGGTAGCGCCAGAGGTCCGCCGGCCGCAACCCGAACCGTTCCGGGGTGATCACCTCGGCCACCGCCGCCAGGTCGTAGCGCGCCAGCAGCGGGGACCCGCAGCCGCACAGGTTCTGAGGCTTGCCGGCGTCGTGCTCCTGTCCGCAGCGCGGGCACTCCAGGTGGGTCAGGTACACGGTGCTCCTCGGGTGCGTCGGCGGTCGGTCAGCTCGTGTCGATGCTCTGCCACTGCCGGCTGCGCCGGCCCGGTTCGTAGACCGAGTCCAGGCGCTTGGCCACCACGCCCGGCAACCCCTGTTCCCGTGCCGTGCGCAGGGCCTCGGCGCCGGTGCCGGGAAACCAGGGCGGAGTCTGCCAGTGCGGGCCCGCGAGGGCCAGCCCGTCGAGCAGTTCGCGGCGCTGCGCGTACGGCAGGTCGGTGCTGGTCACGCCCTCCAGCCAGAGCAGGTCGAACAGCAGGAACTGCGCGTCGGCGGTGGCCCGCCCGCCGCGCGCCGGGCGGACCCGGCCGGCGCGGTCGATGCGGACCAGCACGCCGTCGAGCACGGCCTCCGTCGGCGCCAGCGTCTCGGCCAGGTCCCGCAGCCAGGGGTACGTCCCGGTGATCTCCTCGTCCGTGCCGGACAGCAGCCGAAGCCGGCCCCCCGAGACGTACGCGACCGCCCGCACGCCGTCCCAGCGCAGCTCGTACCCCCACTCGTGCTCGTCGCGCGGCACCCGTCGCGCGGGGGTGGGCAGCATCGGGCGGACCAGGTCGGGCATGCTCGTCCAGCCCTCGGGCGGCGGGTCGGTGCGGCGTACCATCCAGTCCCGCCCGTCGCGGCCGCCGGTGGCGAAGAGCACGTACCGGCCGCTGGTCCGCTCCCCGTGCAGGGTCACGATCACCTCGTCGTCGCGCCACTTCTCGCAGTGGTAGGTGCCCCGGTCGTGGACGGTCATCCGGCCGCCGCCGTACTCGCCGGCCGGGATCTCGCCGGAGAAGTCGAGGTACTCCATCGGGTGGTCCTCGGTGTGCACCGCGAGGTGGTTGCGGCCGGTGTCGCGCGGCAGCCCGCGCGGCACGGCCCAGGAGGCGAGGACGCCGTCGTGCTCCAGCCGCAGGTCCCAGTGCAGGCTGCGGGCGTGGTGCTGCTGGATGACGAAGCGGGCGCCGTCCGGACCGCCGGGCTCCGGGGCCTGCTCCGGCACCGGTTCGGGGGTACGCGCGGCGTCCCGCTTGCGCCGGTACTCCTCAAGCCGGTCGGCCACATCCGCATTCTCCGGCACCGGGGCGGATCCCGCCCGGGGTCGGGCCCGGTCGGGCGGTGTCACCGGGTTGGCCGGTGTGCGAGGGCGGATCACGGGTAGAACCGTAGGTATGGACCTGGACCAGCCCACCGTCCTGCTCCCCGGCGAGGTGCGGATGCCCCTGCTCGGCTTCGGCACGTGGCAGATCGCCGGCCCGGCCGCGGCCGATGCGGTGCTGGCCGCCCTCGACGCGGGTTACCGGCACATCGACACCGCCACCATGTACGGCAACGAGGAGGAGGTCGGCCGGGCGATCGCCGAGAGCGGGCTGCGCCGGGAGGACGTCTTCATCACCACGAAGCTGCCGCCGGAGCGGGTCGGTCGGGAACGCGAGACGATCGAGGCGAGCCTGCGGGCGCTCGGGACCGACCGCGTGGACCTGTGGCTGGTGCACTGGCCGCCGTCGAGTCCGGGCGACAGCATCCCGGTGTGGCGGGAACTGCTCGCCGCCCGCGACGAGGGCCTGGTTCGCGCGGTCGGGGTGAGCAACTACAGCACGGCGCAGATCGACGAGCTGATCCAGTCCACCGAGGAGAACCCGGCGGTCAACCAGATCCGGTGGAGTCCCTTCCTGTACGACCGGCAGCGGCACCGTGAGCACCGGGACCGGGGGGTCGTGCTGGAGGGGTACAGCCCGTTCAAGACCAGTGACCTGGCGAATCCGGTGCTGACCCGGATCGCGGCGGCGCACGACGTCTCGCCGGCCCAGGTGGTCCTGCGCTGGCACATCGACCACGAGATCGTGGTGATCCCGAAGAGCGTCACGCCGGACCGGATCCGCGCCAACGCCGACGTCTTCGACTTCTCGCTGACCGCCGAGGAGATGCGCGACATCGACGCGCTCGGCTCCGCCTGACCCGTCCCCGCCGCCGGGTCCGGTGGCGGACGCGGGCCGTCGATGGCGAAAACCTTCAGGTTGGAGAAACCCGCCGAAGGGTATCGACATTGACGAAGATGACAGGGTAGCGTCACGGCCATTAATCGATCCTCATCCCTTTATGGAGGACGCCATGGCCCCTGCCCGTCCCGTCCGTCTGCGCCGCCGAGGTGTCCTCGGCGTGCCGGCCCTGGTGGCCGCCGCGGTCGCCGTGGCCGCCCGGCCGTCCCCCGCCGCCGCGGCCCCGGCCGCGTCGAGCCCCGAGTGCCTCGCCGACCTGATCCAGGCCGACGCCGACCTGCTCCGGGAGTCCTGATGGCCACGATTCCCTGGTTGGTGGACGTCCTGCGCGGTGCCGGCGTACAGGTGGTGACCCACGGAGACTGGCTCAACCGCATGCGGCCGGGAAGCTTCAGCCCGATCGGCGTGCTCTGGCACCACACCGCCGCCACCTCGAGCGCCAGCAACCCCCACCCGGCGCTCAACGTCTGCATCAACGGCCGACCCGACCTGGCCGGCCCGCTCTGCCAGGCGCTGGTCGACTACCACGGCGTCTTCCACGTCATCTCCGCCGGCCGGTGCAACCACGCCGGCTCCGCCCGGGCGAGCGGTCCGATCCCCGCCGGTGACGGCAACACGATGCTCATCGGCTGGGAGATCGACTACAACGGCGTCAACCAGCAGATGACGTCGGCGCAGTACAACGCCTCCGTCGCGGCCACCGCCGCCGTGCTCAAGCAGTTGGGCAAGGACTCCAGCTACGCCCGCGGCCACCGGGAGACCAGCACCACCGGCAAGATCGACCCGTCCTTCATCGACCTCAACGTGATGCGCTCCGACGTGGCGGCGAAGATGGCCGGTGGCGGCGGCGGGACGTGGAGCCAGATCGTCGACAACAGCACCGCCGGCCGGTTCACCGCCAGCGCGAACTGGGGCACCTCGTCGTACTCCGCCCAGCGCTACGGCGCCGACTACCGCTTCGCCGACCCGGTCGCCGCCAGCGACGCGGCCTGGTACAAGTTCAACGTCCCGGCCACCGCGAACTACCGGGTGGACGCCTGGTGGCCGGCGGTGTCCGGCTACAACGCCACCACCCCGTACATCGTCGCGACCACGACCGGCAACCAGACGGTCTACGTCGACCAGCGGGCCAACGGCGGGGCGTGGCGCACCCTCGGCACCTTCGCCCTGCCGGCCGGCGACGCCAACCGGGTGGCGGTCAGCCGGTGGAGCGGCTCCACCGGTTACGTCATCGCCGACGCCGTCCGGCTCACCCGGGTCTGACCGCAGCGCCGGCGCCAGGTCCGCGCCGGACCCTGGTCCGCGGGCGGCGGCGGTCCTCGATCGGGGGCGGCCGCCGCCCGCATGGCATGATCGGCCATCGCTCGGGGGCGCCCGCCAACCGGAGGCGGGCGGGCGAGCGCGGAGGAATCGGACTCCTGGCGCCTCGTCGGGCCCGCCGGAGACCGGGATCCGGCGGCGCGGCCCGACGACGGGGAGGGGTCATGGAACTCACCGGTGTGGACACACTGCTGGTCGTGCCCTTCGACGCGCGGGCGGCGGTGGCCACGTTCCTGCACGAGATGCGGCAGCGGTGGCCGGACGCGGTGATCGGGTTCGACGACGGTGCGGGCGGCACCGTCGCCGACCCGACGGAGATCGCCGCGTTCCCGGCGCGTGGTGAGGTGACCATCGCCCGGGACGGCATGATGGACGAGCACTGGGCGGAGCACGGGTACGCCCCGATGCCCGACGGTGCGGGCCCGGTGGCGCTCTTCTACCAGCTCCACCGGAACCTGGTGGTGCGGGTCGACGTCGCGGGCGCAGGTGGCCTGGGCGACGGTCCACTCTCCGGGTGGACCGATGTGGAGCTCGCTCTGCCGGAGGCGACCGCGCTGACCCTGGTCACGCCTGCCCCACCGGAGAGCGACGACTTCTGCGACATCGTCCTGACCCGGTTGCGGGAGGCGCTGGGCTATCGGAGCGCGGTGCCGTGAACCAACCAGCTAGGAGCCGGTGCGCCGGTTGGGCCTGTAGTTGAGGGCTGCAGCGCGGCAATCCCGTGCCGCCCTGCTGCGGTCACGTCGATGAGTCCGCGTCGCTCCGGTGGGGGTGGGCCTGGACCGGCCCACCCCCACCGGAGGTGATCATCATTGCGTCAGGACCGGGTGCAGGCCGCTCCGTTGAGGGTGAAGCTGGTCGGGGAGGAGTACGCCCCGCTCAGCGTGCCCTGGTAGCCGAAGCTGGCGGTGCCGCTCGGCGGGATCGTGCCGTTCCAGCTCAGGTTCCGTGCGGTCACCGACGAGCCGCTCTGGCTGACGGTGGCATTCCACGAATTGGTGATCGTCTGCCCGGCGGGCAGCGAGTACGCCAGGGTCCAGCCGTTGATCGTGCTCGACCCGCGGTTGGTGATCCGGACGTCGGCGGTGAAGCCGGTGCCCCACGAGTTCGGCGTGTACGTCACCGCGCACCCGCTGCCACCCGGCGGCGGCGTGGACGGCGGGGGAGTCGACGGCGGCGGGGTGGACGGCGGCGGGGTGGTCGGGTTACCACCGCCGTTGACCGAGGCGGAGAAGTTGGTCACCGCCAGGCCGGTGCCGCCCTGCCACGGCTCGAAGCCGGCCTGGATGCTGGTCAGGTACCAGGAGTTGGTGATCGCCCCGCGGTTGCGGACGTCGTTGATGAAGTCCAGCACGCTGAAGCTGAGGCTGGAGATCGCCGACGGCGCGACGTACGAGACGACGTTGTTGGAGCCGTTGCTGCCGCGCCAGACCTCCCAGGTCCGGCCGGCGAGGTTCGCCGAGCCGACCACGGAGCCGATGGGCTGGATCGGGCCCTGGCGGTTGAGCCAGATCATGATCTCCATCTGGTTCACCCCGTCCCGCTTGGGCGTGGGGTCGAGCCAGATGTCGTACGAGGCGTTGTAGGTCGCCCCGCTGACGTACCGGTAGGTGATGCTGCTGTTCGCGCTGCTGATCTGGCTGACCTGGATGGGCAGGTTGGTGCCGGGGGAGCAGTTCGTGTAGTGGCAGCCGAGGAAGATCGACGGGTACGCGGTCGGCGCCCCGTTGGTGGGGTTGCTGCCGTCCTGCCTGGTGATCTCGAAGCCGGTGTCGGTCACGTTGATGCACTGCTGGGCACTGGTGCCCCAGCGGTTGTTCTGCACGACGTACCGGCCCTGGATGGTGGTCGAGCCGTACTGTTCGCAGATCTGGGTGTCGGCGGAGGCGGTGCCGCCGAAGGCCACGGCGACGATCGACCCGGCGGCCAGCAGGGTCGCGGCCGCGAGGGCCCGAAGTGGACGTCTCATGCTGCTCCTTCACGCGCCGACGCCGGGACGGCGCCGGACGGGTAGGTGGGGGGTCGGGGCAGTTACGGGAGCGCTCCCACGCTTAGTCGACACATTTGCATTTCTGAAACCCTGGCGCAACAAGATGACGGTATTGAGGTGATAAGTGAGGTTGATCACGTGAGCGACGCGCGGCCCGCAGGTGATCGTCCGGGCAACGCGCGCGGCGCCGCGAAGGGGTGCCCCGAGGAGACCGATCGACTCTGGTGTGTACCGATTGCGCCGAGTAGTGTCTTGCCTCCAACGCGTGCCGAACCCCTCCGGAGGCGTACACCACCATGGGTGGCTCCCCCCTGCGCATCCTCGTCGTCGGCGCGGGCATCGCCGGCCTCGCCGTGGCCCGGGCGCTACGGATGGCGGGCTTCCGGCCGGACGTCACCGAGAAGCTCCCCGCGGGCGAACTTCCGGACACCGGCCTGTACCTACCGGGCAACGCGGCCCGGGCCCTGCGCCGGCTCGACCTGGACGGGCCGGTCCGTCCGCTCGGCCAGGTGGTCCACCGCCAGCACTTCCTGGACGCCGACGGCGTACCGCTCTGCGAGGTGGACCTCGACGCGCTGTGGGCCGGCGTCGGCGAGTGCCGGGCGCTGCTCCGCGCCGAACTGCACCGCGTCCTGCTCACCGGCGCCGGCGGCGCGGTCCGGCACGGCGCCGAGGTCCGCACGATCGACCTGCTGCCGAACCGCGTCGGCGTCACCTTCGTCGACGGCACCGCCACCGAGTACGACCTGGTGATCGGCGCCGACGGCCCGCGCTCGTCGATCCGGGCCCTCGCCGCGCTCGGCGGCCCGCCCCGCCCCACCGGGCAGGTCGTCTACCGGGCGGTGGTGCGCGACGGCCCGCCCGTCACCGAGTGGACCGCGCTGCTCGGGCAGAAGGCCGGCTTCCTCGTGGTCCCGATCGGGGCCGGCCGGCTGCACTGTTACGCGGACGAGACCGGAAACGTCGCACCGGACGACCCGGTGGCCCGGCTCCGGGAGCTGTTCGGCCACTACGGCGGGCCGGTGCCCGACGTGCTGGCCTGCCTGGAGCACGCATACGTCGGCGTCACCGACGAGGTCGAACTGGGCCGCTGGTACCGGGGACGGGTGCTGCTGGTCGGTGACGCCGCCCACGCCACCGCGCCGACCCTCTCGCAGGGCGCGGCCATGGCCCTGGAGGACGCCGTCGTGCTCGCCGAGTCGCTCAAGGCGGCCAGCAGCGTCGACGCGGCCCTGACGGCGTACGAGAGCCGCCGCCGCCCGCGTACCCGATGGGTGCGGGACCGGACCCGGGACCGCAACCGGACCCGGGACGTGCCGCCGGCGCTGCGCGACCCGCTGCTGCGCGGGCGCGGCGGCCGCATCTTCGGCGAGCACTACCGGCTGCTGCTGGGGCCGCTGTGACACCCGCCGGGGCGGGCCGCCGGGTGCGCGGGACGGGCCGGGCGGCGCGGGCGCGACAGGCTACCCGACCACCCCACGCGGCGCGGCCACCTGCCGGGGACTATCCTCCTTGCGGATGACGGCCCGCTGAAAGATCGCGTGCCGAGCGGGACAACCCAGAACCGGAGGCCACTCGTGACCACCGTCGCACCCAAGCCGGTCGTGACCCGGCCCTGGCCGGTCCGAGAGCCGGTCAAGGGGTCGGCCATCGCGCGGCTGCTGCGTACCACGGACGCGAAGCAGATCGGGATCATGTACATGGTCACGGCGTTCGCGTTCTTCATGATCGGTGGCGTGATGGCCCTGATCATGCGGGCCGAGCTGGCCCGGCCCGGGCTGCAGTTCCTGTCGCCCGAGCAGTTCAACCAGCTCTTCACCATGCACGGCACGATCATGCTGCTGTTCTTCGCGACGCCGATCGTGTTCGCCTTCGCCAACTACATCGTGCCGATCCAGATCGGCGCGCCGGACGTCTCGTTCCCGCGGCTGAACAGCTTCGCCTACTGGCTCTACCTGTTCGGCGGGTCGCTGGCGACGCTGGGCTTCATCACGCCGGGCGGCGCCGCCGACTTCGGCTGGTTCGCCTACGCGCCGCTGAGCAACGTTGAGCACTCGCCGGGCGTCGGGGCCAACATGTGGGTCATCGGCCTGGTCATCTCCGGTCTGGGCACCATCCTCGGCGCGGTCAACATGATCACCACGATCCTGACCCTGCGCGCCCCGGGCATGACCATGTTCCGGATGCCGATCTTCACCTGGAACATCCTGGTCACCAGCCTCTTGGTGATCCTGATCTTCCCGCTGCTGGCCGCCGCGCTGCTCGCGCTCGCCGCCGACCGGCTCATCGGCGCCCACGTGTACGACCCGGCGACCGGCGGGCCGATGCTCTACCAGCACCTGTTCTGGTTCTTCGGGCACCCCGAGGTGTACGTCGTCGCGCTGCCCTTCTTCGGCATCATCAGCGAGATCATCCCGGTCTTCTCCCGTAAGCCGATCTTCGGCTACAAGGGCCTGGTCGCCGCGACGATCTCCATCGCCGCCCTGTCGATGAGCGTCTGGGCGCACCACATGTTCGCCACCGGTCAGGTGCTGCTGCCGTTCTTCAGCTTCCTGAGCTTCCTCATCGCCGTCCCGACCGGCATGAAGTTCTTCAACTGGATCGGCACCATGTGGCGGGGCCAGATCAGCTTCGAGTCCCCGATGCTGTGGTCGATCGGCTTCCTGGTGACGTTCCTCTTCGGCGGCCTCACCGGTGTGCTGCTGGCCAGCCCGCCGCTGGACTTCCACGTCTCCGACACCTACTTCGTGGTGGCCCACTTCCACTACGTGCTGTTCGGCACGATCGTGTTCGCCGTCTTCGCCGGCATCTACTTCTGGTTCCCGAAGATGTTCGGCCGGATGCTCGACGAGCGGCTCGCCAAGGTGCACTTCTGGCTGACCATGGTCGGCTTCCACACCACGTTCCTGGTGCAGCACTGGCTGGGCAACGAGGGCATGCCGCGGCGGTACGCCGACTACCTGCCGGGCGACGGCTTCACCGCGCTGAACACGGTCTCCACGATCGGCGCGTTCATCACCGGTATCTCCACGCTGCCCTTCATCTACAACTGCTGGAAGTCGTACAAGGCCGGCCCGGTGGTCGAGGTCGAGGACCCCTGGGGTCACGGCAACTCGCTGGAGTGGGCGACCAGCTCGCCGCCTCCGCTGCGGAACTTCGACCGGATGCCGCGGATCCGCTCCGAGCGGCCGGCCTTCGACTACAAGTTCCCCGAGCTGGCCGCCGGCGGCCAGTCGCTGGCCGGCCCGCCCGAGGGCGGCGCGAAGCCGCTGACCAGCGAGTCCGACGGTGGCGCGAGCTACCAGGAGGACGTGGCGAGCGACATCGACCGCCGCTGACGACCCGGCACCACGTGAGACGGGCGCCGCACCGGGGAGAACCCGGATGCGGCGCCCGTCGCCGTTCGTCATCCCGCCCGTGTCGCCAGCTCCGACGTACGGACGGGACCGCTCAGCGGGCGGTCGCGTACGTGGCGCAGCCGATCAGCTCGAGCGACACCTGGAGGCGTTCCAGGCTGATGTTCCTCTCGATCGTGTCCTCCGGGGTGTGGTACGGCGGCTCCAGCAGCGCCGGGCTCTCCTCACCGCGCCAGGAGAAGTTGGCGCTGGCGATACCGACCTCCTGGAACGACTGGTGGTCGCTGGCGCCGCGCTGCGTCACCGGCGAGAGCCGCGGGTCGTAGCCGAGGCGGCCGGCCGCCGCCGCCACCTCGTCCGTGGCCCGGTTGGCCTGGCCGGTGAACGAGAGCAGCCAGTAGCGGGTCGCCGGGTCCCAACTGGTGGCGACCATGTCGTTCTGGTAGACCGCGAGGAACCGGTCCCGCTCCCCCTGCGGAAGCTGCCGGACGTGGTAGCGGGAGCCGACCAGTCCCTGCTCCTCCGAGCCCCAGAGGGCGAACCGGAGGGTGGCGTCGACCGGGATCGCCCTCAGCACGCGAGCCAGCTCGAGGCAGAGGACCGTGCCGGAGCCGTCGTCGTTGGCGCCGGGAGCGCCGATCACCGTGTCGTAGTGCGCGCTGACCATCACCACCGGGCCCCCGGCACCCGAGCGCCCCACCCGTTCGGCGATGACGTTGTTGGAGGTCAGGTTGCGGTGCGCGGTGGTGGAGACGCTCAACGAGAGCCGACCGGCGGCGAGCAGCCCCCGGAGCCGCTCCTTCTGTGCCTGGGCCACCCCGACCACCGGGATCGGCACCGGCGCGGACGCCGAGCCGGGCAGCGTCGGCGCGAACGCCCCGGTCCGCCGGGGCGGTACGCCGTCCGCCGCGAGGAACACGACGGCGGCGGCACCGCGGGCCAGCGCCGTGGCGACCAGCTGCTCGCGCCGCGCCGCCACGTAGTCGACGAGCACGATCCGGCCGGTGACGTCCGCGGGGTAGTCCTCGGGCGCCCCCGCGCCCACGTCCACCACGTCGCCGCTGACCGTGGTGTCCAGGGCGGCGTGCGGGGAGGCACCGGCCTGCCAGTGCAGGTCGGTGGGGAGGCCGGCGGGCGAGGCGAGCTGGGCGAGGAACTTGTCCGCCACGGCGAACGGCTCCAGGCGGGTGTCGTACCCGAGGTGGTCCAGCTCCTTGGCGATGTAGTCGGCGGCGCGACGCTCGGAGGCCGTGCCGCCGATGCGCGGGCCGATGTCCACGCTGAGGGCGCGCAGGTGCGACAGCGCCCGCTCGGCGGACACCTGCGCGATCACCTTCCGGTCGTCGGGGGTGAGGGCCGGCATCCGGTAGGCGCCGGGCCGCTGGTCGGTGACCGCCCAGGCGGGGGCGGGAAGGGCCACCGTGGCGGCGCCACCGAGGGCGATGGTCAGCATCCGCCGCCGGTTGACGGTGGCGCGGGCCGGTCCGGGTGTGGGTGCAGCGGGTTGTCCGCGGTACGAGGCCATGGATCCTCCTGTTGGGGTGCGCAGCCCGGCGAACGGTGGTGACCGGGCTCACTGATCTTGAACGTATCCACTCTTCGTGGACAGTCCAAGCCCCGACCGGCCGGTCGTCCGAGACCGCGCAGCCGCCCTGACCGGCCGGTCAGACGGGAGCGAGCTCCGGCTCCGGAGCGGGCACCGTGGCGTCGGTGACCCGGCGGCGGCGCAGCTCCACCGGGACCACCGCCAGGGCGACCAGGCCGCCGATCACACCGGTCACGGCGAAGCCCCAGGCCGCCGCGGACGCGTCGATGACCGCCCCGGCCAGCGGGGCGCCGACCGCGATGCCGACCGTGATCGCCGAGGCGTGCAGGCCCATCGCCTCGCCGCGGGCGTCGGCGGGAGCCAGCCGGCTGACCGCGTCCGAGGTGGCGGCGAGGGTCGGGGCGCAGAGCAGACCGGCCGGGATCAGCGCCAGGCAGAGCAGCCACCAGCTCGCTCCGCCCAGCCCCACCGGGATCGTGGCGAGGCTCAGCACCGCCATCAGCGCCAGCGGCGACCAGGACCGGGTGGCCGCACCGTACGCGAAGCCGCCGACCAGCGAGGCGACCGCCCACATGGCGAGCACCGCACCGGTGAAGCTGACGTCGCCGTTCTCCCGCAGCATCGCGATCACCGCCACGTCGGTGCCGCCGAGCACGAGGGTGGCGGAGGTGCTGACGGCGAGCACCGCGAGCAGCCGGGGCGTGAGCCACTCCCGCCGCGGCACCTTGCGGCGCGGGCCGGTCGGCTCGCCGGCGCCCCGGACCGGGGGGTTGAGCAGGAAGAGCCCGACGCCGGCGGCGACGATGCCGGCGCCCACCAGGTAGAGGGTGGTGCGGGCGGAGATGGCGGTGACGGCGGCGGTGGCGAGAGCCGGGCCGATCATGAACGACAGCTCCACCGACATCGAGTCCAGCGCGTACGCCGGCCGGCGGCGCTCCGCCGGCACCATGGCGGCGATCGACTGGCGGATCACCGAGAAGATCGGCAGCGCCAGCGAACCGGCGAGGAAGGCTGCCGGCAGGAGCAGCGGGTACGGCAGCACCGGCGCGGTGGACCAGAACACCGCCTCGGCGACGCCGGTCAGCACGAGCACCGGGCGCAGGCCGCGCCGGTCGACCAGGCGACCCAGCAGCGGACCGCCGATGGCCGCGCCGACCGTGATCGCGGCGCCGACCAGCCCGGCTGCGCCGTACCCCCGGCCGAGGTCCTGGACGACGTAGAACGTCAGGGTCACTCCGGTCGCGGTGAGCGGGACGCGGGCGAGGATCGCCACGAGCAGCAGCGACCGGAGACCGGGCAGGGCGAGCGCCGTCCGGTAAGGCTTCAAGTTCACGTAGGTCCGTACCTCCGCCGGACATCCTCGACCCGGGGTACGGCACCCGCCAACCGATCAGCGCCTCATGCGGTCCTGATCACAGGCTCCCCGTGGGTGGTGACCCCGGCGCCCTCCAACGCCCGCAGCGCCACGTCGGTGGTGTCCGGCGCGACAGCGGCCGTCAGGTCCAGCAGCACCGTGGTGTCGAACCCCTCGCGGGCCGCGTCGAGGGCGGTGGCCCGCACGCAGTGGTCGGTCGCGATGCCGACGATCTCCAACCGGTCCACCCCGTGCCGCCGCAGCCAGTCGGCCAGGCACTCCCCGTCGTCGGTGTGCCCCTCGAAACCGGAGTACGCGGCGGCGTGCTCGCCCTTGTGGAAGATCGCCTCGATCCGGTCGGTGGCCAACTCCGGGTGGAACTCCGAGCCCGGGGTGCCCACCACGCAGTGCGGGGGCCACGAGTCGATGAAGTCCGGCGGATCGCCGAAGTGCGAGCCCGGGTCGATGTGGTAGTCCTTCGTCGCGACCACATGGTCCCAGCGGTCCGGTTCGGCGGCGAGCAGCCGGCTGACGCCCGCCGCGACCCCGGCCCCACCGGCGACGGCCAGGGAGCCGCCCTCGCAGAAGTCGTTCTGCACGTCCACGATGATCAACGCGTTGCCCATGTGCTGCCCTTTCAGTCGGCCGGCACGACGGTGACCGGAATGGCCGGATCGCCGGCGGAAAGCTTCAGCCCCTCCCAGGGGATCGAGATCAGGCACTGCCGCAGGTGCTCCCGCGACTCGTCCAGCGCGGGCAGCGCCACCGGCTCGCCGCCGACCACGTACGACCGCTGCAGCAGCCGGTCGTTCGGCTGCCGGTCCGGGACGCCCTGCGGCACGATGACCTCCTCGGTGGCGGTGCCGGTCGGCTTGTGCCGGCGGACCGCCACCTTGCGCCCGCCGATGGTGGCCTTGCGCTCCGAGCGCTTGACGACGGCGCGGCCCTCGACCTCGACCAGCTTGTAGACCAGACCGGCGGTGGGCGCGCCGGAGCCGGTCACCACGGCGGTGCCCGCGCCGTACATGTCCACCGGCTCGGCGGCGAGCGCGGCGATCGCGTACTCGTCCAGGTCGCCGGAGACGATGATCTTCGTTTCGGTGGCGCCGAGCGAATCCAGCAGCTCGCGCGACTGCTGCGCCATGACCGCCAGGTCGCCGGAGTCGATCCGGACGGCTCGCAGGTCCGGCCCGGCCACCGCGATGGCGTTGCGGATGCCCTGGCTGATGTCGTACGTGTCGACCAGCAGCGTGGTCTGCTTGCCCAGCGTGGCCACCTGCGAGGCGAACGCCGCCCGCTCGTCGTCGTGCAGCAGGGTGAACGCGTGCGCCGCGGTGCCCGCGGTGGGGATGCCGTAGCGCTTCCCGGCGGCCAGGTTGGAGGTGAACCGGAACCCGGCCAGGTACGCCGCCCGGGCCGCCGCGACCGCCGCCTCCTCGTGCGCCCGCCGGGACCCCATCTCGATCAGGGCGCGCCCGCGGGCCGCGGTGACCATCCGCGCGGCCGCCGCGGCGACGGCACAGTCGTGATTGAGGACCGACAGCACCAGCGTCTCGAGCACCACGCACTCGGCGAACGTGCCCGAGACGGTGAGGATCGGCGAGCCGGGGAAGAACAGCTCACCCTCGGCGTACCCGTCGACGTCGCCGGTGAAGCGGTAGTTGGCGAGCCACTCCGCGGCCGTGTCGTCGACCACGCCGGTGCGCCGCAGGAAGTCCACCTCGTCCACGTCGAACCGGAAGTCCCGGATCAGCTCCACCAGCCGGCCGGTGCCGGCGACGACGCCGTAGCGGCGCCCGGTGGGCAGCCGGCGGCTGAACGCCTCGAACACGCAGCGCCGGTCCGCGGTCCCGTCGCGCAGGGCGGCACTGACCATGGTCAGCTCGTAGTGGTCGGTCAGCAGCGCGGGACGAAGGGTGCTCACCGCCTCAGCCTAGAACCTGCCCGACGGCACGTTCCGCCCGCGCCGGGACTTCGCGCCCGCCCTACCCCGCGCCGGGATCCCCGCCCTCGTGGCCCGGGATCGCCCGCAGCGCCGCACCCAGCTCCGCCCGCCCGGCGACGCCGAGCTTGCTGTAGATGCGCTGGAGGTGGTTCTCGACGGTGCGTGCGGACAGGTAGAGCTGCTCGGCGATCGCCCGGCTGGTGGCGCCGGTCGCGGCCAGCCGGGCCACCTGCCACTCCCGGTGGGTCAGCGTCGGCGTACCCGCCTGCAGCGCCGGCGTGTGGACCTGGCCACATCGCCCGAGCAGCGTGGCCAGCCGCTCCCGGGCGCGGCCCGCCAGCGGCGAGCGCCGCTGCCGCAGCAGGTGCAGCGCCGTCGCGGTGGCCTCGGCGGCCCAGACGGTGAGGTCGTGCTCCGCGAAGTTGTCGGCGACGGCGAGCAGTTCCTCGGCGGCGCCGTCGACGACCGCCCGGGCGTGCCGGGCCAGCAGCGGCGGCAGCACCCCGTCGACCTGCTCGGAGAGCTCGCTCAGGCGCTGGGCGACCGTGCGCCGGCTCCCGTCCGAGCAGGTCGGCCCGACCGGGGCGGTGGCCTGGTCGAGCCGGACCAGGTCGTGCAGCACGTGCACCTCGTGCCCGGCGAACCCGTCGGCGCGCAGCCGCTCGGCCAGCTCGGTGAGGTGCTTGACCGCGCCCGGCTGGTCGCCGCCGGCCGCGAGGACCGCCCCCCGGGCCTGCTCCAGCCACGGGTACAGCACCGCCATGCCGCGCGCGTGGGTGCGGTCCGCCTCGGCCATCGCCTCGGCCGCCTGCTCGGCGTCGCCGCGCAACGCCGCCGCCTGGGCCCGCTCGGCCTGGGCCAGGCCGGCGTAGACGCGACTGGTGGCGAGCACCGCACACGCGCCGAGACTGGTCCGCAGCGCGTTGTCGGTCTCGCCGCGCAGCCGGGCCGCGTACGCCTGGAGGATCGCCAGGTAGCCGGTGCCGAGCCGGAAGTCCCCGGCGCCGGCCAGGTCGGCGAACTCGTCGGCCACGATGGCGTCGATGCCGACCAGGTCGCCGGCCAGGGCCAGCCGGGTGCCCCGGGCGAGCTCCAGCGCGAGTTGCAGGTACGGCATGTCGGCCCGCCAGTGGGCGGCGGCCCCCTGCACCAGGTCGATCGCGGCGGCGCTGCGGCGCAGCTGGCCCTGCACGGTGTGCAGGTACGCGATGGTGCACCGGGCCAGCTCGCGCGAGGCGACGCTGGCGGCGGGCCGGTCCAGCACGGTCTGCCCGAGCCGGAGCGCGGTCGTGGTGTCCAACCGGTGCAGCCGCATGATCGCCTCGAAGGCGAGGAGACGGGCCTGCGCGGCCGAGTCCCGCAGCTTCGTGGCCTGCGCCGCGATCTCGTCCACCGTGGACTCCCGGCTGAGGCCCCAGTAGCTGACCATCCCGCGTACGGTGAGCCACCGGCTGCGCCGCCGGTCGTCGCCCAGGTCGGCGGCGACCGCGTCGAGCACCTCGATGGCCTCGTCCGGGCGGTCGGCGAACATCAGGATGGTGGCCAGCAGCTCGGCGGCGTCGAACCCGCCGCCGGCGTCGAGCGCCGCGCGGGCCAACCGGGTCGCCAGCGGCACGTCGTAGCGGGTGAACGCCTGGACGGCGGCGCCGAGCAGCATCCGCTCGTCCTGGGCGGTGCCCGACTCCAGCCGCCAGACGGCCACCCGCAGCAGGTCGTCGCGGCGGCGGGTACCGACCTTCTCGTGCAGCTGGGCGAGGTGCGCCTGGAGTCGGCGGGTGCGGCTGACCGGGCACTGCCGACGGATCACCTCGCCGTAGAGCGGGTGGGCCAGGCGTACGTCGAGCCGGCGGTCGTCGCGGACCACGGTGATCAGGCCGCGCTCCTCGGCGGTCTCCACGTCCGCCGGCTCCACCGCCTGCTGGAGCAGGTGCAGGCCGAGCGGCTCGCCGAACGCGGCCAGCTCCACCGCCGAGCGCACCCCCGGGGTGAGCTGGCCGATCCGCGTGTCGATCAGGTCGGTGAGGCTCGGCGCCAGCTCCAGCCGGCCGGTCCACTTCCACACGCCGTACGTGCTGGTCAGCTCGCCGCTGAGGGAGGCGGCGTGGACCAGTTCGCGCAGCAGCAGCGGGTTGCCGGTGGAGAGCCGCCACAGCCGGTCGGCGGATCCCGCGTCGACCGGGCCCTCCAGGATCGCGGCGAGGAGCCCGGCGGTGTCGTCCGGGTCCATCGGGCTCAGCTCGGCGTGGTCCACCAGGTCGTCGGTCCAGAGTGCCCGGATCGGCAGCGGTATCTGCTCGCCGTTGCGCAGGGTGCCGACCACGATCGCGTTCTCCGACCGGGCGACGAGGTGCACCAGCGCGGCGGACGGCGGATCCAGCAGGTGCGCGTCGTCGACGGCGAGCACGATGCGGCGGCCGGCCGCCTGCTGCTGCAGCACGTCCACCGCCCAGCGCAGGATGCCGGCCGGTGACAGGCCCTGCGGCTGGTCGGCCGGCAGCACCTGGACCAGCCCGCCGAAGGGCAACGCCGCGGTGGTGGCGCTGGCGGCGACGATCCAGACCGCGTACCGGTCGCGGGGCAGTGCCTCCACCCCCTCCCGGAGGAGGCGGCTCTTGCCGATCCCGGCACTGCCGCTGAAGAAGAGCCCCCGCCCTTCGACACCGGTCACCGCCGCCGACAGGCGGTTGAGCTCGTGGGTACGGCCGACGAATCTCCACCGACTCATCTGGGCAGCATATCGACGCGATTCCGTATGTGCGTAGACCGTCACGCACCGAAGTTGAGTAACCCGGTCATTACCCGTGAGTACACCGGGTGTTCCGACCGTGTCCCGGTCCCGCCGTACGCTTCCGGCAGCCGGGTAGCAACCGGAGGTTCCACGTGGCCGGCACCGCCGACCACCAGCACTGGGAGGCCGCCTGTGACGCCGGGTCCACTCCCCGCGGTCGACATGTCGGGTGAGCCGGCCGGCAACGCCGACCTGCCGCACGGCCGGCCGCTGCCGGCCCGGGCGGGCACGCCGGCGCCGGGCGCGGAGGAGCCGCTCGGCGTGGTCGCGGCCGGCCCCGCGGGCGCCGGTCGACCCGAGCTGCTCGCCGCCCTGCTCCGGCTGGATCCCGCCATGCTCGCGGTGCCGGCCGGCAGCTGGCTGGTGGTCCGTCACGCCCGCGCCGCCGGCCGGGCCGCCTACGTGCCCGGCTACCGGCAGCCGCACTCGTACGGCGCTGACCGCCTCGCCGCCGGTCCGGCGCTCGCCCGGCCGCCGCGCCGGGTCGAGCTGGGCGTCCCGGAGCCGCTGCTGCGGCACTTCGCGCTGGTCGACACGCCGGACACCGGCGCCCTCGGCGCGGCCGGCGGGCGGGTTCTGCTGGACGCGGCGCGCCGGGCCGGCGCGGTGCTGTTCGTGATCGCCGCCGACCAGGCGTTCACGGCGGCCGAGCTGCACCTGCTCGGCGCTCTCGCCGGGGCGCGGGTCGAGGTCATCTTCGCCGTGACCCCGAGCGCCGGCGGCTGGGCACCGCCGGACGGCCCGCCGACGGAGGACACGGGGGCGTCCGTCCGCGCGGCTGACGCCGGGTCCACCGGGACGACGCCGCCGGTCGACCCCGTGGACCCGGCCGCCGTCGCCGTGGCGGCGCACCGCGCCGCGCTGCTCGCCGCCGTTCCCGGCCTCGCCGCCGCCCGCTGGTACCCGGTCGGCCCGGACGGCGTCGACGACCTGCGGCGGGGCCTGGTGGGCTGGGCCGCCGACGAGGGGCTGCGCCGCGGCAGCGCCACCCCGCCGGTGCTGCCCGGCCAGCACGGCCGGGTTCCGGTGCTGCCCGAGCCGGGCGCCTGGGCCGACCAGCTCGAGCGGCAGGCCCGCCTGGCCGCCCGGCGGATCCGGCAGCACCTGGCGCTGGAGCTGGCCAACACCCATTTGCGGGTCGTGCAGGAGATCGTCTTCGGCGTCGGCTGCGCCGGCCTGCCGCAGCTGCTGGACCGCGAGATGGAGGCACTGTCGCTGCTCGCGACCGCGGAGTGCAACGAGGCCGTCCACGCCCTCATCGACGAGGCGGCGGGCCGCGTGTTCGGCGCGCCCGTGGCGGCCGGCGTCCGCCGGCGCATCGCCAACGCCGTGCACTGGGGTCTCACCGACCATCCCGCCGGCGAGGAACTGGACCGGGTGCTCCTGGTGACCAGCACCGGCGGGGTCGCCGGGCTGAGCGGTGCCGGCGCGATCGACGCGCTGACCGGCTATCCCGGCGCCGTGCGGGACGAGGTGCTCCCGCCGCTGGCGGTCGCCCTCTCCGGTGGCTGCTGGCAGCACTGGCGTACGCCGGGCAACGACGACCCGAACGTCGCCCGGGCGTGGGCTCAGCGGGCGTTGCGGGAGGTCGAGCTGGAGCTGACCCGCGAGGTGTCCCGGCGCTTCGAGGTGATCCGGCTCTCGTTGGGCGTGGTGCTCGCCGATGCGGTCGACCACGGCATCCTCCTCGCCTGAGGTCGGGATGGCCGGCACCGCCGCCGGCGACGGCGGCGCGGATCCGCGCCGGGCCGGCGTTCCGGTTCCTCGGTTCGCCGGATCCGGTGGCACGATGGGGGGCATGGCGGCTCCGCAGGTTGCACCGGTCGAGACGCCGGACACCGACGAGGTGCCGGCTGCCGATCGGCCGTGGGTGACGATCGTGTGGGACGACCCGGTCAACCTGATGACGTACGTGACCTGGGTCTTCCAGAAGCTCTTCGGCTACAGCCGGGAGAAGGCGGAGCAGCTGATGCTGGACGTGCACCACAAGGGCAAGGCGGTCGTCTCGACCGGCGCGCGGGAACGGATGGAGCACGACGCGTCGCAGCTGCACGCGTACGGCCTCTGGGCGACGGTGGACCGGGCGTGAACGAGCGAGCGTCATGAGCATGTTCCGGCGCCAGGGTGACCGCTACGTGGCCACGTTCGCCGTGGACGAGGTCCGGGTCCTGCGCAAGGTCGCCTCCGAGGTCGTCGGCCTGCTCACCGACGGGTTCGACCACGCCGACCCGGTGGTCGTGCGGCTCTTCCCCGAGGCCTACCCGGACGACGCGGCGGGCACCGCCGAGTTCCGCCGGTACACCGAGGGCGACCTGAAGACGGCGAAGATCGACCAGGCGGGGGCGATCCTCGCGGCGCTGCCCAGCGAGGCCGGCGGGGAGGTACGGCTCGACGCCGAGGCGGCCGAGGCGTGGCTGCGGGCGCTCAACGACGCCCGGCTGGCGATGGGGGTGCGGCTGGAGATCAAGGACGGCACCGACCTCGGCGCCGAGCTGGACGACGCGGTGGCCGAGGACCCGACATCCAGCCGGGTGTTCCAGCTTTCGGTCTACGCGTACCTGGGCTATCTGCAGGAATCCCTGCTCAACGCCCTGATCGACTGATCCGTGACAGCCGCCACCTCGCCGGTCCGCGCGGGCAGCGCTAGGCTTGTCGGCGTGCTGAGCATCGACCGGTCGATCGTTGACGCGATCGTCGCCCACGCTCGTCGGGACCACCCCGACGAGGCGTGCGGCGTGGTCGCCGGTCCGGCCGGCAGCGACACGCCGACTCGGCACATCCCGATGGAGAACGCCGCCCGCTCCATGACGTTCTACGAGTTCGACTCGATGGAGCAGCTCCGGGTGTGGCGGGAGATGGACGACCGGGACGAGGAGCCCGTCGTCATCTACCACTCGCACACCGCGACCGAGGCGTACCCGTCGCGCACCGACATCTCCTTCGCCGGTGAGCCCAACGCGCACTACCTGCTCGTCTCCACCCGTGAGCCCGACACCGAGGAGATCCGCTCGTTCCGGATCGTCGACGGCGTGGTGACCGAGGAGCCGGTCCGCATCCTGGACGCCGGGGTGGACCAGCACGCCGTGCAGTCCTACATGTTCGGGCAGAGCCCGGCGACGGTCGACTACGAGTGTTCCGGCCGCTGATCCAGCGCCGTCACACCCGCACCCGTTCCGTCACCATCTCGGCACACCCGATCAAGGAGCACCGCATCATGGCCATCGAGGTTCGTATCCCCACCATCCTGCGCAGCTACACCGGCGGCACGAAGGTCGTCGAGGGCACCGGCGACACGCTGGGCGACCTGCTCACCGACCTGGACAGCCGGCACGCCGGCCTGAAGGCACGGCTGGTCACCGACACCGGCGCCCTGCACCGCTTCGTCAACGTCTACGTCAACGACGAGGACGTGCGCTTCCTCGGCGCGCTGGACGCCAAGCTCAACGACGGCGACAGCGTGACGATCCTGCCGGCCGTCGCCGGCGGCGCGTTCGGCTTCGCCGCGGCCGCGGCGATCGCCCAGCACAGCGCCGCCGCGGCCGCCGGCCGGCGCGCGTCGGCCTCCGCTCGCTGAGGGCGGGCCACCGTGGCGAGGTACGACAGCCTGCTGGACGCCTCCGGCGGCACGCCCCTGGTCGGGCTGCCCCGGCTCTCGCCGACGGTGCCCGACGGGGCACCGCCGGTGCGGCTGTGGGCGAAGCTGGAGGACCGGAACCCGACCGGCAGCATCAAGGATCGGGCCGCCCTGTTCATGGTCCGGGCCGCCGAGGAGTCCGGCCGGCTCCGGCCGGGGGCCACGATCCTGGAGCCGACCAGCGGCAACACCGGCATCTCGCTGGCCATGGTGGCGAAGCTGCGCGGCTACCGCCTGGTCTGCGTGATGCCCGAGAACGTCTCCACCGAGCGGGTCCAACTGCTCCGCATGTACGGCGCGGAGATCATCTTCTCGCCCTCGGCGGGCGGCTCGAACCAGGCGGTGGCCACGGCCAAGCAGATCGCCGCCGAGCACCCCGACTGGGTGATGCTCTACCAGTACGGCAACGACGCGAACGCCCGTGCCCACTACGAGACCACCGGTCCCGAGCTGCTGCACGACCTGCCCACGATCACCCACTTCGTGGCCGGGCTCGGCACCACGGGCACGCTGATGGGCACCGGCCGGTACCTGCGCGAGAAGGTCGACGGCATCCAGGTCGTCGCGGCCGAGCCGCGCTACGGCGAGTTGGTCTACGGGCTGCGCAACATCGACGAGGGGTACGTCCCGGAGCTGTACGACGCGAGCGTGCTCACCCGGCGCTTCTCCGTCGGCACCCGGGACGCCGTCCTGCGTACCCGGCAGCTGGTCGAGGTGGAGGGCATCTTCGCGGGCTTCTCCACCGGGGCGATCCTGCACGCCGCCCTGGCGGTGGCGCACGAGGCGGTCCGGGAGGGGCGCCGCGCCGACGTGGCCTTCGTGGTCGCCGACGGTGGCTGGAAATACCTGTCGACCGGGGCGTACGGCGGCACCCTCGCCGACGCCGAGGAGGCCCTGGAAGGTCAGCTCTGGGCCTGACCGCGACCGGGAGTGTGTGTCACGTTCGTGACATCTTCCCGTGGATGATTCATGGGTTCGCGTGACCGAGCGTAGGCTGCGCAGCGTGGCGTACGCGTCGGTGGAGATCATGCTTCGTGGAGCGACGGCCGGCGCGGACACTACGCATCGTGACAGCGAGACGACTCGATGCGACTGACGGTCCTGGGCTGTGCCGGAAGCTTTCCCGGCCCGGAGGCCCCCTGCTCGGCCTACCTGGTCGAGGCCGAGGGATTCCGGCTCCTGGTCGACTTCGGGCCCGGGTCGCTGTCCACCCTGCAGCGGTACGTGGGCCTGCACGCCCCGGACGCCATCCTCCTCACCCACCTGCACTGCGACCACATCCTCGACGCCGTGTCGTACGTGGTCGTGCGCCGGTACGCCCCCGACGGCCCGCACCCGCCACTGCCGGTGTACGCCCCGTCCGGCGCGCCGGACCGGCTCGCCGCCGCGTACGGCCAGGAGGAGGCCACCGTCGAGGACGTGTACCAGTTCTACGCGCTCGAACCGGGGACCTTCCCGATCGGCCCGCTGACCGTCAGCGTCGACCGGGTCAACCACCCGGTCGAGACGTACGGGGTGCGGCTGGAGCACGGCGGCCGGGTGCTCTGCTACTCGTCGGACACCGCGCCGTGCGACGCCCTGCTCCGGCTGGCCCAGGACGCCGACGTGTTCCTCTGCGAGGCGAGCTACCTCGACGGCGTCGACAACCCACCGGACCTGCACCTGACCGGCCGGGAGGCCGGCGAGGCGGCCACCAAGGCGGGTGTCGGCCGGCTCCTGCTGACCCACCTCGTCGCGGCCTGGGGCAGCGAGGCACACACCGTCGCGTCCGCCGCCGGCGCGTACCCGGGCCCGCTCGAGGTGGTCCGGCCGGGCGCGACCTACGACATCTGACCCCACCCCGGGGCGCTTCGATCAGGGCACCACATAGGGTGCAGGCATGGCGCGACCTGACGGGCGGCTGCCCGACCAACTCCGACCGGTGACCCTGACCCGAGGCTGGAGCACCCACCCCGAAGGCTCCGTGCTGGTGGAGTTCGGCGGGACGCGGGTGCTGTGCACGGCGAGCGTCACCGAAGGGGTGCCGCGCTGGCGCAAGGGCTCCGGGCTCGGCTGGGTCACCGCCGAGTACGCGATGCTGCCCCGTGCCACCAACACCCGCTCCGACCGGGAGAGCGTACGGGGCAAGATCGGCGGCCGGACGCACGAGATCTCCCGCCTGATCGGCCGCAGCCTGCGGGCCTCGATCGACCTCAAGGCGCTGGGCGAGAACTCCATCGTGCTCGACTGCGACGTGCTCCAGGCCGACGGCGGCACCCGCACCGCGGCGATCACCGGCGCGTACGTCGCCCTGCACGACGCGGTGAGCTGGCTCGCCGCCCGCAAGGCCCTGACCGGCCGGCCGGAGGCGGTGATGCACCGCTCGGTGGCGGCGGTCAGCGTCGGTGTCATCGCCGGCGAGCCACGGCTGGACCTCAGCTACGAGGAGGACGTGGCCGCCGAGGTCGACATGAACGTGGTCTGCACCGGCACCGGCGAGTTCGTCGAGGTGCAGGGCACCGGTGAGGCGGGCGTCTTCGCCCGCGACCAGCTCGACGCGCTGCTCGACCTGGCGGTCGCCGGCTGCGTGGAACTGGCCGAAGCCCAGCGGAAGGCTCTCGCGTGAACAAGATCCTGCTCGCCAGCCGGAACCGGAAGAAGCTCATCGAGCTGCAGCGCATCCTCGACGGGGCGCTGGGCGCGCACCGGGTCGCGCTGTTGGGTCTGGACGACGTCGAGGAGTACCCGGAGCTGCCGGAGACCGGCCTGACCTTCGGCGAGAACGCGCTGATCAAGGCGCGGGAGGGCTGCCGCCGCACCGGCCTGCCCACCGTCGCCGACGACTCCGGGCTGGCCGTTGACGCGCTCAACGGGATGCCGGGCGTGTTCAGCGCGCGGTGGGCCGGCCGGCACGGCGACGACCGCGCGAACCTGCAGCTGGTGCTCGACCAGGTCGCCGACGTGCCGGACGAGCACCGGGGCGCCTCGTTCGTCTGCACGGTGGCGCTGGTGCTGCCCGGCGGCAAGGAACACCTGGTCGACGGCCGGCAGCCCGGTCGCCTGCTGCGGGCGCCGCGCGGCGAGGGCGGCTTCGGCTACGACCCGATCTTCCTGGGCGACGGGCAGGACCGCACGAACGCCGAGCTGACGCCGGCGGAGAAGGACGCGATCAGCCACCGTGGCAAGGCGCTCCGCGACCTGGCCAAGTTGGTCGCGAAGGTCCTCCCGCCGGCCTGACCAGCGACCGGGAACGGCCGACGACCGCGCGTCGTCGGCCGTTCCGCGTACCTCAGGCGAGGGTGCCGACCTCGCTCTCGATCGCGGCCCGCAGTCCGGGGCCGGCGACCACCGCGCGGGCGGCCTCCAGCACCGGGGCGAGGAAGACGTCGGGGCCCGGCTCGCCGGCGGCCTCGCCCAGCGCCGCGATCGCCGCGCGGCCCGCCGGCGACGGGGTCAGCGGTGCCCGCAGCTGGAGCCCGCGCACCGCGGCCAGCAGCTCCACCGCGAGCAGGCTGGTCAGGTTGTCCAGGACGGTGCGCAGCTTCTTGGTCGCCGCCCAGCCCATTGACACGTGGTCCTCCTGCATGCCACTCGTGGGCAGCGAGTCCACCGAGGCGGGCGCGGCCAGGCGGCGGTTCTCCGCGACGATGCCGGCCGCCGTGTACTGGGCGATCATCAGACCCGAGTTGACCCCGGCGTCGGGGGAGAGGAACGCCGGCAGGTCGCGGGACCGGGTCACGTCGAGCAGCCGGTCGACCCGCCGTTCGGCGATCGCGCCGACCTCGGCGGCGGCGACGGCCAGGAAGTCGGCGGCGAAGCCCAGCGGCGCGCCGTGGAAGTTGCCGGTCGACTCGACCCGCCCGTCCGGCAGCACCACCGGGTTGTCCACCACCGAGATCAGCTCCCGGCCGGCCACCTGGCGGACGAAGTCCAGGGTGTCCCGGGCCGCGCCGGCGACCTGCGGCGCGCACCGCATCGAGTACGCGTCCTGCACCGCGTGCGCCAGGTCGTCGCGGTGCGAGTCCATCACCGGCGAGTTCTGCAGCAGCCGGTGGATGTTCGCCGCCGAGGCGGTCTGGCCGGGGTGCGGGCGGATCGCGTGCAGCTCGGGCAGGAACGGCCGCTCGGACCCGAGCATCGCCTCGATGGCCAGGGCGGCGGTGACGTCGGCCATCGTGAACAGGTGCGCGGCGTCGTGGGCGGCCAGCAGCAGCATGCCGAGCATGCCGTCGGTGCCGTTGATCAGTGCCAGCCCCTCCTTGGCGGCCAGCTCGACCGGCGCGAGCCCGGCCCGGCGCAGCGCCTCGCCGGCGGGGATCCGTTCGCCGGCCGGCCCCAGCACCCAGCCCTCGCCGAGCAGCACCATCGCGCAGTGCGCCAGCGGCGCCAGGTCGCCGGAGGCACCCAGCGACCCGTGCTCGGGCACCCACGGGGTGACGTCGCGGTTGAGCAGGTCCACCAGCGCCTCGGCGACCAGCGGGCGGACTCCGGAGCGGCCGAGCGCGAGGGAGCGTACGCGCAGCAGCATCATCGCCCGGACCACCTCACGCGGCATGGGCGCGCCCACACCGGCGGCGTGCGAGCGGATCAGCGCGTGCTGGAGCTCGGCGCGCCGCTCGGGGGCCACGAAGGTGTTCGCGAGGGCGCCGAAGCCGGTGCTGACGCCGTAGACCGGCCGGCCGGCCGCCTCGATGCCGTCCACGATGGATCGGCTGGTGGCCATCGCGTCGATCGCGGCCGGATCGAGGACGACCTTGGCGTTGCCGCGGGCCACGGCGAGCACGTCGCCGGCGGAGATCCCGGTGGGCTGGATGACTACGGTGCTCATTGCGGTACTCCGTTGTGCAGGACCTGGCGGATCAGTGGCACCCCCGGCCGGTAGGCCAGGTGCAGGTGGGACGGCGCGTCGAGGATCATCAGGTCGGCGCGCGCGCCGGGCGCCAGCCGTCCCACGTCGGTGCGGCGCAGCGCCGCCGCCCCGCCGGCGGTCGCGGCCCACACGGCCTCCGCCGGGGTCATCCGCATCTCGCGTACGGCGAGCGCGATACAGAACGGCATCGACGACGTGTACGACGAACCGGGGTTGCAGTCGGTGGCCAGCGCCACGGTGACGCCCGCGTCGAGCAGCCGCCGCGCGTCCGGGTACGGCGACCGGGTGGAGAACTCGGCGCCGGGCAGCAGGGTCGCGACGGTGGTCGTCGCCGAGCCGGAAACCCAGTCCGTCGTGGTCGACGCCAGCGCGTCGACGTCGGCGTCGGTGAGGTGCGTGCAGTGGTCCACGCTGGCCGCGCCCAGCTCCACACCGAGCTGCACGCCGGGACCGGGGCCGAGCTGGTTGGCGTGCACCCGCACGCCCAGCCCGACCGCCTGACCACAGGCGAGGATCGCCCGGGCGTGGTCCACGTCGAACGCGCCCCGCTCGCAGAACACGTCGATCCAGCGGGCGTACGGTGCGGCGGCGGCGAGCATCGGTCCGCAGACCATGCCGACGTAGTCGTCGGGCCGGTCGGCGTACTCGGCGGGGACGACGTGCGCGCCGAGGAACGTGGTGTCCTCGGTGAAGTCGGCGGCGATCCGCAGTGAGCGGGCCTCGTCGGCGACGGTGAGGCCGTACCCGCTCTTGATCTCGATGGTGGTGGTGCCCTGCCGCAGCGCCTCGCCGCGCAGCCGGCGCACGGTGGCGCGCAGGTCCTCGTCGGAGGCGGCGCGGGTGGCGCCGACGGTGGTGCGGATCCCGCCGCCGGTGTACGGCTCGCCGGCCATCCGGGCGGCGAACTCGGCGGCCCGGTCTCCGGCGAAGACCAGGTGGGCGTGGCTGTCCACGAAGCCGGGCAGCACGGCTGCCCCCGCGGCGTCGATCCGCCGGTCGGCGGCCGGCGCGTCGCGCGCCGTGCCGACCCAGGCGACCACCCCGTCCTCGACCAGCAGGGCGGCGTTTCGCCGCAGGCCCAGCGGCCCCGGCCCGCCGGGCGAGTTGGTCACCAGCTCCCCGATGTTGTCGACCAGCAGGCTGCCGGTGCTGCGCAGGCTCGGCCGCGCCGGGCCGCCCGGCCGCTCCGGGAAGCCGGTCATGAGATCACCTCCGCGATGGCGGCGTGCAGCTCGGTCGGGACGTCGACGCTCTGGTGGTGGCCGTCGCGCACGACCACCCGGCCGTCCACCACGACCTGGGTCACGTCGGCCGCGGTGGCCGCGAAGAAGGCCCCGGTCGCGGGTACCCCGGCGGTCCGGGCGCTGTCCAGGCGTACGGTCACCAGATCCGCCCGGTCGCCCACGGCGAGCCGGCCGGCGTCGCCCCAGCCGAGCGCGGCGTGCCCGGCGACGGTGGCGGCGGTGACCAGCTCGTCGGGGGCGAAGTGGCCCCGGCGGCGGGTACGCAGCCGCTCGTCCAGCTCCACCGCGCGCGCCTCCTCGAAGAGGTCGACCACCGCGTGGCTGTCGCTGCCGAGGCTGAGCGGGCTGCCCGCCTCGGTCATCCGGCGCACCGGCCCGATCCCGTCGGCGAGGTCCCGCTCGGTGGTGGGGCAGAGGCAGACGCCGGTGCGGCTGTCCCCGAGCAGCGTCACGTCGGCGCTGGTCGGGTGGGTGGCGTGGACGGCGGTGGTGTGCCGGCCGAGGACGCCGCGGTCGGCCAGCAGGCGGGTCGGGGTGCAGCCGTGCACAGCCCGGCACGCGTCGTTCTCGGCCGGCTGCTCGGAGAGGTGCACGTGCAGCGGCACACCCCGGCGGTCCGCCCAGCCGGCCACGGTGGCCAGCTGCTCGGCCGGCACCGCGCGGACCGAGTGGATCGCCGCGCCGACCCGCGCGTGCCCGTCGCCCGGCGCGAACCCGTCCACCCGCTCGGCCCAGCGCAGCGCGTCGCCGTCGCTGAACCGGGTCTGCGGCCCGACCAGCGGCTCGCCGTCCACGGTGGCGGTCAGGTAACAGGTGTCCAGCAACGTGATCCGGATGCCGGCGTGCGCGGCCGCCTCGACCAGCGCCGCGCTCATGGCGTTCGGGTCCGCGTACGGGGTGCCGCCCGGGCCGTGGTGGAGGTAGTGGAACTCACCGACGCAGGTGATGCCGGCCAGCGCCATCTCCGCGTACGCGGCTCGGGCCAGCGCCAGGTAGCGGTCCGGGTCCAGCCGGGCCGCGACCTCGTACATCTGCTCACGCCAGGTCCAGAAGTCGCCGCGCCCGCCGTGGGTGCGGCCACGCAGCGCCCGGTGGAACGCGTGCGAGTGGGCGTTGGCGAGCCCCGGCAGGGTGAGCCCGGGCAGGCGGACGGCGTCGTGCAGCACCTCCACCTCGGCGGGCGGCTGGCTCCCGGCGGTCAGCGGCGTGACCCCCGTGATCCGCCCGCCGCCAGTCTCGATCAGCACGTCGGGCGTTGGCTCGGCGTGATCGGGAAGCCACGCGTACTCGGCGAGCCAGCGGGTGGTGGTCATCGCTTCTGCTCCCTTTGGAGCTGAGTCGTTCGTGACATCACCCGATCATGTCGGCGTTGCGTCGTCTGCGTAATCAGCTCCAAAGCTTTTGCGCAGGCACCTGCCGGCCGCACCGGACCGCGGGCGGTCACCGGCATGCCAGCTCCTCCAGCACGCGGGCCAGCGCGGCCACGCCGGCCGCGCAGTCCTGGTCGGTCGCCGCCTCGGCGGGGGAGTGCGACACCCCGGTCGGGTTCCGCACGAAGAGCATCGCGGTGGGCAGGTGCCCGGCCAGCACGCCAGCGTCGTGACCCGCCCCGGTCGGCAGCACGGGCGCGTCGAGCAGCGCGGCGAGCCGGTCGGCCAGCCCACCGTCGAACGCGACCAGCGGCGTCGCCGACTCCTCGGTCAGCGTCACCGCCGTGCCGTCGCGCCGGGCCCGCTCGGCGGCCTTCCCGTGGACCGCCTCGACGAGACCGGTCAGGGTCTCCGGCTCGGCGGCGCGGGCGTCCAGCCAGCCGGTCACCTTCGACGGGATCGCGTTGGTGGCGTTCGGCTCCACGGCGACCCGGCCGACCGTGGCGTGCGCGCCCCGCAGCCGGGCCTCCTTGTTGGCGGCCAGCACCGTGAACGCGTAGGTGAGCATCGGGTCCCGGCGGTCGGCCATCCGGGTCGTACCCGCGTGGTTGCCCTCGCCGGTGAAGTCGAAGCGCCAGCGGCCGTGCGGCCAGATCGCGCTGGCGACCGCGACCGGCGCGTCCCGCTCGACGAGCGCGCGGCCCTGCTCGACGTGCAGCTCCACGAAGGCCGCGAAGCGGCCGAGCAGCTCCGGCCGGGCGCCCGCCGGCCGGTCACCCAGCGCCTCGGCGAGGCTCACCCCGGTCAGGTCGCGCAGCCCGGCCGCGCGGTCGACGTCCAGCGCGCCGGTGAGCAGGCGCGAGCCCAGGCACGGTACGCCGAACCGCGCGCCCTCCTCCTCGACGAAGGCCGCCACCGCGATCGGCCGGACCGGCGTGCGGCCGGCCGCACGCAGCTCGTCCACCGCGAGGAGGGCGCTGACGATGCCGAGCGGGCCGTCGTACGCCCCGCCGTGCGGCACCGAGTCGAAGTGGCTGCCGGTCAGCACCGCCTGCCCGGCCCGCGGGTCGCCCCACCAGGCGAACAGGTTGCCGTTGCCGTCGTCGGTCACCGGCATGCCGCGCCGGTCGGCCTGGGCCCGGAACCACGACCGCAGCTCCAGCTCCGGGTCGGTGAGCGCGTACCGCAGGTACCCGCCGCTGCGCTCGTCCCGGCCGACCGGGGCGATCTCGTCCCACAGCGCCCGGAACCGGGCGGGCAGGTCGCTCACGCCGGCCCCTCGGCCATGGGGACCCGGACGCCGGTGCGCTCGGCGACCTCGCGGGCGGCGTCGTAGCCCGCGTCGACGTGGCGGATCACGCCCATCGCCGGGTCGTTGGTGAGCACCCGCTCGATCTTCTGCCCGGCCAGCGCGCTGCCGTCGGCGACGCAGACCTGGCCGGCGTGGATGGACCGGCCGATCCCCACCCCACCGCCGTGGTGGATGGACACCCAGGAGGCGCCGCTGGCGGTGTTGACCAGCGCGTTGAGCAGCGGCCAGTCGGCGATCGCGTCGGAGCCGTCGGCCATCGCCTCGGTCTCCCGGTACGGGCTGGCGACGCTGCCGCAGTCCAGGTGGTCGCGGCCGATCACCACCGGCGCGGACAGCTCGCCGGCGGCGACCATCTCGTTGAACCGGACGCCGGCCTGGTCCCGCTCGCCGTAGCCGAGCCAGCAGATCCGCGCCGGCAGGCCCTGGAACGCGACCCGCTCGCCGGCCATCCGGATCCACCGGGCCAGGGACTCGTTCTCCGGGAACAGGTCGAGGATCGCCCGGTCGGTGGCGGCGATGTCGGCCGGGTCGCCGGAGAGTGCCGCCCACCGGAACGGGCCCTTGCCCTCGCAGAACAGCGGCCGGATGTACGCGGGCACGAAGCCCGGGAAGTCGAAGGCGCGCTCGTACCCGCCCAGCTTCGCCTCACCGCGGATCGAGTTGCCGTAGTCGAAGACCTCGGCGCCCGCGTCGAGGAAGCCGACCATCGCCTCGACGTGCTTCGCCATCGAGGCGCGGGCGCGGTCGGTGAACTCGGCCGGCTTCGCCGCGGCGTAGTCCCGCGCGTCGGCCGGCTCGACCCCCTCCGGCAGGTACGACAGCGGGTCGTGCGCGCTGGTCTGGTCGGTGACGATGTCGATCTCGACGCCGCGCGCCAGCAGTTCCGGGAAGACGGTCGCCGCGTTGCCGACCACGCCGACGCTCAGCGCCCGCCGGTCGCGCTTCGCGGCGAGCGCCCGCTGCACCGCGTCGTCGAGCGAGTCGGCGATCTCGTCCAGGTAGCGGTCGTGCACCCGGCGCTCCAGCCGGCTGCGGTCCACGTCCACGATGAGGCAGGCGCCGCCGTTCATGGTGACGGCGAGGGGCTGCGCCCCGCCCATCCCGCCGCACCCGCCGGTCAGCGTCAGCGTGCCCGCCAGGGTTGCGCCGAAGCGCTTCGCGGCCACCGCCGCGAACGTCTCGTACGTGCCCTGGAGGATGCCCTGGGTGCCGATGTAGATCCAGGAGCCCGCCGTCATCTGCCCGTACATGGTCAGGCCGAGCTGTTCGAGACGGCGGAACTCCGGCCAGGTCGCCCAGTCGCCCACCAGGTTCGAGTTGGCCAGCAGCACCCGGGGCGCCCACTCGTGGGTCCGCAACACCCCGACCGGGCGGCCGGACTGCACCAGCATCGTCTCGTCGTCACGCAGGTCGGTCAGCGTCCGCACCAGGGCGTGGTACGACGGCCAGTCCCGCGCGGCCTTCCCGGTGCCGCCGTAGACCACCAGGTCCTCGGGGCGCTCGGCCACCTCCGGGTCGAGGTTGTTCATCAGCATCCGCAGGGCGGCCTCCTGCGGCCAGCCACGGGCGGTGCGCTCCGGGCCGCGTGCGGCCCGGACCGGCCCGGCGCCGCGGACTGCTTGGTGGGGCTGCGTCACGGGAATCTCCTCCTAACCGAGGAACAACTGACGACGGACGGCGGAGGCTTCGAACGCCTCCAGCCGGCGTTGGGTCTCGGCGGGCGCGGCGTCGCAGATCGCCTGGAGCAGCACCATGGCCAGGGTCATCGGGGCGGTGTGCAGGTCGAACACGAGCTGCGCGCCGACGGCGGCGGGCAACACCACGTCGGCGTGCTCGCCGGCCGGGCTGACCGGCGAGTCGGTGATGGCGACGACGGTCAGGCCCGCGTCGCGGGCCTCGCTCAGGGCGTCCAGGGTCTCCCGGGGGTAGCGGGGCAGCACGAACGCGAGCAGCGCGGTCGCGCCGGCCTGGGCCGCCTGCTCGAGCCGGTCGGTGAGCAGGGTGCCGCCGTCGTCGAGGACCCGCACGTCCGGGTGCACCTTGGCGGCGAAGTACGCGAAGTACGCGGCCAGCGGCGCGGCGGCCCGCAGGCCGAGCACCGGCAGTGGGCGGCTGGCCGCGAGCAGCCGGCCGCTGTCCGCGATCCGCTCCCGGTCGGCGAGCTGGTCGGCGAGCCGGTCCAGGTTCCCGATCTCGGCGCGTACCGCCTGCTGGAGCTCGTTGCCCGCGTCGGCCCGACCGCCGGGTGCGGCGACGGTCAGCTCGCGGAGGCGGCGCCGCAGGGCGGGGTAGCCGTCGTGGCCGAGCGCCATCGCGAACCGGGTCACCGACGGCTGGCTCACGCCGGCCAGCTCGGCCACCTCGGCCGCCGACAGGTACGCGACGGTCGGCCCGTGCTGGACGAGGCAGTGCGCGATGCGGCGCTGGGTGGGCGTGAGCCGGACGCCCTGGAACAGGTCCAGCACGGCTTCATTCACGAGCCGAGCCTATGCATGAAACTATTCACAGCACAAGGTGGCGTACCCGATCCACACGCCGCGAGTGCGCGGCACCGCCCATCTCGCGCCGCCGACAGGGGAGTGAGTCAGGGTCGGGGTGGCCCGGCGAAGAGGAAGTCCATGACGGCCGGGCCGAAGATCGCGCTGAGCGTGGGCGTGTGGCCGCCATCCTTGATGTGCCACAGCGCGACCCGGGTGGCGTCGCGGCAGCCGACGGAGTAGATCGTCACTCCGGTCTCCGCCCCGGGTAGCTGGGGCTCGAGGTCCAGCGGCGGGGCTGAGGTGTCGGCCTCCGGTGTGCAGCCGTTGATCCGCCGCCAGGTGGCGAGCGTGGTGCCGACCGACGGGTACGGGTGGCCGCCGTTCGTGCCGCCGCCGAACTTGATGGTCGGGTCGGCGGTGCCGTGGATCTGCAGGACGCTGACCGGCCGCTGCGGCGTGCACAGCGACGTCTCGTCGTCGACGGCGCCGGCGAGCGAGACGATCGCGGTGATCCGCATCGAGCGTTCGCAGGCCATCCGGTAAGCCATGAAGCCGCCGTTGGAGTGGCCGACCAGGTAGACCCGCGCGGCGTCGACCGAGTACGCCGACGTCACGGTGTCGAGGAGCCGGTCGAGGTACGCCGCGTCGTCCACCCCGCTGTCGTAGAAGTCGCAGCACGCTTCGGTCGCATTCCAGAACCTCTTGCCGTCCCGGTCGGTGGTGCCGTCCGGAATGGCGTAGAGGAAACCGCGGCGGTCCGACTCGGGGGTGAGGTTGAAGTACCGCTCCTGCTGGACGGCGCTGGACCCGTAGCCGTGCAACAACACGACGAGGGGCGCCTTTGTGGCGGGGTCGTACCCGGCCGGCACGTGCAGCTGGAACGGCCGGCCGTCCTGGTCGATGGTTCCGGTGGTGCCCGGCGCGACCGGGGCGTGCCAGGCAGCTACCGGGTCGGCTGCGGCATCGGCGCCATCCGGCCCACAGCCGACCAGAAGCGGAAGTGTGAATGCGGCAGCCAGCCAGCGTCTGAACCCCACGGCAAGCAATCTTGCCGGGCCGGTCCAACGTTGACCAAGCCGACGGTCAAGGGGCGGCGCCCCATCGCTACTATCCACACCGTGACCTCCGGGGAGGGTGGGGTAATGCAGCCAGGAAGTCCGTTCCGGTTCCTCGAGACCCTGGGGTCGTGTCAGGTGGGCAAGGCCTGGTCGGCCGTCGATTCCCAGGGCCGGTCCGTCACGGTTGCCGTCCTGGACCCGGCCGTCGCCGCCGACCAGCGCTGGCGGGAAGCTTTCGCCGTCACCGCGAAAGCCCTCAAGGGCCCCGATGGGCGGCCGCGCTACCTGCAGGCCGACTTCGCCGCCTCGGCACCCTGGGTCACCTACGCGACCGGCGGCGGGGCCAGCGCCGAACAGGTCTTCATCGCGCTCGGCCTGGAGTACCGTCCGACCTCGCCACCCGAGCAGACCCAACCCGGTGCGGCGCCCGCCGACAGCGAGCCGAACCCGACCGACACCGCCCAGGGGGCTCCGCAGGACGTCCAACCCACGTCGGGCGCGGCGTGGCCGACATCGGCGCCACCGTCTCCGGTATCGGTTCCTCCCTCACCCGTATCGGTTCCTCCCTCGTCCGCCCCGGAGACGCCGTCGTCGTGGGACCAGCCGTACCCGAACAGCTATCCGCAACTGAGGTCGGCCGTGCGGGCGCGGCCGCGGCGGACCGGCCTGTGGATCGGTGTCGCGGTCGCGGTGGTCGTGGCGCTCGGTGCGGGCATCGGCATCTTCGCGTGGGGGTCCGGCGACGAGGCGCCCGACGCGGCCACATCGAACCCGTCCCCCACCGCGGCCGTGTCACGCAGTCCGGAGCCGATCGCCTTTCCCACCGGCGCGCCCCGCAGCCCTGGTGTAGAGCCGCCGAAGCCGGGCTCCTGGCCGGCCGAGCCACAGTTCGGCGACGTCGACCGGGTCAAGGAGGAGAACCCGGCCGGCTTCGGTTTCACGTTCAAGGTGCCCGAGTCCTGGGCCTGCGACGCACGCCAGCGGGGTCCCGGCTTCGCCCGGCATGTCTGCGGCATCTCCCGGCCGGGTCAGCCGGAGGTCGGCGGGGAGATCATCATCCGGAACTGTCCGTCACCCTGTGGTGAAGAGGTGCGGGCCGCGTACCGGCGGGCCGAGGACGCGTGGGGCCTGCAGTGGATCGAGGCAGGAAACGCGACCTTCGTCGAGACCCCGCAGCTCAACGGGAAGCCTCGATACGGCGTGGTGGTGATCGGCTGGTGGCAGAGCAACCCCGACGACGCGATCGACCGCCAGATCGTCATTCGCATGACCGCCGAGGGCGCGCAGGTCAGCGAGGTGCGTAAGGTGATCAACGGTATCCGGACCACCCTGTCCTTCTGATCCGCCCGGCCCGTCGGCGACCGGGTGCGTCGGGGGCATCGCCCGCGGCCGGTGCTCTGTAATATGCGATGCTCCTGCGCGGTCGACAGCGAGCTGAGCGGCGTCGCCGTTCGTTGTTCCGGATTGTTAGGGAAGGGTCGGGATGGATCCCAGAGTGCCGGCGCGATCCGCGACGTGGAGTCCCACGGTCAGCGTCGTCGTCCCGACAGTCAGCAAGCCGGGACTTCGCCGGGCCGTCGAGTCCGTCCTCGCGCAGACGTATCCGGTGACCGAGGTCCACGTGGTGGTCAACTCGGACGGCGACGTGGACATCCCTGACGATCCCCGCGTTCGACTGATCAGGTACCTGGAGCGCCGGAACGGCAACGCCGCCCGAATGGCCGGTGTCCGCAGGTGCACTGGAGAACTGGTGGCGTTCCTGGACGACGACGACATCTGGGATCCGGCGAAGATCGAGCGCCAGATCCGGGATGTCGCCGAGGCCGGTCTCGCCGCGTCGTCGACGTGGATCTCGTCCACCAAAGTCACGGTGCAATTTGACGACACGTCCGAAATCTGGCCCCGTGCGCCGTACGACCCCAGCCGCAGCCTGGAAAACAACCTGCTGCGGCGGCACCGGGTCCGGCGTGGGCAGGCGTTCCTCCCGTCCTCGACGCTGCTCTTTCCGCGGTCGCTTCCGAGCATCGTGCCGCTGGATGAGGAGTTGAGCCTGCACCAGGACCTGACCTGGCTTCTCACCCTCTCCCGCAACCTGCCCGGGCTGGTGGTCCGGCAACTGAACGACCCCCTGGTGACGTACGACGCGACCGGTGCCGGCGTCTCCCGGTCCATCTCGCTGACCAGGGAGCTTGCCTGGGCGCGGGAGTACCTCGGACCGGCGACCCGCAGGGACCGGGGCGACTACTACCTCGGGTCGGTCATGACGTACGCCCGCCGCGAGGGGGCGGTGGGTGGGATGCTCCGGGTCCTCTGGGAAGGGCTGCGGGTCGGGCGACCGGGCGCGCAGGCCATGGGCTACACGTGTGGGGCCATCGCCGGGGGACTCGTCAGCGCCGTGGCGAGCGGTGTGCGGGAGCCGCGGCGACGCCGCGCGGAGGCCGCTGCGGGTGCGGAAGCACGCCGGTGGGCCCGACCGTAACGGTGGGGACCAGCTCGTCGACCGCAGCACCCGCTCGTACCGATTGGCTGGTAGCCCTCAGCGCGGGCCTGCCGGTGGTTTGTCTCGCTCTGCTGCCCAAGACCTTCTTGTCGGCCGATCCGCCGTGGCACGTAGGGATCGCCATCTCGGTTTTCGGACCGTCGAGCTGGATGATCGCACTCGTCGCAGCCTTCGTCGTGCTGGTGGCGAAGACCTGGCGGCGGCTTCAATGGCTGGCGGTCCTGGTGTCGGCGATCGGCACGCTGGCCCTGTGCATCGGCATCGGTGTTGAGGTACGCGGGGGTGCCTCCACCCGGGAGCTGGTCGGGGCGGCGCAATACCTGTCCGCACCCGTCGCCTACGCGGTGGGATGTCTGCTCGCCATGCATCGGGCCGCCGGCCCGGCGCTCCGGCTGGCCTCCGCCGGGGTCATCATCGCCCAGTTCGGCTGCGCGGCTCTCCAGCGACTCGGCGTACCGCTCAACCCGATGGGGACCGCCGAGGCGGCCCGCTTCCTCGGTGAGCGGACCAACGGAACCCTGAACCATCCGGGCAACCTCGCGAAGGCCGTCGTGCTGGTGCTTGCCCTCTACTACCTCACCACTGGCCCGGACAGCCGGATCGGCTTCGGCCGGTTCCAGCTTCCGGCCATCGTCGCCCGGTACGGGATTCCCGCCGCCGCCCTCACGACGACCGCGCTGACCGGCACCCGGACCGGGATGTTGGCGGCCCTCATGCTGGTCGTCGTGTACGAACTGGTGCAGCGGAGGCGCCTCACGGCCCAGTCGGGCACCGGCCGCGGAAGCCGCGAGACCGTCATCGGGTTCGTGCTGCTCGGTATCGGCCTGCTCGCGGCGGCCCCGGTGTTCCTGGCCCGGATGATCGCCGACCCGTCCGGCGGCTCGCGGGCGCAGCTGCTGTCCAGCGCGGTGGAGTTCCTGGCCAGGGAACCGTGGTGGGGCATCGGCGCCAACAGTTACGTGGAGGTCGTCGGCCGGGTCGATTCGCTCGTGGCGACCGGGGTGCCGGTTCACAACGGCTTCCTGTTCGCCGCCGTCGAACTCGGCATACCGGGCGCCGTTTTCCTCTTCGCACCGGCGTCCGCCCTGGCCGCGCTGTGCGTGTGGCGGGGTGTCTTCCGGCCGCCCTTCACCTCCGCGTTCTGCCTCACCTTCACGGTGGCCTATTTCGGGATGGCGGCCACCACGTACGGCGTCCTGGCCGAGTCCATGCTGCCGCTGTGGTTCCTTGTCGTGGGAGTAGCGACCGTGCGGGTGATCTCCGACGTGGGACGCGAGAACGACCAGCGACGCGAAGACCGCGACGGCGATGCCTCGACACCCCTGAGGCGGGCAGGCGCGGATGGGGGAAGGGAAGATCTCGCGGGCGACGCGGAGGGGCGGCCCCACCCGGTCGCTTCAGGCGGCCACGCTCAGGGTCCGTCGCGGCCGAACCTGCGCGGGGTGTTGGGCGGAGCCTCGGCTCTGGCCGCCTCCCGCATTGCCGGCAGCGGTCTGCAGGCAGTGGTGATGGTGCTGTTGGCACGTCAGGTGGACCCGGAAGGCTTCGGTGCCTTCGGCGGCTACTTCGGCGCGGTGGCCTTCCTGACCATCGTCGCGGACGCGGGCGTCTCGACGGCCCTCCTCCGTTGGCGGGCTCTCGGTAGCGATGTCGCCGTCAGCGCGGGCCTGCGCCTGAACATCCTCACCACGATCGGTGGCCTGGTCATCGCCGCGGCGATCGGTCTGGCCCTCACCGCCGGCACCATGGCCCCGTGGGTCGCCGTGCTTCTCGCGGTCGGCTGGATGGTGGACAAGAACGTCGAGACGGTGTTGTCGCTCGCGATCGCCGACGGCCGGATGGGGCAGGCGGTCGTCTCCATCCTGGGCCGGAAGGCCGTGCAGGTCGCGATCTTCGTGACCGCCCTCGGGCTCGGTGGCGGGCCCTTCGCGTCGCTCGCGTACGGCGTGGTGGCCGCGTCGGTGCTGGGGCAGATCCACGTGCGGGCCCTGGTGCGGATCTCCCGCCGCGTCGCTGCCGCTGAGGTGTGGCGAGCGATGCTGGACTCGCGGGCGTACCTGGTGAGCAACGTGTCCGCACAGGCGCGGGTCCTTGACGCGACGGTGGTCTCGCTGGTCGCGCCGGGTACCGGCGCGGGCCTGTACGCCGGCGCCACTCGCATCTTCTCCCCGTTCGTGTCGATTCCGTCCGCACTCAGCGCGGTGCTCGTACCGCAATCGGCGACCGCGCAGGCCGGTGAGTCACGGCGGCTCTTCTGGCGGATGAACCTCGCCGTGGTGGTCGCGACCGGTGCGCTCAGTGCCGTCGGCGTCGTCGCCGCGCCGTGGTTGGCGGAGGTGTTGTTCGGAGAGGTCTATTCAGGAGCAGGTGTCGTGATCGCCGTGATGCTCGCCGGGGTGCCCTCGTTCTGCGCGAGTTCGCCCTGCGGTGCCGTGCTGCAAGGGGCCGGCCGGGGCGCACTGGTGGCGAAGGTCGGTGTAGCGAGTGCGGTCACCCTGCTCGGCGCGGTGGCCGCCGGCGCGGTGCTGTTCGGTGCGGTCGGCGCAGCCGCGGCGGTCTCCCTGACCTACCTCCTCAAACACGCGGCGCTGCTCGTCCTCGGTGATATCGCGTTGCGGAGCGGCCGGGCGGTTCCGGCCGTGCCGGAGACGGCCGTGCGACCGACCTCGGCGGCGTGACCGATGAGCATTCCGAATGGTGAGGGGCAATTGAAGACGGTAGCCATTGTTGTGTCCTACAACTCATCCCGGGACCTGCCCATGAGCCTGGGGAGCCTGCGTGAGGTACCCGTCGCAGACATCGTGGTGGTGGACAATTCGTCGTCCGACGACAGCGTCCAGGTTGCGGCGCGGTACACCCCGCACGTCATCCGGTCGGCCAACGTTGGGTTCGGCAAGGCGATAAATCTGGCGGTGGAGAGCTTTCCCGACGCGGACGCCTACCTGCTGCTCAACCCGGACGCCGCGCTCACGCCCGCCTCGTACGCCGAACTCTCGCGGGTGCTCTCCGGCGACGCGAGGATCGGCGTGGTCGCCCCCCAGATGCGGTACGCGGACGGCGAGCCCGGCATTTCGGCGGGCCCGGAGGTGAGCCTGGCCAAGGAGTGGCTGGCGGCGACACGGGTCGACGACCTGGTGCCGGGCCGCGTCAAGCAGGCGCTCGTGAAGTCCCGGCTCCTCCGCCGCCGGATGCCCATGCTGGATTACCTCGACAAGGCTGGGTCGGCACCGGAGGCGGACGTGGCCTGGGTGTCCGGGTTCTGCATGCTGGTACGAGCCGCCGCGCTTCGCGCTGTCGACGGCTTCGATCCGTCCTTCTTCCTCTACTTCGAGGATGTCGACCTCTGCAAGCGCCTGCGCGGTGCCGGATGGCGCGTCGTATCGGTCGGGACCGCGTGGGCCGAGCATCGGGAGAGCACGAGCACCGGCGCGGTCGGCAAGAACCGGCTGTACCGCTCGGGCTTGATTACTTACTGTGACAAATATGGCACCGCGGTGGACAGACTGTCGGCCCGTGCTCTGAGGAGATTCCCCCTGTGAAGATACTCTTCGTCGCCCCCTGGATTCCGTCGAAGATCCGCCCGCGAAGCCTGGCCCTGCTCGAAATTCTCGCCAAGGATCACCAGATCCGTTTCCTCGGCTTGACCAGTTCCGAGGAGGAGGTGCGACAGGCTGAGGAACTGCCCGTCGAGTCCGTCGTACTGGTGCCGCGTAACCGGATCTCGTCGATGCTCCGCTGTGGGTTGGCGCTGCCGACCCGCACGTCGCTCCAGCAGGCCTACGCGGACGTGCCCCGACTGTCGACCGCGCTCGCCAGTGAGCTCCGGCAGTGGCGGCCCGACGTCGTGCATCTCAACGTCTTCCGGACGGTGCACCTGGTGGAGCGGTGCGCACCGGTGCCGGTGATCGTCGATCTCGACGAGTTCCGCAGTGAGTACTACACCCAACTCGCCCAGACCGCGGGCCAGCCGTGGAAGCTGGTGGGCAAGATCGAGGCGCCCCGGATGGAGGCACGGGAGAACACCCTGGTGGCGAACGGTGTGCCGCTGATGGTGTCGGCACCGTTCGGACCGGGCGAGGAGCGGCCGAACACCTACGTCGTCCGGAGCCCGTACGACCACCCGGAGGGTACGACCGCGCGGGCGACGGAGCCGCGGGTGCTCTTCGTCGGGCGGCTGACCTACGAGGCCAACGTCAACGGGTTGCTGTGGTTCCTCAAGAACTGCTGGCCGGAGGTGCGGAAGCTGGTGCCCGACGCCGTGCTCGACATCGTCGGGACCAACCCGCCCGCCTCCGTACAAGCCTTCCGCGGTCCGGGCGTCGAGATCCACGCCAACGTTCCCGACGTCGCTCCCTACTACCCGCGGGCCGCGGCGGCCATCGTTCCGGTCTGGCGCGGTACGGGCGTGCAGATGAAGCTGATCCAGGCCTTGGCGGCAGCGGTACCCACGGTGACCACGCCGGAGGTTTCCCGCCGAGCGGGGGTACGGCACGACCACGAGGTCGTGGTGGGGGCGGACGCGCGGAGCTGGGTGAGCGAACTGCGCAGCCTGCTCCTCGACCCGGCCAGAGGCCAGCGGCTCGCCGCCGCCGGCAAGCGGTGGGCGCTGGATTACCACAGCTCGAACGCCGTGCGGGAACAGCTGGCCGCGGCGTACGCAGCCGTCCGGCCGAGCCCTGGCCAGTCCCACCGGTAGCCTGCCGCGCCACACCCCAGCTCGTCCCGTACCCGGCGGGCAGCTCGACCCAGTGGAGAGGATTCATGGAGCCTCACGGTGCCGTCCGGCGCGGCGGGCACGACCGCATGTTCGTGCTCGACGGCTTGCGCCTGATCTCTGCCCTGATGGTCGTCCTGTACCACCTGCTGCACGGTGAGGGCGTGCGCGACCGCGCCTGGGCGGCGTCGACCAAGGAACTCTTCCCTGGGCTCGCCGACGTGGCGGCGTACGGCTGGCTCGGTGTCGAGATGTTCTTTCTCATCAGCGGCTTCGTCATCTGCCTGAGCAGCTGGGGCCGCAGCGTCGGCGAGTTCGCCGTCGCCCGCGTCGTGCGGCTCTATCCCGCGTACTGGTTCGCGGTCGTGGCGACCACCGGGGTCCTCGCCCTGTTCCCGGTCTTCGCCACGCACCTGGACTGGACGCACGTTCTGGCCAACATGACGATGCTCCAGTCGCTCATGAACGTCCCCGACGTCGAGCAGGCCTACTGGACGCTCCCCGTGGAGTTGCTCTTCTACCTGCTGTTCGCCCTGGTGGTGGTGGCTCGCGGGGTGACCGTCCGGCGCGTCGTCGCCTTCTGCGTGTTGTGGACGCTGGCCTCGCTGTTCGCCCCGTTGGTCAACAACTCCGCGGTCTTCATCCTTCTCGGGCGCAATTACGCCCAGTACTTCGTCGCGGGAATCGCTTTCTATCTCATCTACCGGTTCGGGGCGAACGCCGCCCTGTGGGCCATCGTCGGGTTCTCGTGGATCATCGCGATCTCGCGCCTGTGGGCCGAGCTCGACACGTACACCACCAGCGAGTTCCTGCCCGCGGCGGCGTGCGTGACGGCCTTCTTCGTCGTCATGGCCCTGATCGCGAACGGAGTGTTCGACCGCATCCGGTGGCGGTGGCTCACCACCGCCGGCGCCCTCACCTACCCGCTGTACCTGCTGCACGAGCAGATCGGCCTGACGGTCATCGCCGCGGCCCGGCCGTACCTCCCCGCGTGGGTGCTGTTGGGAGCGACGATCGCCGGGCTGCTGCTGCTCGCATACCTCGTCCACCGGCTGGTCGAACGCCCGGCCGCCAAACGCCTGCGGCGAGCCCTCCGCCAGTCGCTCGACAGCATGCGCGCGGCGGACGCGGCGCCTGCCGTGCCCGCTCAGCGTGCGTCCGTGCCGCTCGAGTCTTTACCCACGGCCGTCGGCGGGTCGAGTGACGAGGAGGCCGTCAACGGCCGTCACGGACCAGCTGAGCAATCGTCCGTCGCGCGACGCTGAAGCCCAGCCGGTCGGGACGGACGTCGTCGTCCGGGAACAGGGAGGCGGTGGCGGCGTTCACGTGCCGGTCGTGAATGACCGGCAGGCGTCGTAGTCCGGCAGCAGCCCCGCCTCGCGTGCCTCAGCCAAGGTTGGCGCGGCCGCGTCCCGGGCCGACAGCTGCGGCGACGCCGCGGGCCAGTCGATCGCCAGCTCCGGATCGAGGGGATGCACGGCGTGCTCGCGGCCGGGGTTGTAGGTGGTGGAGCAGAGGTAGCCGAGGGTGGCGTCGTCGGTCAACGCGCAGAAGCCGTGTCCCAGGCCTTCGCTGAGGTAGAGAGCGCGCCGGTCGACGTCGTCGAGCGGGACCGCCTCCCACCGACCGAAGGTCGGTGAGCCCACCCGGACGTCCACCACCAGGTCGACGACCGCCCCGCGTACGCAGGTGACGTACTTGGCCTGGCCGGGCGGGACGTCGGCGAAGTGGATACCGCGGACCACCCCACGTGCGGAGACCGATAGGTTGCCCTGAGCGGGTCGGAACGGACGTCCCACTGCGGCGGCGAGGTGGTCGAAGCGGTACCACTCCAGGAACAGCCCACGCGGATCGCCGTGCTGCTCGGGGGTGATCTCCCAGGCTCCCTCGATGCTCAACTCGCGGATCTTCACCAGGTCACCGCCGTACCGTACTTCTCGTCCAGCAGTCCGAGCAGGTAGTCGCCGTACCCGCTCTTGATGAGTGCCTCAGCCAGCGTCCGCAGCTGCGCGTCGTCGATCAGCCCCGTCCGCCAGGCGACCTCCTCGATGCAGCCGATCTTCATGCCCTGGCGTTCCTCGATCACCCGGACGAACTCCGCGGCCTGCATCATCGACGTGAACGTACCGGTGTCCAGCCAGGCGGTGCCCCGATCCAGCACGGTCACCGACAGCTCACCGGTGGACAGGTACGCCTCGTTCACCGCAGTGATCTCCAGCTCGCCCCGTGCGCTGGGCTTGAGACCACGGGCGATCTCGACCACCCGGTTGTCGTAGAAGTACAGGCCCGGCACCGCGTACCGGGACCTCGGCTTCTCGGGCTTCTCCTCGATCGAGAGCACCCGGCCGTCGGCGTCGAACTCGACCACGCCGTACGCCGCCGGGTCGGCCACCGGGTAGGCGAAGATTCGGCCTCCGGCCGGATCGCCCTGGGCGGCGAGCTGCCGGCCCAGGCCGGCACCGTGGAAGATGTTGTCCCCCAGGATCAGTGCCACCGCCTCGTCACCGATGAAATCGGCGCCCAGCAGGAAGGCCTGCGCGATGCCCTCCGGGCGGGCCTGGGTGGCGTACTCGAGGCGCAGGCCCCACTGGCTGCCATCACCGAGCAGCCGCCGGAACTGGTCCTGGTCCTCCGGGGTGGTGAGCACCAGGATCTCCCGCACCCCGGCCATCATCAGCGTGGAGAGCGGGTAGTAGACCATCGGCTTGTCGTAGACCGGCATCAGTTGCTTGGACACTGCACGAGTGGTCGGCCAGAGTCGGGAACCGGTGCCACCCGCAAGAAGGATTCCACGCACGCGGGGAGACTACCCGCATCGGAGCGCGCCCGAGCCCCTGGTCACCCCTGCTCTCCCAGCGCCTCGCGTACACTTCTCAACCCGTGAGGATCCTCGTCACCGGCGGTGCCGGTTTCATCGGGTCGGAGTACGTGCGGATGCTCCTCGGTGTGCCCGGTGGCAGCATGGCGGGCGTGCCCGCGCTCGACCCGGCCGGCGTCACCGTGCTCGACGCTCTGACCTACTCCGGCAACCGGGTCAACCTGGCGCCGGTGTCCGATGACCCCCGGCTGCGGTTCGTGCACGGTGACATCCGCGACGCTGCCCTGGTCGACGAGGTCGTCGCCGGTCACGACGTGATCGTGCACTTCGCCGCCGAATCGCACGTCGATCGTTCCATCGCCGGCGCGGCTCCGTTCGTCACCACCAACGTACTGGGGACGCAGACCCTGCTCGACGCCGCGCTGCGGCACGGGACCTCCCGGTTCGTCCACGTCTCCACCGACGAGGTGTACGGGTCCATCGACGAGGGCTCGTGGACCGAGGAATGGCCGCTGTCGCCGAACTCGCCGTACTCGGCCTCGAAGGCCGGGTCGGACCTGCTGGCGCTCGCCTACCACCGCACCCACGGCATGGACGTGGTGGTCACCCGCTGCTCGAACAACTACGGGCCGTGCCAGTTCCCGGAGAAGATCATCCCCCTGTTCGTCACCAACCTGCTCGACGGCGGCACGGTGCCGCTGTACGGCGACGGAGGCAACATCCGGGACTGGCTGCACGTGCACGACCACTGCCGGGGCATCGCCCTGGTGCAGCTCAAGGGCCGCGCCGGCGAGGTCTACAACATCGGCGGGGGCACCGAGCTGACCAACAAGGAGCTCACCGGAAAGCTGCTAGCGGCCTGCGACGCCGGCTGGGACCGGGTCGTGCCGGTGACCGACCGGAAGGGCCACGACCGCCGGTACTCGCTGGACATCGGAAAGATCAGCGCCGAGCTCGGGTACGCCCCGAGCATCGACCTGGAGCGCGGCCTCGCCCAGACGGTGCGGTGGTACCGGGACAACCGTTCCTGGTGGGAGCCACTCAAGACCGCCTCGCCCGTCGCCGGATGAGCCGGCTGCTGGTCACCGGCGCCGCTGGAATGCTGGGGCGGGACCTGCTGACCGTCCTGGCCTCCCGCGCAGACCTGTCCGTCACGGCCACCACCCGCGCGGAGCTGGATGTCACGGACGCGGAGGCGGTGCGGGCCGCCGTCACCGGGCATGACCTCGTCATCAACACCGCCGCGTGGACCGATGTGGACGGGGCCGAGACCCAGGAGAAGGCCGCAACAGCCGTCAACGGTGCGGCCGTCGCCCACCTGGCCGCAGCCTGCGCCACGACCGGCGCCCGCATGATCCACGTCTCCACCGACTACGTCTTCCGGGGCGACGCGGTCGCGCCGTATCCGGAGGACGCACCCACCGCACCGATCAACGCGTACGGGCGCAGCAAGCTCGCCGGGGAGCAGGCCGTGACCCGGCTGCTGCCCGAGGCCGGGTACGTCGTCCGCACCGCCTGGCTGTACGGGGAACACGGGCCCAACTTCGTCGCGACGATGCTGCGGTTGGCCGACGAACGGCAGTACCTCGACGTGGTGGACGACCAGCGGGGGCAACCCACCTGGTCCTACGCCCTGGCGGAGCAGCTCGTCGCGCTGGCGGACGCCGCGCTCGCCGGCCGCGCGGCACCCGGCGTCTACCACGGCACCGCGTCCGGGGAGACCACCTGGTTCGGCCTCGCCCGCGCCGTGTTCGCCCTGCGTGGTCTCGATCCCGAACGCGTCCGCCCGACCACCAGCGACCGCTACCGTCGGCCGGCCCCACGTCCGGCATACAGCGTCCTGGCGCACGGACGCTGGACGGCGGCGGGCCTCCCGCCGTTGGGGGACTGGCGTCCGGCCCTCACCGAGGCGTTGGGCCGGCGCTGACCTATCGGCCGCTCAACGGCCTCCACCGCGGAACACCTCGGTGACCGTACGCAGCACCACCTTGACGTCCAGCCACAGCGACCAGTTCTCGATGTAGTAGTTGTCGAACCGCGCCCGGTCGGAGATCGGCGTGTCACCTCGTAGACCGCTGACCTGTGCGAGTCCGGTGAGCCCGACGGGCGCCCGGTGGCGTGCCGCGTAGTTCGGGTACTCCGCCGAGAACTTCTCGACGAAGTAGGGGCGCTCGGGGCGTGGACCGACCACGCTCATGTCGCCGCGCAGGATGTTCCACAGCTGGGGCAGTTCGTCCAGCGACGTGCGGCGCATGAACCGCCCGATCGGACCGACCCGCTTGTCGTGGGCGATCGACCAGTTCGTCTGGGACTCCTGCTCGTTCACCGGCCGCATCGACCGGAATTTGATGACGTTGAAGGGCTTGCCGTACCGGCCGATCCGTTCCTGGTGGAAGAAGATGCCGCGGCCGCCGTCGACGAACGTGGCGATGGCGCACAGCAGCAGCACCGGGCTCAGCACGGTCAGCGCGACCATGGCGAACACCACATCGGACGCCCGCTTGATGGCCCACCGCGGGCCGGAGAGCGACGTGTCGCCGATCTTGACGATCGGAATGGCACCGATGTGATCGGGGTAGCCGCCGTGGGAGCGGGAGCCCCACAGGCGCGGAACCGCCCACAGGTCGCAGTGCGAGCTGCGCGGTCGTAGCAGGGTCTCCATGAGGGCGGCCTCGGGGCAGTCCGGGTCGGCGATGACCAGGACCTCGCACTCCAGCAGCCGGATCAGGTGTTCGAGGTCGTCGAGGGTGCCGCTCAACGGAAGCGCGCCGGTGCCCTCCCGAGCCGGGACGTCGACGCACCCGACGAACCGCAGGCCGTACTGCGGGTAGCGCCGCAGCAGCCGGGCGAGTTCGAGCCCGATCGGCCCGCTGCCGATGATGATGGCGTTGTGCTCCACCCACCGGCGCTTACGTACGAGCTTGGTGAGCGACCTGCTGATCGTCCGGCCGACGATCACCAGCCCCGCCGACAGGGCCACGCCCCGCATGAACCCGCCGACGTACTCCACCGAGGAGTGCCGCTCCGCCGCGATGATCGCCACGATCGCGGCGGACGCCAGCAGCCGCCCGCCGATGCTGGGCAGTTCGTCGAGGATGCTCACGTGCCGACGGGCCCGGTAGAGCCCGCCGGCCGCGAAGATGGCCACCGTGAGGGCTGCGTTGGCCAGCGTCCCGCGCCAGTAGTTCTGGGTCAGCAGCAGCGGTGCGAGCAGCGCGGCCACGTCGATGGGCAGCGTCATCATCCAGGCGCGCACCCAGCTCGTCCGGGACGAGGCGCGGGACTTGGCGTACGGCAGGACCGCGGTGGTGTCGAGACCGGAGCTACCCGCCGGCATGGTCTCCGTCTCGCCCGTCAACGGAGCGGAGGAAGGCTCGGCCCGCAGCCCGTCAGCGGAGCCCTGCTGCCACTCGCCGTTGAACTGCGGCGCTGGCGCAGCCGGATGCGTCGTCGCCGGGTGGCTGGACATGGTGGATCCTCCCCGTGAAAGGCCCTGATGATGCGTGACGACTCATCGGGCGTCCGCAGGATATGGCCGGGCCGGGGTGACCGCCATAGCCGGGAAGTCACTTCACATTCCTACTTTGCGGCAGACAGGATCTCCGGCACCGCGTCGCGACGGACCGCGTCGTAGAAGGGCTCGACATCCTTGCTGGGGAACACGACGCTCTCGCTGCCGACCCGACCGGTGCCCTTCGTCGGGCTGGTCATGAAAGTCAGGTTCCCGCCACGCAGACCCCGCAGGTCCTTCGCCATGTCGAACAGCGACATCTTCTCGTCCACCGAAACCGCGCTCGACGTGGCCTTGATGAACGAGTTGAGCCGGCTCGGGTTCGTGACGATGCCGCCGGAGACGGCCTTGTCGAGGATCGCCTTGATCACCTGCTGCTGGTGTCGGATGCGGGCGAAGTCGCCGTCGGCGAACTGCTTGCGCTGCCGCGAGTAGTCCAGCGCCGCCTCACCGTCCAGCCGCTGCACGCCCTTCTGGAAGGTGCGCTGCGGGGGGTGGATCGAGGTGAACGTCTTCTCCACGTCGACCTCGATGCCGTCGAGCGCGTCGATGATCTCCTTGAAACCCGCGAAGTCGATGATCATGACGTGGTTGATCCGGACCTTGGTGAACGACTCCACGGTCTGCACCATGAGCGGCACGCCACCCCACGCGTACGCAGCATTGATCTTCGCGTTGCGCCCGCCGTGGCCGTCCTTCGAGCGGGGGACGTTGACCCAGGTGTCGCGCGGGACCGAGATGAGCTGTGCGCTCGACCGGTCCTTCGGGATGTGGGCCACGATGATGGTGTCGGTGCGGGATCCGCCGGTGCTCTCCGGGTCCCGGGAGTCGCTGCCCAGGATCAGGATGTTCATGGCATCCTTCGCGACCGCCTGCGGCCGGGTCTCCTCCGGCACATCGTCGAAGGCGTCCACGCGTTCGATCCCGGACTCCACCGACCGCAGGTACAGGCCACCCGCGATCATGCCGCCGCCGCCGATCAGCGCCAGCACGAGGAAGCTGATGAGCAGGACCTTCTGCCAGCGCGGGCGCCGCTTGCGGGGCTCGCCGCTCGGCTCCTGGTCCCGGTCGAAGTCGAGAATCTCGGTCTCCGGCTCCGCGTACGACTCGCGATTTGGCATGGCGTGATGCTACTGAGCCGCCCGCGCGGCCGCGTACCCCCATCCGGGCCGGGCCGGGTGGACGTCATGAATGAATGCTTTCATCCCATCGGGCCGACCGGGCCTGGTAGAACGCACCCGTGGACCGAATCAAGCTCCGGCGGGCGCTCGCCCGCACCCGGCTCGCCCCGGTCGCCACCTTCCCCAAACGCCTGCGCACCGTCGCCCGCTACGACGCGAAGGTGCTTCGGGCCTCGGCGCGCTGGCTGATCCGGTCCCGCGAACATCACAACTACACGTACGACCTGACCCCGCTCAGCCGCAACCACCTCGCCTGGTTCGTCAGCGTCGTCTGCGCGGTCCCGGTCCGGCAGGTGCGCGCGTACCTCGACGAGATCGAGTCGGACGACAACCTGCGGCAGCACCTCCAGCAGACGACCGCCGGGTCCGCGCGCCGCGGTCTCGCCGACAAGCAGATCCGGTACGCCCGCCGCATCGGGTGGTACGCCATCGTGCGCGCGACCAAGCCGAAGCACGTGGTGGAGACCGGCGTCGACAAGGGGCTCGGCAGTGTCGTGCTCGCCGCCGCACTGCTGCGCAACGGCGCCGAGGGGCACCCGGGCCGGCTCACCTCCCTGGACATCAACCCGGAGGCCGGCTACCTGGCCCGGGCGGCACCCTGGTCGCAGGTCGTCGACCTGGTCATCGGCGACTCCGTCGCCTCCATCGCGGCCCTGGACCGCCCGGTCGACCTCTTCCTGCACGACAGCGACCACCGCGCCGCGCACGAGCGGCGCGAGTTCGACGCGATCGAGCCGAAGCTCGCCCCCGGTGCCGTCCTGCTCACCGACAACGTGACGATCACCGACGTCCTCGCCCAGCACGCCGAGCGCACCCGCCGGCGGTTCCTCGCCTACCGCGAGACGCCCGCCGACCACTGGTACCCGGGGGACGGCATCGGCGTGGCATGGTAGGCCGGTGCGACTGACCTCGATCCACACGTACCCGGTCAAGGGGTGTCACCGGCTCGACCACGACGACGCCCGGGTGCTGCCCTGGGGCCTGGCCGGCGACCGGCGCTGGATGGTCGTCGACGCCGCGGGCGTCGGGATCACGCAGCGCGAGGTGGCCGGCCTCGTCGCGCTGCGCGCGGAGGCCCGCGACGGCGGCCTCGTCCTGCGCGCCGCCGGCCACCCCGACCTCGACGTCGCGGAGCCGACCGGCGGCGACCCGGTTTCCGTGCGCACCTTCCGCAGCCGGAAGATCCCCGTCCCCGCGCTGCCCGCCGGGCCGGCCGCCGACGCCTGGGCCAGCACCCTCCTCGGCCGCCCGGTCCGTCTGGTGTGGCTGGCCCGGCCGACCCGCCACATTCCCGCCGGCGAGCGGGAGCACGACCCGGGCGACCAGGTCAGCTTCGCCGACGCCTACCCGCTGCTCCTCACCAGCACCGCCTCCCTCGACACGCTCAACGGTTGGCTCGCCGACGCCGGGGAACCACCGGTGCCGATGGCGCGCTTCCGTCCCAACCTCGTCGTCGACGGCGCACCGGCCTGGGCCGAGGACGCGTGGGCCGGGCGGCCGCTGCGTGTCGGCGGCGTCCGCTTCCGCGCCGCCGGCCCGTGCGACCGGTGCGTGGTCACCACCACCGACCAGGAGACGGGGGTACGCGGCAAGGAGCCGCTGCGCACGCTCGGCCGCTACCGCAACGTGCGGCAGAAGCTCCTGTTCGGACTGCACCTCGTACCCGTCGACGGCGGCCGGGTGGCGGTCGGCGACGAGGTGCTCGTCGGGGCGTGACGCCGGTTTAGCTTTCCCTTAGCGCTCTTGTCCGGCAGCTCGCCCGTGCGGCAGCATCGACCGCCGTGACCGACGCCCGTCTCGACGACCCGTCCGGCACCGGAGGACCGGTCCGCCGGTTCCGGCGCGGCCGCTGGCTCGCCGCCGTGGGGGGCGCGGCGCTGCTCGCCGGTGCCCTCGGCCTGGCGCTCGCCCTGCGGGCCAGCGCCCCCGCCTGCGCCGCCGCCGGGCTGCCCGCGGCCGCCGCGCCACCCACGGCCGGGGTGACGAACAAGGGCAAGGCGACGTTCTACGACTCGCAGGGCGCCGGCGGCAACTGCTCCTACCCGGCGGCCCCGGCCGACCGGCTCTACGTCGCGCTCGGCCCGAGCGAGTACGCCGCCGGCGCCGCCTGCGGCGGACACCTCGACGTCACCGGGCCGAAGGGCACCGTCCGGGTGCTCGTCATGGACCAGTGCCCCGAGTGCGCCCCCGGGCACATCGACCTGTCCAAGGAGGCGTTCGCCCGGATCGCCGACCCCGTCCAGGGCATCGTCCCGGTCACCTACCGCGCGGTCGCGGACCCGCGGCTGCGCGGCCCGCTCGCCTTCCGGATGAAGGAAGGCTCGTCGCAGTGGTGGTTCGCCGTCCTGGTCGCCGACCACGGAAACCCGCTGCGCGCCGTCGAGGTACGCCAGGACGGCCGGTGGCGGGCGGCGGACCGGCAGGACTACAACTACTGGGTCATCGCCTCCGGCGCCGGCCCCGGGCCGTACACCATCCGGGTCACCGACAACCGCGGCCACCGGGTCACCGCCACCGGGATCCGGCTGGTGCCGGGCCAGGTCCAGCGCGCCGGCGTCCGGATGTACGGCGGCACCACGACGGCCCGCTCCCCGGTCCCGTCCCGCCGCCCCTCGACCCCGCCGCCGGCGACGGCCAGCGCCGCACCGACCCCGTCCGCGGTGTCCGCCACGACCGGGGATCCGGCGGTCGCTCCCGCGGCCGTCGCCTCCGCCCCGGCGCCGGGCTGCGCGGACTGACCCGCATCGCGCGTCGTCGCGCCCCGCCGACCTAGGCGCCGGTCAGGTCCAGCCACATGAGGATCTCGTCCCGGTCGTCCCCCGGGGCGACCCGGAGCGCTCCGGGCAGCCGCCCGACCTCGCGGTAGCCCAGGCGCCGGTAGAAACCGTCCAGGCCCAGCCCGTCCCGGACGGTGACCTGGAGCGCGTCGAGCCCCATCCGGCGGGCGGTCCGCTCCGCCTCGCGCATCAGGTCGAGGCCGTAGCCGTGGCCCTGCGCGGCCGGGTGGACCATCACCCGGGTCAGCACCCGGTAGTGGGTCTTCAGATGGAACCGGTTGTCCGTGAAGATCGCCATGGCGACCGGCCGCTCGCCTGCGAAGCCGAGCAGCAGCCGGTCCGGGCCGTCGGCGATCCCGGCGAGCGTCGGGTCGGCGATCGTGCGGACCTTGGCGGCGGTCACCGGCGCGACGAAGCCCACCGCACCGCCGGCGTTGCTGACGTCCGTCCAGAGCGCGACGATCTCCTCGCGCAGCTCGGGCGTCAGGTCGGGGTCGAGGACGAAGCGCAGGTTCACGCCGGCCATCCTGGCGGTCGGACCATCCCCGCTGCCCGTGATCGTGACACGCCCGACACATCTGTCGGGGCGGAGAAGTAGGGCCGGCGGGACTCGAACCCGCACTGGTGCGGACCTAAACCGCATGCCTCCTGCCAGTTGGGCTACGGCCCCAGCACCACTTACGTGGTGGTCTCCGGATCGTAGACCACCACTCAGTCCAGGCCCAGGTCGCGGCGGAGCTTGGCGACGTGGCCGGTGGCCTTGACGTTGTAGAGCGCCCGTTCGATCTTGCCGTCGGCGTCGATGACGAAGGTCGACCGGATCACCCCGGTGACCGTCTTGCCGTACAGCTGCTTCTCGCCGTACGCCCCGTACGCGGTGAGCACCGCCTTGTCCGGGTCGGAGACGAGCGGGAAGGTGATGGCGTCGCGCTCGCGGAACTTCGCCAGTTTCTCCCGCTTGTCCGGGGAGATGCCGACGACCTCGTAGCCGGCGGCCTGGAGCGAGGCGAGCGAGTCGCGGAAGTCGCAGGCCTGCTTGGTGCAGCCGGGGGTCATCGCGGCCGGGTACGCGTACAGGACGACCTTGCGGCCGCGCAGGTCGGCCAGCGAGAGCGTGTCGCCGGAGTCGGTCGGGAGGCTGAACTCGGGGGCGGGATCGCCGGGGGAGAGGCGGGCGTGCGCGGTCATGCCCCCGACACTACCGCCGCCCCACCCGCCCCGCGCCGGCCCACCGCGCCGGCGCGGACCGTCGTGATCGAGATCATCCTTCTTGCCAGTCATTGGCAACAGAGAGGTGATCCCAATAGGCTGACCCTGCCGGCGTGGACGGACCCGCCGACCGTGGGAGGTCACGTGGAAACCCTGGCGATGCACATCTCGAACGGGATCATCAACGGTCCCGTGGCCGCGGTCTTCGCGGCGATCGCGCTGGCCGCGATGACGGTCGCCGTGCTCCGCGGCCGGCAGGACCTGGACGACCGCCTGGCGCCGATGGCCGGCCTGGTCGCCGCGTTCATCTTCGCCGTGCAGATGCTGAACTTCCCGATCTTCACCGCCGGGGTCAGCGGCCACCTGCTCGGCGGCGCGCTGGCCGCGCTGCTGGTCGGCCCGTGGGTCGGCGCGCTCTGCGTGGCGGTGGTGCTGGTCGTGCAGGCGCTGGTCTTCGGCGACGGCGGTGTGGCGATGCTCGGTCTCAACATCACCAACATGGCGGTCATCGGCACCGCCGCCGCGTACCTGCTGATCGCCGCGCTGCTGCGCGTCCTGCCGCGTACGCCGGCCGGCCTCGCGGTCACCGCGTTCGTCTCCGCGCTGGTCAGCGTCGTGGTGGCGGCGATGGGCTTCGTCCTGCAGTACCAGCTCGGCGGCACCGTCGACCTCGGCGGCAACCTGGCCGGCCTGGCCGGCACGATGGCCGTCTCCCACCTGCTGATCGGCATCGGCGAGGGCCTGATCACCGCGACCACCGTGGTGACGGTCGCGAAGGTCCGGCCCGATCTGGTGTACGCGCTGCGCTCTCTCAAGCCGGCCGCGCCGGCGTCCGTCCCGGTTGTCGGAGGTGTCCGGTGAAGAAGCGGTCCTGGGGTTTCCTCGTCGGCGGGCTGCTGGTCGCCCTGCTGCTCGCCGGCGTGGTGAGCAACTTCGCGTCGTCGCACCCGGACGGGCTGGACTCGTCGCTGCGGGAGGGCTGCACGTTCGACGCCGAGGACAACATCACCGGCGGCAGCTGCCCGGCGCAGGAGGCGAAGGAGCACGAGATCGGCGGCCCGCTGGCCGACTACGGCATCTCCGGCGTCGACAACGAGTTCCTCTCCACCGGCCTCTCCGGCGTCCTGGGCGTACTGCTGACGTTCGCCGTGGCCGGCGGCGGGTTCTGGCTGGTCCGCCGCCGGGACGCGCGGGCCGCCGCGGCCGAGGCCCCGCAGCCGGCTCCGACCGGCCGGGACTCCTGACGGGTACGACGATGGGCGCCGGGCACGCCCACGTGCTCTACCAGGGGTCCGGCTCGCCGGTGCACCGGCTCCCGCCGGAGGTGAAGATCGCCGCGATGGTGGCGTTCACCCTCGCCGTGGTGGCCACCCCCCGCGAGGCGCTCTGGGCGTTCGGCGGGTACGCCGTGCTGGTCGCGGTCGTCGCCGGGGTGGCCCGGGTCGGAGCGGGTTGGCTGCTGCGCCGGTCGCTGATCGAGCTGCCGTTCGTGCTGTTCGCGTTCGCCCTGCCGTTCCTCGGCGCGGGCGAGCGGGTCGCGGTGCTCGGCCTGCGGCTGTCCGAGGACGGGCTGTACGGCGCGTGGAACATCCTGGCCAAGGGCACCCTCGGCGTCCTGGCGTCGCTGCTGCTCGCCGCGACCACGACCACCCGGGACCTGATCGTCGGGCTGGACCGGCTGCGCTGCCCGCAGGTGCTCACCCAGATCGCCACGTTCATGCTCCGCTACCTGGAGGTGCTGGTCGGGGAGGCCCGGCGGATGCGGGTGGCCCGCCTGTCCCGGGGCGACGACCCGCGTTTCGTGTGGCAGTTGCGCGGCTTCGCCGCCGGGGTCGGTGCCCTGTTCCTGCGCGCGTACGAGCGGGGGGAGCGGGTGTACCTGGCGATGCTGTCGCGGGGCTACACCGGGCGGATGCCCGTGGTGTGGCAGGGCGCGGGTGCGGCCACGGCCGGCGAGTGGCTGGTCGGGGCGGCCGTGCCGGTGCTGGCGGCCGGCGTCGCCGTCGCCGCTCTCGCCCTGACATGATCGGAGACGTGCAGCCGGAGACTCCCAGCCTCGACGTCCGTGGTGTGCGGTACGCGTACCCGGACGGGCACGTGGCGCTGCACGGCGTCGACCTGACGGTGCCGCGCGGCGACCGGGTGGCGCTGCTCGGCCCGAACGGGGCCGGGAAGACCACGCTGGTGCTGCACCTCAACGGCATCCTCACCCCGACCGAGGGGAGCGTGACCGTCGGCGGGCTGACGGTCAACCCGGACCGGGCCACCCTGGCCGAGATCCGCCGCCGGGTCGGCATCGTCTTCCAGGATCCGGACGACCAGCTCTTCCTGCCCACCGTCGCCGAGGACGTGGCGTTCGGCCCGGCCAACCTGGGGCTGCGCGGTGCCGAGCTGGCGGCCCGGGTGGACGAGGCGCTCGCCGCGGTCGGCATGGGCGAGCACCGGGACCGGGCGCCGCACCACCTGTCGTTCGGGCAGCGCCGGCGGGTGGCGGTGGCGACCGTGCTCGCCATGCGCCCGGAGATCCTGGTGCTCGACGAGCCCTCCTCCAACCTCGACCCGGCCGCCCGCCGGGAGCTGGCCGAGATCCTGCGCGGGCTGCCGGTGACCCTGTTGATGGTCACCCACGACCTGCCGTACGCGCTGGAGCTGTGCGACCGCTCGGTCATCCTGGACGCCGGCCGGATCGTAGCCGACGCCCCAACCCCGGATCTCCTGTCCGACGAGGCCCTCCTGACCCGCCACCGCCTCGAACTCCCCTACGGCTTCACCCCCCGCCCCGCCCCGCGCTGACCCCCGACACCCGTGTCGATCATGGAGTCATGGTGCCCGAGTGGAGCCCTTTTCGTTGCTTTCATCCCCCAGCACAACTCCATGATCGACGGAGGTGGGGCGGGGGGAGCGGGAGGTGGCGTGGAGGCGGAGGACGCCGGCTGCCAGGGCACCGGCTCCGGTGATCAGGGCAGCGGCCACCAGGATCCGGGCGGTCGTCGCGGGCCAGGGCACCGGGGCCACCGAGCGGGCGAACACGGCCACGTTGGCGACGCCGGCGAACAGGGCGAGGCAGGCTCCGGCGAGCGCCACCGCGAAGTCGGCCGCCGGCCGGCGGGCCAGCGCGTACCACCCGGCGGCGATCGCGCCGAGCCCGGTCAGCAGCGGCCACACCTGGCCGCCGAGCAGTCCCGCCAGCAGCGCACCGACACCGTCCGCCCCGGCGTCCAACTCGCGCCCCAGGGCGTACCCGACGGCCGCGACGCCACCCGCCATCAGCAGCACGCCGACCGCGGCCAGCGCTCGCGCGCCGGGCACCGACGCGGCCGGGAGCAGCCCCAGCGCCCCGACCGCCAGCAGGCCGAGGGTGGCGACCACCCACCAGGTGTACGCGTCCGGCGGCGGCACCCAGTCGAGCGTGCCGCGGACCTCCAGCAGCTCGTCGTCGACCCGCAGCGGCACCGTCCAGTCCCGGACCCGGTGCTCCCGGTCCGGTGCGGCCCGCACCTGCGGCGGCGGCGCGGACTCGCGCCACAGCGCCCGCTGGTCGTGCCACCGGACGGTGGTCGAGTCGTCGACCCGCCGCCAGTCCGGCGGTGCGGCCGGATCCGCCTCGGCGGGGATCCGGGTGTCCCCGGCGAGGGTGCGGTTCAGGTACGTCGCGGGGGAGCGCCGGTTCTCGTACACCCCGTCCGGGCCGACCCGCAGGTACGGCTCGCCGGAGTACCCGATCACCTCGACCGGCCGGTCCCCAATGTTGGTCAGCTCCAGTCGCGCACCGGCCTCCACCGTGCGTACCGCCAGGCCGGCCCGGGCCGGCGTGACGGCGGTGACCTCGGTGCGGTAGTCGGTGGCGTCGGGGGCGTCGGCGCCGTGCGCCGCGGCCGGCGCGGCCAGCGCGAGCGTCGCGGTGAGGGCGACGGCGAGCACCGCGCCGGAGCGGACGAGCAGGGTACGGATCAACTCGCGGCCTCCACCGCCGCCCGGATGCCCTCCGGGGAGCGGTCGGCGACCGGCTTGCCGTCGACCAGGATGGTCGGCGTGCCGGTGATGTTCGCCCGGCTGGCCTCCTCGGTGACGTGCTCGGTCCACGCCTTGTACGTGCCGTCGCGCACGCAGGAGCCGAAGCTGTCCCGGTCGAGCCCGACCTCCACCCCGATGTCGATGAGCTGGTCGTCGCTGAGCTGGGCGCCCCCCTCGGGCGGCTGCCGCTCGAACAGCACCTCGGTGAACTCGCGGAACTTCCCGCCCGCCGCGGCGCAGCCGGCGGCGGCGGACGAGCGGGTCGAGTAGTCGGTGGTGGAGAAGCGGTTGAGGTAGGCGACCGGGTGGAAGACCACCCGGGCCTTGCCCTCGTCGGCGAGCTGGTCGATGGTCTCGCCGCTGACCTGCTGGAACTGCTTGCAGGCCGGGCAGAGGTAGTCCTCGTACAGGTCGATGGTGACCGGTCCGGAGCCGAACACGATGCCGGTGCCGGCGTCGTTGGCGCCCGGCGGCGCGGTGAACTCGTCGGAGCGCTGGCTGGAGTAGACGCTCCAGCCGATGCCGCCGGCGATCAGCAGCACGACGACGGCCGCCACCGACACCCACAGCGTCCGCTTGCGCCGCCGTTCGCGGGCCAGCTGCTCGCGGACGACCCGGGCGGCGTCCTTGCGTCCCTTCCGACTACTCATCCTCGTCCTCCACGGCCGGTTCGCCCGTCAGCCAGCCGTCCACCGAGAACGGGGTGCGGGGCCAGATCAGCAGGAACCCGGCCAGCGCCAGGAATCCCAGGTCCCGGAGGATCTCCGGGAGGTAGCTCGGGGTCTGTCCCTCGGCGAGCTGGCCGCCGCTGCCGAAGCAGCCGCAGTCGATGGCCAGGCCGCGCGACCAGGCCGAGACGATGCCGGCGATGAAGACCACCAGCAGCGCCGCGGAGACCCCGGCGGTCAGTCGCGTCGCGAGCCCGAGCAGCAGGAGTACGCCGAGCGCCAGCTCGGCGAACGGCAGCGCGGCGCCGATCGCGGTCGCCACCTCGTACGGGAAGATCTGGTACGCGTTGACCGCCCGACCGGAGGCGGCCAGGTCACCGACCTTGGACGCGCCGGCGAGCAGCCACACCGCGGCCAGCCCGAGCCGGGCGGCGATGCCGAGCCAGGGGCGTACGGCGGGCCAGCGAAGGGTCCGGGTGCTCGGTGCGGTCACGCTCATTTGTCGCTCCCCGTCGGGCGGAAGTTCCCGGCCCGCGGCCGGTGTCGCGGTACCGGCGTCGCGGAGCTGCCCTCGGTCACGGCCCTACCCGGCCAGGGCCCCGTCGACCGCCTCGACCAGGTCGGCGCGGGCCCGGGCCACCCGGGACCGGATGGTGCCCACCGGCACCCCCTCGACGGCGGCGGCCTCCGCGTACGACAGGCCGAGCAGTTGGGTGAGCACGAACGCGCCGCGCCGCTCGGCGGGCAGCCGGCGCAGCAGGTCGGCGGCGCCGAGCTGGCCGGCCGGGTCCGGGTGCGGCCGGTCGGTCCACGCGTCGGCGGCGAGCCGGGCGTCGAGCCGGCGACGCCGCACCACCGTGCGCAGATGGTCGGCGCAGGCCCGGCGGGCGATGCCGAGCAGCCACGTCCGCGCCGAGGAACGGCCCACGAAGCCGGGCAGGGCCCGGAACGCCCGCAGGTACGTCTCCTGGGTCAGGTCGTCCGCGGTCTCCGGATCGACGAGCGCAGCCACGAAGCGCCACACCTCGGCCTGGGTTAGCCGGACGAACGCGGCCTGGGCGACCGGATCCCCGTCGCGGGCGGCGAGCGCCCATTCGGTGGCGCGGGCAGGCCCGTCCACACCGGCGGCCGGGCCGGCGGGTGCGGTGTCGCGCGGAGCGGGGATCACGACAAGCCAGGTTACGCCGCGCAAACTCCGGCGGGAGGGTCCTTCGTCCCTTCATGGCCTGCGCCACGTCGGGAACTTTTTCCCTGCGCCGGCCGACTACCCGCTCATGAACTGCGACGACGTCCGCGAGGCGCTGTCGGCGCGGCTGGACGGGGAGGACCCGCAGGCGACGCCGGCGGTGCTCGACGCGCACACCGACAGCTGCCCGGCGTGCCGGGCCTGGCTGGCCCGCGCCGAGCGGGTGACCCGGCTGGTCCGGGTCCGGCCGGTGGCCGTGCCGGACCTGACCGCTCCGGTCCTCGCGGCGGTCGCCGCCGACGCCGCCCGGACCGCCCCGGCGGCCGCGCGGCGGGCCCGCCGCCAGTTGCTGCGGGTGGCCGTCGCGGTGGCCGCCGTCGCCCAGCTGGCGATCGCGCTGCCGATCCTGCTGGCCGGTCTGGGCATGGCCGAGGATCCGCACCTCAGCCGCGAGATGGCCTCGTTCGACGTGGCGCTGGCCGTCGGGTTCGCGCTGGCCGCCTGGCGGCCGGAGCGCGCCCGCGCGTTCGTACCGGTGGCGCTGGTGCTCGCGCTCTGCCTGGCCGGCACCAGCGTCGTCGACATCGCCAACTCGACCACGGCCCTGGCACACGAGGTCGGTCACCTCGCCGCCGTGGTGCAGGCGGGACTGCTGTGGGCCCTGGGCCGCACGAGCGACGAGCCCGGGCGGCCGTTCCCGCCGCTGGTCGCCGCGGGGCGCGGATGAGCGCCAGCCGTCGTGGGTTTCGTGCCGGCGCGACCCGGGCTGGGCACGACCGACCGCTCTGGGCGAGCATGACCGGCATGACTGCCGCCCTCCGCCGCTGGCTCGCCCGGTTCGCCACCGCCGCCGGCCTCCTGGTCGTCCTCGTCGCCCTGCTGGTCGCCCCCGCCGGCCCCGCCAGCGCCCACGCGGTGCTGGTGAGCAGTAGCCCGGCCTCCTCCGCGGTGGTGCCGAACCCGCCCTCCGAGGTCGTCCTCACGTTCAGCGAGTCGGTGCGCAAGGTGCCGGGCAAGATCCGGGTGATCGCGCCGGACGGTTCGCGGGCCGACCGGGGCGAACCCTCCTTCGAGGGCACTGTCGTCGTCATCCCGGTCGACCCGGGCGGTGACCAGGGCACCTACCTGGTGAGCTACCGGGTGATCTCGGCCGACAGCCACCCGGTCTCGGGCGCGTTCACGTACTCGGTCGGGGCGCCGTCGACCCCGCCGGTCGACAGCGGCGACGACAGCCGCGCCGACCCGGTCGTCGCCAACGGGATCAAGATCGCCAAGTACGTCGGCTACGCCGGTCTGCTGCTCCTGGTCGGCCCGGCGCTGGTGCTCGCGGCGCTCTGGCCGCGCCGGCTGTCCCGCCGCGGTCCCGCCCGGCTGGCGTGGACGGGCCTCGGGCTGGTGGCGCTGTCCACGCTGGCGACGCTCTGGTTCCAGGTGCCCTACACCAACGGCGGGGGCGTCACCGACGTCACCGGCGAGGCCTTCAGCACGGTGCTGGGCAGCGCCTTCGGCGCCGCCCACCTGGTCCGGCTCGGACTGCTCGCGGCGGCGGCGTTCCTGCTCCGCCCGTTGCTGGCCGGGCCGGTCGGCCGGACGGATCAGGTGATCCTGGGTGTTCTCGGCGGCGCGGCGCTGCTGACCTGGCCGCTGTCCGGGCACCCGGCGGCCTCGCCGGCTCCCGCGGTCTCCGTGGTCGTCGACGCGGTGCACCTGGGCAGCATGGCGGTCTGGCTCGGCGGGCTGGTGATGCTGGTCGGCTTCCTGCTCCGCCGCGCCGACGAGCGGGAGCTGGCGGCCATCCTGCCGATCTGGTCCCGCTGGGCGGCCCTGGCGGTGTCCGCGCTGCTGCTCGCCGGGATCGTGCAGGCGCTGATCGAGGTGGCCACTCCGGCCGCCCTCGTCGACACCACCTACGGCCGACTCGTGCTCGGCAAGATCGGGCTGTTCGCGTTGGTGATCGCCGTGGCCGCGTACTCCCGGGCGCTGGTGCGCCGGCGCACCGCGGCCGGTCGGCCCACGCCGATGCGGCGGGCCGTCCTGGCCGAGCTGGCGATCACCGCGGTGGTCCTCGGCCTGACGGCCGCCCTGGTGCAGACCACCCCGGCCCGCACCGCCGCCGCCGACACCGCCGGGGCCGGCGCCGGCTACTTCTCGACCACGCTGACCAGTTCGCTGGGCTCCCTCCAGGTGGAGATGGACCCGGCGAAGCGGGGCAGCAACACGGTCCACTTCTACGCGTACACGCCGGACAACCGGCCGCAGGCGGTGCAGGAGTGGCGGGCCACCGTCGCGCTGCCGTCCGCCGGTATCGAACCCATCGAGGTGCCGCTGCTGCCGCTGACCGACAACCACGCCACCGGTGAGATCAACCTGCCGGCGTCGGGGGAGTGGCAGCTGCGCGTCACGGCCCGTACGTCCGACATCGACCAGGCCACGGTGACCGCCACCGTGCCCGTCCGTTAGGGAAAGGTTCTCCATCCATGATCCGTCTCCGGCGTACCGCAGCCGCCGCCGCGACCCTCGCCCTCGGTGCCGTCACCGCCGCCGTCTTCGGCTTCGCCGCTCCCGCGTCGGCGCACGTGAGCGTCAACCCGAAGGAGGCGACCCAGGGCGGCTACGGCCGGTTCGCCTTCCGGGTGCCGAACGAGAGCGACACGGCGTCCACCACGAAGGTGGAGGTGTTCCTGCCGGAGAACGCGCCGGTCGGCTCGGTCTCCACCATGCCGGTCCCGGGCTGGACGGTGGCGGTGGAGAAGCGCACCCTCGACCAGCCCGTCGAGGTGCACGGCAGCCAGCTCACCGAGGTCGTGTCGAAGCTGACCTGGACCGCCGGCGCGGACGCGGCGATCAAGCCGGGCACCTTCCAGGAGTTCCCGGTCTCGATGGGCCCGCTGCCCGAGGTCGACCAGATGGTCTTCAAGTCGCTGCAGACGTACTCCGACGGCAACGTCGTGCGCTGGATCGAGGAGCCGACGGCCGGCGGTGCGGAGCCGGACAGCCCGGCGCCGGTCCTCAAGCTGACCGCCGCCGCCCCGTCGGCCACCCCGGGGGCGGACTCGGCGGCCGGTGGCGAGGCCGGCGATGACGACGAGGCCGAGGACACCGGCCTGGCCGTCGGTCTCGGCATCGCCGGCCTGGTCGCCGGCCTCGGTGGCCTGGCGCTCGGTGGGCTGGCCTTCGCCCGTACCCGCCGGGAGGTCGCGCCGAAGGCGTGACGCGACGCCGCTCCTGACCGGCCCGTCGGACGTGTTCCGGCGGGCCGGCGCCTTTCCGCGGACCGGTGCCGTGGATATCCCCTGATCGGCCGGTCCGGATCGGTAAGGTCGGCCGGGTGTCCGGCTACGGAGGGGGACGAAGCCAATGCGGATGGTGCGGGTGCTCGCCGGGGCGCTGCTGCTGATCACCGGGATTCCGGCGTTGCTCGCCGGCGTCGCGCTCGGTACGGACCTGACCCTGGATCTGCGCGCCGAGGTGCGGGCGGGCTGGGCGGCCCCGGTCACCGCCGGCCTGCTGGCCGGTGGGGTGCTGCTCGTCGTGGCGGCCCTGGCCCTGCTGCTGCGGCCGGTACGCCCGCGCGAGGTGGTCTTCGTGGTGGAGCCGGACCAGGTGCCCGTCCTTGCCGGCCGGCTGGGGGTGACCTCGCTGAGCGGTCTCGGCGCCCCCGCCGAGCGGGACGGCGAGCCGGCCGTGCCGCCCGCCCGCCAACTGGTGTCGGTCGGTGCTCCGCTCGACCGGCCCCGCCCCGCGATCGGCCCGGTGCCGGCCGGCCGACCCGGCCCGCCGGGGCGTCCGGCGACCCTGGCCGACCTGCTCGATCCGCCGACCGGGGCGCCGGGTGGGCCCGCGACGCCGCGCCGAGGTGGCACGCCGCTGCGCCCGTCCGAGGTGGACCTGTCGCTCGCCTGGCCGCCCACCGCGCCACCGCGGACCGCCCCGCCGACCCCGGCGGTCTCGTCCCGGCCGGAGCCCGACCGGCCGGCGGAGGCCGCGGCACCGGTCGTCGCGCCGACGCCCCCGGTTCTCGCGCCGACGCCGCCGCCCGCCGCGCCGACGTCGCCGCCTGCCGCTCCGACGGAGGCCGCGTCGCCGCCGGTCAGGTCCGTCCGGGGGCCGGCGTCGCGGCCGGGACGCGCGGTGCGGCGAGAGCCTCCCGCCCACCGGTTGCGACCGGCCGCCCCGGTCGATCCGGCCCCCTGACCGCAGATCGTGGACAGTTTCCGTTTCGAACGAACGGAAACTGTCCAAGATCGCGCAAGGGAGCGGACGGGCGCGCGGCCCGGACGCGGACGGCCCTCCGTGCTGCCGACACGGAGGGCCGTCCGCACCGGGGGATCGGTGCTACCGAAGCATCGCTTGTGGTAGTTGAGACCAGATTAGCGCTGTAGTGGGCTACTCGGGAAGAGTGTCCGGTTGGACCCGTCCGGTGCGTACTGGCAGGGCCACCAGCAACAGCAGGCTGAGCAGCACGTACACGTTGTGGATCAGGAAGTCGCCGACCGAGTCGGTGCGCACCTGGGCTGTGCCCCATTCCTGGAACGAGACCACCCCGTACACGATGATCGCGGTCATGACGACGGCGAGCGCCAGCAGCGCTCGGCGCCGGCGCCCCGCGGTGCCCAGGGCCGCGTCCACGAGCAGCACCACCGCCGGAACGAACCAGTAGATGTGGTGTGTCCAGGTGATCGGGCTGACCAGCGCGCCGACCAGGCCGGTGAGGGTGAGGCCGGCGAGCGCGTCCCCGGCGCGGGCGGCGCGTGCCGCCCGCCACAGCCCGTAGCTGGCCACCACGGCGACCAGCGCCAGCCACAGCAACCGGTCCGGCTCCGTGGTCAGGCGGCTGAGCAACCCGAACAGTGACTGGTTGCCGATGTAGTCGGTGCGGCCGACCCGGTCGGTGGCCCACAGCTCGTGCGTCCAGAAGCGCCAGGAGTCGCGGGGCGCGAAGGCCGCCGCGAGCAGGGTCGCGCCGGCCGCGGTCGCGCTCGCCACCGCCGCCGCCCGCCACCGCCGGCAGGCCAGCAGGTAGACGATGAAGATGCCCGGGAAGAGCTTGAGCGCCGCCGCCAGCCCGACCCCCACGCCGGCCCAGCGCCCGTTGCGGGGTACGGCGAACAGCAGGTCGGCGAGGATGAGCACCACCAGCAGCATGTTGATCTGCCCGAAGGTGATCGTCTCCCGGGTGCTCTCCACCGCGAGCACCAGCAGCACCGCCACCGTCAGCGTCAACACCCGGGGCAGGTGGTGCCGGGCGATCACCGGGTCGACCAGCCAGCGGGTGGTGACCACGACCCCGAGCACGGTGAGGATCGAGAAGATCCACACGGTGGTGCCCACCTTGAACAGGGCGAACGGCCACAGCAACAGGGCGCTGAACGGCGGGTAGGTGAAGTACAGCTCGCCCTGCACCCGGTCGGGCTGGACGTAGTCGTAGAGCGGGTTGCCCGCCCGCCACCAGTCCATCGCCGACATGTAGATCTTGAGGTCGAAGAACCTGTGGTTCAGGTTGGGCAGGTAGAGCGCCGGCAGCACCGCCGCGAGCGCCAGCACACCGATGATCCGACGCACCGTACGGCCACCGTTGTCGTCCTCGGTGACGGCGGGTGCGGCGGGTTCGGCTGGCACGGGGAAACCCTAGCGGTCATCACCCGGTGCGGTGCGCGGCACGCGGGCCGCTGGGCTGCGCGTAGGCTGTGCCGGTGGCAGATCTTCTCGTCTGGATCGACTGTGAGATGACCGGCCTCGACCTCGGCCGGGACAAACTGATCGAGGTCGCCGCGCTCGTCACCGACCCGGATCTCAAGGTGCTCGGCGAGGGTGTGGACGTGGTGATCCACGCCGACGACGCGGCCCTGGACGCGATGCCGGAGATCGTGGCGACGATGCACGCCAAGTCCGGGCTGACCGACGAGGTCCGGCGCTCGACCGTCACGCTCGCCGAGGCGGAGGACCTGGTCCTCGACTACGTCACCAGCCACGTGAAGGATCCCCGCACCGCCCCGCTGTGCGGCAACTCGATCGCCACCGACCGTGGCTTCATCACCCGGGACATGCCGCGGCTGGACAACCACCTGCACTACCGGATGATCGACGTCTCGTCGATCAAGGAGCTCTGCCGGCGCTGGTACCCGCGCGTGTACTTCGGCCAGCCGCAGAAGGGCCTGGCACACCGGGCGCTGGCCGACATCCGCGAGAGCATCCGGGAACTGGAGTACTACCGGCGCACCATCTTCGTACCGCTGCCCGGGCCGGACGTGGACAGCGCCAAGGCCGTCGCCGCGCAGCTCTGACCGCGCACCCGGAACCCGCTGGACGCGGCCGGCGGAGATGGCGCTATCATTGGTCCGCACCGCCCGGGGCGACCCGGCGCGGCGGCATGGTGGCTGTAGCTCAGTTGGCAGAGCACCGGGTTGTGGTCCCGGTTGTCGTGGGTTCGATTCCCATCAGTCACCCAGGAAGTGGATCTCCTCCACGACAAGTCAGGCCCCCTCTGCCGAGGGGGCCTGACGCGTAGTCGGGGGAGGTGGGGGCTCCTCCCCGAGGGGAGGGCGCACCGACTCCCCGTTTGTCTCCATGTCTTTTTCTTTGCGGCATCGCTGCCGCGCTGGCTGGGCTTTGTCGCAAAGAAAGAGACATAAGGACAGCCATGGTCATCTACGCAACCCCCGAACTGACCGACCGGGACCGTGTCGTGCTGGGGGAGATCCACGAGATGCGCCGCGATCTGGCGGATGCGCTCCGCACTCCGCGGCGATGGACCGGTGGGCTGCGGAGAACGATGCTCGCCCGGGCGATCCTCGGATCCAACAGCATCGAAGGGTATGTAGTCGCCGAGGACGATGCCGCGGCCGCGCTTGAAGACCAGGAGCCGTTGAGCGCGGACGAGCGGACCTTCGCCGAGATCCGTGGCTACCGCCAAGCGCTGGGCTATGTCCTACAGACGGCTGCCGATCCTCACTTCCGCTTCGACACGACGGTCATTCGGAGCATGCACTACATGATGCTGTCGCATGACCTGACGAAGAGCCCCGGGCAATACCGCGCGGGTCCGATCTACGTACACGACGAGCGGACCGACCGGCGGGTGTACGAGGGTGCGGACGCCTCCGACGTGCCCGGACTGATGGAGGAGTTGGCCGAACACCTGCGGTCTGAGCAACCAGCGGACGCGCTCGTCAAGGCGGCGATGGCCCACCTGAATCTCGTAATGATCCATCCGTTCCGGGATGGAAACGGCCGGATGGCTCGTGCGTTGCAGACCCTGGTCCTGTCGCGACAAGCGATCGTCGAGCCGGCGTTCTCCAGCATCGAGGAGTGGTTGGGCAGCAACGCGGAGGACTACTACCGGGTTCTCGCCGTCACCGGTCGAGGGCGGTGGAATCCAGATGGTTCCGCCGAACTGTGGGTCGCGTTCAACCTGCGGGCCCACCACATGCAGGCGCAGACGGTAGCGCGGCGGTTCCAGGAGGCCTCCGCGATCTGGATGGAACTGGAGCGCTGGTGGCTGCTGAGAAACTTCCAGAACGGGTGACCGGGATTCTCTACGAGGCGGTTCTCGGATACCGGGTGCGACGGCCGCTCTACGTCAAACTCAGCGGGTTGGAGGAACGGACCGCCACCCGCGATCTCGCCCGCCTCTCCGACGGCGGCCTGCTAGAGGCGCGCGGCGAGAGGCGCGGTCGGCACTACGTCGCCGGCGCCTCGCTTACGGAGATCCGACGACGGATCCGTGAACACCGCGCCTCGGTCGACGACCCTTACCCGGAGATGCCGGTGGCCCTGGCCAAGGCCGCATCAGATCAGTGACGACCTGACAAATCGGCTCAGGCGGTCGGGCTGGTGTCCGCATCGGGGCTCTCGGCCGCCGCCGGTTCGTACGGAAGGGCGCTGCCCTTGACGTACTCCTCCCAGCTCATGTTCCAGTCGGTCCAGCCGTTGCCGTTCTGGAGCTTCCGCTCGGTGCCCTTCACCGTGATCGGGTCACCGATGCGGGTGTTGGCGAAGAGCCACGCGCCGTTGGCCATGGAGACGTTCACGCAGCCGTGGGAGACGTTCACGTTGCCCTGCTGGCCCTCCGACCAGGGCGCGGCGTGGATGAACTCCCCGCCCCAGGTGAGCCGCTGGGCGTAGTCGATCTTCGTGCGGTAGCCGTCCTCCGGGCCCAGCTCCTCGTACGTGTCGAAGACCGTCTTGCGCAGCTTCTCGATCACGACCATGGTGCCGCTCGACGACGGGGTGGACTTCTTGCCGAGGCTGACCGGGATGGTCTTGACCATCCGGCCGTCCTTCGTGACCGTCATCCGCTTGGTCTTGTTGTCCACCGTCATGATCAACGACGGGCCGATCTTGATATCGACGGTCAGGTCGCTGCGTCCGTACCAGCCGTCGCCGAGCGGCAAGCCGCCGGCCTGGACCCGGTACGACACCGTGCTGTTCGCCGTCCAGAACTCCTTCGGGCGGTACCGCACCTCGGTCGGGCTGACCCAGTGCCAGATGCCCTCCTGCGCCGGCGTCGCGGTGACCGTCATCCGGCGCTGCAGGTCGTCCCGGTAGTCCTCCGGGATGGCGCGCCCGAACTTCACGATCAACGGCATCCCGACGCCGACCACCTGTCCGTCGCCCAGGAAGCTGCTGATCCGGATCTGCTTGTCCGGCTTGGCCATGGTGGTGAAGGTGCTGGTCGCGGTGGCGGGGCGGCCGTCGTCCCCGGTGGCGGTGACGGTCGCCGTGTACGTCTCGCCGTACGCCAGGGCGCCGGCCGGCAACCAGCTCGCGCCGTCCGCGGCGAGCGTGCCCTCGACGGCCGCGCCGGCGGAGTCCTTCAGCTCGACGGTGGTCTCCTGGGCCTCCTTGGCGGTGAACGTGATGCCCGTCGAGGCGGGCACGTCCTTCGCGTCGGCGGCTGGCTCGACGATGGTGACGGAGGCCTTCGGGGCGGGCGCGGCCTGGCCGTCACGCCAGCCCGACTTGTCGTCCCCGCCGGAGGTGCAGGCTGCGGTGAGCGTCAGCGCCGCCGCGAGAAGCCCGGCCGCGAGCGCGCGGCGTCGCACGCGCCGGGTCGGCTGGTCCTGGACAGCTCGCATGGTTACCTCACAGTCGTGGTGCCGATTGCCCATCCTCTCTCACCGACGCACGGGAGCGCCCGCCCGTTGCGTCGGGTGAACCGGAACACAGGGGGCCGACCGGTCCGGACCTTGACCGGCCCGGTGCAGGTCAGAACGGTGAACCGAACCCGCCCGGGGGCACCGGGAGGGCGCTGCCCTTGACGAAGTCGGACCAGCTCAGGCTCCACGCCGTCCACCCGTTGCCGGCGGCCAGCCTCCGCTCGGTGCCGGTGACGGTGATCGGGTCGCCGATCCGGGTCTTGTCGAACAGCCAGCGGGCGTGCGCCGTCGACACGTTCACACAGCCGTGGGAGACGTTCTGCCGCCCCTGCACGTGCTCCGACCATGGCGCGGCGTGGATGTACTCGCCGCCCCAGGTGAGCCGCTGCGCGAAGTCGATCTCCGTGACGTAGCGGTTGGCCGGATCCGGGTCGTCCCGGGTGTCGAAGACCGTGGACTGCTTCTTCTCCATGATCACCATCGTGCCGCTGGAGGAGGGGGTCTTCCGCTTGCCCAGGCTCACCGGCAGGGTGCGGACCACCTTGCCGTTCTCGTACACCGTCATCCGCTTGGTGGCGTTGTCGACCTTCATCTCGAACGCGCGGCCGATCTTCGCGGTCGCGACCCGGTCGACGTTCCCGTACCGGCCGTTGCTCAGGGGGATGCCGGCCAGCGCGATGCGGACGCTGAGCGTGGTGCCGGGCTTCCAGTACTCGGGGGCGCGGTAGTAGGCCTGCCGCCCGCCGTCGACCCAGTGCCACGCGCCCGGCTGCGGCGGGTCGGTCTGCACGAACATGCGCTGCTGCACCGCCGCCCGGTCCTTCTTCGGGATACCGGGGTTGAACTCGACGACCACCGGCATCGCGACGCCGTACTCCTTGTCGTCGAAGAGGTAGAGGCCGGAGGTGATCATCGACTTCGGCTTCGCCATCGTCGTGAACGTGCTGCGCCCCTCGCTGGTGCTGCCGTCGGCGGCGGTCGCGGTGACGGTCGCGGTGTAGCTGGTGGCGTACTTCAGGGGGGCCGCCGGCACCCAGGAGGAGCCGTCGGCGCGCAGCCGGCCCTGGACCTGCTTGCCGTCGGCGCTGGCGAGAGTGACGACGGACACCTTGGCACCATCCGGAAGGGCGGCGCCGATCTCGGCGCTGACCGGCCGGTTCGTCGCCCCGTCGGCCGGGACGACGGACAGCGGCGGTCCGTTCGGCGTCGCCGGCTGGCCCGGCGTGCTGCTCGCGGCCGGCGTCGGCGCGCCCATGAACTTCGGCTGCTCCTCGTCGCCGCCGCAGCCCGCCAGCGCCAACGACGCCATCAGGCCGAGAGCGCCCACGATCGCCCCGGCCCGCGTGAAACTGCCCATCGCCACCTCTGTCCTCGCGTACCTGGCGGACATCGTGCCGTATCGGTGCCCGTTGGCAGGTGCCCTCCGGCCTGGCCGATGGTCGTTTTGGGTGCTTACGTCCGACAAGCTCAACCGAAGGGTGGAGCGGGGGATCGGATTGGAACCCGGCTCACGGGCCGTGCTAAGGTTTCCCCCGTTGCCAGCGAGCGCCGCTAGCTCAACTGGCAGAGCAGCGGACTCTTAATCCGCGGGTTCGGGGTTCGAGTCCCTGGCGGCGCACCAACGATCAAGGCGCTGGCCTGGTGGTTCACACCGGGCCGGGGCCTTTTTCGTGTCCGTGGCGATTGCTGGGTGCTCGGTGGGTGATCGGGAGCGGTGGGACCGTTCCGGCCGGCGGTGGACGCGGTGCGGTGGTCATGGACGCTTGCTCTGATGTGGCCGCAGTCCGCCGTGTGGTTCTCGCCGGGCGGGCTACCGTAGCGCGTCGATGGCGCGGGACTCCTGGTGTCACCCTCGGTGACGACCGTGATGGTGGCTCCGATGCCGCCGTGAGCCTCCACCGGGCCGGCGAGGCCGCTGTATGGCGGGTGGTGCGAGGCGGGCAGTCTGGCCTTAAAAATCAACTCGCTGCGGTCCGATTTGCCCCCACCGTTGTTTTTGCCCTCAGCTCTTCGGCCGGTTCCCTGAACAGTGATCTCCAAAATCGGCCCCAAAACCCCGGTTTGGAGACGAGGGGTGCTTGCAGAGCCCGCCAGTGCTTCGTCCGATGCCCCGGAAGAGGCTCGTCCTCGGCCTCGGTGATCCCGGTTGCGCTGCCCCGAGGCGGTTCCTCCGACCACCCTCCGTTACCGGTCGGCGAAAACCGACTGTCCGGCTGTCGGTGTCTGGGGGGATCATCACAGGATGGGTGACGACGCGGCCGTGCTGCGGTTGTCGCCGCGGCGGTGGCGGATCTTGTCGTTCCTGGCGCAGCACGCTCTGGCGTCGACGATGGATGTGGCCCTGGTCTGTGACGTGTCGCGGCTGACGGCTCACCGGGACCTGGTCTGGTTGCACGAGGCGGGGCTGGTGAGCCGGCAGCGCTCGGAGGAGGACCGTACCCACACCTGGTGGTACAAGGCGACCGGCGAGGGGACCGAGCGGCTCCGCCGTGATTTGGCGGCCTCGGGGCGGCTGGTGCCTCTGCAACTGGGCCGGCGGCACCCGAGCGCGTCGGACGATCTGCTGTTCCTGCCGCTGGTCGAGGTGTCGCGGCGGAATCCGGGGCGGTGTGAGCTGTTCCAGTGGCTGGCGACGATGGACACCTCGGCGTGGCTGCGCCAGCACGACCTGGCGTACCTGCGCGCCGACGGCTATGGCGTCTGGCTTGAGGATGGACGGTGCCTACGGTTCCTGGTGCACGTCGACCGTGGCCCGGTAGGCGAGGTAGTCGCCGAACACGAGAAGCGGACGTACGGGCTGGGCGGGCTGCTGGCCGGCTACCGACGTACCGATCCGGTGGTGCCGGTCGGGGCCGTGTTGGTCGTCGCCCAGGACGCCGAACGAGAGGAGCAGTTGCTGGCCGGCCTGGTCCGCGAGCCGCTGCGGGCGCTCATCGCCACGACCAACAGGAACATGTTGTATCGGCACTGGCCGCATGAGCAGCTTTGGCGGGTACCGGGCGAGGACGAGCGCCGCAGCCGACTGATCGAGATCGCCGGCTGAAACCGAAGGACGTTCCGACGTCGACCAGCATGAGTCGATCCGCGGAGACTCGGAGTGGCGTCAGGTGACGGCGACTCGTCGGACGCGCTCATCTGGCTCCCCTCTGTGTCAAGACACCGCCGGGAGGAGAGTTCTATCCTGGGTCTTGGCGGGTCCGGGAAGTGACTTCTCCGAAGAGCCGGCTTGGGGATGAGAGTCGGTCACGCTGGAGTCAGTAGTCGTGCCCCGTTGTCCTCCCGGGCCCGCCGCCGTGGCCACCGCGTCGCTGATCATGCACCGGTAGACGATGTCGGACAGGCGTCGTTTCAGCGCGCGCATCGCTTCCATCGATGTCTTGCCGGAGGCCTTCTTCCGGTCGAAGTAGGCGCGTCCCTCGGTGGGATTGCGCAGCTGGACGGTGGCCATGATGTGCAGCACCCGGTTGATCTGCCGGTTCCCGGCACGGGAGAGCCGGTGGCGTACCTGCTCGCCGGAGGACGCGTCGATGGGGGCGGTGCCGTTCCAGGAGGCGAAGTGGGCCCGGTTGGGGAACCGGGTGATGCCGCCGACCTCGACCAGCAGCCGAGCGGCACCGGAGGGTCCGATGCCGTGCAGGTCCATCAACGTGGTGCCGGTGGAGGCGACCAGTTCCTTCAGTTCTTTGTCTGCTTCCTTGGAGCGACGGTAGATCCGTTCGAGGTCACCGATCAGCTCCGCGGCGACCCGCCGGCGGGCCTTGCCGACCGCGTCACGGGGCCGGACGGTGGCCAGCAGTGCTTTGGCCTGGGCGGCGGACAGGCTCTTCTTCGCTCCACCCGGAATGAGCTCGAGGAGCAGTTGGTGCAGCTGGGAGACCATCCGGGTGTGGTCCTCGCCGAGGGAGCGGCGCCGGTCGACCAGAATCCGCAGCAGGGCCAGCTGCTCGTCGTTGACCACCGGGCGCAGCCCGGCCATGCGGGTGCCGACCAGCGCGATGGAGTGGGCGTGGGTGGCGTCTGTCTTGCGGCCCTGCCCGGTGGCGAAGACCCGCGCCCTGGCGGACAGCTTCGGCGGGACGTCGACGACCTGCTCGCCGTCGGCCAGTAGCCGGTTGGCGATGTGCCGGCCGATGCCCTGGCAGCCCTCGATCGCCCACACCCGGTTCGGCCACTGCTTGGCGTACTTCTTCATAGCCGTGTAGCCGTCGCGGCCGGTGTCGAACCGGCCGGCGCCGACGACGGTCTCGTCGCGGGCCATGACCTCGATCGTGGCAGAGCGCTTGTGCGGGTCCATGCCGATGACCACACGATCCGACGTGACACTCAACGCGTCCTCCGATGCTCGATCCACCTGGGTTGTCGAGCCGGGAGGGCAACGCTACTTCGAGCCGAACAAACCCCTCTTGAGCCTCTCCCCGCCCTGGCGGCGCCCGGGCCGCGCAGGCCAAATGAGAGCCACACGACCAGCGTGGGCAGCCGAAATGAGAGCGACAGCCCGGGCGCCTCAACCGAAGCCTGGCCGGGCCACGGTCGCAGGTCAATGAAACAAGTAGCCGAGTTGAGTGCACTCGACCATCCGGGCAAAGTGCGCCTGCGCAGTCACCATCGCGCCATCTGTCAAACGCATCCCCGCCAACCGGCTCGGTGGCCACCGGCTGCCCAGGATGCGTCCACCATCCTGCTGATCGCCAGACATGCCCACCCTGGCATCGAACCGCTTCCGCTGTCTCTGAAGCCGGCTGAGTGAGTCAGTCGCACCGCCGAGAGGTGGACACGTGCCGAGCGGCATATCCGACCGCCGCCACCGGGGACCACCTGCGAAAGCACCTCAGCCGGCCGCAGAATCGCCTCGACGTTTCCATGTGATCTGCGATAGGTCACGGTTCGGGTTTACTTGTCGGGGTGCCCGGTCGTCGCCTGCACCTCGAAATCGATGGGACCACCAGGGGCCTGTCCCCCCGGGCGAGTCTCTAGCTCCGTAATCGTCCAGCCCGGTGCGCTCCGCACGATGTCCTTATACGCGCTGACGACAGCGACCTGGGCGTGTTCGGCGACCACTTCAAGGCGACCCAACATTCGTTCTACGGGTTCCCCGTCGTAGGAGAACGCAAGGGGCTCGTCGAGGAGGAGGATCGTCGGCTCGACACGGGCGTGGTGACGTGCGTGCGCGGCGGCCAGTTCAACCAATAAGAGTGATGTCCACATGCCGGGAAAGTGGTCAAGCTGAGTTTCGCGCACGATTCGTCCGCCTATTTCGACCAGCCACTCGATACGATTGCCTTTGGTGTTCACTTCCTTGACTATGTCGCTCGACTGCGGCAACGAACGCAGCACTGCCTTCATTGCTGCGGCACTCAGGTCAAACAGTTGAGCCAGCTGCATGACACTATTGAGCCGCGGAATGTTCGCCATCGGAAGAAAGATCGTCTTATATGGCCGGGCGACGTAGGGAACCTCTTTGCCGTCGAGAATGTGCCAAACTTCGCCGGCGCGTCCGCTGGTGGCCACGTCATGGGTATGCGGGTCGAACCATTTGACCGCAAAGTCAACATCTCGGTAGCGGGACATTTCGGCAACGTGTTCCGGGTAGGCGACGCTGGCGATGAGGCGAGCCAGGACCGATTTTCCGCTAACGTTAGGACCCGTGATGACGTTGCGCATGCCGAGAGGGAACCTTCGGCCGGCGAGGGCGGCAGGCCCGGAGTCGACCGTGATCGATTCTACGAGCCCGTAGTTGTCGGAGACAATGCCCGTGACCTCCCCGCTCTTCCTTGCCTCGTGCAGGCGTTTCCATGCGCGCAATTGAGCCGCAGAATAAATGCCGCTGGGGTCTGAGTCTATGGCCTTACCGTGGGTGTAGCAGCACCAGATGCCGTTCTCGGGCGCGCTCCGCTCGTCGGCAGAAAGGCCCCCTGTCCCCCGCGGCCCACCGGGAGCTGCGGCATAGATGTGAGCGGCCATACCGGTTCTGATGACGCTGCCACCGTTGGCCGAGGGGCCGATCGTGAGGCGGCCACAGTTCAGCACCGAGCACTGATAACCGGCGCGTTCGGCGATAATCGTGCGAACTGACTTTGAGAACTCGGCTCGATTTGTCATCCGCCATTCCCGTCGTTACAGCCCGGCTACCGGCATGCCACCCTGTACCTGGGCAGAGTATCGCCCATCCAGCCTATGGTGCGCGCCTCGTGCGTGCCATGGGGCCGGTTGATGCAGGGATGTGGTTTCTCTGCGTGCTGGCCACACCCAACAGCGCCGTAGTCGCCCGCGTGGCCCGGCTGGAGGCGCAGGGGCGCATGCTGCCTCCAGGCCGCGCCGCGGAGAAGCCGCGAAGGCGGACGGGCGATCAGTTCCAGCGATCGGCGTTCGGATTCTCGCCGAGCAGCCGCGCACTCTCCAGGCACAAGTCTTCGCCGAACAGTTGGTTGCCGTGGGAGTCGGTGCCCCATGCGTCGTCGGCGCAGGCAGCGATGGCCCGCCATGTGTAGCCTTCAGCCCGCCATTGCCTCACTTGGCGCGCGATGTCCGTGGTCAGGGTCAGCCCCCACGCCTCCAGCACGTGGCGAATCTACGCTGAGCGTCTTGACGTCGCCGCCGGTGCGTCCGGATCTGCCGCTGAACATGCGCGACCCCTGCCAACTAAAGATGGTCGCAGTATGGAGAGCAACGACGGCCAAGGGCGTGGCCCAGGTCCCGCAGGAGGGTACCCAGCCGCTCGGCCTCCTCGGCGGTGGGCGGAGTGATGGCCGCGCCAGCCGCGATGTGCTCTCCGGCCTCGTACAACGCGACGTACAGGTCTTCGGCGGTTGCGCGGTCGAGCCGCAGAACGATGTCATCCCGCATGCGCAGACCCTAATCACACGTCGCGGGGCACCGGTTGGCCAAGGTCGGGAGTGCGCGGATCTGCCGGGGATCGCGCGTCGCTGGGAGTGGTGGCCGGCGGAGGCGTGGACCTAAGGGATGTCTCGTAACCCCGGTGTTCGTCTGATGAGGACGATCATCGAGGATGCCTGGGTGCAGGTGATCTCCGCAGCCCGTCCGGAGCTGATCTTCCCGTTCACCGGTCTGCAGCCGGCCCAGTTCCGGCGGCTGGTCCGCCTGGTCGCCGAGCGAGGCGGGGACGCCATCGCTGACGGCCGGCCGGGCCGGCAGTGGGCCCTGGACCTGCCGGATCGGGTGCTGCTGGTGGCCGCGTACTGGCGTACCAACCTGACCATGCGCCAGATCGGCCCGCTGTTCGGCGTCTCGCACTCCGCCGCCCACCGGGTCATCGACACCCTCGCACCGCTGCTGGCCCTCGCCCCCGTACGCCGGCGACCGGTCGACCAGATCGCCATCGTCGACGGCACCCTGATCCCGACCCGGGACCACCGCCTGGCCGCGCCGAGCAAGAACTACCGCTACTCCACCAACCTGCAGGTCGCCATCGACGCCAGCACCCGCCTGGTCATCGCCGTCGGCGACCCGCAGCCGGGCAACCGCAACGACACCATCGTCTACCGCAGCAGCGGTATCGACCAGAAGCTCGCCGGGCGGCCGGTCATGGCCGACGGCGCCTACCGCGGCAACCCCGAAGTGATCATCCCGTACCGCAAGCCCTCCGACGGCAGCGACCTACCCGACTGGAAAGCCGACCTGAACAAGCAGCACCGCACCGTGCGTGCCCAGGTCGAACACGCCCTGGCCCGCATGAAGTGCTGGAAGATCCTGCGCGACTACCGCCGCGCCGCCCGCACATTGACCGATGCCGCTTCCGGCATCGCCCACCTGCACAACATCGCCCTCGCCGGCTGACGGTCAAGTCCGGCGCCGGGCAACGCCTTCACCGAGTTACGAGACGTCCCTTAGTGAGCGGATGCCGCTCGGGTCGGGCGCGCCAATGGTCGGGGGGTCGGTTTGTCCATCAAACGGGTTAGCGCAACTCGAGGATGATGCCGTCCTCGGATTCGCTGCCGCCTGGGCTGTGGTCGTGGATGATCTCTACGATCATGTCGAACAGCGTCTGCCCTTGGCCACGCTGCGCGTTGCTGACCCTGGCCTCGATGCTCGCGGTGCGATGGGTGGCAGGTGAGGAGGATCTGCTCCAGCCATCGGGCCGTCGCGTCATAACCGAGCGCGAGCCGGGACGAGTCAGAGTTGACCCACTTGAGCACCCATCCGGTCTCAGGGGTCCCGAAGCCTCCGCGGAGGATGTCGTTGAAGGCATCCAGGCTTCCGTTCCAGGTGCCGTGACAAAGCAGCTGCGAGAACTCGCGTACAAAGCCGGCGAAGTCGTTAAACGAGGCTCCGTCGATGACGAGCACGGGAAGGGCATCGCTCATGGTTGGTCACGGTGCAAGTATGAGGGCGACCTACACCACCCGGATCTGCCGCCGATCGTATGCGCTGGCCGGGCGGTAAGCGTCACGCTCAGTGGTCGGCCCGCTTGCCGGCCGGCCTTCCTAAACTGCCGATGAGAGCGCCCGTGCGTTCGCTGCGCCGGCTATAACTCGGTCTGGTGGGCGCTGACGATGCGTTTCAGGACAGCTGTCATGGCAGACCAGTCCTGGTGCGGTAGCGGGCCGCCATGCGCCTCGGCTAGACGGACCTTGCGGCGATAGTTCTCCTGCACCTTCTTCTTGCTTCTTTTGTCGGCGAAACGGGCCTCATACTGACTAGGGTCGCGGTGATGGAAGGCCAGATCCATTAACAGCGTGACGTTGTCGTCACCCCGGATCGTGTCAGATCCTAGATACATCTCGACGCACCCGGAGATTCGCGCATTGCTTCGATCCATAGTCGACCGGTGCTGACCTTCGAAAGGCGGGAGTTGAGCGATCAGATAGTCGGGTATCGGCACAGCGGGAAACTGTATGATGACGATATTCGGCGGCAGTGCGATTGTCTTGAGCTGCTTCAAGGCATCACTAGCGGCGCCATCGTCGTCGAACGCGGCTACGATGCGGTTCCTGATGCCTGCTGCGGCGAATGCTTTCACCGTATTGACCAGCGCTCCTGCGCTGCCCTCGGATCTGGCGCGCGGGTCGAGGAATCGCACGAGGTCGGTCAGGTGTGGATACAGCAACTTAAGGCCGGCACGAAGGAACTCGGCGTCGGTGCTGCCCTCGGTCAGTACGACAATCGGTGATCTGGCTGACGATTCGACTGTCCACCGTTCTTGCGCGACTGATGGCATGGTGCCGAGTTCGTCCTTAACAAGCCAGCCGTCATGCACCAAGTCTGAAACGTCGAGAATCACCTCGATGTCAGGCACGGCGTGAGTCACGAGCCGCAAGCGGTGCCATCGGGCATTTTCTGTTTCATCGGGAATCAGGCTCAGCAACCACTTTGCTGATCCGATGACGGGCTCCTGGTCGGGCGGCTCGAACACAGCTTTGCTTTGTGTAGCGGCTGCTGACGCTATCGCCTTCAGCCAACGATCAGTGTCGAGTTCGGCGAGTGCCGCCTGTTCGGCCTCCCAGCGTTCGACCCACTCTGGATGTACCCTGCCCGTGCCTTCGAACCAAGGCCGACTGTCAAGGTTCTCGCCGATCGATTGCCTCAGAACCTCGAGTGCAGAATCGATGTCGAAGCCGAGGATGTCGAGCCGGTCTGCGATCAGAAGCCCGGTGGCCTTGTACTCGAAGAACTCAACGTCATAGTCAGGCTTGTCACCGAGCGCGTAGCGAGTTGAAGCTCGCCCGATCGAAACGGAGTACATTCGGTCCTGGAACAGGCAAATGAGGTCATTCGGGACTATGTCCTTGAAGAAGAATAATGTGAACGGCCCGGCGTTCAGTTCACCCCAACTGCCCATGGTCATCCATTTTGGGGCTTCAGCCTGCCGACGCGCGAGCGGGTTTGGTCTCCTCTCTGACGCCGGACAGCAACGTCGCGATCAACGAGCGAGCCGGTGCACTCTCATGCCGCCGATCGCGCGCTCGGCTCGACGATGAGCCGTCAGGCCGGTAGTCGGTCCGCTCGCCCCGGTCGGCGTGCAGGCGATCCGTTCGTATCGCTGGCCGCGTTGGTTGCAGTCTTGACCGCTCCGGATCGGCTTGCCCTGCCAGCTGCGGTCGGCGACGGCGCACCCGTCGGGCGCGTCCTGCAGGTACGCGAGCTGGCGCCGACGGAGGGAGCGGCTGCCGATGGCGCTGATGGTGTCGGCCCTGCCTGAACGTCCCCTGCTGGGCAGAGGAGCTGTAGCTGATCTGGATCCGGCCCGGCCTGCCCTACGCTGGCGCCATGAGGGAACGGGGCGTGAATCGAACTCCAGCGCTGGCCCTACCTGGCGGGCGCTGATGGACCGGCAGGCCGCGGTGCCGACTCACGTGCTCCCGAACGAGGTCCGGCGTGACGTCGAGACGTTGTGGCGCTACCACGACATGCACCACCAGCTGCGCCCGTGCGACGTGGGCATCGGGCTGGGCAGCCATGACCTCGGCGTGGCGGTGATTGCAACGCGGCTGTTTCAGGTAGGCCTGTTCCCATGGATCGTTTTTACCGGCGCGAACGCCCCGACGACCGTTGAACGGTTCCCGCGTGGAGAGGCGGTGCACTACCGCGAGTACGCCATCGAGCAGGGCGTGCCGGCGGAAGCGATTCTCGTGGAGCCGCGCGCGACGAACACCGCCGAGAACCTTGAATTCTCCCGCGCGCTCCTGACCGAACACCGGATCCCGGTGAAGTCGGTGCTGATCATGTCTCGGCCCTACCAGCAGCGTCGGGCCTACGCCACGTGCCGGCTCGTGTGGCCGGAGGTTGATGTGGTGTGCGCTTCGAACCCGCTCGAACTGGACGACTACGTGAGCAGCATCGGCGACCCGCGGCGGGTGGTGGACATGCTGGTAGGCGACACGCAGCGGATCGAGGTGTACGCGGAGCGCGGGTTCGCCATCCCGCAGGAGATGCCGGACGAGGTACGGACGGCCTTCGAGCGCCTGGTGGCGGCCGGCTACACGAGCCGGCTGATCTGAGCCCAGCTACCAGCGCGGCCCTCCCGACCGGACGCCCATGCGGTCGCTGAGTTCGACGGCCAGTCGAGGTGGCCGGGGGCGGGTGAGAATGTCTCGGACGAGGTCGCGGGAGAGCTGGTGGTAGCGCACCTGGTCGGGGCCGATGACCTCGGCGTCCAGGAGCGCGTTGAGCGCGTCGTCAATGCGGTTCCACCGGGCAAGGGCTCGGGCGGTTTCGATGGCGTGCCGAACCCGCCGCTCGACGGGAACGGTGCTGGTGTCGAGTGGGGCGCCGATGGCGATGGCGCGTTGCACGTCGCCGAGTTCCATCGCCACGGTCGTCTTGTGGATCGACACGTTGGTCGGCCCGAACGCGGTCCACACGTGGTTGCCATCGGCACCGAGTCGCTGCGCGGTGGCATCGGCCTCGGCGATGTGGGTGTCGGCTGAGGCGCGGTCGTCGTCTCGAGCGGCGGCCAGCGCGCAGACCAGGTGCAGGCTTCCGTAGACCGACAGCAGCTGCGGAGTCGGCTTGACGAGCCGTGGTTCCAGGAACTGCGCCGCCGTGGCGGCGAGGCCGCGGGCTTGGGCGTACTCACCGATGGACGCCAGCGAGTGCGCGGCGGAGCGGCTAAGTGAGCCGATGACGACGTGGTCGTGGCTGGCGTTGGCGGCGGCCAGCCCTCGGCTGGCGGCGGTCCACGCGAGGTCACCTTCGCCGAGCTTGGTGAGGAACAACGCGGCGAGCTGATGGGCGTAGGCGGTCATCGCGTGCGCGCGCTGGCCGTCGTCTCCGTCGTACGCCTCGGTGGCGGTGAGGCAGTCGTGGATGAGGTAGGGGAGCCGGCGGGCGAGGGTGCCGTACCGCGAGTGCTGGTAGGCGGTCCAGATCTCGGCGATATCGTTCTCGATCTCGCGCAGGGCGGGAGCCTCGACGTCCCCCGTGCTGGCAAGCGCCGGCGCGAGGTGACGATAGTCGTGAAGCGCGGCCCGCAAGGCGGGGATGGTCTCGCGACCTGAGTCGTCCGACCACTCGAACAGGCTCGGTGCACCGATCAGGTCGCCGAGGGACACGTCCAGGGCCTTGGCGATTGCGCGTATGACCGACAGCCGGTCCAGGTCGGCCCGGTTCGTCTCAACCTTGCGTAACCACTCCTGCGTCTTGCCGACCAGACCGGCCAGCACCTCCTGGGAGAGCCCTCGCCGCCGCCGGTAGAAGGCGACGCGCTGGCCGATCGTCATGTCGTCCGTCATCCCTCGCACACCATCACCCTGCCCGCTGAAGGCCGCCGGACCCGGTACGGATTTTCCCGGTCCTCCGTACGGACCGCCCCTACGTTCAGTTCACCCCAGATCACCGGCACGTGTCGATGCCGGTGTCGGGGATGACTGACAGGGAGCTGCAGATGGAGGGATCGATGAGCGGCGCACCACACCACGGCTTGGGCCGCTGGCTCGGCCCGTCCGGGAGCGAACTGTCTCGGCGCCTTCCCCGCCTGCGTACCGCCATGAGGGCTGCGCGGGTGGGTGATCGGCGGTCTGCTCCCAGCCGCCGTGATGCGGCGGCGGGCTCGCCATTCCCCCGGCGAGCCCGCCGCTCATCGTCCCTGGTGGGGGTGGCGGCATGACGGTGTACGTCTCGCGTAACGCGATGGCCAGCCAGTCCCGGCGCCCCGAGCCCAGATGGACGTCCTCCCAGGGGCAGGTGTGGCCTGCTGATCCGCCGCTGCTCACCTTCGTGTGGCGTCGGCTGTTCGAGCAGCAGACCCGCGAGGGCGGTCGCCGGTGACCGGGCAGCAGCGCCGCCTCGCGGCGAACCGGGCCGCGCCAGCCGGGGTGGAACATCTGCCGATGCGCCCGCTATGGCTGTGCCGCCGATGCGGGCAGCCGTGGCCCTGCGGCGCAGCGAAGCTCGCGCTCCTAGCCGAGTATCGAGAAGTGCCGGTGAGCCTGTTCCTCTACCTGGCCGGCTGCCTGCACGACGCGATCGAAGACCTGCACCGGCTCAACCCGAGCGTCACGGGCAGCGCCGCCGACATGTTCGACCGGTTCCTCGGCTGGCCTGCCCGCCACACCCACGCCTACCGCGTCAGTGCCACCACGGCCGTCAGCATCGAGGAGGCATCCTCGTGAACGGCATCGGCCTCATCAACGCCACCGGCTGGCCGGCGATCGCCGGCAGCTTCCACACCCTGGTCGTGCAGCCGACGAGCTTCTGCAACCTCGACTGCACCTACTGCTACCTGCCCGACCGAAGATCCCCCCGCCTGATGAGCGGCGCGGTCGCGCAGGCTTGCGCCGAGTCGATCGCACATCAGAACAGCGGTCATCCGGTGAGCGTCGTGTGGCACGGGGGCGAACCCACCGCCACACCCGTCGGGCTGTTCCGGGATCTACTGGCCCCGTTCGAGGAGCTCCGGCGCGCGGGAGTGGTGCGTCATGAGATCCAGACGAACGCGACGCTGATCAACCGACAGTGGTGCGAGCTGTTCACCGTTTACGGGTTCGAGGTCGGGGTCAGCATCGACGGACCCGGCGCGTTGAACCGGAACCGCCTCGACCGGGCCGGCAAGTCGACGGACGCCCGAACCCTGCGCGGCATGCAGACCCTGGCCGACGCGGGGCTGAGGTACTCGGTGATTTGTGTGGTCACACCGGAAACCACCGGCCACGCCGAAGCCCTCATCGACTTCTTCGCCGGCCTGCCCGGCTGCGAGTCGGTGGGCTTCAACATCGAAGAGCAGGAGGGCGCCGACCGGGCGCCGGTGTCGGAGGGCGCCGCTTACCGGTTCTGGCAGCGCCTCATCGAGCGTCGCGTCGGCGGCAGCCCGCTGCGGATCCGCGACGTGGACCGCCTGGCCGACTATCTCGCCGCCACCCGCGCTGGGCGCGTCGACCACGCCCCGTACGAGCCGATCCCGACCGTCTCCTGGGACGGGCAGGTGGTGCTGCTGTCACCGGAACTGCTCGGCATCACCGAGCCGCGATACGGCCACTTCATCGCCGGCAACGTCCTCCATCAACCCATCACCGCCATGCTCGCCCGCGCCGGCGACCTGGACTACGTCGCCGAATTCATAACGGCCCTCAACGACTGCGCCGACCACTGCACCTTCTACGACTTCTGCCGTGGCGCCCAGGCCGGCAACCGCTACTTCGAGCACGCGACCTTCACCGCCCGAGAAACGACCTACTGCCGAACCACCCGGCAAGCTCTCGTCCGCGCCGCCGCAGACCACCTCACCCCTCAAGGAGGAGCACCATGACCAACGCTCTCGCGGTCCTCATCAACGCCGCACCCGAGCAACTCGCCCGCCTCGGCGTCGACCCGGAACGGTCGGTAGCGTCAATCGACGCGGCGAAGTTCGACAACCGCCCCACCTGGGCTAACAAGGGTAAGTTCGACAGCCGACCCGGCTGGGACAACTGGAACAAGAAGAAGTAGTCACCACCACGGGGACGCGCGGGGGTGGCGTGCCCACCCCGCGCCCATACAGGTTGAGGACACATGCGCACCACCACGATCGGCGACGTGAAGGTCCTGCTGCCGGACCTCGTACCGGACGACCTCGACACCACGACGGACCTCGCCGACGGCCTCACCGAGGCCCTCGTCAACGGCGCAGGGTGGCACGGCTCGCACCTTGAGGACGCCCGCATCCGCAGCAGCCTGATCACCGGCGTGGACCTGAGCGAGAGCACCTGGGAGGCCGGCAGCCTCTACGGCTGCGAGATAACCCGCACCGACTTCTCCGCCGCGAGCCTGACCGGCATCACCATCGAACGGTGCGCGATCACCGGCTCCCGGTTCACCGGCACCAGACTCACCGACGTACGCCTCAAGGACGTCCTGTTCGACAGCTGCCGCTTCGACTACGCCACCCTCCGCCGGGTCACCGCCACCGGCTCGGTCGCATTCACCAACTGCACACTCACCAACGGCGCGTGGTCTTCCTGCCGCCTACCTCGCGTCGCACTGCGGTCCTGCGACCTGAGCGGTCTGGAATTGGACTCCTGCCACCTCGACGGGACCGACCTGCGGGGCAGCCGACTCCACGGCCTCAAGACGCCGCTGGATAACCTGCGCGGCGTCACCCTCGGCGAGGACCAACTTCCTGACCTCACCCGGCTGACCGTCGCCGCCCTCGACCTCACCGTCCGCGACAACTGAAGCCGAGGAGGCATCGTGGTCGCTGAGCCCACCGGCAGCCCGGACACGATCCTCGTCCGCGTCCGGGGCAACTCCGGCTCGGGCAAGAGCAGCATCGCCCGGGAGCTGCGACGCCGGCACGGCCGGGGCTGTGCCCTGGTCGAACAGGACTACCTGCGCCGTATCCTGCTGCGCGAACGGGATCTGCCCGGGGGCGCCCCACCCGCCCTGATTGCGCAGACGGCTCGGTTTGCTCTCGACCACGGCTACCACGTGGTGCTGGAAGGCATCATGCACACCAGCCGCTATCAGGGAATGCTGACCGCCCTGCGGGACTGCCACCGAGGGCGGTCCCTCTTCGGCTATCTCGACGTGTCCCTGCCCGAGACCCTGCGCCGGCACCTCACCCGCCCACAGGCCAGCCAGCGAGTTCACCGCCGACAAGATGAGCGGCTGGTACGCCGCCCACGACGTCCTGGGCTGGCCCGACGAACTCGTCCTACCCGAGACCACCACCCTGGTTGACGCCGTCGAGGCCCTCGCCGCTGCCGCCGGGCTACCCCAGACCGGACGCGACGACGACCTGCTACCGAACGTGCCGTCCCCGTAGAGCAGCCCAGCTGGCTACGGTGATGCCGTTTCGGCGCGCCATTCGCCGACGTCGGTCCCGAATGGCCAGGCAAGCCGTCAAGCACGGCAACTGCGACAGCATGGAGGTCGCCCTACCACGCTCGCATGAGCCAGCTCTCGATGACTGTGAAGTCGTGCTCGGTCAGTCCGCGGTGTGGGTCGACCCGATGTAGCAGGGCCGGGTCGTGGTGGTGAGTCGATACCCACTGCTGGTCGGCGTGGGAGATTTCGTCGTCGATCCAGACGAAGGGGCGTCCGTGCGCCCATTCGACCAGTCCACGGGTCTTCCAGTGCAAGACGCCGACCTCGTCGGAGTCGGGCCAGTCCACGACGGGCAGGGCAGGTAGCCCGAGCAGCGGCGCGAGCACGTCGTTCGCGTCGCTCATCCAGGTCGTCGCCCACACGAGATCACATGGCAGGGCTTTCAGCCGGCGGCCGTGTTCCGGATTGACCTTGTGCAGCAAGGGGTGGGCGTCGGCCGGCAGGGCCGGTGCCCCGGTGGGCCATGTGACATGCCCGGCGAAGCCGCCGTGGGTGTCCCGAACGGGAGGAGGGTCCCGTCCACGTCTAGGAACAGCAACGGACGCGGCGCAGGGGCGGACATGACCCAAGAGGCTAGCTTCACCCCGCCCTCAACTACCTGCGCGCGCTTTCCCCAGGTCCATTCGTCTCGTCGGTGCTCCCGGCGGCCGGCAAGCGTGCGCTGCTGACGGCGACCACGGCAGGGGCGGCGCTTGGATGCCTCTCACCGGGACTCTTCCGCTCCGGCGGCGCTGTGGTGACCCGACCACGCCAGCACCACCACATTCCACACCCTCAACCAAGGAGTTCTCGTGCTTTCGCCGACACCTTCACCTACTGCCGTAGGCATTGATGCTGACGAGTTCCGGCTTGATCCCCGTTCGGGGGTCGGGCTTGGCGTCAGCGTTGACGTCAGTCTTCACCCGGACCCCCGAACGGACCCCCTGTTTCCTCTCACAACGCAGGTCAGCCCGTCTGTCAGCGCTGGAGCCTTGTCCTGCGACAGACCCTGCCTGGTCTCGGGTCTCTCCCCCTGGGGCTGGCATTCCATGCCCGGAAGGGAGGTGGTGGCCGGTGGATGATCCGGTCCTTCGGGTCCAGTCCCAGCTAACCGGCCGTGACCGCGTGCTGCTGGGCTGGTTGTACGACCACGGCGTGTTGACGTCGTTCCAGCTCGCGAACGCCCTGTTCCCGTCGTTGGACTTCTGTCAGCGGCGGCTGCGGACCCTGTACCGGCTGCGGTTGGTGGCCCGGTTCCGGCCGCAGCGGGCCGACGGCGGCTCGTACCCGTACCACTACGTCATCGATCAGCTCGGCGCCGAGGTCGTCGCGGCCAGCCGGGACGAACGCCCACCCCGTCGGGACCACGCCCGGGTGGAGCGGCGGCGCTGGACCTCGACCCGCAGCCTCGCCCACCGGCTGGGGGTGAACGGCTTCTTCACCGACCTGGCCGGGCACGCCCGCACCCACCCTGGCGCGGCGTTGGTGGAGTGGTTGCCGGAGGCGGTGTGCCAGCGCGCCGGGACGTTCACCCGCCGGCGGGATCCGGGGCTGGTGCGGGCGTATCAGCCGCGGGTCCGCCCGGACGGCTACGGCCGGTGGGTCGACGGCCGGACCGAGGTGCCGTTCTTCGTCGAGTACGACACCGGCGCCGAGCAGTTGTCGATCCTTGCCACCAAGGTGGACGGCTACCAGGATCTGTTCGCGACGATCCGGCGGGCGTGGCCGGTGCTGTTCTGGCTGCACTCGGCCGCCCGGGAGCGCAACCTACGCCGCGTGCTGGCCGACGTGCCGCTGTCGGTGCCGGTCGCCACCGGGGCCCGCGACCACCCCGCGACGGCGGGCCTGGGCCCGGCCGGGGCGGTGTGGGCCGTGGCCGGTGTGGAAGGGCAGCGGCTACGGCTGGCGGATCTCGCCGGGTACGCCGTTGACGCCTCCGGTCTGGCGGGTGAGGCCGCGTGATTGGCGACGGCACGACGGCGGCGGACAGTACTTCCGCTGCGGAGCGGACAGCAAGGTTCGGCGTCTGTCACGGATCTGTCGTGAGCGGCTCGGCCGGTGCTGACAGATCCGTGAGAGCACCGGACGTTCGCTCCCACAGCTGCAGGACCGCATCCCGGTCCCGCGTCCGCGGCGGGCGGTCCGCGGCCGGCGTCCGATCCCCGTCCGACGGTTGTCCGACGCCGGGCCGGTCCGCTATTCGGTCCGGCCTCCTGCGGCTGACGGATGGGCCGTTGCTCCGGTCAGGGTCGAGGAGGTGATCGGCCACGACGACACCGGTCCCTGGCCCGAACGCCAGTCCGCGGGGTAGCCGCGTCGAGGGCGGCGTCCAGGTCGTCATCATGCTGGCCATCGGCGGCGCAGCCGGGGCGGCCAGCTTCACCCACGTGCACAACGTGGCCGCCGCGCACGGCCAACCCGGCTGGCTGGCCTGGGCCGACGCGATCGTCCTGGAGCTGATGTCCATCGCCTCCGGCCTGGAACTGCGCCGCCGCAAACGCACCCACACCTCCACCGTGTTCCCAGCCACCGTGCTGGCCTGCGCCGTCACCCTGTCCCTGGCGGCGCAGGTCGTCGAGGCCGAACCCTCGGTCATCGGCTGGGTCGCCGCCGCCGTACCGGCGCTCGGATTCCTCGTCATGGTCAAGATCGCCCTCGGCCGCACCAGCACCGCGACGTCCGCCACCGCCGAAACGGTTGGGGACTGCCGACCGAATGATGCCGGACGGGCCGATCCGGACAGCAGACCAGACGAGGCGACCCGGACCGCTGTCAAGGCGGGGGAGCGGCGGCCTAGGAGCCGGACCGTCCGCTCAACGGATGCTCGTCACCGACACGGCGGACGGGATCGGCAGCGGCGAGCGGACCGGGGACCGTCCGCGCAGCCGCCCGGCGACGTTGGCGAGCTGCTACCGGCGGCGCGAAAGGTCCGGGACCGGCTCGCCGCGGACGGGCAGGCACTGACCCGGGCGGCGCTCGCCGAAGCGCTGCGCGCAGCCGGTCAGACCGTGTCCAACACCCGCCTATCCGAACTCCTCAAGACCCTCAGGGCCGAGTCATCGGCACCACCCGAGCTGGTCGTGAGCCCGGCCGTGCCGACCAACCCGACGTCACCACCTCTGTCACCGGAGCGCCGCAATGGTGGCGGAGCAGTCACCCCTGCGCCGGTCGACCCCGACGGGACTACCCCGCTCCTACCGCCCAGCGATCCCTCTCACGACCAGGAGAAGCTTGATCATGAATAGCCCCACCAATCCCGCTGACCAAACCACCCGCACCACGACCGACAGCACCACCACCCCGCCCGCGCCCACCGTCGAGGAGGTGTGGACCGTCGAGCGCATCCGTGCCCTCGGCGTCACCACCACCCTCGCCACCACCGCGTCGGTGCTCGGGATCAGCCGATCCCAGGCGTACCGGCTCGCCGCCACCGACCAGTTCCCCGTACCGCTGATCCGGGCAGGCAGCCGCATCATCGTCCCGGTCGCCGCCCTGCTCCATCTCCTCCAACCCGACCCGGCCGCGACTGGCGGCGGGCGACTTGATGCCGACGCGAAGGTGAGCGTGGATGCGATGGCCCTGCCGCCAGCGGATTCCACCCGGCACCGCTGGCGGCACCATACGAAGCATCCAGGAGACGATGAGTGAAGGGATCCACCTTCAAACGCTGCGGCTGCCGCGACAGCGTCACGGGCCGGCGACTGGGACGCTCCTGTCCCCAGCTTCGCCGGCCCGGCGGCGGCTGGTCCCGCACCCACGGCCACTGGCACTGGCAGATCGAAGTACCCGCCCGCGCCGATGGCACCCGCCGCCCACTACGCCACGGCCCGTACGCCACTCAGGCCGACGCGGACGCGGTGCTGGACCGCATCCGGGCCGCGCTCGCCGTCCCCGACCCCACCGACCCGTACACCACTGTCAAGACCGGCGACCTCATCGAAACCGCCGTCAAGAGCGGCGCCCCCATCCCCACCCCGGACCAGATCCGCCGGGCGCTGCACCTGGACATCACCCCGACCGAGCTACCGACTGTGGCCGACTACCTGACCGACTGGCTCGCCGGACGCAAGAACATCAAGACCGGCACCCTGCGCTCCTACGAAGGCCACATCCGGCTGTACCTGATCCCGTACCTCGGCCACCTGCGCATCGACCGGCTCCGCCCCGGCCACATCGACGCCATGTACGACGCCATCGACGAACGCAACACGACCATCACCACTCTGCGCGCCAGCCGCGACCCCGCCAAACGCGACCAGGTCAAGAACCAACGGATCGTCGGCCCCAGAACCCTGCACGTCATCCACGCCACCCTGCGCAAGGCCCTCAACGATGCGATGCGCCGCCACCGCTACATCGACACCAACCCCGCCCTCATGGTCGAACTACCAACAGCCCGACCACCCAAGCCCACCGTATGGACCGACCAACGCGTCAAGACGTGGCGCGACACCGGCAAGACCCCCAGCCCCGTGATGATCTGGACCCCCGAACACACCGGCAGATTCCTCGACCACACCCACGACGCGAACGACCGGCTCTACGCCCTCTACCACCTCATCACCTTCACCGGACTACGCCGAGGCGAAGCCTGCGGCCTGCACTGGGACGACCTCGACCTCGACGCCCACACCCTCACCGTCCGCTGGCAACTCGTCCAACACGGCTGGGCCACCGCCATCGACACCCCGAAAACAAACGACAGCGAGGCCGCGGTCGCCCTCGACACCGAAACCGTCACCGTCCTGCGAGCCCACCGCACCCGCCAACACCGCGAACGCCTCGCCGCCGGCACCGCCTGGACCACCACCGGCCTCGTGTTCACCACCCCCACCGGCGGTCGGCTCCACCCTGCGGACGTCACCGATCACTTCCACCACCTCGCCACCCAAGCCGGGCTACCACCCATCCGACTCCATGACCTCCGCCACGGCGCCGCCACCATGGGCCTCGCCGCCGGCGTCCAGATGAAAGTCATCTCCAACCGACTCCGCCACTCCAGCCCGCACTTCACCGCCAAGTTCTACGGCGACGTCTTACCCGAGCTGTCTCACGCCGCCGCTGAAGCAACGGCGTCAGTCGTCCCGCGACGGCGTGGCTCGACGACAAGGCCGGCGTAGGCCGGTACGAACTGCGCATGGGGTTATCACCCAGATTCTCCCGGCTGTCTCGAGGACGGCGCCACAGTGTCTGGCGCGCTCGTGCGCACCACGGTGGCGATCCACGGCTGCGTCGACTTGGGCTATCTTCGTCAGCCAGGTTGCGCAGGTAGCGGGTCCGGCGCTGGCATGACGCGCCGGGTAGGCCGCGCCGATGGAGGCCACGAGGTTGGCGTGGACATCGGACATGATCAGACACCCCGGTCAGAACGCAGGCGGTCAGCGATCTCCGGGACGCCAGCCAGCCGGCTCCGTCCTCGTCGAAGGACGACATCCAGGCCCAACACTTCGCGCCCGCCGTCGGCGTTGACCCGGACCTCGGTCAGGCCATGGACGTTGACGGTTCCTTCGAGAAATCCTGTAGCTGGTACTTCATTGTTTCGGCGAGTGCACTGCATGAGTGGCCGCAATACTGGGCACAGCTCAGCTGCGGCAGTTGGAGGAGCGCTCGCAGAGTCTGGAGCCTTCAAGTCGCGCAAGGCCGGGCTTGGGCACGGCGGCCTCCTTCCAGGTCAACTGCCCGTCATAAGCCCGGTCCGTCGTAGTCCTCGGCGATGGGGGAGTCGTAGAACTCGATCGGGGTGTTGCCGCCGGCGTAGATCGCCTCGCGAACAGCGGGCTTTGTCAGGTCGAGCACGCGCATGTTGCCGTTGACTCTGCTCAGCGCTTCGATCCGGTGGAACGACGCACCGTGGTCCTCGGCGAACTTCGCGAGCCCTTGCAGCTTCTCCGTCGAGTCGCCCAGGTGGTGACCGTGCGGGTCGACGATCGACGGGACGACCTTGCCGTTCACTTCGCTGAAGAAGATGAAGTCCGGGTGCATCGAATGCCAGTCGCCGCTGCCGTCTCGGTACGCGATCCCAAGCGAGTCCGTCGCCTGACGCGGCGGGTTGCGATACCACGCGACAGATCGCTTCAGCTCGGCGAAGACCACTTCGCGCTCCCAGTCGTTCAGCTTCGTTATCGGCACCTGCCCGTGCTCGTCGGACATCAGGTGCTTGGGCGCCAACGGCGCCCGCGCCAACTGCCCGGTCTTTTCGTCCACCTCGACGTAGTCCTCGATCCGTGTCTTCGGCCGCCCGAGCGACGTCACTTGCGGCTCGACCGCCAGCGCCCGGATGTCCTCGTACTCGGATTGCCGGTCGTCACGCAGGCTCTTGATGTCCACGCGGTGCTCGGCGAACAACGTGTTCGCGATCTCGTTCGCCCGCGCGTCGATCCGTTCGCGGATCTCCGGGACGGTCGCCAGCGCTGCGGCTCGGATGAACGCGTCGCGCAGGTCGTCGTCCTCGCCGTTTTCGCCCACCAGGTGGTCCACGTACATCGACGCGATGTCCGAGCCGAACGCCTTGCGGGCGTCCTGGAACGCGGCTCGGATCGCCCGCTCGTCGGCCCGTTCGAAGATGTCCGCGTACGCGATGTTGCCTTTACCGAGTCGGCCGGAAATTTGCTGCAGCCGAACAGCGAGCACCTCCGCCGTCGATGCCTTCACCTTGGACGCAAACTCGACGTTCGCCCCGTCGAGCGCCGCGTGGATTAGCCCGGCGACTTCCTTCACCGCCCCGGGACGCACACCGTCGGTGGCCAGCGCGTGGGCGAGCGAGGCGAGCCGCTTCACCGGGGCAGCACCCCGCTGCGGGACGGTCATCGTAGGGATCGAATCCCACACGGGCCAGACGAAGTCCACCGCAGCGTTCGGCAGCAGCTTGCACTCTTCGATGATCGCCTTTCGGCCCGATCCGTCCGGGACTCCGTCGATCTTGCCGGTCAGGTACTTCACGACGTTGCCGGCCATCGTCCGGTCGAAGAACGGCAGGATGCAGTCGACCGAGTTGAGCACCTCATCGCCGGGCACGCGGCGGGCGAGCGGGTTGCGTACCATCCGGCCGAGCAACTGTGTGATGTGCGTGTGCTCGCGCGCCGGGCGGAAGGACACGAGCACCTCGGCCCGCGGGCAGTCCCACCCGGTCGAGATGGCGTCCTTGGCGATCAGGATCCGAATATGCGTCTTGTCCTCGACCGTCTGGGGCTCGACCCAGTCGACGTCGTGCGCACCGAATCGCTGGGGAGTGTGCTCGCCGAACACGTGCCGGATACACCCGGCTGGCAGTGCCGGGAACTCGTCGAAGATGACGTCGATCGCCTCGCCGATCTTGTCGTGGTCCGGCGTGGCCGGCGCCTGCAGGACCAGCAGCGGCCGGACTACGTCCGGCAGACCCTGGTCGGTGCAGTACCTCTCCCACCGCTCGCTCGCCTCGCGGAACTTCTTCGCCGCTCGGCGCACGAGGACGAGGTCGATCGCTTGAGCCTCGGCGGGGATTTCCAAGACGACCGTGTCTTTGACGAGGCCGGACTCCTGCACTTGGAACCCGTCCACCTCGATCGGCGGCAGCGCCCGGCGCGCGTCGGACGAGTCCGCTTCGGTCATCGCGTTACGGAATTGCTCGATCGTCGCCGAGATGCCCCAGACGATCGGGATCGGTGGGTAGCCGGAGTGGCCGTTGACGAGCTTGCGTACGGTGGTCGGTTTGTCGGACGCACTGCGGTCGGCGCGGAACCCACGGTGCGCCTCGTCAAGGATCATGTACACGGTCATGTCCGGGTCGCTGATCGTGTTGGCGATCGTCTCCCAGATCGTCCACCCCTGCATGTCCGGCTGGGCCGCGTCATGCAGACCGGGAAGAACTTCACCCTCCTCCACCTCGACGTGACCGCGGGTGAGCAGCGAGTTCTTCGTCAGCTTGCCGGTGTTGAGGAAGTACACCTTGCCCGGGTCGAGCCGCGGCTTGGCGAACGGCGGTTCGATGACGACGAGATCGGACGACTCGATCTTGTCGGACGCCTCCATCAACCGGAACCGCGACTGCTCGTTCAGGTCCGGGCTGTAGGAGAACCAGATGACGACGGCGCCCGGGTCGGCCTCGAACTCGAACGTCTCGTTGCCATAGAACAGAGCTTCGATCACCGCGGCGGCCATCACGGTTTTGCCAGCACCGGTCGTCGCGGACAGGGACACGGACGTCGGAACGTTCTCGCGCTCGTACACGTTCTTCGCCCGCTCCAGCGAGCTGAGCATCGCCGCGACGGCGTCGGCTTGGTACGGCTTGAGGGTGAATTTCATCGCGCGGCCCGCCCCGCTTCGATCTCGAAGTTGCGCAGGTACGCCTCGTACAAGCGAACCGGCTCGACGTGCGCAGGCAGCTGGCGCACCATCGCCTCGAACAAACGGTCTTCGTCGGTGACGATGAACGCGTGGGTGACGCTCGGTGCGTCTTCCATCGCTTTCAGGAACTGCTTCGACTGGTCGAGATCAACTATCACGCCGTACGCCTCCGCCACGTCCCATCCAGTCGAGATGTCGCCGATCCGCCTCCCGCGGGAGCCCGCCCTCAGCCACAGGAAGGGGGCAATCTTCCCGAACTCGCGATTCGTGGAGACCCGCAGCGGCGCCTCGTACGTCAACGTAAAAAACTCGACATTCTCCTCGAACCCGTCCGCCATCGGGAACACGTCAGGGTCTTTGTACTCGCCTTTGACGGGGGCGCCCTCGGGGGTGCTCCCGGTGATAGCCGCGCGAATCCGAGGTTTAGTCACGTACTCGCAGATGCCCCAAGCCTCCCAAGCTTCGTCTCCCGGCCTGAGACCCATCTTGCGGAGTCGCTGCTGCTCATCCGCCGCGACCTCGTTGTTGGTGATGCAGATCGACACCCGTCGGCCCGCGTCCTGGCGATTCAGGCGCATCACGGCGTGGGCTGTCGTGCCGGAGCCCGCAAAGAAGTCCACGACGGTCGCGTTTGGTTTGTCCGAGGTGAAGAAGCGGATCGCGTCCTCGACCGCATACAACGACTTCGGGTACGGGAACTTGCGATTCGGTAGGAACTGCCCCAGCAGGGCGGTGCCGTTTTCTGACGCGTTGTGTGAGGCAATCTTCCACTGCGTCGGCGCCACCCGCGTCGCGTCGGATGATATTCCGGTGGCGATGAGCGAACCGTCGGGTGCCCTGCCTTGAATCTCAAACCTATCGGATAGAACTTCTGCGTAGGCGCCGTCCGGAAGGTAGTTGACGACGTAGCCGTAGGAGGTGGCGCGTCCTAGGCGGATTCGGCCTTGCTCTATCCGGGTGAGAAGTTCTGTGTGGGAGACTTGCCAGCGTCCCTCGCTCCCATTCGTGCGGATCGGTAGGATCGTCACTAGGCCGGGCTTCGATGGGGCTTCGTGAACGCCGTCCGGCAGCGGTTCGCCGACGGCGACAATATTTGGACCGGCGGGGTCGGCGTAGATCGGGTAAAACATTTTGGGTCGATCAGCGCGAGCCGAGTTCGATCCTCGACGCATCATTGATGTCCAGCCAGGGTCGATCACGGCCGGCTCCGTCAACTCCTCAACGTCTCGTCGAGATGATGCGGACCACTCCGGCCCGAGAGCGAGCCGAGCGGGTGATGAGTCCCCAATCATGACGAAGAAGATGTACTCGTCGGCGCGCCGAAAGCCGACTCCTCTCGACGAACCCTTAGGGTTGATGACCGTTGAAATCATCTGGATGGATGCATCCGGAAACGTCTGCTCAAGGAGGAGGCCGAGGCGGAGGTACTCCTTTTCATCGATCGTCACAATAAGCACGGACTCGTCGGGATCCAGCAGCTCCCGGGCTAGCAGCAGACGCCGCTCCATCATCGCAAGCCACTTGGAATGGCGGTACAGGTCGTCTCCCTCCACGTAGTCGTTGTTGTACTTCCAGTCCTTTGCACCGGTGTTGTACGGCGGGTCGATGTAGATGACGTCGACCTTGCCGCGGTGTGTGAACAGCAGCGCTTGAAGTGCGTGATAATTCTCGGCGTTGATCACCGCGTGGTATGGCTTATCAGGGCCGCCGCGCTCGACCTTTCCAGTGGACACGAGGCCGGGGTAGATCGGGTCGCGAAACTCGGCGACAACGGCCAAGTCATCGAGCGGGACATCGGTGGCTTGGAGAAGGGCGTCACTCTCCTCGACCACCGATCGGGTGAGTGTCGCGGTCGCGGCCTTCCGGTCGACGGAGGCGACACGCCACAGGACGCTGTTGGACTCCCTGAGCTCCAACTCCAGGCGAGAAAGCTCGTCCCTCTCGGCGTCGGTCTGTTCCCTCTCCCTGATCGCCCTCAGGTTGGCGAGGCGAACCTGCTTTTCCCGCGTCAATAACGCGTGCACCTTGTCATTCTTGCGGACCGGCCGGCCCGGTAGCTCGACGGCCTCCGGGACGTGTCGCTCGAAGTTCAGGCCGAAGGAGCGCCGTTCGGCGAGGGCGTCCGTCTCGCGCTTGAGGTCAGCGGCGAGGCGCTCGTCCTTCAGTGCGACTTGGCGCAGGAGTTCGGAGAGGCGAGACATGTAGTTGAGGCTTTCAGGTCAGCGATCAGACGGTGTAGGTGCCCCGGGCAAACGTGGCGAGGATACGTTGGTGGGTCTGCCGCGGCAGAGTGCGGTTGCCGGGCTCTCCGAACGGAGTGCCGGGCCTGGCCGGCGCCTCCTGCAGCATACGGTCCAGCCCGGTACGCGAGACGATTAGTAGCCCGTGGGTGGCGCGGGTGCACGTGACGGCCAGACGACCGAACGACGAGTTGAACTCGTCGAGTTCCGAGGCGCCGGTGAGCGGGTGGACCGCTATCGTGATGCCGTTGGTCTGCCCTTGCCAGGAGTCGACGGTGGAGGTGAGCAGGTCCGCTTCGGTGAGACCGTGCCGCTTGCACAGCCGTTCGACTGCGTCGGCGGCGTCTTCAACCGTGGCGTTTCGGGTGGCGAGCACGGCGACGAGCGGATCGGTCGGCTCGTCCCCCGGTTCGGTAGTGATCGTCTTCCCGCTCGGTGTGCCGTCGCCGTTGTACTCGGTGGCGACGAGCGAGAAGCCGGCGGAGAACAGGTCGTCGAGAAGCTGCTCGACGAACTGGACGAGGGGGAAGTCGACGTCTGGCGCTTCGGCGGGCGGCAGCCCGTCGACTTCCAACAGCGTCGGGACGCCAGAGGCGACGGTCTCCCACACGTCCTTCGCGACGCCGGTCAGTTTGCCGAGCTTGATCGACCGGTCGCCGGGCGCGGCGACGCAGTTGAGGGAGCGCCACTCGGGGTAGAAGGCGCGCCACAGCCCGAGCTGCTCTCCCGTCGGGCGCCATACGGCGGGCAGTTCGGTAACCCACGCGTGCTCGTCAGAAGAGTGGTTGTTCGGCCATGCGCGGTACGGGTTGTACCCGGAGTCGCCTCGCCAGGGGTTCTCGCCGATCTCGATCGGGGGCAGCTGCCCGACGTCGCCGACGCCGACGCGGATCGGGGCGACGTAGTTCAGCTTGTCGAACCGGTGGCTGGCCAGCTGCCAGGCTTCGTCGACGAACAGGACGTCGAAGCGGTAGTCGCCGTGAAACGACGGGGTGAAGTGGTCTCTGACGATCTTGCGCGGCCCGATCTCGCCGAACATGTGCGACGTGGCGATCACGACGGGGGCGTCGATCGGGATGGCGTTGCCGGAGTCGACGACGGTGGCGGTCGCCTTCACCGAGTCGGGAACGTCGTTGAAGCGGCCCTTCGACGACCAGAGGTAGACCTTGTCCTTGCCGATGGCGGTGCCGAGCGACTCGGCGAGTGGCCACAACTGGCGGTTCTGGAACGCGGTGACGGCGACCCGCAGGCACTGCGGCTGGACGGTCGCGTCCTGAACGAGTTGCTTGAGGACGTACGACTTGCCGGCTCCGGCAGCCGCCTTGAGCAGGATCGTCGTGATGTCGGACGAGCCGTTCAGCGCGTCGAGCAGCTGGCCCTTGGCGATCTTGGCGGCGGCTTCGTTCTCGGCGGCGGCCCGTGAGTGGTGGTAAGCGCTCGTGGCGACAGCGGTTGGCGGGGTGAAGACGATGGTCACGGCTACTCCACGTCGTCCATCGAGAGGTCTTCCGGCGGTGCGACGGCCGGTTCGGCTGCGGGGTCGGGCAAGTCGTCGCCGACGGCGGCGACGTCAAAGGCGTCCGGGTCGACGATCGGCGGCCAGGTCTGTGGATTGAGCTGACCGGACGCTCGTCGGACGGCGAGTTCGTCTGACCACTCGGCTTCCGAGACTTCGTGCGGCTTGCAGCAGTACTGGTGGCTCGCTGGGTCGTCGCCGTACGAGTCGGGGGTGCAGTCCGGCTTCGGGGCGGAGCGCTGGTCGACGCTCGGCCGTGGGACGTTCAGGAACGCGTCTCCGGTGTTCGTGGAGAACCATGCGAAGTCGGCGACGATGAGTTCGTCGCCGACGGCTATGCCCGGGTCGTGGTGTGGGTTCCACTGGAACTGACGTGGGTCGGCCGAGATTTCGGCGAGCGGACCGATCGCCATGTTTGAGATCTTGAACGAGCCCTTCTGGATCTTCACGGTGACGGCAGGCTTTTCCACGCACGGTTCGCCGTTGACGTGCAGGACGACGACTCGCGACTGGTCCCCGATGCGCCGCGAGTCGATTTCGAGGACGTATGGGGAGGTGCCGACAACGCGAGCGATGGCGACGCGTCGGTTGCCGGCGTCGACCGCGGCGTCGTGGGCGGCGAGCGGGCTGGTGAGGATCGTGAGCTGGTCGACGAAGAGCTTGTCCGCCTCCAGGAGGGGGACGTTGTCGTTGCGCCAGAAGCGCGACGTGCGGGTGAAGCGCACGAGGTCGAACGCGTGCAGGTCGAGGCGACGGCGCCACACGATTTGCGAGTCGCCCTCGACCTGCCGGACGGCGGCCCGCAGCTTGGACGGAGCGAACTCGGAGTCGAGCGCGGCGACGCACTTGTCGAACACTTCCGTCTTGTACGCCAGTTCGTCGCGCACGAGTGAGTCGTAAGCGACGGGGTTGGCCGGGCGGGGCAGACCCGGCTTGTCGCCGGCGAACGCCTCGTGGATCGCGTTCGACTGGGGGGTGGTCAGTTGGGCGCCGACGGTGTGCGGCGACTTCTCGATGACAGAGCTGTGGGTGCGGAAGTCGATCGTCACTCTTCCGGAGATCGCCCACGGGTACAGGTAGTCGACACGCAGCGAGTTCACGGACGGTCCACCGGCGGTGACGAGGGCAGCCAGCGTGGCGCGCAGGTCGACGATCGGGATTCGGCACTTCATCGTCCGGGCCCGGTCCTGTTCGAGCAGGAACGACACGGCCGTCCGATCTTTCTCCGGCAGCCGCGGCGGGATGACGGCAGGCTCGCCGCCGAAGGTCAGCGCCGGACGGTCTTGGTCTTTGTCGCGCTGCCAGCGCAGCCGGGACAGTTCGGAGCCGGCGATGGAGTCCGCGATGCCGACGAGCAGGTCGGCGGTGCCTGAGTCGGGGACGACGACGTGGATCGGTTCGGGGCTGGCCGTATTCGCTTTCACGGCACCAGACAGGGCGTCGAAAAGCTGCTTGCCAAGCAGCTTCATGATCTGGCGGCGAGTGGCATCGGAATCGGGGTTGTCGAAGACGGTGACGTCCCACGCCCCCGCACCCTGGGCGGTGATGCGCTGTAAAGCAATGCCGTACACACCGAGCGTCGCACCGTCCGACTTCGCCATAACGACGTTGACGGTGCCAGACTGCCCGATCGGGTCGAGGCGCCGCTGCCGCGACTTCACGCCGACGCCGGAAAGACTGGCCTCGATCATCGACCGAACGGAGGACGAGATCGGGCCGAGAGGGGTGGTCTTGTCGATCAAGCCTATCGCCTGCTGACGCATCTCCGGTTTCACGCCAAGCTCGATGAGCAGGTCGGCGGGGTCTTTCGACGACTGGAGTTCGTTTCGGCAGAAGATGAAGAGGTCGCATCCGGCGCACGAAGCAGGGTCGAAGTGAGCCGTGAGGTGGGCGAGGTGCTCGATCGGGTCAATCGTCGTCGGGTCTGGGAACCGTGCCACCTCGTTCTGCCGTTCGACGACGCGCATACGGACTTCGTCGCGGTAGTCGGTGAGGTCTTCGATGACGGCGGTCGGATTCAGGGACGTGTTGCGCGGCACCGCGAGCACGCCGAAGGTGTGGACTTCCATACCGGCCGGCAGCTGCGACCACTGGGCGGCGGATTCGGCGCCGAGGGCGACCTGCAGGAATCCCTTCATTAGCTTCGCGTCGTCGATCTTTGCGCGCACGCGCTGGTAGTCCTTCGCGTCTCCGACGATCAACCACGACGAGTCGACCTCGCCATCGACGTTCGGGCGGCGTGGGGTGACGACAGCGAAATCCGGTCGGGTGGTGGTGGCGTCCACGCCATCGAGCCCGACGAACGGGACAGCGAGGTGGTAGATCAGAGTGGCGCGGCCGTGGACGACAGCGTCCTTGTGAGCGGCGTCGAGCACGGCGGCGGTCTTGATTACGTTGACACCGGCGTCCCTGATGACGACGCCAGTCGGGCGAGCCAGGCCAAGGCCGCCAACGGCGGTCGTGACAACTTCGGAGGCGAATCGTTTGTCCTGAATAAGGCCTTCGAACGTCATCGCACGCATCCAGCGCAGCAGCGGGATGGCGCTCTCCGGGCCCTTCGAGTGGCCGACGTCCTGAGCGAGCTTCCGGCGGGTGACGCCCGTGACCAGCGGGTCTGTCCCACGGAATCGGGCGCACGAGGCGTGCGCCGACGCCGCCACTGCGCTGCTGGCCCCTCCGGACACGCTGCCTGGCATGGCCTAGATTCTGCCGCAAGCTAGCTGCAGAGGTTGAAGGGCTGACGTCTGCATCATCATGGCGGTTTGGCTTGAGGGTCATGCCGGTCTGGGCGAGGAAACCAGCGATGAGGTCATTCGCCGCTTTGAGTAGCTTGATCGGTCAAGCGTTGGGTTGTGCGGCAGTCCTCATCGTACGCAGGGATACGGTATGCGGGTGCTCGTCGGGTGCTCGCGCGCCCTGGACGGATGGGCACCCGCTGGTACACGGCGGCCCCACAGCGATGGACTGGTAGGGGATTTGGGACTAACGGCGCGGTACGGGACCGATAAGGCCGGCATCGACGGACCTCTTAATCCGCGGGTTCGGGGTTCGAGTCCCTGGCGGCGCACCAGCAATCACCTGGGCATTCACCCTCACGGGTGGGTGCCCAGATGTCATTTCGGGGTGAGTCGGCGACGGCAACGCTCGCACTCGCCAGCATCATGACCCGTCTCAAGCTCGCTGGGTGCCGCGTCATGTCCGGCGGTCGCCGCTTGATGCGCGGCCACGCGTGAAGGAATAGCTCGCGTTAGTTGAAAGTTGAACTAGTTCTCGTCCTATCTCTTTCTCATCGCGGGCGGGGGATGCGGAAACGGAGGACATCATGGATTCGGCAAGGATGACCCTCCGGCGAGGGCGTGTCGTTGGTGGCCTCGACCACGGAGACAACGCTCAAGGCCACCCTGCACAGCCAACCGAGACCTTGGACAGCCTGGTCATCGGCGGCGGACAGGCTGGCCTCGCCGCGTCCTTCTTCCTGCAGAGAAGGGGCGTCGGTCATGTGGTACTCGATGCCAACCCGGCGCCCGGGGGCGCTTGGCAGCACCGCTGGGACTCGCTCACCATGGCGGATGTCCATGGGGTCGCCGACCTGCCCGCCGCACCGGCGCCGGCGCGGTCGGGCCGGCGGGCCAACGAGGTGATCCCTGCCTACTTCGGGGAGTACGAGCGACGGCACGGGCTGCCGGTGGTCCGACCCGTCCACGTCACCAGGGTGGAAGCCGACGGTGATCTGCTTCTGGTGCACGCCGGCGAGCGGCGGTGGCGCACGCGCACCCTGGTCAACGCCACCGGCACCTGGACGCGACCGTTCGTGCCGTACTACCCGGGGATCACCTCGTTCACTGGCGAGCAGCTCCACGCCGTGGCCTTCCCCGGGGCCGAACACTTCCGCGACAAGCGGGTGCTCGTCGTCGGTGGTGGCGCCTCGGCTGTGCAGTTCCTCGGTGAGCTTGCACCGGTCACCGACACCCTGTGGGTCACCCGGCGTCCACCGGTGTGGCGCGACGACGACTTCGACTCCGAGGCCGGTCTTGCCGCCGTGACAGGGGTTGCGGAGCGCGTACGCCGCGGACTTCCGCCAGCCAGCGTGGTGAGCGTGACCGGCCTGGCACTGCGGATCCAGGAGCGTCGTGCGGCGGAGCTCGGCGCCTACGTGCGGCGTCCCATGTTCGCCGTCATCGAACCGGACGGGGTGCGCTGGGCCGACGGTTCCTTCGAGTCGGTGGACGTGATCTTGTGGGCCACCGGATTCCGCGCTGCCGTCGACCACCTGGCTCCGCTCGGACTGCGGTCACCGCAGGGCGGCATCGCCCTCGTGCACGTCCCCGGCAACGTTCAGGGCGCCACCACGACCGCGCGAGATCCGCGCGTGCAGTTGGTCGGCTACGGCCCGTCGGCGAGCACCATCGGCGCGAGCCGGGCCGGACGGGCCGCCGCAGCCGCCGTTGCCCGGCACCTGGCCCGGACCGCCGCGGCGTGACCGGGGCTCCCAGACGTTGCGGCGGGTTCGCGGCGATGGTGTGGTGTTCGGCCCGTTCAAGTCCCGCCGGTCCCGTTCCCCGAGCTTCGCCTTCCCAGCCGACGGCCAGCCGAGCCAACCGCTACTTCGAGCACGCGACGTTCACCGCTCGCGAGACCGCGTACTGCCGCACCAGCAGGCAAGCCCTCGTCCGCGCGCAGCGGATCACCTCACCCGTCAAGGAGGAGCACCATGACCAACGCTCTCGCGACCCTCGTCAACGCCGCACCCGAGCAACTCGCCCGCCTCGGCGTCGACCCGGAGCGGTCGGTAGCGTCAATCGACGCGGCGAAGTTCGACAACCGCCCCACCTGGGACAACCGAGGAAAGTTCGACAGCCGACCCGGCTGGGACAATTGGAACAAGAAGAAGTAGCCCTGCCATGGAACGCGCGCGGTGGCGTGCCCACCCCGCGCCCACACAGGTTGAGGACACATGCGTACCACCACGATCGGCGACGTCAAGGTCCTGCTGCCGGACCTCGAACCGGACGATCTTGACAGCACACCGGACCTGGCCGACGGCCTCACCGAGGCTCTCGTCGAGGGCGCAGCGTGGCGCGGTGCGCACCTTGAGGACACCAGCATCCGCAGCAGCCTGATCACCGGCGGGGACCTCAGCGAGAGCACCTGGGACGCCGGCAGCCTCTACGGCTGCGAGATCACCCGCACCGACTTCTCCGGCGCGACCCTGACCGGCCTCACCATCGAACGCTGCGCCATCACCGGCTCACGGTTCACCGGCACCAGACTCACCGACGTACGCCTCAAGGACGTCCTGTTCGACGGCTGCCGCTTCGACTACGCCACCCTCCAGCGCGTCGCCGCAGCCGGCTCGGTCGCGTTCACCGACTGCATCCTCACCAACGGCGCGTGGTCCTCCTGCCGGCTACCTCGCATCGCGCTGCGGTCCTGTGACCTCGCCGGCCTGGAACTGGACTCCTGCCACCTCGACGGCGCGGACCTGCGGGGCAACCGCCTCCGTGGGCTCAAGACGCCGCTGGACAACCTGCGTGGCGTCACCGTCGGCCGGGATCAGCTTCCTGACCTCAGCGAGCTGACCATCGACGTCCTCGACCTCACGGTCCGCAACGAGTGAACCCGAGGGTGCATCGTGCTCGCTGAACCCACCGGCAGCCCGGAGACGATCCTCGTCTGCATTCGGGGCAACTCCGGCTCCGGCAAGAGCAGCATCGCCCGGGAGCTACGGCGCCGGCACGGCCGGGGCTGCGCCCTGGTCGAGCAGGACTACCTGCGCCGCATCGTGCTGCGCGAACGGGACCTGCCCGGCGGCATCGCGCCGGCGCTGATCGCGCAGACCGTCCGGTTCGCCCTCGACCACGGCTACCACGTCGTGCTGGAGGGCATTCTGCACAGCAGCCGCTACCGGGGCATGCTGACGGCCTTGCGGGACGGGCACCGGGGGCGGTCACTGTTCTGCTACCTCGACGTGTCCCTGGCCGAGACCCTGCGTCGGCATCTCACCCGCTCGCAGGCCAGCGAGTTCACCGCCGAGCACATGAGTGGCTGGTACGCCGCCCATGACGTCCTGGGCTGGCCCGACGAACTCGTCCTACCCGAGACCACCACCCTGGACGAGGCCGTCGAGGCCATCGCGGCTGCCGCCGGGCTACCCCAGACCGGACGCGACGACGACCTGCTTCCGAGCGTTCCGTCCCCTTGACGGAGCCCGGCCGGGCTGCCAGCGCCGCGCCACCGCCCCGACCGGCGGTACCGCCGCGATCGGGCCGGTGGCGCATCTGCTGGCCCCCGTCATCGAAGGGCCGGGGGCCGGTCCTCGATGAGCGAAGTTCTGGCCCGCAGCTCCTATCGTCGGCGGCCGGCCTGACGGCCCCGCCTCACTTCAGGTGCCGGGCGAAGAACCGGTTCGCGTCGTCCCCCTCGAACTGTGGGACGCCGGTGTGCCCGCCCAGGTTGGCGTGCAGCGTCTTCTCCCTGGAGCCGAAGGCGTCGAACAGATCGAGGGCCAACTGCCGGTCGTTTCCTTCGTCGTCCCACTGCAACAGGACCAACAGCGGAATGGTGACCTGTCGGGCATCCTCGATCATGGCGCGGGGCACGAAGCTCCCGGCGAACAGAAGAGCGGCCGAGATGCGCGGCTCGACCACGGCCAGCCGGATGCCGATGGCGATCACCCCTCCCGAGTATCCGACCGGGCCGCCGATCTCGGGCAGCGGAAGCAGGGCGTCCAGGGCGGCCCGCCATTCCGGGACCGCCTTCTCGACCAGCGGGAGGACGAGCCGGTCGACGATCTCGTCGGCGACCGGCTGGCCGGCCTCCAGCGCCCGGTGCAGGTCGGCGCGGGCCTCTTCGACGGCGGCGAACCGGGGCCGGTCACCGCCACCGGGGAGCTCGATCGTGGCCGCGGCGAAGCCCTCCGCCACGGAGTGCCGGGCCCGGGCCACCAGCCGGGGGTACATCCTGCGCAGTCCGCCAGGGTGGCCGATCAGGATCAGCGGCGCCGGTGCGGATGCGGTCGCGGGCGTCCACAGGATCCCGGGGATCCCGTCGAGAGTGAACTCGCGCTCGAGGACACCGTCGCCGAGGCGTTGTTCAGCGGTGAATCGCATGGTCGTGCCTTTCGGGAGTGCTCGTGAACGGCGCTCCCGGACGACCTATCGCCCGACCGTGACCCCAGAGGGGAGCACCCACGTCGATACGATGTTCACGGGTACCACCTCCTCGTTCTCTGGCACGGCCTCCGAAAGCTAGCAGTGTCGCCGTGGTCCGCCAACAGGTTTGCGGAGGCCTCGAGGAGATCAGCCACGCGCGGACCCTCGGCTAGACGCGGGGGAACCACCCGCTGGTGGGGTAGAAGCGGTTGTCGAAGAGGTTCCACCAGCCAAAGCGGCCGGTCGATGTCTGCAGCTGCGTGCCGAAGGAGGCCGGACCGTACGGGGTGTTCAGGAACTTCCCGCCGATGAAGAATGCGTTCACGCCATCGGTCGCCGTTATTCGTCCCTGGTTGTTGAGCGACCCGCTGGCTGTCAGCCACCCGCTCTGGTAGGAAAGCTGCCCGGTGATTCCGCTCCGGAGAGCTGCCCGACCGAGCGAGCCGGTCGTCAGTAGGCATACCTGCACCGGCCCGTACCCGGTCGACAACGTGTGCGCCCAGCAGTTTGTCGCGGCGCGGGCTGGCGTGGTGAACACCAGTACGGACGCGAGCAGGACGGTGAGGGTCACCGCGAGCCGGCTGATGAAGCGGACCATCCCATACCTCCCGACGGACCTGACGGGTGTCCTGGCCGACGCTAACGGTCCGGCCGTCTCGCACCAATGACCACGGTTGCTTCTATCAATATCTGGTACGACGGGCGTCGGCGCCTGCCGACCTTCCACGCCCGGACACCGGCTGTCCGTCCGAACCGGACCGGTCACCCGGCGTTCCGTCCATGTAGGGGAACCGAGCGGAGCCGCCGGCAGCACCGGGGCGGCGCGGCCGGACCGACTGCCGTTGGTGAAAGCGAGTGGTTGCCGTCAATTGCCATAATCCAGCCATGGCGTGGGAGGACCTGGTCGGGAATTCGGGCACCCTGCGGGGTTACGAGCACGTCGAGACGGGTTCACGCACGGACGTCCGCGCGAATCTGCTGATTGCGGAGTACAACTCGATTCGAGCGCTCGTGGCTCAGAAGTCGGCGGCGTCGCACGCTCTGGTGGGCGCGTACATGACCGTTGTCGCGGTGATCGTGGGGCTGGTGCTCGCGAACGGCGCCGATCCGCGACTGTTCCTTGGCCTGCCTCTCCTGGCGGCGATCTCCGGGGTGACCATCCTGCGGCGCCGGAGGGATCGCGAGGCGGCGAACAGGTACATCCGCGAGGTGCTCAAGCCGATCGCCGTCCAGTGCGCCGGCGATGAACGGATGTTCACCTGGGAGGAACATTACGCGCGGCACAAGATCAACCGGTCCCTGCACTACGAACTCGGGCTGCAGCTGATCTTCCCCTTGTCCGGGATCGCCTGCCTGGTCGGCACGTTCTCGCGCCTGGAGTCGCCCATCGACTGGCTGGTCTGGCTCGCCGGCTGGGGCCTCCTGGTCCTGCTGCTTGTCGTGTACGTCGGTCAGAACAAGGCTCATCTCGCCCGGGCCACCTCCGGGTTGCGCCCCTCGGGTCGCAGGGTGCTCGGCAGGTGGCGAGCGCGCACGGCGCCGCACCCGCCCGCAGGCCGGCGGGTCTCACCGCCCGGCACATGAACGGGGGGCGCGGTTTTCCTACCCCCACTCCCGGCGCACCTGAGGCTCCGGTGGCTCCTGGTGTGCGGGATCCGTGTCCACGGTCTCGATCAGGTCCTCGGCCGGCGTCACTCGGGCGGGCAGCGCACCGAACCTGACATCCCGCAGGCGGGCGAACTCCTCGTCCGTCGACCGATCGGTGCGCTCTCGATCCTCAGCCATCGCGGACCTCCCTCGTCCGGTTCCATTGTCCCGCTGAGGTGCGGCTCGTCGACACCCGGCGGACCGACCGCGCCACGGCCGGGCCGGTGCGTCCCCGGGTCGGCCGCGAACCGCTGTCGGGGCGTGTGACCTGCCCGGGCAGGTGGGACGACGTCCAGCAGAATCAGGCCATGCGAGCCGCGTACATCGAGCGTCCCGGGCCCGCCGCGGGCATCCGGGTCGGTGACCTGCCGACACCCCGCCCCGGCCCGACCGACGTCCTGGTCGACGTCATCGTCACCACCGTCAACCCGGTCGACACCTTCGTCCGCTCCGGGGCCTATCCCACGGCGCTGCCGTTGCCCTTCGTGGTCGGCCGCGACCTGGTCGGCCGGGTGGTGGAGACGGGACCGGGGGCCGCCGGCTTCCGCGCCGGCGACCTGGTCTGGTGCAACAGCCTGGGGTACGACGGCCGGCAGGGCAGCGCCGCCGCGCAGGCCGTGGTGCCGGTCGACCGGCTGTACCGGTTGCCGAGCGGCGTCGACCCGGCCACCGCGGTGACCGTGCTTCACCCGGCGGCTACGGCGTACCTGGCGTTGTTCGTCCACGGCCGGCTCCGGCCCGGCGAGACCGTCGTCGTGGCGGGTGGTGCGGGCAACGTCGGCGCGGCGCTGGTGGCGCTCGCCGCCACCGCCGGGGCCCGCGTCGTGGCGACCGCATCGGCGGCCGACGCCGATTACTGCCGTCGCAGGGGCGCCACCGACGTGCTCGACTACCGCGCTCCCGACGTCGTCGACCGGCTGCGGACGGCCTGCCCGGACGGAATCGACGTCTACCTGGACACGTCCGGACGCAACGAGCTGGAGCCGGTGATCGACCTGCTCGCCCGGCGCGGACGGATCGTGCTGCTCGCCGGCGCCGCCACCCGGCCGGTGCTGCCGGTCGGCGCGCTCTACCAGAACGACCGCGCGGTGCTCGGGTTCGTGATCTCCCACGCCACGGTCGCGGAGCTGGCCGAGGCCGCCGGCCTGGTCAACCGGATGCTGGCCGGCGGGCGGCTGGCGCCGCGCGAGGTCGTGCCGCTGCCCTTGTCGGCGACGGGTCAGGCGCACCGCATGCTCGAACAGGGCGAGCTTCGCGGCCGGCGGGTGGTGATCCGGCCGTGAGGGCGGGCCGGACCATGCGGATCCCCGAGGAGGTCCGGGCGGACGTGGAGACGTTGTGGCGCTACCACGACATGTGCCACCAGCCGCGCCCCTGCGACGTGGGGATCGGGCTGGGCAGCGACGACCTGGGCGTCGCGGCGGTCGCGGCGCGCCTGTTCCACCAGGGCCTGTTCCGGTGGATCGTGTTCACCGGTGCGAACGCGCCGACAACCGTGCAGCGGTTCCCGCGCGGGGAGGCGGTGCACTACCGCGAGCACGCGATCGAGCTGGGCGTGCCAGCGGAGTCGATTCTCGTGGAGCCGCGCGCGACGAACACCGCCGAGAACCTGGAGTTCTCGCGCCGCCTCCTGGCCGAGCGCCGGATCCCGGTGCGGTCGGCACTGGTCATGTCGCGACCGCACCAGCAGCGCCGGGCCCACGCCACCTGCAAGCGGATCTGGCCCGAGGTCGACGTGGTGTGCGCGTCGGATCTGCTGGATCTCGACGACTACGTGCGTAGCATCGGCGACCCGCAGGGTGTGGTGGAGATGCTGGTCGGCGACACACAGCGGATCGAGGTGTACGCCGAGCGCGGGTTCGCGATCCCGCAGGAGATGCCGGAGGAGGTACGCGCAGCGTTCCGGCGGCTGGTCGCGGCGGGCTACACCAAGCGGCTGGTTTGACGTCCCGGCGACCGCGACGGGTCGGCCGTGAAGGATCCCGAGCGCGGCTAACCGCTGCCGCCGTGCCAGGTGCGCCAGAGAGCGGCGTACGCGCCACCGGCGCGGACCAGGTCGTCGTGGCCGCCGAGTTCGGTGATGCAGCCGTCCTCCAGCACCGCCACCCGGTCGGCGTCGTGCGCGGTGTTGAGCCGGTGCGCGATGGCGATCACGGTCCGCCCGGCGACGATGGCGGCGAGCGCGCGCTCGGTGCGCCGGGCGGTGGTCGGATCGAGCGCGGCGGTCGCCTCGTCGAGCACGAGGATGTCCGGGTCGGCGAGCACGAGCCGGGCCAGGGCGAGTTGCTGGGCCTCGGCGGCACCGAGTTCGCGGGCACCGTCGCCGAGTTGCGTGTCGAGACCGTCGGGCAGGTCGGCGTACCAGTCGGCGCCCACGGTGACCAGCGCGGAGCGCATCTGTTCGTCGGACGCGCCCGGCGCGGCGAAGGCGAGGTTGTCGCGCAGCGAGCCGATGAAGACGTGATGCTCCTGGGTGACGAGGGCGATCCGGCGGCGGCGCTCGGCCGGGTGCAGCTCGGTGACCGGGCGGCCGTCGAGGCTCACCCGGCCCTCGCGCGGCGCGTCGATCCCGGCGAGCAGCCGGGCCAGGGTGGACTTCCCGGCGCCGGACGGGCCGACGATGGCGAGGCGTTCTCCCGGCTGCACCTCGAGGTCGATCCCGTGCAGCACATCCGGCCCGGCGGCGTACGAGAATCGGGCGCCGCGCACGGCGAGCCGTTGCCGGGACGGGGTCGCCGCGCCCCGCGGCCCCGGTATCCGGCCGGCGGCCGGCGGGTCGCTGACGGAGCCGACACCGAGCACGCGGGCGAACGAGGCGAGGCCGCGTTGCGCCTGCTCCATCCACTGCAGCAGCCGGTCCAGGGGATCGATCGCCTGCTGGAGGTAGAGCGCGGCGGCGACCACCTCGCCGAGCGACACCGTGCCCCGGTCCAGGACGAACCCGCCGACCAGCAGCACCGCGGCGATCGGGAGCGGGTAGCTCGCCTCGACCACCGGGAAGAAGACCGAACGGAGGGCCAGGGTCGCCCGGCGGGTGGCCCACACCCGACCGATGCGCTGCGCGCCGTACGCGATGCGCTCGTCGCCGAGGCGGAGCGCCTCGACCGTGCGGGCGCCCTCCGCGGTCGTGGTGAGCGCCTCGGTCAGCTCGGCGGTCGCGGCACCCTCGGCGAGGTACGCCGGCCGGGCCCGGCGCAGGTACCAGCGGGTGACCGCGAGGATCGACGGCAGCCCGGTCAGGGCGATCAGCCCGAGCAGCGGGTGCAGCAGGAAGATCGCGCCGAAGAGGAGCGCCAGTTGGGTCGAGGAGATGACGACGACGGGTACCACCTCCCGGACGGTGGTCCCGACGGTCGTCACGTCGACCGAGCTGCGGGTGGCCAGTTCGCCGGTGCCGGCGCGCTCGACGACGGAGACCGGCAGGTCCAGCGTCCGCGCGACGAACTCCTCGCGCAGCCGGGCGACGGCCCGCTCGCCGAACCGGTGGCCGGCGTACTGGGCGTACCGGGAGAGCAGCCCCTGGGCCAGCACCGACGCGCCGATCGCGAGGGCCAACCGGTCGACGGCGGCGACCCCGCCCCCGGTGGCGACCTCGTCCACGATCCGGCCCAGCAGCCAGGGTGCGGCGAGCCCGGCGACCGCGGCGGCGGCGTGCAGCACCAGCAGGACGGCGACGGCCCGCCGGTCCTGGGCGACGAGGCGCAACGCGGCCCGGCGGACCGCGGCCCGGTCCGCGACGGGGAGCTTGGTCACCGCAGCGCCCGGTCGACGTCGGCGGACTCGCTGTCGCGGGACACCAGCGCCCGGTAGCCCGGGTCCCGGTCCAGCAGGTCGGCGTGGGTGCCGACGGCCACGGCCCGCCCGTCGCGCAGGTGCGCGACGGTGTCGGCGCACGCGAGCAGCAGCGGGGACGTGGCCAGCACGACGGTGGTCCGCCCGGTCCGCGCAGCGCGGAGCCGCTGCGCGATGCGCGCCTCGGTGTGCGCGTCCACGGCCGAGGTCGGGTCGACGAGGATCAGCACCTCCGGTTCGGCGAGCAGGGCCCGGGCGAGGCGGAGGCGTTGTCGCTGCCCGCCGGAGAGCGTCCGGGCCCGCGCGCCGACCGGGGTGGCGAGCCCGGCCGGCAGGGCGTCGACGACATCCTCGGCCGACGCCGCACGCAGGGCGGCGCGGATGTCGGCGTCACCGGTGCCCGCCCGGGTCCGCAGGATCTCCCGCAGCGTCCCGGCGAAGAGGTAGGAGTCGTGGTCGGCGACGAGGATCCGGGCGCGCACCTCGTCGAGGTTGATCCCGGCCAGCGGCACGCCGCCCCAGGTGACCTCGCTGACGGCGTACCGCCCGAGCCGGTCGGCCAGCGCGCTGGCGGCAGCCGGGTCGTCGGCGGCGACAGCCAGCAGCCGACCGGCGGGCACCGTCAGGCCGCTGGCGGGATCGTGCAGGTCGGCGGGGTGCTCCGGCGCGGGCCGGGATCCCGATCCACCGGCCGGCGTGACGTCGTCCGGGGTCAGGTTGAGCAGGGCGACGATTCGCCGAGCGGCGACCCGGCCCCGGATCAACTGGTAGCCGCCTTCGAGCAGGAACCAGACCGGCACGACGAGGATCGCCACGTACCCGTAGACGGCGACCATCTCCCCGATCGTGATGTCGCCGGCCACGGCCATCCGCGCCGCCAGCCACACCACGGCGGCCAGGAAGAGGCCCGGCACGGCGATGGTGAGCGCCTCGATCCAGCTGTTCACGGCCCCGACCCGGTACCCCTCGGCCAGCAGGTTCCGGGAGCGGGCCGCGTACCGGCGGGCGAACAGGCCGCGCCCGCCGACCCCGGCGAGCACGCGCAGCCCCGCCACGATGTCGCCGGCCCGTGTGGTGAGGATGCCCTGCTGGTGGCGGTAGGTCGACTCGACCCGTTCGAGGCGGCGCAGCAGCGGCGCGACGACCAGCACCACCGCCGGCACGCCGAGCAGCACGAACAGCGCGAGGACGGGGGAGATGGACCACAGGACGACGGCGACGAACGCGTACGCGAACACCGCCCCGACGCCCGGCCCGGTCATCGTCAGCACCGCCGACGTGTGCGTGATGTCGGTGCCGCCGACGGTGGCGACCTCGCCGGCGGCGAGCTTGCGCGGCAGCACGGCGCCGATGCGGGACAGGTGGCGCAGCAGAACGCCCGCCGAGCGGGCCGACGCGTCCTCCCGGACGAACGTCATCGTGCGGTGCCGCATGATGCCGAGGTAGGCGAGGCCCACTCCCGCGACGACGATGGCGGCCACCCACCACGACAGCGCCCGGTGGTCGCCTGCGCGCAGCCCGTCGTCCACGGCCCGCGCGACGAGGTACGGCCGGGCGGACAGCCCGAGCATCCAGGCCGTGCCGATCAGGCTGCCGCGCAGCACCCGCCAGGGCTGGCGGCGGACCAGCCACCAGATGTAGCGGATCGGCCCCCGGGTGTCCGGCACGCCCGGATCGGCATGCGGGAGCTGTGGGGGCACCGGTCCAGGTTACCGATCACGCGTTTGACGTGCGGCCCCTGTCGTCAGGCCGCAGCCACCGCACGATCAACGGCCGGCCGGGCGACGCGTGTCGGTGCCGGGGGAGAAACCGCCGATGCCGTCACGAAGCAGGCCGAAATGGGCTGCGATGGAGAGGTGGAGGCACTGCGGAGGCACTGGGGCCGGGGGCAGGCGGTCAAGCTGCTGCGCAGCCCGACCAGCGCCCAGCAGGCCACCTACGTGGAGCTGTTCTTCGACCTGACGATGGTGTTCGCCTTCAACCGGCTGGCGGCCGCAGCGGTGCCCGGTTTGGAGGTACCGGGCCTCGACGTCGCGGACATCGCCAGCCGGTGGACCACGGTCGGCCGCACCGTGCTGCTGTTCGCGCCGCTGCTCTGGGCGTGGACGACGACCGCATACATGACCGCGAGGTTCGACCCGCGGGCCCCCGGGGCGCAGTGGGCCGTCCTGGTCACCGCGTTCGCCGTGCTGGTGATGGGCACGAGCGCGCCGCACGTGTTCGGCGGCGGTACCGCACTGTCGTTCGCGCTGGCGTACGTGCTCAGCCAGCTCTTCCGGTCGTCGATCTTCGCCTACGCCCTCGGCCGGCACCCGCTGGCCCGGGTGTACCGCCGCGCCACCTTCTGGTTCGCCGTGAGCGGAGTCCTCTGGGTCATCGGTGCCGTGTTCCCCGGCCGGGCGCATCTGCTGCTGTGGATCCTGGCGGTGGTCGTCTCCCTGGGCTCGGTGCGGTTGGGCTGGCCGCTGCCCCGCCTGGGCCGGGGGCGGATCTCGGTGTGGCGGATCTCGCCGCACCATCTCGCCGACCGGTACACGCAACTGGTCCTGATCGCCCTCGGCGAGGCGATCCTCACGGTCGGCATCACCTACGCCAATGGCCGCAGGAGCTCCGGCTGGTACGAGGGCATCGGACTGGTCGTCGCGTTCGTCACCGCCGTGCTGATGTGGCGCATCTACTTCCAGCGGGCCGGCCAGGTGCTCGGTGACGCCGTCGCCGAGGCCCGGGACCCGGCGGCACTGGGGCGCTTCGTCGCGTCCGCCCACGCGGTGTTGATCTTCGGGATCATCATGACGGCGATCGGGCAGGAGCTGATCCAGCGCCACCACACCCGACCCACCTACTCGGCATGGGTGATCATGATCGTCGGCGGGCCGGCCTGCTTCCTGATCGGCCGGGCCATGCTGGAGTGGGCGGTCTTCTCCCGGGTCTCCGCCAACCGCTGGGTCGGCATCGCCGTACTGCTCGGCGCCGTCGTGCCCCTGATGGCCCTACCGTCGCTGGCCGCCGGGATCACCGCCTCCGTCATCCTGGCCGGGGTCGCGGTCATCGACACCCGCCGGGCCGCTGGCCGCCCGCTGGAGCACCCGCGACCCGCCGACCTGCTGACGGAACGGCCGGCACGGCGTCGGCAGTAGCAGGGATGCCGGGTGACGGCACCGGCAACCGTCAGAAGAGGGTCAGGGGTCCGACCGGGGCCGGCTCGGGCAGGGGTTCGAGCTCCGGTACGCGGGCGCGTACCTCGTCGTGGAACCGGCGGGCGAGCGCCGGCGCCTCCGCGTTGTCCGGGGTGTGGATGAACACCGTCGGCGACCGGCCCTCGCGCAGCCAACCGACGACGATGCCGACCCAGCCCTGCCAGCCCGCGACCGTCCGCGCCGAGTCGTCGCGGCCCAGGTAGCGGACGATCGGCCGGTCGGTCAGGGCGACCGCGCGGAACGGCAGTCGCGGCTTCTTCGTCCAGGCGTCGCGTTCCGCGTCGCTGCTGGGCGGGCTGTCGAAGAAGGCGGTGGTGTCGAAGGGAATCCACTCGGCGGCCAAGGCGGCGAGCGCCTCCTCGAGGAGTCGGGTGGCGGAGGGCTCGGTGAAGAACGCGGGGTGCCGGACCTCGACGGCGTACCGGTGGGAGGCGGGCAGGCGGCGCAGGAAGTGGGCGAGCGCGGGCACATCGGCGGGCGCGAAGGAGCCCGGCAGTTGGATCCAGAGGGCGTGGGCGCGGGGGCCGAGGGGCTCGACCGCGTCGAGGAAGGCGCGCAGCGCCCCGTCGGTCTCGCCAAGGCGGCGTTCGTGTGTGACGACCCTGGGCAGTTTGAGTACGAACCGGAAGTCGGGGTCGGTCTGCTGTGCCCACGACGCCACGGTGTCCCGCGCCGGAGTGGCGTAGAAGGTGGTGTTCCCCTCGACGGCGGTGCACCAGCCGGCGTAGTGCCGCAGGCGGTCGTGTGCCGGCAGCCGGTGCCCGGGCCAGGCCCTGTGCGTCCACATCGCACAGCCCACGTGAAGACGCATCCGACCTCCCGTGCCGGCGGCGGTGGCCGCCGCTGCCGCATGCTAGTCCGGCGGCGCCGGGCGGCCGCGATCCACCCCCGGGCGCCGGCCGTCGAGGAAGGCCGCGAGATTCCCTGGGAACGGATACAACCCGGTGGACCGGTGGACCCGTCTGAGGGTGGGACGTATCCAGACGGAGGAGCGGTGCATTGGCAGACGGGGACGAGGAGTACGTCGAGTACGTCACGGCGCGGATACCCGCGCTGCGCCGGCTCGCCTGTCTCCTCACCGGGGACGAACACCGGGCCGACGACCTGGTCCAGCAGACGATCACCGCGCTGTACGTGAAGTGGGCCCGCGCCCGGGCGGCCGACGACCTCGACCGGTACGTGCGGACGATGCTCGTGCGGAGCTTCATCGACGAGCGGCGCCGGGCGTGGTCGAGGGTACGGCTGTTCGCGGCCCCGCCGGAGCCGGCGCCGGCGCACGACGCGGGTGTCGAGGACCGGCAGGTCCTGCGCGCGGCGCTGGCCCGCGTGCCGCGCCGCCAGCAGGCCGTGCTGGTGCTGCGGTTCATCTGTGACCTGCCGGTGGACGAGGTGGCGGGGTTGCTGGGGTGCGCGCCCGGAACTGTCAAGGATCGTTAGATGCTAGGGTCGATGTTGTCAGACACGAACGTCGATCTAAGGGGACGGTCTGATGGTACGGCGGAAGGCCCGGTCGGGGAATCGGGGCCGGTTCGACAGCAAGGACGCGTTGTTGGCCGGTGGCGCGGATGTGCGGGCGTTGCGGTATCAGCGCGCGAGTCAGGACAAGAAGGAGCAGGGCAAGAGCGTCCACGACCAGGGCGTGCTGAACCTGGCGGAGATCACGAAGCGGTCGTGGACGGACGCGGGGTCGTTCACCGACAACCACCGCTCGGCGAGCCGGCACGCGACGAAGGACCGGGAGAACTTCGAGCTGTTGATCGAGCAGATCCGCGCCGGCAAGGGTGACGTGCTGGTGATCTGGGAGATCTCCCGCAAGGAACGCGACCTCGCGGTGTACGTGAAGATCCGCGACATGTGCCACGAGGTCGGCCTCTATTTCTGGCTCGTCGGCGGGGTCCTGTACGACCTGCGGGACAAGAACGACCGGATGATGCTCGGCTTCCAGGCCGTCCAGGCGGAGTGGATGGCCGACTCGATCCGCGACAACGTGCTGCGCGGCATCGTCGGGGCCGCGGAAGCGGGCCGCCCGCACGGGAAGATCACCTACGGGTATCGGCGGATCTACGACCAGCGCACCCGTGCCCTGCTTCGTCAGGAGCCGGACACGGAGATCCGCAAGGCGGTCGCCGCGGACGGGACCGTTACGGAGTACTCGCATGCTCAGGTGGTGCGGGACAACTTCCGCAAGATCTCCGAGGGCATGCCGCTGACGGTTCGGGAAGCGGAGTTGAACCGGCTCGGGATCCCGGCCTCACAGGGTGGGATCTGGCGGCGGGGGATTCTGCGCAAGCAGTTGATGAACCCGGCTTACATCGGCAAGCGGGTGCTGCGCGGGGAGATCGTGGGCGACGGGATCTGGCCGCCGCTGGTGAGCGAGGAGACGTACTGGTCGGTGGTGCGGATGCTGGGCGACCCGTTCCGCACGACGACCCGTCCCGCGCGGGCGGTGCATCTGCTGTCGTACATCGTGCGCTGCGGGGTGTGTGACGGGCCGTTGTCGTCGCAGCGGCTCAACCGGCACGGCTGGACCGGGCAGGTGTACTCGTGCCTGCACCGGCGGTGCACGGCGGTGAAGGCCGAGTTCTTGGACGAGTACGTGCAGCGCACGGTGGTGGCGTGGCTGTCCCGCCCCGACGTCTACGACATCCTCACCGCCGCCCGCGCCACCGACGAGGAGGTCGCGCACGCCCGCGCCGAAGCACAACGACTGCGGGGTGAGTTGGAGGACTGGCGCAAGCTCGGCGAGGAGGGCGAGGTCACCGCGATCGCCTACGCCCGCGCCGAGAAAGGCCTGCTCGCGCAGATCGCCGAGCACGAGCAACGCGCCGCGGACGCCGGCATCCCCGCCGTGCTACGCGGACGCATCGGCGACCAGGCGGTGCAGGCGTGGCAGGAACTCGGCGACGACATCCCGGTCAAGCGAGAGATCATCCGCCTCGTCGCCGACATCAAACTCCTCCGCGCGGGGTTCAAGGGTGAGCGCCGAACGTTCGGCCGTCACCGCTTGGATTGGCGGTGGAGGTTCGGCCCGCAGGACCAGGCAGCCTGATCGTGCACGGCGGCGTCGGACGGTTCGTCTCGGCGCCGCCGTCATGGCGTATCACGTGCCACGTGCCCTACCGAGCGGAATTGACGCAGCGGGCCGCAGGAGGTGACGCCAAGAGCCGCAGCGATCTCGCCGACACCACCGCGGTCGGCATATACGTACTGGCGGTGTTTCCGCGGCCAGGGGCGCGTTCCGGCGGCACAGCTCGATCGTTGCTGACCTGGCGCTGGACGTCGTCGCCGGGCCTGCCGGGAGCGAGGATGCGGCGCGCCGTCGCCTCGAGTGCTTCGCGTTGGATGGTGGGCAGGCCTGAGGCGCGATCCAACTGACCATGTCATCAGAAGAGGGGTGGCTGAGCTTCAATGATCGGCTGTTTCGCTTCAGCCGCCGGCGGCAGCATGCCGGAGTCCTCAAGCTCTTTCGCCCTGAGGAGCGGTCCATCGAGGATGGCTTCCAGTACGTCATCCTGCTGCGGTTCGAGGAGCACGCATCCATGGAGTACGGCTAGCAAGTTTCGCAAGTCGTCAGTGAAGTCCCACTTGGTGGCGACGATCTCGTTTAGTGGGGACGATTTGCGCACGCGGGGCTTTTTTGAGCGGTAGCCAAACCATTTTTTGACCACTTGCGTGCCGCAAACGTCGTAATCCCACACCCCTGAGGGAACGGGACCGAGGGCTCCTTCGCCAACGTGCAGGGTCGAGCTGTCCCGATCGTACGTGATGCATTCGGGCATGTGGCCCGGCGCCCCTGGTATGGGCACGAGGACATCAGGCCGCAGTTCCCGCGGGGGTCCCGGTGGACGGCCGGCCGTTGAGCAGACATAACGCTCACCGTAGGTCTGGAGCCAGATTACTCGTTCTCCGAGCCTGACTGCTCTACGCCAAAGGTCGGGGTTCAATGTGAACGGAATCCGTACTCCCGGGGTGCGAAGCTCCGAACGGAATCGTGTCGGGAAGCCGGGATGCGACGCCACAGCGGCAACATAGGCGAGCACGTCGTCGCAGGTAACGTCAGTCTCGAGCTGACGAGAAAGGTGCTCGATCAAGCCAGACGCGATGTTGGGTTGATCACCGCTGGCGTCACGGTATTTAGGTAATACCCTGCCTCCATGATGGCCCATGTAGTGGTGGGTATCCGGCACTTCAGCGGCGAACACGACGGCCGGTCCGGAGGTTACCGATTCCGCGAACAATGTTGTCAGATACGTTTGATGCGTTCCGTATGTAGACCAGAGATCGGGACGAGCGAAGTCGACAACCCTGCGGTCGGCGATGACATACTGCCGGTCGAAGCTCCGGAACGATACGCGCCTGATGGAGACCTGAGGGTCGATGTCGCCAGTCAGTGACGCGGGCTGACCGCTGGCGTCAAAGTGCGGCGAGAGTGCGAGGCCGATTTTCCTATCCCGAGTTTCCTTCATGAGCTCTGGCCGTTCTGCTAGGGGAGCCAAGCTTAGGCGCCGCCACCGCTCGGCCAACGTTTCTTCGTCCGGCGCGTAAACCCATGTTCGGTTGGGTGTTATACCTGGGGATTGCCACGGCATCAGGTCGGCGAGCGCAATACAGTCGTTCCATATGGCCTGCGATGCGGGTCGGAAGGGTGCTGACCACTTCGTTGGGCAGTCCAACCAGCGACCGCTTGCAGCAGTCAGTGTCTGGATGGCGTCGAATTTTTCTTGCCTGGTCCCGGAGAGGGCAATGTATCGAATCCTGGCAGGTATGGCTGTGTTGGCCGTCTTGCTGCGTCCGAACACTCCGATGCACAGCGGCTGCTGCACGTCCGGGAAGACGCGCGTCGGCACCTCTGACTGGTGCCCCTCAGGAGAGAGATCGATGATCCAACCCCAGTCCGCTTGCCGTCGCAGGTACTCGCGCATGCCGGCGAAGCCTGGTCCGGTCGTGTAAGCCGACGTGCAAACGAATGCGACGACTCCCTCGGGGTGCTCAGGATGCGCTTCGAACACCTTCCAGGTGGCCCAGCGCCAGAAGTAGATGTTCAAGTTGTGCAGTTTGAATTCGAGTCGGCCGGTACCCGTGCCCCGAAAGGCGTCGAGCATGCTCGACTTCCCCTTGTTGCTGGCGAGTACGAGCCCTCCCTGGCCTTTGGCACGTTCGAGGTAGGGTGGGTTGCCGAGAACGACCATGACTCGTTCCTCGGTCTTGACCTTGATTGCCTGCGCCCGGGAATCAGCGATTGGGCGGTATACGTACGGACTAACGAGCGTCTCTACATTAGGATCGTCCAGGGTGTCAGTGACGTAGAACCTGACCTTCTCGTCGGTGACTTCTATTCCCCGCGCTGCGAGATCCTGGTGTAGCCGTAGTTCCGCTACGGCGAAAGGCGCGATCTGGCGTTCAAAGCCGACTAGTCGGCCGAGGAGGGCACGAAGTTCGGCCGGTTCGTCCCCGTGGTCGGCCGCGATCGTCTCCGCTACACGTGCAATGACGCTCAACAGGAAGGTGCCGGTGCCCATAGCCGGGTCGACGACGACTACGTCGCGGTCGGCGAGGCCGAGCCGTCGTTGCAGCTTGTCGTGCAGGATGCTGTCGACGAACTGGACCATGAAGTTTGCAATTGGCTGCGGTGTGAAGTAGGAGCCACTTCCCCGTCGCACTGCTGGGTCGTACAGCTCCAAGAAGTGTTCGTACAACTGGTCGGACGTGTCGGTCCGCCAATCCGTCCAGTCACTGGCCGCGATGGCGCGGCGCAGCGTTTGCAGCGCCACGCTGCGCTGCTCGATGGTGGGACCACCGTGGTCCTCGGTGAGGATGGCCAGCGCTCGCCCGACGAGAAGGTGGTTCTTTGCCAGCTCTCGCCCGAGCGTCGGCAGTTCCTTGCCCTCGAAGTCGATTCCTGACCGGCGCGCCAAAAGCAGCCCAAATGTGACGGTCTGCGCGTAGGCGTCGGCGAACAACTCTTCGCTCAAGTGCGGAAATAGCCAGGTGCGCCAGTCGGCTAGGTGATCACTGAAGAGCCGTACTCTTCCACCGAGCCGCTCTTGACCAAGAGTGTCCAACACCTCGTCGCGCAACAGTCGACAAAGTCGTGCCGCGTCCCGGACCAGATGTTCAAGGCGGCGATGTGGACGTGGACGCCATGAAAGGAACGCATGAAGCACGAGCGCCAGGTTGGCGTCTGCGGGGCGAAGCCGCCCACCGGCCCGGTGCAGGTCGCCTTCCATCCGTGCCACTGGCCCCTGCAGCTCTCCCCAGCGATACACCGCGAAGGACTGACCGTCGCTGTACAGGACATTTGGAAGCAGCTGAAGCTGGGCCCATTGCTTACGCTCCCGAGCCGTGGGATGCCAACCCTGGCTGGGCACGCCCCGACCGGGCGCCTTGAGTTCCACATAACCGATCGGGGCTCCGTCGACGTCGATCAAGTAGTCAGGACGGATAGCCAGATCCGGGAGGCGGACCTCGCCATGCGCCCTAACCGGACAGCCAATCGCTCGTCCAGCCGCCCTGAGAAGCTCGACCATTGGCGCCCGCAAAGTGTCCTCCGGAGCAGCCAGACCCCGCTGAAGCACCGGCGCGACGGAAGCACCGAAGCGAGAAACTGCCGCCTCAAGCACGGCGCCATACGCCTCAGCAGAGCCCCGAGGACCGGGCACTTCAGCCGCGTTGCGGGTGCGGGCGCTCCTAGCCATGCGCCCTCGTCTGGACCGGGTCAATCGTGCACATGCCGCAACCACCCAGCTCGCCATGGCTACCCGAAGTCATCGACCGACCTCCCGCCGTGTTCTCACAGCATGCGACAGGCAGCGAGAGAGATCAATGCCGGCAGTGCACATTTGGCTAACCGCATGATGCCCATAGGCACGCACAGCAGATGTCGGCGTACAGGTTGGTGTGGCCAGCCAGGTACGACTGAACGTACCCAACCCGCCGTACCCGCCTACGTGCCTTCATGATCGCGACGGAGCCCTCATAGATCGAGGCACGAACGGCCAGCCGTCGCAGCGTCCGCGAGCGACCAGAGTGGGATCGCCGATCGTGTGGACCTGGATGCATGTGCTGTGAGGATGGCGCAAAAGCGGCGTAGGCGCGCCTCGGTCGTCTAGTCGACGCATGGTCGAATGCACTCACATCGGCAGTTGCGGATGCAGTCGAGCGCCCGCCTGCAGTCGACGGCAAGCCCGATACCGGAATCTGACACCTTTCTCCATCCGGGCTGGGCCCCAGGTGTCGGCGGCCAGTCGAATTTCCTCGGGCGACGGCCAGTCGCAGAACTACGGAAGGTGACCGGTGAAGTCATCGTCCTGAGTTCACGAAGGCAACGATCTCGTCGAGTCCGGGTCGGTAGCCATCGGTGGTGTCCACTTCGAACTCGGGCACGGCAAGTCGGACGCGGTCGAAGCTGTCGTGGCCAGCCGAGTGCATGTGCTGGTCGACGAGGTATGCGTCGGCGTGTGCGCGCCGGGTCGGGCTCTCGTTCTGCCGTTGCTGAATGCGGTCCCATGCCATCTCGGCCGCGATCTGGCAATGGACGACCCGGATGTCGGCGAGTCCGCCCAAGGGTCGCAGATGCGGGCGCCAGAGCCGGTCCTGGAAGGCTGCCTCCGCCACCGTGGTGACGCCGGCCGTCAGGAGCAGTTCCAGCACCTGGAAGAACGTCGGCAGGGTCCGCAGGGTCAATTCGTCGCTCGGCGCGGCGCTGAAGTCACCAGCCGCATGGACCATCCCCTCCTTGATCTCGTCCCGGCAGATCGCCGGACAGCCGATCCTGTGGGCGAGTCGATGGGCGAGCGTGGTCTTGCCTGCGCCGGGCGGACCGCTGACGACGACAAGAATCGGTCTTCTCCGCACCAGGTCGTTTATAGCCGCGCTCGCGGCGGGACGGGGTCATCGTGCGCCAGTCAGCTCGACGCTCGGTGACCGGGTACGGCCAGATCGCTCCCCGTTAAATGGCCGCCAGTGGGAAATCTCGACTGGCCGCTCACACCCCAGGCGGTGAGCCACTGGGGGTGCGCCGGTAGTGGGATCCCTGATGATCAGGACTTCAAGGCTGTGGCAGCGTGGGTGGGGACGGCGTGTGCTGCGGCAGTGGATACGGCGTCTGCGGCTAGAGTGCGCGGATGGCTGCGCGGACGTCTCGTGGTGGTTCGGGTGTCACCTGCTCTCGGGCTCCGGCGAAGCCAAGACCGCCGGCCTCGCTGGACCTGGCCACAGTCGACGATCACGGGCTTGAGGACGAATCGGCGTTCCGAGCGCTGGGATTCGTCGATGTGGACCTGTCGGGACAAGCCGCTGACGGCGTGGAGTTCACGCAATGCCGATTCAAGGGTGCGGACCTCAGCGGAGTCCAGCTCGACGGGGCGGCCTTTGCCGACTGCCTTTTCGAGAGCACGAACCTGGCGAACCTGCGGGCGCAAAACTGTTCCATGATCCGGGCCCGGCTGTCGACGCTCCGGATGACGGGCGTGCACTGGAGCAACGGGGCGTTGCGCGACGTGACGCTGTCCGAGTGCCGGCTGGACCTGTCATCGTTCCGGTTCACCACCTTCAGCAGCGTGACGTTCCAGGGCTGCAACCTGACCCGGGCGGACTTCCAGAACGCGGACCTGACCGGCGTCCGGTTCACCGACTGCGACCTGACCGGCGCCCAGTTCTCACAGGCGACCATGAACGGCACCCGCTTCGCCAACTGCGTGCTGGCCGGGGTCGGCGGAGTGACCAGCATGGCCGGAGCGGTCATCGCCCACCAAGACCTCACCACGCTGTCCTACACCCTGGCAGCCGCGCTCGGGATCCACATCGAAGACCCCGCCGGCGAATAGTGCATTTTTGGCTCGGGAAGTCGCACATCTGAGGCGCGCACGACCTGCGGGGCATGAGCGAGTGCGGACGTCGCTGCCAACCGAAGGACATTGGGTTGCTCGGGGTTATCGCGGTTGGCGGCGGAGCGGGCGCGCGAGTATGGGCAGGACGGCGAGTGTTCCGGCGCCGGCGAGGATGAAGGTGATGCGGGCGCCGATCAGGTCGACCAGCAGGCCACCAACTGCGTAGGCGAGGCCGGCTCCCAGCTGGGCGGCGGTGCCGACGGTGCCGAACACGCGGCCCAGCATCGGGCGGGGCACGAGGTTCTGGACGACGGTGTCGTAGCCGATGTTCTCCATGGCGTTGCCCGCTCCGGCGATCAGCTGTGCCGCGACGACGACGGCGAGGACCGGGGCCAGGCCCGTGACTAGGGTGCCCGCGCCGCTGGCGGCGATGGCGACGATCAGCAGCGCCACTGGTGAGCGGCCGCGGGCCAGTCGGGTGCAGGCGATCGATGCCAGCAGCATGCCGACGCCGAACGCGCTGGCCGCGAGGCCGTACCCGGCGGGGCCGGCGGCGAGGTCGTCGTTGGTGAGGAACACCAGCGCCACGTTGTCCGCGGCGGCGAAGGCCACGACGATGAACAGGGCCAGGACCAGGACCCGGACCTGCCGGTGCGTCGCGACGTAGCGCAGACCGGCTGCCGCCTCGGCCCACACTCCGGTGGTTGCCGCCGGGTCGCGGGCAGGCGGGAGAGCGGGGAGCCGGGCGAGCAGTAGTGCGGAGGCGACGAAGGTCGCGGCGTCGACCGCTAGCGCGGTGTGGAACCCTCCGGGCTGGGCTGTCAGGAGGCCACCCAGGGCGGGGCCGACGGCGACTTGCAGGGTGTGGGCCAGTCCGAACAGGGCGTTGGCCGGGGCGCGATCGGCCGGGGCGACCAGGACGGGGACGAGGCTGCGCCCGGCCGGGTTCCGGATGGTGGCCAGGACGCCGGCCGCCGCGACGAGCGCGACCAGCACCGGCAACGGCGGCAGGGTGGCCGCGATGACTCCGATGACCAGCGCTGAGGCCAGCTCGCAGTTCATCATCAACCGGCGAGTCTGGATGCGGTCGGCGAGCACCCCGGCCAACGGCCCGGCGAGGCGGGGCAGCGCGTGGGCGAGAAGTAGCATGCCCACCCCGGCCGACCCGTCGCGTGGGGCGACGAGCAGCACGAGCACCGTGACGGTGATCCCGTCGCCGACGAACGACACCGCCCGCGACGCACACAACGCTCGAAAGGCCGGGTTCCCACGCAGAAGACGGGCTCGGGGAGCATGCTCCGCAAAAGGCTGCGACAGTTCGGTCATGACCGTCAGCGTGCGGTCGTCGTTACCTGGGCCGCCTGGATTCGGTGTCCACCGAATCCACGCCGTGTCATCGTTGTCGGCGTGACGCTGGTGTTGAGGTTCGGGCCCGGTGACGCGGCACGGTGTCGGTTCGCGGTGTCACCGCTGCAGGAGACGATGTCGGCGCTGCTGGTGCTGAACGATCCGCGCCGCCACGGCTGGTATCTGTCGTGGCTGGGCGGCGTCCAGCACGTCGTCGCCGAGCTCGATCTGCGTCTGTTGAGCGTTGCCGCGCCGGTGCGCGGGCACGGGCCGGACTTCCTGTGGCCGACCCCGACCACTGCGCTCACCACCATCGACGACGACCTCGCCCAGGTTCAGGCCACCGATCCCCACACCGTCGCCGCCGAACTCGCCGAGCAGGCCGGCCGCCTCGACCCCCGCACCGTGCCCGCGGACCTGTACCGGGCTCTCACCGGCGACCCCGTCGAGACCCGGGACATGCTGGTCGCGCAACAGCGCCTGGCCTGGCAGGCCCTGGTGGCCCCGCTGTGGGATCGGATACGGGGCCTGCTCGACGCGGACATCACCACGCGAGCCCGGCTCCTGGGCGCCGGACGCGCCTCCGTACTAGCCGAGGCCCTCATCCCCAGTACAACCAGCAGCCTCGCCCAGCGCCTGGACCTGGCCCCCGCAACCGTCTCCCAACACCTCGCCGTTCTCCGCGACGCCGGCCTCGTCACCGCCCAACGCCGCAGCCGCGAAGTGCTCTACCGGCAAACCGCCCTCGCCGCGGCGCTCCTCCACCCCAACCCCGAACCCGAACAGCCATGACAACGATCCTCAAGCGTGTCGGCCTGCCACACCCGATTCCGACACGACACCCGCTCATCGGCCGAGCGGATACAACCGAGGCTCCGTTCACCGTCGTCACGCCAGTCGGAACGGGCACAGCCCTGCGGTACGACACCGGTCGACGTGGACCAAGCCGCGCCAGCTGAGGCCGCCTGCCGACAAGACACTGAGCAACCCGACATGACGTAGACTCGCTATCCCGGATGGTCAGCGCCCGCGCCTCCGCGGGCGGGGCTGGTGTCGACTGCCGGGTTGCGCGGTCATGCGCCGAACCTGCGGTGACGGGCCGCATACGAGCGCAGGGCTCGCAGGAAGTCGATCTTTCGGAATCCGGGCCAGTACACGTCGCAGAAGTGCAGCTCGGAGTAGGCCGCCTGCCATAACAGGAAGCCTGACATCCGCCGCTCGCCGCTGGTACGGATGACAAGATCCGGGTCCGGCTGCCCGCCGGTATACAGGTGCGCGGCTATCTGGTCTGCGGTCAGGCGGTGGGCAACGTCATCGAGCGTCGCTCCCGCCCGTGCCGCGTCCTCCATCAACGAACGGACTGCGTTGACGATCTCCTCCCGGCCGTCATAACCGATTGCCACGTTGAGATGGAACCTGGCCGCTCGCTTTCGGGTAGCTTCCTCGGCGAGCTTGAGAGCGTTCCTCGTCGAGTCGGGCAGCACATCCAAGCGGCCGGCGAGGTGGAGCTGCCACAGGCTTTCCGGCCGCGACAGGCGATCGGCGACCACGGTCTCGATCATCTGCATCAGATTGTCGACCTCGTCCGAGGCGCGCTTGCGCATGTTGTCGACGGAGGCGACGAACACCGTGACGTGGCGGATGTCGACCTCGGCGCACCAACCCAACACCTCATCAAGGTGCTCAGCGCCGTAACGGTGCCCGATCTTGGGATCGTCGAACCCCGCCTGTCGGGCCCACCGCCGGTTTCCGTCCATCACCATCGCCACGTGCCGTGGCAGGTCGGCACCGGCGAGCTGAGCGCGTAGGCGTCGGGCATAAAGCCGGTAGGCCGCCCGCAGCAAGGGCTGCATCATGATCCGATCCAACCACCCCACCCGGGTCGTCGCTGCCCTACCGCCCATCCGCCGGTGGGCCAGCGACACGATCGTGCGAATCAGTCGCGACATCACCGCGAGAAGCATCGCTCCGTGGCTGCTCCGCGCAATGGCCCTCGACAAGAGCCACGAGAACCTCCATTAGCGGCGACAGATGAAAGATCAGCTAGGGTTTGCGGGCGACGCCGGCCCAGTAGTAGGCGGCGTGCGGGTCGGCGGGTTTGCCGTCGGCGGGTTGCCATTCCATCACCGGCACGATTCCCGGTTCGACCAGTTCCCAGCCGTCGAAGAACCGGGCTACCTGGTCGCGGGTGCGGGGTACGAGGGTCATGCCGCTGTTAACGGCCGCGGCGACGGCTGCGGACATGGCGTCGGGGTTGAAGTCGCCGGTCGGGTGGGTGATCGCCACGTAGCTGCCGGATGGCAGCGCGTCCATCAGCACGCGTGCCTTGTGCCACGGGTCGTCGGCGTCGCGCAGCAGCATCAGGATCGCGATCATCGTCAGCGCGACCGGCTGGTCGAGATCGAGTGTCTCGCGCAGCGTCCGGTGGTTGAGGATCATCTCCGGCTCGCGCAGGTCGGCGTGGATGTACTCGCTGCGTCCCTGCTCGGTGCTGACCATCAGGGCCCGGGCGTGGGTCAACACGATGGGGTCGTTGTCGACATAGACCACCCGGGTGTCGGGGGCGATCTGCTGGGCGATTTCGTGCAGGTTCGGCCTGGTCGGGATGCCGGTGCCGATGTCGAGGAACTGCCGCACACCGGCTTGGCCGACCAGGTAGCGGGCCGCGCGGTGCACGAAGTAGCGGTTCTCGGCGGCCATTGACCGGATCGTCGGGATCGCCGCCACGAGGGCTTCAGCGACGGCGCGGTCGGCGGCGAAGTTGTCCTTGCCGCCGAGCCAGTAGTCGTAGATCCGCGCCGAGTGCGGCACGCTGATGTCGATCCTGGGCGGCGCTGTCTGCCGCTGATCTGCCACAGCCTCGTCACCGTGCCGCACGGACACCTCCTACAAAGGACAGTCGTTGGGGTGAGCGGCGCTCAGCCTAGCCCGACACGGACACCGGCCGCATTCCCCCGCGGCTGTCGAGGGCAACCTCCGGCGGGCGTTCGACCGCAATGTCAATCTCCTCGACTGCGTTATGCGGCCTGGGCCTCCAGGGCGTCGGCGTTGTTCGCTCCCCAGTCGATGGGTGGGCCCAGTCGCAGACGGAGTGTCAGCGGCCCCGTTTGTTGAAGTTGGTGATCCAGGCGCGATCTTCAGGCGGGCCTGTTCGCAGCGGAACTGGCGGCGGTTGATGGTGGAGAAGGTAGCCTCGGCGACGGCGTTGACGAAGCACGGTCCGACTCGGCCATCGCCCGGCGTGCCTGGCAGCGGGCACAGGCGCGGGCGAAGTCGGCCGAGGTGCACTCGCCCTTGCTGCCGCGGTCGCTGTGGAAAATCACGTCGGCGACATCGCCGCTGCGGTGACGGCGGCGCCACCGGCCCAGCGCCGAACATCAACGGCCATGGTCAACGCCGCCACGACCAGGCCGGCGTCATAGCACTCGCCCATCGCGGCGGCTCATCGCCGGGGGCTTCGCCGCGCCCTCGCGGTGGCCGCAGGCGGGCGGAACCTGGAGGGGGCCCGAGGGGGTGTGGTCCCGCCTGCCTGCGGCGGGGCCGCGCGGCGACACGGCTCCACTGAAGGGGCGTCACGGCTGCGGGATCTGTTACGGCCGCAGACCGCGGTCTGAGCGGGTCACGTCCGCGCCGGCGGCATGGGGGACGACTTCGCGCCGGCGGCATGGGGACGACGATCGCGGACTCGTCTCTGCAGCCGCCGGGGCGTTTGTCATCGAAGCGGCATGCGCCATCGAGGGACGGGGCTCGGGAACCGACAGGCTGAGGGCCACACGGGCGCCCGTTCGTGGAGTTCGGCCGACTGCTCCCGCTCAACGGGGCCCCGCCGCTGCACGAGCGGCGGCTTCCAGTCGCCATCCTGGCCTTGTCGACGTTCCATCATGCCGGATCGGCAGGTCGTTGCCGGCGGGCAAGTTTTCCCTGGTCACGGCTTGGGTAGCGGTGGACCGCGCCAGGTGGCGCCGGTCGGCGGAAGGGGATCACGGCCGTGAGTGAGCTGACCGCGCACCTGGACCTTCCGGTGGGTCCTGACGCCCTGGCCGCAGCCCGGCAGGCGGTCAAGACCGTGCTGACCGGATGGGGATTCCGGCATCCGGAGTGGGTGGGCGATGCGGTGCTAATCGCCGACGAGTTGGTAGCCAACGCGGTGCGCCACGGTGGCGGCTGCCTGCGTCTGCAGCTCAACGCCCGTGACGGCGACGTGACCATCTCGGCGGTGGACGGCTCGGCGGTGGTGCCGCGCCGCCGGGACCCGGACGGCGACGGCGGCCGGGGCTTGGCCATCATCGAGGCTGTGTGCCACGCGTGGGGTGTGGACAGCCTCGACGACGGCGGCAAACGCGTCTGGGTCCGCCTGATGAGACCGCCCGTCCCGCCAGGTGAGTAGCGCTGCCAGGTTTTCCGCCGTGACCACGCGGACGCAGGAGGACTGGGGAGCACTGGGGCGAACCCTATAGCACGCCGGCGGACTGGTAGCAAGACCCGGTGGCGATCCGTAGCGAATTGGGGGTTGACTCGACGGGGGTTGCCGAGGCGTACTGGATACACGTTCCCGCAGCGCCGGCCGGCGCGGTCGGCCACACATGCAGCGGGCAGGCACCCCACGGATGGGGTGCCTGCCGTTGTTCGTATCGACGCCGCGGGGCGTGGAGAGATGGGAGGCCCCACATGAAGGATCGTCTGTCGGCGAGCTGAGCCGCCGCACCACCCCCGGCGCCTCTGCGCCGCTGCCAGTGGTGAGTCCTGATCTTTGTGGCTCGGCTTTGCCGTCCGCCCGATGTCCGCGCGTTGACCGCAGCCTGCTGTGCGGGTTGTGGCGACGCCTGCTGCCCTGGTGCCTGCCCCTGCGCGGGGTCTGGCGTGTTCGTTGACTCGACCACAGTGACTTTTGTCGTCCCCTGCCCGCGAGGGGTCCGCCCGGCCGGGCGTCACCCGGCAGGGTCGCGCCTGCCCGGGAACTGACCCGAGCCGGGCAGGCGCGACCTGGGACGGAACCCTAACCACCTGAAGCCGAACCCTTCAACCACCTGTTTGGAGCAGAACGTGACCTCACACGACAACCCCCTGGAGGCGGCGACTGCCGTCGCGGCCCGCCTTCGTACGACAACGCCGATCGCGGCCGTGCACGCGCCGCCTGAACCCAGGTGGTGGGCCGTTGGCGGCACCTGACCAACGTGACCCCGGCTCACCCGCCCGGGTAGGCGCGGGGCGGGAGCGGTGGGAGGACCGCGCCCAGGTGGCGATCATGCTGTTCATCGGCGGCGCTGCCGGCGCGGCGTCGTTCACGCATGTGCATGACGTCGCCGCCGGGCACGGCCAGCCGGGCTGGCTGGCCTGGGCCGACGCGATCGTTCTGGAGTTGATGTCGATCGCCGCCGGGCTGGAGTTGCGGCGCAGCCGGCGCCTGGGCAAAAGCGTCGTCTTCCCCGCCGCGGTGCTCGTGGTGGCGGTGTCGCTGTCGCTGGCCGCACAGGTGGTGGAGGCGGAGGCGTCGGTGATCGGCTGGATCGCCGCCGCCCTGCCGGCGCTGGGCTTCCTGGCGATGGTGAAGATCGCCCTCGGCCGCGCCGACACCGCCCCACCCCACCCGCCCGTCCCGCCCGTGCGGGCCGAGCCCGGGCCGCCGCTGACCGTCGACGCGTCGGTCCGGGACACCCGCCAGCCGGTCCCCGTGGCCGCTGCCGCGGTCCGGGACTCCGTGACCGCGGTCCCCGTCGTCGCGGACCAGCCTCCGGCGGTCCCGGACCGCCAGGACACAGAGACGTCGACCGACGATGGCGGTCCGGAGGTCGCCGCGTTGGTCCCGGCCGGCAGGACCGCCGCCCGCACCCTCACCGCCGAGGGGACACCGCTCTCCCGCAAGGCCCTCGCCCAACAGCTCCGCGCGGACGGGCACCAGTTGTCCAACGCCACCGCCTCGGCGCTCGTGCGCGTCCTACGCGCCGAGACCACCCCACCCACACCCGATCTGTCACCGCGGGAGGCCGCGTGACAGAACCACCCCCTGCGACATCTGTCAGACCGAGCCGCCGCTGTCAGACCAGCCCACGTGTCTGTCAGCAAGCCCGCGACCTGACAGAACCCGACCCGACCTGTCAGCGCGTTCCCGCCGCCCCTCCGCCATCCCGCAGCGGCGGCAGGTGCGCCCCCCTCACGCCAACCCACACCCCTGACCAAGGAGCAACAACGATGATCACCCAGCAGAGTGGCCGGCACCTGCACCGCCGGCACCATCACCGGCCAGACTCACAGCGGCTCTCACGGCATCGTCACACCGGGTCCGGTGTGGCCGACCATGTCGGTGTCAGCGTGGATCCCCGTTCTACCGTCCGTCTTGATCCTGACCCCCGAACGGACCCCCCGTCCTCGCTCACAGCGCAGGTCAACCGCACTCACCCCGGCCGTGATCGGCTCCAGACACACCCTCATGCGTGGGGTGTCCCCCCAGGGGCCGCCCATGCGTAGCAGATCGCTACCGCCGGCGGATCCGCTGCTGCGGCTGCAGGCCAGCATCACCGCCCGGGATGACCGGCTCCTCGGCTGGCTCTACGACCACGGCGTGCTCACCACCGACCAGATCGCCGCCGCCCTGTTCCCGTCCCTGGACTTCACCCAACGCCGGCTCCGCCGCCTCACGCTCCTGCGGGCCGTCGACCGGTTCCGACCCAACAAGGCCGACGGAGGCTCCTACCCGTACCACTACGTCCTGGACCAGCTCGGCTACGACCACGTCCACGCCCAACGCGGACTCGGACCACCCCGCCGGGACCAGGCCCGCCGCCGCAAGCAGTCCCTCACCAGCCGGCCGGACCTGCCGCACCTGCTCGGCGGCAACCAGGTCTTCATCGACCTCGCCGCCCACGCCCGCACCCACCCCGACACCAGCTTGGACCGCTGGCGACCCGCGTCCGCGTTCCACGAGCCAGGCGTGTTCTACCGCGAAGGCGGCAACCCGCAGGTGATGGTCCACGGACCGACCGGACTGCCCCGCCCCGACGGCGCCGGCGTCTGGACCGAGCGCGGACGGTCGGTGCCGTTCTTCCTCGAGTACGACACCGGAGGCGAACGACTCGACGTCCTCACCGAGAAGATCGCCAAGTACGAGCGGCTCTACGTTATGAGCACCTGGGCGTGGCCGGTGCTGTTCCACCTCCCCTCGGCCCGCCGGGAGGCGAACGTGCATCACCGCCTCGCCGCCGTCCCCGGCCTGGAGACGGTCATCGCCACCACCACCGCGGAGCTACGTGCCGCACTCGGTGCCAGCCCCGCCGACCAGGTCTGGCACCTGGCCGGCCGCAGCGGCCGCCACCGCCTCATCGACCTGCCCTACACCGACACCCACCACGACACCGAGTTCCCCACCCCCTCCGTACCGGATACGGATGGGCGGGCCGCCTGATGGGTCCGGCAGGCGGCGGCCTGGTGGCCCCACACGTCGTCGAACCCGCCCACGCCCGCCGGAAGCCCAGGGCGGCGGCCGTCCGTCCGCCGTACGGACCACACCGAGACGACGTGCCGGACGGCGCGTCGGAGGCACGGGGCAGACCCTCGCCACCTCCCAGCCGGTCTGTCAACGGCGGTCTTCGGCGACAGACCCGGCCACCGTCCGCGCACTCACACCAACGGGCCGCCGTGACCGTTCCTGTGAATGGCGCACGTCTTCACTTCCGAGGCCACCGGAGTTACAGTCCGCGGCCCCTCCACCCGTCGCCGGCCTGATGCCGCCTGCCCAACGGCACGACCCGGCGATCCAACTTCAGCGAGTCCCTACGTCCGTAAAGGAGATGCCCATGGCCCCACACGTCGACCTCACGCCACGAGCCGTCCTGGGAGGGACATGGCCATACGCCGTGACCAGCGATCACGCGCGCCCACACCACACCCGTCGCCGCCGACCCCGCCCACGCGGGCAGCCGGCGGCGAGGCCCCGACCGCGCACCCCGACACCGAACCTGCAGTCCTGCCGGGAACGCTGTCGATGGCCCGCTACCTGACCGACCCCGAAACCGAGACCGAGATCCAAGCCCTCGCCGCCGAAGCCGGCCTCCCCACCGTCGACCAAGCCACCAAACTCGCCCGCCTGCTCCGCCTGCACCAATCCGCTCCGCCAAGCGCCGCGTGACTGCGCCCGCCCGCAGCCCGCTTCATCCGAGCGCCGACCGCGCGAGCGCTCGAAGGCGACCACCGCCATGCGCGACCACATTACGATGCGCTCGTGGACACCCCACGCCGATCGGAGCACCCCTTCTACCTGCCGCTAGAGCTGCACGACCCGGATATCGGGCCCGAGCAACTGCTCGCCCAGCCCCGCCCCGGCTACGGCACCGTCTACGTACATAAAGGCCGCGATCTGCACCGGCGTGTCGTCTGGGTCGCCGCCTGGATCGACGAGATCCCCGGCCATACCACCGGAATCGACCAGATCAAAGGCACCCGCGAGGCCGTCCTCGCCTGGGCCCGCTCCCGACCCGCCGCCGCCTACCTCATCCCCGCCGCAAACGGGCCGGGATGGGTACCGATGCCCGACAGCGACGACGACATCGACATCCCGCCCCTCGCCGACTGACTCTGCCGCCAGTCGCGCTGAGACGCCGCTCCGATTCGCAGAGTAGTGTTCAGGTGTCACCTAGCACCTCGCTCCGTACCCCGAGCGATGAGGTGCAGAGCGAGGAATCATGAACCTGACGATCACCGTGAGCGGCGAGGGCCCGCTCGTGTGCCTGTTCCTGGCCGGTCGGCTCGGCGCACCGACCTGCGGGCTCGTGTATGACGCCGTGCTCGCCGCGCTGCGCTCCGACACCGTCCGGCACGTCGACCTCGACCTCGCCGGCGTGACCCGCTTCGATGCCGCCGCCACCAGCACGCTGGTGGCCTGCCACCGGGCCGTGCACGTACGCGGCGGGATTATGCATTTGGTCAACATTCCGCCCGCAGTCCGGCGGCAGCTGTTCACCGCCGGGCTGCTCGGCCTGCTCGACGGAGACAGCAGCACCGTGCAGGTCCCGGCCCAGCCTGCTTAGGCTGCTGGGACGGGACCTGCTGGCTGGCGGCCAGCCGAGGGAGGTTGTGGGTGGCCGCCACATGGGCCAGAGGGTGGGGCCATAGGGCAGGGTGATGGGCGTTCGGAGTGTGTAGCCGAGGCGTAGGTACAGGTCGCGGTTGCGTTCGTTGCTGGCTTCCAGGTAGGCGGGCGTGCCGGTGCGGTCGAGCAGGTCGTGGTAGCTGGTGAGCAGGGCGGTGCCGATGCCGTTGCGGTGGCGGGTGGGATCGACGGCGACGAAGGCGAGGTAATGGTGGGGCTCGCGGGGGTGGGCGGCCTTGAAGGTGGCGTCGAGCAGGTTGAACCGGGGTGCGTAGACGCCGGTTACCTGCGCGAGGTCGAAGTCGGCGGATGGCGGTGGCGGCGGCTGGGTGCGGTCGTACCAGATGGCGACGGCGGACAGGTCGGTGGTGGTGTCGACGTGGCCGTGCAGCAGGCCGCGGTGCAGCATCAGCGCGAAGTAGCGGTGGTAGACGGCTCGGCGGTGGGTCAGGTTGGGAATGAGCCAGTCGCCGACCGGGCCGGGCAGGAACGCCTCGGCGAGCACGGCAGTGAGCGCAGCGGCGTCGTCTTTGGTGGCGCGGCGGACGGTCACCGCGGGTGTGATGGGTGGCATGAGGTGAACTCCTGCGCTTGAGGGTCAGGCGGGTTGGCGGACGGCGGGGTCGCGCAGCGGCGCGGCGACGCTGGCCGCGCCGAGACCGATCGCGGTGAAGGCGTCCGGGCGCATGCCGCGTAGCAGCAGCGCCCATGCGGCGCCGAGGATGCCGGCGGCGGCGTAGGCGGCGGGGAACGCCCAGCGCAGCGGGTTGGCGGCGTCAACGCCGAGGAGAGTGTCGAACTCCTGCAGGGTGACGGCGAGGATCGCGCCGAGAGCGAGGGTGGCCGCGAGCGGGGCGATCCAGGTGCGCCATGCGTTCTCGCTGTGGCCGGTGGTGGCGAAGAAGCCGATGACGGCGGCGGAGGTGACGGTCATGAGGATGAGCACGCCGAGTCCGCCGGTGACGGTGATCCAGAAGAACAGGTGCACGATCGGATCCGCGCCCGCGATCGCATAGCCGGTGATCACGGCGAGGGCGAGGACGCTCTGGGTCAGCGAGCCGGCCATGGGTGCGGCGGTGCGGCGGCTGGTGCGGGCCAGCACGGCGGGCAGCACGCGTTCGCGGCCGAGCGCGAACAGGTAGCGGGCGACCGTGTGGTGGAACGACAGCAAGGCGGCGAAGAGGCTGGTGATGAACAGCAGCCGGCCGATCGTGACGACGGTGTCGCCCAGGTGCGGGGACACGAGGTTGAAGATGAGGTCAGTGCCCTCGGTGCGGGCGGCGGCGACGATCTGGTCGGGTCCGGTGGCCACCGACATGGCCCAGGCGGACAGGCCGTAGAGCAGGCCGGTGACCGCCACCGCGATATAGGTGGCTCGCGCCACCGTCCGGCGCGGGTCCTTGGTCTCCTCGGAGAACACAACGGTGCCTTCGAAGCCGACGAACCCGGTGATCGCGGTGACCAGCGCCGCCCCGATACCGGCGGCGAAGATGTGCGACGGGGCGAGGGTGTCGAAGACGACGCTGCCGCCGTTGACAGGGTGAGTGACCATGACGGCGTCGAAGAGCAGGGCGACGGCGCACTCGCCGATGAGCATGACGGCCAGGACCTTGCCGTTGAGGTCGATGCGCAGCACCCCGAGGACCGCGACCACGGCCCAGCCCGCCAGGGCGCACGCCCACCAGGCGATGCCCAGTCCGTAGCGGGCGTGCAGGAACTGGGCCAGGACCGCGCCGAAGCCGCCGTAGAGGCCGATCTGCATCGCGTTGTAGGCGAGGAGGGCGACGAACGCGGCGGCGACGCCGCTGGGGCGGCCGAGGCCGCGGGCGACGTAGGTGTAGAACGCGCCGGCGTTGACGATGCGCCGGGACATCGCCACGTAGCCGACCGCGAACAGGGCGAGCACTACGGCGACGACGAGGTAGGCCACGGGGATGCCGGTCACGCCGGTGACCGCGTAGCCGGTGGTCGCGCCGCCCGCGACCACGGTCAACGGCGCGGCGGCGGCGATGACGAAGAACACCACGGATGGAATGCCGAGCCGGCCGCGGGCCAGTACGGCCGACACGATGCCCGGTTGGTTGTGCACCATTGACGTCTCTTTCCTTAAGGCAAGGGGTGAGGTGGATGACCGCACGTCAAGTGCGGTGGGTCAGAACGCTGTTGCCGATCGCGGTGCCGAGATCGGCCAGCAGGTCGCGCAGCGCCGGCCAGGCGTCGTCGAGCAGCCTGCGTAGGTGCGCTGCGGCGGCGTAGGGGGCGCCGTCGAGGACGTACCGGTCCAGGCCGGTGTGCACCACCAGGCCCGCGAGGGCCAGGTCGAACGGGTCGAGCTGCTCGTAGCGGCGCAGCTTGAACGACAACCTGGCCCACGGCCACGCGGCGGTGTTGATGTCGGTAGGCACGTAGACGACACCGCTGCGCCACAGCCGTCGCACCTGCTCCGGCCGCACCTTTCCGGCCTGCCACAACCGCTGCGCGACCTGCTCAGCGGCGGAGTCGGCGACGAAGGCCAGCCACACTTGGGTGGCGGTGTGCTGCGACTCGGCCACCAGCCGGTCCAGGATCAGGTGCTGCAAGGCGTCTGCCGGTGGCCGCGTGTCAAGGACCCGCACTTGCCCGCGGTCGAAGGTCACCCGGCCTGCCTCATGCAGCTCTAGCAGCAAGGCGGCGGCCAAACCCAGGCCGACGCCGGTGGCGTGCAGGCGCGGCCGACCGGTCTGGTCGTGATGGGCGACGAAGAAGAACTCGTCCGCCAGGCGCGCCGGCCGCGCGGGTGCCGTCCCGATGATCCGGGCGGGCCGCTCGCCCTCGTCTGGCTGGATGTGGCGAGGGGAGTGCTGGTAGGTGGCGTCGTCGGGAGGGTTCACCGGAGGCTGCCTTCGGTGCTCGACTGGTCCTCGGCCGTGAGGAGGGTTGCCCAGAAGGTCCAGAAAGCGGGGTTGCCTTCGGCTCTCTGATCACCCGGTGCCTCTGTGGACTGGGCTGGTTCGGTGAGGAGCCCGTCGCGGTTACGGCCGTATCCGTTGGCGGAGCCGAGCCCCATAGGGTTGAACGGCTCGTCGCTGCCAGGCAGGAACCACTTCACGCGTTTCATTGGGCGAGCCTCGCGGGGTGCGGCGACGGTGCAGCGGGGGTGCGAGGCGGTGGCCGGTGGGTTGGGGAAGGCTCGGGTGGGGCCGGTGGGCAGCGGCTCAGGCATCGGAGCCTCCAGCGGGTTTCTGCGCGTGGACGAGAAGGCAGCAGGTGCCGTCGCCGGTCGGCGTGTCGATGGCCTCGACGTGCAGGCATCGCAGCCCGGCCGCGCGGACGGCGGCGTCCCACCCGCGTGGTCCGGACAGCCAGCGGGCGACGGGCACGTGGCTTCCGTCAGCCAGTCGCATCACGCGGCGGCGTGGGCCGAGCCAGCGCGGGTCGGGCACGGAGAACAGCAGCCGGCCGCCGGGACGCAGGTGGTGGGCGATCAGCGGCAGGAGCTGTTCGGGCGGGCAGAGGCCGATCGCTCCGAAGATGGAGAAGCAGATGTCCAGCGGTCGGGTGCGGGTGAGGAAGACACGCGCGTCGGAGCAGTGGAACCGGATCGGCAGGTGTCCCCAGCGGGTGCGCGCTCGGCTGATCTGTGCGGGTGCGAGGTCCACTCCGACGCAATGGGCGCCGCGCGCGGCCAGTGGGGCGATGTTGTCGCCGTTGCCGCAGCCGAGTTCGGCCACGGTCAGTCCGCGGACGTCGCCGAACAGCTCGGTGCCGGGGCCGTGCCCGGGGTACTGCGTCCACTCGACCCGGCCCGGTGTCATCGGTCGGTCGTGCGGCAACGCGAGGCGCGCCTGACGGTCCCACGCCTGCCGGTTGATAGTCGTGGAGATGCTTGCGCGCATGAGGGCTACGACTGGGTGACGTCGAGGCATGCCTGCACGTTGCGCATCTTCTTGCCCAGGTTGATCAGGCTGCGGGCGGCGGCTTTGAGGTCCTTGGAGGCGGCGCGCATCGCGGCCAGGTTCGCCGCGTCGACGTGGGGGTTGGCCTTGACCCAGCGGTCGATGGTGCGGGCGATATGCTCGGCGAGTTCGGCTTCCTTGGTCATCACGCTTCGGAAGTGGCCGGCTGATTCGGTCCAGTTCCACGGGTGGGGCTCGTGACCGGCGCCGGCGGTGTCGAGCTGGTAGTTGGTGTATTTCAGCGACGTGCTGATGCCGTCGAGCATGTCCCGGACCGTCACGACCCGGCCGCTGGTGTCTCTGGCAATCGCCACTGCCACTCCTCGGAGGTTCCTGGGGTGGCCGCGCGCGGCGCGGGGAACACCTGCGCGCGGCCACCGGTTCGGATGGGTAGTGGCCGCGCGGGCAGGTTGAAGCGGCGTAAGGCGCCGCGCGGCCACCGGTTCTTCTCAGGTCAGCGGGGCCAGGGTCCGCTCGATCCAGGGCACGCGCATGCCGGCCAGCTCGCGGCGCATCGTTTCGACGTCGGTGCCGAAGGGCACGACGCAGCCGCCGGACATGTTGGGAGCGCCCTGGCAGGCGTGGACCAGCCTGCCGCCGAGAGCCGCGTGCGCGAGGATGCTCTCGCGTCGCCGCGACTCGTTGAACCAGGTGCCGTGATACAGCTCGTCGAGCACTTCAGCGGTCGCCTTGTCCAGATCGTAGACCACCCGGGCGGCGGCGCACAGCATCCAGGCCGGGGAGACGTTGCTGATGTGCCCGTCCAGCTCGACCCGGTTGAGCGCCATCAGGGTGCCGCACTCGCGCAGCATCCGCAGTGTCCCGTCGGGCACGAAGTCCAGGCCGGGATCCTGCAGGTGCTCCTCGCGGAACATGTAGGCGTACACGTCGTGCGCGGTGCGCAGCACCTCGGCCGGATCCGTCGTGGAGTAGCCGTGCTCCTTGACGAAGTCCAGCACCAGCTGCTCGATGGTCAGATCTTCGCTCTCCACCGCCGGGAGCAACTCGTCGCGGACCCGCTGCCAGTCGCACAGCAGCCAGCTCGGGTTCTCGTAGCGGAAGAAGAACTCCTCCGGCTTGATCGTCAACGTCGGTCCGTCGACCGTGATGCCGGGGATGCGCTCCCAGGTCTTCGTGAACGGCACGGGCAGGTCGACCTTGATAAGGTCGGCAGTGGCTACCGTCATCGCGGCAATTCCTCTCCAAGTGGGATGTGACCGTTTGCGGTGGTCGGGCGGTCCTGCGGAGCTAGCCGGCTAGCAGGGCCGCCGCTACGAGCGGTGCTGGCTGTCGCGGCGTGTCTCACCTCCCCTCTCCGACGATGACTCGGCGTCGGCTGTGGGCAGCCGTGCCACCGCCACAACGCCCATCAGGTTGTGTCGCTCTTCCTCGCCGACGTGACGAGGGCGGGAGGCCGCGCCGACAGCTGGACCGGGCGTCGGGTCGCCCAGCCCTGCCCCCGGCGCGGCCACCGCATCACCCGGCAGCGCGGAGCCGCTGTCACGCACCACCGGGGGCACAAGACGGAATGGGCCTCGCCGGTAGGGGTCGAGCCGGTGAGGGAGAAGCGCACGAGACGCTCCAGTCGTAACGCGACTCGGTGACGCACCTGCCTCACTCCTCTCATCCGGTGCCGAGACCCTGCCGACTCTGCGCATCCCAACGCTGCGGTTGGTGGGCGCAACGGTGCGTGGCCGCGTGGATGCATTAGGTCTTGCATCGGAGTTTGGCGATGACCACCATGCCGTTAGAAGCGCACAGCCGGGCCGGATCACTGCCGTTGGACTGTCATAAGGGGGACATCGATCGGCCTTATCGCCAGCCGGGACGCGGAGGGCTGGTTGCCGGACAGCGAACGGTCCTACCGTCATGGATAGATCCGTCCGGAAGGGGTCGGGGATGTCGGAACAGAGGCTCACGCTGCTCGCGGTCCTCATCGACCGCGACGAGCGCACCCACAGCGAAATCGTGGCGCGGTTCGAGCGCTGCGCACGCGACAACGACGAAGACGCCACCCTCAGCGTCCGCACGCTTCGGCGATGGATCGCCGGTGACGTGCAGACCGCTCCGCGCCCGTCGCAGCGCCGCGTCGCCCGCCTGTTCTGGGGCTACCCGATGTCCGACCTGCTCGCACCCGCCCCCGCCGTGCTGGTGCCGGCGTCGCCGCCAAGCGGCGTGGTCACCGCTGCACCTCTCGGCGCCACCTCGCCTAACCCGGTGGCGGAAACATTCACACCAACGGACGAGCCTGGCCGCTCGTCGGACCCCCTAGAAAGGCAGGTTGCGATGGCAACACGGCGCGCGGCACGATTCGCCACATTCGCTGAAATCGACAACGTCGGCCCAGAGGCGATCGCCCAACTCCGCGACGACGTCGTCCACCTCGCCAACGCCTACATCCACGACCCACTCGCCTCAATCATGAGCGACCTCCTTGTAGAACAGGAAACCGTCTTCCAGCTCCTGGAAGGCCGGCAGAAGCCGGCCCTGAGCCGGGACCTTTACCTGCTGGCCGGAGTCGTGTCCGGCCTGATCGCCAAAGCAAGCCAGGACCTCGGCCGCTTCCACGAAGCCATGACCCACGCCCGGACCCTGTATGTGTGCGCCGACAACGCGGACCACCAGGGACTTCGGTCATGGGCACGAGGCCTGCAAAGCCTCATCGCCTACTGGGCGGGCCGCCCACAGGAAGCCGTGCGCTACGCGAAGAGCGGCGCCGAGTACGCCGCTAACGTCACCGGCTCCGTCGCGTCGTGGCTACCCGCCCTGGAAGCCCGCGCCTGGGCCCTCATGAACTCCCCCAACGATGCCTCCCAGGCGCTCGGACGAGCCGCAGACCAGCGAGCTGCCCACCGGCCCGACGACCTTGACGCGATCGGCGGCCTGCTCGCCTTCCCGCAGGCTAAGCAGAACTACTACGCCGCCGGAACATACGTCTACCTCGACGGCGAACACGACCTGGCCCAAGCCGAGGCGCTGTCCGCACTCGACCTGTTCGAACACGGCCGCCCAGAAGACCGCTCGTTCAGCGACGAGGCAGGTGCCCGCGCCGAACTCGCCCTCGCCCGCGTCAACGCCGGCCAGGTAGACGGAGCCCAAGAAGCACTCGCTCCCGTCCTCGAACTCGAACCCGACCGACGCATCGGTGGCATCCTCACCAGCGCCACCCGCGTTCACCAGGCGCTCCGTGGTCGGCACCACGCCCACTCCTCGGTAGCAAGGAACCTGCGCGAGGAGATCGAAGCGTTCTGCCGCGTCCCCGCCGCCGCCCTCCCCGCCTAACCAACACCAACCGGCCCGACTACCGTCATCGTCGTGTTCCCCGTGACGATCACCGGTCCCCGCCTGACCCTGCGCGAATTCCGGGCCGACGACCTGGACGCGTCGATGGCGGTAGTCGGCGACCCCGAAGTAACCCGCACCCTCAGCTTCGACGCCCGCAGCCGGGCAGAACAGACCGAACGCCTGGCACAAGACATCGAACGCGCACAAGCTGAACCGCGGCCGGACTACTACCTCGCCGTCGCCAACAACGCCGACCTGCTCGTCGGGTTCATCCGCATCGGACTCGGACGCGACCACAGCGGCGAACTCGGCTACGCCATCCGCCGCCAAGACTGGGGGAAAGGCCACGCGACCGAAGCTGCCACGCTGATGCTTGACTTCGGCTTCGACACCCTGCGGCTCCACCGTATCCAAGCAGCATGTGGCCCGGACAACCACGCATCGCAGCGCCTGCTCGCCCGACTCGCCTTCACCCCCGAAGGCCGCATCAGAGACCACGTCTTCACCAACGGCGCCTGGAGGGATTCCCTCCTGTACTCAATCCTCGATCACGAGTGGACGAACCATCGCAGCGCGATCGGTCAGGTGGAACCGCCACGGCCCATTTGACCTATCCGGTGCGCTCCCTTGCCTTCTTTGAAGGTCACGTCCGGTGCCGCCCGGGCGGCGCAGCGGTTGAGCCAAGTCGCGGGACCCGCGTTGCATCAGCCGTTCGCGCAGCCGGTCGAGCGGCCGGGGGCCCGTCCGGATAGGTGAACAAGAGCACCGGTCGCTGGACCGCGTCGCGGCGGTCCGGCGTCCGGCCAAGTCCTGCGCCCCTGGCACTGAGGTTCATCGGCGTACCTGGTAGTCGTCCAGGCCGGCCTGTCCTGTCGCAGTTATGCCAACACCCGGAGCGCGGCATGGAGTAGCGCCCTGGTCAGAAGCTAGGACGGCATTGCCCGTCCCGTATGCGGTCGCACCTGGCCGGGGCCACTTACACGACCCGAACCAGTGGTACCGCGATCTACCTACTCATCATCCTGGCTAGATAGGGTTACCCTGTCCGACCATTTGGAGGAACACTGCGGTGATGCCCGACCTGCTCGTTTCAGCAGCTGTGTCGGAAGCGGCTGGGAGCGCTTCCTCAGGGCGCCCCTTAGGTTCACGCGGTTCTCGCATTGATGTTACGGACAGTGATCCGGCGGGGTTGACTCCGACGGCGACAGCCGTGCTGGCGGCTATCCCCGCCTGGTGGAAGGCCCAAGCGTTAGCCGCTGGGCTGGACGGGCGGTGGCTCGACGTTGCGGAAGCGGTTAAGGCGAACCCGCCTGTCGATCTTCCTCGTGACTCAGCTTTGACGGGCTCGTGGGGGTCCCTTGCGCCAGAGCAGGTCGGCGCGGCATACGTCGAGGCGCTGTCGGCGGCCGTGCGGGCTCGTCACGGTCGTCATTACACGCCGCCGGCACTTGCAGCGCATCTCTGGGCGCTGGCGCGTAAGGCGCTCGACCTGCCACCGGCGAGCCAGATTCTCCCGGGCCTGGTTCGGGACCCGGCTTGTGGTGCGGGCTCCCTCCTGCTTCCGGCCCTACGCGAACACTTACGCGCCTCATACGATGTCGATCCGGCGCTAGTCCTCGCTGGGCTACCCAACATCGTCGAAGGCGTCGACACCGACCCTGCAGCCGTGTGGGTTGCCAACGTCGTCCTGGCAGCCGAGATGCTGCCAACGCTGGCGCGTGTGCCGGTCGCTCTACGTAAGCCCTTGCCCGCGCTTGCCCAGGTAGGGGACGGGCTTGCCGCCACGAACCGACCTGCTCGCGTCGTGGTCATCAATCCGCCCTACGGTCGTGTTCGCCTCTCGCCCATCGAACGTGACCGCTACGCCCACGTGCTCTATGGCCACGCGAACCTGTATGGCTTGTTCATGGCGGCTGGCGTGGAAGCCCTTGACGACGAGGGTGTCCTCGCGGCCCTCGTGCCTACCAGCTTCACCAGCGGACGTTACTTCTCGAACCTGCGGGCCTACCTGGGCCGTGAGGCTGCGATGAGCGCAATCACGTTCGTGGAAGACCGTAGCGGTGTCTTCTCGTCGGTTCTCCAGGAGACATGTCTCGCGACGTTTGAGCGGCGCAAACGGAGAAAGACGCGCGTGACCAGCCTCGGCAGCAGCGAGTCCACCATTGCGACCGTCAAGGTTCAAAAGACCGAAGACCCATGGTTCCTTCCGCGTCGCTCCGACGACGCGGCGGTGGCTGCGGCGGCGTCAGCCATGACGGAATCGCTAGCATCGCTTGGGTGGCGTGCCTCAACCGGGCCTCTGGTCTGGAACCGACGCAGCGAGGACCTGTACCCGACCTGGGGGCCGACTCGCTCGCAGGTGATATGGGCCGCCGACCTTGACGGTGGGGTCCTGCACCGCGACCCCGCCAGGGATTCGATGCGCTACTTAGCCCTCACCAAGCCATCCGACCTCAAGGTGATGGTCCTGGATAAGCCTGCGGTGCTTGTCCAGCGCACCACGGCCCCGGAGCAGGCGCGCAGGCTCATCGCTGCGCATCTAAGCCAGGACGCGCTGGACGCTCGTCACGGCCGCGTCACGGTCGAGAACCATGTGAATGTACTGCGGCCGACCGGTTCCGATCCGGTACTTACTCACGAGGCCATGACTCGGGTGTTGGCTACCAGGACCTTGGACCGAGTAATCCGATGCATCTCGGGCTCTGTCGCGGTCAGCGCGTACGAACTAGAGTCGATCCCCATGCCTCACCGCGGTGTCGTTCGAAGTTGGAACGACCTGGAGGGTTCGGCTCTGGAGGCTGCCGTAGCAGCGGCGTACCGGCCGCTAGGAGACTGAAGTGCGAAAGCCCATCAGCCGCGAGGAAGCCGAGCGGCGACTTCAGATCATCTTCCCACGGGCGGCATTCGACTCAGTCCTGTCATCGCCCTTGGCCGGGATGGCGGTCGCCGCGCTCATCCACGTTGATGCCGTGTGTAGCGCCAGCGATAAGCCAGAGGCAGTGCACTGGGCACGGCCATCGACCGTAATCTGGATGTCGGACGAAGCGCTCTCTCGCACTACCGAGGCCGACCGTCGCGCCTTGCGCGCCGCAGCCGCCAAGGGCAGCAAGCAGGTGGAAGAACTCCACAAATCATGGGGCGTCAGTTTCCAGCCGGCATACAAGGACAACTCGCGTGAGACACTGCGGGACGAAACATTCCGTAAGTGGCGCGAGCACGGCGCGCTCCGCATGCGTCCCGGCCTCGCGACCTCAAGCAGCCTGCCCCGTTGGGCGCTGTTCGACGACTTCGCGGACCTGTTCGACCCAGACCTTGACGGCGATGCCTTTCAGCAAGCAGCGGATCAATGGAGAGAAAAACACCTCGATCCGGGGGCCAGGCTCAAGGCCCTATTTGCCCTCGGCGCCGAGGCCGCCCAGCACGCCGTAACAGTCAACCTGCCCAACGGGACCACGCGGACACTTGAACCCGGCGACTCGTCGTTGATCGTCAAAGGAGTAGTCGAGACGTGGGCCCCCACCCGCCTGGCGCAGCCAGTCGTCCTCGCGATCTCCGAACCCGGCGTCAAGGTGCACATCGGCGATGAGCAGATGCTGCAAGCACTAGGTATCAAGATCGATATCGCGAACGTCCTGCCCGACGTCGTCATAGCAGACATCGGCACCGAGCCTGTCCAGTTCTGGATCATCGAGGCCGTCGCGACAGACGGGCCTGTCTCCACCGAACGCCGCAAAGCGTTGCTGGCCTGGGCCGCTCAGCAAAACATCAAGGCAGATCGGTGCTCGTTCCTCACGGCCTTCCTATCCAGAAACGCCAGTGCCGCCAAGAGACGACTGAAGGACCTCGCCTCCGGAACCTGGGCTTGGTACGCAGACGAGCCGGGCAACGAACTCGCCTGGTACAAACTGATGCCGGACGCTGACGACCTGTAGATGCTCGGCCTGCCGAGAAGAAGTACCGGCCGGCGACTATCACCCGGCTGCGGAGATCGGCAGGATCGCCGCGAAGCCGTCCCTCTCCGGCCGTTGAGAATCCAGATGCGGTGAAGGATCCAGGGCAAGTCTCCGGGGAGCGCGGGTGGGTGTGCGTCGGAAAGTGTCGGGGCTCTCCGTTAGCGTAGCTACGCAGGGAAGCAACGAAGGGCTGGGCGACGTGGCAGCGGATGGCGACAAGGTCGATCCCGCCGTCGGTATCGTCAACCCGCGCCTGAGCGACGTCTTCGGCCTGGTGATTCGGCAGGACGAGGTGGACTTCGTCGTCCCCCACCTGCGCGAGGACCTTCCGCTCTACCTCGACCCGTTCCTGCTTTGGAAGTCCGACGACCCGGAGTACCGGCGGCTTCACGCCGACCTGCTCGGCTTCGTGGACGAAGTCCGCAAGCACGCCGTTGACGGGCGGGCCACCCGAGCGAGCATGCTCCTATCAGAGGTCAGTGAGCCGATCGAGCTTGGGTTGGGCTACGCCGCCGGGACCAAGCGGGGCTCAGCGCTCGGTCCCGGCACCATCGACGGCATCGTCCGCACGTTCCAACAGGTGCCGCAGCTCCAAGCCGCTGGCCTGGACCACCTGGAGGTCCTCTCGCTGCTCGTGCCCGGCATCGCCGAGGACCGAATCAGCGACCTGACCGCCTCGGTCATCAAGCCTTGGCTTACCGAGTTCACCGAGCGCCGCTGCGAGGACTGGGGAATCCCGACGACCCGCCGCCGCCTCCTGGGCTGGGACGCCGCTGCGCTTGATTGGCGATCGTTCGACGCCCGCCTTCCGTACAACCCCTCCGACGGCTCGCCGGTCCTACTCGCGCCGCTGAACCTGCTCCGCAGGCTGCCCTGGATCAACTATGGCGACTACTACCGCACCGCCTACGCGCCGCTCGTGCTGCCACCGGGCCGCGCGGGCAGGGCCGTCGCCAAGCAGGACGTGCTCGCCTACAACCGCGCGCACTTCGACACGGTCCGCGGCTACGTCGCGGAGCGGGAGTCCGCAGCCGGCGCGTGCGCACCAGACCCGCTCTTCACGCCGCTCAGACTCGCGACCGTCAAGAAGAAGGTCTCAGAGATCAAGGCGCTGCCGACCGGCCGCGACGACGGAGCGGACAAGAAGTTCGAGGAACTCGCGTTCGACGTCCTGTCCTCCGTGCTCTACCCCGAGCTCGACCTCGCCGGCCAGCAGGAACGAACGATCAGCGGTGCCCACATCCGAGACGTCATCTTCCACAACGACGGCAAGACACCGTTCCTGACCGACCTCCGGGACCAGTACGGCGCGCGCCAGCTCGTCTTCGAGCTCAAGAACGTCGCTGAGCTCGACACGGAGCACGTTAATCAGCTCTACCGCTACCTCGACGACGAGGACATGGGCCGCCTTGGCGTCCTCGTCGCGCGCAACCCGCCGAAGACCCGCGTCCAGCGCAACATCGTCGACTTGCACTCGTCCAAGCGCCGTGCGGTCCTGTGCCTGGACGACTCCGACCTCGACCTCATGGTCGCCCTGCTCGACTCCGGACGGCGCCCCATCGAGGCCCTGCGCAAGAAGCACGTCGAGTTCACCCGCCGGCTCCCGAAGTAGGAGAACACATGCCCCGCACCACCCAGCCGAACGACGGCTCCTCGCCGTCACCGACCGAAGAGCAGGCAGCGACCTATGACCGGCTCGTCCCTATGTTGGAGGCCGCCCACCGCGAGATGACCGAGCTGTCCAAGAAAAAGCAGGATGGCATCGTCAACACACTCAAGATCAAGATGCTCAACCGGCTCCTCGGCGAGCTCAGCAAGGTCATCGAGAAGGACCCTAGCCATGCCTTCGTCGACATGCTCGACGAGGAGACCCTCCCGCAGAACAGCGACGCGGTCCTCGTCCTCAGCCAGTGGAAGGCAGCGCTCAAGCAGTACAAGGATCGCCACCACGGCCACGACTCCTCAACGCACGAATTCCGTTGGTTCACGGTGGAGAACCCCCGAGACGGCGACTACTGACGCCCGCCCACCACTTTTGCCCCTCCCTTCCCTGGGCGGGGTCCCCGCGAGATAGCGACTGCCGCTGGCCGGGGTCGCTGCCGGCATCGGCCTTACTGCCCCACGGTTGAGTAACGGCTGGCGGACACGCAAGCCGTGGACGGTCGACAACGATGCCGTCGAGGGAGCGTTGGCACGTACCGGCAACGTCGCCATACGCCTGGCCATCGGCTGGGAACAACACCTCCAGGAGGTTGTCCGGCCGCGGACAACCCCGGCTTGACCTCCCGCCCCGCGCCCGTACGACCTCTGATACCTGATTGACCGGCATCGAGATGTCTGGCTTTTATAGACACTTGACTACGGTGAAGAGCCAGACCTCGCACGGGTTGGCCACGCTGCGCCGGTTGCTCGGCGAGCGGGCGCCCGTCGCGGCGACGACAAGAGAGAGGTACGCGGGATGAGCGGACGCGACGACGACCAGGGGCTGCTGCGGTTGCTCGACCACGAGCCGACCGGCACGTCGGGGGTGGACGTCGGGCGGGCGATGGCGGAGGGCCGCCGGCGGCGCCGGATCCGGCGGGCGCTCACGTACACCGGCGCGGCCGGGCTGAGTGTCGCCGTGCTGGCCGGCGGCACGCTGGCCGTGGGCGCGCTGGGGAGCGGGACGGCGGGGCCGTTGGCGACCGCGCCGGCCGGCGCCGGTTCGGGCCCGAGCGGTTCGCCGGTCGCGGTACCGGCGGTCACCGGCGAGGCACCGCCACCGCCGACCCGGTGCGCGGTCTCGATGCTGCCGGTGCCGGACGGCGTGCCGATGGCGCTGGTGACCGGCGCCGATCCGACCGGCCGGATCCTGCTCGGGCGTTCGTATCCGCGCAGCGGCGAGAACCAGGTCCTGATCTGGGTGGACGGCGAGCCGACGAAGGTGCCGATGCCGGGCGACGACCAGATGTTGCACGACGTCACGACCGGCGGGCTCGCGGTGGGGACGACCTACCAGCGGTTGCGCGCCGGCGAGGAGGGGGTCGGGCCGGTCCCGTACGCGTACGCCGACGGGAAGCTGACCCGGCTGCGCGGGGTGACCTTCGGTTCGGCCACCGCCGTCAACGAGGCCGGGAAGGTGGTCGGGGTGGACGACCGGACGCGCCGTCCGGTCGTCTGGGCGTCCCCGGCGAGCGAGGCCGAGCCCCTGCCGCTGCCCGCGGGCGCGGTGAGCGGCATGGCGCACGACGTGGACGAGGACGGCACGGTGGTCGGCGCGATCAGCACCGACGCAGGCCGGGTCGACCGGCCGTACGTGTGGTTCCCGGACGGGACCCACCGCGAGTTGCCGGTGCCGAAGGGCGGGGAGGCGACCGGCGGGGGAGCGTTCACGGTCCGCAACGGCTGGGCGACCGGCGTGCTCGCGAAGGACCGGACGAGCACGACGTCGGCGGCGCGCTGGAACGTTCGGACCGGGGAGGTGCGGGCGTTCCCCGAGTTCGCCATCCGGGCGAGCACCGCGAACGCGCACGGCTGGCAGGTCGGGACGGGGCGGCAGGGCAGTGCCCTGTTCCTCTCCGACGCGGGGCCGGTGGCCCTGCCGGGCCTGGTCGAGCGCGAGCCGGGTGACCTGGCCGACATCGGGGAGACGGTCAGCGACGACGGCCGGACGATCGGCGGCCAGTCGGAGGACGGGTCCGGCACCATCCGGGCGGTGGTCTGGCGCTGCGCGTGACCGACTGACGGGGTGCCGTCAACCGATGGTTGACGGTACCCGGTCGTCAACCTACGGTTGACGCATGACGGAACCAGCCAAGATGACCAACCCGGTCCGCCTCGACGACCTCATCCAGGGCATCAAGAAGGTGCACGCCGACGCGCTGGAGCAGCTGGCCAGCGCGGTCGTCGTCGCCGACCACCTCGGCGAGCTGGCCGATCACCTGATCGGGCACTTCGTCGACCAGGCCCGGCGCTCCGGCGCCTCCTGGACCGAGATCGGCCGGAGCATGGGGGTCAGCAAGCAGGCCGCCCAGAAGCGGTTCGTGCCGAAGCCGGGCGACGCGCAGATCGACCCGCAGGAGGGGTTCAACCGGTACACCGTCCGGGCCCGCAACGTCGTCCTGGCCTCGCAGAACGAGGCCCGGGCCGGGGGCCATGCCGAGATCCGTCCCGAGCACATCGTGCTGGGGCTGCTGGCCGAGCCGGACGCGCTCGCGGCGAAGGCGATCCTCGCGCAGGGCGTATCCCTGGACCGGGTGCGTGAGGCCGCCACGGCCGCACTGCCGCCGGCGTCCGGTGGCGAGCCGTCGCCGCTGATCCCGTTCGACGCGCAGAGCAAGAAGGCGCTCGAGCTGACGTTCCGCGAGGCGCTGCGGCTGGGGCACAACTACGTCGGCACCGAGCACATCCTGCTCGCGCTCCTGGAGCAGGAGGACGGCAGCGGCGTGCTGTCCGGGCTCGGCATCGACAAGGACGCCGCCGAGGCCAACCTCACCGCGGCCATCGCGGCGCTGGCCAAGCGGGCGCCGACCGGGGAGTGACGGTCAGGCCGGGAAGCCGTACCGGGCGGCGTGCTCGGGGTCGGCCGGGTCGATCTGGCGCAGCCCGGCGTCGGCGAGGCGCTTGTTGACCTCGTCGAGCCGCTCGCGGACCAGCCGGGCCTCCTCCTCGGTGACCCGGCCCCGGTGCGGCCTGCCCGCGTGCTCGATGGTGCCGTAGTCGACCTTCTCGGCGGCGCGGCGGGTCCTCGGCGGGCGCACCCGCTCGGCCGTACGCAGCAGCTGCGCCATCGGCACGTCGGTGGCCATCGCGTCGAACTCGCTCGCGGTCAGCACCACCCGGCGGGGCTCGCCGCCGCCGTGCCGGTCGTGAACCTCCACGACCGCGACGTCCAGCGCGGCGTCGTCGATGCTCTCCACCTCGACCGGGGTGGCGTCCAGCTGCACGGGCCCGGCCACCAGGTCAGGGTGCTCCAGGACGACGACGCGGACGACCTCGTCGTCGGGCTGCAGCACCGTGCCGCTGAAGTCGGAGACGCGGATCGTCTTCTTGCCCATGCGCGGAGCTTCTCCTGTCGTAGGCCGGTCGGAGGACCAGCAGACGTTACCCGACAGGTGTGCGAAAGCCCGCGCTGGCTCGCCGCCGTGCGTCAGTGGGTGTTGAGGGTACGGGTGGAGGCGCCGGCGGGCAGGCGGTTCAGCTCACCCCAGGTGAGCGTCGCGGCGCGATTGCCCCGGTACGGCGGCTGGGCCGGAAACCGTCCCGCGGTGACCCCGGAGTTCGGCCAGAGCAGATCGGGGTCGTGCTGGTACCGGTCGTTCGGCTGATTCGGCATGAGCCTACCGTCCCAAAGAAAGTTGTACGTCTATGGAAATACATATGACGGTCGATTGAGTGCGGTGGTTCCCGGGGGGCGGAGACCGCGCCTCGCATCGACATCTGTCACCGATGTCCGATGGTTGTACCCCGTCCGGCCCGCCTCAATCCCCTGCCGCAGGCGTCAAGAAGGGGCCCTTCCTTGCCCGCCGGTCGGCGTACGGTGATCGCCGAGCGACCAGTCCGGGCCGGAGGGAGAAGCCGATGCGCGACCGGCGGCTCCACCTGCACCTGGCCACCTGGCTGGGGCAGTGGCCGGCCGGTCCCGGGCTGCACGTCGTCGGTTCCCACCGGCGGGTCCGGCCCGCCTGGGACGGCCGGCTCCGGCCGGCGATCGCCGTCTCCGCCGGGGCGAGCACGGTGCTCTCGGTGCCGCCGGACCGGGTGACCGAGGTCCGGGACCTGGCCCGGGGCTCCGCGCGGCGGCTGCTGTCCGGCCTGCCGGCGGCGGTCGGCCACGCCGGCTGGGCGGTACACGACGACGTGTTCCGGTGGAGTTCCGCTCCCGCGCCGCTGCCCGAGGTCGGGGAGTGGGTCCCGCCCACCGCGCGCGGCCTGCCGCCCTGGCTCCGGCTGTTCGACCGGCCGGTGCTCGTGGTGCGCGACGACCGTGGCCGGTACCTGGCCGGGGTCGGGGTCAAGCGGCACGACGACCACGGCCGGGAGTTGGCGGTGGGCACCGTGCCGGCCGCCCGGGGGCGGGGCCTGGCCCGACGGCTGGTCGCCCAGGCGGCCCGCCGGGTGCTCGACGAGGGCGCGGTGCCGACGTACCTGCACGACCGGCGCAACGCGGCCTCGGCCCGGGTGGCCGAGGCCGCGGGCTTCCCCGATCGCGGCTGGCGGTCGTTCGGCGTCTACCCGAGCTAGGGGCCGCCTTCTGCCGGCAGGGCGCGGACCGGAACTCCCGGGCCGGATCCCCGGTCCGCGCCCTTCCCCCCAGGCCCCGTGTGGTGTCCGGCAGGCGGGCCGGTCACCGGATGTACTGGTCACGCTACGTATCGATCAGTTCGTCGGCAAGAGTCGGCAGGGCAGGTCGAAGTGTCGACAAGTGGACTCTGACCTGCGAAGGTGCGGCCGCGTGTCGCATGCCCCACCGGTGACGCAGCGTGCCAGCGGCTCAGCCGGTCAGACCGAGGACCTCCGCGGCGGCGCGCCCGTTGGCGTGGCTCGCGCCGTAGGTGGTGACGAACGCCCGGACCCCCTCCGGGCGCCACGGACCGGGCCAGCCCATCTCGACGACGGTGACCGGATGTTGGGCGGCGAGTGCCGTGACCAGGTCGGCGGCACCGGGCAGGCGGTGCAGGTGCCGGCCGACCAGGACGACCGGGCGGTCCCCGGCGAGCCCGCGCAGCGTCGCCGGGTCCGTCTCGGTGGCGACGACCCGCAACTCGTCCGCGTCGGCGAGGTGCGGGCCGAGTCCCCACGGCACCCGTCCCTCGGCGATCGTCGAGGTCGAGTGCAGCTGTACGACGAGGGGACGGTCCAGCCCGGTCAGCACGCCCTCCACCCGGACGGCCCGGCGGGCGGCGGCGTACCCGAGGTCGGGGGCCGCCGCGTCGACGGCGCCGGTGGCCCGGGTCCAGGCGGCGAGATCGGCGGCGCGGCCGGCCGCGTCCTCGACCCGCGTCCGCTCCAGCCGTCCGTCGGTGAGCGCCGTGACGATCTCCGCGGCGACGTGTTCGACCAGGTCGGCGTCGACCTTCGCGCCGATGCAGAGCAGGTCGGCCCCGGCGGTGAGGGCCCGGACGGCGGCCGGGCCGACACCACCGGCGGCCACCGCGGCGCCCTTCATCTCCAGGGCGTCGGTGACGATCGCACCGGTGAAGCCGTACTCCCCGCGCAGCAGGTCGACCAGGACCGCGCGGCTGAAGGTGGCCGGGCCGTCCCCGGTCAGCACCGGGACCCGGATGTGCGCGGTCATCACCGCCCGCGCCCCGGCGGCGACCACCGCGGCGAACGGCGGCAGGTCCCGCTCGCGCAGGACCGCCAGGGGTACGTCCACGGTGGGCAGTTCGTAGTGCGAGTCGGCGACCGTGGCGCCGTGACCGGGAAAGTGCTTGGCGCACGCGGCGACGCCGGCGGCCTGGAGGCCGGCCACCGCCGCGGCGGAGTGCGCGGCGACCTTCAGCGGGTCGGCCCCGAAGGACCGGGTGCCGATCACCGGGTTGTCGTCGGCGCTGTTCACGTCGACGGTCGGGGCGAGGTTCACGGTGATGCCGAGGGTGGCCAGTTCGGCGCCGATCGCCTCGTGGACGCGGCGGGTTAGCGCCACGTCGCCGATCGCGCCGAGCGCCGCGTTGCCGGGGTACGGGCTGCCGGTGGCGTGCGCCAGCCGGGTCACGTCCCCGCCCTCCTCGTCGATCGCGATCAGCACGTCGGAGCGGGCGGCGCGCAGGGTGGCGGTGCTGGCCGCCACCTGTGCCGGGTCGTGCACGTTGGTGCCGAACAGCGTGTGCCCGGCGAGCCCTTCGCCGACGAGGTCCACCGCCCAGTCCGGCGGGACCGGGCCGGGGTACGCGCCGAGCAGCGTGCCCAGCGCCAGCCGGCGGAGTCCTGGATCCAGCCCCACTGATCTTCCCCTTTCGGTGCCGTCCGGCACGGACCTCGTACCGGAGGCGGTGGTCGGCGTGCCGGGTCGGCCGAACACTCCGGTCACGGGTGGCCGATACGCTACGGCTACCCCTTCGCAGCTGAATTTACAGTTAGCAAACTTTATAGAATTTTGAGGACGTGGCATGAGTTCGACCCGGCTGCCCGGCACCCCCCGCCTGTTGCGGGCGCTGAACGACCGCGCGGCGCTGGAGTTGCTGCTGGAGCGTGGCCCGCTGACCCGTGCGCGACTGGGTGAGCTGACCGGCCTGTCCAAGGTCACCGCGTCGCAGCTGGTCGAGCGCCTGGAGGAGCGCGGGCTGGTCACCCGGGTCGGTGAGCAGGCCGGCGGGCGGGGCCCGAACGCCCAGCTCTACGCCGTGCGGCCGGGCAGCGCCCACGTCGTCGGCGTCAACGTCGGGGCGGACCGGGTGGTCGCCGCGTGCGCGGACATCACCGGCGCGGTGATCGGCCGGGTGGAGCAGTCCACGCGCGACACCGACGATCCGGTCGGCGTGGTGCACAACGCCGTCGTCCAGGCGGCCAGCAGCGCCCAGGCGCAGCTGTCGAGCGTACGGCGGATCGTGCTGGGCACCCCCGGCCTGGTCGACCCGACCACCGGCGACATCACCTTCGCGTTCAACCTGCCGCGCTGGCACGCCGGCCTGCTCGGCGCGCTCCGGGAGGACCTGCACACCCCGGTGGTCTTCGAGAACGACGTCAACCTGGCGGCGGTGGCCGAGGCGCAGTCCGGCGCGGCGCAGGGCGTACCCGACTTCGTCCTGGTCTGGGTCGACGCCGGCGTCGGCCTGGCGATCGTGCTGGGCGGGCGGCTGCACCACGGCAGCAGCGGCGCCGCCGGCGAGATCGGTTACCTGCCGGTGCCCGGCGCACCGATCCCGCGCGACGTCTCCCGCCGGGCGAAGCCGGCCTTCCAACAGCTCGTCGGCGGGGACGCGGTCCGTGCGCTGGCCCGCGAGCACGGATACCGGGACGACACGGCGGCCGGCACGGTGCGCGCGGCGATCGCCGACGGCGCGGCCGGCGGCCCGATGCTCGACGAGCTGGCCCGCCGGCTCGCGCTCGGCGTGGCGAGCACGTGCGTGGTGCTGGACCCGCCGCTGGTGGTGCTGGCCGGTGAGGTGGGCCGGGCCGGCGGGACCGCGCTGGCCGAGCGCGTGCAGCACGAGGTGGCGGCGATCACCCTGGTCCGGCCCCGGGTGGTGCCGACCGGGCTGACCGAGGAGCCGATCCTGCGCGGCGCCCTGCACAACGCCCTGACTGCGGTCCGGGACGAGGTGTTCGGCTCCACGGTCGGCTGACCGGTTGCCGCCGACATCCGCCATGTGAAGGAATATTTCATCGAAGGCCCGGGTGCTGCAAGGACTTGCCGCACCCGGGCCCGCTCGACTTCGCGCTCGGGCCCGGGCCGGGCCCGCCCGATCTCGGCCCGCCGAACGCCGCTCAGATCAGGTCGCGACGACGGAACACGGTGAAGGCCGCCGCCGCCAGGCCCCCGGCGAGCAGCAACAGGACGGCCAGCCCGGCCTGCCAGGTCAGCAGATACGTACCGTCGCAGGGCTCGGTGAACGTGCCGGCGCAGGCGCTGGCGTCCCAGAACCGCACCCCACCGGCCAGCCACGCGCCCACGTAGCTGGAGAGCATCAGCTGGTCCAGCCGAGGCGTGTCCAGGATCTGCAGCACCACCTGGGCACCCAGCTCCCAGAACACCGCGTACGCGGCGACCGCGCCGAGCGCCGCCGCGGTGTGCCGGCCCAGCGTGGCGATGGCGAAGCCGACGATGGTGGCCACCAGCACCACGACCACGCCGCGCCCCCAGGTGGCGCCCAGCTCGGACCAGAACGCCCCGTCCACCGGGCCGACGTACCCGTCGGTCACGGCGATCAACCAGAAGGTGATCAGGTACGCCGCCGTGGACAGCACGGCGAGCAGCAGCACCGCCGCCAGCAGGGTGCCGAGCTTGGCGGCCAGCACGGAGACCCGGCGCGGCCGCCAGAGCAGCAGGTTCACCACCCCGCCCGAGTTGAGATCGGCGCCGATGTAGGAGGCGCCGACCAGGAAGCCGAACAACACGAGGAAGGCGATGAGGATGTACAGCAGATCGGTGGCCTCGCTGAAGACGAAGACCCCGGTGAGGTGGTCAGCGGCGATCGGCAGCTGCTCGCGCTGGCCGGGGTCGAGCGAGCTGCAGTCCGGCGGGTAGTAGTACCCGTCGTCGAACGAGTCGGAGAACCCGCCGCGCTCCTGGGTCAGGCACTGGTTGTGCCGCAGCTCCATCTCGCGGATCTCGGCGGCGGCCTTCTGCTGCGCGGTGGACAGTTCCGCGGGAGTCGGCCGGTGCGAGACGGCCACGTTGGTCAGCGCCGTCACGACGAAGGCGAAGGCCAGCAGGACGAGCATGAGCTGGACGAAGCGCCGCGCCCCGAGACGCTCCAGCTCGGCACGGACCAGGTTCACGCGTCCACTCCTCTGCGCTCCAGGTCGATCACGTCGTGGGGCTCCGCCGGCGGCACCGTGGAACCGTCCACCTGCCGGGGCACCGCCGGCTGGTCGCCCGGCCCGGTCAGCTCGAGGAACACGCTCTCCAGGTCCGGCCGCAGCGGCGTCAGCTCACGGGCCCAGACGCCCTGCTCGCCGAGGGCCCGGCTGACCGTCGTGGCGTCCTCCACGCCGTGCACCACGAGATGGTCGGCGTGCTGGCTGACCGTGAGCCCGGCGGCGCCCAGCAGCTCCACCGCGCGCGCCGGCTCGTCGACCCGGACCAGGACCTCGTGCTGGTCGAAGCCGGCCAGCACCTCCTCCACGCGGCCCGCCGTCACCCGGCGGCCCCGCGAGATGATCGTCACGTGGTCGCAGATCAGCTGGATCTCGGCGAGGATGTGGCTGGAGACCAGCACGGTCACGCCCGAGTCGGCCAGCGTCCGCATCAGGTCGCGCATCTCCCGGATGCCGGCCGGGTCCAGCCCGTTCGCCGGCTCGTCGAGGATCAGCAACTCCGGACCCTTGAGCAGGGCCGACGCCACCGCGAGGCGCTGCTTCATGCCCAGCGAGTAGCCCTTCACCCGCTCGTGGGCCCGGTCCCGCAGGCCGACCTGCTCCAGCACCTCGTCGATCCGGCTCGTCGGCACGCCCCCCGCGCGGGCCAGGAGCCGCAGCGTCCGGTGCGCGGTGAAGTTGCCGAAGAACTGCGGGCTCTCCACGATCGCGCCGACCCGTCCGGCGACGCGCGGCAGGCGCTCCGGCGACTCCGCACCGAGGACCCGCATCCGTCCCTCGTCGGCACGGACCAGACCGAGCAGGGCGCGCAGCGTGGTGGTCTTGCCCGAACCGTTGGGCCCGAGAAAGCCGTGGATCTGACCCGGCTCGACGAGCAGGTCGAACCCGTCGACCGCGACCCGCTGCCCGCGCCGCAGGCTGTGGAAGGTCTTGCGCAGACCCTCGATCTCGATGACCGCGCTCATCCGCGCGGCTCCGTGCTCCGAACCGGCATCGGCCGTCCTCCGAACGGGGTGATCAACGACACGGCGCCTCAGCCTACGGCCGGTGCGCCGCCCGTAGGGGGCAGCCCGGCGGTGCGTGGTTGGATGGGGCTCGTGAGTGTGGACGCGGATCTGGTGGTCAGACTCGACGGCGTGGGCGTACGACGCTCCGGCACGGCCCTGCTGCATGACCTCGACTGGCGGGTCGAGCTGGACGAGCGTTGGGTCGTGCTGGGCCCGAACGGCGCCGGCAAGACCACGCTGCTCAACCTCGCCGCCGGCCGGCTGCACCCGACGACCGGCACGGCGCACGTGCTCGGCGAGCGGATCGGCCGCACCGACATGAACGAGCTGCGCACCCGGATCGGGCTGTCTACCGCGGCCCTCGCCGAGCGGATCCCCGCCGACGAGCGGGTCGTCGACGTGGTGGTCACCGCGGCGTGGTCCGTCGTGGGCCGCTGGCGGGAGAGCTACGACAGCGCGGACGAGGCCCGGGCCCGGGCCCTGCTCGGCCAGCTCGGCGTCGGCGCGTTCGCCGAGCGCCGCTACGGCACGCTCTCCGAGGGCGAGCGCAAGCGGGTGCAGATCGCCCGCGCGCTGATGACCGACCCGGAGCTGCTGCTGCTCGACGAGCCCGCCGCCGGGCTCGACCTGGGCGGTCGCGAGGACCTGGTGGCCCGGCTCGCCGAACTGGCGGACGACCCGGACGCCCCGGCCCTGGTGCTGGTCACCCACCACGTGGAGGAGATCCCGCCCGGCTTCACCCACGCGCTCCTGCTGCGCGAGGGCAGCGTGGTGGCGCAGGGTCTGCTCGGCGACACCCTCACCGGCGACAACCTCTCCAAGGCCTTCGGGCTGCCGCTGGTGGTCGAGCGGCACGGCGGCCGCTACACGGCCCGCGCCGCCTGACCGCGGGCGGGCGTCCGATGCCGCAGACCCGGGTCGTCGTCGTGGGCAGCGCCAACATGGACCTCGTGGCGACCGCCCCCGCCCTGCCGAAGCCGGGCGAGACCATGCTCGGCACGGACTTCGTCATGGTCCCCGGCGGCAAGGGCGCCAACCAGGCCATCGCCGCCGTGCGGGCGGGAGCCTCCTGCGCGTTCCTCGGCGCCATCGGCTCCGACTCGTTCGGCGTCACCCTCCGCGCCCGGATCACGGCGGCCGGGGTGGACACCAGCCAGCTCCGGGTCGTCTACGGCGCCTCGGGCGTGGCGCTGGTGATGGTCAACGCCGAGGGCGAGAACGCGATCGTCGTCAGCCCGGGAGCCAACGCCTCGATGACCGGGTTGACTGTTCCGGAGCTGGTCGCCGTACGCGAGGCCGACGTGCTGGTCGCCCAACTGGAGATCCCGGTGGAGACGGTCACCGAGGCGGCGGTCGCGGCGCGGGCGGCCGGCACCCGGGTCGTGGTCAACGCCGCGCCCGCCCGGCCGGTGCCCCGGGAGCTGCTCGAGGCAATCGACGTCCTCGTGGTCAACGAGAGCGAGGCGCATGCGCTCACCGGCCGGGGCCTCGACGAACCGCGGGCGCTGCTGGACCTGGCGCCCCGCGCGGTGCTCACCCTCGGGGCGGCCGGTGCCTGGTACGGCGACCGGGACGGCACCTCGCTGCACATCCCGGCGGTCCGGGTCGAGGCGGTGGACTCGACCGCCGCCGGCGACGCGTTCACCGCGGCGCTCGCCGTCGGCTGGGGTGAGGGGCGGGACGTCGTGGACGCGGTGCGGTGGGCGGCGGCGGCCGGCGCGGCCTGCGTACGGCGGCTCGGCGCCTCGGTGGCGCTGCCTGGCCGGGCCGAGATCGACGAGCTGTACCAGCCGGGCTGACCCGGCGGCCGCTACGCCGGTCGGTCACCTGCCGTTCCGGTCCGGAAGGCCCGCCGGTACGCCGACGGCGAGGTCCGCATGGCCCGGCTGAAGTGGTGCCGGTACGTGGCCGGGGCGTCGAAGCCGGCCGCGGCGGCCACCTCCTCGACCGGCGCGTCGGTCGTCTCGAGCAGCGCCAGGCTGGCCCGGACCCGCTGCTCGACCAGCCACCGGATCGGGCTGGTACCGGTGGCCCGGGCGAAGTGGCGCAGGTAGGTGCGGGGCGACATGCGCGCCTGCGCGGCCAGTCGGGCGACGGAGAGCGGCTCGCTGAGGTGGGCCAGCGCCCAGGCCAGACTGCCGGCGATCCGATCGTCGTCCGGATCGACCGCCACCGGCGCCTCGACGTACTGCGCCTGACCGCCGTCGCGGTGCGGCGGGATCACCAGCCGGCGGGCGACCGCGTTGGCGATGGCCGCGCCGTGGTCCCGGCGGACCACGTGGACGCACAGGTCCAGGCCGGCGGCGCTGCCGGCGCTGGTCAGGACGTCACCGTCGTCCAGGTAGAGCACGTCCGGGTCGACGGTGACGCGGGGATGGCGGCGGGCCAGCAGGTCGGCGTACCGCCAGTGGGTCGTCGCGCGCCGGCCGTCGAGCAGGCCGGCACCGGCGAGCGCGAACGCTCCGGAGCAGATGGACATCAGCCGGGCACCGGCGGCGTGCGCCCGGCGCAGGGCCGCGACCAACGCGGGCGAGGGGTCGGCGGTCACGTCGGCCACCCCCGGGACGATGACGGTGGCGGCGCCGGCCAGCACGTCCAGGCCGTACGGGGTGTGCAGGCTCGCGCCGCCGACCAGCGGCACCGGGCCGGGACGCTCGGCACAGACCGTGAGCGCGTACCAGTCGACGTCGAACTCGGGCCGGGGCAGGCCGAACACCTCGGTCACGATGCCGGTCTCGAAGGCCGACATGCCCGGGTAGGCGAGCACGGCGACGCTGCGGTCGGCGGGTGCGCGCAGGGGCATGGCGGGATGTTAGCGGAGATCGGCGTTCGGGCCACTCGCGCCCGGGGCGCGGTGTACGCACGATCGAGGTATGACGCAGACCTTCGCCGTGCCGGCCGCCGCACCGGATCTGGCCGCCGCCCACCTCCTCGCCCGACTTGCCGTGGAGACCGACGTCAGCGACGTGCACGCCGACCTGGAGGCACGGGTCGCCGGCCTGGTGGTGGTGGACTCGCGGGGCGCCGCCGGGTGGGACCAGGGGCACCTGCCGGGCGCGGTGCACCTGCCGACCGCCCGGATCGCGGCCGAGGCCGCGCGGTTGGTGCCGGCCGGGTCGCGGGTCGTCACCTACTGCTGGGGGCCCGGCTGCAACGGCGCGACGCGGGCGGCGCTGGAGTTCGCCCGGCTCGGGTACCCGGTCAAGGAGATGCTCGGCGGCTACGAGTACTGGGTCCGGGAGGGCTTCCCCGTCGTCACGGCGGCCGGGCTCGTCCGGCGGCCGGTCGACGACCGCACCGCCCCGCGTACCGCCGTCACCTGCGACTGCTGACGCTCACTCCGGCTCGTCGGTGAGCCGTTCACCCCGGCGGCGCAGCATGTTGAGGCCGGGGATGCCGGCGACGGCGAGCTTGAGGTCGCGGGTGACGTCGAGCAGGTCGTGCAGGTCCGGCCCGACCCGGTCGAGGGTGGCCAGGATGGGCAGGATGTCGGAGGTGAGGTGCTGCCGCAGCTTCGGCAGCTCGTCGACGAGCCGGACGGCGGCGTTGACCTCCTCGTGGCTGAGCTGCTCGACGAAGTGGTTCGCCATCGGGGCGCCCCGGCGCAGCGCCGGCTCGTACGCCGCCAGCAGCTCGGCCGCTGTGGCTGCCGCCTCCGCGGCCTCGCCGACGGTGGTGGCCGCCCGGCCGGCGACCGACTCGACCGTGCCGACGACCGTGCTTGCTCTGCGGGAGACCCGCTCCGCCTCGCCGACGACCACGGTCGCGGCCGCCGTCACCTCGGTCGCCTTCTCGATGGCGGTGGTCGCGGCAGCGCTGATCACCGCCACCTCGGCGACGGCGGTCTCGGCGTCGGTGAGTACCCGGTCGGTGCGCTCCAGCGACTCCTCGATCCGGTCCACCACCCCGTTGATCCGCGTCAGCAGCGCCTCCACCCCGTCCAGGACCGCGAAGGCGCGGGCCGGGATGGCGGCGAACGACGTCGCCGAGCCGAGGGCGGAACGGGTGAGGCCGACGACCGACGAGGGCCGGGGGAGGGGAATCGCCATGGCACCAAGTGTGCGTCGACCGCGCCCGTGCCGCCTGCCGGGGCGGTCCGGGTCCGGGGCGGCACCGGCGCTGGCGCCGAGGGGAGCGGGAAGCATCGGGGTGAGGACGGCCGCGCCGGCGACGATGAGCCCTGTCAGCATGGCGGTTACTCCGATCGACAACTATCCATTGAATAGCAAGGAGAGCATCGATCAACCGCGCCGCGCACAGCCCGTTTCGGCAATCATGGTGGTGTTATGACCGACCGTCCGTGTGCTGTTCCACGGCGCGCTGCACCGCCCGGTAGATCTGCCCGAACCGGAGCGCGTCCGGCGTGCGCAGCAGGAGCACCTCGTGGCCGTGCGCCTGCACCCACAGCTCGTGGACGTGGTTCCCGCGCTCGTAGGACCGGTCCAGCCAGCTCAGCGGCAGTTCCAGGAAGGGGGCCAGAGCCAGCGCGATCACCACGCACGCGACGAGGGCGAGGAGCACCGGCTGCCAGCCCCGGTCCGGTACCGACCACGCCAGCGAGAGCGCGCACATCACGGCCACCAGCGGCGGCAGCGACAGCAGCAGCACCAGCATCCCGCGGCCCAGGACCCGCCCCCGGACGGCGAGCGTCCGCCGCCCCTTTGCGTGCCAGACGTACGTCACGTCGGCGATCGCCACCGCGATCCCGCCGGCCCGGATCGACTCCGAGGTCACCTGCACCGCGTCGTCACGGTAATAGAGGACCATCATTAAGTCTAACCGCGCCGGGCTGCGCCCGGCGGGTGCGGTGAGCTGGGGTTCGGCGGTGCGGTGAGCCGGGGCCGCCCGGCGGTGCGGTGGGCCGGGGCTGGGCGGTGCGGTGGGCTGGGGTTTGGTGGTGCGGTGGGCCGGGCTGGGCGGTGCGGGCGGCGGGGGTTTGGCGGTGCGGTGAGCCGGGCTTGACGGTGCGGTGCGCCGGGGCTCGGTGGTGCGGTGCGCTGGAGTTCGGTGGTGCGGTGCGCTGGAGTTCCGTGGTGCGGGTGGGCCGGGTTCGGTGGTGCGGTGAGCCGGCAGGGGCAGGATGCTGTTCATCGCCTTTGGAGCTGAACCGTTTGAGGCATCAACGCTGTCCGCGTTCGCGCCCGCAGCGATGCGTCAACGACATCAGTTCCAAAGCGAGCGGCCCCGGATGACCGCCGCGGCGGCCGTCGCGGTCGACCGGCGGACTGCCCTGCGACCGTCTTCGCCGACGAGGGTCAGCCGGCAGCGGCCTCAGGGGCCGGCGGCGGTGCCAGGGGCGGCGGCGGAGTCATTGGTCGGCGACGGTGCCAGGGGCGGCGGCGGAGTCATTGGTCGGCGACGGTGCCAGGGGCGGCGGCGGAGTCATTGGTCGGCGACGGTGCCAGGGGCGGCGGCGGTGCCGGGGTCGGCGGCGGTGCCGGGGTCGGCGGCGCAGTCAGGGGCCGGCGGCGCAGTCAAGGGTCGGCGGCGCGGTCAGGGGCCGGCGGGCCTTCGGCGGTTGCCGGACGAGCCCGTCGCGCTCGGGAGGGGGCGCCGGCCCGGGGTGGACCCCGCGCTCCGGGCGACCGGCTGGCCGGCTTCGACGGCCCGCTGCACGGCCCGGTAGATCTGGCCGAACCGCAGCGCGTCCCCGGTGGCCAGCAACCGCACGGGCCGGCCCCGCCACCGGGCCCACATCTCCAGGTTCCGGCTGCCCCGGGCGTACGAGCGGTCGAGGTGCTCGAAGAGGAAGTCGGCGACCGGCCCGACGGCGAGCCCGGCCAGCACCGAGGTGCCGATGATGGCGATCGTCACGGTGGGGGAGCGGTCCAGCCAGAGGGCGAGCGCGATGCCCAACGCGGCGGCGATCACCGGGCCGGCCAGGGCCGCGCCGATCGCGCCGCGGCCCGCGAGCACCCGCCAGGAACGGCTGCCCCGGTGGTGCCACACGGCGCTGATCTCGGCAAGGGGGAAGGTCCGCCCGTCCACCCGGACGGCGGCGGAGGTGACCTGGACTGACCTGTCGTCGTAGTACGTGACCATCGCGGATCTCCCGGTGGCGGCTCTGACACCAGACTACGTACCCCAACGACCCGCGCCGTAAGGTTGGCACGCGACTTCGACGAGGAAGTGAGGGTCAGCGTGGGCGAGTTCGTGCGGCTGGAGACCAAGGACGGCATCGGCACCATCCGGCTGGAGCGGCCGCCGATGAATGCTCTGAACACCCAGGTGCAGGAGGAGTTGCGCGCCGCGGCGGCGGAAGCCAGCGCCGACCCGGGGGTCCGTGCCGTGATCGTGTACGGCGGGGAGAAGGTCTTCGCCGCCGGCGCGGACATCAAGGAGATGGCCGACATGTCCTACGTGGACATGGCCGCCCGCGTCGCCGACCTGTCCAGCGCGCTGGGCTCGATCGCCCGGATCCCGAAGCCCGTCGTCGCCGCGATCACGGGGTACGCGCTCGGCGGCGGCTGCGAGCTGGCCCTCGCCTGCGACTGGCGGGTGGTCGCCGAGGACGCCAAGCTCGGCCAGCCGGAGATCAAGCTGGGCATCATCCCGGGCGCGGGCGGCACCCAGCGGCTGGCCCGCCTGGTCGGCCCGGCCCGCGCCAAGGACCTGGTCATGTCGGGCCGGATGGTCGACGCCCAGGAGGCGCTGCGGATCGGGCTGGCCGACCGGGTGGTCCCGGCCGCCGAGGTGTACGACGCCGCGGTGGAACTGGTCAAGCCGTACCTGACCGGGCCGGTGCAGGCGCTGCGCGCGGCGAAGCTCGCGATCGACGGCGGCCTGGACATGGACCTCAACTCCGGCCTCGCCTGGGAGAGCCAGTTGTTCGCCGCGCTCTTCGCCACCGAGGACCGGCGCGAGGGCATGGCCGCCTTCGTGGAGAAGCGCAAGCCCGACTTCACCGGACGCTGACCTGAGGGCGGTTCACATTCCGGCTACCGCTGAGTAGCGTGGGACACCGTCATCCGGACGAAGGGAAACGGCATGTCGGAGCGGATCGAAGGACACGGCGGTGAGCTCGCACTCGCGGCGCTGCGCGCGTACGGGGTGCGGGAGATGTTCACGCTCTCCGGCGGACACGTCTTCCCGCTGTACGACGCCGCGCACAAGAGCGACTTCCCGATCTACGACGTCCGGCACGAGCAGTCGGCGGTCTTCGCCGCCGAGGCGGTGGCGAAGCTCCAGCGCCGCCCCGGTCTCGCCGTCCTGACCGCCGGCCCCGGTGTCACCAACGGCATCTCCGGCCTGACCAGCGCCTACTTCAACGCCTCACCGGTGCTGGTGCTCGGCGGGCGGGCCCCGCAGTTCCGGTGGGGCTCGGGCAGCCTCCAGGAGATGGACCACCTGCCGCTGGTCGCCCCGGTGACCAAGCACGCCGAGACGGTGTTCAGCCCCGACGACATCCCGCGGGCGGTGGGCGCCGCGCTGGCCACGGCGCTCACCCCGCACCGCGGCCCGGTCTTCCTGGACTTCCCGCTCGAGGCGGTCTTCTCGGTGGCCGACGCCGACCTGCCCGCCGTCGCCCCGGTCGCCCCCATCGAGGCGGACCCGGAGGAGGTCGCGAAGGCCGTCGCCCTGATCGCCGGGGCGCAGCGCCCGGTGATCATCGCAGGCTCCGACGTGTACGCCGGTGACGCCGTCGACGCGCTGCGCGCGGCGGCCGAGGCGCTCCAGGTGCCGGTCTTCACCAACGGCATGGGTCGCGGCGCCCTGCCGCCGGAGCACCCGCTCGCCTTCGCCAAGGCCCGCCGGGTCGCGCTCAAGAGCGCGGACGTGGTGGTGGTCGTCGGCACCCCGCTCGACTTCCGGCTCAACTTCGGTGACTTCGGCGACGCGGCGGTCGTCCACGTCGTCGACGCCCCGAGCCAGCGCGCCGGGCACGTCCAGCCGGCCGCCGCCCCGGCGGGTGACCTGCGGCTGATCCTGTCCGCCTTCGCCGCCTACTCCGGCGACCGCGCCGACCACGCGGACTGGATCGCCGGTCTGCGTACCGCCGAGGACGCCGCGAAGGCCCGCGACGCCGAGGAGATGGCCGCCGAGACCGACCCGATCCGCCCCGCCCGGGTGTACGGCGAGCTGCGCAAGGTGCTGGGCCGCGACGCCATCACCATCGGCGACGGCGGCGACTTCGTCTCGTACGCCGGCAGGTACCTGGAGCCGGCGCAGCCCGGCACCTGGCTCGACCCGGGCCCGTACGGCTGCCTCGGCACCGGCATGGGCTACGCCATGGGTGCCCGGGTCACCCACCCGGACCGGCAGATCTGCGTGCTGATGGGCGACGGCGCGGCCGGCTTCTCGCTGATGGACGTCGAGTCCCTGGTCCGGCAGAAGCTCCCGGTCGTGATCGTGGTCGGCAACAACGGCATCTGGGGCCTGGAGAAGCACCCGATGCGAGCCATGTACGGCTACGACGTCGCCGCCGACCTGCAGCCGGAGCTGCGCTACGACGCGGTGGTGTCGGCGCTGGGCGGCGCCGGCGAGACCGTGGCGAAGGCCGCGGACCTGGGGCCGGCGTTGAAGCGGGCGTTCGACGCGGGCGTGCCGTACCTGGTGAACGTGCTCACCGACCCGACCGACGCGTACCCCCGCTCGTCGAACCTGGCCTGACCGGGACGGCCCGGCCGCCGGCGGCACCGCGCCGGCGGCCGGTCAGACCTCGGGGCTCTTCTCCCCGCGCGGCGGCTCGCCGTCGCGGCGGCGGAGGTCGTCCTCGCGCCGGCGCAGATCCTCCTCCCAGCGGCGGAACAGCTCCTGGTCCTGCTGGCGGGAGCGCTCCTCGATCGAGCGGAGGAACTCGGGGTCGTCGTCCGGAGCCACCGGGCGGCGCCGGCGCTCGGTGAAGGCGTTGCCCGCCGGCCATGCCGGCCGCCCGCGACCGGCGCCGGACTCGCGGCCGGCGATGAACCAGGCGATCGAGCCGACCAGCGGGAAGAACAGGATGATCAACACCCAGGCGATCCGGGGCAGGGCGCGGATGTCGCCCTCCTCGGCGGAGAGGCAACTGATCAGCGCGCAGACGGCGAGGACGACCTGCGCGAGAAAGAGGAGGATATACAGCCGGGCCATGACTCCATGATGGCTCACCCGTAGCGGCTACCACACCCCACCGATGACCAGCAGGGCACCGAGCGCCGCGTACCCGGCCGTGGCCAGCGCCGCAAGCGGAAGCGCCCGGCCGTAGGCGGCGGCGGGACCGGCCCCGGTCGAGCGCCGCCAGCAGAGCCGCAGCGTCGCCACCCAGAGCAGCGCCGCCGCCCCGACGACCACCACGCCGGTCAGGCCCCGGGCGTACGCGAGCCGCACCGTCAGCGCCATGATCACGGTCATCGCCAGCGCGGTGCGCCGCCAGGCGAGCCGGGTGCGCTCGGGTTGCAGGCCGGGGTCGCGCCGGCCGTCGTGGCCCGCGCCCGTCGGGTCAGTCACCGATGCCGACCGTGGGATCCAGCACCACGGCGACCAGCAGCAGCGCCCCGAGGCCGACGGCGAGGGCCAGGACGGCCGGGAACCGGGACGGCGGCAGTTCCTCGCCGAGCCGGATCGCCCGTTCGGTGCGGGCCCAGCGGTCGATCGCCCGGACCGCGACGGCGCCGCCGAGCAGGAGCAGCGCGACCGAGATCGCCTCGCGCAGGTGGGTCAGTGCCAGCGGCGGCAGGAACTGCGCGGCGGCCAGCCCGCCGGCGACCAGCGCCAGGCTGGTGCGCAGCCAGGCCAGGAAGGTGCGCTCGTTGGCCAGCGAGAAGCGGTAGTCCGGGGTCCGGCCCACGGACCGCAGATCCTGCGGGTCGAACCACTGTTTGATCGCCTGCCACACTCGGCCGATTATCCGCTTTCATCCGGCCGTAGCCTGGATTGATGATGGACCTCGACGCCACGACGCTCCGGGATTCCTACGACCGGCACCTGCGCGCCCACGTTCCCGATCCGCTGCCGGCCGGCGTGTCGGTCGAGCGGGACGGTCCCCTGCTGCGGTTCGCCGGCTTCGACGAGGGTGGCTTCCTCACCTACCGCGACCTGGGCGGCCTGGCCGGCGAGGCGCTCGACGAGCTGATCACCCGGCAGGTGACGATCTTCCGGGACCGGGGCGAGCCGGTCGAGTGGAAGCTGCACGGCCACGACGAACCGGCGGACCTGCCGGACCGGCTACGCGCCGCCGGGTTCGTGCCGCAGGAGCCGGAGACCATCGTGATCGGGCCGGTCGCGCCGCTGGCGGCGACGCTCCCGGTCGTCCCCGACGGCGTACGGCTGCGCGAGGTGACCGCCCGCGCGGACCTGGACCGGATCGTGGCGATGGAGGAGGCGGTGTGGGGCACCGACCGCGGCCACCTCGCGCCGGGGCTGGAGAAGGAGATCGCGGCCGACCCGCAGTCGATCACGGTGGTCGTGGCCGAGGCCGGTGCCGAGGTGGTCTGCGCCGGCTGGGTGCGCTACCTGCCCGGGTCCGGGTTCGCCACCCTGTGGGGCGGCTCGACCCTCCCCCGATGGCGGCGCCGGGGAATCTACCGCGCCCTGGTGACCTACCGCGCCCGGCTCGCCGCCCAGCGCGGCGCGACGCTGCTGCAGGTGGACGCGTCCGAGAACAGCCGCCCGATCCTGCAGCGGCTCGGCTTCGTCGCCGTCACCACCACCACGCCGTACGTCTACACTCCGTGATCATGGAGCAGCGGTTGACGGCCGAGGAGCGGCTGACTCTCAAGACGGGTGCCTTCGGCGCGGTCTTCCTGGTGTCCAACGCCGACCCGGGAATGCTGGCGCTGATCCGGGAGAGCTTCGCCGCCTCCGGGGCGATGGCCGACACCAGCGGCGTGGTGAAGGAGGCGCTGACCAGTGGTCCCCTGCCGAAGCTGCCGCGCGACTCGGAGCTGGAGATCGAGTCGGTGGTGCTTCCGGCGCTCACCCGGTCGATGGCGATCCTGCGGGAGAAGTCGCCACAGGACGTGGGGACGTACCGCGAGGTGGTCCTGGCCGCGGCCGACCGGGTGGCCCGGGCGCACCGCGGCGTCACCGCCGAGGAGGCGGCCATGATCGAGCGAATTCGGGGCGCGCTTGCCGAGCCGGCCTGAGCGACCCGGTGAGCTGTGTCACGGTAGGCTCCACGGGAGCCGAAGCTACTTGCGGGTAACATTGCGCCGTGGGCAACTGCACAGCGGCCCGCGGTTGACCGAGCGTTAAGTCACGCGGGAGGCTGCGCCCCAGATTGGGCGAGCGAAACGCAACAACCACAGGAGGGTCGTCGAAGCGCGATGAACATCGTCGTACTCGTCAAGCAGGTGCCTGATTCGGGCGCGGACCGCAGCCTGCGTAGTGACGACAGCACTGTCGACCGCGGTTCGGCGAGCAATGTGATCAATGAGATGGATGAGTATGCCATCGAGGAGGCGTTGAAGATCAGGGAGGCGCTTGGGGGTGAGGTCACGGTCTTGACGATGGGTCCGGACCGGGCGACCGAGTCGATCCGTAAGGCGCTGTCGATGGGTCCGGACAAGGCGGTGCACGTCGTGGATGACGCTCTGCACGGTTCGTGTGCGGTGGCGACGTCGAAGGTGCTGGCGGCCGCGCTGGGTCAGCTCAACGCGGATCTGGTGTTGTGTGGCGCCGAGTCGACCGATGGCCGGGTGCAGGTGATGCCGCACATGATCGCCGAGCGGTTGGGGGTGGCCGCGTTGACCGGTGCGCGCAAGCTCACCGTGGATGGGTCGACCCTGACGGTGGAGCGGCAGACCGAGGAGGGGTATGAGGTGGTGTCCGCCTCGACCCCGGCCGTCGTCTCCGTGTGGGACACGATCAACGAGCCGCGCTATCCCTCGTTCAAGGGGATCATGGCGGCGAAGAAGAAGCCGGTGCAGACGTTGTCGCTGGCTGATCTGGGTGTCGCCGCGGCCGAGGTGGGCTTCGACGGCGCGACCAGCGCTGTGCTGGAGCACAGCAAGCGCCCGCCGCGCTCCGGTGGGACGAAGGTCACCGACGAGGGCGAGGGCGGCGTGCAGTTGGTCGAGTTCCTGGCTACCGAGAAGTTCGTGTGAGGGCAGGTCATCATGTCTGAGGTTCTCGTCGTCGTCGAAGCCACCCGGGAATTCGGCGTCAAGAAGGTCACCCTGGAGATGCTCACCCTCGCCCGCGCGCTGGGCACGCCGAGCGCGGTCGTGCTCGGTGGGCCCGGCGCCGCGCAGGCGCTGAGCGCGAAGCTGGGCGAGTACGGCGCGGCCAAGATCTACGCCGCGGAGAGCGAGGAGATCGACGGCTACCTGGTGGCCCCGAAGGCGACCGTGCTGGCTGAGCTGATCGGGCGGGTGCAGCCGGCGGCGGTGCTGCTGGCCTCGTCGCAGGAGGGCAAGGAGATCGCTGCCCGGCTGGCGGTGAAGCTGGACAACGGCATCCTGACCGACGTGGTCGCCCTGGACGCTGACGGGACGGCGACGCAGGTGGCGTTCGCCGGTTCGACGATCGTGAAGTCGAAGGTCACCCGGGGGCTGCCGCTGGTGACGGTGCGGCCGAACTCGCTCACCCCGACCCCGACCGCGACCGACCCGAGCGTCGAGCAGCTGACCGTGTCGGTGGGTGACACGGACAAGCTGGCCAGGGTGGTGCAGCGGGTCGCCGAGCAGAAGGGCTCCCGCCCCGAGCTGACCGAGGCCTCCGTGGTGGTCTCCGGTGGCCGTGGGGTCGGTAACGCCGACAACTTCAAGCTCGTCGAGGAACTGGCCGACCTGCTCGGCGGCGCGGTCGGCGCGTCCCGCGCCGCGGTCGACTCCGGGTTCTACCCGCACCAGTTCCAGGTCGGGCAGACCGGCAAGACCGTCTCCCCGCAGCTGTACATCGCACTGGGCATCTCCGGCGCGATCCAGCACCGCGCCGGCATGCAAACCTCCAAGACCATCGTCGCGGTCAACAAGGACGCCGAAGCACCCATCTTCGAACTCGCCGACTACGGCGTCGTCGGCGACCTGTTCAAGGTCGTACCCCAAGCCGCCGAGGAAATCCGCAAGCGCAAGTGACGGCACCGGGGCGTCGCCTTCGAGCGGCGCCCCACCCGCACGTACGACGAGGGGCCACCCGTTCCCGGGTGGCCCCTCGTCGTGTGTCGCGGCCCCCTCCCGTGCGGGGGAAAGGGGAGCTGATCGGCGGGCCGGGGAGCTGAGCCGGCCCGCCGATCAGCCCGTCTGGGTGCCCCCTCGGCAGGACGTCGCCGGGGTGGGCGTGTCGCGGTTGACGCCTTGGCGGAGACGTCGACAACCGAGTATGCCCCAAGGTCCACGTCCGGTGGCAACGGGCCGGCCGGTCATTTCCGTTCGGTGCCCCACACCTGGTAGTACCCCGGTGTGTCCGGGAGATTCGGCCCGTTCCTCGCTCATCCGGCGCCCGCGCTCATCCCGGCGGCCCCGCACGGGCTGCGGCGGGCGGGGTTCGGGAATCCGGCCCACCGCACTCCGGCGTCCGGCGGGCCGTCGAGCGGTCGTAGGCTGAACCGTGATGGCATACCTGGATCACGCGGCGACGACTCCGATGCTCGACGAGGCACTGGACGCGTACGTCGCCGTCGCCCGCGAGGTCGGCAACGCGTCCTCCCTGCATGCGGCGGGTCGCCGTGCCCGCCGCCGGGTGGAGGAGTCGCGGGAGCGGGTGGCCGCCGCACTGGGTGCCCGGCCGTCCGAGGTGATCTTCACCGGCGGCGGGACCGAGAGCGACAACCTCGCGGTGAAGGGCGTCTTCTGGGCCCGGCGCGACGCCGACCTCCGGCGGACGCGGGTCGTCTCCAGCGCGGTCGAGCACCACGCGGTGCTCGACGCCGTAGACTGGTTGGTCGCGCACGAGGGCGCCCGGGTGGGGCTGCTCCCGGTCGACGCGATCGGTCGGGTGGACCCCGCCCGGCTCCGCGCCGAGCTCGACGCCCACGGCGACGAGGTGGCCGTGGTCACCACGATGTGGGCCAACAACGAGGTGGGCACGGTGCAGCCGGTCGCCGAGCTGGCGGCGGTCGCCGCCGAGTACGGCGTGCCGTTCCACACCGACGCGATCCAGGCGGTCGGCCAGGTGCCGGTCGACTTCGCCGCCAGCGGCGTATCCGCGCTCACCGTGACCGGGCACAAGCTCGGCGGCCCGGCGGGGGTGGGCGCGCTGGTGCTCGCCCGGGACGTCGCCGCCACGCCGCTGCTGCACGGCGGCGGCCAGGAGCGGGACGTCCGCTCGGGCACGTTGGACACCGCCGGCATCGTCGCCTTCGCGGTCGCGGTGGAGACCGCGGTCAAGCGCCAGCAGGAGTACGCCGCACGCGTGGCCGCCCTCCGCGACGACCTCGTGGAGCGGGTCCGGCAGGCCGTACCGGAGGTGGTGTTCAACGGCGACCCGACCGGACGGCTGCCGGGCAACGCCCACTTCTCGTTCCCCGGCTGCGAGGGCGACGCGCTGCTGCTCCTGCTCGACGCGCAGGGCATCGCCTGCTCGACCGGTTCGGCCTGCTCTGCCGGCGTGGCCCAGCCGAGCCACGTGCTTCTCGCGATGGGCGCGGACGACGCCCGGGCCCGCTCCTCCCTGCGCTTCACCCTGGGCCACACCAGCACCCCGGACGAGATCGACGCCCTGATCGCCGCCCTGCCCGCGGCGGTCGACCGGGCGCGCCGAGCCGCCAGCCTCCGCACCCCCCGCTGAGCCCCACGCTGCCGTCGATCATGGACTTGCGGTGCCCGAATTGCCCTGACTAGGCATAATTCATTCCCGCCACAACTCCATGATCGGCGGGGGTGGGGGTGCGGGGAGGTCGGGGGTGGGGTTGGCGGTGGTTACGCTCGGGTGAGTGGGTGGTAGGCAGTGGGGGAAGGGTGTGACGTAGTGCGGGTGTTGGCGGCCATGTCGGGGGGCGTGGACTCGGCTGTCGCGGCGGCGCGGGCCGTCGAGGCGGGGCATGACGTGACCGGGGTGCACCTGGCGCTGTCCCGCAACCCGCAGACGTACCGCACCGGCGCCCGGGGCTGCTGCACGCTGGAGGACTCGCGGGACGCCCGCCGGGCCGCCGACGTCATCGGCATCCCGTTCTACGTCTGGGACATGGCCGAGCGGTTCCACGCCGACGTGGTGGACGACTTCGTCGCCGAGTACGCGGCGGGGCGCACCCCCAATCCGTGCCTGCGCTGCAACGAGAAGATCAAGTTCGCCGCGGTGCTGGACCGGGCGGTCGCGCTCGGGTTCGACGCCGTGGTCACCGGCCACCACGCCCGGCTCGGCCCGGACGGGCTGCTGCGGCGCAGCGTCGACCTCGCCAAGGACCAGTCGTACGTGCTCGCCGTGCTCACCCGCGAGCAGCTGGACCGGTCGATGTTCCCGCTCGGGGACTCGACCAAGGCGCAGGTACGCGAGGAGGCCGCGCGCCGCGGGCTGGCCGTGGCCGACAAGCCGGACTCGCACGACATCTGCTTCATCGCCGACGGCGACACCCGCGGCTTCCTCGCCCAGCGGCTCGGCGAGACACCGGGCGACGTGGTCGACGCCGCCAGCGGCACCGTCGTGGGCACCCACACGGGTGCGTACGCGTACACCGTCGGCCAGCGGCGCGGCCTGCACCTGGATCGGCCGGCACCGGACGGCCGTCCCCGCTACGTCCTGTCGATCACGCCGAAGACCAACACGGTGACCGTCGGTCCGGCCGAGGCCCTGGAGGTCTCCCGGGTCCACGCCGAGCGCCCGGTGTGGACCGGCGGCACCCGTCCGGACGGGCCGGTCGAGTGCGAGGTGCAGCTGCGCGCCCACGGCGACGTGGTGCCCGCGACCGTCGCGGTGACGGCGGACGGCCTGCACGCCGAGCTGCGCCGGCCGGTCCGCGGGGTGGCCGCCGGGCAGGCGATCGTGGCGTACCGGCCCGACCCGGCCGGCGACGTGGTGCTCGGCTCCGCCACCATCGCCCACTGACGGCGGTCCGGGCGGCCCGGGCCCGGGCACCGGATAGTCTTCGGCCGTGACAGATCACGCATGGCCGTGGCCGGCCGGCGCGGCGACCGGCATCGGCTCGCTGCCCGGCACCGACATCGCGGAGGCCCAGCGGATCGTCCTCGGTGAGCTGCCCGCCCTCCCGCACCTGCCGGAGCTTCCCGCCCGCGGTCCGGGCGCGGAGCTGATCGGCCGCACCGCCGGCCTGCTCGCAGAACTGCCCGTCGAGCTGTACGCGGCCCGCTGGCGGGTCGCGCCCCGCCCCGGACGGGACCTGCGGCGTGCCCGCGACCTGATGGAGCGGGACCTGGACCAGCTCGCCGAGCAGGCCGAGGCGTACGCCGGACCGGTCAAGATCCAGGTGGGCGGGCCGTTCACGCTCGCCGCGTCGCTGGAGCTGCCGATCGGCGGGCGGATGATCCGCGACCCGGGTGCGGTGCGGGACCTGGCCGGATCCCTCACCGAAGGGGTACGCGGGCACGTCGCCGCCGTCGCGCGTCGCCTGCCGCAGGCGTCGGTGCTGCTGCAACTGGACGAACCGTCGCTGCCGGCGGTGCTCGCCGGACGGGTGCCGACCGAGAGCGGCTTCGGCACGTACCGGGCGGTGGAGCCCGGCGTGGCCGCCGCCCTGCTGCGCGGTGTCGTCGAGGCCGCCGGGGCGCCGGTCGTCGTGCACTGCTGCGCGCCGGACGTCCCGCTCGACCTGATCCGGCAGGCCGGCGCGGTCGGCGTGGCCCTCGACCTCGGGCTCGTCACCGACCTGGACCCGCTGGGCGAGGCGATCGACGCCGGGCTGGGCCTGCTGGCCGGCGCCGCGCCCACGCAGCCGCCGTCGGCCGGTCGCGCGCCCACCTCCGCGCAGGTCGCCGACCGGGTACGCCAGCTCTGGGACCGCCTCGGGTTCCCCCGCCGCCGGCTCGCCGAGCAGGTGGTGGTCACCCCGGCCTGCGGACTGGCGACCGCCACCCCGCAGTACGTCCGGGCGGTGCTGGCCGCCTGCCGCGACGCCGGGCGTCGGCTCGCGGAGGAGTGAGGTTTCCGGTCGTATCGACGGGGCAGCATGACGGCATGATTGGACAGCTGAATTCAGTGGTGATCGACTGCCCCGACCCGCGGGCGCTGGCGTCGTTCTACTCGGAGCTGCTCGGCCTGCCGCTCGACGAGCAGGGCAGCGCCGATGACGGTTGGGTGGTGATCTCCGGTGGCGGGCACCGCCTCGCCTTCCAGAAGGCGCCCACCCTGCGCCCCCCGACCTGGCCGGAGCCGGACGTCCCCCAGCAGTTCCACCTGGACGTGCAGGTGGACGACGTGGCGACGGCCGAGAAGCAGGTGCTCGCGCTCGGGGCCCGGCGACTGCCGGGCGCGGGCGGCGACTTCCGGGTCTACGCGGATCCCGCCGGTCACCCGTTCTGCCTGGTCTTCGACGCGGATTGAGCGCGGGACGGAGCCGGGTTGCCGACGGGCGGCATGATCGCGGGATGACCGACCCTTCGCTCCGGCGGGCCGCGGGTTCGCTCTTCGGCCTCGCCTACGGTGACGCGCTCGGCAAGGCGACCGAGTTCCTGACCGTGACCGAGATCGTCCGGCGGTACGGGCCGGCCGGCCCGCGCGAGTTGACCGGCGAACGGGCCCTGGTCACCGACGACACGCAGTTGGCCCTGGCGGTCGGTTGGGCGTTGCACGAGGCACCGAAGCTCACCCCGGAGGCGGTGGAGCCGGTGCTGCGGCGGCGCTTCGTCGACTGGTCGGTCAGTCCGGACAACAACCGGGCTCCGGGCGTGACCTGCCTCCGGGCCTGCGGCGAGCTGGCCCGTGGACTCCGTTGGCAGGAGGCGACGGTGGCCGGCTCGAAGGGCTGCGGGGCCAACATGCGGGTCACCCCGGTCGGCCTGCTCGACACCGACCTCGACACGCTCGCCGGGCTGGCGCAGCTCCAGGCGGGGCTGACCCACGGCCACCCGACGGGCCTGGCGGCCAGCGAGCTGACCGCGTACGCGGTGCGGCTGCTGCGCGACGGCGTCGCGCTGGCCGACGTGCCCGGGGCGCTCGCCGAGCGGGCCCGGGAGCAGCGTGCGGTCTACCGGGAGGAGTGGCTCGGCGACCTGTGGCGGGTGGCCGGCGCGGCCGGTCCGGCGGCCTTCATCGCGGCCGGCTGGGACGAGTGCGCCGCGATCCTCGACCGCCTGCGCGGGGCACTGACCGCGCCGGACGACGGCGGCGACCCCTGCCGGCTCACCGGCGAGGGGTGGATCGCCGAGGAGGCGCTCGCCACGGCCCTGTACTGCGCCGTCCGGCACGCCGACGACCCGGTCACCGTCCTGGCCCGGGGCGCCACCACCGCCGGCGACTCCGACTCGATCGCCGCGCTGGCGGGCGCCTTCGTCGGCGCGGCCCTCGGCATGCCCGGCTGGCCCGCCGACTGGGCCACCCGCATCGAGTACGCCGACCAACTGGCGACCCTGAGCACCGTCCTGACCGGCACCTCCGGCCCCGGCCTTCGCTGATCGGGAGTTCCGGGGCCGGGGCCCATCCGCGGACTTCCTGAGCGGCGCGGGCGGGTCCCGGGTCAGTGCCGGAGGTGCCGCCAGAGGGTCGGGTCGCAGGTGCCGGCGTGGTTGGCGAAGGCGGCGAGCGGGATCCGGGCCGGCTCGGCGAGGTTCAGGAAGCTGTCGTGGTCGGCGCCCGGGTCCCAGTCGCGGGTCGGGATGCGGATGTGGTCGTCCCGGCCGCTCTTGTCCTGGCTGGTGATCTTCAGGACGTCGGCGCCCCGCGCGTCGGCGTGCAGCACCAGGCAGGGCCGGACCTTCGAGCCGGTGCCGTCGGCGTAGGGCACGTCGGCCCACCAGATCTCCCCGGGCCGCGGGGCGGCCGCCTCGCCGGCCGGACGAGGTCGGGGCGCCGTGGCGGCGCGGGGCCGGCCGGCCCGGCCGGGGCGGGTACGGGAACCGCCGCCGCGCCCGCCGCCACGCCCCTCGCGGGTGCCCCCGGGGCCGCGCCCGTCACGGGTGCCCCCGGCACCCGGCCGCTCGCGGGTGCCGGCACGGGCTCCGGGTCGGTCGCCGCCCGGTCGGCCGGATCGGCCGCCGGAAGCGCGGTGCCGCCCCTCGTTCCAGCCCCAGCCGGCTGCCACGGCCAGCACGATCGCCGCAGCCCAGAGCAGCCAGTCGGGCACGCGTACCCCTCTCGGTCGCGGTCGGCGGGGCGCGGACGCCGCGCTGGCCCGTGGCGCGCGCCCGGCCTACCCGGCGACCCCGGACGTCCGGCTCCCGGCGCCGTCCGTGCGGCGATCCTCGCACGGCTGGAGCCGGTCGCCCAGCCGGCGGCGGGCGCAGCGGCCGGACGTCCCCGGGAAGCTCAACCCCCGCGCGCGGATGTCCCGGCGGAACGGCTCAGCCCGCGCGCCGGGATGCCTCCGGGATCGGCTCAGCCCGCGCGGCGGGTGGGCGGCGGGATGTCCCACCCTGCCGTTACCGTTCCGGGTAGCGGAGCAACGGGAGGTCACGGCGTGTCCGAGGATGTCATCGGCCAGCAGGTCACTCCGGCGCAGGAGGCGGCGGCCGGCGCCGAGCCGACCCCGGAGGCGCGGGAACGGCACGCGACGCTGAGCCGCGAGCTGACCGAGCACCAGTACCGCTACTACGTGCTCGACGCACCGACCATCTCCGACGCGGAGTTCGACCGGCAGCTCCGCGAGCTGGAGGCCCTGGAGGCGGAATATCCGGCGCTGCGCACGCCCGACTCGCCGACCCAACGGGTGGGCGGCACGTTCTCCACCGAGTTCACCCCGGTCGCGCACGCCGAGCGGATGATGTCGCTCGACAACGCCTTCGCCGACGAGGAGCTGGCCGCCTGGGCCGAGCGGGTCGAGCGGGACGCGGGCGGTCCGGTTCCCTACCTGTGCGAGCTGAAGGTGGACGGGCTCGCGATCAACCTGACCTACGAGAAGGGGCGCCTGGTTCGGGCGGCCACCCGGGGTGACGGCCGCACCGGCGAGGACGTCACGGCCAACGTCCGCAGCATCCGCGACGTGCCGGGGGAGCTGACGCCGTCGGCCGAGTTCCCGACGATCCCCGAGTTCCTCGAGGTGCGCGGCGAGGTCTACTTCCCGGTCGCCGCCTTCGCGGACCTCAACGCCGGGCTGGTCGAGCAGGGCAAGGCGCCGTTCGCCAACCCGCGCAACGCGGCCGCCGGCAGCCTCCGGCAGAAGGATCCGCGGGTCACCGCGTCGCGTCCGCTCCGGCTGGTCGTGCACGGCATCGGCGCCCGCCGGGGTTGGCAGCCGAGCGCCCAGTCCGAGTCGTACGCGGCGCTGACGGCGTGGGGCCTGCCGACCAGCGACCGGTGGCGGGTCGTGCCGGACCTGGCCGGCGTCGCGGAGTACATCGCGTACTACGCGACGCACCGGCACGACGTCGAGCACGAGATCGACGGTGTGGTGGTGAAGGTCGATCCCGTCTCGATCCAGGGCCGCCTCGGTTCGACCAGCCGCGCGCCCCGGTGGGCGATCGCCTTCAAGTACCCGCCGGAGGAGGTCAACACCAAGCTGCTCGACATCGACGTCAACGTCGGTCGCACCGGGCGGGTCACCCCGTTCGCCGTCCTCGAGCCGGTCCGGGTGGCCGGGTCGACGGTGGCGCTCGCCACCCTGCACAACGCCCGCGAGATCGAGCGCAAAGGTGTGCTGATCGGTGACACGGTCGTGCTCCGCAAGGCCGGTGACGTCATCCCGGAGGTGCTCGGCCCGGTGGTCGAGCTGCGTCCGCCGGATGCGCGGCCGTTCGTCATGCCCACCACCTGCCCGTCCTGCGGCACCCCGCTCGCGCCGGCGAAGGAGGGCGACGTCGACATCCGCTGCCCCAACTCGCGGGCCTGTCCCGGGCAGATCCGCGAACGGGTGTCGTACCTGGCGAGCCGCAAGGTGCTCGACATCGAGGTGCTCGGCGAGAAGGCGGCCGCGGCGCTGCTCGACGCCCAGGTCATCACGAACGAGGGGGATCTGTTCGCCCTCGGCCCCGAGCAGTTGGCGCAGTCGCCGTTCTTCGTCAACAAGGACGGCAGCCTCGGCAGCAACGCGGTGAAGCTGCTGGACAGCCTCGCCGAGGCCAAGAAGCGGGACCTGTGGCGGGTGCTCGTGGCCCTCTCCATCCGGCACGTCGGCCCGACCGCCGCACAGGCCCTCGCCCGGCACTTCCGGTCGATCGAGGCGATCGACAAGGCCAGCGAGGAGGAGCTGTCGTCCGTCGAGGGGGTCGGCCCGACCATCGCCCAGAGCATCCGTGAGTGGTTCGCCGTCGACTGGCACCGCGAGGTGGTCCGCAAGTGGGCCGAGGCGGGCGTACGGATGGCCGAGGAGGCGGTCGACGAGGGGCCGCGACCGCTGGAGGGGGTGACCGTCGTGGTGACCGGCACGCTCGCCGGCTACTCGCGGGACCAGGCGGCCGAGGCGATCCAGTCGCGCGGCGGCAAGGTCAGCGGCTCGGTCTCCAAGAAGACGGCCTTCGTGGTGGTCGGCGACAACCCGGGGTCCAAGGCGGAGAAGGCGGCGACCCTCAAGGTGCCGATGCTGGACGAGGACGGCTTCCGGGTGCTGCTCGACTCCGGCCCGGAGGCGGCCCGCGAGGTCGCCCGGGTCGAGGGTTGACGGGGATCTTGGGCGCGTATACCAACTTAGTTACGACTACGACCGATTCGTGACTGTCGTACTGGGGAATCCGGCACCCGGGCGTTTCATTGGGGCACGGCGTACGGACGGGTACGCCGTTCGTGACCGCCGGAGGTGTGATGGAGACCGCCGATCCGCGCAACTCCGTCCCACCAGGACGGATCGCGCCGTTCTCCGCCTACGTGGCCGCGGTCCTCGCCGTGGCCGCGCTGGTGTCGGCGGGCCCCCTGCTGGCGCTGGTCGACGAGGTCCCCCGGCTGCCCGCCGCGTTCTGGACCATGGCCGCGCTGGCCGTCGCCTGCGACGCCCGGCCGTTCGTCCCGCCGGGGCGGCGGCAGTCGTCGGCGGTCTTCCCGTCGACCTGCTTCACGTTCGCGATCCTGCTCGGCTGGGGTCTCGGCCCGGCGGTCGCCGTGCAGGCGGTGGCGGTCGTGGTGTCGGGCGCCCGGATGGGGTACGCCCCCTGGCGGACCGCCTTCAACGCCGGGCAGTACGCCTGCGCCCTCGCCGCCGCGTACGCCGTGACCCGGCTCGGTGCGGACGACCTGTTCGGCGGCGACCGTCTGGGCTGGACGGACGTGGCCGCCCTGGGCGGCGCCATGCTCGCCTGGTTCGCCGTCAACTACGGGCTGGTCAGTTCGGCCGTGCGGCTGCGGTTCGGCGAGCGGTGGCTGCCCGGCCTGCGCCAGGGGCTGGGGTTCGAGCTGCTGTCCACCGGTTCGCTGCTGCTGCTCGCTCCGGTCCTGGTGACGGCGGCCCGGGCGAGCGCGGCGCTGATTCCGCTGGTACTGGTGCCGCTGTTCGCGGTCTACCGGATGGCCCGGCTCAGCGTCGAGCAGCAGCAGCTCGCGTCTCTTGACCCGCTCACCGGGCTGCCCAACCGCAAGGCGCTGCTCGCCGAGGTCGGCGAGCAGCTGCACCTGCACGCCGAGCGGGCGGCGCGGGGTGAGCGGAGCGCGCGGCTGGCGCTGCTGCTGATCGACCTGGACCGGTTCAAACACGTCAACGACGCGCTCGGGCACGCGGTGGGGGACCGGCTGCTGGTCGAGGTGAGCAGCCGCCTCACCGACGTCGTCGGCGAGGACATGGTGGCGCGGCTCGGCGGGGACGAGTTCGCCATCGTGATGACCGGGCTGACCGACGCCGGCGAGGCGCGCGAGCTGGCCGACCGCGTGGTGGCCGCGCTGGCGGAGCCGGTCCCGCTGGACGGGCTGCCATTGGATGTCGGCGGCTCGATCGGCATCGCGCTCTTCCCCGAGCACGGCGAGGACTTCGCGACCCTGATGCGCCACGCCGACGTGGCGATGTACGACGCGAAGCACCGCAACGACACGGTGGCCGTGTACACGGCCGAGTCCGACCACAACTCCGCCGAGCGGCTGGGTCTCCTCGCCGACCTGCGCCGGGTGCTGGAGGCCGGCCCGAGCGCGCTGGGCCCGGGCGCGGTCGGCCCGGCCGGCGCGGGGTCGGACCCGGCCGATCCGCCGCACGATCCCGCCGACGCCGACGCCGACGCCGACGCCGACGCCGACGCCGACGCCGACGTCCCCGCGGACGCGGGTACGGGTGCCAGCGCCGGCGGGCTCGTGAACGCCGGGTCGGGCGGGGCGGACGGCACCGGCGTCGCCGCCCGCAACGGCGGCGGTGCGGGGCCGGGCGCGCGGGCCGGTGACCGCGGTGTCGGGGACGGCGCCGGGGCGGCCGCCGGACGGGACGAGCCCCGGCCGGCGCTCACCTCCGGCGGGCCGGCGCTGACGGCGATCCCGGCGACCGCCCGGGGCGGCGACGGCGCCGTGCTGCCGGCCCGGGAAGCGCGGGCCGGCCGGTGGTGGCAGCGCGGCCGCCGGCAGCGCACCGACCTGACCCACAGCGACGAGCTGATCCGGCAGATCGTCGCCGCCGCCGACCCGATCCGCCGCCGCGCCGGCCAGGCGGCCGACGGTGGCGCCGCCGGCCACCCGCCTGCCGGCCGCGTCCCGAACCGGCCGGCCCGGCCCGCCGAGCGGCCGGGTCACCCGCAACGTGGCGAGGTGCTGGAACGCGGCGAGCCCGCGGGACACGGCGAGCCGACCGGACGGGGCGAGCCGGCCGGCGGCGCGGCGTCGGGGCGGGGCGAGGTGGCCGGGCGGGACAATCGGGCGCCGGCCGGTCGCTGGAACGGGGCGCGCCGGACCGGCGCGGTGCGGGACCCCGCCCGCGGCGTGGCCGACCGGGCGGTCGGTGACCCGGCCGCCGACGCCGGTGAGATCACCATGTACTACCAGCCGCAGATCGCCATCGCGACCGGCGAGGTGGTCGGCGTCGAGGCGCTGCTGCGCTGGCGGCACCCGCGCCGCGGGATGGTCGACCCGGAGGAGCTGATCCGGGTGGCCGAGCAGAGCGCGGTGATGCGCCTGCTCACCTTCCGTGTCGTCGACGACGTCGTGGAGCAGTTGGCGAAGTGGCGGGCCGCCGGGGTCGGCCTGCGGGCGTCCCTGAACGTCAGCGTGCGCGACCTGCACACCGGCGAGATCGCCGACCGGATCGCCGACCGGCTCACCCGGTACGGCGTACCGCCACGGCTCCTCCAGGTGGAGATCACCGAGGGAGCGCTGATGGCCGACCCGCGCCGCGTGCTGGCCACCATCACCCGGCTGCACCGCCTCGGCGTGGGGATCGCGCTGGACGACTTCGGCACCGGGTACTCGTCGCTGCAGCACCTGCGCCGGCTGCCGCTGTCCGAGGTGAAGGTGGACCGCTCCTTCGTCCTGGGCATGGCCGAGGACACCGACGACGCGGCGATCGTCACCTCGATGATCGAGCTGGCCGGCGCGCTCGGGCTGCGGGTGGTCGCCGAGGGTGTGGAGGACGAGCGGACCTGGCGGATGTTGTACGCGGCCGGCTGCGACGCCGCCCAGGGCTGGTTCTACGCGCGGCCGATGCCGGCCGAGGAACTCGCCGGCTGGCTGGCCCGCTACCGCCCGGTGCGCCCGGCGCCGGGCGGGGGAGCCGGGAGGGGGACTCGGGAGCGGGCCGCCGGGGCGGAACAATAGACTCGCTCCGGTCACCGCGCGTCACGCAGCAAACCGCGCGGTCGGCGCGGACAGACGCAGCAGGACAGCCACGAAGGGGGCACCGATGGCCGCCATCTCCCGCGAGGAGGTCGCGCACCTGGCGCGACTGTCGCGGCTCGCCGTGACAGAGGAGGAGTTGGACACGTTCGCCGGCCAGCTCGACGTGATCCTCCAGGCGGTCGCCCAGGTCGGCGAGGTCGCCGCGGCGGACATCCCGCCGACGTCCCACTCGGTGCCGCTGACCAACGTGCTGCGCGAGGACGTGGTGACGCCGTGCCTGACCCCCGAGGAGGCGCTGTCGGGCGCGCCGGACGCCGAGGAGCAGCGGTTCCGCGTCCCGCGGATCCTGGACGAGGATGTGGCCTCATGACCGATCTGACGAAGCTCACCGCCGGGGAGCTCGCCGGCCTGGTGGCGAACGGCGAGACCTCCGCCGTCGAGGTCACCCGGGCGCACCTGGACCGGATCGCCGCCGTCGACGACCGGGTCCACGCGTTCCTGCACGTCGACACCGAGGGCGCGCTGGAGGCGGCGCGGAAGGTGGACGACCGGCGGGCGGCCGGTGAGCCGCTCGGCCCCCTCGCGGGCGTGCCGGTCGCGGTCAAGGACGTGCTCACCACGAAGGGCGTGCCGACCACCGTCGGTTCGAAGATCCTGGCGGGCTGGCGCCCGCCGTACGACTCGACGATCGTGGAGCGGCTGCGCGCGGCGGGCACGGTGATGCTCGGCAAGACCAACATGGACGAGTTCGCGATGGGCTCCTCCACCGAGTACTCGGCGTACGGGCCGACGCACAACCCCTGGGACCTGAGCCGGATCCCGGGCGGCTCCGGTGGCGGCAGCGCCGCCGCGCTGGCCGCGTACGAGGCGCCGCTGTCGATCGGCTCGGACACCGGCGGCTCGATCCGCCAGCCCGGCGCGGTCACCGGCACCGTCGGGGCGAAACCGACGTACGGCGGGACCTCCCGGTACGGCCTGGTGGCGTTCTCGTCCTCGCTGGACACCCCCGGCCCCTGCGCCCGTACGGTGCTGGACGCCGCGCTGCTGCACGAGGTGATCGGCGGTCATGACCCGCGTGACTCGACCTCGATCCCGGCCCCGGTGCCGGACGTGGTCGCCGCCGCGCGGCTCGGCGCGACCGGTGACCTGACCGGCGTGAAGCTGGGCGTGGTGAAGGAGTTCGCCGGCGAGGGCGCCGAGCCGGGGGTCCTGGCCGCGTTCCGGGAGGCGGTCGACACGCTCACGAAGCTGGGCGCCGAGATCGTCGAGGTGTCCTGCCCGCACTTCAAGTACGCGCTGCCGGCGTACTACCTGATCGCGCCGAGCGAGTGCTCCTCCAACCTGGCCCGCTTCGACGGCGTCCGCTTCGGTCTGCGGGTCGGCGACGACGGCAACCGCTCGCTGGAGGAGGTCATGTCGCTGACCCGCGAGGCCGGCTTCGGCCCGGAGGTCAAGCGGCGCATCATGATCGGCACGTACGCCCTCTCGTCGGGCTACTACGACGCGTACTACGGGCAGGCGCAGAAGGTCCGGACCCTGATCACCCGGGACTTCACCGCGGCGTTCGAGCAGGTCGACGCGCTGATCTCGCCGACCACGCCGTTCGTGGCGTTCCCGATCGGGGCGCGCATGTCCGACCCGTACCAGATGTACCTGGCCGACCTGTTCACCATCCCGAGCAACCTGTACGGCGGGCCGGGCATCTCGGTGCCGTGCGGCCTCTCCGAGGGGCTCCCGGTCGGTCTCCAGGTCATGGCGCCGACGATGGCCGACGACCGGATGTACCGGGTCGCGGCCGCGCTGGAGAGCGCCGTCGGCACGTTCACCCCACCGGCACTGTGAGGCAGGAGCCACCGATGACGACGACACTGCCCGCGTACGACGAGGTCGTCGCGCGCTTCGAACCGGTGATCGGCCTGGAGACGCACGTCGAGCTGGGCACGAACACCAAGATGTTCTGCGGCTGCCCGACGGACTTCGGCGGCGCGCCGAACACCCGGGTCTGCCCGGTCTGCCTGGGCCTGCCCGGCTCGCTGCCGGTGGCGAACAAGGCGGCGATCGAGGCGACCATCCGGATCGGCCTCGCGCTGAACTGCTCGATCGCGACCTGGTGCCGGTTCGCCCGGAAGAACTACTTCTACCCGGACATGCCGAAGAACTTCCAGATCAGCCAGTACGACGAGCCGCTCTGCGTCGACGGCTACCTGGACGTCGAGGTGAACGGCGAGACCGTGCGGATCGGCATCGAGCGGGTGCACCTGGAGGAGGACACCGGCAAGACCCTGCACGTGGGGGGCGCGACCGGCCGCATCCACGGTGCGACCGAGTCGCTGGTCGACTACAACCGGGCCGGCATCCCGCTGGTCGAGATCGTCACCAAGCCGATCCCGGGCACCGGCGCGCTGGCGCCGGAGGTGGCCCGGGCGTACGTGACCGAGCTGCGGGACGTGATCCGCTCGCTGGGCGTCTCCGACGTCCGGATGGAGGAGGGCTCGCTGCGCTGCGACGTCAACACCTCGCTGAACCGGCCGGGCGAGGAGTGGGGCACGCGCACCGAGACGAAGAACGTCAACTCGCTGCGGTCGGTGGAGCGGGCCGTCCGCTCCGAGATGCTGCGGCAGGCCTCGGTGCTCGACGCCGGCGGCCGGATCACGCAGGAGACGCGGCACTTCCACGAGGACACCGGGGACACCACGCCCGGCCGGTCCAAGGAGACCGCGACGGACTACCGCTACTTCCCGGAGCCGGACCTGGTGCCGCTGGCGCCGGACCCGGCCTGGGTCGCCGAGCTGAAGGCGGCGCTGCCCGAGCTGCCCCGGCTGCACCGGCGCCGGCTCCAGCAGCAGTGGGGCCTGTCCGACCTGGACATGCAGTCGATCCTCAACGCCGGCGCGGTCGAGCTGATCGAGGCGACCGTCGCCGCCGGGGCCACCCCGGCGGCCGCCCGCAAGTGGTGGCTGGGTGAGCTGTCCCGCCGGGCGAACGAGACCGGCGTGGAGCTGGCCGACGTCGGCGCCAGCCCGTCGCAGGTCGCCGAGCTGCAGAGCCTGGTCGACGCCGGCAAGCTCACCGACAAGCTGGCCCGGACGGTCCTGGAGGGTGTGGTGGCCGGCGAGGGCTCGCCGACCGAGGTCATGGCCAACCGCAACCTGGAGGTGGTCTCCGACACCGGCGCGCTGACCGCCGCGGTGGACGAGGCGATCGCCGCCAACCCGGACATCGCCGACAAGGTCCGCAGCGGCAAGGTCGCCGCGGCCGGCGCGCTGGTCGGCGCGGTGATGAAGAGCACCCGCGGTCAGGCGGACGCGAAGACCGTCCGCGAGCTGATCCTGAACCGCCTCGGCGCGCAGGGCTGACGCTGGCCCGCTCCCGCCACCCGAGTTGATCATGAGGTTAGCGGTCGACAGCCGCTAACCTCATGATCAACAGGCGAAACCCCCTCGGAGGGCGTCAACGGCGACGCCCGGATGGAGTCACCGTGAACCAGCACGACCACGACGTCCTCGACGAGATCCAGCGGCGGGTGCTCTGGCTCGCCACCCGCATCGTCGACGCCGCGAACCACGACCGGGACACCGGCGACGGCGTCAAGGTCGGCGGGCACCAGGCGTCGAGCGCCTCGCTGGTGACCGCGCTGACCGCGCTGTGGTTCGCGCACCTCGACGCCGAGGACCGGGTCGCCGTCAAGCCGCACGCGTCCCCGGTGTTCCACGCCATCCAGTACCTGCTCGGCAACCTGGACCGGTCGTACCTGACGCGGCTGCGTGCCCGGGGCGGCCTGCAGTCGTACCCGTCGCGCACGAAGGACCCGGACCAGGTCGACTTCTCCACCGGCTCGGTGGGTCTGGGCGCGGCCGCGCCGCTGTTCGCGGCGGTCACCCGCCGCTACGTCGACGCCCACTTCGGCGAGCGCCCGCGGTCCCGCTTCGTCGCGATCATCGGCGACGCCGAACTCGACGAGGGCAACATCTGGGAGGCCGTCGCCGACCCCGTCACCAAGGGGCTGGGCAACGTGATGTGGCTGGTCGACTTCAACCGCCAGTCGCTGGACCGGGTCGTCCCGGGCATCCGGATCGACCAGTGGCGCGGGCAGTTCGAGGCGGCCGGCTGGCACGTCGTCGAGGTCAAGTACGGCCGCCGGCTCGCCGCGGCCTACGCCCGGCCGGGCGGCGAGGCACTGCGCGACTGGATCGACGCCATGCCCAACGAGCAGTACCAGTCGCTGTTCGGGCTCGCCGGGCCGGCGCTGCGCAAGCAGTTCCTCGACGGCGCCCCGGCCGGGATCGCCGAGTTCATCGCCGACATCCCCGACGACGAGCTGGGCCCGCTCGTCACCGACCTGGGCGGGCACGACCTGGAGGCCATGCTCGACGCGTACGCCCAGTGCGACGCGGTCACCGACCGGCCCAGCGTCGTCTTCGCGTACACGGTCAAGGGCTGGGGCCTGCCGATCGCCGGCAACCCGCGCAACCACTCGGCCCTGCTCACCACCGAGCAGGTCGACGCGCTGCGCGCGGCGCACGGCCTCACCCTGGACACCGAGTGGGACCGCCTCGACCCGGCGTCCCCGGCCGGCATCCGGGCCGGCGAGCGCCGCGAGGCGCTGTCCCGCAAGCCCCGCGCGCGTGCGCTGGGCGTCGCCGTTCCGGAGACCACGAAGGCACGCGCGAACAAGCCGATCTCCACCCAGGAGGTCTTCGGCCGGGTGCTGGTCGACCTGGCCCGGGACCCGCAGGTCGGGCGCTACCTGGTGACGACCGCGCCGGACGTGGCCACCTCCACCAACCTGGCCGGCTTCATCAACAAGACCGGGGTGTTCGCGCCGACCGAGCAGCGCTCCTGGTCGGAGGACCGGATGCTGCGCTGGACCGAGAGCCCGTCCGGTCAGCACATCGAGCTGGGCATCTCCGAGATGAACCTGTTCCTGCTGCTCGGGCAGCTGGGCCTGTCCTGGGACCTGTCCGGGCAGCCGCTGCTGCCGGTCGGCACCGTGTACGACCCGTTCGTGCTGCGCGGCCTGGACGCCTTCCTCTACGGCACCTACTCCGGCTCCCGGTTCGTCGTCGCGGGCACCCCGTCGGGCATCACCCTCGCTCCCGAGGGCGGCGCGCACCAGTCCACGATCACCGCGAGCGTCGGGCTGGAGCTGCCCGGCGTCACCTTCGTCGAGCCCGCGTACGCGGCCACGCTGGACTGGCTGCTCTGCGACGCGCTGGGCCAGATCGCCGGGGGATCGGCGCCGGCCGCCACCGCCGCGCCGGCCGAGGACGGCGCGTACTACTTCCGGCTGAGCACCCGTCCGGTGGACCAGGCGCCGTTCGAGGCGGCCCGCGCCCGGCTCGGTGACGCGGTGCTGCGCCGCCAGGTGCTCGCCGGCGGGTACCGCCTGGTCGACGCGCACCAGGCGTACCCGCACCTGGCCGACGCCCCGGTCGTGCAGCTCGCCGCCTCCGGCGCGGTGCTGCCGGAGGTGCTCGCCGCCGCCGCCGAACTGGCCGAGGAGGGCATCGCCGCGCACGTCGTCGACGTCACCAGCCTGGACCGCCTGTACCGGGCCTGGCAGCGCACCCTGCGCCAGGGCGTCCGCACGGCCACCGTCCCGAGCGTGCCCGGCGCCCTGCGGTCGGCCTTCGCCGACCGGGTGCCGGTGGTCACCGTGCACGACGCCGCGTCGCACGCGATGGCCTGGCTCGGCTCGGCCGTCGGCGCTCCGGCGGTGCCGCTCGGCGTCGACGAGTTCGGCCAGTCGGGCAGCGTCGCCGAGCTGTACGAGCTGCACGACCTGCTGCCGGGCAGCATCGTCAACGCCGCCCTCGCCGCCCTGTCGCTGCGCTGACCGGCGCTCCCGCGCCGGCCGGTGCGGCGGCTAGCGGGTCGGGGTGGGGGTGACCGGGGCGGGGGCGCCGGCCTGCGGGTCCTCCACGATGTGCCGCTGGAGGTTCACCTGGGCCTGCCCGGTCCCGCCCACGGTGATGTCGTCGTACGCCTGGAGCAGCTTGTCCTCGTCGAAGTACAGGACGGTCATCGACAGCGGGGTCGGCTGCTCGCCCTCCAGGCCGCGCAGCCCGGCACCGCCGGTCGAGCCCTGCACCATCAGCAGCGTGGGCGGCTGGCCCGGCTCCTGAGGCAGCCGGGAGACGTCCCGTTTGTGGGCGTGCCCGGCGAGCACCAGGGGGCAGTTGCCGGCGAGCGGGCCGGCCGACGCCGGGTCGTGCAGCAGCGCGAGGTTCACCGGCCGGGGCGAGCTGCGGACCGTCGCGGCGAGCTGGTCGCCCGTGGAGATGAGCTGGTCGGCGGTCTCCCTGGTCAGGCCGCTGCCCGCCGGCGAGGTGCTCTTGTCCGGGGTGAAGCGCGGGTCGCCGATGCCGGCGATGGTCAGCCCGGCGACGGTGGTGGTCGTGTTGTTGAGCACGATGGCGTTGCGCTGCCGGGCCACCGCCGCGGCCGTACGCCCCGAGTCGTGGTTGCCCCGGACGTAGACGTACGGCTTCGCCAGGAGCCCGATCGAGGCGACGTACGACGCCTCCGGCTCGCTGCCCCAGTCGGTGATGTCACCGGTGTCGACCACCACGTCGATGCCGAACTGCTCCACCACGGTCCGGATGAGCTGCCAGGCGGTCGGGTTGAGGTGCATGTCGGAGATGTGCAGCACGCGGGTGGTGCCGGGCGCCGGCTCGTACACCGGCAGGGCGGAGACGGTGGTGTAGAGCTGGCTCACGTTGCCGACGATGCGCTGGAGCTGCTCGGCGTAGCGCGTGTAGTCGTTGGCGATCCGCCGCGCGTCGCCGACGATCGCCGGTGCGTTGACCAGCAGCCCTTCGTAGCGCGGTTCCTCGATCGACTGGGGCCGCATGGTGGCCGCAGCGGCACCCAGGCTGCCCGCGGTCACCAGTAGCGCGAGGGTGCCCGACCAGGCGGCCCGGCGGGTGTCGCGGAACACCAGCAGGGCCAGCACCAGGGTGGCCAGCACGGTCGCGGCGACCGTACGCACGCCGAGCCGCATGACTCCCTCGCGGACGTCGTCGACGGCGGTGCGGCTCGCCTGGCTGATACTGGCCGGGTCGTGCAGGAGGGCCTCGGTGCGGCTCTGGTCGAGCGAACCCAGCTCCACCGTCAGCCGGGTCGGCCCGTCGTGGCTGTCGAGCAGCAGCGAGCCGAGCGGCGGGACGTCGACCGTGGTGCCACCGCTGAGGGCCGGCGCCACCGTCAGGTCCGCCTGGAACGGCCCGATGTCGGTGCTCACCCGGCCGCCAGCGAGCACTCCGATCATGACGCCGACCAGGGTCACCGCGAGAACGGCCAGCGTCACACCGGCGGCCCGCAGCGCCCGCCGCCCGGACGAGCCGCCCGCGGGCCCGCGCGCCTGCCGGCGAAGCGGGAACCACCGGGCGCGGCGGGGCCCGCCGCCCCGGCCGTCCTGTTGCGTGTTCTCCTGGCCGTCCATCCTGAAATTCTGACCTGCCCGCCGAGGGATCTTGGCAAACCTGGGGTCGGTGTCCCCGGACGTCAGCTTCGTCCGGCTCCGCCGTCAGCGAACACGAGGCGTAGGAGCCGGTCGTCCTCCGGTGCGGGGTCACCGCGTCCGTCGTGGTTGGAGGTGCTCACCCACAGCGAACCGTCCGGCGCGGCGGCGATCGCCCGCAGCCGGCCGTAGCGGTTGGTCAGCAGGTCCCGCGGCTGGCCGAGCACCGTCCCCGTCGGGGTCAGCTCGACCAGCCAGAGCCGCCGGCCCCGCAGACAGGCGGTGGCGAGCACGTCCTCCGCCCGGGCCAGCCCCGAGCAGGAGGCGTCCGAGGTTGGCCACTGGGCGATCGGGTTGACGTACCGGCGGTCGTCGGAGCGCCCCTCGACCTGCGGCCACCCGTAGTTGCGCCCCTTGCCGATCTCGTTGATCTCGTCCCAGGTGTTCTGCCCGAACTCGACCGCATACATCTTCCGGTCGGCGGTCCAGGTGAAGCCCTGCACGTTGCGGTGCCCGACCGACCAGACCGGTGAGCCGGGGAACGGGTTGCCGGGTGCCGGCTTCCCGTCGGTGGTGATCCGCAGGATCTTCCCGCCGAGACGCTTCGCGTCCTGCGACTGCGTCCGGTCGCCGGCGTCGCCGGTGCTGGCGTAGAGCTGACCGTCCGGCCCGAAGGCCAGGCCCCCGCCGTTGTGGATGCCGGCCTTCGGGATCCCGGTCAGGATCGGCTGCGGCCGCTCGCCGAGCCGGAGCCGGGCGACGCGGTTGTCGCGCTCGGCCGTGTAGTAGACGAAGACCGTCCGGTCCCGCTGGTAGTCCGGCGACACGGCGATGCCCATGAGCCCGCCCTCGCCGCCCGCCGAAACCTCGGCGATCGTCTGGACGACGGTCACCTTCAGCCCGTCAGGCCCGGACTCGGGGCCGACCCGGAGGATCCGGCCGCTGTCCCGTTCGGTCACCAGCGCGCCCCCGTCGGGGAGGAAGGCGATGCCCCACGGGACGCGCAGGCCCTTCGCCAACACGGTCGTCACGACCTCCTGGCCGGCGCCGCCCGGGGTCGCCGTGACCGACGGCGTGGGGAAGGTGGGTGGCTCGCCGGCCCGGTCCGGCTCCGGCTCGCCGAAGCTGCAACCGCTGGTCACCAGCAGCGCCGCGCACGACGCCGCCAGGGCCGCCCGCAGGCGGCCGGTGCGAGGGTACGGGGGACGGGCGCTCACCCGGCCCAGCGTAACCCGACATCGCGGCATTCCGGGTCCTCCGGGCGCGGCCGGTCCGCGCGGCGGTGGCACCGGTCCCGTTCGGGTAGGGCCGGCCGCCCCCGCCCGACGGGCCGGCGGGCGAGGGCCTATCGTCGGCGGGCGTGAAGGTGTGGATCCCGCACGAGGACGGCCCGGCCCTGCTCGGCGACCTGCCCGCCGGCGTCACGGTGGAGGTGGTGCCGAACCCGACCCGGCTCCCGTCCGCGGTGGCCGGCGTCCGGTTCTGGGTCCCGCCGTTCCTCGCCGGGTCGGCGGCCTCGGCCCTGCTGCGCGAACTCCCGGATCTCGAGGTGGTGCAGCTGCTGTCCGCCGGCGCGGACGCGTGGGTCGGCCGGATGCCGCCGGGGGTGACGCTCTGCGACGCGCGCGGCGTGCACGATCCCGCCACGGCCGAGTGGGTGGTCGCCGCGATCCTGTCCCACCTCCGGTGCTTCCCGGCGCTCGCCCGCGCGCAGGCCCGGCGCGAGTGGGCGTACGCCGAGGTGGCGCCCACCGACGAGCTGGCCGGCAAGCGGGTGCTCATCGTCGGGGCCGGCTCGATCGGCACCGCCGTCCAGGCCCGCCTCGCCCCGTTCGAGGTGAGCTTCACCCTGGTCGCGCGGACGGCCCGACCGGGTGTCCACGCCGTCGCGGAGCTGCCCCGGCTGCTGCCCGAGGCCGACGTGGTGGTGCTGCTGGTGCCGTTGACCGACCAGACCCGGGGGCTGGTCGACGAGAAGTTCCTGTCGGCGATGCCGGACGGCGCGCTGCTCGTCAACGCGGCGCGGGGGCCGGTGGCACGCACCGAGGCCCTCGTCGCCGAGCTGCGTACCGGTCGGATCTCGGCCGCGCTGGACGTGACCGACCCCGAGCCCCTGCCCGCCGACCACCCGCTGTGGACGATGCCGAACGTGCTGCTCACCCCGCACGTCGCCGGCTCGGTGCGCGGCCTGCTGCCGCGGGCCTACCGGTTGGTCGGCGACCAGATCCGCCGGCTGGCCACCGGCGAGCCGCTGCTCAACGCGGTCGTCGACGGGTACTGACGCCCCGGTGGCGCCGGACCTAGGCCGGCGGTTCCGGCGCGCCGGGCAGGGTCTGCCCGGTGACGGCGACGAGCCGGGGCAGGTCGTCGCGGCGGACGGCGGGGAGCTGGACCTGGTGGCCGTCGTCGAGGCGGGCCACCGCCCGGCCGCGCGAGTCGGCCGCCAGCTCGACCACCCGGTGCCAGCCGATGCGGCGCTGACCGGTGAGCGCCCGCAGGCGCAGCTCCCGGGCGTCGGCGTCGGTGCCGGCCCGCCACGCCCACACCCCGACGGCGAGGGGCACGAGCAGCACCGGCAGCAGGTACCACCGGGCGGCGGCCAGCGGCAGGGCGCCGAAGAAGGCGATCACGGCGGCGACCACGATGGCCTGGTTGTGCCGGAACCGGACGGCGTCTGGACTGCTCACCCGGCGATGATCCCACCCGCTCCCGGTCCCGGTCGCCGCGGGTGGCCCGGGCCGGACCGCGGCCAGATGGTGACGCAGGTCACGGTAAAGTTGCCGTCACTGCTCCGACGCCACCTCGTTGTCGAGGATTGGGCAGCGGACCTTCGTTCCGCCTCCCGCACCGCCGCACCGCCCCCGTGCCCCCCTCACGAAGGCGATCGCCGTGCCCCTCGCGTACCCGATCCACGCCTCGGCAGGCCGACCGGCCCTGCCGGAGACCGTCGTCCTCGCGGTGGTCTCCCTGCTCCTGCTCGCCGCCGCCGTCGGACCGCTGCCGGCCCTCGGCGTGGTGGCGCTCACCGCCGCGGCCGGCAGCGCACTCGCCGGCACCCGGCTGTCGCGGCTCGCCGCCGGCCCGCACCGACCCCTCGTCCGGGACGGCGACACGCGCGCGGTCGCCCGGCGGCGAGCGGCCCGCCCCCGGCGGGTGGCCGCCCTGCTCGACGCGGCCGTCGTCGCCGCGGGGCTGACCGCCGCCGTCCTGCCCCTGGCCGCCGGGGCGCGGCGGAGCGCCCTCGCCCTCACCGGGCTGCTCGTCGCGGCCCTGCTCTTCGCCGCCGGGCTGGCCACGCTGTCGGTGCCGGCACGCCCGCCGGCCCGGATCCGGCTGCGCCGGCTCGCCGACGTGGCGGGGTCGGGCGCCGGCCTGGCCCTCGCCGGGTGGCTGCTGTTGCCGCGCGACGCCGCCACCGCGCCGGCCCGGCTGGCGGCGGCGGTCACCGTCGGCGCCCTGGCCGCCGCCGCGCTGACCGCGCTGACCGGGCCCGACCGATCGGGTGGGGCGGCCCGCTGCCGGGGCGGCGCGGCCCTGACGCTGACCGGGCTGGTCCTGCTCGCCACGTTGACGGCCGACACCCTGCCCGACCGGGCGGGGCTGCTGGCCGTACCGCCGCTGGTGGGCGGGGTGCTGTTGACCGCGGCCGGCGCGCGGCGGGCGCTGCCTCCGGAGCTGGATCCGCCGACGCTGCCGACGGTGGTGTGGCCGAGGGCGGTGATTCCGGCGAGCGCGGTCGTGGCGGCCACCGGCTGGTGGCTCGGCTCCGGGCTGGCGCCCGACCCGATCGCCGTCCTGCTCGCTCTCGCGGCGGTCCCACCGCTGGTGCTCCGGGAGCTGCTGCGCTCCGGCCGCCGACCGGACGGGCCACCGCCCGGTTCCACGTCGGCCTCCGGCCCGGGACCGGCCGGGGCCGAGCCGACCCCGGGCGGCGGAGTCGGCGGTGCGCTGCCCGCGCGCCGGCCCGGCCCGGCCGGCGACCGGAGCGCGCTGCTGCGGGCGCTCGGCGCGCTGCGGGAGGCGCCGCCGCCGTCCGGCGCTCTGCTGCTCGTGGAGCTGCACGCGCCCACCGCCGAGGCGGCCGAGCACCTCTCCGCACCCGAGATGGCGGACGAGGTGGCGCGCCGGACCCGGGCCGTGCTCGGGCCGGACGACGTGGTGGCCGACGTGACCGTCGGCGGGTTCGCGGTCGCGACCGGCGTCGGGCCGATGCTGGCGTACGCGCTCGGGACCCGGCTGGTCGCCGCGCTCACCCAGCCGTACCAGGTGCCCGGCGCGGCGCTTCCGCTGCAGGTGAGCATCGGCCTCGCCGAGACCGGCGGGACCAACCCGCAGGACGTGCTGCGCCAGGCCGAGCTGGCCCGCCGCCGTGCCGTGCAGCTCGGCCGGGACCGGGTCGAGTGGTACGACGCCTACCTGGAGGAGCAGCTGGTCCGGCGCCTGGACCTGGAACGGGAGTTGCCGGGGGCGGTCGCCCGGGGCGAACTGGATCTGGTGTTCCAGCCGGTGCTCGGGCTGGCCGACCGGCATCCGGTCGGGGCCGAGGCGTTGCTGCGCTGGCGCAGCCCGGTGCTCGGCACCGTGCTGCCGGCCGAGTTGCTGCCGGTGGCCGAGGACCTCGACGTGCTGGGCGAGCTCGGCTGCTGGGTGCTGGAGCGCGCCTGCCGGCACCTGGCCAGCTGGAGCGGGACCGGGCGGGAGCTGTGGATGGCGATCAACGTGGGCGTACGCGAACTGACCTCGCCGGACTTCGTGCCCCGGACGGCGGCGGTGCTGGACGCGTACGGGCTGGCGCCGGAGCGCCTGGTGATCGAGGTGACGGAGCCGGCGGTCGCGGCGGAGCTGCCGACGGTCGTGGCGCGGTTGGCGGGCCTGCGGTCGCTGGGGGTCCGGACGGCGCTGGACGACTTCCGGGCCGAGCACGCCTCGCTCGCCCAGCTCCGCCGGCTCCCGATCGACCTGCTCAAGGTCGGTCCACAGTTGGTGGACCGCAACGCCGACCGCCCGCTGATCGACGTGGTGGTCAGCGTCGGTGAGCGGCTCGGGCTGGAGATCGTGGTGGAGGAGCTGGAGTCCGACGACCAGGTGGAGGCCGCCCGCCTCGCCGGCTGCCGGTACGGGCAGGGGTTCGCCCTCGCTCGGCCGGCGACGGCGGAGCGGGTCGAGGCGTACTTCGAGGAGTTTCCGTTCGCCTCCCGGTGACCGGTGGGTGAATCGGTTCAGTCGATGCGGGGCGGTGCGGTGCTGCCGCGCGGGGTGAGGTGGGCGGTCTCGTCCTGGACGCCGCCCACGGCCGCCCCGCCGATCGCGGCCAGCAGCTGCCGCGCGGCGTGGGCGCCGTACGCGGGGATGTCCCGGCCGAGCGCCGTGAGCGGCGGGTGCACCAACCGGCAGAGCGGCGAGTCGTCCCAGGCCACGATGGACAGGTCGGCCGGGACGGCGAGCCCCATCTCCTGTGCGACCGACAGCCCGGCGATCGCCATCACGTCGTTGTCGTAGATGACCGCCGTGGGTCGCGCGGGCGCGCTGAGCAGGCGGCGGGTGGCGCGGGCGCCCTCCTCGCCGGTGTAGTCGGAGGTCACGGTCACCGCGTCGGCCAGGTCGAGCCGCCGGCACACCGCGGTGAACGCCTCGGTGCGGATCGAGGTGTGCAGCAGTTCGGGCAGGCCGCCGACCCGGGCGATCCGGCGGTGGCCGAGGGCGACCAGGTACTCGACGGTCTCCACCAGGGCGGCCGCGTCGTCGGACCAGACGTTGGCGAGGCGGCCGGTGCCGCCCGGTCCGCCGATCACCACGGCGGGCAGGCCCAGCTCCTCCAGGGCCGGCACCCGGCGGTCGTCGGTGCGCAGGTCGCACACGAGGACGCCGTCCACCCGCCGCTCGCCCCACCAGCGCCGGTAGACCGCGATCTCCGCCTCCGGATCGGCGACCATCTGGAGGGTCAGCGCGTACGACCGGGCGGAGAGTTCCGCCTCGACGCCGCTGATCAGCTCCATGAAGAACGGCTCGATCCCGAGCGTGCGCGCCGGTCGGCACAGCGCCAGGCCGATGGCGTCCGAGGTGGACCCGGAGAGCGCCCGCGCGGCGCTGCTGCGGCTGAAGCCGATCTCCGCCGCGATGGCCAGGATGCGCTGGCGGGTGGTCTCCGAGACGCCGGGCTGGCCGTTGAGCGCGTAGGAGACCGCCCCCTTCGACACCCCGGCGCGTCGTGCCACGTCGGCGATGGTCGGCCGCTTCACCGGTGCCCCCTCGTGCTCCGCCGCCCCAGGTGCCGTCGGCGGATCGTTGATCACTTGCTCGGTTCAGCCTACGACAGGGTGGGCCTCGACGGAACGCCGAGGTACTGGCGCCGGGGTCCGGAAACGTTCGCCACCAAGCAGATCCACGCTCTGGGCGGTGCCCTGCCGGGTTGCCGGCGGGTCTCCCGGTCGATCGATCGTTGACACCGTCGCAGGGCGCTCGTACGGTGTCGTCACTTATCCGGTTCAGTCGACGTCTCTCGATGGCGGGAGCGTTTCCAGATTGGTGTGGAGGATGTGATGACGCGATCCCCGACCCGGTGGGCCCGGACAGCCGCGCTCGGCGCGGTGGGCCTGGTCCTGGTGGCGGCGTGCAGCGGCAACAGCGGCGGTGGTGGTGGGGAGTCCGGCGACCGGGTCACCCTGAAGATCAATTTCTGGGGCGACTTCGGCCTCGACGAGCTGAAGGCGAAGTACGAGGACGCCAACCCGAACGTCAAGATCAGCCTGAACACGGGCGAGTACAACGCCCAGCACGAGGACCTCCAGAAGAAGCTCATCGCCGGGTCGGGCGCACCGGACATCGCCGCCATCGACGAGGGCTTCGTGGTCCAGTTCCGGGGCCAGGCCGACAAGTTCGTCAACCTGCTCGACAAGGGCGCCGGCCAGTACGAGAGCCGGTACCTCCCGTGGAAGTGGAAGCAGACCCTGACGCCGGACGGCAAGACCCAGATCGGCCTGGGCACCGACGTCGGCGGCCTGGCCATGTGCTACCGCACCGACCTGTTCGGCGCGGCCGGCCTGCCCGTCGAGCGGGACCGGGTCTCCGCCCTCTGGCCCACCTGGGACGCGTTCGTCTCGGTCGGCCAGCGGTACACCGCGAAGAGCGGCAAGAAGTTCATCGACTCCGCCACCAACATCTTCAACCCGGTGCTCGGCCAGCAGCCGGTCGGCTTCTACGACGAGAGCGAGACCCTGCGGATGGAGGGCGGCCCGAAGGTCGCCTTCGACGTCGCCGCGAAGATGATCGGCGCCGACCTGTCGGCCAACCTCGCCGCGTTCTCGCCCGAGTGGAACAGCGGCTTCGTCAAGGGCGACTTCGCCGTCCTCGCCTGCCCGGCCTGGATGCAGGGCCACATCAAGAACACCGCGCCCGGCACCAGCGGCAAGTGGGACGTCGCCGCGATCCCCGGCGGCGGCGGCAACTGGGGCGGCTCGTTCCTCACCATCCCGAAGCAGGGCAAGAACGTCGACGAGGCGTACAAGCTCCTGGAGTGGCTGATCCAGCCGGAGCAGCAGATCGAGATCTTCAAGCAGGTGGGCAACCTGCCCTCGCAGCCGGCGCTCTACCAGGACCCGGCGATCCGGGACTTCACCAACCCGTTCTTCAACAACGCCCCGGTGGGCCAGATCTTCGCCAAGACGGCCGAGAACCTGACCCCGCAGTACCTGGGCCGGAAGAACGGCCCGACCCGGGTCGCGGTGGAGAACGTGATCAACCGCCTGGCCACCGGCAACCTGAAGGGCAAGCCCGACCAGGCGTGGACCGAGGCGGTCAAGGAAGCCGAGAAGGCCGCGAAGTCCTGACCGTACGCGCCCGGCCGGGTGGGGCCCCGCCCGGCCGGCCGTCCCGCCTGGAGGTCCCCGATGTCCCCGACCCGGGCCGCACCGGCCCCCGTCCGGCCGGTCGCGCCGGCACCACCCGACGGGCGCGCGTCCCTGCGCGACCGCCTGCACCGCTTCGACCTGCGGTACATGCCGTACCTGCTGATCGCGCCGTTCTTCGTCCTGTTCGCCGTCTTCGGGCTCTTCCCGATCGCGTTCAACGCGGTCGTCGCACTGCGCAACTGGCGATTGGACGATCCGACCCGCACCGGCTGGGCCGGGCTGGCGAACTTCGACCGGCTGCGCACCGACGGCGACTTCTGGAACGCCCTCTACAACACCTTCGGCATCTCCCTGCTCTCCACCGTGCCGCAACTGCTGTTCGCCCTGGTCGTGGCCGCCCTGCTGAACCGGAGGCTGCGGGCGCAGACCTGGTTCCGGGTGGGCGTGCTGCTGCCGTACATCACACCCGTCACCGCCTCGACGCTGATCTTCTCGGTGGTCTTCGCCCGCGACACCGGCATCGCCAACTGGGCGCTGTCCCTGCTCGGCATCGGCGAGACCGAGCCGGTCGACTGGCGTGCGGCGAAGTGGTCCTCCTGGATCGCGATCGCCACGATGGTCAACTGGAAGTGGATCGGCTACAACGCCCTGCTCTACCTGGCGGCCATGCAGTCGATCCCGCGCGACGTGTACGAGGCGGCGGCCGTCGACGGTGCCGGGCCGTGGCGGCAGCTGTGGCGGATCACCGTGCCGATGATCCGGCCGGTGGTCATCTTCACCGTGGTGCTGTCCACCATCGGCGGGCTGCAGCTGTTCACCGAGCCCATGCTCTTCGACAACAACCCGGCACTGGCGCAGGGTGGCGACGACCACCAGTGGCAGACCATCGCCCAGCTCATCTACAAGGTCGGCTGGCGTGACCTCAACCTCGGCTACGCCGCCGCGATGTCCTGGGCGTTGTTCCTGGTCATCCTGCTCGTCGCGGCCGCGAACGCGCTGCTCACGAACCGGCTGGGAGGTGGCAGGCGATGAGCCGCCGCACGGCGCCGGCGGGCCGGGCCCCGCAGAACACGCCGGGCCGGGCCGGGACGTACCTCCTGCTGGCCGGGGTCATCGCGGTGTCGGCGTTCCCCCTGTACTGGATGTTCGTCATCGCCACCAACACCGACGAGGCGTTGGCGAAGATCCCACCGCAGGTGCTGCCCGGCGGGCAGCTGCTGACGAACCTGCGGGAGGTCTTCGCCATGCAGGACGTCTTCTTCCTCCAGTCCCTGGGCAACAGCGTGATCGTGTCGTCCGTGGTCACCGCCTCGGTGCTCTTCTTCTGCTCGCTGGCCGGGTTCGCCTTCGCCAAGCTGCGGTTTTGGGGACGCCACGCGCTGATGGTCATGGTGATCCTGACCATGACGGTGCCCAACCAGCTGGGCGTGGTGGCCCTCTACATCCTGATGGGGAAGATGCCCGGCGAGGGCGGCTGGAACGGCACCCTGCTCGCGGTGATCGTGCCCGGTCTGGTCAGCGCCTTCGGCGTCTTCTACATGCGACAGTTCATCCTGGAGGCGGTGCCCGACGAACTCGTCGAGGCCGCCCGGGTGGACGGAGCCACCACCATGCGGATCTTCTTCAGTGTCGTGGTGCCGGCGGTCCGGCCGGCCCTCGGGGTGCTCGGGCTGCTCACCTTCGTCGCCACCTGGAACGAGTTCCAGTGGCCGCTGATCACCCTCGGCGGCACCGACTACCCGACCTCGATGGTCGCCCTGTCCGACCTGGCCAGCGGCAACTACGTGCTCTACCGGCGGGTGCTGGCCGGTGCCCTGGTGGCCACCCTGCCCCTGCTGGTCATGCTGGTCATCGGTGGACGTCAGATCGTCCGCGGAATCATGGAAGGCGCGGTGAAGTCGTGACCCCGTTGCACGAGGGCTGGAGCCTGCGGGCGGTTCCCGGGCCGCAGGTGCCGGCCGGTGTCGCCGGCCGGGTGGTGCCGGCCACCGTCCCCGGCTGCGTCCACACCGACCTGCTCTCGGCCGGGCTGATCCCGGACCCGTACCGGGACGACAACGAGACCCGGCTGGCCTGGATCGGGCGCACCGACTGGGTGTACGAGACCACGTTCGACCGGCCGCCCGGCGGCCACCAGCGGCTCGACCTGGTCTGCGCCGGACTGGACACGGTCGCCACGGTGACCGTGAACGGCGTCGAGGTCGGCCGCACCGAGAACATGCACCGCGGTTACCGCTTCGACGTCACCGGCCTGCTGCGGGCGGCGGACAACCACCTCGCGGTCCGCTTCGACTCGGCCTACCGGTACGCCGAGGCACACCGGGACCGGCTCGGCGACCGGCCCAACGCCTACCCCGAGCCCTTCCCGTTCATCCGCAAGATGGCCTGCAACTTCGGCTGGGACTGGGGACCGACCCTGGTCACCGCCGGCATCTGGCGGGCGATCGGCCTGCACGGCTGGTCCACCGCCCGGCTGGCGACGGTCCGCCCGCTGGTCACCGTCGACGGTGGACACGGGCGGGTCGAAGTGCACGTCGAGGTCGAGCGCGTCGCCGACCGGCCGCTCAGCGTCCGCGCCACCGTGGCGGGCGCCCAGGCCGAGGCGCGGATCGCGGCGGGACAGCGCAGGGCCGTGCTGGCCCTCACCGTCGAAGAGCCACGGCTGTGGTGGCCCCGGGGGTACGGCGACCAGCCGCGCTACGCCCTGGACGTGGTCCTCGGCGACGGCGACGGCGACGTCCTGGACACCTGGTCCCGGCGCATCGGCTTCCGGTCGGTGCGGGTCGACACCACCCCCGACGCGTACGGCGCGCCGTTCGCGTTGCACGTCAACGACGTTCCGATCTTCGTCCGGGGGGTGAACTGGATCCCGGACGACGCCTTCCCCACCCGGGTCACCCGCGAGCGGCTGGCCCGGCGGTTCGACCAGGCCGCCGGTGCCAACGTCAACCTGCTGCGGGTCTGGGGCGGCGGCCGGTACGAGTCGGAGGACTTCTACGACCTGGCCGACGAGCGGGGCCTGCTGGTGCAGCAGGACTTCCTCTTCGCCTGCGCCGCGTACCCGGAGGAGGAGCCGTTCGCCGCCGAGGTGGCCGCCGAGGCGGTTGAGCAGGTGGTCCGCCTCGCGCCGCACCCGTCGCTGGTGCTGTGGACCGGCAACAACGAAAACATCTGGGGCTGGCACGACTGGCACTGGCAGGAGCCCCTCGCCGGGCGCACCTGGGGCCGGGCCTACTACCTGGACCTGCTACCGCGGACCGTCGCCGAGCTGGACCCGACCCGCCCGTACTGGCCGGGCAGCCCCTGGTCCGGCCGCGAGGAGATCCACCCCAACGACCCGGCGTACGGGACCACGCACATCTGGGACGTCTGGAACACCGACGACTACCCGAAGTACCGCGAGTACGCGCCCCGGTTCGTCGCCGAGTTCGGCTGGCAGGCGCCGCCGGCGTACGCGACGCTGCGCCGGGCGCTGTCCGACGAGCCGCTGGCGCCCGACTCGCCCGGCATGGTCCACCACCAGAAGGCCGTCGACGGGGACCACAAGCTGCGGCGGGGCATCGAGACACACCTGCCGCGGCCGCGCGACTTCGCCGACTGGCACTACTACACCCAGCTCACCCAGGCCCGGGCGGTCCGGGTCGGGGTGGAGCACTTCCGCGCCCACCGGGACCGGTGCGCGGGCGCCATCGTCTGGCAGCTCAACGACTGCTGGCCGGTGACGTCCTGGTCGGCGGTCGACGGCGACGGCCGGCGCAAGCCGCTCTGGTACGCGCTGCGGCGCGCGTACGCCGACCGGCTGCTCACCGTCCAGCCCCGCGAGGGCGGGCTGGCGCTGGTGGCGGTCAACGAGACCGGGGAGTCGTGGCGGGTCACCGCCACCGTGACGCGACTCACGCTGGCCGGTGAGCCCCGGGCGAAGGCGGTGGTCGAAATGGCGGTTCCCGCGTACTCCGCGGGGGTGCGGGCGCTGGCGGCGGAGCTGGCGCGGCCGGACGAGCCCCGGGCCGAGCTGCTGCTCGCCGAGGCGGGGGAGGACGCCGGGCGGGCGTTGTGGTTCTTCGCCGAGGACCGCGACGTGGCATGGCCGGCGGCGGAGTACGAGGCGACGGTCGAGCCGGCCGGCGACGCCCAGCGGGTCCGGGTCACCGCGCGGACGATCCTGCGTGAGCTGGCCCTCTTTCCGGACCGGCTGGACCCGTCGGCCGACGTGGACGAGGCGCTGGTGACCCTGCTCCCGGGCGAGTCGGTGACCTTCACCGTCCGCGCCGACGGCCCGCTGGACGCCGCCGCCCTCACCGCCCGCCCCGTCCTCCGCTGCGTGAACGAGTGAAAGGAAGGGCCCTTCTCGACGCCCCCGATGGGCGCCGACTTGAAGACTTTTGAAAGTGCTAAAGTCGTCAGGTCATCGGGGAGGAGACAACGTGTCGGTGCCGCTGTACCAGGCGAAGGCGGAGCTGTTCCGCACCCTCGGCCACCCGGTCCGCATCCGGGCGCTCGAGCTGCTCCAGGACGGCCCGCGGCCGGTCCGCGACCTGCTGGCCGCCATCGACGTCGAGCCGTCCAGCCTCTCCCAGCAGCTCGCCGTGCTGCGCCGCGCGGGCATGGTCACGTCGTACCGGGACGGCTCGCTGGTCATGTACGCGCTCAGCACCCCCGACGTCGCCGACCTGCTCGCCGCCGGGCGGCGCATCCTCGGCGCGATGCTCACCGACCGGGACGCCCTCCTCGAGGAGCTGCGCGGGGAGGACCGGTGACCGCACTCCTGCGGGACCGGGTCCTGGGGCTGCTGCCCGGCCGGGCCGACTGGGCAGCCGTACGCCGCTCACCGAAGCGAGACCTGCTCGCCGGCCTGACCGTGGCGGTGGTGGCGCTCCCGCTGGCGCTCGCCTTCGGCGTCACGTCCGGTCTCGGCGCCGAGGCCGGGCTGGTCACCGCCGTCGTCGCCGGCGCCCTGGCCGCGATCTTCGGCGGCTCCAACCTCCAGGTGTCCGGCCCGACCGGCGCGATGACCGTCGTCCTGGTGCCGGTGGTGCACCAGTTCGGCGCCGCCGGCGTCCTCATGGTGGGCGCGATGGCCGGGGTGCTGCTGATCGCGCTCGCGTTCGCCCGCATGGGCCGGTACGTCCGCTACCTGCCGGCGCCGGTGATCGAGGGCTTCACCGCCGGCATCGCCGTGGTCATCGCCCTTCAGCAGGTGCCGGCGGCGCTCGGCGTCACCGACGCGCACGGCGAGAAGGTCTGGGCGGTGGCGGCCGACGCGGTCACCCGGTTCGTCGCCCATCCCCGGCCGGCGGCCCTCGCCGTCGCGCTCGGCGTGGCGGCGCTGATGCTGCTCGGCGCCCGGTGGCGGCCCGGCCTGCCGTTCTCCCTGATCGGCGTCGCCGTGGCGACGCTCGTCGCCGAACTCGTCCCGGTCGACCTGGTCCGCATCGGCACGCTGCCCCAGGGGCTGCCGGCGCCCTCGCTGGGGTTCCTCGACCTCGACGCGGTCGGGGTGCTGCTGCCCAGCGCGCTCGCGGTGGCCGCGCTCGCCGCCCTGGAGAGCCTGCTCTCGGCGACCGTCGCCGACGGAATGACGGTCGGCGAGCGACACGATCCCGACCGGGAACTCTTCGGCCAGGGCCTGGCCAACCTCGCCGCGCCGGTCTTCGGCGGCATCCCGGCGACCGCCGCGATCGCCCGCACCGCCGTCAACGTGCGCGCCGGCGCCGCGTCGAAGCTCGCCGCGCTCACCCACGCCGTCGCGCTGGCGGTGATCGTGCTCGCGGCGGCCCCGTTGGTCGGTCGCATCCCGCTCGCCGCGCTGGCCGGGGTGCTGCTCGCCACGACCGTCCGGATGGTCGAGGCCGGCTCCCTGCGGGCGCTGCTGCGCGCCACCCGGGCCGATGCCGTGGTGCTGGTGCTGACCTTCGCCGTCACGGTCGTCTGGGACCTGGTCACCGCGGTGGTGGCCGGGCTGGCCGTGGCCGTGGTCCTCGCGCTGCGGGCGGTGGCCCGCAGCGCCCGGCTCGAACAGGTGCCGCTCGACCCCGGCGAGCACAGCGCCGAGGAGCACGCCCTGCTCGCCGAGCACATCGTCGCCTACCGGCTCGACGGGCCGCTCTTCTTCGCCGCCGCGCACACGTTCCTGCTGGAACTCGCCGAGGTCGCCGACGTCCGGGTGGTGATCCTGCGAATGTCGCGGGTGTCGACCATCGACGCGACCGGGGCGCAGGTCCTCGGCGACGCCATCGACCGGCTGCGGGCGCGCGGCATCGTGGTGCTGATCTCCGGCATCACGCCCGGCCACGACCAGGTGCTCAGCGCCCTCGGTGTCGCCGACCAGCTGCGCAGCGAGGGGTTGGTCTTCCCGGACACGCCGGCCGCCATCGCGTACGCCCGCCACCTGGCGCTCGGTGCGCCGACCGTGGTGGCGAGCCGAGACGCCTGACCCTGCGAACTGCCGATGTTGGGGTGGCTCTTCACCGCTGCAATGCGGCGACGAGTTCACCCACCGAAGTCGAGGGATTTCCCTCAGGCGCTGGAGCCAGCCGCGCCGCCCGGCGGCAGGCGTCGGTGACACCGTCGCGGAACCTGGCGAAGTCCAGCGTCGTCTTGTCCCACTGCGGGAGGTGTTTCCGCAGCAGGTCACGGGCCTTCTTGGCGTTCTCGACGTGCCCCGCGTGATAACTCAGATGGAGCAACAACCACACCTCGAAGCAGGGGTTGGACCAGGCCAGGCGTACTCCTGACGCACGTGCCGTCGCCCGGGAGAGGCCCACTCCAGGCTCGACCGCCCGGTCCGACTGCACGACCATCTGCCGCATGAACGCGAGCGCGCCCAGGCAGTTGGACTTACCGGATGCATTGGCTCCGAAGATGCCGACGACCTGGACCGCCGCTCTTGCGAGCTCGGTGCGGCGGTCGGGAGCGCAGCCTGGCGCCGGCGACGGCCCGACGAGGTCGTGCGTCCCCCTACTCCGGGACGCGGCGGTAGGCGCCGTCGCTGGCCGAGGTGGCCATCGAGGCGTACGCCCGCAGCGCCGCCGAGACCGGGCGCTGCCGGTCGAGCGGCGTGTACGGGCGCTCCCGCTTCTCCTGCGCGATCCGGCGGGCCTGGAGCACGTCGTCCGGCACGTTGAGCTCGATCGAGCGGTTCGGGATGTCGATGACGATCTCGTCGCCCTCCTCGACCAGAGCGATCAGCCCGCCGGAGGCCGCCTCCGGCGAGGCGTGCCCGATGGACAGGCCGGAGGTGCCGCCGGAGAACCGCCCGTCGGTGAGCAGCGCGCACGCCCGTCCCAGCCCGCGCCCCTTGAGGAACGAGGTGGGGTAGAGCATCTCCTGCATGCCGGGCCCGCCCCGGGGGCCCTCGTACCGGATCACCACCACGTCCCCGGCGACGACCTCCTTGGCCAGGATCGCCGACACGGCGTCGTCCTGGGACTCGTACACCTTCGCCGGGCCGCGGAACGTCAGGCACTCCTCGGGGACGCCGGCGGTCTTCACGACGCAGCCGTCCGGCGCCAGGTTGCCGTGCAGGATGGCCAGCCCGCCGTCGGCCGTGTACGCGTGCGCCCGGTCGCGGATGCAGCCGCCGGCCGCGTCGGTGTCGAGGGACGACCAGCGGTTGGTGGTGGAGAACGGCTCGGTGGTGCGCACCCCGCCCGGAGCGGCGTGGAACAGCTCCACCGCCTCGGGGGTCGCCGACCCGCCGCGCACGTCCCAGTCCGCCAGCCACTTCGACAGGTTGGGCGAGTGCACGGCGTGCACGTCCCGGTTGAGCAGGCCGGCACGGTCCAGCTCGCCGAGGATGGCCGGGATGCCGCCGGCCCGGTGCACGTCCTCCATGTGGTACTGCGGCGAGTTCGGCGCGACCTTCGCCAGGCAGGGCACCCGCCGGGAGATGGCGTCGATGTCGGCGACGTCGAAGTCCAGCTCCGCCTCGCGGGCGGCGGCGAGCAGGTGCAGGACCGTGTTGGTCGACCCGCCCATCGCCACGTCCAGCGCGACCGCGTTCTCGAACGCCGCGCGCCCCGCGATCGACCGGGGCAGCACCGAGGCGTCGTCAGCGGCGTACCACCGGTTGGCGATCTCCACGACGGTGCGGCCGGCCTCGACGAAGAGCGACCGGCGTGCGGCGTGGGTGGCCAGGGTCGAGCCGTTGCCCGGCAGGGCCAGGCCGATCGCCTCGGTGAGGCAGTTCATCGAATTGGCGGTGAACATGCCGGAGCAGGAGCCGCAGGTCGGGCAGGCCGAGCGCTCGATGGCGTCGAGCTGGTCGGTGGTGACGGCCTCGTTGGACGCCGCGACCATCGCGTCGATCAGGTCGATCTTGGAGTGCACGACGCCCTCGATGGCGACCGTCTTGCCGGCCTCCATCGGCCCGCCGGAGACGAACACGGTCGGGATGTTCAGCCGCAGCGCGGCCAGCAGCATGCCCGGGGTGATCTTGTCGCAGTTCGAGATGCAGACCAGGGCGTCGGCGCAGTGCGCGTTGACCATGTACTCCACGGCGTCGGCGATCAGCTCGCGGCTGGGCAGCGAGTAGAGCATGCCGCCGTGGCCCATCGCGATGCCGTCGTCGACCGCGATCGTGTTGAACTCGCGGCCCACCCCGCCGGCCTCGGCCACCGCGTCGGCGACCAGGCCGCCGAGGTCCTTGAGGTGGACGTGACCCGGGACGAACTGGGTGAAGCTGTTCGCGATGGCGACGATCGGCTTGCCGAAGTCGTCATCGGTCATCCCGGTGGCCCGCCACAGGGCCCGGGCACCGGCCATCGTCCGACCGTGGGTGGAGGTCCTCGACCGCAGCTCAGGCATGCGTACCAGTCTGACACCACCGGCCGCGCACCGGTTCCCCGCGCACGCCGTGTCCCAACAGATGCACACCCGGTATCCCGCGGCGGGCGGCCATCCGGCACAGTTGATGTGTGCTGTCACCCCCGGGCATGCGCACCCTCGCGGTGCTGAGCGCACTCGTCGCCGCGGCGGCCGTGGCGCTGCTGGTCGTCGGAGCCCGCCGGCGGTCCGGCGGGCTCCGGTCGGCGTACGTCCTGCTCGCCGCGGCCGCCGGCGTCGGGCTGGTGGCGGTGCTGGTCGGGTCCGGCGTGGCGCTCGAGGCGGCCGGGCACGTCGACCACGGGCAGGCCCGGCGCACCGGCTGGGCCGAGGTCGTGTCGCTGATCACGGCGGCCAGCGGGCTGGCCTTCGCCGCCGGCGTGCTGCGGCTGCCGGGCGTGGCGCCCAACGCCGGTGCGGCCGCCCGGCTGGCGCTGGACGGCGTGATCATCGCCACCGCGTTCTGGTTCGTCGGCTGGGTGCTGCTCTCCGAGCCGACCCGGCTCCTCGGCGACGCCACGCCGATGGCCTGCGAGCCGATCCTGCTCGCCACGGTGAGCGCGGCGCTGACCGCCGGGCTCGCCGTCATCGTGGTCTTCCGCGCTCCGCCCCCGCGGCACCGGCTGGCACCGCTGACCGGCGGCGCCACCGCGGTGACCATCGGCGGCCTCGGCGCCGCCACCGGGCTCTGCCAGGCCGGTCCGGCGTTCGCGCTGGTGGGCGTGGCGGTGCTCGCCGCCGGGCTGCTGACCGTCGCGCTCTCCGCCCGGCGGCTCGACCCGCCCTGCCGGTTCGACGTCGACGTGATCCGCCGCGACAGCGACTACGCGTTCCTGCCGATGTTCGCGATGGCCGCCTCGGCGATGTACCACCTGCTCCAGGACGGCCGGTTCGACGCGCTGAGCGTCGTCGCCGGCAGCGTGGAGGGTTTCGCGCTGGTCGCCCGGCAGTACCTGGCGCTGCACGACGTCCGCCGGTACGCGGGCCGGCTGGCCGAGCGGGAGGCGCACTTCCGGGAGCTGGCGCACACCGACCCGCTGACCGGCCTGGCCAACCGGCGCGGCCTGCTGCGCGCCCTGCACCGCTGTGCCGAGGCGGACACCGCGTGCGTCCTGCTCACCCTCGACCTGGACGGCTTCAAGAACGTCAACGACATGCGCGGTCACGACGCGGGCGACGCCGTGCTGGCCGAGGTGGGCCGGCGGCTGCGCGGCAACCTGCGCCCCGGCGACGTGGCGGCGCGCCTCGGCGGTGACGAGTTCGCCGTGCTGATGCCCGGGCGACCGGCCGACGGAGACCGGGTCGGCGAGCGCCTGCTCGGGGTGCTCGGTGCGGCGTACGACCAGCCCGAGGGGCCGGTCTTCCTGTCGGTGAGCATCGGCACCGCCGGCTGGGCCGGGGAGCCCGACGTCGAACTGCTGCTGCACCACGCCGACCTGGCCCTGCGGTACGCCAAGCAGCGCGGCAAGAACCGGATCGAGCGGTACGACGCCGCGTACGACCAGCTGCTGCGCCGGCGGACCACCCTCGAGCACGAGCTGCGCGGCGCGATCGAGCGCGACGAGCTGCGGCTGGCGTTCCAGCCGGTGGCCTCGCTGCCCTCGGTGCGCCCGGTCGGCGCCGAGGCGCTGCTCCGGTGGCACCACCCCGAGCTGGGCAACGTCCGGCCCGACGAGTTCATCCCGCTCGCCGAGGAGTGCGGGATGATCGCGAAGCTGGGGGCGTGGGTGCTGCACCAGGCGTGCCACCAGCTCTCCCGCTGGCTGGCCGACGGCCACGACGTGTGGGTGTCGGTGAACGTCTCACCCCGGGAGCTGCACGCCCCGGAGTACGTCGTCCAGGTCGCCGAGGCGCTGCGGGCCCACCACGTCCCGCCGCAGCGCCTGGTCCTGGAGGTGACCGAGCACGCGGTCGCCACCGACCTGGACGAGCTGATCCGCCGGCTGACCGCGCTCCGGCGCACCGGGGTCCGGATCGCCCTGGACGACTTCGGCGCCGGTTACTCCTCCCTCGGGCAGCTACGCCGCCTCCCGATCGACATCCTCAAGATCGATCACAGTCTCGTCGCCGAGCACGAGCCGGTCCGGCCGGTCGACACCGACGGCCCGGCCTTCGCCCCGATGGTCGACATCGTCATGCGGCTGGGTCACCAGCTCGGCCTGGAGGTGATCGCGGAGGGCGTCACGACGCCGACCGAACTCGCCGCGGTGGTGGCCGCCGGCTGCCGGTTCGGTCAGGGCGCCGCCTTCGGCTGGGGCGTTCCGGCCGAGCACCTGGAGGCGATGCTGGAGGCGGCCACCTCGCCGAACGCGCGACCGGTCCCGATCTCCGCGCCGCCCGCCCCGCCGGCCGGGCCGACGCCGCCCAGGCGGCTGCCGGCCCTCCCCGGCCCCCGGCCGCCCGCCTCTGAGCAGGCCGAACAGGGTGCGTCGGGCCACCCGAACGGGGGATTTCGCAAGATCCGTTAACCAGCATGTGGGATCAGTTGACTCATCGCGTGAGATCCGTCAGGCTTGACCACATGTCGTCGTACCCGTCGCTGCGAGTACTTACCTGAGCGCGCTCTCCCTCACCGAGAGTGCGCTGGCCCCGTGCATCCTGCACGAGGGCTTTTTTGTTGCCGTCAGACCCCGCCGGTGCGGGCCCCGCCCGCGTTCCACCGCTTGACCAGCCGCACCCACTCCAGCCGAAGGCCTGAACCGCCATGACGAGACCCACGCCCGAGACCCTCGCCAACTCCGCCCGGCGGGCCCGCGCGACCGCCGAGCCGGCGCGCGACGCCGACGCGGCCGTCCGCGCCGCGGCCACCCCGACCGTCCCGGGGGTACGCGTCCCCGCCCCGGCGCAGGTCTCCGGTGCCGGCTCCCTCGTGCGGTCCCTCGAAGCGCTCGGCGTCGACGTCGTCTTCGGCATCCCCGGTGGCGCGATCCTGCCGGCGTACGACCCGCTCTACGACTCCACCGTGCGGCACATCCTGGTCCGGCACGAGCAGGGCGCCGGGCACGCGGCGACCGGGTACGCCCAGGCGACCGGCCGGGTCGGCGTCTGCATCGCCACCTCCGGCCCCGGCGCGACCAACCTGGTCACGCCGATCGCCGACGCGTACATGGACTCGGTGCCCCTCGTCGCGATCACCGGCCAGGTCGCGCGGCCCTCGATCGGCACGGACGCCTTCCAGGAGGCGGACATCCAGGGCATCACCCTGCCGATCACCAAGCACAACTTCCTGGTGCAGAACGCCGACGAGATCCCCCGGACCCTCGCCGAGGCGTTTCACCTCGCCTCGACCGGCCGGCCCGGCCCGGTCCTGGTGGACATCCCCAAGGACGTCCTCCAGGCGGCGACGACGTTCACCTGGCCGCCGACGCTCGACCTGCCCGGTTACCGGCCGACGCTGCACCCGCACGGCAAGCAGATCCGCGAGGCGGCCCGGCTGATGGCCATCGCCCGCCGGCCGGTGCTCTACGTCGGCGGGGGCGTGCTCAGGGCCGGCGCCACCGACGGGCTGCGCAAGCTCGCCGAGCTGACCGGAATTCCGGTGGTCACCACGCTGATGGCGCTCGGCGCGTTCCCCGACTCGCACCCGCAGCACCTCGGCATGCCCGGCATGCACGGGACGGTGGCGGCGGTCTACGGCCTGCAGAAGGCGGACCTGATCGTCGCGCTGGGGGCGCGGTTCGACGACCGGGTCACCGGCCGGCTGGACTCGTTCGCCCCGGACGCGACGGTGGTGCACGCCGACATCGACCCGGCCGAGATCGGCAAGAACCGCCACGCGGACGTGCCGATCGTGGGCGACGCCAAGCACGTCATCGACGAGCTGATCGGCGCGGTCACCGCCGAGCAGACCGCCGGGCACCGCCCCGACCTCGCGGACTGGTGGACCCAGCTCGACGACCTGCGCGGGCGTTACCCGCTGGGGTACGAGGAGCCGGCCGACGGCACCCTGTCGCCGCAGTACGTGATCAAGCGGCTGGGCGAGATCGCCGGTCCGGACGCCGTCTACGTGGCCGGCGTCGGCCAGCACCAGATGTGGGCCTCCCAGTTCATCTCGTACGAGAAGCCGTACACCTGGCTGAACTCCGGCGGCCTCGGCACGATGGGGTACGCGGTGCCGGCGGCCATGGGCGCCAAGGTGGGCAGGCCGGACACGGTGGTCTGGGGCATCGACGGCGACGGCTGCTTCCAGATGACCAACCAGGAGCTGGCGACCTGCGCGCTGGAGGGCATTCCGGTCAAGATCGCCGTCATCAACAACGGCAACCTGGGCATGGTCCGGCAGTGGCAGACCCTGTTCTACGGGGAGCGCTACTCCAACACCGACCTGGGCACGCACAAGCACCGCATCCCGGACTTCGTGAAGCTCGCCGAGGCGCTGGGCTGCATCGGCCTGCGTTGCGAGACGGCCGAGGACGTCGACAAGACGATCGAGGCCGCGATGGCCATCAACGACGCCCCGGTGGTCATCGACTTCGTGGTCGGCAAGGACGCCATGGTGTGGCCGATGGTCGCCGCCGGCACCAGCAACGACGAAATCATGTTCGCCCGGGGCGTCCGCCCCGCCTTCGACGAGGACGACCTCTGATATGAGTGAGCGAAGCGAGCGAATCATCAGGCTCAGCCCCAATTCGCGTCCGGGCGCGACCGAGCGGAGCGAGGTCGTGGCATGACGATGCACACGCTGTCCGTGCTCGTGGAGAACAAGCCCGGCGTCCTGGCCCGGGTGTCCGGCCTCTTCTCCCGGCGCGGCTTCAACATCGACAGCCTCGCCGTCGGCGAGACCGAGAACCCGGACGTCTCCCGGATCACCATCGTGGTCAACGCCGAGTCGTCCCCGCTGGAGCAGGTCACCAAGCAGCTCAACAAGCTGGTCAACGTGCTCAAGATCGTCGAGTTGGATCCGCAGGTGTCGGTGGCGCGCGAACTGCTGCTGGTCAAGGTCCGCGCGGACCGCAACGCCCGCGGCCAGGTACTGGAGACGGTCAACCTGTTCCGCGCCCGCGTGGTCGACGTCGCACCGGACACGCTGACCATCGAGGCGACCGGCACCCCCGACAAGCTGGACGCGCTGCTGCGCGACCTCGAACCGTTCGGCATCAAGGAGATGGTCCAGTCCGGCACCGTCGCCATCGGGCGTGGCTCCCGCTCCATCACCGCCGGCCCGGCGCTGCGGGCCGCCTGACCTCCACACCGACCACGACGGGCCGCCCGGGCCGCCGTACGAAAGGGAAATCCATGAGCGTTGAGGTGTTTTACGACGACGACGCCGACCTGAGCGTGATCCAGGGTCGCACGGTCGCGGTCATCGGCTACGGCAGCCAGGGCCACGCCCACGCGCTGTCGCTGCGGGACTCCGGCGTCGACGTGGTGATCGGCCTGAAGGAGGGCTCGAAGAGCCGGGCCAAGGCCGAGGAGCAGGGGCTGCGGGTGGTCACCCCCGCCGAGGCGGCGGCCGAGGCCGACGTGATCATGATCCTCGCCCCGGACACCGCGCAGCGCAGCCTGTATACCGAGTCGATCGCGCCGCACCTGACCGCCGGCAAGGCGCTGTTCTTCGGCCACGGCTTCAACATCCGGTACGGGCTGATCAAGCCTCCGGCGGACGTGGACGTGGCGATGGTCGCCCCGAAGGGCCCCGGCCACCTGGTCCGCCGCCAGTACGTCGACGGCAAGGGCGTGCCCTGCCTGGTCGCCGTCGAGCAGGACGCCAGCGGCAACGCCCTCGCGCTGGCCCTGTCGTACGCGAAGGGCATCGGCGGCACCCGCGCCGGAGCGATCCGGACCACCTTCACGGAGGAGACCGAGACCGACCTGTTCGGCGAGCAGGCGGTGCTCTGCGGCGGCGCCGCCGCGCTGGTGCAGACCGGCTTCGAGGTGCTCACCGAGGCCGGGTACGCGCCGGAGGTGGCGTACTTCGAGTGCCTGCACGAGCTGAAGCTGATCGTCGACCTCATGTACGAGGGCGGCATCGCGAAGATGCGCTACAGCATCTCCGACACCGCCGAGTACGGCGACCTCTCCCGCGGCCCGCGGGTCATCGACGCCCGGGTCAAGGAGGAGATGCGCAAGATCCTCAGTGAGGTCCAGTCGGGCGAGTTCGCCCGCGAGTGGGTCGCCGAGGACGAGGCCGGCCGCCCGAACTTCAGCAAGTGGCAGGCCGAGGGGGCGGCGCACCCGATCGAGGAGACCGGCCGCAAGCTGCGCGGGATGATGAGCTGGGTGGACCGGCCGATCACCGAGACCGCCTGATCCCGCACGACGACCTCGCCCATCCGCCCGCGACCCGACGCCCTCCCTCCCCGGCGTCGGGTCGCGGGCGCGTCGCGTGGGTGATCCCGACCGCCCTCCCGTCGCCCCGGGCGGGCGGGCGCGCCGGGGCGCACGGACGATCGTCCATCCGCACGTCATGCGTTGTTTGTGAGGGCACTCACCCCACGGTCCGCGACATCCCGGCCAACCCGCCCCCTACGATCGCGGGTAGGTGCGTAGCCGGCACCTGACGGCCATGGCCCGGACAGGGCGGGGCGCAGTGCCGCCCCCCGCCGCCCGGCCGACCGCTCTGACGACACCTAGAGGACCGATGAATCCTGTCGTACTGATCGCCGAAGAACTCGCCCCCGCCGCCATCGAGGTGCTCGCCCACGACTTCGACGTCCGGCACGTGGACGGCACCGACCGACCGGCCCTGCTCTCGGCGCTCTCCGAGGCCGACGCCGTCATCGTGCGCAGTGCGACGCAGATCGACGCCGAGGCGATCGCGGCCGCGCCGCGCCTGAAGGTCGTCGCCCGGGCGGGCGTCGGTCTGGACAACGTCGAGGTGCCGGCGGCGACCGCCCGGGGCGTCATGGTCGTCAACGCCCCGACCTCCAACATCGTCTCCGCGGCCGAGCAGGCCGTCGCGCTGCTGCTCGCGGTCGCCCGCAACACGGCCAGCGCCAGCACCGCGCTCAAGGCGGGGGAGTGGAAGCGGTCGAAGTACACCGGCGTGGAGATCCAGGGCAAGACCGTCGGCGTGGTCGGCCTCGGCCGCATCGGCGTCCTGTTCGCGCAGCGGATCGCGGCGTTCGGCACCCGGCTCATCGCGTACGACCCGTACATCCAGCCGGCCCGGGCGGCGCAGCTCGGCGTCCGCCTCGTCGGGCTGGAGGAGCTGCTGCGGGAGAGCGACTTCATCTCGGTCCACCTGCCGAAGACGCCGGAGACGGTGGGTCTGATCGGTGAGAAGGAGCTGGCGATCGTCAAGCCCGGCGTGCGGATCGTCAACGCCGCCCGGGGCGGCCTCATCGACGAGCAGGCCCTCGCGGACGCGATCGCCGAGGGGCGGGTCGCCGGCGCCGGCGTCGACGTGTACGCCAAGGAGCCGTGCACCTCGTCGCCGCTGTTCGCGTTCGACAACGTGGTGGCCACCCCGCACCTGGGCGCCTCCACCCACGAGGCACAGGACAAGGCCGGCCTCTCCGTCGCCAGGAGCGTCAAGCTGGCGCTCCAGGGCGAGTTCGTGCCGGACGCGGTGAACGTGCAGGCGGGCGGCGTGGTCGCCGAGGACGTCCGGCCGCTGCTGCCGCTGGCCGAGAAGCTGGGGCGGGCCTTCACCGCCGTCGCCGGCGGCGTCGCCGCCAGCGTCACCGTCGAGGTGCGCGGCGAGATCGTCAGCCACGACGTCTCGGTGCTCAAGCTCGCGGCGACCAAGGGGCTGTTCAGCTCGGTGGTGGAGGAGCAGGTCACCTACGTCAACGCGCCGCACCTCGCCGCCGAGCGGGGGGTCGAGGTGTCGCTCACCACGCAGCCGGAGACGGTCGAGCACCCGGTGCTGGTCACCGTCCGGGGCGCCCTGCCCGACGGTCGCACCGTCAGCGTCTCGGGCACCGTCACCACCGCCGGCACCCGCGACATCATCAAGCTGACCGAGGTGGACGGCTTCGACGTGGAGATCGGCGCGGAGGGCATCCTCGTCTTCCTCCGCTACGCCGACCGGCCCGGCGTCGTCGGCATCGTCGGCACGCTGCTCGGTGAGGCCGGCATCAACATCGCCGCGATGCAGGTGGCGCGGCGGGAGGCCGGCGGTGAGACGCTGATGACGCTCACCGTCGACCAGGCGCTCGGCGCCGACCTGCTGACCTCGGCCGCTGACTCGATCGGCGCGACCTCGGCCAGCGCCGCGGACCTGCGCGACGAGTGATCCGTACGCACGACAGCGGGGGGCCCGGCGATCCGCCGGGCCCCTTCGTCGTCGACCGACCGTCAGGTGTTGACGCGGGCGGGCGGCGGGTAGACCGACCCGTCCTGGGCGTCGAACAGCATCAGGCCGTGCTCCCCGGCCAGCCGTTCGATGTCCAGCAGCACCTGGTCCTCGCAGGTCGGGTGCAGGTTCAGTTCGACGTGGTCGCCGGCCGCGTGCAGCGGTGCCACGGCCCAGGGCGTGCCGGCGACCGCCGGCCGGTCCGGGTACGCGGCGGTGATCGCCCGGTAGAACCCGACGACCCGGGGGTCGGGCTGGCGATCGGCGTGCTGCCCCTCCCGGCACCGCCGCACCGCTGTTCGCACATCCTCGGGCGTCGCCCCGTCGGCCAGGGCCCACACGCTCAGATCGAAACTCACGGCGGACAGCGTGCCATCCGCCGTTCACGATGTCGAAACCGCCTCGCCGCAGGCCAGCCGCATTCCTGTCGGGAGTCTCCCTAGTGGAGACTCTTGCGTCGAGTTGCGGCAATTCGCTAGCGTACCGGTGCGGTCACTGGCCGAGTCCGAGAGCGTGGGCCCGTCTTCGGGTGGCGAGGTCGACGTCCCGGCCCGACCGGTCCGCACCCCTCGATTGCGCGAGCCACGCGCACTCGTCGCTGACCGGCCCTCACGGTCGTTGCCGAGACCGTGGGGGCCGATCGCGGACCGCGGCCACTTCGGCGGCCCACGGCAGCGGCGGCGACCCGGTCGGACGCGGCGACCGGCTCAGCGGCGGGCGAGGAGTGCCCGGTAGTCGGAGCCGTCGCGGAACCAGGCCAGCCCGGTCGGGCCCGCCGCGTAGAGCGCGGTGGCGTAGGCGTCGGCGACGGCGAGATCCGGCCCGATGACGGTGGCGGCGGCGAACCGGTCGACCGGCTCCCCGGTGTGCGGATCGACCACGTGCCCCTGCCGCCCGGTCACCCCGGACGTGCCGACCGCACCCGCGGTCATCTCCAGCAGCAGCGGTGCCCGGCGCCGGTCGGTGGGATGGTGCACGGCCACCCGCCACGGACCCCCGTGCGCCGCGTGGCCGCGTACGACGAGGTCGGCGCCGGTGAGCACGGCGTAGTCATGGATGCCGGCGGCGCGCAACCGGGCCGCGGCCCGCTCCACCGCCCAGCCGCCGAGCAACCCGCCCGGGTCGAAGCCGCCGGGCACGGCCCACGCGTCGAACCAGCCGTCCGTCGCCGCCCGCATCGCGGCGCAGCGGTCCACCAGATCGGCCAGCGGCGGGTACGACTCGGGGCTGATCTCGCCGCGGCGCAGTCGGGAGACCAGGCTCTCCGCTCGGGTCGGGCCGTAGGTCAGGTCGATCGCGCGCAGCTCAGCCACCGCGTCGCGCAGTGCCTCGCCGACGCCCCGGCGGCCGAGCCACTCCGGCGCGTTGAACAGCAGCGAGTACTCGGCGGCGGCGGTGCGCACGGTGTGCTGGACGACGACGCGGTCACCGGTGGCCGTGCCGATCGCGTCGACGTGGTGGTGGCGCGCGCTCAGGCGCAGGTCCGGACGGGGCCGGGGACGGAACAGCGACGGGTCGACCCATCGGGTCCGTGGTTGCTCGTCGATTCTCATTCCTACCCCCGCCTCCTCGGCCGACCGCTCCGCCCCGTCGCGGCGCCGGTCGCGCGCCCCGTTGCCCGCTGGCCATCAGGCTAGCCAGCGGAGATGACCGCAGCATGGATGTCACCTGGAAGCCTCCTGTGCATCCCGGCTTCCCGAATCCTGGAAGATCCGTACCGGGGGACGGGACGGCGGCGTACCGTCGGATCCTACGGCGAGGCGAAGGAGCGGACGTGGCACGGATCGCGGTGGTGGCCGGGGACGGGATCGGCCCAGAGGTGGTCGCGCAGGCCCGCAAGGTCGTCGACGCGGTGCTCCCCGGTGTGGCGGCCACCGAGTACGACCTCGGCGCCGCCCGCTACCACCGCACCGGCGAGGTGCTGCCCGACTCGGTGCTCGCCGAGCTGGCCGGCCACGACGCCATCCTGCTGGGTGCCGTCGGCGACCCGAGCGTCCCGCCCGGCGTCCTGGAGCGGGGTCTGCTGCTGAAGCTGCGCTTCGCCTTCGACCAGTACGTCAACCTGCGCCCCTCTCGGCTCTGGCCCGGCACGGCCGGCCCGCTCGGCGGCGTCAAGCCGGGCGAGGTCGACCTGGTGGTGGTCCGCGAGGGCACCGAGGGCCTGTACGCGGGCGCCGGCGGCACGCTGCACCGGGGCACCCCCGCCGAGGTCGCCACCGAGGAGAGCCTGAACACCCGGCACGGTGTCGAGCGGGTGATCCGCGACGCGTTCGCCCGGGCGCGGCGCCGCGAGCGGCGCAAGGTCACCCTCGTGCACAAGACCAACGTCCTCACCCACGCCGGCTCCCTGTGGGCGCGCGCCTTCGCGGAGGTCGCCGCCGAGCACCCGGATGTGAAGACCGAGTACCAGCACGTCGACGCGGCCGCGATGTTCCTGGTGACCCAGCCGCAGCGGTACGACGTGGTGGTCACCGACAACCTCTTCGGCGACATCCTCACCGACATCGCCGCCGCCGTCACGGGCGGCATCGGGCTGGCGGCGAGCGGCAGCATCAACCCGGACGGCACCTACCCGTCGATGTTCGAGCCGGTGCACGGCTCCGCGCCGGACATCGCCGGCCGCGGCCTGGCCGACCCGGTGGCGGCGGTGCTCTCCGCCGCGCTCCTGCTCGACCAGCTCGGCCACACCGAGCAGGCGGCCCGGATCACCGCCGCCGTCGGCGCCGAGCTGGCCGGCCGGACGCCCGGCGTACCGGTACGCACCGAGGAGGTCGGCGACCGGCTGGCCGCGCACGCCGCCGGCTGAGCGACACCCACGCCCGGGCCGCACCGGCCCGCGCGACCCCGGTCCACGGGCCGTACCCGCGCCCGTGACTCCGTCCGACCGGCGCCGCCCCGCGACCAGCGGCGGTGCCGGGCGGCGACCGTCGGGCGGCGCCCGCGCGCCCTGCGGCGCTACCCGCTGAACGACCGTTCGGGGTAAGTTTCTCGCACCAGTCGTCTCGGCATGCGGACTCGTGTGCCGTTGTTCCGCAGGGAGGTCAGCGCGATGAGCGGTGGTGACAAGCTCGACTTCGAGATCCGTCCGAATCCCGCGCCGGCATCCGCCGCCGACCGGGCCGCCCTGCTGGCCAACCCCGGCTTCGGGCGCGTCTTCACCGACCACATGGTCACCATCCGCTACGCCGACGGCAAGGGCTGGTACGACGCCCGGGTCGAGGCGCGGGCACCGATCCCGATGGACCCGGCGGCCGCCGTCCTGCACTACGCGCAGGAGATCTTCGAGGGGATGAAGGCGTACCGGAGTGCCGACGGCGGCGTGACGATGTTCCGCCCGTACGCCAACGCGGCCCGGTTCGCCACCTCCGCCCGCCGGATGGCGATGCCCACGCTGCCGGAGGAGACCTTCGTCGACTCGTTGCAGCGGCTGATCGAGGCGGACCGGGAGTGGATTCCCGAGGGCGAGGACGGCAGCCTCTACCTGCGGCCGTTCATGTTCGCCAGCGAGGTGTTCCTCGGTGTCCGCCCCGCCAACGAATACCTGTACGCGGTGATCGCGTCCCCGGTCGGGGCGTACTTCTCCGGCGGGGTGAAGCCGGTGACGGTGTGGGTCTCGCCGGACTACACCCGGGCCGCCCCGGGCGGCACCGGCGCGGCGAAGTGCGGCGGCAACTACGCCGCCTCGCTGGTCGCCCAGGCGGAGGCCATCGAGCACGGCTGCGACCAGGTCGTCTTCCTGGACGCGGTGGAGCGCCGGTTCGTCGACGAGCTGGGCGGCATGAACGTCTTCTTCGTGTACGACGACGACACCGTGGTCACCCCGCCGCTGACCGGCACCATCCTGCCCGGCATCACCCGGGAGTCGGTGCTCGCGCTGGCCGCCGACGCGGGGCACCGGGTGGAGGAGCGGCCGGTCACGTTCGCCGACTGGCAGGCCGACGCGGCGAGCGGGCGGCTGCGCGAGGTCTTCGCCTGCGGCACCGCCGCCGTCGTCACGCCGATCGGCACGGTCCGCTTCCCCGACGGCGAGTTCCTGATCGGCGGCGGCGAGCCGGGCCGGGTGACCATGGCCCTGCGCCAGCAACTGGTCGACATCCAGCGCGGCAAGGCGGAGGACCGGCACAACTGGGTCCACCGCGTGCTCTGACGGAAGGGCTCCTGCTCGGCGCCCGCCGCCGCGCCCGGCGCGCGCCGCCGCGCCCGGCGCGTCCCCGCGCTACTCCAGCAGGTGGTCGCGGAGGGCGGCCAGCTGGTCGTCGGTGAGGCCGGCGTGGCGCAGGTAGCCCGCCACCGAGCCGTAGCCCTCGCGCAGCTCGGCCAGGAACAGCCGCATGGCCTCCTCGGGGCAGGTCAGCGGCGGCAGCCCCGGCCGTACCTCCTTGCCGGTGGAGCGGAACCAGGCCATGAACCGCTCGCCGGCCGCGGTGCTCAGGGCGTAGTCGGCCGCGATCTCGTCATCGGGGACGCCGAGCGCGGCGAGGGTGAGGCCGCAGACGATGCCGGTGCGGTCCTTGCCGGCCACGCAGTGCACCATCAGCGGCGAGTTGGCCTCGTCGGCGATCAGCCCGATCGCCCGGCCCAGGCCGACCGTGCCGGTCCGGGCCAGGTCGGCGTACCGGTCGGCGAGGTAGCGCGCCAGGTCGGCGTCGGTCCGGTACGGGGTCTGGCTCCACTCGGCGTGCTCCGGGTGGACGTGCCGCCAGGTCAGGCCGTCAAGGTCGGGGACCCGGCCGTCACGCTCCACCTCGTACGGACGGCGCAGGTCGAGCACCGTGCGGATCCCGAGAGCGGTGAAGGCCTGCCGGTCCGCGTCGTCGAGCCGGTGCGGCGAGTCGGAGCGGAACAGGCGGCCCCGGCGTACGGCGCGCCCGTCCTGGCCGACCGGGCCGCCGACGTCGCGGAAGTTGAACAGTGTGGTGAAGCGGGTGACCTCGATGGCGTCCACCCTGACACGGTAACGGCCGGTGGGGCGGAACCCCACCGGCCGTCAACAGGATCACCGTTACCGGGCGGTACCCGGCGGGATGGCCGAGTAGGTGTCGCCGTAGTAACCACCGAGCTTGTCCCGGTAGGCCGGGTCGGTGTCCGCGGTCTCGTCGAACTCGGGCGCGGCCTTGATCTGGTCCTTGCTCCGGTCGACGTAGACCTTCCGCTCGTCGTGGTCGACGTGGTTGACGGTGCCGGCCGGAATCATGACCTTCTTGCCGAAGATCCACGGACCGGTGTCGACCACCAGGTAACTGGAGTTGACCTCGTGGCTGGACCGGTCCACCTTGCCGATGCCACCGTCGCCCGCCTCGACCTTGTAGCCCACCAGGTCGACGCCGGACACCCCGGCGTCGTCCCGGTACCGCCACGGGTCGAAGGCGCCCACGGGCGTGCCGCCCGCGAAGCCGCCCTGACCACCCGTGACGAGCGGGTCCGGCGTCCCGTGGGTCGTTCGAGGTTCGAGCCGCTCCATCGCGTTTCATCTCCTCTACTCGACTGATCGGGGGTTGGTGCCTGTCAGCCCCATGTCCTACCCGGTGTCGAGATCGGTACACCCCCGGGTGCGGCAGAAACAGCCGCCCGGGTGCCGCCCCTCCGCGTGCCGTCCCGGGATGTGGATTATGCCTCCCAAAACCGGCCCGGCAGTGGCAGAGTGGCGACCGTGACCAGCACCGTCCTGATTATTGGCACCTAGCGCGCCGGCCCACCCCTCCGCCGAGCGCGCAGACCTCCCGCATCCCGCGGGGGGTCTTTTTGTTGGCTTGCGAAAGGATCCCGATGACGTTCCAGGTCTACGACACGACCTTGCGCGACGGCGCCCAGCGCGAGGGGCTCAGCTACTCGGTGGTCGACAAGCTCGCGGTGGCCCGGCTGCTCGACGAGTTCGGCGTCGGCTTCATCGAGGGCGGATGGCCGGGCGCGGTGCCGAAGGACACCGAGTTCTTCCGCCGGGCGCGCACCGAACTCGACCTCAGACACGCGGTGCTGGTGGCGTTCGGGGCGACCCGCCGGGCCGGGGTCGCGGTCACCGACGACCCGCAGGTGCGCGGCCTGCTCGACGCGGAGACACCGGCGGTCGCCCTGGTCGCGAAGGCCGACCTCCGGCACGTGGAGCGGGCCCTGCGTACCTCCGCCGAGGAGAACCTCGCGATGATCCGGGACACGGTCACGCACCTGGTCGCCGAGGGCCGGCGGGTCTTCGTCGACGGCGAGCACTTCTTCGACGGCTACCGGCACGACCCCGCGTACACCTCGACGGTCGTCGAGACCGCGCTCGCCGCGGGCGCCGAGCGGTTCGTGCTCTGCGACACCAACGGCGGCATGCTCCCGTCCCAGGTCACCGCCGCGATCGAGGACCTCGCCGCCCGGATCGGCGTCGCGCCCGAGCGGCTCGGCATCCACTGCCAGAACGACACCGCCTGCGCCGTGGCCAACACGATCGCCGCGGTGGAGGCGGGCGTGCGGCACTTCCAGGGCACCGCCAACGGGTACGGCGAGCGCCCGGGCAACGCCGACATCTTCGCCGTCGTGGCGAACCTCCAGCTCAAGCTCGGGCTGCCGGTCCTACCGGAGGGCTGCCTGGAGCAGATGGTGCGGGTCTCCCACGCCATCGCCGAGATCGCGAACATCGCCCCCGACACCCACCAGGCCTACGTCGGGGCCGCCGCCTTCGCCCACAAGGCCGGGCTGCACGCGAGCGCGATCAAGGTGGATCCGCTGCTCTACAACCACGTGGACCCACAGGTGGTGGGCAACGACATGCGGATCCTCGTCACCGAGATGGCCGGCCGGGCCAGCGTGGAGCTCAAGAGCCGCGAGCTCGGCCTGGACCTGGCCGGCCATCCGGAGACGCTGACCCGGGTCACCAAGCGGGTCAAGGAGATGGAGGCCGGTGGCTGGTCGTTCGAGGCGGCGGACGCCTCGTTCGAGCTGCTGGTCCGCTCCGAGCTGCCGGACTCGGCGCCCGCGCGGCCGTTCGCGCTCGAGTCGTACCGCGTGCTGGTCGAGCATCGCGAGGACGGCGCGGTGGTCTCCGAAGCGACCGTCAAGATCCGGGTACGCGGCGAGCGCGTGATCGCCACCGCGGAGGGGAACGGCCCGATCAACGCGCTCGACGAGGCGCTCCGCGTCGGCCTCACCCGGCACTACCCGGAGCTGCGCGACTTCGAGCTGGCCGACTACAAGGTCCGGATCCTGGAGGGCAGCCACGGCACCGGCGCGGTGACCCGGGTGCTGGTGGAGACGTCGGACGGGGCCGGCCGGGACTGGACCACGGTGGGCGTGCACCCCAACGTGGTGGAGGCGAGCTGGCACGCGCTGGTCGACGCCCTCACGTACGGGCTGGACCGGGCGCGGGTCTGAGGGCGGCGAGCGCGCGTTGAGAAGGGGCCCTTCCACAAGCGAGGCGTCGAGCAGGGCCCTTCCTCACCGCTCGGCCGGGAGGCGGAGGTCGGCCAGCACGGCGCGGTGGTCGCTGTCGGGTATCGCGTGCACGGAGACGGCCCGGACGGCGATCCGCCGGTCGACCAGCACGTGGTCGATGGCCACCGGCGGGATCGGATCGCCGTCGTACGGCCCCCAGGTGCCGGTGAGGCCGGCGCCGGCGGCGTCGGCCGCGTCGACGTACCCGGTGTCGAGCAGGGCGCGCAGCGGCGCGTGGTCGAGGGTGGCGTTGAAGTCCCCGGCCAGGATGCTCAGCTGACCGTCCGGCGTGGCCGGTGGCTGGGCCGTCAGGTCGGCTCGCCAGTGACCGACCTGGTCGACGGCGTACGGTGCCGAGGGGTGCGCCGACTCGACCCGGATCGGCGGCGCGCCGGGCACTTCGACCGTCCCGTACGCCTGGTCGAAGCCCCACCCGCCGCGGTTGTGCCGGACACCGCCGGCGCTGATGGGGTGGCGCGAGTACAGGCCGGAGCCGACCGTGCCGTCGGCCGGGTGCAGCTCCCGGTGGGGCAGCAACCGGTCCAGACCCGACCGGTCCAGCTCGGCCGCGATTGCCGGGGTGAACTCCTGCACGGTGAGCACGTCCACCCGGTGCCGCCGGACCAGGTCGACCAGCACCCGCGCGTCGGCGGTGCCGGCCAGCAGGTTGGCGGTGAGCAGCCGGACCGGCGGGCCGTCGGCGGGCGGCCCGTCGGAGCCGACCGCCCGGGGCGCCACGACGGCGACCAGCGCGACGGTCGTCACCGCCGCGACCGCCGCGGGCCACCGGCGCCGGAACGCGACCGCCAGGACCAGGGGCAGCAGACTGGCCGCCGCGACGTACGGGGTGAAGGCCAGCAGTTGCACGAGCGGCCCCCGGTCGAGCCCGAGCAGCCGGACGACCGCCCATCCCGCGGCGGGCGCGACGGCCAGCCAGCAGCCGGTGGTGACGGCGCGTCGCCGGCCGCCGCGGTCCTCCGCGATCACGGCAGCAGCCTAGCCGAACGCACACCCCACACAATTCATGAATGGGGAAGGGCTCGCTTTTCACAATTAGTTGAGCTGCCCGGAAAGCTTGATCGACTATTGACGCTCGGCATTTTATGGTGCTACTTTCCACCTGGTTGAGGCGTCGCAACTTACGTAGTCTTCCCAGGTCACAAGCGGTCAGAAGCATAGAGCGGTCACATTCGCGGTGCGCTCGGAAGGTTTGATTCCGTAGCGAATGACGGTCGCCCGTGCTGGTTGAAAAATTGTCAGCAACACCGTCCCGTCATCCGGGTCGGCCGGATATTCACGGTCCAAAAAGGGAGCCTCGTCATGACCTCGATCCTCAGACGCAAGGCCGCGACGGTAGCGTTCGTCGTCCTGGCCCTCACCCTCGCCGGCGGCGGGATGGCCGTCGCGAAGCCGATCGCCCAGTCGCCCGCCGAGGCGGTCCAGGCGGACCGGCAGCCACGCGGCAACGCGCAGCCTCCGGTGACCGCCGCGGAGCGCGTCGCGGCGCGGGCCGCCCTCGCCAAGGGCGACGTCGGTGTGGCCGCCGTCGGCACCCTGTACGCGGCGGTGGTCGAGCAGAATGCGGTCACCGGCGTATGGCAGGTCACCCGCTCGTCCCACCCCGGCGTCACCGTCACCCAGATCGGCGTCGGCTGGTACTCGGTCAACTTCCCGGTCAACGTCTCGACCGCCGTCTACCACGCCACGATCGGCACGACGAACAACTACCTGGTCCCGCCAACCGGCGAGGTCGCCGTCGCGCCCCGGCGTGACCTGGTCAACTCCGTCTTCGTGGCCACCCGCAACTCGGCGGGCGGCGCCCGGAGCCTGCCGTTCCACCTGGTCGTCCACCAGATCGTCTGAAGCCCCCGCCCGGACCGGCCCCCGGCGCCCGCGCCGGGGGCCGGTCCGTCGTCCGTACACGTGGGCGGGTTGTCCCGCTCCGAGCCGCCGTGGTCCTGATTGGGCCTGGTCCGTCCGGTAATTCCGACGTTTGTCCGACGGCCGGTACGGGAAGCAAGCACCGTGACGGACATCTCGGACACCCTGGCCAGCGTGCCCACCCCGGTCGATCCCGACGCGGCCGGCAACGAGTTGCAGCAGACCCTCTCCGAGGTCAGACGCGTGATCGTCGGGCAGGATCGGCTCGTCGAGCGCCTGCTCACCGCACTGCTCGCCAACGGCCACTGCCTCCTGGAGGGGGTTCCCGGCGTCGCCAAGACGCTCGCCGCGCAGACCCTCGCCACCGTCGTCGGCGGCAGCTTCTCCCGCATCCAGTTCACCCCCGACCTGGTCCCGTCCGACATCGTCGGTACCCGCATCTACCGCGCCTCCCGGGAGACCTTCGACATCGAGCTGGGCCCGGTCATGGCCAACCTGGTCCTCGCCGACGAGATCAACCGGGCCCCGGCGAAGGTCCAGTCCGCCCTGCTGGAGGCCATGGCCGAACGGCAGGTCTCCATCGGCGGACGGAGCTGGGACGTCCCCGCGCCGTTCCTGGTGCTGGCCACCCAGAACCCGATCGAGTCCGAGGGCGTCTACCAACTGCCGGAGGCCCAGCGCGACCGGTTCCTCATGAAGGTCGTCGTGGACTACCCGAGCGACGCCGACGAACTCGCCATCCTCTACCGGATGAGCGCCGACCGGCCGACACCCCGCCAGGTGCTCGACCCGCAGCGGCTCCTCGACCTCCAAGCCCGGGCGTCCCGCGTCTTCGTCCACCACGCGCTCGCCGAGTACGTCGTGCGCCTCATCCTGGCCACTCGCGACCCCGGTCGGTTCGGCCTGCCCGACGTCGCGGCGCAGCTCGCCTACGGGGCGAGCCCGCGGGCCACGCTCGGACTGGTCGCCGCCGCCCGGGCCCAGGCGCTGCTGCGGGGGCGGGAGTACGTGCTGCCCGAGGACGTCCGTGAGCTGGCGGTGGACGTGCTCGCCCACCGGCTGGTGCTCTCCTTCGACGCCGTCGCCGACGGGGTGTCCGCCGAGTCGGTGGTCCGGCGGTTGGTCGACGCGGTCCCGCCCCCCCGCGTCGCGTCCGATCAGCCCGAACACGCACCCGACCTGGCGGTGGCATGAGGTGGCGGGGGAGGGACCCGGTGGCCCTACCGCCGGATCCCGGCCTCGCCGACCTCGCCGGCGACCGGCGGTTGCGCCGGCTCGAACTGGCCGTCACGCGCCGGCTCGACGGCCTCCTGCAGGGCCAGTACCAGGGGTTGCTGCCAGGCCCGGGCAGCGAGCCGGCCGGCAGCCGCGAGTACCGGCCGGGAGAGGACGAGATCCGGCGGATGGACTGGGCGGTCACGGCGCGGACGACGGTGCCGCACGTCCGTGAGGTCGACGCCGACCGGGAGCTGACCACGTGGCTGCTGGTCGACGCCAGCCCCAGCATGGAGTACGGCACGGCCGAGCTGGACAAGCGGGAACTCGCGGTGGCCGCCGTCGCGGCGGTCGGCTTCCTCACCGCCGGGGTGGGCAACCGGCTCGGCGCGCAGGTGCTCACCCCGACCGGGCTGCGCCGGTTCCCGCCCGGCAGCGGTCGCACCCACCTGTTCGGCCTGCTCCGGACGCTGCTGGCGGCCCCGCGCCACGGCGCGTACGACGAGGACACCGCGCCGCTCGCGCCGCCCGCCCTGGCCGAGGCGCTGGACGCCGTGCACCGCGTCGCCACCCGGCGGGGTCTCGTCGTGGTGGTTTCGGACTTCCTCGACGGCCTCCCCGACGACCCGGGACGGGCCGCCCCCTGGGAGCGGACGCTGCGCCGGCTCGCCGTCCGCCACCAGGTGCTCGCCGTGGAGGTGACCGACCCGCGCGAGTGGGACCTGCCGGACGTCGGCCTGGTCACCCTCGTCGACCCGGAGAGCGGCCGGCGGCGCGAGGTCTGGACCGGCGACCCCGGGCTGCGGGATCGGTACGCGGCCGCCGCGGCGGCCCAGCGCGACCAGGTGCGCCAGGCGCTGCGCCGCTGCGGCGCAGCGCACCTGCCGCTGCGTACCGATCGAGACTGGGCCGCGGACATCGTGCGGCATGTGCACCAGCAGCGCCGGCTGGCCGCCGCGCCGTCCGGCGCGGCCCGGGGAGGTGTCGCGTGATCTGGCTCTCGCCGGCCCGCCTGTGGCTGCTGCTCGGCGTGGTCGCTCTCACCGTCGGCTACGTGCTGCTGCAGCGCCGCCGCAGCCGGTACGCGGTGCGCTTCACCAACCTGCGGCTGCTGGACCGGGTGGCGCCGCAGCGACCGGCCTGGCGGCGGCACGTGCCCGCCGGGCTGTTCCTCGCCATGCTGGCGCTGCTGGTGGTCGGGTTCGCCCGGCCGACGGCCGAGGTGCGGGTGCCCCGGGAGCGGGCCACCGTGATGGTGGCCGTGGACGTCTCCACGTCGATGCTCGCCGGGGACGTGGAACCGGACCGGCTCACCGCCGCCAAGGACGCGGCCCGCCGGTTCGTCGACGGACTGCCCGACGAGTTCAACGTCGGCCTGGTCGCGTTCGCCGGCAGCGCGGCCGTGCTGGTGCCGCCCGGCACCGACCGGGAGGCGCTGCACGACGGGATCGACCGGCTGGTCGAGGGCGCCACCGGCGTGCAGGGCACCGCGATCGGGGAAGCGATCAACACCTCCCTCGGCGCGGTGCGGGCCCTCGACGGCGAGGCGGCGAAGGACCCGCCGCCGGCCCGGATCGTCCTGCTCTCCGACGGCGCCAACACCTCCGGGATGGACCCGATGGAGGCGGCGACCGACGCGGTGGCGATGGAGGTGCCGGTGCACACCATCGCCTTCGGCACCCCCTCTGGGTACGTGGACCGCGGCGGCCGGCCGATCCAGGTGCCGGTGGACGGGCAGACGCTCGACGCGGTCGCCCGGGAGACCGGTGGCCGGTTCCACGAGGCGGGCAGTGCCAAGGAGTTGCGCGCGGTGTACGAGGACATCGGCAGCTCGGTGGGTTACCGCAACGAACGGCAGGACGTCTCGGCCCGGTTCATCGGCCTCGGTCTGCTGTTCGCGATGGGGGCGGCGGCCGGCTCGATGCGCTGGTTCTCCCGGCTGCCCTGAGCCCACCGGCGGGGCCGGCCGGGGTGCGGCAGATCGACACGTGAGGAGTACGCATGGCAGTGCAGACCGGGCTCGGCGAGCCGCGCGGCCCGTGGTTCATCTCGCCCGAGCTGGGGCCGGACGGGCGGCCCCGCTGGGACGCGCCGGGCTCCGACCGGGAGAGCGCGGGGCGGCGCTGGCACAACCGGTTGCTGGCCGCCCTGGCGGTCGTCGCGATCTCCAGCGCCTCTGGGGCGGTGGCCGGTGGCCTGGTGGCGAGCCGGGACGGGGCACCCGGGCCGGCGTCGGCCTCGGCCGCGCCGGTGCCGGCGGAGCTGGTGACCGCCGCCGAGAAGACCGTCCCGGGGGTGGTGTCGGTGCTCGTGGGCGGTGCCGGCGGCGCCTCGGCGACGGGCTCCGGCTTCGCCGTCGACGACCAGCAGCACATCATCACCAACGACCACATCCTGGCGAAGGGCCGGGGTGGCTCGGTGACGGTGGAGCTGCCGGACGGGCGGCGGTTCGCCGCGGAGGTGGTCGGCCGGGAGCCGCGCAGCGATCTCGCCGTGCTGCGGGTGCCGCCGTCGGCGGGCCTGTCGGCGCTGCCGCTGGCGAAGCCGGGATCCACGCGGGTCGGCGAGCCGGTGCTGGCGGTCGGGTCGCCCCTCGGGCTCTCCGGCACCGTCACCGCCGGGATCGTCAGCGCCCTGGACCGGCAGGTGCGCCTGGGCGACAACCGGCACACGGCGGTCCAGACGGACGCCTCGATCAACCCGGGCAACTCCGGCGGGCCGCTGGTGAATGCCCGGGGCGAGGTGGTCGGGGTGAACACGGCGATCGCCACGATCGACGGCAACGGGTCGATCGGCATCGGCTTCGCGATCCCCATCGAGCAGGTCCAGCAGACGGCCGACACGATCATCGGCAAGGGCGGATGAGCACCGAGCGTGACTGACCGATTACGCAGGGAACGGGGGAAGTGTCGGATTTCAGCGAAGGCATGATCGGGCCATGGAAATTTACGCTGAGTATGGATACTCGGCGGGGTGGAGCGTCCTCTCATCGCGGTCCTCCTCCTGGTGGGCCTGATCGTCGGAGTCGGTGTGGGGTCGTCGTACGCCCGGGCGCAGCGCGGGTGGCGGGACTACCAGACCGTGAAGAAGTCCGTGCCCGCAGCGCGCCGCACCGCGTGGCTGCTCATCCGGCTGGTCACCACCAAGGTGGGTGTGATCGCCCTGTTACTGGTCGGCGCCGTCGCGTACGCGGCCGCCGGCTCCGACGGCGAACCGGAGCGGGCCGGCCCGACCCCGGCGGCGACGACCCCGGCCCCCCGCTGATCGCCGCGCCGGTCGGTCGGTAGCCCCTCGCACCTTCGGGGAAGCTGTCGCCTCCCGGGCCGTGCAGGCCGCGGTTTCCCCGAAACCGCCGCCTCCTGAGCCGCGGCCGGGGCCGGACGTTAGCCTCAGGGCATGGACGGTGGGCTGCGGGTGACCGACCGGTGGGTCGTCCCCGACGGCGAGCTCCGGGAGCGGTTCTCCCGGTCGTCGGGGCCCGGCGGGCAGGGCGTCAACACCACCGACTCACGGGTGGAGCTGAGCTTCGACCTGGCCGCCTCACCCAGCGTCCCGGACCGGCTCCGGGCCCGGGCCCTCGACCGTCTCGCCGGCCGGCTCGTCGACGGCGTGCTCACGGTGAGCGCCAGTGAGCACCGGGCGCAGCTCGCCAACCGGGAGGCGGCCCGGGAACGAATGGCCGCGCTGCTCCGCGAGGCGATCGCCCCGCCACCCAAGCCGCGCCGGGCGACCCGGCCCTCCCGCGCGGCCAAGGAACGCCGGCTGGCCGAGAAGAAGCGGCAGTCCCAACGCAAGCGCGACCGCCGCGTCGACGGCGACTGACTGCCGTCCCACCGCCCGATCCGCTCGATGCCGGCGACATCGGGCCGTCCCCGGGCGGACACCCCGGTGCCGGCGGCGCGGAGTGGATCAGGCGGGCAGCAGCCGATCACACGCGGCGATCAGGCGCGCGCGCAACGGCGCCGCCCGTTCCGCGAACGACCGCTGGGCCCGCGCGTACTCGTGCCTGCCCTCGGCGGTCTCGACCCTGATCGGCGGATAGCCCAGCTCCGCGAGGTCGTACGGGCTGGCCCGCATGTCCAGCGTGCGGATCTCCCGCGCCAGCTCGAAGCAGTCCGCGACGACCTCCGAGGAAACCAGGGGCGAGAGCTTGTACGCCCACTTGTAGAGATCCATGTTGGCGTGCAGGCAGCCGGGTTGCTCCAGGTCGTGCTGGTTCTCCCGGGTAGGGGTGAGCAGGTTCAACGGCCGGGCCGGTGCCGTGAAGAACCGGTACGCGTCGAAGTGGCTGCACCGTACGCCCCGCTCCGCCACCACCGCCGCGGTGCGCTCCGGACCCAGGCGCAGCGGCCAGACGTTGTGCCGGAGCTCCTCCTGCGTCTGCCGGTAGACCATCGCCCACTCGTGCATGCCGAAGCAGCCGAGCTGGGCCGGCCGCCCCGCCGTGGCCACCAGCAGCCGCCGGATCCAGGCGATCGACTCGGCGCGCCGTGCGCGTACCCCCGCGGTGTCGACGGTGACCCCGACGGCGCCGGCGCGGTAGTCCCGCCCGAACTCGGCCGGATCGGCGTCGCGCAGCACCACCCCGGCGCCGGGGTGCCAGCGGCGCAGCTGGGCCGGCCGGTACGAGTAGTAGGTGAAGAGGAAGTCCTCCACCGGGTGCTTCTCGCCGCGCCGCCGGCGCGCCAGGTGCGGGGCGAGCGCGGCGTCCACCCGCTGCTCGTGCGCCCGGCGCCGGGCCCGCCAGACCTCCGGGTCGAGCACGGTGCCGGGCGGGGCGAGGGCGGCGGTCACCCACCCAGGGTACGACCGCCGCCCGCGCACCCCGGTCAGGGCATGTCCACCCGGACGCCGGCGGAGAAGACCCCGCTGCGCAGCTCGAGCTGGGTCGGCGGCTGCTTGCCGTGCACCGTGAAGACCAGCGGCAGCACCATCCGGCTGCCGCCCGCCATCGGCTGCGCGAACACGTCCCGTCCCTGGTTCGCCCGCCGGGTGGCCTGCTCGTCCGTGCTGACGAAGTTGCCGTCGGCGAGGTAGGCGCGCTGCAGGCGGCCGTGCCAGCTCTGCTGCTCGGGCGTGAGGTTGCGCACCCCGACGGTCGCCGCGCACTGCCGCGCGCCCCGGCCCGGCTCGCACGCCACGCGGTACACCGTGAACTCGAACGCCGCCTCGCGCAGCGGCTCGCCGACCGCGCCGACGACCCCGCCACCGACCCAGGCGCCGCTGGTGGGCCGGGAGTCGGTGTCGACGCCGGCGGCCTTCCGGGTGGCCGTCCAGGCCGCCGTGCCCACGGTGCCGGCCAGCACCACCGCGGCCACCGGGACGATCAGCCAGGTCGAGGGACGACGGCGGCGCGCCGGGAGCCCGGGTGTCGCCGGCCGCGGGTAGAGGGTGCCCCGGCCGCCCGGGTCGGCGGCCAGGGGACGCGGCCGACGCCGGTGCCGCCACGTCCAGAGGCCACCGACCGCGACCGTGGCGACCCCGCCGAGCCCGGCCAGCAGGGCGGCCGGCTGCCGCCACGCCGGTGGCTCCTTCTTCGGTGCGGTGGGCGCGGCGGCGGCCTGCCAGGTCGCCGTCCCGCAGTCGTACGGGCGCTTGCCGTCGGTGGCGAAGGCGCAGGCGGGCGCGGTCAACGGCCGGCCCGGTGGGGCGGTGATCGCGGTGCCCAGGGTGGTGGTGCTCCGGGCCGGCAGCCGCAGGTTCCACGTCACCTCGGTCACGTCCTTGCCCCTGGGCCGGAAGGCCCGGCCGCCGTCCGTGATCGAGGTCGGCGACGTACCCGGCGGCAGCTCCTGGCGGACGGTGGTGGACACCGGGCGGCTGCCGTCGTTACGGACCTGGATCCGGTACCGGGGCGCGGGCGTGCTCTCCGGCGCGACCCGGACCGAGACCGGCGGCTTCGGCGGTGGGACCGCCGCCCGGGTCGGGGTCGGCAGCGCCGGCGGTGCGACCGGCCGGCCCGGCTCCTCGCTCGCCCCGCCGGACGGCCCTGGGCTGGCCGCCGGGGCGGCGGCCACCCACGGCGCGAGTGCCGGTTGCCGGGCGGCGACCACGGGCGGCGCGGGTGCCGGTTGCCGCATGGTGGCCGGCCGGGGAGCGGCCGCTGGTTGGACGGCGGCCGGTGGTGGGGCGGCGCCCGGTGGTTGTGCGGCGGTTGGTGGTTGTGCGGCGGTTGGTGGTTGTGCGGCGGCCGGATCGGGCCCTGCCGTGGGCAGGGCCGGCACGGCGGCGAGGATGCCGAGGCAGTGGACGAGCACTGCGAGGGCTCTGTGGTGTCGTGTCGATGCAGGCATACGAACGAACCTCCGGAGTCGACGCTAGGGGCGGCCGCGCGCCGTGCGGGTACGAAGTGGCGAAGTCGGCCCCGGCCGAGCGGCGTTGGCGTAGGGTGCGGCCCCCCCGGCCTGCCCGCCGCAACCCGCGCGGCCCGGCCTGCCCAGGTGGCGCCGCGCAGGGAGCCCTGGTGGCGCCGCGTCCGGGGCGCCCAGGGTGCCGGGGGTGGCGCCGCGCCCGGCCGGCGGCCGGCGCGGCGCCCGGCCAGCGGTCGCGGTCCGCCGGACCGGGGATAGATTGGCCGGGTGCGTATCGCTCGTTTCGCTCATGCCAAGGGAATGTCGTTCGGGGTCGTCGAGGGGGAGGCGACGGCAGGCCCGCAGGGCCTGACCATCGCGGAGATCGAGGGGCACCCGTTCGGGCAGATCACCTTCTCCGGCCCGCGCTGGGCCCTGTCGGACGTCCGCCTGCTCTCGCCGATCCTGCCCAGCAAGGTGGTCTGCGTCGGCCGCAACTACGCCGAACACGCCGCGGAGCACGGCAGTGAGGTACCGAAGGAGCCGCTGCTCTTCCTCAAGCCGTCCACCTCGGTGATCGGGCCGCGGGACGCGATCCGGCTGCCGATCTTCTCCAAGCAGGTCGAGCACGAGGCCGAGCTGGCCGTGGTGATCGGTGCGCCCGGCGCCCGCCGCGCGGACCGGGCCGCCGCGGAGCGCGCCATCTTCGGCTACACCTGCGCGAACGACGTCACGGCACGGGACCTGCAGCGGGCGGACGGGCAGTGGACCCGGGCCAAGGGCTTCGACTCGTTCTGCCCCATCGGCCCCTGGATCACCACCGGTCTCGACGTGACCGACCTGGAGATCCGGTGTGAGGTGGGTCGCAGCCCGGACGAGATGGAGGTCCGGCAGCTCGGGCGTACCCGGGACCTGGTGTTCGACGTGCCGGCCCTGGTGTCGTACGTCTCGCACGTGATGACGCTGCTCCCCGGTGACGTAATCCTGACCGGCACGCCGGCCGGGGTTAGCCCCCTCCTGGACGGGGATACGGTCACGGTGCGAATCGAGGGGATCGGCGAGCTGACCAACCCGGTCGTGCCGGTCAGTTGATCTCGCCGGTCCGTTTCCGCAGCTCAAGCGCGGTTTTGGGGTATCGATTTGGCCTGCTGGCGCAGGGAAGGTAAGGTTTGTACCCGGCGCCGCAAGGGGCCGATGGGGTATGGGGTAATTGGCAGCCCGACTGATTCTGGTTCAGTTAGTCTAGGTTCGAGTCCTGGTACCCCAGCGCAGTCGCGATTCGGTGCGAATCGCGGTCGCTGGATTCTGACGGAGGTCAGCTCCTCTGCTAGGGTCCGGCTTCCCGCCTGCGAGGGCGGGAGCAGCAGGTTCTGGCCCCGTCGTCTAGCGGCCCAGGACGCCGCCCTCTCAAGGCGGTAGCGCCGGTTCGAATCCGGTCGGGGCTACAGCAGCAGTGACAGCCCGTCCCACCTGGGGCGGGCTTCGTCGTATCCGCCTCGCCGTGGCCGGGCGCCGGGCTCGTTATGCCGTCCGTGCCGCCCGGTGCTGTCGTGTCATCCGGCGGCTCGCGGGCGGCGTGCGCACCGCGTACCCCGCGTTGGGCATCCGGCTCCGGTGCGGCTAGACTACTGCCGCGCGCCACCCGAACGGGTGGTGAAGCAGGAAGTTCCTGGCCCCGTCGTCTAGCGGCCCAGGACGCCGCCCTCTCAAGGCGGTAGCGCCGGTTCGAATCCGGTCGGGGCTACAACCCGGAAGGGCCCCGTCTCGCACGCGAGACGGGGCCCTTCCGCATTCGCGCCCCGCCTGCCCCCCACCCCGCTCGCCTGCCGACCGTGTTGATCATGAAGTTGCAGCTGCGACACGCCGTCGTTCCGGGCAGTAACCTCATGATCAACCCGGCGGGGCGGGGCGGTGGGGGCTAGAGGCCGCTGAGGCGTTGGCCGGCTCTCACGACCGCCATGGCGTGGCGTTCGCCGGGGCGGCGGCCGAGGCGTTCGATCGGGCCACTGATGCTGATCGCCGCGATCACCCGGCCGGTGCGGTCGCGGATCGGCGCCGAGACGCTCGCCACACCCGCCTCCCGCTCGGCCACGCTCTGCGACCAGCCGCGCCGACGGACCTCGGCCAGGGTGCGGCCGGTGAACTTCGAGCGTGGCAGCAGCGGCATGACCGCCTCCGGCGGCTCCCAGGCGAGCAGGATCTGCGCCGCGGAGCCGGCCGTCATCGGCAGCACCGAACCGACCGGCACGGTGTCGCGCAGGCCGCTCGCCCGCTCGGCGGCCGCCACGCAGATGCGCTCGTCGGCCCGGCGCAGGTAGAGCTGCGCGCTCTCGCCGGTGGCGTCGCGGAGGGCGGCGAGCAGTGGCTCGGCGGCGGTCAGGAGTACGTCGGGGGCCGCGTTCGCCAGCTCGCCCAGGCGCGGGCCAGGGCGCCACCGTCCCTGCGTGTCGCGTACCAGCATCCGGTGGATCTCAAGTGCCTGTGCCAACCGGTGCGCCGTTGCCCGGGGCAGCTTCGTGCGTTCAACGAGTTCGGCCAGGCTGGCGCCGTCGACGCAGGCGGCCAGGATGACCACCGCCTTGTCGAGAACGCCGACACCGCTCATACTGTGTCCCACAAGCCGAAACTTACCTCCCAGAATTTAGGAAGTCCAGATGGTGGGAGTCACTCCTGAGCCGAGGACCCTGGCCGAGAAGGTCTGGGACGCGCACGTCGTACGGTCCGCCGCGGGCGAGCCCGACCTGCTCTTCATCGACCTGCACCTGCTGCACGAGGTGACGAGCCCGCAGGCGTTCGACGGGCTGCGCCTCGCCGGCCGCCGGGTCCGCCGCACCGACCTGACGATCGCGACCGAGGACCACAACACCCCGACCGGGTACGCGGACCCGTCGTTCCGCACCCGCCGCGGCGACCTGCTCACCATCGCCGACCCGACCTCGCGTACGCAGATCGAGACGCTGCGCCGCAACTGCGCCGAGTTCGGCGTCAAGCTGCACCCGCTGGGTGACGAGAACCAGGGCATCGTGCACGTCATCGGCCCGCAGCTGGGCCTGACCCAGCCCGGCATGACGATCGTCTGCGGCGACTCGCACACGGCCACCCACGGTGCGTTCGGCGCCCTGGCGTTCGGCATCGGCACCAGTGAGGTCGAGCACGTGCTCGCCACCCAGACGCTGCCGCAGGCGCGGCCGAAGACCATGGCGGTGAACGTCGTCGGCGAGCTCGCCCCGGGTGTCACCGCCAAGGACCTGGTGCTCGCGCTGATCGCGCAGGTGGGCACCGGCGGCGGGCGCGGTCACATCGTCGAGTACCGCGGCGAGACCATCCGGGACCTGTCCATGGAGGCTCGGATGACCATCGCCAACATGTCCATCGAGTGGGGCGCGAAGGCCGGCATGATCGCCCCCGACGAGACCACGTTCGCGTACCTCAAGGGTCGACCCAACGCCCCGACCGGCGCCGCCTGGGACGCGGCGCTCGAGTACTGGCGGACCCTGCCCACCGACGAGGGCGCGACCTTCGACTCCGAGGTGACGCTGGACGCCAGCCGGATCACGCCGTTCGTGACCTGGGGCACCAACCCCGGTCAGGGCGCTCCGCTGGACGCGTCCGTGCCGGACCCGGAGGAGTTCGTCGCCGAGCCGGAGCGGGCCGCCGCCCGCCGGGCACTGGAGTACATGGGTCTCACCCCCGGCACCCCGCTGCGCGACGTGGCGGTCGACGTGGTCTTCGTCGGCTCCTGCACCAACGGGCGGATCGAGGACCTGCGTGCCGCCGCCGACGTGCTGCGCGGGCACCGGGTGGCCGAGGGCGTGCGGATGCTGGTCGTGCCCGGCTCCGCCGCCGTCCGGGAGGTCGCCGAGGCCGAAGGGCTGGACAAGATCTTCATCGACGCGGGCGCCGAGTGGCGCTTCGCAGGATGCTCGATGTGCCTGGGCATGAACCCGGACACGCTCTCCCCGGGGCAGCGCGCCGCCTCGACGTCCAACCGCAACTTCGAGGGCCGCCAGGGCCGGGGCGGGCGTACCCACCTGGTCTCGCCGCCGGTCGCCGCCGCCACCGCGGTGGCGGGTCGGCTGGCCGCTCCCGCCGACCTGTAGAAGGGGACACCGTTGATGGAGAGGTTCACCACCCACACCGGCACCGCCGTGCCGCTGCGCCGTTCCAACGTGGACACCGATCAGATCATCCCGGCCGTGTACCTCAAGCGGGTGACGCGTACGGGTTTCGCGGACGGGTTGTTCAGCGCGTGGCGGGAGGACCCGGAATTTGTCCTCAACGATCATTCCTATTCGGGTGCGTCGATTCTTGTGGCCGGGCCCGAGTTCGGCACCGGCTCGTCCCGCGAGCATGCCGTCTGGGCCCTGCGGGACTGGGGGTTCCGCGCCGTGATCGCCCCGCGTTTCGGTGACATCTTCCGGGGCAACGCCCTCAAGGAGGGTCTGCTGCCGGTCGAGTTGGAATTGAAAGCCGTCGAGGAGATCTGGGCCCGCGTAGAGGCCGACCCGACGACTCCGGTCACCGTCGACCTGACCGCCCGGGAGGTCCGGCTCGGAGACGCCACCTGGTCGTTCCCCCTCGACGACTTCAGCCGGTGGCGGCTGATGGAGGGCTTGGACGACATTGGACTCACCCTCCGACACGAGGCCGAGATCAGCGCCTTCGAGGCGTCCCGGCCGTCGTTCCTGCCGACGGTCGCATAGTCGAAGACGCCGTACCCACGCGGATTGTCGCCCCCGCCGGCCGCGCCGGCGGGGGCGAATCCGTTGCGACACAAGGGCTTTTTTCCACCGAATGTTTGTGTAGCGCCAGCACAGGGCATACCGTGCGCGCAGAATGGCTCGCGTCGAGTCAGTTGCACATTCGGGAGGAAGTCGTGAACAAGGCCGAGCTCATCGAGGCGCTCGCCGTTCGCCTGGGGGACCGGAAGACGGCGACGGCCGCGCTCGACGCGGTCCTCGCTGAGGTCCAGGCGGCGGTCACCAAGGGCGAGAAGGTGGCGATCACTGGATTCGGAGCGTTCGAGAAGCGCGTCCGGGGTGCTCGAACAGCGCGCAATCCGCGGACCGGGGAGGCGGTGAAGGTCAAGAAGACCTCCGTCCCCACCTTCCGGCCGGGCGCCGGGTTCAAGGAGATGGTGGCCAGCGGCAAGGTGCCGAAGGCCACGGCGGCGGCGAAGAAGACCGCCGCCGCCGCGAAGGCGACCGGGACGAAGACGACCGGGGCCGCGGCCAAGAAGACCGCGGCGGCGAAGGCGACCAAGCGCGCCACCACCAAGGCCGCCCCGGCGAAGAAGACCGCGGCGAAGAAGACCGTGGCGAAGAAGACCACGGCCAAGACCGCCCCGGCGAAGAAGAGCGCCGCGGCGACCAAGGCCACGGCGGCGAAGAAGACCACCGCCGCGGCCAGCAGGAGCGCGGCGGCCAAGAAGGCCCCCGCGAAGAAGTCGGCCGCCAAGAAGACGGCTACCCGGCGCTGATCCGGCCGTACGAAGGGCGTCCACCGGTCCGGTGGGCGCCCTTCGCCGTACGCCCGTCGACCGGCCACGGCCGGCGTCGACCGGGCCGGCCGTCCATGCCGTCGCCCGCCCGGGGCCCACGGCCGGCCACCGCCCGTTGACCGGGACCGCCCGCCTCCCGGACAATCGCCGGACGATCGGTCGGCGAAAGGCAGCCCGTGCGCTACCGCCACCTCACCACCGCCACCCTGGCCCTCGGGGTTCTCCTCCTGACCGACGTGCTGCGGGTCTTCCTGCCGGCGGTCATCACCATCTTCGGACAGGCCGCGTCGACACCGGCCGAGCTGCTGGGCGCCTTCGCGCTGGGCTGGTTCGTGCTCGCCCTCGGCGTACCGGCGCTGGTCCGCCGGCTCGGTGCCCGGCCGGTGGCGCTCGCCGCCGCCGTGGCGCTCGCCGTCCTCCGGCTCGCCGTCGTCGGCCAACCGGGCGGCGGGCTCCAGCTCTGGCTGGCCGCGGCCGGCCTGTTCGCCGGACTGGTGTGGCTGGCCGGCGTCGCCGCCAGCACCGACCGGTCGGTGCCCGGCTGGGCTCTCGGGCTCGTGCTCGCGGCCGTCGTGCACACCGCGCTGGACACCTACCGCCCGGCGGGTGTCGGCCCCTGGATCCAGTGGCTCGCCGCCGCCGTCCCGGCCCTGCTCTTCGTGGCCCTGCACGCCCGGGCCGGGCGGGGGCCGGGCCGGCCCCGTCCGGGCGGGTGGGCGCCGGCCGGCCCCGGCGGTGTACGTGGCTGGCTGCTGGCCGGGCCGGTGCTGCTGCTCGCCGGCATGGTGGCCCTGTCGCCCGCGGTGGCCCGTACGGCGTCGAGTTACCAGTTCGGCCTGCTGCGCGACGACGCCGACGGCGTGGCGACGGTGCCGCTGGCCGGGGCGGCCCCGATCGCGCTGGCCGCCGGCGGCTTTCTGCTGGCCGCGCTCGCGCCGCCCCGGGGCACGGCGGGCCGCTGGCTCGGGCCGGCGACGCTGCTCGTCGGCACCGTGCTCTTCGCCGTCGGTCGCGGCGAGCTGCTGCTGCCGTCCGTCCTGCTCACCGCGGTCGGCCTGGGCGGCTGCCTGGCGCTGGCCGGTGCGGCGGACCAGCGCGCCGCCGGGGTCCCCGATGCCACGGCCGAGGGCACCGCGGTACGCGCGGAGAGCGCCACCGCACCGGTGCCGGGCCACGAGGGGACGCCCATTGCGACGGCGGCGGACGCCGAGACGGCCGACGGCGTCTGGGCGGCCGAGGACACCGGGCCGGCCGGCGACGTGGGGGCGGCGGTCCGCCGGGCGTACGCCGCCGTGGGCGGCATGCTCGTCTTCGCCCTCGCGGCCGTGCTCTACTACGCCGCCTATGACCTCGGCTACCCCAATGCCGCCGTACCGGTGGTGGTGGCGGTGCTGGTCGCCGCGACGGCGCTGGCCGCCGGGCCGGTCACCGCCCCGATCCCGCCGGCGCTGCCGCCGGTCCGCGTCGCCGCCGGCGCGGCGGTGCTGGCGCTGATCGCGGCACTGGCCACCGATGAGCCGCTGGTGTCGAGCAACCGGGACGGTCCGCCCGAGCGGGTGCGGGTGGTCGCCTACAACATCCGCATGGGGTTCGGCATGGACGGGCGGTTCGATCCGGACGAGCTGGCGCGGGCGGGCCGCGACGCCGACGTGGTGGTGCTGGGCGAGGTCGACCGGGGCTGGCTGCTCAACGGCGGCCACGACACGCTGGACCTGCTGGCCGAACGGCTCGACATGCCGTACGTGTTCGCGCCGGCCGCCGACCCGCTCTGGGGCGACGCGGTGCTCAGCCGCTGGCCGCTGGAGCGTACGCGGACCCGGCGGCTGCCGGCGGTCGGCGCGCCCACCGGGGCGCAGGTCCTGGGGACCACGCTCGACCTGGGCGCGGGTGTCCGACTCGCGGTCGTCGCCACCCACCTGCAACCGCCGCCGGGGCGGGAGGCGGTCGTGCAGGCCCGCGAGGTGAGCGCGTTCGCCGTCGACTACGCGGACGGGCTGCCGCTGGTGGTCGCGGGGGACATGAACACCGAGCCGGGGGCGTCCGCGTTCGCGGAGTTCACCCGCGCCGGCCTGGTCGACGCGCTGGCGCCTGCCCGCCCGCTGCCGACCAGCCCTTCGGACGAGCCGCGGTCCGAGATCGATCACGTCTTCGTCTCGCCCGGCCTCACGGCCACGGACGCCGCCGCGCCGCCCGGCACGGCCAGCGACCATCTCCCGGTCGCGGTCACGTTGACCCTGCCGTGAGCCGCCGCCCGTTGGCGGTGGGTGTCAAGAAGGGGGCCCTTACAGGCGGTCGGTGGCGACGAGCCGCTCGCCGGAGAAGGCGAGCAGCCAGCCGCCGCCCTTCGGGGTGGTGAAGTCGTCCGGCCGGCCGGTGAGGCGCTCCAGCGCACCCGGGATCACCTTGCCCTGGCTGCACACGGCCACCGGTTCGCCGGCCGCGCCGAGCGCGGCGAGCCGCGCCGCGGCGGCCAGCACGCACTCGTCCCGGTCCTGGCCGGGCCGGGGCTCGTCCAGGTCGCCGTCCACCTCGATGGGCAGGTCGAGCAGCGCCGCCGCCGGGTCGAGGGTCTGCACGCAGCGCCGCGCCGACGCGGAGAGCAGGCGTACCGGGTGGACCAACGCCACCAGCGGCGCGAGCGCGTGCGCCTGCGCCCAGCCCTCGGCGTCCAGCGGCCGCCCGCTGTCCGGACCGGACCAGGTGCCCCGGATGCCGGCGTGGCCGTGCCGGACCAGCACGAGCGCCACGGTCACCGGAGGCAGCGCCGCGAAGGCGGCGAGCACCTCCGCGTCGTGGGGGTAGCTGACCAGCCGGACCGCCTCGTCGACGGCGCCCCAGCGCACCTCGTCGACCTCCGTGCCGGGCTGGAAGCCGCCGTTCGCGACCGCCCGCATCGACCAGTAGTCGACCACCTTCGGCCGGCCCTCGCTGCGGTAGCCGGCGCCGGGCAGGCGCACCTGCGGCACCGCCCGCACGTCGGTCTCCTCGGCCACCTCGCGTACGGCGGCGCGCAGCGGGTGCTCGCCCGGTTCGAGCTTGCCCTTCGGCAGCGACCAGTCGCCGTACCTCGGCCGGTGCACCAGGCAGACCTCGACGCCATCCGGGCCGGGACGCCAGACCACGCCGCCGGCCGCGTGGATCCCGGCCGGTTCGCCGTCCCGCGCCGGGTCGCCGTCGTCCATCCCGTCAGCGTACGGCGGTCAGCCGGCCGTGCCGCCGACGCGGCGCAGCAGGAGTTCCTGGAGGTGCGTCGGGGGTCCGTCCCCGGTGCCGGTCCACCGGTGCCAGGTGCCGTCCGCGGCCAGCTCGAACGCCGCCACGTCGGGGCTGAACGCGGCGGTCAGCACGTGGTCCAGCTCGGCCCGGGCCACCGGGTCGCTGACCCGGACCAGCGCCTCGACGCGGCGGTCCAGGTTGCGGTGCATCAGGTCGGCCGAGCCCATCCAGAACTCGGCGTCGCCGTTGTTGCCGAACCGGAAGATCCGCGAGTGCTCCAGGAACCGGCCGAGGATCGACCGGACCCGGATGTTCTCCGACAGCCCGGGCACCCCGGGGCGGAGCGTGCACATCCCGCGGATCAGCAGGTCCACGTGGACGCCCGCCCGCGAGGCACGGTAGAGCGCGTCGGTGATCTCCTCGTCCACCAGCGCGTTCACCTTGAACTGCACCAGCCCCGGCACGCCGAGCCGGACGTGCGAGATCTCCCGCTCGATGCGTTCGATCAGGCCGCTGCGGACGCCCTGCGGCGCGACCAGCAGCCGCCGGAACGCGGTCTGCCGGCTGTAGCCGGTGAGCACGTTGAACAGGTCGGTCAGGTCGGCGCCGATCTCCGGGTCGGCGGTGAGCATGCCGAGGTCCTCGTAGAGCCGGGCGGTCTTCGGGTGGTAGTTGCCGGTGCCGATGTGGCAGTAGCGGCGGATCTGGTTGCCCTCCTGGCGGACCACCAGCGCCGTCTTGCAGTGCGTCTTGAGACCCACCAGGCCGTAGACGACGTGGCAGCCGGCGCGCTCCAGCGTACGGGCCCAGCCGATGTTGGCGACCTCGTCGAACCGGGCCTTCAGCTCGACCAGCACCACCACCTGCTTGCCGGCGGCGGCCGCGTCGACCAGCGCGTCGACGATGGGGGAGTCGCCGCTGGTGCGGTAGAGGGTCTGCTTGATGGCCAGCACGTCCGGGTCGGCGGCCGCCTGCTCGATGAAGCGCTGCACGCTGGTGGCGAACGAGTGGTACGGGTGATGCACCAGCACATCGCCGTCGCGCAGGGTGGCGAAGACGCTCCGGGGCACCTCGCCCTCGGTGAGCCGCGGGTGGGTGGCCGGCACGAACGGCGGGTCCTTGAGGTCCGGCCGGTCGGCCTCGCCGTACAGCTGCCAGAGCGCCGACAGGTCGAGCAGGCCGCGCACCCGCAGGACGTCCTGGGCGTCCATGTCCAGCTCGCGGACGAGCAGGTCGAGCATGTGGTCGGAGATGGAGGTGGCGACCTCCAGCCGTACCGGCGGGCCGAAGCGGCGCCGCGCCAGTTCCCGTTCGAGGGCTTGGAGCAGGTCCTCGTCGCGGTCCTCGTCGACCTCCACCTCGGCGTTGCGGGTCACCCGGAACAGGTGGCACTCCACCACCTGCATGCCGGAGAAGAGCTGGCCCAGGTGCACCGAGATCAGGTCCTCGACCGGCAGCACCCGGACGCCCGGCCGGTCCCGGTCGACCCGGACGAACCGGGGCACGTTGTTGGGCACCTTCACCCGGGCGAAGAGCTCCGACCCGCCGTCCGGGTCGCGGACCGACACCGCCAGGTTCAGCGACCGCCCGGAGATGTACGGGAACGGGTGCGCCGGGTCGACCGCCAGCGGGGTGAGCACCGGGAAGATCTGCGCACGGAAGTACGTACGCAGCCGCTCGCGCTCGGGGTCGTCCAGCTCGCCCCAGCCCAGGATCCGGACGTCCGCCTCGGCCAGCCTCGGCAGCACGTCGTCGACGAAGCACGCGGCGTGCCGGGTGACCAGCGCCGCGGTCTTCTCGGCGACCAGTTCGAGCTGGGTGCGCAGTGGCAGCCGGTCGCCGCCGCGGACCGGTAGGCCGGCGGAGAGCCGGCGCTTGAGCCCGGCCACCCGCACCATGTAGAACTCGTCCAGGTTGCTGGCGAAGATGGCGAGGAACTTCGCCCGCTCCAGCAGGGGCGTGCGCGGGTCCTCGGCGAGCGCGAGGACCCGGGCGTTGAAGTCCAGCCAGGAGAGCTCCCGGTTGAGGAAGCGGTCCTCGGGCAGCGGTTCGACGGCGGGCGGCTCGTCCTCGGCCCGAGCGGCCGGAGCGGCTGGAGCGGCTGGCGGCGCGGCGCGCGCGGACGGCGGATCCAGCACCTCCTCCAGGCCCGCCGACGCGGCGGCGGCGTCGGTGCCGGCCGGGTCGGGGTGCGCGTCGGCGGTGTCGGTGGAGCGGGCGGCGCGAAAGCCGTCGTCGGCGCCACGCGGGCGGGTGCCGTCGCCCGACTCGGCCGGTCGGGTGGCGGCGGGCGGATCGGGCTGCTCGCGAGGGGTGCTCACCCAGCAATCATCACCCGCGCCGGCCGGACGCAGAATGAACTTCGCCGGGCGGCTCAGGCCATCGTCGGCAACGTCACGCGCACCACCGCGCCGGTCTCGTCGGTCTCGACGCGTACCCGCTGACCGAGCCGGAGCAGCCGCAGCCCGGAGGCGTCGAACGCCCGCGCCGGGAACGCCAGCTCCGTGCCGTCGTCGAGGAGGAGGACGCCGCTGCGGGTCGCCGCGTCGTAGGTGGCCACCGTGCCCTGCATGACCGGCACGCTACACCGGCCGCCCACCCGCCGGGGCCGCCGCGGCACGCAGCGCGGCCGTGCGGGGCCCCAGCCCGAGCCGGGCCGCGGCGGCCAGGTCGTCCGCCGTGTCGACGTCGCGGCGCAGGCTCGGCCAGGTGCCGAGGAGGGCGAGCGCCCCGCTGGCCGCGTGCGCCGCCGCCGAGCCGGGGCCGAAGCGGGGATCCAGGGGTACGCCGGGCGGCGCGGCGAGCAGCGCCGTGCCATCGCCCGGCGCGTCGGGGACGTAGCGGCGGGTCTCGCCTGTCTCCGCCGCCCGCAGCGCCGCCGCCAGCTCGACCGGACGCAGCGCGGGCAGGTCGGCGGTGAGGCCGGCGACCCAGCCGGTCCCGGCGGCCGACGCGCCGTGCCGGAGGGCGGCGTTGAGGCCGGCGGCGGGGCGGTCCGGCAGCACCCGGGCTCCCGTGGCGGCGGCCTCCGCCGCCACCCGCGGGTCGTCGGTGACGACCAGCACCTCGGCGACGGCCGGGCAGGCCAGCACCGCGCCGACCGTGTCGGCCGCCAGCGCCAGCGCCAGCTCCGCATGGGGTACGCCCGGCAGCGCGCCGCGAAGCCGGCTCTTGGCGACTCCCAGCCGCTTCACCGGCACCACCACGGTCCACACCTGGGTCACCCCGCCATCCTGCCAGCCGGGGCGGGACCCCTCACTGGCCGGACCCAGGGCGAGCAGGCATGATTTCACCTCGCGGGTTCCCCCAGGGCAGGGTGGACCGGCGGGGTCGTACGGCGGCAGGAGGAGGCGCGGTGGCGCGGCGCAGGATCGGGTTCTGGCCACGGGTCGCCGTGGTGCTCGTCAAGCCCGTGTTGACCGTTTGGACGCGGCGCACCTGGCGCGGCATGGAGCAACTGCGGCGCCCGGGCGGCGTGATCATCGTGCCGAACCACATCTCGCACGCCGACCCGCTGGTCGCCGCGCACTTCATCTACGACTCCGGGCGGTGGCCGCAGTTCCTCGGCAAGGCCAGCGTGTTCCGGGTGCCGCTGATCGGCTGGATCCTGCACCGCTGCCGGCAGATCCCGGTCGAGCGCGGCACGGTCGACGCGGTGAAGTCGTTGGACGCCCTGGTCGCGGCGCTGGACAAGGGCGGCGCGGTGGTGATCTACCCGGAGGGCACCACGACCCGGGAGCCCGAGCTGTGGCCGATGAAGGGCAAGACCGGCGCGGCGCGGCTCGCGCTGGCCACCGGCGCCCCGGTCATCCCGGTGGCCATGTGGGGTCCGGAGCGGATGTTCGACCCGCGGACGACCCGGCTGAGCCTCCGCCCGCGCATCCCGGTGACCGTGGTCGCCGGGCCGCCGGTAGACCTGAGCCGGTGGACGGGCGCCACCGCGACGAAGGCGGTGCTCGAGGGGATGACCGACGAGATCATGCTGAGCCTGCGTGACCTGCTGGCCGAGATCCGGCAGGAGAGTCCGCCCCCGCTGTGGGAGCGCCCCGGCCGCGTCCAGCGCAGCGGAGGCCAGGCATGAGCGAGTGTCAGCGAGTGAATCATCAGCGCAGCGCCGTGGTGCCTCATGACGGCACGGAGCAAAGCGGAGGGCCGGCATGAGCGGGCATGTGGCGGTGCTGGGGGCCGGGTCCTGGGGCACCGCCTTCGCCAAGATCCTCGCCGACGCGGGCCGGGACGTCACCATCTGGGCCCGTCGGCAGCCGGTCGCGGACGTGATCCGGGCCGAGCGGCGCAACCCGGAGTACCTGCCGGGGCTGGTGCTCCCCGAGCGGGTCACCGCGACCGGGGACGCCGTGGCGGCCATCGAGGGTGCCGAGCTGGTGGTGCTCGCGGTGCCGTCGCAGACGCTGCGCGGCAACCTCGCCGGCTGGGCGCCGCACCTGCACCCGGACGCCACGCTGGTCTCCCTGATGAAGGGCATCGAGCTCGGCACGACCAAGCGGATGAGCGAGGTCATCGTGGAGACCGCGAACGTGGCGGCGGACCGGGTGGTGGTGGTCTCCGGCCCGAACCTCGCCCCGGAGATCGCCGCCGGGCAGCCCGCCGCCACGGTCGTCGCCTGCACCGACGTCGACCGGGCGACGCTCGTGCAGGGGGCGATCACCACGCCGTACTTCCGCCCGTACACCAACGACGACGTGACCGGCTGCGAGCTGGGCGGCGCGGTGAAGAACGTGATCGCCCTCGCGTACGGCATCGCGACCGCGATGGGCTTCGGCCACAACACCCGGGCCATGCTGGTCACCCGGGGCCTGGCCGAGACCGCCCGGCTGGGCGTCGCGCTCGGTGCCGACCCGCTCACCTTCGCCGGCCTGGCCGGCATGGGCGACCTGGTGGCGTCCTGCTCGTCCCCGTCGGCCCGCAACCGCACCTTCGGCGAGCATCTGGGCCGGGGCGCGACCCTCGAGGAGGCTCGGATCGCCACCCGGCAGACCGCCGAGGGCGTCAAGAGCGCCCTGGCGATCCGCGACCTGGCCCGGGCGCACGGGGTGGAGATGCCGATCACCGAGCAGGTGGAGCTGGTCTGCCACGAGGGCGTCGACCCGCGGCGGGCGGTGCAGGCGCTGATGAGCCGCACGACGAAGCCGGAGTGACCGACATGACTTCCGACCACGACGGCACCCGCTGCGTGCACGCCGGGCTGCCGGCCGCCGAGCCCGGGCAGCCCTTCCTGCCCGGTCCGGTCCTCGCCGCGCCGTACCATCTCGACCCGGCGGTGGGGCCGGCCGCGGCGCCGAACGGCTACGGCCGGCCGGACAACCCCACCCGGCGGCTGCTGGAGGCGGCGATCGGTGAGCTGGAGGGCGGCGACTGCCGCGTCTTCGCCAGCGGGCAGGCGGCGATCACCGGGGTGCTGCTGACCGTGTTGCGCCCCGGGGACTCGGTGCTGCTCCCGGCCGACGGCTACTACCCGCTGCGGGCCTTCGCCACGGACACTCTGGCCGGCATCGGGGTCCGGGTGCTCTTCGCGCCGACCGCCGGGCCGTACCCGGACCTCGAAGGCGTACGCCTGGTGCTCGTGGAGACCCCGGCCAACCCCGGCCTGGACGTCGTCGACGTGCGCGCGCTGGCGGACCGGGCCCGGGCGGCGGGCGCCCTGCTGGCGGTGGACAACACCACCGCCACCCCGCTCGGGCAGCGCCCGCTGGACCTCGGCGCCGACCTGGTGGTGGCCTCCGGCACCAAGGCCCTCACCGGCCACTCCGACCTGCTGCTCGGGTACGTCGCCACCCGCTCGGCGCGGTTGCTGGAGGCGGTCACGGGATGGCGGAACATCGCCGGTGCGATCCCGGGGGCCTTCGACGCCTGGCTCGCGCACCGCTCGCTGGCCACGCTCGACCTGCGCCTGGCCCGGCAGACCGCGAACGCCGAGGCGCTCGCCTCGCTGCTGCTCAGCCGTCCGGACGTGACCGGGGTGCGCTGGCCCGGGCTGCCCGGGGACCCGGCGTTCCCGGTGGCGTCGATCCAGATGCGACGGATGCCGGGCGTGCTCTCGTTCGACCTCGGCGACGCCGACCGGGTCGCCCGGTTCCTCGGCGCCGCCCGGCTGGTGGCGGCGGCCACGTCGTTCGGTGGCCTGCACACCAGCGCGGACCGGCGGGCCCAGTGGGGTGACGACACGGCGCCCGGCTTCGTCCGCTTCTCCTGCGGCATCGAGGACACCGTCGACCTGGTGGCCGACGTCACCGCCGCACTGGACGCCACCCGCCGGTGACGGTGGCGGGGGATCGAGCGGCCCTGGTGCGCCGGTTGCGCGCCGCCGGGTGCGTCTACGCCGAAGAGGAGGCGGGGCTGCTGCTGACCGCCGCCGACAGCCCGGAGGCGCTCGCCGACCTGGTCGACCGCCGGGTGGCCGGGCAGCCGCTGGAGCACCTGCTGGGCTGGGCCGAGTTCGGCGGGGTCCGGGTCGCCGTGGATCCCGGTGTGTTCGTGCCGCGGGCGCGCAGCCTGCTGCTGGTGACGGCGGCGGTCGCGGTGACCGGCCCGGAGCCGGCCGTGGTGGAGTTGTGCTGCGGCTCCGGCGCGTTGAGCGTGCTGCTCGCCGAGCGGCTCGCGCCCCGCTTCCACGCCGCGGTGGACGTCGACCCGGCCGCGGTGGTGTGCGCCCGGCGGAACCTGGCCCGGCGCGGCGTACCGGTCTTCGCCGGTGACCTGTTCGACCCGTTGCCCGAGGCGTGGCGCGGCCGGCTGGATCTCGTGGTGGCGAACGCGCCGTACGTGCCGACGGACGCGGTCGGCCTGATGCCGCCGGAGGCGCGGCTGCACGAGGCGCCTGTGGCGCTCGACGGTGGCCCGGACGGGCTGGCCGTGCTGCGCCGGGTCGCGGCGGGCGCAACGCGCTGGCTGGCGCCCGGCGGGCAGCTGGTCGTGGAGGCCGGCGAGAGCCAGGTGACGGCGCTGACGGCGGTGCTGTCCGACGCCGGACTGGCACCCACGGTGCTCCGCGACGAGACCCTCGACGCCGTCGTCCTGACCGCCCGCCATCCCACCTGACCCCGCCCCACCCCGGGGCGGAGGTGGGCGTGGCGGAGCGGCCGTACGGGAACTAGCCTCGCGTCATCGTCTCGAGGGTGGGAGGGCGCGGTGGGCAGCCTAGGGGTGCCGGTGGTCGTCGGCCTGGACAGCGGCGGCACCAGCAACAACGCCACCGTCCTGGCCGTGGACGGGCGGTTCCTGGTGGACGGCCTGATGGAGACGCCGAGCGAGGTGCAGGCGGGTCCGGAGGCGGCGATCGAGGCCCTCGCGCGCGCCTTCGACGGCGCGCTGGCGGCCACCGGCGTGCCGCGCGGCCTGGTCCGCGCCGTGGGGCTGGACACGCCCGGGCCGGCCAGCGCCGCCGGCGTGATCTCGTCGCGCGGCTCGACCAACTTCGCGCAGCCGGCCTGGCGGGGGTACGACGTGCGCGGAGCCCTGGAGCGGCGGCTCGGCCTGCCGGTGGTGTACCTCAACGACGGCAACGCCGCCGCGCTCTACGCGCACCACACGTACTTCGGCGGGCACGCGATGGGCCGCTCGTCGGTGTCCGCGATCGTCGGCACCGGTCTCGGTGGCGGGCTGGTCGAGGGCGGCCGGGTGATCGCCGGGGCGGCCGGGATGGCGGGGGAACTTGGGCACGTGCACCTGCCGCTCACCGGGCTGCTCGCCCCCGGCCAGCCGGAGCCGGTCTGCGCCTGCGGTTTCGTCGGGGACGCGGAGAGCGTCGCGTCCCTGACCGGCATCGCGCGCAACCTGCTGCCGTACTGGCTGACCCGCTTTCCGGGACACCCGCTGGCCGGGGAGCCGGCGGCGCGGGCGGCGAAGCTGGTCCGTGGGCTCGGCGAGCAGGGCGACCCGCTGGCCCGGGAGATCTTCACCCAACAGGCGATGGCGATCGGCCGGCTGTTCACCCTCGCCGCCAACTTCACCGACCCGCACGCGTACTTCGTCGGGGGCGGTGTGGTGGAGGCGGCATCGGCGTTCCGCGACTGGTTCCTCGCCACCGTCCGGGAGCACACGGTGCTGCGGGAGGAGCAGGCCGCCGTGGCGACGTTCGCCCTGGTGCCCGACCGGGACATGGCCGGTGCCCGCGGCGTGGCCATCGCGGCGCTGGAGGCGCTGCGGGCCGAGCCGGCGCCGGAACCGCTGGTGAACGGCTGAGGCGCGGGCTCGGCCCCGGCGGGTCGGGCGGCGGCGGGACCTGGATGCCGCCGCCCGACCGGTCCGTGGTCAGCCGCGGGGTGGCGCGGCGGCGAAGGCCGCCCAGGCGTCCGCCGCGAAGAGCAGCACCGGGCCGTCCGGGTCCTTCGAGTCCCGGACGCCCACCGTGCGGGGCAGCGTCGCGATCTCGACGCACGCCCCCTCGTCGCCGCTGTGGCTGCTCTTGCGCCATCCGGCCCGGGCCAGCTCCGTGCTGATCGTCGGGGTCATCGTCCTACCGTCCCTTCATGAGTTGCCGGAGCTGGTCGCGACTGGCGGCCGGACTGAGGGCCACGCTCCGCAGGTGCTCCATGATCTTGGTGCAGGTACGCAGGTCGGCCGGCCGGTCGAGGACCATCTGGCCGGCGACGGTCTCCACCGAGGCGATGAGCGGGTCTTCGGGGTCGGCGAACTCCAGGATGTGCAGGGAACCCCGGGTGCCCCGGTGGTAGCCGGCGGCCAGCGGGATCACCTGGACGGTGACGTTCGGCAGCTCGCCCATCTTCAGCAGGTGCTGGAGCTGCGCCTCCATCACCGTCCGGTCGCCCACCGGCCGTAGCAGCGCGCCCTCGTCGATGATGGCGTCGAAGATCGGCGGGTCGGCGGCGGTGAGGCGCTGCTGCCGGTCGAGCCGGAACTGCACCCGCTGCTCGACCTCGTCGTCCGGCAGGGTGTGCGGGCCGCCCCGCATCACGCCGCGGACGTAGTCGGCGGTCTGGAGCAGCCCGGGCACCACCGAGGGCTCGAAGTTGGCGATGCCGGTGGCCTCGGCCTCCAGCGCGATGAAGTCGATGGTGCGCCGGTCGAGCAGGTACGAGTAGGACACCCACCAGCCGGGCTTGCGCGCGTCCTTGGCGAGCTGCACGGCCGCCGCCACCTCGTCCGGAGCGACGCCGTAGAGGGTCAGCAGGGCCCGGACGGTCGCCGGGCTCACCAGCGTCTGCGCGTTCTCGTAGCGGGACAGCGTGCTGCGGGTGCTGTTGATCTCGTCCGCCGCGGCCTCCAGGGTGAGGCCGGCGGCCTCCCGGTGGGTGCGCAGCGCGATGCCGAGCCGGCGGGCGCGCGCGGTCTTCGGTGCCATGGATCGATCCTCGCACATCTCTGGGAAGCTGTACATGAGAGAACGCGGTTGAGAGTTGCATTCACGGGCGTCTTGATGCCAATCTGTCATCAAGTCCTCACCGGCGGTTGTCGTGGCGACGGCGGCGGTGAGTGACCGGAGGGGATGGGGCGCGCGGCGATCGGGTTTCTCCCCCGTACCCGATCGCCGCGTGCCACGCCCGGTGGCCCGCCACCCGAAGGGACTCGACGTGCGTACTGCCCAGCAGCCCCGAAACGAGCGCGCCAACGGCACGGCGCTGACCCGCTTCCTGGTGGTGCTCACGGACGTGCGTCCCGACGACGGTGGCCGCGACGAGCGCAGCAGCCCGGAGCGGCGGCGTCAGGTGGTGGGCGCGAGCAGCCGTGAGGCGGCCGACCGCATCGCGGGAGCGTTCATGGCGCTGGGCATGGTTCGGGCGGGCCGGCAGCGGGTCAAGGTGATCGCCATCGGCCGGCGGAACGCCCGCGGATAGCCGACGGCCCGGCGGGCTGCCGGAACCCGCCGGGCCGTCCCCACGCGCCGCTCAGAGCAGCTTGCGCTGCTTCAGGTACGCGACCAGGTCGTCGTAGACGCCGCCCTCGTTGGCGAACATCGCCACGTTGCGGGCGGTGGCCAGCCACGGCCGCGTCGACGGCCGGACCTCCTTCAGCGCCCGCTCCAGGTCGCGCTGCTCGATCATCCGTACCTCGCCGGTGCGCACCGAGTCGGCCATCGCGAACTCGGCGGCCGTCTCGCACAGGTGCGCCAGGTCCGCGCCGGAGAAGTCCTCCGTGGCGGCGACCACCCGGCGCAGGTCGATGCCGGCGATCGGGCGCTCCCGCAGGTGGTACTCCAGGATGGACCGGCGCGCCTCGGGGTCCGGCGGCAGCACCAGCACCACCCGGTCGAGGCGCCCGGGACGGCGCAGCGCCGGGTCCACGTCCCACGGCGTGTTGGTGGCCGCGAGCACGAAGACGCCCTCGTTGTTGCCCTCCATGCCGTCCAGTTCGGCCAGCAACTGGTTGCCGAGCGTCCGCATCGAACTCGAGCTGACCTGCGAGCGCTTGTGCCCGAGCGCGTCGACCTCGTCCAAAAAAAGCACGCAGGGCGCGTTGCGGCGGGCCGCCTGGAACAGCTCGTGCAGGTTGCGTTCCGAGTTGCCCAGCCACATGTCCAGCACGTCCACGATCGACAGCGAGATGAACCTGGCGCCCATCTCGCCGGCGACCGCGCGGGCCAGGAAGGTCTTGCCGCAGCCCGGCGGCCCGTAGAGCAGCAGGCCGCCGCGCAGGCTCTTGCCGTACATCTTCCGCAGCTGCGGATTGCGGAGCGGGCCGAGGAAGGCCAGCTCGAGCCGCTCCTTGACGGCCGCCATCCCGCCGACGTCGGCCAGCCGGATCCCCGCGACCTCGACGTCGTAGATCCGGTCGGCGTGCCCCTCCACCGGCTCGGGCTCGTCGCCGGCCGGCGCGAAGCGCGGCGGGACGACGTCCGCCAGCTCCTGTTCGTAGGCGGCGAGTGGATCGGCCGCCGCGCCGGCCGTACCGCCCGTGCGCTGCGCCGGCGGCCGCGGACCGGCCGTCCCGTCCGCGGGCGGTGCCGCGGTCGCTGCCGGCGGGGGTACGGAGCCCGTCAGCGCCCGCTGCATGAGCGCCTGCGCCTGGCCGTTGCCCGGGTCCCGGGCGAGCGCCTGGCCGACCTGCGCGATCGCCTCGCCGCTGCGGCCCGCGTCCAGCAGCAGCGCGGCGAGGTGCAGGCGGAGCGGCAGGTCGTCCGGGCGGGCGTCCAGGGCCGCCGAGAGCGAGTCGATGAGGGCGTCGGAGCTCATAGGACGAGCAGCGTAACGGCCGCGGCGGGCTGTGGTGGTCCCGGACGTCCGGTTACCCACCGTGTATGCCGCATCGACCGGTTGCTGACCGCCAGGGCTCTCCCCGGGTATCGGCCGCCGACTCTCGCCACGCACAGTAAGGTCAACCGGGTGAGCGGACCGGCGGACCCGACGAGCCGACGAAGAGGTGAGGGCCGATGACCACCCCAGGCAGGACCCGCGTGGCGATCGTCTTCGGCGGACGCAGCCCGGAGCACGGCATCTCCTGCGTCAGCGCCGGCAGCGTGCTGGCGGCGCTCGACCCGGACGAGTACGAGGTGGTCCCGGTGGGCATCACCCGCGCCGGCCAGTGGGTCCTGACCAGCGGCGATCCGGGTCAGCTCGCGATCAACTCGCGGCGCCTGCCGGAGATCACCGCCGAGTCCGGCGCCGACATCGTGCTGCGCGCCGACCCGACCGGCAACGGGCTCATGGTGCTCGACCCGGCCGAGGGGCCCCGGGCACTCGCCGACGTGGACGTGGTCTTCCCGGTCCTGCACGGCGCGTACGGCGAGGACGGCACCATCCAGGGGATGCTGGAGATGGCCGGTATCCCGTACGTCGGGGCGAACGTCTTCGCCTCCGCCGCCGCGATGGACAAGGAGTTCACCAAGAAGCTCTGCGCCGCCGAGGGCATCCCGGTCGGCCCGTACGCGGTCCTGCGCAGCGGCATGACGCTCAGCGAGGAGGACAAGGAGCGTCTCGGCCTGCCGGTCTTCGTCAAGCCCTCGCGGGCCGGCTCGTCCTTCGGAATCACCAAGGTCAGCGACTGGGCGGACCTGGACGACGCGGTCGCCGTCGCCCGGCAGATCGACCCCAAGGTGCTCGTCGAGGGCGCGGTGATCGGCCGGGAGATCGAGTGCGGCGTGCTCGAGGGCGAGGCCGGCGGTGCGCCGGAGGCGTCCGTGCTCGCCGAGGTCCGGGTCGTCGGCGACTACGACTTCTACGACTTCGAGGCGAAGTACATCGACGCCGAGTCCGCCTGCGAGTACGACATCCCGGCCGGCCTGCCCGAGCGGGTGGCCCGTCAGGTCCAGGAGTACGCGGTCCGCGCCTTCACCGCGCTCGACTGCGCCGGCCTGGCCCGGGTGGACTTCTTCGTCACCCCGGAGCTGGACGTCTACCTCAACGAGATCAACACGATGCCCGGCTTCACGCCGTCGTCGATGTTCCCCCGGATGTGGGCGGCCGCCGGCCTGGAGTACCCGAAGCTCGTCAACCGCCTCATCCGCACCGCGCTGCACCGCGGCGTCGGCCTGCACTGAGCCACCGGCGCTGTCGGAATCGAGGCCGCACTTTCAGGGAAGGTGCGCGACGGCGCCGGCGCGGGGTGGTGCCGGCGCCGGGTGGTGGCGTCCGGCTCAGCCCTGGCAGCCGCTCGGGGCGTCGCCGCCGGAGGGGACGGAGGCGACGATCGTGTCCGAGATCTCGGACACCCACTGCAGCGGCGGCTGGTAGTCGTTCGGGACCCGGACCGTCACGGCGGTCTCCCGGTCGACGGTGGTGAGCACCATCGCGTCGCCCGACTCGACGCCGTGCCAGCAGACCTGGTTGACCATCCAGAGATGGTCGGTGGCGCCCACGGTCGGCTCGGGGCCGCCGCAGGCGACCGTGACCGCCGGGTCGCCGTACGCGGCGTTCTGCTCGGCGCCGGCGGTGACCGGCCGCTGCGGGAGGTCCCGGATGGTCGACGGCAACTGGGAGAGCAGGGCGCGGCAGACGACGGCGGGGCGTTCGGCCAGGGCCGGGGCGGCCATCTCGACGGGCGCGGTGGCCTGCGCCCGGGGCGCGCTCGCCGACGGGCTCGGCTCGGTCGCCGGCTGGTCGGGGGCGAGGCGGGCGAACGCCAGCACGCCGACCAGCACGGTCACCGGCAGCGCGACCGCCGTCGCGATCAGGGCGGCACCCCGGCTGGTCCGGTCCCGGCCGGGCCGCTCCGGGCCCGCGGGCGCGGCGGTCTCGTCCGGGGTGGCGTCGGCCACGGAGGAGTCGGTCATCTTGTCCACTTACAGGCGCACCACCGAACAGGTGAGGGTGCGGGTGATGCCGGGCACCATCTGCACCTTGCTGACGATGAGTTTGCCGAGTTCGTCGACGGTGTTCGCCTCGGTGAGGACGACCACGTCGTAGGGCCCGGTGACGGCGTCGACGCGGGCCACGCCGGGGATTTCCGCGATCTCACCGGCCACGTCACGCGCGCGGCCGACCTCTGTCTGGATGAGGATGTACGCCTGAACCACGACTAGACCTCCGTCCGTCGCCGCTGCGTGAGCGGCCCGAAGGGAGAAAGTACCTTACGGACCAGGTCTGATCCCGATCGGTGGTCAAGGAGAAGCGGTGAGCGAGGACGGCAGCAGCGTCGTGGGGGTGGGGGAGTTCGGTCTGATCGACCGGGTGACCGCCCGGTTGTCGTACGGATCGACCGTTCTGCTCGGTCCCGGCGACGACGCGGCGGTCGTGGCCGCTCCGGACACCCGGGTCGTCGCCTCGACCGATGTGCTGGTGGAGGGGCGGCACTTCCGCCGGGACTGGTCGGGGGCGCGGGACATCGGCCACCGGGCGGCGGCGGCGAACCTCGCGGACATCGCGGCGATGGGGGCCCGGCCGACCGCCCTGCTGGTCGCCCTCTGCATGCCGCGGGACCTGCCGACCGGGTGGGCCGAGGAACTGGCGGACGGCCTGGGCGCGGAGGCGGCCGTGGTCGGCGCGAGCGTGGTGGGCGGGGACATGTCGGCGAGCCCCACGCTGACCATCGCGGTGACCGCGCTCGGCGATCTCGAAGGCCGGCCGCCGGTGACCCGGGCCGGGGCCGGCCCCGGGGACGTCGTGGCCATCGCCGGCCGGACCGGGTACGCGGCGGCCGGGCTCACCGTGCTGTCCCGGGGCTTCCGGACGCCGCGACTGCTGGTCGAGGCGTACCGGCGGCCGGAGGTGCCCTACGCGGCCGGACCGGTGGCGGCCGGGGCAGGGGCGACGGCCATGATCGACGTGTCGGACGGGCTGCTCGCCGACCTCGGCCACGTGGCCCGGGCCAGCGGCGTCGCCGTGGACGTGCGCCGGGACGCGTTCGAGGTGCCCCGGCAGATGGCGGACGCCGCCCAGGCGCTCGGCGTCGATCCGTACACCTGGTTGCTGGCCGGGGGCGAGGACCACGCCCTCGCGGCGACCTTCCCGCGGGCGGCGGCGCTGCCGGCGGGCTGGCGGCCGATCGGCGAGGTCACGGCCGGTTCCGGGGTGACCGTCGACGGCCGGCCGTGGGAGGGCGTCGCCGGCTGGGACCACTTCCGGTGAGGGCTCGGCACGGTCGTACCCTGCACTGGTGCAGAACCTGGAGATCCATGCCGTCCGCTTCGACTCGCCGGCGGCGCAGCGGCTGATCCGCGCCGCGCTGGCCGACCTGGGCGAGCGGTACGGCGGCAGCGGCGACGACACCCCGGTGGACGCGGGCGAGTTCCAGCCGCCCGCCGGGACGTTCCTGATCGCCCTGCTCGACGGCGAGCCGGTGGGGTGCGGCGGGTGGCGCAGCCACGGCGACGGCGGCGACACGGCGGAGCTGAAGCGGATGTACGTCGCCCCGCAGGTACGGGGGCGGGGGGTGGCCCGGGCGGTCCTGGCGGCGGTGGAGCACTCGGCGCGCGAGCAGGGCCGCAAGCGGATCGTGCTGGAGTGCGGCGACCGGCAGCCCGAAGCGATCGCCCTGTACGGCTCGTCCGGCTACGAGCGCATCCCGAACTTCGGCTTCTACAAGGACGCCCCCGGCTGCATCTCCTTCGGCCGCACCCTCTAGCCGCCCCTGGGCCTCGCGATCTTGCACGTCGCGCCCCGACGAAGCTCCTCAGACCGCAGATCGAGGGCCGAACGTGCAAGATCGCGGAATGGGTGAGCGGGTCCGGGCATGGCGAAGCCGGCGGACCCCCGCGGGGCCCGCCGGCTTCAGAACGAACGCGCTACCGCGTCAGGCGCGGGTGACCTTGCCGGCCTTGATGCAGGACGTGCACACCTTCAGCTTCTTGGTGTTGCCGCCACCGGCCGGGGTCCGCACCGACTGGATGTTCGGGTTCCAGCGGCGGTTGGTCCGCCGGTGCGAGTGGGACACGTTGTGGCCGAAGCCCGGCCCCTTGCCACAGACGTCGCACACGCTAGCCACGGGATACTCCTGGGATTGAAACGTTCATGAGGTCGCCGCCAGGCGCTGCCCGGGCAACCTGGTCAGGTTACCCGATCCACCGGCCCGACGACCAATCGCCCCCGGCACGGCCGGACACGCCGGGCGGTCGCCGCCGACCCCGGCACGTGTCGGTGCGCGCCAGTAGGCTACTCGCCGTGCTGGACACCCTCGACGCCACCGCGGTCCGCCGCTGGTGCGTGGTCGGGCTGGCCGCACTGAAGCGCCACCAGGGCGAGATCGACGAGCTGAACGTCTACCCGGTGCCCGACGGCGACACCGGCACCAACCTCGTGCTCACCCTCACCTCGGCGCAGGCGGCGCTCGCGATGGACCTGGAGACGCTGCCCGACGACGGGCCCACCCCGCACGGGCACGCGTTGCGGCTGATGGCCCGGGGCGCGCTGCTCGGCGCCCGGGGCAACTCCGGCGTGATCCTGTCGCAGATCCTGCGCGGTCTCGCCGACGCGGTGGCCGCCCGCCCCGCGGTGCGGGGTCGGGACCTGGCCGCCGGGCTGCGCGAGGCCGCCGCCGCCGCGTACGCCGCCGTCGCCGCCCCGGTCGAGGGGACCCTGCTCAGCGTCGTCGCGGCCGCGGCCGGCGCGGCCGAGGGCGCCGACAGCGACGACCTGCGCACCGTGGCCCGGGCGGCGGCGGACGAGGCGGTCCGAGCGCTGAGCCGCACCCCCGAGCAGCTGCCGGCGCTGGCCCGGGCGGGCGTGGTCGACGCCGGCGGGCGGGGGCTCTGCCTGCTGCTCGACGCCCTGGTGGAGGTGGTCACCGGCGAGCGGGCGGAGCACGCCGCGCCCGTGCTCCGCCCGGTCCGTCCGCCGGCCACCACCGTCCGGGAGACCGGCTCCGAGGCGTACGCGTACGAGGTGCAGTACCTGCTCGACGCCGAGCCGGCGGCGGTGGCCCGGCTGCGGGAGGAGCTGGCCGCCCTGGGCGACTCGCTGGTGGTGGTCGGTGACGGCGCGGCCTCGGGCGGCACCTGGAACGTCCACGTCCACGTCAACGACGTCGGCGCGGCGATCGAGGCGGGCGTGGTCGCCGGCCGCCCGCACCGGATCACCGTGACCCGCTTCGCCGACCAGACCGCGCCCTCGGCGGCCCCGCGTGACGCGCTGCCCCGCGTCCCCGACGGCCGGGCCGCCGTGGTGGTGGCGACCGGTGCCGGGATCGCCGAGCTGTTCGCCGCCGAGGGGGCGACGGTGGTGCCGGGCAACCCGTCCACCGGCGAGCTGCTGGACGCGATCCGCGGGACCGGCGCGGCTCGCGTCGTGGTGCTGCCCAACGACCCGAACACGCAGGCCGTGGCGAGCAACGCCGCCAAGGAGGCGCACGCCCTCGGCATCCGGGTCAGCGTCGTACCGACCCGGTCGCCGGTCCAGGCCCTCGCCGCCCTCGCGGTCCGCGACCCGGGCCGCCGCTTCGAGGACGACGTGATCGCGATGGCCGAGGCCGCCGGCGCGTGCCGGTACGCGGAGGTCTGCCACGCCAGCCGGGAGGCGCTCACCGTCGCCGGGCCGTGCCGGGCGGGGGACGTCCTCGCCCTGGTGGACGGCGAGGTGCACCTCATCGGGTCGGAGCTGCTCGACACCTGCACCGCGGTGGTCGACCGGATGCTCGGCGGCGGCGGCGAGCTGGTCACCCTGCTCGCCGGGGCGGACGCGCCCCCCGGCCTGACCGAGGCGGTCCGCGAGCACGTGACCCGGGCCTGGCCGTTCGTCGAGGTGAACGCGTACCCGGGCGGCCAGCCGCACTACCCGCTCCTGGTGGGGGTCGAATGACAGCCGAGCAGGCCACGGTCGACACTCCGCTGAAGAAGCTGGTGGGGGAGAAGACGGCGAAGGCCCTCGCCGCCCACCTCGACCTGCACACCGCGGGCGACCTGCTCTACCACGTCCCGCGCCGGTACGACGAGCGCGGCGAGCACACCGACATCCGCTCACTCGACGTCGGCGAGCAGGTCACGGTGCTGGCCCAGGTGCAGCGCACCGCCGTCCGCCCGATGCGGCAGCGCCGGGGCAACCTGCTGGAGGTGACCGTCGGGGACGGCTCCGGCGGCACCCTGACCCTGACGTTCTTCGGCAACCAGGCGTGGCGCGAGCGGGACCTGCGCCCCGGCCGGTGGGGGCTGTTCGCCGGCAAGGTCACCGAGTTCCGGGGCAAGCGGCAACTCAACGGCCCGGAGTACGTGCTGCTCGGCTCCGGCGGCGAGGGCGAGGCGGCGGCCAGCGAGGAGGTCGAGGAGTTCGCCGGGGCGCTGATCCCGGTCTACCCGGCCGCCGCGGCGGTGCCGACGTGGGTGATCGCCCGCTGCGTACGCGTCGTGCTGGACACGGTCGCCCCGCCGGACGACCCGCTGCCGGCGACCGTACGGGCCAGCCGCAACCTGGTCGGCCTCGGCACCGCGCTGCGGGAGATCCACCGCCCGTCCAGCAAGGAGGCGCTCTACCGGGCCCGGCGCCGGCTCAAGTGGGACGAGGCGTTCGCGGTGCAGCTCACCCTGGTGCAGCGCAAGCACCAGGCCGCTGCCCGACCGGCCCGGCCCCGGCCCGCCGTGGCCGGCGGGCTGCTCGACGCGTTCGACGCCCGCCTGCCGTACGAGCTGACCCCCGGCCAGCGGGACGTCGGCACCGAGATCGCCGCGGACCTGGGCACCGCCCACCCGATGCACCGGCTGCTGCAGGGCGAGGTCGGCAGCGGCAAGACGGTGGTCGCGCTGCGCGCGATGCTCCAGGTGGTCGACGCCGGTGGGCAGGCGGCCCTGCTCGCCCCGACCGAGGTGCTCGCCGCGCAGCACCACCGCGGCATCCTCGACCTGCTCGGGCCGCTCGGACGGGCCGGCGAGCTGGACGCCGCCGAGCACGCCACCCGGGTCGAGCTGGTCACCGGGTCGCTGGGCGCGGCCGCCCGGCGGCGGGCCCTCGCCGAGGTGACCGAGGGGCGGGCCGGCATCGTGCTCGGCACCCACGCGCTGCTCTACGAGGGCGTCGACTTCGCCGACCTCGGCCTGGTGGTGGTCGACGAACAGCACCGGTTCGGCGTCGAGCAGCGGGACGCGCTGCGGGCCAAGGCCGAGCAGCCGCCGCACGTACTGGTCATGACGGCCACGCCGATCCCGCGCACGGTGGCCATGACCGTCTACGGCGACCTGGAGGTGTCCACCCTCTCCCAGCTTCCGCGCGGCCGCTCGCCGATCGCCTCGCACGTGGTGCCGGCCGCCGAGAAGCGGGCCTTCCTCGAGCGGGCCTGGCAGCGGCTGCGCGAGGAGGTTGCCGCCGGCCACCAGGCGTACGTGGTGTGCCCGCGGATCGGGGACGGCGCGCAGGCGGACGAGGAGGCCGAGCCGCGTGCGGACGACACCGGGCGGCGGCCGCCCCTGGCGGTGACCGAGGTGGCGCCGCTGCTCGCCGAGGGCCCCCTGCACGGGCTGCGGATCGGCGTGCTGCACGGCCGGCTGCCCGCCGACGAGAAGGACGCGGTGATGCGCTCCTTCGCCGCCGGTGACCTCGACGTGCTGGTGGCCACCACGGTGGTCGAGGTCGGCGTGGACGTGCCGAACGCGACCGTGATGATCGTGCTCGATGCCGACCGGTTCGGCGTCTCCCAGCTGCACCAGCTGCGCGGCCGGGTCGGCCGGGGGGCCGCGCCCGGGCTCTGCCTGCTGGTCACCGAGGCCACCGAGGGCACCCCGGCCCGGGAGCGCCTGGACGCGGTGGCGTCCACGACGGACGGCTTCAAGCTGGCCGAACTCGACCTGGAGCAGCGCCGCGAGGGCGACGTGCTCGGGGCGACGCAGTCCGGCCGCCGCTCGCACCTGCGGCTGCTGTCACTGCTGCGCGACGCGGACCTGATCCGTGACGCGCGCGCCGAGGCGATCGAGCTGGTCGAGGAGGATCCGGAGCTGGCCCGGCACCCGGCGCTGGCCGCCTCGGTGGCCGCCCTGGTCGACGCCGACCGCGCCGAATACCTGGAGAAGGGCTGAGAAGGATCCCGCTCCTGCGGTAGCGGAAGGGTCCCTTCTCGACGTCGCGCCCGACGCCCGCCGTCGGCCGCCGGTCGTTCGCCGCCGGGAACGGCGGGAGGCGCGCCGGCCGGTGGGCCGGCGCGCCTCCGCGCGTCAGGTGCTCTCCGCTCAGGCGGTGAACCGGAGCTTCCGGCGGCGGGCCAGCACGAACAGGCCGGCGCCGGCGGCCAGCAGGACGGCCGCGCCGCCCGCGACCAGGGTGGTGTTCGCGCCGGTGACGGGCAGGCCGCCACCCTCGCCACCGCAGTCCTTCGGCTCGGTGTACTCGATGGTCTCGCTGCCCTCGACGACGTCGTACGAGACGGTGACCTTCAGGCCCGGGTACGCGTCGAAGGTGACCGAAGCCGTCTCACCCGGCTTCGACTCCAGCTTCTTGGTGACGCCCTTCTCGGTGACCAGCGTCGCGGTGAAGGGGATGCCCTTGGCCGGGTTCTCCACCGTGAAGATCATCTCGTCGCAGGTCTCCTCGAGCCGGAACACCGGCTCCTCCGGCTCCGGCGTGGGGGTCGCCGTCGGCTCGGTCGGGGTGGGGGAGGGCTGCTCGGGGCTCGGCGTGGGCTCCGGGGTCTCGGTCGGCGTCGGGGTGGGCGTGGGGGTCTCCTCGCCCTTGCAGTCGCCAGCGGGCTTGGCCGTGACGCTGCGCTCCTCGGTGATGTTGCGGTTGCCCCGCTTCCACTTCGCCTCGACGGTGAGCTTCAGCTCCGGCAGCGCGCCCTCGAACGTGTGGGTCTGGGTCGCGGTCAGCGGACCGTCGCCCTTCTTCGGCAGGGTGGCGTCGAGAGCGAGGGTGCCGGCGAAGTCGGCCGGGATGGTCGACTCGAGCTTGCTGATGGTGCCCTCGAGATCCCGCTCGCTGTTGCCGACGGTCCAGGTGACCTCGACCTGGTTGTCGGCTCGCAGGCAGAAGGTGCCGGCGGGCTCCGGGTGGTGGGCGCTGGCCGGAGCGGCGAAGATCGCGACGCCGGTGAGGCCGAGCAGCGCTCCGGCGGCGACGGCGGTGACGCGCCGGAACTTGGGGTGGAGACGGTTCACGTCTGCTCCTGGTGACGGGTCGGACGAACTGCCGGGCGGGCGGGAGACAGCGGCGGCCGAGGGTGGCCGCCGGCTCATCGACGCTCGCCCGGACGCGGGGTGTGCGTCCGTTGGGGCGGACGCAGGGGGTGACTGTACTGACCGGTCATGAACCGCGGGCGTCCGGATGAGGATGACTCCATGATGTTGTCTATTTGTGATCATTGATGGACGCGTGGTGATCGACCGATGACCGTCGGGTGTGGATCGCCGTTCGCGCCGTTCGGTCGGCCGAGTTGTCGTCGTCCGGCCGGACGAGGCGTCCGGACTGCCGGTCCGGGCGGTGCCGGGCCGGGCCGCGTGACGTAGCGTCATCACCATGACCGGGAGCAGGCGGTGACGCGGATCGTGGCCGGCACGCTGGGCGGGCGACGGATCGCCGCCCCGGCGGGTGCCGGCACCCGCCCGACGTCCGACCGGGTCCGGGAGGCGCTGTTCAGCGCGATCCAGGCGGAGGTCGACCTCCACGGCGCACGCTTCGCCGACCTGTACGCCGGATCCGGGGCGGTGGGGCTGGAGGCGCTGTCGCGGGGCGCGTCGCACGTACTGCTGGTCGAGTCCGACCCGCGCGCCGCCCGCGTGATCCGGGAGAACGTCGCCGCGCTGCGGGCCGGCCCGGCCGTCCGGCTGGTCACCGGGAAGGTCGCCACCGTGCTCGCGGCCGGCCCGGACGGCGACCCCTACGACGTGGTCTTCGCCGATCCGCCGTACGCGGTGTCCGACGACGAGGTGTCGGCGATGCTCGGCGCGCTGGTCGGCACCGGCTGGCTGGCGCCGGAGGCGCTGGTGGTGGTGGAGCGCTCCAGCCGGACCGGGCCGGTGGCCTGGGTGCAGGGCGTCACTGGCGAGCGTAGTCGTCGCTACGGCGAGACCACCCTTTGGTACGGTCGCCGATCATGAGACGTGCGGTGTGTCCCGGCTCGTTCGACCCGGTCACCAACGGTCACCTCGACATCGTCGGCCGGGCCAGCCGGCTGTTCGACGAGGTGATCGTCGGCGTGCTGATCAACCAGTCGAAGACCGGCCTGTTCACCGTCGAGGAACGCATCGACATGCTCCGCGAGGTGACCAAGTCGTACGACAACGTACGGGTGGAGTCCTTCCGCGGTCTGCTGGTGGACTTCTGCCGCGCCCAGCAGGCGAGCGTCCTGATCAAGGGCCTGCGGGCGGTCAGCGACTTCGACTACGAGTTGCAGATGGCCCAGATGAACATCGGCCTGGCCGGCGTCGAGACCCTCTTCATGCCGACCAATCCGCTCTACTCGTTCCTCTCCTCAAGCCTCGTCAAGGACGTGGCGAAGTGGGGCGGCGACATCTCCGCCCACGTCCCCGACGTGGTCCGCGAGGCCCTGGCCGCCCGCCTGGATCCCCCCACCCGCTCCTGACCCCCACGCCCACACCCCTGTCTCCGCACGTCCCGCACGCGCCGCGCCCACGGCCCACGCGCCCGCGATCCCGCAGTTTCGCCCTGTTTCGCCCTGATCTGCGCGCTTTGTCGGGGCCGAAGGTGCGGAGGGGAAGCGGATGCGACGCGCCGGGGTGGGGTCATGGTGTGGACGTGGACGGCGCACCGCATCATGTGTGGGAGCGCCGAATCCGGGTTCAGCCCGCATCATTGAGGTCGGCCGACGAACGACAGGAGTGAGGTACCGGTGGACCCGCTCGATCGCATCGACGAACTGATCGCCATGGTGGAGCAGGCCCGCTCCGTCCCGATGTCGCGCAACAACTGCATGGTCGACCGGGGCGAGATGATCGCCGCCCTCGACGAGCTGCGCGCCGAGCTGCCCGCCGACCTGCGCCGGGCCGCCGCGCTGCTCGAGGAGCGCGACAAGATCATGGAGGCCGGCAAGCGGGAGGCGGACCGGATCATCAGCGAGGGTGAGGCGGAGCACGCCCGGCTCGTGTCGGTGAACGAGATCACCGTCTCCGCCGAGCACGAGGGCGCCCGGATCATCGCCGAGGCGCGGGCCGAGGCGCAGCGGCTGCGCGAGGAGGTCGACGACTACGTCGACACCGCGCTCGCCAACTTCGAGCAGTTCCTCACCCGTGCCCTCGCCTCGATCGAGCGCGGCCGGGACAAGATGCACGCGCTGCGGGAGATCGGCACGTTCGCTGGGGACGAGGCGGAACGCCCGCTACCCTTCTGAGGTCGGGGCGGGGCCGCCCCCGATTCGACGCTGCGGCGATCGCCCAGGTAACCTCGTTTGTCGGCCTCTCACCGGCCGGAGTCTGACTATGCCCAAACACACGCCTTCACCACTCGACCCCAGGTCGCCGCTGGTCCTCGACACGAGAGACCTGCCGCGTCGGCCTGGCGCGTTGCGTACGGTCAAGCGGGTCGTACCGGCACCGGCGGACCTCGGCGTGGAGTTGATCGGCGTGCCGGAGGGCGCGGACCTCGACCTCGACCTGAGGTTGGAGTCGGTGTCGGAGGGTGTGCTCGTCTCCGGGACCGTCACCGGTCGCGTCAAGGGCGAGTGCAGCCGCTGCCTGCGCGAGATCGACGACTCGGTGGCCGTGCGGATCCAGGAGCTGTACGCGTACGAGAACAGCACCACGGACACCACGACCGACGAGGACGAGGTGGGCCGGATGCAGGGCGATCTGATCGACCTGGAGCCGGCACTGCGGGACGCGGTGGTGCTCACACTGCCGACCAACCCGCTCTGCCGGGAGGACTGCCCAGGCCTGTGCCCCGACTGCGGGGTGCACTGGGACGAACTGCCGGCCGACCACAGTCACCAGCAGGTCGACCCGCGTTGGGCGGCCCTGTCGCAACTGACCCGTAAAGAGGAGTAAGAACCGTGGCCGTCCCCAAGCGCAAGATGTCGCGCAGCAACACCCGGGCCCGTCGGGCGCAGTGGAAGACCTCGGCGGTCGCGACCGTGGCCTGCCCGCAGTGCAAGTCCGCGAAGCTGCCCCACGCCGCCTGCTCCGTCTGCGGCACCTACAAGGGCCGTCAGGTTCTCGACGTCTGACCTGGTCGCCGAGTGACGCCCCCGACCTTCGGTCGGGCGGCGCGCGCGCCCTGGCGTTCGCCCGGTGCCCCGGCTCCCTCCGACGCCGGCCGGCCTGTCCCGGCCGGCGTTCCGGCGGAGCCGGGTACCGCGCGGATCGCCGTCGACCTCCTCGGCGGGGACGAGTCTCCCGCCGTCGTGGTTGACGGCGCTCTGCGGGCCGTCCGCGCCGACCCCGACCTGCACCTGCTCCTCGTCGGTCCGGCCGAGGCCGCCGGCGCGCTGGTCGCCGCCCTCGACCCGACCCAACGCGCCCGGGTCGCCGTCCGGCCGGTCGACACCGCCGTCGGGATGGGCGACGATCCCGTCGCGGCCCGTGCCGACAGCACCGTCCGCGCCGCCGTGCACGCCGTCCGCGAGGGCGCCGCCGACGCGCTCGTCTCCGCCGGCTCGACCGGCGCCACCGTCACCGCCGTCGCGCTCGGTCTCGGCCGCTGGCCGGACGTCCGGCACCCGGCCCTGGTCGCGACCCTCCCGGCCGTCCAGGGCCCGGTCGTCCTGCTGGACGTCGGCGGCTCGCTGGAGCCCCGCCCGGCCATCCTCGCCCGGCACGCGGTCCTCGGCGCCGCGTACGCCGCCGTCACGCACGCCGTCGGGTCGCCGCGCGTCGGGCTGCTCTCCGTCGGCACCGAGCCCGGCAAGGGCGACCGCGCCCGCCGCCTGGCCGATCCCGCGCTCGCCGCCGCGCCGCTGCCGTGCGGCGGTCGCTACATCGGCCTCGTCGAGGGGTACGACGTCTCCCTCGGCGCGCGTGCGGATGTGGTGGTGACCGACGGGTTCACCGGTAACGTGCTGCTCAAGGCGATCGAGGGCGCGTACGCGATGGCCGGCGGCCCGCCGGCCGGCGGCGGTGCCCCCCGGGCCGCCGCACTGCTCGGCGTCGCCGGCACGGTGGTCGTGTGCCACGGCGCCGCCCGCGGTGACGACGTCGCCTCCGGCATCGCGCTGGCCGCCCACCTGTGGCGGCGCCGGGCCGCCGACCGGGTCCGCGCGCTGCTCGCGGGCATCGACGCGGGGGATCCCACGGACCGCACCGACCGCATCACCGACACCGAGGTACGCACATCATGAGCAACGACAACCGCCGGCGCCCGCCCGTCGGCCACCTGGAGGCGGCGTTCGGCGTGACGCTGGAGCCGGAGCTGCTGGAGCGTGCGCTGACCCACCGCTCGTACGCCTACGAGAACGGCGGCCTGCCCACCAACGAGCGGCTGGAGTTCCTCGGCGACTCGGTGCTCGGCGTCGTGATCACCACCGCGCTGTTCCACAACCACCCGGACCTGCCCGAGGGTCAACTGGCCAAGCTGCGGGCCAGCGTGGTCAACATGCGGGCCCTCGCCGACGTGGCCCGGGGGCTCGGCCCGGAGGGGCTCGGCCCGTACCTGCTCCTGGGCAAGGGGGAGGAGACCACCGGCGGCCGGGACAAGGCGAGCATCCTCGCCGACACGCTGGAGGCACTCCTCGGCGCGATCTACCTCCAGTACGGGCTGGACACCGCGGCGATCGTCATCCACCGCCTGTTCGACCCGCTGATGGCCGAGTCGGCCCGGCGCGGGGCGGCGCTGGACTGGAAGACCAGCCTTCAGGAGCTGACCGCGGCGCAGGGCCTGGGTGTCCCGGAGTACCGCATCGAGGGCACCGGCCCGGACCACCTGAAGACCTTCACCGCCTGGGTGGTGGTCGCCGGCAACCGCTACGGCGGCGCCGAGGGGCGGAGCAAGAAGGAGGCCGAGCAGCGGGCCGCCGAGTCGGCCTGGCGGACGCTGACCGCCCACGCGGAGAGCGAGCAGGGTGGCGTCGACGGGGCGGGCGACCCGGTCGAGGCGGGGATCGCCGGCGAGGCCAATCGTGCCTGAGCTGCCGGAGGTCGAGACCGTCCGGCAGGGGCTGGCCCAGTGGGTCATCGGCCGGCGGATCGCCGGCGTGCAGGTCCTGCACCCCCGGGCGGTACGCCGGCACACCGCCGGCGGCGCCCACTTCGCCGACGTGCTCGCCGGCACCACGATCCTGGACGTGCGGCGACGCGGCAAGTACCTGTGGCTCCCGCTGGACAGCGGCGACGCGGTGATCGGGCACCTCGGCATGTCGGGGCAGTTGCTCCTGCAGCCCGCCGGGGCGCCGGACGAGACGCACCTGCGGGTCCGGTTCCGGTTCGCCGACGACGGCCCCGAGCTGCGCTTCGTGGACCAGCGGACGTTCGGCGGGCTGTCGGTCAGCGAGGGCGGCGCGGACCTGCCGGCGGAGATCTCGCACATCGCCCGGGACCCGATGGACCCGGAGTTCGCCGACCCGGACTTCGTCGCCGCGCTGCGCCGCCGCCGCACCGAGATCAAGCGCGCCCTGCTGGACCAGACGCTGCTGTCCGGTGTGGGCAACATCTACGCCGACGAGGCGCTCTGGCGGGCGCGGCTGCACGGCGCCCGGCCGACCGACGCGCTGACCCGCCCCGCCGCGCTGCGCCTGCTCGGGCACGTCCGGGACGTCCTCGGCGAGGCGATCAAGGAGGGCGGGACGAGCTTCGACGCCCTGTACGTCAACGTCAACGGCGAGAGCGGCTACTTCGACCGCGCGCTGAACGTGTACGGGCGTGCGGGTCAGCCGTGCCGGCGGTGCGGCACGCCGATCCGCCGCGAGGCGTTCATGAACCGGTCGTCGTTCAGTTGCCCACGCTGCCAGCCGCGGCCTCGGGGATCCCTCCGGGTCCGACCCTGAGCGCTCTCCGGGTTGCGCCGGTGTGCCGCCCCCGGCTGGTCCGGGATGGACCCGGACCTGAGCGGCCGGCGCACCGGAACCAGGTCCGCTGCCGGTAGGTGACCGGTTCCGGGACGGACCGGGGCCGTTCCCGGATGTCCCCGCCTCGTCACGTCCCTAGCGTCGACTCCGTTGACAGGGGTTGACATGACAGGGGGACCCGGAATGGGGACAGGACCGGTGAGCACGGGGGCGAGACCGGTGACGGTACGGCTGGCGCGCTGGAGTGCCGAACACCCGTGGCGCGCGATCGCGCTGTGGGTGGTGTTCGTGGCGGTGTGTTTCGTCGGGGGGAGCGCGGCCGGACTCACCGAGGCCGACCAGTCCGACCAGGCGGTCGGCGAGTCGGGGCGGGCGTCGGCCATCGTGGAGTCGGGGAGCTTCGACGAACCGGCGACGGAGAACGTCCTGATCACGCCGCGCGGCGGGGTGCTGGACATGACGGCGGCGAAGGTCGCGGCCGACGACGCGGCGGGCCGGCTGCGGGACGTGGCGGGGGTCGCGGCGGTCGGTGAGCCGGTGCCGGCCCGGGACGGCTCGGCGCTGCTGCTGCCGATCACCATGTCCGGTGACCCGGAGACCGCGGCCGACCGGGTGCAGCCGCTGCGCGACGTCACCGTCGACGTGCAGGGCGCGCACCCGGGGTTGCGGATCGAGCAGGTCGGCGGGCCGTCGATCAACCAGGCGCTCGACGACACGCTCGGCGCGGACTTCAAACGGGCCGAGTTGCTGAGCCTCCCGGTCACCCTGGGTATCCTGGTCATCGCGTTCGGGGCGCTGATCGCCGCCGGCGTGCCGGTGCTGCTGGCCCTGTCGTCGGTGGCCGCCGCGATGGGGCTGTCCACGCTCGCCTCGCACCTGGTGCCGGCCACCGACGTGACGGCCAGTGTGATCCTGCTGATCGGCATGGCGGTCGGCGTGGACTACTCGCTGTTCTACGTCCGGCGGGAGCGGGAGGAACGGGCCAAGGGCAGATCCGGCCTGGACGCCGTGGAGATCGCCGCGGAGACCTCGGGGCACGCCGTCGTGGTGTCCGGCTTCGCCGTGATCATCTCGATGGCCGGCCTGCTGCTGGTCAACGACGCGGTCTTCTCGTCGCTGGCGGTCGGCTCGATCCTGGTGGTCGCGGTCGCCGTGATCGGCTCGCTGACCGTCCTCCCGGCGCTGCTGGCCAAGCTGGGCCGCTGGGTGGACCGGCCCCGGGTGCCGCTGCTGTGGCGGCTGACCGCGCCGCGTACCGGGCGGCACGGCGTGCCCGCGAAGCCGCGGTTCTGGCCGGCGGTGCTGACGCCGGCCCTGCGGGCGCCGGTGGCGACCCTGGTGGTGTCGGTCGGGCTGCTGCTCGCCCTCGCGGCGCCGGCGCTGGGCATGAAGCTGCAGTTCCCCGGGATGGAGGACCTGCCCCGCACGACGCCGGCGATGCAGGCGTACGACCGGCTCACCGCCGCCTTCCCGAGCAACGGCACCAGTCACACGGTCGCGGTCCGGGCCCCGGCGGGTGACGCCGACCGGGTCCGGGCCGCCCTGACCGACCTGGCCGCCCGGGCGTCGGCCGAGCCGCTCTTCGCGCCGACCGAGGCGGACGGCCCGAAGATCCGGGTGTCGGCCGACGGTCGGGTGTCGGTGCTGCAGGTCGCGACCCCGTACGCCAACCGCGACGGCCGGTCGACGCAGTCGCTGGAGCGGCTGCGCGCGGACCTGGCCCCGGCCGCGCTCGGCGGACTCGCCGGCGTCGAGTACGCGGTGGGCGGCGACGTCGCCGCCAGCGCGGACTACGAACGGCACATCCGGCAGAAGCTGCCGCTCGTCATCGGCTTCGTGCTGGCGCTCACCTTCCTGGTGATGGCGTGGACGTTCCGCTCGGTGGTGATCGCGCTCAGCTCGATCCTGCTCAACCTGCTCTCCGCCGGTGCGGCGTACGGGCTGCTGGTGGTGGTCTTCCAGGGCACCTGGGCCGAGGACCTGCTCGGCTTCACGTCGATGGGCGCGATCGTCACCTGGCTGCCGCTGTTCCTCTTCGTGGTGCTCTTCGGGCTGTCGATGGACTACCACGTCTTCGTGATCAGCCGGATCCGGGAGGGCATCCGGGCCGGCCTGCCCAACCGGGAGGCCGTGGCGCACGGCATCACGTCCTCGGCCGGCGTGGTGAGCAGCGCGGCGATCGTGATGGTCGGAGTCTTCTCGATCTTCGCCACGCTCAGCACGATCGACTTCAAGCAGCTCGGCATCGGTCTCGCGGCGGCGATCCTGCTGGACGCCACGATCATCCGCGCGGTGGTGCTGCCGTCGTTGATGACCATGCTCGGGGACCGGAACTGGTGGGCGCCGCGCTTCCTGCGGGCCCGGTCCGCGCCGGCGTCGACCGACCCGCCGGCGCCCGCGCCGGAGCTGGTCGGCGTGAGCTGACCGCATCTCCCTCCCGTGGGCCGGGTCGCCGCGTGCGGCCCGGCCCACGGCCGCTCAGGGCGCGGGACAGGGCTGCCGCCAGGCGTCGAGGGCCCGGTCCTTGCGGATGGACGTGAACCCGTAGCCCAGCGTGGTGACGCAGAAGTCCGCGGTGGAGCCGGTGTACTCGACGTGGAACACGGGCTTGTCGGCCTCGGCGAACGGCAGCAGCTTCGCGCACGTGCCGAGGCGTACGCACTCCTCGTTGACCGCGAAGTCGAAGTCCGGTGCCAGCGCCGCGATCTGCGGTACCGCGTTGACCAGGCCGGGGGACAGCTCCAGGGAGCGGGCCAGCTCGGCCAGGTTCCGGTTGAAGCGCAGCTGGTGGTCGAAGTCGAGCGGGAAGCCGGAGCGGTGGGCGTACGCGTCCGCGTCGGCGATCGCCACCGCCGCGAAGCCCTTGCCCCGGCAGAGCCGGAACCGGTCGGCCAGTACGGGACGCAGGGTGTCCCATTGCCGGACGTCCAGCCAGCGGCTCTGCGGGCGGTGGGCGGGCAGCCCCTGCGCGGTGGGTGGGAAGCGGGCCGCGTCCGGGTCGGTCGGCCGCACCGAGCCGACGTGCACCTGGCAGATGAGCCGGCGGTCCCGGTCGCGGTCGCGCAGCTCGGCGGTCTGCGCCGCGGTCGTGGTGACCGGGTCGAGCAGGAAGACGTCGGCCGGCACGTCCGGGTCCAGCACGCCGCTGAGCTGCCACTGCCACTGCCAGTGGCGGACCTCGGCGGCCGGCCAGGTGGCCGTGGCGCCCGGCCGGGGAAGTTCCACGGCGCAGGCGTACACCGGGGTCAGCAGCAGCAGCGCGACGGCGGCCGGCAGGGCCCGGCGCGGGCCCTGCCCGACGGCGCCTCTTCGCGGCCGGATCCGCATCGGCAGCTCCGCAGGTCGCGGACGGCGGGTCGCCGCCCGAGCGGGTACGCCGCTGCGGCGTACCTCACCCGGTCAACGAGGACGGACCCGACAACGACTCGCGGCTCAGCGGGGCGCGGCGAACACCTGGGTCCAGTACGGCCCGTTGCTGCTCGCGATGCCGACGCCGATCTCGGTGAAGGCGCAGTTGAGGATGTTGGCCCGGTGTCCGGGGCTGTTCATCCAGGCGTCCATCACGGCGGCCGGGGTCTTCTGGTTCCAGGCGACGTTCTCGCCGTACGTGCGCCACTGGTAGCCGACCCGGTCGATCCGGTCCCCGGGGTCGCTGCCGTCGCTGCCGGTGTGCGACATGTTCCGGTGGTCGGCCTGGTCCTGGCTGTGCCGCTGGGCGGCGGCCATCAGCTTGTCGTCGATGCCCAGCGCGCCGCAGCCCGCCTTCGCGCGTTCGGCGTTGACCAGGTCGACCACCTCGCGGGCCTGCGCGCTGACGCTGCCGCTGGCCGGCGCGGAGGCGCCGCCGGTGGACGGCGCGGTGGTCCGGGTCGCGGCGCGGCGGGCCGAAGCGGTGGACCGCGACGCCGCCGGGGACGGCTTCCGGCTCGGGGTGACCGAGGGGGAGGGCTTCGCGCTGGTCGGCGCCGCGCTCGGGCTGGTCGGGGTGAGGTCCTCGACCGGCGTCTCGCCGTCCTCCGGCACGGCGGGGGCGGTCGCGATCGTGTCGTCGACGGCGGAGGTGGGGGTGGCGTCGTCGCCGCCGGAGAGCGCCACGGCACCGACGCCGAGGCTCACCACCAGGGTGGCCGCCGCGGCGGCGCCGCCGATCAGCACCGGGCGCCTGATCCGGCGGGCCGGGCGCTGCCCGGCCTCGGTCGGCGCACCCCCGTACGCAACCGGCAGCGCGCCGGTCACCGGCTCGTCGGCGTACCCGCCGGCGGCCGTGCCCGCCCACCCGGCGGTCTCGTCGTGGCGCCATCCGGCGGTCGGTTCGTGCCATCCGCCGGCGGTCTCCGCGTGGTACCGGTCGCCGGCCGGCTCGTCCCGCCAGCCGGTGGCCTCCTCGCGGTGCCAGCCGGCCGTCGGCTCCTCCTGGTGCTGCCAGGTCGGCTCCGTGCCCTGCCAGCCGCCCGCGGCCTCCTGGTGCTGCCAGGTGGGGGCCGGCTCCCAGTGCTGGGCGGGCCGGTCGTGGTAGGCGTCCGCTGCCGTCCCGTGCTGCCCGGGGCCCGGCTCGGGCTGCCAGCGCGCGGTCGGCTGCTCGCGGTGCCACTCGTCGGCCGGCCGGTTCGGCTCGTCGCCGAACAGGTATGCCGAGCGCGGCTCGGGCCGGTCGGTCAGCCAGGCCGGTTCGTCGGCCGCCGGCTCGGGTCGCCGGGCGGCGCCGTCCGGGTCGATCGGGTCGTTCCAGCCGTACACGCCGTTAGCCTCCGCGGGGTTGGTGGTGGGCCGACGTGACGCTACGTGTCGGCCGGGACGCGCGGCAACGTGGCTAAGGAAGAGTTAAGGGGAACCGGGAAGCGGAGGTAGGGATTTCCGGAGATCCGGAGCGTACAGTTAAGAGGTCCGGACAGAGCGTGTCCGCGCCATGTGGCAGCCCCCCGCCAAGTGGACAGGTTGACGTGGAGATGATCTACGGCCTGCGGGAACTTGACGAAGGAGGGGGTATCGGCTCAATATGGAGGTGTCGCCAGTCGCGCCCGGTCATGCCCAGAATCGCCTGGAATGACAGTCGCGTACTAAGGGGCGCGCGTTGGCCGGCCTTTCCGGCAGCGCATATCAAGGAGTCAACATGGCGAAGGCCCTGTACGGCCACGTAGGTGCGGCGCCCGACCGGCGCCTGCTCGACGAGGTCACCCGACTGCGTGCCACGGTTCAGGCACTGGAGTTCGAGATCACGCGGCTGCGTGCCGAGAACGATCGGCTCGCCGCGGCGGCGGCCGAGGCGGACGACCTGCTCCGCATCGCCGAGCCCGCTCTGACCTGATCCGGCGGTCCGCAAGAAAAACTGAATCGCACCACGCGAAAAGGCGCGCCGACACTTATGTGCCGGCGCGCAGCTCTGTGCGCACCATTTTCGGCGCCACCGCCGTCCCGCCGTTCCGCGGCGAGTGACGACAACGGCCGGGGAACGACCGGAAAGCGATGTGGGCCGGCGGAAACGTGAACCGGTGCGTCCGGTGGGCGCTCCTTCAGGCGGGTCGCGTGCGGGATGGTCACCGGCCGCGGGTTAGTCTGCGTGTTCACCAGGTCCGCGCAGCCGGCGACGGTACGGCGGCCACCGGACGAGGATCGAGAAGGTGCATCTCAAGAGCCTGACGGTGAAGGGCTTCAAGTCCTTCGCCTCCGCGACGACGCTGAAGCTGGAACCGGGCATCACCTGCGTGGTGGGCCCGAACGGCTCCGGCAAGTCCAACGTCGTCGACGCCATCGCCTGGGTCCTCGGCGAGCAGGGCGCGAAGGCGCTGCGCGGCGGCAAGATGGAGGACGTCATCTTCGCCGGCACGGCGGGCCGGGCGCCGCTTGGCCGGGCCGAGGTGACCCTGACGATCGACAACACCGACGGCGCGCTCCCGATCGAGTACACCGAGGTCTCCATCACCCGCCGGATGTTCCGCTCGGGTGAGAGCGAGTACGAGATCAACGGCGACTCCTGCCGGCTGCTCGACATCCAGGAGCTGCTCAGCGACTCCGGTATCGGCCGGGAGATGCACATCATCGTCGGGCAGGGCCGGCTCGACGGCATGCTGCACGCGAAGCCGGAGGACCGGCGCGCGTTCATCGAGGAGGCGGCCGGCGTCCTCAAGCACCGCAAGCGCAAGGAGAAGGCGCTGCGGAAGCTCGACGCGATGCAGACGAACCTCAACCGGCTCACCGACCTCACCGCGGAGCTGCGCCGTCAGCTCAAGCCGCTCGGCCGGCAGGCCGAGGTGGCCCGGCGCGCCGCGGTTATCCAGGCGAACCTGCGCGACGCCCGGCTCCGGCTGCTCGCCGACGACCTGGCCACCCTGCGCGCCACGCTGGACAAGGAGATCGCCGACGAGACGGCGCTGCGGGAGCGGCGTGAGCAGGTCGAGGCCGAGCACACCGAGGTCCAGGCCCGGTTGGGCGAGCTGGAGGCCGCGCTCGCGGAGGACGCGCCGCTGCTCGCCGCCGCGCAGGACACCTGGTACAAGCTGTCCGCCCTGCAGGAGCGGTTCCGGTCGATCGAGCAGCTCGCCCGTGAGCGGCTGCGCCACCTGAGCGCCACGCCGGACGACGAGCGCCCGGGCCGCGACCCGGACCAGCTGGAGGCGGAGGCGGAGCGGGTCCGCGAGCAGGAGGAGGAGCTGCGCGCGGCACTCACCGACGACCAGATCCGGCTGGCCGAGGCCGTGGAGCACCGGCAGGAGCTGGAACGGCAGCTCGCCGCCGCCGAGCGGGAGCTGGTCGCCGCCGCCAAGGCCATCGCCGACCGCCGGGAAGGGCTGGCGCGGCTGACCGGCCAGGTCAACTCGGCCCGCGCCCGGACGGCCACGGCCGGCGAGGAGATCGACCGCCTCGCCGCCGCACACGCCGACGCCCTGGCCCGCGCGGAGCGGGCGCAGGCCGAGCTGGACGCCGTCGCCGAGCAGTCCACCGAGGCGGACCGGGACAACGCCGACCTCGACGCCCGGCACGCCGAGGCGGTGACCGTGCTGGAGAAGGCCCAGGCGACGGTCCGCACGCTCAGCGACGCCGAGCGGGCCGCCGAGAAGGACGCCGCCACCTGGAAGGCCCGCGAGGAGGCGCTCGCACTGGGCCTGCGCCGCAAGGACGGGGCGGGTGCCCTGCTGGCCCGCACGGACGAGGTGCCCGGCCTGCTGGGCAGCCTCTCCGGGTTGCTCACCGTGTCGCCCGGGTGCGAGGCCGCGCTCGCCGCCGCGCTGGACGGGCTCGCCGACGCTGTCGCGGTCAGCGGCGTCGACGAGGCGGTCGAGGCGATGCGGATGCTCAAGATCGCCGACGCCGGGCGGGCGGGTCTGCTGGTCGGCAGCCCGGCCGGCCCGGGCATGGACGGCTCCGCCGACGCGCTCCGCCCGAAGCTGCCCGACGGCGCACGCTGGGCACCCGACCTGGTGGAGTGCGCCGCGCAGATCCGGCCCGCGGTGCACCGCGCGTTGCGCGACGTCGTCGTCGTCGACGACCTCGCCGCCGCCGCCGAGGTCGTCGCCGGCAACCCGGAGTTGCGCGCGGTGACGCCGGAGGGCGATGTGCTCGGGGTGTACGCGGCCGCCGGCGGGTCGGCCAAGGCGCCGAGCTTCATCGAGGTGCAGGCCGCCGTCGAGGAGGCCCGGACCAACCGTGCCGCCGCCGAGCGGACCGCCGCGGAGCTGCGCGGGCAGTTGGTCGACGCGCGGGCCGAGGTGGCCGCCGCCAAGGAGGCGGTGCAGCATGCCGTGGCCGCGAAGCGGGAGGCGGAGAGCCACCGCAACGCCGCCGCCCGCCGGCTCGCCGAGCTGGGCGCCGCCGCCCGCTCCGCGAAGGCGGAGACCGACCGGCTCGGCGAGTCCCGCGCCCGGGCCGAGGCCGCCCGCGAGCGCGACCTCGCCGCCCTGGCCGAGCTGGCGGAGCGGCTGCGGCTGGCCGAGGCCACGCCGATCGACGCCGAACCGTCCACCGAGGAGCGCGACCAGCTCGCCGCGATGGTGCCCCGCGCGCGGCAGAACGAGATGGAGGTGCGCCTCGCCGTGCGTACCGCCGAGGAGCGGGTCGCGTCGATCGCCGGCCGGGCCGACTCCCTGCGCCGGCAGGCGACGGCCGAGCGGGCCGCCCGGGAGCGGGCGGCGGCGCGGCGGGCGGCGCGGACCCGCGGCGCGACGATCGCACGGGCCGTGGCCGGCGGTGCCCGCGAGGCCCTGACCCGGCTCACCACGTCGATCACGCAGGCCGAGGAGCACCGCGACGCGGTGGCGCGCGAACGCGCCGCCCGCGAGGCCGAGCTGTCCGAGGTACGCGGCGCCGCCAAGCGCCTCGGCGCGGAGCTGGAGCGGCTGACCAGCCAGGTGCACCGGGACGAGGTGGCCCGGGCTGAGCAGCGGCTGCGCATCGAGCAGCTGGAGGCGAAGGCGGCCGAGGACTTCGGGCTGGACGTGGCGACGCTCGTCGCCGAGTACGGCCCGGCCCAGCCGGTCCCGCCGACCGACGCCGACGTGGCGGCGGCCGAGCGGGACGGCTCGCCGGTGCCCGAGCCGGTCCCCTACGAGCGGGCGGTGCAGGAGAAGCGGGCCGCCAAGGCGGAACGGGAGCTGGCTCTGCTCGGCAAGGTCAACCCCCTCGCGTTGGAGGAGTTCGCGGCCCTGGAGGAGCGGTACAAGTTCCTCTCCGAGCAGCTGGAGGACCTGAAGGCCACCCGGCGCGACCTGCTGACCGTGGTCAAGGACGTGGACGAGCGGATCCTGGAGGTCTTCGCCAGCGCGTTCGCCGACACCGCCCGGGAGTTCGAGCAGGTCTTCAGCGTGCTGTTCCCCGGTGGCGAGGGGCGGCTGGTGCTCACCGACCCGGACGACCTGCTCACCACCGGCGTCGAGGTGGAGGCCCGGCCGCCGGGCAAGAAGATCAAGCGGCTGTCGCTGCTCTCCGGCGGCGAGCGGTCGCTGACGGCGGTGGCGATGCTGGTGGCGATCTTCCGCGCGCGACCCAGCCCGTTCTACATCATGGACGAGGTGGAGGCGGCGCTCGACGACGTGAACCTGGGCCGGCTGATCACGCTGCTGGCGCAGCTGCGCGAGAAGAGCCAGTTGATCGTCATCACGCACCAGAAGCGGACCATGGAGGTCGCGGACGCCCTCTACGGCGTGACCATGCGTAACGGGATCACCCAGGTGATCAGCCAGCGGCTCAACCGGGCCGACGACGGGCAGGAGAACAAGGAGTGAGTCGGGAACGCGCGACCGCGCTGCTGGTGGACTTCGACGGCGTGCTGCGCCGTTGGGACCCGGCGGTGGCCGCCCGCGTCGAGCGGGAGTACGGGCTCACCGAGGGGGTGCTCGGCGAGATCGCGATGTCGTGGGGACTGCTCCAGCCGGTGCTCGTCGGCAAGGTCAGCCACGCCGACTGGATGACCAGCGTGGCCGACGCGCTGACCCCGTCGGTGGGCGATCCCGCCCGGGCCCGTGCCGCGGTCGACGAGTGGCAGCGCTACCGGGGCGAGGTCGACCCGGACGTGCTGGCGTTCGTCCGGGAGGTCCGGGCGGCCGGCGTACGGGTCGGGCTGGGCACCAACGCGACCGACCGGCTCGACGCCGACCTCGCCGCCCTGGGGCTCGACGACGAGCTGGACGTCGTGGTCAACTCCTCGGTCGTCGGCGTGCACAAGCCGGCGAAGGAGTACTTCCAGGTGGCCTCCGACCTCCTGGAGACGCCGCCGTCGCGGGTGCTGTTCGTCGACGACGAGGACCGGGCGGTGGCCGGGGCCCGGGTGGCCGGCCTGTCGGCGCACCGCTGGAGCGGCCCCGGCGACCTGCGCTACCTGCGCGCCGCCCTGGCCTACTGAGGGTTCCTCAGTCGCCGGTCACGCCGTCGACGCGTTCCCGGATCAGGTCGGCGTGGCCGTTGTGCCGCGCGTACTCCTCGATCATGTGGAGGTAGACCCAGCGCAGGCTGACGCGGTGCTCGCTGCCGTCGCGGTGGCGCTGCGTGAACTCCTCGTCGAGGTCGTGGCCGGCGGCTGCCGCGTCGGCGGCCTCGATCTCGGCCCGGAACGCGGCGAGGTCGGCCTCCGGGTCGGCGGTGGCGACGGTGTTGAACTCGGCGTCCGGGTCGGCCGACCAGTCGTACAGCTCGGGCACGTCCGCGCCGGCGAAGCGCTGCCGGAACCAGGACCGCTCGACGACGGTCATGTGCCGGACCAGGCCGATCAGGGTGAGGGCGGACGGCTCGACGCTGGCGGTGCGCAGCTGCTCGGCGGTCAGCCCGGCGCACTTCTGCAGCAGGGTGTCGCGATGGTAGTTGAGCCAGCCTTCCAGCATGGTGCGCTCGTCACCGCGGTAGGGCTCGTTCCGGCGGTCGATCTCGGGTGCTCTCCAGATCATGCCGGCCATCCTCGTGCCCGGGTCCGACATCCGGCGAGCCGATTACGGCGCCGTTCCCCCCGTCCGGATCACGGCGGCCCCGGCGCCGGCCGCCACGGTCGACTCCTGCTCCACCTCGGCCTCGATCGGGTCACCCGGGTGCCGGCGCAGCGGCACCTCCTTGATGAAGCAGACCGCGACCAGGGCGATCAGCGCGAACGGGGCCGCGACCAGGAAGATCTCGCCGGCCGCGTGGCCGTACGCGCCCTCGACGACCGTCCGCAGCGGCGCCGGCAGGGCGGACACGTCGGGCAGGGAGCCGCCGCCGGCGGCACCGGAGGCGGGGATACCCAGCGCGGCCAGGCCCTCGGCGAGGTGGTCGGTGACCCGGTGGGCGAGCACCGCGCCCAGGGCGGCGACGCCGACCGCGCCGCCGAGGCTGCGGAAGAAGGCGACGACCGAGCTGGCCGCGCCGAGTTCCTGGGTGCCGACGGTGTTCTGCACGGCCAGGACGAGGTTCTGCATGCACATGCCGAGGCCGACGCCGACCACCGCCATGTAGCCGCCGAGCAGGACGAAGCTCGTGTCGGCGCGCATCGTGCCCATCAGCGCGAGGCCCACGGTGAGCAGCGCCGTTCCGGCGACCAGGTAGCGCTTCCAGCGCCCGGTGCGGGTGATCAGCTGGCCGCTGACCGTGGAGGAGACCAGGAGGCCGAGCACCATCGGCAGGGTCATCAGCCCGGACATCGTCGGGCTCTGGCCCCGGCTGATCTGGAAGTACTGGCTGAGGAAGACCGAGGCGCCGAACATCCCGACGCCGACCGCGATGCTCGCCACGGTGGCCAGGGTGATGGTGCGGGAGCGGAACAGGTGCGGCGGGATCATCGGCTCGGCGGCCCGCCGTTCGACGAGCACCGCGAGCGCGCCGAGCACCAGCGCTGCGGTCACCAGGACCGCGGTCTGGCCGGAGGCCCAGGGGAACGAGCTGCCGGCCAGCGACACCCAGATCAGCAGCGTGGACACGGCCGCGGTGATCAGCGTGGCACCCCACCAGTCGATGGTGGCCTTGCGCTTGACCACCGGCAGGCGCAGCGTCTTCTGGAGCACCACCAGCGCGGCGAGGGCGAACGGCACGCCGACGTAGAAGCACCAGCGCCAGCCGAGCCAGGCCGTGTCGACGATCACACCGCCGATCAGCGGGCCGCCGATCGTGCCGACGGCCATGACCGCGCCGAGGTAGCCGCTGTACCGGCCGCGCTCGCGCGGGGCGATCATCGAGGCCATGATCACCTGGGCCAGCGCGGTGAGGCCGCCGGCGCCGACGCCCTGGAGCACCCGGCAGGTGATCAGCTGACCGGTCGACTGGGAGAGCCCGGCCAGCACCGAGCCGACGAGGTAGACCCCCAGGGCGACCTGGACGAGTGCCTTCTTGCTGGTCAGGTCGGCCAGCTTGCCCCAGATCGGGGTGGTCGCGGTGGTTGCCAGCAGGGCCGACGTGACGACCCAGGTGTACGCCGACTGGCCGCCACCCAGCTCGGTGATGATCCGCGGCAGGGCGGTCGACACGACCGTGCCGGACAGGATCGCGACGAACATGCCGAGCAGCAGGCCGGAGAGCGCCTCCAGCACCTCCCGGTGGGTCATTGCGCCGTTCGCCGACCGGGCGGTCGCTGGGGCTGATGTCATCGTGGTTCGCCTCCGGAGGGGTGCGGTTGCTCGAAGCAACCTATGCCTTGTTGCCCGGAGCAACAACTTGGCCGGCCTCCGGGTTGTTCCCGTCACGTCAGGCGGATCAGAAGTACGTCTCGTTGAAGCGGTTGAGCAGCCGGGCGAAAGTCTCCACGTCCTGCGCGGACCAGCTGCCCAGCGTCTGCCGGAACCGCTCCAGCCGGCCCGCCGAGGCCGCGTCGAAGCGGCGCTGCCCCTCCTCGGTGAGGCTGAGCCGGAACGCCCGCCGGTCGCCCGGGTCCGGGTCACGCCGGACCAGGCCGAGCGCCTCCAGCCCGTTGATCTGCCGGCTCATCGTGCCCTTGCCGATGCCGAGCTTGTTGGCCAGGTCGGTGAGCCGGATCGAGCCGGAGCGGCGCAGCCAGAGCAGCAGCCCGTACGCGTTCGGCTCCAGGCTCGGGTGGACCTCGCGGGCGATGTCCCAGGACACGGCGCGGCTGCGGCGCAGGAGCGCGGTGAGCTCGTGCTCGACCGCCCGTACGGTCTCCGGGGGGTGCTCGTCCACGGTGATAGAGCGTACGGCCGGGTCAGCGTTCCCCGGTCAGCCGGTGGTGCATCACCTCGCGCAGTTCGCCCTCGTTGGTGGTGCCCTCGATCGTCACCTCGGCCGAGCGGCCGTCGTGCACCAGCGTGCCCACCGCGTTGCCGAAGTACGGGCCGGCCAGCTTGTGCCACCGCAGCGGCGGGCGGCGGACCCCGGCGGAGCGCGCCAGCGCCCAGGTGGCCCCGGACGGGCCGGGCGACCAGCCGAGCCGCATCAGCGGACGCAGCCCGGCCGGCACCTGGTTGTGGATGGGCGAGCAGGTGAGCTGGTGCACCGGGGTCACCACCCCCGGTTCGTCGAACCGCGCCCGGGCCACGTACGAGTGGTGCACGTCCCCGCTCAGGACGCTGATCGAGGCCGGTGGCGCGTACGCCGGGCCGGCGCCGACCCGGTCCCCGGACTCACCCGGCGTGCCGCTGCCGATCCGGGCGAACAGCGCCCCGAGCGCCTCGAACGAGCGGCGGAACGCCGCCCAGTGCTCGAGGTCCAGCCCGCGGCGCAGCCTCTCCGCGACGGTCGCCACCCAGCGTCGCCGCGAGTCGGCGAGCTTCTCGTTCCACGCCTCCACGTGGTGGATGCCCGGCGGGAGCAGCCAGGGCAGGGAGGAGCCCACCACCAGGTGGTCGTACGTGCCGTGGGCCCGGTCGACGAACCACGACCACTCGCCCGGCGGCAGCATCGCCCGCTGGCCGGGCTCCAGCACCCGGCTGCACCGGTTGTCGAGCAGGACCAGCCGGGTCCGGCCCAGGTCCAGCGCGTAGCTCCACTGGTACTGCACGGCGCGCCACCGCTCGGTGTCGTGCGCGAGGTCGGATTCCTGGTCGACCCGGTGCCCGAACTCGCGCAGCACCCCGGTGGCGTCCTCGGCGGCGGTCACCTTCGCGTAGACCGGGTCGGCGGCGATCTCGTCCGGGGAGAGGTTGCCGAGGTGCTGGTAGACCCAGTACGAGGCGAGCCCGCTGCCGATCCGCTCGGCCCACCACGGCTGGCTGCGGGCGTCCGCCCGCCAGGACGCGGAGGTGTTCCAGTCGTCGATGATCTCGTGGTCGTCGAAGATCATCACGCTCGGCAGGGTGGAGAGCAGCCAGCGGATCTCCGGGTCCCGCCACGACTCCAGGTACAGCTTCGTGTACTCGTCGAAGCTCACCACCTGGTCGGCCGGCGCGCCCTTCGGCCGCCGGCGCCGCCGCTTGAGCAGGCGCCGCACGGTCGGCGAGGTCTCGTCGGCGTACACCTGGTCGCCGAGGAGCACCAGCAGGTCGGGCAGGTCCGCCGGGTCGAAGCGGGCGGCCAGCCGCCGGGCGTACGCGTCGAGCGCGTCCGGCGGCAGCTTCCGGGCAGTGGAGTGCTGGGTGGTCTCCCGGCACGAGCCGAAGAGCAGGCGGACGGCCTGGTCGCGGTCGTCCGCCGGGCGGGTCCGGATGACGCTCGGCGGGAACGCGCCGCGCGGCTCGGGCCAGGCGACCTCGCCGTCGATCAGCACCTGGTAGGTGGTCGCGGCACCCGGCGTCAGGCCGGAGACCACGACCAGCGCGTAGTGGTGGTCGTACGCCGAGAAGGTGGGTGCGCTGCCGGTGGCGCCGTCGGCCGTGCGGACGGTGACCACGGCGGGCCCGCTCGTCTCCACCCAGATGGTGGCGCGCGTGCCGACCACCCGCCGCAGCAGCGGACCGATGAGCAGGTGGGCGGCGGGCATGGCGGACCTCCGAGGGTGAGTGAGCTTCATCCTTACTACCCGGCCGGCGGTCGCACCACTGCAGGCTGCCACGAGCCTACCGCCGCAGCCCGCGGGCGGCCGGGGGGTGCGGTGGTGAAGACGCCGTCGCCCGCGTCTGACAGGATTTCGGGCATGACGGAATACCTCCTCATCGCACTCGCCCTGCTCGGCGTGCTGATCCTCGGCGCCCTCGGGTTGGTGGTGCCGAAGCTGCGCCGCCGTCCCGAGCCGCCGCTGCCGACGACGGAGGTCGAGACCCGCGTCGAGGAGGATCTGGCCGGGCCGCCCGTCGAGGCGCCGGAGGCGGAGGTGTCCACCGGCATCCTGGTCGAGCCGCCGGTGGTCGAGGCGCCGCCGGTCGAGATCCCGGAGCCGACCGCCGGCCGGCTGGTCCGGCTGCGGTCCCGGCTGTCCCGCTCCCAGAACGTCTTCGGCAAGGGTCTGCTGGGCCTGCTCAGCCGGGACCGCCTCGACGAGGACACCTGGGAGGAGATCGAGGACAGCCTGATCACCGCCGACGTCGGCATCGACGCCACCCGGGAGATCGTCGACCGGTTGCGCGACCGGACCCGGGTGCTCGGCACCCGCACCGCCGGCGAGCTGCGCTCGTTGCTCGCCGCCGAGCTGGTCGAGGCCCTCGACCCGAGCCTGGACCGGTCGCTGCGGACCGCCCCCAAGGACGGCGTGCCGGCGGTGCTCCTGGTGGTCGGCGTCAACGGTGCCGGCAAGACCACGACCTGCGGCAAGATCGCCCGGGTCCTGGTCGCGGACGGGCGCAGCGTGCTGCTCGGCGCGGCCGACACCTTCCGGGCCGCGGCCGCCGACCAGCTGGAGACCTGGGGCGGGCGGGTCGGCGCCGAGACCGTCCGGGGCCCGGAGGGGGCCGACCCGGCCAGCGTCGCGTTCGACGCGGTCAAGCGGGGCATCGACACCGGGGTGGACACGGTGCTGATCGACACCGCCGGCCGCCTGCAGAACAAGGTCGGCCTGATGGACGAGCTGGGCAAGGTCAAGCGGGTGGTGGAGAAGCACGGTCCGATCGACGAGACGCTGCTGATCCTCGACGCCACCACCGGCCAGAACGGCCTGGAGCAGGCGCGGGTCTTCACCGAGGTGGTCAACGTGACCGGGGTCGCGCTCACCAAGCTCGACGGCACCGCCAAGGGGGGCATCGTGATCGCCGTGCAGCGCAAGCTGGGCATTCCGGTGAAGCTCGTCGGGCTGGGCGAGGGCAAGGACGACCTGGCGCCGTTCGACCCGGCGCAGTTCGTCGACGCGTTGCTGGGCACCGAGGCCCCCGGACGGGACGCGTAATCTCGCAGTGACGACCGACGATCGCGCCTACGCCGGGTGGCGCGACCCCCACCACCCGGCGCCCCGCCTCGGGAGGCCGTACGTGACTTCGCAGGAGATCCCGCTGCACGGCGGCAACGTCAGCACCGTGGTCCGGGTCGGCGACACCGTGCGGCGCAACGCCGGCCCCTGGACGCCGTCGGTGCACGCGCTGCTGCGGCACCTGGAGTACGTGGGGTTCACCGGCGCTCCCCGCGCCCTGGGGATGGACGAGCGCAACCGCGAGGTGCTGTCGTACCTGGAGGGGGAGTGCGGGGAGTACCCGCTGGCCCCGCACTGGGTCACCGACGAGGCGCTGGTCACCGTCGCCACCATGTTGCGCATGTTCCACGACGCCCAGTACGGCTTCGTGCCGCCGCAGGGGGCGGTGTGGCGCTCGTTCGGGCCGCCGCCGCCGGACACCGAGGTGATCTGTCACCACGATGCGGCGCCGCACAACGTGATCTGGCGCCCGGACGGCACCCTCGGGCTGATCGACTTCGACCTCGCCTCGCCGGGCGCGCGCATCTACGACGTGGCGTACGCGGCCTGGACCTGGGTGCCGATCTTCTCCGACCGGGACTCGATCACGCTCGGCTGGAAGCGCCCCGACCGGCCCCGGCGGCTGCGGCTCTTCGCCGACGCGTACGGGCTCATCCCGCGGGACCGGCACCGGCTGATCCGCACCATCCGCAAGCGGATCGTCGACCACGTGGAGGGCATCCGCCGGATGGCCGCGGCCGGAGACCCGGCGTTCGTGCGCATCGTGCACAAGGGGCACCTCCGGCGGCCGATGCGGGACCTGCGGCTGCTCGACTACGAACGGCACGCCCTCGAGGACGCCCTGCGCTGAGGTGCGGCCGGCTCCGCACCGTCCGCCGGGACGGTGAGGTTCTCTTCACACGTACGAAACAAGCCGTCACCACCCGGAAATCGACGGGTGACGCTGGGGGAAACAGGGAGCTAGCAGGCTTCCGCCCAACCGGCGTACGGGCGACGCTGCCCCGGAAGCCGGGAAGGAGGGAACTTCACCTTTAGGAGGCCAGCGTGCCTGAGGCACCGACCATCGACACCGGCAACACCGCATGGTTGCTCGTGTCGAGCGCGATCGTGCTGCTCATGACGCCCGGACTGGCGCTGTTCTACGGCGGTCTCAACCGGGCCAAGGGCGTCCTCAACATGATGATGATGAGCTTCTCGGCGATCGGGCTCGTCAGCGTTCTGTGGCTGTTCTACGGCTTCTCCGCCGCCTTCGGCGACGACCAGGGCGGGGTCATCGGCGACCTCGGCCAGTACGTCGGCACCAAGACGTTCATGGCGGAGACCGACCTGTGGGGCGAGACCGGCATCCCGCTCTACGTGTTCATGGCCTTCCAGATGATGTTCGCCGTCATCACCGTGGCGCTGATCAGCGGCGCGATCTCCGACCGGGCGAAGTTCTCCGGCTGGCTGCTGTTCGCCTTCGGCTGGGCGACCCTGGTCTACTTCCCGGTCGCCCACTGGGTGTGGGGCGGCGGCTTCATCGGCGCCAAGCTCGGCGCGCTCGACTTCGCCGGCGGTACGGCGGTGCACATCAACGCCGGTGCGGCCGCGCTGGCCCTGGTGCTGGTGCTGGGCAAGCGGCTCGGCTGGCCCCGGGAGACCATGAAGCCGCACAACGTCCCGATGGTGGCCCTCGGCGCCGGGCTGCTCTGGTTCGGCTGGTTCGGCTTCAACGCCGGCTCCGAGCTGACCGCCGACTCGACGACCGCCCTGGCCTTCCTCAACACCCAGGTCACCACCGCCGCCGCCGTCCTCGGCTGGCTGGTGGTGGAGAAGGTGCGCGACGGCCGGCCGACCCTGGTCGGCGCGTCCTCCGGCGCCATCGCCGGCCTGGTCGCCATCACCCCGGCGTGCGCCTTCATCGCGCCGTGGGCCGCGGTGCTGCTCGGCCTGGTGGCCGGTGCGGCCTGCGCGCTGGCGGTGGGCCTCAAGTACCGGCTCGGCTACGACGACTCGCTCGACGTCGTCGGCGTGCACTTCGTCGGCGGCTGGATCGGCTGCCTCTGGATCGGCCTGTTCGGCACCTCCTCGGTCAGCTCCCTGGTCAGCGACGAGGGCCTGTTCTACGGGGGCGGCGTGACCCAGCTGGGCGTGCAGGCGCTCAGCGCGCTGATCGTCACCGGCTACTCCTTCGCGGTGGCGTTCGTCCTCGGCTTCGTGATCCAGAAGACCATCGGTTTCCGGGTGCCCGCGGAGGCGGAGATCGAGGGCATCGACATCACCGAGCACGCCGAGAGCGGCTACGACCTCTCCCCGGCGGCCGGCTCCGCCGGTGGCGGCGCGTTCGCGATGGCCGGCCTGGCCGGCGGGAAGCCGGCGGCGGAAGCCGCCGCGCCCAGCACCGAGCCGGCCGCCGAGCCGGTCAACGAGAAGGTCGCCGGTTAACGTTCCTGGGATGGAGGGGTTGGACATGAAGCTGGTGACCGCGGTCATCAAGCCGTACCAGCTGGACGCGGTGAAGGAGGCGCTGCACGCCCTGGGCGTGGCCGGCCTGACCGTCAGCGAGGTCCAGGGCTACGGGCGGCAGAAGGGGCACACCGAGGTCTACCGGGGTGCCGAGTACACGGTCGAGTTTCTGCCCAAGATCCGGGTCGAGGTGCTCACCGACGAGATGGACGTCGAGAAGATCGTCGACGCCATCGTGGCCGCCGCCCGGACCGGCAAGATCGGCGACGGCAAGGTCTGGGTGACCGGGGTCGAGGAGGTCGTCCGCGTCCGGACCGGCGAGCGCGGCCTCGACGCACTGTAGGAGAACGCCCGGATGACCTCGTTGATCAAGCAGCCGGCCCTCTTGATCAACGAGGTCGTCGGCGTTCCCGCGGGGATCGGCGCGACCGCCCGGGAGGCGCGCGCCGCGGCGCTCGACGGGTGGCTCGCCGGGCTGCTGCCCGAGCGGGAGGGCGTCGCGCTCGTCGCCGTCGGCGGGCTCGGGCGGCGCCAGTGCGCTCCCTACGGGGACCTCGACCTGCTGCTGCTGCACGCCGGGGTGCCCGACGTCGACGAGCTGGCCGCCGGGATCTGGTACCCGGTCTGGGACGCCGGGCTGCGGCTCGACCACTCGGTGCGTACCGTCGCCGAGGCGCTCTCGGTCGCGCAGGACGACGTCAAGGTCGCCCTCGGGCTGCTCGACGCCCGCTTCGTCGCCGGCGACGAAGCGCTCGCCCGGCAGCTCGTGCACACCGCCACCGACCACTGGCGGCGCACCGCCGTCCGGCAGCTGCCCGGGCTGCGGGAGATCACCGCCGCCCGGTGGCGGGTCCACGGGGAGCTGGCCTTCCTCCTCGAAGGCGATCTCAAGGAGGCCGCCGGCGGGCTACGGGACGTGGGCATTCTGCGGGCCGTCGCGATCGCCGGCGTCACCGACGCGCTGCGGCCGGCGGTCCGCGCCGCCCACCTGCGGCTGCTCGACACGCGCGACGCCCTGCACACGCAGGTCGGCCGCCGGGTCGACCGGTTGCTCGCCCAGGAACGCGACGGCGTCGCCGCCCTGCTCGGGCTCCGGCAGCTCCAGCCGGACACGGCGCCGGGGGACGAGGGCGACGCCCTGCTGCGTCGGGTCGCCGGTGACGCCCGTACCGTCCGCCACGCCCTCGACGACGCCTTCCGGGCGGCCGAGCGGCTCCGCGCCGGCCGCCGCCGGGGTGCCGCCGGCGGACCGGTCCGCCGGCCGGTCGCCCGGGACGTGGTGGAGCACGACGGGGAGCTCGTCCTGGCCCGCACCGCCATCGGCGCGCGGCCCGATCCGAGCCTGTCGCTCCGGGTCGCCGCCGCGGCGGCGATCACGCGCCTGCCGATCGCCCGGGCCACCTGCGAGTGGCTGGCGGCGTACTGCCCGCCGCTGCCGACACCGTGGCCGGCGGAGGCGCGCGCCGCCCTGATCACCCTGCTCGGCGCCGGTGCCGGGCTCGTGCCGGCCTGGGAGACGTGCGACCGGTACGGGCTGGTCGACGGGTGGCTGCCGGAGTGGACCCGGATGCGGAGCCTGCCGCAGCACAACCCGGTGCACCGGTTCACCCTCGACCGGCACCTGGTGCAGACCGCGTACGAGGCCAGCCGGCACACCCGCGACGTCGACCGGCCGGACCTGCTCCTGCTGGGCGCCCTGCTGCACGACGCCGGCAAGGGGCTGCCGGGCGGGGACCACAGCCTGGTCGGCGCACCGGTCGCCGAGGCCGTCGCCGCCCGGATCGGGCTGCCCGGGCAGGACGTGGCGCTGATCGGGACGCTGGTCCGGCTGCACCTGCTCCTGCCGGACGTGGCCACCCGCCGCGACCTCGCCGACCCGAAGACCATCGCCGGCGTCGCCGCGAAGGTCGGCGACCCGACCACCCTCGACCTGCTGCACGCCCTGGTCCGCGCCGACGCGGCGGCCACCGGGCCGGCCGCCTGGTCGGACTGGAAGGGACGCCTCGTCGCCGAACTGGTCGCCCGGGTCCGCACCACGCTGGACAGCGGTGTGCCGCCCGCGCCACCCGCTCCCGATCCGGCGCTGGTCGCCGGCCCGCTGCCGGTCGTACACCTGACCGGGGACCGGGTGGCGGTGGCCGCGGCGGACCGGCGGGGCCTGCTCGCGACGGTGGCCGGCTGCCTGGCCCTGCACCGGCTGGACGTGATCGCCGCGGACGCCACCAGCGTCGACGGGCGGGCGCTGGTGGAGTTCCGGGTCCAGCCCCGGTACGGGCTCGCGCCCGACCCGATCGCGCTCAGCGCCGACCTGCGGCGCGCGGTGGCCGGCGACGTGTCGGTGATCCAACGGCTGCGCGGGCGCGCCCTGGCGGCCCGGGTCGAGGGCGCCGCGCCGCGGGTCGTCTGGCACCGCGAGGCGGCCACCGACGCGGTGGTGCTGGAACTGCGCGCGGCCGACGCCGCCGGCCTGCTCTACCGGGTCGCCGGCGCGCTGGACGAGGCCGGCGCCCAGGTCCGCGCCGCCCGGATCTCCACCCTCGGCGCGGACGTGGTGGACGCCTTCTACCTGGTCGGCGGCTGGCCCGCGGACGACGTCCGGGCCCGGCTGGAGGCCGCCGTCGTGGCCGCGGTGTAGGGACGCGCCCGCGTCGGCACCGGCCCGGCGTACGTCCCGGAGCGTAGGCGAGGTGCCGCTTCCGGGGTGACGATGCGCGCCGCGGTCAGCGGCACGCTCGAGGGCATGAACCTGCCAGTGCACACCGAAGGGCTGACCAAGCGGTACGGCCCGCTGACCGCCGTCGACGACCTTCACCTGACCGTCCAGCCCGGCGAGGTGTACGGCTTCCTCGGCCCCAACGGCGCTGGCAAGACGACCACCCTGCGCATGCTGCTCGGCCTGGTCCGTCCCACCGCCGGCACGGTACGGCTGCTCGGCCGGCCGCCCGGCGTCGGCCGGCTCGCCGGGGTGGGCGCGCTGATCGAGGGGCCGGCCTTCTACCCGTACCTGTCCGGGCGGGACAACCTGATGGTGCTCGCCCGGTACGCCGGGGTGGGTGCCGACCGGGTGGCGCTCGTGCTGGACCTGGTCGACCTCACCGGCCGGGCCGGCGACCGGTACGCCGGCTACTCGCTGGGCATGAAACAGCGGCTCGGCGTCGCCGCCGCCCTGCTCAAGGACCCGCGCCTGCTGATCCTGGACGAGCCGACCAACGGCCTCGACCCGGCCGGCATGGCCGACATGCGGATGCTGCTCCGCCGGCTCGGCGCCGCCGGGTGCACCGTCCTGGTCTCCAGCCACCTGCTCGGCGAGGTCGAGCAGGTCTGCGACCGGGTCGGGGTGATCTCCGGGGGCCGCCTGATCGCCGAGGGGAGCGTCGCCGAACTGCGTGGCTCGGCCGGGCTGCGGGTACTCGCCGATCCGCTCGACGAGGCAGCGGCCCGGGTCCGGGCGCTGATCGGCGCCGAGCGGGTGCGCGTCGTCGACGGCGGGCTCGACCTCGTCGTGGAACCGGAGCGGGCCGCCTGGCTCAACACCGAACTGGTCGCGGCCGGGCTCGCCGTACGCGAACTGCGCCCCCGCGAGCGGGATCTGGAGCAGGTCTTCTTCGACCTCATCGAGAAGGGAACGGCCGATGTTGCGTAGTTTCCGCGCCGAACTGGTCAAACTGGTCCGCCGCCCGGCGGCCTGGCTGCTGCTCGCCGTCGCGGTGGTGCTCGCGTTGATCTTTACGTACGTCTTCCCGTACGCGAGCATCGCGGGCGGGACGACCGGCCCGAACAGCGACCGGACCCTGCCGATGTTGCTGCCCGACCGGCTGGTCGGGAACTCGCTCGGCGGCCTGCCGGTCTTCCTCGGCGCGATCGTGCTGATCCTCGGCGTGCTCGCGGTCGGCGGCGAGTACGGCTGGGGCACCTGGAAGACCCTGCTCACCCAGGGCCCGTCGAGGCTGGAGGTGTACGCCGGCAAGCTGCTCGCCATCGCCGTGTCCGCGCTGGCCATCGTGCTCGCGGTGTTCGCGTTCGGCGCGCTGTCCAGCCTGCTCATCGCGCTCGCCGAGGGGCAGCCGGTGCGCTGGCCCTCGGCCGGCGACCTGCTCACCGGGGTCGGTGCGGGCTGGCTCGTCGCGACGATGTGGGCCATGCTCGGTGCGGTGCTGGCCATCGCCCTGCGGGCCGTGGCGCTCCCGGTCGGGCTGGGCCTGGTGTGGATGCTCGCGGTGCAGAACCTGCTCTCCGCGCTCGCCGCGCCGCTGCTCGACTGGGTGGCCGAGGCGCAGAAGGGGCTGCCCGGCCCGAACGCCGGGTCCCTGGTCGCGGCACTCGGCGCGCCCGCCGACGTCCCGGGCGTCACCGCGACGGTCGGCGGTGCGCAGGCGGCCGTCGCGGTGGCCGGGTACCTGGTCGCCTTCGCGGTGGTGGGCGGGGCGCTGCTGCGCCGGCGGGACATCGGCTGAAGCGGCGGGAGAGCGGCGTGGAACGGAAGCGGAGCGGCTGGGGTGACGGAGCCTTCGACGCCCTCGTCGCCCTGGCCCTGGTCGCGTTGGGGCTGGTCGGCACCGGGCCGGCCGGCCTGAACCAGGGGATCGGCACCGGCCGGGCGACGTATCCGCTGGTCGTGGTGGCGGCACTCGCCCTGGCCGGTCGCCGGCGGTGGCCGCTGGCCACCTTCGGCGTGGTGACCGCGGCGACCGCCGCGTACCTGGTGCTCGGCTACCCGTACGGGCCGATCCTGGTCTCGTTCTTCGTCGCCGCGTACACGGTCGCCGCGTACCTGCCGCTGCGGACCGCGGCGGTGGCCTCCGGCGCGGCCCTGGTCGCGCTGCTGGCGCATGTCTTCGTGGGGGTACGGACGCCGGGTCTGCCGGGGCTGATGCCCGCCGCCGCCTGGGTGGTGGTGCCGTTCGCGGTGGGCACGACGGTGCGGCTGGGGCGGGTGAGCGCGGCCCGCACCCGGCGGGACGAGGCCCGCCGGCTCGCCGACGCGGAACGGCTGCGGGTCGCCCAGGAGGTGCATGACGTGGTCGGGCACGGTCTCGCCGCCATCCACATGCAGGCGGAGATCGCTTTGCACCTGCTCGGGAAGCGGCCCGAGCAGGCCGAGGCGGCGCTGACCGCGATCAGCCGGACCAGCAAGGAAGCGCTGGACGAGCTGCGCGTCACCCTGACCGTGGTCCGGCGCGACGAGGCGGCCGACGGGCGGGCGCCGGTCCCCGGGCTGGCCGAGCTGCCGCGGCTGCGCGAGCGGATGGCCGGCGCCGGGGTGCCCGTGAGCGTCGAGGTCGAGGGCGAGCCGCGCGCGCTGCCGGTGGCGGTGGACCTGGCCGGGTACCGGGTGGTGCAGGAGGCGCTGACCAACGTGCTGCGGCACGCCGGCCCGGCCACCGCCACCGTGCGGGTCCGGTACGCGCCCACCGAGGTCACCGTGGAGGTCACCGACACCGGCCGGGGCGCCGTTTCGCCGGCCGAGCCCGCCGGCCTCGGCCTGGCCGGCATGCGGGAGCGGGTCGTCGCGCTGGGCGGGTCGTTCACCGCCGGTCCGGCCGCGGCCGGCGGCTTCCGGGTGTACGCCACACTGCCCCTGACGGAGGAGGTCGGATGATCCGGGTGCTGCTCGCGGACGACCAGGACCTGGTCCGGATCGGGCTGCGTGCCCTGGTCGAGAGCGAGGACGACCTGACGGTGGTGGGCGAGGCGGCCGACGGGCTGGCCGCCGTCGAACTGGTCCGCCGGGAGCGGCCGGACGTGGTGCTGATGGACGTGCGGATGCCCGGCGTGGACGGCATCGAGGCGACCCGGCGGATCGTCGCCGACCCCGACCTGGCCGGCACCCGGGTGGTCGTGTTGACCACCTTCGAGCTGGACGAGTACGTCTTCGACGCGCTCCGGCACGGCGCCAGCGGCTTCCTGACCAAGGACACCCGACCGGCCGAGCTGCTGCGGGCGATCCGGCTGGTCGCCGAGGGGGAGGCGCTGCTCTCCCCGTCGGTGACCCGGCGGGTGGTCCGCGAGTTCGCGACCCGGCCGGCCCGGGTGCCCCGGCCGCACCCGCGGCTGGACACCCTCACCGACCGGGAACGGGAGGTGGTCGGGCTGGTCGGCGAAGGGCTGAGCAACGCCGAGATCGCCGAGCGGCTGGTGGTGAGCCCGGCGACCGCGCGGACCCACGTCAGCCGGGCCATGGTCAAGCTGGGCGCTCGCGACCGGGCCCAGCTGGTGGTCTTCGCGTACCAGTCCGGGCTGGCCTCCTGATCCGGCGTACCCCGTCACGCCAGCGGCAGGTTCGGGGAAGATGTCGCTTTCCCGCGCGAGGTTGTCGGATCTCGGCCCCGGGCACGGGCGCCGTGGCGGCCCGCAGCGAGGGATCGGCGGGCCGGATACCCTAGCGGTGGCCGGCGAGTTCGCCCGGCCGGGCCTGTGCTCGCCGGAACACTGACAAACGGGATGTTCGTGTGTTTGACACCTTGAGTGACCGCCTGTCCGGGATCTTCACCAAGCTCCGCGGCAAGGGTCGGCTCACCGACGCCGACATCGACGCCACCGCGCGCGAGATCCGCCTCGCGCTGCTGGAGGCGGACGTCGCGCTGCCGGTGGTCAAGGGCTTCATCGCGAACGTCAAGGAGCGGGCGCGCGGCGCCGAGGTCTCGCAGGCGCTCAACCCGGCCCAGCAGATCGTCAAGATCGTCAACGAGGAGCTGATCAACGTCCTCGGTGGCGAGGGCCGGCGGCTCCAGTTCGCCAAGCAGCCGCCGACGGTGATCATGCTCGCCGGCCTCCAGGGCTCCGGCAAGACCACCCTCGCCGGCAAGCTGGCCCGCTGGCTCAAGGCCCAGGGCCACCAGCCGATGCTGGTGGCCGCCGACCTCCAGCGTCCCAACGCCGTCGGGCAGCTCCAGGTGCTCGGTGGTCGCGCCGGCGTCGAGGTGTACGCCCCGGAGCCCGGCAACGGGGTCGGCGACCCGGTGCAGGTGGCTCGCGCCTCGATCGAGCACGCGCGCCGGGCCGCCCGGGACATCGTCATCGTCGACACCGCCGGTCGCCTCGGTATCGACGCCGAGATGATGCAGCAGGCCGCCGACATCCGCGACGCCGTGCAGCCCGACGAGGTCATCTTCGTCATCGACGCGATGGTCGGCCAGGACGCGGTCCGCACCGCCGAGGCGTTCCGCGACGGCGTCGGCATCACCGGCGTGGTCCTCTCCAAGCTCGACGGCGACGCCCGCGGCGGTGCCGCGCTGTCGGTTCGGCAGGTCACCGGGCAGCCGATCCTGTTCGCCTCCACCGGCGAGAAGCTGGAGGACTTCGACGTCTTCCACCCCGACCGGATGGCCAGCCGGATCCTCGGCATGGGCGACGTCCTCACTCTGATCGAGCAGGCCGAGCAGGCCTTCGACGCCGATCAGAAGGAGAAGATGACCGCCAAGCTGATGGGCGGTGAGCAGTTCACCCTGGAGGACTTCCTCGACCAGCTCATCGCCGTCCGGCGGATGGGCCCGATCGCGAACGTGCTGGCCATGATGCCCGGCATGGGGCAGATGAAGGACCAGCTCGCCGAGCTGGACGACAAGCACTTCGACCGGGTCACCGCGATCATCCGGTCGATGACCCCGGCCGAGCGCACCAACCCGAAGATCATCAACGGCTCGCGGCGGGCCCGCATCGCCAACGGCTCCGGCGTCACCGTGATGGACGTCAACCAGCTGCTCAACCGCTTCGCCGACGCGCAGAAGATGATGAAGCAGATGGGCGGCATGATGGGCCTGCCCGGCGGCCGCCGAAAGGCGACCAAGTCGCCGAAGAACAAGCGCAAGGGCACGAAGGGCGGCGGCCGGCCGCGTTCCGGCGCCGGGATGCCGGCCGGCTTCCCGGGCGGGATGCCGCAGCTGCCCGCCGGCATGGACCCGAACGACCTGGCCGGCCAGGGTCTCCCGCCGGGCTTCAAGCTCCCGAAGATCGACTTCAACAAGCTCGGCAAGGGGGACAAGGGCCCGCGCTGAGCGGATCGGTCCCGGCGGGCGGCGACCCGCCGGGACGCCCCTGCCCGGCACCGGCGGGGAGTCATCGGGTAGGACTGAGCGCATGGCTCTGCACGTACGCGGTGTGCTCCTGCCGGACGACGAGGTCCGGGACCTGTGGCTGGTCGGCGACCGGGTGACCTTCGACCCGGTGCCCGGCGCCGAGACGATCGTCGACGGCGGGTACGTGCTGCCCGGCCTGACCGACGCGCACTGCCACATCGGCATCGCCCGTGGCGGCGCCCCGATCGACTCGCTCGACCAGGCCCGCGAGCTGGCCCGCACCGACCGCGACGCCGGGGTGCTGGCCATCCGCGACGCCGGCTCGCCGTACCCGTACCCGGAGCTCGACGACGATCCCGACCTGCCGCGCCTGGCGCGGGCCGGCCGGCACATCGCCCCGCCGAAGCGCTACCTGCGCGACATCGGGGTGGAGGTCGGCGCGGCGGAGGTCGCGGCGACGGTCGCCGAGCAGGCGCGCGCCGGCAACGGCTGGGTCAAGCTGGTCGGCGACTGGATCGACCGGGGGGTCGGTGACCTGGCGCCGGCCTGGGACGCGGACACCATGACCGCTGCCGTGGAGGCCGCGCACGCCGCCGGGGCACGCGCCGCGGTGCACACCTTCTCCGAGTCGGCGGTCGAGATCATGGTGCGGGCCGGGGTGGACTCGGTGGAGCACGGCACCGGGCTCAGCCTGGACCTCGTCGACCTGATGGCCCGGCAGGGCACCGCACTCGTGCCCACGATGATCAACATCCAGACCTTCGGCGGGATCGCCGACCAGGCCCGGGCGAAGTTCCCCGGGTACGCCGACCACATGCTCGCCCTGCGCGACCGCTTCCCGGCGGTGGTGCGGGCCGCGTACGAGGCCGGGGTGCCGATCTACGTGGGCACGGACGCCGGCGGCGGCATCGACCACGGACTCGCCGCCGAGGAGATGCTGCTGCTGCACGAGCGGGCCGGCATGTCCGCGGTGGACGTCCTCGCCGCCGCGTCCTGGGGGGCCCGGGAGTGGCTGGGGTTCCCCGGCCTGGTCGAGGGTGGCCGGGCCGACCTGGTCGTGTATCCGGAGGACCCGCGCCGGGACCTGCGCGTCGTCCGTACCCCCGCCCGGATCGTCCTCCGGGGGCGCGTCGTCCGCTGATCCGCGCGGGCGCCGCACCGTGCCCGCCGCAAGATCGTGCTCGATCGCCGACGTGGTGGCCTCCACGCGAAACGAGGGGACCACTTCGTGGATCCAGCGTGATCTTGCCGGTGCGGGCGCTCGGTCGGTGCGGGCGGCGATCGGCGCGGGTGAAGGCGGATCCGTCAGGACGAGGGCAGGGCGGCGCCGAAGAGGCGGACCGCGAGGCGGGTGAGGGCCTCGGCCGTCTCGTCGACCGGCGCCCCGGGCAGCACGATGTGACTGACCACCAGCCGGACGACGGAGTCGGCGGCGAAGGCCAGGGCCGCCGGGTCGGCACCGGGCAGGTGCCGCCCGGCCCACGCGATCAGTGCGGCGGACGACTCGGCGAGCACCAGGTCGCCCCGGGTGGTGAGGTAGGGCAGCAGTTCCTCGGAGCCACCCCGGGTGCTGGTGAGGATCGCCTTGACCAGCGGATTGTCGGCCGCCGAGGCGAGCGTGTGCCGGATCGCCGCGTACGTGGCGGCGCGGAGGTCGTCACCGTGCCCGGTCAGCGCCGCCCAGACCTCGGAGACGAACCGGTCCACCTCCCGCCGGGCCAGCGCCTCCGCCAGGCCGGCCTTGCTGCCGAACTCGTTGTAGACGGTCTGCCGGCTGACCCCGGCCGCGGCGGCCACCGCGCCCATCCGTACGCCGTCCCAGCCGGTCCCGATCGTCAATGTCCGCGCCGCGTCGACGATGCCGTCGCGCAGCGGGGTGGCGGCCCTGGATTCACCCATGATGGTCGAAGTCTACGGCGTGTCGGCGAACCCGCCGGGGCGCGCGGGACGCACCGGCCGCCCGATGACGGGGACCGGTCCGGCGGAGCATAGGATGTGCGGTCATGGCGCGCGTGCTCACTCCCCGTGCGGAGGACTTCCCCCGCTGGTACCAGGACCTGATCGCGAAGGCGAAGCTGGCCGACAACGGCCCGGTCCGCGGGACCATGGTGATCCGACCGGCCGGCTACGCCATCTGGGAGCGGATGCAGGCCGAGATGGACGCCCGGATCAAGGCGGCCGGCGCGGAGAACGCGTACTTCCCGCTCTTCATCCCGGAGAGCTACCTCAAGCGCGAGGCCGAGCACGTCGAGGGCTTCTCGCCGGAGCTGGCGGTGGTCACGCACGGTGGCGGCAAGCAGCTCGCCGAGCCGGTGGTGGTGCGGCCGACCAGCGAGACGGTCATCGGCGAGTTCATGGCCAAGTGGGTCGACTCGTACCGGGACCTGCCGCTGCTGCTCAACCAGTGGGCCAACGTGGTGCGCTGGGAGCTGCGCCCGCGGATCTTCCTGCGGACCAGCGAGTTCCTCTGGCAGGAGGGGCACACCGCCCACGCCACCCGGGAGGACGCCCGCGCCTACGCCCGCCGGATCCTGCACGAGGCGTACGAGGACCTGATGGTCAACGTGCTCGCCATCCCGGTGCAGGTGGGGCTCAAGACCGCCCGGGAGCGGTTCGCCGGTGCCACCGCCACGTACACGCTCGAGGGCATGATGGGCGACGGCAAGGCGCTCCAGATGGGCACCAGCCACGAGCTGGGCCAGAACTTCGCCAAGGCGTTCGACATCAGCTACTCGTCGGCCGAGGGCGGTCGGGAGCACGCGTGGACCACCTCGTGGGGCACGTCGACCCGGATGCTGGGTGGTCTGATCATGTGCCACGGCGACGACAACGGCCTGCGGGTGCCGCCGCGGCTCGCGCCGGTGCAGGCGTACGTCATGGTCGTCAAGGACGGCGACGGCGTCGCCGAGGCCGCGGCCAAGCTGCGCGACGGCCTGCGGGACGCCGGGGTCCGGGTGGCGCTCGACGACCGCACCGACACCCCGTTCGGCCGTCGGGCCGTCGACGCCGAGCTGCGCGGCTACCCGGTACGCGTCGAGGTCGGTCCCCGGGACCTGGCCGCCGGCAACGCGGTCGTGGTCCGGCGCACGGACGGCTCGAAGTCCCCGGTGCCGGTCGCGGACGTGGTCGGCGCGGTGCTCGCCGCCCTGGACGCCGACCAGCAGGCGCTCCACGACCAGGCGCTGGCCAACCGCACGGCCCGCACCCGCGAGGTCGGCACGCTGGCCGAGGCGATCGAGGCGGCGGCGACGGGCTGGGCCCGGGTGCCCTGGTCGGCCGTCGGCGCGAAGGGGGAGGCCGAGGCGAACGCGCAGGGCGTCACCGTGCGCTGCCTGGTCCGTGCGGACGGTTCGGTGCCGGACTCCGAGGACGAGCCCGACCTGGTCGCCATCCTGGCCCGCGCCTACTGAGGGGCCCGGAAGGGCCCCTTGGCAACGCCAGGCGTTGTAAAAGGGTCCTTCCCAGCACTTCTCCCGGTGTCGGTAGGGTCGGCTCGTGAGGTTCGAGCCCGGCCGGTTGATCGTGCACCGCAACGTCCGGCGGGGGCGCATCGGCTGGGTCCGCCCGGCGCGGGTGGTCAGCGACGACGACCGGGGGCTGCTGCTCTGGATCGCCCGCGGCTCGGCGGTGGCGAGCGAGGTCACCGAGGCGGGGCTCGGCATGCGGGCGGTGCCGTTCGCCGAGTGGGTCCTCTCGTCGTACCGGCTGGCGACCGGCCGCTGGCAGGGTCCGCCCCTGCTGAAGTTCCTGCCCACCGGCGCGGCGCATTCGGTCTGGTGGTTCCGGGACGAGCAGGGACGGTTCGCCCACTGGTACGTGAACCTGGAGGAACCCGGCGTGCGCTGGGACGACGGTGACCTCGCCGGCGTCGACGTGGTCGACCAGGACCTCGACGTGCTGGTCCGCCCGGATCGCGGCTGGGAGTGGAAGGACGAGGACGAGTTCACCGAGCGGCTCGACTTCCCGGAGCACTACTGGGTCGCCGACGAGCAAGCGGTCCGGGCCGAGGGCGAGCGGGTGATCGCGCAGGCCGAGGCCGGGCGGTTCCCCTTCGACGGCACCTGGTGCGACTTCGAGCCGCCCGGCGGGTGGACGGCGCCGCGGGAACTGCCGCCGGGCTGGGATCGGCCGCCGGCGCGTTGACGGTCGGGTGTTTCCGGTCACTTTCCGGTGCCGGCGGGTGAACCGGCCCGGTCCGGTGTGAGAGTTCCCGACCCGATCTGGCAGAATGGCTGGCTGGTATCCGGCGTGTGTCCGGCGCCCTCTACCCCGGGCACCGCGCCAGTCCACCGAGTAGTCTCCGGCCCAAACCCCACTGTGCCGGTGGGCGCTCACCCGTACACCGCCCCTTCCGGGCCGGTGGGATCGCAACAGGAGCGAAAGAACTGTGGCCGTAAAGATCCGGCTCCTGCGGATGGGCAAGATCCGCAACCCGCAGTACCGAATCGTCGTCGCCGACTCGCGCACCAAGCGCGACGGCCGGGCGATCGAGTTCGTCGGGATCTACCAGCCGAAGGAGGACCCTTCGGTGATCGAGGTCAAGTCGGACCGGGTGCAGTACTGGCTCTCCGTGGGCGCGCAGCCGAGCGAGGCGGTGCAGCGCCTGCTGGAGAAGACCGGTGACTGGCAGAAGTTCAAGGGCCTGCCGGCCCCGGAGCCGCTGAAGGTCGCGCCCGAGCGGGCCGACCGCAAGGCGGCGTACGAGGCCGAGGCGAAGGCCGCCGCCGGCCTCGCGGAGGCGCCGGCCAAGCCGGCCAAGAAGGCCGCCAAGGCCGCGCCGGCCGCGCCGGCCGCCGAGGAGGCACCGAAGACCGAGGAGCAGGCCGGTGCGGACTCCGGCGAGCAGGCCTGACGTGGCACTGCGTCCGGCGCTGGAGCACCTGGTCAAGGGCATCGTCGACCACCCCGACGACGTCCGGGTCCGGCTGGTCGACTCCCGTCGGGGCAAGCGGCTGGAGGTCCGCGTGCACCCGGAGGACCTCGGCACGGTGATCGGGCGGTCCGGGCGGACCGCCAAGGCGCTGCGCCAGGTCATCGGCTCCATCGGTGGGCGCGGCGTACGCGTCGACATCGTCGACTCGTACTGATGCTGCTCATCGTCGGCCGGATCGGGAAGCCGCACGGCATCCGCGGTGAGGTCACCGTGGAGGTGCGGACCGACGAGCCCGAGGCACGGTTCGCACCCGGGTCGGTTCTCCGGACCGACCCGGGTGCGAACGCACCCGCGCAGCCGGGGGCGTACCGGGTGCCGGCGGAGTTGACCGTCGAGGCCGCCCGCTGGCACCAGGGCCGGCTGCTGGTCGCCTTCGACGGCGTGCTGGACCGCAACGTCGCCGAGGCGCTGCGCGGCACCCTGCTCGCGGTGGACAGCGCCGAGGTCACCGCTCCGGAGGACCCGGAGGAGTTCCACGACCACCAGCTGGTCGGCCTGGCCGTGGTCACCCCGGCCGGGGAGCGGCTGGGCGAGGTGGCCCGCATCGACCACGCCCCCGCCTCCGACCTGCTGGTGCTGCGCCGCCCGGGTGGCCGGGACGCGCTGATCCCGTTCGTCAAGGCGATCGTCCCCGAGGTCGACCTCGTCGGCGGTCGCGTCGTCGTCGACCCGCCCGGCGGCCTGCTCGACCTCTGACGGGGTCGCCGGTCCGGCCGCACAGCCGTTGGAGCATCCCGCATGCGCGTCGACATCGTGTCGATCTTCCCGGAGTACTTCGCTCCGCTGGACCTGTCGCTGATCGGCAAGGCCCGCGCCAGCGGCACGCTGCGGCTGGCCGTACACGATCTGCGGACCTGGACCCACGACGTGCACCGCACGGTCGACGACACGCCGTACGGCGGCGGACCGGGCATGGTGATGCGGCCGGAGCCCTGGGGGGAGGCGCTCGACGCGCTCGCCCCGGCGGGGGCCACCGCGCCCCGGCTGCTGGTGCCCGCGCCGACCGGCGTCCCGTTCACCCAGGCGCTGGCCCACGAGCTGGCCGCCGAGCCGCACCTGCTGTTCGCCTGCGGCCGGTACGAGGGCATCGACCAGCGGGTGCTCGACCACGCATCGGCCCGGATGCCGGTGACCGAGGTCTCCCTCGGTGACTACGTGCTCTTCGGCGGCGAGGTCGCGGTGCTGGTGATCCTGGAGGCGGTCACCCGGCTGCTGCCGGGGGTGCTCGGCAACGCCGGTTCGCTGGACGAGGAGTCGCACGCCCACGGGCTGCTGGAGGCCCCGATGTACACCAAGCCGGCCGTGTGGCGGGACCTGGCGGTGCCGGAGGTGCTGCGCTCCGGCGACCACGGGCGGATCGCCCGCTGGCGGCGGGACGAGGCGCTGGTCCGGACGGCCCTCCGGCGCCCGGACATGATCGCGGCGCTGCCCCCGGAGAGCCTGGACGAACGGGACCGGGCGGCCCTGGAGCGGGCCGGATTTCAGCCGCCGCCGGGGGATGTGGCAAAGTAGAGGGGTTGCCGCAGTCGGCCGCGCCGCGGGCGGCTGCGAGGACCCTCGACCGGGGTCGGCGAGCGCCGGCGACCACCCGGGGGTCAGAATCACCCATCCGCGCACCGACTGACGGTGCGCCGTGAGCCTCACGAGGACGCAGCGATGAACATCCTGGACGCTCTTGACGCCCAGTCGAAGCGGGTCGACGTTCCCGACTTCCGCGCCGGTGACACCGTCAAGGTGCACGCGCGGGTCGTGGAGGGTAACCGGTCCCGGGTCCAGATCTTCCAGGGCGTCGTCATCCGTCGCCAGGGTGCCGGGCTGCGGGAGACCTTCTCCGTCCGCAAGGTCAGCTTCGGGGTCGGCGTGGAGCGCACCTACCCGATCAACAGCCCGGCGATCGACCGCATCGAGGTCGTGACCCGCGGTGCCGTCCGCCGCGCCAAGCTCTACTACCTGCGTGAGCTGCGTGGCAAGAAGGCCAAGATCAAGGAGCGGCGCGAGAAGCAGCCGAGCTGACATCGCGCTGCGCCACGCCGCCCGAGCTGCGCGTATGTCGTACGGACCGGACCGCACTACCCTGGTCGTACGGGCGCAGCCGGTCGGGTCCCCGCCCCGCGGCGGGGAAGACGTCCACTGCCGCCCGGGGAGCCGCGACAGGGCTCCCGGGCGGTAGTGTCATTTCTGCGGACCGGGGAGTGGCGTGGTGCAGACGCTCGACGAGAACGGCACGGTCGACCCGTGGCGTCGACGGACCCGCCGCACCCGCCGGCAGATGCCGCTCTGGCAGGAGTTGCCGCTGCTGCTGATCGTCGCGTTCTGCCTCGCCGTGCTGATCCGCACCTTCCTGCTCCAGGCGTTCTTCATCCCCTCCGGCTCGATGGAGGACACCCTCCTCGTCGGTGACCGGGTGCTGGTCAACAAGGTCGTCTACGACGTACGGGACCCGGCGCGCGGCGAGGTGGTGGTCTTCCGCGGCACCGACCGCTGGGCGCCGCAGGTCGACGAGCAGCCCGAGCCCGGCTTCGTGGCCAAGCTCGGCGCCACGGTCGGCGACCTGGTGGGTGTGAGCCGCCCCGGCGAGAAGGACTTCATCAAGCGGGTCATCGGCCTGCCCGGCGACCGGGTGAAGTGCTGCGACGAGCAGGGCCGCGTGCTGGTCAACGGCACGCCGCTGGACGAGGCGTACGTCCTGCGGGACTCGCCGCTCGACGTGCCGCCGAACCCGAACGAGTGCCGCGCACGGCGCTTCGACGAGATCGTCGTCCCGCCCGGGCAGATCTTCGTGATGGGCGACCACCGGCTGGTCTCCCAGGACGCCCGCTGCCAGGGTCCGGTGCCGATCGACAACGTGGTCGGCCGGGCGTTCGGCATCGTGTGGCCGTCCTCGCGGTGGACGTCGCTGTCCGTTCCCGAGACGTTCGCGAACGTGCCGCCGCCGGCGAGCGCCTCGACGGGCACGGCACCACCGGCGCGGCCGACGCCGGACGGCGGTGTGCTGCTGCTCCTGCCGCTCTCGGCCGCGCTGCTCCGTTATCGCGCGTTCCGGACGGTGCGTCCCAGCCGGGCAACGTAGGCTCCTTCCCGTGATTGACGAGCAGACCGACAAGTCCCGTAGCTCCTTCTGGAAGGAGCTGCCGATCCTCCTCGGCGTGGCGATCCTGGTCGCGGTGCTGGTGCGAGCCTTCGTGCTGCAGACCTTCTTCATCCCCTCGCCGTCGATGGAGAACACCCTTCAGATCGACGATCGGGTGCTGGTCAACAAGCTGGTCTATGACTTCCGCTCGCCGCACCGGGGCGAGGTGATCGTCTTCAAGGCGCCGACCACGTGGAGCGGCAACCCGGACGGCGAGGACTTCATCAAGCGGGTCATCGGCGTCGGCGGGGACCACGTCGTCTGCTGCGACGAGCAGGGGCGGATCACGATCAACGGCTCGGCGCTGGACGAGCCGTACCTGTTCTCGGTCGACGGTGAGCGGGACCGGCCCGCCGACCAGGACTTCGACGTCACCGTGCCGCCGGGCCGGCTCTGGGTGATGGGCGACCACCGGTCCGCCTCGGGCGACTCGCTGCAGCACTGGCAGCAGTCCGGGCAGGACGTCAACGAGGCGACGATCCCCGAGGACGACGTCGTCGGGCGTGCCTTCACCGTCTTCTGGCCGCTGAACCGCGCGCGCTGGCTGAGCGTGCCCGAGCAGTACGACGGCATTCCCGAGCCGCGGTCCTGAGCCGGCCGGCCGCGATGGGGGCGTGGGCGTTGTCGGCGGCGTCTGGCAGGCTGTCACGGTGACCGTCTACACCCCTCGTCGCGCCGCCCGGGTGCTGCTCGTGGACGCCGCCGGCCGCATCCTCCTCTTCGAGGGCACCGACCCGGCCCGTCCCGGTCACCGGTACTGGTTCACGCCGGGGGGCGGGCTCGACCCGGGCGAGAGCCCGGCGGCCGGGGCCGCCCGGGAGCTCGCCGAGGAGACCGGCCTGCGGCTGAGCCCGGCCGATCTCGGCGCACCGGTGTGGTCGGAGACGGTCGAGTTCCCGTTCGACGGCGTCTGGTACCGGCAGGAGCAGGAGTTCTTCCTGGTCCGGGTGGCCGGGTGGGAGGTCGACACGACCGGCTTCAACGCTGTCGAGCGGGCCAGTGTCGCCGGGCACCGCTGGTGGTCGCCGGCCGAGCTGGCGGCCAGCGGCCAGCGCTACTATCCGCCGGATCTGCCCGCGGTGCTGGCCCACGCTCTGGCCGCCGCACCACCGGCGGCCGGTCCCGCCGCGCTGCCCACCACGGACGGCGGTGCGCCGTGCTGACGCCGCCGCGCACCGTCGTGCGCCGCGACGGTGGCCTCTACGCGCTGGAGCGCGCCCTGCAACGGCGCGGCTTCCGGCACGTGGCGGGCGCCGACGAGGCCGGCCGGGGTGCCTGCGCCGGCCCGCTGGTGGCCGCCGCCGCGATCCTGCCGGAGGGGCGGCGCGGTGAGATCGACGGCCTCGCCGATTCGAAGCTGCTCACCCCGGGCAACCGGGAGCGGGTGTACGAGGAGGTCGTGGCCCGCGCCCTGGCGTACGCGGTGGTGGTGATCCCGGCGGACGAGGTCGACGCCCGCGGCCTGCACGTGTGCAACCTCGCCGCGCTGCGGCGGGCGCTGGCGTCGCTGGGCACCCCGCCCGAGTACGTGCTCACCGACGGCTTCGGCGTGGACGGCCTCGACGTGCCGGGGCTGGCGGTGTGGAAGGGTGACCGGGTGGCGGCCTGCGTGGCCGCGGCGAGCGTGCTGGCCAAGGTCACCCGGGACCGGATCATGGTCGAGCTGGACGAGGCGTTCCCCGGCTACGGGTTCGCGGAGCACAAGGGCTACATCACCCCGGAGCACTCGGCGGCGTTGCGGGAGCTGGGCCCGTGCCCGGAGCACCGTTTCTCGTACGTCAATGTCGCTACCGTGTCGGGCCGGCACGAGGTCCCGCGCCGGGCCCGTCGGCCGCTGGGTGCAAGGCCGGACGAGCCGATGGAGCGCTCCGGCGCGCCAGAGGGTACCGTCGGCGTGGCGTTGGGCGAGCCGCCTCGGCCCTCGACGCCGGTGGGGGAAGATGTGGTCATGGAAGGCGGAGTGGGATGAGCGCGGAAGATCTCGAAAAGTACGAGACAGAGATGGAGCTGCAGCTCTACCGGGAGTACCGCGACATCGTCCGCCAGTTCTCCTACGTGGTGGAGACCGAGCGCCGCTTCTACCTGGCGAACCAGGTCGACCTGCACGTGCGCAACTCGGACGGCGAGGTCTACTTCGAGGTCGAGATGCACGACGCCTGGGTATGGGACATGTACCGCCCTGCCCGGTTCGTCAAGAACGTCCGCGTGATGACGTTCAAGGACGTCAACGTCGAGGAGTTGGAGAAGCCGGACATCTCACTGCCCGCCGACTCAGGCTTCGGCGGCTGATCCCTTCGCCCGGCCGGCGGCCCGCCGCCGGCGCGCGGACACCACGGTCCCCCACCGTGCCCGTCAGCCCCCCAGCACCACCACCTCGACCCGCTGGACGAGGTTGTTCGCGAAACCGCCCCGGTTCCACGGCTGCTCCACGGGCTGCGTCCGGCCCGAGGCGTCCGTGGCGCGGGCGCTCAGCACGTACCGGCCTGGCGTCGCCGCCCAGGTGTGGCGCCAGCGTCGCCACGCGTACGGGCCGTCCGGGTCCCCGTCCAGGTCCGCCGCCGTCCAGGTCTCGCCCCCGTCGGTCGTCACCTCCACCGAGACCACCGGGGCGTGGCCGGACCAGGCGCGGCCGTCCAGGGTGCACGGGCCCGGGCGGAGTACCCGGGTGCGGGACATGAAGTCCGGGAAGCCGGGCGGGCGGACCAGGGCACGCGGCTCGATCCGGGTCACCGGCACGCCGGGATCCTCGGCGTCCTGCCGCAGCCGGTAGGCCACCGCGTTCTGGTAGCCGGTGAACTCCTCGGTCAGCACGCTGACCGTCCGCAGCCACTTGACGTGCGCCATCCCGTACCAGCCGGGCACGATCAGCCGCAGCGGCGCGCCGTGCTGCGGCAGCAGCGGGGCGCCGTTCATCTCGTACGCGAGCAGCACCTCCTCGCGCAGCGCCTCCGCCACCGGTAGCGCCCGCTGGTAGTCCTGCTCGACGCCGCGCTCCACCCCGTGGTCGGCGCCGGTGAAGACCACGTCCACGGCGTCGGCCGGCAGCCCCGCCTCCCGCAGCAACGGCGCGAGCGGCGTACCCGTCCACTCCGCGTTGCCGACCGCCTCCACCAGCCACGGCTGGCTGACCGGCCGCGGCTGCAGCAGGGCCCGCCCGTTGCCGGCGCACTCCAGCGTCACCCGGTGGCTGACCCGGGGCCGGGCCCGCAACTCGGCCAGGTCGACCGTCAGCGGCCGGTCGACCGCACCGTCCACGGTCAGGACATGGGTCGCCGGGTCGACGTCCGGGATGTCGTAGTGGATCAACAGGTAGTGCAGACCAGCCGGGGTGACGTCGTAGCGCAGCGCCTCGAGCGGGATCCCGTGGTTGCGGGCGGCGAGCTGGAGCTCCTCGACGCTGATCGCCTCGTCCGGCTCGGCCAGCCGCGACGGACGGCTGACATCATCCACTGTGGTCATCCACTCTCCCCGACCCGGACGGCGGCGTTCCCGCCGTGACCGGACCCAGCCTAGAGCCGCCCGGTCCGACCGTCATGGCTGCTCCTGCCGCCCCGGTCAGGGCTGCTCCCGCCGCCCCGGCTACCGGTCGAACCCGAACATCGTCACGCCCGCCGGCAGGGGACGCGACGCGGTGCGGAGACGGTGCACACCCACGCCCACCCGCTCCGCCGGTGTGCTGACCGCCACCTGCTCGAACCCGGCCTCCGCGAACCAGTCGCAGATCGCCGGCACCAGGTCGGGAGTGCCCCGGTGCCGGGTCCAGATCACCGTGCCACCGGCGGCGCAGAGGGCCGCGCAGTGCCCGACGGTGGCGCGGATGTCGGCCTCCGGGACGTTGCCGAAGACCCCGCAGACCAGGACCAGGTCGGCCGGGGTGAGATCGGCGTACGCGTCGGTGCGTGCGGCATCACCGACGACCACCTCGACCGCCGGCAGCCCGGCCGCCGCCGCGGCCGAGCGGGCGACCTCGGCGTTGCGGGGATCCAACTCCACCAGCCGGGCGGTCACGTCCGGCCCGCGGCGATGCCCCGCGAGGACGGGCACGAGATCCCGCCCCTGACCGGCGCAGAGGCTGATCGCCCGCAGCGGGCCGGGCGGGGCCTGGTCCAGCGCGTCGGCGACGCGGCGGCGCACCTCCACTAGCCGGCGGGACAGCGGTGAGCCGGGATCGTCGTAGTCCGCGTGCCAGTCGTACCAGTCCTTGGTCATCCGGCCAGCCTAGGCAGCAGGCCGCGGCGCCGCTGTCCCCGGCAACCGCATAGCAGATCAAATCCGCCCGCGGGGTCTGTCCACAGGGCGGCCGTCGTCCACAGGTCGCCGCCCACGGGGTGGCGGCCGGGCGGCACGACCGGAAAGGGTGCCGGCATGGAACCCTCGCCGATCCTCGCCGGCGTGCTCGGCGTCGTGCTGGCCGCCGCACCCCCCGCCGCCGTGTCCGTGCCGGTCGTTGTCCGGTCGGGTGCGTCGTCCGCGCCGGGCGTCGCGGTGCGGTCAGTCGTCGTGTCCGTGCCGGTCGTCGTCCGTCCGGGTGCGGCGTCCGCGCCGGCCGTCGCCGTACCGGTGCCGGCTGTCGTGCCGGACGGGGCGAGTGTCGCCGGGTCCGAGTCCTTCCGGTGGCCGCTGCCCACGACGCCACCGGTGGTGCGGCGGTTCGACCCGCCGCCGCAGCCCTGGCTGCCCGGTCATCGGGGCGTCGACCTGGCCGCCGCCCCAGGCACGCCGGTGCTGGCCGCCGGCCCCGGCACCGTCACCTTCGCCGGGGTGGTCGCCGGCCGGCCGGTGGTCGCCGTGGCACACGCCGACGGCCTGCGGACCACCTACGAGCCGGTACGGCCCGGGCTCGCGGTGGGCGCCCAGGTGCCCGCCGGCGCGCCGATCGGCCACCTGCTGGCCGGGCATCCGGGCTGCGCTGCCGCAGCCTGCCTGCACTGGGGGCTGCGCCGAGGCGACCCGTACCTCGACCCGCTGGTGCTGCTCGGCCGCGGGCCGGTGCGGCTGCTGCCGCTCGACGGCGTGCTCCGGTAACGCGGCTCCCGTGCCACGTGGCTGCCGCTCAGCGTGCCGCCACCCGGTGGTGTGTGCTCCGGTGGGCCCACTGCTGGCCGCCGCTCGACGCGCGGCCGGTCGGTGGCATCCGGCGGCGCCGGCTCGCGACGGGCCGCGGCTCAGCGTTGGGCGAGCAGCGGAGGCAGGGACACCGCGAGCCGCTCGTACTCCGCCGCCGAGTTGTACACCTGGCCGCACAGCCGCAGCCAGCCCCGCCCGTCCCAGGTCATCACGGCCACCTCGGCGGCCAGCCGCTCGGCGATCCGGGCGCGCAGGGCCCGCGCCGCCTCCAGCGTGGTGGCGAGCCCCGGTGGCAGCGGAACGATCCGCATGGCGACCCCCGGCCCGCCGGGGTCGGGCAGGTCGGCCGGGCGCACCCCGAGCGCGTCCCCCAGCACCCGTTGGCCGTACGCGGCCAGCGCGGCGTTGTGCGCCCGTACCCGGTCAAGGCCGAGGCTGCGCAGCGTGAACACGCCAACTGGCGCGGCCAGCCACGGGGTGTAGTCCCCGGTCGCCTGCCACTCCACCCGGCCGGGAAAGCCCGACTCCTGCTCCCACGAGACAGCCAGCGGCTCGATGCGCTCCCGCCACGGCGGGGCCACCACGAGCGCGGCGGTGCCGCGCGGCGCGTACGCCCACTTGTGCAGGTTGCCGACCCAGAAGTCGGCGCCGATGCTCGCCACCGGGGTGGGCAGCATGCCCGGTGCGTGCGCCGCGTCGACCAGGACCGCCACCCCCGCCTCCCGGGCGACCCCCGCGATCGCGGCGGCCGGGAGGAGCCGGGCGGTGGGGGAGGTGAGCTGGTCCACCACGAGCAGCCGGGTGCGGCCCGGGCGCAGCCCACCCCGGACGATCTGGAGCACCTCCTCGTCGGTCGCGCCGAGCGGCACTCGCAGCGTCCGGGTGACCGCCCCGGTGCGGCGGCACGCCCGGTCGACGGAGAGGCGCACGGCGCCGTACCCGTGGTCGGTGGTCAGCACCTCGTCGCCCTCGCGAAGGCCGATCGACTGGAGCACCACCGCCACCCCGGTCGTGGCGTTCGGCACCAGCGCGGTGCCGTCCGGGTCCGCACCCAGGAAGCCGGCCAGGTGCCGGCGGGTGTGCGTGATGCGGTCGACCAGCCCGGCGGTGAAGAAACGCAGCGGGTTCGATTCCATCTCGTCGCGCAGCCGCTGCTGGGCGCGCTGCACCCCGATCGGCACAGCACCGAACGACCCGTGGTTGAGGTGGCTCACCGCCGGATCGAGGGAGAACAGCAGGCGCGCGCCCGGGATCGGCTCGGGCGGCTGCACGACACTCACCTGATGATCGTAACCGTCCGTCGATCTCCCGCCGGCGGTCGACGGCGAGCCGGTGCGGTCGTCGTCGGCGGCGGACTGGCGGGGTCGGGCTGGTGCGGTCGTCGGCGGCGGTGGGCTGGCGGGGTCGGCTGGTGCGGTCGCGGGCCCGGCGGTCAGGCGCGGGGATGGGCCTGCCGGTACGCCGCCCGCAGCCGCTCGACCGACACGTGCGTGTAGATCTGGGTGCTGGCCAGCGAGGAGTGGCCGAGCAGCTCCTGCACCGCCCGCAGGTCGGCGCCGCCTTCGAGCAGATGGGTCGCGGCCGAGTGACGCAGCCCGTGCGGGCTGATCCGCGGCAAGCCGGCCGCCTCGGCGTACGCACCGACGATCCGCCGCGCGGTCGTCGGGTTGAGCCGACCACCCCGTGCCCCGAGCAGCAGCGCATCTTTGGAACGCGGCCCGGCCAGGTTCGGGCGGCCGTGCCGGAGCCACGCGTCGAGCGCCCGTTGCGCCGGTACGCCGTACGGCACGGTGCGTTCCCGGCCGCCCTTGCCGAGCACCCGGAGCACCCGCCGGCCCGGGTCCACGTCGGCGACGTCCAGCCCGCACGCCTCACTGACCCGCACCCCGGTCGCGTAGAGCAGTTCCAGCAGCAGCAGATCCCGCAGCCGCACCGGGTCGCCGTCGCCGGTCACCGTTGTCGACCCGGTGCTCGCCGGCGGCGAGCCTCTCCCCGGCGGCGCTCCGCCCGCCGGCCGGTCGCCGGGAGCGCGAGCGGCGGTCGCGAGGAGAGTGGCGGCCTGGTCGCTCCGGAGGACCGCGGGGAGCTCCCGGTGCGCGCGCGGACTGGCCAGCGGCGCGGCGACGTCCGCCGGCAGCAGGCCGCCGCGGTGCGCCCAGGCGCTGAAGGTGCGGGCGGCCGCGGCGCGACGGGCGAGCGTGGTCCGGGCCGCCCCCATCGTCCGTTGCCGGGCGAGCCAGCTGCGGATCACCGTGAGGTCCAGGTCGGCAGGGCTGCGGCCCCCGGCCCGGACGGCGTGGTCGAGCAGGGAAACCACATCCGTGACGTACGCCCGGACGGTGTGGGCGGAGCGGTTGCGGACCTGGGCCAGGTGCGTGGCGAACTCGTCGACCGCCTCGCGCATGGCCGGGGGCAGGGCCGCGTGCAGGACCCGGGTGGCCCGGCTGTCCCGCCGGCTCATCGGTCGACCCCGTTCCAGGCCGACCAGGCCCGGCCGGTGCCGCCCCGGGTGGTGCGGCTGTCCCGCCGGCTCATCGGCCGACTCCGGCCCAGGCCAACCCCGTCGCGGCCGGTGCCGCCCCGGGCAGCCCGGTTCGGGGCGCCGTTGTCCCGGCCGGCCTGGTTCGGGTCGGTGCGGTTCCGGCCGGTCGCCGTGCCCGCTAACGCGGCTGCGGACTGCTTGTCGGCGCGCACCCGTTCAGCTTACGGTCGCTGCAACCGCCGCCGACGGTGCCGGCGGTCGCTGATGGGCGTGCGCCAAGCCGTGCGTCCATCCGGGACCGTGCGGGCACGGCCTGCCGCGCGGTCCGGCGCGAGGTCGGACGCGAGGGGTGGGGGCAGCCGTGGGACTGGATGTGGTTCTCTACCGGGCGTTGCGGGCGAGCAGCCGTCGCGTCTCGTACGTGCCCGTCCAGGTGGTGCCGGACGACGAGGACACGCTGCGCCAACTCCTGGACCGGACCCGGGGCGGCGGGCGCACGCCGCTGCTGGATCGGCTGGATCGGGTCGGCGAACAGGCCTTCGACGCGCAGTCGGCGCCACTCCTCCTCACCGAGCTGTGCAGCCTCGCGGAGGTGGCCGGATCCGAGTCGGAGGCGGCTCACGTCCGCGACGTCGTGGCGCTCGTCCGGCGCTGCCAGCAGGAGGCGGGCACCGAGCTGCGGTTCGAGGGCGACTGACGCCCGGGCTGAGGTCATTCCCCTCCGGCACCCGCCGACGCTGCTCGTGGCCCCGCCTCGCCGCGTGTGCTGAGGAGTGCGTACCCGGTGCCGCGCCGGACCACGAACCCCAGCTCCTCGAGCAGGGCCAGCTTGCGCAGGACCGTCCGTACCGCCACCCCGGACCGGGCGGCGAGCTCGTCCACGCCGGTCACCCCCCGGCGAGGCAGCGACTCCAGCACCGTCGTGGCGTCGTCGTCGAGCCGGTCCCTGGGCCGCTCGGGTCCCCGGGCCGGCGGCGCCAGGTCGCCGCCGATGCGGCCCACCTCCTCCAGCACGTGCGCGACGGACGCGACCAGCCGCGCGTGCGGGTGCTCCCGCAGCAGTTCGTGCGCTCCGACGGACATCGCCGAGGTCACCGGGCCGGGGACCACCATCGCCCGCCGCGCGATCGCCAGGGCCCGGTGCATCGTCTGCGTGGCGCCGCTGCGCGCCGACGCCTCCACCAGCACGCTGCCGCGGGTCGCGGCGGCGATCACCCGGTTGCGGATCAGGAACCGGGGTCGGAGCGGCTCCGCCCCGGGCAGCCACTCGCTGACCAGCAGCCCGGTGTCGGCGATCCGGTCGAAGAGGGCGGCGTTGCCCATCGGGTACGGCCGGTCCAGCCCGCAGGCGAGCACGGCGACGGTGCGGCCGCCCGCGTTGAGCGCCCCCCGGTGCGCGGCGGCGTCGATGCCGAACGCCCCGCCGGAGACCACCGTCCAGTCCCGCTCGGCCAGCCCGTACGCCAGCTCGGTGCCGACGTGGACGCCGTACCCGGTCGCGGCGCGTGCGCCCACCACCGCGACCGACCGGTCCAGCGCCTCGGCCAGTGGCCATCCGCCCCGGACCCAGAAGCAGAGCGGCGGGGCGGTCTCCCGGTCGACCTTGCGGGTCGCGTCGGGAAGGACCAGTCGGCGGAGGCTGTCCACCGAGGCCGGCCACTCCTCGTCGGCCGGCGTCACCAGCCGGGCGCCGAGGCGGTCGGCCCGCTCCAGCGCCTCGGCCGCCGCCGCCAACGGGTCACCGGCCGCCAGCCGCGTCGCCACGGTCTGCCGCAGGGAATCCTCCGGGGCGCCGCCGTCGCGCAGCAGCGCCAGCGTGTGGACCGGGCCGTGCCGCTGGACGAGCTGGAAGACCGACCGGGTGCCCGGCTCGGTGAGCCAGGTCAACGCCACCCGGGCGAGCCGGTCGTCGTCCGCTCCGGCGGCCCGCGGCGGTGGCACGTCGTGGATGGTCATGGCAGCCTCCTCGTGCGGGCCGGTCCGGTTCGCCGCGTGACGCCTTCCCGGAGCCCGGTCACAGCGCCTCCCCGGTGCGCAGGCCGATCGCCTCGCCGACGTCGTCCACGTCGGGACGGTCCCGGCCGTCCAGGTCGGCGATCGTCCACGCGAGCCGGAGGACCCGGTCGAAGCCCCGGGCCGAGAGGGAGCCGCGGTCGAGCCGGCCGCGCAGCTCACGGGTGACCCGGGCGGGAAGGCACCAGGGCGGCCGGCGCAGCACCGGGCCGGGCAGCTCCGCGTTGATCCGTCGGCCAAGACCCGACCAGCGGGCGGCCGCCGCCGCACGGGCCGCCGCCACCCGGGCGGCCACCACGGTGGACGGCTCGGCGCAGCTCGCCACCTCGGTCAGCTCGGCCGCGCGGATCGGCTGCACGGTGACCTGCACGTCGATCCGGTCGAGCAGCGGGCCGGAGAGGCGCCCCAGGTAGCGGCGCCGGGTCAGCGGCGTGCACTCGCAGGAGGCGTCCCCGGACGGCTTCGCGCACGGGCAGGGGTTGGCGGCGAGGACGAGCTGCACCCGGGCCGGATACTCGGTGGAGCCCCGGGCGCGGGCCAAGCGGACCCGGCCGTGTTCGAGCGGCTGTCGCAGGGCGTCCAGGGCGCCCTTGGCGAACTCAGGAGCCTCGTCCAGGAAGAGGACCCCGCGGTGGGCCAGCGAGACCGCGCCCGGACGGGCGAGACCGGAACCGCCACCGACCAGCGCCGGGACCGTTGCGGTGTGGTGCGGCGCCTGGAACGGCGGCCGGCGGATCAGCTGCCCGCCGGGCGGCGTCAGCCCGGCGATCGAGTGCAGGGAACTCACCTCCATCGCCGCGTCGTCGTCGAGCTCTGGCAGCACCGACGGGAGCCGTTCGGCGAGCATCGTCTTGCCCGCGCCGGGCGGCCCGAGGAGTGCCAGGTGGTGCCCGCCGGCGGCGGCCACCTCCAGCGCCCGGCGGCCCAGGGCCTGGCCGGCCACGTCGGCCAGGTCGGGTACGGCGGACGGTGCCACCGGGTCGGGTCGGGGTGGCTCGAGCAGCGGGCTGCCGTCGGTGACGAAGGAGACCAGCCGGTGCAGGGTGTCCACGGCGCGGACGCGTACCCCGGGGATCACGGCGGCCTCGGCGGCGTTGTCGATCGGGACGACCACCCGGTCGTGACCGGCGCGGGCCGCGGCGGCGACCATCGGCAGGACTCCGCGTACGGGGCGGACGGTGCCGTCGAGCCCCAGCTCGCCGAGGACCACCACCTTTTCCAGAGGCGCAAGCGGTAGTTCCCCGGCGCTGCCGAGCACCGCCGCGGCGATGGCCAGGTCGAACGAGGACCCGTACTTGGGGAGGGTCGCGGGGAGGAGGTTGATGGTGATCCGGCGGTTGGGCCAGCTCCGGCCGGAGTTGACGACGGCGGCGCGTACCCGGTCGCGTGCCTCGTGCAGGGCGGTGTCGGGCAGGCCCGTGATCGCCACGGTGGGCAGGCCGGGGGCGAGATCCGCCTCCACCTGCACCACGTGCCCGGTCACCCCGACCAGGCCGACGCAGAACACCCGCGCGTAGCTCACCGGCGCGCTCCCATCTCAGAACGCCCCCTTGACGTGTTCGACCTGCGCCGGTCCGCCGGTGAGCCGGACCGCGAGGACGTCGAACCGCACCTCCGCGGCGGTCGTCCCGGTCTCCGCGAGCCAGCGGGCCGCGAGGCCCCGCAGCCGGCGGGCCTTGGCCCGGACGACCGCCTCGGCGGGGGTGCCGAAGTCGTCGCTGCTGCGGGTCTTCACCTCACAGAAGGCGAGGACCGGACCGTCCCAGGCGATGATGTCGATCTCGCCGCCGGGGCAGCGCCAGTTGCGGGCCACGGGCCGCAGGCCCGCCGCGATCAGGTGCCGAAGGGCGCAGCGCTCCCCGTACGCGCCGACCGCCTGGTTCCGTGTGGTCATGCCCGGCACGGTGCCCCGTTGCCGGAGACCGCCGCCGCCCCGGTCCGTGGCGCTGTGGACAACGAAGGCCCCTGTGGACGACCGGACGATCATGCCCCGCGTGTGCTAGGGAGCGTGCCGTCGTCCCAGGTCGAGTCGATATCGATGCTCGACGACGGATGGCGTCGGCGCGACCGACGCGACGAAAGCCGCCAACGAAGCCGGCACGACGGCCTGCGGGCGGAGGCGGCGGAGTGGATGGGCCGGTTGGCGACGGAGGGTGACGTCCGGCTGAGCACTGTCGAAGGATCGGCCCAGGTTGGCCGGGTCCACCGGTGAATGGCGTGGTTGCGGCCGGTCGCATACGGTGCCCGCGTGGACGAACGACGGAGTTTTCCCGAAGATCAGGAGTCGCGCTGGTACCCCGGTGACCGGGAGCGGGGCTACGGGGAGCCGGCCTGGCGGGCCGCCGGCGAGAGCCGCTACCGCGAGGACGATCTCCGCGTACCCGAGCAGGGCGGCGCGGACGCCCGCTACGGCGACCCGGTGGGCGCCGCACGCCACTTCCCGAACCCGGAGGAGTCCGGTGCGTTCCGGATCGGCGAGGATGATTCGGGGCGTTTCGCCACGTACGGCGATGGTCGGGGCGAGGCGGACGGATATCGGGTGAGCCGGTCCCGACGGGCGGAGACGGACCCGGACGTCTCCGGCGAGCTGCCGGGGCGGCGGTCCCGGGAGGGGCGCGATCCGCTGGCGTCGTCCAGCGCCGACGCGCTGGGCGGGGCCGGTCCGGTCACCGACCCGTCCCGGCCGGTGGGGCTGGGTGGGTACCCGATCGTGGACCCGAGCCGCCCGATCGCGGAGCCCAACCGACCGCCGGCGGAGCCGAACCGGCCGGTCGCGGACGCGCCGAATCCGCTGGAGATGCCGACCGGGCCGATGCCGCCGGTCGGGCCTCGGGGTGACCTGCCGCCCGCGGCGGTGCCGGCTCCGGTGGTGGGCGACGGTGTCTACCGGACCCGTCGTCCGGCGTTGGCCGTGCTCTTCGCCCTGCTGGTGCTGGTCTTCGAGGTGCCGGCGCTGCGGGTGCTGCTCACCGGGGTGACCGGGGATCCGGTGTCGGCGGCGAACGTGGTCGCGGGGATCTTCCTGGTCTGCGGTCTGCCGATCTTCGCGATGGGCCTGTACGGGCTGCGGACCGGCGGGCTGGCGCTGGGCGATGGCGGTCGTGGCTGGCTGCGTCCGCCGACGGCCTACCTGACCGTCGGCCTGGTGCTCTTCGTCGCGGCGGCGCTCGCGGTGGGCTGACAGCTGTCATCAGGGGCCTCTTCTGCAACGCCCGGCGTTGACAAGGGGCCCTTCCTTGCTCCCGGGCACGGGGTGGTCGGGAGGGGGCGTACACTGGTCGACTGGCGACCGCCTCGTGCGGTCGACCTCGCGCGCCTTCTTCATGTTCAGTCGTGGAGCGACGGCCTCCCTGGTCCCGATCTTGGTCGGGCCCACCATGGCCGGCGACCGGGCGCCAGGACGCCCGGCCGCCGGCCGGGCGGGACAACCAGGGACGCAAGGAGTAACCCATGGCCGTCGTGACCATGCGCCAGCTGCTGGAGAGCGGTGTCCACTTCGGGCACCAGACCCGGCGCTGGAACCCGAAGATGAAGCGTTTCATCTTCACCGAGCGCAATGGCATCTACATCATCGACCTGCGCCAGACGCTCGACTACATCGAGAAGGCGTACGACTTCGTGCGCGGGACGGTCGCCGAGGGTGGCTCGATCCTCTTCGTCGGCACCAAGAAGCAGGCCCAGGAGGCGATCGCCGAGCAGGCGACCCGGGTCGGCCAGCCGTACGTGAACCACCGCTGGCTCGGCGGCATGCTGACCAACTTCCAGACGGTGTACAAGCGGCTCCAGCGGATGAAGGAGCTGGAGGCCCTGGGTGACCTGAGCGGCACCACCGCCGGCTACACCAAGAAGGAGACGCTGCAGCTCTCCCGCGAGAAGGAGAAGCTGACCCGCACCCTCGGTGGTCTGCGGGACATGCAGAAGCTCCCGGCCGCGATCTGGGTGGTCGACACCAAGAAGGAGCACATCGCCGTCGACGAGGCCCGCAAGCTGGGCATTCCGGTCATCGCGGTCCTCGACACCAACTGCGACCCGGACGAGGTCGACTACCCGATCCCGGGCAACGACGACGCGATCCGGTCGGCCGAGCTGCTGACCAAGGTCGTGGCCGCCGCCGTCGCCGACGGCCTGATCGCCCGTTCCGGTCGCCGCCGGGGCACCGACGAGAAGCCGGAGGCGGGCGTCGCCTCCGACGAGCCGCTGGCCGAGTGGGAGCGCGAGCTGCTCGAGGAGCCGAAGAAGGGCGACGAGCAGCCGGCGGCCGCCACCGCGGAGTGACCCCGCGCCGCGTTCCCGCCGTCCGGCCCGTCCGGGCGGCGGGGTGCGGCGGACCGGCCGGGCAGATCCGGCCCGGATCCGGGTAACCGGCACCTCAGACCATCCCACCCGCCGTCTCAACACCGAAGAGAGAGCCATGTCCAACTTCACCGCCGCGGACGTCAAGAAGCTCCGCGACCTCACCGGCGCCGGCATGATGGACAGCAAGAAGGCGCTGACCGAGGCCGAGGGCGACTTCGACAAGGCCGTCGAGATCCTGCGCGTCAAGGGCGCCAAGGACGTCGGCAAGCGGGCTGGCCGGACGGCCGCCAACGGCCTCATCGCGCACTCCGGCAAGGCGCTGCTGGAGCTCAACTGCGAGACCGACTTCGTCGCCAAGAACGAGAGCTTCATCGCGCTGGCCCAGCAGCTCGTCGAGCACGGCGAGCGCAGCGGCGTGACGAGCGCCGAGGAGCTGCTCGCGTCGGAGCTCGACGGCAAGACCGTCGCCGACCTGGTCCAGGAGCAGTCGGCCAAGATCGGCGAGAAGCTGGTGCTCAGCCGCTTCGCCAAGCTCGACGGCAACGTCGCGGTCTACCTGCACCGCAAGGCGCAGGACCTGCCGCCGGCCGTCGGCGTGCTGGTGCAGTACGCCGGCACGTCCGACGAGGCGGGCGACGCCGACGCGCGCGGTGCCGCCATGCAGGTCGCCGCCATGCGTCCGCAGTACCTCACCCGGGACGAGGTCCCGGCGGAGGTCGTCGAGTCCGAGCGGCGCATCGCCGAGCAGACCGCCCGCGAGGAGAACAAGCCCGAGGCGGCGCTGCCGAAGATCGTCGAGGGCCGGGTGAACTCCTTCTTCAAGGACTACGTCCTGCTGGAGCAGGCGTCGGTCACCGACAACAAGAAGACGGTGCGGCAGGTGCTGGCCGAGGCCGGCATCGAGGTCACCCGCTTCGTCCGGTTCGAGGTCGGCCAGGCCTGAGCCGCACCGCGGGCGGGCAGCCGTCCGCGGGAGGGAACGTGGACGAGGAGGTCGCCGGTGTACGTGTCAGGCACCGCGGCCTCCTCGTCACATAGGGTCGGTCACGGCAGTTTCGCGGTACGCGGCGCGGGGCGCCGCATGGTGAAGGGCGGGGCGGATGACGCAGGTTGTGAGTGACCGGAGTCTGGCGGCGGACGATCCGACGGCGCCGCCCCCCGGTCGGGCCCGCCGGGTGGTGCTGAAGCTCTCCGGTGAGGTGTTCGGCGGGGGCGCCATCGGCGTCGACCCCGATGTCGTCCAGGCCATCGCCCGGCAGATCGCGACCGTGGTCCGGCGCGGCGTGCAGGTGTCCGTGGTGGTCGGCGGCGGCAACTTCTTCCGCGGCGCCGAGCTGCAGAAACGCGGCATGGACCGGGCCCGGGCCGACTACATGGGCATGCTCGGCACGGTGATGAACTGCCTCGCCCTCCAGGACTTCCTGGAGAAGGAGGGCATCGAGACCCGGGTGCAGAGCGCCATCACGATGGCCCAGGTCGCTGAACCGTACATTCCGCTGCGCGCCATCCGGCACCTCGAGAAGGGCCGGGTGGTGATCTTCGGCGCCGGCGCCGGGATGCCTTACTTCTCCACCGACACCGTCGCCGCCCAGCGCGCGCTGGAGATCCGGGCGGACGTGGTGCTGATGAGCAAGAACGGCGTGGACGGCGTCTACACCGCCGATCCGCGCGTCGATCCGACCGCCAGCAAGTTCGACTCGATCACCTTCTCCGAGGTGCTCCGGCGCAACCTGCGGGTCGCCGACGCCGCCGCCTTCAGCCTCTGCATGGAGAACGGGCTGCCGATGCTGGTCTTCGGCGCCCAGGGCGACGACACCATCATCCGGGCCGTGGGCGGCGACAAGATCGGCACCCTGATCACCACCTGAGCGAGCCGACCTCGACGGTCCTCCGACACGACCAGCCACGACGAGCACAGAAGGAGGCGAGGAGACCGGTGATCGACGACACCCTCCTCGAGGCGGAGGAGAAGATGGAGCGTGCCATCGAGCACGCCAAGGAGGAGTTCGGCGCCATCCGTACGGGTCGCGCCAACGCCGCCATGTTCTCCAAGATCATAATCGACTACTACGGCAGCCCGACCCCGCTGCCGCAGATGGCGTCCATCGGCGTGCCCGAGCCGCGCATGGTCATCATCAAGCCGTACGACAACTCGCAGACCAACGCCATGGAAAAGGCGATCCGCGACTCCGACCTCGGCGTGAACCCGAACAACGAGGGCAACCAGCTGCGCATCCTGCTCCCGCAGATGACCGAGGAGCGGCGCCGCGAGATGATCAAGGTTGCCCGGCACAAGGGCGAGGAGGGCAAGGTGGCGGTCCGCAACATCCGCCGCAAGGCCAAGGAGGAGCTGGACCGGCTGGTCAAGAACGGCGAGGTCGGCGAGGACGAGGGGCGTCGCGCCGAGAAGGAGCTGGACGACCTGACCCAGCGCTTCGTCGCGACCATCGACGAGCTGGTCAAGCACAAAGAGGCCGAGCTGCTCGAGGTCTGACCTCGACGCCCGACCGCTGGCGCGGCACCGGTCCACGGCCCCTCGTCGGGGGCGTGCGCCGGTGCCGCCCTCGTATCCGCCCCGTTGTCGCGCGCTCCGTACGGGGGCGCGGTCGTCCCGCCAACGGTCCCGGGTGGGCCGGCGGTGGGTGCAGTAGGCTCGGCACGATTCCCGGGCCACCCGGCGGTGAACGGCGGGGATCGACCGGCCGACGGGCCGGTGAACCGGAGGAGAGTCACTCGGGTAGGGGAATGGTCTTGGTTGTGCGTCTGGTCGGTTCCATGTCACGCCCCGCCGGTGCGTGATGTCCTCCGTCGACCCCTACGGCAGCGCCGAACCCCGCAACTGGGACCGACCGGACCGGCCCGCACCCGCCCTGCCCTGGCCTGACCGGGACGTTGAGCCCGGAGCCTGGACCACCGGTTCCGCTGTCGCCCCCGACCACTACGCCGACCCGCGCGCCCGGCCGCCCGCCGACCTCGGCGCGGCGTACCCGGGGTATGACGACCGCGGCGGCGCGGGACCGATCCGCGAGCCGGGCCGCCCGGGCGACCCGGCCTACCGGCGGGCGCCGGCGAACGGGCGCAACGGCCACCGCGGCCCCGACGACGCGGCGGACTACCCCACCGCGCAGCTGGAACCGGTCCGGGACGACCCGGCCGGGGCGGAGTACCCGACGGCCCAGCTCCAACCGGTCCGGGACGATCCGCCCCCGGCCGCGCAGGAGCCGCCACGGGGCCGCCGCCAGCCGGGGCGACGCCGGGCCACGGGCGCCCGACAGCAGCCGTCCGGGCGGGCCGGGCGCAACCTGCCGGCGGCGATCGGGGTCGGGGTCGCCCTCGGTGCCCTGATCCTGCTGCCGCTGTTCCTGTATCCGTTGGCATTTCTGCTGGTCATTGCGGGTGCGGTGGCCGTCGGCTGCTGGGAGATGGCGCGGGCCGTCGGTCGCGCCGACGCGCACCCGCCCCTGGTTCCGCTGATCGCCGGCGGGGTGCTCACGGTCGGGCTGGCCTGGTTCGCCGGGCCCGACGCGCTCACCCTCGGCCTGGCCGTCACGTTGCTCGGCACGCTGGTGTGGCGCCTGGGCGACGGTCCGGCCGGACTCCGGCGGGACGTCACCGCCGCCACCCTCATCGCCGTCTACGTGCCGTTCCTTGGCGGTTTCGCCGCGCTGCTGACGGCTTCGCCGGACGACGGGCCGCTGCGGGTGCTGGTGACCCTGGTCGCGGTGGTGCTCTCCGACACCGGCGGGTACGCGGCCGGCGTCAACTTCGGCAAGCACCCGATGGCCCCGACGATCAGCCCGAAGAAGTCCTGGGAGGGCCTGGCCGGGTCGCTCGGGGCGGCGGCGCTGGGCAGCGCCCTGCTGATCTGGCTGCTCTTCGACGTGGCGCCCTGGTGGGGGGCGCTGTTCGGCGTGGCGGTCTCCGCCGCGGCCGTCGTCGGCGACCTCGCCGAGTCCATGCTCAAACGCGACCTGGGCGTCAAGGACATGAGCAACCTCCTCCCCGGGCACGGCGGCCTGATGGACCGGCTCGACTCGATCCTCTTCGCCCTCCCGACGGCGTACCTGCTGCTCGCGGTCTTCGTCCCGACGGCGGGCTGAGTCGTGAATCACCCTCCGGCGGTGCCGTCGTCCGTGCGGTCAGGCTGGATTCGGCACCTCCGGACGGGTGCGTCCCGCCCCAGGCGTGACAGACTGGACACGCCATGACGAGCCTGCCCCTGACCCCGGTCAACCTCGACGCCCCCGCACGCCGTGCGGCGATGCCCCCGCAGCACCTCGCCGATCTCGACCTCGCCGGCCGCCAGGCGCTGGTCGCCGAGCTGGGCGAGCCAGGGTTCCGGGCCCGGCAGGTGTCCACCCACTACTTCGGCCGCCTCGTCCGGGATCCCCGGCAGATGACCGACCTGCCGGCGGCCAGCCGGGAGACGCTGGCCGGGCGGCTGCTGCCCACGCTGCTGACCCCGGTACGGGAGCTGGCGTGCGACGACGGCGCCACCCGCAAGGCGCTCTGGCGCCTGCACGACGGGTCGCTGGTCGAGAGCGTGCTGATGGGCTACCCGGACCGGGTGACGGTCTGCATCTCCAGCCAGGCGGGCTGCGGGATGGCCTGCCCGTTCTGCGCGACCGGCCAGGCCGGGCTGACCCGCAACCTCTCGACCGCCGAGATCGTCGACCAGGCGGTCTACCTGGCCGGCGTCGCCGCGTCCGGAGCGGTCGCCGGCTCCCCGCCCCGCCTGTCGCACGTGGTGTTCATGGGGATGGGCGAGCCGCTGGCCAACTACAACCGGGTCCTGGCGGCCATCCGGCGGCTGGTCGCGCCCGCCCCCGAGGGGCTGGGCCTGTCCCAGCGCCACATCACCGTTTCCACAGTCGGCCTGGTCCCGGCCATCCGCCGACTGGCCAGCGAAGACCTCTCGCTGACCCTTGCGTTGTCGCTGCATGCCCCCGATGATGAGCTGCGCGACGAACTCGTGCCCGTCAACCAGCGCTGGAAGGTGTCCGAGGTGCTGGATGCGGCCTGGGAGTACGCGGCCCGCACGGGACGTCGTGTGTCGATCGAATACGCGATGATCAAGGACGTGAACGACCAGCCGTGGAGAGCCGATCTGCTCGGGCGGCTGTTGGCCGGCAAGCTGGCCCACGTGAACCTGATCCCGCTCAACCCCACTCCGGGCAGCCGCTGGGATGCGAGCCCGAAGCCGGTCGAGCGGGAGTTCGTCCGGCGGTTGCGCGACGCCGGGGTGTCGACGACGGTGCGCGACACCCGGGGGCGCGAGATCGACGGGGCGTGTGGCCAGCTCGCCGCCGCGGCGGAGGGCAGTGAGACCGTTGGGACCGGGGAGACACCGTGACCCGGCGTAGCGAACGAGACCAGGAGACATAGTGGCGAGTCAGGGTCAGCGTTTCCGGCGTAAGGCGCTGCGCCGGGGATACAAGGTCGACGAGGTGGACGCCTTCCTCGACCGCGTCGAGGCCACGCTGGCCGGGCAGCCGGTGGGCGCGCCCGTGTCCTCGCAGGAGGTCCACGACGTCGTCTTCCGGGTCCGGTTCAACGGCTACGACGAGTGGCAGGTCGACCTGCACCTCGACCGGGTCGAGCGACAGCTGGCCGAGCTGGAGGAGCGCGGCGGCATGGCCGGCCGCGACCCCCGGATGGCGGACCGGCTCGGCCCGCCGGAGCGCATGGGCCCGCCGATGCGCGACGACCGGGGCATGTCGCCGGTGCCCCAGCCCATGCCGCCGCGGGTCATGCCGGCGCAACCCGGCCCGCCCGACCGCTACGGCCGGTACGACGAGCCCACCGGTGCCTTCGCGGGTGGTTACGACGCACCCCGGGGCGGCTACGAGCCGCCGCGCGGCCCGGGCGGCCCGGGTGCGCCGATGGGCCACGGCGGCCCGCCGCGCGGCCTGCCGGCCGGTCCGGGCGGCTACGGTCCGGAGGGTCCGGGCGGTCCCGGCGGCTACGGGCCGGACGAGCGGTTCGACGGCTTCGAGGCCGGGCGGCACGGGCGTACCGACATGACGGCCGAGATCCGGATGCCGGAGCGGGGCCGGGGCATGGGCGGCCCGCCGCCCCAGCCGCAGAGTGGCTTCGGTGGCGGTCCCGCGGGCGGCCCGCCGGCCGTGCCCGGCCCGCCGGCGATGGCCGGTCCGCCCATGGCCGGTCCGCCGGGCAGTGACCTCTACCGGGTGGACCAGATCCGGCGCAGCTTCCAGGTCCGGCGCTTCGGCAGCGGGTACGACCCGGACCAGGTCGACCGGTTCTTCGAGAGCCTGCTCGGCGGGATGCAGGGGCGCAACCCGATGCCGGTGAACCCCCGCGACCTGGACACGCTGCGCTTCGGCCTGGTGCAGGGTGGCTACTTCGAGGCGGAGGTCGACGCCGCCCTCAAGGACGTGCAGGACATCCTGCTCGGCCGCTGACGGGTACGTGCGAGGGCCCGCTCCCGGCCGGGAGCGGGCCCTCGTGCGTCGCCGGGTGCGCGGACCTACGACCGCAGCCCGTTGCGCCGCAGCACGACGTCGCCGATGACGATGGCCAGCAGCAGAAGGGCGAGGCCGACCAGCCAGAGGTCCTCGATCCTGCCCTCGTGGTTGCCGCAGATCATCGCCAGCAGTGCCAGCGCGACGACCACCGCGCCGATCCGCCCGGACTTGCGGTGCCCCGGCTTGTGCTGGTCCGGAGCGGTAACCGGCTCGCTTCCTGCCACTGTCGGTCCTTCCCTCGCGATCGGATCTCCGGTTAGTCTGGCACGCCCCCTACCGGGCCCGGCGCTGGGTCCGACCACCTGAGGAACAGGCGATGCCGGAGGACGACGGTCGCAAGCTGCTGAAGCGCGCATACGAGGCGTGGGATGCCCGGAACTGGCCGGTCGCCGCTGACGGGCTGGCGGAGCTCGCCCGCCGCCACCCGGGCCATCGCCACGCGGGGGTCTGGTGGTACGACGCCGCCCTGGCCCACAAGTTCCTGCGGAACTGGGCCAAGGCGTACGAGTTGGGCCGCGAGGCGGCCGCCCGGGCCGAGCGGGGCACCGAGGACCCGGCGTACTGGAACCTGGGGATCGCGGCGACGATCATGGGTGACTGGGCCACCGCGCGGGACGCCTGGCGGGGGTACGGGCTCACGCTGCCCGACGGCGAGGGTGAGATCGTCGAGGACTTCGGGGTGACCCCGGTCCGGCTCGACCCGGCCGGCCGCGCCGAGGTGGTCTGGGCGCGCCGGCTGTGCCCGGCCCGCGCGGAGGTGCTCAGCGTGCCGACGCCGGAGTCCGGCCGCCGGTTCAAGGAGATCGTCGTGCACGACGGCGTCCCGAACGGGGAGCGCCTGATCGACGGCCAGAGCTTCCCGGTGTTCGACGAGTTGCTGCTGTGGCGCGAGTCCACGCTGCCGACCAGCACCGCCCGGGTGACGGCCGCGACGGCGGACGACCTGCGGGCCCTGGTGGCCGTCTTCGCCGAGCGCGGCTACGGGGCCGAGCCGGCCAGCGGCGTGCGGGCGCTCTGCGCCTGCTGCAGCGAGGGCAGCGTCGCCGGCAACCCGGACCACGCGACGCACGGGGAGCAGTGGGTGAGCCTCGCCGCGCCACCGGACGAGATCCCCGGGCTGCTGGACGCCTGGCGAGCCGGCGCGCCGGAGCGGCGTTCCTGGACGGAGCCGTCGCAGGTCTGAGCGGTCGACCGGACCGGTGCATCCGGACTACCGGCGTCGGCGGGCGGCGGTCCGAGTGGCTCCGGTAGCGTTTCGGCGTACGCCTTGTTCGTCGTCCTGAGGGGGAACTGCGGTGCGAGTGACCGGTACCGGGCACGCCAGCATGCGGATCGACACGCCTGCGGGCAGCATCCTGTGCGACCCGTGGGTCAATCCGGCTTACTTCGCGTCGTGGTTTCCGTTCCCCGACAACTCCCGGCTCGACTGGGAGGCGCTCGGCGACGTCGACTACCTCTACGTCTCCCACCTGCACCGGGACCACTTCGACGCGGCGCACCTCAAGCGGTACGTGTCGAAGGACGCCACCGTGCTGCTGCCCGCCTTCCCGACCTCGGAGATGGAGGACGAGCTGCGGGAGCTGGGCTTCACGAAGTTCCTGAAGGCGCCCAACGAGGAGGTCGTCGAGCTGGACGGCGGCCTGAAGGTCATGATCCAGGCGCTGACCAGCCCGACCGACGGCCCGATCGGCGACTCGTCGCTGTGGGTGGAGTACGACGGCGTCCGGCTGCTCAACCAGAACGACGCCCGGCCCACCGACCTGAGCGTCTTCGCCGAGCTCGGGCACGTGCACGCGCACATGCTCCAGTTCTCCGGCGCGATCTGGTACCCGATGGTCTACGAGCTGCCGCAGGCCGCCAAGACCGCCTTCGGCAAGCAGAAGCGGGAGCGGCAGTTCGACCGCACCTGGCGGTACATCAACGACCTGAAGGCCGACCACGTCTTCCCGATCGCCGGCCCGCCGTGCTTCCTCGACGACTCGCTGTGGCAGTTCAACGACATCCACGGCGACGAGGGCAACATCTTCCCCGACCAGTCGGTTTTCCTGTCCGAGTACGCGAAGGTCGGTGGGACCAACGGCGTCGTGCTGCTGCCCGGCAGCGTCGCCGAGATCACCACCGGGTCGTGCGAGACCACCCACCCGGTGCCGGTGGCGGAGTTCTTCGCGAACAAGGTCGCCCACCTGGCGGAGATGCGGGAGCGCAAGCGTCCGATCATCGAGGCGGAGAAGGCGTCCTGGCGGCACCCGGAGGTCGACGTCCTCAAGGAGATGCAGCGCCGGATCGAGCCGCTGCTGGACGAGTCGATCTACCTGGCGAAGGGGGTCGGCGGTCCGGTCCGCTTCGACCTGGTCGGCTACGACGGCGAGAGCGTCGAGTCGATCGTGGTGGACTTCCCCGGCAAGCAGGTGCGCCCGTACGCGGACGAGAAGGTGCGCTACCGCTTCCGGACCGAGCGGGCGCTGATCGAGCACCTGCTGCACATCGGCGAGGTGGACTGGGTCAACTCGCTCTTCCTGTCCTGCCGCTTCTCGGCGGCGCGGATCGGCCAGTACAACGAGTTCGTCTACTCCTTCTTCAAGTGCCTCTCCGAGGAGCGGCTCCAGTACGCCGAGGGCTGGTACGACGAGCACGAGCGCGCGGTCGACGCCGAGGACATCACGATCGGCGACTGGGTGGTGCAGCGCCGCTGCCCGCACCTGAAGGCGGACCTGAGCCGGTTCGGCATCGTGGAGGGCGACCAGCTCACCTGCCAGCTGCACGGCTGGCGGTTCGACCTCGCCAGCGGCCGCTGCCTGACCAGCGTGGGCCACAAGATCCGCGCCCACCGGGTGGACGAGCAGGCCCCGGCACCGGCGGGCGAGACGCTCACCTGACGGTCGGGGCGTGACGGGGGCGACGGGGGAGGAGAAGGAGTACCGGTACGGGCCCGGCCGGGAGATGGGCCGGGACGCGTCCCGCGTCGAGACCTTCAGCGACGGGATCTTCGCGGTCGTGGTGACCGTGATGGCCGTCGAGCTGCTCCAGAACGGCCCGGCCCGGGTGACCGGACGGGAGGTTCCCGACGCCCTCGTCCACGCCTGGCCGGCCTACCTGGCCTACGTGATCACCTTCGGGATCGCCGGGCAGATCTGGCTCGGTCACCACAACATGTGGCGGTACGTGGTCCGGGTGGATCAGCCGCTGCTCGTGTTCAACCTGCTCCAGCTGCTCTTCGTCGCCACGATCCCGTTCACGGCGGATCTGCTCGCGGACAACCTGCGGGGCAGCCCGACGGAGCAGCGGCTGACCGCCGCGCTCTACGTCGGCACGGTGGTCGGCGAGTCGAGCTTCTTCAACCTGGCGTGGTGGTGGGCCCGTCGGCGCCACCTGCTCCACCACGACCTGGACCCCCGGCTGACCCGGGCGATCGCCCGCCGGCTGCGGCTGCGCCCGCTGCTCTACCTGATCGCCTTCGCCTTCGTCTTCGTCAATCCGATCCTCAGCCTCGTCCTCTACCTCGTCCTCGTGGGCATCTTCCTCGTCCGCCGTCCCGGCGACCTGCCCAGCTCGGCGGACGGCGATGTTGGGAGGGGCCCCTCGGACTACCCCGCGCGCTAAGGAGGGGCTCTTCCTCACCGGCCGAGGTCGGCGAGGATGCGTTGGGCGGCGTTGTGGCCCGCGGCGCCGATGACGCTGCCCGCGGGGTGGCAGCCGGCGCTGCCCGCGTAGACGCCGTCGACGCCGGTCGCGTAGGGCATCCGGTCGGTGAACGACACGGTGTTGTCGACGTGGTGGATGTGGCCGCCGGTGATGCCGAAGTGCGCCTCGATGCCCGGTGGGGCCAGCGGCACGGCGTCGGCGATCAGGTCGGCGGTGCCCGGTGCGTACCGCTCGCAGATCGCCACGAGCTTGTCCACGTACCCGGGCAGCGCCTCGTCCCAGGTCGTGCCGGCCAGCTCGTACGGCACCGACTGCACGAACAGCGCCGACGAGTGGTGCCCGGCGGCGTCGGAGAGCGACGGGTCCACCGTCGTGTGCAGGTACCACTCGATGGTCGGCTCCTCCGGCAGCCGTCCGGCCTGCACGTCGGCCCACATCGCCCGCAGCGCCGCCATCGGCGCCTCGCCGCCCTCGCCGCACAGCGAGGCCGAGCCGGGGAGCAGGTGGATGGTCGACCCGAACGGGCTCGGCGCGTCCTCGGGCAGGCAGGAGAACCGGGGCAGCCCGGTCAGCGCCAGGTTGAGCTTGAGCGTGGTGCCGGGGCGGCGGACCGCCGCCATCCGCCCGGTGAGCGGTGCCGGGAGCGCGCCGTCGGGCAGCAGCTCCATCAGCCGGTACGGGTCGCAGGCCCCCAGTACCACGGACGCGCCGATCTCCCGCCCGTCGGCGAGCACCACCCCGGACGCGGCGCCGCCGTCGAGGGTGATCCGGGTGACCGGCGTACCGGCGAGGATGGTCGCGCCGGCGGTGCGCGCGGCGTCGGCGAAGGTCCGGGAGACCGTGCCCATGCCGCCCTCGGCGATCATCCAGGTGCCGTCCGAGCCGGGCAGCCGGCACATGTTGTGCACCAGGAAGTTGTGCCCGGTGCCGGGGTCGTCGGGGCCGGCGTTCAGCCCGGACAGGCCGTCGGTGACGGCGTACATGCTGACCAGCAGTTCGGAGCGGAACTCGAAGCGGGCCAGGTGGTCGGCGACCGAGCCGCGGACCAGGTCGACGAAGACCTGCCGCAGCGCGGGCCGCACGTACCGCTCCGCGGTCTCCTCGACCGGCAGCGGCTCGGCCAGCCAGGCGGGCGCCAGGTCCTCGCGCAGCGCGGCCAGCTCGGCCTGGAGCGCGTCGTCGGCGGCCGCGTCGGCGGGGGAGAAGAACTCCGCGAGCTGCTTGCGGGTCGCGGCGGTGTCGCTGCCGAAGAGCAGGTACGGCGAGCCGAGCCCGCCCGGGGTGGGCAGGAAGTAGTGCGGGTCCCGGCGCAGCACGGGAATGCGGACGTCGAGCGTGCCGAGCAGCTCCGGCGGCATCAGCCCGAGCAGGTACGACCCGGTGGAGTGCCGTAGTCCCGGCACCTTCGGGAACGGCGACTCGGTGCGCGTCGCGCCGCCGATGACGTCGGCGGCCTCCAGCACCAGCACGTCCAGCCCGGCACGCGCCAGCAGGATCGCCGACACCAACCCGTTGTGTCCCGCGCCCACCACGACAACATCCGCCCGCGCGGGAACCCCCTGCTCAACACCCATACCCGGAACCCTAACGTGCTCCCGGTCACAGCTGCACCCCGCTGATCATGAAGTTGTTGCCGCGACACGCCGGGCCGGATCGCTATAACTTCATGATCGACGGCGGTGGGCGCCGGGACGGCGGCCGGTGAGGGGGATGCGGGTGTTCGGCTGGTGGGGGCGGGCGGTGGTGCGGCTTCGCTGGGCGGTGCTCGCTGCCGCAGTGGTGCTGGTCGCGGTCGGCTCGACCTGGGGAGCCGGCGTCTTCGGGCAGCTGACCGGGGGTGGCTTCGACGACCCGGCGAGCGAGTCGAGCCGGGCGGCCGAGCGGATCGCCGACGAACTGGGCCCACAGGGCGCCGACCTGATCGTGCTCTGGTCCAGCGACACCGCGACCGCCGACCAGCCGGCCTTCCGGGACGCGGTCGGCGCCACGGTCGCCGGGCTGCGCGCCCACGCCGCGGTCACCAGCGTCGTGACCTGGTACGACACCCAGGCTCCCGGGCTGCTCTCCACCGACCGCCGGGCCACCTACGCCGCCGTGCGGCTGCGCGCGGACGACGAGGACGGCAAGACCGCCGCGTACCAGGCGCTGCGGCCGGCGCTCGACGTGCCAGGGCTGCGCACCGAGGTGGGCGGCAATGTGGCGTTCCTGCACGAGGCGAACGAGCGCACCACCGAGGACATCACCCGGGCGGAGCTGCTGTCGGCGCCGGTGCTGCTGGTCCTGCTCGTGCTGATCTTCGGAGGGCTGGTCGCGGCGGCCACCCCGCTCCTGGTGGGCGGGCTGGCGATCCTCGGCGCGTTCATCGCGGTCCGCCTGGTCAACCTGGTCACCGACATCTCGATCTTCGCCATCAACATCATCACGCTGATCGGTCTCGGCATGGCCGTCGACTACGCGCTGTTCGTGGTCAGCCGGTTCCGCGAGGAGCTGGCCGCCGGCCACGACACCCCGGAGGCGATCCGGCGCACGATGGCGACCGCCGGGCGCACCGTGCTCGTCTCCGGCCTCACCATCGCGCTCGCCCTCGCCAGCCTGCTGATCTTCCCGCAGGCGTTCCTGCGGTCCATGGGCCTCGGCGGGATGGCCGCGGTGCTGGTCGCCATGCTGGCGGCGCTGACCGTGCTGCCGGCCCTGCTCGCGGTGCTCGGCCCGAGGATCGACGCGGTGCGCGTACCGCTGCCGTGGCGGCGCCGGGTGGCGCGTGGGCGGCGGCCGGCGGTGGCCGGGTCCGGCGGCGCCTGGGCCCGGATCGCGCGGAGCGTGATGCGCCGCCCGGTGCCCTACCTGGTCGGTGTCGTCGTGCTGCTCGGGCTGCTCGCCGTGCCGTCGCTGCGAATGGCGTTCGGCGGCTTCGACGAGCGGGTGCTGCCGGCGGACGCCGCGCCCCGGGTGGTCGCCGAGCGCATCGCCGACGGGTTCCCCGGCGGGACGGTCGCCCCGGTCGAGGTGCTGGTCTCAGGCGCGCCGCCGGACGCCGTACCGGCCCTCGCCGAGCGGGTCGCGGCGGTACCCGGCGTCACCGGAGTGCAGATCGGCGCCCAGCGGGACGACTCGACCCTGCTCACCGTCAGCTACCCCGGGGAGCCGACCGGCGAGGTGGCCCAGGACATCGTCCGCGAGCTGCGCGCGCTGCCCGCGCCGGCCGGAGCGGAGCTGCTCGTCGGTGGCCGGCCCGCCGCCGACCGGGACCTGCTGGACAGCCTCGGCGACCGGCTGCCCTGGATGGCGCTGCTGATGGCGGCCGCCATCCTGACCCTGCTCTTCCTGGCCTTCGGCTCGGTGGTGTTGCCGGTCAAGGCGGTGCTGATGAACCTGGTCTCGATCGGCGCGTCGTTCGGCGTGGTGGTCTGGATCTTCCAGGACGGCCACCTCGCCGGCCTGCTCGACTTCACCCCCACCGGCTTCATCGAGCCGAGCAACCCGATCCTCATGCTGGCCGTGCTGTTCGGCCTGGCCACCGACTACGAGGTGTTCCTGCTGTCGCGGGTCCGCGAGGAGTGGGACCGCACCGGCGACAACACCGCGTCGGTCGCCGCCGGCCTCCAGGCCACCGGACGGATCATCACCGCCGCCGCGCTGCTGCTGATCGTCGTGGTGGCCGGCTTCGCCACCGGCGGGATGGCGTACATCAAGCTGATCGGGGTCGGCATGATCGTGGCGATCGTGGTGGACGCGACGCTGGTCCGGGTGTTGCTGGTGCCGGCGACGATGCGGCTGCTGGGCCGCTGGAACTGGTGGGCGCCGGGACCGCTGGGCCGGGTGTACCGGCGGTACGGCATCCGGGAGGGGGACGGGCCGGGCGGCCGTCATCCCGCGCTCAGCGAATAGTGGCTTCCGTCGATGCCTCGTCGGCTCTACCGTCGACGGGGCATCGACCGTTAGCCCCGGGAGGTTGTCCGATGGACCGTCGTACCGTCCTGCGCGCCACCGTCGCCGGTGGCGCCGCCTTCGCCGGCAGCCTGTGGGCCGGCGCCGCACTGGCCGCCCCCGCCCAGCCCGGCCCCGGCCCGTACGGCGAGCTGCTCGCCGCCGACGCCAACGGCCTGCAACTGCCCGCCGGGTTCAGCAGCCGGGTGATCGCCCGCTCCGGCCAGCCCGTCGCCGGCTACCGGTGGCACTTCGCGCCCGACGGCGGAGCCTGTTTCCCGGCCGGTGACGGCTGGATCTACGTCTCCAACTCGGAGATCCCGCTGGTCGGGGGCGCGTCGGCGGTGCGCTTCCGGGCGGACGGCTCGATCGCCGCCGCCTACCGGATCCTCGGCGGCACCAACGTCAACTGCGCCGGTGGGGCGACCCCGTGGGGCACCTGGCTGTCCTGCGAGGAGGTGCCGCTCGGGCGGGTCTTCGAGACCTGGCCGGACGGCAGCCGGCCGGCCGAGGAGCGCACCCGGATGGGTCGCTTCACGCACGAGGCCGCCGCCTGCGACCCCGACCGGCGGGTGGTCTACCTGACCGAGGACGAGGGCGACGGATGCTTCTACCGGTTCGTCCCGGACACCTGGGGCGATCTGCGCACCGGCCGGCTGCAGGTGCTCTGCGCCCCGGCCGACCAGACCGCCGGGCCGGTGAGCTGGCGGGACGTCCCGGACCGGGACGGCTTCCCGATCCCGACCCGCTGGCAGGTCGGCGCCGCGAAGCACTTCGACGGCGGCGAGGGCTGCTGGCACGACCGGGGCACCTGCTGGTTCACCACCAAGGGCGACAACCGGGTCTGGGCGTACGACGCGGTGAACCAGCGGATCGACCTCGCGTACGACGATTCGCTGGTACCCGCCGGGGCGGCCCCGCTGACCGGGGTGGACAACATCACCGGCACCCCGGGCGGGGACCTCTACGTCGCCGAGGACGGCGGCAACATGGAGATCTGCGTGATCACGCCGGCCGGGGTGGTGGCCCCGTTCCTCCGCCTGCACGGCCACCCGGAGTCCGAGATCACCGGCCCGGCGTTCGCCCCGGACGGCACCCGTCTCTACTTCAGCTCCCAGCGCGGCACCACCGGCGAGCGCACCGGCAGCGCCGGGGTGACCTACGAGGTCTTCGGCCCCTTCCGCCGCTGACCCGGTCTCCGGCCCGCCTTCGTCGATCGTGGAGTTGGCGGCACGGATGCGCCGTCCCGGGGCGCCAACTTCATGATCAACCGGGCTCGGGGCCGGGGCCGGGGGTGGTGCGGCGGGTGCGCCAGCGGGACAGCGCCAGGGTGGCCGAGTAGCCGGCCAGGACGATCACGTGGAACAGGTAGAGCCACAGCAGGACGGCCACGCCGGCGCCGATCGTGTCGAAGCCGCCGAACGGCACCCCCAGGTCGATCGGGAGCGACGCGAAGAGCACGAAGCCGTGCAGGAATCCGGACAGGTTCGCCGCCGTGAACGACCCCACGGCGAGGGTGGACAGCCAGTCCGGCGACGCCGGCCCGACCACCCGGAACACCCACATCAGCACCGGGGTCAGCACCAGCCAGACGGCCAGGAACGACAGCACCACGCCGAGAGCGCCCAGCCAGCCACCCTGCCGCACCAGCCGGGTGGTGGTCGGCAGCGCGAGCAGGATCGAAAGCAGCAGGGCGGGGGCGGGCGCCAGCAGGGGGAGCAGCAGCAGCCGCCCCCGCCAGCCCACCAGCGACTCGTCGTGGCGCGCGTAGGCCACCGAGACGAACGCCCGGCGCAGCCCCTCGCCGTACAGCGACGCCGGCAGCAGCGACGCCAGCGCGAGCAGCGGGGTGAGGGTCACCCCGGCGTCGACCAGGGCGGCCACCGCCCGGGGTGCACCGATCTCGTCCGGCAGCGTCCGGACGGCGTACGACGTGAGCCGGTGCACCCGCTCGGCCCCCGCCACCAGCGAGGTGAGCCAGACGGCCAGCAGGGCCACCGGCACCACGGCGATCGCGCCGTAGAACGTGATCGCGGCGGCGTGCAGGGACAGGTCCCGCCCGCGTACCGGCCGGAACGCGGCACGCGCGATCCGCTTCACCCGTTGCAGTCGGCCGCCCATCGCGTTCCAGTTCCCCACCGCCTGCCCGGTCACTCCTAGACTCGGCCGCCATGACCCTTCCTACGACCGACCGCCTGGTGATCCGGGAGTGGACCGAATCCCCGACCGACCTGGACCGGATCTACGACATCTACTCGCGCGACGAGGTCATGCGCTGGTTGGGCGGCGGTGCCGGCACCCTGACCGACCCGGCGCAGGCAGTCGAGCGGGTGGCCGCCTGGCGCGAGCGCTACGCACCGTACGACGGCCGGTACGGCCTCTGGGCGATCGAGGTGCGCGGGACCGGGCGGGTCGCCGGGAGCGTCCTGCTCAAGCCGCTGCCGGGCGCCGACGGCGTGACCTTCACCGACGACATCGAGGTCGGCTGGCACCTGCACCCGGACTCCTGGGGCCACGGCTATGCGACCGAGTCCGCGAGGGCGGTGGTGGCCCGCGAGTTCGCGGCGGGCAGCCGCGAGATCTACGCGGTGGTGACGCCCGGCAACGACCGCTCGATGGCGGTGTGCCGCCGCCTCGGGATGTCCCATCTCGGCCGCCGCACCGACTGGTACGGCGGCACGGAGGTGGAGGCCTTCCTCCTGGCCGCCCCGCCGGCGTGACGCGTCCGGCCGGGGGTGCTCGTCGCCGTGCCGTCCAATCGGGGTGGAGCTAGGACACGAGCCGGTCGCGCACGGCTGCCGGGACGGTCGGCGGCACACCCGCGGCGGCGAGGTACGGCCCGGCGCCCCCGTACCGGGCGTCGAGGTGCGCCAGCGTGTTCTGCATCGGCAGCGGGGTGCAGCCCTCGGTGCGGGCGTAGTCGGCGGCGATCTCCGCCGGGCCGACGCCGGCCAGCGCGAGCAGCAACGCGACCAGCACACCGGTGCGGTCGCGGCCGGCGTGGCAGTGCACCAGGACCGCCCCGGGCGGGGCCGCGGCCACCAGCCGGACGGCAGCGGCGATCCGCCGGGCGTTGTGGTCGAGCATCGGGCCGTAGCTGTCGGCGGGCGGGTCGTAGCCGAGCGGATCGGCGAGCAGGGGCGCGTGCCGGTAGACCGGGTCGGCGGCGAACGGGCTCGGGTCGCGGTCACACTCCCGCGCCAGCCGCAGATCGAGGATCCGGGTGATCCCGGCGGTGCGGGCGGCGGGCACGTCGGCGGGTGTGAGCCGGTCCGAGCGCCGCAGGGCGCCATGGCGGATGCGACGCCCGTCGGTGGTGGGCGTTCCGCCGAGGTCGCGGATGTTCCGGCACCCGGGCCAGCTCAGGATTCCCCCGTCGATGAACACCGGCCCATCTCACCGGCCGGCCCCGCTCGAGGCAAGCGGCGCCCCCGCATCGATTCGCATGATCCACTCGCCCATCGTCCGGCTGGACGCGCCAGGGCCGAGGTTAGGCGGCTGGAATGGCGGGTAGCCGTCCCGGGCGTGAAATCGCGCATCCCGGGGAAGGAGCATCATGGCGCTACCTGTGTTGAATCCGGTGGGTCTGTGGGACCCGGTACGGGAGTTCGACGACCTGCACGACCGGATGAGCCGCCTCATGACATCGGTGCTCGGGCCGACGGACGGGGCGGCCTGGACGCCGTTCGCTGACGTGATCGAGACTGACGACGCCTACCTGGTCCAGGTTGAGACGCCGGGGATGCGGCGTGAGGACATCAACGTGGAGGTGAGCGGCAACGAGCTGATCATCTCGGGGGAGTGCAAGGAGTCCGAGCAGCGGGGGAAGGTGCGCAGCCGCACCCGGCGGACGGGCCGCTTCGAATACCGCACGACCCTGCCGAGCACCGCGAACACGGACAACATCAGCGCGGAGCTGTCCGACGGGGTGCTCACGGTGCGCGTGCCCAAGCGGGAGGGGGCCAAACCGCGGCGTATCTCGATCGATACGCGCTAGCCCGCCCCGAAGACCGTCCGAGGAATTCGTCGACCAGATGGCAGCCCCTTGGCGCGGGCTGCCATCGGCACGTCGTGCGGCGGGCGGTCACGTTCACGATGACCCAGCCGTTCGCCTTCTCCGTCGACCCCGCCGACCTTCGCGACGAGTCGGCGCCGGAGGAGCCAGGCGTCGACGGCTGAGGCTCCCGGAGGGCGGCGGGCGGGGCTGGGGAAGAATGGCGGCGTGACTTCTCCCCGGGACCTGGTCCTGCTCGGCTCCACCGGCTCGATCGGTACGCAGGCCATCGACATCGTGCGGCGCAATCCGGACCGGTTCCGGGTGGTCGCGCTCGGCGCCGGCGGCGGCAACGTCGAGCGGCTCGCCGCGCAGGCCCTCGAGCTCGGCGTCGAGGCGGTCGGCGTGGCGAAGGCGTCCGCCGCGCAGGACCTCCAGCTCGCCTTCTACGCGGAGGCGAGCCGCCGGGGGTGGGCCAGCGGCGACTTCAAGCTCCCGAAGATCATCGCCGGCCCGGACGCGATGACCGAGCTGGCCCAGTGGCCGTGCGACGTCGTACTCAACGGGGTGGTCGGCTCGCTCGGCCTCGCGCCGACGCTGGCCGCGCTGCGCGCCGGGCGTACCCTCGCGCTCGCCAACAAGGAGTCGCTGGTGGCCGGCGGCCCGCTGGTGCGGGCCGCGGTGACGCGGCCGGGGCAGATCGTCCCGGTGGACTCGGAGCACTCGGCGCTCGCCCAGTGCCTGCGTGGCGGGTCCCGCGGTGAGGTGCGGCGGCTGGTCGTCACCGCCAGCGGTGGCCCGTTCCGGGGGAAGCGGCGGGAGGAGCTGACGCGGGTCACGCCGGAGCAGGCGCTCGCGCACCCGACCTGGAACATGGGGCCGGTCGTCACGATCAACTCGGCAACCATGGTCAACAAGGCGCTCGAGGTGATCGAGGCGCACGAACTGTTCGACGTGCCGTACGCCGACATCACCGTGATGGTGCACCCGCAGTCGGTGATCCACTCGATGGTGGAGTTCACCGACGGCTCCACGATCGCCCAGGCCAGCCCGCCGGACATGCGCCTGCCGATCGCCCTGGGGCTCGGCTGGCCGGACCGGGTGCCGGCCGCCGCCGCCGCGGTCGACTGGACGACCAGCCACACCTGGGAGTTCCTGCCGCTGGACGACGAGGCGTTCCCGGCGGTCGCCCTGGCCAAGGCGGCCGGCGCGGCGGGCCGCTGCCGGCCGGCGATCTACAACGCGGCCAACGAGGAGTGCGTCGCCGCCTTCGTGGCCGGACGGCTGCCGTTCCTCGGCATCGTCGACACTCTGGAACGCGTGCTGCGGGACGCTCCCGACTTCGCCGAACCAGGTACCGTCGAGGACGTGCTGGCGGCCGAGTCGTGGGCCCGCCGGCACGCGCAGACGATCATCGAGGCGGCGGTGGAAGGAGCTTGATGGCATACCTGCTCGGGGTGACCCTGTTCGCCCTCGCCATCCTGATCTCGGTGAGTCTGCACGAGGCGGGGCACATGCTCACCGCCAAGGCCTTCGGCATGAAGGTCACCCGCTACTTCGTCGGCTTCGGTCCGACCCTGTGGTCGTTCAAGCGGGGCGAGACGGAGTACGGGATCAAGGGCATCCCGCTCGGCGGTTTCTGCAAGATCGTCGGGATGACCCCGCAGGACGACGACGTGGACCCGGCCGACGAGCCCCGCGCCATGTGGCGGTACCCGGTCTGGAAGCGGACGATCGTGATGTCGGCGGGCTCGGTCACCCACTTCGCCCTGGCGCTGGTCGCGCTCTGGGTCATCGCGATCACGGCCGGCCTGCCCAACCCGAACTTCCCGACCACCGAGGAGCAGGTCCGGCAGGAGCCGGCGGTGATCCAGCTCGCTGACTGCGTCGTGCCGGAGAACGCCGCCCGGGCCTGCACCCCGGCCGACCCGGCCAGCCCCGCCGGTCAGGCCCAGCTGCGCGACGGCGACCGGATCACCGCGGTCAACGGCACGCCGGTCGCCACCTACGGGGACCTGCTGGTCGCGCTGCGCGCGCTCAAGCCGGGGGAGACGGCGCGGATCGCGTACGTCCGGGACGGCCAGCCGGGCACCACGTCCGCAACCCTCGCGCAGACCCAGCGCCCGCCGCTGGACGACCCGCGGGGCACCGTGGGGCCGGTCGCCGCGCTCGGCGTCGGGCTCATCCCCAGCACGCCCACCCGGATCGAGTACGGCCCGGTCGCCGCGATCGGCGCCACCGGCGACTTCACCGGCACCATGGCAGTGAACACGTACGAGGCGATGAAGCGGATCCCGCAGAAGGTCCCGGCGCTGTGGACCGCCATCACCGGCGGCGAGCGCGACGTGGACACCCCGATCAGCGTGGTCGGCGCGAGCCGGCTCGGCGGCGAGGCGGTGGAGCACAACGCCTGGCTGCTGTTCTTCATGCTCTTCGTCTCGCTGAACTTCTTCATCGGCGTGTTCAACCTGCTGCCGCTGCTCCCGCTGGACGGCGGGCACATCGCCATCGCCTGGTTCGAGCGGGCCCGCTCCTGGGTGTACGCGCGGCTGCGGCGCCCCGACCCCGGCCGGGTCGACTACTTCAAGCTCATGCCCTTCACGTACGCCGTGATCCTGATCGGTGGCGCGTTCACGCTGCTGACCATCACCGCGGACGTCGTCAACCCGATCACGCTCTTCTCAAGGTGAGTGCCTGAAGTGACCGCTGTCAGTCTCGGTATCCCCGCCGTACCGCCTCCGCCGCTCGCACCCCGCCGGGCGAGCCGCCAGATCATGGTCGGCCCGGTTCCGGTCGGCGGCGGCGCGCCGGTGTCCGTGCAGTCGATGACCACCACCCTCACGGCCGACGTCAACGCCACGCTCCAGCAGATCGCCGAGCTGACCGCGTCCGGCTGCCAGATCGTCCGGGTCGCCGTGCCCAGCCAGGACGACGTGGCGGCGCTGCCCGCGATCGCCCGCAAGTCGCAGATCCCGGTGATCGCCGACATCCACTTCCAGCCGAAGTACGTCTTCGCCGCGATCGACGCCGGGTGCGCGGCGGTCCGGGTGAACCCGGGCAACATCCGGCAGTTCGACGACAAGGTCAAGGAGATCGCCAAGGCCGCCGGTGACGCGGGCGTGCCGATCCGGATCGGCGTCAACGCGGGATCGCTGGACAAGCGGCTGCTGGCCAAGTACGGCAAGGCCACCGCCGAGGCGCTGGTCGAGTCGGCGCTGTGGGAGTGCTCGCTCTTCGAGGAGCACGGCTTCCGGGACATCAAGATCTCGGTGAAGCACAACGACCCGGTGGTCATGATCCGGGCGTACCGGCTGCTGGCCGAGAAGTGCGACTACCCGCTGCACCTGGGCGTCACCGAGGCGGGCCCGGCGTTCCAGGGCACCATCAAGTCGGCGGTGGCCTTCGGCGCGCTGCTCGCCGAGGGGATCGGCGACACGATCCGGGTGTCGCTGTCGGCCCCGCCGGTCGAGGAGATCAAGGTCGGCGCCGCGATCCTGGAGTCGCTGGGCCTGCGCGAGCGCGGCCTGGAGATCGTCTCCTGCCCGTCCTGCGGCCGGGCCCAGGTGGACGTCTACAAGCTCGCCGAGGAGGTCACCGCCGGCCTGGAGGGGCTGCCGGTGCCGCTGCGGGTCGCCGTCATGGGCTGCGTGGTGAACGGGCCCGGCGAGGCCCGCGAGGCGGACCTCGGTGTCGCCTCGGGCAACGGCAAGGGCCAGATCTTCGTGAAGGGCCAGGTCATCAAGACCGTGCCGGAGGGGCAGATCGTGGAGACGCTCATCGAGGAGGCGCTCCGCCTCGCCGAGGAGATGGGCGCCGAGCTGCCCGAGGAGCTGCGCGACCTCGCCGGTGGCGCCACCGTGACGGTGCACTGAGCCACCCGTACCCACTGCCCGCGAAAGGGGGGCGTCCGCACGGGACGCCCCCCTTTCTTTCTCGGGCCGTTCTCTCGGGCCGCTGCCGGTCACTCCGACTCGGCGAGGATCGCGTACAGCTTGCGGCGGGTCTCGTCGAGCACCTGTGCGGCGCGTTCCCGCTGCTCGTCGGTGCCGGTCAGCATGACCTGCCGCAGGGCGTGCACGACCTGCGCGCCGGCCTCCCGCACGTCGTGCCAGTTGGTGACCGTGCTCTCGGCGACCTCGGCCCACGGCGGGGTCTGCGCCGCCTCGTCGGCCTCGGACCGGCCCTGCTCGGTGAGCGCGAACCGCTTGCGGCCGCCGCCCTCCCCGCTGGCGGCGATGACGCCCTCGTCCTCGAGGAGCTGGAGGGTCGGATAGATCGACCCGGGGCTCGGCCGCCAGGCCCCGCCGGTGCGGGAATCGATCTCCTGGATCATCTCGTAGCCGTGCATCGGCCGTTCGGTGAGCAGGGCCAGCACCGCGGCGCGGACGTTCGGCCGGCGACCCCGGCCACGGCCGCCGCGTCCGCGCCCGCCGTGGCCGTGCGGCCCGTGCGGGAACGGCGGGAACCCGAACCCCCGCATCCGGCCCTCGTGCAGTGCGTGCATCCGTCGGTGGAATCCCATTCGAAACTCCTCTGTCACGTTCGTATCGTCGATGCATCAACGATATATCGCCAACACATCGCCGACAAGCACCTCCAGCGATCCGGTCGGCACGCCAGGACCGTCCGGGTGGGTCACCCGTCGGCTGCGGCGGTCGACCGGCACCGCCCGCGCCGATCTGGCAGGCTGGTAGTCGTGCTGACGGCACCGGTACGGCAACTGGGGGAATCGGAGCGCCGCGCGGTCGAGCGCCTGCTCGACCTCGACCCGTACGCGGGTGCGCAGGTCGCCGAGCGAATCGCCGCGCGCGGGCTCGCCTGGTGGCGCGCCGAGGGGCGGGTCCTCGGCTACGGCAGCCGCCGGCACCTGGAATCGGTCTGCTGGCTGGGCGGCAACCTCACGCCGGTGCTCGCCAGCGAGCCGGCCGTCGCCGCCTTCGCCGACCTCCTCGCCGGCGAGGAGCGGCTCTGCTCGTCGATCGTCGGTCGGGCCGACGCGGTGCTCGGGCTGTGGGACCGGCTCTCGCCCACCTGGGGCCCGGCCCGGGACGTCCGGCCCAACCAACCCCTGCTCGCCACCGACACCAACCCCGCCGTCGCCCCCGACCCGCAGGTACGCCGGGTGCGCCGCGGCGAGGTGGACCGGCTCTTCCCGGCGGCGGTGGCGATGTACACCGAGGAGGTGGGCGTCTCGCCGCTCCTCGAGGACGACGGCCGCGGGTACCGCCGTCGGGTCGAGGACCTGGTCCGGGCCGGCCGGGCGTACGCCCGCTTCGTCGACGGCCGGGTCGTGTTCAAGGCCGAGCTGGCGGTGGTGACCCGGCGTACCGCGCAGGTGCAGGGCGTCTGGGTGGCTCCCGAATGGCGGGGCCGGGGGATCGCCACGGCGGCGATGGCGGCCGTCGTCCGGGACGCGCTGCGGCGGGTCGCACCGACCGTGAGCCTCTACGTCAACGACTTCAACCTGCCCGCCCGCCGGGTGTACGAGCGCTGCGGCTTCCGCCCGGTCGGCACCCTGGCCACCGTCCTGTTCTGAGCCGTCGGCCAGGCCCTTTGGTGACCCCTTCGGTAGCGGGAAGGGGCCCGGTCAACAGGACACGTCCCGTCACCGGACGGCGACGCATCGACGCGTAAATGCGTTGAGCGACCCGCCCGGGTCAGGCGAGGCTGGACCCACCGCCACCGCCTGCCGTTAGGGGTCCCCGCCGTGCGTCTGCTCCGCGACATGTGGGCCACCGCGCCCCGCCGCATGGCGGTCGTGGCCGTCCTGGTCGTGCTCGGGGCCGGCGGCCAGGCGGCCGCGGCGGCACTGGCCGGGCCGGTCCTGCTGCACCGCTCAGGCGGATACTTCACCGTCCTCGCGGTGGCACTGGTCGCCGCCGTCCTCAGTGACCTCGTGGTCAGCCTGGCGATGGCGGGGGTGACCGCCGACTGGTCCGCCGCCGTCCGGCGCCGGCTCTGCCGGGTGGCCTTCGGGCAGGACCTGCCCACCCTGGAGACGACACCGGTCGGTGAGCTGCTCGACCGCATCGACGGCGACGTCTACCAGGTCGCCGCCGCGGTCCGGGCACAGGGCGTCCGCATCGCCCAGTCGCTGGCGGTGGCGGTGCTGTCGATAGCCGTCGCGATCGGCGTCTGGTGGCCGGCCGGCCTCACCATGCTGGTGCTCGCCGGTGGACTGGTACTCGGCCTGCGCCGGCCCGCGGCGCGGATCGTCCCGGCCCGGATGGCGGAGGAGGAGGCCTGGTCCGATCTGGCGGCGGTGATGGAGGAGTCGATCCACGGCCAGGACGACGTCCGTACCAGCCTCGCCCAGCCGTACGTGCTGCGGCTGTACGCGAAGCGGGCGGCGGCCGTGCTCTCCCGCGGGATGCGGGTGTGGCGGATGTCCGCGAAGGTCACCACCGTGGCCGCCGGCGTCACCCGCGCCGGGATCGCCGCCGTGGTGCTGACCGGGGCCTGGGCGCTGGCCACCGGCCGGATGGACGGCGCCCGGCTCACCGCCGTGTGGCTGCTGGCCATCGCCTACGGCGCCACCGTCGAGCACGTCAGCCGGATGGTGCCGGAGCTGCAGTACGCGCTGGGCGCGTGGGGCCGCGTCCAACTGCTGGCGGACTCCCCGCAGGAGCCCGTCGGCGGGCTGGCTCCGGTCGACGGTGACCTGGAGGTGCGGGCCCTCACGTTCCGCTACCCGGCCGCCGACGGCACCCGGGGGCCGGCGCTGCGCGACATCCACCTGACGTTCACCCGGGGCCGCTCGTACGCGCTGGTGGGCCGGACCGGCTCGGGCAAGTCGACGCTGGCCAAGGTGCTCACCCGGGCGGTGGACCTGCCGCCCGGCACCGTCCTGCTCGGTGGCCGCGACCTGCGTGACGTCGACGTGGAGCAGCTGCGCAGATGGGTCGCCGTGGTGCCGCAGCGCACCGAGATCCTGGCCGGCACGCTCGCCGAGAACGTCGCCCTCTTCGACCCGGACCTGCTCGACGACGCGGCCGGCGCGCTGCACGAGCTGGGCCTCGCCGGCTGGATCGCCGAGCTGCCCGACGGGCTGCACACCCGGCTCGGCGAGGGCGGGCACGCGCTCTCCGCCGGCCAGGAGCAGCTCGTCGCGTTCGCCCGGATCCTGGTGCGCGACCCGCACGTGGTGATCCTGGACGAGGCGACCGCCCGGCTCGACCCGGTCACCGAGGCGCGCGTGCAGCGGGCCACCGAGCGGCTGCTGCGGGACCGGATCGGCATCGTCATCGCCCACCGGCTCTCGTCGGTGCGGCACTGCGACGAGGTGGTGGTGCTGGCCGACGGCGCCGTGGTCGAGGCCGGGCCGCTGCGGGAGTCGGAGCGCTTCGCCGAGCTGCTCGCCACCAGCCACACCGCCGCGTACGCCCGCACCGGCGCCCGCGCCGGTGGCGGTGGAGGGCTGGACCTGCTCGAGGGACCGGAACCGGAGCGGCCGGCCGATCCGGTCACCGCGCCGGCGGACCGTACGCCCGCGCCCGCCGGCCCGGCGGAGGAGCTTGCGCCACCGCCGTCGGCCAGCCCCGGTCGGACGCTGCGGGAGATCGTGCGGCTGGTCGCCAACGACCCGCGGTACGGGCTCGCGGCGCTCGCCCTGTTCATGGTGCTGGTGCTGGTGGGTCTGGACGGTCCGCTGCTGCCCTGGCTCTGGGCGGACGTCGTCGACGGTGTGGGGAACCCGTGGCTGCCCGCGCTCGGCATCGCCGCCGGGCTGCTGGTCACGCTCCCGATCCCCTGGTACACGAGCATCTGGTTCCCCGGTTGGTGGGTCCGGCAGATGCTGCGGATCAGCCTGCGCCTGGTGCACGGGCAGACCGGTCCCCGGCGGGTCAGCACGCACACCCCGGCGGAGGTGGTCGCCCAGGGCGGCGACACCGAGCGGGTGGTGCAGCTGGCGGACAACCTGCTGGACCAGGCGGCCGCCGTCATCCTGCTGGTGGCGATGACGGCGATCTCCGGCAGCTTCGTACCGGGGCTCTTCTTCGCCGGGACGATGGTGATCTCCGGGCTGGCGGCGACGCTGTTCGGCCCGCGCCTGGAGCGCACCGCCCGGGAGACGGTGGCGGCCCGGGCCGCCTTCGCGACCGCGCTGGTGTCCTCGCTGTCCGCGGCGCGGACGGTCAAGCTGGCCGGCGCGACCCGGCCCGTGCTGGGGCACCTCGCCGACCTGGACGTGACGCGCAGCGAACTCCAGCGGCGGGAGATCTCCGTGCAGGTGTGGTCCCGGTCGACGCCGTCGCTGGTCAGCGGGCTGCTGCCGATCGGAGCGTGGGCGCTGTACCTGGCCGGCGGGCTGTCGGCCGGGGCGACCCTGGTCGCCGTGTCCACCCTGGCGGCGGCACGGTGGTTCGCCTGGACCACCGCCTCGCTGATCTCGCAGGTGCCCTCGGCGCGGGTGTGGACCCACCGGACGGTGGCGATGACCGGCGTGCCGGCTTACTCGACGGCGGTGCCCGGCGTGGACCTGGCCGCCGGGACGGCCCCGGCACCGCCGGTGCCGCCCCGCCACCCGCTGCGCCGGCTGGAGTTGTCCGGCTTCGGCGTCCGGCACGCCGACGGCGTGCCGGCGGTCCGGGACGTCGACCTGACCGTGGAGCGCGGCCAGCTCGTGCTGGTGGTCGGCCAGGTCGGTTCGGGCAAGTCGTCGCTGCTGCGGGCACTGGCCGGGATCGTGCCGCACACCGGTCGGCTGACCTGGAACGGCGAACCGGTGACCGAGCCGGAGCTGTTCCTGCGGCCGCAGCAGGTCGGCTACGTCGGCCAGCTGCCCCGGGTGCTGTCCGGGACGGTCGCCGACAACATCACCCTCGGGCACCCGGTGGACGCCGCCGCGGCCGTGTCGACCGCCCAGCTCGACCACGATCTGGCGGCGTCCGGGTCCGGTCTCGGCCTGGTCATCGGCCACAAGGGCACCCGGCTGTCGGGCGGGCAGCTGCAGCGCCTGGCGCTGGCCCGCGCGCTCGCGCCGCGTACCGAACTGCTGGTCGCCGACGACGTGTCGTCGGCGCTGGACGTGACGACGGAGCTGGCGCTGTGGGAGGCGCTGCGCCGCCACGGCGTCACGGTGGTGGGCTCGACGTCCAAGCGGGCGGCACTGGTCCGCGCCGACCACGTCGTGGTCCTGGAGAACGGCCGGGTCGCCGCCCAGGGGCCGTGGCGCGACCTGGAACCGGCCTGGTCCCACCTGGCCGGCTGACCCCGGCCGGGGGTCAGGTGGCGCGGAGGTACTGGGCCGGCCAGGTGGGCGCGGTGCCCAGCTTGGCGGCGGCGCGGTGCGGCCAGTACGGATCCCGGAGCAGCTCACGGCCGAGCAGCACCAGGTCGGCCGCGCCGGTCGCCACGATCTGCTCGGCCTGCTCCGGCTCGACGATCAGGCCGACCGCGCCGGTCGTGACCCCGGCCTCGCGGCGGATCCGGGCGGCGAGCGGCACCTGGTAGCCCGGTCCGACGGGCACGCTCGCGTCGGGCGACGCCCCGCCGGACGAGCAGTCCACCAGGTCGGCGCCCGCGCGGGCCAGCGCACCGGCGAGAACCACGCTGTCCTCGACGGTCCAGCCGCCGTCGACCCAGTCGGTGGCGGAGACGCGGACCAGGACCGGCAGGTCCGCGCCGACCGCCGTACGGACCGCCCGCGTCACGGCGAGGGTGAGGCGCATCCGTCCGGCGCGGTCGCCACCCCAGCCGTCGGTGCGGTGGTTGGTCAGCGGCGACAGGAACTCGTGCAGCAGGTAACCGTGCGCCGCGTGGATCTCCACGGCCCGGAAACCGGCGTCCACGGCCCGGCTCGCCGCCGCCGCGAACGCCTCGATCACCCCGGCGATGCCGGCCTCGTCGAGCGCGGCCGGGCGGCGGTAGTCGGCGACGAACGGTTCGCTGCCGGGGCCGACCGGCGTCCAGCCGCCCTCGGCGTCGGGCACGCCGCCCCGCCGCGGCGCCCACGGCCGGTACGTCGAGGCCTTGAACCCGGCGTGCGCCAGTTGCACCGCCGGCACCCCGCCCCGGGCGGCGACGAACGAGGTCACCGGTCGCCAGGCGTCGACGTGGGCGCCCGACCAGAGCCCGGTGTCCTGTGGGCTGATCCGCCCCTCGGGCACGACGGCGGTCGCCTCGGTCAGCACCAGGCCGGCGCCGCCGACCGCACGGCTGCCGAGGTGGACGAGGTGCCAGTCGGTGGGCAGGCCGTCGGGGCCGGCCGAGTACTGGCACATCGGCGCGAGGGCGACCCGGTTGGGCAGGGTCACCGCGCGCAGGGCGAGGGGGGTGAAGAGGGCGCTCATGGGGGTCATCCTCCAGACGGTGCGACGGAGGGCACCGGGGAGGTGCCCTCCGTCGCGTACGGGTGCTCAGGCCGGGGCGGGAGCCAGGGCCTCGTCCCGGATCCGCTCATCCGGGGTGCGCCCGTCCGGGGCGCGCCGGCCGGCCGAGTCGTACGCGGCCCGGTCGAGAGTGCCCTCGCGGGCGGCGACGATCGTCGGCACGAGTGCCTGACCGGCGACGTTGGTCGCCGTCCGGACCATGTCCAGGATCGGGTCGATGGCCAGCAGCAGGCCCGCACCGGCCAGCGGCAGGCCGAGCGTGCTCAGGGTCAGGGTCAGCATCACGATCGCGCCGGTGAGGCCGGCGGTCGCCGCCGAGCCGACCACCGAGACGAACGCGATCAGCAGGTAGTCGGTGACGCCCAGGTCCACCCCGAAGACCTGCGCGACGAAGATCGCCGCCAGGGCCGGGTAGATCGCCGCGCAGCCGTCCATCTTCGTGGTCGCGCCGAACGGCACCGCGAACGAGGCGTACTCGCGGGGGACGCCGAGGCGCTCGACGGAGCGCTGCGTCACCGGCATGGTGCCCACCGAGGAGCGGGAGACGAAGGCCAGCTCGATCGCCGGCCAGGCGCCGGCGAAGAAGCGCAGCGGGTTGAGCCGCCCGGCCGCCAACAGGAGCAGCGGGTAGACCGCGAACAGCACGATCGCGCAGCCGACGTACACGGCGGTGGTGAAGCGCGCGAGCGGGGCGACCAGATCCCAGCCGTACGAGGCGACGGCGTTGCCGATCAGGCCGAGCGTGCCGATCGGGGCGAGCCGGATGACCCACCAGAGCGCCTTCTGGACGATCTCCAGCAGCGCACGGTTGAGCTCGACGAACGGCTCGGCGGCCGTGCCGACCAGCAGCGCGGCGGCGCCGATGACGAGCGCGAGGAAGACGATCTGCAGGACGTTGCCCTCGACGAACGCGCCGACCGGGTTGGTCGGCACGATGCCGGTCAGGAAGTCCGTCCAGGAACCCGTCCGCTTCGGCTCGGTGGCCGCGGCGGTGTCCAGCGTGACTCCGCGTCCGGGGTCGGTGAGCAGGCCGAGGCCGATGCCCACGCTCACCGCGACGAGCGCGGTCGCGCCGAACCAGAGCAGGGTCTTGAGCGCCAGCCGCGCGGCGTTGGCCACCCCGCGCAGGCTGACCACGCTGACCACGATGGCGGTGAACACCAGCGGCGGCACGGCCAGCTTGAGCAGCTGGACGAAGAGGCTGCCGACCGTGTCGAGGGTGCTGGTCAGCCAGCTCAGCTCGGCGGCGCGGGCGACGAAGCCGAGCGCCACGCCGAGGACGAGACCGAGCAGGATCTGCACGGAAAAGGGGATCTTGCGCATGAAAGGTCCAAGTCTGAAAGGAGGTCGGTCAGGGCGGCGTCAGGGGTGCAGCCGCGCCGGACAGACACCGCTGGCCTGCCGTCGGAGATCGACGTACAGGCGGACGGTGAGATTCCAGACGTTGGTCATCGCCGATCGACGCTACGCCGGCCGACCCCGAGCCGGAAGGAGTGAACCCGGTGACGCTCCTTACAGGGACGGGTGTCCTCTGCGGCAGGCCGGGTGGCGCCAGCCCTGCCGCAGCGCGCCTGCCGGCTGGCTTGCCGGTGTCTCGCGCCAACCGGCCGGTCGCTCAACCGGTCAGCTCGGCCGCGTGCCTCGGTCGCACGGGATCGCGGCCGTCACGGCGGTCGAGGACGGGCTGACGGTCGGCCCGGAGGTCGGGTGGAGGTCCTCCTGTCCGCTGCCGTCCCGCTGCCTGCTGCCGTCCTGGCAGCCGGGGACCCGGCTCGGGCCGTCGCCGCCGTGCCGCCGTGGGTCGTCGCCGACGTCGCTGCGTCGACGGGGACAACGACGTGGTCTGGTGTTGTCGCGCCGACTAGGCAATCGGATGCTGCCGGGATGGGGAGCGCCCGGTTCGCTGTCGGGTCGGCAGGACGCGGGGATCCGGCGGTGGCGGCAGGGGCGAAATGCGGGGTGCGGGGGTGCGGGCGGTGGTGGTGGTTGCGGCGGGGGCGGCGTTCGGGGTCGAGCCAGGCAGGTGGGAGGAATTCGGGTAGGCCGTCGGTGGCGAGGCGGACCTGCCAGTGGTGGTGGTGGATTTGGCGGTGGTGGTGGCGGCAGAGCAGGACGGCGTTGGTGAGGCTGGTTGTGCCGCCGTCGGACCAGTGGTGGAGGTGGTGGCCTTCGCACCAGCGGGGTGGGCGGTCGCAGCCGGGGAAGGCGCAGCCGCGGTCGCGTAGGACGAGCGCGCGGCGTAGCGGGCCGGTGATGAGGCGGCGCTGCCGGCCGACGTCGAGGACTTGCCCGGCGCCGCCGAGGACGGCGGGAAGGATGGCGGCGTCGCAGGCGAGGCGGCGGACGGTGTCGGCCGGCAGAAGGAGGCCAGTGTCGAGGGTGCCGGTGCTGAGTTGAGCGGTGAGGGCCTCGTAGGTCGTGGTGACGACGAGCTGGGTGGGGTCGCCGCCGTGCTCGGGTGCTGGCCGGTGCGGAGGGTGAGCTGGCACAGGTCGGCGAGGGCGTCGTGGCGGCGTTGGCCGGGGGTGCGGGTGTCGTCGGGTCCGGAGGGTCTTGTGAGGGGGTCGAGGGCGGCGCGGAGCAGGGCGGCGGTTTCGGGGTCGAGGTTGCCGGTGAGGCGCAGGCGGCCGTCGCCGTGGTGGGCGAGGGTGAGGTGACGGTCGCGGTTGGCGCGGGCGGCCTCGGCGGCCAGTGTCTTCTCGGTGGCGCGTTCGGCCACTTCGGGGGCGACGTGGTCGAGAATCCGGGTGCCGAGCCGGCGCAGGAGACCGGCGTCGAACTCGCCGGCCCAGTCGACGAGCAGGTCGGCGGCCTGGTCGGCGGCCTCCGGACCGGCCTCGGCGCGGACCGTGGCGACCGTCTCGGCGATCACCCGCGCCTGCGCGACATCGACCCGACCGTCGGCGAGAGCGGCACGGACCCCGGCGAACCCGGCTCCCGGGGAGGTCGACCCCGGCGATGCCCCGGCGGCAGACGAGCCACCCGGCCCGGCGTCCAACACGACGGCGAGCTCGACCACCCGCCGTGCGTTACGCACCGGCAACCGCAGCCGGTCGCGCAGCCACACCGCGGTCGACGTGGCTCCCTGCGCCACCGCCGTGCCGCGCCCATCCAGCTCCCGCACCAGCGCCAGTTTCAAGGCGACGACCCGCTGCTCCAACCGGTGCACTGCCTCAAGAGCGTCGATCAGCCGCGTCTCGGGCATCGACCACACGGCCGCCTCCACGCACGACCGCGTCGCCTCGTCCGCCCGCGCCAGATCCTCCAACACACGGTGATCCTAGAACGGGTGTACGACAATCTGGCCAGCTTCGCCGTCCATCCTGGTCCGGCTCCCGGCCCGCTTCTCCGCGCCGGTCAGGTCTCCCGACCGCCTGCCCCGCCTTTCGGCTCCGGCCTGCGGGCCCTGCCGGGCTGTGCCGCGGTCCGGTTTCGCCCTGCTTGTTTCGGTCCCGGCGTGGCCCGGCTCCGGCCTGATCCAGCTTTCGCTGCTGCAACAGTCCCGGCTCGGCTCACAACCGTCGGCGCCGGTTGTTGGCCCGTGGTGGCCCCGCTGGTGGAGCCGGCGATCCAGCCTTGGGCGTCGCGTCCCCCTTACCGGTTCCTCAGGGCGATGGTTGCGGCGGTGGCGGTGCCCCAGAGCACGCAGACCAGCAGGAGGAGCCGTTCCAGCAGTGCGAGCAGGCCGCCCCGCCCGACGGCGAGCAGGGCGACCGCCGTCACGCCGGACAGCGGCAGCGCGATGCCGGCCCCCACGGCGGCGAGGCGGCGCAGGGCCCGCGGCGCGTCGCCGGTGAGCGCGGCCGCCAGCATCCCGAGCACCACGGCACCGACCGCCGCGATGCTCGCTCCGCCGTGGACCAGGTCGGCGGTCGTCGCCTGCTCGTACGGTGGCAGCGGGCAGCCCGCGCTGCAGGCCACCGCGCCGGAGACCAGCGCGAACGCGCTGCCGGCGACCAGCAGGCCGGCAGCGAGGCGCAGCACCGGTGGCAGCGCCGCGGCGAGCAGCAGCACGCCGGCGGCCAGGGCGAAGACCCCGATCCGGTACGCGGGCGCATAAGCACTGTCGGTGACGCCGGCCTCGCTCACGTACCCGGTCAGCCCCGGACCGGGGCCGGCGACCACGGCGACGGCCACCGCCACCGCGCCCGCCAGGATGCTGACCGCGGCACCGCCGGCGGCGGCCCGAGCAGCCCCCGCGGTTACCCGCCGCCCGGTCTCGCCAGCGCGCCGTCCGCCATTGCGCCGCCCGGTGCCGGCGGGCGGGCGGCCGGGGTCGGCGGCGGCCCGGCGAGTGTTGCCGTTGGCCCCGTGCCCGGAGCCGGCCGCGGGTTGCTCGGTTCCGGCCGTGCGGCGGGGGTCAGCCACGCCCGTGCGGCGTTGTCCAGCCGGAGAGATCCGGGCCGAGCGGGACGATCCCGGTCGGGTTGATCATCTTGTGGGTGGTGTAGTAGTGCCGCTTGATGTGGTCGAAGTCCACCGTCTCCCCGAAACCCGGCGTCTGGAACAGGTCCCGGGCGTACGACCACAGCACCGGCATCTCGGTCAGCTTGTGCCGGTTGCACTTGAAGTGCCCGTGGTACGCGACGTCGAAGCGGACCAACGTGGTGAACAGGCGCACGTCCGCCTCGGTGATCGAGTCCCCCATCAGGTACCGCCGGCCCGCCAGCCGCTCGGACAGCGCGTCCAGCCGGGCGAACAGCGCCCGGAACGCGTCGTCGTACGCGGACTGGGAGGTGGCGAACCCGCACCGGTAGACGCCGTTGTTGACGTCCCGGTGGATCTCGGCCATCAGCGCGTCCATCTCCGGCCGCAACTCCTCCGGGTAGAGGTCCGGCGCGCCGGGCCGGTGCAGCGATCGCCACTGCGTCGACAGGTCGAGCGTGAGCTGCGGATAGTCGTTGGTGACCACCTGGCCGGTGAGCGTGTCCACCAGCGCCGGGACGGTGACCCGGCCGGTGTAGTCGGGGTCGGTCGCGAGGTACGCCTCGGAGAGGTAGCCGATGCCGAGCACCGGGTCGAACCCGTCCGGGTCGAGGCTGAACCGCCAGCCCTTCTCGTCCCGGATCGGGTCGACGGTGCCGAGCGAGATCGCGTCCGTCAGCCCGAGCAGCCCTCGTACGATCCGGGCCCGGTGCGCCCACGGGCAGGCCCGGCACCAGATGAGCCGGTACCGGCCCGGCTCCAGCGGCCAGCGGCCCTGCGCGTCCGGCCCGCCCCCGGGCGGCGAGTCGGAATCGGGGGTGACCCGGCCGGTGAACCGGTTGGGTTGGCGGACGAACTCGCCCTTGCCGCTGGTCTCTGCGCTGAACTGGGCCCCGGCCATGCCGTCAACCTATCCGTTCCAAGCGCGGATATCCTGTCGTCGAAGCGTCACCCGCCGACCTGGCGGGCGCGTCCACCCCGCCTTCCCACCCCCGAAGGACTCTCGCGATGACCGTGGCATACCTGGTGGCCGGTGTCCGCACCCCGATCGGCCGGTACGGCGGTGCGCTCGCCGGTGTCCGGCCCGACGACCTGGCCGCGCACGTGATCCGCGAGTTGGTCGCCCGGCACCCGGCGGTGGACTGGGCGCGCACCGACGACGTGATCCTGGGCTGCGCGAACCAGGCCGGCGAGGACAACCGCAACGTGGCCCGGATGGCGGCGCTGCTCGGCGGGTTGCCGGAGCAGGTGTCCGGCAGCACGGTCAACCGGCTCTGCGGCTCCGGCCTGGACGCCCTCGCCACCGCCGCCCGGTCGATCGTCGCCGGCGAGGCCGACCTGGTGGTGGCCGGCGGCGTGGAGAGCATGAGCCGGGCGCCGTTCGTGCTGCCCAAGGCCGAGACGGCCTTCTCCCGCACGGCCGGGATCTACGACACCACGATCGGCTGGCGGCTGGTCAACCCGCTGATGGAGCAGGGGTGGGGCACCGACTCGATGCCGGAGACCGCGGAGAACGTGGCCGCCGAGTACGGGGTGGACCGCGCCGCCCAGGACGAGTTCGCGTACCGCTCCCAGCAGCGCGTGGCGAAGGCGCAGGCGGACGGCCGGCTCGCCGAGGAGATCGTGCCGGTGACCGTGCCCGCCGGCCGCCGGGAGACGAAGCTGGTCGAGGCGGACGAGCACCCGCGGGAGACCTCGCTGGCGAAGCTGGCCGCCCTGCCCACCCCGTTCCGGGCCGGCGGCACGGTCACCGCCGGCAACTCCTCCGGCGTCAACGACGGCGCGGTGGCCCTGCTCGTCGCCTCCGCGGCGGCGGTCGCACGGTACGGCCTGACCCCGCTGGCCCGGGTCTCCGGTGCCGCGACGGCCGGCGTGCCACCGCGGATCATGGGCGTCGGCCCGGTGCCGGCCACCCGCCGGCTGCTCGACCGGCTCGGCCTGGGGCTGGGCGACGTGGACGTGGTCGAGCTGAACGAGGCGTTCGCCGCGCAGGCCGTGGCGGTGCTGCGGGAGCTGGGCCTGCCCGAGGACGCCGAGCACGTCAACCCGAACGGCGGCGCCATCGCCCTGGGGCACCCGCTCGGTGCCAGCGGTGCCCGGCTGGCCCTGACCGCCGCGTTGGAGCTGCGCCGGCGCGGCGGCCGGCGCGCGCTGGCCACGATGTGCGTGGGTGTCGGCCAGGGCATCTCGCTGCTGCTGGAATCCGCCGACTGACGCGTGCCCCGAGCGGACCAGCCGCCCGGCGGGGGCGACCAGGCTGCCCGGATCGGCCTGCGGCGGGCGCGACGAGGCCGCCCCCGGATCGGCCCGCGGCGAGCGCGTCGATCCGGCCGGCCGGGCACTGTGGTCGATCGGCTTCGGACGGTGAACGCGGGCGGTCGGTCATCCGACGTGCGGGCCGGAAGGGGGGCGGTCGACTCTCCCGATCGCGGTGAGCCGCGCCTAGAGTGGTGAGGACCACACGATCCGCGGGTCGGCCGGTGGGCCTCCGCGTGCCCGCACGCCCGGCACCGGTTCCCTCCCGCACCGCGGCGACGACTTGGGGTGCAGCACAGTGCAGATGCCGGACGGACTTCCCACCGAGATCGACCTCTCCCGGCCGAGCGCGGCCCGGGTGTACGACTACTTCCTCGGCGGGGCCCACAACTTCGAGATCGACCGGCAGCTCGCGGAGCAGATCGCGAGCATGACCCCGAACCTCGCGGCCACCATGCGTGCCGGCCGCGAGTTTCTCCGCCGTGCCGTGCGGGCTCTGCTGGACGCCGGCATCGACCAGTTCCTCGACATCGGCTCCGGCATCCCGACCGTCGGCAACGTGCACGAGGTCGCCCAGTCCGCGAACCCGAAGGCGCGGGTGGTCTATGTGGACATCGACCCGGTCGCGGTGGCCCACAGCCGGGAGCTGCTGGTCGGCAACGACCTGACCGGCGTCATCCACGCCGACCTGCGGGAGCCGGCGCGGATCCTCGCCGAGGCCCGGGAGTCCGGGTTGATCGACTTCGACCGGCCGCTGGGCATCCTGCTCGCCGGGGTGGTGCACTTCATCCCGGACGCGGACCGCCCCGGTGACCTCCTGGCCACGCTGCGGGCGGCCGCCGCGCCCGGCAGCTACCTGGTGATCTCCCACTCGACGTACGAGGACCAGCCGCAGGAGATGCTCGACGCGCAGCGGCTGTCGTCGCGTACCGACACCGAGATCACGCTGCGCTCCCGCGCGGAGGTCACCGGCTTCTTCGGGGACTGGACGATCCTGGAGCCGGGCGTCGTCCACATGCCGCTGTGGCGGCCCGACTCGCCGGCCGACGTGGATGACAAGCCGGAGCAGTTCGGGGCCTTCGGCGGCGTGGCCCGGTACGACCGGCCGGCCGGCTGATCGAGGTGGCCGCCGTCCGGGAGCCGGGCGGGCGCGACGTCGGCCGGGGCGACGCCCGGGGGTACGCGGCCGAGTGGACCCGCGCGGTACGCCGGCTCGGCTTCGTGCCCCTCAGCGCGGGCGAGACCGAGCGGCTGCTGCATCTGCACACCGTCCAGCTGGCGCAGGCACTGCTGGCCGAGCCGTTCTCGGCCGGTCCGGGTGCCGAGGTGGGCCGGGCGCTGGTGGAGGCGCACCTGACCGAGCCGGGCGCGCTCGACTGGTCGGTGCAGGCCCTCGGCGACCGCTTCCTCGACCGGGTGCTGCCCGACCTTCCGCGTACGCAGCGGACGGGGGAGCGCGTCGCGGCGTTGCAGGGCGCGCTCGCCGCCGGGTTCGCCCGGGCGCTGCGCGACCGCACCTTCGCCCAGCAGGAGCGGATCGCGCGGTCCGCCTGGCAGGCACGCGACGACGTGGAGCAGGCGCTGCGGGACAGCGAGGCACGTTTCCGGGCCGTGTTCACCGGCGCGGTCATCGGGATCGGCATCGCCGGTGTGGACGGGCAGGTCCTCGACGTCAACCAGGCGTTCGCCGACATGCTCGGCTACTCGATCGAGGAGCTGCGGCAGATCAACGTGTCCGCGCTGTTCCACCCGGACGACGCGGAGGGGATGTGGGAGTTCTACCAGGAGTTGATCGAGGGCAAGCACGACTCGGCCCGGGTGGAGAAGCGCTACTACCGCAAGGACGGCAGCGTCGTCTGGACCGACCTGGCGGTCTCGCTGATCCGGCACGACGACGGGCGTCCCCGGTTCACCGTCGCCATGATCGAGGACATCACCGAGCGGTACGAGCTGCAGAAGCGACTCCGCTTCCAGGCGTTGCACGACCCGCTCACCGGCCTGCCGAACCGGACTCTCTTCTTCGAGACGCTCAACCTGCTCTTCGAGACGGCCGACGCCGAGCGCCGGATCGGGGTCTGCTTCCTCGACCTCGACGGGTTCAAGGCGGTCAACGACAGCCTCGGGCACGACCTGGGTGACCGGCTGCTCGTGGCGATCGCCGATCGGCTGGCCGACTGTGTCGCCGGGCGCGGCCATCTGGTCGCCCGGATGGGCGGTGACGAGTTCGTCGTCCTGGTCGAGGACGGCGAGGAGATCGACGACGTGGTGGGGGTCGCCGAGGCCGCGCTGGCGGCCGTCTCCGCGCCGGTCCGGATCGGCGAGCACCAGGTCACGGTCTCGGCCAGCGTCGGCATCGTCGAGTGCCCGGTGGCCACGACCGACGCGTCGGAGCTGATGAAGGCCGCCGACACCACCCTGTACTGGGCCAAGGCCGAGGGGCGGGGCCGGTGGGCGGTGTGGGACCCGGAGCGCAGCGCACAGGACATCGCCCGCTCGGCGCTGGTCGCCGGGCTGCCGGCGGCCCTGGACCGGGGCGAGTTCGTGCTGCACTACCAGCCGATCGTGTCCCTGCTGGAGGGTTCGATGCTGGCCGTCGAGGCGCTCGTCCGTTGGCAGCATCCTGAGCTGGGCCTGGTCGGTCCGGACCGCTTCATCGGGCTGGCCGAGGAGACCGGTCTGATCGTCCGGCTCGGCGAATGGGTGCTGCGGCAGGCGTGCCGGGACGCGGAGGCGTGGCGACGCGAGTTCCCGGACGCCCGCCTCGTCGTCAGCGTCAACCTGGCCGCCCGGCAGGCGGAGGATCCGGCCATCGTGGACACGGTCGCCGACGCGCTGGCGCGCAGCCGGCTCCCCGCCGACCTCCTGCAGCTGGAGTTGACCGAGAGCGCCGTGATGGGGACCGCCGGGGAGCCGCTGCGGTCGCTGTACCAGCTCGCCGGGCTGGGGGTACGGCTGGCGATCGACGACTTCGGCACCGGGTACTCGAACCTGGCGTACCTGCGTCGGTTGCCGATCCACTGCCTCAAGCTGGCGGGACCGTTCGTGGAGGGGATCCGCGAGGACGCGGCGGACGCGGTGACCGGTCACCGGGACGAGCGGATCGTGGACGCCCTGGTGCGGCTGGCGCACGCCCTGGAACTGTGGGTCACCGCCGAGGCGGTGGAGACCGCGGTGCAGGCCGAGCGGCTGCGGGCACTGCGCTGCGACACCGGTCAGGGCCGCTGGTTCGGCCCGCCGGTGCCGGCCGGTGAGATCACCGCCCGCCTTCGCGGGACGGCGGCGTGACGGCGGTTGCCCGGGCGGCGGTGCCGGCGGGCGTTGACGGGGGAGGGCCGACGTGGGGCTGACCGACACGGAGACGGTGGTGTCCGTGGTGGCCGGGCTGGCCATCGTGGCCGGGCTGGCGGGCGTGGTGGTGCCCGGGCTGCCGGCGTTGCCGCTGTGCTGGGGCGGGGTGCTGGTCTGGGCGCTGTTCGGCGGCGCCGGCGCGGGACGGTGGCTGGTGCTCGTCCTCGCCACGGTGGTCGCGGGCGGCGGGGCGGTGGTCAAGTACGCCTGGCCGGGGCGCAACCTCAAGCAGAGTGGCGTGCCCACGTCGTCGCTGCTCGCCGGCGGGCTGCTCGGCCTGGTCGGTTTCTTCGTCGTACCGGTGGTGGGGCTGGTGCTCGGCTTCGTGGGCGGGGTGTGGGGCGCCGAGCGGCTGCGGCTGGGCAGCAACGGCCTCGCCTGGCCGTCGACGGTGCACGCGCTCAAGGCCGTCGGGCTCTCGATGCTGGTGGAGTTCCTCGCCGGGTTGACCGTGGCCGCCCTGTGGGTGGCCGGTCTGCTGTTCGCCTGAGCGGCGGCGGAGGCCGGGTGACGGCGGCGGCGCGGGGGACCGGTCGGACACGGCGGAGCGCCGTGTGTGAGAGAGAGATGGTCGGTGCCCCGCGCCGCCGCGGGCCGGGCGTTGCCGAGCGCCCGGCGGTGGCCCGTCGCGATCGGGCCTGGTCACGACGTCAAGCATGCGGCCGACGCGGGCGGGTCGGCAACGCATTTCGGGTCGGCAGCGCTGCTGCCGCATCGGTTAATGGTCTGATCCTGAGCGATTTTCGGTCGATCTCCATTGACCTGCTTGAGTCGGTGGGCTCATCATCCCGTCAGGCGGTGACGTAGGTCACAGTCCATGCCCTTCGTCCAAGGGAGACACCGATGGCCTCGACGATTCAGGACGGAGTACCCCAACCACCTCCGGTGACGGACGAGGAACGGCTCGCCGAGCTGGGCTACAAGCAGGAACTGCGCCGCAAGCTGTCCGGCTTCTCCAACTTCGCGGTCTCGTTCTCGATCATCTCCATCCTGGCCGGCGCGATCACCTCGTACGGCATCGCCATGACCGCCGGCGGCCCGACGGCGATCACCCTGGGCTGGCTCTTCGTCGGTGTCATGGTGGTCTTCGTGGCGCTGGCCATGGCCGAGATCTGCTCGGTCTACCCCACCGCCGGCGCCCTGTACTGGTGGGCCGCCGCGCTCGCCAAACGGAACAAGGCGGCGTGGGCGTGGTTCGTGGGCTGGTTCAACTTCCTGGGCGAGGTGGCGGTGACCGCCGCGATCGACTTCGGCGCGGCGATCACCACGTCGGCGTTCCTGGGCCTCGCGTTCGACATGGAGGTGACCGCCGGGCGCACCTTCCTGATCTTCCTGCTGATCATCACCGCGCACGGGCTGCTCAACACCTTCGGCGTCAACCTCGTGCGGGTCCTCTCGGACGTCAGCGCGTGGTGGCACCTGGTCGGCGTGGCCGTCATCGTCGCCGTGCTCGCGATCGTCCCGGACCAGCACAAGCCGGTCTCCGAGGTCTTCCTCGAGGTACGCAACGAAACCGGCTTCACGTTCGCCGGCGCGGCCGGGTACGCCGTCCTCATCGGTCTGTTGATGGCCCAGTACACCTACACGGGCTACGACGCCAGCGCGCACGTGGCGGAGGAGACCCACGACGCGTCCCGCTCGGCGCCGCGCGGGATCGTGATGTCGGTCGTGGTCTCGGTCGCCGCCGGCTTCGTGCTCCTCTTCGCCATCACCTGGTCCATCCAGGACTACGAGGCGGAGCGGACCACTGAGCTGGGCCTGCCGCCGGCGCAGATCTTCATCGACGCGGCGGGGCGCGACCTCGGCACGTTCCTGCTGTTCATCTGCGTGGTCGCCCAGTTCTTCTGCGGCATGGCATCGGTCACCGCGAACTCGCGCATGGCGTACGCGTTCAGCCGCGACGGCGCGCTGCCCGGCTCCCGGATCTGGAAGCGCGTCAACCCACGTACCGGCACACCGACGAACTCGATCTGGCTCTGCGTGGTGTGCTCGTCGCTGCTGGTAGTGCCGTCGCTGTGGAACACCACCGCCTACCTGGCGGCCACCTCCATCGCGGTGATCGGCCTCTACATCGCGTACGTGGCGCCGGTCTTCCTGCGCCGGCGCACGCCGGAGTTCCAGGTCGGACCGTGGAACCTCGGTCGCTGGAGCGGGCCGGTCGGGTGGATCGCGATCGTCTGGGTCGCCCTCATCTGCGTCCTGTTCGTGCTGCCGACCAGCAGCCCGATCACGCCCAGCACCTTCAACTACACGATCGTCGCGGTCGGCGTCGTACTCGGTGGGGCGTGGCTGTGGTGGCTGCTGAGCGCCCGGCGCTGGTTCACCGGCCCGCGCCACAACGTGCCGGATCCGGTGATCCCCAAGCCGGCGACGGGGGTCGAGGCCGTCCCCGAACCGACGGCCGACCAGGGCTAGGTTGCCCGGGTGGTGGGCGCCGACGGGCGCCTGCCACCCGGCCGCTGGGAGGGACAGCCGATGACGATCCATGCCGCCGCCCGGGACGCCGCCGCACCGGCGTCGAACGATGCCTCCGCACCGGCGGTGAACGAGGCCGCCGCACCGGCGGTGAACGAGGCCGCCGCATCGGCGGTGAACGAGGCAGCGCCCCGGAGCCGGGACGCGGCGTCGGGTGCGGCCCCCGACGGGCGACCGGCGCCGGGGGTGCCCGCGCTGCCGGCGTGGCGGCCGGTCCGGGGCGGCAACGCCTTCGAGATCACCGTCGCCCGGCTGGCACAGGCGATCAAGCTCGGCATGGTCCGGGCCGGCGAGCGGTTGCCGGCGGAGCGCGAGCTGGCCGAGCGGTTGCAGGTGAGCCGGGTGACCCTGCGGGAGGCGATCGCGGCGTTGCGGGACGCGGGTTACCTGGAGTCCCGGCGCGGACGGTACGGCGGAACCTTCGTCCTCTCGGCCCGGCCGGCACCGGCTCCCGGCAGCGGTCGTCCGGACGCCGGGGAGCTGGCTCGCGAGATGGGCGAGCGGCTGCACGACGCGCTGGACTTCCGCCGGGTGCTGGAGTCGGGCGCGGCGGCCCTGGCGGCGAACCGGAGCCTGTCAGCCGGCGAGCGCCAGCAGCTGGTCGCTGCGCTGGCCGCCTCCCGGGACCGCGACCCGCTCACCCGCCGCGTCTCGGACTCCCGGCTGCACCTGCTGATCGCCACGGCCAGCGGCTCTCCGTCGCTCGCCGCGGCCGTCGCCGACGTGCAGCTGACCCTCGACCGGCTCCTCGCCGCCATCCCGGTGATCACGAGGAACCTCGACCACTCCGACGCGCAGCACGCCCGCGTCGTCGAGGCGGTCCTGGCCGGTGACGCCGACGGCGCCCGCGCGGCGATGGAGGAGCACTGCGACGCGACCGCGGAGCTGCTGCGCGGCCTGCTCACCTAGCCGGGCATTGACGGATCCAAAGGTTCGGTAGTAGACCTTTTGCATGGAGGCTCGCAGATGAGGAAGGCTCCGCTCACACTGGAACAGCTGCGGGTCGCCGTCGCCGAGCGCGAGATCGACACCGTGGTGCTCGCCCTGGTCGACATGCAGGGGCGGCTGCAGGGCAAGCGGTTCCACGCGCCCTACTTCCTGGAACAGGTGGTCGCGCACGGCAGCGAGGGCTGCAACTACCTGCTCGCCGTCGACGTCGACATGAACACCGTCGACGGCTACGCGATGTCCGGTTGGGACCGTGGCTACGGGGACCTCGCGATGGTTCCCGACCTGGCCACGCTGCGCCGGGTGCCGTGGCAGCGGGGCACGACGATGGTCCTGGCGGACCTCGAGTGGCTGGACGGTTCCGGCCCGATCGTCGCCTCCCCCCGGCAGATCCTCCGCCGGCAGCTGGACCGGCTGGCCGCGCACGGGCTGACTGCGTACGCGGGCACGGAGCTGGAGTTCGTGCTCTACCGGGACTCCTACGAGGAGGCGTGGCGGCGCGCGTACCGGGACCTCACGCCGGCCAACCAGTACAACGTGGACTACTCGCTGCTCGGCACCGCGCGGGTGGAGCCGCTGCTGCGGCGGATCCGCACCGAGATGGCCGGCGCGGGGCTGGCTCCGGAGAGCGCCAAGGGCGAGTGCAACCTCGGCCAGCACGAGATCGCCTTCCGCTACGCCGAGGCGTTGACCTGCGCCGACAACCACGTCATCTACAAGAACGGCGCCAAGGAGATCGCGGCCCAGGAGGGCATGTCGATCACCTTCATGGCCAAGCCGAACGCGCGGGAGGGCAACTCCTGCCACATCCACTTCTCGGTGCGGGACGCGGAGGGACGGTCGGCGATGCGGGGCGACGGGCCGGCGCGCCTGTCCCCGACCGGCCAGCGGGTCCTGGCCGGGCTGCTCGCCACGATGCGGGAGTTCAGCCTGTTCTTCGCGCCGAACGTCAACTCGTACAAGCGCTACCAGCCCGGGTCGTTCGCGCCGACCGCGCTGCGCTGGGGCACCGACAACCGCACCTGCGCCCTCCGCCTGGTCGGCCACGGCGAGGGGATGCGGGTGGAGAACCGGGTGCCCGGCGCGGACGTCAACCCGTACCTGGCGATCGCCGCCCTGGTGGCCGGCGCCGTGCACGGCCTCGAACAGAAGCTGGAGCTGGGGCCGGAGTGCACCGGGAACGCGTACGACGACATGCGGGCCGAGCGGGTGCCCGGCACCCTGCGCGACGCGCACACGCTGTGGCGCGACTCGGTCCTGGCGCGCGACGCCTTCGGTGACGAGGTGGTCGACCACTACGCCAACCAGGCACGGGTCGAGCTGGCGGCGTTCGACGCCGCCGTGACCGACTGGGAGCTCTTCCGTGGCTTCGAACGCCTGTGACCCCACCCCCATTCGTGCCGATCATGGACTTGTGGTGGGCGGTTCAAGGTGGTTCGTGCCTTCCGCGGAGCACCACAACTCCATGATCGACGAGGAGGGGGGTCGGTGACCGAGGTCGTCAACCCGGCTACGGGGGAGGTCGTCGCGACGGTGCCGGCGGCGTCGCGCGCCGAGACGGATGCCGCGATCGCGCGGGCCGATCGCGCCTACGGCCCGTGGCGGGACGTCAACCCGGGGGATCGGGCGCGGTTGCTGCGGCGGTTCGCCGTCCTGGTGGACGAGCAGCTGGAGGAGCTGGCGCGGCTGGAGGTGCGCAACTCCGGGCACACCATCGGCAACGCGCGCTGGGAAGCGGGCAACGTCCGGGACGTGCTCGACTACTACGCGGGCGCACCCGAACGACTGACCGGACGGCAGATCCCGGTGGCCGGCGGCCTGGACGTGACGTTCCACGAGCCGCTCGGCGTCGTCGGGGTGATCGTGCCGTGGAACTTCCCGATGCCGATCGCGGCCTGGGGTTTCGCCCCGGCCCTCGCCGCCGGCAACACGGTGGTGCTCAAGCCCGCCGAGCTGACCCCGCTCACCGCGCTGCGCCTCGCCGAGCTGGGCCGCGCGGCGGGCCTGCCCGACGGCGTGTTCGCCGTGCTGCCGGGGTCGGGCTCGGTGGTGGGGGAGCGGTTCGTCACCCACCCGGCGGTACGCAAGATCTGCTTCACCGGCTCCACGGCGGTCGGCACGCGGATCATGGCCGGCTGCGCCGCCCAGGTGAAGCGGCTTACCCTGGAGCTGGGCGGCAAGTCCGCCAACCTGGTCTTCGCCGACGCCGACCTGGAGCAGGCCGCCGCCAGCGCGCCGTACGCCGTCTTCGACAACGCCGGGCAGGACTGCTGCGCCCGGTCGCGGATCCTGGTCCAGCGGCCGGTCTACGACCGGTTCCTGGAGCTGCTGGAACCGGCCGTGCGCGCCCTGCGGGTGGAGGATCCGGCCGCCGAGAGCGCCGAGATGGGCCCGCTCATCTCGGCGCGGCAGCGCGACCGGGTGGCCGGGTACGTGGCCGGCGCCCGGGTCGCCTTCACCGGCTCCCGGCCGGACGGTCCCGGCTTCTGGTACGCCCCGACCGTGCTGCTGGCCGACTCGCCGGCGGACCGGCACTGGCGGGAGGAGATCTTCGGCCCGGTGGTCTCGGTGCTGCCGTTCGACGACGAGGCCGAGGCGGTCCACCTCGCCAACGACACCGAGTATGGCCTCTCCGGCTCGATCTGGACCCGGGACGTGGGCCGGGCCGTCCGGGTGGCCCGGGCCGTGGAGTCGGGCAACCTCAGCGTCAACTCGCACTCCTCGGTGCGGTACTGGACGCCGTTCGGCGGGATGAAGCGCTCGGGGCTGGGCCGTGAGCTGGGCCCGGACGCGCTGCATGCCTTCACCGACGTCAAGAACGTGTTCATCGCGACGAAGGAGTGACAAGGTGCGGGGTCGGTTGCAGGACCGGGTGGCCGTGGTCACCGGCGCGGGCAGCGGGATCGGGCTGGCCACGGTGCGGCGGTTCGCCGCCGAGGGGGCGCGCGTGGTCTGTGTGGACATCGACCCGGAGGCCGGGAAGCGGGCCGCCGACGAGGTCGGCGGCGAGTTCGTCGCCGCCGACGTGTCCGACGAGGCGGCCGTCCGGGACCTGTTCGACGGCGTGGCCGCCCGGCACGGCCGGGTGGACGTGGCGTTCAACAACGCCGGCATCTCCCCACCCGACGACGACTCCATCCTGGAGACCGGCCTGGACGCCTGGGAACGGGTGCTGCGGGTCAACACGACCAGCGTCTACCTGTGCTGCAGGTATGTGATCCCGCACATGCGGCGGCAGGGCAAGGGGTCGATCATCAACACCGCCTCCTTCGTGGCGCTGATGGGGGCGGCCACCTCGCAGATCGCGTACACGGCCAGCAAGGGCGGGGTGCTGGCGCTGACCCGCGAGCTGGGCGTGCAGTTCGCCCGCGAGGGGATCCGGGTCAACGCGCTCTGCCCGGGACCGATCGCCACGCCGCTGCTGCTCGACCTCTTCGCCGAGGATCCGGAGCGGGCCGCCCGCCGGCTGGTGCACGTGCCGATGGGCCGGTTCGGGCAGCCGGCGGAGATCGCCGCCGCCGTCGCATTCCTGGCCAGCGACGACGCGTCCTTCATGACGGCCGCGCAGTTCGTGGTGGACGGCGGCATCACCGGCGCGTACGTGACACCACTGTGACCCGGCCGGTGATCGGCGTCACCGCCTACGGCGAGCCGGCGAGCTGGGCGGGGTGGCGGGACGTTCCGGCGGTGCTGGTGCCGGCGGCGTACGTGCGGGCGGTGACCGCGGCCGGCGGCCGCGCGGTGGTGCTGCCCCCGGACGACCTCGACCCGGACGTGCTGGGGGTCCTCGACGGGCTGGTGCTGAGCGGCGGGCCGGACGTCGATCCGGCCCGGTACGGGCAGGTGCCCGGCCCGCGCAGCGAGACCCGGCCGGCGCGGGACGCCGCCGAACTGAGCCTGGTCACCGCCGCGCTCGCCGCCGACCTGCCGGTGCTGGGCGTGTGCCGCGGGATGCAACTGCTCGTGGTCGCCGCCGGTGGCACCCTCCACCAGCATCTTCCCGACGTCGTGGGGCACGAGCGGCACCGCCCCGCGCCCGCGACCTACGGGTCGCACCCGGCCCGGTTCGCGCCGGGGAGCCTGGCGGCGGCCGTCATGGCCGGGGTCGACCGCGTCAACTCCTACCACCACCAGGGGGTCGCCGACCCGGGATGGCTCACGCCCAGCGGGTGGGCGGACGACGGCGTCGTCGAGGCGGTGGAGGACCCGGGACGTCCCTTCCTGCTCGGCGTGCAGTGGCACCCGGAGGTGGACGTCGACCCCCGGCCGCTGGCCGCGCTCGTCCGGGCCGCGGAAAGGTAACCAGCGCTCAGCCCCGGCGATGCGTTACGTCGCGGCTCCATCGGGGTACAAGCCGGGGCACGCCGATGGTCATCGGGCCAGGCGCGAACGGCCGGACCGGGAGGCTGCATGAGCTCGGCCCAGGAGGGCGAGGAGGGCGTACGCCCCTCGGGCGGTCCCGTTGACGGGACTATCCCGCCGCTGCTCCAGGCTGCCTTCGACCGGGGCGGCGAGATGGGCGCCCGGCTCCGGGCCCACGACTGGTCCACCAGCCCGGTCGGCCCGCCGCACACCTGGCCGTCCGCGCTCAGCCACGCGATCAGCACGATGCTCGCCTCGCGGTCGCAGCTGGTGCTGTTCTGGGGCGAGGAGAGCCTGGCCTTCTACAACGACGCCTACCGGCCGACGATCGGCACCAAGCACCCGCAGGCCCTCGGGCGGCCGGCCCGCGAGCACTGGGCGGAGACGTGGGACGTCCTCGGGCCGGTGCTGACCGGGGTGCTCCGGACCGGAACGCCGTACTACGGGCAGGACCACCCGTTCCTCATCGACCGGCACGGGTTCCTCGAGACCGTCTACTTCGACGTCTCGTACGACCCGGTCCGGGACGCCGACGGGCGGGTCAGCGGCGTCTTCTGTGTCGTCTCCGAGACCACCGGCCGGGTGCTCGGCGAGCGGCGGCTACGGGCGTTGGCCGAGCTCGGCGCCGCGCTGGCCGAGGTGACCAGCACCGCCGAGCTCGGTCGCAGCGCGGCCCGGGTCCTCGACCGGCACCGGGCGGACGTGCCGTTCGCGCTGATCCACCTGCGGGACGCGTCCGGACGGCTCGCCCTCGCCGGGCACAGCAACCTCGACCCGGCGTCGGTCACCCTGCCGTCCCCGGTGCTCCTCAACGAACTCGCGGCCGGCGACGGCCCGGCCGGAGTGGCGGTCGGCGACCTGATCGGCGGGCCGGTCGGCGCCGAGCGGGCGCTGGTCCTGCCGATCACCGCGACCAACGAGCAGTTCGGCGTGCTGACCCTCGGCGTCTCGCCCCGCTTCGCCTTCTCCGACGAGTACCGGAACTTCTTCGGCCTGCTGGCCGGGCAGATCTCCCGTGCGGTCGACCGGCAGCAGGCGTACGAGCAGGAACGGGCGCGAGCCGCCGAACTGGCCGCGCTCGACCGGGCCAAGACCAACTTCTTCGCCAACGTCAGCCACGAGTTCCGCACGCCGTTGACGCTGGTGCTCGGTCCGCTGGAGGACCTGCTCGCCGACCCGGCGCTGCCCGCGGCGTACGTGGACCGGCTCACCATGACGCACCGCAACGCGCTGCGGCTGCTCAAGCTCGTCAACACGGTCCTCGACTTCTCCCGGCTGGAGTCCGGCCGCCTGGCCGCCCACTACCAGCCGACCGATCTGGCCGGCTACACGGCCCGGCTGGCCAGCACGTTCCGCTCGGTCACCGAGCGGGCCGGGCTGCGGCTGGTGGTCGACTGCCCGCCGCTTCCCGCGCCGGTCCACGTGGACCGGGACATGTGGGAGAAGATCGTCCTGAACCTCGTCTCCAACGCCGTCAAGTTCACCTTCGACGGCGAGATCCGGATCGGGATCCGGGCCGTCGGCGACGCCGCCCGGCTGGAGGTCGCCGACACCGGCGTGGGCATCGTGCCGGAGGAGCTGCCACACGTCTTCGAGCGGTTCCACCGGGTGCCCGGCGTCCGTTCCCGCACCCACGAGGGCACCGGCATCGGGCTGGCGCTGGTCCGCGAGCTGGTCGAGATGCACGGCGGGCGGGTCCAGGTGCGCAGCACCGCCGGCGAGGGCAGCACGTTCACGGTGACGGTCCCGTTCGGCTCGGCGCACCTGCCCGCCGAGCGGGTCGCCGAGGCCGCGGACACCTTCCGCGAAGAACTGGCTCAGGCCGAACTGCACGTGGCGGAGACCGCGCTGTGGGCCGGAACGTCCGGCCGGGTCGACGCCGGCTCGGCGGCGGGCGGGATCACCGCGACGGCCGGCGCCGCCAGCGCGACGGGCCGCATCCTGGTCGCCGACGACAACCCCGACCTGCGTGAGCACGTGACCCGCCTGCTCGCGCCGTCGTGGGAGGTGGTGACGGTCAACGACGGCGTGGAGGCGCTGCGGGCGGCCGTCGAGAGCTCGTTCGACCTGGTGCTGGCCGACGTGATGATGCCCCGGCTGGACGGGTTCGGGCTGGTGGCGGCGCTGCGGGCTGACCCGCGTACCCGGCACCTGCCGATCGTGCTGCTCTCCGCGCGGGCCGGTCCGGCCGAGGCCGTGGCCGGGCTGTCGGTCGGCGCCGACGACTACCTCACGAAGCCCTTCGCCGGCCAGGAGCTGATCGCCCGGGTCCGGGCGAACGTGGAGCTGGGGCAGGTGCGCGGCCAGGTCATCCGCCGGTTGCGGGCGCTGGCCGACGCGGCCGTGGCGGTCAACACCGCCCGCTCGACCCGCGACGTCCTCCAGGTCGCCGCCCGGCACGCGCTCAGCCTCGCCGAGGCCGCCCGCGTCGTGGTCAGCGCCGGCGGCGCCCGCTTCGAGGCCGACGCCGGGGGTCCCACCGCGCTCGACCCGGCACTCGTCCTGCCGCTGACCGGTTCCACCGGGGAGCGGCTCGGCGAGCTGCGGGTCTGGCGGCCGGACGGCGACGGCGCGGAGGCCGAGGAGGCCGCCCTCACCCAACTCGCCCGCCTGGTCGGCGTCCGGCTGGAGAACGCCCAGCTCTACGAGGCCGAGCACCGCATCGCCACCACCCTCCAGCACAGCCTGCTGCCGCGCTCGCTGCCGCAGCTGCCCGGCGCCGTCCTCGCCGGCCGCTACCTTCCCGGGACGACCGACGTCGAGGTCGGCGGCGACTGGTACGACGCACTCGCGCTCGGCGACGGGACGCTCGTGCTGGTCATCGGCGACGTGGTCGGCAAGGGTGTCCGCGCCGCCGCGGCGATGGGCGAGCTCCGCAACGCGCTGCGGGCGTACCTGCTGGAGGGATTCGACCCTGGAGCGTCGCTGACCCGGCTGAACCGGCTCGTGAAGTCCACCGAGGGCCGCTCGTTCGCCACCGTCGCCTGTCTCGCCTTCACCCCCCGCACCGGCGGGCTGCGCTACGCCAGCGCCGGCCATCCGTCCCCGCTGCTGATCCGAGGAGACGACGTGGCCTTCCTGCACGACCGGGCGCTCGGCCCGCCGGTCGGGGCGATCCCCGGCACCGGGTACGGCACGGTCGAGGCGGAGCTGACCCCGGGCAGCCGGCTGCTGCTGTTCACCGACGGCCTCGTCGAGGACCGGGACCAGGGCATCGACGCGGCGCTGGAGCAGCTGTGCCGGGACGCGGCGACGCCGGGCGAGCACGTCGCCGACCTCGTCGACACGGTCGTCGAGCGGGTCGCCGGGCGCCCCCGCCGCGACGACGTCGCGGTCCTCGCGCTCGAGGCCACCGAACCCAACCGGTTCGCGCTGCGGCTGCCCGCGGACCCGACCCGGTTGAGCGTGCTGCGCAAGCGGCTGGAGGACTTCCTCGTCGCGCACGCCGTCGGGGAGACCGACCTGTTCGACCTCACCGTCGCCGTCTCCGAGGCCGCGGCGAACGCCATCGAGCACCCCGTCGACCCGGCCGAGACGACGATCGACGTGGAGGTCACGATCGAGGACCGCACGGTGGTCGCCACGGTCCGCGACAGCGGCCGGTGGCGCGAGTCCACCGGCTCCGGCTTCCGGGGGCGCGGGTTGACGCTGATCCGGGCGTTGGGGGAGCTGTCGGTGCGCCGTACCCCGGACGGGACGGAGGTGACGCTGCGCCGGCGGCTGCGGAGCTGAGCCCCGCGCGCGGCGGGGTGGCCCGGGCGCTCAGGTGGGCCGGAGCCAGGCCTGGTCGCCGAGACCGGAGATCTCCAGCACCCGGGCGACCTGCCGGGACGGCAGCACGGTGAGCGTGCCGGGAAGCTGCTGCGACAGGCGGACCACCGCGTGGATCGCGGCCGAGTCGAAGAAGGTGACCGCGCGCAGGTCGAGCGTGACCCGGTCGGCCGGCTCCCGCAGGGCGGTCTGGAGCATCGTGTCGGCGGTCGCCATGTCGACCTCACCCGTGACCACGACGTGAAGGTGATCATCCTCGATCTCCGCGCTCGCGGAGAACACGGGAGGCGCGCCCTCTTGATCCACGGAGAAACGATGGCACAGCGGACGTGGCGCGGCAACAATCACCCGCCACCGCCCGTGGCGGAGGTCACCGGGAAGCGCGGCGATAGGCTTGCGCCATGACCGTCCGTGCGCCGCTGACCCCAGGCACGCTCTCCCCGTGGCGGCCGGTGCCCGCCCACATCCCACGACCCGAGTACGTGGGCAAGAAGCGTCCCCAGGAGTGGCGTGGCTCGCACGTGCAGACCCCGGAGACCATCGAGAAGATGCGGATCGCCGCGCGGCTGGCGGCCCAGGCCACCCAGCTCGCGGGTGAGCACTGCAAGCCGGGCGTGACCACCGACGAGATCGACAAGGTGGTGCACGAGTTCCTCTGCGACCACGGCGCCTACCCGTCGACGCTGGGCTACAAGGGCTTCCCCAAGTCCTGCTGCACCAGCGTCAACGAGGTGATCTGCCACGGCATCCCCGACTCGACCGTCCTGCAGGACGGCGACATCATCAACGTCGACGTGACCGCGTACATCCACGGGGTGCACGGCGACACCGACGCCACCTTCTGCGTGGGCGAGGTGAGCGAGGAGGCCCGGCTGCTGGTCGAGCGCACCCACGAGGCGATGATGCGGGGCATCCGGGCGGTCGCCCCCGGCCGCCAGATCAACGTCATCGGCCGGGTCATCGAGTCGTACGCGAAGCGCTTCGGTTACGGCGTGGTACGCGACTTCACCGGCCACGGCATCGGCGAGTCCTTCCACAGCGGGCTCTACGTGCCGCACTACGACAGCCCGCGGCCCACCGACCTGATGGAGCCCGGGATGACCTTCACCGTCGAGCCGATGATCACTCTCGGCACCTACCAGTACGACATGTGGGACGACGGCTGGACCGTGGTGACCAAGGACCGGAAGTGGACCGCCCAGTTCGAGCACACGATCGTCGTGACCGAGGACGGCCACGAGATCCTGACGCTGCCATGACGGACACCCCGGCGGCGCTGCGCGAGGCGCACCACGCGGACGTGTCCGGCGGCTGGCTGCGCCCCGCCGTCTTCGGCACGATGGACGGCCTGGTCACCAACATCGCCCTGATCGCGGGCGTCGGCGGCGGCGGGGTCTCGCCCCGCGCCCTCGTGCTCACCGGCACCGCCGGCCTGGTGGCCGGTGCCATCTCAATGGGGCTCGGGGAGTACACCAGCGTCCGGTCGGCCAACGAGCAGGTGGCCGCCGAGGTCGCCAAGGAGCGGCGGGAGCTGGAGCGGCACCCGGAGGCGGAGGCGCGGGAACTGGCCGACGCCTGGGTCGCCCGGGGCCTGCCCCGCGACCTGGCCGTACAGGTCGCCGAGGCGGTGCGCCGCAACCCCGAGGAGGCGCTGCGGGTGCACGTCCGGGAGGAGCTGGGCGTCGACCCCGACGACCAGCCCAGCCCGTGGGCGGCGGCGATCTCGTCGTTCCTGTGCTTCTCGGTCGGCGCCCTGGTGCCCCTGCTGCCCTACCTGGTCGGTCTCACCAGTCTCTGGCTGGCGCTGGGCTTCGGCGGCGTCGGGCTCTTCCTGGCCGGCGCCATCGTCGCCCGGTTCACCAGCCGGCCCTGGTGGTCGAGCGGCCTGCGCCAGCTCCTGCTGGGCGGCCTGGCCGCCGCGGCCACCTACGCCATCGGCGCCCTGATCGGCGTCCAGGGCGGGTGGTGAGGAAAGGCCCGGGGTGGCGCGGGATCCCGGCCGGACATCACGGGCCGCTCAGCAGTTCCGCCACGGTGCCGTCGACCGGGCGGCCCCGGGCCGCCAGCTCGTCGGCCTGCCGGGCGAGCACCGCACCCACCTCGGTCATGTCGGCGCCGGCCAGCCCGGTGCGCCGCACCGCGTCGCCCGGGTCACGGAAGTAGGTGCGGCTGAGCAGGCCGCTCACCGTCGCCGCGGCGAGCCGCGCCTCGGCGAGCATGAGCAGCGCCTGGTCGGTCTCGTACCACTCGGCCAGGCGGGCCGCCCGGGCGTGCGCCGCGCTGCCCCGGTACCACGCCTGCCGGGCGGCGGCGCTGAACTCCGCCGGGCGGGCCAGGGCCAGCCGCCCCAGGTGCTCGTCGCGCAGCGTGCGCAGCCAGCCGGTCGGGTCGTGCAGGGGGCGCGTGGTCACGTACCGGTCGGCGGTGAGCGGCCAGCGCGGGGTGAGCGACCGGGCCTGCTGGAGGTAGTCGTCGGCGGCGACGACGGTCAGGTCCACCAGGACGCCGTCCACCCGGCGGGTGGCTGGGGCCGGCCCGCAGCCGGGCCGGTACGTGACGACCAGCAGCCCGACCTCGCCGTCGCCGCCACCGTCGTCGTCCCCGTGGGCCAGGGGCCCGTGCACCGCCACGGCGAGCACGTCCGCCGGGTACCGCCGGCGGGCCGCGTCGGCCGCCCGCCCGGCGACCGCCCACCGTGGATCGTCCCGGTACGCCTCGCCGCCATCGGAGTGCACGCCGCTCACCTCACGCCCCACCGGACCTGGACGGTCGCCCGCACCGCAGGCTAGTCCCGCCGGGTCGGGTCGGCGGGTGCGGCGCGCCCGTCCGGCACCAGCCGGAAGATGCGGATCTCGCGGCCGCCGGCCCGCCGCACGTACGTGCGGTACGCCGGCCATTCGGTGACCAGCCGCTGCCAGAGCCGTTCCCGCTCGGTGCCCTCGGCCACCTCGGCCCGCACCGCGACCCGGCGGCCCTTGACGTCGACCACGGCGGCGGGGTCGGCGAGCAGGTTCAGCGCCCAGCCGGGCTGGTGCGCCTGGCCCCAGTTCGACCCGATCACCACGTACGCGTCGCCGTCCGGCACGTACAGCAGGGGATTGCTGCGAGGCTTGCCGGAGCGCCGGCCGGTGGTGGTGAGGACCAGCGAGGGGATGAGGCCCAGGGCGACCACGCGCCCCCGGGTGATCCGGCCCACGACGCGGTCGGCGGGGACGAGCAGGCGGGCGACGGCGCCGAACCAGCGGTGGTGACCGACCCGCCGGGTGAGGGTTCCCAGTACGGACACGGGAACAGTCTGCCGGCTCGCGGCCGGCCGGGGCACCCCCTGGGAGGTCTAGTCCAGGCGCCGCTCGACCGGCAGCCGGGACCGGGTGAACAGGCCCGCCCCGAGCATCGCCACCAGCGGCACCACCACCAGCACGGCCAGCGTGGCGCCGGGCACGACCAGCGGGTACGGCTCCGCGACCGGCCAGCTCGTGGCGTACCGGCGGTTGGTCGCCGCCATGATGATGACGACGGAGCCGACCCCGGCGACGAGCCCGAGCGCCGAGCCGAGGACGGCGATGACCCCGGCCTGGCAGAGCGAGAGGATCCGGCGTACCCCCGGCCCGGCGCCGACGGCGGCCAGGGTGGACAGGTCGGCGCGTCCCTCGGCGGCGGCCAGACCGGTCGCGACACCGGCGGCGCCGAGCGTGATCACGCCGGAGGCCGCCGCGAGCAGCAGCAGGACCGGCCTCGTGTCGCTCGCCGGTGGGCCCGGGTCGTGGCTGACCGCGACCGCACCGTGCGGCCACAGCGCGGCGACGAACCGGTCCCGTCGGTCGCGGTCGTCCACCCCGTCCGCGGTGAGGGCCCAACCGAGCGGCCGGGCCGCCAACCCGAGCCGGGCGGTCGCCGCGGGGGAGAGCAGCAGCTGCTCGGTGGCGAGCCGGGTCGGCACGGCATGGCCGGGGACGGTGACGCGGGTGGTGACGGTGTCGTCCGGACCGGCGCGGACGACCAGCTCCAGCCGGCCGTCCACGAGGTAGCGCGGATCGGTGACCACCGCCCCGCCGGCGCGCAGCACCGTCGCGGCGGCCGCGGCGTCGGCCGGTTCGGCGCCGGTGAGCAGCGGCAGCGCCCGGCCGTCGGCCACGACCACCTTGAGGTACGGCCCGGCGCGGTCGTCCGGCCCGCGCCGGCAGCGCTCGTCCGCCCGGGCCTGCCGGAGCTCGGCCTCGGTGAGACTGTCCTGGTACGACCACGGGCAGGCCCGGCCGGGCGGAACCACCGGGGTGACCCGGCACGTGTCGTCGCCCGCCGCTGGGCAGCCGACCTCCGCCAGCGGCGCCAGCGTGCCGGCCCCGAGGTGGGTCCGGGCCGCCGCCGCGACCGCGTCCACGGCCGGGAGCGCCGGGTCGTCCTCGGGGTTCGGCCCGGTGATCCGAGTGGCGATCCAGCCATCCGAGTCGGCCCGGGTGACCAGCATGGTCTCGGCCGGCAGGTCGGGGCGCCACGCGTCGTTGCTGCGCGCCGCGTCGCTGGCGAGCCAGATCCCGAGACCGACGCTGCCGGCGACCGCCGCCATCACCGCGGAGATCGCCGGTGCCGCCGACGACCGGTTCCGGCTGGCGTCGCGCAGTGCGATCCGCGGGGCCAGCGGCAGCACCCGCCCGGCGCGGGCGAGCAACCCGATCAGCGTCGGCGTGGTGAGCACCAGGCCCAGCTCGCCGAGGACGAGGCCGGCGAGGATCACGGTCGGGCTGGTCCACACCGCTCCCGCGGCGGCCAGGACCGCCCCGACCGTCGTGAGCCCGACGCCCGCCACCAGCCAGCGGCGGCGGTACGCCGGCGGTGTCCGCCGGCCGGCCAACCCGGCCACGACGTCCTGCCGGGCCGCCGTCCAAGCCGGCACCAGCGCGGCGAGCACCCCGGCCAGCACGGCGACCGCCGCGATGGCCGCCAGCAGCAGGGGCGGGGTCCGGTAACCGCCGAAGCGCGTGCCGAAGAGGTACTCCTCGGTCAGCGGCCGGGCGGCGACGGCCGCGGCGACGCCCAGCACCAGGCCGACGGCCGCGCCCACCGCCCCGAGGACCACACCGTCGGCCAGGACGATCCGCCGCAGGTGCACGCCGTCACCGCCGGCCACCGCGACCAGCGCGAGGTCCCGGCGCCGCCGCCGGACCCCGACGGCGAAGGCGGGCCCGACCAGCAGCACCACCTCCAGCAGGGCGAGCCCGCCGACGAGCACCGCCCCGCCGGCGTCCGCCATGCTCACCGAAGAGATCCACGGGTACGCGTCGGGCGGGACGCCGTCCGGGGACGGGCCGGGGGTGCGTGCCTGGACCAGCCACCCGTGCGCGTTGAGGTGGCGGAACAGGTCGTGGTCGGCGGCGCCCGGCAGGTCCACCAGCCAGCTTCTCCCGTCGGCCGGACGCCCACCCGGCGGCAGCGTGACCAGGGGGGCCAGGTGGTCGGGGAACTCGACCACACCGACCACGGTCCAGGTCCGGCGGCCGTCCGCGGCGGACAGCGTCCCGCCGATCCGGGTGTCCAGGCGCCGCAGCGCGGCCGGGTTCGCCGCGAGCTCGCCGGGAGCCGCCGGCGCGCGGCCGGCGTGGAACCGGACCAGGCCGCGCCCGAGCGGGTCGGTGAGGTCGACGACCCGGGCGGTCACCGCGTCCTCGACCCGGTCGCCGACCCGGGCCTCGAACGGCGCCCAACGCTGCAGCGGCTGGACCCGCGAGCCGGGCGGGAGCAGGGCGGCGACCTCCGCCGCGGTGGTCCGGCCCGGTGGGGCGGGATCCTCGCCGAGCGTGCCCCAGCCATCGCCCCACGGCTTCTGGCTGATCGGACCGCGAGCCACCGCGGTCAGCTCCGCGTCCGCGACGCCGAGTTGCTGCGCGGCCCGTTCGGGCCGGGTCAGGTCGGACATGTCCCAGGTCGTGGCCGCGAAGGCGAGGACCAGCACGGGCAGCGTGATCATCGCGAGCACCAGCGCCGTGCGTCCCCGCGCCCGCCGCGCCTCCCGGCGCGCGATCCGCAGCGCGACCCACCAAGAGCCGACCGTCGTGGCGAGGCGCGTGCCAGACCGGCCCGGGCTCACCGGTCGCTGCCGGTCAGCAACTGCTCGACGTCCACCAGCGGCGCCGTCGAGTCGACCAGCACCCCGTCGCGCAGGAACACCACCCGGTCGGCCCAACCGGCGTGCCGTGCCTCGTGGGTGACCAGCACACCGGCGGCTCCCGCGTCGACCCGGCGGCGGAGCAGGTGCAGGACCGCCTCGCCGGTCTGCGAGTCGAGCGCGCCGGTGGGCTCGTCGGCCAGGACCAGCCGGCGCTCGCCGACCAGCGCGCGGGCGATCGCCACCCGCTGCTGCTGGCCACCGGAGAGCTGGTCCGGGAAGCGGTCGCCCAGCTCCGGCAGGCCCACCTCGGCCAGCGCCGCCAGCGCCGCGCGGCGGGCCCGGCGCACGCCGGCGCCGTCGAGTTCGAGGGGGAGGGCGACGTTCTCCACCGCGGTCAGGCTGCCGAGCAGGTTCAGGTTCTGGAAGATGTAGCCGATGCGGCGGCGGCGCAACCGGGCGAGGCTCCGCCGGTCCAGCCCGCCGAGCGACTGCCCCTCGACGCGGATCTCGCCGGCCGTCGCGCCGTCCAGCCCGCCGGCCAGGGCGAGCAGCGTGGACTTGCCCGACCCGGACGGGCCCATCACCGCGACCAGTTCGCCGGCGTGCACGGTGAGGCTCACGCCGCGCAGCGCGTGCACCGCGGTCGGCCCGCTGCCGTGGGTGCGGCGCGCGTCGCGGACGTCGAGCACGGGGACCGGGCCGTCGTCCGCGACCGCGCTCACCGGACCACCTTCGTTCGCGACTGCGGGGCTCGCAGGACCGGCTCACTCCTCGCGCTCACCGGACCACCTTCGTTCGCGACTGCGGGGCTCGCCGGACCGACTCACTCCTCGCGCTCACCGTCGGGCCTCCGCGTCGGCGCGCTCCACCGCCCCGGCGTCCGGCGTGGCGCCGCCGTCCGTGGCCGGTCCCGGCGTCCGGTGCCGCACCAGGCTGCTCTCGCAGTGGTCCAGCCAGCGGACCTCCGCCTCGGCCTGGAAGACCATCGCGTCCAGCACGAGCCGCCAGGGCAGGTCCTCCGGCCGGTCGCTGGCGTACTTGAGGCGGGTCAGCTCCTGGAGGGTCCGCATCGTGGCGGCCCGCTGGGTCTGCACCACCGACCGCACGTCCACGCCCGGCGTGGTGAGCGCGAGGGCGAGCTTGATCGCCAGTTCGTCGCGGGGCCGGTCGCTCCGGCTGATCGGCGTGGCGAACCAGAGCGCGAGGTCCGCCCGCCCGGCGTCGGTGATCTCGTACGGACGCTGCCCGGCCTCGCTCTCCGGGAGTGACCGCACCAGCCCGTCCCGCTCGAGGCGGGACAGGGTGGTGTAGACCTGCCCGATGTTCAGCGGCCAGGTCGACCCGGTCGACTCCTCGAAGGCGGAACGCAGCTGGTAGCCGTACATCTGGCCGCGTTCGAGCAGAGCGAGCAGTCCGTGACGGATGGACATGGTCTCGGAGTATGCATACCTGGTATGGCATCGGCAACCGGAGCGGCGCCGGGGTCAGGCCGGCCGCCCCGGGAACGGCACCGTCAGCGGTTGCGTCCCGGCGGTGCGCCGCCAGCGGGTGGCCCGTACCGCGCAATCGACCAACGCGGCCAGCGCCCGCTCCCGCTCGGCTCCGGTCGTGGCGGCCACGGCCGCCCGCCAGAACGCCGCCGTCCGCTCCTCGACCTCGACGGCGAGCCGCAGGGCACTGGCCCGGTCGGTGACGGGGAAGGGCAGGGCGTAGCCGGCGTGGTCGGGCGGGACCTGTCCGCCGCCGGTGCTGAGCTGCAGCACGAGTTGGTCCCGCCGCCGCCGGTGGGCCGCCTCGGCGTCCCGGGCCGCCTTCCGGGCGGCGTCGGCGAGGCGTACCCCGATCGGGCCGTAGGCCCAGATGGCGGCGTACTCGGCGGACAGGGCCGCACCGAGGGCGGCGGTGGGGCCGGCGGACGGGGTGGGCGTGGTCATCGCAACGCCTCCAGGTGGGCGGCCCGGGCGGCGGCGACGGAGGCGAGCAGGGCGGCCCGCTCGGCCGGCGCCTCCACGCAGGCCCGGACGGCCGTGTCACGGGCGGTCGTCTCGCGCTCCCGCAGCCCGGCGAGCGCCGTGTCGGGATCGGCGGCCGGGGCGCCGGAGGACGGGGCCGCGGACGCCGACGGCAGGGTCACCCGGGCGACCCGGGCCAGCTCCGCCGCGTGCGCGGCGTGCGCGTCGGCGATCGGGGTCAGCCGCTCGGCCAGGGCGGGGTGTGCGGAGGCGGTGTCGCGGTACGCCCCGGCGAGCGCGAGCGCCTCGTCCACCAGCGGCGCGAGCGGATCCGGGCCGGGTGGCGGGTCCCCGTCGCGGTCGAACGGATCACAGCCGGCGAGCGGGGCCACGGCGCCACCGAGTGCCAGGAGGGCGCCAGCCCGTAGCACTTTCCGCCGGGAATACCTGATTGTCCCGTCGTGCTGGGTCGTTCTGCCGGTCACCACCGCACAAGTCAACACCATCGTGGCCGCTCGCGCGGTCACCGGCGTCGGTGCGCCGCCCGGGCCAGCGGGCGGACGGCGGGTTACGCTCTGCGCAACCACCGGTGCGTCCGCCCCGGTGGCATATGGCTATGGCGACCGGACGGGCGCCGTCGACAGCAGAAAGGGCGCCAGATGACCCAGCGTGGCCGTGCCACCAGGCAGACCGGGCCGACGGGGCGACCGCGGCGCGCGGTCGGCCAGCGCGGCGCCGATCGGGTCGGCCGCGGCGGTGACCTCGCCGCGCGGCGCGCCCGGCTGCGGGAGGTCGTCGAGCCGGTGGTCACCGACGCCGGGTACGACCTGGAGGACCTGTCGGTGTCCCGGGCGGGCCGGCGCCACGTGGTGCGGGTGATCGTCGACGCCGACGGCGGGATCAGTCTCGACGCCGTCGCCGACGTCTCGCGGGCCGTCTCCGCCGCCCTGGACGCCGCCGAGGAGGCGGGCGGGGACCTCGTCGCCGGGGAGTACCAACTCGAGGTCAGCTCGCCGGGCGTGGACCGCCCGCTCACGCTGCCCCGGCACTGGCGGCGTAACGCCGGTCGCCTGGTCAAGGTGACCGTACGGGGCGGGCCGGCCGGCGGTGACCGCCAGCTCACCGGCCGGGTGATCGATGCCGACGACGAGCGGGTGGTGCTGGAGACCGACGCCGGCCGCGCGGAATGGAGCTACGCCGACCTGGGCCCGGGGCGGGTGCAGGTCGAGTTCAACCGCCTCGACGAGATCGGCGGAGCGGACGAGTTCGACGGCACCGACGAGGTCGGCGACGACACAGACCTCGACGACGACGATGTGGAGGACGAGGAGAGGTGAACATCGACCTCGCGGCGCTGCGCGCACTGGAGCGCGAGCGGGAGATCCCGTTCGACACGATCCTCGCGGCGATCGAGACCGCGCTGCTGACGGCGTACCGGCACACCGAGGGCGCCGAGTCCCACGCGCGGGTGGAGATCGACCGCAAGACGGGCGCGGCCCTCGTGTACGCCCAGGAGGTGGACGCCGACGGCACCGTGGTGCGGGAGTGGGACGACACCCCGCACGACTTCGGCCGGATCGCGGCCATGACCGCCAAGCAGGTGATACTCCAGCGGCTGCGGGAGGCCACCGACGAGGCGCACTTCGGCGAGTACGTGGGTCGCGACGGTGACCTGGTGACCGGTGTGGTGCAGGCGCACGAGGCGCGCGCCGAGAAGGGCATCGTCACCGTGGACCTGGGCAAGCTCGAGGGCGTCCTGCCGCAGTCGGAGCAGGTGCCCGGCGAGCGGTACGCGCACGGCGAGCGGATCCGCTGCGTCGTGGTGCACGTGGCCAAGGGAATGCGCGGCCCGCAGATCACGTTGTCCCGGTCGCACCCGGCGCTGGTGAAGAAGCTGTTCGCGCTCGAGGTGCCGGAGATCGCCGACGGCACCGTCGAGATCAGCGCGATCGCACGTGAGGCAGGTCACCGCACGAAGATCGCGGTGCGCTCCACCGCTGCCGGCGTTAACGCCAAGGGCGCCTGTATCGGCCCGATGGGGCAGCGTGTCCGGGCTGTGATGAGTGAGCTGCACGGGGAGAAGATCGACATCATCGACTGGTCGGAGGACCCGGCGACCTTCGTCGGGAACGCGCTCTCGCCCGCCAAGGCGCTGCGGGTCGAGGTGGTCGACCTGGCGACGCGTACCGCCCGGGTGACGGTGCCGGACTTCCAGCTCTCGCTGGCGATCGGTCGGGAGGGGCAGAATGCCCGGCTTGCCGCCCGGCTGACCGGTTGGCGGATCGACATCCGCTCCGACGCCGAGCAGGCCGGTCCGGCCGGGCCCGGCGGAGCCGATCACGTACCGGAGCCGGGCGGCGCGATCTCCGGGAGCTAGGGGTAGACTTTCTCCAGTGGCACGACGCGCGCTGCCGGAGCGCACCTGTGTGGGTTGCCGGCGTCGGGCGCCGGCCAGTGAACTGCTGCGGATCGTCGCGATCGGTGACGAGGCTGGTCACAGCCTCCGGCCTGATCCGGCCCGCAGGCTGCCGGGTCGGGGAGCGAACATGCACCCGGATCCGGCCTGCTTCGCGCAGGCGTTGCGGCGCCGCGCCTTCGGGCGGGCGCTGCGCCTCACCGGGGTCCTCGACCACGGTGAGCTCGCGGAGCACCTCGATGCGCCAACCACGACGTCCGGTCAACCCGACCGGGCGCGGGTCGCTAGCAAGGTAGGACGACCGACATGAGCACACGATGAAGTCGCAGAAATGACCAGGCTTCAAGTGCACGAGTGAGGTCGCTGCGGGTGCTGCCCGCACGACCTCGGAGTGAGGAGTGCAGTGGCAGGAAAGGCCCGCGTACACGAGCTTGCCAAGGAGCTCGGGGTCGAAAGCAAGACCGTTCTCGCCAAGCTCAAGGAGATGGGCGAGTTCGTGAAGTCCGCGTCCAGCACCGTCGAGGCGCCGGTCGCCCGACGGTTGCGTAGCGCGTTCGTCAACAACGCCGGTTCCCCGGCACCGGCCGCCCCGCCGGCGGCCGCTCCGTCGGCTCCGGCGTCGACCCCGACCCCGTCGGCGGCACCGGGCGCGTCCCGCGTCTCGGCCAAGCCCATGCCGCCCCGGCGGCCGGGCGCGCCGTCGCCGGGTCCGAAGCCCAAGGGACCGGTCCCCGGCCCGCCGCAGACCGCGGCACCGGTGGCCAAGCCGGCGAGCGCCCACGACATCGAGGTGGCGGCCGCCGAGGCGCGCGCCGCCGCGCTGAAGGCCGAGCAGGAGGCCGCGGTCAAGGCCGCGCAGGCTGCCCGGCAGCAGCAGCGGGAGAACGTCCGGCGGGAGCCGCCCACCGAGGGTGGCCCGCGCCCCGGTCCCCGCCCCGGCCCCGGCGCGATGCCGCCCCGGCCGGGCACCACGGCCGGCGGTCGTCCCGGTGGACCCACCCCGGGCCCCGGCGCCCGGCCCGGTGGGCGTCCGCCGGCGCGCGGCGCCGGTAACAACCCGTTCGGCATCCAGGGCGGCCAGCAGCAGCGGCCGCCGGCGGCCGGTGCGGGCGGACCGCGCCCGAGTCCGGCGTCGATGCCGCCGCGGCCGAGCCCGGCCTCGATGCCGCCGCGGCCGAGCCCGGCGTCCATGCCGAGCCAGCGTCCGGGTCGCCCCGGCGGTCCCGGTGCCGGTCGTCCCGGCACGGGCGCCGGTCGTCCGGGTGGTGGCGGCGGTGGTTACCGCGGCGGTCCCGGTGGCGGTGGCGGCGGCGGTGGTTACCGCGGCGGCCCCGGTGGCGGTGGCGGCGGCGGTGGTTACCGCGGCGGCCCCGGTGGCGGTGGCGGTGGCGGCTTCCGCCCCGGCGCGCCGGCCGGTGGCGCCGGCCGTCCCGGTGGCGGCGGTCGCGGTCGCGGCGGCGGTGCCGCCGGCGCCTTCGGGCGTCCGGGTGGCAAGCCGACCCGCGGTCGCAAGTCCAAGAAGCAGCGCAGACAGGAGTTCGACAACCTGTCGGCCCCGACCATGTCCTCGGGCGCGCCCCGGGGCCAGGGTCAGGTCGTCCGGCTGTCCCGTGGCGCCTCGCTCTCGGACTTCGCGGACAAGATCAACGCCAACCCGGGTTCGCTCGTCCAGGAGATGTTCAACCTGGGCGAGATGGTGACCGCGACCCAGTCCTGCTCTGACGACACCCTGCTGCTGTTGGGTGAGCACCTCGGCTTCAACGTGCAGATCGTCAGCCCGGAGGACGAGGACCGCGAGCTGCTCGCGCAGTTCAACATCGACCTGGACGCCGAGGTGGCGGAGGATCGCCTGGTCAGCCGGCCGCCGGTGGTGACCGTCATGGGTCACGTCGACCACGGTAAGACCAAGCTGCTCGACGCGATCCGCAAGGCGAACGTGGTGGCCGGTGAGGCGGGTGGCATCACCCAGCACATCGGCGCCTACCAGGTCCACGTCCCGCACGAGGGCGAGGACCGGGCGATCACGTTCATCGACACCCCGGGTCACGAGGCGTTCACCGCCATGCGTGCCCGTGGTGCCCAGGTCACCGACATCGTGATCCTGGTGGTCGCGGCCGACGACGGCGTCATGCCGCAGACGATCGAGGCGTTGAACCACGCCAAGGCGGCCGACGTGCCGATCGTGGTGGCGGTCAACAAGGTCGACAAGCCGGAGGCCAACCCGGACAAGGTCCGCCAGCAGCTGACCGAGTACGGACTGGTCGCCGAGGAGTACGGCGGCGACACGATGTTCGTCAACGTGGCCGCCAAGCCGGGCATCGGCATCGAGGACCTGCTCGAGGCCGTCCTGCTGACGGCGGACGCGTCGCTGGAGCTGACCGCTCCGATCGACGGTCCGGCGCAGGGTGTGGCCATCGAGGCGCACCTGGACAAGGGCCGCGGTGCGGTGGCGACGGTGCTGGTGCAGAAGGGCACCCTGCGGGCGGGCGACTCGATCGTCGCCGGCGGGGCGCACGGCCGGGTCCGCGCGATGCTCGACGAGAACGGCAACCAGGTCGCCGAGGCGGGCCCGGCCCGTCCGGTGCTGGTGCTGGGTCTGACCGCGGTGCCGGGGGCGGGCGACACGTTCCTGGCCGCCGAGGACGACCGCACCGTGCGGCAGATCGCCGAGCAGCGGCAGGCGCGGCGGCGGGCGGCGGCGTTCGCCAACTCCCGTGGCCGGGCCACCCTCGAGACGCTCATGGAGCAGCTCAAGGAGGGCGAGAAGACCTCGCTCAACCTGGTGCTCAAGGGCGACGTGTCCGGTTCCGTGGAGGCGCTCGAGGACGCGCTGTTCAACCTCGACATCCCCGAGGAGGTCCAGCTCAGGATCATCCACCGGGGCGTCGGCGCGATCACCGAGAGCGACGTCATGCTGGCGAGCGCCTCGTCCGAGGCGGTCACGATCATCGGCTACAACGTGCGGGCTGCCAACAAGGTCCGCGAGATGGCCGACCGCGAGGGCGTGGAGATCCGGTACTACACGGTCATCTACCAGGCCATCGAGGAGATCGAGGCGGCGCTCAAGGGCCTGCTCAAGCCGGAGTACGAGGAGGTCGAGCTGGGCACCGCGGAGGTCCGCGAGGTCTTCCGCTCGTCCAAGATCGGCAACATCTCCGGTTGCATCGTCCGGTCGGGGCTCATCCGGCGCAACGCCAAGGCGCGCCTGCTGCGCGACGGCACGGTGGTGGCGGACAACCTCACCATCAGCTCGCTCAAGCGCTTCAAGGACGACGCGACCGAGGTGCGGGAGGGCTTCGAGTGCGGTCTGACCCTGGGTGGTTACAACAACGTCCAGGTCGGCGATGTGATCGAGACCTTCGAGATGCGGGAGAAGGCACGCGCCTGATCCGGTAGGACACCGATCGAGGGGTTTACGCCACGCCCGGCGTAAACCCCTTGATCATGTCTGGGGCGGTCCGTAACGTCCGGGGCGATGTACACCGGAACCGCGGTATTCGACCTGCTGCTGCCGACCGACTCCCGGTCGCTGAAGGCCAAGAGGTCCTACGTACGGCCGATCGTGGCGGCACTGCGCCGCTTCGAGGTGTCGGCCGCCGAGGTGGGGGCGCTCGACCTGCACGGTCGGGCGAAGGTCGGGGTCGCCGTGGTGGCCGCCGAGGCCGCCCACGTGCGTGCGGTGCTGGACTCGTGCGAGCGCCTCGTCGCCGCCCGCCCCGAGATCGAGTTGCTGTCGGTGCGCCGCCGGCTGCACGGCGAGGACGACTGACCGCTGGTCAGCGGCCAGCGGGAGGAGCGAGCTTGCCAGCCCGCGGGCGCGAACCAAGGGTGGGCAACAGCCACCGCCGGCGGCGTACGCCCGGGAGGGTGGCGCGGGTAGTGTTCGAGGTGTTGGCCGGCCGGCCCGGGTGACGTTCCGCGTCCCCGACGGCGGCCGGGAGCGGGACGCCGTGGAGGTGGCGAGATGTCGGATCCGGCCAAGGTACGCCGGCACGCGGAGCGGGTGCGTGAGCTGGTCGCGTCGGTGGTGCGCAGCCAGATCAAGGACCCCCGGCTCGGCATGATCACCATCACCGACGCCCGGATCACCGCCGACCTGCGGGACGCCACGGTCTTCTACACCGTGCTCGGCGACGCGGCCGCCCAGTCGGGCACCGCCGCCGCGCTGGAGAGCGCCAAGGGCATGCTGCGCAGCACCGTGGGCAAGGCGCTCGGGCTGCGCCACTCGCCGACGCTGACCTTCGTCCTGGACGACGTGCAGGACCAGGTCAAGCACATCGACGACCTGCTCGCCCAGGCCCGCCACGCGGACGCCGAGGTGCAGCGCCTCGCCGCCAGGGCCAAGTACGCGGGCGAAGCCCAGCCGTACCGACTGGACGACGAGACCGACGACGAGGCGGAGGACGCCGGGGACGAGGTCCCGCCCGGGGGCGGGGACGGCCGGTGACCGATCCCGTCGGGCCGGCCGAGACCGACTGGGCGGCGGCCGTCGCCGCCGTACGGGGGCTGCCGGCCGAGGGGCGGGTGCTGCTGATCTGCCACGTCAACCCCGACGGCGACGCGCTCGGCAGCATGCTCGGCTTCGCCCTCGCCCTGCGGCGGCTCGGGGTGGCGCGGCTGCAGGCCACCTTCCCCGGTCCGCCCGAGGTGCCGGAGACGCTCCGTGGGCTGCCGGGTGAGGAGCTGCTGGTGCCGGCCACGGCGGCGTACGCCGATCCGGACCTGGTGGTCTGCTTCGACGCGGCCAGCGAGTCCCGGCTGGGGGAGCTGGTCGACCGCCTGACGACCGCCGGCACCACCGTGGTGCTCGACCATCACGCGTCGAACACCCGCTTCGGGGCGGTCAACCTGGTCGACCCGCACGCGGCGGCCACCTCGGTGGTCGTCGACGGGTTGCTGACCCGTCTCGGGGTGCCGCTGGACGCGGCGATCGCGGAGTGCCTGTACGTGGCGCTCAGCACCGACACCGGCTCGTTCCGGTTCGAGGCCACCACACCCGAGGTGCACCGGTTCGCGGCCCGGCTGCTGGCCACCGGTATCCGCCCCGGCGACATCTCCCGTCGGATCTTCGACACCCGTCCGTTCGGGGCCGTGCGGCTCCTCGGCGAGGTGGTCGGCCGGGCCCGGCTGGAGCCGGAGGCGGCCGGCGGCCGGGGTCTGGTGTGGACCTGGGCGACGCTGGACGACCTGGCCCGGTACGGGCAGCGCCCGTACGTGCTGGAGGCGCTCATCGACTCCGTCCGGTGTACGGCGGAGGCGGACGTGAGCTGCGTGGTGAAGCAGACGGCACCCGGCGACTGGGCGGTCTCGCTGCGCAGCAAGGGGGCGGTCGACGTGAGCCGGGTGGCGGTGGCGCTGGGTGGCGGTGGGCATCGCTTCGCCGCCGGCTTCACCGGGCGGGGCAGCGCCGACCAGGTGGTCGACGCGATCCGCCGGGAGCTGCACGGGGCGCTGCTCGACGGCGCCCGCGGCTGACCCGCCCGGGTGAAGATCAGGGTCGGCTCGGGGAGTGTCCACCTTTCCGCCGTCGGTGATCATGGGCAGAATTGCGGGATGGAGCAGCCCCACGACCTCACCGTCGAGGCGCCCCGCGCCTGGGACCGTCCCGCCGTCGCCGTGCCGGTGCTCGTCTGCCTGTCGCTGGTCGGTGGTCGGTTCCCGTCCTTCTCGGTCGAGGCGAACCTCTGGACGCTCGGCACCGGCGGCGTGCTGATCTGGCTCGGCCTGAGCAACCGGGTGCCCCGGCGGCCGGCCCCGCCCCGGTTGGGCCCCGGGGCGGTGTGGTGGGCGCTCCCGGTGACCGTGTTCGTGGTGTTCGAGGGGGCCACGTTCGTGGCCGCGGCGGGCGACGACTTCCCGACCTTCTCCCGGCTGGCCGATCCCCTGCTGGAGGACCGGCTGGTCCGGTCCGCGACCTGGCTGGCCTGGCTGTCCGCGTTCTGGGGGCTGGTGCGGCGATGATGCGGGCGCTCGCGATCGGCGGCTTTCTGGCCGCGTTGGCGCTGTTCGCCGTCGTGGAGTGGGCGGCGCGCCGGGAGGGCTCCCGGATCCCCACCCTCGGCGAGGTCTGCGCGTACGTGATGCGCTACGAGGTGGGGTCGGTGCCGGTGGGCCGGATCGGTGTCTTCGGCTTCTGGTGGTGGCTGGGCTGGCACTTCCTGGCCCGTTGAGGCACCGCGTCGGGGCCGCCCAGATGGTGGGAACCCCCGGCAGCATGCGGACCTGAACGATAGCTTGGGAATTGACCGGTGCCAGCGGATGGCACGGGTCGTGGGGGTGGGGCCGCACCCGGCGCCGTCCCCCTCCAGGGTCGGACCGACCCGGGCACGCCGCCCCGCGTGCCGCTCCGGTGACCCCGGACCGCCGCGGGCGCAGACACCGCCCGTGAGTTCCACCGCCGTGTCGGTGGCTCGCGCCCTGGAAGGGATTCACCACCATGTCGAAGAAGCCCAAGCCGGACACCACCGACGAGGCCCGCGAGCAGCTGCGCCGCGCCCTGCAGACGTCGATGGACACCCGCCAGTGACCCTCGTTCCGATCGGTTGACGCTCGGCCGCGGCGCTCGCGTGTCGCCTGCCGAGCGTCGACCACCCCCGGACGGTCCGACCGTCCGGTAAGTGACGGCCGCGGTTGCAGCCCTTACCCCGCGCGTGCCAGGATCGGCGGCGATGAGCCAGTCCGTCGCCACCGCGCCCCGTTCCGCGTCGCCGCGCCGGATCGCGGCCCTCGCCCTGCCCGCCCTCGTGGTGCTGGCCGCCGAGCCGCTCTACGTGCTGGTCGACACCGCGGTCGTGGGGCACCTCGGCCGGATCCCGCTCGCCGCGCTCGCGATCGGTGGCACCGTGCTGACCCTCATCGCGTGGATCGGCACCGTCGTCGCGTACGGCACCACCGGCCGGTCCGCCCGGCGGTTCGGGGCCGGCGACCGCTCGGCCGCCGTCGCCGAGGGAGTCCAGGCGTCCTGGCTGGCCCTCGCGGCGGGCGTGTCGGTCGCGGTCGGCATGCAGATCGGCGGCGGGGCGCTCGCCCGTACCCTCGCCGGAGCCGACGGCGACGTCGCCGACGCCGCCGCGCAGTGGCTCCGCATCGCGGCGCTCGGCGCGCCGGGCCTGCTGCTCGCCGCGGCCGGCAACGGCTGGCTGCGTGGGATCCAGGACACCCGCCGGCCGCTGTGGTTCGTGCTCGGCCCCAACCTGCTCTCCGCGCTGCTCTGCCCGCTGCTGGTCTACCCGGCCGGTCTGGGCCTGCCCGGGTCCGCGGTCGCCAACGTGGTCGCCCAGACGATCTCCGGCGCGCTATTCGCGGGCGCGCTGGTCGCCGAGCGGGTGGCCCTGCGGCCACAGCCGCGGGTCATCGTGCAGCAGCTCGTGCTCAGCCGGGACCTGCTGATCCGTGGCGTCGCGTTCCAGGCCAGCTTCCTGTCCGCCACCGCGGTGGCCGCCCGGTTCGGCGCGGCGGCGGTCGGTGCCCACCAGATCGCCCTGCAGCTGTGGTTCTTCACCGCGCTGGTGCTCGACGCGCTCGCCATCGCCGCCCAGGCCCTCGTCGGCGCGGCGCTGGGTGCCGGCGACGCCGCGGGGGCCAAGGGGCTGGCCCGCCGGATCGGGCTGTTCGGCGGGGTCTGCGGCGTGGCGTTCGCCGTGCTCATCGCCGCCGGCGCGGGCGTGGTCCCCGGCTGGTTCAGCTCCGATCCGCAGGTACGCGACCAGGCGCTGGTGGCCTGGCCGTGGTTCGTGGCGATGCTGCCGCTGGCCGGCGTCGTCTTCGCCCTGGACGGGGTGCTGATCGGTGCCGGGGATGTGCGCTACCTGCGCAATCTCACCATCGTGGCGGCGCTGGGCGGGTTCCTGCCGGCGATCTGGCTGGCGTACGGGCTCGAGCTGGGGCTCGGCGGGATCTGGGCCGGGCTCACGCTGTTCGTGGTGCTGCGGTTGGTCGCCCTGCTGCTGCGCCTGCGCTCCGGTGGCTGGGCGGTGGTCGGCGCCGTGCGCGCCTGACCCGCCGACCGCCCCGGCGGCCGACCGACCGGCTCAGGACATCCCGTAGAGGGCGTTGGCGGCCAGCACCAGAGCCAGGGCCAGGAAGAAGCAGAGGAAGAAGGTCGCCACCTTCATCGCGACCGGGAAGCGCTGGTGCAGCCGGCGCCGCCGCTGCCAGGCCCACCAGCGGCGGCGTAGCGGCATGGCGCCCGGCAGCGACCAGGCCGTCGCGGCCACCCGGTCGCCGACGGTGCGGCGGGGTGCCGGCGGGTCGAGCATCCAGTCCGGCAGGGTCGGAGCCTCGCGCGGCGTGCGCAGGAAGCCGCGGCCGGCGGCGTTCTCGGTTCGATCGTCGTGTTGCGTGCCCATCGATGTCTCCCCGTGGTCCGGACGCCCCCGTTCCCACCGGGGCGTCGTTGCGGACATTGTGGCAGGAAGGGGCGAACATCACAGTCCCGTTTTCGGGGGCGGCGTCCCGTTGCCGTTCCCGGCGGCGGTGTCTGGCAGGCTTGGCGGCCGTGAGCGCAGACGGACTGATCGTGGTCGACAAGCCCGGCGGCATGACGTCGCACGACGTGGTGGCACGGGTGCGGCGGCTGGCCCGGACCCGGCGGGTCGGGCACGGCGGCACGCTCGACCCGATGGCCACCGGGGTCCTGGTGATCGGCGTGGGCCGGGCCACCCGCCTGCTGACGTACGTGATCGGGGCCGGGAAGAGCTACACCGCGACGATCCGGCTCGGGCAGGCGACCGTCACCGACGACGCCGAGGGCGACGTGATCGCCAGCACGCCGGCCGGGCAGGTGACCGACGACGCGGTCCGGGCCGCTCTCGCGGCTCTCACCGGCGAGATCGACCAGGTGCCCAGCGCGGTCAGCGCCATCAAGATCGACGGGCAGCGGGCGTACAAGCGGGTTCGGGAGGGGGAGAGCGTCGAGCTGCCCGCCCGGCGGGTCACCGTCTCCCGCCTGGACGTGCGGGCGATCCGGCGGGACGAGCCCGACGTGCTCGACGTGGACGTCGACATCACCTGCTCGTCCGGTACGTACGTGCGGGCGATCGCCCGCGACGCGGGCCTGGCGCTGGGCGTGGGTGGCCACCTCACCGCCTTGCGGCGTACCGCCGTGGGCGGCTTCACCCTCGCGGAGGCCGCCACCCTCGACGACCTGGAGGGCCGCGCCCCCGAGGTGGTCACGCTGCCGCTCGCCGCGGCGGCCGACCGGTTCTTCCCACGCCGGGACGCGACGGCCGACGAGGAGCGGGTCCTCTCCCACGGCGGTCCGCTGGACCCGGTCGGGATCGACGGCCCGTACGCGGTGTTCGGCCCGGCGGGCGGGCTGATCGCTATCGTCAGCGAGCGGGACGGTCGGGCCCGCGCGGAGATCGTGCTCGCGCCGGCCTGACGGCGGCGGTCGCGGCAGGGGAGGAGCAGCATGCAGCGGTGGCGGGGGTACGACGCGGCGCCCGGTGGCTGGGGGCGGTCCGTCGTCACCATCGGCGTCTTCGATGGCGTGCACAAGGGGCACCAGGCGACGATCGGGCACGCCGTCGCCCGGTCCCGGGAGCTGGGCGTCAAGTCGGTGGTGGTCACGTTCGACCCGCACCCGGCCGAGGTGGTGCGCCCGGGCTCGCACCCGGCGGTGCTCACCGAGCCGGCCCGCAAGGCCGAGTTGATCGAGGCGCTGGGGGCGGACGTGCTCTGCGTGGTGCCGTTCACCCCGGAGTTCTCCCGGCTGCCGGCGGAGGCGTTCGTGCACGACGTCCTGGTCGAGCACCTGCACGCCGCGCTGGTGGTGGTGGGGGACAACTTCCGGTTCGGGCACCGGGCGGCCGGGGACGTGCCGCTGCTGGAACGGCTCGGCCGCACGTTCGGCTTCGCCGTCGAGGGCGCGCCCCTGGTCGCCGAGGCGGGGACGGTGTTCTCCTCCACGTACATCCGCTCGTGCGTCGACGCCGGCGACGTGGCGGCCGCCGCCAGCGCGCTGGGCCGGCCGCACCGGCTGGAGGGCGTCGTGGTGCGCGGCGACCAGCGCGGTCGGGAGCTCGGCTTCCCCACCGCCAACCTGCTCTGCCACCGGTACGCGGCGGTCCCCGCCGACGGCATCTACGCCGCCCGGCTGGTGCGGCGGGGGCAGCGTGAGCCGCTGAAGGCGGCCGTGTCCATCGGCACGAACCCGACCTTCTCCGGCCGGGAACGGCGGGTCGAGGCGTACGTGCTGGACTTCGACGGCGACCTGTACGGCGAGCGGCTCGCCCTGGACTTCGTGGCGCACCTGCGCGGGCAGGTCCGCTACGACTCGATCGAGCCGCTGGTGGCCCAGATCGCCGAGGACGTCGAGCGCACCCGACGGGCCCTGGGCTGAGCGCGGCGGCGGGTTCCGGCGGAGCGTCGCCGCGGGTCCGGCAGCCCCGCCGGGCGGCGCGTGGCGGCCCTTGACCGGCCCGCCCGTCCACATGCTGGTAGGCTGGCGGGGACGTCGGCTGACCGACGTGGGGCCTCGCGTGCCTGCACGACGCCGCGGGTGCGAGGACCGTCCGCTCTTCGGGCAACGACCCGGCCACTCGGGTGGGACCGATACGGCGGGCACCACCGAACAACCCACCGAAACAGGGAGAAAATGGCGCTCGACAAGGAAGCCAAGGCCCAGATCCGCGCGGAGTACGCGACCGCCGAGGGCGACACCGGTTCGCCGGAGGTGCAGGTCGCGGTCCTCACCAAGCGGATCTCGGACCTGACCGAGCACCTCAAGGTGCACAAGCACGACCACCACAGCCGCCGTGGGCTGCTGCTGCTGGTCGGCCGCCGCCGTCGGCTGCTCAACTACGTGCAGAAGAAGGACATCAACCGCTACCGGTCGCTCATCGAGCGACTCGGTCTGCGCCGGTGACGTGACGGGGGAGTGGCCGACCTGGCCGCTCCCCCGGTCCGCTTCACCGGCACCCGAACAACCAGGGCCGCGCGACCACCCGACACATCCGGGAGCCGGTCAGCGTACCGGTCTCCGGTAGTGGCCCCCGGGCATCCGGCACGACGCCGACCCGCCCGGGCGCTTCGATCGAAGACCGGCCGTCTGAGCAGCTCCGCGTCGCGGGTCCGCTACGCGAAGGAGCACTACCGCAGATGACCGAGAGCAACCTCGGCACCGAGTCCCGCACCGCCGTGATCGAGAACGGGGCCTTCGGCACCCGGGAGATCACCTTCTCCACCGGCCGCCTGGCCCGCCAGGCCGCCGGCTCCGTCATCGCCAAGCTCGGCGAGACGGTCGTCCTCTCCGCCACCACCGCGGGCAAGCAGCCGAAGGAGCAGTTCGACTTCTTCCCGCTGACCGTCGACGTGGAGGAGCGGATGTACGCCGCGGGCCGGATCCCCGGCTCGTTCTTCCGCCGCGAGGGCCGGCCCAGCGAGGACGCGATCCTCACCTGCCGGCTGATCGACCGGCCGCTGCGCCCGTCGTTCGTCAAGGGCCTGCGCAACGAGGTCCAGGTCGTCGAGACCGTCCTGGCCCTCGACCCGCAGCACCCGTACGACGTGGTGGCGATCAACGCCGCCTCGATGTCGACCAAGCTCTCCGGCCTGCCGTTCTCCGGCCCGATCGGGGCCACCCGGATGGCCCACGTGGACGGCCAGTGGGTTGCCTTCCCGACCCACGAGGAGCTCGCCCGCGCCACCTTCGACATGGTGGTCGCCGGTCGGGCCCTGCCGGACGGCGACGTCGCGATCATGATGGTCGAGGCCGAGGCCACCGAGCACACCGTGAAGCTGGTCGCCGGCGGCGCGCCCGCGCCCACCGAGGAGGTCGTGGCGAGCGGCCTGGAGGCCGCCAAGCCCGCGATCCGCGAGCTGTGCCGGGCGCAGAGCGAGCTGGCCGAGGTGGCCGCCAAGCCGGTCGCCGAGTTCCCGGTGTTCCTCGACTACCAGGACGACGTGTACGAGGCGGTGGCCGAGGTGGCCCGTGCCGACGTCGCGGAGGCCCTGAAGATCGCCGGCAAGGCCGACCGCGAGGAGGCCCTGGACCGGATCAAGGCGAAGATGGCCGAGGAACTCGGCCCGCGCTTCGAGGGCCGGGAGAAGGAGCTGTCCGCCGCGCTCCGGTCGCTCACCAAGTCCGAGGTGCGCAGCCGGGTGCTCCGCGAGCAGGTCCGCATCGACGGTCGCGGCCCCCGGGACATCCGTCCGCTGACCGCGGAGGTCGGCGTGCTGCCGCGGGTGCACGGCTCGGCGCTCTTCGAGCGTGGCGAGACCCAGATCCTGGGCGTCACCACGCTGAACATGCTCCGCATGGAGCAGGCGCTGGACACGCTCTCCCCGGAGAAGTCCAAGCGCTACATGCACAACTACAACTTCCCGCCGTACTCGACCGGTGAGACCGGCCGGGTCGGCTCGCCGAAGCGGCGGGAGATCGGCCACGGCGCGCTCGCCGAGCGGGCCCTGATCCCGGTGCTGCCCTCGCGCGAGGAGTTCCCGTACGCCATCCGGCAGGTCTCCGAGGCGCTCGGCTCCAACGGCTCCACCTCGATGGGCTCGGTCTGCGCGTCCACGCTCGGCCTGCTGTCCGCCGGCGTGCCGCTGAAGGCGCCGGTCGCCGGCATCGCCATGGGCCTGATCTCCGACGAGGTCGACGGCAAGACCCAGTACGTGACGCTGACCGACATCCTCGGCGCCGAGGACGCCTTCGGCGACATGGACTTCAAGGTCGCCGGCACCCGGGACTTCGTCACCGCGCTCCAGCTCGACACCAAGCTCGACGGCATCCCGTCCGACGTGCTGGCCGCCGCGCTCCAGCAGGCGCACGAGGCCCGGCAGACGATCCTCGACGTGATGCAGGCGGCCATCGAGGGTCCGGCCGCGATGAGCGACTACGCGCCGCGGGTCACCACCGTCAAGATCCCGGTGGACAAGATCGGCATGGTGATCGGCCCGAAGGGCCAGACCATCAACGCCATCCAGGACGAGACCGGCGCCGAGATCTCCATCGAGGACGACGGCACCATCTACGTCGGTGCGACCAACGGCCCGTCGGCGCAGGCGGCGGTCGAGCGGATCAACGCCATCGCGAACCCGACGCTGCCCAAGGTGGGCGACCGGTTCCTCGGCACCGTCGTCAAGACCGCCGCGTTCGGCGCGTTCGTCTCGCTGCTGCCCGGCCGCGACGGCCTGCTGCACATCTCCAAGGTGGGCGACGGCAAGCGGGTCGAGAAGGTCGAGGACTTCCTCAACGTCGGGGACAAGGTCGAGGTGGAGATCGCCGACATCGACCAGCGCGGCAAGATCTACCTGGACAAGGTGCGTCCCGAGGGCGCCGAGGCTCCGGCCGAGGCCGCCGACCGGCCGGCCGGCCGGGACCGGGGCGACCGGGGCCCGCGCGACCGCGGTGACCGCGAGCGCGGCGGCGAGCGTGGCGGCCGGGGTCCGGACCGCGGCGACCGTGGCGAGGGCGGCGAGGGCGGCGGCGAGTCGCGTCCGCGCCGTCGCACCCGGCACAGCTGACGCTTGACCAACGCACCACCCACCCCTCGTCGAACCGGGAGCAACTCGTGAGTCGGGCAGCCGCTGCACCGTTTCCGCCGGGCCGACGGGGGGTGGCGGCGTTCCGGGGTAGGTCCGGGGGCGGTGCCGCCCGCGCCGTGACCCGGACGCTCAGCGACGATCCCCTGGGCGGCACGGTGCGACGTACCGTGCTGCCCAGCGGGCTGCGCGTACTCACCGAGGCGATCCCGGCGATGCGCAGCGTGTCGTTCGGAATCTGGGTCTCGGTGGGCTCCCGGGACGAGACCGGCCCGCAGTCCGGTGCCGCCCACTTCCTGGAGCACCTGCTGTTCAAGGGCACCAACAAGCGGGGCGCGCTGGAGATCTCCTCGGCGATCGAGGCGGTCGGCGGGGAGACCAACGCCTTCACCACCAAGGAGTACACCTGCTACTACGCGCGGGTGCTCGACGAGGACCTGCCGCTCGCCATCGAGGTGATGTGCGACCTGGTCGCCGACTCGGTGCTCACCCCGGCCGACGTCGAGACCGAGCGGGGCGTGATCCTCGAGGAGATCGCCATGCACGACGACGAGCCCGGCGACGAGGTGCACGACCTGTTCGCCCGGGCCGTCTACGGCGAGCACCCGCTCGGCCGGCTCATCTCGGGGACCGAGGAGACGGTCACCCCGATGTCCCGCCGCCAGATCCAGGGCTTCTACCGGCGGCACTACACCGCGCCGCGGATCGTCATCGCCGCCGCCGGCAACCTCGACCACGCCGCCGTGGTCAAGCTGGTCCGGCAGGCGCTGCGCGGCACCCCGCTGGACACCGACCCGGCCGTGCCGGCAGCGCACCGGGCCGCCACCCCGGCGGTACGCACGAAGCCCGCCGCCAACGTCGTCGAGCCCAAGGAGACCGAGCAGGCGCACGTCGTGCTCGGCTGCCCCGGCATCGACCGGCTGGACGACCGGCGGTTCGCCCTCGGTGTGCTGAACAACGTCCTGGGCGGCGGCATGTCCAGCCGGCTGTTCCAGGAGATCCGTGAGCAGCGGGGTCTCGCGTACTCGGTCTACTCCTACGCCAGCCAGTACGCCGACAGCGGCCTGTTCGCGGTCTACGCCGGCTGCGCGCCGGGCAAGGTCGACGAGGTGCTGGACCTGACCCGTACCGAGCTGGCCCGGGTGGCCACCGACGGGCTCACCGAGGCCGAGGTGGCCCGGGGCAAGGGCATGAGCAAGGGCTCCTTCGTGCTCGGCCTCGAGGACACCGGCTCCCGGATGAGCCGGCTGGCCAAGGGGGAGCTGCTGTACGGCGACCTGATGCCGGTCGACGAGCTGCTCGCCCGCGTCGACGCGGTCACCGTCGACGACGTCAACTCGCTCGCTGCGGAGCTGCTGAACCGCCCGATGTCCCTCGCGGTGGTCGGCCCGTTCGGAGAGTCCGACTTCCGCGCCTGAGCGCCGTTTCCTTCACCGACCCGAGGGGCCGGGGGGCGATCCACTCCGGGTGCGGTAGGTCGGGGTGTCGCGGCCGCTGGATACCTCGAGACGCGGCAACCCGGGCGATCACCGAGTCGGACGGGCCCTGGTGACGATCGCGAGCCCGACCCCGGAGGTGTCCGCGTCCCGATTGGGATAGGTTGTGGCCCGTGACTGACGAGCAGGACAAGAGCGCGGACGAGCCGATCCGGGTCGGCGTACTCGGCGCCCGGGGCCGGATGGGCGTCGAGGTGTGCCGGGCCGTGGACGCGGCGCCGGACATGGACCTGGTGGCCATGGTCGACCAGGGCGACTGGCTGTTCAACGCGTCCGACGCCGGGGCCGAGGTGGTCGTCGACTTCACCACCCCCGACGTCGTCATGGACAACCTGCACTGGTGCATCGACCAGGGCATCAGCGCCGTGGTGGGCACGACGGGCTTCACCGAGTCCCGGCTCGAGCGGGTGCGCGGCTGGCTGGCCCGCAAGCCGGGGGTGGGCGTGGTCATCGCCCCGAACTTCGGCATCGGTGCGGTGCTGATGATGCAGTTCGCCGCCCGGGCCGCCCGGCACTTCGAGTCGGTCGAGATCATCGAGCAGCACCACCCCCGCAAGCTCGACGCGCCGAGTGGCACCGCCACGCACACCGCGCGCCTCATCGCGGCCGCCCGGGCCGAGGCCGGCATGGGGCCCACGCCGGACGCCACCAAGGACGAGGTGGCCGGTGCCCGCGGCGCCGACATCGACGGGGTACGCGTGCACGCGGTCCGCGCCACCGGCCTGGTCGCCCACCAGGAGGTGCTCTTCGGCACCACCGGTGAGACGCTGACGATCCGGCACGACTCGTACGACCGGGCGTCGTTCATGCCCGGCGTGCTGCTGGCGGTGCGTGAGGTACGCCGGCGGCCCGGTCTCACCGTCGGCCTGGACGCCCTGCTCGACTGAACCCGGTCGCCGATCCGCCCGGGCCGCCCTAGGCTGCCCGGGTGATCCTTGCGGACCAGCACGACCGGATCGGCCGTCGCGTGACCCTGCGCCCGGTTGACGACCACAACTGGCGGGCGGTGGCGGATGTCGCCCCCCGGGACGACCAGCGCGAATGGGTGCCCGCCCTCGCCGCTCGCTATCTGCTGCTGACGGAGCGGTCCGACGTCTGGACCTCGCTCGCCGTGTACGCGGACGAGACCGTCGTCGGCCATGTGATGTGGGGCGTCGACGACGACGGGTCCCGGTGGATCGGCGGCATGCTCGTCGACGCCGCCGAGCAGGACCAGGGTGTGGGCCGGGCCGCGGTGGTGACCCTGGCGCGGTGGCTGGCCCGGGAGGGCGGCGGGAAGCCGGTACGCCTGTCGTACCACCCGGACAACACCACGGCCGCGCGCCTGTACGCCAGCCTCGGCTTCGTCCCCACCGGAGCCATCGAGGACGACGAGGTCGTCATGGAGCTCACGGTCCCCGGCTGACGGCCCGGCGTCGCCTCGGTTCCGCCCGGTCAGCCGGGCTGGTGTGCCGCCCGGGTGGGTGCGGGTCGTGGGGCGGGAACCGCCGCGGCCCCGGTCAGGCGCAGGCCGGCCGGCAGGCCGGCGAGCGAGGCGACGCCGGTCCGGTCGACCGTGACGGTGACCGGCGTGCCCGCGATCCGCAGGCCGGAGACCGCGACTCCGCCGAGGTCGGGGCCGGCGAGCGGGGCTAGGTGCACGGTGCCGGCGGGCACGTCGGGGTAGAGGCCGCTGGCCACCTGGAGCAGCAGCACGGCCGCTGCCGCCGACCACGCCTGCGGGTGGCAGGCGGCCGGGTACGGCACCGGGCGGCCGAGCAGCGTCCGGTCGTCGCCGCCGTACAGCTCGGGAAGCCGGTAGTCGAACGCCTCGGCCGCCGCGAGCAGGCCGTCGGCGAGGCCGAGCGCGGCCCGGTGGAAGCCGGCCCGGGCCAGCCCGGCGAGCACGATCGCGGTGTCATGGGTCCAGATCGAGCCGCAGTGGTACGACAGCGGACTGAACCCGGCGTCGTCGGTGGACATGGTGCGCAGCCCGAAGCCGCCGGTCATCGCCTCGGTGGTGAGCAGCCGGGCCACCTGCGCCTCCTCCTCGGCGGTGAGTATCCCGGTGCCGAGCAGGTGACCGATGTTGCTGGTCAGCGAGTCGACGGGGCGCTTGTCCCGGTCCAGGGCGAGGGCGGGCTGTGGCCCGTACCGGCCGTCCACCCAGAAGGCGGCGCGGAACCGGTCGGCGAGCCGGCCGGCGTACGTCCGCCACCGGTCGGCGCCAGGGCGGTCGAACGCCTCCAGCAGGGCCGCCCCGTTCACCGCGGCCTCGTACGCGTACCCCTGCACCTCGGCCAGGACGATGGGCGCGGCGGCGATCCGGCCGTCGCGGAACCGCACGGCGTCGCCGGAGTCCTTCCAGCCCTGGTTGGCCAGGCCGTGGCCGGTGCCGTCGACGTACTCGACGAGTCCGTCGCCGTCGGCGTCGGCGTGCTCGGCCAACCAGCCGAGTGCGGCCTCCAGGTGGGGCAGCAGCGGCTCGACCTGGTCGCCGGGCAGGCCCCACCGCCACGCGTCGTGCAGCAGGTTGATCCAGAGCATGGTGGCGTCGACGGTGCCGTAGTACGCCGGCGGTAGCCGCAGCCCGTTGCCGGCCAGGGCGAACTCGTGCCGCCGTAGCTCGTGCAGGATCTTGCCGGGTGCCTCGCCGGTGCCGGGGTCGACCCGGGTGCCCTGCCGGCGGGCCAGCACCCGCAGCGTCCCGGCGGCGAGGTCGGTGCCGAGCGGCAGCATCATCCGGGCCGCCCACAGGCTGTCCCGGCCGAACAGGGTGAGGAACCACGGCACGCCCGCGCCGAGGAAGACGTCGTGCGGGGCCCGCGGGTCGGCCAGGCGCAGCCCGCGCAGGTCGGCGAGGGACCGGTCGAGCAGCCGGACCAGCCGGCGGTCGTCGGCCCGGGTGCGGGGATCGGACCAGGACGTCCCGGCGGGCGGGGTGACGACGGCGGCGCGCGGGTCGGTGACGGTGAGCTGCCAGCGCAGCGTGGTGGCGCCGCGGGGCGGCAGCTCGACCGGCCAGCGCAGGCGCGGCGCGTCGGCCCGGTCGGCGCGTACTTCGGCGCCGTCGGCGTTGACCCGGACCGTGACTCCGTCGCCGGACCAATCGAGACCGCCGCCGGCGGGGGGCACCGCAGCCGGTACGGGAGGGGTCGATCCCCCGGACTTGACCAGCTCGATCGGTGCCAGGTCGCAGGCGAGGTCGACGTCGACGGTGGCCCGTACGGGCACCGACGCGGTGGAGACGATCCGTACCTCCTCGGTCAGCCCGCCGGCGCGCACCTGGCGGGTGCGCTCGACGCGTACCGTCGGGTCGGGGCCCGGGTCGCCCAGCCAGCGGGCGAGGCCGACGAACCGGGCGCCGTGCGGGCCCGCCGCCCCCCGCGCCACCGGTTCCGGTTCCCGGCCGTCCACGCGCAGCTCGGCCCGGCTCAGCACGCGGGTGTCGGCGTGGAAGACGCCCTGGACGCCGGCCTGGCGGATCTGCCCGGCCGCGTCCCCCAGCGCGCTGGTGGGGGCGAGCACCACCCCCACCAGGTCGTGCAGCAGGGGTTGCAGGTGGGGTTCGGTCACGGTGCGGCTCCAGATCCTCTCGGCGGCGAACGGATGTCTTGACAGACCGTCCGCGGGCGGTGCAGAGTGCGAAACATTCCAGCACTTGAACGATCCAATCCTGCCCTATTCAATTTGGATCGTTCAAGACGGCGAGAGGGGCTAAGTGGCCGAAAAGGTGACCATCGCGACGGTGGCCCGGCACGCCCGAGTCAGCCGCCAGACCGTGTCCAACGTGCTCAACGCGCCGCACATCGTGCGTGAGGAGACCCGGCTGCGGGTGCAGGAGGCGATCGCCGCGCTGGGCTACCGGGCCAACCAGGCGGCCCGCCAGATGCGCACCGGCCGCTCCCGCCTGATCGCGGTGCGGATCGAGCCCACCCGCGACGGGGTCAACGGCTCCGTGCTCGACCGGTTCCTGCACGGCCTCACCGAGACCGCCGAGGCCGCCGGCTACCGCGTCATGCTCTACACCGCGCACGACACCGAGCGGGAGATCGCGACGTACGACGACCTGCTGGGGTCGTACGACCTCGACGCCTTCGTGCTCACCGGCACCGACCACGGCGATCCCCGGACGGCGTGGCTCGCGCAGCGGGGGGTGCCGTTCGTGACCTTCGGCCGGCCGTGGGACGCCCCGGACGCGCACCCGTGGGTGGACGTCGACGGCGCGGCCGGCACCGCGGAGGCCACCACCCACCTCCTCGCCGCCGGCCACCGCCGGATCGGGTTCATCGGCTGGCCGGCCGGCTCCGGGGTCGGCGACGACCGGCGCTCCGGCTGGCGGCGCACCCTGGCCGCGGCCGGCGTGGATCCGGCCGGGCTGGACCGGGCGACCGTGGACGGCATCCCCGAGGGGGAGCACGCCGCCCGTCGGCTGCTCGCCGAGGCGGCGGCGCCGACCGCGCTGCTGTGCGCCAGCGACTCGCTCGCCCTGGGTGCCCTCCAGGCCGTCCGCGCCGAGGCCCCGGACGTGGCGGTGATCGGTTTCGACGACACGCCGGTCGCGGCCGCGGTCGGCCTCACCAGCGTCAGCCAGCCGCTCGGCGAGGCGGCGGCCCGCTGCGTCGACCTGCTCACCGCCGTCCTCGACGGCCGCCACACCACCGACCACGTGCTGCTCCAGCCCGCGCTGGTGCGGCGCCACACCGCATGACCCCCGTCCCCAACAGGAGAATCGCGATGACACCTCGCTCCCTCACCCGGGTGGCGCTGGCCGGCCTCACCGCCGCCGCGCTGCTCGGCTCCGCCGCCTGCGGCAGCGGCTTCGACGACAATTCGGGCGACACCCCCCAGTCCAGCGGCCCGGCCAACCTCCAGATCCTGATCGGCTCCTCCGGGGAGGCCGAGACGAAGGCGGTCCAGGACGCGGCCGCGAAGTGGGCGTCCGCCTCCGGCAACCAGGCCACCGTCACCCCGGCGCAGGACCTCACCCAGCAGCTCGGGCAGGCGCTCGCGGGCGGCACGCCGCCGGACGTCTTCTACGTCGACGCCGCCCGGTTCGCCGACTACGCCAGCGTCGGCGCCCTCGAGCCGTACGGCGACAAGATCAGCAACACCGACGACTTCTACGAGAGCCTGCGCACCACGTTCACCTACGACGGCAAGCTCTACTGCGCGCCGAAGGACTTCTCCACCCTCGCCCTCCAGATCAACACCGACCTGTGGACGAAGGCCGGCCTCACCGACGCCGACGTGCCGACCACCTGGGACCAGCTGACCGCGACCGCCCGCAAGATCAAGGCGAAGGGGATGGTGCCGCTCGCCCTCGGCGACACGCGGGACCGGATCGGCGCCTTCCTCGTGCAGAACGGCGGCTGGCTGATGAGCGACGACGGCAAGCAGCCCAGCGCGGACACCCCGGACAACGTGGCCGCCCTGACCTACGTGAAGGCGCTGATCACCGAGGGCCTGGCGCGCTTCCCGAAGCAGCTCGACGCGGGCTGGTCGGGCGAGGCGTTCGGCAAGGGCGCCGCGGTGATGACCATCGAGGGCAACTGGATCAAGGGCGCGCTGCAGAACGACTTCCCGAACGTGAAGTACAAGGTGGTGGAGCTGCCGGCGGGTCCGAAGGGCAAGGGCACGCTCTCCTTCACCCAGTGCTGGGGCATCGCGGCGAAGTCGAAGCACAAGGAGGCGGCGATCAAGTTCGTCGAGGCGATGACCGCGGGCGAGCAGCAGATGGCCTTCGCCAACGCGTTCGGCGTGATGCCGTCCCGCCAGTCGGTACGCGAGCAGTACACCGCCGCCTTCCCGGCGGACAAGCCGTTCATCGACGGCGCCGCGTACGCCCAGGGCCCGGTCAACGCGCCGAAGATGGACAGCGTCCTGCGCGACCTGGAGGCCAGTCTGCAGGGCCTGGCCAGCGGCGACCCGAAGACGATCCTGTCGACCTTCGACAAGAACGCCAAGGCGGCACTCGGCGGCTGAGGTGAGCGGAGGGGCCCCGCACCGGGGCCCCTCGGCCACCTCCGACCCGGAGGGAGGGGAGATGGCAGTCGACGCCACGGTGGCGGCGGCCACCGCGACCGGCCGGCCGCCGCGCCGTTCCGGCCACGGGGTACGGGGCAACGAGGCCGTCGCCGGGTGGCTCTTCGTCGCTCCGGTGATCGTCATCCTCGGGCTGTTCCTGCTGCTGCCGATCCTGATGGCGCTCTGGGTGAGCCTCACCGACTGGAACGGCCAGGGCAGCCCGTTCACGTCGCAGGTGCCCTTCGTCGGCGCCGAGAACTACACCCGGCTCTTCACCGAGGACGGGCTGGACCGGCGTGACTTCATGACCAGCATCCGGAACAACCTCTACTACGTGGCCATCGTGGTGCCGGCGCAGACCGTGCTGGCGCTCGGCCTCGCACTGATCGTCAACAACCGCCTGCTCCGTGGGAAGAGCTTCTTCCGCAGTGCGTTCTACTTCCCGTCGGTGACCAGCTCGGTCGCGATCAGCGTGGTGTTCCTGTTCCTCTTCGCCAACTCCGGCGCGGTCAACAACCTGCTGGCCGCCTTCGGGATCGACGGGCCGCAGTGGTTCGCGGACTCCCGCGGTGTCCTGCACCTGCTGCTCGGCGCGGTGGGGGTGGACACCCCGCCCGCAGCGCTGGCCGACGGCGGCCCGTTCGGGCTCAGCTGGTGGGAGTGGCTGTCCGGGCCGAGCGTCGCGATGACGTCGATCATCGCGCTGGTCGTGTGGACCACGTCCGGGACCTTCATGCTGATGTTCCTCGCGGCCCTGCAGAACGTCCCGGTCGTCCTGGACGAGGCGAGCAGCCTCGACGGCGCCACCCGCTGGCAGCGGTTCCGGCACGTCACCCTGCCGCTGATCAAGCCGACCACGTTCCTGGTGCTCACCCTCGGCCTGATCGGGTCCTGGCAGGTCTTCGACCAGGTGTACGTGATGAGCCAGGGCGACCCGGCGAAGACCACCCTCACCCCGGCGTACCTGTCGTACCGCACCGCCTTCCGGGACTTCGACTACGGCTCCGGCGCGGCGATCTCGTTCGTGCTGTTCCTGATCATCATCGTGTTCACCCTGGTCCAGCGCCGGGTGCTGGCGGACCGGGACGCCGGCCGGGGGCGCGGGCCCGGGCGCCGGCTCGCCCGGCGAGGAGGCCGGCCGTGACCACCCTGACCAACCGACCCGCGACCCCCGCGCCGGCCGGGCGCCGCCAGGCCCGGGACGGCCGGGCCCTCGCCAGCCGCATCCTCGGGTACGCGGTCCTGATCTTCTTCGGGCTGGTCTTCCTCTACCCGTTCGTGATCCAGATGGGCAACTCGTTCAAGACCGAGCCGGACGCGGCGGCCAACCCCCTCTCGCCGATCCCGGACCCGGTGACGCTGGCCGGCTTCGAGCGGATCTTCGCCGGCACCAACTTCCCGCTCTGGGTCGGCAACTCCCTGCTGGTCACCGTGCTGGTCACGCTCGGCCGGGTCTTCTTCGACTCCCTCGCCGGGTACGCCCTGGCCCGGCTACGGTTCTCCGGACGGCGCTGGCTCTTCGCGGCCGTCGTCGGTGTGATGGCGGTGCCGCCGGTGGTCCTGCTGATCCCGAAGTTCCTGGTGCTGAACCAGTTGGGCATCTACAACAGCTACCCCGGGCTCGTCGTGCCGCTGCTCGCCGACGCGGCCGGCATCTTCATCATGAAGCAGTTCTTCGAATCCGTCCCGGTGAGCCTGGAGGAGGCCGCCCGCATCGACGGGGCCGGCGTCTTCCGCACCTTCTGGTCGGTGGTGCTGCCGATGGCGAAACCGGCGCTGATCACCCTGACCATCCTGTCGTTCCAGGGTTCCTGGAACGAGTTCCCGCACAGCCTGGTGTCGGTGCAGGACCCGGACCTGTTCACCCTGCCGCGCGGCCTGGCCGACCTGGTCAGCGGCTCGCTCGGCAAGGGCACCCAGTATCCGCTCAAGCTGGGTGCGGCGCTGCTCGCCACCATCCCGGTGGCGGTGATCTTCGTGATCTTCCAGCGCTACTTCGTGCGGGACGAGGCCGCGGGAGCGGACAAGGGCTGACCCCGCCGCGGGAGCCGACCGGGGCTGGCCGGCCGGCGGTCAGGGCAACCGGGTGGGCACCCCGAAGAGCGGGAACAGCCGGGGCTCCAGGAAGGTCGTGATGCGGCTGACCCGACCCTCGGCGTCCGTCTCGAGGAGATGGATGCCGAAGGCCCGGTGCCCGCCGGCCGGGTCGGGCCGGTGCTGCGCGAAGGCGGGCCCGCCGCAGGCCTCGACGGGCGTCACCCGGGAGCCCCGGCACTCCGCCCCCGGCCCGGTGAACCAGGCGGCGATGTCGGCCCGGCCGCGCAGCCACAGCGCGTACGGCGGCATGCACTGCACCGCGTCGTCGCGCAGCAGGTTGACGAGCGCCTCGATGTCGTACCGCTCGAACAGCGCCACGTAACGCTCCAGGAGCGCACGGTGGGACCGGTCCAGATCCGGAGCCGGGGCGACGGCCCCGCGGGTGGCCAGCGTGGCGCGGGCCCGTTGCAGGGCGCTGTTGACCGAGGCGACCGTGCCGTCGAGCAGACCGGCCACCTCGTCGGCGCGCCAGCGCAGCACGTCGCGCAGGATCAGCACGGCGCGCTGCCGGGGCGGCAGGTGCTGCAACGCGGCGACGAACGCGAGCCGGACCGACTCGCGGGCGACGGCCACCTCCGCCGGGTCGCCGGCGCTCGGGAGGACCGCCGCGTCCGGCGCCGGCTCGACCCAGCCCGCCTCGGGCGCACCGAGGGACGCCAGCACCGGCGGGGAGGGCTCGCCGAGGTCCACCGGAAGCGCCCGCCGGGCCCGCCCCCGCAGCAGGTCCAGGCAGACGTTGGTGGCGATGCGGTAGAGCCAGGTGCGCACCGACGCCCGGCCGGCGAAGTCGTCCCGGGCCCGCCAGGCCCGCAGCAGCGTCTCCTGGACCGCGTCCTCGGCGTCGAAGATCGACCCGAGCATCCGGTAGCAGTAGCCGGTCAGCTCGACCCGGTGCGACTCCAGGTCGTCGGGAGTCGTCCGGGCGCCGTCCGCCGTCGGTACGGTCATCAGCCCACCGTAGGCGACACCACCGACAGCGCGCGCGGTCAGTCCGCCGGCGCCGGGCCCGACGGGATCGTGACGTGCAGGCGCAGCTGGGGGACCAGCATGTCGTCGACGTCCAGGGCGCGGGCCGCCCCGTCCGGCTCCCAGCCGGTGCCGGTCAGGAACTTCCGGGTCGCCGCGTCCGCGTCGAACGCCCACGCCACCGCCCGGCCGAACCCGTCGTCGCGCCAGTGGTCCACGCACGCCGCGAGCAGCCGGCTGCCGTGCCCCCGGCGGCCCCAGCGCGGTTCCACCAGCAGGTCGGTGACCGCGACGACGTCGTTGCCCAGCGCCTCGGCGGGCTCGCCGGGAGCCAGCGCCTCGGCGTCGGCCGGACCGGAGGCGGCGAACCCCACCAGATACGATTGCTCGGCCTGTTCGACGGCGACCAGCACCCGGTGCGCGGCGGAGGGCGGTTCCTGCACCGCCGCGGTCCACCGCCGGGCCAGCCACGCCTCGTCCAGGTTGTCGAGCACGTGCCGGGGCAGGATCCGGCGGTACGCGACCCGCCAGGTCGTGAGCTGGATGCGCGCGATCTCGCCGGCGTCCTCCGGACGCGCCGGGCGGACGTACCCGAGAGCCATGGAACGGAAGCCTACGCAGGGTGGAGGAGGGGGCGGTGGCGCAGGGTGCCGGACGGACGCTCGGGCGGGTCGCCAGCGTCGTCGGGCTCGCCGTCGGGGTGGCCCTCTTCCTCTCGGTCGCGGCCGTCCGGCACGGCTTCTTCGACCTCCAGGTCTACTACGGCGCGCTGCGCCACTGGGTGCACGACGGCGGGGAGATCTACGACTACCTGCGCCCGTTCACCCAGTACGGCTTCACCTACCCGCCGTTCGCCGCACTGGTCATGCTGCCGATGGCGTACCTGCCGTGGAACGCGGCGATCGTGGTGAGCGTGACGGCGAGCGTGGTGGTCACCGCCGTCCTGTTCTGGTGGCTGGTCGACCCGATCTCCCGCCGGGCGGGCTGGAGCCGGTGGTACGCCCTCGCGGTGGCGCTCTGCCTGGCCGCCGCGTACGAGCCGATGCGCGAGACGGTCAACTTCGGCCAGGTCAACATGCTGTTGCTGTTCCTGGTGGCGGTCGACCTGCTGCGGCTGCTGCCGGCGGGCAGCCGGTGGGCCGGCACCGCCGTCGGCCTGGCGACCGCGATCAAGCTGACCCCGGGCATCTTCGTCGTCTACCTGCTGGTCACCGGGCGCTGGCGGGCCGCGGTGACCGCGATCGGCACCGCCGCGGGCGCGACCGTGCTCGCCGCCGCGCTCTTCCCGGACGCCTCCCGGGAGTTCTGGACCGAGGCGCTGTGGAACACCAACCGGGTGGGCGAGCTGGCGTTCGTCTCCAACCAGTCGCTGCGCGGCGTGGTGGCCCGGCTCAACCCGGCGGAACCGAGCACGCTCGCCTGGCTCGTGCTGGTGGCGGCCACGCTGGCGCTCTGGGTGTGGCGGTCCCGCGCCGCCGCGGCGGCCGGCGACGAGGCGGCCGGGCTGGCGCTGACCGGCGCCGTGATGTGCCTGGTCAGCCCGGTCACCTGGGTGCACCACCTGGTCTGGCTGCTGCCGGCGCTCATCCTGCTGGTCGACAACGCCATGGCGGCGCCGGCCGGCAGCCGCCGGCGTCGCGTCCTGCTGGCCGCCGCGACCGTCGCGTACGCCTTCCTGATCAGCCGGATCGTGTGGGCCTGGGAGCGGGACTTCACCGGCGTGGACGGGTTCCTCGGCAGCAACACGTACGTCTGGATCAGCCTGGCGCTGCTCGCCTTCCTGCCGGTGCGGTCCTCGTCGGGGCCGGCCCGGTCAGCCGTCGAGGCGGCCGACGTAGCGCAGCTCGACGAGGCCGACCGGCGGGCGCCCGCCGGAGAGCGGCACCGGATAGGTCGACCGCTCACCGTCCGCTGAGAGCCCGGCCCGCTCGTAGAACCGGCGGGCCCGGTGGTTCTCCGCCAGCACCCAGAGCCGGTACTCCGTCCAGCCCCGGGCGAGCAGGCCGGTGCGGGCGGCGGCCAGCAGCGCCGGGGCGGTGCCGTCGCCCCAGTGCCGGGGCTCCACGTACATCCCGACGATCTCGCCGTACGCCGGGTCCAGGTCACCGCGGTCCTGGTTGTTCCGGTACGGCCCGAAGGTCACGAAGCCGGCCACCGCCCCGTCGTGCTCGGCCAGCAGCGTGGTGAACGGGTGCTCCGGATCGGCGGTGCCGAGGCCGCGACGGCGCTGCGCCCAGGCCGTCACGTTCAGCCGGTCGAGCACCTCGTCCGGCATGATGCCGGCGTAGCCGCTCTGCCAGCCGTGGACGTGGACGCGGGCCACGGCCTCGGCGTCGTCGGGCTCCTCGCGCCGGATGGTGAGCATGCGTCCGTTCTAGGCCAGGAGCGGGGACGGGTCCAGTCTCCGCTCCGGAGTCGTACCCGGGCACTAGGGTGCCGGGCGATGGCCACACCGGAATCGCTCTCGCTCGCCCAGGCCCGGCGCGTCGCGCTGGCCGCCCAGGGCTTCACCGACCCCGCGCCGGCGGGCGTACCGACCCGCCGGCACCTGCGCCGCGTGCTCGACCGGGTCGGGTTGATCCAGATGGACTCGGTCAACGTGCTTCAGCGGGCGCACTACCTGCCGCTCTACAGCCGGCTCGGGCCCTACCCGACCGCGCTGCTCGACACGGCCGCCTACCGCCGGCCCCGCGCTCTCTTCGAGTACTGGGGGCACGAGGCGTCGCTGGTACCGGTCGCGCTGCATCCGGCGCTGCGCTGGCGGATGGCCCGGGCCCGCACGGCGGCGTGGGGCGGCATGCGCCGCATCGCGGAGGAGCAGCCCGCGCTGGTGGCGTGGGTCCGTGACGAGGTGGCGGCCCGGGGCCCGCTCACCGCCGCCGAGATCGAGCACGACGCCCCCCGGGAGACCGGCAACTGGGGGTGGAACTGGTCGGCCGTGAAGCGCGCGCTGGAGTTCCTGTTCTGGTCCGGCGAGGTGGTCGCCGCCGAGCGCACCACCTCCTTCGCGCGCCGCTACGACCTGCCGGAACGGGTGCTGCCGGCCGCCGTGCTGGACGCGCCGACGCCGACCGACGCCGAGGCGTACCGGATGCTGGTCGGCATCGCCGCGCGGTCGCTCGGGGTGGCCGCCGAGCCGGAGCTGCGGGACTACTTCCGCCTGCCGGTGGCCGGGGCGCGGGCGGCGATCGCCGAGCTGGTGGAGGCGGGTGAGCTGCGGCCCGTGGCGGTGCAGGGCTGGCGGCAGCCGGCCTGGCTGCACGCGTCGGCCCGGTTGCCGCGCTGGGTGCGGGGCAACCGCCTGGTCAGCCCGTTCGACCCGCTGGTCTGGGAGCGGGGCCGCGCCGAGCGGCTGTTCGACTTCAGCTACCGCATCGAGATCTACGTGCCGGCGCCGCAGCGGGTGTACGGCTACTACGTGCTGCCGTTCCTGCAGGGCGACCGGTTCACCGCGCGGGTCGACCTGAAGGCCGACCGGAAGAACGGCGTGCTCCTCGTCCCGGCGGCGTGGCTCGAGCCCGGCGCCGACCCGGGGGAGACGGCGGTCGCGCTCGCGGCCGAGCTGTACCGGCTCGCCGGGTGGCTCGGGCTCGACGCCGTGGCGCCCCCGGCGGCCGGCGACCTGGCGGCGCCGCTGGCCGCCGCGCTGGCGGGCGTGGCCGGTGTACCGTGATCGGCGTGACGAGCGTTGACGGGCCGCGGGGCGACGCCGCACCGCAGGCGGGCGTGACCGGGCCGCCGGCGGCCGGCGGGCCGGGCGTGCAGGTCGATCCGCACGGCGGGTGGCCGGCCGGGCACGTCCCGCCCTACCCGATGCCCGAGCCGGACCGGCTGACCCGGTTCGTGACCCGGCTCCACGCGCGTTCGCCGCGCTGGGCGGTGCCGCTGGCCGCCCTCGGCTGCGTCGCCGCCGGGATCGGTTACACGCTGCTCAGCGACCCGACCCGGTCCGCGCCGGACGCGGCGCCCACCTGCCTGCTCAAGTTGACCACCGGGCTGGACTGCCCGGGCTGCGGCGGCACCCGCGCCCTGTGGTACGTGCTGCACGCCGACCTGCCGGCGGCGGCCCGGCACCACTTCCTCTTCGTGTTCGCGCTGCCCTTCCTGGCCTACCTGTTCGTGGCCTGGGCGGGGAAGCAGGCGTTCGGCTGGCGACTGCCCGAGCTGCGCGTCGACACCAAGGTGATCGGCGTCTTCCTGGCGGCGTGGTTCGCCTTCTCGGTGGTGCGCAACCTGCCCTGGGCGCCGTTCACCGCGCTCTACGTCTGACCCGGCCCGACTTCCGGCGCGGATGGCCCGTCGGCCCCGGCCGGACCCGGCCGTCGCGAGCGTGAGCCGGCCAACTGCCCGCGAGCCCGCTTTCCGGCAGGCCTGACCGGCCACTACAGTCCCAGGAATGCCGGACATGGTGCAGCCCCAGGTCAAGCTCATCGCGTGGACCCACTTCCAGGCCCCGGACGACGTGCCGTGGTCGACCGACGCCGACGGCGGCCAGGCGCTCGCGGAGTTCGCGGGTCGGGCCTGTTACCAGAGCTGGAAGAAGCCGAACCCGGCGACGGCGACGAACGCCGGCTACCTGGCCCACATCCTGGACGTCGGTCACCTCAGCGTGCTGGAGCACGGCTCGGTGAGCTTCTACTTCACCGGCGTGTCCCGCTCGTTCACGCACGAGCTGATCCGCCACCGGCACTTCTCGTACTCGCAGCTGTCCCAGCGGTACGTGCCGGAGCGGGACGCCGCGATGGTCGAGCCGACCGTGATCGCCGACGACCCGGAGCTGCACAAGAAGTTCGTCGAGGCCGCCGAGGCGAGCGTGCGGGCGTACACCGAGCTGCTGGAGGGGCTGGAGCAGCGGTTCGCCGACGAACCCAACCCCACGCTGCGGCGCAAGCGCGCCCGGCAGGCGGCCCGGGCGGTGCTGCCGAACGCCACCGAGACCCGGATCGTGGTCACCGGCAACTACCGGGCGTGGCGGCACTTCATCGCGATGCGGGCCACCGAGCACGCCGACGTGGAGATCCGCGAGCTGGCCGTGGAGTGCCTGCGCCAGCTCCAGGGGGTCGCCCCGAACGTGTTCAACGACTTCGTGATCTCGACCCTGCCCGACGGCACCGAGGTGGCGGCCAGCCCGCACGCCGAGGTGTCCTGAGCCCTTCCCCGGCAAGGCCTCGGCGGTCGTCCGCTAGGTTGGAGCCATGACGCACGACCACCCTGACACCCCAACCCGGGCGGCGTCCCGGCCGTTCGGACGGGTGCTCACGGCCATGGTGACGCCGTTCACCGACGACGGTTCGCTCGATCTGGACGGCGCGGCACGGCTGGCGACCCACCTGGTCGACGAGCAGGGCAACGACGCCTTGGTGATCAACGGCACCACCGGCGAGTCGCCGACCACGACCGACGCGGAGAAGGAACAGCTCATCCGCACGGTCGTGGCGGCCATCGGTGACCGCGCGAAGGTGGTGGCGGGCGTCGGCACCAACGACACCCGGCACACGATCGAGCTGGCCGCCGGCGCCGAGAAGGCCGGCGCGCACGGCCTGCTGGTGGTGACGCCGTACTACAACAAGCCGCCGCAGGCCGGCCTGCTGCGGCACTTCACCGCGGTGGCGGACGCCAGCGGCCTGCCGGTGATGCTCTACGACATCCCGCACCGCTCGGGCGTGCCGATCGAGACCGAGACGCTCGTCCGCCTCGCCGAGCACGGCCGGATCGTCGCGGTGAAGGACGCCAAGGGCGACCTGACCGCCACCAGCTGGGTGACCAGCCGGACCAACCTCGCCTTCTACAGCGGTGAGGACGCGCTCACCCTGCCCGCGCTGGCCGTGGGCGCGGTCGGCGTGGTCGGCACCTCGACGCACTTCACCGGGGTGCCGACGCAGGAGATGATCAAGGCGTACGACGCGGGGGACAACGCCACCGCGCTCGCCATGCACCGGCGGCTGCTGCCGCTCTACACCGGCATCTTCCGCACCCAGGGCACGATCCTGGTCAAGGCGGGCCTGGCGGCCAAGGGCCTGCCGGCCGGCCCGGTCCGCCCGCCCCTGGTGGACGCCACCGCCGACCAGCTCGCCCAGCTCCGCGCCGATTGCGCGGCGGCGGGCGTGGACCTTCCCGAATGATCGAACGACACGACGGACGCCGGGTGACGGCGTCGCAGAATGAGGTGAACGCGTGACCGAGGCGCACATCGAGGCGGAAGTGCCGCCGCCGCTGCCGGAGGGCGGACTGCGGATCATCCCGCTCGGCGGGCTCGGCGCCATCGGTCGGAACATGACCGTCTTCGAGTACGACGGCAAACTGCTGATCGTCGACTGCGGTGTGCTCTTCCCCGACGTGGAGCAGCCCGGCGTCGACCTGATCCTGCCGGACTTCGGCCCGATCCTGGATCGGCTCGACGACGTGCAGGCGATCGTGCTCACCCACGGTCACGAGGACCACATCGGCGCGGTTCCGTACCTGCTCGCCCACAAGCCGGACATCCCCCTGGTCGGTTCGCAGTTCACCCTCGCCCTGGTCGAGGCGAAGCTCGCCGAGCGGCGGATCCAGCCGTACACGCTGACCGTGCGGGAGGGCGGCCGGGAGCGGCTCGGCCCGTTCGAGTGCGAGTTCTTCGCGGTCAACCACTCGATCCCGGACGCGCTCGCCGTGGCCATCCGCACCCCGGCCGGCCTGGTGCTGCACACCGGCGACTTCAAGATGGACCAGCTTCCGCTGGACGGCCGGATCACCGACCTGGCCGGGTTCGCGCGGCTCGGCGCGGAGGGCGTCGACCTGCTCCTGTCGGACTCCACCAACGCCGAGATCCCCGGCTTCGTCACGCCGGAGCGGGAGATCGGGCCGGTGCTCGACTCGATCTTCGCCAAGGCGCGCGGCCGGATCATCGTCGCGTCGTTCGCCTCGCACGTGCACCGGGTGCAGCAGGTCTTCGACTCCGCCGTCGAGCACGGCCGCAAGGTCGCCCTGATCGGCCGCTCCATGGTCCGCAACATGGGCATCGCCCGCGACCTGGGCCTGCTGAACATCCCGCCGGGTCTGGTCGTGGGCATCGAGGAGGCCACCGCGATGCCGCCGGACCAGATCGTGCTCATGTCCACCGGCAGCCAGGGCGAGCCGATGAGCGCCCTGGGCCGGATGGCCAGCGGCGACCACCGGCACATCACCATCGCGCCGGGCGACACCGTGGTGCTGGCGTCCTCACTGGTCCCCGGCAACGAGACCAGCGTCTACCGGGTGATCAACCGCCTGGCCCGGGCCGGGGCGGTCGTCGTGCACAAGGACGTGGCGAAGGTGCACGTCTCCGGGCACGCCCCCGCCGGCGAGCTGCTCTACCTGCTCAACGTCGTCCGGCCGAGCAACCTCATGCCGGTGCACGGCGAGTGGCGGCACCTGCGCGCCCACGCCCGGCTCGGCATCGAGTCCGGCGTCGCGGCCGACCGGGTGGTGCTCTGCGAGGACGGCGACGTGGTCGACCTGGTCGAGGGCCGGGCCAGCCTGGTCGGTCACGTCAAGAGCCGGTACGTCTACGTCGACGGCCTCGCCGTCGGTGACGTGTCCGAGTCCCTGCTCACCGAGCGGCGGATCCTCGGCGACGGCGGGTTCATCGCCGCGACGGTCGTGGTCGACTCGGTCACCGGGAAGGTGGTCGGCGGCCCGACGGTCTCGGCCAAGGGCTTCTCCGAGGACCCGGAGGCGTTCAGCCCGGTGGTGCCGCTGATCACCGAGGCGCTCAACCGGGCCGCGTCGGACGGCATCACCGACCCGCACCAGCTCCAGCAGATCGTCCGGCGGACGGTGGGGCGCTGGGTCAACGACGCGTACCGCCGCCGGCCGATGATCGTCCCGACCGTCGTCGAGGTCTGATCCCCCGTAACGCAGCGACGCCCGCCGGTCACTCTCCGGCGGGCGTCGCCATAGTTTTCCGTCGATCCTTCAACCGTCACCGGGCCGCTCCCGTACTCCGACGTGGCAGGCGTGACCGCGCCGGCCGGGAGGAGCGTGACGGATGGACCGCAGACGGTGGACAGCCATCGGTGTGATGGTGGCGACGGTGGGCACGGTGGCGGCGGTGACGCTGCCGTCCTTCGCCGGGGAGGAGGGCACGCCCCGACCCGGTACGGCACCGGCGGCCGACGGCGTCGCTCCGGAGGTGGCCGACGCGATGCGGCGCGACCTGTCGCTCACCCCGGACCAGGTCACGGCGCGGATCCGGACCGAGCGCTGGGCGACCGGTGTGGTCGGGGAGCTGCGGAGCGACCTCGGCGCCGACTACGGCGGCAGCTGGCTCGGCGCCGACGGCCGGACCCTGAACGTCGCGGTCACCGATTCGGCCGGGGCCGAGCGGGTACGCGCCGCCGGCGCGGTGCCGAGGATGGTCGCCCGGGGCGTCCGGCAGCTCGACACGTTCAAGACCCGGCTCGACCGCGCCGGTGGGTCCGCTTCCGAGGCCGTCGCCGGCTGGTACGTGGACGTCGCCGACAACTCGCTCGTCGTGCTCGCCCGCCCCGGCGCGGAGCAGGCCGCCTGGCGGCTGGTCGACCGGACCCGCGTACCCCGCCAGGCGGTCCGGGTGGACGCCTCGGCGGAGGCGCCCCGGCTGCTCTTCGACGTACGCGGTGGCGACCCGTTCATCATCGGCGGCGCCGGCCGCTGCTCGGTCGGCTTCTCCGTGGTCGGGGGCTTCGTCACCGCCGGGCACTGCGGCCGGGTGGGCTCCCGGACCACGGGCGGGAACGGCGTCGCCCAGGGCGTCTTCCGGGCGTCGTCGTTCCCCGGTGACGACTGGGCGTTCGTCCAGGTCAACAACGCGTGGACGCCGCGGCCCGTGGTCAACGACTTCAACGGCGGGACGGTGCCGGTGGCCGGCGCCCAGGAGGTGCCGGTCGGCGCCTCCATCTGCCGCTCCGGCTCCACCACCGGCGCCCGCTGCGGCATCGTCCAGGCCCGCAACGCCACCGTCCGCTATCCGGAGGGGACGGTGACCGGTCTGGTCCGGACGAACGTGTGCGCCGAGCCGGGCGACTCCGGCGGATCCTGGATCTCCGGCGACCAGGCGCAGGGCGTCACCTCGGGCGGCTCGGGCGACTGCCGGCGCGGTGGCGTCACCTTCTTCCAGCCACTGCGCGAGATCCTCGAGGTCAACCGACTGACCCTGGTCACCACGCGCTGAGGCCGGGACGCCGGCGGGCCGCGTCGACGGCCCGCCGGCGTTCACGCCGACAGCGCGTTCAGCTCCGGGTAGGGGAGCGGGTCGGCGAGCGGGGTGTACGACCCCGCGCCGAGCGCCTCCGTGGTGGCCCGACGGACGAGACCGTACGCCGCCTGGGCGAGGGAGGAACCGAGGCTCACCCGGGCCACCCCGAGCTTCGCCAGCGCGGGGACCGCGGGCGAGCCCGGACCGGCGAGCACGTTCACCGGCCCGTCGATGCCGGCCACCAGGGCCTCGATGGTCGCCGGGTCCGCGACACCGGGTACGAAGATCCCGTCCGCGCCGGCGGTCCGGTACGCCGCCGCCCGCCGCAGCGTCTCCGCCAACCGGTCCGCCGGGTCACCCACCGCCCGCAGGTAGGTGTCGGTGCGGGCGTTGATGAACAAGCGGATCCCGGCCGCGTCAGCCGCCTCCCGGGCCGCCCGGATCCGGGCGCACTGGTCGTCGACCGGCCGCAGCGGATCCGTGCCGGTCGCCGGTGCGTCCTCGATGTTGACGCCCACCGCGCCGGCCGCCAGCACGCCCTCGACCGTGCGGGCGACGCCGGCCGGATCGGCCGCGTACCCGCTCTCGATGTCGGCGGTCACCGGCACGGTCACCGCGGCGGCGATCCGGGCCACGGCCGCGAGCACCACCTCCCGGTCCAGCTGGTCGCCGTCCGGCCGGCCCAGACTCCAGGCGACCCCGGCGCTGGTGGTGGCGACCGCCGCCGCGCCGCAGGCGGCGACGATCCGGGCGCTCGCGACGTCCCAGGCGTTGGGAAGCACGAGCGGCGAGCCGGGGCGGTGCAGGTCGTGAAGGAGCAGGGCGTTGTCCTGGTGCTGCGTAGTCATGCCGGAAGTCCATCAGCTCGACGCCGCCCGGTCGCGCGGGTTCCGGACCTGACCGTCCGTCACCCAGGGCGGGTCACGGCAGGGCGGCCACCGCGTCGGCGTACGCGGCGCCGGTGCGTACCGCCGCCTCCAGCAGCACGTCCAGCTGGATCGGCGCGACTCCGTGCGACAGGTCGGTGCTCACGTCGCCGGCGAGCACCAGCTCGGCCCCGGAGTCGTGCACGTACGCCGTCGGTAGCAGCCGGTCCTGGTTCCAGGAGTTGCAGAACGCGTACGCCTCGGCCCGCCGATCGGCCGGGAGCCGGCGGCTGGCGACGGTGCGCACGTGCAGGATCTCGCCGCGCTCCCCGGCCCGCCGCACCTGGATGAGCGCCTCACCCCAGCGCCCGACCACGGTGTCCGCCGCGTCCACCACGTACCGGTCGCCGCGCCGGTCCAGCGCCGCGGTGATCAGGGCCAGGTCGAGCGGGACGGGCACGTCGTCCGGCGGGTCGTCGTCCGGCCCCTCGTCGGCGGGCCCGTCGCCGTCGGGCGCCTCGAACGGCAGCGGAACGGGGTCGGCCAGGGCCTTCTCCGCGAGCCCCCGCTCGGCCAGCCAGGACGCGATCCGCCCGGACTGGTGACCGGTGCCGTTGCGGGCGTCGAAACTGCCGGCCAGCCCGGTGGCCAGGTCGAGCAGCACGGCGCCGAGGGCCGCCACGTCGAGCTCCGCCGCCGGCCGCGACCCGTACCCGGGCCGGTGCACCGTCCGCCCGCCGAGCCCCGCGTCCACCGCGGCGGCGCAGACCAGCGCGCCTGCGGCGGCGAACTCCATCGCGGACAGTTCGTCGTCGGCGTGGTCGAGCCGCGGCAGCTGCGCGGCCAGGACGTCCAGCCCGCGCACCGGGTTACCGCTGAGCGCGCAGAAACGCAGGTGGGCCGCGAGGTACGGGAACGCGACCCGCTCGTGCCGGTGCCGCCGGTACGCGCGCACGTGCGCCGCCGCGGCCCGCTCCGGCTCGCCGGCGCGCAGCCGGGGAAGCATCGCGGCGGCGAGGCCCCGCTCGGGCGCCTCGGTGCAGTCGCCCGGCCCGACGCCGGCCAGCGCGTCCAGCGCGGCCCGCCAGTCGCCCCAGCCGGCGAGCAGCTCCGCCCGCCGTACGGCGGCGCACTCGGGGCACCCGTCCGCCGGCTCCGGCGTGGCGGCCGACCACCGCTCGTACCAGGACCGGGCGGCCGGCTCGTCGCCGAGGTGGTCGGCGATCCGGCAGCGCAGCTCGGCGACCGTCGCGCCGCCGTCGGCGTCGAGGTCGTCGAGCAGGGCGCGGGCCTGGTCCAGCCCGACCCGGGAGCTGCCGAGCAGGGCCTCGACGGCGTACCGCTGGTACCGCGACAGCAGCTCGCGGCCGCCGGCCGGCAGCAGGTCGGGGCGGCGGCCGACGGCGGCGCGGCAGCGGCGGACCGGTTCGACCAGGCGCCACCGCTCGCCGTGCAGCAGGTACGTCTCGATCAGCGCGAGCCGGGCACCCAGCGCCGACCGGTCGTCGCCGGTGGCGTCGGCGCGGGCGGCGATCCGCTCCAGCTCGGCGGTGCGCGCCTCGCCGTCCGGGGAGTCCCGGGCGTCGGCCAGGTCCTCGGCGAGCGCGCGGGCCTCCCCGGCGGGCCGCCGCCGGCGGGGCGGCCAGCCCGGCCACCCGAACTCGTCCGGCCACCGGCCGCCGTGCTGCCCCGTCACGGCAGCACCCCGCCGGGCAGGCGGGCCACCTCGGCGGCCAACTGGCAGCCGGTGGCGATGCCGCAGTCGAGGAGCCGGTCGAGCTGGTGCGGGGTCACACCGTGCTCCAGGTCGGTGATGACCTCGCCGCAGATCCGCGCCCGCCCGTCGTCCTCGACGTGCACGAACGCCTTCGGCCAGAGCCGGTCGTGGTTCCAGGCGTTGCAGAACGCGTGCAGCGCGGGCACGTACTCGATGGCGAACGTCGGCGCCGCCACCGTGCGCACCTGGAGCAGCTCACCGGCGGCGCCCGGACGGAGAAACCAGATCAGGCTGTCCGCCCACCGGCCGACCAGGTCGCCCGCCGGGTCGGTCTCCACCGCGTACCCGCGACCGGCGAGCACGGTGGCGATGAGCTCGCCGGTCAACGGGCGCAGGGCACCCGGGTAGCCACCCAGAGCGCGGTCCGGGCCGTCCGCGGTCGGCGACGCCATGCGGCATCCCTTCTGAGGCGGATATCACGACCGGCAGCGGAAACGCGCTACGACGCGCGGACACGACCCGGAAAAGCGGCGATCTGCCGGGTGCCGCCGTTAAGTTGATGCTATGGCGGGCCGTACCTCTCAGGCGAGCCGGCGGCGCGGCGCGTCGCCGCGTGGCACCACGAACAGCCGTGCCCGCCAGCCGGCGAAGAAGACCCGCACCCCGGCCCGGCGGCGCACCGCGGCCCGTCCCGGCCCGGCCGCCTACGTCGGCCGCGCCGTCGGGGCACTGTGGATGGGCCTCGCCCACGGTGTGGGCTGGGCGGTGCGTGCCGCGGGCCGGCAGGCCGCCTCGGCCCGCGACCTCGATCCGGAGCACCGGCGCGACGGCGCTGGCCTGCTGGTGCTCGGCCTCGCCCTGCTCAGCTCGGTCGGCATCTGGTTCTCCGGGGCCGGGCCGGTCGGCGAGCGGCTGGCCGACAGCGTACGGCTCTTCCTCGGCGCGATCGCGATCGTGGTGCCGGTGCTGCTGATGATCGGCGCCTGGCGGCTGATGCGGCAGCCCGGCGACCCGGAGCACCGCGGGCGGGGCCTGGTCGGCTGGGGGTCGATGCTGGTCGCCACCGCCGCGCTGCTCCACATCGGGCAGAACCCGGTCGACCCGGTCCAGCGGGACTACGCCGGCGGCCTGGTCGGCGCGGGCGTCGGGAGCCTGCTCGAGCGGGCGGTGACCGCCTGGGTTGCCGTCCCGCTGCTGATCCTGCTGCTGGTCTTCGGGCTGCTGGTGGTCACCGCGACGCCGATCAACAAGATCCCCGAGCGGCTGGGCCTGCTGGCCGGCGCGGTGACCGGCGGCCCACCCGCCGAGGAGGCGGAGGAGGAGAGCGCCGACAAGCCGGCCCGCAAGCGCCCGGCGAAGCGGATGCCGCCCCCGGTGGACCCGGACGACTTCGACGACGACCTGGCCGGCGCGGACCTCCAGGAGACGCTCGTCCTGCCCCGTAAGCCGCCCGCCAAGGTGCCGGCCAGCCGCAAGCCGGCCGAGCCGCCCGAGCACTCGCCGCTGCCCACCCGCGCCGAGCAGCTCGCGCTGACCGGCCTGGCCGGCGACTACACGCTGCCGCCGGCGAACCTGCTGAGCAGCGGCGCCGCGCCCAAGAAGCGCAGCAAGGCCAACGACGAGGTGATCGCCGCGTTGACCGGCGTCTTCGAGCAGTTCGACGTGGACGCCGCGGTCACCGGCTTCACCCGGGGCCCGACCGTGACCCGGTACGAGGTCGAGCTGGGTCCGGGCGTCAAGGTCGAGCGGATCACCCAGCTCTCCCGCAACATCGCGTACGCGGTGAAGTCGCCGGACGTGCGCATCCTCAGCCCGATCCCGGGCAAGAGCGCGGTCGGCGTGGAGATCCCGAACACCGACCCGGAGAACGTCTCGCTCGGCGACGTGCTGCGGTCCCGGGCGGCCACCAGCGACCACCACCCGATGGTGGTCGCGCTCGGCAAGGACATCGAGGGCGGCTACGTGGTGGCCAACCTCGCGAAGATGCCGCACATCCTGATCGCGGGGGCCACTGGTGCCGGGAAGTCGAGTTGCCTTAATTCGCTACTTGTGTCCATTCTGACCCGAGCGACTCCGGACGAGGTGCGCCTTCTGCTCATCGACCCGAAGCGGGTCGAGATGACCGGCTACGAGGGCATTCCACACCTGGTCACGCCGATCGTGACCAACGCCAAGAAGGCGGCCGACTCGCTGGAGTGGGTCGTCCGTGAGATGGACATGCGGTACGACGACCTCGCCGCCAACGGGGTCAGACACATCGACGACTTCAACCGCAAGGTCCGCACCGGCGAGATCAAGGCGCCGCCGGGCAGCGAGCGGGAGCTGCGGCCGTACCCGTACCTCCTGGTCATCGTCGACGAGCTGGCCGACCTCATGATGGTCGCGCCGCGCGACGTGGAGGACTCGATCGTCCGCATCACGCAGCTCGCCCGGGCCGCCGGCATCCACCTGGTGCTCGCCACCCAGCGCCCCTCGGTCGACGTGGTGACCGGTCTGATCAAGGCGAACGTGCCGTCCCGGCTCGCCTTCGCCACCTCCTCGCTGGCCGACTCGCGGGTCATCCTCGACCAGCCCGGCGCGGAGAAGCTGCTCGGCCGCGGTGACGGCCTCTTCCTGCCGATGGGCGCCTCGAAGCCGATCCGGATCCAGGGCGCGTGGGTGACCGAGCGCGAGATCGCCGACGTGGTCAAGTTCTGCAAGGACCAGCGCGAGCCGGAGTTCCGGCCGGACGTGCTCACGGTCGCCCAGGAGGGCAAGAAGAAGATCGACGAGGACATCGGCGACGACCTCGACCTGCTGGTGCAGGCGGTCGAGCTGGTGGTGACCTCGCAGTTCGGCTCGACGTCGATGCTCCAGCGCAAGCTGCGGGTCGGCTTCGCCAAGGCCGGCCGGCTGATGGACCTGATGGAGACGCGCGGCGTGGTCGGCCCGTCCGAGGGCTCCAAGGCCCGCGACGTGCTGGTCAAGCCGGACGAGCTGGAGGAGGTCCTGGCCGGCCTGCGCGGTGGCGATGAGTGACGAACCGGCGGCGTCGCAGCGGGCGGCGCGGGCACAGGAGCTGTTCCCGATCCTCACCGCCGCTGACCTGTCGGCTTCGCTGCGCTTCTACCGGGATCTCCTCGGCGGGGAGGTCACCTACCGCTTCCCGGCGACGGGTGACCCGGCGTACGTCGGGCTGCGCTTCGGCATCGCGGAGCTGGGGATCGGGCAGCGGGAGGAGCCCGGTCCGACGGCGAACGATCGGGTATCGGTGTGGGTTTATGTCGGCGACTGCGCCGCCGCCGTGGCGGAGCTCCGCGCGGCCGGGGTGACCGTGGTGGCCGAGCCGGCGGCGCAGCCGTGGGGAGAGCGGACGGCCGTCGTCCTCGACCCGGACGCCAACCGGGTCATCGTCGCCGACCGGGGCTGACCCGCAGCGATGAGTTCCCGCCCGCTCGCCCTCGTCGAGGCGGCCGTCCAGGACGGGCGGCACGACGAGGCCCTGCGCCACCTCGCGGCCGTGCCGGCGGACGTTCCGTTGCCGGCGGCGTTGGCCTGGCGCCTCGGCGTGGTGCTGCACCAGCGGGGGCAGTTCGACGCCGCCGACGCCTGCTACGAGCGCGCGGCCTTCGACGTCGGGGACCAGCAGCGGGCATCGACGCTGGCCGAGCAGGCCCAGGTGCTCGCCGGCTGGGCCGCCACGCGGTGGGCGAAGGGTGACTCGGCGCGGGGCCGGCGGCTCGCCGAGGACGCCGTCCGGGTCGCCGAGCAGAGCGGGGACGACTCCGCGCTGGCGGCGGCGTACGTGGCGCGGGCCCTGGCCGCGTTCAGCGACGGCGACCGGGCGGGCAACGAGCACGCGTACGCCCGCGCGCTCGCGGCGGCCGAACGAGCCGGCGACGTCGGCCAGCAGTTGCGGATCCGGTGCAACATCGGCTCGCGGCTGGTGGAGGAGGGGCGGTACCGGACGGCCGTGGCGGAACTCGACGCGGCGGTCCGGCTCGGCGAGGCGGTCGGGCATCCGACGCTGCTCGCGCTGGCGCTGCACAACCGGGCGGAGGCCTGGTTGGGGCTGGGTGAGTTGCGCCGCGCGCGCGGCGACGCGGATGAGGCGCTCGCGCTGTGGCAGCGGGCCGGGTCGCCGCTGGCGGCCTTCGGATTGACGCTCACCGCCCGGGTGCACCGGGTGCGCGGCGCGGCCCGCCAGGCGGTGGCCGCCTACGAGGCGGCGGTGGCCATGGGCGAGCCGGACGGGAATGCCCAGGTGCTGGTGGAGGCGTGCGCGGGGCTCGCGCGGCTCAGCTACGCCGACGACCCGGCGACCGCGGCCCGGTACGCCGAGCGGGGGCGGTCACTGCCCAGCGCCGCCGGACCCACCGTGGCCGAACTCGCCGCCGGTTGGGTAGCCCTCTGCTCCGGTGATCCACAGGCCGCTCTCCGGCACGGCGAGCACGCCCGGGCCGAGGCCGGTCGTCGTCGGGACGCCGCCGCCCTGGCCGAAGCCTTGGAACTCGCCGCCCTCGCCGCCCACCGGGCCGGCCCGGAGGTGCCCGCCGTCCCGCCGCGACGCCGCCTGGCCGGTCTGGCCGAGGCGGCGGCCATCTGGGCCGAGCTGGGCAACGAGTTCGCGCTCGCCACCAACGCCCTGCTGCAGGGGCGTCTCACCGGTGACCGGGTGGCGGAGGACATCGCCCGGGACCGGCTGGGCCAGATCGGCGTACTGGAGGGCGCCTGGCACATCGCCGGCCCGCTGGCGGCGCTCGGCCCGCCGCCGGTACCCGAGGTCGAGGTGCAGCTGCTGGGCCACTTCGCCGTCAGGCTGGGCGGGACACCGGTGCCGGTGGGCAACTGGCAGTCCCGCAGGGCGCGGGACCTGCTCAAGATGGTGGCCGCGCAACTCGGGAAGCCGGTCGCCCGCGAGGCCCTGGCGGCCGTGCTGTGGCCGGAGGCCCGCACGTCGGTGGCGTTGCGGCGGCTCTCGGTGCTGATCTCGACGGTGCGGGGCGTTCTGGACCCGGAACGGAAGCATCCGGCTGACCGCCACCTCTGCACCGACCCCACCACGGTACGGCTGAACCTCGCGCACGTCGTGGTGGACGCGTTCTCGTACTACGAGGCGGCCCGTGCGGTCATCGCGGCGGACGGCGCGAGCACCACCGGCCGGCCGGCCGGCGACCCCGGCGCGGCCGGCCCGGACGCCGATGTCGATCTTCCCTTGCTGAGCCGCCTGGAGGCGGTGGCGGGCCGGTACACCGGGGCCCTCTGCGACGACGGCGAGGCCGCCGGAGACTGGGTGCGGCGACCCCGGGCCGTCCTGGCCGACCTGCAGCGCGAGGTTCTCCACCGGCTCGCGCGGCGGTGCCTGCGGTCGGGGCGCACCGAGGCGGCGGTCGGCTGGTACCAGCGGCTGACCGCCGAGGACGGTTACGACGAGCCGGCCCACCTGGGGCTGATCGGCGCGTTGTCCGCGGCCGGGCGGCACGGCGAGGCCAGCCGCCGCTATCAGGAGTACGTCGGCCGGATGCGGGAGATGGACATCGAACCCGCGGCACTTCCCCTGCCCGACCCGACACACCCGGCCGCCTGAACAATTCCTGAACGCCCCCCGAAACCGTCCGATCAGACTCGGCAGTGACGGGCGCGCAAGTAGGGGGATCGATGACACGAATCCGGGTGGGCGTCGCCGCACTCGCGGTGGGGCTGCTGCTGGCAGGCTGCGGACCGGACGACTCGGCGCCGGTGGACAGCGGTGCCGGCCCGGCCGGTTCCGCCGGCACGACGACGGCCGACGGCGGGACGGCTACCGGCGGGGACGCGGGCCAGGGTGCGCCGGGCGGCCGTTGGTGCGAGGCGGTGCGGGCGTTCACCGCCGCGGTCGATCCGCTGTTCGGACCGGACGCGGCCGGCGACAAGGCCACCGCGGACCGGGCCCGCTCCCGGCTGGCCGAGCTGAAGGCGGCGGCCCCGGCCGAGATCACGTCCCAGGTGGCGGAGCTCAGCGAGTTCTACGCCGCGGTCATCGACACCGCGGGCAAGAGCATGGTCGGCGACCCCGCGGCCTACGCCCGGCTCGGCGAGACCGTCACGAAGGTCGAGACAGCGATGCCACCGGTGTCGGACTACACCGTGCAGAACTGCCCGGGGCTCGACCGGCAGCTACCGGTGGAGGCGCCGTGACCGGGCGGACCGGTGCCGGCCGGTGGCTGCTCCTGGTGCCGGCCGTGGCGCTGCTGCTCGCGGCGCCGGGCTGCGGAGGAGCGGAGCAGCCGTCGCCGCCGGCGAACGCCGGGCGCGAACCGGTGGCGACCGGTGCCGCCGATCCCGACGGCGAGGCCGGCTCGTCCGCGCCGGCGGTCAAGCCGGAACCGGACGCGTGTGACCTGGTGACCGATCGGGAGGCGGCCGCGCTGGCTCGGCTCAGGCTGGGTCCGAAGCAGGCCGGCGAGCAGAACTGCACGTGGACGGCACCGGTCGGCGGCCCGACCGGCCAGGTGGAGGTCTACGTCGGGGACGGGGCGAAGAAGATGCTCGACATCGAGCGGCAACTGGGGCACGAACTGAAGCCGCTGGCCGGGGTCGGCGACGAGGCGTACCAGGACATGCAGGCGAACGAGGTCTTCGTCGCCAAGGCGGACACCTGGGTCGCGATCCGTCTGGTGCTGCTCAACGATCCGGCGGAGAACCACGAGCCGCTGGAGGAGCTGATCCGTGTGGTGGCCGGTCGGCTGTGAGCGGCGCGGGTGCGGGCATGCGTAGGCGCGGACCGGTGGCGGCCGGGATGGTCGTGCTCCTGCTGACCGCCGGTTGCGGAACGTTCGGTCTCGACGGCTCCGCCAGGACCGACCTCCGCTACGGGTACGGCCCGAAGCCGGACCGGTCCGTGGTCTACCAGCCGGATGTCGTGCTCGTGGCGGGTGGCAGCGGGGCCATCCGGTCGGTCAGCGAGGACGGCTTCACCTACGTCGTCGACGGCGACGCCGAGGGCATCCGGGACGTCGCGCCCGGGAAGATCATGTTTGCCACCAGCGAGGCGGTCGGCCGGGTGGTGAAGGTCGAACGGTCGGGCGGCGACCGTGCCGTCACCCTGGCTCCGGTACGGCTGACCGATGTGGTCCGGGACGGCCACTTCTCCTTCGATCAACCGCTGGACCTCGAGGCGCAGACCATCGGTCCGCTCCCCGACCTGCTCGGCGAGGTCGTCGACGGTGACGCGGCCGCGGCGCCGGTGGTGCCGGACGCCGAGCAGGCCGCCGAGCTGGGTACCAATGCCATCGGCACGGGTGAGCTCCGGTTCGCGCTGCCGCCCGTCGTCCTCGGCCCGGCCCGCGAGCCGGGCGCGGGTGGGGCCGGCAGTATGCGGCGGAAGGTGGGCGACTGGGAGGTGTCGGCGTACAAGGACCGTTCGAAGCTGGGGTTGACCGCGTCGCACGGGACGGCGGTGCCGGGGCTCAAGGTCGACTTCGACATCCAACTGCTGTTGCGGAACCTGCGGGCCTGGGGGGACATCCGGGTGACCAACGGGGTGATCCCCAACCCGCAGTTCCGCATCGACGGCATCGAGGGTCTCGCCATCACGATCGCCGCCGGCGCCCAGGGCGGACTGGCGGACAACAAGAAGGCGAAGATCGAACTGCCCATCGAGGTGAAGCAGCCCATCCTCATCGGCGGGTTCCCGGCCACCCTCACCGAGACCTTCAAGTTCCTCGTCACGACCGGCTTCTCGGCGAAGAACGGCAACATCCGGGCCACCGGCGAATGGGGGCTGGACGGGCCGATCGGGTACGTGCAGTCGACCGTCCTGACCCCCGCCTTCTCCGTGCGGGAGAGCATCGTCCAGTCGATCCGGGGCGTTTCGGTCGGTGTCGAGGGAATCGTGGTGGCCGCGGAGTTCCGCTTCGGATTCCTGCTGGGCCTGCCGGTCGCCGGCGCCGGGGTGTTCGTCGGCGTCGTGGCGTCGGTCGGGGTGACCAACGGGTCAGCGGCCGGCCGGGTGGGCCTGCCGCTGGCCGTGGGGCCGGGGGTGAAATGCCGAGGGTCGACGCTGGTGGTGACCGTCCGCGCCGGTGAGGGGGTCAGCGTGTCGGCGCCGCTGACCAAGGCGATCGAGCACGTGCTGAAGGTCAGCATCCCCAAGGAGGCCGACTTCATCAAGGCGGACGTGGTCAACCGGACCGTCGTGGAGCCGGACGTGCCGCTCTGCCGGGGTTGATGCGGCCGGCCGGAGTTGCCCGGCCCTCGGCGGCCCGACCACCGTCGGCACCCAGGGCCCGCCGGCCGGTCCGGCGGGCCCGCACGGGGGAGCGGAGCGGGTCAGGAGTTGAGGAGCGCGGCGCCGATCAGCATGCCCAGGATCATGCCGACCAGGCTGGCGCCGGCCGCGTACCAACCGAGCGGCTTGTCGCCGAGCACGGCGCCCACGACGCCCAGGGCGATGCCGGCCAGGCCGAACAGCGGCGGGAGGATCAGGATCGCGACGACCGCGAAGACGAAGCCCAGGATGGTGCAGACGCGGGCGGCGCCGCTGCGGGGACGGGCGGTGCTGTGGATGTCGGCCATGGTGTCCTCCGTGGTGTGGGTGAGATGTCGGGCACTGCCGGCCGATCTCTACCCACTGTGGTCGGCGCTCACGCCTCGCCCAGGGTCGTCCTGGGGCGCGCGGCGCGGGGCGTGCGCGTCAGTGGAAGAACTTCAGGCCGATCACGCCGGTGATCACCAGCAGCAGGCAGATGATCCGGGGCAGGCTGGCCGGCTCGTTCAGCGCGAACATCCCCACCAGGGCGGTGCCGACGGCGCCGATGCCGACCCAGACGGCGTACCCGGTGCCGACGGGGATCGCGCGCAGCGCGTACGCGAGGCCGGCCATGCTGAGCACGAGGGTGACCACGAAGACCACCGACGGGACGAGCCGACTGAAACCGGCGCTGCGGTCGAGGGCGACCGCCCACGCGGTCTCCAGGAGTCCGGAGACCACCAGCACGATCCAGGCCATGGGGAGTCACCTCTGCGGATGCCCGGGCCGCCGGGGCCGGGACGAGTCGATACTGCGGGGCCACGGGGGCGTCGTGCCTGACCGGGTACGCCCACCACTCGTCCGGGGCGGCCGGGGCCGCCGTCGCCGACGGTAGCACCCGCCGCGGGCGGTGATCCCAGCCACGCCAGGTGGACTTCAACCTGACTTGAGCTTGCAGTATTGGCCGCATGCCGCTGCTCTTCTCCGACCCCGACGTCGCCGCCGTGCTCGACGCCGCGACGACGGTCGCGGCGATGCGGGACGCGCTGCACGCCGCCCACGACGGCCGGCTCGTCGCACCGCCCCGCGCGGCCGCCGCGCTCGGCGGGGGCCGGATGGTGCTGACCGCCGGGCATCTCGTCGGCGAGTGGTACGGCTTCCGGTCGTACGACACGTTCGGGCATCCGGGCGGCGAGCAGGTGGTGGTGCTGCACGACGGCCGTACCGGCGCGGTCCGCGCGGTCGCGGTCGGCGAGGAACTGGGGTCGCGGCGTACCGGCGGCCTGGGTGGAGTCGCCGTCGACGCGCTGGCCCGCCCGGACGCGGCCACGCTCGGCGTGATCGGCTCCGGGCGGCAGGCGTGGACCCAGGTGTGGGCCGCCGCGGCGGTCCGCCCGCTGCGCGAGGTCACCGTGTACAGCCGCTCCGCCGCCCGGCGGGAGGCGTTCGCCGCCCGGGTCCGGGCCGAGCTGGCCGTCCCGGCCCGGGTCGCCGCCTCGGCCCGGGCGGCGGTGGCCGACCGCGACATCGTGGTGCTCGCCACCACCAGCACCGCGCCGGTGCTCGACGCCGCCGACCTGGCCCCGGGCACCCACGTCAACGCGGTGGGCTTCAAGCAGGTCGACCGGCACGAGTTCGGCTCGGACCTGCTGGACCGGGCGGATCTGCTGGCCACCGACTCGCCGGCCCAGGCGAGCGCGTACGTCCCGGCGATGCTCGCCGTGCTGCCCCCGTACGCCGATCGGCTGCGCGACCTGGGCGCGGTCCTGGCGGGGGCGGTGCCCGGCCGGACCGGCGCGGACCAGATCTCGGTCTTCTGCTCGACCGGCCTGGCCGGCACCGAGGTCTTCCTGCTCGACCGCCTGGCCCGGGTGGGGGCGGCCGCCCGCTGACACCCGCGGGCCCGCCCGGTGCGCCCGGCCCGCCCTTGCGGGCGACCGGTCACCGGCCCGGTACCCTCGGATGGTGTCTGCCACCCCCCCTTCCGACAACTCCAGCTCGGCGCGTCCGACGCCGCGCCGCGACCTGGAGCCGCCGGCCGACGGCCGTCGGGTCGCCCTGCTGACCCTGGGCTGCGCCCGCAACGAGGTCGACTCGGAGGAACTGGCCGCCCGCCTGCACGCCGACGGCTGGCAGGTGACCACCGACGGCGAGGGCGCCGACGTGGTCGTCGTGAACACGTGCGGGTTCGTCGAGAAGGCCAAGCACGACTCGATCCAGACGTTGCTGGCCGCCGCCGACACCGGCGCGAAGGTGGTCGCGGCCGGGTGCATGGCCGAGCGGTACGGTCGCGAGCTGGCCGACAGCCTGCCGGAGGCGCAGGCGGTGTTGAGCTTCGACGACTACCCGGACATCTCCACCCGGCTGGACGCGGTGCTGGCCGGCCGGCCGGTCGCCGCGCACACCCCCCGCGACCGCCGCGAGCTGCTGCCGCTCACCCCGGTCAAGCGCCAGGAGGCGGCGGTGTCGCTGCCCGGGCACGGCACCCGCGCCGCCGTCGACACCGACGAGCACACGCCGGCGCACCTGCGCCCCGTACTGCGGCGCCGGCTCGACACCGGCCCGGTCGCGTCGCTCAAGCTGGCCAGTGGCTGCGACCGGCGCTGCGCGTTCTGCGCCATCCCCGCCTTCCGCGGCGCGTTCGTCTCCCGTACCCCGGACGAGCTGCTCGCCGAGGCGGAGTGGCTGGCCAAGACCGGGGTCCGCGAGCTGGTGCTGGTCAGCGAGAACTCGACCTCCTACGGCAAGGACCTGGGCGACCCGCGGGCGCTGGAGAAGCTGCTGCCGCAGCTCGCCGCTGTCGACGGCATCGTGCGGGTGCGGGCGAGCTACCTCCAGCCCGCCGAGACCCGGCCCGGCCTGGTCGAGGTGATCGCCACCACGCCGGGCGTCGCCGCGTACTTCGACCTGTCCTTCCAGCACTCCAGTGAGCCGGTGCTGCGCCGGATGCGCCGGTTCGGCTCCACCGACCGGTTCCTGGAGTTGCTGGCCGGCGCCCGGGCCCTGGCTCCGGAGGCGGGCGCGCGGAGCAACTTCATCGTCGGTTTCCCCGGCGAGACCCGCGCCGACGTGGCCGAGCTGGTCCGGTTCCTGTCCGAGGCACGGCTGGACGCGATCGGCGTGTTCGACTACAGCGACGAGGACGGCACCGAGGCCGCCGGCCTGCCCGGCAAGGTCTCGGCCGCCACGATCAAGCGCCGGTACGACAAGCTCTCCGCGCTCGCCGACGAGCTGTGCGCGCAGCGGGCCGAGGAGCGGCTCGGCTCGACCGTGGAGGTCCTGGTCGACTCGGTCGACGAGGGCGTGATCGAGGGGCGCGCCGCGCACCAGGCGCCCGAGGTCGACGGCTCGACCACCCTGGTCGCGCCGCCCGGCGGCGGCGTCGACCTGGGCGCGCTGCGCCCCGGCGACCTGGTCCGCGCCACCGTCACCGCGACCGAGGGCGTCGACCTGGTCGCCGTGCCGAATGAGATGATCTCGGCGGCGCCCGGCGCGGCACGGTGACGGCGGGCCCGGACGGAGCGAGGGAGCCACGTGGTGAGGTGCCAGGTCCGCCACGGCGGCGGGAGCGGGGCGCGGCGATGACCGGAGCGGCGGAGCCGGCCGCGGCCCCGGTGGCCGCCCGGGTGTCCGTGCTCAACGCGGCCAACGCGCTGACCCTGCTGCGGTTGGTGCTGGTGCCGGTCTTCGCGGTCTCGGTGGTGGCCTCCGCGATGACCCACCCGGGGTGGCGGATCGCCGCCTGCCTGATCTTCGCGGTGGCCTCGGCCACCGACCTGGTGGACGGGTGGATCGCCCGCCGGTTCGGCCTGGTCACCTCGGTGGGCAAGGTCGCCGACCCGATCGCCGACAAGGCGCTCACCGGCGCCGCCCTGCTGCTGCTCTCCTGGTACGACCGGCTCCCCTGGTGGGTGACCGCCGTGATCCTGGTGCGCGAGCTCGGCATCACCGCGCTGCGGTTCTGGGTGATCCGGCACGGCGTGATCGCGGCCAGTCGGGGCGGGAAGGCCAAGACGGCTCTGCAGATCCTCGCGATCGTCTGGTACCTCTGGCCGATGCCCGCCGCCCTCGCCGTGGTCGGTCCCTGGATCATGGGCGCCGCGGTGGCGGTGACGGTCGTCACCGGCTTCGACTACGTCGCCCAGGCCCTGCGCCTGCGCCGGCCCGGCCGCTGACGTCACCGGTCCCGGCGAGGAGTAGCGCGGCCGGCCGCTGGGAAGGGAGACGACCATGGGGATGGGAACGGACGCCGAGGGCCGACGGCCGACCGGCAGCCCGGCGGCCGGCGTCGTGCACCGCCTGTCGGAGCGGCAGGAGACCCTGGCCACCGTCGAGTCGCTGACCGGCGGCCTGCTGGCCGCCGCGATCGTGGAGATCGCCGGGGTGAGCAGCGTCTACCGGGGTGGGCTCGTGGTCTACGCCACCGAGATGAAGGCGCGGCTGGCGGGCGTACCCGAGGATCTCCTCGCCGAGCGCGGGCCGGTCGATCCGGACGTCGCCGTGGCGCTCGCGGAGGGCGGCCGGCGTGAGTGCGGGGCCGACTGGGGTCTGGCCACGACCGGGGTGGCCGGCCCGAAGCCGCAGGACGGCAAGCCGGTCGGGCTCGTGTACGTGGCGGTGGCCGGCCCGTCCGGCAGCGAGGTCCGGCGGCTGGACCTGGCCGGGAGCCGCGAACACATCCGGTCGGCCGCCGTGGTGGAGGCGCTCCGGCTGCTCGCCGAGCGGGTGGCCGACGACACCCGCGAGGCCGACCGCGACCCGGCCGGCACGGGTCGTCGGTGAGGGATCATCCGATTCCGACGGGCGGGGCGGGATGTCGGCCGGGCCGGTACCGGGTACGGTTGCGGGAAGGCTCCGCGGTCCGGTCCGGTGGTCCGGGCGCTCGGAGCGGAAGTGGTGTCCCCCAGGGGAGGTGCGATGGTCCTGCTACGCCGGGTGATCGGTGACGCGCTGCGGGCACGCAGGCAGGGGCAGCACCGCACCCTGCGCGAGGTTTCGTCCGCCGCGAACGTGAGCCTCGGCTACCTGTCCGAGATCGAACGGGGTCAGAAGGAGCCGTCGAGCGAGCTGCTGGCCGCCATCTGCGACGCGCTGGGCGCCCGCCTGTCCGAGCTGCTGCGCGAGGTGAGCGACACGGTCGCGCTCGCCGAGCAGATGCCGGGCGTGCTCGTGCCGGTCCAGGACGAGCCGGTCGAGCAGCACCCGGCCCCGGTGGCGCAGTCGGCCGTCCGCGACGCCGCCGGCCGGAGTGTCCGCCAGGTCACCTCCGACGGCACGGTGTCCGTCCAGGTCCGCCAGGATTCGCCGCTGAAGGCGACCCTGCGCAGCACCCGGGTCCGTCCCGCCGACCGCGACGTGGTCTGCGCGGCCTGAGTCCCGGTTCCGCCGTCGCGCCGCCGCCCGGGCGTCCCTGACTTTGCCCTGGTTCGGCGTCGCTCCTCGTGGCCGGTGAGCGCCTCGCCGCGTAGGGTTGATCGCGACGTGGCCCGCGCTGTTCCGGTGGGGCTGCCGGGCTGGCGCTCGCCTGGGACGATGGAGCCACTGCCGTACGGTGGCCGGCCGGGTCGCGGGCGGCCGACGCTTACTGAGGGGATACCGCGGAGATGGCGAACCCGTTCGTCAAGGGTTGGAAGTATCTGATGGCGCTGTTCGGCGCCAAGCTCGACGAGCACGCCGATCCGAAGGTGCAGATCCAGCAGGCGATCGAGGAGGCCCAGCGCCAGCACCAGGCGCTCGTCCAGCAGGCCGCCGCGGTGATCGGCAACCAGCGGCAGCTGGAGATGAAGCTGTCCCGGCAGATGTCCGAGGTCGAGCGGCTGCAGGGCAACGCCCGCCAGGCCCTCGTGCTGGCCGACCAGGCCCGGGCGAAGGGCAACGAGGCCGAGGCCACGCGCTATGAGCAGTCCGCCCAGACCCTCGCCACCCAGCTGGTGTCGGCGGAGCAGGCCACGGAGGACCTGAAGACCCTGCACGACCAGGCGCTCGGCGCGGCGGCCCAGGCGCGCAAGGCCGTCGAGAACAACTCGATGATCCTCCAGCAGAAGCTCGCCGAGCGGGCGAAGCTGCTCAGCCAGCTCGAGCAGGCGAAGATGCAGGAGAGCGTCGCCGCCTCGCTGGAGTCGATGTCGGCGATCACCGCGCCGGGCACCACCCCCACCCTTGACGAGGTGCGGGACCGCATCGAGCGGCGGTACGCCAACGCGATGGGCCGGGCCGAGCTGGCCGGCAACTCGGTCGAGGGGCGGATGCTGGAGATCCAGAAGGCGACCCTCGACTCGGCGGGTTCCGCCCGACTCGACCAGATCCGCGCCAGCATGGCCGGTGACCAGCTCGGCGGCGCGGCCGAGCGCTCGGCCGTCGGGGGGACCGAGCAGCAGGCCGCGCCGGCTGCCGACGCGGCGGCCGCCGCCCGGCTCGACGAGATCCGGGCCAGCATGAGCCGGGAACGCGGCACCGGGGACACCACCGCCGCCGGCTGACCGGCGTGGGTCGAGGAGGCTACGTGGCAGACGAACGAAGCCGTTACTTCCGGCGACTGGGCCGGCTGCGGCGGTCGGCCCGCCGATGGAGCGTCATGGCCGGCGGGCTCGGCGGCGCCGCGGCGGTGCTGACGCCGTACGCCGGTCTGGGTCTTCCGGACGCGGCCTGGGCCGCCGGTGCCGGCGGTGCGATCGCGCTGGCCGCGTGGCGCTGGATCGACCTGCGTGCCCTGGCCGCGCAGCCGGCGCCGCCCCCGCTGGACCCGGCCGAGGCCGCGGCCCGCTCGCGGGCCCGGCTGGTCGCCGCCGTGGAGCGCCTGCCCGTCGGTCCCGGCGTGCTCGCGGAGGTCCGCCGGGTGCGGTCCCGGGTCGCGCTGCGGGGCACCAGCGCCGCCGAGCCGTGGGCCCGGCTGGACCGGGCCTCCCTCACCTTCGCCGGGCTGCGGAACCGCCTGACCGGCCTGGCGGAGCCCGCGGTCGGCGAGGCCGCCACCGCCGACCGGTCACTGCGGGAACTCGCCGCCCGGGTCGCCAACGTCGAACGCGCGCTGCGGCTCGCGTCACCCGAGGCCCGGCCGCCGCTGGCCGAGGCGCACGCGGCCCTGGTCGCGCAGCTGGAGAGCGGCGTCGCCGCGTACGAGCGGCTGGTGGTGGCCGCCGCCGGCTACGTCGCCGAGAACGCCCGACCCGACGGCGAGCACCCGGCGGCGGCCGGGCTCACCGAGGCGACGGACCTGCTGCACGGGGTGGCCTCGGCCCTGGCCGAGCTGCGCGGCGTCGGGCCGACCCTCCGCACCCCCTGACTCAGAGGGCGAGCGGAAAGCCGGCCGGGTCCGGGTTGCTGGCCGCCAACACTGCGGCGGTTGCGCGCAGCGGCGAGTCCAGCGGTGCGCCGACATCGTCAAGCGGCCCACTGCACGACAGGTCGGCGCCGCACAGGCCGGCCGCCTGCAGCGCCTGCACAGGGATGGTTTCGCCGAGGACCCAGGCGGCGATTGCGGTGGCGACGACCGAGGGTTCGGGGACGGAGCCGTCCCCTACGGCGGAGGCGTACAGGCCGTTGACCGCGAGCCGCCGCAGCATCGACCTGCTGTCCTCGCGGTACGCGGCGTCGCCGGTGATGCGGAACTTGAGCTCGCTGGCCGCAGCGAGGAAGACGCTCGTGCCCGCCGGCTTCGCTGCCGAGGCGGGTCTGGCGGCGGTGACCCGCTCGCCGTGAAGCCAGCCGTCCACGAGGGTGGGCAGTGTCTGCATTGTCGCGGGCGCGGCGACCGCCTCGGCCAGCGATGCCGGTGTCGGAGCTGCCCGGCCAGGGCTGTCCAGCAGCTTCGCGAGCATCGCCAGACTGGCGGCGCTCGCGGGGCTCGGCGTCGAGCGCCGCTTCGTCCACGCGATCAGCTGCGGCTCGTACTCCGACAACGTGCCGGTGGCGATCGCGATCCGGACACCCGCCACCGAGCTCTGGATCGCGTTCGCCATGGCCGGGGCGGCCGGCCAGCCGCCGATCGTCCAGGGGGGCGGGGATGGCTTGGGAACGCAGCCCAGCCCGACCGCGATCGCCGTCGCCTGCGCATCCACCTCGGAACGCTCGTTGATCCGCACGCCGCCGGCGGTGACGAGCAGACCTCGGCATATCTGGCCGGTCGGCCACGGCGTACTTTTGGCCTGCGCGACCAGTGGGCGAAGCGCGTCGGCGGCGGTCAACCGCTCGAGCGGGATCATCGCCGGCAGCTGTGACCGAACCCAGTCGAGCTGTCGAGCGAGGTCGGGCTGCGAACGGCTGAGCCGGTGCGGGTCTACCGACGTCAGAACGGGAACGACGACGGCGAACAGGTCGCCCGGCCGGCGCGAGGAGAGTGCCTCCGCGAGCTTTCCGTCGAGGGCGGCCGAGACCTCGGCCGGGGGGTGCTGCCCGACGGCGTTGAGGACCCGGAGGGCGATGGCGGTGCTTGCCCAGTCGCCAGCGGTTGACGTGACGTCCGACTTGTAGAGCGGGCCGGCTCGGAGTTGTTCGACGAGCGTGGCCACGCGCGGCCCGTCCACGGCGAGCTTGAGCGTGGTCGCCAGCATGACCGCATGGTCCAGCACGGCCAGACGGGGCATACCTGCGGTGTCGGCATCGCCGGACTGCGCTTCGCCGTAGAGCACGGGCAGCAGCCACGAGGCGACGACCTCGCGGTCGAGTCGGTCGCCCCATTGTGGATCACCGTCGATCGCACGCTGCCACCATGCGGTGTCGTACAGGGACATCGCGGTGGCGGGGCGACCGCCGTCGTCGACGAAATAGCCGGCGGTGCCGTCGGTGGCCCAAGCATGTTCCAGCAGTCCCTTCGGCGTTCGCCGTTCGGCCGGCTGCGCGGACGCGGGTTGCTGCTGGACTGCGTCGGTTCCTCCGCCGTCGGCCGAAGTCCGCGTTGCGATCGCGATGCCCGTCGCGGCGACGGTGATCAGCGCGGCGAGGGCGAGGCCGTACGGGCGGGAGGGGAACTTCATTGATCGGGCTCCGATCGGGAAATGCCAGGCTTTCCGGGGCGTATGATCGCCGGTTGGAGCGGTGGCACTTCACCTGCCACCGCTCCAACCTTCATCTCAGTTGCCCTGTACGTGGTACCAGCGGTTGCTGAGCAGGATGTCGCCCTGGTCGCGGAAGTACACGGTGTTGATGTAGGTGGCGTCGATACTCACGCCGGCCGAGTAGTTCAGCGTCACCCGCCAGGTGTTGTTCACCGCGCCGGGCTGCCAGGTGATGGAACTGCCGCTCTTCGTGAACCCGACTCCCGGGGGCAGCGACGGCGACACGTCGACGCCGCCGATCCACCACTTCATGGAGGCGTTGATCGTGGTCGCGTTGAACGGCGAGGAGCCCAGCCAGCTGATTTCGGCGTAGTTGTTGCGGTACGTGGCGGTGCAGGTCCAGAATCCGCAGCCGGTGGTCCAGTCGGTGTAGCCGTAGGCACGGAAGCTCTGGCTCCCCGCCGGGCCGCTGGCGTAGCCCTGGCTGACCAGGTGACCGGAGCCCATGGTGCTCACGCCACCCTCGGTGCCGTACTTGTCGAGCCACTGCTCCTTGCTGTCGCCGGTGCTCAGCGGCACCGACACCGTGCCGGCGCCGTCCTGCTGGACGACCCGCATGCCCGGTGCGGCAGGCGCGTCGGGCTTGGCGGCCGGGCCGGGAGACGCGGTCGCGACGCCCTGCGCGCCCATCATCACAACGGCGGCGACCAGTGCAGTGAGCCCGGCGGCTCTTCTGACGAAATTGGCCATGTGGTTCCCTCTCCTCAAGGGCTTGCGCCCGAAGGGATTTGCCCGGATGGGCAAGCAGGAACGTATCCACGGTCGGTGGCGGCCCGCTGCCCCGTCGGGGCGCGCGAGCAGTCCGCGCTGTCACCCTTGGTCACCAGAAAATCGAGCTTCGCCTATTGATCACGGGAAGATTCCGGCCTTTTGACTACCGTCGATCGCAGTCTGTCATTTCCGGATAACTACTGTGATCCCTATCACATCAACCCGTAAGCGCCGACGGGTCGTCGGAGCCGCCGGGCGCCCAGAGGGGGGTGAGATCGTGGCGCTGACACCGCGAGCAGCGGCACGAAGGGCCCAGCTCAGCTTCGGCGCGGCGGGTACAGGCATACCGAGCGTGGAAACCCGGTGGAACCGATCGGACCGGTCGTGCGCCTTTCAAACATGCAGCCACTAGACCTCGACGCGGTCGAGCCGAGCATGAACGGCGAGTTTAGTGAGCTCTATCTGCGCGGATACCGACGTCTGGTCGTGCTGGCGTATTCGGTGACCGGGTCGGTGGAGCAGGCAGAGGAAATCGTCCAGGAGGCGTACCTGCAGCTGTTGCGGCGGTGGGACAAGGTCGACGCGAAGGAGGCCTGGGTACGCCGGGCGGTCCTGAGCCTGGCGACGAGTTGGCTGCGCCGCCAGATTCTCGAACGCAGGATCCGCCAGGACGGACGCGCCGAGCCGGACACCGCTGCGTACGTGCACCTGCGGATCCTGCTGCAGCGCTTGTCTCCGCGCCAGCGTGCCGCTGTGGTCCTGCGCTACTACGACGGCCTCAGCGAGCGCGAGACCGCGGCCGCGCTGGGCTGCCGGCCCGGCACGGTGAAGTCGCTGCTGAGCCGAGGGCTGGCGAAGCTTAAGGAGGAGTTGCGCCATGCGGAGTGACGATGACAGGTGGGTGCGGGACCGGCTCGTGCGGGCGATCGACGCGGCGGCCAGGGAACTGCCGCTGCGCTACGGCGACCGCCGCGCACTCGCCGAACTGGCGACACCGACCCGACCACGGATGTCACGGCGGCTGAGGGTCTTCTCGCTGGCGATCGTGGTGGGGGCGCTGCTGGGGACCGGGGTGGCTGTTGCCGCGGGGCCCGGTCGAGACCGGGTCGCCGAGGACTTCACCCGCCTGCATCCCGACAAGTCGCAGGTGTCCGAGGCCGGTGTCGAACCGCACGTCCTCGTCGGGGAGGTTGCCCAGCCGGATGGAACGCGCTCACGGCTCTACGTCACGACCCGCACCGGTGACCGCCTCTGCTGGGACGTCGTGCAGGTGGGTGGTTCCGGCGAGCCGCTCAGCAGCGTCGGCTTCTGCCGCGAGGTGCCGGGGGCCTCGTTGGACTCCGTCTCCGGGGTGCTGATCGGCTACGCGCCCGGCGACGGCGCGGTGTCGGTCACCGTCACGTCCGGCGGTACGTCGGTCGTCGCCGACGTCACCCGCAACAGCTTCGTGCTCCCCGCGGCTCTGGCGGCGCCCGGTGCGTCAGTCGTCGTGCGGGTGGACTCGCCGCAGTCGCCGCCGCCGGTGGTCGTGGTCGTCGACTAGGCACCCCGGACCGCCGGTGTCCCAGCAGCATCCAGGTGCGCGCGAGGGCCGCTCCGGTCCATGGTGCACGACGCGATCCCCCTGCCGGGTCCGCAGCTCGCGCCGCGCTACCCGGACGCCACTGATCGGCCCGAGGGGGTGACGGCGAGCTCAGGCCGGCGTGGTCACGGCGGCGGGAGCGGTGAACGGGGACGTGCCGACCACATTGAACGCGCGGATCCGGTAGTGGTAGGTGACCCCACGGGTCAGGCCGGTGTTCGTGAAGCCCCGGCCGGTGACCGTGAACGTGGCCACCTCGCGGGTGAACGCCGCGTCCAGGGCCCGCTGCACGGTGAACCCCGCTCCCGGCCCGGCGGGCGTGCTGGCCGCCCAGCCCAGGATCACCGTCGCGGTGTCCGGGGCCGGCGCGGTCACCGTCACGGTGACGGAGGTCGGCACGCCGGGCCGCGGCGGGGTCGCCACCTGGGCCACCGTCGACCACGGTGACGCCGACCCCAGGTAGGTCGTGCGTACCCGGTAGTAGTAGATGGTCTCGGGAGCGACGGCCGCGTCCAGGTGGGTGTCCCCGACACCGATCGCCGTGGTTCCCGGCCCGCTGGTGAACGTCGGGTTGGTGGCCCGCTGCACGTCGATGCCGGTGGCGAAGGAGCGGTTTCGCCACCGCAGCGCCACCCGCAGCGGCGCGGCCGGCGGCACCGTCGCGGCGAGCCCGGCCGGCGCGGTGAGCTGCACCGAGGCGGGCGCGCTGTTGGACCACGCCGAGCAGCTGACCGCGTTCTCCGCCCGGATCCGGTAGTGGTAGGTCACCCCGGGGGTGACGGTGGCGTCGGTGTAGCGGGTTGCGGCGGCGGCCACGGTGATCGCCGTCAGCCCGTCGGTGAACGACGCATCGGTGGCCCGCTGGAGCAGGTGGCACGTGGCGGCCGGTTGGCTGCCGTTGCCGGTCCAGGCCAGCGCGATCGCCGGGAGCGCGGTGGCGGACCCGGGGGCCGGCGTCGCGGTCAGGCCGGTCGGTGCCTTCGGCGCCACCCGCAGCACCAGCGGCCGGCTCATGCCCTGGTCCCGGTGGCCGGCGAGCTGGCTCTGCCAGCGGTACTCCCAGCCCAGGTTGGCGAGCTGGTTCTGCACCAGCGTCGGCCGGCCGTCCACCGGGCTCACCGGCGTCGAGCCGGTGCGGACACCGGCCGGCCGACCCGGGTCCAGCAGCCGGACGCTGTCCCCGATCTTGAACGGCAGCGGCGGCGCGACCGGGCGCAGCGCCACCACCGCGTCCTCCCGGGGATTGACCCGGACCACCTGCTTCCAGCCCAGCTCGTTCGCCTCCGGCGGCCGGAGCGTGCCGTCCCACCCCACCCGGTTGACCAGCTGCAGGTCGACACCGTCGAGCCGGATCGGCTGGGTCTGCCGGCTGGCGCCGCGGATCCGCCACAACTGGCTGCCGTCGGAGGGTGCCCCCACCGGCGTCGCGGGATCACTGACCTGCACCACCTCGGTGGCCGGGTCGGTCGGGCCGAGCGGCAGGGCGGCGGGGGCGAGCGGGCCGCCGTGCGGGTGCCCGACGCCGAGCCGCCCGGCGAGCCGGCCGTGTGCGGGCTCGAAGACCTGCTGGACGGCCTTGACGGCGAGCGGCAGCAGGACCGGGGCGCCGCCGCCGGCCGGGGTGAAGCTGACCGTGCTCGCGTGTACCGGGACCAGGGTCTCGGCGGCGGTGCGGGTGCCGAACGCCGCGTCGTACGCGGGCTGGGGCACGATGGGCGGCCGCTGGCTGGCCGCGTACGCCCGGGGCAGCCGCTCCCGCAGCCGGGCCAGGTCGTAGCGGGGCGCCGGGGAGCCGTCCACCCGGAACTGGAGCAGGGTCCGCGTGTTCGGCCCGTATCCGGGTCGGCTCGGCGGTGTCCCGCCCTCGGCGGTGAGGTCGGGAGCGTCGCTGTGGTGGTCGTACCGGGGGTCGAGACCGGGCAGCGGGGCCGGGGCGTCGTTGTAGAGGATCAGCGTGCTGCCCGGGGTGATCCCGGCGAAGTCGACCAGCACGTCGGCCTGCTCCCCGGGGGCGAGCAGCAGCCCGTGCCGGTCGATGTTGAGCACGGTGGCGTCCCGCCGGTCGTACCGGTAGGTCACCGGCTGGTTCGGGATCACCACGGGCGCCGGCAGCAGGCCGGCCTCGTTGCCGATCTGCACCAGCTCGGGGCCGGCGGCGCGCGGGTCCGGCACGCCGCCCTCGCGCCCGTCGGTCGGCCATCCCGCCGGCCGGCCCGGCGCCCGCACCGCCGCCACCATGGGTACCTCGCCGGCACCCGGGTCGGCGAGCCCGCCGTCGGCGCTCCACATCGGCCCGGCGGCGCGGGCCCGGTAGAGCTGGAGGTTCAGGCTGCGGTCCAGGCAGGCGTTGAGGATGCGGAACCGGTAGGTCCGCGGCTGGACCGCCAGCCATGGGTACGCCACGCCGTTGACCAGCACCGTGTCGCCGTACGCGTCCGGTACCGCCGACGGGTGTGGCACCCCCGGTGTCATCGGTGGCTCGTCCGGTGCGCCGACCGGGTCGTGGTGCGGGTTCGGCACCGGCCCGGGGAGGGGTGCCGGTCCGGCGCCGTTCGGCCCGGACGCGCCGTCGGGCCCGCCGGTCGGCTCGGCGGTACGCGACCACGGCCCGTAGTCCCACCGCCCGGTCGGGTTGCCGCCGTCGTCCCGGTACGGGTTCTGCCGTGGCTGGTAGACGTGCGGGTGCCACAGGCTGCCCCGGGCGCCCCACCGGTCCCGGTCCCAGGTCGGGTCCTCGCGGGCCAGTTGGCTGTCGTCGGGCACGAACGTCTTGTCCTCGAAGACCAGCGGGATCTGGTCGGCGGGCAGTACCCCGTCGGCGACGAGGCGCTCCTCGGCCGGGTCGGTGAGCAGGTAGAGCCCGAGCTGCCCGGAGTAGACGGTCAACCGGGCCAGCCCGACCGTGTTGTCGTGGAACGCGAGCAGCCGTCCGCTCTGCTCGTTCGGGTAGTAGAGCGTGGTGGCGCCCGCGCCCGGGTGCGGCATGTCCGGCACGTGGGTCAGGCCGGGGCCGGTCGGGTACGGGGTGATCTCACCGGCCGGGGTGATCCACTGCCACGGGTTGCCCGCGCTGATCCAGCCGGTCTGCGCGCCGGCGAGGTGGAGCACGGCCCGGTTCTGCGGGTACGGTGCCGGACCGTCGAGCGGCCCGCTCCCGGCCCCGTCGACGGTCGGGTCGACGGGCAGGAACAGCTCTCCGGCGCGACCCGTGGGCAGTTGGTTGATGAACTTCACCCGGACCGGCCGGCCGCGCCGCGCGACGATCACCGGACCGAGGTGTACGGCGCGCTCCGGCGGCGCGACGGTGTTGTGGCCGGCCGGATCGGTGCCGAGGTTGAGCTGCCGGTAGCCGCGCAGCCGGGTGGCCGGCAGATCCCGGTGGAGGCGCTGGGTGTGCTCCCGCAGGCCGATCTCGTAGTAGTCGCAGCCCGGGTAGGTGATGGTGTCGGGCACGGCCAGCGGCAGGCCGCCGACCGGGCCGGTGCCGACCGGGCCGCCGTCAGTGGTGCCGTTCGGGGCGAGGGTGGGCAGCGGGTCGACGAACTTGCGGATGCCGGTGCCGGGCACCACCCCGCCCTGGGCGTCCAGGACCGGCAGCGGGCTGTGCGCGTGGTTCGGCACCGGCCCGAAACAGCGGGGGAGCGCGGCCGGATCGAGGCTCGCCGGCGCGGGCGGAACGTCGGCGCTCCGGGCCGCCGGCACGACCGGGCCGGTGTGGTCGGGAGAGCCGGCCCGGCGGGCGGGCCGCTCGGCCCACGGGATCCGGAGTCTGCGGAACAGGTCCATGGCTCTCCCCGGCGTCGGGCGCGACGCCGGCCACCTCGGCGTGGCGGCGGACGCGCTGAACTGACGGTGTGTGAGCACTCAACCGCAGCATGCGACCCGGGTGGGTGGGTTAGGAAGTACCCAATCGTCCCTATCTGGCCCGCCGCGCCAATTCGTGACCCCGCCCCCGGAGTGTCCCGCCCGACACGCCGTCCCCGCGGGCAGCGGTGGCCGGCCGGGACGCTCGGGCCCGCCTCACCGGTCGAACCGGATCTCCACGCGCCGGTTCTTCGTCCGGCCCGCGGGATTGTCCTTCCCGTCCACCTGGTTGGGGGCCACCGGCCGCTGCTCGCCGAAGCCCTCGACCCGGAGGGTGACCGGCGACTGGCCCAGCAGCTCCGTCAGCGCCGCCCGGACCGCCTCGGCGCGTCGGCGCGACAGCGCGAGATTGTCCGCGTCGTCGCCGACCGAGTCGGTGTGCCCCTCGATCTGGACGGTGCCGCGGGCCTGGGACCGCAGCCGCTCGGCGACCTCGGCCAGCCGGGCGCGCGCCGCCGGTGACAGCTCGGCCTCGCCGAACGCGAAGAGCACGTCGGCGGCGAGGGTCAGCTCGATCCGGGACGTCGACTCGGCCTCGATGCTGCCGTCGTCGATGCTTTCGGTGCGGACGAACAGGTCCAGCGCCGGCGTGGCGATGTCCAGCACCGGCCGGATGACCTCCGCGCCGGGGGCGACCTCCGGGCCGGGCACGATCACCGGCTCCGCCGCCGGCGAGGGCGCGGCGGACGGACCGGCGGCGGCCCGAGCGGCCGGATCGACGACCAGCAGGCAGACGGTGAGCGCGGCGAGCACCGCCGCGACCCGATCAGCCGAGCGGAACATTCTCGAACACCGGCACCCGGGGGATGACCACGTCGACGGCGGCCACGTCGTCCGGCGGGGCGCCGAACGTGGCGTACAGGTGGATGGACTGCCCGGCCGCGACGAAGACCGACGCCAGCCCGGACGACGCCAGGTACTCCTCGCGGGCCGTCCGGTCGTCCTGGTTGCGGCCGGCGCCGGGATTGACGCGGGCCACCAGGTGTCGCTTGCGGTTCTTGCGGTCCACCAGGGTCACCCCCGCGAAGGTGTGCGAGATGGTGTCGCCCTGGAACGCGTCGGCGACCTGCCAGCGGTCGCCCGGCGTGCCCTGATCGGTGCGGGTGAGCTTCACGTTGACGGTCACGAACCCGTCCCGGCGGCGGAGCTCGTACAGCTCGACCCGCACCGGGATGACGGTGCCGCCCTTGCTGATCTGGAAGTCCCGGGTGGCCACCACCTCGCCGAGATTGTTGACAGCGGGCGAGGGTACGGCCTCGCCGCGTGGCTGGCCGACCGGCCCTTCGGTGCTGCTCAGGAGGCCGCAACCGGTCAGCGTCAACGCCACGGCGAGCGCCCAGGCACCCGCGTACGCCATCTTGGTGGAGCGCACCGAGACCTTCCTTCCCGTGCGGCGGCCGGAGGCCGCGGCGCGCGTTCCCCGGGCTCGCCCGGAACGGTTCAGGACAAGAGCGTCGATCATAACGACGCGGGCTGGCAGGCCGGACACCAGTACGTGACCCGGTCACCCAGCTCCTCCTTGCGGATGGCGGTGCCGCAGCGGCGGCACGGCTGCGCGCGCCGGCCGTACACATAGCTGGTCTGCCCGCGGTGCAGCGACCCGGTGGTGCTCTGCGTCCAGCGCCCACGGTTGGCGGCGAGCAGCCGCTGTGCCAGGGCGACCGTGCCGGCGAGGTCGGGTACCGCCCGCACCGGCGTCCACGGTGACAGCCCACGCAGGAACAACACCTCGCACTTGTAGAGGTTGCCGATGCCGGCGAGGTTGCGCTGGTCGAGGAGCGCCTCGCCGATGGTGGTGTCCGGGTGGGCGGTGAGGCGCCGGACGGCCTCGGCGGCGTCCCAGTCCGGGCCGAGCAGGTCCGGCCCGAGATGGCCGACGAGCCGGTCCTCCTCGGCGCTGGGCACCAGCGCCAACTCGTGCAGGTGGTACCCCACGGCCACCGCCTGCGGGCTGCGCAGCACCGCCCGGATCAGGTGCGCCGGGCGGGCCGCCCAGCGTTCCCCCGGCGCGTACGCCCGCCAGGCGCCGTCCATCCGCAGATGCGAGTGCAGCGTCCAGCGCTCGCCACCGCCGGACGGCGGCGACTCGAGGCGCAGCAGCAGGTGCTTCCCGCGGCTGGCCGACTCACGCACCGTCCAGCCGGTCAGGTCGGTGGTGGCGAGCTGCGGCACGCGGAAGTCGCTGCCGGTGAGGCGGGCGCCGGCCAGCGCCCGCTGGAGGACGCGGGCGGTGTTCCAGACGGTGTCGCCTTCGGGCACCGCTCCATCCTCCCTCCACACCCGCCGCCGGGCCGGTCCGTCCCCGGCCGCCGGTCGTCACCCGGCGGTGACGCGCAGCAGGTCGCCCGGCGTCACCGCCAGCAGGTCGGCGGCCCGGCCGCCGTGCACCGCGACCGCGACCAGCCCGGCCGAGTCCACGTGCACCACCAGCCCGCCGGGCGGCGCGTCACCGAACGTCCGCCCGTGCACCGCCACCTGGTGGGCCACCCGCAGCGTGCGGGGCAGCGGCGCCAGCAGCGCGGCCGTCGCGGCGAGCTGCACGTTGCCGAAGTGGTCCACCGTCAGCACCTCGGCGGTGAAGCCGTCCGGCTCCGGGCGGACCAGCGGCGTGGGGAGCCGGACCAGGGTGTCCGGGTCGACCGGCGGGCCGGCGTCGGCGAGCGGCGCGCCGAGCGCCAACCGGGCCGCGACCGGCGCGAAGACGTCCCGGCCGTGGAAGGTGGCGGACACCCGTGCCCCGAGCAACTCGGGATTCGTCAGCTCCACCGCCGTGCGCACCCCGCCGAGCGCCGCCGCCGCGCCCGGCAGCAGGCCGTTGTCCGGCCCGACCAGCAGCCCGTCCCCGGCGGCCAGGGCGACCGCCCGCCGGGCGGTGCCGACGCCCGGGTCGACGACGGCGACGTGGACGGCCGCCGGCAGGTACGGCACGGTCTGCGCGAGCACCGCGGCGCCCCGCCGCACGTCACCGGCGGGGATCAGGTGGGTCACGTCGATCACCCGGACCGCCGGCGCGAGCCGGGCGATCACCCCGTGGCAGGCCGCCACGAACCCGTCGGCGAGGCCGTAGTCGGTGGTGAAGGAGATCCAGGGGAGGGCCGCCATGTCGCGAAAGGCTAGTCCGCCGGAGCGAGCCGGCGTTCCAGGACCAGCGTTCGTCGTGCAGCGCGTCCACCGCCGCCGGTCCCCGCTCGCCGGAGCCCGTCGCTGCCCCCGCCTTCCCGTCGATGCCGCGCCGGATCGTACCGGCCGGGCCGCTGACCTGCGGCGCGGCGGGGACGGCGGATGTCGGACAGTCCACTGGCCGACCGGCCCATACCGCAGCCGAAGTGGGTTGGCAGACTGCCAGGGTGACCAACCGGACCCTGCCCGCCGTCGCGGTGCTCGCCATCGCCGCCGCCCTCACCGCCGCCTGCGGCGACGACAACGACAAGTCCTCCGGGGGTGCCTGGGGGGACGGCGCCCGCCCGCCGTCCGCCGGCGCCACCCCGTCGGCGGCCCCCGCGCCCGGTGAACCGGCCGGGCCGGAGGCCACCGGCAGCACCGAGCGCCGGCCCACCGCCAAACCGAAGGCGCCGCTGCCGTCCCGATCCAAGGGCGCCCCCGCCGCCCGGGAGGTCGTCGCCGCGTTCAAGGCCGCCGGGCTGAAGGTGACCAACGCGAAGGACCGGTCGGTCGACTGCGGACCGGACGGGCTCGGCCTGGGCTGCTCGGAGCTGATCGCCACCGACGGGGTGACCGTGTACGTGTTCCCGGACGAGGTCAGCGCGAAGGAGATCGCCGAGACCTGGAGCGGCCAGTCGTTCCAGAGCGGCGCGGTGGTGCTCAACTACCTGGAGGCGAAGACCCCGGCCGCCCAGCGCCCGAAGTACGAGAAGGCGCTCACCGAACTCAGCTGACCGGCTCAGCCGCGCAGCCGCAAGCCGCGCGGGGTGGCCCGGAAGCCGGCGGCGGTCAAGGCGTCGCGAAGCGGTGACGAACGCACCGCCTCGCCGTCGGCCCGCTCCACCGAGATCGTGCCGAGCGCGCCGCTGTGGACCGCGTCGGCCAGTGCCTTGCCGGCCGCGGCCAGGGCGTCGGCCTCGTCGGTGAAGGAGAGCAGCGTCCGGCCGCCCCGCTCGACGTAGAGCACGAGGTCACCGGCGGCCAGCACGACCAGGGCACCGGCCTTGCGGCCGGCCCGGTGCCCGGTCGCCGGCGCGGCACCGTCGCCCGAGTCGACCGCCCGCTCCGGCCAGGGCAGCGCCGCGCCGTACGGGTTGGCCGGATCGCTGGCGGCGAGGACCAGGGCGGAGCCACCGCGGGCCCGCCCACCGTCGGCGGGGTCGGCCAGCGCGCGCAGCCGGTCGACCGCGCCGGGCACCGCGAACTGGGCCGCCCCCAGCCCCTCCACGAAGTAGCCCCGGCGGGCGGCGCCCCGCTCCTCCAGCGCGGACAGCACCGGGTAGACCGCGGCGAAGCCGCCGGGGACCTGCTCGGCGACGACCGCGCCCCGGGTCACCACGCCGTGCCGCTCCAGCAGGACGTCGGCGAGGGCGGCGGCGCGCCGGGTGGGGTCGGTGTCCCGCTCGGGGAGGCGTGACCACCGGCCGGCGACCGTCGGCGGGCCGCTGCGTGACGGCAGGGCGACCCGTCCGGGGCGCCGGTAGCGCGTGCGACCGGCGGCCGGGCGGGACCGGTGCGCGCCGCCGCCGCCCAGCGCCGCGCGGAGCGGGGCGAGGGTGTCGTTGGTGAGGTGACCGGCCCAGACCAGATCCCACACGGCGGCGGCGAGCGCCGCGTCGTCGGTGGCGCCCAGCCGGTCGGACAGGGACCGGAAGAACAGCGCCTGCCCGTCGCCGAGGGCGTCGAACACCGCCTCGTGCAGCGGGGTGAGGGCGAGCGACCCGTCGGGCGGGGGGAGCAGCAGCGGCGCGGTGTCCGCGTACGCGAGCGTGACCCAGCCGTCCCCGCCGGAGATCGCCCCGGAACCGGCCCACACCACCTCGCCGCTGGCGCACAGCTCGTCGAGCTGGGCGGGGGAGTAGTCGGCGACCCGGGCCGGCAGCACCAGCCGCTCCAGCGCGGACCCCGGCACTGCGGCGCCCTGCAACTGCTCGACCGCCGCGGCGACCGCCTCCACACCGCGCGCCGACGACCCGACCTGCTGCCACCTCGGCAGGAACGTCGCCAGCGCCCGGGGCGGCACCGGCTCGATCTCCCGGCGCAGCGCGGCGAGGGAACGGCGGCGCAGCAGCCGCAGCACCTCGGCGTCGCACCACTGGGTGCCGACCGTGTCGGGCGCGAACTCCCCGGAGACCACCCGCCCGGCGGCGGCGAGCCGGCGCAGCGCCTGCTCGACCACGAACACGCCCAGCCCGAACCGGGCGGCGCAGGTCGCCGCCGCGAACGGGCCGTGCGTGCGGGCGTACCGGGCGACCAGGTCACCGAGCGGGTCGGCCACCGGCGCCAGGTACGCGTCGGCCACCCCGACCGGCAGCGCCACGCCGAGCGCGTCCCGCAGCCGGGCGGCGTCCTCCACACCCACCCAGCGCTCCGCGCCGGCGATCCGTACCCGCAGCACCCGCCGGGCCGCCGCCAACCCGGCCAACCACTCCAGCGGCACCCCGCGCTCGGCCAGCTCCCCGGCGCTGAGGTCGCCGACCACCCGGAGCAGCTCGACCACGTCCTCCGCGTCGCGGGGGCGGCGCTGCTCGGTGAGCCACCGGAGCTGGCGCTCGGTCTCCGCGAGCACCGCCGGGTCGAGCAGCTCCCGCAGGTCGACCCGGCCGAGCAGCTCGCCGAGCAGGGCCGAATCCAGCGCGAGCGCGGCGGCCCGCCGCTCGGCGAGGGGAGCGTCGCCCTCGTAGAGGAACGCACCGACATAGCCGAAGAGCAGGGACCGCGCGAACGGCGACGGCTGCGGCGTCTCGACCTCGACCAGGCGGACCTTCCGGGCCGCCAGGTCGCGCATCAGCGCGGCGAGCGCGGGCTGGTCGAAGACGTCCTGCAGGCACTCCCGGGCCGCCTCGAGGGTGACCGGGAAGTCCGCGTACTCCCGGGCGACGTCAAGCAGCTGGGCGGCCCGCTGCCGCTGCTGCCAGAGCGGCTGGCGCCGGCGCGGGTCGCGACGGGGCAGCAGCAGCGACCGGGCGGCGCACTCCCGGAACCGGGCCGCGAACAGCGCCGACGTGCCGACCGACTCCTCCACCAGCTGGGCGATCTCGTCGGGGTCGAAGACCACCACGTCGGCCCCGGGCGGCTCCTCGGCGGTGTCCGGCAGGCGGACCACGACGCCGTCGTCGGACGGCATCACCTGGGCGTCCACCCCGTACCGCTCGGTGAGCCGGCGGGCGATCGCGAGCGCCCACGGCGCGTTGACCCGCGCGCCGAGGACGCTGTGCACGGCGAGTCGCCAGTCACCCAGCTCGTCCCGGAACCGCTCGACCACCACCGTGCGGTCGTCCGGCAGGGCGCGGGTGGCCGCCTGCTGCTCCCGCAGGTACGCCATCAGGTTGCCGGCGGCCCAGTCGTCCAGCCCGCCGGCGCGCAGCGCGGCGACCGCGTCGTCGCCCTGGCGCAGCAGCGTGCGGACCCGGGCGCCGATGGCCCGGCCCAGCTCCACCGGCCGGCCCGGCTGGTCGCCCTTCCAGAAGGGCATCTTGGCCGCCTGGCCCGGCGCGGGGGAGACCAGCACCCGGTCGGGGGTGATGTCCTCGATCCGCCAGGACGACGAGCCGAGCAGGAACACGTCGCCGACGCGGGACTCGTAGACCATCTCCTCGTCCAGCTCGCCGACCCGTGCCGCCCGCTCCGCCCCGGCCAGGAAGACGCCGAACAGGCCCCGGTCGGGGATGGTGCCGCCGCTGGTCACGGCGAGCCGCTGGGCGCCGGGCCGGCCGGTCAGCAGGTCGGCGGCCCGGTCCCAGACCAGGCGGGGACGCAGCTCGGCGAAGGCGGTCGACGGGTACCGCCCGGACAACATGTCCAGTACGGCGTGCAGGGCCGAATCCGGCAGCTCGGCGAACGGCGCGGCGCGGCGGACGACGGCCGCGAGATCGCCGACCCGCCACGGGTCGAGCGACACCATCGCCACGATCTGCTGGGCCAGGACATCCAACGGGTTGCGCGGGTAGTGCAGCTCCTCGATCGCGCCCCCGGTCATCCGCTCCGCCACCACGGCGCAGGAGAGCAGGTCGCCACGGTGCTTCGGGAACACCACGCCGCGGGACACGGCACCGACCTGGTGCCCGGCGCGGCCGACGCGTTGCAGGCCGGCCGCGACGCTCGGCGGCGCCTCGATCTGCACGACCAGGTCGACCGCGCCCATGTCGATGCCCAGCTCCAGGCTGGAGGTGGCCACCACCGCCGGAAGCTGCCCGGACTTGAGCGCCTCCTCGATGTGCTTGCGCTCCTCGCGGGAGACGCTGCCGTGGTGCGCCCGGGCGATCACCGCTGGCGCACCCGCCACCGCCCCGGCCTGCGCCATCAGCTCGGCCGGCGGCCGAGCGGCGCGCGCCGGCCCGCCCCGGGTGTCGGCTCCCGGTGCGGCATCGGCCAGCTCCTCGGTGGCCAGCTCGTTGAGCCGGGCGCAGAGCCGCTCGGCGGAACGGCGGGAGTTGGTGAAGACGATGGTCGAGCGGTGTGCCCGGATCAGCGCGAACACCCGCTCCTCCACGGCCGGCCAGATCGACGCGCGGCGCGGGCCGGGACCGCCGAGGTCGTCCTCGGGCAGCTCCTGCTCGTCGAGGCGCGTCATGTCCGCCACGGGGACGGAGACACCGACCTCGATGGTCTTGGCGGTGGGCGGGGCGACCACGTCGACCGGCCGGGCCCCGCCGAGGAACCGGGCGCACGTGTCGACCGGCCGGACGGTGGCGGACAGGCCGATCCGCTGGGCGGGGGCGGGCAGCAACTCGTCGAGGCGTTCCAGCGACAGCGCGAGGTGGGCGCCCCGCTTGGTGCCGGCGACCGCGTGCACCTCGTCGACGATGACCGTCTCGACGCCCCGCAGCGAGTCACGGGCGGCGGAGGTGAGCAGCAGGAACAACGACTCGGGGGTGGTGATGAGGATGTCCGGCGGGGTGCGCGCGAAGGCGCGCCGCTCGTCCGCCGGGGTGTCGCCGGTGCGCATGCCGACGGTGATCTCGGGCGGGGTGCGGCCGAGGCGGGTTGCGGCCTGCCGGATGCCGGCGAGCGGGGTGCGCAGGTTGCGCTCGACGTCGACCGCGAGTGCCTTGAGCGGGCTGACGTAGAGGACCCGGCAGCGCCGGCGGGGATCGGCCGGAGCGGGCTCGCCGGCGAGGCGGTCGAGCGACCAGAGGAACGCCGCGAGCGTCTTGCCGGAGCCGGTCGGTGCCACCACCAGGGCGTTGCGACCGGCGCGGACGGAGCGCCAGGCGCCCGCCTGGGCGGCGGTGGGCGCGGCGAAGGCGGCGCCGAACCACTCCCGGGTGGCCGCACCGAACGCGGCGAGCGCGTCGCCCGTGGCCGGCGCGCCAGCCGTCTCGCCACCCGTCCCCTTCGCCACGCTCCCATCCTGCCCCGGCGGTGTGACAACGTCCCCCGACGGCGGTGGTGTTCTGTCCGGTCGAACGCCGAAAATGGTTGATATGACGATGAATACGTTAAGTCTCACTTAACTGCTTGCTTGTGACCCACAACATAAAGTAACTTCACTCGCGACGCGGGCGGGCGGAGGGGTCGATGACGGTCGAGAAGCGGAAGGTCGAGCCCGGCACCGACGTGCTCATCCGCAAGGTCGACAGTCATCTCGCCGCCGTCCGCGCCGGCCTGACCGGCCCCGAGCTGGAGCTCGCCGAACGCCTCGCCCACGTGCTGCGCGAGCTGGTGGCGTCCACCGCCCGGGCCAGCGCCGCCGACCGGGGCCGGGTCCGCGCGGCCGTGCACTTCTTCGTCCTGCGCCGGGAAAGCCGGGGCCGGTTGCTCTCGGTGCGCTCGCTCGCCGCCGCCCAGCGGGTCGTCAACCGCGTCGCGCTCCAGCTCGGCCGTCCCGACCTGCTGGTGGAGGCCCGCCGCGACCGTCCGGGCCGCGAGCCGGCCCCGCTGGCCGACAACCGCGCCGGCGCCGACCGCGCCGGCGCCGATGCTGACCTCGCCGATGCTGACCTCGCCGGCGCCGGCCTCGCTGACGCCGAGGTGGCCGCCCGCTGACGGCACCGCCCGGTGCCGGCCGCGGCCGTCCCGTGATCCCAGGCAACGCCCGGCCGTCGGCGTCGCGCCGTCCCGTCGTCCCGCGGAACGACGGGACCGCGGCGGGCCCGCCGGACTGCCGCCCGAAGAGGCGGCCGCCGGACCGTCGCCCGGAGCGGCGCCCACCGGCGCCATGGCGGCCAGGGTGGGCTGAGAGAAAGCACGAATTCCCGTAAAACAACCACAACTCCGGGCGATCTGACGTCTTATCGCACCTGGGGCACGGTTCGCCAGGTGTCGGTCCGCCCGGCGGCCGCCGGGCGGACGGCCGACCGCGCCCTGGTCCGACGCCGCCCACGACGGGCGGCTCGCGCGGGGCGGACCGGCCCGGCGTGCCGCCGCCACCTCGACCGGGAGTGTGGGTGCTCGTACTGCTGATCCTCCACCTCGTGGCGGCGCTCGTCGCGCCGTCGCTGGTCCGGCGGTGGGGACCACGTGCCTGCTATCCGCTCGCGCTCGCGCCCGCCGCCGCGTTCGGCTGGGCGGTGGTCCGTACGCCCGCCGTCGCGCACGGTGGCGCGGTCGTCGAGACGTACCCCTGGATCCGCCAGCTCGGCCTCCATTTGGCCCTGCGGATGACCACTCTGTCCTGGCTGATGACCCTGCTCGTCGGCGGGGTCGGGGCGCTGGTGCTGGTCTACAGCGGCCGGTACTTCGGGCGCAAATCGTTCGGCGTCGCCCGCTTCGCGGCCGTCCTGGTCGGTTTCGCCGGGGCGATGCTCCTCCTGGTCCTCGCCGACGACCTGCTGCTGCTCTACGTCGGCTGGGAGCTGACGACGGTCTTCTCGTACCTGCTCATCGGGCACAGCACCGAGCGGCGGTCCAGCCGCTGGGCCGCCGCCCAGGCGCTGACCGTCACCACGCTCGGCGGACTGGCCATGCTGGTCGGGTTCGTCCTGCTCGGCGAGCACGCCGGCACGTACCGCTGGTCCGAGCTGTCGGCCGGCCCGTTGCCGGGCGGTCCGGTCCTGGTGACGGCGGTCCTGCTGATCCTGGTCGGGGCGCTGTCCAAGTCCGCGGTGCTGCCGTTCTCCGCCTGGCTGCCGGCGGCGATGGCGGCACCGACGCCGGTCAGCGCGTACCTGCACGCCGCCGCGATGGTGAAGGCCGGCGTCTACCTGATCGGGCTGCTCGCGCCCGTCCTGGCCACCGTCGGGCCGTGGCGCCCGGTGGTCACCGTCGCCGGGCTGGCCACCATGGTCGCCGCCGGCTGGGCGGCGCTGCGGCAGACCGACCTGAAGCTGCTCCTGGCGTACGGGACGGTGAGCCAGCTCGGCCTGCTCGTGGTCCTGGTCGGGGCGGGCACGCCGGAGGCGGCGCAGGCCGGCGTGGCGATGCTGCTCGCGCACGCCCTGTTCAAGGCGGGGCTCTTCCTCGTGGTGGGGATCGTCGACCACGGCGCCGGGACCCGTGACCTGCGGGAACTGTCCGGCCTGGGCCGCCGGGCACCGCTGCTGGCCACCGTCGCGGTGCTCGCGGCGGCCTCGATGGCCGGGCTGCCACCGCTGCTGGGCTTCGTGGCCAAGGAGAGCATCTTCGCCGCGTTCCTCGAACAGCCGCTGGTGCTCGCCGGGCTGGTCGCCGGCACCGCCCTGACCGTCGCCTACAGCGCCCGGTTCCTCTGGGGGGCCTTCGGCAGCCGCCCCGGCCTCGCGCCGACCGACGTCGGCCGGGTCGCGGTGCCGATGCTGGTCCCGCCCGCGGTGCTCGCCGGCGTCGGGCTGGCCGCCGGTCCCGCCGCCGGCCTCCTCGACGGCGCGCTGCGCCCGTACGCCGAGCTGTTCGGGCCGGTCGGCACGCACCTCGCGCTCTGGCACGGCCTGAGCCCGGCGCTCGGCCTCTCCGCGCTCGCCGTGGCCGCCGGCCTGGTGCTGTTCGCGCTGCGCGGGCCGCTCGTCCCCGTCCTGGCCCGGCTGCACGTGCCCGTGACCGGAAACCAGGGATACCAGTGGATCGTCGGGCGGTTCGACCGGCTCGCCATCGAGGTCACCGGTGCCACCCAGCGGGGCTCGCTGCCGCAGTACCTGGGCACCATCCTGCTCGCGATCGTGGTGGTGCCGGGCAGCTCGCTGCTGGTGAGCCGCCCGTGGCGGGAACAGGTCGCGCTGTGGGACACCCCGCTCCAGCTCGTCGTGGTGGCGGTGGTCTCCGTCGCCGCGATGCTCGCGGTGGGCGCGCGGCGCCGGCTCACCGCGATGCTGCTGGTGGGGGTGACCGGCTACGGCAGCGCGCTGCTCTTCATGCTGTTCGGTGCCCCGGACCTGGCGTTGACCCAGTTCCTGGTGGAGACCGCCACCATCGCCGTCTTCGTGCTGGTGCTGCGCCGGCTGCCACGGCAGTTCTCGGTCCGCCCGCTCCGGCGCAGCCGATGGGTGCGCCGGGGGATCGGGATCGCCGCCGGGCTGATCGCGGCCGGGCTGGCGCTGGCCGCCGGGGCCGCCCGGACCGTACCCACCATCTCCGCGGAGTTCCCCGACCTGGCGGTCACCGAGGGGCACGGGCGCAACGTGGTCAACGTGACCCTGGTGGACATCCGCGCCTGGGACACGATGGGCGAGTTGGCGGTACTGGTGGTGGCCGCGACGGGAGTGGCGAGCCTGGTCTTCCTGCGTGGCCGCACCGGCCCCCGCCCGCGACGGGCGGTGCGCTCGACCCAGCCGCAGCAACCGGGCCAGCCGATCTGGCTGCGCGGCGGCCTGACGTTGAGCGCGCGGCACCGTTCGATCGTGTTGGAGGTGATCACCCGGCTGATCTTCCACACCGTGGTGGTCTTCTCGCTGTTCCTGCTCTTCTCCGGGCACAACGCGCCGGGCGGTGGCTTCAGCGGCGGTCTCGTGGCCGGCCTGGCGCTCGCGGTGCGATACCTCGCCGGTGGCCGGGACGAACTGGTCGAGGCCGCCCCGGTGAGCGCCGGCGTCGTGCTGGGCGCCGGACTCGGCCTCGCCGTCGGCTCCGGCGCGGTCGGCCTGCTCCTCGGCGCCCCGGCCCTGGCCAGCACGAGGGTCGACCTCTGGCTGCCGCTGATCGGCGACTTCTACGTGATCACATCGCTCTTCTTCGACGTCGGGGTCTACCTGGTCGTCGTAGGGCTGGTGCTGGACATCCTGCGCAGCCTCGGCGCGGAGGTGGACCGGCACATCGAGGCCGACGGCCGGGCCGGTGGCCTGGCCGTCGAACGCGAGGGGGCACCGTGAGTCCCGGCGCCGGGGGGCCGGTGCTGGTGCTGGCCGTCTTCGTCGGCGTGCTCGTCGCCTGCGGGGTCAGCCTGCTGCTGGAGCGCAGCCTGACCCGGATCCTGCTCGGGATCATCCTGCTCAGCAACGGCGTCAACCTGCTCATCCTGCTCGGCGGGCGGGCCGGTGCGCCCCCGGTGGTGGGCACCGCACCGGCCGGTGCGATGAGCGACGTGCTGCCGCAGGCGATGGTGCTCACCGCCATCGTCATCACGTTCGGCCTGACCGCGTTCCTGCTCGCCGTGAGCTACCGCAGCTGGTACCTGACCGGGGACGACGAGGTGCCCGACGACATCGAGGACCGGCAGGTCGTGCGCCTGGCCGAGCGCGACGAGGCGCCCACCACCGACCGTGGCGGCGAGGGGCCGGACGCCGACCCGGAACAGGTCGACCCCGGGCTGCGCCGCCACCGTCGCGCGGAGGGTTCCGAATGACCGGGTACGCCGGGAGGTCCCGGTGAGTCGCCTGGTGCCGCTGCCGGTGGTGGTGCCGCTGCTCGGTGCCGCGCTGACCCTGCTGCTCGCCGCGTGGCCGCGGGTGCAGCGGGCGGTCAGCGTGACCTGCCTCGCCGCCACGCTGACGGTCGCCGTGGCGCTGCTCGTGCAGGCGTACCGGCACGGACCGATCGTCGCGGAGATCGGCGGCTGGTCGGCCCCGGTGGGCATCGTGCTGGTCGCCGACCAGTTGGCCGCGCTGATGCTGGTGGTGTCGGCGGCGGTGACGCTGTGCGTCCTGCTCTACTCGATCGGGCAGCGGCAGTGGGAGACCGGCACGACGGCGACCCCGGTGGCCATCTTCCACCCGACCTACCTGGTGCTCACCGCGGGCGTGACCAACGCGTTCCTCGCCGGCGACCTGTTCAACCTCTTCGTCGGCTTCGAGATCCTGCTGGCGGCGAGCTTCGTGCTGATCACGCTCGGCGGCACCGAGACCCGGATCCGCACCGGCTCGACGTACGTGGTGGTCAGCGTCCTGTCGTCGATGACCTTCCTGACCGCGGTCGCGCTGGTGTACGCGGCGACCGGCACGGTCAACATGGCCCAGCTCGCCACCCGCCTGGACGCGCTGCCCGACGGCGTACGGCTCAGCCTCCAGTTGATGCTGCTGGTCGCCTTCGGCGTCAAGGCGGCGGTGTTCCCGCTGTCGGCGTGGCTGCCGGACAGCTACCCGACCGCACCGGCCCCGGTCACCGCGGTCTTCGCCGGCCTGCTCACCAAGGTCGGCGTGTACGCGATCATCCGCACCGAGACCCTGCTCTTCCCGGACGGGCGGGTGGCCGGCCTGCTGATGGTGGTGGCCGGCCTGACCATGCTGGTCGGCATCCTCGGCGCGGTCGCCCAGTCCGACATGAAGCGGCTCTTCTCGTTCACCCTGGTCAGCCACATCGGCTACATGATCTTCGGAGTGGCGCTCAGCACCGTCGCCGGGCTCTCCGGGGCGATCTTCTACGTGGTGCACCACATCACCATCCAGACCACGCTCTTCCTGGTCGCCGGCCTGGTCGAGGTGCGCGCCGGCAGCACCGACCTGCGCCGGCTCGGCGGGTTGTCCCGGGTCGCCCCGCTGCTCGGGGTGCTGTTCTTCGTCTCCGCCATGAACCTCGCCGGCATCCCGCCGTTCTCCGGGTTCCTCGGCAAGCTGGGGCTGTTCCAGGCGGGCGTGGCGGCCGGCGGCGTGCTGCCCGCCGTCCTCGTCGCCGCCGGCGCGCTGACCAGCCTGCTCACCCTCTACGTGGCCTCCCGGGTCTGGAACGTCGCCTTCTGGCGGGCGCCCCAGCTGGCCACCAGCGAGCCGACGGTGCGCCTGCCGTCGCTGATGGTCGGTGCGACGGCCGCGCTGGTGGCGCTGGGCCTGACGCTGAGCGTGGTCGCCGGGCCGCTCTTCGACGTGACCGCGGACGCGGCGGCTGACCTGATCAGCCGCACCCCGTACGTGCGGGCCGTCTTCCCGGAGGGGACACCGTGAGCGCGCGGAGTGCGCCGGGTCTGCGAGCCCCGCAGTCGCCAACAGAGGCGGCACCGTGAGGGCGCGGGTCATCCGATGGCGCGACCAGCTCGTCACGTACGGCTGGCTGGTGCTGGTGTGGAACCTGCTGTGGGGTGACTTCTCCTGGGAGAACCTGTTCGGCGGGCTGCTGGTGGCCGCGGTGGTACTGGTGTTCTTCCCGCTGCCGCCGGTCACCTTCGGCGGTCGGCTCCGGCCCGTTGCCGTGCTGTCGTTCCTGTTCCGGTTCGCCGTCGAACTGGTCACCGCCAGCCTGCACGTGGCCCACATCGCGGTGCAGCCGGGCTACATCCCATGTGGCGCGATCATCGCGGTGCGACTGCGGGTGCGCACGGACCTCAACCTGGCGCTCACCGCCGAGGTGATCTCGCTGGTGCCGGGCACGCTGATCGTCGACGTGGACCGCGGCCGGGGCGTGCTCTACGTCCACCTGCTCGACGTGCACGAGCCGCGTGACCTGGGCGCGGGGCGGGAGCAGGTGCTGACCATCGAGCGGCGGATCGTCCGGGCGGTGGGCTCCTCCGCCGAGGTACGCCAGCTCGACCAACCCGCCGAGAGGGGAACCTGATGACCGTCTTTCTCGCCGTTGTCCTGTCCGCGCTGTTGTCGCTGACCGCGCTGTTCACGCTGGTCCGGCTCTACCGGGGCCCGTCCCTGCTGGACCGGGTGGTGGCCGCGGACATGTTGCTGGCCACCTTGGTCGGCGCGGTCGGCGCCGAGGCGGCGATCAACCGGCACGCCACCACCCTGCCGGTGATGGTGGTGGTGTCCCTGCTGGGCTTCATCGGTTCGGTCGCGCTGGTCCGCTTCGCCGCCCGGAAGGACCGCTGATGCTCGCCGCCGTCGCCGACTGGCTCGGTGCGGCCTTCCTGATGGCCGGCGCTCTGCTCAGCCTCACCGCCGGGATCGGGGTGCTGCGCTTCCCGGGCGTCCTGGACCGGATGCACTCGGCCACCAAGCCGCAGACGCTGGGCGTGCTGCTTCTGCTGGCCGGGGTGGCGCTGCGGCTGCGGTCGAAGGAGGACCTGGGGATGATCGCCCTGGTGGGTCTCTTCCAACTCGCCACGGCTCCGGTGTCGGCCCAGATGATCGCCCGGACCGCGTACCGCACCGGGCACGTCGACCGTGCCTGCCTGCACGCCGACGACCTGGAGGGAAGGACCCCCTATTAGCGTCTCCGGTAGCGAAAATACCCCTTCGCGACGCCGGCCCGGCGCGTCGCAATTGCGGCTGGGTGGCGATTCCGGCGGCTTGCGTCTTGCCGGAGGGGGCGTCCCGCTGCACTCTTCGCAGTGATGGTCATCGATCGGTGACCGGACGCGCGGTCGCGCCCACCGGTGCGACCGGGAGCCCCGGAGGACCCATGACACCCCGTACCCCCCGACCCACCTGGCTGGCCGTTCTGGCCGCCGCGGCCGCGGCGGCCCTGACCGCGTCGGCGGCCGGCGCCGCCCCGGCGGCCGGCGTCGCCCCGGCGGTGCCCGACCTCGCGGCGGCCGCCGTCGCCGCCCCGGACATCCCCCTCGCGAACGTCAAGGCCCACCTGACCCAGTTCCAGTCGATCGCCAACGCGAACGGCGGCAACCGGGCGCACGGCCGGCCGGGCTACCTCGCCTCGGTCAACTACGTGAAGGCGCAACTCGACGCGGTCGGCTACACCACCACCGTGCAGTCGTTCACCTACAACGGCGCGACCGGCTACAACCTCCTCGCGGAGTGGCCGGCGGGCGACGCGAACTCGGTGGTCATGACCGGGGCGCATCTGGACGGCGTCACGGCCGGGCCGGGGATCAACGACAACGGCTCGGGCTCGGCGGCCATCCTCGAGGTCGCGCTCGCCGTGCCGCGCACCGGATTCAGCCCCGACAAGCGCCTGCGGTTCGCCTGGTGGGGCGCGGAGGAGTTGGGGCTGCGCGGCTCCCGCCACTACGTGAACAACCTGTCGACGGCCGAGCGGGCCAGGATCAAGCAGTACCTCAACTTCGACATGGTCGGCTCGCCGAACGCCGGCTACTTCGTCTACGACGGCGACAACTCCGACGGCGTGGGCGCCGGTCCCGGCCCCGCCGGCTCCGCGCAGATCGAGCAGACCATCCAGGCGTACTTCAGCTCGATCGGCGTGCCGACCCGGGGCACCGACTTCGACGGCCGCAGTGACTACGGGCCGTTCATCTCGGTCGGCATCCCCGCCGGAGGCACGTTCACCGGCGCCGAGGGCATCAAGTCGAGCACCCACGCGTCGCTCTGGGGCGGTACGGCGGGGCAGGCCTTCGACCCCTGCTACCACCGCTCCTGCGACACCACGGCCAACATCAACGACACCGCGCTCAACCGCAACGCCGACGCGATCGCGTACACGGTCTGGGCGCTGGCCCAGGCGGCGACCCCGCCGGGCAGCACGGTGTGGAGCGACACCTTCGAGACCGCCACCGGGTGGACCCGCAACCCGGCCGGCACCGACACCGCGACCGCCGGCGTCTGGGAGCGCGGAGACCCCGCCGCGACCAGCAGCTCCGGGGTGACCACCCAGCTCGGCACCACGGTGAGCGGCAGCTACGACCTGGTCACCGGCGCGGCGGCCGGCAGCAGCGCCGGCACGTACGACCTCGACGGCGGGGTCAGCACGATCCAGTCGCCGGCGATCACCCTGCCGTCGACCGGGACGCTCACCCTCTCGTTCTCCTGGTACCTCGCCCACCTGAACAACTCGAGCAGCGCCGACTACCTGCGGATCCGGGTGGTGGGCAGCGGCACGGTGACCGCGCTCAACGCGACCGGGGCGGCGAGCAACCGGGCCGCAGCCTGGCAGACCGGCAGCGCGGACATCTCCGCCCTGCGGGGACAGACGGTACGGATCGTCGTCGACGCTGCGGACGCCAGCACCGCCAGCCTGGTCGAGGCGGCGGTCGACGACGTGCGAATCACCCAGAGCTGACGTTGCGGCGGAAGGGTCCCCGGACCGCCGGGGGCCCTTCCGGCACCTTCAGCGAACCTTCAGCGGATACCGATAAAATGGGCCGCATGATCGACTCGTCTGCCCAGGAGGGCAGCAGTAGTAGGCCGGGTCATACCCGGCACTCCCTGATCCCGACCCGACCGGGAGCCCTGAGCCACCCGTGTTGATCGTCGTCGGGCTTCTCCTCATCATCGTGCTCACCGTGGCCACCGGATACTTCGTGGCCCAGGAGTTCGGCTACGTCGCCGTGGACCGCGGCAAGCTCCGACAGCGCGCCGACGAGGGCGACCGCGCCTCCGCCCGGGCCCTCGAGGTGACCGGCCGGCTGTCGTTCATGCTCTCCGGCGCCCAGCTCGGCATCACCGTCACCGCGCTGCTGGTCGGTTACGTCGCCGAGCCGTACCTCGGTGCCGGCCTCGCCGAGCTGCTCGGCCTGGCCGGGCTGTCGACCTCGGTGAGCCTGCCGCTGTCGGTCTTCCTGGCGCTGGTCATCGCCACCGTCGTGCAGATGGTCATCGGCGAGCTGGCACCCAAGAACCTCGCCATCGCCCGCGCCGAGCCGCTCGCCCGGGCGCTCGCCAGCTCCACCCTGGTCTACCTCAAGGTGGCCGGCCCGCTGATCAAGCTCTTCGACCGCTCCGCCGTCCGGCTGCTGCGCCGCGTCGGCATCGAGCCGATCGAGGAGCTGCCCAGCGGCGCCACCCCGGAGGACCTGGAGCAGATCATCGCCGAGTCACGCCAGGAGGGGCACCTGACCGCGGAGATGTCCACGCTGCTCGACCGCGGGTTGGACTTCCGCCAGCTCACCGCGGGGGAGGCCATGGTCCCCCGGGTCGACGTGCACACCGTGCGCGCCCACGAGCCGGTCAGCCGGATCGTCGAACTGCTGGAGACCGGCCGCTCCCGCTTCCCCGTCCGGGGCGCCGAGGGCGTCGACGACGTCACCGGCGTGATCGGCATCGCCGACGTGCTCCGCGTACCGCTGGAACGCCGCGCCACCACCCCGGTCAGCGCGGTGGCCGTCCCGCCGCTGCTGGTTCCGGAAACCCTGCCGCTGCCCACCGTCCTCGACCGGCTCCGGTCCGGCCACCGGCAGCTGGCCTGCGTGGTCGACGAATACGGCGGCTTCGCCGGCGTGATCACCCTGGAGGACATCGCCGAGGAACTGGTGGGCCCGATCCGCGACGAGGACGACCCGCCGGAGCGGTCACCGACGCGGCAGGACGACGGCTCCTGGGTGGTGCCGGCCCGCTGGCGGATCGACGAGGTCGCCGACAGCACCGGTATCTCGCTGCCCGAGGCCCCGGAGTACGACACGCTCTCCGGCCTGGTCATGCGGGAGCTGGGCCGGGTGCCCGAGGTCGGTGACCGGCTCGAGGTCATCCTGCCGGTGGACGGTGACGAGGCCCCGGTCGGCACGAAGGCCCTGGTCGAGGTGCTCGCCGTCGACCGGCACGTCGCCGACTCGGTCCGGCTCCGGCTGCTGGAGCCCGGCGGCCAGGAGGTGAACGCGTGAGCCCCGGCGTCGCGCTCATCACCTCCGCGGTCCTGCTGGCGCTGAACGGGTTCTTCGTCGCCGCCGAGTTCGCCCTCGTGGCCAGCAAGCGCTACCGCCTGGAGCAGGCCGCGGCCGGCGGCAGCCGGGCCGCCCGGGCCGCACTGGACGGCGTACGGGAGCTGTCGCTCATGCTGGCCGGCGCGCAGCTCGGCATCACCCTGTGCACGCTCGGCCTCGGTGCGCTGGCCGAACCGGCGATCGAGCACCTGCTCAGCCCGCTCCTGCACGCCGTCGGCCTGCCCGCGGCGGCCAGCCACCTGATCGCATTGGTCTTCGCCCTCAGCCTGGTGACGTTCCTGCACCTGGTGGTGGGCGAGATGGCGCCGAAGTCGTGGGCGATCACCGACGCCGAGCGGTCCGCGACCCTCCTGGCGCTGCCGTTCCGGGCCTTCGCCTGGGTCGCCCGGCCGGTGCTGTCGGCGCTGAACGCGCTGGCGAACGGCATCCTCCGGCTGGTCAAGGTCAAACCGCAGGACCAGCTCGCCCAGGTGCACGGCCCGGACGAGCTGCGCATCCTGCTGGAGCAGTCCCGCGAGCACGGCCTCCTCGGCGCCGAGCAGCACGAACTGCTGACCAGCATGCTGGAGCTGCAGGGCACCACGGTGGCCCAGGTGATGGAGCCGTTCGACCAGATGGTCACCGTCCGCCGCGACGCCGGCGCCGGCCACATCGAGCAGGTCAGCCGGGACAGCGGGCGGTCCCGGCTCGCCGTGCTCGACGAGGCCGGTGACGTCTGCGGCCTGGTGCACGTCCGGGAGGCCGTACGCGCCACCGCGACCCGTCCGGCGGCGACGGCCGGCGAGCTGATGACCGCTGCGTTCACGCTGCCCGCGTCCGCCACGGTCACCGAGGCGGTGGCGGCGATGCGCGCCCGGCAGTCGCAGCTGGCGCTGGTCCGCAACGGCGGCGGGCCGGCCCGCCCGATCGGCTTCGTCGCGCTCGAGGATCTCCTGGAGGAGGTCATCGGCGAGTTCGACGACGAGACCGACCCGATTCCGCGGGGACGGCGGTTGCGGTGACCCGGCCCGGGTAAGCGGGCCCGGTGCGGTTGACGGGAGTGTCGCCGGAGTCCGGCTGGACGGGACTGACCGTCCGGACGGCACTGGCCAACCCGAGCACCCGTCCCGGGCTGCGCCTGCCCGGGCGGGTGACGGTCAGCGCCGGCTCGACGGACGTACCGGTGCTGCACGTCCGGCTCGGCCTGGTGACCACGGCCGAGCCGGACGACCCGGACGCTCCCCGCCGCCTCGTGCAGTTCCACCAGGCCCGGGTGGCGGGCGGTTTCGTGCTGCGCGCCGGGCGGGCGCGCAGCATCCCGTTCGAGTTCCCGTTGCCGTGGGAGACCCCGGTGACGACCTTCGGCGGGGTGCCGCTGCTCAGCCTCCGGATGGGCCTGCGGACCGAGGTGGCGATCGAGCCGCAGCTCGACCAGGGCGCGATGGTGCCGGTGTTCGTGCATCCGCTGCCCACCCAGGCGCACATCCTGGCCGCCCTGGACACGCTCGGCTTCACCCTGCGGCAGGCCGGGCTGGTCGACGGCCGGCTGCCCGGCGTGGAGCAGGCACTCCCGCTGCACCAGCGGCTGGGCTACTGGGTCGCGCCGCTGTATGCCGGGCCGATCACCGAACTCGAGGTGACCTTCGTGACCAACTCGGCCGGCCTGGAGGTGCTCCTCTGGTGTGACCGGCGGCTGGCGCTGGCCGGCATCACCCACCAGAGCATCAGCCGGTTCCGGATCTGGCACGCCGACGCCGACCGGCGGGACTGGGTGGCGACGGTGGACGGATGGCTGCGGGAGACGATCAGCCGGCACGCCGCCGCGGCGGCGCACGCCGACTGGTCGGCCACCATCAGCGAGTCCGCCCACGTCAGCCGGCCGCCCGACGAACCCGTCCGGCCCGGCTTCGGGCTCGGTGGCACGGCCGGTGGCGCCGGCGTCGGTGGCGGAGGCGGCGACGGCACCTGACCGCGGGGTCAGCCGCTGACGGTGGCGAGCTTGAGGCTGAAGCCGAGGAAGAGGGCGCCGACCGTGGTCGTCGCTCCGGCGGCGAGCCGCCGGCGCCGACGGAACTGGGCGGCCAGGAACGTACCGGCGAAGATCAGCACGGTCAGGTAGAGCGCGCTGGCCACCTGAGCGAGCAGCCTGAGCAGCAGGAACGACAGCGCCGGCCACGGGTAGCCCGGGTCGACGAACTGGATGAAGAACGAGACGAAGAACAGGATCGCCTTCGGGTTGAGCAGGCTGACCACCAGGGCCTTGCGGAACGGGCTGCGCAGCTGCGCCGGGTCCGCGGCGTCGATGAGCCGCGGCGCGTCCGGGTCGTTGCGCGTGCGCCAGCGCCGCCAGGCCCCGCGCAGCATGCTCACACCCACGTAGCCCAGGTATGCGGCGCCCGCATACTTGATCACCAGGAAGAGCGGCGGGTACGCCTTCAGCAGCGACGCCACCCCGGCGGCCGACAGGAACATCAGCACGCCGTCGCCGACGAACACGCCACCCGCCGCCCGGTAGCCGGCGGCCACCCCGCGCCGCGCGGCGGTGGAGAGCACGAACAGCGAGTTGGGCCCGGGCAGCAGGATGATGGCCACGGTGCCCAGCAGGTACGTCCAGATGTCGGTGATCCCCAGCACGCCGGCCATCATCACGCCGCCGGCACCGCCGGTCGAAGCATTTCCCGCAGCCTGACCTGTGCTCTTGGCCACTCGGACGCGAGCATCGAGTAGAGCACCGACTCCCGCCAGGTGCCGTCGGCCCGACGCCGGTTGGACCGCAGCGTCCCCTCCCGCGTGGCGCCGAGGCGCTCGATGGCGCGCTGCGACCGCTCGTTGCGCGTGCTCGTCTGCCACGTCACCCGGACCGCGCCCAGCTCGTCGAACGCCCGGCCGAGCAGCAGCAGCTTCGCCTCGGTGTTGACGCCGGTGCGCCACCAGGGCCGGCCCAGATGGGTGTAGCCGATCTCGACGGTGTGCAGCTCCTCGTCCGGTTGGTAGTAGGACGTGGTGCCGACCACCGCCCCGGTCGCCGCGCACCGCTGCACCCAGGGCACCCGGGCACCCCGCCGGTGCGCGTCCAGCGCGGCGCGTATCTGGGCCGCCGTGTCGTCGACGGTCACCGGCCGAGCGCTGCCCACGTGCCGCCACACCTCGGGATCGTCGAGGGCGGCGTACAGCTCCTCGGCGTGGGCCACGTCCAGCGGTTCCAGCACCACGTGCTCGCCCCGCAGGACGACCGGCTCCAGCCAGGGCGAGCGGGCCCGTCGCAGATACGCCGGGACGGGGACGCTCACGCCCGCGTCCGGCTCGGGCACGCCGGCGGTCAACCGCAGCGGCACCACACCCGCCCAGTACGGCAGGTCGAGGTCGGACTCCTCGTCCCGGACGCCACCGGTGCGGGACCGCACCGAGACCTCCCGCAGCGGCAGCGCCAGGACGGCGGTCTCGGCCAGCTCGCGACGGGTCGGCGGGCGGCTCTCCGCACTGCGCCCCCGGCCCACCTTCTCCATCAGCGCGGTCAGCACCCGGGCCTTCTCGTCCGCTCCGGTGACCAGGTGGGCGGTGCCGTGCGCAACCACCGACCGGTAGTTGGCGCTGTGGTGGAACTGGGAGCGGGCGTAGACCAGGCCGTCGAGCAGGGTCACGGCCACGCAGACGGAAAGCCCCCCGCCCCGGGCCGCGAGCAGCGGCCGCCCGCCGGTCGACCCGTGCAGGTAGAGCGTGTCGCCGATGCGGACGTGCAGGGTCGGCAGCACGCGCGGCTCCCCGTCGACGGTGAACGCGAGCGCGCAGTCGTACGCCTCGTCGAGCACGGCGTGCGCGGACTCCCGGTCGTAGCTCATCCGGTCCCGCGAGCGGCTGGCGGTGGTGCGGGGGGTCGGTGCGTACATGTGACATCCCGCCTTTGTGCTAGTACAATCCCCGAACTGTGTCAGTACGTTATCAGATCACCGGGGTCACCTCGGCGGCGATTTCGGCGAGCGTGGAATCCGGCATCCGCTCGGGCGCCCTCGCCCCGGGCGACGCGCTGCCCGCGGTCCGCGCGCTCGCCGGCGAGCTGGCGGTCAGCCCGGCCACCGTCGCCCGGGCGTACCAGGAGCTGCGCCGGCGGGGGCTGGTCGTCACCGCCGGGCGGCACGGCACCCGCGTCCGGCCCCGCCCGCCGGTCGCGGGCGGCCGGTCGGCCCTGCTGCCGCCGCCGGCTCCCGGCGTCCGCGACCTCGCGCTCGGCCAGCCTGATCCCCGGCTGCTGCCGCCCCTCGGTCCGCACCTGGCTGCGCTCGCCGAGCGGATCGGCCCGCCGGTCGGGTACGCGAGCCGGGCCGTCCTGCCCGACCTGGCGGACGCCGCCCGGCAGCGGTTGGCCGCGGACGGGGTGCCGCCCGGGGAGCTCACCGTCACCGCCGGTGCCCTGGACGGCATCGAGCGCCTGCTCGGCGCCCACCTGCGCCCGGGCGACGCCGTCGCGGTGGAGGACCCGGGCTGGGCCAACCTGCTCGACCTGGTGGCCGCGCTCGGGCTGCGCCCGATCGGTGTGCCGGTGGACGACGACGGGCCCACCGCGGCCGGCGTCGAGGCCGCCCTCGCCCTCGGCGCCCGGGCGCTGGTCGTCACGAGCCGCGCGCAGAACCCGACCGGCGCCGCCGTCTCCGCCGCCCGGGCCCGCGCGCTGCGGGCGCTGCTCGCCGACCGGCCCGACCTGCTGCTGATCGAGGACGACCACGCCGCGGAGCTGGCCCGCGTCCCGCTGCACCCCCTCGCCGGGGCGACTCCGAGCTGGGCCTTCCTCCGCAGCGTCAGCAAACCGTACGGGCCCGACCTGCGGCTCGCGGTGCTGGTCGGTGACGAGGCGACGGTGGCCCGGGTGGCCGGCCGGCTGCGCGCCGGCGCCGGCTGGGTGTCCACGGTCCTGCAACGGCTGGTGCTCGGCCTGTGGTCCGATCCGTCCGTCGCCGAGCTGGTCGACCGGGCCGGGGAGAGCTACGAGCGGCGCCGCGCCGGGCTGCTCGCCGAGTTGGCGGCGCGTGGCGTGCCGGCCCGTGGCCGCAGCGGCATCAACATCTGGCTGCCGGTGCACGACGAGACCAGCGTCGTGACCGCGCTGCGCGACGCCGGCTGGGCGGTCGCGCCCGGAGCGCTCTACCGGCTCGGCGCCGGGCCCGCGGTCCGCCTCACGGTCAGTCCGCTCGACGACGACGACCTGGCACCGCTCGCCGACGCGGTGACCCGCGCCCTCCGGCCCGCCGCGACACCGGGCTTCACCGTGTGACCGGCTCCGACCGACGGTCGAAGTGTGTCCGGCGTCCGGGCGGGTAAGCGCCGCGCCGGAGGTGAGCGACCATGGCAGCCAGCGGGTCGAAGCGGGGCGTCTGGATCGCCGTCATCGTGGCGGCGATCGTGCTCGTGATCGTGGTGATCGCCCTGATGTCCGGCGGTGGGGACGGCGGCGGCGGATACTGACGGCGACTCGCCGCACCCGGCATCGTCGCCCCTACGGGTATATAACAGTCCGCATGGCCGAACAGAGCGGGACCGCGCCCGGTGCCCAGCAGTTCATCCCTCCGCAGGCCGACACGCTCGACGAGCTTCGCGCCGCCGCCGCCGGCTGCCGCGGGTGCGAGCTCTACCGGGACGCCTCGCAGACGGTCTTCGGGCGGGGTGACACGAGCGCCCGGGTGGTGTTCGTCGGGGAGCAGCCGGGCGACCTGGAGGACCAGAAGGGGCTGCCGTTCGTCGGCCCGGCGGGCCGGCTGCTGCGCCGAGCGGTCGACGACGCCGCCCTCGACCCCGGCCACATCTACCTCACCAACGCGGTCAAGCACTTCCGCTTCGAACTGCGCGGCAAGCGTCGCATCCACCAGACTCCGGACCGCGTCCACATCACCGCCTGCCGGCCCTGGCTGGTCGCCGAGTTCGCCCAGCTCCGGCCGGAGATCGTGGTGGTGCTCGGCGCGACCGCCGCGAAGGCCCTGCTCGGGCCGGCGTTCCGGGTCACCCGGCAGCGGGGCGAGCTGCTGCCGTGGCCGGCGTCGGCCCAGCACCCGGAGGACTTCCAGCGCGTCCCGGTGGACTCGAAGGGCACGGTCGCCGACGCTCCCGAGGCCCGCCTGCTGGCCACCATCCACCCGTCGGCGGTGCTGCGCGCCGACGACCAGGACAAGGCGTACGAGGGGCTGGTCGCCGACCTGACCGTCGCCGCCCGCGCCCTCGGCTGACCCGGCCCCGGCGGGCGGACCCCCCTGGGCAGGGCCGGCGGGCGGTGCCACACTGGCCGCCATGGAGCAGCATCTGTACGAGCGGGACCACGAGGAGTTCCGCGACCTGTGCCGGGAGTTCCTGGCCCGCGAGGCGGTCCCCCACCACGAGCGCTGGGAGGCCGAGGGCATCGTCGACCGCGAGGTGTGGCGCAAGGCCGGCGCCGCGGGGCTGCTCGGCATGGACGTCGACCCGGAGTACGGCGGCGGCGGTCAGCAGGACTTCCGGTTCAACGCGGTGCTGGTCGAGGAGATCGTCGCCGCGGGTTGCTCCGGGCTCGGGTTCGGCCTGCACAACGACGTCGTGGCGCCGTACCTCACCGAGCTGACCACCGACGACCAGCGCAAGCGTTGGCTGCCCGGCTTCTGCTCCGGCGACCTGGTCACCGCCATCGCGATGAGCGAGCCCGGCGCCGGCTCCGACCTGGCCGGTGTCCGCACCAGCGCGGTCCGCGACGGCGACACCCTCGTGCTCAACGGCCAGAAGACGTTCATCACCAACGGGGAGATGGCGGACCTGGTCGTGGTGGTGGCCCGCACCGCGGACCAGGGCGCGCACGGGGTGAGCCTGATCGCCGTGGAGACCGGTACCCCCGGGTTCGGCCGGGGCCGCCGGCTGGCGAAGGTCGGCCTCAAGGCCAACGACACGGCGGAGCTCTTCTTCGACGACTGCCGGGTGCCGGCGGAGAACCTGATCGGCACCGAGAACCACGGCTTCTACCACCTGATGGCGAACCTGCCCCGGGAACGCCTCAGCATCGCGGTCGCCGCGGTGGCCGCCGCGGAGAAGCTGCTCGCCCTCACCCTCGACTACGCGCGCAGCCGCGAGGCGTTCGGCCGGCCGATCGGGAAGTTCCAGCACAACCGGTTCCTCCTGGCCGAGCTGGACACCGAGGTCACGATCGCACGGACCTTCGTCAACCACTGCGTCGCCGAGTTCAACGCCGGGCGCCTGTCGGTGACCGACGCGGCGAAGGCCAAGTGGTGGACCACCGAGCTGCAGAACCGGGTCGCCGACCGCTGCGTGCAGCTGCACGGCGGCTACGGGTTCATGCTGGAGTACCCGGTCGCGAAGGCCTGGCTGGACGGTCGCGTACAGACGATCTACGGCGGCACCACCGAGATCATGAAGGAGATCATCGGCCGGGGGCTCGGCCTCTAGCGAAAACTCGCTGCCGGCGCTCCGGTCCGGTGCGCGAGGATGAGCTCCTCAACCTCGGGGGAGGCGCCGATGACCACGGACCTGACCGCACCCGCCCGCACCGGGCCCGACGTCGCGCCGATCCAGCGGCGTACCCTGCGCCTGCTGTTCGGCACGCAGATCATCGGCGGTATCGGCGTCACCATCGGGATCGCGGTCGGTGCGCTGCTCGCCGCCCGGATCGCCGGCACCGCGGTCGCCGGCCTGGCGCAGAGCGCCGCCGTGGTGGGCGGCGCGCTGCTGGCCGTCCCGGTCACCCGGATCATGAACGGGCACGGGCGCCGGCCGGGTCTGGCCATGGCCTACCTGGCCGGCGCGGCCGGCGCGGTGCTGGTGGTGCTCGCGACGGTCAACCGCTCCGTGCCGTTGCTCTTCCTCGGCATGCTGCTCTTCGGCGGCGGCACCGCGGCCAACCTGCAGGCCCGCTACGCAGCGGTGGACCTCGCCGAGCCGGCCCGCCGGGGCCGCCAGCTCTCCCTGATCGTCTGGGCCACGACGATCGGCGCGGTGGCCGCGCCGAACTTCGCCGCGCTCGCCGACCGGGTCACCAGCGGGTGGGGGCTGCCGCCGCTGGCCGGCCCGTTCGCCTTCAGCACCGCTGCCTTCGTGCTCGCCGCCGGCGTACTCCTCGCGCTGCTGCGGCCGGACCCGCTGCTCACCGCGCGCCGGTTGGCGGCGGCCACTCCGGTCACGGCACCCGCCGCGCCGGACGTCACCCCGCCGCCGGGCGCCGTCGTGGCCAAGGCTCCGACCGCCCGGCGCGGCGCCGGGATGCGCGCGGCCTGGCAGGTGGTACGCGGCCGCCCGGCGGCCCGGCTCGGCATCGCCGCGGTGGCGGTGGGCCACGTGGTGATGGTGGCGGTCATGTCGATGACTCCGGTGCGGCTCGGCGAGTCGCACGGCGACGCCGACGTCCTGCGGGTGGTCGGCATCGTGCTGAGCCTGCACATCGCCGGCATGTACGCCCTGTCCCCACTGGTGGGTTGGCTCACCGACCGGTCCGGCCGGCGCACGGTCATCCTCGGCGGCGTCGGGCTGCTGCTCGCCGCGTGCGCCGTCGCCGGCACCGCCGGGCACCACACGCCCCGGCTCTCGATCGGTCTCGTCCTGCTCGGGCTGGGCTGGTCCGGCACGATGGTCGCCGGCTCCACGCTGCTGTCGGAGTCGGTGCCGGCGGCCGTCCGCCCGAGTGTGCAGGGCTTCTCCGACCTGACCATGGGCCTGGCCGGCGCCGGGGCCGCCGCGGTCAGCGGGTTTGTCATGCGGGCGGCCGGTTATCCGGTGCTCACCCTGCTGGCGGCGATCGCGGTGGTGCCGCTGGTGGCGTTAGCGTTGCGTCCGGTGCCCGCCGGGGCGCCCGACGAGGAGGAATGACCAGTGCGGCTGACCGACTTCTGGGCCCGGTTGGAGGAGGCGTTCGGGCCGGCGTACGCGGCCAGCATGGCCAGCGACCAGGTCCTGTCCCAGCTCGGCGGGCGGACGGTCGAGCAGGCCCTCGCCGCGGGTGAGGAGACGCACGTCGTCTGGCGCGCGGTCGTCGCCGCCTATCCCGACCGGGTGCCCGCCCGGCTACGCTGAGCAGCCGTTTCGCCCGCCCCCCCGCGAGTCGCTTGCCTTCTCGTACACCTGTTCGGCTATTGTCCACAGCGGGGTGCTCGTCCACAGCGCGCGGCATGGCCGCTGGTTTTCTGTCGGACCCAGCGCCTAGCGTGTCCGCGTGACGCGAAGCTCAGCAAAGACGCCGGCGAAGGCAGGGGTGGCAACGATGGCGGCAGCGCCTGATCGGGAGAAGGCACTCGACCTTGCTCTCGCTCAGATCGACAAGCAGTTCGGCAAGGGCTCGGTGATGCGGCTCGGCGAGCGCCCGGTGATCCAGACCGCGGTGGTCCCGACCGGCTCCATCGCGCTCGACGTGGCGCTCGGCGTGGGTGGTCTGCCCCGCGGCCGGGTGGTCGAGATCTACGGTCCGGAGTCCAGCGGTAAGACCACGGTGGCGCTGCACGCGGTGGCCAACGCGCAGCGGGCCGGCGGCATCGCCGCCTTCGTCGACGCCGAGCACGCGCTCGACCCGGAGTACGCGAAGGCCCTCGGCGTCGACACCGACGCCCTGCTGGTCTCCCAGCCCGACACCGGCGAGCAGGCGCTGGAGATCGCGGACATGCTGGTCCGCTCCGGCGCGCTCGACATCATCGTCATCGACTCGGTCGCCGCGCTCGTGCCGCGCGCCGAGATCGAGGGCGAGATGGGCGACAGCCACGTGGGTCTGCAGGCCCGGCTGATGAGCCAGGCGCTGCGCAAGATGACCGGTGTGCTCAACCACACCGGCACGACGGCGATCTTCATCAACCAGCTCCGCGAGAAGATCGGCGTCATGTTCGGCTCGCCCGAGACCACCACGGGTGGTCGGGCGTTGAAGTTCTACGCCTCGGTCCGGCTCGACGTGCGCCGCATCGAGAGCCTCAAGGACGGCACCGACGTGGTCGGCAACCGCACCCGGGTCAAGGTCGTGAAGAACAAGGTCGCCGCGCCGTTCAAGCAGGCCGAGTTCGACATCATGTACGGCAAGGGCATCTCCCGTGAGGGCTCGCTGATCGACGTGGGTGTCGAGCAGGCGATCATCCGCAAGTCCGGCGCCTGGTACACCTACGAGGGCGACCAGCTCGGCCAGGGCAAGGAGAAGGCCCGCGAGTTCCTCCGGGAGAACCCGGACGTGGCCGCCGAGATCGAGAAGAAGATCCTGGAGAAGCTCGGCGTCGGGATCGGCGCGGGCGACGCCGCCGGTGGCCCGGAGCTGCCGCCGGTCGACTTCTGATCGAAGACCCGTGGCATCACGACGTGCCCGCACGGGGCGGGGCTGGGACGCCAGCCCGCCCCGCGCGGGTGACGGGGAGCCGCGTCGCGGTCGCCGTGGCCGGGCCGCCGACACCGACGCCGAGGCCACACCACCTCGGGACGAGGCCGAGGTCGCCCGGGAGATCTGCCTGCGTCAGCTCGCCGTGCGTCCGCGTACCCGGGCCGAGCTGGCCGGTGCGCTGGCGAAGCGGGGCATCTCCGCGGAGGTCGCCGCCGAGGTCCTCGACCGCTATGACGAGGTCGGCATCATCGACGATGCCGCCTTCGCGCGTGCCTGGGTGTCCAGCCGGCACGCCGGGCGGGGCCTCGCCCGCCGGGCGCTGGCGACCGAACTGCGCCAGCGCGGGGTCGACGGCGACGTCGCGAAGGCGGCGCTCGGCGAGCTGGATGACGAGACCGAGGCCGAGACCGCCCGGGCCCTGGCGGAGCGGAAGCTGCGCTCGACCCGGGGCGCGCCGGACGCGGTGTTCCGGCGGCTGGTCGGCATGCTGGCCCGGAAGGGCTACCCGCCGGGCGTGGCGATCCGCGCCGTGAAGGACGCCATCGCGGCGCAGAGCGCCGACGCGGCCGAGTTCGCCGAGCAGATCGACGCCGACGCCCTCGCCGACGCCGAGAACGACCTCGACCGCGACAGCCGCCCGTTCGGCTGAGCTTCCCCGCCCGCCGGATCGTGGCCGGCGGGTCAGCGGCGGAAGCGCACCATCACCACGCCCACACCGAGCAGACGGATGCGGGTCCGGGGAACGGATCCGTCGTCCGGGTGGGCGGGCAGGTCCGTCTCGGCCGTGACCGGCCTTCCACCTGTTGGCCTGTCCTTCTTTGTCCCTCGCTGTCCGGCCTTCCGATCAGCGGAAAGTCACGGTCCGTGTTCTCTCCGTTCGGGGGGTTTGATCATGAGTTCTTGACCGGAGCGCCTCCGGAGACCTAGCCTCGCCATAACGGCTCACATTGCCCGACCAACGCAGGCTAAGCGCACAACATAGATCGCGTAACAGAACAGCATCACTTTGGCCGATCCCGTCGGCCTCCGTGTCAGCTCTGGACAGGCCGGTCCCGAGCCGACGCGACAACTGCACCTGGCCGTCGACGATGCCGCCCAGGCACCGCCGGCGGGGAGGGCTACCCACGGCCAGCCGCTCCGGTCGGGCGTCCAGAGCCGCAGGAGCGTGCCCACCGGCACGTGCCTGCGGCGCGACGTTCAGGGGAGGCGCGTCATGGCGAGGTTGCAGGGGCCAGCAGGGAGATCGGAATGAGCGGGCGGGCCGGGGCGCCCGGCGCGCGCCCCTCTCGACCACCAGGCGACCACCGTGCCTGCCGGCACCGGGAGACCCCGGACGGAACGGGCACCTGGCCCGGCCCGACATGCACCGGGGCAGCTGCGCGCGGGGGCGCGGCATGAGCGAGCGCCAGCGAGCGAATCACCGGCTCGGGGCCGTGCTGCCTCAGGGTGGCACGGAGCGCGGCGGAGCGCCGGCATGAGCGGGTTCGACATCGTCCTCCTCGTGGCCGTGCTGCTGCTGACCCTGGTGGTGCTCGGGGCGGTGCTGCTCGGCGTCCGGGTGGTGCGCCGGCTCGGGACGGCGCCGGCACCGGAGGATCCGGCCTTCATCGCCGAGAAGGACCGCCAGGAGCAGTCCCTGGCCGCGCTGCGGTCGGCGGCGGACGAGGCGAACAGCACCATCGACGTGGCGAAGTCCGCCGCCGCGGCGGCGCGCGCCGAGGCGGCCGCCGCCAAGGCCGAGGCGAAGGCCGCCCGGGCGGAGGCGCGGCGGGTGCTCGACGACGCCCGCGCCGAGGCGGACACCATCCTGGAACGGGCGCACAAGCAGGCCGAGGCCGACGCCGAGCAGCTCCGGGCCACCGCGCGGCGCAGCGGTGAGCGGGAGGTCGCCGTCCTCGCGGCGACGACCCGCGAGCAGGCGGCCGAGGTGGAGCGCCGGGCGGCCCGGATGGACGAGCGCGAGCGGCTGCACACCGAGGAGGTGGAGCGGCTAGCCGAACGGGAGCGGCAGTTGAGCGCGGCCGGTGCCGCCCTGGCCGCCCGCGAGTCGACCCTCGCGCAGCGGGAGGAGGACCTGGCGCGGGCGGAGGAGCAGCGCCGCCGCGAGCTGGAACGGGTCGCCGGGCTCACCGCGGACGCGGCCCGTGCCGAGCTGATCGAGGCGATCGAGGCGCAGGCCAAGCGGGAGGCCGCGCTGCTGGTGCGCGACATCGAGGCGGACGCGCGCAGCACCGCCGAGGAGCGCGCCCGGCACGTCGTCGTCGAGGCCATCCAGCGGGTGGCCAGCGAGCAGACCGCGGAGAGCGTGGTCAGCGTGCTGCACCTGCCGGGCGACGAGATGAAGGGCCGGATCATCGGCCGCGAGGGGCGCAACATCCGCGCCTTCGAATCGGTGACCGGAGTCAACCTGATCATCGACGACACCCCCGAGGCGGTGCTGCTGTCCTGCTTCGACCCGGTCCGCCGGGAGGTCGGCCGGCTCACCCTCGAGAAGCTGGTGCTCGACGGCCGGATCCACCCGCACCGGATCGAGGAGGTCTACGACCTCGCGCGGCACGAGGTGGAGCAGCTCTGCCAGCGGGCCGCCGAGGACGCCCTGGTCGAGGTCGGCATCACCGAGATCCACCCGGAGCTGGTCACCCTGCTCGGCCGGCTGCGCTACCGCACGTCGTACGGGCAGAACGTCCTCAAGCACCTCGTCGAGACCGCCCACATCGCCGGGATCATGGCGGCCGAGCTGCGGCTGGACGTCCCGACGATCAAGCGGTGCGCGTTCCTGCACGACATCGGCAAGGCGCTGACCCACGAGGTGGAGGGCAGCCACGCCATCATCGGCGCCGACGTGGCCCGCAAGTACGGCGAGAACGAGGACGTCGTGCACGCCATCGAGGCGCACCACAACGAGGTGCCGCCGCAGACCATCGAGGCGGTCCTCACCCAGGCGTCCGACGCCTGCTCCGGCGGGCGGCCCGGCGCGCGGCGGGAGAGCCTCGAGGCGTACGTGAAGCGCCTGGAGCGGATCGAGGAGATCGCCGCCGGCAAGCTCGGCGTGGAGAAGGTCTTCGCGATGCAGGCCGGCCGGGAGATCCGGGTGATGGTGAAGCCGGACGACGTCGACGACATCGGCGCCGCCGTGCTGGCCCGGGACGTGGCCAAGCAGATCGAGGAGGAGCTGACCTATCCCGGCCAGATCCGGGTGACGGTGGTCCGCGAGTCCCGGGTCACCGAGATCGCCCGCTGACTCCGGTACGACGAAGGGGGGCGCCCGCGGGCGCCCCCCTTCGCACGTCGTCGGTGGCTCAGGCGCCGCCGGTGCCGCCCTCGGCCTGCGAGATGAGGGCGGCGGCCGGGGGCTGCTGGGCCGGGGTGTTCGCGGTCTTGCGGCCTCGGGAGAGCCGGTGCTGCACGTACTGCGCCAGCTTGGACAGCGAGTAGTTCACGACGATGAACAGCACGGCGATGACGGTGTAGACCTGGATCGGGTTGTCCAGCGCGCCGATGATCTGCTTGCCGATGTTGAGGGTCTCCTCGTAGCTGATGATGAAGCCGAGCGAGGTGTCCTTGAGGACGACCACCAGCTGGCTGATCAGCGCCGGCAGCATGATCCGGAACGCCTGCGGGAGCAGGATCATCCGGGTGGTTTGCAGCGGGGAGAGGCCGACCGCCGCGGCGGCCTCGGCCTGCCCGCCGGGGAGGCCCTCCATGCCGGAGCGGAGGATCTCGGCGATCACCACCGAGTTGTAGATGGTGAGGCCGATGACCAGGTACCAGAGCGTGTCGAAGGTGACGCCGAACTCGGGGAAGCCGCGGGCGACGAAGAAGATCGTGATGACCACCGGCAGGCCCCGGAAGACCTCGACGCACACGCGGGTGATGGCCGAGAGCGCCAGGTTCAACGCACGCAGCGGGTACGCCAGGGGCGCGGTGAGCCCGGTGAACCGGCGCCGGCTCAGGCTCTTGAGCTGGATCCGCAGCACCGCCAGCAGCGTGCCGACGATCAGCGAGGTGAGGATGGCGAGCGCGGCCGCCATCAGGGTGTTCTTGAAGCCGACGCCGATGCGTTCCCAGACCAGCGCGAAGTTCTCGTTGCCGGGGTCGACCAGCGGCCCCCACAGCTCCATCGAGAACTGGCCTTTGTCGTCCAGCGGCTTGTAGATCAGGAAGTACGCCCCGACCAGCAGCAGGATCGTGGCGACGATGCTGCCGATGAGGGTGATCCGGCGCTGCCGGGGCCCGGGGACGTCGTAGAGGACGGTCTGCTGGCTCATCGGGCCACCGCCTGCCGCCGCTCGATCCGGTCGAGGAGCGCGCCGAGGGGTACGGTCATGATCAGGTATCCGATCGAGATGCCGATGGCGACCGGGATGAAGGGGTGGCCCTCGGCGGAGGTCAGCTGGTCCGCGGTCTGGGACAGGTCGCCGACGACACCGAAGAAGCCGACCAGCGCCGAGTTCTTGATCATCGCGATGATCACCGAGCCGAGCGGCACGATCGAGGCCTTCCAGGACTGCGGCAGCACCACGTACCGCAGGTTCTGGCTGAACGTCAGGCCGAGCGACCGGCCGGCCTCCGCCTGCCCGGCGGGCACCGCGTTCACGCCGGAGCGAAGCGCCTCGCAGACGAACGCCGCCGTGTAGAGCACCAGGGCGATGAGACCGAAGCGGAAGTACGGCAGGTCGGTGCCGAGCCGCTTGAACACGATGTCCAGCCCGGGGATGCGGAGGAAGTCCGCGTTGGAACCGAGCGCGGGCAGGCCGAACGCGGCGAAGAACATCACCACGGTCAGCGGCATGTTGCGGAAGATGTTGACGTACGCGGTGCCGACCGCCCGCAGCGGCGGCACCGGGGAAATCCGCAGGACCGCCACGACGGCGCCCAGGATGAGGGCGCCGATCGCGGCGAGGAGGCAGATCTGGAGGGTGAGCCAGAAACCACCCGCGAAGACGTCGAACTTGTCGATGAGCACACTCACGGGTCGGACTTCCTCCCCACCCTCCAGATCAGCCGGTCAGGTCAGTAGCGGTCGACGGTCGGCGCGCTGCCCAGCTCGGCACCGAACTTGCCGGCGGTGTCGTCCCAGGCCTTCTGCCAGCGGCCGTCGGTGAACGCCTTCTCCAGCACGTCGTTGATGAAGTTGCGGAAGTCGGTGTCCTCCTTCTTCACCCCGATGCCGTAGGGCTCCTTGGTGAAGTTCTCGCCGGCCAGCTTGAAGGAGGCCTCGTCCTTGGCGATGTAGCCGAGCAGGATGACGTTGTCCGTGGTCACCGCGTCGACCTGGCCGCCCTTGAGGGCGTCCCGGCACTTGTCGTACGTGTCGAACAGGACGAGCTGGGTGGCGACGTCCTTGACGTAGTTCTTGATCTCCTCGGCCGGCGTCGAGCCGGTCACCGAGCAGACCTTCTTGGTGCCGTCCTTGAACGAGTCCGGGCCGGTGATGGCGCTGTCGTCCTTCTTCACCATGATGTTCTGGCCGGCCTCGTAGTACGGCCCGGCGAAGGCGATGCGCTCCTTGCGCGGGGCGTTGATCGTGTACGTCGCGGCGACCAGGTCGACGGTGCCGTTGACGATGACGTCCTCGCGGACCTTCGAGGGGGCCTCGATCCACTCGATCTTGTCCTCGGGGATGCCCAGCTCGTCGACGATGATCTTCGCGATCTCGACGTCGAAGCCCTCCGGCTTGCCCGACAGGCCCTTGAGGCCGAAGCCCGGCTGGTCGAACTTGGTGCCGATCTTGATCGCCTGCGCCTTGTTGAGGCGCTCCATGGTGCTGCCGGCGGCGAACGACTTGCTGCCGGAGCCGGTGCCCTCGTCGTCAGCGTTGTCGCCACCGCAGGCGGCCAGGCCGAGCGCCAGGGTGGCGGCCGCGGCGAGCGCCGCTACGCGCTTCATACGCATACTCTTCTCCTTCTTCGACGGAGCCGGCCGGGGACGGCACGCCTCCACTTACGGGATGCCTAGTGCGTGAGGATCTTGGAGAGGAAGTCCTTGGCCCGCTCGCTGCGCGGGTTCGCGAAGAACTCCGTGGGCGGCGCGTCCTCGACGAGCTGACCGTCGGCCATGAAGACCACCCGGTTCGCCGCGTGCCGCGCGAAGCCCATCTCGTGCGTGACGACGACCATCGTCATGCCGTCGCGGGCCAGGGCGGTCATCACGTCCAGCACCTCGCCGACCATCTCCGGGTCGAGCGCGCTGGTCGGCTCGTCGAAGAGCATCGCCTTGGGCTGCATGGCCAGCGCGCGGGCGATCGCCGCCCGCTGCTGCTGGCCGCCGGAGAGCTGGGCCGGGAACTTGTCGGCCTGGTTGGCGATGCCGACCCGGTCCAGCAGGGCCAGGCCGCGCTCGCGGGCCACCGACGGCTTCTCCTTGCGGACCTTGACCGGCCCCAGGGTCACGTTCTCCAGGATGGTCTTGTGCGCGAAGAGGTTGAACGACTGGAAGACCATGCCGACCTCGCTGCGCAGCTTGGCGAGGGCCTTGCCCTCGGCCGGCAGCGGCTGGCCGTCGAAGGTGATGGTGCCGGAGTTGATCGGCTCGAGCCGGTTTATGGCGCGGCACAGCGTCGACTTGCCCGACCCGGACGGGCCGATGACGACGACGACCTCGCCGCGCCCGACCGACAGGGAGACGTCGTCCAGCACGTGCAGGGGCCCGAACCACTTGTTGACCGAGTCCAGCACGATGAGCGGTTCGCCCGTCGTCACGTCGTCCACCGTCCCCTGTCGTCGCGCGTGGGAGGTCGGATGACCTCCGGTTGGGCAACTGTAGGCGGCGCAATATGGCGGAACGCAACTCAGTTGGTCACGGAGCGGTAACACCCCGGTCGGGATGCGTCGAGAGTCGGATTCCGACCGTACGAGTGGCGACGATCACCCGCCCTGGAGATCATGTAGGGATGACCGAACGGGTACGGCTGACCCGGTACGCCCGTGGTGGCGGTTGCGCCTGCAAGATCCCGCCCGGCGAGTTGGAGGCGATGGTGGCCGGCCTCGGTCCGGCGGCGGGCGCCGCCGACCTGCTGGTGGGTCTCGACCACGGCGACGACGCCGCCGTGGTCCGCCTCGACGAGCGCACCGGCCTGGTCAGCACCGCCGACTTCTTCACCCCGGTCGTCGACGACGCGTACGACTGGGGGCGCATCGCCGCGGCCAACGCCCTCTCCGACGTGTACGCGATGGGTGGCACGCCGCTCGTCGCGCTCAACCTGCTCTGCTGGCCACGGGACGTCCTCCCGCTGGAGCTGGCCCGGGAGGTGCTGCGCGGCGGCCGGGACGTGGCCCGGGAGGCCGGGTGCCACCTCGCCGGCGGCCACAGCGTCGACGACGAGGGCCCGAAGTACGGGCTGGCGGTCACCGGGACCGTTCGCCCGGAGCACCTGATCACGCTGGACGCCGGCCGGGCCGGGCTGCCGCTGTCGCTGACCAAGCCGCTCGGTGTCGGCGTGCTCAACACCCGGCACAAGGCCACCGGGGAGGCCTTCCCGGAGGCGGTGGCGACGATGGCCACGCTCAACCGGGACGCCGCTCGCGCGGCGGTGGCGGCCGGGGTCCGCTGCGGCACGGACGTGACCGGCTTCGGGCTGCTCGGCCACGCGTCGAAGCTCGCCCGGGCCAGCGGGCTGACGGTCGCGATCGACACCGCCCGGGTGCCGTACCTGGCGGGCGCCCGGGAGGCGGTCCGGGACGGCCACGTCAGCGGGGGCACCCGACGCAATCTGGACTGGGTCGGCCCGTGGACGGACTTCGGGCCGGCGGGCGGGGCGGACCGGCTGCTGCTGGCCGACGCGCAGACCTCCGGTGGCCTGCTGGTCGCCGGTGAGCTGCCGGGCGCCCCGGTGATCGGTGAGCTGCTGCCCCGGGGCGAGCACCTGATCGTCCTGCGCTGAGCCCGTGTCGGTTGCCGGGACGCGGCACCATACCCGATAAACTGTCATCTTCCGGCTACTGGAAGCAATGACGCCCCAGGAAATTTTGCCCTGAATGGTCACAGACCGGTAACTTGCGCCCGGCTGAGGTCATATGCACCCCACCATCGTCATTAAGGCCCGATCCGGAGGCCGGTGGGACGAGCACAGCGAGGAGGCGGCATGACCGAGCTGTGGAACTGGAGAATCGACCAGGTGCGGCCGACGGAGGTCTGGCCGGCGCTGGCCGAGGCGCTCGGCCGGGTGGTGATGCCCCTGGCGGTGGCGGACCCGGCGCGCCTGCCGAGATACGCCGTGGTCTGTGACGTCTGGCGGGCGCCGGGCGAGTTCGCCACGATCGTCGACTGCTACGGGGTGCCGGACGCCCTGTCCGAGCTGCCCAGCGTCGCGGCCCTCGCCCGCCTGCTGGACCGCAACTGCGTGCTGCGCGACGACACGCTCGACGAGACCCGGCACCTGCTGGTCGCCCCCGACGGGACGATCCGCCCGGTGCACTTCGACGTCCGCGAGACCGACGACGGCGAGGTCCTCAGCAACCAGCGTCTCTGCACCGAGGCCAACCCGGGCTGCCGGGGCTGGTCGAGGTGCCACCGTTCCCGCTGGGCACCCGACTCGGTGCTCCCCGCACTCGCCGCGGCCTGAGCTGCGGGGCCGGGCCCCTGGTCACGCCCGGCGCACAGCCCGGGCCCGTTCCCGACGGCTACCGGCGCCCGCCGCGTACCTCCAACTGGTCGAGCAGGGTCGCGGTGGCCGACGCGACCGCGGCGACCGCGGCGTCGAAGGCCGCGGCGTTGTGGGCGGCCGGCGCGCGGAACCCGGAGATCTTCCGGACGTACTGCAACGCCGCGGCCCGGATGTCCGCGTCGGTCACCTCCGGGGTGTACGGCTCACGCAGGGTCTTGATGCTCCGGCACACGGCTCCTCCTCGGTTCCGGCCCATCCGGTCGTCCCGGATACGCTGTCCTGGTCATGACTACCGCAACGGCGAGCAGCCCGCGCACCTACCAGGTGCGCACCTACGGCTGCCAGATGAACGTGCACGACTCCGAGCGCATCTCCGGCCTGCTCGAGCGGGCGGGCTACGTGCGCGCCGCGGAGGCCGACGACACCCCCGACGTGGTCGTCTTCAACACCTGCGCCGTGCGGGAGAACGCCGACAACCGGCTCTACGGCAACCTCGGTCATCTGCGCCCCGTCAAGGCCCGGCACCCGGGCATGCAGATCGCCGTCGGTGGCTGTCTCGCCCAGAAGGACCGCGGCGAGATCGTCCGCCGGGCGCCCTGGGTCGACGTGGTCTTCGGCACGCACAACATCGGGTCGCTGCCGGTGCTGCTGGAGCGCGCCCGGCACAACACGGCCGCCGAGGTGGAGATCCTCGAGTCCCTCGAGGTCTTCCCGAGCACGCTGCCGACCCGCCGCGAGTCGACGTACGCCGGCTGGGTGTCGATCTCCGTCGGCTGCAACAACACCTGCACGTTCTGCATCGTGCCGGCCCTGCGCGGCAAGGAGAAGGACCGCCGCCCGGGCGACGTCCTGTCCGAGGTGCGCGCCCTGGTCGACGAGGGCGTGCTGGAGGTGACGCTGCTCGGGCAGAACGTCAACTCGTACGGCGTCGAGTTCGGCGACCGGTACGCGTTCGGCAAGCTGCTGCGCGCCTGCGGCGACGTCGACGGGCTGGAGCGCGTCCGGTTCACCAGCCCGCACCCGAAGGACTTCACCGACGACGTGATCGCCGCGATGGCCGAGACGCCGAACGTCTGCCACTCGCTGCACATGCCGTTGCAGTCCGGTTCGGACGACGTGCTGCGGGCGATGCGCCGCTCGTACCGGTCGGAGAAGTACCTGGGGATCATCGAGAAGGTCCGCGCGGCGATGCCGGACGCCGCGATCACCACGGACATCATCGTCGGCTTCCCCGGCGAGACCGAGGCCGACTTCGAGCGCACCCTGGACGTGGTCCGGGAGGCGCGGTTCGCGTCGGCCTTCACCTTCCAGTACTCGAAGCGGCCCGGCACCCCCGCCGCCACGATGGACGGGCAGCTGCCCAAGCAGGTCGTGCAGGAGCGCTACGACCGGCTGATCGCCTGCGTCGAGGAGATCACCTGGGCGGAGAACCGCAAGCTGGTGGGCGAGACCGTCGAGGTGCTGGTCGCCGTCGGCGAGGGGCGCAAGGACGAGCGCACCGGCCGGATGTCCGGCCGGGCCCGCGACGGCCGCCTGGTTCACTTCGCGACGGGCGCGGCCGGAGCGGACGGCCAGCCGGGCGACGCGGGGAACCTCGCCGGGCAGATCCGCCCCGGGGACATCGTGCACACCGTCGTGACGTACGCCGCCCCGCACCATCTCAACGCCGACGGCGTGCCGCTGGCCCACCGGCGTACCCGGGCCGGGGACGCGGCCGAGGCGGGGCGCGCACCGCGTACCCCCGGGGTGCTGCTCGGCCTGCCCACGGTCGGCGCGCCGGCCGCGGCGCCCGCGCCGGCGACCGGCTGCGCCGCCCACTGACCGGGGCCGGGGCCCGCCGGGTGCGGCGGACCCCGACCGGCGCGGTCAGACCGAGATCCGGCCGGCGCCCGCGCCGCCCGTCACGATCGACTTGACGCTGCTCGCGCTGTCCAGGCTGTACGGGTACGGGATGCCGGCGACGCTGCCGCCGGCCTGCCCGCTGCCGGAGTTCACGAAGTGGTTGTTGCGGGCCACGATGGCGCCCGGCCCGGAGCTGCCCTCGCCGAGGTGGTACGGGTCGTCGACGTTCTCGAAGTAGTTGCCCTCCAGGAGCACGCCGGCGTTCATCGTGGACGCCACGCCGTAGCCGCCGACGTTCGCGTAGAAGTTGTTGTAGACGTGCACCGGGTTGCCGAAGCGGACCCGGGGGTTGCGCTGGTTGCTGCCGTCGAACCAGTTGTGGTGGTAGGTCACCCGCAGGTGGCCGACGTCCTGGCCGGCGTTGTCGTCGCTGTGCCCGAGCAGCATCGTCTTGTCGTGGTTGTGGACGCGGTTCCACGACACGGTGACGAAGTCCGAGCCGCGCTTGATGTCGACCGCGCCGTCGTAGCCGTCGGTGAAGGTGTTGTGGTCGATCCAGATGTTGGTGGCCGACTCCTGCACGTTGATCGCGTCGTCGTCCCAGCCCCGGAAGGTCAGGTTGCGGATGATGACGTTGCGGTCGCCGCTGACGTTGAAGCCGCAGCCGGAGATCGTCGCGCCCGCGTTGCCGAGGATGGTCTTGTTGGACCGGACGCGCAGCATGCCGGAGCAGCTGATGGTGCCGGAGACCCGGATCACCGCCGCGCCGCTGGAGCCGAGCGCGCTGCTCAGCGCCGACGCGCTGGTCACCGTGGTCGTCGCGGCGCTGCCACCGCCGGTGGTGCCGCCGTTCTGGGTGGCCCAGCCGACCAGGCCGCCGGTCGGGGGCGGCGGGGGTGGCGGCGTGGTGCCGCCGCCGTCGACCCGGGCCAGCTGCCACTGCTGGTTGTAACCGTCCAGGTCGGCGTACTGCGAGACCATCCCGCCGTCGGCCGTGGACCACGCCCACAGGTCCAGCGCCTTCTTGCTGTGCCGGTTGAGGAACCGGACGTAGCCGCCGGCGGAGTCCTTCAGGCTGAAGTGCTGCTTGGTGTCGCTGCTCGCGGTGACCTGGGTGACCTGCACGCCGTCGTTCGAGTTGGGCACGGTGACGACCTTGCCCGAGTGCCGGTTGCGGAGCTGGTAGTAGCCGCTGCCCACATCGACGAACTGGAACTGCTGGTTGGTCGCGTTCGTGCGGGTGTACTGCCGGATCTCACCGCCGTCGGTGGTGGACCAGCCCCACAGGTCCATCGCCTTGCCGCTGTGCCGGTTCACGAAGACGTACCAGGCGCCGGTGTCGACGGTCGCCGCCCCGGCCGGGGTGCTGGTCACCGCGACGGCCGCCGCGGGCACCGCGAGGACCGTCACGGCCAGCACCGCCAGCCGCCGTAGGAGTCTTGCGCGCACGGGTTTCTCCCCTCGAATCGTGGACTGGACGGGATGGCGCGGCGGCACGTCGTGGACCGGTTGTCGGCACCGGCCCGGAGTCGTCCGCGACGCGGGCGGCCGCGGCGGTGACTCGTGCTGAGCTGCCGCCGTGCACGCCTGGCTGCGTCATCCGGGTGGCCGGCAGGGTCCGCCTCGGCATCGGAGGCTGCCGTGCCCAGCGGCAGCGGTGCGGTGGCGGTCGCGGGCGTGCGCCCTGCCGTCGAACTGGTCGGCTCCCGAGCGGTCGCCCGAGTGGGGGCAAGCGCTTTCCTCAGCAAAGCACAGATGGTCGTCGATGTAAATGTCGCGGTGGGCCGTCAGCCCCGCGGAAAACGGAAGGCCCCCGGTCCCGCGAGGGGAACCGGGGGCCTCCGCAACGATCGGCTCAGCCGGCCTGTTCGGCGAGCTGGAGGAACTGGCGCTTCGAGGCGAGCGCCTGCTCGGCCTCCTTGATCCGCCGGGCGTCGCCGGCCGCCCGGGCCCGGGCCAGCCGGTCCTCGGCCTCCGCGACCTGCGCCCGCATCTGGGCCAGCAGCGGGTTGTCCTGCGGGCTGGTGCGCCGCCACGCCGAGTCCATCGCCTCGCGGACCTTCTCGTCAACGGCGCGCAGCCGCCGCTCGAGGCCCGCCGCCGCCTCCCGGGGCACCCGCCCGGCCTCGTGCCACTGCGCCTGGATCTCGCGGAGCTTCGTCTGGGCGCCCTTGGGGTCGCCGTCGACGTCCAGCGCCTCGGCCTCGGCCAGCAGCGCCTGCTTGCGCTCCAGGTTGGCGCGCTGCTCGTTGTCCCGCGCCGAGAAGACCTCGCTGCGGCGGGTGAAGAAGGCGTCCTGAGCCGCCCGGAACCTCTCCCAGAGCCGCTGCTCGGCCTCCTTCGAGGCACGCGGCGCGGCGCGCCACTGGTTCATCAGTTCCTTGAGCTGGCTCGCGGTGGCCGCCCACTCGGTGGAGTCCTTGAGCTTCTCGGCCTCGGCGACCAGCTCCTCCTTGACGGCCTGCGCCTGCTTGCGCTGGGCGTCGAGAGAGGCGAAGTGGGCGCCCCGCCGACGGGTGAAGCCGTCCCGGGCCGCCGCGAACCGCTTCCACAGCTCGCCGTCGGTCTTCTTGTCGACCCCGCGGATGGTCTTCCACTCCTCGAGGATCTCCTTGAGCCGGTCCCCGGCCGTCTTCCAGCCGGTCGACTCCGCGGCCAGCTTCTCGGCCTCCTCGACCAGCGCGGTCTTGCGGGCGAGGGCCTCGCTGCGGGCGGCGTCGCGGGCCGCCCGGGCCTCGCCGGCCTTCTCCTCGGCGACGATGGCGAGCCGGTCCAGGCGCGTGGCCAACCCGTCGATGTCGCCGACCACGTGCGCCTCGGCCAGCGAGGCGCGCAGCCGGCGGATCGTGCTGAGCGAGTGGCTCGCGTCCGCCGCGCCCGAGTTGAGCCGAGCCTCGGTCAGGTCCACCTCGGTGACCAGATCGGCGAAGCGACGGGCGAAGTGGGCCAGTCCTTCCTCCGGTGCACCCGCCTGCCAGGAACCGACCACCCGCTCACCCTCGGCGGTCTTCACGTACACGGTGCCGTCCGCGTCCACCCGTCCGAAGGCAGTCCAGTCGCTCATGTGCCCATCCTCGTTCTCCCGGTGTCGCGGGTCAGTCCCCGCGAGCACCGCCACGGCGCAGCCAAGTTTCTCCACGGCATTGTCACAGGTACGCCCCCGCTCCCGTCGAGCGCCTATCGCCGACCGTGACCATACGGTGTCCTAGCGCCCGAGCGCCCCCGTCAGAGGGGGAGTGTCGGAATCCTCCGTACGGCGTACCAACCGGTAGCCGAGTGGCGGCGAGGTGCTCGGCGGCACGTCCGGCCCGGCCGATACCGTGATCTCGTGTCCCTGGTCGCCGCCGCCGTCTGCCCGCACCCGCCGTTGCTCGTCCCCGAGGTGGCCGGTGCCGCCGCGCCGGAACTGGCCGACCTCCGCGCCGCCTGCGACGCCGCCGTCGCCCGGCTCCTCGCCGCCGGGCCGGACTGCGTCGTGGTGCTGGGCTCCGGGCCGACGACGGAGTGGATCAACCCGCCGGCCGTCGGCACCCTCCGCCCGTTCGGCGTCGACCGGGCCGTTCCGCTGGCGCCGGGGCTGCCCGGGGAGGGGGCGGTGCTGCCGTTGAGCCTGACGGTCGGCGCGTGGCTGCTCGGTCGGCACGGTGGTGCGGCAGCCGTGGTCGGCCTCCAGGTGGCCCCGGACGCGCCGGCCGACGACGTCACCCGGCTCGGCCGCGAGGTCGACGGGTACCGGCCCCGGGTCGCGCTGCTCGTGATGGGCGACGGGTCGGCCTGCCGGGGCGAGAAGGCGCCCGGCCACGACGACCCGCGCGCCGAGCCGTACGACCGGGGGGTGGCCCGGGCCCTGGCCACCGCGGACGCCGCCGCCCTCCTCGACCTGGACCCGGCGGTGTCGGCGGAGCTGAGGGTCGCCGGGCGCGCGCCCTGGCAGGTGCTCGCCGGCGCGGTCCGCGCGGCCGGCGGCCAGTGGCGGGGCGAGCTGACCTACGACGCCGCGCCCTACGGCGTGACCTACCTCGTCGCCTCCTGGGAGCCGGCGTGAGCAGCCCGGCCGGGGGAGAGCCGGGCCGACCGGGCGGTGCCGGCCGGCCACCGGTCGGCGCCGTGGTCGCGGTGGTCGGGCCGACCGCGGCCGGCAAGTCGGCGTTGAGCATCGCCCTCGCGCACGCGTTGGACGGTGAGGTGGTCAACGCCGACTCGATGCAGCTCTACCGCGGCATGGACATCGGCACCGCGAAGCTCACCGTCGCCGAACGCGACGGGGTGCCGCACCATCTGCTGGACATCTGGGAGGTGACCGAGCCGGCGAGCGTCGCGGAGTACCAGCGGCTCGCCCGCGCGGCGGTCGACGACATCCTGGCCCGCCGGCGGGTGCCACTGCTGGTCGGCGGGTCCGGGCTCTACGTGCGGGCGGTGCTGGAGCGGTTCGAGTTCCCCGGCACCGACCCGGCCGTCCGGGAGCGGCTCGAGGCGGAACTGGCGCAGGTCGGGCCCGCCCCCCTGTACGCGCGGCTGCGCGCGGCCGACCCGGCGGCGGCGGCGAGCATCCTGCCGAACAACGGCCGGCGGATCGTCCGCGCGCTGGAGGTCATCGAGCTGACCGGCGCCCCGTTCACCGCCGCGCTCCCCGGACCCACCCCGTACTACCCGTCCGTGCAGGTCGGCGTCGACCTGGACACCGCGCCGCTCGACGAGCGGATCGCGCTGCGGGTGGACCGGATGTGGGCCGACGGCCTGGTCGCCGAGACCCGCGAGCTGGTCGGCCGGGGCCTGGCGGAGGGGCGTACGGCCAGCCGGGCGCTCGGCTACCAGCAGGTCCTGCGGTACCTGGCCGGCGAGCTGACCGAGACCGAGGCGTACGAGGAGACCATCCGCGCCACCCGCCGCTTCGTCCGCCGGCAGCGGTCCTGGTTCCGCCGCGACCCCCGGATCCAGTGGCTGGACGCGGCGTCGCCGGGGCTGGTGGCGGATGCGCTGCGGGTGGTCGGGGACGCTGCGCGATGATGAGGGCGTGGAGTTCACCAAGGGGCACGGCACCGGCAACGACTTCGTGATCCTGCCCGACCCGGACGGCGCGCTCGACCTCACGCCCGGGCTGGTCGCGGCGCTCTGCGACCGGCGGCGCGGGATCGGCGGGGACGGTGTGCTCCGGGTCGTCCGCGCCGCCAAGCACCCGGACGGCGCCGCGCTGGCCGGTGAGGCCGAGTGGTTCATGGACTACTGGAACTCCGACGGCTCCTTCGCCGAGATGTGCGGCAACGGCGCCCGCGTGTTCGTCCGCTACCTGCTGGACGCCGGGCTGGCCACGCCGTCCGGCGCGGCCCTGCCGGTGGCGACCCGGGCCGGCCTCGTGCGCGCCCGGGTCGAGGGTGCGGAGGTCGCCGTCGAGATGCGCCGCCCCCGCCTGCACGACACCTCCACCGCGACCGTCTTCCCCGGGCTGACCCTGCCCGGCACGGCCGTCGACGTCGGCAACCCGCACCTGGTCTGCCCGGTGCCGGCCGGCCTGGACCTGGCCGCGCTCGACCTGACCCGGGCGCCGGAGGTCGACGCGGCGGTCTTCCCGACCGGCGTCAACGTCGAGTTCACCGCCCCGGGCGACCCGGTCGACGGCACCGACGGTCACGTCCGGATGCGGGTCTACGAGCGGGGCAGCGCGGAGACCCTCTCCTGCGGCACCGGCGCCTGCGCGGTGGCCGCGGTGGCCCTGCGCGACCTGGGCCGGGACACCGGCGTGGTCGCGGTGGACGTCCCCGGCGGCCGCCTGACGGTCACCGTCACCGAGGAGACCTGCTGGCTGGCCGGCCCCGCCGTCCTGGTCGCGACCGGCGCGCTGACCCCCACCCTGTCCCCGAACCCCTGACCCACCCTTCCCCTCGCCCTTCCCCCCGCCCGCGTCGATCTTGCACTTCCTGCCCCGACATAACGGGCAAGAGCCGCAAACCAAGGGCCGAAACTGCAAGATCGACGCGGGCGGGGGCGCGAGAGGGGGGCGGGCGAGGGGCGTGCGTTACGGGGTGGCGCTGGCGGTGGCGGCGATCTCCGGGAGGTCGGCCGGGCCCGGGTCCGCGGCGGGGGGCAGGGTCACCGACGGGTTCTGGGCGGCGGCCCGGACCGCGGCCGCCACCGCGGGCGCGACGCGGGAGTCGAAGACGCTGGGGACGATGACCGTAGGGTTGATCTTGTCCTCGCCGACGACGTCCGCGATGGCCTGAGCGGCGGCGATCGCCATCTCCTCGGTGAACTCCTCGGCGTGCGCGTCGAGCATGCCCCGGAACACGCCCGGGAAGGCCAGCACGTTGTTGATCTGGTTCGGCTGGTCGGAGCGGCCGGTGGCGACCACGGCGGCGTGCTTGCGCGCCTCCCGCGGGTCGACCTCCGGGTCCGGGTTGGCCAGCGCGAACACGATCGAGTCCTTGGCCATGGTGGCGATGTCGTCACCGGTGAGCAGGTTGGGCGCGCTCACACCGATGAAGACGTCCGCGTCGCGGACCGCCCCGCGCAGGTCCCCGGAGTAGTTCTCCCGGTTCGTGTGCTCGGCCAGCCACTGCCAGGCCGGGTTGAGCCCGGGCATCCCACGGTGCAGGGCGCCATCCCGGTCGTACGCGATGATGTCGCCCACGCCCTGGCGCAGCAGCAGCTTCATGATCGCGGTGCCGGCGGCGCCCGCGCCGGAGACCACGACGCGCACGTCCGCGAGGTCCTTGCCGACGACGCGCAGGGCGTTGGTCAGCGCGGCCAGCACGCAGATCGCCGTGCCGTGCTGGTCGTCGTGGAAGACCGGGATGTCCAGCGCCTCGCGGAGCCGCGCCTCGATCTCGAAGCAGCGCGGCGCGGCGATGTCCTCCAGGTTGATCCCGCCGTACGCGGGCGCGATCGCCTTGACGATCGCCACGATCTCGTCGGCGTCCTGCGTGTCGAGCACCACCGGCCACGCGTCCACCCCGCCGAAGCGCTTGAACAGCGCCGCCTTGCCCTCCATCACCGGCAGCGACGCCGCCGGCCCGAGGTTGCCGAGGCCGAGCACCGCGGAGCCGTCGCTGACCACGGCGACGGTGTTGCGCTTTATGGTCAGCCGGCGCGCGTCCGCCGGGTTCTCCGCGATGGCCTGGCAGACCCGGGCGACCCCCGGGGTGTACGCGCGGGACAGCTCGTCGCGGGTGCGCAGGGCGACCTTCGAGCTGACCTCGATCTTGCCGCCGAGGTGCAGCAGGAACGTGCGGTCGGAGACCTTGCGCACGTCCACGCCGTCCAGCGCGGTGAGCGCGTCGACCACCTGGTCGGCGTGGCTCGCGTCGGCGGTGTCGCAGGTCAGGTCGACGAGCACGTGGGTGGGGTCGGAGTCGACCACGTCGAGCGCGGTGACGATCGCCCCGGCCTCGCCGACCGACGTGGTCAGCCGCCCGATGGAGGAGGCGTCGGCGGGCACCGCGATCCGGATCGTGATCGAGAATCCGGCACTCGGCAGTCGGGTGATGGCCACGTAGATCCCTCCGTCGGCGCTGAACGGCTCGCCCGCATTTCTACTCGCCCGCGCAGGTCGGCGCGCATCCGGCCCCGCTACTCGCCGGTACGCCGACGGGCATATAGCGGGTGCGTACGGCGTTGGCACATGTCAGGATTGCTCGTACGCGCCGGAAACCCGTCGGCCGCGGACAAAACAGACAGGAGACGCAGTTTGCGAGAGCAGGAGACCGTCCTTCCCTACGAGGACGACGAGCTCGACGCCACCACCGGTGAGTTCGAGCTGTCGGAGCGGCAGGCGCTGCGGCGGGTCCCCGGCCTCTCCACCGAGCTGACCGACATCACCGAGGTCGAGTACCGCCAGCTGCGGCTGGAGCGTGTCGTCCTCGTCGGCGTCTGGACCGAGGGCACGCAGCAGGACGCGGAGAACTCCCTCACCGAGCTGGCGGCGCTGGCCGAGACGGCCGGCTCGCAGGTGCTCGAAGGGCTGATCCAGCGCCGCAACCGGCCGGACCCGGCCACCTACGTCGGCCGGGGCAAGGTCGACGACCTCGGCGCGGTCGTGTTGTCCACCGGCGCCGACACGGTGATCTGCGACGGTGAGCTGTCCCCGTCCCAGCTGCGCAACCTCGAGCAGCGCACCAAGGTCAAGGTGGTCGACCGCACCGCCCTGATCCTGGACATCTTCGCCCAGCACGCGAAGAGCAAGGAGGGCAAGGCGCAGGTCGAGCTGGCCCAGCTGGAGTACCTGCTGCCCCGGCTGCGGGGTTGGGGTGAGACCCTCTCCCGCCAGACCGGTGGCTCCGGACGTGGCGGCGGCGCCGGCGGCGGTGTGGGTCTGCGTGGTCCCGGTGAGACCAAGCTGGAGACCGACCGGCGTCGGATCCGGCATCGCATCGCGCGGCTGCGCCGGGAGATCAAGGGCATGCGCACGGTACGCCAGACCAAGCGCGCCCGCCGCTCCCGCAACGCCGTGCCGGCCGTGGCGATCGCCGGCTACACCAACGCCGGCAAGTCCAGCCTGCTCAACCGGCTGACCGGTGCCGGCGTGCTGGTGGAGAACGCGCTTTTCGCCACCCTGGACCCGACGACCCGCAAGGCCACCACCAGCGACGGCCGCCTCTACACCCTCTCCGACACGGTCGGCTTCGTCCGGCACCTGCCGCACCAGATCGTCGAGGCGTTCCGCTCGACGCTGGAGGAGGTGGCGGAGGCCGACCTGGTGGTGCACGTCGTCGACGGCACCCACCCGGACCCGGAGGAGCAGGTCCGCGCGGTCCGCGAGGTGCTCGCCGAGGTGGGCGCCGACCGGCTGCCGGAGCTGCTGGCGGTGAACAAGATCGATGCTGCCGACGAGGAGACGCTGCTGCGGCTCAAGCGGCTGTGGCCGGAGGCGATCTTCGTCTCCGCACACTCCGGCCGGGGCATCGGTGACCTGCGCGCCGCGATCGAGGCCCGGCTGCCGCGGCCGGCCGTCGAGGTCCGCGCGGTCCTGCCGTACGACCGGGGTGACCTGGTGGCCCGGGTGCACCGGCAGGGCGAGGTGCTCAGCACCTCCCACCTGCCCGAGGGCACCCTGGTGCACGTGCGGGTCGGTGCGGCGCTCGCCGCCGAGCTGGAGCCCTTCCGGGCGGCGGAGGCACAGGCCGTCGGGTCGCGTTCCTAGCCGGTCCGGCCGCACGGTGACGGGCCGGGGGCGTGCGACACTATGAGGATGCGCCGCGTTCTCACCTCGGTCACGGGTGCCCTCAGCCTGCTGGCGGCGACCGTGGCAGCCACCGGTGTCGCTCTGGTCACCGTGCCGTCGCCGGCCTCGGCGGCGGGCCAGAAGCGCTGCACCGTGACCGACGAACGGCTCCGTGAGCTGTCCGGGCTGGTCGCCACGAAGACCGGCTACATCGTGATCAACGACGGCACCGACCTCGACAGTCGGAAGCGGGTCTTCTTCCTCGACACCAAGTGCAAGATCGCCAAGGACCCGGTCCGGTACTCCGGCGGCGGTCCCGCCGACACCGAGGACCTGGCGCTCTCGCCGGACGGCCGGACCCTCTGGATCGCCGACACCGGTGACAACGTGACCAGCAAGAACCGCCGGGAGCGGGTGGCGGTGTGGAGCATGCCGGTCGGCGGCGGGAAGCAGCCGGTGCTGCACCGCCTGAAGTATCCGGACGGCAAGCCGCGGGACGCCGAGGCGATGGTCATCGGCGACGACAACGCGCCGCTGATCATCACGAAGGTCACCTCCGGCAAGGCGGAGATCTTCACGGTCGACGGCGAGTTGCCCAGCGGCGACACCGAGCCCGCGCCGATGAAGAAGGTCGGCGAGATCGCCCTGCCGAAGACCGACACCGACAACCGGCTCGGTGCGCTGGGACGGACGGCGATCACCGGCGCCGCGCGGTCCCCGGACGGTTCCCGGGTGGTGCTGCGCACGTACGCGGACGCCTTCGAGTACGACGTCACCGACGGGGACGTGGTGAAGGCGCTCACCACGGGGGAGCCGCGGGTGACCCCGCTCGCCGACCCGTTCGGTGAGGCGATCGCGTACAGCCCGGACGGCAAGGTCTTCCTCACCGTCTCCGACGGCGGCCAGCTCGACGAGGGCGAGCCGATCGACATCCTCGCGTACACACCTTCGACCGAGGGCGCGAAGCCGGTTTCGGAGGCGGCGGCCGGCCCGAAGAAGCAGGCCGAGGCGTCCTGGTTCGACAGCCTGTCACTGCAGGACATCATGTACCTGGTCGGCGCCGTGGGCCTGCTCGGCGTGGTGCTGGTGGGTGCGGGCGTGTTCGGCATCCTGCGGTCCCGGCGCAAGCCGGCCGGTGACCCGGATGACGAGGATCATGCGGGCGGTTTCGCCCCGGACGACCGCCCCCGTGGCTCCGTGTACGGCGGCGCACCCGCCGGCGGGGTCTACGGCGGGCCCCGCGAGCCGGGTCGGCCCGCTGCCGCCCCGGCCGGCAGCGGGGTGTACGGCGGGGGTCGTCCCGCCGGTGGCGGGGTCTACGGCGGCCGGCCCTCAGGCGGGGGTGTCTACGGTGGGGGTGCCCGGCCCGGGGGCGACGGCGGCCCTCCGGTCAACGGCGGCCCTCCGGTAAACGGCGGTCGGTCCGGCCCCGGTGGTCGCGGCGGGGTCTACGGCGGCGGCCCGCCCGGCGGTGGGATGTACGGCGGCGGCCGTGGTGAGCCACCGCGGGGCGGCGAGCCGGATCCGCGAGCGGGTCGGCGCCGGGAGAACGGCCACGGCGAGGGCCGCGGCGGCCAGTACGGGCAGGTGCCCGGGCGCGGCCACTACGGCGACCGGTACTGATCCCGCACGCGGCCCCAGGGCGCCCGTGCTGACCCGCACGGCCGGGCCTCAGGGGCGGCGCGAGGTCAGATGCGGCGCAGCACGGCGACGACTCGACCCATGATCGTGGCGTCGTCACCCGGGATCGGGTCGAAGGCCGGGTTCTGCGGCATCAGCCAGACGTGGCCGTCCCGCCGGCGGTAGGTCTTCACCGTCGCCTCGCCGTCGAGCATGGCGGCCACGATGTCGCCGGAGTCGGCCGTGGGCTGCTGCCGGACGACCACCCAGTCGCCGTCGCAGATCGCCGCGTCGAGCATCGAGTCGCCCTTGACCTGGAGCATGAAGACCTCGCCCTCGCCCACCAGCTCGCGGGGGAGCGGGAAGATGTCCTCGACGGCCTGCTCGGCGAGGATCGGGCCACCGGCGGCGATCCGGCCCAGCATCGGCACGTACGCCGGGGTGGGCCGCTGGGAGCGGGTCAGCTCGTCGTCGATCGCCTCGCTGGGCGCCCGGACGTCGACCGCGCGCGGCCGGTTGGGGTCGCGCCGCAGGAAGCCCTTCTTCTCCAGCTCCTTCAGCTGGTAGGCGACGCTGGACGGGGAGACCAGGCCCACCGCCTCGCCGATCTCGCGCACGCTCGGCGGGTAGCCGTGCCGCTCGACCCAGGTGCGGATGAACTCCAGGATCCGCCGCTGCCGGGCGGTCAGGTCGACCGTCGCCGGGTCGGGAAAGGCGCTCACCACGGGGGTGACCGGGCGCACGGCGGGCGTGCCGGTGCGACCGCGCGCGGCGCCTCGGCGACGCGTGGTCGCCGCGCCCGCCTCGGTGATCTGCTGCGGGCTCTTCGGCCGGCTGGCCCGGTCCTCGGTCACGTCCGTCCTCCCTGGTCGGCGCTGTGGTGCCTCGTCGGCTCGTGGTGCGTGCGGTGGTGCGGTGACGCACCGACGGAGAAGATCCGTCGTGCGCCTGTCGTTCATGACCGTATAGGTGAGATCGGTCATTTTCAAACATCTGTACGACGTTGCTCGGCGTGTCGGGGTGAAAAGCCGTGCGGGTCGTACCCGTGTTCTGGTAAATGGTACGTCGCGTCGAACGGCTGTTCTAATCTGCCGGATCGTGCGGCACGCCGAGCCGCCCGACCGATAACCGGACCGGAGGCGGCGGGGTTGGGTTTCGGGGCGACGGGGAAGAGGGGAGCGGTCCGGACGCGGGTGACGCGCCGGACACGCCGGCCAACTTGACCTCGGATCCTCGGCGGCATACCGTCAACCCCTAGATGTAGTAGTCACACGGGCGTAAGTTGCCTATAGGTTGGGTTCAACTACCGACCGCCACTCCGCACAGCCGGCACGGCGAAGACCGTCGAAGGATGGCTCGCCGTGATGCCGCGTGCCCGGAGTGCGGCCGGTGTGGGCCCGCGGTCGCGGAAAGGAGGTCGGGCTCATGCGGTGTCCGTACTGCCGGCATCCCGACTCCCGGGTCGTCGACTCGCGGGAGGCCGACGACGGCCAGTTGATCCGCCGACGGCGTTCGTGCCCGGAGTGCGGCAAGCGGTTCACCACGGTCGAGGAGGCCGTCCTCGCGGTGGTCAAGCGCAGTGGGGTGACCGAGCCGTTCAGCCGTACGAAGATCATCGGCGGGGTGCGCAAGGCGTGCCAGGGCCGGCCGGTCGACGACGACTCCATCGCGCTGCTGGCGCAGAAGGTGGAGGAGACCGTCCGGGCGAAGGGGGCCGCCGAGATCCCCAGTCACGAGGTCGGGCTGGCCATCCTGGGCCCGCTGCGCGACCTGGACGAGGTGGCCTACCTGAGGTTCGCCAGCGTCTACCGGTCGTTCGAGTCGCTCGCCGACTTCGAGCGGGAGATCGAGACGCTGCGGGCCGCGGCACAGGCCCGCGAGGGGGCCGAGGCGGCTGGGACCGCCGGCCGCACGAGTTGACTTGTGCATTTTCGGAAAAATCGGGACACGCGGTTGGGTGACCGCGCAGACGAGGGGGCGACGGGTGACGACGAGCAGGTCACGGAACAAGGCGGGGGCCGGTCTGAAGGTCGAGCGGGTCTGGACCACCGAGGGGGTCCACCCGTACGACGAGGTGACCTGGGAGCGCCGGGACGTCGTGATGACGAACTGGCGGGACGGCTCGATCAACTTCGAGCAGCGCGGCGTGGAGTTCCCGGAGTCGTGGAGCGTCAACGCGGCCAACATCGTGACCACCAAGTACTTCCGGGGCGCGGTGGGCACCCCGGAGCGGGAGTGGTCGCTCCGGCAGCTGATCGACCGGGTGGTGACCACCTACCGCACCGCCGGTGAGGAGTACGGCTACTTCGCCACCCCGGCCGACGCCGAGGTGTTCGCCCACGAGCTGACCTGGATGCTGCTGCACCAGGTGTTCAGCTTCAACTCGCCGGTCTGGTTCAACGTGGGCACGCCCTCGCCGGCACAGGTCAGTGCCTGCTTCATCCTATCTGTGGATGATTCGATGGATTCCATCCTCAACTGGTACAAAGAGGAGGGGCTGATCTTCAAGGGCGGCTCCGGCTCCGGCGTCAACCTGTCCCGGATCCGCTCCTCCAAGGAGCTGCTCTCCTCCGGCGGCACCGCCTCCGGCCCGGTCAGCTTCATGCGCGGCGCCGACGCCTCCGCCGGCACCATCAAGTCCGGCGGTGCCACCCGGCGCGCCGCCAAGATGGTGATCCTCGACGTCGACCACCCGGACATCGAGGAGTTCGTGGTCACCAAGGCGCGCGAGGAGGACAAGATCCGCGCGCTGCGGGACGCCGGCTTCGACATGGACCTGGGCGGCGCCGACATCGTCAGCGTGCAGTACCAGAACGCCAACAACTCGGTCCGGGTCTCCGACGAGTTCATGACCGCGGTGGAGCAGGGCGGCACGTTCGACCTGCGCGGCCGCCTCGACGGGCAGCCCATCGAGACCATCGACGCCAAGAAGCTGTTCCGCACGATCGCCCAGGCCGCGTGGGAGTGCGCCGACCCGGGCCTGCAGTACGACGACACCATCAATGACTGGCACACCTGCCCGGAGACCGGCCGGATCACCGCAAGTAATCCTTGCAGTGAGTACCTGCATTTGGACAATTCGTCGTGCAACCTGGCCTCGCTCAACCTGATGAAGTTCCTCCGCGCCGACGGTGGCTTCGAGGTGGAGAAGTTCGTCAAGAGCGTCGAGTTCGTCATCACCGCGATGGATATCTCGATCTGCTTCGCCGACTTCCCGACCGAGAAGATCGGCGAGACCACCCGCGCGTACCGGCAGCTCGGCATCGGGTACGCGAACCTCGGGGCGCTGCTGATGGCCTCCGGCCTGCCGTACGACTCGGAGCAGGGCCGCTCCGTCGCTGCGGCGATCACCTCGCTGATGACCGGCACGGCGTACCGCCGCTCGGCCGAGCTGGCCGGCGTCGTCGGTGCGTACGACGGCTACGCCCGCAATGCCGAGCCGCACAAGCGGGTCATGCGCAAGCACGCCGCCGCCAACGACGAGATCAAGCCGGCCGGCACCGTGGCCACCGCCATTCAGCGGGAGGCCACCAAGCAGTGGACCCTCGGCAACAAGATCGGCGACAAGAACGGCTGGCGCAACTCGCAGGCCAGCGTTCTCGCGCCCACCGGCACCATCGGCCTGATGATGGACTGCGACACCACCGGCGTCGAGCCGGACCTGGCGCTGGTCAAGTTCAAGAAGCTGGTCGGCGGCGGCTCGATGCAGATCGTCAACCAGACCGTGCCGCGTGCCCTGCGCAGCCTCGGCTACCCCGAGGAGCAGGTCGAGGCGATCGTCGAGCACATCGCCGACCACGGCCACGTGGTGGACGCCCCCGGCCTCAAGCCGGAGCACTACCCGGTCTTCGACTGCGCCATGGGTGAGCGCTCGATCGCCCCGATGGGTCACGTGCGGATGATGGCGGCCGTCCAGCCGTTCATCTCCGGCGCGATCTCCAAGACGGTCAACATGCCGGAGCAGGCCTCCGTCGAGGACGTCGAGAAGATCTACTTCGAGGGCTGGAAGCTCGGCCTCAAGGCCCTGGCCATCTACCGGGACAACTGCAAGGTCGGCCAGCCGCTGTCGGCGGCGAAGAAGACCGCGGCCGTCGCCGAGGCTCCGGCCGAGGTGGAGAAGGTCGTCGAGTACCGTCCGGTGCGCAAGCGGCTGCCCAAGAAGCGCCCGTCGCAGACCATCTCCTTCTCGGTCGGCGGCGCCGAGGGCTACCTCACCGCGTCCTCCTACCCGGACGACGGCCTCGGCGAGGTCTTCCTCAAGATGTCGAAGCAGGGCTCGACCCTGGCCGGCGTGATGGACGCCTTCTCGGTGGCCATCTCCATCGGTCTCCAGTACGGGGTTCCACTGGAGACGTTCGTCAGCAAGTTCACCAACATGCGCTTCGAGCCGGCCGGCATGACCGACGACCCGGACGTGCGGATGGCGGCGTCGGTGATGGACTACATCTTCCGTCGCCTGGCCCTGGACTTCCTGCCGTACGAGCGTCGCGCGGAGCTGGGCATTTTCACCGCCAAGGAGCGGGCCGCCCAGCTCGCGGCCGAGGCGGAGGCGGAGGCGAACGGTGCGGACCTCACCGCGATGGCCGCCTCCGCCCCGGTCGAGACCCGGCCGGAGGAGCCGAAGGCCGGGCCGATCGCCCAGCCGGCGCAGGAGGTTGCGGACGTCGCCGCCGCCAAGCCGGCGCCGTCGGTCGGCTCCAGCACCGAGCTGCTCGAGGCCGTCATCGGCAAGGCCGCCGATGCGCCGCTCTGCTTCACCTGCGGTACGAAGATGCGCCCCGCCGGCAGCTGCTACGTCTGCGAGGGCTGCGGCAGCACCAGCGGCTGCAGCTGACACAAGCAACGAGCCCCGGGCGCTCCAACGCCCGGGGCTCGTGAGCCGGGAGAGTCCCCGACCAATCTGTTGCAGACGGATAGTCGCTTCTCCCGGCTCGGTCACGCAAGTTGATCGAGTACGGAGAGGAGGTGTTTTTCATCATGGCGAAGAAGGGGACTGGTACGTATCGCAGCGCGGTCACCGGTCGTTACGTGACCGCGAAGTACGGCAAGTCGCACCCGAAGACGACCGTCAAGGAGTCCAAGGGCAAGTGACCGAGGAGGCGGCAGCGCCTGACGTTGGACGCGCCACCTCAAATCCATGAGCCGATCTCGGTTCAACAAGCGAGGCTCTGTCGGCAAGTGCTGGCAGAGCCTCGTCCTTGTTTTGAGAAGTCAGCGGTCGTCGTCGCCGTCGGTTGGGCGCGGTGGGCGGTTGTGCCGGGCCCACTCGTCGACCTCGTCCGCGTCCCAGATTGTCGTCCCGATCAGGCGGGCGACGGGCGCTGGGAAGCCGGGGCGACGGGTGATCTGCAGCACCCGCTGACGTGACACGCCGAAGAGGGCGGCCAGTTCGCCGGGCCCGTACAAGCGCGGTCGCTTCATATTCCAGCGCCTCAAGTGCCCGAGTGCTGCCTACCGCTTCACGTGATTGAGGAAGGCGCACCATGCCCGGCCGTCGAAACGAAGGATCGGACCCGAGGAGTTCTTGCTGTCGCGAACCTCGACTGTGTCATCCGTGTACCGGGCCTCGACGCAGGCACCGTTGCTGCCGCTGCGGGTGCTCTTGCGCCACTGCGAGTCCACGGTTCGCCTCCTACTCTTTACGCCTCGCGTCTCGGATCTCCTCGATCATCGCGGCCGAGTCTGTGGGCGACAAGGCCGCGGCACGCAGGCTGTTGAAGACAACCGTACAGCGCCTCACATCCTCGCCTTCCGCGTAGAGGTCGCCCGTGAGGCCCTCGATGTAGACCACGCCTGGACCCTCAGCGAAGTTCAGGATGTGGAAGCTGGACAGCATGGACGCGTAGGCGCCTTCGCGGAACGGGATTACCTGGACCGATACGTTCCAGCGCTTGCCGGCGTCGAGCAGGGCCGTGAGTTGGTCGGCCATGATCGCCGCTCCGCCGATCTGGCGGTGTAGCACCGCCTCGTCGAGAACCGCCACGAGTCGCAGCTTCCCTGATGCGATCAACTCCTGACGCTGCATGCGGACGGCAACCCGACGCTCAACCGCTTCGGGCGATGGCTCGAATGCATCCTCGCTGGTCATTGCCCGGGCGTAGTCCGCTGTCTGGAGCAAGCCCGGCACGACCAGGGTCTCGAAGTTCTGTACCTCCTCGGCGGCGGACTCCAAGCCGATGTACTGCCGGTACGACGACGGTAGATCGCCGTACTTGGCCCACCAGCCGCGCTGTTTCCCACTCTTCGCCATCGACAGCAGTGTGTCCCGCAGCTCGGCGTCGGTCACACCGTAGCGATCCAACAACGCGTTGAGCGCGGGTCCCTTGATGCCGACCCGCCCCGCCTCGATACGCCGCAGCGTACTCGCCGAGACCTCGATCACCTCGGCGGCCTGCTCGGCCGTCACGTTGGCCTCCTCGCGGACCCGCCGAAGCTGCGCGCCGAGCTGGAAGCGAACGAAGGTCGGACTCTCCATGCCGGCCATTGTGCCGGTTGGCCTGTCCTCCCACACGCTCCGATCGTCTTGGCGTGTTGAGGTTGACCACCAACGAATGCGCGCGCAAAAATAGGTGGGCAGGCCAATGATGGGTTCCGGCTGGAGGGGCGATGCCGCCGCGCGTGTCGTACGACGGGTACCTGCTGGCGGCGGCGCTGACCCTGGCTCGGCGGCACCGGCCGGCCTGGTCGTGGCGGCTGTGCCGGCGGGTCTGCCGATGCGGCATGGAACTGCCCTGCCGCGCCCGCCACCGCATCCCGATCCGTCGTGGCCACTGGCCAGGGGAGGAGCAGGCGTGATCGAGCAGCAGGCCAGCCGAATCCTGGCGGTACACCTGCCCGATGCGGACGGGCTCTGTACCGGTTGCCGACGGTGGTGGACGCGGCTGGCTCCGTACCCCTGCTATCAGGCGGAATGGGCGTGCCGCTGGCATGCTCGCGCGACCACCTGGCGCTTTCTGGGCGGCGGCTCGTGACCACCCACGGGCCGGTCCTTCCGCTGTGGACCTGCGGTGGGTGTAACGGGCCGTGGCCCTGTGCGACCCGGCGCAAGGAGCTGTCGGCTGAGTACGAGGGTGCGCCGGTCTCGCTGGCGCTCTACATGGGGTCCTACCTGGTCTCGGCCGCCGAGGACCTGACCTGGGTGCCGGCGGGGTTGCTGCACCGGCGCTTCCTGGGCTGGATCCGGTGAGCGTGATCCGGTCGGGTGACGAGCGCTTCCACTACAGCGATGGGTCGCACAAGTGGATCCCGCCCGACCCGGACTACGACCAGGAGGTGTGGGACGAGATGGTCCGGCAGCACAAGCAGCAGCACCTCGACGAGATCCGCCGGCGGCGGAGGCCGCACTCATCGGGCGACAAACCGTCGCCCGGGCGATACCCGAAGCCTGACCGGTCCTCGTGATGCTGCGTTCATGATCGGATACGCCCTGGCGGCACCCCGCCCGGCGGGTCGTGCCGCTCCGGCGTATCCGATCATTCCCGTCAATGGTGCCGGCGGGCGTGGTGCCTGCCGTGCCCGGGTTGGGCACGGCAGCCCCACCGTCAACGGCCCTGCTTCTCCTGGCACGGCACGCAGAAGCGGGCGTGCGGCAGGATCTCCAGGCGCTCGCGCGGGATCGGGCCGGAGCACCGCTCGCAGGTGCCGTAGCGCCCGTCGGCGATGCGCTGCAACGCCGCCTTGATCTGGTCGAGGCTCTGCCGGGTGGTGGCGATCAGGGCGCCCTGGGTGTGGGCCTCGCCCGGGTCACCGGTGTCGGCGGTCAACTGCGTCAGGCGCGTCGTCTGCACCTCGAAGTCGTGGGTCAGGGTTGCGCGCAGCTCGTCGAGCCAGTTCCGCTCATCGGGTTGGACGTCTGTCGTCATGGGTGTCCTCCGGAAAAAGAAAAAGGGCCGAAGCGTTGTCGCTTCGCCCTTGGCGGCCGGTATACGAAATTCCGTACCGGTACCGGAGGGCCGCGGCCGCTCGGGCTCGGCAGCGCGGCGGCGGCCGAACCGGCAGGGGACGGCGCGACCGCCGTACGCACCGCCCGGGTCGTGTGCTGGAACGGCCGGTGGGCAGCATCGTGCGCCGTCGTCATCACGACGACGGTGACCCCCTGCTGGCCGGACCGATGCATCCGGCAACCATAGGCCGCCCCGACGAGAAAGCCAACGGCCTTCCCGAACACCACCCGTACGTGATCGACTCCATGCTGCGGCCGTCGGCCGTCGGCCGTCGGCCATCCCGCTGGCCCGGACGCTCGATGCCGGCGCATGGAGTGGATCACGAGGGGTCGGCAGGGAGTGGATCACCCCCGCGGGGCGTTCCTAGACTTGCGCGGGTGAGCGGAGAGCGACGGCCCCTGGCGCCGCGGCCCCTGACGGAGCCGCACCCGTCCCGGCTGGCGCCCCACCACCCCGACCGGGCGCGGATCCTCGCCGCACACGAGGTCGCCCTGGCCGCCGAGGAGGCCGGCTACCCGGACCCGGGTACCGGCCTGTTCGTCCTGACCGCGGGCTTCCTGGCCCGCCGCGGCACCTGCTGCGGCCGCGGCTGCCGCCACTGCCCCTACGTCGACGACTGACACGCCGCGCCACACTCGCGTGCCGATCTTGCACTTCCGGCCCTCGGTATGTGGGCATATGGCCCCATTGTCGGGGCGCAAAGTGCAAGATCGACGCGGAGTGGGGGCGGCGGGGCGGGGGCCGGGGGGCGGGGGCGGGGCGGGGGCGGGGGCGGGGTAGGGCGGGTCAGGCGGTGGCTACGAAGACTCGGGAGGCCACCTCGCGGGGAAGGCGGACCCGGTCGCCGGAGCGGTTGATCGACACTCCGTCGCGCTCCTGGGCCACGGTCACCGTGGCTCCCGGGTCGACCCCGGCGGCGTGCAGCTGGCGCAGCACGTCCGCGTTGGTCTGCACGCTCTCGCAGATCCGGCGGACCACCACCTGGCCGGACAGGCCGGGGAACGCCAGGTTGCGCTCACTCTCCGTCGACTCGATGTCGGACGGGCCGGGGGAGCCCAGCTCCTCCAATCCCGGGATCGGGTTGCCGTACGGGGAGCGGGTCGGGCGGTTCAGCAGGTCGTAGACCCGCTTCTCGACCGCGTCGCTCATCACGTGCTCCCACCGGCAGGCCTCGTCGTGGGCCTCCTCGTAGGGCATCCCGATCACGTTGACCAGCAGCAGCTCGGCCAGCCGGTGCTTGCGCATCACGGAGATCGCCGCGCTGCGGCCGGCGTGGGTGAGCGACAGGTGCCGGTCGCCCTCGACGGTGAGCAGTCCGTCGCGCTCCATCCGGGCGACGGTCTGGCTGACGGTGGGGCCACTCTGCCGGAGCCGCTCGGCGATCCGAGCGCGCAGCGGCGGCACCCCCTCCTCCTCGAGTTCGAGGATCGTACGCAGGTACATCTCGGTCGTGTCGACCAAATCATGCTTCACGTCAGGCCCTCCAATGATCGATGCTACCCCGCGCGACGGAGAACGGCCGCCGCCGAACCGCCTGGTGGCTACCGGCATGGTGTTGACTGGACGCCATGCCCGGTACCGAGGATCTGCTGGTCGAGGCCGACCGGCTCGCCGCCGAACTCGACGGCGGTGACCCGCCCACCCTGCTCGACGTCCGCTGGCGCCTGACCGGCCCGCCCGGCCGCGAGGACTACGCCGCCGGACACCTGCCGGGCGCGGTCTTCGTCGACCTGGACACCGAGCTGTGCGGCCCGCCGGGCGCCGCCGGGCGGCACCCGCTGCCCGACGCCGCCGAGCTCCAGGCCGCGTTGCGGGCCGCCGGCGTCCGCGCCGATCACCCCGTGGTCGTGTACGACGGCGGCGACGGCATGTCCGCGGCCCGCGCCTGGTGGACGTTGCGCTGGGCCGGGCACCGGGAGGTGCGCCTCCTGCACGGCGGCTACCCCGCCTGGGTGGCGGCCGGCCTGCCCACGTCGACCGAGGTGCCGGCGCCGCGCCCCGGCGACGTGGCGGTACGACCCGGCGCGCTGCCGGTGCTGGACGCGGCCGGGGCCGCCCGGCTCGCCGCAGCCGGCGAGGGCGTCCTGGTCGACGTGCGGGCCGAGGCCCGGTACCGGGGCGAGACCGAGCCCATCGACCCGGTCGCCGGGCACGTGCCGGGTGCGGTGAACCTGCCCGCCACCGGGTACGTCGAACAGGGCCGGTTCCCCGGCGCCGAGCTGCTGCGGGAGCGGTTCGCCGCCGCCGGGGTGGCCGACGACCGTGCGGTCGGCGCGTACTGCGGCTCCGGGGTGACCGCCGCCCAGGCGGTGCTCGCCCTGCACCTGGCGGGCCGGACGGACGCCGCGCTGTACGTCGGCTCCTGGAGCAACTGGGTCGCCGACCCGTCCCGGCCGGTCGCGGTGGGGGAGGAGCCGGCCGGTTCCGCGCCGGCGGCGTGACCGTCGCCCCGACACCGGCGGCCTGAGCAGTGCGTGCGACGGGTGGCCGGGGGCGCTCGTGCGACGATGGGCGCATGTCGGAAGACACGGTGGTGGTGTGGGACGAGTCGTTGCTCGCCTACGACCTCGGTGACCATCCGCTCGATCCGGTCCGGGTCGAGCTGACCGTCGCGCTCGCCCGGGAGCTGGGCGTGCTGGAGCGCCCGGGGGTGCGGCTGGTCAAGCCGGAGCCCGCCGACGACGACCTGCTGACCCGGGTGCACGACCCCCGCTACCTGGAGGCCGTCCGCGTCGCCCCGCAGGACCCGCTGTTCGCCGGGTTCGGGCTGGGCACCTCCGACAATCCGGTCTTTCCCGGGATGCACGAGTCCAGCGCCCTGATCGCCGGCGCCTCGGTGGCGGCGGCCGAGGCGGTGTGGCGGGGGGACGCGCGGCGGGCGGTCAACGTGGCGGGCGGGCTGCACCACGCCATGCCCGCCCGGGCCTCCGGCTTCTGTGTCTACAACGACCCGGCGGTGGCCATCGCCCGCCTTCTCGACCTGGGTGCGCGGCGCGTCGCGTACGTCGACGTGGACGTCCACCATGGCGACGGGGTGCAGCAGACCTTCTGGAACGACCCCCGGGTGCTCACCGTCAGCCTGCACGAGACGCCGCTCGCGCTGTTCCCGGGCACCGGGTTCCCCGACGAGACGGGTGGGCCGGAGGCGCAGGGCACGGCGGTCAACCTGCCGCTGCCACCGGGGGTCGGCGACGCCGGCTGGCAGCGCGCGTTCCACGCGGTCGTGCCGTCGGTGCTGCGCGCGTTCCAGCCGCAGATCCTGGTCACCCAGTGCGGCGCGGACGGGCACCGGCTCGACCCGCTCGCCGACCTGCACCTGTCCGTCGACGGGCAGCGCGCCACGTACATCGCCCTGCGGTCGCTCGCCGACGAGCTGTGTGGGGGCCGCTGGGTGGCCACCGGCGGCGGCGGATACGCGCTGGTCGAGGCCGTGCCCCGGGCGTGGACCCATCTGCTCGCGGTGGCCACCGGCGAGCCGCTCGACCCGGCCACGCTCACCCCGCCGGTCTGGCGGGAACTGGCCGCTTCCCGCTGCCCGGGCCGGGAGGTCCCGCTGCGGATGACCGACGACGTCGACCCGTCGTACGAGCCCTGGCAGCCGTCCGGTGAGCCGACCGCCGTGGACCGGGCGATCGCGGCCACCCGCAAGGCGGTCTTCCCGTTGCTCGGGCTGGATCCGCACGACCCGCGCGACTGAGGGCCGGCCGGGGGAGGACCTTCCGTGACCACAGTGGACCAGCCGGTGGACGTCCTGCTCAGCGACGGCACCACCGTGCAGTTGCGGCCGATCCGGCCGTCCGACGCACCGGGCATCGTCGCGATGCACGCGCGCTTCTCGGAGCGCACCCGGTACCTGCGCTACTTCTCGCCGTACCCCCGGATCCCCGAGCGGGACCTGCAGCGCTTCGTCAACGTCGACCACCGGGACCGGGAGGCGTTCGTCGTGCTGGCCGGCGACCAGATCGTCGCGGTCGGCCGGTACGAGCGGCTCGGCCCGGAGTCGCCGGAGGCCGAGGTGGCGTTCGTGGTCGAGGACGCCTACCAGGGCCGGGGCATCGGGTCGGTGCTGCTGGAGCATCTCGCCGACGCGGCCCGGCGGATCGGCATCATGACCTTCGTCGCCGAGGTGCTGCCCGCCAACGGCGCGATGCTGCGGGTCTTCGCCGACTTCGGCTACCAGGTGCAGCGCCAGTTCGCCGACGGCGTCGTGCACCTGAGCTTCCCGATCGCGCCGACCGAGGCGACCCTGGAGGTGCAGCGGGGCCGGGAGCACCGCACCGAGGCCCGGTCCGTGGCCCGGCTGCTCGCGCCGCGTGGGGTGGCCGTCTACGGGGCCAGCGCCACCGGGCAGGGCGTCGGGGCGGCCGTGCTCGGTCATCTGCGGGACTACGGGTTCACCGGCGCGGTGGTGCCGGTGCACCCGTCCGCGCGGACCGTCGCGGGGCTGCCCGCGTACCGGTCGGCGGCCGACGCGGGCCGGCCGGTGGACCTGGCGGTGGTGGCGGTGCCGCCGGAGGCGGCGGAGGCGGTGGTCGACGACGCGGCCGGCGCCGGGGCGCACGCCCTGGTGGTCATCAGCGCGGGCTTCGCCGAGGCGGGCGCCGAGGGGGCGGCCGCGCAGCGCCGGCTGGTCCGCGCGGCCCACGCCGCGGGCATGCGCGTGGTCGGCCCGAACTGCCTGGGGGTGGCGAACACCGCCGGCGAGGTACGCCTGAACGCCACGCTGGCCCCACGGCTGCCGGTGCCCGGCCGGGTCGGTCTGTTCAGTCAGTCCGGCGCGTTCGGGGTGGCGCTGCTCGCCGAGGCGGACCGGCGGGGGTTGGGCCTGTCCAGCTTCGTCTCGGCCGGCAACCGCGCCGACGTCTCCGGCAACGACCTGCTGCAGTACTGGCAGGACGACCCCGGCACCGACGTGATCCTGCTGTACCTGGAGACCTTCGGCAATCCGCGCAAGTTCGCCCGGCTGGCCCGGGGGATCGGGCGGGAGAAGCCGATCGTCGCGCTGGCGTCGCCGGCCCGCCCGCCCGGTCTCGGCGACTCCGCGGGGCCGGACGAGATGGCGGTGAGCGCGCTGTTCGCCCAGTCCGGAGTGATCCGGGTGGACACCGTCGCCGAGCTGCTCGACGTCGGTGTGCTGCTGGCCAACCAACCGCTGCCCGCCGGGGACCGGATCGCCGTGGTCGGGAACTCCTCCGCGCTGACCGGTCTCGCCGCCACCGCCTGCGTGGCGCAGGGGCTCGTCCTGGCCGACGGCTACCCGCGCGACGTCGGGCCGCGCGCCGGTGCCGCCGAGTTCGCCGCCGCGCTCGCCGCCGCGGCGGCCGACGAGGCTGTCGACGCGCTGGTTGCGGTGTTCGCGCCGCCGCTGCCGGGCCAGCTGCCCGACGCCGAGGCGGACTTCACCACGGCGCTGCCCGCGGCGCTCGCCGGTGGCAAGCCCACCGTGGCGACGTTCCTGGCCGGGCGCGCCCCCGCCGGGGTGCCCGCGTACCCGAGCGTGGAGGAGGCGGTGCGCGCGTTGGGCCGGGTGACCGCGTACGCGGGGTGGCTGCGCCGGCCGACGGGCACGCTGCCCGAGCTGTCCGGCGTCGATCCGGGGGCGGCGCAGGCGGCGCTGCGCCCGGAGTCGTTCGATCCGGCGGGGCTGCTGGCCGCGTACGGGATCGAGGTGGTCGATTCGGTGCCGGCGGCGTCCGCCGCGGCGACCGTCGAGGCGGCCGGGCTGCTGGGGTACCCGGTGGCGGTGAAGGCCGCCGCCCCGGGCCTGCGGCACCGGCTGGACCTCGGTGCTGTCCGGCTGGACCTGCCGGACGAGGCGGCCGTGCGGCGCGCGTACGCCGAGATGTCGGCGGAGTTCGGCCCGGACGTCCTGGTCCAGCCGATGGTCCCGCCCGGCGTGGCCTGCGTGGTGGAGCTGGTGGAGGACCCGGCGTTCGGGCCGGTGGTCGGCTTCGGCCTGGGCGGCGTGGCCACCGAGCTGCTCGGCGACCGGGCGTGGCGGGCGGTGCCCCTGACCGACCTCGACGCCGCCGAGCTGGTCGACGAGCCCCGCGCGGCCCCGCTGCTGCGCGGGCACCGCGGCGCCGCGCCGGTGGACCGGGCGGCCCTGGCCGAGCTGCTGCTGCGGGTGGGGCGGCTCGCCGACGAGCAGCCCCGGGTCCGCGCGTTGACGCTGAACCCGGTGCTGGCCCGTCCGGACGGCCTGTCGGTGCTGCACGCGACGGTCCGGATCGGCTCGGCCGTGGCCCGTCCCGACACCGGCCCCCGCCGCCTGTGACGGAGGGGCCCGTCTTGACGGGTCCCCTCCTGACGCCCGTCAGGCGCGGCTGCTGATCTGCTGGACGCCCCAGGAGTTGCCGTCGGGGTCGTCGAAGAACACAAAGCCGACGTTGTCCAGCGGGTCCGGCACCGACTGCGGGTTCTCGCCCAGCACCTGGATTTCGCTGACCTCGACGCCGCGCTCCGCCAGCTGCGCCCGGGCCTTGCGCAGATCCGGGACGACGAGCTGGAGCCCCTTGAGCGAGCCGGGCGGCATTGCCGGCACCGCGCCCTTGCCGATCACGATGGAGCAGCCGGAGCCCGGCGGGGTCAACTGCACGATGCGGACGTCGTCGCCGATCACGGTGTCGTGGTCGACGTTGAAGCCGAGTCGGTCGGCGTAGAACGCCTTGGCCCGGTCGATGTCGGAGACCGGGACGACCACCACTTCCAGGGTCCAGTTCATGGTTTCTCTCCTGTCGTCAGGGCGAGCAACTCGGCGAGGCGGTCGAAGCTCTCGCCGACGCCGCGCGCCATCGGGTAGCGCAGTACGCGGTCGCGGCCCTCGGCGGTCGCGTACCGCAGGGTGGTGGTGACGGTGGTGCGCCCGGCCAGCTCGGTGAACTCGTGGCGGACCAGGGTCTCGCCGGGGTACGACTGGTCGTCGAAGACCTCGGTGCAGACCAGCAGGTGCGGTGGCCGGATCTCGCGGTACACCCCGGCCTGCCCCATCCGCTCGCCGTCCGGGCCCTGCGACACGTACCGCCACCGACCGCCCACCCGCAGGTCCACCGCGCACTCGACCAGTCGCCAGCCCCGGGCGCCGTACCAGCGGCCCAGCAGCTCGGGGCGGGTGAACGCGGCGAACACCCGGTGGGCGGGCGCCTCGAACAGCCGGCTCAGCACGATCTCGCGGTCGCCCGGGGCGCGCACGACGAGCGGGTCGTCGGTGCCGCTCACCGGGGCCCACCGCCGGGCGGGCGGCCCGTGGTCTCGTCCTCGTCGGCGCGCAACTCGTCGAGCAGGGCGTCGAGGCGTTGGTAGCTCTCCGCCCAGTAGTCGCGGTAGTCGGCGAGCCAGGCGGTGGCCTCCCGCAGTGGCCGGGCCTCCAGGCGGCAGGGGCGCCGCTGCCCGTCCCGCCCCCGGCTGACCAGGCCGGCCCGTTCGAGGACACGCAGGTGCTTGGACACGGCGGGCTGGCTCATCGCGAACGGCGCGGCCAGTTCGGTGACGGTCGCCTCGCCGGCCGCCAGCCGGGCGAGGATCGCCCGCCGGGTCGGGTCCGCCAGCGCCGCGAACGTCGCGTCCAGGTCCGCCGCCATTCATAACCTCCCGGTTCAATAACCAAAAGGTTTCTATCCCGTACCCGCGGCGGAGTCAAGCACCACCACGACGACGGCCCCGGCGAACCGCCGGGGCCGTCGTCGGGCCTCGCCCTCAGCAGGCGTACGCCGCCAGGCGCTGCGCCCGCTCCGGGGCCCGCAGCTTCAGCAGCGTCACCTTCTCGATCTGGCGGATCCGCTCGCGGGAGAGGCCGAACTCGCGCCCGACCTCGTCCAGCGTGCGCTGCCGGCCGTCGTCCAGCCCGAACCGGAGCCGGATCACCGCCTGCTCGCGCTGCGACAGGGTGGCGAGCACGATGCTCACCTCCTGCCGGAGCTCACCCTGGGCGGCGGCATCGTCCGGGCCGGCCGCCGGGTCCACCGCGGCGACGAAGTCGCCGAGCGCGCTCTCGCCGTCCTCGCCGACCGCCTGGTCCAGGCTGACCGGCTCGCGGTCGTACGAGATCAGCTCGATCACCTGGAACTCCGGGACGTCCAGCGCCCGGGCCACCTCGGCGACCGTCGGCTCCCGGCCGAGCGAGATCGACAGCTCCCGCCGGGCCCGCACCATGCGGTTGACCTGCTCGACCATGTGCACCGGGATGCGGATGGTGCGGGCCTGGTCGGCCATGGCGCGGGTGATGGCCTGGCGGATCCACCAGGTGGCGTAGGTGGAGAACTTGTAGCCCTTGGCGTAGTCGAACTTCTCGACGGCGCGGATCAGGCCGAGGTTGCCCTCCTGGATCAGGTCGAGGAAGGCCATCCCGCGGCCCGTGTACCGCTTGGCGATGCTCACGACGAGGCGCAGGTTCGCCTCGAGCAGGTGGTCCTTGGCGGCGCGCCCCTCGGCGGCGACGAGCTCCAGGTCGGACCGCAGCTCGGCGGAGACCGGCGTGCAGGTGGCCAGCTTCTCCTCGGCGAAGAGGCCGGCCTCGATCCGACGCGCCAGCTCGACCTCCTGGGCGGCGGTCAGCAGTTTCGTCCTGCCGATGCCGTTGAGGTACGCCCGGACCAGGTCCGTGGAGACACCGCGCTCGTCGGTGGCGTCCAGGTCGGTCAGGGCGTCGGTGCCGTGGTCGGTATCAATCGTGGCGGCCGGGCGCATCCGGTGCTCCATCATCTGCAGGGCCATCATTCGTCTCTCCCCGTGTCCACGTCTGTGCCGCGAGATCCGGCCCAGTGGTGCCGGTTGACAAACAGCTTGGCGGGCGCGGCGTAAAACGGGAGTGAGGCGATCGGGGACCCGACAGGAATCCCGGTGGGCGTGTCGCCGTAGCGGGGCCCTTGCCGCCGGCGGTTACCGTGCCAGCGGTCGGCCGGTGGCGGCTGGCGACCGCCGGCGACCGCCGGCGGACCCCCGGCACAGGTGATGGAGGGCGTCGTGGTCTTCAAGCGGCTCATGCAGGCGATGGGGGTCGGTGGCCCGTCGGTGGAAACCGTCCTGGCGAACCCGAACTGCCGCCCCGGCGGTCAGCTCGAGGGGACCGTCCACGTCGCGGGCGGCGACCACGCGGTCGACGTGTCGTACGTGGCGTTGGGCCTGGTCACCCGGGTCGAGGTGGAGAGCGGCGACAACGACTACCAGACCACCCAGGAGTTCCACCGCCAGCAGGCCACCGGCGCCTTCCGGCTGGAGCCCGGGCAGCGGTACGACGTCCCGTTCCGCTTCGACGTGCCCTGGGAGACCCCGCTCACCGAGCTGTACGGGCAGCACCTGCACGGCATGACGATGGGTCTGCGTACCGAGCTCGAGGTGGCCCGCGCGGTCGACAAGGGCGACCTGGACGCGGTGGCCGTGCACCCGCTGCCGGCGCAGGAACGGATCCTGGCGGCGTTCCTGCGGCTGGGCTTCCGGTTCGCCCGCGCCGACGTCGAGCGCGGCCACATCTACGGCGTGCACCAGACGCTGCCGTTCTACCAGGAGATCGAGTTCTACCCGGCGCCGCAGTACGCCCGCGCGATCAACCAGCTGGAGGTCACCTTCGTGACCGACCCGCACCAGATCCAGGTCGTGCTGGAGCTCGACAAGCGGGGTGGCCTCTTCACCGAGGGGCGGGACGCGTTCGGCCGGTTCGCCGTGGACCACGCCACCGCCGACCGCACCGACTGGACCGCCCAGCTCGACGCCTGGCTGCGCCAGTCGCTCCAGCGCCGGGGCCTGTTCTCCTGACCGTTGGAGACCGGGGCCGACCCGATCGCCGTGCCGCGAGTTCAGCCCCCCGTCGTCGCGCGGTCGGACGACGCCGGGCGCGGCCGTGGCGGAGGGACGTAGGGTCGGCAGGACGCCCGGATGACCAGCTCGGTGGGCAGCCGGATGTGCGTGTCGCGTTCGACGCCGCCGATCAGGTCGACGAGCAGGCGCAGCGCCTCGGCACCCATGCGCTGCAGCGGCTGCATGACCGTCGTCAGCGGCGGGTCGACCAGCGCTGACTCCGGGATGTTGTCGAAGCCGATCACGGACAGGTCGTCGGGCACCGCGAGGCCCATGCCGCGGGCGACGTCCATCGTGGAGATCGCGGACAGGTCGTTGCCCGCGAAGATCGCGGTCGGCCGGTCGGGGAGCGCGAGCAGCTCCGCGGCCGTGCCGGCGGCGCTCTCGGTCCGGAACCCGCCGACGCCCACGAGCTTCTCGTCCACCGTCACGCCGGCGTCGGCCATGGCCTTGCGGAAGCCGGCCTCGCGCAGGCGGGCGGACTCGAGGTCGGGGCGTCCGCTGATGTGCGCGATGCGGCGGTGACCGAGCGACAGCAGGTAGTTGGTCGCGAGTACGGCCCCGGTGAAGTTGTCGGAGTCGACGGTGGGCAGGCCCGACGGGCCGGTGTGCGGGTCGACGGCCACCACGTGGAAGCCCGGCTTGGTCTCGACCACGGTCGGGGTGACGATCACGGCTCCGTCGATGAGCGTCCCGGAGAGGCGGGCGAGGGACCGCCGTTCCCAACCCACGGCCGCGCCGGCGCCGTCCCCGCTGGAGTAGGCCAGCAACTGGTAGCCGGTGCCGGTCACCTCCGAGGACGCGCCCTTGAGCAGTTCGGTGGAGAAGGGCTCGAACTCGGCGACCAGGATGCCCAACACGTTCGTGCGGTGGCTGCGCAGGCTCTGCGCACCGAGGCTGGCCTCGTAGCCGAGCTGGTGGATGACCTGCTGGACGCGCTCCACGGTCGCCTGCGCCACACCGTAACGGCCGTTCACGACCTTGGACACGGTTGCGACGGAGACGCCGGCCGCGCGGGCCACGTCCGACATGTTGACACGCTGCGGAAACGCCACGCCGATGATGATAGAGCGCTCAACGAGGCCCGCCGACGGTGAGTCGAAAACGTTATCGACAACGATTGACTCTGAGTTACACGGCTGTAAAACTCGCCCGCAGGCCGAGCACCGCGACTGACTAGTCGAGGAGATACCCCCATGGCGATAAAGCGCCGCGCCAGCACCGTCCTAGCCCTGTCGATCACCACCGCGCTGCTCGCCGCCGGATGTGGCGGCGGTGGTGAGTCCGACGCTCCCCCCGAGAGCGAGCTGTTCAAGAACCCGGTGACCCTGACCTGGTGGCACAACGCGCCCCAGGACGGTCCCGGCAAGGTCTTCTGGGAGAAGGTCGCCAACGACTTCTCCGCACTGCACCCGACGGTCAAGATCGAGATCGAGGCGATCGAGACCAACCAGCTTCAGCGGACCCGGATCCCCGCCGCGCTGCTCAGCAACGACCCGCCGGACATCTTCATGTCGTGGGGCGGCGGCGAGGTGCGCGAGCAGGTGGAGGCCGACTACCTCAAGGACATCACCGACCAGGTCAAGACCGAGGTTGCCAACATCGGCAGCGCGGCCGAGATCTGGGCGGTGGACGGCAAGCAGTACGGCCTGCCGTTCCGGATGGGCATCGAGGGCATCTGGTACAACAAGGAGATGTTCGCGAAGGCGGGCATCACGGCGCCGCCGACCACGTTCGAGGAGCTCAACGAGGCGGTCACGAAGCTCAAGGCGATCAACGTCATCCCGATCGCCCTGGGCGCCGGTGACAAGTGGCCGGCCGCCCACTGGTGGTACAACTTCGCGCTGCGCGCCTGCTCGGTCGACACCCTGAAGAAGGCGACCACCGACAAGGTCTTCGACGACCCGTGCTTCGTGAAGGCCGGCCAGGACCTGAAGGCGTTCATCGACACCAAGCCGTTCCAGAACAACTTCATCGCCACCCCGGGCCAGAACGACCCGACCAGCGCGAACGGCCTGCTCGCCAACGGCAAGGCCGCGATGGAGCTGATGGGCGACTGGAACCGGGGCACGCTCGACAACGTCGCCACGGACAAGGCCAAGCTCGCCGAGGTCCTCGGCTGGTTCCCGGTGCCGGCGATCGCCGGTTCGGCCGGTGACCCGAAGGCCGCTCTCGGCGGCGGCGACGGGTTCGCCTGCGCCAAGAACGCCCCGCCCGAGTGCGTCGAGTTCCTCAAGTACATCGTGAGCCCCGAGGTGCAGAAGGGCTACGCCGCCATCGGCCAGGGCCTGCCCGTGGCCAAGGGCGCGGAGGATGGCGTGACCGATCCCGCTCTGAAGTCCATCCTGCAGGCCACGTCCGAGGCGAGCTACGTGCAGCTCTGGCTGGACACGGCCTTCGGCAGCACCGTCGGCACCGCGATGAACGACGCGATCGTCGCCATCTTCGCGGGTAACGGGACGCCTGAGAAGGTCGTCTCGGCCATGAAGGCCGCCGCGAGCAAGTGACGTACACCGACCAGACCCGGTTCCCCGCCGGCGGCGTCTCGGCGCCGCCGGCGGGCCGCCGGCCTGCCGGGCGCCCCTCCTCCCGCCGGGCCGAGACCCGCCGCAAGTGGTACGAGATCATCGGGCTCACCACGCCGGCACTCGTCATCTACGCGATGTTCGTGCTGGTGCCGATGGGCTTCGCGGTCTACTACAGCCTGTTCCGGTGGCGGGGCGTCGGGCCCCCCACCGACTTCGTCGGTTTCCGGAACTACACGCTCGCCTTCCAGGATCCGATCTTCCTCGACGCGCTGCGCAACAACGTCATCATCGTCGTGGGGTCGCTGCTGGTCCAGGGCCCGATCGCCCTGGGCATCGCCCTCCTGCTCAACCGCCACTTCCGCGGGCGCGCCGTGTTCCGCCTGCTGGTGTTCGTACCCTACGTGCTCGCCGAGGTCACCGTCGGCATCATGTGGAAGCTGCTGCTGACCGAGAACGGCACGGTCGACGCGGTGATGCGGTCCGTGGGCCTGGGCGGTCTGGTGCAGGCCTGGCTCGCCGATACGGACGTCGTCATCTGGACGCTGCTGTTCGTGCTCACCTGGAAGTACGTCGGCTTCGCCATCATCCTCCTGCTCGCCGGCCTCTCGAACGTGCCGCACGAGCTGACCGAGGCGGCGGCGATCGACGGCGCGAGCTGGTGGCAGGTCCAGCGCCACGTCACGCTCCCGCTGCTCGGCCCGACGATCCGGATCTGGATGTTCCTGTCGATGATCGGTTCGCTGCAGGTCTTCGACGTGATCTGGGTGACCTCGGTTCCCGCGGTGCGGTCGCTCGGCGCGTCGGCCACCATGGCGACGTACATGGTGGACAACGGCTTCTTCGCCCGGCTGTGGGGCTACGGCAACGCGGTGGCCGTGATCCTGTTCGTGATCTCGTTCGTCGCGGCGCTGCTGTTCCAGCGCTTCCTGCTCCGTCGGGACATCGAGGGCGCCATCACCGGAAGGGCGAAGTGACTGTGGCCTCCAACCTCGTTCCTGCCCCGTCCGCCGCCCGCCGGCCGGTGTCGTGGGGCAACCCGCTCACGTACGCGCTGGCGCTCGCGGTCGCGGCCGTGTCGATCGTCCCGATCCTCTACGTGATCGTCGGCGGCTTCCGCACCACCCCGCAGATCGTCGCCGACCCGGCCGGCCTGCCCGACCCATGGGTCTTCGACAACTACGCCCGGGTGCTGACGCAGAGCAACTTCTGGCAGCAGGCGTTCAACAGCGGGGTGATCGCCCTCGGCACCACGCTCGGCGTCGTGATGCTCGGCCTGGCCGCCGCGTTCGTGCTCGCGCGGTACACCTTCCGCGGGCGGGAGGCGCTCTACACCTTCTTCACCCTCGGCCTGCTCTTCCCGGCCGGGGCCGCGATCCTGCCGCTCTACCTCATGCTCCGGGACCTGGGCCTGGTCAACTCCTACTACGCGGTGATCCTCCCGCAGGTCGCCTTCCAGCTGCCGCTGACGATCGTGATCCTGCGGCCCTTCCTGTCCGCCATCCCCCGCGAGCTGGAGGACGCCGCGGCGATCGACGGCGCGGGTCGGCTCGGCTTCCTCTGGCGGATCGCGCTGCCGCTGTCGCGGCCCGCGCTCGTCACCGTCGGTGTCCTCGCGTTCGTGGCCAGCTGGAACGCGTTCCTGCTGCCGCTCCTCGTCCTCGGCGATGTCAGCCTGCACACCCTGCCGCTGGGCGTGCAGAACTTCTCGAGCCAGTTCTCCACCGACACCGCCGGTGTCCTCGCCTTCACCTCGCTGGCGATGCTGCCGGCCCTGGCCTTCTTCACGCTCGCCGAGAAGCAGATCGTCGGTGGCCTGCAGGGTGCGGTCAAGGGCTGAGCGACTGCGGTACCAGCACATCAATGGAAAGGCACAACATGACAGAGGTCCACGCGGTAGTGGACGGGCCGGTACCGGCTCAGACAGGTCCGAACCACCACCGGCCGGACGGGCAGGCCGGCGAGGCACGCGTCCGTGAGCTGCTCGGCCGGATGACGATCGAGGAGAAGGTCGCGCAGCTCGTCGGGTTCTGGGAGAAGGAGGACGGTGAGGCGGTCGCGCCGCTGCAGGGCGAGTTCGGCGACGTCACCACGCTCGAGGACTTCGCCCGGCACGGGCTCGGCCACCTCACCCGCGCCTACGGCACCCGCCCGGTGGACGCCGCGGCCCGCGCGGCGTGGCTGTGGAAGTTCCAGCGGGACCTGGTGACGGGTACCCGGCTCGGCATCCCGGCGCTCGTCCACGAGGAGTGCCTCACCGGGCTCTCGGCGTGGAAGGCGGCCACCTTCCCGACCCCGCTGGCCTGGGGTGCCGCGTTCGATCTCGAACTCGTCACCGAGATGGCCGCGGCGATCGGGGCCTCGATGCGGGCGCTCGGCGTCCACCAGGGTCTCGCCCCGGTGCTCGACGTGATCCGCGACCCCCGCTGGGGCCGGGTCGACGAGTGCATCTCCGAGGACCCTTACCTGGTCGGAACGCTCGGCACGGCGTACGTGCGCGGCCTCCAGTCGCAGGGTGTGCACGCCACCCTGAAGCACTTCGTCGGCTACTCCGCCTCGCGCGCCGGGCGCAACTTCGCCCCGGTGCACGCCGGTCCGCGGGAACTCGCCGACGTCCTGTTCCCCCCGTTCGAGATGGCGATCCTCGACGGCGACGCGCGTTCCATCATGCACTCGTACAACGAGATCGACGGCGTTCCCGTCGCCGCCGATCCGGCGATGCTCACCGGCGTGCTCCGGGAGCGGTGGGGCTTCGACGGCACGGTGGTGGCCGACTACTACGGCGTCGCCTTCCTGAACCTGCTGCACCACGTCGCGGGCGACCACGCGGAGGCGGCCGCGCAGGCGCTGGCCGCGGGTGTCGACGTCGAGCTCCCGACGGGCGACGCCTACCTCACCCTGCGGGAGACGGTGCGGGCCGGCAAGGTCGACGAGGCGCTCGTCGACCGGGCGGTGCTGCGGGTCCTGCGCCAGAAGCTGGAACTCGGGCTGCTCGACGCGACGTTCACCGACGAACCGCCCCGGGAGGTCGACCTCGACTCGCCCGAGCACCGGTCGATCGCCCGCCGCCTCGCGGAGGAGTCGATCGTCCTGGTCGCCAACCGGGACGTCCTGCCGGTGCCCGCGGGCCGACGGGTGGCGGTCATCGGTCCGAACGCGGACCGGCAGGGCGCGCTCTTCGGGTGCTACTCGTTCCTGAACCACGTGCTCGTCCAGCATCCCGACGTGGAGACCGGGATCGAGGTGCCGACGGTCCTCGACGGGCTGCGTGCCGAGTTCGGTGCGGATCTCGTGACCTGGGCGCCGGGCTGCGACGTGGACAGCGACGACCGGTCCGGTTTCGATGAGGCCGTCGACACGGCGTCCGCCGCGGACGTCGCCGTCCTGGTCGTCGGCGACCACGCCGGTCTCTTCGGGCGTGGCACGGTCGGTGAGGGCTGCGACCGGGACAACCTGGAGCTGCCCGGGGTCCAGCGCGAGCTCGTCGAGGCGGTGCTGGCGACGGGCACGCCGGTCGTCCTCGTGCTGGTCACCGGCCGCCCGTACGCGGTCGACTGGGCCCTGGCGCGGTGCGCGGCGGTGGTGCAGGCGTTCTTCCCCGGCGAGGAGGGCGCCGGCGCGATCGCCGGCGTGCTCTCCGGGCGGGTCAACCCGTCCGGCCGGCTGCCGGTCAGCATGCCCGCCTCGGCGGGGGCGCAGCCGTACTCGTACCTGCACCCCACGCTCGGCGAGGGGAACGAGGTGACCAACCTGTCGGCGACGCCTGCGGCGCCGTTCGGCCACGGCCTGTCCTACACGACCTTCGAGTACGCCGGCCTGACCGTGCCCGCCACGGTGCCGACCGACGGGGCGCTGCAGGTGACCGTGTCCGTGACGAACACCGGCGCGGTCGCCGGCGCCGAGGTGGTCCAGCTCTACGGCCGTGACCTGGTGGCCTCGGTGACCCGTCCGGTGGCGCAGCTCCTCGGGTACCGGCGGGTGCACCTGGAGCCGGGCCAGTCGGTCACGGTCGAGCTGACGGTGCCGACCACCCGCCTGGCCTTCTCCGACCGCACGCTCACCCGGGTCGTGGAGCCCGGTGACGTCGAGCTCTGGGTCGGTACGAGTGCGCGTCGGGACGCCCAGGCGCGGACCACGTTGGTCGGTGACACCGTTCCGGTCACCAGCGCGTCCGCCCGCTGGACGACCTCCAGACTCAGCTGACCTCCAGCGGCACGATCATGAGGTTGGCGGCGCCGGTGGAGATCCGGATCGCCGTCAACCTCATGATCAGCGGGGGCTCACAGGTCGAGCAGGATGGTCCGGGGGCCGACGTTGACGCTCTCCACCAGCATGTGCGCCCGGAACCGGCCGGTCTCGACCTTGGCGCCGCGCGCCCGCAGCTCCTCGACGACCGCCGTCACCAGCGGTTCCGCGACGGCGGCGGGGGCCGCCGCCGTCCAGCTGGGACGGCGGCCCTTGCGGGCGTCGCCGTAGAGCGTGAACTGGCTGACCACCAGGATCGGCGCGCCGGTGTCGGCGGCCGACCGCTCGTCGTCGAGGATCCGCAGCTCGTGCACCTTGCGGGCCATCGTCCGGGCGGTCTCGACGGTGTCGGTGTGGGTCACGCCGAGCAGCACCAGCAGGCCCTCGTCGATCGCGCCGACCACCGCGTCGTCAACGGTCACGCTGGCCCGGCCGACCGTCTGCACCACCGCCCGCATCAGTCCACCACCGGCTCGATGAAGCCGCGCTCGACCAGGTGCGCCACGATCGGGACGGCCGCCTCCGCCAGCTCGTCCGGTGTCACGTCGTGCGCGGCGGCCAGCAGGGCGAGCTGGTCGCCCAGCGGCAGTCGCCCGTCCGCCCCGCCGACCAGGGCCAGCACCAGGGGATCGATCTCCTCGGTCCAGCGCAGGCCGTGCGGGATGGCCAGCACCTGGCGGTCGACGGCCCAGCCCTCGTCGCCCATGGTGGCCTCCTGCCGCAGCTGGAGGCCGTCGGCGGCCCGGTAACGCGCCGCGAGCAGCCCATCGGCTCCGCGTACCCGGAGCCAGTCCTGGCGGTCGAACCAGGCGGCCACCCGGTCGCCGAGCGGCGCCTCGACGCGCTGGCGCAGGTCCTCCACCCGCACGATCGGGTCGTCGTGGCCACCGCGGCGCAGGGAGACGATGCCGAAGCCGATCGCCTCGACCTTGTGCGCGTCGAACCAGTCCAGCCACTCGGCCATCCGCCGGGGGTCGGCGGCCTCCCCGACATCGGTGAGCCACAGGTTCACGTACGCCATGGGGTCGGCCACCTCCCGCTGGATCACCCAGGCGTCCAGGCCGGTGCCGGCGAACCACCCGGTGACCCGCTCACCCCAGTCCTCGCCGGCGACGTGCACCCAGTTCGCCAGGTACTGCATGGTGCCACCGTCGGTGAGCAGGCCCGGCGCGGCGGCGGCCAGCTCGGCGCCGATGGCGTCGCCGACCCGGCCCGAGTCGCGGTAGACGTGCGTGGTGGTGCCCGGGCCCACGACGAACGGCGGGTTGCTGACCACCAGGTCGAAGCGGCGGCCGGCGACCGGCGCGACCATGTCGCCGCGGAGCAGCTCCCAGTCCTGGCCGTTGAGCGCGGCGGTGGTGGCGGCGAAGCGCAGTGCCCGCTCGGAGACGTCGGTGGCGGTGACCCGCCGCGCATGCGTGGACAGGTGCAGGGCCTGGACGCCGGAGCCGGTGCCCAGGTCCAGCGCGGTCTCCACCGGCCGGCGGACGGTCGCGCCGATCAGCGTCTGGGTCGCACCACCGATGCCGAGGACGTGCTCGGCGTGCAGGGGCCGGCCGGGTCGGGCGCTGGCCGGCACGTCGGCGAGCACCCACCAGTCGTCCCCGTACGGTTCCAGGTCCAGGCCCATCCGCAGCCCGTCGCCGTGCCGCTCGACCAGGCCGCCGGCGAGCGCCTCCTCGATCGGCAGGGGCGCCAGCGCGGCGGCTACGGCGGCCGCCGGCTCGGTCTGCTCGCAGATGAAGACCCGGATCAGCGTGGCGAGCGGATCGCGGTCCTCGGTGGCGCGCAGCGCGGCGCGGAAGTCGTTGCGGGCGACCCCGCCGGTGGCGTGCGCGCCCAGCCGGGCGGCGATGCCGTTCGACGTGAAGTTCGCCCTGGTGAGCGCGGTCCGCAGGGCCGACACCCCGGCCGGGGAGAGCAGCATGTCGTGTTCGTCCACATCGCCATCCTGCCTCCTGCCGGCGGCCGGGAGGCGACCACCCGTGACATCCGATAGCAATCGATCGACATCTCTGTCATATTTGTCGATGACCCGCTAGCATCTCATCGAGATATATCGATGATGCGGACCGCCCGGCCAGAAGCCGGGCGGCCGCTCTGGCAAGGGAGGCAGACGATGCCATCAGGGTCCACCGCGCGACGGAGCGTCCTCCGGGCGTTCGCCGTCGTCGCCACCGCGGCGGCCATCTCCGCGGCCAGCACCACCCCGGCGCTGGCCGCGCCCACCGGCGAGATCCGGGGCGCCGGCGCGCCGAACGCGATCAGCGGGAGCTACCTCGTCGTGCTCAAGTCCGACACGGTGGGCACCGCCGGCACCTTCGCCGCCCGTTCCTCCGTGCCGACCCGGGCCGGCGCGCTCGCCAAGCGGTACGGCGGCAGCGTCGCCGACGTCTACACCGCCGCGCTGACCGGCTTCGCCGCCAAGATGACCGAGACCCAGGCCCGCCGGCTCGCCGCCGACCCCGCCGTCGCCTACGTCGAGCAGGACCAGGTGATCACGGTCCAGGCGACCCAGACCAACCCGCCGTGGGGCCTGGACCGTATCGACCAGCGGAACCGGCCGCTGAGCGGCACCTTCACCTACCCGAACACCGCCTCCAACGTCCGGGCGTACATCATCGACACCGGCATCCGGACCAGCCACAACCAGTTCGGCGGCCGGGCCACCTGGGGCACCAACACGGTGGACAGCAACAACACCGACTGCAACGGTCACGGCACGCACGTCGCCGGCACCGTCGGCGGCTCCACCTACGGCGTGGCCAAGTCGGTCCGACTGGTGGCCGTGAAGGTGCTCAACTGCTCCGGTAGCGGCAGCACCACCAGCGTCGTCAACGGCGTGAACTGGGTGACCGCGAACGCGGTCAAGCCCGCGGTGGCGAACATGAGCCTCGGCGGCGGGGCCAGCTCCTCCATCGACAACGCCGTGGCCAACTCGATCCGCTCCGGCGTCACGTACGCCGTGGCGGCCGGCAACTCCAGCGCCAACGCCTGCAACTACTCGCCGGCCCGTACCTCGACCGCGCTGACCGTCGGCTCGACGACCAGCAGCGACGCCCGCTCCTCGTTCTCCAACTACGGCTCCTGCGTCGACGTGTTCGCGCCCGGGTCGAGCATCGCGTCGGCCTGGCACACCAGCAACACGGCGACCAACACGATCAGCGGCACCTCGATGGCCTCGCCGCACGTGGCCGGCGCCGCCGCCCTCGTGCTCTCGAGCAACCCGTCGTGGACGCCGGCGCAGGTCAGCAACTACCTGACCAGCAACGCCACCACCGGCGTGGTGACCAGCCCCGGCTCCGGCTCGCCGAACCGCCTGCTCTTCGTCGTCAACTGACCCGCGCCCCATCCCCGCCGCGGCCCGACGGACCTCCCCGGTCCGTCGGGCCGCGGCCCATCGCTCACGCGATCTCGCGCGTTCCGCCCCCCGTCTGCCCCGTCACGCCGATTTCGCCGCGGCAAGGTCGCCGCGGGGTCGGGTGGGGGTCGGGGCGGGGGCGGCGAAGGCTCGGGCGGAGCCCTCGACGCTCACCCCGACCTCGGCGCCGACCGGGGCCGTCGGGGCGCCGTCGAGGATCCGGGCGGTGACCCGGGTGCCGTCGGCGAGCCGGAGGCCGACCAGCGCGTCGTGCCCGTGGAAGTCGTGCCGCAGCACGGTGGCGCTCACCGCGCCCGGGCCGGTGGTCAGGCGTACCTGCTCCGGCCGGACCAGGACGGTCACCGGGCCGGCCGGTGCGGCGCCGGCGAGCGGCACGGTCCCCAGGGCGGTACGCGCCGCGCCGTCCTCGACCACCGCCGGCAGCAGCACCGCGTCGCCGACGAAGCCGGCCACCCACTCGTCGGCCGGTTCCCGGTAGACGTCGGTGGGCGCCCCGGCCTGCACCACCCGGCCCGCCCGCAGCACCGCCACCCGGTCGGCCACCGACAGCGCCTCGCCCTGGTCGTGGGTGACCAGCACAGCGGTCGCCCCGTCGGCGCGCAGCGCCTCCCGGACGTCGTGGCGCAGCCCGGCCCGCAGCCCGGCGTCCAGGGCGCTGAACGGCTCGTCGAGCAGCACCACCGACGGGCGGGGGGCGAGCGCGCGGGCCACCGCGACCCGCTGCTGCTGACCGCCGGAGAGCTGGTGCGGCATCCGGTCGCCATAGCCGGCGAGACCCACCAGGGTCAGCACCTCCTCGACCCGGTCGCCCCGGCGGGCCGCCCGGTCCAGGCCGTACGCGACGTTGTCGGCGACGCTGAGGTGCGGGAAGAGCGCCCCCTCCTGGGGCACCACCGCGATGCGGCGGCGGTGGGCGGGCACGTGCCGGCCGGTCCCGGCGACCGCGACGCCGCCGACCCGGATCTCGCCGCCGTCGAGGCGCTCGAAGCCGGCGAGGCAGCGCAGCAGCGTCGTCTTGCCGCAGCCGGACGGCCCGAGCACGGCGGTGAGCTGCCCGGACGGCACGGTGAGGTCGGCGCCGGCCAGCGCGGTGACGCCCCCGTACCGCTTGACCACCCCGGTCAGCACGACCTCGCTCATGCCGGCGCTCCGCTGCGCTGCGCGCCGTCCTGAGGCACCATTGCGCTGAGCCTGATGATTCGCTCGCTGCGCTCGCTCATGCCGGCGCTCCGCTGCGCTGCGCGCCGTCCTGAGGCACCATTGCGCTGAGCCTGATGATTCGCTCGCTGCGCTCGCTCATGTCCGGTCCTCCTTGTCGAGCAGGCCGCTGCGGGCGACCAGCAGCCAGGTGGGCAGCGCCGAGATCGCCACCAGCAGCGCGGCGTACGGGGCCGCGGCGGCGTACGCCCCGACCGACGTGGCGGTCCACAACTCGGTGGCCAGCGTGTCCGTGCCGGTCGGGCGCAGCAGCAGGGTGGCGGGAAGCTCCTTCATGCCGGTCAGGAAGACCAGCGCCGCGCCCGCCCCGATGCCGGGCAGGGTCAGCGGCAGGGTCACCGTGCGCAGCACGGCCAGCGGCGGCCGGCCGAGCGAGCGGGCCACCTCCTCCAGGCCGGGCGGCGACTGCGCGGCGGCACCGGCCACCGCGCCCACCGCGAGCGGCAGGAAGAGCGTCGCGTACGCCAGCGCCAGCAGCCAGCGGGTCTGGTAGAGCGGGTACGCCACGGCGATCCCGAAGAAGACCAGCGACAGCCCGATCACGACGCCGGGCAGGGCGTGGGCGAGGTACGCCAGCCGGTCGAGCACCGTGGTCAGCACGCCGGGCGCACGGGCGACGAGCAGCCCCAGCGGCAGCGCCAGCAGCATGGTCAGCGCCGCGCCGGCGAGCGAGACGGTCAGCGAGTTGCCGGCGGCGACGGCGACCTCGGCCAGGGCGCCGGGGCGGGACACCCCGCCGGCGAGCCGCCGGGCCAGGCTCAGCGCGGGTACGCCGAGAGCGAGCGCGGCCACGCCGAGCAACGCCGCGAGCGTCGGCCAGCGGGCCGCGCCGAGCCGCAGCCGGAGCGGCGGACGGCGGGCGCCGCCGAGGCGCGCGTACCGGGCGCCACGCCGCCGGGTGGCGGTCTCGGCGGTGAGCAGCAGCACGGTCAGCACCACCAGCACGCTGGCGAGCACCAGCGCGCCGGTGCGGTCGAAGCCCAGGTCGAAGGCGACGAAGATGGCCCGTGTGAACGTGTCGGTGCGCAGGATCGAGACGGCCCCGAAGTCGGAGAGCACGTAGAGGGCGACCAGCAGGGCGCCGGCCGCCGTGGCCGGCCGGATCTGCCGCAGGGTCACCGCGGTGAACGTCTGCCAGCCGCCGCGCCCCAGTGACCGGGAAACCTCCTCCTGCGCCGGGTCCGCGCCGCGCAGCGCGGCGGCGACCGGCAGGAAGACGTACGGGTACGAGCAGAGCGTCAGCACCAGCGCCGCCGGCCAGAAGCCCTCCAGGCCGGGTACCTCGGACACCCAGGCGAACGCCGCGATGTAGGTGGGGACGGCCAGCGGAAGCGCGGCCAGCACCGCGAAGAGCCGCCGGCCGGGCAGGTCGGTGCGGGTGACGAGGAAGGCCGCGCCGACGCCGAGCAGCACGCACGCGGCGGTGACCACCGCCGCGAGGGCGACACTGCGCAGGGCGAGCAGCGCGACCCGCTCGGTCCACAACTCGTCGACGACCCGCTCCCAGCCCGCCTCGGCGGTGCGTACCGCCAGGTAGACCAGGGGGAGCAGGGCCACGGCCACCGCCGCGGTCGAGGCCGCGAGCAGCGCCGGGCGGGGGACCAGCCGCCGCGCCCGTCCGCGTACGCCGGACGGGGCCGGCCCGTGCAGAGCCGGCCCTGCCGTCGTCGTCGAACTGGTCAGGGGACCAACCCCGACTCGGTGATCATGGCCACGGTGGCCTCGAGGGTGTCGAGATCGTTCAGGTCGACGGTCGGGACCTTCAGGTCGGCCAGCGGCGGCACGTACGCCGGGCCGGCCACCCCGCTGACCACCGGGTACTCGAAGGTCTCCGCGGCGAAGTACTTCTGGGCCTCCGGGCCGAGCAGGTAGTCGACGAACGCCTTGGCGTCGGCGTCCTCGGCGGCGCGGCTGAGCACGCCGACGCCGGCCACGTTGACCAGCGCGCCCGTGTCGCCGCCGGGGAAGAAGTGCAGCTTGGCCTTCATCGCGTCGGGTGTGCTGCCCTGCTCCTTGGCGATCTCGCCGAGGTAGTAGTGGTTGACCAGGCCGACCGGGACGACGCCGTTGTTCACGTCCTCGACGATCTTGATGTTGTTGTCCCGGATCTGCGGCTCGTTGGCCTTGAGGCCGGCCAGGAAGTCCTTCGCCCGCTGGTCGCCGTGCTGCACCCGGATCGCGGTGACGAACGCCTGGAAGGAGGCGTTGGTCGGGGCGAGCGCTACCTTGCCCTTCCACTTCGGTTCGGTCAGCTCGAAGACGGACGTCGGCAACTGGTCGGCGGGGACCTGGTCGGCGTTGTAGACCAGCACTCGGGCGCGGGCGCTGACGCCGACCCACTGGCCGTTGCGGGCCCGGTACGTCTCGGGGACCTTGCCGGTGGCGGCCTCCGGCAGGGTGGCGAACATGCCCTTCTTGGCGACCGTGCCGAGCGCACCGGCGTCCTGGGCGAAGAAGACATCGGCCGGCGACTTGTCGCCCTCCTCGACCAGCTGCGCGGCGAGCTGGGCGGTGCTGGCGTACCGCGGCTTGACCTGGATGCCGGTCTGCTGGGTGAACTTCTCCAGCAGCGGCTTGACGAGCTGCTCGTTCCGGCCGCTGTAGACCGTGATCGTCTTGTCGTTCGGCTTGCCGGGGTCGGCGGACTCGTCCTCGCCCGACCCGCAGGCGACCAGGCCGGTGGCGAGCAGCCCGGCGGCGACGAGCGTCGCCGTGGACCGGCGGAGCAGTACGGACACGACGGCAACCCCTTCGGACGGGTCGGCGGACGCCGACGCGATGAAGTTAGCACAGGCTAACCTCACACTGAATCGGAGTGCGGGTCGGATCACGGCCGGTGGGTCGGGGTGCGCGTCGGGCCGCCCGCCGGGCAGGATGGTGCGCATGACGCTCGAGCTGCCGATCGACCCGGAGGCCAACGCGCTGCTGCGGCGCAGCCCGCTGGCGCTGCTCGTCGGCATGGTCCTCGACCAGCAGGTCCCGATGGAGAAGGCGTTCTCGTCGCCGTACGTGCTGGCGCAGCGGCTCGGGCACGAGCCGGACGCCGCCGAGCTGGCCGGCTACGACCCGGACGCCCTGGTCACCATCTTCGCGACCCCGCCGGCCCTGCACCGCTTCCCCAAGGCCATGGCCGCCCGCGTGCAGGAGGTGTGCCGGGTCCTGGTCGACCGGTACGACGGTGACGCGGCGGGCCTCTGGGCCGGCGTCACCGACGGCCGTGAACTGCTGCGGCGGGTGGCCGAGCTGCCCGGGTTCGGCAAGCAGAAGGCCCAGATCTTCGTCGCCCTGCTCGGCAAGCGGTTCGGCGTCGCACCCGAGGGCTGGCGGGAGGCCGCCGGCGGCTACGGCGACCCGGACGCGTACCGGTCGGTCGCCGATGTCACGGACGCCGACTCGCTGCGCCGGGTCCGCGAGTACAAGCAGCAGATGAAGGCGGCGGCGAAGGCGTCCGGCGCCTGACGCAACGGGCTCCGGCGCGGCTCGTTGAAGTCACGATGGCGGCGACGGGAGCGGATCGTGGCGGGGAACTGCTCCGCCCCACCGTCAGCTCGCCCCGGGCCACCTTCCTGGAGCTCTTCTTCGACCTGGTCTTCGTCTTCGCCCTGACCCGGTTGTCGGTGCGGCTGATCGACGAGGTCTCGCACGGTCACATGATCGTCGGAGTCGTCGAGACCCTGGCGCTCTTCCTGGCGTTGTGGCTGGTCTGGACGATCACCACCTGGGTCACCAGCCGGTACGAGCCGGAGCGGACGATCATCCAGGCGGTCGTGGTCGGCACCATGTTCGGCAGCCTGGTGATGGCGGTGGCGATGCCCCGCGCCTTCGAGGAGCGGGCGTTGCCGTTCGTGCTCGCGTACCTGGGGGTGATGATCGGCCGGCCGCTGGTCATCGCCACCGCGCTGCGCGGGCATCCGCGTCGGCAGGTGCCGTTCCGGCTCGCGGCGTGGGCGGCGCTGGGCGGGCTGCCCTGGCTGGCCGGGGCGCTCGGTCCGGACGAGTTGCGCATGCCGTTGTGGCTGCTCGCCCTCGCGATCGACTACCTGGGCCTGACGCTGGGCTGGCCGGTGCCCCGGCTGGGCCCGGCCCGGCCGTCCGGGTGGCGCATCGAGGGCGAGCACCTCGCGGAGCGGTATCAGCAGATCTTCCTCATCGCGCTGGGCGAGTCGATCCTGGTGATCGGCGTCGCGTACAGCGGGCAGAAGTTCTCCGCGGAGCGGGCGGCCGCCTTCGTTCTCGCCTTCGTCACCACCGCGCTGCTCTGGCGGATCTACTTCCACCGCGCCGGGCACCTGCTCGCCGAGGCCCTGCGGGTGGCGCGCGAGCCCGGCCCGCTGGGCACCTCCGCCAGCTTCACCCACCTGTTCATCATCGGCGGGGTGCTGATGGCCGGTGTCGGCTACGAGCTGGTGATCATGCACCCGTACGATCCGCTCGAGCCGGAGTGGCTCTTCTTCGTCGTCGGCGGGCCGGTGGTCTTCCTGCTCGCCCGGGCCCGTTTCGAGTACGAGGTCTTCGGCCGGGTCTCCGTCCCCCGGGTGGTGGCGGTGGTCGCGCTGGTGCTGGTCGCCGTGCCGCTCACCCGGGGGACGTCGACGGTGGCCCAGGCCGCCGTCGCCGCGGTGCTCACCGGTGTGGCGGTCGCCGACGGGCTGCGCAGCCGGGGCCGACCGATCGAGACGTCGGCCTCCCCGCTGGGGCGGCGGAGGTCGAGCGGCGGCAACTTCGAGCCCTGACGCCCGTGGCGAGCGGCGGGCAACCCTCCCAGCCGGACCGGCGCGCCCGGTAGGACCGGTGCCGGGTCGGGCGGGTGCCGGGTCGGGCGGCCCGGCGCGGGGTCGGGCGGTCAGGCGGCGGTCGGACGGGAGAGCGCGGCGAGCGCGCGGCGGACGTCGGCGAGCGAGACGGTCGCCGAGTCATCCAGGTCGGCGAGGCCGGCCTCGATCCACTGCCGCATCAGCGTGGTCACCCCGATGCCCCGCGCGTCGGCGGCGGCGCGCACGCGCTCGTACGTCTCCAGGGGCAGCCGCACCGACCGGCTCACCATCGGGCCGTCGGTGTCCGGAACGGGCAGCTCCGCCGGCTGGCTCTCGTCGATCAGGTCGGCGAGGGCGTCGTCGCCGTGGAACCGCTTGATGGCGTCGTCCCGGTGCATGCTGACCACCTCCTCATCGGCGCTCTCTCCGCACGGCCTCGTCGTAGCGTTTGGCCTCCACGTCGGTCAGCTCGCGGGCGGAGAGGATGTCCCAGTCGTTGTCGGTGCCGTCGGCCTCGGCGAGCAGCACGGCCAGCCGGCGCCCTCGGCGGGCGGAGGCGTAGACGACCATCACGTCGTCGCCCAGGTGGCGGATGACCCGTCGGCTGCTGTGCAGCGCCTCCCAGACTTCCCCCGGCGTGACGTCGTAGACCCGCAGGTTGGCCAGCGCCTCCTCGGTGAAGCTGAACCTGCTGCCCACGCCGTGAGCGTACCACGGACGTAACACGACGCGATTCTCGCTGATCACGGGGTCGAGGTGAAAGGATGAGGCGTAACCCCCTCGAGGAGGTCCGTGGTGAAGCGTCAGGCGTACCAGCCCATATTGATCACCGACGCCTCACGCAGCCAGGACGACCAGCTCAGCAGCCGACAGAAGCGGTACGTGCTGATGATGGGCATCCGGGTCGTGTGCCTGATCGTCGGCGCCGTACTGGTCGGCGCGCAGGCCCCCATGCTCTGGCTCTGGCTGCCCCTGGCCGGCCTGGGCATGATCCTCGTCCCGTGGTTGGCCGTGCTCCTGGCGAACGACCGGCCGCCGAAGGAGCAGCACCGGCTCGCCGGAAAGTTCCAGCCCCGGCAGCGGGACGACACGCCGCCGATGAGCCTCACCGCCGAGGAACGGCCGCACAAGGTCATCGACGCCGACGAGTGACCGGCCGCTGAGCGCGTACCCACGCGGCCGGTCGCCGGTCAGCGTGGCGGCCGCGCCCCGACCCGACTCACCGCCGAGGCGCCGAGGTCGCCGGCGCGGCGCAGCGCCGCCTCGGGCGACGCCCCGCCCAGCCAGGCGGTCAGCAGCCCGGCGGCGAACGCGTCACCGGCCCCGGTGGGGTCGACCACGCTCATCCGCCGCGCCGGCGCCACCGCGATCGTCGCGTCCCGGTCCACCCACACCGCACCCGCCGCGCCCCGCTTGACCACCACCCGCCGCGCCGAGGCGGACAGCACCCGCCCCTGCGCCGCCGGGTCGAGCCCACCGGCCAGCACGGTGGCCTCCTCCGCGTTGACCAGGAGCAGGTCGACGCCGCGTACCCAGGTCAGGAAGGCCGCCGCGCCGACCCGCCGCAGCGGTTCGGCGGAGGCCGCGTCCACGCTGACGGTGAGCCCCCGCTCGCGGGCCGCGGCCAGCGCGCGCAGCCCCGCCGGCCGCGATCCGGCGTCCAGCAGGGTGTAGCCGGACAGGTGCAGGTGGCGGGTGTCCGGCGCGCCGTCCAGCGCGGCGTCGACCGCTCCGGGGGCCAGCCGCAGGTTGGCCCCGCGCTCGGTGACCATCGTGCGCTCCGCTGGTGTGGCCAGCACGATGACGGTCCCGGTCGGTGCGTCGGGCACCCGGGTGACCGCGCAGTCGACGCCGCCGCGCTCCAGCTCCGCGATCCGGTCCCGGCCCGGTCCGTCGTCGCCGACCGCGCCGACCAGCGTCACGGGTACGCCCAGCGCGCCCAACCAGGCCGCCGTGTTCGCCGCCTGGCCGCCGCCGGTGAAGCGGATCTCGGCCGGCGTGTCCGACCCGGTCGCCGGCGGCCCGGCCAGTACCGCCACCACGTCGGTGATCAGGTCGCCGACGACGAGGACGCGGGGTGGTCTCATGCCCGGCGGGCGGCCGACGCGACCGCGATCCGGGCGGCGAGGTCGGCGTTGCGCAGGATGATCCGGACGTTCACCGCGAGGCTGGCCCCCTCGGTGGCGGAATGGAAGTGGGCCAGCAGGAACGGCGTCACCGCCTTGCCGGTGATCCCCTCCCGCTCCAGCAGGGCCAGCCCGTCGGCGAGGGTGCGGTCGTGCAGTGCCGGGTCGAGCTGCTCGTCGGCGGGCAGCGGGTTGGCCACGACCAGCCCGCCGCGGTGCAGGCCGTGCTGGTCCCGGGCGGCGAGCACGTCGGCCACCTGCTCCGGAGAGTCCACCGACCAGTCCAGGTCGAAACCGCCGTCGGTCAGGTAGAAGCCGGGGAAGCGGCGGGTGCGGTAGCCGACCACGCCGACCCCGAGGGTTTCCAGGCGCTCCAGCGTGGCACCGACGTCGAGGATCGACTTCACCCCGGCGCAGACCACGGCGATCGGCGTGCGGGCCAGGGTCACCAGGTCGGCGGATTCGTCGAAGCTCTCGGCGGCCTCCCGGTGCACCCCGCCGAGGCCACCGGTGGCGAAGACACCGATGCCCGCCGCCGCGGCCACCGCGCTGGTCGCGGCCACGGTCGTGGCGCCGTCCGCGCCGGTCGCCGCCGCGACGGCGAGATCGCGTACGGAGAGCTTCGCCACCGGGTCGACGGTGGCGAGACGGGTCAGCTCGGCGTCGTCGAGGCCGACCACGAGCTGGCCGCCGACCATGCCGATGGTGGCCGGCACGGCGCCCGCGTCCCGTACCGCCTGCTCGATCTCGCGGGCCACCCGGAGGTTGTCGGGCCGGGGCAGGCCGTGCGAGACGATCGTGCTCTCCAGGGCCACCACGGGACGCCCGGTGCGCAGGGCGTCCTCGACCTCGGCGCCGCGTCGGATGTGAAAGTTGGTCACGCCGGTCAACGGTACGACCTCGGCCGCGCGGACCTGCAGTGGACCGGGCAACGGGTGACCTGCCAAACTTGGCAGCTGGAGGTGAGCAAGTGAGCACACAGGTTCTCGAGCGTCCCGAGGTGAAGGACGCCGACACCGGTCCCGAGATGTTCCACTACGTGCGCAAGGAGAAGATCGCCGAGAGTGCCGTGATGGGCACCTTCGTCGTGGCGCTCTGCGGCGAGACGTTCCCGGTCACCAAGGCGGCCAAGCCCGGCTCGCCGGTGTGCCCTAAGTGCAAGGAGATCTACGACTCGTTCACCGCGTGAACCGGGGCGGGCGGCGGAGCCGCCCGCGTAGCCTGCGGCGGTGACCACCTCCACCGCCCTACTGTTCGCCGATCTCACCGGGGTCGCGGTCTTCGCCGCCTCCGGGGCCTCGGCGGCCGTCGCCAAGCGGCTGGACCTCTTCGGCGTCGTCTTCGTCGGGTTCGTGGCCGCGCTCGGCGGTGGGATCTTCCGGGACCTGGTCATCGACGAAGCCCCGCCGCTGGCCTTCGCGGACTGGCGCTACGCCGCCACCGCCGCCGTCACCGCTGTCGCCGTCTTCTGGCTGCACCCGCAGTTCGCCCGCCTGCGTACCACCGTCCTGGTGTTGGACGCCGCGGGCCTGGCGCTGTTCACGGTCATCGGCACGGTGAAGGCGCTCGGTGCCGGGGTACCGGCGGTCGGTGCCTGCGTCGTCGGGATGCTCACCGCGATCGGCGGCGGCCTCGGCCGCGACCTGCTCACCGCCGAGATCCCGGTGGTGCTCCGTCGGGAGATCTACGCGCTCGCCGCGCTCGTCGGCGCCGTCCTGGTCGTACTGCTGGAGGCGGCCGGCAACGCGAACGCGCTCTGGCTGACGGCGGCGGCGGTCCTGGTCTTCCTGATCCGCCTGGTCGCCCTGCGCCGCCGCTGGTCCGCTCCGCTCCCCACCTTCCGCCCACCCCACCCCACCTGACCCACGCGGCGCGCCGCGCCCGTGCCGCGCACCCCGCGCCGCGCACCCCGCGCCGCGCGCCTGCACCGCCCGCACCGCGGCCCCTCGCCGCGTTGATCATGCACATTGCGCCCCGGCAAGGCCATGTAACGGGCCGTGCCAACGGCCGAAGTGCAAGATCGGCGGGTGGGGGTGATGTGACGAGCGTTGTGTCGAGTGGGGTGTGGGGCGCTCGCTGGTTATGCTGAGTCGGCCTTCGCGGCACCTCTGCGCGGAGGCGTTTTCATGGGCGGCGGCACCCGTGGCCCGCGGCCCGGGGCCGGTCCCTCAGGCGGTGGAGAGGAGCTTCGCGTGGCACCCCGGACGCCGGCGCTCGAGACGTTCCCGGCACTGCGCGCATGGCAGCGCAAGGCCCTCGTCGAGTACCTGCGCCGCCGCGACCCCGACTTCACGGCGGTCGCCACCCCCGGCGCCGGCAAGACCACGTTCGCGCTCCGGATCGCCGCCGAGCTGCTCGCCGACGGCACCGTCGAGGCCGTCACCGTGGTCGCACCCACCGAGCACCTCAAGACCCAGTGGGCGCAGGCGGCCGCCCGGGTCGGCATCCAGCTCGACGCCGCCTTCCGCAATGCCGACCTGCACTCGTCGGCCGACTTCCACGGTGCCGTCGTCACGTACGCCCAGGTCGGGATGGCGCCACAGGTGCACCGGCGGCGCACGATGACCCGGCGCACCCTGGTCGTCCTCGACGAGATCCACCACGCCGGCGACTCGCGGACCTGGGGCGACGGGGTGAAGGCGGCCTTCGAGGGCGCCGAGCGGCGGCTCATGCTCACCGGCACGCCGTTCCGCTCCGACGACAACCCCATCCCGTTCGTGACCTACGAGCGGGGCACCGACGGCCTCCTGCGCTCCCACGCGGACTCCGTGTACGGCTACGCCGAGGCGCTGCGTGACGGCGTCGTACGCCCGGTGCTCTTCCTCGCGTACTCCGGGGAGACCCGGTGGCGTACGAACGCCGGCGAGGAACTGGCGGCCCGGCTCGGGGAGCCGATGACCCAGGACCTGATCGCGCAGGCCTGGCGGACCGCGCTCGACCCGGCCGGCGACTGGATGCCCCAGGTACTGCGGGCGGCGGACGCCCGCCTGACCGTCCTGCGCAACGCCGGGATGCCGGACGCGGGCGGTCTCGTCATCGCCAGCGACCAGCAGACCGCCCGCTCGTACGCGAAGCTCCTCGAACAGGTGACCGGTGAGCGGGCCGCCGTGGTGCTCTCCGACGACGTGGGCGCCTCGGCCCGGATCGCGACGTTCGCGGCCTCCGAGCAGCGCTGGCTGGTGGCGGTCCGGATGGTCTCCGAGGGCGTCGACATCCCCCGCCTGGCCGTCGGCGTGTACGCGACCAGCGCCAGCACCCCGCTCTACTTCGCGCAGGCCATCGGCCGGTTCGTCCGGGCGCGCCGGCCGGGGGAGACCGCGTCGGTGTTCCTGCCCAGCGTGCCGCACCTGCTCGGACTGGCCAGCGAGATGGAGGCCGAGCGGGACCACGTGCTGGGCAAGCCGAAGGACCGCGAGGGCTTCGACGACGACCTGCTGGACCGCGCGCAGCGCGACGACCAGGCCAGCGGTGAGCTGGAGAAGAACTTCGCCGCGCTCTCCGCGACCGCCGAGCTGGATCAGGTGATCTTCGACGGCGCGTCGTTCGGCACCGCCGCCCAGGCCGGAACCCCCGAGGAGGAGGAGTACCTCGGCCTGCCCGGTCTGCTCACGGCCGACCAGGTGGCCATGCTCCTGTCCAAGCGGCAGGCCGAACAGCTCGCGGCGCAGCGGCGCAGGAACGGCGAACGGACCGCTGAGCCGGCCGCTGCGGCCTCCACGGGGCCGCCGGCACCGATGAGCGCGGCGCAACGCCGCGTGGCGCTGCGGCGGCAGCTGAACGCCCTGGTGGCCGCCCGGCACCACCGCACCGGCCAGCCCCACGGCAAGATCCATGCCGAGCTGCGCCGGCTCTGCGGCGGCCCGCCCAGCGCTCAAGCGACGATCGAGCAGCTCGAGGAGCGTATCGCCACCGTACAGACCCTTTGAGGGTCAACGTTCGGCCTGTCCGTTCCGTCGCTGGCTGGCCCGTGCCGTCGTTTCGGGCGGCGACCCGACCGACCCCCCCAAGATCACGCTCGAACCACGAAGTAGTGGCTCCGATTCGCGATTCGCAAGAGGCCACTACTTCGCGGTTGTAGCACGATCTGGGCGCGGGGCGCGGGGCGCGGGGCGCGGGGCGCGGGGCGCGGGGCGCGGGGCGCGGGGCGCGGGGCGCGGGGCGCGGGGCGCGGGGCGCGGGGCGCGGGGCGCGGGGCGCGGGGCGCGGGGCGCGGGGCGCGGGGCGCGGGGCGCGGGGCGCGGGGCGCGGGGCGCGGGGCGCGGGGCGCGGGTATGAGAAAGCCGGCCGGGCCCCCGAAAGGGGCCCGGCCGGCTTTATGTCGACTTACCTCAGTTCGCCATCAGATCGGCGCCACGCCAGCTGAACTCCGGGTCCGCCGCGTACCGCACGGTGATCTTCACCAGATCCTCCGCGTACTTGTTCGCGTGATGCCCACAGAAAACCAGCTCGCTCCCACCCGCGAGGGTGACCCGGAGCTTGCCGGCAGCATTGCAGCGGTCGCACCGTTCATCGGCGGCCGGGGGGCTCACCGTCTCGGGCGGCGGCGTGAGGGTCGGGGTCATCGCCTTCCTCCTCTGGTCGTCACCGATGAACACACTCTTCGGTCGTTGCTCACCTATCGTGCAACACCCTTGTCGGGCCTCGCCTTCCCTGTGTGCCCGCGGGGGACCGAGGTCACACATGGCTCCGACAGCGTGCCATGCACCAAGGGTGCCACGTCAACGATCACATTCCGGCAACCGAACGATCACCATGCGGCGTTGCACGCCACGTGTTCAAAACGACACGCCCGGTTGGCGGGTCCGGTCAGTCCAGGTAATCCCGCAGGACCTGCGAACGCGACGGGTGGCGCAGCTTGGACATCGTCTTGGATTCGATCTGGCGGATGCGCTCCCGGGTCACGCCGTACACCTGGCCGATCTCGTCCAGCGTGCGCGGCTGGCCGTCGGTCAGGCCGAACCGGAGGCGGACCACGCCGGCCTCGCGCTCGGACAGCGTCTGCAGCACCTGCTGGAGCTGGTCCTGCAGGAGCGAGAACGAGACCGCGTCGACCGCGACCACCGCCTCCGAGTCCTCGATGAAGTCACCGAGCTGGCTGTCGCCCTCGTCGCCGATGGTCTGGTCGAGAGAGATGGGCTCCCGGGCGTACTGCTGGATCTCCAGCACCTTCTCCGGTGTGATGTCCATCTCCTTGGCCAGTTCCTCCGGGGTGGGCTCGCGGCCCAGGTCCTGGAGCAGCTCGCGCTGGATCCGGCCGAGCTTGTTGATGACCTCGACCATGTGCACCGGGATGCGGATGGTGCGGGCCTGGTCGGCCATGGCGCGGGTGATGGCCTGGCGGATCCACCAGGTGGCGTAGGTGGAGAACTTGTAGCCCTTGGTGTAGTCGAACTTCTCGACGGCGCGGATCAGGCCGAGGTTGCCCTCCTGGATCAGGTCGAGGAAGGCCATCCCGCGGCCCGTGTACCGCTTGGCGAGCGACACCACGAGACGCAGGTTCGCCTCGAGCAGGTGGTTCTTCGCCCGCTCGCCGTCCCGCGAGATCCACAGCAGGTCGCGCTGCATCTCGCGGCTGAGCTTCTCCTCGCCCTCGTCGGCCGCGCGCAGCCGCTCGGCGGCGTAGAGCCCGGCCTCGATCCGCTTGGCGAGCTCGACCTCCTGCTCGGCGTTGAGCAGCGGCACCTTGCCGATCTGCTTCAGGTACGCCCGCACGGAGTCGGCGGACGCGGTGAGTTCCGCGTCCCGGCGCGCCTGCTTGAGCGCCTCGGACTCCTCGTCGTCCCACTCGAAGTCGTTGTCACTGGCGGAGTTCGCCGCGTCGGTCTCGGCGGCCTGCGTCAGCTCGGCCGGTTCCTCCACAACCACGTCCTCGATCTCGGCAGCGAGTTCCTCGGGATCGATCTCGCCCTCGCCGCCGGCCTCGCCCTTCCCCTTCGGACCCGCCTTGGTGGCCTTCGCCGGGCCGGTCGCCGTGGCCACCGTCGCCTTGGTGGCCCGGGTGGTCTTCTTCGCCGGGGCGGCGGCCTTGGCGGCCACCTCGGCAGTGGTGCCGGCCGCCTTGCGGGCGGTGGCCTTCCGCGGCGCCGGGGCCGGGGCCTCGTCGGCGGCGGGCGCCTGCTTCGGGGCCGGTGCGGCCGCCTTCTTGGTGGTCTTGGCGGTGGTGGCCCGGGACGCCGGGGTGGCCGAGCGGGCGGCCGCCACCCGGCGGCGCGGGGCGGCGCTGGCCGAGCCGTCGACCACGACCGTCACTCCCGCCTCCGAGAGCGCCCGGAGGATCTTCTTGGCCTGGGCCGGAGTCACCTCGGCGGCCTCGACGGTGCGCGCGAGCTGGGCCGACGTGAGCTGACCGCCGGCGCTCTGCGCGTGCGCGATCAGGGTGTCGGTGAGCGAGCGAACGTCGGCGCCGGTCTGGCGGGGTTCTGTCACGAATGACCTTCCGGAGGCGAAGAGCGAGCAAGGCCGGGTCGTCCGGCGTGCGGCGGAGTGCTTGTGCCGGGCGATGTCGTTGAGACCCGCGTGTCCCGGGCCGACCGGTCGCTGGCGGTCCGTGGCGCGTGGGCAGGGTGAATTGTAACGCCGTCCACGGCGATCATCCGGCGGCGCACGGGGTATCGGCGGTGAGACCGCCGATTCGGCGCAGATGTGGACTTTGTAAGGATGATACCCACGTGCGGTCGGGACCATCCCGGTCGTGCGGGAAGGGGACGAAGATGGGGCCGGCGCCGGAGCCGCGGGAACTGTTGGAGATCGCGGTGGCGGTGGCGCGGGACGCCGCGGCGACCGCGCACCGGATGTGGACCGAGGGCGTCTCGGTGGCCGCGACCAAGAGCACCGTCACCGACGTGGTGACCGCGGCCGACCGGGCGGTCGAGCGGCAGGTGACCGACGCCCTGCGCCGGCTGCGGCCGGGCGACGCCCTGCTGGGCGAGGAGTACGGCGGGGCGGACACCGGCCCCGCCGGGCCGGACGGCGTACGGTGGATCGTCGATCCCATCGACGGCACCGTCAACTATCTCTACGGCATCCCGCACAGCGCGGTGTCGCTCGCCGCCGAGGTGGCCGGGGTGGTGGTCGCCGGGGTGGTGCACAACGTCACGACCGGCGAGGAGTGGACGGCGACCGCCGGCGGCGGTGCCTGGCGCGACGGCCGGCGGCTGCGCGGCTCGACCGAGACGGACCTCGGCCAGACGCTGGTGGCCACCGGTTTCGGCTACGACCCGAAGCGCCGCGCCCACCAGGCCCGGGTGGTGACCGAGCTGATCCCGCACGTCCGCGACATCCGCCGGCTCGGCGCCGCCTCAGTCGACCTTTGCTTCGCCGCCGAGGGACGGGTGGACGCCTACTACGAGAAGGGACTGGCGGCCTGGGATCTCGCCGCCGGTGGACTGGTGGCCACCGAGGCCGGGCTGCGGGTCGGCGGGCTGCGCGGGGCGGCGGCCGGGCCGGACCTGGTCATCGCCGCACCGCCGGCGCTCTTCACACCCCTGCACGACCGCCTGGCCGACCTTGACGCCGCCGGCGGCCCCTGACGCCGGCCGTAGCGCCGCCGGCGGCCCCGGGCGTCGGCCGTAGCGCCGCCGGCGGCCCCGGGCGTCGGCCGTAGCGCCGCCGGCGGCCCCGGGCGTCGGCCGTAGCGCCGCCGGCGGCCCCGGGCGTCGGCCGTAGCGCCGCTGGCGGCCCCTGACGCCGGCCGTAGCGCCGCTGGCGGCCCCGGGCATCGGCCGTGGCGCCGGCGACCCGCGGACGGGCGGCGCGGCGACCGGGGTTCAGTCCTGCGGCATCGGGCAGGAGCCGGGCGGCGCCACGGGGGAGCCGAGGTCGCCGAGGGACTGGTTGACCTCGGTCGTGGTGGCGAGCTGCTGGAAGGCACTGCCGAGCACCACGTCGACGATGTCGTCCTCGCGCTTGGGGTTGTACTCGGTCTCGGCGTTGTCCAGGAAGTACGCCCGCAGCAGGTGCGCCGACCCGACCCCCTTCGGCCCGTACCGCAGGACGGCGATGTCGCCGATCTGGTCCTTCTGGTTGCCGGTCTTCTTCACCTGGAACTTCCGGTTGCGGAAGTCGTCGGCGACCTTGTTGGCGAGGCCGGGCGTCTCGGTGGCGTTCAGGACGTTGATCTTCACTTCCTGCTGCTGGCGCAGCCGCACGTCGGCCAGCGGCCAGCCCTCCGGGCAACCGCCGCCGATTCCCGCCTCGCTCTGGGTGTCGCGCACCAGCGCGACGACGACGAAGACCAGCGCCAGCACCCCCAGCAGACCGACAACGACGAGTGCTCGCACTCGCGCAAAGCTCATCAGGGCGCTCCCGGACAGTGGTGGGTGGCAGCGGCCGGCGGCGGTCGGGCCGCCCCGCCGGCCGTCGAGTACGCCGCTGAGGTTAACCGTTGTCCGGCCGTGGCGTGGAAACAGGCGGACATGCCGGCGCGGCGACCGGGAACCGGGTAGTACTACCCCTATCTTCGTGTCGCCTGAGTCACATTGGGAACAACTTCCCGTGCGGGGGCGTACATCTCTGCCACGAGGGCGGTATACATGCCACGCCCAAAGGGGGGGTAAGGTACCGCGCTCGCCGGGGGAGTTCCTCTGGCGGGCACCAACCCGGCGCGCGTCGGGTCGGGTGACCGACACATGTGGTGGCCGGCCAGCGGAACCGAAACAACGTCGTCCGGCGTTACAACCGGAAGCGACAACATCGACATGGGAGAGTGAAACCGATGGCCACCGACTACGACGCCCCGCGTCGCGACGAGGTCGACCTCGGCGAGGACAGCCTGGAAGAGCTGAAGGCCCGACGCGTCGACTCACAGTCGGGCGCCGTGGACGTCGACGAGGCCGAGGTGGCGGAGAGCTTCGAGCTGCCCGGCGCCGACCTGGCCGACGAGGAGCTCACGGTCAAGGTTCTGCCGATGCAGCAGGACGAGTTCCGGTGCGCGCGCTGCTTCCTGGTGCACCACCGCAGCCAGCTGGCGGTCGAGCGCAACGGCGAACTCATCTGCCGCGAGTGCGTCTGACCGCGTAGCGACATCTGGCGGCGGCTCCTTCCCGGGGCCGCCGCTCGTTCGGTCGCCCTGCGCCGGAACGGTGGAGCTGCTTGACTCGTCATGGACGGCCGTCAGGTCGGCGGCGCGTGCAGCGGGAGGTCCGGCCATGACCGAGCGGAACGAGCGGGACGCGACGCCGGGCGCGGAGGCGGCGCCCGCCGGCGACGCGGCCGAGCTGGGCGCCACCGTCGCGGCGCTGACGGCCGACGACATCGAGCCGGCCCGCCGCCGGCAGCTGCTCGGCCGCCTGGTCGGGCAGGCCCGCGCGCGTGGTCTCGGCGACCTGTTCAAGCCGAAGGCGGCCGTCCGCTGGATGGTCGACACCGTCGCCGAGGTCGCCCCGCACGTCCCGATCCGGGACCGGGCCACGCTGCGCCGGCACTTCCCGGACCTGGACGGGGAGGCCCTGGCCGACCGTCTCATCCGCAACGCGGCCCGGGCCACCGCGGGGGTGGGCGCCGCGGGCGGCGGCGTGGCCGCCATCGAGTGGGTGGCGACGCCGACCCTGCTCTCCGCCCCGGTCCTGGTGGCCGCCGAGACGGTCGCCGTCGTCGCGATCGAACTCAAGCTGACCGGCGAACTGCACGAGGTGTACGGGGTGCCGCTGCCCGCCGGCGGGTCGCAGCGGGCGGTGGCCCTCGTCCAGTCCTGGGCCACCCAGCGGGGGATCAACCCGATGATGCCCGGTGTCGGGGTGAGCGCGGTCCTGGGCACCGCGGCCCGCCGGGAACTGCGGGACACGCTGCTCAAGCGCTTCGGCCGCAACCTCACCACGCTGGGGCCGTTCCTCACCGGCGCGGCGGTGGCGAGCTACCTCAACCGGCGCGCGACGCGGACGATGGCCGACACCCTGCGCGCCGATCTCCGCCGCCGTGGCCGGGACCTGCCCGGCCCGCCACCGGCACTGCCCGCGGCGCCCTGACCGGAGACTCAGGCCCGCGGGTCGCTCCGGTCGGGACGGGTCGGCTCAGGCCGGCCCGGTCGGGCTGGTGCGGGCGGCGTCCCGGGCGGCGAGGATCGCCTCGGCGAACTCGACCGGCCGGCGGGTGCTCACCACCCAGAACGGCGTGGGGTCTGCCGGGTCGTCGAGCACCACCTGGACGGCGCCTGGAATCCACGGTCGCTGCACCACGAACGCCAGCGGGTCCGCGCCGACCCCGAGCACCTCGCGCCGGCCGGCGGCGTCCAGGGGGACGACGTCGGCGACGAACCGGACCGGCAGGCGGGCGTCGTCCACCCGCAGCTCGCCGTCGCGGACCGCCACCCGGATCCGGCCCAGCCACCACAGGCCCACGATCGCCGCCGGGAGCAGCACCGCGAACGGCAGCCACGCCCGGAGGCCGGCCGCGCCCATCCAGATCTCGGTGGCGAGCAGCCCGGCCGCGACGAGCCCGCCCAGCCAGAGCCACCACGGCAGAGCCAGCCGCTCGGCGTACGAGGCGGCCGGTGACGTCGACGGTGACGGAGACACGCTCACGAGGTGAAGGGTACGGCGCACGACGGGCCGACGACCGGGCAGGATGGCAGGGTCACCTTCGGAACCAGACGGAAGAGGGGAACCGTGACCGACGTCGTACCCGTGCCCGTACGGCAGCTCGACCCCGGGCTGCCGCTGCCGGCGTACGCCCATCCCGGCGACGCCGGGGCGGACCTGGTCGCCGCCGCGGACGTCGAGCTGCCACCGGGCGGTCGCGCCCTGGTGCCGACCGGCGTGGCCATCGCCCTGCCGGAGGGCTACGTGGGCCTGGTGCACCCCCGTTCGGGTCTGGCGGCCAGGCTCGGTGTGACCGTGCTCAACGCGCCCGGTACGGTCGACGCCGGCTACCGGGGTGAGATCCTGGTCAACCTGATCAACCACGATCAGCAGGCGCCGGCCCGGATCTCCCGGGGCGACCGCATCGCGCAGCTGGTCGTGCAGCGGGTGGCGCGGGCGGAGTTCCAGCCGGTGGCGGAGCTGCCCACCACCCGGCGGGGGACCGGCGGGCACGGCTCCACCGGCGGGCACGCCGGGCTGGTGCCGGCGCCGGCGGGCACGGACGGCCGACGGCCCGCGCCGGAGCCGTCGTGACGGTGCCCCGGGCCGCAGATTGGTCGGCGTCGGGCGGGCGGCCGGACGGAAGAGGTGGCAGGGTGAGTGCGAACAGCGGAGGGTGTGCGCAGTGATCTTCTCCCGGAAGCGTGCCGAGCGGCACGAGGGGACCGACGTCCGTGAGGCCAACGAACTGGAGGCGCCGGTGACCCCGGGGCCGCCGGCGCGCGGCCCCTACGACGTCAGTGAGGCGCCCGGCGGTGTGCAGCGGCTCGACCTGGGCAGCCTGCAGATCCCCGCGGTCCCCGACGTCGAGGTGCGGGTGCAGGCCGATCAGCAGGGCGTGATCCAGCAGGTCGTGCTCGTGCACGGGCAGAACGCGCTCCAGCTCGGCGTCTTCGCCGCCCCGCGCAGCGAGGGCATCTGGGACGAGGTGCGCGAGGAGATCCGCCAGTCCCTGTTCAACGACGGCGCCGCCGCCCAGGAGGTCAAGGGCGAGTACGGCATCGAGCTGCAGGCCCGGGTCCGTACCCCCGACGGCCTCACCGACCTGCGGTTCGTCGGCATCGACGGGCCGCGCTGGATGGTTCGCGGCGTCTACCAGGGCGAGGCGGCCACCAAACCGGGCGCGGCCGGGCCGCTGGCCGCCTGCCTGGAGGGCCTGGTGGTCGACCGGGGCCAGGAGGCCAAGCCGGTCCGCGAGCCGCTGCCGCTGCGGCTGCCCCGGGAGGTCGCCGAGCAGGCCGGTCCGGACGGGAGCGTTCCCGCCACCTCCGGCGAGGCCTGATCCGCGAAGGTCGCCCGCACCGGGGCCGGCTGTCTCGGCGTACGCTGGCGGAGCGGTCCCGGTGTCCTGGGGTGCCGCTCCACCGCCGGCCGACGGGGCCGGCCGGCCCGGGAAGGTGACGCGGAGGTCATGTCGACCGACGAGCGGCGGGGAACGCTTCGGCGCGTGCTGCGGCGGCTCACCGCGACCGAGGCGGAGATCGAGGCGCAGGAGCTGCGCCGGGAGAGCGCCGAGCACGGCGGGGTGCCGGCCGGGCAGTGCCGCCGTGGTGAGGTGGTCTCCGTTGCCGGCCGGCTGCGCACCGTGGTCTACACCCCGCGGACCAACCTGCCGACGCTGGAGGCGGACCTGTACGACGGCAGCGACGTGGTGACCCTGGTGTGGCTGGGCCGGCGGCACATCGCCGGCATCGAACCCGGGCGGCACCTGACCGCGCGCGGCCGGGTGGCCGTGCGGGACGACCGCAAGGTCATCTACAACCCGTACTACGAGTTGGAGCCGCCGAAGTGACCACCGGACAGCACCGCACCGCCCAGTCGGGCACCGGCCCGGGCGAGGAGGAGCCGCTCCCGACGATCGCCGAGCAGATGGCCGACCAGTTGGGCGGCTGGCGCGGGCTGCTCGAGTCCAGCATCCCGGTGGTCGTCTTCGTGGTCGCCAACATCGTCGGCGACCTGCGCCCGGCGGTGATCGCCTCGGTGGCGGTCGCGGTGGCCATCGCCGTGCTGCGGCTGGCCCAGCGGCGGCCGGTCCGGCACGCGGTCAACGGTCTGTTCGGCATCGCGATCGGCGCGGCGATCGCCTGGCGCACCGGCGACGAGCGGGACTTCTACCTCCCCGGCATCCTCTACGGCATCGGCTACGGCCTGGTGCTGCTGCTGTCAGCGGCGATCCGGCAGCCGCTGGTGGGCTGGATCTGGTCGGTGCTGGTGGCGAAGGGCGCCTCCGAGTGGCGCCAGGACCCGCGCCTGGTGCGCACGTTCACCGGCCTCACCGTGCTGTGGGGGGTGGTCTGGCTGGCCAAGGTCGGCGTGCAGGCCGGGCTCTACCTCGCCCACCAGGACACCGCGCTGGGCGTCGCCCGGCTCGTGCTGGGCTACCCCCCGTACGTGCTGCTGCTGCTGATCACCGTCTGGACGGTGCGGCGGGTGACCCGGGAGCCGCGTCCGGTGCCGGCCGCCTGACGGTCGGCGAAGCCGGGGTCAGCGGGCCTCCCGGGTCCGCTCGACGCTGTCCGGGCCCAGCACCACCGCGCGGACGGCGTCCTCGACCTCCGCGGTGCACACGAAGATCAGCTCGTCGCCCGCCTCGATCGGGTCGTCCGGGCTGGGCACCAGTACCCGCTTGCCACGCAGGATCGCCACCAGCGCCGAGTCGCGCGGCAGCGGCACCGCGCGCAGCGGCTGGCCGACGTACGGGGCGGTCGGCGGCAGCGTGATCTCGACGAGGTTCGCCTCGCCCTGTCGGAAGGTCATCAGCCGGACCAGGTCGCCGACCGTGACGGCCTCCTCGACCAGGGCGGCCATGACCCGCGGCTTGCTGACCGCGACGTCCACTCCCCACTGCTCGGTGAAGAGCCACTCGTTCTCGGCGCGGTTGACGCGGGCGACCACCCGGGGCACCGCGAACTCGGTCTTGGCCAGCAGCGAGACCACCAGGTTGACCTTGTCGTCGCCGGTGGCGGCGACCACCACGTCGCAGCCGGCGAGGTCGGCCTCCTCCAGGCTGGCCAGCTCGCAGGCGTCGGCCAGCACCCAGTCCGCGTCCGGCACCCGGTCGGGCCGGAGCATCTTGGGCTGGCGCTCGATCAGCATCACCTGGTGGCCGTTGTCGATCAGCTCCTGGGCGATGGAGCGGCCCACGTTCCCGGCGCCCGCGATGGCGACCCGCATGGTCACTGCCCCCCTTCCGGCGGCAGCGCCGCCGCCGACGTGACCGCGTCGGCGATGTCGTCGGTGACCAGCATGAAGACCTGGTCGCCCTCCTGCACGACGGTGGAGAGCGTGGGTAGGGTGCCGATCCCGAACCGGATGAGGTACGCCACCCGGGCCCCGGTCACCTTCTCCAGCGCGCGTACCGGCCGGCCGGTCCAGTCCTTGTGGACCGGCACCTCGATGATCGAGACGGTGCTCGTGGCGTCGCGGAAGATCTCCACGTTCCCCTCGGGAACCAGGTGGCGCAGCATCCGGTCGGCGGTCCACCGCACGGTGGCCACGGTCGGGATGCCGAGGCGCTCGTAGACCTGGGCCCGGCGCTGGTCGTAGATGCGGGCGGCGACCCGGGTGACACCGAACGTCTCCCGGGCCAGCCGGGCCGAGATGATGTTGGAGTTGTCGCCGCTGGAGACGGCCGCGAAGGCGTCCGCCCGCTCGATGCCGGCCTGGCGGAGCACCTCGCCGTCGAATCCGGCGCCGGTCACCGTGATGCCGGCGAAGGCCGGACCCAGCCGGCGGAAGGCGTCGGAGTCCTGGTCGATGACCGCGACCGAGTGCCCGCGGGCCTCCAGGCTGTGCGCGAGGGTCGAGCCGACCCGCCCACAGCCCATGATCACCACATGCACCGCGCCCCTCCTCCGCGTCCGCGCCGACCGGTCGTCTGCGAGCCTGCCACGTTCCCCGCGCGAGCGCGGACCGACGGTACTCCGGCGGTACACCCATCCGTGATCGGCCACCCCGGCGAGGGCGCCGCCGCTGGTCGTACGCTTGGCGGTTGTGGCCCGACCCACCTCGCTGCTGAAGCGGCTGCTCCTCGGTCGACCGTTCCGGTCCGACCGCCTCCAGCACACCCTCCTGCCCAAGCGCATCGCCCTGCCCGTCTTCGCCTCCGACGCGCTCTCCAGCGTCGCGTACGCCCCCGACGAGATCCTGCTGATGCTGTCGATGGCCGGCGCCTCGGCGTTCGTGTTCTCGCCGTGGATCGCCCTGGCGGTGGTCGTGGTGATGCTCACCGTGGTGGCGAGCTACCGGCAGAACGTGCACGCCTACCCGTCGGGTGGCGGCGACTACGAGGTGGCCACGGTCAACCTGGGCCCCCGCGCCGGGGTGGGGGTGGCGAGCGCCCTGCTGGTCGACTACGTGCTGACGGTCGCGGTGTCGGTCTCCTCCGGGGTGGCGAACCTGGGCTCGGTCATCCCCTTCGTCGCCACCCACAAGGTGCTCATCGCGGTGGGCGCGGTGGTCCTGCTCACGGCGATCAACCTGCGCGGGCTCAAGGAGTCGGGCACCGCCTTCGCGATCCCCACGTACGGCTTCATCATCGTGATCGTCGGCATGCTCTTCACCGGCCTGGTCCGGGTCGTGCTGCTCGGTCAGGACCTGCGCGCCCCCAGCGCCGACCTGGTCATCGCCGCGGAGTGGAGCGACACCACCGGCTGGGCGATGGCGTTCCTGCTGCTGCGCAGCTTCTCCTCCGGCTGCGCCGCGCTCACCGGCGTCGAGGCGATCTCCAACGGGGTGCCCGCCTTCAAGGCGCCGAAGAGCCGCAACGCCGCCACCACGCTGCTGCTGCTCGGCCTGGTCGCGGTGACCATGCTGCTCGGCATCGTCTGGCTGTCCCGGCTGACCGGCCTGCAGTTCGTGGAGGACCCGGCCCGGCAGATCGTCTCCGGTCCGGACGGCTACGTCCAGAAGACCGTCACCGCGCAGCTCGGCGAGACCATCTTCGGTTCGGGCTCGGTGCTGCTGTTCCTCGTGGTCGGCGTCACCGCCCTGATCCTCTTCCTGGCCGCGAACACGGCGTTCAACGGCTTCCCGGTGCTCGGGTCGATCCTGGCCCAGGACCGCTACCTGCCCCGGCAGCTGCACACCCGCGGCGACCGGCTCGCCTTCTCCAACGGCATCCTCTTCCTGGCCACCTTCGCGATCCTGCTGATCGTCGGCTTCCAGGCCGAGGTGACCAAGCTGATCCAGCTCTACATCGTCGGTGTCTTCGTCTCGTTCACGCTGTCCCAGGCCGGCATGATCCGGCACTGGAACCGGCACCTGACCCACGAGCGGGACGCGCAGGTGCGCCGCCGGATGGCCCGCGCCCGGGCGATCAACGGCTTCGGCATGGCGATGACCGGCACCGTGCTGGTGATCGTGCTGGTGACCAAGTTCCTGCTCGGCGCGTGGATCGCGATCGTGGCGATGGGCGTGCTGTACGTGCTGATGCTGGCCATCCGCCGGCACTACGACCGGGTCGCCGTCGAGCTGGCCCCGGACGAGGGACGCCCGGTGCTGCCCGCCCGCAACCACGCGGTCGTGCTGGTCAGCAAGGTGCACCAGCCGACGCTGCGGGCCATCGCGTACGCGCAGGCCACCCGGCCGGACAGCCTGACCGCGGTGACGGTGAACGTCGACGACAAGGACACCCGGCGGTTGCAGGCCGAGTGGGAGCGGCGGGACGTCCCGGTTCCGCTGACCGTGATCGACTCGCCGTACCGGGAGATCACCCGGCCGATCCTCAACTACGTGGCCGGCGTCCGCCGGGATTCGCCCCGCGACGTGGTCACCGTCTTCATCCCCGAGTACGTGGTCGGCCGCTGGTGGGAGAACCTGCTGCACAACCAGAGCGCGCTCCGGCTCAAGGGGCGGTTGCTCTTCGAGCCCGGCGTGATGGTGACGAGCGTGCCGTGGCAGCTCGCCTCGACCGCGAACAAGGACCTGGACCGGCTGGACGAGACCCTCAGCCGGGGCCCGGCCCGCGGGCCCCGGGTGGCGCCGCGCAGCACGCTGCCGCCGAGCGTCCCGCCGGTGGTCTCCGCGCCGCCGGGGGAGCGCTCCGGCGGTGGCGACCGGCCGGCCGGTGGGGGTGGCCGGTGACCGGGCGGGGCCTGGCGGAGGCTGAGCGGGTCGAGCTGACCGTCGGGGCGGTCGCGCCGGGCGGGCACTGCGTCGCCCGCGTGGACGGCCAGGTGGTCTTCGTCCGGCACGCGCTGCCCGGCGAGCGGGTGGTCGTCGAGGTCACCGAGGTGCACCGCGGGTTCGTCCGGGCCGACGCGGTGACGGTGCTCCAGGCGGCGCCGGAGCGGGTCGAGCCGCCCTGCCCGTACGCGAAGCCGGGCCGCTGCGGCGGCTGCGACCTGCAGCACGTCGCGCCCGAGGCGCAGCTCGACTGGAAGGCGGCCGTGGTCCGGGAGCAGCTCACCCGCCTGGGCGGGCTGACCGACGCGGAGCTGGCCGCGCTGGGCGTCCGGGTCGAGGCGCTGCCCGGCGGGTCGCTGGGCTGGCGTTCCCGGGTGCGGTACGCGGTCGACGGCGCCGGCCGGGCCGGGCTGCTCAAGCACCGCTCGCACGAGGTGGTGCCCATCGACCGGTGCCGGATCGCCCACCCGGCGATCCAGGAACTGCCGGTGCTGACCGCGAGCGGCGCGCGGTGGCCGGACGCGGACGCCGTCGAGACGGTCGCCTCGACCGGTGGGGACGTCACGGTGACCGCCCTCGCCGACGGTGTGGCGCGGCCGGTGAGCGGGCCGCAGCGGGTCCGCGAGGTGGCCGCCGGGCGGCGGTGGACGCTGCCCGCGTCGTCGTTCTGGCAGGTGCACCCGGCGGCGGCGGACACCCTCGTCGAGGCGGTCCTGGCACAGCTCGAGCCGGCGCCCGGCGAGACGGCCTGGGACCTGTACGGCGGGGCCGGTCTGTTCGCCGCCGCGCTGGCCGGCCGGGTCGGCGACACCGGCCGGGTCACCCTGGTGGAGGCCGCCGGGTCGGGCGTCGCCGCCGCCCGGGAGAACCTGCGCGACCTGCCCCGGGTCGGGATCGTCCCGGGCCGGGTGGAGACGGTGCTGGCCCGGCGGCGGGTCACCGGCCCGGTCGACGTGGTGGTGCTCGACCCGCCCCGCTCCGGCGCGGGAGCCCGGGTGGTGCGGGAGCTCGCCGCCGCCGGGCCGCGCGCGGTGTCGTACGTGGCCTGCGACCCGGCCGCCTTCGCCCGGGACGTGCGCACGTTCGCCGGGCTGGGCTGGCGGCTGGCCGCCCTGCGCGGCTTCGACCTGTTCCCGATGACGCAGCACGTGGAGCTGGTCGGGTTGCTGCTGCCGCCCGGCTGAGTGTTAAGAAGGGACCCTTCCACTACCGCGGACGTCGAGAAGGGGCCTTGCTTGCGCATCGTCGGGTTGATGTCGGGGACCTCGTACGACGGGGTGGACGTGGTGGCCGCCGAGTTCACCCTCGCCGGGGAGACGCTCCGGCTGACCCCGCTCGGGCACCGGAGCATCGACTACGACGACGGGTTGCGGGCCGAGATCGGCGCCCTGCTGCCGCCGTCGGCCACCACCATCGAGGCGGTCTGCCGGCTGGACAACCGCCTCGGCGAGATCTTCGCCGCGGCGGCCGCCGTCGGCGTCGAGCTGGCCGGCGGGGCCGTGGACGTGGTCGTCTCGCCCGGCCAGACGGTCTTCCACTGGGTGGAGGGCGGGACGGTCCGCGGCACCCTCCAGCTGGGCGCTCCGGCGCGGGTGGCCGCCCGGGTGGGCGTACCCGTGCTCAGCGACCTGCGCTCGGCGGACGTCGCCGCCGGCGGCCAGGGCGCGCCGCTGGTGCCCGCCTTCGACGCCCTGTTGCTCGACCCGGCGGAGACCGGGGGCGCGCCGCGCGCCGCCCTCAACCTGGGTGGCATCGCCAATCTCACGGTCGTCGCGCCGGACGGGCCCGTCCTCGGGTACGACGTGGGGCCGGCGAACGCGCTGCTCGACGCCGCGGCCCGGCGCCTGCTCGGGCGCCCCTGCGACCTCGACGGGGCCCGCGCGGCGGCCGGCCGGGTCCACCCGGGCCTGCTCGAGCTGCTGCTCGCCGAGGCGTACTACGCCGCGCCGCCGCCCAAGTCGACCGGCAAGGAGCTGTTCCACGCCGGCTACCTCGACGACCGGCTGGCCGCGCTGGGCGAGCCGGTGCCGGCCGACGACGTGCTCGCCACGCTCACCGAGCTGACCGCCCGGGTGGTCGCCGCCGAGTGCGACCGGCACGGCGTGGTCGACGTGGTGGCGGCCGGCGGGGGAGTGCGCAACCCGACCCTGACCACCCGGCTCGCCGCGCTCGGTTCCGGCCGGTGGCGGCTGCGCACCACCGACGAGCTGGGTGTCCCGGCGCAGGCGAAGGAGGCGTACGCCTTCGCGCTGCTGGGCTGGCTCTCCTGGCACGGGCTGCCCGGAGCCCTGCCGTCGGTGACCGGGGCCACCCGGGCCGCCGTGCTGGGCTCCTGGACCCCGTCCGGCCCGGCGGCCGGCGCGGAGCCGACCCGGCCGCCGCGCCGCCTGCGGGTGGGCAGCTGACCGAGCGCTCAGGGGCGGTCACCCGCGGCCCGCGCCGGCCCCGCCCTGAACTGGGATGATCCGGGCCGGGCTGCGGACTGGGCGGTGGCCGATAGACTCTGCGGTCATGAGTGTTGAACAGGACACGGCCCACCACCCCACGGGGCTGCTGCCCGCCGTACGCGGTCCGCAGGACGTCAAGCGGATGTCCATCGAGCAGGTGGGCGTCCTCGCCGCCGAGATCCGTGACTTCCTGGTCGCCAAGGTCTCCCGCACCGGTGGGCACATCGGCCCGAACCTGGGGGTGGTGGAGCTGACCCTCGCGCTGCACCGGGTCTTCGACTCCCCGCGGGACCGGCTCCTGTTCGACACCGGCCACCAGGCGTACGTGCACAAGATCCTCACCGGCCGGCAGGACGGCTTCGACAAGCTGCGCCAGCGCGGCGGGCTCGCCGGCTACCCGAACCAGGCCGAGAGCGAGCACGACCTGATCGAGAACTCGCACGCCTCGACCGCCCTGTCGTACGCGGACGGCCTGGCCAAGGCGTACGCCCTGCGTGGCGAGTCGCGGGCCGTGGTCGCGGTGGTCGGCGACGGAGCGCTGACCGGCGGCATGTGCTGGGAGGCGCTGAACAACATCGCCACCGCCCGGAACCCCCTGGTCATCGTGGTCAACGACAACGGCCGGTCATACTCGCCGACCATCGGCGGTCTCGCCGACCACCTCTCGTCGCTGCGGCTCAACCCCGGCTACGAGAAGGTGCTCGACACCGTCAAGGAGGCCCTCGGCTCGACCCCGCTGGTCGGCAAGCCGATGTACGAGGTGCTGCACGCGGTCAAGAAGGGCATCAAGGACGCGGTCGCCCCGCAGGCGATGTTCGAGGACCTCGGCATCAAGTACGTGGGCCCGGTCGACGGGCACGACGTCGTCGCCGTGGAGGGAGCGCTGCGCGCCGCGAAGAACTTCGGCGGCCCGGTGATCGTGCACGCGGTGACCCGCAAGGGTTACGGCTACCGGCCGGCGGAGGAGGACGAGGCGGACTGCTTCCACAGCCCGGGAGCCTTCGACGTCGCCAACGGCAAGGCGACCGCCGCACCGAGCGTGAAGTGGACCAACGTCTTCGCCGACGAGCTGGTCGCGATCGCCGACGAGCGGCCGGACGTGGTGGGCATCACCGCCGCGATGGCCGAGCCGACCGGCATCGCCAAGCTCGCCCGCAAGCACCCCGAGCGGGTGTACGACGTGGGCATCGCCGAGCAGCACGCCGCCACGTCGGCGGCCGGGCTCGCGATGGGCGGCCTGCACCCGGTGGTGGCGGTCTACGCGACCTTCCTCAACCGGGCGTTCGACCAGGTCCTGCTGGACGTGGCGATGCACAAGCTGCCGGTGACGTTCGTGCTCGACCGCGCCGGGATCACCGGCCCGGACGGGCCGAGCCACTACGGCATGTGGGACATGTCGGTCTTCGGGGTGGTGCCGGGCCTGCGGATCGCCGCTCCCCGCGACGCCGCCACCCTCCGTGAGGAGCTGCGCGAGGCGGTCGCCGTGGACGACGGCCCCACCATCGTCCGCTTCCCGACCGGCGCCGTCGCGGCCGACCTGCCGGCCCTGCGCCGGGTCGGCCCGGTCGACGTGCTGGCCGAGTCGGCCCGCACCGACGTGCTGCTCGTCGCGGTCGGCTCCTTCGGCCAACTCGGCATGGAGGTGGCCGCGCGGGTCGCCGAGCAGGGCTACGGCGTCACCGTGGTCGACCCGCGCTGGGTCCGGCCGGTCCCGGCCGAGCTGGTCGAGCTCGCCGCCGCGCACCGGCTCGTGGTCAGCGTCGAGGACGGCGTCCGGGTCGGCGGCGTCGGGGCCGCCCTCGCCCAGGCGATGCGCGACGCCGACGTCCGGGTGCCGATCAGGGACCTGGGCGTGCCGGCCGAGTGGCACCCGCACGGCAGCCGCGCGCAGATCCTCGCCGACCTGGGCCTGACCGCGCAGGACGTGGCCCGTGACGTCACCGGCTGGATCTCCCGCCTCGACACCGAGCCGATCGAGCCGGTCGTCGCCAGGGACGACGCCGCCCACCGGAACTGACTGACCCGGCCCGGCGGCGGGTGCCCGCTCGGGTGCCCGCCGTCGTGCTTCCCTGCGCCGGCCGTTCGCCGCTCATTCGGGGCCCGGCGCGCGCAAAAGCACGGCGGCTGCCGGGCCGCCGGGGCCGGCCGGGGCCTACCGGGGGGCGGTCAGGGAGCGGTAGTGGGTTCTGGTGGGGGTGGCCAGGCTGACCGTCAGCCGGTCGTCGGTCAGCGGGACGACGGCCAGGCCGGGGCGGTCGACGACGCGGGTGGTGCCCGGGGGCACCGACAGCGACGTCTCCCGGGCCGGACGCCAGGTCAGCACGCCCAGCGCCCGCCCGCCCACCGTGAGGACGTACGCCTGCAACGGCTCGGTCCGGTCGGCGGGTGACGCCACCGGCGTGCTCCCGTCGGCCGGCCGGTACACGAGCGCGGTCATCGTGTCGTCGGCGGTCTCCCAGGTGAGCTGCTGGAGCTCGCCGGGCTCGCCGCCGTCGACCGCCAGCTCACCCACGGTCCGGATGGCGAGCTTCGCCATCGGCCAGGACTCCGGCACCGAGTCCGCCGACTCCCGGTCCCCGACCCGGCGGCGGACGCTGCCGAAGGGGCCCTCCTCGCCGGCCAGCGCGCAGGTGTCCAGCCCGGCGAGGGCCCGTCGCCCCGAGCCGGACTCGTCGCGTACCAGCGGGTAGCGAGGTGCGTCCAGGCCGGTGCCGAGGTCCAGCAGCCGGTCGGCGGCCCGGCCCCGGGGCAGCGACTCGGTGGCGCGCAGCGTGGCGGTCACCGGCACCGCGGAGCAGGCCGGGACCGGGACCGGCGCGGACAGGCCGTCCTGGACCGTCAGGGGCGTTCCGTCCGGGCCCAGCACCCGCTCGACCCGGGCGGAGACCAGGTACCGCCGACCCTCCCCGGTGCGGACCGGGAGGACGTCGGAGTAGACGAGGTAGCCGGGGTCGGTGTACTCGGTGGCGTGGGTGACGGCGTACCGGCCGTCCCGCTCGGTGACCTGGAGCAGCCAGGAGGCGCTCTCGCCGGGCACGTTCGCGGCGACCAGGGCGAGGCGTCCCCCGCCCGCCTCACCGGCCCAGAGGATGCCGGAGGAGGGCACGTGCACCCGGTCGTCGACGGGTGACCGCCACGCCCGGACCGCACCGCTCACGGCCGCCGCCACCGCGGCGTCGCCGGCCAGCGCGCCGCGGGCCGGCCAGACGGTGAGCGAGCCGTCCCGGCTGTCATACCCCACCGGCAGGTCGCGCGGCTCCCGGCCGGCGACCGGCCCGCAGGCGGTCATGGTGGTCACCAGGGCCAGCAGGGCGGTGACCGTTCTGCCGGGCCGGCGGGCTGCAGCCACCTGAAGGCCCCCTCGTTCGCCTCGGCGTCGTCGTGCGGAACGTCATGGTACGAGACGCCGTGATGATCCCTACCACCGCCCACAAGGGATCCTCCGGTGACTTTGGTGTGATTTACCCGCTCGGGTAGACTCCGCCGACTGTGACGCCTGCCGAGACCCGCGCCGAGTCCGCCCCGGAATCCGCAGCTCCGGAGGCGTCCGGTCCGACCGGCGTCGATGCCGGGACCGACGTCGCGACCACCCCTTCCGCGAACGGCCGGCGGGCGGACGGGCGTACGGCCGCGGCCGGCGTCGCGAGCGACCCGGCGGAGCCCGGGCGCCGGGACCGGCGGCTCCGGCTGCCCCGGTGGACGCCCCGGCGGCAGCACCTGACGGTGATCGGCGGGTTCCTGCTCGCCGCGCTGTGGGTGACGAGCCGGATCTGGGTCGACCCGGACGGCCGGGTGGCCTCGCTCTACAGCAGCGACCCGGCGCAGGTGCAGTTCTTCGTCGCCCACTCGGTGCGCGTGGTGCTGCACGGCGAGTTCCCGTTCTTCACCGAGCAGTTCAACTACCCGGACGGGGTCAACCTGATGGCCAACACGGCCATCCTCGCGCTGGGCATCCCGATGGTGCCGGTGACGCTGCTCTTCGGCCCGGCGGTGACCTTCGTGCTGCTGGTGACGCTCGGCCTCGCCGGCACCGCCACCGCCTGGTACGTCGTGCTCGCCCGGCACGTCGTCCACAGTCGGCTGGCGGCGGCGGTCGGCGGTTGGTTCTGCGGGTTCTCCCCGGCGATGCTGTCGCACGCCAACTGGCACCCCAACATCATCAGCCAGTTCCTGCTGCCGTTCATCGTGTGGCGGGTGCTCGTCATCACCCGTTCCCGACGCCCGTACCGCGACGGCCTGCTGCTGGCCCTGCTGGTGACCGTGCAGGCGTTCATCAACGAGGAGATCCTGCTCTTCACCGCGCTGGCCTGCGGCGTGTTCCTGGCGGCCGTGGTCGCCCAGCGTCCGGGGCTGTGGCACGCGGCGTGGCGTCCGCTGGCGAAGGCGCTCGCCACCTGCGCCGTCGTGGCGGGCGCCCTGCTCGCGTACCCGCTGTACGTCCAGTTCGCCGGGCCGATGGCGTACCACGGGCTGAGCGACGCGGTCCGCGACTACGGCAACGACATCGCCGCGTTCGTGGCCCCGGGCTCCCCGACGGTGGGCGGCAACGAGCGGGCCAACGTCAACCTCGCCCCGAACTACTCGGAGGAGAACGCCTTCTTCGGGTGGAGCCTGGCCCTGATCGCCGTGGGCATCGTCCTGTGGCTGCGGCGCGAGGTGATCGTCCGGGCCCTCGCGGTGACCGGGGCCTTCTTCGCGGTGCTCTCCCTCGGCGAGCGGATCTCCTGGTGGGACCGGGAGATCATGGTCGGACCGTGGGAGTGGCTGGTCCGGCTGCCGCTGCTGGACGCGGTCGTACCCACCCGGTTCGGGCTCATCACCACGGTGGTCGTCGGGCTGCTGCTGGCGATCGCGGTCGAGCGGACCCGGACGCTGCCGGTGGAGCGGCGCACGCTGCGTACGCTCACCGCGGCCGGGCTGGTCCTCGCGCTGCTGCCGATCGCGCCCATGCCGCTGCGGGTGACGTCCCGCCCGGCGGTGCCCGACTTCATCACCGCCGACCGGTGGCGCGGCTACGTCGGGGAGGACCAGACGCTCGTACCCATCCCGGTGCCGAGCATGGGCAACACCCACGGCATGCGCTGGGCCGCCGCCACCAACCTCGAGTTCAAGATCCCCGGCGGCTACTTCCTGGCGCCGCGCAACGGCAACACCGGCGACCCGGGCCGCTTCGGTGGCCGCCCCAGCGGGATCGGGAAGCTGCTGGAGGAGGTCGCGACCACCGGGCGTACGCCCCGGCTGGACGACCGCCAGCGCCGGCGCTCGCTGGACGACCTGCGGCACTGGCGGGCCGCGATCCTGGTGCTGCCGGTGGACCAGCAGCACGCCGAGCCGCTGCGGCAGACCGTCGAGCAACTCGTCGGCCCCGGCCGTCGCGAGCTGGACGTCTGGGTCTGGGACGTCCGCGCGTTGACCGATCCGGCGGCCTGATGCCGGTCCGCACCACGGCCGGCACCGCACCGGCCGGACGGGTCCGGCTGCCCGGGTGGGCGCCGGACGCCCTCGTGGCGGCCGGCTACGTCGCTCTCGCGGCGCTGCTCACCGTGGGGCAGTGGGGCCGGCCGGACCGGCTGTTCCACCAGGCCGGCGACCAGATCCTGTTCGAGTGGATGCTCGCCCGCGCGGCCCGGTCCGTGGTCGACGGCGAGAACCCGCTGTACGCGACGGCGCTCAACGCGCCTGACGGCGTCAACCTCATGGCCAACACGTCGGTGCTGGGCCTGGGGGTGCCGCTGACGCCGGTCACCCTGCTCCTCGGGTCGCAGGCGGCGTTCCTGGTGGCGGTGGCCGGGTGCCTCGCCGGCACGGCCACCGCCTGGTACGTCCTGCTGCGCCGCCGGCTGGTCGACTCCCGGGTGGCGGCGGCGCTCGGCGGTCTCCTCTGCGGCTTCGCGCCCGGCATGGTCGCCCAGGCGGGCGCGCACCTGCACATGGCGGCCCAGTTCCTGGTGCCGGCCATCCTGGCGGCGGTGTTCCCCGCCGACGGCCGGCGGATCGTCCGGCCCGGCGTGTGGCTCGGCCTGCTCGCCGTCTACCAGGCCTTCCTCGGCGAGGAGGTGCTGCTCTTCCTCGCCCTCGCCACCGGGGTGTTCGGGCTCGCGTACGCGGTGGCGGACCGGGAAACGGCCCGCCGGGCGGCGCCGGCGCTGCTCGGCCGGCTCGGCGTGGGCATCGCCGTGGCGCTGCCGCTGCTGGCGTATCCGTTGTGGTTCCAGTTCGCCGGACCGGGCCACTACCGGGGGATGCCCTTCCACGCCACGGCGTACCAGCTCGACCTGGCCTCCTTCACGGCCTCGGCCCGGCAGACCGTGTTCGGCGACGACCACCTGCCCCGGCTGCTCGCCCCGAACCCGACCGAGGAGAACTCGTTCTTCGGCCCGGGCCTGCTGGTCCTGGCGGTGGTCATCGTGTTCTGGCTGCGCCGCCGGCCGCTCGTCCGGGCGCTCGCCGCCGGCGGCGCGCTGTTCGCGGTGCTGTCGCTCGGAGCCCAGGTACGCCTCGACGGCCGGCCGACCGGGGTGCCCGGGCCGTACCGGCTGCTCGACGGCGTACCCCTGCTCGACCTGGCGGTGCCGGCGCGACTGGCGCTGGTGTGCGTGCCGGTGCTCGGCGTCCTGGTGGCTCTCGCGACGGACCGGGTGCTGGCGGCCACCGTCGGTGCGGCGGAGCCGTCCGGACCCGCGCCGGAGCCACCCGGAGCCCGCCCGGCGCGGCCCGCGGTGCCGGTGCGGCTGTTCTGGGGCGCCCTGCTGACGGCCGCCCTGCTGCCGCTGGCGCCGACGCCGATCCGGACGGCACCGGTCTGGCCCGTGCCGGCCTTCCTGACCGACGGCGGCTGGCGGTCCTACGTCCCACCCGGCCGGACGGTGGTGCCGGTGCCGCCGGTCACCGGGGCGGCCGCCAGCCCCGGCATGCTCTGGTCGGCCCGCACCGGGCTGGCCTTCGACGCGCCCGGCGGCTTCTTCATCGGCCCTCGCTCGGCGGACGACCCGACGGCGCGCTGGGGTGCCCCGGACCGTCCCACCGCCGCACTGCTGCGCCGGGTCGCCGAGACCGGCGAGGTGCCGGCCGTGACCGACGCGGATCGCCGGCAGGCCGTCGAGGACCTGCGGCACTGGCGGGCCGCGATCGTCGTCCAGGGTGGACTGCACTTCGGCTACCCGGTCAAGGAGACGCTCGACGCGCTGCTCGGCCCGGGCCGCGAGATCGACGGCGCGTGGGTGTGGGACGTCCGCCCGCTGGTCGGCGGTTAGGAAGGGACCTGCTACTACCGCAGGCGTTGAGAAGGGGCCCTTCCCGTCACCCCACCAGGGGGCGGACGTCCCAGAGCCAGACGTCGTCGACGCGCTGCGGCGTGCCGAGCAGCGCGGTCATCAGGTCGCGCAGCACCGCCTCCCGGGGGTGGGCGCCGAGCACCACCACCGACGCCCGCCAGAAGCGCAGGTCCTCGACGGCCTGCCGGCGTTCCACGTCGGTGATGTTCGGCGTCGCGTTCCGGTCCATCGTCTGGTAGATCAGCGTGCTGGTCGGGCGGTTCGGTGCGCCGAAGACGCCCTCGTCCAACTCGTTCGGGCCGATGAAGTACCCGCCCGGGATCGGGAACGCGTGGCCGGTCAGCGCGCTCCACCGCAGCGTGGACAGGCCGTGCACGTTGCTGGGGATCGGCACCGGCACCAGCGTCCGGCCCGCCGGCACGTACGGGCGCCAGCCGCCGGCGGTGATGAAGTGCGGTGGCGGCTCGACGGGCTCCGCGGGCAGCGGCCGGGGGGTCAGCGGCAGCACGGCGAGGACGATGGCCACGTACCCCACCGGGCGCAGCCGGCGCCACGGCGGCCGGGGCCCGTCGTCGCCGGTGCGCTGGGCGGGTACGGGCGGCCGGCCGGCCCCGGACACCGCCTCCCAGGCGAGGGCGAGCAGGACGCCGACGGCGGCCACGACCACCAGGCTCAGCCGGGTCGGCATCATCATCTCGACCAGCGGCAGGTCGTCCGGGATGTACGCCCACGGGCCGTCGGTCTCGGTCTCGACACCGTCGAAGCGGATCTTCGGGCCGAGCGACGCCACGGTGAACACCACCGTCAGCACCGCGAGGACGCGGGCGACCAGGGACCGGCGGACCAGCAGCACGAGGGCCACCACGGCGAGCACCACCAGCGGCCAGCCGAACCAGGTGTTCTGCTCGGTGAGGCCGATCGTCCGCTCCACCGCCTCGTTGCCGGCGATGGTGTCCCGCGGGAAGGTGACGAAGGCCTTCAGGTCCTCGCCCCAGTTGTGGAACACGCCGCCCTGCAGGCCCCGGTAGGACTGCGGGCCGTTGAACTGGAACCAGATCGGGTACGCGGTGAGCAGCAGCGCCAACCCGCCGCCGGTGCCGAGCGCGGCGGCGAACGTGCCGGCCTGCCGCCAGGCCGCCCGGGGCCGCAGCACCGCGTACGTGGCGACGACGACCAGGCAGGCCAGCGCGGTGAGCAGCAGCATCTCCTCGTTGATGAAGACCTGGTAGGCGACCAGCAGGCCGAGCACGACGCCGTTGCGCCGCCAGCGGCCCGGCTCGCCCAGCCGCAGCACCCGCAGCACGATCAGCGGGAGCAGGAAGTTGGAGACGAAGTTGGGCTGGCCGTTGGCGTGGTGCACGATGCCGGGCGCGAACCCGAGGAAGGCGCCGCCGACGAACGCCGCGCCCCGGGAGCGCACCAGGTGCCGGGAGAGCACCCAGTACGACGTGGCGGCGGTGGCGGCGAGCGCGGCGCCGAGGTAGAGCGCGTACACCACCTGGGAACCGAGCAGCATGGTCAGCGGCGCCAGCGGCAGGGTCACCCCGAGCAGCGACGTGTTCGCCATCATGTTCACCCCGTCCGGCGCGTTCTGCCGGGTGGTGAACAGCGGGTTCTCCAGGTGCCGCAACGAGTACGCACCGTGCGAGAAGAGCCACTCGAACCAACTGTGGTCGGTCGGCAGGTGGGAGGAGACCCGGTTCTGCACGTCCACCCAGTAGTTGAGGCAGACCAGCACGCCGAGGGCCAGGTAGCAGCCGACGGCCAGCACGTCCGCGCGGGCGGGGCGCCAGCGGGCCCGTCGCGACGACTGCGCGACGGCCGGCTCGGAGCCGGTCTTCAGCGAGGGATCAACCACGGGCACAGCCACGACGCGCCATCGTACAGGTGGGTTGCGCCGGATTTGCCAACCGCGTGCTCCGGTAGCCGTTTTGTCGGTGGGTGACGCGTACGACCTCCGGGAGCGCCCGGTGTGGCCGGAGGCGTACCGCTTAGGCTGCGCTCGCCCCCGGTCGCCGGGCCGGGGGCGGCGCGGCACGGCGAAGGGCGAGATCCGATGACCCTGATCGACCTGGGGGAGCTCCGCGACGACCACCGTCCGGGCCCACCGGTCCGCCGACGTCGGCCGGGGGCGGGGGCGTGGGGGTTCCCGGCGGCCCTCCTGCTCGCCCTGCTCACGCTCGCCGCCTCGGTTCCGGCTCCCGGGCGGGCGGCGGTCGTCGTCCCGGCCGGGCTCGGCTCCGACCGGATGGTCCTGGGGGACCTGCTCCTGGTCGTCAGCCCGCGGACGCCGCAGGGATCGGGGCGGTCGCTGACCGCCTACCGGCTGCCCGCCGCGGAGCGGGTGTGGCAGGTTCCGGTGCCGGTAGACGGCGAGTTCTGGGGCGGCATCGTGCGGGGCGACGTGGTGTTGATCTCGGGGCACTCGCCGCAGGAGGAGCGCAGCGCCACGGTGGCGCTGGACCTACGCACCGGGGAGTCCCGCTGGCAGCGGTCCGGGGCCGCCGTCGACCTGGCCGACGGGACCGTGCTGCTCGAGGAGTCCAGCGTGGCGGGCGGGTACAGCTTCCGCGCCGTCGATCCCTGCTGCGGCACGCCGCGCTGGGAACTCCGGCTGCCGATCGGGGAGGTCCGCTACCGGTTCACCGAGCAGGGCATGGACCGGCTGGTGACCCGCGATCCCGAGGGCCGCGTCGAGGTGCGCGACACGGGCACCGGTGCCGTCCTGGCCGCCGCCGACCTGAGCCCCACCGGTGCCGACGATTGGTCCATGGACATCGCCGGCGACCTGTTGTTCGTCTCCGCCGCCACGGGGCCCGAGGTGACCGCGTACGGGTTGGAACGGTTGGACCGGCGGTGGCGCGCGAGCGTGCCGGCCAACGTGTTCGCCTCGGACTGCGGGGATGCCGTCTGCTTCCAGAGCCGCTCGGGCGAGGTCCGTGTCGTCGACGCCGCGACGGGGCGCCCACTGTGGAGGCTGGCGGCCCGGAGTGACCTGTGGGCGCTGCCGGGCGGGCTGCTGGCCGTCCGGTTCGACGTCACCGGTGGCAGCCGGCCGGACCTGGCGGTGCTCGATCCGGCCACGGGTGCGGTCCGGGCGGAGCTGGGCCGGTGGGACGTGGCGGGGTCACAGCGTCGCGACGACCCCCTGGTCGGCGTGCGGCCGCACCCGGACGGTGGGCTGTTCGTCGCCGAGCTGGACCCGGCGGCGGGCGTCGTCCGGCCGCTCGATGTGCTGCCCGACGCCGGCGGGGACTGCGAGGTGACCGGCCGGCAGCTGCTGTGCCGGCGGCACGACGCCTCCCTCGGCCTGTGGCCACTGCGGCGGTGACGGCGACCGTTCCCTCGGGGCCGGCTCGTCGCGGCACCGAACCGCACCGGTAGCCGGGCGGACCGGGACCCACGGACGGGGTGGCTGCGCTTAGGCTCTCCGCCGGCGGGCCTGCGCCCGCCACCAGTGAGCCGCGGTGCGATCGCCCGCGGACCGGGGCCGGGTGAGCGGTGCGCGAGTGGAGGGACGGCGCGGTGACGGTGATCGACCTGGGCGAGTTGCCCGCCGCCCATCAGTCGCGGCCGCCGGTGCGCTCGCGCCGGCGGGCCCGCCCGCTGCCGCTGTTCGCCGTGGTGCTGTTGGCCGCTCTGGTCACGCTGGCCGGCTCGACGCCGCTGCCGGTGCGGGACGTTCTCGTCGTGCCGGCTCCTCTCGGGGCCGACCGGATCGTCGGCGGCGAGTTGCTGTTGGTCGTGAGCCCACCCGAGCGGGTCGGCGCGGACCGCTCGGTCACCGCCCACCGGCTGCCGTCCGGAGCGGAGGTGTGGCGGGCGCCGCTGCCGGTGTCGGGCGAGTTCCGGGGTTTCGTCGTCGGCCCGGACACGCTGTTCCTCAGCGGCAACGACCTGCGGTCCCGCGACAGCCTGACGGTGGCGCTGGACCCGGCGACCGGGGCCCGCCGCTGGCGACAGCCGGGTGTCGCCCTCGCCCCCGCCGGTGCCGGCCTGCTCCTGACCGACCACGAGGACGACGGGACCGAGACGCTGCGGGTGGTGGACGCGTGCTGCGGCACGCCGCGCTGGCAGGCGACCGTACCGCAGGGGGCCGCCTACCGTTTCACGGACGCCGGAGTCGATCGGGTCGTGCTCAGCTACTTCGCGGGGGGCGTCACGGTGCTGGACGCGGCGACCGGGGCGGAACTGGTGGCCGCCGACCTCCCCGGCGTCGCGGACCGCCCGGCCGACGGCACACAGGTGGCGGCCGACCTGCTGCTGACCGTCGACGGTGCGCGGGTGACCGCGTACGGGCTGGACCGGCTGGACTGGCGCTGGCAGGCGACCGTTCCCGGTGCCTGGCACGCGGGGGAGTGCGGCGGCGCGGTCTGCGTCCACAGCCGGGCGGGCAGCGTTCGGGCACTGGACGCCGCGACCGGGCGTCCGTTGTGGAACCTCGACGGCCGCAACAGGGTGTGGGAGACGAACGGCCGGCTGCTCGTCGCCCGGATCGGCGTCACCGGCACCGGACGCCCCGACCTTGCGGTGCTCGACCCGGCCACCGGCGCGGTCCGGGTGGAGTTGGGCCGATGGGAGCTGGCCTTCTCGTCGCGCCCCGACGATCCGCTGATCGGCGTGCGGCCACATCCCGGCGGTGGCCTGTTCGTCGCCGAGCTGGACACGGTGGCGGGTGCGGTCCGACCGCTGGACGTGCTGCCCGATGCCGCCGGGGACTGCGAGGTGGTGGGCCAGCACCTGCTGTGCCGGCGGCACGACGGTTCGCTCGGCCGGTGGCCGGTGCGCCGCTGACGCGCCGGCGGCTGAGCCGCTGGGCCGCGCCCGGCGGCTGGCCCGGGCCGGATCCCACGGGCGGGGTACGCCGCTTACGCTTCCCGCTGGTGGCCGGCGGCGGCCACGGTGCGGACCGCCGGGCGACCGAGGCGGGTAAGGCGGTGCGCGATCGGAGGGACGGCGCGGTGACGGTGATCGACCTGGGCGAGCTGCGCGACGCCCACGAGCCGCTGCCGCCGGTGCGTCCACGCCGGCCGGCCCGCCGGCCGCTGCTCGCCGTCGTGCTGCTGGTCGCCCTGGTCACGTTGACCGCCTCGGTCCCGCTGCCGGTCCGGGAGGCCGTCGCCGTGCCGTTCGGTCAGGGGGCCGACGTCGTCGTCGCCGGCGACCTGCTGCTCGTGCTCGACCCGCCGGTCCGCCCGGGTGGGCCACGTACGGCCACGGCGTACCGGCTGCCCGGGGCCGAGCGGGTGTGGCAGTCGACGCTGCCGATGCGGGACCTGTACTGGGGCTCGGTCCCGTTCACCGGCCTGTTGCTGATGTCCGGGTACGATCCGCGGACCGACGATGCCGAGACCGTGGCGGTGGACCCGGGGACCGGGGCGCACCGCTGGCAGCAGCCGGGCCGGGCCCTCGGGACGGCGGGCGGTGGTCTGCTCCTGGAGGCTCTCAACGAGGACCGCAGCGGAACGGTGCGGGCGGTGGACCCGTGCTGCGGAACGGTGCGCTGGGAGGTCCCGGTACCGGCCGGAGGTCCGGTCTACCGGGCCAGCGGCCGGAGGGTCGACCGGCTGGTGCTGCTCGATCCGGCGGGCCGGGTCGAGGTGCGTGACGCCCGCGGCGGCCACGTCCTGGCCACCGCGGACCTACCCGTCCCGCGGGCCGACTTCGGGCCCCCGGCACAGGTTCTCGGCGAACTGCTGGTGACGAATGACGGTGGGCGGCTGACCGCGTACGGACTGGACCGGCTGGACCGGCGCTGGCAGACGACGATGTCGGAGGTGAGCTACGCGATGGACTGCGGCAACGTCATCTGTGGCCACTCCCGGTCCGACGTCCTGACCGCGTTCGACGCCGCCACCGGGCGTGCCCTCTGGACCCGCGCGGGCTGGAGCCCGGTCTGGGTGGAGGAGAGCGGTCTGCTCGTCACCCCGATCGACCGCACCTCCGGGGACCTGCTCGACCTGGTGCTGCTCGACCCGGTGAGCGGGGACGTGCGGGCGGAGCTGGGGCGGTGGAGCCTGGTCGGCCGGTGGGCCGGGGAGGATCCGATGCTCGTCGTGCGACCACGCACGCAGCCGCCGGGTCTCGTGGTCGCCGAGCTCGATCTGGCGGCGGCCACCGCCCGGGTGGTCGACGTGCTGCCCGAGGCGGCCCGGGACTGTGGAAGCGCCGCCGGCCTCCTGTTCTGCCAGCGGCGGGACGGGTCACCGGGCCTGTGGCGGCTGCCCCGCTGACCTCACCAGTTCGCCTGGGCCGGCGGCGTCGGCAGCGGCACCTCCGGCGGGCGGACGACGTACACCACGCCGCCGCTGCCGGCCTGCCAGGCGCGCGCGAAGGCGTCCCGGGCGACGGTGCGCCGGACCCCGTCGTCGTCCGGGGCGTACGGGTCGTTGAGCACCGGCTCGCCGTCGGCGGTGAACCCGACCAGCACCACCAGGTGACCCGCCGTGTCGTAGTCCAGCCCGGGCACCTCGCCGGCCCGGAACGAGGCCGAGACGATCAGCGGGATGCCGGCGGCGACGAACGCCTCCGCCTCGGCCAGCGACCGGAGCCGGGTGACGAACGCGTCCATCCCGTGCAGCCCGGCGTACGCGGTGTTGAACGGCCAGTTCCCGGCCCCCGCGTACGCGTGGTCGTAGCAGTGCCGGACGGCGTGCACGACGACCGGGCGGGGCCCGGGCGGGCTCACCCACGCGTAGCGCTCCGGCACCGGCTCGGCACCCCAGTACGCGAGGACCATCGAGGTGCAGGTGGGGCTGCACCAGGAGTCCCCGCCGCCGGCCCACTGCGGGTGCGTCCCGGCGTGGCGGCGCTGCGAGTAGCGGGGAACGTCCAGCACGGTGCCCCAGGCCGCGCCGGCGTTCCCGTCCGGGCCGCTGCCGGCGGTCCGGTCCGGGCCGGCGGCGACCGTGCCGCCACCGGCGGTCCGGGCCGGGCCGCTGGCGACCGCGCCGACGGTACGCAGCACCGGACCCTCGACGGCGTCCGCCGGCCGGAGCAGGGTCACCCGGACCTGCCAACCGGTCGCCCGGGCCGCCAGCACCAGGGTGTCCGTGTCCACCGTGGCGGCCGCGTCCCGCTGCCCCGGGATCGAGGTGCGTCGCACGGCGTGGTCGTCGCCCGCCCACTCGGCCAGCGCGTACCAGCCGGTGACCGGGGCGTCGTCGTGCCAGCCCCGCAACTCGACCCGCAGCCAGCCGTCGCCGGGCGTGTCGGCCGTCCAGGACGGGACGACCTCGCGGACCTCGAATCCGACCGGCACCGGCGGTGAGGTCCAGCTGCCGGCCGCGTACCGCCGGTGGCTGCCGTCGGGATGGCGGTGCGTGACGGGGCCGGCCCGGTCGGCCAGCACCAGACCCCGGTCGGTGGCCCGCAACCCCTGCTCGCAGCCCGGGCGCAGGTCGGCCGGGAACCGGAAGCCCCGGTAGGCGATGTCCCGCCCCACCCCGTCGGTCATGACCCACCCGCCCCTGGCCTGTCGAATACCGCCGGAAGCATCGCGTACCCCGAAGGTTTTCTGCAACCGTGACCGGCGCGGAGCCGGGTTTGGTGGCCGGCACTAGGTTGTCGGGAGGTCAGGCGCGAGGAGGCCGGGATGCGGGTACTGGTGGTCGAGGATGAGCGCAACCTCGCCGACGCGATCGCGCGGGGGTTGCGCAAGCGGGGCATGGCGGTGGACGTCGCGTACGACGGCGACAGCGGCCACGAGATGGCCTTCGTCACCCGGTACGACGTGGTGGTGCTCGACCGTGACCTCCCGGGCGTGCACGGCGACCAGATCTGTGCCGAGCTGGCCACGTCCGGCGCGCTTACCCGGGTGCTGATGCTGACCGCGAGCGGGACGGTGGCCGACCGGGTCGAGGGGTTGCAGCTGGGCGCCGACGACTACCTGCCCAAGCCGTTCGCCTTCGACGAACTGGTCGCCCGGGTGCAGGCGTTGGGCCGGCGCGCCACCCCCGCCGCGCCCCCGGTGCTGGAGGTGGCCGACCTGGTGCTCGACCCGGCCCGGCGGACGGCCACCCGGGGTGGCGCGCCGGTCGACCTGACCAACAAGGAGTTCGGCGTCCTCTGCGAGCTGGTGAAGGCGCGCGGCGCCGTGATCTCCAGCGAGGAGCTGCTGGAACGCGTCTGGGACGCGAACACCGATCCGTTCACCACCATCGTCCGGGTCACGGTCATGACCCTGCGGAGGAAGCTCGGCGACCCGCCGCTCATCGAAACCGTCGTCGGCGCGGGCTACCGCATCGCCGAGGGGGAGTGATGACCCGGCGCCGCCGGCTGCGGCCCACCCTCCGGCTGCGCCTCACCCTGCTCAACGGCGTGCTGCTGGTGGGTGCCGGGGCGATCCTGGTGCTGCTGGCGTGGCTGCTGGTCCGGGACGCGCTGCGCCCCACCGACGAGTTGCTGCCCGGCACCACCGTGGTGCTGGCCGACGGCCGGACCCTGGACGCCGGGCAGTGGCAGCGGCAACTCGTCGACGCGGCCAGCCGGGAGCTGCTGGCCAAGGGCCTCGCGGCGCTGCTGGCGATCGGCGTCGTCGGGGTGGCCGGCGCGTACGCGGTGGCCGGTCGCGCGCTGCGCCCGCTGCACCAGGTGACCGCCACCGCACGGCGGCTCGGCGAGACCACCCTCGACCAGCGGATCGGCTACTCCGGCGCGGACGACGAGGTGGCCGAGCTGGCGCAGACCTTCGACGCGATGCTGGACCGCATCACCACCGCGTTCGAGGTGCAGAAACGGTTCGTCGCCAACGCCTCGCACGAGCTGCGGACCCCGCTGGCCGTGATGCGCACCGAGATCGACGTGACGCTCAGCGACGACGACGCCGACCTCGCCGAGTACCGCCGGATGGCCACCGTGGTGCGGGACGCCTCCGAACGCGCCAACAACCTGGTGGACGCGCTGCTCGTGCTCGCCCGCAGCGAGGCCCAGGCCGGCCACAGCCTCGCCCGGCGCACCGAGTGCGACCTGGCCTCCGGCGCCGCCAACGCGCTGGCGGCGGTACGCCGGGAGGTCGAGCGGATCGGGCTGCGGGTACAGGCTTCGCTGGAGTCGGCGCCGGTGGTCGGCGACCCCGGCCTGCTCGACCGGCTGGCCGGCAACCTGATCGAGAACGCGGTGCGCTACAACCACCTGCACGGCCGGCTCTGGGTGCGGACCGGGTCGGACGGCCGCCGGTCCTGGCTGGTGGTGGGCAACACCGGCTTCGAGGTGGACCAGGCCGACGTGCCGGGCCTGTTCGAGCCGTTCCGCCGGGGTGGCCGGGAACGGACCGGGGCGCGCGGCTCCGGCCTCGGCCTGTCGATCGTGCGGGCGGTCTGCGACGCGCACGGCGGGACCGTCAGCGCCGTTGCCCAGCCGGGCGGTGGCCTCGAGGTGACGGTGCGACTGCCGGCGGTGGAGCCGGACCCCGACGCCACGCTGTGACCCCGACCCGCAGCGGCGGTCACGGTTCGTGCGCGTAGCGCGATCTCGGGCCGCCGCATGACGGGCGGGGCTGCCTGATCGCGGATCAGGCAGCCCCGCCCGTCATGGCAGTGCCGGGTCAGTAGGCGACCTTGCCCCGGCTCTGCCGGGGGAATTCCAGATAGAACTTGGTGCCGTCGATGACGTTGGTGGCGGCGAGCCCCCATTGGCCGGCGTAGACATTACGGTAATCGTTGCACTTGTAATACCCGAGCGACGAGTAATACAGGCACGCCCGCACCATGATGTCATAATCGGGCTTGACATTGATGTCGTTGCAGTTTGACGTCGCGACCAGAGGCTGGGTGGCCGAGCCCACGTAGTAGAGCGAATTGGTCGTGTAGTTCTTCGCGCTGCCGTAGCAGGAGGCGACCGCGAAATCCGAGCCCTCCGGCGAGAATTCCGAAGCTGTGGCACCGGATTCACCGCTCGTTGCGGCGGACGCACCAGGAGTGACCCCCGGATCCGCCGCAGCCGTCGTGGCGGGTGCGAAAATGCCCAGAATGGCCAGCAGGCCGACGAGCAGACTTAGCTTGCGAAATTGCATGGAGACTCCCCCGTGAAGTGATGCTAACCTGTGCCGAATTCCGATCGATCCGGCCGCCCGGATTCCGTCGATCGTGCGAAGGCAACGCCAGCCAAACATCTAAATGCGTTGTTGTCAAGACGGTCGCCGGAGGGCCGCAGAACACGGGGGGCGCGCCGACGCCATTCCCGCGCGGTCAGCACCCCGCCGCGCCGGGCGGCATTCACCAAGGCTTGCTGTCGTCCCAACGAGACCCACCATCTGCGGGTCGACGCCGCCGACGCCCGGCACGGCCGGGTCAACGAAGGGGACTTGAGTGAGCGTACGTATCCGCAACATCAGCATCGACTGCCGCGACACCTACGAGCTGGCCGGCTTCTGGTCGCAGGTCTTCGACTGCCCCCGGCAGCCGGACGACTTCCCCGGCGACCCGGAGGCCATGCTGCTCCCCGAGGGCGGGCCGATGGTGCTGTTCCTGGCCGTGCCGGAGGGCAAGACGGTGAAGAACCGCCTGCACCTCGATCTCGAACCGACCGACCGCACCCGGGACGAGGAGATCGAGCGCGTGCTGGGCCTCGGCGCGGTGCTGACGGCCGACCTGCGCCGGCCCGACGGCACCGGCTGGGTGGTGCTGGCCGACCCGGAGGGCAACGAGTTCTGCGTGCTGCGCAGCGCCGCCGAACGCGCCGCCCAGCCCTGACCCGACCCCAGCCGCCGCGATCTTGCACTCTCGGCTCCGACTCATGCCGCAGACGGGCCTGACGAGGGCCGCAAGTGCAGCATCGCGGCGGTGGTGGTCAGGACTTCTGCTCGATCTGGCCGCGCATCGCGACCAGTTCCTGCTGCGCGTCGGCGCCGGTCTTGAAGTAGATCAGGATCATTCCGACGCTGCCCTTGTCGCTCCAGATGCAGAAGCCGATCGGCACCTGGTTCGCCTCGGCGTCGCCGCACTTGGCCTCCCCGCCGAGCGGCCCCGGGTCCACCGAGGACATCTCGCCGATCTCGACCTCGCTCTGCCGGGCGCCGGCGACGGTCTCGTCGAGGGTCTTCGCCGGGTCGGAGTTGCGCCCGGAGGCGGCCGCCACCATGACCAGGTCCTGCTTGGCCGGGTTGCCGTAGAAGGCGCCGACCGTGCTGGTCGCGCCCGGCAGCGACTTGTTCAGCTCGGCCTCCAGCGCAACGCTGGCGCTCTGCAGGTTGGGGTCGGTGACCTTCGGCCGGCCGGCGAGCGTCTCCGGCTCGACCACCCGGATCCTGGCCGCGTCGACGGTCTCCTTGACCTCGTCCCCGAGCGCGACGAACGCCACCACGGCGCCGCCGACGCAGAGCACCAGCACCGCCGCCAGCACGATCAGCAGGATCTTGCCGGCCGACCGCTTCTTCGGAGCGGGTGGCACCGCGCCGAACGGCACGCCGGGCCCGCCCGGCGGCGGGAAGCCGCCGGCTGACGGCTGCGGGTACCCACCGGGCTGCTGCGCTCCCGGGTAGTCAACCGGCTGGTGCTGCGGGTACCCGCCCGGCTGCTGCTGTGGGTACCCGCCCGGCTGCTGCTGCGGTGCCGGGTAGCCAGCCGGCGGCGGGTATCCGCCGGGCTGCTGGGGCGGCGGGTAGCCACCCGCCGGCTGCGAGCCGTACGGCCCGCCGCCGGGCTGCGGAGGATACGGGTTGACCGGTGGCTGGGACATGCAGGTCAGCTCCAGAACTCGACGATCGCGACGCGCGATCTTAACGAGGGTGGATACCCACGCGGTGTCCTACATCCGTCGAGGTGAGGAATGTATCCAGCGTCACCGGCGGCCCGCACGCCGGCGTCGGGCCCGCCCGGATCTCCACCACCGCGCCGGGCGCCGCCGCCCACGGAAGGCGATCCGCCGCTCAGGAACGCTTCTCGACCTGCCCCCGGATCGAGGTGAACTCTGCCTTCGCCTTGCTGCCGGAGGAGAAGAACATCACGATCATGCCAACGCTGCCCTGGTCGGCCCAGACGCACAGACCGAGCGGGATCTCCGACGCGCTGCCGTCGCCGCACTTGGCGACACCGCCGAGCGGTCCCGGGGGCACGGTGGCCATCCGCCGGGCGCTCAGCTCCTTGGCGAGCGCCTTGACGGCGTCGTCCAGCTCCCGCTTCGGGTTGAGGACGAAGCCCGACGCGCCGGCGATCATCACCATGTTCTGCTTCTCGGGGCTGCCGTAGAAGGCGCCGACCGCGCTGTTCTCGCTGCGCACCGTCGCCTTCATGTCCCGGACCATCTCGTCGGCCAGGGACTTCAGCTCCGGATCGGTGCTCTTCGCCCGGCCGCCGAGCGTCTTCGGCGCGACGAGTCGGATCCGCGGATCCGGGCTGGGCTCGTTCGAGGGGACCGACTCGGCGGTGTCGGACCCCGGCGACGGGGCGGTGCTGGGTCCGGCCGCCCGGGTCGGGGCGGGGTCGTCGGTGCCGGAGAGGGCGACGTAGGCGAGGCCTCCGCCGCCCAGGCAGAGCACCAGCAGCCCGACGAGGCCGAGCGACAGCACCAGCGGGAGCCGGGACTTCTTGCCGGGCGCCGGGGCGTCCGGGCCGGACGGGAACGCCGCCGGCTGGCCGTACGGAGGGTTGCCCGGCGGCGGACCGTAGCCGGGTGGGCCGGAGGTCGGCGGACCGTAGCCGGGTGGGCCGGACGTCGGCTGGCCGTAGCCGGGCACGCCGGACGTCGGCTGGCCGTAACCCGGTGCGCCCGAGGTCGGCTGGCCGTATCCGGGAGCGCTCGTCGGCGGGTCGGCCGGCGGGATCGGCGGGAAGTTGCCGTACACCTGGGTGGGCTGCTCGTCCGGGGCCGGCCGGGGCTGCGGCGCGGCCCAGGAACCGCCGGACGGTGCCGGTGGGATGCCGTCTCCGCCGCGCGGTCGCCACGGGTCCGCCGGAGGCTGCCGGTTGCCGCCCGGGCCGGCCGCCCCGGGGGCGGCGTACGGCCGGGTCGGCGGATTCTCCGGCGGCGGCTGGCCCGGCCAGGCGGCGGTGGCGGGAGCGGCCGGCCGGGCCGGGTCGGCCCAGGCCGGTGGCGGCGGCGGTGGCCAGGTGGGCCCGCCGCCCGGCCCGGCCGGTGCGCCGGGCGCCGGTGGCACGGTGGGCGTGCCGGGTGCTCGGTGCGGGGCCGGCGGCCAGCCGCCCTGCTGTGGCCGCGGCGCGCCCGGAGGCCGATCCCAGGGCGCCGGCGGCGGGGGAACCGACGGCTGAGAGTCGGGCTGGGCGCCGCGCTCCGGTTGCCCGGACCACGGGTCGACCGGCGGTGAGGACATGAGATCAGCTCCAGGCGAAGTTGCGAACGGGCGATCGTAACGAGCCGGCGCCGCGTCCCGCTGCCCCGGTCCACGCCGTGATACGACGATCGCGGTGGTCGCCCGACGTGGGCGACCACCGCGATCGTAGGGGAGCGGAGAGGTCAGGCCGAGAGGCTGGCCACGCCGCGCGGCAGGAACCGCGACCCGGTGACGCGCTCGGCGGTGCCGGTCCGGTCCAGGTACGGCGTGACGCCGCCCAGGTGGAACGGCCACCCGGCACCGAGGATCATGCACAGGTCGATGTCCGGTGCCTCGGCGACGACGCCCTCGTCCAGCATCAGCCGGATCTCCTGCGCCAGCGCGTCCAGCGCGTTCTGGCGCACCTGCTCGGCGGTCAGCGGCTGGTCGCCGACGACCAGCAGCTTGGCCACCTCGGCGTTCACCTCGTCGTCGACGACGATCGGCTGCCCGGAGTCGGCGATCCGCTTGAGGTTCTCGCTGACGCCGAACCGGTCCGGGAACGCGGCGTGCAGGGTGCCGCCCACGTGGTACGCGACGGCCGGCCCCACCAGCTGGAGCAGTGCCAGCGGACGCATCGGCAGGCCCAGCGGGTCGAGCGCGCTGTTCGCCACGTCCAGCGGGGTGCCGGCGTCGACGGCCGCGAACACGGTGCCCAGGAAGCGGGTCAGCAGACGGTTGACCACGAACGCCGGGGCGTCCTTGACCAGCACGCAGGACTTCTTGAGCTGCTTGCCGACCGCGAACGCGGTGGCCAGCGTGGCGTCGTCGGTCTGCTCGCCACGGACGATCTCCAGCAGCGGGAGCACCGCGACCGGGTTGAAGAAGTGGAAGCCCACCACCCGCTCGGGGTGCGCCAGGTCCGCCGCCATCGCGCTCACCGACAGCGACGACGTGTTGGTGGCGAGGACGGCCTCGGGCTTGACGATCTTCTCCAGCTCGGCCCAGACCTGCTTCTTGACGTTGAGGTCCTCGAAGACGGCCTCGATGACGAAGTCGGCGTCGGCGAAGACGGACTTGTCGACCGAGCCGCTGACCAGGCCGTACAGCTTGGCCGCGGTGCCCTTGTCCATCCGCCCCTTGCTGACCGACTTCTCGATCTGCTGGTGCACGTAGGCCACGCCCTTGTCGACCCGCGCCTGGTCCAGGTCGGTCATCACGACCGGCACCTGGAGGCGGCGGGCGAAGAGCAGGGCGAGCTGGCTGGCCATCAGACCGGCGCCGACGATGCCGACCTTGGTGACCGGCCGGGCCAGGCCCTTGTCCGGCGCGCCGGCCGGCCGCTTGGCCCGCCGCTGCACCAGGTCGAACGCGTACAGGCCGCTGCGCAGCTCCTCGGAGAAGACCAGGTCCGCCAGGGCCTCGTCCTCGGCGGCGGTGCCCGCGGCGAAGTCCGCGTCCTTGGCCAGGCCCAGCAGCTCGAGCGCCTTGTACGCGGCCGGCACCGCGCCGTGCAGGCGGGAGTCGAGCGTCTGCTTGGCGAAGAAGAGGACGCCGTCCCACATGTCCTTGTCGACCTCGGGCCGGGTGACGGTGACGTCGCCCCGGACCACGCCGGCGGCCCACTCCAGGGACCGCTCCAGGAAGTCCGCCGGCTCCAGCAGCACGTCCGCGATGCCCAGCTCGGCGGCCTGCTTCGGCTTGAGCATCTTGTTCTGCATCAGCGGGTTCTGGATGATCACCTGCGTCGCGGCCGGGATGCCGATCAGGTTCGGCAGCAGCTGGGTGCCGCCCCAGCCGGGGACCAGGCCGAGGGAGACCTCGGGCAGCGCGAGGGCCGCCGCGCCCGCCGACAGCGTCCGGTAGTGGCAGTGCAGCGCCAGCTCCAGACCGCCGCCCATCGCCGCGCCGTTGACGAAGGCGAACGTCGGGATCTCGCTGTCCTTCAGCCGGGCGAAGACCCGGTGGCCGAGCCGGCCGATCTCCAGGGCCTGCGCGCGGTCGGCGAGCAGCGGCAGGCCGGTGATGTCCGCGCCCACACAGAAGATGTACGGCTTGCCGGTGACCGCGACGAACGCCGGGTTCGCCGCGAGGGCCGCGCTGATCGCCTCGTCCAGGCTGGTCAGACCACCCGGGCCGAAGGTGTTCGGCTTGGTGTGGTCGAAGCCGTTGTCCAGGGTGATCAGGGCGGCCGGGCGGTCCAGTCCCGGTACGTTCACCTGGCGCAGCAGCGCCTTGGTGACGACCTCGTTCGGTGCCGCGAGCGCGCTCACCGCGCCTCCTTCGTTCGCGACTGCGGGGCTCGCAAGCTCACTCCTCGCGCTCACTTGTCGCCCTCCCAGTGGGGGTTCTCCCAGATCACGGTGCCGCCCATGCCGATGCCGATGCACATGGCGGTGAGGCCGTAGCGGACCTCCGGGTGCTCGGCGAACTGCCGGGCCAGCTGGGTCATCAGCCGTACCCCCGAGGACGCCAGCGGGTGACCGATGGCGATCGCGCCGCCCCACGGGTTGACCCGCGGGTCGTCGTCGGCGATGCCGAAGTGGTCGAGGAAGGCGAGCACCTGCACGGCGAACGCCTCGTTCAGCTCGAACAGGCCGATGTCGTCGATGGTCAGGCCGGCGATGCGCAGCGCCTTCTCCGTCGACGGCACCGGGCCGTAGCCCATCACCTCGGGCTCGACGCCGACGAAGCCGTACGACACCAGCCGCATCGCGACCGGCAGGCCCAGCTCGCGGGCGGTCTCCTCGGCGGCGATCAGGCTCGCGGTGGCGCCGTCGTTCAGGCCGGCCGCGTTGCCCGCGGTGACCCTGCCGTGCGGGCGGAACGGGGTCTTGAGGGTGGCGAGCTTCTCCATCGAGGTGTCCCGCGGAGCCTCGTCCACCGTGGCCAGGCCCCAGCCGGCCTCCGGGTCGCGGGTCGCCACCGGCACCAGGTCGCCCTGGAGCTTGCCGTTGGCGTACGCCTTGGCGGTCTTCTGCTGCGAGGCGAGCGCGAACGCGTCGGTGCGCTCCTTGCTGATCTGCGGGAGCCGGTCGTGCAGGTTCTCCGCGGTGGCGCCCATGACCAGGGCGGACGGGTCGACCAGCTTCTCCGCGACGATCCGCGGGTTGGGGTCGACGCCCTCGCCCATCGGGTGGCGGCCCATGTGCTCGACACCGCCGGCGATGGCGACGTCGTACGCGCCCATGGCGATGCCGCCGGCGACCGTGGTCACGGCGGTCATCGCGCCGGCGCACATCCGGTCGATGGCGAAACCGGGGACGGTCTTGGGGAGGCCGGACAGCAGGGCGGCGGTCCGGCCGATGGTCAGACCCTGGTCGCCGATCTGCGTGGTGGCGGCGATGGCGACCTCCTCGACCCGCTCCGGGGGCAGCTGCGGATTGCGGCGCAGCAGCTCGCGGATGCAGCGGATCACCAGGTCGTCGGCACGGGTGTTGGCGTACATGCCACCCGCCTTGCCGAACGGGGTGCGGACGCCGTCGACGAAGACGACATCCCGAACTTCACGGGGCACTTGAGCCTCCTCTTCGACCACAATTCGGCCTCCGCGCCGTAGGTCGGCGCTCCGATCCGAACGAAGGTCGCCGGCACTTGGCGTTTCCCTCGAATGCTACTCGTCAGTAACCATCGGGGACACCACCCCCCGTGTGGCCCACCCCACACCCGTCCCGAGACCTGTCGATCATGATGTCGGCGGACGTGACCACCCGCCAGCCTCATGATCAACGGGTCAAGCGGTGGGCTCCGGGGCCGGGTCCGTGAGGGCCTTCGTCAGGTCGGGCAGGAGGAGGTCGATCTGCCACTCGCGGGCGCCGAGGCCGCGGAGGGTCTCCCGGACCGTCTCGTCGGTCACGTCCTCCGGCGGGACCCACGCCAGGCGGCGGATCGAGTCGGGGGCGATCAGGTTCTCCGGCGGCAGGGTGTGCGCGCCGGCGACCCGGACCACCACCTCCCGGCACCGGGCCAGCCGGGCCGCGGCGACCGGGTCACGCTCGGCCCAGCGGTGCGGCGGCGGCGGTCCCTCGACGGTCGGCGCGATCGGCAGCGCGTCGTCCGGCAGTTGCCGGGCGTCGTCGAGCGCGGCCAGCCAGGTGCGGGCCAGCCGGCGCACCGAGCGCCCGCCGAAACCGGGCAGCGTCAGCAGGGTCTTCTCGTCCTTCGGGTCCAGCTCGGCGGCCGCCACGATCGCGGAATCGGGCAGGACCCGGCCCGGCGCGGCATCGCGGCGCGCCGCGATCTGGTCCCGCGCGTACCACAGCGACCGGACCCGGGCCTGCGCCCGTGCCCCGCGGACCCGGTGGATGCCGGACGTGCGGCGCCAGGGGTCGGCGCGGACCCGGGGTGGGCGGGCGCCGTTGCGGACCAGCGCGGCGAACTCCTCCGCCGCCCAGCCGGACTTGCCCTGTCGGGCCAGCTCCGCGTCGAGGGCGTCCCGCAGCTCGACCAGCAGCTCCACGTCCAGGGCGGCGTACGTCAGCCAGGACTCCGGCAGCGGCCGGCTCGACCAGTCGGCCGCCGAGTGGTGCTTCTCCAGGCTGAAGCCGAGCAGCTGCTCGGTCAGCGCGGCCAGGCCCACCCGCTCGAAACCGGCGATCCGGGCGGCCAGCTCGGTGTCGAACAGCCGGCGGGGGCGCAGGCCCAACTCGGCCAGGCAGGGCAGATCCTGGCTGGCGGCGTGCAGCACCCACTCCGCCTCGCCGATGGCCTCGTCCAGCGTGGCGAGGTCGGGCAGCGGCAGCGGGTCGATCAGGGCGGTGCCGGCGCCGGCGCGGCGCAGCTGCACCAGGTACGCCCGCTGGCTGTACCGGTAGCCCGAGGCGCGCTCGGCGTCCAGTGCCACCGGGCCGTTGCCCGCGGCGAAGCGGGCCACGACCTCGGCCAGTTCCTTCGAAGTGGCCACCGGCTGGGGTGTGCCCTCGCGGGGCGCGGTCAGCGGCAGGGGGCCGGCGTCGGCGGCGTCGGACGCGGCGCTCGGTGGCCCGCCGGCGGTCGGGTCGTCCCCCGCGCCCTCCGGCTCCGGCGGGTGGTGCGGCGTGTCTCCCGTACGGCTTTCGGCGGCCCGACGGCGCAGGGGTGGTTCGTCGGTCACCTGACAACCCTATTGCGCCGCCGGGCCCGGTTGCGCGCACCCGTCCCGCAGCGTGTCCCAACCCCTGCCCCCATAGCGTCGATCATGGAGTTGTGGTGCCGCCTAACGGGGCCATACCGGCTCTAATCACCCACCACAACTCCATGATCGACCGGGCGGGGGAAGGGCGGGGGGTCAGGGGCGGGGGGGTGGGAGGGGGGTCACGCCGGGTGGGGGGAGGCCCGCCGTGGAGGCCAGGAGGGTGCACCAGGCGGACAGGTGCGGGGCCAGATTGTCGTCCAGGGGCGTCCAGGAGGCGCGGATCTCGATGTCACCCGCGGCGGGCGGACCGGCCAGGTCGCCGAAACGGGTGGACATCGTCTGCGTGACCGTCCCGCCGATCGCCCGGTACCGGGCGCCCTGCACGTCGAGCGCGTCGGTCAGCCAGGTCCAGCCAACGCCGGGCAGCAGCGGGTCGGCCGCCAGGTCGATCTCCATCTCGGCGGTCACGTACGTCACCAGGCGAAGGGTGCCCTGCCACGCCTCGTGCCCGGCCGGGTCGTGCAGCAGGATCAGCCGGCCGGTGGCCACCTCGTCGCCATCGCGCAGCACCGTCGCGGAGAGCGCGAACGCGTACGGCGCGAGCCGCTGTGGCGCCCCCACCTCCTCCAACAGGATCTCCGGCCGCGGCGCCGCGGACCGGAGCCCGGCGACCGCGCGGGCGAAGGTCTCGGGAAGCGCGATCGGGGGGGCCATGGTCGAAGCGTATGCCGCCGCGCGGCCGGCCACCCGGCGGCGCGCCGGGCGTCCGGCCACGCCCGACGATCTCCGAACCGCGGGGCGACCGGTGTCAGGAGGCGCCCCTTCCGCTGCCGGAGGCGTCAAGAAGGGCCCCTTCCTTCCACCCGGGCCGGTGCAGCTCACAAATGGTGACGGTGGCGGCGGGGCGCAACCGGCGTCGTGGCACGATTGCCGCGATGAGCACCGACACCACGGGCACCGCCGCCCGAGACGAGGACCCCCGCCCCGGTGGTCCGGCCGACTCGCCGTTCATCCGGGCGTGCCGGCGCGAACCGGGCCCGCACACCCCGGTCTGGTTCATGCGCCAGGCGGGCCGCTCGCTGCCGGAGTACCGCGAGATCCGGGCGAACGTGGCGATGCTGGAGTCCTGCCGCCGGCCCGACCTGGTCACCGAGATCACCCTGCAGCCGGTCCGCCGGCACGGGGTCGACGCGGCGATCCTGTTCAGCGACATCGTGGTACCGGTCGCCGCCGCCGGGGTGGACCTGGACATCGTCCCCGGGACCGGGCCGGTGGTGGCCGAGCCGGTCGCCACCCGGGAGGACGTGGCGCGGATCCGCCCGATCGCCCGCGACGACGTCTCGTACGTGGACGAGGCGGTCCGGATGCTCGTCAAGGAACTGGGCACGACCCCGCTGATCGGGTTCGCCGGCGCCCCGTTCACCCTGGCCAGCTACCTGGTCGAGGGCGGGCCGTCGCGTACCCACGCGAAGACCAAGGCGCTCATGTACGGCGACCCGGACCTGTGGCACGCGCTGGCCGGCCGGCTCGCCGAGGTGACGTTGGCGTTCCTGCGGGTGCAGATCGAGGCCGGGGTCTCCGCGGTGCAGCTCTTCGACTCCTGGGCCGGTGCGCTGTCCGAGGCCGACTACCGCCGGTTCGTGCTGCCGCACTCGCAGGCCGTCCTCGCCGGCCTCGCCGACGCCGGCCTGCCGCGGATCCACTTCGGCGTGGGCACCGGCGAGCTGCTGGGCGCGATGGCCGAGGCCGGCGCCGACGTGGTCGGCGTCGACTGGCGTACGCCGCTGGACGTGGCCACCCGCCGGATCGGCCCGGAACGGGCGGTGCAGGGCAACCTCGACCCGGCCGTGCTGCTCGCCCCGTGGCCGGTGGTCGAGGCCGAGGTGCGGCGGGTGCTGGAGCAGGGTCGCGCCGCCCCCGGGCACGTGTTCAACCTCGGGCACGGGGTGCTGCCGGAGACCGACCCCGACATGCTGACCCGGGTGGTGGCCCTGGTCCACGAGCTGTCCGCCGCGCCGGACGACCGGGGCTGACCGGCATGGCGGGGCCGTGGCGGGTCGCGGTGGTCGGCGGAGGGATCGCCGGGCTGGCCGCCGCCGTCCGGTTGCGCGACCGTGCTCCCGCCGGCACCGAGATCACGGTGTACGAACAGAGCGGCGCGCTCGGCGGCAAGCTGCGCACCGGCGAGTTGGCCGGCGGGCCGGTGGAGTTCGGGGCGGAGTCCTTCCTCCTGCGCGACCCCGCCGGCGGGGAATCCGCCGCGATGGCCCTGGTCCGCCGGCTCGGGCTGGCCGACCGCGTCGTCCACCCCACCGTCGGGCAGGCCGCGCTGGTCGTCGACGGCGGGCTGCGCCCGGTCCCGGGCGGCACGCTGGTCGGCGTACCCGGGGATCTGGCGAAGGTGACCACGGTCGCCCGGCCGGTCGCGGACGCCGACCGGGACGGCGGCCGCCCGCTGCTCGGCCCGGACGACGACGTCACGGTCGGCGCGCTGGTCCGCGCCCGGTTGGGCGACGAGGTCGTGGACCGTCTGGTCGACCCGATGCTCGGCGGCGTGTACGCGGGCCGCGCCGACGACCTGTCGCTGGTCACCACGATGCCCGCCCTGGCCCGGGCCGCCCGCGTCGAGCACACGCTCGTCGGCGCGGTCCGCGCCGCGCAGGCCGCCGCGCCCCGGACGCCCGGCGTACCGGTCTTCGGCACCCTCGCCGGCGGTTTGAGCGCCCTGGTCGAGGCCGCCGCGACGGCCAGCGGGGCGACCATCCGCCGCGACGCGGCCGTCCGCGAGCTGGCCCCGGCCGGTGCCGGCTGGCGGCTGACCGTCGGCCCGACCCGCGACGCCGAGCACATCGACGTCGACGCCGTGGTGCTGGCCGTGCCGGCCCGTCCGGCGGCGCGGCTGCTCGGCGACGTCGTGCCGGCCGCGGCGAAGGCGGTCGGCGGGCTGGACTACGCCAGCGTCGCGCTGGTCACCCTCGTGCTGCCGGAGCCGGAGCTGCCCGGGCTGTCCGGCTTCCTGGTGCCGGCCACCGAGGGGCTGCTGATCAAGGCATCCACGTTCTTCACCACCAAGTGGGGGCACCTGCGCCGCCCCGACGGGCTCGCCCTGGTCCGGGCCTCGATCGGCCGGTACGGGGACGAGGCCCAGCTCCAGCGTTCCGACGCCGACCTGGCCGCCGCCGTGCACCGGGAGCTGTCGGCGGTACTCGGCACCCGGCTGTCCACTCCGGTCGCCACGCACGTCCAGCGCTGGGGCGGGTCGCTGCCGCAGTACGCGCCGGGCCACCTCGACCGGGTGGCGTCGGCGCGGGCGGCGCTGCGGGCGGAGCACCCGACCGTGGCGCTGGCCGGAGCCGGGTACGACGGCGTCGGCATCCCGGTCTGCGTCCGCTCCGGCGCGGCGGCGGCCGACGAGATCATCACTGCACTGGGAGGTACCGGGAGATGACCGAGCAGACCAACGCGTCCCGGCTGAAGGAGCTCAACGAGACCATCCGGTACACGATGTGGTCGGTGTACCGGGCGAGCAGCCCCCTGCCGTCGCTGCGGGAGAACGTCACCGGTGAGGTCGAGGCGCTCTTCGAGGAGCTGGCCGGCAAGGACGTAACCATCCGGGGCACGTACGACGTCGCGGGTCTGCGCGCCGACGCCGACCTGATGATCTGGTGGCACTCGTCGACCAGCGACGCGCTGCAGGACGCGTACCTGCGGTTCCGCCGGACCACCCTGGGCCGGGCGATGACCCCGGTCTGGTCCCAGATGGCGCTGCACCGGCCGGCCGAGTTCAACAAGAGCCACATCCCGGCGTTCCTCGGCGGCGAGGCGGCCCGGGCGTACCTGTGCGTGTACCCGTTCGTCCGCTCCTACGACTGGTACGTGCTGCCGGACGCGGAGCGGCGGGAGATGCTGGCCGAGCACGGGCGGATGGCCCGCGGCTACCCGGACGTGCGGGCCAACACGGTCGCGTCGTTCGCCCTCGGTGACTACGAGTGGATGCTCGCCTTCGAGGCGGACGAGCTGCACCGGATCGTCGATCTGATGCGCGACCTGCGTGCCTCCCGGGCCCGCCTGCACGTCCGCGAGGAGATCCCCTTCTACACCGGCCGCCGCCGTTCGATCGCCGACATCGTCACCTGCCTGCCCTGACCGGAAGGGCCCCTTACCCGCGGGGCCGGCCGGGGCCGCGGCCCGGAGGGAGATGGGCGCGGCCCCGGCCGGGACTCAGGCGGTCGTGCAGGCGAGGACGGGTGTCGGCGTCGGGCTGCCCGAGCCGATGAAGCCGAACGTCGTGCTTCCGCCGGCCGGGAGACTGCCGTTGTAGTCGACGTTGCGGGCGACGACCGTGTTGCCGTTCCTGGTGACGGTGGCGTTCCAGGCCTGGGTGACCTGTTGGCCGCCCGCGAAGGTCCAGGCCACCGACCAGCCCCGGGTCGCCGAGCCGCCGGCGGTCACGGTCACGTCGGCCTGGAAGCCCCCGGACCACGAGTTGGTCACCCGGTACGTCGCCGTGCAGGCGCCGGCCGGCGGCGGCGTGACGGGCGGCGGCGTGGTCGGCGGAGCGGTGGTGGGCGGCGGCGTGGTCGGCGGGGGAGTCGTCGGCGGCGCGGTCGTCGGCGGCGGGTTGGTCGAGCCGCCGAAGTCGACGTCGCTGCACAGGTAGTACGACTGGTCGAGGTGGCTGGCCTGCCAGATCGTGTAGACGATGTGCCGGCCGGTCCGGCCCGGGGCGTTGGCCGGGATCTGGATCGACACGCCGCCGCTCTCCGGCGTCCACTGCGAGGCCGGTGTGTTGCCGATCTGGCCGACCAGTTCCAGGTCGGACCAGCGCAGCGGCTGGGTGAGCGCGTTGAAGCCCTGCCTCGTCGCGTACACCCGGATGTAGTCGGCGCCGTGGCTGGCCTGGTCGAAGAAGCGGACCCGGAAGCTGTTGGAGATCGGCGTGGTCTTCCAGGCGCCGACCGCGTCGAGGGCGTTGTAGCGTCCGCCCTCGGTGCGGCCGCCGCTGCACAGCTGGCCGTCGGGAATGGCGCCCTGGTGGTTGCCGGCGACGCCCTCGCGGAACAGGCCGTTCCAGTTCCACATGGCGTTCGGGTTGGCCTGCCAGGCCTGCCAGCACATCGGATCCTCGGTGGCCATCCGGGGATTCTGGAAGTCGCTGCCCCAGCGTTGCCAGCAGCCGTAGTTGCGCGATGCCGGGTCGACGACGGAGCCGTGCGCCGCGACGGGGTTGACCAGCGCGGTAGTCAGCACCAGGGTGGCGGCCGCCGCGACGGCGAGCAGCCACAGGACGCGGGATGATCGAAATGATCGGGACAGAGAGGACATGGGGCAGCCCCCGGGGGAGTGGTCGGATCAGCGACGACGCCCGGACGTCCGGGAGTTGCCCCTCCCGGCGTCACCCACGCGGTGGCTCCGCCCGCAGGCTCCCATATCCATCGGATTACGTCAATGCGTCCCGACGCATGGGGATGTGCGGGATCCCGTCCTCGACGTACTCCGGCCCGCTGACCGTGAAGCCGTGCCGTTCGTAGAAGCCCACCAGGTACGACTGCGCCTCAAGCACACACGGACCGTCGCCGACCTCGGCCAGGGCCGCCGCCATCAGCCGGCCCGCGTACCCGTCGCCGCGCGCCTCCTTCGCCACCGCCACCCGGCCGATCCGTGCGACGCCGCCCGGGTCGGCCAGGATCCGCAGGTACGCCAGCGGCGCCCCGGCGCGCTCCAGCCACAGGTGCCGGGTGCCGGGCTCGACGTCCCGGCCGTCCAGTTCCGGGTACGGGCACGCCTGCTCCACCACGAACACGTCGACGCGCAGCTTGAGCAGGTCGTGGAAGGTGCGGGCGGACAGGTCGGCGAACGAGGCGGTGCGCAGTTCGGCGGTGGCCATCCCGCGATGGTAGGTCGCGGCCGGGGACCGCCGCCCGGCGTGGCGGGCCAGGGCCGGCCGCCGCGCCCTCAGGCGACGTCCACCGGCTCGGCCGGGGCGGTCACCGGGCGGCCGGCGGCGCGCTTCCGGCGTACCACCGTGCCGCCGGCCGCCACCGCGAGCAGGGCGCCGGCCACGGCCGCGACCGCCCCCGGACCCAGGCCGTCCACCCAACCGCTGAGCGCGACCTGCACGCGGGCGGCGGCCCCGATCACCGGGTCGAATTTGGCCCGCCCGGAGAAGAGGCGAATCTCGTACCAGCCGTACCAGGCGACGTAGCCGCCGGTGACCGCCAGCAGCAGGCCGGCGAGGCGGCCGAGCAGCGGCGCGGCCCGCCGGGCACGCCGGACCAGGGACTCCCGGGCCAGCGCGACCGCGAGCGCGGTGGCGCCGACCACCAGGCCCATCCCGATCGCGTACGCGACGAAGAGCCCGGCCCCCGCGACCGGGCTGCCGGCCCGGAACCCGGCGACCACCACGGCGAGGAACGGCCCGACCGTGCAGCCGAGCGAGGCGGTCGCGTAGGCGACACCGAACAGGACCATCGGAAGAAAGCCGCGCCGGACCTCGGGGCCGCTGGCCGGCCGGGGCGTGACCGCCGGCAGCGCCCGGCCGGCGAGCAGCCAGCCGCCGGCGACGACCAGGGCCAGCCCGATCGCGACCGACACCCAGGGCAGGCGGCTCGCGACGGCGTCGGCGGCGGGGCCGGCGAGCAGCCCGAACGTCCCGAACACCGCGACGAAGCCGACCGTCATCGCGAGGGTCAGGGCGAGCGCGCGGCCCACCGGGGCGAGCGGTCCGCGGGCGTCCGCCGGCCCGTCGCCCAGGACCAGCATCGACAGGTACGCGGGCAGCAGGGCGAAGCCGCACGGGTTCACGGCGGCGAGCAGGCCGGCGCCGAGCGCGAGGCCGTAGGGGGCGTCGGGCATGACGGGATGCTAGTGCCGCACCGGCCCGGACGATCGCGCTCGGTCGTCGCCCGGTCGCTCCAGGCGTTGATCGGATGATGGCCAGCCGGTCTCCGGTGGGCGTATCGGGCCGGCTGGCCATCATCTGATCATGTGCGCTCAGGCCGGGTGGGCGCCGACGGCGTCGCGGATCTGGGCGCCCTGGTCGCCCGCCACGGCCCGGGCGCAGTGGGCGCAGCAGAAGAAGCGTCCGGAGACCTCGACCCCGTGGCCCACGATCTTGATCTGGCAGTGCTCACAGATCGGGGCCATCTTGTGCACGGCGCACTCGAAGCAGTCGAAGGTGTGCACGTCGCCGCTGACCGTACGCACCTCGAACGACATCCAGTAGTCGTTACCGCAGACCTCGCAGGCCGCCATGACAAACCCCCCGATAGGTGGACACGTAACGCCAGCGTCGAACACCGGACACGGGGCGGCAACCGGAACCGGGGAACCTGGTGCGGTTCCACGGCGAGTCGTGCCCGGCGTGTCGGCCGTTGGTACCGGTGAAGGCCCCGCCGTGCCCCAGGAGGAGACGTGATCAAGCGCAACAGGCTCTTCGGCAACCAGACCCGGGTCACCTTCTGCCTGCCCCGGGACACCCCACCGGGGACGGTCAGCGTGGTCGGCTGCTTCAACGGCTGGGAGCCGGGCCGGCACGAGCTGGTCGCGCGCCGGGACGGCAGCCGGACGATCACCGTCCGGCTGGGCCCGGGCGAGTACCGCTTCCGCTACCTGGCGACGGGCGGCGTCTGGCTCGACGACGAGTCGGCGGACCGGATCGACGAGCACGGGAGCCTGCTGCTGCTCTAGAAGTGGCACCGAATTTATCGACAGGTGTCTTTACTGTTAACAAGGTTTAAATTACTTTGGTGGCACCTCAGCAGCTTCGTTCGCGAAGGAGATGCCGCCATGCGTCGAAGAATCACCCTCCCGCTGGTCGCGGCGGGCGCCGTCGTGTCCTCGCTGGCCGTGGCCGCCCCGGCCCAGGCCCACGGGTACGTCTCCGGCCCGCCCAGCCGGCAGGCGCTCTGCGCGCAGAACCGGGTGCCGGACTGCGGCCAGATCAAGTGGGAGCCGCAGAGCGTCGAGGGCCCCAAGGGCCTGCGCAGCTGTCACGCCGGGATCGCCCACTTCGCCGTCCTCAACGACGACAGTCGAGGGTGGCCGGCCACCAGCGTGGGCAGCACCGTCACGTTCACCTGGACCAACACCGCCCGGCACGCCACCAGCAACTGGGAGTACTTCATCGGCAACACCCGGGTCGCCGTCTTCAGCGGCGGCGGCCAGCAGCCCGGCGCCACCGTGTCCCACACGGTCAACCTGGGCGGCTACTCCGGCCGGCAGAAGGTCCTCGCGGTGTGGAACATCGCCGACACCGCCAACGCCTTCTACTCCTGCGTCGACCTCCAGATCGGCGGCGGGGGCGGCCCCACGCCGACCACGCCGCCGCCGACCAGCCCGAGCCCGACGCCGACCGCGGCGCCGACCACGCCGCCGCCCGCGCCGGGCGGCACCTGGACGGCCGGTCGCAGCTACCAGATCGGTGACCAGGTGACCTACGGCGGCGCGACGTACCGGTGCCGCCAGGCGCACACCGCGCTCGCCGGTTGGGAACCGCCGTACACCCCGGCGCTGTGGGCCCAGGTCTGACCGACCCGGGTGCGGCCCGTACCCAGAGCGAGCCGCACCCGTCGACCGTGCCCGGTGCCCGCGGGCCCCGGCTCGCCGTTGCCCTGCTGGCGATGCTGCTCGCCGCTGGCTGCACCGGCGGCTCCGACGGTGCCGCAGCCCCCGCCGGCGGCTCGGACGCCCCGGCGGCCGCCGCCAGTGCGTCGCCTCCCGCGGTTGCCGCCCCGGCCGGTCTGGTCGGGATCGACGCGCCGTTTCTCACCGCGATGGTCGCGCACGCCGAGCGGACGCTGGAGATCGTCGAACTGGCCGAGGGGCGGGTGCGCGACCCCGAGCTCCGCACGCTGCTCGCCGCGATCGAGGCGACCGAGGCCGACGAGCTGCGGACGATGCGTACCTGGCTGCGGGACGCCGGCCGGCCCACCGCCGGCGGCGGGCACGACCACGCCGGGCACGCCGACGCCGACGACCTGGCCCGCCTGCGCGACGCGGCTCCGGCCGACGTCGACCGGGTCCTCCGGGCGGTGCTGGCCGACCATCAGCGCGCGGCGGCGGACCTCGCCCGGGCGCACCTGTCGGTGGGTGGCAGCACGCCCGTGCGGGAACTCGCGGACCGCATCGCCCGGTCGCGCAACGCCCAGCTGGAGCTGCTGGCAGCGAGCTGAGCCGTCAGGCTCCGCGCGCTGCCAGCGGCCGGTCGTCCGGCCTCGGTGCCGGTGGGCCGCCGACCCTCGCTGCGCTGGCCGGCCGGGCCGTCAGGCCTCGCGCGGCTCCAGGCGGACGGAGACCGAGTTCACGCAGTGCCGGGTGTCCTTCGGGGTGAACCCCTCGCCGTGGAAGACGTGGCCCAGGTGGCTGTCGCAGCGGGCGCAGCGGATCTCCGTGCGGACCATGCCGAGGCTGCGGTCCTCGATCTCCTTGACCCGCCCCGGGATGGCGTCGTCGAAGCTCGGCCACCCGCAGTTCGAGTCGAACTTCGTGTCGCTGGAGAACAGTTCCAGCCCGCAGGCGCGGCAGTGGTAGACGCCGGGTGTCTTCGTGTTCACGTACTCGCCGGTCCACGGGGCTTCGGTGCCGTGCTCCCGCAGGACCCGGAACTCCTCCGGGCTGAGCCGGACTCGCCACTCGTCCTCGGTGCGGGGCAGTTCGCTGTCGTCAAGACTCACCCACCAACGGTACGTCGGATGTCGGGGTCATCGCATATGGTCGCGCAATGGGTGGCACGAAGGCCGCGGCCGAGGAGATCGAGGTCGCCGGGCGCCGCGTCCGGCTGAGCAGTCCCGACCGGGTGATCTTCCCGCAGCGCGGGTTCACCAAGGCCGACGTCTTCCACTACTACGTCGCGGTCGGCGACGGCATCATGCGCGCGCTGCGCGACCGGCCCACCACGTTGCAACGCTTCCCCGAGGGCATCGAGGGGGAGATGTTCTTCCAGAAACGGGTGCCGGCGCGCGGTGTCCCGCCGTGGGTGCAGACCGCCGAGATCAGCTTCCCCAGCGGCCGCAAGGCGGCCGAGCTCTGCCCCACTGACCTGGCGCACGTCGCCTGGGCGGCGCAGATGGGCACCGTGGTGTTCCATCCGTGGCCGGTCCGGGCCGCCGACCCGGACCGGCCCGACGAGCTGCGCATCGACCTCGACCCGCAGCCGGGGACGGATTTCGCCGATGCCGCGACCGCCGCGGCAGAGCTGCGCGGGATCCTCGACGAGCTGGGGGTTCCCGGCTGGCCGAAGACCTCCGGCGGCCGCGGCGTGCACGTCTACCTGCGCATCCAGCCGCGCTGGACGTTCGTCGAGGTGCGCCGGGCGACCATCGCGCTCGCCCGGGAGCTGGAGCGGCGCCGGCCGGAGCTGGTCACCACCGCCTGGTGGAAGGAGGAGCGCGGCACCCGGGTCTTCGTGGACTACAACCAGATGGCCCGCGACCGGACGATCGCCTGCGCGTACTCGCTGCGGGCCAACGCCCGCGCCACCGTCTCCACCCCGCTCACCTGGGACGAGCTGCCCGACGTCGACCCGGACGACTTCGACCTGCGCAGCGTCCCGGCCCGGCTGGCCGAGCGCGGCGACCCGCACGCCGGCATCGACGACGCCGCGTGGGACATCACGCCGCTGCTGGAGTGGGCCGAGCGGGACGCCGCCGCCGGTCAGGGAGACCTGCCGTACCCGCCGGACCACCCGAAGATGCCCGGCGAGCCGAAGCGCGTGCAGCCCTCCAAGGACCGGGACCGCCCCCGCTGACGTCTGCCTGCTCGACCGGTCAACGAGCCGGGCTGGCGGTCTCCACCGCCGTCTTGGCCGACTGAAGGTCGGCGCCAGCGAGCTTCCGGTACGCCGCGATCGCCTTGATCTTGTCGCCCCGGGCGAGGTGCTCCCGGGCCTCCGCGGGCAGCGGGTCGGTGTCCGCGATACCGAGGTGATCCATGACCACCACGCGACGCTCCACCTCGGCCAGCCGGTACGCGGTGCGGGCCGCAGCCGCACGCCAACGGTAAGCAGGGTCAGCCCGGATTCGGCGAAGCGTACCGATTGCGATGACTGCTGCCCGAGTTGTCGAATTTTCCAACCAGTCGGTAACCAGGCAACGACGCAGATGCCATACAGAACGCACAGTTCTCCTGCGAAGCGTTGACGGCCGTCGCCCTCCGTGCACCTCCGGTGACCCATCGGCGAGATCCGATTGATCGGTGTGACGGAGCGTAGTGAAGCGAGTGCAACTTGTGATTGGTCGACTTCTTGTCGGGGTCGGCCCGCGTTGCTAACGTCGCCGTGCCGAATCCCGGCAGGCCAAGCAACTTGGTCGATAGGAATTCGGCATGCGACGGTATGCCCGACAGCTTTGCGTCGACCAATTTCCGTTCACTTTCCTCGAAAAGGCTCCATATGCTGCTCAAGCGACTCGTCGTTGTGGTCATGTCGGCATTGCTGGTGATCACGCTTTCGCCGGCGCCGGCTTCGGCGGCTACTGCCACCGTTTCTGGCAAGCTTACTGCACTCAACAGCACAAATTTCTTCTCCACGCAACGGTATAACTCGTATGCATCGAACTATGTCTACGTGGAGAATGTCAGCTTCAACCCGGGTGGGGGCGCGAAGGTCTTCTATCTGGTAACGCCGGGCACCACCAGCATCTTCGCCAGGAGTGAGAACAGGGGCGGGCGTTCGTACTTCTACCGCACCTCCAACGGCTCGATGGCGATCCCGCGCGGCAACTTCACCCTGGCGGTCAGGTTCGAGGGGTCCTGCGGGGAAGGCTGTGCGCCCAAGAACTTCGACTTCAGTGCCACGCTGGGGTGGAACTTCAAGTACGTGGCGCCGCAGTAAATCTCGGGCTCGCCGCTTCCTCCTTACGTCGGGCAAACCAAATCCCGGACCCTCGCGCAGGTTCCCAACCGCGCGAGGGTCCGGTGCGTCTCGCTAGGCCTACCTCACCTGGGACACCAACAAGGAGTGCGATGAAAAGAACGGCGCTCGTCGTATCGGCCACGCTGATGGCGACCGTGCTTACCCTCACCTCAGCGCCGGCCATTGCTCAGGTCGAAAACGCGCCGACGACGGAAGGTGCGCAGACCGCGGCGTCGACCCCGTCCGCACCACCAACAGGCACCACGCAGGTGCCGGTCGGCGAACGCGATCAGGTTCTGGGCAGCGGCTGGCGCCAGTCGGCTGATCTGGCCTGGACGGTTACCGGTGATGCTGCCGGGCTGCGCCTGCTGGTGTCCCGCGCCGCGCAGGGGTACGCCTGGGACAGTGTCGCCACGCTGAGCGAGCCGGGGTTCACTGCCGACAGTTGGATCGGCAACGCCTGCCTCACCAGCTCCTCGCGTTATGTCGCAGTGACGTACGCGCCTCGTACGTTCACCAACAAGCCCGACCTGAACCAGCGGGGGGCCTTCACCGCCGTGGTCGACCTGACCTCGGGCGCGGTCAAGAAGCTCGGCGTCGGATCCTCGTTGGCCTACTTCAGCCCTTCCTGCGGCGATGCCGACTCGGTCGTCTTCACCCAGGACGGCGCCGAGAAGCTCGGCAAGACCCGACTGCTCGGCGTGGACGCCGCGCGAGGCACGGTCACCTCGCGCGTCACTGTCTCCGGCCAGGTGACGTCGGCCGTCAAGACCCGACATGGGCTGGTCGCGGCGATACCAGGCGCGCTGGTGCGGGTCGAGGCGGACGGAGCACTGACCGCGTTGGCCCCGACGAGCCAGACCGCCTTCAACGTGAGGGTCGTCGGCGACGGCGACGTCGCCTACCTTGACTGGGCCGGGTCCGACGCGTCGCTGCACCGGCTCTCCGCCGCGCAGGTCCGCAGCGGGGTACGCCAGAAGACGGCTCCCCCCGCCTTGGCGCAGGGCGCCCTCACCGAGTCGGGAATGGCCCGAGGCGTGGGGAACGTCGCGGTGACCGGGTCGATGAAGCAGCTGCGTCCGCTCGGCAAGGGTCTGCAGGCGCTCCCGGTTCCGGTCGGCACCGAAGTCTCGACGACCGGAGCGCTGACCTGGGGTGCGCCCATGCCATCCCGTGCGCCCAGCGAGGCCCTGGCCGATCCGACGATCGAGGCCCGCCCCATCGTCATCGACACGGTGGCTCGCGCCACGGCCAAGCCCATCCGTTTCGTGGTGACGCCCGAGTCACGCCGGTCGACCGCGGAGCTCGAGCCCAGCCCGGTGCTGGGCAGCTCCGCTGCGACGAGCGGCAAGCAGGCTCATCCCGGCGCGTCCGTCGCCCCGCTCGGTTCCCCGACCAACCCGGTCGAGAACGAACGCACCTGTTCGGTGGCGCGTAACGACCCCAACAACCAGGCCATGCAGCCCAAACCGCGGCAGGTGGAGTGGGCGGTCAACCAAGCCGTCCGCGATGTGCTGACCGTGCAGCGGCCCGCCAACTGGAAGAACCTGGGCATGCCGGCGTACACCCCGCAAGGGCTGTTCCCGCCGATTCCACTTGTCGGCGGCGGGAAGGTTCCCGCGCAGGTGTATCTGGGAGTGCTGGCCCAGGAGTCGAATCTCTGGATGGCTCCCGGGTCAGTGGTGCCCGGCGTGACGGGTAACCCGCTGATCGGCAACTACTACGGTCTGGAGCTTTACAACAGCGACCCCGACGACAACTGGACCATCGACTGGGCGGATGCCGACTGCGGTTACGGGGTGAGCCAGACCACCGACGGCATGCGACTGGCCGGCAAGGAGCGACCGGGCGACGTTCCGGCGCTGCCTTACCAGACGCAGCGGGCCGTGGCCCTCGACTTCGCCGCCAACGTCGCATCGGGTCTGCGAATCCTGCAGGCCAAATGGAACCAGACCCGTGGTGCGGGTCTGATCATCAACGACGGCGATTCCTCCAAGATCGAAAACTGGTTCTACGCCGTCTGGGCATACAACTCCGGATTCCACCCCCAGTCGGGGGCCGCCGCCAACAACGGGGCATGGGGTGTGGGCTGGTCCAACAACCCGGCGAACCCCAGCTATCCGCCGAACCGTCTGCCGTTCCTCGACAATGGGTACGTTGACGCCACGAACCCGCAGTTCTGGCCATACCCGGAGAAGGTCATGGGGTGGGCGGCCTACCCGGTCGAGGTGCTTGAGTCGCCGGGCACGCCGGTGGCCGGCTACCGGCAGGCCTGGTGGAACGGGGACGGGGCCACCTCCCAGGTGAACCGCAGCAACGTCAAGCCACCGGTCAACCAGTTCTGTGACGTCACGAACAACTGCTATCCGGGAACCTCGAACGTGGGGCCGATCGGCAACGCCGGCCCTTGTGCGCACCGTGACTACGGCGGGCAGTTGGACATGAAGTGCTGGTACAACAAGCCGTCCACCTGGAAACACGACTGTTCGTACAGTTGCGGGAATGAATTCATCCGGTTTGTTCCCGGGTACGCCTACCAGGAGGACGGGACCGCGTATCCGCCGAACTGCACGCTCAGCGGGCTTCCTGCCGGAGCCCTGATCATCGACGACCAGCCCAGCACGTACCAGTCCGTGCGGCCCGGATGCACCCGGCCGCACACCAACCAGGGCAACTTCCAGTTCACCTTCAACAGCGACGCAAACGGCATGTATCCGGGCAAGATCGACCTGTGGCAGCTCGGTGCCGGCTTCAACGGGCACTTCTACTACACGCACACCCGGACGGCCGAACTCCGCGGCAACTCGATGAAGACGGTCGGCACCTGGACGCTCAACCGGCAGCTCAACCAATGGGCGCGGGTGTTCGTGCACATCCCGGATCACGGAGCCCACACCCAGCAGGCCGTCTACACGATCAATCTCGGCAACGGCACCCGTACCCGGGTGATGTTGCAGCGCATCCGTGCCAACCGGTGGGTGTCGCTCGGCGTGTTCCCCTTCTCCGGCACCCCGAAGGTTTCGCTCTCCAGCGTCACCGCCGACGGGGACGACGGCATCCGTCCGGTGGAGAACGAGGACATCGCCTGGGACGCGGTCGCGTTCCAGCCGCTTGCCGCCAAGCCGAAGGCCATCGTGGTGTCGCTCGGCGACTCCTACTCCTCCGGTGAGGGGGCCTCTGCCCCGGGCGGGGTCGACTACTACCCGGAGACCGACAACAACGGCAACAACCCGCTGGCCCGGAACGCCTGCCACCGGTCAGTGCATGCCTGGTCGCGTAAGGCCACCCTCGCCGGTGCAACCACGACGATCGGCCAACGTCACGACACCTGGGATGCCACCCTCGAACACAGCCTGATCGCCTGCTCCGGGGCGCAGACCGAGAACCTGCTTCCGTTCTCGACCACGTTGGCCAACCCCAAACCGACGAACGCCTTCGGAGAGAGCGGTCAAGGCCAGTACGGCGAGGTGTCCCAGCTCGACAAGGGCTTCCTCGACCGGGACACCACGTTGGTGACCCTGTCCATCGGTGGCAACGATGCGAGATTTGGCGACGTGCTCAAGAAGTGCATCATGCTGCTGACCGATGTGTGCCAGAACTCAACCCTCGGAGATGACACAAAGCCCTTGAGCCTGGCAGTGCCAGAGGCCATCAACGGCAAGGTCAAGAGCTCGATCATCACAGTGCTCTACCAGATCCGGCTGAAGGCGCCGAACGCCCAGGTGCTGCTCATGGGATACCCGCGTCTCTTCGAGGGGAGTGGGGGCTGCGTACTGGGGATCGGTAGCGAGGAGGCACCATGGTTGAACTCGATGGCCGACCTCCTCGCCACTGCCATGGCCGAGGCTGTGGCGAGCGCGAACCAGGCCGCAGGCCGTCAGTTCGCATGGTTCTCCGACCCACGAACCGCATTCAGCGGTATGGGGGTGTGCGGGAATCCTGAGAACATCAACGGGATCGTCTTGGGCAGCAGCGGCACACCGGGCGAGCCGTCCAGTGAGCCGGTCTCGCAGCAATCGTTCCATCCCAAGATCGCCGGGACCACCAACTACGCCAATTCGATGAACGCGACCCTGCGGCTGATGGGGTTGTAGGGAAAGTTCCGGCTGCCGGTTCTTTCGGGTGGGCAAGAAGGGTGCGCCCGAGCTGCGAGGATGTGCGTTACACGGCATGTCCCCGCAGGATCGGGCGCACCTTCTGCGCTACGCCGAGTAGGGAGCGCCTCCCTGACGGCGCGCACGAAGGACCGCCACTGCGCGGAGCCGAAGAGCAGGACCGGGCCCGTGATGTCCTTGCTGTCCCGGCCGCCCACGACGCCGGCGAGATCGTCCGATCGGGCAACGGCCCAGGTGACGCTAGAGCGGAAGCTTCATGCCCTCGTGGCTGGCGACGAAGCCGAGGCCGAGGTAGAAGCGGTGCGCGTCCTGGCGGGACTTGTCGGTGGTGAGCTGCACCAGGCCGCAGCCGCGTTGCCGGGCCTGGTCGATCGCCCAGGTCATCATCTGGCGGCCCAGGCCCCGACCGCGCTGGTCGGAGCGGACCCGGACCGACTCGATGAGCAGCCGTTCGGCGCCGTTCCTGCTGAGCCCGGGGATGTACGTCAGCTGCATGCAGCCCAGCAACTCACCGCCGGCCTCGACGACGACGAACTGGTTGCGCGGGTCGGCGGTGATGTCCGCGAACGCCTTCTCGTACCGGGCGTCGACCTGTCCGACATCGCGGGTGCGCCCCAGCACGTCGTCGGCGAGCAGGGCGAGCACGGCGGGCAGGTCGGCCCGGACCGCTTCGCGGAAGATCACGTCACTCACCCCGTGACGATCGCACAGCGGCTGGGACCGATGCGACGCCACCACCGTGCGCACGAGGAACTGCGGTAGCAGCTCCGCCCAGAAGCGGTTAACGGGCCGGGCAGAGCTTCCCCTCGGACGGCAGCTTGAGGTCGATCAGGTACGCGTCCACCGCGTTGGTGATGCACGGCGTCTGCGGGTAGGCGGTGTGCCCTTGGCCGTCCCAGGTCAGCACCCGGCCCACGCCGAGCATCTGGGCCAGCGCCGGGGTCTGCTCGTACGGCGTCGCCGGGTCGCCGGTGGTGCCGACCACCAGGATCGGCGGAGCGCCCTGGGCCCGCCCGGTCGGGTACGGGTCCCGGCCGCCGGGCCACTCGGTGCAGGTGAGCATCCCGACCGCGAGCGCGGGCCCGAACAGCGGGTACGTGGACCGCCACTGCGTCTGGAGCCGCCGGATCTGCTCGCGGCTGGGCTTCTCCTCCTCGTCCGCGCAGTTGACCGCGAGGTTGGCGTCGAACAGGTTCGAGTAGGTGCCGTCGGGCTCGCGGCCGGCGTACGCGTCGGCGAGGCGGAACACCTCGGTGGGGTCGCCGCCTTCCAGCTCCTCGATCGCGGCGGCCAGCTCCTGCCAGGCCGACTCGGTGTAGAGCGAGGAGACCACCGCGTAGAAGATCCACCCGGGGGTGGCCTCCCGGCCGTCGTCGCCCCGGGCGGGAGAGACCCGCGCCTTGTCGATGGCGGAGGTGACGGCCGCCCGGGCGTCGGGGCCGATCGGGCAGCGGCCGGCGTTGGCGGCGCACCAGCGGGTGAAGTTGTCGAAGGCCCGCTCGAACCCCTTGGCCTGGCTCTCCGAGCTGGCGACCAGGCCCATCCGCGGGTCGACCGCCCCGTCGAGGACCAGCGCCCGCACCCGCTGCGGGTAGAGCTGGGCGTACGTGGCACCGAGCAGGGTGCCGTACGAGTAACCGAGGTAGGTCAGCTTCTCGTCGCCGACGGCGGCCCGGATCGCGTCCATGTCGCGGGCCGCCTGCTCGGTGCCGTACAGCGGGAGCTGGTCGCCGTACCGGTCGCCGCAGCCACGCCCGATCTTCCGGCTGAGGGCGACGAAGCCGTCGAACGACTGCTGGCTCTCCGGGTCGGGGTCGTAACCGAAGCTCGCGTCGAGGTCGCGGTCGGAGATGCACTCGACCGGGCTGGACCGGGAGACGCCGCGCGGGTCGAAGCCGACGATGTCGAACCGGTCGGTGACCGAGCCGGGCAGGCCGCCGAGCGCCGCCCCGAAGGACAGGTAGACGGCCGTGTCCACGCCGGAGCCGCCCGGACCGCCCGGGTTGAGGACCAGCGAGCCGATCCGGTCGCGCTGTTTGGTGGAGCGGGCGCGCAGCAGCGCGATCTCGAAGGTCTCCCCGGCACCCGGACCGGAGGTGGCGCCCGTGCCGCCGCCCCAGTTGCGCGGCACCTGGATGCGGGCGCACTCGTAGCGCATGTCTGGCGCGGTGCGCCCGACCAACTCCTCGGCCACCTCCGGGCAGGCCCGCCAGGTCGGCGCGGTGCCGGGCGCCGCCGCCTCGCCGCCGGCCTCGGTGCGGGGCGCGAACGCCGGCAGCGTGCAGCCGGCGACCAGCAGCGTGACGGCCGCCAGGGCGGCCGGGGCGAAGCGGCGGGCGGGAGTGCGAACCACGAGCGGGCCTTTCGTGATCGGTCGGCCGGCTACGCCGGCCCGGATGCGGGACCGACGCTCGCCGGGTCGCCCCGCAGCACCTGGTCCACGTCGAAGCGGACCGGACGGTCGAGCTGGTCGTAGCGGCAGGAGCGGGGATCCCGGTCCGGCCGCCAGCGGACGAAGCGGGCGGTGTGCCGGAACCGGTCGCCCTCCATGGCGTCGTAGCCCACCTCGACGACCAGCTCGGGGCGCAGCGGCTCCCACTCCAGGTTCTTCGTGCCGGTCCACCGGCTGACCCCGCCCGGGATGCGCTGGCCGCGCTCGTGGTCGCCGTGGACCCACGGGTGGTCGGCGCCGGCGTCCCGGTAGGGCTCGAGCTCGTCGAGCAGCTCCTTGCGGCGGGCCATCGTGAACGAGGCGCTCACCCCCACGTGGTGCAGCACGCCCGCGTCGTCGTAGAGGCCGAGCAGGAGCGACCCGACCACCGGGCCGGACTTGTGCCAGCGGAAGCCCGCCACCACCACGTCGGCCGTGCGGGCGTGCTTGACCTTGAACATGAGCCGCTTGCCCGGCTCGTAAGGCAGGTCGGCCGGCTTGGCGATCAGCCCGTCCAGCCCGGCGCCCTCGAACAGGTCGAACCAGCGGTGCGCGGTGGCCGGGTCGGTGGTGATCTGGGTGACGTGCACCGGCGGCCGGACGTCGGCCAGCGCCGCCTCCAGCCGGGCCCGCCGGGCCGGGTAGGGCTGGTCGAGGAACGTCTCGTCGTCGAGGGCGAGCAGGTCGAACGCCACGAAATCGGCGGGGGTGGTCTCGGCCAGCAGCTTCACCCGGGACGCGGCGGGGTGGATGCGCTGGGCGAGCAGCTCGAAGTCGAGCCGTGGCTGCCCGCCCGGGCCGTCCCGCCGGATCACGATCAGCTCGCCGTCGACCGCGCAGCGCTCGGGCAGCTGCCGGCGCGCCTGCTCGACCACCTCGGGGAAGTAGCGCGTCATCATCTTGCCGCCCCGGCTGGCCAGCTCGACGTCGTCGCCGTCGCGGAACACGATGCACCGAAAGCCGTCCCACTTCGGCTCGTACGTCATCCCGTCGGCGGTGGGGACCCGCGGGACGCTCTTGGCGAGCATCGGCTCGACCGGTGGGGTGATCGGCAGCTTCACGGCGACCAGTCAACCAGACGGCACCGACAGCCGTGAGGAGGATCACCGCCGACGGGTGCGTGGCCTGTCCCGCGCCGTCCCGCTTCGGCGCCGCCGGGTGAATCGAGAATCAGCAGGTCAGAGCTACTTTCGCCGGGTGCCGGAGTTGGTCTGCGGATGCTGCGGTAGATGGCGGGTGAGCGTCGAGCTGATCCGGGGCCGCTACCGCTACCGGCTGGTGCACCGCTACCCGGAGCGGTTCGGCGGCGGCAAGAACGTGCTGGGCGAGGTCGGCTCGGTCGAGGAGCTGGCCGAGCTGCTGCGCCGGCGTACCCCGGTCGACCTGGCCGACCTCCGCGAGGCCGCCTGACGGGCGGACACCGACACGAGCCGGACGTGCGGACGCCGGCGCGGGGCCGCCCGGTCAGCAGCGGGACGGCGGGCACTTCTCCAGCAGGGCCACCCGCACCCCGTTCGGATCCCGGTCGTGCCCCACCACCCGGTAGCCGTGCCGCGCGTAGAGCCGCAGGTTCTCCTCGCTGTCCGCACCGGTGAACAGGGCGAAGCGGTTCACCCGGGCGCCCGCCACCGCCTCGACCGCCCGCAGCAGGCGCCCGCCGATGCCGCGGCCCTGCTGGTCCGGAGCGACCGACAGCCGGCCGACGTACGCGGTGTCGCCCTCCACCCGGACCCGGACGGACCCGACGAGACGGCCGCCCAGCCGCGCGGTGAGCACGGTCTGCGGCCCGGCCAGCGCCGCACGCACCTCGTCCAGGGTCTCGGTGAGCGGCGGAAGGAACGGGTCGGCGTACCGCTGCGCCTCGGTCGTGTACGCGGCGCGCTGCACGGTGAGGATCTCGCCGGCGTCGGCCGGGGCCGCCGGGGCGATCAACGGGGGTGGGATCACGGGCCACAGCCAACCACAGCCGGCCGGTCCGGCGATGCCCCGCGTACCCCCGGTGAGGGTGTCGTGGCAGGGTGGACCCGTGCCCGACCTGACCTACCCCGAGGTGGGTGCGACCCGTGCCGGTGCGCTGCCGGCCGGTTACCACCACCTGCGGCACCGGGCCCGCCTGCCGGAGGGCTGCTTCGCCGCTGCCGCCGAGGCCGTCCTGACCTGGCGCCTGCACCGCGCCGCCGGGGTACGGATGCGCACCGGGGCGCCGCGCGCCGCTGCGGGTGTCGCCGTCACCCCCGGCCTGGGGGTGGGTCCGCTCCGGATCTGGGGGCCCTGCGCGGTGGTGTGGGCCGAGGACGGCCCGGGCCGGGTCGGATTCGGGTACGGGACGCTGCCGGGGCACCCGGCGCGCGGCGAGGAGGCGTTCCTGGTGCGCCGGGACGACGCCGGCCGGGTGTGGTTCGAGGTGGTCGCGTTCAGCGTCGCGGACCGGCGGTTGATGCGCGCCGCCGGCCCGCTGGGGCGCAGCGCGCAGCACGCGTACGCCTGGTGGCTGGGCCGGACGCTGCGCCGCCTCTGCGGCGGCTGACCGGTCGCGGCCGGCGCGCCGCCCCGGCGGCCGCGGTCAGAAGCGCGCGAAGGAGCGGATCGGCGCCCGGGGACCGAACTTGGGCGCCTGGATGCCGGCGGCCTCCAGCAGGACGCAGACCCGGCCGCGGTGCCCCCGGAACGGTTCGAGCAGGGCCAGCATCCGGGCGTCGTCACCGCGCGCCTCGCCCGCGAGGGCCCAGGCCACCGTGTTCGGCACGTGGTAGTCGCCCACGCTCACCGCGTCCGGGTCGCCGTAGGCGACGCGGACCACCTCGGCGGCGGTCCACGGGCCGATCCCGGGCACGGCGGTGAGCCGCCGGGTCGCCTCGGTGGAGTCGGCGCAGCGTTCCAGCCGGTCGGCGACCGCGGCCGCCCGGCGCAGCGTGTCGGCGCGGCGCTGCTCCACACCGAAGGGGTGGAAGACCCAGTACGGGGTGGCGGCCACCGCCGCCGGATCCGGTGGCAGCAGCAGCGGCTGGAGCGGGCCCGGCGCCACCTGCCGGAAGTGGCGGACCGTCGCCGCGTACGCCCGGTAGGCCTCCTTGCCGGTGACCTTCTGTTCGAAGATGGCCCGCAGCAGCCGGGGGAAGACCTGGCCGGTGGTGGGCATCCGGAGCCCCCGGTGTCGGGCGGCCAGTTCGGCCACCACCGGGTGCGTGGCGGCCAGTTCGGCGAAGCCGGTCAGGTCGTCGCGGAGGCCGGCGACCGCGTCGGCGCGCTCCACCACCCAGTCGGCGCCGGGACCGTACCCCTCGGCGACCAGGTCACCGGCGTCGGGCCGCAGCGCGAGGGTCGCCGGCCCGGCCGGCGTGCGGGTGGCCCACCAGAACGTCCCGGCGGCGAGCCGTGCGCAGGGGTCGTACGGGCTGAAGGTGAGCGACCGGACCGACGCGGCCAACCGGTACCCCACCGGCGGATGCAGCGTGCGGCGGGCGGAGGGTTCGGTCCCGGTCACCCGGACATGCTGCCACGGGCGGCCGACGGACGACACCGCCGGCCGTGGAGCCGACGGTGTCGTCCTACCCGGGCGGACCGGCCGGGATCCGGCCGTGGGTGCGGGTTGGGGGGACCACGGTGGGCCGCCCGCCGGCGGGCGACCCACCGCCCACGTCCGCGCCGGGGGCAACGGGGCCGGTCGGAGACCGGCAAAGAGCGGCGCCGACCCGGGGGGCGGGCCGGCGCCGCGGCCGGACGACGGGCGTTGCCGGTACGCCGGTCGTCCGGGTCCTGGTGGCGGTGGCCGGCCGGCCCTCCCTTCCTCCGACCGGCCACCGGGTCAGTACGAGTAGTCCGACCCCTCGGACTTCTCGGCGTCCGACGGCGGGGCGACGGGCTTCGGCGTGCCGGTCGGCAGGCAGGTCAGGTTCTTCCTGCCGTTCGGGGAGACCACGAACCAGGTGCCGCCGACGCCCTGGCCCTTCCACTGGCCGGCCTTCTTGTCGCCGATGTAGCGGTACAGCGGCCAGCCGTCCAGGGTGATCTGCCGGGTGCCGTCCTGGCGGGTGATGGTGCCGATCAGGTCGTCGGCGACGCCCTTGAGCCGCGGGTTGCCGTCGGTGAGCGCGGGCGGCCACACCTCGGCGCACTTGTCGACGCAGTTCGACGCGGCCGGGTCGTTGGTGTCCTTGTCGAAGCGGTACAGGATGAACCCGTCCTGGTCGGTGACCACGCTGCCCATCCGGGCCACCTTCTTGCCGACCAGCAGGTTGGTGAGTTCCACGTTGGCGGGAGGCTGCGGGGCGGCGACGTCGTCCGCCGGCGCCTCGGGGGTCGCCGACGCCTCGGGCTCGGCGGTGGCGCTGGGCTCGGCCGCGGCGACGGCGACCGGCTCGGCGGCGCTGGAGTTCGCCCCGTCGTAGCCGGCGGGAGCGCAGGCAGTAAGTGCCATCATCGCGCCCGCGACGATGGCGATCCGCTTCATCTGTGCCACGTGCCCTCCTCATTCTTGGCAGTTCGCCGGTTAATACGACCGATGCGCTGTCAAGGTTGAATGTGGAACAGTGGCCAATTTCACTTGGCGGTGGTTGAACCGATCCGACTTGTCCTGCGTGTGTGGACGCAAGGGGCGAAATTGTAAAGCGGGAACGAGCCATCGGCGCCGGCCAATCTGGCCGGCGCCGACGACAACGGGTGCCGACTACTTCATCGGGATCGTCACCAGGGGACTCGCCACCCCGTTCACGTCCACCGACTGCACCTGGAAGTGCTTGATCTGGTCGGTCGGCGTCGCCGTGGCGGCAGAGAGCTCCAGCAGCGTGGCGTTCGTGCTCGTGCCGTAGCCACCGCCGGGCACCGACCAGGTGGAGATGATCTCGCTGGTGTTGTTCTTCCGGACGACGACCAGGCGGCACAGGCGCGGCCCGGGCAACTTGCCGACGATGAAGCTGACCTTCGTGCCGAAGTCCTTCGAGGCGACGAAGAGGTTCGCCTGGACACCGGTGGACGGGTCGATCTCGTTGAACTTCTCGCCCTCCGGGGCTTCCCCGCCGCCGAAGGGGAAGTCGGCGGGATCGCCGCTGCGGGTGACGACCGGCCCGGTCGGCGCGGTGGTCGGCGCGGCCCCGATGTCCGGCGGGGCGCTGTCCTCCACGATGCTCGCGAAGCCGATCCCGGTCAGGCCGCCGAAGACCACCACGGCGGCGGCCGCGGCGAGCACCTGCCGGAACCGTGCCCTGCGGCGGTGCGCCCGGACCGCGACCAGCGTCCGGTCCAGCAGCGCCGGATCGGTCTGCGTCTGCTCCAGCGCGGTCATCGTCTCGCCGTCGATGCCGGAGAGCAGCCCGACCACCGGCACCATCGTCTCCAGCTCCGCCGCGCAGGCCCAGCAGGTGGCGAGGTGCTCCTCGAACCGCTCGGTGTCGTGCTCGTCCAGTACGCCGAGCGCGTACGCGGCGACGTCCATGTGATCCGCCCGGCTCATTCCGTCACCCCCCGTTCCTGCAGAGCCGTGCGCAGGGCGCGCAGCGCGTAGTAGACCCGTGACTTCGCCGTGCCGAGCGGAAGGCCCAGCTCCTCGGCGGCCTCCGGCACCGTCCGGCCCCGGAAGTACGTCGCGACCAGGATCTCCCGGTGCGACTGGCTCAGCGTACGCAGCGCGTCCGCCACCGTCATCGTCCGTAACACCCGGTCCGTGCTGTCCGCCTCGGCGAACGCGGTCAGGTCCCGGTCATACGTCTCGGCCGGCCGAGCCTCCGCGCTGCGGTGCTCGTCGATCGCGATGCGCCGCGCCACGGTGACCAGCCAGGGACGCAGTGAGCCCTGCCCCTGCGCGCCGAGGCGGTGGGCGTTGCGCCACGCCCGCAGCAACGTCTCCTGGACGATGTCCTCCGCCCGCTGCCGGTCACCGCCGGTCAGACGCATGACGAAGGCGAGCAGCGGGCCGGCGTGTTCGGCGTACAGCAGCCGGACGAGGCGATCCGAGTGACTGGCCTCGGCGGACGGCGCCTGGTGGCGCCCGGGTGCGGGTCGGGGTGACACCGGCCCATTCTGGCGAGGGACCTGTCGTGCGTCGACCCCGCGTGCAGACGCGCTCGGCCGGGACTGGGAACGCGCGGACATCCAGTCCGTACGCACCCCGCCACCGGGCCAGCCGACCGCCACCGCATGCATGCAGAACCTCCGGGAGATGACCCTGGCCGTCCCCCCACGGGCTGGCCGCCCGGTGGTACGCACGGGCGGTCCCGGCGGATCAATGACCGACCGAGAAAATTCCCGGCGGCGGTGGCGTGGAGTCCGTGGCGTCGGCGTCGTGGACGACCCGGACCCCGCCCGCGAAGCGGTCCAGCTCCTCCCCGGACAGCACCCGCCCGGGGAACCAGTCCCCGGCCATCCGCCGGGTCAGCTCCGGCAGCGGCGGGTCGCTGCGGCCGGCGAGCAGCACCAGGTTGCCGTAGCGGCGACCGCGCAGCAGGGCCGCGTCCCCGACCAGCGCCATCCGCGGCAGCACCGAGCGGACCGTGGCGACCTGCCGGCGGGCGTGCCGCAGCGGCGGGCCGTCGGCGACGTTGGCCAGGTACCAGCCGGCCGGCCGCAGGACGCGGGCCACCTCGGCGGCGTACTCCACCGAGGTGAGGTGGGCCGGGGTGCGGGCACCGGCGAACACGTCGGCGACGACCACGTCGACGCTGGCGTCGCGGGTGGCGGTGAGCACCGCCCGGGCGTCGGCGACCCGCACCCGCAGCCGGGGGTCGGACGGCCAGGGCAGCTCGCGGCGCACCAGGTCCACCAGCGCGCCGTCCACCTCGCAGACCCGCTGGGTCGAGCCGGGCCGGGTGGCGGAGACGTATCGGGGCAGCGTCAGCGCCCCGCCGCCCAGGTGCAGCACCCGCAGCGGGGCGCCGGCCGGGGCGAGCAGGTCGATCGCGGCGGCGAGCCGCCGCACGTACTCGAATTCCAGGTGGGTGGGCTCGGTGAGGTCGACGTGCGACTGCGGCGCGCCGTCGAGCAGCAGCGTCCAGGAGCCCGCCCGATCGGGGTCGGGGACCAGCTCGGCCAGGCCGGTGTCCACCCGGGCGACGACCCGGTCGGCGGCCCGCTTCCGGCCCATCAGCCCGCCCCGCCGCCCGGCGGCGGCGGACCGGCGGCGGTTGCCGTGCCGGCCTGGGCGGCGGCCGTGAGCACCCGGTGCAACAGCCGGGCATCGCCCAGCAGCCCGCGCAGGCGACGCTCCAGCCCGGCGATCGGGATCAGGTTCTGCGGTGCGCGCGGGTCCTTGTACGGCGTGGAGGCGAAGCGGGGCAGCGTCACCACGGAGAGGTCCGCCAGCGCCACCGCCTCCGCGACGTCCAGGTCGGCGGAGCACTCCACCCGGACGATGCCGGCCCAGGGCGCACCGCGGGCCACCGGCAACCGCAGATACCACGACCAGCCACCCCAGGCGGTGCCCAACCGGAACACCGGCGACCGCTCGCCGGACGCCAGCCCGGTCACCACCGCCGTCAGCCGCGCGTCCAGGTACTGGCTGTGCTGCGTCTTCACGTAGCCGAGGGTGCGCGGCAGCTGCCGCCGGTTACGCAGCGGCCCGTCCACCACCAGCAGGTCCCGGTCGGTGCGGGCGGCGCCGGAGACCGCCACCTCCAGCGCGGTCAACGGGCCCTGGACGGCGGCGGGCAGCTTGGCCAGCTCGCCGCTGCCACTCACCCGGTGCACCGGGTAGTGGACGCTGCCGGCCCGCACGTCGACCGCCGACGGGCTGGCCGTGAACAGGCCCCGCCCGACCCTCGCGCCGGCGAGCTGCGCCACGCCGCGTTCCAGGTCGCAGCGGACCACGCCGGCGGCGTACGAGGCGGCCAGACCCGGGTAGGAGCCGCCGTCCTCCTCGACCATCCACAGGCTGGCGTCGATGCGGCGTACCCCGTCGACGAGCAGCACCACATCCGGCGCGCGGACCCCCGGCCGTGGCCCGATCGCCCGCCAGTCCACCGCGGGCAGCTCGTGGTCGGCCTCGACCTGGGCGCTGCTGGGCGCGGCCGGACCGCTCCCGGTCGCCTCGAACGACGCCCCGTACGCCGGGTCCCACGCGTCGACGAAGAACCGGCTCACGGGCGACCCCTCCGCCCGCCGCCGGGCGTGCTCACCGGCGGCCCGCCGGCGGCCGCTCTCACCGGCCGGTCCGTTCGACGCGGGCCGACCGGGCGTCCTTGCGGACCTCGAAGCGGACCGGGATGCGTTCGGCCAGGGCCGGCACGTGGGTGACCACGCCGACCATCCGGTCACCCCGGGCGGCCAGGTTCTCCAACGTGGCGGCCACCGTGTCCAGGGTGGCCGCGTCGAGGGTGCCGAAGCCCTCGTCCAGCACGATCGACTCCAGGCTCGCCGCCGTGGTGGACATCCCGGCGAGCTGTTCGGACAGCGCGAGCGCCAGCGCCAGCGAGGCCTGGAAGGTCTCCCCGCCGGACAGGGTGCGCACCCCGCGCCGCAGCCCGGCGTCGTGGTGGTCGACCACGAAGAACTCGCCCTTGTCGTGCACCAGGTCGTACTGGTCGTTGGAGAGTTCCCGCAGGATCCGCGAGGCCCCGTCGACCAGCAGGTCGAGCGCCTCGGCGAGCAGCCACCGCTCGAAGTTGTTGGCCCGCAGGTGCCCGGCGAGCGCGCGGGCCACCTGAGCCTCCCGTTCGTACCCGGCGCGCTGCTCACGCAGCTCGCCCGCCTGCTCCCGGCGCCGGGTCAGCTCCCGCAGCTCCGCCTCGGCCCGTTCGAGGGCGACCGCGGCCGCCCGGACCGGATCGTCGGCGGCCGGCACCCCGGCGGCGGCGAGGAGCCCGGCGACGCGCTCCTCGACGGCGGCCACCTGCGCCTCGGCGTCGGCCACCGCCGTCACCCGGGCGGCCCGCTCACCCCGGCGCCGCTCCGCCTCGGCGCCCGCCCACCCGGTGAGGGCGGCCCAGGCCGCCGCCACGTCCTCCCGGTCGGCGGCGGGCGGGCCGAAGCGGGCCAGCCCGTCGCGGGCCGCGTCGAACGCCCGCCACGCCGTGCGCAGGCGTTCCTCGGCGGCGTCCACCGCCGCCCGGGCCCGCCGGGCGGCGTCCCGGCCGGCGCGAACCGCCGCCGCGGACTCCTCCAGCTCCCGGCGCAGCCGGGCGTGCTCGTCCAACTCCCGGCGCAGGGCCGCCGGCTCGGGAGCGCCGGACAGCTGGGCGTCCAGGTCGCTGAGCCGGGCGTCGAGCTGCTCCTGCCGGGCCCGGGCGGCGACGAGGACCCGCTCCAGCTCCCGGGCCGCGCCGTCGCGTTCGCGTACCGCCGCCTTCGCCGTCTCGCTGGCCGCCCGCGCCGCCTTTCCGGCCGCCACCGCCGCGGCCACCGCCGACCCCGCCGGCATCGCCGGCACCCGGGCCACCGCCTGCTCGCAGACCGGGCAGGCGTGGCCCGCGCGCAGCTGCGCCCGTAGCGCCACCGCCTGGTCGGTCGCCTTGGCCTCCTCGTGCGCGCGGAAGGCCGCCTCCAGTTCGGCCTCGGCGCGCTCGGCCGCCGCCCGGGCCTCCGCCAGCGCGGCCGCGGCCGCCTCGTGCTCGGCGTGCGCCGCGCGCACCGCCGCCCGGACCGCCTCCGCCTCGCCGGCCAGCTTCTCCCGGTCGGCGTAGGCCTTGAGCCGCAGGCGCAGCGCGCTCTCGTCACCGGCCGCCGCCAGCTCGCCGCGGAGCTTCTCCTCGCGCTCCTCGGCCAGGGCCACCACCGCGGCCGCCTCGTCGGCGCCGGACCGCGCGGCGGCCACCGCCCGGGCCACCTCGGCGACCCCGGTCGGGGCGCGCACGGAGTCGAGCACGGCGAGGTCGGCGTCGAGGGCGGCCAGCGCCGCGCCGGCCTCCCGCGCCGCGGTGCGCGCCGCCTCCCGCTCGGGTACGGCGTCGGTCACCGCGCCGGTCAGCTCCCGCATCCGGTCCACCCGCGCGGACGCCTCGGCGAGCCTGGCGTCGTCGATGTCCGCGAGCCCGGCGAGCGCCTGGTCGACCGCCTCGAACTTCGCCTCGGCCTGGGCGGCCCGGGCCGTCGCCCGCTCCCGTACCTGCTCGTAGACGCCCAGGCCGAGCAGGTTGACCAGGATCTGCTGCCGGGTGGCCGGCTTCGCGTGCAGGAAGTCGGCGAACTGCCCCTGCGGCAGCACCACGCAGCTGGTGAACTGCTCGTACGGCAGCCCGACCGCGGCCAGCACCGCCTCGTCCATCTCGGCGGCGGTGCCGGCCAGCACCTCGCCGAGGTCGTCCGGGGTGAGCCCGGTGTCGAGCTTGGCCGGGTCGAAACCGGACGGCATGAGCTGAAGGCCGGCGCCCGCCGTCTTGACGTTGCCCCGGCTGTCCCGCCGGACCACGCGGGTCGCGACGTAGCGGTCGCCGGCCGACTCGAAGACCAGGCGCACCCGGGCCTCGGTCGCCGACGGGGCGAGGGCGTTCGCCAGACCCCGCGTGCCGCCCCAGCGGGGCACCGTGCCGTAGAGCGCGAAGCAGATCGCGTCCAGCACCGTGGACTTGCCCGAACCGGTCGGACCGACCAGGGCGAAGAAGTCGGCGTCGGTGAAGTCGATCGTCGTCTCGTCCCGGAAGACGGTGAACCCGGCCAGGTCCAGTCGCATCGGCCGCATCAGTGCTCCACCTGCTCGAACAACTCGTCGAAGAGGCTCCGGACGTCCTCGTCGTCGTGGCCGCGGCTGTCCAGGTAGTCGGCGAACAGCTCCCGCGGGGACCGGCCGGCCCGCTGGGCGACCCGGGTGCCGCTGCCGGGCGCGGGCACCAGCTCCGGGTCGATCCGGATCTCCAGGGCGCGGGGAAGCAGCTCCTGCACCTCCTCGCGCAGGCCGGCGCGGGGCTGCTCCCGTACGTACACCCGGAGCCAGGCGTCCGGCGCCTCGACCTCGGCGAGCTGAGCGAGCGTGCCGCGGACCGTGCGCAGGGCCGCCGCGGCGGGGATCGGCACCTCCCGGACCTGGGCCGCCGTCGTGGCGGTCACCTCGACCACGGTGACGGACGGCACGTTCTCCTGCTCGCCGAAGTCCACGGCGAGCGGGCTGCCGCTGTAGCGGATCGGGCAGGCGCCCTGGACCCGCTGGGAGCGGTGCAGGTGGCCGAGGGCCACGTAGTGCGCGGTGCCGGGGAAGACGGTCGCCGGCACCGCGTAGCCCAGCACCGTGTGCGCGTCCCGCTCGCCGCCGCCGGCCGCCGCCCCGACCACGGTCAGGTGGGCGGTGACCAGGTGCACCCGGTCCGGCTCGGTGAAGCTCTCGGTCAGCCGGGCGAGGATCCGGCCGAGGTGGTCGGCGTACGTCTGGGTGGCCTCGGCGGCGGTCAGCTCGTACATCTCCACGGCGCGGACCGCGTACCGCTGGGAGAGGAACGGAAGGGCGGCCACCCGCCAGCGTTCGCCCCCCGCGGTGGTGCCGTCGACGACGTGTTCGTCCGGATCCTCCCGGACGCTGCCGCGCAGGGTGATCCCGGCGGCCTCGGCCCATGGGCGCAGCGCGTCCAGCGCCGCGCCGTTGTCGTGGTTGCCGCCGATCGCGACGACGTCGGCGCCGGTGCGGCGCAGCGCGGTCAGCGCGCGGGTGACCAGCCGGGTCGCCTCCGGGGTGGGCGCGGCCGTGTCGTACAGGTCACCGGCCACGATGACCAGGTCCGGCCGCTCCCGCCGCGCCACGTCGATCACTCCGGCGAGGACGGCCTTGTGCTCCTCGGCGCGGGACCTACCCTTGAGGACCTTGCCGACGTGCCAGTCGGAGGTGTGCAGGATCTTCACCGGTGGACCACCTCAGAACGGGATGTCGTCGTCGCCGGCGCCGCCGGACCCGACGACCGCGAACGGGTCGGCCGACTGGGTGATCGACCGGAGGGTCTGCGAGGGGGCCCGGCCCGCCTCGGAGACCCGCGTCGCCCAGGCGGGGAACGGGAACTCCAGGCAGAGCGGCACGGGGATGTCGGGCTGGTTGACGAACATGGTGCCCGGCTTGGCGAGCAGCGCCCGCTGCCGTTGGGCGGGCGGGAGGAAGCCGTACTCGGGGCGGGACGCCTCGGCCGGGTCGAGCCGGCCGACCACCCGGATGGCCGAGTTCGTGACGATGCGCCGCTCCACCTCGCTGGCCGTCTGCTGCGCGCCCACCAGGATCACGCCGAGGGACCGGCCCCGCTCGGCGATGTCCAGCAGCACCTCCTTGATGGGGGAGGAGCCCTCGCGGGGGGCGTACTTGTTGAGCTCGTCGAGGACGACGAACAGCAGGGGCTTGGCCGTGCCGGCCTTCTCCTTGCGCTCGAACTCGCTCTTGAGCGTCACGCCGACCACGAAGCGCTGCGCCCGGTCGGGGAGGTTGTGCAGGTCGACCACGGTGACCTGGGCGCTCTCCGACGTGTTGATGCTGTGCGGACGCCGGGTCGCCAGGTCGCCGCGGATCAGCCGGGACAGGTCCTTCTTGCTGCCGATCAGCCGGCGGGCGAACGCGTTGACCGTGCCGAGCCCGACCGCGCTGCCGGCCCAGTCGGCCCGGGTCTCGTCGTCGTTGAGCTGCTCGACGATGTGGTCGACCAGGTCGGCGTACGTGCCGAGGCGCACCCCGTCGATGCTGACGCCGCCGTCGGCGGGCTGCGCGTACCGGGCCAGGTGGGCGGCGACCGAGTGCACCACCATCGTGTACTGCTGGCGTTCGTCGTCGGCGTCGGCGAACACGTAGGGCAGGAGCCGGTCGGCGCAGAACTCGGTCAGCGTCCAGTAGAAGCTGTCCACCCCGCTGAGCCGGCTGCTCACGTCCGGCGTGCCCGAGGAGTCGCCGACCCGGGGCGGCGCGTAGACGCGGACGTCGGGGAAGGCGCCGGCGCTCAGACCGAGCTGCGCGTACGCCGCCCGGGTGGGATCGTCGAGCCGCGCGTTGGGGTGGTCGAGGAAGAGCAGGTCCTCACCCTTGACGTTGAAGATGAGCGCCTTGGCGTTGACCGCGTCGCCGCCGAGCACCCCGGAGCGGAAGACCGAGTAGAGCAGGAAGGTGGCGAAGCTCGTCTTGGTGGCGACCCCGGAGATGCCGGAGATGGAGACGTGCGCGCCGCGCGTGCCGTCCAGGAAGTCGGCGTTGAGGTAGACCGGGACGCCGTCGCGGCCCATGCCCATCGGGACGCGGCGTTCCATCCGGTCGAAGTGCAGCGCCCGGGCCCGCGCGTCACCCTCGGCGCGGTGCACGACGGCACCCGGGGACGGCGGCACGTACAGCTCCGGGTCGACCCGGGTGGTGGTGATCTCGGCAGCCTCCTGCACCTGCGCGGGCAGTGTGCCGTCGGCGATCGCGAAGACGTCGGAGTCGAACTGGGCGCCCTCGTGCCGGGCGCGCACCTGGGTGACGACGCCGGCGATCGTCACCGGCTCCCGGTCGGGCAGCTCGCGCCGGGTCACCACGACGTCGTCGAGCTGCAGGTAGCTGCCGGGGGAGACGGCCGTCCAGAAGGTGAGCGGGGTGGCGTCGGCGGTGCCGAGCACCCGCCCGACCTCCTGACCCCGGCCGGCGAAACCGTCGTCGGTCATCGGGCAACTCCGCGGGGCTGGTGGTCGAGGTGGGCGCGCACGCCCTGCATCCTGCCCGAGACCTACGACAGGCCGCCACGCGACGCGGCGGAGACCACGCGGCTCACCCGCACCCGCACCGCCGCGCCGCAGCCAGACTACCGAAAGTCGCCGAGTCGGAACCGAAGGTGACTCGAGATCCACTCGCGCCGTCGGCTTTGGCCAGCGGTGATCGATCGTTCTATTTACAAGTCGCGATGCGACCTGTCTCATGTTGGGATGACACGGGGGATTCACCTGGGCGCAGTGCGCCCCGCGTACGCTCATCGACGTCGTTCGGCGGCCAGCCGCAGCGGCCTGCAGCGCCAATGGCGGCGACTGCCTCTCTTCCTCGCCACCGCACTCGTCGTCACGCTCGGCCTCGCGGTGGCGCCGACGTCCCCGGCGATCGCCGGGCTGCCGGCCGGCGGCATGTCGGCGTCAGCGCTCAACGACATGTACCGGGCCTACGGCGACACCAGTGGCCGGTGGAACGGTGGCGACAGCACCGCGTCGGTCCTGTTGCCGGACGGCCGCCTGGTCTGGCTGTTCTCGGACACCTTCCTCGGCGCGATCAACGCGGACGGCAGCCGGCCCCGGGACGCCGCGCTGGTGCACAACTCGATGGTGGTGCAGGACGGCACGCAGCTCGTCGAGACGAAGCACGGCGGCTCCACGGCATTCCCCACCTCGCTCGTCGGCGGCGACCGCGACGGGGAGCAGGGCAACGCCGGTTACTGGACGGCGGACGGCACGGTGGAGGGAAACAGCCTCCGCGTGCTGTACAACCACTACGACAAGACCGGCACGGACAGCCTGGACGTCTCCCTGACCGGCACCTGGCTGGCGACCTTCGCCCTGCCGTCGTTGACCCTGCAGTCGCTGACCGACCTGCAGAAGGGCGCGGAGATCGCCTGGGGCGCCGAGATCCTCGAGGACGGCTCCTGGACATACGTCTACGGGACCGAGTTCGCCCCCCACAACATGCGCTTCACCCACCTCGCCAGGGTGCCGGCGGGCGGACTCGGCGGGACCTGGCAGTACTGGACGGGCTCGACGTGGTCGGCCACGATGAGTGACTCCGCGCGGATTCTCAGCGGTGCCGGAACCTCGTTCGGCGTGCGGAAGACGGGCAGCCAGTACGTGCTGGTGACGGTGGACGTCAACCTGGTCTTCAACCCGACGGTCGTGGCGTACACGGCGACCTCGCCGACTGGCCCGTGGACCGGGCCCACGGTCCTCTACACCGCCCCCGAGGTGCAGGCCGGCAACGGCAACATCGTGTACGACGCCCGGGTCCACGTGCCCTTGACGCGCTCCGGCAAGCTGCTCCTGTCGTACAACGTGAACAGCTTGACGCCGGACGGCAACTACACCGACGCGCGCATCTACCGGCCGCGTTTCGTCGAGCTGGACTGGCCGCTGCCCACCCCCGACCCGGCGGCCCTGCCGCCGGCGCCGGGGAACCTGGTCGCCACCCCGAACGGCGAGGGACTGGTCAGCCTCACCTGGTCCGCATCCGCCGGCGCGACCGGCTACTGGCTCTACCAGCGGGACGTGACGGCCGGCCAAACGCACCCGGCCCGGACGCCGTCCCCGCTGACCGGGACGTCGGCGGAACTGGCCACGCTCCGCGGCGGCCACACCTACGAATTCTCCGTCTCCGCCCGGAACGACGCGGGGGAGGGCGCCCGCTCCTCGACGGTGACGGTGCTGCCCACCGTGCCCAGGCCCCCGGCGCCAACCGGGGTGACCGCGTCGACCAACACCACCGGCAAGGTGACGGTCGCCTGGTCGGCGGTACCCAATGTGTGGGGCTACCAGATCTTCAAGCGAGACGTGACGCTCGGGCAGACGACCTTCGAGGAGGCCGCCAAGCTGGACTGGTCCCGGACCAGCCAGGACCTGGAGTGGCTGGCGCACGGCCACGAGTACGAGTTCTACGTGATCGCCGAGAACGGCGGCGGGCAGTCGGCGGCATCGGCGAAGGTTCGGGTCACAGTGCGCTACGACCTGCCGCCCACCCCCACCGGCCTGATCGCGACTCCGAACTCCGACGGCACGATCACGCTCAACTGGACGGCGCCGTACCCGGGCCTGTGGTACCAGGTCTATCAGCGGGACGTGACCGCGGGCGAGACGGAGCTGGTCCAGTTGCCGTTGCCGGTCTCGTCGGGTTCCACGACCAAGGCGGCGTTCCTGCAACACGGGCACCGCTACGAGTTCGCCGTGGCATCCCTGAACGGCGCGGGTGAGTCGGCGCGATCGGCGGTGGTGTCCGCCACCGCGACGTTCCCGGTGCCACCGGCGGTGTCCGGCCTGAGCGCGGTCGCGGGAGACGGCATGGCGGAGCTGTCCTGGACCTCGACCGGGCCAGACCATTGGTACCAGGTGTACCAGCGGGACGTGACAGCCGGTGAGACCAGCTTCACCCGGCTGCCACTGCCGGTCAGCGAGGGGACGTCGATGACGGCCGCCTACCTGACCAACAACCACACCTACGAGTACAAGGTGGCGGCCCTGGGTGAGGGCGGTGTCGAGGGACCGCTGAGTGCCGCGGTTCAGGTGACACCGAATGTGCCCAAGCCGCAGAAGCCGACCGGGCTCACCGCCACGCCGAAGTCGGATGGCACCATCGCGTTGAGCTGGACCAACCCCACGCCGGACGTCTATACGTGGGTGTACCAGCGGGATGTGACCGCTGGTGGGGCTTGGCAGCGGATGACGTACCCGGTGGAGGGCTCGACGTTCGTCGCCGCCTATCTGGCCCACGGTCACACGTACGAGTTCCGGGTGTTGGCGAACAACTCGGCCGGTGACGGCCCCTTCAGTGACGTCGTTTCGGCGCTGTGCACCTACAGCAAGCCGCCGGCTCCGAGCGGCCTGCGGGGCAACACCGACGGCGACGGCGCGATCGACCTGAACTGGGACGCGCCCTCCCCGAACCTCTACTACTGGGTCTACTACCGCGATGTCACCGCCGGAGAGTCGTTCCAGAAGACCGCCTACCCGACTGAGGAGACCTCGGCAACGCTGAACCACCTTCAGCACGGTCACGTGTACGAGTTCAAGGTGACGGCTGCGAACGAGGCCGGGGAGGGCCCGGCATCGGCGACGATCCGGGTCACCTCGTACGGCGGACTGCCGGCGGCGCCGACCAACGTCACGGCGACGGCCGGGGACGGCAAGGTCACGGTCCGCTGGACCGCCAGCGCCACGCCCAACGTGTACTACTGGTTGGAGTACCGGACGGCGGGCGGGACGTGGAAGCGGCAGCAGTACCCGATCTCGACGTGCTGCAGCGCGGAGGCGGGTTATCTCAGCAACGGCACCACGTACGAGTTCCGGGTCCGCGCCACGAACGCATCCGGCGACAGCGTGGCGAGCAACGTCGCGTCCGCGAAGCCGATGCCACCCCTCCCGGTGGCACCGACGGGACTGTCGGCCACGCCCGGCGACGGGAAGGTGAACCTGTCGTGGACCGCCAGTGCGACGCCGAACGTGTACTACTGGGTCGAGTACCGCGCCAACGGCGGAAGCTGGCAGCGCCAGAAGTATCCGGACTCGACGTGCTGCACCGCGACAGCGGGCTACCTGACCAACGGCGTGACTTACGACTTCCGGGTACGCGCGACGAACCTGTCCGGTGACAGCGCAGCCAGCAACGTCGTGTCGGCCCGGCCGATGCCACCGTTCCCGCAGGCACCGAGCGGGCTGGCGGTCACCCCGAAGCTCGGTGAGGCGACGCTCAAGTGGACGGCCAGCCCGACGGCGAACGTCTACTACTGGGTGGAGTACCGCCCGGCGGGCGGCACCTGGCAGCGCACGAAGTACCCGGTGACGAGGTGCTGCACCGCGACCGCCGGTTACCTGACTGCGGCAAAGTACGAGTTCCGGGTCCGCGCGACCAACCTTGCCGGAGACAGTGCTCCGACCGCCACGGTCACGGTGACGATGCCGCTGCCGCCGGCACCGACGGGACTGACCGCGGACCCGGCGGGGCCCTACGAGGCGAAGCTGAAGTGGAACCCGGTCGCGGGCGCGGACGGCTACATCGTCTACCACGGCTTCTCGAAGTCGACCATGCACATCCCCGACCTGAAGCCGCTCAAGTATCCGGTGGTGGGTGGGAACACGAGTTCGTTCACAGCCGGATACCTGCTGGAGCCCGGGCTCCACTGGTGGGCGGTGGCCGCGGTCAAGTACGGGCGGGTCGGCCCGAAGTCCGGCATGGACACCATGTCGCCGATGATGGAGAACTGGTACCACTACGAGGCGCGCTGGCGCTACTTCGACGCCGGTGCGCCGAGCAAGGGGTCGAAGGCGGTCACCTCGGCCAAGAAGTCCAGCGTGGATGGCGGCATCATCGTCGCTCGGGCCTGGATCGCTGCGAACGGCGCGTACATCCCCATCAGTGACGGCTTCTACCGCCACTTCAGCGAGGACCCGAATGCCAGTGCTCGTATCCATGTCGCCTGGGACACCAACCGCGGGCAGTTGGGAGCGATCGCGCAGGCGAGCTGCACCCTCGAGAAATGCACGAGTGCCCTCCCGGTGTCCTTCTCGTACTCGAGCGCGGACGACAACACGACGGTTGGCTACAACTACGTCTGGACCGGGGCCAGCACCGGTGACAATCTTGTCTTCCACTGGAAGGCGACCAACTCCACCACCGGCGGCGTTCCGGGGCTGGCGGCCCATATCGACACCGAAGTGCGGTTGAATCGCTCCAGCGGGTCGAACTACTCCGCCCAGCTGTATACGGACCATTTCCCGTCGTACGAGGTCTACCAGTACCCGCGCTACACGATGAACGGCTTCCCGACGGGCAGGAAGCTGACGACGTGCGGGCAGTACAACATCAACGGTCTCTACGACAGTCCGAGCGAGCGCCGCTGGTGCTGACAGGATTGAGTGCATTGCCAGATTCGATCGGATCTGGCAATGCACTCGACCAGTTCCGAGTTATCCATTTCACGGGGAGGTCGAATGCGTATTCGAATGTTGGTGGTGGCCACCATCGCCAGCGTCGCCACACTGATTGGTGCCGGCGCGGCTCACGCTGCGCCAGCCGTCCAACCGTTCGCACACCAGGCTGATGCGGCAGGGCTGACCGCTTCCGAGGTCGCCGCGGTCCAGGCCAAGGTGGACAGCTACCTGAAAGAGGTCGGCGGCCGGCAGGTCGCGTTGAACAAGATCGCCTTCGCGGGTGGTGAACTGCTCGTCGCTCTTCCCGGCGAGCTTCGCGCCAGAGATCTCGCCGCCGGCACCGAAGCCCGGATCGGGGCGGCCGACTCCCCGTGCTACTTCGCCGACAAGAACGGTTGGTTCTGTGCCTTCCGTGGTACGAACTTCACCGGCGACCAGCTGAACTGGTACCACTGCGGCACCTACACCATGCCGTGGGCGTACAACGGATCGTGGGCGAACAACCAGACCACGGGCACTCGGGCACGCTTCTACAACAGCAGTGGCGAGCTGCACTACACGACCCCGGTCCCCTTCTCGACGAGCTCGAGTTACAGCTGGCTTCCGGTCTACAAGGTGAAGCCCTGCTAGGTCGTCGCTGACCTGCGGAGGGCGCCCCTGGCGACAGGGGAACGGGGCCTGGGTGCGTCCCGCTCACGAGTGGGGCACACCCGGGCCCCGTCCTGCTGCCTGGCGGCCCGACCGGTCCCGACTGGGCCGTGCAGGTGTGCCCGGTGGGGAGGGGTCACCCGCGGGAGTACCGGAGCATCAGCGTGCCGTCGGTGGCGGCGAGCACGTGCCGCAGCGGCAGGTGCCGTACCGGGCTGGGATCGCCAGCGGTGATCCGGCCCGGGCCCGGGCCGGCGAGCAGGGGCGCGACCGTCAGACAGACCTCGTCCACCAGGTCGGCGGCGGTGAGCGCGCCGAAGAGGTACGGCCCGCCCTCGCAGAGCAGTTGGTCGAGCCCGCGGCGGCGCAGCTCGGCCAGGCCGGTGGCGAGGTCGACCCGATCGGCACCGCACGCGACCACGTCGGCCACGTCGGCCAGCCCGGCCGGGACGGTGGCGTCGGCGCGGGTGAGCACGACCGGGCGCACCGGCGCGTCGGCGAAGGCGGCCTGGGCCGGGTCGAGGTCGAGCGAGCCGGAGACGACGACGAGCGTCGGGTACTCGGCCAGGCCGTGCGCGCGGCGCCACCCCCGGCGCCGCTCGTCGAGCCGGACCGCCCCGTAACCCTCGTGGCGCAGCGTGCCGGCGGCCACCACGAGCCCGTCGCAGAGCATCCGCAGCAGGCCGAAGACCCGCTTGTCCGGCTCGCCGGAGAGCCCGGCCGAGTAGCCGTCGACGGCGACCGCGCCGTCGATGCTCGACACGAAGTTCATCCGCAGGTGGGGCCGGTCGCGCCGGCCGTAGAGCGCGGTCAGCGCGGCATCGTCGAGCGGACCGGCGGCGGGCTCCGGCCAGAGCGCGGCAATCGGCATTCCGACGCTCACTCGCTCGCCGGACCCGTGACCGGAGGGGTCGGTCGGGGGGTACGGTGCTGGCAGTCGCACCAGTTCCGACCCCGACAGTCGTCGTGCCGCTTCGCCCGGCACGCTCGGCAGATCATGCCCGCAGCCTATGCCGAGGGAGGATGGGACAGCATGCCGCGACAGATCTTCCAGCTGAGGATTTCCCTGACCGGGGTCCGGCCGCCGGTCTGGCGTCGGGTGCTCGTCCCGGGCGGCTACACCCTCGATCGCGTGCACCGGGTGGTGCAGCACGCGATGGGGTGGCGGGACTGTCACCTGCACTCGTTCGAGATCGACGGCCGGCAGTACGGGGAGCCCGACCCCGACGGGGAGCTGTCCCTGCACGACGAGCTGGACGTGCGGCTCGACGCGGTGGTCGGCAAGGGCAGCCGCTTCCACTACACGTACGACTTCGGCGACTGGTGGGAGCACGACCTGCTGGTCGAGGACGCCTTCACCGCCGACCCGGACGAGCGCTACCCGGCCTGCCTGGACGGCGAACGGGCGGGCCCGCCGGAGGACGTCGGCGGCCCGGCCGGCTACCAGGCGCTGCTCGCCGCGCTGGCCGACCCGACGCACGGCGAACATTTCGTGCTGCGGGACTGGGTCGGGCCCAGCTTCGATCCGGAGGCCTTCGACGCCGGCCGGGTCGGCACGCTCCTGCGCCGGTTCTGCTGAACCGTTTCGCCTCCCCGGGTCACCGCGTCCCCGGAGGTGGCGCCGGGACCTGCGGCACCGCGTACTGAAGCGTTTCGATGCAGGTCGTCGATCCCGGCAGGATGAAACCTCTTCACCGGTAACGATCTGGGAACGCTCCCATAGGTCTATTGACACCTCCGATGCGTGGCGGCAATCTGCATGGGAGCGTTCCCAGGGGCGTGACGGGGATCACCCGCACGTCCCCGGGAGGCCGTCGCCGGACCGCTGGCGCCGGTCAGCGCAGCTGCGACACCCCCCACCACACCCGACACAGCCTCACCACCGAGAAGAGGGGTCAGGATGAGCCTCACCACGCGGCGTTCCCGCCTGGCGGCCGTCGCCGTTGCCGCGATCACCGCCGTCGGCGGCCTCGCGGCCTGCGGGAACGATGACGACACACCGGCCGAGGGCGGCAAGCCCGCCAAGCTGGTCGTCGACACCTTCGGCGAGATGGGCTACGACGAGCTCGTCAAGCAGTACGAGAAGGACACCGGCATCAAGATCGAGCTGCGAAAGACCGCACAGCTGCGGGAGTACCGGCCCAAGCTGGTCCGTTACCTCGCCACCGGCACGGGCGCGGCCGACGTGACCGCCCTGGAGGAGGGCATCCTCAACGAGTTCAAGGCGAACCCGCGCAACTGGGCCGACCTGACCCCGTTGATCGACGACCACTCCAAGGAGTACCTACCCTGGAAGTGGGAGCTGGGCAAGGCCCCGGACGGGCGGCTGATGGGCCTGCCGACCGACGTCGGCAGCCTCGCCGTCTGCTACCGCAAGGACCTGTTCCAGGCGGCCGGCCTGCCCACCGAGCGGGACCAGGTGTCGGCGCTCTGGCCGGACTGGGCCGGCTTCCACGAGACCGGCCGCAAGTACCAGCAGGCCAGCGGCAAGGGGTTCATCGACTCGATCACCGCCGTCTCCAACGCGGTGCTCTTCCAGCAGGGCGCCGATCTGTTCTACGACAAGGAGAACAACATCATCGCGGGCACCAGCCCCGCGGTGCGGACCGCGTGGGACACCGCCACCTCGATGGCGGACATCTCCGCCAAGGCGCAGACCTGGTCGCCGGAGTGGAACGGCGGCTTCAAGCAGGGCACCTTCGCCGCCACCTTCTGCCCGTCCTGGATGCTCGGCATCGTCTCAGAGAACTCCGGTGCGGCCAACAAGGGCAAGTGGGACGTGGCGGCCGTGCCGGGTGGCGGCGGCAACTGGGGCGGCTCGTGGCTGGCCGTGCCGGAGCAGAGCAAGTACAAGAAGGAGGCCGCGAAGCTCGCCGAGTTCCTGACCAACGCGACCAGCCAGGTGGAGGCCTTCAAGGCCAAGGGCCCGCTGCCCACCAACCTGGAGGCGCTGAAGAACGAGGCCTTCCTCAACTACACCAACGAGTACTTCAGCAACGCCCCGACCGGCAAGATCTTCGGGGAGAGCGTCAGCAAGATCGAGCCGATCCACCTGGGCCCGAAGCACCAGGCGGTGAAGGAGAACGCGTTCGAGCCGGCGCTGCGGTCGTTCGAGAACGGGCGGGCCAGCAAGGAGAAGGCCTGGGAGCAGTTCACGAAGGACGCCGAGACGCAGGGCGCCTTCTGATTCCAGCACGTCGCGACGGTGGCGTCCGGGTCCAGCCGCCCGGGCGCCACCAGCGGCTTCCGTACCTCGTATCACCGCCGGCGCGCCGGCCCGCGCTCGCGTCGCCGCCGGGAAAGGACCTCCTGCGATGAGCCTCTCGGCCATGACGGCGCCGCCGTCGCCACCAGCACCGCCACCCCGCGCAACACACCGCCGCCGCCGGGGTCACCGCCTCAACCGCCTGGATCTCACGTTCTCGCCGTACCTCTACATAGCGCCGTTCTTCCTGATCTTCGGCGTCTTCGGGCTGTACCCGATGCTGCGCACCGCCTGGATGTCACTGCACGACTGGGACATGATCGGCGACCACTCGTTCATCGGGATCGACAACTACACCCGGCTCTTCTCCGACGAGTACTTCTGGAACGCGCTGGTCAACACGTTCGGGATCTTCCTCCTGTCGACCATCCCGCAACTGCTGTTGGCGCTCTTCCTGGCGAACCTGCTCAACCGCGCCTTCCTGCGGGCGAAGACCTTCTTCCGGATGGCCATCTTCGTCCCGAACGTCGTGTCGGTGGCGGCGGTCGCCATCGTCTTCGGCATGCTGTACCAGCGGGAGTTCGGCCTGTTCAACTGGTTGCTCAGCTTCGTCGGCATCGACCAGATCGACTGGGACGGAAGCCGGTGGAGTTCGTGGACGGCGCTCGCCACCATGGTCAACTGGCGCTGGACCGGGTACAACACCCTGATCCTGCTCGCCGGCATGCAGGCCATCCCCAAGGACCTGTACGAGGCGGCCGCGATCGACGGCGCCGGTCAGTGGCGGCAGTTCTGGCAGATCACCCTGCCCATGCTCAAGCCCACCTTCATCTTCGTGGTCATCCTCTCCACGATCGGCGGGATGCAGCTGTTCACCGAGCCGCTGCTGTTCGCCAACGGCAACATCATCGGCGGTGACCAGCGACAGTTCCAGACGCTGGCCATGTACATGTACGAGATGGGCATCGTGAACCTCAACAGCGCCGGTTACGGAGCCGCGGTCGCCTGGGCGATCTTCATGATCATCGTGCTGATGTCGCTGGTGAACTTCGTCCTCGTCCGCCGCTCGGCCAAGTGAGGAGAGACCGGTGATCTCAGCTTCCCAGCGACTGTGGCGCACCAGCCCGCTGACCTACCTGGCGCTCGTCCTGGCCGCCCTGATGTCGATCTACCCCTTCTACTACATGGTGGTGATCGGCACCCGCAGCCTGGACTCGATCAACGACGTGCCGCCCCCGCTGACCCCCGGCGAGGCGTTCGGCGACAACTTCGGCCGGGTGCTCGACAACGACGCCGCCAACTTCCTGACCGGCATGATGAACTCGATCATCGTCTCGTCGGTGGTCACCGTCTCGGTGGTGCTCACCGGCTCGCTGGCCGGGTTCGCCTTCGCGAAGCTGCGCTTCAAGGGCCAGAACGTCCTGCTGCTGTCGATCATCGTGACGATGATGATCCCGACCCAGATGGGGCTCATCCCGCTCTGGGGGATGATGCAGTCGCTGGACTGGTACGACACGCTCTACGCGGTCACCGTGCCGTTTCTGGTCACCGCCTTCGGCGTGTTCATGATGCGGCAGTACGCCAGCCAGGCCATCTCTGACGAGCTGATCGAGGCCGGCCGGGTCGACGGGGCCAGCACCTTCCGGATCTACTGGAACATCGTGCTCCCCGCGCTGCGTCCGGCCGCGGCCGTGCTCGGCCTGCTCACCTTCATGGAGACCTGGAACTCGTTCCTCTGGCCGTACGCGGTGCTCACCCCGGAGAACCCGACCCTGCAGGTCTCGCTCTCCTTCCTCTCGTACGCCTACTACACCGACTACTCGCAGGTCTTCGCGGCCACCGCGATCGGCACTCTGCCGCTGGTGATCGTGTTCATCCTGTTCGGCCGCCAGATCATAGGCGGGATCATGGAAGGTGCCGTCAAGTCGTGAGCAACCCCGCGAGTCCACCCGCCGTCGGCGTCCTCGCCGAGCGTCCGCCGCTCGTCTTCCCGCCCGGCTTCCTCTGGGGCGCCGCGACCGCGGCATACCAGATCGAGGGCGCGGCGACCGAGGGCGGCCGGACGCCGTCGATCTGGGACACCTTCAGCCACACCCCGGGGCGGGTGGTGGCCGGGCACACCGGCGACGTGGCCTGCGACCACTACCACCGGCTCGACCCGGACGTCGCCCTGATGGCCGAGCTGGGACTGAAGTCGTACCGCTTCTCGGTCTCCTGGCCCCGCGTGCAGCCCGGCGGCACCGGCCCGGCGAACCAGGAGGGCCTGGACTTCTACCGGCGGCTGGTGGACAAGCTGCAGGCGCACGGCATCGAGCCGTGGCTGACCCTCTACCACTGGGACCTGCCACAGTCGCTGGAGGATGCGGGCGGCTGGCCGGCCCGCGACACCGCCGCCCGGTTCGCCGAGTACACCGCCCTGGTCGCCGACGCGCTCGGGGACCGGGTGCGGTACTGGACCACGCTCAACGAGCCGTGGTGCTCGGCGTTCCTCGGTTACGGGTCGGGCGTGCACGCACCCGGCCGTTCCGACCCCGCCGACGCCGTGCGGGCCGGGCACCATCTGATGCTCGGTCACGGGCTCGCCGTGCAGGCGCTGCGGGCGGCCCGCCCGGACGTCGAGGTCGGGGTGACAGTCAACCTCTACCCGGTCACCCCGGCCACCGACTCGCCCGGCGACGCCGAGGCCGCGCGGCGCATCGACGCGCTGGCCAACCGGTTCTTCCTCGACCCGCTGCTGCGCGGGTCGTACCCGGCGGACCTGATGGCCGACCTCGCGGCGGTCACCGACTTCGGGCACGTCCGCGACGGGGACCTGGCCACCATCGCGGCTCCGCTGGACCTGGTCGGCGTCAACTACTACAGCCGGCACGTGGTGGCCGCGCCGGTCCCCGGCGAGCAGCCGGAGGCGTACTGGCGGGCGCCGTCCAGCTGGCCGGGCAGCGAGGACGTCCGCTTCGTCACCCGCGGTGTCCCGGTGACCGACATGGACTGGGAGATCGACGCTCCCGGCCTGGTGGAGACGCTGCGGCGGGTGCACGAGGAGTACACCGACCTGCCGCTGTACGTCACCGAGAACGGCTCGGCCTTCGTCGACGCGGTCGTCAACGGTCAGGTGGACGACCCGGACCGGCTCGCGTACTTCGACGCGCACCTGCGCGCCGCCCACGAGGCGATCAGCGCGGGCGTACCGCTGCGGGGCTACTTCGCCTGGTCACTGTTGGATAATTTCGAGTGGGCCTGGGGCTACACCAAGCGGTTCGGGATGGTCTACGTCGACTACGACAGCCAGGCCCGCATCCCCAAGTCCAGCGCCAGGTGGTACGCCGAGGTGATCCGACGCAACGGTCTGGCCGCACAATAGGCTCGGGCCAGCCAACCGGGCGGTCCCGGTGCCACCTCGGGTGGCGGCACCGGGACCACCCGACGTCGGAGGAGCAGAGATGACAACGCAGCGCACCCGGTCGCTCGGGCGCCCGACCCTTGACGCGGTCGCCGCGCGCGCCGGCGTCGGTCGCGGCACGGTATCCCGCGTCGTCAACGGCTCGCCGCAGGTCAGTCCGGAGGCCCGGGCCGCGGTGCAGCAGGCGATCGCCGAGCTCGGGTACGTGCCGAACCGGGCCGCCCGCGCCCTGGTCACCCAGCGGACCGACTCGGTGGCCCTGGTCGTGTCCGAGTCCGGCGACCGGGTGTTCACCGAGCCGTTCTTCGCCGGCATCGTCCGGGGCGTCAGCTCCGGACTGCTGGAGACCCCGCTGCAACTGTGGTTGGCCATGGTCCAGTCGCCGATCGAGCGGGAGCGGGTCGAGCACCACCTGACCAACCAGCACGTCGACGGCGTCCTGCTGCTGTCCCTGCACGACGCCGACCCGCTGCCCACGCTGCTCGAGGAGCGCGGCCTGCCCACGGTGCTCGGCGGTCGGCCGGCGCGGATGCTGCAGCCCGGCGCGCAGCCCGCCTGCTTCGTCGACGTGGACAACGTCGGCGGCGCCCGGCACGCGGTCGAGCACCTGGTCGGGCGGGGGCGGCGGCGGATCGCCACCATCGCCGGCCCGCAGGACATGGGCGCTGGCCTGGCCCGGTTGACCGGCTACAAGGAGGCGGTCGCCGCCGCGCTGGGCGGGGTCAACCCGGACCTGATCGGGTACGGGGACTTCAGCGAGGGCAGCGGTGCCGCCGCGATGCGCCGGCTGCTGGAGGTCTGCCCCGACCTGGACGCCGTCTTCGTCGCGTCCGACCTGATGGCGTTCGGCGCCCTGCGTACGCTCCGGGAGGCCGGCCGGCGGGTGCCCGAGGACGTCGCGGTGATCGGCTTCGACGACGCTCCGGTCGCCCGGCAGGCGGACCCGCCGCTGACCACGGTCTTCCAGCCGGTCGAGGAGATGGGCCGGCAGATGGCCCGGTTGCTGGTGTCGCGCATCCGCGGCGAGGACCCCGGCACGCCCCACCTCCTCCTGGACACCCAACTGGTCGAACGCGCCAGCACCTGACCCCGCCGGCGTATCCGCCCAGCTCCCGGTGCCTGGGCCGCCGCCTTTGCTCTGCTTCACCCCACGCAACGGTTTCGGGGGCAATCCAGTGCGCCGGTTGAAGCAGAGCAAAGGGGCCGAGGCGACACCTTCGCCCGGACGGCGGTCAGCGAGGCGCGACGGGGCAGGGCGCGACGGGGCAGGGCGCGACGGGGCAGGGCGCGACGGGGCAGGGCGCGACGAGTGGGGCGGGACGCGGTGGGATGCGGAAGTGGGCCGGCCGTCAGGCGGGCGCGGCCCACCGGCGAAGTTCGCGCTTGGCCAGGGACGACCGGTGGACCTCGTCCGGGCCGTCGGCGAGGCGCAGCGTGCGGGCCTGGGACCAGAGGGCCGCGAGCGGGGTGTCCTGGCTGACGCCCGCGCCGCCGTACGCCTGGATCGCCTTGTCGATCACCCACTCGGCCATCGCCGGCGTCGCGATCTTGATGGCCTGGATCTCGGTGTGTGCGCCCTTGTTGCCGACCGTGTCCATCAGCCAGGCGGTCTTGAGCACCAGCAGCCGGGCCTGCTCGATGCGGACCCGGGACTCGGCGATCCACTCCCGCACCACGCCCTGCTCGGCGAGTGGCCGGCCGAACGCCACCCGGGCGGCGGCGCGGCGGCACAGCAGCTCCAGCGCCCGCTCGGCCATGCCGATCAGCCGCATGCAGTGGTGGATCCGGCCGGGGCCGAGCCGCGCCTGCGCGATGGCGAAGCCGGCGCCCTCGGTGCCGACCAGGTTCTCCGCCGGCACCCGGACGTCCGTGAAGTCGATCTCGGCGTGCCCGCCGTGCGCGCCGTCGCTGTAGCCGAAGACGTGCATGCCCCGGCGTACCGTCACGCCGGGTGTGTCCCGGGGGACCAGGATCATGCTCTGCTGCCGGTGGCGGTCGGCCGACGGGTCGGTCTTGCCCATCACGATGAAGATCTCGCAGGCGGGATCCATCGCCCCGGACGACCACCACTTGCGGCCGTTGATGACGTACTCGTCACCGTCCCGGGTGATCCGGGTGGCGATGTTGGTCGCGTCGGAGGAGGCGACGTCCGGCTCGGTCATGCAGAACGCGGACCGGATCTCGCCCTCCAGCAGCGGGCGCAGCCACCGCTCCCGCTGCGCCTCGGAACCGAACTCGGCGAGCAGCTCCATGTTGCCGGTGTCCGGCGCGGCGCAGTTCAGGGCCTCCGGCGCCAGGTGCGGGCTGCGCCCGGTCAACTCGGCGAGCGGGGCGTACTGCAGGTTGGTCAGCCCGGCCCCGTAGCGGGCGTCGGGGAGGAAGAGGTTCCACAGGCCACGCTTGCGGGCCTCCGCCTTCAGCTCCGCCATCACCGGCGGGCGGGCCCACGGATCGCCCGCCGCGACCTGCTCGGCGTGCACCGGCTCGGCCGGGTAGACGTGCTGCTCCAGGAAGTCGGTGAGCTCGGCCCGCAGCTGCTCGGTGCGCTCGTCGTACGCGAAATCCATCTACTTAACCTCCACCGCGGTGAGCCCGTGCGCCACGAGCGGCGCCACCATGTCGCCGATCCGGTCGAAACCCTCGCCGAGGGTCTGCCCCTGCGTGTGCCGGTAGTGGATGCCCTCGCAGATCACCGCGAGCTTGAAGCACCCGAGTGCCACGTGCCAGTGCAGCGGACCGACGTCGACGTCGCTGCGGCCGGCGTACCGCTCGATCAGCTCCGCACCGGTGGGGAAGCCGGCGCGCGGGCCCAGCCCGTCGGCGACCGGATTGCCCTCGGCGGCGTCGCTGCCGCCCAGCACGTCCCAGTAGGTGAGCAGGAGGCCCAGGTCGGCCAGGGGGTCGCCGAGGGTGGCCATCTCCCAGTCGAGCACCGCGCGGACGGCGACCGGGTCGACGGTGGCGAGCAGGTTGTCCAGCCGGTAGTCGCCGTGCACGATCCGGCCGGCGTTGGCGCCCTCCGGGACGGTGGTGGCGAGCCGGTCGCGCAGCTCGTCGATGCCGGGCAGCGGCCGGCTGCGGGAGCGGTCGAGCTGCCCGGCCCAGCGGCGGACCTGGCGGGCGAGGTAACCCTCCGGGCGGCCGAAGTCCGCCAGCCCGACCGCCGCCGGGTCGACGGTGTGCAGGGCGGCGAGGGTGTCCATCATCGCCATCGCCAGCCCCCGCCGCTGCCCGGCGGTGAGCGGATCGGTCTGCCCCCGGGTGCGGAACACCTCGCCGCGGACGCGTTCCATCAGGTAGAACGGCGCGCCGATCACGTCCGGGTCCGGGCAGTGCAGCAGCGCCTCCGGCACCGGCACGTCGGTGGGGGCGAGCGCCGAGATGACCCGGAACTCGCGGCCCATGTCGTGCGCCGTGGCCAGCACGTGGCCGAGCGGTGGCCGGCGCAGCACCACCTCGCGCTCCCCGACGCGCAGCAGGTAGGTCAGGTTGGACTTGCCGCCGGCGATCAGGCGGGCGCGCAGCTCGCCGCCGGCGAGATCGGGGCGGTGGGTGGCCAGGTAGGCGGCGAGCCGGCCCAGGTCGAGCCCTCGCGGCGAGTCGGTCGGGGCGGGGACGTCGACGGCCGGCTCGGTCATCCGACTAGTTGATGGCAGCTCAGCTTTGTTGTCAAGGTCGGAGTTAGCCCCCGGGATATCCAGCCGCAACAGGGGCGAAACGGTCGTGGGTCAGGCTGACAACAGCCTGCCGGCGCACCGCGCCGGCCCCGCGGAGCGGAGGTTTGCGATGCTGTTGCGACTTCGGGTCACCCTGCCGGACCGTCCGGGCACCCTCGGCCAGGTCGCGCGCACGCTGGGCGTCTCCGGGGCGGACATCGTGCAGGTCGTGGTGCTGGAGCGGCTCGGCGGCCGGGCGGTCGACGACTTCACCGTCGTCTGGCCGGGGGCGGCCCGGGTCGAGCGGCTGATGGCCGGCCTGGCGGCCATCCCGGGGGTCCGGGTCGACGGCGTGTGGCGGGCGATCGGCGCGCCCACCACGACCGGCCAGGACGCGGAGCTGCTGGCCCAGGTCGCGGGGAACCCGGCCGAGGGGCTGGCCACCCTCGTCGACGCGGTGCCCGGGCTGCTCGCCGCGGACTGGGCGGTCGCGGCCGTGGTGCCGGTCGACTGGGCCGCCCGGACCGGCGCCGGCAGCGAGGCGACGGTCGGGCACGCGAGCTGGCGCACGCCCGTCCCCCCGCGGTTGCCGGACGTGACGCCGCTGCGCGCCCGGGCGATGAGCGCGCCCGACGGCGGCCACTTCGCGGTCGCGCCGTTCGGCCGGGCCGGCCTGGTGCTGGTCGTCGCCCGGGAGGACACCGCGCCGCTGTCCGCGGCGGCGTTCCACACCACCGAGGTGGACCGGCTCGCGCAGCTGGTCCGGGCCAGCGCCGTGATCCTCGGCGACCGGCTCGACCTGGTCGGCGCGCCGCCGGCGGCCGGTTGACGGCGACTGTGGCGCAGACCGCAGCGGCGAATCCCGACCCGTCACCCCGGGGCAACCGGCCCGCAACAGCGGGCGGCGAGGGTCGTACCGGGGAAGGGAGCGAACCATGACGCTGTGGCGGATCCGGGCCACCGTGGACGACCGGCCGGGTTACCTGTCGGTGCTCACGGCGAGCCTGGCCCTACGTGGGGTCAATATCCTCACCGTGCAGGTGCACACCACGGAGCGGGGCGCGGTCGACGACTTCCTCGTCGACGCCCCGGACACCATCGACGAGGCCGACCTCGTCGCCGCCGTCGAGCGGGGGCGGGGCCGCGACTGCTGGGTGGCGCGCAGCGAGGCGCGGGGACTGGCCGACCAGCCCACCCGCGTGCTCGGTCTCGCCGGCCGTCTGGTCCGGGATCCGGACCTGACCGGGGAGGCGCTGCGCACCCTGCTCGGCGCGGACTCGGTCACCTGGCGGCCGACGCCGGCCGGCCCCCGCGCCGGGATCACGGCGACCAGCATGGTGCTGGCCGACCCGGGCGGCGGGTCGTACGACCTGCGGCGGGCCGCCCCCGGGTTCACCCCGGCCGAGTACGCCCGGGCCCAGGCCCTGGTCGAGCTCGGGGCCGCCGCCGCGCGCCGGGCCGCCGAGCAGGTCACCCTGGTCCTGCCCGACGGCTCCGAGCTGGGCGTACGCCCGGCGACCGGCGCCGACCTGCCGGGCGTGGTCGAGCTGCACGAACGGTGCTCGACGCGGACCCGGTACCGCCGGTACCTGGGCGGGGCGGCGGTGCCCCCGCCCGGGCGGCTGCGCCGGCTGCTCGAACCGGCCCGGGGCGTCACCCTGCTCGCCGCGACCACCGGGTCCGCCGGGTCCGCCGAGCCGGTGGTGGCGATGGCCAACCTGCTCGCCGAGGGGGAGCAGGCCGAGGCGGCGCTGCTGGTGCGCGACGACTGGCAGCGGCGGGGGCTCGGGTCGGCGCTGCTGCGTCGGCTGGTCCGGCACGCCGAGCGGGCCGGGTATGCCGCGCTGGTCCTGCACACGCAGGCGGAGAACGCGCCGATGCTGCGTACCGCCCGCCGGTTGAGCCGGCCGTCGGCGGTGGACCGGGACGGCGCGCTGGTCACGGTGACGGTGCCGCTGACCGGCGAGCGCGCGCGGGTGTAGTGGCTGTTGAGAGGGCCCCTTCCGATACCTGGGGTGGCAAGAAGGGGCCCTTCCGTTCTCAGGTGGTGGGGTAGCTGCTGTAGTCCGGGAAGTTGCCGTAGAGGCGATCGTCGCCGCCGACGGTGACCGCGTGCACCAGCAGGTCGCCGCCGACGAAGGCGCCCTTCCAGGAGGCGCCCCGGCCGCCGAACGGCTCCTCCCGGTCGCCCCGCGAGCGCGGCTTGTTGATGCCGACCTTGAAGGCCTGCAGGTCGACGGCCAGCTTGCCGGCGAGTTCCTCGTCGTCGCAGGCGAGCGAGGCGACCAGGGCGCCGTTGGAGGCGTTCATGGCGGCGAGCAGCTCGTCGGTGGTGTCGACCACCACGATGGTGTCGACCGGGCCGAACGGCTCGGCGTGCATCAACCGGGACCGTCCGGGCGGGGCGAGCAGCACCGACGGCGCCACGTACGCCGACGTGTCCTGTCCGTCGAGGAACGGCGCGCCGTCGAGCCGGCCCCGGTACAGCGGAACGGCGCCGCCGCGGACCGCCTCGTCCACCTTGCGGCGCAGCTCGTCGGCCTTGGCGGCGCTGATCAGGGGACCGAAGTCCAGTTCGGGCAGCGGGTCGCCGGCCGAGTGGTCGGCGCCGACCGCGAGCGGGTGCCCGAACCGGACGGACCGCACCACCGGCAGGTACATGTCGAGGAACGCGTCCACCAGGTCCCGCTGCACGACGAAGCGCGGGTACGCGGTGCAGCGCTGCTTGCCGTACTCGAAGCCCTTCTTCAGGTGCCCGGCGAGCAGGTCCCACTGGGAGAAGTCCCAGATGCCCCACGCGTTGAGGCCCTCCTGCTCGATGAAGTGCCGCTTGTCGGTGTCCAGCAGGGCGGCGGCGACCTTGCCGCCGTTGGAGCGGCCGCCGACGAACGCCACCGCGCCGATCTCCGGAGCGCGGACCAGCACCTCGGACAGTTCCGCACCGCTGCCGGAGAGCAGCGTGGCGGGCAGGCCGGCGCGGCGCATCAGGGCGTGCGCGACGGTCAGGCAGACCGCGCCGCCCTGCGACGGGGTCTTGGCGATCACCGCGTTGCCGGCGAGCAGCTGGACGAGTTCGGCGTGGACGAGGACGCTCATCGGGTAGTTCCACGACGCGATGTTGCTGACCGGCCCGGGCAGCGGGTCGCGGCCGTCGGCGAGCATCCGGTCGATCTCGCCGACGTACCACCGGACGCCGTCCAGCGCCCGGTCGACGTCGGCGCAGGCCAGCCGCCACGGCTTGCCGATCTCCCAGACCAGCAGGAGGGCGAGCAGGTCGCGGTGCGCGGTGAGGGCGTCCAGGGCGTCGGTGACCCGGGCCTTCCGGTCGGCGAGCGGGGTCTCGGCCCAGTCCCGGTGCGCGGCGGCGGCGTACGCGACCGCGGCACGGGCGCTCGCCGCGTCGAGCCGGGGCAGGTTGGCCAGGACGGTGTTGTCGACCGGCGTGCGTACCGGGGCGGGCGAGCCGACCGCGTGCCAGTCACCCTCGATCAGGTTGTGCAGCGTCGGAGCGCCGTCGACCTCGGCGCCGAAGGCCTCGGGGGTGGCGGCCAGCGCGCGGGCGAGGACGTCGGACCAGGCGGTTCCGTCGGCGAGTCGTAGAGCCATCGCGTTCTCCTCAGGGGTCGTCCGGGGAGCGGCGGCGTCGACGGCACCGCTGGTGTCGCGTACTGTCGCCCGGCGAAAACCGGGGCGGCAACAGTACGTTCGTATGTCAGGACGCCAGGCCCGCTCCGGGCCGGCTTGTCGGTGCCGCACCTGCCACCGCCCATCGTCCTGAGCTGGGCGTACGCCGCCAGAACATCGACAGCTATCGATTATGTGATGAATCTCCGGGCGTCGTCGGCCGGGTTACCGGTCAGTACGACCGGGCCCGCCGGCCGGATCGACGTCCGGGTGTGATCTTCGCCTCCGGTCCTCGACGACAGCTCGAGAAACGACGACCGGCCGCCGGGAATCCGGCGGCCGGTCGGGTGGTGCCGCGGGTCAGCTGGTGAAGGTGACGTTGTCGCGGCGCCGGCGCAGCACGGTGAGCGCCACGCCGCCGCCGATCAGCGCGAGGCCGGTCAGCACGATGGACGTTCCGGCGACGCCGGTCAGCGGCAGGCTGCCGTCGTCCTCCCCGCCGCCACCACCGCCGGTGGACGGGCCGACCGACTCGCCCGGCGTGGACGGGGACTCGCCCGGCGTGGACGGGGTCTCGCCCGGCGTCGTCGGGGTCGGCGTCTCGCCCGAGGTGGTGGGGGTCGGCGTCTCCTCCGGCGTCGTCGGCGTCGGGGTCGGCGTGCCCGGGGTGTCGTCGCCGGCGCAGGTGTGGCTCAGGTTGAACCTGTCGGCCGTGCCGGTGATGGTGGCGGTGCCGTCCACCAGCGTCCATCCGGCCGGGGTGAACACGTAGGCGTGGATGAGGCGGCCGCCGGCCGAGTGGAGCGCGTCGGGGTAGGCGTCGGTCCCGTCCGGCACCGCGATGGTGACGTCCTCGTCGCCGTCGTCGAAGGTGAGGGTCAGCGTCTCGAAGCTGCCCGACGCGTTGCCGCCCGGCAGGACGAAGTGCCAGCCGTCGTAGCCGGCCGGCAGGTTGTCGAACCGCTCGTCGTCGCACTCCTGCTGGAAGCCGGCGGCGGTCGAGCCCTCGTGGGCGGGGTGCAGCGGGACGGTGCTCGACGCCCAGGCGGGCGCTGCGAGGGTGAGGCAGGCCGCGGCGGCGGCACCGGAAACGGCCGCGCGCGCCACGCGCCGACGCTGTTGCATGAGGATTCCTCCGGGAACGGGTCGAGGGTCAAGGCATGATCGCGGAACGGTCACTGTGGGCGACATCAGGCGATCGGCTCGACCTCGGCTGACCTGCTGGTTCGATCCGGCACGGCGGGCAAGCTCGTCACGCTCCGCAGGCGTGTCGATGTAACGAGATCTGCTCGTGCGACGCTGCGGCACGGCCGGCGCGCCGTGCTCTTCACAATCGGGCGACGCGGAGATTACATTGTCGAACATCCATGGGAGCGCTCCCGGCCCGTGGTCTCCACCCACCACCAGCGTCGGCGGCCGGGACCGCCGACGGTCGGGGTTCCCGGTCGCCGGCTCGCCACCCGACAGGAGTAGCTCATGCCGTACCCCAGCCGCCGCTGCCGGGGCGACCAGCCCTGGCCACGGCGCCTGCTCGCCGCGGCCGCGGCCCTCGCCACCGGCCTCACCCTCGGGGTCGGCGCGCCGGCCGCGCATCCCCAGGCCGCCGACGCCGCACCCGCGTTCAACTACGCCGAGGCGCTGCAGAAGTCACTCTTCTTCTACGAGGCGCAGGTCTCCGGCCGGAAGCCGGCCTGGAACCGCGTCTCCTGGCGCGGCGACTCGGCGCTCACCGACGGCGCCGACGTCGGGCTCGACCTCACCGGCGGCTGGTACGACGCCGGCGACCACGTCAAGTTCGGCTTCCCGATGGCGTTCACCACCACGATGTTGGCGTGGGGCGCGGTCGAGTACCGGGACGGATACGTCGCCTCCGGCCAGCTGCCGCACCTGCTCAACAACCTGCGCTGGGTCAACGACTGGTTCGTCAAGGCGCACCCGGCGCCCAACGTCCTCTACGGACAGGTCGGCAAGGGCGACGACGACCACCGGTGGTGGGGGCCGGCCGAGGTGCTGCCGATGGCGCGGCCCGCGTACCGGATCGACGCGAGCTGTGGCGGCGCGGACCTGGCGGGGGAGACCGCCGCCGCGATGGCCGCGTCGTCGATGGTCTTCCGGCCGACCGACGCGGCGTACGCGGACAAGCTGCTGACCCACGCGCGGCAGCTCTACACGTTCGCCGACACGGTGCGGAAGGCCTACCACGAGTGCATCACCGACGCGACGAGCTTCTACCGCTCGTGGAGCGGCTGGCAGGACGAGCTGGTCTGGGGCGCGATCTGGCTCTACCGGGCCACCGGTGACGCGGCCTACCTGGCCAAGGCCGAGAGCGAGTACGACCGGCTCGGCACCGAGAACCAGTCCACCACGCGGTCCTACAAGTGGACGATCGCGTGGGACAACAAGCAGTTCGGCGCGTACGTGCTGCTGGCCCGGCTGACCGGGAAGCAGAAGTACGTCGAGGACGCCAACCGGTGGCTCGACTACTGGACGGTCGGCGTCGACGGGCAGCGGGTGCCGTACTCGCCGGGCGGGATGGCCGTCCTCGACTCGTGGGGCGCGCTGCGCTACGCCGCCAACACCAGCTTCGCCGCGTTGCTCTACGCCGACCACGTCACCGACGCCACCCGCAAGGCCCGCTACCACGACTTCGCGGTGCGCCAGATCAACTACGCGCTCGGCGACAACCCGCGCAACTCCAGCTACGTGATCGGGTTCGGCGCCAACCCGCCGAAGAACCCGCACCACCGCACGGCGCACGGCTCCTGGTGGGACAGCCAGCAGGTGCCGGAGGAGACCCGGCACGTGCTCTACGGCGCACTGGTCGGCGGGCCGTCGTCGCCCAACGACGCGTACACCGACAGCCGGGCCGACTACGTGATGAACGAGGTGGCCACCGACTACAACGCCGGCTTCACCTCGGCCCTGGCCGCCCTCGTCGCCAAGTACGGCGGCACGCCGCTGGCCGGCTTCCCACGGGCGGAGACCCCGGACCGGGACGAGCTGACCGTGGAGACCACGGTGATGCAGGCCGAGCCGCGGGCCACCGGCCTGAGGGTGATGGTCTACAACCGGTCGGCCTTCCCGGCCCGGGCCCTGACCGACGGGCGCTTCCGGTACTACTTCCGCACCGACGGCCCCGGCCCGGTGCAGGTCACCCCCGGCTACACGCAGGGCTGCCCGGCACCGTCCACGGCCCGCCAGGTCTCCGGCGACCTCTGGTACGTCGAGGTCGACTGCACCGGACACACCATCGCCCCGGCCGGGCAGTCGCAGCACCGGATGGAGGTGCAGTTCAAGGTCGGCGTGCCGGAGGGCGGCACCTGGGACCCGACCGACGACCCCTCGTACAGCACCGTCGCCGGACCCAACCCGAACGTGCCGCTCTACGCCGGCGGGCAGCGGGTCTGGGGCAGCGAGCCGGCCCCGCCCACGCCGGACACGGTGCCGCCGACCGCACCCGGCACACCGGCCGCCTCGGCGGTCACCGCGACCGGGGTGACGCTGAGCTGGGCGGCGTCGACCGACAACGTCGGCGTCACCGGGTACGACGTCTACCGGGAGGCCGGGGCCACCGACGTCCTCGTCGGCTCGTCCGCCACGACCAGCCTCGCGGTGACCGGCCTGACCCCGGCCACGTCGTACGCCTTCTACGTGGTGGCGAAGGACGCGGCCGGCAACCGGTCCGCGGCGTCGGCGCCGGTCACCGTCAGCACCGCCGCCCCGTCGGTCCCCGACACCACCCCACCGACCGCGCCGGGCACCCCGGCCGCCTCGGCGGTCACCGCCACGGGGCTGACGCTGAGCTGGGCGGCGTCGACCGACAACACCGGCGTCACCGGCTACCGGGTCTACCGGGAGAACGGGGCCAGTGACCTGCTCGTCGGCTCGCCCACCGCGACCACGCTCGCGGTGACCGGGCTGACCGCCGCCACGTCGTACACCTTCTACGTCGTCGCGGTGGACGCGGCCGGCAACACGTCGGCGGCGTCGGCGCCGGTCACCGTCACCACCGCCGACCCGCCGGTCGCCGGCGCCTGCCGGATCGGGTACGCGACCAACGACTGGAGCACCGGCTTCACCGCCGCCATCACGATCACCAACACCGGTACGGCCACCGTCAACGGCTGGACGCTGGCGTTCGCCTTCCCGCTGACCGGCCAACAGGTCGGGCAGGGCTGGTCGGCGACGTTCCGCCAGACCGGGACGGCGGTGACCGCCACCAACCTCTCCTACAACGGGGTGCTGGCGCCGGGGGCGTCGACGAGCATCGGCTTCAACGGCACCCACACCGGCCAGAACCCGAAGCCCACGACGTTCACCCTGAACGGCGTGGCCTGCACGGTGTCCTGACCGCCGCCGGGTCCGCGCAACTTCGGGGGAACCCGCAACTTCGGGGAAACTGCTGCCTCGACGCGAGCCGAGGCAGCAACATCCCCGAAGTTGTGCGGATCTTGGCAGCTGGCGAAAGGATGCGGGGGTGGAGCGGGCGTTGGTGACGGTGGGGCACGGGCCGGCGGACCGGGAGCGGCTCGGCGAGTCGCTCACCGGGGCGCGGATCGACCTGGTCGTGGATGTGCGCCGGTTCCCCGGCAGCCGCACCAATCCGGACGTCCGCCGCGAGGAGCTGGAACGCTGGCTGCCGGCGGCGGGCATCGACTACCGCTGGGAGCAGCGGCTCGGCGGGCGGCGGCAGACCCCGGCCGGCACACCCGAACCGGACACCTGGTGGACCGTCGCGGCGTTCCGCGCGTACGCGGCGTACACCCGTACCCCGGAGTTCCGGGCCGCCCTGGCCGGGGTGCTCGCCGAGGCGGCGACCCGCACCACGGCGGTGATGTGCAGCGAGAGCGTGTGGTGGCGGTGCCACCGGCGGCTGATCGCCGACGTCGCGGCACTCGGCCACGGCCGGCCGGTGACCCACCTGATGCCCGACGGCCGGCTCAGCCCGCACCGGCCGTCGGCCGGCGCCCGGCGGCTCGACGACGGCGACCTGGTGTGGGACGGCTGACCGGTCGGACGGATCAGTCGGCGAGTTCGTCGGCGAGCAGGTCCATCAGGAGACCGTCGTGCCAGCGGCCGTCCTCGCCGCGCTCGTACCGGCGCAGCACGCCGACCGGCCGGAAACCCACCTTCGCGTACGCGCGGATCGCGGCCGTGTTCGCCGCCGCCGGATCGATCGTGAAGCGGTGGTGGCCGTGGACGTCGATCAGGTGCCGGACCAGCGTGCGGATGGCGTCCCCGCCGAGCCCGGCGCCGCGTACCTGCGGGTCGAGGAAGATGTCGATGCTCGCGTGGCGGTAGTCCGGGTCCTCCTCGGCGTACCACTGGATCGCGCCGACGACCCGACCGGAGTGCTCGACCGCGTAGAGCGTCAGGTCGTCGTCGGCGAGGTCGGCGCGCACCGCGGCGGCGAGGTCGGCCCCGCCGCGCCACCAGCGCCGCACCTCCGGGTGCTCCCGGATCTCGGCGAGGGCGGCCACGTCCGCGGCCGTGGCCGGCCGCAGGGTCACCACCCGCCCGCGCAGCACCAGGTCAGCCTCGTGTCTCGCCGTGCTCGACGCAGACCGCCGACCAGCCGACCGGCAGCACCTGCACCTTCATCCGCCGCCGGCAGTGCGGGCAGTACCGGGGCGGCTCCAACTCCCGGGCCGCCCGGCAGGCCGGGTGGTCGGCCGGGCCGGCGGGCTCGCCGCAGCGGTCGCACCAGGTGCCCGGCCCCGCGTCGGTCGTCGTCACCGGCGTGCTCACAGCGTCGCGGACAGCGCCTTGACCGGCATCTTCAGGTCGTCGAGCAGCTCCAGGTCGGCGGTGGCCGGCCGGCCCAGCGTCGTCAGGTAGTTGCCGACGATCACCGCGTTGACACCGCCGAGCAGGCCGTCGCGCGTGCCCAGGTCGCCCAGGGTGATCTCGCGGCCGCCCGCGTACCGGAGGATGGTGCGCGGCATGGCGAGCCGGAACGCGGCGATGGCGCGCAGCGCGTCCTTGCCCTCGACCACCGGACGGTCGCCGAGCGGGGTGCCGGGACGGGGGTTGAGGAAGTTCAGCGGGACCTCGTGCGGATCCAGCTCGGCGAGCTGCGCGGCGAACTCGGCCCGCTGCTCGACGCTCTCGCCGAGGCCCAGGATGCCGCCGCAGCAGACCTCCATGCCGGACTCGCGGACCATCCGCAGCGTCTCCCAGCGCTCCTCCCAGGTGTGGGTGGTGACGACGTTCGGGAAGTATGAGCGGCAGGTCTCCAGGTTGTGGTTGTAGCGGTGCACGCCCAGGTCGACCAGCTCGTCGACCTGCTCCTGGGTGAGCATGCCGAGCGAGGCCGCCACCTGGATGTCGACCTCGGCCTTGATCGCGGCGACGCCCTCGCGCATCTGCTTCATCAGCCGGGCGTCCGGGCCGCGCACGGCGGCGACGATGCAGAACTCGGTCGCCCCGGTCTTCGCGGTCTGCTTCGCGGCCTCGACCAGGGACGGGATGTCGAGCCACACCGAGCGCACCGGCGAGGTGAACAGGCCCGACTGCGAGCAGAAGTGGCAGTCCTCCGGGCACCCGCCGGTCTTCAGGGACACGATCCCCTCGACCTCGACCTCGGGGCCGCACCAGCGCATCCGCACGTCGTGCGCGAGCTGGAGGGCGGCGGGCAGGTGCTCGTCGGGCAGGTTCAGCACGGCGAGGACGCCGGCCTCGTCGAGGCCGACGCCGTTCTCCAGCACCTGGGTCCGGGCCTGGTCGAGGATCTCTGGCATGGCCCGTACCCTACAAGGCCGCTCCGGCGGCCGGAAACGGCCGCGCGGCGGGCGCGAGCGGAGCACCAGCGGGAGTCGAGACGCACGCCGCACGGGCCCCGCGCCACGCCGGAGCCGCCGGGGCCGGGTGGTACGTTCGCCCCGGCGGAGGCGCCCGGCGGGCGGGCGCCACGGAGGGGAGCGGCGGTGGCGGACTGGCTGGCGGCCCTGGACCGCCGTGCCGAGCTGCGCGCCAAGGCGGGCCTGACCCGCACCCTCCGTCCCCGGGCCGCCGGTGATGCCATGGTCGACCTGGCCGGAAACGACTACCTCGGCCTGTCGGCACACCCCGAGGTCACGGCCGCCGCGGCGGCGGCCCTCCAGGCGTACGGGCTGGGAGCCACCGGGTCGCGGCTGGTGCGCGGCTCCACCGACGCCCACCACGCCCTCGAGGACGACCTGGCCGGCTGGCTCGGCACCGACCGGGCCCTGCTCTTCTCCTCCGGCTACCTGGCCAACGTCGGTGCCGTCCGGGCGCTCGTGCGGCCGCGGACGCTGCTCGTCTCCGACGCGCACAACCACGCCTCGCTGATCGACGGTTGCCGCATCTCCGGCGCGGAGGTCGTGGTGACCCCGCACGCCGACGTGGCCGCGGTCCGCGCCGCGCTGACCGCCGCGCCCGGCCGCCCGGCGGTGGTGGTCACCGAGTCGGTGTTCTCCGTCGACGGGGATCTCGCCCCGCTGGCCGAGCTGCACGCGGTCGCCCGGGCCCACGGCGCGCTGCTCCTGGTCGACGACGCCCACGGGCTCGGGGTGACCGGGCCGGGCGGCGCCGGCGCGGTGGCCGCGGCCGGCCTGACCGGCGAGCCGGACGTGATCGTGACGGCCACCCTGTCCAAGGCGCTGGGCGGGGCCGGTGGCGTGGTCGCCGGTCCGGCCGAGCTCATCCGGCACCTGGTCGAGACCGGCCGGACGTTCATCTTCGACACGGCGCCGCCGCCCGCGGTGGTCGCCGGGGTGCGCGCCGCCGTCGCGCTCGCCCGATCCGGCGACGACCTGCGTGCGGAGCTGGCCGAGCGGGTCACCCTCGCGGTCGGCCGGCTGCGTGCCGCCGGGCTGACCGTGTCGGCGCCCGACGGCGCCGTCGTGTCGGTCACCGCGCCCGGCCCGGAGGCGGCCACCGAGTGGGCCGCCGACTGCCGGGACCGGGGCGTCGCGGTCGGCTGCTTCCGCCCGCCCTCCACGCCGGACAGCCGCTCCCGCCTCCGGTTGACCGTCAACGCCGGGGTGCCCCGGGCGGCCTTCGAGCGGGCCCTGGAGATCATCGTGGAGTGCCGCCCGTGAGCGCGAGGAGTGAGCCGGGGCTGCGAGCCCCGCAGTCGCGAACGAAGGTGGCCCCGTGAGCGTGCGGAGCGAGCCGTGGCGCGGGCCGGTGCTGGTGACCGGCACCGACACCGAGGTCGGCAAGACGGTGGTGACCGCGGCGATCACCGCGGCCGCGCAGGCCGCCGGGCTGCGGGTCGCGGTGGTCAAGCCGGGTCAGACGGGTACGGCCACCGGCGACCCGGCGGACGTCGACACGGTCGCCCGGCTCGCCGCCCCGCTCACCGGCCGGACGCTGGCCAGCTTCCCGGAGCCGCTTGCCCCGTTGGCGGCGGCGCGGGTGGCCGACCTGCCTCCGCTGGAGCTGTACACGGCGGTCGACGCCGTACGCGAGGAGACCGACAAGCACGACCTGGTGCTCGTCGAGGGCGCCGGCGGGCTGCTCGTACCCATGGGGTTGCGGCCCTCGGGCGAGCCGTGGACGGTGGCCGACCTCGCGGTCTCCCTGGGTTGCCCGGCGGTGGTGGTGGCGCGGGCGGGGCTGGGCACGCTCAACCACACCGCGCTGACACTGGAGGCGCTGGAGCGCCGGGCGGTCCCGGCCGGCGTGGTGATCGGCGCCTGGCCGGCCGAGCCGGAGCTGGTCCACTGGGCGAACCTCACCGACCTGGTGCCGCACCTGCTCGGGGCGCTGCCGGCCGGCGCCGGGGCGATGGATCCCGGCGTCTTCCGGCGATCGGCCCCCGGTTGGCTCACCCCGGCGCTCTACGGGGTGCTGGACGACTGGCGCGCCTGGGCCGAGGAGATCAGCTGAGCACTGACTTTCGTCGGTGTCGGGCCAGGTCGGGCGTGGGTAGCGTGGCCGCCGTGGGTGGCTGGCGACGGATGCGGGACCGACTGGCGGAGGCCCGGTGGCGGCGCCGGTGCGTCGACGGGCTGCTCTGGTTGGTGGCGGCGGGGCCGCTGCTCGCCGCCGGGCTCTCGCCCCCGTACGACGCGCGGTCCCTGCTGTCGCTGGCCGGCGGCCTCGCGGTGCTGACCGCGGCGGTCGCCGGGTGCCGCCGGTTCCCGGTGGCGGCGCTGGTCCTCGTGGTGCTCGGCTCGCTGCTCGACGGCAACTTCCTCTTCGTCATCCCGTTCTTCAGCTACCTGGCGGGACGGCGGGCGGCCAGCGCGGCCCCGGCCGGCGTGGCGTTCGCGGTGATCGCCGCCGGGGGCACCGTGCTGAACCTGGTGCTGCTCGGCACCGACGCCGCCACCTGGTTCATGCTCGCCTCGGTGCTGCTCTTCGCCGGGGTGCTGCCCTGGCTGGTGGGCCGGCACCGGCGCCAGCAGGAGGCGCTCGGCGAGGCGGAGCGCCGCCACCGGGAGGACCGGGAACGGGAGCGGCGGGGCCTGGCCGAGCGCGTGCGGCTGCGGGAGCGGACCCGGATCGCGCAGGAGATGCACGACTCCCTCGGCCACGACCTCAGCCTGATCGCCCTGCGCGCCGCCGCGCTGGAACTCGCCGGCGACCTGCCCGCACAGCACCGCGCCGCCGCCGGGGAGCTGCGCGCGAGCGTGGCCGCCGCCACCGAACGGCTGCACGCGGTCATCGGCGTGCTCCGCGAGGAGAGCGGTCCGGACACCGCCGGCCCGGGGAGCGTCACCGACCTGGTCGAGGGCGCCCGGGAGGCCGGCATGGCGGTCCGGCTGGAGCCCCCGGACGGCCTGCCCGACCTGCCGCCGGCGATCGCGTACGCGGTGTGCCGGGTGGTGCGGGAGGCCCTGACCAACGCGGCCCGCTACGCGCCGGGCGCGGCGGTGACCGTGTCGCTGCGCGCCGAGGGGGAGTGGATCGGCCTGAGCGTGGTCAACGCCCGGCCGCCGGCCGGGCCGCTGCCCGCCCCGCCGTCCACCGGCTCCGGCCTGCTCGCGCTCACCGAGCGGGTACGCCTCACCGGCGGCGTCCTCACGGCCGGGCCGCGGGCCGACGGCGGGTTCGCTATCGAGGCCCGGCTGCCCGGGGACGACGGCCCGTACCGCGAGGAGCCCGGGCCGGAACGGTCGGGGCCGGCCGGTCCGGGCCGCCACGACGGGATGGGCGAGGCCGATCGGCGGCTGCGGGACGCGCGGCGGCGGGTGCGACGCAGCCTGCTGGCCGCGGTGGCGGCGCCGGCGGCGATCGCCGCGGTGCTGACCCTGGTCTACTACCCGGTCGCGACGGCGGGCACCGTGCTCGACGAGGCGACCTTCACCCGGCTGCCGGTGGGTGCCGCCCGGGCCGACCTGGACGGGCTGCCGCGCCGCCCGGTGGACCCGCCGGCCGGGGGCGGCCGGGCCGGCTGCGAGCACTACACCGACGGGAACTTCCCCCTGGCGCAGCCGACCTGGCGGCTGTGCTTCGCCGACGGCCGACTGGTCAGCAAGGAGCGGATCGACGGATGAACACCGAGCAGGCCGTGCGGGTCGTCCTCGCCGACGACGAGGCCATGATCCGCGCCGGGGTACGCGCGATCCTGGCCACCGACCCGGGCATCGAGGTGGTGGGCGAGGCGGGCGACGGCCGGGCGGCCGTGGAACTGGTGCGGGCGCACCGGCCCCGGGTGGCGCTGCTGGACATCCGCATGCCGAAGCTGGACGGGCTGTCCGCCGCCGCCGAGATCCACCGGCTGGTGCCGGAGACCGCCACGGTCATGCTGACCACCTTCGGCGAGGACGACCACGTGGCCCGGGCGCTTGGGCACGGCGCCAGCGGGTTCCTGCTGAAGGCGGGGGACCCGCGGGAGCTGGTCGCCGGGGTGCACGCGGTGGCGGACGGCGGCGCGTACCTGTCACCGCGGGTGGCCCGGCGGGTGATCGAGCTGGGCGGCGGGCGGATGGCGCGCCGCCCGGCGGCCCGGGACCGGCTGGTCGGGTTGACCGAGCGGGAACGGGAGGTGCTCGCGCTGGTGGGGGCGGGCCTGTCGAACGCGGAGATCGCGCGCCGGTTGCACCTGGTGGAGGGCACCGTGAAGAGCTACCTGACCAGCATCTTCACCCGGCTCGACGTGCGCAACCGGGTGCAGGCGGCGATCCTCGCGTACGAGGCGGGGCTCGTCGAGCCAACCGGCTGACGAGCCCCGCCCCGGCCTCACGCGTCCCGGCGGCGCAGCGCGGCGCGGCCCAGGGCGAGCGCGGCGGCGGCCCAGCCGGCGAGCAGCAGCAACCCGACGAACGGCGGGTACGGGCCCCCGTCCCCGGCCAGGAAGTGGCCGCCGGCCACGCCGGGGAACGCGTCGGCCACGTGGTCGAGCACGGCGATGCCCGGTTCCTGCAGGGACAGCGGGACGATCATCAGCGTGGCGAGCAGCACGATCAGGGTGAGCACCGCGCTGCGCAGCGCCGCGCCGAGCCCGAGGGCCAGCACGCCGACCAGCGCCAGGTAGGTCGCGACCGCCAGCACGTCGCGCACGGTGTCGCCGGCCGGCGCGGTGCCCCAGCGGCCGAGTGCCGGGCGGGCCACCAGAGCGCCGACCGTGCCGAGCAGCAGCCCGAGCGCGAAGGTCCCCGCCGCGGTCACCACGGCCTTCGCCAGCAGTACGCGGCCCCGCGACGGCGTGCACTGCAGGGTGGTCCGGATCGTGCCGCTGGTGAACTCGCTGGTGACCAGGAGCAGGCCGAGCGCCAGTACGGCGTACTGGGTGAGCTCGACCGAGTCGATCAGGACGCTGCCCACGCTGACGACTCCGGGGTCGTCGGCCGGGTCGTCGTTGGTGTTGTCGTTGCTCACGTAGATGGCGAGCTGGAGGGCGGTGGCGGCCATCACCAGCACCCCGGCCAGGACCGTCCACCAGGTGGACCGGACCGACCAGAGTTTGGTCCACTCGGCGGCGACCGCGCCGGCGAGCGTGCCCGTCCGACGGTCGGGCCCGGGTCCGGGACGGTGGGTGGGCGTGGCGGTCGTGGTCATCGGGCACCACCGCCGGCGTACTCGACGCTGTCCGCGGTGAGGGCCATGAACGCCCGTTCCAGCGACGCCGCCTGCGGGCTGAGTTCGTGCAGCCGGATCCGCAGCTCGTACGCGAGGTCGCCGACGCGCTCGGCGTCGACGCCGGTGACGGTCAGCGCGTCCGGGCCGTCCGGCTCGGCGCCGCCGCCGGCCGCGACGAGCCGCTCGGCGAGCGCGTCGCGGTCCGGCGCGGACGGCACCCGGACCCGCACCGCGCCGCCGGCTCGGGCGATCAGCGCCTCGACCGGGGCGTCGGCGAGCAGCCGGCCGCGCCCGATGACCACCAGCCGGTCGGCGGTCTGCTGCATCTCGCTCATCAGGTGGCTGGACACCAGCACGGTGCGGCCCTCGGCGGCGAGTGACCGGACGAGCTGCCGGATCCAGCGCACGCCGTCCGGGTCGAGCCCGTTGACCGGCTCGTCGAACATCAGGACCGGCGGGTCGCCGAGCAGCGCTCCGGCGATGCCGAGCCGCTGTCCCATCCCGAGCGACAGGGCGCGGCCCGGCTTCGCGGCGGCGCGGTCGTCCAGCCCCACGGTGGCCAGCACCTCGTCCACCCGGCGGGCGGGGATGCCGTTGCTGCGCGCCATTGCCAGCAGGTGCGCCCGGCCGGACCGGGCCGGGTGGATGGCCCGCGCGTCGAGCAGCGCGCCGACCTGGTGGAGCGGGTGCCGCAGCTCCCGGTACGGCCGGCCGCCGACCAGCGCCCGCCCGGCGGTGGGGCGGTCCAGACCGAGCACCATCCGCATGGTGGTGGACTTGCCGGCGCCGTTCGGGCCGAGGAAACCGGTGACGCGGCCCGGCGCGATGTCGACGGTCAGGTCGTCGACGGCGGTCGTGTCGCCGAACCGCTTGGTCAACCCACGAAATGTGATCATGCGAGGACGGTAGGCGCGCGGCGGCTGCCGGCACCGTGCCCGAACGGCACCCACCGACCCTCACTTTGGTCAGGTGGGCCGCTGCCGGCGCCGCGGGGTCAGCTCCGACGGACGACGAAGGCGTCGGGCATCCGGAAGGTGAGGTTGTCCGGGCACCACGGTGGACGCACCACGGTCACGCCGTCCAGCAGCGGGGTGACCTGTTCGACCACCACCGCCGCCTCCGTCCGGGCCAGTTGGTCGCCGACGCAGCGGTGGGCGCCCGCCCCGAAGGCGAGGTGTCGGCGCGACCCCCGCTGCCCGGGCCGGAACTCGCCGGGCGCCTCGACCACCGCCGGGTCGCGGCCGGCGCGGGCCAGCCACAGCACGACACCGGTGCCCGCCGCCACCGCCGTCCCGCCCAGCGTGGTGTCCACGGCGGCCACCCGCCGCCAGGTCACGATCGGCGGCTCCAGCCGCAGTCCCTCCTCGACCACGTCGGCGACCGCCACGGTGCCGGCGAGCAGGCCGGCGCGTACGGCCGGCTCGCCGGCCAGCCGGTGCAGCAGCAGGGTGAGGAACTGCGAGGTCGTCTCCTGGCCGGCGACCAGGAGGAAGAACAGCGCGCCGACGACCACGTCGGGCGGGTGCCCGGCGGCCCGCAACGCCCCGGCGAGGCCGCCCCCGTCGGCCGCGAACTCCCGCAGTACCCGGTGGAACCGGCCCACCTCGTCGGCGAGGGCGAGCTGGCGGTCGGCGTCCAGCGGGGCCCAGAACAGCTCCAGTGCGGCGCGGGCGAACTCCTTCACCGCGCCGACCGGGGCGTCCGGCAGCTCGGTCAGCCGGGCCAGCACCAGCAGCGGCAGGTCGGCGGCGAGGTCGGCGTAGAGGTCGGCGGGGGCGCCGGCGTCGAGGGTGGCGCGGATCGCGCTCACCCGTTCCCGGACCAGCGCGGCCAGCCAGGGCCGCTGGGCGGCCACCTTCGCCGGGTGCAGGGCCTCGGCCACGACCGCCCGCACGCCCGGGTGGCTGGCGCCGCCGTTGTTGGCGAGCGTCGGGGGGAGGCGGAAGCGGTGCCCGGCGAGCACCCGCAGGGCGGCCACCGGCATCGGTGTGACGGCGTCGAGGGCGTTGTCCGGGCGGTACGTCGCCGGGTCGGTGAGCACCTGCCGGACCAGCGCGTGGCGGGTCACCACCAGGTGCTCGACGCCCGCGTGGTCGGCGACGCGGGCCACGTCCGGCCAACGGGCGTCGGCAGGCTCCGCCCAGCTCCGGAACAACACGGCGAAACGCTAGCGGGCCGTCCCCGGCAGCCGGGCGCGCAGCCGCCACACCGTGGTGCGCTTCACCCGTACGCTCTCCAGCGTCTCGGGCACCGGCACGTCGTAGGTGACCAGCTCGTCGAAGCGGTCGCGGGGCAGGAACGCCCGGCCCGGGTCGCCCACCAGCACCGTGGCGCCGGACCGGGCGGCCTTCAGCAGGAAGCGGAGCACCCGCTTCGCCATCGCCTCGCGGTAGAAGACGTCCCCGGCGAGCACGACCTCGGCGTCGCCCGCGTCGCCGTCGAGGATGTCGCCCAGCTCGGCGTCGAGGCGTACGCCGTTGGCCTCGGCGTTGAGTGCGACGGCCGCGACGGCCAGCGGGTCCACCTCGACCGCGCGGACCGTGGCCGCCCCGGCGCGGGCCGCGGCGATGGCGACCAGGCCGGAGCCGGCGGCGAGATCGAGCACCCGCCGCCCGGTGACCAGGTCGGGGCGGTCGGTGACGTACCGGGCGAGCGCCTGCCCGCCGGCCCACGCGAACGCCCAGAACGGGGGCGGCTGGGCGCTGCGGAACTCGCCCTCGGTCAGCTCCCAGAGCCCGACCGCGTCGTCGGCCTGGTGGAGCCGCACCTCGGGGACGAAGGCGACCGGCGCGAGGCGCGCGTGCAGCCGGACGAAGGCGGTGGTGAGCTCGGACACCGGCAGATTCTCCCGTAGTCGCCCGCGCGGCGTGTCGCGGGGGGAGCGTGATCGGTTCACCACGCTCCGTGAAATCGCCCTCCGCGTTCGCCGGTCCGTGCGAACACGCCCGTCTACCGGGTGCCCGCGGGCGCTCCTAGCGTCTGTCGTGGAGGCGACCGACGGGAGGCGGAGAAGGTGACGCTGTGGCGGTACGCGTTGCGGGCCGGGGTGGTGCTGGCCTGCCTGACCGGGGTGGGCCTGGCCGCGCCGGCGCCCGCGTCGGCGGCCAACCGCACGGAGCTGAGCGGGCTGCCCGACCAGTTCCGGGCCGGTGGGCAGGTGGCGACGATCGCCGCCGTGGTCCGGCGGGACCGGGGCGGCTGTGACAAGGTCCGCTGGTCGATGGTGCTGCGGGTGTCCGGGCTCCGGCTCGACCAGGTGCGGGTGGACCGGGTCGAGGAGACCGGTTCGTTCCCGCTGGAGGTGAGCACCGACGGCGACGTGGCGCGGCTGACCGACCGCCAGCTCGACCCCGGCACACTCTGCCCGGACCGGACGGTCACCGCCCGCTACCGGGTGGCGTTCGCCGAGGACGTCACCCGCGGGCGGGTCACGCTGGCGGCGGAGGCGTACGACGCGAACCTGCGTCTGCTGGCGCGCCAGTCGGCCACCCGGACCGTGGTCGGGCGGGGCGGGGACGCGCGGCCGAGCCGGTCGCCGGAGGTCTCCAAGCCCCCGGCCGAACCGAGCGAGCCGGCGGAGCCGGAGGCAGCGGAGGAGGTCCCCGTCGACGAGGGCGTCGCGGAGGTGCCGCCGGCGGCCGCCGGCGCGGGCCGCCCGGTCGCCCGGTCCGGTGGCTTCGGAGCGGTGCAGGCCGCCTTCCTCCTGGGCGGGCTGCTGCTCTCGCTCGGCCTCGGCCTGCTGCTGCGCCTGCGGCACCTGACGAAGGCGGCGCGGGCCGCCGACGCGGAGGCCCACCGCGCCTGGAACCGCTGGTAAGGGCCCCTTCGTAACACCTCAGGGCGCCCAGTCCGGGTCCCGGCCGAACGCGGCGATGAGCTGGTCCTGCGCGCTGGCGTCGGCCGGCACGCCGACACCGCCCCGGACGAGCCGTCCGCGCTGGTATTCGCCGATCCGCCCGCTGAACCACCGGGCGCACTCGGCCACCGCGCCGGCGTCCAGGCGCGGGTCTGCGCCGATGGCCACCGCCAGGTCCCACCCGTGTACGAGGTGCTCGGCCAGGAGTTGGTGCAGGTACTCGTCGGCCGGCGTCGGCCCGGACGACAGTTCGACCGTCCGCTCCAGGACCGCGGGGCGGCTGAAGGCCAGCTCCGCCTGGGCGGCGGCGTCCCGGGCGGCCTCCGCCGGGTCGCCGTCGAGCTGGTCCCCCGCGTAGCGGTCGTCCACCTCCGCGATCGTGCGGCCGGCCATCAGCGCCACGCTCCACCGGTCCTCGCCGACGACGTGGTTGACCAGAGTCCGGACGTCCCAACTCGGGCAGGGGGTCGGCGCGGTCCACTGGCCGGGGCCCACCTGCGCCACCCAGCTGGTGAAGTCGGACAGGCTACGGCGGTACGTGTCCAGCAGCTGCATGCCCGGATTGTCCCGTGCGGCGCCCCGGTCCGAGCCGGTTTCGCCGGGCCCTCGGTCCAGCTTGGCCGGCCCTCAGTCCAGCTTCGCCGGGTCGAGGCCCAGCTCCCGGGCGGTCACCAGGCGCACCCACTCGGTGAACTGCCGTCGGGAGATGACCCGATCGTGCACCGCGAGCTGGACGGCGAGACCGTCCATGACCGCGCTGATCCGCCACGCGGCGCCGGCCGGGTCGGCGCACTCGAAGGTGCCGTCGGCCACCCCGTCGGCGATCACCGACGCCAGGTCCTGCCGCCAGCGCAGGTCCAGCCGGCGGGAGACCTTCTCCAGCTCGGGCGTGCGCAGCGACTCGGCCCAGCCGTCGATCCACAGGGCCCAGGAGATGGGCCGGCCCGCGGGTGTGTAGAGCTTGACGATCCGCCGGAGCTTGGTCAGCGGCGGGGCGCTGGAGCGCATCACCGCGTCCAGCCGGGCGAGATCCTGCTCGACGGCGTACGCGAACGCCTCGGCGAGCAGCCGGTCCTTGGTGGCGAAGTGGTAGAAGACCAGGGCCTGGCTCACCCCGGCGGCCTGGGCCACGTCCGCGGTGCGGGTGTTGGCCAGGCCGCGCTCCACGATCACGTCACAGGCCGTGCGCAGCAGGGCATCCAGGCGGATCTCGGCCGCACGTCTCGTCACGACGGTTACCGTAATACATCGGAACGGACACGAGCCGTTACCGTCCGGCGTGGAGCCGGGTCGCGACAGTCGGAAGCCGGACAGTTGGCATCAGGGCTCTCAGCAGGCATTATTCCGGGCGCGACCGGTGCCGGCCGGGGATGGCGGCAGTGCGGACGCGCCGGGCGGACCCCGAGTTGGCAACCGCTCGGCGACTCGGCTAAAGTTCTCATCCGTCACCGGGAAAGCCGGGGGCGTGCGGACGTAGCGCAGCTGGTAGCGCATCACCTTGCCAAGGTGAGGGTCGCGGGTTCGAATCCCGTCGTCCGCTCGGAGATGCCGCCACGCATGACGGGGGCAACCTCGGTGGGGTGGCCGAGAGGCGAGGCAACGGCCTGCAAAGCCGTGTACGCGGGTTCAAATCCCGTCCCCACCTCGGCACGATCGAGGGCGATTGGCGCAGTGGGAGCGCGCTTCCTTGACACGGAAGAGGTCACTGGTTCAAACCCAGTATCGCCCACCGGACGATGACGAGCCCGGCACCACTGGTGCCGGGCTCGTTCCGTCTCCCCGACGAAGAGACGGAGACCTCGGCGGGCGCCGCCGAGCCCGCCGCCGCCTCGGTCAGCGGACGGGGGAGCGCGGCTCCGCGACGACGGCGGCGTCCTTGTCGCCGTCCCCGGCCCGCACCGCCTCGCTGAACCGGTCGGCCGCGCCGGCCGTCACCGGCAGCCCGACGCCCCGGGCCTCCGCCTCGTCGACGGCCAGTCGCAGGTCCTTCGCCATCAGGTGCACCCGGAACTGCGGGGGCTCGTAGCTGCGGTTGCGCACCATGTCGGCGCGGAACGCCAGGGTGGGCGAGCTGAACCCGCTGGCGGTGAGGGCGGTGAGGAACCGTCCCCGGTCCAGGCCGCTGCTCTCCACGAACGCCACCGCCTCGGCCAGCGCGGCGACCTGGTTGCCGAGGATCAGGTTGAACGCCAGCTTCAGCGTGCTCGCGGCGCCGACCGGGCCGACGTACCGGATGTCCTGGCCGACCGCGGCGAGGACGTCGTGGGCTTCCTCGACCCCGGAGCGGTCCCCGGCGGTGAAGATCCGCAACTTGCCCGCCCGGGCCATCGGCGGGTTGCCGAGGACGCAGGCCTCGATCCGGCGTACGCCGACCCGCGCCAGGCGCTCGCTGGCCTCGGCGGAGTACCCGGGCGACAGGGTGGAGGTGTCCACCACCAGCGTGCCCGGCCGCAGGTAACCGAGCAACTCCCCGAACAGCACCTGCTCGACGGCGTGCTGGTCGCTGAGGCTCAGGACGACGATCCGCGCGTTCTCCACGGCCTCGCCGCTGGTGGCGGCGACCCGCGCGCCGGCCTCGGCCAGCGGAGCGGCCTTCGCCGCCGTCCGGTTGTGCACCACGAGGGGGTGCCCGGCGGCGCGCAGGCACAACGCCATGCCGGCGCCCATGCCGCCCAGCCCGACGAAGGCGAGTTCTCGGTCGTGACTCATCCGCGGTCCTTTCAGAAGGTGGTTACGGCGAGGCTGTTCGCCGCGAAGGCGACGATCGCCAGGGCGGTACGCAGCAGGTGCCAGCGCCGCCAGACCGGACGCGGGTCGATCCAGTCGACCGGGATGGCCGCCGGGTCGGTCCGGTGCACCCGCCGGTTGATCGGCACGTTGCGGAAGTGCGAGACCACCGACACGCCGAGCAGGCACCCGGCGGCCACGACGATCAGCGCCCGCGCCCCCGGCACGGTGACGCGGAAGGCCAGCCAGAGGTCCAGCAGGGTGGTGCCGAGGACGATCAGCGGCATGGTCGGGTCCCAGTTGCGGCCGAGCAGGGTGTGCGCCTGCACGTACCGGTCGGGAGGCATCGCGGCCAGCGCCGGGACGGTGCTCAGCGCCACGGCGAAGAGCACACCGGCCACCGTGCCGCTGCCGAGCAGCACCAGGACCTGCAGCGCCGGCGTCACGCCGCTCACCCCAGGACGGCGTCGGCGATCAGGTCCGCCTGCGCCGGTTCCGGTACGCACGGGAAGAGGATCAGCTCGTCGCAGCCCACCGCGCGGTAGTCGGCGACGAACGTCCGCAGCTGCCGGGCGTCGGTGAGGACGCTCTTCACCGCGATGTCCGCCTTCCAGCCGAGGAAGCCGTAGTAGTCACGCAGGTAGGCGGCGGAGCGGTCGGCCGCGCCGGGGCCGAGGGCCACGTAGGCGATGGCGACCAGCCGGGGCCGGTCGATCCGCCCCGCCGCCCGCCACGCCGCCCGGGCGCGGCCGGCCAGCTCGTCGTAGCCGCTGGCGGAGCTGCCGCCGGCGATCCACCCGTCGCCGTACGCGGCGGCCCGCCGCATCGCCGCCGCCGAGTGGCCGCCGACCAGCAGGGGCGGTCCGCCGTCCGGGCAGCGGGGGCCGGGCACCAGCGCCTCGGGCCCGCCGGCCCAGGAGCGGCGCAGCCCGCTCAGCAGCTCGTCGAGGCGGCGGCCCCGCCGCTCGTACGGGGTGCCGCAGGCCTCGAAGTCGTCCGGCCGGCCACCGGCCGCCGCACCGACCACCAGCCGCCCGCCGGACAGGCGGTGCAGGCTGGCCAGCTGCTTGGCCAGCAGCGCCCGGTCGCCCCGGTACGCGGCGATGAGGATCGTGGTAGTCAACCGGATCCGGCTGGTCGCGCCGGCCGCCGCGGCCAGCGTCATGAGCGGCTCGTAGCCGTCGTACATCAGCCGGTCCAGCACCCCGAGGGAGGCGAAGCCGTGCTCCTCGGCACGGCGGGCCCAGGTGAGCAGATCCGCGCCGGCGATCCCCGGGATCATCGTCGGCAGCCCGATGCCTAGCTCCATGTCACCCTCTCGCGTCCGGCGGCAGGCGGGTCAGGGGCACCCAACACCAGCCCGCTGGTCGCTCGCTGGCGGCGGGCCGGGCCGGAGCGGTGACCGGGCCGTACTGCTCGAGCCCGGCTCGACCGGCGTGCCGCACCGGGCGGCGCGGGTCGAGCGGGCGTGGAGGGCACGCCCAGTCGGCGGTGCTGCCATGGGTCGATGCGGATCCTCTTCACCTCGTGGGCGTGGCCCACCCACCTGTACGCGATGGTCCCGCTGGCCTGGTCCTGCCGGAACTCCGGACATGAGGTGCTGGTGGCCAGCCAGCCCGCCCTGGCCGACGTGGCGCTGCGTACCGGCCTGCCGTTCGCCCCGGTCGGCCGAGACGTCGACGCCGAGGCGGCGTTCCGCGAGATCGTCGCCACGCCGCCGGGCGCCAACGGTGGCGGGCCGCGGGTCCTGAAGCTCTTCGCCGAGCTGGCCGACGCGATGCTGGACGACCTGGTCGAGCTGGCCCGGCGCTGGCGGGCCGACCTGCTGGTGTTCGAGCCGAGCGCGTTCGCCGGGCCGGTCGCCGCCGCCGCGGTGGGCGTGCCGGCGGTGCGGCACCTGTTCGGCACCGACCTGCTCGGCGGCCGGGCCGCGCAGTTCCTGCCGCCGGTGCTCGCCCCGCTGGCCGAACGGTACGGGCTGACCGAAGTGGACCCGTTCGGCGTGGCCACGGTGGACCCGTACCCGGCGGGCCTCCAGCTCCCACAGGTCGGCTCGCGGCGGCTGCCGGTCGGCCGGCCGCCGTTCAACGGTCCGGGCCTGGCGCCGCCGCCGCTGCCGGAGCCCGGCGCGCGCCCCCGGGTCTGCGTCACCTGGGGCACGACGATGGGCCGCCTCGGCCCGGAGTACTTCCTCGCCGGGGCGGTGGTGCGAGCGCTCGCCGATCTCGACCTGGAGGTCGTGGTGGCGGTGAGCCCCGAGCAGCATCCCCTGCTCGGGTCGGTGCCGGACGGGGTGCACGTGGTCGTCGGCGCGCCGCTGCACCTGGTGCTGCCGGGCTGCGCGGCCGTGGTCGCCCATGGCGGCGCCGCGTCCCTGCTCACCGCCGTGTCGTACGGGCTGCCCCAGGTTCTGGTGCCCCGGCTGCCCGACCACACGCGGCACGCCGCCCGGCTCGCCGAGACCGGAGCCGGGCTCGTGGTGCCGGCGCGGGACGCCGACCCGGCCGCGGTGGTGAGCGCGTTGCGGCGGGTGCTCGACGAGCCCGGGTTCCGGGCGGCGACCGACCGGCTGCGCCGGGAACTGGCCGCCCAACCGTCGCCCGAGCAGGTGGTGGCGGAGCTGGAGCGGTTGGTGGTGGCCGCGCCCCGCTGACCGCGGACGGTCGACCACGGTGCGAGCGGTGGTGGATCCCGCCCGGTGACTCTCGGCGGGGCGTCCGGGCCGGGACACGCGACGACGAGTACGAGACGTACGGGAGTGACCGAATGAATTCCACGCCACAGTTCGAACACGAGTCCTTCGCCCGTCGGCACCGGGGCGGCATGCTGCTGGAACGGCACGGCATCGACCTCTACCCGCACCCGTTCCTCGGGTTCACGCTCGCCCCCGGGCTGCGGTCGGACATGCTGAACACCGACGACGCGGGGTTCCGGCTCTCCGACTCGCCGTACGGCACGGTGGACTCGGCGAGCTGGCTCGCCGCCGGCGGCGGCGGGATCCTGCTCGGCAACTCGGTGGCCCTCGCGCTCGCCGCGTCCTCGGACTCCACCACCGTGGCGTCGCACCTGGCCGGGCTGACCGGGGTGCGCCAGCTCAACCTGGGCCTCTGCGCGGCGGTGTCGCTCCAGGAACTGGTGGCAGCGGTGCCCTTCCTGGAGCAGGCGTCCACCGTGGTCATCATCGGCGGGGGGCCGGACTTCGTGAACCTGGTCGGTTCGCTGACCCCGGACAACCACTACGGCACGGTGTCGTACGAGCGCACGTTCGACGACCTCACCCAGGTCCCGCTGTTCGACCTGGCGGTGCTCGCCGCCGGGAAGTCGGTGCCGGACCTGGACGCCGTCCGCCGTCCCCGCACCACCACGCCGGCCTGGGATCTCGCCCAGGTCCGCGACCGGATGGAGGTGGCGGCGGCACGCCGGCTGCGGGACCTGCGGGTGCTCGCCCGGGCGGTGCCCGACGACACCCGGGTGCTGTTCTGCCTCCAGCCGCTGGCCTCCACCCGCACCCGTGACATCACGCCCGAGGAGCGGGCCCGGTACGACTTCGACGCCCCCGTCTTCGGCATCCTGCACAGTGCGATCGAGGAGAACTGGAAGGCGTACGCGGGCCGGCTCGCCGCCGGCTGCGCCGAGTTGGGGGTGTCCTTCCTGGACCTGGCGGCGGACCGGTTCGTCGGCGACTCGTTCGCCGACACCGTGCACCTCACCGACGCCGGCAACCGGCAGGCGGCGGAGCTGATCCAGGCGGCGCTGGGCGGTGGGAACGGGAGCGTCGCCGTGCCGTCGCCGCGGGTCGCGGCCGAACCGGTGCCCGCGGTCACGGCCGCCCCGGCGGCGGAGACCGCGCCGTCCGGGGCGGTCGGCGACCGTACGGCCCAACTCGCGGCCGTCGTGACCGAGATCCTCGAACTGGAGCCCGGGCAGCTCACGGCCGACGGCGACTTCATCAACGACTACGGCGCCGACTCCATGCTGGTGATCGACATCCTGGCCCGGATCGAGGTGGACATGAGGGTCCGCATCCCCGATGCCGACATTCCCAAGATGACCAGCCTGGCGGCGGTGGTGGCGCTGGTCGAGGAGAACGCCGATGCGACGGAAGCGGTCGCCTGAGCCGGTGCGGCCCACCGGCGGCGGCGTACGGAACGGCCCGCCCGCGGCGTCCCGGGGGCCCGGTCGCGTGGTCCTCGCCGGGGAGTGGCCCCCGGCGCGGGCCGCGGAACTCCGCTCGCTGTTGACCGTCGTCGACGACGCTCCGGTCGACTGGCTGCTCGTCGCCGTCGGCACCGGGTCGCCCCCGCCCGGCCTGCTGCCGGGGCCGGCGCAGCGGTACCGGCCACGGGTGGCGGTCGTCGACCCGGACGGCCGGTGGCCGGAGGGCGCGGACAGCGACGTCTACCTCGCCGGTGCCGTCGAACCGGGGGAGTTGGTCGCCGCGCTGCGGCTGGCCGGGACCGGGTTCACCGTCCGCCGGACGGCGACGCCGGCACGGCCGGCGCACCGGGCCGGCGCCACCGACGCGGCGACGGATCCGATCGCACGAGGGCTCCCGGCCGGGCTGACCGGCCGGGAGGTCGAGCTGCTCCGGGCGCTCTGCGCCGGCCTGGGCAACGACCAGATCGCCCGGCGGCTGCACATCTCCCGCAGCACGGTGGAGTTCCACCTGACCCGCATCTTCCGCAAACTTGAGGTCTACAGCCGCGCGGAAGCCATCGTCCGGGCCCTCCGGTACGACCCCACCCTGGCCGCGGCGCAAGGAAGGGCCCCTTCTTGACGTCTCCGGTAGAACAAGGGTCCCTTGTCAACACCGCACGCCCCGTCCGGCGCCCCGCCCGGACGGGGCTCCGGGCGGGTCAGCCCACCGGGGCGGGCACCCGGGAGCCGGCAGCCAGGACGGCGCAGGCGACCTGGCCGTCGGGGTCGATGGACGTGACCAGGGTGACGCCGGCCGGCGGCTCCGCGTCGGCCGCCACGATCGCCGCGGCGACGGCGAACGCCGCCGAGGCGCCGTAGGTGTCGCCGATCCGGGCGCCCGGGTCCAGCACGGGTACGCCGGGCGCGACGTCGGCGAGGACCGCCGTCTCGTCGTCGGCGTACCGCCCGGGGCTGGCGGCGCCCCGGACGACGGTGCCGACCTCCCCGGCGGTGACCCGGGCCCGCCGCAGCGCCCGGGTCACCACGCCGCGCAACGCCGCCCGCCCGTCGTCCGGTTCGGGGAAGAAGCCGGCGGTCAGCGCCAGCGGGGTGGCCAGCACCCGCCGGCCGGACCGCTCGGCGCACTCCGCGGTCTCCACCAGGAACACGCAGCAGCCCTCGCCGGCGAGCGCCGGCGCCCGGTCGGCGGCCGCCTCCAGCCGCAGCCGGCGCGGGCTGAGCGCCTCGAACGCGCCGGCCAGCACGGCGTCCGCGCGGCCGGCCGCGACCAGCCGGCGGGCGCAGCCGAGTGCGGTGAGCCCGGTCGCCCGGCCGGCGGTGACGGTGACGTTCGGGCCGCGCAGGTCGAAGCGGATCGCGGCCTGGCTGCTGGTGTAGTTCATGATGCCCGGCGGCATCAGGTTGTGGTCGATGAAGTGCGGCTTCGCCCCGGCCAGCGAGCCGCCGGAGACCGCCAGGTACGAGTCGAGGCTGGCCAGCGCGCTGCCGAGGACCACGCCGCGCCGCGCGGCGGGCACGCCGTCCAGGTCGTACGCGGCGAGCAGGGCGCCGACCGTGCCGACCGCCAGGGCGGACGAGCGCTCCTTGAGCCGGACCCGGCGGTTCGGGGTGAAGTCGTCGCCGGTGAGCTCGGGCAGCCGGGCGACCGGTGGGTCCCCGGCGGGCGTCGCGGCGGGCCGCGCCGCGCGCCACCCGGCCGCGAACGGCCCGGTCCCGAGACCGAACGGCGAGACGACGGCCAGGCCGGAGATGACCACGTTCATGCGTCGGCTCCTTCCGGGAAGTGCGGTCCGGGACCGCGCAGGACCACTGTCGCGTTGTTGCCGCCGAAGCCGAGCGAGTTGACCAGCGCGGTGCGCACGGCGGCCGGCCGGGCCACGTTGGGTACGCAGTCGACCTGGCAGTCCGGGTCGGGCTCGCGGAAATTCACCGTGGGCGGCAGGAACCGGTGCCGCATCGCGAGCAGCGCGGCGATGGCCGTGTGCGCGCCGACGGCGCCCATCGTGTGGCCGATCATCGACTTGACCCCGACCACCGGCGGCGGGGGCCGGTCGCCGAAGACGTCCCGGATGGCGCCGACCTCCATCGGGTCGCTGGCGCGCGTGCCGGTGGCGTGGGCGAAGATGACGTCCAGCTCGGCGGCGTCCACCCCGGCGTCGGCCAGGGCGCCCGCCATGCACTCGGCGACCCGTTCCCGCACGGGCGCGGTGGGGTGCTCCGCGTCGCAGTTGAGGTGCAGGCCGAGCACCTCGGCGAGGATCGGGGCGCCGCGCCGCCGGGCGTGGTCGAGGCTCTCCAGCACCAGCATGGCCGCCCCCTCGCCCCACATCGTGCCGTCGCGCTCCCGGTCGAACGGCCGGCACCGCTCATGGGCCATCGCGCCCATCCGGACGAACCCGGCGAACGCCATCCGGTTCACCGAGTCGGCGCCGCCGCAGAGCGCGTACTCGGCGTCGCCGGAGCGGATCGCGTCCACTCCGTAGCTGATCGCGTAGTTGCCGGCCGCGCAGGCGGTGGGGATGGTCAGGGTCTCCACGTCGCGCAGGTCGAGTTCGGCCGCGGCGGCGGTGGCGAGGCGTCCGGGCTGGAGCACCCGGGCGAGGTCACCGGGGGGCAGGGCGTCCGGCGTCCGCAGCTCGACCTCGGCGAGCGCGTCCAGGTCCAGCGACTGCCCGCAGGTGGTGCCGACGGCGATGAGGCCGGCCTCGGCGCGGACGGCGGCGGGGTCGAGACCCGCGTCGCGGACGGCCATCCGGGACGCCGCGGCGGCGAGGGCCGCCACCTGGCCGCTGCTCTTCGGGTCGAGGCGTTCCAGCACCGACGCCGGGTCGAAATCGGTGACCTCGCAGGCGTGGTCGTGCGGGAAACCGGTGGCGTCCCATTTGCTGATCGGTTTCGCGCCGCACCGGCCCTGTTGCAGGCCGGCGAGAAATTCCGTCCGTCCGGAACCGATGCTGGAGATGACTCCGAAACCGGTGACGACGACCCGGCCCGCCGGATCGTCGCGCCAATTCTTCCCGTTCGCGTGGAGAACTCGGGGACTCGTCAACGCGGCCTCCGGAATGGGGGTGTGGACACCGGCCCCATTGTCGGCGCCGGGGGCCCGGGCAACCACTGGGTGAATCCCTAGTGGCGGCGGCGCGTACCGGCCCTCACCAGGCACGTCAGGCACCGCCTGCGGCGCGCCGTCGAGCGGCTGTCGAGGCCGGCGCGGGTGCCCGTACGGCCGCCGGCGGCCCCGCCGGGGCGTCGAGCGCGGTTCGACCGGCCCTGCCGGCGGGTGCCGCATCATCGGCGGCAACGAGTGAGAGGTGATTGGTGTGCATCGAACGCTGATCGTTGCCCGGATGGCCCCTGAGAAAGCGGACGACGTGGCCAAGATATTCGCCGGCTCGGATTCCACCGATCTGCCGCGGATGATCGGCGTCACGCGCCGTACGCTCTTCCGTTTCCACGACCTCTACTTCCACCTGGTGGAGGCCGACGAGGACATCTCGCCCCGGTTGTACCAGGCCCGGAGCCACCCGCTCTACGGGCAGATCAACGAGCAGCTGTCCCACCACATCCGGCCGTACGACCCGAACTGGCGCGAGCCGAAGGACGCCATGGCCGAACCGTTCTACGTCTGGGAGGCCCCCGGTGAGTGAACTCGCGCAGACCCCGACCCGCCCGCTGCGGGTCTCCGCCAACGACGTGCCGGCGAACCGGCGGCGGGGCGGGGACATCCGGGTCGTGCTCAGCCCGAAGACGGTCGGGTCCACCTCCGGCTTCATGGGCACGCTGACCCTCGCGCCGGGCGAGTACGTGACCGAGCACTACCACCCGTACTCGGAGGAGTTCCTGCTGGTCGTGAGCGGTCGGCTGACCGCGCGGGTGGAGGACGCCGGCGAGGTCGACCTGGTCCCCGGCGAGGGCCTGCTGGTGCCGACCGGCAAGCGGCACCGGGTGTGGAACGCCGGCGCCGAGGAGGTGCGGGCGGTGTTCCATCTGAGCCCGCTGGCCCCCCGGCCCGAGCTCGGGCACGTCGACACCGAGGAACTGCCCGCCGCCGCCGGCGGCGCGCCGGTCCCGGACGTGGGGGGCCCGCGCCGATGACCGGACACCGTCGGGTGGTGGTGACGGGCATCGGCGTGGTGGCGCCGGGGGGCATCGGGACCAAGGCGTACTGGGACCTGCTCACCGCCGGGCGTACCGCCACCCGTCCCATCACCCTCTTCGACGCCTCGCACTTCCGGTCGCGGATCGCCGCCGAGTGCGACTTCGACCCGGCCGCCCAGGGGCTGAGCCCGCAGGAGAGCCGCCGGATGGACCGGGCGGCGCAGTTCGCCGTGGTCGCCGCCCGCGAGGCGTGGGCCGACAGCGGGCTGGAGGACGCCGACCTGCCGCCGGAGCGGACCGGGGTGAGCATCGGCAGCGCGGTCGGCTGCACCACCGGGCTCGAGGAGGAGTACCGGGTGCTCAGCGACGGGGGCCGGCGCTGGCTGGTCGACCCGGCGTACGTGGTGCCGCAGCTGTACGGGTACATGGTGCCGAGCACGATGGCCACCGAGGTGGCCTGGACGGTCGGCGCCGAGGGACCGGTGTCGCTGATCTCCACCGGCTGCACCGCCGGTCTGGACGCGGTGGGCAACGGCGCCAGTCTCATCTGGTCCGGTCGGGCCGACGTCGTCGTCGCGGGCGCGACGGACGCGCCGCTGTCGCCGATCACCGCCGCCTGCTTCGATGCGATCAAGGCCACGTCGCCGGACAACGACGACGCCGCCCACGCGTCCCGCCCGTTCGACGCGAAGCGACGCGGGTTCGTCCTCGGCGAGGGGGCGGCGGTGCTGATCCTGGAGGAGCGCGAGGCCGCGCGTCGCCGGGGCGCCCACGTGTACGCCGAGATCGCCGGGTACGCCAGCCGCAGCAACGCGTACCACATGACCGGCCTGAAGCCGGACGGCCGGGAGATGGCCGAGGCGATCCGGCAGGCCCTGGCGGCGGCGCGGCTCGACCCGGCGGACATCGACTACGTCAACGCGCACGGCTCGGGCACCCGGCAGAACGACCGGCACGAGACCGCCGCCTTCAAGCGGGCGTTGGGTGACCGGGCGTACCGCGTGCCGGTCAGCTCGATCAAGTCGATGGTCGGCCACTCGCTCGGCGCGATCGGCTCGATCGAGGTGGCGGCGTGCGCGCTGGCGCTGGAGCAGCAGGTGGTGCCGCCGACCGCCAACCTGCACAACCGGGACCCGGAGTGCGACCTGGACTACGTGCCGATCACCGCGCGGGAGCACCGCATGCGGGGCGTGCTCAGCGTCGGCAGCGGCTTCGGCGGCTTCCAGACCGCGATGGTCATCACCAAGGACCGCGGGGAGGAGCCGCGATGAGCCGGACCGCCGTGGTGACCGGGATCGGCGTCACCGCCCCGAACGGGCTGGGCACCGAGGCGTACTGGGCGGCGACGCTGGCCGGTCGCAGCGGCATCGACCGGATCAGCCGCTTCGACCCGTCCGGTTACCCGGTGCGGCTGGCCGGTGAGGTACGCGACTTCGACGCCGCCGCGCACGTGCCGAGCCGGCTGGTCCCACAGACCGACAACTGGACCCACCTCGGCCTCACCGCCGCGGCGTGGGCCCTCGACGACGCCGGGGCCGACCCGGCGGCGTTCCCCGAGTACGAGATGGCCGTCGTCACCGCCAGCTCCTCCGGGGGCACGGAGTTCGGGCAGCGGGAGATCGAGCGGCTCTGGACGAAGGGGCCGTCCTGGGTCGGCGCGTACCAGTCGATCGCCTGGTTCTACGCGGCCACCACGGGCCAGATCTCGATCCGGCACGGGATGCGCGGGCCGTGCGGCGTGGTCTGCACCGAGCAGGCCGGGGCGCTGGACGCCGCCGGGCAGGCCCGGGCGCTGGTCCAGCAGGGGACCCGGCTGGTGGTGACCGGCGGCACCGACGCGTCGCTGTGCCCGTACGGGCTGACCGCGCAGCTCAGCAAGGGGACGCTGAGCGGCGGCGACGACCGGCGGCGGGCGTACCTGCCGTTCGACGCCGACGCCGGCGGCCACGTGCCGGGCGAGGGCGGCGCCATGCTGATCGTCGAGGACGCCGCGGACGCGCGGGCCCGCCGGGCCCCCCGGCGGTACGGCGTGATCGCCGGGCAGGCGGCCACCTTCGACCCGCGGCCCGGCTCCGGCCGGGAACCCACCCTGCGCCGCGCGATCGAACTCGCGCTGGCCGACGCGGGTGTCGCACCGGGCGACGTGGACGTGGTCTTCGCCGACGCGGCGGGAGTGCCGGACGCCGACCGGGCGGAGGCGGCGGCGCTCGCCGCCGTGTTCGGTCCGGGCGGGGTGCCGGTCACCGCACCGAAGACGATGACCGGCCGGCTCTACGCCGGCGGCGCCGCGCTGGACCTGGCGTGCGCCCTGCTCGCCCTCCGGGACCAGGTGATCCCCCGACCGTCGGGGTGGAGCGGCTGGCGCCGGGGTGCGATCTGGACCTGGTGCGGGAGGTGCCCCGGGAGGCGCGGCTGCGTACCGCGCTGGTCGTCGCGCGCGGGTACGGCGGCTTCAACGCGGCCGCGGTCGTCACCGCGGCGGACTGACCGCAGCGGCCGGCCCGGTGGCCGGTTGTCGAGTGAGGAGAGACAACACCATGGCAGGACACACGGACAACGCGATCGTCATCGACGCGCCGATGGACGTGGTGTGGGACATGACCAACGACGTGGCGTCGTGGCCGCAGCTGTTCAGCGAGTACGCCGCCGCGGAGATCCTCGACCGGGACGGTGACAGCGTCACCTTCCGGCTCACCATGCACCCCGACGAGGACGGCACGGTGTGGAGCTGGGTGTCGAGGCGCACCGTCGACCGGGCCCGCCGCGAGGTCCGGGCGCACCGGATCGAGACCGGCCCGTTCGAGTACATGAACATCCACTGGACGTACACCGAGGTCGACGGCGGGGTGCGGATGCGCTGGGTGCAGGACTTCCACATGAAGCCGCAGGCGCCGGTCGACGACGACGCGATGACCGCGCACCTCAACCGCAACACGGTGATCCAGATGAACCGGATCAAGGGGCTGGTCGAGGCCGCGGCGGCCGCGCGTGGCCCGGTGGCCCGGGCGAGCTGAGCCGACGAGCCCAGGAGGAGCAGATGTACGACGAAGAGGTCCCGGTCCTGATCGTGGGCGCCGGGCCGGTGGGCCTGTCCACGGCGGTCTTCCTCGGCCGGCACGGTGTGCCCACCCTGGTGGTGGAGAAGCGGCCCAACACCTCCCGGTTGCCCCGTGCCCCGGGCCTGCAGGCGCGCACCATGGAGCTGTTCCGGGCCGCCGGCATCGGCCCGGACATCCGGGCCCTGGAGATCGGTGACTCGCACCGCTACTTCGAGGGCGGGATCCTGCGGGTCAACACGTACTCCGACATCGCGAACGCCCAGGTGCTGGAGGCGCCGTCGCTGGACGGCCCGGAGATCAGCCCGGAGCGGGTGATGGGCTGCGGCCAGGACCGCTACGAGGTGGTGCTGGCGGCCAAGGCGACGGAGTTCGGCGCGCGGATCCGGTTCGGCGCCCGGCTGACCGCGATCGAGCAGGACGCCGACGGGGTGACCGCGACGGTGACCGACGAGAGCGGCGTCGAGCGGACGGTCCGGGCCCGCTACCTGGTCGGCGCGGACGGAGCCGGCAGCTCGGTCCGCGGCCTGCTGGGCGTCGGCCGCTCCGGGCGTGGCTCGGTGTTCCACGCGCTGAGCATCTACTTCCGCGCTCCGGAGCTGGAGCGGATCCTCGCCGACCGGCCGTTCATCCTCTGCTACGCCACGGTGGGCGGGACGATGACCGGGCTGTCCCGGCTGCACGGCTGCGACCCCTGGTTGGCGGCGCCGGTCTACCACCCGGATCGGGGCGAGTCCCCGGCGGACTTCACCGACGAGCGCTGCGTGGCGATCGTCCGGGAGGCCGCCGGCAAGCCCGACATGGCGGTCGAGGTGGTGGCGAAGGTGCCCTGGGAGGGCTCGCAGCTGGTCGCGGACACGTTCCGGGTCGGCCGGGTCTTCCTGGCCGGGGACGCCGCGCACGTGCACCCGCCGGCCGGCGGGTTCGGCGCCAACACCGGCATCCACGACGCGCACAACCTGGCCTGGAAGCTGGCCGCAGCGCTGCACGGCTGGGGCAGCTCCGCGCTGCTGGACACCTACCACCAGGAGCGGCACGCGGTCGGCTCGGCGATGGCCGAGCAGGCCATGGTCCGCAACCGCATCCGGCACGGGCAGAGCGACGGCCGGCCGGAGAAGGAGATGGTCGACGACATCATCATCACGCTCGGCTACCGGTACCGGTCCGCCGCGGTGCTCGCCGACGACGACCGGCCGGTGCTGACCGCGCCGCTGACCCTGGCCGGCGAGCCGGGCACCCGTGCCCCGCACCTCTGGCTGCGCGAGGGCGCTCGGGACCTGTCCACCATCGACCTGTTCTGGGATTCGTTCGTGCTGCTCAGCGGCGCGGAGGACGACGGCTGGCACGCGGCGGCGACCCGGCTGGCCGCGCGGACCCCGGTGCCGCTGCGGTCGGTGCGGGTCGGCCCGGGTGGCGACGTCGCCACGACCGGGGCCGACTGGGCGGCCGCGTTCGGGGTGTCCCCGCGCGGGGCGGTGCTGGTGCGGCCGGACGCGTTCGTGGCCTGGCGCAGCGTCGAGGGCTCGGGCGAGCCGGAGAAGGTGCTCACCGACGTGCTCGCCGAGGTGTCCGGTGCCGACCGGTTGACCCCGGCGGCGACGTGACGGCCGGGCCGGCGGCCCGGGCCCGGCCCCGGGACGAGTTGGCGGCGCTGGCGGCGCCGCTGGTGGAGCGGGTCACCGCCCACCCGTTCTGGGCCGGGCTGCGCGACGGAACGCTCCCGCCGGAGGCGCTGTGGTGGTTCGCCGAGCAGGACGCCCGGTACGTCGTGCCGGCGTACGCGCGGGCGCTCGCCCGGTGCGCGGCCAACGCCGACCGGCTGGAGCACGCCGGCCTGCTGGCCGGTGCGGCGCAGGCCACCGCGGGCTCGCTGCCCCGGCTGGACCGGGAGCTGGGCCGGCTGGCGGAGGCGCTGGGCCGGCCACCCGGCGCGGGCCCGGCCGGCCCGGCCCCGGCGGTGCACGGGTACACGTCGGTGCTGCTCGCGGCGCCGGTGGCGTCGTTCGCGGCGGGTGTCGGCGCGCTGCTGCCGATGAGCTGGTTCCACCTGCTCGTCTCCGACGACCTGCGGCGGCGCGCCGACCGCACGTCCCGGTACGGGCCGTGGATCGAGCAGTACCTGGCGTACGACGGGTTCGCCGACTACGTCGCCGCCTGGCTGGCGATGGTCGACGAGGTCGTCGAGGCGGGCGGTGACGGTAATCGGACTCCGCTCGTCGAGTGGTTCTTGACTGGTGCTCGCTGTGAGTTGGAGTTCGCGGACGCAGCGTGGCGACGACAGGGGTGGCCGGTGTAGCGGCGGGTCGAGGGAATCCCACCGTCGAGCCCAGATCGAGACGGGAACTCCACCATGGACCGGCTACCGCCCGTCCGCACCGGCCGGACCGTCCCCGCAGCTCAGGGGCGGGAGGGCCGGGGCACAGCCAATGGAGTTCCGTCATGACAGATACCCCTGGTCGTTCCCGAACACGTCTGGCCCGCGCACGTCGGATCGGAGGTCGGATACTCATGGTCGCCCTGAGCGCGAGCCTGGCGGCGGCGGTCACGCCCGGCTCGCCGGCGAACGCCACCGGGAAGTCCCGGACGTACCACGTCGACTGTGTCGCGGGGAACGACTCGAAGGACGGCACCAAGCCGACCACCGCCTGGCGCTCGCTGGCGCGGGTCAACCAGGCCACCTTCGGTCCCGGCGACAAGATCGTCTTCAAGCGCGGCACCACCTGCCAGGGGGTGCTGGAGCCCAAGGGGTCGGGCACCCCCACCGCGCCGATCACCATCGGGGCGTACGGCACCGGAGCCCGGCCGAAGATCGTCGCGCCGGGCACCCGGGCGGCCGTCTTCCTGCGCAACGTGCAGGGCTACGAGATCCGCGACCTGGAGGTGACCAACCCGGGCCCGGCCGACGGGACCGCCCGGGTCGGCATCTACGTGCTGCTGGAGGACTTCGGCACCGGCCGGCACTACGTGGTGGAGAACGTCCACGTCCACGACGTGCCGGGCTGCGACTGCCTGAACCCGGACCTGGAGAACAGCGGCGGCATCCTCTTCGAGGCCGCCGGCGACACGGTGCCCACCGGCTTCGACCGGATCCGGGTGACCGACAGCACGGTGAGCGGCGTCGACAACGTCGGCATCGGGACGCTCTCCAGCTGGTCCAAGCGCGACCTGTTCCCCAGCGGGCGCAACCACTTCGTGCCCATGACGAACATGCGGTTCCTCCGCAACACCCTGTCCAACCTGGGCGGTGACGGCATCCTGGTGATGAACGGCATCGACTCGCGGACCGCGCGCAACAAGATCGACGGCTTCGGCCTGCGGGCCGCCCAGTCGCACGCGGCGATCCTCGCCTACAACTCCGACCGCGCCGTGATGGAGCACAACGAGATCACCGGTGGCGCCGCCTTCCCGCCGTCGTTCGCGCTCACCGTCGACGCCGGCACCAAGGACCTGCTCTACCAGTACAACTACAGCCACGACAACAACGGGCCGTTCATCCTGTTCTGCGCGTCCGAGGGGACGCACGCCGACGGGGCGGTCATCCGCTACAACATCAGCGACAACGACAAGGACGTCGACCTCAGCGGCTTCGTCATCCCGGTGGTCGCGGCGGGCTGCGACAACGCGATCACCAACTCGAAGTTCTACAACAACACGATCTACGCGCCGAACGCCGAGAACCTGGCCGGCGCCTTCCCGCACACGTCGATCGCCTTCACCAACAACATCTTCTCCGGCAAGGCGACCGGGGCGCGGATCGACGACCCGGTGGGCGTCTACAGCCACAACCTGTACCACAACGTCACGGCCGTCGCGGAGAACACCACCAACGCGGTGAGCGGCGACCCGCGGTTCCGCAACCCGACCAACGACCGACCGGCCGGCCTCCGGCTCCGCTGCGGCTCACCGGCGATCGACGCGGGTGTGGCCGTGCCGGACAACGGCGGTCGCGACTTCTACGGCAACACGGTCACCGGCGCCACGCCGAACATCGGCGCCTACGAGGGCCCCTGCCTGTAAGCGACTCGCTTCGCGGACAGCCCTACCGCGCCCGGCGCGCGGTAGGGCTGTCCCTTTTCGGCGCGGTGCCCGGTGACCGGGACAGCAACGGGAGGACGACATGACCCTGGCCACCGCGCCGCTCGGGATGATCTCGGCGGCGGACCTCGAACGGTTCCTCTTCCAGGTGGGGCTGCTGCTGCTGGCCGCGCTGCTGCTCGGCCGGCTCGCCCAGCGGCTCGGGCTCTCCGCCGTCGCCGGTGAGCTCTGCGCCGGCGTCCTGCTCGGACCCAGCCTGATCGGTCACCTGCCCGGCGTCGGCGACTGGCTGCTGCCCCAGTCGGCGGCCCAGATCAACCTGCTCGACTCGGTCGGCCAGGTCGGCGTCCTGCTGCTGGTCGGGCTCACCGGCATCCATCTCGACCTGGACCTGGTCCGCCGCCGCGGCATGACCGCCGCCCGGATCAGCGTCGCCGGCGTGCTGCTGCCGGTCGCCCTCGGCGTGCTCACCGGGCTCGCCCTGCCCGAGTCGCTGATCCCCGACGGGGTGGACGAGATCACCTTCGCCCTTTTCCTCGCCGTGGCGATGGGGGTCAGCGCCATCCCGGTCATCGCCAAGACCCTGACCGAGCTGCGGCTGGTGCACCGCAACGTCGGACAGTTGATCCTCTGCGCGGTCACCGTCGACGACATCCTCGGCTGGATGCTGCTCTCCGTCGTCTCCGCCATGGCCACGACCGGTGTCCGCGCCGGTGGCATCGCCTTCACCGTGGTGGCCCTGGCCGCCGTCCTCCTGCTGGCCGTGCTGGCCCGTCCGCTGGTCCGCCGGGCGTTGCGCACGGCGGCGCGCGCCGACGGAGACGAGGGGGAGGGGGTGACCGTGACGACGGTGGTCGTCCTGGTGGTCCTCGCCGCCGCCGCCACCCACCTGCTGCACCTGGAGGCCGTGTTCGGCGCGCTGGTGTGCGGCCTCGTGATCGGCAGCTCCGGCACGCTCGACCGGAAGCGGCTGCGGCCCCTGCGGACCGTCGTCATGGGCGTGCTCGCCCCGCTCTTCTTCGCCATCGCCGGCCTGCGGATGGATCTCTCCGTGCTGTCCCGGCCGTCGGTGCTGCTCTCCGCGCTGGTCATCCTGGTCGTCGCGGTCACCGGCAAGTTCGTCGGCGCCTACCTCGGCGCCCGGCTGAGCCGACTCGGGCACTGGGAGTCCCTGGCGCTGGGCGCCGGCATGAACGCGCGCGGCGTCATCGAGATCATCATCGCCATGGTGGGGCTGCGCCTCGGTGTACTCGGTGTCGAGACGTACACGATCCTGGTGCTGGTGGCGGTGACCACCTCGATGATGGCGCCGCCGGTGCTGCGGCTCAGCATGCGGCGGGTCGAGCAGACCGCGGAGGAGCGCCTGCGCGCGCAGGAGCACGACCTCCCGCTGCGCGGCCCCGACGTGGCGGCGTGAGCCGTGGCGCCTCGACCCGCGATCGACCGGTCACCCATCGCCGATCATCATGCTCTCGGTATGCGTGAATCAACCCAGATTCTTGTCATCGGTGGCGGCCCGGCGGGCTCCACCACGGCCGGCCTGCTGGCCCGGGAGGGCTTCCAGGTCACTCTGCTGGAGCGGGACCGCTTCCCCCGGTACCACATCGGGGAGTCGATCCTGCCGTCCTGTCGCCCGATCTTCGAGAAGCTGGGCGTCTGGGACAAGATCGAGGCGCACGGGTTCCAGCCGAAGGGCGGGGCGTACTTCGTCTGGGGCCCGGAGGAGTGGGAGGTGCGCTTCACCGACCAGGGCTCCGACAACACCAACGCGTTCCAGGTGATCCGCAGCGAGTTCGACAAGATCCTGCTCGACCACGCCCGCGAGTCCGGAGTGGAGGTCATCGAGGGGATCACCGTCCGGGACGTCGAGTTCGACGGCGACCGGGCGGTCGCGGCCCGCTGGCAGGAGACGAAGACCCCGGCCACCGGCGGTCGGATCGCCTTCGACCAACTGGTCGACGCCTCCGGCCGGGGCGGCGTGCTGGCCACCCGGCACTTCCAGAGCCGCCGCTTCCACGACGTGTTCCGCAACGTCGCCGCCTGGTCGTACTGGCGGGGCGCGAAGCCGCTGCGCAAGGGACCGGAGGGGGCGATCGCCGTCTGCTCGGTGCCGAACGGCTGGTTCTGGGCGATCCCGCTGCACAACGGGACGCTCAGCGTCGGGCTGGTGACCGGCCGGGACCTGTTCAACGACAGCCGCCAGCGGCTCGGGAGCATCCAGGCCGTCTACGACGAGGCGATGGCGCAGTGCCCGACCGTCCTGGAGATGCTCGACGGGGCCGAGCAGGTCACCGACATGAAGGTCGAGCAGGACTACTCGTACGTGTCGGAGCGGTTCTCCGGCCCGGGCTACCTGCTCTCCGGCGACGCGGCCTGCTTCCTGGACCCGCTGCTCTCCACCGGCGTGCACCTGGCCACCTACAGTGGCATGCTCGCCGCGGCGAGCATCTCCAGCCGGCTACGCGGCGACGTCACCGAGGACGAGGCGGCGACGTTCTACCAGACCGTCTACCGGCACGCGTACGAGCGGATGCTGGTGCTCGTGTCGGTCTTCTACGACAGCTACCGCGGCAAGGACTACCACTTCTACAACGCGCAGCGGCTCACCCACGACGAGCGGGACCGGCTGAACCTGCAGGCGGCGTTCGACCGGATCATCACCGGCATCGCCGACCTCAACGACGCCGAGCACGCGTACCAGGTGGTCCAGGCGCACCTGCAGGGCGACACCAGCGGCGACCCCAACCCGCTGAACAACCTCAACCGGGTGCACGAGATGAAGCAGGCGCCGTTCCACCCCGACAACGCGGTCGAGGGCCTATACCTGGCGCTCGAACCGCGGCTCGGCCTGCGCCGCCGGTAGCCGGACGCGACGTCGCCCCACCTCCCGGAGGAGATGGGGCGACGTCCGTGCGCGGGGTGGTGCCCCGGCTCAGGTGTCGGCGGCCTGGCGGAGGCGGCGCAGCAGCCCCTCCGGGTCGGCCAGCGGCGGCAGCGCCGCCAGTACGCCGGAGACCCCGACCTCGGCCAGCCGGCGCAGGTGCTCGCCCACCTCGGGGACGGTGCCGGTCACCCCGGTCAACTCCAGCGCCAGGTCGACCAGGCCCAGCTCCTCCAGCAGCCGCGCGTTCTTGCCACCGACCGTGTGGTCCCACACGTCGTAGCGCCGCTCCATCTCCTCCACCGCGGGCAGCAGCTCGGGCGGGACGGTCGAGCGCATGTGCGGCGACTTCAACCGCAGCGCCACGTCGGAGGCGAGCGCCGCGCCGATCTCGGCGTTCGCCTCGGCCCGGCTGTCCCGCACCGAGATGAAGCTGAAGCCCCACACCTGGACCGCGTCCGGATCCCGGCCGACGGCCTCGGCGGCCGCCCGGATCCGGGCCACCTTGCCGGCCACCCGCTCGGTGGACATGCCGACCGTGGTCACCACCCCGTCAGCCAGCTCGCCGGCGAGCCGCAGGCTCTTCGGGTAGTCCGCGGCGACCAGCACCGGCACGTCGCGCACCCGCTCCAGCGGTTCGGTGTCGAAGCCGTCGACCCGGGCCGAGTCGCCGCGCAGCACGGCCCGTACGGCGGTCACGTAGTCGCGCAGCTCGTGCGGGGTGGCGACCGGCGACCGCCCGACGACCCGCCGGACGCTGCCGCCGTTGCCGATCGCGAGCATCGTCCGGCCGCCGGTCACCTCGTGCAGCGCCGAGATCGCGGTGGCGGTCGCCGCCGGATGACGGAAGAACGGGGTCGTCACCATCGGCGTGAGCGTCGCTCGTCGCGTCTCGTACGCCGCGACGGTGAGCGACACGTACATCTCGTAGGCGCGGGCCGGCGTGTCGCCGACCCCGATGACGTCGTATCCGAGGTCATCGGCCAGTCGGACGACGCTCCGGAACTCCGCGAGGTCGTCCGCCCATTCAATGATCGCTCCGAGTTTCAGGGGGCATCCCTCCGCCGGTACGGCTGGCACGGCCGGTGCGCAGCTCACGGACATTCGGCGCTGGCGCGCGACCTCCATCGGACAGGACCGGCCTCGAGAGGGTGTCGAGCGACGTCGTACGCCGGTCGCCGGCCACCGCCCGGCGGGCCCGGCCGCACCGGCCCCCACCTCCGGTCGACCACGACTCGACCGCCGCTCCGGCGCGGCCGACCACAGTGGCTGCCACCACCGCTGACGAGTCGGTGGTGCGGCCGGGCGCCCGAACGCTCGGCAGGAAACCCGACCGGTGAATCCCAGGGAGTCCGCAATGGATATCGGAGTCTGCCTGCCGACGACCATCCCCGGCGCGCAGGGACGGCAGCTGATCGAGTTCGCCCGCCGGGCCGAGCGGCTCGGCTTCCACAGCCTGACCGTCGCCGACCGCGTCGTGTACGACAACTACGACGGCATCGTCTCGCTCGCCGCCGCCGCGGCCGTGACCGAGCGGATCAAGCTGGTCACCGGCATCCTGCTGGCCGCGTCCCGGCCCAGCGTGGTGGAGCTGGCCAAGCAGCTCGCCAGCCTCGACCGGCTCTCCGGGGGCCGGTTGATCCTCGGCGTGTCCGCCGGGATGCGGGCGGACGACTACGCCGCCACGGGCACCGACTACCACACCCGGGGCCGGCGGCTGGACGCGATGCTCGAGGAGCTGCGCCAGGTGTGGCAGGGCGCCGGGCCGACGCCGGGTGTCGGGCCGCGCCCGACCAACGGCGACATCCCGATCTGGGTCGGCGGGCACTCGCCGGCCGGCCTGCGGCGGGCGGCCCGCTACGGCATCGGGTGGATCTCCCCGGGTGGGCCGCCGCACAAGTACCCGGAGCTGGTCACGAAGGTGAAGGAGCTGTGGGCCGAGGAGAAGCGGGAGGGCGAGCCCCGGATGGGCGCCAACCTCTACGTGTCGCTCGGGCCGGACGGGCAGCGGCTCGCCCTGGAGCACATGCACAGCTACTACGCGTATCTGGGGCAGATGGTCGAGCACCTCGCGAAGGGCGCCATCACCGACGAGGGCAAGCTCCGCGACGTGGTCGACGGGTACGCCGCCAACGGCTGTGACGAACTGCTGATCCTGTCCTGCACCGCCGATCCGGACCACCTCGACCGGATCGCCGCCGTGGTCCTGGGCTGACGGCGCGATGGGAAACCAGAACCGCCGGCGGATGCGGGTGCTCGTCGTCGGCGGTGGCATCGGAGGGCTCTGCCTCGCCCAGGGGCTCCGCCGGGCGGGCGACGTCGACGTGACCGTCTACGAGCGGGACGCCTCCGCCGAGGGCCGCATGCAGGGCTACCGGCTGCGGATCAGCCCCGAGGGCGAGACGGCCCTGCGGGAGTGCCTGCCCAAGCGGGCGCAGGACCTGCTCGCCGCCACCGCCAACGACCGGCACCAACTCGGCCTGGTCGCCTTCGACGAGCGGCTCAACCCGCTGCCGGCGCCGACCTTCGACGACCCGCGCGGCGACGCCCCGGACAAGATCGACGCGGTCGACCGGGGGACGCTGCGCCGCGTGCTGCTCGCCGGCATCGAGGACGCGGTGCGCTTCGGCAGGCGGTTCGTCCGCCACGAGCAGGTCGACGGCGAGGTGGTGGCCCACTTCGCCGACGGCGGCCACGCGGTCGGGGACGTCCTGGTGGCGGCCGACGGGGCGCACTCCGCCGTCCGCGCCCAGCTGCGGCCCGACGACACCACGCGGGATCTCGGCGTGCGGGCGATCCTGTCCCGTACCCCCCGGGCGGCGGCGGTCGACGCGGGCCTGCCGGAGTCCCTGTGCGACCGGTTCGTCAACGTCACCGCCGCCGACGGGCTACGGCTGGCCCTGATGCCGATGGTGTTCCGGACGCCGCCGGCGCGGGCGGCCGAGAAGCTCTGGCCGGGACTGGACCTGGGTGGGTCCGAGGACTACTACATGTCCGTCTTCAGCATCCACAAGGATCTGCTCGGACTGGCCGACGAGGCGTTCTTCGCGCTCAGCGGCGAGCAGCTGTGCCGGCTGGTGCTGGACCGTACCGTCGACTGGCACCCGGACCTGCGCGGCGTCTTCGCCCACGCGCAGGCCGCCGAGACCTACCCCCTGGCCCTGCGGGCCGCGGTGCCGGTGCGGGCGTGGGCGCCCGGCCCGGTGATCCCCCTCGGCGACGCGGTGCACCTGATGCCGCCGACCGGCGGAGTGGGCGCGAACACCGCTCTGCGCGACGCGAGCGCGTTGTGCCGGGCGTTGACGGCCGTCGCCCGGGGTGAGCGGCCCCTGGCCGAGGCGGTGGCCGGTTACCAGGCCGAGATGGTGCGGTACGCCACCGAGGCGATCGACATGTCCCTCAAGATCGCCCGGTGGTCCATGAAGAAGATCGACGTCGGCGTTCGAGCGTAAAGGCGGGCGGTTCAGTGACCACGACAGCGACAGACACCAGCCGGCCGGCCGGCATCCTGCGGCTGGCCAACTCCTTCTGCGATGCCAAGGCGCTGCTGACGGCGGTGGAACTCGGCCTCTTCAGCACGCTGCGGGAGGGCCCGGCCGCCGCGGAGGAGATCCGGGACCGGCTCGGCCTGCACGGGCGCGGCCTGGCCGACTGGCTCGACCTGCTGGTCGAGCTGCGCCTGCTGGAGCAGGCGGACGGCCGCTACCGCAACGGTCCGGGGGCGGACCGCTTCCTGGTCCGCGGCGAGCCCTCCTACATCGGCGGCTTCATCGAGCGGTCCAACCGCAACCTGTACCCGGCGTGGGGTCGGCTCGGCGAGGCGCTGCGCACCGGCAAGCCGCAGTCGGGCAGCAGCTTCGAGGCGGTGGTGGAGAACCCGCAGATCCTGAAGCAGTTCATCCACTCGATGGACGCCCTGACCCGGGTCCTCGGCCCGCAGCTCATCGAGGCGTTCGGCGAGTGGTCCGACCACTCCTCGGTGCTCGACGTCGGCGGCTGCCGGGGCAGCCTGGCCGCGCAGATCGTCACCGCGCACCCGAACCTCACCGGGCACGTCTTCGACCTGCCCCAGATGGAGCCGTTCTTCACCGAGCAGGCCGCCGAGCGGGGCCTCACCGACCGGCTGACGTTCCACGGCGGCAGCTTCTTCGAGCACCCGCTGCCGGCAGCCGACATCGTGGTGCTCGGGCACGTGCTGCACGACTGGGACCGCGACCAGCGGAAGTTCCTGGTGGCAAAGGCGTACCAGGCGGTCAACCCGGGCGGCGTCCTGCTCGTGTACGACCGGATGCTCGACCGGCCGTCCAGCCGCGTCGAGAACCTGGTGATCAGCCTCGACATGCTGCTGGTCACCGACGGCGGCTCCGAGTACACGGTGGGCGAGCTGCGCGAGCACGCCGAGGCCGCCGGCTTCGTCAAGGTCGAGGACCGCCCCCTGGGCGACGACGACACCCTGGTGGTGGCCCGCAAACCCGCCTGACCCGTCCGCGAGGGCCGGGGCACGCCACTGGCGTACCCCGGCCCTCACCCGTTCCCCGCCCTTTCCCCCGCGATCTTGCGCTTTCTGCCCCGACGAAAGCCGCTCAAGGCGCAAAAGAAGGGCCGAAACTGCAAGATCGCGGGGGTGGTGGTTAGGGGGTGCGGTGGCAGATGACGAGGGTCTCGTTGTCGTCCAGGGGTCGCTGGTGCACCGACGCGAAGCCGGCGGCCTTCGCGTAGCCCGCCAGTTCGGCGACCGGATACTCGGAGCCCTCCTCGGTGACCAGCGCCATGATGAGGCTGGCGACCAGGTTGTCGATGCGGGGCGCCGCGTCGTCGAGCATCCGGTCGTGCACGAGCAGCACACCACCCGGGCGGACCGCCTGGTACGCGGCCCAGACCAGCTCCTCGCGCTGCCAGGGCCGCCAGTTGTGCAGGATGTGGCCGAACACGACCACGTCGGCGGGGGGCAGCGCGTCGGCGAAGAAGTTGCCGGCGTGGAACCGCACCCGGTCGGCGGTGCCCAGCTCGGCCATGTGCTCGGCGAAGACCGGGCGGAGCTGCGGCAGGTCGAACACGTGCCCGGACAGGTGCGGGTGGGCCAGGACGAGCTGTCCGACCAGGCCGCCCCGGCAGCCGCCGACGTCGAGCACCGACCCGTGCGCCGTCCAGTCGATCGCGGTCAGCAGGCGTGGGATCAGCGGGCGCAGCACGCCGTCCATCATGTGCGCGTACCGCCGGAGCGCGGCCGGGTCGGCGAGCATGCCCGCGAAGTCCTCCGCCGGCGTACGCGGCCGCCCGGTCCGCAGCGTCTCGGTCAGCCCGTTCCACACCGGGTACAGGTTGGCCTTGGCGCCGCGCAGGAAACCGGTCACGTCCTCCGGCCCGCGTCCGGTGAGGAACCGGTCGACGTCGTCGGCGTTGCGGTAGCGCCCGTCCTCGTGGTGCAGCAGGTCGAGCGCCACCAGCAGGTTGAGGAGGTCCGGCAGCCCACGCCCGTGCAGCCCCAGCCGGTCGCGGAGCTCCCCGGCGGTGGCGGGGCCGTCCCGCAGCGTACGGAACAGGTCCAGCTCGACGGCCGTCAGCAGCGCCTGTGACTCGCAGAAGGCGGTGCCGAGGCGGAGCAGGCGCGCGGGCGACGCGGTGACCGTACCCGTCATCGGGCGGCTCCCTTCGGGGCGCGGACGGAGGACGCCCCGATGGTGCCGGCCCGCCTTGGAACGCCGCTCGACGCGCGGCTGTACCGGCCCTCGAGCGCCCTGCCCGACGATCGGGCGCGCGGCGGGCTCCGCCGGCCGCGCCGCGACGGACCCGACCCGGCGATCGGTGGGCATCATGCGTGTGTATGCGACCAAGGAGACCTGCGCGGTGGCCAGCCTCTGCGTCTACCAGGTGCCGGAGGTCTTCGACCAGGACGAGGAGGGCCAGGTCGAGGTGCTCGACCCCGAACCGCCCGCCGAGCTGCACGAGGACGTGCGGATCGCGGCGCGCGGGTGCCCCACCCGATCGATTCGCATCGAGTAATCTGATCCGCACGTAGCGTACGGGCCGCGGCGCGTCCCGGCCGGCGGTGAGCCGGTGGGGTGCGCCGCGGTCCGCGCCGTCCGGCCCTGTCCCCGGCCCCTCGGCCGCCTCACGATGGAGACACCGTTGCTGGCGAGTTCCCCGCAGGACACCCCCGCCCAGGCGATCCCACCGGCCGCGAGCGCCGGCCGCCGGTCCACCCGCCGCCGCGTCCTGAAGGCGGGCCTGATCGGCGTGCCGGCCGTCCTGGCCGTGGGCGGTGCCGGCGCCGGCATCTGGTACGCGGTCACCGACGTCGACACCGTCGGCGAGGTCGACTTCACCAACCGGCTCGCCATCCCGCCGCTGCTCAGCGGCCGGCAGGAGGGCGGGCGGCGGGTGTTCGACCTGGCTGCCGGCGTCGGCGAACGGCAGTGGCGGTCCGGCCGGGCGACCACCACGTGGGGCTTCGACAACGGGCATCTCGGCCCGACGCTGCGGGCGGCGAGGGGCGAGACGGTGCTCGTCAACGTCCGCAACGACCTGCCCGAGACCACCACCGTCCACTGGCACGGCATGCACCTGCCGGCGGCGATGGACGGCGGGCCGCACCAGCCGGTCCGGGCCGGCACCACCTGGTCACCCACCTGGCGGATCGACCAGCCGGCCGCCACGCTCTGGTATCACCCGCACCCGCACGGGCGCACCGCCCACCACGTCTACCGGGGCATGGCCGGGCTGTTCATCGTGGACGAACCGGCGGCGTCGGCCGCCCGGCTGCCCAACCGGTACGGCGTCGACGACGTCCCGGTGATCGTGCAGGACGTCAACCTCGACGGCGACAACCAGCTCGACGAGGGCTACTCGCGCATCGCCGACGTCGGGATCCTCGGCGACACCCTGGTGGTCAACGGCACCGTCGGGCCCTACCACGAGGTGACCACCGAGCGGGTGCGGCTGCGGCTGGTCAACGCCTCTCCGGCCCGGTCGTACAATTTCGGGCTGTCCGACGACCGGGCGTTCGCGCTGGTCGGCACCGACGGCGGCCTGCTGCCCGCGCCGCACACCACCGAGCGGGTCCAGCTGTCCCCGGGCGAGCGCGCCGAGATCGTGGTGACCGTGCGTCCGGGGGAGCGGCCGGTGCTGCGCAGCTACCCGCCGGCGCTCGGCCTCGACCCGATCAACAGCCGGATCACCGGCGGTGACGACCGGTTCGACGTCCTCGAGCTGCGGGCGGCCGACCGGCTCACCCCGTCGCCCGAGCCGGCCGCCACCCTGGCCGATCCACCCCGCCTCGGCGTGGACGCGGCGGCGCCGGTCGCCCGCCGCTTCGAGCTGGCCGGCACCAGCCAGATCAACGGCCGGACGATGGACATGAGCCGCATCGACTTCGGCGTCACCAGGGGCACGACCGAGGTGTGGGAGGTGATCAGCCCGTTCCCGAAGCCGCACAACTTCCACGTGCACGGCACCCAGTTCCAGGTGCTCTCGGTCGACGGCGCCGCACCGCCCCCGGAGCTGGCCGGCTGGAAGGACACCGTCTACGCCACGCCCGAGGTGCCGCTCCGGCTGGCGGTGCGGTTCGGTGCGTACGCCGACCGCAACGTCCCCTTCATGTACCACTGCCACCTGCTGCTGCACGAGGACAAGGGCATGATGGGCCAGTTCGTGGTCATCGAGCCGGGCCAGACCCCGGGCACCCCGCCGCACACCGACCACGACTGAGCCGCGAACCACGGCCGGGCGGTGCTCGGCGGCCGTGGCCAGCGGTTCCGGCCGGCCGACCGGCGGGATCAGGGATTGCCGGCGATCCGGCCTTCGAGGTGCAGCCCGAGCGCGATGGCCTGTTCGACGTGCAGCGGTGCGTCCGGCTGGGCCGGCGCGCTCCCGGCTGCTCCGCCCTCGTTCGAGACCGCGAGGTGCAGCCGCCGGTCGTCGGGGAGGGCGATGTCCACCAGGTGGCGGACGCTGCCCTGCCGGACGTGGGTGACGACCTTCATCTTCGCGCCGCTGGGTGCCTCGGCCTGGTCACACATCCACTGGCCCTTCGGGGTGTCGAGGCAGGACCAGTCGAAACCGCCCCGCCGCGGGTCGGCGTACCGGCCGTCCGCGGCGATGACCATCGCCTCCAGGTGGCCCCTGCGGCTGTCGTTGAGCAGCCCCGACCAGGCCCGGACGAAGACCGTACCGTCCCGGCCGAGGTCGAAGTCGTAGCGCGGATGTCGGCCGTCCTGGGCGCCGTCGCCGGAGAGCCACCTCGCTCCCGGGGCCTCCTTCCGGAGCGCCTCGTGCAGCTCCTCGCTCAGCCGCCGCGCGGCGACCTCAGCTGACTCCGCGCTGTCGAAGGCGAGCCCGAACCGGGTGTCGGCGGCCGGCGGTGGGCCGGCGACCGGCGGTGGCGGCGACGAGCCCGTGACGCCCCGACCGAGCAGGGTCACCCCGCCGGCCACCGCCAGCACCAGCACCGCCCCGGCCACCACCCGGAGCCACCGGCTCGCCGCACCGTTCCCCGCCCACCCGGGTGAAACCTCGCCGCCAGAACCCGTCACGTCTCTCCCATCCCTGCCCCCACACCCCGATGACGGCCCAGGGGGGTGGGACGGTTGCACCCCGAAGCCGATCGTGTCGTACGCCGGCCTGCCCGTCCGGCGATTCGCGGCCGCGCCCTCCCGTCGAGTCGCCGTCGAGGTCGCCTGGAACGGCGCCCGGCAGGCTCACGCGTAGTCGGACGCGAGGCGAGGGGTGATGCGCATGTGCGGCATCGTCGGCTGGGTGGACTTCGGGCGTGACCTGACCGGGGAGCGCTCGACCGTGCGGGCGATGACGGACACCCTGACCAACCGCGGGGTGGACGACTCCGGGGTCTGGATCCGCGAACACGCCGGCCTCGGGCACACCCGCACCGCCATCATCGACGTGGCCGGCGGCGCGCAGCCGCTCTCCGTCGAGCAGGACGGCCGGCTGGTCGCCACCATCGTCTACAACGGCGAGGTCTACAACTTCAAGCAGCTCCGCACGGAGCTGCGGTCCCGGGGGCACGAGTTCCGCACCCGCAGCGACACCGAGGTGATCCTGCGGGCGTACCTGGAGTGGGGCGTGGAGTGCGCCGCCCGGCTGGAGGGCATCTTCGCGTTCGCGATCTGGGACCTGCGCCGCCAGGAGCTGGTGCTGGTGCGCGACCGGCTCGGCGTCAAGCCGCTCTTCTACGCCCGCCGGCCGGAGGGCGTCCTGTTCGGCTCGGAGCCGAAGGCGTTGCTGGCCAACCCCCTCGTCCGGCCGGTGGTGGGCCTGGACAACCTCCAGGAGCTGTTCGCCACCGCCAAGCGGCCCGGCATGTCGGTCTTCCGGGACCTGCGCGCGGTGCTGCCCGGCACCACGCTGACGATCAGCCGCGCCGGGATGGCCCAGCGGCGGTACTGGGCCCTGGCGGCCCGCCCGCACACCGACGACCTGGACGGCACGGTCGGCCACGTCCGGGAGCTGCTGCACGACATCGTGCTGCGCGAGCTGGAGTCCGAGGTGCCGCTCTGCACGGCGCTCTCCGGCGGGGTCGACTCCAGCTTGGTGTCGGCGATCGCCGCGTACTGGCGCTGGAAGCTCGACGGCGAGCGCATCCGCACCTTCGTCACCACGTTCGACGACTACGCGGCGCGGTTCCAGCCCGACGACGTCCGCTTCGCCCCCGACGAGGTGTTCGCCGACGAGGTCGCCCGGCACCTGAAGGCCGACCACGTCCGGATCCAGCTCAACACCCGGGACCTGATGGACCGGGCGGCCCGCGACGCCGTCCTGTACGCGCAGGACATGCCCACCACCCTCGGCGACATGGACACGTCGAACTACCTGACCGCGCGCCGGATCAAGGAGCACTCGACGGTCGCGCTGAGCGGCGAGGTCGCCGACGAGATCTTCGGCGGCTACAGCTGGATGTACGACCGGCAGCTCCTCGCCGCCGACATGTTCCCCTGGGTGGCCAAGGAGTACCTGATGCCCGGGTCGCCGCGCGGCCAGGGCCGGGGCCTGTTCGACCCGGGCTTCATGGCGAAGCTGGACCTGGGCACCTACTACCGGGACCAGTACCGCACGGCCCTCGCCGCCGCCCCGTACACCGGGGAGGAGGACGAGACCGAGCGGCTGATGCGCGGCGTCACCCACGTCACGCTCACCTGGTGGCTGCCGATGCTGCTGGACCGCGACGACCGGCTCGCCATGGCCAACGCGCTCGAACTGCGGGTGCCCTACGGCGACCACCGCCTGGTCGAGTACCTCTACAGCACTCCGTGGCGGCTCAAGACCTTCGACGGCCGGGAGAAGAGCCTGCTGCGCGCGGCCGCCCGCGACCTGGTGCCCCGGTCGGTGCTCGACCGCGCCAAGAGCCCGTGGCCGGTCACCCAGGATCCGGCGTACGCCGCGATGCTCCGCGGCGAGCTGGCGGCCCTGGTGAACGACCCGTCCTCGCCGTCGCTGCCGCTGCTCGACCTCCCCGCGGTCCGGGCCACCGTGGACCGGCCCTCGGAGATCGCCCACCAGTGGGTGAGCCGGATGAACATCGAGATGGTGCTGCAGTTCGACGCGTGGCTGCGGCGGTACGACGTGCAGCTCGCGATCTGACCCGAGGGGGTTTCCATGGACTTCTCCGACGTGCTGCGGCGACGCCAGATGGTGCGCAGCTACACCGACCAGCCGGTCTCCGCCGAGGCCCTCGACCGGATCGTGGGCGCGGCGCGGCGGGCCCCGAGCGCCGGCTTCAGCCAGGGGTACCGGCTGGTCGTCGTGACCGACCCGGGGCTGCGGCAGAAGGCCGCCGACATCGCCGAGGCCCGCTACGTGGAGTTGGGCTTCCCCCGCTGGATCGCGTCCGCGCCGGTGCACATCTACGTGGCTACCCGGGAGGCGTCCTACCACGAGCGGTACGGCGGCGAGGAGGTCCGGCCGGGCTGGTCGGAGATCCCGTGGCCGGTGCCGTTCTGGTGGTTCGACTGCGGGGCGCTGTTCATGCTGCTCCAACTCGCGGCCATCAACGAGGGCCTCGGCACCGGGTTCGTCAGCTCGGTCTACACCGACGAGCTGAGCGCCCTCGCCGACGTGGTCGACCTGCCGGGCGACGTGGCCCTCACCGGCATCGTCACCGTCGGGCACGAGGACCGCGGCAGGCGGATGCCGGTGCCGCCGAACGCGGCGCGCCGCAAGCCGCTCAGCGACGTCGTGCAGTGGCGCCGGTGACCGCGCGTACGGGAAGGCGGGCGGACCGATGAGCCAGCGCGTCCTCGTCCTCGGTGGCGGCATCGCCGGCACGGCCGCGGCGATCGCGCTCGCCCGGCGCGGGCACCCGGTGACCGTCGTGGAGCGCGACCCGCCGCCGGCCGACCCCGCGGCGGATCCGTTCCTGCACTGGCCGCGCCGTGGCGTGCCGCAGTTCCGGCTGCCGCACGGTTTCTCCGCCCGGGCCCGCAACCTGCTGCTGCGGCACGCCCCGGACGTCCTGGCCCGGCTGCGGGCGAACGGCGTCGAGGAGATGAACCTGTTCAAGCGGCTCATCCCGGCGGAGCGGTGGGTGCCCGCCGACGACACGTTCACCAACGTGTGGGCCCGGCGGGCGGTCTTCGAGCTGGCGCTGCGGCTCACCGCCGAGGAGGAGCCGGGCGTCGAGTTCCGCTGTCCGGCGGTGGCGAACGGGCTGCGCTTCGACTGGACGAGCGCCGGACCCCGGGTGGCCGCGGTGCGGCTCGCCGACGGCGACCTGCTCACCGCGGACGTCGTGCTGGACTGTCTCGGCCAGCGGTCGCCGGTGTCGCGCTGGCTGGCAGCTGAGGGCGTCCGGGTGCCGACCGAGGTGCAGGACTGCGAGACCGTCTACTACAGCCGCTACTTCCGCTTCACCGAGGCGTGCGAACTGCCCCGGACGTCGGTGGCCACGCTGCGCGGCGAGTTCGCCGACGGCTGGTTCATCGGCTTCCCGGGCGACCACGACACGTACGCCTTCTCCTTCGAGTGCCACCCGGACAACCGCACCGCCCGCGCGTTGCGGCACACCTCGATCTGGGAGGCCGTGGCCCGCGGCATCCCGGCGCTGGCGCCGTGGGTGGACCCGGCCAACGGCACCCCGCTGGAAGGCGTCCAGGTCATGGCGGGCAACCGCAGCCTGCGCCGGCGGTACGTGGTCGACGGCCGGCCGGTCGTCCTCGGCCTGCTGTCGGCCGGCGACTCGCTCTGCGCGAGCAATCCCGCGTACGGGTGGGGTTCGGCGATGGCGCTGACCTACGCGTTCGCCGCCGCCGGTGCGGTGTCCGCCGGCGGCGGCGACCCGGTGGCGACGGCCCTGGCGTACGACGCGGCGACCGGCCGGGAGGCCGACGCGGTGTACCGGGAGTCCGCGGCGATGGACCGGGCCCGGATCTACCGGATCACCGGTCAACCCGTGCCGGACGAGGACAAGGCGGAGATGGCCCGCCAGGACCTCATCTCGGCGGCCCTCTCGAACGGGGTGCTGCACGACCTCGAACTGGGCCGGGCGTTCAACCGGCGGGTCAACCTGGTCGGCCCGGCCGACGCCGTCCTCGACGGCACCGACCTCCTGAACCACGCCACCCGTCTCCACACCCCCGCCTGACCACCCCACCCCACCCCCACCCCGCCGATCATGGACTTGTGGTGCCTGACGAAGGGCGCGGATCGGGGTGAACCGCCCACCACAACTCCATGATCGACGAGCGGCCCCCGGGCGCCGGGGAGGCGGCGTCGGGGGCCTTCGTGGGGGGTGGGTCAGTTGGGGCGCTGGTAGCGGGACGGGGGGGCCATGCCGGCGTCGATCGGCAGGTCGACCCCGGTGACGCTGCGGATCCGGCCGGAGGCGAACAGCACGACCAGCGCGGCGATCTCCTCCGGCTCGATCATCTCGCCGGTGGCCAGGCCGGCCATCCTCGGGACCATCGCCAGGAACTCGTCCGGCGTCATCCCGGCCTTCTCGGCGATGTGCGGGTTGGTCCACAGCCGGGTCTTCACCGGCCCGGGGGAGATGGTGTTGACCCGTACGCCCTGCGGGGCGAACTCGGCCGACAGCGCCTTGCCGAGGTTGGCGACGGCGGCCTTGGCGGCCGAGTAGTGCGCGAGCCGCGGGTCGGCCATCGTGCCGTTCATCGAGCCGATGTTGACGATCGTGCCCTTGCGCTCGACGAGGCTCGGCAGCGCGGCCCGGGTGGCCCGGATCGTCGTCATGACGTTCAGCTCGAACGTCTGCCGCCACACGTCGTCGGTGATGTCCAGGAAGCCGGGGGCGAGCATGACGCCGCCGCCGACGTTGTTGACCAGGATGTCGACGCCGCCGAACTCGGTGAGCGCCCGCTCCACCAGCAGCCGCGGTCCCTCCTCGGCGACCAGGTCCACGGTCAGGGTGTGCGGGGTGGCCTCCTTCAGTTCGGGGCTGACGGTCCGCGCGCCGCCGTACACCTCGGCGCCCGCGGCGGCGAGCGCCCGCACCACGGCGAGCCCGATGCCGGCGCCGGCCCCGGTGACCACCGCCTTCTTGCCGGACAGGTCGATCTGCATGCTCGGTCTCCTGTTGGTCGGCGGGCCCCGCTCGGTCGAGGCCCGGCTCGGTTGGGAACCTGGTTCGGTCGGGGGCCCGCTCGGTCCCGGGTGCGGCTCGGTCGCGGGCCATCTGGTGACCGGCGGTCCGTCGTCAGAGCGGGTCGCGTCGCTCGGTGAGGAACTGCCCGGTCGGCCCGCCGGCGGGCAGGGTGGCGACGTCCGCGATGAACCGGCCCGGCACCTCCGGCGGCGTCGTCATGTGCGGCATCATCCGGGTCCGGACCCGGCCGGGGTTGACCGCGTTGACCAGCACTCCGGTGCCGGCGGTCTGGCCGGCGACCAGGGTGGTGAGCCCGTTCAGGGCGCTCTTGGACAGCGAGTAGCCCGGCGCGCCGGGGAAGAGGGCGCCGCCGAACTCCGCGGTGGTGCCGCTGGAGACGACCACCACCCGGCCCCAGCCCCGTTCGACCATGCCGGGTACGAACGCCTGCAGCACCCGCCACGTACCCAGCAGGTTGACCCGCAGTGTCTCCTCGGCCCGGTCGAGCGGGGCGGTGAGCGGCCCGGTGCCGCCGTCGAGCAGCACGCCGGCGTTGCAGACCAGGATGTCGACCGGCCCGACCTCGGCGGCGGCCTTGCCGACGCTGTCGGCATCGGTCACGTCGAGCTGCTGTCCGCGTACGCCGGAGCCCAGCTCGGCCGCCGTGCCGGCGGCGGCCGCGGCGTCGCGGGCGGTCACCGTGACCGCCACCCCCCGGGCGTGCAGTTCGGCGGCGACGGCCCGGCCGATTCCCCGGTTGGCGCCGGTGACCAGCGCGTGGCGGTTCACCAGGTCACCGGGACCTCGCTGAAGCCCTCCATGAAGCCGCCGAGGGCGCGGGGCAGCCGGGCGGCGGGCACGGCCAGCCGGATCTCCGGGAACCGGCGCAGCAGCGTCTCCGTGGCGACCTGGAGCTCCATCCGGGCCAGCGCGGCGCCCACGCAGTAGTGGATGCCCGCGCCGAAGGTCATGTGGTGGTTCTCCGGGCGGCGGATGTCCAGCGTGAACGGGTCGGTGAAGACCGTCTCGTCCATGTTGGCCGACTCCTCGGAGAGCAGCACGCTGGAGCCCTTCTTGAGGATCGTGCCGTCGGACAGCTCGATGTCCTCCAGCGCGTACCGCAGCGTGCCGATCGACGAGCCCATGATCTGCGTACGCAGCAGCTCCTCCACCGCCGACGGCACCAGTGACCAGTCCGCCCGGATCTCCTTGACCAGATCCTGGCGGTGCAGCAGCACGGCGGTGCCGGTGCCGATCTGGCTGGCGGTGGTCACGTAGCCGGCGATCAGCAGACTGCGCGTCCAGTGGTGCAGCTCGTACTCGGACAGCCGGTTGTCGTCCTCGTCGCGGACCTTGATGAGGCTGGTGATGAGGTCGTCCTCGCCGGGGTTGGCCCGCTTGTACTCGATCAGCTCGACCAGGTACTGCCACAGCTCGCTGCGGCACCGCTCCACCTCGTCCGGCGGCAGTTTGGTGACCGACAGGAAACCGTCGACCAGCGACCGGAACCGGTTGCGGTCCTCCGGCGGGATGCCGAGCAGCTTGCAGATCACCAGGATCGGCAGCGGGAAGGCGAGCGCCTCGTTGAGGTCGGTGGGCTTCGGGCCGGCGGCCAGCGCGTCCAGCAACTCGTCGGTGACCTGCTGGGCGTACGGGCGGAGCAGCTCGATCCGGCGGGCGGTGAACGCCCGGGTGACCAGCCCGCGCATCCGGGTGTGGTGGGGCGGGTCGCCGTCGATCTTCGGGTCGACGAACAGCTCGTTGTCGGCGGCGATGCGGGCCACGTCGGGTCGGGCGACGTTCTTGCTCAGCCGGGGGTCGGCGAAGAGGCTGCGTACGTCCGCGTAGCGGGTCACCATCACGGCGGTGTCCCCGCTGGGCAGGCGGACCTCGACGAGGGCCTGCTCGCGCAGACCGCGCAGCGCCTCCGGGACCTCCATCGGCGGGGTCCACGGGAAGGGGTAGGGAACCGGGGTCTGGGCAGTCATCTCGTGCCCTCTCTGGTTGACTCCTGGAACGGCGACCGCCGATCCCCACCGTCCGAAAGGGACGCTGTGCAGGACTCGGCGAATGCCCATTCGTAACGGATGCTGATGGAGAACTGCTCGACGAGCGTGGCGCGCTCCCCGGCCGTACCGTTCTTGCCGACGTCGTCGGCCATGTCCAGGAAGGCCCGCACCGCGTACCGGTAGGACTCCCCGGGGTGGTACGCCTCCACCCAGGGCCGGTAGCGCGTGCCGGGCGCGGTGTCGCGCAGCAGCCGGTCGGAGACCTCGGCGTTGAACCACACCATCGGCAGCAGGGCGCCCACCCCGGCGGGGAAGGACGCCGCGGTGGCGGCGGTGAGGAACGCGGTGTGGGCCTGCGTCACCGGGTCCATCGGCGGGTCGCCGAGGGTCTCCGGCAGGCCGGTCGTCCCGGCCAGGGCCGCGCTGTTGGCGCGCAGCCGGTCGCGTGCCTCCAGGGTGCCGGCGACCGACTGGCCGAGCAGCAGGGTGTGTGCGTCGTCGCTGGCCGCCGCCGCGCAGCGGGCCAGCGCCCGGGCGTACGTCGGGAGCAGGAACCCGGTGTCCTGGGCGAGGAAGTGGGCCAGCGCCGCCGGTGGCAGCGAACCGTCCCGGATCCCCGACCAGAAGGGGTGGTCCTGCACCGCGCGCAGCACCGGGTCCCGGATCTCCCGCAGTTCCTCGTGCAGCATCGGCCGTCCTCCGTCCAGGCCCGGGCTCGTCGCGGCGGACGCTATCGGGGGCTGCTTGACCCCGACTGGAGCACGCGCGTGCCCCGACGGACGGGTCGGCGAGCCGGCGTCGAGCCCGGCGGCGGAGATTGGCCCCCCGGCACGGCCGTGCCGGTCAGCGACGTCGTGAGGGGTACGCCATGGATCTCGGCCTGACGGACAAGCGGGTGCTGGTGACCGGGGCGACCCGGGGTATCGGCCGGGCCACCGCACGGGCCTTCGCCGACGAGGGCGCCCGGGTCGCCGTGACCTACCACACCTCAGAGGCGGCTGCCGAGCAGGTGGTCAAGGAGCTGGGCGGGGAGGAGCGGGCACTCGCGGTGCCCTACGACCTGGCCGATCCCGCCTCGGTACGGGCGGCGGTGCGCCGGGTGGAGGAGCGCTGGGGCGGGGTCGACGTCCTGGTGGCCAACGCCCAGACCTGGGTGTGGATCAATCCGGAGGACCTGCCGGCGTACCAGGACCTGCCGCTGGAGGAGTGGCTGGGCCGGTTCCGGGAGAACGTGGAGGGCCACCTCTGGACGGTGCGGGAGGTGCTCGGCGGGATGCGCCGGCGCGGGTGGGGCCGGGTGGTCCTGCTCTCCTCGGTCACCGCCCTGCACGGCAATCCGGGGTCGGAGGTCTACGGGGCCGCCAAGGCGGCGCTGCACGGCTTCGTCCGGGGGTTGATGTGGACCCGCGACGGCGTGCTGGCCAACGTGGTCGCGCCGGGCGGGACGCTGACCGAGAGCCTGGACAACGTCGACCGGGAGCTGGTGGCGCAGGCGGCCCGGGACACCCCGAGCGGCCGCCTCAGCACGGCGGAGGACGTGGCCCGGCTGGTGGTGTTCCTCGGCTCGGCGGCCAACGGCAACGTCAACGGCGAGGTCGTCCGGACCGCCGGCGGGCGCTGACCGCCGCCGGCGGGACGGCTTCGGCGGGACGGTCAGCGCGCGGGCCGGTCAGCGCGCGGGACGGGGCACGGCGACGGCCGGCGGGATGGCCGGGCGGTGGGACGGGACGGGCGGGTGGCCGGGGCCGGACCGGCGGGACGGCCGGTCGGTGGTGGAGGCGCTGACTCCGGCACCCGTCGGCGAGCTCAGACGTTCGAGCCGAGCCGTGGCTCGATGAACTCGTGGTTGAGGCGTTCCCGCGCGTACAGGCGGATCAGCCGGTGCAGCCGGTAGCGGACCACGCCCTCGTCCGCCCGGGCGTCCAGTAGGTTGCAGGCGACCAGGCGGCTGAGCTGCGTCTCCACCGCGTCGGCGGCGCTACCGAGCAGGCTGGCCGCGGTGGCGGCCGTGAAGTGTGGCGGCGGGAGCAGGCTGAGCAGGCGCAGGGCGCTGCGGTCGTGCGGCTCCAACCGGTAGTAGGTCTCGTCGTAGTTGGTGCGGACGTCGAACTCGGCGAACCGGAGCTGGTCCAGCGCCGCCGGCCCCGACTCGATCATCGTGGCCATCTTCCGCAGCGACCAGGTCGGCGCCGCGGCCAGCCGGGCGCCGACGCAGCGCAGCGCCAGCGGCAGGTGCCCGCAGCGGTCGGCGATCCGCTCGGCCTCCCCGGGCTCGGCGTCCACCCGCGACGCGCCGATCATCGCGCGCAGCAGCGCCACCGCCTCGCCGGTGGTCATGACGTCGAGCTTGGTGACCTGGACGCCGGGCAGGACCTGCAGGCCCCACCGGCTGGTCACCAGGACCGCGCTCTCCGGCGTCGCCGGCACGAGCGGCGCGATCTGGGACGCGGTGGCCGCGTCGTCGAGGACGACCAGGAGCCGCCGGCCGTTGGTCCAGGTCCGGTAGAGGCTGCTGCGCTCCTCGACGGTCGGCGGGATCTGCTGCTCCGGTACGCCCAGCGCCCGCAGGAATCCGGCGAGGACGTCGAGCTGCGAGGTCGGGTTGCGGGACGAGCCGCGCAGGTCGGCGAAGAGCTGGCCGTTCGGGTAGCGGGCCCGCTCCAGGTGCCCGACGTGCAGCGCCAGGGTCGTCTTGCCGACCCCGGTCATGCCGCAGATCGAGATCGCGGCCGGGGCGGTGCCGTGCTCCTGGCCGGCGGTGAGGACGGCTCTGACCCGCCGCACCACCTCCTCCCGGCCGGTGAAATCGGGTACGTCGGGCGGCAGTTGAGCGGGCGGTGCCGTGCGGGCCGGGATCCGCTCGGCGGGCGCCGCCGGCCTGGGCGCCGGCCGGTTCTCCGCCGGCTCGGCGTTGAGCAGGGACCGGTGCAGCCGCTGGACGGCCGGGGACGGTTCCAGCCCGAGTTCGTCGATGAGCAGTTCCCGCAGCCGCCGGTAGACCTCGAACGCCTCGTACCGCCGGCCCGACCGGTCGAGCGCGGTCATCAGGTTGGCGTGGAACCGTTCGTGCAGCGGATAGCTGCGGACCAGTTCCTTCAGTTCACTGATCAGCTCCTCGTACCGGCCGAGTTGCATGTCCGCCTCGATTCGCATGCCGAGCACCCGGAGCTTGTTCTCCTCCAGTCGGGTCATGTGGGCGGAGAGGATCTCGCCGGCGTTGACGCCGAGCAGGGCGGGTGCGCGCCAGAGCGCCAACGCCTCGGTGAGCAGCTCGCTGGCGCGCTGGGCGTCACCGCGCTCCCGTTCGAGGCGGCCCTGCTGAGCCAGCCGTTCGAAGTGGCATACGTCGATGTCGTCGTCGTTGACGTCGAGCAGGTAGCCACAGGACTGGGTGTGCAGGCGCGCCAGGCCGGTTGGGTCGAGCACGTCCTTGCGTAGCTTGTAGATGTAGGTCTGCAGGGTCGTCATCGCGCTGTCCGGCGGATTGTCCCCCCATAATTCGTCGACGAATTCACTGACCTGCACGACCTGGTTGCGGCGCACCAGAAGAAAAGCCAAGACTTGGCGAACCTTCGGTGCGGTCGGTGTGATTTCCCGGTCTTCGTGCGTGACGGACAATGGGCCAAGAATGCGGAACACCATTAGCTCCCCCAGGAAATGGTGCGGAGTTGACGCTGTCCGAACGGCGGGACATCGACGGGTAATTGCGGTGGTGGATCAACCCCTCCGACACCTCATCCAGCCGTTCGGCGGCATGATCGACATGCTCCGTGGCGCAACTGCTACAGACTGTAAGTTGCGGTCCCAGGGCGGTCAAGGTTTCGTGGGTCAACTGTCTGACGTTTCCTGCCGGTAGGTTTCGTGCTAATCGCGCGCGGTCCCGAACGCGCGACAAAGGGGCTACCTCGGGGTCTGTGGAATCGCATGTGTAGCCACGCAAGCTATTGCGACCCGGCACTCTGGACAAAAACCTGCGTCGATGCCGTCCCTTTTGCGCACCTGATGAATATCGCGCCGACCCCCACCAATTTCCGCCGCCCCGGCGGGCGTCCGGCGGAGTTCGAGTACGCCTCGAGGCGACGGCGGCCGGAGCGGTCGGGGCCGAGTCCGGATTCAGCCGCACCCCAGCGGGGCAGGGTGTGCTGTGCCGGCGGTCCGTCCGGGGCCGCCGCCACGCGGTGGTGCGCGAGGGAGGGGTGGCCCGCATGTCCGACCAGCTGACACGGTCCGGGTCCGGCGGGGCCGGACCGGGGGGCGCCGCACCGGCCGGAACACACCGGGTCCGGGTGCTGGTCTACGCCGCCGCGCCCGCCGGCGAGCCGGACGCGGTGGCGGCCGCGTACCACCGCATCAGCCGTGACCTGGCCGGGACCCCGGGTCTGCTGCGCAACGAGCTGCTCCGCGCGGCCGATGACGACGGCGCGTTCGTCGTGATGAGCGAGTGGATCAGCCTCGCCGCGTTCCGCGCCTGGGAAGCCGGGGCGGCGCACCGGGACACCACCGCGCCGCTGCGCGACTACCAGCGGCTCCCCGAGCCGCGCCCGTTCGGCGTCTACGAGGTCGCCGCCACGTACTGATCCGGTGAGTGTCGAGGCCGCTCACCGGATCGAAGCGCCGCGCGCGGTCCACACCGGACCGCGCGCGGCGACGTCAGCCGGTCCGGCCCAGCACCGTACGCAGCGCCTCGCGCAGCGCGGCGGCCGGGTCGACCGGGTCCTGCGAACACCACGCCACGTACCCGTCCGGACGCAGCAGGGTCGCTCCGGCGGCGTCGTACCGGGCCGCGAAGACGCCCTCGACGTCGACCAGGTCCGCGCCGGCCGCCGCCGGCCCGATCCGGTACGCCCGCAGCGGCACCGACAGCTCCCGCGCCACCAGCGACCCGACCCCGTCCCAGCGGACCGCGCCGTCGCCGGTCAGCAGCACGAACGCGTCGTGGCAGAGGTCGTGCACCGAGATGCGCCGCCCGTCCCGGTCGAGCCACAGGTGCGGGGCCCGCAGACCCGGCCCGGCGCGGGTGGCCAGCTCCCGCCCGTACACCGTGTCGTGCGTCGCGCCGACGGTCGCCGCCGACCGGTACCGCTGGCCCAGCGTGCAGAGCACGTCGTCGACGTCCTCGCCCCCCGGGTCCTCGCCGAACCGGGCCCGCTGCCGGGCGACCGTGATCTCGGCCAGGGCGAGCGCCGCCGGCCGGCGCTCCGCCTCGTACGTGTCCAGCAGGTCCTCGCCCGCCCATCCACCGAGCACCGCGGCCAGCTTCCAGGCCAGGTTGTGGGCGTCCTGCACCGCCGCGTTGGCGCCCATCGCCCCGGCCGGAGGCCAGACGTGGGCGGTGTCGCCGACCAGGAACACCCGTCCGGCGCGGAACCGGTCGGCCACCCCGACCGCCTCCTCCCACGCGGCGACGTCGAGCACCTCCACCGCCCGGTCGGTGCCGAGGAACGACCGGGCCAGCTCCCGGCAGCGCTCCGCGGTGAACGACGACGCCGGCGTGTGCGCCGGGTCGTAGCCCACGCTCATCGCCCACTGGTCGGGGACCGAGGTGGTCAGGAAGGAGCCCAGCCCCAGTTCGTCGTTCACCACGATCCAGAACATCGCCCGCTGCCGGACGATCCCGGTGAGGTCCGCCCGCACCAGGAACGTCACCCAGTGCTGCGTGACGCCCGGCCCGGCGCGGTCGATCCCGACGGCCTCCCGGGTGCGGCCCCGGAAGCCGTCGGCGGCGACCAGGTAGCGGCACCGGACGGTACGGCGTGCGCCGGTCCCGACGTCCTCCACGACCGCGGTCACGCCCTCGTCGTCGGCCGTCACCGACCGGCACCGGGTGCCGAACCGGATGTCCGCCCCGCGGGCGCGGGCCGCCTCCGCCAGGATCGGCTCGACGCTGCGCTGGTCGGCCATCACGAACTCGGCCGGCGTCAGCTCCGGCAGCGGTTTGCGGGTGTCGTCGGCCAGCAGCCACGTCCACTCCCCGCTGAGCGTCTCGCAGCGGACCACCCCCGCCTCGTCGTCGAACGGCCGGCCGGCCCGCCGGATCGGGTCCTCGACACCGAGCGGCCGGTAGAGCTCCATCGTGCGCTGGTTGATCCCCCGCGCCCGGCCCTGCACCGAGCTGGCCGGGTGCCGGTCCACCAGCACCGACGCCACCCCGTGGTGGGCGAGGAACAGCGACGACGCCAGGCCGGCGTAACCACCTCCGACCACCAGGACGGGGGTCGTCTCGTCGTACGTGTCGGCGGCGGGCTCCCGCCGCGCCGCCCGGTCGCTCGGCATCCGCGTCCTTCCTTCCCGGCGGCCGCCGGCCGCCCGTACGCCGGACCAGCCCGGACCGGCCGCGTCCGGACAGCAGGATCACGGCCGGGCCTCGAGAGCCGGTGGACGTCCCGCCCCCGGCGGCCGGGCCGGGGTTCAGTCCGCTTCCAACATGCGTTGAGGCCGCGCCGGCACGCTGCCGGAGTGACCGTCTCGACCCTGCCCCCACCCGCGCCGGAGTGGGTCAGCTGCGGCTCCTGCCGGGGTCTGACCTATGGCCCGCGCTTCGACCGGGACCTGCGGGTGTGCCCCGGCTGTGGCCAGCACAGCCGGCTCACCGCCGGTCAACGCATCGAGCAGCTGCTGGACCCGGGATCCGTCCAGCCGCTGGACCCACCCGAGGTGGGCGAGGACCCGCTGGGCTTCGTGGACTCCCGCCCGTACCCGGACCGGCTCCGGGCCGCACGCGACAGCACCGGCCTGGCCGAGGCGGTGACCTGCGTGACCGGCACGCTGCTGGGGCATCCGCTGGTCGCCGCGGTGATGGACTTCCGGTTCCTCGGCGGTAGCCTCGGCGTCGGGGTCGGCGCGGCCATCACCGCCGCCGCCGAGACCGCCCGTGCCACCCGCCGTCCCCTGCTGCTGGTCACCGCGTCCGGCGGGGCCCGCATGCAGGAGGGCGCGCTCGCTCTCATGCAGATGGCGAAGACCAGTCAGGCGATGGCCGAGCTGGACGAGGCGGGCATCCTCACCGTCTGCCTGGTCACCGACCCGACGTACGGCGGCGTCGCGGCGTCCTTCGCGACGCTCGGCGACGTCGTCATCGCCGAGCCCGGCGCCCGGATCGGCTTCGCCGGCCGGCGGGTGATCGAGCAGACGATCGGCCACGACCTGCCGGAGGGCTTCCAGACCGCCGAGTTCCTGCTGGCCCGTGGCCTGCTCGACGCGGTGGTCGCCCGCTCGGCGCTGCGCCCCACCATCGCCCGGCTGCTGGCCGCCGCCGCGCCGGGCGCCCCGGCGGCCGCGGCGACGGACCGGGTACGCCTCGTCCGGGACCCCGCCGAGCTCCCCGTCCGCGAGGCCGCCGACGTGGTCGCGGCGGCGCGGCACCCGCGGCGTCCCACCACGCTGGACTACATCGCCCAGGCCTTCGACGACTTCCTGGAACTGCGGGGCGACCGCGGCTCGGGCGACTGCCCCGCGACGGTCGGCGGGATCGGGCGGCTCGACGGCCGGCCGGTAATCGTGATCGGCAGCCAGAAGGGCCGGGACACGGCCGAGCGGATCCAGCGCAACTTCGGCATGGCCCTGCCGGAGGGCTACCGCAAGGCGGCCCGGCTCATGCGCCTCGCGGCCAAGCTGGGCCTGCCGGTCGTGACCCTGGTGGACACCCCGGGAGCCCATCCCGGCATGGACGCCGAGGAGCGCGGTCAGGCGTGGGCGATCGCCGAGACGATCCGGCTGATGTCCGGGCTGCCGGTGCCGATCGTCACCGTGGTCACCGGCGAGGGCGGCAGCGGGGGCGCGCTGGCGCTGGCCGTCGCCGACCGCGTCCTCGCCTGCGCGGGCGCCATGTACTCGGTGATCAGCCCGGAGGGGTGCGCCGCGATCCTCTGGAAGGACCCGGCCGCCGCGCCCCGGGCCGCGGCGGCGTTGCAGATCGGCTCCCGGGACCTGCTGCGCCACGGCATCGTCGACGCGGTGGTGCCGGAGCCGCCCGGCGGCGCGCACGAGGACCCCGTCGCCGCGGCCGACCTGCTCCGGGCCGCGCTGATCGAGTCCCTTCAAGAGATCGCTGCCGTCGCGGCGACCGATCTGGTGGCCCGCCGCCGGCGACGGTTCCGGCGGTTCGGCACCGAGGATTCGAGGTTTGCATGACCAACGAGGCGACCGACCCGACCCCGCACGGCATCGACGAGCTGTGCCGGCAGGCGACCCAGCTCGCCCGGACCGCACCGGCACCGCTGCGCAGCGTCCGCGTGCAGGCCGGTGAGCTGCTGGTGGCGCTGGAGTGGCCGGAAACCCCGGCGCCCCCGCCGGCCGGCCCCGGTACGGCGGTGCCCGTCGCGCCGCCGGCGGAGGTGCCACCGGCGGACGGCACGTTCGCCGTCACGGCGCCGCTGGTCGGCACCTTCTACCGGTCCCCGTCGCCCGGCGCGCCCCCGTTCGTGGAGGTGGGCCAGGAGGTGGCGGCGGGCCAGCAGGTGGCGATCGTCGAGGCCATGAAGCTGATGAACCCGGTGGAGGCCGACCGCCCGGGCCGGGTGGTCGAGGTGTGCGTGACCGACGGCACCGCGGTCGAGTACGGCGAGGTGCTCCTCGTGCTGGCGCCGCCGGAGGCGGCCGCGTCGTGACCCGGACCAGGAGGTAAGACACGTGTTCTCCACCGTGCTGATCGCGAACCGGGGTGAGATCGCCCTGCGGGTCGCGCGGACCTGCCGGGAGCTGGGCATCCGCACCATTGCGGTCTGCTCCGACAGCGACCGCGACTCGGCCGTGGCCCGGTACGCGGACAAGTGCGTCCGCATCGGACCGGCCGCGGCCCGGCTCAGCTACCTGAACCCCGCCGCGATCGTCACCGCGGCCCTGCAGAACGGTGCCGAGGCGGTGCACCCCGGCTACGGGTTCCTCTCCGAGGATCCGGACTTCGCGGAGATCTGCGAGGCCAACGGGCTCACCTTCGTCGGTCCACCGGCCGCGCTGCTGCGCCGCCTCGGCGACAAGGCGCAGGCGCGGGAAATCGCCCGCGCGGCCGGCCTGCCGGTGCTTCCCGGCAGCTCCCGCTCGCCCGCCTCGCTGGAGGAGGCGCGGGAGGTGGCCGCGCTCATCGGCTACCCGGTCATCATCAAGGCGACGGCGGGCGGCGGCGGCCGGGGGATGACCGTCGTCCGGGATCCGCGCGAGTTCGGCCGCTCCTGGGCCCGGCTGCGCGCGGTCGCCCAGGCCACTTTCAACGATCCCCGTCTCTATCTGGAGAAGTTCCTGGAGAACGCCCGGCACGTCGAGGTGCAGGTCCTCGGCGACGGCAACGGCGACGTCATCCACCTGGGGGAGCGTGACTGCTCGGTGCAGCGGCGCCGGCAGAAGCTGGTCGAGGAGACGCCCGCGCCGGGCCTGCCCGGCGAACTGGCCGAGCGGATCCGCGCCGCGGCGGTGTACGCGGCAAGGGAGGTGAACTACGCCGGCGCCGGCACGTACGAGTTCCTCGTCGGCGACGACGGCGACTTCGTCTTCATGGAGGTCAACTGCCGGATCCAGGTCGAGCACCCGGTCACCGAGCAGGTGACCGGCATCGACCTGGTGCGCGAGCAGCTGCGCGTCGCGGCGGGGTACGGGCTGTCGGTCAGCCAGGAGGACGTGCGGCCCCGGGGGGTGGCCATCGAGGTCCGGGTCAACGCCGAGGACCCGGAGCGGGGCTTCCTGCCGACGCCGGGGGTGCTCGACGAGTTCCTGCCGCCGAGCGGGCCGTTCGTGCGGGTGGACACGCACGGCTTCCCGGGTTTCCGGGTGACCGCCGACTACGACCCGCTGCTCGCCAAGGTCACGGTCTGGGCGCCGGACCGGCGTCAGGCCATCGAGCGGGTGGACCGGGCCCTGGCCGAGTTCCGGGTGGCCGGCCGGGGTGTGCACACCACCCGCGACTTCCTCCGCCGGGTGGTGGCGCACCCCGTCTTCCGGGCCGCCAAGCACACCACCGGACTGGTCGACGAGATGACCGTGGAGGACGCCGAGCGGCTGCGCCGCGCGGGCTGACGACGAGTACGAGGGCCCCGTCCGGCGCGGACGGGGCCCTCGTCGTACGTCCGGAGGCGGCGGACCGGTCCCGGCCCGCCGCCTCCGGCGTGGTCAGTTGGGTTGCGGGGACACGTAGTCCTCGCGGGACAGCTGCGAGATGCACCGCATCGTGGCGTTGCGGAAGTACGTCTGGAAGCCCTCGACCGTCTTCGTGTCCCGCCGCTCGGCGAGGTACGGCGCGAGCTTGCTCTCCAGCGTGTGCACGCCCTGCTGCTTGGCCATGTGCCGGGCGATGGCGGAGAAGTCCCCGCGGTAGTGGATGACCCGGACCATGAACTCGCCCTGGATGAACACCGCGGTGCCGAGCAGTTCGCCGGCCTCGCTGCCGTCCTCGTTCCGCAGCACCGGCGAGTCCACCCGCCGGAAGTTCGCGAAGATCTCGGCGATCTCCTCCTCGTGCCCCGGCTTGACCTGGTAGGTGATGGCGGCGTACGGCATCAGATTCCTCCGTCCACGTGCAGGATGCTCCCGCTCACATAGCGGGACTCGTCGCCGACGAGGAAGAGCACCGGCCCTGCCACCTCGTCGGGCTCGCCAAGCCGGCGCAGCGCGGTCATCCCCTTGATGATCTCCGCGACCGGCGGTGGGGGACCGCCCCCCGGTTCGGTGACGATGACCCCCGGCGCCACCGTGTTGATCCGGATCCCGCGGTCACCGACCTCGCGGGCCAGCGAGCGGGTGAGCCCGACCAGCGCCGACTTCGACGCCGCGTAGTGCGCGCTGTGCGGCCGGCCGCGCAGGGCGGCCGAGGCCCCGACCAGGACGACCGAGCCCCCGTCGGCGAGCAGCGGCAGCGCCGACCGGGTCACCAGGAACGCGGCGGTCAGGTTGATGTCGACGACCCGCGTCCACTCCTCCGGCGTCAGCTCCTCCAGCGCGGCGCGGCCGTCGACGCCGGCGTTGTTCACCACGGCGTCCAGGCCGCCGAGCGCCTCCCGGCAGACCTCGACCAGGCGGGCCACGTCCCGCTCGTCGGTGACGTCGGCCTGGACGACCCGGTGGCCCGCGCCCTCCTTCTCCAGTTCCCGGGCGAACTGCTCGGCGTGCTCCCGGTCGTGGCCGTGGCACACCACCAGGCGGGCGCCGGCCCGGGCGGCGGCCAGCGCGGTGATGCGGCCGATGCCGCGCGTACCGCCGGTGATCAGGATCCGTTTCGCGGCGAGCGAACCCACGTCGGTGCCTCCCTTCGTCGGGCGCGGCGGGGGGCCGGGACCCGGGTCACCGGGCCGCCGCCGCGCCGGTCATCCCGTACACGACGCGCATGGTCGTCATCGACCCGCCGGAGCGGTACGGGTGCAGCTTGGTGCGGTGCTCCACGTGCGCCTCGCTGTGCTCGAACTCGCGGAAGCGGGGTTCGTCGACCCAGTCGCTGACCACGTAGTAGACCGACTCCTCCTCGGCGCTGCGGGACAGCCAGTGGCCGAGGTTCGCCGGGTGCTGGACGATGGTGCTGCCGACCCGGTGCCAGGTCTGCTCGAACTCCCGCTCCATGCCGGGGTGGATGTTCATCCGCAGCATGACGCGGAAGACCTCGGACCGTTCCCCGTCGGCGGCCATCAGATCCCCCCGTCGACGTTGACGGTCTCGCCGTTGACGAAGCTCGCGCTGTCGCTGGCGAGGAACCGGACGACCGAGGCGATCTCGTCGGCCCGGCCGAGGCGGCCCAGCGGGATCAGGTTCCGGTAGCGCTCCAGCACCGCCGGCGGCGTCTCGGCCTCGGTCTGGACGGGGCCCGGCGCCACCACGTTGACGCGGATGCCCTGCGGGCCCAGCTCCTTGGCGAGCGAGCGGGTGAGCCCGATCAGGCCGGACTTGGCGGCGGTGTAGTGGGCGCGCAGCGGGATGCCGACGGTGGCCACCCGGGAGCCGACGTTGACCACGGACGCCCCCGCGCCGAGCAGCGGAAGCGCCGCCTGGATGACCCGCGCGGCGGCGGTCAGGTTGCTGTCGACGACCGACTTGAACTCGTCGAGCGAGAGCTTGGCGAACGGGACGTGACTGATCACGCCGGCGTTGTTGACCACCGCGTCGAGGCGCCCGAACCGTACCCGGGCCTCCTCGACGAGCGCGGTGACGTCCTCGGCCCGGGTGACGTCGGCCCGCACCACGTGGTGGGTGCCAGCGGTGGCCTTGAGTTCCTCGACGAGGCTGCCGACCGCCTCGCTCTCCGTGCGGTAGCAGGTCACGACGTCGGCTCCGGCGCGGGCGAAGGACAGTACGATCGCCCGCCCGATGCCCCGGCTGCCGCCGGTCACCAACACTTTCTTCCCGGCAACGTCCACGTTGTCTCCTTCCCAGGGTTCAGGGGCCCGCGGTCGCGCCGAGCAGCAGCGCCACGGTCCCCACGTTCACGGCGAACGCCAGCACGGCGAGCGCCGTGCGCAGCAGGTTCCAGTTCCGCCAGCGGACCCGCGGGTCCGCCCGCACCCAGTCGGCGGGCGGGTGCTCCGGGTCCAGCGACATCACGTACCGGTTGATCGGCACGTTCTTCACCACCGAGATCGCCATCACGACCAGCAGCAGGACGGCGGCGGCGGCGAACAGCGCCCGGGCGGCGGCGTCGTCGACGACGGCGACGAGGACCAGGTCCAGGACGCAGGCCGTCGCGTTGAGCGCCGGCATCAGCGGGTCGTACCGCTTCCAGAGGAACTGCACGGTCCCGACGTACGTCTGGTACGGGACCGCCAGGCTCATCGGCGCCAGCCCGATCACCGTGGAGACCATGACCCCGACGGCCACCCCGTTGGCCAGCAGGGCGACCGCCACCAGCAGCGGTGTCACGTCGACCCGCCCGGGTCGACCGGTCGACCGGTCACGGCACCACCACGTGCCGGTTGACGTAGTCGATGAGGCGGGCCGGGGTGGTCAGCTCCGTCACGTCGTCCTCGCGGACCTTCACCCCGTACTCCTGCTCGATACGGGCGGTCAGCTCCAGCACCGCGAGCGAGTCGTACCCCAGGTCGTGGAACTCCAGGTCGCCGACGTCGCCGTCGAGGTCGACCGACTCGTCCACACCGGCGCTCTCGCGCAGCAGTCGCCGTACGTCATCAAGGTTGATCCTGGTCATTACCGACCCCTTCCCTGCCCGGCCGGCCCGGTCCGGGCCGGCTCCAAGGTTTTCGGCTGGCCGTCGAGATTCCGTGGAGGGCCGCTGGACGGTCCGGTCGCCGCCGGCCCGTCGGGCGGACGGCGCGTCACCGCCGGCCCGCCGGGCGCGCGGCGCGGGTGTCGGGGGCCGGCGTGGCCGGGCGCGGCGCGCCGCCGACGAACGGCGCGCCCAGGCGGCGACGGAACGCCACGAACAGGGCGCCGACACCGAGCGACACCACGGCGAGCGAGAGGTAGTACACCGGCCCGGAGAGCACGTCGATCAGCGCCGCCACCTGGCTGCTCAGGCCGCCGCCCAGCGCGGCGAACAGCCAGTAGACCCCGATCGCCTGGCCCAGGAAGGCACGCGGGACGAGGTCGGCGATGGCACTGATGCTCACCGCGGCCACCACGATCTCCCCGAGGGCGTGCAGCAGGTAGACCGAGAGCAGCCAGAGCGGTGAGACCCGGTCGCCGTCGGCGGCGAGCGCCGCCGCCCCGGTCATGATCAGGAAGCTGACGCCGGCCAGTAGGAGACCGAAGGCGAACTTGTCGGGTACGGCGACCCGCGCGCCGAGCCGGGTGAGCTGCCAGGCGATCAGCGGCGCGAGCAGCAGCATGAACAGCGGGGTGGCACCCTGCAGCCAGCTCGCCGGGAACGTGAAGCCGAAGACGGTGCGGTCGGTGGAGTCCTTGGCGAACAGCGTCAGCACCGAGCCGTCCTGGCCGGCCAGCAGCCAGAAGATGGTGGCGGCCAGCATCAGGCGCAGCATCACCGACAGCCGCCAGCGGTCGTCGCCGGTCAGCTCCGGCGTGCGGCGCAGCCGCCGGTACGCGCCCCAGGGCGCGGCGATGAGCAGCAGTCCGACGATGCCGAGCGCGGCCTGCGGCGGGACCACCCCGGCGCTGAGGCCGACGACCAGCAGCAGGACGAGCGCGCCGACGACCGGGAGCAGGCGGCGCAGCAGGGTGCGGCGTTCGGCCGGGGAGAGCGGGCGGGCCCGGTGTGCGCCGGCCGTGCCGAGCGCGCGGCGCCCGGCGGCCGTGGTCAGTACGCCGACCGCGACGACGGCGCCGATCGTGGCGAAGGCGAGCCGGAAGCTCACCCGCTCCCCGATCGCACCGATCACCAGGGGGGCCAGCAGGCCGATCGCCTGGATGCCGACGAAGAACGCGGCCAGCGTGGCCTCGCGCCGCCCCGGTGTGCCGGCGAGCATGTTGACCAGCGCCTGGTGGTTGGGCTTGAACAGACCGAAGCCGGCGGAGATGAACAGCAGGCCGACGAGGGTCAGCGGGGACGGCGGCAGCGCGAGGGTGAAGCAGCCGAGGGAGATCAGGGCCAGCCCGGCGACCATCGCGCGTTGCTGGCCCAGGACCCGGTCGGCGAGCCAGCCGCCGGGCAGCGCGAACATGAAGGTGATGCCGATGAACGCGCCGAACAGGGCGGCGCCGCTGCCCGCGCTCAGGCCGAGCCCGCCCTGGTCGCCGGGCGCGACCGCGTACAGCACCAGGACGGCCTGCATCCCGTAGAAGCCGAACCGCTCCCACAGCTCCGCCACGAACAGGCTGCGGAACCAGCCGCTGGTGAACAGGCGGTCGGTCGGGTCGGTGCGGGGCGGCGCCGGGGCCGCCGCGGCGGGGGACCGGGTCGTGTCCACCATGGAAGGTCACCTCCGGCTCGAGGGCGAACGGGCCCCAGCGTCGGGCAGTGCCGTCGCGCCGGGATCGAGCGGCACTGGACCCGGACTCGCGGGTAGGGCGGGACGCTCCGCACGCGGGTCGAGCCGCCGTCGGGCGGCTGGATCCACACTGTCGATCACTGTCCGCATGCCGACGATCGCGATTGGTTGACATCGAATGGTCGATCCTGGATAGTCGATATCGACCTTTAGGAGTGCCCAGTGGAGCGACGTCGTCGCGTGCCGAACCCGTTGGCGCTGGCCGTTCTCGCCTGGCTGCTCCTGGAGCCGATGCACCCGTACGAGCTGGGGCGCCGGCTCCAGCAGAGCGGCAAGGACCGGCACATCAAGTACACGCGAAGCTCGCTCTACATGGTCGTCGAGCAGCTCACGAGGGCGGGCTTCATCGTCGAGCGGGAGACGGTGCGCGCGGGCCAGCGGCCGGAACGCACGGTCTACGAGATCACCGACGAGGGGCGTCACGAGTTCCACGACTGGCTGCGCGCACTGCTGGCACAGCCGCGCGAGGAGTACCCGCAGTTCGCCGTCGCGCTGTCGCTGCTGAGTCTGCTCCCACCCGACGACGTCGTCGAGGTGCTGCGGAAACGGCTGGCGGCACTGGCCGCCAGGATCGACGAGAGCCGCACCGCCGCGGACGAGGCGCTGGCCCGGGGCGTCGAGTGGTACTTCCTCGTGGAGGAGCGGTACGCGCTCGCGCTGATGGAGGCGGAGCGGGCGTTCGTCACCGACCTGATCCGGTCGCTCGCCGCGCCGGGCTATGTCAGGTCCTGGCAGGAGGCCATGGGGAACCGCGCTTGACGTCTGCTAGACGTCAAGATGGCCTTGACTGACGTCAGAATTGATGTCAACGTGAAGTCACGCATCGATCCAGTCATTCACCGGGCCGGCTGAGGTCCGGGCAGGAGACCCATGGGGAGTCACACATGACAGCCGCAAAGAGGGCGCTGGTCATCGGGGGCGGCGTCGCCGGCCCGGTGGCCGCGATGGCGCTGCGCAAGGCCGGCATCGACGCAACGGTCTACGAGGCGTACCCCTCGTCGGCCGACGGCATCGGCGTCACGCTGACCCTCGCCCCGAACGGCGTGGCGGCGATGGGCCTGGTCGGCGCTGCCGACGCCGTCCAGTCGATCGGCCTGCCGATGCCCCGCATGGTGGTGACCGACGGCTACGGTGTGCGAATCGGCGAGTTCCCGCCGCTCTCGGTCCAGCCGACCATGCTCGGGCTCTGGCGGGACGAGCTGTCCCGGGTGCTGCACGAGCGGGCGGAGGCGCAGGGCGTGCGCATCGAGTACGGCAAGCGCCTGGTGGACGCCGAGGAGACCGCGGACGGCGTGGTCGCCCGCTTCGAGGACGGCAGCTCCGCAACCGGTGACGTCCTGATCGGGTGCGACGGCGTGCGCTCGCGGGTGCGCACGTTGATCGACCCGAACGCGCCGAAGCCCGAGGTGATGCCGCTGCTCAACTTCGGCGCCGCCGCCGACTACGTGGTGCCGGACGCCGATCCGGACGCCATGTACTTCATCTTCGGCAAGAAGGCCTTCTTCGGGTACTGGGTGCAGCCCGACGGCCGCACGGCGTGGTTCGCCAACGTCCCGGACAGCCGGCACATGACGTACGCCAAGGCCAACGAGATCCCGGCGGCCCAGTGGATGCGAGAACTGCGGGCCACCTTCGCCGACGACGTCCCGGCCCGTCAGGTCGTCGAGCACACCAACCCCGACACGCTGGTCGCGATCGGGTCGATCGAGAGCATGCCGCCGGTGCCGCGCTGGTACCGCGGCCGGATGGTGCTGGTCGGGGACGCCGTCCACGCGCCTTCGCCCAGCTCCGGCCAGGGCGCCTCGATGGCCACCGAGAGCGCCGTCCAGGTGGCCCGCTGCCTGCGGGACTTCGACGATCTGCCGAGTGCCTTCGCGGCCTACGAGAAGCTCCGCCGGGAGCGGGTGGAGAAGGTGATCCTGCGCGGGAAGCGCACCACCAACAGCAAGACGGTGGGTCCGTTCGCCAAGACGATGATGCGGATCATGATGCCGCTCGCGCTGAAGACGTTCCTCAACCAGGAGCGGACGCTCGGCCCCGAGCAGCGCTACCGCATCGACTGGGACGCCCCGGTGACGTCGGAGGTGCAGGTGCCCGTCCGGGCCTGAGGCGTACCCGGACACGGGGCGGCCGGGCTGGCGGGGCCGGCCGCCCCGGCGCGTACGCGGGTGACGTCAACATGGCGTCATAGATTCTTGACTGACGTCACTCATGACGTCATCATGGAGTCATGAACCTCGCACCGTACCTCGCCGACCTGGACGCCGCACTCTCCCGCGCGGCGGCGGCCGGGAGCGACGAGACCCGCCGCATCGCCGAACTGCTGGCCGCCGCACTCGAACCCGCAGCCCGGCTGGCGCTGCTCACCGCCCTGTCCGACCTCGCCGCCGAGGTCACCGAACGGCTGGCGGGGCCGGTCGTGGAGGTCCGGCTCGACGGCCGCGACGTCGCGGTCGTCGTCAGCGACCTTCCCGAGGCCGAGGAGCCCGGCCCGGAGCCGCCGGCGCCGGAGTCGTCGGGGGAGACAAGCCGGGTCACCCTCCGGCTGCCCGAGGAGCTGAAGGTCCGGGCGGAGGAGGCGGCCGCAGCCCAGGGGGCCTCGCTCAACACCTGGCTCGTGCGGTCCGTGCAGGAGTCGCTGGAGCGGCCTGCCCGGCCGTCGCGCGGCCTCGTGCGCAGCCGGGTCAGCGGCTGGGTCGTCGGCTGACCCCGCGCGTCCACCGTCTCACCGACCATGCGGTGCACCGGCGCCGCCCGACAGCGAAGGAAGGTCCGCCATGGCCGACATCGACTCCACCGTCCGCATCGAATCGTTCAACTGCCCCGGACCGGCCGACATCCAGGTCCACCTCGGCACCGGGGAGGCCCTGGTCGAACTGATGGAGTCCGACGCGGTCACCGTCGCGGTCTCCCCGGTGTCCGGCGACACCCCGGCGGACGTGATCGCCGACGTGCTGCGCGGCACGACCGTCCACTTCACCCGTGGCCGGCTGGTCGTCCAGCCGCCCCGTCGGCGGCTGCGGCCGGTGCCGGTGCGGGTCGTCGTCCGGGCCCGCCCCGGCTCGAAGATCCAGCTGACCGGCGGCGAAGCCCAGTTCACGGTGAGCGGCCGGGCCGGCTCGCTCGAGCTCCAGTCGAGCGCCGGCGGCCTGACCGCCGAGCGGGTCGACGGCAAGTGCAAGATCCGCAACGGGGACGGGTCGGTGCGGCTCGCCGAGAGCGCCGGCCAGCTCGACGCCCGCGTCGGGCAGGGGCATGTCGAGATCGGTCGCGTGGCCGGCGGCGGTGCGCGGCTGACCACCGGCAGCGGCACGGTGAGCATCGGCACCGTCGAGGGCGACCTGGCGCTCACCACCGGGGCGAACCGGATCACCATCGCCGAGGCGGTCACCGGCCGGATCCAGGTCCGCACCGGGCCGGGTTCCATCCGGGTCGGCGTCCGCCGGGGCGTCACCGCCCGCGTCGAGCTGTCCAGCCGCAGCGGTACGGCCCGCAGTGACCTGCCGGTCAGCCAGACCGCCAGCGGCAGCTCGGCGCTGCGGATCGAGGCGGCCAGCACCAGCGGCGACGTCCTCGTGACCACCGCGTCCTGACGGATTCTCCGATCGTCCCGCGCAACCGGGGCGTGCCGGCCAGCGGTTCAACGGCGGCCGGCACGCCCCGGCGGGCGAATGCGGGTCAGAGCGGCGGCGTCACGTCGCGACGCTCCTCGACCCGCCGGTACTCGACCGGCTCCTCGGCCGTCGTGACCACCGAGCGCCGGCGGCCCCACACGAGCGTCGTCATGATCAGGCCGAGCACGCCGGCGGCCATCAGGATCCAGCCGACCACGTCGAGGTCGACGCCGGCGAGCGTGGCGTCCAGGGCGAAGGTGAGGATCGCGCCGAGCGCGAGCAGGAAGATGCTGGTGCCGATACCCACGACAGCCTCCTTTGCAGGGGATGTGTGTGCTGTCGTCGACCGTCTGTACCCCGCCGGCGACCTGCGCAACCACGCCCCGGCCGGGTGGCCCGCCGGGCGATCTTGACCATCGGGTACAGTGATGGGGTCGCCGGAGCCCTCCGGTGGCACGCGGACGTAGCGCAGCTGGTAGCGCATCACCTTGCCAAGGTGAGGGTCGCGGGTTCGAATCCCGTCGTCCGCTCGCGATCCGCCCGCCCGGCGAGCCGGGTCCGGGTGGCCGCCCAGGGCGATTGGCGCAGTGGGAGCGCGCTTCCTTGACACGGAAGAGGTCACTGGTTCAAACCCAGTATCGCCCACCAGGGACGAGAGGTCCGGCGCCGTCGCCGCGGTGCCGGACCTCTTCGCGTCGGTGGACCGGCCGGTCGGGGTGGCCGCGCCACCCCGACCGTTGTCTCGCGGCTCAGCGCATCGTCGAGCGCAGGTGCGCCGCCCAGCCGGCCTCGAAGTCCGCGTACGACACCCCGAGCACGTCCCGGGCCACCTGGTCGACCGTGGCGCCCCGATAGTGCTCGACGACGAACCGGTAGACCTTCTCCTCGCCATACCGCTCGGCCAGGTAGCTCATCGCCGAGTGACCGAGCCAGTAGTGGTAGCTCAACCGCCCCTCCACCGTCCAGGAGGCGTTGCCCGGCAGCTCCGCCCGGTAGTCGTAGGAGCGGAGGATCTTCCGCGCCTCACCGGTGCGGTCGCTGGTGGTGAACGGCTCGCGGCCGTGGGCGAGGTACTCGGCGAACCCCTCGACGACCCAGTTCTCCGGGCCGTCCAGCCTGGTCGCCCCCGGGCCACGCTTCAGGAGCACGCTGACGATGGCGTGGGCCAGCTCGTGCCGGAAGATCTCCAGCTTCCGGTCGCCCTTGGTGAAGTGGTACTCGTCGGCCACGTCGATGACCACCCGACTGGTGGCCACCTCCTGGGCGGCCGTGCCGTCGATCGCACCGGCCGGTGGTACGGGGATCGCCACACCGGACTCGACGGGGGTCTCCCTGGTCGTCCGGTACAGCGAGCCCAGCTCCTTCTTCCCCGTCACCAACGAGACGACGAAACCCTGCGGAACCTCCGCCGGCACCCCGCCGGCGCGCCAGGCGGCCAGGTCCTCCGTCGCGGCACGCTCGGCCAGCGGCGCGTACCGCTGCGCCTCGGCCTTGAGCGACTCGTCCGCGATGACCACCGTGTGCGGGGTCTTCTCGACGTGGATGGGACGCCCCCGGTCCCACGGGGCGGGGTAGTAGGTGGTCATGTCACGACCCTCGGTGCCGGGCAGCCCGCCGCCGACCTCGGTGACCTTCAGCGGGGCGTCGCCGCCGGCGCGGGTCACCGTCCACTGGTACAGCTCCTCGACCGGGGCCGGGTCGGCGCCCTCGAACCGGTGCACGAACGACACCCGGACGTCGAAGGTGCCCTCCGTCGGCGGGGTGGCGCCGAACTCCTCGTACCGGGCCTCGGCCAGGGGCAGCTTCGTCAGGTTGTGGAAGAGGGTCGTCTGGCGCGTGACCAGCTCCTTGTCGGCCGGGTCGAACGGCGCGAGGTACGCGGTGAGGTCCTGCTCCGCGAGGGCCCGGGTGTGCTCCGCCAACATGGTCCCGATGTCGTCCGAACCGGCGTCGCCGTCGGACCGGCCGAGGAAGGCCGACACGGCGACCACCGAGCCGACCAACAGGACCAGCAGAACCACGCCGACCGCGCCCAACGCGATCCACAGACCACGCCCCGACCGGCGGGGTGGTGGCGGCGGAACGGGCGCGTGCGCCCACGGCGGGGTGGGTGGACTCGGGACGGAGGGGTGCCCCTCGGTCATGGCAGATCCTCGCTCGGGTCGACGTCGGACCGGAGGACGGTCCACGAGCGACCGTTCCCCCGACGGGCTCGCGTCATTATTCCTGCCGGTGCCGTCACCGTCCGTCCCGGCCCGGCAACGCCGCCCGGCCGCCGGCCGCGGGTTCTGCCATCGGCAGATCCGCTGACGGTGAACGGCGGTCCCCGGCCGACCCGCCGGCCGGCACAGTGGAGCGCATGAGACTGCTGGTTTTGGGTGGTACCGGATTCGTGGGCGGAGCGACGGTCGGCGAGGCACTGCGCCGGGGCTGGTCGGTGACGGTGTTCAACCGGGGCCGCCACGGGACGGCGCCGGCGGGGGTACGGCGGCTGCGGGGCGACCGGACGGCCCCGGACGGGCTGGCCGCCGCCCTCACCGGCGGCGAGTGGGACCTCGTCGTCGACACCTGGGACGGCGCGCCCCGGGTCGCGCGGGACTCGGCTCGGGCGCTCGCCGGGCAGGTCGGCCGGTACGTCTACGTCTCCAGCGGTTCGGTCTACGCGGAACCGGTGACGCCGGGATCGGCCGAGGACGCGCCGGTGGTCGACGCCGCGCCCGACGCCGACGACGCCGACTACGCGGCCAACAAGGCCGGCGCCGAGCGCGCCGTCCGGGAGGTGTACGGGGAGAGCGCGCTGATCGCCCGCGCCGGCCTGATCCTCGGCCCCGGCGAGGACATCGGCCGCCTGCCGTGGTGGTTGCAGCGGATCGCCCGGGGCGGGGACGTGCTCGCGCCCGGTCCGGCCGACCTGCCGGTGCAGTACGTCGACGCCCGCGACCTGGCTGCCTTCCTGCTCGATCCGGCGGTGCCCGGTGCGACGTACAACGTGGTCAGCCGCACCGGGCACGCGACGATGGGTGAACTGCTGGCCGCCTGCGTCGCCGTCACCGGGGCGGACGCCCGCCTGCGCTGGACCGACCCGGAGCCGATCCTGGCGGCGGGCGTGGTGCCCTGGAACGACCTGCCGATCTGGATCCCGACCGGGCACCCGTACCGCTGGTTGCAGGAGCGCGACGTCAGTCGCGCGTACGCGGCCGGCCTGGCCTGCCGCCCGGTGGCCGACACCGTCGCCGACACCTGGACCTGGCTGCGGTCGGTCGGCACGGTGCCGCCGCGCGCCGGCCGCCCGCAGCGTGCCCCGGTCGGCCTGGACCCGGCGCGCGAAGCGGCGCTGCTGGCGGCGTCCCGCTGACCCCGCCTCCGGCCGTCCTCAGCCCTGCGTGACCGGCAGGTCGAGCACCTCGTCGACCTCGCGGCGGGGCGTCGGCCAGCCGGGCTGGCCGTAGCCGATCCGCATCACCATCTGCGGGGTCCCGAAGCGCCCCAGCGACAGCCGCAGCTGCTCGCGGGCGCTCGGCACCTCGATCGGCTGGGACAGCATCGACACCGCGAGCCCCGCGTCGGTGGCGGTGAGCAGTACCCGCTGCAACGCCTGCCCGGCCACCACCTGGTCGACGGCGGTGTTGCCGGGGGAGCCGAGCACCGCGACGAGGGGCTCCGGCTCGAAGTCCCGTCCGGGGGCCCGGTTCCGGCCGCCGAAGGAACGCGACGGGAGCAGGTCCTGCGGTTCGCTCTGCGGGCCGCCGGCCGCCGCCGGCACCCCGTCGGGCGCCGGCTCGGCGCGGATCCACTCCTCCCGCTCGGCCCGGTACGACGGGTCGCGCTCCAGCACCTTGTGCGCCCCGCGGGCGATCTCGGCGAAGGCGTTCACCGCGCTCATCCCGATCAGCAGCTCCAGCCAGGCGCCCTCGGCCCGGGCCGCCTCGGCGAGCCGCCACCGCGCGTCGGCCGGCACCGGGTCGGGCCAGAACGGGGCACGGTTGCTGAACCGGCGGGGGATGGCCCCGTACAGGGCCTGCTCGGCCGGGGTGGGACGGCGTGGCACGTCCGGGACCAGCCGGGCCACCACGTCGGGCTCGGCCGGGTACGGGCGCAGCCGCACGGTCGCCGGCACGCCGGCCACGGCCAGGGCCAGCCGCAGGTTGAACAGGGCCGCCCCGCAGGCGATGCGGACACCCCACCCGCTCGGGTCGGTGGCCGGCAGCCGCCGGGACGGATCGACCAGCACCTCGATCCCGCCGTCGCGCAGCCGGAACCGCCAGGGCTGGGTGTTGTGCAGCGAGGGCGCCCGCACGGCGTCGGTGGCGGCGGACCGCAGCTGTTCGACGGTGTAGCCGGCGTCCATGGTGTGCTCCTTCCCCGTCGGCGGTCTCCCAACCGCCCCCGGTGCTCCACCTCCACATTCCGTCACGGGCAGCCACCCACCCAGGGCCGGACGTCCCGTCCTGACCAGGACCCCAGCCCGTCCACCCCTCCGCGATCTGGCCTTTCCGCCCTTCGGCCGTCCGGATCCGTCCCTTTCGTGGGGGGCGGAAGGCGCACGATCGCGGGGGCGAAGAGGGGGTGGGGCCGAGGGGGGAGGGGGGTTGGGACCTTCGGCCCGTGCGGGGGGCGGCGGGGCGAGGTACAAACGAGGGATGATCCGCGTGTTTCTGCTCGACGACCACGAGGTCGTCCGTCGTGGCTTGGCCGACCTGCTCACCGCCAGCGGTGACATCGAGGTGGTCGGCGAGTCCGGTCTGGCCCAGGAGGCGGCCCGCCGCATCCCGGCACTCCGCCCCGACGTGGCGATTCTCGACGCGCGGCTGCCAGACGGCAACGGCATCGACGTGTGCCGCGACATCCGCGCCGTGGACTCGTCGATCAAGGGCCTGATCCTCACCTCGTACGAGGACGACGAGGCGCTCTTCGCGGCGATCATGGCCGGCGCGGCCGGGTACGTGCTCAAGCAGATCCGCGGCACCGACCTGGTCGACGCGGTCCGGCGGGTGGCGGCCGGTCAGTCCCTGCTCGACCCGGCTATCACCACCCGGGTGCTGGAGCGCATCCGCAGCGGCGTCGAACAGCCCCGGGAGCTCAAGTCGCTGACCGAGCAGGAGCGGCGGATCCTGGAGTACGTGGCCGAGGGCCTCACGAACCGCGAGATCGCCGGCAAGATGTTCCTCGCCGAGAAGACGGTCAAGAACTACGTCTCCAGCGTGCTCGCGAAGCTCGGCCTGGAGCGCCGTACGCAGGCCGCGGTGCTCGCCACCCGCCTGCTCGGCAAGACCCACTGACGACCCGCCCGACCCGCCCGACCCGGCCGACCGGGACGAATCCGCAAGATCAGGCTCGATCCACGAAGTAGTGGCCTCCCGCACGCCGGCACGCCCCGAGGCCACTACTTCGGCGTTGCAGCATGATCATGGCGGGGTGGACGCCGGGCGCGCCGGCCCAGCGGAGCGGCGGACGGCGGGCGTATCAGCCAAGCGGGACGGACCAGTGCAGGCGGGTGCCGTGCGGGCTCACCGGCTGGACCTCGAAGGTGCCGCCGTGGCGCTCGGCACGCTCGCGCAGGTTGACCAGCCCGCCCCGGGCGGCGGCCGGGTCGCAGCCGACCCCGTCGTCGGTCACCGTGACCGCGACCTGACCGGCCTCCACCCGGACGGCGACGCCGACGTGGTGGGCCTGGGCGTGGCGTACGGCGTTGGACAGCGCCTCCCGCAGCACGGCCGTGAGGTCCGGGCGGACGTCGTCCGGGACGGCGCTGTCGATCGGGCCCACCAGCTCGAGGGTGGGCCGGAAGCCCAGCGGCTCGGCGGCGATCTCGAGTGCCTCCCGGATCTCCGTACGCAGCGCCGCGCTCATCGGCGTACGCAGCTCGAAGATGGTGCGGCGGATGTCCTTGATCGTGGCGTCCAGGTCGTCGACGGCGGCGTTGATCCGCTTGGCCAGCTCGGGACGCGCACTCATCGGCACCGCGCTCTGCAGCTGCAGGCCGGTGGCGAACAACCGCTGGATCACCACGTCGTGCAGGTCCCGGGCGATGCGTTCGCGGTCCTCCAGGACGACCAGCAGCTCGCGCTCCTCCTGGCCCCGGGCCCGCTCCATGGCCAGCGCGGCCTGCCCGGCGAAGCTGCCCAGCAGCGCCACGTCGTCCTCGCTGGTGCCGTCGTGGTCGGGACTGTGCGCCACCACCAGCACGCCGTGCAGGACGTCGGCGGTGGCCAGCGGGGACAGCATGGCCGGCCCGGTGTGCAGCAGCGCCGGCCAGGGCGCGGCGTGGGCCAGGTCGGCCACCTCGTCGTGGCGGCCGTCGGTGACGGCGGCGGCGAAGCTCGTCTCGGCGGCGGGCAGGACGGCGCCGACCAGCGCGCCGGCCTGGTCGCCGGCGCCGTCGACGACCTCGACGGTGAAGTGGTCGGCCTCGGGGTCGTACAGCAGCACCAGCGCCAGCGCGGCCTCGGCCACCTCCCGGGCCCGGCGCGCGACGAGGGACAGCGCGTCGGTGCGGCGGACCTCGCCGAGCAGCACCGCCGTGATCTCGGCGGTGGCGGCGAGCCAACGCTCCCGCCGGTGCGCGAGCTCGTAGAGGCGGGCGTTCTCGATCGCGACGCCGGCCGCGGCGGCGAGCGCGACCACGATCTCCTCGTCGTCCTCGGTGAACTCGCCGGCGCCCTGCTTCTCGGCGAGGTAGAGGTTGCCGAAGACCTGGTCCCGGATGCGGACGGGCACGCCGAGGAAGCTGTGCATCGGCGGGTGGTGCGGCGGGAAGCCGTACGACTTGGGGTGCTGGGTGATGTCCGGCATCCGCAGCGGGCGCGGATCGTCGATGAGGAGGCCGAGCACGCCCCGGCCGTGCGGCAGGTCGCCGATCTTGGCGTGCACCTCCGGGTCGATGCCGTAGGTGATGAAGTCGTGCAGCATCCGGTCCCGGCCGATGACGCCCAGCGCGCCGTAGCGCGCCCCGGCCAGCCCGCACGCCGACTCGACGATGCGCTGCAGCGTGCTGCGCAGATCGAGGTCGCTGCCGATGCCGACCACCGCGTCGAGCAGGGCCCGCAGCCGCTCGCGGCTGGTGACCACCTCGCCGACCCGGTCCAGCATCTCCTGCAGCAGCTCGTCGAGGCGGACCCGGGACAGCGGGGTCAGCCCGAGCGACGGGGTCGCGTTCGGTTCGGGTCTGGGGTTCGGTGCCGCGCCTGCCATCGCCCGATGCTATCGCCCGGGTGGCGGCGTGGGCACAACCCGTCAGCCGCCGCGTACCGCCGAGGTGTCGACCACCTGCTCGACGGCGAGCCGCGGCGTGTGCGGCGGGCCCGCGTGCGCCGGGTCCGCGATACCGAGGCGCAGCACGAGGTACGGGTGACCCATGCCGGCCAGCAGCCCGCGCAGCGTCTGGCGGGTGCCGGGCACCTCCACCACCCCGCTCAGCGGCACCACCGAGACACCGAGCCGGGTCGCGGTCAGCCAACCGGCGGACAGCGCCTCGCCGGCGCGCAGCCAGTCGACCGGCTCGTCCTCGTCGCCGTAGAGCAGCGCGTACTCGGCCGCCCGGTCGTGGCCGGGCCCGACCGGCAGGGTGCCGGGGCGGCCGAAGTCGCGGGCCGGCACGGTGGTCTGTGGCGCGGTCGCCGGCAGGACCTCCGGTGGCAGACCGGTGTCGCCGGCCCGGCTGGTCCAGTACGCCAGCTCCTCGCGCAGTTGCGGATCCTCCGACTCGACGGCGGCGGCGTGCGACGCGGCCGCCGCCAGCTCCAGCACCTGGTCCCGGTCGAGAAGCTGCAGTTGGATCCCCTCGGCGGTGACGGCCTTGGTGATCTCGCCGAGCGCCTCGGTCGGAACCGGCTCGTTGCTGACCGGCCGTCGGTCGGTGCGGCGGACCCGCATGCACTGCACCAGGCGCATCGCCTCCGGGTCCGCTCCGGCATGGGTCAGGCTGGTGAGGCGCGCCACCAGGTCCGGGTCGCCGGGGTCGGGCATCCGCGCGACGGCGGCCCGCCAGCCCTCGGCGGTCAGCGCCACCCGGGCGTGGTGCAGGGCGGTGCCGCAGCTGATGGCGAGCAGCCGGCCCTCGGGGTCGGTCGCCGCGAGCTGCCGGTCGCGGACGACCCGCAGCTCCAGGGCGTCCGGCAGCACCCGCCACCGCCACGGCTGCGTGTTGTGCACGCTGGGGGCGTGGCCGGCGGTCGCGGCGGCCTCCGCGAGCGCCGTCGGCAGGGGGCGGTCCGTCTCCTGGCTCATCCTCACGACCTCTCCGTCTCGAGCCCATCGTGCCGCACCCGGGCGGCGCCCCGGGCGGGGTTGCGGCTCCATCCTGCGCCATCCGTCGGCCGGTCGCACGGAGCGAAGGTCCCGCCCCGGCCGGGCCCTTCGACTCGCCGGTTTGCCCGGTGCGGCGCGCGTTCGGTCTGGGACGATCCGCAGGATGACGGAGCCACCGGAGTGCGTACCGGAGCAGCCGGCGCGGCCCGAGCGGGGTCGGCGGTTGCTGCTGTGGGCGCCGCTGGCCGGGCTGACGGCGCTGGTGGTGGCCGGCGCGGCGGCCCGGATCGCCGGTCGGCCCGGGGTCGGCGACCTGCTGTGGGTGGCGGCCACCGTGGCGGCCCTGGTGCCGGCGGTCGTCTCGATGCTGCGCGACCTGCGGCACCGCCGGTACGGCGTGGACGTGATCGCCGTCCTCGCGCTGGCCGGGTCACTGGGCGTCCGGGAGTACCTGGCCGGTGCGGTGATCGCGGTGATGGTGGCGACCGGCCGGGCGCTGGAGGCGTACGCCCAGGGCCGCGCGACCCGCGACCTGCGCGCGCTGCTTGCCCGCGCCCCGCGTACCGCTCGCCGGCGGGCGCCGGACGGCTCCATCGAGGTGGTGCCGATGGACCGGGTGGCCGTCGGCGACGAGCTGCTCGTCGGCCCGGGCGACGTGGTGCCGGTCGACGGACGGCTCGACGAGGCGGCCACGCTCGACGAGTCGGTGGTCACCGGCGAGTCGCGGCTGGTGCAGCGCCCGGCGGGGGAGCCCGTCGCGAGCGGCGTGGTCAACGCGGGCGCCGGGTTCGGGATGCGCGCGACGAGGGACGCGGCCGCCAGCACGTACGCCGGGATCGTCCGGCTGGCCCGTGAGGCCACCGCGCGGAAGGCCCCGACGGTGCGGCTGGCCGACCGGTACGCCGTCGCCTTCGTCCCGTTCACGCTGGTCCTCGCCGGGCTGGGCTGGCTGGTCTCCGGCGACATCGTCCGGGCGGTGGCGGTGCTGGTGGTGGCCACGCCCTGCCCGCTGCTGCTGGCCACCCCCATCGCGATCGTGTCCGGGCTGTCCCGCTCGGCCCGGCACGGCGTCCTGGTCCGCGACGGGGGCTCCCTCGAACTGCTCGGCCGCGCCCGCACCCTGCTGGTGGACAAGACCGGGACCCTCACCGCCGGCCGGCCGCGGGCGGCCGAGACGGTGACCGCGCCGGGAGTCGACGGGGACGAGGTGCTGCGGCTCGCCGCCTCGGTGGAGCAGCTCTCCCCACACGTGCTGGCCCGCGCCCTGGTCGAGCAGGCCCGGGAACGGGGGCTGGCCCTCGCCGAGCCGGCCGACGTCACCGAGGAGCCGGGCCGCGGCGTCCGCGGGCGGGTGGCCGGTCGGGAGGTCCGGGTGGGCCAGCTCGACGGCCCGCTGCCGCAGTGGGCGGAGGCGGCCCGCGTCCGCGCCGAGCAGGCCGGCCGGTCGGTGGTGTGGGTCGGCGGCGAGGCCGGGCCGTTCGGCGCGATCCTGCTGGAGGATCCGGTACGTCCCGACGCGCCGCCCACCGTGGAACGGCTGCGGTCGGCCGGGCTGCGGCGGATCGTCATGGTCACCGGCGACCGGCCGGAGACCGCCGAGCGGGTGGCGCACGCCGTCGGGGTGGACGACGTCATCGCCCGGTGCACGCCCGCCGAGAAGGTGGAGCGGGTCCGCGCCGAGGCGGACCGGGCGGTGACGGTGATGGTCGGCGACGGCGTGAACGACGCGCCGGCCCTGGCGACCGCGCACGTCGGCGTGGCGATGGGCGCCACCGGCGCGACCGCCTCGGCGGACGTCGCCGACGCGGTGCTCACCGTGGACGAGCTCGAGCGGCTGGCCGATGCCGTGGAGATCGCCCGGTACGCGCGCCGGATCGCGGTGCAGAGCGCCACGGTCGGCATGGGGTTGGCCGTGCTGGCCATGTTCGTGGCCGCGGTCGGACGGCTGCCCCCGGTCGGCGGCGCCTTCCTTCAGGAGGGCATCGACGTGCTGGTGATCCTCAACGCGCTGCGCGCCCTCCTCGGCCCACCCGCGCACCGCGGGTGACCGCAGCTGCGCCGATCATGGAGTTCTGGTGGGCGCTGCATCCTGGTTCGCGCCCTTCGGATGGCACCACAAGTCCATGATCGGCGCTGGCGGGGCGGGGGTCAGCGTTCGCGGATGACGGCTACCGGGCAGTGCGAGTGGTGCAGGAGCTGCTGGCTCACCGAGCCGAGCAGCATGCCCGCCAGCCCGCCCCGGCCCCGGGTGCCGACCACGACGAGCTGGGCGTCGCGGCTCGCGGCCACCAGCAGCCCGGCCGGGCTGCCCTCGGCGACCTCGACCGTCACGTCGACGTCCGGGAACGCCTGCTCCCACCGGGACAGCGGCTCGTCGAGGTCGGCGCGGTCGGCCCGGGTCGCCGCCCGGGTGTCCGGGCCGGACGACGGGCGCTGGCCGGGGGGCAGGTGCCAGGCGCGGAGCACGTGCAACGGCACCTTCCGCGCGGCGGCCTGCTCGAACGCGAAGCCCAGGGCCAGCAGCGACGTCTCCGAGCCGTCCACCCCGACCGCGATGTGCCGGGTGTGCGCGCGGCCGTCGGTCGCACCGCGTACCACCACGACCGGGCAGTGCGCGTGGGCGGTCACCGACACGGCGGTCGAGCCGGCCAGCAGGCCACCGAAGCCACCGTGCCCGCGCGTGCCGAGGACCAGCAGGCCGGCGCGCGCCGACCGCTCCTGCAGAACCACGGCGGGCGGCCCGTCGTACACCTCGCCGGTGACGGTGAGACCCGGGCGGGCGGCATCGGCAGCCGCCCGCCGGACCAGTTCCTCCACCTGCTGCCGGGCCGCCTCGTCGGGCCAGACGCCGGGCGCCACGCCGGGACCGACCCAACCGGCCACGGTCAGCCACTCGAAGACGTACGCGAGCCGCACCGGCCGCCCGCTGCGCTCCGCCTCGTCCAGGGCCCAGTCCCGGGCCCGCAGGGCGTCCGGCGACCCGTCATAGCCGACCAGAATCTCCTCGCCGCTCATCGTGCCCACCTTTCGCTCGTGGCCGCGGGGCTCACTGCTGACCGCGGACCTGGGGGTCGTTCGCCCGGATCCACCGCCACTCGGCGACGCGCGGGTCGTCCTCGCCGTGCTCGCGGGTGTAGTCGCGGCACGACTGGCGCACGTCGACCATGTCCTGCCGCAGGTGCGCCGCTCGGGCGGCCAGCCCGGGCACCCGGTCGATCACGTCGATGACCAGGTGGAACCGGTCGAGGTCGTTGAGCATCACCATGTCGAACGGTGTGGTGGTGGTGCCCTCCTCCTTGTAGCCGCGTACGTGCAGGTTGTCGTGGTTGGTGCGGCGGTAGGTCAGGCGGTGGATCAGCCACGGGTAGCCGTGGTAGGCGAAGATGATCGGCTTGTTCGCCGTGAAGATCGTGTCGAACTCCTTGTCCGCCAGCCCGTGCGGGTGCTCGGTGGGCGGCTGGAGGCGCATCAGGTCGACCACGTTGACCACCCGCACCTTCAGTTCGGGCAGGTGGCGGTGCAGCAGGTCGGCCGCCGCGAGGGTCTCCAGGGTCGGCACGTCGCCCGCGCAGGCGAGCACCACGTCCGGCTCCTCGCCGCCGTCGCTGCTGGCCCAGTCCCAGATGCCGATACCGCGGCGGCAGTGCATGATCGCCTCGTCCATCGACAGCCAGTTCGGGGCCGGCTGCTTTCCGGCGACGACCACGTTGATGTAGTGCCGGCTGCGCAGGCAGTGGTCCATCGTGGACAGCAGGGTGTTCGCGTCCGGCGGCAGGTAGACCCGCACCACCTCGGCCTTCTTGTTCATGACGTGGTCGATGAACCCCGGGTCCTGGTGCGAGAAGCCATTGTGGTCCTGCCGCCACACGTGGCTGGAGAGCAGGTAGTTCAGCGACGCGACCGGCTGGCGCCACGGGATGCCCCGGGTCACCTTCAGCCACTTGGCGTGCTGGTTGACCATCGAGTCGACGATGTGGATGAACGCTTCGTAGCTGGTGAAGATGCCGTGCCGGCCGGTCAGCAGGTAGCCCTCCAGCCAGCCCTGGCACAGGTGCTCGGAGAGCACCTCCATGACCCGACCGTCGGGGGAGAGATGGTCGTCGCCCGGCACGGTCCCCGCCACCCAGGCCCGGTCGGTGGCCTCGAAGGCGGCGCCGAGCCGGTTGGAGGCGACCTCGTCCGGGCCGAACAGCCGGAACGTCTCCGGGTTCGCGGCGATCACGTCACGTACCCACTTGCCCAGCGCGCCGGTCGCGCCGGTGACCGTGGCGCCGGGCCGGGCCACGTCGACCGCGTAGTCCCGGAAGTCGGGCAGCGTCAGGTCGCGCAGCACCAGCCCGCCGTTGGTGACCGGGTTGGCGCTCATCCGGCGGTCACCCTTCGGCGGCAGGTTCAGCAGCTCGGCGACCGGCGCTCCGGTGGCGTCGAACAGCTCCTCCGGCCGGTAGCTGCGCAGCCAGTGCTCCAGCTCGGCCAGGTGCTGCGGGTTGGTGCGTACCTCCGACAGGGGGACCTGGTGCGACCGGTACGTCCCCTCCACCTGCTTGCCGTCGACCTCCCGTGGCCCGGTCCAGCCCTTCGGCGTCCGGAGGGCGATCATCGGCCAGCGCGGACGCTCCACCGGGCCACCCGAGCGGGCCTGCCGCTGGATCGCGGCGATCTCGTCCAGCGCCCGGTCCAGCGTCGCGGCCAGGGCCTGGTGGACGGTGGCGGGGTCGTCGCCGGCGACCACATACGGCCGGTAGCCGTACCCGCGCATCATCTCCAGCAGGTCGGACTCCGGGATCCGGTCCAGCACCGTCGGGTTGGCGATCTTGTAGCCGTTGAGGTGCAGGATGGGCAGCACCGCGCCGTCGCGGGCCGGGTTGAGGAACACGTTGGACAGCCAGCTGCCGGCCAGCGGGCCGGTCTCCGCCTCGCCGTCGCCGATCACGCACGCGACCAGCAGGTCCGGGTTGTCGAACGCGGCACCGTACGCGTGGCTCAGGGCGTACCCCAGCTCACCGCCCTCGTGGATCGAGCCCGGCACCTCCGCCGCCACGTGGCTGGGGATGCCGCCGGGGAAGGAGAACTGGCGGAACAGCCGGGCCATGCCCGCCTCGTCGCGGCCGATGCCGTGGTAACGCTCGCTCCACGTGCCCTCCAGCCAGGTGTTCGCCACGATCGCCGGCCCGCCGTGGCCGGGGCCGGTGATGAAGATGGCGTTCAGGTCACGGGCGACGATGACCCGGTTGAGGTGCGCGTACAGCAGGGTCAGGCCGGGACTGGTGCCCCAGTGCCCGAGCAGCCGGGGCTTCACGTGCTCCGGAGCCAGCGGCTCGCGGAGCAGCGGGTTGTCCAGCAGATAGATCTGCCCGACGGTGAGGTAGTTCGCCGCACGCCAGTACGCGTCCAGCCGGCGCAGCTCGTCTTCGGTCAGGGGGCTGTGCGGGGCGGTTGCGGTGTCCATACTGCCTGAGCCTCTCGCGGTTCGGGTGTTGGCGCATCCGGAAGGACGTTTCCGTCCTCAGCTTCGCGGAAACGACGGTTCTGGATCAGAGTCCTTGGTCCCTGCGTCAGGGGCCCTCTGCCGAGAGCCCCCGCACCACGATCACCGGCGCCGGCGCCCGGTAGAGCACCTTCTGGCACACCGACCCGAGCATCCCCCGACCGGGCCGCTGGCCCCGGGCCGCCACCACCGTCACCTGCGTCGACTTCGACTGCTCAACGAGGACCTGCCCGGGGTCGCCGCGGATGGTGTGGCACTCCACAGCCACCGACGGGTGTCGACGGTCGGCCCGGGCCACGAGGCCGGCGAGAACCGCGGGGTCCTCGTTCCCGCCCGGTTCCACCACCCGTACGGTGACCAGCCGGGCCGCCCGCCGGGCCGCGCAGTCGAACGCCCACTCCAGGGCCCGCTGGGAGTCCTCCGAGCCGTCCACGCCGACCAGCACCGGGCCCTCCGGCGGCGGGTCCCGCCGGCCCACCAGCACCGGGCAGCCGGCTCGGGCGGCGACCTGCACCGCGGCCGTGTCGGTGGCGACCCAGCCGGAGTCGGTGCTCATGCCGCCATCCCCGATCACCATCAGGAACGCCGCTTCCGAGCGGCGGACCAGCATGTCCACCACCGGGCCCTCGGTGATCTCGCCGCTGACCGGCAGCGTCTCGTCGACGTCCTTGGCGATCTCCGTCGCCCGGGCGAGTAGCTCCTCGGCGGCGTCGTGCGGGCCGGCGACGGAGGGCGCCGCCAGGGCCGCTCCCCAGTCGAAGGCGTGCAGCAGGCGCAGGGGTCGATCGTGCGTGGCGGCCTCCCGGGCCGCCAGGGCGACCAGTGGCAGGTTGTGTTCCGAGCCGACACCGGCGAGCACCGGCGCGTCGGCGGCTGCGGCCATCCGGCATCACCTCCGCAGGTGTCGCGCCCCGGGCCCTCGTCCCGAGGCTAGTCCGGGCGGTACGACAGCGGGGCGGGATCGTCGTACCGCCGGTTCCGGCTTTGTTCGTTCTGGTCGCGGTTGGGGGGTGTGGCCCGCCGTGCCCGGCTTCCGGGCAGGCTTGATCCGTGCGCCGGTCCCGGCGGGCACACCCCTGACGTGGGCCCCATCGGGGCGTTACCGGTCAGATCCCGCCACGAGACAGCTCCCAAGCCCCTCGCCAGCGGGCGGACCCGGCCGGGGGTCTTCCGGGGGTCGGCGTCGCGGGCTGTGCTGTGTGTGCCGGGTGTCCGGATCTGGTGTGCCCGTCTGGGCCGGGTGTCGGGTTTGGGGGTGTGACCGGGGGCATGGTGGGGGCGGAATCGTGGGCGGGGTGGGGGCGTTACATCCACTGGACGATCGAGCAGGAGCCCGGGGTCTTCGACGGGTTGGTGGTCGCCGGAATGTTGGCGGCCGGTCGGTCGTTACACCTGGACCCGGCACCGTGAAGGGGCCATCCCCCCGCCCCTCGGATGCCGGTGGTCTTTCCCCCAAGTCTTTTGAGCGCCTCGGATGGTGCTTGCACCGCCTACGCCCGTCCCCCCCTTGTGGGCTGGTGGTGCCGACCCCCGAATGGAGCTTCATCATGAACACGATCATGCGTAAGAGCGTTCTGGGTATCGTTGGTCTGGCGTTCGCTGGTGGTCTGGCCGCTGGTCCGCTGAACCACGACACCGCCAGCACGACCGCGCCGGTGACCGGGGCTCCGGTCGCCGCGGTGCAGGCCGACAAGCCGGACACGGGCAAGCTGATCCCGCACGGTGTGCAGGGCAAGCAGTCGCGCATCGACCTGTCCGATGAGCAGACCGCGAATGTGAAGGCGATCATCGCGGCGACGAAGAAGTCCGGCATGGACGAGCGGGCCGCCGTGGTCGCGATCGCCACCGCGCTGCAGGAGTCGAAGCTGGAGAACCTGGGTCACCTGGGTGAGCGCAACGACCACGACTCGCAGGGCCTGTTCCAGCAGCGCCCGTCCAGCGGGTGGGGCACGGTGGAGCAGATCACCGACCCCGAGTACTCGACCATGGCGTTCCTCAAGGGCCTCCAGCAGGTCGACGGCTGGCAGGACATGCCGCTGACCAAGGCCGCCCAGACCGTGCAGGTCTCGGCCTACCCGGACCACTACGCCCAGTGGGAACAGCAGGCCGCCGACCTGGTCGCCAAGCACTGGACCAGCTGACCCACACACACATTCCTCACAGGGGGAAATGAAGTCGCTGGCCGGCACCCGAGCCCGGGGTGCCGGCCAGCGGCGTCTCCGCCCACGGGAGCCTCGAAGGGGGCGGCCGGCGAGGTGCGTCCGCTCCTACCGCACCCGGATCAGGACGGCGGTGGCGTTGTCGGCGCCGCCGGCGGTCAGGGTCGCGTCGAGCAGGTCCCGGGTGACCTCGTCGGGCTGCGCCGCCGTGAGCAGTTCCCGGATCCGGTGGTAGTCGAGCTGGTCGCTGAGGCCGTCGGTGCAGAGCAGCCAGGTGTCACCGGGGCGCAGCGTCACCGCGAGCAGGTCGGCCTCCGGCTCGCCGGGGTGGCCGGCGTACCGGGTGAGCTGGTAGCGGGCCCGGGCGGCGGCGGGGGAGTCGGCCGCGTACCAGCCGTGGACCACGCCGAGCCAGGCGGCCGTGTGGTCGACGGTGAGCAGTTCGAGGAGGCCGTCGCGCAGCCGGTACGCCCGCGAGTCGCCGAGTTGGACCAGCCAGCCCTGGCCGCCGTCCGGCTCGACGAGCAGGGGGGTGAGCGTGCACCCGGTCAGTTCGGCGAGGTCGGCGCCGGCGGCGCGTACCGCCGACTGGACCTCGGCCACGGCGGCGCGCAACCGCCGGGCGTCCACCCGGGGCCAGGCGGCCCGGACCCCGGCGACGAGCGCCTGCACGGCGGTGGCTCCGGCCCGCCGGCTTCCCTCGCCCGCGCCCATGCCGTCCGCTACCACGGCGAGCGGCAGGTCGGGGTCGACGTGAAGGACGTCGAAGTTCGCCGGGTACCGGTGGCCGACCACGCTGTCGCCCGCCACGTCCAGCCGGAGATCGCCGACGGACACCGACGTGGGGTGAGCGCGCATGGCCGGACCCTAACAGGATCGTCAACCAGGGTTGACAACGGCCGCTTCGTCAACGTAAGTTGACACCATGAGTCAGGCGACGGAACTCGCGGCGGCCGCCGCCAGCACCGACCCCCGGGTCGGGTTGCGCGCCGTCCGCGCACTGCGCCGGCTGCTCGAGCGGCTCGAGGTGGTCCAGGTCGACAACGCCCGACGGCAGGGCTGGTCCTGGCAGGAGATCGCCGACGCGCTCGAGGTCAGCCGGCAGGCGGTCCACAAGAAGCACGCCGGGCGGCCGGCGGTCGATCAGTCCTGGGAGGCGTGATGTTCGAGCGGTTCACCGACCGGGCCCGCAGCGTGGTGAAGCAGGCCCGCGAGGAGGCCCGCACCGAGGGGCAGCGGCCGGTCGGCACCGAGCACCTGCTGCTCGCGCTGCTGACCGACGGCGACAGTCTCGCCGTGCGGGTGCTGCACGAGGCGGGCGTGAGCGCGGACGACCTCCGGGCCCGCATCCGCCGCCACACCGAGCACGCCGGCACCGGCCTGGCCGACGCCGACGCGGCGGCCCTGCGCGAGATCGGCATCGACCTGGCGGCCATCGTCGCGCGGATCGAGGAGACCTTCGGCCCGGACGCGCTCCGCGAGGCCGCGCCGGCGTCGCGCCGCCGCTGGGGCCGGCGACGGTACGCGGGCGGCCCGTTCTCGCCCCGCGCCAAGAAGGTTCTCGAACTGTCCCTGCGCGAGGCGCTGCGGCTGCGCCACGGGCACATCGGCACCGAGCACATCCTGCTCGGCCTCCTCCGGGAGGGGAACGGCCTCGCCGCCCTGGTCCTGACCGAGGCCGGCGTCGGGCTCGACGACCTGCGCCGCCGCGTCGAGACCGCGCTCCGCGCCGCGGCCTGACCACCCGCGGGGCGCGCGCCGTTCAAACCTTTCTGTGGCGCTGTCCTCGTGGGCTCGCTGAACGCGCCGTCGTGCCGCACACTGGCGCCGTGAACGGTGGAGCGGACAGCGGCGGGCTGCGGTCGGCCGTGGTGGTGAACCCGGCGAAGGTGGCCGACCTGGACGAGCTGCGCCGCACGGTCGACGAAGCCCTCGTCGCCGCCGGCTGGGCCGAACCGCTCTGGTTCGAGACCACCGTCGAGGACCCGGGGCGCGGCCAGACCGAGGAGGCCGTCAAGGCCGGCGTCGACGTGGTCTTCGCCTGCGGCGGTGACGGCACGGTGATGTCCTGCGTCAGCGGGCTGGTCGGCACGGAGGTGGCGCTGGCCGTGCTGCCGCAGGGCACCGGCAACCTGCTCGCGGCCAACCTGGGCCTCTCCGACGACCTCGCGGCCGGCCTCGAGGTGGCGGTCGAGCGTGGCCGGCGACTGCTCGACGTCGGCCAGGTCGAGGAGCACTACTTCACGGTGATGGCCGGCATGGGCTTCGACGCGCAGATGCTCGCCGACACCTCCGAGACCACGAAGCGGCGGATCGGCTGGCCGGCGTACGTGATGGGGGCGGCCCGACACCTGCGGGACCGACCGATGCGGGTCGCCATCCGGATCGACGACCAGCAGCCGGTCCGCCGGCGCGCCCGGTCCGTTCTGGTCGCCAACGTCGGCCGCCTCCAGGGCGGCGTACGCCTGCTCACCGAGGCCGAGCCCGACGACGGGTACCTGGACGTCGCCGTGCTCACCCCGCGGACGCTGCGGCACTGGATCCAACTGGGCTGGGCGGTGCTGCGGCGGCGCGAGCGGGTCCCGCGGATGGAGGTGTTCCGCGGCCGGCGGGTGGAGATCACCAGCGACCGCCCGCAGCCGCGCGAGCTGGACGGTGACCTCATCGATCCGGGCCGCACGCTGAAGGCGGAGATCCGGCGCCGGGCGTTGTGGCTGTGCGTACCGCAGCCGGAGCGCGCGCCCGACCTCGCGGTTGACGCCGAGGCCGTCGCCGAGCGCGGCGAACGGCTGATCGGGGAGGCGCACGGTGAGTAGCACCCGGATGGTGCCGGAGACCCGGCTGATGGCGGACGAGGAACTGTCCGCCGACGACGCCTGGCACACGCTGCGCCGGGAGGGCGGCTGGCACCTGCTGCGGGACGCGTTCATCCGGTTCCGCTACGGCGACGGGTTCAGCCACTCCCGGGCGTTCGCGTTGCAGCTCTGCCTCGCGGTCGTGCCGTTCCTGATCGCGCTGACCGGTCTGATCTCGGAGCTGGGTGTCCAGGAGGGCGGCGAGGTCGTCGCCGACACCGTGCTGGCGCTCTCCCCGGGCGCCAGCGACGAGGTGGTGGGCGAGCTGCTCGGCGAGGGCGAGCGCACCGAGGAGGTCGGCGAGCTGGCCCTGACCCTCGGACTGCTCACCGGCCTGGTCGCGCTGACCACGACGATGGCGCAGATCGAGCGGGGCGCGAACCGGATCTACGGCGTCGAGCGGGACCGGCCGGCACTGTGGAAGTACGTCCGCGCCGCGGTCCTCGCCGTCGCCGCCGGCCTGCCCGCGCTGACCGGGTTCCTCATCCTGGTCGCCGGTGGGGCGATCGGCGACTCGGTGCAGCGCCACTACGCGTGGGGTGACGTCGCCGAGAGCGGGTGGGACGTGGTGCGGTGGCCGCTGAGCCTCGCGCTGACCGTGCTGGCCGTCGCCGTGCTGTTCCGGCACGCGCCGCGCCGCAACCAGCCCGGCCTGTCGTGGCTCTTCTTCGGCGCGGGGATCGCCACGGCGCTGTGGTGGATCACCAGCCTGCTGCTCGCGGCGTACGTGGCCTGGAGCGACGACTTCAACCAGACGTACGGCGCGCTGACCGGCATGATGGCGCTGCTGCTGTGGGCAAACCTCACCGGCATGGCACTCTTCGGCGGGCTGGCCTTCGCCGCCCAACTGGAGGCGGTCCGGATCGGCGTCCAGGAGCCCGCCCAGCCCGACCTGTGGGAGCCCGAGGCAGCGCGGGTGGAGGTGCCCGACACCGGCGAGATGACCTCCCGCTAGACCGGCCTCCGGTGTACGTGGAGCCCCCATGGGGTAAAGCGCCACGCCAGGAGCTGAGAGGGAGGCTGCCGTGAGCGCGGTCATCGATGCGTTGCGCCGACCCCTGGGTCACTTCACCGAGCGGACGCTCGCCGGCCTGGCGCTCGTGCTCGGCACCGGAGTCGGATTCGGCGTGCTGCTGGTGCTGGTCCGCGTCCGGTGGACGCCGCTGTACGACGTCGACCACGGCGTCGCCGCCTGGCTCAACGACCTCGTGTCGCCGTACGGGCCGCTGGTGACGGTGCTCAACGCGCTCACCGATCTCGGCGGGCGGGCGGTGCTGATCTGGTTGATCTCGGTGGCCATGGTCGGCCTGCTGATCCGTCGGCAGGGCCGGCTGGCGGTGTTCCTCATCGTCACCGGCGTCGGCGCGCTCATCCTGGACCCGGCGCTCAAGACGCTGGTCGACCGGCTGCGTCCCGAGGTGGCGGTGCCGATCGGCGGGTACGCGGGGCAGAGCTTCCCCTCCGGCCACGCGCTCGGGTCGTTCGTCGCGTACGGCGCGCTGCTGCTGGTCTTCCTCCCGGCGCTGGCGCCGCGCTGGCGCCGGCCGGCCGTCGCCCTGGTCGCCACGATCGTGGCGCTGATCGGGCTGACCCGGATCGCGCTCGGCGTGCACTTCGTCTCGGACGTGCTCGGTGCCTGGCTGCTCGGTGCGGCGTGGCTGGGCATCACCGCGTACGCCTTCCGCCTCTGGCGGCTGGAACGCGGCCGGCCGGTGCCGGCGTTGAGCGAGGGGCTCGAACCGGAGGCCGCGTACGACGTGGCGCCCGCCCCCGACGAGGCGCACCTGCTGCCGCACCCCCGGGCCGCGGTCTTCGAGCTGGTCGTCGGCTGGGTGCTGGTGCTCGGTGCGCTCTTCGGGTTCGGCATCTTCGTCAGCTACCACGCCGGCGGCACGTTCCTCGCGACCCTGGACACCGAGGTGCCGCGCTGGTTCGCCGAGCAGCGCACTGCCGCCCGGGACGACGTCTCCTGGTGGTGGAGCAAGGCCGGCGACACGCACGCGATCCTGCTGGTCTCGCTGGTCTTCTGCCCGCTGGTGCTGGCGGTGTGGCGGCGGTGGCGACCGGTGCTGTTCGTCGCGCTGACCATGTTCGGCGAGCTGAGTCTCTTCCTCGCCGCGGCCGCGGCGGTGGACCGGCCCCGGCCGCCGGTGGGGAACCTGGACGGGCCGATGCCGACGTCGTCCTTCCCGTCCGGCCACATCGCGGCCACCCTCTGCCTCTGGGTGGCCATCGCGATCGTCGTCTTCCCGCGGACCGACCGCTGGTGGCGGTGGGTCTTCGTGGCCCTGGCGGTGGTGCTGCCGGTCGGGGTGGCGGTCTCCCGGATGTACCGGGGGATGCACCACCCGACCGACTTCATGGGCGCGATCATCCTGTGCACCCTCTGGGTGGGGTTGCTCTACTGGGTGGTCCGCCCGAACGAGGACCTGCGCGAGGGCAACCGGCCAACGATCGAGTCGGAGGATGTGCACACCCTCGACGACGAGCTGGCCAAGGCCGGCCGGGTGGACTGACCGGGCGCATGCTGCGGGTGGCGACCTGGAACATCCGGACCGGCGGCCGCGACACCGGCGGCACCGACCGGCGGGACCTGATCCTGCGGGTCCTCGACGAGCTGCGGCCGGACGTCCTCGCGTTGCAGGAGCTGCGCGGCTTCGACGACCGGGTGCTGGCCGGCTTCGCCGACCGGATCCAGATGCGTGGGCACCTGGCCCGGTCGTGGTTCGGTCAACCGGTGGGGGTGCTCGTCCGCCCGCCGCTGCGGGTGCTCGCCGCCGGGCCGCTCCGCCGTCCGTTCCACCACGCCGCGGTCCGGGTCCGGGTGGCGACGTCGGCGGGACCGCTGACGCTGCTCGGCACGCACCTCGATCCGTACTCGGGTGGCCGGCGGCGGCTGGAGGCCGACTGGCTGGCGGCGGCCCTCCGCCGGGGGCGGGCCGACCTGGCCCTGGTCGCCGGGGACCTCAACACCCTCGACCCGGCGGCCGACCATGCCGAGCGCCTGGCCGGGCTGCCGGAGCTGTACCGGCGCCGGCACCTGCGGCGCGACGGCCGGACCGTCGACACGCGGGCGGTCGGCCGGCTGCTGGACGCCGGCCTGGTGGACCTGTGGCGATCTGCTGGCGCTGGCGGGCCGGGACCCGGTGCGAGCGGGCCCGACGAGGCGGGTGACGCGGCGGGGCGGACCGTGCCGACCCGGCACGGTGGCGCGGAGTTCGCGCCGATGCGCCTGGACTACCTCCTGGCCACGCCGAGGCTCGCCGAGCTGACCCGGCAGGTGCGGGTGGTCCGGGGCGGCGCGACCGAGTACGCCTCCGACCACTACCCGGTCGCCGCCGACCTCGACCTCACCGTCGCCTGAGGACGCACCCCGGATCCGGCGCGTCACAGCGCCAGGTTGAGCAGCACGGTCAGCACGATCGAGGCGACGATCGAGAAGAGGATCATCAGCAGGCAGCCGAGGCCGCCGCCGGCCGGCCGGATCTCCATGTTGCCGATGCGCATGCGGATCACCTGTTCGTCAGGGTAGGGGCCAGTAGGTGTCGAACGGCGTCGGCGACCTGCGCCGGCGCGGTGGTGACGACGTTGTGCGCGGCGCCGGGCACCGCGAGGTCCCGGCCGCCGGGGACGAGCCGCGCGGCCTGCGACCGCCAGCCCGCCGGCGCGACCGGGTCCCGCGAGCCGGTCACCACCAGGGTGGGCACGGTGATCCGTACCAGGTCCGCCTCGACGGTGTTGCGCACCGAGTGGCCCAGCGTGGCGTACACCCGCCAGGGGCGGGCGTCCCAGACGTCGCGCAGCAGGATCGGCGCCTGGAGCTTCGCCTCGCGCAGCGCGTCCACCAGCCAGCGGCCGAACTGGCCGCGCCGGGACCGCGCCGCCGGGTCGCTGGTCGGTCCGGCCAGCACCACCGCGCGGACCGCGCCGGGATGGCGGGCGGCGAGCGACGCGACGACCTCCGCGCCGAAGGAGTGGCCGAGCAGGCAGGCCGGCGGCAGCCGGTACGCGGCCAGCCAGGCCGCCAGGTGGTCGGCGAGCCGGGGCACGCCGTACGCCGTGTCGGGGCGTTCGCTCAGGCCGAAGCCGGGGAGGTCCGGCACGTACACGGGGTGCGTGTCGGCGAGCCGCGCCGCCAGCGGGGTGAGGTACCGGTGCGAGACGGCCAGCCCGTGCACGAGGACCACCGGTGGCGCGCCGGTGCCCGGGTCGGCGCCGCGGCGGGTGTGCGTCCGCAGGCCGTCCACGAGCCGCCACTCGCTGGTGAGCCCGGCGGCCGGGCGGGGCGCGGCGAGCGCGAGGCGCAGCTCGCCCGGGCCGAACCGGCCGGGCGCGGTCGGGCGGGGCCGCCGCAGCGGCGAGGGCCTCACAGCTCCCGCAGGCGCGGCAGCAGCTGCTCCTGCGCCCACTCCAGGAACATCGGCTGGCTGTCCCCGCCGACCTGTACGAGCGCGACGTGGCTGAAGCCGGCGTCGACGAACTTCTTGAACGCCTCGACGTGCCGGTCCACGTCCGGGCCGCAGGAGATGCCCTCGGCCACGTCCTCCTCGCGGACGAACTGGGTGGCGGCGGCGAAGGAGTCGGGGCCGGGCAGGTCGGCGTTGACCTTCCAGCCGAGCCCGAACCAGCGGAACTGGTCGTGCACGATCTTGCGGCACTCGGCCTCGTCCGGCCCGTAGCAGATGGCGACCTGCCCGTAGCGGGGCTTCCCGACGCCGCCGGCGTCGTCGTACATCTGGATGAGGTGCGGGTCCGGTTCGGTGGCGATGACGCCGTCGGCGTACTCGGCGGCGAGGGTGGTCGACTGGCGGCCGGACGCGGCGACGGCCATCGGCACCGGCCGTTCGGGCCGGTCCCACACGTACGCGTCGGGCACGTCGTAGTGGTTGCCGGAGAAGGTAAGCGTCTCCCCGTTGAGCAGCGGCCGGATGATCTGCAGCGCCTCCTCGAACATCTCGTGCCGCTGCTGCACGTGCGGCCAGCCGCCGACGACGTGCTCGTTGAGGTTCTCACCCGCGCCCAGGCCCAGGGTGAACCGGCCGTCGGAGAGCGCCCCGACGGTGCTCGCCTTCTGCGCCACGACGGCCGGGTGGTAGCGGCGGATCGGGCAGGTCACGAACGACATCAGCGCCGCCCGGGAGGTGGCGTGGGCGACCGCGCCGAGCACCGACCAGGCGTACGGGGAGTGGCCCTGGGAGTCGAGCCAGGGGTAGTAGTGGTCGGACACGACCAGGTGGTCGAAGCCGGCCGCCTCGGCGCGCACGGCGTAGTCGACCAGCTGTTTCGGCCCGGCCTGCTCGCCCAAGAGGGTGTAGCCGACGTTCACCATGGTGCCTCCTCGTTCCGACCCGGCCGATCCTCCCGGGTTACCCCGGCCTGCGCCGGTCAACCCTCACGGTCCAGGTTCCTTAACCGGTTCATTGCGTTGCGGCAGCCATCGTCCTACGCTGATGCCTGCGCCGCCGGGAGCCAGGTGGCGGCTGTCGGGCTACAGCCGCTGTCCCCTGTGACGTCCCACCCCTGCGCGGGCAGCGGGGGTCCTCGGTGAGGAAGGCCATGACAAGAAGACTCTCCGCTGCCGGCACCGCGCTGCTCGCGCTGGTCGTCGCGGTGCTGATGATCGGGCAGCCGGCGCGGGCCGCGACCGGCTTCACGGTCGCCAACGGCAAGCTGTACGAGGCGAACGGCAACGAGTTCATCATGCGCGGGGTCAACCACGCGCACACCTGGTACACGAACCAGACCAGCTCCTTCGCCAACATCAAGGCGCTCGGGGCGAACACCGTACGGGTCGTGCTCTCCAGCGGTGACCGGTGGACCCGCAACAGCGCGGCCGACGTCGCGAACGTCATCTCGCTGTGCAAGACCAACCGGCTGATCTGCGTCCTGGAGGTGCACGACACCACCGGGTACGGCGAGCAGAGCGGCGCGGTGTCGCTCGACCGGGCCGTGGACTACTGGATCAGCATCGCCGACGTCCTGCGTGGACAGGAGGCGTACGTGATCGTCAACATCGGCAACGAGCCGCACGGCAACCAGGGCTACGCCGCCTGGACCACCGACACGTCGAACGCGATCCGGCGGCTGCGCAACGCCAACTTCGACCACACGATCATGGTCGACGCCCCGAACTGGGGTCAGGACTGGACGTTCACGATGCGCGACAACGCGGCGGCGGTCTTCGCCGCCGACGCGGACCGCAACACCGTCTTCTCCATCCACATGTACGGCGTCTTCGACACCGCCGCCGAGATCAGCGATTACCTCGGCCGGTTCCGCACCGCCGGGCTGCCGATCGTGGTGGGCGAGTTCGGCCACAACCACTCCGACGGCGACCCGGACGAGGACGCGATCCTCAGCTACACCCAGGCCAACCGCATCGGCTGGCTGGGCTGGTCCTGGAGCGGCAACGGCGGCGGGGTGGAGTACCTGGACCTCGCCATCAACTTCGACCCGAACAACCTGAGCACCTGGGGTCAGCGGCTGTTCAACGGCGCCAACGGCATCAAGGCCACCGCGCGGGAGGCGACCATCTTCGGCAACCCGCCGACCAGCCCGCCGCCGACGACGCCTCCGCCGACGACCCCGCCGCCGACGACGCCTCCGCCGACCACCCCGCCGCCGACGACGCCCCCGCCGGGCGGTTGCACGGCCACGTACACGGTCACCAACCAGTGGCCGGGCGGCTTCCAGGGGGACGTCCGGGTGACCGCCGGCGGGTCGGCGATCACCGGCTGGACGGTGCGCTGGACGTTCGCCAACGGCCAGACCGTCAACCAGGCCTGGAACGCGTCGGTGACCAGTAGCGGCTCGACGGTGACCGCCCGCAACGTCGACTGGAACGGCCGGCTGGGCGCCGGCGCCAGCACCAGCTTCGGCTTCATCGGCAGCTGGAACGGCACCAACACCGCCCCCACGGCGACCTGCACCGCCAGCTGAATCTCCGCACCGGTGGCCGGGCCCGGTCGGGCCCGGCCACCACCGGCCGGCGCCGGACGCCGCCCGAGGGCACCCGCATCGGGTGGCCGTCCGGCCCGCGGCACGAGGAACCTCACCGCGTCCTTTGCTCTGCTTCAACGAGCGCATGGGTTTCCGCTCGAAACCGGTGCGTGGGTTGAAGCAGAGCAAAGGAGGAAAAGGGGCTCGTCCGCCCCCGTGGCCGCACGTCAACCCGAGTCGCCGGGCGACCCGCCACCTGCGGCGGAAGGTGGCAGGTCAGGACTCCGCGGCGAGGCGGGCGGCGCGCAGGCGTAGGTAGCGCTGTTCGGGGAGGCTCGCCGTCAGCTCGGCGGCGGCGCTGTAGTCGGCGATCGCCCGCTCCCGGTCGCCGGCCATCTCGTGCAGGTGCGCCCGGGCGGCGGGCAGCCGGTGGTGGCCGGCCAGTCGGGGGTCCGCCGCCAGGTCGTCGAGGGCGGCCAGCCCGGCGGCCGGACCGTGCACCATGGCGGTCGCCACCGCCCGGTTGAGCGAGACCACCGGGCCGGGGGACAGCCGCTCCAGCACCTCGTACAGCGCGAGGATCTGCGGCCAGTCGGTCTCCGCCGCGGTCGGCGCCTCGTCGTGCAGCGCGGCGATCGCGGCCTGCACCTGGTACGGCCCGACCGGCCCCCGGGGCAGCGCCCGGGTCACCAGCGCGACACCCTCGGCGATCGCTGCCCGGTCCCACCGCGAGCGGTCCTGATCGGCCAGGGGGACCAGCTCTCCGGCGGGGTCGGTGCGTGCCGCGGCGCGCGCGTCGGTGAGCAGCATGAGCGCGAGCAGCCCGGCGACCTCGCTCTCGCCCGGCACCGCCCGGTGCAGCCCGCGGGCCAGCCGGACCGCCTCCTCCGCCAGGTCCACCCGCCGCAGCTCGGCGCCGACGCTGGCGGTGTGCCCCTCGGTGAAGATCAGGTAGAGCACGTGCAGCACCGCCGCGAGCCGGGCCGGCCGCTCTGCCGCCGCCGGCATTCGGAACGGCACCCCCGAGGAGCGGATCCGCTGCTTGGCCCGGCTGATCCGCTGCGCCATCGTGGCCTCGGGGACCAGGAACGCGCGGGCGATCTCCGCCGTGGTGAGGCCGCCGACCGCCCGCAGGGTCAGGGCGATCGCCGACGCGGGGGAGAGCACCGGGTGCGCGCACAGCAGCAGCAGGACCAGCGTGTCGTCGCGCTGCCCGCCCAGTTCCTCGTCCGCCGCCGGTGCGGTCAGCCGGTCGTCCGGCTCCCGGCGGGCCACCAGGTCCTCGCGCCGCCGCCGGGCCGTCTCGGCGCGGACCAGCTCGACCATCCGGCGGTACGCGACCTGCACGAGCCAGCCGCGCGGATTGTCCGGCAGACCGTCGACCGGCCACTGCGTCGCCGCCGCCAGCAGCGCCTCCTGCACGGCGTCCTCGGCGGTGGCGAAGTCACCGAAGCGGCGGGCGAGCACGCCGAGGACCTGCGGCGCCAGCTCGCGCAGCAGGTCCTCGACGGCACGACGGGCGGTGTCCAGGCGTCACAGCTCCTCGGGCGGTGCGGACATGACGGGGTGCACCTCGATCGGCATGTTCAGCGGCCGGCCGCCGGGGCCGGGCGCGGTGGAGATGTGCGCGGCGACCTCCACCGCCCGCTCGGGGCTGTCGACGTCGACGATCCACCAGCCGGCCAGGAACTCCTTCGTCTCGGCGAACGGGCCCTCGGTGACCACCGGCTCGCCGGCCGACCCGGCCCGGACGATCTTCGCCTGCGCCGGCCCGCCGAGGCCCTCGCCCTGGACCCACTCGCCGTCGGCGACCAGCTTCTCGTTGACCTCGCCCATGAACCCGATGTGGGCCCGGATCTCCTCCGGGGTCCAGATGTGGATCGGCGGGAAGTCGGTGTCGGCGGTGCTGAACTGCATGAGCAACATGTACTTCACGTCTGACTCCTCAGCTCTCGGGCACCATCGTCGGTGCTCTCACCCGTAGGTAGAAGCCGGCACACCGGTCCTCGACATCCTCCGCGAACTTTTCCGGGGAATTTCTAGTCCCGCGCCGCGACCTCCACCAGCAGCGCCTGCTCCGGGTGCAGCGCCGGCAGCTGGAGACCGACCGAGGCGAGCACGCTCCCGGGCAGGGTGACGCCCCGGTCGTCCCACCAGCCCGGCTCGGTCAGCTGGAGCACGGCCGGCTCCGGCACGCCGGCCGCCGGGCGGACCGCGTACCGGCGGTGCCCGTCGAGGCCGGGGAACCGGACCGGCCCCGGCACCTGCGCCACCGAGGTGGCCAGCCGCGTCACCGCGTACACCGCTCGGGAGCGGTCGTGGGCGACCACGCCGTGCGCCCAGACGGCCGGGTCGGGGTGGTCGACCCGGACCACCCGGCCGGAGTGCAGCAGCGGCCGGAGGCGCTTGTGCAGCCCCACCCAGGCGGCCAGCTCCCGGCGCTCACCGGTGCCGATCGCCCCGATGTCCCACTCGATGCCGTGGTGGCCGAAGAGCGCGGTCACCGCCCGGAAGCCCAGGTCGTGCACGCGGTGCGTGGTGTGCGAGCGCTCCGGCCCGATGTGCGTGCCGACCAGCTCGGGCGGCAGCAGCAGGCCGGTCCAGCGCTGGATCGCCAGCCGTTCCAGCGCGTCGTTGCAGTCGCTGGCCCAGACCCGGTCGGTGCGCCGCAGGATCTCCAGGTCGACCCGCGCGCCGCCGGAGGAGCAGCTCTCGATCTCCACGCCGGGGTGACGGGCGCGCAACTCGTCCAGGAGCCGGTAGACCGCGAGGGTCTGCTCGCGTACGCCCGGCCGGCCGTGGTGGCCGGCCTCGGTGAGGTCCCGGTTGTGGTCCCACTTGAGGTAGCTGATGCCCGGGTGCTCGCGCAGCAGCGCGTCGAGCCGGCCGAGCAGGTACGCGTACGCCTCCGGGTGGGCGACGTCGAGCACCTGCTGGTGCCGCCACTCCGGCGGCAGCCGGCCGGGCACCGCGAGCAGCCAGTCGGGGTGGGCCCGGTACAGCGCCGAGTCGGTGTTGACCATCTCCGGCTCGACCCAGAGGCCGAACCGCAGGCCGAGCCCGGTCACGTGGTCGATGAGCGGGGTCAGGCCGTCCGGCCAGATCTCCTCGTCGACGTACCAGTCGCCCAGCCCGGCGCGGTCGTGCCGCCGGCCGCGGAACCAGCCGTCGTCGAGGACGAACCGCTCCACCCCGACCTCGGCGGCCCGGTCGGCGAGGTCGCGCAGCCGGTCGAGGTCGTGGTCGAAGTAGACCGCCTCCCACACGTTCAGCGTGACCGGCCGGGGTGTGCGCGGATGGTTCGGCCGGGCCCGCAGGTGGCGGTGCAGCACGTCGCTGAGCCCGTCCAGCCCGGCGTCGGACCACGCGGCGTAGAGCAGCGGGGTGGCGTACTCGGCCCCCGGCGCGAGCACGACCTCGCCGGGGGCCAGCAGCTCACCGCCGCCGAGCGTCGACTCGCCGGTGGGCCGCCGCTCGGCGAAGGTGACGTGGTCGCCGCTCCAGGCGGTGTGCACCGCCCACACCTCGCCGTGCCCGAAACCGAAGCCGGCGGTGCCGGCCACCAGCAGCAGGGTCGCGTCGTGCCCGGTGCGGCCGTGCCGGCCCTCCCGGACCCAGGTGCCCATCGGCCACGGGTGCCGCTGCGGCGACCGTTCCCGGCACCAGCGGCCGGTCAGGTCGAGCAGTTCGGTGGCGACCGCCGGCACCGGCAGCACCGGTACCAGCTCCCGCAGCTCGTACGCCGTCGCGCCGTCGTTGCGCAACCGGTGCCGTACGGTCAACAGGCCGTGCGGGTCCAGCGCCAGCTCGACGGTGAGGGACAGGCCGGCGGCCGGGTCCGACGCCCGCACGGTCACCCGCGCCGTCCCGGGCCCGTCGCGGTCCCGGGACGCATCGGGTACGCGCACCGGGTCGCCGCCCGCCGCCACCCGGTCCGGGTCCGGGGCGCTGCCGGCGACCTCGACGCCGTCCAGCCGGAACGCGGTGGACCAGGCCGCCCCGTCCCGGTGCCCGGCCAGCGCCGGCCGGCCGCTCCACCCGGCGCTCGGCTCGGGCAGCAGGGACAGCACGGTCGGCGCGTCGAAGCTGCTCGGCACCACCGGCGGGACGGTCGCGGCGACCAGGGCGGACAGCTCGTCGTCGGTGAGCGGGCCCAGGTCGGCGCCCCAGTGCACGACGCGGGGCAGCCCGGGGCCGCGCGCGTCGAGCACCAGGCTGGTCCGGGCACGGCTCAGGCGCAGGATCGTCATCCCTTGGACGCTCCCAGGGTCAGGCCCCGGACGAACTGCTTCTGGAGCAGGAAGAAGATCACCAGGGTTGGGATCGCGACCAGCACCGAGCCGGCCGAGACCAGGTTGTTGTCGGTGAAGAACTCACCGCGCAGGTTGTTCAGCGAGCTGGTGACCGGGAACTTGTCGCCGGTGCGCATCAGCACGGTGGCCCAGAAGAACTCGTTGTAGATCCAGGTCACCTCCAGCGTCGCCAACGCGGCCAGGGCGGGCCGGCACAGCGGCATGGTCACCTGCCAGTACTGCCGCCAGACGCTCGCCCCGTCGACCATCGCCGCCTCGTACAGGTCCCGGGGGAGCGCCTTCATGTAGTTGCTCAGCACGAAGACGCAGAAGCCGCACTGGAAGGCGACGTTGACCAGGATCAGGCCCCAGTAGCTGTCGTACAGCAGCTCGGAGTCGCTCATGAACTCCGGCAGCGGCACCTGCGTGAACAGCCGGAACAGCGGGATCAGCAGGGCCTGCTGGGGCAGCAGGTTCGCCGCCGTGAACAGGCCGAGCAGGATCAGGTTGGTACGCCAGCTGAACCGCGCGATGACGAACGCCACGCACGAGGCGAGGAAGAGGGTCAGCAGCACCGCCGGCACAGTGATGTACGCGGAGTTGAGGAAGTGCTGGCCGAACTCGGCGGTCCGCCACGCGGTGACGTAGTTGTCGAACGTCCAGCCGCCGAGTGAGACGTACCCGTTGGCCGCGGTGTACTCGTAGGAGCGCAGCGAGGTGAGCACGGCCCACAGGATCGGGAACAGCCAGCCGACGGCGACCGCACCCAGGAAGACGTGCAGGACCACCCGGGCGGGCCGCAGCGGTCGGCGGCGCGCGACCGGCGCGTCGGCCGCCGGCTCACGGGTCAGCGTCGCGGTGCTCATCGCCGGTCCTCCCTCATCACGGTGGCCAGGTAGACGGTGATGAAGACCAGCGAGACGACCAGCATGATGGTCGCCAGCGCCGAGCCGAAGCCGATCCGGCTGGCCTCGCCGACCACGTTCGCGGTCACCAGCGCGGAGAGCAGTTCCAGGCCGTTGCGTCCCTTGTTGATGACCCAGACCAGGTCGAACGCGCGCAGCGACTCGATCACGGTCACCACCAGCACGATGATGTTGATCGGGCGCATGACCGGGAAGACCACCCGGAAGAAGGCGCGGGTCTCCGAGGCGCCGTCGACGGCGGCGGCCTCCCGCAGCGACGGGTCCACGCCCTTCAGGCCGGCCAGGTAGAGCAGCATGATGTAGCCGACGTGCCGCCAGCCGGCCGCGACCAGCACCGCCCAGATGTTGACGTCCGGGTCGCCGTACCAGTCGACGTTGGCGCCGGACACGCCGTTGAGCAGCCCCTGGTCGCGGGAGTAGATGAGCTGCCAGACGAAGCCGATCAGCGCCAGGGAGAGCACCACCGGCAGGTAGAGCGCGGTCTGGTAGAACCGCGTGCCGCGCAGCTCCTTGTCGAGCAGCACGGCCAGGAACATGCCGAGCGGGGTCGCCACCACGAAGAGGGCGGCCAGCCAGAGCAGGTTGTTCTGCACGGCCGGGACGAACGGCGGGTAGATCTGCACGACGTCGGCGTAGTTGCGGCCACCGACCCACTCGATCTCGCTGATCGGGCCGATGCCGTCCCAGTCGGTGGCCGACAGCGCCACCGTGGCCAGCGCCGGTAGCCAGACCAGACTGACGACGAGCAGCAGCGGTACGAGCACCATCAGCGCGATGACCACGCGGTCGGTGCCGGACAGGAGCCGTAGCCGACGGCCGCGCCCACCGGTGGTGGTGGTCGCGGCCGGCGGCGGTACGGCGCGGTCCGCTTGGACCAGGGGCAGGTCGGACACGGTTGTCCTCCCCCTTCCGCCGTCAGTCGGTGAAGATCGACTTTTTCTGGTTCTCGATGCTGTTGGTGAGCCCGTCGATGTCGGCCGGGTCCTTGATGAACTGCTGGAGCGCCGGGATGATCACCGTCGAGGCGAAGTCCGGGCGGGTGTCCCGGTCGAGGAACTGGGCGATCTCGGTGGCCGAGCCGACCAGCTCGGCGGCCTTGCGCTGCAGCGCGGTGTAGCCGCCGGTGTCGGCGTCGCCGTTGGCGACCAGGGTGGCCGGGTCGTTCTTCACGGTGATGTCCGCGGCCGCCTTCGAACCGAGGTACTCCAGCAGCTGCTTGGCGTTGGCCTCCTCCTTCGGGCGGCGGGCCATCATGTAGCCGTCGATCGGCGCGTCCAGGGCCTTCGCTCCGATCGCTGGGTCGATCTCGGGGAACGTGAAGAAGTCCAGGTCGTCCTGCTCGTCGTTGTTGAACTGCTGGCCGACGAAGAGGCCGAGCAGGTACATGCCGCTCTTCTTCTGCTGCAGCGACTGGGCCGCCTCCTGCCAGGTGCGCCCGAGGCTGTCCGGCTGGTGCAGCGGCAGCAGCCCGCGCCAGGTGTCGAAGACCTTCTTCACCTTGTCCGAGGTCCACGACTCCTTGCCGGCCATCAGGTCGATGTGGAACTGGTAGCCGTTGATCCGCAGGTTGAGGATGTCGAAGGTGCCCATCGCCGGCCAGCCGTCCTTGTCGGCGAAGGCGATCGGGACGAGGCCGTCCTTCTTCATCTCGGTGGCCAGGTTGGTCAGGTCGTCCAGGGTCTTCGGCACCTGGTAGCCGTTCTGCTGCCACACCGACTTGCGGTAGAACACCGCCCACGGGTAGTACGACGCGGGCACGAAGTACTGCTTGCCGTCGTCCCCGGTCGACGCCGCCTTGAACGCGTCGGAGAAGCCGGAGAGCTTGCCCCACACGTCGCTGAGGTCACCGGCGAGGCCGCGGGCGGCGAAGAACCGCATCCGGTAGCCGGCGAACCACGTGAAGACGTCGTCCGGCTTGCCCTGCAGGTAGTTGTTGATGTTCTCCTGGAACGTGTTGTGGTCGACGGTGTTGATCGCCACCTCGAGGCCGGACGAGGTCTGGAACCCGTCCACGACCTTCGCGACGACATCCTTGGGCTTGGGGTCGGACTGGTTCGAACCGAGCGACACCGTCTTGGAGCCCGAGCCGCCCGAGTCGTCGCCACCGCAGCCGGCGAGCAGGCCGGTGCCGAGCAGCGCGCCGGTCGCGGCGGCACCGGTGAGCAGCGAGCGGCGGCGGAGGCCGGCGACGGACGGAGGTACGAGCCGGGCGAGGTACTCGGCTTGGGATCGGGGACGGGACATGGTGCCTCCTGCGGATGAGAAGGTGCGCTGCGCCCGAGGGCCGTCGGCTGGCAGTCACCCGTCGTGATCCCACATGTCGATCCACCGAGAATCCACATTGGCGAACACGAACTGCCAGTGGCCGCTCAAGCTACTCGCCTCCGGAGTCCTGTCAAGAGGGTTGTGTAGTGCCGATAACCCAGTCGTGACAAGCCTGTTACGAGGTAAACGTTGGAAAGGAGGTCGATGTTGGAAACTGTTGACTTGACCTTCCCAGCGGGGCACCCTCTGCTGTCATGCGGCGGTGGCAGGGTGAGCGGATCTTCTACGGCGGCGACTACAACCCGGAGCAGTGGCCGGCGGAGACCTGGGTCGAGGACGTCGAGCTCATGCGCCGCGCCGGGGTCAACCTGGTCTCGGTCGGGATCTTCTCCTGGGCACTGCTCGAACCGGAGCCCGGCCGGTTCGAGTTCGACTGGCTCGACCGCGTCCTGGACCTGCTGCACGACGGGGGCATCGCGGTCGACCTGGCCACCGCCACCGCGAGCCCGCCGCCGTGGCTGGCCCACCGGCACCCGGAGACGCTGCCCCGGCGGGCGGACGGCGCGGTCCTCTGGCCCGGCGGCCGACAGGCGTACTGCCCCAGCTCCCCGGTGTTCCGGGAGCGTTCGCTGGCGCTCGTCGAGGCGGTCGCCACCCGGTACGCCGACCATCCGGCCGTGGTCATGTGGCACGTCTCCAACGAGCTGGGCTGCCACAACGTGCACTGCTACTGCGACGTCAGCGCCGAGGCGTTCCGCGGCTGGCTGCGGGACCGCTACGGCACCCTGGACGCGCTCAACGACGCCTGGGGCACCTCCTTCTGGAGCCAGCGCTACGGCGACTGGGCGCACGTCAACCCGCCCCGGCTCGCCCCCACCTTCGCCAACCCCACCCAGCAGCTGGACTTCCTGCGCTTCTCCTCCGACGAGCAGCGCGCCCAGCTGCGGGCCGAACGGGCGCTGCTGGCCCGGCTCGTCCGCCAGCCGGTCACCACGAACTTCATGGTCGGCACCGGCATCAAGTACCTGGACTACCACTCGTGGGCGTCCGACGTGGACCTGGTCGCCAACGACCACTACCTGACCGCCGCCGACCCCGCGGCACACGTCGGGCTGGCGCTCGCCGCGGACCAGACGCGCGGCGTCGCCGGCGGCGAGCCGTGGCTGCTGATGGAGCACTCCACCAGCGCGGTCAACTGGCAGCCCCGCAACGTCGCCAAGACGCCGGGGCAGCTGCGCCGCAACAGCCTCTCGCACGTGGCGCGCGGCGCCGACGGCGTGCTCTTCTTCCAGTGGCGGGCCTCCCGTGCCGGAGCGGAGAAGTTCCACTCGGCGCTGCTGCCGCACGCCGGACCGGACTCCAAGGTATTCCGGGAGGTGTGCCGCCTCGGCACCGACCTGGCGGCGCTGGCCGAGGTCGTCGGCAGCCGGGTGGACGCCCAGGTGGCGATCCTGTTCGACTACGAGGCCTGGTGGGGCGTCGAACTCGACTCGCATCCGAGCGTCGACGTGACGTACGCCGACCGGCTGCGGGCGCTGTACGAGGCGCTGTGGCGGGCCGGGGTCACCACCGACGTGGTGCACCCGGCGGCCGACCTGACCCGCTACCGCCTGGTGCTCGTACCCACCCTGTACCTGGTCCGGGACGCGCACGCCGCCGCGCTGCGCACCTTCGTCGAGGCCGGCGGAACGGCCCTCGTCACGTACTTCAGCGGGATCGTCGACGAGAACGACCACATCCGGCTCGGCGGGTACCCGGGTGCGTTCCGCGACCTGCTCGGCGTCCGGGTGGAGGAGTTCTTCCCGCTGCGGGCGGGGGAGCGGGTCACGTTGGACGACGGATCGGGAGCGGACGTGTGGACCGAGTGGCTGCACGTCGACGGCGCCGAGGTGTTCGCCTCGTACGCCGACGGGCCGCTGCCGGGCGTACCGGCGGTGACCCGGAACCGGGCCGGCGCCGGCGCCGCCTGGTACGTCGGCACCCGGCTGGACGCCGCGGCCACCGCGCGGCTGGTGGCCCGGCTGGTCACCGAGGCCGGGGTACGCCCGGCCGCCGACGTGCCGCCCGGCGTCGAGGTCGTCCGCCGCCGTGCCGAGGAGCGCAGCTGGCTGTTCGTCCTCAACCACACCGACGGCGAGGTCCGGGTCGCCGCCACCGGCACCGAACTGCTCGGCGGTGCACCCTGCACGGGCGAGCTGACCGTCCCGCCCGGCGAGGTGGCGGTGGTCCGGGAGGAGGCGGCCGCCGAGGCGGCCTTCCGGGAGCCGGTCGAGCAGACCGCGGACGCGGCCTGACCGGTTGTCTTGACCTCGACCTGGCAAGGAGGTTCGATGCTCGCCCAGCAGCGGCAGACCGCCATCCTCGAGCTGATCCGGCAGCGGGGCGGCGTGCGCGTCAGCCACCTGGTGAGCCGGTTCGGGGTCTCCGACATGACCATCCGCCGGGACCTGGAGGTGCTCGCCGAGCGCGGGCTGATCGACAAGGTGCACGGCGGGGCGACGCTGGCCGGCCCGGGCTCCGCCGAGGAACCCGGGTTCGCCGCCAAGTCGGTGCGCCAGCAGGCCGAGAAGCGGGCGATCGCGGAGCGGGCCGCCGCGCTCGTCGAGCCCGGAATGGCCATCGCGCTCTCGGCCGGCACCACCACCGCCGCGCTGGCCGGGCTGCTCGCCGACGTCCGGGGGCTGACCGTGGTGACCAATTCGATCCCGGTGGCCGATGCTCTCTACCAGAACCCGCGCGCCGACCAGACGGTCGTGCTGACCGGCGGCATCCGTACGCCGTCGGACGCGTTGACCGGCCCGGTGGCCGAGGCGGCGATCGGGTCGCTCAACGTGGACCTGCTCTTCCTCGGCGTGCACGGGATGAGCCCGCGTACCGGCTTCACCACGCCGAACCTGCTGGAGGCGGGCGTGAACCGGGCGCTGATCGCCGCGTCCCGCCGGCTGGTGGTGCTGGCCGACCACACCAAGTGGGAGACGATCGGCATCGCCACCATCGCCCCGCTGGAGGACGCCGACGTCCTGGTCACCGACTCGGGGCTGCCGCACGAGGCACGCGGCCAGATCGGCGACCAGGTCGGCGAGCTGGTGGTGGTCGACGCGGTCCCGGCCTGACGTCACCCGCGCACAGATCGGCCTAATGATCAACGAGCTGTCGGGGGCCGGGTAGGCTCGACGGGGTGGAGATGGAGCCTCGACGTGATCAGCCCGTACGGAGACCGAGCGAGGCGGAGCAGGAGGCGGCCGCCGCAGCGCTGCGCGAGGCCGTCGGCGACGGCCGCCTGACCCTCGAGGAGTTCAGCGACCGGGTCGGGGCGGTCTGGGCCGCCGAACGCACCGACGAACTGGCGCGAGCGACCGCCGGGGTGGTGGGTCCGCCGCCGGTCGGCGGCACGCACACCGTGTCGACTGTGGTCGCCTTCCTCGGTGACCAGCGTCGCGTGGGCCGGTGGCGGCTACCCGCCCGGCTGCGTACGTTCAGCGTGCTGGGCGACGTGCACCTCGATCTGCGTACGGCGGTCTGCGCCGAGGACGTGGTGGAGATCAACGCCTGGAACCTGATGGGCGACATCGACATCGTGGTGCCGGACGGGGTGGACGTCGAACTCGCCGGGTTCGACCTGCTCGGCGACCGGGAACTCCGGCTCGCGCCGGTGCCCCCGGTGCCGGGAACGCCGCTGATCCGCGTCCGGGTGTACGCCCTGATGGGCGACGTGCACGTCCGATCGACGAGCGCGGGCAAGGGGGTACCGGGCTGGCGCCGCTGGTTGCTCGGCCAGCAGTCGCCACCGGTCTCCAGCGATTCCCCACCGCCGCCACCCCGGATCGAGGGGCCCTAGCGGCGCTGCCGGCGTGATCGGGTCGACCGTGCCGCTCGACCGGGGCGCGGCGGCTGGTGGCCGGGTGGCGTCGGTGTGACACTTTTCAGCGACCTCACAGCGGCAGCCGATAGCGTGCCCTCCGTCAGTCGTCCCGCTCCGCCGAGCGTGGGCAACAGTCCCAGCGGGAGAGTTCCGATGGTCTTCAAGAAGATGTTGAGCGCGTTCGGCGTGGGTGGCCCCAGTGTGGACACCGTCCTCACCAACCCGAACACCCGACCCGGCCTGACCCTCGACGGCCAGGTCAACCTGCTCGGCGGGGATGCTCCGGCGGCCATCGAGCAGATCGTCGTCGGCCTGGTCACCCGGGTCGAGATCGAGGGCCACGACACCGAGTACGCGGGCGTCATGGAGTTCCACCGGATGCCGGTCTCCGGTCCGCTCCAGCTCGCCCCCAAGCAGCAGCTGTCAATCCCGTTCCAGCTGCCGGTGCCGTGGGAGACCCCGATCACCGACGTGTACGGCCAGCGCCTGCACGGCATGACGATGGGCCTGCGCACCGAGCTGGCGATCGCCCGCGCCGTCGACAAGAGCGACCTGGACCAGGTCAACGTGCACCCGTTGCCGGTGCACGAGCGGATCCTGGAGGCGTTCCAGCGGCTCGGCTTCCGGTTCAAGGTGGCCGACCTGGAGCGGGGCCACATCCGGGGCACGCAGCAGACGCTGCCGTTCTACCAGGAGATCGAGTTCTTCGCCGCGCCGCAGTACGCGCAGACGATCAGCGAGGTCGAGCTGACCTTCGTCACCAGCCCGCACGGGGTCGACGTGATCCTGGAGTGCGACAAGCGTGGCGGCTTCTTCACCTCGGGGCACGACGTGTTCGGCCGCTACCAGGTCTCGCACCAGGACGCCGACCGGCTGGACTGGACGCAGGTGGTCGACGGCTGGCTGCGCGAGACGACCTCCCGCTACGGCAGCCTGCGGGCGCAGGGCCTCGGCATGCCGCACCAGCACGGCCACGGCCGGCGGGGGATGGGCGTCGGCGGGGTGGTCGCCGGTGCCGCACTCGGCATGGCCGGCGGCATGATCGCCGGCGAGATGATCGGGGACGCCATGGAGGGCGACTTCGGCGGGGACTTCGGCGGCGACTTCGGCGGCTTCGAGGAGTAGGCCGGACAGCCGACGGTGCCCTCCGGGATGTCCTCCCGGAGGGCACCGTTTCGCCGGGTCACCGGCGCTTGGACCGTTCCTCACCGGAGCGGTGACTACTACCGGCCTTGGCCAGGCCCCGGCTACCCAGGTAACCGAGGGTCAGCAGCGTGATGAAGAACCACGCCTGGCCCGGGTTGTTCAGGTTCAGACCGTTGGCGGTCGTACCCCGCCAGAAGGCGGCGATCACGACGGCTGCGACACCCGCGGCGTAGATCCAGAACTCGGTCGTCTGGAGCGAGCCCTTGGTCTCGGTGCCGGGCGACGGTGCCGGCTGCCGATGTCCGTCACCCGTCATCGGCATCGGCCTGGTGGGTGTCTCCTGCATGGCCGCGCGGTTCTGCACGTCCGTGTCCGGACGGTTCATCGGCCTGGTGGATGCAGCCTGCGTGCTCATCTGGTCCTCCTCAGGATTTGATGAGTACCTGCGATCCCTCGCCCCGCTACCGCGTATCGGCCACGGCACGGTTCGCGTACTTGGCGGGGGCACCCTGCGTCTACCCGACCGGCCCGAGGCAGTAACACCACCGCGGCCGGAAAAAGTCGGGACCGCGCCCGGCCCCGGGCCCTTGCCGGGCAGGCGCGCTGACCAGCAGGTCTCAGGTCGACGTCGATGATCCGTTCCAGCACCGTCGCGTCGTCGCCGGGTCCGGCTCACGCGTGGCCCGTACCGCGCCGAAGGGGGCGCACGTCCGGTCCGTAGGCGGATGCCGGGTTCGCGAGCAGCGGGCGAGGCCCGGGGCGAACCCGCCGTACGGGTTTGGCCGGGCCGGCGTCGGGCACGCAACGGGACTACCGACGATGTCTGCGAGGTGATGCAGCGTGCGTACCGACGACGCGCGGAACGAGGCGGCCCGCCGGGCCGAGGAACGGATCGCCGGTGGGGTGTACGGCGAGGGAGTCCTGGACGAGGTGACCGTGCCGCAGACCGATGTGCAACGGGTCATCCAGGAAGAGGACCCGGGTGATCCGGCGCACGTCCGGGTCGATCCCCAGGTCCTGCGGGACGGTGGCCCGACCGGGGGTCAGGGCGCGATCACGACGACCGGCGGCACGGCCGGCCCGGCCAGCGCGCGCCGGGTGGCCCGCCAGCCGGAGCGGCACCCCGGCAAGGTCGCCCCGACCACCACCGGCGACGCCACGACCGGTGGCCTGAGCACCCCGACGTCGGGCTCCACGAGCGACGCGTCCGGCCCCGGCGTCCACGTAGCCGGCCTCTCCGACGACTGACCGTCCCTGAACGCGGTCCCCGGCCCAATCCGGACCGGGGACCGCACCTCGTCGATCAAGAGGTTTTCGGGTGAGTTGATCTCGGAGCCACCCCTAAACCTCTTGATCGACCTCGCTCGGGCGGAGGATGTGTAGGCGTTGGGTGGCGCGGGTGAGGGCTACGTAGAGGTCGTTGCGGCCTCTCCGGGACTCGGTTCGGATGGTGTCGGGGTCGACCAGGAGGACCGTGTCGAACTCCAGGCCCTTGGCCTGGGCGACGGTGAGGACGACGGTGCGACTCTCCAGGTCCGGGTCGGCGCCGACGGCCGCCTCCGGGAGAGCCTGCGTCAGGGCGGCGCCCAGCTCGTCGATGCGGGACGCCGGCACGATCACCCCGACCCGGCCCTCGGCCAGGTCGGCCACCTCGCGCGTGGCCGCGTCGACCAGCTCCGCCACGAGCCGCTCCGGGAGCACCGACCGGTCGACGGGCGGCACACCGGTCGACCGGACCGAGCGCGGCGGGCGCAGCGCCGGGTCGATCTCCGTGAGCACGTCCGCCGCCACCGCCATGATCTCGGCTGGGGTGCGGTAGCTGACCGTCAGCTCCTCCAGCCGCCAGCGCTGGGCGACGTACGGCTCGAGCACGTCGGCCCAGGAGCCGGTGCCGGCCAGCGCGCCGGTCTGGGCCACGTCCCCGACGATCGTCATGGACCGGCTGGGGCAGCGGCGCATCAGCAGCCGCCACGCCATCGGCGAGAGCTCCTGCGCCTCGTCCACGATGACGTGCCCGAACGCCCAGCTCCGGTCCGCGGCGGCCCGCTGCGCCGTGGTCAGCCGGTCGGCCTCCGCCTGCCGCTCCACCAGGCGGTCGGCGTCGAGCAGGTCGGTGACGCCGAGGATCTCGCCGCCGTCCGCCTCGTCCTCGACGTCGATCGACCGGGAGCCCCGGGCGATCTCCAGCACACCTTCCGCGTACTCCAACTGGAGGGCGCGCAGGCGTTCCCGGCGGGCCTCGGCGGCGCGGTCGTCCTCGCCGAGCAACTCGGCCGCCTCGTCCAGCAGCGGCACGTCGGCCGGCGTCCAGCCGCTTGGCTCGCGGTGCAGCAGGGCCTGCTCGGCGTCGGTCAGCATGGGCGCGGCGGCGGCGATCCGGGCCGGGTCGGCGTACAGGTCGGCGAGCAGGCGCTGCGGGGTGAGCACCGGCCACAGCTCGTCCAGCGTCGCCCGTACCTCCGGGTCCTCCCGCAGCTCACGGCGGATCTCGGCGACGTCGGCCTCCTCCAGCAGGTTCTCCCCGCCCAGCGGGTCGGCGCCGATGCGCTCGGCCACCTGCGCGGCGAGCGCGTGCACGATCTCGATGTCGAACAGCGGCCGGGCCAGGTTGTGCGGCCGGCCGGACCGGCGGGCGCGCTCCCGGGCCGCGCGGACCGTCTCCGGGTCGAGCACCAGGACCTCCCGCTGGGGCTGCTCGATCTCGACCGGTTCGTCGGGCACCCGCTGGCGGTCGCGGACCGCGCCGGCGAGCACGTCGACCATCACCTCGCGGCCCTTGAGCGCGGCCGTCCCGGCCGGCTCGGTGTGCCGGGCGGTGACGCCCGGGAACAGGTCGGCCTGGGTGCGCAGCAGCACGCCGGTCTCGGCGAGCGCGGGCAGCACCTGGGAGATGTAGCGCAGGAAGGTGGCGTTCGGCCCGACCAGCAGCACGCCGCGGGTGGAGAGTTCCCGCCGGTGGGTGTAGAGCAGGTACGCCGCCCGGTGCAGCGCCACCGCCGTCTTGCCGGTGCCCGGCCCGCCCTGCACCACCAGTACGCCCGGCAGGTCGGCCCGGATGATCCGGTCCTGCTCGGCCTGGATGGTCTCGACGATGTCCCGCATCCGGCCGGTCCGGCCGGCGCTGAGGGCGGCGAGCAGGGCCGCCTCGCCGGTCAGCTCCTCGTGGGCGGTGGGGGAGGCGGCGGCCAGGTCGAGCACCTCGTCGGTGAGCCCGACCACCTTGCGCTGCCGGGTCCGCAGGTGCCGCCGCCGGCGGACGCCCTGCGGGTTGGCGGCGGTGGCCAGGTAGAAGGCGCGGGCGGCCGGGGCCCGCCAGTCGATCAGCAGCGGGTCGTAGTCGCCGCTGGTGTCGAAGATGCCGATCCGGCCGATGTAGTGGCGGGCGCCGTCCTCGGTGTCGAGCCGGCCGAAGCACAGGCCGTTCTCCACCGCGGAGAACTGCTCCACCTGCTCGGCGTACATCCGCACCGCGCTGTCCCGCTGGGAGCGGGCCTGGAAGGTGCCGCCGGTGATCCGCAGCTCCTCGGCCAGCCTCCGGGCGGCCTGCTCGCGCAGCCCGTCCAGCCGGCCGTAGAGCATCGAGACGTACTCCTGCTCCTGACCGATCTCGTCGTCGTCCACGGGCAGAACATCGGATCCGCCGGAGTGCCTTGACAAGCCGTCTCCCAATTGGTTAGTATCTTTCTCGGAACGGCCATTGAGCCGTTCTTTTTTGTTTCCCCGAACTGAGAAAGATACCGCCCGGCGGCCCGCCGCCCCAACCGTTCCCGGCATGTGCCGAGTGCCGACCCGGCCGGGGCCCGCGGTGGGCGCGACCCCGGCCGGGCGGGCGACGTCAGCCCCGGGCCACCTCGTAGAGCCGCTCCGGGGTCACCGCGCCGGCGATCAGCCGGCCGTCGTCGGTGAGCAGCGCCGTCACCAGGTCGCTGCGGAACAGCCGGCCGCTGCCCCAGTCACCGCGCACCGCCGGCAACTGCTTGGCGAGCAGGTCCAGGTCCGGCGCGTCCGCCGCGGCGGGCCGGACCGGGCCGTCGATCTTCGCGACCACCACCGTGGTCCAGCCCGCGCCGACGGTATGCACGTCCGGCCGCTCGCTCCCGGCCGGCCGGCGCGGCATGTCCGGCCGGTCCCGGTGGATTCCCTCCTCGGTCACCCGCACGCCGGGCGGCGGGTTGAACGTGAACTGGTCGGCGTCCGGCCGGGCGTAGTCGATCTGGGTGAAGGCCAGCTCGAACGCCGGGCGGTCGCCACCGTCGGCGAAGACCTCGAACCGCAGCGGCAGGTGCTCGGTCGCGTCGATGGCGATCCGGACCTGGTGCACCAGGGAGGCGTCGTCGCGCGGCGTGAGGACCAACTCGTACGCGGGCCGCCCGGCCACCGTGGCCGCCCGCCCGACGCTCACCTCGGTGGTCGGGTCGATCGCGGCGAGGGCCGCCGTCGCGGCGTCCTGCGGTGTGGCCGGCACCTCGGGCGTGGGCTCGGCGTCCTTCTCCGCGGGCAGGGTGAAATGGGTCGCCGTGTTGCTCCGGCTGTTCCACGTCCACACGTCGCGCCCGTTGCGGACGATGTCCCGCTCGCCGAGCGTGTCGACGAGCGCGATCCGCTGTTTGTCCGGGCCGGAGTGCCAGACCCGCACCGTGTGGGTGCCGGTCAGCAGTCCGGCCGGACTGTCGCCGGCGACCAGCCCGGCGATGGGCGGCAGGCCGAGGTCGGCGCGCTGCACGACGGTGCCGGAGAGGCCGTCGAGGCGGGCGGTCTGCAGGTCCACCAGGAGCTGGGCGGCGGACCGGGGCGGCAGGCTCGGCTCGGCGTTGGCGGCGAACCGGCCGAGCGCGGCGCCGCCACCGACGACGGTCACGACGGCGGCGGCCGGCACCAGCCAGCGCAGGGCGGGACGGCTTGTCAGGACGGACATGGGTACACCTCCTGCCGACCATCCTGACTGACGCACCCTGTGAAGGGGCTGAGGACGGCGTTCCCGGCCCGGGCGCGGGGGTGGCACCCTTGACTCCGTGCGGCTGCTGGTGGTGGAGGACGAGGCGCGGCTGGCGTCCGCCCTGCAGCGCGGGTTGCAGGCCGAGGGGTTCGCGGTCGACGTGGCGCCCACCGGTCCGGCCGGCCTGGACGCGGCCCGCCACGGCGGGTACGACGCGATGATCCTGGACGTGATGCTGCCCGGCCTCTCCGGCTACGAGGTGGTCCGCCGGTTGCGGGCCGAGCGGCGCTGGCTGCCGGTGCTCATGCTGTCGGCCAAGGACGGCGAGTACGACCAGGCCGACGGACTGGACTGCGGCGCCGACGACTACCTCACCAAACCCTTCTCGTACGTGGTGCTGCTGGCCCGGCTGCGCGCGCTGCTGCGCCGCGGCGCGCCCGAGCGGCCCGCCGTGCTCACCGTGGGCGACCTGCGGCTGGACCCGGCGCGGCGGCGGGTGACCCGGGGCGATGTCGAGGTCGCCCTGACCACCCGGGAGTTCGCGCTGCTGAACTACCTGATACGTCGTCCCGGCGAGGTGGTCTCCAAGACCGAGCTGCTCGACCACGTGTGGGACGGGGGCGTGGAGACCGCCCCGAACGCGGTGGAGGTGTACGTGGGCTACCTGCGCCGCAAGATCGGCCGGGAGCGGCTGGAGACCGTCCGCGGTGCCGGCTACCGGCTCACGACGTGAGCGAGGGAAGCGGCCCTTCTCACCGGAAGGGCCCCCTCTTGACGCGGGCGTTCGGCCTGCGCGGCCGACTCATGCTGCTCGGCGTCTCCGGGATGTCGGTGGGCCTGGCCGTCGGCGGCCTGGTGCTGGTCGCCGTGCTCGCCTGGTCCCTGCACCGCACCGTCGACACCGAGGCGTTCCGCACCGCCGACGCGGTCGCGCTGCTGGCCGCCGAGGACGCGCTGCCCGACCCGCTGCCCGTGGCGGGCGGGCAGACCCGCGTCCAGGTGGTCGACGCGCAGGGGCGGGTGCGGGCCGCGTCGATCGACGCCGACCGGCTCGTGCCGATGGTCCGGCCCGAACGTCTCGACCCCGGCGCCCGGCAACAGCTCACCGTGCCGGGGGAGCGGGTGGGGCTGGCCGGGCCGGTCCGGGTCGTGGCCGTGCCCGCCGGCACCGGCGCCGAACCGCTCACCGTGCTGGTCGCCCGGTCGCTGGCCGACGTGCGGCACAGCACGTACGTCGTCCGCAACATCCTGCTGGTCAGCTTCCCGCTGCTGGTGGCCGTGCTCGCCGCGGTCGCCTGGCGGGTGGTCGGCGCGACGCTGCGTCCGGTGGAGGCGCTGCGCCGGGGCGCGGAGGAGATCACCGGCCGGGACGGCGGTGGGCGGCTGCCGGTCCCGGAGTCGCGGGACGAGATCCACCGGCTGGCGGTCACCCTCAACGGGATGCTGGACCGGCTGCGGGCCAGCCGGGACCGGGAACGCGCCTTCGTCGCCGACGCCGCCCACGAGCTGCGCAGCCCGCTGGCGAACATGCGTACCGAGTTGGAGGTCGCGCAGCGGCTGGCGGGGGGCACCGACTGGTCGGCCGTGTCGGCGAACCTCCTCGCCGACACCGAGCGGCTCGGCCGGCTCGTGGACGACCTGCTGCTGCTCGCCCGCCTCGACGAGGCCCCGCCCGCGCGGGCCACCGGGCCGGTCGAGCTGGGCTCGCTGATCGCCGAGGTGGCCACCCGGCACCCGGCCCGGGCCGTCGAGGTGGTGCCGCCCGCGGTGCCGCTGTGGACCGTCGGGGAGGCGGACGAGCTGCGCCGGGTGCTCACCAACCTGGTCGACAACGCGGTCCGGCACGCGCGTGGGCGGGTGGTGGTCGCCGCCGAGCCGGACGGGTCCGCGTACCACCGGGTGACCGTGACCGACGACGGGCCCGGCATCCCGGCCGCGGACCGGGAGCGGGTGTTCGGCCGGTTCACCCGGCTCGACCCGGCGCGCGACCGGGACGCCGGCGGGGCCGGCCTGGGCCTGGCCATCGTGCGCGAGCTGGTCCGGCGCGCCGGCGGCCGGGTCGACCTCGACGACGCGGATCCGCCGCCGGGGCTGCGGGTACGGGTGCTGCTGCCGGCGCTGGCCGAGGACGCCGAGTCGGCCTAGCCCCGGTCGGTGCAGACCTCCGTCGACCGAGCGATCAGCTCGGTCGACCAGACCACCGCCACGGTGAAGCAGTAGTCGGTGCTGCGGTTGAGGCCGTACACGACGAAGTCGGTGGTGCCGGCGGGCAGGTTCGCGAAGGCCGTCTGCGGCTGGCCGGCCCGGCCGCCGGAGACCACCACCGGGCCCTCGCTGCCCGACGGGTACGTCCAGCGCAGCGTGACGCTGTCCCGGTTGTCCTGCAGGGCCAGGTCACCGGGTGGGGTGCCGGGGGCGGCGGACGTCCCGGCCGGCGGGGCGGCGGACGTGCCGCCCGACGCCGCCGGGGTGCCCGTCGCCGGCCCGGTCGTGCCGGTCGCCGCCGGCGGCGCACCGTCGAACCGGGACACACCGGCGACCACCGCCACCGTGCCGAGCAGCACCACCGCCACGCCGCCTACCACGAGCGGCAGCAACCGGTTGGGTGGCGGCGCGGGGGCGCGGTGCACCGGCACGGGCAGCAGCCGCGACGGCTGGTACCCCGGCTCCCCGGGCGCGGCGGGATCGCGGACCCGGTGGACCCCGTCGGCCTCCTCGGCGCCGGCCAGCGGCACCACCGGCGGGGGTACGGCGGAGCCCGGCGGGTCGGGCCGCCAGGCGTCGTGCTCCGGCGGCCACTCGCCGGCTGGCCCGGGCGGCCACCGGTCGGCCGGCTCTCCACCGCCTTCCGACGCCCAGCGGTCGGCCGGCTCTCCGCCGCCTGCCGACGCCCAGCGGTCGGCTGGCGGGGCGCTGTTTTCCGACGCCCAGCGGTCGGCCGGCGGGGCGCCGTTGTCCGGTGCCCAGCGGTCGGCCGGCTCCCCGCCGCGTTCCGGTGCCCACGGGTCGTCCGTCGGCGGGTGCGGCGGCCACCGCCCGGCCTCCGCGGTCGACCGCCCGGTGTCGTCCTCGGCCGGCGTCGCGCCGTCCACCGGCTGGCGGGGTGTCGGGACGGAGGGCGGCGGCGCGTACCCGGCCGCGGGGTGCTCCTCGACCTCCGGCCCGTCGAGGTCCGGGTCGGCGTACGGCCCGGCCGGGCGGTAGCCGGGCTGCGACGGGTGGTGCGGCTGGGTCCCCGGCGCGTCCCCGGGCGGGGGTGTGCGGGCGGTCGGCACGATCGGCGTCTCCCGCCCGACCGGTGCGGTGTCGGCGCAGGTGTGGCCGGGGTCGGCCGCCGCCCGGGCGAGCGCCGCCACCTGCCCGGTGAGCGGGTCGTCCGGGCTCAGGTGCCGGCGGCACAGCTCCTCGGCCAGCCCGAGGTTCTCGTGCGCCTCGCCGAACAGGCCGCAGTCGCGCTGCATCGCGCCGAGCCGGGCGAGCATCTTGATGCCGCTGGGGTGCCCGTCGCCGTACACCTCGCGGTGCAGCTCCCACGCGTCGGCGAGCCGGTCGCGGGCCACCCGGCACTGGCCGCGCGCGTACTCCACGGTGGCCAGATCGGCGTGCGCGGCGAGGACGCGTAACGACTCCGGGCCGTCCAGGGCGGTCAGCTCGATGATGACCTCCTGGTAGAGCCGTGCCGCGCGGGACCAGCTGCCGACCCGGTGCAGCACCGCCGCCAGGGTGGCGGCCGCCGCGATGGTGCGCTCGTCGGAGCGGCCGTGCAGGTGGGTGGTGGCCGCGTACGCGTAGGCGGCCCAGCCCCGGGCGGCCTGCGGGTCGCCGAGCGCCACCAGCACCCGGGCCTGCAGGCTCGCCGCCTCGGCCAGCTCGGGGGTGGCGTTGGCGGGGCGCGGATCGGCATCGGTCAGCGCGTCGGCGAGGAGCCGCTGGGCGCCGGCGAGGTCGCCGGTGGACACCAGGTGGTGCGCGTGGTCAGTAAGGTCACCGAAGCCGGGCACGCCCCATCGTGCTCATCCGGCGACGGTAAGTACAAGTCCCGCGCCGGTCAGGTTTCGCGGAGATGGTCGGCCAGGGTCTCGCTGATCCGGCGGAGCTGGTCGACCTGCGCCGGGCTGAGCGCGTCGAACAGGTGCCGGCGTACCCCCTCGACGTGGCCGGGTGCGGCGGCCGCGAGGGTCGCGAAGCCGTCGTCGGTGAGGGACGCGAGCTGCCCGCGCCGGTCCGTCGGGCACTCCTCGCGGCGGACCCAGCCGGCCGCCTCCAGCCGGGCGACGGCGTGCGAGAGCCGGCTCCGGGACGAGCCGGTGGCCTCGGCCAGCTCGCTCATCCGCAGCCGCCGCTCCGGCGCCTCGGAGAGCCGGACCAGGATCTCGTAGTACGCGTGCGGCATCCCGGCGTCGCGTTGCAGCTCGCGGTCGAGCGTGTCCATCAACGCCCGGGTGGCGGTGAGGAACGCCCGCCAGGTGCGCTGCTCGTCCTGGTCCAGCCAGCGGGTCATGACGCCCATCATAGCGCCAATAGTTGAAGGCTCAACTAAACCGAGCTACGGTCGGGACATGGGAATCCATCGCCTCAACCACGCCGTCCTGTACGTCTCCGACCTCGAGCGCAGCGTCGCCTTCTACCGCGACGTGCTCGGCTTCCGCCGGGTGCCGATGACCCCGGACGGATTCCGGGGCGCCGCCTTCCTCCAGGCGCCCGACTCCACCAACGACCACGACCTCGGCCTGTTCGAGATCGGCGCCGGGGCCGGCCGCTCCACCGCCGGGCGGGGCACGGTGGGTCTCTACCACCTGGCCTGGGAGGTCGACACCCTCGACGAGCTGGCCGCCACGGCCGAGCGGCTCGCCGCCGCCGGGGCGCTGGTCGGCAGCTCCGACCACGGCACCACCAAGAGCCTCTACGGGAAGGACCCGGACGGGCTGGAGTTCGAGATCGTCTGGCTGGTCCCCGCCGACCGCCTCGACGACGCCGCCCTCGCCGCCCGCAAGCGCATCGGCCGCCTCGACCTGGACGCCGAGCGCAGCCGGTACGGCGGCCAGACCCGCGGCGGCCTGGGCGTGAGCGTCCCCGTCGCGTAACGCCCCGCCCCAACCCGTCGATCATGGACTTGTGATGCCCGGCCAGCCCCGCTCGGTCCACATTTGTCCACCACCACGACTCCATGATCGCCAAGTTGCGGTAGAACCGTGGCGTGATGGACGGTGTGGTTCGTGAGGTTCTCGTCCGGCACCTGGAGGTCTGGGTGCCCCGGGCGGTCGGGCGGGGGCGGCGCAGTGTCGTCGCGGTCGCGTACGGGGACGGGGCCGTCGCGGCGGCCACCGACTCCGCCGAGGCGGTGCTCGGCGTGGTCGCCGAGTACGCCGACCGGCTGCGCGGCCGGCAGCTCACCGTGCTGGTGCTCGCCGGTGGCACCGAGGAGCTGCCCGCCCGGCTCGGTGCCGTCGAGGCGACGCTGCCACCCGAGGTCGCCGTCCATCTGGTGCCCGGTGGGCCGGCCCGACTGCCCGTCGCGTTGAAGGCGGCCGGAGCCACCGGGGCGCCGCTGCTGTCGTACCTGGACGGTGTCGGCGCAGCCGACCCCGCCGTGCTGGCCGCCACCGCGTCCGGCCGCCCCGCCGAGGTCCTCCTCGTCACCGACGTCGTCGCCGCGACCGCCGGCCCCGGCCCGTCCGCCACCGCGCCCCGGGAGGCGCTGGCCGGCGCGGGGTTCCCGCTGGCGGCCGAGGTCGACCTGGTCCCGGTCGACGGGTCGCCGGGCCGGCGGCTCGCGTTCGGCACCGGCCACGACCGCAGCCTGGAGGCGTTCAAGGACGTGCTGTGGGCGGTCGACGAGTACGCCGGCGTTCGTTACCGCGACCCCGCCGACCCGGCCGGCCGGCTGCTCGACATCGCGCTGGCCCCCGAGGCGGGGCCGCTGCGCCGCGAGCTCCTCGCCGAACTGGCCCGCTCCGGCCCCCGTACGGTGACCGAGCTGCGCCGGCACGCGCTGACCGCGACCGTGTACCGGGCGACGGACGTGCAACGGGCGCTCGCCGGGCTGTTGCACTCCGGCGCGGCCACCCGCGACCCGGAACACGGCCGGCTCGGCGGCGACGTCGTCATCGCAGCGGCGGACCGGTAGGCCCCGGCGGCGTCATCGGCGCTGTGTCCGGGTCGGAGCTCACCGGGATGACGAAGTACGCCACCAGCAGGAGCAGGCAGGCCAGCAACGCCTGTCGGATCTCGCGTCGCCAGCGCCGGGCCATGTCGAGATTGTTCACCGCGACGCCCGCTCCCCACCGCGGTTCACGGAACCGGGTGCGGGGCGGGCGGGACGGGCGCGCTGTTAAGAAGGGACCCTTCCGCTACCCAGGCGTCCAGGAAGGGCCCTTCCTTTCAGCTGCGCGACTTGTCCTGCTTCCAGGACAGCGGGCCGGGCAGGTCGACGCGGTGGGCCTTCGCCCGGGAGTTCCACGACCAGCGGCCGATCCTGATGCTCCAGGAGGAGAAGCCGTTCTCGGTGAAGTTCAGGATGATCGGGCCGATCTTCTTGCGCTTGCGGAACATGAGACCCATCGCCGGGCTCCCTTCGGTATCCCTTCCCTGCCGTGTCGAACCCGAACATGCCCGAAACGTCTTTTCGGGAAACCCGGTGTCCATCCAGGGTGGACCGGGCGGCAAGTCCGATCCGGCAAGTAGGAACCAGGCAGTTGTGAACGGGCGGCGCCCGGTCAGGACAAGGCCGGGTCAACGCCGGCGGAGCGGACGCCGGTGGGCGTCACGGCGAGGACGCGGGTGGTCGTGCCGTCCTCCTCGGCGATGTCACGCTCGTGGACGAAGCCGAGCTTGGCGAGCAGCGCGAGGCTCGCGTGGTTGGCGTCGGCGACGGTCGCGTACACCACCGGCAGGCCGAGGTGGTCGAAGCCGTACCGGACCACCGCCCGGGCCAGCTCGCTGCCGAGGCCGCCGCCCCAGGCCGGCTTCGCCAGCGCGTACACGATCTCGTGGCCGTCGACCTGGTCGGTGTTCTTGATCTCGGCGTGCCCGACGTACCGGCCGTCGTGCCGCACCGCCCACACGTCGAACAGGTCGTCGGCGTAGACCTTCGTGAACACCCGGCCGAACAGGCCGCCCGCCTCCTCGGCGGACAGCGGGCCGTCGCCCATGAACCGGCCCACCTCCGGGTCGGTGAACAGGGCGACGAAGTCCTCGGCGTCGTCCGGCCGGTACGGCTCCAGCAGCAACCGGTCGGTGTGCAGCACGGGGGTGGGCATCAGCGTGGCTCCCAGGCGTCGGGCAGGGCGGTCAGTTTCCGCACGTGCGCGGGGAGCCGGCCGCTGACTATCTCGGCCAGGCTGACCTCGTCGACCACCCGCCGCACGGCCGCCCGTACCGCCACCCACAGCCCGGGCAGGTTCTCCGCCGCGCCGTCGTACCGGGTCTCCTCCGGCCGCACGCCGCGCACCCCGGCGAGCGGACCCTCCGCCGCCCGCAGCACCGCGCCGACCGTCACCTCGCGCGGCGGCCGCGCGAGGGTGTAGCCGCCCTCCGCGCCGCGCTGCGCCCGCACGACGCCGGCCCGGCGCAGGTCGGCCAGGACCGCCTCGAGGAACTTGCGGGGCATCTCCTGCTCCGCGGCGATGGCCTGGGTGGAGAGCAACCGGGGGTACGCCGCGGCGAGGCTCAACGCCGCCCGCACCGCGTAGTCACCGCGCGCCGAGATCTGCACCAGCCCATCATGCCCGTCGGCGGTCACCGGCCGCGTCGGCAGGTGGGCGGGGGCGCACCATCCGGGGCAGCACACCGAGGGCCGGGCTGCCCGGCGCCTCCGCCGGCCCGTCGGCCTCGTCGGTGTCGGCGGTGCGGTCCCGGGCGGCCCGGAAGGCGCCGGGGCTGACCCCGACCTCCCGGGTGAAGAAACGCCCGAAGTTGGTCGGCTCGGAGAAACCCAGGTGCTGGCCGATCCGGGCGACCGGCTCGTCCGTCGCCGCCAGCAGGCGGCGGGCCTGCAACGTGACCCGGTCGTCCACCACCTGCTTGGCGCTGCGCCCGGTGACCGCCAGGCAGGCGCGGGTCAGGGTACGCACCGAGCAGCCGAGCTGCGCCGCGTAGTCCTCCACCCGACGGGTGTGCTGGTAGCCGCGCTCCACCTCGCGGCAGAGCCGCTGGAAGGTGATCGTCTCGGCGCGCGGCGCCGGTGGCACCGCGTCCGGCAGCAGGGCCAGGCGCAGCAGCAGCACGGCCAACTGGTGCCGGAGCAGGCCGGCAGCGGCGGACACGCCGTGGTGCCGTTCGCAGTCGACCGCGAGCTGGCTCACCTCGGTGATGATCGCGTCCTCGTCCTCGCCGGCCAGCTGGAGCCAGGGCGGTACGGCGTCCGGATCGACGTCGAACCCGCGCAGCGCCCCCGGGGCCCAGCGCACCACGGTCGCGTCCAGGTCCGCCAGGGCGCACCGGAGCACCTGGCCGGCGCGGACCCGCAGGAGCGTGCCAGGCCGGCAGGGCAGCACGCGGAAGTCCAGCTCAGCGCCGCCGTGACCGCTGGTGACCAGGACGAGCAGGTCCCGGTCGAGCAGGACGGGACGCCGCCACACCGGATCCGCCGCGAGGTCACCGAGGCTGAGCGTCTCGATCTCGGCAGGGGCGAGGAACGTGCCGGGGGAGGGCTGAGCAGGAGAAACCATCACCTGCGACGGTAGCCCGGGGCGACGATCATCGCATCTCGCCGCGCTTCGTGTCCGTACCGCGAACTCCGGCAGTTTCCGGGAAAGAGCGCCCGCCAGCGTCCGGAAGGGGACAACGTCCCGGAAAGGGTGCGCTGCCGGAAGGGTGGGGGCGGGGTTGTGGGGGGCGGTGGGGGCGGATACGTTACCGGGCGGTAGGGGCGAATTGGGCGAGGGGATGGGCGATGACGGATCTGTTCTCGGTCGGCGGCAAGACGGTCCTGGTCACCGGCGGCTCCCGAGGCATCGGCCTGATGATCGCCGAGGGCTTCGTACGCGCCGGCGCACACGTGATCATCTCCTCCCGGAAGGCGGACGTCTGCGAGGCGGTCGCCAAGGACCTGTCGACGCGCGGCCGCTGCGAGGCGATCCCCGCCGACCTGAGCACCGACGCGGGGGCCGAGGGCCTCGCCGCCGCCGTGCGGGAGCGCTACGACCGGCTCGACGTGCTGGTCAACAACGCGGGCGCGACCTGGGGCGCGCCGCTCGAGGCGTACCCGGAGAGCGCGTTCGACAAGCTCTGGGCGGTCAACGTCAAGGCCGTCTTCCGGCTCACCACCGCGCTGCTGCCCACGCTGCGCGCGGCGGCCAGCGCCGACGACCCCGCCCGCGTGATCAACATCGGCTCGATCGACGGCATCCGCGTGCCGTGGATGGAGGTGTACGCGTACTCGGCCACGAAGGCGGCCGTGCACATGCTGACCCGCGGCCTCGCCCACCAGCTCGCCGGCGAGCACATCACCGTCAACGCGATCGCGCCCGGCCCGTTCGAGAGCAAGATGATGGCCTTCGCGCTGGACGACCCGTCGTCCCGGGCCGCCATCGAGCAGCAGGTGCCGCTGGGCCGGATCGGCCGCCCGGAGGACATGGCCGGCGCGGCGATCTACCTCTCCTCGCGTGCGGGCGCCTACCTGACGGGCGCGGTGATCCCGGTCGACGGCGGCATCACCACCCGCGGCTGAGCACCACCGGAGGCGGGAGGCTGCCCGCGTACCCCCGGGGTAGCCGGAGCCGCGCGGACTCGGCAGATCCGCGCGGCCCCGTCTGGCCGGTTTGACCGGGTTTTCAGCGACCGGCGAGCAGCCGGTTCACCGCTGTGTCGACGTCCAGGTGCTCGGCCTCGCGGCCGCGCGGGACGACGACGTAGGTCCGCCGCAGGAAGCGCACCAGGACGCTCCGCGGCACCTCGAACAGGGCGTTGCCGTCCGGGGACGACAGCGCCAGGGCGACGAAGTCCCCGCGCGGGGTGGCCCAGGGCCAGACCCGCACGTCGCCGATGCCGGCCGGCTCATCGAGGCCGGTCACCAGCAGTTCCCGCGCGAACGACCAGCTGACGGCCTCGCCGCCGGCCGATTCGGCGTGGAACAGGACATGGACCGCATACGGGTCAGCAGGGTCGTATCGCAGACTGGCCCGCACCGGCAAGGCCGTGGCGTCAGGTGCGACGAGCCTTAGCGACGTCTCGACCTCTACGGTCGTCGGTCGGATGACACTCATGGACGTTCTCCCCCCGGCACCGCTGCGGAACGCGCGTGTCCCGCTTTTCCCATACTCAGGTGCTGCTCCTAGCTACGCTCCGCCATACGCTGACTTCACCCAGTGGTGGGAAGGACGTCGGAAAGCCTTCGAGAACATGAAGATTCTTGTAGAATTTCCGGTTCTACCCAGTCCGCGGTGCCGCCCGGCATCGGGTGGTTCAGTCGTCGACTTACTCCGGTAACGTCCAGTCGACGGTTGCAGTGACGGGCGCGCGCCACACTGGGGGAGGAAATGGTGACGAAGCGATCCTCAGTGGATCCGGTCACGCCGCCAGGCCCGCCGATCATCGCGGCCGGGGCAGCCGAAAAGCGGGGGTACGGGGTGCCGAACGAGCAGCGCGACAGGCCCGGACGGCCGGCGCAGAAGGAGAGCGCGCCGACCGGGGGCACGACGCTGGCCGTCCGGCGGCAGCCGCCGCGTTGGCGCCGGCGGATCTCGATGACCCTCGCGCTCATCCGGGCCAACCCCACCGGCCGGGTCGCCCTCAAGATCTTCATCGCGGTCGCCGGCGCGCTCGTCGTCACCCTCGGAATCGCGCTGATCCCGCTGCCCGGGCCGGGCTGGCTGCTGGTGATCGCCGGCCTCGGCATCTGGGCGGTCGAGTATCACTGGGCGCGGCGCCTGCTCACCTTCACCCGGCGGCACGTCCACGGCTGGACCGAGTGGGTCAAGCGCCAGTCGCTCGGGGTGCGGTTCGTGATCGGCTCGGTCGGCCTCGTCTTCGTGTCGACCGTGGTGTGGCTGTCACTCAAGTACAGCCTCGGCATCGACGTGGTCGCCCGGGCGCTGCACTACCTCGCGACGCACTGAGGCCCGGTTTTTGGTCGGGGCCGGCGATCGGGTAGAGTCGTCGGCGCTGAGGGCGATTAGCTCAGCGGGAGAGCGCTTCGTTCACACCGAAGAGGTCACTGGTTCGATCCCAGTATCGCCCACGCAGGTAGAAGGCCACTTCCCGGTTTCGGGAGTGGCCTTTTCGCTGCCCGTACAGCAGCTAAATACAGCAACGGTCATGTGCCGAGGGAATCGCCGAGGCGCTTGAGAGCGTCGCGGGTCGCCTTGGACGAGACCTGCGTGTAGATCTCCATCGTTACGGAGAAGCGGGCGTGGCGGAGGACCTGCATGGCGACTCTGGGATGGACGTCGAGGTCGGCCAGGAGCGTGGCGCAGGTACGGCGGGCGTCGTGGACGGTGATCGGCTTGACGCCCGCTTTCTCGCACCTCGTCCGCCAGGAGCGCTGGAAGTTGCGCGGCTCGATCGGTGTGCCATAGCGGGTGGTGAATACGAGGCCGGTTTCCTGCCATGCCTTGCCGGCGGCTGCTCGTGCTTCGTCGCGTTGTTCGCTCCGCAGCTTGAGGGCGGTCAGGCAGATGTCGGGCAGGGGGAGCGTGGCGTCGGACGCCTGGGTCTTGGTGTTCCGATGGAGGAGCTGGCCGCGTACGCGTTGCAGTTGGCGGCCGATGGTCAGCTCTCCGGCGTCGAGGTCGACGTCTGCCCAGGTGAGCCCGAGCGCTTCGCCCTTGCGTAGGCCGGTGACGAGGACCAGGGCGTAGGCGGCGTAGAGCGGGTCCTCGTCGGCGCGGGCGGACTCCAGGAACCTACGGGCCTCGTCGCTCGACCATGACTTGCCCCGGCGGCGGCGGACCGTGGCCAGGGTGACCGGCACGGCGGGGTTCTTGGCGATGAGGTCTTCGGCCTGAGCGTGGGTGAGGGCGGCCCGCAGCGCGGCCCGGATGTCGCTGACCGTGCGGGTCGACGGGACGGCCTGGCAGCAGCGACCGACGGCGCAGCAGCGCCGCTTGTGCTTCGGGCGGGCGGCGTCCTTGCCCTGGGCGCAGCACTGGCAGGTCCGGGCCACCTGGTTGATCCAGGTCTGCACGTCGCGTGACTGGAGCCGGTCGAGCCGCTTGGCCCCGAGGCCGGGGGCGATGTAGCGGCGGACGAACGTCTCGTAGGTGGCGTAGGTCAGGGGTGCCCGGTTCGGCTGGATGATCTCGGTCAGCCAGTAGGTCAGGAAGCTGCCGACCGTGGGGACGCTGGTCGCCACCGGACCCTGCTTCGCCTGTTGGTGCAGTTTGATCCACTTGTCGTGGACGGCCTCGCGGGTCTTGCCGTAGACGTACTCGCGGGTGCGTTTGCCGTCGGGTTTGCTGACCCAGGCGTAGGCGGCGTAGCCGTTGCGGTAGGGGAAGATGGAGCCTTCGCCGTTGGCTCGGGCGCGTGCGGGCATCAGGCTGCGTCCTGGCGTTCGACCTGGTTGCGGATGTAGTCGTCGACCCATTCGGGGAGGATGCGGCGGTACTTGCCGTCCTTGATGGAGCGCGGTTCGCCGGTGGCGATCTTCATCTTGACCTTGGAGATGTCGAAGCCGAGCAGGACGGCGACCTCGGCGGGGGAGTACCAGCGGGGGGTGAGGTTCTGGCTCATGCGGCGGCTCCGGTGAGCCAGGCGTCGTGGGCGAGTTCTTCCCGGCCGATGCGTCTGCTCTCGCGTCGCTGAGCGGCCATCTCCGAGACCTGCGACTTCGACAGCTGCTGGCGACGACGTCTGCCAGGTGACAAGGCGTGGTCGGTCCGATGACCAGGCCGGCCGGTGCCCCCTTACCTGTAGTTGGTGAACCGCAAGGGACCTGGGCGCCATCCGACCCTTTACGGTCGGTAGGCGGCGAGACGCTGGTCGGCCCAAGCCGTGTGGCGGTTGCGCAAAGTTGCGGCGGTCAGGTCGGTGCGGCCGAGGTGGTGGTAGTTGGGCAGCCAGGTTTCGACGGAGTGGTGCGAGTTCGTGAGGGCGAACAGGTCCCACAGCGCCAGCTCGCGGACGGCTTCGCCGGCCGCTTCCTGGTACGCGTACAAGAATGTCGTGGCCGCGTCGGGGCCGTGTAGCAGGACGAGATCGAGCCGGCACCAGCTCACGTCGAAGCCGCGTGGCGCCTGCGATGCGCCGGACCAGTCGACGATGCCGGTGAGGGTGCCGTTGTGCCAGAGCACGTTGCCTGACCAGAAGTCGTAGTGCGTCAGAACTGGGCTTTGTTCAGTGAGGCGGTGACGGTGGTTAGCAAGGATCGCCGCCGCTGGATCCGAGCGTTCGGCTCGGGCGGACGATGCCGTCGCGGCCGCCATGCCGTCGCGTAGCCCGGCGAGCTGAGCGAGCGACACGGCGTGGAGGCGGGCGAGGGTCCGTCCCAGTTGGGCGGCTGCGGCGTGCGGAGAGGTCGGCGTAATGTCGGCGCGGCCGGGGAGCCGGCTTATCAAGACGGCGGGTTCGCCGAAGCGGCGTCCATCGGGGTCGGCGTCCAGCAGCCGAGGCGCCCAGCCGTCGAGGCCGTCGAGTGCCGCGAGCACGTGGGCCTCCTTTGCGGCGGCCATGTCGCCGGGCGGGAAGCGGCGAAGCACGATCTCCGCGGTGTTTCCGGTGATCGCCAGCAGGTGCGTGGCGGCATGGGTCCCGCCAGCCAGTCGCCGTACCGTCCGTATCGAGGCACCCGGGCCAGCGACCTCGGCTGCCCAGGAGAGGGCGGCCGGCGGTGGTTGCTCCTCGAGCATCGGGCCACAATGCCCCACTGACGGGCTTGACCGCCACCCGCAATGGGCTACGCGTACGAAAGCCTGCGAAGCATCGGTTGCGGCAGCGGCGACCTGACATCAGTCGTTGACATCAACGGTGGCGGCCGACGCCGGACGAGTGCGGACGGGTGTCGCCTCGGAGCCGAATCCGGTGGACGTCAACGGACGCTGCGACTCCTGTCGGAAGCGCCTTACAAGCGAGAGGTCGTCGATGCGCGGCGTACCGGGGGTACCGCCGACAGCGGTGGCTCGCTGGGTCGCAGCCCGGCGAGCCTGCTTGAACCTTCAGCTTGGAGCGGCGCTATGGCCTCATCCGTCGACCCTCGCTTCGGCGTAGCTTTGCGTGAGTTCCGGGAGCGGCGTGGTCTGTCGCTTCGATCTCTCGGGCAGCTCGCCCATCGGAGTAAGAGCCATCTGCACGAGCTGGAGACGGGGCTCAAGGCTCCAACGGTCGATACGGCGCGCCACCTGGACCGGATGCTCGACGCGGGGGGCATGCTTGCTTGGTCGATGCGCCGATTGACCATGCGGCCGAAGCCGGGGAGCTGCTGGCGAGAGTTGCCGCCAGCGATGTCAGTAGCGACGTGCTCGACCGGATCGAGCAGGGTGTCGATGACCTTGCCAGTGCCTATCCAACGATGGCCCCGGCTGACCTCTTGCCGTTGGTGCGGCGGCATCTCGTCTATGTCGGGCGGTTGCTGGATGGGCGGGTCACGCTTGCTCAACGACGACGTTTGTTGTTGCTGGCGGCTGGTTGGCGGTGCTGCGGGCCACCGTTCACATTGACCTGCGACAGCGGCATGCGGCGGCTGCCCACTTGCGGGTCGCTCGTGATCTTGCCGAACATGCTGAGCACGCCGAGATCCAGGCCTGGTGTCTGGAAACCCGGGCCTGGGACATGTTGACACAGGGCGACTATCGGACGGCACTCGATCTTTCCCGCCAGGCTCAGCGGGTCGCCCCGAGAGGAAGCTCTGCCCGCATTCAGGCGACTGCTCAGGAGGCTCGTGCGTGGGCGCGGATGGGGGACGTCGGTGCGACTCGGCGAGCGTTGGACCGGGTGGAACGGCTGACGGCGAATTTGCCCCTTCCTGAGCGAGCCGAGCACCACTATCGCTACGACCCGGCCAAGGCAGCGGCGTACGCGGCCACAACGTTGTCCTGGGCGGGTGACCCCGGTGCCGAGCAGGTAGCGCGGGCGGTGCTGGCCGACCTGGACCCGGACGGCGATGGGGGAGCGCGGCCCCGCCGGTCCGCGTCGGCCCGTCTCGACCTTGGTCTTGCCCTAGTCGCCGCCGGGCAGCCGGACGAGGCGGTCGCTCTCGGGGCGCAGGCTGTGGCGTCCGGGCGTGTAGTGCCGTCGAACTGGTGGCGGGCTGCAGAGTTGCTGACAAAGGTGGAGCAGACGGGATTGCCAGAGGCAGCGACATTCCGCAACCTGTGCACCGAGTACGCCCCTGGACGTCGACCACCAGCGGACAGCACAGTCGGTTAGCGGACAGTCACCTTCTGGCTCGATGATGTGCGCGGCGTGACGCTGGTCCTCACTGCACTCGGGCGCGGATCAGTGCACATCAGCAGGTGTCCCCTCCGCGCCCTCGACATGGAGGGCCGGACACATGACGTTGGTTGTTGAACTCCTGCGGCGGATCGTCAGCCGGTACTTCCCGTCCGCCGGCTGTCCCCGGCATCGGGCAGCGCATCCAGGCAGGGGAGCAGGAGGCAGCTCGGCGGCGGCTGTTGGATCAGGCACGACGCAGACAGCACCACCCGACAGCGAACGGTGGGCCGCTCAACCCTGACTCGGCGGCGCGTCTCGGGGAGCACGGCGAATGACCGTCCACGGGCCGGTGCTGCCCATCTGGAGTTGCGGCGGATGTGGCGCGCCGTGGCCATGCCCCACCCGTCGCCGCGAGCTGCGCGCGGAGTTCGAAGACGCTCCGGTGTCCCTGTCTCTCTACATGGGGGCACAACTCGTTCGCGCCACCGCCGACCTGACGTGGGCTCCCGCCGGCACGCTGCATCGACGGTTCCTCGGCTGGATGCGGTGAGCATCCTTCGACCCGGCGACGAGAAGTTCCACTACAGCGACAGCTCCCACAAGTGGATTCCGCCGGACCCCGATCAAGGCTTAACGAAACAGCGAGGCTAACGCGACCGACCTGCTTAACGTGAACGTAGCAGCAATCGCGTTACCGGTTGGGCGAATCCGTCGAATCATCAGTCTCGATGCGGTCGAGCGAGCCGCGATCCGGCGATCTAGGGCAAGCGGAAGGCGGGCCCGGTACCCCCGCGTCGCCAGGTCCGTGCCGTTCCACTACGGGCAGGCGCGTTCTGGGCGAAGCGGGGGACCGGGCTTCACCGGGGTGCCGTTACGGATAGATGAATACGCTGAAAGCTCCGGGCGACACGGTGCGCGTCCCGTACTTGCACCGGCTGGCCCAGTTGTACTCCTCGATCACATATGTGCCGTCGGTGTTCACCCTCGACACATAGGCGACGTGGCCGAGAGGACCGGAGTTGGAGACCGCAACCGAGCCCACCAACGGCATTGAGCCCTTGGCGATCCCCTTGCCGGCGGCCCGGTCGTCCCATGCGTTGGCGTTGCCGAGCCCGCTGAGGTTGACGCCAAGCCGCTGATTCGCGCGGAAAGCGACGAAGGAGGTGCACTGGCCCATGGTGTAACCCCAGATGTCACGGCTCCCCGAGCCGCCTCCGACATCCGGGCACTGGCCCCGGTGCGGGTAGTCGTCGACCCTCGGCTCATCGCACAGGCTCGGCTGGCTGACCACCTCAAGGTAGGCCCGGCTGATGTACTTGCGTTTCGCGATCTTGTACCAAACCCGCGAGGTCCCCCTGGTGCCGGTCACGGTCTCACCGTAGGTCACGCAGGTGACGGTCACCCGGGTACCGCGAGCGATGCTCCCGTTGGTCGCGTAGTAAGCCGAGTGCGGTCCCTTGCGGATGTTCAACGACGTGTCTGGCCAGGCGATGACCGTGCCGCTGACCTGCGGCTCGTTGTCCGCGTCGGCCTCCGAGGCCAGGTGGGGCTCGGCGACCGGCCCGGCCCCGGCGGCTGCTGTTGGCTGAAAACTCAGCAGCACAAGGGAACCGGTGACCACAGTCAACAGCCACCTCCAGCCGCCGCGCGGCAGGGCAACAGGTTTTCTCATGCGGCGATGCTCCTTCCGTTACGATCCACCACGTTCCACGCGGAGATCAACAGGTGATGCGCCCTTGGGTTTGTCCAATCGCGACCGTGTCTTAAGCGGATCAAAAGGCGCTGGACTCATCGTTTAGTTGCGCCACCCGGTGAACAACCCCAGAATCTGCATCTGATCGCTCAGAAGATCGATCGCCTTCGACAACGGACGGCCACCGCCACAGCGCTTGCCCGCCACCGCCGGAGTTGACGGGCGGATCGGGTCGAGGTCGGCGAGGGAGGCACGATGGAAACGCTCAGCGACGTGTTGGACAGCGCCATGCGGCGGGCCGGGGTCGGTTCGCAGACGCTGAGCAAGCTGACCGGCGTCCCGCGGACGGCGATCGACAACTGGCGCGAGGGCAGGGTACGCCGCCCCAGGCACTGGCGCCCGCTGGTGCGCATCGCGCGGGTCCTGTCCCTGTCCACCGAGCAGACCGGGGCCTTGCTGGCCGCGGCGGCGTACCCGGACGTGGCGGAACTCGCCGGTAGCCTCGCCCCGGGAGATCCGGACCGGGAACATCTGCACCCGTGGCTGCCCCGGCCGGAGGTGCAACCGGTCCACCAGCTCCGTGCGCCCGCAGGCGACCTGGTCGGCCGCGCCGACGCCCTCGTCACCCTGCTCGACGCGTTACGCCCGGCCGATGCCGCGGCGATTTGCGGGGTACGCGGGATGGGCGGCGTCGGCAAGACGGAGCTGGCCATCCTGGCGGCAAACCGGTTGCGCGACGAGTTCCCCGACGGCCAGCTCATGCTCGGCATGAACGGGGCCAGTGCGTCCCCGATGCCGCCGGCTCAAGCGATCCGGCAGGTGATCCGCGCGTTCGCCCCGGACGCTCAGCCTCCCGACGACCTCGACGAGCTGCAGCGAAGGTACTGCGCGACGCTGAGCGGGCGGCGGGTGCTGATCCTGGCCGACGATGCCAGCGATGTGAACCAGGTCCGGCCGTTGTCGCCGCCAGCCGGGTGTGCCCTGCTCATCACCAGCCGGCAACGGTTCTCCCTGCCCGGGATGACAACTGTCGATCTTGAGCAGCTCACCGAGGCCGAGGCGGTCCAGCTGCTGCGCGGCATCTGCCACCGGGTAGCCCCGGCGCAGGCTCGGACGCTGGCGCGGGCGTGCGGATACCTCCCGCTGGCGCTGAGGATCAGCGCCAGCGCACTGCACAACGATCCGGCTCTGGCCGTCTCCGACTACCTGGCCGCGCTGGCGGACCGACGGCAGCGCCTGGCGCGGCTGCGCGACCCGGACGACGTCCAGCTCGACGTGGCCGCATCGCTGTCGCTCAGTTATGCCGGGCTCGATCCGCCGACCCGGTCGGTGCTGCGTCAGCTCGGCGTGTTCACGACGGACTTCGACGCCGAGCTGGCCGAGGCCGTGGTCCAGGAGGAAGGCGCCGACGTCGTCGCCGCGCTGCACCTGCTGCTACGCCGCAACCTTGTCGGCTACGACCCGGCCCGCCGACGGTGGCGGCTGCACGACCTGATCCAGGACCTTGCCCACCGGTACCTGACCGAGGCCGGCGAAGCAACGGCGGTCATGTGGCGATACGCCGAAGCCGCGGTGCGTTCAGCCGCCGCGACCCAGCGGCAGTTCCACTCCGGCGGGCCGCAGACCGGGCTGGCACTTGCCCGCTTCGACGCCGACCGCCCACACCTTGACGCGGCGCGCGGCTGGGCGGCGGCGCGCGCGGGTGAGCAGCGCGCCGACCGGCTGCTCGTGGCGGAGGCCGAGGCGTCGAACAGCATCGGTTTCCTGCGCTACGACCATCGTGGCGAGATCACGCCGCAGGTGCACCGGGCCCTGGCCGCCGCGCGGCGGCTGCGGGACCGGCGAGCCCAGGCGATCGCGCTCAACCGCCTCGGTCGCCTGCACGTCGACCTGGGCGAGGTCAAGCAGGCGATCACCTGCCTCCGCGCGGAACTCGACATCGTCCGGCGCGACAACGACCACGCCGGTGAGGTGCGGGCGCTCAACGGCCTGGCGATCGCCTACACCCAGTCCGGCGACTTCCGCCGAGCGATCCAGCTCAACCGGGAACAGCTGGCCCTGTGCCGGCGGCTCGGGGACCGATCCGGAGAATCCAAGGCACTGTGCAACCTCGGCCGTTGCCGGCACAGCCTGGGCCAGACCGAGCAGGCTCTCTCCTATTTGGAGCCCGCTCTGGCGATCATGCAGGACCGCGGCGACCTGTATGGGGAGAGCGTCGTGCAGTCCAACATCGGCTGCGCCTACCACGCCATGGGCGACGCCGATACGGCGATGGCGCACCTCAACGCCGCCTGCACCATCGCCCGCGGCATCGGCGATCGCCACCTCGAATTGCAGGTCATGGGCGACCTGCCGCCGGTGTCGGCCGCGCTGGGCAAACCCGAACAGGGCATCGAGCACGGTCTGCGTGCCCTGGCCATCGCGTGGGAGATCGGTGCCCGCCAAGGCGAAGCCAAGGCCCTGCGCGGACTGGGACTTGGCTACCGGACGCTCGGCGACATACCGCGGGCGCGGGCAGCCTTCGAGGAGGCGCTGTGCGTGCTGCGCGCCGTCGGCGACCGGTGTGGCGAAGCTGAAACCGGCTGGGACATGGGCCTCCTGCTGATCCGCCACGACCGTGACCGTGCCCTTTCACTGCTGCGCTCGGCCGTGGCCTACCAGCGCAAGATAGGACATGTGCAGGCAGCGGAACGCGCGTCGCTGCTCGATCAGCTGTAGCGCGGGCGCCTTCTCCGGATTGCCGCAGGCGGTCAGCGGCCGTAGGAACGCCAGCCAGCCGGCGCCGTCCTCGTCGGAGGCGACGTCCAGACCCAATACTTCGCGCCCGTCGTCGGCGTTGACCCCGACCGCGATCAGCGCGTGGACGTTGACGGTGCGGCCCGCTTCGCGGACCCTCATCGTCAGCGCGTCGGTCCACACGAACGTGTAGTGCTCGCTGTCGAGGGGCCGGTTGCGGAACGCCTCGACCTGGGCGTCCAGATGGGCGTCGGAGGCCGATCGCGAGCGACCAACGACGACCACTGATGACGACGTCTGCCCAAGTGACAAGGCGTGGTCGGCCCGTACCCTGACCATATGTTCGAGGTCCTGTTCGTGTTGGCCGCTGTGGTCGCTACCGTGCTCGGAATAGTGGCGGTGCGCAGAACGCGGGTCAAGCGATTGAAGGGGCCGGGGGTCAGCCCCTACGCCGACGGATGGTGGGTCGCTGGGCACGGCCACAGGAGTGACGATGACAGTGCCGACGGGAGCGGCGGCGGCGGGGGCGGAGGCGAGTGACGGCTCGCCGGGAGGGCGGCTGACGCCGGAGGGCGGAGCCGTGGTGGTGCCACACTCCGCCAATGGGGTCATGTGCTTTCGCACTCGTGGACATCCGGCCGCACGGCCGGTGACTTCGCCGACGATGACCGCGCCCAGCAGGCAAGATCCGCGGTAGCTTTACTTTGGACCGGAAACGGATAAGCAACCCCACGGTGCGTCGAAGGGACCTCCACTCATGCGAGCGAGTGGGCTGCCGGAAGGTGATGTTGAATGAATACGACTCCTGATACGTCGGGCCAGAAGCCAGGGCTGCCGACTGTTGTGCTCGTGCATGGGGCGTTCGCCGACTCGTCCAGCTGGAATGGGGTGATCGCTCACCTCAAGCGTCGAGGCTACCCGGTCATGGCCGTCGCCAACCCGCTGCGCGGCGTGCAAGAGGACGCCGCTTACATTCGCTCGATTCTGGACAACGTGGACGGTCCGGTCGTGATGGCCGCTCATTCGTACGGGGGGTTGGTGATGACCGAGGCCGCCGATGGCGCCGCCAACGTGAAGGCTTTGGTGTACATCGCCAGCATCAGCCCGGACGTCGGCGAAAGTGTGATCGACCTGGTCATGAAGTATCCCGGGAGTCAACTCGGCACTTCCATCAAGATGGTTCCCTTTCGTCTCCCCGATGGGGGCACGTCCATGGAGCAGTACATCGAGCAGGACAAGTACCCAGCGGTGTTCGCTGCCGACGTCGCCCCCGAAGTCGCCGAGTTGATGGCGGTGACGCAGCGGCCGGCTGCAGAGAGTGCCCAGACCGGGTCCGTGACCAAGGTCGCCTGGAAGACGATCCCGTCGTGGACTCTGGTCAGTACGCAGGACCTGGGCATTCCGCCGGACCTGCAACGCTTCATGGCCCAGAGGGCTGGGTCCACCACGGTCGAGATCGACGCGTCTCACGCCGTGGCGGTCTCGCAACCCGGCCCGGTCGCAGACTTCATCGACACCGCCGCCCGCGCCACCACCGGCTAGGTGTGCTGTCCAGGTAAGACGTGCAGTGCCAGCAGATCAGCAAGAATTCTGCAAGAAATCTGGTGCCATCCGCCGTTGAGCGGCGCATGAGATCGAGCGGCCGGTTCATCCATTGCGTTCGGTCTCTGGACCAGACGATTGAGGTTAGTTCCTGCCGCGACTGCGCGGAGATCCGGTCCCTGTCCCTTTTTGCTGCCCTTGCCGCCTAGCTGACGGTGGCGGCGGTGAGGAAGAACGTGACTGCGTAGGTGAACCGGTGTGCTTCGACGGCCTCATCGAACTGCTCTTCGAACCTGAGTTGGGTCAGATTAGTGCGCACCGGGGCGGCTGTGGACGCGGTCGAGGACGCTATGCAGTTCGTCGGATAGGGGGTCCGCGGCGGTGAAGATGTGGGCGCCGGCCTGGATCTCGATGGTGCGGTAGCGGCGGGTGGTGCGGACGAACTTCTTGATCGACCAGCCGGTCCGGTCTTCGATCCAGCGGCTGACCGCGAGGGCGGCGAACACGATCGTGAGGTGAGCTTCGATTGATTCGCGCTGGTGGTGGTAGATCGGTCGGGCTTGCAGGTCGTGTTTGGACATGCGGAACGACTTTTCGATCTGGAACAGCCGGTGGTAGGCGTCGATCACGAACTCGGCCGTCACGGGGGTGCCGTCGGGGCAGGCGGCGAGGTTGGTGACGTAGCCCTTCAGACCAGCCACGGCCCGGGCCTTGGCCTCCAGAGCCCGGTTGACCGTGCGGGTGCCGCCGGAGAGCTGGACGAACCGGTTGCGCTTGACCGTCGTCTTCCCGGCGACGGCTTTCTCGGCCTTGGCGACCTGCTCGTCGATGCCGCGCAGGGTCCGCCGGGCACGGTCAGCCCGGTACTGGTAGTAGATGACGTGGTCCCGCCGCCGGTCAGCCGGCCCGGCGGGCCAGGGTTGGGTGAAGATCTGCCCGTCGTCGATGTCCTGGTCGGGGTGGGCCTCGCGCCAGGTGGCGACGACGTAAGGGACCTCGGGGATCCGGGCGCCGAGGATGAACGACAACCCGGCTTCCTCGATCGCCTTCTGGTTCGCCGCTGACACCATGCCCGCGTCGGCCACGATCGTCACGTCGGGCAGCCGGTGGGCGGCCATGAACGCGCGGATCGTCGGCAGCATCGTGGTCGTCTCGGCCTTGTTGCCCTCGAACGCGTTGACCATCAACGGGAATCCAGTCGCATCGGTCAGCAGACCAATCGTGATCTGCGGATCCAGGCGACGTTCCTTGGAGAACCCAGGTTCGCGGAACCCGTCGCCAGCGTCGGTCTCGAAGTACAGCGTCGACACGTCGTAGAGCACCAGACTGGCCGGACCCAACCCCGCATGAGCGGCGCACGCCGCAGCCAACCGCTGTCGCCACGACTCCTGCGCGAACACCGGCAGGCGTCGTGTGACAGTGCGATAGGACGGCGGTGACACCCCGACCTCATCGAGGACCCGCAAGGAATCGAGCTTGCTGGTCGGCTCGATGATCCGCGCCAGCACCAACTGCCGGAACACCTCATCCCCGCCGGCGGCCTGAGCGAACCCGAGCGTGTCGTAGGCATGCGACAGGGCATCCCACAGGTGCCCCATCCGCGACGCCGTGATCGGCAACGGCCCACCCGCCGATGCCGATCCTCCCGCCGCAGTCAAGCCGAGGTCGAGTTCGCCCTGGCCAGCGACCATCCGCTGCCGGGCGGCCGCCTTCAGTACCTCCAGCTCGGCATCGTCGTGCGCCGACCCGATGTGCTCGATATCCCGCGCCCCGCGCCGCGAGGAGTACACGATCTGCACCGCCCTCGCACCCGAGGCAGTCTTCACCGTGCGCACGTACGGGGACACCAGTCCACCCTACGGCCCGGATTAGTGCGCAGATTCCGCCAAGACAAGGACCAAACCCGCAAGTCAGCGCCCCATCAACTCGCTGACGGCCAGAACGTGGCCCAAGTCAGGGCCTAGCTGACGGTGGCGGCGGTGAGGAAGAACGTGACTGCGTAGGTGAACCGGTGTGCTTCGACGGCCTCATCGAACTGCTCTTCGAACGCACGAGCTTCGGCGGGGTCGAGTGCGCCGCGTTGCGCGGCTGTGGCAGCCCAACTGCGGAGGCCGAGAACGTTGTCGACGGCCGCCGGGTTCCGGACCAGCAGCGTTCGGGGCTCGACGGTGACGTCGACCAGGCCGTGTGCGGCGAGAAGGCCAGCGTGTTGATGTGCCAGGTTGCCGTTGCGGAGGAGGACATCAGCCCGGAACCTCAGCACGCGCCGGGCCAAACTTTGATCGGCGATGTCGAGCACCTGAGTGTCGTAGTCGGGGTCCGCGAGGACGACGCGACCGCCCGGCCGCACGACCCTGATGAGTTCCTTGATCGCGGCGTGGGGATCGGCGAGATGTTGCAAGGTGCGATCGGCCGATGCGCCATCGAAGGAGTTGCTGAGAAACGGCAGGTGATGGGCGTCGGCGACGGCGCATTGGGTCAGGCTGCGGGCTCGCATGGCAGCAGCCATGGTCAGCGAGCGATCAACGGTCGCCACCTTGACTTCGTGTTCATCTCTCAGGTGGGCTGCGCTTGCCCCTGTTCCGGCGCCAACCTCGACGTAGCGACGGCCGGGCGCGGGACGGAGTAACTCGCGGAGCCGCTGCCGGTATGCCTGGTAGAAGGGCTCCTTGCTGAGACGGTCGAGTACGCCGACCCACGAGTCTGGGTCTGACTGGCGGTCGACGTCGGTGAAGCCATGCATGATCTACAATCTATTGCGGCGGCACTGCTACCCGACAGCAACCGCGCTGGACGGCGGAGACCGGCAAGCGTCGAGACGGATGCTTCGCCGTCCGACCGGGCCTGGTCGGTACACCGTGGCAGCGGATACCGGATTGCCTGCTCGCCGCGCCTGCGGAACCCTCACCGCGTGATCAATACCCGTGTGCTCGGCGAGGGCGACTGGAAGATGTGGCGGGAGCTGCGGCTCGCCGCGCTGGCGGAGGCCGGGTACGCCTTCGGCGCCCAGCTGGCGGACTGGCAGGGCGACGGCGACCGCGAGGAACGCTGGCGCGGGCGACTGGCCATCCCCGGCTCGTACAACATCCTGGCCCTGCTCGACGGTCAGGCCGTCGGGATGGCCAGCGGCGTGCCCACCGACCACGACGGGGTCGTCGAGCTGATCTCGATGTACGTGGCACCTTTGGGACGTGGCCGAGGCGTGGGCGACCACCTCGTGCGGGCGGTCGAGCAGTGGGCCCGGCTGGCGGGCGCGCGGACGCTGCGGCTGGCCGTCGCGGAGGGCAACACGGACGCCTGGGCCCTCTACCGGCGGAACGGCTTCCGTGACACGGGCGAACCCGGCGACCTCATGCCCGACGGCGTGCGCCGCGAACATGTCATGACCAAGAGCCTCGTGGGTTAGCGGTGGGCCCGCGCGGTTCAGGGTTTCCAACCGCGCAGCGGTAGCCAGCGAGCGGAACGTTGCGCTGGCTCACCCGGGAGGCGCCGTCGTGGGCATGGCACCCTCGGCGAGCTTGAGTCGCGTCCAGATGTTCATGTTGATCACAACGCCCACGATCTCCAGGATCTCGTCCTCCGTGAAGTGCGTCGCCAGCCTGTCGTGTGCCTCCTGGAACCGGTTGTTGACGGTGGCGTCGGCGGCTCGGGTCAAGGTCTCGGCATAGGCCAGCGCGGCTCGCTCCCCCTCGGTGAACAGGTGCGTCTCCCACCACGCGGTGAGGGTCTCGACCTTGGACGGCGGGATGTCGGCGGTCCGGGCAGCGGCGTGGTGCACCAGAAGGCAGTAGCTGCAATTGTTGATCTGCGCGACGCGTAACCGCAGAAGCTGGGCCAGGGCCGGGTCCACCTGGAGGGTGGCGGTATGGCCGAAGGCTGCGGCCCCGGCAGTTGCCAGAGCCATCAGGTGCTCGTTTGCCGTGGCGTCCAGTCGGACGTTCGGGATCCTGGTATCCAAGAGCTGACCTCCTGTAGGTCATAACGACTGTCCCCGACCGATCGCGCGGTCGCGCCGGCTCACCGGTTGAGGACGCGGAAGCGCAGGTGGACCGCCTTGCCGGTGCCGACCGGTTCGGCGGGAACGAGCCGGAGCCGGCCGCCACCGATGTGCTCGAAAAACCGGGTGCCGAGTGGGTCACCACGAACACCGGGACCCGCGCGGGACCGGACGGGCCGTCCGCACCCCACCACGGCAGCGACATGTCGTACGTGCGCCGGCCGGTGATGATCGCTCCCACCCCGGCGCCGCCCCCACCGAGAACCTCCCGGTCGCGGTCGTCGCCATCGAACGCCCACTCGTGCAGCACCAGACCGCCCTCGCCCATGGGCTCTTCCGCGGAGACGTTCGCCGTGTTGACGAACCCATCCAGAGACATGCTGATGTCCACGATGACCTTGCTCATTTCGGGCCTCCTCGCTCATGCAGCGCGCTTTCACCTACGGGTCGATTCGGCACCGCCGCAGGTCGACATTCCGCCGCGCCGGACTTGAGATGACCTGCACCACAGTGCGCCCGGCGCCGGCCCGACGGCCGACGGGCAGTGGCGAGGCAGCTAGCTGCTAGCGCTTGGCCGCACCGCCCTTCTTCGGGTTGACCGGCTTCGCGCCGACCTTCGGCCCCGGAGGCTTGACCGGCGAGTCTCTCCCGTCGCCGGCTTCGGCCGTGGCTTCCGGTTCGCCCCTCTGCTCGTCCGCACCGGCCCGCCGGCTTCCGGTCGGCGGGTATCTGCGCAGCACCCACGTTTGCTGACCGAGCGAGAAGAGGTTCGTGGTCACCCAGTAGATGATCACGCCGATCGGGAAGATCAGGCCCGAGATGAGCAGCGAGAACGGGACGCCGTAGAGCATCAGCCGCTGGACCAGCTTCTGCTGCGGGTTATCGGCCCACCCCGCCTTCAGGATCATCTGGCGGCTGGTCAGAAACGTCGTGCCGATCATCGCGACGATCAGGATCGCGGCAACGACCTGGACCGTGGTGCCGTCGGCGTTGAGCAGGGACAGCTCCTGCGGCGTGGACCTACCGAAGCTGGCCGCGATGGGGGCGCCGAACAGCTTCGCCGACGAGGCGCTGTCGAACTGGGCGACCGTCCAGCCGTACAGCGTCTTCAGGTGTTCGGGCATCGTCGGCTTCAGGTGCCGCAGCACGTGGAACAGGCCCAGGAACACCGGGATCTGCACCACCATCGGCAGGCAGCCCATCAGCGGGTTGGCCTTCTCCGACCGGTACAGCTCCAGGAGCTCCTTCTGCAGGCTCTCCCGGTCGTCCTTGTGCTTTTCCTGGAGCGCCTTGACTCTCGGCTGCAACTCCTGCATCGCCCGCTGGGACCTGATCTGTTTGACGAAGAGCGGGAACAGCATGGCCCGGACGGTCAGCACCAGGAAGACGATGCCAAGCACCCACGACCAGTTGGTTCCCAGCACAGGCGCGTCACCGAACAGCCGGTGCCAGGCGGCATGCCAGAACAGCAGGATTCCGGAGCTGGCCGCGTAGATCGCTCCCATCAGCGTGTCGACGAGTGCGCTCACGACACGGCCCTGGTGATGAGTGGAGACACGACGACGGAAACCCCGTCGATCGACGAAATGGACATGGAACACCCCTCGGAGGACGACCTGTGACTGACGAGGACAGAAAGCAGTCATGAGCGGTCGCCGACGAGCGGTGGAGACGAGCGGAGAGAGGGTGAGCGCTCAGGCGACCGCGAGCGCGGTCGCGGGGGCTCTGGGGCGCGATCGGCCGGCGGCATCAGGGTCGCGATGGCGGGGTACGCCCGTCCGGCCGGCCCGCTCCCGCAGAACCCGGCGAGTGACCCGTACCCCGGGATCGGCTACCACCGGCCGGCGCAGGATCGACGCGGCGAGCATCAGGGCCAGCAGCACCCCGGTCGCGGCAGCCGTGCCGGCGAGCAGACCTGCCGGGCCCACGTCGGTCAGCACACCGACGAGGTGCCAGAGCAGGCCGATCCCGATCACGCCACAACCATAGCCGGGGCGTGCACGCGCTCGGAGCGTACGGCCTGTTGCGCGCCCGCCACCGCAACCCTCGGTGCTGGAGCGGGGCGGGACCAGACGGACCGGAACGCGCGGCACCGGCGGGAAGCACGGTAGCCTCGGACGGGTGCGGTTCATCGCGTTCCTGGCCGTCGCCATCGTCGTGCTGGCCGTCGTCCTGCTGGTTTCCGCGGCCGTGACGGCCGGCGCCCGACGCCGAAGCCTCGCTTCGCAGATGTCCGCCCGTTGGACGGTGCGCCACTACGCCATACCGGGGCGGGGGCACACGGTCGTCGGGGTCACCCTGATCGACGCGGACGGCCGGATGCACGGTGAGCATGTGGTCGCGCGCATCCCGGACGACGCCCAGGACTGGCAGCGCGACTTCCTCGCGGCCCGACAGGAGGCTGAGGAGCGCGCGTTCCACCTCAACCGGGACCGCCCGCCGATCGAGGGCTGAACGGCCCCCGCCGAGCCGCGGCGGGCCGGGAGCGCGAGTCGGTCGGCGGAGCGGGCCCGCCCGACGTGGATCGCGGCGATCCACCCCGGGACGGGCCCGGACCCGGGGTCAGAAGTCGTCGTCGAAGGTGACGCTTCCGGTGACGCCGACCTGGTACGCGGACACCCGTCGTTCGAAGAAGTTCGACAGCTCCTGCACGTCCTGCAGCTCCATGAACGCGAACGGGTTGCGGCTGCCGTACATCGGCTCGATGCCGAGTGTCGCCAGCCGCCGGTCGGCCACGTGCTGGAGGTATTCGCGCATGTCGGACAGCGACATCCCGGAGACACCCTGCTCGAGGAGGTCTTCGGCGAACTGGACCTCGCACTCGACCGCCTCGGCCAGCATGTCCCTGACCTGCTGTTCCATGCCGGCGTCGAACAGCTCCGGCTCCTCGTCGCGTACGGTGGCCACCACGTCGAAGGCGAACGCCATGTGCATCGATTCGTCGCGGAACACCCAGTTCGTGCCGGAGGCGAGCCCGTTGAGCAGGCCCCGGGAGCGCAGGAAGTAGACGTAGGCGAAGGCGCCGTAGAAGAACAGGCCCTCGATGCAGGCGGCGAAGCAGATCAGGTTGAGCAGGAACGCTCGGCGGTCCGCGCGGGTCGTCAGCTCGCGCAGCGCGAAGATGGAGTCGATCCACTTGAAGCAGAACTCGGCCTTGCGGGCGATCGAGGGGATGTTCTCCACGGCCGCGAACGCCGCGGACCGTTCCCGATCGTCGGGGACGTACGTGTCGAGCAGGTTCAGGTAGAACTGGACGTGCACGGCTTCCTCGAACAGCTGCCGGGACAGGTAGAGCCGGCCCTCGGGCGAGTTGACGTGCTGATAGAGGTTGAGCACGAGGTTGTTGGCGACGATGGTGTCGCCGGTGGCGAAGAACGCCACGAGCCGGGACACCAGGTGTCGCTCGGCGGGTGAGAGCTTGGCCAGGTCGGCGAGGTCGGAGTGCAGGTCGACCTCCTCCACCGTCCAGGTGTTCCGGATCGCGTCCTTGAACCGGTCGAAGAACCGCGGATACCGCATCGGTCGCAGGGTGAGGTCCAGGCCGGGGTCGAGCAGCATGCGCCGCTCGCCGGTGCTGGCGCTGGTACGGGGCTCGGGAACGGTGGTCACTGGCAGGCCTCGCAGCTCTCGGGGTTCTCCAGGGAGCAGGCCGGTGCCTCGTCGCCGGGGACGGCGGCGACCGGGGTGCCGGCGACGGTGGCCTGCTGGATGCGCGTCGCGGGGCGCGAGCGCAGGTAGTAGGTGGTCTTCAGCCCGGACTTCCAGGCGTACAGGTACATCGAGGACAGCTTGCCGATGGTGGGTGCGCTCAGGAACAGGTTCAGTGACTGCGACTGGTCCACGTACGGCGCCCGGTCGGCGGCGAGGTCGATCAGCGCCCGCTGCGGGAGTTCCCAGGCGGTGCGGAACAGTTCCCGTACGTCGGCGGGCAGGTCCGTGATGCCCTGCACCGAGCCGTCGGCGCGCTTGATCTGGTCCCGGATCTGCGGCGTCCACAGTCCGCGCGCCTTGAGGTCGCCGACCAGGTAGGTGTTGACCTGGAGGAACTCGCCGGACATGGTCTCGCGTTTGAACAGGTTGGAGACCTGCGGCTCGATGCACTCGTAGCAGCCGGCGATCGAGGCGATGGTGGCGGTCGGGGCGATCGCGACCAGCAGGGAGTTGCGTAGGCCGTGGGCGGCGATCGCGGCGCGCAGCGCGTGCCACCGCTCGCGCTGGGTGGGTTCCACGCCCCACAGGTCGGGGTGCAGCTCACCGCGGGCGGCGCGGGTCTCGGCGTACGCCGGATGGGGGCCGAACCGCTCGGCCAGGCCGGCCGAGGTCTCCAGCGCGGTCAGGAAGATCTCTTCCTGTACGCGGGTGGAGAGCTGTCTCGCCTCGGCCGAGTCGAACGGCAGGCGCAGGATGAAGAACGCGTCCTGCAGGCCCATCAGACCGAGCCCGACGGGGCGCCAGCGCGGGTTCGACGCCGCGGCCTGCGCCGCCGGGTAGTAGTTGGTGTCGATCACCCGGTCGAGGAACACGACCGCGGTGCGTACGGTCGCTCGCAGCTTCGCCCAGTCGACTCCGTCCGGAGTGACATGGGCACCGAGGTTGACCGAGCCGAGGTTGCACACCGACGTCTCGGTGTCGCTGTTCACCTCGAGGATCTCGGTGCACAGGTTGGACAGGTGGATCGTGTTGCCCGGTGCGGCGGTCTGGTTGGACAGCTGGTTCGACCGGTCCTTGAACGTCATCCACCCGTTGCCGGTCTGCGCCAGGGTGCGCATCATCCGCCCGTACAGGTCCCGGGCCCGGACCGTCCGCACCGCCTTCTTCTCCGCGACGCGGTAGGCGGCGTCGAACTCCTCGCCGTAGAGGTCGGGCAGGTGTGGCGCGTCGGACGGGTCGATCAGCGACCAGTCGCCGTCGGCCTCGACCCGGCGCATGAACTCGTCGGGGATCCAGTTGGCCAGGTTGAGGTTGTGCGTACGCCGGGACTCCTCGCCGGTGTTGTCCCGCAGTTCGAGGAACTCCTCGATGTCCGGGTGCCACGGCTCCAGGTAGACACACGCCGCCCCCTTGCGCCGGCCGCCCTGGTTGACCGCCGCCACGCCCGCGTCGAGGGTCTTCAGGAACGGCACGATGCCGTTCGAGCGGCCGTTCGTGCCGCGGATCAGCGCGCCCCGGCCACGGACCCGGGACCAGGCGATGCCGATGCCGCCGGAGAACTTCGACAACTTCGCGACCTGGTGGTACCGCTCGTAGATCGAGTCCAGCTCGTCACGGGGCGAGTCGACCAGGAAGCACGACGACATCTGCCGGTGCCGGGTGCCCGAGTTGAACAACGTCGGCGAGCTGGGCAGGTACGCCAGCGAGGACATCAGGCGGTAGAACTCGACCGCCTCGACCGCCGCCTCGGACAACCCGCAGGCGACCCGCAGCAGCCAGTACTGCGGTGTCTCCACCACCAGCCGGGACTCGGGATGGCGCAGCAGGTACCGGTCGGCGACGGTACGCAGCCCGAAGTACTCGAACCGGAGATCGCCGGCCGGGTCGACGGCGTCGTCGAGCTTGCGGGCGTTGCGGGCCACGAACGCGGCGGTGTCGTCGCCGATCAGTCCCAGGCCGTGGGCGTACCGGACGGACTGGCTGAAGCTCGCCACGCCCTGGCCGCGTACCTCCTTGTCCACGAACGCGGCCAACAACCGTGCCGCCAGCCTCGAATACTGCGGCTCCGCACCGATCAGCTCCGCCGCCGTCTGGATCGACAGCCTGTCCAGCTCGGCGGTGGTGGCCCCGTCGTACAGGCCGCTGATCGTCTTCGTGGCGACCCGTAGCGGGTCCACCTCGGCCAGGTCGACGGCCCAGCGCTCCACCGCCTTGACGATCTTGTTGACGTCCACCGGCTCGGTCTCGCCGCTGCGCTTTCGGACCCGCATCGTCTGCCGGCGCTGCTCCGGCCCGGACCCGGGTCTCTCCCGCACGACCGTCATGGCTCCTCCGTACCCTTCGACGAAGGTCGTCGGTGCGCGGGTGGACGCCACTGGGCGTGCGGCGGCTGGCCGCTCGTCCGGCTCTGGCGTCGGCCGTCCCGCGCGGCCGCCGACCGCCGCGCACCGGTCGGTACGCGGCGCGCTGGCAGGTCTTCGGACTCGCGGGCAGCACCGGACAGGCCGGTCGCCTACTGGCCGTCGCTTCCCAGGCCGTGCGGCCCAGTGCTTCATGACGGCGGTCGTTCCCACTCACCGCTGCGGGGCAGTCCCGGACTCACACCGGGTTCCCTCTTGCCTCGACCGCCGTCAGAGCGGCCGAACCAGCTGCGTGAGACACCATATATGCCGCTCCCGCCGAGGTGACAACACCAGATGTCGCGTCAGCGTGTCCGGGGCGATCGGGCGCCGCCGTGCGGGTGCCGCGGCGACACCGGTGCGGCCGGCTGTCGTACCGGTGTGTGAGGCTCCGGGGCATGGCGACTTTCGTTCTGATCCACGGCGGCGGGGGCAGCGCCTGGGACTGGCATCCGCTGGTCCCCGAGCTGGTCGGCCGCGGCCACGACGTGGTGGTGCCGGAGCTGCCGATCGAGGACCGGTCGGCGGGGTTCGCCGAGTTCTGCGAGACGGTCGTCGACGCGATCGGCGACCGGGGCGACCTGGTGGTCGTCGGGCACTCGTACGGCGCGTTCACCGCGCCACTGATCGCCGACCAGCTGCCGGTGCGGCTGCTCGTCCTGCTCACGCCGATGATCCCGCGGCCGGGGGAGAAGCCGGGGGACTGGTGGGACAACACCGGCTACCGCGGCGCGGAGGGGCTCAGCGAGGAGCAGCAGTTCTACAACGGCGTGCCGACCGGGATCGTCGCGGAGGCTGCGGCGCACGGCCGGGAGCAGGTCAGCGCCGAGGGGAACGAGCCGTGGCCCCTGGACGCCTGGCCGGACGTGCCGACGAAGGTGCTCATCGCTCGCGAGGACCAGTTCTTCCTGCCGGACTTCCAGCGTCGGGTGGCCGCCGACCGGCTCGGCGTCGCCCCCGACGAGATCGACGGTGGCCATTCCGTGGCGCTCAGCCAGCCGAGGCAGCTCGCCGACCGGCTGACCGCGTACCTGCTGCACTGACGGCGCTCGCAGCCCGTCGCGCCGCAGCCGGCGCGTCGCGGCACCCGCGGTGTCTCGCATGCTTGACCTTCGACCTGGCTGGGCCAACGTGGCTGGCGTGGACACCCTACGGTTGCGACCGGGGGTGGGCGGATGCGGCAGGCGCGCCGGCAACGGGTGGCACGGCGCCACGAAGCGTGGGCGCTGCAGTGGTCCCGAGCCGGCCGGCACCCGTGGGCGATCGATGCGGCCAACGAGGCGGTCGCGGTGCGGCGACCCGACGCCGAGCGGCACCCCGCGGCGATGGCCCGGGCCCTCGCCGTCCGGGCCGTGTGTCTGCACGTCCGGGGGCGCACGGCCGAGGCGACACGCGATGTCGACGAATGCCTGTCCCACTGCGGTCGGGCCTCCGGCGCCGCGGGCATGGCCGACGTCGCGGTCACCGCGTCGCTGCTCGATCAGGCCGGCCGCGCCGACCAGGCATCGGCGCTGGCCGAGCGGCTGGTCGCCGAGGTCAGGGCACTGCCGGCGCCGCGTCCGGCGGCACCGCTGCTGGTGTACGCCGAGCTTCTGCTGCGGCGTGGTCGGGCCGAGGAGGCCGTCGCTCCGCTACGCGAGGCGTACGCGGCGGCCGAGGGGACCCCGCGGCTCCGGGCGAGCGGCCTGCTGTTCGAGGCGCTCGCCGCCAGCGGACGCCACGAGGAGCTCAAGGAGCACGCGCATCGCGACCTGTGGTTGTTCGCCGTCAACGCCTGGGGAAGCGTCCCGGGTCGCCTGCGATACATCCACCTACTCGAACTGCTGCAACGCCACGACGTCGTCTCGCGCCGTCTCCCGCCCTTCCCGGCGGCGATCGCGCGCCAGCATCGGAAGCTACGCCGCCAGCGACGCCGACGGTGGCTTCTGGCGGTGGTCCTCGCGGTAGTGACCGGACGCCCGCGCGAGGTACCGGATGAGCCCCGAGCGGCTGCGCCGCCGAGCGCCGACCGCGCCGCCGCTCTCGCCCGCGCCGAGCGGGCCGAGGCCGACATCGAGCGGTACCGCGAGTCCGGCGACGCCCGTGCGTTGTCCGAGGCCTGGGGCGCGCTGGCCCAGGCGCGCTGGCAGGCCGGCGGCCAGCGCAGCGCTGCGCTGCGGGCACAGCGCACCGCGTTGGCGGAGGCCCGCCGGTGGGCCGCGGAAGACCCCGACGGAGCCCGGCCGGCACTGATCCTGCACCTGCGGCGGTTCGCGGACTACGCCGGCGTCGTCGGGCTGCGATCCGACGCGCAACTGGCCCGTGCGGAGGCCGATCACCTGGACCACCGCGCCTGATCCGACCGGATCTGCTCACCCACGCCTTCCTGCCAGCTGGTGCCCCCCGGTCGGCGGCCGGACAGATCGGCCGGATGCAGTACGCTTCCGGCCCGGTGACAAGGGGACGGGGGCAGGGTGGGCGCATCGGCGTGGAGCTGGCAGGTGCCGTATCAGCGGGATCTCGATGGCGCGTTGCAGCAGGCCCGCCGCGAGGCGTACGCCCGGGGCGCGTTCTATCGCAGCGAGCCGGACAGCCAGGCGCGTTCGATGAGTGAGGAGGACTACGTCGCGTGGGACCTCGCCGAGACCCGGAAGAGCATGGCCGACGTGTTCGGCGACGACGACTGGGAACCCGACGACACCATGTCCCGGGACGCCTGGCACGCTGCGCAGATCGAGGTGACCGGCCCCGATTCGCTGCTGGAGTCGCAGCCGTTCTCCGGCACCCACTCAATCATCGACATGACCGGGGTCTCGGCCACCTCGGCGCCGCACATGGTGGCACCGGTGCCGGCCGAGGAACTGGACGAGCTGTTCGGCAGCCGCCGACCGGCCACCACCGCGGTCGCCGAGGCGATCGAGAACGGCACCCTCACCGGCCTCGAGCGATGGTACGGCCGGTACGTGATCGGGTATGACGGCACCGTGCCGCACACCATTCACTTCGTGGGGTACAGCGGCGACTGACCTGGTGCGAACCGGCCGCGGACCCGCCAGGCGGAGCCTCGCCAGGGTTCCCGCGGGTACGCGAACACCGGTCGGCAGGCCCTAAACTGCGGCTCGTGACGACACCCCCCACCCCGGTCGAGGTGGCCTTCGCGCTGTTGCGGGAGGGCCGGATGGGCGACGCCGAGAACCTCATGACCCGCGAGCTGCAGGCCACCGTGGACCGGCACGGCCACGGCAGCCCGGAATGGGCCTCGGCCCAGTGCGATCTCGGCAACGTGCTGCTCAACGCGGATCAACTCGACCGGGCGGTCGAGTGCTACCGGCGCGCCGTCTCCGCCACGCCCCGTGATCAAGAGTCCCGCAAGGACCAGTTGACCTACCGGCTCAATCTGGGCCTGGCGCTGCGGATGGCCGGACGACTCGACGAGGCCGAGACCGAGTTGCGTCAGGGCGTCCAGGAGCGGCTCGCCTTCTACGGTCGGGAGCACGCCGGGTACGCGTTCGGCCTCGAACCGCTGGCGGATCTGCTGCGACAGCGTGGCGACGTGGCGGGTGCCCGGCAGGTCGTCGAGGAAGCGGTGGCCAACCTGTGGCGCAACGGGCACGAGCGGGTGGCCTCCGCGTTGGCGCTGCGAGCCGCGATCGTGCACGCCGGTGGCACCGGCGAGCCGCTCTTCGTGGGCCTGGACCAGCTGCCGGACGAGGTCGTCGAGCAGGTCGGGCAGGTCGTCACCCAGCTGCTGGACCACGACGGTCCAGCGTCCAAGCCCCTGCTCACCGCCCTGGTCGTCGCGCTGGAGGAGCGGCTCGGCATCGACCACCAGGCGACGCTCAACGCCCTGTCCGCGTTGGCGAACCTTGGCCGCGATCTCGGTGACCAGGCGGGGCGGGTCGATGCGATCGAGCGCGTGCTCGCCTCGTACGACCGGCAGGGCCGGCAGGAGGAGGCGCTGATGGCAGCGCTCGGCCTGGCGATGGCCCAGGACGAGGCCGGCGACACCGAGGCGGCGCTGGGCACGTACGCGTCGGCGTACGCGAGGGCCGAACGTATCGGCCGCCGGGATCTGCGCAGCCAGGTGCTGCGCAACTGGGGTCTCGCGCTGAAGGAGGCCGGCCAGGTGGGCCTGGCGGAGCAACGGCTGACCGAGGCGGTGAGCCAGGCGCGCCGCGGCGCCGACCCGGAGACGGTCGGGCGGGCCTGCGTCGCCCTCGGTCTGTTCCTCCAGCACGAGGCACGGTTGTCGGAGGCCCGCACGATCCTGGAGGAGGGCCTGGCCGTCCTGGATCCCGTCCACCCGGACGCGATCATGGGCCGCAGTCACCTCGGTGCGGTCCTGGAGGGCCGCACCTGTGGGTGCGGCGACATGGCGGGCACGGTCGCCGACGCGTTCCGGGAGTTCGTCATGACCAGGCTTCCCGCGGAGTTGCTCGACGATCTCCGCGTGGCGATCGTGGACGGCGACTTCAAGATCGAGGTCGGGCTGCGGCGAGAACCGACCGAGTCCGAGCTCGAGCGGCTCAACGACGTCATGCGGACCGCGCACGCCGAGTTCCGCCACCGGCTCGGCGAGCCCCGCTACGCCGGCTGACCGCCCGGCTGCCGGCGTGGCCCCGGTGTCCGCCGCGGCCGGCACGGCGACTGCGAGCCCGCCGTGGTGCGGCATCGCCGGACCGCCTGTCGGTGTGCCGCGGGACCGCGGCGCAGCGCACGCGCCGTGCCGGCCAGGCGGCGGCCGGATAATCGGACGTGTCGCCGTGGTGCATCGGTTAGCGTCCCAGCTCATGGAGAGCACCCACCGACGCACCGAACGCCTCGAGCTTCGCCCGGTGCGGGAGGAGGACGTCGACCGGATTCTGGAGTACCGCAACCTGCCGGAGGTCACCCGCTGGCTACTGCGTACCGAGGTCGACCCGACGTCTTTCCGGTCGGCGTGGCGGCGCGCGGCGGAGGACCCCGACGACCACAGCGTGGCGGTGCTCCTGGACGGCGTCGTGATCGGGACCGTCTCGCTGGAGGTGGTCGACGGGATGGGTCAGCCCGGCATGCCCCGGCGGACGGAGGCCCACCTCGGCTACATCTTCGACCCGGCGTACGGCGGCAACGGCTACGCGACCGAGGCGGTCACCGCGATGGTGGCGCACGCGTTCGACCGGCTGGGCGTCCGACGGATCACCGCCGGCTGCTTCGCCGACAACCTCGCCTCGGTGCGGCTCCTGGAGAAGATCGGCATGCGCCGTGAGCAGCACGGCGTCGGCGACTCCTGGCACGCCGAGCTGGGCTGGGTCGACGGCTACACGTACGCCCTGCTCGCCGAGGCATGGCGCCGCGGGACGACGCCCTAGGGTCGGCGACGTGCTGCGGCTGGAGCGCCTCGCCGGCGTTCCAGCCGACGGCGGGCGGGCCTTCCCGGCGAGTGGTCCGTCACGGCAGAATCTCGACGTACCCGTCGCTTCCGTGCACGCGGATCCGCTGCCCATCGGAGATCAGCCGGGTGGCATCCACCACGCTGACCACCGCCGGCAGGCCGTACTCCCGGGCGATCACCGCGCCGTGGGTCATCAATCCGCCGACCTCCGTCACCAGGCCCGCGATGCCGACGAAGAGGGGCGTCCAGCTCGGGTCCGTGTGGGCCGTGACGAGGATGTCACCCGGTGCGAGATCAGCCTGGGCCAGGTCCAGGATGACGCGGGCGCGCCCTTCGACGGTCCCGGCGGACACCGGCAGGCCGACCAGGGCCCCGGCCGGCACGTCGTCACGTCGGTACGCTCCGACGATGACCTCGCCATCCGATGTCAGCACCCGGGGCGGGGTGAGCGCGTGGTACGACCGGAACGCGTCCTTGCGTCGGCGGATCAGCTCGTCGTCGACCTGGTTCGTGCGCACCGCGTCGCGGAACTCCTGGAACGTGAGGTAGAAGGCGTCCTCCCGGACCGGGAGCACGCCGGCCTGCACGAGGCGCCCGGCCTCGTCGAGCAGGGCCTGCTTGTAGACGAAGTAGCGGCTGACGATGTCGTACTTCGGGTACTCCCGGTAGCCGATGAAGGTCCGGACCCGGTCGATCATCCGCTCGGTCTCGTCGGCCTTCCGCTCCCCGTCCGGTAGCGCCCGCAGGCGTTCGAGCACCTCCTGCGCCTTCTGTCGCGCCTCGTGCCGCCCCTGCTCGAAGCGCCGCTTCGCGGCGCCCGGCTCGAAGTTCCTGACGTTGTCGAGGATCACGGGCACGAGAGTGGCGGGGCGCTCGCGCCAACGCGGCCTCGTGATGTCGATCTCGCCGACGCAGCGCATGCCGTACCGGTCGAGGTAGGCCTCGATGGCGTCGCGCGCTTCGGTCCCGCCCGGGATCTTCGGCAGTTCGTCCAGGAAGTCGTCGTCCTCGACGCTCCGCAGGAACGCCACCACCTCCGGATGCGGGCGGATCGCGTCCGCGACGTCGAGCAGCGCCAGGCCCATCTCCGACGTGACGTTGCCGGGGGCGGACAGGGTGAGGGTGTCGGCCGCGTTCTTCTCGCCCAGCCAATCCCGCAGCCGGTCATTGAGCCACCAGGTGGCCTCCATCCCCGCCATGATCGCCTGCATGCTGGCCGGATCACTGAGGACCCGCTTGTGCTCCTGGATGGCCTCCAGCAGGAAGTCGAACAGCGCCGGCCCGGTCTTCGTCCGGATGTCGCGCCGCAGCGCGGCGATGGACGCCCGGCTGCGCTCGATCAGCTCGGTGACGATGGCCGGGTCGGTCTCGATCGGGGCGGTCGCACCGCCGACCGGCGGCCGGCCGGGACCGGCGTCCGGGAGCGTCGGGACGAAGTCCTGGCGGTCGAGGACGGTCTCCAGGGCGTCCCTGGTCAGCGGGTCGGACCTCCCCGCCATCTCCAGGAAGCCGGCGCGGCTCGCGGGCGCGGCCAGGTGCCGGGTGACGTCGACGAACAGCCTCCCGCCGGCCGCCTGCATCGGCGCCATGGCCGTCAGCTGCCACATGGAGAGCCCCAGTGGCTTCATGGGGTCGGTCATCATCTGCTGGTGACCGACGGAGAGGTAGACGTGGTTCTCCCGGTCGTCGGCCGCCGGGACGGGGAACAGGGTGGTGATCGGCCGGCTCTGGACGATCTGGAAGTCGTCGTCGACCAGACACCACTCGATGTCCTGCGGGCGGCCGAACTGCGCTTCGATCCGCCGCCCGAGCCGCACGAGCCGCACGACCTGCGCATCCGTCAGTGCCGGCTGCTCCTGCCGCGGCGGGTCGATCGCCACCTCCCGCGTCCCACCGGCCGGCAGGGCGTGAACGGCACGCCGCTTGGCGGCGACCGTCTTGGCGATGACCTCGCCGTCGCGCACCGTGAAGACGTCCGGGTTCACCCGGCCGGAGACCAGGGCCTCGCCGAGGCCGAAGCTGGCGTCCACGGTGGCGATCTTCCGGTTGCCCGTGACGGGGTCGGCGGTGAACAGGATGCCGGCCGCCTCCGGAAAGACCATCTGCTGCACGACCACGGCCATCTGGACCTTCCGGTGGTCGAAGCCGTTTCGCAGGCGGTAGATCACGGCCCGCTCGGTGAACAGCGACGCCCAGCACCGGCTGACGTGCCGCAGGATCGCCGCCGGCCCCACGACGTTCAGGTACGTGTCCTGCTGGCCCGCGAAGGAGGCCGTCGGCATGTCCTCCGCCGTCGCGCTGGACCGCACGGCGTAGGCGGCCTGCTCGCCGTACCGGGCGAGCGCGCGGGTGACCGCCGCCACCAGGTCGCCCGGGATGGGGAGCCCTTCGATGGTCCGGCGGATCTCCGCACTGAGCGTGCGGATCGCCGCCCGGTCGTCCGGGTCCAGGCGCGACAGCCGATCGAGCCGATCGTCGATCGACGGCGCCGCCAGCATGATCCGGCGGAAGGCGGCCGTCGTGACGCAGAAGCCGGGCGGCACCCGGATGCCATCGATCCGCGACAGCCCGCCCAGGTGCGCGGCCTTGCCGCCGACGACCGCGACCTGCGCCCCGTCGATCTCGTGCAGACCCAACACGTACCGCTCGGTCATCGGGACACCTCCCGAGCAGCGGTGCTCAGTTGCCCCAGCACCGGCTCGACGTCTCCGCGTCCCGCGTCGGTCGACCACAACACGCGCACGTCGCGCCCCCCGTGTCTTCGTCCGTTCCTGGTCCGGCCGACGATTCTGCAGCGCCACCCGGGTCTTGCGGCAAGCCCCCCGCTCCGCTATACGTTAGGAGTGGCAAGGAGTACATCTCCTTGCCTTACTTCTTGGCCCGTCCGCTTCCTGCTCGGGCCAACGTCCCTCAGACGAGGATTCCGGACAAGGTGGGTGCGTCGGCCACGGTGCGCCGGCACGGCTAGACGACGCAGAACTCGTTACCCTCCGGGTCCTGCAGCACCACGGCTCGTTACCCTCCGGGTCCTGCAGCACCACGGCGTAGAACTCCATGGCCGGCTCGTCCTTTGTCTGAAGGACGGTGGCGCCGGCCTTCGTCAACCGCTCCACCCTCGCGGTGACCCGCTGGGCACGAAGCGCCACCGGCACGTCGCGCCCACCGCCCACCTCCAGGTCGAGGTGCAACCGGTTCTTGCCGACCTTCGACTCCGGCACCTGTTGGAACCAGATCCGCGGCCCCCGTCCCGCCGGATCGACGATGGACTCCGGCAACTCCCCGGCGCCAGGAGGCAACTCCGCCTCGGGCACGCCCATGTCGGACCAGTAGGCCCGCCACGTCTCGTGGCCGTTCGGGGGCGGCTCGGGCACGTAGCCCAGAGCCTCCGCCCAGAAGGGGACCAGCCGGCGAGGGTCGGCGCAGTCGATCACCAGTTGCAGGGTCATCTCCATCCGCGGACCCTCTCCGACGGCTACGACAAGCAGGGCCGGGGGCCGGCGGGTCCGCCAGGAGGCGGAGAAACCGCACCGCCAGGCTTGACCTTGACGCAGCGTCAACCCCGCATGCTGGCGCCATGTCGACAGCTTCCCACCCGGACATCGAGCAGGCGCTCGGGCCGGTGATCCAGGTCCAGGGCCTGACGAAGTCGTACCACGAGCTGCACGTGCTGCGCGGTGTGGACTTCGACGTGGCGCGGGGCAGCATCTTCGCCCTGCTCGGCTCCAACGGAGCGGGCAAGACCACGATCGTACGGATCCTGTCCACCCTGCTCAGGGCGGACGCGGGGACGGCCAGCGTCAACGGCTTCGACGTCGTCCGGCAGGCCGCGAAGGTACGGGAGTCCATCAGCCTGACGGGGCAGTTCGCGGCCGTCGACGAGATCCTCACCGGGCGGGAGAACCTGGTGCTGGTCGCCCGGTTGCGGCACCTGCGGGATCCGGGCCGGATCGCCGACGACCTGCTGGCGCGCTTCGCGCTGACCGACGCGGCCGGCCGGAGGGTGTCGACCTACTCGGGTGGATTGCGGCGCCGCCTCGACATCGCGATGAGCCTCATCGGGAACCCGCCGGTGATCTTCCTCGACGAGCCGACGACCGGGCTCGACCCTCAGGCGCGTCTCGAGGTGTGGCAGGCCGTCCGGGAGCTGGCCCGGCAGGGCACGACCGTGCTGCTCACCACGCAGTACCTCGACGAGGCCGAACAGCTCGCCGACCGGATCGCGATCCTGCACCAGGGGCGCATCATCGCCGACGGCACCCTCCCCGAGCTCAAGCGGCTGCTCCCGCCCGCCAAGGTCGAGTACGTCGAGAAGCAGCCGAGTCTCGAGGACGTCTTCCTCGCCATCGTCGGCGACGAGAGCACCGGCAGCAGGGCAGGCGTCACCAACCCGCACCGCACCAACACGTGAGGACCTTCGATGACCAGGCACTTCTTCGGTGACACCGCTGTCCTGCTGGGGCGGTCCCTGCGCCACATCAGCCGCAGCCCGGACACCATCATCTCGACCGCGATCATGCCGATCGCGTTCCTGCTGCTGTTCGTCTACGTGTTCGGCGGCGCGATCCAGACCGGCACGGACAGCTACGTGAACTACCTGCTGCCCGGCATCCTGCTGATCACGGTCGCCTCGGGCATCTCCTACACCGCGTACCGGCTCTTCCTGGACCTGAAGGGCGGCATCTTCGAGCGGTTCCAGTCCATGCCGATCGCCCGTTCGTCCGTGCTGTGGGCGCACGTCCTGACGTCGCTGGTCGCCAACCTCGTCTCGCTCGTGGTGGTGGTCCTGGTCGCCCTCGTCATGGGCTTCCGCTCGGCGGCCGGCGTGCTGGACTGGTTCGCCGTCGCCGGCATCATGATGCTGTTCACGCTGGCCCTGACCTGGCTCGCCGTCATCCCGGGGCTGACCGCGAGGACGGTGGACGGAGCGAGCGCGTTCTCCTACCCGCTCATCTTCCTGCCGTTCGTCAGCTCGGCGTTCGTACCCACGCAGAGCATGCCCGGCCCCGTTCGCGCCTTCGCCGAGAACCAGCCGGTGACGTCGATCGTCAACACGATCCGCGGCTTGTTCGCCCAGCAGCAGGTCGGTGGCGACGTCTGGACCGCGCTCGCCTGGTGCGCCGGCCTCCTCGTCGTCGCGTACGGCATCGCCATGACGATCCACCGCCGCCGGGTCGGATGACCGGCCGGCCGCCGGATCGGTTGCCGATGCGTGGTGCAGGCTGAAGCCATGTTGACGATCGGACGGCTGGCGTCCTACGCCGGGGTGACCATCCGGGCGGTGCGGCACTACCACCAGATCGGCCTGCTCCAGGAGCCGGAGCGCGACGCCTCCGGCTACCGGAGGTACGACGCCGCCGCGGTCGTCCGACTCATCCGGATCCGTACCCTGGCCGAGGCCGGCGTCCCGTTGTCCCGGGTCCGCGAACTACTCGACGCCGACCCCAACACGTTCGCCGCCGCGACCGTCGAGATCGACCGGCAGCTGCGGGCGCGGATCCGCGCGCTGCAGGAGCACCGGCGGCGGATCGCGCGGCTGGGCTGCGGCGACTCCCTGGCGGTCCCCGAGGAGGTGGTCGACTACCTGAACCGTCTGCGTGCCATCGGAGCACCGACGGCGCTCGTCGAGGCCGAGCGCGACGGGTGGATCCTGCTGGCGGCGCGATGGCCGGAGGCGATCCCGGCGCTCATGGCCGACAAGGTGGCCCAGCTGTCCGACCCGAAGGTCGTCCGGCTCTACCAGCTCATCAGCCGGATCGCCGAGGACTGGACGGACGAAGAGCTGCTGCGCGAGACGGCCGACCTGATGATCGAGCTGTTCGAGCAGGCGGCGGCCAGCGGCGAGCTGGACCTGCAGGACGAGGTCCTGCCCGACGAGGCGTTCGTCAGCCTGATGGACTCGTTCGCCGATGCCGCCCACCCGGCCGTCGCGCGGTTGCGGGAGCTGATCGCCGATCGTGGTTGGACCGGGTGGACCCGGGTCGAGAAGCGCAAGCCCTGAGGCGGCCCTGACCAGACGTACTCGGCTGGCTCCCCTCCGCGGCGATGGTGGAGAAAGGCCGCACTGCCTATGGCAGATCGATGCAATGATCGACATCATGGAAGTCGCGGTCATCCTGCAACGGCGCCGGATGAGTCGGCAGCGCCTGACCGCCAAGACGCAGGGATCCGACGCCTGGCGGCGTCCTCGCGACGAAGGAGATGCAGGTGCTTGTCGGCGTTGTCAACGAGACGAGGCGCGGGGAGACCCGGGTGGCCGCGACGCCCACCACCGTGGCCCAGCTGCTGAAGCTGGGCTACCAGGTGGTGGTGGAACCGGCCGCCGGAGAGTCGTCGAGCTTCCCGGACGAGACCTACGTCTCCGCCGGCGCTTCCCTCGGGAACCCGCTCACCGCCGACGTCGTGTTCGGTGTGAACGCGCCGTCGGTGGAGCAGCTTGACGCGCTCCGGCCGGGAGCGACGTGGATCAGCCTGCTGGCCCCGGCCACCAGCCCCGAGCTGGTGGCGGAGCTGGCGCGTCGTCCGATCACCGCCCTCGCGATGGACGCGGTACCACGAATCTCCCGGGCGCAGTCGCTCGACGTGCTGTCGTCGATGGCGAACATCGCGGGGTACCGGGCCGTGGTCGAGGCGGCGCACGTCTTCGGCCGGTTCTTCACCGGGCAGGTCACCGCCGCCGGCAAGGTGCCGCCGGCGAGGGTGCTGGTGGCGGGTGCGGGCGTCGCCGGGCTGGCGGCGATCGGTGCCGCCGGCAGCCTGGGCGCGGTCGTCCGCGCCACCGACCCCCGCCCGGAGGTCGCCGACCAGGTGCGTTCGCTGGGCGGGGAGTACCTCGCGGTGGCGGCGCCGGACGTGGAGGTCTCGGCCACCGGGTACGCCAAGGAGATGTCGCAGGACTACAACGCCCGGGCCGCTGCCCTGTACGCGGAGCAGTGCCGGGACGTGGACATCGTCATCACCACGGCGCTGATCCCGGGGAAGCCGGCGCCCCTGCTCCTGACCAAGGAGATGGTGGCGAGCATGAAGCCGGGCAGCGTCATCGTCGACATGGCGGCGTCGAACGGCGGGAACGTGGAGGGCACGATCCCCGGTGAGGCGGTCGTCACCGAGAACGGCGTCACGATCCTGGGCTACACCGACCTCGCCGCTCGCCTGCCCGCCCAGGCCTCGCAGCTGTACGGCACCAACATCGTCAACCTGCTGAAGCTGCTCACGCCCGGCAAGGACGGCCAGCTCGTGCTCGACTTCGACGACGTGGTGCAGCGGTCGATGACGGTGGTCCGGGACGGCGAACTCACCTGGCCGCCACCGCCCGTGCAGGTCTCGGCGGCGCCGGCCGCCGTCGCGGCACCCGCGCCCGAAAAGCAGGCGAAGCAGCCGGTGCCGGCGTCGCGCCGCGTCGCGCTGGCGACGGCGGCCGGGGCAGTGCTGTTCCTGATCGCCGCTCTGGCGCCGCCGGCGCTGCTGGGCCACCTGACGGTGTTCGCGTTGGCGATCGTGATCGGCTACTACGTGATCGGTCACGTGCACCACGCGCTGCACACACCACTGATGTCGGTGACCAACGCGATCTCGGGGATCATCGTGGTCGGCGCGTTGCTGCAGATCGGTCACGGCGCGACGACGAACCAGGCCCTGATCACCGGGCTGGCATGCGCCGCGATCCTGCTGGCCAGCATCAACATCTTCGGCGGCTTCGCCGTCACCCGCCGCATGCTCACGATGTTCTCCCGCAGCTGAAGTCGCACCCGAGTCCTGGAGCTTCTACGACATGACCATCGAGACCGCGGCGCAATCCGCATACATCGTGGCGGCGCTGTTGTTCATCCTGGCGCTGGCCGGCCTGTCCAAGCACGAGACCGCCAAGGCGGGCAACGCCTTCGGCATGGCCGGCATGGCGCTGGCCCTGGTCGCCACCGTCGCGCTCGCCGTCGACAACGGCATCGGCGGCATCGGCGCGGCCCTGCTCGTCGGGGCCACCCTGATCGGTGCCGTCATCGGCCTGGACCGGGCCAGGCGGGTGGAGATGACCGGCATGCCCGAGCTGATCGCGCTGCTGCACTCCTTCGTCGGCCTCGCCGCCGTGCTCGTCGGCTGGAACGGCTACCTCCAGGTCGAAGGCGATCTCGGCGGCGCGGAGGCCAGCGCCCTGCGGGCCGAGGAGATGCTGGGGATCCACCATGCCGAGGTCGTCATCGGCGTCTTCATCGGGGCGGTCACCTTCACCGGGTCGGTTGTCGCCTTCGGGAAGCTGTCGGCCCGGATGAGGTCCGCCCCGCTGATGCTGCCCGGCAAGAACGCGCTCAACGTCGGCGCGCTGGCCGCGTTCGCGTCGCTCACCGTCTGGTTCGTCCTGGACCCGCAGTTCTGGCTGCTCGTCGTCGTCACCGCGATCGCGCTGGCACTGGGCTGGCACCTGGTCGCCTCGATCGGCGGGGGCGACATGCCGGTGGTGGTGTCGATGCTGAACAGCTACTCCGGCTGGGCCGCCGCCGCGTCCGGGTTCCTGCTGGAGAACAACCTGCTCATCATCACCGGCGCGCTGGTCGGCTCCTCCGGCGCCTACCTCTCCTACATCATGTGCCGGGCGATGAACCGGTCGTTCCTGTCCGTCATCGCCGGCGGCTTCGGTATCGAGAGCGCCGCCCCTGGGGAGGCGGCCCAGGGCGAGCACCGCGAGGTGACCGCCGAGCAGGTCGCCGAGATCCTCGCGGAGGCGGACTCGGTCGTCATCACGCCCGGCTACGGCATGGCGGTCGCCCAGGCGCAGCACGGCGTCGCCGAGCTCACCCGCCGGCTCCGCGAGCGCGGCGTCGAGGTCCGCTTCGGCATCCACCCGGTGGCGGGACGCCTTCCCGGCCACATGAACGTCCTGCTGGCCGAGGCGAAGGTCCCCTACGACATCGTCCTGGAGATGGACGAGATCAACGACGACTTCGCGCGGACCTCCGTCGTCCTGGTCATCGGCGCCAACGACACCGTCAACCCCGCTGCCGCCGAGGATCCCACCAGCCCCATCGCCGGAATGCCCGTCCTGAGCGTCTGGGAGGCCGGCCAGGTCGTGGTGTTCAAGCGCTCGCTGGCCACCGGCTACGCCGGTGTCCAGAACCCGCTCTTCTACCGGGACAACACAGCCATGCTGTTCGGGGACGCCAAGCAGCGCGTCGAGGACATCCTCGCGGCGCTGCCGACGCCCAGCACGACCCGCCCGGCCCTGACCACGGTCGGCTAGCCGGCGGCGGTCGGTTGCTCCACGACCGCTGTCGTACGGCACCGCTACGGTGCCGGCATGGTCACCGTCGCCGACGTCCGGGCACTGGCGCTCACCCTGCCCCGCACCACGGAGCACCTGATCCGCGACCGGGTGAAGTTCCGGGTCGGCGCGATCGTCTACGTGGCGTTCTCCCGTGACGAGACCACCATGGGTTTCGGCTTCCACAAGGAGGAACGTCCCGCCCTGGTCGCCGCCGAGCCGGAGCTGTTCTTCCTGCCCGGCGCGGCCGACCTGCGCTTCAACTGGGTCTGCTGCCACCTCGACCGCCTCGACCACGACCGCATGGTCGAGCTGGTGAGCGAGGCGTGGCGGATGGTGGTGCCGAAGTTCCTGGCCCGCCAGCGGTTGGGCGGCTGAGCGGGCCGGCACGCCCGGCCCCTCGGGACCGCGAACGCGGGTGACCGACTGATCGGCGCCCCTACGTCAGCAGGTCCCAGCGTACGTCGCTGGACGGGTCGCCCCGGCCCGGCCGCTTACGGCGCTGCAGCCAGACGTGCACCGAGCCGTCGTGCCAGCGGGCGAGCTGCCAGGACCGCTCGACCCGCACCCCGCCGGCCGGCACCTCCTCCTCGTACAGCCAGACCGGCCGGCGCGGGTCGAGCAGGACGCTGCGCGGGCCGACCGGCTGGCCGTCGAGACCGGCCCAGGCCCGCATCCGGGCCCGGCGCAGCCGGACCTGCGGGCTGTCGTCGGCGAGCCGCTCCGCGACGAACGGCACCCACCACGGCGGCGCGGTGGCCGCCAACCGATAGCGCCAGACCTCGCCGCGCCGCTGCGCCGGCGGGCGCGGCCCGGTCCGCTGGACCGCTCGACCCAGCGGCCCTTCGATCAGCTGCTCGATGCCCCAGGCGAGGTTCGCCGCCTCGTCCCGGGTCAGGGTGACCCGCTCCAGCACCGGACCGGCCAGGGCACCGCCGGTCGGGGGTACGAACAGCCACGGCGCCGGATGGCTGTCGCTCACCTCGTCGCCGGTCAACTCGAACATCCGCCACACCCGGCCGGCACCCGCCCGGTCGAAGTCGGTCTTCGCGGTGGACGGCACCTTCGTCCGCCCGCCGAACGTGTCGACCACCTCGACCGATTCGACCTCGGTCAGCGAGCCGACCGGTACCGGTACCGGCACCACGAAGTGGTCGTCGGCGTACACCGTGGCGAATTCGGCGACCAGCAGCCGGGCCAGGTCCGCGGGGCCGGCCTCGATGTCCCCGAAGTGCACGGCGCTGTCCTCGAACTCCCACCAGCGGGAGGCCGGCATCCCGGGATACCGGATCCGCGTCGGCACGGCGACGGTGGTGCGCCGGGGCAGGCCGACCGGGTCCAGCGCGTGCCGGGCCGACTTGTCCCGGTTGACGTCCACGGTGTACCAGTCGAGGTGCCCGCCGTCGTGCTCCGGCGCGTCGAGGACCACCTCGCCGGTGTCGGTCGGGGCGGCCAGCGAGAACGAGTGCTCAAGACGGTGCGCGTCCCAGGCCGGCGAGGCGGCCGGCGGCTGCGTCGCGGCCTGCCAGGCGGTCACCAGCCCGACGGCCCGGTCCCGCGCGTCGGGGCCGAGCCCGGTGAGCGCCGCTCGGAGGTCGGCCTCCGGTGCGACGGTGAGCCGGGCCACGTCGAGTGACCAGCGGGCGAGCAGTTCGGCGGCGACCCGCCCGGCCTCGCCGACATCGGTGACCGGCTCGGCCGGTGGGGGTGGGAACGCCTTGCGCAGCAGCGGCACGGCGGAGGCCAGCCGGGCGTCGCGCAGCGCCCGGATCAGCCGGCGCGCGGCCCGCGCCCCGGCGTACCGGCCGGCCGTGCCGAGATCCGGCTCGGCCGCGGCCTCGACGACCATTTCGAGCGGGCGGTCGGTCGGGTAGGGTTCCGCCGGCCCCCCGCCGGGCCGGTAGCTGGTGACCCGCGCGGTACGCGTGACGACCCGCGCGGCGGCGGGCTGTGCCGCGTCGTCGCCGGTGAACTCGCCGACCTGCAGCTGCCGGGCGAGCATCCACAGCGGATCGGCGATCCGTGCGGCCAGGCCGTCGGTGAGCCCGGTGCTGCGGGCCATCGACTCCAGCCGGTCCCATCCGCCGCTCACCGGACCTCCTCGGTCGTTCCGGCAGTCGCTCCCGCGACTGCCGCCGTCATGTGCTTCCCCGCTGGCGGGACCGCTCCCGCCGCGCGGCGGGAGCGCCGGAGGTTCGGCCGGCCCACGGGAGGATCGCGCCGGGGGTGTACACCGTCGGTACGGCCCGGCCGTAGTCGAGCAGGTCCTCGGTGCCGACCGCGCGGATGGCGGCCCAGTCGAGGGTCTCGGTCAGCGTGTCGAGTACCAGCTGCCCGCTCCACTTCTCGCCGTCCGGGGTGACGGCCAGCAGCCACGCCTGCGGTGGCCGGTTGCTGGGCGCGTCGAACTGCAGGGCCACCGCGGTCTGCTGGCCGGCCCGGGGGACCCGCTCCGGCCAGCCGTCGACCACGAGCCCACACGCGGCGCCCGCCGCGGGCGCCGGCGACGGCCCGCCGATCACGACGATCGACAGCCGCCCGCCGGCCCCGGCCGGCACCGGGTGGACCGCCGCCCACCGCTCGCCCTCGACCGCCGGCAGTTGCACGGCGCCGGCGCGCAGCCCGCCGTCGGACACCAGCAGCTCGCTGAGGAGGCCGGCACCGACCAGCCGGCCCACGTCGGGCCGGACCCGAGCGACCCGGTCCAGCCAACCGTCCACCACGGCGGGCCCGGCGGACGCCGGCGCGGCCGCCGCGAACCCGGGCGGCAGCGGGAACCGGCCGAGCAGTGGCACGGCGCCTCCGACCAGGGCGGCCAGCCGCCGGCGCAGGCCGGGCCGGCGATCGGCGGGGTCGACCTCGATGGCCAGCACGGTCGCCAGCCGCCGGGCGGCGACCTCGGCCAGTGGCACCCGGTCGTCGCCGACCACCCCGTACCGGGCCAGCGCGTCCGGGTCGGTGAGCCCGGCGAACCCGTCGACCAGCGCTGCCACGGCGTCCAGCGCCGCCGCGTCGTCCAGGTCCGGTTCGCCCGCCTCGTGACCCGGCCGCACGTCCCGGGCCGTGGCCACCCGCAGCGCCTCCACGGACCGGCGCAGCTCGATCGCGAGTACGGCGAACTCGCTCAGCGCCACCGCCGCGCCGCCGCGTGCGGACGGCTCGACCTGGCCGGTCGCGGCCGGGCCGAGGCGCGCGGCGGCGAGGGTACGCAGCGCCGGCGTGGCCACCGCCGGATCGTCGCCGACCAGGTAGATCGCGTCGAGTGGGGACAACCGGAGGTCGGTGAGGGTCATCGGGGTGCCGTCGGCGGTGAACCCGACCGCGTCGGCGCGGGGGAGCAGGCCGGCCACCCACGCGTCGAGCGCCGGTGCCACGGTGTCGCGTACCCCGGCCACCCAGCCCCGGTCGGGGCGCGCCGCGTCGGGATCGAGCAGCACCAGCACCCGGTGCTCGACCGACCCGCCGGCCCGGTAGGTACGCGGGGCACGCAACTCGGGCGGGGCGTGCGTACCGGCGAGCGCGCCGAGGGTTGCGGTCGCCCGCTCGGTGTTGCCCGCGGCGAGTTGGTGGACCGCCTCGACCAGGGCCACGTCGTGCGTGGCGTCGAAGGCGTCCTCGATCACCGCGAGCGCCGCGGCCGTGTCCGGGTCGACCGGATCCAGCCGGCCGGACCGGTACAGGTCGAGCAGCTCGATCCCGTCGACCGGCTGGTCCGGCTCCCGGTCCGGGTGGCCGGTGAGTTCGAGGACCCGCTCGCGGACCGGCCGGATCCGCGCGTCGGCGCCCCGGTCGTGCAGCGCCCGCTCGAACCGGTAGCCGAGCAGCGCACCCAGTTGCTGCCCCTGGCGTACTCCGTCGAGCAGCCACGACGCGGCCCGGACCCGCGCCGAGGTGTATCCGACGGCGGCCGGCGACAGCGGATCGTCGCTGCCGTGCGCCAGCCAGCCGGAGCGCAGCAGCGCGGCCGTGCCGGCCTGCGCCATCGACGGCGCGTGCACGAAGCCGGTGCGCTCGGCGCCCCGGTCGCGCGGGGCGAGCCCGGTCACCCAGCCGTACGCGCCGACCTGCAGGCCGCGCGGCCGGGCGGCCCGCAGCCGTTGCAGCCGCTCGCTGGCCAGCGAGGTGGCCCACGCGTCGAGCCGGTGCCCGCCGAGCCCCAGGCTCTCCCGCAGCAGCCATTCGAGCTCCTCGGGGGTGCGCCCGGCCAGCCCGTCGAGGGCCGCCGGCAGCGCCGGGTCGTCCGGCATCAGCGACAGCGTGTTGTCCAGCAGCTGGTACAGCAGCGGTTGAGCGGCGAGGAACGCCGGATCCAGCGTGGAGGGCGGGTTGTCGGCCCGGGCGGGGTACCGGCCGCGCAGGTCGGCGAGGTAGTCGGCGGCGGTGTGCCCGGCCGGCGCGTTCGGCGCCTGGACCAGCCCGGCATCGCCCCACTCGGTCGACGACGCCCACAGCACGCCCGAGATCAGCTCGGTGTTCGGCTCGCCCAGCACTCCCGAGAAGCGCGGCAGGCCCAGCTCGCGAACCGGGTTCTGGCGCGACCGGTACGCCCCCAGTATCGCCAGCATGGTGTCGAGCTGGCCGAGGCCGTCCTCGATCACGGCCTGGCCCTGGCCGGTCATGAAGCCCGGCAGCTGCGCACGGACCGCCGCCCAGATCGCGATCTGCTCGTCGATGTCGTCGATCGTCACGTTCATCGTCAGCAGCGCGTACAGGCCCGCGATCTCGCGGAACGGTGACTCCAGGTCGGGGACGGCGAGGTTGTAGCTGTGCCGCATCACCAGGTCGTACCAGTTGTTGACGGTGAGCGCCCGCTCGAAGACGTTCAGGTCGGCGTACCGGTCGAGGTTGCGTACGAAGAACCGGGCCGGGTGCGGCTGGTTCGCCAGCACCGCGGCGACGTCGCTCTCCGGACCGTCGGCGCGGTTCGGGTCCAGCCGCGGCAGCGTTCCGGCGGCCCGCCGCCACTCGCCGGCGAGCAGGTTGACCACCTGCTGGACGCGGTCGGCGGTGCCGGACGGCTCGGTGGGGGTGGTGCTGCGGCGAACCGGCAACACCCCGTAGGGCTGCGCGCCGACCCGCACGCAGGGGTACGGCGCTCCGCCGGTCACGTGCGCCACGCACCAGTCGCGCAGCGCGTCGACCGCCGTCGGGCTGAGCGCGTCCTCGCCGTCCACCTGCAGCACCCGGCGGACGAACGTGCCCAGAATCGCCTCGAACAGCGCGCGCACCATCCACCGTGACCGGTCGCGCTCCCGGTCCGGACCGTACGGCGCCCGGGCCAGGGCGCCGGCGTCGGCCAGGCCCAGCGCGTCGGCCAGTCGGTAGGCGTTCTCCCCGAGGTGCGGTGGCGCGGGCACCGGGTGCGGGCCGGGCGGGGCCGGCCGGGGGTCGACCGGGTCGAGTTCCCGGGCGAGCTGGGCGATCTCGTCGGTCGGCACCGGCGTGCCGGCCACTGTCGAGTCGGTGTTGTTGGTCGGCGTGCCCTGCGGCACGAACGCGAGGCCGTCGGTACGCGCGTGCGCGGCCAGCAGCCGGTTCAGTTCGTCGGCGGCGGCGAGGGGCTCGTAGCGTTCGGCGACGCCGACCACGAGCAGCGTCTCGACGCGTTCCAGCGCGCTCGCCGCGTCCCCGGTGAGCGGTACGGTCACCGCCATGCCGGCGGCCAGCGCCCGCTCGTAGTCGAACATCCACGCCATCGCCTCGTCGATGTGCAGGCCACTGGCCGGCACCCGCCACGGTGGCGCGGCCGGGTCGGGTGCGGTCCGCAGGTCGGTGGCGACCGGCCGGCTGGTGCGCCGGAACAGCTCACCGGCCGCCGAGTACCCGACCGCGAGCCAGCGATCGGGCAGCAGCACCGGGCCGGCCGGGCCGCGCCCGGCCTCCTTGTCCACCGTGGGGAACAGCGGCTCGCCGGGCCGGCCGGTGCGCGGGCGCAGCAGGCGGGCCAGGTGGCCGGCGCGACCGGCGCCGACCCGCTGGACGTGTGCCCGCCACGCCTTCTGCCGGCCGGCCTCGCCGGTCGCGGCGTGCCACTCGCGCCAGAACAGGGTGGTCAGCTCGATCTCTCCGGGGCTGGCGCCCGGCCGGTCGTCGTCGATGTGGATCTGGTCCGGGTAGATCCGGATGCGCAGCTCCGGTGGATCGGCCCGGAGCACGTACCGGGTCTCGATCCGGACCGGCAGCAGCAACAGCGGCAGGCCGGCGTCGAGCCCGGCGAACGGGTCGACCGGCGGTGCCTTGGGCCGGTCGGGGACCGGGTCGAGGTCGGGAACGCGGTGCGGCGCCGGCCGCGGACGGCCGCCGGGCACCGGCTTCTCGCCGGTCCGCGGCCCGGCGCGCTGGTCGGGGGTCATCGCTGCCCGCCCCGGGTCGGGCCCGGCGGCGCGGGCGGACCGGTCGGCAGGTCGTCGAGGATGTCGCCGGGAGCCCAGCCCGGCGGCCAGGACGGCAGGTCGGGCAGCATCGAGTCGGCGTGGGTGAGCATCCGCACCGGGCGCTGCAGGGTGATCCGGGCCATCGCCGCCGCGTCCGCGCCCCACTCGTCCGGCCCGCCGTTGCCGCGCAGCGCCCCGGCGGCGACCAGCCACTCCGGCCCGGTCGGGTCCACGAAGGACGGTAGCGGCGCGCCGGCGCCGGCCAGGTGCGCCCAGGACAGCGCCGACCAGCGGGCCGGCGCGGTGCCGCGGAACCGGTCGCGGGGTGCGTCCAGGCCGAACCGCGGCGCCCGCGGCCGCTCCTCGAGCACGAAGAACCAGCCCGGGTGGTCCGCCTCGACCGTGCTGCCGCGCGCCTCGGCGACGGTGAGCGCGAACCCGTAGAAGTACGCGTCGCGCTGCAGCCGGCCGGCGAACACGGGCAGCGCCACCGCGCCGCCGGCCTTCTCCCGCCGCCGGCCGTCGGCCCACTCGGCCTCGACGGCGTACACCCGCAGGTCGGGGTACCGGCGGGGGAGCGCGCCCTTGACCAGCAGCACGAGGTCGGCCGACGGGGCCTCCCGCGGGCGGTGGCCGCCGAGGCCGGCGGCGGGATCCCAGCGCCGGATGACGGCGATGTCGGCCGGCCCGCCCGGCCCGGTGTCGAAGAACTGCCGGCACCACGTCGCCGACGGCCGCGCCGGGTACTCCCGCCACACCAGCTCGCGGCCCAACTCGTGGTTCATCCCGGCGAGGAAGGCCTCGACGAAGCCCTGGTTGGCCCGCAACAGCCCGAGCGAGTCGTCCGGCACGTCACCGATCCCGGGCACCAGGTACTCCACGGACAGCGCCAGCAGCCGCTGGTACATCGGGGTGGTGAACTCCGGCCGTACCCAGATCCGGTCCGGTACCCGGTGGTCGCGCCCGGCGGGCAGGCCGGCCGTGCGGGCCTCGACCATCGCGACGATCGCGGCCGGACCGTCGAGCGCCGAGCGCACGTCGGCGGCGAGCGACCCGGCGGTGCCGGTGCCCGGCACCGCGACGGGCCCGGGAGCATCGACCGGCTGGGTGCTCGGCCCGGCTCCGGTAGTGCCGGCGCGGGCGCCGGTGGTGAGCGGCGCCGGCGCGCTGCTCGTCTGCAGGTCGGCGCCGGCCGGCAGGCGCACCGCCGTCCAGGCCGCCGCGAACCCGGCCGGGTCGGCCAGCGCGGACCGGATCACCGCGTCGGTGCGGGCCAGGCCGCTGGTGGTCCGGGTGAGCCGCCGGAACGCGCCGCTGAGCAGGCCGGCCGGGAGGCCGCTGGTACGGAGCGAACCGAGCGCGGTCCCGCCGTCCGGGAGCCGTAGCCGAGCCATCGCCGGCGCGGCGACCTGCAGCAGGGTGGCGTCGTCGAGCCGGCCGAGCTTCGGCTGCGCCTTGCTGGCCAGCTCCCAGCCCAGCCGCGCGCGGGCCAGCACGCCGTTGACGTCGACCTGCTCCGCGGCGTACCGCCAGGCGGCCGCGACCATCGCCTCCTGGTCGGCGCGGACCACCTCGGCGCCGAGCCCCGCGACCACCCGCCGTGGCGGCTCGGTGTTCAGCTCCTCGAACCAGACCGGGGGCTGCTCCGGCCCCGGTATCCGCCGGCGGCCGGCCTGCGGCGCCGCGTACGCGGGCGGGCCGACGACCGGGTCGTCGCGGAGCGCGTCGTACGACTGGCCGGGGTCGGCCGGCGAGGCGGGCCGGAGGCTGGCGTTCAGCGTCCGGCGCAGCGCCGCCTTGGTCTCGCCGCGATGCGGCTCCGGCCACGGCCGGACGCCACCGGCGGCCGGTGACACCAGTGCCCCCTCGTACGTGACCAGCGTGCCCGGGGCCCGGGGCAGTCCGCCGCCCGGCTGGCCGATGTCAAGTTCCCGCCGGCCGACGCCGGCCGGCAGCTCGACCGGGCGCAGCCGCCGTACCAGGGACTCGAAGTCGCCGGCCGCGCCGGTGCGGAACCGCCACCAGTCGTACACCGGCAGCTCGACGTCCAGCGTGGACGTCGCCCAGGCCAAGCCGAGGTCGGTGCCGCCCCGCTCGCCGAGCGCGGCGCGCCGGCCGGCTTCGAACGTGGGTACCAGGCAGGCGATCCAGGACCGGCCCGGCGGCAGCCGGCGCGGGCACATCAGCCGGGAGCGGAACGCCTCCGGCGCCTCGGCCAGGGCCGCGGCCACGCCGTCGGGGAGGTCGTGCTCGGCCTGTACGTGTGCCCAGGCCCAGCACCGGGTCAGGTCCGGCAGTTCGGCCTCGGCGCGGTCCACGTGCAGCAGCGGGCACCGCGCCGGGCCGCGCGCGACCAGCGTGACGCCGGCCCGGTCCTCGACGACGACGAGCGCGAGCCACGGCTGCAGCCGGCCGTCCGCGTCCGGCGCCGCCGGCGTGTACCGCCAGGGCAGGTCCGGGGCGGTCAGCTCGACCAGCGCGAAGTAGTTCGCCTCGGCGTCGGTCGCGCCCGGCTCCGGGTGCCGGCGCAGGATCTGCGCCGGGTCGAGGCCCACCACGTCGGCCGGGCCGCGCAGCCGTACCGGCGGACCGCTGATCGGGTCGACCCGGTCGCCGCCGTCGCCGGTCGAGCGCAGCTGGACGGCGACGGTGGCCGAGGCGCTGTCCCGGCCGGCCAGCCCGGCCTGCGCCGGTTCGGTGATCGCCGTCGCCAGGCCGGTGCGCAGCCACGGCAGGAACTGCGGGGCCGGTGTCGTGGACGCCTCGGTCATGGCAGCAACTCCCAGGTCGGCACGACGGTGGTGGCACGCCGCCGCCCGGCGTCACTCTGGTGGGCCCGCGACCACGAGCTGTCGTGGGCCCGGAGGTCGCCGGTGACGCGGTCGGTCACCGCGTACCCGGTCCGTCGCGGTGTCACCGCGTCGGGGTCCGCGGCGATGGTGAAGCCGCTCGCGCGTACGCTGCCCGGCCCGTCGACGGTGACGAGCGCGGTGCGGTCGACCACGCCGAGGTCGACGCGGTCCTCGGCGAGCTCCGGGTCACGCAGGATCTCCTCGAAGTCCAGCGAGATCCGCCGCGCCGGGCCGGCCACCGGGTCGCCACCGCCGAACCGCACTCCGGCCGGCAGCCACTCGAACGACGGCGACGACAGCCGCTCGGCGCCGGCCAGCTCGACGTAGTACCCGGGGGCGAACCAGTCGTGCGCCTGGCCGGTGTGGGCGGCGCTGCCGGCCACCGGCTCGACGGTGAACGTGTGGTACGCCCCGATCGGGGCGTCGCCGACCTTGTCCAGCCGTATCCCCAGCGGGGCCACCTTCTGCCGCACCTCGACCGTGCCGTCCGGCATCGCCACGCACTCGTCCGCGGTGGCGTCGGTGAGGAGCACGCCGGTGGACGTGCCGGCGATCGCCGCCCACGACTCGGGTCGGGCCAGCGCGGCGCCGATCTCGTCGCGCGGGTCCGTCGACGGCGGCGCGGGATCCGCGCGGGTCTGGCCGATCCGCTCGTCGATGTGGATCGACTCGCGGATGCCGAGCACGGTGAACCGGGCGTCGCCGATGACCCGCCACGGGTTCGGCCCGGAGACGGTGGCGTCGAGCCACACCCCCATCAGGTCGAGGCCGGCGGCGGTCACCGAGACGTAGTAGCCGACCCGGGTGGTGACCCGGAACGGGCTGAACGAGACCAGCGCGTCGAAGCCGGTGCCGCCGGCCACGCCGAAACCGGCCACGTCGGCGGTCATCTCGAACTCGGCGCCGAACTGGACGGTGTTCGAGGTGAGCGCGAAGTAACACTCGAAGGAGATGTCCAGCACCGGTGGCGCGCCGATCGCGAGCCGCAGCCGATCCACCGGCGGGAACGCCGGCGGCGGCTCGAAGCCGGGGTGGAACCCGCCGAGCGCGAGCAGGAACGACGGCTCGTCGGTGAAGTCGGCGCGCAACTCCATCGCGCCGCTGAGCGCGAAGCAGGCGATGTGCGAGTCGTGCAGCCTCGCGCTCACCGACAGCGTGCCGGCCGCGGAATCGACCACCCCGGCCACGTCCAGGTGCAGCGCCACCAGATCGAGGTCCGGCGTGGGCAGCACCGAGGTGACCGAGCCGAGCACGGCGACCACCACCGGGTCGGGCAGTGAGACGACGATCCCGATCCGCGCCTCGATCAGCGTCGGCGTGCCCCAGCCGATCTTCACCACCGGCCCGAACACGTACTGCCCGTCGTCGGGTGGGAACATCGACCGCAGCTGCTCGATGACGAATGGCGCCTCGGCCACCGGGTCGGCCGGGAAGAGGACGGTGTCCAGCGCGCCGGAGCGTACCGCCGCCTCCAGCGCCGGGGTGTCCAGTCGCCGGTTGATCCCGGCCAGCCCGCCGACGCCGGTGAGCGTGAAGCCGAACCCGAGCTGGATCGCCGGGACGTCGAGGAACAACGCCAGGAACAGGGACCAGCCGTCGACGTCGGGTGCGTCCGTGTCGACGATGACGAACGCGCTGATCCCGACCTCGATCAGGCGCAGCTCGATGACCCCGGCGTAACGCCCGTGGTCCGGGTCGAGGTACAGGTAGCCGCCACCGGCCGCGACACCGGCGTCGACGCCCAGGCCGACGCCGTCCGGTGGCTTGACCGCCAGGGCGGCGCCGACCGGGCCGAGCGGTATCCCGTCGCTCTGGGCGGCCGGCGCGACGGCCAGCCGCAGCCCGGCGCCGGCGATCGCCGCCGACACCGGCCCGATCGTGCCGCTCACCGCGGCGGTCAGCTCCAGGGTGAGCGCGCCGTCGGCGACCAGCAGCGCGATGGTCAGGCCGTCGACGATGACCGGCCCGATCGCCACGCTGGTGTCGATCCGGATCTCCAGCCCGGCCGCGCCGTCGACGGCCAGCCCGTCGGCCGGTGACCACCGGCCGGCCAGCCGCATCGACGCGCCGATCTCGGCCGGGCCGAGGATCGAGGCGAGGAACGAGTCCGCCTCGCCGGGGCTGAGGACCAGCCGCAGCCCCTCGGCGGCGAAGGTGATCGCGAACTCCGGCGTGCCGCCGAGGTTCTCGCCGGTCAGGGCGATCTCGGCGGCGGCGAGTTCGAGGCGGCTACCGGTGGCGGCGCCGAGCAGGACCCACGGCGTGGCCGGCCGGCCGGCCAGTGTCACCGCCGCGGAGTCCAGGGTGGACGCGTCGAGCGGCGCCGTACCGTCGGCCAGCACCACCAGGCCGGCGGTACCCTCGCCGCCGGCAGCGGTGAGCGTCCAGCCGGCCGCGAGGTCCACGCCGTCGGCCGCCCGCTCCAGGCCGCTGACCGACACCGCCAGCCCGCCCCGCCCGGCGGCCGCGGGTACGACCTGCACGGCCAGCGGTCCGGGGCGGGCGGACACGCCGTCGACGTCGCCGAACGCCCCGTCGCCGGACACCGCCCGCGCGCCCTCGAACTCGACCGTCCCGCCGTACCGGGCACCGGCGCCGCGTCCGTCGACGAACCGGCGCAGCGGCTCGACGAGCACGGCGAGATCCGGGCCGAGGACGGCGCCGAACCGCCCTCCGGGGTCGCCGGCGACCTCGACCAGCCGGCCGAAGTCGAACGTGCCCGGGCCGACCACCCCGGCGAGCGCGAGCAGGTCGAAGAGCTCGCCGTGCGCCTCGTCCAGCCACCGGTTGAGCAGGTACGCGGGCAGGCGCTCGGCGAGCACCCGCCAGAACCGCGGCGCGTCGAACGGCGGGCCGAGGTCGGCGGCCGGCACGGCGCGCAGGTCGTCGACCGCCGCGAACAGGCCACCGAGGCTCGCCGCGAGGCCGGCCACCCGCTCCGCCAAAGCGATCGCCGGGTCGTCGAGCGCGGCCAACGCCTCGATGGTGTTCGTCGCGGTCTCGGCGAGGGCGACCAGCTCGGCCGGTACGGGCGGCGGCGGCTGGCGGGCGTCGGCCATGCCCAGATCGCGCAGCAGCGCGTCGAGCCGCGCGGGATCGGCGCCGATCGCGGTCAGCGGCGCGACCAGCGCGGCGAACTCCCCGGCGGCGCTCACCAGATCACCTCGTGGGTACGCAGGAAGGCCTCCAGCCGCTCGGGCTCGTGCGAGCCGATCAGGTAGACGTCGGTGTCCCGGCCGATCTCGGCGGCCACGTCGGGGCGGGCCAGCTGGCTGTTGGCGAGGTCCTCGAGCACCGGCAGCCGGGCGGTGTAGTAATCCTCGATGTGGGCCCAGATCTCCAGCTCGTGCATGTCGCGACGCAGGATGCTGCCGTGGCGGGCGAACACGTCGCGGATCAACTGCGCCCGCTCGGGGGTGGTGGCCAGGTCGGCGCCGAGGTCGATCCGGGCCCGGCCGGTCCGTCGGAACGCTTCCAGCACCGTCTCGATGATCTGGTTGCCGACGTACTGGACGTCGCAGATGTACAGCGTCGTCTCACCGAGCGGGTGCCAGCCGCTGAGGTTGGTCGGCGGGAACGAGGTGAACGGCGCGGCGGTCGGCCCGGGCACCATGAAGCTGGTCCGCTTCCAGCGCAGCGCGTCGGTCACCGCCTGCTTGACCATGTTCGGCCCGGTCACCTTCTTGATCTGGCCGGAGCTGTCGCGGACGAGGTTCACCCGGCCGACGGCGAGCGTGTCGGGCAGCGAATACGCCTTGTACTGGCCACCGATCGCGTACTGCATGCCGAACAGCAGCGAGTCGAAGCTGGCGGCCATGTCGGTGCCGTAGAGGAGCGGCGCGCGGACCTGGTGCACCGGCGCCAGCCCGGTGCGGGAGACGAACCGGGACATGACATCGGTGTAGCGCAGCTCGAACCGCAGCCCGTGCTCGAAGCCGTACCGGTTGACGAACCCACGGGTGAACCCGATCATCGCCGGCAGCAGCGTGCCGTACAGCGGCGCCAGCTCGCCGGAACTGGTCAGCATCTCCGCGCCGGCGGCGAGCTGCGCCTCGGCGATCCGCCGGATCCGCTCCTCCGCGGAGATCATCCGCTTGTGCTTGGTGAGCCGGTTGTTGCCCGCGACGAGGCGTCGGGCCGCCGCCGGGGGCAGGCCGAAGGTCTTGACGTGGTCGAGCTGGGCCTGCACCCCGTCGGCGAAGAAGTCGTGCGGCCGGTCGAGGCCGGCGAACGCCCGGTCCGCGGGCAGCAGCGCGCCGGCGGCGTAGACCTTGATCCTGGAAAGCTGGCTGCGGACGAGGTCGAACACGCCGTCGACGATCTGGTCGTCGGAGATCTCCGACACGAACCGCACCGGTCCGGGGATGCGCGCCCGGCTCGGCCCGCCGGTCTGGTACCGGCGCGCCTGCTGGGCCAGCCGGCGGGTCAGCGCCTGCGCGCTGTGCACCACCGCGGCGGACGCCGCCCGGGCCTTGCCGGTCACCGGAGACCCTCGATGTATACGACCGGCCGGAGCGCCGGGTCGCGGCGCAGCGCACGCAGGTAGGGGATCTCCAGCGAGCTGGTGACGAAGCCGTACGCCGGGTCGTCGGTGAGCACGTCGGCGATGGTCAGCCAGCCCCGGTACCGCCCGGCGAGCAGGGCGTCGGCGAGGCCGGGGACCGGTCCCAGGTCGGCGCCGAGCGTCTCGGCCAGTTCCCGGGACAGCTCCCGGCGGGTCGGCGAGACGCCGAGGTCACCGGTCGCGCCGAGCGCGCGCAGCGGGCTCGGCTCGCCCATCGCCGCCTGGACCTGCTCGATGGGCAGGTCGTCGTGCCAGTCGACGCCGCGGCCCAGGTGGGCCATCTCGGCGGCGGAGACCGGCCGGGCCAGCTCCTGCGGCGGCGCGGCACGCAGCAGGCCGGCCAGGGTCTCGCCGGCGCGTAGCACGAACCGGCTCGACACCAGGGGAACGGCCGCGCAGACGAGCATCAGCGCCAGCTGGAACCGGGTGACGGGTCGCCCCCACCGGTCCAGCCCGGTCTGGTACGCGTACGCGGCCTCGCCGACGTCGGCGATGTCACCGACGTAGGGCACGAAACCGAGCGCGACGTCGGCGGCGTCCATCAGCAGCGAGTCGATGTAGCCGTACTGTCGGTAGCTGTGCGGCGCCGGTGTCAGCCCGACGAACTCCCGCGCCGTCTCGTCGAACCAGTCGGCCCGGCGCAGGTCGGTGTCGTACTCGAGCGTCTCCGGCGCCGGCTCGGCGAACGGATGGTCCCGGTCACCCGGGAAGAGGTCCTGCACCGACTCCGGTGCCAGTCCACCCCACATCTCCTGGAACACCGCGCTCCAGAAGGTCGGCGGCGCGGCCGCCGCCCAGGGAGTGAGCGGCAGGTCCGCCCGCCACGGCCGGGGCAGCACGTCCGGCCGGTCGGTGACGTGCAGCTCGACGACGAACAGGTGACCGTCGACGGTTCTGGACAGCACCGACGGGTTGCCCGCTGCCGGCGTGTCGTTGCCGCTGAGGTTCGAGGTGATCGTGACGCCCTCGGTGATCCAGACCGTGACGTGCGCGCCGCCCCGGAACGGTCCGCCGAGGGCCAGGTCCATGAACCGGCCGGTGAAGTACCGGACGTCGACGGCGTACGCCTGCGTACCACTTGTGGGGTCGACGGTCAGCTCGACGACGGCCGGCACGAAGCCGGTCGCCGGGCCGCCGACCGTGTCCGGGATGACGCCGGGCGAGGTCGGGTAGACCAGCAGCACCCCGTCCGGCTTCGGCTTCACCAACAGTTGCGGGTAGCCCGCCAGGACCTCGTCGGTGATCGGACCGACGCACTCCTCGTCGTACGGCTCGATCTGGGTGCCGGCGAGCAGCAATGTGGTGTCGATCATCGAGCCGAGCGGCGGGACGAGGGCGTCGTCCTGTACCCGGTGGATCTGCAGCTCCCACGGCCGGCGCACGGCGGGGTCGATCCGGTGCTCGATCGCCACGCCCCGCCCGGCGACCAGCAGCACGGTCGGCCGCACCTGGCTGTCGCCGGGCACGTAGTCCCACGCGACACTCGACGTCAGCCCCGGCCCGCCCTGCTCCGGGAACACGGTCTCCCGGCGCAGTGTGACGGGCGTGTCGCCCCAGATCCACAGCCGGATCGAGTCGACCGCGTCGCCGCTGGTCGCCAGCTCCTCGGCGGCGATCGCCTCCGGCGGGTCGCCGGGGTCGACGAGCCCGTCGATCAGGATCACGCCGCGCAGCACGAGGTCGAGCAGCACGTCCAGCCAGGCCGGGGCACCCGCGCCCCGGTAGAGCCGCCGCTCGGCCTCGAACAGCCGGGTCGCCGCGCCGGTGACCTGCAGGTGCCAGGTCAACGCGCGCCAGACCCCCCGGTGCATGGAGCCGGCGTCGAACGCGGGCTCGGCGGTGGCGCCACCCATGAGGAACAGCAGGTTCGGCGGACCGGCGCCGGCGCCCGGCGCGTGCAGGTCCCGGTCGGCGTACACCTGGCCGCGGAGGAAGCCGGTCGGGTTCGCGTACATCTGGTTGAGCGCGAGCTGGATCCAGAACTGGAGCATGGCGTCGGTGGGGTGCCAGTGCCGCGCGTCGAAGATCCACAGCAGCCCGCCGCCGTCGTCCCGGGGTACGCCCCCGGCGTCGGGCACCCGCCTCGCCAGGTCCGCGACCGCCGCGTCGACGAACGCGGCGATGCCCGACCGGATCTCCGGCGGCACGGAGTGGTCGTCGGTGTACCCGCCGGCGAACACCGGGAACTCCAACCCGGTCGCGTACCCGGCGGCGACCTGTCCGACCAGGTCGTCGACCTCGGCGACGTCCAACCAGATGCCCGGGCCCTGGTCGGGCAGGTCGGGGGAGACCGATGCGCCGGGCAGCAGCTCCAGCGTGTCCAGGTCGATGCTCTGCCAGTCGCCGTGGACCGCCGGCCCGGGACCGAAACCGATGTTGATCGCGTCCACCGAGTAGCCGTGCAGCGCGGCGACGCGCAACACCGGACGCAGGGCGGTGACCAGTTCCCCGTAGGTCGGCCCGTCGAGCCACGCCACCTCGGCCCACCAGGGCTGCCGAGCGAGGGTGGTGTCGTCCGGCCAGAACATACCCCGGCACGTTAAGGATCGATGAACAACTACACAACGGCTCGGCGCTAAGCCGACAATGAGCGGCCGGCCCTGACCGTGACCGGAACCGCGCCGCCTCCATGCGTGCCGCAGGAAGGGCTACCGTGTGGCGGCCTCGCCGTCGAGGGCGTCGCGGCACTCGCGGGCCAGCCGTCGCTGGCGGGTCAGCCGTTGCCACAGCCCGAGCGGCGGCGCCAGGCCGGCGCGGGCAGGTGCCTCCTCGACGGTCAGCGTCGCGCCGGTCAGCCGCCCCCGGGTGGTCCACGGCGTCCAGCGTTCGAGGTCCGGCGCGGAGAAGTCGTGCCCGAGCAGCACCGCCGGGCCGGGCGTCGGCAACCGCCCGGCGAGGCTCGCCAACCGGACCGGGTCGTCCCCGTCGCCGAGCCGGCGCACCGTGTCCACGTGCAGGCGCTGGTCACCGGCGGCGACCGCCAGCACCTCGCCGGCCCCGCCGGCGCGAACGCCCACCGGGGCCGCCGCCACGACGTCCAGCACCAGGACGAGTCGCGGCAGGTACCACCAGTGCTCGCGGCGCAGCAGCGGTGAGTCGATGAGCGCGCGCGCCGGCGGGTACTTGCGGAGTTCCTGGGTGAGCAGCTCGGTCGTGAACAGGTTGCCGTCGCGGTCCTCGATCAGGCGGGGCCGGCCGGTGACCGCGACCGGCCGCCAGCCCCGCCCGGTGAGCCGGTCGTCGGAGGCGACCAGCGCGGCGACCGGCGCCGCGGCCACCCGGCGGGCCAGCGCCGCCTCGGCGTACGGAAACGCGATCGCGGGTTGGTCGCCGAGCAGTAGCGGAGTGATCGGGTGGGCGTGCGGCCGGCCGGTGTCGTCCAACCAGGCCAGCTCGCCGACGGTGGCGGCCCGGACCGCGCGGCGGGTGTCTGCGTCGACGTCCATGAAAACCAACCGATCGATTGCCATGGGATGTGATCGTCGTTACATTACCGGTCAAGGTTTTCCCGAAAGCGTGGCGAGCGCCCGCCCCGGGCGGGCTGCAGGGAGGCAGCTATGCCCGCCATCGTCGTCGTCGCCGTGGTCATGGCGATGTTCGCCCTCGGCTACCGCTACTACTCGCGGTACCTCGCCGACCGGGTGTACGGGCTGGACCCGGCGTACGTCACCCCGGCGCACCGGTTCGCTGACGGGGTGGACTTCGTTCCTACCAACAAGCACGTGCTCTTCGGCCACCACTTCACCTCGGTCGCCGGCGCCGCGCCGATCGTCGGTCCGGCGATCGCCGTGTTCTGGGGCTGGGGGCCGGCACTGGCCTGGGTGGTGCTCGGCACCATCTTCGCGGCCGGCGTGCACGACCTCGGGGCGCTCGCGGTCTCGGTGCGGCACCGGGCTCGCAACATCGGGACGCTCGCCTCGGACGTGATCAGCAAGCGGGCCCGGACCCTCTTCCTGCTCATCATCTTCTTCCTGCTCACGCTGGTGAACGCGGTCTTCGCGGTGGTGATCGGCAACCTGCTCGTGGCGTACCCGGGCGCGGTCATCCCGATCTTCGTGGAGATCCCGCTGGCCATCGCGATCGGGCAGCACATCTACCGCACCCGCAGCGCCGCGCTGGTGCCCTCGATCGTCGGCGTGATCGCCCTCTACTTCCTGATCTGGGTGGGCAACCTCTGGCCGATCGAGATCACCGGGCTGGCCGACACCCTCGGCTTCGAGCAGCCGCGCAACCTCTGGGTGATCATCCTCTTCGCGTACACCTTCATCGCCTCGCGCCTGCCGGTCTGGATGTTGCTGCAGCCACGCGACTACATCAACTCCCACCAGCTGTTCATCGCCCTGGCGATCATCTTCACCGGCCTGCTGGTCGGCATGGACCGGATCGTGGCGCCGCTGGTCAACGACGTGCCGGCCGGCTCGCCGAGCATCTTCCCGTTCCTGTTCATCACCGTCGCCTGCGGGGCGATATCCGGCTTCCACTCCCTGGTGTCGTCCGGCACCACCTCCAAACAGCTGGACAAGGAAACCGACGCCCGGTACGTGGGCTACGCCGGGGCGATCGGCGAGGGCAGCCTCGCCCTGGGGTCGATCATCGCGGTCACGGCCGGGGTCGCCGCCAGCCGGGCCGAGTGGGACGGCCTGTACGCCACCCACGCCGACGCGTCGGGCGGGGCGACCCGCAACTTCGTCAACGGAATAGCCAGCTTCGCCGAGAACCTGGGCGTCGAGTTCCAGCTCGCGACCGTCTTCGCGGCGGTGGTGGTGATCTCGTTCGCGGCCACCACGATGGACACCGGCATCCGGTTGCAGCGCTACATCGTCCAGGAGATCGCCGAGCTGGTCCGCTGGCGGGTCGCGTCGCGGAACCTGACCGTCGCCGGCCTGCTGGCCGTGGCCGCGCCACTCGCGCTCGCGCTGCTGCCCGGCGGCGGGGACGCCGGCTACACCTTCGGTGTCCTGTGGCGCCTGTTCGGCACCACCAACCAGCTCACCGCAGGCCTGGCCCTGGCGGTGATCGCGGTCTGGGTGCTCCGCCGCCGGCGCAACCCGGTCGCGGTCGTCGTGCCGCTGGTCTTCCTGCTGGTGATGACCACCTGGGCGCTGATCGTGCAGTTGCGCGAGTTCATCGAAGCCGAGGAGTGGGTGCTGGCGCCGTTGGACGCGATCATCTTCGTTCTCGCGGTCTGGCTGATCATCGAGGCGGTGCTCGCGCTGCGCCGCGCCAGCGGACAGACCGCCGACACCGAATCGGTGCCGGGCCCGCGCCCAGCGGCGGACGGCGCGGAGCCCGAGCAGGGGGTCGGCGCCGGCTCCGGCGCCGGAGCTGAGACCGGTCCGGCCGACGACCGCCGCTGATGAGCCGGCACCGGGTCCTGCTGGTCCGCCCGTGGGACACGGCCCGGGCCGGCTCCGGCTGCTGCACGGGCGTGACCGCCAGCTGTGCCGAGGGCTGGCACGAGGATCTCGAGTTGGCCCGCCAGCGCGCCAACCAGCGGCCGTTGGGTGAGGTCTACCTGGCGGTACGTGCCGGCCTGCCGCCCGAGGTCGACGTGGAGATCGTCGACCCGCACAACACCCTGTTCCTGCTGCCGGCGATGCTGCGGGACGGGCGCCGGCACGGCCGGCCGTGGCGGGCGCTCCTGCGGGACCTGGCACGCGCCCCGGGGTACGCGGCGGTCATCGTGAACGGCCGAGTGCTGAGCGATGCCGGCCTACCCGCTCCGGAGCAGGCGCTGCGCCTCATCCGGCAGGCGCTCGACGCACCGCCCCGCGAGGCGGGCGTCGGCTGAGCCCTTCCCCGGGACACCCATCCCGCGGGCGCGTTGGCCGGCCGTCGCGCGGTTGCGGGAGCTGATCGCCGATCGTGGTTGGACGGGTGGACCCGGGTCGAGGAGCGCAAGCCCTGAGGCGGCGGCCGGGTCCTGGGAATCGCCCGCGCCGCGTACCCTGGCCGGATGATCCGCAGGACGGCGCGTGCCTCGCTGGCGGCGCTGACGGCGGTCGCCGTCGGCGCCGGGCTGGCCGGGTGCGCTGCCGGGTCGGCCGACGCGGCGCCGGTCTGGCGCGGGGCCGCGCCGGGTCCGCCGTCGCCCGCCGCGACGCCGGCGCCGGACGCGTCGGTCGAGCTGCGGCTGGCGTTCGCCGGCGACGTCCACTTCACCGGCCGCACCCGGCGCCTGCTCGACGACCCGGAGACGGCTTTCGGGCCGATCGCGTCGAGGTTGCGCGACGCCGACGTCACGCTGCTCAACCTGGAGACGGCGGTGACCGACCGGGGCACTCCGCAGCCGAAGACGTACCACTTCCGGGCTCCGAAGACCGCCTTCGCGGCACTGCGCGCGGCCGGGGTCGACGCGGTGTCGATCGCCAACAACCACATCCTCGACTACGGCCAGCAGGGACTCTCCGACACCCTCGCGGCCGCGGCGGAAGCCCGGTACCCGGTGTTCGGCGCGGGCCGGGACGCCGACGCGGCGTACGCGCCCTGGCTGACCACGGTGCGCGGGACGCGGATCGCGGTGCTCGGCATGTCTCAGGTGCATGACCTGGCCGGGTCGTGGCGGGCGACGGACACCCGCCCGGGAGTCGCGATGGCGTTCGACACCGCCCGGGCCACCGCCGCGGTGCGTGCCGCGCGGGAGCAGGCCGACCTGGTCGTGGTCTTCATGCACTGGGGCGTCGAGGGCAGGTCGTGCCCGAGCGGGGAGATGAAGACGTTCGCCGGAAGGTTGTCCGCGGCCGGCGCCGACATCGTGGTCGGTACGCACGCGCACACGCTGCTGGCCGACGGCTGGCTGGGCCGGACCTACGTGCACTACGGACTGGGCAACTTCCTCTGGTACGGCAGTTCGCGCAGCACCGACTCCGGAGTGCTGCACCTGGTCGTACGCGGCCGGACCGTGGTGGACAGCCGGTTCGTCCCGGCGGTGGTCTCCGGCAGCGGCCAGCCGGTGCCGGCCACCGGCGCTGCCGAGCAGGGCATCCTCGACCGGCTCGCGACCGCGCAGCGGTGCTCCGGCCTGGCCGTGCGACACCCGGGATAGCGCTGGGCGGGCCACCCCCGGTCGTCGGTCAACGGGGGAGCGGCGCCCGGGCGCGCAGCAGCGCCGCGACCTGCTCGCACCACTCGCGGTTCTCCTGCTCGAACCGCCGGCCGCGCAGGCAGGTCAGGTACGGCCCGACGCGGTCGCTCTCGCGCAGGAACGTCTCCTCGTCCAGGTCGCCCCGGAGCCGCCGGAGCATCCGATCGAAGATCTCCACCTTCGCCGCCGCCGTGACCGCACGCTCCTCGAGCTGGGCGATGACCGGGGCCGGGTCCAGCCGGTCGACGGCCTGGACCATGACGAGCAGATCCTCCCGGATGGCCGACGGCTTCGACGGCGTCGCGGCGAACGCGGCCAGCTCCGCGAGACCGGCGTCGGTGACCGTGAACAGTCGCTTGTTGGGCCGGTCCCGCTGGATGACCTGCCGGCCGGAGATCAGCCCCGCACGCTCCAGCTTGGCCAGCTCCGCGTAGAGCTGCTGGGGTACCGCGTACCAGAAGTTCGACAGTGACACATCGAAGGCCTTGGCCAGCTGGTAACCGCTGTACTCGCCGTCGAGCAGTGCCGCCAGCACCGCGTGGCGCAACGCCATCGGGCCGCACCTCCCACTTCCCTCGGCCGCCTAGTCAATGATATGACTACTCCTATTGTTGACTATAGGGAGGCCGCCGTGACGACCGTCGAGCGGTTCCGTTCCGCCGTCGAGGCCCGGGATCTGGCCGCGTTCGACGGGCTGTTCAGTCCGGACGTCCGGCTGTTCAGCCCGGTGACGTTCACGCCGTTCGAGGGGGCACCGGCCGTCCACGGGCTCCTCCGGGTGCTCCTGCGCACGTTCGAGGACTTCCGGTACGTCGGGCAGTTGGCCGGCCAGGCCGAGCTCGGCCCGGCGGGCCGGCCGGTCGAGTCGCACCTCCTCATCTTCCGCGCGACCGTGCGCGGCAAGCAGATCCACGGCATCGACCTGCTCCAGCTCGGCGACGACGGCCTGATCGAGGAGTTCACCGTCATGGTCCGCCCCCTGTCCGCCGTCACCACACTGGGCGAGGCGGTCCTCGCCGGTCTCGCCGCCGACGGCATCGCACCGTGAGACGGAAGGACACGCGATGAAACTCGGGTACACCACCGGCTACTGGTCCTCCGGCCCACCCGCCGGCGTCACGGAGGCCATCGCGGAGGCCGACCGCCTCGGCTTCGACTCCGTCTGGGCCGCCGAAGCGTACGGGTCGGACTGCCTGACCCCGCTCGCCTGGTGGGGAGCCAACACCTCCCGGGTACGGCTGGGCACCAACATCATGCAGATGTCGGCCCGCACGCCGACCGCCGCCGCGATGGCGGCGCTCACCCTCGACCACCTCTCCGGCGGCCGGTTCATCCTCGGGCTCGGCGCCTCCGGCCCGCAGGTCGTGGAGGGCTGGTACGGCCAGCCCTACCCCCGGCCGCTGGCCCGCACCCGGGAGTACATCGAGATCGTCCGCGCCGTCCTCGCCCGCACCGGCCCGGTCGAGTACGACGGCGCCTTCTACCAGCTGCCGCACCGCGGCGGCACCGGCCTGGGCAAGCCGCTCAAGTCCACGGTCCACCCGCTGCGCGCCGACATCCCGATCTTCCTCGCCGCCGAAGGCCCGAAGAACGTGGCGCTGGCCGCCGAGCTCGCCGACGGCTGGCTGCCGTTGTTCTTCTCGCCCAAGGCGGACAGCTTCTACCGGGCCGCGCTGGCCGAGGGCTTCGCCCGACCCGGCGCCCGCCGCGGTCCGGACGCGTTCGAGATCGCCGCGACCGTGCCGATCGTCGTCGACGACGACGTGGAGCGGGCAGCCGACCGGATCCGGCCGTTCGTCGCGCTGTACGTCGGCGGCATGGGCGCCAAGTCGGCCAACTTCCACCGGGACGTCATCGCCCGCCTCGGATACGAGCGGGAGTGCGACGTCATCACCGAGGCGTACCTGGCGGGCCGGAAGCAGGAGGCCGTCGCCGCCGTGCCGACCGCGCTGGTGGAGGACATCGCGCTGATCGGCCCGGCCGCGAAGATCAAGGACGAGCTGCAGCGGTGGCGCGAGACTGCGATCACCACCCTGCTGGTCCAGGGCGGTCCGCGGCAGCTGCGCCAGGTCGCGGAGCTGGTCGGCTGACAGACCCCGCGTCCCGCGCCGCGGCGGCGGGCCGGGCCGGCCCGCCGCTACGGAAGGGCGACCGTCGCGACGTGACCGAGGTGGTCGGACGCCCAGCGACCGTCGGGGGTCCGCCGCTCGGCGCCGAAGACCTCACTCGCCACGGGGACGACGGCGCCACGGACCAGCACCATGTCGATCCGGTGCTCGACGTCGTCGGCCGGCTGCGTCAGGTCGTCACCCAGGCCGGCGGTGTATCCCGGCTCGCCCGGATGCAGGACGGGCCAGGTGTCCACCATGCCACCGGCCACCAGAGTGAAGTACGCGAGCCGGTTTGCCGGCACGGGCAGCTCGGGTCCGGTGTTGAGGTCCCCGATGAGGATCAGGCGCCCGCTGTGCTTCAGCGGGCCGGCCAGCAGCTCCTCGGCCTGGCGCACCCGCACCACCGGGTGGAACGCCTCCAGGTGGGTGTTCACCACCCGGAAGGACCGTCGACCGTGGACCACGTCCACCGCGGTCCAGCCCCGGGTGCTCGTCACCGCGGGGAGCGGGGCCGGAAGTTGGATCTCCAGGTTTTCAGCGAAGTTGCCCGACGAGGTTCCGGTCACCTTCACCCGGCCGCCGTGCCGGACCAGGATGACGTCCCGCATGGTGAGCCGGGCGTCCAGGTTGTGCGGTGCCCCGGCCGGGGCCTCCAGGTCCGCCTGCTCCTGCACCACCGCCACGTCGTAGCGATGGCCGGCGGTCGCCAGCTCCCGCATCAGCAGCGCGAGGTAGTCGTACCGGACCGTGGTGGCCGGCGCCGGGTCGAGGAACGCCCCGGTGCGCCAGAGCGCCACCTCCTGCAGGCCGACCACGTCGGGCTTGTGCTCGCGGATCTCCTGCGCGAGCAGCTTCGCCCGGGCGGGGAAGTCGACCAGATCCACGTGGCTGAGCAGGGCCGCGTTCGCGGTCAGGAAGGCCGGCAGGTTCGGCGCGGTCATCGACGGGGTGAGGTCGCCGCCGAGGTAGAGGTTGCGGGTCATCACGGAGATCTTGGGGCCCGCCTGGGCGGACGCGGGCGGCGCCGCCAGCCCCAGGGTGGCCGCGGTGAGAGCGGCGACGGCCACCAGTCCGGCCAGTCGGTGCAGGCGAGCCATACCGTTCAAGGTCCGGGCCTCCGTTGCGCGATCCACGTGCGGGAATTCCCCGTACGGTAGTGCCGCGACGTCTGTCCCGGGTACCACCCGTTCGGGCGGTACCCAGGTCGGACAGGGGTTGCGGTGCGGGCCGAGGGTCAATGCGGCGTTGGCGCGTCCGACGTGCAGCAGGAGCAGCCCGGCTGGCATCCGCACGCGTCATCCGTGCTGGCGCCGTTCGCCAGCCGTCGTGGCACCGAGGGAGGCGGTCAGCGGGACGGCCCAGCAGGCGTCACCGCGCCACTCAGCTTCCGCCGGCACGGTTGTTCCTCTCGGCGAGTTCGGCGAACGGCAGGGGGCAGCAGGAGCTGCCGGCGCAGGCGACCAGGTCGTCACAGCCGGCCGAGATGGCGGCGCGGAGGGTGTCGCGGATGACGGCGAGGTCGGCCAGCTTCTGCTCCACCTCGACGAGCTTCTCCCTGGCTCGCGCCTGGAGGCCGGTATCCGGTTGGTCCCGGTGCCGGTGACGGCCGGCGTCGAGCAGGTCGGCGATCTCGTTGAGGGTGAAGCCGAGACGTTGCGCGGTCCTGATGACCCGCAGCAGCGTGACCGACTCGGACGGGTAGAGCCGGTGCCCGCCCGGTGACCGCCGCGGGGAGGCGAGCAGGCCACGGCGCTCGTAGTAGCGCAGCGTCTGCGGGTTGACCCCCGCCGCCTCCGCGAGCTGGCCGCTGCGCAGCCCTGATCCGCTCACCGCGGGCCCCCCGCGGACGCCGCGCGGACGGCCAGGCCATCCAGCACGTCGACGTGGGCCGCCGGCACCCGGACGTCCAACGTCAGCGCGTCCGGGCCGGACCGGGAGAGGTCGAAGGCGAAGAAGGAGCAGCAGGAGGACTCACGGGCGGTCAGGTCCCGCGCCGTCTCCTCGACCTGCCCGCCGCCGGCGAGATACAGCCGCAGATGCTGCGCCGACAACCGGTCGGAACCCCGCACCGCGGCCCGGAAGAACTGATCGAACTCAGCCAGCCGCAGCGGCTGTTCAGCCGTCGGCAGGGTGCAGGCATCCGGCACCCAGGAGTTGTCGGCGATGCCTTGTCGGTCGCTCATGCGCCCACGATAAGCCTGTACCTGAGTACCGGATGCAACCCTGCGCCCGTCGGCCTCCGGTCGTCCCCCTCAGCGCCCCGGGTCGAGGGCGGCGACCTCGCGTACGGCCGCGGCGACGGCTGCGAAGTCCTTCTTGAGGATCGCACCGTGGTTGCTGGTGACCTTCGCGCCGACCTGGATGTTCGGGTTGCGGGCGGTCACCGCGTCGAGGCTGGTGCGGATCCGTTCCTGCTCGTCGCCCCGGCTCCCGAAGGATGCCCCCGAAGCGACCACGTACCGCACCGGGACGGTGATGTCGTCCAGCACGGGAGCCAGTTCGCGCTCGCGGGAGAGCCTGCCGAGCTCGATGTTGCTGGTGGCCTGCTGGTCGGCGGTCATCCGTGGGGCCAGTCCCGTCGGGCGCAGCAGCGGCAGGAACCAGCTCATGCGCCGGAACAGCTTCCGGATCCGCTGCTCCATGGCCTCGTCCAGCCAGTCGTACGGGAACGCCCCGTCGACCAGGACGGCGCCCACGGTACGTGCCGGATTCCGGCTGGCCCAGTGCGCCGCGACGCAGGCCCCGTAGGACCAGCCCACCACCAGGGCCCGGTCCACACCCCTGGCCGCGAGGACGGCATCGACGTCCCGGACGGCTGCCTCGAAGGAGTAGTCGGCCGACCGCCTCGATCTGCCGCGGGCCCGCTCGTCGTAGGTGATGTGCCGCCAGCCCGTCCCCAGCTCGGCGACGACCCGCCGCCAGTACCCCTGGGTGGCGAACTGTCCGTTGAGGTAGACCACGGGGACGCCGGGGCCGCCGGTGTCGGCGACGGCCAGGGCCGTGTCGTCCACCGGGAGCATGCCGGTCCACTTCGAGCCGGTTGAGGATGTGTCGATCTCCGTCATGTCTTCCGCCTTTCGCGTGGGCGTCTCGGGTGCTGTCGTGAATTGGTCTGCATCGGGCTCTCCGCCTGCTGTTTCCAACAACGGAAACGCTACGCTCCTTCGAGAGTTCCCGACAACAAGTCTGTTGCGTTAAGAGAGCATTATCCCAGGTAGAGGACGTAATTTCATTGCAACTGCTCGCGGGATAACGCAACGACCCGGAGCGCTGTCGTTGCAATGACAAGGGATTGAACGCTACTGTGCGGTCAAGGCCGTCATGAACCTCAAGGAGATCTCGATGCCGGGAGGCAGGCTCACCCAACCGGAACGCCAGCAGATCGCGCTGGGACTGGCCGAGAGCCTTCCCTACGCCGAGATCGCCCGACGTCTCGGCCGTCCGACATCGACGGTCACGCGGGAGGTGCTGCGCAACGGCGGTCCCATCGCCTACCGCGCCGACCTGGCCCACCGGGCCACCGAGCGCCGCGCCCGCCGGCGCAGGCCCGCACCCTTGAGAGCGGCGGAGGCGGTCGCCCAGCCGCACGGGCGCGACGCGGAGGCCGTGGCCGAGTACGAGGAGAGCTTCACCACCGTCCTCATGGCCTCGGGCCTGAACAAGATGGCGGCCCGGGTGCTGACCTGCCTGTTCACCACCGACTCGGGCAGCCTCACCGCATCCCAACTCGCCCAGCGCCTACAGGTCAGCCCGGCGTCCATCTCCAAGGCGATCGCCTTCCTGGCGAGCCAGAGCCTCGTCCGTCGCGAACGCGACGAGCGCCGCAGAGACCGCTACGTCGTCGACGACGACCTCTTCTACCAGGCGACGATCGCCAGCGCCCGGGCCAACGACCAGCTCGTCGAGACCGCGCGCCAGGGCGTCGCCGTCCTCGGCGCGCACACCCCCGCCGCCGCCCGCCTGCAGAACATCGCCCGGTTCCTCGACTTCATCAGTGAGAGCATCACCCGCGCCGCCGAGCAGGCCCGCGAGGTCCTCCACACCACACCCGCAACGACCTCGACCGACGCCGCTCAACCGGCGCAGCCGTGAGACGACGCCGGCTGCCTTCCCCACCTGGTGCTCCATGCCGCTTGCACGCGGCTTGCACTCCGTCGCACCACGATCGGACTCGCTGACCAGACCTTCTGAGGAGAGGACCGACATGAGGAGAGCACTGGCGGTACTGACGAGCGTGGTGACCGCCACGGTCACCTTCGCCAGCCCCGCGCAGGCGGCCCACGACGACAGCTTCCTGCTCTGCACCCCGTACGGCGTCTACGGCGCCTGCGTCCGCTTCGTCGACTACGGCGAAGGCTGGCCCGGCGGCGGCAAGAACGACGACTACGTCGTCATCCACGACTACGCCCGCGACGGTTACGGGACCAAGGCCTACGCCTGGCTCAACGGCAGGTACCTGGGCTGGAAGTACAACGGCAACGGCTACGACGGCGCCGCCGTGCTCTGGGACCCGTTCGGCAATGTCGTCAAGGGCGACCTGATCGGGCTCAAGGTCTGCCTTTCGGACGGCCCCGACGATCCCAACATCTACGACCACTGGTGCGTCAGCCACAGCACCAAGAGCGTCGACGGATGACGTGAACCGGCGGCTGGCCTGCCTCGCGGTCGACGCGGAGGTCGTACGGCTTCCGCCGGTGACCGGGGCAGGCCGCCCGGCCGTACCGGGTGGCGGCGAGCCGTCCGTCAGGAGACGGTGGCCCGCAGCCGGTTGGCCTCCACCCGCAGCGCCCCCGCCTGGTCGGTGTCGCCCAACGCGAGCAAGGTCTCGGCGAGCGTGTCCAGGCCCCAGGTCAGCCAGTAGCGCGAACCGATCCGGCGCCAGATCCCGACCGCCGCCCGGGCCCGGCCGAGCGCCGGCCCGGGACGGCCGACGGTCAGTTGGGCGTGGGCGAGCGCGCAGAGGGTGGCCGCCTCGCCCCAGGCATTGCCGTGCTCCCGGTAGACCCACAGGCACCGGGCCAGCAGCCGGCGGCCGTCCCCGTGCCGCCCCTGGCGGACCAGCGCCTCGCCGAGCCAGGTCGCGGCGTGCGCCGTGCCGAGGCGGTCACCCAACTCGCCGCTGGTCCGCATCGCCTCGCCGAACGCGACGGTCGCCGCCGCGTGGTCGGCACGGCCCCGCGCCACGTGCCCGAGACCGCGGAACGCCTGGGCCTGCCCGGGCCGGTAGCTCGCCTCCCGGCTGAGCCGCAACGCCCGGTCGAACAACTCCTCGGCGGCGGCGAGCCGCCCCTGTTCGAGATGCACCACGCCGGTGCCGGCCAGGGCGTACACCAGGCTGTTGACGTTGCCGATCCGCTCGGACAGCTCAGCCGACCGCTGGAAACACTCCGTCGCCTGCCGGTACTGGCCGAGCAGCCGGTGCAGGTAGCCCAGGCCGGAGGTCACGGCCGCCTCGTAGGCGGGCTCAGGCCGCCGCACCGCGCCGAGCGCGGCCTGGAAGTGGGCTGCCGCCTCGGCGTACCGATCCTGGATGGTGTCCAGCTCGCCCAGGCCCCGGTGCAGCAGCACCGCGGTGCTCCGGTCGCCGGTGGCCTCCACCGCGGCGAGGGCGCGCGACTGCGTCCGGCGCCATTCGTCGAACAGCCCGCAGATCTGGAAGAACGTGGTCAGCGCGGCGGCCAGCCGCGCGGCGAGATCGGTCAGGCCCGCGTCCAGGCCGTCGCGCAGGGTCGCCGAGAGGAAGGCGTGCTCGCGGGAGAACCACGCGCTCGGATCGGCGATCAGCCGCTCCGCCTCGACCTGCGGCAGCCGCCACTCCGGCGCCGGTCGGCCCTGCCCGAGCCCGAGGAAATCGGCGCTGAGCGCGGCGTCGGCCCGCTCGGCCAGATCCAACGTGGCGGCGAGCAGCCGACGCGTCGACGCCGACCGCACCGCCGCCGGCTCCTCCGCCAGCGCGCGTTCCCGCGCCACGAGCCGCACCAGGCCGTGCAACCGGTACCGGGTGCCGGCCGGGCAGGTCGAGGCGACCTCCACGAGGTGGGCCTGGTGCAGGTCGTCCAGCAGCCGTTCCGCGCGGACCGGCGGCACGTCGAGGAGCGCGGTCAGGCTCCACGCCGCCAGGTCGTCGGCGCGTACCAGGCCGAGCGCGCGCAGCGCCCGGCGTGTCTGCTCGTCCAGCCGGCGGTAGCTCAGCTCGATGCTGGCCCGCACCGCGACGTCGCCGACGGTCAGCTCGTCGAGCCGGCGTCGCTCGTCGACGAGGGCCCGGCGCAGGAGCGCCAGCGACCAGTGCGGCCGGGTGGCGAGCCGGGCGCCGGCCACCCAGACGGCCAGCGGCAGCCCGCCGCAGAGGTCCACCACGGCGCGGGCGTCCGCCGGGTCGGCCGCGATCCGCTCCGCTCCGACGACCTCGCCGAGCAGCGCCATCGACTCCTCCGCGGTGAGCGTGGGCAGCGCGACCCGCACGCCGTGCAGGTCGGCCAGGCTGGTGCGGCTGGTCACCAGCGCCGCGCAGCCGGCTCCGTTGGGCAGCAGATCCTGCACCTGACGCGCGTCGGCCGCGTTGTCCAGGACCACCAGCACCCGACGCCGGGCCAGCAGCGTCCGGTACAGGTGGACCCGCTCGACCAGGTCGTCGGGGAGCGCCTGGCCCCGGACACCCAGCGCGCGCAGGAACCGGCCCAGCACTTCCGTCGGATCGGTCGGATCGGGGTACGTCCCGTGCAGGTCGGCGTAGAGCTGCCCGTCGGGGAAGTCCGCGCCGGCGACGTCGTGCCCGACCCGGACGACGAGGCTCGTCTTGCCCGCCCCGGCCGGCGCGGTGACCACGACGGTGGCGGGGCGGCGCTCTGGATCGAGAAGGTGCTCCCGGATCCGCGCGCACTCGTCGTCCCGACCGACCAGCCGGGGCACCGCGGCCGGCAACAGGCAGGGGGCCGGCGCCGATCCACCCGGCGGCGCCGCGGGCGGTCGGGAGGCGGGAATCTCCCGCCGCAGGATCGTCCGGTGCAGCGTCTCCAACGCGGGCGCGTCGATGCCCCGGGTACGCAGCAGGGCAACGCCCTCCCGGCAGACCTCGGCGGCCTCGTTCACCCGTTGTTCCCGGTAGAGCGCCAGGGCCAGCAGGCGGCGCTGGGCCTCGTCGAAGGGGTCGTCGGCGACAGCGTCCACCAGCTCACCGAGGACCTCGCCGTGCCGCCCGAGCCCGAACATCGACTCCGCGTACGCCCGCCGGGCCACCCGGCGGAGTTCGGTCAGCCGGGCGATCGGTGGGGCGGCGAACGGCCGGGTCGCGACGTCGGCGAACGCCGGCCCACGCCACAGCGACAGCGCCTCGCGCAGCACCGTGCTCGCCGCCGGATCGTCGGCCCGCATCAGGCGCAGACCCTCCTGGACCAGCTCGGTGAAGCGGTGGGCGTCGATCCGCGCGGAGGCCAGGCGGAGTTGGTACCCGGTGCTGCCGGCACCCACGGTCACCAGGACCCCGGGGGCCCGGCGACGTCCGGGCTCCAGGAGTCGACGCAGGTTCGCCACGTGACTGCGCAACGTGGCCATGCTGCCGGCCGGCGCCGGCTCGCCCCAGAGCACGTCCACCAGCCGGTGCGCGGGCACCGCCCGGTCGCGCTCGATGACGAGGACGGAGAGCAGCGCCGTCTGCTGGGGGCCGAGCCGTACGAGTTTCCCGTCGCGGTGGACCCGCAGCGGCCCGAGTACCTCGATGTCCAGCCCGGTATCCACTCCCTACCCCCGATTGAGGCCGCCCGACGCGTGCGCGCCATCGAAGGGCCTCCATGCTACTTGCACGCCGCCTGCACTGGGTCGCTCCAGACTCGTGATCCTGACAACGATCCCGACCCGGGGGAGATCCCGATGAAGACCACCAGGGCTGCCCGTGGCCAGCTGGTCCCCGCCTGAGGAGGGCAGATGGCCGACGAGATGGTGCGGCTGGCACAGCGGTTCGTCAACGTCACCTATGGTCACGTGCCGGACATCCCGCATGTCGACGAGGACGGCATCACCGGGTGGGCGACGATGTACGCCCTCACCCGGGCGCTCCAGCACGAGCTGGGCATCAGCCCGCTCTCGAACAGTTTCGGGCCGGCGACCCTGGCCGCCCTGCAGGCGCAGTACCCGGTCATCGCGGGGGACCACCCCCGGGACAACATCACCCGGATCGTGCAGTCCGCCCTCTACTGCAAGGGGTACGACGGCGGCAGGATCGACGGGATCTACGACGACCGGACCGGGGCGAGCGTCACCGAACTGAAGAGCGACATGGGGGTCCTGGGCGTCTACCCGGGCGTTGGGGTCACCCCGAAGGTCTTCAAGGCGCTGCTGACGATGGATCCGTACGTCGTGGTCAACGGCGGCAGCGACCAGGTGCGCTCCGTCCAGCAGTGGATGAACGCCCGGTACGTCAACCGGCGGAACTTCTTCGTGGTGCCGTGCGACGGGCACTTCTCCCGCGACGTGCAGAAGGCGCTCATGCTGGCGATCCAGTACGAGATCGGGATGAGCGACGACGTGGCCAACGGGGTGTTCGGGCCCGGCACGCAGTCCGGCCTCAAGTCCAACACCGTCGGCGAGGGGTCGTCGGGGGTGTGGGTGCAGCTGTTCAGCGCGGCCATGCTCTTCAACCGCCGCGCCGGAGTGGCGTTCACCGGCACCTTCACCAGTTCGCTGGCGTACGCGGTGCGCACCTTCCAGGAGTTCGTGAAGCTGCCCGTGACCGGTCGCGGCGATTTCCAGACCTGGGCCTCGTTGCTGGTCTCCACCGGGGACGCCACCCGCCGGGGCACCGCCCTGGACTGCGTCACCGAGATCACCACGGCGCGGGCGCGGGCGCTCACCGCCGCCGGCTACCGGATCGTCGGCCGCTACCTGTGCAACGTGGCGAACACCTCGCTGAACAAGATGATCCAGCCCTTCGAACTGGAGACGATCGTCCAGAACGGGATGCGGGTCTTCCCGATCTACCAGACCTGGGGCGGCGAGGTGAGCTACTTCAACAGCCACCAGGGCACCGTCGACGCGCTGGACGCCATCAACTGGGCTCGCTTCCACGGCTTCCGGAGCGGGACCCGGATCTACTTCGCGGTGGACTACGACGCGATCGACGCCGACGTGACCAGCAACATCCTTCCGCACTTCCGGGCGATCCGGGCAACCATCGACGAGTACAGCGGATACCAGGTCGGTATCTACGGCCCTCGCAACGTCTGCCGCCGGGTCGGCGAGATCGGCGTGACAACGGCGAGTTTCGTCGCCGACATGTCCACCGGGTTCAGCGGCAACCTCGGCTTCCCGCACCCCGCCGACTGGGCCTTCGACCAGATCGCCACGATCACCGTCGGCAGCGGCGACGGCCGCATCGAGATCGACAACAACATCGCCTCCGGGCGGGACAACGGCCAGAACTCGTTCAGTCCGGACCGGGCGGCGCAACGGGTCGACGTCGACTTCGACATGAGCCAGCGCGCCGCCCTCCTCGCCGACGTCCGCGGGTACCTCCAGTCCATCGGCATCCCGGAGGATTCGTACGGCGGCTTCACCCATGTCTTCACCACCGGCGAGGCGTTCGACGCCGTCCTTCGACTCGACCGGCTCATCACCAGCCTGTCGCAGGCGCTGCGGTTGCGGAAGGCGCTCATCCAGGTGCCGATCCTCTGGGAGACCCGGCACATGAACACCATTGACATCGGGAAGGACGAGGCCGTTCGGGCGCACCACCAGCTGGGCGTACCCGGACCGAGCGACTGCTCGACCGGGCTCGGCCAGATCTTCGCGGCGACCGCGATCCGGGCCCGGAACAACTCGATCAACCAGGGGCTGCTCAACGGCACCTTGCTGGACCCGGCCAACGAGGCGCACCTCTGGCAGGTCTGGCAGAAGCTGAACGAGGACCCGATCTACACCGCCAGCACCGTCCCGCACATCCACATCTGGGAGGCCGGCCGCGCGTCGATTCCCCGGCCGGCGCTCGACTACAGCGAGGACTACACCCTGCGGCTGCTCATCCGGTACCAGGGCACGGACGAGCGTGCCGAGGAGGGCGGCCGTCAGCGGCTCGGTCTCTACCGCGTCTTCGAGCGGTACAACGCCATCCTGCGAAATGCCTAGCGTCGACTTGGAGGGGCTGACCATGCCCGAGAGCCACCCTGGACTGTCCCGGCGGCTCCTGCTGCGCGGGGCGGCCACCGCCGCGGTCGCCGGCGGCCTGGCCGCCGCGGGAGCGTCACACCCGGCGCGGGCCGCCGCACCCCGGAGCGGGCCGGCCGGCCGGGTCACGCCGGGCCGGACGAGCGCGAACGGCTGGCGCGTGGCGAGCACGGCGGACGGCGACCCGATCCGCACGGTACGCGTACCGGGCACCGGCGTCTCGGTCGCGCTGCGCGGCGGCGACGTCTCGGTCGTGCTGATCCACCTGGTGCGCCGGTTCCACTACGAGGTCGAGGCGTTGCGCCCCGGTGAGGTCGTCGGGTTCAAGCCGCCGCAGGCGTTCCCGGCGCGGCACGAGACCAACCACGCGTCCGGCACCGCCGTCGACATCCGGGCCGACTGGTACCCGATCGGCGCGCGGGGCGGGTTCTTCCCCACCCAACTCGACGTCGTCCGCGACATCCTCGCCGACTGCGACGGTGTCGTGCGCTGGGGCGCGGATCTCGATCCGGTGGACGAGGCGCATTTCCAGATCGACGTCCCGCCCGGCGACGCGCGGCTGCGCGACCTGGCCGCGAAGATCCGTGGCTGGGCGCAGCGGCCCGGGACGGGGGCGGGCGTCCTGTGGGACCCGCTGACGCCGGCCCGGCGTCGACGGGCCCGGGCGCTGCACCACCGCCAACGCGTCAACTGACCGGACTCGCGGGCGGAGGCACCGGGGTCCGTGCCTCCGCCCGCGTCGGTCGGCCGCCAGGAGCGGGCGGTGCCCGCCAGGCGGAGCGGCCCGGACGGGTGACGCCGGGTGGCCGGGACCGGCGCCTGGCCCGAACGGCACGAGGTTGCTCGATCCGTCCGGTCGCGCTGTCGATTTCGGCGAGCCGACGGCGTTCGCGGCCCGATGGGCCTAGGGTGGAGACCCGGGCGACCGCCGTGGCCGGAAGTCGTTGTAAGCATGCGGGCCCGGCCAGGCCCGAACCGACCTCGAGTGTCCAGCCGGAAGGCATCGATGGCCGAGAAGAGTTCGCAGGGCCGCGTACGGAACGCCGGGCGGTCGCTGCACGGCAGGTCGAGACGCGACCCGAGCACGCTGGCGTGGGTGACCGACTGCGGCCGGGTCAGCCTCGTCGGCCACGGTTGAGATGGACTGGGCCGGGTGGGCGGTGTTCGGGTTGGTCGCCACCGCCTCGCTCACCGCAGCGATGATCGCGGCGCAAATGGTCGGGCTCACCCGCCTCGACCTTCCCCTGGTCCTCGGGACCATCGTCACCGAGGACCCCGATCGCGCCCGTGTGGTCGGCTTCTTCATCCACCTCATCGCCGGGCAGGGCTTCGCCCTGGGGTACGCGACCGCGTTCGCCCTGTTGCACCGCGCCACCTGGTGGATCGGTGCGTTGCTCGGTGGCCTCCATGTCGCGATCGCGTTGACGGTGCTGCTGCCGCTGCTCCCGGGCGTACATCCGCGAATGGCCTCGCTGCGGGCCGGACCGTCCAGCACCGCCATGCTGGAGCCGCCCGGCCTGTTCGCCCTCAACTACGGCGTCCAGACGCCGGCGGTCGCGGTTGTCGTCCACATCCTCTACGGGGTCGTCCTCGGGCTGCTCCTCCGGGCCCATTGATGCACATCGCGAGGTCCGGGCGACCGGTGAGCCCGCCATGACCCGGCCGCGGCCACCGATCGGCGACTACGGGCTGCTGGGCGACACCCGTACCGCTGCCCTCGTCGCCAGCGACGGCGCCATCGACTGGTTCTGTGTGCCCCGCTTCGACGGGGAACCCCTGTTCGGGCGGCTCGTCGGTGGCCCGCCGGCGGGCACGTTCCGGGTCGGCCCGGCCGGGCCCGCCACGGTCGTCCAGCGGCGTTACCGGCCGCACACCGCCACGCTCGAGACGACCTGGGCGGTGGACGGCTGCCGGCTCACGCTCGCCGAGTCCATGGTCGGCGACGTGACCGGACGGCTCCTGCCCGCAACGCTGCTCGTGCGGCGGCTGTCGGCCGAGGGCGGGGCGGTCGACTGCGCCGTCGAGTTCGACCCCCGCCTCGGCGCACGGCACCGCCGGCCCCGAGCCCGCCACCGTGGCGGAGCCCTGGTGTGTGAGTGGGGGGCGCTGGCGGTGTCCCTGAGCTGCACGCCGGACGTCCAGATCGAACCGGGTCGGCAGACGTCGGTCGGGGTCACGCCGGGACACCCGGTCACCCTGGTCCTCGCCGTGGCCCACCGCGAACCGTTGATCCACGTCGAGCCGGCGGCGGCGTGGGAACTCGTCGTCGAGGACGAGGCCCGCTGGCGGGCCTGGACGGCCGGAGTCCACGCTTCGCTCCCGTTCCGGGAGCACGTCGTGCGCAGCTTGATGATCCTGCGCTTGCTGACCTACTCCCCGTCACAGGCGCCGGTGGCCGCCCCGACGACGTCGCTGCCCGAGGATCCCGGTGGTGCGCGGAACTGGGACTACCGCTATGTCTGGCCCAGAGATGCCAGCATCGGCGTCAACGCGTTCCTCGGCGTCGGCAAACTCGACCAGGCCCGGGGCTTCCTCGCGTGGCTGCTCCACGCCAGCCGGTTGGAGCGGCCACGCCTGCCGGCGCTGTTCACCCTGGACGGCCGCCAGGTGCCACGGGAACGGGAGCTGCCGGGCTGGGCCGGCTATCACGACAGCGTGCCGGTCCGGGTCGGCAACGGCGCCGCCGGTCAGCACCAGCTCGACGGCTACGGCTGGGTGGTCGATGCCGCCTGGGTGTTCGTCCAGGCCGGCCACCGGCTCTACTCCGAGACGTGGCGGGCCGTACGCGGCTTCGCCGACGTCGTCGCCCGTCGCTGGCGGGATCCGGATGCCGGGATCTGGGAGGTCCGCGAACCCGATCAGCACGTGCACTCCAAGGTCATGGGCTGGCTGGCCCTGGACCGGGCGCTGCGCATCGCCGAAACTCACCCGCTTTCGGCGCGGCAACGCCGGCGCTGGCAGGAGGCCCGGGATGCCATCGCCGCCGAGGTCCGGGCCCGGGGCTTCGACCCGGAGCAGGGCAGCTACGTCCGCAGCTACGGCTCCACCGAGCTGGACGCCGCGCTGCTCGTGCTGCCCCTGCTGGATCTGGACAGCGTCGACTCACCCCGCGTGCGCGGCACCATCGAGGCCATCCGCGACCGGCTCTCCGCCGGCGGTCCGTTGCTCTACCGTTACCCGCCCGGACACGACGGGCTCCCCGGTGCCGAAGGCGCGTTCCTGCCCTGCTCGTTCTGGCTGGTCCAGGCGCTCGCCCGGGTCGGCCGGCGTCCCGAGGCGGTCGAGCTGTTCGAGGCGCTGCTCGAACACGCCAGCCCACTCGGCCTCTACGCCGAGGAGCTCGACCCCGCGACCGGCGCCCAGCTCGGCAACTACCCGCAGACGCTGACCCACGCCGCACTCATCCAGGCCGCGCTCGCGATCCGGGACAGCGCCCGGTAGCGCCGTCGCTGTCCGGACACGCCACCGGCTCGTGCGTCGCGGTAGCCGCTCGCGGACGCCACCTAATCGGTTGGCACCGCGGACCGCCCGGTCGTTACCGTGCCCGCCGTGCGCATCCATCCTGACGAGGTCCGGGCCACCGTGGCGCAGGTGCGCCGCCTGGTGGCAGCCCAGTGCCCGCAGTGGGCCGGCCTTCCCGTGACGGCCCTGCCCGACGAACTGGAGGGCACCGACCACGTGCTCTTCCGGGTCGGCGATCAACTCGTCGCCCGCCTGCCGAAGGTCGTCGGGGCGGTCGACCAGGTCGACTCCGATGCGCGGTGGCTGCCTCGGCTGGCGCCCCACCTGCCGGTGCGGGTACCCGTTCCGCTGCACGTGGGCGAGCCGGGCGCCGGGTACCCGTGGCGGTGGACCGTGGTGCGGTGGGTCGCGGGAAGCACCCCTCCCCGGCTCGGCTGCGACGACGTACCGCTGGCCCGCGACGTGGCGGCCTTCGTTCGCGCCCTGCACCGAGCGGATCCGGTCGGCGGCCCGATGAAACCACCCGGTTCCCGCGGGTCGGCTCTGCTGCACGTCGATGACGGTGTCCGCCGGGTGCTGCCCCGGCTCGCCGAGCACGACGACGGCTTCGACGTGACGGCCGCCGAGGCGGCCTGGGACGCCTGCCTGGCGGCGCCGGCCTGGGACCGGGAGCCGGTCTGGATCCACGGTGACCTGCAGCCCGGCAACCTGGTCACCGACCGCGGCCGGCTGGCCGCGGTCATCGACTTCGGCGCACTCGGTGTCGGCGATCCGGCGCCGGACGTGGCTCCCGCGCTCTGGACCTTCACCGGCGCGGCACGGGCCGCCTACCGGGAGGCGACCGGCTACGACGACGCCACCTGGCGGCGGGCCTGCGGCTGGGCCCTGGCACCGTCACTGACCGGCATCGACTACTACCGGCGCACCTTCCCCCGGATGGCCGAGCACGGACGCCGCACCGTCCGCGCCGTGATCGCCGAACTCGCGTAGGCGGTTTCCGGTCGTCGTCCGCGGCCCGGCGGCCGGACCGGTCAACGGCGGTTGTTGAGCCGGGCGGCCTGGCGCGTGAGGTGGTCGCGCTCGGCGAGGTTGGGGGCCTTCCGGGCCGCCTCGGCGTACAGCCGGGCCGCCGTCGCCAGGTCGCCGTCCCGTTCGTGCAGGTACGCCGCCACGGCGGTGTGGCGGGGGAGGGTGTCGGCCAGCGCTGCGAGCGCCACCAGTCCGGCGCGCGCCCCGTCGGCCTCGCCGACGGCCACCGCGCGGTTGAGCCGGACGACCGGGCTGTCGGTCAGGCGAGCGAGTTCGTCGTACCACTCGACGATCTGCACCCAGTCGGTCTCCTCGGCGGTGGGCGCGTCGGCGTGCAGTGCCGCGATGGCGGCCTGGGCCTGGAACTCGCCCAACCGGTCACGGGCCAGGGCCGCCTGCAGGATCTCGACGCCCTCGGCGATCGCGCCGGTGTCCCAGCGGCGGCGGTCCTGCTCCGCCAGCGGCACCAGGCTGCCGTCGGGCGCGGTCCGGGTGGCGCGGCGGGCGTGGTGCAGCAGCATGAGGGCGAGCAGCCCGGCCACCTCGGGGTGGTCGATGGTGGCCGCGAGCTGCCGGGTGAGCCGGATCGCCTCGGCGACCAGGTCGAGGTCGCCGGAGTAGCCCTCGTTGAAGATCAGATAGAGCACGCGCAGCACCGTGGCGACGTCGCCGGGCTGGTCGAACCGTACGCCGGAGATCGTGCGCTTGGCCCGGCTGATGCGCTGCGCCATGGTCGCCTCGGGCACCAGGTAGGCCCGGGCGATCTGGCGGGTGGTCAGCCCGCCGACGGCCCGCAGCGTCAGCGCGACCGCGGACGACGGGGTCAGCGACGGGTGGGCGCACAGGAAGTACAGCTGGAGCGTGTCGTCGACCATGGACACCGGCCCGGGCGCCGGCTCCTCGTCGACGAGTTCCTCACGCCGCCGGCGGGCGGCGTCGGCGCGGGTCGCGTCGAGGTACCTACGCCAGGCCACGGTGACCAGCCAGGCCTTCGGGTCCCGGGGCGGATCGGCCGGCCAGACGCGGAGCGCCTCGACCAACGCGTCCTGCACGGCGTCCTCGGCCGCCGCGAAGTCAGCTCCGCGGCGGACGAGGATGCCGAGCACGGCCGGCGTGAGGCTCCGGAGCAGGGCCTCCTCCATCAGGTCAGTCCGTGATGGTGGGCGGCTCGGTCAGGAAGGGGCGCAGCTCGAGCCACTCGTGGATCGGCTTCCCGCCCGCTCCCGGGGCGGCCGACAGTTCCCCGGCCAGTTCGACGGCGCGCTCGTAGCTGTCCACGTCGATCACCATCCAGCCGGCGATGAGGTCCTTGGTCTCGGCGAACGGGCCGTCGGTGACCGGCGGGCGCCCCTCGCCGTCGGACCGGACCCACGTCCCCCCGGGGGCGAGCGCCTGCCCGTCGACGAACTCGCCGGTCTTCTCCAGCCGGGCCGCGAAGTCGTTCATGTACTGCACATGCGCCGAGATCTCCTCCGGCGTCCACCGGTCCATGGGCACGTCGTTGACCGCTGCCGGGGCGCCGCGGTAGTGCTTGAGCAGCAGGTACTTGGCCATCGTGGTTCTCCTCGATCGGGTGCGACCCATTCTGGTCACGTTCACCAAGGGGACGGAGCCGGGCACGGGTTCTCGACGTCGCCGCCAGATTTTCTTGCCGGCCCCACCGCCCTTGATCGGCGATGCGCCAACCGCGGCTTGAGCACGCACGAGGCCGTCGCCCCGCCAGCGCGGGCGCACTGGCGGGGCGACGGCCGGAGGACGGTGACCGGACGCGACTACGGCGTGATGGTGATCGTCGCCGTGCGGTAGTTGTCGCGCTTGTCGTTCTTCGTCGGGTCGTAGTTCTGCTCGATGTTGCCGGCGGAGTCGACCGAGAACCACTTGAACGTCGTCGTCTCGGTCACGTGGAACACCTGCCCCGGCTCGCGGAACTCGGTCGCCTGGTAGCGCGGCGACTCCAGGGTGGGCCGGCTGCCGTCCGTCGTGTAGTAGATGGTGGCCGGCTCGCTCGTCTCGAAGCGCACGTCCACCGGGCCGGAGTAGTTCCCGCCGCCGGGAACGAGCTTGGATGTCGGCTTCTTGTTGTCCTTGCCCCACTCCGCCGCGATCCGGAACATCTCCATGATCCCGTTGGCGTACTCCATCGTCTCGGCGTGGCCGCTGACCAGCTCCGGGTTGCCCACCCAGGCCGGCTGGAAGGAGCCGCCCTGCCAGTTGCCCGTGGCCGGGTTGTAGATCGAGCCGCCGACCTCCCAGCCGAAGGCGTAGATCCCGTACGTGTGGTACAGGTCCTCGCGCACGTTGCCGGCGGAGGAGTACAGGACGTCCGACGAGCCGCCGACGTTCTCCGGCGTGACGACGGTCTCCCGGTACGCCTTCACCTGCGACAGGATCCGGCCGGCCGACTGCCAGTAGAACGCCTCGTCACCCAGCGGCGGGCGCGGGGTGGTGATCCGCCCGTCGGCGATGTAGGCGCCCGGCTGCCAGAACAGCTGCCCGCCGTTGGAGTGCACCGACATCATGAACTTGATGTTCCGGTGGTTCTCCACCAGCCAGACGATGTTCTTCGACTCGGGCTCGGACAGCTTCTCCGGTCCCTGGTAGGTGTCGCTGACGCAGCTGTTCGACCCGCCCGCGTAGCCGTCGTGCGCGGAACCGACCCGGTAGTTCCGGTTCAGGTCGACGCCCCAGGAGTTGCGCCGGGCCGGATCGGCGTTCTCGTCCGGGCAGTGGTTGGTCAGGTTGCGGCGCTGCGAGGCGAAGTTGTAGAAGCTGTAGTTCGCCCCGTCGGGGTTGTTGGACAGGATGAAGAAGACGTCGGTGTTGTCGACGATCTTCTTCGTGTCCCAGTCGGACTTGTAGTTGTGCACGAGGCGCTCGGCCGCCTCCAGCGACGTCGTCGCCGGCACCCACTCGCGCGCGTGGTCCTGCGCCTGGATCAGCACGCCCGGGTTCCGCCCGTCGCGGTGCTTGCCGATCCGCAGCACCGGGATCGTGGCCGGGCCGCGCGGCACCTCGCCCTCCGGCGCGCCGGCGCGCTTCTGGTCGAGGAAGTCGGTCAGCGCGACCGGGCCGGCCGTCGGCGCGACGATGCCGGTGCCCGCGTTGGTCCGGTACGGGTGCGCCCGGTCGATCAGGCCGTCGGACTGCGTCTCGAGGGCGTTCGCCACCTGCGCAGCGGTGCTCGCGAGCGCTCCGGACGCGTTCTTCGCGAGCAGCACCCGGACCGCGTTGCCGGTGACCTCGACCGCGAGCGGCAGGTTCGCCCCCGGCCGGTCCACGAACTCGACGGTGATGTCGTTGCCGCCCTCGTGCCCCCACGCCGCCGAACTGACCACGACCGCGGACTGCCCGGTGCCGCCGATCGTGGCCTGCGCCTTGCGCTGGTACCCGTTCGTCTTGTTCGGCAGGTAGACGATCTCGGCGATGCCCGGGTACTGGCGGGCGATCTCCTCGGCGCGGCTGTAGAGCTGCTGCGGGGTCCGGTAGCCGTCGACGAAGTTCCACTTGTAGCCCGGGTTCGCCGTCAGGGGCGGCGGACCGTCCTCGAGCCAGTTGGAGACGTTTCCGGTGGCGACGCCGCCGGTCGAGCTCGTCACCCGGATCTGGCTCGGGCGGGTGTCGAGCTTGAACAGGTTCCGGTGGAACATGTACTGCCCGGAGTCGACGAACCGGCTCATGGTCCGGGCGAAGCCGAACGGCGTACCGGCACCTGAGTCGTTCTCGAGCTGCATCGTGACGACCGGGTTCGTCTGCAGCCCCTCGGTGGTACGCGCCTCGACGTAGAGGAAGCCCTGGCCCTTCGTGGTGAACCAGTCGGCGCGGGCGATCCGTACCGTCGCCTCGTGGCTCAGCGCCTGGGTGGCCTGCGCGCGGAGGGCGCGCAGGCCGCCGTCGGCCTCCTCGCTCCAGGCGAAGCCCTCGCCGTCGCCGAGGATCCGTACGCCCATCGCCTCGAGCTCGGCGATCTGCCCGGCGGTCACCACCGCCTCGCCCTCGATGCCGTCCGGCACGCGCTTGAGGCCGTGTTCGAGGTCGAAGCCGGCGGCGACCACCTCGTCGAGCATGTCGGCGCCGGTCAGCTGGACGCGGACGAGGCGTACCGATTCCTGGTCCGCCGACTGGGATCGGCCCGAGTCCGCCGGGGCCGATGCGGTGGGATCCGCGCCCGCCGGCCCGGTGGCCACGAGGACGCTCCCCACCAGGGCGGGCAACGCGAGAAGCGCGATGCGTCGTTGAATGCCTCGCATACTCTCCCCTTCTGCTTGCGACATCTGGTGGCCTGCTGGTCGGGCCCGGTTGCGGGACGGGCCGGTCCGGCAGACCGGATTGCTTAGCTCGCGCAGGGCAGGCCCGTCAGGACGTTGCTCCGTCCGGACGGGGTCGGGGAGTACCGGTAGCGAGCCGCGTGCGGCGAGTGTATGGACCTACGTCGTTACCGGCGGTCGCCCGGCACCGGAGTTGAGGATCACTTGAGGCAGGACCCGTCGGCGGCGGCCGTGCGGGCAAGCGAGCCGGTCGGCTCCGACGGGTGCCACCATGTGCGTATGACCGCATGGCGGGAAGTCGAACGGGCCGAGCCGGAGTTCGCGCAGCGGGTACGCGCGTTGTTCGACGCCCACCGGCACAAGACCATCGCGACGCTGCGAGCCGACGGGTCGCCGAGGATCTCTGGGATCGAGGCGGCGTTCGAGGACGGCGAACTCGTCTTCGGTTCGATGCCGCACGCGCGCAAGGGCGCGGATCTCCGTCGGGATCCGCGGTTCGCCCTGCACAGCGCCACGGTCGACCCGGTCGACGGCGCGGAGGCGGCATGGCCGGGCGAGGCGAAGATCGCCGGCCGGGCGATCGCCGCCGGACCGCTGACCGATGGACCGGACGGCGAGCGCTTCCGCGCCGACATCACCGAGGTCGTGCACACCCACCTCAACCAGGAGGCCACGCTGCTCGTCATCGAGTGGTGGACCCCCACGCACGGGCTGCGACGGACCGAGCGTGAGTGACGCCGCCCGCGCGAGCGGCAGCGCTATCTGCCCCGCGCGCCGGCAGACTGGTCGCGTGCCGGGTAGCCGAGGACCTCTACGAGATCGCCCGTCGCGGCGGTGAAGGCCGCGTAGATCTCGTCATCGAAGTGGTTGCGCCAGTCGCCGGCCTTCCCCTTCCGGTAGTGGGAGACCTGCCCGGCGGCGGCTCCGTCCTTCCGCATCTTCGAGAAGCTGTAGCGCGACAGGAGGGCCTCCAGTTCCGCCGGCGGCAGGACGATCCCGCAGTGCCGCAGCAGCTGATCCATCTCCTCCAGCTGCCGCTCGCCGGTCAGGTCCTCGTAGCGGAACAGACGGACGGTCTCGGATTGCGGGGCGACCGCCCACGACCGGAGCTGCTTGAAGGTGTATCGCCGGGAGAGGCGATCGATGACGTACAGCAGCCCTTCCTTCATGGGCTTCTCCTGCAGGATCTTGCGCGCCTGCAGAATGTCGCCCATAGGCGCGTGTGAGTTGCGGAGGGAGAAGTAGCTGGAAACGACGATGTCACGCGGGTCGCGGATCACGAAGAACGCGCGGTGGTTATCGGGTTTGACGATTTGCTGGAACCGTGGATAGGAGTGGAAGAGGGCCAGCCCTGAACGGCCCGGCGGGATGACCGGCAGCGAGCGCCGCTTGTAGAAGCGCGGGTCGTAGGGCAGCAATCCGGAATATTGGTAGACGACAGGATCGCTGAACATGGCCTTGATCCATTGGCTGCCCGTCTTGTGCACAGTGCAGTGATAGACGTTCTCATACTCGGATCGCGCGATCACCGGAACGGTCAGCCGCATTTTGGCGTTGCGGGTTTCGAGTTGCGCTCGGCGCGCCAAAATCCGCATGGAGTTGGGCGTATGGTGCTTGGAGAACCCGACAACTCGCTTGATCATTGTCCAAACCTTGTCCGTACCGGCCTGGGGCAAACGTCAATATTTCAGACTTTGCCTTGTCCGTCCCGTATGTCGACATGCCGCTAGGAATATCGCCGACGGCCGTATCAATGTCAATCCCCTACGCTGGGCGACCGGTCAGTTGCTCAGAAGCATGATCGAAGGTGCCGGACCCGGCCGCGTTCAGCTCGGCCTTCCCATTGTCGCCCCAGGGCCTCGGCTAAACACTTTGAGCCCCACCGGGTGGACGGTCCCGACCTGGTACGACTGGGCATCGCCCCCGCCGCTCGCCGGGACGAGGAGCTGGCCAGCCGGATGGTCGACGACGTGACGCGGCCGGAGCGCGGCCTCCTCCCGCCGGGAGCGCCGCCGTAGCGGCGCGCTGGGACAGGGTGCTCCACGAGCTGCTGCTCGACAACGGATGGGACCGCGACGAGCCGTGGACACCGTTCCAGCGCGACCTGGCGCAGCCCGTGCAGGACTGCGGCGTGCGGGTCGAGGCGATCGGCCCGGAGCAGGCCCACCTGCGGGCCGAAGTGCAGCGCGCGGCGTTCGACCGATCGACCTTCACGGATGCGCCGAGAGCGCCAACGTCGGCGCCGTCGCCGCCTACCGGTCGGCTGGCTTCCGACAGCTTCCCGACGTGCCGGACCTGCGCCGGAGGGCTTAGCCGGGACGCCGGGGGTCGTCCCCTCCGGAATGGTGAACGCGACCGTTACAGTCGAGGCGTGATCACTCCGGTCCCGCTGGCGTCAGGACGGGAAGCCGACGTCTTCGTCATCGACGAGCGACGTGTCCTCCGCCGCTACCGGCACGGCGCCGACGTGGCCGCCGAGGCGGCCGTCATGGCGTACCTGGCCGACCTCGGCTTTCCGGTGCCGACGGTGTACGACGCCCACGGCGGCGACCTCGTCATGGAGCGACTCCACGGGCGCACCATGCTGTCCGCGTTCACCGCCGGTGACCTCGACGCCGTCGACGGGGCCGCCTGCCTGGCCGACCTGCACCGCCGGCTCCACGCGCTGCCGCCCCGGCACAGCCAACGCGAGGACGTCCGGATCCTGCACCTCGACCTGCACCCGGACAACGTCATGCTGACCAAACGGGGGCCGGTCGTCATTGACTGGCACAACGCCACCGAAGGGCCTCCGGACCTCGATGTGGCGGTCTCCGCGATCATCCTCGCCCAGGTGGCCGTCGACGAGGCGAACCCACTGGCGGCGCCGGCCGCAGCCCTGCTGCACGCCTTCCTCGACCGTGTCGACGGTGACCCACTCGCCGCCCTGGACCAGGCCGTGACGAGGCGGCGGAACGACCCGGCGCTGACCGATCTCGAACGGGAGCGACTGGGCGCCGCCGCGGCCCTCGTCACCGGTCGCCGGCGACGGTGGTCCGCGTAGGGTCGACGGGTGGCGCGGGTGTCGGGTGACCGGCAGGTCGGGCGTGGGCAGGACGACGCCGCTGGACGGGCCGGCCGATCGGCGCGCCCCGGGCGGCGGTGGGGCCCGGCGAGTCCCGGCCTTCCGGCAGGATCTCGTCGTATGGAGAGTGCTCTGTCGCGTCGTGCCGCCGAGCTGCTCGGCGCGGCCCGCCGGGTCGTCGTCTTCACCGGCGCCGGGATCTCCGCCGAGAGCGGCGTGCCCACCTTCCGCGACGATCTCACCGGCCTGTGGGCGCGGTTCGACGCCGAGCGGCTCGCCACCCCGCAGGCGTTCCACGCCGATCCCGATCTGGTCTGGGGCTGGTACGAGTGGCGGCGCGCCCGGGTGCGGCGAGCCGAGCCCAACCCCGGGCATCTGGCCATCGCCGCCATCGAGGCCCGGGTCCCGGACAGCACCGTCGTCACCCAGAACGTCGACGACCTGCACGAGCGAGCCGGGAGCCGGGCGCCGGTCCACCTGCACGGCAGCCTCTTCGCGCCCCGGTGCCTGACGGCGGCGCACCCGGCGGCGTTCGACGACGTTCCCGACGAGGAGACCGCGCCGCCGCACGAGGGCCGCCGGATCCCGCCGCCACGGTGCGGGTCCTGCGGCGCGCTCGTCCGGCCGGGCGTGGTGTGGTTCGGTGAGGCCCTGCCCGAGGCGGCGCTGGCCGCCGCGGTCGGAGCCGCCGCCGCCTGCGACGTGCTCCTGACGGTCGGCACCTCCGGCGTCGTGTACCCGGCCGCCGAGATTCCCCGGATCGCGGCACGCTCGGGAGCCGCCGTGATCCAGGTGGACCCGGAGCCGACTCCACTCGACCGGGTCTGCGCCGTCAACCTGCGCGGCACTGCGGCGGGTGTCCTCCCGTCCCTGGTGGCGGCCGCCTGGCCGGGGGCCCGGGGGAGCTGACGGCGGCTGCCTGGCTGGGGGCCGGGGGAGCTGACGGCGGCTGCCTGGCCGGGGGCCGGGGGAGCTGACGGCGGCTGCCTGGCCGGGGCCCGGGTGAGCTGACGGCGGCTGCCGCGCCGGTCAGGCCGGGGCGAGGTCGGTGCAGTACGCGATCGACGCGTCGTCCGCCCGCACCGCGTGCTGGGCCTCCGCCCGCCGGACGCGGTGGATGACCTCGGCGGGTCCGCTCGACGCCAGGACGCTCATCAGCCCGGGCCAGTCGGTCAGCCCGAACCGGTCCACGATGCGGGTGGCTCCGTTGCTGAGCAGGGCGGCCCCGGCCAGCTCGGCGACCGGACAGCGGCCGGTGACCGCCTCGTCCGCCGCGCGTGGGTCGTCCTTGGCCAGCCAGAAGCCGCCCGGCTGGTTCCGGTTGGCGCGCAGGTCGCGCAGGAGCCGGTGGCGCTCGGCACTGTCCTCGGCAGTGGCCTCGACGGCCGCCTGGTACGACCGGCTGATGACCACCTCGCGGGGGTCGGTGACGACCAGGGGATCGTCGTCCGCCCGGTCCAGCACCAGGAACGAGTCACCCAGCACCAGGTACTCGACGAGACCGCCGGACCGGCGCAGGACGGCCACCGTCGCCGACGGGCTGATCGGGTTGGCGACGTCGCAGGCGTCCCGGTGGACGTCGGTGACCTGCTCGATGGCCTCGGCGAGCAGCGCCGGCAGACCGCGGTCCGGCGCGTACGACAGGAGGCCGAGCAGGGTGCCGCCCAGGCGGGTGGCGTACCAGGCCACGCCGTGCCGGCAGATCGCCTCGGTGCCGGGGATGCCGGCCCCGTCGATCAGCACCGCCGCCGTCGGCACGGCACCGGTGAAGTCCTCGTTCGCGCGGCCGGTCCACGCCGCGACGCTCGCCATGGTCACCCGCACGGCACGCCTCCCCGAGTCGACGGGTCGATGCTGTCACATGATCGAACTATCCTCCGCCCCATGACTTCGAACCCGTCGACCGGGCGCGACACGAACCCCGCCCTGGACCTGTCCGCCGAACAGATCCGGGACGTGGGCGCCCGCGCGGTCGAGTGGGCCGCCACCTACCACGACTCGATCCGGGACCTGCCGGTCGCCCCGCGCACCTCCTCGGCCGAGCTGGCGGGGTTGCTCGCCGAGCCGCTGCCGGTCGAGGGCCGCGACTTCGCCGACCTGCTAGCGGTCTTCCGCGACGTGATCGTCCCCGGCAGCCGGCACAACGGGCATCCCCGCTTCTTCGGCTATGTCTCGGCGCCGGGAACCGCGGTCGCCGCCGTGGCCGACTTCCTCGCGTCGGCGCTGAACCCGAACCTCACCGCGTGGCGCTCGGCGCCGGCCCCCGCCGAGCTGGAGCACGTGGTCATCGACTGGATCAAGGAGGCTCTCGGCTGCGCCCCGGACGCCGGCGGCCTGCTCATGAGCGGCGGCTCGATGGCCAACCTCACCGCACTCGCCGCCGCCCGGCACCGCCACTGCGGCGAGGCGGTCGCCGCCCAGGGCGCTGCCGCCCACTCCGCGCCGCTGCGGGTCTACGCCTCGACCGAGACCCACCACTCGATCCACAAGGCCGCCGCCCTGATCGGGATCGGGCGGGCCAACGTCTGGGAGATCCCGGTGGACGGTCGCCTCCGGATGGACGTCGGTGCGCTGGCCCGGGCCATCGAGGAGGACCGGGCCGCGGGAGCGGAGCCGTTCTGCGTGGTCGCGAACGCCGGAACCGTCGTCACCGGTGCCGTCGACCCGCTCCCGGAGATCGCGGCGGTCGCCCGGCGGCACGGGCTGTGGATGCACGTCGACGCGTGCTACGGCGGGTTCGCCCGGCTCGCCCCCTCGGCCCGCCCGCTCCTCGACGGCCTGGCGGAGGCCGACTCCATCGCCCTGGACCCGCACAAGTGGCTCTACCTGCCGGCGGACTGCGGCTGCCTCATCTACCGCGACCCGGCGGCGGTGCGCCCCGCCTTCAGCCTCGACGCCGACTACACCCGCGTCGTGCAGACCGAGCCGGCGGAGGCCTTCGCCTTCTGGGACTACGGCCCGGACCTGTCCCGGCGGTTCCGGGCGCTCAAGGTCTGGATGGGGTTGGCGCACGCCGGCTCGCGCGCCGTCGGCGACGCCATCGAACGCAACCTGGACTGTGCCCGTCACCTCGCCGAACTCGTCGACGCGAGCGACGACTTCGAACTGGTCGCGCCGGTCGAGCTGTCGATCTTCTGCTTCCGCTACCTGCCGCCCGGCGTACGCTCCGGCGCGCGGTCGCCGGCCGACGAGGCGGACGTCGACCGGCTCAACGAACGGATCATGGTCGCGCTTCAGCGGGCGGGCAGCTCGTACCTGTCGAACGCGACCGTCAACGGCCGCTTCGCGCTGCGCGGCTGCGTGCTCAACTACCGCACCACCCGGCGGGACATGGAGATCCTGCTCGACGACGTGCGCGACGCCGCCGAGCGGGTCATCGGGGAGGCGCGGGCCGGCTGACCCCGGTCCGAGGATCCGGCGCTCGGCGCGGCGGCTGCCTCAGGCCGCCGTGCGGTGGTGGGCCGAGCCCGGATACGGCGGGCGCAGCAGCCGCAGGCCGGGCTCCGGTGTCTCGTCCTCCACCGGGATGCGCCAGCGGGGCCGGTCGCCGCGGGCCCGGGTGGACGGGCCGTCCGGGCGCAGGCCGGGCCGGGACATGGCGACCACGATCGCGTAACCGGCGAGCAGGAAGGCGTGGCTGACCAGGCGGGCGGTGTCCACGCGGCCGGTGACCAGATCGTTGACCGACAGCAGCACGAGCGTGCCCACGAACGCGCTCAACATGGGCACCAGCCCCGTCGGACGGGTGCGGCGGGCGGCGACGAACAGGAAACCCGCGCCCACGGCCACGTTCCACGCCGCCGCCTCGTGCCACAGGTGCCCGGACGCCAGCGGGCCGCCGGCGTGGACGTGCGGACCGGCCGCGCCCCGGCCGACCTGCACCAGACCCAGCAGCACCTGCGCCGCCCCGATCAACCCGAGCGCCGCCCGCAGCGTCAGCGCCACGCGCTCCCGCCGGGACCGCCGCGGTCGCGCGGGCAGCGCGGCCAGGACCGCGCCGGTGAGGTCCGGGCCGGTCACGCTCACCGACAGCCGGGCGCGCCGGGTCACCGCCGCCGCCCGGTCGAACCACGCCCGGCACTCGCCGCACCCGGCCAGGTGGGACTCGACCGCCGTACGCTCGGCCGGAGTCTCCTCCCCGTCCAGCTGAGCCGACAGCACCTCACGCCACTGCTCGCACCCCATGTACCGGTAGTCGCGCCAGCGGCGGCGTTGGTTCCCGCGACCGGTGCGGCAAAGGTCACTGCGCCGCAGGTCACGTACGCCCTCGGTGGGCCGGCGGAATCGCCGCGACGGCTCAGCCGGCGGCGCCACCGCGGGTCTGCGGGCCGGGCCGGGCGTTCACGGCGGCGACCAGGTCCGCGCGGGCCCGGGCCACCCGGGACCTGATCGTCCCGACCGGGCAGCCGCACACCTCCGCCGCCTCGGCGTAGGACAGCCCGAGGACCTGGGTGACGACGAAGGCCTCCCGCCGGTCGGCCGGCAGCCCGGCGACGAGCCGCTCCAGTGCGACCTGCCGGTCGAAGTCGCTGCGAGCCGGGTCGACGGCGTCGTGGGAATCCGACATGGCCACCGTCCGTGGCCGGGATGTCGCCGCCCGCACGTGGTCGACGGCGACCCGGCGGGCGATGCTGAGCAACCACGTACGCGCCGAGGAGCGTCCCGCGAACGACGGGAGCGACCGCGTCGCGCGCAGGTAGGTCTCCTGCGCCAGGTCGTCGGCCTCGGCCGGCGAGATCAGCGCCGCGAGGAAGCGGCGGACCTGCTGTTGCGTGGCCCGGACGAAGGAACCGGCGGCATCCCGGTCACCCCGGCCCGCTTCGAGTGCCCAGGCGGTGACCTGCTCGTCGTCCGTCACCTGGGGCACCTCCGTCGGTACGTGAACTACCACCTGTAGTAGTAGTCAGACCGTAGCGTACGGCACCCCTGGCGCTGGTCCCGTCCCATGCTGGTACGGAGCGCGACCCGGCCCGGATCATCGATCCGCACAACCGTTCGGGAGGGGGCGGCGCCGACAGCGGTGACGGCAGCCGTGCGCTGCCGACCGGCGTGCCGGCTCGTCACCTGGCGGCTGGTCGCAGGGCGTTGACGAACGCGGCGAACGCGGCCCGCTGCTCCTCGGTCAACGGGCCCTTCGGAATCGTGATCGCCTGGAGCTTGCCGAACATGACGTACCAGGCCTCGGGCGTGTCGACGGCCTTGCCAAGGCCGCTCCACCGGAACCGCGACTCGGCGAGCGGGTAGGTCAGGGTGACCCACTCGTCGTCCAGCGTCAGCTGGAATCCGTCCTTGATGACGTTGGACTGCATGCGCATCGACTGGGCCACCGTGATCGGCTCGATGGCGAACACGAACAGGAGCCCGAGGAGCAGCGGAGCGTAGAGCAACGGCATCGTCGGCTCCAGCGCCACCGGGACCAGACCGAGGATGATCAGCACTCCGCCCAGGACGCGGAGGGACTTCAGCTGCGGGCGGAGGACGAAGCGGAGGGTGCGCCGTAGCTGCTTCTCGTCGTAACGGACCCACACGGAGATCTGCACCGGCGAATCCTAGGCCCACGGGGGTGGTGCGGTGGGGCCCGGCGGCGGCGATGCTCGACCGATGCGCGGCGGTGCCGAACCGGAGCGGTCAGGAACGGAGGCGGGCTCCCCGGTCGACGAGGCCGGCGGCAAGGGCGTCGCCCACGGTAGACACGTAGCGACGGATCAGCTGCCCGTCCGGATCATGCCCAGGATTGACCTCGGTCAGGACGACGGCTGCCAGTCCGTCGGCACCGCTGGCGACCCGCAGCGCGCGACCGGCCTGCGCCAGGGTGACTCCCGTGCCGTAGTGCGGGAAGTTGGCCAGCGGCAGGTCGCCGGAGTCGACCGCGTCCACGTCGAAGTGCAGCAGAACGCCGACCGCCGTCCGCTCCAGAGCCTCCAGCGCGCTGGCGGCGCAGCCGGACGGGTCGGCGCGGACCTGGTGGTCGGCGAAGCGCAGCAGGCCGGGGCGGGCGTCGAGGACCGACGGGCGGAACGTCTCGGGATCCGACTCGTCGAATCCGAACAGGACGAGCCGCTCGTCGTCGAGCATCGGATGCTGGTCGGCGATTCGGGCCAGCTCGGTGTCGGCGAGGCCGAGCAGATGGGCGACTCCCATGGCGTCCAGCACCCCGCCGGTCGTCGTGTCGGGGGGGGCCAGGTCCGCGTCCCCGTCGAAGTAGAACAGCCCGACCTGCGGGCGGGACCGCAGCAGCCCGGCGACGACGCCGACGGTGATCGTGCAGTCGCCCCCGATCACCAGGGGGATCGAACCCTGGCCGACCACCGCGGCGACGAGATTGGCCACCGCCCGCGCCACCCGGACCACGGCGGGAAGGTTGCGCCGGCCGGGATGCGCGTGATCCACGGCGAAGACCTCGCTGACCACGTCCCCGCGGTCGTCCACCGACAGGCCCGCCGAGCGGAGCCGGTCGACCAGCCCGGCCTCCCGCAAGGCCCGTGGTGCGCTCTCCTGGCCCGCGTGGTGGGCACCGGCGCTGCTCGCCACCCCCAGCACGACAAGATCAGCCGCCATCGCAACCTCCCGACGGTCGACCGGCGTACGTCGACATCATCCGCTCGCGGGCGTAGGGGCGTGCGCGAACGGCACAAACGCTTCCCGCTCGGCGCGAGCGTCACGGTCGACGACATGCCGGCCGGCGGCGACGCCGTCACCCCCGCGTACCGCAGCGGAAAGCGGTCACCGAACAGCGCGCCCGCGTCCCGCTGGACGTTGGGTCGGTGACGTGCCGGTGCGGAAAGATCGGAGCGCAGGGCGTGGCTCAGGTTGTCGTGGCCGCCGAGGTGAGCCAACGGTGCAGCGTCGTGGCCAGTCGTACGGGCTGGTCCAGGTGGACGAGGTGGCCTGCTCCGTCGATCAGCGCGAGTCGAGCGCCGGGGATGAGTTCGGTCAGGCGGTGCGCCCGGTCGACCGGGATCCACGTGTCGTTCTCGCCCCACACCACCAGGACCGGCAGGTCGAGACGGGGATAGAGCCCTTCGATCTCGTCGGTGTAGGCCTGGTCCGCCTGCGCGATCTGCCGGTAGAACGCCGCCTGTCCGTCAGCGCCGAGCCAGGGCGAGACGAGGGCCCGCAGCTGGTCCGGCGTGAGGCCGACGTGACTGGCTCCCGCGATGTAGGCCCGGAGCGCCCCTTCGTGCACGGCGCTCGGGAGCGCGCTGAAGACCTCGGCGTTGTCGCGGACGAGGCGGAAGAAGTCCGAACCCCACGGGGCCAGCGCCACCACGTCGACCAGCGCCAACGACGCGAACGCGGAACCGTGCAGGAGATGGGCCCGCAGGGCGACGGCACCGCCGTAGTCGTGCGCCACGACATGCGGGGACCGCAGCTCCCAGTACGCGAGGAGATCGGCCAGCAGTTCACCCTGGAGATCCAGTGACACCCGGTGCTCGGGGAGTTTCGAGGACCGCCCGTAGCCCGGCATGTCCCAGAGGTGGACGGTGAACTCGTCGCGCAGGGCTTCGGCGAACGGGCCCCACAACTGCGCGGACCACGGCGTCCCGTGGCAGAACACGACGTCGGGCCCACAACCGGTGCGCCGCCACCGCACTTCCCGGCCGCGCCACTCGAACACCTCGGTCAGCTCCATCCGGCCAACCCTGCCAGACGTCACCGGGGCACCGGTGCCGAAGTGCGCTACCCCGGCCTACCGCTCTGGTCCGGCAGCAGCGGGCCGTCGTCGAGGTCGCCGACGAGGTCGGTCGGGGCGCGCATCCGCCACGCGTCGGTGACCAGCTCCGTCAGGCGGTCGACGCTCACCGCCGCCAACCGCACCATGACCAGGGGCAGTCCCCCGTACGCGGGCGTGGTGAAGAACAGCTCGGGCTCGCCCAGGAGCAGCGCCTGCTTCTCCGCCTCGTCGCCCACGTACAGGACGGCGATGTCGGTGCGGATGCGGCGCGGCCTGCCGGGCACGCGCTCGGGATAGGACCAGACGAATCCCTTGTCGGCGACGCGGAAGTCGAAGCCCTCGCTGTCGATCTCGACCGCGTGCGGCAGGGCCAGCGCCAGGCGGCGGACATCGTCGGCGTCAGCCATCGAGTTCCCGCCAGGACACCGCCGCCCGCATCCCGACAGCCTAACCGCCGCCGGCCCCCGGGGCGCCTTCCTACCCGCCCTGCCGTCGACGCACCATCTCGGTGATCCAGCTGGGCGCGTACGGGGATGTGCAGCCCGGGGGTGTCGGGTAGTCCTTGAGCACCGCCAGGCGCTCGCCGATGTCGAGGGCGCGGGCGCGGTGGCCGGCGTGCTCGATCCCGATCTGGGCCAGGCAGTGGTTCATCGCCCACTGCAGGCGGTCCGGGGCGTCCCGCAGCTCCGCCTCGATGACGTCGAGCAGCCCGGCGAGGTCGAGGCCCTCCGGGTTCTTCGCCACGCGCTCGGTGGTCAGCGCCCAACCGGCACTCGCGACCACCGGGTCCGGATCGGCGAACCAGGCCCGGCGCAGCTCCTCGGCGTGCGGGCTCTTCTTCACCACGTAGTTCACGAGCCAGTCGTGCACCTTCGGGGTGCGTGCCTCGCGCAGCATGAGGTCCAACTCGTCACGCGCGAACGCCTTCGGGCGGCAGATCAGGATCGCCAGCAGTCTCGCCGCGCTGTCGCCGGTCTCCCAGAGCTGGCGCGCGAGGTCCTGCTGCGTCTTCAGCCGCTTGGCGACCGCGCGAAGCTTGCCGAGGTTCACGCCGTGATCGTCGCCGTGTCTCTCGTTCACCTGGCGTGACTTCGGGTCCTCGAGTGCGGCGAGTTCGGCCATCACCTCGGCGACCGTCGTCCCGGTCGGCGTCGTCCCGGCCACCTCAGCCTCCTGTCGTCGCCTGCGCGTCGCAGCCTACGACGAGCCGGCCGCGGCGCGGTACGCGGCGAGCAGCGCCGGTACACCGCCGGTCCACGGCGCGCCGTGGCCCGGGATGACCCAGTCGGCCCCGATGTCCGCCACCCGGGTCAGCGCCTCGGCGGCGGCCGCCGGGTCGTCGGTGAACGGTGCGGGCTGCGGGCCGGTCGCCCCGGTGAGCACGTGCCGGGTGGTGAGGGCGTCGCCGACGAACAGCGCGCGGACGGCCGGGACGTGCACCGCGACGCTTCCGGGGGAGTGCCCGGGCAGGCTGATGATGCGCGGGGCGCCGGGCAGGGGGAGCACGTCGCCGTCCCGGAAGACGGTCACCTCAGCCGGGTGCCGGGTCCGCAGGCCGCCCTTGCCGGCCGCGTAGGCGAGGAACCGTACGGTCGGCGCGAGCCGCACCTTTCCCCAGGCCGGGCTGGTGCTCTCCGCGCCGCGCGCCCGCGCGGCGTCGGCCTCGTGCACGTACACCGGAACGCCGTTGTCGGCGCGTAGCCGCTCGGCGAACCCCAGGTGGTCGGTGTCGCCGTGGGTCAGGACGATGCCGCGTACGTCGTCGAGGTCACGACCGGCGGCGCGCAGCTCGGCGCGCAGCTCCCGGTAGTGACCGGAGAGGCCGGCGTCGATGATCGTCACGCCGTCGGGCGTGATGACCAGGTGGACGGCGACGAGGTCGTTGCCGATGCGGCGGAGTCCGGGTGTAAGTTCCATGATGGCTACGATAATTAGCCATCATGGCTAAGGTCAATAGCCATGCGAGCGACAGGAGGTGTCGGTGCCCACACCGGAGCGCACCACGACCGAGGCGGTCATCGCCGCCGGCCGGGCGATCATCGAGGACGGCGGGTTGGACGCGCTGACCATGCAGGCGGTCGCGGCCCGGGTCGGAGTGCGCGCGCCGTCGCTCTACAAACGCGTACGTGATCGGGACGAACTGGTCCGGCGCATCGTCGAGGCGACGGTCGACGATCTCGGCACCCGGCTCCGGGCCGCCGCCGGCGGCACCGGGGACGATCCCCGTGCGGCGCTCGTCCGGCTCGCGCACGAGCTGCGCGCGTTCGCCCACGAGCGACCCCACGGTTACCGGCTCGTCTTCGGCCCGCTGCCGTCCGGTGCGCGCGCCGAACCCGACCAGCTGGCCCGCGCGAGCGCTCCGGTGCTGGACGCCACGCGGAGACTCGCCGGCGACGAGAACGCGCTGGAGGCCGCGCGCACCGTGACCGCGTGGGCGAACGGCTTCCTGTTCATGGAGCTCGCCGACGCGTTCCAGCTCGGCGGGGACGTGGACCGGGCGTACGCCTGGGGGGCCGCGCGGATCGTCGACGCGATCGCGCGCTGACGCCGCACGGAGCCGCCCCGGCCGGACCGCTCCGCCGGGGTCGGCGCGGACCCGTCGGGGTCAGCCGCCCGTGGCCAGCCGGCCGGCCGCCGCCAGGCGCCGGACGACAGCCTCGTGCGGCACGGCGTGGCTGGTGCGCCCACCCGGACCGCTGGTGGTCGTGGCGGTGATGAGCGAGTTGAGCAGCGCCTCCTCGACCGAGTCGAGGACGGCGGCGAAGATCGGGTTGAGCTGCGCGTCGGGGATCAGCGGCCGGCCCGGCGGGGCCGTGCTGACGGCGATCGCGTAGTCGCCGCTGCCGTTGCTGTACGCGGCGCCGACCCGACCCATGGCGAAGATGGCGCGCCGGGCGAGGCGACCGAGCTGCCGGGCGTCCAGGGGAGCATCGGTGGCCACCACGATCATGCAGGAGTTGCCCGCCGGCTCGGCCCGGTCGGCGGCCGGGATCAGCTCCTCGACCGGCATCGGGACACCGAGCACGGTCAGCAGGCCGCCGAAGTTGGACTGGGTCAGGGCGCCCACCGTCACCGGGTCACCGGCCATCGGCACCAGCCGGGACGCGGTGCCGATGCCGCCCTTGTAGCCGAGGGCCGTGGTGCCGGTCCCGGCGCCGACGCAGCCCTCCGCCGGCGGAGCGGCGGACGCGCCGGTCACGGCGCCGAGCACGTGCTGCTCGGTGATCGGACGCCGGCGGATGTCCGAGAGATGGCCGTCGTTGGTCTCGCCGACCAGCGGGTTGAACGACACGGCGTCCGGCCGGCGGTCCATCAGCCAGGTCAGCAGCGCGTCCGCGGCCCGGAACACCGACAGCGTGGCGGTGAGGACGATCGGTGACTCCAGCACGCCGAGCTCGTCCACCTGGGTCGAGCCGACCAGCTTCCCGTAGCCGTTGCCGGAGTACACGGCGGCCGGCAGGGTCCACCGCTCCGGGCCGAGCCGGCTCGGCACCACCGCCGTGACGCCGGTGTGCAGGTCGCGGCCGTCGTCGACGGTGGTGTGCCCCACCAGCACACCGGGGACGTCGGTGATGGTGTTGTGCGGCCCGGTGGTCAGGGGACCGACGACGATGCCGAGATCGCGGGCGCGGCGGATCGGCGGGGTCATCACGTCCCCGCCGCCGTCGCCGGCCAGCGGACGTCGAGGCGGAGCCACCGGGCCAGGTCCTCGATCTCGGCGCGGACCGCGGCGGTCACCTCCGGTGTGAACGGGACGTCCTCGTGGATCGCGTTGACGACCAGGGCGCCGGCTCTGCGGTCGGCGGTCGCGTCCAGCTTGCCGACGAGCCGGTCGTGGTGGAGGACCGGTAGGGCGAAGTAGCCCCAGCGGCGCTTGACCGCGGGCTTGTACATCTCGAGAACGTATTCGAAACCGAAGAGCTGCTCGGCGCGTACCCGGTCGTGGATCAGCCGGTCGAAGGGCGAGAGCAGCGCGGTGCGGCCCTGGAACGGCAGCCCCACGTACGCGGGGTGGACCCGCCAGGTGCCGGGGGTGCCCTCGACGACGACCTCCTCGCCGGCGTCCCCGACGTACGGTGACTCGCCGGGGATCTGCGGCCCGGTGGCCCGGGCGATGCCGAGCGCCGCGAGCCGGCGCTCGTTGCGGACCCGGACCGCGACGTCGTGGTCGAGGCTCGGCAGGTCGGCCGGGTGGACCCGCTCGGGAAGGTCCCAGTAGCGCTCGCGCCCCTTGCGGCCGGAGATCGCGACGTACCCGCGCAGTGCCATGGACTCGAGCATCCTGGTGACGTTGCGGTTGTTTGTCCAGCCCGACGACGGCCACGGCACGACGCTGGTGTCGGGGACGTCCCGGGAGAGCAGCGGCCCGTCGCGCGCCAGCAGCGCCAGGATGTCCCGCCGGAAGGACTCGTTCGCCGCCAGCCACGCGCGGGTGGTCGGGTGCGTCGGGGTGCCCCGGGCCTCGGCGATCACGGCCGGCAGGTCGCGGGGGGACCGGATGTACGCCACGGTCTCGACGAGCGTGCGGTCGGTCTCGATGGCCCGGGTCAGGGCCGCTGGGTCGTAGGTCGGGCCGAGCCGGCTCCACAGCACCAGGTCGGCGCTCGGCGCGAGGGCCGCGGTGGGGTCGATCTGCAGGAACGTCAGGCGTTCGACGACCTCGACGATGCCGGTCGGGCGGGGCGCGTCGAGCAGCTGCGCGTGGATCGCGATCCGACGTGCCTCGTCCCTCGTCAGACGCTGGACGGTCATGGCGCCGACCCTAGCGCCAACCGCTGACGAGAGCTGACCGCCACTGCCGTGCCGTCCCGCCGGCGAGCGGAGGTTTCCGGTGCCCGGCTCGGGGAAGCCTGCCGCATGGCCGAGACCTTCGCGGATCAGGACCTCGCGACGCTGCGGTCGATCGCCCGCGGCGCCGGAATCCCGGACACCGAGCGCATGCCGCACGACGAGCTGGTCGACATGCTGCGCCGGGCCGGACTGGCCGAGCCGGACGGCCGGCCGGTGGACACCGAACCCGCCGAGTCGGGTGGAGCGGGCGGATACCACGCACGAGGTGTCGGACGGCGCGAGTCCGCCGGCGGGCCGGCCGCACAGCCGGCCGGTGCCGTGGACCAGCCGACGCGCGACCCGGCCGGGTTGTCCGGGCTGCCCCGCAGCGACCTCTCGCTGGGTGACCGGAGCACGGGCGGGCGGGCCGCCGAGGAGGCGATCGGGGCGCGGCGCGGCGAGACGACGATCGAGGACCGGGCCCAGGACGCGCGTGGCGTGCAGGGCGAGATCCAGGATCCGGCCGGGTTGTCCGGGCTGCCCCGCAGCAGCCTCAAGCTGGGTGACCAGAGCACCGGCGGGCAGGCCGCCGAGGAGGCGATCGGCGCGCGGCCCCACGAGTCGGGCACCGAGATCGACGACCGCACGGAGCGCTGACCCGCGAAACCGCCGCCACCACGCGGCGTACCGGCGCGATATCGTGACGGCCGGTCGTCGGGCGACGGTGAGTGGGGTGGCGGGTGTCCTTGCGGGGTGGTTCGGGCTCCGTCCTGGGCGGAGTCGCCGTGGCCCTGGTCGGGCACGCGGTCGCCGTCGGCGCGGCGCTCCTGCCGTACCTGTACTACGACGCCGGCACGGCGGACCTGGAGGCCGGCGGCCGGTTCGGCGTGGCCTTCCTGATGCTGGTCCTGTTCGTGTTCGCGGAGCTGGTCGTGCTCGGCGCCGCCGTCCTCACCGCGTACGCGTTCGATCTGGACCGCTTCCTCGCGGGGCTGGGTGCGGCCGGGTGGCTCGGCATCCTGCTGATCTGCGGCGTCTGGACCTTCGCCCGGTAGCCGGGACGGCGCGGCTCAGGGCCGCAGCAGCATCTCGCCGTCGCCCACCGCCGGGTCGGCGGCCTTCTCCCAGATGGCCTTCATCTCGTCGAAGGCGTGCTCCATGATCTCCACCATCGCGCTGCGGGCGCGTTCGCCGTCGCGTCGCTGGATCGCCTGGGCCACGTCGGCGTGCAGTTGGAGTGCCTGCTCGTGCGGGTGGTGCGGCATCAGGTTGTAGTGGTGCCGGCCGCTGAGCACCTCGGCGACGAGGTCCTGGAGCTTGACGAACATCTCGTTGCCGGACGCGGCCAGCACCCGCTGGTGGAACTCGATGTCCAGGCGGAGGAACCGCTCCTCGTCGCCGGCCTTGCCGGCGGCCCACATCTTGGCGGCGAGCCCGACGAGCTCGCTCGCCTCGTCGTGACCGATGCGGTCGGCGGCCAGCCAGGCGGCGTGCGGTTCGATCGCCGTGCGCAGCTCGGTGATCGAGCGGATCTGGGCGATGCGGCCGGCCGAGGCGAGCCGCCAGCGGATCACCTGCGGGTCGAAGACGTTCCAGGCGTCCGCGGTGCGGATCGTGACGCCCACGCGACGGCGGGTCTCGATGAACCCGATCGACGCCAGTACCCGCAGCACCTCGCGGACCACCGAGCGGGACACCGCGTACCGGTCGACCAGTTCGTCGATGTTGAGGATCGAACCCGGTGGGAGCTCGCCACCGCAGATCGCGGTGCCGAGGTGATCGAGGACGCGTGCGTGCAGCCCGGCCTCGGCAGAGGCGTTCTGGGCAGCTGCGGCCCCGGAGGAGTACCGTTCCACGCCACGGAGCATATCAGTTAGATCAACCTCTTGTATAAGTCTGCTTTTTCGACCTAGCATCCGGCGTTAAGCGGATGTAAACGCCGAGGTAGCGCCCTAGCCGGGGTTGCGACCGGGACAGAAGGAGAAACAAGCGTGCGACGTCGAGCAATAATCGGCACTTCTCTGGCCGTGGTCGCCGCCATGGGCCTGGCCGCCTGCGGCGGCGAGGACGGCGGCAGCGGCTCCGACACCCTCCGGGTGACGCTGGTGAACCACGTCTGGACGGAGAACATCAAGAAGGCGCTGCCGGAGTTCGAGAAGCAGAGCGGCCTGAAGGTCGAGGTCACCCAGCTCGGTGAGGACCAGCTGTCGGACCAGTACAACGTCAAGCTGAACGCCGGGTCCAGCGACATCGACGTGATGATGTACCGGCCGCTGCAGGAGGGGAAGCTGTTCGCCAAGAACAAGTACCTCGCCGACCTGAGCGAGCGGGCCAAGTCGGACAGCGCCTTCGAGATCGCCGACTTCCAGGACGGCCCGGTCCAGGCGACCACGTACGAGGACAAGCTGGTCGGCGTGCCGATCATCACCGAGCAGGAGGTCCTGTACTACCGCAAGGACCTGCTGGAGAAGTCCGGCTTCACCGCCCCGCCGAAGACCCTTGACGAGCTCAAGGCGCAGGCGGCGAAGGTCGAGGCGGACAACCCGGGCGTGGCCGGCTTCGTGGCCCGTACCGGCAAGTCGGCGGCCGTCACCCAGTTCTCCAGCTTCCTGTACAGCTTCGGCGGTGACTTCGTCGACGCCAGCGGCAAGGCGTCGGTCAACACCGAGCAGGCCAAGCAGGCGTACGCCTACTACGGCGGCCTGCTGCGCGACCACGGCCCGGCGAACATCAGCACCGACATGAGCTGGTCCGAGGCGATGGCGATCTTCACCCAGGGCAAGGCCGCCTTCTACACCGAGGCCAACTCGCTCTACAAGAACGCCACCGACCCGGCCAAGTCGAAGGTCTCCGACACCGTCGGCTTCGCCGTCTTCCCGGCCGGCCCGGGCGGCTCGAAGCCGTACAACGTCCCGTCCTGGGCGCTCGGCATCAACGACGCGTCCAAGAACAAGGACAACGCCTGGAAGTTCATCCAGTGGGCGGCCGGCAAGGAGCAGTCGCTGGAGCAGCAGAAGGCCGGCGTCCCCGGCGCCCGTACCTCCGTCTGGGAGAACCCGGAGGGCACCGCGACCTACCCGGCCGACCTCGCCGAGGCGACCAAGGTCAGCACCGCCAACGGCATCGGCCACGACCGCCCGCTGGTCGTGAAGGTCGCCGAGGCTCGCGAGATCGTCGGCCAGCCGATCGTCGACGCGATCACCGGCAAGGACTCGGCCGCCTCCGCGGACGCCGCGAACGAGGCGTTCCAGAAGTTCCTCGACGACGAGGCGAAGTAACCCGACCGCGGGTGGCGGGGCCGACCGGCCCCGCCACCCGCGCCGGACCCTGGCCGCCCTGAGACCCCGGAGACCTCATGTCAGCCGTCACCACACCAGCCACCAGAACGCCCGAGGCGCGCCCCACGTCGGCGGACCCGGCCTGGTCGCGCTGGCTCAACGCGCACCGCAAGTGGCTCTTCGCGGCACCCGCCATGGCGTTCGTCGCCGTGCTGATCATCTTCCCGGTGGCGTGGACGGGGTATCTCAGCCTCACCGACGCCGAGGGTTCGGTGCGCGCCGAGAGCGAGTTCATCGGCTTCCAGAACTACCTGGAGGTGCTCGCCGACACCGACCGGTTCTGGCCGGCGGTGTGGCGCACCGTCCTCTTCACCGGCGTCGTGCTCCTCGTCGAGGTCGTGCTCGGCATGGCGATCGCCCTGCTGCTGTGGCGGCCGTTCCGGGGCGAGAAGTGGGTCCGGGTCGCCATCCTGCTGCCGCTCGTGGCCACCCCGGTCGCGGTCGGCATGATGTGGCGGCTGATCTTCGACCCCAACATCGGCATGGCGAACCAACTGCTCAGCTATGTCGGGATCGGCCCGCAGCCGTGGCTGTCCGGCCAGAACTCGGCGCTGCCGACCACGATGTTCATCGACATCTGGCAGTGGACGCCGATGGTCGTGCTGATCCTGCTCGCCGGCCTGACGTCGCTCTCCGACGAGCCCCAGGAGGCGGCGCTGATCGACGGCGCCAGCACCTGGCAGCGCTTCCGGCATGTCACGCTGCCGCTGCTGATGCCCACCGTGATCGTCGCGATCCTGCTGCGCGGCATCGACGCGCTGAAGACGTTCGACATCCTGTATGCCACCAAAGGCCGTGGCGGCGGGTCGTTCCACGAGGTGGAGACCCTCAACGTCTACGCGTACGGCCTGAGCTTCGACTACAACGACTACGGCGTCTCATCGACAGTCCTCATCATCTTCTTCCTGATCATCATCGGGGTGATGTGGGCCCTGACCTACCGCAAGAAGGGGCTGGAGCGATGAAGCCGAGCAAGCCGTTCAAGGCGTTCCGGTCGGTGGCCCTCGTCGTCGTGGTGCTCGCGCTGGTCGCGCCGCTGCTGTGGATGGTGACGGCGTCGCTCAAGACCAACGTCGACATCTACGACCCGGAGAAGACCTTCGCCTTCTCGCCCACCCTGACCAACTACGACACCGTCCTCCAGCGGGCGAACTACGTCGAGTTCATCGGCAACAGCCTCTGGGTGGCGCTCGCGGCGACGGTGCTCTCGCTGATCCTCGGGGTGCCCGCCGCGTTCTCGATGAGCCGCTTCAACATGAAGAAGTCCGCGCTCGTCGTGCTCATGGCCCGGGTGATCCCCGGTGTGTCGCTGCTGGTGCCCTGGTACTACGTCTTCTCGAACCTGCAGATGGTCGGCGGGTACACGGTGCTGATCCTCAGCCACATGTTCGTGTCGCTGCCGCTGATCGTCTACATCATGATGGGCTACTTCGACGGCCTGCCCACCGAACTCGAAGAGGCGGCGCTGGTCGACGGCCTGACCCACATCGGCGCCTTCCGGCGGATCACCCTGCCGCTGTCGGTGCCCGGCGTCGCCACCGCCGGCATCCTGTCGTTCATCTTCTCCTGGAACAACTTCATGTTCGCCCTGGTGCTCTCCGGCGCCGACACCAAGACGCTGCCCGTGGCGATCTTCGACTTCGTCGGCTACGCCAGCATCGACTGGGGCGGCCTGATGGCGGCGGCCACCGTGGTCACCCTGCCGATCATGGTGATCGCCCTGTTCGTGCAGAAGTACATCGTCTCCGGCCTGACCGCCGGCGCCACGAAGGGCTGAGGCCATGACCACGATCGCGCGGGTGGAGACGTTCCTCGTCGCGCCCCGCTGGCTCTTCGTCCGGGTGGAGACCACCGACGGGATCGTCGGCTGGGGCGAGGCGACGTGCGAGGGCCGCTCCGAGACGGTACGCGCCGCCGTCGAGCAGCTCAGCGAGCTGCTGGTCGGCAACGACGCGCTGCGGATCGAGGACCACTGGCAGGTGCTGACCAAGGGCTCGTTCTACCGGGGCGGGCCGATCCTGGCCAGCGCCGTCGCGGGGCTGGACCAGGCGCTCTGGGACATCGCCGGCAAGCACTTCGGCGCCCCGGTGCACCAGCTGCTCGGCGGCCCGGTCCGGGACCGGATCCGGGTCTACGGCTGGGTCGGCGGCGACGAGCCCGCCGAGGTCCGCGACCAGATCAGCGCCGCCGTCGAGAGCGGACTGACCGCGGTGAAGATGAACGCGTCCGGCCGGATGAGCGCGGTCGCCTCGGTCGCCGAGCTCGACGGCGTGGTCCGGCGGGTCGCCGCCGCCCGTGAGGTGCTCGGCGACGAGCGGGACGTGGCGGTCGACTTCCACGGCCGGTTCACGCTCGCCAGCGCCCGCCGGGTCGCGCCGCTGCTCGAGGAGTTCCGGCCGTTCTTCCTGGAGGAGCCGGTGGTCCCGGAGAACTCGCACCTGATCGGCGAGTTCGTCCGCTCCACCACCACCCCGGTGTCGACCGGCGAGCGGCTCTACAGCCGGCAGGAGTTCCTGCCGGTGCTGCAGGCCGGCATCGCGGTCGCGCAGCCGGACCTCTCGCACGCCGGCGGCATCACCGAGGTACGCAAGATCGCCGCGCTGGCCGAGGTGTACGACGTGCAGCTCGCCCCGCACTGCCCGCTCGGGCCGATCGCGCTGGCGGCCTGCCTGCAGGTCGGCTTCGCCACGCCGAACTACCTGATCCAGGAACAGAGCATCGGCATCCACTACAACCTCGGCGCCGAGGTGCTCGACTACTGCCTCGACAAGGCCCCGCTGACGTTCGTCGACGGGTACGTCGAGCGGCTCACCGGCCCCGGCCTCGGCATCGAGATCGACGAAGACGCGGTGCGGGCGGCGGACAAGCGCGGCCACGCCTGGCGCAGCCCGACCTGGCGGCACCGCGACGGCTCCTACGCGGAATGGTGATCTGAATGACCGTCAATCTCACCGCCGAACTCGCCGACGCCCGCATCCTGGCGGTCATCCGCGGCACCAGCACCGACGGGGCGGTGGCCGCCGGCACCGCCCTGCTGGAGGAGGGCGTACGCCTGGTCGAGGTGGCCCTCACCACGCCGGACGCGGCGCGGGCCATCGCGGCGCTGCGCGCCGTCGCGCCGGCCGGGTCGCTGGTCGGCGCCGGCACCGTGCTCACCGCCGCCGACGTCGCCGACGTGGTCGCCGCCGGTGCGCAGTTCGTCGTGACCCCGGCCGTGGTCGAGTCGATCGCCGAGGCGGCGCGGCGGGACATCCCGGTCGCCGCCGGGGCGTTCACCCCCACCGAGGCGTACACCGCGATGCGGATGGGCGCGTCGGCGATCAAGCTGTTCCCGGCGTCGGTCGGCGGCCCGGCGTACCTCAAGGCGGTGCGCGACCCCTTCCCGGACATCCCGTTCGTCGCGGTCGGCGGCGTGGGCCTGGCCGACGTGCCCGGCTACCTCCGGGCCGGCGCGATCGCCGTCGGGGTCGGCGGACCGCTGGTGGGCGACGCCGCGTCCGGCGGTGACCTGGCCGCCCTGCGGGACCGGGCCCGCACCTACCTCGCCGCGGTGCGGGAGCCGGACCGCCGATGACCGCACCCGACCTGCTCACCTTCGGCGAGACCATGGTGTCGCTGCGCTCGGCCGGCCCGCTCGCCGCCGGCGGACCGCTGACGATGCACCTGGCCGGCGCCGAGTCCAACGTGGCCGTGGGCGTGGCCCGCCTGGGCCACCGGGCCGCCTGGGCCGGCCGGGTGAGCACCGACGAGTTCGGCGAGTACGTGCTGCGCCAGTTGCGGGCCGAGGGGATCGGCGTCGACGGCGTGGTCCGCGACCCCGACCGGCCGACCGGCCTGATGTTCCTGGAGCAGCGCACCGCCGACCTGACCCGGGTGCAGTATCACCGCTCCGGGTCGGCCGGGTCCGCGTTGCGCGTCGACGACCTGCGCCCGGCGCTGGCCGCGGGCGCGCGGATGCTGCACCTGACCGGCATCACCCCGGCCCTGTCCGACACCGCCCGGGAGGCCACCGAGTGGGCGGTCGAGACCGCCACGGCGGCGGGCGTCCCGGTGTGCCTCGACGTCAACCACCGCGCCCGGCTCTGGTCCCGGGACCGGGCCCGCGAGGTGCTCACCCCGCTGGCGCGGCGCGCCGCGGTGGTCATCGCCTCCGCCGACGAACTGGACCTGGTCGGCGACCCGGGGGCCGACGAGGCGACGGTGGTGGCGGAGCTGCTCGGGCAGGGGGTGCGGACGGTCCTGGTCAAGCTGGGCTCGGACGGCGCCCGGGCGCACACCCCGGACGAGACCCGCTACGCCGGGGCGGTGCCGGTGACCGCCGTCGACGCCGTCGGCGCCGGCGACGCCTTCACCGCCGGCTACCTGTCCGGGTGGTTCGACGGCCTCGACCTGGCCGGGTGCCTGCGCCGGGCGACCACGCTCGGCGCGTTCGCGGTCTCCAGCCGGGGCGACTGCGAAGGCCTGCCCCGCCGCGCCGAACTGACCCTCCTCGACGGCCACGAGACCGGAAGCGTTCTCCGCTAGCCGACACCATCCACGTGTGAAGAAAGGCCACCCCGTGAAGATCGCCGCCGCCGACGTCATCGTCACCAGTCCGGACCGCAACTTCGTCACCCTCAAGATCACGACCGACGACGGCGTCGTCGGTCTCGGTGACGGCACCCTCAACGGACGCGAGCTGTCGGTCGCCTCGTACCTGCGCGACCATGTCGTCCCGCTGCTGATCGGCCGGGACCCGCACCGCATCGAGGACACCTGGCAGTTCCTGTACCGCTCGGCGTACTGGCGGCGCGGGCCGGTGACGATGGCGGCCATCGCCGCGGTCGACGTCGCGCTGTGGGACATCAAGGCCAAGGCGGCCGGCATGCCGCTGTACCAGCTGCTCGGCGGCGCGTCGCGCACCGGCATCATGGCGTACGGGCACGCCTCCGGTCGGGACCTGCCGGAGCTGTTCGACTCGATCCGCCGGCACCTGGCGGACGGCTTCCGGTCGATCCGGGTGCAGACCTCGGTGCCGGGCATCAACGCGGTCTACGGCGTGGCCGCCCAGCCCAGCGTCGACGGCAAGCGCTACGACTACGAGCCGGCGCAGCGCATCCCGCTGCCGGCCGAGGAGGACTGGGACAGCCGCGCCTACCTGCGCCACCTGCCCGGGGTGTTCGAGGCCGTCCGCAACGAGTTCGGCCCCGAGCTGCCGCTGCTGCACGACGCCCACCACCGGCTGACGCCCATCCAGGCGGCGAAGCTGGGCAAGACGCTCGAGCCGTACGACCTGTTCTGGCTGGAGGACTGCACCCCGGCGGAGAACCAGGAGGCGCTGCGGCTGGTCCGCCAGCACACCACCACTCCGCTGGCCATCGGCGAGGTCTTCAACACCGTGTGGGACTACCAGACCCTCATCCGGGAGCAGCTGATCGACTACGTGCGGTCGGCCGTCACCCACACCGGCGGCATCACCGCCCTGCGCAAGCTGCTCGACTACGCCGCGCAGTACCAGATCAAGTCGGGCATCCACGGACCGACCGACATCTCGCCGGTGGGCATGGCCGCCGCGCTCCACCTGGACCTGGCCATCCACAACTTCGGCATCCAGGAGTACATGCGGCACGGGCCACTCACCAACGAGGTGTTCCGGCAGTCGTTCACCTTCGCCGACGGCTACCTGCACCCGGGCGAGCAGCCCGGCATCGGCGTCGAGTTGGACGAGGAGGCCGCCGCCCGCTTCCCGTACGTCCCGGCCTACCTGCCCTTCAACCGGCTCCAGGACGGCACCGTCCATGACTGGTGACCCGCGCCGTACGCGCCACGTCGTGGTGATGGGGGTGTCCGGGTGCGGCAAGACGACGGTGGCGCGGCTCCTCAGCGAGCTGACCGGGCTCGCCTTCGCGGAGGCCGACGAGTTCCATTCCGAGGCGAACGTGGAGCGGATGCGCTCCGGGGTGCCGCTGGACGACGCCGCCCGTTGGCCCTGGCTGCGCGATCTCGCCGGGTGGATGGCGGCCCGTCACCGGGCGGGGGTGTCGACGGTGCTGGCCTGCTCCGCGCTCAAGCGGTCCTACCGCGACGTCCTCCGGCAGGGACCGCCGAAGGTGGAGTTCGTGCACCTGGCCGGCCCGACCGAGGTGATCCGCGAGCGGATGGCCACCCGGACGCACCCCTACATGCCGGCGAGCCTGCTCGACTCCCAGGCGGCGATCCTGGAACCGCTCGGGCCGGACGAAAGCGGCCTGGTGCTCGACCTCCGGCTGCCGCCGGAGGCGCTCGCCCCGCTGGCCGCGGACCGGCTCGGCCTGCCGCTCACCGTCAAGGGCAGCTGAGCGGCGTCGCTCACCCCTCCCGGACCAGGGCGCGGGCGGCGGCGGCGATGTGGTCGGCGTCGATGCCGGCCCAGGCGAACAGCTCCGCGGGGCTACCGGAGCCCGGCATGCCGCGTACGGCCAGGTGGGCCACGTGCCGCGGGGACGTGCCGGCGGCCAGCAGGGCCTGGGTGACCGCCGAGCCGAGCCCGCCCTCCGGCCGGTGGTCCTCGGCGATCACGAGGCGCCCGCCGGTGGCGTCGGCGGCGTCCGCGAGGGTGGCGGTGTCGATCGGCTTGACCGAGTAGCAGTCGACGACCCGGGCGCGGACGCCCTGCTCGCCGAGGAGGTCGGCGGCGCGCAGGCACTCGTGGACGGTGACCCCGGCCCCGATCAGGGTGACCTCGTCCTGGTCGCCGCCCCGCAGGATCTTGGACCCGCCGATGGGGAACGCCTCTCCGGCCGGGTAGAGGACCGGGTACGCGCCGCGGGTGGTGCGCAGGTAGCTGATGCCGGGCAGGGTCGCCATCGCCTCGACGAGGGCGGCCGTGCTGGTGGCGTCGCTGGGGTAGAGCACGGTCGAGCCGTACGTCGCGCAGAGCATCGCGAGGTCCTCGAGGCCCATCTGGGAGGGCCCGTCGGCGCCGACCTCGATCCCGGCGTGCGACCCCACCAGGCACAGGTCGACGCCGGAGATGGCGCCCATCCGGATGAAGTCGTGCGCCCGGGTCAGGAACGCCGCGAACGTGGAGGCGAACGGGCGGTAGCCGGCCACGGCCAGGCCGGTCGCCGCCGCGATCATCTGCTGTTCGGCGATGAACATCTCGAAGAAGCGGTCGGGGTACGCCTCGGCGAACTTGTGGGCGCGGGTGGAGTCGCTGACCTCCCCGTCGAGCGCGACCACCCGCTGGTCCCGGCTGCCGAGCGCCACCAGCGCCTCGCCGTACGCGTTGCGGGTGGCCACCTTCTCGCCGACCGCGTACCGCGGCGGTTGTGCCGGCGCGGGCAGGGCCGGCCGGCGGAGCTCCGGCGCGGCGGCCGGGGTCGGGCCGCGCAGGACCAGGTTGCGGACGCCACCGAGTTCGGCCACGGCCCGGTCGGCGAGGTCGGGGGGCAGCTGCTTGCCGTGCCAGTGCGGCTGGTCGGCGACCTCGCTGAAGCCGTACCCCTTGACCGTGCGGGCCAGCACGACGGTGGGCCGGTCGCCGCTCGGGTCGCCGGCCGTGCCCAGCGCCGCGTCGATCGCGGCCAGGTCGTGGCCGTCGACGACGAGCGCGCGGGCGCCGAACGCCTCGACGCGACGGGCGTAGGCCGCCAGGTCCCAGCCCAGCTCGGTGGGGCCGCGCTGGCCGAGACGGTTGACGTCGACGATGGTGACGAGGTTGGCCAGCCGGTAGTAGGCGGCCTTGTCCAGCGCCTCCCAGATCGAGCCCTCGGTCATCTCGCTGTCCCCGCACAGCACCCACACCCGGTACGGGTAGCGGTCCAGGTACCGGCCGGCGAGGGCGACGCCGACGCCGTCCGGCAACCCCTGACCCAACGAGCCGGTCGCCACGTCGACCCAGGGCAGCACCGGCGTTGGGTGGCCCTGCAGGCGCTGGCCGAAGCGCCGGTAGCCGGTCATCAGCTCCTCTTCGGAGACCACCCCGACCGCCTTGAACACCGCGTACAGCAGGGGAGAGGCGTGCCCCTTGGAGAAGATCAGGTGATCGTTGCCGGCGGCCCTCGGGTCGTCCCAGTCGTAACGCAGGTGTCGGGTGATCAGGACGGCCAGCAGGTCCGCCGCGGACATGCTCGACGTCGGGTGGCCGGAGCCGGCGCCGGTGGTCGCGCGGATCGAGTCCACCCGCAGCTGCGCGGCCAGGTCGGCGACGGTGTCCAGACCGGCCCCCGCCGTGACGGTCGAGGTCGTCGTCATCGTGAGTGCTCCATCACCTGAGCCAGGCTAGACGACCGATTCGCATCACATACCCGGATAGCGCACTTTGACCCGGCGGTGGCTTCCGGGCGGAACCGGCGTACCGCCGCGGCCGGCAGGGCATGGTGTTGGGCATGACTACCTCGCCCCGGACCGGATCGGATCGCGTTCCCCAGACGTTGCTGCTGCTGGGCGCCACCGGTGACCTCGCCGCGCGGCTGCTGCTGCCCGGGCTCGGCCGGCTGGTGGCCACCGGCACCCCGCCGGATCTCACCCTGATCGGCAGCGGCACGGAGGACTGGGACGACGAGCGGTGGCAACGCCGGGTGGCCGACTCCTTCGCGACGGTGGGCGCGGACGGTCCGCGGGCGACCGAGGTCGTGCGGACCAGCCGGTACGTCCCGGCCGACGTGACCCGGGAGGAGGATCTGCGGCGGTTGCTGGCCACCTGCCACGGCCGGCTGGTGATCTTCTTCGCGCTGCCGCCGATGATCACCGCCCGGGCCGCCGCCGCGCTGGCCCGCATCGGTCTGCCGCCCGGGACCCGCCTGATGCTGGAGAAGCCGTTCGGCACCGACGCCGTCTCCGCGCGGTCGCTCAACGAGATCCTGGCCCGGCTCGTCCCCGAGGACCAGGTGCACCGGATCGACCACTTCCTCGGCAAGTCCACCGTGGTCAACATCCTCGGGCTGCGCTTCGCGAACCGGATCTTCGAGCCGGTGCTCACCTCCGCACACGTCGCCTGCGTCGACATCGTCTTCGACGAGACCCTCGGCCTGGAGGGCCGGGCCGGCTACTACGACAACGCCGGCGCACTCGTCGACATGGTGCAGAGCCACCTCCTGCAGGTCCTCGCGCTGATCGCGATGGACGCACCGCCCACGCTCGACGCCCGCGACGTGCGGGGCCGCAAGGCGCAGGTGCTGCGGGCCACCCGCGTGTGGGACGACGACCCGGTGCGGTGGAGCCGGCGGGCCCGGTACGCGGCCGGCGCGGTCGCCGGGCGGCAGCTGCCCGCGTACGCCGACGAGGCGGGCGTCGACGCGTCCCGCGGGACCGAGACGCTCGCCGAGGTGGTGCTGGCGGTGGACACCTGGCGCTGGGCGGGCGTCCCGTTCCGGCTCCGCTCCGGCAAGGCCCTGGCCGACAAGCGCAAGGAGGCGGTCATCACCTTCAAGCAGCCGCCCCGGGTGCCCACCGGACTCACCGGGTACGACCAGCCGGACCGGCTGCGGATCGGCTTCGGCCCGGACCGGCTCGGCCTCGACGTGAACATCAACGGACCGGGTCACCCGATGGATCTCGACCAGGTGCACCTGAGCGCCGACTTCGGGCCGGGCGACCTGCCGCCCTACGGCGAGGTGCTCCGCGGCGCGTTCGACGGCGACCCCACCCTGTCGGTGCGCGGTGACACCGCCGAGGACTGCTGGCGCATCGTGACGCCGGTGCTGGCGGCGTGGCGGGCGGGGACCGTGCCGCTGCAGGAGTACGCGGCGGGCGGCCCCGGCCCGGGCGACTCCCTGCTGACGCCGGCCCCGGGCGAGGTGGCCGGGTGAGCGGTCCGGTGGCGCACCGGGCCCGACGCCACGGGCGGCCGGCCCGTTGTGCACCGACGGCGGGGCGGCCGCCGGCTCGTCCGCACCGCCGGGCGGTCACCGGGGGAGGCGCTTCTCGAACCAGTGGTGGGCGTAGCGCTCGGTGTTGAACGGCTCGACCTCCCGGTAGCCGGCGGCACGGTACATCGCGATCGCCTCGCTGAGGTTGCGGTTGGTGTCCAGCCGCACGGTCGTCCAGCCCCGCTCGGCGGCGTACCGCTCCAGCTCGTCGAGCATCCGCCGGCCGATCCCGAGGCCCCGGACGCTGTCGGCCACCCAGACCCGCTTGATCTCGGCGGGCGCGTCGCGGTGCAGTTTGACCGCGCCGCAGCCGACCGGCTCCGAGTTCAGCGTGGCGAGCAGGAACACGCCGGCCGGCGGGACCACCTCCTCGTCCCGCAACGGGCTGCTGAGCGCGGGATCGAAACCGTCGTCGAACCGCCGCGCGACGTCGCGGGCGTACGCCCGGACGCAGGCCCGGGCCCGGGGGTCACCGGGTGGGCACGGCTCGATGACCACCATCGAGCCGATCAACAGGCGCTCGACCTCTTCCATCGCGGCGACCAGCCGCTCCCGGCGGCGTTCGTCGAGCGGCGCGAGGATCGACCAGGCGAGTTCGTCGGAGCGCTTGTCCAACTCGGTCCACTCCGTCCGGCCGGCCTCGGTGAGGCCGGCGACCCGGACCCGCCCGTCGCCGCCCGCCGGGCCGACCGTGACCAGCCCGTCGCTCTCCAGGGTGCGCAGCAACCGGCTCAGGTATCCGGAGTCGAGCCCGAGCCGGGCCCGCAGCGCCGCTACCTCGGCGCCGGCGGGGCCGATCTCCCACAGCAGCCGTGCCTGGGCGAGCGGCCGCCCGCGGGCCATGTACTCGTCGTCGAGGGCGCCCACCCGCTGGGTGACCGTCCGGTTGAACCGCCGTACCGCCGTTACCAACTCGTCCCTCATGATGCCTGACTTTAGTCAGGTAATGCTGGTCCTGCCTAGGCGGCTCAGGCCACGGTCCCGCGCGCCGGCACGGAGCCTCCGGACAGCGACCGGATACGGGTGAGAAGCGCCGCGACGAACGGCTGGCGCGCGAAGGAGCCCCAACCGCCGGCGTGCCGCCAGCCGCGCGCCTCGAAGAACAGGCACCCCCGCAGCCGGTCGAGGTCGTCGCCCAGTTCCCCGGTCCGCTGCCAGTGCTCCTGCACCGCCCGGACCTCTTCGGACAGGTGGTTCAGGCCGCCGTGCAGCTCGTAACCGTTGTAAGAGTGGGCGAACCGGAAGACGGCGTCGTCGTCGCCCGGGTCCGGTACCCGTACCTGCTCGGTCATGGTCGATCCGACCTCCTCCGCACGCCGGTCGGGAGCGGCGTGCGTCAACGGTAGGCGAGGGTCGCGCAGCGCGGCCCGGGGGAGGCGACCGGGTCTGTTGCCGGCTTCTGCGATGCTCGGGGCGATGACCACCGGCCGCCGTACCCTCGTCGTCCTCGCGCTCGGCGCGGTCGCCGCCCTCGTCGCCGTCGCCGTGGTCGTCGTGCCGCTGCTGCTGCCGCCGGGCCCGCGCCCGCTGTTCCAGCTGCCCGTGGCGTGCGGGGAGGAATGGCGGCTCGGCACGTACCCGGGCCACGACGACTACGACGTCGACCTGTTCCCCGACGAGGGCGAAGCCTGGGGGCGGCCCGTGCTGGCCTCCGCCGCCGGCGAGGTGACCGTGGCCGGGATCAACGGCACGCTGGGCGGCCGGACACCGGACGACCCGGACGGTCCGCGCGGACGCGGCGGCGGCTACTGGGTGAAGATCGACCACGGCGGCCGGTGGGAGACGCAGTACCTGCACCTGCTGGAGCCGCCGCTGGTCCGGGTCGGCCAGCGGGTCGAGCAGGGCGAGCAGATCGGGAAGGTTGGCAGCACCGGCAACTCGGGCGCTCCGCACCTGCACTACGAGCAGCGTCGAGGCTGGGCGAAGGTGGAGACCTGGTTCGACGGCGTACCGTCGGGCATCACCCACGACGACCGGGAGTACACGGTCACCCGCACCAGCAACAACTGTTTGGGCCCGGCGATGCCGAGTGGATGAGTTGGTATTCGGAGATGAAGGGAAGCGTGGCGTAGGTGAGGCGCGTGACGCTGAGATCGCGAATGCTGTTCGTTAGTGGCTCGGCGCTATGGGTTATCTCCGCCATGGCGATGGTTGCCTTTGGAGCGAACAACGGGCCGATTGAAGTGCTGACGCCAGCGCTTTTCCTGCTCGCAATCTGCTATTCGGTCGCCGTATTTTCCATGTTTTCGATGGTGCGGCTGACGACCGAGGCGCTCGTTATCCGGAACCCCGGGAGGCAGATCTACGTTCCCTGGTCCAAGGTGCGCGGCGCGTATGGCGAAGATGGCCTTCAAATTGACATCGCGGGTCGCGGCGAGAAAGTCTATTCTGCCGCCTACCAACAATCCCTGATTGGTGCGCTGGTCGGGTATCCCGGTGCTAGGAAAGCGGCAGAAAGAATATGTGCGTTTCGTGACAGCGTCGGCGAGGGTCGCTCTACTCCACGTGGCGTCACCGAATGTGTCCCGTGGCGCGAGCACCTTCTGTGGGTCGGATCGGGACTGCTTGTATTCGCGGTGTTCATGCCAGCGCTAGGGCGGCACCTCTCGTAATGCGGTCCGATCAACCCGCCGTTGTCGGTGTGCACGCCGGTGAGGTCCCGATAGGAGGATGGGCGCTCTCCCGTGTGTCTCCCGTCAAGCCCGATCGGCTACCTGGGCGATGAACGCCCGCCAGGCGGCCGGGGAGAAGGCCAGTGCCGGCCCGGCCGGGTCCTTCGAGTCCCGGACGCCGACCACGCCGGGAAGGTTGTCGGCGACCTCGACGCAGTCACCGCCATTGCCGCCGCTCTTCGTGCTCTTGCGCCACCGTGCTGCGGTCATGTCCATGAGCTTGCCGCTTCTTTCAGGAGATCCAGGGTGCGCCAGCGCGGAAGCGCCTCCCCGCGGATGCGTTCCCAGCGCCGCTCAAGCGTAACAAGGTCGGAGGGCTGGTCGAGGATCTGCGCCTGGGCTGGACCGTCCACATGGGCCACCCGCGAGCCGCCTGGCAGGTCGGCGATGGTGAACGGGCCGTCCAGGCCCGGATAGCTCGGCGCGTCGAGCGGGACGACGTGCAGTTGCACGCTCGGCAGGTCGACGCACTCGAGGAGATGTGCGAGCTGCTCCGCCATGAGCGCCGGGCTGTTGCCCACCCGCCGCCGGAGGACCCCTTCGTCGAGGACGGCCACCAGCAGCGGACCGCGCTCGCGGCGGAGGATCGCCTGCCGGTTGAGCCGCGCCTCGACCAGGTCGTCCACGGTGTCCGGGGTCAGCACGCCCCCGGTGAGCGTCGCTCGCGCGTACGCCTCGGTCTGGAGCAGGCCGGGAACCCAGGCAAGCTGGAACGCGCGGAGGGTGGTCGCCTCGCGCTCGATGTCGACCCACGGCCGGAACCACACCGGCTCGCGCCGCTTGCCAACATCCGGCCAGAGCGCGTCGACATCCTGGCCGAGCAGGTTTGCGACGGTCGCCCGGTGCCGGCTCTGCGGAATATGCCCGGGGTTTGCCCACCGCGCAACGGTCTTGGGATGCACTCCGATCTGGCCTGCGAGGCTCTCGGCCGTGTGACCCGCCTCGGCGAGCGCGGCGACAAACGCCTGGTTCATCCTTCTCCTCCCCCGGAGCAAAACGACCGTCCGAAGAAGATTAGACAACGCTGTGTGATTGTCTGGCAACCGTTGGCAAGGTGCCTTGTGGACGGCGTGACCGGTGGAGGCGATTCGAGGGCCCGGCGGTCGCGTCAGTCGGGGTCGCCCTGGGCGAGCAACCGGGGCGACCCCTTCCAACGAGTAGGGAGGCCGCCATGCGCCTGCGTTTCCTGCGGTGCAAACCTGATCCGCCGCCGCTTCCCCGGCGTGGGCACGGGGGCCGCTGGTGAACGCCGGTCCGCTGCGGGCCGGAGACCTTGTTCTGCTGACCCGCGCGGCATCGCCTCAGTTCGTCCGTTCGCTGACCGTCCGCGTGATCCGCGAACTGACCGACCGGCACCCCTACGCTGGCTGGTTCTGGTTCGAGGGGTACGAGCTGAACCCGCGCGGGGAGGCCGTACGCCGCCGCGAGCTGTACGCCTTACGCGCCGGCGTCCGATGGGTGAGCGACGCCCGCCGCGAGCCACCGACCGTTCCGCGCAGCTCTCTTCGGCCGCTTCCCAAGCGGGCAGCGGCGCGATGAGCCGACGCCGTACCGAGCATCTTCCGTCCCGGCCCACCTGGCGCTGCTCGGCGTGCGGGATCGCCTGGCCCTGTTCGCCCGCGAAGCTCCGTCTCCTGGGGGAGTATCGCAACGACCGAGCAGCTCTGCTGATTTATCTGGCGACGCTCCAGGCCGAGGCAGCCGAGCAGCTCGCCGAGCTGGACACCGGGACGTCGCCGGCGCGCCTGCACGCCCGATTCCTCGGCTGGGCCTCGGCTCGCGGGTGACGCCGCCGGTCTGGCCGGCGTCGCCGGGCCGGGCGCCGTCACCGTAGACCTCAGGAGAACACCCGGGCCACCTTCTAGGCTGGTCCCGCGAGGTCCAGGTGCCGGGGGAGGTGTCCGCGATGGCCGGAAGCGCCCGTCGGGGGCCGTCCGACGACGCGTGGCTGGCCGAGGTGGCCCGCGCCGCCAGCGCCGACGCCGGCGGGGTGCCGGTGGAACTGCTCGGCGACTACCTGCGGCTGCTCGCCGACGCGGCGGCGACCGGGCGGCGACCGCGCCGCGGCGAACTCGACGCCGTCGGTGTGCTCGGGCGTCGCGCCGCCGAGCAGGGCGTCTCGGCGGGACGGGCGGTGCGCCTCTACCTGTCCGCGGCCCGGCGGCTGTGGCAGCAGTTGCCGCAGCTGGTGCGCTCCACCGACAGCGAGGTGGTGCGGGCGGCGGCGGAGGCGGTGCTGCACGTCGTCGACACCGCGGTGGCCACCCTCGCCGAGGGGTACGCGGTCGCCCGCCGGGAACTGGTCCGCCGGGAGGAGGCGCTGCGCCGGGAACTCGTCGACGACCTGCTACGGGGTGAGTCGGACCTGGGCGGGCTGGTGGAGCGCGCCGAGCCGTTCGGGCTGGACCTGGCGCGGGTGCACCAGGTCGCGCTGGCGGCGCCCAGCCGGCGCCTGCCGGACACCGACGCGGCGATCAGCGCCCTGGAGCGGGTCATCTTCGACCGGCTGGGCGACCGGGACGTGCTGGTGGCCACGAAGGAGGGACTGCTGGTCGTCATCGCGCCGGCCGACACGGTGACGCCCGACCGGGGCGCCGAGGGTGAGGGCGCCCCGGTGGGGGACCTCGGCCGGCTGATGCACGCGGAACTGGACCGGCTGCCGCGCGGCCGGCCGTGGCAGGTGGCCGTCGGCCGCCCGCACCCCGGCCTGTACGGCATCGCACGGTCCTACGAGGAGGCCCGCGAGGCGCTCACCATGGCGCAGCGGCTGCACGCCGACACCGCCGTCATCGACGCCCACGACCTGCTCATCTACCGGGTCCTGCTGCGGGACCAGCCGGCGATGGTGGATCTCGTGCAGGCCGTGCTCGGCCCGCTGCGTCGGGCGCGGGGCGGGGCCGAGCCGCTGCTGGACACCCTGGACGCGTACTTCGCCTGCGGGCAGGTCGCCACCGAGGCGGCCCGCCGGCTGCACGTCTCGGTCCGTACGGTGACCTACCGGCTGGAGCGGATCCGGACGCTGAGCGGCTACGACCCGGCGGAGTCGCGGGACCGGTTCACGCTGCACGCGGCCGTGCTCGGCGCCCGGGCGCTGGACTGGCCGCGCCAGCCGCTGCCCGGGCCGACGGCGTGACGCGGTCACGCGGCGGCGACCAGCTCGGGGAAGCCCAGCAGCGTCGCCAGGGCGTTCGCCTCGGTGGGGGTCAGGGTGAGGCTGACCATGCGGTCCGGGTCGTCCGGGTCGTCGTGGAGGAACTCGCGGCGGCCGCCGACGTCGTACTCGACGATGCCAACCCGGCGGCCCTGTTCGGTGGTGAAGGTGTGCCGGACCCCGATGCCGGGCAGCGTCGTGCGTTCGATCTGCATGGGAGACTCCAGGCGGAAACGGCCCGCGCGGGGGCGGGCGGCGGTGGCGGTCAGGAGGGTGACGGCGCACCGGGGGGCGCCCGGTCGGCCGACCAGGCGGGCACGCAACCCGGGACCGCTCCGGCCAGCCGGACCACGATGCACATGCCGAGCGCGCCGCCGGCCCGCACCGCCGATCCGACCACCGCCAGCACGACGAGCATCGACAGCGTGAGCCGCTGGTCGATGTCGCTGGAGTGCTGCCGGTTCCGCATGCGGCAACCATAGCCGGCCGGGGAGGCAGTGGCGGCTCGCCGACTTCGGTTCGACCGACCACGGAACGTGAAGAATCACTGACGGTGAGCGGTCGATATTTCCGGTGACCGGCAAGCGGGCCGATCGTTGTTGGCCGGCGGCGCGCAATGTCAGGCCGGGGTTTTCGGCCGACGCTGGAGGTCCGACGCATACCCGACCACGGAGGAGGCGGTGATGACGACCCGTACCTCGGCGGCTCCGCCAGCATCGCCGGCCGGCTCCCCGTCGAGCCCGCCTCCCGGTCCGCTCGCCCGGCCGTCGCGCGGCTCCGCGACCTGACGAGTTCGGCCCGTCTCCGCCGCACCCTCCGTCTTCTCGCGCCGCCCCGACACCGGCGGCGGCATCGTCGTATCCACCCGTGAGAGAGGTCGGTATGCCCGTCCACGTCACGTCCGTCCAACCGTCCGGCCGCACCGGCATGCTCGCCGGCCGCTCCCACACCTCGCGGCCGGCGGCGACCGTCAACCCCGAGCCACTCGCGGTCGACCTCGGCAGCGCGCACCTGCGGATCTGGCTGGGGCCGGCCGGCATGCTGAGCGTGCCGTTCGGCGACGGACTGCGGACGCCGGTGGTGCGACGCGGGCGGGTCGTGGACGGCCCCGCGTGCGTCGCCGAGCTGCGGCGGCTGCTGCGGGACCACCGCACGCCGGTGCCGGTGGGGGCGCTGGTGGTCGCCTGCCGCCCGGTGCTCTCCGCTCCGGCCGACCAGGAGGCGATGCGGCGCGTGCTCGCCGCCGTGCTCGCGCCGTCCCGGCTGCTGTTCGTCGACACCGTACGCGCCGGCGCCATCGGTGCCGGCGCGGCCGCCGGCACCCTGCTGCTCGCCGACGTCGGTGCCCAGCTCACCGAGGTGGCCGTCCTGGAGGACGGCCGGGTGATCGCGGCGCGGCGCGCCGAGGTCGGTACCCGGGACCTGAACCACGCGGTGACCGCCTCGATGCTCGCCGACACCGTCGCCCGGCTGGTGCGGGAGCTGCGGCGGGAGCCGGCGGTGCGGCCGATGGTCACGGCGGCGCTGGCCCGGGGGATCGTGGTCGTCGGGGACGGCGCGACGCGACCCGACCTGACCGCACGGCTGGTGGCCGCTCTGGGTGCGTCCGTGCACCGCGCCGCGTCGCCGCGCACCGCCGCGCTGACCGGCGCCAGCCTGGCCGCCGTGGCGGCGAGCCGGCATCCCGCCGGGACCTGAGCCCGGAAGCCCTTCGAGAAGGAGCCACCGACGATGACGCACACCGTGAACGACCGCACCGAGACCCTGCGCGACGTGCTGGAGCGCCAGTTCCGGGAGCACACCGACCAGCTCACCGAGCTGACCGTGTACTCGCGGCAGCCCGACCACGGCGGCCACGACCCGGACACCCTGCGCCGGCTGATCGAGGCCGCGCGGCAGGGCGTCGCCGACAGCGCGCAGGCGCTGCGGCGGATGTCCGACGGCAGCTACGGCACCTGCGAGGGCTGCGGTGGCGAGATCCCGGCGGCCCGGCTGGAGATCCGGCCCGCGGCCCGGTACTGCGTCCCCTGCCAGGAGCGGCGCTGACCTCGGACATCGACGGGCGCTCTTGAAATCCGGACCGCCAGGGTCCAGGATGGCAAATTAAGAAGCGGCCGTTGGTGAAAATGGAGGTCGACGTGACCATCGCACCTGCTCCACGTCGCGTCGACCACCAACCGAGGCACGACCTCGCCGCCGCCGAGTCGGCCGCCGCCCGGTTCCTGACCGCGCTCGGCGTCGACCTGGCCGCCGACGGCCTGCGGGCCACGCCCGGCCGGATGGCCCGGGCGTACGCGGAGCTGCTCACCGCCCGCCCGTTCGACCTGACCACGTTCCCCAACGACGAGGGGTACGACGAACTGGTGCTGGCCCGGTCGGTCCCGGTGCGGTCGGTGTGCGAACACCACCTGCTGCCGTTCGTCGGGGTCGCGCACATCGGTTACCTGCCGGGCGACCGGATCCTCGGTCTGTCCAAACTCGCCCGGGTCGTGGAGCTCTTCGCCCACCGCCCGCAGGTGCAGGAACGGTTGACCCGGCAGGTGGCCGACTGGCTGGCCCTCGAACTGGCTCCCCGGGGGGTCGGTGTGGTCATCGAGGCGGAACATCTCTGCATGACCCTGCGCGGCGTCCGGGCGGCGGGCGCCACCACCGTGACGTCCACGCTGCTCGGGACGCTGCGGGACGACGCCCGCTCCCGGGCCGAGTTCCTCGCCCTGACCGGCGCCCGCTGACCCGATTGGAGTACGCCGATGGCAAGCCCCACCTTCGTCATCGTCGGAGCCGGCCTGGCCGGCGCGAAGGCCGCCCAGACACTGCGTGAGGAGGGCTTCGGCGGCCGGGTGGTGCTGCTCGGCGACGAGACCGAGCGGCCCTACGAACGGCCGCCCCTGTCCAAGGGGCTGCTGCTCGGCAGCGCCTCGCGAGACGAGGTGTACGTGCACGACGCCGGCTGGTACCAGACCAACGACGTCGACCTGCGTACCGGGACCCGGGTCACCGCCGTCGACCGCGACTCCCGCCAGGTGACGCTGGCCGACGGCGACCGGCTGGGGTACGACAAGCTGCTGCTGGCCACCGGCTCCACGCCCCGCCGTCTCGACGTTCCCGGCGCCGACCTCGACGGTGTCCACTACCTGCGCACCCTGGCCGACTCGGACCGGATCGCCGCGGCCCTCACCGAGCAGGCCCGGATCGTGGTGATCGGCGCCGGCTGGATCGGCCTGGAGATCGCCGCCGCCGCGCGCCGCCGCGGCGGCGCGGTGACCGTGGTGGAGGCCGCGCACCTGCCGCTGCAGCGGGTGCTCGGCGACGAGGTCGCCCGGGTCTTCGCCGACCTGCACCGCGCCAACGACGTCACGTTCCACTTCGGCGTCGGCGTCGCGCAACTGTCGGGATCCGGGCGGGTGTCGTCGGTGCTGCTGACCGACGGCACCCGGCTGCCCGCCGACGCCGTCGTGGTGGGCGTGGGCATCCGGCCGGACACCCGCCTGGCCGAGGCGGCGGGCCTGAAGGTGGACGACGGCATCGTCACCGACGCCCGGCTGCGCACCTCGGATCCGCACATCTACGCCGCGGGCGACGTGGCGAACGCGCACCACCCACTGCTCGGCCGGCACATCCGCGTCGAGCACTGGGCGAACGCGCTCAACGGCGGCCCGGCCGCCGCCCGGTCCATGCTGGACCAGCAGGTGGAGTACGCCCGGTTGCCGTACTTCTACTCGGACCAGTACGACCTGGGGATGGAGTACTCGGGGTGGGTGGCGCCGGGCGGTTACGACCGGGTGGTGTTCCGCGGGGACCCGGCCGTATCGGGCGGCGGCGCGCCGGAGTTCATCGCCTTCTGGGTCCGCGACGGCCGGGTGCTGGCCGGGATGAACGCCAACGTGTGGGACGTGACCGATCCGATCCAGGCGCTGGTACGGGCGGGCCACGGTGGCCGGGGCGTCGACCTGGACCGGCTCGCCGACCCCGGTGTGCCGCTCACCGACCTCCTGACCTGAGCGGCCCGGCTGGGCCGACCGGCGGCGCGGTGACGGTCGGCCCGGCGTCAGGCCGGCCGGATCTGCACGCAGCAGGCACCGGGGGCGGGGGCCAGCCGGGCCTGGAGGTCCATCCGGCCCAGCCCGGCCAGGAGCCCGGCGACGAAGGCCTGGTTGAGGCCGCACACCAGCTCGGTCTGCTGCACGGCGAGTTGGTGGAACGGGCAGTTCCGCAGCCGGATCAGCGCCCCCTCGCCGGCCGGCTCGAAGCCGAGCCCGGCCAGCACGTCGACGACCGGCTCGCGGCCGCCGACCTGCCGGCCCAGCTCCGCGCCCCGGCGCTCCGCCACGCGCAGGGCGGCCGACCGGGCGTCGGTGGGCTCCTCGGCGACCGCCTGGGCGAGGATCTCGCCGATCAGCTCGTAGCGGCGCTCCGGGATGGTCAGCGCGATGCAGTCGGGGGTCGCCTCGTACACCTTCGGCGTCCGGCCACGGCCGCGCGGCCCGCTGCCCGGCGCCTCATAGCGTGAGGTCAGCAGGCCGGCGGCGACCAGCTTGTCGAGGTGGAAGGCGGCCAGGTTGCGCGAGATGCGCTGTGCCTCGGCCGCCTCGTCCCGGGTCACCGGGTGGTCCTGGCGCCGGACGTAGTCGTACAGCGCCCGCCGGACCTGATCGACCAGCAGCGTCACCGCCTGCCAGGGGGCAGCCACCATGGCAGGGAGTTTATCACCAGCGCTTATTGATGAAAATCGTCTTGGCTGGCCGGTCAGCCCGGATCGCGCGACGGTTCCAGGCTTCCCGACGGGCTCGGCCGCGGTGACCGGGTCGGGCTGCGCGTCGGCTCGGGCTCGGCGGTCGGGGTCGCCGAGGCGCACCCTTCGGGGTCGCAGGTCGGCCGGGAGACGCTCGGGGTCGGCCGCGCGCTCGTCTCCGTCGGTGCCGCCTCCGTCGGCTTCGGCTCGGCCGACCTGGCGGGTGCGTCGTCCGGGAACTTCGGCTCGGCGAACCGGTACCGGTCCGGGTCGAGCTTCAGCGCCGCCGTGGCCTGTTCCATGAACTGCCGCCAGATCGGCCCGGCGCCGGTGGAACCGTAGACGTCGTAGCTGCCGTCCTTCGTCCGCAACGGCTTGCCGTCGGTGGTACCGAGCCAGACCGCGCCGGCGAGGGCGCCGGTCCAGCCGACCATCCAGGTGTGCACGTTCCTGGTGGTGCTCTCGGCCGCCTGCCAGGTGCCGGTCTTGCCGGCCGAGTCCCAGCCGTTGTCCAGCTCGGCCGCCCTGACCCGCCGCAACGTCCAGTTGAGCTGGGCGATCGCCTCCTGGTCGAGCCCCACGTCGCTCTGGGTGAGGCGCTCCTTGAGGATCTCGTCGTCGCCTTTGCTCACCGACCGGACGAAGTGCGCCTCGGCCCGCTTGCCGCCGGCGGCGAAGGTGGCCATCCCGTTGGCGTGGTCCTGGACGGTGATGCCGTACTGGCCGATGCCGACCTCGGTGGAGAAGTGCCGGGCGGCCTCCTCGGCGCCCTGTTCGCGAAGGTCGACCCGCTGCGCCGGGGCGTCGCCCTTCGGGTTGGCCCACATCGACTCGACGCCCGACCGGTTGGCCATGTCGATCACCTTGGCCGTGCCCAGCTTCTCGGTGAGCTCGAAGTAGGTGACGTTCAGCGAGGCGACGGTGGCCTCCCACAGCTCGCAGTTCGGTTGGCAGGGCGCCTGCTCGGCGTTGCGGATCGGGCCCGCCGCGCTCTCCTTCGTGCGCCCCGACCTGGGGAACTCCTTGGTGTCGGGGGCGTGGAAACGCTGCTTGACGGAGATCTTGTCCCGGACCGCCGCGGCCAGGTCGTACACCTTGAAGGACGACCCGGGCGGGTGCTGGCCGAAGCCGCGGGCCGCGCCGTTCTCGTCGCGGTACCAGCCGGCGTAGTCGGCGCCCGCGCCGTCGTTGCCGCCGTAGTAGCCGAGCACCCGGCCGGAGCCGGGCTCGACCGCCACCAGCGCCGCCTGCCAGTTCTTCGGCTGGCCACGGACCGCCTCCGGAGCGGTGTCGCGGCGGATGTCGGCGGCCGCCTCGGCGGCGTCCTGCACCCGTTTGTCGATGGTGCTGACGATCTTGAACCCGCCGTTGCGCACGTAGTCGGCGGGCCTGTCCTTGAACGGCCCGGTCTGCCGCAGCTCGCTCAGGACATGGTTGACGACCAGGCCGGTCGGCCGATCGAGGCCGGATCCGTCCACGTCCGGGTCGAACGGCTTCACCGTGTCGGGGTACGCCAGGTTCGCCGCCTCCTCCGCCGACAGGTAACCCAGCTCGACCATGCCGTCGCGGATGTACGTCCACCGGTCGATGGAGTTCTGCCGGGCCGTCGGTCCGCGCATCGGGTCGTAGCCGGGCTTACCCTCGGGGTCGTCCGGGTCGGCCTCCGGCTGCTTCACCATCGCGCAGAGCACCATCGCCTCGGCCGGGGTCAGCTGCTTCTCGGCCGGCGCGGCACGGCGCACGGTCTTGCCGAAGTACGCCTGCGCGGCGGCCTCGATCCCGTACGCGCCCCGCCCGAACGGCACGGTGTTCAGGTAGAAGCCGAGAATCTCCTCCTTGCTGTACTTGTCGTCGAGTTTCCACGCGATGACCGCCTCGCGGGCCTTGCGTGAGTAGGTGACGCCCTTGAGGTCGGCGGCCACCCGGGCGTACTGCTGCGTGATCGTCGAGGCGCCCTGCCGCTGCCCGCCGGTGAGGTTGGCCCAGGCGGCGCGCAGCACGCCCGCGAAGTCGATGCCCTCGTTGGTCCAGAACGTGCGGTCCTCGGCCGCCACGATGGCCTGCTTGGCGGAGTCGTTCATCTCGGCGTAGGGCACGATCGTGCGGTTCTCCGTGCCGAGCTTCGCCATCGGCGTCCGGCCGTCGGCGTAGTAGACCGCGGTCGACTCGGGCAGTTTCAGGTCGGTGGGAGTGGGCACGCTGTCGACGTAGTAGGCGACGGCGAGCAGACCCGAGCCCAGGAGGAGCGCGACCACGGCCAGGATGATCGGGAGGCGCCTGCGCCGCCGGGCCCGGCCCGCCGGAGTGTCCGGTGACCGGGGTACGCCGCCAGCGCGGTCGTCGTCGACATGTGGATCCACCTGGGCTTCCCTACCCCGTGGCCGGTTCCCCGAATCGTGCCGTCAGGCCTCCCGCCGGGCCAGGCCGGCCATCTTGACCGCGGTGAACACCGCGGCGGCCAGCGCGACGTCGGACAGCAGCATCAGGCCGATCGCGTACGAGCCCTCGATGTCGTACACCCAGCCCATCACCAGCGGCGGCACGAAGCCGCCCAGCCCGCCCGCGGCGCCGACCAGCCCGGTCACCGCACCCACCTGGTCGGCTGGGGCTACCTTGCCGACCAGGGCGAACACGGCGCCGCTGGCGGCGCCGAGCAGCGCCGCCAGGCCGAGCAACGCGACCGTCGCCACCGGCATCAGCGGCGGCGCGAACGCCTGCACGACGGCGAACAGGGCCACCCCGGCGAAGCACCACACCAGCACCGGCACGGGGTGCAGCCGGTCGGAGAGCCACCCGCCCGCCGGCCGGGCCAGCACGGCCAGCACCACGAAACCGGCGGTACGCAGCGCGCCGTCGGCGGGCTCCAGCCCGTACTCGGTGCGCAGGTAGGCGGGCAGGTACACGCTGAAGGCCACGAAGCCGCCGAAGCCCACCGCGTACAGGAAGCACAGCTGCCAGGTCACCGGCAGCCGCCCGACCGCGGTGAGCCGCCGCCAGAGCGTGCCCGCCGGGCGGGCACGTCCGGGCGCGTCGCGCAGCAGCAGGAACGCCAGCCCGGCGTACCCGGCCAGGATCGCGGCGACCAGCAGGAACGGCGCGTCCTCGCCGTAGGCGTCGGCCAGCCGCACGGTGGTGAAGTTGGCGACCGCGGTGCCACCGGTGCCGATGCCGAACACGCCGATCGCGAAGCCGCGCCGCGCCGGCGGATACCAGCCGGAGACCAGGGGCACGCCGACCGCGAACGCGGTGCCGCCGATGCCGAGGAAGAAGCCGGCCACGATCAGCGCCGGGTACGACGACACCACGGTCAGGGCCAGCACCGGCACGATCGTGGCGAGCGTGACCAGGGGGAAGACGACCCGGGCGCCGTACCGGTCGGTGAGGGCGCCGACCGGGACGCGGCCGACGGAGCCCACCACCACCGGTACGGCGACCAGCAGCGACTGTGCGGCGAAGCCGAGGTCGAGCCGTTCCTTGATGCCGGGGCCGAGAGGCCCCAGCAGCGCCCACGCCCAGAAGTTGACCAGGAAGCCGAGGGTGGCGACGGTGAGCTGGAGGGCGGCCCCGGGGCCGGTCCGGGTGGACGCGGCGGGATCGGTGGCGAGCGTGGTGTCCCGCGGGGCGGTGGTCATCGCGCTGCCTCCATCCTCACCGGGTCGAGCGGGCGCGCCGGCCGCGCTGGCTGGGCGGCGTCGGCGGCCCCTCCCAGCCGGGGCGGGCCGGGCGCAGCCCGGGGCGCTCGTCCCGGCTGCGGTAGACGACGTACGGGCGGGTGAGGTAGCCGACCGGCGCGCTGAAGGCGTGCACCAGCCGGGTGAACGGCCAGAAGGCGAAGAGCGCGAACGCCGCCACGACGTGGATCTGGAAACCGACCGGCACACCGGCCATCAGCTCCGGATCCGGGCTGAGGTAGAACAGCGACCGGAACCACGGCGAGATGGTCTCCCGGTAGTCGTAGCCGGGGCCGGTGACATTGGCCCGGACCGTGGACCACAGGCCGAGGACGATGACCCCGGTCAGGACCACGTACATCGCCTTGTCGTTGCGGGTGGTCGCGGCGAAGACCGGGCCGGTCAGCCGGCGGCGGGCGATGAGGATGCCGAGGCCGATCAGGGTGCAGAAGCCGGCGACCGTGCCGATGAACACGGCCATCAGGTGGTAGGTGTGCTCGGTGATCCCGACCGCCTCGGTCCACGACTTCGGCACCAGCAGGCCCCCGACGTGACCGATGAGGACCATCAGCACGCCGAAGTGGAACAGCGGGCTGCCCCAGCGCAGGACGGTGCTCTCGTAGAGCTGGGAGGAGCGGGTGGTCCAGCCGAACTTGTCGTAGCGGTAGCGCCAGATCAGGCCGCCGACCAGCACGGCCAGCGCCAGGTACGGGTAGACGACCCAGAGCAGCACGTTCACGGTGTTCACCGGTGCCACCTTTCGTTCGCGACTGCGGCACTCCGCTGCGCCGCGTTCCCCGCGCTCACCGGCGACCTCCGGTGGTGTTGACGAGGCCGAACGGTTCGAGGCCGACCTGTTCCACCGGCGGGCCGGTGCGGGCCAGTTGGGCGGCGGCGGCGAGGTCGGCGGGCCGGGCGGGCGGCAGCATCGCGCGGACCGCGACGATCGCGTGCCGGTATACCGACCGCTCCCGTCCCAGCGCTTCGACCAGCAGGTCGAGGCCCACGCGGTTGTCCCGCAGCAGCCGCCAGCCACTCTCGTCGGCGGCCGCCAGGTCGAGCAGCGCCGGCAGGAAGTCGGGCAGCTCACCGTCGACCAGAGCCAGACCCGCCCGCTTGTAGACGGCGGCGAAACCCACCAGCGCCTCGCCGCGGCGGCGGGTGTCGCCGCAGGTGTAGTAGCTCAGGTGCAGGCAGCAGCGTCGCCGGAAGTCGAACAGCTGGACGTACCCGGCGCGCAGCTCGCCCGGTGGGGTCGACTCGCGGTGGGCCACGACCTCCCGCAGTGGTCCGGCCACCTCGGCCGGCAGCCCGTCCAGGGCGGCCCGGATCGTGGGCAGGACCGCCAGGACCTCCTCGTCGGGGTAGCGCAGCAGCAGGGACGCCGCGCGGGCGGCCACCGGCCGCCAGGACGGCCGGCTCACGGCTGGCCCCCGTTCACCCGGTCGGACTCGGGTCGGCGCGGCGGGAAGAGGCCCTTGGGTGTGCCCTTGCCGTCCCAGTTGAGCAGGTTGACCCGGCGGGGCTCGTCGCCCGGGTCGACGAACCCCTCGGAGGTCTGCCGGTCGCGCAGCATGTGGAACGTCTCCACCTGCACCGGCACCGGGTTGCCGGAGGACTCGCCGAACGGCCCCTGCCCGTACGGGCCGCCGCCGCCCATGCCGGGGCCGCCCTCGTAGTCCAGGCTGCACTCGGTGGCGATCTTCTCCAGCCGGTGCGCGTCCTCGGCGTGCGCGGTGGGGATGACGTACCGCTGCTCGTACTTGGCGATGGCGAGCAGCCGGTACATGTCGTCCATCTCGGCGCCGGTCATGCCGACCGCGGCGGCGATCGACTCGTCCGGCGCCTCGCCCAGATTGATCCGCCGCTGGTAGGCGCGCATCGCGGCGAGCCGGTTGAGCACCGCCCGCACCGGGTGCGGGTCGCCGGCGGTGAACAGCTCGGCGAGGTACTCCACCGGGATCCGCAGCGCGTCGATGGCACCGAAGAGGTTGCCGGCCGCCTCGCCGTCGTGCCCGGTGTCGCGCAGCGCGTCCACGACCGGGGACAGCGGCGGGATGTACCAGACCATCGGCATGGTGCGGTACTCCGGGTGCAGTGGCAGGGCCACCTCGTACTTCATGATCAGATCCCAGATCGGGGAGCGTTGCGCGGCCTCGATCCAGTCGTCGGGGATGCCGGCGGCCCGGGCGGCGGTGACCACCGCGGGGTCGTGCGGGTCGAGGAAGACCGAGCGCTGCGCGGCGTACAGGTCGTGCTCGTCCTTGACAGCGGCGGCCTGGGTGACCAGGTCGGCGTCGTAGAGCATGAGGCCCAGGTAGCGCAGTCGGCCGACGCAGGTTTCGGAGCAGATGGTGGGTTGGCCGATCTCGATGCGTGGGAAGCAGAAGGTGCATTTCTCGGCTTTGCCGGTGCGGTGGTTGAAGTAGACCTTTTTGTAGGGGCAGCCGGTGATGCACATCCGCCAGCCCCGGCAGCGGTCCTGGTCGACCAGGACGATGCCGTCCTCGCTGCGTTTGTAGATCGCCCCGGACGGGCAGGACGCGGCGCAGGACGGGTTGAGGCAGTGCTCGCAGATCCGCGGCAGGAAGAACATGAAGGTTTTCTCGTACTCCTGCCGGATCTGGTCGGAGACCTTCGCCAGCACCGGGTCACCGGCGGCGACCTCGTTGCCGCCGGCGAGCGAGTCGTCCCAGTTGGCGCTCCAGGTGATCTTCGTGTCCTGGCCGGTGAGCAGCGACTTCGGGCGGGCCACCGGCGTGTCGTCACCGGCCGGTGCGCTGATCAGGTGCTCGTAGTCGTAGGTCCACGGCTCGTAGTAGTCGCGCATGGACGGCAGTTTCGGGTTGGCGAAGATGCTGAACAGCTTCTTCACCCGCCCGCCGGCGCGCGGCTTGAGCCGCCCGGAGCGGGTGCGCACCCAGCCGCCCTGCCAGCGCTGCTGGTCCTGGTACGTGCGCGGGTAGCCCTGGCCGGGGCGGGTCTCCACGTTGTTGAACCACACGTACTCGACCCCGGACCGGTTGGTCCACGCCTGCTTGCAGGTCACCGAGCAGGTGTGGCAGCCGATGCACTTGTCGAGGTTCATCACCATCGCCATCTGCGCCATCACCCGCATCAGTACCGCACCTCCTGCGAGCGGCGGCGGATCACCGTGACCTCGTCGCGCTGGTTACCGGTCGGCCCGAGATAGTTGAACGCGAACGACAGCTGCGCGTACCCGCCGATGAGGTGGGTGGGCTTGACCAGCAGCCGGGTCAGCGAGTTGTGGATGCCGCCGCGCCGGCCGTTGACCTCGGCCTTCGGCACGTCGATCACCCGCTCCTGGGCGTGGTACATGTAGACCGTGCCCTCGGGCATCTTGTGGCTGACCACCGCCCGGCACACCACGACACCGTTGCGGTTGACCGCCTCGATCCAGTCGTTGTCCCGCACCCCGATCTTCGCCGCGTCGGCCTCACTCATCCACATCGTCGGCCCGCCCCGGGAGAGGGTGAGCATGATCAGGTTGTCCTGGTACTCCGAGTGGATGGACCACTTCGAGTGCGGCGTCAGGTATCGGACGGTGATCTCCAGTTCGCCGTTGGCGCCGAGTCGCGGCTCGCCGAAGAGCCTGTGCATGTCCAACGGCGGCCGGAACACGGGCAGTGCCTCACCCGCCTCCTGCATCCAGTCGTGGTCGAGGAAGAAGTGCTGCCGCCCGGTGAGCGTGTGCCACGGTTTGAGCCGCTCGGTATTGATGGTGAACGGCGAGTAGCGCCGCCCACCATGCTCACTACCCGACCACTCCGGACTCGTGATCACCGGCACCGGACGCGACTGGGTGTCGGCGAAGGTGATCTGCTTGCCCTCGTGCTCGGCGGCCAGGTCCGCCAGGCGTACGCCGGTGCGTTTCTCCACGTCCCGGAAGCCGGCGGTGGCCACCCGGCCGTTCGTGGTGCCGGACAGCGCGAGGATCGCCTCGCAGGCGTGCACGTCCGTCGCCAGCGACGGCCGCCCGTCTGCCGCGCCGCCCCGGATCTCACCGTTCTTGTGGCGCAGGTACTCCACCTCGGGCCGGACGTCCACCGACACGCCCTTGCCGCTGGTGCCGAGCGTGTCCAGCATCGGGCCCAGCGCGGCCAGCTTGGCGGCGACCGCACCGTAGTCCCGCTCGACCACCATCAGCTTCGGCATCGTCCGGCCCGGCACCGGGGTCTCGCCGGTGGTCGCCCAGTCGCGTACCCGGCCGTGCGGGGTCGCCATCGCGTCGGCGGTGTCGTGCAGCAGCGGCGCCGCCACCAGGTCCCGCCGCACGCCCAGGCGCCCCGCCGCCAGCGTGGAGAACGCCTTCGCGATGCCGTGGAAGGCGTCGAAGTCGGTACGGGTCTGCCACGGCGGGTTGATCGCCGGGGTGAACGCGTGCACGAACGGGTGCATGTCGGTGCTGCTCAGGTCGTGCTTCTCGTACCAGGTGGCGGCCGGCAGCACGACGTCGGAGAACAGCGTCGTGGAGGTCATCCGGAAGTCGAGGCTCAGCAGCAGGTCGAGCTTGCCCTCCGGGGCCTCGTCCCGCCAGGTGACGTCCTGCGGGCGCAGCTCGGCCGGCGCCTCCTCGGCCCGCAGGTTCGCGTCGGTGCCGAGCAGGTGGCGCAGGAAGTACTCGTTGCCCTTGGCGGACGAGCCGAGCAGATTCGCCCGCCACACCGTGAGTACCCGTGGCCAGTTCTGCGGCGCGTCCGGGTCGGTGCAGGCGAACCGGACGTCGCCCCGGCCGACCTGCTCGGCGACCCAGCCCGCGGGGTCGTCCGGCGACTCGGTGAGGGCCTCGTCGGCCAGGTCGAGCGGATTGCGGTCGAAGGTCGGCATGGACGGCATCCAGCCCAGCCGGGCCGACTGGGCCAGCAGGTCCATCGTGTGCTTCCCGGCGAACGCGCCGTTGCCGGTGGGGGAGGCGACCACGTCGGCGGAGTACGTGTCGTAGCGCCACTGGTCGGTGTGGACGTACCAGTAGCCGGTGCCGATCATCTGCCGTGGCGGGCGGACCCAGTCCAGCCCGAACGCGAGCTGCTGCCACCCGGTGACCGGCCGGCACTTCTCCTGCCCGACGTAGTGCGCCCAGCCGCCGCCGTTGACCCCCTGGCAGCCGGTCAGCGTCGTCAGCGCCAGGATCGCCCGGTAGGTGGCGTCGGCATGGAACCAGTGGTTCGTCCCCGCGCCCAGCAGGATCATCGACCGGCCGCCGGAGCGCTCGGCGTTGTCGGCGAACTCCCGGGCCACCCGCGCCACCTGCGCCGCCGGCACACCCGTGATCGGCTCCTGCCACGCCGGCGTGTACGGCACCTCGACGTCGTCGTACCCGGCCGGCCACTGCCCGGGCAGCCCGTCGCGGGCCACCCCGTACTGCGCGAGCAGCAGGTCGAAGACGCTGGTCACGATGATCTCTTCGCTCGCGGAGGCCCGCCGCACCGTGCGGGTGGGCACGCCCCGGCGCAGCACCTGCGGGGTGTCGGTGTCGAAGCGGGGAAGTTCGACCTCGACCGGCTCACCCGCGCCGAGGCAGGTCAGCGCCGGCTCCAGGTCGCCCAGGTCGAGGTTCCACTGGCCGGGCTGCGCGCCCCAGCGGTGGCCGAGACTGCCGCGCGGCACGGCCGGCGCGTCGGTCGCGGAATCCCAGAGCACCGGCCGGAACGCCGCCTCCCGGTCGGTCTCACCGAGGTCCGCGGCGGTGAGGAACTTCCCCGGCCGGTACGCCCCGCCCGCCCCCGGCTCCAGCGTGATCAGGAACGGCAGGTCGGTGAAGCGGCGTACATAGTCGACGAAGCGCGGGGTGCGCCGGTCGACGAAAAACTCCTTGAGGATCACGTGCCCCATCGCCATCGCCAGGGCGCCGTCGGTACCCGGCTGCGCCGGCATCCACTCGTCGGCGAACTTGACGTTGTCGGCGAAGTCCGGGCTGACCACGACGACCTTCTGACCCCGGTACCGCGCCTCGGCCATCCAATGCGCGTCCGGCGTCCGGGTCACCGGGACGTTGGAGCCCCACATGACGAAGTACGAGGCGTCCCACCAGTCACCGGACTCCGGCACGTCGGTCTGGTCGCCGAACACCTGTGGTGAGGCCACCGGCAGGTCCGCGTACCAGTCGTAGAAGGACAGCATCGACCCGCCGAGCAGCGAGATGAACCGCGCACCCACCGCATGCGACACCATCGACATCGCGGGAATCGGCGAGAAGCCGGCGATCCGGTCCGGACCGTACTCGCCGATCGTGTGCACGTGCGCGGCGGCGACCATCTCCAGCGCCTCGTCCCAGGAGATCCGCACCAGACCACCCTTGCCGCGGGCCCGCTGGTAGCGGCGCCGCCGCCGCGGGTCCGCCTGGATGTCCGCCCACGCCGCCACCGGATCCCCCAGCCGACGCTTCGCCTCCCGGTACATCTCCACCAGCACACCCCGCGCGTACGGATACCGCACCCGCGTGGGCGAATACGTGTACCAGGAGAAGGCGGCGCCCCGGGGGCAGCCGCGCGGCTCGTACTCCGGACGGTCCGGCCCGACACTCGGATAGTCCGTCTGCTGCTGCTCCCACGTGATGATCCCGTCCCGGACATACACCTTCCAGGAACACGACCCCGTGCAGTTCACCCCGTGCGTCGAGCGCACCACCTTGTCATACGACCAACGATCCCGATAGAACGCGTCCGCCTCCCGGCCGCCGACCTGGTGCAACGTCCGTCCGTCGGCGGAAACCTCCGCCCGCCGCACCAGGCCGCCCACCCCCAGCAGGGCCCGCTGGGCGCTCTCGGTCGCTCGCGACATACGCCTCATTCCCTCGGTCGTGACGTGCTGCCCACCGTGGCCCGGATCTTGTCTGGGCGCAACCCGAGCGGCACCCTGTCGCCATCGTGCCGAGGGACGACGGACGACAACCGGGCCGAAGGTCCCGAGATCATCCGGAGTTGTGCTCAGCCACTCTGACGGGCGGATGATCCGGTCCCAGGCGTTGATCGGCAGGAGTGTGACAGGACACCCTCCGTGGTTTTGGCGGCGTTCTTCGTTGTAACGTTATTTAGCGTGAAAACCCCGAGAACAGGGCCGAGTGGGGAGGTCATCGACGCCACCCGGCACCGGGCCCTCGGCACCGCGAGCCGGGCCTCGATCCTGGAGCTGGTGCGCGCCGCCGGCGGTGGCCTGACCATCGCCGAGGCCAGCGAACGGACCGGTCTGCACCCCTCCACCGCCCGCAGCCACCTCGACCGGCTGGTCGGTGCCGGCCTGCTCGTCAAGGCACGCGCCAGCGGCGGACAGCCGGGCCGGCCGGCGTGGCGCTACCGGGTTGCCACCGAGGAGACCCCCGCCCCGGCGCCCTACCGCGCCCTCGCCGCCGCCCTCCTCGACCACCTCGCCCGGCACGGCCGGGGTGACGTCCGGGCCGAGGCAGCCCGCGCCGGCCACGACTGGGGGCGCCACCTCGCCGCGGCGACACCTGCGGGCGGGAACCCAGTCGACACGCTGATCACGGTGCTGCGCGGCCTCGGCTTCGACCCCAGCCTGCACCCCACGGCCGACGGACGCACCGAGATCCACCTGTCCACCTGCCCGTTCCTCGAACTCGTGGGCCGCAACCCCGACGCCATCTGCGGGCTGCACGTGGGCGTCGTCCGTGGCGTCCTGGAGCAGGCCGGCGCCCCGCCCAACGAGGCCGTGCTGGAACCGTTCGGCGCGCCGACCGCCTGCGTGGTGCGCCTGTCCCTCCCGCCCGACGTCACCCCGCCGGCATGACCACCGCCGCCGCCCCCGCCGTCCGGCCGGTCAATCGCCGCCGCGCCGTTCGCCGCTACCTGCCGCCACAGCACGGCGCCTGGGCGATGCTGCTGCTGCCGTACCTGGTCGGGGTCGTGCTGGTCGGGCCGCGCTGGCCGCACCTGCCGCTGCTCGGCGCCTGGCTCGGCGGTTACCTGCTGTCGTACTACGTCTTCCAGGCCGTCAAGAGCCGGCGGCCGCGCCGGTTCGCCGCGCAGCTCCGGGCGTACGCGCTGGTCACGACGCCCCTCGCGGCGGCGGTGGTGCTGGCCCGGCCGGCGGCGCTGTGGTATGCGCCGGCCTTCGCCGTGCTGCTCGCGGTCAACGCCGGGTACGCGTGGCGGCGGCGCGAGCGGGCGCTGCTGAACGACCTCGCCTCGGTGGCACAGAGCTGCCTGCTGGTCTTCGTCGTGGCCACGGTCGCCGGCGTGCCCCCGGCGCGGGTCGTCCCCGCGTTCGTGGCCCTGCTGCTCTACCTGACCGGCACGGTCCTCTACGTCAAGACGATGATCCGGGAGCGGGGGAGTGCCCGCTACCTGCGCTGGTCGGTCGGCTACCACCTGGCGGCACTGGTCGCGGCCGCCCTGCTCGACCCGCTGCTCGCCCCGGTGTTCCTGGTGCTCCTGATCCGCGCCCGGCTCCTGCCGCCGCGCGGGCTGCGGCCCGCGCAGGTCGGCATGATCGAGATCGTCTGCTCGCTGCTGGTCCTCGCCTCGGTGCTCGTCGCGGCCTGACCGGCCGGAGCCGCCCGTCCCGGTGCGAGCCACCGGAGCGCTCGGGGCCGCCCAACGGGGGAGGCCCGGACCGGGACGGCCCGGGCCTCCCGACCGGTCGGGTCAGGCCACCGAGGTGGGGAACCGTTCCCAGGTCCGGTGCGCGGCCAGCAACTGCTTCACCTCACTCAGCACGTCGGTGGCGGTGTCGCCGGTGACGACACCGGGCGTACCGGTCACCCCGGCCTGCCGCAGCACGGCCTCACCGGCGCCCCACCCGCCGATCGCCTTGGCGTGCCGCCAGGCCTCCTCGACCATGAGCAGCACCCGCGGGTCCACGATCACCGTGTCGGTGGTTCCCGCCTTGGCGTCCCGGGCGGGCAGCGCGTCCGGCGCCGGTGCCGGCGCGCCGGCCAGCAGCAGGGCGTCGAACTCGACCGACCGGGCGGTGGCGAAGGTCCGCTGCACCGGCAGGCCGGCCACCGTGCCGCCGTGCGGGGCGACGAGCAGCGGGACCATGCCGGCGGCGAACACCGCCTCGCGTACCGCGCCGACGCCGTCGAGGTCGCCGTCGGGGTCCACGACGATCCCCACCATCCGACCGTCGGCCGGCCACACCCGGCCCACCTGCGACAGCGCGGGGCTGGGCGCGACGTCGGCGAGCGGAACGGTCGGCGCCGGGGCGGGCAGGCCCAGGCCGGTGGCGACCTGCGCGCACAGCACCGGGTCGATGTTGGCCAGACACTGGAGCTGCCGCTCCTTGATCGCCTGGTGGTAACACTTGCCCAGCTCGAAGGTGTACGCGCGGATGATGTGCTCCTTCTCGACCGGCGACATGCTCAGCCAGAACAGGCGCGCCTGGCTGAAGTGGTCGTCGAACGAGACCGGGTTCGCGCGTACCTTTGGTGCCTCCGCGACCGTCACCGGCACGTCGACGAACGCGTTCTCCGCGTCGCCGGCCGGGAAGGGGTTGCCGCCGTCGAGCGAGTTCGGCCGGTACGGCGCGACTCCCGCGTGGACGGCGTGCTGGTGGAAGCCGTCGCGCAGCAGGTCGTTGACCGGGGCGTGCGGCCGGTTGATCGGGATCTGCGAGAAGTTCGGGCCGCCCAGGCGGGTGAGCTGCGTGTCGACGTACGAGAAGAGCCGGCCCTGCAACAGCGGATCGTTCGTGACGTCGATGCCCGGCGGCAGGTGCCCGACGTGGAAGGCGACCTGCTCGGACTCGGCGAAGAAGTTCGTCGGCGTGCGGTTGAGCACCAGCCGCCCCACCGGCTGCACCGGCGCGAGCTCCTCCGGGACGATCTTCGTCGGGTCCAGCAGGTCGATCCCGGCGAACGTCTCCTCCGGGGTGTCCGGGAACACCTGGAGACCGAGTTCCCACTCCGGGTACGCGCCCGCCTCGATCGCGTCGTACACGTCCCGGCGGTGGAAGTCCGGGTCGATGCCGTTCAGCAACTGGGCCTCCTCCCAGGCGAGGGAGTGCACGCCGAGCTTCGGCTTCCAGTGGAACTTGACCAGCACCGTCTCCCCGGCGGCGTTGACCAGCCGGAAGGTGTGCACGCCGAAGCCCTCCATCGTCCGGTACGAACGCGGGATGCCCCGGTCGGACATGTTCCACATGGTGTGGTGCTGCGCCTCGGTGTGCAGGGAGACGAAGTCCCAGAACGTGTCGTGCGCGCTCTGCGCCTGCGGGATCTCCCGGTCCGGATGGGGCTTGCCGGCATGGATGATGTCCGGGAACTTGATGGCGTCCTGGATGAAGAAGACCGGCATGTTGTTGGCGACCAGGTCGAAGGTGCCCTCGTCGGTGTAGAACTTCGTCGCGAAGCCGCGGGTGTCGCGGACCGTGTCGGCCGACCCGCGGAAGCCGAGGACGGTGGAGAACCGGACGAAGACCGGGGTCTCCCGTCCCTTCCCGAGGAAGCCCGCCCGGGTGAGCGCCTCGGCGGTGCCGTAACTCGTGAACACGCCGTGCGCTCCGGTGCCGCGGGCGTGGACCACCCGCTCCGGGATGCGCTCGTGGTCGAAGTGGGTGATCTTCTCGCGGAAGTGGTGGTCCTGGAGCAGGATCGGCCCGCGTGGCCCCGCCTTGAGCGAATGGTCGGTGTCCCGCAGCCGCGCGCCCTGCGAGGTCGTGAGGTACGCGCCCTGCTGGCCCTTCGCGATCGCCGGTGCCCCGGTCTCCGCGCCGGTCGGGGTACGGGTCTCGGGGGCGCCCTGCTCCTTCTTCGGTGGCAGCGGGTCGTGCGGGGTGGTCGGCTCCTCGACGGTCGGGGGCGCGCTGCCCGGCGCGCCGGGCACGTCGGGCGTGAGAACGTCGGTCAACTTCTCGGCGGCGGCCTCCACGACGTCCTTGACCGCCTTGGCGGGCTTGCTGGCATCCATCTGGGCGGGTTCCTCCATCGGGGCTGCTGGGAACGTGCCCTGAACGCCCTACCCCCGGTCGAGGGGTAGAAACGCGGCGTTCCCGACACCACCTGGTTGTTTCGGCCCGCGCGCGGACCCCGCGCTCACATCCGTTCCGGAGTGCGGATGCCGAGCAGGTGCAGGCCCTGCCGCAGCACCCGGGCGGTCAGGTCGCAGAGCAGCAGCCGGCTGTCGCGTACCGGCGCGGCGGCGGCCAGCACCGGGCAGCGTTCGTAGAAGCCGCTGAACGTGGTGGCGAGCCGGTGCAGGTACCCGGCGAGCTGGTGGAACTCCAGGGACCGCTCGACGGCGCCGACGACCGCCGCGAAGCCGGTCAGCTCCATCGCGAGCGCCCGCTCCGCCGGGTCGGTCAGCCGCACCGTGGCCGCCGGCGGCGGGAGCTGGCCTGCCCGCCGGAAGATGGACCGGATCCGGGCGTAGGCGTACTGGAGGTAGGGGGCGGTGTTGCCGTCCAGCGACAGCATCCGGTCCCAGTCGAAGACGTAGTCGCGGTTGCGGTCGGTGGACAGGTCGGCGTACTTCACCGCCCCGACCCCCACCGCCCGCCCGACCGCAGCCACCTCGACCTCGCCCAGGTCGGGGTTCTTCCGGCGGGCCAGCTCCGTGGCGCGGGCCACCGCCTCGTCGAGCAGTGCGGCGAGCTTCACCGAGTCCCCGCTGCGGCTGCGCAGCATCCGCCCGTCCGTGCTGAGGATCGAGCCGAAGCCGACGTGCTCGGCCCGGGTGCCCTCCGGGAGCCAGCCGGCGAGTGCGGCCACCGCGAAGACCAGCTCGAAGTGCTGCCGCTGGGGCAGGCCCACGACGTACAGCAGCCGGGTGGCGGCGATCTCGCCGGTGCGGTGCCGGAGCGCGGCCAGGTCCGTGGCCGGGTAACCGAAGCCGCCGTCGGCCTTGCGGACGATCAACGGCAGCCGGCGGCCGTCCCGCCCGCTGAAGCCGGGCGGGAAGACGCAGGCGGCGCCGCCGCTGTGGGTCAGCAGGCCGAGCCGGTCGAGCTCGTCCACCACCGGCGCGAGCAGGTCGTGGTAGCTGCTCTCGCCCCGGAAGTCGGCGTCGGCCAGGGTGACGTCGAGCCGGTCGTAGACGCGCAGGAAGTACGCCGTGGACTGGGCGACGAGCACCCGCCACAGCCGCAGCGTGCGCTCGTCACCGCCCTGCAGCGCGACCACCCGGGACCGGGACCGTTCCCGGAAGTCGTCGTCGGCGTCGAACTTCGCCCGCGCCGACCGGTAGAACGAGTCGAGGTCGCCGACCGACAGCTCCCGGACCGCCTCGTCCTCGCCGAGGTCGAGCAGGTGCTCGATCAGCATGCCGAACGGGGTGCCCCAGTCGCCGAGGTGGTTGGCCCGAACCACCCGGTGGCCCCGCCAGCCGAGCAGCCGGGCCACCGCGTCGCCGATGACGGTCGAGCGGAGGTGCCCGACGTGCATCTCCTTGGCGACGTTCGGCGCCGAGTAGTCGACCACCACCGTCTCCGGCCGGTCGCAGACCGGGACGCCCAGGCGCCGATCCGCGGCCAGGCCGGACACCAGGTCACCGAGGGCGGCGTCCGCGACGGTGAGGTTGATGAAGCCGGGACCGGACACCTCCGCCGTGGCGCACAGGTCGGCGAGGTCCGCCCCGGCCAGGGCCTCGGCCGCGACGTCCCGGGGCGCACGGCCGAGCCGCCGCGCCAGCGGGAGCGCCGCGTCCGACTGGAAGTCCGCGTACTGCGAGCGGCGCACGCCGGGGTCGACGGGACTGCCCGCCACCGCGGCGAACGCCGGCGCCAGCCGGTCGGACAGCAACTTCTCCAGATCCATCGGGTCTGCCGATCTCGTTCGGACCCGCGCCGAAAGGCGGGTCGCCGGATGGGAATCCGGACGGATCGACGGACGGCTCCGAGGGGGGGACCGGGCGGGTCGATCCGCCCGTTCGCAGGTGACGTCGGCTCAGGCGGTCGTGGCTCGCAGGCGAGCCGCCGAACGTCGACGTCGCTCCACACCCGCCCGCACGGCGCACCGGGGCCGGTTGCTGGGGACGGCGGAGCCACTCATGCCCGGCACTCTACGCGGCCGGCGGCGGCGGTGGCCATCCGATAGCGGTCAGCTGCCGCCGATGCGGGGGCGGACCGGGCGGACCTCGACCGGCTCGCCGGGCCGGCCACCCGGCCGGGACGCGTACTCGGGCACGCCCACGCAGGTGAAGAGCAGCGCGGCCAGGTCGTCCGGCTCGCCGAGCAGGCCCGGCACCGCGGAGTCGTTGAACGTCATCCCGGAGGCGCCGGCGCCCAGGGCGTACGCCGCGAGGTGCAGCCGGCCCTCGACGAGCCCGGCGGCGAGCTGCGCGTCCCGGTAGGACCGGTCGTCGAGGACGGACGCGCGGGTGGCGGCGATGACGACGTACCCGGCGTCGGCGGCGAGACCCTGGTCGAGGCAGACGCGGAGCAAGTCGTCGCGGAGGTCGCCGGTGCGCAACGGCGCCGACAGGTCGGGCCAGCGGTAGAGGCCGGGTGGCACCCCGTCGACGCCGTGGACGGCCACCCAGTGCGGCACCGCCACGCCGCGCAGGGCGGCGCTCATCGACCACTCCAGCGTGCGGCGGGGCAGCGTCCGGGAGCGGTCCATCCGGCGCTGTGACCCGCGTCGGCGTATCACCTCGTCCAGCGTGTCGGACTCCGGGACGTCCGCCAGGGTGTCGCCGGCCGGCCAGGGGTCGCCGAGTTCCGCCCGCTCGCCGGCGCGCTGCGCGGTGGTGCAGAGCGGCAGCTCCACCGGCGGCAGGTCGCCGGTGGCGGCTGGGCCGGCGGGCTCGACGGCGGGGACGCCGGCGCCGAGGGTGAGCAACGCGAGCGGATACTCGTGGACGCCGTCCGCACCGACGAGCCCGCGGATCTGCGCGTCCGGGAACAGCGAACGCAGTGCCGGCGGGTGGCCCGCGCTCGCCGCGGCGGCCGAGAGCTGGGACAGCAGCGTGCCGGCGTCCCAGTAGAGGTGCCGCCAGCCGCGTTCCGCGTACCGCCAGCCGGTCCGCCACGGCACGCCGGTCACGACGAGCGTGGTGGCCGTCCCGCCCGCGGCCGGCGCGACCTGCACGAGGGCGTGTCGCTGGCCGTCGTACCAGTGCACGCCGTCGGGCACGCCGGCGACGCCGCGCGTGCTCGCGTAGAGCTCCAGGGGGAAGCGGGCGCCCGCCGAGCCGGCCGCGCGGAAGAGGACGGGACGCCCGTTGCGCTCGGCGGTCCGGACCACGCCGGCGCCGAGGAAGAGCACGCGACCGAGCTGCGCCGCGTCGAGCGGGCGCGCCGGGCCGAGAGCGCCGGCGAGCACGGCGGTCGCCGGCACGCCCGGGTCGGGCAGTTCGCGCGGCAACGCCACGACGGGCAGGTTCCCGGCGTACGCCTTCATCGGCGGCGGCAGCGTCGCCGGGTCGTTCGGGACGAGGTCGTGGCGGACGCGCGGGTCGTCGGCGGGCACGTCCCACTCGCGGTCCGGCACGTACGAGGTGAGCCGGTGCAGCAGGCCGGCGCCCGAGTCGAGATCCACCCGGCCATCCTGCCAGCCGGCCGGCCGGAGTGCCGGGTCCTCCGGCGCGGTGATCAACCGACGCAGTCCCGATACGATGCCGCGCATGGCGTTGTTGCACCGTGCCGACCTGAAGCCCAACAAGCTCGAACTCCTCGCCGGGTGGCTGCCCGGTCGGGCCTGGTTCGCGGGGGACGCGGGCGCGGAGGTCACCCGCGTCGCCGCGTACCGCTTCGACGACCCGGCGGGCGCGGTGGGTGTCGAGACCCTGCTCGTTCGCGCCGGCGCCGGGCCGGTCCTCCAGGTGCCGCTGACCTACCGCGATGCGCCCCTGGCCGGCGGGGAGCCGTGGCTGGTCGGCACCGCCGAGCACTCGGTGCTGGGCCGACGCTGGGCGTACGACGGCTGCGGTGACCCGGTCTACGCCGCCGTGCTGGCGGACGTTCTCCGTGGCGACGCCGGCCAGGCGGAGGAGTACTTCGAGGTCGGCGGCGTCCGCGAGGTCCGCGCGGCGCTCATGACCGTCGCGGTCGACGGGCGGGCCGACGTGCCGGCGGCCGGCGCGATCCGCCGGGTCGACGACGCCGACCCGACGGTGATCGTCACCGACGGCGTCGAGTTGGCCGTCGTGCGCCGGGTCGCCGGCGACGCGACGGCGGCGGGCGCGGTCCTCACCGGCACCTGGCCCGGCGGTCCCGGAGCTGTCCCGCTCGCGTACGTGCGGAGCTGACCGCTCCCTCGTCGGCGCTGTCGACCGGCACGTGGTGTGGGTCTTCGCGGGCCGGGACCAGGGGCGACCGGGTCGCTGGGCGCGGGTGCCGGCGCGGCTGCGGACGCGGCTCGGCGGTCGCTGCGTTGCCGGCAAGTTCCGTTGCCGCGCCGCCTGCGGCGCGTAGGTGTGGGGTAGCCACCTTTGGAGCTGATGTCGCGCGTGGATCGCGCCCGCCGGCTCGCACGGACTTCCCGCTACGCCGACGCGATCGGTCCTGCGCCGGGTCCTCGTTTCGGGGGTGCGGTCGGTCCTGCGTCGGGTTTTGGTTTCGGTGGCGCGGTCGGTCCTGCGTCGGGTTTTGGTTTCGGTGCGGTCGGTCCTGCGCCGGGTCTCCGCTCCGGCGGCGCGATCAGTCCTACACCGAGGCGAGCCGCTTCGGCGCGCTCTGATCGATGCCGACGTCGACGGGCCGGTGCCTACGCCGCGCACCGGTTGACCGTGCGGGTCCCGGATCACGCCGCTGGCCGGCGTCGGACCGGTGCCCGCGTCGCGGTTCGGTGCCGCGGTCAGATTCGATACCTGGAGGACGGGTTTTGACCCAGGGCTGACATCGTGAACTGCTCAGCTCCAAAGGCGGCCGTCGGCGACGTCGGGCCCACACCGCCCGCGAGCCGCTGTTCAGCCCGAGCCGCGGCCCGAGCCGCTGTTTCGGGGGTGCGGTCGGTCCTGCGTCGGGTTTTCGTTTCGGTGGCGCGGTCGGTCCTGCGCCGGGTCTCCGCTCCGGCGACGCGATCAGTCCTACACCGAGGCGAGCCGCTTCGGCGCGCTCTGATCGATGCCGACGTCGACGGGCCGGTGCCTACGCCGCGCACCGGTTGACCGTGCGGGTCCCGGATCACGCCGCTGGCCGGCGTCGGACCGGTGCCCGCGTCGCGGTTCGGTGCCGCGGTCAGATTCGATACCTGGAGGACGGGTTTTGACCCAGGGCTGACATCGTGAACTGCTCAGCTCCAAAGGCGGCCGTCGGCGACGTCGGGCCCACACCGCCCACGAGCCGCTGTTCAGCCCGAGCCGCGGCCCGAGCCGCTGTTCGGCCCGAGCCACGGTCGGTCCCGCGTGGGGCCGAAGCAGGTCACTCCGGCCCCACGCCGCCGGTTCACGGGATCGGGTACTCCGCGAGGTAGACCGGCGCGCCGACGCGGGTGGTGTCGGCCGCCGCACCGACACCGTTGACCACGTGGTCGATCGTGCCGGCGCTTAGGTTCACGGTCATCACGTGGTGCAGCCGCACACCGGGTCGCTCCGGCACCTCGAAGCCGTTCTCGGTGTGGATCGACGGGTTGTTCTGGTTGAACACGTACACCCCGCCGCCGTGCAGCGTGTGGTGCCGCACCCGGTCGCCGACCTTGTAGCCGGCCCACCCCTGGACGTCGCCGTTCATCCAGTCCGCCTGCGTCGGCGGGTCGTACGGCAGCTCGTTCTGGTAGAGGATCGTCGTCCCGTGCTCGCCGTTCCACACCGTGTTGTAGCGCTGGAAGTGCTCGACGAACAGCCCGGTGGCGGTGACGTGGTCGCCGTTGACGACCGCGCCGTACCGGCCGGTGTTGGTCCGCCAGCGGTCGGTGTCACCGTTGACGCCCTCGGTGAAGCCCTCGACGCCGTGGTCGCCCCGCCACACCCAGGTGTGGTCGATGAGGACGTGGTCGCTGTTGACCTCGAGCGCGGTGTGGGTCCGGCCGATGTGCGGCCCGCCGACCCGGAAGTACACGTCGGACAGCGTGATCGGGTTGCGCGCGGTGCTGTGGTTGCGCCCGTGCCGGCTGCCGACCCGCAGCAGGACCGGCGACTCCCGGAGCCCGGCGTCCACGGTCACCCCGGCCACCACGACGCCGGGCACGCCCGCGACGTCGAGCGGCACCGCGCCGTTCACGGCGGTCAGCGTGGCGTGGCCGAGCCCGAGCACGACCGTGTCCGGGCGCCGGATCTCGATGCTGCGGGCGACGTCGTACACACCGGGGGTGAGCAGCAGGTGCTTGCCGCGGGCGAGTTCCCGGTTGATCACGTGCACCGAGTCGCCCGGCTTGGCGATGAAGAAGTCGCGGATCGGGATGCTGCGGCCCGGGGTCAGGCCGGCACCCCAGGAGATGCCGCGGGTGTCCCGCCGGACGGCCGGCACCCGGACGTGGTAGCGGCCGCGGTCGTCCACGTACAGGTACGGCTTCTCCCGGCTGAGCGGCGTGGTGTCGAGCGTGGTGTACGGCGGGTCCGGGAAGCCGGCGTCGTCCGGGGCGCCGACGACGCCCGCGAAGACCTGGTTCCACACGGCGTTGGACCAGCTGCCGACCTCGCTGTTACGGGTCAGCCACTGCTGCTGGGAGCCGTTGACGACGTCCGGCAGCCGCGAGTCGGCGATGAAGCCGCCGCTGGCGTACTGCGGGCCGGCCGTGCAGTAGTCCATCAGCGACAACGTGCCGCCGCTGACGTCGAGACGGCGCATCGACACCGCCTGTGAGACGGCCCAGAAGTTCGCCGAGGACCGGCAGTCGTCCTGGCCGGTGGCGTTGATCGACAACGACAGGTTCGACAGCGTACGCCAGAAGTTGACCAGGGCGATGCAGTTGCCGGCGCCGCCGTCGGCGAGGCAACGGTTGTAGACCTCGATCTTGCCGTTGAGACGGACGTCGGTGGGGACGGCACCGAGGCCGGAGACCTCGGTGTAGTAGCCGACCTTCACCTGCAGCGGCTGCTCGGCGCTGCCGTAGCTCCCGGGCAGGAACAGGTACGCGTGCCGGGCGCTGCCCATCTCGGCGTCGACCTGTGCCGCGTGCCGGGCGTCCATGGTGGCCTGGATCTCGCTGACCGGGGTGCCCGGGCCGAAGATCGTCACGTTGGGGCCGAAGTCGGGGGTGCCCGGACGTGGTGGGCCGGCGGTGGCGGCGGGCGCCGTGGCGGCGACGGCGGTTGCCAGCGCGAGACCGAGCACCAGGGCCCGGCGTCCGCGCCGTCGTGTGCCGTGGGTGGTCATGCGTTCGTCCTCTCGGGAGGTGGCGGAAGTGAGAGAGCGCTCTCCGAACGAGTCGTGCGGTGGTTGGGATCGACGACGGGGGATCGGAACTGTTTCTACCGGGTGAACGCGCCGGGTGGAAGGGGCCACTCCGACGTCCTCGGCGGACGCCCGGGCGCCGCCTGTCAACGTATCGTTGACACATGACGTCCGAACTGGACCGGCTCGCCGAGGTGACCGCCGCCCGGGCGCGGCTCGACGACGAGGAGTTGACGCTGATCGACCGGGCCCGGCACGCCGGGGCGACCTGGGCTCAGATTGCCACCGTGCTCGGCCTGGCCAGCCGGCAGGCGGCCGAGCAGCGGCGCCAGCGGCTCGCCGCGGCGGCCCGGGTCCGGCGAGCGGCCGGCGACGCGCCCTTCGGCCCCCGGGCCGCCGCTCTCCGCGCCGCCGTCGCGGAACTCGACCGGTGGATCGCCGCCGACCGGCGCTGGGACGGTCGCTTCGCCGCTGCTCCGCTGGTGCGGCGCACCGTCACCGCGGCCCTGGACGCGCCGCCCGGCCCGCTGCACTCACTGGCCCGGCACGTGGTGGCCGACCTCGCCGCGGCCGGGCCGGACCGGGTGCCGGCCCGGGCCTGGGCGGTCGCCGACGCCGTCCGGGCGCTGTCAACGCCACGTTGACGCCACGCCCAGATCTTGCGGCGACACGACTCAGGTTTGGAGGATCAGGGCTGTCGCGCCGCAATCGTCGGGGGTTCCATGCGCCGTAACGCCGTGCTCTTCGTGGCCATCTCCCTGCTGTCGGGCTTCGGCAGCACCACCATGTCGCTCGTCGCCGGCATCTGGATCCTCGACCTGACCGGCTCGGCCGGCCTCGCGGCGCTGGCCGGCGTCTGCGTCTTCGCCCCGGTCCTGGCCGGGCCCTGGCTCGGCGGCGTCGTCGACCGGCTGCCCCGGCGCCCCACCCTGATCACCGTGCACCTGCTGCTGGTGCCGGCACTGCTCAGCCTGCTCGCCGTGCGGGACGCGGGCGACACCTGGTTGCTCTTCGCCGTCCCCCTCGCCTACGGGGTCAGCTACGTGCTCATCGACGCGGGCGAGTCGGCGTTCCTGCCGGAGGCGCTGCCCGCCGAGCAGCTCGGCCACGTCAACGGCTGGCGAACCAGCGCCCAGGAGGGCGTCAAGCTGGTGGCCCCGCTCGCCGGGGCGGGACTCTACGCCTGGCAGGGCGGCCACCTCGTCGCGGTGCTGAGCGCGGCGATGCCGGTCTTGGCGGCCGTCCTCTACACCACCGTCCGCCCGGCCGGGCGAGCCCCGGCCCCGCCGACGGGCCGCCGCCCCGGTCTCCGCGCCGGGCTCGCGGTGATCCGGCACCAACCCGTCATCCACCGCAGCGTGGGTCTCGCCGCCGTCGCCATCGGCCTGTCCGGCTTCACCACCGCGGCGCTCTACCGGGTCGTCACCGACGACCTGGCGATGCCGTCGACGTTCCTCGGCGTACTGCTGAGCGCCCAGGGCGCCGGGTCCATCGCCGCCGGGCTGGTCGCCGGGCGCCTGATCGGCCGGCTCGGGTCGGTCCGGGTCGCCACCGTCGGGACCGTCCTGTTCGCCGTGGTGTGCCTCGGCCGGTGCCTGCCGTGGTGGCCCGCGGCGGTCGTGGCCGCCGTACTCGCCGGCCTCGCCCTGCCGTGGGCGCTGGTCGCGGCGGTCACCGCCGTCCAGACGCATGCCCCGGCGGCGCAGCTCGGGCGGGTCGCGGCGACCGCCACCACCGCCATGTTCGGCCCGGTCGCGGTGGCCACCCCACTCGGTTCCGCCGCCGTGGCGCTCGGTGCCCGGCCGGCGTTCGCCCTCGCCGCCGCCCTGTGCCTGGTGGCGGCCGCGGTCGTGGCCGGCGGACAGCGTCGGGGCGGCGGCGGTCCACCTCGGCACCACCCGTCGGCTCCGGCGTTCCCCGGTGCGCCTCCGGCCCCTTCCCAGATCATGGAGAGGCAGCCGGAGGAGGTGTGATGGAGGCGCTTGACCTGCTCGTGGTGTTGGGTGCCACCGTGCTCGTCGGCACGACGCTGGGCGGCCGGTACCGGGTCGCGCCGCCGGTGTTGCTGATCACCATGGGCGTGCTGATCGCGCTCATCCCACTCTTCTCGAACGTGCTGCTCGAGCCCGAGGTCGTGCTGCTGCTGTTCCTACCGGCGATCCTCTATCGCGAGAGCATCACCACCAGCCTGCGGGAGATCCGTGCCAACCTCACGGCCATCTCCCTGCTGGCGGTCGGGCTGGTGGTGGTGACCATGGTGACGGTGGCCTACACCGCGATGGCGTTCGGCGTCGACCCGGCGGCGGCCTGGGTGCTCGGCGCCGTGCTGGCGCCGACCGACGCCGCGGCGGTGGCCGGGTTGGCGAAGCGGATGCCGCGCCGGCTGCTCACCACGCTGCGCGCGGAGAGCCTGATCAACGACGGTACGGCGCTGGTTCTCTTCGCCGTCGCGCTCGGTCTGATCACCGGCCACACCGCGCCCGGGGTGCTCGGGTTCCTGGAGCGGCTGGGCGGCGCCTTCCTCGGCGGTGTGGTCGCCGGCCTGCTGGTCGGCGCGGCGGTGGTCGTGCTGCGCAAGCGACTGGACGACCCGCTGCGGGAGGGCGCGCTGAGCGTGCTCACCCCGTTCACGTCGTTCCTGCTCGCCGAGCTGGTTCACGCCAGCGGCGTGCTGGCGGTGCTGGTGGCCGGCCTGGTGCTCTCGTGGGCGAGCCCGCGGGTGATCAGCGCGCGGGCGCGGATCATGGCGTTCGACTTCTGGGACCTGAGCACCTTCCTCATCAACGGCGGCCTCTTCGTGCTCGTCGGCATGCAGATCCCGCGCGCGGTCGAGGGCGTCACCAGCACCTCGCTGGCCCGGGCCCTGCTCATCGCGGTGGTCGTCGCCGGTGTCATCTTCGTGACCCGGACGGGGTGCGTGCACCTGTCGAGCCTCGCGGTCTGGGCGCTGCGGCGGCGTACGCCGCGGCGCGAGCCCCGGCCGTCGTGGCGGGTGACCGTCGTGACCGGCTGGGCCGGCTTCCGTGGGGCGGTGTCGTTCGCCGCGGCGCTCGCGGTGCCGCTGACCGTGCCGGACGGCGGGCCGGTACACGAGCGGGACCTGATCATCTTCTGCACGGCGCTGGTGATCGTGCTGATCATGCTGGTCCAGGGCACCACGCTCCCGCTGGTCGTCCGGTGGGCCGGCCTGACGGGGGACACCCAGCGCGAGGACGAGGTGCGCCTGGCCCGGCTCCGTGCCACCGAGGCCGCCCTGGCGGCGCTGCCGGACGTCGCCGGCCGGCTCGGCGTCGACGATGACCTGGTCGAGCGGCTCCGGGTTGAGTACGAGTCGCGCCTGGAGGGCATGCGCAGCGGCGTGGAGGAGGAGGGGGAGCAGATGCGGGACCAGGAACGCCGGCTGCGGCTGGAGGTCCTGGAGCACAAGCGCCGCGCCGTCACCCGGCTGCGGGACCGCAACGAGATCGACGACATCGTCCTGCGGGAACTCCAGGCGGTGCTCGACATCGAGGAGATCCGGCTGGTCGGGCCGACCGCCAGCGAATGACGGTGGTCAGAGAGCGTGCCGGACCCAGACGTTGGGCTCGACGTAGACGGCGTGGTCCTGGGCCACGTCGCACCAGACCGGTGCCAGCGCGTGCGGCACGTGCACGGGGCCGGTGCGGTCGAACGGCAGGCCGGTCCAGGCGCGCCACTCGGCGAGGGTGCCGGGGATCGTCATCGAGCGGGGCGCGACCGAGTCGATCCGCCCGCCGGCGCGTACGTGCACCCGCAGCCACGGGTCCACCGGCAGGCCGTCGTCGCGGACCCGGAACGCGTACTCCCGCATCGGCTCGTCGGGAACGGTGTGCTTGCCGCTGGGACGGACCGGCGCGACCAGTTCGGTGAAGCCGAGGCGCTTCGCGTTCGCGCGCATCGCGGCGAGCATCCGGGCCGAGACCCCGCGGCCCCGTACCTCCGGGCGTACGCAGATCTCCAGCGCCGACACCAGGTTGGGCTCGGTACCCGCCAGCTGGTTGAGGGTGGCCCGCTGCACGATCCGGTCCCAGCCGCCCGGTGGCAACTCGTCGGCGGTCCAGGACAGCGGCACGCTGTACGCCCGCGCCACCGCACGGCCGGGCCGGGCCGGGCCGAGGGCGAGCAGGACATGCTCCGGATACCGCTGGTCGGCGACGGCGTAGTACAGCGACGCCATCGGGTCCCAGGCCATGAACTCCGGCCACGCGCCGTCGAAGTCGTCCAGCAGCGGTGCCAGTTCGGGTCGCTCGGCGAGGGTCACGATTTCAAGATCCACGTAGCGCACCGTAACGCCCGGCCTCTCGTCGCGCATCCGCATATCGGTGCCCGGTGGTTGGAAGGGGTTCGTCCGCACCGACTGGGCGGCGGGAACGCGGATGGTTCAGGGGAGGGGGACGGGCCCCGGTCAGGGGACGATGACGGCGCGGCCGTCGAGCGTGCCGTCGGCCATCTTCCGGTACGCGGTCATCGCGTCCGCCAGCGCGAACGTGCTCGCCTTCGGCCGGACCAGACCCCGGGCGCCCAGTTCGAGCACCTCGATCAGCTCCGGCCGGCTCCCCCAGTAGGTGGTCTGGATGCTCACCTCGTACGGCACGGAGAAGAACCCCACCGACAGGGTGCCGCCACCGATGCCGACGATGGTCAGGTCGCCCTTGGTCCGCGCGGCGGCGGCGCCGAGCCCGAGGGTCGCGTCGGCGCCGACGCAGTCGACGATGACGTCGGCGCCCCGGCCTCCGGTGGCCTTCCGGATCTCCTGGGCGGTGTCCGGGCCGGAGCGCATGGTCAGGTCGGCGCCGCACTCCTCGGCCAGTGTCAGCGCGTCCGCGCGGGTGTCGACGGCGATCACCCGGGCGGCGGTGGTGGCCTTGAGGATCTGCACGCCGACGTGGCCCAGGCCGCCGATGCCGATCACCACGGCGGTGCTGGTCGGCCCCAGCTTGGGCCAGGAGCGGCGGATCGCGTGGTAGGGCGTCAGACCGGCGTCGGTCAGCGGTGCGGCCCGCACCGGGTCGAGCCCGTCCGGCAGGGGTACGACCAGCCGGGCGTCCGGCACCAGCAGGTAGTCGGCCATGCCGCCGTCCAGGCCGAGGCCGCCGCCACCGCCGGGCACCGGCGCACCCGCCGGGTTCTCGCAGTAGTTCTCGGCGCCCACCCGGCACCGGGCGCACGTCCCGCAGCCCCACGGCCCGTAGACGGCCACCGGTTGCCCGACCTCCAGCGCGGTCACGCCGTCGCCCAGGGCGTGCACCCAGCCGGCGTTCTCGTGCCCGAGGGTGAACGGCGGGTCCCAGGGCACGGCACCGGCCTCGAAGTCGTGCATCAGGTGCAGGTCGGAGTGGCAGGCGCCGGCCGCACCGACCTTGACCACCACCTGGCCGGGGCCGGGCGTCGGCTCGTCGACCTCGACCAGTTCGGGCTCCGACTTCCACCCGGGCAATCGCAGCGCACGCATGGGCGATCCTCCTGTCGGTTCGGATTGCGCTCCGACTGGCGGTCTGCCCGTTCCGGGCCGGGTCAAACCGGTCGGCGCCGGCGGCGGCCGGTCCGCCCCCGTCGCCGCCTCGTCCGGTGTCCACCCGATCCGCCGCGAGCAGCTTCACCCGGTATGGGTGAAGCGGCCTCACCCCGGCCGGTGTGAGCCTGCCAGGGACAGGGAGGAGGAGGCGATGACGACGCCTGCGGCGGAGCTGATCGGTCGGCTGGAAGCGCGGCGCCACCCGGACCTGCCGGAGACCACGACCGGCACCGTACGCCTCGACGCCCGCGAGGACGGCAGCACCGAGCACTGGCACCTCACGATCGCCGACCAGCGGATCCGGGTGCGAAGGTGCGCCGACGAGGCCGACCTGGTCCTGCGGGCCAACCGGAGGGTGTTCGACCGGATCGCCACCGGGGAGCTGCATCCGGCCGCCGCCCTGGGCCGCAACGACCTGACCGTGAAGGGCGACATCCGGCTCTTCATGATCCTCCGCCGGCTCTTCCCGGGTCCGCCCGGTGCGCGCCACCCGCGGGAGGTGGCCCGGGCTTCCCGGGCGGCGGCCAGGTCGTCCGCACCGACCGTGGAAGGCAGGGACCGGTGAGGCAGGAGCGGGTGCAGGTGATGGCGGGCAACGCCGTCGCCATCAGCGACGCGCAGGGTGACATGGAGATCGATCCCACGGCGCCGGTCGGGCTGTTCGCCTGGGACACCCGGTTCCTGACGCACTGGGTGCTCCGGGTCGACGGCGAGCGGCTGAACTCGCTCTCCCGCGACGACATGGCGTACTTCGAGACGCGCTTCTTCCTCGTCCCCGGCACGACCAGCCACTACGTCGACGCCGACGTCTCCATCATCCGGCACCGGTCGTTGAACGACAGCTTCCGCGAGCGGCTCGTCGTGCTCAACCATTCCCCCGAGCCGGCGGATCTGACCGTGCGGATGGAGATGGGCAACGACTTCGCCGACATCGCCGACACGACCGCGCCCGCCGGTCCCCGCCACCGGCGGGTACGCGTCACCGCGGATCCGATCCTGCATCAGGTGCGGCTGCGGTACCGGCGCGAGCGGTTCGACCGCGAGACGGTCGTCACCAGCACCGAGCCGGCCGAGGTCGACGAGCAGGGCATGACCTTCCGCATCCGGGTCGAGCCGCACGGGCAGTGGGAGAACGACCTGCACGTCGGCATGATCGTGCACGGTGAGGCCAGCCGGGACATGCGCGCCGACCTGGCGACCCACCGGCTGCATGTCACCCGGGACATGCGCCAGGATCTGCGGAGGTGGCTGGAGGGGGCGCCCACGCTGGTGGCCGAGAACGACTCGCTCGTGGCGTCGTACCGGCGCTGCCTGGTCGACCTGGCCGCCCTGCGGTACGAGCCGCTGTCCTCGATGCACCGGGTGCTCGTCGGTGGCCTGCCGTGGGCGTTGGGGCTCTACGGGCGGGACAGCCTGGTGACCTGCCTGCAGACGCTGCCGTTCACGCCGGAGCTGTCCCCGGTCGTGCTGCGCCTGCTGGCCCTGCTCCAGGGCGGCCAACTCGACGACACGCACGAGGAGGAGCCCGGCAAGATCCTCGCCCAGTTGCGCTACGGGGAGACGGCCGCGTTCGGCGACGAACCGACCATCATGTACTACGGCGCGGCCGACACGACGCCGCTGTTCGTGGTGCTGCTCGACGAGTACGAACGCTGGACCGGCGACACCGACCTGGTGCGGGAACTGCGCCACCCCGCCCGGCTGGCGTTGAACTGGATCGACGAGTACGGCGACTCCCTCGGCGACGGGTACGTGCGCTACCAGCGCCGCAACGCCCGGCAGGGCGCCGTCAACCAGTGCTGGAAGGACTCGCCCGAGGCGATCACCGACGGGGACGGGTGGGAACCCGGTTTCCCGCGGGCGACCTGCGAGGTGCAGGGCTACGCGTACGACGCGAAGATGCGTGGCGCCCGCCTCGCCCGGGAGGTCTGGGACGACCCCGCGTACGCCGACCGGCTCGAGCGGGAGGCCGCGGAGCTGAAGCGCCGGTTCAACGACGACTTCTGGTTGCCGCACCAGGGTTACTACGCGCTGGCCCTCGGCCCGGACGGAGAACCGGTCGACGCCCTCACCTCCAACATCGGCCACCTGCTGTGGAGCGGCATCGTGACCGACGACCGGGCCGGGCTGCTCGCCGAGCGGCTGGTCGGCCCGGACCTCTTCTCCGGCTGGGGGGTCCGCACGATGGCGGCCGGCCAGCGGGTCTACAACCCGGTCGGCTCCCACCTCGGCGCGGTGTGGCCCTGGGACAACGCCGTGGTCGCTGCCGGTCTGCGCCGCTACCGGTGTGATGTCGAGGCCGCCCGGATCGCCGAGGGGATGTTCGCCATGGCCGAGGTCCTCGGAGGTTCGGTGCCCGAGGTCATCGCGGGCTACCCGCGCACCGTCACCAAGTACCCGGTGAAGCTGCCGACCGCCGGGTGCCCGCAGGCCTGGTCCGTCGGCGGGCTGCTGATGCTGCTGAGCACCCTGCTGGGGCTCAAGCCGTGTGGTGACAACCTGCTGGTGGACCCGGCGCTGCCACCCGGCATCGGGCGGATCGAGCTGCTGGACATCCCGGGCCGGTGGGGCCGCGCCGACGCCTACGCCCGGGCCCGTGCCCAGGACGTGCGTGGGCAGCGGCCACGGCTGCGCTGACCCGGATACCCGGCCGGACGCGGCCGCGTCGACCGGCCATGCCCCGGGGATCGCCGGCCGGGCTCACCCGTTGCCGCCGGACCGCGCCGTCGGTCGCTCGGGATCGGCTTGGGTGCCGGGGCCTGGACCGCCGGGCCCGGCGGAGCGTCTGGTCGGCGTGGCGGGCTGCTTCGATCGCCCGGTCGGGCGGACGTCCGGCCGGTTGCCGGGCCGGCCGGGCGCGGTCGGGTCGGCGGTGCCCGGCTCCGTGGCCAGCACCTGGTCGCAGTAGCCGGGCACCTGGTCCGGCCCACCGGCCGCGTCGACGAGGCGGGCGAAGGCCGGGGTGTCCAGCGCCCGCCCGGGGCTGTCGCCGGACCTGGTCCGGTAGGCGCGGCAGAGCCCGGACGCACCCGGCTCGGGCCGGCCCGTCGCGTCGGCCGGTGGGGTGGACCGCGGGTCGGCGGTGGGGGAGCCGCCGGGCGCGACGGCCGGAGCGGACGGCCCGGGCGGTGGAACCGGTGGGCGCAACGGGTTGGGAACGACACCGCCGGCGGCGAGGGCGACCCCGCCGGTGCCCGCGACGAGCAGACCCGCGAGAGCGGCGCGGGCACCGAAGCCGGTCAGGGTGAAGCCCCGCCGGCGTACGCCGGGCACGGTCAGGGGCTCGCCGAGCCGGGCCATCCGGTACGCCCGCACCGCTGCCGCCTCCCCGGTCAGCTCGCCGGGGCACGGCGCGGCGCGGACCGCGGACAGCAGCGGCGCGAGGGGGTGCCGCCCGTCCCGGGGGACCGCGGCGGCGCCGTCGAGCAGTCGGTCGGCGGTCTCGGAGTCAAGCCCGTGTGCGTTCATCTCGTGTGTGTCAGCGCCGCCGGCCGGCTGAGCGTCACACGAGAGCACCGGTGGTGCCCCGGGCAACCGAGGTCCGGCGGCGGATTCCGCCCTGCGGTTGCCGGTTCGTCCGATCCACGCTCCACTAATTACATGGGTGTAATCAAGGTCGGCACGGCGTCGTGGGCGGACCAGCCGCTGTTGCGGTCCGGCTGGTATCCGCGCTCCGCCCGCACCCCCGCCGCCCGGCTGGCCCACTACGCCGGCCGGTTCCCGCTGGTGGAGGTGGACACGTCGTACTACGCGGTGCCGGCGCCGGAGACCGCGTCCGGCTGGGCCGCGGCGACGCCGGCCGGCTTCACCTTCGACGTCAAGGCGTTCCGCCTGTTCACCGGCCACCCGACGCCGGTCGACTGCCTTCCCCGGGAGCTGCGCCCCACCGGGACCCCGCGCCGGGTCCGCCGCCGGGACCTGCCGCCCGGCGCGTACGACGAGCTGTGGTCCCGGTTCCGCGCGGCGGTCGAACAGCTCGCGGCGGCCGACCGGCTCGGCGCTGTGCTGTTGCAGTTCCCACCGTGGCTGGCCCGGGGTGACGCCGCCCGGCGCCGCATCGTCGAGCTGGCCGGGCGGTGCCGGCCGTGGCCGGTCGCCGTGGAGCTCCGGCACGGTTCCTGGTTCGAGGACACGGCCGCGCTGGACACACTGGCGTTCCTCCGTGAACACGAGCTCGCGCACGTGGTCGTGGACATGCCGCAGGGACACCCGTCGTCGGTGCCCCCTGTCCCGGTCGCCACGGTCGACCTGGCCGTGGTCCGCTTCCACGGGCACAGCACCGGCTGGGAGAGCGGCGACCGGCAGGAGAAGTTCCGGTACGCCTACGGCGAGCGGGAGCTGCGCACCTGGGCGGAGCTGCTCGTCGAACTGGCCGGGCAGTGCGCCGAGCTGCACGTGCTGTTCAACAACTGCTGCGGCGACCAGGCGCAACGCGACGCCGCCCGCCTCGCCGACCTGCTCGGCGTCGAGCCGGCCCGGCCGCCCGCCCGCGCCGGCTGACCCTGGTTTCCCGCTTCCGCGTCCGGGTACGGAACGATCATGAGCCTCGACGACGGGAGCGACGGACCGATGAGCGACCAGCGGCAGGAGCACCACCTCGACGGCGCCCCCGGCGTGCCGCGGGACGCGTCGGCGCGGGAGACCCGCGAGGCGCAGGAGGCGCACGGCGGCAGCATGGCTCCCGGCCTGGTGGACGACACCGGCCACCCGGTGGCGCCCGACCCGTCGACGCCGGCGGACACCGCCGGCGGCTGACCGCTCGGGCCGACTTCCGGCCGGGGAGCCGGCCGCCCACGGCTGAGGAGTGCCGCGCCCGCGCAGGTCAGGAGCGCCGGCCCCGCGTGCGCAGCGCGTCTTCGGCGCGCTGGTCGATGTCGGCGTCGTCCGGGAAGGTCCGGCGCGAGGGCGCCGGGTCCGGCGGCGCGCCGGGGCCCGCCGTCGCCGTCCGGGTCGGCTCCACCGGCCCGAAGCCGTGCCGGCCCGCCCGCCCGGCCGGCCCGCCCGGTTCGCCGGCGCGGCGTTCGCCGCGCCGACCCTCCGGAACGGCCGTCTCCTCGCTGCCCTCGTCCATCGGGTCGTCCTCGCCCGCGCCCCACGGTGGGTCGGCGTCGAAGCCGTCCCGGGTGATCCACGGGGTTGCCGCCTCCGGCTGCCGCCCGTCGTCACGTCCGCTCTTCCCGGTCATCGCCCACCTCGCTGGTCTCGTCGGGCTGGACCGCCCGCCCCGGTAACCCGGTCAGGTCTGCGTCGGTTCGGCCGGGCGCGCCCCGCCGTCGAGGTCGCGGAGGGGCGGCGCCCGGCGCCGCCTCAGCGGTGGTGGTGGGACATCGCCATCCCGCGCCGCGAAGCGCCCATCATGGCCATCTTGCGTCCGGCCATGCCCATCATCGCCAGCTTCCCGATGTTCTTCGGGGTGCCCAGCGAGCCGGCCCGGCCGAGCATGCCCCGCAGGACCTGGCCGGGCTTCTGCTGTTCACCCATGTACGACGTGACCACGATCAGCGCGCCGGTGAGCGCGGGGATCGCCCACTGGAGCACCCGCATCTGCCGCTGGCAGGACGCCACGTTCGACGGCGTCGAGTGGTTCGGCTCGGTCGTGCCGTCGACCGGCGGGTTACCGGCCTTCTCCAACCTCATGCCCAGCAGCCGGCTGTACCCGGTGACCGCGAGCGCGCTCACGGTGAGCGCGGTCTTGAGCGTGCTGGCCCGGCCCACACCTGACTGGCTCGCCATCCGGGGGCTCTCCGTCACCAGTTCGCCGACGGCGCCGGCGAGGTGGGCCCCGATCGCCGCCGCGTTCACCGGGGTCCACTTGGCCCACCCGGCCGAGGCCGTCGGCAGCCGCTGGGTCGAGTCGCTGATCTGAGCCGCGCCGCCGTTGACGCCGAACGCTCCCATGAGGGAGCCCCCGAACCAGGCCGCCAGGCCCAGATCGTGCATCGAGCGCAGCGCGGTGTGCCGTTCGGACATCTGATCCCCTTCCACCGTGTCGGGCGGTGCGGCATACCCACCGCCCGTGCCGCTAATCCCGACCGTCGACCGCCGATACGGCGCGCGGCCGGTGATTCGGCCGCAGAGCCGCCGGCGGGCTCGCGCCGTCCCCGCCCGGCCGCCGCGTCGACCCGGCCGTGGGCGGGCGGCGCCGGGGCGGTGGACCGATGTGCCCCGCAACGGCGGACCCGGCCGGGAGGAGTCGGCGGCCCTCCGTACGGGTAGTTCGCCGGGGCGCCGGGTGTCGGATGTCGGCCGGTGGGGCACTGGAGGAGCGCGATGCGAGGAAGGGGGACCGGTGGAGGCGGGTACGGGGTGGATCGGCTCGCCGGTCCGGATCAACTGGGCGACGGTGTTCGCCGCCACGCCCACGCCGTACCTGGTGCTCACGCCGGAACTCGTCATCGTCGCGGCGAACGACGCGTACCTGCGGGCCACCGATCGCAGCCGGGAGGAGCTCGTCGGCCGGCACCTGTTCGACGCCTTCCCGGCCAACCCGGACGACCCCGAGGGCACCGGCGTGGCCAACCTGCGGGCCTCGCTGCGCCGCGCCCGGGAGGCCGGTCGACCCGACCCGATGGGCCTGCAGCGCTACGACATCCCCACCCGGGCGGGAGGCTTCGAGCCGCGATGGTGGAGCCCGCTGAACGTGCCGGTCCTCGACGACACCGGCCGGGTGGTGCTGCTGCTGCACCGGGTCCAGGACCTGACCGACTTCGTCCGGCGCCGGCAGGGGTCGCCGGGCGGCGAGGGCGCGGCCCGGCGGGCCGTCGAGGCGGAGGCCGACCTGCTCGCCCGGTCGAAGGAGCTGCGGGGGGCGCTGGCGGCCGAGGCGCTCGCCACCCAGCGGCTCGCCGCGCTGGGCGACGTGGCCCGGGAACTCGCCGCCTGCGACAGCGTCGACGCGCTGACCGACATCGTGGTCGAACGCGGCCTGTCCGCGCTGGGCGCCGACGGCGGTTCGGTCGCGGTACGCGACGGCGGGCGGCTGCACCTCACCTTCACGGAGAGTCTCGGCGAGCTGACCCGGGAGCGCTACGGGGAGCTGCCGCTCGACGGCGAGCTGCCGACCAGCGTGGCCGCCCGCACCGGGGAGCGGGTGCTGGTGCCGGACCGGGCGGCCGCTCTGGCGCTCACCGGGGAGATGGCCGGTGTGCTCGACACGACCGGTATGCGGGCCTGGGCGGCACTGCCGCTGCGGGTCGGCGACCGGCTGCTCGGCGCCCTCAGCGTCGGCTGGCGGGAGGCGCACCCGTTCCCGCCCCGGGAGATCGAGCTGCTGGACACGTTCGCCGCCCAGTGCGCGCAGACCCTGGACCGCATCCGCGTGCACCAGGCGCAGCGGCGTACGTCGGAGACCCTGCAACGCAGCCTGCTGACCGACCCGCCGCCGGTGGCCGGCCTGAGCATCGCCGTCCGGTACCAGCCGGCGGCGGAGCACGAGCAGGTCGGCGGGGACTGGTACGACGCGTTCCACGCCGCGGACGGCGCGCTCACCGTCGTGATCGGCGACGTGGCCGGGCACGACCGCCGGGCGCTCGCCGCGATGGCGCAGATCCGGAGCAAGCTACGGGGCATCGCGTACGTGCTCGGGGAGCGGCCGGCGGCGATCTTCGCCGGGTTGGAGCGGGCGCAGCGCGGGCTGGGCGTGTCGACCCTGGCCTCGGCGCTGCTCGGGCACATCCGCCCGCCCGGCGCCTCCGGCGACCCGGACCGGGCCCACCTGGTGTGGTGCAACGCCGGGCACCCGCCACCGGTGCTGGTGCCCCGCGACGGCGAGCCACGGGTGCTGGCGACGGCGCCGGACCCGCTGCTGGGCGTCGGCCCGTGCGGCCGGCACGACCACGAACTCCTGCTGGAGCGGGGCAGCGTCCTGGTCCTCTACACCGACGGCCTGGTCGAGCGCCGGGACGCGACCATCGACGAGGGCGTCGAGCGGCTGCGGCGGGCCGCCGCCCGGCTCCGGCACCGGCCGCTGGGGGAGTTCTGTGCGGCGCTCGTCGCCGAACTGGCCGCCGAACCCGGCGACGACATCGCCCTGCTGGCGCTGCGGGTGGACTGACCGGTGTCAACCGCCCCGGCCCGCGCTCGCCACCTGTGGGCAGCGGCGACGGGTGGACCGGTCAGCGGGCCGGCAGCTCGGCGGCGAACCGGGCGACCCGCTCGGCCAGCGGGGTCGCCGCGCGTACCCAGGTGAAGTGGTCCATCCGGGCGCCGGCCTGCGCGGCCGTGTAGCGCTCGCGCACCACGGACGTGGCGGTGAGCTTGGCGCAGAGGTGGTCGAGCGTCTCGTGCGGCGTGTACTGGTCGTCGTCCACGCTGACCGCCAGCACCGGTACGCGGAGCGCGCGGACCGCCGCCTCGGCGTCCACGCCGTCCAGGTGGGGGAACCGCCCGGTCCGGGCGGTGTACGCCCAGTCGCGGATCACCCCGCGCGCCTGCCGGCCGCCGAAGCCCCAACCGGGCCACACGCCGAGCAGCCGGGCGACCGCCGCGATGCCCTGCGTGTACGGCAGGACGCCGTATCCCCGCCCGCCCGGGTAGATCCGCCACCACGGCAGACCCACGGCGACCAGGGTCAGACCGTCCACGTCCGGCTCGTCGCGCAGCGCGGTGTGCAACAGGGACGCCTGCCCGCCGAGGGAGTGCCCGAGCAGGACCGTGCGCCGGCCGTCGCGGCGGTCCTTCAGCGCCGCCAGCGCCGCGCCGACATCGGCGGCCAGCTCCGCGTACCCGTACCGGCACGCGCGGCTCGGCCGGGGCGTGCTCGCGCCGGTGCCCCGCAGGTCCGCGACCGCGACGGCGAGCCCGGCGTTACGAAGCGCCGTGGCGAACGGCCGGTAGTAGCGGGCGGGGACGCCCATCGCGGGCGAGATCAGCACCACTGGGGCGTCGTGACCGCCGTCCGGCTCCGGGTAGACCTGTAGGCCGAGGCGCGCCCCGTCGACCTCGACGAACTCCTTCCGGTACTCCGCGTTCACGGGCTCAATCTACGGCCCCTGCCTACCGCCCGGTAACCGCTGGGTGACGGCCGTCACGCGACCGGCAGGTGCTGCTCCCGCGGGCGGACCGGTGCGGCCGCCGGCCGCCCGAGCCGCGCCGCCGCCTCGACCCGCGCCACCGCCGCGAGCACGTCCGGCACGTCGAGGGCCGCCAGCGCCGGATGCGGTACGCCGTCCGCCCGGCCGTCCCGGTACCGGCCCCGCCAGAGCGCCTCGTGCCGAGGCCGGCCCGGTGGTGGTCCCCAGCGGGCGGGTGAGACGGGGCCGAAGAGGACGACGGAGGGGGTGTGGTAGGCGGTGGCGAGGTGGGCGATGCCGGTGTCGCCGCTGATGAGCAGTCGGGCGTGGGCGACGAGGGTGGCGAGGTGGTGCAGGTCGGTCTTGCCGGCGAGGACCGTGTCGTCGGGCAGCCCGGCGAGGCGGGCGATCCGCCCGGCCAAGCCGTGCTCCGCGCGGTCGCCGGTGATGACGACGTGGTGGCCGGCGGCGGTGAGGTGGCGGGCGACGGCGGCGAACCGCCCGGCCGGCCAGCGCCGTTGCGGCGCCTTCGCTCCCGGATGGACGATCGTCGCCCCGGCCGGCAGCTCTCCGAGCGGCGGCCGGGCCAGCGCGAGGTCGGTGCGGTCGGCGGGGATGCCGTACCAGGCCAGCAGGCGGCACCAGCGGTCGACCTCGTGTTCGTCGTCGCGCCAGTGCGGGCCGTCGTGGTGGTTGGTGTCGGGGTTGGCGTAGGCGAGTAGTCGGCGTGGTCGGGTGGTGGTGAGGAGGTGGTGGGACTGGGGGCCGCGGCCGTGCAGGTTGACGGCGAGGTCGGGGGTGGGGCCGGGGTAGGTGAGGGGGTTGAGTCCGGGGGTGTGGAGGTGGTGGTCGATGCCGCCGATGAGGGTGATCAGGGGGGCGAGCCAGTGGGGGGCGGCGAGGGTGAGGTGGTGGTGGGGGTGGGCGCGGCGTAGGGCGCGTAGGGCGGGTACGGCGGTGGCGAGGTCGCCGACGCCGAGGGCGCGTAGGGCGAGGATCACGGGTAGGAGGTTTCCTGTTCGGCGCAGACGACGAGTTCGCGGATGGCGCAGCCGGTGGGTTGGGTGAGGGCGAAGAGGATGGCGGCGGCGGTGTGGTCGGGGTCGTTGAGGATGGCGTCGGGGCCGGGTTTGTACTGGGGGTCGCGGTTGTCGAAGAAGGCGGTGCGCATGCCGCCGGGGATGAGCAGGGTCACGTTGATGGTGCCGGCGAGTTCGGCGGCCAGGGCGCGGGTGAAGCCGACCACGCCGAACTTGGCGGCGCAGTACGCGGTCGCGTCACTGACCGCCTTCACCCCCAACGTCGAGGCGACCGTCACCACCGTGCCGTGCGTGGCCGTCAGCGCCGGCACCGCCGCCCGCACCACCGCCGCCGTTCCGAGCAGATTGATCGCGACGATCCGGTCCCAGGTCTCGCCCGGCAGGTCGGCCAGCCGGCCCGGCACGTCCATCCCGGCGGCGGTGACCACACCGGTCAGCCCGCCGGCCCGCTCGACGACCTCCCGGGTGGCGGCCTCGGCGGCCCGCGCGTCGACCAGGTCGCACTCGACCCACTCCACCCCGTCCGCCGGCGGTCGCCGGTCCAGCACGTACGGCCGCCCCCCGGCCCTGGCGACGGCGGCGACCACGGCCGCCCCCAGGCCGCTCGACCCGCCGGTCACCAGGACCGCCGCCCCGGTCAGATCCCGGCTCATGCCGCCACTCCGCTTCGCTCCGCGCCGTCCTGCGGCACCACAGCGCGGCACTGACGATTCGCTCGCTGGCGCTCGCTCCTGCCGCCGCCTTCCGACGGACCGGCGGTGCCACGCACCGCGCCGGCCCGGATGATCCGCTCGCTCATGCCGCTCCCTTGATCAGTTGGTCACCGCGCTGTCGCGCGGCCGTGATGGTTGCCGTGGTGGACCGGCCGGCCAGGTAGGGCACCGTGACGACCCGCCCGCCCCAGCCGCGGACCAGTTCGGCCTCGGGCAGGTCCGGTGCGCCGTCCCCGGCGTAGTCGCCGCCCTTCACCCAGATGTCCGGGCGCAGGCGGGACAGCACGGCGTGCGGTGTGGGCTCGTCGAAGACCACCACCGCGTCCACGCAGTCCAGAGCCGACAGCAGCGCCGCACGGTCCGCCTCGGTGTTCAGCGGTCGCTCCGGGCCCTTCAGGCCCCGGACGCCGCGGTCGGAGTTGAGGCAGACGACCAGCACGTCGCCGAGCCGGCGGGCGGCCTGGAGAGTGGCGACGTGCCCGGCGTGCAGGAGGTCGAAGCAGCCACCGGTCGCGACGACCGTCCCGCCGTCGGCGCGTACCCGCGCGATCAGCTCCTCGGCCACCGCCGGCGCGGACCGCCCGGTGCGCCGTCCCGGCTCCCGGTGCAGACCGGCCGCGCCTCCCGCGGCCACGTACGCGGACGCCGCCGCGACGGCCTCGCCGACCGCCTCCGAGACGAGCGCTCCGCCGGCGAGCGCGGTCGCGGCGGCAGCGGCGAACCGGTCGCCCGCACCGCAGGTGTCCTCGACGGTGTCCACCGGCGACGGCGGCGGCACGACCAGTGGCGTGTTGCCCCCGTGGCAGAGGATCGCCCCGTCGGCACCGGTCGTCACGGCCACCGCACCGACCCGCCACCGCCGGCGCAGCTCCTGGCCGGCGCGGGTGGCGGTGGACAGCGCCGGGCCGCCGCCGGCGTCACCGGTGAGCTGGCGCAGCTCCGCCAGGTTCGGCGTCGCCAGCCGGGCCCCGGGCACCGAGGCCGGCCCCTTCGGGTGCGGATCCCACACCACCGGTGCGGCGGTCGCCGCCAGGGCGGCCCGCAGCGCGGGCAGCCGCAGCAGCCCACGCCCGTAGTCGCTGGCCAGGACCGCTCCCGCGGCGGCGATCACGTCGAGGGCCGCCGCCGGCGGCTCGGCCGGCACCCGGGGCTCGCCGCCCCGGTCCAGGCGGAGCAGTGTCTGGCCACCCGCCCGCAGCCGGATCTTCTCCGGCGTGGCACCCGGGCTGCGCAGCGGGTACACGCGCACCCCGGCGGCCGTGAGCAGCTCGGCCAGGCGGGCCCCGGCCGGGTCGTCGGCGAGGGCGGTCACCAGGGCGACCTCGGTGCCCGCCGCGGCGGCGAGCAGTGCGGCCAGCCCGGCACCGCCGGGCCGGTCGGTGGCCGTCCGCTCGTCGAGCACCGGCACCGGGGCGTCCGGGCAGACCCGACTGACCGTGCCGGCGACGTCGCGGTCCAGCAGGGTGTCGCCGACCACCACCAGCGGCCCGTTCACGATTCCCCGCCGTCCGTCCGGACGCTCGGGTGCCCGTTGCGGCCGTGCCCGTTCGGTCCGTGCCCGTTGGGTCCGTGCCCGTTGGGTCCGTGCCCGTTGGTCAGGCCGGCGGTGGCGAGAGCGGACCCCTCGACGAACCGCCCGGTACGCGGCGCCGGCACCCGCGGCAGGTCCCGGACCAGCGGCAGCGCCTGGTCGACGTATTCGCAGAGCAGGTGGCTGGTGACGAGGTGGAGTTCCTGGACGACCTGGGGGTCGGGGGAGGGGACGGCGAGGGTGTCGTGGCAGAGGTCGGCGAGGGGGTTGGGGGTGGGGCCGGTGAGGGCCCAGGTGTGTAGGCCGGTGTGGTGGGCGGCGTGGGCGGCGTGCAGGAGGTTGGGGCTGGTGCCGCTGGTGGTGAGTAGGAGGAGGATGTCGCCGGGTCGGCCGTGGGCGTGGACTTGGCGGGCGTAGACGTGGTCGTAGCCGTAGTCGTTGGCGATGGCGGTGAGGGCGCTGGTTTCGGCGTGGAGGGCGATGGCGGACAGGGGTTGGCGGTCGTTGCGGAGTTTGCCGACGAGTTCGGCGGTGAGGTGTTGGGCTTCGGCGGCGCTGCCGCCGTTGCCGGCCACCAACAGCCGCCCGCCGCGCCCGAGGGTCCAGGCCAGCTCGGTGCCCCAGCCGGCGAGCCGCTCGGCCACCTGCCGGTACGGCAGCAACGCGGCGGCCAGGTTCGCCAGGTGACTGTCGAGCGTGGACAGCGCCGGTGTCATCAGGCCACCGCCGGGGTGGCACGGCCGACGGCGGTCACCGCCGCGTACACGGCGCCGAGCTGCTCCGCGCAGCGCTTCCAGGAGTAGCGGCTGCGGATGCGGTCCAGCGCCGCCGTGGCGTACGCGAACCGCCGCACCTTGTCGGCGAGCAGCCGCCGGATCGCCGCGCCCAGCGCCCGCGGGTCGCGCGGCGGCACCAGGTCACCGGTCAGGCCGTGGACGACCGTGTCGGAGATCCCGCCGACGTCGGTGCCCACCACCGGTACGCCGCAGGCCATGCCCTCCAACGGGGTCAGCCCGAACGGCTCGTACCAGGGTGCGGCCACCAGCAGGTCCGCGGACCGGTACCAGCGGCCCATCTCCTCGCGGGGCACCGCGCCGACCAGGTTCACCCGGTCGGCAACGCCGCAGGATGCGGCGACCGCGGCCAGCCGGCGGGCGAACGGGTCGCCCGGGAGCTGCGCGGCGGGCGGCCCGCCGACCACCACGCACTCGGCCCGCGGCACCGCCGGCAGGGCGCGGACCACGTCGAGGAAGCCCTTCCGCTCGACCATCCGGCCGACCGTGATGATCCGGGGGCGCGTCGGGTCGCGGGGTACGGCCGGCCCGTCCGGGCGGAACATCTGCTGGTTGACCCCGGAGGGGACCAGCGCCATCCGCGAGCGGGGCACACCGAGCCGGACCAGCTCCCCGATCTCGTCCTGGCACTGCACGATGACCCGGTCGGCGGCCCGGCCCAGCGCCCGTTCGTAGCCGATCCGGCCCGGTGGGCTGGTGTCGCGGACACCCTGGTGCCGCTTCTTGACCACACCGAGCGCGTGGTACGTCAGCACCACCGGCACCCCGGTCCGCCGTCCCGCGTGCAGGGTGGCCAGGCCGCTCATCCAGAAGTGCGCGTGCGCCACGTCCGGTGTCCAGTCGCCGGCGCGCCACTGCTCGGCGAGCCACCGCCCGAACTCGCCCATGTGCGGGAGCAGGTCGTCCTTCGGCACCCGCAGCGCCGGGCCGGCCGGCACGTGGCACACCTGGTAGCCGTCCGGTGTGGGCACCGTGTCCGGCAGGGCGGTGGAGTCGCGGCGCGTGTAGACGCGTACGTCATGGCCCTCGCCCACCAGCGCGGCGGCGAGTTCCGCCACGTGGGTGTTCTGCCCGCCGGCGTCCTCCTCGCCGAGGACGGCGAGCGGGCTGGCGTGCTCCGAGATCATCGCGATGCGCATGTTTCCTCCTCCATCAGCCGGTCCCAGTCGGCGAGGAACCGGTCGAGCCCGAACCGGTCCTTCGCCACCTCGCGACCCCGTGCCCCCAGGCGGGCGGCCGCGTCGCGGTCGGTCATCAGCCAGCGGGCCGCCTCGACGAGGGTGTCCACCCGCGTGGAGAGCACTCCGGCGTCGGCCGGCACCGCGTCCACCGCCTCGGTGGTGGCCAGCGCGATCACCGGCATGCCCATCGCCATCGCCTCGATCAGGCTCAGCCCGAGCGAGGTCCACCGGCACAGGTGCAGGTACGCCCGCCGCCGGGCCAGCTCGGCGTGCATCCGGTCCTGCGGCAGGTCCTCGTGCCCGGTCACCGGCAGGCCGGGGTGGCCGGCGCGGGCCAGCGCGTCGGGCAGGTCGGCGACCCCCATGCCGAAGACGTCCAGCGGGGCGACCCGCGCGAAGCGCGGCATCAGGTCGGTGCCGGTGACCCGCCAGCGGCGTACCGGCTCGTTCGTCACCACCGCGAGCCGGTCCGCCTCGCCGCTCCACCCGGCGCGGGGCGGCACGATCCCGTGCTCGACGACGGCGGTGCGGGTGCCGCCGGCGTCCCAGAACAGCTCGTTGAAGTGGGTGACGTGGGCGATGAGCAGGTCGTCGTGGTCGGCCATCGGGTGTCGGCTGTTGGGGACGTCGCCGTCCTTGGGTGTGTTGTGTTCGACGTAGATCGCGGGTAGGTCGTGGCCGGGTCGGCGGCGCAGCCATTGGGTGGCGAGGTCGAGTTCCTCGGGGCGTTGCAGGATCACCAGGTCGACGTCGGTGGTGGCCAGCTCGTGGGGGGTGACTTCGACGGCGTTGTCCGGCCAGGGGTAGGTGCGGGCGCGGCCGAGGCCGTAGGGGCCGCGGTCGGGGGTGACCGGGATCAGGTAGCGGTGCTTGCCGTGGACGAAGGAGGTGGTCCACGAGCCGTGCACGTGCCAGAGCAGGATGTTCATGCCTCTCCTCGACCGGTGTGGTCTCGGGGTCCGGGCGCCAGCAGGCGCACCGCGTCCACCACCTCGCCCGGGTCCAGCCCGGCCAGGCAGGGGTGGTCGCGTACCGGGCAGACCGACGCCCGGGTGTCGCGGCAACCGGCGGCGGCGTCACCGAGCCGGACGACGGGCACCCGCCACGGGCCCCACTGTCCGAACGGGACGGTCGGGGCGAAGAGGCTGACCACCGGCGTGCCGACGGCCGCCGCCAGGTGGGCCGGGCCGGTGTTGCCGACCACCACCGCGCGGGCGCCGGCGAGCACCCGCGCCAGGTCCGGTAGCGGCGTGCGCCCGCCCAGGTCCACCGCCCGGTCGCCGGCCACGTACGCGGTCAGCTCCCGCTCGTGCGGTTCCCCGGTGACCACCACCCGGTGACCGGCCTCGGCGAGCGCGGCGACGATCGCGGCGCACCGCCGGGGCGGGCAGGCCCGTGCCGGTACCGACGCGCCGGGGTGCACGACGACGTAGCCGGGCTCGGCGAGCGCGGGATGCGGCCCGTCGAGCAGGTCGGCCCGCAGCCGCAGGGCGAACTCGTCGTGGTCGGGCAGGGCGAAGCCGGCGGCGGCGGCGAGGGACAGGGCCCGTTCGGGTTCGGGGACGCCCACCGGGACGCGGTGGCGGACGTCGAGCAGACTGCCCGGGTAGTCGTCGCTGATCGCGGCGATCCGGCCGACGCCGGCGGTGCGCAGCAGCAGAGCCAAGGGCAACGGAGACTGGTGGTAGCTGGTGAAGATGACCGCCTCGTCCGCGCCCACGGCGGCCAGTTTGCCGGTGAGCGCGGCGATGTCGGCGGGATCGACAGGCCCCGGATCGGGATCGATCCAGGGCAACCGGTGTTCGATCACCTCATCGACACCAGGCAGCAGCCCCGCAGCCGCCCGACCACGAGGCCCGCACAACAACACCACCCGCCGCGCGCCCGCAGCCACCGCCCGGATACCCGGCCCGGTCACCAACACATCCCCCGCCGAATCGGCACGCACCACCAACACCGTGCCCGCCCGCCGCGACTCACCCGCCACCACCGCCGCCTGCCGGGACAAAATCTGCGCCACCGCCGCCGGCAGATCCACCGCCACCCACGGCGCCGCATCCACCTCCTCCGCCCGAGTCACCGGCGTCGGCACCAACACCGCCTGCGCCCCCGCGGCAAGCGCCGCCCCCACATCCCGCCCGATATCCCCCACCACCACACACCGCTGCGGCACCGTGCCCAACTCGCGGGCCGCCTCCCGCACCAACCCCGCAGCCGGCTTACGGCAACCACACCCATCACCCTCGTCGTGCGGACACACCACCCACACATCGAACGGCCCCAACAACTGCTCAACCCGGGCATGCACCGCCCGCAACTGCGCCCGGCTGAACAACCCCTTCGCCAAACCCGACTGATTCGTCACCACACCCAGCCGCAACCCCGCCGCCCGCACCGCCTCCACCGCCGCCCGCGCACCCGCAACCAGCCGCACCTTCTCCGGATCCCCGTTGTACGGCACGTCCTCGACCAACGTCCCGTCCCGGTCGAACAACACCGCATCGAACAGCCGCGGACCCGCCGGATCACTTTCCATGCGGCAGCAGTTGCCCCTGGCAAGCGACGGTGTAAACATCAGCGCCCCGCCCCGGGACGCTCGCCGCGGGTGCCCCACCATCCGCGTACCCAGTGGGTCACCGCCAGTGGCGGGATCAGCGCACTGGTCAACAGCATGGTGGTGACCTCGTAGACGGTGCGCGGACCCGGCGCGATACGGGCGTGGGCGAACTCCGCGGTGCCGGCCACCCAGCCCGCCGCGCCGCCCGCCGCCACCGCGCGCAGCAGGCGCCGGGGCGTACCGGGGGTGGTCCGGGACAGCGCGGCGGCGACCACCGCGACGGCGCCGGCGGCCGCGACCGCGACGTGCCGGCGCCGCCGGCCGGGCGGCACCTCCAGGTCGGCCCGCCAGTTCGGCCCGTACCGGCGGCGCAGCAGCGCGTCGTCAGCGTTGCCGCGCTGCATCCGCAGGCTCACCCAGCGGTCCTCGGCCCGGACCGGATGGGTCACCGACCGCCGGCCGCGGGCCAGCTCCCAGCCGGCGAGCCGGACGCGGTGCGCCAGGTCGGCGTCCTCCCGGTAGGCCCGGGGGAACCGCTCGTCGAAACCGCCCACCTGGGCCAGCGCCGCGCGGCGGTAGGCCATGTCGGCGGTGATCCAGGCACCGTCTGCGAGCCCGGCGGTGCCGCGCTCCCAGTCCGTGGGGCGACGGTCGACCGGCAGCGGCACCTCGACCCGGCCCTGCACGCCGCCGACGCGGTCGCCGACCGCGAGGTCCGCGACCAGCCGGCGGGCCCAGTCCGCCGCCGGCACCACGTCGTCGTCGAGGAAGACGATCCAGGGCGAGCGGGCCGCGCGCCAACCCAGGTTGCGGGCCGCCGCCGGCCCCGCGCCGGGCCCGGTCAACACCTTGGTGTACGCGGACAGCGTCCCCGGCACCGCCAGCTCCCCGGCGGCCGCACCGCGGTCGTCGACCAGCAGGATCTCCGGGTCGGGCAGCTCGCCGACCTGCGCGGCGAGTGCGTCCAGCAGCACCGCGAGGCTCGGCCGGCCGAGCGTCGGCACCACGAGGCTGATCAACGGGCACCGCCCAGCGCGTCGCGGCGCACCGCGAACGGCCCGATCGCCAGCAGCTCCACCGGCGCGGAACCGAACAGCTCCATCGCCTCCCGGGGCGTGTCCACCATCGGCCGGCCGGCGGTGTTCAGCGAGGTGTTCACCACCACGGGCAGGCCGGTGAGCCGCTCGAAGGTGGCCAGCAGCTCCGCGACCAGCGGCTCGGTGTCGGCGTGCACGGTCTGCACCCGGGCGGTGCCGTCGACGTGGGTGACCGCCGGGACGCGGTCCCGCCACCCGGGCCGCACGGTGTGCACGAAGAGCATGTACGGGCTCGGGAAGACCCCGTCGAAGATCTCGCCCGCCCGCTCCGCGCGGACCATCGGCGCGATCGGCCGGAACTGCTCGCGGCCCTTGACGTCGTTCATCCGTCGGGTGGTGTCCGGGTCGCCGGGGTGGGCCAGCAGGGATCGGTGGCCGAGCGCGCGCGGACCGTACTCGCTGCGTCCCTGGAACCAGGCGACGATGCCGTTGCCGGCGAGGACCCGGGCCGCCTCGGCCGCGATCGAGTCGGGCCGGAAGTAGGGCAGCGCGGCCCGGCGCAGCTCGGCCTCCAGGTCCTCGTCGGACCAGCCGCGGCCCAGGTCCGCGCCGGGCATCGGGACCGGCCGGTCGCCGAGGTCACGGGCGAGGTGCAGGGCGGCGCCGAGCGCGGTACCCGAGTCGCCCGCCGCCGGCTGCACCCAGACGTCGCGGAACGGGCCCTGCGCCGCCAGCCGCGCGTTGGCCACACAGTTCAGCGCCACGCCGCCGGCGAGGGCGATGGTGGCGGCGCCGCCGGACGCGTCGTACAGCCAGCGGGCCAGGTCGAGGATGACCTCCTCCAGCCGGGCCTGCACGCTGGCGGCCAGGTCGGCGTGGTCCCCGGTCAGCTCACCGTCGGCCGGGCGCGGCTTCGCGAGGCTGCCCCAGTCGACGCGCTCGACGTGGAACCCGCCCTCCGGCGTGACCCGCACCAGCTCGCGGAGCAGCCCGAGGTGCTTCGGCTCCCCGTACGAGGCCAGGGCCATCACCTTGTACTCGTCGCTGGAGTGCAGGAAGCCCAGGTGCCGGGTCAGGTCCTCGTACAGCAGGCCGAGGGAGTGCGGCAGCTCCTGCGCGTACAGGGGCTCGAGCCGGCCGTCGGCGTAGACGCCGGCGAGATGGCTGGCCACCTCACCGCGCCCGTCGAGGACGAGCACCGCGGTGTCGTCGCCGGCCGCCGGCGCGGCCAGTCCGGCGGAGGCGGCGTGCGCCACGTGGTGCGGGACGAACCGTACCTTCGCCGGGTCCAGGCCGGGCAGGGCGGCAGCGAGGAACTGCGGGGCGCGCTGCGCGTACTCGACCCGAAGCCAGTCCCACGGGTCGGCGAGCCCCAGGCTCTCGGCCGGGCGGCACAGCCCGGGGTCGAACGAGTAGGCGACCGCGTCGAGATCGTCGGCGTCCAGGCCGGCGCTCGCGAGGCACCAGGCGGCGGAGAGTTCGGGCAGCTCCCACGCCGAGAAGGGGACGGGACGCTTTCCGTGCTTGCGGCGGCTGAACCGCTCCTCTTCGGCGGCGGCCACCACCCGGCCGTCGACCACCAGGGCGGCCGCGGGGTCGTGGAAGATCGCGTTGATGCCAAGGACGCGCATGCGCCAGTCGGTACCCTGGTGTCCGGCTCCTAACCGCTAGATCATCGACTTCTGCGCGCGGCGCAAGGTCCGCTGTGGAGAAATCCCGAGTGTGGGACCAAAGCCCCTGGCGGTACGCCACTCTTGTGACGAAGCTGGGCAAAGAGTCACAGGTAGGCCATGGCTCGTGGACCATTCCATTGTGATCCGCCGACTCGGAGGTGCCGTATGTCCCCGTCCTCGCTCACCACGTTGACCGAGGAGCAGCTCGCCGTCGCGCGCACCACGGACCACGGGCGCAGTGCCCGCACCGTCCACGGCGGTTCGGGCAGCCGACTGCGGCAGACCCTGCTCGCGCTGGCCGCCGGGCACCAGCTGGCCGAGCACGCCAGCCCCGGCGAGGCGACGCTCCAGGTGCTGCGGGGGCGGGTCCGGCTGGTCGCCGGTGACCGGTCCTGGACCGGCGTCACCGGGGACCTGCTGGTGATTCCCGACGCCCAGCACTCGCTGCACGCCGACGAGGACTCGGCCGTGCTGCTCACCGTGGCGGTCGGCTGACCGACGGTCGGCCCGACGGGCCGGCGTGGACGCCGGCCCGTCGAGCTGCGACTCAGTCGCGCAGCATGCCCGGCCCGAACACCTCGTAGGCGATCCGGTCCGCCGGCACGCCCCGCCGCAGCAGGCCACCGCGGACCCGGCGCATGAACGGCACCGGCCCGCAGAGGTGCACGTGCGCCTCGGGCGAGAGCGGGATCAGGGCCGGGTCCACCAGCCCCGGGGCGATCTCCGCCGTCAGCCCGGCCAGCTCGGCGCCGGCCGCGTTCTCGTACCACAGCCGGACCGAGAGGTTCGGCAGCCGCTCCTGCAGCGCGGGCAGCTCGCCGCGGCGGGCGTGGGCGGCGGCCGCCCGGTCCGCGTGCACCAGCACCACCTGCCGCTCCGGCTCGGTCACCGCCAGGTGCTCCAGGGCCGCCATCGCCGGGGTGAGGCCGATGCCGGCGCTGACCAGCAGCAGCGGGCCGGCGTCGCCGATCGCGCTGACCTCGCCGAACGGCGGGCTGAGCCGGAGCGTGTCGCCGACCGTCACCCGCTCGTGCAGGAAGCCGGAGACCATCCCGTCCGGTGCGCCGTCGATGCCGCGTACCCGCTTGACGGTGATCCGCCAGTCCGCCGCCCCGGGCCGGCCGGAGAGACTGTACTGGCGGATCTGCTGCCCGCGGTCACCGCCCAGCTCGACGGCGACCGAGACGTACTGGCCCGGGGTGAACTCCGGGACCGCGCCGCCGTCGGCCGGGACCAGCCGGAACGAGACCACGTCGGCGGTCTCCCGTGTCGCGGCCGTCACCCGCCAGTCCCGCCACACCGAACCGTCCTCGGCCACCCCGGCCAGCGTGTAGAGACGCGCCTCCCGGGCGATCAGCTCGCACGCGAGCAGCCAGTACACCTCGTCCCACGCGGCCGCGACCTCGGCGGTGACGGCATCGCCCAGCACCTCGCCGACGGCGGCGAGCAGGTGCCGCCCGACGATCGTGTACTGGGTGGCGGTGATGCCCAGCGACGCGTGCTTGTGCGCGATCCGGTCCAGGACCGGACCCCACGGCAGGCGGCTGCCACCGGTCAGGTGCTCGGCGTACGCGACCACCGCGGCGGCGAGGACCGCCTTCTGCTGTCCGCTCGCCTGGTTGCCCCGGTTGAAGACGTCCAGCAGCTCCGGATGGGCGTCGAACATGCGCTGGTAGAACCGGCCGGTGATGGCCTCGCCATGTGCCTGCACGGCGGGCAGGGTCGCGGTCACCACTGCGGCTGAGGATTCCGAGAGCACAACTTCTCCTTCGGGCGTCGACGGGGTCGAGCGCCAATGAACAGAAACGCAACACCCCGCTTCAGGGTCGAAGGTCCCGGGCGGTGCGTAGCCCTCGTCACACGGTGCGTATCGCCCGTCACACCTCGGCGCCGGCCCCGCCACGCCGGCGGCGGCTCAGCTCACCGTGATCGCACCGGTCGAGGACCGGACGCAGGACACCGAGCGGGCGCTCGTCGCCGCGGCACCGGTCAGGCAGTGGCCGAGCACCTGGTGGCCGGCCGCATTCGGGTGCCAGGACTCCTGGCAGGTCTGGAAGTACGTCACGCAGGAGTTGGCGATCCGCTGGATAGCGATCTTGTCCTTCCCGGAGAGGCTGGTGACGAAGACGCCGGTCGGGCCGTCCATCAAGCGGATCGGGGTGGCCAGGGCGTTGCCCGGGCTGCCGGCCGACTCGCAGAGCCGCGCCCCGTCGAAGGCACGCTGCACGTTGAGGTGGACCAGGTCCGCGTTCGGGAACTCGGCGGCGATCGCCGTGCGTACCGAGCCGACCAGGGTGCCGAGACCCTGCGAGAAGCGGTGGCCGGGCGCGAGGCTGGCCCGGTGGATCGGGCAGCCGGCGGCGTACCGTTCCGCGCCGAGCGCGCGGAACTTGTCCCGCGTGTCGTCCCGGCTGTCCTCGGTCCAGTACGTGGTGGCCAGCTCCGGCGGCAGCGGGTTCGTGTAGTCCTGGAGCACCACCCGGTGCTGCCCGTCGGCGTCGACCTGGGCGAGGGTGGTGAGGATCTGCCGCACCGCCGCGATGGTCTCCGCGGTCGCCGCGCTGAACTGGGCGGCCGTCGCCAGGTCCGCGTCCGTGCAGGGCTCCTGCTCGACCGGCCCGCCGAGGTACGCCCAGAACTCCCACCACCCGGTCCAGGCGTCCGCGATGAACCGGTTGGCGCACTTCTCGGCGACCCCGCCGAACGTGAACGAGCTGTTGTTCGAGCCGAGCCCGACGAGCACCAGGTCGATGTCGTGGGTCTGTGCGACCGCCCGCAGCTGGTCGAGCTGGGAGGCGACCTGCCGTCCCTTGGCCCGGGACGCCGACGCGCCGGCGATGTCGTACGGCTGCCCGCCGGAGCAGGCCAGGTTGAACCGGGCCGCGATTCCGGGCAGGTTCGCCTTGAACAGCGAGGCGTTCGGGGAACGGTGGCAGAAGTACGCGTTGCTGTTCGGCGCCGACCAGCCCGGGAAGCCCTGGGCCACGCCGTTGACGTCGACCACCGGCGCGTACGCCCCGGCGCCCTCGCCGCTGATGAAGCTGTCCCCGAGCGCCACGGCGGCGGTGGGCGGCGCCGCGCTGGCCGGGGTGGACGGAGCGACGGCCGCCGAGAAGGCGGCCGCGACGACGGCGATCCCCGCCGCCAGGACCCTACGACGCAACCTGGACATTGAACGCCCCTATCGAAATGTGAAAGATCCTCTGGGTCTGGGATCAGATCACTTCCGCATGACAGACGTCAATGCCCCGCAACAACCTCGCCCCCTGACCGACACATTCGCTGCCGACCCGGTCGGGCGGGAGCAGCGATGCGCCTCGGTTGCCGCACAGTCGACCCGCGCCGGCCACCGCTACGCCGCCCGAGTGGGATCACCGGCCGGGGGCACGGCCGGGAACCCTCCCCGCACGGGCCGACCGACCGGGTCAGGCTGAGCGGGCCGGGTCAGGCTGAGCAGGCCGGACAGGCTGAGCAGGCCGGACAGGCTGAGCAGGCCGGACAGGCTGAGCGGGACGGACAGGCTGAGCGGGACGGACAGGCTGAGCAGGCCGGGTCAGGCTGAGCGGGCCGGGACAGGTTGAACAGGCCGGACAGGCTGAGCAGGCCGGGACAGCATGGGCAGGCCGGACAGCCTGAGCAGGCCGGGACAGCATGGGCAGGCCGGACAGGCTGAGCGGGCCTGGACGTGCGGGCCGGCGGCTGTGGAGCTGACCCGTTAACGTCATCACTGCCGCGCGGGGTGTGATCGGCTCCGGTTCCTGCGCGTCGGGTCTAGGCGTCACGGGTTCACGTGATGAAAGATCGAGTCGATCACGGTCGGGGCGGGCGGTGGAGGCCTCACCGTGCTTCGGAGCGGCGTCCGGGTTGGTTCGTGTCCGCCGGCCGGCGTCGGCCTAACAGGCGGCACCGCCCGGGCCGGTGGCGGTGGGGGCTCGGTCGCGGGTGCCGTAGCCGGGTGATGACGTGTACGAGTCAGGTCCACAGTCGCCGGCCCCGCACGTCCAGGCCCATCAGAACCTGCCCGGCCTAATGGCCCACAGCCCGACAGACCCGCCTGGCCTGCCCAGGCCGCCTGGCCTGCCCAGGCCGCCTGGCCTGCCCAGGCCGCCTGGCCTGCCCAGGCCGCCTGGCCTTCCCGGCTGCCTGGCCGGTCGCCGGTGGGGCCGGTCGGTCGGTGCAGATGCCGCTGGCCGGCACCCGGGTTCGGGTGCCGGCCAGCGACTTCATTTCCCCCTGTGAGGAATGTGTGTGTGGGTCAGTTCCAGTGCTTGGCGACCAGGTCGGCGGCCTGCTGTTCCCACTGGGCGTAGTGGTCCGGGTAGGCCGAGACCTGCACGGTCTGGGCGGCCTTGGTCAGCGGCATGTCCTGCCAGCCGTCGACCTGCTTGAGGCCCTTGAGGAACGCCATGGTCGAGTACTCGGGGTCGGTGATCTGCTCCACCGTGCCCCACCCGCTGGACGGGCGCTGCTGGAACAGGCCCTGCGAGTCGTGGTCGTTGCGCTCACCCAGGTGACCCAGGTTCTCCAGCTTCGACTCCTGCAGCGCGGTCGCGATCGCGACCACGGCGGCCCGCTCGTCCATGCCGGACTTCTTCGTCGCCGCGATGATCGCCTTCACATTGCCGGTCTGCTCATCGGACAGGTCGATGCGCGACTGCTTGCCCTGCACACCGTGCGGGACCAGCTTGCCCGCATCAGGCTTGTCAGCCCGCACCACAGCGGCAGCGGCGGTGGGGGTGGTTTCGAGGGTCGGGGCGGCGTGCGCGGCGACCGGGCCACCGACCAGACCACCAGCAAACGCCAGACCAGCAATACCCAGAACGCTCTTACGCATGATCGTGTTCATCACGAAGCTCCATTCGGGGGTCGACACCACCCAGCCCAAAAGGGGGGGACGGGCGTAGGCGGTGCAAGCACCATCCGAGGCGCTCAAAAGACTTGGGGAAAGAACCACCGGCATCCGAGGGGCGGGGGGATGGCCCCTTCACGGCGCCGGGTCCAGGTGTAACGACCGACCGGCCGCCAACATTCCGGCGACCACCAACCCGTCGAAGACCCGGGCTCCTGCTCGATCGTCCAGTGGATGTAACGCCCCCACCCCGCCCACGATTCCGCCCCCACGATGCCCCCGGTCACACCCCCAAACCCGACACCCGGCCCCAGACTGGCACACCAGATCCAGGCATTGGTCGCATACCGCGCAGCGCGCCCCCGGCCGCCGTCGCCGTCGAGGAGCCCTCTGGGGCCCGGACCTGGACCCGCCGTCCCCGGCGCCGGGATCCGGCACAGGTGTCCGGAGCGGCCGTACCGGGTACCTGGGACGACTGTCGCCTCGGTCACCGCCGGAATCGTCCGGTGTCCCGGTCCGTTGCGCCGGTTGCGGCGGGTCGAGCGGGGCTTCCGGGCGTTGTCGGAGCGTACGGCTAGGCTCGCTGCGGCGCGCCGCTTACGGCCGATGCCCGCCGTCCCCGGCACCACCACCGCCGAGACCTGGGAGTACGACCAGTTGACCGCAGAGCCTGAGACCCTGTACGGGGCCGACGACCTCACGCACCTCGAGGGGCTGGACGCTGTCCGGAAGCGCCCGGGCATGTACATCGGCTCGACGGACAGCCGTGGCGTTGGCCACCTCGTCAACGAGATCCTCGACAACTCCACCGACGAGGGCGTCGCCGGCCACGCGACGTCCGTCGAGGTCACGCTGCACGCCGACGGCTCGGTCCAGGTCGACGACGACGGCCGGGGGATCCCCACGGACGTGCACGCCAAGTCCGGCATCTCCGGCGTCGAGCTGGTGCTGACCCGGCTGCACGCCGGCGGCAAGTTCGGCGGCTCGGGCTACAAGACCTCCGGCGGCCTGCACGGCGTCGGCGCCTCGGCCGTCAACGCGCTCGCCCGCCGCTTCGACGTGACGGTCCGCCGCGGCGGCAAGGTCCACGCGATGTCGTTCCGGCACGGCGTCCCCGGCATCTTCGACGGCGACGGTCCGGACGCCCCCTTCACCGCGGGCCCGGGGCTCCAGGTGGTCGGGGCGATGAAGCGCCGGGAGCGCACCGGCACCTCGATCCGCTACTGGCACGACCCGCGCTACTTCGAGACCGGCGCCGCGCTGGACGTCGAGGCCGTACGCATGAAGCTGCGCAACACCGCCTTCCTCGTGCCCGGCATCCGCTACCTGCTGCGCGACCACACCGCCGCCGAGCCGGTGGAGGAGCGGTTCCACTTCCCCAACGGGCTGACCGACATGGTGGAGTTCCTGGCTCCGGCCGGCGACCGGCCGGTGTCCGGCACGCTGGTGGTGACCGGCGAGGGGACGTACCGGGAGAACGCGGCGGACGCCAACGGCGTCATGCAGGCCAACGTGCAGCGCCGTGCCGAGGTGGAGGTGGCGTTCCGCTGGGGCACCGGCTATGAGCGCACGGTGGAGTGCTTCACCAACACGATCCGCAACGCGCACGGCGGCACCCACCGCAAGGGCTTCGAACGGGCGCTGGCGCGTGCCCTCGCCGACGCCGCCCGCAACGCCCGCGGCCTGTTGAAGGCCAAGGAGGACGCACCCACCCTGGAGGACATCCTCGAGGGGATGACCGCCGTGGTCCACGTGCGGATCCCGGAGCCGCAGTTCACCTCCCAGACCAAGGACGAGCTGTCCACCGCCGGCATCACCAAGGTGCTCCAGGGCCTGGTCGAGCAGCATCTCAAGGCCTGGCTGGAGGACCGGAAGACGAGGGCCGAGGCGCGTACGGTCCTGCAGAAGATCGTCGACGCGGCGCGGGTCCGGCTCACCCAGAAGCAGCAGAAGGACGCGGCCCGGCGCAAGACCGCGCTGGAGGGCGCGTCGATGCCGGCGAAGCTGGTCGACTGCCGGTCGACCGGGGTGGAGCGCAGCGAGCTGTTCATCGTCGAGGGCGACAGTGCCCTCGGCACCGCCCGGATGGCACGCTCGTCGGAGTACCAGGCGCTGCTGCCGATCCGCGGCAAGATCCTCAACGTGCAGAAGGCGAATCTCCAGCAGGTGCTGGACAATGCCGAGTGCGCGGCGATCGTGCAGGTGCTGGGTGCCGGCTCGGGCCGTACGTTCGACCTGTCGGCCCTGCGGTACGGCCGGGTCCTGATCATGGCCGACGCCGATGTGGACGGTGCGCACATCCGCACGCTGCTGATCACGCTCTTCGCCCGGTACATGCGGCCGCTGATCGAGGCCGGCCGGCTGTACGCGGCGATGCCGCCCCTGCACAAGATCACCACGAAGGGGCGCAACCCGCAGACGATCTACACCTACACCCAGGCCGAGATGGAGTCGACGGTCCGCAAGCTGGAGAAGGCCGGCAAGCAGATCGTCACCCCGATCCCGCGCTTCAAGGGTCTCGGCGAGATGAACGCCGACGAGCTGTGGGAGACCACGATGAACCCGGCCACCCGGGCGGTCCGCCGGATCACCCTCGACGACGTCGAGGCGGCCGAGCAGATCCTGGAGCTGCTCATGGGCGAGAAGGTCGAGCCGCGCCGCAACTGGCTGATCGAGTCGGCCGACCGCGTCGACCGCGAGGCGATCGACGCATGACGCAGACCACCGACCACGGACAAGGACACTGACGATGGCACGCCGCAAGGAAACGAAGGTCGACCTCTCCGTCTTCGACCAGGCCGGCGCGCGGGTCTTCGACAACCCGCTGGTCACCGAGGTCTCCGACTCCTACCTGGAGTACGCGTTCTCGGTCATCCACTCCCGTGCGCTGCCGGACGCCCGGGACGGGCTGAAGCCGGTGCACCGGCGCATCCTCTGGTCGATGATCGAGTCCGGTCACCGCCCGGACCGGGGGCACGTGAAGTCGGCCCGCGTGGTCGGCGACGTGATGGGGCGCTACCACCCGCACAGCGACGCGGCGATCTACGACGCGTTGGTTCGCCTCGCGCAGGACTTCTCACTCAACGCGCCCCTCATCGACGGGCACGGCAACTTCGGCAGTCCGGACGACGGCCCGGCGGCGGCGCGCTACACCGAGGCCCGGCTCTCCCGCGAGGCGATGCTGCTCGTCGGCGAGCTCGGCGAGGACACGGTCGACCTGGAGCCCAACTACGACGGCTCGCTGACCCAGCCCACCGTGCTGCCGGCCGCCTTCCCCAACCTGCTGGTCAACGGCGCGTCGGGGATCGCGGTCGGGATGGCGACCAACATGATCCCGCACAACCTCGGCGAGGTGGTCTCCGCCGCCCGGTGGCTGATCAACCACCCGGACGCCACGCTGGACAAGCTCATGGAGTTCGTCCCGGGTCCGGACCTGCCCACCGGCGGGATGCTGCTCGGGCTGGACGAGGTGCGGCGCGCGTACGAGACCGGGCGCGGCGTCGTGCGGATGCGCGCCAAGGTGGAGATCGGCCCGGTCGAGGGCAGCCGCGGCCGGCAGGCGATCACCGTCGTCGAGCTGCCGTACGGCGTGGGCGCGGAGAAGGTCATCGCCGCCATCACCAACGAGGTCACGAAGACCAAGCGGCTCACCGGCATCGCCGACGTGAAGGACCTCACCGACCGGGAGAACGGCACCCGCCTGGTCGTCGAGTGCAAGGTCGGGGTCAACCCGCAGGCGCTGCTCGCCGACCTCTACCGGCTCACCCCGCTGGAGCAGTCGTTCGGCGTGAACAACCTGGTGCTGGTGGACGGGCAGCCGCGGACCCTGGGGCTCAAGCCCCTGCTGGAGGTCTTCCTGTCCCACCGGTACGACGTGGTGACCCGGCGCAGCGCGTACCGCAAGCGCAAGCGCGAGGAGCGCCTGCACCTGGTCGACGGCCTGCTGATCGCGCTGCTCGACATCGACAAGGTGGTCAAGCTGATCCGGGCCAGCGAGGACGCGCAGGCCGCGAAGGACGGCCTGATGCGGCGGTTCAAACTCTCCGAGATCCAGGCCACCTACATCCTGGACACGCCCCTGCGCCGGCTGACGAAGTACGACCGGCTGGAGCTGGAGGCCGAGCAGGAGAAGCTGCGCGGCGAGATCGCCGAGCTGTCGAAGATCCTCGACGACCCGAAGGTGCTGCGGAAGGTCGTCTCCGACGAGCTGGCGGCGGTGGTCAAGCAGTTCGCCGCGCCGCGCCGCACCACCCTGGTCGACGGTGACCTGAAGGAGGTGCTGGCCGCGTCCGCGCCGGCCGGCCCGCTGGAGGTCGCCGACGACCCCTGCCAGGTGATCCTCTCGGCGACCGGCCTGGTCGCCCGCACCGCGGCCGAGTCCGAGGAGGCGGCCGAGGGGCGCCGGCGGCACGGCCGGGTCAAGCACGACGCGGTCCGCGCCGTGGTCCACTCCACGGCCCGCGGCCGGGTCCTCCTGGTCACCAGCGCCGGTCGCGCCTTCAAGGTGGACGTGCTGCCGCTGCCGGTGCTGCCCGAGCAGTCCGGCACGGTGTCGCTGCGCGGCGGGATGTCCGCCGCCGAGCTGGTGCCCCTGGCGACGGGGGAGACCGTGGTGGGGCTGGCGCCGCTCGGGCCGACCGCCGAGGGCTCACCCGGGCTGGCGCTGGGCACCCGGCAGGGCGTGGTCAAGGTCTGCACGCCGGAGTGGCCGGTGCGGTCCGACGAGTTCGAGGTGATCGGCCTGCGGGACGGTGACGAGGTGGTCGGGGCGACCTGGCTGACCGACGGCGCCGAGACGCTGGCGTTCATCACCTCGCAGGCGTCGCTGCTGCGGTTCCCGGCCGGCCTGGTCCGTCCGCAGGGCCTCCGGGGCGGCGGCATGACCGGGATCAACCTGCCCGCTGACACGACCGTGGTGTTCTTCGGCGCGGTCCGCACCGACGATCCGAGGCACGGCGCGCCGATGGTGGTCACGTCGACCGGAGCCACGGTGAAGGTGACGCCGTTCGCCGCGTACCCGGCGAAGGGGAGGGCGACCGGCGGCGTGCGCGCGCAGCGCTTCCTCAAGGGTGAGACCGACGTGGTGGTCGCCTGGATCGGCCCGCGGCCGGTCGGCTCGACGGCGAACGGCGAGCCGGTGGAGCTGCCGGCGGCCGACCCGCGGCGCGACGGCAGCGGCTTCGCCGTGCTGCTCGGCCCGGCGGTCGTCGGCCACCAGGTCGAACGCGACTGACCCAGGATTGGTGCCGGCCCCGGCGTGACCGCCGGGGCCGGGCGGGCGCTGGCTGGACTGGGCTCAGGCCACGTTGGTGGGGCGGAACTGGACGCTGACGCGGGGGCCGGTCGGCCGGGCGGTCTTCGGGATCGCATGTTCCCAGGTGCGCTGGCAGGAGCCGCCCATCACGACGAGATCGCCGTGGCCCAGCGGGAAGCGGAGGCTGGTGCCGCCGCCGCGGGGCCGCAGCAGCAGCGGTCGCGGCGAGCCGAAGGAGACGATGGCGACCATGGTGTCGACGCGGGCACCCCGGCCGATGGTGTCGCCGTGCCAGGCGACGCTGTCCCGCCCGTCGCGGTAGAGGCACATGCCGGCGGTCGCGAACGGCTCGCCGAGCTCGGCCGCGTAGTGCCTCGTCAGCGTCTCCCGGGCGGCGGTGAGCACCGGGTGGGGCAGCGGCCGGTCCGCCGCGTACCAGCACAGCAGGCGCGGCACGTCCACCTCGGCCTCGTACATCGTGCGGCGTTCGGCCCGCCACGGCACCTCGTGCAGCAGCGTGTCGAGCACCTGATCGGAGCCGCGCACCCAGCCGGGCAGGTGGTCGACCCAGGCACCCCGGGTGAGCCGGTGCCGCGTCACCCGGCCGCTGAGCGGCCCGAGCGTCGGCCCGGCGTCGGCGACATCCAGCATCGAGGGCTGGTAGGAGACGTCCGGCACGCGCCGATCCTACCGCAGCTGTCGTACATGCGTACGAGTCGTGGCCCGGTGCGACGTGGCGGTCACCGTCCCGGCGGGTAATGTCGCACGGCGGTGCCGACCGGGCCACCGGCCCGGCCACGACCCTCAGGAGGAAGAGCCCGTGCGGTTGACCCCCACCGACCGGCCGGTACGCGCGGCGGATTCCGTCGCTCCCGCACCGGGCGGCCGGCTGCCGTCGCTGACCGGGCTCCGGTGGATCGCGGCGCTGCTGGTCTTCGGCTTCCACGCCGGGACGATGGGCATCGTCGCCCAGCCCGACTACAAGGCCGTCGTGGACCGGGTGTTCACCCTCGGCCTGTCCGGCGTGCAGTTCTTCTTCATCCTCAGCGGATTCGTGCTGGTCTGGTCGTACCGGCCGGGGGAGGCGAAGCGCACCTTCCTGCGCCGGCGGGTCGCCAAGATCTACCCGAACCACGTGGTGATGTTCGTGGCGGCGCTGCTGGTCGCGTACGCCTTCGCCGACCCGGTCAACCCCCGCGCCGCGCTGGAGAACCTGCTGCTGGTGCAGGCCTGGGACCCCACCCCCGGCGTCTTCTACAGCATCAACACGGTGAGCTGGTCGCTCTCCTGTGAGCTGTTCTTCTACGCCTGTCTGCCGTTCGCGCTGCCGCTGATCCGGCGGCTGCCGGCCGGTGCGCTGTCGGCCGTGGTCGTCGCGGTGCCCCTGCTCATCCTCGCGCTGTGGCCGGCGCAGGCCCTCGTACCCGAGGAGAGCCGGTGGTGGTTCACCCAGATCTTCCCGCCGGTGCGCTCGCTGGAGTTCTGGATGGGCGTTGCCGCCGCCGAGTTGCTGCGCCGGGGCCGGTGGCGCGGCCCGCGCCTGGGACCGGCCACTGTGGTCTTCGTGGTGACCTGGGTGGTGGCCGGCGGCTGGATCCGGGCCGAGCTGTGGGCGGCGCTGCTGTCCGCGGCGTACGTCCTGGTCATCGCTGCCGCCGCCGACGCGGACGTGCGCGGCCGGCGGACCCCGTGGCGCTCCCGGCCGATGGTCTGGCTCGGCGAGGTCTCGTTCGCGTTCTACCTGGTGCACGTCCTGGTAATGGTGAGCGTGCTGCGGCTGACCGGTCACTACGGCGTGGGCCTGGGTGGCTGGTGGGGGCCGGCCGCCGTGGTGGGCTTCCTCCTGGTCAACCTGCTGCTGGCGGCGCTGCTGCACCGCTGGGTGGAGACACCGATGATGCGCCGGCTCGGGCCGCGCCGCACCCGGCGGCCCGCCGCCGGGTCCGTGCCGGCGCCGCGCACCGCCGAGCCCGACAACCCCAGGGTGTACGCGGGCGAGCGCCGCTGATCCTCCACGCTGGCCGGTCCCGGCGCGCAACTCACCGCGACACGCCCGTCACAGCTGCCGGCGGGGCGGTGCCGGCGGTACCGTGGGGCCGTGCTTCCGGTCGCCCTCACCTGTCCGTTGTGGTGGGTGGCGCGCTGGGCCTCGCGGCTGCTCGCCGGCCTCGCACTGACCGCCGGTCTCACCTTCGGCGGCACCGGCCCGGCCCACGCGGCCGGGGCGGTCGATGCGACCGGAGCGTTCGCCACGGTCGCCCCCGCGGCTGACTCCACCCGGCCGACTGCCGATGGCGAGCGCTGCGCGGGCGGGTCCGCGCCCGGCATCACGTCGGCCACCCGGTCGGCGGTGGACGAGGCGTCCTCGGGCTGGCTGACGGCCGTCGCCGCGGCGGTGCCGCACGGCAGCGCCCGGCCGGCCCCGGCGACCGGCGGCGACTCGGTGCGGTGGTCCGACCGGTCCGGCACCACCTCCGGTCCGCGGGCCCCGCCGCTGAGCTGAGCGCGGCCGCCCGACACCTTGCGCACGGGCACCCTCCCGCCGCGAGCGGCAGCGGACGGGCCCTGCCGACACTCACCGACTCGACCACGGGTCCCTGAGTCGGCCCGGCCCGACCAGCATCCGTCCCCCCGCCGCACCGCCGGCCAGCCTGCCGGGCGGTGCGAGCGTCCGATCCGTATCCCCGTGAGGATTGCCGGCAATGACCACCGTTCTCCACGAGTTCCTCGTCGATGTGCCCCGGGCGACGGCCATCTGGTCGGCGCTGCTCCTGCTCGCCCTGACCACGCTCACCGTCGTCGCCGCCCGGCCCGAGCCGGACCAGCCCGTCGCCGACCCGCCACCGCCGGACGAGACCGCCGACCTGCGCCGGTACGCCGAGGAGGTGGCGGTGGCAGCGGCTGGCGCGGCCCAGACGGCGCGTCGGCGGCGGGACGCCTGGCTGGCCGCCCAGCAGGAGGCCGAGGGGGCCTGGCAGGCGTACGACGAGGCGGACAGCGCGGCCTGCCGGCTCGCCGCGGCGGCGCCGCTGCCGCCGCCGGCCAGCCCCCGCACGCCGGCCGAGTACGCGTACCGCGAGCGCTGGCTGCACCACGCCGCGGTGGCCGCCCATTGGCGCGGCGACCTCTCCGCCCAGCAGCTCCAGGACGTGTTCCGGCACCGGGAGGGGTGGGACCCCCGCCTGCACCCGGTGGACCAGGAGATCGTCTTGACGCGGGCCGTGCGGGACGGCAAGCTGGCCGCCTATCGCGCGGCGGCGGCGCGTGAGCGGGCGTGCTGGCGGGACGCCGAGGTGGCCGCCGAGGCGGCCCGGACGCTCGCCGCGGAGGCGTGCGCGGCGGCGGAGCGGCTGCGCCCGGTGCGGCCGGCGCGGTCCCGGCCGGCGCCGGTCGGACGGCGGGTGGCCTCGGTGCGATGGCGGCCGGCCCGGGTGGGCTGACCTGCCGCGTTAATTTCGGTGACGCCGCTCACAGGAATGCCGAACCGGTCAAGTTTCTCAGGCTGGTCGATTATCTCAGGCCCCGTGCGAGAAAAAGGGACGACCTGTCCCGTTCTCGACCGGCCGCGCCGTCATGGCCCCTTAGCCAATTGAGTGACGTCAGTTCGGAAGTGTCCACTAAATTGCTGCCATGATCGAGGTTTAAGCAGGTCACGACGGCTTGGCAGGCCCATGAACCGACCAGTAATGTCGGCCCGTCCGGTGCGGTACCCGTCGCAAGTGGCGACGCCGCGCCGACCCGCTCAATCGCCGAAAGGCGAGCCGGGGACCCCTTGCAACTGGGGTGAATCCGCGAGTTTCGCGGTAGGGCGCACTTCCCGCCCGAATCCGTCAGCTAACCCGGTAGGCGGTGCCGGAAGGAGTTCCGTCTTCGTGCAGCACGAACCAGCCCCCCGGGCGTCCCGCCGCCTCCACGGCCTCGCGGTGCCCGCGCCCGTCCGGTCCACCGCCGGGCGCTGACCCACCGCCCACCGCCCGGTCCCACCGGGCGCGAACCCTGGTGGCCACCCGCCGGCGGAGCCCCCTCCGCGCGGCCCGCCCCTCGCCGCTCGCGGCCGGCACGGTGCGCCACCAGCCCCAACCGTCCGTGGAGGAGAAGGAACCCGTGAAGCACCACCTCAAGCGACAGCTCCGTCGCCTCGTCTCCGAGCGCCCGTACCAGGTCGCCGCCGCGTCGGCCGCGGCGCTCGTGCTGGCGACCGGGGCCGGCGCCCTGGCCGCCGGCGCCGACGAGACCCCGGCCCCCACCTCGGCGCAGTCCACCGCCGCGCTGGCCGAGCGGGACGGCGACGCCCCCGCCTCGCGTGGCGAGGCCCGCGTGGCGGTCGCCCCCACCAGCGCCGCCCCGTCGAGCGCCGCGCCGTCCAGCGCCCCCGCCACCACGGCCGCCGCCGACCCGGATCTCAAGAAGAAGCCGGCGGCGCCCAAGCCGCCGAAGTCCAAGGTCCTGAAGTACGACTACCAGGCGCAGATCAACTTCTACTACTGCGGGCCGGCCGCCGTCCGGAACGCGCTCAGCGCCGCCGGCATCGAGCGGACGCAGGACCAGCTCGCCGGGCCGCTCGGCACCGACCAGTTCGGCACCGACTCGGCCGAGGACACCACCCGGGTGCTCAACGCCACGGTGAAGGGCTCCCCGTACCGGACCCGGATGATCAAGGGCGGCGCCGCCACCCCGGCCCAGATGGACCAGCTCCAGGCCGACGTCGTCAAGGCCGTCACCGACGGTCGCGGCGTGGTGGTCAACGTCGCCGGCTCCGCCACCGACACCGCCGGCGGCTGGCACTCGTTCCCCGGCGGCCACTACATCGCGGTCGTCGGCTACGACGACGAGGGCCGCCGGGTGCGGATCGCCGACTCGGCGAACCCCGCCGCCGGCTCGTACTGGATGACCACGATCGCGCTGGCGAACTGGGCCGCGACCCGCGGCTACTCCGCCTGATCTGCCGCTGCGACGTCGGGCGCCGGTTCCCCTTCCTGGGGATCGGCGCCCGTCGCCGTTCCGGCGGCCGGGCCGGAGGCCGCGCGGCCCCGCGAGGGGCGACTCGTGTCACCCCTGGCCGTCGCGTGCCGGCTTTCCGCAGGTACGGGGCGGAGTGCGCGCGCCATGACCGCGCGCCGTCGCGCGCGGCCAGCGCGCGCCGCTTCGCGCACCATGGCCGCACCCAGCCGCCCGTCCCAGCCGGCTTCCGCACGACGCCCGTGCGCAGATCTTGGACAGTTACCGTTCGCCGCGAACGGTAACTGTCCAAGGTCTCTGAGCGCTGAGGGTTGTCCCGGACCAACCGCGCCGCCGCACGCCGGCTTCGAGGCGGCAACCGGCAGGGGGCGGCACCTGACCCAGAAAAAGCGCCCGCCCGGATACCGGGGCGGGCGCTTTCGAGTGGCTGGTCAGCCGCGCGCGGAGACCCTCGTGACGAAGGCCCGCCACGCGGCGGGGGAGAAGGTCAGCGCCGGCCCGGTCGGGTCCGTGGAGTCCCGGACACCCACGACACCGGGCAGGTTGTCGGCGACCTCGACGCAGGTGCCGCCGTTGGTCGACGAGCGGGACGACTTGCGCCAGCGGGCACCGGTCAGGTTGTCCATGTCTTCGCCGCTTTCGTGAGTACGTCGAGTGTCTGCCCGAGCGGGAGGGCCTCACCCCGGACCGCTTCCCACAGCACTCCCAAGCGCGCCACCGGGTCGGGCAGTCCTTCGGTCTGCGACTTTAGCTGGTGGTCCACGCAGCCGGCGCGTGAGCCATCCGGCAGGTCGGCCAGGATGAACGCTCCGGCCAGTCCTGAGTAGATGCCAGCGGACAACGGCACGACGTGCAACTGAATATGGGGCTGTGCGGCGCAGGCCAGCAGGTGTTCCACCTGCTCGGCCATCACGTCGGCGCCTCCGCACGCCCGCCGGACGACCATCTCGTCCAGCACGACGAAGAGCTGTGGGGCCGGGTCCCGACCGAGAACGGACTGCCGTTCCAGCCGCGCGGCCACGCGCCGGTCGAGCTCCGCAGCCGGCGCACGGGCCGCGCGGAACGTCGCGCGAGCGTACGCCTCGGTCTGGAGCAGCCCCGGCACGAAGGAATGTTCGTACCAGCGCAGCGCGGTCGCCTCCCGCTCGACCTGAATCCACTCGCGCAGCCAGACCGGAGCGGCATCCCCCTTGACCAACTCGTCCCAGAGCGTCGCGAAGTAGCCACCCGTGCTCAACGCCTTGTCGACCGCCGTCAGGTAGGGCAGCGTCGGCGGTTTGGTCCCGGTCTCGATCGCGCTGACCTGCGAATCCGAGCAGTAGACCGACTCGCCGAGTTGAGCCTGGGTCAGCCCGGCGGCCGTCCGGCGTCGCCGCAGCTCACGGAGGAGGAACTCGGACGGCGAGATACCCACGACTTCCACACCCTTCCACGGCTCTCCACACCACTCCGCGCCGGTCCGCATCGGAGCGTCGCGCTCCGCGATCGAGTGGTGACTGTTCCGAGCCTAGGGGGCTGGCGTCCAGGGTGGAAGGACGAGCGGCGTGCGCCGGTGGAGGGCCCCGAACTCACCGGTCGCGCCGCCGGCCCCGGCCTACCCGCGAAGGAGGTACCGCTGGTGACCATCGCCGTCGGCCGCACGATCCGGGTCCGGGAGGACGCCTACCGGTTCGGCACCGGGACCCTGACCCTGTCCATCACCGAGGTCATCAGCAGCCAGGTCATCGACGGCGCGGTCTGGGTCCAGCTCAAGGGCCGCGAGATCCGCCCGGACCGGTCGGTCGCTCCCCGGGAGCGGTACGCGGCCGTCCGGGTCGACGCCGTGACGGAGATAGAGCCGGTGCGGGCCCGGTGACCCGACGCCGCGCCGAACACATCCCGTCCCGGCCCACCTGGCGCTGCCGGGCGTGCGGGATCGCGTGGCCGTGCTCGCCGGCGAAGCTTCGCCTGCTGGGGGAGTACCGCCATGACCGGGCGGCCCTGCTGGTCCACCTGGCGACGCTCTGGGCTGAGGCCGCCGAGCAACTCGCCGGGTTGGACGGCGGCACCCCACCGGACCGCCTGTTCGAGCGCTTCACCGCCTGGGCCCGCGCCCGGTAGGCGGCCGCCCGCCGCACCAGCCGGGCCGCCCCGAGCCGGCGACCCGACCGGGCGTACTCAGGAAAGCTGCTCCTTGGCCTCGTCGTAGCCGGCCGGGGCAGGTGCCGCGGTGGGCGAGTAGATCACGCGGATGACGCCGGTCGGGTACGCCTCCGTCGCCGTCACCGCGAAGTGGTACCGCGGGTCGCCGTCGTCGAACAGTTTGCGGCCCTTGCGCGCCGCCACCGGGTGCACCAGCAGGCGCAGCTCGTCGACCAGCCCCGCGGCGAGCAGCTGCTGCACCACGGAGATCGACCCGGGGATGAGGACGCCCCGGAGGCTGGCGTCGGCCTTGAGCGCGGCGACGGCATCGACCAGCTCACCGCCGATCAGCTCCGAGTTGCGCCAGGAGAACTCCAGCGGCTGCCGCGACACCACCACCTTGCGCATGTCCCCGAGCTGCTTCGCGAACGGCGCGTCCTCGCCACCCGCGGCCTCCCGGTCGGGCCAGGCGCCGGCGAAGCTGTCGTAGGTCACCCGGCCGATGAGCAGCACGTCGGCGGCGTCGTAGTCCTCGGTCACGGCACGGCCCATGTTGTCGTCGAAGTACGGGAAGTGCCAGTCAGGGTCGATCTCGGCCACACCGTCGGCCGAGATGAACAGGGTGGAGATGACCTTCGCCATCGAGGTGGTCCCTTCGAAAGAGAGTGTGTCGGCAGGTTGGACCGGTGCAGCATCGCAAACTCATCGGCCGGCCACGGCCCGACCGGACGAACCAGGTGTCGGCCTCCGTCGCAAGCTTTGTGCCGGGTGCGCCAGCCCGGTCGCCGACCTGATCAGGAATCGAGAAGCGGCGGGCGTCCGGCCAGACCTAGCCTTTTCCTCAGTTCAGCGGCGTCCCGCCGCACCGGCAACGTCGAAAGGCAACCTGAGTTATGGCCGAGAAGAGTGCCAAGACCGAATCCGACGGCTTCAGCGCCGAAGAGCGCGCCGCGATGAAGGAGCGCGCGGCCGAGTTGCGCGCCGAGGGCAGGAAGGGCGCCAAGAAGGCCGACGGGCTGCAGGCGGTCCTGGACCGGATCGCGCAGATGGCGCCGGAGGACCGCGCGCTCGCCGAGCGCGTACACGTGGCGGTGACCGCCGCCGCCCCGCAGCTGGCGCCGAAGACCTGGTACGGGATGCCCGCCTACGCGAACGAGGACGGCAAGATCGTCGTCTTCTTCCAGGACGCGGGCAAGTTCAACTACCGGTACTCGACGCTGGGCTTCCAGGACACGGCCAACATCGACGACGGGGACATGTGGCCGGTGTCGTACGCACTCCAGACGTGGAGCCCGGAGGTGGAGAAGAAGGTGATCGAGCTGGTGCGGGCCGCGGTTTCCTGACCGGGGCAGAATGGCCCCATGACGGTTGCCCCGACGCCCGCGGCCGGTTCACCGTCCGGGCGGGTCCGCGTGGTGACGGCGAACCTGCTGTCGCCCGATCACGCGGACTGGGAGCGGCGCCGGCCGGTTCTGCGGGCCGGGTTCGCCGCCCTGCGTCCGGACGTGGTGGCTTTGCAGGAGACCGGGTGGGGCGACGGGTACGACCAGGCGGCCGACCTGCTCGGGCCGGGTTATCAGGTGGCCCGCCACTCCGGTCGGTCCGCCGACGGTGTCGGAGCCGCGTTGGCGAGCCGCTGGCCGCTCGGCGCCGTACGTGAGGTGGACCTTCGGGTGACGCCCCGGGCCGACCTGCCGTGGGCCGCCGCCGTCGTCGCCGAGGTCCTCGCCCCCGCCCCCGTGGGCCCGTTCCTGTTCGTGCACCACAAGCCCAACTGGCAGTTCGGGTACGCGCACGAGCGGGAGCTGCAGGCGGTGACGTGCGCCCGGTTCGTCGAGCAGCTGCTCGGCGACCGGAAGGCTCACGTGCTGCTGGCCGGGGACTTCGACGACACCCCGGATTCGGCCAGCATCCGGTTCTGGACGGGGCGGCAGTCCCTGCAGGACATGAGCGTCGCGTACCGGGACGCCTGGAGCACGATCCACCCGGACGAACCAGGGCACACCTTCTCGCCGCGGAACCCGCTGGTCCGCGCCGGGGAGATGGCTCTCGAACTCGGCCGCCGCATCGACTACGTCATGGTCCGGTGCGGCGTGCACGGTCCCACCCTCGACGTCGTCGACTGCTTCCGTGCCTTCGACGAGCCGGTGGACGGGGTCTGGGGCAGCGACCACTTCGCGCTGGTCGCCGATCTCCAGGTACCGGCCCGGCCACCGGGGTCGTGGGTCTGATCCGCCGGAAGGACTACCCGGCCGGCAGGGACCAGCAGGTCGGTGCTCGCTTGGGGCACCGGCACGGTGGCACACTGCGCCCATGGTCGATGAATCGCGGGGCCCGGTCCTGGTGCTGCTGCACGGCATGGGCGCGACCGGCGAGGTGTGGCTGCCCTGGGCGCCGCTGCTGGAACGCCGCTGGCCCGGGCGCTGGCTCGCGCCGGACCTGGCCGGCCACGGCTGGTCGCCGCAGCTGCCGGCGTACTCCTTCACCGCGCTGGCCGACCAGCTCACCGGGACGCTGGGCCGCGGGCTGACCACCACGGCGGGCGGCGTCGACCGGCCCGCCGGCACCGTGGGCCGCGACGACCGGCTCGTCGTGCTCGGGCACTCGCTCGGCGGGGTGGTCGGGCTGGCGCTGGCCGCCCGGTCGGTCGGCCTGCCGGTCGACGCGGTGGTCGGGCTCGGCATCAAGGCCGTGTGGTCGCCCGCGGAGCTGGCGAAGGCGGCGGAGCTGGCCACCCGCCCGGTGACCTGGTTCGCCAGCCGGGACGAGGCCGCCCGGCGATACCTGCGGGTGTCCGGCCTCGCCGGTCTGCTCGCACCGGACCACCCGGTCGTGGACGGTGGGTTGCGGCAGGTCGACGGCCGCTGGCGGCTCGCCATGGACCCGGCCGCGTTCGCGGTGGGCGAGCCGGACCTGTCCGCCCTGCTGTCGGCGACCGACGCGCCGGTCCTGCTGGCCCGGGGCGAGCACGACCCGATGGTCTCCGACGCGCAGCTCAAGGAGCTGGGGGTGCCGGTGGCGACGCTGCCGGGCCTCGGCCACAACGCCCACGTCGAGGACCCGGCGGCGGTCCTGGCGCTGGTCGACGACTACCGCTGACGCCGCGCCGCCCGGACCGGGCGGCTCCGGCGGGAGCCGCCCGACCGGCCCGGCGTCGTGCGGCTCAGGCGGTGGGGGCCACCGGGGCGTCCTCGGCGGTACGCGGCGCCGGCACGGCGGTGCCGCCGTCCAGCTCCCGCCGGGCGGCGGCCAGGAAACCCTCGGCGTACGACTCGGCCGGGAAGTCGCCCAGGTAGCGGGTCCGCATCGCCCACCGGGTCTCCGCCAGCGGGTCCGCGCCGAGCAGCCGGTCCAGCACGTCGTCGACGTTGGACATGTCCCGCCGCAGCACGTAGCCGGACGCGGCGAGGGGGAAGTCCGCCGGGAACCGGTCACGGGCGTCCACCATGTCGGTCACCGCGTACGGCTTGCCGGAGTAGAGGTAGTCGGAGATGACCCCGGAGACGTCGGAGACCAGGGCGTCGGAGCGGTTCACGCACTCGGTCAGCGTCAGCTCCCGGCTGGCCGCCGCGCCGAAGACGTGCGCCCGCCCGGTCCGGGCCCGGTCGGCGGCGAGCAGCTCGTGCAGCCGCGCCAGCTGCCGCGCCGAGGCCGGGTTCTGCGCGGTGTACGGGTGGGCCCGCAGGATGACCGTCACGCCACGCTCCAGCAGCCCCCGCAGCAGCGTCTCGGCGACCGGCAGGGAGCAGTAGTTGGTGTCCGCGTTGTGGCCGGTCCAGGTCGGCGTGTAGAGGACGGTCGGCGCGGCGGCGGTGACCGCCCCCCGGCGTACCTCGATGCCCTCCACCTGCGGCCGGCCGACGACGACGAACTTCTCGGCGGGGATGTGCACGCCGGCGCGGGCGTACCGGTCGATGGCCGCCTGGCCGGCGACGAAGATCCGGTCGAAGATGCCGGACACCGGGTTCGCGCTGGGCGCCTTGTCGCTGTCGCCGTGGTGCAGCTGCACGTGGGTGAGCTGGGTGTAGCGGATGCAGTGGCTGTTCTTCGCGCCGTGGTTGACGTAGAAGGCGACGCGCAGGCCGGGCACCAGCGCCTCGTCCATCGCGTGCAGGGTGGGGCAGTAGACGACCGGGGCGGTGGTGGCCGCGGCGACGGTCGGCAGGAGCTCCGGCTCGCGCAGCATGACCAGGAACGGCCGGCCGAGCCGCTCGAGGTACGGCAGCCACATGGTGACCTGGTATTCGGAGCCGGGCGGCGCCGAGAAGTAGAGCAGGAACTCCGGGCGGTGCCGGCGCAGCGCCCGGGCCACCGGGCCGCCGCCGGCGGCCGGGCGGAACCGGCGGCGGGCCAGGTCGAGCCCGACCGCGCCCGCGGCGCCGCCGACGAGCAGGGTGGCGACGAGCGCCAGCCAGGCCGGCAGGGCCGCCGCGGCCGCGCCGGCGAGCAGGGCGAGCAGCACGAGCAGGGCGTTCGGCAGCTCGGCGGCGACCAGCGGGGTCCACCCGCGCACCGGCAGGTTGGCGGCGCGGATCTGGAGGTTGCCCGCCTGGCGGAGCGGGCCGACGAGCAGGGCCAGCCCCAGCAGCACCAGCGCGGTGACCGCCAGCGCGGGGTCGAAGCCGGCGTCGAGGCGCTGCGCGTACCCGGTCAGGATGCCCGCCGCGAGCAGGACCGTCTCGGCGACGCCGTCGGCCTGCGGCCGGACCCGGCGCTCCCAGCCGGCCGCCGCGAGGGCGGCCACCGCGAGCCCGAGACCCCAACCGGTCGCCCCGGTCAGCGCGAGGACGACGAAGGCCAGCACCGCCAGCCCGGTGGCCAGGCCGCGGGCGATCAGCTTCCGGACGAGGTCACCCCGCATCGCGGCCCGCTCCCACCTGGTCGGCCGGGCGTCCGTCGCGCTCCGGTCCGGCCTGCGCCGGCAGCACCGCCGCCGGCTCCGCGTCCCCGTCGGCCGGGCGGCGTACGTCGATCACCTGGCCGGTGAGCGCGGACAGCAGCACGTCCAGCGAGGCCCGGGCCACCGCCTCCGCCGAGAGCAGCGTGTGGACGGGCTCCTCGCCGAAGGCCCGCGTGCGCATCGGGGTGGCGGTCCGCTCGGGGTTCACGCAGTTGACCCGTACGCCGTCCTCCGCCCACTCGTCGGCGAGCGCCTGGGTGAGGTTGACCAGGGCCGCCTTGGTGGCCGAGTAGAGCGCGTACCGGGCCCGGCCCCGGGTGTACGAGCTGGAGGTGTAGAGCAGCAGTTGCCCGCGGGTCTGCCGCAGGTACGGCAGGGCGGCTCGGGCGACCGTCACCGGGCCGACGAAGTTGACCTGCAGCAGCCGGTCCATGGTGGCCGGGGTCATGTCGGCGAGGGCGCCGCGCTCCAGCAGCCCGGCGGTGACCACCACGTGGTCGATCCGGCCGGTGGCGTCGAAGGCCGTCTTCAGCGCGGCCTCGACGTCGTCGGCCCGCTCCACGTGGGTGCCGGTGGTCGAGCGGCTGAACGGGAAGACCCGGGCGCCGAAGCTCCGCGCCAGCTCGGTCAGCTCCTGCCCGATGCCGTAGCTGCCGCCGAACACGACGATCGTGCGGCCGGTCAGCTCCTCGGTGTAGCCCCGGTGGTCGGCCAGCCGGTGCGCCTTGGCGGCGGCGAGTTGGAACAGCTTGTCCGCGAGGTGTACGTCGACCGGGTGGGTGACCTTGATGTTCTCGTCCGCGCCGTCGATCACCTTGATCGGCGTGCCGGGCAGGTAGCGCAGCACCACACCGCAGTCGTCGGTCGCGGCGAAGTCCGGATCGCCCTCGGCCCGCCGGTACGCCTCCCGGATGGTGCCGGACCGGAACGCCTGCGGCGTCTGGCCCCGGCGCAGCCGCGAGCGGACCGGGATGTCGGTGATGCAGTCGTCCGCGTCGACCTGGACGATGGTGTCCGCCGACGGGATGGCCACGTCGACGGCCGAGTACGTCCAGAGGGCGTTCACGCACTCCCGGATGATCCGACCGCTGAGCAGCGGGCGGACCGCGTCGTGGAAGAGGATGTTGCAGTCGCCGGGGCCGATCACGTCCAGCGCGAGGCGGGTGGTCGCGTTACGGGTGTCCCCGCCCTCGACGATCGTGGTGACCTTGCGGAAGCCGGCCTGCTCGACGATCCGCTCGGCGTCGGGGACGTGCCCGGCGGCCATCATCACGACGATCTCGTCGATCTCCGGAGCGGCCTCGAAGACCGCGATGGTGTGCTCGATGATCGGCTTGCCGGCCACCTTGAGCAGCTGCTTGGGGATGCCGAGACCGAGCCGGGTGCCGGTGCCGCCGGCCAGGATCACCGCCACGGTCCGGGTGGGTCGCCACGGGCCTTGGTCCGGCACGGTGGCCGGGTGCTGGGTCATGCGGGGCCTCACTGCTGTCAGGGACATGCTCTTCCGCGGGGAGCAACCCACGCCTGCCGGCGGGGTGCCCGGTCCTTCCGACGGCCGGGCGCCCGGGTCGTACGACCATAGCGCCCGGCCGCGCCGGAACCGTGCGGGCGGACCCCCGGTCGGGGGTGTCCGGCCCGCGCTACTTGGCGTTCGTGAACTCCTCGTACTGGGCCACGACCTCGCTGGTCGGCCCGTCGGCGCGGATCACGCCGGACTCCAGCCAGATCGTCCGTTCGCAGGTGTCCCGGATCGTGCCGATCTGGTGGCTGACGAGGAAGACCGTGCCGGCGCCCTCGCGCAGCTCGCGGACCCGCTGCTCGCTGCGCCGGCGGAACTGCCGGTCACCGGTGGCGAGCGCCTCGTCGATCAGCAGGACGTCGTGGTTCTTGGCGGAGGAGATCGCGAAGCGCAGCCGGGCGGACATGCCGGAGGAGTAGGTGCGCATCGGCAGCGAGGCGAAGTCGCCGCGGTCGTTGATTCCGGAGAACTCGATGACCTCGGGGGCCTTCCGGCGTACCTCCTCGGGCGAGAAACCCATCGCCAGCAGGCCCAGCGCCACGTTCCGCTCGCCGGTGAGGTCGTTGAGCAGGGCGGCGTTGACGCCGAGCAGGGACGGCTGGCCCTGGGTGTAGACGGCGCCCCGGGTCACCGGCAGCAGACCGGCGATCGTCCGCAGCAGGGTGGACTTGCCCGAGCCGTTGCTGCCGATGAGGCCGATCGCCTCGCCGCGGTACGCGGTGAAGGTGACGCCCTTGACCGCGTGGACCTCCCGGATGGTCGGGGCCTTCGCCCGGGTGACCAGCCGTCGCAACGCGTTGACCGGGGAGTGGCTGCCGGGTGTGCCGGCGCCGTGCACCCGGTAGATCACGTGGGCGTCGTCGACCACGACGGTGGGGATGCGCCGCCCGTCGGCGGTGGTGGTCGCCGAGGGGGCGAAGGTGGTGGTGGGGTCAGCCACGGCCGTACTCCATTTCGCCGCGCCAGAAGTAGATGAAGCCACCGAGCCCGACGACGACGGTCCAGGCGGTCGCCATGGCCCACAGCTGGGGTGCCGCCCCGGTGAGCGGGACGCCCTCCATCAGCGCGTGCCGGACGAGCTCGATGAAGATCAGCAGGGGGTTCGCGTGGACGATCTCGACCAGCGCCGGAGGCAGGTTCCGGGCGAACAGCTCGACGCTGTAGAGCACCCCCGAGCCGTACATCCAGGTGCGCAGGACGAACGGCATGAGCTGCTTGAGGTCGGTGAGCTTGGCGCCCAGCCGGGCCATCCCCAGGGCCAGCCCGGCGTTGAAGATCGCCTGGAGCGCCACCGCGGGCACCACGAGCAGCCACTCGACGGTGAGCGGTTCGCCGTCGACCAGCACGATCACGAACAGCACCACCATGGCGGTGATCAGGTGCTGCAGCTGGGTGAGCGTGACCGCCAGCGGCAGGGCGGCGCGCGGGAAGTGCAGCGCCCGGACGAGGCCCAGGTTGCCGCTGATCGCCTGCACCCCGCCGGAGACCGCGGTCGAGGTGAAGGTGAAGATGAACAGGCCGATGCAGAGGTAGGCGATGAAATTCTCGATGCCTCGGCTGGTGCCGAGGATCACACCGAAGATGAGGAAGTAGACGGCCGCGTTGGTCAGCGGTGTCAGCACCTGCCAGATCCGGCCGAGCTGGGCCCTGCTGTACGACGCCACCACCTTGGCGTTCGCGTACGCCACGATGAAGTGTCGGTAGGACCACAGCTGCCGCGCGTACGCGGCCAGAGTGGGCCTCTCCCCGGCGAAGCTCAGGCCGTACCGCGCGGCGAGTTGCGCCTGCGTCAGTCCCGAGTCCGGGTCGGCCACCGCCATGTGGGCCATGGGTAGGCGCTCCGATCTTCTTGTGTCTGGTATGAGCACGACAACGGAGGGTGGACGAAACGGTCGCCCCGCCCGATCGCTGGACGCAAAGTAGTGCACTCCGACGTCGCGACGCAACCGTACCGTCGCTGCGGTACATTGTTCCACGTGACGACCGAGAAGAGGCGCGCTCCGGCGGGTGCGGCGGTGCTCCGTGGCGAGATCACCACGGCCATCCGTCGTGCCGTCATGCAGGAACTCGCCGCGGTCGGGTACGGCCGGCTCTCCATCGAGGCGGTCGCCCGGCGGGCCGGGGTCAGCAAGACGGCGATCTACCGCCGGTGGAGTTCGAAACTGGAGCTCGTCCTGGAGGTCGTGTCGGCGGCCGCCGGGCAGCGGTTCCCCCTCCCCGACACCGGCGACCTCCGGGGCGACCTGGAGCTGGTCTTCCTGATCATGACCCGGGCGCTCGGGCACCCGCTGGCCGCGCAGATCGTTCCCGACCTGCTCGCCGAGGCCGCCCGCAACCCGCAGCTGGCCCAGACCCTGCAGCGGGTGCTGCAGACCAACCAGCGTGACATCGGTGGCCAGGTGGTCGGCCGCGCGATCGCCCGGGGCGAGCTGCCCCCGGACATCGACCTCGACACCGCCGTCGACCTGATCGTCGGCCCGCTCTACTGGCGGCTCGCCGTCGCCCGGACGCCGCTCGCGGTCGAGGACCTGCCGCGCCTGGCTACCGCGGTGGCGGCCGCGTTGGGGGTAGCATCCCGACCGGTCCCGGACGAACCGGACGGCGCGGCCGAACCGGACGTCCAGCTGTCCGGCGTGACCATCGCCGCCGATCACGGTAAGTCATGAGCACCGGTTTCCGACCGGCCGTCCCGGTCACATCTGAACCCGTTAGCATCGCGTCCCGAACGGACTCCCTGTCGACAGGAGGAAGCCCATGTCTGGGCTGAACGGAGATTTCATCCCACCAGCGAAGCCGGTGATCGGCGAGGCCGAGATCGAAGCGGCCGTGCGGGTGTTGCGTAGCGGCCTCGTCGTGCAGGGCCCGGAGGTCAAGGCCTTCGAGGAGGAGTTCGGCGAGCTGGTGTCGGGTCGGCACTGCGTCGCGGTGAACTCCGGCACCTCGGCGCTGCACCTCACCCTGCTGGCGCTGGGCTTCGGTCCGGGCGACGAGATCATCGTCCCGTCGTTCTCCTTCGCCGCGAGCGGCAACGCCGTCCGGCTGGTCGGCGCCGAGCCGGTCTTCGTCGACATCGAGCCCGGCAGCTTCTGCCTCGACCCGGAGGCCGTGGCCGCCGCCGTCACCCCCCGCACCGTCGCCATCATGCCGGTGCACCTGTACGGGCACCCCGCCGCGATGGACAGGATCATGGCGATCGCCGAGAAGCACGGCCTCGCCGTGGTCGAGGACGCGGCCCAGGCGCACGGCGCCAGCCTGAACGGCAAGCCGGTGGGCGCCTTCGGCACGGCCGGCTGCTTCAGCTTCTACCCGACCAAGAACATGCACTCGCTCGAGGGCGGCATGATCACCACCGCCGACGCCGGGCTCGCGCGTACCCTGCGGCTGCTGCGCAACCAGGGCATGGAGCAGCGGTACGCCAACGAGATCGTCGGCGCGAACATGCGGATGACGGACGTGGCGGCGGCGATCGGCCGCGTGCAGCTGCGCCAGCTTCCGGAGTGGACGGCGCAGCGGCAGGCGAACGCCAAGTTCCTCGACTCGAAGATCACCGGCGTGGTGACGCCGCCGGTGGCCGACGGCGCGGTGCACGTCTACCACCAGTACACGGTCCGGGTCCGCGGTGACCGGGACGCCGCCCAGAAGCGCCTGACCGAGCTGGGCATCGGCAACGCGGTCTACTACCCGACGCCGATCCACCGGCTCAAGCCGTACCTGACCGAGGACGGCCGGCCCGGCCCCTGGGAGCTGCCGGAGACCGAGCGGGCCGCCGCCGAGGTGGTCTCGCTGCCGGTGCACCCGTCGCTGAGCCAGTCCGACCTGGAGCGCATCGCCGACGGCGCGAACCTGGCCGGGGGTGCCCGATGAGCAGGAACCTCCGTGCCGGCCTGATCGGCCTCGGCGCCATGGGCCGCAACCACGCCCGCGTCCTCTCCGGCCTCGACGGCGTCGAGCTGGTCGGCATCGTCGACCCGGCCGGTGACACCACCGGCACGCTGCGCGCCCCGGTCCTGCCCGACCTGGGCGAGCTGCTCAAGCTCGGCATCGACTACGCGGTGGTGGCCTGCCCGACGGCCCTGCACGAGCCGATCGGCCTGGAGCTGGCGGCCAACGGCGTGTCCGCGCTGATCGAGAAGCCGCTGGCCCAGTCGGTGGCGGCGGCGACCCGGCTGGTCGAGGCGTTCGAGACCGCCGGGCTGGTCGCCGGGGTCGGTCACATCGAGCGGTACAACCCCGCCCTGCAGAACCTGCGCCTCCGGCTGGAGGCCGGTGAGCTGGGCGAGGTGTTCCAGGTGGTCACCCGGCGCCAGGGCCCGTTCCCGCACCGGATCGCCGACGTCGGCGTGGTCATGGACCTCGCCACCCACGACATCGACCTGACCAGCTGGGTGACCGGCCAGGAGTACGCCTCGGTGGCGGCCCGCACGGTCTCGCGCAGCGGCCGGCTGCACGAGGACATGGTCGCGGTGGTCGGCCAGCTGGCCGACGGCACGATGGTCAACCACCTGGTCAACTGGCTGAGCCCGCTCAAGGAGCGGTCGACGGTCATCACCGGCGACAAGGGCTGCTTCGTCGCCGACACGCTCACCGCCGACCTGACCTTCTACGCCAACGCCGCGATCGACACCGAGTGGGAGGCGCTGCGCGCGTTCCGCGGCGTGGCGGAGGGCGACATGGTCCGGTACGCCATCCCGAAGCGCGAGCCGCTGCTGGTCGAGCACGAGCGCTTCCGGGACGCGGTGGAGGGCAAGGAGAGTGACATCGTCACCCTCCGGCAGGGCCTGCGGACCGTGCAGGTGGCCTCCGCGCTGCTCCAGTCGGCGGGGGACGGCAGCACGGTCGCGGTGGCGTCGCCGACCGGGGGTGCCCGCTCCGGCTCGGATCGGGAGCAGGCGCGAGCGTAGCCTCGCCCTTTCTCGACCTCCTGGCCGCGGAGCCGTAGCGCGGCCGCTGTCAGCGTCAGCCCTACCCCCGGAGGATCCAGCAGCATGCCACCCCGCGCTCGTCAACCAAGGCTCGCGGTGATCGTCGCCAACGGAATCACCGGCGACTCCCGGGTGCAGAAGATCGCCATCGCCGCGGCGCGTGACGGGTGGGACGTCACCCTGATCGGGGTCGGTGGGGACCGTGTCAAGCGGACCAAGATGGGCCCGATCGACGTGATCCGAGTCCCGGTCCGTACCCACATGCGGCAACAGCTCGCGCCGCACCGATTCCGCCGCCGGATCACCCAGTTCGGGATCGCGGACAAGCAGGCGTTGGCCCGGCGGCGCGCCGCGCACCAGGCGTGGGTGCGGCAGGTCTCCGCACGGATCGGGTGGTTGCGCAGCGAGCAGGACGGGTCGTCCGTCCGGCGGATGCTGGCGCTGCCACCGAGTCGGGCGCTGGGGGCGGTGGTCCGGCTCGGCCGGGCCGGCCACCGCCTCCGCGAGCGCGCGTTCGGTTGGGAGCAGGCACAGCGGGAGAAGGCCAAGCCGACCGGTGACTGGCGTCGGGACTGGCCGCACCTGCTGGATCTCGACCTCGCGGTCGGGCCGGTGCTCGAGGAGCTGAAGCCGGACCTGATCCACGCCAACGACGTCACGATGATCAACACTGCGGCGCTCAGCGTCGCCCGGCTGCGGGCCCGCGGCGAGCGGGTGTCCTGGATCTACGACGCCCACGAGTACGTGCCCGGCGTCGACTGGCCCAAGCCGGCCATGGACAGCGCGTTCCCCGCTGTGGAGCGGGCGTTCATCGGCCGGGCCGACGCGGTGGTGACGGTCTCGCCGGAGATCGCGGAGCGGCTGCGGCAGGACTACCGCCTGCCGGAGCCGCCGTTGGTCGTCCGCAACACGCCGATCCGCGAGTCGGTCGGCGCCTCCGCCGCCCCGCCGTCGGTCCGCGCGGCCTGCGGGCTCGGTCCGGAGGTCCCGCTCCTGGTCTACTCCGGGTGGCTGTCGGCCGAGCGGGGCCTCGGCACGGCGGTCAACGCGCTGCCGCAGCTCCCGGACCATCACCTCGCGATCGTCTCCGGCCGCACCAGCGCCGAACTCGAGCTCCTGCTGGCCCGCGCCGAGGAGCTCGGGGTGCGCAAGCGGATCCACGTGGTGCCGTACGTTCCGCAGCACGCGGTGCCGGACTACCTGTCCACGGCCGACCTCGGGCTGATCTGTTCGAAGCGCACCCTCAACTACGAGCTCTCCCTGCCGACCAAGCTCGCCGAGTACCTCCACGCCGGCTTGCCGGTCGTGGCCAGTGACGTCAAGACGCTCGGGGAGTATGTGTCGCGGCACGGTGTGGGGGAGGTGTTCCGATCCGACGAGGTGGTGACCTTCGTCGAGGCCGTCGAGCGGGCCACCGCGCGGCGCGCCGAGCTGGCGGCGCACATCACGGAGCCGATCCTGCGGGAGCTCTCCTGGGAGGAGCAGAGCGCCGGCCTGATGGCCCTCTACCGCACGGTGACGAAGCTGGCCCCCGCGGCGCCGCCCGTCGAGGTCCCCTGGACCGTCGAGGAGTACGCCAGCCCGGCGCCGGCGACGACGGCCGACACCCCGGTGCTGGACCGGTGGCGCCCGCTCGGGCAGACCCGGGTCCGGTTGGGTCTCGGCCCGGCCAACTACGCCGGGCAGGCGGCGGCGTTCGCGCAGGCCATCTGCCGGGACAACCCGGAGGTCTCGGCGGAGGTGGTGATGCGCCGTGGCCCGTCCACCTTCCAGTACCCCGCCGACGTGTACCTGGACGTCGACCGGCTGGGGGACCTCGCCCTGCAGGTCGAGCAGGTCGAGCGGGTGATCGGGCGGTACACCCACCTGATCGTGGATGCCTTCATGCCGGTGTTCGGCTTCCTCAACGGGGACACCATCGAGGGCGACCTTCCCGCCCTGCGGCGCGCCAAGATCAAGGTGGCGGTCCTGGCGCACGGCAGCGAGGTCCGTCACCCGCTCCGGCACCTGGAGCGGCACGAGTTCTCGCTCTTCCGCGACGCCCCTGAAGGGACGGTGGAGCGGTTGACGGCCCGCGTGGAGCGCAGCCACCGGATCGCGGAAGAGTCCGGGCTGCCGCTCTTCGTCACCACCCCGGACCTGTTGGAGGACCTCCCCGGCGCCACCTGGGTACCGCAGGTGGTCGACGTGCACGCGTGGGCGAGCGACGAGCCGGTGATGCAGCGTCGCCGCCCGGTCGTGGTGCACGCCCCGTCCAGCCGGTGGACCAAGGGCACCGACCGGATCCTGCCGGTCCTCACCGAGCTGGATCAGCAGGGTGCGATCGAGCTGCGGCTGATCGAGAGCACTCCGTGGGCCGAGGTTCGGGAGCTGGTGCGGAGCGCGGACCTCGTCCTCGACCAGTTCGCCACCGGCGCGTACGGCACCTTCGCCGTGGAGGCGATGGCGGCCGGCCGACCGGTGGTGGCGTACCTCAACGAGAGCCTGCACCGGCGTTTCGGTGCGAACCCGCCGATCGTCAACGCCACGCCCGGCACCCTGCGGGAGGCGATCGAGTCCCTGCTGGACGACCGCGAGCGAGCGGTCAAGATCGGTGCGGAGTCGGTCGCCTACGCCCGTGAGGTGCACGACGGCCGCCGGACGGCCGCCGCCTTCGCCGAGTTCCTGGCGTAGCCGCCAGCCGCCGTGGTGGGGCCGACCCCCACCACGGCGGCTCCTGCGGCAGGGCGCCGTCGCCACCGTGACCGCCCGGTGGCCGTGCGCGTGGTCAGCCGAGCGGCGCGTCGAGGTCGTAGGCGATCCGGTTGGCGACCGAGCGCCGCCGGGCCAGGCGAGCGGCCACGGGTATCGACTGCGGATCGCAGATCACCACCACGTCGAACGCCGTCTTGGCGAGCACGAGGCGCCGGATCAACCGGTGTCGGTTGTCGCCCCTCAGCCACTCGTAGGTGGGCAGAAAGAGGCGGGCGTGGATCACGTCCGCGATCCGCCGCTCGTACGCCTCGCCGACCGGGCGGGACCACGACATCAGCGGGAGCCGACCGCCGCGCCGGTAGACCCGGCGGGGCAGGCCGTACAGGGCCTTTCTCGCCACCACCGTGGGCAGCGCCGCCGCCTGCAGCGCGGGAAGCTCGAACACCTTCACCCGGTTGGCGATTCGCTTCAGGCCGGGCCAGGCGGTGAGATCGTCGACGATCACGACGGCCCGACCGCCGTCCTCGACGACCTGGGCCGAGTCCTGGATGACCAGGCGTTGCCGGTCGCCGCCGAGCGCGAGGAAGAGCACGGTTTTCGCGGTCATGGTACTGGCTGCTCCGTGCCCCGTTCGGTGCGTGCGACGGCCGCCGCGGTCGCCGGCTCGGCGAACCAGGCGCGGTGATGCGCCGCGGCCACGGCCGCGAAGCCGTAGCGGGCGGACAGCACGCGTCGGGCCGCGGCCAGTTCGAGCCCGGCGGTGAACCGGGCCCGGAGCCGGCGGAACCCCTCGGCGAGCGAGGACGGGTCGTCCTCGACGGCGACGAACTCGGCGGTGGCGTCCTCGATGCCGGCGAGGGTCTCCTGCGGACCGTGGCAGCGGGTCACCAGTACCGGCATGCCGGCGGCCACCGCCTCGACGACGGTCATGCCGAACGTCTCGAACTGGCTGGGGTGCACCAGCAGGTCGTGCTCCCGCATGAGCCGCAGCGCCCGGTCGGGAACGACGGCACCGGTGTAGTGGACCGCCGCCGACACGCCCAGCTGCTCGCTGCGCGCCCGGAGCTGTCTCAGCAGCGGGCCCTCGCCGACCAGGGTGAGGGTCAGGGTCGGGTCCTCCCGGTGACACTGCGCGAACGCCTCCAGCAGCCGGAGGACGCCCTTCCGCTCGATGAGCCCGCCGACGAAGAGCCACCGCCGCAGGTCGGCCACCGGCGTGGGCCGCGCGGTGTCGAAGGAGACCGGGTTCGGGATGATCGAGATCCGGTGCGCGTGGTGGGGAAAGGCCTCGACCAGCGGGTCGCGCACAGCGCGGCCGACGGCGAAGAAGCCGCTGCACCGGTGCAGCAGTTCGTCGTACATCCGGCGGGCCTCGGGCTGGGCGAGCACCGCGGCCAGGAAGGTGGCGTGTTCGGTCACGAAGACCCGCGCGTCGGGCCGGGCGTTGCGCAGCGCGGCCCAGCCGCCGGGCAACCCCACGTGGGCGTGGACGACCGGCGCGTCGATCGGGCCACCGAGCCCGGCCCGGAGGGTGTCCGCGTGCCGCTGGGCGATCTCGGCGTAGGTGAGACCGAGCGCCAGCGGGACCGGAAGGCGCAGGAGCCCGGCGGCATGCTCGACGGGCTGTGGGCGCAGGATCCGGGGAAGCAGCGCGTGATGCGCCCGGGTCAGCTCGGCTTCCTCCGCCGGCGGGTAGGGACCGGCCCACTCGTCGCAGTGGTACACCAGGGTGCGGTGCGCTCCGGCCGAGGTCGCCTGCACCATCGCCCGGACGAAGGCGCCGAGGAACGGGCGGTGGCGGCTGGGATACCAGGGCGTGACGACGGCGACGTCGCTGGAGGACACTGCGTTCACGTGCGTCTTTATCCCCTTGGAGCCGTTGGGCGGACAGACGCTACCACGCATTCCTGCCGTTGTCGGGCCCCTGTTTTCCCCACCGCCCGACCCCTCGGTCGGCCGACCGCCCCGGCCGAGGGCCGGGCCCGGGCACCGGACCCGGCCGACCGTCCGCCGGCTCCGTGCGGACCTGTGCCCGCCGGGCGGAGCGCCGCCCTCAGCCGAGGCGCTCGGCGAGGATCCGCACGACCCGCTCGGCCGCGTGGCCGTCGCCGTACGGGGTGCCCCGGTCGGTGTCCGGCGCGGTACGGGTGGCCGTGGCGATCCAACCGGCCGAACCCAGCGCCCCCGGATCCGGCACCAGGTGGTTCCAGCCGTTCGCGAGGGTCTCCACCCACTCGGTCTCCGAGCGCAGCGTGGTGCACGGCCGGCCCAGCAGGTAGGCCTCCTTCTGCAGACCGCCCGAGTCGGTCACCACGCCGGTCGACCCGAGAACGGCCGCGATCAGGCCCGCGTAGCCCAGCGGCTGCCCGACGTGCACCGCGCCCTGGCCCACCTTCAGGCCGTACTGGTCGGCGCGGGCCAGCAGGCGCGGGTGCGCCAGCAGGGCGACCGGCACGGGAAGCTCCGCGAGCGCCGCCAGCAGCCCGGCCAGCCGCGCCGGGTCGTCCGTGTTCTCCGCCCGGTGGAGCGTGGCGAGCAGGTACGGGGCGTCCGGGTCGATGCCCTCCGGGAGGGTGGGCCGGGGGTGTTGCCCGTCCAGGACGGCGTCGCGGATGCGCAGACAGACGTCGACCATCACGTCACCGGCGAGTACCGTGCGCTCGGCCAGCCCCTCGGCGGCGAGGTGGCGCACGGCCTCCTCGGTGGGGGCCAGCAGCAGGTCGGCGCAGTGGTCGGTCAGCACCCGGTTGTGCTCCTCGGGCATCCGCCGGTTGAACGACCGCAGCCCCGCCTCCAGGTGGGCCACCCGGATGTGCTGCTTCACGGCGGACAGGGCGCCGGCGATGGTGGAGTTGGTGTCGCCGTACACCAGCACCCAGTCGGGGGCGTGCTCGGCGAGGACCGGGTCGATGGCGGCCAGCACGCCACCGGTTTGCACGCCGTGCGAACCCGAGCCGATACCCAGGTGGACGTCCGGGTCGGGAATCCCCAGTCCGGAGAAGAACACGTCGGAGAGGTTGGCGTCATAGTGCTGGCCGGTGTGCACGATGACGTGTTCGTGATCGGTCCGGGCGAAGGCCGCCGCGATCGGCGCCAGTTTGACCAACTGCGGACGTGCTCCGACGACGCTGACTACCTTCACAGCTCTGACTCCTGCACTTTCGGACGCTCAACGAGTGGCATTCGCATGTATGGGCGGTTGGAGAAGGCCGACGGCGAAGATCATCGGGCCCGCCCGAGGCTCGGCGGAACACACGATACGTCACCTCGCCTCGCCTCCGGTGGTGACTCCGGTGGGTTCTGGCGGGTATCCGGAGGGGTGGCGGTCGATTCCTTCGGGCGCGGGCTACATTGGCTCAACCGGTGTGCGGCCAGTGCCCAGCCGCCCGCGCGCTCCCACATCACGGCCCGACGCGTCTTCCCGGCCATTCACCACATTGCCGTACACTCGCCGGGGTTTCCGGCAAGAGTGCCTGAACGAGAGGAAGTACGACCACATGAGCTTGGGCGACGCTGTCGGTTCACGCGGCGGACGGGGCCGGGTGGTGATGCTGGTGGACAACGCGGTCAAGGGCGACTCTCGGGTACAGAAGGCGGCATTCTCGGCGGCGGAGGCGGGCTGGGAGGTCATCCTGCTCGGTCGTGGTCGCGCCGGCCAGCCGGAAACCTGGCAGCTCGGTCAGGCCGAGGTGCGGCTGGTGCCGATGGTGGCGCCCATGGCGAAGCACCGGCGGGAGCTGCGGCGGGTGTGGCAGCGCGGCCCGCTGGCCTACCCCCCGAACGGCGTCGCACCCTACCGGCAGCAGCAGATGTCGGCCTGGCGGGCGGATCTGCGCGTCCGTGAGGACGAACTCCGGCTGGCCGCCGCGGCCGGCCGGGACGACCAGCGCCTCCGCCTGCAGCAGCAGATGCTGCGCGCCGAACGCGCCGCGGCCCGCGTCGCCCAGAAGTGGGTCTCGTTCCGCCACTGGCAGCTGACGCAGGGGCAGAAGGCCCGGCGCAGGAGCAGCGGCCCGGTGTCCCGCGCGTCGACGTGGTTCTGGGAGACGGTCAAGGGCGACGGGGCGTGGCGCCGGCTGGAGCCGGGACTGTGGGACTACGAGCTGGCCTACGGCCCGGTCATCGACCAGCTGCGCCCCGACCTGATCCACGCGAACGACTACAAGATGCTCGGGGTGGGCGCGCGTGCCACGATCCGGGCACGAGCCGCCGGCCGGGACGTCAAGCTCGTCTGGGACGCCCACGAGTTCCTCCCCGGCCTCAACCCGGCACTGGCCAAGGGGACGTGGCTGCGGGCGCAGTGCGCCCACGAGCGGGAGTACGCGCCGGTCGCGGACGCGGTGGTCACCGTCTCCGAGGCGCTGGCCGACCTGCTGGTACGGGAGCACGGGTTGACCGAGCGTCCCGCCGTGGTGATGAACGCCCCCAGCGTCAGCGGCACCGGCCCGGTCGACCCGAGCGGTGCGGCCCTGGACCTGCGGGCGCGGTGCGGGATCGACGCGGACACCCCGCTGCTCGTCTACTCGGGCGGGATCGCCCCGGTCCGGGGGGTGGACGTCATGGTCGACGGGCTGCCCCAGCTCCCGGGTGTGCACATCGCCCTGGTGTCGGTGCCGCCGGGACGCCCCACCACGCCGTACATCGACGAGCTGCTGGCCCGGGCCGGCAAGCTGGGCGTCGCCGACCGGGTGCACGTCCTGCCGTACGTCGCGCACGACCAGGTCGCGCGGTTCCTGTCGGCCGCCGACGCCGCGGTCAGCCCGCTGCACCACCTGCCCAACCACGAGATCGCGTTGAGCAACAAGTTCTTCGAGTACTCGCACGCCCGGCTGCCGATCGTGGTCAGCGACGTGAAGACGATGGCCGAGATGGTGCGGACCACGGGTCAGGGCGAGGTGTTCCGGGCCAAGGACGTCGACGACTACGTCCGGGCGGTGCGGGCGGTGCTCGCCGACCCGGCCCGCTACCGGGCGGCCTACGACCAGCCGGGGCTGCTCGACGAGTGGACCTGGGAGACGCAGGCGAAGGTGCTCGACCAGGTCTACCGCCGGCTGGTCCCGGGCAAGGCGCCCGCCCTGCCGAGCGACGACGAGGCCCGGATGCTGGAGGTCAGCGCCTGATCGCCCGGTCGCGGAGGGCGTAGGTTCCCGCCGGTGCAGAATTGGCGGTGCGGTTGCCGTAGGTTCGCTGGTTCTCGTCCCAGTGGGCCGGTGTAGCGGAGGGGCGGAGAATGAAGGGCGATGGTGCTGTCGTGGCGCCGGAGGCTGGTCGTCGGGTCGTCATGCTGGTCGACAACGGCGTGCACGGCGACTCGCGGGTGCAGAAGGCGGCCCGGTCGGCGGCGGAGGCCGGCTGGGAGGTCATCCTGCTGGGCCGCTCGCCGGGTGGGCCGCCGCAGACCTGGCGGCTCGGCGGGGCCGAGGTGCGCCTGATCCCCGTACCGGACCCGCTGCACCGCCGGCGGCACGAGTTCCGCCGGGCCTGGCTGCGCTGGCCGCTGGCCTACCCGCCGAGCGGTATCGCCGCGCACCGGCAGCAGAGCGTCAAGGCGTGGCGGGCGGACATCGCGGTCCGCGCCGCGCAACTCGCCGTGGCCGACCCGGCGACGCCCCGGCTCGCCCTGCGCCGTCGGGCGCTGCGCGCCGAGGAGCTGGCCGCCCGGGTGGCCGCGAAGTGGGTGTCGGGACGCTACTGGATGCTCACCCAGGCGCGCCGCCGGCGTCGGCTGCGCAACCCCTGGGACCGGGCGTACACACTGTTCTGGCAGGCGGTCAAGGGTGGCGGCGCCTGGCGGAAGCTGGAGCCCAGCCTGTGGGACTGGGAGCTCGCGTTCGGCCCGGTGCTCGACGAGCTGCGGCCGGACCTGATCCACGCCAACGACTTCCGGATGCTCGGCGTCGCCGCCCGCGCCAAGCTCCGCGCCGCCGCGCGCGGCCACGACGTCAAGGTCGTGTGGGACGCCCACGAGTACCTGCCGGGCCTGCGGCCCCGGATCGACAACGCGCGCTGGCTGCCGGCCAACGTGGCGCACGAGCGGGAGTACGCGCCGGTCGCGGACGCGGTGGTGACCGTGTCGGAGGCGTTGGCCGACCTGCTGGTGCGGGACCACGGGTTGACCGAGCGTCCCGCGGTGGTGATGAACGCCCCCAGCGTCGCGGACGCGGCCCAGGGCGATGCCGGTGAGGTTCCCGACCTGCGGGCGCGCTGCGGGATCGACGCGGGCACCCCGCTGCTGGCCTACTCCGGCGGCATCGCACCGGTGCGCGGCGTGGACGTGGTGATCGACGGGCTGCCGCAGCTTCCCGGGGTGCACGTGGCCCTGGTCTCCCTGCCGCCGGGGAAGTCGTCCACGCCCGCCATCGACGGGCTGCTGGCCCGGGCCCGGGAACTCGGTGTCGCCGACCGGGTGCACCTGCTGCCGTACGTGCCGCACGACCAGGTGGCGCGGTTCCTGTCGGCCGCCGACGCCGCGGTGAGCCCGTTGATCCACCTGCCGAACCACGAGATCGCGTTGAGCAACAAGTTCTTCGAGTACTCGCACGCCCGGCTGCCGATCGTGGTCAGCGACGTGAAGACGATGGCCGAGATGGTGCGGACCACGGGTCAGGGCGAGGTGTTCCGGGCCAAGGACGTCGACGACTACGTCCGGGCGGTGCGGGCGGTGCTCGCCGACCCGGCCCGCTACCGGGCCGCGTACGACCGCCCCGGCCTGCTGGAGAGCTGGACGTGGGAGGCCCAGGCGCAGGTCCTCGACGCCGTCTACCGCCGGCTGCTGCCGGGCAACCCGTCCGGGCCGGGCCGGGCCGGCGATCCCGCTCCGGGTGACCCGCGGCCCGCGCTCGCGGTCGGCACGTGACCGCGCCCGACGTCACGGTCGTCACCGCGGTCTACAACACGATGCCGTACCTGACCCGGTGCCTGACCTCCCTGGTCGAGCAGACCATCGGACGGGACCGGCTGGAGGTCGTCGCCGTCGACGACGGATCCACCGACGGCAGCGGCCGTGAGCTGGACCGGTTCGCCCGGCTGTACCCGGGCACGGTGAAGGTGGTGCACCAGCCCAACTCGGGCGGCCCGGCGGCGCCGAGCAACCGCGGGCTGGAGCTGGCCACCGGCCGCTACGTCTTCTTCATCGGCTCGGACGACTACCTGGGGCCGGAGGCGCTGGAGCGGCTGGTCGCCGCCGCCGACCGGTGGGACTCCGACGTGCTGCTGGGGCGCCTGGTCGGGGTGAACAGCCGCTACATCCACCCGGCCGTCTACGCCGAGACCAGGGCCGACATCGACCTGTTCGACTCGGCCCTGCCGTGGTCGCTGTCGAACACCAAGCTGTTCCGGCGCGAGCTGATCGACCGGTACGGGCTGCGCTACCCGGAGGACATGCCGGTCGGCAGCGACCAGCCGTTCACGATCGAGGCGTGCGTCCGCGCCCGCCGGGTGTCGGTGCTCGCCGACTACGACTACTACTACGCGGTGCGCCGGCTCAACGCCCGCAACATCACCTACAAGAGCCGGCACCTGGAGCGGCTGCGCTGCGCCGAGGAGCTGGTCACGTTCGTGGCCGGGCTGATCGAGGCCGGCCCGAAGCGGGACGCGGTGCTGCTGCGCCACTTCACGTGGGAGGTCGCCAAGCTGCTGGAGAACGACTTCCTCCAGCTGGAGCGCGACGTGCAGGACCGGGTGGTGGCCGGGGTGCGGGCCCTCGCCGAGGCGCACCTGACCGACCGCATCCGCGAGCGCCTGCCGGTCGAGGCGCGGGTGCGGCTCGCGGCCGCCCGGTACGGCGACACCGACCAGCTGCTCGCGGTGATCCGGCAGGACGCCGAGTTGGGCATCCCGCCGGCCGTGGTCGACGGCGACCGCTGGTACGCCGGCTACCCCGGCTTCCGGGACCCGCAGCTGCGGGTCCCGGACGTCTGGTACGAGATCACCGACACCGCCGCCGACTGGGTGGCCCGGCTGGACACCGTCTCGGCGGCCTTCGACGGGGCCCGGTCGCTGCTGGTGACCGCCCGCAGTCCCCGCCCGGACCTGGCGGAGCTGGCGTCCGACGTCCGGCTCGCCGCCGGCGACGTCACCGGCCAGACCGTCTCGGTGGTACCGGACGCCACGGGCACGACCGTACGGGCCCGGATACCGTTGGACCGGTTGCTGGCCGGCGCCGGCCCGGGTGGTGAGCTCCGCACCATCCAGGCGCAGGTGGACGCGTTCGGCACCGTCGGCGTGGCTGCGCTGCGCGGGGCCCGGCGACCGGTGCCCCAGCGGGCCGTGCTGCGCCGGGGCGCCCGGCTGCACGTCCTGACCACCACCACCAACCACAAGGGCCAGCTCGTCATCGCCGTAGCACCTGTCACGCCGCGCCGGTTGATGGCCCGCCTGCGGCGCAGGCTTCCACTAGGAGGAAAGTAGTAGTCATGAACATCTGCGTCGTAGCCCTCGGGAAGATCGGGCTGCCGCTGGCCGTCCAGTTCGCGACGAAGGGGCACCGGGTGATCGGTGCCGACGTGTCCGAGCGGGTCGTCAACCTCGTCAACGACGGCGCGGTGCCGTTCCCCGGCGAGACCGACCTGGACGTCAAGCTCAAGGAGGTCGTCGCCGCCGGTCTGCTGTCGGCCACCACCGACACCGCCGCCGCGGTCGCCGAGTCCGAGGCCGTCGTGGTCGTGGTCCCGCTGTTCGTCGACGCCGAGGGCGTGCCGGACTTCGGCTGGATGGACGACGCGACCCGGGCGATCGCCCGCGGGCTCAAGCCGGGCACGCTGGTCAGCTACGAGACCACCCTGCCGGTCGGCACCACCCGCAACCGCTGGGCGCCGATGCTGGCGGAGGGCTCCGGCCTGACCGCCGGCACCGACTTCCACCTGGTCTTCAGCCCGGAGCGGGTGCTCACCGGCCGGGTCTTCGCCGACCTGCGCCGCTACCCGAAGCTCGTCGGCGGCATCGACGAGGCCTCCGCCGCGCACGGCGTGGAGTTCTACCAGGCGGTGCTGGACTTCGACGAGCGCCCGGACCTGGGCAAGCCCAACGGCGTCTGGGACCTGGGCTCCGCCGAGGCGTCCGAGCTGGCCAAGCTCGCCGAGACCACGTACCGGGACGTCAACATCGGCCTCGCCAACCAGTTCGCCCGGTTCGCCGACAGCGTCGGTGTGGACGTCCTCAAGGTCATCGAGGCGTGCAACACCCAGCCGTACAGCCACATCCACAACCCGGGCATCGCCGTCGGCGGGCACTGCATCCCGATCTACCCGCGGATGTACCTGTGGAACGACCCGGCCGCCACGGTGGTCCGCTCGGCCCGCGAGGCGAACGCCGCGATGCCGCAGTACGCCGTCGACCTGCTCGCCGCCGCGTACGGCGACCTGACCGACGTCGAGGTGCTGGTGCTGGGCGCCAGCTACCGGGGCGGGGTCAAGGAGACCGCGTTCTCCGGCGTCTTCCCGACCGTCGAGGCGCTGCGCGCCCGGGGCGCCAAGCCGTACGTGTCGGACCCGATGTACACCGCCGAGGAGCTGGTCGCGCACGGCCTGCCGCCGTACGAGGGGCAGCGGGTCAGCGCGGCGGTGATCCAGGCCGACCACGCCGAGTACCGCAACCTGGCCGCGAGCGACCTGCCGTCGGTGCGCGTGCTGGTCGACGGTCGGCGGGTCACCGACCCGGCCCGCTGGGCGGACGTGCGCCGGGTCGTCATCGGCGGCTGACCGGCCCCGGTCCACGCGACGGGCCCCGACCGTGGCGGTCGGGGCCCGTTCACGTCTCGCGCTCAGCCCTGGCTCAGGCCCGGCGGCGGGTTGTCGACGTCGCGCGAGATCACCTCGCCCTTGGCGTCGACCCAGCCCTTCGGGCGCGCCGGGTTCCCAACCACCAACTGGTACGGCTTGACGTCCTTCGTCACCACCGACCCGGCGGCGATCATGGCGTACTCGCCGATCTCGATCCCGCAGACCAGGGTGGCGTTGGCGCCGATCGACGCGCCCCGGCGGACCAGCGTCGGGGTGATCGTCCAGTCCGGGTTCTGGGCGCGCGGCCGGAAGTCGTTGGTGAAGACCGCGCACGGCCCGACGAAGACCTCGTCCTCGATCGTCACGCCCTGGTAGACGGAGACGTTGTTCTGGATCTTGACCAGGTCACCGACCGTCACCCCGGCGTCGACGTACACGTTGCGGCCGATGACGCAGCCCGCGCCAACCTTGGCGGTGGACCGGATGTGGGCCAGGTGCCAGACCTTCGTGCCGTCGCCCACCTGGGCGCCGGCCTCCACGTCGGCGGTGGGGTGGACGAAGACCGGCGGCCGGTCGTTGCTGTCAGTCATCGGCGTAGCATATCGATCCGCTCAGCCGAGGAGCGCCGCGACCGCGTCGGCGACCGGCACGTCGGCCGGCACGTCCCACTCCGTGGTGGCGAGCAGCTTGTAGATCACCCCCGCAGCCTACGACCTGGTTGTCGGCCGACCGGCCCTCCCGTTGGTCGCGAGCGTCTGTCACCATTCGTGGTCGGCGGCAGAGGAAATGGGGGAGCCGGGGTGCGGATCCTGCTGGTCGAGGACGACCGCCGGGTGGCTGCTGCGCTCTCCGCCGCCCTCACCCGGCGCGGGTACCAGGTGGAGCACGCCGCGACGGTCGCCGCGGCCCTCTCCGCCGCGCCCTGCGACCTGGTGCTGCTGGACCTCACCCTGCCCGACGGCGACGGCACCGACCTGTGCCGGGAGCTGCGGCGGCGCAGCAGCCAGCTGGGAATCATCGCGGTGACCGCGCGGGGGGAGGAGCGGGACCGGGTGCTGGGGCTGCGGCTCGGCGCCGACGACTACGTGGTCAAGCCGTTCTCGATGGTCGAGTTGCAGGCCCGGATCGAGGCGGTGCTGCGCCGGGCCGCCCACGCCGCCCCGGAGCGCAACCTGATCGAGGTGGGCCCGGTCCGGGTCGACGTCGAGGGCCGCACCGTGCACGTCGACGGTCGGGAGGTGGCGCTGACCCGCAAGGAGTTCGACGTGCTGCTCTCCCTGGCCCGGCAGCCGGGGGTGGCCGTGCCCCGCGACCGGATCCTGCTCGACGCGTGGGGCACCACCTGGGCCGACCGGCACACCGTCGAGGTGCACGTCGGGTCCCTGCGCGGCAAGCTGGGCGATCCCCGGCTGGTGGAGACCGTACGCGGCGTCGGCTACCGGCTGCGCGGCGGGTGACGCGCGGTGCGCCGACGCCTGGTGATCAGCTACCTGCTGCTGATGGTGCTGGTCCTGTTCGCCCTGGAGACCCCGCTCGCGGCGACGCTGGCCAGAGGGGAGACCGAGCGGGTCCGCGCCGACCGGCTCGCCGACGCCAACCGCTTCGCGTCGCTGGCCGGCCCGGCCCTGCGCGGCGGCACCACCGGCTCGATCAACAGCGAGCTGGAGAGCTACGACGACCTGTACGGAATCGGCGCGGCCGTCGTCGACCGGGACCGGCGGACCGTGACGTCGTCGGCGAGCTGGCGGCCCGCCCCGGGCACCCGGAGCGCCCTCGACGTGGCCCTGTCCGGGCAGCAGGCCAGCGGCCCCGAGTCGGTCCTGCCGTGGGTGGACCGGCCGATCGTGGTGGCGGTGCCGATCAACGACGGCGGTGAGGTGCTCGGTGCGGTGGTCACCACCACCCCCGTCGACCGGGTCCGGCGGACCGTCACCACCTGGTGGCTGCTGCTCGCCGGCACCGGCCTGCTCGCGGTGCTGGCCTGCGTGCTCACCGCGTTCGGGCTGGCCGGGTGGGTCCTGCGCCCGGTCACCGAGCTGGACGCCGTCACCCATGAGATCGCCGAGGGGGACCGGGGCGCCCGGGTGCAGCACCGGATCGGCCCGCCCGAGCTGCGCCGGCTCGCGGAGAGCTTCAACCACATGGCCGACGTCGTCTCGGACGTGATGGACCGGCAGCGCGCGTTCGTCGCCCACGCCAGTCACCAGCTCCGCAACCCTCTGACCGCGCTGCGGCTGCGGGTGGAGGAGCTGGGGCCGAGCCTCCACGATCCGCCGGGGCGCGCCGAGCACCAGCTGGCCCTGGAGGAGACCGACCGGCTGGCCCTCGTCCTGGACGCCCTGCTCACCCTGGCCCGGGCCGAGCGGACGGACAACCTGCGGGTCACCGTCGACGCGGCGGCGATCGCCGCCAACCGGGTCGCGGCCTGGACGCCGCTCGCCCGCCGCCGGTCGGTCACGCTGCACCTCGACACCCGCGACGCCCCGGCGTACGCGCGAACCGTGCCGACCGCCGTCGACCAGGCGCTCGACGCGCTCATCGACAACGCGGTGAAGTTCAGCGGCACCGGCGGCGAGGTCACCGTGGAGGTCCGGCGCGCCGCCGGCGGGACCACCCTGGAGGTACGCGACACCGGCCCCGGCATGACCGCCAGCCAGCTCGACCAGGCGACCGAGCGGTTCTGGCGGGCACCCGAGGTGCAGAACGTCGACGGCGCCGGGCTTGGCCTGACCATCGTCGCCGTCCTGGTCGACGCCTCCGACGGGAGGCTCACCATGCGTCCCAACCCGCCGCGCGGCCTGACCGCCCAGCTGTGGTTCCCCGCGCCCGCCGACGAGCCGGCGGCAGCCGAGCCCGGCGACGGAGGTTAGGCCGGGCTGGTGCGCCTACCGCGGCGTCGCGCAGGGGTCCCTACGGTTTGGTCGCCCGGTACCAGGCGACCGCGCCGGGGTGCAACGGCAGCGGAGTGGTGGTGATGGCCGAGCGGGGACTCATCCGGCCGGCCGCCGGGTGCGCCGAGGCCAGCTCCTTCCGCCGCTCCATGAGCAGCCGGGTCACGTCGCGTACCAGCTGCTGCGGCAGGTCGGCGCGGACGATCAGGAAGTTCGGGTTGGCCACCGTGGTCACCGGGTCCACCCCGTACACCGAGCGGGGGATGTCCCGGGACACGTAGAACCCGGGATGGCGGCCCCGCAGCGGCTCGGTCCACGCGCCCAGGTCGACCATCCGCACGTGCCGTTCCGAGGCCAGCGCCGCCACCGCCCCGACCGGCAGGCCACCGGAGAAGAAGAACGCGTCGATGCGGCCCTCGCGCATCGCGGCGACCGAGTCGTCCAGGCCGAGCCGCTCCCGCCGTACGCCGTCCCCGCCGAGCTGGGCCACGTCGAGCAGGCGGGAGACGGTGATCTCGGTGCCGGATCCGGGGGCGCCCACCGACACCCGCCGGCCGCGCAGATCGGCCAGGGTCCGTACGCCGCTGGCGGCCGTGGTGACGAGGTGCAGCAGGTCGTCGTACACCCGGGCCACGGCGGCCACCGACGGGTCGGTGCCCGGGGCCGCGGGCAGGACGTCGGCCTGCGTGAAGCCGAGTTCGGCCGCGCCGGAGCCGACCAGCCGCACGTTCTCGGCCGACGCGGCGGTGACCACCACGCTGGCCCGGACGTTCGGTAGTTCCCGGTTGAGGATCGCGGCCAGGGACTGCCCGAAGGCATGGTAGACGGCGGTCGGGCTGCCGGTGGCGATCCGGATCGTCACCGGCGGGCCGGCGCTCTCCCGGCAGCCGGCGAGGCCCGGCAGGACAGCCGTCAGGAGCAGCGCCAGCAGGGCCGCGACGGGTCGGCGGCGTCGGGTTCGGTCCACGGGCTGCACTCTGCGCCGTGCGGGTGGCTCACCGCAAGCCCGCACCCGGTGGCCCAGCCCGGCGTCGGCCCCGGTCACGGGGGCTCAGTCCGGGTCGCGGGGCGGGTCCAGCTCGACGGCGTCCAGGATCCGCTCCCGGTCCGGGCCGTACGCCACGCTGACCAGGAAGCACCCGGTGCCGGGGCGCAGCAGGGCCGGCACGTCCAGCAGGGCGGCACCCCGGACGAGGACCGCCGCCAGTTCCCGGTCGGTGAGGCGTACCCCGAGAATGTGCCGGCGCACGTGCCGCCCGCCGGCCAGCAGCGCGGCCCGCCAGGCCGCGGCGGCCAGCCGGGGCCGCCAAACCCGGCGCGGGGTCGACGCGCCCGGCACCGGAGCACCGAGCAACTCGCGGCGCCCCTGCCGCCAGCCGGCCTCCAGCCCGGTGGCGTACGCGAGCCGCCGCGCCGGTGGCACGGTCAGCCGGTGCAGCTCGTAGCGGCGGCGCAGGCCGCCGACGGCCCGCTCGTGCGTTACCGGGATGTCGAGCCGTTCGAGCAGCTGACGCATCCGCCGGGCGGCGTCCTCCCGGTTGAACTCTACGATCCCGGGCCGGTAGGCGGGTGCGACGCGGCGCGGCCCGGCCGGCGGGGTCACACAGCGCAGGAGGCACGCGGCCTCGAACGTGTCGGCCAGGGTCAGCCAGTCCAGCGGTGGCGGGACCGACGGCCGGGGCCGGTCGAGCAGGATCGGTTCCACCTGGGGACTCCTTCGTCGGGTTCCCCTACCGTGGCGGCTGCGTCCCGCTCGCGGAACCGATCCGGACGAGGCTTGAGGAAATCTTGCGCGTCCCAGCCGTCACAGTTCGGTGACCACCACGTCGAGTTGCCGGGGCCGGCCCGTCGGCGCCGGCTGCTCCTCGACGGTGTACTTGAGGTCCCGCAACGCCGTGACGAGCCCGTCGGCGGTGCGCGGGCGGGCGCCGGCGGTCAGCAGGTCGCGGACCAGCCGCCCCTTGGTCGCCTTGTTGAAGTGGCTCACCACCGACCGGACGGGCACGCCGTCGACCTCCCGTTCGTGCAGCACCCGGACGGTCACCGTCCGGGCCGCCACCGGGCCACGCGGGGTCCACGTCGCCGCGTACGCGCCGGAGCGCAGGTCCAGCACCGGCCGGTCGCCCGCCGCCGCGGTCAGCGCGGGCGCCAGGGCCCGCCGCCAGTACGCCGCCAGCGCCCCCGGCCCGGGCAGCTTCGCCCCGATCGGGCAGCGGTACGGCGGGATCCGGTCGGTGAGGCGCACCGCGCCCCAGAGCCCGGAGCTGATCAGCACCGACCGGCGGGCGGCCCGCAGCGCGGCCGGCGGCAGGGAGGCGAGGTCGAGGGCCTCGTACAGCACGCCGGTGTAGAGCCGCTCGGCCGGCGCGGTCGCCGCCTCCCGCAGCCGGGCGTTGCGGCGCAGCTCGCCGCGCTGCCCCGGGCTGAGGCCGAGGGCGCTCAGCGCCGCCTCCTCGGCGTCGGTGGCGGAGAGCGCGACCAGCGCCGCCAGCACCTCCTCGCGGGCCGGGGCCAGCTCCGGCAGCGACAGCCGGGCCAGGTCGAGCCGCCGGCCCGTGCCGGCGTCGGCCTTCCCCTCGGACGGCGGCAGCAGGATGAGCATCGGCGTACTCCTCGATCGGCCCGGCACCCGGGACCGCCAGCGTACGGCCACCCGCTACCGCCAGGGCCGGACCGGTGCCTCCGGGTGGTACACGCGATACCCGCCGACGTCGAGGACGGGCGCCGCGTCGGCCCGGTCCCGGAGCAGCCGGAGCAGCCGCCGCTCCAGCGTCGAGCCCGCCTCCACCACGTACCCCGGGCGCTCGGCGGCCGCCACCCGGTCCCAGTAGGGCGGATAGCGGTTCTGCCCCGGGGTGAACCAGTCGTCGAGCACCCCGCACACCACCTCCTCGGCGGTGTTGAAGACCAGGCGGTTGCAGGTCCAGTAGTCCCCGTACACCGCGTGCGGGCCGGTCGCCCGCAGCGCGTCGGCCAGCTCCCGGGCGGCCCGCTCCTCGGTCCGCGAGGCCGCGCTGCCGGCGGTCGCGAACAGCACCGTGACAGCCAGCGCGGTCGCGGCGAGGGCGGCCAGCGCGGCCGCGGCGGCGCCGCCGGCCAGCCGGCCGGCCAGCCCGGACGCGCCCCGTCGGGCGGCCACCGCCATCCGCCACAGCGGCCACAGCACCGCCGGCAGGGACAGTTGCAGCACGGCCAGGTAGCGGGCGTTGCCCAGCGGGTCGGTGGCGGCGAGCGGGCTGCGCGCGTACGACAGCAGGGTCAGCGCCGCGCCGACGACCAGCGCGAGGTGCACGACCGGGCCGACCCGCGCGGCCCGGTCGGCGGCCCGGCGGTACGCGACCACGGCGACCACCGCGGCGATCACCAGCAGCCCGGGGTAGAGCAGCCCGAACCACTCCTGCCAGCGGGCGCAGCCGTCCACCGGGCAGAGTCCGGTGGCCAGCGGTACGCCCTCCAGCACGCCACCGGAGACCCGTTGCGGCAACGGCGGTGGCGTACCCGCCTTGGTGCTGATCTCCCGGAGCACCGACAGCGAGTCCTCGCCCGGCGGGGCGACGAGGTTGTCCCGGATCATCGGGGCCACCCCGAGCGCGAACCCGGCCACCAGCAGCGCGCCCGCCCAGCCGAGCAGGTCCCGGCGGGCCGCCCAGAGCAGCGCGACGGTGGCGACGCCGACGTACGGCAGGATCAGCCAGTCGGACCAGACGGCGACCCCGGCGAGCAGGCCGAACAGGCCCACGGCGAGCCGGCGGCGCCGGATCGTGTCCCGGGCCAGGCCCACGACCACCAGCAGCATCACCAGCACCGCGACCTTGACCTCGGGGCGCCCGCCCACGACGGTCAGCTGGTCCCGCACCACCCGCTCGGAGCCGAGCGCCAGCAGGCCGACGACGAGCGTGGCGAACCAGGGCGAGCCGATCCGCCGGGTCAGCCGGTGGATCAGCCAGAGGAAGATCGCGTACAGGGCCAGCAGCGGCAGCCGCAGCACCGGCCAGCTCGGCCCGGCGAGCGCGACCAGGGGCGCGGCGAGGTACGACTCGAGCATGCCCATGTAGCGCTGCCCGTACAGGAAGACCGGCCATTCCCGGCCGTCGGCGATGTGCAGCGCGGCGAGCCCGAACGTCGCCTCGTCGCTGTTCGACACGGGGATCGTGTGCAGCGTGAGGACCAGCCGGTAGCCGACGCCGGCCAGCCCGAGCACCAGCGCGACGAGCGCCGGCCGGTCCAGCTGCGGGCGCCACCGCCCGCGGTGCGGCACAGGTTGCGACACGACCAACGCCCCCGTCGTCGTCCCGACCGGAGTCTGTCACGGCGCGCGGGTCGGGCGGGCCGGTTCGGCGGAGACCGGGGCCGGGTGGCGTGGTCGTCTCGCGTGGCCGGAGTCGACCCGCTGTGGCAGGGTTGCAACGTGCCACCGACTCCCGCCGGCCAGTTGGCCGTACCCCAACTGCACCGGGCCGCGCGGATCGAGGACGCCGTCCACAACCTGGTCGAACGCCGGCTGCGGCGGACCGGCTGGCGGACGAACATCGTCGCCTACGCCGGCTACGGCCGGCCCGGTTGGGTACGCGTGATGTGCCGGGTGCTGCTGGGGCGTCCGGACACCCGGCAGCGGGGGCGGCTGGAGAAGGTCCGTGGCTGGCGCAGCTTCACCACCCTCCCGGCCAAGTACGTGACCGTGACCATCGAGTCGGGCGGGGTGCGGCACGAGACGCGGACCGACCGCAGCGGCTTCGTCGACACGGTGGTGGCGGCGGACCTGCCGCCGGGCTGGGGGTCGGTGCGGATCAGCGTGCCGGAGGCGGAGCCGGTCGAGGCGCCGGTGCGGATCCTCGATCCGCAGGTGCGCTTCGGGATCCTCTCCGACATCGACGACACGGTGATGGTCACCGCGCTGCCCCGGCCGCTGCTCGCCGCCTGGAACACGTTCGTCCTCGACGAGCACGCCCGCGCGGCGGTTCCCGGGATGGCGGTGCTCTACGAGCGGCTGGTGACCGCGCACCCCGGCGCGCCGGTCTTCTACCTGTCCACCGGCGCCTGGAACGTCGCGCCGACGCTCACCCGCTTCCTGTCCCGGCATCTCTACCCGGCCGGGCCGCTGCTGCTCACTGACTGGGGTCCCACGGCCGACCGCTGGTTCCGCAGCGGCCGGGAGCACAAGCGGGCCACCCTGGCCCGGCTGGCGAAGGAGTTCCCGGAGGTGGAGTGGCTGCTGGTCGGTGACGACGGCCAGCACGACCAGGAGATCTACCGGGAGTTCGCGGCCGCGCACCCGGAGAACGTCGCCGGGGTGGCGATCCGGCGGCTGTCGCCCACCCAGTCGGTGCTCGCCGGCGGCCTGCCCCATGCCGTGGACACGTCGTCGACCGGCCCGGTGGGGCAGAAGTGGCTGTCCGCGCCGGACGGCGCCGGGCTGTGGACGCTGCTGCGCGAGGCCGGACTGGTCTGATCCGCGCCAGCGCGCCGGCCCGACCTGTCGGTCGGCGCTGCCGCCGCGCGGGAATCTCTGAAGATTACTTGCGCATTCACCCGCTGACATTGAATATCTTCTACATGCTGAGAGACTTTCGTCGATGTGTCCCGGTCCTGCTGCTGGCGACCGCGCTCGCCCTCGGCGGAAGTGTCGCCGCGTCCCGACCCGACCCCTCCGACGCCGTGCCGGCCGCCGCGCAGGCCGCCTGCGTGCCCGACCCGGCGACCCCGAAGCGGCAGTTCCGCGGCATGTGGCTGGCCAGCGTCGCCAACATCGACTGGCCGAGCCGCACCGGGCTCACCCCGGCCGCCCAGCAGGCCGAGTACCGGTCCTGGCTCGACCTGGCCCGGCAACGGCGGATGAACGCCGTCGTCGTGCAGATCCGCCCCACCGCCGACGCGTTCTGGCCGTCGACCTACGAGCCGTGGTCGCAGTGGCTCACCGGCACCCAGGGCGGCAACCCCGGGTACGACCCGCTGGCCTTCCTGGTGGCCGAGGCGCACGCGCGGAACCTGGAGTTCCACGCCTGGTTCAACCCGTACCGGGTGGCCAACCACACCGACCTCGCGGCGCTGGCCGCCAGCCACCCGGCCCGGAAGAATCCGGGCTGGACCGTCGCCTACGGCGGCAAGCTGTACTACAACCCCGGCATCCCCGCCGTCCGCGCGTTCGTGCAGGACGCCATGATGGACGCCGTCCGGCGCTACGACATCGACGGCGTGCACTGGGACGACTACTTCTACCCGTACCCGGTCAGCGGTGTGCAGTTCCCCGACCAGGCCACCTTCGCGCAGTACGGTGCGGGCTTCAGCAACATCGCCGACTGGCGGCGCAACAACGTCAACCTGCTGGTGCGGGAGATGGGGGAGCGGATCGGCGCGGCGAAGCCGTGGGTGAAGTTCGGGATCAGCCCGTTCGGCATCTGGCGCAACGCCGGCACCGACCCGCTCGGCTCGCGCACCACCGGCCTCCAGTCGTACGACGCCATCTACGCCGACACGCGCCGCTGGGTCAGGCAGGGGTGGATCGACTACATCGCGCCCCAGCTCTACTGGCACATCGGTTTCGCGACCGCCGACTACGGCGAACTGGTCCGTTGGTGGTCCGAGACCGTCACCGGCACCGACGTCCAGCTGCTCGTCGGGCAGGCCACCTACCGGGCGGGCGCGTCCGGGCAGGACGCGGCCTGGCAGGATCCGGCCGAGCTGAGCGATCACCTCACCCTCAACCGCGGGTACCCCCGGGTCGCCGGCGACATCCACTTCAGTGCCAAGGACGTACGCGCCGACCGGATCGGCGCGGTCAGCCGGCTGGCCGCCGACCACTACAGCCGGCCGGCGCTGGTGCCCGTCGCCGCCGGGCTGGGCGGTGCGGCGCCCGCCGCGCCGAACCTCACCTCGGCGGTCCGCGGCAGCGGCGGCGTGACGCTGACCTGGCAGCGCGGCGCCACCGGCAGCACCACCGCGTACGCGGTCCACCGGCTGCCCGGCGACGGCGCCGTCGACCCCTGCGACCTGGCCGACGCCCGGTACCTGCTCGGCGCGGTCCGCGCGTCGGGCGGCACCGGGACCTTCACCGACAGCACCGCGGCGGCGAACGGGACCTACCGCTACCTGGTGACCGCCCTGGACCGGCTGCACCACGAGAGCCCGGCCAGCAACGTCCGGGTGGTGACCGGCACCGGCTCGACCTTCAGCGTGATCGTGGACAACGCGTCGGGTGCCTTCACCGCCGGCAGCGCCTGGGGCACCTCGTCGTACTCCGCGCAGCGCCACGGCGCCGACTACCGGTACGCGAACCCGCAGGCGGTCAGCGACCCGGCGTGGTTCCGCGCCACGTTGCCGGCGACCGGCACCTACCGGGTCGAGGTCTGGTACCCGGCCGACGCCGGCTACAACAGCGCCACGCCCTACCTCGTGGCGACCAGCGAGGGCACCGTCAGCGTGACCGTGGACCAGCGCACCGGCGGCGGCCAGTGGCGGGTGCTCGGCACCTACCAGCTCACCGCGGGGGAGCGACAGGTGGTCGGGGTGAGCCGATGGACGAGCGGCTCCGGCTACGTCGTCGCCGACGCGGTACGGATCACCCGGCTCTGAGCCGGCCCGCCGCGCTGTCCGGCCGGTGCGCTGTCCGGGCGGGTCGCTGGGGCGGCGGCCCGGTGGACGTGCCGCGGGGCGCGGGCGGGACCCGACGGAGTGTCGAGCCCGGCCCGCGCCCCGCGGCCGGTCCGGTCGATGCCGCTATCCGGCCTGGCCGGTCCGGACGGTGTCCGCGGCGTTCCCGGCCGACGGGTCGGTCAGGCAGCCCGCCGGGCTCGGGTCCTCGACCATGACCGGGTCGGCCGCCCCGGCCTGCCCGTTGCCGTTCGCGTTGCCGTTGCCGTTGCCGTTGCCGTTGCCGTTGCCGTTGCCGTTGCCGTTCGCGTTGCCGTTGCCAGCGGCGTCCTCTTCGGCTCCCGCGTCCTCCTCGGCTCCCGCGTTTTCGTCGGCGCCCGCGTCCTCCTCGGCTCCTGGCTTGTCGCCGGCCTCGGCGGCTTCGCGGGCCTGCCGGATCTCCTGGACGAGCGCCCGGATCTCCTGGATCAGCGCCCGTACCTCGGCGAGCTGGGCCGCGACCTGGTCCGCCACCGCGTCCTGGCCGGCCGCCCCGTCCTGGCCCGCATCCGCGTCCGCGTCCGCACCAGCGTCGGCGTCGTCACCGGCGTCCGCCTCCTCGCCGGCATCGGCGTCCTGGCCGGCATCGGCGTCCTGGCCGGCTCCCGCGCCGTCGCCCGCCTCCTCGCCGGCTCCCGCGTCGGCGTCGGCTCCCGCGTCCTGACCGGTGTCCGCGCCCTCGTCGGCCTGGCCGGCGGCCTCGACCAGTTGGGCGATCTGTTGAATCAGGTCGCCGACCTGGGCCAGGATGGCCGCGGCCTTCTCGGCCCCGCCCCCCGCCGCGGCGTTCCCGCCGGCCGCGGCGTTTCCGCCGGCCGCGGCGTTTCCGTCTGCCGTGCCGTTCCCGTCTGCCGTGCCGTTCCCGCCGGCCGCGGCGTTTCCGCCCACGGCCGCGTTCCCGGCCGCACCCTTGCCAGCCGCTGTCGTCCCGGCCGCCGCCGCGCTCCCGGTCCTCCGCTGCTGGGCCCGCTCGCGCGCCTGGTCGACGATGCCGCCGATCGACTCGACGGCCCCGCCCAACTGCTGCACCCGGGCGGCGGTCGCCCGCGGGTCCTCGATCCGGCCGGCCCGCTCGGCGCGCATCCGCTCGGTGACGGCCCACGCGTTGGTCAGCCGGGCCGCGACGGCGACATCCCACGGCACCTCTGGGCAGACCGCGCCGGCGACCTCCACCTGCGCGGTGCAGCCGGCCGCCGCGCGGCGCTGCTGGATCAGGTCGACGACCGCCTGCCGGTTCGCGATCCGCGCCGCCGAGTTGGCGTCCGGGTTCTGCCGCTGGCCGGCGATGAAGGTGAGGTTGTTCCGCAGGGCGGTGTCGAGGCCCTGGCAGTTCTCCGCGGCCTGGCCGACGCCGGTCGCCACCGCGAAGGCGGCCCCGGTCGTCACCGCGATCGCGGCGATGCCGGCGACCTTCCGCTGCCGTGGTGTCACCGTCGTCGTGCTGCTCGTGCGTCTCCTCCAGGCCATCGAAGCTCCCTCCGCCTGTGTCCGTCAGGGGTGGCCGGCATCCGGTCAGCGGTACGGGTACGTAACGCCGGCCGGTTCAGCCCGACCCGCCGGAACGGCCGAAAGTTCGACGGAGAGTGATCGGATGAGGGGCTTACGGCACCGAGCGTGACTCTGGGAGAGGAGGACTCGGGGAAGAGCTATATGCCTGTGAGGCATATTTATGCCTGACAGGCATATAGCTGTGACGGGAGACCATCCGGCCGGCGCTACACGCCCGGGCGGGGCCGCCGACCAGAGCCGGGCCATGCTCGCCGTCGAAAGCCGTGCTGCCGACCAGGGCCGCGCTCGCCGACGAAAGCCGTGCTGCCGACCAGGGCCGCGCTGCTGGCCAGGGCCGCGCTGCGCTCGTCGCCGCGCCTGGAGCGATCAGGCCGGGCGGAGCCAGAGGACGCCGAGCGGCGGCACCCGCAGCGCCGCTGACGCCGGCATCCCGTGCCAGGGCACGTCCTCGGCGCGTACCTGCCCGAGGTTGCCGACGCCCGTCCCGCCGTAGTGCCCCGCGTCGGTGTTGAGCACCTCGGTCCACGTGCCGGCGGCCGGCAGGCCGACCCGGTAGTCCGCCAGCGGCAGCGCGGAGAAGTTCGCCACGCAGACCAGGGTCCCGCCGTCCGGGGCGATGCGGATGAACGAGACGGTGTTGTTGGCGACGTCGTCGCCGGCGATCCACCGGAAGCCGGCCGGGTCCGTGTCCTGCGCCCACAGCGCCGGGGTCTCCCGGTAGACGCGGTTGAGGTCGCCGACCAGCCGCTGCACGCCGGCGCGGGCCGGGTCGTGCAGCAGGTACCAGTCGAGGCCGCGCTCCTCGCTCCACTCCCGGTCGTCGGCCAGTTCGCAGCCCATGAAGAGCAGCTGCTTGCCCGGGTGCGCCCACATGTACGCGAGCAGGGCCCGCACGTTCGCGAGCCGCTGCCAGGTGTCACCGGGCATCTTCCCGGCCAGCGAGCCCTTCCCGTGCACCACCTCGTCGTGGCTGATCGGCAGCACGTAGTTCTCGCTCCAGGCGTACGCCAGCGAGAACGTGAGCTGATGGTGGTGGTGCTGCCGGTAGACCGGGTCCTTCGAGGTGTAGAGCAGGGTGTCGTGCATCCAGCCCATGTTCCACTTGAAGCCGAAACCGAGCCCGCCGCCGTCGGTCGACCGGGTGACGCCCGGCCAGGCGGTCGACTCCTCGGCGATCATCACCACGCCGGGATGGTGCCGGTAGACCGTGGCGTTCGCCTCCTGCATGAACGCGATGGCCTCCAGGTTCTCCCGGCCGCCGTGCTGGTTGGGCACCCACTGGCCCTCGCCCCGCGAGTAGTCCAGGTAGAGCATCGAGGCCACCGCGTCGACGCGCAGCCCGTCGACGTGGAACTCCTCGCACCAGTAGAGCGCGTTGGCCACCAGGAAGTTGCGCACCTCCCGGCGGCCGAAGTCGAAGACGTACGTGCCCCAGTCGGGGTGCTCGCCGCGCCGCGGGTCGGGGTGCTCGTACAGCGGGGTGCCGTCGAAGCGGCCCAGTGCCCACTCGTCGCGCGGGAAGTGCGCCGGCACCCAGTCGAGGATCACGCCGATCCCGGCCCGGTGCAGCGTGTCGACCAGGTACCGGAAGTCGTCCGGGTCGCCGAACCGCGAGGTGGGCGCGAAATATCCGGTGACCTGGTAGCCCCACGAGCCGCCGAACGGATGCTCCATCACCGGCAGGAACTCCACGTGCGTGAAGCCCAGCTGGGTCACGTACGCGGTCAACTGCTCGGCCAGCTCCCGGTAGCCGAGGCCGGGCCGCCACGAGCCGAGGTGCACCTCGTACACGCTCATCGGCTCCTGGTGCGGATGCCGCCCGGCCCGCGCGGCCAGCCAGTCGGCGTCGCCCCACGCGTACCTCGAACGGTGGACCACCGACGCGGTGGCCGGCGGCACCTCCGCGTACGCGGCCAGCGGGTCGGCCTTGTCCCGCCAGTGCCCGTCCGGCCCGAGGACCCGGTACTTGTACCGGGCGCCGGACCCGACGCCCGGCACGAAGACCTCCCACACACCGCTCGATCCCAGCGAGCGCATCGACCAGCCGTCGTCCGGCGCCCAGCCGGTGAAGTCGCCGACGACGCGCACCCCGCGCGCGTTGGGCGCCCACACGCTGAACGCCACGCCCTCGTCGAAGACCCGGGCGCCGAGCGCCTCCCACAGCCGCTCGTGCCGGCCCTCCCCGATCAGGTGCAGGTCCAGCTCGCCCAGCGTCGGCGGGTAGCGGTACGGGTCGTCGTGCGGCTGCCCGTCGACCTCGATCCGGTAGTCGAGCACCTCGCCCGGGACGACCGCCTCGAAGATGCCCGCGTCGTGCACCCGCTTCATCGGGTGCCGCTCGCCGTCGGCGAGCACCGCGACGTCGGCGGCGCCGCGGCGCAGCGTCCGGATCCTGGTGCGCCCGTCGGCCGGATGGGCCCCGAGCACCGCGTGCGGGTCGTGGGTGCGACCGGCGATCAGCTGGTCCATCGGGGTTCGTCCTTACGCGTGGGGGCGGTGCCGCCGGACAGGTCGTCGGGCACGCTCTCGACGGTCAGGTGGGCGGGCACGGTGGTCGCCGTCGCCTCCGGCGCGGGCGGGACCGGACGGCGGACAGTGAACACGTGCGCCGGCTGCAGATACGGGTCGAGGCGTACCGCGTTGCGCTGCCCCCAGTCGTAACTGGCGCCGGTCAGCTCGTCGTGCACGGTGAACCGCTCGTGCCAGTCGAAGCCCAGCGCCGGCATGTCGAGCGTGGTGTTGCCCCACTGGACGGTGCGGGAGTCGAAGGAGCAGACGACGACCACCGTGTTGCCGGTTTCCGCGTCGCGCTTGGACCAGCAGAGCAGCGCCGGGTTGTCGATGTCGTGGAAGACCAGGTTGCGCAGCTGGTGCAGCGCCGGGTTGTCGCGCCGGACCCGGTTGAGCGTGGCGATGAACGGGGCCAGCGAACGGCCCTGCGCCTGGGCGCCGGCCCAGTCGCGGGGGCGCAGCTCGTACTTCTCGTTGTCCAGGTACTCCTCCGCGCCGGGGCGGGCGACGTGCTCGAACAGCTCGTAGCCGGCGTAGATGCCCCAGGAGGGGGAGAGCAGCGCGGCCAGCACGGCCCGGATCTTGAACATCGGCGGGCCGCCGTGCTGGAGCGCCTCGTGCAGGATGTCCGGGGTGTTCGGCCAGAAGTTCGGTCGCATGTAGTCGGCCGCCGCGACCAGCTCCGCGCAGTACTCGCGCATCTCGGCGGCCGAGGTCCGCCAGGTGAAGTACGTGTACGACTGGGTGAAGCCGATCTTGCCGAGCCCGTGCATCATGGCCGGCCGGGTGAACGCCTCGGCCAGGAAGAGCACGTCCGGATCGACCTTCTTCACCTCGGCGATCAGCCAGTGCCAGAAGTCCACCGGCTTGGTGTGCGGGTTGTCGACCCGGAAGATCCGCACGCCCTCGCCGACCCAGTGCAGCACCACCCGCAGCACCTCGGCCCGGATGCCCTCCGGGTCGTTGTCGAAGTTCAGCGGGTAGATGTCCTGGTACTTCTTCGGCGGGTTCTCCGCGTACGCGATCGAGCCGTCGGCGCGGGTGGTGAACCACTCCGGATGCTCGGTGACCCACGGGTGGTCCGGCGCGCACTGCAACGCCAGGTCCATCGCGACCTCCAGGCCCTGCCCGGCGGCGGCGGCGACGAAGTCGCGGAAGTCCTCCGCCGTACCCAGGTCGGGGTGGATGGCGTCGTGGCCGCCCTCGGCGGCGCCGATCGCCCACGGCGAGCCCACGTCGTCGGGGCCGGCGACCAGCGTGTTGTTGCGGCCCTTGCGGTTGATCCGGCCGATCGGGTGGATGGGCGGCAGGTAGAGCACGTCGAAGCCCATCGCGGCGACGCCCGGCAGCCGTTCGGCGGCGGTGGCGAACGTGCCGGAGCGGGCCGGCGCGTCGACCGTGGCCGGGATCGCCCCCTCGGAGCGGGGGAAGAACTCGTACCAGGCGGAGAAGAGCGCGCGCTTCCGGTCCACCCACAGCCGGTACGCGTCGCCGGTGGTGACCAGCTCCCGGACCGGGTGCTCCCACAACAGATCGGCCAGCTCCAGCGCGGGGCCGACCCGGTGCGACAGCTCCGTGGACCCGTCGCGCAGGGCGGTGATCGCGGCCGCCACCCGCTTCCCGTCGGGCGTGGGCACCAGCTCGGCGGCGGCGGTCAGCACGCGTACGCCCTCGGCCAGGTCGTTGGCGAGATCCTCCGGGCCCTGGCCGGCGGCGATCTTCTTGGTCACCGCGTTCCGCCAGGTCAGGTACGGGTCGGCGAACGCCTCGACGGTGAAGGTCCAGTCGCCGACCGCGTCCGGCCGGATCGTGGCGTGCCAGCGGTCCTGGCCGGGCTCGCCCGGATGCATCCGGGTGAACGGGCGGGCCTGCCCGTCCGGCCCCAGCCAGACCACGTTGCAGCCCAGCGCGTCGTGCCCCTCCCGGTAGGCGCGGGCCGACACCGGGACCAACTCACCGACGACGGCCTTGGCCGGGTAGCGACCGCACGAGACGACGGGGGAGACGTCCTCGATGGGGAAGCGACCAGTCACCGCTTCAACCTACTGCGGAAGATCGCTCCCCGCGCGGCCAAGCGCCTCAGCCGGCGGCCCCCACCGAGCGGTACACCTCCAGCGTGCGCTGGGCGATCCTGTCCCAGGAGAAGTGCTCCTCGGCGCGCCGGCGCCCGGCCCGGCCGTACTCGGCGGCCCGCTCCGGAGCGGCCAGCAGCTCGTTGATCCGGGTGGCGAGATCGGCCACGAACCGCTCCGGGTGCAGCGGCCGGCCGGAGCCGTCACCGGCCTGCTCGATCGGCACGAGCAGCCCGGTCTCGCCGTCGGCGACGACCTCCGGGATGCCGCCGGTCGCCGTGGCGACCACCGCGGTCTCGCAGGCCATCGCCTCCAGGTTGACGATGCCCATCGGCTCGTAGACGGACGGGCAGACGAAGACGGTGGCGTGCGTGAGCACCTGGATCACCTCGTGCTTCGGCAGCATCTCGGCCACCCACACCACGCCCGAGCGGGTGGCCCGCAGCTCCGCGGCGAGGCCCTCCACCTCCGCGGCGATCTCCGGCGTGTCGGGGGCGCCGGCCAGCAGCACGAGCTGGGTGTCGGCGGGCAGCTCCCGGGCCGCCCGCAGCAGGTACGGCAGGCCCTTCTGGCGGGTGATCCGCCCGACGTACACCACGCTGGGACGCGCCGGGTCGATCCCGAGCCGGTCGACGACGTCGGTTGCCGGGTCCGGTGCGTACTGTGCGGTGTCGATGCCGTTGTGCACCACCCGCACCCGGTCCGGGTTCACCGCCGGGTACGCCGTCAGCACGTCCTGCCGCATGCCCGCGCTCACCGCGATCACCGCGTCGGCGGACTCCACCGCCGTCCGCTCGCACCAGGACGACAGCGCGTACCCGCCGCCGAGCTGCTCGGCCTTCCACGGCCGCAGCGGCTCCAGGCTGTGCACGGTCACCACGTGGGGCACGCCGTGCAGCAGCTTCGCGGTGTGCCCGGCCAGGTTCGCGTACCAGGTGTGGCTGTGCACCACGTCGGTGCCGGCGCAACCGGCGGCCATCTCCAGGTCGACACCCATCGTCCGCAGCGCCGGGTTCGCGTCGGCCAGGCCGACCGGTTCGGCGTACGCGGTGACGCCCGGCTCGGTGCGCGGCGCGCCGAAGCAGTGGACCCGCACGTCGGCGAGGCGGCGCAGCTCGCGGGCCAGGTACTCGACGTGCACCCCGGCCCCGCCGTACACCTCGGGCGGGTACTCGCGGGTCAGCAGGTCGACACGCAGCCCGGCGGAGTCGCTCATGACCTCGAACCCTAGTGCAGAACCCCACGTCGCACCGGCTGCGGAACTGTGCCCGTACGAGTGGTGAAGTGACGGCGGGGTCGATAGCGTCGGGACATGGCTGCCAAGGTGCTCGCGATCGTCCTGGCGGGTGGGGAGGGCAAGCGCCTGATGCCGCTCACCACGGACCGGGCCAAGCCGGCCGTCCCGTTCGGCGGGATGTACCGCATGGTCGACTTCGTGCTCTCCAACCTGGCCAATGCCGGGTACCTCAAGATCGTCGTCCTGACCCAGTACAAGTCCCACTCGCTGGACCGGCACATCACCAAGACCTGGCGGATGTCGACGCTGCTCGGCAACTACGTGACGCCGGTGCCCGCCCAGCAGCGCCGCGGCCCGTGGTGGTTCGCCGGCTCGGCCGACGCGATCTACCAGAGCTTCAACCTGATCAACGACGAGCAGCCCGACTACGTGATCGTCTTCGGCGCCGACCACATCTACCGGATGGACCCGCGGCAGATGGTCGAGGACCACATCGCGTCCGGTGCAGGCGTGACCGTGGCCGGCATCCGGCAGCCGCTGTCCACGGCCGACCAGTTCGGGGTGATCGAGGTCGGCGAGGACGGCCGCCGGATCCGCGCGTTCCGGGAGAAGCCCACCGACGCGGTCGGCCTGCCGGACGCACCCGACGAGATCTACGCCTCGATGGGCAACTACGTCTTCACCACGAAGGCGCTCTGCGAGGCGGTCGAGCGCGACGCCGAGGACAAGAGCAGCAAGCACGACATGGGCGGCAGCATCATCCCGATGCTGGTCGAGCGCGGCGAGGCCAACGTCTACGACTTCCGCGACAACGAGGTGCCGGGCAGCACCGACCGCGACCGCGGCTACTGGCGGGACGTGGGGACGCTCGACTCCTTCTACGACGCCCACATCGACCTGATCAACGTCCACCCGGTGTTCAACCTCTACAACTTCGAGTGGCCGATCTACACCGACCAGCCGCCGTACCCGCCGGCGAAGTTCGTGCACCAGTGGGGCGAGCGGGTCGGCCGCGCGGTCGGCTCGATGATCTCGCCCGGCGCGGTGATCTCCGGGTCGCTGGTGGAGAACTCGGTGGTCTCGCCGAAGGTGAAGGTCCACTCCTGGGCGCACGTCGACGGCGCGGTGCTGATGGAGGGTGTCGACATCGGCCGGCACGCCGTGGTCCGCCGGGCCATCCTGGACAAGAACGTGATCGTGCCGGAGGGCGCCGAGATCGGCGTGGACCTGGAGCGGGACCGGCAGCGCTACACCGTCTCCGACAACGGCATCGTGGTGATCGGCAAGGGCCAGAAGGTGGAACCGTGAGCGCGAGGAGTGAACTTGCGAGCCCCGCAGTCGCGAGCGAAAGGCAAGCACCGTGAGCAAGCACCCCCGCGCCGGGCAACCCGCCCAGCCGTCCGACCTGGTCGACGTGCCGATGCTGGTCACCGCGTACTACGCGGAGCACCCCGACCCGGAGGACCCGGCGCAGCAGGTCTCCTTCGGCACCTCCGGGCACCGGGGCTCGTCGCTGCGCAACGCCTTCAACTCCGACCACATCCTCGCGGTCACCCAGGCGCTCTGCGACTACCGGCGGGAGCGGGGGCTGGACGGCCCGCTCTTCCTCGGCCGGGACACGCACGCGCTCTCCGCGCCCGCCGCGGTCGACGCCCTGGAGGTGCTCGCCGCCAACGAGGTCACCGTCCTGCTGGACAGCCGCGACGGCTACACCCCGACCCCGGCCGTGTCGCACGCGATCCTCACCCACAACCGGGGGCGGACCAGCGGGCTCGCCGACGGCATCGTCATCACGCCGTCGCACAACCCGCCCGACGACGGCGGATTCAAGTACAACCCGACCCACGGCGGGCCGGCGGACACCGACGCCACGAAGTGGATCCAGGACCGCGCGAACACGATCCTCGCCGCCGGGCTCAAGGAGGTGCGCCGCATCCCGTACGCCCGGGCGCGCGCCGCCGGCACCACCGGGACGTACGACTTCCTCGCCCGCTATGTCGACGACCTGCCGGCGGTGCTCGACCTCGACGCGGTCCGGTCGGCCGGCGTCCGCATCGGCGCCGATCCGCTCGGCGGCGCCAGCGTCGCCTACTGGGGCGAGATCGCCGAGCGGCACCGCCTCGACCTCACCGTGGTCAACCCGACCGTCGACCCGACCTGGCGGTTCATGACGCTCGACGGGGACGGCAAGATCCGGATGGACTGCTCGTCGCCGAACGCGATGGCGTCGCTGATCGCCGCCCGCGACCGGTTCCAGGTCTCCACCGGCAACGACGCCGACGCCGACCGGCACGGCATCGTCACCCCCGACGCGGGGCTGATGAATCCGAACCACTACCTGGCGGTGGCGATCGCCCACCTGTTCCGCACCCGTACGGAGTGGGGTCCGGCCGCCGCCGTCGGCAAGACCCTCGTCTCGTCGTCCATGATCGACCGGGTGGCCGCCGACCTGGGGCGCCCGTTGCTGGAGGTGCCGGTCGGCTTCAAGTGGTTCGTGCCCGGCCTGCTCGACGGGGCGGTGGGTTTCGGCGGCGAGGAGAGCGCCGGAGCCTCCTTCCTGCGCCGGGACGGCCGCACCTGGACCACCGACAAGGACGGGATCCTGCTCTGCCTCCTCGCTGCCGAGATCATCGGGGTGACCGGGCGGACCCCGAGCGAGCACTTCGCGGAGCTGGCCGGGCGGTTCGGCGCGCCCGCGTACGCGCGGATCGACGCGCCGGCCACCCGGGAGGAGAAGGCCGTGCTCGGCAAGCTGTCACCCGATCAGGTGACGGCGACCGAGCTGGCCGGTGAGCCGATCACCGCCACGCTCACCACCGCGCCGGGCAACGGCGCCCCGATCGGCGGCCTGAAGGTCACCACGGAGAGCGGTTGGTTCGCCGCCCGACCTTCCGGCACCGAGGACGTCTACAAGATCTACGCCGAGTCCTTCCAGGGCCCCGACCACCTGACCCGGATCCAGGAAGAGGCGAAGGACCTGGTCTCCGCGGTGCTGGCGAGGGCCTGACCGGCCCCGGTCGGGCGACGCGCGAGGAGCCGCTCCGGGTGCGGTACCGGCCGTCCAGGGGGTGGTGCCCCCCTTTGAGTGCCCGCCGTGCCTTCCGGCCCGGCCGCTCCCGTCCGCCCGTCCGCACCCCGGCTAGGGCTCGGTCGGGGCCGCGCGATTCAGCGGGGTGGGGGGAGTTCGCGGCGGTTCAGCTGCTCGCGGAGGGATTCGGGGAGGAGTTCCCGGAGCTGCTCGGGCAGCAGGGGCAGGTCGAGCAGGCTCAGCTTGAGCTGGTTGCGCTCCTGGTAGCGGCGCGGGTCGAGGCGGACGACGAGGCCCGCGTCGCGGCGGTAGCTCACCTCGACCGCGCCCTCGGTCGCGGCGTCACGGATCACCAGGCCGTCCACCTCCACCGCGACCGGCGCGGAGCCCGGGGCCAACTCCAGGCGGATCCGCTCCTCCGGGGAGAGGATCACCGAGCGGGAGATGCCGGCCATCGGCGCGGACGGCGTCACCACCACCGCGTCGCTGGCCGGCGACACCAGCGGACCGCCGGCCGCGTAGCTGTACGCGGTCGACCCGGTCGGCGTGCTCACCACGAGGGCGTCGCAGCGGTAGTAGCCGTAGCGCTGCCCGTCCACCGCCAGGGTGGCGGTGACGAAGCCGGCGCCGGGCTGGCGGACCAGCGCGATGTCGTTGAACGCGACCAGGTCGTCGCCGCAGACGTCGCAGGCCAGGCAGCTGTGCCGCTCGATGGTGAAGTCCCTGTTCGCCAACCGTTCGAGCGCGGCCGGCAGCTCCGGCGGCTCCACCTCGACCAGGAAACCCAGCCGGCCCAGATGCACCCCGAGCACCGGCTTCGGGTCGTGGACGGCCGACCGCAGCGCGCCGAGCATCGTGCCGTCCCCGCCGATGCTGATCAGCGCGTCGCAGGATGGCGCCACCTCCTCGGCGGGGAGCGGTTCCACGGTCGCGGGCACCCGGTGCCGGTCCTCGACCCGCACCGCCAGACTCATCCGGTACCGGGCCACCCAGTCGGCGATGATGTCGACCACCTCGGAGACGTCCCGGGTCGGGTGCAGCACCAGCCCGAGTCGGATCCGATCCATGTCCCCAGCTCACCACATCCGCCGCCGCCCCCGGCGTCCTTCGGGCCGGTGTCGCCGTCCGGGGTGCGGCGGCAGCGGACCGGCACCCCGCGATCCAGGGCTTGTCGCTGCTCGTGGAGATCCACTGGTGTGCGACGAGCCCTGGATCGGCGGGCGCTCCGTCCCCGCGACGCCGTACCGGGCCGCGGGGACGGGGAGGCGACCGTCAGCGGCGACCCGGCCCGCTCAGGTGGGTCAGCGCCCGCTTGACCAGGTCGTCGCGGGCCGCCGGGGCGAGGCCCTCCAAGCCGAAGCCGAGGTAGACGGTGTCCTCGGTGACCACCGCGGAGCCCTCCTCGAACGCCTGCTGGCTGCGGGACCAGTCGCTGCTGTTGCCGGGCGAGCCCGGCGGCGGGCCGGCCACCGTCCAGCCGCCCAGGTCGGCCGTCTCGAACGACGTCTCGCTGACCGTCGCGCCGTCCACGATCACGCGGGCGTCGTCGAGGAAGACACCGAGACCCTGGGTGCCCCAGTCCGACACGTACGAGATCGACACCTCGACCTGCTTGCCGGCGTACGCCGACAGGTCGGCCACGAACTCCTGCCAGCCACCCGAGGCGCCGGTGGCGGCGTTCCAGCTGCCGGTCGTGCCGGTGGGCGAGCAGTCCGCACCCTGGTACCGGGCCAGCCACGGGTGGATCTGCTCCACCCAGCCCGAGGTGCAGCTGTTGCCGGTGCCCGTGCCGGTGCTGCCGTTGGCGTCCGGCAGCGTCGTCCAGGCGTCGCTACCCACCTCGTGCGCCTCGACGATCATGTAGTCCCAGTTCGGCTCGATCTCGTAGGACGTGTAGAAGCGCAGCTCAGCGCTGCTGGCGCCGGTGAGGTCGACGGTGCGGGTGAGCCGCTTGTACGACTCGTCGGCCTGCCCGCTCCACAGGTACCAGTCGCCGGTGCGCGGGTCGAACGGCGCCGCTCCGGGCCGTACCCAGCCGACCGGCGCCGAGCTCGCGAACTGCGGGAACCGGTCCCGGGGCAGGAAGCTCGACGTGGTCAGGAACGAGACGGTGTGGTCCTGGTTCTCCGCCGAGCCCGGCGCGTTCAGCGTGCCCTCGAAACCGGCGAACGCGCCGCCGACGCCGGTCAGCGCGTACGGCCCGTCGGTGCCGGTGCCACCGTCACTGACGTACGTGTACGCGCCGAGCCAGTACTGCTGGAAGTCGTTCAGCAGCGGCAGGCAGGTGGCGTCGTCCGGATCGGTGCACTCCGCCGGTGCGTTCGGCTGGTACGCGTACGAGCCGTTGGCGCCCTGGGCGAACAGCGCGTACTTGCCGCTGAGCAGGAGCTTGCCGCCCTCGTTCAGGTAGTCCCGGACGGCCAGCTCGGTGTCCAGCGCCGCCCGCGCGGCGGTGCCGGGCACCTGCCCCGGCTCGCGCAGGATCACGTCGTCACCGGTCTCCCAGAGCACCGTCTTGTAGTGCGACAGCACGCCCAGGTGGTGCGGGGCCTGACGACCCATCGCGTCGAAGTCGTACACGTCGCTGGTGCGTCCGGCCGCGGCCAGCGCCGCGGTCATCTCGTCGGCGTACTTCGCCGTGGTCGTGTCCTGGGTCGGGCTCAGCCCGGTCACGTCCTCCACCGCCAGCACCAGCACCTGGCCGCCGATGTCGTCGTGCACCCGGTACGTGAAGCGGTCACTGGTGACCTTGCCCTTGCCCGGCTTGTTACCGCTGAACCACACCTCGACCCGGTCGCCCGGTCGCGTCCCGGTCACCGTGCCGCGCAGCTCGGCGTAGTAGTCGTGGTGGGTGTCGCCGTACCGCTCGCCGCCCCGCCACTCGCGGACCTTGACGCTCTTCGCCCGGCCGCCGTTGACGGTGTAGTGCATCTGCACGTTCTTCAGCGCCCGACGGGTGATCGAAGCGACCTGCTGGGTGCGCCCGTACGACGTGTCGAACGCGTCCACCACGAAGTCCGCCGTGCTGCGACCCACCACCGAGACCGGGTCGTCCGGGTCCTGCGCCGACTTCGCCACCGCGAGGGCGAACGGCAGGTTCTTCGCCACCTCGGCGGCGATCAGGTCCTCGTCGTCCGGGAAGATGAAGGTGCTGACGCAGTCCTCCGGGCGCCACTCGTCGTCCGGGTCGGAGGCCGCCGCGGACTGGCAGGTCGACATCTCCGGGGTGAAGCCGAGCGTGCCGTACCGGACCGTGGCGTGCGTGTCGGTGTCGCCGTTGGTGGTGTACAGCTCGGCGGAGATGTCCGGGTCGTACCCCGGCACCGCCGGGTTCGCGTCGTCGCCGACCATCGCCTCGTAGATGACGTCGTCCGGGGTGGGCGTGCTCACCTGCCAGCCGACGCCGTAGAGCAGCAGCTGGGCAGCGGAGTGGTAGTTGACGAAGAACTCGAAGCCGACCCGGCGGAACAGCTGGTCGAGCGCCTTGGTCTCCGGCTCCGAGTTCGGCCCCGGCCCCCGGTAGGTGTCACCGTTCGGGTCGGGGGAGGAGCCCTCGTTGTCGTACCCCCACTTGTAGCTGAAGTTGCGGTTCAGGTCGACGCCGTCGGCGGTGGTGATCCGCCCGTCACCGTCGTTGTCCCGCAGGTTCTTGCGCCACAGCCGGTTGCCCGGGGTGAAGGTGTGGTCGTAGCCGTCCGGGTTGGCCACCGGCAGGAACCACAGCTCGGTGGTGTCCAGCAGGCGGGTGATCTCCCGGTCCTTGCCGTAGTTGTCGAGCACGTGGTGCATCAGACGCCGGTTCATCTCCGGCGTGATCCACTCCCGGGCGTGCTGCGCCCCGGCGTACAGCACGGCCGGCCGCTTGCCGTCGCGGACCTTCCGCGCATCCTTGGTGACCTTGAGGGCCAGGATCGGCTTGCCCTGGACCGTACGCCCGATCGTCTCCACCTTGGTCAGCTTCGGGTACCGGGCGGCGGTGGCGGTGATCTCGTCCCGGATGCCACCGGGCTCGCTGTAGGAGCGGAACGCCGACCAGCCGTTCGCGGCCTGCTCGCGCAGCGCCCGGCTGGCCTCCTTGCCGCGTACCTTCTTGACCTCCAGCCGCACGCCCTGGCCGGCCAACCGCGCCGCCTGCCGTTCGCTGAGCACCGTCTCGATGCGGGTGGCGCCGGAACGGTCGGTCTCCAGGTGTTCGTGGCCGAGGTCGACCCCGGCGTGGCGCAGCTTCTCCAACTGCTCCGGGTTCACCGTGCCGACGTACACCTCCAGACCGTCGCGGCCGTCCGGATCGGACGGAGGCCGCGCGCTTGCCGGTGCGGTCAACGCGAGCGCGCCGACCAGAGTGAACACGCCGGCGATCGCCAGCCGTGTGCGCCTCATTGCGCCTCCTGGGGTGGAAGGACCTGTGAGCGGAGCCTTCCAGCTTTGGTAGAGGAAGGTCAATGTCTCCTTAGTCGGAAGGTGGTCGGCTGGTCACCCGATGCGCTGGTGAACCGTCGGCTCAGCGCAGGTTCATGCCATCCTGCGCGGGAATCCACCGGCCCGCCCACACCCCGTCGACGATCAGGAAGTAGAGCACCCCGTTCATGACGGTCCGGCGACCGGTGTGCGCCTGCGACGCGCTTCGCAGCGTGAAGGCCTTCGCGGTTGCCCGTACCCCCAAGGAGTTGAAGGTGTAACCGGTGAAGGTCCCCTGGCGGAAGTTCATCAGCCGGACCGGCGTGAAGACGTAGGTCTCCACCGCGAGCTTGATGAAGGCGCGCCCGTAGGCCTCGCGGACCCAGTGCCCGGCCAGTGTCCCGGTGTTCACCTGCAGCCAGACTCCGGGGAGGCCCTCGAGCCGATGCCGTGCTCCGATCGTTACCGCCTCCGCCGTTCCAACCTCCATGATCCGCCCCTCGATGACTCTGCGCGCCGAATCGAGTCGGTAGACCTGGTGGCTGCCCGCGCCGACGTAGCCCTTGCCACCGTTCTGCGCGGCCGGGTAGTCCTCCAGCAGGCGATCGCCCCACGCAGCCAGCGCGGGTGCTCCGGTCATCTCATAGAGCTTGTGGACCTGCGCAACGTGGAGGGTGTGGTAATTGGTGTACGCGTACTGCGGGTGGCCGAGACAGTACCTGCTGAGCCAGCCGGGATCGCGGATCTCGTTCAGGTGCCCTTCGACCGCGGTGATACCACCTTGCACCAACTGCTTCGCCAGCTGTGACCCCGTGGTCCGGTAGTAGTCGTACAGCCCGTAAATGGCGAAGATGTGGCCGTTGAGCGCCCGGTCCGGGCCGGGATGCTTGGCGTACTCCTCGAACCACAGGTAGCCGTCACCGTCGATGTCGACCGTCCATGGCACGCCATCCTGCCGGAGCTGGTTGAAGCTCGCGAACAACTGCGCGGCGGCTTCCGCGTAACGCTGTTGCCCGGTCACCTCGTGAAGACGTACGAAGGCACTGAGCGCCTGCCCCTGCGCCATTGCGGAGTACCACGGCGGCACCATCATGTCCGAGGTGTCACCGTGCAGCGCCCAGTCGAAGGGGTACGGCAGGTACATGGCCCCCCGGGCAGTTTGCGCGTTGGACAGGAGGCGGTCGGCGTGAGCCTCGACGCGGGCCAGATAGGCCGGATCCCGGTTGTGGTGGTAGCTGGCCAGGCGCGTGAGCATGAACTGTGCCTGGAGGACCGGATGGTCGTAGGGGCGGCCGCCGATGTAGCGAACGGATACCCCGTGCTCGTCGTAGGTGCCTGACCCGTCCAGGGGACCTGCGGCGGCTGAGTAGTAGGGCAACTGCTGCACGGGCAGGTCGATGATCCGGTAGTCGGTGCGGTGGAAGGTGAGCGGCTCTGCAGCTGCGGTGGGGACGGCCACGGGTGCGATGGCCAGCGCCACTGCCGCCGCCAGCGCCACGACGGTGAGTCGTCGGATGGGATTGCGGTGCGGGTAGGACAACTCTTCCCCCTTTCCAGCGGTTCCGGTCAACCTCGGGACGCCGGCTCGCCGGCGGGCCGGCCGTCGCTGGATGCCTCGCCCGAGTTCGCGGATTCGGCGACCACCTCATCGAGCACCTGCTGCAGGCGGGCTGCCGTGGCTGTTCGGGACCGGTGTTGCTCGATGAACTGGCGACCCCGTGCACCCATCTCCCGGAGCTGCTCGGGCTGGCATTCGACCAGCTCGCGCAGTCCGACGACGAGCTTGTCCGGCTCGACCGCGGCGCCCGCGTCGGCCTCCCGGACAATGTCGTGGGGCTCGCCCGGGCAGTTGGTCACCACCGGCAGCCCGGCCGCCAGGTAGTCGTAGAGCTTGTTCGGGCTGGCGCCCAGCCGGAACACCTCCGCGTCCGCCAGCACGTGGACGCCGATGTCCGCCCCGCCAAGGATGCCGGCCAACTCGGTCTTCGGCACCGGGTCCAGGAAGTGGACGTTTGCGAGGCCCTCCGCGTCCGCCCGGGCCATCAGGCGCGGCTTGTCGATACCGTCGCCGATGAGGAGAAACGTGTGGTCTGGCAGTTCCACCGCTGCGTCCAGCAGCGCGTTCAGACCGTTCGCTGGCCCATGCGCTCCGGCGAACACGACCAGTCGGCCCCGCACCGGGAGCCGGTCGCGCAGCGGCGTGTACCGGTCGTGGCGCAGGGTGAACGACGAGGGGTCGGCCCCATTGCTGACCCAGCACAACATGGCCTCGTCAACGCCGAGCGACCGGAAGTACGAGCGCCAGCCGTCGGCCACCATCACGATCCGGTCGGCTCGCCGGTACAGCCACCGCTCGAGCGCGCACAGCATGAGGTGAAGGACCGAGCCTCGGCGCAGATAGCCGGTACCGACGATCGACTCAGGCCACAGGTCACGAACCTCGAGCACGAAGTGCGCCCGGCGCAGTCGTGCCAGCAGCCACCCGCCGATCGGCGCGAGGATGTGCGGCGTCGAGGCGTACACGATGTCTGGTCGGGGCTGCCGCATCCCGGCGAGGAACGCGTTCTTGGTGTAGGTGATCCAGCTCATCACTCGACGGTGGTCGTTGCCGCGATAGCTGGTCACCGGCACGCTGACGAAGTGCGGGTCGTCCGGCACATAGGTTCGGCGCGACGCGTGGTCCTGGCCGGCCACGATGATTGACCACTGCCAGCCCGACAGCCGGCCGAAGAGCTCGACGTGCCGGGTGCCGCCGGAATGGGACAGGGGCTTGGCGTAGTGGTTCAGAACGAGGACGCGGCGCGCCGTCCGCTGCTGTGGTGCCACGGTGCAATCTCCATCTGGTGTTGGGAACGGTTGTTCGTGGGGCGGGCCCGGAGCACGGCCACGACGGCGAGGATCCAGCAGAACCGGGTGTCGAAGTAGTCGCCGGAGAACATGCTGGCCAGCAGGATGTAGATGGCTCCCACGGCGCAGGCGACCTGCTCACCGGGAGCGGCGGACCACCGCCGTCCCTGACGCCACCAACTGCCGATGACGAGCACCGCCAGGAGGAGGGCGAAAAGCCCGGTCTCCGCCGCCAGCCCGGCGAAGTAGTTGTGCGGATAGCCGATGCCGACCTCGACGTGGAAGCTGTCCATTCCCGCGCCGGTGATCGGATTCCTGGTGAACATCTCCCAGGCGTGGGACAGCAGTTCCGGCCGCGCGGAGAAGTCACCCTGCTGGATCCCCGTGGTCGAGTAGCGGCGCTCCGCGACCTCCTCGAACCGGGCACCGACCAGGGACCAGACGCCCCAACTGACCGCACCGCCGATCACGAGGGTGCCCACCAGAAGGACGAACCGCCGGCGGGCGAACAGTACGAAGAAGGCCGTGGCGGCGCCCACGAGCGCCACCAGGCCACCCCGTGAACCGGAGAGCACGGCGGCGGCGGCCAGCAGCGGGAGCGGCAGAAGCAGCCACCACCTGCGGGAGATGGCGAACAGGCCGACCGACGCGATGATCCCCAGTGCCATGACCCGGACGAAGATGTTGGGTCCACCGCCGAAGGCGGAGTAGCGACCACCCAACTGGGGGCCGGCGACCAGGGCGGCGACGGCGTAGGCGATTCCGGCGGCGAGCATCAGGGCCAGGAGGATCCGCGCGGCCCGTCGCGGGTCACCGGCGGCGAGGACGACGGTGACCAGCACCAGGATCCACAGGCTGAGCAGATCCCAGGCGGCCTGCTCGATCCGCGCGCCGGACGGCGCCCAGAGGGCCGCCGATATCTGCAGGGCGATCAGCGCCGTGAAGAGGTGGAACATTCGCGGCCACTGACGGGCCTGCCCCCGCGCGGACTGAATGATCTGCCAGAGCAGCGCCGCGGCGAACAGCGCGGCGTAGCCGGGGATCCGCAGGTCCATGCCGCCGCCCACGGACAGGCCCAGTCGTTCCGGTGTGGCTCGCCCCGCGAGGGCCACGACGAAGAGGGCGGTCAGCAGGGCCACTGATGCTTGTGGCCGGGCCCGATGACGATGCGGGGGGCCGGTCGGCGAGACGCGATCACGCGGGATCGCGGTGGGCGTCGGGTACACCAGGTTTGCCATCCGTACGTCTCCTGGTCGGTCAGTCCCGGGTCGGCGACGGAGGTCGCGACCGGTCGTCGGCGAACTGTGCGTGGGAGCGCCGCTGCCGGCGCGAGGAGGTGACGGCGAGCGTGCTGGCCACCGCCAGAACCGCGGCGGCGCCGTAGGCGACCGCGGAGCCGACGGCGGCGCCCATGGCGCCGTGTCGTGGGATCAGGACGAGATAGGCGCCGAGTGCCACCACCATCGCCGGGATGTCGGCGATCAGCGCGCTGCGCGCGCGTTCGGTCGCCACCGCCAGCCCCACCGCCATCCTGCTCACGCTGTAGCCGATCGCACCGGCGGCGAGCGGAACGAGAAGGCCGGTGGACGAGGCGTACTCCGCGCCGAGGACCGGCACGATGAGCAGATGACCCGCGGCGATCAGCCCGGCCCCGGCGATGACGCCGTAGGCGGCGGCCGCGAGCAGCGGGCCGGACACGCGCAGGTCGCCTTGGAGGAAGCGCTGATGCCAGCGGGGAGCCTGTGCGTCCACGTACGACTGGACCGGCCAGATGGCGAGTTCGGCGACGGTCGCGACGACGATGTAGAGGCCCAACTGGTCGTAGGAGCCGAGCCACGGCAGCATGATCCGGTCGGCGCGGAGCGTGACCATGCTGGCGATCGCAGCTGGGAGCAGCCGCAGGCCGAGACGGCGGGCGGGGGCCAGGCTGTGCCGGTGCGCCGGGCGTGCCGGCGCGGTTCTGCGGAGCAGCCCGAACGCCACCAACGGGGCGACCGCGAGGCTGCCGCCGTAGGCGATCAGCCACACCTCGACGGATTCGACCTCGGCCACGGTGAGCACGGCGGCCGCCGCGACGAGGGTCACCTGACCGGCGACCGTGGCCGTGAGGTACGGACGGGCGACGCCGGAGGCAGCGGCACCGGTCCGCAGCGCCGAGTTCAGCGCGAGGACCGTGGCGACGAGCAGGAACCCCGACAGCACGGCGAGGTGGTGGGGCGTACCCGCGTCGATGATGAGGACGATCGGGCCGAGCGCCGCCATCGCCACCACGGCCGCTGGTGCGACGAGGCGCAGCATGTCGGCTGACGCGGCGCGCGCCCCCCGGTCCACCGGGACCGTCGCCGGGTAGGAACGGTCCGACCCGGCGACGGCCAGGAGGTTGACCACGTAGGTCAGCTGGAGCAACAGCGCCAGGCTGCCCCGGCCCGCCGGCCCCATCGACCGGGCCGCCAGGATGTTGATGACCAGGCTGGCTGCGCCGACCACCACCTGCGCCAGCACGAGGTGACCCACCGTCCGCACCACGGACCGGCCCGTCGTCGGAGCTGCCCTTCTCGCCATCCGGCCACGCCGCTCGGTCGCGACGGTCCGGGCCTCGACCCGGGACGGTTCGTCCTTCTGCTGATCGGTCACGGTGCCCCGGGTGCCCTTCCCGATGTCGTCCTGAACTGGTCCCGCTGGCTCAACGAGCGGAGCGTCCCGACGACTCCTTTTCGCAGGTCCAGCCCTCACGAGCCCGGCTGGCTGGACGATGTCGACCGGGACTCCGCCCGGGCCGAGGAGGTCAGCCCGGCCGGCAGCGGCGTGCGGCCGTCGCCGTCGACGAGCGACCGCATCGGCTGGGTGCAGAGCGCCGCCAGTTCGGCGATCAGCTTCTCCGCGTCGTCGTACGGGTCCAGGCCACTGACCTCCATCGGGTCGAGCGCCGGTACGGCGACGTGCGAGATGAGCGGGTGTAGCGGACGGGTGTCGACCTCCCCGGTGCCGAGCAGGTCCTCGTGCAGCTTCTCGCCGGGACGCAGTCCGGTGTAGACGATCGGCACGTGGCTGTCGGCCTGCTCGGCCATCTGCCGGGCGAGGTCGGCGATGCGCACCGGTTGGCCCATGTCGAGCACGAGTGCCTCCCCGTCGCGGCCGATCTCCGCGGCCTGGAGCACCAGGCGCACCGCTTCCTCGACGGTCATCAGGTACCTGGTGACGTCGGGGTGCGTGACGGTCAGCGGGTTGCCCGCCGCGATCTGCCGCTGGAACGCCGTGACCACCGAGCCGCGGCTGCTGAGCACGTTCCCGAAGCGGACGCTGAGGAAGGTGCCGGGAAAGCGGGACGCGGCGTGCGCCGTGAGCAGCTCGGTGATGCGCTTCGAGTAGCCGAGGACGCTGATCGGGTCGGCGGCCTTGTCGGTGCTGATGTTGACGAACTTGGCGACATCGCGGCAGGCGTCCAGCACCGAGAGGGTGCCCCAGACGTTGGTCAGGACGGCCTCGCCCGGGTGGCGCTGCAGGAGTGTGAGGTGCTTCAGTGCCGCGGCGTGGAAGATGACGTCCGGTCGGCGCTCCCGGATGATCCGCCGGATGCGCTCGTCGTCGCGAAGATCGGCAAGGATCAGCTCGGGACCGTCGAGCATGGCCCGCCCGTTCAGTGACATCTGCAGGGCGTGCAGGGCGGACTCGTCGCGGTCGAGCATCATCAGCTCGCCGGGGTCGGCCTTCATGACCTGGCGGCACAGTTCCGAGCCGATGGAGCCGCCGGCGCCGGTGACCAGCACCCGCAGGCCGGCCAGGCTGTTGCCGTTCAGCGGCAGGTCACCGACCACCTGCCGACGGCCGAGCAGGTCACCGATCTGCACGTCGCGTACGTCGGTCACGGTGATCCGGTGGTCGACCAGGTCGCGGACCGGGGGCAGCACCTTGAAGGCCGCGCCGGTCTGCAGGGTGGCCTCGCGGATCTGGCGGACCAGCGCGGCGTCCGCGTTGGCCACGGAGAAGATCACCGTGGTGGCGCCGGTGCGGCGGACCGCGTCGGCGATGTCGGCCCGGCCACCGAGGACGCGGACCCCGCCGATGCGCAGGTTGCGCTTGTCGGGGTCGTCGTCGAGCGCGCCGACCGGCAGGTACCGGCCGCGCGGGTCGCTGAGCATCGCGCGCAGCAGCCCTTGACCGGCGTCACCGAGGCCGAACAGCAGCACCGGCGTGGAGGAGCGCACGTCCGGGCGCATGGCGATGTCGCGGCGGTGCCGGTACGCGAAGCGGACGGCGAGCATGAACAGCAGCGCCAGGGCACCGCCGACCAGCGGGGTGCTGGCGGGCACCGGCCGGTCGGCCGACGGTAGCAGCCCGATCAGCAGGACGGCCGCGGTCGTGGCGACGGTGCCGGCGACGCCCTGCACCTCCTGGAGGCTGCCGAGCGGGTGCCGGCCGGAGTGGAGCCGGCGCACCGCGGCGACCGCCACGTACATCAGCGCCGCGATGCCGCCGGTGGTGGCCGCCCGGCTCAGCTGCCCGGGAGGCAGGTGGAACTCGTAGCGGGTCCAGACGGCGGTGACGAAGCCGCCCACCCAGGCCGCGGTGTCGTAGGCCAGGAAACCCAGGGCGCGGCGGCGTGCCCTGGTCCGGCGGACCCGCTGTTCGGCACGCTCGGCGCTTCCGGTGTCCTGCGGCATGTTCTGACTCCCGTCTTCGACCGGTTCCGCCCCACAGGGCAGAGGGGAATTTTTGTACCTTTTGTACTTGTTACAGCCTCGAACATGGTTTTTGGGCGTTTTTCTGGGTTCAGGGTCGACCGCCACAGTGGTGCCGTGAAAACAGGCCGGGATCAGCGCGCGGGTACGCCCTTGACCACCACGCCGTCGGGCACGTCCCGCACCACGCAGGCGCCCGCCCCGACCGTGCTGTCCCGCCCGACCCGCAGGTCCTCCAGCACCGCCGCCGTGGCTCCGATCAGCGCGCCCTCCGCCAGCTGGCAGCCACCGGAGACGGCGGCGAGCGGATGGACCGAGACGAAGTCGGCGAGCACGCAGTCGTGGCCGACCGTGGCGTTCTGATTGAGGTGGACGTGCCGGCCCAGCGTCACGTTCGTGGTGACGCGGGCGCCCGCGAAGGCGAGGAATCCGGGCCCGTACCGCGCGTCCGGCCCGATCGTCGCCGCCGGGTGCACGAGACTCGCGGCCGGCGTGCCGTACGAGTCGATCCGCGTGGCGACGGCCCGCCGTATCCGGGGGTCACCGATCGCGATGACGTGATGGGTGTCCGGTGGGGCGTCGTGCAGCCACCCGAGCCCGCCCAGGTAGGGCACTTCCAGCCGCTGGACCCGCTTCAGGTCTTCCTCGGCGGGCCGGTCGTCGACGAATCCGACCAGCCGCCAACGGGGTCCGCCGGCGACCGCCACGGCGCGGGCGATGGTCAGCACCTCCCGGCCGTGACCGCCGCAGCCCACGATGACCAGCGGCGTCACGCCGGCGTCACCTTCGACCGGCCGGCCAGGAACTCCTCGATCGTGCCGAGCACGGTGGCGATCTGCCGCTCGGTGCTGGCACTGCCGCTGGGCAGCGTCAGCCCCTCCGCGAAGAGGCGGTCCGCGGCTCCGGTGAGCAGGCTCTCGTGACCGGCGTACGCGGGCTGCCGGTGCATGGGCTTCCACACCGGTCGCGTCTCGATGTGGCGAGCCGCCAGGTGGGCGGCGAGGTCGGCGGCCGACCATCCGGAGCGGTCCGGCCGGACCCGGATGACGGTCAGCCAGCAGTTGGACTCCGCGTCCTCGGCGCCGACGAGTTCCACACCGGGCACCGGGGCGAAGAGCTTGGCGTAGCGGTCGCGCAGCTGGCGGCGACGGCCGATCATTCCGTCCAGCCGCACCAACTGGGCCCGGCCAAGCGCGGCCAGCAGGTTGCTGAGCCGGTAGTTGTAGCCGGTCTCCCGGTGCTCGTAGTGGACGGTGGGCTCCCGTGCCTGGGTGGCCAGGTGTCGGGCGCGGGCCAGCAGCGGCAGGTCGTCGGAGACGAGCATCCCGCCGCCGGAGGTGGTCATGATCTTGTTGCCGTTGAAGGAGAGGGCGCCGACCCTGCCGAACGACCCGGCCGCCCGGCCGCGGTGCGCCGCCCCGAGGGCTTCCGCCGCGTCCTCGATCACCGGCACTCCCGCGTCCCGGCAGGCCGGCAGCAGCGCCGTGTAGTCAGCGCAGCTTCCGAACATGTCGACCGGGACGACCGCGGCGACCCGCTGGCCGCGAGCGCGCAGCCGGTGCAGCAGCTCGGTGAGCAGCGGCACGTCGAGGTTGCCGGTACGCGGGTCGCAGTCCACGAAGACCGGCCGGGCGCCGGTGTACCGGACGGCGTTCGCGGTGGCCACGAACGTCAGCGTGGGGACGACCACGACGTCGCCGGGCTCGACGCCCACCCCGAGCAGGGCGAGGTGCAGCGCCGCGGTGCCGGAGCTGACCGCGACCGCGCCCCGCGTGCCGACCCGGTCGGCGACCTCGCTCTCGAAGGCGTCGAGGTCCGGGCCGACCGGTGCGACCCAGCCGGAGCGCAGGGCCGCGACGAGGTACGACTCCTCGAGCGGCCCGACATCCGGCGGGGAGAGATAAACGGTGTCCGTCATCGGTGTCCGCCCTGCTGAGCTGTCGCCACCGGTCGGCGTGCCGCCTCCCTCGTGCTGCCGAGGAATTCCGGCGCGGTGGCCATGCCGGCCGCCGAGATTCCCTCCCGGCGAAGTACGGTCCGCACCGTCGCGGCCAGGATCGACAGGTCGAGCCGGAGACAGCGGGTGTCGACGTACTCCACATCGAGGTCGAACTTCGCCTCCCAGCTCAGCTCGTTGCGACCGCTCACCTGGGCCAGACCGGTGACGCCCGGCCGCACCTCGTGCCGCCGGAACTGCGTCGGCGAGTAGCGGGGAAGGTACTGCGGCAGCAGTGGGCGCGGGCCGACGAGGCTCATGTCGCCCCGCAGCACGTTCCAGAGCGTGGGCAGCTCGTCCAGACTGGTGGAGCGCAGCCAGCGGCCGAGCGGCGTGAGCCGGTCGGCGTCCTCGACGAGGCCCCGGCGGGGATCCAGCGGACGCATCGTCCGGAACTTGACCAACTCGAAGGGCTCGCCGTAGCGGCCGGTGCGGTCCTGGCGGAACAGGACGGGGCGGCCCAGCCCCACGGCGACCACCAGCGCCACCGTGGCCAACACCGGCGCGAGCGCCGCGAGCAGGATGGCGGCCGCGACGACGTCGAGAGCGCGCTTCCCGCGGTCGGACCGGACTGGTCTCGGAGGACCCTCGGGCGTGATCACACCAGGAACCGGCACCGTTCCTACCTCCAGGATAATCGGACAAACAGCTCACAACGGTTGTATCAGGCACGGACGTGAGAGACATCTCAAACAGGCACAGTCGGTGCTGATCCCGTCGGAACAACGCGGAGGTGGACGCGAGGAAACGGCTAATCGCCGGGCTGGGGTGGGGTCTACGAACCGAACGACGCCCTGCTCAAGCCGAAGGTGCGACAGTCCTGGCGAGGTGGCTCAGCCGGCGTCGGCCAGCCGCCGGGTGAGCATCGTCCGCAGTGGAAGGGACTCACCGTCGCGGCCACCCGCGCCGACGACCAGCGGCGCCGGGCTGGGCTGCGGGTCCGCGCCGAACAGCCGGGCCCGCAGGCCACCGGGCACGGAAAGCAGGTGGAAGCGGCCGTCGACGTCGACCGCCCGGGTGCGGGCCCGGTCGACGTACCAGCCGCGCAGGCGCGTCCGGTAGCGCCCCCGGCCGTCGTAGGAGTGGGCCGTGAGGCGCTCAGGGGGCAGGCCGCGCCGGCGGGCCTCCGCCACGAACCAGGCGACCAGCTCGGCGGCCTCCGCGGCCTCGGCGGCCCGCCGGCTCTCGTCGGCCGCGGCGTGCGCGGCCACCGCCTGCCGTCGCTGCTCCCGCCAGTCCCGGCCGTCCCGCTCACCCACGACCGCGACGGTACGCCCGATCGTCAGTCCTCGTCCGTCGGGCTGGGGCGGTTCCTGGCAATCCAGGCCCGCACTTCCTTGCCGTCCCAGACGCGGCCCATCTTCAAGGTGGCGAGTGGGTCGGGGAATCCCTTGCGGCCCACGATGATCGTGGCGCGCTGTTTGCTGATTCCGCCGAGCAGATCACGGATCTCATCCAACCCAAGCAGCTCCACATGCTGACGGTATGGCCGGTAGGAGGTGCACCTAGGAGGTCTGGGTGAGACAACTCCTGAGGGGGTTGCCCAAGTACAACCACTTGTGATGCGATGAGTCAGTGACGGCCCACGGACCTGTTCTGCTCATCTGGACCTGTGCGGCGTGCGGCTCGCCCTGGCCGTGCCCCACCCCCCGGCGGGAGTTGCTGGCCGAGTACGACGGCGCCCCGGTGTCCCTCGCGATTTACCTGGCCGCACACCTGGTGTCTGCCTCGCAGGACATGGGTTGGGCCCCCGCCGGCGCTCTGCACCGCAGGTTCCTCGGGTGGCTGCCGTGAGCCGAGTCGATCCGGGAGACGAGAAGTTCCACTACTCCGACAACTCGCACAGGTGGATACCGCCGGACCCCGACTTCCCGCAGGAGGTGTGGGACGAGATGGTCCGGCAGCACAAGGAGAAGCACCTCCGGCCACCGAAGCGGCCTCGGATCATGCGCCGTTCGATCTGACCGTGACCCCGGTGCCGCCGCGGGCGGGCCGCTGCTTCCGGCCCGCCCGCGGCATCGGCTCCGGCTACGCCAGTCCGGCGCGGCGCAGCGCGTCCGCCATCGCGTCGTTGGTCGGGGGCGGCGTCGCGCCGCGACCCTGCCGCGGCTGCCCGCCGCGACCGCCCTGGCTGGCACCGCGCCCGCCCTGACCGCCGCGTCCGCCGGCGCCGCCCTGGCCACCGGGCCCGCCGGCGCCGCCGCGCCCGCCCGAGCCGCCCGGACCGCCGTCCCCACGCCGGCCACCACGGTCGCCGCCGCGCTCGCGTCGCCCGCCGTCCGCGCCGCCCCGGCTCGCGTCCGCGTCGTCGTCCAGGCGCAGGGTCAGCGAGATGCGCTTGCGCGGTACGTCGACGTCGAGCACCTTCACCTTCACCACGTCGCCGGACTTGACCACCTCGCGCGGGTCCCGGACGAAGGTGCGGGACATCGCCGACACGTGCACCAGCCCGTCCTGGTGCACGCCGACGTCCACGAACGCGCCGAAGGCGGCGACGTTGGTGACCACGCCCTCCAGGATCATGCCGGGAGAGAGGTCGGCGATCTTCTCCACGCCCTCGGTGAAGGTGGCCGTCCGGAACTCCGGGCGCGGGTCGCGGCCGGGCTTCTCCAGCTCGGCGAGGATGTCGGTGACGGTCGGGAGACCGAACGTGTCGTCGACGAAGTCGGTGGCCCGCAGCCCGCGCAGGATGCTGCTCCTGCCGATGATCGACCGCAGGTCCTGCTTGGTGGCGGTGAGGATCCGCCGCACCACCGGGTACGCCTCGGGGTGCACGCTGGAGGAGTCCAGCGGGTCGTCGCCGCCGGGGATGCGCAGGAAGCCGGCGCACTGCTCGAACGCCTTCGGGCCGAGCCGCGGCACCTTGCGCAGGTCGGCCCGGGTGCGGAACGGCCCGTTGGCGTCCCGGTGCAGCACGATGTTCTCGGCCAGCCCGGCGCCGATGCCGGAGACCCGGGTGAGCAGCGGCGCGGAGGCGGTGTTCACGTCGACGCCGACCGCGTTGACGCAGTCCTCGACCACGGCGTCCAGCGACCGGGACAGCTTCACCTCGGACAGGTCGTGCTGGTACTGCCCGACGCCGATCGAGCGCGGGTCGATCTTCACCAGCTCGGCGAGGGGGTCCTGGAGACGGCGGGCGATGGAGACCGCGCCGCGCAGCGACACGTCCAGCCCGGGCAGCTCCTGGGCCGCGTACGCGGACGCCGAGTAGACCGACGCGCCGGCCTCGGAGACGACGATCTTGGTGAGGTTGAGCTGCGGGTGCCGCTTGATCAGCTCACCGGCGAGCTTGTCGGTCTCCCGGCTCGCCGTGCCGTTGCCGATCGCCACCAGCTCGACGCGGTGGGCGGCGGCCAGCCGGGCGAGGGTCTCGATCGAGGCGTCCCACTGCCGGCGCGGCTCGTGCGGGTAGATCGTGTCGGTGGCGACGACCTTGCCGGTGGCGTCGGCCACCGCGACCTTCACCCCGGTCCGCAGGCCCGGGTCCAGGCCCATCGTCGGGCGGGCGCCGGCCGGCGCGGCCAGCAGCAGGTCACGCAGGTTGGTGGCGAAGACCCGGACGGCCTCCTCCTCGGCCGCCTGCCACAGTCGCATCCGCAGGTCCGCGCCGAGGTGGATGAGGATCCGGGTACGCCACGCCCAGCGCACCGTGTCGGCCAGCCACCGGTCGGCCGGGCGGCCCTGGTCGCCGATCCCGAAGCGGCCGGCGATGGCCGCCTCGTACCGGGTCGGGCCGGTCGCGACCGGGTCGGAGTCGCCCTCCGGCTCCGGGTCCATCGTCAGGTCGAGCACACCCTCCTTCTCGCCCCGGAACATGGCGAGGATCCGGTGCGAGGGCAGCCTCGGGTACGGCTCGGCGAAGTCGAAGTAGTCGGCGAACTTGGCGCCGGTGCTCTCCTGACCCTCGCGTACCCGGGAGACGAGCCGGCCCCGCGACCACATCTGCTCCCGCAGCGTGCCGATGAGGTCGGCGTCCTCGGCGAACCGCTCGATGAGGATGGCGCGGGCGCCGTCCAGCGCGGCGGCCGCGTCGGCGACGCCCTTGTCGGCGTCGACGAACCCGGCGGCCGTCTCGCGCGGGTCCCGCGACGGGTCGGCGAGCAGCGTCTCGGCCAGCGGCTCCAGGCCGGCCTCCCGGGCGATCTGCGCCCGGGTCCGCCGCTTGGGCTTGTACGGCAGGTAGATGTCCTCCAGCCGGGACTTCGAGTCGGCCGCCATGATCTGCGCTTCCAGGGCCTCGTCGAGCTTGCCCTGGCCGCGGATCGACTCCAGGATCGCGGCGCGTCGTTCGTCCAGCTCCCGCAGGTACCGCAGGCGCTCCTCGAGGGTGCGCAGCTGCGTGTCGTCGAGCAGGCCGGTGGCCTCCTTGCGGTAGCGGGCGATGAACGGCACGGTCGCGCCGCCGTCGAGCAGCTCCACGGCCGCGCGTACCTGGCGCTCGGCGACGCCGAGCTCCTCGGCGATCCGCTGATGAACAGTGAGGGTCACGATCTCGATCCGCCTTCAAGAGTGGTTTCCGCCGTGCATTCTGCCGCGCTAGCGTTGCGATCATGGAACCACCTGCGGAGCCCCGGGCGCGCCGGCTCTTCGGCGGCAGCGCGCGGACGCTGGGCGACCTGGCCGCGAGCCCGTTCCGCGCCGACCGGGACCGCATCGTCGGCTCGCCCTTCTTCACCCGCTTGAACGGGGTGACCCAGGTGGTCAGCCCCGGCGGTTCGGGGCTGCTGGTGCACAACCGGCTCACCCACAGCCTCAAGGTGGCGCAGGTGGCCCGGGCGATCGCCGAGCGACTCACGGCCGACGACCGGCACCGCGACCTGCTGGAGAAGCTGGGCGGCTGCGACCCGGACGTGGTGGAGGCGGCGGCGCTCGCCCACGACCTGGGCCACCCGCCGTTCGGGCACCTGGGGGAGCGGGTGCTGGACCGGCTGGCCCGCCAGCGGCTCGGGCTCGCCGACGGGTTCGAGGGCAACGCCCAGTCGTACCGGATCGTCACCTCCACCGAGATCCGCGGCGCCGCGACCACCGGCCTGGACCTGACCGCCGCGGTGCGGGCGGCCATGCTCAAGTACCCGTGGACCCGGCTGGACCACCCGGATCCGCACCCGCGCCTGCTCGACCCGGCCCCGCGCGGTGCGGCCCCGCCGCCGGACGACCCGGCCAGCGGGTCGACGAAGTTCGGGGCGTACCGGACCGAGCTGGACGACCTGCGTCAGGCGCGGGAGCCGTTCGCCGGGCGGATCGCCGACTGGCAGCAGACCGTCGAGGCGTCGGTGATGGACACCGCCGACGACATCGCGTACGCGATCCACGACGTGGAGGACTTCTACCGGGTCGGCGTGCTGCAGCAGGGCGCGGTGGCCGCCGAGCTGACCGCGTGGCAGCGCGACTGCGGCCACCTGCGGGCCATCACCGAGCCGGCGCTGGCCAGCGCCGCCCGCCGGCCCGGCTCGGCGATCGAGCGGCTGCGCCGCCAGCTGCACCGCAAGGACGGGTGGATCGCCGACGACGAGGCGTTCGCCGCCGCCGTCGAGCACGTCCGCGAGGAACTGGTGGACGGGCTGCTGGCGGTGCCGTTCGACGGGTCGATCGAGGCCGAGCAGTACGTCGCCCGCTTCTCCGCCCGCTGGACGACCCGGTTCGTGGACGCGATCACCGTGGTGGAGGCGCCGTCGGTGCGTTCCGGCCATGTCCTGCTCGCCCCGGCGCAGTGGCACGAGGTGCAGGTGCTCAAGTTCGTGCACCACCGGTTCGTGCTGGCCCGGCCGGACCTGGCGCTGCATCAGCGCGGCCAGGCCCGGCTGCTCGGCACGTTGGTCGAGGCGTTGCTGGACTGGCTGCTCGACCCGGAGGAGGAGTCGCGGTTGCCGCGCCGGCTGCACGACCTGGTCGAGCTGGCCGAGGCGGAACTGCACCCGAGGACACCGGACCGGATCGGCAAGGCCCGGGGCCGGGCGATCGTCGACTTCGTCGCACAGCTCACCGACGGTCAGGCGGTGGCCATGCTGGACTCGCTCTCCGGCCGCTCCGGCGCCCTCTGGACCGACGCCTTCGTTCTCTGACCGGAAATCGGCTGTTCCTTGATGTTTGTCTGGTTTGATGCTCCCGTGGCCATTGGAGCAGATGATGGCGCAGTGCCCTCTGCTGCCGGAGGGCAAGCTGTAGACGAAGGGAGCCAGAGATGACGAAACGGATCGTCTGGATCAGTTTCGACACCGCCGCCAAAGCGTGCCTGGAGGCCGCCGCGGAGGTGGGGGCGGAGATCGCCGGTATCGTCACGCTGCCAGGCCCGGTACGTCCGGAGGTCTCCGGCATGTGTTGTTACGACGACGCCGCTGAGCGGTTCGGGGCGCGACTCATCGAAACCCAGAACGTGAACAGCCCGGACTGCATAGCCGCGATACGCCGGCTGGAACCGGACATGGTCTGGGTCGTCGGCTGGTCGCAACTCGTCCGTGAGGAGCTGCTCGCGGTGCCGCCCGGCGGCACGTACGGAATGCACCCGACGCTGCTGCCGCGGCACCGTGGTCGGGCACCCGTCGCGTGGGCGATCCTGAACGGGCTCGCCCGCACCGGTGTCACCCTGTTCGAGATCCCCGACGCCACCGCCGACTCCGGCGACATCGTGGGCCAGGTGCCCATCAGCGTCGCACCCGACGAGACCGCCACAACCCTCTACGCCAAGGTGGCAGAGGCGGAACTCGAGCTCGTTCGTACCTACTTCCCGCAGCTCGCGGCCGGGACCGCCCCGCGGATTCCGCAGGATCCGAAGCGGGCCAGCAACTGGCCCAAGCGCGTCCCCTCCGACGGGCTGATCGACTGGGAGACGCGGTCCGGTTACCTCGACGCCTGGGTCCGGGCGCAGACCCGGCCGTATCCGGGCGCGTTCACCTGGCTCGGCGACCGTCGGATGACCATCTGGAGCGCCCGTCCCGAACCGACGGCGGAGCCGGCGCCGGCCGGCACCGTGCTGGCCCACCGTCCCGACGGCGTCCTGGTGGCCGCCGGCGAGGGTGCCCTGCTGGTGCGCGAGGCGTCGGTCGACGACGGGCCCGACCTGCGCGACGTCGAGCTGCACCCGGCACTCGCTGTCGGGACGGTGCTCGGATGAACGCGCGACGAGTCCTCATCGTCGCCGCCCATCCCGACGACGAGATCCTCGGTATGGGCGGAACCATCGCCTGGCACACCGACCGGGGCGACGCGGTGCGCATCTGCTGCGTCACCGACGGATCGTCCACACAGTACGCCGGCGACCTGGAAATCCTGCAGCAGAAGTGCCAGGAGGCGCGCAAGGCGGCGGAGGTTCTCGGGGTCAGCGATTACGTCCATCTCGACCTACCCGACATGCGGCTGGACACCCTTCCGCACGTGGACGTCAATCGGGTCGTCGAGCGGCAGATCGCGGAGTTCCGACCGGACACCGTCTACTCGGTGCAGGGCGACGTGAACCTCGACCACCGGACGGTGTTCGAGTCGGTGGCGGTGGCCACCCGCCCGGTGCCGGGCCAGTGCGTGCGGCGGGTGTTCACCTACGCCCCCACGTCGAGCACGGAGTGGACCCCCGCCCCGGTCACCTGGTGGCAACCGAACTGGTTCGTCGACATAACCGCCACCTTGGAACGCAAACTCGAGGCATTCGGCCACTACCGGTCGGAGTGGCGGAACTGGCCGCACCCCCGCAACGACCGCGCCCTGCGCACACACGCGGAACACTGGGGCACGGTGATCGGGCGGGATGCCGCCGAGCCGTTCATGCTGATCCGCAACGTCGAGAGCGACTGGTAGCCGCGACCTTCCGCGGCCACCGGTCGTGTCCACCTCCGCCGTGGCCCGGATGAACGGGCCGCGGTGAAGGCGGCACGCGTCGTGCACAGACCGCCGCCTCGACCATGCCCACGGTCGGGCCGCCTGCTCCGCCGTGCGCCGACTCAGGCCACCGCCTGCCACCAGCCGTCCACCGGCGGCGGGTCGTCGACCACCACCCGCTCGCCCGGCCGGGGCACCGCCAGCCGTACGTCGCGGGCCTTCGCCTCGGCCCAGAGCCGGTCCACCGGCTCGGACCAGTCGTGCAGCGCGAGGTTGAAGGTCGCCCAGTGCACCGGGATCAGCAGCCCGCCCCGCAGGTCCAGGTGGGCGCCGACGGCCTCCTCCGGAAACATGTGGATGCTCGGCCACGCGCGGTCGTACGCGCCGATCTGCATCAGCGTCACGTCGAACGGCCCGTACGCGGCGCCGATCGCCCGGTACCCGTCGAAGTAGCCGGAGTCGCCGGTGTAGAAGACGGACCGGTGGGCGCCCGCGATCACCCAGGAACTCCAGAGGGTGCCGTCGCGGCGCAGGCCCCGGCCGGAGAAGTGCTGAGCGGGGGTGGCGGTCAGCCTCAGCCCGCCCGCGTCGTGCCGCTCCGACCAGTCCAGCTCGACGATGCGGTGCGCCGGGACGCCCCACCGGTCGAGGTGCGCGCCGACGCCGAGCGGCACGACGAACGGCGCGTCCTGCCGGGCGGTCAGCTCCCGCACGGTCGCCAGGTCCAGGTGGTCGTAGTGGTCATGGGAGATCAGGATCGCCGTGAGCGGGGGCAGCTCGTCGAGGCGTACCGGTGGCTCGTGCAGGCGTTTCGGGCCGACCAGGGCGGACGGTGAGCACCGCTCGCTCCACACCGGATCGATCAGCACGGCGTGCCCCTCGATCTCGATCAGCGCGGAGGCGTGCCCGTACCAGATGACGTTCAGCTCGGGGTGCGAGTCCGGGTTCGCCGGCGCCGGCGGCGGGCGCAGCAGCGGCACCGGTGCGCCGGGATGCCGTTTCTGCTTGCCGAAGATCAGCTCGCGGACGAGGTTCCGGTCCGGCGCGCCGGCCATCGAGCGGCTGCTCGCCGGGTTGCGGAACGTGCCGTCGCGGAACTGCGGGGAGCGGGCCGCCCGCTCGGCCCGGGCGCCGGTCAGCCGGCCGCCGAGCGCCAGCGGCACGTCCCGGGCCACCCACGCGAGGCCGGCCAGCGCGGCCAGTCCGGCCGCCCCGCCCAACCGCCGGCCGACGGGCGTACGCCGACGCCCGCGCTCCGCTGCTTCCCCCATCGCCGTCCCTCCCGCCGAGTCCCGGGTACACGGTAGCCGGACGTGTTAAGCCGGGACCCCTGCTCCGCCGCAGGCGTTGCGAAGGGGCCCTTCCTCACCCACGCCAGCCGCCGTGGAGCTGCTCGCTGGTCGGGTCGGGAGCGAACACGACCCCGTCGTGCGGCTCCACCGTCCGCTCGGTGAGCCCGGCCGCCCGCATCAGGGGCCCGACCAGGAGGTCGTACACGCCGGGCAGGACGGTGAACCCGAACCGCATGACGACGTTGGCCCGGCCCACCGAGACCTCGCGCCGCGGATGGTCGGCGAGGTCCACGATGGCCCGGGCGACCCGCTCCGGCGTGGTGACCGGCAGCGGCGGCCGGCCGAGCCGGCGCAGGTGGTTCGCCGCCCGCTGGTAGATGGGTGTGTCGACGCTGCCGGGGGTGACGACGCAGACGTGTACGCCCGGCGTCTCCCGGGCCTCCTGCTGGAGCGCCCGGGCCAGCCCCTGCACGCCCCACTTGCTCGCCACGTACCCGCTCATGTAGGGCGCGGTGATGTGCCCGAGCACCGATCCGGTGAGGATCAGGGTGCCTCCGCCGGAGGTGCGGAAGTGGCGCAGCGCCGCCCGTGCCACCGCCGCCGTCGCGAGCAGGTCGGTGCGGATCACCTGCTCGAAGACCTCCTCGGGCGTCTCGTCGAAGCGTCCGTACGCCATCACCGCCGCGGTGTGCGCCCACACGTCGACCCCACCGAACTCGGCGACGGCGGCCTCGACGATCGCCGCCGGCGCGCCGGGCCGGGCCAGGTCGGTGGGCACCGCCAGCGCGTGGACTCCGGCGGCGATGCACTCGGTGCGTACCTCGTCGAGGGACTCCGGTGCGCGGGCCGCGAGGACCAGGCGGTCCCCGCGGCCGGCGAACTCCCGGACCGCCGCCCGACCGATGCCGCTGGTCGCGCCGGTGACGACCACCGTGCGGCTCACGGTGTCAGCACGACCTTCACACACCCGTCCTGCTTCTTCTGGAACATCTCGTACGCCCGCGGCGCGTCGGCCAGCGGCAGTTGGTGGGTCCGCAGGTCCGTCACGCCGAGCGGGTCGTCGTCCCGGGCGAGCAGCGGGATGATCTCGTCGGTCCAGCGCCGGACGTGGCACTGGCCCATCCGCAGCTGGACGCCCCGGTCGAACATCTCCATCAGCGGCAGCGGGTCGACCTCGCCGCCGTACACACCGGAGATCGAGACGGTGCCGCCGCGCCGGACGGCCTTGAGCGCGGCCTTCAGTACGACGAGGCGGTCCACGCCCACCTTGTCGGTCATGGTCTGGGCCAGCTTGTCCGGCAGCAGCCCGGCGGCGGTCTGGGCGAGCTTGCCGAGCGGTGCGCCGTGCGCCTCCATGCCGACCGCGTCGATCACCGCGTCCGGGCCGCGCCCGTCCACGAGGTCGATCAGGGTGCCCGGCACGTCGTCGAGTTCGGTGACGTCGAGCACCTCGACGCCGTGCCGGCGGGCCATCTCGAGGCGTTCCGGCACGAGGTCCAGGCCGATCACCCGGTTGGCGCCGAGGTGCCGGCCGATCCGCGCGCAGAACTGACCCACCGGGCCGAGCCCGAAGACGGCGAGCGTGCCGCCGGGCGGGGTGTCGGCGAACTTCACCGCCTGCCAGGCGGTGGGGAGGATGTCGGAGAGGTAGAGCCACCGCTCGTCCGGGCCGGTCTCCGGGATCTTGATCGGGCCGAACTGCGCCTGCGGGACCCGCAGGTACTCCGCCTGCCCGCCGGGAACCGACCCGTAGAGCTTCGTGTAGCCGAACAGGGCGGCGCCCTTGCCCTCGGCGGTGACCTGGGTGGTCTCGCACTGGGCGTAGAGCTGGCGGTCGCACATCCAGCAGGAGCCGCAGGCGATGTTGAACGGCACCACCACCCGGTCGCCCGGGCGGAGCCGGGTCACCCCGGGCCCGACCTCCTCGACGATGCCCATCGGCTCGTGGCCGAGCACGTCGCCGGGTTTGAGGAACGGCCCGAGCACCTCGTAGAGGTGCAGGTCGGAGCCGCAGATCGCGGTGGAGGTGATCCGGACGACGGCGTCGGTCGGCTCCTCGATGCGGGGGTCGGGAACCTCCTCGACCCGTACGTCCCGCTTGCCCTGCCAGGTCACTGCCTTCATGTCCGGATGTCCCCTCTCGGTGGCCTCCGGGAGGGTGCTACCCGCACAGCGCCGCTTGAACCGGGCACGGGGACGAATCGGGCCGCCGCACCTCGCGGGTGCGGCGGCCCGTTCTGGTCCCGGCGCGAGCCGTCAGGAGCCGGGCGTGTTGTCGCGCCCCTTGGCGGTGGCGGCGAGGTAGTCCCGGTTGAGCCGGCCGATGGTGTTCAGCGGAATGCCCTTCGGGCAGACCACCGTGCACTCGCCCGCGTTGGTGCAGCCGCCGAAGCCGGCCTCGTCGTGCGCGTCCACCATGCCGATCACCCGGGTGTACCGCTCCGGCTGGCCCTGCGGCAGCAGCGAGAGCTGGGTGACCTTGGCGGCGGTGAAGAGCATGCCGGAGCCGTTCGGGCAGGCCGCCACGCAGGCGCCGCAGCCGATGCAGGCCGCCGACTCGAAGGCGGCGTCCGCGTTGGCCTTGGCCACCGGCACCGAGTGCGCCTCCGGGGCGCTGCCGGTCGGGGCGGTGATGAAGCCGCCAGCCGCGATGATCTTGTCGAACGCGTTGCGGTTGACCACCAGGTCCTTGATGACCGGGAAGGCCCGGGCCCGCCAGGGCTCGATGTCGATCGTGTCGCCGTCGGAGAACTGCCGCATGTGCAGCTGGCAGGCGGTGGTGCCGCGCTGCGGCCCGTGCGCGTTGCCGTTGATCATCAGGCCGCACATGCCGCAGATGCCCTCGCGGCAGTCGTGGTCGAACGCCACCGGTTCCTCGCCGGCGAGGATCAGCCGCTCGTTGAGCACGTCGAGCATCTCCAGGAAGGACATGTCCGGGGAGATGTCCTCGACCTGGTAGGTCACCATCCGACCCTTGTCCTCAGGGCCCTTCTGGCGCCAGATGCGCAGGGTCAGGTTCACTTGTAGCTCCGCTGCGTGGGGTGGACGTATTCGAACTTCAGGTCTTCCTTGTGCAGCACCGGCTGCTCGGCGCCGTACTCCCAGGCCGCCACGTACGCGAACCGCTCGTCGTCGCGCTGCGCCTCGCCGTCCTCGGTCTGGTGCTCGGCGCGGAAGTGGCCGCCGCAGGACTCCTCGCGGTGCAGGGCGTCGATGCACATCAGCTCGGCCAGCTCGAAGAAGTCGGCCACCCGGCCGGCCTTCTCCAACGACTGGTTGAGCCCGTCGGCGTCGCCGATGATCCGCACCCGCTGCCAGAAGTCGTCGCGCAGCGTCCGGATCTCGTCGATCGCCTTGCGCAGGCCGGCCTCGGAGCGCTCCATGCCGCAGTGCTCCCACATGATCTGGCCCAGCTCCCGGTGGAACGAGTCCACGGTCCGGTCGCCGTTCACCGCCAGCAGCCGCTGGATCCGGTCCTCGACGGTGCGCCGCGCCTCGACCGCCGCCGGGTGGCTCGCCTCGACCCGGTCGAACGGGCCGCCGGCCAGGTAGTTGGCGATGGTGTTCGGCAGGACGAAGTAGCCGTCGGCGAGGCCCTGCATGAGCGCCGAGGCGCCCAGCCGGTTCGCGCCGTGGTCGGAGAAGTTGGCCTCGCCGATCACGAACAGGCCGGGGATGGTCGACTGGAGGTCGTAGTCGACCCAGAGGCCGCCCATCGTGTAGTGCACGGCGGGGTAGATCCGCATCGGGACCTCGTACGGGTCCTCGCCGGTGATCCGCTCGTACATCTCGAAGAGGTTGCCGTACTTCGCCTCGATGGCCTTGCGGCCGAGGCGCTGGATCGCGTCGGCGAAGTCCAGGTAGACGCCGAGCCCGCCGGGGCCGACGCCGCGACCCTCGTCGCAGACGTTCTTCGCGGCGCGGGAGGCGATGTCCCGGGGCACCAGGTTGCCGAAGGAGGGGTAGATCCGCTCCAGGTAGTAGTCCCGCTCGTCCTCGGGGATCTCGCGGGGGTCGCGGTTGTCGCCCTTCGTCCTCGGCACCCACACCCGGCCGTCGTTGCGCAGCGACTCGCTCATCAGGGTCAGCTTCGACTGGTGGTCGCCGGAGACCGGGATGCAGGTCGGGTGGATCTGCGTGTAGCAGGGGTTGGCGAAGTACGCGCCCTTGCGGTGCGCCCGCCAGGTGGCGGTGACGTTGCAGCCCTTGGCGTTGGTGGAGAGGTAGAAGACGTTGCCGTACCCGCCGGAGGCGAGCACCACCGCGTCCGCGAACTCGGTGGTGATCTCGCCGGTGACCAGGTCCCGGACGACGATGCCCCGGGCCCGGCCGTCGACGACGATCAGCTCCAGCATCTCGTGCCGGGCGTTCATCTCCACGTTGCCGAGGCCGATCTGCCGCTCCAGCGCCTGGTACGCCCCGAGCAGCAGCTGCTGGCCCGTCTGGCCCCGCGCGTAGAAGGTGCGCTGCACCTGCGCCCCACCGAAGGAGCGGGTGTCGAGCAGGCCGCCGTACTCGCGGGCGAACGGGACGCCCTGCGCCACGCACTGGTCGATGATGTTGACGGAGACCTCGGCCAGCCGGTGCACGTTCGACTCCCGGGAGCGGAAGTCGCCGCCCTTGACGGTGTCGTAGAAGAGGCGGTGCACCGAGTCGCCGTCGTTGCGGTAGTTCTTGGCGGCGTTGATGCCGCCCTGGGCGGCGATGGAGTGCGCCCGGCGCGGGCTGTCCTGGTAGCAGTAGGACTTGACCTGGTAGCCCTGCTCGGCGAGGGTCGCCGCCGCGGAGCCGCCGGCCAGGCCGGTGCCGACCACGATCACCGTCATCTTGCGCCGGTTGGCCGGGTTGACCAGCTTGGCCTCGAAGCGGCGACGTTCCCAGCGGGTCTCGATCGGGCCGTCGGGAGCCTTGGCGTCGGCGATCGGGTCGCCTTCGGTGTAGAGAACCATGATCAACGCACCAATCCGGTGAGTACGGCGAACGGGACCACCAGGTAGCCGGCGCTCAGCGCGACGGCGAACACCAGGGCGAGGCTGCGGGCGCGCGCCTCACCCTTCGGCGTCTGCTGGCCCAGGCTGCGGAAGGCGCTGAACGCGCCGTGGCGCAGGTGGAAGCCGAGGGTGACCACCGCGAGCGTGTAGAAGAGGGTCACGTACCACCGCTCGGGGGCGAAGTCCGCGACCACGTTGGCCTGCGGCCGGGTCGGGTCGCCGACCGGGTTCAGGTGGCCGGTGGTCAGGTCCAGGATGTGGTAGACCACGAACAGGGCGATGATCACGCCGCCCCACCGCATGGTGCGCGCGGCGTAGCTGCCCTGGACCTTCTTGCGGTGGGCGTACCTGACCGGGCGGGCGGCCCGGGCCCGCAGCGCCAGCACGGTCGCCGCCCAGATGTGCGCGACCAGCGCGACCAGGAGCACGCCGCGCTGCAGCCACAGGTACCAGCCGTACGGGAGCAGCGGCTCGCCCAGCTCGCGCAGCCAGTGGGCGTAGTGGTTGAAGTCCTCGGACCCGGTGAAGATCTTCAGGTTGCCGAGCATGTGGGCGATGAGGAACAGCACCAGCAGAATGCCCGTCACCGCCATGACGGCCTTGAGGCCGACATTGGAGCGGATGGGCGACCGGGTTCTCGTCGTGACTACCACCCGACCGACGCTAGGAGCAGTTTGATCAGTCGTCCAATGCATCGACCTCGCAGTCTTGATAGCCATAGGCTATCCAGATGCAGCTGCATCAGCTCCGGTACTTCGTGGCGGTCGCAGAAGTACGACATTTCACCCAGGCGGCCGACCTGGTCGGCATCACCCAGCCCTCGTTGAGTAAGCAAATTCACGCGCTGGAGACCGACCTCGGCACCCCGCTCTTCGAGCGGGTAAGGGGCAAGATCGGGCTGACCACGGCGGGGGAGGTGCTGCTGCCGCTCGCCAAGCGGATCCTCGCCGACGTGGACACCGCCACCCGGGAGGTCCAGGAACTGGTCGGTCTCCGGCGCGGCCGGGTCCGCCTCGGCGCCACCCCCAGCCTGGCGACGTCGCTGGCCCCGCCGGTGCTGCGCCGCTACCGCGACGCCCACCCGACGGTCGACCTGCGGGTGGAGGAGGGCGGCTCGCAGGACCTGGTGCGCGACCTGCTCCGCGGCGACCTCGACCTGGCGCTGATCATCGCGCCGGCGGCGGGCGCCGACCCGGGGCTGCGCACCGACGCGGTCCTGACCGAGCGGCTGGTCGTCGCCAGCGTCGACCCGCTTCCCGGGGCGTCCCCCGGCGGCGAGGTGCGCGTCTCGGACCTGCGCGACCAGCCGCTGGTCATGTTCCGGGAGGGCTACGACCTGCGCGAGGCGACCCTGCAGGCCTGCCGGGACGCCGGTTTCGAGCCCCGGATCTCCGTCGACGGCGGGGAGCTGGACGCCGTGCTGAGCTTCGTCGAGGCCGGGCTGGGTGCCGCCCTGGTGCCCGGCAGCGTCGTGGCCCGCCGCCCCGGCGTCCACGTCACCCGGCTCGCCCCGCCCGGCGTCCGCCGTACCATCGCCGTGGCCCGCCGCCGCGATGTGGTCCCGACCCACGCCGGCCGCGAACTCCGCCGCATCCTGCTGGAGTACGTCCACGACGCCACCGCCGCCGCCCGACTCCCCGACGGCGTGGAACCCCTGTGACGGCTCCGCTCCCGCCCCCGGCGATCTTGCACTTTCCGCCCCGGCAAAAGCCGCGGAAAGCCCATATCGAGGGCATTAACTGCAAGATCGCGGGAGAGCGGGGGTGGGTCAGCCCGCCTCGGCGTCGTCCATGGCGCGATAGATGCGCTGCTCGCTCACCGGGTACGGGGTGCCCAGCGCCTGGGCGAAGACGTTCACCCGCAGCTCCTCGATCATCCAGCGGATCTGCCGGACGGCGGCCGACTGCCGTCTGGTGGGCGGCAGCGCGGCCAGCAGGTCCGCGTACTCCTTCTGCACGACCGCGATCCGGTCCTGCTGCTGTTTGTCGCGGGCCGGGTTGCCGGGCAGCCGGTCCAGCCGGCGCTCGATCGCGGTGAGATAGCGCAGCAGGTCGGGCAGGCGCGCGTACCCGGTCTCGGTGATGAAGCCGGCGTGGACCAGGCCGCCCAGTTGCGCCCGGATGTCGGCCAGCGCGGCCACCACGGCCAGGTTCCGGGTCGCGCCGAGGCGCTGCTCGACGGCGTACGCGGCGGCGAGCACCTTCCGGACGCGGTCCATCACCTCGACGACGGTGTCCACCAGATTGGCGCGGACCGTGTCGCGCAGCGCCGCGAAGCCCTCGGCGTCCCAGGCCGGGCCGCCCGCGTCGGCGATCAGCTTGTCGATCGCCGCGCCGGCCGCGTCCTCGATCAGCGCCTGCACGCCGCCGTGCGGGTTACGGGACAGCGCCAGTTTCGCCTCGTTCGACAGCCGGCCCTGGAGGAACTTCGCCGGCGCGGGCACGGTCAGCCGGAGCAGCCGGCGGGTGCCCGCCCAGTGCGCGGCCTCCTGCTCGGCGGGGGAGTCGAACACCTTCACCCCGACCGTCGCGCCGTCGTCCACCAGCGCCGGGTACGCCGTCACCGCGTACCCGGCCCGGACCTGCTCGATCGTGCGGGGCAGCGGGCCGATGCTCCACCCGGTCAGCCCGGTGCGGGCCACGTCCGGCGCGGCGGCCGCCACCACCTGGCGTACCTCCGCCTTGAGCTGGCGTTGCAGGGCCGGCAGGTCCTTGCCCTCGGCGACCGGCTCGTCGTCCTCGCCGAGTACCCGGAAGGTGACCCGCAGGTGCGGTGGCAGCTTCGCCACGTCCCAGGCGTCCCGGGGCACGGTCACGCCGGTCATCCGCCGCAGCTGCCGGGTCAGCGCGTCCAGCAGCGGCTCCTCGCCGGCGGGCAGCGCGGCGAGGGCGGCCCGGGCGTAGTCCGGCACCGGGACGAAGTTGCGCCGGATCGCCTTGGGCAGCGAGCGGATCAGCGCGATGACCAGGTCCTCGCGCAGCCCCGGCACCTGCCAGTCGAAGCTCTCCGCCGGCACCTGGTTGAGCAGCGGCAGCGGGATGTCGACCGTCACCCCGTCGGTCGGGGTGCCCGGGTCGAACGTGTACGTCAGCGGCAGGCGCACCCCGTCGGCCCGCCACTCGTCCGGGTAGTCGGCCTCGTCCAGCCCGCCCCGACCGGCGTTGACCAGCAGGTCGCGGGTGAACGTGAGCAGATCCGGCCGCTGCCGCCGCTCCTTGCGCCACCAGGCGTCGAAGTGCCGCCCGGAGACCACGTCGGCCGGGATGCGCTCGTCGTAGAACTGGAAGATGGTCTCGTCGTCGACCAGGATGTCCCGCCGCCGGGTCCGGTTCTCCAGCTCCTCCACCTCGTTCAGCAGCCGCTGGTTGTCCGCCCAGAACCGGTGGTGGGTGGACCAGTCCCCCTCGACCAGGGCGTGCCGGATGAACAGCTCGCGGCTCAGCGCCGGGTCGATCCGGCCGAAGTTGACCTTGCGGGAGGTGACGACCGGGATGCCGTACAGCGTCACCTTCTCGTAGGCCATGACGGCCGCCTGCTTCTTCTCCCAGTGCGGCTCGCTGTAGCTGCGCTTGACCAGGTGCTGGGCGAGCGGCTCGACCCACTCCGGTTCGATCCGCCCGTTCACCCGCCCCCACAACCGGGTGGTCTCCACCAGTTCGGCGGCCATCACCCAGCGCGGCGGCTTCTTGAACAGCGCCGACCCGGGGAAGAGGGCGAACTTCGCGCCACGCGCCCCCAGGTACTCGTGCTTCTGCGCGTCCTTCAGGCCGACGTGCGACAGCAGCCCGGCCAACAGGGACCGGTGCACCTTCGGGGTGTCGATCTCCTCCGGCAGGTCCGCGCCGGCGCCGCGGCCCCCGCCGCCGCCGTCGGGCGCGGCCTCGCGCCGACCGCGGGCGTTCTCCGGGGCACGCAGCACCTGCCGGAGCTGGCTCACGATGTCCTGCCACTCGCGCACCCGCAGGTAGTTGAGGTACTCCGCCTTGCACATCCGCCGGAACGCGCTGGACGACCGGGCCCGCTGCTGCTCGCGCAGGTACCGCCACAGGTTCAGGTACGCCACGAAGTCCGACTCCTGGTCGGCGAACCGGGCGTGCGCCTGGTCGGCCTGGGCCTGCTTCTCCACCGGCCGCTCGCGCGGGTCCTGGATCGACAGCGCCGCGGCGATCACGACCACCTCGGTGGCGCAGCCGTTGCGCTCGCCCTCCAGGACCATCCGGGCCAGCCGCGGGTCGACCGGCAACTGGGCCAGCCGCCGGCCGAGCGGGGTGAGCCGCTTCGCCGGGTCCGGCTCGGCCGGGTCCAGCGCGCCCAGCTCGTGCAGCAGGTTGACGCCGTCGGTGATGTTGCGCCGGTCGGGCGGGTCGATGAACGGGAAGGCGGCGATGTCGCCGAGCCCGATCGCGGTCATCTGGAGGATGACCGACGCCAGGTTGGTACGCAGGATCTCCGGGTCGGTGAACTCCGGCCGGGCCAGGAAGTCCGGCTCGTCGTAGAGGCGGATGCAGATGCCGTCCGAGGTGCGCCCGCAGCGGCCCTTGCGCTGGTTGGCCGACGCCTGCGAGACCGGCTCGATGGGCAGCCGCTGCACCTTCAGCCGGTTGGAGTAGCGGGAGATCCGGGCGGTGCCCGGGTCCACCACGTACTTGATGCCGGGCACGGTCAGCGAGGTCTCCGCGACGTTGGTGGCGAGCACCACCCGCCGCCCGGAGTGCGGGGCGAAGACGCGGTGCTGCTCGGCGGTGCTCAACCGCGCGTACAGCGGCAGGATCTCGGTGCCCAGCAGGGACCGCTTCTGCTGCACGAGCTTGCCGAGCGCGTCGGCGGTGTCCCGGATCTCCCGCTCACCGGAGAGGAAGACCAGGATGTCGCCGGGCCCCTCGGCGGCCAGCTCCGCCACCGCGTCGCCGATCGCCTGGATCTGGTCGCGGACGTTCTCCTCGTCCGCGTCGTGCTCGTCCTCGGTCTCCGTGACCTCGACCAGCGGCCGGTACCGCACCTCGACCGGGTAGGTCCGGCCGGAGACCTCGACGACCGGCGCCGGGTTGCCCTCGGCGTCGGCGAAGTGCTTCGCGAACCGGTCGGTCTCGATGGTCGCCGACGTGATGACGACCTTCAGGTCGGGACGGCTTGGGAGCAGCTGCTTCAGGTAGCCGAGGATGAAGTCGATGTTGAGGCTGCGCTCGTGCGCCTCGTCGACGATGATCGTGTCGTACTGGCGCAGCATCCGGTCGGTCTGCAGCTCGGCGAGCAGGATGCCGTCGGTCATCAGCTTGACCAGGCTCCGGTCGCCCACCTGGTCGGTGAAGCGCACCTTGTAGCCGACCACGTCACCCAGCTCGGTGCCCAGCTCCTCGGCGATCCGGTCGGCGACCGTACGCGCGGCGAGCCGGCGCGGCTGGGTGTGCCCGATCAGGCCGTGGACGCCCCGGCCCAACTCCAGGCAGATCTTCGGCAGCTGGGTGGTCTTGCCGGAGCCGGTCTCGCCCGCGACGATCACCACCTGGTGGTCGCGGATCGCCGCCGCGATGTCGTCCCTGCGCTCGCTGACCGGCAACGCCGGCGGGTACGTGATCGCCGGCACCGCGGCCCGCCGGCCCGCCAGCCGCTCCTCGGCCCGGGCCACGTCCGCGGCGATCTCGGCCAGCGCCGACTCCCGGCGCTGCGGGTCGCGCAGCTTCCGGACGCCGTCCAGCCGCCGCTGCAGGCGGCGCTGGTCGCGGAACATCAGGGGGCCCAGCCGGCGGTGCAGGTCGCGGACGGCGTCGGGCGCGGCGGAGGTGGCTTCTTTCGGCATGTCGCCGCCAAGGATAGGCAGCCGGGCCCGCCACCGCCCCCGGGTTACGGCGGGCGCGGCACCCCCGCCCGGTACGGCGCTCTAGAGTGGGGCGCCGACGTCGACCACGGGGGGCGCGGGACCATGACGATGCGGGACACCGACCGGGCGCTGCTGCAGGCGGCCACGGCGGTGGCGAAGCTGCGCTGCCGCAGCGCCCACCACACGGTGGCGGCCGCCGCGCGGACCGCCGACGGGCGGGTTGTCAGCGGGGTGAACGTCCGTCACGAGGGCGGCGAGGCCTGCGCCGAGATCGTCCTGGTCGGCACGGCCGCCACGCAGGGTGTCACCGAGCTGGAGACGATCGTCGCCGTCGGGGACCGCGGGCGGGAGATCCTCGCGCCCTGCGGGCGCTGCCACCAGGTGCTGCGCGACCACCATCCGGCGATCCGCGTGATCGTCGGCCCGCTGGACGCGCCACGCGCCGTGCCGGTCGACGACCTGCCCGGGTAGGACATCTCTCCCGGGCCGGCGGCCGCCCGCGCCGAGCCCGTCCGCCCGCCCCGGGCGCGGACCTCAGTCGCCGGCGGCGGCCTCCAGCATCGAGCGGGGGAGGGGGACGCTCTCGAAGCGGAGGATGCCCTCCGGCACCATCCAGCTCATCACCCGTACGGCCAGCCGGCCCGCCCGGACCGCCGGGTCGTTCGCGTACAGCTCGCGCGCCTCGTCGGGCGAGATGGAGAGCACCACGAAGCCGCGCAGCCGTTCGTCGTCCGCGTCCAGGAACGGCCCGGCCGCCAGGACGAGGCCCTGCTCCGCCAGCCCGGCCTGGTGGGCCAGGTGGGCGTCCTGAATCCGGTCGAGGGCGTCCTGCGGCAGCTCCGGTGCGTCCGCCGGGCGCACCAGAAGTACGACCGTGTGCTGGTCGAATCGCATCCCTTCAGAGTAGGGGGCGCCCGGCCGGGGCGTCGGCTCGATCGACCGGCGCCGGTTAGGCGCAGCCCACGGGGTCAGCTAAGGTAAGGCGAACCTAACCCCTGGTAGGAGACCTGTGACCACCCTCGCCGCCCGGCCCGCCCCGGCGGGATCCACCACCCGTGGGCGCGTCGGCCGTCGGTTGGCGGTCACCGGCGTCGCGGCGCTCGCGCTGGTGCTGGCCGTGCTGGCGAGCTTCGCCCTCGGCAGCCGGCCGATCCCCGTGGACCAGGTGTGGAACGCGCTGGTCGCACCGGACGGCGGCGAGGCCAGCACGATCGTCCGGGAGCTGCGGCTGCCGCGCACCGCCCTCGGCCTCGCCGTCGGGCTCGCGCTCGCGGTGGCCGGGGTGCTGCTCCAGGCGCTCACCCGCAACCCCCTCGCCGAGCCGCGCATCCTCGGCATCAGCGCCGGCGCCTCGCTCGGCGTCGTACTGGCCATCTCGGTCTTCGGGATCTCCACCCTCGCCGGGTACGTCTGGTTCGGCATCGCCGGGGCGCTCGGCGCCGGCGTACTCGTGTTCGCCGTCGCCACCCGCGCCCGCGAGGGCGCCAGCCCGGTCACGCTCGCGCTCGTCGGCGCGGCCCTCGACGCCAGCATCGCCTCCATCGTGTACGCCCTGCTCAGCATCGACGCGCGCACCTTCGAGGAGTACCGGTTCTGGGTGGTCGGCGGGCTGACCGGCCGGGACGTGTCGGTCGCCGGGCAGGTGCTGCCGTTCGTGCTCGCCGGCCTGGTGCTGGCCGCCCTCGTCGCGCGGGGCCTGGACGCGCTCGCCCTCGGCGACGACGTCGCGCGCGGGCTCGGCCACCGGATCGGGCTGATCCGCCTCGGCGGCGGAGCCGCCGCCGTGCTGCTCACCGGCGCCGCGGTCGCCGCCGCCGGGCCGATCGCGTTCGTCGGGCTCGCCGTCCCGCACCTCGCCCGCGCGCTGGTCGGCGCGGACCACCGCTGGACCCTCGCGGTCTCCGCCCTGCTCGGACCGGCGCTGCTGCTCGGCGCCGACGTCGTGGGCCGCCTCGTCGACCCGCCCGGGGAGGTGCCGGCCGGCATCGTCACGGCGCTGATCGGCGCGCCCCTGCTGGCGATCATGGTCCGCCGGGCGAAGGTGGTGACCGCGTGAGCGCCCCTGACCGCGCTGCCGGCCGCCCGCTGGTCACCGCGCCCCGCCGGCGGCCGGGGGTGGCCCGGTGACCGCCACCACCAGCGCGCTGCCCGGGCGGTCGCTGCTGCGGATCGGGCCGGTCGCCGTGCAGGTCCGCCGCCGCTCGGTGCTGGTCGCCGCCACGCTCCTGGCGCTGCTGCTCGCGGCCGGCGTGCTCAGCCTCTCCCTCGGCACCCCGTTCGTGGCCGCCGGGGACGTGCTGCGCGCGCTCTCCGGCGCCGGTACCCCGTACGACCTGGTGGTCCTCGACCTGCGACTGCCCCGGCTGGTGCTCGCGGCGGCGGCCGGCGCGGCGTTCGGAGTGGCCGGAACCCTCATCCAGAGCGTGGCGCGCAACCCGCTGGCCAGCCCGGACGTCATCGGCATCACCCAGGGCGCGGGTCTCGCCGCGACGGTCGCCCTGACCAGCGGGGCCGCCGCGGTCCTGGTCGCGCCGAGCGCCCTCGTCGGCGGGCTGGTCGCCGCCGGCCTGCTGCTCGCCCTCGGCGCCCGGCACGGCCTGGCCGCCCAGCGGTTCGTGCTCGCCGGGGTGGCGGTGGCGTTCGCGTTCCGGGCGCTCACCGAGGTGGTCATGCTCACCGCCGACCCGATCGACGGCCTGCGGGCGCAGATCTGGCTGATCGGCACCCTGGCCGGCAAGGGCTGGACGGAGACGGCGTGGATCGCCGTGACCCTGCTGGTGCTGGCACCGGTGCTGGCCTGGGCCGGCTGGGCCCTCAACAGCAGCGCCCTGGACGACGACACCGCCCGCGGGATCGGGCTGCGGCCGGTCGCCCGCCGGATCGGGCTGGCCGGCACCGGCGTGCTGGTCGCCGCGATGGTCACCGCGCAGGTCGGCGCGGTCGACTTCGTCGCGCTGGTCGCGCCGCAGCTGGCCCGGCGGCTGGTCCGCGCCGAACGCCCGCCGATGGTGTGCTCGGCGCTGCTCGGCGCGCTGCTGCTGGTGCTCGCCGACCTCGCCGGGCGCCGGCTGTTCGCGCCCACCCAGTTGCCGGCCGGGGTGCTCACCGCCGCCATCGGCGGCCCGTACCTGATGTTCCTGCTGCTCCGCGGTCACCGGAGGCCGTCGTGACGACCCCTGATGTCCCGCGCCGACGCCCTCGGAAGGAGGCGTGATGCTCTCCACACGCGACCTGGTCGCCGGGTACGACGAGCGGACCGTGCTGGACGGGCTCGACCTCGACCTGCCCCGCGACGCGTTCACCGTCATCGTCGGGCCCAACGCCTGCGGCAAGTCGACGCTGCTGCGCACCATGGCCCGGCTGCTCACCCCCCGCCGGGGCGCGGTGCTGCTCGACGGGGCCGCCATCCGCGACCTGCCCACCCGCGAGGTCGCCCGGCGGCTCGGCGTGCTGCCGCAGAGTCCGCTGGTGCCCGAGGGGGTCACCGTCGCGGACCTCGTCGGGCGCGGTCGGCAGCCGTACCAGCGGTGGTGGCGGCAGTGGTCGGCCGAGGACCGCGAGGCCGTGGACCGGGCGATGACCCTCGCCGACGTCGCCGGGCTGGCCGACCGCCCGGTCGACACCCTGTCCGGCGGGCAGCGACAGCGGGTCTGGATCGCGATGACGCTCGCCCAGGACACCGAGGCGCTGCTGCTCGACGAGCCGACCACCTTCCTCGACCTGGCCCACCAGGTCGAGGTGCTGGACCTGCTGCATCTGCTGCGTGCCGAGGGAGGCAGGACCGTCGTCGCCGTGCTGCACGACCTCAACCAGGCCGCCCGGTACGCCGACCACCTCGTCGCCATGCGGTCCGGTGCCGTGGTCGCGGCCGGGCCGCCCCGGGACGTCCTCACCGCCGACCTCGTCCGGGACGTGTTCGGGCTCGACTGCGTCGTCGTGCCCTGCCCGGTGACCGGCGCCCCGCTGGTGGTGCCCAACCTCACCAGCCCGTCCCTCGGGCGGCCCACCACCCGCGGCGGTCCGGCCGCCGGCGTGGACCCCTCCGCCCATTCCGTCGTGGCGGGCGCCGCTCCGGCGGCCCGTCCCTCCGCCGACGACGCGGCTCCGCCGCGCGCCGGCTCGTACCCCTCGAAAGGACACTGATGCGTCGTCTCGCCGCCGCCCTCACCGCGGCGCTCGCCCTCGGCGTCGGTCTCACCGCCTGCGGTGCGAGTGACCCGGTCGCCGGCACCGCCACCGGGGAGACCCGGGAGATCACCCACGCCATGGGCACCACCAAGGTGCCCGCCGACCCCAAGCGTGTCGTGGTGCTCGACACCGACAAGATCGACACCGTGCTCTCGCTCGGCGTCACCCCGGTCGGTGCCGCGACCGCCGGCGAGGCGAAGAGCTGGCCGACCTACTTCGGCGAGGACAAGCTCGCCGGCATCAAGGAGGTCGGGGTGCTCACCGAGCCCGACCTGGAGGTCATCAACGCCCTGAAGCCCGACCTGATCCTGGGCAGCAAGTTCCGCCAGGAGAAGTTCTACGACGAGCTGGCCGCGATCGCGCCGACCGTCTTCACCGAGAAGGTCGGCATCACCTGGAAGGAGAACTTCCTCCTCGACGGCGCGGCGCTCGGCAAGGAGCAGGAGGCGAAGGACCTGCTCGCGGCGTACGAGAAGCGGGCGGAGGACTTCGGCGCCAAGCTGGGCAACGCGGCCGACCGCAAGGTCTCGATCGTGCGCTTCGTGCCGGGCAACATCCGGGTGTACGGGCCGGACTCGTTCTCCGGCATCGTCATCGGCGACACCGGCCTGGGCCGGCCGGAGCGGCAGCAGCTTGCCGACAAGGAGGACAAGCGCTTCGACCTGGTCAGCCCCGAGCGGATCAGCGAGGTCGACGGGGACGTCATCTTCGTGACCGCGTACGGGGAGAAGGCCGCCGCCGAGCAGACCAAGCTCACGGCGGGCACCCTGTGGCGGGGCCTGCCCGCGGTCAAGGCCGGCAAGGCGCACGTCGTCTCCGACGAGATCTGGATGACCGGCATCGGGGTCGGCGCCGCCAACAAGATCATCGACGACCTGGAGAAGTACCTGACGGCGTGACCGACCCGCGCCGCGCGTGGCTGTGCGCGCCGCGTGTGGTTGTGCGCGCCGCGCGTGGCTGTGCGCGCCGCGTGGATCCCGCAAGATCGTGCTGGATGTGCGAAGTAGTGGCCTCGCTGCGACTATGCGACTGCGAAGCCACTACTTCCGCGTTGTAGCACGATCTTGACGGCCCCGCGCAGTCACGCGCGGGCGCGACTGCGGAGGCCGCGGGCGGCCAGTGCGGCGCGGACCTCCGCGGAGCGGTGCCGGCGGGGTGGCTGGCCCGCCCGGTGTCAGGCGGCGGTGGCCCAGAGGGACTTGAAGGCGGCGGCCTCGCCGGCGAGCCAGCGTTCGAGCTCCTCCGGCTTCGCCGTCGTGGGCATGCGGTGGGCCTGGCCGCGGCGGACGTCGACCAGCACCGGCTCGGCGTGCGGCAGGATCGCGTCCATGTGGCGGGCCATCAGGTGCAGGGTGGCGAGCACCGCCTCGTCGCTGGGCGGAGCCTCGTCGAAGTGCAGGCGGACCGCCTCGGCGTGGCCGTCCGCGTAACGGACGCCGAACTGCGGATTGATCTTCACGGGCAGGTCACCCAGCAGGGCGAGCGCGTCCCTGGTCTGGGCCAGGTCGACCGAGCGCGGCTCGCCCAGGGAGCGCAGCCAGGCCGTCGCGCCCGGCACCAGCGCCTGGTAGAGCGGTCGCCACCGGGGCTTGACGGTGTCGACCACCTGGTCGAGGTGGGTGCCGCCGGTGTGGAAGGCGATGTCGGCCTTGAGCGCCTTCACGAACTGGCCGTGCGGGTTGAAGCCGGAACGGCTGGCCCGCTGCTTGCGCAGGCCGCCGACGAACGTGGCCTTGGTCGGGCCGGTGCGGTCCACGTACCGGGTGAAGCCGAGCAGGGTCGTGTAGGGGGCGAGGGGTGTGCCGGAGGCGGGCGCGGTCACGAGCATCCTCCCAGGTCAACAGCTTGATTAGTACATACATTCTAATCGACGGGGCTGACATCGCCCAGTGGTTGACCCGGTGGCTGCCGCCGTCGTCGAAGTGCCGCTGCGGGTCCCGGCGGGCGACGAAAGATTTCTTCCTGCCATGTTCATGCATGGAAAGGTATTGACGGGCGGTTGGCCCCGGGGTGAAGGTGACCGCATCGTCCGAGCGTCCGACCAGGGGGTCCGATGCAGTTCTCCAGGAGATCGAGGAGCAGGCGTACCCTGCTCGCCGCCGCCACCGCTCTCGCCGTGGTGGTCACCCCGTTCACCGGCGGCCCCGCCGCCGCCGACCCTCCCGACCGGCAACAGCAGTACGCCGCCGCGGCCGCCGAGTTCGGCGTGCCGGAGAGCGTCCTGCTCGCCGTGTCGTACCTCGAATCCCGCTGGGACACCCACCCCGGGAAGCCGAGCACCAGTGGCGGCTACGGCCCGATGCACCTGACCGACGCCACCCACGTGACCGCGCAACCCGCCGGCGGTCACGTCGACGAGGGCGAGGATCCGCGCGGTGACGAGGCCCGGCCGCTGAGCGTCGCCACGCCGGGCGGAGCCGAACCCGCCCCGGCCGACGCCGGGCCCGCCCCGGTCGCCCCGGCCGACGCCGCGCTGCAGACCCTCCAGGCCGCTGCCGCGCTCACCGGCGCCAGCGAGGAGGCGCTGCGGTCCGACGCCACCGCGAACATCCGCGGCGGGGCGGCGCTGCTCGCCGCGTACCAGCGGGAACTCGGTGGGCCGGTCGGCGCGACCAGCGACCCGGGCGCCTGGTACGGCGCGGTGGCCCGCTACTCGGGCGCCGGCGCCGAGGACACCGCGGCCGCCTTCGCCGACGAGGTGTACGCCCAACTGCGCGCCGGTGCGTCCCGTACCACTGACGACGGGCACCCGGTGACCCTCGCCGCGCGGGCGGTCCACCCGGACGAGTCGACCCTGCACCGGCTGGGGCTGCGCCGCGCCGAGCGGCCGGACGGGCTGGAGTGTCCGGTCGGCCTCGGCTGCGAGTGGATCCCGGCTCCGTACGAGCAGTACGGCCCGGGCGCCGGCGACTACGGCAACCACGACCTGGGCAACCGGCCGGCCCAGCAGAAGATCGAGTACATCGTCATCCACGACACCGAGGGGTACTTCGGCCCCAGCGTCGACCTGGTGCGGCGGGCGGACTACCTGGGCTGGCACTACACGCTGCGCTCGGTGGACGGCCACATCGCCCAGCACGTCAAGACCAAGGACGTCGGCTGGCACGCCGGCAACTGGTACGTCAACGCCAAGTCCATCGGCCTGGAGCACGAGGGCTTCGCGGGCCACGGCACCTGGTACACCGAGGCGATGTACCGCACCTCGGCCAAGCTGGTCCGGCACCTGGCGCTGCGGTTCGGCATCCCGCTGGACCGGCACCACATCATCGGGCACGACAACGTCCCGGGCACCGTGCCGTCGACCGTCGCCGGGATGCACTGGGACCCGGGGCCGTACTGGGACTGGTCGCACTACTTCGACCTGCTGAAGGCGCCGTTCCGGTCCACCGGCACGCCGCGCACCGGCCTGGTGACCATCGACCCCGAGTTCGCCGACAACCAGCCGGCGTTCACCGGGTGCTCGCGCCAGCCCCCCGGTGTGCCGAACCCGCCGCCCCCGGTCACCGACCCCTGCCCGCTGCGTGGCTCGTCGGCCGTGCTGCTGCGCAGCGCGCCGAGCCACGACGCGCCGCTGGCCGTGGACCTCGGCGAGCACCCCGACGGGTCCCCGGGCACCATGTACGTCCCGGACCACAGCGCCCGGGCGTCGGCGGGCCAGACGTACGCGGTGGCCGAGGTGCGGGGCGACTGGACGGCCATCTGGTACCTCGGCCAGAAGGCCTGGTTCCACAACCCCGCGTCGGCACGCGCCGGCAAGTGGGCCACCGGCTTCGTCGTGACACCGAAGCCCGGCAAGGCCAGCATCCCGGTCTACGGGCGGGGCTACCCGGAGCAGGCCGCCTACCCGACCGGCGTGCCCTACCAGGCGATCACCCCGTTGCAGTACACGCTCGCCGCCGGCCAGCGGTACGCGGTGGGCGGGGTGCTGCCGAGCGAGTACTACCGGGCGGTCACCTTCGACGGATCGTCGCCGGGGGACTGGACCGTGATCCGCGGTGACCTGCGCTACGTGCAGGTCCAGTTCGGCCACCGGATCGGCTACGTGAACCTGGACGACGTCCTGGTCCTGCCGTCCGTGATCGGCGCGCCACGGTGAGCCGTCCGGGCTGAGCCGGGGTTCGGCACCGAGCCGCCTGGAGGGAACGCCGAGGGCCCGCGGTCGACCGACCGCGGGCCCTCGCGCGCCGGCGCACCCGGCGCCGGCTCAGAGCTGTCCGACCGAGGTGATCCGCACGACCGCGGCGTCCGCCTCGTCGGACGCGGCGAGGTCCACCTCGGCGCTGATGCCCCAGTCGTGGTCGCCCGCCGGGTCGTCCAGGATCTGCCGCACCGTCCAGGTCGAGGGACCCTGGTCGATCATCAGCAGCGCGGGGCCGCGGGCGTCCGGCCCGGTGCCGACCGACTCGTACGCCTCGAAGTACGGCTCCAGCGCGTCGGCCCACGCGTCGGCGTCCCAGCCGTCCGCGGCGTCCAACTCGCCGAGGAGATCCCAGCGGCGCAGCGCGGCCAGCTCCACCCGGCGGAACAGCGCGTTGCGCACCAGCACCCGGAACGCCCGGGCGTTGCGGGTCACCGCCGCCGGCCGGTCGTCCAGCGCGGCGGCGACCTCCTCGACGTCGGACGGGTTGCGCAGCCGCTCCCACTCGTCGATGAGGCTGGAGTCCACCTGGCGGACCAGCTCGCCCAGCCACTCGATGAGGTCGACCAGCTCCTCGGTCTTGGCGTCCTCCGGGACGGTCTGCCGCAGCGTCTTGTACGCGTCGGCGAGGTACCGCAGCACCAGGCCCTCGGAGCGGGACAGCCCGTAGAACTGCACGTACTCGGCGAAGGTCATCGCCCGCTCGTACATGTCCCGGACGACGGACTTGGGGGAGAGCTGGTGGTCGGCCACCCAGGGGTGCCCCTGCCGGTACATCTCGTACGCGCTCTCCAGCAGGTCCGCGAGCGGCTTCGGCCAGGTCACCTCGTCGAGCAGCTCCAGCCGTGCCTCGTACTCGATGCCCTCGGCCTTCATCGCGGCGACCGCCTCGCCGCGGGCCTTGAACTGCTGCGCGGACAGCACCTGGCGCGGGTCGTCGAGGATCGACTCGATCACGCTGAGCACGTCCAGCGCGTAGGACGGGGAGTCGGCGTCGAGCAGTTCGATCGCCGCGAGGGCGAGCGGGGACAGCGGCTGGTTGAGCGCGAAGTCGAGCTGCAGGTCGACGGTGAGCCGGACCCGGCGGCCGGTCTCGTCCGGCTCGGGCAGCTCCTCGACGACGCCGCCGGCGCGCAGCGCGCGGTAGATCGCGATCGCCCGGCGGATGTGCCTGCGCTGGGCGGCCCGGTCCTCGTGGTTGTCGGTGAGCAGGTGACGCATGGCCGCGAACGCGTCGCCCGGGCGGCCGATCACGTTGAGCAGCATCGAGTGGCTGACCTGGAAGCTGGAGGTCAGTGGCTCCGGCTCCGCCTCGACCAGGCGCTCGAAGGTGGGCTTGCCCCAGCCGATCGAGCCCTCCGGCGGCTTCTTGCGCACCACCTTGCGGCGCTTCTTCGGGTCGTCGCCGGCCTTGGCGAGGGCCTTCTCGTTCTCGATCACGTGCTCGGGGGCCTGGACGACGACCCGGCCGAGGGTGTCGAAGCCGGCCCGCCCGGCGCGCCCGGCGATCTGGTGGAACTCCCGCGCCTTGAGCAGCCGCGTCCGCGTGCCGTCGTACTTGGACAGGCCGGTGAAGAGCACGGTGCGGATCGGCACGTTGATGCCGACGCCGAGGGTGTCCGTGCCGCAGATGACCTTGAGCAGCCCGGCCTGGGCGAGCGTCTCCACCAGGCGGCGGTACTTGGGCAGCATGCCGGCGTGGTGCACGCCGATGCCGTGCCGCACCAGCCGGGACAGCGTCTTGCCGAAGCCCGAGGTGAACCGGAAGTTGCCGATCGCGGCGGCGATCATGTCCTTCTCGGCCCGGGTGCAGACGTTGACGCTCATCAGGGCCTGTGCGCGTTCCAGGGCGGCGGCCTGGGTGAAGTGCACGACGTACACCGGGGCCTGCTTGGTCTCCAGCAGCTCCTCCAGGGTCTCGTGCAGCGGTGTCATCGCGTACGAGAAGAGGAGCGGGACCGGCCGCTCCGCCGTGCGCACGACGGCGGTCGGCCGGCCGGTGCGCCGGGTCAGGTCGTCGACGAAGCGGGTGGTGTCGCCGAGCGTCGCGGACATCAGGACGAACTGCGCCTGCGGCAGCTCGATCAGCGGCACCTGCCAGGCCCAGCCGCGGTCCGGCTCGCTGTAGAAGTGGAACTCGTCCATGATCACCTGGCCGACGTCGGCGCGGGCGCCCTCCCGCAGGGCCAGGTTGGCCAGGATCTCGGCCGTGCAGCAGATGACCGGGGCGTCCGGGTTGACGCTGGCGTCGCCGGTGAGCATGCCGACGTTGTCGGCGCCGAAGACCTCGCAGAGCGCGAAGAACTTCTCCGACACCAGCGCCTTGATCGGGGCGGTGTAGAAGGTCGTCCGGTCGTCGGCCAGCGCGGCGAAGTGCGCCGCGATCGCGACCAGGCTCTTGCCGGAGCCGGTCGGCGTGTTCATGATCACGTTCGCGCCGGAGACGATCTCGATGACCGCCTCCTCCTGGTGCGGGTAGAGGTCGAGGCCGCGCGCGGACGCCCAGCCGGCGAACGCGTCGTAGAGGGTGTCGGGGTCGGCGCTGGCCGGCAGCGCGGCGGTGAGTGTCATGGCGCGTCCATGGTGCCTGGATCATGGCCGCGCGCGCCAACCGGGTTCGGTGCCGTTGTCGACCGGAACCCTTTCACCCCGCCGGTCGGCGCGCCGGCACCCCTCCGTTCACCGGCGCCGGTGGATCAGGTCGGCGACCGGGCGTCCGGCGGTGAGGGCGCGCCGCTCGAACTTCGTCACCGGCCGGTGCGCCGGGCGCGGCGCGAAGCCGTCGTGGACGTTCACCAGCCCCGGGTCGGCATCGAGGGTCGACCGCATCGCCTCGGCGTACTCGGCCCAGTCCGTCGCGCAGTGCAGCGTCCCGCCGGGGGCCAGCCGCGAGCGCAGCAGGGCGACGTGGGTGGGCTGGATGATCCGCCGCTTGTGGTGCCGGGCCTTCGGCCACGGGTCGGGAAAGAAGACGTGCACCGCGTCCAGCGACGCCTCCGGGAGCCCGGCGACCAGGTCCAGCGCGTCGCCCCGGGCCACCCGGACGTTGCCCAGGCCGCGCCGCTCCACCAGGTCGAGGAGGTTGGCGATTCCGGGCGTATGCACCTCGACCGCCAGATAGTCTCGATCCGGGTCGGCGGCTGCCATCGCGGCGGTGGTGTCGCCCATCCCGGAACCGATCTCCAGCACCAGCGGGGCCCGGCGGGGGAACAGGCCGGCCGGGTCGACCGGTGTGCCGGGCACGTCCGGGACGGTCAGGCCGTACCGCGGCCAGAGCCGCTCCAGCGCCGCGGTCTGGCGCGGGGTCATCCGGCCGCGACGCGGATGGAAGGTGCGGATGCTCCGCGCGGTCGCGGCAGCGTGGAAGTCGGTGGCGGTCACAGCGATCCGAGCGTACGCGAGGACCGCGCCGGATCGGATGTGATGTGCGACGGGGGATGAGAGGATCCACCCGTACGGCAGACCGGGCGTCTGTGGTGCCCGGCTCGGCACGCCGGGAGGGGGTTGTGGTGGCGGTGACCCGCGGTTCCCTGGCGCTGTCGATCGCGGCCGCGATCGCCGGCCCGCTGCTCACCGCCGCGCCCGCGCTGGCCGCTCCCGTCGCGGCGCCGATGTTGTCCGCCGGGGCAGGGTCCGCGCTGGCCGTGCCGGTGTTGTCCGCCGGGGCAGGGTCCGCGCTGGCCGTGCCGGTGTTGTCCGCCGGGGCAGGGTCCGCGCTGGCCGTGCCGGTCGCGGCGCCCGCGCCGTCCGGGGCGCCGCAGCCGCAGCCGCCGAACGTCTTCGTCGAGGTGAGCCCGAGCACCGTCGAGCCCGGCTTCCTGGTCGGCATCCGGGCGAGCTGCCGGGACAATTCCGTCCCGGCCATCGTGTGGTCCGACGCGTTCGGTCGCGTCCAGGTGCGGCCGCAGCACGGGCTGCTGACCGCGGCGCCGATGGTGCGGGAGCGCACCCTGCCCGGCAACTACCGGGTCAAGCTGGAGTGCCGGGGCGGGGAGAGCGCGTCGACGATGCTCCAGGTCGTCAAGTCGGTCCGGCCCAGCCGTGGCCCGGCCACCGGGTTCGGTGGGGCGGCCGGTGACGTGCCCGGCGGGCTGCTGGTGCCGGGCGGGATCGCGCTGACCGTGGCCGGCCTGGTCGTGTGGTTCGTGTCCATCCGTCGACCCCGTGGCGCCGCCCGCCGCTGACCACGACGATGGCCCCGTCCCGCGCCTCCCAGCCGGCCGCCCGAGCGGGCCGCCGGCCGGCCGGCCGCAGCCCGTGGTCGATCCCCCTCGCGGTGGTGCTGGTGCTGGTCGGGGTGTTCGCGACCGGCGCCGGGCTCGGCCAGACCGTCGGCCCGCTCGACTGGGCCGACACGGCCGGCAACGAGCGACCGTCCCGCAGCGAGCGGGAGGGCCTGGCCGCCAGCCGGCCGGTCCGCCTCGCCATGCCGACCATCGAGGTCGCCGCGCCGGTGGAACCGGTGGGGCAGGCCCGGGACGGGACGATCGCCGTACCGCCGCTGGAGCGGGCCGACGAGACCGGCTGGTACGACCGGGGGCCGACCCCGGGCGAGCCCGGGCGGGCGGTCATCGTCGGCCACGTCGACACGAAGCGGGGACCGTCGGTCTTCTACGACCTGCACCGGCTTGGCCCCGGGGACACGGTCGAGGTGACCCGCGCCGACGGTTCGGTGGTGGAGTTCCGGGTCGACTCGGTGGAGCACTTCCCCAAGGACCAGCTCCCCGCCGACCGCGTGTACGGCGACGACGGGAAGCCCACGCTGGTCCTGATCACCTGCGGTGGTGACTGGGTGGGTGGCCGCACCGGCTACGCCGACAACGTGATCGCCTTCGCGACGATGACCACCTCCCGCGACACGTGACCCCCGCCACCACGTTGATCAAGAGGTTTTGGGGTTACGGCACGCTCCCCCGTGTCCCAAACCTCTTGATCAACTATCGGCTCCGGCGCGGCGGGATCAGCTGCGCGGGGGTACGGACTGGATCACCTCGAACTCGAGCAGGGTGGCGCCAGTGGACACCGGCTTGCGGGGTTGTTCGCCGGGGGCGGCGGCGTGGGCGGCCCGGGACGGGCCCTTGGCCCAGGCCTGGTACGCCGCTTCGCTCTCCCAGCGGGTGTAGACGAAGTACCGATTCTCGCCGGCGACCGGGCGCAGCAGCTCGAAGCCGAGGAAACCGGGGGAGTTCTCCACCGCGCCGGCCCGGGCCGCGAACCGCTTCTCCAGCTCCTCGCCGGCGCCGGGCGGGACGTCGATCGCGTTGATCTTCACGACTGCCATGGCTCCACCCTACGGGCGCGGGTGGTCAGAACGACTCGACGGCCGGGACCAGGTCGGTGTCGACGACGATCGGGGCGTGGTCGGACGGGCCCTTGCCCTTGCGGGCCTCCCGGTCCACGTACGCGGAGCGGACCGCGCGGGCGAACGGCGCCGACGCGTACACCAGGTCGATCCGCATGCCCTTGTTCTGGTGGAACATCCCGGCCCGGTAGTCCCAGTAGGTGTACGGGTGGGGGCCCTTCATCGGGGTCGGCACCACGTCGGACAGCCCCAGGTCCCGCAGCGCCGCGAGGGCGGCCCGCTCGGCGGGCGTGACGTGCGTGGAGTGGGCGAACAGCGCCGGATCCCACACATCGGCATCGGTGGGGGCCACGTTGAAGTCGCCGCAGACCGCCAGCGGCAGCGCGCCGGTCAGCTCGACCTCCAGCGCGTCCCGCAGCGCCGCGAGCCAGGCCAGCTTGTACGCGTAGTGCGGGTCGTCCGGCGTCCGGCCATTCGGCACGTACACGGACCAGACCCGCAGCCCGTCGCAGGTGGCCGAGATGGCCCGGGCCTCCGGGTCGGGGAAGCCGGGCTCGTCGGGAAACCCGACCGTGACGTCGGCCAGCCCGACCCGGGACAGGATGGCGACCCCGTTCCACCGGCCGTCGCTGTGGCTGGCCACCGTGTAGCCCAGCGCGCCGACCTCGGCGACCGGGAACGCTCCGTCCGGGCACTTCGTCTCCTGCAGACAGACGACGTCCGGCTTGGTGCCCTCCAGCCAGTCGAGCAGCCGGGGCAGGCGGGCCTTCACGGAGTTGACGTTCCAGGTCGCCAGGCGCATGCCTCCAGCCTGCCTGATCCGCCGCCGACCCGCCGCCCGGGTGCGGCGCGTGTCGCACGCCGGGACGCGCAGACCGCTGGCCCCGGCGGGCCGGGGCGCATCTGCCCGCGGCCCGGGACGCGCTGCGGGCGCAGGTGTCAAGAAGGGGTCCCTCCCATGCGCGGGGCGTTACCGAGGGGCCCTTCCTCACGCCTCTGGCGGGCGGGTCTGCTCGGCCAGGAAGCGCTCCAGTTCGGCGCCGAGTTCGTCGGCGGTCGGCAGGGAGCCGGTGTCGGGGGCCAGGAGATTCTTCTCCCGGCGTCCGCGGGCGAAGGCGTCGTACTGCTCCTCCAGCGCCTGGACCAGCGCGGCGGCGTCCTCGGTCTGGGCGACCTGCCGGTCGATCTCCACCCGTACGACCTCGGCGGCGGCCCGCAGGCCGTCGCGGGGCAGGAGCAGCCCGGTGCTGCGGGAGACGGAGGCGAGCAGCACCTCGGCGGCGGCCGGGTACTCGGTCTGGGCGACGTAGTGCGGCACGTGCGCGGCGAAGCCCAGCGCGTCCCGGCCCTGCTCGCCGAGGCGGTACTCGAGCAGGTGGCCGACGCTGCCCGGCACCTGGACGCGCTGCAGCCACGGCTCGTACCCGGCGATGAGGTCGCGCCGGGTGGCGTGCGCGGTGACGCCGGTGGGGCGGGTGTGCGGCACGGCCATCGGGATGGCGTTGAGCCCGACGGTCAGCCGGACGTCGAGCCGCGTGGCGAGCCCGGCGACGGCAGCGACGAAGCGCTCCCACTGCAGGTCCGGTTCGGGCCCGGTGAGCAACAGGAACGGCGTCTCGTCGTCGTCCCGGAGCAGGTGCAGCTCCAGGGCCGGGGCGTCGTACGACTCCCAGTGGTCCTCGACGAAGGTCATCACCGGCCGGCGCGAGCGGTAGTCGAAGAGCTGGTCCAGGTCGAACCGGGCGATCTGCCGCGCCTCCAGCGAGGTGAGCAGCTGCTCGCGGGCCAGCCGGGTGGCGTTGCCGGCGTCGACGAAGCCGGACAGCGCCTGGATCAGGACCGGCTGACCGAGGTCAGGCAGATCGTCGGCGAGTTCGTAGAGCTCGTGTGGGTCGAGCACCGGTGCGGACCTCCCTGGAAACGTGCCTGCGGGCCACCGCGCGGACGGCACCCGGTTGAGGGAACGTACCCGTAATCCTGATGCATTCCGCCACGGCCCTCTCCAGGGACCGTCCGGGCCCGGTCGACCGGAAGGTTGAGGCGGTAATCCCTCGAACGGGCAGCAACCGGACCGTACGGTAACCTCCCGCCCGCCACAGTGGACGGTTGTTCGCCCGGCGTCCGGGGTACAGACGTTGTCGCTGCGAGGTACACATGGATGCAGGCAGCACGACAGGAGGACGAGATGTCTCTCATGCGCCGGGTCAGCGCGTTCCTTCGTTCGCCCAAGGGGCAGCAGCTGATCGACCGGGGCCGCCGGGAGTTGGCCAAGCCGTCCACCCAGCGGAAGTTGAAGGGCCTCGCCGCCAGGCTCCAGCACCGCCGCTGACGCCCGTCCGCCGACGCCAGGCCCCTCGGGAGATCTCCGTGACCGATGCCGTGCCCACCGACGGCCAGCCCGTCGCCCTCCCGCCGCAGCCGCCCGCGGGGGCCCCGACCCCATCGCCCGCCAACGCCCCGGGCCCGCCGACCGCGGGGGCGTCGGTGCCGCCGCCGGCGCCGTCGGGGGCGCCCGAGGCGCCACCCGCCGGGCTCTGGGACCGGATGCGGGACGACCCGCAGTACGCCCCGGAGCATCTCGCCCTGGAGGCGGTGCGCCGGTTGGGGCCGGAGGCTGCGCAGTGGGCGGAGCGGGCCCGCGCCGAGCAGCCCGGGGTCTCCGCCGAGGTGCTCGCCGAGCAGGCGGTCCGCAAGTTCGTCAACCACGCCCGGCTCTCCGGCGCGGTCTCCGGCGTCGCCGGGCTGCCCGGCGCGGTGATCGACGTGGGCGTGCTCGCCTGGACGCAGGCCCGGATGGTGCTGCACATCGCCGCCGCCTACGGGGTGGACGCCACCCAGACCGACCGCGCCACCGATCTCCTCCTGCTGCAGAAGGTGCACAAGGTGGCGCAGAGCGCCCGGCTCGCGCTCGGGGTGGCCGCCGGCCGGGAGCGCGCCGGCGCGCTGTTCGGCTCCCGCAGCCACGCCCCGCTCGGCCGGGTGATGCTCCGCCTCGGCGTCCGGCTGGCCCAGATGGCCGGCGTACGGGCGGCGAAGCGGGTCGTCGCGAAGGTGGTGCCCGGAGCCGCCATCGTCCTGGGCACCTGGGCCAACTCGTCGGCCACCAAGGATCTGGCCGCGCGCTCGCGGGCGCTGTACCGGCAGCACGGCGGTGGTGACCTGCCGGAGCAGCGGCCCGGGTGAGCCGTCCGGTCAGGTGGCCCGCCCCCAGGCCCGCCAGGTGACTGCGGCGATCCGGTCCTGCCCGGCCGCGTTGGGGTGGAACCGGTCGAGCATGTTGACCTGGTCGAGCGTGAAGCGCACCCGGTGCAGGGCGCCGTTGTCGTAGCGGCACCGGGACCCGTACGCCTTGCATGCGGCGGCGAGTTGGGCGTTGTAGGCGTCGACCCGTTCCCGCACGGTCGCCCGGCGGGCCCGGTCGAGCGGGTCCGTCGAGGTCGGGTTCTTCAGCAGGGCCGGGCAGATCCCCTGGTTCCAGACCCGCACCGTCCGCTCGTCGGTGTGCCCGATCTCCCACAGCCGGTACAGGTCGGGGATGCTCACCACCAGCACCCGCGTCTTCGGCCGCTTCTTGCGTAGCACCCGCAACCCCCGGTCCACCTGGCTGCGGAACGTCGGGACCGGCGTCATCGCCTCGACCCCGCCGCGGCAGACGTCGTTCGCGCCGATGAGCACCGTCACCCGGTCCGGCCGGTCCCGGACCGCCCGCTCCGCCTGGGCGGCCAGTTCGCCGGCCCGGGCGCCCGGTCGGGCGTGGTTGTACGCACGATCGCGCACCGCCGGGTTCTGGTCGAGCAGCCGCCGGTAGTGGCTGTCCACCCGCAGGCTGTTCCCGGTGGACCAGGAGTTGCGCTGGCAGGAGGTGAGCACCAGGCAGGAGCCGAAGCCGGTGGTGATCGAGTCGCCGAGGGCGGCGATCCCGCCCGCCCCGGGCGGGGTGGCGCCCCGGGTCGGTCGGGGCGCCGCCTCCCCGCCGCCCTCGCAGGCGAGCGCGACGAGTGCGAGCAGGCAGGCGACGGCGGTGACCCAGCGTCGAGGCATGACCCTTCCCCAGTCGGCCAAGCGGAGAGCGACAGCGCGGTAACTCTATGCGTACGCCGACGGGCTCACCCGATGGTGTCGTCTATGCGGCAGACGAGTGCGGTCGCCGCCCTCGGCGTGCTATGGCAGACATCGGCCGGTCCGGCGGGTGCGCGGGGATTAGGCACCCCGCCGCGCGGGTAGGTCGGGGTGATGACGAGATCGCAGCCCCGGCGTGCCCGTGGCACGGTCGGCCACGCCTACAGCGCGCTCAACCTCCGCCTCGTGCTCGCCACGTTCGGCCTGGTGACCATGACCGTCTTCGCCGTGCTGGCGTTCCGGGCCGACCTGGCCTGGCTGGGCGTGCTCTGCGCCGTCCTCGCGGTGGTCGCCGTCGTCGACCTGGTGATCATCCAGCGCCGTCGTGCCGCGCGCCGCCGGGAGGAGCCGGGCGTGCGGCACTCGCTGTTCGAGTGACAGGAGTACGACATGGCCATCGCCACCATCAACCCCGCCACCGGACAGACCCTCAAGACGTACGACGCGATGTCGACCGAGCAGGTCGACGCCGCCATCGGGCGGGCGGACCTCGCGTACCGGCAGCTGCGCGACACCACGGTCGAGCAGCGCGGGCGGTGGCTCACCGCCGCCGCCGACCTGCTGGAGGCCGAGCGGGACGACACCGCGCGGCTGATGACGACGGAGATGGGCAAGACGTACGCCGCCGCGCAGGCCGAGGTGACCAAGTGCGCCGCCGCCTGCCGCTTCTACGCGGCGGAGGCGCCCGGGTTCCTCGCCGACGAGCCCGCCGACGCCGGCGCCGTCAAGGCCGCCCGGGCGTTCATCCGGTACCAGCCGATCGGGCCGGTGCTCGCGGTGATGCCCTGGAACTTCCCGCTCTGGCAGGTGCTGCGCTTCGCCGCCCCGGCGCTGATGGCGGGCAACACCGGCCTGCTCAAACACGCCTCCAACGTCCCGCAGACCGCCCTGTACCTGGAGGACCTGTTCCGCCGGGCCGGCTTCCCGGAGGGCGCGTTCACCACCCTGCTGGTCGGCTCCGACGCGGTGGACGCCATCCTCAGCGACTCGCGGGTCCGGGCCGCCACCCTGACCGGCAGCGAGCGCGCCGGGCGCTCCATCGCCCAGATCGCCGGCCGCGAGTTGAAGAAGACCGTGCTGGAACTGGGCGGCAGCGACCCGTTCGTGGTGATGCCCTCGGCCGACCTGGACCGGGCCGCCGAGGTCGCCACCACCGCCCGCTGCCAGAACAACGGCCAGTCGTGCATCGCCGCCAAGCGTTTCATCGTGCACGCCGAGGTGTTCGACGCGTTTGCCGAGAAGTTCGCCGCGCGGATGTCCGCCCTGCGGGTCGGTGACCCGATGGACGACGCCACCGACGTGGGCCCGCTGGCCAGCGAGGGTGGCCGCGACGAGATCGACGCCCAGGTACGCGACGCGGTCGACCAGGGCGCGACCGTCCTCTGCGGCGGCGCGAAGCCGGCGGGGAAGGGCTGGTACTACCCGCCCACCGTCGTCACCGACCTGACCCCGCGGATGCGCATGTGGGCGGAGGAGGTCTTCGGCCCGGTCGCCGGGTTGTACCGGGTGTCGTCGTACGACGAGGCGATCGAGGTGGCCAACGGCACGGCGTTCGGTCTCGGCTCCAACGCCTGGACCCGGGACCCGGACGAGCAGGAGCGCTTCGCTCGCGACCTGGACGCCGGCAACGTCTTCGTCAACGGCATGACCACGTCCTTCCCGGAGCTGCCGTTCGGCGGCGTGAAGAACTCCGGGTACGGGCGGGAGCTCTCGGCGCTGGGCATGCGCGAGTTCTGCAACATCAAGACCGTCTGGGTCGGCGGCGAGGGCGGGGCCACCGCCTCGGCCGGGGCGCACGCCGAGTGAGGCGTTGAGAAGGGGCCCGGCTTACCGGCGGGGCCGGGTGGGTACGGAACGACGCCATGACGGTGTTCGGGTTCCACGCGTCCCACGAGCAGATCCATCCCCGCGCCCTGCTGGACGCGGTGGTCCACGCGGAGCGGGCCGGCTTCGGCGCGGCCATGTGCTCGGACCACTTCGCCCCGTGGAGCACCCGGCAGGGCCACTCCGGGTTCGCCTGGTCCTGGCTCGGCGCCGCCCTCCAGGCCACGAACCTGTCGTTCGGCGTGGTCAACGCGCCCGGGCAGCGGTACCACCCGGCGATCGTCGCGCAGGCCGTCGGCACCCTCGCCGCCATGTACCCGGGCCGCTTCTGGGCCGCCCTCGGCACCGGCGAGGCGGCCAACGAGCACATCACCGGCGACGGCTGGCCCCGCAAGGACGTCCGCAACGCGCGGCTGCGCGAGTGCGTCGACGTCATCCGCGCGCTGCTCGCCGGCGAGGAGGTCAGCCACGACGGTCTGGTCCGGGTCGACCGGGCACGGCTGTGGACCCGGCCGGAGGAGCCGCCGGCGCTGGTCGGCGCGGCGGTCAGCGTCGAGACCGCCCGCTGGTGCGCCGGGTGGGCCGACGGGCTGATCACCGTCAACGCGCCCGTCGAGCACCTGCGGCGCATGATCGACGCGTACCGGGGCGCGGGCGGGCGCGGACCCCTGCACCTGCAGGTGCATCTCAGCTGGGCGCCCGACGAGGCCGAGGCCGAGGCGACCGCGTACGACCAGTGGCGCAGCAACGTCTTCGCCCCGCCGGTCTGCTGGGACGTGGCGACCCCCGAACACTTCGACGTGATCTCCGCCGACGTGCCGATGGCGAAGGTGCGCGAGGTCGTCAACGTCTCCGCCGACCTGGGCCGGCACGTCGGCTGGCTGGAGGAGTACGTCGAACTCGGCTTCGACCAGATCGCCCTGCACCACGTGGGACAGGAACAGCGGGGGTTCGTCGACACCTTCGGCGCGGAGGTGCTGCCGAAGCTGCGTACCGCCGGCTAGTCCAGCCGCCGGGCCAGCACCTGCCCGGGCCAGGGTTCGCGGCCCGGGCGCTGCACCGTGAACGGCTCGGTGCGGGTGAAGCCCTGCCGCTCGTACCAGCGCACCAGCGCGCCGCCGCTGCCCGCGTAGCAGTCCACCCGCAGCAGGTCGACGCCGCGTTCCCGGGCCAGGTCCGCCGCGTGCGCCAGCAACCGGCCACCGATCCCGCGCCCGGCGTACGCCCGGTCGGTGACCAGCAGGTTCACGTACAGCTCGGGCTCGGTGGCGGGCGGCACGTACTCGGTGGCCGCACCGACGACGAGAGCGCCCACCGGCCGCCCGGCGAACTCGGCGAACCACAGCCCGCCGCCGGTGGCCCAGGCCCGCGCCTGGTCGACGCGCCGCGGGTCGGTCGACGCCGGCTCGGTGCCCCACTGGCCGGTACGCCCGTGCGCGACGAGCCACGCGGTCGCCCCGTCGAGCAGCCGCAGCACGGCGGGAGCGTCCGCCGGCCCGCCCGGCCGCAGAAGAAGATCATCGTCCACGACCCCATCCTGCTACCACCTGCCGAGCGCCCCCGCCGCGCCCCGGCTGTCGCGCCCACCGCCGCTTCCCGCCCGCCGGCCAGGCCGCTGCCGCTTGCGGTGCGGCCGCACCCGGGTGGCTGCGCCGCCCGGCGCCGACGGGGTGCCGAAGCCCTCGAAGGCCGTGCGGCTTCCTACGGGGTCACTGCGGGGCGGGTCGCGAGGGCGCGGCGGGTGAGCGCCGGTACCGCCAGGCCGGTGATCGCGAACAATCCGCCGAGGGCCAGCCAGCCGACCGTGCCGCCGTCGAGCACCACGGCCGTGAGCAGCACCGGGCCGACCGCGCGCCCCAGCCCGGCGAGCAGGCCGTCGAGGCCCTGGTAGGCGCCGATCGCGCCCGGGGCGGCGAGGTCGTAGGCGAGTGCCGCGCCCGCGGTGCCGTGCCAGAGGTCCCCGATCGTGTAGCCGGCGGTGGCGGCGAGGAGCAGCGCCACCGCGAGCGGTGCGCCCGGGCCGGCGGTCACGGCGTACACCGGCATCACGGCGGCGAGCACCAGCCCGGCGCGGCGCATCGCGGTGGCGGCCGTGCGCGCCCGGTTCGCGTGTCGGCCGAGCGGCACCGCCAGCAGCACGGTCAGCACGGTGTTGACCAGCAGCACGGCCGACACCGTGACCGGCGGCGCGCCGGTGTGCCCGACCACCCACAGCGGCAGGATCAGGGTGAGCACCACCCAGTGCAGGGAGAGCACCGCCGATGCGCCGCTGACCGCGAGGAAGGGCAGGTCCCGCAGGGGCCGGCCGGACCGTCGCGGCCCGGTTCCCCGCCGTGTCGGGTACGCCGGCAGTCGCAGCAGCAGCGCCGCCGAGATCAGGAAGGTGGCGGCGTTGCCGACCACCAGCAGGCGGTACGCCGTCGGGGTGTCCGCCGCCAGCGCGATCCCGGCCAGCCCGGCACCGACCGCGACGCCCACGTTCGCCACCGCGCGCAGCGTCGCGAAGGCGTGCACCCGCCCGTCCGGTCCGCCGACGGCGGCGACCAGCGCGGCGCGGACGGCGAGGTTGCCGGAGACCAGCAGCGCGTCCAGCACCGCCACCGCGACGAAGCTCGGGACCGAGTCCACCAGCAGGTACGCGGCGGCGACCGCGGCCTGGAACACCTGGATCGCGGCGCGCAGGGTCCGCGGGTCCCGCCGGTCGGCGAGGCTGCCGAGCGGAACGCTGGCGGCGAGCCCGACCAGACCGGCGACGCTGAGCCCGGCCCCGACGGTCGCCGGGCTCAGCCCGACCACGCGGGTCAGGTAGAGCGCCGAGCCGGCCAACCACAGCCCGGTGCCGACCGTGTTCGCGAGGGTGGCCCCTGACAGGGTGCGCAGTTCGCCCGGCGGCGGCACCGGCAGCACCGCCGACCACCGGCCGCTCAGCACCGGGCGACCGGGTCGGTCGTCATGGCTCGACCGTAGGCGGGACGCTGGACGGGTAGGGTGCCCGCCGGACGCGACCTCGGTCACAGTGGAGGTGCGATGATCGCGCAGGTACGCCCGGCCCGACCCGACGACGCGGCGGCGGTCGCCACCCTGATGGCGGACGATCTCGGCTACCCGGTGGCGACTCACGAGGTTTGCCGGCGGCTCGCGACGCTGCCACCCGGGCATGCGGTGCTCGTCGCCGTCGACGGGGAGCGGGTGGTCGGCTGGGTGCACGCCCGGCGCGGCCTGAGCCTGGTGCACGGTGACCGGCTCGAGATCGTCGGCTTGGCCGTCGCCGCGGACCGGCGCGGCTCCGGCGCCGGCGGGGCGCTGGTGGCCGCCGCCGAGGAGTGGGCGCGTGGGCGCGGGCTGACCGCGGTGCAGGTGCTCTCCGGCAGCGAGCGGCTCGACGCGCACCGCTTCTACCGCGGGCGCGGCTTCCGCGAGTTGAAGACGGAGCAGGTGTTCGTGAAGTCGCTGGCGGACCGCGACATCGTGCTGGATGGCTGAGGTAGTGGCCTCGCGGCGCTCCGCGAGGCCACTACTTCAACGTTCGAGCGTGATCATGGAGGACCCCGACCGGCGTCCCCCGCGTGGGGTCAGGAGGTGCAGGGGCTGCCGTTGAGGGTGAACAGGCCCGGCTTCGGGTTGGCGCCGCCGGTGGTGGCGCCGTTGAAGCCGAACGTCACCGAACCGCCCGGTCCGATCTTCGCGTTCCACCGTTCGTTCGTCGCCGTGACCGTGGCGCCGGCCTGGCTGACCGTCGCCGACCAGCCGTGGTCGACCTCCTGGGCCCCGGTGAAGGCGAACCGCAGGTGCCAGCCGTCGATCGTCGTGGTGCCGGTGTTGCGTACGGTCACCTGGGTGGTGAAGCCGCTCGGCCAGCTGCCGTGCGTCGTGTACGTGACGGCGCACGTCGCCGGCGGCACCGCCCCGGCGTCGCCCTGGTCGGCCAGGAACGACGCGATCCAGGTCAGCGCCGAGTTCCAGTTGATCGCGACCTCGTTGGTGGCGTACGAGTTGATGTCGTCGACGTAGCAGAACATCGGCTCGCAGCCGGCGAGCAACTGCGCGGCGAACGGGTCCTGCAGGGCGGCGTTCGGTCCGCCGGCGAGGGAGCCGGCCGGCGGCTTCGGCAGGTTCGGGTCGAGCTGGTGGCCGAAGATCCGGCTGTGCTGGTTCTCGGCGGCGTGCTCGCCCCACCCGGTCACGTACGAGATGTTCAGCGCGTTGCGGCCGAGGATGTAGTCCATCGCCTGCACCGCGCCGTCCCGGTAGGACGGATCGCCGGTCAGGTCGAACGCGGTCGCCAGCACGACCGCGTTGTTGATGATGTTGCTGTTGCCGCCCCAGAAGTAGCTGCCCGGGTCGCCGGGCAGCGGCAGCCCGTACGCCTGCCGCTCGATTTCGGCGAGGTACGCGTCGGCGGCCTCGGTGACGGACGCCCGGATCCGCGCGCGCTCGGCGGCGGGCAGCCCGCTCGGCACGGTGGCCAGGTCGAGCCGGCCCAGCGCCGCCGCGCCCTGCCAGCCGAAGCCGCGCGGGTCGAACACGTCCCCGGTGTGGTGCGGCGACCCGGTCAGGTCGGCCAGGTACGTCGCCGCGCCGGTGGTCAGGTAGAGCTCGGCGGCCGCCCAGTAGAACTCGTCGGTGACGTTCGTGTCGTCGTACGCGCCGCCGCCGGTGCTGTCGGCCGGGCTCGCGTACCGGTCGGGGTTGGCCTTCGCCGCGGCGTAGGCGGTCTTCGCCGCGGTGCCGCAGCGGCCGGCGAACCCGGCGTCGTACGGGGCGAACAGGCGCGCGCACTGGGCGGCGACGGCGGCCAGGTTGAGCGTGGCGGCGGTGGACGGCGGGTGCAGCTCGCGCGGCTGCGGGTCGTCGTGGGGTTGCAGCGGCAGGCCGGTCCACTGCCGGTCGTGGATCTTGTGGTGGGCCATCCCGGCGAGCGGCTGGCCGGCCGGGACCTGCATCCGCAGCAGGAACTCCAGCTCCCAGCGGGCCTCGTCGAGGATGTCGGGCACCCCGTTGCCCTGCTCGGGTACGCGCAGGGAGCCGTCGCCGAGCGCGGTGCCGAACGACGCGGTGGCCGCGGTCTTGGTCCGCTCGAACGTACTCAGCAGCTGGTACGTGGCGATACCGCCGTTGACCACGTACTTGCCGTGGTCGCCGGCGTCGTACCAGCCGCCGCGCACGTCCAGGGTGTAGTCGCAGACACCCGGCTGGCAGGGGACCTCGGTGTCGCCCTGGTTCGGCGCCACGCCGACGTGCCCGGCGGGGCGGGCGTACTCGTCGCCGAGCAGGTCCCCGTCGATCTCGATGCCGCTGCGCTGGGCGTAGAAGAACTGCGCGGCGTCGGCGCGGAGCCGGTCGTACAGGGTGCCGGAGACGTCGAACGGGTGGCTGGTCTCGCCGTCGGCGACGAGGGTCAGCCCGGCGGCCGGCGTGCGGTAGCCGGTGAAGTCGATGGTGTGCACGTTCTGCCCGGAGGCCTCGTCGACCCCGCGCGGGGCGGTGTCGCCACTGGCCACCACCGCGCCGTCGGCGGCACGCAACTGCCACGGCACCGATTCGGTGGCGTCGGTGACGAGGGTGGCGTTCTTCGGCCCGCCGGGCAGGTAGCCGACCTGGTTGACCCGGACCCGGGGCCCGGTGTCCGGCACGTACGGCTCGGGCGGGTTGCCGCCGCGCAGCGAGACGTTGTCCAGGCAGACGGTCTGCTCCTCGGCACTGCCGCCGACCTGGAAGATCAGCTGGGCGGTGGGGTTCTCCGCGGGCGAGGTGAAGGTGTGCTCGACCCGGGCGGCGGTGCCGGTCGCGTTCGCGTCCACCGTGGCGTACGCGGTGTAGGGGGCGCTGCCGAGCTGGAGCACCGCCCGGACCGGTGTGCCGGGGGTGGCGGAGACGTCGAACGCGAGGGTGTACTCGGCGCCGGCGACCAGCGGTACGCCGTCCTGCCCGATGCCGGCGTCCCACGGGTTGGCCAGGCCGGCCGGGACGGTGGTGCAGAGCCGGCCGTCGGTGACGCCGAGCGGGCCGGTGCCGTACGAGAACCAGGGCGACACACCGGCGCTGAAGTCGCCGTTGTCGATCTGCTCGGGGGCGTCTGGTGGTGGGTCGGCCTGGGCGGGACCGGCGGCGGCGCCGGTCAGCGCCACGGTGGCCGCCGCGGCGAGCAACGCGAGGCGGCGTCGGGATGGCGTCACGGGACTTCCCTCCGGGACGGACGGGGTGGTGGGGGTGGAACCTGGGAGCGCCTGTCTGGGGCGACCTGGGAGCGCTCCCAGGATCGCATCGATGTTTCCAGTGCCCGGGTGTCCTTGTCAATCGATTCGGCTGGATGATCCCGCCGGTGCGCCGGCCGTGAGATTCGCCGCGCCACGCCCGGTCGTCCCATCTCCTAGAGACAACCGCACCCTCGGCCTGGCAGGCTGCCTCCCATGACCTTGAAGCTGCGTTCGTTCGGCACGAGCGACCGTGGTCTGATCCGCAGCGGGAACCAGGACGCCCTGTACTCGGGCACCTGGCTCGTCGCCGTCGCCGACGGCATGGGCGGCATGGCCGCCGGCGACCTGGCCAGTGCCGTCGCGATCGACTCGATCGCCCCGCTGGACGTGGCGACCCCGGAGGAGTCGCTGGTCGCCGCGCTGCAGCGCGGCATCCAGGTGGCCAGCACCCGGATCCGGCAGGCCGTCAGCGAGGATCCGGAGCGGCAGGGCATGGGCACCACGTTGACCGCTCTGCTCTTCGCCCGCACCGGCACCTGTCTCGCCCTGGCCCACGTCGGCGACTCGCGGGCGTACCTGTTCCGGGAGGGTGTGCTCAAGCAGATCACCCGGGACGACACCTTCGTGCAGATGCTGGTCGACCAGGGCGTCATCACCCCCGACCAGGCGAGCAGCCACCCGCGGCGGGCCGTCGTCACCCAGGCGTTGCAGGGCGACGAGGTCTCCCCGTCGTACGCGACGATGGTGCCCTGGGCCGGTGACCGCTGGCTGCTGTGCAGCGACGGCCTGTCCAACGTCGTCCGCCCGGACACCCTCGCCGAGGTGCTCGCCGCGTACCCGGACCGGGCCACCTGCGCCCGCAAGCTGATCGACCTGGCGCTGCACGCCGGCGGCCCGGACAACGTCACGGTCATCGTCGCCGACGTGGTGGAGGAGTGACTTGAGGGCCGGTGTCGACACCGGCCCTAGCGACGGCGCGGGGTGGCGCGCCGGGTCGGCTCGGCCGTCGTCGGGTCCTCCGGCCACGGGTGGCGCGGGTAGCGCCCGCGCAGCTCCGCCCGCACCTGGGGATAGCCGGACCGCCAGAAGGAGGCCAGGTCGGCGGTGACCGCGACCGGTCGGCCGGCTGGCGAGAGCAGGTGCAGCCGGACCGGCACGCGGCCCCCGGCGATCCGGGGCGCCTCGCCCCAGCCGAACGTCTCCTGCAGCTTGACCGCCAGCACCGGCGCCGCCGGATCCGTGTAGTCGACCCGGATCCGGGAGCCGCTGGGCACGGTGAGCCGCTCCGGCGCCAGCTCGTCCAGGCGGGCGGCGAGCGGCCACGGCAGCAGCCGGCGCAGCGCGGCGGCCACGTCGATGCGGGCCAGGTCGGCCCGCCGGCGGGCGCCGACCAGCTCCGGCGCGAGCCAGACCGGCGCCGCGTCGAGCAGCGCGGCGTCGCCCACCTCGGGCCACTCGTCGCCGAGGGCCGCGCGGCAGAACGCCAGCCGCTCCCTGAGCGCCCGGGCCGCCGGACTCCAGGTCAGCAGGCCCAGGCCGGTCCGGCGCAGGCCGTCCAGCACGGCGGCGGCCAGCTCGCCCGGGTCGGCGTCGGTCAGCGGGCGCTCGACGAGGTCGAGCGCGCCGAGCCGGATCATCTCCCGCGCGATCACGTCCGTCCCCGACCAGGCCACCTCCCGGGACGTGGTGAGCAGCGGCCCGCCCGCCTCCCGGGCGGTCGCCTCGTCCACCGGGGCGGCCAGCCGGATCCGCGCGGACGGCGCGCCGGGGGAGCGGTCGGCCACGGCGACCGCCAACCACGCCGAGCCGGCCAGTCCCGACCCGGGCGCCAGCTCCGCGGCGGTCCCGCCGGTCATCAGGTACGCGGGACCGCCCGGCCGCCGCGCCCGGGCCAGCCGTTCCGGGTACGCCAGGCCCACCACCAGCCCGGCGGCGAGGTCGTCGGGCAGGCGCTCCCCCGGCGGGCCGGCGCCGTCCGGCACGGTGGCGCGCAGCCGGCGTACCTCTGCCCGCCAGCGTGCGGTGGTGGCGGCGTCGACACCCGCGCGGAGCCGGCGCCAGGCGGCGGTCAGGTCGTCACCCGGGCCGGTGAGCCCGTCCTCGGCGAGCAGCGCGACGACCTCGGCGGTGCGGTCCGGGCCGACCCGGGCGGCGCCGTCGAGGAGGGCGCGACCCAGCCGGGGATGGGCGCCGGTGGCGGCGATCGCCCGACCGCGCCCGGTGACCCGGCCGTCCGCGTCGATTGCCCCGAGCGTGGTGAGGGTCTCCCGGGCCACCGCGAGGGCGGCCGGTGGCGGCGGGTCCGGCAGCGCGAGACCGTGACCGTCGGGTGCGCCCCAGGCCGCGAGGTCCAGCGCGAACCCGGTCAGGTCGGCGGTGACGATCTCCGGCTCCGGCTGCGCGGCCAGCCGCTCGTGCGTCGCGGCGGACCAGCAGCGGTAGACGTGGCCGGGCCCCTCCCGGCCGGCGCGCCCGGCGCGTTGGGTGGCGGCGGCCCGGGACACCGGGACGGTGACCAGCGCGCCCAGCCCACGGGTCAGGTCCGTGCGGGCGACCCGGGCGAGGCCGGAGTCGACCACGACCCGCACCCCGGGCACGGTCAGGCTGCTCTCCGCCACCGAGGTCGCCAGCACCACCCGGCGGGGCGGGACCGCGCCGGTGTCCGGCGGGGCGGACGGTGGCCGGAGCGCGGCGTCCTGCTCGGCCGCCGGCTGCCGGCCGTGCAGCGACCCGATCGTCACCCCCGGGCGCAGGTCGGCCAGGCGACCCGCGACCGCGGCGATCTCGCCGGCCCCGGGCAGGAAGACCAGCACGTCACCGTCCTGCTCGCGCAGCGCCCGGCGGACCGTGGCCGCGACGTGGTCGAGCAGCGCCGGGTCGACCCGCCCACCACCGGGCGGGGCGACCGGCCGGGGCGGGGGCGCCCAGATCCGGGTGACCGGGTGCAGTGCCGAGGACGCCCGCACGACCGGCGCGGGCGAGGCGCCGCCGAGCAGCGCCGCGATCCGTCCGGTGTCCGGGGTCGCCGACATCCCCAGCAGCCACAGGTCGGGGCGGAGCGCCGCGCGGGCCTCCACGGCGAAGGCGAGCGCCAGGTCGGCGTCGAGGTGCCGCTCGTGGATCTCGTCGAGCAGGACGGCGTCGGTACCGGCCAGCTCCGGGTCCCGGTGCAGCCGGCGGACCAGCAGGCCGGTGGTCACCACCTCCACCCGGGTCCGCGAGCCGGCCCGGCGGTCGCCGCGCACGGCGTAACCGACCCGCTCGCCCACCCGCTCGCCGAGCAGCGTGGCCATCCGGCGGGCGGCGGCCCGGGCCGCCACCCGGCGCGGCTGCGCCACCAGCACCCGGCCGGCCACCTCGCCGGCGACGGCCAGCGGGACCAGGGTGGTCTTGCCGGTGCCCGGCGGCGCCACCAGCACCCCGGCGCCGGTGTCGCGCAGGGCCGCCAGCACCGCCGGCAGGGCCGGCCGGACCGGCAGGTCGAGGGGTACGTCGGAGAGCACCGCTGGAGTCTCGCACCGCCGCCGGGCGGCCGGTCAGCCGGCGCGTACCCCGTCGATGCCGGCCACGAAGGAGCGCCAGGCCGACGGCGCGAACGCGAGCACCGGGCCGCGCCGATCCTTGCTGTCCCGGACCGCGACCCGACCGTCCACCGTGGCCACCTCGACGCAGTTGCCGTTGCCCACACTGCGGCTGCTGGTGCGCCACTCCGTCCGGTCGAGCGCCGTCATCGCGTACCTCTCGTCTGTGCCGGCGTGCCGCACCATCGGTCACGCAAAGTTACGAGAAGCCTCCGCGAGGCGTGCCTGGGACGCCTCCGGACCGAGCGCCAGACGGCGCAGCTCCTCGTGCACAAGGCTATACCCGGCCACGTGCCCGGCCTCCTCCAGTGCCAGGCCTGTCGTGAGATTTTCCAGGTAGACCACGGTAGCGTCGGCGGCGTCGGCGAAGGTCAGGATGACGTACGGGGCACCCATCGCGGGGTGCCCGCCGGCCGAGAACGGTAGTACCTGCACGATGACGTTGGGTAACTGAGCGACCTTCGCGATGTGCGCCAACTGGTCGGCCATCACGGCGCTCCCGCCGACCGGCCGGCGCAGCACCGACTCGTTCAGCACGACCGACAGCTCCACCGGGTCGTCGCGGCGCAGCACCTCCTGCCGGCGCAGCCGCGCGGCGACCTTCCGTTCGATGCCCTCCTCGCCGGCCGTGCGCCGGAAGACCTCCCGCGCGTACGCCTCGGTCTGGAGGAGGCCGGGCACGGCCTCGGCCTCGTACGTGCGCAGCGTCGCCGCCTCCGCCTCGAGTCCGACGTAGAACTCGAACCACTCCGGCAGCACGTCGCTGTAGTTCTGCCACCAGCCCCGTTGCTGTGCGCCACGGGCGATTTCGATCAGCGCCTCGGCGTCCGCGCCAGTCACCTGGTAGAGGGCCAGGGCGGCGCGGACGTCGCGCGGCTTGATGCCGATCTGGGCGTTCTCGATGCGGGACAGGTTGCTCTTGGACATGTCCAGCTGCCGCGCGGCGACATCCAGGGTCATGCCCGCGCGCTCGCGTAGCTGGCGGAGTTCACGGGCGATCCGGCGGCGGCGGACGGTCGGGCTCGCGGTCACCCCCCGAGTCTGTCACGACAAGATCCGCAGGTCGCGCGGGTGCGAACTGCAACCTGCAGAACCGGGAGTTGCATTGCAGTTCGGCTCGGTGCATTCTTGGCCGGTTGCGATCACTGTGGACGCTGCGACGGGGAGGGACCGGTTGCGGATCGCCGACGAGTTCTTCCTGATCGCCCACAACGACATCCGGGGCAGGGCGAAGCTGCACCCGGCCGCCACCGGCCTGGGGCTCGCCGGTGGTCTGCTGGCCGAGCTGGTGCTGTACGGGCACCTCACGGTGTCCGCCGGCGCAGTCACGGTCGTCAACCGCCGTCCGCCGGCGGACGCGCTCGCCCACACCGTGCTCGACCAGCTTCTGGGCGAGTCGCAGCACCGGTCGGTACGCACCTGGCTCAGCTTCCTCGCCCAGACCGCCACGACGTCCGTCGGCGAGCGGCTGGCCCGGGCGGGCGTGCTGCGCCGCCAGGAGAGCCGCCGGCTGCTGCGGACCAGCGTCACCTACGCGCCGATGGATCCCAACGCGGCCGCCTGGCCGGCCACCCGCCTGCGGGTGCTGCTGGAGCGGTCCGAACCCCCACCCACCCTCGCCGACGCGGTGGTGCTCGGCTTGCTCACCGCGACCGGCCTCAGCCGGGAGGTGCTGTGGTCCGCCGCGCCGCGCGCCCACCACCGGCTCACCGGGCTGGTGGCCGCCCTGCCGCCGCCGTTGAAGGAACTGGTCGCGCACACCGAGGCCGCCGTCGGCGCCGCCGTGCTGCGCGGCGTCCCGTGACCCCGGAACCCCTCATCCCCTCCCCTCAACCGGAGCCGCGCATGTCCTCGTCAGCAACGATCGAAAGGCCCAGCAACGTCTCCGAGGCGCTGGCCCGTGGCCGGCTCGGCGTGCCATCGGTGATCTTCTTCGTCCTCTCCGCCGCCGCGCCGCTGACCGTCGTCGCCGGCGTGGTGACGACCGGCTACGGCGTCGTCGGCGTTCTCGGCATCCCGCTGGCCTTCCTCGCGGTCGCCGCCGTGCTCGCCCTCTTCTCCGTCGGCTACGTGGCGATGGCCCGCCGGCTGACCAACGCCGGCGCGTTCTACTCGTACGTGTCCCGCGGCCTGGGCCGGCCGGCCGGCGTCGGCGCGGCGTGGGTGGCCCTGATCGCGTACAACGCCCTGCAGGTCGGGTTGTACGGAGCCATCGGCGCCGCCGCCGAGCCGGTGCTGGACCGCCTCTTCGGCGTCACCGTGGAGTGGTGGCTGGTGGCGCTGGCCGCCTGGGCGGTGGTCGCCGTGCTGGGCGTGCTCCGGGTCGACATCAACGGCCTGGTGCTGGCCGCGCTGCTGATCGCCGAGATCGCGGTGATCCTCGTGTTCGACCTGGGCCAGCTCGGCAATCCGGCCGACGGGCAGGTCAGCTTCGCGGCGCTCGCCCCGGACAACCTGTTCGTCCCCGGCGTCGGCGCGGTGCTGGTGCTCGCGATCCTCGGCTTCGTGGGATTCGAGTCGGCCGTGGTGTTCAGCGAGGAGAGCAAGGATCCACGCCGGACGGTGCCGATGGCCACCTACCTGTCCATCGCGATCATCGCCGCGGTCTACGCGCTCTCGTCGTGGAGCATGACGGTCGCGGTCGGCCCCGACCGGATCGCCGAGCAGGCCGGGGAGCAGAGCGTCGCGCTGATCTTCAACCTGGCCGGCGAGCACCTCGGCGACACCGTGGTCACGATCGGCCAGGCGCTGTTCCTGACGTCGGTGGTCGCCGCGATGATCTCGTTCCACAACACCACCGCCCGGTACGCGTTCGCCCTCGGCCGGGAGCGGGTGCTGCCGGCGGTCTTCGGGCGGACCTCGCCGCGCACCGGCGCGCCCCGGGCGGCGTCGCTCGCGCAGAGCGCGCTCGGTCTGGTGGTGATCCTGCTGTACGCGGTCAACGGGTGGGACCCGGTCGTGCAGCTCTTCTACTGGTGCGGCACCAGCGGCGGCTTCGGGGTGCTGCTGCTGATCGCGACGACCTCCGTCGCGGTGATCGTCTACTTCGCGCGCAGCGGCGTCGCCGAGACGCCGTGGCGGCGGGCGGTCGCGCCGGGAATCGCCGCGCTGGCGCTGGCCGGTGTGGTCACCCTCGCCGTGATCAACTTTGCCGATTTGCTCGGTGTCGCGCCGGACCACACGCTGCGCTGGGCGGTCCCGGTGGCGTACCCGGTGGCCGCGCTGCTCGGTGCGGTCTGGGCCCTGGTGCTGCGCTCGAACCGGCCCGACACCTATGCCCGGATCGGCCTCGGCGCGGAGAGCTCCGCCGCCGCGGTCCTGCCCGAGACGGCGCCGGGTATGGAGCGCACGGAGGTGCGGCGGTGAGCGACGTGCCGGTCGAGCGCCTGGGCCCGGCGGAGACCCGGCTGGTCGCCGAGCGGATCGCCGAGGCGTTCCTGGTGCTCGACGCGCCGCGCTGGCTGGTGCCCGAGGAGGACCGGCGGGAGAAGGTGCTCGCCGGGCAGTTCGAGATCGTGGTCGACCACGCCATGCGGCACGGCCTGGTGTTCGGCACCGCCGACCGGGCCGGGGTCGCCGTGTGGTTTCCCTCGGTGGGCGACCCGGCGCCGCCGCCGGAGGACTACGACGCCCGGCTCGCCGCGGCGTGCGGCGCGTACACCGAGCGGTTCGCCCACCTCGACGAGCTGTTCGCCGCGAACCACCCGCACCCCGATCACCACCACCTGGCCCTGCTCGCCGTCCGGCCGGACCGGCAGGGCCAGGGGCTCGGCAGCACCCTGCTGCGGCACCACCACGCCTGGCTGGACGCCAACGGGCTGCCGGGTTATCTGGAGGCCGCCAGCGAGGTCGGCGTCAAGCTGTACAGCAAGCACGGATACCAGGTCCGCGAGCCGTTCCGGCTGCCCGACGGTACGCCGTTCTGGCCGATGTGGCGGGAGCCGCTGAGCTGAACGGAACGGGGTCCCGGTCCTGGTGGGGCCCCGTCGACACCGCCGGCATGACACGACGGTGGCCGGGCCCGCCGACCCGGCCACCGTCACGCCGCTGACTCAGTACGTGCCGTCCAGCTGCCCACGCAGCTTGGTCAGCGCCCGGGCCAGCAGCCGGGACACGTGCATCTGGGAGACACCGATCTGCTCGGCGATCTGGGACTGCGTCAGGTTGCCGTAGAAGCGCAGGGTGAGGATCTTCTGCTCGCGCTCGTCGAGGGTGGCGAGCGCCGGGCCGAGCGCGACCCGCAGCTCCGCCAGCTCGAACTCGCCGTCCTCGTTGCCGAGCAGGTCGCCCAGCTCGGTGGCGCGGTCACCGTCGCCGGTCGGGGTGGAGAGGGACACCGCGTTGTAGGCGCGGGCACCCTCCAGGCCCTCCAGCACCTCCTCCTCGGTGAGCTTGAGGTGAGCGGCGATGTCGGCGACCGTCGGCGAGCGGCCGAGCGTCTGGAGCAGGGTGCTGTTGGCGTCGGAGATGGCCAGCCGCAGCTCCTGGAGCCGGCGGGGGACCCGGATGTCCCAGGTGCGGTCCCGGAAGTGCCGCTTCAGCTCGCCGATGATGGTGGGGATCGCGTAGCCGGCGAAGTCGACTCCACGGGAGGGGTCGAACTTGTCGATCGCCTTGATGAGCCCGACCGCCGCGGTCTGGGCCAGGTCGTCGGTGGGCTCGCCGCGCCCGCTGTAGCGGTGCGCGAGGTGGTTGGCGAGCGGCAGCCAGGCCTCGATCGCCCGGTCGCGGAGGGCGGCGCGGGACGGGTGGTTGGCCGGCAACGCGGCCATCGCGTTGAGCAGGTCGGCGGCGCTGTCGGTGAGCGCGCGCGGGTCGAGCTTTCCGGTGGCGCTCGGTGCGGCCGTCGTCGCGTGGTCGCTGATCGTTGGCGCGGTCATGGGTGGTCCTCCCTGCACCTCGTCCGCAGACAAAAGACGTGACGCTTTGGTTTAGCTACAGATGTACGTTCGGAAGTCACCTTAGCCCGATCGTCTTGGCAAAATCTAGCCGAACGGCTGATGTACTTAAGGGATCCCGCGGGATGTAGAACGCAAAAGCGGATGAAACTTCATCAGGTTGTGAGGCTGATCATCCACTTCTTCGTCCGAGTGGCCCTGGCCCAGACGTCGGTACCGGTCAACCGGACGGTCCGCGACCGGCGTCGGGCGGTCGGCCGGGGGTCACACGACGGGCTTCCGGTGTCGACTTTCCGTCCTTGTCCCGCTGACAGGACCAGCCGTAGCGTCGCGGGTGACAGCAGTCGTACGGAGGCATCGTGCTGGACCCGTCCGCCCCGCAGCTTGTGGTCAACTGCCGCACGCTCTACTTCAGCTGGCTGCCGGCGGATCCCGACGCGGTGGCGGCGACGGTGCCCGCCGGGCTCCGGCCCCGCCCGGACCGGCAGGTCTTCATGAACCAGTACGTCGTCGACGACGCCAGCCAGACCTCCGGCTTCGGGGCGTACTCGCTGGCCTACCTGGGCGTCTCGCTCGTCGGCGTGGACGCGCCGGGTGGGGAGAGCCCGGGCGGCTGGTGGACGCACTACGTCACGTCGAGCGAGCGGGTCCGGCAGTACGCCCTCGCCCGGGGCGCGCCGGCACTCCGGGGCCGGACCGTCATCGGCAACGAGGACGGCCTGCTCGTGGCCGAGACGGAGATCGACGGCGTGCCGGTGATCCGGGCCCGCTGCCAGATCGGCGAAGCCGGCCGGATGGTGAGCAGCGGCCACCACCGCTACTTCACCTCCCGGAACGGGCGGCTGCTCAGCTCCGTCTTCCCGTACGTCGCCGAGCCGGTCACCCCGTTCGTGATCGAGTCGGTGGAGTTCCTGGCCCCGGCCCACCCGATCTACGCCCTGCGTCCGGAGAACCCGCTCACCATCGGGTTCGGCTTCTACGCCCCCCGCGCGTCGTTCGCGTACCCCGGCGGGCTGACCGAGCACGTGTCCGGTCCCGAGCCGGTCGGCGTGGGCGCGACCCGCGAGGTCCCGGCGCTCCGGGCCGCGAGCGGCCTGCGGCCCGGTTCGTAGCCCGGCGGCGCGCCGAAGCGCGCGGGTGGACCAGGGCGGCAGGGTTGCAGCCGTCCCGGCGGGGGCGTACCACCGTCGCAACGCTCCGACCATCGAGCGGCGCCGAGCGGCGCGCCTGGGCAGCCGGACCGCCGTTTGCCGCTTCGCCGCAAGTTACCCGTCCGGCAAGGTTTCCGCTGGTCCATACGGGTAACTCAGACCTCGGGGTCGGCACGTTCGCCAGCGGAGCAGAACCACGTCCGGGTGCCACGCCCTGCCGAGTCGGACGACCGGAACCCCGCGCGGGTGCCCGGCCCGCCGGCCTGACCGGCGGCCGTCCCCACGGCACACATCCACCGATCTTGACGCGACACACCGAGGAGGCCACACCATGCCCGGCGAGACGACGAACTCCGTGACCGACTACCGCGAGCAGGCGGTCGAGAGCGAACGGGGGGCGCTGGTGGCCGTGTTGGTGATGGTGATCCTGGGCGTCGCCGGCATATTCGCCGTGTCCTGAGGCGGACCTTGACGGCGGGTGCCCCGGGCGGGGCACCCGCCGTCACGTGCCGGTCAGGGGCGCGGACCCGACCCGTCGGTGTGCGGGAGCCGCTTCGCGGGGATCACGCCGAGCCGTCCGGCCTGGAAGTCCTCGAAGGCCTGGATCAGCTCGTCACGGGTGTTCATGACGAACGGGCCGTAGTGCGCCACCGGCTCGCGGATCGGCTGGCCGCCCATGATGTACAGGTCCAGCGCGGGCGTGCGGGCGTCCTGGCGGGCGTCCGCGGCGAACCGCAGGGCGTCACCGGGCCCGTGCACGGCCAGCTGACCGGTGTGGAAGGGCCGTTGCTCGGCGCCGACCCGCCCGCGCCCGCCCAGCACGTACACCAGCGCGTTGAAGTCGGGCCGCCAGGGCAGGTCGACCTGCGCGCCCGGCTCCACCGTCACGTGGGTGACGGTGATCGGCGTGTGGGTCGAGCCGGGCCCGCGGTGACCGGCGATCTCACCCGCGATCACCCGCACCAGCGCCCCGCCGTCCGGCGTGGTGAGCAGCGCCGACTCCCGGCCGCGGATGTCCTGGTAGCGGGGCGGGATCAGCTTGGCGACCCGGGGCAGGTTGACCCAGAGCTGCGTGCCGTGGAACAGCCCGCCGCTCATCACCAGGTGCTCCGGCGGTGCCTCGATGTGCAGCAGGCCGCTGCCGGCGGTCATCCACTGGGTGTCACCGTCGGTGATGGTGCCGCCCCCGCCGTGCGTGTCCTGGTGGTCGAAGACGCCGTCGATGATGTACGTGACGGTCTCGAAGCCCCGGTGCGGATGCCACGGCGTTCCCTTCGGCTCGCCCGGCGCGTAGTCCACCTCGCCCATCTGGTCGAGGTGGATGAACGGGTCCAGCTCGCTGAGCGGCACCCCGGCGAATGCCCGGCGCACCGGGAAGCCCTCGCCCTCGTACCCGCTCGGCGCGGTGGTCAGCCGGCGGACCGGCCGGTAGGTGGTGGCCTCGTCGAGCCGCGGCAGGCGGGGCAGGACGAGGACGTCGTCGACGGTGACGGCGGGCATGGCGGGCTCCTTAGCTCTCGCTGGGGCGGGCCGACCGTTCGGCGCGCAGCCGGCGGCCGAGCCGGTCGAAGATCCGGGTGAGGGCGGCGACCTCGTCCTCGTCGAGGTCGTCCATCAGGTGCGTGCGGACCGACGCCAGGTGGTGCGGTGCCGCCTCGCGCAGGGTCAGCAACCCGGCGGCGGTGAGCACCGCCTCGCTGCCCCGCCGGTCGTCCGGGCAGGCCTCCTTGGCGACCAGGCCGCGGCGCTGCATCGAGGAGATCTGGTACGTCAGCCGGCTGGGGGAGAAGACCAGGCGGTTGGCCAGCTCGCCCATCCGCAGTCGCTGCCCCGGCGCCTCGGAGAGCAGCACCAGCACGTGGTAGTCGGCGAAGCTGAGCGCGCTGTCGGCGCGCAGGTCGTCCTCCAGCTGGGTGAACAGCCGCTGGCTCGCCTCGATGTACGCCCGCCAGGCGGCCAGTCGGTGCGGCTCCAGACTCTCGGTCACGCTCCCGAGAGTAGCACTACTTCAAATTTTGAGTAAAGATCTCGTTGGCTGCTGTGCTGAGTGCCAATGGCAGAGTCCAGCCGCATTCGTCGGGATTTGAACGGTCGTCGTCGCACACGCCGACGCACCCCGGGCGCGGTCGCGACCGGGGTGCGTCGTTCGTGCTCGGCGGTCAGCCTCGCTCGTGCTGTGGTGCCGGCATGTGCATCCGGCCCAGGAGCTGGCGGGCCTGCTCGGCGTACTGCTGGTCGACGATGACGGCGTACTGGCTGGCACGCAGCGAACTGGCCGACGTGAAGTCGCGCCGGCCGCCGGTCATCGCGTGCGCGACCGCCCCGAACACGGCACCCCAGATCGCACCGATCACCAGACCGGCGAGGACCACGGCGAACCAGTTGCCCGTTGTGAAGATTCCGAACAGCAGTCCGATGAAGAGACCGAACCACGCGCCCGAGCCGGCCCCGACCAGCGCCGCCCGCCCGGTGGTCATCCGCCCGAGGACGGTCTCGACCAGGGTGAGGTTGGTCCCGACGATGGCGGTGTGCTCCACCGGGAAGCGGTTGTCGGCCAGATAGTCCACGACGCGCTGCGCGGACGGGTAGTCCGGGTACGAGCCGATCGTCACGGTCGGCGGGCCCATCCCCGGCCCGTTGCCGTCACCGCTCGGGGGCGAGGGGTGACCGGCGGGACCGGACGGGAAGGTGTCGCCGCCCGGCATCCCGGGACGCCAGGCGGAGGTGGGGCTCGACGGTGTGGTCATTGGGTCTCCTCCTTCGTCAACGACACACGTTCCCCGTCGACGGGTGCGCGTAACGCCGGTGGAGAGCCTGTTGAAAAGGGGGCCCCTCCGCTCCGCCAGGCGTTGCGAAAGGGCCCCTTCCCGGCAGCTCAGCAGGGGGTGCCGTTGAGGGTGAACGAGGTGGGGACGGGCAGGGTGGCACCGGTGTAGGTGCCCTGGAAACCGAGCGAGACGGTGCCACCGGTCGGCAGGGCGGCGTTCCAGGCGGCGTTGCGGGCGGTGATCTGGTCGCCGGACTGGCTCCACTCGCCGTTCCAGCCGTTGGTCAGCCGGACCCCGGCGCCGGCGGTGAAGGCGAGCGTCCAGCCGTTGAGGGCGCTGCCGCGGTTGGTCACGCGCAGCTCGGCGGTGAAGCCGCCCGGCCACGAGTTCGGCGTGAACGTCACCGTGCAGCCGCCGGTCGGCGGGGGAGTGGTGGGCGGCGCGGTGGTCGGGGGTGCGGTGGTGGGCGGTGCGGTGGTCGGGGGTGCGGTGGTCGGGGGTGCGGTGGTGGGCGCGCCGGTCGTCGGTACCGGGCCCGCCGCGATCGCCAGGTCGTACGCCCGCTGCGGCACGAACTGGCCGGCCGCCGCGATGCAGCCGTCGGCCTCGCCGGGCAGCTTCACCCAGAGGAACGCGTCGATGGCGGCGTCGCCGGTGTTCGTCGTGCTGGGCGTGCCGATCGCCCGGCCGGGCGGGTCGCACCACTCCGAGCCGGCCGGCCCGTTGCCGTTGCGGCTGGTGTCGATGACCGCCTTGAGCCGGGACACTCCGGTGGCGGCGATGATGGACTTGGCGTACGCGACCTCGTCGGCCGTGCGCCGGTAGTTGGAGACGTTGAGCGAGATGCCGTCGGCGCTGTTGGCGATGTCCGCCCCGACCAGCCGGGACGCCGCTTCGCCGGGGGCGAGCCACGCCGAGTGCCCGGCGTCGAAGTAGACCTTGGCGGCCGAGGAGCCGGCCTTGAGCTTCTTGCCGGCGTACGCCATCGAGGCCTTCGTCTCGGCCTGCTGCGCGGCGTTCTGGCAGCTGGTCATGATGGGCAGCACGTCGGGCTCGAGGATGATGGTGGCCGGCCGTCCGGCCAGCCCGGCCGCGACCTGGTCGATCCACTGCCGGTAGGTCGCGTGGTCCGGCGCGCCGCCGCTGCTGGCTCCGCTGCAGTCCCGGTTGGGGATGTTGTAGACCACGAGGATCGGGATCTTCCCGGCCGCGGCGGCCGCCCCGACCAGGGCGTCCACCTCGCCGCGTACGGTCGAGGTGTTGGTCCGGGTGAACCACCGGCCCTGTGGGACGGACGCGATCCGGTCCCGGATGACGGCCGCCCGCGGGTCGCTCGGGTTGGCGGCCACCCAGGCGGCGGCGGCAGTGGCCGGGTCCACGTAGAAGGCGGAGTCGGCGGCGGCCGCCGCCGGGGCTCGGACCAGCCCGACGGCGAAGGCGCCGGTCACGGCGAGGGCGGTCGCGGCGACGGCCGCGAGCGTCGATCTGGCTCGCATGAAGTCTCTCCCTGTATCGACGGTTAACTCTGGAAGCGCTCCCACGTATGGCCGTCAAACTACGGGTTCATTGCCGCCCTGTGAAGAGCCTTGGCCGAAGGAAGGGAACCTCGGCGACGCCGGGCGGTGTGGAAGAGGTCCTCTCCGGGCACCCCGCCGGGCGGGTCGGACGGCGCAGAATGGCGGCATGCAGCTGGTCATCACCGCCGACACCCACGTACCGAAGCGGGCGCGGGACCTGCCGGCGCCGCTCTGGGCGGCGATCGACGCGGCGGATGTGGTGCTGCACGCGGGGGACTGGGTCGACGAGGCCCTCCTCGACGCGATGGCCGCCCGGGCCCGCCGCCTGGTCGGCGTTCACGGCAACAACGACGGTCCGGCGCTGCGCGCCCGGCTGCCGGAGGTCGCCCGCGTCGACCTGGCCGGGCTGCGGGTGGCGGTGGTCCACGAGACGGGGCAGAAGGCCGGGCGCGAGGCGCGCTGCCAAGCCCGCTTCCCGGACGCCGACCTGCTGGTGTTCGGCCACTCCCACATCCCGTGGGACACCGTCGCCCCGAACGGGCTGCGGCTGCTGAACCCCGGTTCCCCGACGGACCGACGCGCCCAGCCGTACGCCACCTACCTGACCGCCCGTGCCACGGCCGGACGGCTCGTCGACGTCGAACTGCACCGCCTGCCGCGGCGCTGAAGCCGCGCGGGGCCGGGCGCCGGCACCCGCCGGCCCGGGCCCGGTTCACCGGCCGCGGCCGTGGGTCAGGGGGTGGCGGGTTGGGGGGCCAGCGGGGTCGGGGAACGGGTGGGGGTGCGGGTGCCGGCGTGGTCCAGCAGCTGCATCACCGGGGTGGCGGCGATGCCGTGCACCACGACGGAGACCACCACGACCAGGCCGACCGTGGCCCACAACAGGTCGGCGCGCGGAAAGTCGGCCTTCGTGGTGGCGTACTCCAGGTAGTAGAACGAGCCGACGCCGCGGATGCCGAACAGGGCGATCACCCAGTGCTCGGCCGGGCGGCCCGGCGCACCGCGCAGCGACAGCCACCCGACCAGCGGACGCACCACGAACACCAGCGCCAGACCCACCGCCGCGGCCGGCCAGGTGAGCGGACCGAGCAGCCCGCCGACCACCGCACCGCCGAAGAGCAGCAGCAGCAGGACCGTGAGCAGCCGCTCCACCTGCTCGGCGAAGTCGTGCAGCACCGAGTGGAACTCGTGGGTACGCTCGGCCGCGCGGATCGCACGCGCGGCCACGAAGACCGCCAGGAAGCCGTACCCGCTCACCACTTCCACGAGCCCGTACGCGAGGAACGTGGCCGCCAGCGCGAGGAAGCCCTCGGCGTGCCGAGCCAGCCGCAGGTGGCTCGGGGCGCGGAAGAACAGCTTGCCGAGCAGCCACCCGACCAGCCAGCCGCCGCCCACCCCGGCGAGGATCTTCCACAGCAGGTCGACCGTCACCCAGTGGGCCAGCCAGTCCGCGGGGGCGAGGCCGGTCGCGGCGACGGCGATCGCGGCGTACACGAAGGGGAAGGCGAGGCCGTCGTTCAGCCCCGCCTCCGAGGTGAGGGCGAAGCGCACCTCGTCCTCGCCGTCCTCGAGGTCGGTCGGCTCGCCGACCTGCACGTCGGCGGCGAGGACCGGGTCGGTGGGGGCGAGCACCGCGCCGAGCAGCAGCGCGGCGGCCGGGACGAGACCGGCCCACCACCAGCCGAGCAGCGCCACCGCCGCGATGCACACCGGCATGGCGATCGCCAGCAGCCGCCAGGTCGACGACCAGCGGCGCCAGCTCAGCGGCCGGTCGATCTTCAGCCCGGCCCCCATCAGGGCCACGATGACGCCGATCTCGGCGAGGTGGGTGGCCACCTCCCGGTGGCGGAGTGGGTCCGGTTCGGGCAGGCCGGCCGGAAGAAGGAAGATCAACATGCCCAGGCCGAGGAAGGCGATCGGCATGGACAGCGGGCGGCGTTCGAGCACGCGCGGCAGGATCCCCGCCAGCAGCGCACCCAGGCCCACCACCGCGAATGCGACGTCGAACGGCTCCACGGCACCACCTCTCCGGCGCGCCCGTGGCGTACGGGCGGCGGGCGAGAAGTGCCCCCGACGCCCGTTCGCTATTCCTGTGTCGCCCTGTCGGGTTCAGGCGGCTGCCGCTCGGTCACCCCCGGCCCAGGCGGCTGCCGCCCCGTCGCCTCCGCTGGCGGTCAGCGTGGTACGGCGAGTGGCGAGTCGGCCAAGGTGTCCAGCAGCGCGGCCGGGTCCTCGTAGACCGCCACCGCGCCCGCGCCGGCCAGCTCGCCCCGGCTGGTGCCGCCGCAGGCGAGGCCGATGCAGGGGATTCCGAGCTTCCCGGCGGCGGCCACGTCCCAGACCGAGTCACCGACGAAGACCACCCGGGCGGCGTCGAGACCGGACTGCTCGAGCGCGGCCCCCAGGATGTCCGGGGCCGGTTTGCTCTCCTTCGCGTCGGCCGACGAGGTGACGGCGTCGATGACGTCGTCCGCGCCCAGGGCCCGGCGCAGCGCCCCCACCTCGTGCTCGGCGGCCGAGGTCGCCAGCACCACCCGCAGCCCGCGGTCCGCGCAGGCCCGCAGCAGGTCGGCGGCCCGGGGGAGCGGCTGCAGCCGCTCCCAGTACTCGCCGTAGAGGGTGTCGTGGGCGTCCCGCAGCGTCCCGTCGGCGCCGCGGTCCCGCTCCGGCCCGAGCAGGTGATCCAGCAGCTTGTCCGAGCCCATCCCGATCGCCCGGTGGATGGTCGCCATCGGCACCGGCCGCTCGGCCTGGCGCAGCGCCTCCCACCAGCTCACGGTGTGCAGGTACGGGGTGTCGACCAGGGTGCCGTCCACGTCGAACAGGACCCCGGAGGCGTTGTCGTGCGGCATGGGCGTCCTTCCTACCCGCCGGGGCGGGCCCGACGCCCGCCGTCGCCGATCGGCGGGCCCGGCGCCCGCGGTCACCGGCCGGGGAGGAGGATCTCGAACCAGACCGTCGAGCCCCGGACGGTGGGATCCGTGCCCCACGCGTCGCTCAGCTCCTCGATCAACCCGAGCCCCCGGCCCCGGCTGCTCAACGTGTCGGTCTGCGCGCGGGTGACGGTACCCCGGGTGCCCGAGTCGGCGACCGACACCAGCAGCCGCTCCGCGCTCAGGTCGATCTCGACCCGGGCGGCGGTGCCCGCGTGCAGCAGGGCGTTCGTGGTCAGCTCACTGGTGCACAGCACCGCCGCTCCGACGATCGACTCCGGCACCTGCCATTCGACGAGCTGCCCGGTCATCCAGTGGCGTACCCGGCTGGGCGCCGTGGGCTCCGCCGGCACCTCCATGCTCGCCGACCGGCTCGGCCGCAACGCGTGCTCGACCGCCAGCACGGCGACATCGTCCTCGGTGGCACCGGACACCGCGGCGGTCGCGACCGCGCACAGCGCACGCGGGTCGGCGCTGCCGGCCGCCGCCACCGCCGTCGACAGGGCGTCCAGGCCGGTGCCCAGCCCCTGGCGGCGCCGCTCCACCACGCCGTCGCTGAACAGCAGCAGCGTGTCGCCGGGGGAGAACCGGAGGGTGGTGGTCGCCGCCCGGTAACCCAGACCGAGCGGGGCGCCCGTGGGCACGTCCGCGTACTCGGCGTACGGTTCGCCGGCGGCGGTGCTCCGGCGGACGAGGGGCGGCGGGTGGCCCGCGCTGGCGATGGTGAGCCGGTGCCGGTCGGCGTCGATCACGCCGAGCACCACCGTGACGAACAGCTCGTGCGTGGCCCCCTCGGCACCCAGGCTCGTCACGAGCCGGTCGAGCCCGCCGAGCACCGCGTCCGGCCGCGGGTCGGCCAGGGCCAGGGCCCGCAGCGCCGCCCGGACCTGGCCCATCCGGGCGGCGGCCTGCACGTCGTGCCCGGCGACGTCGCCGAGCACCACCGCCAGCCCGCCGGTGGGCAGCAGGAACGCGTCGTAGAAGTCACCGCCGGCGGCATTGCCGTCGACACCGGGGTCGTAGCGGGCGGCGATGCGCAGCCGGGGCAGGTCCGGCAGGTGCGCCGGGAGCATGCTGCGCTGCAGGAGCTGGGCGGTGCCGTGCTGGGTCTCGAACCGGCGGGCCCGTTCGGCCGCCTGGCCGATCAGCTCGGCGGCGGCGTACAGCAGCGCCCGCTCGGCGGGCGACCAGGGGTGCGTGGCCTGGTAACCGACGGTCAGGCCGCCCCGCAGCGCCGCGCCGCGCAGCGGCACCACGGCCAGGGCGCGGATCTTCTGGTCGTGCCGGTCGACCGCCATCTCCCGCAGGGGTTGGCCGTCGTCGGTGAACCGGGACACCCCGTCGCGCGCCGCGGCGACGACCGGTGCGGTCGAGTCCGCCCGGAAGCGCCGCCACAGCGGCGGGAGCCGCTCGTCGGCCTCGTCGATCAGCTCGCCCCGCAGGCGGCGGACCATCCGCCAGCCGCCGCCACCCTCGTCGACGGCGAAGGAGACCCGGTCAGCGTCGAACGAGGCGAGCGAGTGGCGTAGCGCGACCCGCGCGACGTCGTCGAGCGTGAGCGTGCCGGCGAGCGCGGCGGCCAGGTCGCTGAGGCTCTGCAGCTGCCGCGTGACCTGGGTGGTCTCGGCGGCCACGGTGAGCACGCCGACGATCCGGCCCCGGCTGTCGTGGACGGCCGAACAGCCCCGCGTGAAGACGGCGTGCTCCACCGCGCCGGCGCGGCGCCGCCGCAGCGGCATCGTGGTCTCCCGCTCGAGAAACGACTGGCCGGTCCGGTAGGTGTGCTCGATGGCGTCCCCGAAGCCGGGCCGCTCCCACAGCTCCGGGAACACCTCCGCGGCCGGTCGCCCGATCGCCTCCGGATGGCGGTCGCCGATCAGGTCGGCGTAGCCGTCGTTGTAGAGCAGCAGGAACTCGTCGCCCAGGGTGAGGACCATCGGGACCGGGGAAGCGAGCACCAGCTCGGCCGCCGCGCGGACGGCCGGGTCCCAGCTGGGCCACGGGCCGAGGGCGGTGCCGGCCCAGTCGTGGCCGGCGACGCTGGCCGCCGCTCCGGCCGGAGCGGACGCGCCGGAGACCGGTGCTGGCGGCGTGGGCACCTGTCCGACCGTTCCTGGCATGACCGCAGCCTAACGGGAGCCTTCACCGGTACGTTCCGATCATGCGGCGAGCCTCGCAGCGCGGCTACGTTTGTGCAGCTCAGGGCCGGTCTGCGACCACCTGTCGGGAAAAGCGGGGGACCGGGACGGCGTGCCGGTGCGGTGACCGGGTATGCGCGCGGCGTAGACCATGCGACAGGAGGGACGTCATGCCGGAAACCCTCGCGGCCAGGCAGGTCGACATTGGCAACGCCTGGGCCGACTTCTGGAGGTCGGTGCTGCTGTTCATACCGAGAGCAATCGCGTTCATCGCGATCCTCGTGATCGGATGGCTCGTCGCCAGAGCCGTCCTCAAGGTCGTGGACACGGTGCTGGAACGGGTGAACTTCGACCGCGCGGTGGAGCGCGGCGGCATCAAGAAGGCGTTGGAACGGACGAAGTACGACGCCAGCGACATCCTGGCGAAGCTCGCGTACTACGCGGTGCTGCTGTTCACGCTGCAGTTCGCGTTCGGTGTCTGGGGGCCCAACGCGATCAGCGACCTGATCAGTGGCGTCGTGTCCTGGCTGCCGCGGGCGTTCGTGGCCATCGTGATCATCGTCGTGGCCGCCGCCATCGCGAACGCCGTCCGCGACCTGGTGACCGGCTTCCTGGGCGGCCTCTCGTACGGCCGGATCCTGGCCAACCTGGCGGCCGTCTTCATCCTGGCGCTCGGTGTGATCGCGGCGCTGAACCAGGTCGGCATCGCCACCACGGTCACCACGCCGGTACTGATCGCGGTGCTCGCGACGGTCGCCGGCATCCTGATCGTGGGCGTCGGCGGTGGTCTGGTGAAGCCGATGCAGGACCGCTGGGACGGCTGGTTGAACCGGATCAGCGAGGAGTCCCGTGCCATGCAGCAGAACCGCCAGGCGCAGGGCGCCGGCCGCAGCGACGTCGAGCGGCAGATGGCCGACCGGACCGGGGCGCAGCCGACGCCGGCGCCCGAGTCGAGCATGGCCGGTGGGCGCGGCACCTACCAGTCGGGAAACGTGAGCGACGAGACGCAGCAGTTCCGCCGCTGACCGCCGACCACGCGAACGGAGGGTGTCCGCCCCGGCGGGCACCCTCCGTCGTGCCGGCGGGGAGCGGTCGCGGGGGCGTCGGCGCAGGGCGGGGGGAGCGGTCGCGGGGGCTGCCGGGTCAGAGCGGAGGCAGCGGCGCCGGCTTCGGGGCGCCCAGCGACCGGGCCAGGGCGGCGACCGCGAGCAGGCGGGTGACCAGCCAGTCCGGCGCCGACCAGTCCACCGGACCGGCCGGCAGGTGCCAGTCGTGCTCCAGCGCGGCGGCGCGTACCCCTTCGGCGTAGCCGGCGAGCGCGGCCGCCGTCAGCGGCCGGCGGTCGCCGCCGAGGCTGTCCCGGACGGCCGCGGCGTGCTGGTCGACCAGCGCGAGCAGCCCCGGTCGCGCGGCGGCCGCCGCCAGCCCGTCGGCACCCACGGTCGCGAACAGGGCGGCCAGCGTCGAGCGGGCGGCCCCGACGGCGGTACGGGGGGTGACCTGGTTGAACGGCACGCGCATGGGGAACGAGGCTAATCGGCCGGACCGGCCGTCGACCTCGGCCGGTCGGCGGTTTCTGCTCCTCAACCGGTTGGTCGACCGGGCGGAGGTATCGACCGGGTACGGGCCGGGCAGGAAAGAGCGCCCGGAGCGGCACGCCGAGCACGCGGAGGTAGGGATGGCGCCAGACCTGGACGGACCGGACGAGCGGCACCGGCGGCCGGCCGGGGTGAGCGACGGGACGGTCGCCGCACTCGGCAAGCTCAGCGAGGCGCTCGAGTGCGTCGAGCGGGTACGCGGCCACCTGTACTCGCTGCACCAGCTCGTCGGGCACGCCGACCTCATGCTCGACGACGCGGTGGAGCTGTTCCGGGCCGCCGGCCACGACGCCATCGCCGACCGGATCGACACCGAGCTGCTCGGCCGCAACGTCATCGCCGGCCGGTGGACGTTCCAGATCGTGGAGGACTTCGACGACGGCTACTACGCGCTCTTCCGGGACGTCGACCGACAGGCCCGGGAGGCGCTGGCCGGCGGCCGTCGGCACCTCTACGAGGCGGAGATGAAGGAGCGGCGGCGTACGCGGGGCCGGCCGGGTCACGAGGCGCGGCCCGGCGCGGCCGGGTGACGCCGGCCCGGGTTCAGTCGCGGGAGCGGGCCTCGGCTGGGCGTCGGCGGGCCGCGTCGTCGGCGATGATCACGGTGGCCACCATCAGCGCGACGCAGAGGCTGAACAGCCAGGAGCTGTCGGAGACCAGCTTGGCCGAGACCGGGGCCTGGACGGCGGCGAGCAGGAAGCCGAGCCAGGCGAGGCGGCGCTGACGGGTGGAGAGGATGCCGTTGCCCTGTTGCATCCCGAAAGTCTTGCGCGCGGCACCGGGGTTGCCGTCAGCCGAACGGCCGATTCTGGCCGAGCTGTCCGCATTCCCGTCTGTACGGACGGTGATTTCCGTACCGACGGGGGAGGTCGGGCGGCCAGCGGCCGAAGCGCGTCGACCGGCCGCCGCGACGAGCGTCACATGCTGTCCGGGCCGGTCCGTCCGGTCGTCGAGGGGCGGTACGCCCGGTCCGGGTCGGTCGGCTCCCGGCCGGCGCCGGCCGCTTGACCGCCGCGGTCGGCCGCCTCCGGCCCGTGCCCGAACGCGGCCTCCTCGCCGGCGTCGTTGCCGGTCACGTCGTCGGCCTGGCCGTCCAGCGTCGAACGGGCGACGGCCCGGTCCAGCTCCTGGAGCGGGGTCCGCTCCTCGTCGCGCCACACCCTGTTCTCGTCGGTCATGCCTCCTGCGGTACCCGACGCCTACCGCACGAAACCCGGTACGGCGACGGCCGCCGGCGGGTGCCGGCGGCCGTCGTGAGTCGGGATCGGGGGTCAGGGCTGGGGGCGGTCGACCTTGCCGCGCCAGGCGCTGGTCTCCTGACCGCGCCGCTCGATGAACTGCTTGAACCGCTGCAGGTCGCCCTTGGCGCGCCGGTCGACGACACCGAGCTTGGCGCCGGCCTGCTCGATCGCACCGTGCGGCTCGAACTCGAGCTGCAGGGTGACCCGGCTGCTGTTCTCGTCGAGCCGGTGGAACGTGACCACACCCGCGTGCTGCGTACCGCCGGTCGAACGCCAAGCGACCCGCTCGTCCGGCAACTGCTCGGTGATCTCGGCGTCGAACTCGCGCTTCACGCCGGCGATCTCGACCGTCCAGTGGGTCATCGTGTCGGACAGCTGGCGTACCTCCTGCACGCCCTCCATGAAGTTCGGGAACTCCTCGAACTGGGTCCACTGGTCGTACGCGGTGCGCACCGGGACGGACACGTCCACGTGCTCCATGACGCCTTTCATCCGGGCTCCTCCTCTCCGCCGGCGGTCAGGTCCGGATCGCGGGGGGATCCGGTCACCAGCGGGTCGTCTCGTTCTTGTGGCCGAGCGCCGCCCAGACCTCCGAGACCGTCTGGTAGCGGGTGCCCTCGGGCAGGCGCTCCAGCTCGGCGACGATGTCGGCCGGCGCGTCGTTGTCGCGCGCGTTGGCGACCAGGGACTCCCGGTCGCCGGGCAGCGCCGACAGCGTGATGAAGCGGCCGAGCCGGCTGCGCTGCTCGACGTCCGCGGAGCTCATGCCCTGCGGGGCGCCGCTGCGGTACTCGCCGGCAGGGGCCGTGGTCGGCTCCGGCTGGTCCTCGCCCGCCGGCTCCGGCACCCGGGCCTCGTCGACCCGCGAACCACCGGTCCCCGGCCCCTGCACGAGGCCGCTGACCTCGCGGCTCATCTGCTCGTCGAGCCTCGGTCCGTGCTTGCTGCTGCCACGTTCCATGCCTTCTGCGCTACCCGGTGGGGTCCCCGGTAAACCGGCCGGAGATCACGTGGCGGCGGGCGCCTTGGGCGGCAGCACCGGCTCCGTCGGGTCCTCGGCGCCGGCCTGCAGCGCCCGGCCGCGCTGCAGTTCCGCGTTGATCTGGACGCCCAGCATCAGTGCGGAGTTGGACAGGTAGAGCCAGACCAGGAAGGCGATCACCGCGCCGAGGCTGCCGTACGTCACGCTGTACGAGCCGAAGTTCGCCACGTACAGGCCGAAGCCCGCCGACGCGACCGCCCAGGCCAACAGGGCGACCGCCCCGCCCGGGGTGAGCCAGCGGAACCGGGGCTGCTGGACGTTCGGGGCGATCCAGAACAACAGGCTCAACAGCGCCATCATGATCAGAGCCAGCACCGGCCACTTGACGATGCCCCACACCGTACGGGCCAGCCCGCCGGCGCCGATCAGGTCGCCGACCGCGTCGGTCACCGGCCCGCTGACGATCAGCCCGACCGCGACGATCGCCAGCAACAGCAGCGACACCGCGGCGAGCCCGATCTGCAGCGGTCGTAGCCGCCAGAACGGCCGCCCCTCGTCGACCCCGTAGACCCCGTTCGAGGCGCGGGTGAACGCGCCGATGAACCCGGAGGCCGACCACAGGGCGCCGAGCAGGCCGAAGCTCAGCAGCACACTCGCGCGGCCCTGCTCCGCGACGACCTCCCGGACGACGCCGACGAAGCCCTCGTTGGCCACCACCGAGCCGGCGCCCAGGTCCCGGGCCAGGTCGAGCACGGTGTCCACGGTCCGTTCACCCTCGGAGACCAGGCCGACCAGGGCGACCACCACGATGGTGGACGGGAAGAGCGCCAGCACGCCGTAGTAGGTCAGCGCCGCCGCCCAGTCGGCGCAGTTGTCCCGCAGGAAGTTCCGGGCGCTGCGCACCAGCACACCGCGCCAGGTCCGCCAGCTCAACTGCCGGACCCGGCGGGGCAGGCGCAACCGTGCCAGCTCGTCGAGGGTCGCACCGGGCTCCGCCGCCGTCATGCCCGCTCCCTTGCCCCTGGCCGCCGGACGTCGGGGTACCTCCGGTGTCGCCGCGCTCCGCCGGTACCCCGGCCCGAAAATCGACAAACCCGGCACCCGGTTTGCCGGTCGGCCGTGGGGGAACGGTCAAACCAGAGGCCATCGACGCGGAGGAGGACGAGATGCCCGGGCGCGAGGACATGCCCAGCACGCTGCGACGCTCCCCGGACAAGGCGCAGCGCACCTGGGAGAAGACCCACGACTCGGCCGTGCAGACGTACGGCGAGGGGGAACGGTCCCACCGCACCGCCTTCGCGGCGGTCAAGCACCAGTTCGAGAAGGTCGGCGACCACTGGGAGCCGAAGGGCCGCAAGGGACCGAGCGACCGGCAGGCCGCCGGCGGCGGACCGCAGCGCCGCGCGCCGACGGCGGGCGGCGTCGACGCGAACGCCACCAAGGACCACCTGATGCAGGTGGCACGGAAACTCGACGTGCCCGGCCGGTCCCGCATGACCAAGCCGGAACTGGTCAAGGCGATCGAGAAGGCCAACAACCGGGCGACCGCCAAGGCCCGCGAGAAGGGCCGGAACCGCTGACCGTGATGCGCGGAGGGGCCGTCCCGGATCCGGGACGGCCCCTCCGGCATACGGCTCACCAGTGGCCGCCGCCGGGGGCCTCGATGTGGACCGCCTTCGTGGCGGCGAACTCGTCCAGCAGCTCCGGGCCGTACCCGAAGCCCTGGCCACTGCCGCGGCGCGGATGTGCGGCACCGCCCGGCGCCCCGCCGAAGACCGCGTTGATCTTCACGGTTCCGACCGGCAGCTCCCGCCAGGCGCGGTGCGCGTGGCTCATGGAGCCGGTCAGCACGGTCGCCGCCAGCCCGTACGGCGAGTCGGCGGCGCAGCGCAGCGCCTCGGAGAACGAGTCGACCACCACGATCGGTGCCACCGGCCCGAAGGTCTCCGCACGGACGAGGGGCATGTCGTGCCGGCAGTCCGCGACCACGGTCGCCGGGTAGAACGCGCCCGGCCCGTCGGGCAGGGTTCCGCCGGTACGGAGCCGCGCCCCCTCGGCGACCGCCGCCGTGACCTGACCGTGCACGTGGTCGCGGTGCCGCCGGTCGACCAGCGGGCCCAGTTCGGTCGCCGGCTCGGCGCCGGGGCCCACCCGCAGCGCCTGAGCCCGCTCGACCAGGGCGTCGGTGAAGTCCTCGGCGACGTCGCGGTGGACGTAGACGCGCTCCACCGCGACGCAGATCTGCCCGGAGTTGGCGAACGCGCCGACCGCCGCCTGCCCCGCCGCCCAGACCGGGTCCACGTCGCCGTCGACGATGAGCGGATCGCTGCCGCCGTTCTCGAGCAGGACCTTCGCGCCGGTCCGGGCCGCCGCGGCGGCGATCGCGCGGCCGCTGGCCGTCGAGCCGACGTGGGCGACCACGTCGACCGGCTGGGCGGCCAACGCCGCGCCCACCTCGGGCCCGCCGGTGAGCAGCGACAGCACCCCGGCCGGCAGCGCCCCGTCCAGCGCCTTCGCCAGCAGCCAACCGGTCGCCGGGGTCCGCTCGCTCGGCTTGTAGAGCACCACGTTGCCGGTGACCAGGGCCGCGCCGAGCAGGCCGCAGGAGACCGCCACCGGGTCGTTCCACGGGGTGATCGCGGCCACCACGCCGCGCGGCTGCGGGGCCATGAAGTCGATCGCGTGAGTGCCCCCGTGCAGGGTCCGCCCGCCGCGCACCGGGGCGAGTTCGGCGTACTGGCGCAACGTGCCGATGCCCGCGTCCACCCCGCCCCGGGCGTCGCCGAGCGGCTTGCCCATCTCGGCGGTGGTGGCGCGGGCCAGCTCGTCGGCGACCGCCGCCACCGCGTCCGCCGCCCGGTGCAGCGCGGCGGCCCGCTCCGCCGGCGGCGTGGCCGCCCAATCCGCGGCGGCTCCCCGGGCCGCCTCCACCGCCTTGCCGACCTCGTCCGCCGTCGCCATCGGCACCGAACTGACCGGCGAGCCGTCGGCGGGGTCGTGGACGACCAGTTCGCCACCCTCGCCGCCCGCCCCCCACACTCCACCTATGAGTTGCGCAACCGTGTACATGCGGCAGTGGATGCCCCGGCCCGCCGGAGGCAAACGCGTTTCGCCCGGTTCCGGGTCGGGTAGGCGGGTCGGATGAGTTCGACCGGCGCGGAGCGCGCGGACGCCGTCGTCATCGGGGCCGGCCACAACGGGCTGGTCGCCGCGAACCTGCTCGCCGACGCCGGCTGGGACGTCCTGGTGCTGGAGGCGACCGAGACGCCCGGCGGCGCGGTCCGCTCGGCCCAGGTGACCGCGCCCGGCTACCTGAGCGACCTGTACAGCTCCTTCTACCCCCTGGGGTACGCGTCCCCGGTGCTGCGCGACCTGGGGCTGGAGCGGTACGGGCTGCGCTGGCGGCACGCGCCCGACGTGCTGGCGCACCTGCTGCCGGACGGGCGGGCGGCGGTGCTCAACCGTGACCCGGAAACCACGGCCGCCTCCCTGGACGCGTTCGCGGCCGGCGACGGGAAGCGGTGGCTGACCGCGTACGACGACTGGTGCCAGGTCGCCGGGCCGATGCTGGACGCCATCACCACCCCGTTCCCGCCGGTACGCAGCGGCCTGGCCCTGCTGCGAAGGCTGCGGGTCGGCGGGGCGCTGCGGCTGGCGCGGCGGCTGGTGGTGCCGGTCCGCAAGCTCGGCGACGAACTCTTCGCCGGCGAGGGCGGGCCGGCCCTGCTCGCCGGCTGCGCCCTGCACACCGACCTGTCCCCGGAGGATGCCGGCTCCGGCGTGTACGGCTGGTTGCTGGCGATGCTCGGCCAGCAGGTCGGCTGGCCGGTGCCGGACGGCGGCGCGCAGCGGATCACCGACGCGCTGGTGGCCCGCCTGGCCGACCGGGGCGGCCGGATCTTCTACGGCGCCCGGGTCGACCGGGTGCTCACCGCCCGGGGCCGCGCGATGGGCGTGCGTACGTCGGGCGGCACGATGTGGCGGGCCCGGCGTGCGGTGCTGGCCGACGTGCCGGCGCCCGCACTCTACCTGGACCTGGTCGGTGCGGCGGTGCTGCCGCCGCGGCTGGTGGAGGACCTGGCGCACTTCAAGTGGGACGGCTCGACCCTGAAGGTCGACTGGGCGCTCTCCGCGCCGGTCCCGTGGACCAACCGGGCGGTCGCCACCGCCGGCACCGTCCACCTGCGGGCGAACCTGGACGGGCTGACCGGCTACGCGGCGGCCCTGGCGCGCGGCGAGGTTCCCCGGGACCCGTTCCTGCTGGTCGGCCAGATGACCACCGCCGATCCGAGTCACTCGCCGCCGGGCACCGAGTCGCTGTGGTCGTACACCCACCTGCCGTTCCGCCGACACTGGCGGGCCGAGGAGATCGCCGAGCAGGTGGAGCGGATGGAGCAGGTGCTGGAGGAGGCCGCGCCGGGCTTCCGCGGCCTGGTGGTGGGCCGGCACGTGGCCGGTCCGGCCGACCTCGAGGCGGGCGACCCGAGCCTGGTCGGCGGGGCGCTCGGCGGCGGCACGGCCGCCGCGTACCAGCAGTTGTTCCTGCGCCCGATCCCCGGCCTCGGCCGTGCCGACACGCCGGTGGACCGGCTCTTCCTGGCCAGCTCGTCGGCTCACCCCGGTGGCGGTGTGCACGGCGCTCCCGGGGCGAACGCGGCGCGCGCCGCGCTGGCCCGCGACCGCGCGCTGACCGGCGGCCTGTACGCGAGCGCGATCGACGCCGCGCACCGCACGATCTACCGCTGAGCGGGCGTTCGACCGGCGGCGTGGGTAGCGGGGGCGGCGGTGGCGCGCCGCCCCACGGGCCGGGACCGGAGCCGGTCAGCGGCTGACGTTGCGGTGCTTGCTGCGCAGCCGGAACGGCATCAGCGCACTTTCGATCTTGGTGGCGGTGGTCATCTTCGACGCCCCGTCCCGTCGCTCCTCGAACCGGATCGGCACCTCGAGGATGGTGTGCCCGAGTTTCGTGGCCAGGTAGTGCATCTCCACCTGGAAGCTGTAGCCGTTGGACTGCACCCGCTCCAGACCGATGTCGCGCAGCGCGTCCGCCCGCCAGATCTTGAAGCCGGCGGTGAGGTCGCGGATCCGGACACGCAGCAGGGTGTGCACGTACAGGTTCGCCCAGCCGCTGAGCGCGCGCCGGTACAGCGGCCAGTTCTCGTCCAGCTCGCCGCCGGGGACGTACCGGGAGCCGATCACCACACCGGCCTGGGTGGACAGCAGCGCGCCCAGCATGCCCGGCAGCGCCGCGGGCGGGTGCGACAGGTCGGCGTCCATCTGCGCGACGAACTCGGCGCCGCCGTCGAGGGCGCGCCCGATGCCGTCGACGTACGCCCGGCCCAGGCCCTCCTTGCCGGGCCGGTGGACGACCTCGATCCGCTCGGGGTGCTCGATGGCCAGCTTGTCCGCCACCTCGCCGGTGCCGTCGGGCGAGTTGTCGTCGGCCACGAGGACCTTCAGACCCGGCAGCGGCAGCGCGAGCAGGCGTTCCACCAGGACCGGGAGGTTGCCCGCCTCGTTGTAGGTCGGTACCACCACGGTCAGGCGCGCGTCCCGCCAGGGCGACGGCAACTGCACGGGTTCAGTCATGTCGGACATCCTCGTTTCGCGGACTTGGCTACCTGTGAGCGTAGCCAGTGCCTCGCGCGTCGTGTTATTGCTCCCCTGCCCCGGCCGTCACAGGGGGCACCGGGGCAGCCGCCGACCGTCACCGCGACCAGCGGGAGAGCGCGGCCAGCGCGACGGACAGCCCGCCGACGGCGAGGGCGGAGACGGCCGGCTTGTGTGTGCCGATCCACAGGGCCGGGGAGCGCCGCCGGGCGCGGTCGACGAAGTCGCCCGCCGCGCCGTGGTCGCGCTCGTCGTCCCCCGGCCGGTACAGGTTGTCCCGCCAGGTCGCGGGGTCGACCGGCGCCGCCGTCTGCTGGCTGTCGTACCCGTCCCGGGCCAGCTTCCGCTCCAGCAGGCCGGGGACGAGGACGTCGGCGATCCGCGCCCGCCAGGTGGGGCCGCCGACGTTCAACTCCCGCGGCCCGTGGTCGGCGGCCCAGAGGATCGCCCGCGCGGCGACCTCGGGCGCGAAGATCGGCGGCACCGGCTGCGGGTGGCGGGGCAGCCGGGTACGCACCCAGGAGAACTGCGGGGTGTTGACCGCCGGCAGCTGCACCATCGTCAGCCGCACTCCCGGGCAGTCGTGCAGGAGCTCGGCGCGCAGTGAGTCGTTGAAGCCCTGGATGGCGTGCTTGGTGGCGCAGTACGCGGACTGCAGCGGGATGCCCCGGTAGGCGAGCGCCGACCCGACCTGGACGATCGTGCCCCGCCCGTGCGCCCGCAGGTGGCGCAGCGCGGCGAGCGTGCCGTGGACCGTGCCCAGGTAGTTGACCTCGGTGACCCGGCGGAACTCCGTCGCGGGGATCTCCCAGGCGGGCGCGAAGACCGAGACCATCGCGTTGTTGACCCAGACGTCGAGCCCGCCGAAGCGGTGCACCACGTCGTCCGCCGCCCGCTGCACCGCGCCCGCGTCGGCGACGTCCACCCGGTACGTGCGGACATCGGCCGCGCCCCGGTCCCGGCAGTCCCGCTCGGCGGCCGCCAGGCCCGCCGCGCCACGGGCGAGCAGCGCGAGGCGGGCACCCCGCTCGGCGTACGCCCGGGCGACGGCCCGCCCCACCCCGGCGCTCGCGCCGGTGACCACGACCGTCTGCGTCACGCGTCGTCCTTCTGCCGGGTGGCGATGTCGGACAGCCGGCGCAGGGTCTCCTTGTTGCGCTGGTGCAGCACCAGGTCGTTGAGCTTGGTGCGGATCCAGCGCAGCGGACCGGCGGCGAAGTCCTCGCCGATGCGCACCCGGGTGGCTTCCGTGCCCACCGGCTCCAGGGTGAAGACCACGATCGCCTCGCCCGCCGGCCAGAGGCCGGCCCGGATGATCAGCTTGTGCGGCGGTTCGCAGCCGAGCACTGTCGAGGAGTCCTCCAGCGAGAACGGCCACGGGCCGGCCCGGTGATGCAGCTCGGCGCCGACGGCCGGCCAGTGGTCGTCCACGTCGCGCACGTGCACGGTGCCGACCACCCAGTCGCTGTACGTCCACCCGTCGGCCAGGACGGCCCAGACCTGCTCCGGTGGAGCGTCGATCACTTTCTCCACAATTGCCACTGGGCCCTCATACCCTGGCGAGCGCCGTAGCTAACGGACGGCCCGGGTTAGCTTCTCGGGGGCTGCGGGTAAGGCCACCGCGGGCCGGCGTGCCGACACCGCCGGCGGTGCGGACGGTGGCGCCGCGATGATGATGTTTACTCCCCGGGGCGCCGGGAACCCGCCCGCTGTGCGACAGCTGGAGCCGGATCAGTGCAGGTCAGCCCGGGTCGGTGCCCGCGCCGGCCGGGGCGGTCCGGGTCCGCGGCTGTTCGATGCGGTGTTGTTCGACCGGGACGGGACGTTGGTCGAGGACGTGCCGTACAACGGGGATCCGGAGAAGGTGCGGCTGGTTGCGGGTGCGCGGGCGGCGGTGGAGGCGGTGCGGGCGGCGGGGTTGCGGCTGGGTGTGGTGACGAATCAGTCGGGTTTGGCGAAGGGGTTGTTCAGCCGGGCGCAGTTGCGGGCGGTGCATGCCCGGGTTGAGCAGTTGTTGGGGCCGTTCGATGTGTGGGTGGTGTGTCCGCACGACGAGGGTGATGGGTGTGGTTGCCGTAAGCCGGCTGCGGGGTTGGTGCGGGAGGCGGCCCGCGAGTTGGGCACGGTGCCGCAGCGGTGTGTGGTGGTGGGGGATATCGGGCGGGATGTGGGGGCGGCGCTTGCCGCGGGGGCGCAGGCGGTGTTGGTGCCGACGCCGGTGACTCGGGCGGAGGAGGTGGATGCGGCGCCGTGGGTGGCGGTGGATCTGCCGGCGGCGGTGGCGCAGATTTTGTCCCGGCAGGCGGCGGTGGTGGCGGGTGAGTCGCGGCGGGCGGGCACGGTGTTGGTGGTGCGTGCCGATTCGGCGGGGGATGTGTTGGTGACCGGGCCGGGTATCCGGGCGGTGGCTGCGGGCGCGCGGCGGGTGGTGTTGTTGTGCGGGCCTCGTGGTCGGGCGGCTGCGGGGCTGCTGCCTGGTGTCGATGAGGTGATCGAACACCGGTTGCCCTGGATCGATCCCGATCCGGGGCCTGTCGATCCCGCCGACATCGCCGCGCTCACCGGCAAACTGGCCGCCGTGGGCGCGGACGAGGCGGTCATCTTCACCAGCTACCACCAGTCTCCGTTGCCCTTGGCTCTGCTGCTGCGCACCGCCGGCGTCGGCCGGATCGCCGCGATCAGCGACGACTACCCGGGCAGTCTGCTCGACGTCCGCCACCGCGTCCCGGTGGGCGTCCCCGAACCCGAACGGGCCCTGTCCCTCGCCGCCGCCGCCGGCTTCGCCCTGCCCGACCACGACGAGTTCGCCCTGCGGCTGCGGCCGGCACCGGCGCCGCCCCCACAGGTCGGTGAACCGGGTTACGTGGTGCTGCACCCCGGCTCGGCGGCGCAGTCCCGGGGCCTGCCGGCGGAGCTGGCCGGGGACATCGTCCGGGAGTTGGTCGGCGCGGGCCACCGCGTCGTGGTCACCGGCGGGCCGGAGGAGGCGGAGCTGTGCGCGCGGGTCGCCGGCGGTCTCGCCGTGGACCTCGGCGGCGGGACCGGGCTCGCGGAGCTGGCCGGGACCGTTGCCCGGGCCGCCGCGGTGGTGGTCGGCAACACCGGCCCCGCCCACCTCGCCGCCGCGTACGGCGTCCCGGTGGTCAGCCTCTTCGCCCCGACCGTCCCGTTCGGACAGTGGGGCCCGTGGCGGGTGCCCGTCGTCCGGCTCGGTGACGCCGGCGCCCCCTGCCGGGACACCCGAGCCGCGACCTGCCCGGTGCCGGGCCACCCCTGCCTGAGCCGGATCACGCCCCGGGAGGTCCTGGAGGCGCTGACCCGGCTCGGCGTACCGCCCCCGACCCCGCCGACGGCGACGGCGATCCGGGCCGTCGTCGCGGTGGGCCGGAGCGGCCGATGAACGTCCTGCTCTGGCACGTGCACGGCTCGTGGACCACCTCCTTCGTCCACGGCAAGCACCGCTACCTGATCCCGGTCACCCCCGACCGCGGCCCCTACGGCCTCGGCCGCGCCCGCACCTACCCCTGGCCGGACAACGCCGTCGAAGTCACCCCCCACGAGCTGGCCACCACCGACGTCGACCTGGTGATCCTGCAACGCCCCGAGGAACTCGACCTCGCCACCCAATGGCTGCGCCGCCGACCCGGCCACGACCTACCCGCGATCTACGTCGAACACAACACACCCAAGGACGGCGACGTCCCCAACAGCCGACACCCGATGGCCGACCACGACGACCTGCTCATCGCCCACGTCACCGCGTTCAACCAGCTCTACTGGGACACCGGCGGCACGCGGACCACGGTGGTCGACCACGGCGTCGTGCCGCCGGCGGTCGAGTACACGGGCGAGCTGGAGCGGCTCGCCGTCGTCATCAACGAGCCGGTACGCCGCTGGCGGGTCACCGGCACCGACCTGCTGCCCCGCTTCGCCGAGATCGCCCCGCTGGACGTCTTCGGCATGAAGGTGGCCGGGCTCGCCGACCACCTGGGGCTGCCGGCCGACCGGATCACCAGCCACGACGACCTGCCCCAGGCCCGCATGCACGCCGAGCTGGCCCGGCGGCGGGCGTACCTGCACCTGTGCCGGTGGACCTCGCTCGGGCTGAGCCTGATCGAGGCGATGACGATCGGCATGCCCGTCGTCGCGCTCGCCGCGACGGAGGCCGTGATGGCGGTGCCGCCCGAGGCCGGCGCCCTCTCCACCCGGGTCGACGACCTGCTCGACGCCACCCGCCGCCTGCTGGCGGACCCGGCGCACGCCCGCCGGGTGGGCGCCGCCGGCCGGGCGACCGCCCTCGACCGGTACGGCCTCGACCGTTTCCTCGCCGACTGGGACCGGCTGCTGGAGGAGGAAGTATGCGGATCGCGATGATCTCGGAGCACGCCAGCCCGCTCGCCGTTCTCGGCGGAGAGGACGCAGGTGGCCAGAACACCCACGTCGCCGAGCTCTCCGCGGCCCTCGCGGCGGCCGGGCACGACGTGCGGGTCTACACCCGCCGCGACGCCGTCGACCTGCCGGTGACCGTCCGCTGCCCGGACGGGTACGAGGTGGTGCACGTGCCGGCGGGCCCGGCCGAGCCGGTCGCCAAGGACGCGTTGTTGCCGCACATGAAGGAGTTCAGCCGCTGGCTGGTGGACCGCTGGCGGGGCGGCGACTGGGTTCCGGAGGTCGTCCACGCGCACTTCTGGATGAGCGGCCTCGCCGCGCTCGCCGCGAGCCGGCAGGTCGGGGTGCCGGTGGTGCAGACGTACCACGCGCTCGGTGTGGTCAAGAAGCGGTACCAGGGGGTGCAGGACACCAGCCCGGCCCGCCGGATCGGCTACGAGCGGGAACTGGGCCGGTCGGTGGACCGGGTCATCGCCCAGTGCCGGGACGAGGTCGGGGAGCTGGTCCGGATGGGGGTGCCCCGGTCCCGGATGACGGTCGTCCCGTCCGGGGTCAACCTCACCACGTTCGCCCCGCTCGGCCCGGCCGCAGAGCGCGAGGAGGGGCGGCCCCGCATCCTCACCGTGGGGCGGCTGGTGGAGCGCAAGGGCTTCCAGACCGTCGTGCGGGCGATGGCCCACATCCCGGACGCCGAGTGCGTGGTGGTCGGCGGGCCGCCGGCCGGCCTGCTCGAGACCGACCCGTACGCCCGCCGGCTGCGGGCCCTGGCGCACACCTGTGGCGTCGCCGACCGGGTGAAGCTGGTCGGCGCGGTGCCCCGCGAGGAGATGGGCCGCTGGTACCGGTCCGCGGACCTGCTGGTGGCCGCACCCTGGTACGAGCCGTTCGGGCTGACCCCGCTGGAGGCGATGGCGTGCGGCGTACCCGTGGTGGGGACCGCGGTCGGCGGGATCCGGGACACCGTGGTCGACGGGGTGACCGGTGACCTCGTGCCGGCCCGCGATCCGCGGGCGCTCGCCGGCGCGGTGCAGCGGCTGCTGGACGACCGGATCCGCCGGTTCGCGTACGCGACGGCGGCGCAGGAACGGGCCCGGGAACGCTACTCGTGGGCCGCCACGGCCGAGCGGCTGGCCGAGGTCTACGGCGACGTGGTCGCCGTGGGCCGGGCCACCCGGGTGGTGGCCGGATGACCGGACGCTCGCTGCTCGACGTCCATCTGGCCAACCTCGCCGCCGCTCTGGTGCCCTACCGGCGGTGCGAGGAGCAGCTGGCGCGGTGGGGGGAGACGCTCGCCCGCCGGCTCGTCGAGGGCGGGCGGCTGTTGGTGGCCGGCAACGGCGGCAGCGCCGCCGAAGCCCAACACCTCACCGCCGAACTCGTCGGCAAACTCCGCAACGACCGCCAACCCCTGTCCGCCATCGCCCTCCACGCCGAAACCAGCGCCCTCACCGCCATCGCCAACGACTACGGCTACGACCACGTCTACGCCCGCCAAGTCCACGCCCACGGCCGACCCGGCGACATCCTCCTCCTACTCACCACCAGCGGCACCAGCCCCAACCTCCTGCACGCCGCCCACGCCGCCCACCACACCGGCCTACACACCTGGGCCCTCACCGGCCCCACCCCCAACCCCCTCGCCGACCTCTGCCACGACACCCTCGCCGTCCCCTCCCCCGACCCCCAGGTCGTCCAGGAACTCCACCTCGTCACCAGCCACCTGCTCTGCGAATACGTCGAGCGGGCGTTGCCGGCGGCCCCGGCCACCGCCGACGGCGCGGCGTCGACGTCCGCCCCGCCGGTCGAGGCGCCGTCCGGTCCGCCGGCCGCGGGGCCGGTGCGGACCGGGGTCGAGGTGGTGGTGGACGGCGGGCAGCAGCTGGAGGCGCGATGAGGAGGGAAGCGTGAGGGGACCCCTGGTGGTGCTCGGTGACACCCTGCTCGACCGGGACGTGGAGGGGGTGGTGAACCGCCTCTGCCCGGATTCCCCGGTGCCGGTGCTGGACGAGACCTCGTACACCGACCGGCCCGGCGGGGCCGGCCTGGCGGCGATGTTCGCGGCGGCGGCACCGGATGCCGAGGTGGTCCTGGTGACCGCCCTGGCCGACGACGCCGGCGGTGCGCGGCTCAGCTCGCTGCTCACCGCCGCCGGGGTCCAGGTGTACGCGCTCGGGCTGGCCGGCGGGACGCCGGAGAAGATCCGGCTCCGGGCGCGGGGCCGGGTGCTGCTGCGCCACGACCGGGGCGGCGCCCCCGGGGAGCCGGGTGCCCCCTCCGACGCGGTGCTGCGGGTCATCGCCGGCGCCTCCGCGGTGCTGGTCAGCGACTACGGCCGGGGGATGGCCCGGCATCCGGCGCTGCGGGCGGCACTGGCCGACGTCCGCGCGCCCGTGGTGTGGGACCCGCATCCACGGGGACCGGCGGCGGTGCCCGGGGTGCGGCTGGCCACGCCGAACGAGGCCGAGGTGCGTGAGCTGGCGAAGGTGGCTCCCGGCGCGACCCGGCTGGCGACCGCCTCGCGGGGCGCCCAGGGCCTGCGGCGGCGCTGGCGGGCGGGTGCGGTCGCGGTGACGCTGGGCGGCGACGGCGCGCTGCTCTGCCCCGCCGGCTCGACACCGCTGATGGTGCCCGCGCCGACGACCGCGGAGGGGGACACCTGCGGGGCGGGCGACCGGTTCGCCGCCACCGCCACCCTCGCCCTGGCCCGGGGCGCGCTGGTCTCCGAGGCCGTGCAGGAGGCGGTGGCCGAGGCGTGCGCGTATGTGGCCGGCGGGGGAGTGGCGACGGCGCTGCCGCCACCGGTCCGGCCGCTGCCCCCGATGGTGTCGGGCGTCGCGGCCGAGCGCATCGGCCTGGCCGCGGCCGCGGCGGTGGTGTCCGAGGTACGCGCGGCCGGCGGCACGGTCGTCGCCACCGGCGGCTGTTTCGACCTCCTCCACGCGGGTCACGTGGCGACGTTGCAGGCCGCCCGGCAGCTCGGCGACTGCCTGGTGGTCTGCCTGAACTCCGACGCGAGCGTCGCCGCGCTGAAGGGGCCCGACCGCCCGGTGATGACGCAGGGCGACCGGAGCCGCCTGCTGGCGGCCCTGAACTGCGTCGACGCGGTCATGATCTTCGACGAGTCGACCCCGCACGCGGCGCTGACCTGGCTGCGCCCCGACATCTGGGTCAAGGGTGGCGACTACGCCGCGGGCGGGGGCGAGCCGGCGTTGCCGGAGGCGGATCTCCTGCGGCGCTGGGGCGGGCACACGGTGGTGGTGCCGTACCTCGACGGGCGCTCCACCACCGAGCTGATCGCCGCGGCCCACGAGCGGGGCCGCCCGTCGCGGCTGACCGACCGGGTGCCGGCCGCCGACGCTCTGGGGTGTCCGCCGTCCGGCGCGTCGACCGCGTCCCGTCCGGCGGACGGTATGCGATGAGGGCCGGGTCGACGGTGCTGGTGACCGGCGGGTCGAGCGGCCTGGGGGCGGCCGTGGTCGCCGCCGTCGCCAGGGCCGGGGGGCGGCCACTGGTGCTGGACCGCCAGGCACCGGCGGACGGGGTGCCGTGGGTGGAATGCGACCTGGCCGACGCGCGGGCCGCCGAGGCGGCCACCCGGACCCTGGCCGAGCGCTCCGGCGGGTTGGACGCGGTGGTGACGGCGGCCGGGATGGACGTGCCGGGCCGGCTGGCCGACCTGCCGGGGGAGACCTGGGACCGGATCGTGGCGGTCGACCTGCTCGCCACCGCCGCCGTGGTCCGCGCGGCGCTGCCGTTCCTCGAGGCGTCCCGGGGGCGGATCGTCACGGTCGCCTCGACGTTGGGGGTGAAGGCGGTCAGTGACGCGACCGCGTACTGCGCCGCCAAGTTCGGCGTGGTCGGCTTCACCCGCGCCCTGGCCGCCGAACTCGCCGGCACCATCAACGTGACCCTGCTCATCCCCGGCGGCATGCGCACCGCCTTCTTCGACAACCGCGACCCCCAGTACAAACCCGGCCCCGACGCCATCCTCAACGACCCCGACCACACCGCCGCCGCCATCCTCTTCGCCCTCACCCAACCCACCGGCTGCGCCATCCGCGAACTCGTCGTCTGCGCCGAACAGGAAACCTCCTACCCGTGATCCTCGCCCTACGCGCCCTCGGCGTCGGCGACCTCGCCACCGCCGTACCCGCCCTACGCGCCCTACGCCGCGCCCACCCCCACCACCACCTCACCCTCGCCGCCCCCCACTGGCTCGCCCCCCTGATCACCCTCATCGGCGGCATCGACCACCACCTCCACACCCCCGGACTCAACCCCCTCACCTACCCCGGCCCCACCCCCGACCTCGCCGTCAACCTGCACGGCCGCGGCCCCCAGTCCCACCACCTCCTCACCACCACCCGACCCCGCCGACTACTCGCCTACGCCAACCCCGACACCAACCACCACGACGGCCCGCACTGGCGCGACGACGAACACGAGGTCGACCGCTGGTGCCGCCTGCTGGCCTGGTACGGCATCCCCGCCGATCCGGGCGACCTGAACCTGCTGCGGCCGGCCCCCGGCCGGGCACCGACCGGCGTCACGGTGCTGCATCCCGGCTCCAAGATCCGGCAGAAGCGCTGGCCGGCCGGGCGGTTCGCCGCCGTCGCCCGGCACCTCACCGCCGCCGGCCACCACGTCGTCATCACCGGCGACCCCACCGAACAACCCCTCGCCCACCACGTCGCCCACCTCGCCGGGCTGCCCGACGACACGGTCCTCGCCGGCAAGACCGACCTGCACCACCTCGCCACCCTCGTCGCCCACGCCCGACTGCTCATCAGCGGCGACACCGGCATCGCCCACCTCGCCACCGCCTACCACACCCCCTCCGTCGTCCTCTTCGGCCCCGTCCCGCCCGCCCGCTGGGGACCACCACCGGGCCGGCCCTACCACCGCGCGCTGTGGGCCGGCGCACGGGATTGTCCGAGGTGGGACGGGGTAGGAACGGATCCGACGTTGGCGGCCGTGGACGTCGATGAGGTGCTGGCCGCCGCCCAGGAGGTGGAACAGGCGGTGCGGACGACCGGTGCGGTTGCGGCGTAGTGATCCGGGCAGGCCGGGGTACCGGCGGTGCCGGCGCGGCAAGGGCTGGGTGTTCCTGGACCCGGCGGGCCAGCCGGTCCGGGACCCGGACCAGTTGGCGCGGCTGCGGGACCTGGTGATCCCGCCCGCGTGGCAGGCCGTGTGGATCTCGCCGTACCCGAACGGGCACATCCAGGCCACCGGCGTCGACGCCGCCGGCCGCAAGCAGTACCTGTACCACCCCGAGTGGCGGCGCAAGCGCGACGAGGCGAAGTTCGACCACGTGCTGGAGGTGGCCCACCGGCTGCCGACGCTGCGCGAGCGCATCGCGCACGACCTCGACGGGCGGGGACTGAACCGCAGCCGGGTCCTGGCCACCGTGGCCCGGCTGCTCGACCTGGGTGCGTTCCGGGTCGGCAGCGACCAGTACGCCGCCGGCGACGACCCCACCTTCGGCGTGTCCACCCTGCGCCCGGAGCACGCGCGGTCTCGGCGGGGGTGCGTGGTCTTCGAGTTCCCGGCCAAGGGCGGCATCGAGCAGATCCGCCGGATCGAGGATCCGGAGCTGTGCCGGGTGCTCACCAACCTGCGCCGCCGCCGCCGCGCGGCCGACCGGCTCTTCGGTTACTGGGACGGCCGGGCCTGGCGGGACGTGCGCAGCGACGAGGTCAACGACTACCTCCGCGACGCCAGCGGGGGCGAGATGACCGCGAAGGACTTCCGTACCTGGCACGCCACCGTGCTGGCGGCCACCGAGCTGGCCACCGTGGGCCGGCAGCGGTCGGCCACCGCCCGCCGCCGGGCGGTGGCCGCGGTCATGCGGGCGGTGGCGGAGCTGCTCGGCAACACGCCCACCGTGGCGCGCGCCTCCTACGTGGACCCGAGGGTGGTCGACCTCTACCACGACGGCGTGGTGGCGCCGGTCGACCCGCGGACACCGCGTGAAGCGGCCGAGCGGGTCGTCCTGGAACTGCTCCGGGAGGCGTGACCGGCCCCGCCGGCGGTCCTGGGGGAAGCCGCGGCGGAGCCGGCAGCCACGGGTCGATCCGGGCGCCGCCGGGCGACCGCCCGCCGCCGTGATGGCGGCGGGCGCCCCGCCACGGCCCCCGTTCGGCGGGCCGCCCGTGCCGGATCGGCGTCCGGAGGGGGCGGCCGCTTCGGGCTCCAGTCTGCCCCGGACGGGTTGACCCTGGACGCCGTCCGGTTGACTATCCGTGCCTACCCGCGTGTGATCTGCCGCCAGGTCTGCGGCGTCATCCCGTACGCCGCGCGGAACCGGCGACTGAAGTGGGCCTTGTCCGGAAAACCCCATCGCGCGGCGATGGCCTGGACGGGCTGGTGACGGAGCGCCGGGTTCGCGAGATCCTGCCGGCACCGGTCCAGGCGCAGCCCGCGGATGTACGACGCGACGGTCGTCTCCTCGGCCTCGAAGAGCCGGTGCAGCGACCGCAGCGAGATGTGGTGGGCGTCCGCGATGGCCCGGGGAGTCAGCGTGGCCTCGCCGAGGCGCCGTTGAATGTACGCCTGCACCTGCGTGAGCAGGGCCCGGCGGCGGATCTCCGCCGGGATGGCGTCCTCCGCGACCAGTTGCCGGCCGAGCATCGTGCTGACCAGGTCCAGCGCGACGGTGCCGAGGCGGCTCGCATCCGCCGCGTGGTACTGCTCGGGACGGGCGGCGATCTGGGTCAGGAACTGTGCCACCAGGGCCCCCACTCCGTTGGTGCCCGGCATGCGGCCACCGAACAGCGGCGCGAGCCGCTGTGGTGGGAGCGGCAGGGCGGCGTGCGGGATGATCAACGCGATGGAGCGGGCGGGGGTCCGGCCGTCGTCGTCGCTCTGGTGGCGTGCCTCGTGCGGGCGGGAGGCGTCGTAGAAGGTGAACTCGCCCGCGCGGCCGGCGCTCTGCTGGCCGTCCTGGGCGGCGGCGCTGCGCCCCGCGACGGTCAGCGCCAGCAGGTGGATCTCGGGGTCGGACTGGCGGACCAGCTTCGGCGTGCGGAAGCAGTCGAGCGACGGGTACCGGTAGCTCACCAGGTGGAGCGGGCCGAGCTCGATGAACTCGGCCCGCGCGGTGAAGTCGTCGGTGTGCTTGGTCTGGATGTGTAGCGGCGCCGACGTGCGGGCCACCAACTCCAGCCACATCTCGAAGCGGTCCGCGGCCGCCACCTGTGCCGTGTCGACGACGGTCGGTTCCAGCATCGTCCCTCCCTGTCGAGCCATTCTGCGGACCGTCGGCTCCGGGAGCCAGGCGCCGCGGGGTTGTCGATCCGGGCGGCACCGCGGCTGCCGCCCTGACTGACCGATCAGTCAGGGGTGCGGTCGGATCGACCGTCGGGCGGCGGCAGGTGCACCTCCCGGTAGGCGCGCGGGCTCACCCCGTACGCCGCGCGGAAGGCCCGGCTGAAGTGGGCGGGATCGGTGAGGCCCCAGCGTCGGCCGACCTGGCGTACCGGCACGTGTCGCAGCGCGGGGTCGACCAGGTCGGCGCGACAGCGATCGAGCCGCCGCCGGCGGATGCGGCCGGCGACGCCCTCCGGCTCGTCCTCGAACAACCGGTGCAGCGTCCGCAGGGACAGCCGGTGCGCCTCGGCCACGGCACACGGCGTGAGCGCGTGGTCATCGAGGTGTCGGTCGATGAAGGCGGTGATCTGGGTCAGTGTGGCCCGCTGCCGGATCTCGGCCGGAAGGTCGTCCTCGATGTCGAGGTGATGGGCGAGCAGCGCGGCGATCAGGCTGAGTGTGAGATCGGCCAGTCGGGGCGCGTCAGCGACGCGGAACTGCTCCGGGTGCCGGGTGAGGTGGTTGAGGTGCTGCGCCAGCAACGCCCCGGGCCCTTCGATGCCGGACATCAGCGCCGCGGTCGCCCGCTCGACGCGGTCCGGGGAGATGGGGAGCAGCGCCCGGGGAACCGTCGCGGTCACCGAGGAGGCGAGTTCCCGCCCGCCCAGGACACTGCGGTGCTCGATGCGGTGCGGCCGGCTCCAGTCGAGGAGGGTGAAATCGGACCGGGCCATGGTGGTGGACCGGAGCCTTGTGTTGATCTCGCTGGCGCCGCTGGTCACCATGGCGACCTGGAAGATCTCCGGATCCGCCTGGCGGATCAGCCGGGGCGTCCGCCAACCGGTGAGCGACTGGTAGCGGAATCGGGTGAGCTGGACGGTGCCGAGGTCGATCACCCGGGACGTCGCCCGGAAGTCCGCCACGTGGTCGCTGGCCAGTGCCACCCGTGCCGCGGCCCGTTCGGCGATGTCCACGAAGAACGGCCAGCGGTCGGCCGGCGGCATCCGGGTGGTGTCGAGAAGGTCGGCCGGCAGCGCGGTCATCGGCGGCTCCGGATCAGGACCTCGACGCCGTCGAGCAGGCGGTCCAGGCCGAACTGCCACTCCGCGTCGAAGTCGTCATCCTCGTCCTCCCCGGCCCACTCGGCGAGCAGTTCCCGGATCGCCGGGAAGCCGCCGGCCCGGGTGAGGTGTTCGAGGTGCTGCCAGTAGCGGACTCCGGCCTCGTGTGGGCTCTCGCCCGACTTGGCGGAGGCTTCGGCGAGGTCCACCGTGAGCGCGGCCCAGTAGCGGGCGTACCCGCTGACCAGCAGGACCGTCGACAGGCGCTCGGTGGGGCGCAGGGCGGTGTCGCGCAGACAGGCCAGGCCCTGCTCCATCCAGCGCACGCTGTTGGGGCGGATCGGCGGGCCGCTGATCCGCAGGTGCCGCAGCCACGGGCGGTGGTGGATGGCGGCGACGTTGCCGCCGGCCCAGCGGGCGAGGGCCGCCCGCCATCCCTCGTCCTGGCCACGGGCCGGCGGGGGATCGCCGAAGGCGGCATCGATCATCAGCTCGACCAGGTCGTTCTTCGTCGACACGTACCGGTACAGCGACATCGTGGCGACGCCCAGTTCGGCGGCGACGCGACTCATCGAGACCGCGGCGAGCCCGTCGGCGTCGGCCACCTTGACGGCGGCGGTCACCACCTGCTCCAGGCTCAGGCTGCGCTTCGGGCCCTTGCCGGGACGTTCCCGCAGGCCCCAGGCGATGGCGACGCTGTCGGGCAGGTCGTCGGGCGGCTGGCTCATCCTCACCTCTCGGTCGCGGTGTTGACCGTCATCCTATCTTCTGCGTATGGTCTACGCAGTGAAGCGTATGGCATACGCAGAAGACGGAGGGTGAGGGAACCATGGGGGATCCGATGACACCGGCGGTGGAGACCGCCGGGCTGCACAAGTCCTTCGGGGCGGTGACGGTGCTCGCCGGACTGACCCTGCGGGTCTCCCCGGGCACCGTGCACGCCCTGCTCGGGCCCAACGGCGCGGGCAAGACCACCACCGTGCGCATCCTGGCGACGCTGACCGCACCCGACGGCGGCGCCGCCCGGGTGCAGGGCCACGACGTGGTCCGGGACCGGCGCCGGGTGCGCCGGGTGATCAGCCTCGCCGGTCAGCACGCGGCGCTCGACAACGCGCAGACCGGCCTGGAGAACCTGACGATGATGGCCCGGCTGGCCGGTCTGCCGCGCCCGGCCGCCCAACGCCGCGCCGCCGCCCTGCTGGACCGCTTCGACCTGGCCCCCGCGGGCGGCCGGCGGGTGTCCACGTACTCCGGCGGGATGCGCCGCCGGCTCGACCTGGCCGCCAGCCTGGTCGGCGAGCCGTCGGTCATCTTCCTCGACGAGCCGACCACCGGCCTCGACCCGCGCAGCCGCCAGTCGCTCTGGGAGGTCGTCGGTGAGCTGGCCGCCGGCGGTGTCACCGTGCTGCTGACCACGCAGTACCTGGAGGAGGCCGACCGGCTGGCCGACCGGGTGGCGGTCCTGCACGGGGGCCGGCTCGCCGCCGAGGGGACGGCCGATGAGCTGAAGCGGCGGTTCGGCGCCCACCGGCTGGAGCTGACGATGCACGACGACGACCGCTTCGCCGCCGCCGCCCGGCATCTCGGCGACCGGGTGGCCCACGCCGACGCCGCGCGGCGCGAGCTGGCCGTCCCGATCGACGGGGACGCGCCGCAGGTCCGCCGGTTGCTCGACGAAATCGACCCCGACCGGCGGGGCGTCGAGCGTTTCCACCTGCGCACCGCCACCCTCGACGACGTCTTCCTGACCCTGACCGGGCAGCCGACGGCCGCCGCCGAGCGGGAGGTGGCCGGTGTCTGAGCTGACCGCCCGGCGCGTCGAGCTGTCCGTCCTGGTGGGACGCTGCGTACGGCTGTCCCGCCGCAACGTCGACGCGCTGCTCACCTCGCTGCTGCTGCCGGTGATCCTGATGCTGCTCTTCGTCTACCTCTTCGGCGGCGCCATCGACACCGGCAGCGCGTACGTCACCTACGTCGTCCCCGGCGTGCTGCTGCTCTGCGCGGGGTTCGGGGCGGCCGGCACCGCGGTCAGCGTCACGATGGACCTGACCGAGGGCGTCATCGAGCGGCTCCGGACGATGGACGTCGCCGCCACCGCGATCCTCGGTGGCCACGTCGTGGCCAGCGTGCTGCGCAACACGGTCTCGACCGTGCTGGTCCTCGCGGTGGCCGTGGCGATCGGGTTCCGCCCGGTGGTCGACCCGGCCCGCTGGCTCGCGGCGGCCGGGGTGCTGCTGCTGTTCCTGCTCGCGGTGTCCTGGCTGTCCGCCGCGTTCGGGCTGCTGGCCCGCACCCCGGAGGCGGCCAGCGGGTTCACCTTCCTGGTCATGTTCCTGCCGTACCCGAGCAGCGCCTTCGTCCCGGTGGAGACCATGCCGACCTGGCTGCGCGGCTTCGCCGACCACCAGCCGGTGACCCCGGTCATCGAGACGCTGCGGGCGCTGCTGCTCGGCACACCGGCCGGCACCGCGCCGGCCGCGGCGGTCGCCTGGTGCGTCGGGATCCTGCTGGCGTCGGTGGTGCTCGCCGCGGTGGTGTTCCGACGCCGGGTCGGGTAGCCGGCCGCGCGGACGACGGCGGCGGTGATCCCACCGGGACCACCGCCGCCGCCGTCGGTGTCAGTCGTTGAGGATCTGGGCGAGCCGGTCCCGGAAGCGGCGCTCCGAGCTGGTGACCACGTCGGCGCCGAGGCCCAGGATGCCGCCGGTCGGGGCCGCGACGACCACCTGCTCGGCGATCTCCACGAGCCAGTGCTTGTACGCACCGGCCTCGCCCTCGTCCACCCTGTTGGCGAGCAGCGCCGCCGCCTCCGCCGCCCGGCCCAGCACGTCCTCCAGCAGCGCGCGCGGGTCGGCGGGCTCGATCACCGGCAGCTCCGCGCCGGCCTCGGGGTCCCCGACGCGGGAGACGACCTCGCCGGCGACCGCCGCCACCAGCGGGCTCGCCGACTCGCGCCCGGCCGAGATGGTGTCCAGACCGGCCGCGTTCTCGGCCATCGTGCGCCGGGTGCCGTCGGACTCCGCGGCGCTCGCCGCCGTGAGCACCGACTGCGGCAGGCCGACCAGCAGCCCCCACTCCTCGTCGGTGAAGCCGAATCCGGTGTACGCCGGCTGCTCGATCACGGCACCGCTCCTTCTCTCGATCCTGCGCCGCCACGGCGCGGCAGTCGCAGCCGGGGTGGCGCTCCTGGCCGCCACCGGGCGGCCGCCTCAGGCTAGTCGAGCGTCAGCAGTCCCTGTTCGGACACCACGCTGACCGACAGCGTCTTGTACCCCACCTCGTCGAACAGAACCGTCATGCGGTCCTCCTCGTAGCTGAGCACCAGGCCGGCTCCCCACTCGGGGTGGCGCACCTGGCTGTGCACCGGGAACGGGCCGACCGCCCCGTCGTCGGCCGTGCTGGTGCCGGCATGACAGCTGTCGCAGTGCCCGCAGACCGCCGTCATCCGCTCGCCGAAGTACGCGAGCAGTGTCTGCCCGCGGCAGGCGGTGGTCTCGGCGAAGGCCCGCATCATGTCGGTGCGGGAACGGGTCACGGTCTGCTGCCGCTCCGCCTCGGCGAGGGCGGCGGCGGCCGCGTCGACCGGGGTGGGGGAGTAGCGCGGCGCGCCGATGCGCTGCCGTCCCCGCGGTTCGGCCGCCCCGGCCTGCTCCAGCAGGGCCAGGTACTGCCCGAGCTTGCGGGCGCCGAGGCCGGTCAGCTCCCGCAGCTCCTTCTTGGTGGCGGGTCCGCGCCGCAGCAGCGCCGACAGGTCGCGCAGTTCGTTCTCGTCCGGCAGGCCGCCGGTGAAGTAGCGCTGCAGGCCGACGTCCTCGGCCTGCCACAGCAGCAGCACCCGGGCCGGCTGGCCGGCCCGCCCGGCCCGGCCGATCTCCTGGAAGTAGCTGTCCGGCGAGTCGGGCAGCGCCATGTGCACCACCCAGGCGATGTTGGGCTTGTCGATGCCCATGCCGAACGCCGAGGTGGCGACCATGATGGGCACCCGGTCGGCGAGGAACGCCGCGTGCAGTTCGGAGCGGGCGCCGGCCGGCATGCCGCCGTGGTAGTGCTTCGACGGGAAACCCGCCTCGGTCAGCCGTGCCGCCAGCTCCTCGGCCGCCCGCCGGGTCGGGACGTAGATGATGCCCGGCCGCTCGTCCTCGCGCAGCAGCGCGATCAGCCGCCGCCACCGGTAGTCCTCGGTGGGGCAGTGGGCCACCTCGAGGAAGAGGTTCGGCCGGTCCAGCCCGGACACCACGATCTCCGGCTCTCGCAGCCGCAGCCGGGCGACGATGTCGTCGCGGACCGGCGGGGAGGCGGTGGCGGTGAGCGCGACCACCGGCGGCCGGCCGATGCCCTCGACCAGGTGGCCGAGCGCCAGGTAGTCGGGACGGAAGTCGTGGCCCCACGCCGAGATGCAGTGCGCCTCGTCGATCGCGACCAGGGCCGGCTTCAGCGACCGGACCTCGGCCATCCGGTCCGGGTTGGCGAGCTGCTCCGGAGTGATGAAGAGGAACTCGGCCCGCCCGGCGCGGATCTCCTCGATCGCCTCGGCCTGCTGGGCCGGCGACTCGTCCGAGCTGATCCGGACCGCCCGCAGCTCGGGTCGCTGCCGCTCGTTGAGCGCGGCGATCTGGTCCTGCTGGAGCGCCAGCAGCGGTGAGATGACCACCGTCGGGCCGGGGATCAGGCTGGCCGGGATCTGGTAGATCGCCGACTTGCCGGCGCCGGTGGGGAGTACCACCAGGGCGTCGCGGCGCTTCATCACCGCCCGCATGGCGGCGAGCTGATGGGGCCGCAGGGCGGTCCAGCCGAAGAGGCTCTTCGCGGCGCGGCGCAGGTTCCTGGAGTGCGTCGACAGCTTCATCGAGGCCCGGAGGTACCCCGGGCGATCACCGGCGAAACCGGGCGCGGGCCGCCTCGCGCGGGTCACCGGACGCGGGGGAGCACCTCGCGCCGGTAGAGGTCGAACAGCCCTTCCCAGTTCGGGCCGACGTTGGCCACGTACACCTCGTCGAAGCCCGCCTTCGCGTACTCCTCGATCTTGGCCACGTGCGCGTCGGCGTCGTTGCCGCAGACGAACGCCGACTTCATCATCTCCTGCGGCACGATCCGGGCCGCCTGCTCGAAGTGCCGCGGCGACGGCAGCACCTGGGACAGCTCGCCCGGCACACCCGCGTTCGGCCAGCGCTCGTACGCGATCCGCGCGCCCTCGTCCACGCTGTCCGCGTACGCCGCCTTGAAGCCGGCCTGGACCGGCTTGTCGCCGCCCCCCGCGGAGCGGAACCGCCGCACCAGCTCGGCGTCGGGGGACGTGTTGATGTATCCGTCGCCGATCCGCGCGGCGACGTCGACCGCCTTCGGGCCGAAGCCGGAGACGTACACCTTCGGGGGCCGGTCGGGCAGGGTGTAGATCCGGGCGTGCTCGACGGTGTAGTGCCGGCCGCGGTGGTTGACGAAGTCCCCCCGCCACAGCTCGCGCATCACCGCCACGGCCTCCTCCAGCATCTCCAGCCGGGTGTCGGTGTGCGGCCAGGCGTCGCCGAGGATGTGCTCGTTGAGCGCCTCCCCGGTGCCCACGCCGAGCACGAATCGTCCCTCGTGCAGCACCGCGCTGGTGGCCGCGGCCTGGGCGACGACGGCCGGGTGGATCCGGACGGTGGGGCAGGTGACCGCGGTGGTGACCGGCAACCCGCACGCCTGGCTGAGCGCCCCGATGACGGACCAGACGAACGGGCTCTGCCCCTGGGCGTCCGTCCAGGGGTGGTAGTGGTCGGAGATCCACAGCGCCTCGAAACCGGCCCGCTCGGCGCCGCTGGCCTGTGCCAGCAGCTCGGCCGGCCGGAACTCCTCGCTGGAGAGGAAGTAACCGATCCGCATCGTCGCCCCCTTCGCCGGGAAACCGTCGAAGGGCCGGTACCCGGAGGAGCGCCGCCGAACCCCGCCGGGCCGCGCGGGGCGGGCGGCCCGGCGGGGTCCGGCGTTCACCGGCGGAACATCGCGCGGATCGCGGCCAGCAGCAGCAGGCCGCCCACCACCACGCCGAGCAGGCGTACGCCGGGGATGTCGGCCGGGCTCGTCGCGTCGGCCAGCAGCACGGGGTCCATCCCCGCACTGTCCCGGTCGATGTTCGTCCCAGCAACTGTAAGGTTTATTGACTATTCCGTCGCGCGGTGTGACCATGGCAGCACCGCCGCCGGTGGCGGGGCCACCGAGGTGCGCAGAGACGGGGGGACGACCACGCATGAGCGAGCGTTTCGAGGAGCAGCCCGGGGTGGGAGCGTGACCATGCCCGAGGGGAATCTCGCGTCCCTGGCCGCCGCCGTCCTCCAACCCGGCTTCCTCGGCACCACCCCGCCACCCTGGGTGCGCCGCTGGCTCGGCGAGGGGCTCGGCTCGGTGGTGCTCTTCGCCCGCAACGTCGTCGACCCGGAGCAGGTCGCCGGCCTCACCGCCGCCCTGCGCGCGGAGCGGCCGGACGTCATCGTCGCCATCGACGAGGAGGCCGGCGACGTGACCCGGATCGAGTCGCGGCACGGCAGTTCCCGACCGGGCAACCTCGCCCTCGGCGCGGTCGACGACCCCGAGCTGACCGAGGAGGTGGCCCGCGACCTCGGCGGGGAACTCGCCGCCCTCGGGGTGACGCTGAACTACGCGCCCGACGCCGACGTCAACTCCAACCCGGACAACCCGGTGATCGGCGTGCGGTCCTTCGGCGCCGACCCGGCACTGGTCGCCCGGCACACCGCCGCCTGGGTACGCGGCCTCCAGGCCGGCGGCGTCGCGGCCTGCGCCAAGCACTTCCCCGGGCACGGCGACACCCGGGTCGACTCGCACCACGACCTGCCCCGGATCAGCGGCGAGCGGGCCCGGCTGGACGCCGTGGAACTGGCGCCGTTCCGCGCGGCGGTGGCCGCCGGCGCGCAGGCGGTGATGACCGGCCACCTGCTCGTGCCCGCGCTGGACCCGGAGCTGCCGGCCACCCTCAGCCGCCGGATCCTCACCGGACTGCTCCGCGACGAACTGGGCTTCTCCGGGGTCGTCGTGACCGACGCGGTGGAGATGCGGGCGGTCGCCGACCGGTACGGCTTCGCCGGCGCGGCGGTGCGTGCCCTCGCCGCCGGCGCCGATGCCATCTGCGTCGGGGGCGAACACGCCGACGAGGAAGCGCCGCGCCGCCTGCGGGACGCGATCGTCGCCGCCGTCGCCGCCGGTGAACTGCCCGAGGAGCGGCTCATCGAGGCCGCGAAACGGGTCGGCCAGTTGGCGGCGTGGACCGTCGCCGGCCACGCCGGCCGGCCGGGTCCGCACCCGGCCGGCGGCTCGGCGATCGGGTTCGCCGCCGCCCGGCGCGCCGTCCGGGTCACCACGAGCCGGGCCGGGCTGGGCGTGCTGCCGCTGGCCGGGCCCGCGCACGTGGTCGAGTTCGAGCCACCGCGGAACATCGCGATCGGCTCGGAGACGCCGTGGGGCCTCGCCGCCCCGCTCACCGACCTGCTGCCGGGCACGACCGCCGTCCGGTACGCCGAGCCCGACGTCCCGGACGACCCCACCACCGGCGCCGGCCGCCGCTGCCTCGTCCTCGTGGTGCGCGACCTGCACCGGCACCCGTGGATGCGGGCGGCGGTGGCCCGCGCGCTGGCCGCCCGCCCGGACGCCGTGGTCGTCGAGCTGGGCGTGCCCAAGCTGGTCACCGGAGCGGTGCACGTCGCCACCCACGGCGCGACCCGCGCCGCCGGCCGCGCCGCCGCCGAGATCCTGACCGGGGCCGCCTGAGCCGACCGCAGCGGGTCAGGGCCGGTCGGTCACCAGATCGGCGTACTCGGGGTGGCGCTCGATGAAGGCGGCCATGAACGGGCAGCGGGGGACCACCTTCGCGCCGCGTTCGCGAAGCTGGTCGAGGGTGCCCCGGACCAGCGCCGCGCCGACGCCCATGTTCTGGAACCGGTCGTCCACCTCGGTGTGCGTGAAGATCAGGTAACCGTCCCGGGGCAGGTACGCGGTGCAGCCGGCCAGTGCGTCGTCGACCAGGATCTCGAAGCGGTGCCTGGCGGGGTTGTCCTCGACGAGGGTGCTCACCCGGCCATTCTGCCCCCGGCGGCGTCCAGGTTGCCCAGTTCGGTGAGCAACCGGTCCACCTCGTCGGCCGTGTTGTAGTGGTAGACGCTCGCCCGCACCGCGCCGCCGCTGTCCCGCAGACCCATCGTCCGGAAGTACTCGTAGGCGTAGTAGTCCCCGGCGGACAGGCAGAGCCCGGCCGCACCGAGCGCCTCCTGGGTGGCCGCCGGGGACACCCCGGCCAGCCGGAAGGAGACGGTGGGGCAGCGCCGTGCCGGCGCGCCGAGGACGGTCACCCCGGGCAGCGCGGCCAGACCGTCGAGCAGCCGGGCCAGCAGCCCCTCCTCGTACGCCTGGGCGGCGGCCAGGCTGGCCCGCAACCGGTCCCGCCGGCTCCCGGTGGCCGCCGGGTCCAACCCGGCGAGGTGGTCGACGGCGGCGGTGACGCCGGCCAGCAGGGGGAAGCCGGGCGTGCCGTACTCGAACCGGTCGGGCACCGCGTCGGCGGAGGGCAGCAGCTTCGCCGGGCGCAGCCGCTCCCAGCGCGCCGGGTCGGCGACCATCGCGGCCAGGTGCGGCCCGGACCACTTGTAGGCGCTGGTGACGAGGAAGTCGGCGCCGAGCGCGCCCAGGTCGGTGGGGCCGTGCGGCACCGCGTGCACGCCGTCGACACAGACCAGCGCGCCGGCGGCGTGGGCGGTCTTGGCGATCGCCGGGACGTCCGGCACCGTCCCGATCGCGTTGCTGCCGGCGGTCACCGCCACCAGCCGGGTCCGCTCGCCGACCAGGTCGGCGTACTGGCCGGCCGGCAGCTCGCCGGTGCGCCCGTCGAACTCGGCCCAGCGCACGGTCGCGCCGGCCGCCTCGGCGGCCTGGACCCACGGGCGCACGTTGGCGTCGTGGTCGAGTCGGGACACCACCACCTCGTCGCCGGGCCGCCAGCTGGCGCCGAGCGTGCGGGCCAGCGTGTACGTGAGCGCGGTCGCGCTCGGGCCCAGCACGACCCCCTCCGGAGCCGCCCCGAGCAGATCGGCGACCGCGGCCCGGGCCGCGTCCACCAGGTCCAGCGACCGCCGGCCGGGCAGGTTGCCGGCGCTGCGGTTGCCGAGCGCCGTCCGCATCGCGTCGGCCACCGCCTCGATCACCGGTGCGGCGGTCTGCGTGCCGCCGGCGCCGTCGAAGTGGACGTGGCCCTCGGCCAGGGCGGGGTACGCGGCCCGGGTGCGGGCGATGTCGAACGGCATGACCCGGACCCTAACCCGCTACGTGATCACGGCGGGCGGCCGGTGTCGCGGCCGTCTCGTACCCTTGGCCGGGTGACGAACCGACGCACCGACCTCCCCCCGACCCCCGTCCGCCGGGCCGCCGGCCTGCTCGCCGGGCTGGCCCTCGGCGTGGCCGTGCTGGGCGGCTGCAGCTCCGAGGGCGCCTCCACGGACTGCTCGCTGGCCGGTTCCTGCACCGTCACCTTCGACCGGGGGGTCGACGCATCGGCCAGCATCCTCGGCGTCGAGGCCAAGCTGGTCGGCGCCGAGGGCGACCGGGTGACCGTGGAGGTCGCCGGCGAGCAGGTGACGCTGACCAGCGGCCAGCAGGCCGTCCAGGTCGGCGACTTCGCGGTCACCCTGGAGAGCGTGACCGACCAGGAGGTCAAGGTCCGCGTCGCGGCCAACGCCGGCGGCTGAGCCGCGCCCGGCGGCGGTGGCCCACGTTTGGAAATCTTCGCGTTCGGAGATTGAGGCGCCATGTCTCTCACCCGGAACGCCGAAGCCACCGCCGCCCGCACGGCGAACAGCAGGTGGCTCGAACTCCTGGCCCGGGCCGGTTTCATCGGCTACGGGGTCGTGCATCTCCTCTTCGCGTGGCTGGCGCTGCAGATCGCGTTCGGCAACCCGGCCGCGGACGGGGACCAGTCCGGTGCCCTGCGCACACTGGCCGCCCAACCGCTGGGCGCCTTCCTCGTCGGAGCCATCGCCGTCGGCATGCTCGCCATGGCGATCTGGCAGGCGTTGGAGGCACTGGCCGGCCACCACGGCGAGGGCCGTGACCGGACCAGGGAGCGCCTCTTCTCGGCGGGGCGCACCGTCGTCTACCTCTGGCTCGCCTGGACCGCCTACAAGGTCGTCTCGAACGCCAACGCCGACAGCGCCAGCCAGCAGGAGGAGCTGACCGCTCGGCTGATGCAGTCGTCCGGCGGCCGGTGGCTGGTCGGCCTCGCCGGTCTGGCGTTGGCCGGCATCGGCGTCGGCATGGCGATCTACGGCATCAGGAAGAAGTTCCTCAAGCGCCTGAAGACCGGCGAGATGAGCCCGGGGACGCTCCAGCTGGCCCGTCGCCTCGGCGTCGCCGGCTACGCCGCCCGGGGCGTGGCCTTCGCCATCACCGGTCTGCTGGTCGTACTGGCCGCGGTCAACTACGACCCGGAGAAGGCCCGTGGCCTCGACACGGCACTGCGGACGCTGCGGGACCAGTCGTACGGGCCGATCCTGCTCACCCTGGTCGCCCTGGGCATCGCCGCCTTCGGCGTCTACTGCTTCCTCCAGTCGCGCTACCGGAAGGTCTGAACTGGCCGATTCCCGCGGTCGCCGGCACCATGGGGCCCTTGCCCGACGCACCGACGCCCGGAGGAGAACAACCAGTGCAGAGCTATCTCGGGACGATCGTCGCCGTGCTCGTCGCGGCGGCGATCGCCCTTTTCGCGGTCGAGGTCGTGCACCGGGTGGCACGACGGCTCGGCCAGCGTTCGCTGCTGATGACCGAGCTGGCCCAGCACGCGCACCGCTCGTTCCAGGTCGCGGCCACGGTCCTCGCCGTGCAGTTCGCCGTCCGGTTCAGCACCGGGTACGCGGTCGGCACCGGGTGGCGGCAGATCCTGCTGCACGTGCTGGTGCTCGCCGTGATCGCCACGGTCGCCTGGCTGGTCGCCGCGCTGCTGGTGGCGGCGGAGGACACCGCGCTCGCGCGGTTCCGCGTCGACGTGCCCGACAACCGGCACGCCCGGCGGATCCGCACCCAGGTGGTGATGCTCCGCCGGCTGACCATCGCGGTGATCGTCGTCCTCACCCTCGGCGTGATGCTGATGACCTTCCCCGCCGTCCGCGGGATCGGCGCCGGCGTGCTGACCAGTGCCGGTGTGGTCGGTGTGGTGGCCGCGCTCGCCGCGCAGAGCCTGCTGGGCAACGTCTTCGCCGGCCTCCAGCTCGCGTTCAGCGACGCCGTACGCCTCGACGACGTCGTGGTCGTCGAGGGGGAGTGGGGCCGGATCGAGGAGCTGACCCTCAGCTACGTGGTGGTGCAGATCTGGGACGACCGGCGGCTGATCCTGCCGACCTCGTACTTCACCAGCAAGCCGTTCCAGAACTGGACCCGCACCGAGGCGGCGGTGCTGGGCACCGCCGAGTTCGACGTCGACTGGTCGGTCCCGGTGCAGCCCATGCGGGAGGAGCTGCGCCGCGTGGTGGAGAACAGCGAGCTGTGGGACGGGCGGGTCTGCGTCCTGCAGGTCACCGATGCCACCGGCGGCATGATCAAGGTCCGTGCGCTGGTCAGCGCCGCGAACGCCGGAAGCCTGTGGGACCTGCGCTGCCTCGTCCGCGAGCACCTGGTCGCCTGGATCCGTGACCAGCGGCCGACGGCGCTGCCCCGGATGCGCGCCGAGGTCGGCGACTCCGGCAGCGAGCTGGCGTGGCAGTGGGTGCAGCCCGGCCGCCCGGCCCGCCCGCCGGCGGGTCGGATCGCCGACGGGGAGGTACCGGACGACGCGCGGGTCTTCGGCGGCAGCGACGACGGCGCCGCCCGCAGCGAGGCCTTCGTCGGCCCCGAGGAGACCGCGACCCCCCGGCGCTGACCAGGCCCGCGTGACCTCGGGTCGCGGTGGGCGTTGGGCGAGGTGGAACGCGGCCGCCGGGGAGGTTTGGGAGGGCCGTCCGGGGGGAACGGCTGCCCGACGCTTTCGCGGCTTCCGTCGTGTGCGGTCGCGGGTGCGTGCGGCGGCGAGCCCCGCGTACCGGGCGAGGATTGACGGGCGGCGAGTCCGGGCATACAGCGCGGTGATGATGAAAGGAGGACAGCATGGCTGACGTGGCGAATGCCCGCACGACCCGGACCGGGAGCGAGCCGTCCACCGCCGAGCTGGTGCAGCGGGCCACGGAGCAGGTCTCCCGTCTGGTCCGCGACGAGCTGGCGCTGGCCCGTGCGGAGCTGACCCAGAAGGGCAAGCACGCCGGCATCGGCATCGGCCTCTTCGGTGGCGGCGGGGCGCTGGCGCTGTACGGCCTCGGTGCGCTGGTGGCGACCGCGATCCTGCTGCTCGACCTGGTCCTGCCCGCCTGGGCGGCCGCCCTGATCGTCGCGGTGGCGCTCTTCCTGGTCGCGGGCATCCTCGCCCTGGTCGGCAAGAAGCAGGTCAGCCAGGCGGTCCCGCCGGTGCCGGCGGCCACGGTGCGCAGCGTCCGCGCGGACGTCGACACCGTCACCGCCGCGGTGAAGGATGGAAGAGCCGCGGCGAAGGACGGGAGACGGCCATGACGGGCAACGGGCGGGGCACCGGGGACACCGATGCCCTCCGCGAGGAGATCCGGCGGACCCGGGTCGAGTTGGGCGAGACGATGGAGGCGCTGGCCGCCAAGGCGGACGTGAAGAAGCGCTTGAAGTCCTCGACCGAGCAGGCGAAGGAGCGGATGCGCGAGCAGGCCACGATGACGGTCGCCCGGATGCGCGGGCAGGCCCGGCAGCGGGGCGACCGGGTCCGGGCCAACCCACGGCCGTTGGTCGCGCTGACCGCGGGCGCGCTGGCCACGGCCGTCGTGCTGATGATCGTACGGGGGAGGCGTCGGTGAGCGGCGGCATCGGACGGGTGGCGTACCGGCCGGTCGGCGTCCTGATGGGCATCGCCGCCGGCGTCGTCGCGGGCGCCATCTTCCGGCAGGTGTGGAAGGTGACCGCCGGCGACGGCGAGGCGCCGAGCGCCACCGACGAGGACCGTGGCTGGGGCGAGGTCCTCGCCGCGGCCGCCTTGCAGGGAGCCATCTTCTCGGTCGTCCGCGCGGCCGTCGACCGGGGCGGCGCGGTCGGCGTACGCCGGTTGACCGGCCGGTGGCCGGACTGACCCGACGGCCGACCCGGGCCCCTTCGCCGAAGCCCGGCGAGGGGGCCTTTCCGCCGGTCGCCGCGCACCTTGCGGGCTGATCTCCGGCAACCGACAGGTCACATGTCGGAGAATTTCGTCCGGTAGGCTGTGCAGAGTTTTTGCGTACGTGGTTTGCTGATCCACGCTGTTGTAGAGATGGCGTGGGTTGAGAGAAGTCTCCTTCGTGGGGGCCGCCTCAAGCGCCGCTGCTCGAAAACGGCCAACCGGCCGCACGGCGTGCTCGGCCGCCAGTTTTAGAAGGAGATACACATGGCGCAGGGAACCGTGAAGTGGTTCAACGCTGACAAGGGCTTCGGCTTCATCACCGTCGACGGCGGGGGTGCTGACGTGTTCGTCCACTTCTCGGCCATCCAGACCAGCGGCTACCGCACGCTGGAGGAGAACCAGCGGGTGGAGTTCGAGATCGCCCAGGGTCAGAAGGGTCCGCAGGCCGAGCAGGTCCGCCCCCTCTGAGTGGTGCCGGCCGGCGACCACCGGCCAGTGGGCGGTCCGGCCACACGGATCACATGCGAAGCCCCGTATCCCGTCCGGGATGCGGGGCTTTCCCGTTGCGGGCCCTCCCGGGTCGGCTCGGCGACGGGTCGGGCCCGGTGCCGGGCGGCGGGTCGGCTCAGCGCCGGTCGGCGGGCCCAGCCCCGGGGCCGGCCCGGCGGCGGTTGCGGGCGCGCAGGCCGAGCCAGAGCAGGACCAGCCCGCCGAGCGCGACGACCGGGCCGACGACGGCCCAGAGCCGTACGCCGGTCATCACACTGCCGCCGACGTGCCCGAGCCCCTGCAGCGTCCAGAGCGTACCGAGGACCACGGCCAGCAGGCCGAGCGTCAACGACAGCCAGCCCTTCATCATGCCCTCCCGTCCCCGGCCGCCCGGGGCGCCCGTCCCGTTCACCACCGGTCGTGCACCTGCGGCCGGATGAGTTCGTCGTACACCTCGGCGACGACCGCGCGCTCCTGATCGGACAGCGCGGGCTGCCCGGCCACGGCGGCGTTGGCACGGGCCTGCGCCGCGTCCCGGGCGCCGGGGATCACCACGGTGACGCCGGGCTGGTCGACGACCCAGCGCAGTGCGAACTGCGCCATCGTCCTATCCGGACCGACCAGCGGCGCGAGCCGCCGGACGGCCGCCAGGCCCAGGGTGAAGTCGACGCCGGAGAAGGTCTCGCCGACGTCGAACGCCTCGCCGTGCCGGTTGAAGGTGCGGTGGTCGTCGGGCGCGAAGGTGGTGTGCTCGTCGTACCGCCCGGAGAGCAGCCCGCTCGCCAGCGGCACCCGCGCGATGACGCCCACCCCGGCGGCGGCCGCCGCCGGAAGCACCCGCTCCAGGGGCTTGTGCCGCAGCGCGTTGAGGATGATCTGGACGCTGGCCACCCCGGGCCGGGCGATCGCGGTGAGCGCCTCGTCGCAGGTCTCCACGCTGACGCCGTAGCCGGCGATCCGCTCCTCGGCGACCAGCGTGTCGAGGGCGTCGAAGACCGCGTCGTCGGCGAACACCGGCGTCGGCGGGCAGTGCAGCTGCACCAGGTCGAGCCGGTCGACGCCGAGGTTCTTCCGCGACCGGTCGGTCCACTCCCGGAAGTTGGCGAGCGTGTACGCCTCGGGCCGCTGCTCGACCCGCCGGCCCATCTTCGTGGCCACGGTGAGGCCGGCCCCGGGCCGGGAGCGGAGGAACCGGCCGATCAGCGCCTCGCTGCGCCCGTCGCCGTAGACGTCGGCGGTGTCGAGGAAGGAGACGCCCGAGTCGACGGCGGCGGCGAGGACGCCCGTCGCGTCGTCCTCGGTGACGGTGCCCCAGTCGGCGCCGAGCTGCCAGGCGCCCAGGCCGATCACGCCGACGGTCCGGCCCAGCCGGGGGAACGTGCGCTGCTGCATGCTCCGAGCCTAGTGATCCGTTTGCGGCGGCGCGCGGCGGGCCGTACGTTAAACAAGACGGACGTACGGTTTGGGAGGCGCTGATGTGGGATCCGACGACGTACCTGCGCTACGGCGACGAGCGGTCCCGGCCGTTCCACGACCTCCTGGCCCGCGTCCCGGCCGCCCGGCCCCGCGCGGTGGTCGACCTCGGGTGCGGGCCCGGCACGCTCACCGCCACCCTCGCCGACCGCTGGCCCGCCAGCCGGGTGACCGGCCTCGACTCCTCCCCGGAGATGATCGCCCGGGCGACCGCGCTGGGCACCCCGGCGCGGTTCGCCGTCGGCGACGTCCGGCAGTGGCGCCCCGACCCGGACAGCGACGTCGTCATCAGCAACGCCGTGCTCCAGTGGGTGCCCGGCCACCGGGACCTGCTCACCCGCTGGGCCCGCGAGCTGCCCGTCGGCGCCGTCGTCGCGGTGCAGGTGCCGGGCAACTTCGACGCCCCCTCGCACCGGGCGCTGCGCGCGGTGGCCGGCCAACCCGCGTGGCGCGACGTGCTCGGCCCGCTGCTGCGGGAGGCGCCGGTGGACGATCCGGTCGGCTACGCGCGGTTGCTGGTCGACGCGGGCTGCGCGGTGGACGCCTGGGAGACTACCTACGTGCACCTGCTCCCGGCCGAAGCCGACCACCCCGTGCTGCGCTGGATGGAGGGGACGGCGCTGCGCCCGGTGCGCGCCGCGCTCGACACCGCCGGCTGGGCCGACTTCCGGGCGGAGCTGGGCGTACGGCTCGCCGAGGCGTACCCGGTCCGGCAGGGTCAGGTGTACTTCCCGTTCCGACGCGTCTTCTTCGTGGCCCGAACCGGCGCCCGTGCAGAGGAGAACCTGTGACCGACCTGCCCACCTTCATCGCCGGCCTGCCCAAGGTGGAGCTGCACGTGCACCACGTCGGCTCCGCCTCGCCGCGCATCGTCGCCGAGTTGGCCGCCCGGCACGAGGGGCGCAGCCCGGTGCCGGCCGACCCGGCCGCCCTCGCCGACTACTTCGCCTTCCGCGACTTCGCCCACTTCATCGAGGTCTACCTGAGCGTCGTGGACCTCATCCGGGATCCGGAGGACGTCTGGATCCTCACCCACGAGGTCGCCCGCGAGCTGGCCCGCCAGCAGGTCCGCTACGCCGAGCTCACCGTCACGCCGTACTCGCACGTGCACCGGGGCATCCCGGCGCCGGCGTTCTGCGAGGCGATCGAGGACGCCCGCAAGCGCGCCGCGGCGGACTTCGGCATCGAGCTGCGCTGGTGCTTCGACATCCCGGGCGAGGCCGGCCTGCCGTCGGCCGAGGAGACCCTGCGGATCTGCCTGGAGGAGCGCCCCGACGGCCTGCTCAGCTTCGGGCTGGGCGGCCCGGAGATCGGCGTGCCCCGGCCGCAGTTCAAGCCGTACTTCGACCAGGCCCGCGCGGCCGGCCTGCGGTCGGTGCCGCACGCCGGGGAGACCACCGGGCCGCAGACCGTCTGGGACGCGCTGCGCGACCTCGGCGCCGAGCGGATCGGGCACGGCATCGCCGCCGCCGAGGACCCGCAGCTGCTCGCGTTCCTGGCCGAGCGGCAGATCGCCCTGGAGGTCTGCCCGACCTCCAACGTGCGCACCCGGGCGGTGCCCCGGATCGAGGACCACCCGCTGCCCCGGCTGGTCGAGGCCGGGCTGCTGGTCACGATCAACTCCGACGACCCGCCGATGTTCGGCACCACCCTCGACGACGAGTACGCGGTCGCCGCCCGGCTGCTCGATCTCGGCCCCGAGGGCCTCGCGGCGCTGGCCCGCAACGCGGTGACGGCGTCGTTCCTCGACCCGGGGGCGAAGCGGCGGATCAGCGACGAGATCGACGCCTACCTGGCGGTGGCGGCGCGCTGACGAGGAGTGGCGCGCGGCGGGAGGAGGTGTGGGGGGACCGATTCTCCCGCCGCGCGCACGGCCCCACCGGCCGCGGGTGCGCGGGGCAGGTGGCCGGTGGAACTGATGGGTTCGTGTCTAGATCCTGGCAGCCGCCGACCCGATCGTCGCCGGTGTTAACCGGGATCTAAGGAGAACTTGCGCCAGCCCACAGGCCGGTGCGGATCAGCCGTCGGTCGCGCGCTGGCGGGGCCAGCGGCGACCCCCGCCCTTCTGGTCCCGGACGTCCCGGGCCATCCGGCCCACCAGGCCGAACCGGCTCACCTGACGCGGCGTCGCGTCCGGGTCGGCCAGGAGCATGACCACGCTCGCCCCGCCCAGCCGCGCCCGGTCGATGCTGACCGATCCGTTGGCCTGCAACGCCACCCGCTTCGCGATGTCCAGGCCGAGGCCGGTCGAGCCGCGGTCGCTCGCGCCCCGGCGCAGCGCCCGGTCCGGGTCCGCGATGCCCGGCCCGGCGTCGTCGACGCGGATCGCCACGTACCCGTCCCGGCGGGAGACCGCCACCTCGAACGCGGTGCCCTGCGGCGTGTACCGGAACACGTTGCCGATCACCGCGTCGAGCGCGGCGGCCAACTCGGCGCGCGGCACCGGCGCCGGAATCCGCAGCTGCGCCCCGGTCACCCGGTGCGGGCGGTTCTGGTCCCCGGCCAGGGCGGACCAGAACACCATCCGCTCCCGGACCACCTCGCTCACGTCGCAGCTGGCGGGCGCGGTCTCCTGGGTGACCGCCTTGCGGGTCGTCTTGATCAGTTGGTCGACCTCGCCCTCGAGGGTGGCGATCGCCTGCCGGATCCGCCGGATCCCCCGCCGACGGTCCAGCTCCGCCTCGCTGAAGGTCCCGATGCTGGTGTCGTCCGGGTCGAGCGCCTCGGCGTCGAGCCGGAGCGCGGTCAGCGGGGTGCGCAGCCGGTGCGACAGGTCGGCCACCAGTTCCCGCTCGTCGGCGCGGGCGGCGACGAGGCGGTCGGCCATCCGGTTGAACGCGTACCCGGCCTCGGCCAGTTCCCGCGGACCGGTCGGCTCCACCCGGACGTTGAGGTCGCCGGCCCCGAGGGCCAGGGCCCCCTTGACCAGATTGCGGGCCGCGTCGACCGCCCGGGCCGCCACCCGGTCGACCAGCAGCACCGCCGCGCCCACCAGGGCGGCGGTCACGCCGAGCAGGAGCAGCCAGCGGCTGCCGGCGCCGGTGGAGAGCGCGGACTCCGGAACGAAGACCTCGACCACGGCGGTCCGGTCGCCGAGCACCACCGGGTCGAGCCGGACGACGCCGCCGTCCACGTCCACGACGAGTGACCGACCCTCCGTCCGGGCCTGCTCCAGGTCCGCCGCGTCCGCGCGGCCACCGGACGCGCCGTCGGCCAAGCCGTGCACGACCGGCCGGGTGGCCGGATCGTCCCCGCTGGCGGCGACGGCCCGCTCCACCACCTCCGGCACGGTGCTCACCGCGAGGGCACCGGTGACCAGCGCACTGCGGCGGGCCGCGTCGGCGATCGCCTCCTCGCGGGCGCGCTCGCCGAGGCTGGCGGAGAGCGGCACCAGGAACGCGAGCGCGACCAGGGTGCACATGCCGGCCGTGACCAGGGCCAGGGACCGCCTCAGTCCGGAGCTACCAGCCGGAAGCCCACCCCCCGCACGGTGCGCAGGTAGCGCGGCTTCGCCGCGGACTCGCCCATTTTGCGCCGTAGCCAGTAGAGGTGAACGTCGATGGTCTGGTCCTCGCCGACCGACGGTTGCCGCCATACCTCCTCCAAGAGCTCCCGGCGGGACACTACCCGGCCCGGGCGGGCCGCGAGATACGCCAGCAGGTCGAACTCCTTGCGGGTCAGCGCCAGTGGCTCCCCGTCGAGGTGGGCGCTGCGCTCCCCGACGTCCACCCGCAGCCCACCGACCACGTGCACGCTCGGCTGGACCGTCCGGCTGGCCCGGCCGGCGCGGCGCAGCACCGTCGTGATCCGGGCGTCCAGGTGGGCGCCGGTGAACGGCTTGACCATGTAGTCGTCGGCACCCGCCCGCAGCAGCCGGACCACCGACTGCTCGTCGTCCCGGGCGGTGGCGATGATGATCGGCACGTCGGTGATGCCGCGCAGCATCCGCAGCGCGTCCGAGCCGTCGAGGTCGGGCAGGCCGAGGTCGAGCACCACGAGGTCGGGGGTCTCCGCCGCGACCCGGCGCAGGGCTTCGAGGGCGGTGCCGACGGCGTGCACGGCGTGTCCCCGGTCGGCGAGGGAGCGCAGCATCGCGCCACGGACGACATGGTCGTCTTCGACCAGGAGCACGGTGGCCACGCCAAGACGGTACTCGTCATGGCAAGTTGATCGCGTTGCGGTACCCCCGCAAACCCGGCAAGCTGGTACAACGATGTCCTTCACCCTCTTCGCCGACACCCGACTCGCGCTCGCCCGGGACTCCCTGGCCGGCCTGTCGGTCGGTGACGCGCTCGGCGCCCAGTTCGCCGTCCCCGGCCGGCGTCCGGCCGACCTCGCCGCCGGGCGGCTGCCCCCGCCGCCCTGGGCGTGGACCGACGACACCGAGATGGCCTGCTCCGTCGTCGCGGCGCTCGCCGAGGCCGGACGGATCAACCGGGACGCGCTCGCTCTCGCGTTCGCCGAGCGGGCTGAGCCACGCCGCGGCTACGGGCCGGGGGCGGTCGCCATCCTGCGGCTGATCCGCACCGGCACGCCGTGGCCGGTGGCCGCCGCGTCGGCCTTCGACGGGCAGGGCTCGTGCGGCAACGGCGCCGCCATGCGGATCGGCCCGCTCGGCGCGTACTTCGCCGACTCCACCACCCGGACGGCGGCCCAGGCCCGGGCGGCGGCCGAGGTGACCCACGCCCATCCGGAGGGCGTCGCCGGCGCGGTCGCCGTCGCGGTGGCCGCGTCCCTGGCCGCCCGGGGACGCCTGGACGGTCACCGCCCGGAGCCCGACCGGCTGCTCGCCGGCGTGGCCGCCGCGCTCGACCCGGCCAGCGACGTGTGCCGGGGGATCCGGCGGGCCGCCGGCCTGCTCGGGCACCCGCTGGCGGAGGCCGTGGCCGCGCTCGGCAACGGTTCCCGGGTGACCGCCCAGGACACCGTCGCGTTCACCTGCTGGGCCGCCGCCGGGCACCTGCACGACTATCCGGCCGCGATCCGGGCCTGCGTCGCGGCGGGCGGCGACGTCGACACGACGGCGGCGATCGTCGGTGCGATCGTCGCCGCGTACACGGGTGTCGGGACGCCGGGCGGCGTGCCGACCACGTGGGTCGACGCCCGCGAGCCGCTGCCCGGCTGGCTCCCGTAACCGGGTTCCGGCGGCCGGGGCGCCGGACCGCCCCTGGTCGGGCCCGGCGCGCCGGCCCCCCGGCCCTGCGCCGCGCCGAGACCCGACCCCCCGCCGGGCGGCCTTTGCTCTGCTTCAACCAGCGCAAGAAAATCGGACCAGATCTGTTGCGTGCGTTGAAGCAGAGCAAAGGGGCGGGCGGAGGTCGGCGCCGGTGGGTATCCGGCAGCCCGCTGGTGCTCGCAGCAGGAGGTCAGGGCGTCCGCGCCACCGCCTCCGCCCGTGCCGACTCGTCGGCGCGCGGCGTCTCGTCGGCGCGCGGCGTCTCGTCTGGCTTGGCGGCCGGGCTTTCCGGTTGCGGCGGGTCGGCGGGCGGGTCGGCGTCCAGGACGGCGCGAAGATCGCTCCGCTCGCCGGCCTCCCCGCCGCGGCGGCGCCGGCTGAGCAGCCAGCCGCCCGCCACGCCCGCGCCCAGGCCGGCGAGCAGGCCGGCGGCGAGCAGGGCGTTCGCGTTGCCACGGTCCGGCTCCGGCGCGTCGGCCGTACCCGCGGGCTCGGCGGCGCCCGGCGCGCCCGGCGCCGCGCCGTGGCGGTGCCCGCCCCCGGGCGCCGCGCCCGGCGCGGGCGGCAGCAGCGTGATCGCGGGCGCCGCCTTCTCGCCCACCGGGCCCGACCAGTTGACCACCGTGCCGTCGGCGTACGTCTGGCGCACCTCGAAACTCAACCGGTCGACCTGCGGCAGCGGGCCCACCGACAGGGTGAGCCGGGCCGGGCCGGCCGGGGCGTCGGGCATCCGGATCCAGGTCACCGAGCCGGTGACCGTGGTCAGCATGGACGAGTGGACGCCGGGGATCGGCTTGTCGAGTTCCCGGGTGTCGATGCGTGGCGCCCAGCCGGTGACCGACATCGGGTAGACCTCGGCGATCGGCGCGTCGGCGGGCAGCCGGATCTCGATCCGGTCGGTGCGGGTGCCGGCGCGCTCCTCCGGCACCACGAACTCGAGCTTCGCCGGGTCGCCCTGCCGGGCCTGTGCCGGCTCGACCGTCACCTCTACCGCGTACGCCGTGCCGGGCCAGGCCAGCACCGTGCCCGCGACCAGGGCGGCGACCGCCCCGGCCCGGCGTACGCGCCCCTCGCGCGTCCTCGCCATGGTCGTCCCCATCCGTGTCCACGCGGCCGGAACCGGCTCCGACCACACCCGGTAGTTCGGACGCGGCGACCGAAAGGTTCAACGTGCTGGCGGTCAAGAACGGACCGTTCCACTGCCGGAGGCGTCAAGAAGGGGCGCTTCCTTACACCGCGGCCGGTACGGATCGGGACGACCGATAGCATCGGCAGCATCCGTACCGCCTGCCGTGAGGAGTCAGCGTGTCCGCACCCCGTAACCCCGTCGTGGCCGACCCTGTCGTCGTCGCCGCGGGGACGACGGCGGCCGACGCGGTGGCGGCGGCCGGCCTGCCGGTGAGCGGGCCGAAGGCGGTCGTCGTCGTCCGCGACCCGCAGGGTCAGCTGCGCGACCTGGACTGGACCCCGGCGGACGACACCCCCGTCGAACCGGTGGCCATCGACACCCCGGACGGGCTGGACGTGCTGCGGCACTCCACCGCCCACGTGCTCGCCCAGGCCGTGCAGGACGTCTTCCCGGAGGCGAAGCTCGGCATCGGCCCGCCGATCGAGAACGGCTTCTACTACGACTTCGCGGTGGACAAGCCGTTCCAGCCGGACGACCTGGCGAAGATCGAGAAGCGGATGCAGGAGATCATCAAGTCCGGCCAGCGGTTCCGCCGGCGCCGCTTCCGCAACCTGGACGAGGCGCGGACGGAGCTGGCCGCCGAGCCGTTCAAGCTGGAGCTGATCGACCTCAAGGGCGACGGGCTGGACTCCTCCCAGGTGATGGAGGTGGGCGGCGGCGAGCTGACCATCTACGACAACCTCGCCGCCGACGAGGACAAGGTCTGCTGGTCGGACCTGTGCCGGGGCCCGCACCTGCCGAACACCCGCCTGATCGGGGCGTTCAAGCTGATGCGGTCCGCCGCCGCGTACTGGCGGGGCTCGGAGAAGAACCCGCAGCTGCAGCGGGTGTACGGCACCGCGTGGCCGACCCGCGACGAGCTGAAGGCGTACCTGAGGCTCCTCGAGGAGGCCGCCCGGCGTGACCACCGCAAGCTCGGCGCGGACCTGGACCTGTTCAGCTTCCCCGACGAGATTGGCTCCGGGCTGCCGGTCTTCCACCCCAAGGGTGGGGTGCTCAAGCGGGTGATGGAGGACTACGTCCGCGCCCGCCACATCGAGGAGGGCTTCGAGTACGTCGGCACGCCGCACATCTCGAAGGAAGGCCTCTTCCACACCTCCGGGCATCTGCCGTACTACGCCGACGGGATGTTCCCGCCCATCCCGTTCGAGGGCACGGACTACTACCTCAAGGCGATGAACTGCCCGATGCACAACCTGATCTACCGGTCGCGCGGGCGGTCCTACCGCGAGCTGCCGATGCGACTGTTCGAGTTCGGGTCGGTGTACCGGTACGAGAAGTCGGGCGTCATCCACGGGCTGACCCGGGTGCGCGGCTTCACCCAGGACGACTCGCACTCGTACTGCACGAAGGAGCAGGCGCCGGCCGAGGTCAAGCACCTGCTGGCCTTCGTGCTCGGCCTGCTGAAGGACTTCGGCATCACCGACTTCTACCTGGAGCTGTCGACCCGCGACGAGTCCAAGCCGGACAAGTTCGTCGGCTCCGACGAGGACTGGGCGACGGCGACGGCGGTGCTCGAACAGTGCGCGCTGGACACCGGGCTCGAACTGGTGCCCGACCCGGGTGGCGCGGCCTTCTACGGCCCGAAGATCTCGGTCCAGGCCAAGGACGCCATCGGTCGCACCTGGCAGATGTCGACGATCCAGTACGACTTCAACCAGCCGAAGGGCTTCGGCCTGGAGTACCAGGCGGCCGACGGCAGCCGGCAGCAGCCCGTCATGATCCACTGCGCCAAGTTCGGGTCCATCGAACGCTTCATCGGCGTGCTCACCGAGCACTACGCCGGCGCGTTCCCGGCCTGGCTGGCACCGGTGCAGGTGATCGGCATCCCGATCCGCGAGGACCACGCCGACTACCTGCACGGCTTCGTCGCCGCGCTGCGCGCCGAGGGGGTCCGCGCCCAGGTCGACACCGGTGACGACCGGATGCAGAAGAAGATCCGTACCGCCCAGCAGCAGAAGATCCCGTTCATGGTGATCGCCGGCGACGACGACGTCGCGGCCGGCACGGTGTCCTTCCGGTACCGGGACGGCTCGCAGCGCAACGGCGTACCGATGGCCGAAGCGGTCACCCACGTCCTCGACGTGGTGACCTCCCGCTCCAACCTCGGCCCGACCGCCGCCGAGGTGTAGGGAAGGGCTCCTCCCGGCGCCCCCGGTCGACCCGCCCGCGCCCGGTCCGTCCCCGTGGCGGGCCGGGCGCCGTGCCGATCGGCGGGGCATCGCGCCGGGTCGTAGGATCGCTGCTGTGACTGGGGCGGAGGGACACACCGACGGCGGCATGGCGGACGGCCTGGACCGACTCTGGACGCCCCACCGGATGACCTACATCTCCGGCGAGGACCGGCCGGCGGGCGGGTACGAGAAGCCCACCGGTTGCCCCTTCTGCCTCGCGCCCGGCCGGCCGGAGTCGGAGAGCCTGGTCGTGGCGCGCGGCGAGCACGTGTTCGTGGTGCTCAACCTCTACCCGTACAACCCGGGGCACCTGCTGGTCTGCCCCTACCGGCACGTGGCCGACTACACCGACCTGGACGGCCCGGAGACGGCCGAGCTGGCGACCTTCACGCAGACGGCGATGCGGGTCATCCGCAAGGTCAGCAGCGCGCACGGCTTCAACCTCGGCATGAACCAGGGCGGCGTCGCCGGCGCCGGTATCGCCGCGCACCTGCACCAGCACGTGGTCCCCCGCTGGGGCGGGGACGCCAATTTCATGCCGGTGATCGGCCGCACCAAGGTCCTGCCGCAACTGCTCGGCGACACCCGGAAGCTGCTGGCCAGCGCCTGGCCCTCCTGACGCCCGAACCGCCCGCGGCGGCCGACGCCGACCCGCCGGCCCGGGCGGCACCGGGCCCGGATCGTCCCCCTCCGGCCGTCCCGGGATGACAGGATGCGTCGATGGCAGTCATCACGCGGACGCTGGGGCGCAGCGGCATCGAGGTGAGCGCCCTGGGCATGGGGTGCTGGGCGATCGGCGGCCCCTGGGCGGAGGGCGACCAGCCGCTGGGCTGGGGCGTCGTCGACGACGACGAGTCCGTCCGGGCGGTGCGTCGGGCCCTCGACCTGGGCGTCACCTTCTTCGACACGGCCGACACGTACGGTGCCGGGCACTCGGAGCGGATTCTCGGGCGGGCGCTGGCCGGACGCCGCGACGAGGCGGTCGTCGCCACGAAGTGGGGCTACACGTTCGACGAGCGGGCGCGGCAGGCGACGGGGGAGGACGCGTCCCCGGCGTACCTGCGGCGGGCGGTGACCGACTCGCTGCGCCGGCTGGACACCGACCGCATCGACCTGTACCAGCTGCACCTGGGCGACCTTCCGGTGCCGCGCGCCGAGGCCCTGGTCGGCGCTCTCGAGGACCTGGTCGCCGACGGGCTGGTCCGCGCGTACGGCTGGAGCACCGACCGGGTGGACCGGGCCGCCGCCTGGGGTCAGGCCGCCCGGTGCGCGACCGCCGTCCAGCACACCCTGTCGGTCCTGCGCGACGCGCCGGAGCTGATCGCCGTCTGCGACAAGTACGACCTGGCCAGCGTCGCCCGGTGCCCGCTCGGCATGGGCCTGCTCACCGGCAAGTACACGACCGGCTCCACGCTGCCCCGGGACGACCTGCGCGGGCACGCCCCGGGCTGGCTGGAGTGGTTCCGCGGTGGCCGGCCGGCGCCGGAGTGGCTGCGCCGGGTCGGCGCGGTCCGGACCGCCCTGACCGCCGACGGGCGCACCCTGGCGCAGGGGGCGCTGGGCTGGATCTGGGCGCGCAGCGACCGGACCGTGCCGATCCCCGGCTGCCGTACCGTCGCGCAGGTCGAGGAGAACGCGGCGGCGCTGCAGCGGGGACCGCTCACACCGGACCAGTTCGCCGAGGTGGAACGCCAGTTGGCGGCCCTGCGGGCGGCCGCGCTCCGCGAAGCCGACCGCCCCTACTGGCCCAGCCCCACCCTGCCCCAGGCCCGCCCCTGACACCCCCACTGCCGCCGTGCGCCGCGCAACGGGCCGGAGTGGGGAGCGTCAGGCGTGTTCCTTGCGGATCTGGTCGGCCAGGTGGGCCGGCATGGGGTCGTAGCGGACGAACCGGCGCTGGAACGTGCCGGTGCCGGAGGTCATCGACCGCAGCTCCACCGCGTACCGGACCAGCTCCGTCGCGGGCACCTCGGCGCGGACCAGGGTGCGGCCCTCGCTGGAGGTGTCCGGCTCGGTGCCGAGGACCCGTCCGCGCCGGCCCGACAGGTCGCCCATCACGGCGCCGACCGATGAGTCGGGCACCCGGATGACCACCTCGTCGACCGGCTCGAGCAGGGCCGGCTGGCCCTTCTCGGCGGCGTCCTTCAGCGCCAGCGACCCGGCCGTCTGGAAGGCCGCGTCCGAGGAGTCGACGCTGTGCGCCTTACCGTCGAACAGCGTCACCCGCAGGTCCACCACCGGGAAGCCGGCCACCAGGCCGCGCTCCATCTGGGCCCGGACCCCCTTCTCCACGGACGGGATGTAGTTGTGCGGCACGGCCCCGCCGACCACCCGGTCGACGAACTCGAAGCCGGCACCGCGCGGCAGCGGCTCGACCTCGATGTCGCAGACCGCGTACTGACCGTGGCCGCCGGACTGCTTGACGTGCCGGCCGTGCCCCTTGGCCGCGGCGGTGAACGTCTCCCGCAGCGCCACCCGCACCGGCTCGGTGTCCAGCTCCACGCCGCCGCTGCGCAGCCGTTCCAGCACCACGTCCGCGTGCGCCTCGCCCATGCACCAGAGCACCAGCTGGTGGGTCTCGGCGTTGCGGTCCAGCCGCAGGGTCGGGTCGCCGGCCACCAGCCGGGCCAGGTTGCGGGCGAGGGCGTCCTCGTCGGAGCGGCTGCGCGCCACGATCGCCACCGGCAGCAGCGGCTCCGGCATCTCCCACGGTGCGATCAGCAGCGGGTCGTCCTTCGCCGAGATGGTGTCGCCGGTCTCCGCGCTGCCGGACTTGGTGATCGCGCAGATGTCCCCGGCCACGGCGGCGCTGACCTCCCGCAACGTCGCGCCGAGCGGGGAGTAGAGGTGGCCGACCCGCTCGTCGGCGTCGTGGTCCGGGTGGCCCCGCTCGGCCATGCCGTGCCCGGAGACGTGCACGGTCTGCTCCGGGCGCAGCGTGCCGGAGAAGACCCGGACCAGGGAGACCCGTCCGACGTGCCGGTCGACGGTGGTCTTCACCACCTCGGCGACCAGCGGACCGTCCGGGTCGCAGGTCAGCGGCGGGCGTGGCGCGCCGTCCACGCCGGTCACCGCGGGCAGGTCGTGCTCCAGCGGCGACGGGAAGCCGGCGGTGAGCACCTCCAGCAGAGCGTCGAGCCCCACGCCGGTCTCCGCGCAGACGGGCACCACGGGGTAGAAGTGGGCCCGCGCGACCGCCTTCTCCAGGTCCTCGATGAGGATGTCGGTGCCGATGTCCTCGCCCTCGAGGTACCGGTCCATCAGGGTCTCGTCCTCGCTCTCGGCGATGATGCCCTCGATCAGCTCGTTGCGGGACTCGCCGATCGCCGGCAGGTGCTCCGGGTCCGGCTCGCGCACCTCGGCCGGCAGGCCGCCGGTGTAGTCGAAGACGCGCCGCGTGATCAACCCGAGCAGGCCGACGGTGGAGATGCCGTCGTCGCCGAGCATCGGCAGGTAGAGCGGGAGCACGTTGTCGCCGAAGACCCGCTGGCAGAGCGCGACCGCCTCGTCGAAGTCCGCGCGGGGGTGGTCGAGCCGGGAGACGGCGACCGCCCGGGGCATGTCCACGGCCGCGCACTCCTCCCACAGCGCGGCGGTGGCGGCGTCCATCCCGTCGACGGCGGAGACGACGAACAGCGCGGCGTCGGCGGCCCGCAGGCCGGCGCGCAGCTCGCCGACGAAGTCCGCGTACCCGGGGGTGTCCAGCAGGTTGACCTTGATGCCGTCGTGCAGGAGTGGCGCGCAGGCGAGGCTCACCGATCGCTGCTGGCGTACGGCGGCCGGATCGTGGTCGCAGACCGTGGTGCCGTCGGTGACGCTGCCGGCGCGGCCGATCGTGCCGCTCGCCGCGAGCAGCGCCTCGACCAGCGTCGTCTTGCCGGCACCGGAGTGCCCGACGAGCACCACGTTGCGGACCCTGCCGGGGTCGGTCACCACCGGCACGCCGCCGGTGACCCCCTTCTCCTGATTCTTCTGCGCCATGGGGCGCACCTCCCTCAGCCGGTGGTTGGTGGCGACCGCCGCGCGCTACGGGAGCGGCCCGGGGCGAGTGCGCGGCGATATCCTCCGGTGGTCTGCTGCCAAGCGGGAACGGGACGGGCGGACCGGTGAGCTGCCTCACCTTCCAGGGTCGATCAGACACCCGTTGTCCGGGCGGCACAAGCCTCTGCCGCGCGGGTCGCCGAGGTGGCCGTACCGCGGCCGGGCGGGGGACCGTTATCGTGGGACCGCCATGGCGAAGATCTTCCAAGTGACGGCCCGCGCGGGCATGACCCGCGTCGTCGAGCCGGTCGCGCGCCGCCTGCTCCGCGCGGGCGTCACACCCAACGCGGTCACCGTGACGGGCACCCTCGGTGTGCTCGTCGGCGCGCTCGGCTTCGGCGCGCGCGGCCACCTCGTCGCCGGAGCGCTGATCGTCACGGTCTTCGCGCTCACCGACCTGCTCGACGGGACGATGGCCCGGATGAGCGGTGGCTCCACCCGGTTCGGGGCGTTCCTCGACTCCAGCATGGACCGGGTCGCCGACAGCGCCGTCTTCGGCGCGGTGGCGTACTACCTGGCCACCGAGGGCGACCGCGGGGGCGTCGCCGCCGCGCTGGTCTGCCTGGCGGCCGGGGGCCTGGTCTCGTACGTGAAGGCGCGGGCCGAAGGGCTCGGCATGACCTGCAACGTGGGCATCGCCGAGCGCACCGAGCGGCTGCTCATCGTCGGCGTCGGCGGCCTGCTCGCCGGGCTCGGCCTGCCGGTCGCCCTGCCGGTCGCGCTCTGGCTGCTCGCCGCTGTGTCGATCTTCACGGTGGGGCAGCGGATGGCGCACGTGTACCGGCAGGCCCGCCAGGTGCCCACCGCCCCGGGCGGCCAGGGGTGAGGGCGGCGGGGGGCCGGCTCCGGTGACCCCGACCGAGCTGGCCTACCTGGCCGGGTGGCGCGCCGTCCGCGCGCTGCCCCGGCCCGTCGCGGCCGCGGCCTTCCGGGCGGGCGCCGACCGCGCCCACCGGCGCGGCGGCGGGGGTACGGCCCGACTCCGCGCCAACCTGCGCCGCGTGGTCGGCCCCGACGTGCCCGAGCCGGAGCTCGACGCGCTGGTCCGGGCGGGCCTGCGCTCCTACGCCCGGTACTGGCTGGAGGCGTTCCGCCTGCCCGGGCTCAGCCGGGCGGAGATCCTGGCCGGGTTCCGGCTCGACCGGGCGGAGGTGCTCGCCGCCGACGTGGCCGCCGGCCGGGGTGCGGTCGTCGCCCTGCCGCACGCCGGCAACTGGGACGCGGCGGGCGCCTGGGTCGCGGCGATGGGCTGGCCGATCGCCACGGTCGCCGAACGGCTCAAGCCCGAGGGCGTCTACCAGCGCTTCCTCACCTTCCGGCGGAAGCTGGGCATGGAGATCCTGCCCACCCACGGCGGGGAGCGGCCGGCCTTCGACGTGCTGGTGGACCGGGTCCGCGCCGGTTTCGTCGTCCCGCTGCTCGCCGACCGGGACCTCTCGGCCCGCGGCGTGGAGGTCGACTTCTTCGGTTCCCGCACCCGGATGCCCCCCGGCCCCGCGCTGCTGGCGCTCCGCACCGGCGCGCCGCTGTACGTGGCCTCGATGTGGTACGAGCCGGACGCCGCGTGCGCCACGATCGAGGGACCGCTGCCCGTGCCCGGCCCCGAGGAGGGCCCGCTCGACCAGCGTGTCCGGACGCTGGCCCAGCGGATCGCCGACGGTCTGGCGGCGGGCATCGCCCGGCATCCGGAAGACTGGCACATGTTGCAGCGGATGTGGCTGGACCAGCAGGCCACACCGAACGGCGCGGCCCAGCCCTCGCCGGCCACCGGACAGGTCTGAGGGAAAGGGCGCCAACGTGCGGATCGGCATCGTGTGCCCGTACTCCTTCGACGTGCCGGGCGGCGTGCAGAACCACGTGATGGACCTGGCCGAGGCGCTGATCGGGCTCGGGCACGAGGTGAGCGTCCTCGCCCCCGCCGACGAGGACTCGCCGCTGCCGCCGTACGTGGTGCCGGCCGGGCGGGCGGTTCCCCTGCCGTACAACGGCTCGGTGGCCCGGATCGCCTTCGGCCCGGTCTCGACCGCCCGGGTCCGCCGGTGGATCACCCGCGGCGACTTCGACGTGCTGCACGTGCACGAGCCGCTCACGCTGAGCCTGTCGATGCTGGCCGTGCTCTCCGCCCGCGGCCCGGTGGTGGCCACCTTCCACACCGCGATGACCCGCTCCCGGGTGCTCGCCGCCGCGCAGGGCGTGCTGCAGATCGTGCTGGAACGCATCACCGCCCGGATCGCGGTCAGCGCGCTGGCCCGCAAGGTGCAGGTCGAGCACATGGACGGCGGTGCGGTGGAGATCCCGAACGGGGTGGCCGTCGCGAAGTTCACCGGTGCCGAACCACTGCCCGGCTGGCCGGGGGAGTGCGCGCCGGGCCGGGGCGGGACGATCGGCTTCCTCGGCCGGTTCACCGAGGCGCGCAAGGGCTTCCCCGTGCTGCGGGACGCGTTCCTGCGGTTGGCGCCCGAACGCCCCGGGCTGCGGCTGCTGGTCGCCGGTCCCGGCGACCCGGAGGACCTGTTCGACCCGTTCCCGGCCGAGCTGCGGGACCGGGTCACCTTCCTCGGGCTGGTCTCCGAGGAGGACAAGGCGCGGATGCTGCGCAGCGTCCACCTCTACGTGGCGCCCAACACCGGGGGCGAGTCGTTCGGCATGATCCTCACCGAGGCCCTCGCCGCCGGGACCGCCGTCGTCGCCAGCGACCTCGACGCGTTCCGGCGGGTTCTCGACGGCGGCCGGGCGGGCCGGCTGTTCCGCACCGGTGACCCGGTGGCGCTGCGCAGCGCGCTCGTCGACCTGCTCGACGACGCGGACGCCCGGGCCGAGCTGACCGCCTGCGGCGACCAGGTGGTGGCGAATTTCGACTGGCCCGTGGTTGCCCGCCGGGTTCTGGAGGTATACGCAGCCGCGATCGAGGCAACCGACGGGCGGGTCATCGACCAGGAGTGGGTGGGGCTGGGCTGACCGGCGGGGCCGGTGGTGCCGGACGGGCGGCGGTCGGCCCCGGGCCGGCGGAGACGGAACGGAGCGGCACTACGATGCCGGGCATGTGGTGGGTGGTGGGCGGGACGCTTGTCGTCGCGCTGCTGGCGGCGTACCTCGGGTGGACCGCCGGCCGGGTCGAGCGGCTGCAGGCCCGGGCGGAGCTGGCGGCCCGCGCGCTCGACGCCCACCTGCTGCGCCGCGCGGCGGCGGCCGCGGTGCTCGCCGAGCGCCGCTACGGCGTCGAGCTGTACGCGGCGGCGCGGATCGCGTTGGACGCCCGCCCGGACGAGCGCGAGGCCGCCGAGAACGACCTCACCCGGCAACTGCGCTCGGTGCAGCTGGACCCCGGCGATCCGGACGCCGAGGCCGTCATCGCCGCCAGCCGCCGGCTGGCCCTGGCCCGGCAGGTGCACACCGACCTGGTTCGGGACGCCCGCACGGCCCGTGGGCGGCCACTGGTACGGCTGTTGCGAATGGGGCGTCGCCGGCCGTGGCCGCGCTACTTCGACATCGACGATCCGACGCTGACCACGCCGGCCGACGTGCCCGCGAGCTGAGCCGCTGATCCGGTGCCGCCGGCGCGGCCGATCCGACCGTGATGTGGGCCACAAAGCAGGCCACCGTGGGCCTGATTGGCTGTCGGCGGCGCGTTCAGCCCGTCGTAGCATCGGCCCAGCCACCCCCCGAGCACGTCTCTAGGAGCGATGAACCGTGCCCGAAACCACTTCCCGGAACACCGCGGCCACCCCCGTCACCGGCACCGCCCGCGTCAAGCGGGGCATGGCCGAGATGCTCAAGGGCGGCGTGATCATGGACGTGGTCACCGCTGAGCAGGCCAAGATCGCCGAGGACGCCGGCGCCGTGGCCGTGATGGCGCTGGAGCGGGTGCCCGCCGACATCCGCGCCCAGGGCGGCGTCTCCCGGATGAGCGACCCGGACATGATCGACGGGATCATCAACGCGGTCTCCATCCCGGTCATGGCCAAGGCCCGCATCGGCCACTTCGTCGAGGCGCAGATCCTCCAGTCCCTCGGCGTGGACTACATCGACGAGTCCGAGGTGCTGACCCCCGCGGACTACGAGAACCACATCGACAAGTGGGCGTTCACCGTCCCCTTCGTGTGCGGCGCCACCAACCTGGGGGAGGCCCTGCGCCGGATCAACGAGGGCGCGGCCATGATCCGCTCGAAGGGTGAGGCCGGCACCGGTGACGTCTCCAACGCCACCACCCACATGCGGCGGATCCGCAGCGAGATCCGCCGGTTGCAGTCGCTGCCGGCCGACGAGCTGTACGTGGCCGCCAAGGAGCTGCAGGCGCCGTACGAGCTGGTCAGGGAGGTCGCCGAGACCGGCAAGCTCCCGGTGGTGCTGTTCACCGCCGGTGGGATCGCCACCCCGGCCGACGCCGCGATGATGATGCAGCTCGGCGCCGAGGGCGTGTTCGTCGGCTCGGGCATCTTCAAGTCCGGCAACCCGGCCCAGCGGGCCGCCGCGATCGTCAAGGCCACCACCTTCCACGACGACCCGGACGTGCTGGCGAAGGTCTCCCGGGGCCTCGGCGAGGCCATGGTCGGCATCAACGTCGACGAGATCCCGCAGCCGCACCGCCTGGCCGAGCGCGGCTGGTGAGGTGACGGAGGGGCCCGCCTCAGGGCCCCTTCCCGCCCTCGGAAGGGAGCGAAGTGACGGCACCCGTGATCGGCGTGCTCGCCCTCCAGGGCGACGTACGCGAGCACGCCGCGGCCCTGGTCGCGGCCGGCGCGGAGGCCCGGCCGGTCCGTCGCCCTGCGGAGTTGGACGCGGTCGACGGTCTGGTCGTCCCGGGCGGTGAGTCGACCACGATCAGCAAGCTGGTCGACATCTTCGAGCTGCGCGGACCGATCGACAAGCGCATCGCGGACGGCCTGCCCGTCTACGGGTCGTGCGCGGGCCTGATCATGCTGGCCGGCGAGGTCCTCGACGGCCGGCCCGACCAGCGCGGCTTCGCCGGCATCGAGATGACCGTCCGGCGCAACGCGTTCGGTCGGCAGGTCGACTCGTTCGAGGCGCCGGTGGAGGTGGCCGGCGTCGGGGGAGGGCCGTTCCACGCGGTCTTCATCCGTGCGCCGTGGGTCGAGCGGGTCGGTGCCGGCGTCGAGGTGCTGGGCACCGTGACGCAGGGGCCGGCGGCCGGGCGGATCGTCGCGGTCCGCCAGGGCAACCTGCTGGCCACGTCGTTCCACCCGGAGCTGACCGGCGACCGGCGCCTGCACGCGTACTTCGTCGACCTGGTCCGCACCGCCGGCTGATCCCGGCCGGCACTCCGTCGATCATGAAGTGAGCGGTCCGGGGAAGCGCTTTCCTCGGCGAAAACCTCATGATCGACGGGGGCGGGCGGCGGCGGGGCGATTCTGCGGACGGTCCGGGGCGGGGTGCGGCGCGTGTCGGGAGCCGGCCGCGCCGGTAGGATTGCCGCGATTCGGCAGGGCCATCTGCCCGCCTTCCGCCAGAGCTGACCGGCACCCTTCCGTGTGCGCCGGCGGGAGCGGAGCGAGTGGGATGCGGTCGAAGCAGACGGCGGGTAGCAACGGAGGTAACAGATGTCCGGCCACTCAAAGTGGGCGACGACCAAGCACAAGAAGGCGGTCATCGACGCCAAGCGCGGCAAGATGTTCGCCAAGCTGATCAAGAACGTCGAGGTGGCGGCGCGCACCGGCGGCGGTGACCCGGCCGGCAACCCGACGCTCTACGACGCCATCCAGAAGGCCAAGAAGAACTCCGTCCCCAACGACAACATCGACCGGGCGGTCAAGCGCGGCTCCGGCCTGGAGGCCGGCGGCGCCGACTACCAGACGATCATGTACGAGGGGTACGGCCCGAACGGCGTGGCCCTGCTGATCGAGTGCCTCACCGACAACCGCAACCGCGCGGCCACCGAGGTGCGCACCGCGCTGACCCGCAACGGCGGTTCGTTCGCCGACGCCGGCTCGGTGTCCTACCTGTTCTCCCGCAAGGGCGTGGTGATCGTGCCCAAGGCCGACACCACCGAGGACGACGTGATGCTGGCCGTCCTCGACGCGGGCGCCGAGGAGGTCAACGACCTGGGCGAGGCGTTCGAGGTGGTCTCCGAGCCGGGCGACCTCATCGCCGTCCGCACCGCGCTGCAGGATGCCGGCATCGAGTACGAGTCGGCGGAGTCCTCGCTGGTCCCGAGCGTCAACGTGCCGCTGGACGAGGAGGGGGCGCGGAAGGTCTTCAAGCTGATCGACGTCCTGGAGGACTGCGACGACGTGCAGAACGTCTACGCGAACTTCGACGTCAGCGACGACGTGATGGAGGCCGTCGGCTGAGCCGCCGCCCGGCATCTGGTCGGTTCCCCGCTGACGCTTCTGGTGGGGAACCGGCTACTGCCGTCGAGCCTTCCGCAGCGGCGCACCTCGCCGACGAGGGCGTGCAGGTACGTCGGGCGGCACTCATGGTTGGCGACTGCCGGCCGCCACCCGCCCGGCTAGACTGCGCCGATGGATGGGACACCCGCACAGTTGGTCGGCCGTGCCGGCACGCTGATCGCCGTCGTCGGCGCCGGCATCCTCCTGCTGCACCTCGCCACCAAGGCGCTCGACGCGGGACTCCGGCTCACCGGCGCGCTGCTGGTGATCGGCGGGCTGCTGGTGCGCCTGGTGACCGCGCTGCGGGGGAGCGGGGAAGCACCACCGGACTCCCGGCCGTCCCGCTGACCGTCTCCCGCCGGCGCGGCTCCGGCGTCGGCCGATCCCGGGTCGGGCCGGTCCTCAGCCGACCGTCTCCCGGGACCGCCACGCCGTGCCGATCGAGGTGCGCCCGTTGGTGCGCAGCAGCGAACCCTCGTACACGCGGGCCCCGGCGACCAGGAACGCGGCCGCCGCCACCACCAGCACGGCCAGTGACACCAGCGGTTCCCAGCCGGCCGCGTCACCGGTGAACAGCCGCAGCGGCATCGCCGTCGGCGAGGAGAACGGCAGGTACGACAGCACCCGCATCGCGGTCTCGTTGTCGTTGAGGAAGATCACCGCGAAGAACGGCAGCATCACCGCGAACTGCACCGGCATCGACACCCCGGCGATGTCCTCCTGCCGGTTGACCAGCGCCCCCGCCGCCGCCCACATGGCCGCGATCAGCACGAAGCCCAGCAGGAAGAACGGCAGGAACCAGCCGATCGCCGGCCCCAGCAGGGTGAGCAGCCCGCCGCTGTCGGCGAACCGCATGCCGACCACGGCGACCAGGGCGATCAGCGCGATCTGCCCGAGCGCCAGCACGGTGCCGGCGACCAGCTTGCCGGCCAGCAGCGCCCGCACCGGCACCGCGGCGACCAGGATCTCGACCACCCGGGTCTGCTTCTCCTCCACCACGGACTGCGCGATCTGCACGCCGAACGTCTGCGAGGTGAGGAAGAAGACGAACGCGAACGCGAACGGCACCAGGAACGCCACCACCGGGTCGACGGCGTCCGGGTCGAGCAGCCGCACCTCGGGTCGGGTGCTCAGGGCCGCCACCACGTCGTCCGGCGCCTCGTCCATGGCCAGCACCGCCGGCCCGGCGACCACGGCGGCGTCCACGTCGCCGGCACGGACGGCCTGCTCGGCGGCCCGGTCGTCCGGTACGGTCCGCACCTCCAGGCCGGCGTCGCGCAGCGGCCCGGCCGCCGCCTCGGTCACCGCGACACTGGCCGGGCCACCGGACAGCAGCGACGGCAGTACGGTCGCCGCCGCGGCGAAGAGCAGGAAGAACAGCGTGCTGAACAGGAACGTGCGGTCGCGCAGCCGGACCCGGATCTCGCGGGCGGCGACCAGTTGGGTGGCCTGCGTGGTGTTCACTGGGCGACCTCTCGGAAGATCTCGGTGAGGGAGGGGGCGACCGGGCGGAACGCCCGGACCGGACCGCGGGCCAGCGCCGCCTGCAGCACCGGCTGTTCGTCCGCACCGGGAGCCAGATCGAACACGGCCCGGGCGCCGTCCAGGTCGACCAGGGTCACCCCCGGCTGGTCCCGGAGCCAGCCGGCGTCCGTGTCCACCCTCAGCTCGAAGCGGGGCGAGGTGTACGCGGCCCGCAACTGCTCGCGACTGCCGGCCGCCCGGATCACCCCACCCGCGATGATCACGAGGTCGTCGCAGAGCCGCTCGACGACGTCGAGCTGGTGGCTGGAGAAGAGCACCGGCACCCCGGCGGCGGCCCGCTCGCGCAGCACGGCCACCACCGTGTCGACGGCCATCGGGTCGAGACCGGAGAACGGCTCGTCGAGCACCAGCACCTCGGGATCGTGCACCAGTGCGGCGGCGATCTGGGCGCGCTGCTGGTTGCCCAGCGACAGCGTCTCCAACTGGTCGCCGGCGCGTTCGGCCAGCCCGACCCGCTCCAGCAGGGCGTCGGTGCTGCGCCGGGCCGCCGCCGCCGTCATGCCGTGCAACTGGCCCAGGTACGCCACCTGCTCCCGGACGCTCATCTTCGGGTAGAGGCCGCGTTCCTCCGGCAGGTAGCCGAACCGCCGGCGGACCTCCCGGGTCAGCGGCTCACCCCGCCAGCTCACCTGGCCGGCGTCGGCGGCGAGGACGCCGAGGATGATCCGCATGGTGGTGGTCTTGCCGGCGCCGTTGCCGCCCACGAAGCCGGTCATCCGCCCGGCGGGCACGTCGAAGGACACGTTCTGGAGCACCCGGCGGTCGCCGAAACTGCGGTCGACGCCGTCGAGTCGGAGCATGTCGGTCACGATGATCACGCTAGTTCCGCGCCGGGCGGTCGCCGTCCGTCCGGCGGTGGAACCCCGGGATCCTCCTGCGGGCGGACGCGGTCACCCGCCGGGCCGCACCACACCGTGCTCGTACGCGAAGACCACCGCCTGCACCCGGTCGCGCAGGCCGAGCTTGGCCAGCACCCGGCTCACGTGCGTCTTCACCGTCGCCTCGCCCAGGTGCAGGTCGGCGGCGATCTCGGCGTTGCTGGCGCCCCGGGCCACGAGGGCCAGCACCTCCCGTTCCCGGGGGGTGAGCTCGCGCAGCGCCGCCTCGGGGGACGCGCCGCCGGCGCCCGCGCCGCCGGGGCGGGCGAAGGTGGCGATCACCCGCCGGGTGAGTTCCGGTGCGAGCAGCCCGTCGCCGCGGGCCAGCACCCGGATCGCCTCGACCAGCGCCTCCGGGGTGCCGTTCTTCAGCAGGAAGCCGCTGGCCCCGGCGCGCAGCGCGGCGAACAGGTAGTCGTCCCGGTCGAAGGTGGTGAGGATCAGCACCGCGGGCCCGCCCGGCCCGTCCTGGTCGGCGGTGATCCGCCGGGTCGCCTCCAGCCCGTCGACACCCGGCATCTCCACGTCCATCAGCACCACGTCGGGACGCAGCGCCCGGACCATGCCGACGGCGCGCTCGCCGTCCGCGGCCTCCCCGACCACCTCGATGTCGTCCTCCACCTCGAGGATGACCCGGAAGCCGGTGCGGACCAGGTGCTGGTCGTCGGCGAGCAGCACCCGGATCGGCCCGCCCGCCGCCGCCCCGGCGTTCACGCCGCGGCTCCGCTACGCCGCGTGCCGCCGTGCGGCCCGGCCGCGCTGGTTCGGGCGATCGGCTCACCGGGTCCGCTCACGCCGGACGCTCCGCCGCCACCGGGAGCGGGAAGCGGGCGCGTACCCGCCAGCCGCCGCCGGCCCGCGCGCCGACCTCCAGCGCGCCGCCGTGGGTGGCGACCCGCTCGCGCATGCCGATCAGACCCACCCCGTCCGGGTTGGGCGGGCGGGTGGGCCGTCCGTCGTCGGTCACATCGACCTCCACCTCGTGGGCCAGGTAGCGGATCCGTACGTCCAGGACGGTCGCGCCGGCGGCGTGCTTGAGCACGTTCGTCACGGCCTCCTGGACCACCCGGTACGCCGCCTGGGACAGCGACTCGGGCAGGGGCGCCGGGTCCCCGTACACCCCGAGGGTGGCCCGCAGGCCGGCCTCGCGGGCCCGGTCGACCACGGCGGCGATCTGGTCGATCCCGCCGGGGCCGGCCGGTCCCGGGCCGCCGGTGTCGGCGTCCCGGGCGCGCAGCACGCCGAGCATCCGGCGCAGCTCGTCGACCGCCCTGCGGGCGGTCTCCTCGATCGCGCTCAGCGCCGTGCGCGCCTTGGCCGGGTCCCGGTCGAAGACCCGCCGGGCGGCGGCCGCCTGCACGCCCATGACCGACACGTGGTGGGCGACGACGTCGTGCAGCTCCCGGGCGATGCGGACGCGCTCGTCGACCACCGCGTGCTCGCGTATCTCGGCCTGGGACCGGCGCAGCTCCTCGGCCTGGGTGCGGAGGTCGTGCTGCCGGCGGGCGGCCAGCCAGGCCGTCTCGCCGAAGAAGTACGCGAACCCGAAGTAGAGGACGTTGACCAGCACCCCGCTGACGATCGCGGCGAGCACCGGGGGCACCGGCCCGACCGCGCGGGCGAAGGCATCCGGCGGGATGCTGCCGATGGTCGTGGCGTAGTAGACGCCGAGCCAGACGAACATGGTGGCGATGACGCCGATCCGCAGCCGCCGGGACAGCCGGCGGTCGCGGCCCCAGGCGCCGAGCGTGTAGATGGCCGCGAACAACGCCCACCCCGACAGCTGCGTCTCCGGAGCGGAGCGCGCCTGCGCCGCGATGAACGCCGCCGAGATCACCAGCGTGACGGTGGCGGGGAAGCGGCGTCGCCAGATCAGCGGCAGGACCACCGCCACGGTCCAGAACACCTGTTCCGGCCCGGAGGGCGGCGGCCCGAGCAGGAACGCCCCGGTGCTGCGCGCCAGGGTGAGGCTGAACAGCGCCAGCACCGTGGCGGCCAGCCCGACGTAGACGTCGAACCGCTGCTGCTCCCGGGTGGGTCCGGGGCGCCGCCAGTCGTCCTCCGCCTCGATGCTCATCCTGGTGAGGATCTCATCCGGCCGGCGGCCCCGGTGCGGTACCCGGCCGGAGGCCCGCTCCGGCGGCCGCGCAGGGGCACGCCGGGGTACAGCCGTGCTGCGGCCCGGCACCCGTTCGAGGGGGCCGGGCCGCAGCGGAGGGGGGCCTCAGCGGTTGGCGCGGTACGCTTTGACGGCGCTGTCCACGGTGTCCCAGAGCGTGATCAGGATCGTGCTGACCACCACGATGGTGGCGACGACGTCCAGGTTGCGGCCCTCGCCGAGCCAGTCGAAGCGGGCCACGAGATCGGGGTTGAGCAGCCGGTCGGTCGACATCAGCCAGATCACCGGCACCGCGAACGCCAGGTTGAGCGCCGCGTTCACCGCGACCAGCGGCCAGGTCCAGCGGCCGGCCCGGTACTTGGCGATCTCCAGGCCGACGGTGGCGACCAGCACGGCGATCAGGAAGGGCAGCCAGAAGCTCCACAGGGCCGGGTCGAGGATCGGCAGGTTCCCGGTGCCGTCGGCGGGGACGAACGACCGGAAGTGCTGCAGCGGCAGATAGGCGATGAAGAGCGCCAGGAAGCCGATCGCGGCGGCGGTGTCGGTCAGGGTGATCTGCCGGTTCACCGGGCCTGCCGGCAGTTGGTCGACGTTCCAGGCGGGCAGGTTCAGCGGGGTGTTGGTCCGCTCCAGGACCGCGAAGACCAGGGTGACCCAGAACGCGATCTGGAGGGCCACGGTCAACGCGGTCGTGATCCCCTGCCCGACGGCCCCGCCGACATTCTCGCCGTCGGTCGCCGCCAGCAGGCCGACGATGACGCCGACCGTGGCCGGCACGAAGCTGAGCAGGAGCTTCAGCAGTCGTTCCCAGGCCAGGTAGTAGGTGGGGCCGATGAGTTGCAGGCGGCGGTCGGCGTAGCGGGCGGCGAGCTGCGCCGGGTCGCCCAGCTCCGTGAGGACCTCCCGCTCGGCGGCGGTGGTGTCCTCTCCGGCGGCGGCCCGGCCCTCGATCATGTCCTCGATCGAGGCGCGCAGCTCGGTGGCGATCTCCTCGCGACGGGCGGTCGGCACCGAGCGCAGGGCCGCGGCGACGTAGCGGTCGGTCAGGGAGGTCATCGGTCGACTCCTTCGAGCAGGGCGGTCATGGAGGTCTGGACGGCGGCGAGGTCGGTGAGGAGCCGGTCGAGCACGGCCTCGCCGTCGGGGCTGGTCCGGTAGAACTTGCGCGGCCGGCTCTCCTCGGTGTTCCACTCGCTGGTCAGCAGCCCCTGGTCCTCGAGGCGGCGCAGCAGCGGGTAGAGCGTGTTGGCGTCGACGGGGAAGCCGTGCCCGGTGAGGCGTTGCAGCAGCGCGTAGCCGTAGTCGGGGCGGCGCAACGCGATGAGGCTCGCCACCACGACCGTGCCCCGGCGCAGCTCCTGCAGGTGGGTCCGGAGGATCTCTTCGCTGACCATGCATCACACGATACTGTGCGGCACACACTGTTGTCCAGCGCCACTCTGCTGTGTTGGGCAGCATAGTTGTTGGCGGTACAGCAGTGTGGGGCGTCCGGGCCAGCCCGGACGCCCCACGACCCGGCCGGCCGGGGTGACGCCCCGCACCGCCGGAGAGCGCTCAGCAGGCGCTGCCCTGCCGGAACGCCCGCTCGACGAAATCGGCCCGACCGGCCGCGTAGTAGCCGACGCCGGACCGGATCGGGTGGCCGGTGTAGAGCTCGACCCGGTCACCGAACCGGACGAGGTACGCCGACTCGTCCCCGGCGTCGTTGCGGATCATCGACCCGCGCCGGCCGTAGATCTCCTCCAGCTCCGCGAAGGACATCCCGACGGACCCGCCCGCCGGTGAGCGCGGGGGCACGGTGGCGGTCCCCACCTCGACCAGCCGGCCGTGCCGGAACACCAGCAGGATCGTCCCGGCCCACCCACCGGTCACCCCGGCGTGCAGCACGCCGCCACACAACTCGACCGACCAGTCGATGAGGCCGGCGGCGGACAGCCGGGACAGGCGGGCCCCGATGCGGAACGGCCCGGCGCCCCGGACGCTGAGGACCTCGACGCCGCCGACGGCGGGGCGGGCCGGTGCCGTCGCCGTGCCGGCCGGACCGGCGGTGCTGGCCCGCATTCCGGCGGCAGCCGAGCCGGCACCGGCCCGGGTCGGGTCGGCGGGCGGGGCGGCGAGCGGCCGGCCTGCGGCGCCGGGGGTGGCCACGGTGGTGGAGAACGCGAGCGGCCGCGCCGAGGCCGGGGCGGCCTGGAGAGCCGGCAGGACGGCGGCCAGGGCCAGCGCGCCGGCGAGAGCGGTGGACGGGAGACGGTTCATGGCGATGCTCCTCAAGGGTGAGTCGGGGTCTCCTGTGCCCTGTTGGTCTCCGCGTCGACGACATCGGTTCGTCAGGTTCCCGACCGGTCGCCACCACCGGCCCGGTTCGCCGGGGGATCCCGCCCGCCGGCGCCGGCGGCTACCGTCGGAGGCGGGGGTGACGTCGTGGGCACTCCGGGCCGGATCGGCGCGTACCGGATCGAGCGGCTGCTCGGCACGGGATCGTTCGCGACCGTCTGGCTCGGCCACGACGCCGTCCTGGAGTCCCGGGTCGCGATCAAGGTGTTGGCCGAGAACTGGAGCCATGACCTGCGGGTCCGGGAACGCTTCCTGGACGAGGCCCGGCTGCTGCGGCGGCTCGACCATCCACGGCTGGTGCGGGTGCACGGCGTGGGGGAGTTGCCCGACGGCCGGCCGTACGCCGTGCTGGCCTGGGCCGACGGGGGGAGCCTGCGGGACCGGCTGGTTGCCGGTCCGCTGCCGGTCCCGGCCGCCCTGGCGCTGCTCGCGGAGATCGCCGACGGTGTGGCGGTCCTGCACCGGCACGGTGTGGTGCACCGGGACCTGACCCCGGGCAACATCCTGTTCGCGTCCGGGCCGCACCGGGAACGGGTGCTCATCGCCGATCTCGGTCTGGCCAAGGCGCTCGCCGCCGCGTCCGGGCTCACCGCCCGGGCCGGTACGCCCGGCTACATGGCTCCCGAGCAGGACGACCCGGCGGCCGTCGTGGACACCCGCGCGGACGTGTTCGGCCTGGGCCGGCTCGGCGTACGCCTGCTGGCCGAGCCGGGCGACGCGCTGCCCGGGCCGCAGGCGAACGGCCCGGACCGGCCGCCCGAGCCGGCCGCCACCGAGGGTGCGCCCCGGCCGACGGCGACCTGGCGGGACGGCTCCGGCCGGGTGTCCCGGCGGCGGTGCCGGCAGTGCTGCGCCGGGCCACCGCCCGCCGTCCGGCCGACCGCTACCCCGATGCCGCCGCGTTCGGCGCCGCGCTCCGGCACGCCGCCACGACCGCACCGCTCCGGGACGCCGCCGCGGCGGCGCCGGCCACCGCGCTCCGGCCGGCGTCCCCGGGCGCGCGGACCGCGCGCCGGCTGCGGTGGGCGGTAGCCGGCCTGCTCGCGTTCGCCCCGCTCGCGGTGACCGCCGCCGACGGTACGCCGCGTGCGCGGCACGGCGGCAGCGGGCCGCTCACCGTCACCTTGCCGCCCGGCTGGCGGGCGGCGGGCACCGGCTGGGCGGGACAGTACGGCAGTGACGGTGCCCTCGAACCGGCGTTGGTGGTCTCGCCGGACCCCGACCGGTGGGCCGCCGATCCCACCGTGCCGGGCGCCTTCGTGGGCCTCTCCCCGAGCACCGGGGGGCGGACCACTCCGGAGGGGTTCCTCGCCGAGCGCCCGCACGCCGACTGCCTCGCCGAGCCCGTCCGGCGCACCCGCCAGGCTGGCGTCGACTGGGTCGTGGCGGCGTACGCGTGCCGGGCCGCACGACCGGTGATCGTCGAGGCGGCCGGGCTCGCCCCGGCCGGGCTGCTCTACGCGCAGGTCGTGCCGCCCGCAGAGGGCGCCGCGGCGTTCGTGGACGCCCTGCTCGCCGGGGTGCGGGCGGACCGGCCCGCCTAGACCGCCACGACGGTGACCCGGTGGTCCGTGCCGTGCTGCGGGATCGTCACCACGACCGTGCCGGCGCGGACGAACCGGATGTCCACCACGCCGGCCTCGTAGCTGCGGGAGACCAGGTCCTCCCGGTCCACGCGGACCTCACCCGGCCCGATGCCGATGAGGCGCAGCACCCCGCCGGTGGCGAAGCAGAGCGACCGCAGCAGCGCCAGCTCGGTCTCGGCGAGCACCACGTCGTACCGAACCGGGCCGAGGCACGCGCCCGGCAGCTCGCTGGGCGACGGCGATCTCGTACCGGAGCCGCGGGTCGGCCGGGCCGGTGTCGGCGCGCGTACCGTCGCCGGGGCCACCGCCGGGGCGGTCGGCGGCGGCGTGGGCGGGGTGGTGCCCGCCGCGCCGGTGGTGGCCGCGACCGGTGGTCGCACCGGCAGCGGGGCGACGGGGGCATCGTCGCCGCACGCCGCGAGCAGGGCCGCGCACAGCGCCAGGACGCGCAAACCCCGGCGCCCGTCCTCAGCCATCGGACAACCGCTGCCGTACCTGCTGGCGGGCCTCGTGCAGGCGGGACTTGACGGTCCCTTCGGGCAGGCCCAGCGCCTCGGCGATCTCGCGGTAGCTCAGCCCGAGGACGTCACGCAACGTGACCGCCTCGGCGAACTCGGGGCGCACCGCGTCGAGCGCGTCGAGCAGGTCCAGCCGGGTGCCGGCGACCACACTGGTCCGGCGGGGATCGGGCGGTTCCGGTAGCGGAACACCGGCGGCCTCCACCAGCCACCGCCGGCGCAGCACCCGGTAGGTCGAGCGGGAGCGGTTCGCGGCGAGCCGGTACAGCCAGGTGTGGAACGACGACCGGCCCTCGAACCGGCCGATCCCGGCGGCCACCGCGAGCAGCGTGTCCTGGCAGGCCTCCTCGGCGTCCTCGCGGTTGGGCAGCAGGCGCCCGCAGAGCCGCAGCACCTCCGGGCGGACGGTGGCCAGCAGCGCGTCGACCGCGCCCGGATCGCCTCGCGCGGCCGACCTGGCCAGGTCGTCGACACTGTCCGCGAGGGGCATCACGCCGTCCCCGTTCCCGCCGGTTCGCCGTGCCGTCCACGTTACGCGCGGGGCCGGGGCGGGTGCCCGGCGAGTCCGGCAGCCGACTCGGCGGGCCGGCGGGGAGATCCGTGCCACCCGGCGGTGATCTGTCCGCGCGGCTGCTGGAGGTGCGTTCCAGGGCGGGGATAGGGTGGGCCGACCGACTTCTCTCCAGCCACGAAGCCGACCCGGGGGGCGCCACGCATGGGCGATTCGTTCGCGCATCTGCATGTGCACACGGAGTACTCGATGCTCGACGGCGCGGCCCGGCTCAAGGACCTGTTCGCCGAGGTCGGCCGCCAGGAGATGCCGGCGGTCGCGATGACCGACCACGGCAACATGCACGGCGCGAACGACTTCTACAAGCAGGCGATGGCCGCCGGGGTGAAGCCGATCCTCGGCGTCGAGGCGTACGTCGCCCCGGAGTCGCGGTTCCACAAGCAGCGGGTCAAGTGGGGCCGCCCCGAGCAGAAGAGCGACGACGTCTCCGGTAACGGCGCGATCACCCACATGACCATGTGGGCGCAGAACAAGGCCGGACTGCACAACCTCTTCAAGCTCAACTCGCTCGCCTCCATCGAGGGCCACTACATCAAGTGGCCCCGGATGGACATGGAGCTGATCGCGGAGTACGCCGAGGGGATCATGGCCACGACCGGCTGCCCCTCCGGTGCCGTCCAGACCCGGCTGCGGCTCGGGCAGTTCGACGAGGCGCTCAAGGTCGCCGGCGCGTACCAGGACATCTTCGGCCGGGAGAACTACTTCCTGGAACTGATGGACCACGGCCTCGACATCGAGAAGCGGGTCCGCGACGGGCTGGTCGAGATCGCCCGGAAGCTCGACATCCCGCCGGTGGTCACCAACGACTCGCACTACACCCGCGAGGAGCAGGCGGAGGCACACGACGTGCTGCTCTGCGTGCAGACCGCCAGCAACATCGACGATCCGAACCGGTTCCGCCTGGAGGGCGGCGGCTACTACATCAAATCCGCCGACCAGATGCGCGGGGTCGACACGTCCGAACTGTGGCTGCGGGGCTGCCGCAACACCCTGCTGGTCGCCGAGAAGGTCGACCCGACCGGCATGTTCGAGTTCCGCAACCTGATGCCCCGCTTCCCCGTGCCGGAGGGGGAGACCGAGGAGTCCTGGTTCCGCAAGGAGACGTTCAAGGGGCTGGCCCGCCGCTTCCCGGACGGGATCCCGGAGACCCACGCCCAGCAGGCCGAGTACGAGCTGGGCGTCATCATCCAGATGGGTTTCCCGTCGTACTTCCTCGTGGTCGCCGACTTCATCCAGTGGGCGAAGAGCCAGGGCATCGCGGTCGGTCCGGGCCGGGGCTCGGCGGCCGGCTCGCTGGTCGCGTACGCCCTGGGCATCACCGACCTGGACCCGCTGCCGCACGGCCTGATCTTCGAGCGGTTCCTGAACCCCGAGCGGGTGTCCATGCCGGACGTCGACATCGACTTCGACGAGCGTCGGCGCGGTGAGGTCATCAAGTACGTCACCGAGAAGTGGGGCGAGGACAAGGTCGCGCAGATCGCGACCTTCGGCACGATCAAGGCGAAGGCCGCGATCAAGGACTCGGCCCGGGTGCTCGGCTACCCGTACGCGGTGGGCGACCGGATCACCAAGGCGATGCCGCCCGCGGTGATGGGCAAGGACATCCCGCTGACCGGCATCTTCGACCCGAAGCACCCGCGCTACGCCGAGGCCGGCGAGATCCGGGGCCTCTACGAGTCGGATCCGGACGTCAAGAAGGTCATCGACACCGCACGCGGCATCGAAGGGCTGATCCGGCAGACCGGCGTGCACGCGGCGGGCGTCATCATGTCCGCCGAGCCGATCATCGAGCACATCCCGCTGATGCGCCGCGACGCCGACGGGGCGATCATCACGCAGTTCGACTACCCGACCTGCGAGTCGCTCGGGCTGCTGAAGATGGACTTCCTCGGCCTGCGCAACCTGACCATCATCGACGACGCCCTGAAGAACATCGAGAGCAACCACGGGCGCAAGGTCGACCTGCTCAAGCTGCCGCTGGACGACAAGCCGACGTACGAGCTGCTGGCCCGCGGCGACACCCTCGGCGTCTTCCAGCTCGACGGCGGGCCGATGCGCTCGCTGCTGCGGATGATGAAGCCGGACAACTTCGAGGACATCTCCGCGGTCCTGGCGCTGTACCGGCCCGGCCCGATGGGCGCCAACTCGCACACCAACTACGCCCTGCGCAAGAACGGGCTCCAGGAGATCACCCCGATCCACCCGGAGCTGGCCGAGCCGCTGGAGGAGATCCTCGGCCCCACCTACGGCCTGATCGTCTACCAGGAGCAGGTGCAGCGCGCCGCGCAGAAGCTCGCCGGCTACTCGCTCGGCCAGGCCGATCTGCTGCGCCGGGCGATGGGCAAGAAGAAGAAGGAGGTCCTCGACAAGGAGTTCGTGCCGTTCCGCGACGGCATGCGCGCCAACGGCTACTCCGACGAGGCCATCCAGACGCTGTGGGACATCCTGGTCCCGTTCGCCGACTACGCGTTCAACAAGGCGCACACCGCCGGGTACGGGCTGGTGTCGTACTGGACCGGCTACCTGAAGGCGAACTACCCGGCCGAGTACATGGCCGCGCTGCTCACCTCGGTGGGCGACGACAAGGACAAGATGGCGCTCTACCTGTCGGAGTGCCGCCGGATGGGCATCCAGGTGCTCCCACCGGACGTGAACACCTCCGCCGGCCCGTTCACCCCGGTCGGCAAGGACATCCGCTTCGGCCTGGCGGCGATCCGCAACGTCGGCGCCAACGTGGTGAGCTCGATCATGCGCTGCCGCGAGGAGAAGGGCGCGTACACCGACTTCTACGACTTCCTGTCCAAGGTGGACGCGGTGGTCTGCAACAAGAAGACCGTGGAATCGCTGATCAAGGCCGGGGCGTTCGACTCGCTGGGGCACCCCCGCAAGGGTCTGCTCGCGGTGCACGCCGACGCCATCGACGCGTTCGCCGACGTCAAGCGCAAGGAGGCCGTCGGCCAGTACGACCTGTTCGGCGCCGGGTTCGGCGACACCGACGCCGGGGGGAGCACCACGGTGATGCCCACCATCGCCGAGGGGGAGTGGGACAAGCGCGACAAGCTCGCCTTCGAACGCGAGATGCTCGGCCTGTACGTCTCCGACCACCCGCTGTTCGGCCTGGAGCACATCCTGAACGCCGCGGCGGACACCACGATCGCCGCGCTCGCCGAGGACGGCGCCGTGCCCGACGGCGCCGTGGTCACCCTGGCCGGCATCCTCTCCGGCGTGCAGCGCCGGGTCACCAAGCAGGGCCGCGCCTGGGCCTCGGCCACCCTGGAGGACCTCGCCGGCGGCGTGGAGACGCTGTTCTTCCCCAACACCTACGAGGTGATCGGGCAGTACATCGCCGAGGACGCGATCGTGGTGGTCAAGGGGCGGGTCGACCGCCGCGACGACACCCCGCGGATCATGGCGATGGACATGTCCATGCCGGACATCAGCAGCAGCGCGGCCAACAAGCCGGTCACGCTCACCATCCCGGTCACCCGCTGCACCCCGCCGCTGGTCGAGCGGCTGAAGGAGACGCTGGTGCTGCACCCCGGCGACGCGGAGGTGCACGTCAAGCTGCTCAACGGCAGCAAGGTGACCCGGCTGCGACTGGGTCCGTTCCGGGTGGCGCCGACCACCGCGCTGATGGCCGACCTGAAGAGCGTCCTCGGCCCGGCCAACGTCAGCTGAGCTGGCGGCGGGCGGCGGCACGCCGGAGCCGCGGACCCGGGATTGGCCGTCCCGTCCCGCCGCCCGGGTCGCTAGCGTCGGTGCGGTGGAGATCGAGAAGGCACAGCAGCTCTGGCAGCCCCACCCGGGTTGGCTGAACACCGCCAGCTACGGCCTGCCGCCCGAGCCGGCGTGGGAGGCGTTGCAGGAGGCGCTCGCCGGCTGGCGGGTGGGACGCATGCCGTGGGAGGCCTGGGACACCTCGACGACCCGGACCCGCGCCGCGTTCGCCCGCCTGGTCGGGGTGGCGGTGGCGGACGTCGCGATCGGCAGCGCCGCGTCGCAGCTGCTCGCCCCGGTGGCGGCCGCGCTGCCGCCGGGCGCGACCGTGCTGGTTCCCGACGTCGAGTTCACCTCGAACCTCTTCCCCTGGCTGGTGCAGGAGCAGCGGGGCGTCCGCGTGCGCACGGTCCCGCTCGCCGGTCTCGTCGACGCGATCGACGCCGGCACCGACCTGGTCGCGTTCAGCCTGGTGCAGTCGTCCGACGGGACGGTGGCCCGGTACGCGGACATCGTCGCCGCCGCCCGCGCGCACGGCGCGCTCGTGGCGGTCGACGCCACCCAGGCGGCCGGGTGGCTCCCGTTCGACGCCGGGCACGCCGACGCGGTCGTGGTCGCGGCGTACAAGTGGCTGCTGGCGCCGCGCGGCGCCGCCCTCGCCTACCTCGCGCCCGAGCTGCGCGAGCGGATGCGCCCCGACGCGGCCGGCTGGTACGCCGGCGCCGACCCGCACGCCTCCTACTACGGCCCGCCGCTGCGGCTGGCGGACGACGCGCGCCGCTTCGACATCTCCCCGGCCTGGTTCAGCTGGATCGGGGCCGCTCCCGCGCTGGAACTGCTGCTGGACGTGGGGCTGCCGGCGGTCCGCGCGTACGACGTGGCGCTGGCAAACCGGTTCCTCGCCGGCCTGGGCCGGCCGCCGGGCGACAGCGCGATCGTCACCGTCGACGTGCCGGGCGCGCAGGAGAAGCTGGAGCGGGCCGGGGTGCGGGCGGCGGTGCGTGCCGGCCGGGTCCGGGCCTCGTTCCACCTCTACTCCACCGAGGACGACGTCGACCTGGCCCTCGACGCGCTGACCGGCTGAGCGGTCGCGCGGTCCGGGCACCGGCGATCCCGACGCCCGGCCCGCGCGCCGGTCACTTGGCGCCGGTGACGATGCCCGGGTTGATGCACAACCCCGGGTTGCTGCCGTTCTTCTCGGCGATCTCCAGGCAGCGGGTCACCTTGTCGACCTTGGCGTTGGTCTCGGTGATCTGCTTCTGGATGTCGGCGTTGCGGCGGTCCTGTTCCAGGTTGCGGGTCTGCGCGAGCTTGTCCTGGAAGACCTTGATGTTCCCCTCGGTCTTCTCGTCGTGGTTGACCCGGGTGATCGTCACCGACAGGATGTCGACGTCCTCGGCGAGCCGGGCCTCCGCGCTCGTCTTGATGTTCTCGGCGAACGGCTTCAGGTCGACGTTGAGGTTCCCGGTGTTGTCGTCGATCTTCTCGAGGGGATTGTAGGCGGCGAAGGCGTCGTTGACGGCGCTGTCGAGTTGGACGCCCACCCGCTGGCCCCGGAAGCTGTCGAAGTCGCCCTTGTAGTCCATGAACTGCTTCGGTGCGTTCTCCGGCTTCACCTGCCACTCGACGAGCACCTCGACGCACGCGTCGGCGAGGGTTCCGGTGCGGACGCGGACGCACCTGTCGCCGCCGATGTGGTCGTACTTCTGGCGGCCGGCGTCCCACTCGCCGACCTTCTGCCAGGGGGCCACCCACTTCAGCCCGGAACCGGTGACCTCACCGGTCGGCTTGCCGAAGCTGGTGACGATGCCCACCGAGCGGATGGGCACCGAGTGGGCGCTGGTGCCGGCGGTGGTCAGGACGGCCAGCGCGAGGCAGGCGAGCGCCAGCAGCGCGGCCGTGCGTCGCGCCGCGCGGGCCGGCAGGACCAGCGCCAGGACGGCGGCGATCACCAGGGCGATCGCGAGGATGATGGCGACGGCGAAGCCGAAGGGCATGGGGACGGGCACCTCTCGTCGGGGCGGATGGTGATCAACACCGTAGGGGAGGGGGGCAACGGCCGGCCGTGGGAGGCCCACATGGCGGCCCGCCCGGTCGCCCCGACGGTCAGCGCCATCGATGGATCACGTTTCGGTTTCGGCCACCCGGATGGATGCCGGGCACGCCTCCGGGCCCCTGATTGTGGCTCCGTTCGACATAGCTCGGCCTCGAAGTCCGAACGTAGGTTTCCTGAACGCGACGGCCATGTGACCACGGTCACCGCACCGACCGTCGCCGATGACCTGCGGAGGATGTGGCGATGGCCGGGCAAGCACTCCTGTCGGCTCGCGGGCTGACCCGTGACTTCCGGGGCTTCCGGGCGGTCGACGGCGTCGACCTCGACGTCGCGGCGGACACCGTGCACGCGCTGGTGGGCCCGAACGGCGCGGGCAAGACGACACTGTTCAACCTGCTCACCGGCTTCCTGCCGGCCAGCGGCGGCCGGATCGAGCTGGGCGGCCGGGACATCACCGGGCTGCCGCCGGAGCAGGTGGCCCGCCTCGGCGTGGCCCGCTCGTTCCAGATCACCAGCCTCTTCCCGCAGCTGTCCGCGCGGGAGCACGTCGAGTTGGCGCTGCAGAGCCCGAGCGGGCTGGGCTGGCGGTTCTGGCGCTCGGCGACGCTGATGCGCCGCTACACCGACCGGGCCGGCGAACTGCTGGACATGGTCGGCCTGGCCGACCTGGCCGAGGCGCCGGCGGAGGCCCTCGCGTACGGGCGCAAGCGCGCCCTGGAGCTCGCCCTCGCCCTCGCCCTCGACCCGAAGGTGCTGCTGCTGGACGAGCCGACCGCGGGCATGGGCCTGGAGGACGTCGACCGCACCGTCGACCTGATCGCCCGGGTGCGGCAGGGCCGGACCGTGGTGATGGTCGAGCACAACATGAGCGTCGTCGGGCGGCTCGCCGACACCGTCACCGTCCTGCAGGCCGGCAAGGTCCTGGTCGAGGGCCCGTACGAGCAGGTCCGCGCCGACGAGCGCGTGATCACCGCCTACCTGGGAGCCGCTGATGCTGCGCATTGAGAACCTGTCCGCCTGGTACGGCGAGGCGCAGGTGCTGCGGGAGGTCGGCCTGGAGGTAAAGGCCGGCGAGGTGGTCACCCTGGTGGGCCGCAACGGCGCCGGGAAGTCCACGTTGCTGCGCTGCGTCATGGGCCTGCACCCGGGCCTTCGGGGGACCGTCGAGCTGGACGGGCGGGACGTCGGGAAGCTGGCGGCGCACAGGCGGGCGCGGCTGGGGCTCGGCTGGGTCCCCGACGACCGGGGCAGCTACGCCACGCTGACCGTGACGGAGAACCTGACCCTGCCGCCGACGGTGGGGCCGGACCCGTGGTCGCTGGAGCGGGTGTACGAGGCGTTCCCCGCCCTGTACGAGCGCCGTGACTCGGCCGCGACCATGCTCTCCGGCGGCGAGCAGCAGATGCTGGCCCTGGCCCGGGTGCTGCGGATGGGCGCCCGGCTGCTGCTCTGCGACGAACCGACCGAGGGGCTCTCGCCGCTGCTCGTGCAGCAGGTCGGCGACCTCCTGCGGGAGGCCAAGCGGCACGGCGTCACCGTGCTGCTGGTCGAGCAGAACCTGCACTTCGCCACCGGCGTCGCGGACCGGCACTACCTGCTGGCCGAGGGACGCATCGCGGAGGCGATGGACAACTCCGAGGTGCGGTCGCGGGAACGTGAGCTGCTGTCGTACCTCGGGATCTGAATTCTCCTCTCACGACGAAACCCCGCGCGGCGCGCGGACGAAAGGGATGGGCATGCGTAGGACGGTGAGTGTGGTCGCCGCGTCGGCGGCCGCGGTGATGGTTGTCGCCGGCTGCGGCGGCGGTGGTCCCCAGTCGGGCGGGGACGAGAAGCTGACCGGTGGCAAGATCGTGTTGGGCGTGCTCAACGACCAGTCCGGGGCGTACTCCGAGCTGTCCGGCAAGAACTCGGTCAAGGCCGTGGAGATGGCCATCGCCGACTTCAAGGCCAAGTACGGCGACAAGGCGGTCGCGAAGGACATCTCCGTGGAGACGGCCGACCACCAGAACAAGCCGGACGTGGCCAACAGCAAGGCGCAGGAGATGTTCGACCGGCAGGGCGTCGACCTGATTCTGGACGTGCCGACCTCGTCGGCGGCGCTTCGGGTGGCCGACGTGGCGAAGGAGAAGAAGAAGCTCTACTTCAACATCGGCGCGGCGACCACCGAGCTGACCGGCAAGAGCTGCAACAAGTACACGTTCCACTACGCGTACGACACGTACATGCTGGCCAACGGCACCGGCAAGGTCACCACCCAGCAGGTCGGCAAGAACTGGTACATCCTGTACCCGAACTACGCCTTCGGCCAGGACATGGAGAAGAGCTTCACCGCGGCCATCACCGCCGCCGGCGGCCAGGTCGTCGGCAAGGACGGGGCGCCGTTCCCGAACACCAGCGGCGACTTCTCGACCTTCCTGCTCAAGGCGCCGACGCTGGACCCGAAGCCGCAGGTGCTCGGCACCATGCAGGCCGGCGCCGAGCTGGTCAACGTGGTGAAGCAGTACAACGAGTTCCAGCTGCGGGAGAAGGGCGTCGGGCTGGCGGTCGGCCTGATGTTCATCACCGACATCCACTCCCTGACCCCGGCGGCGCTGGCCGGCACCACGTACACCGACGCCTGGTACTGGAACTTCGACCAGCAGAACCGCGAGTTCGCCGACCGGTTCCAGAAGGAGACCAGCACCCGGCCGTCCTTCGCGCACGCGGCCAACTACTCCGCGGCGATGCAGTACCTGGAGGCGGTCCAGGCGGCCGGCACCGACGACGCCGACACGATCGTCAAGGAGTTGGAGGGCAAGGAGGTCAACGACGTCTTCCTGCGTAACGGCAAGATCCGGGCCGAGGACCACCGGGTGGTCCACGACGCGTACCTGGCCCAGGTGAAGCCGCAGTCCGAGGTCACCGAGCCGTGGGACTACGTGAAGGTGCTCGAGACCATTCCCGCGGCGGAGGCGTTCGCCGCTCCGTCGCCGGACTGCAAGCTGTGACGAGCTTTCTCCAGAACACGTTCAACGGGTTGGTGAGCGGGGCGTTCTACGCCCTGCTCGCCCTCGGTCTCGCGGTCATCTTCGGGATGCTGCGGGTGGTCAACTTCGCCCACGGCGCGTTCTACATGCTCGGGGCGTTCGGCGCGTACGTGCTGCTCACCGAGGCGGGCGTGCCGTTCTGGGCGGCCCTGGTGATCATGCCGCTGGGGCTGGCGCTGCTCGGCATGGCGCTCGAGCGGGCCTTCATCCACCGGCTCACCCGGCTCGACCCGCTCTACAACTTCCTGCTCACCTTCGGTCTCACGCTGATCCTGCAGGACCTGGTGAAGCTCCGGTACGGGGTGCAGTCCAGCCCGTACGAGACCCCGTCCGCGCTCAGCGGCTCGGTGAACTTCGGGCTCTTCGACTTCCCCACGTACCGGGTGTTCATCCTCGGCTTCGCGGTGGCGGTCTGCGTCGGGGTGTGGTGGGCGCTGACCCGTACCCGGGTCGGCATGGTCGTCCGCGCGGCCACCGAGCGGCCCGAGCTGACCCGGGCCTTCGGCATCAACGTCGGGCGGTGGGTCACCCCGGTCTTCGGCTTCGGCATCGGCCTGGCCGGGTTGGCCGGCGTGCTGGCCGCACCGATGCGGGCGGTCAACCCGCTGATGGGCGCGGACCTCATCATCGTGGTCTTCGCGGTGGTGGTGATCGGCGGCCTGGGGTCGATCTTCGGCTCGGTCGCCGCCGGCTTCGGCATCGGGCTGGTGCAGGCATGGGGCGAGGCGTACCTGTCCGACTTCCCGATCGTGTCGCAGACGATCGTCTTCATCGTGATGGCCGTCGTGCTGCTCTGGCGCCCGGCCGGCCTGTTCGGCCGTGAGGAGGCACCGGCATGACGAGCACCGTGGACAGCAAGGCCGACGCGGCCCGTCCCGCCGTTCCGTCCGGGCTGGTCACCGTCGCCCGCGCCCCCGGCTGGGTCCGGTACGCGCTGCTCGCGACCGGCCTGGTGGTGGCGCTCTGGCTGCCCAACGGCCTCTACCCGGCGGTGGCGGTGGACATCCTCTGCTGGGCGCTGTTCGCCGTCGCCGTGGACCTGCTGCTCGGCTTCACCGGGCTGATGTCCTTCGGCCACGCCGCGTTCTGGGGCGCGTCGGCGTACGTGACCGGCCTGGCGGCGATCCACCTCGGCGTGCCGTTCCCGGTCGCGGTGCTGGCCGGGGCGCTCACCGCGGCGGTCCTCGCCGTGCCGATCGGCCACCTGGCGGTGAAGCGGACCGGCATCTACTTCGCGATGGTCACCCTGGCGTTCGCGCAGATGTTCTACTACATCGCCAACGAGTGGCGGTCGGTGACCCAGGGCGAGAACGGCCTGCAGGGCATCCCCCGGTCGTTCTTCGGGCTCGACCTCACCGACGACTACTACTTCTACTACGCGATCCTGCCGGTCGTCCTGCTCGGCCTGGCCGGTGCCTGGCGCATCGTGCACTCGCCGTTCGGCCGGGTGCTGGTCGGCATCCGGGACAACCCGGCCCGGGCCCGCGCGCTCGGCTACCCGGTGCACCGCTACAAGCTGACCGTCTTCGTGCTGTCCGGCTTCATCGCCGGCCTCGGCGGCGGGCTGTTCGCCGTCAGCCACCGGTTCGTCTCGCTGGAGGTCCTGCACTGGACCACCTCCGGCAAGGCGGTGATCGTGGTGGTGCTCGGCGGCATCGGCACCCTGTGGGGCGGCGTGCTCGGCGCGGGCATCGTGGTCCGCCTGGAGGACTGGCTGTCGTTCTCCGGCTTCGAGGCGATCGGCCTGGTCACCGGCGGCATCTTCGTCCTGGTGGTGCTGCTGTTCCGGCGCGGCATCTGGGGCACGGCCGCCGCCCTGGCCCTGCGCTGGTGGACCACCCGCCGCCGCCGGTAACCCCCTCGGGCCCGGCCGTACGCCTCCGGCGTCCGGCCGGGCCCGCTCCGTCGATCATGGAGTCGTGGCGGGCGGAATGCCAGGTGATGCCGGTTCTGTCAGGCACCACAAGTCCATGATCGACGTCAGTTGGACGCCGTGCGGAGGCGGTGCAGGCGCAGGGCGAGCTGGACCTCCAGGGCCCGCTCCGGGCGCTGCCAGTCGGCGCCGAGCAGCTGGCCGACCCGCTCCAGGCGCTGGGTGACCGTGTTGACGTGCACGTGCAGTTGCTCCGCCGCGCGGGCCAGGCTGCCGCCCACCCCGAAGTAGGCCTCCAGAGTCTTCACCAGCGCGGTGCCCCGGCGGGCGTCGTACTCGACCACCGGCCCGATCGTGGCGTCCAGGAACCCGGCCACGTCCTTGTCGCCGCCGTCGCCGACCGCGCCCAGCAGCAACCCGACGAAGCCCAGCTCGTCGGTGCCGGCGCCCTGCCCGGCCCGGCCCAGCGCGCCCAGCGCGGTCAGGCAGCGGTCCGCCTCGCGGAACGTCGCGGCCAGGGAGGACGGGCCGGTGGACGGCCCGCTCCCGCCGGCGGTCACCGGCCGGCCGGTCACCCGGGACAGGTCCCGGGCCACCGCCCGCGCGGCGCCGCCCGCGTCCTTGCCGGGCAGCATCAGCACCACCCGTCCGTCCCGCGCCGCGGCCAGCCCGCCGCGCGTCGAGGCGTACGTGGTGGCCCAGGACAGCACCCGCTGGCGGGCCGAGCCGGTCGCGGCGATGGCGTCGTCGCCGACGCAGACGAGCACGTGCGGGGCGTCCAGGTCCACGCCGAGCCGGCGGGCCCGGCTACGCAGCGCGTCGGTGTCCCGCAGCGGGCGGGCGATCAGGTCGTCGAGCAGCTCGCCCCGGACCCGCCCCTCCGCCTCGGCGACGGTCCGCCGGAACAGCAGCAGCAGCGCGGTCACCAGGGCCGCCCGCTCCAGGATCCGCTGGTCGGCGTCGACCAGCTCGCCGTCCGGGCGCAGCACCAGCGCGCCCAGGTTCTCCGCGCCCGCGACCACGGCGGCGTACCAGAGCCGCCCCCGGCGGACGCTGCGCCCCTCGGTGCGGGACGCCGCCACCGCCTCCACGATGTCGGCCCGCTCCGGCTCGGCCGCCTCGCCGACCCGGGCCAGCAGCCGGCCCTCGGCGTCCAGCGCCAGCAGCGCGCCGCCGAGCACCTCGGTCACGGCGGCGGCGACGTCCTCGACGCCGCCGCCGCGCAGCACCAGCGCGGTCATCCGGTCGTGGGCCGCGGCGGCCCGCTCCACCGAGACGCTGTGCGCCCGGATTGTCGTGTTCGCCGCCGACAGCTCCTCCAGCGCGGCGCGGGTCTCGGCGAGCAGCCGGGCGGTGTCGATCGCCACCGCGGCGTGCGCGGCGAGCGAGACCAGCAGCGCGACCTCCTCCCGCGCGAACGGCCGGGCCGAGCGGTTGGCCGCGTAGAGCACGCCGATCGAGGTGGAGCCGAGCCGCAGCGGTACGCCGAGGATCGCCACCAGGCCCTCCTCGCGCACCCCGGCGTCGATCTCGCCGGTGTGGTGGAAGCGGTCGTCCTCCGGGTAGTTCGCGGTCACGTACGGGGCGCCGGACTGGGCGACCAGGCCGCCGAGGCCCGCGCCCATCGGCAGCCGCAGCCGCTGGAACCGGGCGGACACCGACCCGTCGGTGACCCGCATGTACGTGTCGCCGCGCTCGTCGTCGTTGAGGGTCATGTACGCCACGTCGGCGTCGAGCAGGTTGCGGGCCCGGTGCACGATCGCCCGCAGCACGTCGTCCAGGTCGCGTAGCCCGGCCAGGTCGCTGACCGTGTCGTACAGGCCGGACAGCTCGGTCTCCCGCCGGCGCCGGCGCTCCAGCAGCGCGCGGACCCGCAGCGCGACGGTCTTGGCCTGCTCCAACTCGGCCAGCCGTTCGGCGGGCAGGCCGGCGGCGCGCGCGGCGACCAGCGGGCCTTCGAACTCCACCGCGGCCGCCTCGCGCGCGAGCAGCTCCAGGAACTCCACCGGCGAGGACATGACCGACATTGTGCGGGTCGCCACTAGTTCGCCGTCCAGCCCCCGTCGAGGGCGATGGACGCGCCGGTGATGAACGCCGCCGGCGGCGAGCACAGGTACGCCACCAGCTCGGCGACCTCCTCCGGCTCGATCAGCCGCTTGATCGCGGCCCGGGCCAGCATGATCTTCTCGACGACGTCGGTCTCCGGGATGCCGTGGGTGGCGGCCTGGTCGGCGATCTGGCTCTCCACCAGCGGGGTACGCACGTACGCCGGATTGACGCAGTTGGCGGTGACGCCGTGCGGCGCGCCCTCCAGCGCGACCGTCTTCGAGAGCCCCTCCAGGGCGTGCTTGGCCGAGACGTACGCCGCCTTGTACGGCGAGGCGCGCAGCCCGTGCACCGAGGAGATGTTGACGATGCGGCCCCAGCCCGTGGCGTACATGTGCGGCAGCGCCCGCCGGATGATCAGGAACGGGGCCTCGACCATCACCCGGTGCAGGTACTCGAAGCGTTCGACGGAGAACTCCTGGACCGGCGCGACGTGCTGGAGGCCGGCGTTGTTCACCACGATGTCGACGTCGGCGTCGAGCCGGTCGACCGCCCCCGGGTCGGCCAGGTCGATGCCCTCGGCCCGCCCGCCCGCCTGGGCGGCGACCTCCTTGGCCGCGTCGACGTTGCGGTCCACCACGAGGACCTTGGCGCCGGCGGCGCCCAGCCGCAGGGCACAGGCCCGCCCGATGCCACTGCCGCCCCCGGTCACCAGCGCGGTGCGACCCGCGAGATCGACATGTACGACGTGGGGGACCGCCACGCGTTCAACCGTCATGGCGCAAGAAACTACGAGCTGTGTGGCCGGGCGCACATGGGGCAGCGACACATACTCGCCCCGGAGGCTGTGTGGCCGGACCCGACACCGGGCGCGCTCCCAGGGCGGCGGCCCGGACGCGACCGGTCGGCCCTACGTCGCTAGGCCGCGGTCCGGGGCCGGTGCGGGCCGCGCCGGGAGCCCGGCGTGTCCCGGGGCGTGGCGCGGTCGGGGCCTCGGTAAGGTGTCGAACACACGTACTGCTGGCGGTCGGGGAGGAGGCGGCGTGCGCGTGCTCGGCGTCGACCCGGGCCTGACCCGGTGCGGGGTCGGCGTGGTCGAGGGGGTGCCGGGGCGGCCCTGCACGCTCGTCGCCTACTACGTCGTCTACACCGATCCGGCGGACGAGTTGCCGGTGCGCCTGCTGCACCTGGACCGCTCGCTCACCGACCTGGTCGCCGAGCACCGGCCGGACAGCGTCGCCGTGGAGCGGGTGTTCAGCCAGCACAACGTGCGTACGGTGATGGGCACCGCGCAGGCCAGCGGGATCGCGGTGCTCGCCGGGGCCCGGGCCGGGTTGCCGGTCCAGACGTACACGCCGAGCGAGGTGAAGGCGGCGGTGACCGGTTCCGGCCAGGCCGACAAGGCGCAGATGACGGCGATGGTGACCCGGCTGCTGCGGCTGCCCGAGCCGCCCCGCCCGGCCGACGCCGCCGACGCCCTCGCCCTGGCGATCTGTCACGTGTGGCGCGGCGGCACCCGCTCGAAGCTGGCCGCTGCGGCCGACCGCGTACGACGAGGAGGAGGCGCCCGATGATCGCCAGCGTCCGGGGCGTGGTGACCGCGACCGGTCCCGACCACGCCGTGATCGAGGTCGGCGGGGTGGGCCTGGCGGTGCAGTGCGCGCCCGGCACGATCGCCGAGCTGCGGGTCGGCCAGCCGGCCCGGCTCGCCACCAGCCTGGTCGTCCGGGAGGATTCGCTGACCCTGTACGGGTTCGCCGACGACGACGCCAAGACCCTGTTCGAGTTGCTCCAGACCGCCAGCGGGGTGGGCCCCCGGCTGGCCCAGGCGGTGCTGGCCGTGCACACCCCGGACGCGGTGCGCAAGGCCATCGCCAACGCCGACACCGCGGCGCTGACCCGCGTACCGGGGATCGGCAGGAAGGGCGCCGAGCGCCTCGTGCTGGAGCTGCGGGACCGGGTCGGCCCGGTCCCGGTCGGCGTGGACGGCACCGCCGGCGTCACCACCGGCACCTGGCCGGAGCAGGTGCGCCAGGCCCTGGTCGGGCTCGGCTGGACGGCCGGGCAGGCCGACCAGGCGGTGGCCGCGGTCGCGGAGACCATCGACGGGGACGTGCCGCCCGTGCCGGTCCTGCTCAAGCAGGCCATCCGGCTGCTGGGCCGGACGCGATGACGGGCGAAAACCTGGTCTCGGCCTACGTCAGCGACGCGGAGCTGGACGCGGAGGCCAGCGTCCGGCCGCGCCGGCTGTCCGAGTTCATCGCCCAGGACCGGGTTCGCGACCAGCTCGATCTGCTGCTCCAGGGCGCGCTGCGGCGCGGCAGCCCGCCCGACCACATCCTGCTCTCCGGGCCGCCCGGCCTGGGCAAGACCAGTTTGGCCAACATCGTCGCCGCCGAGCTGGGTACCGGCATCCGGGTGACCAGCGGCCCGGCGATCGAGCGCTCCGGCGACCTGGCCGCGATCCTGACCAGCCTCGCCGAGGGCGACGTGCTCTTCATCGACGAGATCCACCGGATCGCGCGGCCGGCCGAGGAGCTGCTCTACAGCGCGATGGAGGACTTCCGGGTCGACGTGGTGGTCGGCAAGGGCCCGGGGGCGACCGCGATCCCGCTGGACGTGGAGCCGTTCACGCTGGTCGGCGCGACCACCCGGTCCGGGCTGCTCACCGGCCCGATGCGGGACCGGTTCGGCTTCGTCGCGCACCTGGACTTCTACGCCCCGGCCGACCTGGAGGCGCTGCTGCACCGCTCGGCCCGCATCCTCGGCGTGCCCATCACCGAGGACGGGGCGGCCGAGATCGCCGGCCGGTCCCGGGGCACCCCCCGGATCGCCAACCGGCTGCTGCGCCGGGTGCGGGACTTCGCCGAGGTCCGGGCCGACGGCGTGGTCGACCGGGCGACCGCGCGGGCGGCCCTGATCGTGTACGACGTGGACGCGCTCGGGCTGGACCGGCTGGACCGGGCGGTGCTGACCGCGCTGGTCGACTCGTTCCGCGGCGGCCCGGTGGGCCTGTCGACCCTGGCGGTGGCGGTGGGGGAGCAGCCGGACACCGTGGAGGAGGTCTGCGAGCCGTTCCTGGTGCGGGCCGGGCTGCTCGCCCGTACGCCGCGTGGGCGGATCGCGACCGAGGCTGCCTGGCGACACCTGGGGCGTACGCCACCGAATGGTACATTCGGGTCAGACACCCCTCCCGTGCCCGATCTGTTCTCCGTGGAGCCCGATCAGCCGTGATGCGAACGTGATCTGTGCCGCATTCGGCGTTCCCAGGTGCAGGGACTAGACTCGCCGCGGTCTGTACAGGACGTGAGAATCCGCCTCCGCTCCGGCGCCCCTCTTGCCGGCCGGAGGCCAATGGGAAGGTCTAACACCGTGCTTTACGCACAAACGGCCGGCGGTGCCGGCGGCTTCACGCCCATCCTCATGATCGTTCTGCTGTTCGGCGTCATGTACTTCATGATGATCCGTCCGCAGCAGAAGCGGCGCCGCGAGGCGGAGGCCATGCAGTCCTCCCTGGGTCAGGGCGACGAGGTCGTCACCATCGGCGGGCTCTACGGCACGGTCATCGGCGTGGAGGACGACACGGTCCTGCTGGAGGTCGCGCCCGGCGTGCAGACCCGGTACGCCCGCCCCGCGATCGCGCGGGTCGTCACGAAGGCCGAGCGCCCCACCGAGCCGGCCGCCGACGACGCGGACGCCGTCAAGGAGTGACCCGTCGCCCGCCCCGGCCACCGGCCGGGGCGGCGCACGCGACGGGACAAGTGGATAGTCGGGCCGACATGGCATGTCGGCACGCGTACGGCCGGTCGGCGTCGTCCGCCGGTGCCCGCGTGCCGGCCGTCGTGCCGGCTCCCAACCGACCGTCGACCGGGAAGCCCGGCCGACAGCCGCCGCCCGCAGCGGTGGCGTGACCGTACAGGGAGACAAGACAGCCGTGGCACCACCACCTCAGGGACAGATGCGCCCCGGGCGGCAGTTGGCCGTGCTCGGGTTCATCTTCGTGGTCCTCTACCTTCTGGTGTTCTTCGGAGGCGGCGCCAGCGGCGGCTGGAAGGACCGGCTCGAGCCCAAGCTCGGCCTCGACCTCGTCGGCGGCACCCGGCTGACGCTGGAGGCCACCAACTCGGTCGACGGCCGGGCCCCGACCGCGGACAACCTGGAGGAGGCCCGGCGGATCATCGAGAGCCGGGTCAACGCCTTCGGTGTGGCCGAGGCCGAGGTGGTCACCGAAGGCGACCGGAACATCGTGATCTCCCTGCCCGGTGAGAACCGGGACCTGACCGAGGTCGGCAGCGCGGCCGAGCTGCGTTTCCGTAAGGTGCTCAAGGTCGCCGACGGCAGCGGCGCGTCGGCGAACCCGGCGCCGGCCCCGACGGCCACCCCGTCGGGCAGCGCCGCGCCCACCCCGTCGGGCAGCGCCGCGCCCACCCCGTCCACCAGCGCGGCGGCGACCGCGTCGCCGAGCGGTGGCCAGGGCGGCGGCGCCCCGGCGCCGAGCGCCAGTGCGACGCCGTCGGCGTCCCCGAGCGCCAGCACCGAGCCGGTTCCCGCCAGCGTCGAGGAGCAGCGCAAGGCGGTCGAGCAGAAGGTCGGCGCCGCCTCGTGGGCGGCGGCCAACGGCCTGCAGGCCCCGGCGGACGTCACCGCCGACCCCTCGCTGGCCGAGAAGCTCAAGCCGTTCGCGTCGCTGAGCCCGCGCGAGGTCGCCGTGCTGCCGGCGCAGATGCAGTTCAACGTCCCGCAGATCACCTGCGAGCAGCTCGACAACCGTCCGCCGGCGTCGATCTCGGTCCCCGAGGAGCAGGTCGTCGCCTGTGAGGACGGCGCCCTGAAGTACCTGCTCGACCAGGCGAAGGTGCTGGGCACCGACGTCGACGACGCCAGCGCGGTGCTCGACCAGACCAACCAGTGGGTGGTCAGCCTGGACTTCACCGGCACCGGGCAGGACAAGTGGACCAACCTGACCCGCGAGGCGTTCAACAACGAGGGCCAGGCCTGCGACGCCGCCGCGCTCGGTGACACCGGCAAGTGCCGGGTCGCCGTCGTGCTGGACAACGAGGTCATCTCGTCGCCGGAGATCCAGGGCGTGCTGACCGGCAACTCCCAGATCACCGGCAACTTCACCCAGCGCGACTCCAGCGAGCTGGCCGGTCAGCTCCGCTACGGCGCGCTGCCGCTGACCTTCGAGCCGGCCGAGCAGCAGAACGTGACCGCCACCCTGGGGGCCAGCCACCTCCAGGCCGGCCTGCTCGCGGCCGCGATCGGCATGCTGCTGGTGATCATCTACTCGTTCTTCTACTACCGCCTGCTCGGCTCGGTGATCTTCCTGAGCCTGGTGCTGTCGGGGCTGCTGGTCTTCGGTGCGCTGGTGGTGCTCGGCCGGCAGATCGGCTTCACCCTGACCCTCGCCGGCATCGCCGGCATGATCGTCTCGCTCGGTGTGGCGGCGGACTCGTTCGTCATCTACTTCGAGCGGCTCAAGGACGAGATCCGGGAGGGCCGGAGCCCACGCAGCGCGGTCTCCCGCGCCTGGGTGCGGGCCCGCCGGACGATCATCTCGGCGAACGCCATCACCATCATGTCGGCGGTGGTGCTCTACATCGTCAGCGTCGGCGCGGTGAAGGGCTTCGCCTTCGCGCTCGGCCTGGCGACGGTGCTCGACCTGGTCGTGGTCTTCCTCTTCCGGCACCCGATCATGACGATGTTCGCCCGGACGCGGGCGTTCCTGTCCCCGCGGGTGAGTGGTCTGGGCCGGGCGCTGCCAGCCCGGACCGAGCAGGCCACGCCCCGCAACCCGCGCGTGAAGGAGGCCTGAGATGGCCGGAAGTGGTCTGGCTAGCCGCCTCTACCGGGGCGAGGCGGGCCTCAACGTCGTCGGCCGCAGCAGGATGTGGTTCATCACCGCGGCGGTCCTCGTCCTGCTCGCCCTGGCGAGCTTCCTGATCAAGGGGTTCAACCCGGGCATCGAGTTCGCCGGTGGCAATGTGCTGCGGGTGCCCGCCAGCGTCGGCACGCTCGACGAGGCGGAGGCCCGCGCCAACGCGGTCCTCGCCGAGGACGCCGGCGCGTCCAAGGTGGTCACCGCGCAGAAGGTGGGCGGCGGCACCGGGGGCGAGATCTACGAGCTGAAGACCACCCAGCTCAGCGCCGAGCAGGACGCGGCCGTCCGGGCGGACCTGGCCGAGTCGTTCGGCCTGCCGGTGGACCAGATCTCGGGCGACCGGGTCAGCAAGGCCTGGGGCGACCAGGTGACCGACCGGGCCCTGCTGGGTCTGGTCATCTTCCTCGTCGTCGTGTCGGTCTACCTGGTGCTGCGCTTCGAGTGGCAGATGGCCGTCGCCGCGATCACCTCGCTGCTGATGAACCTGCTCCTCACCGCCGGCATCTACTCGCTGGTCGGCCTGGAGGTCACCCCGTCCACGGTCATCGGCTTCCTCACCATCCTGGGCTTCGCGCTCTACGACGTCGTGGTGATCTTCGACAAGGTGCAGGAGAACACCCGGGGGATAACCGCCAACAACAACCAGACGTACGGCGAGGCCGCGAACCTGGCGCTGAACCAGAGCCTGATGCGTTCGATCAACACCTCGATCGTGGCGCTGCTCCCGGTCGGCTCGATCCTGTTCATCGGCGCGTTCCTGCTCGGCGCGGGCACCCTCAAGGACCTCGGTCTGGTGCTCTTCGTCGGTATGGCGGTGGCGTTCCTGACCTCGATCACGCTGGCCACCCCGCTGCTGGTGGCGCTGAAGGGCCGCGACCCGCGGATCCAGGCGCACAACAAGCGGGTCGCCGCGCGGCGTTCCGCGCTGGCCCGGGGCGAGACCCCGGGCAAGCCGGCGCCCCGGGCCGCCGAGGCCGCGAAGCCGGAGCCGGTCGACGCCGGGGCGGCGGCGCTTGCGGGTTCGGCGCCGAAGGTGGGCGCGCGGCCCAGCGGCAAGCGCTCGTCCGGCGGGCGGGGCGGACGCCCCGGCGGCGGCGGGAACCGTCCGGGCGGCAAGCGGCGCTGACCCGGCGCGTAACGGTCTGACGGCGTCCTTCATGCTGTGCGAGCAGCAGGGAGGACGCCGTCGTCTGGAGAGGAAACGAAACTGCCGTGACGGAGACCCACAGCACCCAGGTACGGGGTGACAGCGGCCGCGAGGTCGCCGAGCTGGTGGCCAGCCGGGTGCTGGACGTGCCGGACTTCCCGAAGCCCGGTGTCATGTTCAAGGACCTGATGCCGCTCTTCGCCGACGGTGCGGTCTTCCGGGAGGTGATCGACGGGATCGTGCGCCACCACGGGCGGGACTCGTTCGACACGGTCGCCGGGATCGAGGCGCGCGGGTTCGTGATCGCGGCGGCCATCGCGTACGCGGCGGGCGTCGGTGTGGTGCCGGTACGCAAGGCGGGCAAGCTGCCCCGGGCGGCGTACTCGGCCTCCTACGACCTGGAGTACGGCGAGGCGACCCTGGAGGTGCACCGGGACGCCTTCACCGCCGGGCACCGGGTGCTGGTGGTGGACGACGTGCTCGCCACCGGCGGCACCGCCCAGGCGACCCTCGACCTGGTCGAGCGGGCCGGTGGCACGGTGTCGGGTTTCACCGTGCTGCTGGAGCTGAGCTTCCTCGGCGGTCGCGAGCGGCTGGCCCCGCGTCCGGTCCATGCCCTGTTGACCGTTTGAGCAGGCCGCCCGTCGGGCGGACCCGGCGCGGTCCGTCCGGCGGAGCGGCGGGGTACCGTGCGTGCGAGTAGCATTGCCCTTTGCTGACCGGGCGGGTGACCGTCCGGCGGCGGAAGGACCGCCGGTCGGGGCCGGCGGGGGGAACAACACCGGCCCGGCGGCCGGTTGAACATGACGTCGGCCGCACGGCCGGCGCATTTCCGGCGAGCGGTGAGGAGGCCGGTGTCCCACGATGTCGCCCCTCCGGTGGAGGGCACGGTGCACCCGACAGGCGACGGCTCGGTGACCGACCGGAACGGTGACCCCCGGGTGACGGCCCCCGGCAACGGCTCCGGCGCGACGGACGCCATCCGCCCCGGCGCGACCGCCGGGAGCGAGGGGGTCGTCGTACCGATCCGCGGCACCGACCCCTCGTCGGGCGGCGGGTTCGCGCTCTCCAACGCGCCCACCGGGCGACGGGTCCGGGCCCGGCTGGCCCGGTTCAACGCGCCCTGGCAGTCCTCGCAGGTCAGCGAGGTGCTGGAGCCGCTCATCGCGACCCACCGGGACGCCCACCCGAAGGCCGACGCGCGGCTGCTGCAGCGCGCCTTCGACACCGCGGCCCGCTGGCACTCCGGCCAGTACCGCAAGTCCGGCGACCCGTACATCACCCACCCGCTCGCGGTGGCCACCATCCTCGCCAACCTGGGGATGGACACCACGACGCTGGTCGCGGCGCTCCTGCACGACACCATCGAGGACACGGAGTACACGCTCGACCAGATGCGCGCCGACTTCGGCGGCGAGGTGGCGCTGCTGGTCGACGGCGTGACCAAGCTCGACAAGGTCAAGCTGGGCGACGCCGCGAAGGCCGAGACGATCCGCAAGATGGTCGTGGCCATGGCGAAGGACCCGCGGGTCCTGGTGATCAAGCTGGCCGACCGGCTGCACAACATGCGTACCCTGACCTTCCTGCCCCGGCCGAAGCAGGAGCAGAAGGCCAAGGAGACGCTGGAGATCCTGGCTCCGCTGGCCCACCGCCTCGGTATGAACACGATCAAGTGGGAGCTGGAGGACCTGGCCTTCGGCACCCTGTTCCCGAAGCGGTACGAGGAGATCAACCGCCTGATCGGGGAGCACCAGCCCCAGCGGGAGGCCCTGCTGCGGCAGGTCACCCAGAAGGTCGGCACCGACCTGAAGGCCGCCAAGATCAAGGCGGAGGTCACCGGCCGGCCGAAGCACCTCTACTCGATCTACCAGAAGATGATCGTGCGGGGGCGGGACTTCAACGACATCTACGACCTGGTCGGTGTGCGGATCCTGGTCGACACGGTGCGGGACTGCTACGCGGCGCTGGGCGTCATCCACGCCAACTGGCAGCCGGTGCCGGGCCGGTTCAAGGACTACATCGCCATGCCCAAGTTCAACATGTACCAGTCGTTGCACACGACGGTCATCGGGCCCACCGGCAAGCCGGTGGAGATGCAGATCCGCACGTACGCCATGCACCGCACCGCCGAGTTCGGCATCGCCGCGCACTGGAAGTACAAGGAGCACAAGGGCACGCAGATCGTCGGCCCGCCGGCGCACATCGACGAGATGACCTGGCTGCGGCAGCTGCTGGACTGGCAGCGCGAGGCGGCGGACCCGAGCGAGTTCCTCGACGCGCTGCGCTTCGACCTGTCCAGCCAGGAGGTGTACGTCTTCACCCCGAAGGGTGACGTCATCCCGCTGCCGACCGGGTCCACGCCGGTGGACTTCGCGTACGCGGTGCACACCGAGGTCGGGCACAAGTGCATCGGGGCGCGGGTCAACGGCAAGCTGGTGCCGCTGGAGTCGACGCTGTCCAACGGCGACGTGATCGAGATCTTCACGTCGAAGTCCGACACCGCCGGCCCCACGCAGGACTGGCTGGGCTTCGTCAAGAGCCCCCGCGCGCGCACCAAGATCCGCCAGTACTTCAACAAGGAGCGGCGCGAGGAGGCGATCGAGGCCGGCAAGGACGCGATCGTCAAGGCGATGCGCAAGCAGGGCATGCCGCTGCAGCGGATGCTCACCTCCGACGCGCTGATGGCCATCGCCCGGGACCTGCACCTGGCCGACGTCGCCTCGCTGTACGCGGCGGTCGGCGACAGCCAGGTCTCCGCCCAGTCGGTGGTGCAGAAGCTGATGGCCGCGTACGGCGGCGAGGAGGGCGCGGCGGAGGACATCGCCGAGACCGCCGTCGCCACCCGGCCGCCGCGCAGCCGGCAGAGCAGCAGCGACCCGGGCGTCGTGGTCCGGGGCGTCAGCGACGTCTGGATCAAGCTGGCCCGTTGCTGCACGCCGGTACCGCCGGACGCCGTCTTCGGCTTCGTCACCCGCTCCGGCGGGGTGAGCGTGCACCGGGACGACTGCGCCAACGCCGAGGACCTGCGCGCGCAGAGCGAGCGGGTGGTCGAGGTGAGCTGGAAGCTGACCTCCGCCTCGACGTTCCTGGTCGCCATCCAGGTGGAGGCGCTGGACCGGCACAAGCTGCTGGCCGACGTCACCCGGGTGCTCTCCGACGAGCGGGTCAACATCCTCTCCGCGACGGTCACCACCACCCGGGACCGGGTGGCGGTGAGCCGGTTCAGCTTCGAGATGGCCGACCCGAAGCACCTGGGGCACCTGCTGGCCGCCGTGCGCAAGGTCGACGGCGTCTTCGACGCGTACCGCGTGACCTCCGGCGCCTGACCGCCGCCCCCGGCCCACGTCGATCCACGGCGGGGGTGGGAGGGGCGCGCCCGGGGGTGGGGTATGGCAGCGCCCCCGGGCCGGGACGGGCCGGGGGCGCTGATGGGCTGGGGTCAGCTCATGGTCAGGTCGGTGATGACGATCTCCTTCTTCGGGTGGCCACCGCCGGCCTGCTGCGCGAAGGCCTTGTCGTCGCCGGCCGCCGCGACCTGCTTGACGATGTCCATGCCGCCGGTCACGGTGCCCAGCACCGTGTAGTTCGGGTCGAGCGGCGAGTCGCCGTAGACGATGAAGAACTGGCTGCCCGTGCTGCCCGGCTGGCCCGAGTTGGCCATGGCGATGACCCCCTCCGGGTACGGGGGCCGCTTGTCCGTCGGCAGGTTCTCCTCCATGAGCCGGTAGCTCGGGCCGCCGGTGCCGTCGGTCTCCCGCCAGCCCGTGCCGGTCGCGCTCGGGTCACCGCACTGGAGCACCTTGATGCCCTCGGTGACGAGCCGGTGGCACTTGGTGTTGTCGAAGAAGTTCTTCTCGGCGAGGTGGTTGAAGCTCGCCGCGGTGCACGGCGTCCGGTACCGGTCGACCTTGGCGGTGATCTGCCCCAGGTTGGTATCGATCGTGAGGGTCTGTGTGCCCGAGTTCGGCTGCTGGTTGCCCGGCAGGCCGACGTCCTTGATCTGCGGGGTCCGCTGGTCCTCCGGGATCGGGGTGAAGGCGCACTGGGCGGCGCCGGACTGCCCGGCGGTGTCGGTCGCCGAGTCGTCCTCGCCGAGGGCGGACACCAGCCAGACCGTGCCGGCGACCACCAGCAGGAGGGCCGCGCCGGCCCCGACGATCGCCGTGGTCTGCCGCCGCCGGCGGGCCTGGGCCGCCCGCTCGGCCATCTCCTTCTCGAGCCGGGCGCGAGCCGCCGCGCGCCGCTCTCTGGTGGACGTCACGCCTGGATCCTCCTGGGCTGTGTCGGGTTCGGTTGGTCGGCCGCGGTCAGCCGGCGCTGGGGCTGGCTGTCGGGGTCGCCGACGCCGTGCCGGTCGGCGTCGCGGCCGGGCTCGGCGCCGGGTCGGTGACCGTCAGGCTCTGGATGACCACGTCGTCGTCCTTGGGCTTGACCTTGGCGCCGTTGCCATTGTCCACGGTCGGCAGCGCGCCGATCTTCTCGATCGTCTCCAGGCCGGAGGTGACCCGCCCGACGACCGAGTACGTCGGGTCGGCCGTCGTGAAGTCCTTGAAGAAGATCAGGAACTGGCTCCCGTTCGCGCCGGGCGTGCTGCCGACCATCGCGACCGTGCCCTTCGGGTACGTCGCGGGCTGGCCGGGCGAGGGGCTCGCCGACGGCGACGGGGACGCGGCGTCCGGGACGTTCTCGTCGTAGAAGGAGTACGTCGGGCCGCCCAGGCCGGTGCCGCTCGGGTCGCCGCAGCGCACCGCGCCCTCGGCGGTGATCTCGTGGCACTTGGTGTTGTCGTAGAACGAGCGGCCCGCCAGGTGGGAGATGCTGGCCGCGGCGCACGGCGCGGCGGCGACGTCCAGCTCGGCGGTCACCGGGGCGCCCTGGTTCGTCACGATCGTCATCGTGCGGACGCCATCGGTCGGCAGGCCGGTGGTGGCGGGGGTGCCGACGTCCTTGAGGTTGGTGTTGGCGCTGCCGTCCTGCGGGGTCCAGAGGCAGATCTCCTCGGCGGCGGTGTTCTCCGCCGGGTCACGGTCGAAGGCGCCCAGGGCCCAGGCGGTGCCCGCCACGATCAGCACGAGGACGACGGCGACGCCGACACCGGCCTGGATCTGCCGGCGACGACGGAGCCGGGCCGCCCGGCGCGCCATCTGCCGGTCGAGCTTGGCCCGCGCCAGTTTGCGCTGCCGGTCCCTGCTGGAAGCCACCCGTGCTCCCCTTTCCTCTACCCTGGTTCCGTGGCGGACGGGCGGCCTGCCCGTCTGGTGGGCACGTGCGCCACGCCACACGCCCGCCAGAGTGTACGGCCAGCGGCTGGGAATGTCGTGTACGAGGTCGGGCCCGCGGCTATCGGGGTCCGTCACTGTCCCCGGCGACGGCGGGTCGGGTGGCCCGCGAACGCCACCCGGCGGAACCCGGATGCGCCGGCGACTAGGCTCGGGGACGGACCCGACACCTCGACGGAAGGGGAGCGGACGTGCTCGTGGCCGGCTTTCCCGCGGACGCCTTCGGCACCAACTGCTACGTGGTGGCCACCGCGCCGGGGGAGCAGTGCGTGGTGGTCGACCCCGGCATCGGCGTGCTCGACCGGCTCGACGCGCTGCTGGCCGAGCACCGGCTGCACCCGGCCGCGGTGCTGCTCACCCACGGCCACCTCGACCACACCTTCTCCGTCGCGCCCGTCTGCGGTGCGCGGGGCATCACCGCGTACGTCCATCCCGCTGACCGGGAACTGGTAGCCGACCCCGCGAAGGGGCTGTCCGCCGACCTCGCCGCGCTCTTCGGGGGCCGCCTGCCGTACACCGAGCCGGAGGACGTCGCCGAGCTGACCGACGGTGCCACGCTGAGCCTCGCCGGGTTGGAGATCACCGTCGACCATGCGCCCGGCCATACCGGCGGGTCGGTGCTCTTCCGGTTGCCCGGCGCGGGCTCCCGCTGGGAGGCGGACGAGATCTGCCTCTCCGGCGACGTGCTCTTCGCCGGCTCGATCGGCCGCACCGACCTGCCGGGCGGCAGCCTCCCGGCGATGCTGGCCAGCCTGCGGAGCAAGGTCCTCCCGCTGGCCGACGACACCGTCGTGCTGCCCGGCCACGGCCCCGCCACGACCATCGGCCGTGAGCGCGCGACCAATCCGTACCTCATCGAGGTGGCGGAGGGCGACGACGCGCGACCGGCGGCCCCGGCCCGCGGCCTCTGAGCCGCCCACCACCGTCTTCCCCGCGCCGGCGCGCGCGGGTCCCGTGAACGGAGCATCATGAGCAAGCCCACGCCCATCTCCGGCTTCCCGGAGTGGACGCCCGCGCAGCGGATGATCGAGCAGTATGTCCTGGACCGGATCCGGAGCACCTTCGAGCTGTACGGGTTCGCTCCGCTGGAGACGCGCGCGGTCGAGCCCCTCGACCAGTTGCTGCGCAAGGGGGAGACCTCCAAGGAGGTCTACCTGATCCGGCGGCTGCAGGCCGACAGCGACGGCCCGGCCGGCGACGACGCGCTCGGCCTGCACTTCGACCTGACCGTGCCGTTCGCCCGCTACGTGCTGGAGAACGCCGGCAGGCTGCAGTTCCCGTTCCGCCGCTACCAGATCCAGAAGGTGTGGCGCGGCGAGCGGCCGCAGGAGGGCCGCTACCGGGAGTTCCTGCAGGCCGACATCGACATCGTCGACCGGGACACCCTGGCCCCGCACCACGAGGCGGAGATGCCGCTGGTGGTCGGCGACGCGCTGCGCTCGCTGCCGATCCCGCCGGTGCGCATCCAGGTCAACAACCGCAAGATCTGCGAGGGCTTCTACCGGGGGATCGGGATCGGCGACCCGGAGGCCGCGCTGCGCGCCGTCGACCGGCTGGACCGGATCGGCCCGGCGAAGGTCGCCGAGCTGCTGGCCGAGACCGCCGGCGCCAGCGAGGCGCAGGCCAAGGCCGTGCTCGCGCTCGCCGAGATCTCCGCCCCGGACGCGTCGTTCGCCGACGCGGTGGCCGCGCTCGGGGTCAGCCACCCGCTGCTCGACGAGGGCGTCGAGGAGCTGGTCCGGGTGGTGGAGACCGCCGCCGAGCACGCACCGGGCCTCTGCGTGGCCGACCTGCGCATCGCCCGCGGCCTCGACTACTACACCGGCACCGTCTACGAGACGCAGATGATCGGGTACGAGCGCTTCGGTTCGATCTGCTCCGGGGGCCGGTACGACAACCTGGCCAGCGCCGGCGCCGTGTCGTACCCGGGGGTCGGCATCTCGATCGGCGTGACCCGGCTGCTGGGCCTGCTCTTCGGCGCCGGGGAGCTGACCGTGTCCCGGGACGTCCCGACCTGCGTCCTGGTGGCGGTGGTCAGCGAGGAGCAGCGGGCGGCGAGCAACCGGGTCGCCGAGGCGCTGCGCGCGCGCGGCGTCCCGACCGAGGTCTCGCCGAGCGCGGCGAAGTTCGGCAAGCAGATCCGGTACGCCGAGCGGCGCGGCATCCCGTACGTGTGGTTCCCGGGCGTCGAGGGCGCCCCGGACGAGGTGAAGGACATCCGCTCGGGCGAGCAGGTGCGCGCGGAGTCCGGCGTGTGGACGCCACCGGTGGTGGACCTGAAGCCGCTGGTGAGCTGACCGCCGTGGGACTCCGCTGGCGCTGACGGACGATCAGACCTACGGTAGCGTAAGTTACGCCACCGTAGGGAGATCGTCGTGACCATCCTCAGCGAGACCGCACTGCTGCACGAACTCGAGGTGGTGGTCGAGAAGAACCTCGACCGGCACCTGTCGATGGCGAAGGAGTGGTTCCCGCACGAGTACGTGCCATGGAGCGAGGGGCGCACCTTCGACGGGCCGCTGGGCGGGGAGGCGTGGTCTCCGGAGGACTCGACCCTCCCCGAGGTGGCGCGCACCGCGCTGATCGTCAACCTGCTCACCGAGGACAACCTGCCGTCGTACCACCACCAGATCGCCACGCTCTTCGGGCGGGACGGCGCGTGGGGCACCTGGGTGCACCGGTGGACGGCCGAGGAGGGGCGGCACGGCACCGCGATCCGCGACTACCTGACCGTCACCCGCGCGGTCGACCCGGTCGCCCTGGAGCGGGCCCGGATGACGCACATGTCGACCGGCTACCGCAACGCCCACGAGGAGGAGATGCTGCAGTCCCTCGCATATGTGTCGTTCCAGGAGCTCGCCACCCGGATCTCGCACCGCAACACCGGTCGGGCGACCGGCGACCCGGTGTGTGAGGCGCTGTTGGCGCGGATCGCCGCCGACGAGAACCTGCACATGATCTTCTACCGCAACCTGCTCGGCGCGGCGTTCGAGCTGGCGCCCGGTCAGACGATGCGGGCGGTGGCCGACGTGCTGGCGGCCTTCCAGATGCCGGGCAACGGCATCGAGGGTTTCGCCCGCAAGTCGGTGGCGATCGCCCTCGCCGGCATCTACGACCTGCGCCAGCACCGGGACGAGGTGGTCGTGCCGGTGCTGCGCCAGTGGGACGTCATGAACGTGACCGGGCTGGACGCCGACGGCGAGGCCGCCCGTGAGCAGATCGCCGCCCACCTCGACGACCTGGAGCGGGCCGCCTCCCGCTTCGAGGAGAAGCGCGAGGCCCGCCGCGCCCGCGAAGCCGCCCGCACCTGACCCCCCGAGTCCCCCGCTCCCCGCGCTCCCCGCGCTCCCGCCCCTGCCCGCCCGGCCCCCGGGCGCGCCCGTCACCGGCTCTCGGAAGCGACGGCCGCGCCCGGGGTGTTCCTGCGGTCGATCATGGAGTTGTGGTGGGCTTCCCGTCCGCTTTCGCGCCCTTTGCGGGGCACCACAACTCCATGATCGACGGGGCGGGGGTGGCGGGGCGAGGGGTGGGGGTGGGGGTGGGGGTCAGGTGGGGGAGGTCAGTGGGAACAGGAGGCAGGTCGAGGTGGCGTGGGCGACCAGGCGGTTCCGTGCGTCGGTCAGGCGGGCCTCGGCCAGGGCGGTGCGGCGGCCGCGTTGCAGCACCGTGCCCTCGCAGCGCAGGGTGCCGGAGTCCACGGTGACCGGGCGGAGGAACTTCACGCTCAGGTCCAGCGAGGTGTAGCCGACGCCGGCCGGCAGGGTCGTGTGCACGGCGCAGGCCGCGGCCGTGTCCAGCAGCGTGGAGATGACCCCGCCGTGGACGGTGCCCAGCGGGTTGTAGTGGAACTCCTGTGGCACCAGCTCGACGGCGACCCGCCCCTCGTCGGCCTCCATCCGGCTCATGTCGAGCAGGTGCATGACCGGCGGGGCGGCCAGCTCGCCGGCGATCATCGCGCGCAGCAGGTCGAGGCCGCTGCGCCTGCCGAGCTGGGCCGCGTTGATGCCGGGGTCGGACCAGGAGAAGGTGCGGCTGCGCTGCTGCGTCTGCGTCATGGACCCAGCCTTGCAGTCGTTTGCTGAGTCTGTCAATAAGACCTAGCCTGGCGACATGAAGCCCGCGGCACTGGACTGGTCGATCGAGAACTGCACCATCGCGCGCGCGATGGAGGTTCTCGGCGAGAAGTGGACCCTCGTGGTGCTGCGCGAGGTCTTCAGCGGCGTCCGGCGCTTCGACGACATGCGGGTCCGGACCGGGATCCCGCGGCAGGTGCTCACCAACCGCCTGGCCACCCTGGTCGCCGGGGGCGTGCTGCGCCGTGAGCCGTACCGGGAGCCGGGCAGCCGGCTGCGCCACGAGTACCGGCTGACCGCCAAGGGGCTCGACCTGTGGCCAGTGCTGGTCGCCGTGCTCGCCTGGGGTGACCGCTATCTCGCCGATCCGGAGGGCCCGCCGCTGCGCGTCGAGCACCGGGGCTGCGGCGGGGAGGTGCGGGTCGCGCTGCGCTGCGAGCGCGGCCACGGGGTCGACGAACCGCGTGACGTGGTGCCGCGGCCGGGCCCCGGGGCGCACCGTCGGGCCGACTGACCCCGACGTCCGGTCGCGGCCGTGTTCGGCTCCGTGCCGCCGGCGCGGCGGCGTCCGGCGGCTGCGGATCGCCATGTCCCGGGCATCGAGTCGATCGTCTCGGGGCGGCCCTCCCGCGGTGTGACGCCGCACGGCTACGGGTGTGTCCACGGTGTTGCATCGTTGTGACGGATCAAGCTCGGGTGATTCGGGCGAATCCAGGTCTTGCCAAGGATCTTAAGTATGTGAATACTTCGGTGCAGCCCGACCGGTTCCCCCAGCTCGGCCGGGTTGCCCCAGCGGCCCCGCTGCCCCGGCGTGGGCCGTCACCCCCCTCTCACGGAGGTTGTTACATGCGACCCACGAGGTCCACGTTCCGCCGTGCCGCCACCCTCGTCGCGGCCGGAACCCTGGTCGCCGGAACGCTCATGGGCGCTCCGGCCCAGGCCGCCCCCGCCGCCTCGCCGGAAGCCGCCACCACCCTCGCCGAGCGGCTCGGTGACCGCGCCGCCGGCACGTACGCCGGCGCCAACGGCAAGATGGTCGTCGCCGTCACCGACGCCGTCGCCGCCCGTCAGGTCGCCGCCGCCGGCGCCACCCCGAAGATCGTCAAGCGCGGCGCCGCCGAGCTGAACCGTGCCACCGCGGAGCTGGAGCGCACCGCCAAGATCCCGGGCACCGCCTGGTGGGTCGACCCGGCCACCAACCAGGTCGTCGTCTCGGTCGACAGCACCGTGACCGGCGCCAAGCTGGAGCGGGTCAAGGCCGCCGCCGCGCGGGCCAACGGCGCGGTGCGCATCGAGGCCGAGGCCGGTGTGCTGAGCCTGCGCATCTCCGGTGGCCAGGCCATCTACGCCGGTGGCGGCGGGCGCTGCTCGCTCGGCTTCAACGTGCGCTCCGGCAGCACCTACTACTTCCTGACCGCCGGCCACTGCACCAACATCTCGTCGAGCTGGTACTCGAACTCGTCCCAGACCTCGCTGCTCGGCACCCGCGCGGGCACCAGCTTCCCGGGCAACGACTACGGCATCGTGCGGCACAGCAACTCCGCCAACGCGGCCGGCAACGTCTACCTCTACAACGGCAGCTACCGGGACATCACCAGCGCCGCCAACCCGTACGTCGGCCAGTCGGCGCAGCGCTCCGGCAGCACCACCGGCCTGCGCAGCGGCTCGGTCACCGCACTGAACGCCACGGTGAACTACGCCGAGGGCTCGGTCTCCGGCCTGATCCGCACCAACATCTGCGCCCAGCCCGGCGACAGCGGCGGCTCGCTGTTCAGCGGCTCCGTCGCCCTCGGCCTGACCTCGGGCGGCAGCGGCAACTGCAGCACCGGCGGCACCACCTACTTCCAGCCGGTCGTCGAGGCGCTGAACCGCTACGGCGTCAGCGTCTTCTGATCCACCCACCCGAGCGGGCCGCCGGATTCCTCCTCCGGCGGCCCGCCGGCAGGTGAGGAAGGGTCCCTTCTCAACACCCGTGCGTTAAGAAGGGACCCTTCCTTGCACCCGTGGAACGCGGCAGCGGCTCCCCTGACAGAATGCCGGGGCAGAGACATTCCGCAGACGAGGGAGACGCACGCCGTGATCCGTACCCATGACGCCGGCAGCCTGCGCGCGACGGACGCCGGCAGCACGGTGACGCTCGCCGGGTGGGTGGCCCGCCGGCGCGACCACGGCGGCGTCATCTTCGTCGACCTGCGCGACGGTTCCGGTGTGGTCCAGGTCGTGTTCCGCGAGGAGGACGCGCACGCGCTGCGCAACGAGTTCTGCGTGCGGGTCGTCGGCGAGGTGACCCGGCGGCCGGAGGGCAACGAGAACCCGGACCTCGCGACCGGCGAGATCGAGGTGACCGCCGCCGAACTGGAGGTGCTGTCCGAGGCCGCGCCGCTGCCGCTGCCGGTGGACGACCAGGTGGAGGCCGGCGACGACGTACGGCTCCGCTACCGCTACCTGGACCTGCGCCGCAGTGGTCCGGCGCAGGCGATGCGGCTGCGCTCCCGGGCCAACCAGATCGCCCGCACCGTGCTGCACGAGCGCGACTTCCTGGAGATCGAGACCCCGACGCTGACCCGGTCGACGCCCGAGGGCGCGCGCGACTTCCTGGTGCCGGTGCGGCTGCAGCCCGGCACCTGGTACGCGCTGCCGCAGTCGCCGCAGCTGTTCAAGCAGCTGCTCATGGTCGGCGGCATGGAGCGGTACTACCAGATCGCCCGCTGCTACCGCGACGAGGACTTCCGCGCCGACCGGCAGCCGGAGTTCACCCAGCTCGACATCGAGATGTCCTTCGTCACCGAGGACGACGTGATCGACCTCGGCGAGGCGATCGTGTCCGCGCTCTGGACGGAGCTGGCCGGCCACGAGGTCAGCCGCCCGATCCCGCGGATCACCTGGCACGACGCGATGGCCCGGTACGGCTCGGACAAGCCGGACCTGCGCTACGGCGTCGAGCTGACCGAGCTGACCGGGTACCTGCGCGGCACCCAGTTCCGGGTGTTCGCCGGCGCGATCGACGCGGGCGGCTACGTCGGCGCGGTCGTCATGCCGGGCGGTGCGGCGCAGTCCCGCAAGGAGCTGGACGGCTGGCAGGACTGGGCCAAGGCGCGCGGTGCGAAGGGCCTCGCGTACGTGGTGCTCGACGCCGAGACCGGCGAGGCGCGCGGCCCGGTGGCCAAGAACCTGTCCGAGGAGCACCTGGCGGGCCTCGCCGACGCGGTCGGCGCGAAGCCCGGCGACGCCATCTTCTTCGCCGCCAGCACGAACACCCGGGAGGCACAGGAACTGCTGGGCGCCGCCCGGATCGAGATCGCGAAGCGCGCCAACCTGGTCGACGAGAGCGCGTGGGCGTTCTGCTGGGTGGTCGACGCGCCGATGTTCGAGCGCACCGACGAGGGTGGCTGGACGGCCGTGCACCACCCGTTCACCTCGCCCAACGCCGAGTGGGTGGACCGCTTCGAGGAGGCGCCCGACCGGGCCCTCGCCTACGCGTACGACATCGTCTGCAACGGCAACGAGATCGGCGGCGGCTCGATCCGTATCCACCGCGGCGACGTGCAGCGGCGGGTGTTCGACCTGCTCGGCATCACGCCCGAGGAGGCGCAGGACAAGTTCGGCTTCCTGCTGGAGGCGTTCAAGTACGGCCCGCCGCCGCACGGTGGCATCGCGTTCGGCTGGGACCGGGTGTGCATGCTGCTGGCCGGCGCCGACTCGATCCGCGAGGTCATCGCGTTCCCGAAGACGCGCGGCGGCTTCGACCCGTTGACCGGCGCACCGACGCCGATCACCGCGCAGCAGCGGGCCGAGGCCGGCATCGACGCCAAGCCGAAGCCCCCGGCGACGGCCCACACCGGCACGGCCGGTCCCGCCGCCCCGGTAGCGGACCCCACCTGACCCCGGCGGCCGGCCCGCGTCGAGCACGCGGCCGGCGGGGAGGTCGATCTCCGGCGCTGCCGCTAACCTCATGATCGACGGTGAGGGGGCGGGATGAGGCTGCTCGTGGTCGGGGCCAGCGGTTTTCTCGGTGCTGAGGTGTGCCGGCGGGCGGTGGCGGCGGGGGAGTCGGTGGTCGGGACGCACCACGCCGGGGCCGTCGCCGTGCCGGGCGTCGCGGCCCGCCGGCTCGACGTCACCGACCGGTCCGCCGTGCGCGCGCTCCTCGCCGAGGTACGCCCCGACGCCGTGGTCGCCACCCCCTACCGGTACGACGACTGGGCGGTCACCGCCGACGGGGCGGCCCACGTCGCGTACGCGGCCGCCGAGGTCGGGGCACGGCTGGTGCACCTGTCCAGCGACGCCCTGCACGCCGGGCGCCCGACGCCGTACCTCGACGACGAGCCGCCCACCCCGGTCTTCCCGTACGGCGCCGCGAAGGCGGCGGCCGAGACGGCCGTCCGCGCGATCGACCCCGCCGCCGTGCTGGTGCGGACCTCGCTGATCGTGGGGGAGGGCAGCAAGCAGATCCAGCTCTGCCTCGACGCGCTGGCGGGCCGGGCCACGCTGTTCACCGATGAGCTCCGCTGCCCGGTGGACGTGACCGACCTGGCGGCCGCGGTGTTGGAGCTGGCGGCGTCCGGGTACGCCGGCCCGCTGAACGTCGCCGGCCCCGAGGCGGTCAGCCGGGCCGAGATGGGGCGGCTGGTCGCCGCGAAGTTCGGCCTGGACCCGGCGGGCCTGAAGACCGGCACGGGCGCCGCGGCCGGCGTCCGCCGCCCCACCGAGGTACGCCTCGCCTCGACCCGGGCCGCCGGGCTGCTGCGGACCCGGCTGCGCGGCATCTCCGAACTCCTGGCCGGCTGATCTCTCCGAGTCACCCGCACAGAACCTCTGCAAAGAACTTGTGCACAATTACTGTGCACAAGTATTGTGCATCTATGGCAGGCAATCAGGAGGAGACCCGACCGGCCCCGCGCGCGGTCCGGATCGACCACCGGCAGGTCCGGGTGCTGGCGCACCCGCTGCGGATCCGGCTGCTCGGCGCCCTGCGGGTGCACGGGCCGGCGACCGCCACCGCGCTGGCCGAGCTGCTCGACACCAACAGCGGCGCGACCAGCTACCACCTGCGCCAGCTGGCCGAGGTGGGGCTGGTGGTGGAGGACCCCGACCGGGGCCGCGGCCGGCAGCGCTGGTGGCGTTCCGCCCACGACGTCACCAACTTCGAACCCACCGACTTCGACGACGACCCGGACGCCCGGGCCGCCGTCGACTGGATCCAGGGCGACCAGGTCCGCCACCTGGTCGAGGTGGCCGAGCGGTGGTTCGCCGTCCAGCACGAGTGGTCACCGGAGTGGCGGGACGCCTTCGGCATGGACGACGTCTTCATGGCCCTGCCGCCGGAGCGGCTGGCGGACCTCCAGCGGGAGGTCTACGCGGTGCTCGAGCGGTACCGGGACGAGGCGGAACCGGCGCCGCCGGAGGCCCGGAAGGTGCACATCGTCCTCGCCGCCTATCCACTGCTGAAGGGGAAGTGATGGCCGCGCTGTCCGTACGCCAGATCCGCCTCCGCTACCTCGTCCTGCACGGGCTGCGCTGGCTCCCGGTCGGCCTGCTGATCCCGGTGATCATCCTGCTGATGCAGGAGCGCGGCCTCACCCTCACCCAGATCGGCCTCGCCGCCGCGGCCCAGGGTCTCGTCGTCCTCGCCCTGGAACTGCCGACCGCCGGGCTCGCCGACGCGCTGGGCCGCAAACCCGTGCTGGTGGTCGCCTCGCTGGTCAACCTCGCCTCCGGGGTGCTGCTCGTGGTGGCCGACTCGTTCGCCCTGCTGGTCACCGTCTGGGCGCTCCAGGGCGTGTACCGGGCACTCGACAGCGGCCCCCTCGAGTCCTGGTACGTCGACTCGACCCTCGCCGTCGACCCCGACGCCGCGTACGAGAAGGGGCTGGGCCAGGGCGGCACGGTGCTCGGCCTGGCCATCGCCGCCGGGGCCCTGCTCGCCGGCGGCCTCGTCGCGCTCGGCCCGGTCGGGCCGGTCAGCGCCCTCACCACTCCGGTGCTGGTCGCCATCGGGCTGCACCTGGTTGCCCTGGTGGCGCTCCTGGCGCTGCTGCGGGAGACCCGTCCGGTGGCCGGCCCGGGCGCGCTGCGCGCGTCGGTCGCCCAGGCGCCCCGGATGATCGGCGAGGCGGTCGGGCTGCTGCGCCGGTCCCGGGTGCTGCTCGCCCTGGTGGCGGTCGAGCTGTTCTGGGGCTTCGGCATGGTCACCTTCGAGAACCTGCTGCCGGTCCGCCTCGCCGAGGTGCTCGGCTCGGCCGACCGCGCGGCGGCGCTGCTGGGCCCGGGCAGCACGGTGGCCTGGCTCGCGTCCGCCGGCGGCGCGGCCCTGACACCGCTGCTCATCCGGTGGCTGGGTGCCGCGCCGGGCGCCGCGCTGCTGCGGATCGTGCAGGGCGCCACGGTGGCCGCGATGGGCCTGCTGGCCGGTCCGGTCGGCGTGCTCGTCGCGTACGTCGCCTGCCACACCGTGCACGGCGCGTCGAACCCGCTGCACATGGGTCTGGTGCACCGCCAGGTCGACGGCCCGTACCGGACCAGTGTGGTGTCGCTGAACTCGATGGTGGCCATGCCGGCCGCCGCCCTCGGCGGGATCGTGCTCGGCCTGGTCGCCGACCGGGCCGGCGTGACCACCGCGATGCTGGTCGGCGCGGTCGTGCTCGCCGTCGCCGCTCCGCTCTACCTGCCGGCGTGGCGCTCGGGGCGCGGCAACGGGGCGGCGCCGGCCGGTCCGGTGGACGGCACCGTGCCGGCCGGGGCGGCGGCCGCCTTCCCGACCGGCGGCGACGCTGACCTGGGCAGGGTGCCGGGCCAGCGCGACGTCGCGCCCGCGGTCGGCGTGGACGCCCCCGGGCGGCAGCGTTAGGGAAGGAGCCCCTTCCGTTCCAGGGTGGAGATTGACGGACGGACCGATTGGGTACATCCCGCGCCGACCTACTGGGACCCCCCTTACCGGAGGAATGCCATGCTCGCCATCCTCGCGGCGATCGTTTTCGGATTCGCCCTGCTGCTCGACCTGATGGACAGCAACCTCGGTGCGCCCGACCTGTTCAACTGGCAGACGCTCACGCTGATCGGGCTGCTGCTGCTCTCCCTGTACCTGGCCGGGGTCGGCAGCGGGCCGGGCGGCAGCGGCCGGGGCCGCTGGTACTACGGCCGGCGGCCGGGCCGGGGCTGACCGGAACGGATCAGGACGGGCCCGTCCGGCGGCGCTGATTCCGGCGTCTCCGGCCGGGCCCGGTACTGTTCCCGTGATGGAGTCCGACGCCCTCTTCTCCCTCGGGGAACCCGCCGCCGCGCCCTCCGCGCCCGCGGGTCCGGTCGGCGTGGACGGCTTCACGCCGGTCGGGGAGGATTCGCCCCTGGCTGTCCGGATGCGCCCGACCAACCTCGACGAGCTGGTCGGGCAGGACCACCTCCTCGCCCCGGGCGCCCCGCTGCGTCAGCTCGTCTCCGGCGCCGCGCCGATGTCGGTGATCCTCTGGGGGCCGCCGGGCAGCGGCAAGACCACGATCGCACACCTGGTCGCCCGCGCCACCGACCGCCGCTTCGTGGCGATGTCGGCGCTGAACGCCGGCGTCAAGGACGTCCGCGCCGTCATCGAGACCGCTCGCCGGCAGCGCCGCGCCGGCGGTCCGCAGACCGTGCTCTTCATCGACGAGGTGCACCGCTTCAGCAAGACCCAGCAGGATTCGCTCCTCGCCGCCGTCGAGGACCGCACCGTCACGCTGCTGGCGGCGACGACCGAGAACCCGTACTTCTCGGTCATCTCGCCGCTGCTGTCGCGGTGCGTGCTGCTCACCCTGCAGGCGCTCGACGACGCCGCGGTGCGGGACCTGCTCCGCCGGGCGGTCGCCGACGAGCGCGGCCTGCGTGGCGCGCTCGCCCTCGACCCCGAGGCCGAGGACCACCTCGTCCGGCTCGCCGCCGGGGACGTCCGCAAGGCGCTCACCGCGCTGGAGGCGGCCGCCGCCTCGGCCGCCGCCGTCGGGGCCGACCGGATCGACCTGTCCACCGCCGAGCAGGCGGTGGACACCGCCGCCGTGCGCTACGACCGCGACGGTGACGCGCACTACGACGTGACCAGCGCCTTCATCAAGAGCATGCGCGGGTCCGACGTGGACGCCGCGTTGCACTGGCTGGCCCGCATGCTGGTCGCCGGGGAGGATCCCCGGTTCATCGCCCGGCGGCTGGTGATCTTCGCCAGCGAGGACGTCGGCATGGCCGACCCGGGAGCGCTCGGCGTGGCGACGGCCGCCGCCCACGCGGTCGAGTACGTCGGCCTGCCGGAGGCCCAGCTCAACCTCGCCCAGGCGGTCATCCACCTGGCCACGGCACCCAAGTCGAACTCGGCGACCACGGCCATCGGGGCCGCCCTCGCCGACGTCCGCGCCGGCCGGGGCGGGTCGGTGCCACGCGGCCTGCGGGACGCGCACTACGCCGGCGCCAAGGGTCTCGGCCACGGCGCCGGGTACCGCTACCCGCACGACGACCAGCGGGGCGTGGTCACGCAGCAGTACGTGCCCGACGACCTCGTCGGCATCGACTACTACCGGCCCAGCCAGCACGGTGCGGAGCGGGCCGTGGCCGAGCGGCTGCCGCTGCTGCGCCGGATCGTCCGCGGGCTTCCGGCCCCGGTCGCCCGCCAGCAGGTGGCGGCGACCACGGGTGGCACGGCAGGCAACGGCCGGCGCACCGGGGGGTCGGGCGACGGCGGGGCGCACGAGGGCGGCACGGACGCCGCCGAGGAGGGTCAGCAGTGAAGTCGCGTGGGCCGGAGGGACCGGAGGACGGCGCCGACGAGCGGCGCACCAAGGGTCGCCGCTGGGGGCGGGGCAAGGCCGAGGCCGAGCCGGAGCCGATCAGCGGTGAGGAGTTCGGCTGGATCGACGACCTGCGCACGGCCAAGGCGCAGCGTACGGAGCTGGGCCCGGGGGACGTCGCCGGCCACCCCGGGCCGCCACCCGGCACCGACCCGGCCGCCCGGCCGGCCACCCCGCCGACGCGCCGCGGCGAGGCCGAACCGCCACGCGCGCGGCCCGGCGCCGGTCCGTGGCCCGGGTCGCCGGAGCCACCCAATCCGGTGCCACGGGGTGACGGCCCCCCGCCCGGTCCCCGGCCCGGCCAGCCCGCCGAGGCGGGACGCCGGGCGGCGGGCTGGCCGCAGGGCGGGCCCGACGGGCCCGAACGCGCCCGCCCGGTCTCCGGGCCGGCGACGCCGGCCGCCCCGCCACTGCGGTCCCAGCCGCCGGCCGCCCCGCCACTGCGGTCCCAGCCGCCGGCCGGTCCGCCGCCGGCCGCCGCCCGGCGCGGTGCACCCGCCGGCCCGCCGCCCGGCCGGCAGGTCCAGCCGGACCAGCCCACTCAGCCCGGCGTCGTCCCCGGCCGGTCCGGTGGCCGCGGCGCCGTCCCCGGCCCCCAGGCGGGTCCCCGGGTCGGCCCCCCGCCGGCGCCGGTCGCTCCCACCGGCTCGCCCGTCGCACCGCCCGGCCCCGGTGGCGCACCGCCCGCCCGGCGTCCGGAGGCCCGGGGTCCCGGGCCGGCCGACGGCTACCGGTCCGGCGATCTGACCGGCTCGGCGGCCCGGGCCCGGCTGCCCCGACCCGGGCCGGGCCAGCCGCCCGGTGCCGACGCGGCATCCCGCCCCGGCCCGGTCCACTCCGGGCCGGCCGACGTCGACGCCGGCTTCGGTCGACACCCCGGCGACGTGTCCGGCGACATTCCCGCCGCGGGCGGTCGTGGGCGCTCCCGTAACCGTCCACCGGCGCCCGCCCGCGGCCCGGCCGGTGCCGAGCCGGTCGTGCCGCGCAGCGGCAACGCACCCCCGTTGCCGAACCCACCGCCGCCGGCCGGCCGGTCCGACCGGCGTGCCGCGGCGGCGGAACCGGCCGGGCCCCGGGGCCCGCTGCGCGACCGGCCCGGCGAGACCGGTGACCCGACCGGCGGGGCCCGTCCTCCCGTGCCCGGGCGTCGCGGGCTGCCGGAGGCGGGCCGGGCAGCCGCCCCGGACGGCGGCACCCCGCCCCGTGGCCGGCGGGCCGTGCCGGACGAGGGCCGTGCCGCGCCGCGTGGCCGGCGGGCGGCCCCCGAGGAGGACGTCGCCACGCCCCTCGGCCGGCGGGCCGTGCCGGACCCCGCCGCCGGTGCCTCCCGCGCGCCGGGCACCGAGGCCGCGGGCTCCGGCCCGCGCGCGGACGGAGCCGGCCGGCCGGGCGCCGAGGGCCGCCGCGCCCGACCGGAGCGACCGGCCGACTGGCTCCGCCAGGCCGGCCGTACCCCGCACCACACCGATCCCGCGCTGCGCACCCTGAACTCCCCGGCGACCTCGCCCGGCTCGCCGGTGACCCCGCAGAGCGCTCCGCCCGCCGGACGGCGGGCCGCGGACGCCGGCCGGGCACCCGACGGGTCCCGGCCCGGGCACGATCCGGCCGGCGGTCCGGACACCGGCCGCCCGCGGGGCGGCGGCGCCCGCCCGGTGGACGGCGCCCCGGCGGGGCCGGGCGCCGGTCGCGGTGCCGTCCGGCCGTCCGGCCCGATCCCCCCGGCCGGCGAGTCCGGGCGACCGCACCCTCCGGCGGGGCCGGCCGCCGAGCGGCCCCGTCCGTCCGCCGCCGCCGCGGGCGACCCCCGTCCCGCCGGTCCGGGCGGCGCTGCCCGGCCCTACCGGCCGGACGTGCCGCCGCACGCCCGCCCCGAGACCGGACCGGTCCGGGGTGCCGCTGTCCCGCCGCCCGGCGCGCCGCTTTCCGGCGGTCCCACGCCGCCCACCGCCCGTCCCGGCAGGCCGCCCGGGCCGCGCGGGGCGGCGACCCCACCGGGCGTGGCCCGCCCCGGCGCAGCGCCGGCCGGGCCCCGGGGTGCCGCGACCCCACCCGGCGTCGCCCGACCCGGTGCCGCGCCCGACGCGCGCCCCGGTCGGCCGCCGGCTGGGGAGGCGTTCCCGGAGCCGACCTCCGGTGCGCCACGTCCACCCGCCGGGGTGGCGCGGCCGGCCGGCCCTCGACCCGCGCCCGACGACCGGGCGCCCGGCCGGGCTCTCCCGCCGCAGCGGGAACCCGGTCGGCCGGAGCCCAGCGGAGTGCCGCCGGTGCCGCCACCGGCCGGGCCCGCCGACGTCGCGGTGGCCCGCGCGGCCGTCGCGCCCGCCGTCGCGCCGCCGCCGGACGCTCCGCCGCTGCGGCGACCCACGCAACCCGCCGCCGACGACAGCGCCGCCGCGGGCCGGCTGAGCGGCGCCCGCTCCGAGCTGCGCCGGCAGATGCGCGAGCGACGGCGGCTGCGTACCGGCGTCCTCGCACTGGTCAGTGTCCTGCTGCTGGGCGCCGTGCCGCTCTTCTTCGGGGCCAAGACCCTGAGCCGGGACCCGGTGTTCGACACGCTCGACCAGTTGGACGTGCCGAGCTGGGCGGCGGCCGAGCCGGTCGATGCCGTCAGCGGCAACCGCTGGTGCCTGCTGGACTGCCGGCTGCGCGAGCGCACCGTCGAGTCCGAGCGGTCCCCGGACGAGACCGCCCAGGTGTACGAGGCGGCGCTGGTCAGGGACGGCTGGCGGCCGTGGCAGGTGACCCGCTGCCCCGAGCAGGAGGCGAAGGGCAGCTACACCTGCTGGCGGCGCGACGAGCTGACCCTCGACCTGTGGGTACGCGAGCCGACCTGCGTGCCGCCTCCGGTGGACGGGGAGCCCGCGGTCGTCCCCTCGCCCGACCCGTCGACCGCAGCGCAGGAGTGCACCGGCTCGTTGGTGTCGGTGAAGGTCCGCAACGCCATCGACGACGACCGTACGCGCCCGCAGCCGAGCACCGACCCGTCGCTGACCGGAGAGGATCCCTTCCCGACGCTGTCGGAGGATCCGCTCGGCGAGCTGACACCCTCACCGTCCTGAGCCGGTTTCCATCACGGACGGTAGGGTCTGGTGCTGGCAGGCCCGCCTGCTCCCGTTCGATCCCGGTGCGGGGGCCGCGCGGCGTGGTTGCGGGTCGACGGTCGCGCGTTCCGGGACGTCCGGCGCCCGCGGATTCGCACTGAGGAGGACAGGCGTGGACTTTGGAGAGGTCGCGGCCCTGATCGCGGCGATCGCGTTCGCGATGCTGGTGTTGATCCTGATGCTGCCCATCCTGCGGCTGCGGCACACGGTCGACGCCGCCACCCGGATGATCAACGACCTCAACGACCGCACGGAACCGCTGCTCGGCGACGTCAACACCACGGTGAAGAACGTCAACACGGCACTGGAGCAGGTGCAGACCTCGCTCGACGGGGTGAACCTCCAGCTCGCCAAGGTCGACAACATGACCAGCCACGCGCAGAACGTCACGGCCAACATCGCCAACCTCGCCACCGTCGTCTCCGCCGCCGCCGCGAATCCACTGGTGAAGGTCGCCGCCTTCGGCTACGGCGTCCGCCGCGCCGCGGCCGCCCGCCGGCACGCCGAGACCGAGCGTGAGGTTCGCGACACCATCAAGCAGCAGCGGCGGGCCGCGCGGCGCGGTAACCGCTGACCTGGCCGGCGGCGAGCAGGAGGATGAGAGCATGAGGCGGTTGTTCTGGCTCGGCATCGGGCTGGCCGTGGGCGTGCTGGTGGTCCGCAAGGCCACCCGGACGGCGCAGGCGTACACACCGGCCGGCATCGCGACCGGGCTGTCGGAATCCGCTGGCAGCTTGGTCGAGTCGGTGCGTAGCTTCGTGGAGGACGTCCGGATCGGGATGGCGGAGCGCGAGCAGGAGATCCACGAGGCCTTCGCCCGCGGCGAGACGTTCGACGACCAGTTCGCCGACCTGCGGGAGGACCCGCGCATCGGCGACCGAGAGATTTTCCCGGAGGAACACGAGCGATGAAGACGGCGGAGATCAAGCGGCGGTACCTCGCGCACTTCGAGGCGAACGGCCATGCCGTGGTGCCGTCCGCTCCGCTGCCCGCCATCAGCGACCCGAACCTGCTGTTCGTCAACGCCGGCATGGTGCAGTTCGTCCCGTACTTCCTCGGGCAGCAGACCCCGCCGTACCGGCGGGCCGTCAGCGTGCAGAAGTGCATCCGTACGCCGGACATCGACGAGGTCGGCAAGACCAGCCGGCACGGCACGTTCTTCCAGATGAACGGCAACTTCTCCTTCGGGGACTACTTCAAGGACGGCGCGATTCCGCTGGCCTGGGACCTGGCCACCAAGTCGGTCGAGGCGGGCGGCTTCGGGCTGGACCCGGAGCGGATCTGGCCGACGGTGTACCTCGACGACGACGAGGCGTTCGCGATCTGGCGGTCGGTCGGTGTTCCGGCGGAGCGGATCGTGCGCCGTGGCAAGGCCGACAACTTCTGGTCGATGGGCATCCCCGGCCCGTGCGGCCCGTGCTCGGAGCTGTTCTACGACCGCGGCCCGGCCTACGGCCTCGAGGGCGGCCCGGCCGTCGACGAGGACCGGTACCTGGAGTTCTGGAACCTCGTGTTCATGCAGTTCGAGCGGGGGCCGGGCACCGGCAAGGAGGACTACCCGATCCTCGGTGAGCTGCCGGCGAAGAACATCGACACCGGCATGGGCCTGGAGCGGATGGCGTCGATCCTGCAGGGTGTGGACAACCTGTACGAGATCGACGAGGTCCGGCCGATCCTGGACCGGGCGGCCGAGTTGACCGGCAAGCGGTACGGCGCGCACTCCGGTCACGTGGCCGCCGAGTCGCACCCGGACGACGTGCGGCTGCGCGTCGTCGCCGACCACGTCCGCACCGCCCTGATGCTGATCGGCGACGGCGTGACCCCGAGCAACGAGGGGCGTGGCTATGTGCTGCGCCGCATCATGCGTCGGGCGATCCGCGCGATCCGGCTGCTCGGCTGGCAGGAGCGGGCGCTGCCCGAGCTGCTGCCGGTGGCCCGCGACTGCATGGCCCCGTCCTACCCCGAGCTCGCCACCGACTTCGACCGGATCGCCGACTACGCGTACGCGGAGGAGGACGCGTTCCTCGCCACGCTGCGCGCCGGCACCACGATCCTGGACACCGCCATCGCCGAGACCCGCACCGCCGGCCGGGCGGCGATCACCGGCGAGAAGGCGTTCCAGCTGCACGACACGTACGGCTTCCCGATCGATCTGACCCTGGAGATCGCCGCCGAGCACGGCCTGCAGGTCGACGCGGAGGGTTTCCGCCGGCTGATGGCCGACCAGCGGGCCCGGGCGAAGGCCGACGCGCAGGCCCGCAAGACGGGGCACACCGACCTGTCGGCGTACCGGGGGGTGCTCGACGAGGGCGGTCCGGTGACCTTCACCGGCTACCACGAGGTCTCCCGGGAGTCGACGGTACGGGCGGTGCTGGGCGCCGGCGGGGCGCGCCTCGCGGCGGTCGAGGGGGACACGGTCGAGCTGGTGCTCGACGCCACCCCGTTCTACGCCGAGGGCGGCGGCCAGCAGCCCGACCTCGGCATGATCACCGTGGGTGGCGGCCAGGTCGAGGTCCTCGACGTGCAGCAGCCGGTGCCGGGGTTGATCGTGCACCGGGCGCGGGTGGTCCGGGGCGAGGTGCGGGTCGGCGAGACCGGCTTCGCCGAGATCGACACCAGTCGTCGCCGGGCGATCTCCCGCTCGCACACCGCGACCCACCTGGTGCACCAGACCATGCGCAACTTCCTCGGCGAGTCCGCCACCCAGGCCGGCTCGCTGAACGCGCCCGGGCGGCTCCGGTTCGACTTCAACACCCCGACCGGGGTGGCGCCCAGCGTCCTGCGCGACGTCGAGCAGCAGGTCAACGAGGTGCTCCTCGCCGACCTGGAGGTGCACGCGTTCATCACCTCGCTGGAGGAGGCGCGGCGGATCGGCGCGATGGCGCTGTTCGGCGAGAAGTACGGCGAGCAGGTGCGGGTCGTCGAGGTCGGCGACTACGCCCGGGAGCTGTGCGGCGGCACGCACGTCGCCCGCTCCGGCCAGCTCGGCCTGGTGAAGATCCTGTCCGAGGCGTCCATCGGGTCCGGCGTCCGCCGGGTCGAGGCGCTGGTCGGCATGGACGCGTTCAACTTCCTGGCCCGTGAGCACCTGCTGGTCGCCCGCCTCGCCGAGCTGTACCGGGTGCCGTCGGACCAGGTCGCCGACCGGGTGGAGCAGACCGTCACCCAGCTGCGGGACGCGGAGAAGGAGCTGGAGAAGCTCCGGGCCCAACTGGTGCTCGGCGGTGCGGCCGCCCTCGCCGCCCAGGCGAAGGACGTGCGCGGCGTCGCGTACGTCGGCACCGAGGCCCCGGAGGGCGCGGCCGGCAACGACGTGCGGACCCTCGCCCAGGAGATCCGCGGCAAGATCGACCCGGCGCGGCCGGCGGTGGTCGCGGTGGCGGCGCGGGCCAACGGGAAGGCGTCGCTGGTGGTGGCGGTCAACCCGGCCGCCCGCAGCCGCGGCCTGTCGGCGGCCGACCTGGTCAAGGCGGCCTTCTCCGGCCGGGGCGGGGGCAGCCCGGACCTGGCGCAGGGCGGCGGCCTGCCCGCGGCGGAGGCCCCCGGACTGCTGCTCACGGTCGAGAAGGCGGTCGCCGAGGCGTGAGGTGCCGGCGTACACGGCCAGGGCGGACCGGTCGGTCCGCCCTGGCCCGTTTCGGCGGGGGAGTGACTGTCGGTGACTGAGCGGTCCCGTGGTGTCCGGCTCGGCGTGGACGTCGGGCAGGTGCGGGTCGGGGTGGCCCGGTCGGATCCGCACGGCGTGCTGGCCACCCCGCTGGTCACCCTCGCCCGGGACCTGGCGGCGGCGCCGGAGGCGGTGCCCAGCGACATCGCCGAGCTGGCGGCGCTGGTGGCGGAGCACGAGGCGGTCGAGGTGGTGGTCGGCCTTCCGGTCAACCTCGCCGGCAAGCACGGCCCCGCCGCCGTCCACGTGAAGGCGTACGCTGGCCGTCTGGCCGATGTAATAGCGCCCGTGCCGGTAACGCTCACCGACGAGAGGATGTCCACCGTCGTGGCTAGTCGTAGGCTTGCCGAGCGTGGCGTCCGAGGGCGGCGACAACGCGCGGTGGTCGACCAGGCCGCCGCGGTGGAGATTCTGCAGAGCTGGCTGGATGCGCAGCGGAGGCGGACGGAATGACCGACGACTGGGACCTCGGTTTCGATGAACAGGACAGGGGGGAGAAGGGCCGGCATCGGCGCGGCTACGTACGCAAGCGCAAGAACGGCTCCGGCGGGGGCCGCGGCAAGACCGTGCTGGCCCTGCTGCTCGCACTGGTCCTGCTCGGCGGTATCGGCGGCGGTGCGTTCTACGGCTTCGACCGGATCCAGAGCTTCCTCGTCACGCCCGACTACGAGGGCACCGGCACCGGCGAGGTGACCGTCGAGGTCAAGCAGGGCGCTCTGATCGCCGACATGGCGGTCGCGCTCTACGAGGCGGGGGTCGTCAAGAGCGCCAAGGCGTTCATCGAGGCCGCGGAGGACAACGCCCGCAGCAAGAACATCCAGCCCGGGCTGTACAAGCTGCGCAAGCAGATGAGCGGCGAGAGCGCCGTCGCGGCGATGCTGGACCTGAAGAACCGGGTCGTCAACGGGTTGACGATTCCCGAGGGGCGCAGCGCGAAGAACATCTACAAGCTGCTCGCCGAGAAGACCAAGATCCCGGTCAAGGAGTTCGAGGCCGCCGCGAAGGACCCGATCGCGCTCGGCGTGCCGGACTGGTGGTTCAACCGGGGCGACGGCAAGAAGTCGCCGAAGTCGATCGAGGGCTTCCTGTATCCGGACACCTACGAGATCCCGCCGAACCCGACCGCCGAGTCGATCCTCAAGATGATGGTGGAGAACTTCGTCGCCGTCACCGGCGAGTTGCAGTTCGCCGACAAGGTGCAGAAGGACCTGGGTGGGGTCAGTCCGTACGAGGCGCTGATCGTCGCGTCGCTGGCGCAGGCGGAGGCCGGCGTGAAGAAGGACCTCGGCAAGGTCGCCCGGGTCGCCTACAACCGGGTGTACCGGGGGAACTTCGACTGCGGCTGCCTGGAGATGGACGTCACGGTCAACTACTACCTGGAGCTGACCGGGCAGCCGACCAAGGCGTCCAAGGACATGACCGCGGCCGAGCTCGACAACCCGAAGAACCCGTACAACCGCAAGCTCAGGGGCATGCTCCCGACACCGATCAACAACCCCGGCCGGGACGCCCTGGAAGGCGCGATGAACCCGCCGAAGGGCGACTGGCTGTTCTTCGTGGCGGTCGACCGGCAGGGCAACTCCGCGTTCGCGGAGACCTACCAGGATCACCTGAAGAACGAGGCCAAGGCCCGGGAGGCCGGGATCATCTGATGGCGGTCGCGCGGCGGGCGGCGGTGGTCGGCAAGCCGATCGCGCACTCCCTCTCCCCGGTGATCCACAACGCCGGCTACGCGGCGGCCGGGCTGACCGGCTGGTCGTACACCCGGTTCGAGTGCGCGGAGTCGGAGCTGCCCGGCCTGGTCGCCGGCCTCGGCCCGGAGTGGGCCGGGCTCTCGGTGACCATGCCGGGCAAGGAGGCGGCGCTCGCGGTGGCCGCGGCCGCCTCGCCCGTCGCGGTCGCCGTCGGCGCCGCCAACACGCTGGTACGACGCGGCGACGGCAGCTGGTACGCGGACAACACCGACGTCACCGGCATGGTCGACGTGCTGACCGCCGCCGGCGTACGCCCGGGGGCGACAGTGACCGTGCTCGGCGCCGGTGGCACGGCACGCGCGGCCCTGGCGGCGGCGGCGCGGCTGCGCGCCCGGGCGGTGACCGTGGTGGCCCGGCGGGCCGAGGCGATCGGGGCGCTGCGACCGGTGGCCGACGCGGTGGGCGTGCCGCTGGCCGGCGCGCCGTGGGACGGGGCCGCCGACCACTGCGCCGCCGACGTGGTCGTCTCGACCGTGCCGAGGGGCGTCGCCGACCCGCTCGCCGCGGCGGTGCCCTGGCGGCCGGCCACCGTGCTCTTCGACGCCCTCTACGACCCGTGGCCGACCCCGCTGGCGTCCGCCGCGCGGGCCGCGGGCTGCCGGATCGTCTCCGGCCTCGACCTGCTGCTGGCCCAGGCTCTGGGCCAGTTCGAGCAGTTCACCGGCGTGCCGGCGCCGCGCGAGGCGATGGCGGCGGCGCTCGCGGCAGCCCGGTCCGCGTGACCTCGACCGTCCTCTGTGGTCGTGCGGAGGATCCTTAGGCGACGGTTAAGACGCGCTTAGGTCCAGCTGACGTCCTCACGCCCTGTCGCGTCCGCCGCTACGCTGCCGGATGTCAAGGCAGCAGACCCAGGGAGTTTCGTTGAGCAGGCGTGGAGTTCACCGGCTCACCCGGCACCGTGGCCCCCGACGCAAGGCGGCGCTGCTCGGCGTCGCCGCGACGACGGTGGTCGGCGGGCTGGTGGCGGGCGTGATGCCGCTGCTGGCGGCCGACGACATGTCGGTGCACGCGGTGGCCGACACCACGGCCACCCTCGTCTCGCAGGACGGCGACAACGGCGCCCGGACCACCCTCGCCACCTGCCCGGCCCGCTGCGACGCCAACCCGCGCGGCGCCCGGGAGGCGGTCATCCAGTTCGCGGTGACCACCCTCCCCGCGAACGCGGTCAACGTCCGGGCCACCCTGCGGGTGCACGCCTGGCAGAAGTTCGACGCCACCGTCACCGCCCACGCGTCCACGGTGGACGCCCGCCTGGCCCGGCCCGCGCCGGCGCCGGTCGGCCCCGCCGTCGACACCGTCACCGGGGTGCGCCCCGGCTTCAACGACTGGGACGTATCCGCGCTGGTGCAGGGGAACGGCGTGGTCACGGTCTCGCTGGCGCAGACCGGGCTGGAGACCCGCATCTACTGGGCCTCCTCCGAGAACCGCGCCACGGACCTGCGGCCCCGCCTGGTCCTGAGCTACGACGTCGCGAGTCGCCCGACCGCCGCGCCGAGCAGCGCCGCACCGGCGCCCTCGCCGAGCCGGACGCCGGCCCCGACCACGCCGCCCCCGCCGAGCGCCAGCCCGACCAGGCCGGCGCCGAGCCCGACCGTGACCCAGTCGCCGCGCCCGGCCGGCTGCGGGCAGGTCTCCTCGAAGCTGGTGCCCTCCTGCGGCGCGTGGTGGGGCATGTACTCGCCGACCAACCCCGCGACCTGGGACCACGGCCGCGCCATCACCGACGTCGAGGCGCAGGTCGGGCGCCGGTTCGACATCGTGCACCGCTACCACGACTTCTCCAACAACGGCAGCAACGGCGCCTTCCCGGACGCGTACGAGCAGCAGCAGATGCGCGAGGGCCGGCTGATGTTCTTCGCCTGGGAGTCCCGCATCTTCTCCTCGGGCACGGTGCTCACCTGGAAGGACGTCTACAGCGGCCGGCACGACGCGACCATCGACGCGGTCGCCGGCCGGATCCGGGCCACCGGCGTTCCGGTGTTCATGGGCTTCGACCACGAGCCGGAGGACGAGCCCGCCAAGGGCATCGACGCGGACTTCGTCCGCGCCTGGCGGCACGTGCACGACCGGTTCGCCGCGGCCGGCGCGCACAACGCCGTCTGGGTGTGGACGATGATGGGCTGGTCCGGCCACTACAGCCGGTACGCGGGCCTGTACCCGGGCGACCGCTACGTGGACTGGGTGGCGTGGGATCCGTACAACTTCCACGTCTGCAACGGCAGCACGGTCTGGAAGAGCCCGGCGACCACCATCGGCAGCTTCTACCGCTGGCTGGACCAGAGTGGCATCGGCGCCGGCAAGCCGCGGATGCTCGCCGAGTTCGGCACCAACTTCAACGCGGCCGACCGGCTCGCCAAGCGGCGGTGGTTCGAGGAGTTCCCCGCCGCGCTGAGGGCGCACCCGAAGATCAAGGCGGCGATCTACTTCAACTCGGCCGGCATGACCACGCGGACGAGCAGCTGTGACATGACGATGAACCACGATTCCTCCGCCCTGGCCGGGTTCACCCGGGCCGGCCAGGACGCCTACCTGCGGCAACCCACTCCGGAGGGCTGAGGACGCGACGGGCCGCGCGACGGCGGCGGGATGCCCGGACGTCAGTCGGACATCCGACCCGGTACGCTCGCCGTCGTCGCGTAGGGCCAGTGACCGCCCAATCGGCGGATATCGCCGACCGGGGTGGGCGAGGCACGCTACGCGGGTTCTCATCCACCTTGGAGGCGTAGCGTGCCCGAAGTCTCGCTCTCTCGGCGATCTGCCGGATTCCGTATCCGCGCGGCCGCGATCGGTCTGCTGACCGTCGTCGCCGCGGTGGCCGTACCGTCGGCGGCGTCCGCCGCCGTGGTGCCGGCGCCCGAGACGCAGACCCTGGTGTCGACCAACCCCGCCGACAGCACCCCGCACGCGCGTGACGGCGAGGCCCGAGCGTTCGCCCAGGTCGGCTCGATGGTCTACGTCGGCGGCAGCTTCACGCAGATCCGCCAGAACGCGAGCGCGGGCTGGACGACGCAGCGCTACCTGTTCGCGTACGACCGGAGCACCGGGACGATCTCGACGACCTTCCTGCCGGTGCTCGACGGCGCGGTGAACGCGCTGATGGCCGGCCCGAACAACACGCTGATCGTGGGCGGGGCGTTCAAGAACGTCAACGGAGTGTCCCGGAAGAACCTGGTGGCGCTCAACGCGACCACCGGCGCGATCATCGACAGCTGGGTGGGCCGGTCCGACGGCGGCATGATCCGCGACATGGTCCGGCACGGCAACTGGCTGTACCTGGCGGGCGCGTTCAACTGGATCAACGGCACCTCGCACAACGGGCTGGCGCGGCTCAACTACACCACCGGCGCGATCGACCCGACCTTCAACATCAACGCGACCGTCGGGCGGCACGGCACCAGCTCGTACGCCTGGGCGCTCGACGTGACGCCGGACGGGAACACCCTCGTCGCCGGCGGCAACTTCACGCTCGTCAACGGTGAGTCCCGCAACCAGATGGTGCTGGTCGACCTGACCGGCACGCCGAGCGTCCTGGACTGGAGCACCGACAAGTTCGTCCCGCCGTGCGCGGCGCCGGCGACCTTCGTCCACTACGTGCAGGACGTGCGGTTCGGCGGTGACGGCAGCTGGTTCGTCGTCGGCACCAACGGCGGCGCGGGCTGGCCGGCCGCGTACTGCGACGCGCTGGTCCGCTTCGAGACCGCCGCCCGGGGCAGCGGGCAGCTCGGCACCTGGGTCAACTACACCGGCAACGACACCATCACCTCCGTCGAGGTCGCCGACAACGTCATCTACCTCGGCGGGCACTTCCGCTGGCTGAACAACCCCAACGCCAGCGACCGGGCCGGCGCCGGGGCGGTCGACCGGCTCGGCATCGCCGCCGTCACCCCCGCCACCGGCATGCCGGTGGCCTGGAACCCGGGCCGCCGGGGAAGCTCGTCGATGCCGGCCGGCACCAGCACGTGGGGCTCCCAGGTGCCGGTGCTGTGGCGGGGCAGCGACGGGCTGTACTTCGGGCACAACTCGGACGGCATGGGCAGCGAGTACCACGGCCGCCTGGGCATGTTCCCGCTCGCCGGCGGGCGCACCGTCACGCCGAAGACGGCGCCGACCGCGACCAGTGGCAACCTCTACCTGGGCACCGGTCAGGGCGAGCTCGCCAAGGTGCCGTTCGACGGCACGAGCATCGGCGCGGCGACCACGGTCAGCCAGCCCAACTACACCGCCGCCGGTGCGACCTGGCGGGTCAGCGACCGGATCTACTGGGCGCACACCGTCGCCGGCACCCCGACGGGCAGCCGGATCGACATCTCGATGTTCAACGGCGGTGCGATCGGCGTCCCGTGGGAGTCGTCCGGCTACAACGACTGGTTCAACGCCGCCAACATGACCGGTGCGTTCTTCCTCAACGGCCGGCTCTACTACACCCGCAGCGGCGGCAGCGGCCTCTACTACCGGTACTTCGAGACCGACGGCAACTACCTCGGCGCCACCGAGTTCACCCTGCCCACCACCGGCGTGACGTGGTCGACGGTGCGCGGCATGGCCTGGGTGGGCGGCAAGATCGTGTACGGCAGCACGGACGGGACGCTGCGCAGCGTGCCCTTCGACCCGACCGCCGCCCCGGCGGTGGACGGCGCGGCGAGCACGGTGATCGCACCGGCGAGCGCCGACCTGAACTGGTCGACGCCGCGCACGTTCTTCTCCGTGCAGTGACGGGTCGACCGTCCGGGACGGGCGATCGGTAGATTGTTCATGTCGGGCCGGCGGCGGATCCCCGCCGCCGGCCCGCGACGTCGGGAGGGTCCGTCCGGTGTCCGGCGCCCGAGACGTTCCTCGCGTACAACACAACAGACGGTGAAAATCCCATGACTGATGCACCTCCCGGCTCCTGGTCCGCCGACACGTCCGGTGGCGGGGGCGCGCCGGCCCGTACGGTGACGCTGACCGACCTGCTGCGGGTGCCGCTGCACCGGATCCGGCTGGTGGCGTCGGTCGCGGTCCTGGGTCTGGCGGCCGGGCTCGGGTACGTCTTCCTCGTCCCGGGCGCGGTCACCGCGAACGCCGTGGTCGCGGTCCGCCCGGTCGTCACCGACGCCTTCACGCCTGGCGCGCCCTCCGACCGGGCGGTGAACATGAACGTGGAGAGCGGCATCGCCACCGGGACCGACGTGGTGCGGCGCCTGGTGGAGGCCACCGGCCGGGACCAGCGCGACGTGCGGGACGCGCTCGAGGTCGAGGTGCCCACCGGCGGCCAGATCCTGCGCTTCCAGTACTCGGCGAACTCCCCCGAAGAGGCGGTGGAGGCCGTCAACGTGGCGGCGCAGGCCTACCTCGACGTGCGCCGCGGCATGTACGAGCGGCAGCGGGACGAGATGCTCCGCTCCTACGACGACAGCATCGCCAAGGTGCAGGCCGAGCAGGCGGCGCTGCAACGGCGGATCGCCAACGCCCGCGACGGCGCCGTGGACGCGGCGGTGGCCGAGCTGGGCGGCGTCAACAGCCGGCTGACCCAGCTCAGCTCCCAGCGCAGCGAGATCGCGGCGGTCGACGTGAACCCGGGCTGGGTCACCCGCACGGCCGAGAAGGCGCTGGTCTCCCCGGGCGGCAACCGCCCGCTCTACCTGGCCGTCGGCCTGCTGGGCGGCATCCTGCTCGGCGTCGTGCTGGCGTACCTGTGGGAATCGGTGGACCGCCGGATCCGGTCGGTCGACGACGGCCGGGACGCGACCGGCCTGCCGCTGCTCGGCACGGTGCGCAGCCGGCCGTTCCGCGGCTCCCGGCACGCGATGGACGCCGACATCCGGTACGTCGCCTTGGCGATCGCCGAGCGGGTCCGCGAACCCGCCCGGGTGGCGCTGCTGACCACCCGGGAGGACCAGTCGGCGATGACCGCCGGCCTGGCGGTGGCGCTCGCCGCCACCGGCCGGGACGTGTACGTCGCCGACGACAGCGGCCGCCTGGACCGGCTGCGTGCCGAGGTGCTGGCCGGCCTGGGCCGGCTCCCCGCCGCGGCCAACCCGGCCCGCCCGGTCGTACCCAAGCCCCGCGAGGGCGGCGCGGCCAGCGTCGACGACGTCACCGAGGTGATCACCGTCCGCCGGCCGTCCCCGCACCCCACCCCCCGTCCCTCGACCGACCCGGACGCCACCATGACCCTGCCCCGGGTCACCTCCGGTGCGCCGCCGGTCAGCGGGAAGAGCAAGGTCAAGACGACCGCGGACGAGGTGCCGGTGGGTGCCGGCGGCGTGCGGTTCGGCACCTGGCGGCAGCGGGCCGCCAACGGCCTCGTGCTCTTCAACGCCCCGCCCGCCGAGGCCGACGAGCGCGGCGTCGCCGCCGCCCGGCAGGGCACCGCCGTGGTGGTGGTCGAACAGGACCGGACGCGCCAGACGGACCTGCGCCGGTTGGCGGAACGGCTGCGCGCCGCGGGGGTCACACCGCTCGGCTTCGTCCTTGCCCGCAGCGGGTGGGGGTGACGGTGCCCCGCACCCGGGCCCCGTCCGTCAGCGAGCCGGCCGGTGAGGACCCGGCCGCGATCGGGCCGCCCCCACCTCCACCGCCTCCGCCACCCCGGCTGCCGGTCTGGCCGCTGGCGGTGATGTTCGGCCTGGTGCCGGTGTGGTGGGCGGCGGGCGCGTTCTACCTGGGCTGGTCACTGCTGGGCGCGGTGCTGCTGGCGCTGCTGCTCGTCCGGGGTCGGGTGCCGCTGCCGCCGGGCAGCGGGGTGTGGCTGGTCTTCCTGGCGCTGGTCGTACTCAGCGCCACCCAGCTGTCGTCGCCGGGTTCGCTGCCCACCTTCGGCCTGCGGCTGGGGTTCTACGTGACCGCCCTGGTCGTCGGGGTCTACGTGTACGCCGTCGCGCGGGAACGCGGCGACCTGGCCGGCGTGCTGGTGCCGCTGTGCCTGTTCTGGTTCGGCCTGGTCCTGCTGGGCTGGCTGGGCGTGCTGGCGCCGAGGTTCGCCCTGACCACCCCGGTTGAGGTGCTGCTGCCCGGGGGCATCGCCGGCAACTCGTACATCCAGGACCTGGTGCACGTGACGGCCGCCGAGTTCAGCGAACGGTCGCTCGACCCGATCTACCGGCCGGCGGCGCCGTTCCCGTACACCAACAACTACGGCAGCGCGTACGCGATGGCCCTGCCGTGCGTCGTGGCGTTCACCATGCTGCGCCGGCGCGGCCTGCTGCGCTGGGCGCTGCTCGTGTCGCTGCCACTGTCGCTGCCGCCGGCGTTCCTCACCCTGAACCGGGTGATGTTCGCGAGTCTCGGCGCGGGCCTGCTGGTGCTCGGTCTGCGGGCGGCCCGGCGGGGAAACATCCGCGTCGGTGCCTCCGTCGTCGGGGTGCTCCTCGTCGGCGGGCTGGTCACGCTGTTCATCCCGGTCGCCGAGATGATCGGCAACCGCGTCGAGGCCAGCGACACCAACAGCGACCGGCTCTCGCTCTACGCCGAGGTGCTCCGGCGCATCGCGGAGTCGCCGTGGCTGGGCTACGGCGCACCGGTCAGCGCGGACACCCTCACCGCGGCGGCCCCGGTCGGCACGCAGGGCCAGCTGTGGATGGTGCTGTTCAGCCACGGGGTGCCCGCGCTGGTGTTCTTCCTCGCCTGGTTCGCCGTCGCGGCGGTGATCTGCGCGCGCGCCCGCTCGGCGGCGGGGCAGTGGCTCGCGGTGCTGCCGGTGGTGTGCGTCGTGCAGATCCCGTTCTACGGCATGGCGAGCCCGAACCTCGCCGTCGCCTTCTTCGCGATCGCCGTCACCATGGCGCTCGTCGAGCGGGAGGCCGGGGCGCGCCACGTGATCCAGCTCCGCCCGGCCGGTGGCCCGGGGGCGGTGGCCGGATGACCGCCGCGACCCGCCCGCCGTCCGGTACGGCCGGACGCGCCGACGCCACCACCGCCGAGTCGCGGCGCAGCGCGCGCAGCGGGGCGGCCGGGCTGTTCGGCGCGGCCGTCAACGGGCTGTTCGGCTTCGTGCTGGCGGTGGTCATCACCCGGGGGTACGGCACCGAGGGCTCCGGTGCCTTCTTCGCGGCGATCGGCGTCGTCACGGTCGCCGCCGCCGTCTGTGTGCTGGGCGCGGAGACGGGGCTGATCTGGGCGCTGCCCCGGCGTCGCCGTGGCGCCGACGGTGACGCCGCACGGGTCCTGCCGGTGGCCCTGCTGCCGCCGATGTCCGCCGCGATCGTGGTCGCCGCGGCCGGGGTGCTCGCCGCCGGCACGCTCGCACCCCGGCTGCTGGACGGGCCGGGCGCCGAAGCCACCGCGCTGGTCCGGGCCAGCTTCGCCGCGGTTCCCGTGGTGGTGGCCATGACGTTGCTGTTCGCCGTGCTGCGCTGCGTACGGCCGATCCGCGCGTACGTGGCGGTGCAGTCGGTGCTGCTTCCGGTGGCGCGACCGCTGCTGGTGGGCGCGGCGGTCCTGACCTCCGGTGGGCTGCTGGCCGGGCTGACCGGCTGGCTGGTGCCGGCGGCGGTGGCCGTGCTGGTCACCCTGGTGCTGGTCGCCGGCCCGCTCGGCGTCGGCCGGGGGGCGGCCCTGCGTCCGGCGCCGGGCGACTGGTCGACGTTCTGGAGGTTCGCGCTGCCCAGGGCCGCCTCGGCGGCGATCGACGCGGGTGCCGTGTGGGTCGGCGTGCTGCTCACCTCGGTGCTCGCCGGGGCGGCCGAGGCGGGCGTGTTCGGCGCCGTCGGGCGGTACATCCTGGCCGGCCAGCTCGCGATGCAGGGCCTGCGGGTGGCGGTGTCCCCGCAGCTCTCCCGGCTGCTCGGCGAGGGCCGGCCGGACGCGGCCGCCGCCGTGCACCGGCAGCTGACCACCTGGGGGCTGGTGCTGTCCTGGCCGCTCTACCTGCTGCTCGCCGTCTTCGGGCCGGCGTTCCTGGAGCTGTTCGGGTCCGGCTTCGCCACCGGCGCCGCCGCGATGACGGTGCTCGCCGTGGCCATGCTGGTGAACACCGGGGTGGGCAACGTGCAGAGCCTGCTGCTGATGGGCGGTCGCAGCGGCCTGCACCTGGTCGCCACCGTGGCCGGGTTGCTGGTCACCGTCTCCCTCGGTCTGGTGCTGATCCCCGGCCACGGCGCCACCGGCGCGGCCCTGGCCTGGGCCGCCGGCATCGTCACCGAGAACCTGATCGCGGTGACGTGCGCGTGGCACGTGGTGCGGCATCCTCTGGTGGACGCGCCGATGCTGGCCGCGGCGGCGACCACCGTCGCCGGGGTGGGCGCCGCCGCGGCCGTCGGCGTGCTGGCCGGTGGCCGGGGGATCCCCGGCCTGCTGGCCGCGGTGGCCGTGCTGGCGGTCGCGTGCGTCGGCTTGTTGACGTTGCCCCGGGTGCGGCGCGGCATCCGGGTCACCATGAGGCAGATCCGTGGGCGGGGGGAGGCGGCCCCGGCCGCCTCCGGCCCCGCCGCACCGCAGCAGGAGGGCAGGTGAGGTCCGTCGTGCCGGCTTTGCGTGATCGGGTGAAGCAGTTGGTGCCGACCCAGGTGACCGAACGGGTGAGGGAGTCCCTCGTCGAGTACGGCGTACGGACCAGTGACCGGCGTCCGCTGCCGGATTTCCTCATCATCGGCACCAAGCGGGGCGGCACCACGTCCCTGTGGAACTACCTGATCCAGCATCCGCTGGTGCCGCGGCTCTTCCCGGCCTGGAACACGAAGTCCGCGCACTACTTCGAGGAGCACTGGCGGCGCGGCGAGGCGTGGTACCGCTCGCACTTCCCGACCGTGCGGCACCGGGAGGCGCTGGCCCGGCGGCACGGCGGGCCGGTCCGGGTCGGCGAGGCGGCCCCGCTGTACATGTTCCACCCGCTCGCCGCGCAGCGGGTGGCCGCGCTGATGCCGTCGGTCAAGCTCGTCGTGCTGCTCCGTGACCCGGTGGAGCGGGCGTACTCGCACTGGAAGGAGCGGCGCACCCATGGCATCGAGCCGCTGGACTTCGCCGACGCCCTCGCCGCCGAGGAGGAGCGCACCGCGGGCGAGCGGGAGCGGCTGATCGCCGAGCCGGAGTACTTCAGCGAGGCGTACGACTGGTACACCTACCGGGCCCGGGGCCGCTACCTGGAGCACCTGGAGCCGTGGCTGGAGCGCTTCGACCGTGGGCAGTTCCTCTTCCTGCCCAGCGAGGAGCTCTACCGGGACGCCCGGTCGACCTACCGGCGGACGCTGGACTTCCTCGGTCTTCCGCCGCACGACCTGCCCAGCTTCAAGGTCTACAACGACCGGCGCTCCGCTCCGCTGGACCCGGCGCTGCGGGCGGAGCTGACCGCCTACTACCGTCCCTACAACGAGGCGCTGCGGCAGCGGCTCGGGCTGGACCTCGACTGGCCGGACCGGTCCGCGTGACGGCGGCGGCCACCACGCCCGCCGACCCGCGTACCCGCACCGACGGGCTGGGCTGGGTGACCCGGGCGGTCTTCGGTGACGAGCGGGTGGAGTTGACCGTCGGCGGCCCGCCGTCGGCCGGCCGCCGGGTGGTGGCGCGGTACGCGATCGTCCCGTCCCCGGAGCGGGCCCGGTTCCTGCTGCCGCTCGGCTCGCCGCGGGCCACGGCGGCGTCGCTGCTGGCGTACAACGCGCTGCGGCCGCCGAAGGTGCGGGCGGTGCGGGCCGTCCTCGGTGGGGTCGCCCGGCTGCGTGGGATCGAGCTGGCCCCGTTCCCGGTCCTGACCGTGTCGCTGCCCGACGGGGTGGCCGCCGACGAGGCGCTGCTGGCGCAGCGGCTCGCCGCCCTGCTCGGCCGCGGTGCCGCGTACGCGGCCTGCGGGGTGCGCCCGCCGGACCCGAACCACAAGCCGACACTCCAGTTGTTCGACGCCGCCGGCCGTCCGCTCGGCTACGCGAAGATCGGGTGGAACGACGCCACCCGTGCGCTGGTGACCGCCGAGGCGGCGGCCCTGCGCGAGCTGCCCGCGTGCACCGGGGCTCCGGGCCATCCGGTCGCACCCCGGCTGCTCGTCGAGACCGCGTGGGCCGGGCAGGCCGTCGCGCTCGTCGAGCCACTGCCACCGGACGTGCGGGGCGTGCCCGCGACCGAGCCGCCCGAGGTGGCCGCGGTCCTCGCGGTGGCCCGCCGGGGCCGCCCGCCGGCCCCGCCCCGGGCGCTGGCCGGTTCGAGCTTCCTGACCCGGCTGCGGGCGGCCGCGGAGCGTGCCGCCGCCAGCACGCCGGACGGCGCACGGGCGGTCGCCGCGGTGGCCGCTCTCGCCCACCGGCACGGCGACACGGCCGTCGAGTTCGGCCACTGGCACGGCGACTGGGTGCCGTGGAACCTCGGCCGGCACGCCGGCCGGCTGGTCGCCTGGGACTGGGAGCACAGCGGCCCGGACGTCCCGGTCGGCTTCGACCTGGCGCACGACGCGTTCCAGCGGGCCCTCGTACTGCGTGGCGAGCCCGCGGGCACCGCGGCCGACGCCGTCGACGCCCAGCTCGCCCGGTACGGCGACGCGCTGGGCCTGGACCGGGCGGGACGGCGGCTGGTGGCCGACGGGTACCTGCTGGAGATGTGGCTGCGGACCTGGCGCCTGGCCGACGCCGGCGCGGGATGGAACGCCGCGCTGCACCCCGCCCTGTTGGACGTAATCGAGAAACGGCATAGCGGGTGATCATCCGGTCGCCCTATACAGCAACCACGCGAAATGTGATCTGCTCTCGCGTGGCGTCGATCGGAAATCCAAGCGAACTGTGGGGGTCGCGTGGAAACGAACACCGGGGATCGCGGCGATCCTCCTGTCCTGCTGCTGGTCGGGTCGAGCGGCGGGCACCTCGCCCAGCTGCTCGCACTGCGCACCTGGTACGAGCGCTGGCACCGCTGCTGGGTCACCTTCGACACCCCGGAGGCGATCTCGCTGCTCGACGGCGAGGAGGTCGTCCCGGCCCACCACCCGACCACCCGCAACGTGCGCAACCTGCTGCGCAACACGCTGCTGGCGGCACGGGTGCTGCGGCGGCGCCGGGTGGCCGCGGTGGTGACGACCGGAGCGGGCGTCGCGGTGCCGTTCGTGGTGCTCGCCTGGCTGCGGCGGATCCCCACCGTCTACATCGAGGTGTACGACCGGATCGACACCCCGACCCTGACCGCCCGCCTCTGCCGCCCCTTCCTGTCCGCGATGCTCGTGCAGTGGGAGGAGCAGCGCCGGCAGTACCCGGAGGCGACCGTCGTGGGGACGCTCCTGTGAGCGCGGAGCGGAGCCCCGCGGCCGCGGACGGAAGGCGGGCGCGGTGACGGCGGAGCGGGCCGCCGCGCCGGCGCGGGCGGACAACGGCCACCGGGTTCCTCGGCAGCGCGACCGCTCCGGCACCGCGCCGGTCCAGGTGCTGGTCGCGGTCGGCACGGACAAGCACCCCTTCGACCGCCTGGTCGGGTGGCTGGAGGGCTGGCAGCCGGCGGTCGCCGGCCGGGCCGCGTTGACCGTCCAACACGGACACACCCGGGCGCCCGACGTGCCCGGTGCGGTCGCCTTCCTGGGGCACGACGAGCTCCAGACCGCGATGTCCGGCGCCGACATCGTGGTCTGCCACGGCGGGCCGGCCACCATCCTGGAGGCCCGTCGGCACGGCCGCCTGCCGATCGTCGTCCCCCGGGACCCGTCGCACGGCGAGCACGTCGACGACCACCAGCTGCTGTTCGCGCGGCGGCTCGGCGCCGCCGGCATGGTGGTGCTGTGCGAGACCCGCGAGGCGCTCCTGGCGGCGCTCGCCACCGGGCTCGACGAGCCGGGCCGGTTCACCGTCCGGGCCGATCCCGACGCGGCCCGCGCGCAGGAGGCCGCCGTGGCGCGGGTCGGGGAGATCGTGGAGGACCTGGTGGCCGCGTCCGGCGGCCGGTGGAAGTGGTGGCGGCCGTGGAAGCGGTCGCACCGGAATGGAGCGCGACGATGACCGCACACCCGAGCGTGAGTGCCGTGGTGCCCACCCGGGACCGGCCGGAGCTGCTGCGGGCCGCGATCCGCGGCATCCTCGACCAGGACTACCCGGGCGACGTCGAGGTGGTCGTCGTGTACGACCGCACCGAGCCGGACCCGACGTTGGCCGAGCTGTCCCGGCCGGGCCGTTCGGTCCGGGTCATCCGCAACGAGCGCACCCCCGGTCTGGCCGGTACCCGCAACACCGGCGTCCTGGCCGCCACCGGTGAGCTGATCGCCTTCTGCGACGACGACGACGAGTGGCTGCCCGGCAAGCTGCGGGCGCAGGTCGACGCGCTCGCCGCCGCCCCCGGCGCCGAGTTCGTCTGCTGCGGGATCCGGGTCAGCTACGACGGGCACACCGTCGACCGGTCGCTGTCGCGCGAGCGGGTGACTCTCGCCGACCTGCTGCGGGACCGGATGACCGAGCTGCACCCGTCGACGTTCGTGATCCGCGCCGCCGCGCTGCGCGACGGCTTCGGGCTGGTCGACGAGGAGATCCCCGGCAGCTACGCGGAGGACTACGAGTTCCTGCTGCGGGCCGCGCGCAGCGCGCCGCTGGTGAACCTGCAGACCCCGTACGTGCTGGTGCGCTGGCACAAGCGGTCGTACTTCGCGCAGCGCTGGGACACCATCTCCGAGGCGTTGCAGTGGCTGCTGGAGCGCTACCCGGAGTTCGGCACGCAACCGGCCGGCGAGGCGCGGGTGGCCGGGCAGATCGCCTTCGCCCGGGCCGCCTCCGGCGACCGGCAGGGCGCGCTGCGGTGGGCGCGGCGCACCATCCGGCGCAACCCGCGGGAGCCGCGGGCGTACCTGGCGCTCGCCGTGGCCGGGCGGATGGTCCGGGCGGACGCCGTCCTGCGCACCCTGCACAAGCGCGGCCGGGGCATCTGAGCCGCGTACCCACTCCGGTCGTCCTCCGTGGCGAGCGGTCACCCCGACACAGCAGACAAGGATTCCGGCCGATGGCACTGCACTCGCTCAGGTTCCGCCTCGTCGACTCACCGACCTCGCTGGGCGCGAAGCGCCGGGCCCGGCGGGCGGCCTGGCTGTCGGAGACGTTCCCCGACCTCGCCGAGATGAGCGTCCTCGACCTCGGCGGGCGGGTGGAGAGCTGGGCGCGGGTGCCGGTCCGGCCGGCGCGGGTGCACGTGGTCAACCTGGAGCCGCTGCCGACCGAGCTGCCCGAGTGGGCCGAGGCCGACCACGCCGACGCCTGCGAGCTGCCGAAGAGCATCCTGAGCCGCCGGTACGACCTCGTCTTCAGCAACAGCGTGCTGGAGCACGTCGGCGGGCACGAACGCCGGCGCCGCATGGCCGAGGCGATCCGCGAACTGGCGCCCGCGTACTGGGTGCAGACGCCGTACCGGTACTTCCCGATCGAGCCGCACTGGGTGGCGCCCGGCATGCAGTTCCTCCCGGTGTCGGCGCGGGTGGTGGTCGCCCGGAAGTGGCCCCTGGCGTACACGCCGGGCAAGTCGTACGAGGCGGCGATGCGGCAGGTGCTGACCACCGAACTCATCGGCCGGGCCGAGCTGCGCTACCTCTTCCCGGGCGCCACCATCCGCAGCGAGCGGCTGCTGGGCCTCACCAAGTCACTGATCGCGATCAAGAAGTCGGCCTGATCCGGCCGGCTGGCGGACGGCCGCGTCCGCAGGGCGGGACGCGCCGGCCACCGCACTCCGGCGGCCCGCGCCCGTGACAGACTGACCGCTGTGTTGCGCTGGTTGACTGCAGGTGAATCGCACGGTCCCGCCCTCGTCGCGCTGCTGGAGGGCGTACCGGCCGGTGTCGAGGTGACGTCCGGGGAGGTCGCCGGTGAGCTGGCCCGCCGCCGGCTCGGCTACGGCCGGGGCGCCCGGATGTCCTTCGAGCAGGACGAGGTCGAGGTCATCGGCGGTCTGCGGCACGGCGTGACCCTGGGCAGCCCGGTGGCGATCCGGGTCGGCAACTCCGAGTGGCCGAAGTGGCGCAGCGTCATGGCCGCCGACCCGGTCGACCCGGAGGAGTTGGCCCGGCAGGCCCGCAACGCGCCGCTCACCCGCCCGCGCCCGGGCCACGCCGACCTGGCCGGCATGCAGAAGTACGGGCACACCGACGCCCGTCCGATCCTGGAGCGGGCCAGCGCCCGGGAGACCGCCGCCCGGGTCGCCGTCGGCGCCGTCGCGAAGGCGCTGGTCAAGCAGGCGCTCGGCGTCGAGATCGTCTCGCATGTGGTGGAGTTGGGCCCGGTCGCGGTGAAGCCCGGCCTGCGGCCGACCCCGGCCGACAGCGAGCGGATCGACGCCGACCCGCTGCGCTGCCTCGACCCGGAGGCGAGCGCCCGGATGGTCGCCGAGGTCGACGCCGCGAAGAAGGCCGCCGACACCCTGGGGGGCGTGGTGGAGGTCCTGGCGTACGGGGTGCCGCCGGGCCTCGGCAGCCACGTGCAGTGGGACCGCAAGCTCGACGCCCGGCTCGCCGGCGCGCTGATGTCGATCCAGGCGATCAAGGGCGTGGAGATCGGCGACGGCTGGCAGCAGGCCCGCTCCCGGGGCTCCGAGGCGCACGACGAGATCATTCCCAGCGCCACCGGGGTGCGGCGGGTCACCGACCGGGCCGGCGGGCTGGAGGGCGGCATCACCACTGGCGAGCCGTTGCGGGTGAAGGCCGCGATGAAGCCGATCTCCTCGCTGAACCGTGCCCTGTCGACCGTGGACGTCACCACCGGCGAGCCGGCCACCGCGATCAACCAACGCTCGGACGTGTGCGCGGTGCCGGCCGCGGCGGTCGTCGCCGAGGCGATGGTGGCGCTGGTGCTCGCCGAGGCGGCGGTGGAGAAGTTCGGCGGCGACTCGGTGGCCGAGATGCGGCGCAACCTCGCCGGCTACCTCGACGCGCTGGTGATCCGGTGACCGCGGCGACCCGTCCGGTCTGCGTCCTGGTCGGGGCGCCCGGCTCCGGCAAGACGACCGTCGGGCAGGCGCTCGCCGCCCGGCTGGGCGTGGAGTTCCGGGACACGGATCTCGACATCGAGCGGATGGCGGGCAAGCCGATCCCGGAGATCTTCGTCGACGAGGGGGAGGCGCACTTCCGTACCCTCGAACGGGCAGCCGTGGCCGCCGCGCTGGCGTCCTGTTCCGGGGTGCTCGCCCTCGGCGGCGGCGCGGTCCTCGCCGAGGAGACCCGGGGGGCGCTGGTCGGGCATACCGTCGTGCACCTGTCGGTGGAGCTGCCCGACGCGGTGAAACGGGTCGGGCTCGGCGCCGGGCGGCCGCTGCTCGCGATCAACCCGCGCGCCACCCTCAAGCACCTGATGGACCAGCGCCGCCCGCTCTACGCGGAGGTGGCGACGCACACCGTGGCCACCGACGGGCGCGCTCCGGAGGAGATCGCCGCCGAGATCGCCGGCCTGCTCAAGCCCTGACCGCGGTCGGCCGTGGCTGGCGTCGCGGCGCGGCCCGCTCCGGCCGCCAGCTGACCAGCAGGGCGAGGGCGAGCAGGATCTCGGCCAGGTCACCGCCGTAGTACATGACGGTTGCTCCGGCCCGCAGCTCGTCCGCGCCGGCCGGCACGTCGACCAGCAGGCCGGCGTAGAGGAGTTGGGCGAGGACGGCGTGCGCGGCCACGCCGACGCCGAGGACGAGCAGGCGCACCGGGACGCGGGGCCGGTGCGGTCCGGGGTCCGGGCCGGCGATCGACCAGGCGAACAGGTATCCGCTCAGCACGAAGTGCAGCTGCACCAGCCCGTGCATCACCGGACTGTCGAGGCTGGCCCGGTAGAGCGGGGTCAGGTAGAGCAGCCAGAGCCCGCCCGCGGTGAGCGCCAGGCCGGTGACCGGATGGGCGAGCACCCCGGCGACCGGGTGGCGCAGCAGCCGGACGGCCGCCCGCCCGGTGCGTGGGCGCAGGCTCCGCAGGGCCAGGGTGCCCGGCGCGCCGAGCACCAGCACGAGCGGCGCCAGCATGCCGAGCAGCAGGTGCTGGACCATGTGGCCGGGCAGGTCCCGGGCCGGCCAGAGCAGGCCGGCCACGAGCAGCGCCGCGCCCAGCCCGAAGCTGGCCGTCCGGCGGTGGCTCCAGCCCGCCCGGCCGGGGTCGCGCTGGCGCAGCGCGGCCGCCAGGTAGACCCAGAACAGCAGCAGCGGCACGAGCGCGGCCGCCGGGAAGCCCCCGTGCCCGGTGTGGGCCGCGCTCATCGCCCGGCGCAGAGGTCGACGGCGCGGGCCCGCCGCTGGACCGCCCAGCCGAGCGCGATCAGCACCACGCCGAGCGCGAGGAAGGCCAGGTCCCACCAGAGCTGGTGGGGGCCGCCGCGGACGTGGTGGATGCCGAGCAGGTGGTGGTCGACGATCCCCTCGACCAGGTTGAACAGGCCCCAGCCGACCAGCGCCCAGCCCCAGAGCATGGGGGAGCGCCACAGCCGGCCGCGCGAGCGGGTGACCCGGGAGTAGAGCAGGGCCAGGCCGGTCAGCACGGCGACCCACGTCACCACGTGGAAGAGGCCGTCCCACAGGGTGTTCATCTCCAGACCGGGCACGGTGTCCACGGGGTACGACTTGATCCCGACGTTGTCGGTGTCGGTGCTGCTGAGCAGGTGGTGCCACTGGAGGACCTGGTGCAGCAGGATGCCGTCGACGAAACCGCCCAGGCCGACGCCGAGGATCGTCGCCGGCACCCGGATGTCCGCCTCGTCGATGCTCGATCGGGCCATCGCCTGCACCTCCGCCGTGTCGGGTCGACCGCATCAGTACCCGTTTCCGCCCGTTCAAACGTTGTCCCGCGGCCACCGTTTGGACAGTCGCGGTGCCGGTGGCGCCGGCTCGACTAGGCTGCGCGCGATGGACGAGGTGACCCGGATCCCGGTCGGCGGCGAGCGGCCGTACGACGTGCTGGTGGGACGCGACCTGCTCGACCCGCCGCCCCTGCTGCTGCCCGGCGCGGAGCGGGTGGCCTTCCTGCACGCGCCGCCGCTGCAGGGCCTGGCCGGGGACCTGGCCGAACGGGTCGGCGCGGCGGGGGTCGCGCCGCTGCTGATCGAGGTGCCGGACGCCGAGGCGGGCAAGCACGTCGACGTGGCGGCGGCCTGCTGGGACCGGCTGGGCGAGGCCGGCTTCACCCGCAGCGACGGCGTGGTCGGCGTGGGCGGCGGAGCGGTCACCGACCTGGCCGGCTTCGTGGCGGCCTGCTGGCTGCGCGGGGTGCGGTGGGTGCCGGTGGCGACCTCGCTGCTCGGCATGGTGGACGCGGCGGTCGGCGGGAAGACCGGGATCAACACCGCCGCCGGCAAGAACCTGGTGGGCGCCTTCCACCCACCGGCCGGCGTGATCTGCGATCTGGCCACCCTGGACAGCCTGCCTCCGGCCGATTTGGCCGCCGGCATGGCCGAGGTGGTCAAGTGCGGGTTCATCGCCGACCCGGTGATCCTCGACCTGGTCGAGCGGGACCCGGCCGGCGCGCTGGACCCGACCGGGCCGGCGGCGCGCGAGCTGATCGAACGGGCGATCCGGGTGAAGGCCGACGTGGTCTCCGGGGATCTGCGCGAATCCGGGGTCCGGGAGGTGCTCAACTACGGGCACACGCTGGCCCACGCGATCGAGAAGGTGGAGGGCTACCGCTGGCGGCACGGCCACGCCGTCGCGGTGGGGCTGGTCTACGCGGCGGCGCTGGCCCGGCTGGCCGGCCGGCTCGACGCGGCGACCGCCGAGCGGCATCGCACCGCGGTGGCCGCGCTTGGCCTGCCCGCCGGCTACCGGGCCGACGCCTGGCCGGAGCTGTTGGCGACGATGCGGGTGGACAAGAAGGCGCGCGGCAGCGTGCTGCGCTTCGTGGTGCTGGACGGGTTGGCCCGCCCGGCGATCCTCGAGGGCCCGGCCGACGAGTTGCTGCACGAGGCGTACCGGGAGATCGCGACGTGAGGGTGTACGTGCTGAACGGGCCGAATCTGGGCCGGCTGGGCACCCGGCAGCCGGAGGTGTACGGCGTCACCACGTACGCCGACCTGGTGGAGCTGTGCGAGCGGACCGGCCGGGAGCTGGGGCTGGACGTGGTGGTCCGGCAGACCGACGCGGAGCACGAGCTGCTGGGCTGGCTGCACGAGGCGGCCGACGAGGGCGCGGCGGTGGTGTTGAACCCGGCCGCCTGGTCGCACTACTCGATCGCGGTGCGGGACGCCTGCGCGATGCTGCGCGCCCCGCTGGTCGAGGTGCACATCTCCAACATCCATGCCCGGGAGCCGTTCCGGCACCATTCGGTGGTCTCCGCGGTGGCGACCGGGGTGATCTGCGGCCTGGGCGTGGACGGCTACCGCCTCGCCCTGCACCACCTGGCCGTCCGGCCCGCCGCCTGATCGGCGCGGTCGCCCGGGACGCGGGCGGTCCTCCCCGGGTGCCTCGAACCGCCGTGCCGCCGGCCCGGCGACCTCCGCACGTCGGGGAGCACCTCGGCTGGCCGACGACGGCGCCGGCCGGCTGCGCCGGGCGGGAGCCGGCGGGCGCGGCCGGTGCTCGGTCGGTGCTCGGTCGGGCGCGGCTAGTAGACTTTCCAGGTCTGTCCGCCAAATCATGATCAAGGCAGGAAATGGCCACCACCAACGACCTGAAGAACGGCCTGGTACTCAACCTCGACGGCGAGCTGTGGTCCGTCGTGGAGTTCCAGCACGTCAAGCCTGGCAAGGGTGGTGCGTTCGTGCGTACCACGCTGAAGAACGTGCTCTCCGGCAAGGTGGTCGACAAGACCTTCAACGCGGGCACCAAGGTCGATACCGCCACCGTCGACAAGCGCACAATGCAGTACCTGTACGCGGACGGCGAGGACTACGTCTTCATGGACATGGAGACGTTCGACCAGATCACCGTTCCCGGCGGCACCGTCGGCGAGGCGGCCAACTACCTGCTGCCCGAGGCCGAGGTGATCGTCGCCACCCACGAGAGCGTGCCGCTGTACGTCGAGCTGCCGACCAGCGTGGTGCTCGAGATCACGTACACCGAGCCGGGTCTGCAGGGCGACCGCTCGACCGGCGGCAACAAGCCGGCCACCGTCCAGACCGGCGCCACCGTGCAGGTGCCGCTCTTCATCACCACCGGCGAGAAGATCAAGGTCGACACCCGCGACGGCCGTTACCTCGGCCGCGCCTGATGGCCGAGGGTCCGAAGCAGCAGATGCCGGCGCGCCGCAAGGCGCGCAAGCGGGCGCTGGACGTGCTCTTCGAGGCCGACCTGCGGGACCGTCCACCGGTCGAGGTGCTCGCCGGCTACGTGGAGCGGATCGAGAAACCGCTCCCGGAGCACCTGGGCTACACGGTCAGCCTGGTCGAGGGGGTCGCCGGCCACCTCGACCGGATCGACGAGCTGATCGCCAGCTACGCCGAGGGCTGGACGCTGGACCGGATGCCGGCGGTGGACCGCAACCTGGCCCGGATCGCGGTCTACGAGCTGATCTACGTCGACGAGATCGACGACGCGGTGGCGATCAGCGAGGCGGTGGAGCTGGCCCGGCAGATGTCGACCGACGACTCGCCGCGCTTCCTCAACGGCATCCTCGGCCGGATCGCCGAGTACGCCACGCGCTGACGGCGGCGCCGCGGCATTCGACAGATACGACGAAAGGGCCCGTGCCGGACGGCACGGGCCCTTTCGGTCGTCAGCGCTCAGGAGGCGAAGAACGCCCGGGGGTCGGCGACGAGCACGCCGTGCTCGGTCAGCCGCTCGATCAGGCCGGACGGCGAGGCGTCGTAGACGATCGCCAGGGCGCGCAGGTCGTCGGCACGGATCGACAGGACGCGGCCGTTGTAGTCGCCGCGCTGCTGCTGGATCGCGCGGGCGTACCGGGCGACGTAGGCGAGGTCCTCCGAGGCCTCGTCGTAGAGCCGCTCGAGGTCCAGCACGATCTTGCTGGTCGGCTCGTGGCGGACGCCGCTGCCGTCGGGCAGCAGCTCGGAGACGGGAACGCGGTAGAAGTCGGCCAGCTCGGCGAGACGGGACACGGTGACCGCCCGGTCGCCGCGCTCGTACGAGCCGACCACCACGGCCTTCCACCGCCCGTTCGACTTCTCCTCCACGCCCTGCAGGGACAGGCCCTGCTGCTGGCGGATGGAGCGCAGGCGGGCGCCCAGCGACTTGGCGTACTCAGAGGGCATTCGGACACTCCCAGTGCTGCTCGGGGTTCTCCCGTCGATCGCTACGGAGCGTGACGGTACGGGGATTGCGACAGCCGGTCAAGTGGTCGTGACCTTCCCGTTTCACCGCGGGGGGAGTTGTCCCCATTTGGTCACCGTGACCACGACGTCAGCGGCCGGCGACGGTCCGTACGGTGACCACTGGTAACGTGGCCGGAAGCCCCCGGCCGGTCCGCCCGCGGCCCGCGCCGGTCATCCGACGTCCTTTAACGACCCGTCCCGTGAGGCGGGGAAGGAGGTCCGCCGTGGCCTACCCACCGGCTGCCCGACCGTCGACCGCCCGGCAACCCTCGGTGAAGGTGATCCTCACCAGCGCCGACGTGCAGCGCGTGGTCGACCGCATCGCCCACCAGATCCTCGAGAAGACGCAGGGCGCCCAGCAGACCGTCCTGCTCGGGATCCCCACCCGGGGTGCCCCGCTCGCCCGGCGGCTCGCCGCCCGGATCAGCGCCTTCGAGGGCGTCGACGTCCCGGTCGGCGTGCTCGACATCACTCTCTACCGCGACGACCTGCGCCGGCACGCCACCCGCGCGATCGGCCCGACCGAACTCCCGGCCGGCGGCATCGACGGCAAGCGCGTCGTCCTCGTCGACGACGTCCTCTTCTCCGGCCGTACGGTGCGTGCGGCGCTCGACGCGCTGAACGACGTCGGCCGGCCGGCGTCGGTGCAGCTCGCCGTCCTGGTCGACCGCGGCCACCGCGAGCTGCCGATCCGCGCGGACTACGTCGGCAAGAACATCCCGACCGCCCTCGCCGAGAGCGTGAAGGTCATCCTCGCGGAGACCGACGGCGCCGACGAGGTCAAGCTCTACGGGAGCAGCTCGTGATCCGGCACCTGCTCTCCGGCGCCGACCTGGACGCCGACACCGCCATCCAGATCCTGGACACGGCCGCCGAGATGGCCACCGTCGCCGGCCGGGAGGTCAAGAAGCTGCCCGCGCTGCGCGGCCGGACCGTGGTGAACCTCTTTTACGAGGACTCGACCCGCACCCGGATCTCGTTCGAGGCGGCCGCCAAGCGGCTCAGCGCGGACGTGATCAACTTCTCGGCGAAGGGCTCCAGCGTCGCCAAGGGCGAGAGCCTGAAGGACACCGCGCTCACCCTCCAGGCCATGGGCGCCGACGCGGTCGTCGTCCGGCACCCCGCCTCGGGCGCCCCGCACCGGCTCGCCGACTGGGTGGACGGCTCGGTGGTCAACGCCGGCGACGGCACCCACGAGCACCCGACCCAGGCGCTGCTCGACGCGTACACGATGCGCTCCCGGCTGGGCCGGCTCGCCGGCCTGTCGGTCGCGGTGGTCGGGGACGTGCTGCACAGCCGGGTGGCACGCTCCAACGTCCTGCTGCTCTCCACGCTCGGCGCCAAGGTCACCCTGGTCGGCCCGCCGACGCTGATCCCGGTGGACATCGCCGCGGCGCTCGCCCCCGGCACCGCCGTCTCCTACGACCTGGACGCGGTCCTGCCGCACTCGGACGTGGTGATGATGCTGCGGGTGCAGCGCGAGCGCATGAACGACTCCTACTTCCCGTCCGCCCGCGAGTACGCGCGCCGCTACGGCCTCGACGGGCCCCGGATGCGCCGGCTGCCGGAGCACGCCATCGTCATGCACCCCGGCCCGATGAACCGGGGCATGGAGATCACGCCCGAGGTGGCCGACTCGCCCCGCTCCACCATCGTCGAACAGGTCGCCAACGGCGTCTCCGTCCGGATGGCCGTCCTCTACCTGCTGCTCGGAGGGAACAACCGGTGACCGCGTACCTGATCACCAACGTGAGCGTCGTCGGCACCGCGCCGACCGACCTGCTGATCCGCGACGGCGTCGTCGCCGAGACCGGCGCGGGCCTGGCCGCGCCGGACGCCACCACCGTCGTCGACGGCACCGGCCTGGTGGCCCTGCCCGGCCTGGTCGACCTGCACACCCACCTGCGCGAGCCCGGCCGGGAGGACGCCGAGACCGTGGAGACCGGGTCCCGGGCGGCGGCCGTGGGCGGCTACACGGCGGTGTGCGCGATGGCGAACACCTCCCCGGTCGCCGACACGGCCGGCGTGGTCGAGCAGGTCTGGCGGCTGGGCCGGGAGGCCGGTCTGGTCGACGTGCAGCCGATCGGGGCGGTCACCGTCGGGCTGGCCGGCGAGCGGCTGGCGGAGCTGGGCGCGATGGCCGACTCCGCCGCCCGGGTGCGAATCTTCTCCGACGACGGGCACTGCGTCGCCGACCCGCGGCTGATGCGCCGGGCCCTGGAGTACGTGAAGGCGTTCGACGGCGTCATCGCCCAGCACGCGGAGGAGCCCCGGCTGACCGAGGGCGCCCAGATGCACGAGGGCGAGGTGTCCACCCGCCTCGGCCTCACCGGCTGGCCCGCGGTCGCCGAGGAGGCGATCATCGCCCGGGACGTGCTGCTCGCCGAGCACGTCGGCAGCCGGCTGCACATCTGCCACGTGTCCACGGCCGGCAGCGTCGAGGTGCTGCGCCAGGCGAAGGCCCGGGGGGTCCGGGTCACCGCCGAGGTCACCCCGCACCACCTGCTGCTGACCGACGAGAAGGCGGCCAGCTACGACCCGGTCTTCAAGGTCAACCCACCGCTGCGCACCGCCACCGACATCCAGGCCCTGCGTGCCGCGCTGGCCGAGGGCGTCATCGACATCATCGCCACCGACCACGCACCGCACGCCGTGGAGGACAAGGAGTGCGAGTGGGCGTACGCCCGGCCCGGCATGCTCGGCCTGGAGACGGCGCTGTCGATCACCCTGGACGTGCTCGGTCCGCAGTGGGACCTGATCGCCGAGCGGATGTCCCGCGCGCCCGCCCGGATCGCCGGCCTGGCCGAACACGGCCGGGACCCGGCGCCCGGCGTGCCGGCCAACCTGACCCTGGTGGACCCGGCCGCCCGCCGCACGATCGAGCCGGCCGAGCTGGCCAGCCGCAGCCGCAACACCCCGTACGCCCGGATGACGCTGCCGGGTCGCGTCGTGGCGACCTTCCTGCGCGGCGAGGCGACGGTCCTGGACGGAAAGGCGGTCAAGTGACCCGCAGACGACCCGCGATCCTCGTCCTCGAGGACGGGCGCACGTTCCACGGCGAGGCGTACGGCAGCGTCGGGGAGACCTTCGGCGAGGCGGTCTTCAACACCGGCATGACCGGCTACCAGGAGACGCTGACCGACCCCTCGTACCACCGGCAGGTGGTGGTGCAGACCGCGCCGCACATCGGCAACACCGGCGTCAACGGCGAGGACGACGAGTCCGGCCGGATCTGGGTCGCCGGGTACGTGGTCCGCGACCCGGCGCGGATCGGCTCGAACTGGCGCGCCACCGGCGGCCTGGAGGACCGGCTCGCCGCCGAGGGCGTGGTCGGTATCAGCGGCGTCGACACCCGCGCGCTGACCCGGCACCTGCGCGAGCGGGGCGCCATGCGGGTCGGCGTGTCCAGCGTCGAGACCGATCCGCGGGCGCTGCTGGCCCGCGTCCGCCAGTCGCCCCAGATGGTCGGCGCGGACCTCTCCGGCGAGGTGACCACCCGGCAGCCGTACGTGGTCGACGCGCAGGGGGAGCACCGGTTCACCGTCGCCGCCCTGGACCTCGGCATCAAGCGCAACGTGCCCCGGCGGCTCGCCGCGCGGGGCGTCACCACCCATGTGCTGCCGGCCGGCTCGACCATCGAGGACCTGCTCGCCACCGGCGCCGACGCGGTGTTCTTCTCACCCGGCCCGGGTGACCCGGCGACCGCCGACGGGCCGGTCGCGCTGGCCCGCGAGGTGCTGACCCGCCGGGTGCCGCTGTTCGGCATCTGCTTCGGCAGCCAGATCCTCGGGCGGGCGCTGGGCTTCGGCACCTACAAGCTGGGCTACGGCCACCGCGGCATCAACCAGCCGGTGCTCGACCGGGCCACCGGCAAGGTCGAGGTGACCAGCCACAACCACGGCTTCGCCGTCGCGTTCCCCGGCGCCGAGCCGGGGGCGGTCGTACCGGACCAGGTGATCGACACCGAGTTCGGCGGGGTCGAGGTCTCGCACGTGTGCCTCAATGACAACGTGGTCGAGGGGCTGCGGGCCCGGGACGTGCCCGCCTTCACCGTCCAGTACCACCCGGAGGCGGCGGCCGGCCCGCACGACGCGGACTACCTCTTCGACCGCTTCGCCGAGCTCATCGAGGGGCGCGCCCATGCCTAAGCGGACCGATCTCAAGCACGTCCTGGTGATCGGCTCCGGGCCGATCGTCATCGGGCAGGCCTGCGAGTTCGACTACTCCGGCACGCAGGCGTGCCGGGTGCTGCGCAGCGAGGGGATCCGGGTCAGCCTGGTCAACTCGAACCCGGCGACGATCATGACGGACCCGGAGTTCGCCGACGCCACGTACGTCGAGCCGATCACCCCGGAGTTCGTCGAGCTGGTCATCGCGAAGGAGCGGCCGGACGCGGTGCTGCCCACCCTGGGTGGCCAGACCGCGTTGAACACGGCCGTCGCGCTGCACGAGGCCGGCGTGCTGGAGAAGTACGGCGTCGAGCTGATCGGCGCCAACATCGACGCCATCCGTCGGGGCGAGGACCGCCAGCTGTTCAAGGACATCGTCGCCAAGGCGGGCGTCCGGATCGGCGTCGAGGACCCGGCCGCGCTGGTGCCCCGCTCCCGGGTCTGCCACTCGATGGACGAGGTCCGGGAGACCGTCACCGAGCTGGGCCTGCCGGTGGTGATCCGGCCGTCGTTCACGATGGGCGGCCTCGGCTCCGGGATGGCGCACACCGACGAGGACCTGGACCGCATCGCGGGCGCCGGCCTGGCCGCCAGCCCGGTGCACGAGGTGCTCATCGAGGAGAGCGTGCTCGGCTGGAAGGAGTACGAGCTCGAGTTGATGCGCGACCGGCACGACAACGTGGTGGTCGTCTGCTCGATCGAGAACGTCGACCCGATGGGCGTGCACACCGGCGACAGCGTCACCGTGGCCCCGGCCATGACACTGACCGACCGGGAGTACCAGCGCCTGCGGGATCTCGGCATCGCGGTGCTGCGCGAGGTGGGGGTGGACACCGGCGGCTGCAACATCCAGTTCGCGGTGAACCCGGCCGACGGCCGGATCGTCGTGATCGAGATGAACCCCCGGGTGTCCCGCTCGTCGGCGCTCGCCTCGAAGGCCACCGGCTTCCCGATCGCGAAGATCGCGGCGAAGCTCGCCATCGGCTACACCCTCGACGAGATCCCCAACGACATCACGCTGAAGACCCCGGCGGCGTTCGAGCCGACGCTGGACTACGTGGTGGTGAAGATCCCCCGGTTCGCGTTCGAGAAGTTCCCGGGCGCCGACCCGGAGCTGACCACCACGATGAAGTCGGTCGGCGAGGCCATGAGCCTGGGGCGTAACTTCACCGAGGCGCTGAACAAGGCCATGCGCTCGCTGGAGACCAGGGCGGCGGGTTTCTGGACGGTGCCCGACCCGGCCGGCGCGACCAGGGAGAACACGCTGGCCGCGCTGCGCATGCCGCACGACGGGCGGCTCTACACCGTCGAGCGGGCGCTGCGGCTCGGCGCGTCGATCGCCGAGGTCGCCGCCGCGTCCGGCGGCATGGACCCGTGGTTCCTCGACCAGATCGCCGCCCTGGTGGAGCTGCGCGCCGAGATCGTCGACGCGCCGGTGCTCGACGCCGACCTGCTGCGCCGGGCCAAGCGGGCCGGCCTGTCCGACCGGCAGCTCGCCGCGCTGCGTCCCGAGCTGGCCGCCGAGGACGGCGTACGCACCCTGCGACACCGCCTCGGTGTCCGGCCGGTCTACAAGACCGTGGACACCTGCGCGGCCGAGTTCGAGGCGATGACCCCGTACCACTACTCGTCGTACGACTCGGAGACCGAGGTCCTCGGCTCGGCCCGGCCCAAGGTGCTCATCCTCGGCTCCGGGCCGAACCGGATCGGGCAGGGCATCGAGTTCGACTACTCCTGCGTGCACGCCGTGATGGCGTTGCGGGACGTCGGCTTCGAGACCGTGATGGTCAACTGCAACCCGGAGACCGTCTCCACCGACTACGACACCGCCGACCGGCTCTACTTCGAGCCGTTGACGTTCGAGGACGTGCTGGAGGTGTGGCACGCCGAGGACTCCACCGGCCGGGCCGCCGGCGGCCCGGGGGTGGTGGGGGTGATCGTGCAGCTGGGCGGCCAGACTCCGCTGGGCCTCGCGCAGCGCCTCAAGGACGCGGGCGTCCCGGTGGTCGGCACCTCCCCGGAGTCGATCCACCTCGCCGAGGAGCGGGGCGCGTTCGGCTCCCTGCTGGCCCGCGCCGGGCTGCGCGCACCGGCGCACGGCACCGCCACCTCGTACGACGAGGCGAAGGCGATCGCCGATGAGATCGGCTACCCGGTGCTGGTCCGCCCGTCGTACGTGCTCGGCGGGCGGGGCATGGAGATCGTCTACGACGACACCACGCTGCGCGACTACATCGGCCGGGCCACCGACATCTCCCCGGACCACCCGGTGCTGGTCGACCGGTTCCTCGACGACGCCATCGAGATCGACGTGGACGCGCTCTGCGACGCCGACGGCGAGGTCTACCTCGGTGGCGTGATGGAGCACATCGAGGAGGCCGGCATCCACTCCGGGGACTCGTCCTGCGCCCTGCCGCCGATCACGCTGGCCGGCTCGCACGTGACCCAGGTCCGCCGCTACACCGAGGCCATCGCCCGGGGCATCGGGGTGCGCGGCCTGCTCAACGTGCAGTACGCCCTCAAGGACGACCAGCTGTGGGTGCTGGAGGCGAACCCGCGCGCCTCGCGTACGGTGCCGTTCGTCTCGAAGGCCACGGCGGTGCCCCTGGCGAAGGCGGCGGCCCGCATCGCGCTCGGCGCCACCGTCGCCGAGCTGCGCGCCGAGGGCCTGCTCCCGCCTGGCGGGGACGGCGGTTCGCTGCCGCCGGACGCGCCGATCGCGGTCAAGGAGGCGGTGCTGCCGTTCAAGCGGTTCCGCACCCCGACCGGCAAGGGCATCGACTCGCTGCTCGGGCCGGAGATGAAGTCGACCGGCGAGGTGATGGGCATCGACACCGCCTTCGGGCACGCCTTCGCCAAGTCGCAGTCCGCCGCGTACGGCTCCCTGCCCACCGCGGGGCGGATCTTCGTCTCGGTGGCCAACCGGGACAAGCGCGGCATGATCTTCCCGATCAAGCGCCTCGCGGACCTGGGCTTCGAGATCGTGGCCACCACCGGCACCGCCGAGGTGCTGCGCCGGCACGGCATCGCCTGCGAGCAGATCCGTAAGCACTACGAGTCGGGCGCGGGTGAGGACGCGGTGTCGCTGATCCGCTCCGGCGAGGTGGCGCTGGTGGTGAACACCCCGCAGGGCTCCGGGGCGAGCGCCCGCTCCGACGGGTACGAGATCCGCAGCGCCGCCGTGACGGCCGACATCCCGTGCATCACGACGGTCCCCGGCGCCGCCGCGGCGGTCATGGGCATCGAGGCGCGGATCCGCGGCGACATGCAGGTCCGCCCCCTGCAGTCCCTCCACGCCTCCCTCCACGCCTCCCTCCACGCCTCCCTGCGAGCCGACCGGTGACCCCCGCGCGACCCCGGGCCGCCGCCCCCACCACCCAGTTGATCAAGAAGTTTTGGTGCGCTGAGGCGATCGCTGACGCCCAAAACCTCTTGATCAACGGGGGTGGCCGCGGGGGAGGCGCGGCGTGATCTTCGAGCGGACGGTCCGGCCGGTGCTGTTCCGGGTGGGCCGGGGGGACGCGGAGGCGGCGCACGAGTTCACCCTGCGGCGGCTCTCCGGTCTCGCCCGGGTGCCCGCCGCGCTGGCGCTCCTGCGGGCGCGGTACGCCGTGCGGGCGCCCCGGACCGTGTTCGGCGTGGAGTTCCCGAATCCGGTGGGACTGGCGGCCGGGATGGACAAGGACGGGGTGGCGTTGCCGGCGTGGCCGGCGTTGGGCTTCGGGTTCGTCGAGGTCGGTACGGTCACCGCGCGCCCGCAGCCGGGCAATCCCCGGCCCCGGCTGTTCCGGCTGCGTGCCAGCGAGGCCGTGGTGAACCGGATGGGCTTCAACAACGCCGGCGCCGAGGCCCTCGCGGCGCGGCTGGCGGCGCTGCCCCGCCCGATCGGCGTGCCGCTGGGCATCTCCCTCGGCAAGTCCAAGGTCACCCCGCTGGAGGAGGCGGTCGAGGACTACCGCTCCTCGTACCGCGCCCTGCGCGACCACGGCGACTACTTCGCCGTCAACGTCTCCTCGCCGAACACTCCGGGCCTGCGGTCCCTGCAGGACCGGGCCCACCTGGACGCGCTGCTGGCCGCCCTGGTGGGGGAGAAGCCGGTGCTGGTGAAGATCGCGCCGGACCTGACCGAGCCGGCGATCGCCGAGCTGCTGGAGGTCTGCCTGGCCCGGGGAGCGGCCGGGGTGATCGCCACCAACACCACCCTCGCCCGTGCCGGGCTCGCCCCGGCGGACCGGGCGCGGGGCGCCGAGACGGGCGGGCTGTCCGGCCGGCCGCTGGCCGCCCGCGCGCGGGAGGTGGTCGCGTTCGTGCACCGGGAGACCGGCGGGCGCCTGCCGATCGTCGGCGTCGGCGGCATCGCCACCCCGGACGACGCGGCGCGGATGTTCGACGCCGGCGCGTCGCTGATCCAGCTCTACACCGGTTTCATCTACCGCGGCCCGGCGCTGGTCCGCAGCACCGCCGCCGGCACCCGATGACCCACGCGATCCGGCACTTTCGGGCGCCGACAGGGTGGATCGAACCGACCGATGAAAGGTCGAGCGGAGGGAGGGAGCTTCGTGACGCCTGAGGAGATATCGGCGGCGGACGCGGCGCATGTCTGGCATCCGTACGCGGCTGTGCCGCCCGCCAGCGCGCCGTACGTGGTGGAGGGCGCGTCCGGGGTCCGGTTGCGACTCGCCGACGGGCGCGAACTCGTCGACGGGATGTCGTCGTGGTGGGCGGCGATCCACGGCTACCGGCACCCGGTGCTGGACGCGGCGGTGACCGACCAGCTCGGGCGCATGAGCCACGTGATGTTCGGCGGGCTGACCCACGAGCCCGCCGTCACGCTGGCGCGTAGCCTCGTCGAGCTCGCCCCGGACGGCCTGGAGCACGTCTTCCTGGCCGACTCGGGCTCGGTGAGCGTCGAGGTGGCCATCAAGATGTGCCTGCAGTACCAGCGGGCCACCGGCCGGCCGGAGCGCCGCCGGCTGGGCACCTGGCGGGGCGGCTACCACGGCGACACGTTCCACCCGATGAGCGTCTGCGACCCGGAGGGCGGCATGCACCACCTGTGGGGGGACATGCTGCCCCGGCAGGTGTTCGCCCCGGTGCCGCCGGGCGGGTTCGACTCGCCGCCCGATCCGGCGTACGAGGCGGCCCTGGCCGACGCGATCGCCCGGCACGCGCACGAGCTGGCCGCCGTCGTCGTGGAGCCGGTGGTCCAGGGCGCGGGGGGCATGCGGTTCCACAACCCCCGCTACCTGCGGGTGCTGCGGGAGGCCACCCGCGCGCACGGGGTCCTGCTGATCTTCGACGAGATCGCCACCGGCTTCGGCCGCACCGGCACCATGTTCGCCGCCGAGCACGCCGGGGTGGCCCCCGACGTGCTCTGTGTCGGCAAGGCCCTCACCGGGGGCTACCTGACCCTGGCCGCGGCGCTGTGCACGGCGGAGGTCGCCCGGGGCATCTCGGCCGCCGGGGTGCTCGCCCACGGCCCGACGTTCATGGGCAACCCGCTCGCCTGCGCGGTCGCCAACGCCTCCCTGGGCCTGCTGCGCGCCGGTGCCTGGCCGGCGCAGGTGGCCCGCGTCGAGGCGGGCCTGCGGGCCGGCCTGGAGCCGCTGCGCGGCGCGCCGGGCGTCGCGGACGTCCGGGTGCTCGGCGCGATCGGGGTGGTGCAGCTCGACCGCGAGGTGGACCTGCCGGCGGCCACCGCCGCCGCCGTCGCCGAGGGCGTCTGGCTGCGGCCGTTCCGGGACCTGGTCTACACCATGCCCCCGTACGTCACCGACGACGCCGACCTGGCCCGGATCGCCGCCGGGGTCGCGGCCGCGGTGAAGGCGGGCTGAGCCGCCGGTCCAGCCGCCCGGAGTACGCGCGACCGCGCGGGACGCCCGACCGGAACCGGGCGGGAGAGCACGCGGACGGCACCCGCCGCCCGCCGGAGAGGCGCCCGGGTCCGGGCGCCGGAGAGGAAGGTCGGCATGGAGAGCTTCGGCGCCCGCCTGCACCGGGCCGTCACCGAGCGGGGGCCGCTCTGCGTGGGCATCGACCCGCACCCGGGTCTGCTCGCCCGCTGGGGCCTCGACGACGACGTACGCGGCCTGGAACGGTTCGCCGGCACGGTGGTGGACGCCCTGGGTGACCGGGTCGCGGTGGTCAAGCCCCAGTCGGCGTTCTTCGAGCGTTTCGGTGCCCGTGGCGTGGCAATCCTTGAGTCAACTATCCGACAGTTACGAAATTGTGGCTCGCTCGTTCTGCTCGACGTCAAGCGCGGCGACATCGGCTCGACGGTCGCGGCGTACGCCGCCGCGTACCTCGATCCATCGAGTCCGCTCTATGTTGATGCGGTCACGGCGAGCCCCTACCTCGGGGTGGGTTCGCTCGCTCCGATGTTCGATCTGGCGGCCGCGCACGGCGGTGGCGTCTTCGTGCTGGCTCTCACCTCCAACCCGGAGGGCGCGGCCGTGCAGCGGGCCCGGGCCGCCGACGGGCGGACCGTCGCGCAGACCGTGATCGACGAGATTTCCCAGCTCAACGCGGGTGCGCAGCCGTTGGGCAGCTTGGGGCTGGTGGTCGGGGCGACCATCGGCGCGACCGGTCACGACCTGTCCTCGGTGAATGGGCCGCTGCTCGCCCCGGGCCTCGGCGCGCAGGGTGCGACGGCCGCCGACCTGCGGATCGTCTTCGGGTCCAGCCTGCCCGCCGTGCTCCCGTCGTACTCCCGGGAGGTGCTGGGCGCGGGCCCCGACGGGACCGCGTTGCGGGCCGCGGCGGACCGGGCGCTGGCCGAATGCCGGGCCGTCCTCGCCGGTTCGTGACTGACTGACGGCTCGGTCACTTTCCGTTGATCTTCGCGCGTCCACGTTGCCGAAAACTCCGCTGACCGCTAGTTTTCCCCGCGCTGGGAACCATGGACCCCTTGGTTCACAGCGACACCACGTTTCACAGTGCGGCGGTGCGTCCCGCCCGTCGCGATAGGGACCTGAGGAGAACTGGTGCCGCTCCCGTCACTGACCCCCGAGCAGCGCGCAGCAGCGCTGGAGAAGGCCGCGGAGATCCGCAAGGCCCGTGCTGAGCTGAAGGAGCAGCTCAAGCAGGGCAAGACCACCCTTTCGGCCGTTCTCGAGCGGGCCGAGTCCGACGACGTCGTCGGCAAGCTGAAGGTGTCCGCCGTCCTGCAGGCGATGCCGGGCATCGGCAAGATCCGGGCGACCCAGATCATGGAGAAGCTCAAGATCGCCGACAGCCGGCGCCTGCGTGGCCTCGGCGAGCAGCAGCGCAAGGCCCTGCTTGGAGAGTTCGCCGCCAACTGAGGCCGGCAGCCGTGTAGAAACAAGCAGTGAGCACGGATGGCGAGGCGCGCCCGCCGGCTCGGCTCACTGTCCTGGCCGGGCCCTCGGGCTCCGGCCGGGACGGTGTCGTCGAGCTGGTCCGGGCGCGTTCTCCCGCCGTGTGGACGCCGGTGCCGGTTACCACCCGGCCCCGGCGCGACCACGAGGTCGACGGTGTCGACCGCGTCTTCCTCGACCCGGTCGAGTTCGACCGGGTCCTCGCCGCGGGCGGCCTGCTGGAGTGGAGCCGCATTGGCCCGCACCGGCGCGGCACGCCGTACGAGCCGCTGCGGTCGCGGCTGGCCGCCGGCGATCCCGTCCTGCTGCCGCTCGACCTGGCCGGCGCGCTGCTGGTCCGGGTGGCGCTGCCGGATGCCCGGCTGGTCCTGCTGCACCCGCCCGGGCGCGCCGTCGATCCGGTCACCGCGGCCCACTTCGACCACCCCGTGGTCCACGACCTGACCGAGCGCGTTGTGGACAAGCTGGTAGGATTGCTCGGTTCTTCCTTCCTGGCTCCGGCGCGACCGCGCGTGCGCGGTTGACCGCCAGCACCGCGAGCGGTGCGACAGACACAGAGGTCAACACAGTGGGATCCATCGCCACCAACCCCGAGGGCATCACCAACCCGCCGATCGACGAGCTTCTCGAGAAGACCACCTCGAAGTACGCGCTGGTCATCTTCGCCGCCAAGCGGGCGCGGCAGGTGAACGCCTACTACAGCCAGCTCGGCGAGGGCCTGCTGGAGTACGTCGGCCCGCTGGTCGAGACCACGCCCCAGGAGAAGCCGCTCTCCATCGCGATGCGCGAGATCAACGCGGGCCTGCTCACCGCTGAGCCCACCGACCAGCCGTAACGCCCCCTCCGATGTCCCCCCGGATCGTGCTCGGGGTCGGCGGCGGCATCGCCGCGTACAAGGCCTGCGAGCTGCTGCGGCTCTTCACCGAGTCGGGCCACCGGGTCCGGGTCGTGCCGACCGCGTCGGCGCTCCGCTTCGTCGGAGCGCCGACCTGGGCGGCCCTGTCCGGGCAGCCGGTGGCCGACGATGTCTGGTCCGACGTCCACGAGGTGCCGCACGTGCGGCTCGGCCAGCAGGCCGACCTCGTGGTCGTCGCGCCGGCCACCGCCGACCTGCTCGCGAAGGCCGCCCACGGGCTCGCCGACGACCTGCTGACCAACACCCTGCTCACGGCCCGCTGCCCGGTCGTGCTGGCACCCGCCATGCACACCGAGATGTGGGAGCACCCGGCGACCGTCGCCAACGTCGCCACCCTGCGGGCCCGCGGGGTCCGCGTGATCGAGCCCGCGGTCGGCCGGCTCACCGGCGTCGACACCGGCAAGGGCCGGCTGCCCGACCCGGCGGAGATCTTCGCCGTGGCCCGGCGCGCCCTGGCCCGGGGCGTCGCCGCCCCGGCGGACCTGGCCGGGCGGCACGTGGTGGTCACCGCCGGCGGCACCCGCGAACCCCTCGACCCGGTGCGCTTCCTCGGCAACCGGTCCTCCGGCAAGCAGGGGTACGCGTTCGCCCGGGCCGCCGTGGCCCGGGGCGCCCGGGTGACCCTGATCTCCGCCAACGTCTCGCTGCCCGACCCGGCCGGCGCCGACCTGGTGCGCGTCGGCACGACCGGTGAGCTGCGCGAGGCGACGCTCAAGGCGGCCGTCGAAGCGGACGCGGTGGTCATGGCAGCCGCTCCCGCCGATTTCCGCCCGGCGACGTACGCGACTGGCAAAATCAAGAAATCGGACGACGGCAGCGCGCCCACCATCGAGCTCGTCACGAACCCGGACATCGCCGCCGAGCTCGGCCAGCGCCGCCGTCCGGAGCAGGTGCTGGTGGTGTTCGCCGCCGAGACCGGCGACGCCGAGGCCAACGGCCGGGCCAAGCTCGCCCGCAAGCGGGCGGACCTCATCGTCATCAACGAGGTCGGCCCGGACAAGGTCTTCGGCGCCGAGACCAACGCGGCGACCGTCATCGGCGCGGACGGCTCGGTCAGCCGGATGCCCGAGCAGTCCAAGGAAGACCTCGCCGACGGCGTCTGGGATCTGGTCGTCGCCCGGCTCGCCAGCCGTTCCTGACAGCTGGGCCGGGCACCGACCGAACGGGCCGACTCCGGACGCGGATGACTACACTGCCGCGGAACGACTTTTCCACGACTTAGGAGTGCCGTGACACGCCGCCTCTTCACTTCCGAATCGGTCACGGAAGGCCACCCGGACAAGATCGCTGATCAGATCAGTGACGGGATTCTCGATGCGTTGTTGGCGGAGGATCCGCGGTCGCGGGTGGCCGTGGAGACGTTGATCACGACGGGTCAGGTGCATATTGCGGGTGAGGTGACGACGAGGGCGTACGCCGACATCCCGTCGATCGTGCGTCGGACGATCTTGGGGATTGGTTATGACTCGTCGAAGAAGGGTTTCGATGGGGCCTCGTGTGGGGTGAGTGTGTCGATCGGGGCGCAGTCGGCGGACATCGCGCAGGGGGTGGACAACGCCTTCGAGTTGCGTACGGGTGCGTCGGAGAGTGCGTTGGACGCGCAGGGTGCGGGCGATCAGGGGATGATGTTCGGTTTTGCGTGTTCGGAGACGCCGGAGTTGATGCCGTTGCCGATCGCGTTGGCGCATCGGTTGTCGCGGCGGTTGGCGCAGGTGCGTAAGGACGGGACGGTGCCGTATCTGCGGCCGGACGGTAAGACGCAGGTGACGATCGAGTATGAGGGTCTGCGTCCGGTGCGGTTGAACACGGTGGTGGTGTCGTCGCAGCACGCGGCGGATATCTCGTTGGAGTCGCTGTTGACGCCCGACGTCCGTGACCACGTGATCGCGCCGGAGGTGGAGAGTCTGGGTCTGGACACCGGGGGGTACCGGTTGTTGGTGAATCCGACGGGTCGGTTCGAGATCGGTGGTCCGATGGGGGATGCGGGGCTGACCGGTCGGAAGATCATCGTGGACACGTATGGCGGGTATGCGCGTCATGGTGGTGGGGCGTTTTCGGGTAAGGATCCGTCGAAGGTGGATCGGTCGGCGGCGTACGCGATGCGGTGGGTGGCGAAGACTGTGGTGGCGGCGGGGCTTGCGGAGCGGTGTGAGGCGCAGGTGGCGTACGCGATCGGTAAGGCGCATCCGGTGAGTTTGTTCATCGAGACGTTCGGTACGGAGACGGTGCCGGTGGAGCGGATCGAGAAGGCGGTCACGGAGGTGTTCGATCTGCGGCCGGCGGCGATCATTCGGGATCTGCATCTGTTGCGGCCGATCTACGCGCAGACCGCGGCGTACGGGCACTTCGGTCGGGAGTTGCCGGACTTCACGTGGGAGAGCACCGACCGCGCCGCCGACCTCAAGTCGGTAGCGGGAGCCTGAGCAGCAACCCGCGCAGCGACCGGCGACCCGCCGAGGGGTCGCCGGTCGCTCGCGTCTGCGTCGACGTGCCCCTGGCCCACCTCGACCGCCTGTTCGACTACCTGGTGCCCGAGGCGCTCGACGCCGACGCCGGGCCCGGCACCCGGGTGAAGGTCCGGTTCGCCGGCCAACTCGTCGACGGCTGGCTGCTGGAGCGCGTCGAGGCCTCCGAGCACCCGCGCCTCGCGTACCTGGAGAAGGTCGTCTCCCCGGAGCCGGTGCTCGCGCCGGAGATCGCCCGCCTCGCCCGCGCGGTCGCCGACCGGTACGCGGGCAGCCTCGCCGACGTGCTCCGCCTCGCCGTCCCACCCCGGCACGCCCGGGTCGAGAAGGAACCCCACCCGGCCCCCGGCACCGGGGACGACGCCCCGCCGCAGCCCGGCCCCGCCGGAGCGCCGGCTCCGGCCGCGCCCGACGCCTGGCGCGACTACCCGGCCGGCCCGGCCCTGCTGCGGGCCCTCACCGACGGCCGCGCCCCGCGCGCGGTCTGGTCCGCGCTGCCCGGCGAGGACTGGCCCGCCCGCTACGCCGAGGCGGTCGCCGCGACCGTCGCCGGCGGCCGCGGCGCCGTCGTGGTCGTCGCCGACGCCCGCGACCTGGACCGGCTCGACACGGCACTGGCCGCCGCGCTCGGTCCCGGCCGGCACGTCCAGCTCACCGCCGCGCTCGGCCCGGCCCGGCGGTACCGGGCCTTCCTCGCCGCCCGCCGGGGCGACGTACCCGTGGTGATCGGTACCCGGGCGGCCATGTTCGCCCCGGTGCCCCGGCTCGGCCTGGTCGCCATCTGGGACGACGGTGACGACCTGCACGCCGAGCCCCGCGCCCCCTACCCGCACGCCCGCGAGGTGCTGCTGACCCGCGCCCAGCTCACCGACGCCGCCGCCCTGGTCGGCGGGTACGCCCGCACCGCCGAGGCGCAGCTGCTCGTCGAGACGGGCTGGGCGCGCGAGGTCGTGGCCGACCGGGCCACCGTCCGGGCCCGGACGCCGGCGATCGCCCCCACCGGCGACGACCCGCAGCTCGCCCGGGACCCGGGCGCGGCCACCGCCCGGCTGCCGAGCCTCGCCTGGACCGCCGCCCGGGACGCGCTGCAGGCCGACACGCCGGTGCTGGTCCAGGTGCCCCGGCGCGGCTATTTGCCCTCGGTCGCCTGCGCGACGTGCCGTACGCCCGCCCGCTGCCCGCAGTGCGCCGGCCCGCTCGCCCTGCCGTCGGCCGAGGGCGCCCCCGCGTGCCGCTGGTGCGGGCGCGTCGCCGCCGCGTACGCCTGCCCGGAGTGCGGGGGGCGGCGCCTGCGGGCGTCGGTCACCGGCGCCCGGCGGACGGCCGAGGAACTGGGCCGGGCCTTCCCCGGCGTCACCGTGCGGACCTCCGGGCGGGAGGAGGTCCTCGCGGCCGTCCCCGGCGGCGCCGGCCTGGTCATCGCCACCCCCGGCGCCGAACCGGTCGCCGACGGCGGCTACGGTGCCGTGCTGCTGCTCGACTCCTGGGCCCTGCTCACCCGCGCCGACCTGCGGGCGGGGGAGGAGGCGCTGCGACGCTGGCTCACCGCGGCCGCGCTGGCCCGACCCGCGGCGGCCGGCGGCCGGGTCGTGGTGGTCGCCGACGGCGCGCTCGCCCCGGTGCAGGCGCTCCTGCGCTGGGACGCCGGCTGGTTCGCCGCCCGGGAACTCGCCGAGCGCCGGGAGCTCGGCTTCCCGCCGGCGGTGCGGATGGCCAGCGTCACCGGCCCGCCGGCCGCCGTCGCCGACCTGCTCGCCGAGTCCCGGTTGCCCGACGAGGCCGAGGTGCTCGGCCCCGTCCCGGCCGACGGCGAGCGGGAGCGGATGCTGGTCCGGGTGCCGCGGGCCCGGGCCGCCGCCCTCGCCGCGGCGCTGCACACCGCGGCGGGTGTCCGCGCCGCCCGCAAGGCCGCCGACCCGGTCCGGCTCCAGGTCGACCCGCTCGCCCTGTTCTGAGCCGCCGGCGACCCGGTGGACATCCACGGTGACGATGCGTCACCGGATCAGGCGTGACGGACACGCTGTGTGGGAACTGACCCGGTGATGGGTGATAGCATCGCCCGTCATGCCCGACGATGGCGGGAGCGCGTCGGTACGGCGCGGCGTCATGAGCTCAAGCAGCCGGTGATCAGGGGTGGACCAGTCGTGACCGTTCCTCAGTCGATCGTCTTCAACGGTGATCTCGGCAGCGGCAAGAGCACCGTCTCCGTGGAGATCGCCAAGCGCCTCGGCATGCGCCGGGTCAGCGTCGGCGACCTCTACCGCCAGATGGCCCAGGAGCGGCAGATGACCGCCCTCCAGCTCAACCTCCACGCCGAGCTGGACCAGGCCGTCGACGGCTACGTCGACCAGCTCCAGCGGGACATCGCCGCCTCCGGGGAGCGCCTGGTCATGGACTCGCGGCTCGCCTGGCACTTCTTCACCGACGCGCTGAAGGTGCACATGATCACCGAGCCGGGTGAGGCCGCCCGGCGGGTGTTGCTGCGCCCCTCCGGCCCGGCCGAGAGCTACACCTCGCTGGAGGAGGCGAAGGCCCGGCTCAAGGAGCGCAGCGAGAGCGAGCGGGGCCGGTTCATCGTCCGCTACGGCGTGGACAAGGCCCGGCTGCGCAACTACGACCTGATCTGCGACACCACCCGGGCCACCGCCGAGGAGGTGATCGAGCACATCATCGACGCGTACGAGGGCCGGCTCTGCCCCGAGGTGCTGCGCGACGCCCCGCCGCTGTTGCTGCTCGACCCGGCGCGGGTCTACCCGACCGAGGACATCGCCGGCCTCCGCGATCTGTGGGACTCGGAGTTCGTCGGCGAGGTCGCCGGGGCCGGCGACGAGGCGCTCGAACCGCTGCGGATCGGCTACACCGGCGAGCACTTCTTCGTCGTCGACGGGCACCGGCGGCTCAGCGCCGCGCTGCAGAGCGGGTTCCGGCTGGTGCCGGCCCGGCTGGTCGCCGAGGTCGACGAGCCGGTCGTCGGCGGGATGAGCGCCCTCGACTACTTCGCCGCCCAGGTGCGGCCCGGCCTGATCCACGACTGGGAGGCCGCCCACAAGATCGAGCTGCCGCTGCCGGAGCACACCCTGCTGGGCGGGGACGCGGTCCTGGCCGGGGAGCCGGGCGCCGCCTCCTGACGGCGCCGCCGGGCGCTGCGCCGGTCGAAGCGGCAACCGGGCGCGGTCCGCGTCCGCCGGCTTCCGGGGCTGCGGGCGGGCCCGTCCAGCGCGCATGATGGAGCCTCCGGGAGCTCGGCACGGGGAGGCACGCATGGCGGCATCCGAGGCGCTCGCGCTGCTCATGTCGCCCGAGGGCCGGCTCGACCCGTACCCGACGTACGAGCGGCTGCGCGCGCACGGCCCGGTGGTCCAGGCCGCGCCCGGCTTCTTCGTGGTCACCGGGTACGCCGAGGCCGACGCGGTGCTGCGCGACCCGCGGTTCGTCGTGCTCGACGGCGAGATGCGCGACGACCTCTTCCCGCAGTGGCGCAGCAGCCCGGCCCTGATGTCGATCTCCCGGTCGATGCTGCGCACCAACCCGCCCGACCACAGCCGGATGCGCCGCCTCGCGGCCGGGGCGTTCACCCCGCGCCGGGTCGCCGCCATGCGGGAGGTGGTGGCCGACCAGGCCGACGAGCTGATCGACGAGATGGTTCGCGCCGGTCGCGACGGCACCCCGGTGGACTTCATGGCCGGCTTCGCGTACCCGCTGCCGGTGGCGGTGATCTGCGCCCTGCTCGGCGTGCCCGCGGCCGACCGGCCCCGGTTCCGGCGCTGGGCCGGCGACCTGACCGGCGTCCTGGAGCCGGAGTTCAGCCCGCAGGACCTGGCGGTCGCCGACGCCGGCGCGAGCGAGCTGCGCGACTACTTCACCGGGCTGATCGCGCAGCGCCGCCGCGCCCCGGGCGACGACCTGACCACCGGGCTGGTGCAGGCGCACGACGCCGACGGTGACCGGCTCTCCGGGGAGGAGCTGCTGGCCAACCTCGTGGTGCTGCTGGTGGCCGGCTTCGAGACCACCACCAACCTGCTCGGCAACGGCCTGGTGGTGCTGCTGGAGCACCCGCGCGCCGCCGACGCGCTGCGGTCGCACCCGGACCTCGCGCCCGCGTACGTCGAGGAGCTGCTGCGGCACGACTCCCCGGTGCAACTGACCACCCGCGCGGCCGGCGCGCCGGTGACCCTCGACGGCGTCGAGCTGCCGGCCGGCAGCTGGCTGCTGCTCCTGCTCGGGGCCGCGAACCGCGATCCCCGGCGGTTCCCCGAGCCGGCCCGGTTCGACCCGTGGCGCGCCGAGTCGCACCCGCTCTCCTTCGGGTCCGGTCCGCACTACTGCCTGGGCGCCGGGCTGGCCCGGCTGGAGGCGCAGGTCGCCTTCCCGCTGCTGCTGCGCCGGCTGCCCGACCTGGCCCTGGCCGGTACGCCGCACCGCCGGACGCGGCTCACGCTGCGTGGCTACGAGACACTCCCGGTCACCGCCACCGCTGCGGCCACCGATCGCGGTACGCCGGCCGGGACCGGCCGGGGCACTCCGTAGACTGGTACGGCACGACCGCCGCCCAGCCCACGAAGGAGCCACCCCGCGTGACCGTCCAGCCCATCCGTCTGTTCGGCGACCCGGTGCTGCGCACGCCGGCCGATCCGGTGGTCGACTTCGACGTCGAGCTGCGCAAGCTCATCGCCGACCTGACCGACACGATGCGCGAGCAGGGCGGCGCCGGCCTCGCCGCGCCGCAGCTCGGCGTGGGCCTGCGGGTGTTCGCCTTCGACGTGGACGACGTGGTGGGCCACCTGGTCAACCCGGTGCTGGAGTTCCCCGACGAGGAGGAGCAGGACGGCCCGGAGGGCTGCCTGTCCATCCCCGGCCTGTACTTCGACACCAAGCGCCGGCAGAACGTCATCGCCAAGGGCTTCAACGGCTACGGCGACCCGGTGCAGATCGTCGGCACCGGCCTGATGGCCCGCTGCGTGCAGCACGAGACCGACCACCTCGACGGGGTGCTGTTCATCGACCGGCTCGACGCGGCCGGCCGCAAGGAGGCGATGAAGGCGATCCGCCAGGCCGAGTGGTACGACCCGGCCGCCCCGCCGACCGTCAAGCTCAGCCCGCACGCCTCCAGCAGCCCCTTCGGCCTCGGGCGGTGACCGGCCGGTGCGCGTGATCTTCGCCGGTACGCCGGCCGTCGCCGTCCCCGCCCTCGCGGCGGTGGCGGCCTCCCGCCACGACCTGGTGGCCGTGGTGACCCGCCCGGACGCCCCGGCCGGTCGCGGTCGCGGCCTGTCCCGTTCCCCGGTGGGCGCCTGGGCCGACGAGCACGGGGTCGAGGTGCTCACCCCCGCCCGGCCGCGCGAGCCGGAGTTCCTCGACCGGCTGCGCGAGCTGGCGCCCGACTGCGTGCCGGTCGTCGCGTACGGCGCGCTGGTCCCGCCGGCCGCGCTGGAGATCCCCCGGCACGGCTGGGTCAACCTGCACTTCTCGCTGCTGCCGGCCTGGCGCGGCGCGGCACCCGTGCAGCACGCCGTGCTGCACGGCGACGAGCTGACCGGCGCCAGCGTCTTCCAGCTGGAGGAGGGCCTGGACACCGGCCCGGTGTACGGCACCCTCACCGACGAGATCCGGCCCACCGACACCTCGGGCGACCTGCTGGAGCGGCTCGCCCACTCCGGTGCCGGGCTGCTGGTCGCCGTCCTCGACGCGATCGAGGACGGCACCGCGCGGGCCGAGCCCCAGCCGGCCGACGGGGTGTCCCTGGCGCCGAAGCTCACCGTGGAGGACGCCCGGGTGCGCTGGGGCGAGCCCGCGTTCGCCGTGGACCGGCGCGTCCGCGCGTGCACCCCGGCCCCGGGCCCGTGGACGACCTTCCGCGACGAGCGGCTCAAGCTGGGCCCGGTCACCCCCGTCGCGAACGGTCCCGACCTGAAGCCGGGCGAGCTGCTGGTGGAGAAGTCCCGGGTGCTCGCCGGCACCGCCACCACGCCGGTGCAGCTCGGCGAGGTGCGGGCGGCCGGCAAGAAGGCCATGCCGGCGAGCGACTGGGCGCGCGGCGCCCGGGTCGCCGCCGGGGAGGTCTTCGCGTGACGGACCCCGCGGACCGCGCCGATCGTCCCGACAACCCGCGCGGCGGCCGGTTCGACGCCGGCCCCGCCGGCGTTCCGGACACCGGCCGGGCCGGCGACTCCGGCTCCGCCCGGTTCGCCCGGTCGACCGGTGGCCGTCCGGAGCGCGCCGGCCCCCGCCGGGGCGACGACCGCGCCGGGCGCCCGGAGCGCGCCCCCCGCGGCGCGGGCCCCCGGCCCGGCCGCCGCACGCTCCCGGCCGACCGGCCCCGGTACGCGGCCTATCAGGCGATCGAGGCGGTCAACCGGGACGACGCGTACGCCAACCTGGCGCTCCCGGCGATCCTCCGCGACGCCGGGCTGACCGGCCGGGACGCCGCCTTCGCCACCGAGCTGACCTACGGGACGCTGCGCCACCTGGGCACCCTCGACGCGATCCTCACCGACGCCGCCGGGCGGGACGTGGCGCGCATCGACCCGCCGGTCCGCGACGCGCTGCGGCTCGGCGCGTACCAGCTGCTGCACACCCGGGTGCCGGCCCACGCGGCGGTCTCGTCGACGGTCGACCTGGTTCGCTCGGTGGGGCCGGGGGCGACCGGGTTCGCCAACGCGGTGCTGCGCGAGGTCGCCGGCCGGGACGCCGACGCCTGGGTGGCCCGGCTCGCCCCGCCGCTGGATTCCGACCCGGTCGGGCACCTGGCCCTCGCGTACAGCCATCCGCAGTGGATCGTGCGGGCGTTCGCCGAGGCGCTGGGCGGCGACCTCGACGAGACCGCCCGGCTGCTCATCGAGGACAATGAGCGCCCGCCGGTGCACCTGTGCGCCCGTCCCGGGCTCGCCGACCCGGTGCAGCTGGCCGACGAGGTCGGTGGCGCGCCCGGCGCCTTCTCCCCGTACGCGGTCTACTCGGGTGGCGGCGCGCCAGGGGATCTGCCGGCGATCGCCGCGGGCCGGGCCCACGTGCAGGACGAGGGCTCCCAGCTGGTGGCCGACGCGCTCGCGGTGGCCCCGCTCGACGGGGCGGACGGCCGCTGGCTCGACCTGTGCGCCGGCCCGGGCGGCAAGTCCGGCCTGCTGGGCGCGATCGCCGCGCAGCGTGGCGCCCGGCTCACCGCCGTCGAGGTGTCCGAGCACCGTGCCCGTCTCGTCGCCCAGGCCACCCGCGACCTGCCGGTGACCGTGCTGAACACCGACGGCCGCACCGTCGGCGCGGACCCGAAGCTCGCCGAGGCGCACTTCGACCGGGTGCTCGTCGACGCGCCCTGCACCGGCCTGGGCTCGCTGCGCCGCCGGCCCGAGTCGCGCTGGCGTCGGCAGCCGTCGGACCTGCCGGCGTTGACCCGGCTGCAACGGGAGCTGCTCGGGGCGGCGCTGCGGGCGGTCCGCCCCGGCGGTCTGGTCGCCTATGTCACGTGCTCGCCGCACACCGTCGAGACGCACGTCACGGTCACCGAGTCGGCCCGGCGGGCCGGGGTGCCGGTCGACTTCGTCGACGCCCGCCCGCTGCTGCCGGCGGGGATGCCGGGGCTCGGCGACGGGCCGACGGTGCAGCTGTGGCCGCACCGCCACGGCACCGACGCGATGTTCCTCGCGGTGCTGCGCCGGGGCTGACGCCGCCGTCCGTCGCTCAGCCCATCGGCAGGCCGCTGCGGCCGGCGCCCTTCATCGACCGGGTCAGGTTCCGGTCGGCGATCCAGAGGAAGCACTGGATGCCCCGGTTGCCGTTGCGCCACTCGGACTCCTGGGGGTGGTACCAGATCGAGCCGGTCCGGAACCGCACCTCGCTGCGTGGCACCTTGGCGTACGCGGCGATCAGCGCGCCGCACCCGTCGCGGACCCGGCGCTGGTTCTTGCGGAACGCCGCGAAGCTGGTGTCCGGCGCGGTCCAGACGCCGACGAACTCGGCGTGGTGCCGGCGGGTGCAGGCGATCGGCGCCATCGTGGTCACCCGGTCGTCCTCGATCTTCGGGTTGAAGCAGGTGTGCCGCAGCGGAGACGTGCCCTTCAGCGCGCCGGCGAGGCCGGTGTCGCGGGAGACCACGCTCGGGTCGTCCATGCTCCGCAGCTCCGCCGCGTCGCAGCGGAACCAGCGGGCCCCGCCGGTCCAGGCGGCCGGCGAGGGGAACAACACGTTCAGCCCGATCCGGCCGCTGCGCCAGTCGCCGCCCAGCGCCCGGGTCGCCTCGCGGTGGCAGGTGGTGTGCGCGGCGCGCATGCCGGCGGAGCCGGCGGCCGGCGGCTCGGTGGCCGTCGCGGCGGCCCCGGTCAGCGTCCCGAGGTGCAGGGTCTCCACCTTGTGCGGCTGGTCGCAGGGCACCGGCGCGTAGCCGTCGAGATAGCCGACCCGGGCCACGAACGAGTGGCAGGTGCCCGCCTCGGGGGTGAAGACCGTCGCGGCGCTGAGCGGTGCCCAGTCGTCGACCAGGTCGCCGTCGGTGCCGGCCGGCGGTGTCACGCAGCCGCCGAGCGCCAGGACCACCACCGCGCCGCACAGCGCGAGCCAGCGTCGCCTCATCGTCCGGCCTCCCCGTCGTCCGGTGGACCGGCACCGTCGTTGCCCGCCACGCTGCGGGAGCATACGGCACCCGGCGCGGGATTCAGATGGCCGGCAGTCCCTGCGGGCCGACACCGCGCATCGAGCGGGTCAGCTTGCGGTCGTCGCTCCACAGGAAACAGCGCACCCCGCGGTCGCCCTCCTCCCACTCCCGCTCCGACGGTGGGTAGAAGATCGATCCCGCCCGGTACGGCAGGTCGCTGTTGTTGGGCACGTCGGCGAACGCGGCGATCAGCGCCATGCACCGCTGGTGCGCCTGCTGCTCGCTGCGGGTGAACTCCGCCCAGCTCAGGTCGCGTTCCAGGTAGACGCCGACGAACTCGGCGCGGTGCGGCTCGGTGCACAGCACCGGGGCCATGTAGTTCAGGTTGTCGCCGATCAGCTTCGGGTCGAAGCACCCGTGCACCAGCGGGGAATCGCCGAGCATGGCGCCGCGCAGGCTGCCGGTCCGGTTGACCGGCCGGGTGTTGTCGATGCTGTCGGTCTCGCTCAGGTCGCAGCGGAACCACCGGGCGCCGCCGGCCCAGGCGGACACCGAGGGCAGGGTAATGTTCAGCGTGAGGCGGGCGGCGTGCCAGTCGCCGCCGAGCACGTCGCGGACCCGCTGGTCGCACTCGGCCCGCGCGTCGCGCAGGTCCGGCGAGCCCGGGTCGGGCCGGCGGTCACGCTCGGCGACGGGGCCGGTGAAGGTGCCCACGTGCACGGCCTCGGCCAGGTGGTTGCGGGCGCAGTCCACCGTCTCGTACGTGCTCGCCTGCACCACCGCTGTGATCCGCGGCAGGCACACCCCGGCGGCCGGCACGAACAGCCGCGCCTCGGACAGCACCGGCCAGTCGTCGGTGAGGTCACCGTCGGAGCCGCCGGGCCGGACACAACCGCCCAGCAGGAGCGCGGCCGTGCCAGCCAGCGCCAGTGCTCGGAGAGGAAGCCACCGTCGCATCATCCGCCCTTCCCGGGAGCTGACGGCCGGTGCCGCGGACCGGCCGGCGCGTCCGCCGGTGGTCGTGCAACCCACGTACCGTCCCTGATGGAGTGTTGCCGCGTTTCGGTCTTCCGGCCAGTCGCGAATGGCTCTCCGGCCGGTTTGACCGCCCGGAAGGGCCAATTCTGCACCAGAGGTCACCGCTGGGTCACCGGGTGTCCCGCTTGGTGCCGTGCCGCCAGCGGATGGTGGCGGCGTTCGTACACTTGCCCAGTGACCGTACCGCCGCCGATCGTCGCGCCGAGCATCCTGGCCGCCGATTTCGCCCGCCTCGCCGACGAGGTCCGTGCCGTCGAAGGTGCCGCCGACTGGCTGCACGTGGACGTCATGGACAACCACTTCGTGCCGAACCTGACGATCGGGCTGCCGGTCGTGCAGAGCCTGCGGGCCGCCACGAAGCTCCCGTTCGACGTCCACCTGATGATCGAGGACCCGCGGCGGTGGGCCCCCGGGTACGCCGACGCCGGCGCGTACAACGTGACGTTCCACGCGGAGGCCTGCGACGACCCGGTCGCGCTCGCCAAGGACCTGCGGTCGGCCGGCGCCAAGGCGGGGTTGGCGATCGACCGGGACACCCCCGTCGAGCCGTACCTGGAACTGCTGCCCAGCTTCGACACGCTGCTGATCATGACGATCAAGGCCGGCTTCGGCGGGCAGCGGTTCATCCCGCACCTGCTGGACAAGGTGCGCACGGCCCGCCGGCACGTCGACGCCGGCCACTTGGAGGTGCGGATCGAGGTCGACGGCGGCATCGCCGCCGACACCATCGCCCAGGCCGCCGAGGCGGGTGCGGACGCCTTCGTCGCCGGCACCGCCGTCTATGGGGCGGACGACCCGGCCGAGGCGGTCCGGAAGCTGCGGGAGCTGGCGGAACGCGCGGCGGCCGGGGCCTGACGTGGAGCCCGCCGGCGACCGCCCGGACGTGATCCTCGTCGTCGACGACGACGAGGACATCGCGCGGTTCGTCGAGTTCAACCTGCGGCTGCACGGGTACGAGGTGATCCACGCCGGCGACGGCCAGGAGGCCCTCGAGGTGATCGAGCGCGAGCGCCCCGACCTCGCCGTGGTCGACCTGATGATGCCCCGGATCGACGGCCTGGAGCTGACCCGGCGGTTGCGCGCCGACCCGATGACCGCCGCGCTGCCGGTGATCATGCTGACCGCCAAGGGGCTGACCGTGGACAAGGTGCACGGCCTCAGCGCCGGCGCCGACGACTACCTGGTCAAGCCGTTCGACACCGCCGAGCTGGTGGCCCGGGTCAGCTCCACCCTCCGCCGCAACAAGGAGTTCCGCGAGGTCTCCCCGCTGACCGGGCTGCCCGGCAACAGCCGGATCCGCCGGGAGATCGCCGACCGGATCCGGGTCGGGTCGGACTACGCGGTCGGGTACATCGACATCGACCGGTTCAAGAGCGTCAACGACGTGTACGGCTTCGTCCGCGGTGACGACTTCATCTCGGCGCTGGCCCGCAGCCTGCACCGGGCGGTGGTCTCGGTGGGCCTGCCGCCGGCGTTCCTCGGCCACGTCGGCGGCGACGACTTCGTCTTCGTCTGCACGCCGGACCAGGTCCTGCCGCTCACCTCGCGGGTCTCGACCGACTTCGAGAAGGCCGCCGACGCGCTGTACGACCCGCCCGACGCCGCCCGCGGCTACGTCGAGGTGAAGGACCGGCGCGGCAACCTGCGCCGCGCCGCGCTGGTCACGCTCTCCATCGGCGTGGCGATCTCGGACGCCAACAAGCGCCTCACCAACCCGCTGGAGGCGATGACGATCGCCTCCGAGATGAAGTCGGTGGCCAAGAGCCAGCCGGGGTCGTACGTGGCGGTGGACCGGCGCCGGGGCGTGGCGGACCCGAGCCATCGTCATGTGAAGTAGCTCGCGTGGGTGCCACAGACGCCCCGTCGCGTGTAAGACTGCCGGTAGTACCCACCACGCGCTGGCGGGACTCGGTGTAATTCCGAACCGGCGGTGATCCACGGTCCGACCGTGGTAAGCCCGCGACCCGGGAGCGGTTCGTCCGCCCGGTGGACCTGGTGAGAATCCGGGGCCGACGGTTGGTGCGGGCATGCCCGCACCAGACAGTCCGGATGGGAGACAGCGCGCGGGACGGATGGGCCGTGCCCGGCCGCCACTTCGGCGTGCGGCGCGCCCGCCCTGGGCCGGCTCTGCCGTCCCTGGGTCTCCGCCGCCGCACGCCCGCGGCCCGATGCCGCCGCTCCCGTCGCCGCCCGCGCGCCGACCGGCGAGCGAGAGGGCAGGGCATGGCCGGCGTCTCCGTCGACGAGGCGATGCGTCGCGCGATCGAGCTTGCCGCGCGCGGTCTCGGCACCACCAGCCCCAACCCGGTGGTCGGCTGCGTGCTGCTCGACCCGGCGGGCCGGGTCGTCGGCGAGGGCTTCCACGCCTACGCCGGTGGGCCGCACGCCGAGATCGTCGCGCTCGCCCAGGCCGGCGAGCGCGCCCGCGGCGGCACCGCGGTCGTCACTCTGGAGCCCTGCGACCACACCGGCCGCACCGGCCCCTGCAGCAACGCCCTGGTCCAGGCCGGGGTCGCCCGGGTCGTCATCGCCGTGCCCGACCCGAACCCGGTCGCCGCCGGCGGCGCGGCCACGCTGCGCGCCGCCGGGGTCCAGGTCGACCTGGGGGTACGCGCCGCCGAGGCGGAGGCGGGCAACATCGCCTGGCTCACCTCGATGCGCCGGGGCTGGCCGTACGTGATCTGGAAGTACGCGGCGACGCTGGACGGGCGTTCGGCGGCCGCCGACGGCACCAGCATGTGGATCACCTCCGAGGCGGCCCGGATGGACGTGCACGCGCTGCGCGGCACCGTCGACGCCGTGATCGCCGGGGTGGGCACCGTGCTCGCCGACGATCCACGCCTGACCGCCCGGAACCTGCGCGACGGCAGCCTCGCCATCCGTCAGCCGCTGCGGGTGGTGGTGGACTCGGCGGGCCGTACCCCGACCGGGGCCCGGGTGCGCGACGCCGCCGCGCCCACCTGGATCGCCACCGCCGCGGAGGTCGGCGCCGGCCCGGACGGCCGGGTCGACCTGAACGCGCTGCTCGCCGCGCTGCACGGGCGCGGGGTCCGGGCCGCCCTGCTGGAGGGCGGGCCCCAACTGGCCGGCGCGTTCCTCGCCGCCGGGCTGGTCGACAAGATCGTCGGCTATGTCGCGCCCCGGCTGCTCGGCGCCGGGCCGACCGCGCTGGTCGACGCGGGTGTGACCACGATCGCCGAGGCCATCGACGTCGAGCTCGTCGACGTTATGCAGGTCGGTCCCGACCTGCGGATCACCGCGCTGCCCCGGAAGAGGGAGGGCTGACATGTTCACCGGCATCGTCGAGGAGTTGGGCGAGGTCGTCCGCGTCACCGAGACCGCGGGCGACTCCGCGCTGGTCGCGATCCGCGGCCCCCTGGTGACCTCCGACGCCCGCCACGGGGACTCGATCGCGGTCAACGGCGTCTGCCTGACCGTGGTGGACGTCGCCGACGGGACCTTCACCGCGGACGTGATGGGGGAGACGCTGCGCCGCTCCGCGCTCGGCGCGCTGCGCCCCGGCGACCCGGTCAACCTGGAACGCGCCGCCGCCCTGGGCAGCCGCCTCGGCGGGCACCTGGTGCAGGGCCACGTCGACGGCGTCGGCGAGGTCGTGGCCCGGGAACCGGCCGCGCAGTGGGAGACCGTCCGGTTCCGCCTCCCCGCGGCCCTGACCCGGTACGTGGTGGAGAAGGGCTCGATCACCGTCGACGGGGTGTCGCTGACCGTCGCCGACGTCGGGGCCGACTGGTTCACCGTCGGCCTGATCCCGACCACCCTGAAGCTCACCACGCTCGGGTCGCGCGGCGTCGGTGATCCGGTCAACCTGGAGGTCGACGTCCTGGCCAAGTACGTCGAGCGCCTGCTCGGCGGCACGACCGCGAGCGGGGTGGCGTGATGGGTCCCCTCGGCTGGCTGCTCGACGCCCAGGTGAGCCTCGCCGGCTCGCCCGTGCTGGTCCGCGAGATCGTCGGCAACGTGTTCGGGCTCGCCTCCGCCCTGCTCGGCCTGCGCCGCTTCGTGTGGGCCTGGCCGGTCGGCATGGTCGGCAACGCGCTGCTGTTCACCGTCTTCCTCGGCGGCGCGTTCGCCACCCCGCAGGCGCACGACCTCTACGGCCAGGCCGGCCGGCAGGTCTTCTTCTTCGGCGTCAGCGTCTACGGCTGGTGGCGCTGGTCGCGCAACCGCCGCCGCGGTATCGACGGCGCCCCCGCCGTGGAGCCGCGCTGGGCGACCGGGCGGGAGCGGCTCGGCCTGCTGCTCGCCGCGGTCGCCGGCACCGCCGCCGCGTACCCGGTGCTCGCCGCCCTCGGCTCGTGGGGGCCGCTGCCGGACGCGTGGATCCTGACCGGCAGTTTGCTCGCCACGTACGGGATGGCCCGCGGGTACGTCGACTTCTGGCTGATCTGGATCGCCGTCGACGCGGTCGGGGTGCCGTTGCTGCTGCGCGGCGGCTTCTACCCCTCCGCGGCCATGTACCTGGTCTACGGCGCGTTCTGCGTCTGGGGCCTCGCCGCGTGGTGGCGGACGGCGCGCGCCACCCGTCCCGCCCCGATCCCGTCGACCACCTACTCGGAGGCCGTGGCATGACCACCAGTTTTGGCAGCATCGAGCAGGCGCTGGAGGACATCGCCGCCGGCCGGCCCGTCGTCGTGGTCGACGACGAGGACCGGGAGAACGAGGGTGACCTGATCTTCGCGGCCGAACTGGCGACGCCGGAGCTGGTCGCCTTCATGGTGCGGCACACCTCGGGCTACATCTGCGTGCCGCTGACCGAGAGCGAGTGCGACCGGCTGGACCTGCCGCCGATGTACCACACCAACCAGGACCGGCGGGGCACCGCGTACACGGTGACCGTGGACGCCCGGGAGGGCGTCAGCACCGGCATCTCGGCCGCCGACCGGGCGCACACCATGCGGCTGCTCGCCGACGCCGCCACCGGGCCGGCCGACCTGGCCCGTCCGGGCCACGTGGTGCCGCTGCGGGCCCGCGAGGGCGGCGTCCTGCGCCGGCCCGGGCACACCGAGGCGGCGATCGACCTGACCCGGCTCGCCGGGCTGCGCCCGGCCGGCGTCCTGTGCGAGCTGGTCAACGACGACGGCACGATGATGCGGGTGCCGGACCTGGAGAAGTTCTGCGCCGAGCACTCGCTCACGCTGATCACCATCGCGGACCTGATCGCGCACCGGCGGCGGACGGAGAAGCAGGTCGAGCTGGTCGCCGACGCCCGGATGCCCACCGAGCACGGGGTGTTCCGGGCGCTGGGCTACCGCAGCGACTACGACTCCGCCGAGCACGTCGCCCTGGTCATGGGCGACCTCGGCGACGGCCGGGACGTGCTGGTGCGAGTGCACTCCGAGTGCCTCACCGGCGACGTCTTCGGCTCGGTGCGCTGCGACTGCGGCCCGCAGCTCAACGCCGCCCTGGATCGCGTCGCCCGGGAGGGCCGGGGCGTGGTGCTCTACGTCCGCGGGCACGAGGGGCGCGGCATCGGCCTGCTGCACAAGCTGCAGGCGTACCAGCTGCAGGACCTGGGCCGGGACACCGTCGACGCGAACCTCGACCTCGGCCTGCCGGCGGACGCGCGGGACTACGGCACGGGTGCCCAGATCCTCTACGACCTGGGCGTACGGTCGATGCGGCTGCTCACCAACAACCCGGCCAAGCGCGCCGGCCTGGAGGGGTACGGCCTGACCATCACCGGCCGGGAGGGCCTGCCGGTCCGGCCGCACCCGGAGAACGTGCGCTACCTGCGCACCAAGCGGGACCGGATGGGGCACCTGCTGGACGAGCTGGACGAGGTGACCGAGGCTCCGATGGGCCGCCCGGTCGCCGGCGACGAGATCGGAGCGTAGCCATGGCGGGTTTCGGGGAACCGGGCATCGACACGGTCGACGCTTCCGGCCTGACGGTCGGCGTGGTCGCGGCCCGCTGGCACGGCGACCTCACCGACCACATGCTCGACCGGGCGGTCGCCGCCGCAGCGGCGTGCGGGGCCCGCGCCGTGGTCGCCCGGGTGGCCGGGTCCGTGGAGCTGCCCGTGGTGGCCCAGGCGCTGGCCCGCCGGTGCGATGTCGTCGTCGCGTTGGGCGTCGTGGTCCGGGGCGCCACCGCCCACTTCGACTACGTCTGCCGCTCGGTCACCGACGGGCTGACCCGCGTCGCGCTGGACGAGGGCAAGCCGGTCGCGCACGGCGTGCTCACCGTCGACACCCTCGAGCAGGCCCGGGACCGGGCCGGGCTGCCCGGCTCGGCGGAGGACAAGGGCTGGACCGCGACCGTCGCCGCGCTGGACGCCGCCCTGGCCATCCGGGATCTCTCCGCCGCCGCCCACCGGGTGGGCTTCGGCGGCTGACCGGGCCGGGCCGGGCGATCAGCCGGCCGGCGCCGGCGTCGGGGCGGGCGGGAGCGCGGGTGGCCGGGGTGCCGGCCCGGCGGCGGGCCGCCCCGGCCCGAGCAGCGGTGGCGGCGCGGCCACGCTCCCGGTGTGCCCAGCGGGCGGACGCGCCGGACCCCGGCGCGTCCGGGACGGCCGCGCGGCTGCGAGAATCGGCCGGTGAAGACGTTCGAGGAGTTGTTCGCCGAGCTGCAGGCGAAGGCCGCCGCCGGCACCCCGGGCTCGGGCACCGTCGCCGCCCTGGAGAAGGGCGTGCACTTCATCGGCAAGAAGGTCGTCGAGGAGGCGGCCGAGTCGTGGATGGCCGCCGAGCACGAGGGGCCCGAACGGACCGCCGAGGAGATCTCCCAGCTGCTCTACCAGGTGCAGGTGCTGATGCTCGCCACCGGTCTCGACCTGAAGGACGTCTACCGACATCTCTGAGTGCGTCCTCGCCCTGATCCTCCCCGATCACTCAAGGAGCACTCCGCCATGCTGCGTGTCGCCGTACCCAACAAGGGTTCGCTGGCCGAGTCGGCCGCCCAGATGCTGTGTGAGGCGGGCTACCGCCAGCGCACCGACCCGAAGGACCTGATCTGCCGGGACGAGCCCAACGACATCGAGTTCTTCTACCTGCGCCCGAAGGACATCGCCACCTACGTCGGCTCCGGTGACCTCGACGTCGGCATCACCGGCCGGGATCTGCTGATCGACTCCGGCGCCCCCGCCGAGGAGGTGGTGGACCTGGCCTTCGGTCGGGCCACCTTCCGGTTCGCCGCCCGCCCCGAGGACGTCGACTCGGTGCAGGAGCTGGGCGGGCACCGGATCGCCACCGCGTACCCGGGGCTGGTCGAGCGGCACCTCGGCGAGCTGGGCGTCAAGGCCGACGTGATCCGCCTGGACGGCGCCGTGGAGAACGCCATCCGCCTCGGCGTCGCCGACGTCGTCGCCGACGTGGTGGAGACCGGTGCCACGCTGCGGCAGGCGGGCCTGGTGGTGTTCGGCGAGCCGCTGCTGCGCTCGTCGGCCGTGCTCGTCCGCCGCGCGGGCGCGTCCGCCCACCCGCAGTGCGAGCAGCTGCTGCGCCGCCTCCACGGGGTGCTGGTCGCCCGGCGTTACGTGATGCTCGCGTACGACGTGCCGGCCGGCCTGCTGGACCGGGCCAGCTCGCTGACGCCGGGCATCGAGTCGCCGACCGTCTCCCCGCTGCACCGTGAGGGCTGGGTGGCGGTGCAGGCGATGGTGCTGCGCGACGACGTGCACCGGATCATGGACGAGCTGTACGAGCTCGGGGCGCGGGCGATCCTGGTCACGAACATCCACGCCTGCCGGCTGTGACCGCGCCGGGGCAGCGGGGCGGCGCGGCCGCCGGAGCGGGCGACGCGCGGCGGGTGCCGGTACCGCGCCGGGACCGCCGGGCGCGGGGGGACCGTCCGCCCCTGCCGTCGTGGGTCGCGCTCGGGGTGGTCACCCTCGGCGGTGCCGCGGCGGCCACGCAGAGCGCGGTCAACGCCGAGCTGGGGGCGCGGGCCGGGGATCCCACCCTGGCCGCGACGGTCAACAACCTCGGCGGGTGCCTGCTCGTCGCCGCCGCCCTGCTCGGCATGCGGACCCTCCGGGCCGACCTGCGCCGGCTGCGCCGGGCCGGGCTGCCGTGGTGGGCGTACCTCGGTGGGCTCGGCGGCGCCGCGATCGTCGTGCTCGCGGCGTACGTCGTGCCGGTGGTCGGGGTGGCGGTGTTCACCATCGCCCAGGTCGCCGGCGGCAGCTTCGGCGGGCTGGCGGTGGACCGGGCGGGCCTCGCGCCGATCGGGCGGCTCGCGCTCACCGGCCCCCGGCTGGCCGGGGCGGTGCTCGGCGTGGTCGCGGTGGCGCTGGCCCAGCTCGGCCAGCCGGTCGGTGACCTGGCTCTCGGCATGATCCTGCTCGCCGTGGCGGGCGGCGTCGCGGTGGCGCTCCAGACGGCGCTCAACGGTCGGGTGTCGGACGCGAGTTCGGCCACCGCCGGGGTCGCCGTCAACTTCGCCGTGGGTACGCCGGTGATCCTGCTCGTGGCGGCGCTGGCCGGTGCCCTGACCGGCCCGACACCGACCTGGCCGGACGCCTGGTACCTCTACACCGGCGGGCTGCTGGGCGTGGGCATCGTGGCCAGCCTGGTGGTCGGCGTGCGGGTGGTGGGCGTGCTGCGTACCGGCCTGCTCCTGGTCGCCGGGCAGCTCGGCGGCGCGCTGGTGCTCGACGCGCTGCTGCCGGCCGGTCCCGGGCTCCGGCTGCCGGTGCTCGCCGGGGCGCTGCTGACGCTGGTCGCCGCGCTGGTGGCCGGCCGGGGCGCCGGTGCGGGGGCGCCGGGCGGGACGCCCGGCGGGCCGTCTCGTGTGGCGGGTGCGGAGCGACCGGGCGCGGGTGGCAGACTGGTGGGGTGAGCGAAACCGAGTCCATCCGCATCCGGCCCCGCCGCATCCGGCTGGTCTGCTGGGCCTCGGCGGCCGCGCTGCTGATCGTGTTCAGTCTGGTCGCGACCTCCCTGACCGGCCCGACCGGCAGCGGCTACGGCACGTTCCAGCGCGGCGACCAGCTCGCCATGATCGGTCTCGGCGTGTTCGGGGCGCTCGGCTTCCTGCTCTTCACCCGTCCCAAGGTGGAGGCCGACGGGCACGGGGTGCGGGTGCAGAACGTGATCGGCTCGTACCAGCTGCCCTGGGAGGTCGTCCGGGGCGTCCGGTTCGACCGGGGCGCCCCGTGGGCCAGCCTGGAGCTGCACGACGACGACCTGGTGCCGATGGTGGCCCTGCAGGCCGCCGACAAGGAGCTGGCGGTCGAGGGGGTCCGGGCGCTGCGCCGGCTGCACCAGGCCCACCAGGCCCGCCTCGCCGAGGGCGCCGCCGGCCGCTGAGGGCCGCACGGGCACGCCGCGGGACAAGATCGGGTGCCCGGTTTGGGGGAGCGGCGACCGGCGGTGTAGTGTTGTCGAGTCGACCAGGCTGTCCGCGTGTGTCACTTGCTAAGAGGGATGCGCGGGCGGCATGAAAGCGGAGCGCCCTGCTCCCACCCGAGTCGCCACGCGGTGGCCGGGTCCGGTCACCGGTTTCCGGGCACGTCCCGGTGCCGGATGCGCGACCATGTTGTCGTGCCGACCGGTCGAGCGGGCCCTGGCATCCGCCGGGGCCTTCTGCTTTCCGGGTCGGTTCCCACCCGGGAGCCGCGGGGTCGGCTACGCAGGAAGACTCGACTCGAGGAGGCCCCATCAGCGTCGAACCACGCGTGAACGAGCAGATCCGGGCACGTGAGGTCCGACTGGTCGGCCCTGAGGGTGAGCAGGTGGGCATCGTCCCGCTGGAGCGCGCCCTGCAGCTGGCCGCGGACGTCGACCTGGACCTGGTCGAGGTTGCGCCGATGGCGCGCCCGCCGGTGTGCAAGCTCATGGACTTCGGCAAGTTCAAGTACGAGAGCGCACTGAAGGCGCGCGAAGCGCGGCGTAACCAGCAGCAGACCGTCATCAAGGAGATGAAGCTCCGGCCGAAGATCGACCCGCACGACTACGAGACCAAGAAGGGTCACGTGGTGCGGTTCCTCAAGGCCGGCGACAAGGTCAAGGTGACGATCATGTTCCGCGGTCGCGAGCAGAGCCGCCCGGAGCTGGGTTACCGGCTCCTGCGCCGGCTCGAGTCCGAGATCTCGGAGCTGGGGTACGTCGAGGCCGCGCCGAAGCAGGACGGCCGAAACATGATCATGGTTCTCGCGCCGCACCGCGCCACCAAGGCGGCCGCCACGGCGGCCCGTGGCAGCGCACTACCGCGGGGCGAGCGGGAATCCGGCGCCCCCGAGACGGCGCCGCCGGTCGAGGCCGGGCCCGCCGGGACGACCGGCGAGTAACAGGGGAGAAGACGTTCCACATGCCGAAGATGAAGAGCCACACCGGGATGGGCAAGCGCGTCCGGCTGACCGGTAAGGGCAAGGTCATGAAGCAGCAGGCCGGCCTGCGCCACAACCTGGAGAAGAAGCCCTCCACCCGGACCCGCCGGCTGACCGGCACCGTCGTCGCGGCCAAGGCCGACGTCAAGCGCATCAAGAAGCTGCTCGGCCGCTGACGCGCGCCACCTGAGCCGAAGAAGGAGTTGAGATGGCACGCGTCAAGCGGGCTGTGAACGCCCAGAAGAAGCGCCGTACCCTGCTGGAGACCGCGAGCGGCTACCGCGGTCAGCGCTCCCGCCTGTACCGCAAGGCCAAGGAGCAGGTGCTGCACTCGATGCAGTACGCCTACCGGGACCGCCGCGACCGCAAGGGCGACTTCCGTCAGCTGTGGATCCAGCGGATCAACGCGGGGGCCCGCGCCAACGGGCTCACCTACAACCGCCTGATCCAGGGCCTCCGGCTGGCCGGCATCGAGGTCGACCGGAAGATCCTCGCCGACCTGGCCGTCAACGACGCCGCCGCCTTCGCGGCGATCGTCGAGCTGGCCCGCGCCGCCGTCGCGGAGCACGGCACCGGTGGCGCCCCGGCCCAGGCCGCCTGATCCAGCCCCGGCAGTTCGAGGCGTCTCCCATGCAGTCACGACCGCAGGGGAGGCGCCTCGACGCCGTCGCGGGGCCGTTCACCCCGCGTACGCCCCGGGTCGTCGCCGCCCGCCGGCTGCAGCGCCGCCGGGACCGCGAGGCCGCCGGCCGGTTCCTCGCCGAGGGCCCGCAGGCGGTCCGCGAGGCGCTCGCCCGGCCGCGCACGGTCCTCGAGCTCTTCGGCACGCCGGCCGCCCTCGACCGGTACGCGGACCTCGCCGCCCGGGCGGCCACCGACGACGTTCCCGTCTCCGAGGTCACCGACGAGGCGCTGGCCGCGCTGACCGAGACCGTCGCCCCGCAGGGGCTGGTCGCCGTCTGCCGGCACCTCGACGTGCCGCTGGACACCGCGCTCGCGCGGGCGCCCCGGCTGGTCGCGGTGCTCGCCGGCATCCGCGACCCGGGTAACGCCGGCACCGTCCTGCGCACCGCCGACGCGGCCGGGGCGCAGGCGGTGGTCTTCGCCGGCGAGGCCGTCGACCCGTACAACGGCAAGGCCGTGCGCGCCTCCGCCGGCAGCCTCTTCCACGTCGACGTGGTGCGCGCACCGGATCCGCTCCAGGTGATCGCGGCGCTGCGGGCCGCCGGGCTCAGCGTCCTGGCCACCACCGGGTACGGCGCCGACGACCTGGACGACCTGGCCGACGCGGGACGGCTGGCCGCGCCCACCGCCTGGGTCTTCGGCGCCGAGGCGCACGGGCTGCCCGACGACCTGACCGCCGCCGCGGACGCCCGGGTCCGGGTGCCGCTGCACGGGCGCGCCGAGAGCCTCAACCTGGCTGCGGCCGCGGCGGTGTGCCTGTACGCTTCAGCGAGAGCGCAGCGCCGGCCGTCGACCGGTCGCGCGGCCGAGACAGCAGGGGAGAGCGTCCGTCCATGAACGCGCCACGGCGTTCGTTTAGCCAGCCCGCCGGTGTCGGCGGGCGGCGGGCCTGACCTGCTCTCCGCACAACTCCCACCGGCGGGCTGCGGCACAGCCGCGCGTCCGTAGACTCGCTTCGCCGCCTGACGAGGGCCGGCGCCGCCGTGAGGGAGTGCCCGTACGCCATGACCTACCGCAACGATCCGTACGACCCGAAGCAGGTCGCCCTGCTCGACCCGGCCGCTCTGGCCGAGGCCGTCGCCGCCGCCGAGAAGGCGTTCACCGACGCCGCCGACCCGGACGCGTTGACCGCGCTGCGCCCGGCGCACCTCGGCGACCGGGCCCCGGTCTCGCTGGCCCGCCGCGAGATCGGCGCGCTGCCGCCGGCCGCCAAGGCCGACGCCGGCAAGCGGGTCAACGAGGCCCGTCGGGCGATCGAGAGCGCCTACGCCGCCCGCGCCGAGGTGCTGGAGCGCGAGCAGGCCGAGCGGATGCTGGTCGAGGAGCGGGTGGATGTCACCCTGCCGTACGACCGGCGCCCGGCGGGCGCCCGCCACCCGGTCAGCACACTCATGGAGCAGATCACCGACCTCTTCGTCGGGATGGGCTACGAGGTGGCCGAGGGGCCCGAGGTCGAGCTGGAGTGGACCAACTTCGACGCGCTCAACATCCCGCCGGACCACCCGGCGCGCGGCCTGATGGACACGTTCCACGTCGCGCCGGAGGGCTCGGGCACCGTGCTGCGTACGCACACCTCGCCGGTGCAGGCGCGCACGATGCTGACCCGCCAGCCGCCGATCTACGTGATCTGCCCGGGCCGGGTCTACCGCACCGACGAACTGGACGCCACGCACGCGCCGGTGTTCCACCAGGTCGAGGGCCTCGTCGTCGACAAGGGCATCACGATGGCGCACCTGCGCGGCACCCTGGACCACTTCGCGCGGGCCATGTTCGGGCCGGGCGCGAAGACCCGGTTCCGCCCGCACTACTTCCCGTTCACCGAACCCTCGGCGGAGTTCGACGTGTGGTTCCCGGAGCACCGCAAGGGGCCGCAGTGGGTCGAGTGGGGCGGCTGCGGCATGGTGAACCCGCGGGTGCTGCGGGCCTGCGGCATCGACCCGGAGGTCTACTCCGGATTCGCCTTCGGCATGGGCATCGACCGGACGGTCATGTTCCGGCACGGGGTCGGTGACATGCGGGACATGGTCGAGGGCGACGTCCGGTTCACCCGGGCGTTCGGGTACGGGTCGTGAGTCGGGTGCGAGTTACGGAGACGGTGGTCTGAGTCATGCGAGTTTCTGTCAGCTGGCTGCGCGAGCACGTCGACCTGCCGGCGCACCTGTCCCCGGCGGACCTGGAGCGGTCCCTGGTCGAGTTGGGCATCGAGGTCGAGTCCATCGTGGACCTGGCCGAGACGGTCACCGGGCCGCTGGTGGTCGGTGAGGTCCGCGAGATCGAGGAGCTGACCGGCTTCAAGAAGCCGATCCGGTTCTGCCGCGTCGACGTGGGCGACGCCAACGGCACCGGTGAGCTCCAGGAGATCGTCTGCGGTGCGCGCAACTTCGCGGTCGGCGACCGCGTCGTGGTGATCCTCCCCGGCGGCGTGCTGCCGGGGAACTTCGCCATCGGTGCGCGCCGGACGTACGGGCGCAACTCCAACGGCATGATCTGCTCCGCGAAGGAGCTCGGGCTGGGCGAGGACCACTCGGGCATCATCGTGCTGCCCGAGTCCAGCCCGGCCAAGCCCGGCGACGACGCCCGCCCGGTGGTGGGGCTCGACGATGTCGTGGTGGAGGCCGAGCTGACCCCGGACCGGGGCTACCAGATGTCGGTCCGCGGGATCGCCCGCGAACTCGGCCACGCGCTGGGGGTGCCGTTCCGCGACCCGGGTCTGGCGCCCGCCCCGGGCGCGACCGAGCGGCCCGCGTACCCGGTCGAGGTGCGCGACCCGGTCGGGTGTGACCGGTTCGCCGCCCGGATGGTGCGCGGCGTCGACCCGGCCGCGCCCTCGCCCGCCTGGATGGTGCAGCGGCTCACCACCGCCGGCATCCGCAGCATCTCGCTGCCGGTCGACATCACCAACTACGTGATGCTGGAGCTGGGCCAGCCGATGCACGCGTTCGACGCCGACCGGATCGCCGGCCCGCTGGTGGTGCGCCGCGCCGAGCCGGGGGAGAAGCTGACCACCCTGGACGGCGTGGTCCGTACGCTCGCGCCCGAGGACATGGTGATCTGCGACGACACGGGCCCGATCTCGCTCGCCGCGGTGATGGGCGGGGAGACCAGCGAGGTGGTCGAGGGCACCACGAACGTGCTCTTCGAGGCCGCCCACTGGGACCCGGTGATGGTCGGGCGCACCGCGCGCCGGCACAAGCTGTTCAGCGAGGCCGCGAAGCGCTGGGAGCGGGGTGTCGACCCGGCGCTGCCGCTGGTCGCCATCGAGCGGGCGGTCCGGCTGCTGGTCGAGCACGGTGGCGGCACGGCCGGCGAGGAGATCCTCGACATCGACCACGTCCGGCCGCGTACCCCGGTGCCCCTGCCCGCCGACCTGCCGTCGCGGCGGGTCGGGGTGGACTATCCGCCGGCCCGCGTGGTCGCGCTGTTGGAGGAGGTCGGCTGCACGGTGACCACCGGCGCCGACCGGCTCGCGGAGGACCCGGGCGAGGTCGGCGTCGCCGCCGGCGGGGCCCAGGCGCTCAGCGTCACCCCGCCGACCTGGCGGCCCGACCTCACCGACCCGGCCGACCTGGTCGAGGAGGTGGTCCGTCTCGACGGGTACGACCGGGTGCCGTCGGTGCTGCCGGTGGCGCCCGCCGGCCGCGGCCTGACCTGGCAGCAGCGGCGCCGCCGGGCGGTGGCCCGGGCGCTCGCCGACCAGGGGTACGTCGAGGTGCTCTCGCAGCCGTTCGTGGCCCCCGAGCTGGCCGATCTGCTGGGCCTGCCGGCGGGGGACGCGCGCCGGCGGGCGGTGCGGCTGGCCAACCCGCTGTCGGAGGAGGAGCCGCTGCTGCGCACCACGCTGCTGGGCCCGCTGCTCGGGGTGCTCAAGCGCAACCTGGGCCGGGGCCAGCGGGATCTCGCGCTGTACGAGATCGGCTCGGTCTTCCACTCGCGCCCGGGGGTGGGCGCTCCGCCCCGGATGGGGGTGGAGCACCGGCCGTCGGACGCCGAGTTCGCCGCCGCCGACGCGGTCCTGCCGGACCAGCCACGGCACGTCGCCGTGGTGCTCGCCGGTGAGGTCGAGCAGACCGGCTGGTGGGGTCCGGGGCGGGTGGCGGGCTGGATGGACGCGGTCGAGGCCGCCCGCTCGGTCCTGGCGGTCGCCGGCATCCCCGACGACCGGGTGACGGTGCGGGCGGCCGAGCACGCGCCCTGGCATCCGGGGCGGTGCGCGCAGCTGCTGGTCGGGGACACGGTCGTCGGCCACGCGGGCGAGCTGCACCCGGCCGTGGTCGCGGCGCTGGAGCTGCCGCGGCGTACCGCCGCGATGGAGCTGGACCTGGACGCGGTGCCGCCGGCGCCGATGCGCCAGGCGCCGAGGGTCTCGTCGTTCCCGCCCGCGCTGATCGACGTGGCCCTGGTCGTCGATGCCTCGGTGCCGGCGGCGGACGTGCAGGCGGCGCTGGTGGCGGGCGCCGGGGAGCTGCTGGAGTCGGTGCGGCTGTTCGACGTGTACGCCTCCGAGCAGCTCGGGGCGGGGCGCCGGTCGCTGGCGTACAAGCTGACCTTCCGGGCGCCGGACCGGACGCTGACGGTGGAGGAGGCGGTGGCCGCGCGGGACGCGGCGGTGGCCGAGGTGGCGCGGCGCTACGGCGCCACCCTCCGCGGCGCCTGATCCGTACGCGCGGGGCCCTCCGGACGGCGGTGCCGGTGGAGGGCCTCCGCGCGTGGGTTCCGCCCGACCCGGGAATCCGCAGACCTGACGCTGCCGTATCGGTGGCGTGAAATACTGCCCGAAGCTGAAGAATTAGGGCAGATCTACATGGTCGTGCGGGATGGGGCAGCCGAGCTCCCGGGGAGTCGCAAGCCCCCGCAGCGGGCCGGTTTCGTGGAACTGCTGTTCGACGTCGTACTCGTCTTCGCCTTCAACCGCCTCTCCGACCGGCTGGCCGAGCACCTGAGCTGGGAGGGCTTCTACTCGTCGCTGGTCCTGGTCCTGGCCCTGTGGTGGCTCTGGTACCGGATGGCCTGGACCGCGAACCGGTACGACCCGACCCGGCCGATGGTCCAGGTCATGGTCATCTTGACCATGCTCGGCGCCCTGCTGATGGCCGCCGCGTTGCCGGCGGCCTTCGAGGAGCGAGCCGCCGTCTTCGCGGCGGTCTTCGTCGCCGTCGAGGTGCTGCGACATCTCTGGCTGGTGCTGTTCGGCGGGGACGGACCCCAGCGACTGGTCACGATCCGGATCCTGTTCTGGGCCTGCGTCTCGGCGGTGCCGTGGATCGCCGGGGTCCTCGTCGACGACGACTCGCGGCTGGTCTGGTGGACGGTGGCGGTCCTCATCGACTACGCCGGCGGCCTGCTCGACTTCCCGACGCCGTTGCTCGGCCGGGCCGGCCTGCGGGGCCAGCCGATCGCGGAGGAGCACCTGACCGAGCGCTACCGGCAGGTGCTGATCATCGCCTTCGGTGAGTCGATCCTGACCTCGGGCATCCGGTTCAGCCCGTACGGCTTCGAGCGTGAGCGGACCGCCGCGCTGCTGGTGACGTTCGTGATCACGGTGCTGCTCTGGCAGATCTACTACTACCGGGCGGGGGAGCTGCTCCCGCACGCGATCGCCTCGTCCCGGGCGCCGGCCTACGTGGGCGACCTCGCGTCGTACGCGCACCTGGTCATGGTGGTCGGCGTCGCGGTCGTCGGTGTGGGGGACAAGCTCATCATCGGGCAGCCCCTCGGCGAGACCCGGGTCTCCTGGGTCATGGTCATCTTCGGTGGGCCGGTGCTGTTCCTCGTCGGCCGGGCGATGCTCGACTACGCGGCATTCAGCCGGATCTCCTGGTCGCGGCCGATCGGGGTGGGGCTGCTCGCCGCCCTCGCCCCGCTGACCCTCGCGTTGCCGCCGCTGCTGGTCGCCCTGACCGCCGCCGTGGTGCTGGCGGTGGTCGCCACCTCGAACGCGGTCACCTGGCGGCTCTTCCCGCGGGAGATGGCTCCGCCGCCCGTCGTGCGGCGTCGCGGCTGACGGCTGTCGGGCGAGACCGGGGAGGTGGCCCAGCTCCGCTTGAAGTTCATGCAGCGGACTGCATGAACTTGCGCTGTGTGGCCGCCGTCGCTAGCATGGATTGCATAGTCATGCGGAGGTGAGTATGGGTATCCGGGTCGCGGTCGCCGGGGCGAGTGGCTACGCCGGGGGCGAGCTGCTGCGCCTGGTCGCCGGGCATCCGGAGTTCGACCTGGTCGCCGCCACCGCGCACAGCCAGGCCGGGCACCGGCTGGACGCCGTACACCCGCACCTCACCGGGCTGGACCTGGTGCTGGCCCAGACCGACCCGGCCACCCTGGCCGACGCGGACCTGGTCTTCCTCGCCCTGCCGCACGGCCAGTCGGCGGCGCTCGCCGCGCAGCTGCCGCCCGAGGTGCGCGTCGTCGACCTCGGCGCCGATCACCGCCTCGCCGACCCGTACGACTGGGCGAACTACTACGGCGGCAGCCATGCCGGGCAGTGGACCTACGGCCTGCCGGAGCTGCCCGGCCAGCGCGCGCTGATCGCCGGCTCGACCCGGGTGGCGAACACCGGCTGCTACGCCGCGACGATCATCCTGGCGCTCGCGCCGCTGATCGCCGCCGGCGCGGCCCGGCCGGAGGACGTGGTGGTGGTCGCCGCCTCCGGCACCTCCGGCGCCGGGCGCGTCGCCAAGCCGCACCTGCTCGCCAGCGAGGTCATGGGCGACCTGTCGCCCTACCGCGTCGGCGCGCACCAGCACGTCCCGGAGATCAAGCAGGCCACCGGCGCGACCAGCCTGTCGTTCACCCCGCTGCTCGCGCCGATGCCCCGCGGCATCCTCGCCACGGTGACCGCCGTGCCGGCGCGGGGCGTCGATCCGCAGGCGGTGCTCGCGGAGGCGTACGCGGACGCACCGTTCGTGCACGTGCTGCCGGAGGGGCGGTGGCCGCACACCGCCGCCACCCTCGGTTCCAACTCCTGCCACCTGCAGGCCACCGTCGACGTCGACTCGCGCCGAACGATCGTGGTGAGCGCGCTGGACAACCTCGGCAAGGGCGCGGCCGGCCAGGCCGTGCAGAACGCCAACATCATGTTCGGCCTGCCGGAGACGACGGGCCTGTCCGTCTGGGGAGTCGCGCCATGAGTGTCACCGCCCCGCGGGGGTTCCGGGCGGCCGGTGTGGCCGCCGGGCTGAAGACCGGCGACGCGTCCGACGTCGCCCTCGTCGTCAACGACGGCCCGGACGCCGGGGTGGCCGGCGTCTTCACGGCCAACCGGGTCAAGGCCGCGCCGGTGCTCTGGACGCAGCAGGTCGTCCACGGCGGCGTGGTGCGCGCCGTGGTGCTCAACTCCGGCGGGGCCAACGCCTGCACCGGCCCGGGCGGCTTCCAGGACACCCACGCCACCGCCGAGCACACCGCGGCGGCGCTGACCGCGACCAACCCCCGGCTGATCCTCGCCGCCGGCGACGTCGCCGTCTGCTCCACCGGCCTGATCGGCGAGCGCCTGCCGATGGACCGGCTGCTGCCCGGCGTGCGCGCCGCCGCCCGGGCGCTCGGCCGCGACGGCGGGCCGGCCGCCGCCCGGGCCATCATGACCACCGACACCCGGCCGAAGAACACGATCGCCCACGGCAGCGGCTGGACCGTGGGCGGGATGGCCAAGGGCGCCGGCATGCTCGCCCCGGCGCTGGCGACGATGCTCTGCGTCCTCACCACCGACGCGGTGGCCGGCCCGGACGTCCTGGACGCGGCGCTGCGCTCCGCCTGCCGGGTCACGTTCGACCGGATCGACTCCGACGGGTGCATGTCCACCAACGACACGGTGCTGCTGCTGGCCAGCGGCGCGAGCGGCATCGAGCCCAGCGCCGCCGAGCTGACCGCCGCGGTCACCGCGGCCTGCCACGACCTCGCGCAGCAGCTGATCGCCGACGCGGAGGGCGCCACCAAGCAGATCGCGATCGACGTCGTCGGCGCGGCCGGCGAGGACGACGCCGTCGAGGTGGGGCGCAGCGTGGCGCGCAACAACCTGGTGAAGACCGCCCTGTTCGGCAACGACCCGAACTGGGGCCGCATCCTGGCCGCGGTCGGCACCACCGCCGCCCGGTTCGAGCCGGACGCGGTCGACGTGGCGGTGAACGGCGTGTGGGTGTGCCGGGGCGGCGCCGCCGCCGAGGACCGGTCGAAGGTCGACCTGGGCGGGCGGGACGTCACCATCCGCATCGACCTGCACGCCGGCGACGCGGCGGCGACGATCTGGACCAACGACCTGTCGCACGCGTACGTGCACGAGAACTCGGCGTACTCGACGTGACCACCGACCTCGCCCGCGCCCAGGCCAAGGCCGCCACGCTGATCGAGGCGCTGCCCTGGCTGGCCCGTTTCTCCGGCTCGACCGTCGTCGTCAAGTACGGCGGCAACGCCATGGTCGACCCCGAGCTGCAGAAGGCGTTCGCCGCCGACATGGTGTTCCTCCGCTACGCCGGCCTCAAGCCGGTCGTGGTGCACGGCGGCGGCCCGCAGATCTCGGCCATGCTGGGCCGGCTCGGCATCGACAGCGAGTTCCGGGGCGGCCTGCGGGTCACCACGCCCGAGGCGATGGACGTGGTCCGGATGGTGCTGGTCGGCCAGGTCGGCCGGGAACTGGTCGGGCTGATCAACGCCCACGGGCCGTTCGCCGTCGGCCTCTCCGGCGAGGACGCCGGCCTGTTCACCGCCGTCCGGCGGCCGGCGTACGTCGACGGGCGGCCGGTCGACGTCGGCCAGGTCGGCGACGTGGAGTCGGTGGACGTCTCGGCCGTCACCGACCTGATCGCGGCCGGCCGGATCCCGGTCATCTCGACGGTGGCGCCGGACGCGGACGGAGTGCTGCACAACCTCAACGCGGACACCGCCGCGGCGGCCCTCGCGGTCGCCCTGCAGGCCCGCAAGCTGGTCGTGCTGACCGACGTGCCGGGCCTCTACGCCGACTGGCCGGACACGTCCAGCCTGGTCAGCGAGATCACCACGGACGACCTGGCGAAGCTGCTGCCGGCCCTGGAGGCGGGCATGGTCCCGAAGATGGAGGCCTGCCTGCGGGCCGTGCACGGGGGAGTGCCGGCCGCGCACGTCGTCGACGGCCGGGTCGCCCACTCCACGCTGCTGGAAGTGTTCACGTCGGAAGGCTTCGGAACGATGGTGATCCCGTCATGACGCTGGTCCAACGCTGGCAGCAGTCCATGATGGACAACTACGGCACGCCGCCGCTGGCGCTGGTCGGCGGGTCCGGCGCCGTCGTGGTCGACGAGGCCGGCCGGGAGTACGTGGACCTGCTCGGCGGCATCGCCGTCAACGCCCTCGGCCACGCCCACCCGGCCGTCGTCGCCGCCGTGTCCCGGCAGGTCGCCACGCTGGGCCACGTCTCCAACCTGTACGTCGCCGAGCCGCCGGTGGCGCTCGCGGAGCTGCTGCTCGCGCTCGCCGGCCGGCCCGGTCGCGTGTTTCTCGCCAACTCGGGCGCCGAGGCGAACGAGGCGGCCTTCAAGCTCTCCCGGCTCACCGGCCGCACCCACGTGGTGGCCGCCCACGGCGCCTTCCATGGCCGGACGATGGGCGCCCTGGCGCTCACCGGCCAGCCGGCCAAGGCGGACCCGTTCCGGCCGCTGCCCGGCGACGTCACGCACGTCGGGTACGGCGACGCCGCCGCGCTGGAGGCGGCGGTCACCGACGCCACCGCCATGGTGATCCTGGAGCCGATCCAGGGCGAGAACGGCGTCGTCGTCCCGCCGTCGGGCTACCTCGCGGCGGCCCGACGGATCACCGCCCGGCACGGCGCGCTGCTGGTGCTCGACGAGGTGCAGACCGGCGTGGGTCGGACCGGGCACTGGTTCGCCCACCAGGCCGACGGTGTCGAGCCGGACGTGGTCACCCTGGCCAAGGGGCTCGGCGGCGGCCTCCCGCTGGGCGCCTGCGTCGCCTTCGGCGCCGCCGCCGACCTGCTGCGTCCCGGCTCGCACGGCACGACCTTCGGCGGCAACCCGGTCAGCTGCGCCGCCGCCCTCGCGGTGGTCGCCACGATCGCCAGCGAAGGGCTGCTGGACCACGTCAAGCGGGTCGGCGAGCGGCTGCGCCGCGGTGTCGAGGCGCTCGGCCACCCGCTGGTCGGGGGCGTCCGGGGCGCCGGGCTGCTGCTCGGGATCGTGCTGACCGCGCCGGTCGCGGCGGTCGCCGCCGAAGCGTTGCGCGAAGCCGGTTTCCTGGTCAACGCGGTGCAGCCCGGCGTGATCCGGCTCGCCCCGCCACTGATCCTCACCGCCGCGCAGGTCGACGCGTTCCTGGCCGCCCTGCCGGCCGCCCTCGACGCCGCCGTCCCGGCCGTCGCGCCGGCCGCCGCCGCCCCGACGCCGACCACCGCGACCAGCCCGGAGGCCCGCGCATGACCCGCCACTTCCTGCGCGACGACGACCTCACGCCCGCCGAGCAGGCGAGCGTGCTCGACCTCGCCGCCCGGATGAAGGCGGACCGGTTCGCGTACCGGCCCCTGGCCGGGCCCCGGTCGGTGGCGGTGCTCTTCGACAAGCAGAGCCTGCGCACCCGGATCTCCTTCGACGCCGGCATCGCCGAGCTGGGCGGGCATCCGCTCGTGGTGGACACCCAGGTCACCCACTTCGGGCGGGGCGAGACCCTCGCCGACGCCGGACGGGTGCTGTCCCGCTACGTCGCGGCGATCGTGCTGCGCACCCAAGGCGACGACCGGATCGCCGAGGTCGCCGCGCACGCCACCGTGCCGGTGGTGAACGCGCTCACCGACACCTACCACCCCTGCCAGCTCCTGGCCGACCTGCTCACCGTCCGGGAGCGCCTGGGCGGCACCGCCGGGCGCACCCTGGCGTACGTCGGGGACGCGGCGAACAACATGGCGCACTCGTACCTGCTGGCCGGGGCGACCGCCGGCATGCACGTCCGGGTCGCCGGGCCGGCCGGCTTCGATCCCGACCCCGAGGTCTTCGCCCGGGCCGAGAAGATCGCCACCGGCACCGGCGGGTCGGTCCGCGCCCACACCGACCCGGTCGAGGCGGTACGCGGCGCCGACGTGGTCGCCACCGACACCTGGACCTCGATGGGGCAGGAGTCCGACGGGCTCGACCGGATCACGCCGTTCCTGCCGTACCAGGTGAACGCCGGGCTGCTCGCGCACGCCGCGCCGCAGGCGATCGTGCTGCACTGCCTGCCCGCGCACCGCGGCGAGGAGATCACCGACGAGGTGCTCGACGGCCCGCGGAGCGCGGTCTTCGACCAGGCGGAGAATCGGCTGCACGCCCAGAAGGCGCTGCTGACGTTCCTCCTCGGGGCCGTACCGGCTCCGGACGTGGTGGCGCCGGCCGCCACCACCAGGGAGACGACATGACCGCCCCGCTGACCCGTGCCGCCCGCCACGGCCGCATCGTCGAGTTGATCCGCGACCGGGCGATCCACTCGCAGACCGAGCTGGCCGACCTGCTGGCCGGCGAGGGCATCCAGGTCACCCAGGCCACCCTCTCCCGGGACCTCAAGGAGTTGGGCGCGGTGACCGCACGCGGTGGCGACGGCCGCGCCGTCTACCTCATCCCGGAGGACGGCCACCGCCCGCTGCGCGAGGCCGAGACCGCGCCGGCGCGCCTCGTGCGGCTGCTGCACGAGCTGCTCAACGGGGTCGACGCCAGCGGCAACATCGCCGTGCTGCGCACCCCGCCGGGCGCAGCCCACTACCTGGCCAGCGCGTTGGACCGAGCGGGCCTGCCCGAGGTCGTCGGCACGATCGCCGGCGACGACACCATCCTCGTCGTGGCCCGCGAGGCCGATGGCGGTGCCGCGCTCGGCGACAAGCTCGCCGGCTGGGCCCGCCGCGAAGAGAACGTTGAAGGGAGCACCACACCATGACCGAGCGGGTCGTCCTTGCGTACTCCGGAGGGCTGGACACCTCCGTCGCCATCCCGTACCTGGCCGAGCAGACCGGCGCCGAGGTGATCGCGGTCGCGGTCGACCTCGGCCAGGGTGGCGAGGACCTGGCGGTCATCCGGCAGCGCGCGCTGGACTGCGGGGCGGTCGAGTCCGAGGTGGTCGACGCGCGCGACGAGTTCGCCGCCGACTACTGCCTGCCGGCCGTCCGGGCCAACGCCCTCTACATGGACCGCTACCCGCTGGTCTCGGCGCTGTCCCGGCCGCTGATCGTCAAGCACCTGGTCGCGGCGGCGAAGAAGCACGGCGGAACGATCGTGTCGCACGGCTGCACGGGCAAGGGCAACGACCAGGTCCGCTTCGAGGTCGGCCTGGGCGCGCTCGCCCCCGACCTGAAGATCATCGCGCCGGCCCGGGACTTCGCCTGGACCCGCGACAAGGCCATCGCCTTCGCCGAGGAGAAGGGCCTGCCGATCGACGTGACGGCGAAGTCGCCGTACTCGATCGACCAGAACCTGTGGGGCCGGGCCGTGGAGACGGGCTTCCTGGAGGACATCTGGAACGGCCCGATCGAGGACCTGTACTCCTACACCGCGGACCCGGCCGAGCAGCGGGACGCCGACGAGGTTGTGATCACCTTCGACGGCGGCAACCCGGTGGCGATCGACGGTGAGACGGTCACCCCGTACCAGGCGATCCTGGAGCTGAACCGGCGCGCCGGGGCCCAGGGCGTGGGCCGGCTGGACATGGTGGAGGACCGGCTGGTCGGCATCAAGAGCCGCGAGGTGTACGAGGCGCCGGGCGCGATCGCCCTCATCACCGCCCACCAGGAGCTGGAGGCGGTCACCGTCGAGCGGGACCTCGCCCGGTTCAAGCGGACCGTGGACCAGCGCTGGGGCGAGCTCGTCTACGACGGCCTGTGGTTCTCCCCGCTGAAGGACGCGCTGGACGCGTTCATCGACGACGCCCAGCGGCACGTCTCCGGCGAGGTGCGGCTCACCCTGCACGGCGGGCGCGCCACCGTCACCGGCCGGCGCTCCGAGGCCAGCCTGTACGACTTCGGCCTGGCCACCTACGACACCGGCGACACCTTCGACCAGTCGCTCGCCAAGGGCTTCGTGCAGCTGTGGGGTCTGCCCAGCAAGATGAGCGCCGCGCGGGACGCCCGGTTTGGCGGGGCGCGGTCTTGACCGCGAGCGGAAGGGGTGGGCGAGCGCGGCGGGTGAGCCCCGGGGTGGGGAGCGAAGGATGAACGCTGCCACAATGGGCGGGGTGGACGACAAGAGCCTGACGGAGAACAGCGCCGCCGCCAACCGGACGAGCCTGTGGGGCGGTCGCTTCGCCGGCGGTCCCGCCGAGGCCCTCGCGCGGCTCTCGGTGAGCGTGCAGTTCGACTGGCGACTGGCCCCGTACGACATCGCCGGCTCCCGGGCGCACGCCCGGGTCCTGGCCGGCGCCGGCCTGCTCGACCCGGAGGAGCTGGGGCGGATCCTGGCCGCGCTGGACGACCTGGAGGCGGCCTGCGCCTCCGGGGCGTTCCGGCCCACAGTGGACGACGAGGACGTGCACACCGCGCTGGAGCGCGGGCTGCTGGAGCGGCTCGGCAGTCTCGGCGGCAAGCTGCGCGCCGGGCGTTCCCGCAACGATCAGGTCGCCACCGACCTGCGGCTCTACCTGCGCGATCACGCCCGTGGCGTGGCCGCGCGCCTGGTCGAGCTGGCGGAGGCGCTGGTCGAGCAGGCCGAGCGGCACGTCGACACGGCCGCGCCGGGCATGACGCACGCGCAGCACGCCCAGCCGGTCACCTTCGGGCACTGGCTGCTCGCCCACGTGCAGCCGCTGCTGCGCGACCTGGAGCGGCTGCGCGACTGGGATCACCGCACCGCGATCAGCCCGCTCGGCGCGGGCGCCCTGGCCGGCTCCGGCCTGCCGCTGGACCCGGTGGCGGTCGCCAAGGAGCTCGGCTTCCGCACGTCCTTCGCCAACTCCATGGACGCGGTCGCCGACCGGGACTTCGTGGCCGAGTTCCTCTTCGTCACCGCGCTGATCGGCGTGCACCTGTCCCGCCTCGGCGAGGAGGTGGTGCTGTGGACGTCCCAGGAGTTCGGCTGGGTGGAGCTGGACGACGCCTTCGCCACCGGGTCGTCGATCATGCCGCAGAAGAAGAACGCGGACATCGCCGAGCTGGCCCGGGGCAAGTCCGGCCGGCTGGTCGGTGGCCTGATGAGCGTGCTCACCATGCTCAAGGGCCTGCCGATGACGTACGACCGGGACATGCAGGAGGACAAGGAGCCGGCGTTCGACGCGGTCGACACCCTTGAGCTGCTGCTGCCGGCCCTCGCGGGGATGATCTCCACGATGACGGTGCGGGTGGACCGCCTGGTCGCCTCCGCGCCGGTGGGTTTCTCGCTCGCCACCGAGGTGGCCGACTGGCTGGTCCGCAGCGGGGTGCCGTTCCGCGACGCGCACGAGATCACCGGCAAGCTGGTGGCGCTCTGCGTGGCCCGGGACTGCGCGCTGGACGAGGTGTCCGACGACGACCTCGCCGCGGTCAGTGAGCACCTCGACCCGAGTGTGCGGGACGTGCTCTCGGTCCGCTCCGCGCTCGCGGCCCGCACGACGCCCGGCTCGACCGGTCCGGGCCCGGTGGCCGACCAGCTCGCCGCCGCCGCCGACAAGCTCGCCGGCTGGAAGGAATGGGCCGCCGAGCAGGTCGTCCCCCGCTGACCGCCCCGCCGCCCGCCGCGAGCGCCGCCCGCCGCCCGCCGCACAACCTCGGGGAAACTGCTGCCTCAGCGGCGGCCGAGGCAGCAGTTTCCCCGAGGTTGCTCCTTGCTCAGGCGTGGGGGCGTTCGCGTTTCGGGAGCTTGGCCACCACCGCGTCGTAGGAGGCGTCGACGGCCTCGGTCAGCTCGTCGTCCGGGATGTCGCCGTCCAGGCGCAGGGTGTTCCAGCCGGAGCGGCCGATGTACGGCGAGGGGCGCGCCTGGTCGGGGAACCGGTGGATCCACTCGTCGGCGGCCTCCCGGTTGGGGCCGCACTTCAGGCCGATCCGGGCCTCGCCGTCGGCCGACCCGAGGAAGGCGAAGATCCGGCTGCCGACCTTCACCACCTCGTCGCCCTCCCACGGCTGGTCCAGCCACGCCCCCGGCTTGCCCAGGCAGTACGCCCGCATCTCCTCGCGCTCCATCGCCCCTCCCGACCCTCTGTCCTCGTCGACGTCCGCTCAGCAGGTACCGGCCGATTGACCGGCCAGGATGTCATCCGATCATGTCTGGCGGAGGATCGGAACGCTCAGTCGGGTGCGGTGCGGGCGGAGAGCCGTTCGTAGCGCTGCTTGGCGGCCTGCGCGCTGCCCAACCCCAGGCCGAAGGCGATCGCCTGCCAGGTCAGCCCGCGGGCGCGGGCCAGGGCGAGCAGCCCCGCCTCCATCGTGTCGACCTCGGCGCGCAGGTGCGGCACGAGGGTGAGGGCGGCGACCAGGTCGGCCTCGTCGACCGGTTCCTCGTCGGGTTCGGGCTGCGCCCCTCCGGCGGCGAGCGCGGTGACCAGCGCGACGGCCTCGTACGTGTCCGGCAGGTAGGGGTTGGTGTGCCGGCGGCGACGGGTTTCGGTGCCGGCGTGCCGCTCGGCGATGCGGTGCAGGGCCGCGTAGGTGCGTTCGGCGCGGGCGCGGGAGGCGTCCGGCGCGGTGAAGCTGTCGGGCGTGACGGTGGAGTCGGTCATGCCACCGACCCAATCATGTCAACGCAACGTTTTCAACAAATTATTGAAAGGGCTTCGGCCCCGGCGGCTCGCCACCCAGCGCCAGGTGCGGTTGACCAGGGCCGCGTACCCGAGCCCCACCGCGAGCGACGCCGCGAGGGCGACCAGCGGCAGGTCCCTCAGGTGCGGGTACACCTGCCAGTGCGTCAGGTAGATGTAGAGCGACCCGGCGGCGAGCACCCCGGCCACCTTGTTGACCACGCCGAGGCTCGGCACGGTCGGCAGCCACGTCAGCAGGGCGAAGCCGGCCACGATCACCGCCTCCCGCGCGGGCTGCCCGAAGAAGCCCGGCACGGTCAGGACCGCGGCGGCCGTCACCAGCAGGCGTTGGCGCACCCCGCCGGCCCGGGCCGCCGCCCAGCCGAGCGTGAACAGCCAACCGGCGACCAGCGCCGCCGGTAGGTCGTAGCGGGCGTCCAGGCCGAACACGTCATACCGGCCGAGCAGCGCGAGCGCGGTCAGCCCGAGCGGGAACGCGAACGGGTGCCGCCGCTCCCAGCGGTCGACCCGGCGCAGCCCGAGCAGCGCCGCCAACCCCACCAGCAGGTAGACGATCGCCTCGATGAACCAGAAGTGCCAGCCGTGCGGGGCGTCGTCCGGCCGCAGGACGCTGTTGACCAGCAGCAAGGTGCTCAGCTTGTACTGGTCGCTGAGCAGCATCACCGCGCCGATCCAGGCGACGGTGGGCAGCACGACGCGCAGCAGGCTCGCGCCGACCTGCCGCAGCCGGTCGCGCCGGCCGGCGTCGGTGAGCTGGAACCGGGCGAAGTTGAAGCCGGCCACCGCCAGCAGCAGGTGCGCCCCACCGGTGATGGTGAACAGCGGGATGTGCGAGCCGACGATCAGCAGGATCGCCACCGCCCGCAGCGCCACGCTGGTCTCCAGGGCCCGCCGCCGGCGGGGTCCGCCGGAGCGCGGCGGTCGAGCGCCGGCGGCGGCGCGCAGCTCCGCGATCGGCAGGGTGTGCCAGTTCGCCGGCAGGTGACCCAGCTCCTGCTCCAGCCGCACCGACATCTCCACGTACGACAGGGAGTCGCCGCCCAGGTCGACGAAGCTCAGGTCGGGTGTGACGTCGGTGCGGTCGAGCACCTGCGCGTACAGCCGGCAGAGATCACCGGCGGCGGCGGTCGGGGGCTCGGGCTCCACCTCGGCGGCGGCCAGCGCGCGCAGCGCCACCAGGTCGGGCTTGCCGGTGGCCAGCCGGGGCAGCTCGGCCAGCGGCAGCACCCGCACGGCGCGCGGGGGCAGCCCCACCTCGTCGGCCACCAGGCGGCGGATCCGGCGCGGATCACCGGCGCCGACCACCGCCACGATCAGCTCGTCGTCACCGCCGACGCAGGTCGCGGTGACATCGTGCGCGGCCAGCAGCGCCTCGACCTGCTGCGGGTCGACCCGCAGCCCGAGGATCTTGGCGAACCGGCTGCGCCGGCCGACGATCTCCCACAGGCCGTCCGGGGTACGCCGGGCCAGGTCGCCGGTGTGCAGTTCGTCGACGGTGCGCCCGAGCGCCAGGTCGGCGGGGGAGTGGGCGTACCCGAGCATGACGTTCGGCCCGGCGTAGACCAGCTCGCCGACCTCCGGGTCCGGCTGGTCGGCGACCGGGGCGAGCCGGAACGCGCCGCCGGGCACCGGCACGCCGATCGCCGCCGGGTGGTCGAGCGCCAGGTCCGGCGGGAGGTACGCCATCCGCGCGGTCGCCTCGGTCTGCCCGTACATGACGAACAGGTCCCAACCGCCGCGCCGGCCCAGCTCGGCGTAGCGGCGCACCCGCTCCGGGGCGAGCCGGCCGCCGGCCTGGGTGACGTAGCGCAGGTGCGGCAGGTCCAGGGCGGCGAAACCGACCCGGTCCAGCAGGTCGAAGGTGTACGGCACCCCGGCGAACGTGGTGGCCCGGGCCTCCCGGAACAGGTCCCAGAAGCAGGCGTCGGCGACCGACAGGTCGGTCAGCACCAGCGCGGCACCCCGGGCCAGGTGGCTGTTGACCACCGACAGGCCGTAGCAGTAGTGCAGCGGCAGGCTGGTGGCGGCCCGGTCGGTGTCCCGGATGCCCAGGTACTCGCCGATCGCCTCCGCGTTGGCCTGGAGGTTGGTGTGCGACAGCCGGACCAGCTTCGGCGAGCCGGTCGAGCCGGAGGTGGACAGCAGCAGCGCCAGGTCCGGGTGCAGGTCGTGTGCGGACGCCGCCCGGCGGTGCTCGACCCGCCAGCCCGCGGTGGCCGGGGCGACCAGCACGTCCGGGTCGTACGCCTCGACCAGGCCGGCGAGGGCGGCGTCGTGGCCGCCCGGGACCAGCAGGACCGGGTGGCCGGCGTGCAGCGCGGCCAGGTACGCCACCAGCGAGTCGACCGAGTTCGCGCCGACGACCAGCACCAGCCGGCGGCCGACGCCGAGCCGCTCGGCGGTCCGCGCGACCCGCCCGGCGAGGTCGGCGTACGTGATCTCCCCGTCCCGGGTCACGATCGCGGGTCGGTCCCCGTGGGCGGCCAGGTCGCGGACGAACGGCACCGCCTTGACGGCCGGGAGCAGGGAGGACGGGGGAGTCACGGGCACCAAGCCTAAGGTAAGCCTGCCCTAATCCCTAGTGCCGAGCGACCCGCGTCACGGCCGGATAGGGTCGCTGCCGTGGTGGCGTACCCGGAACGACGGTTGGATGATCCCGCGCGCCTGGCCGAGCTGCTCGCCGGCCCGGTCGTGCCGGCGGCCCGCGGCCTGCTCGGCGCCCGGCTCTCCGCCGGCGGGGTCACCGTCCGGATCACCGAGGTCGAGGCGTACGCGGGCACGGCCGGCGACCCGGCCTCGCACGCCCACCGGGGCTGTACGCCCCGCAACGCGGTGATGTTCGGCCCGGCGGGGCACGCCTACGTGTACTTCACCTACGGCATGCACTGGTGCATGAACGTGGTGACCGGGCCGGACGGGGAGGCGTCGGCGGTGCTGCTGCGGGCCGGCGAGGTGGTCGACGGCCTCGACGTGGCCCGGGCCCGGCGCACCGCCGTACGCCGGGACGTGGACCTCGCGCGCGGACCGGCCCGCCTCTGCGCGGCGCTCGGGATCGACAAGACCGGGTACGGCCGCTACCTGCTCGGGGACGGCCCGGTCCGGCTGCGGCCGCCGGCCGAGCCGGTGGCGCCGGAGTCGGTCAGCGCGGGCCCGCGGGTCGGCGTGACCGGCGCGCACGACGTGCCGTGGCGGTTCTGGATCACCGACGATCCGACGGTGAGCAGCTACCGCCGCCACGTCCCCCGTCGGCGCACCTGAGCCGAGGGCCGGGCAAAGCGCCGCACGGGGGTGTTCCAGGCGCGATAGTGAGCGGATGCGCGAACTGACCGCCGACGATCTCGGCCTGCTGCTCTCGGTCTTCGCCCTGCTGCTGATCGCCTTCGGCATCGACTTCCACCTGTCCAAGCGCTTCGTTCAGCGACACCGTCGAGGCGCGGTTTTCGCCGGCCTGGTGAGCCTGATCGGCGAGTCCGCGACGGCTCTCACGCTCGTGCTGACCTGGGTGGCCATCTGGAGCCCCGCCGCGTGGGAGCGCATCAGTGACCTGCTCGTGTTCGTCCCGGGTACGGTGGCCGTGCTGTGCGCCGTCCTCCTCACCGGCGAGAAGGCACTCGAGCGGCTGATCAGCATCAGGTCTTCGCAGTCCGACGACGACGGTGACGGGCAGTGACCAGCGCCCGCAGGCGGCCGGTCACGCTACGACCCGGCCGCGGGAGTGGCTAGGATTCGCATCCTTTCTCCCTTAAGATCGAGCAGCAATGCATATAGGTAGCAGTCGATCTGAACGCGGCTTGACGATTTGGGGCTGAGGATGGACATCAGGCTGTCGCGGCGAGCGGCTCTGGCCGTCGCCGCAGGCGCGGCTGCCGGGGTGTTGCCGGCATCGCCGGCGTTCGCGAACTACCAGGTGGCGCCGTTGCCGGCGGACAACCTGATCGCCAATCCCTGGTTCAGCAAGGTCGTCAGCGGAAAGCTCAAACTGGACACCTCCGGCTGGGCGTTCGTGGGGAGCCCGACCTGGGGCACCGGCAACGCCAAGCCGGACTGCCCTGGCCCCGCGCCGTGGAACACCAGCCACACCCTGCGCTGGGCACGCAACTCCGGCGCGTCACCGGAGTTTCATCCCAACGTAGAAGTGCGCGTGCACACGGTCGTGGCGGCCAACAGCTCGCATCGCACCCTGAAGTACTTCATGCACTGGGTGATGCATCGCATGACCCTCAAGGCGGTCGTCCACGGTGGCGGCAGCGCCAACGGCCCGTGGACGCAGCTGTGGACGCCGTTCCAGCACACGGAGACTGTCAACTGGACCCACGATCCGGCGTTGCCACGCAGCACCGCGTGGCAGCACTTCACCTCGATGCCGGGCAAATTCAGCGACTGGTACGCCCCGGTGCCGGTGGTCAAGACGCTCGCCCAGGGGCACCCCTACTACAAGGTCGAGCTGATCGGCAGCTATCCCACGCCTGACTCGACCACGACGGGCGGGGTCGGTGGAAAACTGACCGGGGTCTACTTCGCCACCAGCGCCTGACCGTCGACGGGTGACCGCCCGGGGACCCCGGAGCGCGGTGATGACGGAGGCGGTCCGGTTCGCGCCGGGACCGGGTGGCAACCGGCCGGTCCCGGCGCGGTGCGCTCAGCGCAGTCGGGCGGCGGCCCGCTCGGCGAGGTCGCGTACCCGGTCCGGGTCCGAGGGGTACGCCCGGACCGTGGCCACGTCGTCCCCGACCCGGACGACGGCGATGTAGGTGATCACCGGTTCGTCGTCGCCTGCCGGCGTCTGTTCCTGCCGGACGAGCAGCGACTCGTCGCCGGCGATCCCGTTGCCCACGACCGACACCCGCAGGCCCGGCGTGTTCACCGAGGGCTCTCCGCACCGGTCGATGACCGCGCGCACGTCGGCCAGGTTCTGCTCGGCCCACCCGGGGTAGTTCTCGACGATCTGGAAGGCGCTGTTGTCGCGCCCGGCCCGGTAGGCGGCGGTGTCGATCCGGATCTGGTAGCGCAGCGAGGGGAACGCGCCGGTCTCGTACGCCGGGCAGAGCCCCTCCCAGAAGCCCCAGAACCACCGGTCCGGGTTGTCGATCTGCTCCGCCTCGAAGGGCTGCCACCTGCCGGGGCCGAGGTCGCCCGGCTGGAGCACCCGGGCCGCCGGGGTGCGCACCGAGGCCGACGGGGTCGGGCTGGCGGTCGGGTCGGGTGCCGTGGCGGTCGGGCTCGGAGCCGTGGCGGTCCGGGTCGGTCCGCCCGGGGGCGCCACACTGTCGGGCCGCGACGGCAGGCCCGCGCCGAGGCCGGCGGCTGCGGTCGTGACGGCGAGCACGCCGGCTCCCGCGCCGATCGCCGTGCGCCGTGTCCGCTGCCGGCCGCGCCGTCGCACCTGCTCGGGCGGTGCGAAGTCGGCCGGGGGCCGCACGCCGCGCACACCGGCGAAGAGCCCATCGAGCTGGTCAGACATGGCTCTCCTCCTCGAGGTTGATGCTGAGCAGGCCGGCGAGGGCACGTCGGCCGCGCGCCAGCCGGGCCTTGACCGTGCCCTCCGGTGCCTGGGTCTCCCGGGCGACGGCCGCGACCGGCAGGTCGCAGAGGTGGTGCAGCACGATGGCGGTGCGTTGCTCGACGGGCAGCCGGGCGAGCGCGGTGACGAGCGCGACGCTGTCCGGGTTGGGGCCCGGCAGGTCACCCGGGGGACCGGCGCGACGGTGGGCGGTGAACGCGTTGCGGGCCCGTCGCCACCGGCTCACCGCGATCCGGCGGGCGACGGTACGCATCCACGCCTCGGGCGAGTCGCACTCGCGTACGGTCGACCACCGTTGCCAGGCCCGGGCGTACGCCTCGTGCAGCACGTCCTGGGCCTCCGCGGCGTTTCCGGTCAGCGCGTAGAGGAACTCGAAGAGCCGCTGCCGGGTCGCCCGGTAGAACGCGTCGAAGGAGCCCGACGCGTCCTCGGTCAACCGGGCGGCGGTGTCGGTGTCCGGCATGAGATCCCCTTCCCGTTTCGGCCCTTCGAGCCGGGCCGGCGGGCGCGGTCGGCCTGACACCGGGGATGACGCCCGACCCGGCGGCTCGGTTGCACCGGTTCGGACAAGGGTGCGCCAGGGCTTGGCCAGCCGGAAATTGACATCTAACATGTCAGTTGTGGACCTCAAGCCGCTCGGCCGGACCCTCCTGCGCGACCAGGCGTACGCCGCGATCAGGGCCGCGATCGTCGCCGGGACGCTCGCACCCGGCCAGGTCGTCCGCGACCGGGACCTCGCCGAGCAGCTGGGCTTCTCCCGGGCGCCGGTCCGGGAGGCGCTCGCCCGGCTCGCCGACGAGGGGCTGGTCGAGTCCAAGCCGCAGAGCCACACCCGGGTGACTCCGCTGATCCTGCGGGACGTCCGCGACGCCCTGGTCGTCGTACGGACGATGCACGAGGTGGCGGCCCGGTCGGCGGTGCACCGGCTGCGCCCGGAGGACGTCGACGCGATGCGCGCGGCCAACGCCGAGTTCGCCCGGGCGGTGCGCTCCGGCGACGTGGAAGCCGCTCTGACCGCCGACGACCGGCTGCACGACGTGCTCGTGCGGGCCGGCGGCAACCGGGCGGTCGCCGCCACGGTCGAGCGCTACACGCCGCTGATCCGCCGGCTTGAGCGGCAGCGGTTCGGGGCCGGGCCGGGGGAGGCGTCGATCGCCCGGCACGACGCGCTGATCGGGGCCTGCGCGGCCGGCGACGCGGACGCGGCCGCGGGGATCACCGCCACCATCTGGTCCAGCCTCGACGGCATCCTGCCGGCCGGCCCGCACGACGACTAGCTGAGGAGACGCCATGACCCCCGCGCTCGATGCCTTCCCCCGCTACCCGCTGCTCTTCGGTCGCTCCCCGGTGCACCCGCTGGAGCGGCTCACGGCGCACCTCGCCGGCGCCGAGCTCTGGGCGAAGCGGGAGGACTGCAACTCCGGCATCGCGTACGGCGGCAACAAGACCCGCAAGCTGGAGTACCTGGTCGCCGACGCGCTGGCGCGGGGCTGCGACACGCTGGTGTCGATCGGTGGAGTGCAGTCCAACCACACCCGGCAGGTCGCCGCGGTGGCGGCCCGGGCGGGGCTGCGCTGCGTCCTGGTCCAGGAGAGCTGGGTGGACTGGCCGGACGCCGGCTACGACAAGGTCGGCAACATCCTGCTGTCCCGGCTGGCCGGCGCGGACGTGCGGCTGGTGCGGGCCGGCTTCGGCATCGGCTTCAAGGAGAGCTGGCAGGCGGCGCTCCGGGAAATCGAGGAGGCCGGCGGCAAGCCGTACGCCATCCCGGCCGGCGCCTCCGACCACCGGCTCGGCGGTCTCGGCTTCGCCCGGTGGGCGTACGAGGTGGCCGAGCAGGAGCGTGAGCTCGGGGTCTTCTTCGACACCGTGGTCGTCTGCTCGGTGACCGGCAGCACCCAGGCCGGCATGGTCGCCGGCTTCGCGGCCCTGGCGGCGGCCGGCGGGCGGCCCCGCCGGGTCATCGGCGTCGACGGTTCCGCCAAGCCCCGGGAGACCTGGGACCAGGTCGCCCGGATCGCCCGGGCCACGGCCGACCTCGTCGGGCTCGACCGTCCGGTGGCCGACGACGAGATCATCCTCGACGACCGCTACCACGCCGGCACGTACGGCATCCCGGACGAGCGCACGCTCGACGCGATGCGCACGGCCGCGCGCACCGAGGGGATGGTCACCGACCCGGTGTACGAGGGCAAGTCCATGGCCGGCCTCATCGACCTGGTCACCAGCGGCGAGATCGGCCGGGACTCGACGGTGCTGTACGCGCACCTCGGCGGTCAGCCCGCCCTCAACGGCTACAGCGCGCTGTTCTCCTGAGCGGTCGCGCCCGGCCGCGTTCTGGCCGGCCGGGCCGGCCCTCGGTCAGGGCTGCCGGATCGCCTCGCCGGCCAGCTCGATGCGCACCGTCCGCCCCACCAGCACGCCGCCGCTGTCCAGCGGCACGTTCCAGACCAGGCCGTAGTCCTCGCGATCGATTTCCGCCGTCGCGTTGAAGCCGAAGATGTCCTGGCCGTACGGGTCGCGGCGGGCACCGCCGAACTCCGCCCGGAGGTCGACCGGGCGGGTAGTGCCCTTCACCGTCAACTCCCCGTGGATCACGAACCGCGTCTTGTCAGCCGGAGCCGGCGGCGCGACCTGCCCGGTTCCCCGGCCGAGCCGGTTGCCGCGCAGCCGTGCCCAGAAGAAGATCGGATCGGCGTCGTCGAGCCAGGTGATGCCGGTGCTCCGGTAGCGCAGTTCCGGAAACCGCTCCACGTCCAGGAAGTCGGCGCTCTTCAGGTGGGTGTCCCGGTCGGCGTTGGCGGTGTGGATGCTGCCCGCCTGGATGGTCGCGGTCACCGTCGACAGCAGCGGATCGTCGGCCACGTGGATCTCCGCCGTCGCCTCGTCGAACTCGCCCCGGACGAGGCTGACCATCATGTGCCGGGCCTCGAAACCGACCCGCTTGTGCGCCCGGTCGAGTAGGTAGATGCCCGCCGCCGGAATCGTGACGCCGTTCCACGACCGGGTGGCCGAGTCGGTCATGGTCATGCCATCCCCCCGAACTTTCTCCCCGCGGGCCCCCCGCCCGCGTGCCGCGACCGCCGTCCCCCCGGCCGGAGCCCGCGTGATCAGCATAGAAAGGCCAGCGTGGCGGCCCCGCCCGCAGATGGGACGGAAGTGACGGCGGGCACGCTCCGGCCGTCGGTGCCGCCGACGGGCGGAGCCAGCGGAATGATCCGCCGCACCTCTTGACGTCCCACATAAACGGGCGTAAACAAAGGGGAAGCCAAATCGAAACGGCGGTGAAACCAAGCGATGTACGCCGAGGAACGGCAGCAGGAGATCCTGCGCAGGGCTCGCGCCCAGGGACGCGTCGACGTGATGGTTCTGGCCGAGGACCTGGCGGTGACCAGCGAGACCATCCGGCGGGACCTGACCGCGCTCGAACGCGCCGGGGTGCTGCGCCGGGTGCACGGGGGTGCCATTCCGGTCGAGCGGCTCGGGTTCGAGCCGGCCCTCGCCGCCCGGGACGCGGTGCGGACCGCGGAGAAGGAGCGCATCGCCAAGGCGGCCCTCGCCGAGGTCCCGGAGGAGGGGGCGATCATCATCGACGCCGGCTCGACCACCGGACGGCTGGCCCAGGCGCTGACCGCGGAGCGGGAGCTGACGGTGATCGTCAACGCGCCGCCGCTGGCGACCCTGCTGGCCGCCCGACCCAACCTCAACGTGATCATGCTCGGCGGTCGGGTACGGGGCCGGACCATGGCGACGGTCGACGACTGGGCCCTTCAGGCGCTGTCCCAGATGTACGTCGACGTGGCCTTCATGGCGACCAACGGCTGCTCGGTCGAGCGGGGGCTCACCACGCCGGATCCCGCCGAGGCCGCCGTGAAACGGGCGATGATCGCCTCGGCCCGGCGCACCGTGCTGCTGGCCGACCACACGAAGTTCGGCAACGACTACCTGGCCCGGTTCGGCCGGCTCGCGGACGTCGACCTCGTCGTCACCGACACCGGGCTGAGCACCGCGGCCGCCGCTGAACTGCAGCACGCCGGCCCGGAGGTGATCCGGGCATGATCCTCACCGTCACCCTCAACCCGAGCCTGGACCGGGCCGTCGCCGTCGAGTCGCTGGAGCGCGGCGCGGTCCTGCGGGCGGCGTCCGCGCATCTCGACCCCGGCGGCAAGGGCGTCAACGTGTCACGGGCGCTGCTCGCCAACGACGTGCCGTCGCGGGCCGTCATCCCCTGCGGCGGCCCGGAGGGCGAACAGCTGGTCCGGCTGCTGGCGGCCGAGGGCGTACCCATGGTCGCCGTGCCGATCGCCGGGCGGACCCGGTCCAACATCACGCTCGCCGAGCCGGACGGCACCATCACGAAGATCAACGAACCGGGGCCGGCGCTCTCCGCCGCCGAGCTGGCCGCGGTCGTCGAGGTGGTCCTGTCCGCCTCCGGCACGGCCGACTGGGTCGTGGTGTGCGGCAGCAACCCGCCGTCGCTGACGGCCGACGACTTCAGCGAGCTGTGCCGCCGGCTGCTCGGCGCGGGGGTCCGGCTGGCCGTCGACACCAGCGGCCCGGCGCTGGTCGCGGCGGCGGCCGCGGGAGCGTGGCTGCTCAAGCCCAACCGGGAGGAGCTCGCCCAGGCCACCGGGCAGGCCGTCGACTCCACGCCGGATGTCGTCGCCGCCGCCCGGCAACTGCGCGCGCTGGGCGCCCGGGCGGTGCTGGCCAGCCTGGGCGCGGACGGCGCGGTCCTGGTCGACGACGACGGTGTGGTCACCGGCACCGCACCGGTCGCCGAGCGGCGCAGCAACGTCGGCGCCGGCGACGCCCTGCTCGCCGGCTTCCTGGCCGCCGGTGCCGCCGGCGGCGAAGCACTCGCCGAGGGCCTCGCCTGGGGCGCGGCGGCGGTCAGCCTGCCGGGCAGCCGGATGCCCGGCCCCGGCGACCTGCACCGCGACCACGTCCACATCGAACACCGGCCGGACCTGGTCCGGCACCTGCTCACAAGGGACTGACCGACGACCTCACCACCCCCTCCACCGGCCCTCCGGCCGGCAGTCGAACAGGAGGCCCTCCCATGGCCACGGACTACACCCCCGCCGTCACGGGAACCGGCGTCAAGGCCCGGATCCAGCGGATCGGCGGCCACCTGGCCGGCATGGTCATGCCCAACATCGGCGCGTTCATCGCCTGGGGCCTGATCACCGCGCTGTTCATCCCCACCGGTTGGATACCGAACGAGACCCTCGCCGAACTCGTCGGCCCGATGATCACCGTGCTGCTACCGGTGCTGATCGGGTACACCGGCGGCCGGCTGGTGCACGGCCAGCGCGGAGCGGTCGTCGGCGCCGTCGCCACGATGGGCATCGTGGTCGGCAGCGACGTGCCGATGTTCCTCGGCGCGATGCTGATCGGCCCGCTGACCGCGTACCTGCTGAAGCTCTTCGACGAGGCCATCGAGGACCGGGTCCGGGCCGGGTTCGAGATGCTCGTCAACAACTTCTCCGCCGGCATCATCGGCGGCGGCATGGCGCTGGTCGGTGTCTGGGTGATCGGCCCGGTGGTCCGGTCGTTCACCGACCTCGCCGGCGACGGCGTCGACTGGCTGGTCACGAACAACCTGCTCCCGGTTGCGTCCGTCCTGGTCGAGCCGGCGAAGGTGCTCTTCCTCAACAACGCGATCAACCACGGCGTGCTCGGCCCGCTGGGCGTCGCGCAGGCCGCCGAGACCGGCAAGTCGATCCTCTTCATGATCGAGTCCAACCCCGGCCCCGGGCTCGGGCTGCTCCTGGCCTTCCTGTTCTTCGGGCCCCGTACGCTGCGCCCCACCGTGCCGGCCGCGATCATCATCCAGTTCCTCGGCGGCATCCACGAGATCTACTTCCCGTACGTGCTGATGAAGCCGCGCCTCATCCTCGCGATGATCGCCGGCGGCGCGGCCGGTGTCGGCACCTTCATGATCACCGGCGCCGGACTGGTCGCCACCCCCTCGCCCGGCAGCATCTTCGCCTACGCCGCCGTCACGCCGCGCGGCGGCTGGTTCGGGGTCGTCCTCGGTGTCCTCATCGCCGCGGCGGTCTCGTTCGTCGTGGCCGCGGCGCTGCTCGGCTTCGGCCGGCTCAACGGCGAGGAAGCGGACGACACGACGGCCGGCGGCGACGCGACGATCGGCGGCGACGCGGAGGTCGCGGCCGGCACGGCCGGCGACACCGCGGACCTGCCGCGGCAGACCACCGGCACCCGTATCCCCACCACAGGCTCGGAGGCATGAGGGACATGGCCACCATTCAGGGAACCGACATCCGCAAGATCGTGATCGCCTGCGACGCCGGGATGGGCAGCAGCGTGATGCTCGCCAGCCAGCTCCGCAAGCAGCTCAGCAAGCACTCGGTGGCGGTCGAACACACCCCCGTCGAGCACATTCCCGCCGACGCGGACGTGGTCGTCGTGCACGCCGGGCTCGCCGCCCGGGCCCGGGCGGTCGCACCCGGGAAGGTCATCGTGCCGTTCCAGGTGTTCGTCGGCGATCCCTCGGTGGCCAAGGTGGTCGCCGCCGTGAAGAACGGTGGTGCGGTCGATGGCTGAGGTCGCCGCCGGCCAACTCGCCGCGCTGCTCGACCGGCGGGCGATCCGCCTCGACGAGCCGGCCGCCGACCGGGACGACGCGATCCGGCGCAGCGGCGCGGTGCTGGTCGAGATCGGCGCCGTCGAGCCGGCGTACGTCGACGCGATGCTGGCCCGGGAACGCTCCGTCTCGACCTACGTGGGGGAGGGGGTGGCGATCCCGCACGGAACCCTCGCCGGCAAGGACGCCGTACGCCGGGACGCGCTCGCGGTGCTGCGCTTCCCGGCCGGCGTGGACTGGGGCGGCGAGCGGGTCGCGCTCTGCGTGGCGATCGCCGCCCGCGGTGACGGCCACGTGGCCCTGCTCGCCCAGCTGGCCGAGATCCTGCTCGATCCGGAGCGGGCCCGCGCCCTGCGGGAGGCCACCGGGGCCGACGAGATCATCCGCCTGCTCAGGCCCGTCGACGAGGAGATTGACCGATGAAGGTTGTCCGCTTCCACGCCCCCGGTGACGTACGGGTCGAGGAGGCACCCGAACCCACACCGGGGCCGGGCGAGGTCCGGATCCGGGTCCGGAACTGCTCCACCTGCGGCACCGACGTGAAGATCTGGCGGTTCGGCCACCACCACATCGACCCGCCCCGGGTGATGGGCCACGAGGTCGCCGGCGAGATCACCGACGTCGGCGCCGACGTGGCGGTTTGGCGACCCGGCGACCGGGTCCAGGTCATCGCCGCGATCCCGTGCGGACGGTGCGACCAGTGCCGCCGCGGCCGGATGACGGTCTGTCCCAACCAGGAGTCGATCGGCTACCACTACGAGGGCGGCTTCGCCCAGTACATGGTAGTGCCGGCCAAGGTGCTCGCGGTCGACGGCCTCAGCCGGATCCCGGACGGCGTCAGCTTCGCCGAGGCGTCGGTGACCGAGCCGCTGGCGTGCGTCCTCAACGGCCAGGAGCTCGCCCGGGTCGGGACGGGCGACGACGTCGTGGTCGTCGGCTCGGGCCCGATCGGCTGCCTGCACGTACGGCTCGCACGGGCGCGCGGCGCCGCCCGGGTGACCCTGGTCGACCTCAACCGGGACCGGCTCGACCTGGCGGCGGCGCTGGTCGCGCCGGACGGCACGATCTGCGCGGCGGAGACCGACCCGGTCGAAGCGGTGCTCAAGGCGACCGACGGCGCCGGCGCCGACGTCGTGATCACCGCGGCCGCCTCCGGCGCGGCGCAGGAGCAGGCGCTGCAGATGGTCGGCCGCCAGGGCCGGATCAGCTTCTTCGGCGGCCTGCCGAAGGACAAGCCGGTCATCGCGGTCGACGCGAACCTGGTGCACTACCGCGAGCTCACCATCGTCGGCGCCAACGGCTCCAGCCCCGCGCACAACAAGGCGGCGCTGCAGCTCATCGCGAGCGGGGCGGTGCCGGTCGCCGACCTGATCACCGACCGGCTGCCGCTGGAGCGGGCCCTCGACGCGTTCGACATCGTCGCCCGCGGTGCCGGCATCAAAGTCACGATCGAGCCCTGACCGGCCCGGATCCCGGAGGAGTCGCCATGCCCGAACGTACCGTCGCCGTCGGGTCGACCAGCGGGCTGCACGCCCGCCCCGCCGCCCTCTTCGTCCAGGCGGCCAACGCCCAGCCCGTCGCCGTCAGCATCCGGCTGCCGGGCGGCCGGCCGGTCCCCGCCCGCAGCATGCTCTCCGTCCTGTCCCTGGGCGCCACCCACGGCACCGAGGTGATCCTCTCCGCCGAGGGCGAGGGCGCGGAGGCCGCCCTGCAGACCCTCGCCGACCTGCTGGTCCGCGACCTCGACGAGGAGCCGGCCGATGCCTGAGCGGCTGACCGGCATCGGGGTCAGTCCCGGGCTGGCGGCCGGCCCGCTGCTGCGGGTGGCACCGGCGCCCCGGCTGCCGGAGCCGGCCGCCGTCGCCGACGTCGAGGCGGAGCTGGCCCGGGCCGACGCGGCCCTGGCCGCCGTCGTCGCCGAGCTGCGCCGGCGCGCCGCCGCGGCGCGCCGGCCCGAGGCGACCGAGATCCTCCGGGCCCAGGCGATGATCGCCGAGGATCCCGTCCTCCACGACGCGGTCACCGAGGCCGTGCGGTCCGGCCGGGACGCGCCGCACGCGATCGCCGAGGCGTTCGCCGAACACCGCCGGGCGTTCCTGGCCGCCGGCGGCTACCTCGCCGAGCGGGTCACCGACCTCGACGACATCCGCGACCGCGCCGTCGCCGCGAGCCTCGGGCGGCCGATGCCGGGCGTCCCCACGCCGGGTCACCCGTACGTGCTGGCCGCCCGCGACCTCGCCCCCGCCGACACCGCCGACCTCGATCCCGAGCTGGTGCTCGCCCTGGTCACCGAGGTGGGCGGGCCGACCAGCCACACCGCCATCCTGGCCCGGTCGCTCGGGCTGCCCGCCGTGGTGTCCTGCGCCGGGACGCTCAGCGTCCCCGAGGGCACGATGGTCCGGGTGGACGGCGCGTCCGGCGAGGTGCTGACGGGCGCCGACGAGGCCGTGGTCGCCGGGACCCGGGCCGCGGCGGCGGCCCGGCGCCGCCGGGCGGGGGCGAGCCGAGGACCGGGCCGCACCGCCGACGGACACGCGGTGCGGCTGCTCGTCAACATCGGCTCGGCGGCCCAGCTGCGCGACGACGAGGGCGCCGAGGGCGTCGGGCTCTTCCGCACGGAGTTGCTGTTCCTCGACCGGAGCACGGCACCCGGCATCGACGAGCAGAGCCGGGCGTACGCGGCGGTCTTCGCGGCGATGGACGGCCGGCCGGTGGTGATCCGGACGCTGGACGCGGGCGCCGACAAGCCGTTGCCGTTCCTGGAGCAGTCCGGCGAGCCCAACCCGGCCCTGGGCGTACGCGGCCTGCGGATCGCCCGCCGTCGACCCGAGGTGCTGCGAGCCCAGCTGCACGCGATCGAGCTGGCGGCCCGGCGTACCGGCGCGGACGTGCGGGTGATGGCGCCGATGGTGGCCACGGTGGCGGAGGCCCGCGAGTTCGCCGCGGCCGTGCGTGCTGCCGGCCTCGACAGCGCGGGCGTCATGGTGGAGGTGCCGGCGGCGGCGCTGCGCGCCCCGCGCCTGCTCGACGAGGTCGACTTCCTCAGCGTGGGCACCAACGATCTCAGCCAGTACGCCTTCGCCGCCGACCGGCAGTGCGGCGACCTCGCCGAGCTGCTCGATCCCTGGCAGCCGGCGCTGCTGGAGCTGGTCGCCGGCTGCGCGGCCGCCGGCCGGACGGCGGGCAAACCGGTCGGTGTCTGCGGGGAGGCGGCCGCCGACCCCCTGCTCGCGGTGGTACTCGCCGGTCTCGGCGTGACCAGCTTGTCGATGTCGCCGCGGTCGCTGCCGCCCGTGCGGGCGGCGCTGGCCGCGCACACCCTCGCCGACTGCGAGCGACTGGCCACGCTCGCGCTCGCCGCGGCGGACGCCGGGCAGGCGCGTTCGACCGTCCGGCGGGAGGCGCGGCCGGTGCCGGACTGACCGGACCGCCGCCTGGCGCCGCCACGTCGGGGGCGGTCGACGCCGTCCCCGCTCGGTCGCTGCCGCGGGGCGGCTCAGCCCTCGGTGACGGGGAGGATGGTGCGGCTGCGCCCCGGCCGGGGGTACGCCTCGGCGGCCGCGGCGAGCCGGGCGGCGTGGTCACGTTGCCGCTGCCAGTGCCCGTACAGGGCGCCGCGGCGGGACAACCGGTCCACCTCGCTGATCGTCTCCGGTGCCACGTCGCCGGGCGGTGCGTCCCGCCACGGCGTGCCCGGCAGCGGCATGAAGGTGTGGGCGTGGATGCGGGCGCCGAGGTCGGCCAGCTCGCGGGCGAGGCCGAGCGACGCCTCGACGTCGGCCCGGTTCTCGCCCGGCATTCCGAAGATCATGTCGACGTTGATCCGGAATCCCTCCTCGACGCCGAGGCGGACGGCCCGCCGCACCTCCTCGACGCCGTGTCCCCGCTTGGCGGCGTCGAGGATCCGGTCCGAGCCGGACTGCGCACCCACGATGATGTTGTTGTTGGCGCAGTACCGCTTGACCAGCCGCAGCGCCTCTCGGGACACGTGTTCCGGCCGGATCTCGCTGGGGAACGACCCGAAGAACACCCGCCCCCCGGGGCCGATCCCCTCCTTGCACGAGGCGAGCAGCTCCTCGACGGCGGCGAGGTTCGGCTCGTCGTCCGCGCTGCCGTAGGACAGCGCGGTCGGGGTGATGAACCGGACGTCGCGCAGCCCTCGCCGCCGCATCTGGTCGACGTGCCAGCGGACGTTGGCGACGCTGCGGTGCCGGAACCTCGCCGAGAACATGAACGGCGTCTGGCAGAACCGGCAGGAGAAGACGCAGCCGCGGGTGATCTCCAGCGCGTTGAAGCGGTCCCAGCGCAGCGAGAAGCCCCGGAAGTCGTCGAGCGGCCGCCGCTGCGGGCGGCCGGTCCGCACGATGGCGCCGCCGGCGTCCCGGTACGCGAGACCGGGGATACCGGCCGGGTCGCCGACGGAGTCCACCAGGCGCAGCAGGGTGCTCTCGCCCTCCCCGACGGCGGCCACGTCCCAGCCGGCGTCGAGCGTCTGGACCGGCTCGGCGGTGGCGTGCACGCCACCGGCGACGTGGATCACGTTGGCCGCGTCGGCCTGTGCGCGGATGTCGGCCAGCTCCCGGGCCAGCGCCTCGGCGTCGGGCGAGTAGAACGACCAGAGCACCAGCACCCGGGTCGCGGCGCCGGCCGCCGCCCGGATGTGCGCCGCGGTCGCCGCCGGGGTCTCCCCGAAGCGCACCTCGTAGCGGGTTGCGGTCTCGTGCTGCTCCAGCGCGCCCAGCAGGACGTGCAGGCCGTAGGTCGCGGCCTTGCGGTAGCGCAGCACCAGCACCAGGTCGGGGGCATCCACGCGGGCGATTGTGTCAGTGATCCGGGACACGGGGCGATCACCCGCCAACGGAATAGTTGACTCGTCAAATATGTTGTGGGAGGCGTCCGGGATCATCGAGGCCCCGGCCGTACCACGAGGAGCGGGTCATGCAGTTCGGGATCTTCACCGTCGGTGACGTCACGGTCGACCCGACCAACGGTCGGGAACCGACGGAGCGGGAGCGCATCAAGGCGATGGTCACGATCGCCCTGAAGGCCGAGGAGGTCGGGCTCGACGTCTTCGCCACCGGCGAGCACCACAACCCGCCGTTCGTGCCGTCGTCGCCCACCACCATGCTGGGCTACATCGCGGCCCGGACCGAGCGGCTGCTGCTGTCCACCGCGACCACGCTGATCACCACCAACGACCCGGTGAAGATCGCTGAGGACTACGCGATGCTCCAGCATCTCGCGGACGGCCGGGTGGACCTGATGCTGGGCCGTGGCAACACCGGCCCGGTGTACCCGTGGTTCGGTCAGGACATCCGCAACGGGATCCCGCTGACCATCGAGAACTACGACCTGCTGCGCCGGCTGTGGCGCGAGGACGTGGTGGACTGGTCCGGGAAGTTCCGGACGCCGCTGCAGTCGTTCACGTCGACCCCGCGCCCGCTCGACGGCGTGCCGCCGTTCGTCTGGCACGGGTCGATCCGCAGCCCGCAGATCGCCGAGCAGGCCGCCTACTACGGCGACGGCTTCTTCGCCAACCACATCTTCTGGCCCAAGGAGCACACCCAGCGGATGGTGGGGCTGTACCGGCAGCGGTTCGAGCACTACGGCCACGGCTCCGCCGACCAGGCCATCGTGGGCCTCGGCGGGCAGGTGTTCATGCGCAAGAACTCGCAGGACGCGGTCCGCGAGTTCCGCCCGTACTTCGACAACGCCCCGGTCTACGGGCACGGGCCGTCGCTGGAGGAGTTCACGGCGCAGACCCCGCTGACCGTCGGCAGCCCGCAGCAGGTCATCGACCGGACGCTGACCTTCCGCGACTACGTCGGCGACTACCAGCGGCAGCTGTTCCTGATCGACCATGCCGGCCTGCCGCTGAAGACCGTCCTGGAGCAGCTCGACATCCTCGGCGCGGAGGTCGTGCCGGTGCTGCGCAAGGAGTTCGAGTCGGTGCGACCGGCGCACGTGCCGGACGCGCCCACGCACGCCTCGCTGGTCGCCGTCGCGGGCGGCGGCACGGACGGCACCCTCCACGCCGTCGACGACGTCACCGGTCGCGCCCCGGAGGCCGCACGATGAGCAGACGCACCATCGCCGTCGTCTCGGCCGGCCTCAGCCAGCCGTCGTCGACCCGGCTGCTCGCCGACCAGCTCGCCGCGGCCACCCGCGACGAGCTGGGCCGGCAGGGCGAGACCGTCGAGGTACGGCAGGTCGAGCTGCGCGAGCACGCCCACGACATCGTCAACCACCTGCTCACCGGCTTTCCGTCGCCGGCCCTGCGCGAGGTGCTGGACACGGTGACCGGCGCGGACGGGCTGATCGCCGTGACGCCGATCTTCAACGCGTCGTACAACGGGCTGTTCAAGTCGTTCTTCGACCTGGTCGAGGCGGACGCGCTCAGCGACCGGCCGGTGCTGGTCGCCGCCACCGGCGGCACGGCGCGGCACTCGCTCGCCCTGGAGCACGCGCTGCGTCCGATGTTCGCGTACCTGCGGGCGGTCGTGGTGCCCACGGCCGTGTTCGCCGCACCCGAGGACTGGTCCGGCGGCACGGCCGACGGCGCCCTGCGGCGGCGCATCGAGCGGGCCGGCGCCGAGCTGGCCGAGCAGGTGCGCCGGCGTCCGACGTCGACCGGACCGGCCGATCCGTTCGCGCTCAACGGCAGCTTCGAGGACCTCCTCGGCGGCCTGCGGGACTCCTGACCGGCCCGCGTGGAGCCCCGCGCGACCGGTCGGGTCGATCAGCGGGCGTGGCCGTACGGGTGGGCCACGAGCACCGGGCAGTGGGCGTGCTGCACCAGGGACTGGCTGACCGAGCCGAGCAGCATCCCGGTGAACCCGCCCCGCCCGCGGCTGCCGACGACCACCAGCGCGGCGTCGCGGCTCGCGTCGATCAGCGCCGTCTCGGGCTTGTCGGCGTGCAGCTCGCGGGGCGTCACGGTCAGCCCGGGGTGGCTGCCGCCGGCGGCCGCGGTGGCGGTGTCGAGCAGCTCCGCCGCCGCGGCGGCGTCCGCACCGGGCGGGCGGACGTGCACCAATACCAGCTCGGCCTCCCGGCGGGCGGCCTCGTCGGCGGCCTGCCCGACGGCCAGCTCCGCCGCCTCCGAGCCGTCGACGCCGACCAGGACCGGCCCCTCGACCGGGATCGGCTCCTCGGCCGGGCGCACCACCAGCACCGGGCAGTGGGCGTGTGTCGTGATCTGCGTACCGACCGAGCCGAGCAGCAGCCCGGCGAAACCGCCGTGGCCCCGGCTGCCCACCACGACCAGCTCCGCCCGGCGGGACTCCTCGACCAGGGTGGCGCCCGGCCCGCCGGCGACCTGCCGCGCCTCCACCGTCAGCCCCGGCCACCGGCCGACCAGGTCGGCGGCCGTGCGCCGCAGCATCTTCTCCGCCTCGTCGCTGGGCTCGGGGATGCCCAGCTCGTACGGGTTGATCGGCACGCCGTAGCCCAGCGGGTGCAGGTAGCCGTGCACGAGGTGCAGCGGCCGCGACCGGAGCACGGCGGCGCGGGCGGCGTGGTCGGCCGCCACCAGGCTCGACGGTGATCCGTCCACTCCCACCACGACGGGTCGGTTCATCAGCTGCTGCCTTCCGGACTCGGTCGGATCATTGTCTCCCGGGCCGGCCCCGGTCGGCTGGCCGGGGCGCAATCGTCGCCCGACGAGGGCCTCGGGCGCGGTGTCGCGTCGGCCCCGGCGCGACGGCGCGATCACGTGTCGGTGCGGGCCTGCCGCACGATGACCAGCGGGCTGTGCGCGTGGTGCAGGACGGCGTGGCTGACCGAACCGAGCAGCAGGCCGCCGAGGGCGCCGCGTCCCCGGGCGCCGACGACCACCAGCTGGGCGGTCTTCGACTCCTCCACCAGCACCCCGGCCGCGGAGCCGCGTACCAGGCGGCGCCGCACCGGCACCTGCGGGTACCGCTCGGCGAACCCGGCGAGCGACTCGGCGAGTGTCAGCTCCTCCTCCGCCTCGAAGGCGTCCAGGTCGTACACCAGGGGCAGGATCTCGCCCGGGCCGACCGGCGTCGGGTAGAGCCAGGCGTGCACCGCCACCAGCGGAACCTCCCGGCGGGCCGCCTCCTCGAACGCGAACGCGACCGCCTCGTTGGACAGCTCCGAGCCGTCCACGCCGACCACGATCGGGCCGTCGGCGCGCGGCTCGCCCCGGACCACCAGCACCGGGCACTCCGCCCGGGAGGAGACCTGCACGGTGACCGATCCGAGCAGCAGCCCGGCGAAGCCGCCCAGGCCCCGGTGGCCGAGCACCATCAGCGCCGCCTCGCGGGACTCGGCCAGCAGCACCGGAGTCGCCGCGCCGTCGGTCACGACCCCGGTGGTCCGCACGTCGGGGGCCACCTTGCGGGCCTGCTCGACCGCCTCGGCGACGTACTGCTCGGCCTGGCCGCGCAGGCCGGCGGTGGCCGGGGCACCGGGCGCCGGGCCGAGCGGGGCGCCGGTCAACGGCCAGATGAAGGCGTGCACCACCCGCAGCGGACGCTGCCGGTACTCCGCCTCCCGCGCCGCCACCCGGACCGCCTCCAGGGCCGCGGCGGAACCGTCCACGCCCACCACGACCGGGGCACCGGTGTTGATCGTCATCACGTCCTCCTTCGGCTCACCTACAGCCTGCCCGATCGACCGGCTTCCGGGTCAGAGGCCCCCGTCCCGGGCATACCGGGCCGTTTGTCCCGGGCCCAACGGCCCGGGCGGGCGGCGGCACCGGCGCAGCGCCCCGGCCGGGTCAGCGGGAACCCCGGGTCAGCCGCAGGACCAGACCCGGCAGGACGCTGACCGCGGCGCAGGCGAGCAGCTCCACGGCGCCCAGCGGCTCGGTGCCGAGCAGACCGCGCAGCGGCGGCAGCAGCACACCGGCGACCTGCAGCAGCGCGGAGACGGCCACCGCGACCGGCAGGGCGAGGTTGCCGTGCCGGGCGCCGGGCGGGCGGGGCGCGCGGACGGCGAGCGCCACGCCGAGCTGGGCCAGGCCGAGCACCACGAACACCACCGACTGCCAGGGCCGGCCGGCCCACGCGGCGGCCACGCCGGCGCCGAGCACCACGGCGGCGATCACAGCGCCACCGACCAGCACGTCGCGACCGAGCCCGGCGCCGAGCACCGACTCCGTGGGGGAGCGCGGGGCCCGGCGCAGCGTGCCGGGCTCGGCCGGCTCGGCCCCGAGGGCCACCCCGGGCACGCCGTGGGTGAGCAGGTTGATCCAGAGGATCTGGGCCGGCAGCAGTGGCACCGCCAGCCCGAACAGCGGCCCGAGCAGCATCACGGCGATCTCGGCGACCCCGCCGGAGAGCGCGTACCGCAGGAACCGGCGGATGTTGTCGTAGATGCGGCGGCCCTCACCGATCGCGGTGGCCACCGTGGCCAGGTCGTCGTCGACGAGCACCAGGTCGGCGGCCTGGCGGGCCACCTCGGTGCCGCCACCCATCGCCACGCCGATGTCGGCGCGGCGCAGCGCCGGCGCGTCGTTGACGCCGTCGCCGGTCATCGCCACCACGTGGCCGCGGGCCTGCAGGCCGGCGATGATGTCGAGCTTCTGGTCCGGCTGGGTCCGCGCGTACACCCGGGTGTCCGGGTGCGCGCCGGCCAGGTCGCCGTCGTCGCCGCGGGCGAGCGGGTCGCCGTCCCGCCACAGCCCGAGCTGACCGCCGATCGCCGCGGCGGTGGCCGGGTGGTCCCCGGTGACGAGCACGAGGCGTACGCCGGCGGCGTCGAGGTCCCCGGCGATGTCCGCGGCCCGCGCGCGCAGCGGGTCGCCGACCGCGACCAGGCCGGCCGGCAGCAGCCCGGTCGGCCGGGCCGGGTCGTCCGGCGGCGCGTCGAGGAGGGCGGAGGCGACCGCGAGCACCCGCAACCCCTCCGCGGCGAGCCGCTGCGCGGCGGCGGTCAGCCCGGCGATCTCCGCGTCGGTGGCGTCGAGCACAGGGCGGGCCAGCACGCTCTCCGGCGCGCCCTTGCAGACCACCAGGTGCCGGCCGTCGCAGGAGCGGTGGACCGTGGTCATCCGGCGCAGGTCCTGGTCGAACGGGGCTTCGGCGATCCGCGGCCAGGCGGCGCGGGTGGCGTCCGGGTCCAGGCGGCAGCGGGCGGCGAACGCCACCAGCGCCGCTTCGAGGGGGTCGCCGACCGCCGTCCACTCCGGCCGTTCGCCGGCGGGCGGGGCCAGGGTCGCGTCGTTGCAGAGCAGCCCGGCCCGGGCCAGGCGGCGCAGCTCGTCCGGTACGGGCACCGGCTCGCCCCGGTGGTGCACCGCGCCGTGCGGCGCGTACCCGGTGCCGGTGACCCGGTAGCGGGAGCCGTCGGCGGTGACGGCGTGCTGCACGGCCATCCGCCCCTCGGTGAGGGTCCCGGTCTTGTCGGCGGCGATGACGGTGACCGAGCCGAGCGTCTCCACGGCGTGCAGCCGGCGGGGGATGGCCCGGGCACCGGCCATCCGGCGGGCGCCGAGCGCGAGGGCGAGCGTCACCACGGCCGGCAGCGACTCCGGCACCGCCGCCACCACCAGGCTGACCGCCGTGACCGCCATGTCCACCAGCGGCCGGCCGCCGAGCACACCGACGGCGAAGACCAGGCCGGAGAGCACCACGGCGGCCAGGCCGAGGATTCGGCCGAGCGCGGCCAGCCGCCGTTGCAGCGGGGTGGCGGCCGGCCGCGTCGCGGCCACCAGCTCGGTGATCCGGCCGAGGGCGCTGGCGGCGCCGGTACGCGCCACCGTGCCCGTGCCGCGGCCGGTGGTGACGACCGTGCCGGCGCTGGCCTCCTCGCCGGCGTCGCGGCTGACCGGCACCGACTCACCGGTGAGCGCCGACTCGTCCAGGGTGAGTCGGGCGGTGTCGGTGAGCAGCACGTCGGCGGGGACGACGTCGCCGGCCTCGATCCGGACCAGGTCGCCCACCACGACCTCGGTGGCGGGCAGGACGAGGTCGTGACCGTCCCGCACCACCCGGGCGGTCGGCGCGGCGAGCCGGTCGAGGGCCGCGATGGCACGGTCGGCGCGGACCTCCTGGGCCACGCCGATCGCGGTGTTGACCAGCACGACCAGCAGGATCACGGCGGTGTCGGGGTAGTCGCGCAGCACCGTGGTGACCACTGCCGCGGCCAGCAGCAGCGCGACGAGGGGATCGGCGAGCTGGCGCAGCACGCGGACGGCGAGGTGCCGGCGGGGCGGCGCGACCGCCGCGTTGGGCCCGTCGGCGCGCCGCCGGGCGGCGGCCTGCGCCGAGGTCAGGCCGGCCGGCGGCGCCGGCGCCGTGGCGAGTTCGGTCATCGTGCGTACGCCCGCGGCCACCGTGGCCTCCGTGTCCTGCCGCGGCGCGCCCCGCCGGCCCGCCGTCCCACGTCCAGCCTGCGCCGTCCCGCCCGGTAGGGGCAGGGGCGGATCTCCCGCGCGATCCGGGACCAACGGCCCTGCCGCGACCGGTTCTGCGGCGGTGAACTGACGGTGGAGCTTCGTACCCGGGTCAGGAGGGGTGCCGGCCATGACCACACTCGACGTGCTACGCGCACACCCGTTCCTCGCCGAGATGCCCGAGTCGTCGCTGTCCCGCCTGGCCGCGTACGCGCGCCCGGTCGTGTGGCACCCCGGCCAACGGCTGTTCCGGGCCGGGCGGCCGGCGGAGCGGTTCTGGCTGGTCCGCGGCGGCGAGGTGCTGCTGGACGTCGCCGTGCCCGGCCGGGGCGACATCGGGATCGAGTCGATCGGCGCGGGAGGAGTCCTCGGCTGGTCGTGGCTCTTTCCGCCGTACCGCTGGCAGTTCGGCGCGGCGGCGGTCCAGCGCACCACGGCGGTGGAGTTCACCGCCGCGGCCGTCCGCCGGCTGATCGAGACCGATGACGCCCTCGGCAAGGAGCTGACCACCCGGTTCATGGCCGTGGTGGTGGACCGACTCCAGGCGGCCCGGGGCCGCCTGCTCGACCTGTACGGCTACCCGACCGAGCTGCCGTCGGCCGGCTGACCGGCGCGGCGCGGGCGGCGTCCGGCGCGGGGGCCGTCGCTCAGCCGTCCCGCGACCGCACCACCAGCTCGTCGACCTCCAGCCGACCGATCCGCAGCTCGCGCAGCACCGCCCGCCGGATCGTGAGCCGCCCGATCGCCACCGCGCCGAGCGCGAGGGCGCCGACGGCCACCGCTCCCACCGCGAGCGCGCCGAGGGCCGCCGCGCCGCCCGCCCCCGCCCCGCCCGCGCCGGCACCGAGCACGCGCGCCAACCTGAGTCGAACTCCCGTCGCCATCCGGTCATTCTCGCGGCGCCGGACTCCGCGCGCGCCCTTACCGAGGTCTCGGGCCTGGCCGGGCCCCTGGTACGACCCGAGGTGTCGACCACGGGCCGGTTCTGCCAACCGGCCGCCCCGGCGGGCGCGGACGGCAGGGGGGACCTCGTCCGCGCCCCGACCGGGGCGGTGGGCCGCGGGGGGACGCGGCCGGTGGCGGGCGTCGCGCAGGGGGGAGAGCGCGGCACCCGCGTGTCGGTCAGTGCTGGACCACCAGGCGGCGGGCCCGCAGCAGCCGTGCCCACCAGGGCCGCGGTGCCCGTGGCGGCGGCAGCGGCAGGCCCTTGAGGCTGACCCAGCCGCCGGGGCCCATCGTCACCGTGCCGATCGCCGGGGGCCGGCGCCGCAGCGCCGCCGCGGTGCCGGCCGCGACCAGGCCGAGTGCGACCACGCCGGCGGTCGCGGCGAGTAGCCGGTCCGGGTCGAGCACCGGCCGGTACCGCACCCGCCCGCCGGAGAGGACGAACGCCCCGACCGGGCGGCCGTCGCGGGTCACCGGCACCAGGGCCGCCGCCGGCTCGCCCGGCAGGTGGAGGACCGGACCGACCGGTACGCCGGCCGCCGGGCCCTCCGCCGCGGCGGCTGCCGGGCGCGGGAGCGGCGGGGTGAACGGCGCGGGTCCGGTGGGATTGAGGATCGCGGTCATGGCAGCCACCCCTCTCAACGGGTGTCGGACGCGGCGCCGGTCGGGTCGACGGCGGCCCGGCCGGCGGCCAGCCGGGCGATCGGCACCCGGTACGGCGAGCAGGAGACGTAGTCCAGGCCGGCGTCGGCGAAGAAGCTGATCGACGCCGGGTCGCCGCCGTGCTCGCCGCACACCCCGACGGTGAGGTCCGGGCGGGCGGCCCGCCCCTCGGCCACGGCGAGCCGGACCAGCCGGCCCACCCCGGCGGTGTCGACCGTCTCGAACGGGGAGACGGTCAGGATGCCGCGCTCCAGGTACGCCCCGATGAACGACGCCTCCACGTCGTCGCGCGAGAACGCCCAGGTGGTCTGGGTCAGGTCGTTCGTGCCGAAGGAGAAGAAGTGCGCCTCGGCCGCGAGCGGCCCGGCGGTCAGCGCCGCTCGGGGCGTCTCGATCATCGTGCCGACCGGGATCGGCGGGACGCCCGGCACGCCGGCGAGGACCTCCTCGATCTCGGCGCGGACGGCGGCCAGCTCGCGGACGTCGCCGACCAGCGGCACCATGATCTCCGGTCGCGGGTCGCCGCCGGCCCGGACCCGCTGCGCCGCCGCCTCGGCGAGGGCCCGGACCTGCATGGCGAACAGGCCGGGAACGACCAGGCCGAGCCGTACCCCGCGCAGTCCCAGCATCGGGTTCGCCTCGTGCATCCGCCGGACGGCGGCCAGCAGGACCGCGTCCCGGCCCGGGTTCCCGCCCGTCGCCTCGGCGCGGGCCACCCGGGCGGTCAGCTCGTGGAGCGGGGGCAGGAACTCGTGCAGCGGCGGGTCGAGCAGCCGCACGGTCACCGGCAGCCCGTCCATCGCGGCCAGGATCTCGACGAAGTCGGCCCGCTGCACGGGCAGCAGCGCCGCCAGGGTCGCGGCGCGGGTCGCCGGGTCGTCGGCGAGGATCAGCCGCTCCACCAGTTCCCGGCGCTCACCGAGGAACATGTGCTCGGTGCGGCACAGCCCGATCCCGGCCGCGCCGTACGCGCGGGCCCGGCGGGCGTCGGCGGCCGTGTCGGCGTTGGCGCGCACACCCAGCCCGCGGACCGAGTCGGCGTGCCGCAGCAGCCGGTCCACGGCGGCGACCAGCCGGTCCGACTCCGGGGCCAGCTCGCCGGCGAGGTAGCGGGCGACGGGGGAGGGCGCGACGGGCACCGCGCCCGGGTACACCGCACCGGTGCTGCCGTCGATGGAGATCACGTCGCCGGCCCGGAGCACCCGGTCGCCGACGGCGACCTCGCCGCGCTCCGCGTCGATCCGTAGCTCCTCGGCGCCGCAGACGCAGGTCCGGCCCATCCCGCGGGCCACCACGGCGGCGTGCGACGTCTTGCCGCCGCGCGCGGTGAGCACCCCCGTCGCGGCGATCATGCCGGGCAGGTCGTCCGGGTTGGTCTCCTGCCGGACCAGGATCACCGGTCGGTCCGCGGCGACGGCCGCCGCCGAGTCGAACACGATCGCGCCGACGGCGGCGCCGGGGGAGGCGGCGACACCGGTGGTGAGCGGCGGCGGCGCCGCCGCGGTGTCGAACGCCGGGAACATCAGCTGGGCGAGCTGCCCGCCGTCGACCCGGTGCAGCGCCTCGTCGAGTGTGATCAGCCCCTCGTCGACGAGCTGGGCGGCGATGGCGAACCCGGCGCCCGGGGTGCGCTTGCCGACCCGGGTCTGCAACATCCACAGCCGGCCGCGCTCGATGGTGAACTCGACGTCGCACAGGTCGCGGTAGTGCCGCTCCAGGACGCCCATGATCCGCATCAGTTCGGCGAAGCTCGTCGGGTCGATCCGTTCCAGCTCGGCCAGGGGCACGGTGTTGCGGATGCCGGCCACCACGTCCTCGCCCTGCGCGTCGGCCAGGTAGTCGCCGTACACGCCGGGCTCCCCGGTGGCCGGGTCGCGGGTGAACGCCACCCCGGTGCCCGAGTCCGGGCCCAGGTTGCCGAAGACCATCGCCATCACGTTGACCGCGGTGCCCAGGTCGTCCGGGATGTGCTCGCGCCGGCGGTAGAGCACCGCGCGCTCGGCGTTCCACGACTCGAAGACGGCGCGGATGGCCAGGTAGAGCTGCTCGTGCGGGGCCTGTGGGAAGTCGTGTCCGACGTGCGCGGCGTACACCTTCTGGTAGGTGTCGACCAGCGCGCGCAGCGCCGCCGCGTCCGGCCCGGCCGGCCCGGCCGCCGCGCGGACCGCCGCCAGCTCCCGCTCGAAGTCCTCGGCCGGCACGCCGTGCACGGTCCGCCCGAACATCTGGATCAACCGCCGGTACGAGTCCCAGGCGAACCGCTCGTCGCCGGTACGCGCGGCCAGCCCGGCCACCGTGGCGTCGTTGAGGCCGATGTCGAGGATCGTCTCCATCATGCCGGGCATCGAGTACCGGCCGCCGGAGCGGACCGCCAGCAGCAGCGGGTCGTGCGGGTCACCGAGCTGCCGGTCCAGCCGTACCTCGATCGCCCGCAGGTGCGCGTTGACCTCGTCGAACAGGCCGACCGGCGGCCGGCCGTCGGCAAGGTAGGCCCGGCACGCGTCGGTGCTCACCGTGAAACCGGGTGGCACCGGCAGCCCGAGGCGGGTCATCTCGGCCAGGTTTGCGCCCTTGCCGCCGAGCAGATCCGCCCGGTTCCGGTTGCCCTCGATGAAGTCGTAGACGTATCTGGTCATGGCTGCCGGCCTCCTCCGTCACCCGCGGGGCGTCGTCCCCCTTCGTTGGTAGCCCCGCGCGCGAGGGCTCCGGCAGGGCCGGACGGGACCCGGTCCGGGCCAGAGGTCCCGATCCGGCCTTGCCGGTTCGGGCCGGATCGACCGGCGTGTCGGTGGCACGTCCTATCCTCGACGTCGATGACTGACGACCTGAGCCTGCGCCCCGTCCTCGACGACGACCTGCCGCTGTTCTTCGCCCACCAGCTGGACGCCGAGGCCAACTGGATGGCGGCGTTCGGACCGAAGGACCCGGCCGACCGCGCCGCGTTCGAGGCCCACTGGCGCCGGGTCCGGGCGGACCGGGCCGTGGTGTCGCGCACCGTGCTCGCCGGCGGCGAGGTGGTCGGCCACGTGAACGCCTTCCCGGTCGACGGGCGCACCGAGGTCAGCTACTGGATCGATCCGCGCCGCTGGGGCCGTGGGTACGCGACCGCGGCGCTCGCCGCCCTGCTCGGCGAGGTGCCGCTCAGGCCGGTGCACGCGCGCGTCGCGAAGGACAACCGCGCCTCGCTCGCCGTGCTCCGCAAGTGCGGCTTCGTCGTGACCGGTGAGGACCGGGGGTACGCGCACGGGCGCGGCGCCGAGGTCGAGGAGTGGATTCTCGAGTTGTCCGGTCCGGGCCCCGGCACCGGCCTGACCAGGGCGGGCACTACCCTCGCGGGGTGAACTGGCTCGAACTGATCGGCTGGACCGGCTCCGCGGTGCTGGTCTGGTCGCTGCTGCAGACCCGCATCCTCCGGCTGCGCGCGCTGAACCTGATCGGCTGCCTGGTCCTGATCGGCTACAACGCGGCGGTGCAGGTGTGGCCGATGGTCGGCCTGAACGTGGTGCTGGCGGGCATCAACGTGTGGTATCTGCGCGGCATGCTGGCCACCCGGCACGACGAGGCGACCTACGACGTGGTCGAGGTCGGCGTCGACGACCAGTTTCTGGCCCACACGCTGCGGGTGCACGCGGCCGACATCGCCCGCTTCAACCCCGGGTTCAGCTGGCGCACCGACGGGGAGCGGTCGGCGTTCCTGGTGATGAAGGCCGACGAGGTGGTCGGGGTGGTGCTGTCGCACGCCGAGCCCGGCGGGGTGGCCCAGGTCGACCTCGACTACGTGACCCGGCGGTTCCGCGACTTCACCCCGGGCGAGTTCGTGTACCGGCGCAGCCGGCTGTTCACCGAGCGGGGCTTCCGGCGGGTGGTCAGCCCGCCGGGCATGGTCGCCCCCTACTACCACCGGCTCGGCTTCCGCCGGGAAGGCGACGCGTACGTGCTGGATCTCCCAGCCGCCGGGTAGAGGATTCCCTTCCCCGTCCGCGGGGCACAGATGCGCGTACGCCGGCGGGCCCCGCCCGGCGGTGCGGGCGGCGGACGGGATGAGGAGTACCGGGCGTGCAGAGCTACGGGAGCCAACTGGCCCTGGTGGGAGTCCTGGTCGTCCTGAACGCGCTCTTCGCGGGCAGCGAGATGGCGCTGGTGTCGCTGCGGGACAGCCAGATCCAGCGGCTGGAACGCACCGGGCGAGGCGGGCGCACCCTCGCCCGCCTCGCCCGGGACCCGAACCGGTTCCTCGCCACGATCCAGATCGGCATCACCCTGGCCGGGTTCCTGGCCTCGGCTGCCGCGGCCGTCGCCCTGGCCCGGCCGCTGGTGCCGCTGCTGGCGCCGCTGGGCGGGGCCGCCGAGACGGTCGCCATCGTGCTGGTCACCCTGGCCCTGACCTTCGTCACCCTGGTCTTCGGCGAGCTGGCTCCGAAACGCATCGCCATGCAGACCGCCGAGCGCTGGGCGCTGCTGGTGGCCCGCCCGCTGGACGTGCTGGCGGGCCTCACCCGCCCGGCGGTCTGGGCGCTCGGCGTCACCACCGACGTCGTGGTCCGCCTGGTCGGCCTCGACCCGAAGCGCGAGCCGGACGAGATCGGCCCGGACGAGCTGCGCGACATCGTGGCGGGCAACCACGGCTTCACCAAGGAACAGCGAATGATCATCGCCGGAGCGGTGGAGATCGCCGACCGGCAGCTCAAGGCCGTGCTCGTACCCCGGTTGCAGGTCTTCACCCTGGACAGCGGCACCACCGCGGAGGCCGCCCGGCTGGTGCTCGCCGCCACCGGCCACTCCCGCGCGCCGGTGGTCCGGCACGGCGGCCTGGACGACGCGGTCGGCGTGATCCACCTGCGCGACCTGGTCGGGGTGCCCGACGACCGGCCGGTCGACGACATCGCCCGGCCGCCGATGCTCCTGCCCGACTCGCTGCCGGTGGTGGACGCGCTGCGCCAGTTCAAGGCCGAGCGCCAGCACATCGCCCTGGTGGTCGACGAGCGCGGTGCGGTCGACGGGATCGTCACCCTGGAGGACATCCTCGAGGAGATCGTCGGCGAGATCTACGACGAGACCGACCGCGACGGCCACGCGGTCCGCGCCGAGCCGGACGGATCGATGCTGCTGCCCGGCACGTTCCCGGTGCACGACCTGCCCGACGTCGGCGTCGAGCTGCCCGCCCGGCCCGGGGGCGACTACACCACGGTGGCCGGCCTGGTGCTCGCCGGCCTCGGTCACATCCCGACCGTGGCCGGCGAGAGCGTGACGGTCGACGGGTGGGAGCTGGTGGTGCTCCGCATCGAGCACCGGGCCATCACCCAGGTACGGGTACGCCGGGCGGCCCACGACGAGGAACCCGCCCGGGCGCATTGACGGCGAGGAAGGGACCGCGGGTTGACGCCTGGTTGCACCGGAGGGCCCGCCATGACATCGGACCCGCACCCGTACGGTCGCCCGTCGGCGCGGGACGGCCGGGACGCCCCGGCGGACCCGGCGTCAGGCGGTGCTGAGGTTCTGCAGGCGGACCTGGCCGCGCGCGACCAGGCGGTCGTCGGCGTCGGTGATCTCCACCTGCCACAGCTGCTGGCTGCGCCCCCGGTGCACCGGTGTGCCGACGGCCGTCAGCTCACCCTCGCGGACCGCCCGTAGGAAGTCGGTCTGGTTGGACACGCCGACGACCTGGCCCCGGTCGGCGAGCCACAGCGCGCCGCCGACGCTGGCCGCCGTCTCGACCACGGAGCAGTAGACGCCGCCGTGCTGGATGCCGAACGGCTGGTGCAGCTCCGGGCGGACCTGCCAGCGGATGACCACCCGGTCCGCGCTCGCCTCGTCGAACTTCAGGCCCAGCAGCGCCACGAAGCCACCCGTCAGGTCCGGCTCGTCCACGTCTCTCCCCCTCGTCGGTCGGCAGGCGGCCAGCGTATCGGCCTGGCAAACCCGGTACGGCTCCCGGCCGGTCATGGGGGAGAATCGGTGACCGTGACCGACACCAGCCTCCCGCCGTCCGGGCGGGAATCACTCTTCGACGACCTGCGGTGGCGTGGCCTGATCCAGGACTCCACCGGCCTCGACGAGCTGCGCGCGCTGCTCGACGGCCCCGGGGCGGCGTTCTATGTGGGCTTCGACCCGACCGCGCCGAGCCTGCACGTCGGCCACCTCATGCAGGTCGCCACCGCCCGGCGGCTGCAGCTCGCCGGGCACCGGCCGCTGCTGCTGGTGGGCGGCGCGACCGGTCAGATCGGCGACCCGAAGGAGAGCGCCGAGCGCACCCTCAACCCGCCCGAGGTGGTCGCCGGCTGGGTCGAGCGGATCCGGGATCAGCTCGCGCCCTTCGTGTCGTACGAGGGGGTCAACGCGGCGCAGCTGGTCAACAACCTGGACTGGACGGCCGAGATGTCGGTGGTCGAGTTCCTGCGTGACGTGGGCAAGCACTTCCCGGTCAACAAGATGCTGGCCCGGGAGGTCGTCAAGGCCCGACTGGAGAGCGGCATCAGCTTCACCGAGTTCAGCTACCAGCTGTTGCAGTCCCACGACTTCTTCGAGCTGCACCGCCGGCACGGCTGCCGGCTCCAGTTCGGCGGCTCGGACCAGTGGGGCAACATCACGGCCGGCGTCGACTACATCCGCCGTCGCGGCGGCGGGCCGGTCGAGGCGTTCACGACGCCCCTGGTCACCAAGTCGGACGGCACCAAGTTCGGCAAGACCGAGGGCGGCTCGATCTGGCTGGACCCGGAGCTGACCAGCCCGTACGCGTTCTACCAGTTCTGGGTCAACGTCGACGACCGGGACGTGAGCCGGTACCTGCGCTACTTCAGCTTCCGCTCCCGGGAGGAGCTGGAGGCTCTCGAGAAGGAGACCGCCGAGCGGCCGGCCGCCCGGGCGGCGCAGCGGGCCCTCGCCGAGGAGCTGACCGCGCTGGTGCACGGCGAGCGGGAGATGGCCCAGGCGGTCGCCGCCAGCCAGGCCCTCTTCGGCCGGGGTGCGCTGGACGAGCTCTCGCCGGCGACCCTGCGGGCGGCCCTCACCGAGGCCGGGCTGGTCCACCTCGACGAGCTGCCCGACGTGGCCGGGCTGCTGAAGGAGTCGGGCCTGGTGCCGAGCAACAAGGAAGCCCGGCGGGTCATCGCCGAGGGCGGCGCCTACGTCAACAACAACCGGGTGACGTCGGCCGACGCCGTGGTCACTCCGGAGGACCTGCTGCACGGCCGATACCTGGTGCTGCGCCGCGGGAAGCGGGCGTTCGCGGGCGTCGAGCTGCGCAGATAGGCGTGCGTCGAGAGTGTGACCGGGGACGCGTCCGGCGGATTTGACGATCACTCCGCCGGACGCGTAGCTTTCTCTCTGCCAGCGCGGAACGGACGAAAAAGGGCGAAAGTCCTGACGGCCGGAGCGCGGGAATGACCTCCGGGTCGGACGGGTTGACCCTC
>NZ_SHKZ01000001.1:3480000-6439791 GCF_004217535.1 Micromonospora sp. CNZ295
GCATGTGGAAGCGGTGTCGCTCAACGGATAAAAGGTACCCCGGGGATAACAGGCTGATCTTCCCCAAGAGTCCATATCGACGGGATGGTTTGGCACCTCGATGTCGGCTCGTCGCATCCTGGGGCTGTAGCAGGTCCCAAGGGTTGGGCTGTTCGCCCATTAAAGCGGTACGCGAGCTGGGTTTAGAACGTCGTGAGACAGTTCGGTCCCTATCCGCCGTGCGCGTAGGATACTTGAGAAGGGCTGTCCCTAGTACGAGAGGACCGGGACGGACGAACCTCTGGTGTGCCAGTTGTCCCGCCAGGGGCACGGCTGGTTAGCTACGTTCGGAAGGGATAACCGCTGAAAGCATCTAAGCGGGAAGCTCGCTTCAAGATGAGGTATCCCACCACCTCCGGGTGGGTAAGGCCCCCAGCTAGACGACTGGGTTGATAGGCCGGAAATGTAAGCCCGGTAACGGGTTCAGTTGACCGGTACTAATAGGCCGAGGACTTGACCCACAAAGCTGCTACGCGTCCACTGTGCAACTCCCGACAAACGAACAACACCCACCCCAGCAGGTGGTCGAGTTGTTTGACATGTCGATAGAGTTACGGCGGTCATGGCGGAGGGGAAACGCCCGGCAACATTCCGAACCCGGAAGCTAAGCCCTCCAGCGCCGATGGTACTGCACCCGGGAGGGTGTGGGAGAGTAGGACACCGCCGGACAATTTTCCAGTCGAGGGCCGCCCCATCCGGGTCGGCCCTCGACTGCGTAGCGCCGCACGTGGCGCAATCAGGAAGGATGAACCTGTGAGTTCAGGACCGCACGGCGGCGACCGGCCCCGTCGATACGAAGACCGGCCGGCCGGCCGTGACGGCGCCACGCCGCGTCGCGGGGACCGTCCGTCGTACCGGGACGAGCGGGGCGGCGAGCGCAACGGCGACCGTCGCGGCGGGTCCCGGGACGGCGAGCGCCAGGGCGGCTTCCGGGACCGTGAGGGGTACCGCGGCGGCGACCGCCGCGAAGGCGGCTTCCGGCGTGACGACCGGGCCGGTGGTGAGCGCCGTGAGGGTGGTTTCCGGGGTGACCGTGAGGGCGGTTTCCGTGGTGGGGACCGTCGCGAGGGCTTCCGGCGCGATGACCGGGCCGGTGGTGAGCGCCGTGAGGGTGGTTTCCGGGGTGACCGTGAGGGCGGTTTCCGTGGTGGGGACCGTCGTGAGGGCTTCCGGCGTGACGACCGGGCCGGTGGTGAGCGCCGTGAGGGTGGTTTCCGGGGTGACCGTGAGGGCGGTTTCCGTGGTGGGGACCGTCGTGAGGGCTTCCGGCGTGACGACCGGGCCGGTGGTGAGCGCCGTGAGGGTGGTTTCCGGGGTGACCGTGAGGGCGGTTTCCGTGGTGGGGACCGTCGTGAGGGCTTCCGGCGTGACGACCGGGCCGGTGGTGAGCGCCGTGAGGGTGGTTTCCGGGGTGACCGTGAGGGCGGTTTCCGTGGTGGGGACCGTCGTGAGGGCTTCCGGCGTGACGACCGGGCCGGTGGTGAGCGCCGTGAGGGTGGTTTCCGGGGTGACCGTGAGGGCGGTTTCCGTGGTGGGGACCGTCGTGAGGGCTTCCGGCGTGACGACCGGGCCGGTGGTGAGCGCCGTGAGGGTGGTTTCCGGGGTGACCGTGAGGGCGGTTTCCGTGGTGGGGACCGTCGTGAGGGCTTCCGGCGTGACGACCGGGCCGGTGGTGAGCGCCGTGAGGGTGGTTTCCGGGGTGACCGTGAGGGCGGTTTCCGTGGTGGGGACCGTCGCGAAGGCGGCTTCCGGCGCGACGACCGGGCCGGTGGTGAGCGCCGTGAGGGTGGTTTCCGGGGTGACCGTGAGGGCGGTTTCCGTGGTGGGGACCGTCGCGAAGGCGGCTTCCGGCGTGACGACCGGGCCGGTGGTGAGCGCCGTGAGGGTGGTTTCCGGGGTGACCGTGAGGGCGGTTTCCGTGGTGGGGACCGTCGCGAAGGCGGCTTCCGGCGTGACGACCGGGCCGGTGGTGAGCGCCGTGAGGGCGGTTTCCGTGGTGGGGACCGTCGTGAGGGCTTCCGCCGCGATGACCGGGCCGGTGGTGAGCGCCGTGAGGGTGGTTTCCGGGGTGACCGTGAGGGCGGTTTCCGTGGTGGCGAGCGTCGCGAGGGCTTCCGGCGTGACGACCGGGCCGGTGGTGAGCGCCGTGAGGGTGGTTTCCGGGGTGACCGTGAGGGCGGTTTCCGTGGTGGGGACCGTCGCGAAGGCGGCTTCCGCCGCGATGACCGGGCCGGCGGTGAGCGCCGTGAGGGCGGCTACCGGGGTGACCGTGAGGGCGGCTTCCGCGGTGGGGACCGCCGCGAGGGCGGCTATCGCGGTGACCGGGACGGCTTCCGCGGCGGCGACCGCCGCGACGACCGGCCCGGCGGTGACCGTCGTGAGGGCGGCTACCGGGGTGACCGGGCGGGCTTCCGTGGCGGTGACCGTCGTGAGGGCGGCTACCGCGGTGACCGGGACGGCTTCCGGAGCGGCGAGCGTCGCGACGGCGGCTTCCGGGACGAACGCCGAGCCGAGTCCGAGGGGCCGACGGCACCGGAACTGCCCGATGAGATCGTCGCGACCGACCTCGACAAGGATGTCCGGGCCGAACTGCTCTCCCTGGCCAAGCCGGTCGCGGAGAAGGTCGCCCGGCACCTGGTCGCGACCGGTCAACTGATCGACGAGGACCCGGCCGAGGCGCTGGCGCACGCCCTCGCGGCCCGCCGGCTGGCCTCGCGGATCGCCGCTGTTCGCGAGGCGGTCGGCCTGGCCGCGTACCACGCCGGCGAGTGGCAGACGGCGGTCGCCGAGCTGCGGACGTACCACCGGATGAGCGGCCTGCAGAGCCACCTGGCCGTGCTCGCGGACTGCGAGCGGGCGCTGGGCCGTCCGGAGCGGGCGATCGACCTGTTCCGCGGCGCGGACCGCTCGAAGCTGGACCAGCCCGTCGCGATCGAGCTGCTGATCGTCGCCGCGGGCGCCCGTGGTGACCTCGGCCAGAAGGACGCCGCGGTGGCCATGCTCCAGGTGCCCGAGCTGACCGCCGACGCGGCTGAGCCGTGGACGGCCCGGCTGCGGTACGCGTACGCCGACGCGCTGCTCGCGGTCGGCCGGCGCGAGGAGGCCCGCGAGTGGTTCGCCCGCGCGGCGGAGGTCGACACCGAGGGGGAGACCGACGCGGCGGAGCGGCTGCTGGAACTCGACGGCGTGGTGATCGAGGGCGACGACGAGGACGAGGCCGATGACCTCACCCCCGGCCCCGGCTCGCCCGGTGCCGTGCCGGCCCGCCCGGACGCCGATCTCACCGACGGCGGAGCGGACGACGACCAGCCCACCGCGCGCGACGCCGGAGCAGACGACGACGAGCCCACCGGAGCGGACGACAGCGACACCGACCTCGAGACGCCCGGCTCCCAGCAGCCGGACGCCGACGCCGGTGACCTGGCTGACGACCTGGCCGAGGAGGAGCTGACCGACGCCGAGGCGCGGCGCCTCGCCGACGAGCTCGACGAGGCGGACGACGCCGGCGAGGCGGGCACCGACCGGCGATGACGACGGACGGAAAGCGGCTGGTCGACGGGTACGCCCTGGTCGTCTTCGACCTGGACGGGGTGATCTACCTGATCGACCGGCCGATTCCCGGGGCGGTGGAGGCGGTCGGCCGGCTGCACGCCGAGGGGCGGGCGGTCGCGTACGCCACGAACAACGCCTCCCGCCGGTCGAGCGAGGTCGCCGACCTGCTCACCGGCATGGGCGTCGCCGCCCGTCCGGAGGAGGTCCTGACGTCCGCGGCGGCCGCCGCCGAACTGCTCCGCGACCGGTACCCGGCCGGCACGTCGGTCCTGGTCGTCGGGGCGGACGCGCTGCGCGCCGAGATCCGCGCCGCGGGCCTGACCCCGGTCACGCAAGCCGAGGACGAGCCGGCCGCGGTCGTGCAGGGGTACGGGCCGCAGGTCGGCTGGGCCGACCTCGCCGAGGCGGCGGTGGCCGTCCGCGGCGGCGCCGCCTGGATCGCCACCAACACCGACCGCACCCTGCCCAGCGGACGTGGCCCGTTGCCCGGCAACGGCGCCCTCGTGGCCGCCCTGCGGACCGCCCTGGGCCGGGACCCGGACGTGGTCGTGGGCAAACCGGCGCCGGAGCTGTTCGCGACCGCCGCCCGCCGGGCCGGCGCGGGTCGCACGCTCGTCGTCGGTGACCGGCTGGACACGGACATCGAGGGCGCGGTGCGGGCCGGGCTGGACAGCCTGCTGGTGCTGACCGGCGTCAGCGACGTCGCCGAACTGCTCGCCGCCGCGCCGGAGCGCCGGCCGACGTACGTGTCGGCGGACCTGGCGGGCCTCTTCGACCCGGCGGCGGTGGTGCGGGTGCCCGGCCCGGCGGAGGCCGGCGGCTGGTCGGCGACGGCGCGTGCGGGGCGGCTGGAGCTGTCCGGGGCGGGCCGCCCGCTGGACGCGCTGCCCGCGCTGTGTGCGGCGGCGTGGTCGGCGCCGGGCCCACAGCCGGTGCGGGCCGCATCCGCCGAGGCGGAGGACGCGCTCGCCGCGTTCGGGCTGCTCGCCGGCTGAGCCGCCGCGGTGCGGCCCCGGCGCGAAGCTCGCGGCGCGACCTCAGGACAACCTGGCGCGGCCTCAGACCAGCTTGGCGCGGCCTCAGACCAGCTTGGCGCGGGGCCTCAGAGCAGCTTGCGAAGCTTCATCAGGTCGAACGGGTTCGCCTTGATGGAGACCCGCCGGGACGCCACCGCGCGGGTGACGTCGAGCTCGCCGCGGACGAGGGCGAGCAGGTCGTCGCTGGTGGTGCTCATCGCGATCTTCGCCTTCGGGTCGTCGCCGTCGGCCAGATCCACCAGGCGACCGTCGGCCAGCCGGCCGTGGAACGCCGTCTCCAGGTCGGTGATCCGGCAGGCGAGCGTGCGGTCCAGGTCGACGCGTTCCCGCACCGTGTCGGCGTTGCGGTCCAGCCGGGCGGCGAGGTCCCGCAACGCTTGCCGGCACTCGTCAACGCTGGCCACATCGCCTCCAGACAGCTCGCCACGCCACTCCCCGGCACCGTACCGCACGGGCGGTTCAGTCGGGCCCGGTAGCGTGAGGACGCACACCCCCTCGCGGAAGGACTTCTGGCATGCAGGACGCGTGGCGCGCCTACCTCGAGCTGGCCATGGGCCTGACCGAGGCGCCCCGGAAGAGGGCCCAGGAGGCGGTCCGCCGGCTGGTCGGCACCGGCGGCGCGACGGCCGCTCAGCTGCAGGCGCTCGCCGAGGAGCTGATGTCCACCAGCACGGCGAACCGGGAGGCCCTGACCAAGCTCGTCCGGTTCGAGGTCGACCGGGCGCTGGGCGCCGTCGGCCTCGCCACCGCCGACGAGGTGGCCGAGCTGACCCGCCGGGTGCACGAGCTGGAGCGGCAGCTGAAGGAGGCCCGCTCCGCTCCGGTCTCCGCCGGGACCGCTCCGGCCGCCGAGGCCGCCGGGACGGGTGCCGCGGTCGGTGGACCGGGCCCGGTCGCGCCGGGTGCCGCCGGCGAGCGGGCGGCCACTGCCGAACCGGGCGGAGCCGAGCCGGTCGCGCCACCGGCGACCGCCGCACCCACCGCGGACGCCGCGGCGGGCCAGCCGGCCCGGAAGGCCGTGGCCAAGAAGGCGATCGCGAAGAAGGCCGTCAAGAAGGCCGTGGCCGGGAAGGCGAGCGCCGAGGAGGCCGGGGACGCCGGGGCGCGGAAGGCGGCGAAGAAGGCCGTGGCGAAGAAGGCGGTGGCGGTGCGGCGGTCGACGGAGGTCGCGCCGGCCGGGGAGCCGCCCGCGCCACGGGCGGCGAAGAAGGCGCCGCGCAAGCAGCAGCCGGGCGAGCCGGCGTGACCGCCGCGCGCCCCGCCGGGAGCCGGTCGTGACCGGCCCGGCCCGCCCCGGCCCGCCGCCGGGCGCCCGCCCCGGCCCACCGTCCGCCGCCCGCCCCGGCGTACCGGACGGGCGGCCCGGTGGACCGCAGCCGGGACCGCGTCCGGGACCGCCCGCCGGCTACCGGCCCGGGCCGTCCGCCGTCCCGGCCGACGAGGCGGAGGCGCGGCACCCGGCCGTCGACGCCGCCGTGCAGGCGATGGTCAACGCGGCGGGACTCCCGCCGGCGGACCAGATCGCCCAGTACGAGGCGGCCTACGAGACGCTGCGGGAGACCCTCGCCAGCATCGACCAGTCCTGAGGAGCCGGAGAACCACGCATGGCACGTCGTACCCGGTTGGACGCGGAACTGGTCCGCCGCGGCCTGGCCCGCTCGCGTGAGCAGGCCGCCGCGCTGGTCGAGGCCGGCCGCGTCAAGCTGCGCGGGGTACCGGCCCGCAAGCCCGCCGCCCTGGTCGACCCCGCCGATCCGCTGCTGGTCACCGGTGCGGATCCCGCCTCGGAGTACGTCTCCCGGGGCGGGCACAAGCTCGCCGGCGCCCTCGCGGCGTTCGGCCCCGGCGGGCTGACCGTCGCCGGCCGGCGCTGCCTGGACGCGGGCGCCTCCACCGGCGGCTTCACCGACGTGCTGCTGCGCGCCGGCGCGGCCGAGGTGGTCGCCGTGGACGTCGGCTACGGGCAGCTCGCCTGGCCGCTGCGCACCGACGAGCGGGTGCGCGTGTTCGAGCGCACCAACGTCCGTACGCTCACGCCGGAGGCCGTCGGCGGGCCGGTCGACCTCACCGTCGCCGACCTGTCGTTCATCTCGCTGCGGCTCGTGCTGCCCGCCCTCGCCGCCTGCACCCGCCCGGACGGCGACCTGGCGCTGATGGTGAAGCCGCAGTTCGAGGTGGGCCGGGAGCGGGTCGGCGCCGGCGGCGTGGTGCGCGACCCGGCGCTGCGGGCCGAGGCGGTCCTGGACGTGGCCACCGCGGCGGCGCAGCTCGGTCTGGGCCTCGCCGACGTGTGCGCCAGCCCGCTGCCCGGGCCCAGCGGCAACGTGGAGTTCTTCGTATGGTTACGCCGGGAAGCGCCGGCGGTCGATCCGGAGCGGGTGCGTGCCGTGGTGACCGCGGGACCGCCCGGCCCGGCGGCGGGCGGCCTGCCGGGTACGGCGACGGAGGAGGTGGCCGGGTGAGCGAGCTGGCGAGTCGGGCGAGGCGCGGCCGCGCCGAGGGCGCGGCCCCGACCGGGCGGCGGGCGCGGTGAGCCGCACCGCGCTGCTGGTCACGCACACCGGGCGCCGGCGCAGCACCGAGCACGCGCGAACGGTGGCGGCCGACCTGATCGCGGCCGGCTTCGTCGTGCGGGTGATCGCGGAGGAGGCCGAGGATCTCGACCTGCCCGGGGTGGTGCCGGTGACCGGCCCGGAGGCCGCCGAGGGGGCGGAGATCGTCTTCGCCCTCGGCGGGGACGGCACGTTCCTGCGCGCCGCCGAGCTGGCCCGGCCGGCGAAGGTGCCACTGCTCGGCATCAACCTGGGCAAGGTCGGCTTCCTCGCCGAGGCCGAGATCGACGACCTGGACACCGCCGTCCGTGACGTCGTGGGCCGCAACTACACGGTGGACGAACGTCTCACGCTGGACGTGACCGCCGAGTTCGACGGCGGCCCGACGATCGAGTCCTGGGCGCTCAACGAGATCAGCGTCGAGAAGGGAGAGCGGGCGCAGATGCTCGAGCTCCTCGTCGACGTCGACGGGCGGCCGCTGTCCCGCTACGGCTGCGACGGTGTCGTCTGCGCCACGCCCACCGGTTCGACGGCGTACGCGTTCTCCGGCGGCGGCCCGGTGGTGTGGCCCGAGGTGGAGGCCCTGCTGCTGGTGCCGATCAGCGCGCATGCGCTGTTCAGTCGTCCGCTGGTCACCGCGCCCACGTCCACGTTCGCCATCACCGTCGACCCGTTCACCACCCTCGCGGTGCTGTGCTGCGACGGCCGGCGGGTGTACGACCTGCCGCCCGGGGCCCGGGTGACGGTGCGGCGCGGCGGCCTGCCGGTGCGGATCGTGCGGCTGCGGGCGCGGCCGTTCACCGACCGGCTGGTGGCGAAGTTCGACCTGCCGGTGCACGGCTGGCGGGGCAACCGCCGCTGAGCGCACCGCCGACGCCGCGGGCCGCCGGCTGGTCAAGTGTCGGGCCTCGCGTCTACTGTCGGGTGCTGTGCTGGAAGAGCTGCGCATCACCGGGCTGGGCGTCATCGAGGACACGACGCTGCCGTTGACCGGCGGCATGAACGTCATCACCGGCGAGACCGGCGCGGGCAAGACGATGGTGGTGACCGGGCTCGGCCTGCTCTTCGGCGGGCGCGCCGACGCCGGGCGGGTTCGCGCCGAGCCGGGCCGGGCGGTGGTCGAGGGCCGGTTGCGGCTGGCCGGCAAGGTGGCCGACACCGTGCAGGCCCGGATCACCGACGCCGGCGGCGAGCCCGACGAGGACGGCTCCGTGCTGCTGAGCCGCACGGTGACGGTGGAGGGCCGCTCCCGGGCGCACCTCGGTGGCCGCAGCATGCCCGTGTCGATGCTGGCCGAGGTGGGCGAGCAGGTGCTCGCCGTGCACGGCCAGTCCGACCAGTTGCGGCTGCTGCGTCCGGCCGAGCAGCGTGCCGCGCTCGACCGGTTCGCCGGCCCGGAGCACGAGAAGCTGCTCGACGCGCTGCGCGAGGCGTACACGCGCTGGCGCTCGGTGGTGGACGACCTGGCCGACCGGCGCCGCAACGCCCGCGAGCGCAACCAGGAGGCCGACCTGCTGCGCCTCGGCCTGGACGAGATCACCCGGGTCGACCCGCAGCCGGGGGAGGACGACGAGCTGAAGGCGGAGGCGCAGCGGCTGGAGCACGCCGAGGGGCTGCGCGCGGCGGCGCAGCTCGCCCAGCAGTGCGTGGCCGGGGGAGTGGAGGCCGCCGACGACACCCCGGACGCGACCACCCTGCTCGGCACCGCCCGCCGCACGCTGGAGGGGCAGGCCGGCACCGATCCGGCCCTGGGCGAGCTGGCGGCCCGCCTGGAGGAGGCGGCGACGCTCGTCGCGGACGTCTCCGCCGAGCTGTCGGCGTACCTGGCGGGTCTGGACGCCGACCCCGCGCGGCTGCAGGTGGTCTACGAGCGCCGGGCCGCGTTGCGCGCCCTGACCCGCAAGTACGCCGACGACGTCGACGGGGTGATCGCCTGGGCGGAGCGGGCGCGGGCGCGGCTGTCCGACCTGGACACCTCCGACGATCTCCTCGACGAGCTGGACCGGGAGGCGTCCCGGCTGGCCGGTGAGGTCGCCGACCTGGCGGGCCGGGTGTCCACTTCCCGGCAGGAGGCGGCGACCCGCTTCGCCGCGCAGGTCACCGAGGAGCTGGCCGGGCTGGCGATGCCGCACGCGCGGATCGAGGTCTCGGTGCTGCCCCGCCCGGCCGGCAAGACCGAGCCGCGCCTGCCGGTCAACGGTGTCGAGGTCGGCGTGGGCCCGGACGGCGGCGACGAGGTGGAGCTGCGCCTGCTGGCCCACCCGGGGGCGCCGGCGCTGGCGTTGCAGCGGGGCGCCTCTGGCGGTGAGCTGTCCCGGGTGATGCTCGCCATCGAGGTGGTCTTCGCCGGCTCGGGCGGTCCGCCGACGCTGGTCTTCGACGAGGTGGACGCGGGGGTCGGCGGCCGGGCCGCGGTCGAGATCGGCCGCCGGCTGGCCCGGCTGGCCCGCAGCCACCAGGTGCTGGTGGTGACCCACCTGCCCCAGGTCGCCGCGTTCGCCGACCGGCACCTGGTGGTGGCGAAGGACACCGGCGGCGCGGTCACCACCAGCGGGGTGCGCGTGGTGGAGGACACGGAGCGTGCTCGGGAGCTGGCCCGGATGCTCGCCGGTTTGCCCGATTCCGATCTGGGTATCGCGCACGCCGAGGAGCTGCTGGCGGTGGCGGCGCGGGAACGAAGGGGGTAGCCGGGGACGATTGTGACCACCGGCACACCGGGCCGCGTCGTAGTGTGCTTCCCTGGACAGGCGGCCCTGCTCAGGCATGTCGCGCCGGAGATGCCTGCCTCACATGCCAGGATGGTCACGATGCGTCTACCCACGTTGCGCCGGACCCGACCCGCGGAGCCGGGCCGGATCGCCGGCACCGCGCGCCTTGACCGCCGGACCAAACGCCTGGTCGGGCGGCTCCGCCCGGGCGACATCGCGGTCATCGACCACGTCGACCTGGACCGGGTCGCCGCCGACTCGCTGGTCGCTGTCGGTGTCGCCGCCGTGCTCAACGCCAAGCCGTCGGTCTCCGGCCGCTACCCCAATCTGGGCCCGGAGGTGCTGATCGAGGCCGGCATCCCGCTCCTGGACGATCTGGGGGAGAGCGTCTTCGAGCAGATCCGCGAGGGGGACACCGTCCGGATCGAGGGCAACACGGTCTACGTCGGTGAGGAGCCGGTGGCCCACGGTGCCCTGCAGGACGCGGAGACCGTGGCCAAGGCCATGGCCGACGCCCGGGAGGGGCTCTCGGTCCAGCTGGAGGCGTTCGCCGCCAACACCATGGACTACCTCAAGCAGGAGCGGGACCTGCTGCTCGACGGTGTGGGCGTACCGGACATCCGCACCGAGATCCAGGGGCGACACTGCCTGATCGTGGTGCGCGGCTACGACTACAAGGCCGACCTGGACGTGCTGCGCCCCTACATCCGGGAGTTCAAGCCGGTGCTCATCGGCGTCGACGGCGGCGCCGACGCCCTGGTCGAGGCCGGCTACACCCCCGACATGATCATCGGCGACATGGACTCGGTCACCGACGATGTGCTGCGCTGCGGCGCCGAGGTGGTCGTGCACGCCTACCCGGACGGGCGCGCGCCGGGGCTGGCCCGGGTCAACGGTCTCGGCGTGCCCGCGGTCACCTTTCCCGCCGCCGCCACCAGCGAGGACCTGGCGATGCTGCTGGCCGACGAGAAGGGCGCCTCGCTGCTGGTCGCCGTCGGCACGCACGCCACGCTTGTCGAGTTCCTGGACAAGGGGCGCGGCGGCATGGCGTCGACGTTCCTCACCCGTCTGAAGGTCGGCGGCAAGCTGGTCGACGCCAAGGGCGTCAGCCGGCTCTACCGGCAGAGCATCTCCGGGTCGTCCCTGCTGCTGCTGGTGCTCTCCGCGATCGCCGCGATGGCCTCGGCAGTGGCGGTCTCCACCGTCGGCAAGGCGTACCTGGGTGTGGTCTCCGAGTGGTGGAACAATTTTGTGTTCCAGCTGGAACGGCTCTTCTGACGCCGGTCCACCCGACAAGAGGCTGCAGGTGTGATCAACTTCCGGTACCACGTGGTGTCCCTGACCGCGGTCTTCCTGGCGCTGGCGATCGGCCTGGTGGTCGGCACCGCCGCGCTCAACGGGCCGGTGGCCGACTCCCTGAAGGAGAACGTCAACGCGCTGAGCAAGGCCAACCAGCAGATGCGCCAGACGGTCAACAACATGGAGGAGGAGCTCGCCCGCGAGGAGGAGTTCGTGGCCGAGATCGCCGGGGTCGTCCTGCCGGGCAAACTCTCCGGCAAGCGGGTGCTGGTGATGAGCCTGCCCACCGGGCGCGACCACACCGAGGGCGTGGTCGAGATGCTCCAGCTCGGCGGGGCGGACGTGGTCGGTCGCATTGACCTGCAGGACAAGTTCATCAACCCGGAGAACAACAACGACCTGCTGGAACTCGCGGTCACCGCGGCACGCCCGACCAGCGCGTCGACGGCGAACCTGCCCGGTAACGGGCACGGCGTGGAGACCTCCAGCGCCCTGCTGGCCAGCGTGCTGCTCGACCGGACGCCCGGCGCGGCGCCGGTGAGCGAGGCCGACCGGCGGGCGGTGCTCGCCGCGTACACGAACGCGAACTACCTGACCACCGCGGAGCGGGTGACCGGGCCGGCGGAGGCGGTGGTGATCGTCAGCGGCCAGCCGTACGTGGACAAGGACTCGGCGAAGAAGGACGAGTCGGTGGGCAAGGTCGCCGAGCAGTTCGACCGGACCGGCGGCATCGTGGTCGCCGGCAACGGCTCGGACGGCGACAACCTGGTGTCCCTCGTCCGGGGCGACGCGGTGCTGGCCGGGTCGATCTCCACGGTCGACAACGCGAACACCGTGCAGGGGCAGCTGGTCACCTCCCTCGCCCTGGTGCAGCAGCTCACCGAGAAGAAGGCCGGACACTACGGCGTCGGCGACAGCGCGTCGGGTCTGCTGCCTAGACTGCCCCAGTGAGCGAAGAGTCCACCCCGGTGTCCGGTCCCGCCAACCGAGAGGAGATCGCGTGAGCCTGCTCGGTCGGATCGTCGTCGCCGGTGCCGGCGCTGCCGTCGCCCGGTACGCGCTGCGCCAGGTGCGTACCTCGCCGGCCGGTCCGGCGCTGGAGCGGACGAACTTCCGCGGCCGGACGGTGACCCTCGCGGCCGGTCCGGCGCTGGCCGCCGGCGCCGCCGTCTCCGGGGCCGCCGGCGCCACCGGTGCGGCGGCGGGCGGGGCGGCCCTGGTCGCGGGGCTGGGCGCCGGAGCGGTGGGCCTCTACGACGACGTGGTCGGGGCGCGGCCGGAGCAGAAGGCCGCCAAGGGTTTCGCCGGGCACCTCGCCGCGCTGCGGGAGGGGCGGGTCACCGCCGGGCTGGTCAAGGTCGTCGGCGTGGGCGCCGCCGGGCTGGGCGCCGCCGCCCTGCTCGCCGCCGACCCGGCGGTCGCCCGGCATCCGCGCCGGCAGCGGCTGGGCGCGCTCGGGCGCGGCCTGGACGTGCTGCTCGGCGCGGGCGTGGTCGCCGGCACCGCCAACCTGGTCAACCTGCTCGACCTGCGCCCCGGCCGGGCGCTGAAGTCGGGGCTCCTGCTCGGCACCCCGCTGCTGCGCGGCCCGCAGGGCGGGATCGCCGCCGGCGCGGTCGGTGCCGCCGTCGGGCTGCTCCCGGCCGACCTGGGCGAGGACGTGATGCTCGGCGACAGCGGCGCCAACGCGCTCGGCGCGCTGCTGGGTGTCACGCTCGCCGCGCGTACCGGCCCCGCCGGCCGGGCCGGCCTGCTCGCCGTTCTCGCCGGGCTCACCGCGGCCAGCGAGAAGGTGAGTTTCACCCAGGTCATCCAGCAGACCCCCGGGCTGCGCGAGCTGGACGCGCTGGGCCGTCGCGCCGACTGACGTGACGACTCCGGCACCCCTCGCCGGCGCCGGCCGTGTCGCCGGGGCGGCCGCGCTGATCGCCGTCCTCACCGTCGTCGCCCGGCTGGCCGGCTTCGGCCGCACCGCCGTCTTCACCTGGGTCGTGCGGGAGAGCGACCTGGGCGGTATGTACGTGATCGCGAACACCGCTCCCAACATCATCTTCGAGATCGTCGCCGGTGGTGCCCTGGCGAGCCTGGTCGTGCCCCTGCTGGCCGGGGCGGTGGCCGCCGGCGACCGGCGGGCGGTGACCGCCACCACCGGCGCCCTGCTCACCTGGACCCTCATCCTGCTCGTTCCACTGGCGGTCCTGGTCGCGCTCCTCGCCGGGCCGATCGTCGCGTTCATCAGCGAAGGGCGGTCCGATGCGGAGCTGGCGGCGGCAGCTCGGATGCTGCGGGTCTTCGCGCCGCAGCTCCCGCTCTACGGAATCGGCATCGTGCTGACCGGAGTGCTGCAGGCGCACCGCAGGTTCGCCTGGCCGGTCATCGCACCGCTGCTGTCCAGCGTCACCGTGATCGGGGTCTACCTGGCGTTCGGCGCGGTCGAGGGGCGCGGGGCGAGCGTGGCCCAGGTCGACATCGGTGGCGAGCTGATCCTCTCCGCCGGTACCACGCTCGGTGTGGTGGTGCTGTCGCTGTCGCTGCTCATCCCGCTGCGTCGACTCCGGCTGCGGGTACGACCCGGCTTCGCGTTTCCCGCCGACGCCCGGGCTCGGATCGGCGGTCTCGCCATCGCCGGAGCGGCCACGGTCACCGCCCAGCAGATCGCCCTGCTGGTGATGCTGAACCGGGTTTCCGGCGGCCCGACCGGTTCGCCGCAGGTGTTCAACCTGGCCCAGACCATCTACCTGCTGCCATGGGCGGTCCTCGCGGTGCCGCTGGCCATCGCCGCGTACCCCACCCTGGCGGCCGCCGCGGCCGGCGGCGACGAGCACGGGTACCGGCGTACCGTCGCCGGTACCACCCGCGGTGTCCTGCTCCTCAGCTGCCTGGGTGCGGCGGCCCTGGTCGGCACCGCGGTGCCCGCCGGTCACTTCTTCCCCCTGAATCCGCAGGTCACCGCGGCCGCGATCATCGGGTTCGCCCCCGGGCTGGTGGGCTACGGGCTGTTCGCGGTGCTTTCCCGCGCGCTCTACGCCCACGGCGTGACGCGCCCCGCCACCGTCGCCATCGGTGTCGGCTGGCTGGTGGTGCCGCTGGCGGCCGTCCTGCTGGCGCGGGCGTTCCCGGTGGCCGACCGGGTCCCGGCGGTCACCCTGGCCAACTCGGTGGGGATGCTGGTGCTCGGCGTCCTGCTGATCGGCGCCGTCCGGCGGGCGGCGGGTGCCACCGCGCTCGCCGGGCTGGCCCGCGCCGGGGTGGCCGGCCTGCTCGGCGGCGCCCTCGCCGCGCTCGCCGGCTGGGCGGTGTCCCGCGCGCTGGCCGGCGCGGGCGACGGCACCCCGGGCGCACCGGCGGCACTCCTACAGGGCATGCTGTCCGGTGTCCTGGTCGGCGCCGTGTTCCTCGCCGTGGCGTGGGTGCTGGACCGGCCGGACGTACGACCGCTGCTCGCCGGGGTGCTGCGGCGCCTCGGGGGAGCCCGCCGGCGGGCGGCCGCCACCGCGGCCGGTGGGCCGCAGGACGACGGGGTCCCCCCGGAGCGGGGCGACGGGAAGGAGACGGTGTCCCGGTGACGGAACCGATCTCGCGGGCCGGTTGGCGCGGCACGGTCGCCCTGCTGCTCGCCTCCAGCACCGGCGGTGTCGGGCAGCACGTCCGCTCGCTGGCCGCCGGCCTCGCCGGCACGGGCGCCTCCGTGCTGGTCTGCGGCCCCGCCGCCACCGAGGACCAGTTCGACTTCACCGGCGTCGGTGCCCGGTTCCGGGCCGTGGAGATCCCGGCCAGCCCGACTCCCGCCGACGCCCGAGCGGTGAGCGCGCTGCGCCGGGCCCTCGCCGCCGAGCCGGTCGACGTCCTGCACGCCCACGGCCTGCGGGCCGGGTTGGTGGCCGTCCTCGCCCGGCCGGCCGTCCCAATCGTCGTCACGTGGCACAACGCGGTGCTCGCCGGCGGGCTGCGCGGCAGCGTGTCGCGCCTGGTCGAGCGGGTCGTCGCCCGGGGCGCCCGGGTGACCCTCGGCGCCTCCGCCGACCTGGTCGAGCGGGCCGCCGCGCTGGGCGCGCCGGACGCCCGGCTCGCCCCGGTCGCCGCGCCCGCGCTGCCCGCGCCGCGCCGGCGCCGGGAGGCGGTCCGGGCCGAGTTCGGCGTCGACCGCGACCGGCCGCTGATCGTCTCGGTCGGCCGGCTGCACCCGCAGAAGCGGTACGACGTGCTGGTCGACGCCGCCGCCCGGTGGCGGACGCGGAACCCGGCACCGGTCGTGGTGATCGCCGGCAGCGGTCCCGCGTACCTGCAACTGGCTGCCCGGATCTCCGCCGCGCGGGCGCCGGTGACCCTGCTGGGGCACCGCACCGACGTGGCCGACCTGCTCGCCGGGGCGGATCTCGCCGTGGTGACCAGCGACTGGGAGGCCCGGCAGCTGTTCGCGCAGGAGGCGATGCGGGCCGGCGTACCGCTGGTGGCGACCGCGGTCGGCGGCCTGCCGGAGCTGGTCGGCGATGCCGCGGTGCTGGTGCCGCCCGGTGACGTCGACGCGGTCGACGAGGCCGTGCGCGGCCTGCTCGACGACGCCGCACGCCGGGCCGACCTGGGCCGGCGGGGTGCGGACCGGGCGGCGAGCTGGCCCACCGACGCGGACACCCTCGCCCAGCTCACCGCGCTCTACGCCGAGCTGGCGCCGGACGCCGCCGGTCCCACCGCACCGGATGCCGGGGCACCGTCGACGGGACACCGGTGATGCTGCGCCGACTCACTCCCGTCCTGCTGACCCTGCTCGTCGTGGTGCTCGGCGTCGTGGCGCTGGCCGCCCGCCCGGCGAGCCGCGCCACCGAGGGGCGCGCCGACTACGTGGTCCTGGTCGGGGTGGCCGGGCTGCGCTGGGAGGACGTCGACGCGGCGACCACGCCGACGCTGTGGCGGATGGCGCGGGACGGGTCCATCGGCTCGCTGTCGGTGCGTTCCGCCCACCGGCCCACCTGCCCGGTGGACGGCTGGCTGACCCTCGGGGCCGGCAACTTCGCCGCGTGGCCCGGCAACCGCCCGGCCGGCACCTGCCCCCCGACGGACGTGGCCGTCGAGCGGCCGGACGGAATCGGCGCGAACCTGCCCGACCAGGAGAGCGCCGTCCGGCACAACCAGGAGCGGCTGCCCTGGGGTGCCGTCCCCGGGTCGCTGGCGGAGTCGGTGCGCTGCTCGGTGGCGGTCGGCCCGGGTGCTGCGGTGGCCGCCGCCCGGCCGTTCGGCCGCGTCGACCGGTACGCGCCGGAACTGCCGGACGACCCGTCGGAGCTGCTCCGCTCGTGCGTGCTCAGCATCGTCGACCTCGGCACCGTCCCGGGGGAGGATCCGGCCGCCCGCGCCGCCGCGGCCCGCGCCGCCGACGCCCGGCTGGCCCGGGTGCTCGCCGCCCGCCCGCCCCGTTCCCTGGTGATCCTCGCCGGGGTGTCCGACACCGAGGAACCGTCCCGGCTGCACGTCGCCGTCGCCGACGGCCCCGGCTGGGAGCAGGGCTGGCTGACCTCGCCGACCACGGCCCGGGAGGGGTACCTGCAACTGGTCGACGTCGCGCCGACCGCGCTCACGGCCCTGGGCCGGCCGCTGCCCGAGCGGCCGCTCCTGGGCCAGCCCGCCGAGCGCGTCGGGGGCCGGCCCGCCGACCTGGCCGCCGCGATCGCGGGCCCGGCGGACGCCGACCGTGAGGCCGGTGCCCAGCGGCGCGTCGCGGGCTGGTACTTCGGCCTGCTCGCCGCCGCCCAGGTGCTGCTCGGGGTGGCCGTGCTGCCGCTGCTCCGCCGGGCCCGCCGGCACGCCGGCCCGTACGGCCCGCAGCCGGTGTCCCGCCGGGTCGTGGCGGTGGTGGAGCTGCTGCTCGTCGCCGCCGCGCTCGCGGTGCCCGCCGCGCTGCTGGCCGACCTGGTGCCCTGGTGGCGCGGCGAGCACGCCGGGGTGTGGTTCGCCACCGCCACGGTCTCGCTGGTGGCCGCGGCGACGGTGCTGGTGCGCTCCCTCCCCGGGTACGAGAGCTCCCTCGGCCCGTTGGGCGCGGTCGCTGCGCTGGCCACGCTCACCGTCGGGGCGGACGTGCTGACCGGTGCCCGTCTCCAGCTCAACGCCGTGGTGGGTTACTCGGCGCTGGAGGGCACCCGGTACGCCGGCCTGGGCACCGTGGGGCTCGGGGTGTTCCTGGCCGGGGCCCTGCTCACGGCGGGTTGGCTCGCCCAGCGGGTGCACCGGTCCTGGCGGCCGATGGTGATGGTGGCGGTGGGCGGTGCCGCGGTCGTCGTGGTCGGCAGCCCGTACCTCGGGGCGGACTCCATCGGGGCCATCGCCCTGACCGCCGGGGTGAGCGTCGCCGCGGCGATCAGCGCCGGCGGCTGGCTGACGCTCAGCCGCCTGGCGTGGGCGACGATGGCCGGCCTGGCGGTGACGATCGGGTTCGCGCTGGTCGACCTGCGCCGACCGCCCGCCGAGCGGGGCAGCCTCGGCCGGTTCCTGGCCGCCGTCGGTGACGGCACCGGCGGCCTCACCGTCCACCGCTCCAGCGCCGCCAACCTGGAGACGCTGGTGGGCAGCCCGCTGACGGTGCTGGCGCTGGCCGGCGCGGTGCTGGTCTGGTTCGCCCTGCTGCAACCGTGGGGCGGCCTGATGCGGCTGTTCGGCATCTACCCGGCGGTACGGGCGGCGATGGCCGGCACGGCCGTGGCCGCGGTCATCGGCGGGCTGCTGAACGGGTCGGCGCTGGACGTCGCCGGTGCCGCCGCCGCGCTGGTGGTGCCGATGGCGGCGCTGTCCGCGCTGCGGGTGTTGGACCACTCGACCGACCGCACCCGGCCGGAGGCCGCCCGCGACGGCGGTCCGGCGGGCGGTTCCGGCTCGACCGGCCACGGCGGTGGCCGGGGTGGCGGCCCGGGCGGCGGCGGGCCCGACCGGGACGGCGGACCGGCCGGCCCGCGGGCGGCGGGCGCCGACGGCCCGGTCGGTGACCGTCCCGGCCCGGCCGGCGGGAGCGAGCGCGGCGACGGCGGTGCCCGAACCGGCGTGGGCGGCGACGGCGGGACCGGCCGAACCGGTGGTGGACGGGGACCCGGCGATCCGGGTGCCGGCGGCCCGGCTGCCGGGCGGATCCCGACGGCCCGCGCATCGAGCGAGGTCACGACCGGCTGAGCGGTGGGCGACACCCGGCGGTCGTGGGCGGGTGCGGCGGGTGCCCGGGCCCGTCGAGGTGTTACCGTGGAATCCCGTGGATCGCGTGATCACTCTGCTGATCGACACGGCGGTCTGCACGACCGCGACGGACGACACGGGAGCAGGCCTTGGCCCCTTCAGCACGGACGACCAGGCACATCTTCGTCACCGGGGGGGTCGCCTCCTCGCTGGGTAAGGGCCTCACCGCCTCCAGCCTCGGCAACCTCCTCACCGCGCGCGGCCTGCGCGTGGTCATGCAGAAGCTCGACCCCTACCTCAACGTCGACCCCGGGACGATGAACCCGTTCCAGCACGGCGAGGTCTTCGTCACCGAGGACGGCGCCGAGACCGACCTCGACGTCGGCCACTACGAGCGGTTCCTCGACCGGGACCTGTCCGGCAAGGCGAACGTCACCACCGGGCAGATCTACTCGGCCGTGATAGCCAAGGAGCGGCGCGGCGAGTACCTGGGGGACACCGTCCAGGTCATCCCGCACATCACCAACGAGATCAAGTCGCGCATCCTGGGCATGGCCGACCCGGACCCCGACGGTCAGGTCCCCGACGTGGTGATCACCGAGGTCGGTGGCACCGTCGGGGACATCGAGTCGCTGCCGTTCCTCGAGTCGATCCGGCAGATCCGCCACGACCTCGGCCGGGACAACTGCTTCTACCTGCACGTCTCGCTGGTGCCGTACCTGGCGCCGTCCGGCGAGCTGAAGACCAAGCCCACCCAGCACTCGGTCGCGCAGCTGCGCAGCATCGGCATCCAGCCGGACGCGCTGGTGCTGCGCTGCGACCGCGACATCCCGGACAAGGTCAAGCAGAAGCTCTCGCTCTACTGCGACGTGGACCTGGAGGCGGTGACCGCCGCACCGGACGCGCCGAGCATCTACGACATTCCCAAGGTGCTGCACCGCGAGGGCCTCGACGCGTACGTGGTGCGCCGGCTCGGCCTCTCCTTCCGGGACGTGGACTGGACGAGCTGGGACGACCTGCTGGAGCGCGTGCACCAGCCCCGGCACACCGTCACCGTCGCCCTCGTCGGCAAGTACGTGGACCTGCCCGACGCGTACCTGTCGGTCAGCGAGGCGATCCGCGCCGCCGGCTTCGGCCACCGGGCCCGGGTGCAGCTGCGCTGGGTGCCCAGCGACGAGTGCGTCACCCCGGCCGGCGCCGCGGCCGCCCTGGCCGGTGTCGACGGTGTCGTCATCCCGGGCGGCTTCGGCGTCCGCGGCATCGAGGGCAAGATCGGCACCGCCCGGTACGCCCGCGAGAACGGCATCCCGCTGCTCGGCCTCTGTCTCGGGCTGCAGTGCATGACCATCGACGTGGCCCGGCACCTGGCCGGGCTCGACGGCGCGAACTCGCTGGAGTTCGACGAGGACGCCGCGCATCCGGTCATCGCCACGATGGCCGACCAGGAGGACATCGTCGCCGGCAAGGGCGACCTCGGCGGCACCATGCGGCTCGGGGCGTACCCGGCGGCGCTCACCGAGGGCTCCATCGTCGCCGAGGCGTACGGCAGCACGGAGGTCAGCGAGCGGCACCGGCACCGCTACGAGGTGAACAACGCCTACCGGGACGCGCTGACCAAGGCCGGCCTGACCATCTCCGGCACCTCGCCGGACGGCCGGCTGGTCGAGTTCGTCGAGCTGGACCGGGAGCTGCATCCGTTCTTCGTGGCCACCCAGGCGCATCCGGAGCTGAAGAGCCGGCCGACCCGGCCGCACCCGCTGTTCGCGTCGTTCGTGAAGGCGGCCATCGCGTACTCGGAGGCCGACCAGCTCCCGGTCGACCTGGACGGGGCGTCGGCGGCCGAGAAGGCCGACCGCAACGGGGGCACGGCGGCGGCGAAGGCGGCGTCGGCCACGTGAGCGAGCTCTGCGAGCGAGCCGTCCGGCAGGGCAGCGTGGCGGCGTGAGCGCGGTCGAGCACCGGTACGAGGTGCGGTCGCGCACCGAACGCTACCGGGGCCGGATCTTCGAGGTGGTCAGCGACGAGGTGACCATGCCCGGTGGCGGCACCGCCGTGCGCGACCACATCCGGCACGTCGGCGCGGTGGCCGTGGTGGCGCTGGACGACGCCGGCCAGGTCGTGCTGATCCGGCAGTACCGGCACGCGGTCGGCCGGCACCTGTGGGAGCTGCCGGCCGGGTTGATGGACGTCGCCGGCGAGGACCCGGCGGTCACCGCCGGCCGGGAGCTGGCCGAGGAGGCCGACCTCACCGCCGGCCGGTTCGACGTGCTCGTCGACCTGCACAGCTCGCCCGGGTTCACCAACGAGCTGGTCCGCGTCTTCCTGGCCCGCGACCTGGCCGACGTGCCGGCCGAGCGGCGGCACGACCGCCACGAGGAGGAGGCCGACCTCCAGGTCGTCCGGATCGACCTGGACGAGGCGGTCGGCATGGTGCTGAACGGCGAGATCACCAACGCCTCGGCGGTGGCCGGGCTGCTCGCCGCGGCCCGGGCCCGCGAGGTCGGCTGGTCGGCGCTGCGCCGGGCGGACGCGCCGCTGCCGCGCTGAGCCGGGCGTACGTGCGAAGGGGCCGCGCGGTGTGAACCGCGCGGCCCCTTCCGTCGGGTCGGGCGGGGTCAGTCGCGCAGGGGCCGGCCCTGTCCGTCGACGCCACCGTTGATCAGGATCAGGATGCCGTCGATGAAGCCCCAGATCCCGCCGATGCCGCACGTCACCAGGGTGACGACGAGCTGGAGCACACCGGTCTTGGTGTGGCCCATGTAGAACCGGCCGACGCCGAAGCTACCGAGCACGATGCCGAGGATGCCCGCGACAACCTTGCTCTTGTCGGAAACGCCCGTCGGGTACCCGGGCTGGTAAGGAGGAGTGGTCATGGGGCGACACAATAGTGATCGACATGCCTCCTGTCCCCAGCGGGCCCCGTCCGGTGGGACGATAATGGGCAACACTGTCCTGACGGCTGAGGCGGTCTCAGACCGCCGGCCAGGCCGGCGCCCGACACATCGTCAGCGGGAGCGGTCACCGCATGTCACTGTGCTGCCCCGCCGGCCGCGACGGCGCGCCTAGACTGCCGCCGGCGGGACCGGTGGACCGCGGCGGCAATGGGGCCGTCGTGGCGCCGAGCAGTCGGGGCGTACCGCCCCGGAGGAAGGTGATTCCATCGTGAAGGTCGGAATCCCACGCGAGGTCAAGAACCACGAGTACCGGGTGGCGATCACGCCCGCGGGCATCAACGAGTTCGTCCGCGCCGGTCACCAGGTCTTCGTCGAGTCGGGGGCCGGGGTCGGGTCCAGCATCAGCGACGACGACTTCGCCGCCGCCGGCGCGAAGGTCCTCGCCAGCGCGGACGAGGTGTGGGACACCGCCGAGCTGGTGCTCAAGGTCAAGGAGCCGGTCGCCGAGGAGCACCACCGGATGCGCGAGGGGCAGGTGCTCTTCACCTACCTGCATCTGGCCGCCTCCAAGGAGTGCACCGACGCGCTGCTCGACCGCAGGGTCACCGGCATCGCGTACGAGACGGTCGAGCTGCCCGACCGGTCACTGCCCCTGCTCGCCCCGATGTCCGAAGTGGCCGGCCGGCTCGCCCCGCAGGTCGGGGCGTACCACCTGCAGGCGCAGGGCGGCGGGCGCGGCATCCTCATGGGCGGCGTCTCCGGCGTGTACGCGGCGAAGACCGTGGTCATCGGCGCCGGCGTGTCCGGCATGAACGCCGCCGCCATCGCGCTCGGCCTCCAGGCCGAGGTGCTGCTGCTGGACATGAACGTGGCCCGGCTGCGCCAGGCCGACGCCATCTACCGGGGCCACCTGCAGACGGTCGCCTCCAACGCGTACGAGGTCGAGCGCGCCGTGCTCGACGCGGACCTGGTCATCGGCGCGGTGCTGGTGCCCGGCGCGAAGGCCCCGACGCTGATCTCCAACGAGATGGTGTCCCGGATGAAGCCGGGCAGCGTGCTGGTCGACATCTCCATCGACCAGGGTGGCTGCTTCGAGGACTCGCGCCCCACCACCCACGCCGACCCGACCTACCGGGTCCACGGGTCCATCTTCTACTGCGTGGCGAACATGCCCGGCGCCGTGCCGCACACCAGCACGTACGCGCTGACCAACGTCACCCTGCCGTACGCGCTGGAGCTGGCCAACCACGGCTGGCGGGAGGCGCTGCGCCGGGACTCGGCGCTCGCGCTGGGCCTCAACACCCACGACGGCCAGGTCGTCTACGGCCCGGTCGCCGAGGCGCACGGCATGAGCACCCTGCCCCTGGCCGAGGTGCTGGGCTGACCAGCGACACCCGGACCGCCACGGCGCACGGGGACGGCACGACCACCGAGCCCGCGCCGGCCCTGCGCCGTGCCGTCCGCGGCTACCTCGACCACCTCACCGTCGAGCGTGGACTGTCCACCAACACGCTCGCCTCGTACCGCCGCGATTTGGAGCGCTACCTCGGCACCCTCGCGTCGGCCGGGGTGACCGACCTGGCGGCGGTCGGGCCGGGCCAGGTCGAGACGCACCTCGCCCGGCTGCGCGCCGGCGACGACGGGCACCCGCCGCTCGCGGCCTCCTCCGCCGCGCGGGCCGCCAGCGCCGTACGCGGCCTGCACCGCTTCGCGCTGCGGGAGGGACTGACCGGGGCGGACCCGAGCCGCGACGTCCGCCCGCCCGCGCCGCCGCGCCGGCTGCCGCGCGCCCTGCCCGTCGACGACGTGGTCCGGCTCCTGGAGACCGCCGGGCCGGTCACCGCCACCGGCGACGACGCGCCGCTCGCGCTGCGCGACCGGGCGCTGCTGGAGTTCCTGTACGGCACCGGTGCGCGCATCTCCGAGACGGTCGGCGCCGTCGTCGACGACCTCGACACCGACGACGGCGCGGTGCTGCTGCGCGGCAAGGGCGGGCGCACCCGGCTCGTGCCGATCGGCGGGTACGCCGTCGAGGCGCTGCGCGCGTACCTGGTCCGGGCCCGGCCGGGCCTCGCCGCCGGCGGCCGGGGCACCCCGGCGGTCTTCCTCAACGCCCGCGGCGGCGCGCTGTCCCGGCAGGGGGCGTGGACGATCCTGCGCCGCGCCGCCCAGCGGGCCGGGCTGCCGGTCGACGGGCCGGGGGCGGTCTCCCCGCACACGCTGCGCCACTCGTACGCCACCCACCTGCTCGACGGCGGCGCCGACGTACGCGTGGTGCAGGAACTCCTCGGCCACGCGTCGGTCACCACCACGCAGGTCTACACGCTGGTCACCGTCGAGCGGCTGCGCGAGATCTACGCCACCGCCCATCCCCGGGCGCAGGGCTGAGCGACCGGCCGCCGACACGCCGGACCGGTGCCGAACGGCCTGCTCGTCGGTGGCGTACAGTCGGGTTCGACGCGGACCTGGTGGGGCGACGCGGACCAGGATGCGCGGCGGCGCCGCGAAGGGACGGCGGTCGGCTCCGACGCCGGGTGGTCGTCGGGAGGGGGCAACGAGGACATGGCAGGCAACGGTGACCGTGCCGAGACCTGGACGTCTGAGCTCCGCGAGCAACAGGCCACGCTCGGCGCGGATCTCGGCCCCGCCGACCCGGCTGCGTACACGATGCGCAAGCCGATCCCCGAGCCCATGCCGACCGACCGGCACGGTCCGGCCCGCATCATCGCGATGGCCAACCAGAAAGGTGGCGTCGGCAAGACCACCACGACCATCAACCTGGGTGCCGCCCTGGCCGAGTACGGCCGCCGGGTGCTGCTGGTCGACTTCGACCCGCAGGGCGCCCTGTCGGTCGGCCTGGGGGTCAACCCGCACAACCTCGACCTGTCGGTCTACAACCTGCTGATGCAGGACGACGTCACCTGCGACGACGTCCTCATCAAGACCGACGTGGCCGGGCTGCACCTGCTCCCGGCCAACATCGACCTCTCCGCCGCCGAGATCCAGCTGGTCAACGAGGTCGCCCGCGAGATGGCCCTGGCGCGGGTGCTCAAGTCGATCCGCAAGGAGTACGACTTCATCCTGATCGACTGCCAGCCCTCGCTGGGCCTGCTGGCGATCAACGCGCTGACCGTCTCCCACGGCGTGCTCATCCCGCTGGAGTGCGAGTTCTTCAGCCTCCGCGGCGTGGCGCTGCTGCTGGACACCATCGACAAGGTGCGTGAGCGGCTCAACTTCGACCTGGAGCTCGAGGGCATCCTCGCCACCATGTACGACAGCCGCACCACCCACTGCCGGCAGGTGCTGCAGCGGGTGGTGGAGGCGTTCGGCGACAAGGTCTACCAGACGGTCATCACCAAGACGGTGAAGTTCCCCGAGTCCACCGTCGCCGGGGCGCCGATCACCACCCTGGACCCGGCCTCCTCCGGCGCGCGCAACTACCGCCAGCTCGCCCGCGAGGTGATCGCCGCGCAGGCGGAGCGCTAGGCCGAACGCGGCCGGCCCGGCCCGTGGACTACGGTTCTCCGGTGACCGCACCACCCCTCGAACCGCCCGCGCCGCACGGCGCCGGTGACCCGGTGGCCGCCGCCGAGCTGGCCGCCGAGGTCGACGGCGTGGTGCCCGCCGACGCCGGCACCGTCGAGGAGGCCAGCGGCTTCACCGTCCGGCTGGCCAACTTCACCGGCCCGTTCGACCTGCTGCTGCAGCTGATCAGCAAGCACAAGCTGGACGTCACCGAGGTGGCCCTGCACCGGGTGACCGACGAGTTCATCGCCTACATCCGGGCCATGGGCGACCAGTGGGACCTCGACGAGACCAGCGAGTTCCTGCTCATTGCCGCGACCCTGCTGGACCTGAAGGCGGCTCGGCTGCTGCCCGCCGCCGAGGTCGAGGACGAGGACGATCTCGCCCTGCTGGAGGCGCGGGACCTGCTCTTCGCCCGGCTCCTGCAGTACAAGGCGTACAAGGAGGCCGCCGCCCACATCGGGGCGCTGGAGGAGACCGGCGGGCGGCGCCACCCCCGGGCGGTCACCCTCGAGCCCCGGTACGCGCAGGCCCTGCCCGACCTGGTGCTCGGCATCGGCCCGGAGCGGCTGCGGGACCTCGCCGTGCGGGCGTTCACTCCGAGGCCGGCGCCCGAGGTGTCCATCGCCCACGTGCACCTGGTCCGGGTCAGCGTGCGGGAACACGCGACGATCATCAGCGACCGGCTGCGCCGGGCCGGCACCGCGACGTTCGCCGGGCTCTGCGTGGACTGCGAGGCCACCCTGGAGCTGGTGGCCCGCTTCCTCGCGCTGCTGGAGCTGTACCGGGAGGGCCTGGTCGCGTTCGTCCAGGAGCAGGCCCTGGAGGAGCTGACCGTACGCTGGACCGGCCCCGCCGACGGCGGCCCCGACCTGGACATCGACGAGTACGCCGGGGCGGCGGGGGACGGGACGGGACCGACGGAGGAACGAGCGCGATGAGCGAAGAGGAGCGCCGGGATTCGCTGGCCGACCAGGCCGCCGCCTGGATCCCCCCGTGGGAACGCCGCCTGCAACCACCCGCCGAGCCGGTCGCCGAGCCGGTCGCTGAGCTGGCGGCCGAGCCGGCCGCCGGGCCGGTCGCCGAAGACCTTGGCGAGAACCCGCCTCCGCAGGGGCCGGAACCTTCCGCGGTCTCCGGCGAGGCCGCGCCCGCCGACGAGAACACCGCCGCCGACGAGGCGACGGTCGGCGCGGGGGAGGCCCCGGGAGAGCAACAGCGGCCGGGCGGGGACGCCGGGGGGCCGCTCGCGCCGACCGGCGAGGTCGGCGAGCCGGCGCAGGGCGGGGAGGCTGCCCGCGTATCGGAGAAGACACCGCGACCCCGGCGGCGGGTGCCGGTCGCGCCGGTGCCGGCGCCGGTCCTCGACGACGCGGAGCTGCGCGGCGCGCTGGAGGCGATCCTGCTGGTGGTGGACGAGCCGGTGCCCGAGGCGACCCTCGCCGACGTGCTGGAGCAGCCGGCCGAGCGGATCGCGGCGATGCTGCGCGAGATCGCCGCCGGCTACACCGCCGGCGGGCACGGTTTCGAGCTGCGCCGGGCGGCCGGTGGCTGGCGGCTCTACACCCGGCCGGAATACGCCGGGTACGTGGAGCGGTTCGTACTGGACGGGCAGTCGGTGCGGCTGACCCAGGCGGCGCTGGAGACCCTGGCGGTGGTCGCCTACAAGCAGCCGGTGACCCGCTCGCGGATCTCCGCCATCCGCGGGGTCAACTGCGACGGCGTGATCCGCACCCTGGTCTCCCGGGGCCTGGTGGAGGAGTGCGGCACCGAGACGGAGAGCGGCGCGCACCTCTACCGCACCACCACCCTGTTCCTCGAGAAGCTCGGGCTGGACAGCGTCGCCGACCTGCCACCGCTCGCCCCGTTCCTGCCCGACGACGTGGAAGACCTTGCCGATGCCTCGCGATGACCGTGCCCCGAAGCCCGATGCTTCCGTCTACACCGGCCCCGAACGCCTGCAGAAGGTGCTCGCCGCCGCGGGCGTCGGCTCCCGGCGGGCCTGCGAGGACCTGATCTTCCGCCGCCGGGTGACGGTGAACGGCCGGGTCGCGCAGCTCGGCGACCGGGCCGACCCGACCCGCGACGTCATCCACGTCGACGGGCAGCGCCTCCAGGTCGACACCCGGCTGGTCTACCTCGCCATGAACAAGCCCCGCGGGGTGGTCTCCACGATGGCCGACGAGAAGGGGCGCACGGCGCTCGCCGACCTTCTCGGCAACCGGGTGGAGCAGCGGGTCTACCACGTCGGGCGGCTCGACGCGGACAGCGAGGGCCTGCTGCTGCTCACCAACGACGGGACCCTCGCCCACCGGCTCATGCACCCCTCCTACGGGGTGCCGAAGACCTACCTGTGCCAGGTCAGCGGGCCGATCCCGCGGACGCTGGGCAAGCGCCTCGCGGCGGGCGTCGAGCTGGAGGACGGCCCCGTGACGGTCGACTCCTTCCGGGTGGTGGACACTCTGGGCAAGACCGCCCAGGTGGAGGTGACCCTGCACGAAGGGCGCAAGCATGTCGTGCGGCGCCTGCTCGCCGAGGTCGGACACCCGGTGTCGCGGCTGGTGCGTACCTCGATCGGGCCGATCCGGCTCGGTGACCTGCGCGCCGGGCGCACCCGCCGGCTGACCAACGCGGAGGTCGCCGCTCTGTTCAAGGCCGTCGGCGACTGACGCCGACGGTGGCGGGTACCGCTGCCGGTAGGCTGCCCTGCGGCCCGGAGGGCGTGGTCCGCGCCGCGTCCGGGCATCATTGAGAACGTGTGTGGTTTCCGCTCGCGGGCCTGATCCCGTGAGGTACGGACTGAGGAGGACGACGGTGGAGGAAGAGGTACGGACCGGGCGCTGCGTGGTCGCTGTGGACGGGCCGTCCGGTTCGGGCAAGTCCACCGTCTCCCGGCGGCTAGCGATCGCCCTGGGCGCCCGCTACCTGGACACCGGGGCGATGTACCGGGCGATCACCTGGGCGGTGCTGCGCTCCGGAGTCGACCTGACCGACGCCTCCGCGGTGGCCAAGGTGGCGGGGGAGACCGACCTGCGCATCGGCACCGACCCCCAGGGGTACGCGGTGACCGCCGACGGCGCGAACGTCGAGGTGGAGATCCGCGGGCCCGAGGTGACCGGCGCGGTCTCCGCCGTGGCCGCCGTGCCCGCGGTCCGCGCGCTGCTCGTCGCCCGCCAGCGGGAACTGATCGCCGCCGCCGGCCGGATCGTGGTCGAGGGCCGCGACATCGGCTCGGTGGTCGCGCCCGACGCCGACCTGAAGGTCTACCTGACCGCCTCCGAGGCGGCCCGGGCCGCCCGGCGCAGCGCCGAGGACGCCGCCGACGTGGCTCTCACCGCCGCCGACCTGGCCCGGCGGGACCGGTTGGACTCGACCCGCAAGGCCGACCCGTTGACCCAGGCGCCGGACGCCGTCGTGCTGGACACGACCGAGCTGGGCATCGACGAGGTCGTGGCGCGGCTGCGGGGCCTGCTGACCGAGCGGGGCGTGGCGTGAACGAGCGAACCATCAATGCGGTGGCGTCTCCCGCCGTCGGCGAGCGAAGTGAGGCGACGGCATGAGTGAGACCAACGGCTGGGTGGAGCTGCACGAGCCGGACCTCGACGTCGAGGAACCAACCGGCCCGCAGCCGGTGGTGGCCGTGGTCGGTCGCCCCAACGTGGGCAAGTCGACCCTGGTCAACCGTCTGATCGGCCGCCGCCAGGCGGTCGTGGAGGACATCCCCGGGGTGACCCGCGACCGCGTCCCGTACGACGCGCAGTGGAACGGGCGACAGTTCACCGTCGTGGACACCGGCGGCTGGGAACCGGACGCCAAGGACCGGGCCGCCGCCATCGCCGCGCAGGCGGAGACGGCGGTCGCCACGGCCGACGTGGTGCTGTTCGTGGTCGACGCGATGGTCGGCTCCACCGACGTCGACGAGGCGGCGGTGAAGATGCTGCGCCGCAGCGCCAAGCCGGTGATCCTGGTGGCGAACAAGGCCGACAACAACTCGATCGAGATGGAGGCGACGTCACTCTGGTCGCTCGGTCTCGGCGAGCCGCACCCGGTCTCCGCCCTGCACGGCCGCGGCTCCGGCGAACTGCTCGACGCCATCATGGACAAGCTGCCGGAGGCGCCGAGGATCGTCGAGGGCCGTCCGCGCGGCCCGCGGCGGGTCGCCCTCGTGGGCCGGCCGAACGTCGGCAAGTCCAGCCTGCTCAACCGCTTCTCCGGCGAGGAGCGGGCGGTCGTCGACTCGGTCGCCGGCACCACCGTCGACCCGGTGGACAGCCTGGTCGAGATCGGCGGTGAGACCTGGCAGCTGGTCGACACCGCCGGCCTGCGCAAGCGGGTCGGCAAGGCCAGCGGCACCGAGTACTACGCCAGCCTGCGCACCGCGTCCGCGATCGAGGCCGCCGAGGTGGCCGTGGTCCTGCTCGACGCCGGCGAGGTCATCAGCGAACAGGACCAGCGGATCCTGTCGATGGTCACCGACGCCGGCCGGGCGCTGGTGATCGCCTTCAACAAGTGGGACCTGGTCGACGCCGACCGGCGGTACTACCTCGACAAGGAGATCGAGCGGGAGTTGCGCCGGATTCCCTGGGCGATCCGGCTGAACCTGTCCGCGAAGACCGGGCGCGCCGTGGACAAGCTCGCCCCGGCGTTGCGCAAGGCGCTCGCCAGCTGGGAGACGCGGGTACCGACCGCGCAGCTCAACGCCTGGCTGACCGCCCTCGTGCAGGCCACCCCGCACCCGGTGCGCGGCGGCCGGGCGCCGAAGATCCTCTTCGCCACCCAGGCCGGCGTGGCCCCGCCGCGCTTCGTGCTGTTCACGACGGGGCCGTTGGACGCGGGGTACCAGCGCTTCGTCGAGCGCAAGCTCCGCGAGGAGTTCGGCTTCGAGGGCAGTCCGATCGAGATTTCGGTACGCCCCCGCAAGAAGCTCGGCCCTGGCGGGCGCGGCAAGGCACACGGCTGACGCCTCTCGCCTCCCGGGGTAGTGGCCGCAGGCCGGGTGGGGCGGATGCGGACGGCGGAAAGATCCTGCGGTAAGCTGTACCGGCTGTCGCGGGAGCATCGCGCGAGAGCATCGGGACGTGGCGCAGTTTGGTAGCGCACTTGACTGGGGGTCAAGGGGTCGTCGGTTCAAATCCGGCCGTCCCGACGCAGCTCAGAGGGCATATCCGATTGACGGATGTGCCCTCTTGTCGTAGCTGGGCGTCTAACTGGGGTGACTATCCGTCAGCGTCGACACGGTAGCGCCGGGAGTAGTCGAGGTTCGGGGGCCGGCAGCCAGCCGAGGCGCGGCGGCCGTCGCACCGCCGCTCCGTGGGAGTCACCGCGGCGCGGAGGGTGCGGGGCCGCCCCTCCGACATCGAGGGTGCTTCGCATCGCTATGCGACGGCCGGATCAGTGCGGCCGCCGGTTACGACTACCGAGGGTACCGGCGGCCAGACCTTCGCCCGGTGTTCACCGGGAACCGCGGCGCAGATCGGCCACCTCAGCTGACGGGGTGAAGCCGGCCGAGGCGTAGGTAGCTGCGGCGCCGACGTTGGAACTCTCCACGCACACACTCGCGCTGGACGAACCCATGTCGCGAAGGGCCGCAGCGGCGGCAAGCGTGATCGCCGTGCCGTAACCACAACCTCGGTGACTGCGGTGGACGCCCATCGGTTCCAGCAGTCCCGGCCGCCCCGGGCCGGCTGACCACACGGCCGCCACTGCCACGGCCTCGCCGTTCTCGTCGAATGCGGCGAGGCAGCGTGCGTCACCATAGAACGGGCCACCAACCATGGCGAGCCAACGGCCGACCGTGCGGCGTCGGTCGGCATCGGTGAAGGGCGACCCGCGGAACGCGGACCAGTGGACGGCGACCCACACCTCGGCGCGATCGGGCTCGATTGTCTCTACGCGCAGACCGCAGTCCTCCACCGGGTCCGAGAGACTGCGGTGGAACGTCGTCCACGGTTCATCCCGCTCCCAACCCCGCTTCAGCAGCAACTGGGTGAGGAACTCCGCACCTCGGGCTTCGACGGTGGCGCCGTCGGGAGCCAGGACACCGCGCGCCGGATCGTCCAGATCAGCGGCGAGCTGGCGGGCCAGTGCCTCGTCATCACGCCAGTTGGGAGCGACGGCCATGCGCACCAGTTCGGGGACGTCCAGCAGCCCGATCGCGAGAACCTCCCCGTCGTGCGACCACATCCGGATGGCAGCGGCCGTAGCCTCGGCACCACGTGACGAGTGCCAGCCGAGATCGCCGGAGTGCAGATGCAGCGGTCCTCCGTCGTACTGCCATCCCTTGAGCGCGTCCACCACCTGTGACAGCTCATCAACGATCGGGGTGCTCAGAATGATGCTCATGGTGCACCCAAACCCAAGGAGGGGCCTGGCGCCATCGCTTTTGTAGGGAGCCGGCACTCTCGTCACGGTTCGCCGAATGTCTTGCGAACTGCCTGGCCGAGGGATCGCCCACGGTGGCAGGGTGGGCCGTCCGCAGCACTGCCCGCGTAGGGTCTCGCCATGCACGCCGGAGGACCGCTGAGGGACCGGCGTGACGGATTCGGCTAGGGCAGGTCGTCGGTGAGGGCATAGCGGCGCATCCGGACGGCCTCGCCGTTCGGGCCGGTCCACGCAGCGGTGGTCGTGTCGGTGTGCCGCCAGCCCGTGCGCTCGTAGAGGGCGATGGCGGAGGATGATCGCTCCTGGTCGACGATCTCCAGGACGAGCGGGAGTCCGTGCTCGGCGGCCCATTGCCGGACGTGGCTCAGGAGCTGCATTCCGGCCGCGAGCCCACGAGCCGCCGGTGCGACGAACAGGCGGCTGACCTCGGCCGGGGGTATCGAGGCAGAGTCGGTGGCGAAGCAGACGCGGTGAACGGCGACATGGCCCAGGATGGAGCCGCGTTCCGCCTCCGCTACCCATGCGTGCAGCGCGATCGGTGGCGACAACCAGCGTTCCGGATCGGCCGGCCAGTTCAGCGGGTAGCGATCGAGACGATGCACCTCCCTGAGCACGGCGACGCACTGTGGCAGGTCGGCCGCCGTACGGTCGCGGATCCGGATGCCGTTCATGGTCAGATTGTCGCTCCTGTCATGACACCGACGCCGGTCGGGAAAGGCTGAGCACCGCCCTCGGCCGGCAGGTGGCATCGGTCGTCGCAGCCGGACCTTGTTCCGCGCCGGCCCCGGTGCCGCCGGGTGACTGCTCACCACCACCACCACCGGCGACGACCCGACCGTGCTGAGGTGTTGACATACCATCGATGAGGTCGATGCTTGCAGCAGTGCGAGCTTGCCTGCCCGCCATTATGAGAGGGGCGCAATGCCAGTCCTGCTGGGCGCCACGACCGCCCGAAGATCGCTCGCCTGGGGCGTAGTTGTCATCGCCGTGACCGCGAGCGCTTACGTTGCAGGCGCCGTACCATCACCAGCCCGGGTGACGGTGGACCATTGCTACGTCACCTACGACAGCCTGGAAAGGCAGCACAGCCGGTGCGTGGGCCACTGGAACCGCGCAGGCTTCGACGTTTCAGGACCGGTCCACGGCGTCCCCGTCGACACGCGATGGCAAGCCCTCAGCATCGATCCCGACGACAATTACGAATGGGAGGTGGCTGTCCCCGATTCGTCCCGTCGGCACGACGGCCTGACGCTCTTCACGTACGGCTGGGTCGTCCCGCGGTTCGGCCAGCTCCTACTGGCGGCACTCGCTGCGGCGGTCTTGGCCGTTTGCGGCTTTCTCATCGCGAATCGGCTGCGGCGGCGACGAACGTCTGTCAGCCCCGGTCCGGAGAAGCAGCCGGCCGACTCCTGAGCGCGAGGCCGGCTTGCGGGCACGCCAGGCGTGCGGGCCACCCCTGCGCGAGTGGCCCGCACGGTCGGTCAGCCTGTCCAGGAGGTGATGACCCGGAAGGTCGCGCCCCCGGTGAAGCCGGCGTCGCGCCAGGAGTCCATTGTTGAATAGATGAGGCTCAACGGCGCGTAGTTGTTCTGCTCACCGTTGTAACAGGCCCCGGACCGGGACTGGCGACCGCCATTGAGGATGCCGTATGCCGTATGGTCGACCTGGCTGAACAGCGGCCCGCCGCTGTCTCCTGGCCGTGCGCAGACATCCGTGACGATGCCACCATCGAAGCCGATAACGCGTCCGCATCGGGTGCCGACAAGGTAGTCGTCACCCGCACCCGAATCATAGGACTCGGGGTAGTTCTTCACGTCGGATGCTGATCCGGTCGCGCAGACGATCCAACCGGCCTTGATCTCAGCCATCGTGTGGTACCCGTTGAGGTAATGGTTGTACGACGTCGCCTGAACACCGCACGGCGTGTCCTGGTTGCTGTCCCATCCACCGTTTCGGCAGTACTTGAGGACCTTGTTGCGCCCCTCGTGGTTCTCGAGCCAGGCGACCGACTGGGTGCCGTCGATGTAGCTCAGGAACGCGAAATCGTAGGGGTATGCGTTGTTTTCCATGTAGTAGCCACCGGCGACGCCATGTTGGTTCAGGATGTTGTATCCGTTGTGATGGATCTTGTAGTTGTTGGTTTTCCCGACGACACAGTGGCCGGCGGTGAGAACCCAACCCCAGCCGCTCACGGAACCTCCGGTGGTGCGCACGTTGAAACCGGCGGTGCAGCCTCCCCACGTTCCATTGTCTCGGCGGATGTTCAACCGGAGCCCGCCACGCATGCCGCCGTAGCCGGCCTTGCAGTACAGGGGGTGGCAATAGCCCCAGTCGACGTACGGCGTGTACATGGGTGTCGGCTCGGAAAGGCTGCGACGTTCGACGGGGATCGCAGCCTTCGCGACGGCGGAGTTTGCGTTGGCACGCTCGGCCGCGACTGAGTTTGCCTGCTTCGCCAGAGCGGAGGCGCCCGGGGACCGAGGGCCAGACTTCGCCGCCCAGGTACCCCTTTCTTTTTGGTCGGCAACCCAGTCCCGCTCGAGCAGGACGACGGAGTTGCGCTTCTCGTCGATCATTGTCAAGAAGATCGACGACGGGCCTTCGCCAATCTTCTGGGAGATTCCCTTCCGCGCATTCTCTAGCTGGCTCCGGGAATGCGCAACGGTCCGAGTCTTGACATGCGCCCGATCCGGCATGGCGAGAATGTAGGGTTGGGCGTCCGTCGGTCGTGTCATTGACACAACGAGCTCGCCGCCATTCTCGTGATCCATGTGCATGCCGCCGTACGACTCCGGCTCCTGCGCGGTGAGCATGGCGTCCAGCTGTTGGGCGTCATTTTGCAATTCCAGACGGCGAAGCGCCTCGGCCTCCGAGACACCGAACGTCTCCATCAGGTATTGCATCGATTCGCGCACCACAGCCGGGTCCAGCGACGTGTGGAAGGAGGGAACCGCAGCAACAGCCGGGGCAGAGGTGAACGGCAGGATGCTTACCCCGACGCAAAGTGCCATGATCGAAGCGACGCGGCGAACAGCCGGACGATTCAACCTCCGGGTACCTGGCGAGTGGTCGAATCTTCGTTGAAAATGCATGGTTCTCCCCATTGAGTGGTCGTGCGGGACGGGCGAGCACGCGGCGTCGCGCCCCCATCACGGCGGATAGTGAGCGGGACGATAGCCTTCGATAAACTTGGATGTTGTCCCACGCGACCTATCGGACTTAGTCGAATTTTGACCTTGATCAGGTTCGGGGACGTTGGTCGGGAAATGTGGCGGTAGTCCGCAGAGAGAGGCCTTGGGGTGGTCTGCCGCGGGCAGCCGTCAACGGATTCGCCCTTGCCATAGGGGCGCGGACTCCGGTGGACTGGTCGGTGCGTCGTCATGTCGAGACCGTCACCCACATCGAACGCGAGATCGCCGCGGGCACTCCGGGCGCTGCAGCCGCCCTGGTCGCCGAGCACAGGCGGCTAGCCGACGATCTCGTGACTCCGAATTTCAGCGCGAAACCTACCCGGGCCTGGCAGCTCGCCGGCGGCGTACCCGCGTGGAACCGCGTGGCCGCCCTAGCCAATCCGGCGTGGGCGAAAGAACATCGTTGACCGCTGCGGTCGGTTTCTCCGCCGGGTAGTTCGACGCATGCACGGCCAGCGTCGTACGGCTGCCTTCAGGCTGTCGACGACGGATCTCCATCGCATCTGGTCGGACCCGACCGGTGCTGCGCGGCGAGAACGTGCCTTTGCGCCGGCCGCCCGTTACGCCGTCAGGACCCGGTGCAGGTCGCGGACGGCGTCGAAGGCCCGGTTGGCCTCCCCGGCACCGGCGTCCTGCCACAGGTCGCGCCATTCGGAGTCCGCGTCCATGATCCGGTCAAGGGCCCTGACCGCGAGGAACGCCAGGTCGTCGGGCAGTTCGAGCCGGCCGCCGTCGCGGAGGAAGTCCGGCGCGTACGGGGAGGTGATCGGCTGCCCGCCGGGCTGCTGCGCGGCCACGATCGCGGCGGCGGCGATCGCCTCGCACGCGATGTCGGCGTCGAGGTAGCCGTCCTCGTCGGCGGCGCGGTTCAGCGCCTCGCGAATCAGGATCGGGCGCTTGGCATCGTCGGCGTCGTCGAGATCGCCACACCAGTCAGCGGCGGTGTCATTGTCGAACGGCCCGCTGTCCCAGGTTCCCATTGAGCCTCCCAAGATCGGTTGCGCGGCATACTCGCACCTGCCACCGACAGGACTCCGCCGACAGGCTTCACGGACCGGAGATGGCTATCGTGCCGGGGTGGCGATCAACGGGTCGGGACGGAGGTCGGGGACGGCGCCGGCCGGGTTGTAGCGCCCCCTGATCAGTACCAGGTGTGGTGGCGGTCGGCGGCGCCGCGCAGCCTGCTCAACCGGTCGATCAACCGGCGAGCTGGTCGCGGCGGCGGGCGAGGTAGGCCCGCTCCGCGGGGTTGCCGGCGAGATCGATGGCCCGGTCGTACGCCGCCCGCGCCTCGCCGCTGCGCCCGAGCCGCCGCAGCAGGTCGGCGCGCGCGGCGTGGAAGGCGTGGTAGCCGCCAAGGACCTCGGCGAGCCGGTCGATCTCGGCGAGCCCGACTTCGGGGCCGTCGACTTCGGCGACCGCGACCGCCCGGTTGAGCCGCACGATCGGCGAAGGATCGAGCAGCACCATGCGGTCGTAGAGGGCGACGATGGTGGACCAGTCGGTGTCGTGGGCGGACGGGGCATCCATGTGGACGGCGTTGACCGCGGCCTGCAGCTGGTAGCGCCCGGCTGGGTCACCGCCGGTGGCCACCGCCTTGATCCGCTCGCGAATCAGGGCGGTGCCCTCGGCGATGAGGCTGCGATCCCAGGCGCCGCGGTCCTGCTCGCCGAGGGTCACCAGCTCTCCGGTGCGGGACACGCGCGCCGTCCGTCGGGCGTCGGTGAGGAGCATCAGGGCGAGCAGGCCGGCCACCTCGCCGTCGTCCGGGAGGAGCGTCCGGAGCAGGCGGCCGAGGCGGATCGCCTCGTCGGTGAGGTCGGCGCGCACGGGGTTGTTCCCCGCGCTGGCGAGATAGCCCTCGTTGAACACGAGGTAGACGACCGCGAGCACGCCGGCGAGCCGCTGCCGGATGTCGTCGGCCGAGGGCACCCGGTACGGGATGTGGGCAGCTTTGATCTTCGCCTTGGCGCGGGTGATCCGTCGCGCCATGGTGGTCTCCGGCACCAGAAAGGCACGGGCGATCTCGGCGACGGTGAGGCCGCCGAGCAGGCGCAAAGTGAGCGCCACCCGGACCTCCAACGCGAGCGCGGGGTGGCAGCAGGTGAAGATCAATCTGAGTCGGTCGTCCTCGACCGGGCCGGTCGGCTCAGCAGGGGTGTCGTCGTACATGATCCAGGCCGCCTGGTGCTTGGCGTCGCGCTGCGATTCGCGACGGAGCCGGTCGATCGCCTTGCGGGTCGCGGTGGTGGCGAGCCATCCGCCGGGGTTGGGCGGTACGCCCTCGCGCGGCCACCGCTCGGCAGCCGTTACGAACGCGTCGGCCGTTGCTTCCTCGGCGACGTCGAGGTCGCCGAAACGGCGCGCGAGGCCGGCGACCAGGCGCGCCCACTCCTCATGGTGGACCCGGATGATCGCCTGTTCGACGGTGGGTTCGGTCACGGCGCTGGAAGCGTTCGAACGGATTCCTCGGTGCGGAACGGACGCACCTCGACCGTGCTGCGGCACGTTCTCGACCCCTCGGTGGCAAGGGCCAGGGCCACGTCCAGGTCGGCCGCCTCGATGACCCAGAAGCCGCCGAGGTGCTCCGTCGTCTCCAGGTGGGGCCCGTCGGTGAAGGTCGGTTTCCCGCCCTGCCCGTTGACGGTGGTGGCGGTCGTCGGGGGCGCCAGGACATCGCCGAAGACGAGGTGACCGTCCCGCTGGAGCCTCTCGTTGAAGGCGCCGGTGTCGGCGAACGCCGGCGGTGCGGCCTCCTGGGAGGGGTCGGTGCCGAACTCGGTGTGCTCGGCCGGGCCGTAGACGGACAGCAGGTATCTCGGCACCGCGCTCACCTCTCTCCGGGGCCGTTGCGCCGGGTCTGCCCGGGACCTCGGAACCGGTGCACCTCCTGCGGCCAGTCGGGCACGGTCGCGAGCCGGGCGGCCCAGTATCGCGCCGCCGCGTCGTCGGTCACGTCCACCACGGCGAAGCCGCCGAGGTGCTCCTTGGTCTCGACGTACGGGCCGTCGGTGAAGACGGGCCGGCCGTCGACCGGCTCGACACTGCACACGGCGGTGGACCGGTCGAGGCCGCCGTTGGTGAAGATCAGGACGCCGTCGGCCTGCATCTCCTCGATCACGGCCCGGGCGGCCGTGGCCTTCTTCCGCAACTCCTCCGCCGTGTGTTCGGGCACCCACTCGTCGTTGAAGGTGATCAGGTACTCCGTCATGGTCGTCTCCTCTCGGGCCCCCGGGCGAGGGTCCTTCCCGGCTCCTCGGGTGCGGCGGTCCGGCCGGCCGCCGCACTGGTTCCACGAGCGGCTGCGCCCTGATACGACAGCATGCGGGAAATGTCCTTCCGTCGGTGGAGCCGGGTCGGGGCCGGGCGGGGCCGTGGCGACGACGGCTGACCCCGCCTCTATGGTGGGCCGACGGCGTCTGTCAAGCAGTTCCAGGTCACCTTCGACGGTGCGGAACCCGAGCGCGTCGCTCGGTTCTGGTGCGAGGTGTTGGGGTACGTCGTACCGCCGCCCCCGGAGGGGTTCAGGGGCGAGTTCGATCGTGCGCTGCCGCCGGAGCATCAGGGTGCGGCGTTCGCCTGCGTTGATCCCACAGGTGTCGGCCCGCGACTGTTCTTCCAGCGCGTTCCCGAAGGCAAGGTCGTCAAGAACCGCCTGCATCTTGATGTGCGCGTCGGCACCGGGCTGGTGGGTGACGAGCGTCTGGCCGTGCTTGAGGCCGAATGCGCACGGCTGGTCGCGCTCGGCGCGGTGCGCGTGCGCCTACTGCCCGCCGATGACGTCAACGAGTCGTGCCTCGTCATGCAGGACGTCGAAGGCAACGAGTTCTGCCTCGCCTGAGCGGCCGCGAACGCGGTGCGGCGATCCGCGCACCTGGCGTCATCGTCTCGCGCCGACCCGGTCGCGGTCCGGACGTGCCGGGATCGGTACTGGTTCCGGCGCGCGTGTCTGTGCTGGAGTGGCCTGGTGGATGCCGTGGACCTGGCCCGACGCTTCGCTCTCGGCGGGACCGCGAGGCTGTCGGACGGGCCCGTCGCGCGGGGCCGGCAGGGTGCCGTGTGGCGGCTGGAGACGGCGGACGGGTGCTGGGCGGTGAAGGCGCCGTTTCACCGGTGCGGTGAGGACGACGTGCGGTTGGCGACCGCGTTCCAGGAAGCGGCCCACGCCGCCGGCGTACCGACGCCGCGGGTGCGGCGCACCACGGAGGGAAGCGTCTTCGCCACCGTGGAAGGCAGACCGGTCAGGATGTACGAGTGGGTCGACCTGAAGGCCCCCGACCACCGTCTCGACCCGGCGGTGGTGGGTGCGGTCGTGGCCGCCATCCACCGCGTACCGCTCACCGAGCCCGGCCCGCTGGATGCTTGGTATCACGAACCGGTGGGCGCCGAGCGCTGGGACCGCCTGGTCCAGCAGCTGGCGGAAGCGGAGGCGCCGTTCGCCGGCCGGTTGGCGGAGCTGCGTGACGAGCTGGTGGCCGTGGAGTCCTGGATCCAGCCGCCCCAGGTCCTGCGGACCTGCCACCGCGATCTGTGGGCCGACAACGTCCTGCCGACCGCGGACGGCGGAGTGTGCGTCATCGACTGGGAGAACAGCGGCCCGGCCGACCCGAGCCAGGAGCTCGGGTGTGTGCTCTTCGAGTTCGCCCGCGCCGATGCGGGTCGGGCCCGCGCCCTGATCGACGCCTACCGGGAGTCCGGCGGACCGGCGACGGTGCGTCGGCGCGGTCACTTCTCGATGCTCATCGCGCAACTGGGACACATCACCGAGATCGCCGCCCGCGACTGGCTGACGCCGAACGTCCGCTCTCCGCAGCGCACCGACTCCGCCGCGTGGATCGGTGAGCTCCTTGACGAGCCGCACACGCGGGCGGTGTTGGAGCGCGCTTGTTGGCGGCGGTGTGACGCCACGCCGCCGTGGCGGTGTTCGTGGCGGGACGGTCAACCGGCCCGGGTGCGAAGGCCCCGGGTCAGGGTGGGGATCATCACCGCCGCGGCGACGAGGTGCAGCCCGACGAGGGCGACGGTGGTGGCGGCCGTTGCCGCGTAGAGGACGGGCGGGAGCATCGAGATCGCGGTCAGGGACACCGCCGTCCACCGGAATCGCTCGGCGGGGCGGGCGCTCCACCGGAGCAGAGCGACGGCGATGACGATGCCCACGAGCGAGAAGAAGCCGGTCACCACGGCGAACCCGCCCAACGGGATGGACTCGCCGCTGTCGACGGCGAAGTCGACGCCAAGGGCTTGGGCAAGCGCAGCGGCGAGGGTGGTGGCCACGATCGCCGCGAGCGTGGCGATGAGGCCGGTGGCGGCGAGTCCGCGGAATCGGTGGGTGTGGCTGGTCCGGCCCGATGCCGGGGCGGCGATGACCCCGGCGTCGTTCGTGCTGTTCATGTCGGTCCTCCATCTGGATGGCTGGCGTACGGGGCGTGTTGACTGCTGTGTCACGGTCCTGAAGCTGGGCGTGACGATGCGCACCCGCGCCGTGCGACGGCCGGGATTCCGCAGGGCGCGGACGCCGGTGCCGCGGAGCCAGAACCCGGCACCGCGTCCGAGGACCGGCCCGGGCTGGCCGTCGCGCAGCTCCAGCTGCACCCGCCCGTGGGTGACGACGCCGAATGCGTCGCGCCACTGCGCCGCGACCACGGCGACGCGCGCGCCGCCGCGCAGCGCGAGCGTCCGCACCGGGACTACTCGGTGCCGTCCGGGGGCAGGCGCTCCGGCAGCCCGAGCCGCGGGAACTGGTCGTCGTGGAAGATGACGATCTCGGTGATCGCCCCGCCGGTGATGCGCAGGACGTCGATCGTCAGCGGCAGGTACGCGTCCGCCCGCTCCCGCCACAGGTAGAACGCGACGGCGGGCTGCCGGTTCACGGTGGTGGGAACGGCACGCAGACCCGTCATGCCCTCGAAGCCGTCCTCGATCCAGTTGTCCACCACCGCGTCGCGGCCGACCTGCAGGCCCGGTGTGGGCGGCATCGAGCACCGGACGTCGTCGCGCAGCATCGAGGTGAGCGTGGGGATGTCGGTTGCCACGCTGGCGTCGGTGAAGCGGCGCACCAGATCGCGCGTGCCGGCGTCCTCCTCGCCGCCGGTCCAGTCCTGCCGCTCGGCGGGCAGGTGCTCCCGCATGCCGGCGCGGGCCCGCTGCAATGCGCTGTTCACCGAGTTGACGGAGTCCCCGAGCAGCTCCGCGACATCCTTCGCCGGCCAGCCCAGCACGTCCCGCAGGATCAGCACGGCCCGCGGGCGCGGCGCCAGGTGCTGAACCGCGATCAGGTACGCCAACTCGATCGTCTCCCGCGCGACGGCCACGGCCTCCGGCTCGTCCGCGTCGCCCGCGGGCAGTTCGTCGAGCAGCCGGTCCGGGTAGGGCTGCAGCCACCGCACCTCGCCCCCGGTCGCCGGCTCCGGGCGGACCTTGGCGAGCAGGTCCAGGCAGGCGTTGGTGGCGATCCGGTACAGCCAGGCCCGGAACGTCGACCGCCCCTCGAAGGTCTCCCTTCGCCGCCAGGCCCGCAGGAACGTCTCCTGCACGGTGTCCTCGGCGTCCTCGAACGAGCCGAGCATCCGGTAGCAGTGCACGTGCAGCTCGCGCCGGTGCCGCTCCGCCAGCCCCGCGAACGCCGTCTCGTCGACCTCGCCCAGACCGCCCACGCCCAGTTCCTCCAGCCGCGTGTCCGTACTCATCTGGTCATCCTTCCGCCTCGTCGGGTCCCGTCGTAGATGTGACGGGTGCGGGCGCGACAACTCATCACTCGGGTCGGTCGGCATGGTCGATCCACCGGCGGATCCGGCTGTCGGAGCCCGACGCGCGGTACGGCCGGGGGTGCGCGGGCACGAGGCCCCGGAGCGATGGCGACGCCCAGCTCGCCGACCCGGTGCTGCCCCTCGATGCCGGGGAGCATGGCAAAAACGGGTGACCTCGCCAGCCCGTCCGCCCTACGGTGTGACCCGGACCGTCTTCGCCGACCCGCTCACGAGAGGACCTCACCCCGCGTGACGCCGCCTGCTCTCTAGACCTGACACGTTCCCCGCGCACCGGTCGCCGACGTCGCCGTCGGCTCCTTCCCGTGCCTTCCGTCACGTCCTGAGAGAGATCATGTCTACGCGTCCTCATACCGTGCTGTCCTGGGCCGTTCGACGCACGCGCCCTTCCCCGCTTCCGTTGCGCTGCGTGCGCTGCCATGCCGGCCTCGCCGGCACCGGCGACGGGACATTCCGCATCGATGCCAACGGCGAACCCCTCGGCGCCTGGCTGCCAGACTCCTACGCGTCCTGCGTCCGGCCCAGCCGGATCACCGTTCACGATCGCGCGCCGGTGAAGTGCCTGGAGGCGAGCCCTCCGGGCGGCTACTCCGGCAACTCGTCCCGCCGTGGGCCTGAGCCGGGGCGAGCGGCGCAGTGGCCTTGCCTCGGGCCGCATCAGGCGAGCGTCCGCGCACGGTCGCAGCTGCGCGAACGAAGGTCAGGGTTGGCCCGGTACCGGCGACGACGGTGAACGTCGGGGGTGCCGGAGCTGCCAACGGGCGGGGTCCGAGCTGCCGGGGGAGGAGCGGAGACCACCGCGCGGGCCGGCTGCCCTGGGACGTTGTCAGACCGCGGGTGCCGGCTCGGTGGGCCGTGGCGTGAAGAAGCGGACGATGTCGTCGGCCGCGGTGGGGGAGAGCATCATCGCCTGGACTCGTGCCGACATTTCGGCGATCGGGTGGATTCTGGCGAACATCGTCTCCTCGTACGCCTGGATCGCCGTGCCGGGGTCGACGGGGTTGCTGGCGAGTGCGGCGGCGAGTTCGGCGGCGTCGAGCATGGCTTGGTTGGCGCCCTCGCCGACCGGTGGCATGAGGTGCGCGGCGTCACCGATGAGGGTGATGCCCGGTTGGTGGGGCCAGCGCGTACCGGTGGGCATCGCCTCGATCCTGCGGGGGATCGGCGGGGTGTCGCCGGCTTCGATGAGCGCGGTGAGGCCGGGGGCCCAGCCGTCGAACATGTCCAGTAGGGCGTGCTTGCTGCGGTAGGTGTCCAGGTGGCGATCGTCCGCTCGGAGGGAGATGCCGATCCGGATGCTGCCGTCGCCGAGGCGTTGCGCTGCAAGGATCTGGTTCACGCCGATGCACCAGAGGTTCCCGGGGCCGACCAGCTCGGCGAGGCGTGGGTGGCGCCGGTCGGCGTCGCCGATGTTGAGCTCGATCAAGGTGGCGACGGGGGACAGCGTCGCGTCGGTCAGCAGCGATCGGACGACCGAGCGTGCGCCGTCCGCGCCGATGAGGATGTCGCAGTCCGCTCGGTGGCCGCCGTCGAACGTCAGCCCGAAGCCTCCGCCGGGTCGTGGCGTCGCCGCGACGAGCCGGTGCCGCCAGGTCACCACGTCGCCGGGGAGCGAATCGAGCAGAAGGTCGCGCAGTGCCCTGCGGTCGATCTCGGGGCGTCCGGAGAAGGAGCCGGGTTCTGGCCGGTGGTGTACGAGGGTGCGTCCGGTCGGGTCGAGGATGCGATGTTCCTCGCCCTCCGGCCGTGCCTCGGACCGGAAGCGGCCGGCGAGGCCCGCAGCGGCCAGGGCCAGTTGCCCGGACTCGGGGTGCAGGTCGAGCGATCCGCCCTGGGCTCGCGCGGATCGGCTTGCCTCGCGTTCGTACACCACGGCGTCGATGCCGTTGCGGTGCAGGATTCGGGCCAGCGTCAGGCCACCGAGGCCACCACCGGCGATCGCGATTCGCATCAACATCCCCCGTTACCGTACGCTGTATCACGTGAATACACCGTACGGTAGCGCACCGCTGCCGATCTGGGAACGGCCCGAGCCTCAGCCGCGGGCGGCGCCCGTCCCGCTGAGCCGCGCCAAGATCGCCGACACGGCGGTCCGGATCGCCGACGCGCACGGCCTCGACGGGCTGTCGATACGCAAGATCGCCAAAGAGCTCGGTGTCGGCCCGATGCGGCTCTACGACTATGTGACCAACCGGTCCGAACTGCTTGATCTGATGGTCGACGCCGTATATGCCCAGATCGCCGAGGCCGGCCGGCACTCCGAGTGGCGCGCCACGGTACTGGCCATCGCACACCGGACCCGGGTCGCCGCTCTTGACCACGAATGGTTCGCCGACCTGCTGGGCGCAAGGCCACACCTGGGACCGCACGCGCTCGCCGTGGGCGAAGCGACCGCCGCGGCGCTCAGCCGGGCCGCTGGCGTACGCGGGGTCGACGATCTCCAGCGGGCCCTGGGCGCCCTCAACGCGTTCATCGTCGGCGCAATCCGGCGGGAGGTCACCGAGCGCCGCACCGCCCGGACGACCGGCACCGACGTGTCCGCCTGGCAGGCCGCCCTCGGGCCCTACCTGACGCGCATGCTCGAAACCGGCCGTTACCCCACCGTCGCCCGGCTGGTCATCGACGGCGCCCACCTCGATGCCGAGGAGACCTTCCACCACAACCTGATCACCGTCCTGGACGGCATCGCCAGCGCTCCCCGCACCTGACGCCGGAGTTCCCCGGGCTGCCGACGTCGGAGGTTCAGCGCGGCGACACGACCTGCCACTGGCCCCGGCCGTCCATCCATGACCGGGCCAGGATCTCCGCCGACTGTCGGCCCGGACACGGGTAGATCTTCGAGCGCCCGCCGTCGCCACCGGCTCGGGCCTCGACCTCCCACGACTCACCATCGGTGCGGATGTAAACGTCGCGGCGCCCTCGCACGGTGCGGTTGCCGTTCCACCAGTGATGCTCGGTCTTCACACCTCGACCGTATAGCACCAGGTCCGAGTATGGAACGTTGGCGATCTTGGGAACGCCGACGTCAACGAGGCGGCGAGCCCCGGCGGCCGGGGCCCGCGACCGGCCGGGGGCCGGACGGGCGCGCCGTGGCGGCCCGGGGACGGACGCCTCGCGGCGCTGTGCGTCGTCGAGCCGTCGCGCCGGGTTGGGGCGCCGGTCCCGCGCCGTTCCTCGGCGGGCCGTCGCGCGGCATCGTCGTAAGTGAATGACACGCCCGGGGCGGCGATCGGTTCACGTCGTACGGCCGGCGCGGCCGGTCGGCGTGCGGCGGCCGCGTTGCCGGGGCGCTGAGCCGTTGTTAGCGTGCCTTGAAGGCAACCTGATTTCCGCACGGCCGAGGTGGCGGTGGGACCTTCACCGACCCGGACGGATCCGCGTCCCCGGAGCCGGCACGCGATCGGCGCTGGATCGGTCACCTCTCGCCAGGTCGAGGCATTCGCGACGTCTCTTTCCGGTGTCGCGGACCGCATTGAGGAAGTGTCACTCATGACCGATGACAAGAAGCACGGCACCGGACCGATGTTGCTCTCGGGCGGCAATCCGCAGATCCCCAAGGGCGAGGGACCCGGGCCGGTGCGGGACTACATCGCCGCCATGCCCGGCTGGAAACGGGACGTCGGGCAGCGCCTCGACGACCTCATCGTGCGTACGGTCCCGGACGTGCACAAGGCCGTGAAGTGGAACCAACCGTTCTACGGACTCAAGGGCGAGGGCTGGTTCCTGTCGTACCGCTGCTACACGAACTACGTGCAGGTGCAGTTCCTGAAGGGGACATCGCTCGAGCCCATTCCGCCGAAACCGTCCAAGCACAAGGAGGTGCGCTATCTCGACATCCGCCAGGATGACGAGCTGGACGAGGACCGGCTCCGCTCCTGGATCGAGCAGGCCAGCAAGTTGCCGGGTGAGAAGATGTGAGCAGCTCCGGGCCCGGCTGTCTAGCCGTCGGCCCCGGCTGGTCGGCAACGCGGCGTGGGCATGGCGGCCAGGCGGCGCGGGTCGACCAGGGCCACGACCTCGACGATGCGCCCATTGCGCACGGTGCACGCCATCACGCTGAGTGGCGCTCCGGTGCGGCTCCAGGTCATGACGCCCGGTTCCCCGTTGACCAGGACACGGCGTGCCACGATCGAGGCCCGGGTCGCACGTTCGGCCGCGGCGATCACCTCGGTGGCACCGAGCTTCACGACGACTCCGCCCGGGGTGTATGAACGCCACGTGATCTGCGGGTCGAGTACCCGCAGGAGTGCCTCGAAGTCCCCGTCCCGGGCGGCGGCCAGGAACGCGTCGACCACCTGGCGCTGGCGTTGGCGGCCATCGCTGGGAAGGGCGGCGCCGCGCACCTTGCGGCGGGCGCGGCTCGCCATCATCTTGGTCGCGTCGGTGGAGGAGCCGAGGATCTCGGCGATGTCCTTGAACGGCACCGCGAAGATGTCGTGGAGCACGAACGCCAGCCGTTCGTCAGGCCCCAGCGCCTCGAGCACCACCAGGAGGGCGAGGCCCACCGCGTCGTTGGTCACCGCCGCGTCATCGGGTGATTCGACGTCCTCGCTGACCGTGAACTCGGGCAGGTCGGGCTCATAGGCCGTGGCTGGCCGGGACCTGCGGGCGCGCAGCATGTCGATGCAGACACGAGCCGCCACGGTCGTCAGCCAGCCACGGAGATTGTTGATCGACCCGGGATCGTGACGAGCCAGCCGCAGCCACACCTCCTGGACGGCGTCCTCGGCATCCGCTCGCGATCCGAGCATCCGATGGGCCAGGGCCACCAGGCGCGCTCGCTCGTCATCGAACACGGCCGCCAGATGCGTGTCCGGCGTCATGGCTGTTACCTCCCGTGGCTGGGCTCCGTCACGACTACGACGCGCCTCGGGGAGGCGAAGTAACGGATGCGAGGAGCTGTCGTGCACACCGCGCTATGGATCGTGACTGCCATTGTGGCGACCGGGTTTCTCATCGGCGGCGTCAGTCAGGTGCTGCTGACGAAGGAGCGGTTCCGTTCGTTCGGAGCCAGCCAGCACTGGGTGGACGACTTCGGTCGCCGGCACATCAAGGCGATCGGGACGATCAAGATCGTCGGCTCGCTCGGCCTGATCCTGCCCGCCGTCTTCGATGTGGCCGTCGTGCTCGTGCCGTTGGCCGCGTCCGGCCTGATGCTGGTGATGGCAGGTGCGGGGACGATCCGGTTCCGCCGCAGCGAGTGGAGGTATCTGCTCGGTGACCTGATGTTCATCGGTCTGCTCGGTTTCGTCGCCTGGGGGAGATTCGCGCTCGAACCGCTGGGCTGACGGCCGCGGGGACGGTGTCCGCGAGGGCTCGTCACCCGTACGGCGAAGCTCGGAACCGGCCTCAACCGCCCGACGCCTCCACCTGTGCCGCGGCGGTGACCGGCTGTCGGAGGATGGTGCGCTGCTTCTCGGGTGCGACCCTGCGGAAGTCGCTGAGATAGATCTCGTGATGCTTGCCGACCATCCGGAACCCCTGGTCGGGAATGACCTTGTGATGCAGCTGCGCGAGCACGTCCGCCTCGTCGTCGAAGGGGCCGACGTGCAGCGTCTGGACGCACCGTCCCTCGGAGAGCGTCTCCAGGCGGAGGTCATCGAGGCGCGCCGGTTGGTTCTTCGCCCGGGCCTGTTCGACGGCGGTGACGACCATGGCCGGGGCGATCCAGTCCGGGACCATGAGCATCAGCGTCCAGTCCCACCGCGACTTGTCCCGGGCCGCGGTGAAGGAGGACATGTCCTCGGCCCACCACAGGCCTTCCAGGGGCGGGACGACATAATCGCGATCGAGGTCCCGCTTGCTGGCGAACTTCAGTCTGTAGGCCACCGGATAGAGCGCTGCGACCGCTTCGGCGAAGGCGGGCGAGGTGTTCGGGTCGCCGTGCCCGTCGATCATGAGATATTGCAGGTCGGGCACGTCCACGACCCGGAACCGGCCCCGCTGTGCCTGGTAGGCGCCGAGCGTCTTCTTGAAGTCAGTCTTGGTCGTCATCGGGCACCTGGACTCGCGCGGCGAGCCACTGCCTTTCCGCCTCCAGGAGGCTCAGCGAATACGAGAAGACCTCACCCGCCGCCGGCGGGAGGGGAGCTTGTGCCTGTCGCGCCGCCCGGGTTGCGGCGATCCGGGCTTCGACCCGCGCCAGTCGGGCGCGCAGCGCCTGGGCGTATTGCCGCTCGGAGAGCAGAGGCAGGTTGGCGAGGCCGACCAGCAGTGGATGCGGGATCGGCCGTGGCTCGGCGACGAGGGCCAGGGTGGTGCGTGCGGCAACCTCGCGGCCGCTGGCCGTGGCGTGGAAGACGCGGCGGGCCTTCGCCGCGGCCGGAACCTCCGGGACGTGGAGCAGGCCGCGCCCTTCCAGCTTCGTGAGCAGGTAGTAGATCGAGGAGAACCCGATGTCGGTTCACTGCCGGATGCCGCGTCGCTCGATCACCTGCTCCAGGTCGTAGCCGTGCTGCGGGCGTTCGATGATCAGGCCCAACACGGTCAGCTCGGCGGGAGTGAGCTCCACGGCTGCACTCTAGCACTGGAATAGCCCCTCCGTCGGAAGTGGACAGCGCAGCGGAAACCTCTTGGCGGGCTGTTACGCCTGATCCGACGAAGGGGCATCCGGCGGCGCGGGAGACCGGTGGGGCCGATGCCGGCGCGATCCACGCTGTGGCAGGCTGAGCCGTCGACAACCGGTCGGGCCCTGCCGACCACCGCTGTCGCCATGCCGAGAAGCTTCGAGGAGTCGTCGATGCCCTCCACCAGGCGGAACCAGACGCCGCGATCGTCCCAGTTGGACCTTCCCATTCTGTTGGGCAGCGGCACCGCCCTCGCCCTCGGCGCGGTCGGCGCGTTCCTCGGTTTCGACCTCCTCGGCGACATCGGCCCGGTGCCCACGCTGCTCGTGCTTCTCGTCGGCGTCTTCGTCGTCGGCGCGGCCGTCACGGTCCGTCGCATCTTCGCCCTGCGTACCACCGGCGGCGGCGGGCGACAAGGACGCCGCTGAGCGTCATCGCCAGCAGCCGAGGACGCCCGGCCGCCACCCCGGCCCGTACTGGTCCGACGGGTGCCGAACGCGGGACGGGCTGGCTCGCACGGTGTCCTCGACGGACACCACAGCGTTGAAACGACCGTGGAAACTTCACGACGACTGAGCAGGACCGGTGAGCGGAAACCTTCAACGCCGTGACCGATTCAGGCCAATCGACCTGGCACGCGCACACGGCCTGTCCACGCAGGCGGTCCGCAACTACGAGGAGGCCGGCATCCTGCCGGCCGCCGCACGCACCCCGTCCGGTTACCGCACCTACACGGCACTGCACGCGCAAGCCCTGCGTGCGTTCCTCGCTCTCGTGCCCGGGCACGGCCACCAGACCGCCACCGCGATCATGCAGGCGACCAACCGGGACGCCACCGAGGAAGCGCTTCGGCTCATCGACGAAAGCCACGCCCAGCTGCTGGACGACCGCCGTACGCTCCGGTCGGTCGAGCTGGCGGTCGGCGACCTCCAGCCCGTACCGCACGAACGCGGCACCATGTTCGTCGGCACCCTGGCGCGGAGGCTCGGCGTCCGCCCGGCCACCCTGCGCAAGTGGGAGCGCGCTGGCCTGGTCCAGCCGCGCCGCGACCCGCAGACGGGCTACCGGGTCTACAGCGCGGCCGACGTACGCGACGCGCTGCTGGCCCACCAGCTCAGGCGGGGAGGCTACCTGCTCGAACAGATCGCCCCGCTGATCGCGCAGGTCCGTTCCGCCGGCGGTGTCGCGCCGCTCGGGTCGATGCTGCGCGACTGGCATGCCCGCCTGTCGGCCCGAAGTCGCGCCATGCTCGCCGGGGCCGCCGCACTCGACGCCTACCTCGACTGCCGAGCGTCCGCACCACCGACCGGCCCACCGTGATGCCCGGGTCGCGGCGCTGGTGCGTAGTTTCAGCGCGGTGCGCCCAGGGTAGTTCGACCCGGTGACCACACCTGAGCAGAGGCGGCAGGACGACATGGCGCTCGAGCGGGGCGCGGAGTACCAGGACGCGGAAGGGCGCCGGACCACGGACCCGGCCGTCGCGGCCGGTCACGCCGACAGCGAGGCCGACCGCAACGCCGAGCACCTCGCGCGGGGCGAGGTCGGGCCGGGAATCCCCGAGGAGTAGCGGCCACCCGGACGCGACGAGCGCCGGATCCGCGGTGTCGATCGACGGCACCTGGTCCGCGTCGGGGTCCGCCCCTGCCCGCCGACCGTCGTTCACGGCGAGATGCGGACCTCCACCGAGCTGATGAACCAGCGGAAGTCGGACCGGCTGTGGATGGCCGCTCTTGTCGAACGACCGCGTTCCCGCGCAGACGATCACCGGCTCCCCCGCCGGCACCGGTCCCGCGCTGAACAGGTGCGCGAAGTAGTGGGCGCCGCGGGTCAGGTACTCGGCGTGGTCGCTGGCGTCGTCGTCCTCGTCCTTGACGAAGGACGACATCACGGCGTACGACGGCTCGGCGACGTCGGGGTGCAGGACGTCGAGCATCAGCGAGTTGGCCTGGCTCGTCTTCGAGTTCGACCATCCCCACTCGTCCTCGGTCTCCAACCGGTGCTCGGCGATGGTGGGCTGGGCGTCGATGAGGACCTCGACCAGGCCCGTGATCGGCGGCACGAAGGAGAAGGCGATCGCGCTGAACCCGTCGCCCGAGGCGTAGTCGAAGTCGCCGGCGTCGCCGTTGTCCATCGTGACGGTGATGCCGACGTCACCGAGCGAGGGATTCAGCGTGTGGATCCGGTCGACGGTGAAGTTGTCGTTGCGCACCGGGACGAAGCCGAAGTTGAACCCGAAGAACGGCGGACGGTGGACCTCCCACCGGTGCGGGCCGGGGTCGTCGTCCGGTATGACGACGCCCCACGGGAGCGGGTGCCGGTGCAGCGGCGACAGCCGCAGCCACCGGTCGAGGTTGCCGGCGACGTGGAAACCCGGTGTGACGTGCCGGTCCGTCGGGGTGAGGAGCTCGGCCATCGCGTCGTGGTAGTCCTCCCCGATCTCCAGGAGTTCGTCACGCCGTACCTTCCGGTCGCGCAGGAAGGCGTCGGCCCGTTGCTTGCGGGCCTCGTTCAGGTCGTCGAAGGTCGACTCCACCCCGCGCGGTGGCTGGAGCAGGTCGCTTAGCGTCAGCCGCTCCTGGCGCATCAGTGCGGTCAGATCCGCCCGGTTGTCGTCCCCCAGCAACCTCGGAGCCGGTCGGCGGCGCCGGCCGCCACCTGGGCGGCCTTGCGGGCGCGCTCGACGCGGAGCGCCCGGAGGCGTTCGGCGCGCTCGGCGAGTGCCGTGTCGGCCGTGCGTTGCGCATCGGCGGGGAATCGACGGAAGTTCCGGCTCGGCTCGTCGGTCTTGAGCATGGTGGCCCCCTACGGCTGCCCGGAGCATAGGCGCCTCCCGCGGCCGCCGAGCAGTAGCTCTCCGCGATCTGCGGAAACGGGCCGGACTTCCGAGCTGACCTCGGATTTCGTGTCCGCGACGAGCGTGACCGGCGAGCAGCTCGGCCTACGCTGGCGTACGACGTGGACCGGGAGCCGCCGGCCGCCGGGGGCGCGGAGCGCTCACCGGGGGCGGAGCCGCCACCCGACGACCGCCGCGACGGCCAGCAGGACCACCAGCACCGGGCCGCCGGCCAGCACGATCAGGCCCGCGCCGATGTTGGCGCCGATCGCGCCGGCCGTCAGCACCCGCCCGGCGAAGCCGACCAGCGCGCCGGCCGCGACGAGGGGCAGCAGCACCGCCCACCAGCGGGGATCCAGACGGCGTACGGCGGTGGCGCGCACCAGCACGCCGAGCGCGGCCACGGCGACGACGCAGGCGGCGACGCCGACGATCCGATCTCCGAACGCGCCGAAACTCACCGGGCGGACCACGTAGTCCAGGGCCACTCCCTCGGCAGCGAGCCGCCGCGCCTCGTCGTTGGTGAGATCACCGACCAGCCACCAGGCGGCGACCGGTGTGGCCAGGACCAGCAGGAGGGACGGAAGCAGGAGCGCGGGGCGGTACGGGAACGGCATCGCGGGTGGCCTCTTCTCCGGGACCGGTGAACGGTTCGCCGGCCAGTATGCGGTGCGGGGGCCGCGGACGGTTTCGTCGCCGCCGGGCGGGTATTCAGCCGCGCCGGCTCAGAGGTGGACCGGGTGCCGCCCCCGTCGTGAAGGAGCGATCGATGTCAGACCAGCAGCCCACGGTCGTCCTCGTTCACGGTGCGTTCGCCGAGTCGGCGAGCTGGAACGGCGTGATCGAGCGGCTGGGCCCCGCGTACTCCGTGGTGGCCGTCGCGAACCCGCTGCGCGGCCTGTCGAACGACGCCGCCTACCTGCGGGACGTGATGGCCTGGGTGGGCGGGCCGGTCGTCCTCGTGGGTCACTCGTACGGCGGCATGGTGGTCACCGAGGCCGCCACGGACGATCCGTCGGTGCGGGCCCTCGTCTACGTCAACGCGTTCGCCCCGGACACGGGGGAGTCCGCGCTGGCGCTGTCCGGGCAGTTCCCGGGCAGCACGCTGCCGGGCACGCTGGTGACGTACCCGGTGTCCAGCGGGGGGAACGAGGTGGCGATCGGGCAGGACGCGTACCACAAGCAGTTCGCCGCGGACGTACCCGAGGACGTCGCGGCGCTGATGGCCCGTACCCAGCGGCCGGCCACCGAACAGGCGCTCGGCGACCCGTTGACCGCCTCGCGGCCGGCGTGGCGGTCGCTGCCCACGTGGTTCGTCTTCGGCGACGCCGACATGAACATTCCGGTGGCCGCGCACCGGTTCATGGCCGAGCGGGCCGGCCCGCGGGGCGTCCGGGAGATCGTCGGCGCCTCGCACGCGATGGCCGTGTCCCAGCCCGCCGAGGTCGCCGAGACGATCATCGAGGCTGTCCGCGGCACCGGCGGCTGACCGGCTGCCGGCCGGTCCGGCGTCCCGGCCCGGCCGCGCCGGCCGTCAGGGCGGTGGGTGCCCGTGGCGGCCGGCGCGACGCGAAGGGGTCAGGCGGTCGTGCAGGGCGAGCCGTTCAGGGTGAACGAGGCCGGCTTACCGGTGTTGCCGGTGTGGACGGCCTGGAAGCCGATGGTCGTCGAGGCACCGGGTGCGAGGACCCCGTTGTAGGAGACGTTGCGGGCGGTGACCGCTCCGCTGGACGGCGCGTACGAGGCGTTCCAGCCGTTGGTGATGCTCTGCCCGGCCGGCAGGGTGAACGCCAGAGCCCAGCCGTTGACCGTCGCGGTGCCGGTGTTGGTGATCGTCAGCGACGCGGTCAGGCCGGTGTTCCAGGCGTTGACCACGTAGGCCACCCGGCAGCCGCCGGGGACCGGCGGGGGAGTGGTCGGCGGCGGCGTGGTGGGCGGCGGGGTGGTGGGCGGTGGCGAGGTCGGCGGGGTGCCGGAGTCCAGGCCGAAGAAGCGGATCGCCTGGGCGGCGTCGGCCGGCAGGTTGTGCGAGACGCCCTGCATGCTGATCGCCTCGACCGGGGCCGTCCCGCCGCTGCCGCCGTAGCGGGTGCGGGTGTAGCCGGCCTGCGGGCTGTCGGTGTACGTCGGTGTCTGGGAGAGACCGTGCAGGTTGGTCCACTGCTTGATCTCCTCGGTGAAGTTCGGGTAGCGCAGGATCTCGTCGTTGGTGCCGTGCCAGAGCTGCATGCGCGGTCGTGGACCGGCGTACCCGGGGTACGCGTTGCGCACCAGGTCACCCCAGGCCTGTGGGGTGCGCGTGAGCTGGCCGTTGGCGCACTCGCTGTTCCACTCGGAGCCGTTGGTGGTGGCGAAGCAGCCGAACGGCACGCCCGCGAAGGCCGCACCGGCGCTGAACACGTCGGGGTAGAGCCCGAGCAGGACGTTGGTCATCATCGCCCCGGACGACACGCCGGTCGCGAAGATCTTCGCGGGGTCGACGTCGTAGCGCTGTCGCACGTGGTTGACCATCGACATGATCCCGACCGGGTCGCTGCCGCCGTCCCGGCGCAGGGCCTGGGGTGAGGAGACGTCGAAGCACTGGCTGCTGCGCGTCACCGACGGGTAGATGACGAGGTAGCCGTACCGGTCGGCGAGGGACGCGAACTGGGTGCCGGAGTGGAACGCGGGGCCGGTGCCGGTGCAGTAGTGCACCGCCACGAGGAGCCCTGGCCGGGGCGCGACCCGGTCCGGCGCCGCCCGGGCGGCGGCCGGCCTTGACCTTGCCCTTCGGGGAAGGCCCAGCCTGGGTCGTGCCGGCCGCGGTGGCCGGCACGAGGAGGATGTCGACGTGGAGCTGCTGACCATCGGGTCGTTCGCCCGGGCTGCCGGCCTGACCGCGAAGGCGCTGCGCCTGTACGACGACATCGGGCTGCTGCCGCCGGCCGCGGTCGACGCGGAGTCCGGTTACCGCTACTACGCGCCGGACCAGCTCGACCGGGCGCGGCTGATCGCCACGTTGCGCCGGATCGGCATGCCGTTGGCGGAGATCCGCCGGGTGTGCGACCTCGATCCGGGGGCGGCAGCCGAGGCGATCGACGCCTGGTGGCGGGACGTCACCGCCGACACGGCGGCCCGCAGCCGCGTCGCCACCCACCTCGTGGACCTGCTCGCCGGAAGGGACACGACCATGGCCGACCCGAACCACGCACTCGCGCTCCGCTACGCCGCCCGCTGCGCGGCCGGCGCCGTCCGGGACAGCAACGAGGACGTCGCGTACGCCAGCGACCGGTTGCTGGCCGTCGCCGACGGGACCCGGGGACCGGGTGGCGCCGCGGCGAGCACCGCGGCCGTCGACGCGCTCGCGGCGCTGGAACCGGCCGGCGCGACGGACCCGCAGCTGCTCACCATGCTGGCCGACGCGATCGCCGACGCCGACCGGGGCGTCCGCCGGTCGGCGACCGACGACCAGCGGCCGGTCACCACGCTCACGGCGCTGCTGCGCTCCGGCGACCGGCTCGCGCTGGTGCACGTCGGCGACACCCGGGCTTACCTGCTGCGGGGCGGCGAGCTGACCCAGCTGACCCGCGACCACACGTACGTGCAGTCGCTGGTCGACCAGGGCCGGCTCAGCGCCGACGAGGCCGCCGCCCATCCCCAACGCGCCCTGCTGGCGCGTGCGCTCGGTGCCGGCGCCGGCCCGGTGGAGGCCGACCTGGCCCTGCGCACGGCGGTCGAGGGGGATCGCTACCTGCTGTGCTCGGATGGCCTGTCCGCGGTGCTCGACCGGGCCGAGCTGGCCGGCACCCTCGCCCTGGCCGGCGACCCGGAGCAGGTCGTGGACCGGTTGACGGCGCTGGCGTACGAGAAGGGCGCACCGGACAACATCGCCTGCGTCGTTGCCGACGTGACCTCCTGACGCGGGGGGTCATGGCGTGGGGGTGGGGACGGGGCCGGGGCGTGGGGGGTGGGCGTCGGGCTGGGCGGACGGCAGCGTCGCCGGGGCGGGTCCGGTCGAGTCGCGGACGACCAGCAGATGCCCGGTCGACCGGCGCCGCGGGCGGGTCGACCTCGGCTTCAGCGCGAGCGACAGCGCCATCCGGCCCATGTCGGTCATCGGCAGCCGGATCGTGGTGAGGCTGGGGGCGAGGTCGGCGGCGACGGAGACGTCGTCGAACCCGACGACCGACATCCGCTCGGGCACGGGGATGCGGTGCGCCCGCAGGGTCGACAGCACGCCGATGGCCATCGCGTCGTTGAGGGCGATGATCGCGGTGGTCCGGGGGTGGTCGCGCAGGATCAGTTCGGCGGCGACCCGGCCGCCGTCTCGGGTGAAGTCGCAGTGGACCACGGCGAGGTCGTCGAGGGCGCGGCCGCGCCGGCGCAGGGCCGCCGACACACCGGCGAGCCGGTCCGCCACGGTGGTGAGGCCGGTCGTCCCGGCGGCGACCGCGATGCGCCGGTGGCCGAGGTCCAGCAGGTGCTCGGCGAGGGCCCGGCCGCCGGCCTCGTTGTCGGGCAGGACCGCGTCCACACCGAGCGCGTGCCGGCCGATGACGGCGACCCGGCCGCCCTGCCGCTGGAACTCCGCCAGCTCGGCGCGCGCCGCGGCCTCGATCCGGGCGTCGTCGTAGCCCGACCCGGCGACGAGGATGATCCCGACCCGCTGCGCGATGAGGTGGCGCAGCTGCCGCAGCTCCGCGTCCGGGTCGCGGCCGGAGTGGCAGATCTGCACCAGCAGCCCCTCCTCGGCGGCGACCTCGATGACGCCGCCGGCGATCTCCGAGAAGTACGGGTCGTCGATCTGGTGCACGACCAGCCCCACGGTCGAGCTGGCCCCGCCGGCGAGGGTGCGGGCGTACGGGTTGGCGACGTAGCCCAGCTCCTGCGCGACCTGCCGGACGCGCCCGGCCACCTGCTCGCTGACCCCGTCCCGCCGGGCGAGGGCGCGGGACGCGGTCGCCAGCGAGACACCGGCGCGCTCCGCGACGTCGATGAGACGCAGCCTCGGGCCAGGTCTGGGCATCGGCAACTCCCCCGGAACACGACTCCGTCCGCTGACTGTTGCCAGTGGACTCGGCACAGCCTAGTCTGCGTAAGCGCTTTCGTAAGCGCTTACGCAACCCCGAGAAAGCAAGCGTCCCGGGCTGACGATCCCGCTGTGGCGTGCGTCCTGAGGCCGGCGACGACCCCGGAGGAGGGTGGGACGATGACGGCACGTGTCCCGATCGGCATCGTGATGAACGGCGTGACCGGGCGGATGGGCTACCGGCAGCACCTGGTCCGGTCGCTGCTGGCGATCCGGGAACAGGGCGGCGTACCGCTGCGCGACGGCAGCCGGCTCTGGCCGGAGCTGATCCTGGTCGGGCGGAACGAGGCCAAGCTGCGCGACGTGGCGGCCCGGCACGGTCTGGCCGACTGGACGACCGACCTGGACGCCGCGCTGGCGCGACCGGACGTCTCGATCTACTTCGACGCCCAGGTCACCAGCGAGCGGGAGAAGGCGATCGGGCTCGCCATCGCGACCGGCAAGCACGTCTACACCGAGAAGCCGGTCGCCACCACCCTGCACGGCGCGGTCGAGCTCGCCCGCGCCGCCGACGCGGCCGGCGTCCGGCACGGCGTCGTGCAGGACAAGCTGCTCCTGCCCGGCCTGCGCAAGCTCGACCGGCTGGTGCGGAGCGGGTTCTTCGGCCGGATCCTGTCGGTGCGCGGCGAGTTCGGCTACTGGGTCTTCGAGGGCGACTGGCAGCAGGCGCAGCGCCCGAGCTGGAACTACCGGGCCGCCGACGGCGGCGGCATCGTGGTCGACATGTTCCCGCACTGGCACTACGTGCTGGAGCAGATCTTCGCGCCGGTCCGCGCGGTCACCGCGCACGTCACCACGCACATCCCGCGCCGGTGGGCCGAGGACGGCCAGCCCTACGACGCGACCGCCGACGACGCCGCGTACGCGATCTTCGAGCTGGACGGCGGCGTCGTCGCCCAGGTCAACTCCTCCTGGGCGGTCCGGGTGAACCGGGACGAGCTGGTCGAGTTCCAGGTCGACGGCACCGAGGGCAGCGCGGTCGCCGGACTGCGCCGCTGCCGGGTGCAGCACCGGGCGGCCACCCCGAAGCCGGTGTGGAACCCGGACCTGCCGTCCACCGAGGACTTCCGGTCGCAGTGGCAGGAGGTGCCGGACAACGAGGTGTTCGACAACGGCTTCAAGGTCCAGTGGGAGATGTTCCTGCGGCACGTCGCCGAGGACGCCCCGTACACCTGGGACCTGTGGGCCGGCGCGCGGGGCGTGCAACTGGCCGAGCTGGGCCTGCGGTCGGCGCGCGAGGGCCGCCGCGTCGAGGTACCGGAGCTGCGGTCGTGAGCCGGACGGTCAACCTGCCCGACGGGCCGCTCACCCTCTCCGGCGCCGGAGACGAGCATGCGACGCCCGGCGGTCGCTTCACCAGCCGGGTCGCGTACGCCGCCGCGCACGTCGTCGCCGACCCCGCGGCGGAGAACGTCCCGGGCGCACCGGCCGCCGTGGACTGGGCGGCGACCCTGGCGTTCCGCCGGCACCTGTGGTCATACGGCTTCGGCGTCGCCGAGGCGATGGACACCGCCCAGCGCGGCATGGGCATGGACTACGCCGCCGCGCGGGAGTTGGTCCGCCGCTCGGCGCAGGCGGCCCGGGCCGAGGGCGGCGCGATCTGCGCCGGCGTCGCCACCGACCAACTGCCGGCCGGCCCGGCCACCCTCGACGAGATCCGCAAGGCGTACGCCGAGCAGCTCGCCGACGTGCAGGACGCCGGCGCGCGGCCGGTGCTCATGTGCAGCCGGCACCTGGCCGCCACCGCCCGGTCCGCCGGCGACTACCTCGACGTCTACGGACGGCTGCTGGCCGACGCCGACGGCCCGGTGGTGCTGCACTGGCTCGGTCCGGCCTTCGACCCGGCGCTCGCCGGCTACTGGGGCGACGCCGACCCGGCCCGGGCCGCGGACACCGTGGTCGCGCTGATCGACGCGCACACCGCCAAGGTGGACGGCGTCAAGCTGTCGCTGCTCGACGAGGACTTCGAGGTCGCGCTGCGCCGGCGCCTACCGGCCGGGGTGCGCCTCTACACCGGCGACGACTTCAACTACCCGGCCCTGATCGGCGGCGACGCCGAGGGTCACTCCGACGCGCTGCTCGGCGTGCTGGCCGCGATCGCCCCGCCCGCGGCGACCGCGCTGCGCGCGCTGGACGGCGGCGACCTGGCGGCGTACGACCGGATCCTGGCGCCGACGCTGCCGCTGGCCCGGCACCTGTTCGGCGCACCCACCTTCTACTACAAGACCGGCATCGTGTTCCTGGCCTGGCTGGCCGGCCACCAGGACCACTTCACCATGGTCGGCGGTCTCCAGTCCGGCCGGTCCCCGGCGCACCTCGGCCGGCTGCTGCGGCTCGCCGACGCGGCCGGGCTGCTGCCCGACGCCGACCTGGCCGCCCACCGGGCGCGGGCGTTCCTGACCACGGCGGGGGTGGCGCAGTGAAGCGGTTCGCGCTGAACTCGGCGACGACCAAGCGGTGGCCGCTGCCGGAGCTCGTCGCGGGCTGCGTCGACGCCGGGGTCTCCGGGGTCGGGCTGTGGCGGGAGGACCTGGCCGCGTACGGGGTAGGGGCGGCCGCGGCGCTCGTGCGCGACGCCGGCCTGAACGTCACCTCGCTGTGCCGTGGCGGCTTCTTCGACCGGCCGGACTGGCTGGCCGACAACCGGCGGGCGATCGACGAGGCGGTGGCGGTGGGCGCGCCGGTCCTGGTGCTGGTCTCCGGCGGGCTGCCCGCCGGCAGCCGGGATCTCGACGGTGCCCGGGCACGCGTGCGGGAGGCGATCGGCGAGCTGGTGCCGTACGCCCACGTGGCGGGTGTCCGGCTCGCCGTCGAGCCGCTGCATCCGATGTTCTGCTCCGACCGGTGCGTCGTGGCGAGTCTCGGCCAGGCACTGGACCTGGTCGCCCCGTACCCGGCGGAGGCGGTGGGCGTCGTCGTCGACACCTACCACCTGTGGTGGGACGACCAGGTGTGGGCGCAGATCGCGCGGGCCGGCCGGGAGGGGCGCATCGCCTGCTTCCAGGTCGCCGACTGGGTGACGCCGCTGCCGGCCGGCGTCCTGCTCGGCCGCGGGCTGCCCGGGGCCGGCTGCGTCGAGCTGCGCCGGTTCCGCGAGGCCGTGGACGCCGCCGGGTACACCGGCCCGGTGGAGGTGGAGGTCTTCGCGGAGGAGGTCTGGGCCCGGCCCGGCCGCGAGGTGCTCGACGAGGCCGTCGCCGGCTACCTCCGGCACGTGGCCTGAGCGGTGTGCCGCCCGGCTGCCGGCCCACCTCGGGCCAGGCGGTCCGGGCGGCCGGCACGGCGCGCTCAGCAAGCCTGCTCGAAGACCTCGCGAACCGTGGCGTTGGCCTCCCGCTCGTCGTAACCGAGGCTGGTGAGCAGGTCCGTGGCCATGGACCGGAGCTGGGCCACCACCACGCCGCCGGAGAATCCCACCCCCTCGGCGTACGCCTCGGCGGCCCGACTGACCACCTTGCGCCCCAGCTGCTCGGACCGGTTCGTGCGGACGTTGGACTCCGCCTCGATCTGCACCTGGGCGAGGGCGTCGCTGAAGGAGTGCACCGCGGCCGGCAGTCCGGGCGGCATCGGTTCGCCGTCGCGCACGGCGGTGGCGGCCCGCCGCACCATCTCCTGACTGCTGTGGATGATCCTGGCCAGGTACCGCGCCCCCCCGCCGGTAATGCTCGAACTCCGCCCGGCTGTGCCAGCGAATCGGCGAGACGGCCACCGCCTCCTCGGCGCCGGAGAGGGCGTCGTTGAGCAGGGTGAGCTGGGACTCCACGTCACGCAGCCCGTCGCGTGCCTGGTTCAACCCGTCGGCGTCGCCGGCGGACATCGCCTCCGCCGTGGTCTGGAGCTGTTGGATCAGGTCCGCGAAGAGCGGACGGGCGGCCCGCTGGATGATCCGCAGCGGGTTGGCCGGCAGCACGGCCACGACCACGATGGCGGCCACCCCGCCGACGATGGCGTCGATGATCCGGGGCGTCTCCAGGCCGCTGCGCTGCGCGGGGGTGGCCGCGGCGATGAGCACCGCCGTGCCGCCGGCCTGGCTCACCACCTGCCCGCCCCGGCTCAGGGTGAGGCCGAGCAGGATGGCCGCGGTCACCACGACACCGGTCTGCCAGGGGCCGGTGCCCATGAACGCGATCAGGGCGTCGCCGACCACGATCCCGGCCAGCACCCCGAGCAGCAGCTCGACCGTGCGGCGGGTGCGGCGCCCGATGGCGGCGGCGATGGTGCCGACGGCGGCGGTCGGCGCGAAGATCGGCTGGTCGTGGTGCAGGATCTCGTGCGCCACCGTCCAGGCCAGCGCGGCGGCCACGCCGGCCTGCGCGGCGAGGATCGCGTACAGCTCGAGTGTCCGGCGCCGGTCACCCCAGCCGACCCGGCGGCTCAGGCCGCCGGTCACCCGGGCCACGGCGCTCACCAGTGAGTCGCCCGCGCCACGTACCCGGCCGCCCAGTCCGCCCGCCGCTGTCACGCCGCCTACTACCCCGGCGGGCTGCACTCATTCCCTACGCCGCCCTCCAGGGAGCTCAGGACAGGCCGAGGCGGGCGATCGGCTCGACCAGCTCGCGCTCCTCGTAGGCGAGGTGGGACAGCAGCGTGTCGCTGAGCAGGTCGACCGCGGCGCGCAGCTCGGCCATGCCGTCGGGCACCGACACGAACGCGACCAGGGCGCGGTCGAGGCGCTCCAGCACGTCGTGGATGAGGTGGTGCTCCTGCTCGAGCCGGTCGATCACCGGGGCGAGCCGGTCGTCGCCGGCCCGCAGGTGGGGGAAGAGCCCCCGGTCCTCGAGCGTGTGGTGGGTGGTGACGATCCGGCAGTACGACTCGCAGTACGTGCCGAGGGTCCACTTGTTCTGCCGCATCGTCATCGTGTTGATGTGGGACCGGGCCCGACCCGCGTCGATCGTGCCGGCGGCCACCTGCTCGATGAGGTCGTAGATCTGCGCCAGCTCGCCGCGCAGCCCGTCGTGGACCTCGACGAGGTGCTGGGCGGTGGCCAGGTCGTGCGCGGTGTAGGTGCGCTCGGGATCCGGTGCGGGGCCGGTGGGGCGCGCGGACTCGTCCCAGACCTGGACCTCGCCGCGGCGGACGCCGTCGTCGGGCGTCGGCACGACGGTGAACGAACTCCGCCCGGCCGCCGTGGCCCGGGCACCGGCCCCCTGTGGTGGTGTGTCGCCGGGCCGCTCCGCGGCTCGCGTCGCCGTGGTGGTCCCGCTCGCCGCCTCCGCCTTCCGCTCGGCGGCCACCAGCTCGCGGACGGCCGGCGCCACCTCCTCGGCGAAGCGGCGCAGGTCGTTGGGGCGGTCACTGCCGAGGATGAACGTGCTCACGCCCTCGGTGAGAGCGAGGTCGGCCAGTTCCTCGGCCCACTGCTCGGCCGGCCCGTTGAGGGGGCCGCGGGCGGCGTCGGTGAACTGGCCGTTGACGTTGAGCAGCCGCCGGATGTCGGCCGGTGCGCGGCCCGCCTCCCGCGCGGCCTCGTCGATGATGGCGTTGCCCCGGGCCAGGTCGCCCGGCTTCAGGTACGCCAGGCTGGGCAGCCAGCCGTCGGCGCGCCGCCCGGTCAGGGCGAGCATCCGCGGCTTGTACGCGCCGAGCCAGATCCCGACGTCGTGGGCCGGCGCGGGACCACGCTTGGCGCCCACCACCCGGTGGAACTCGCCGGCGACCCGGACACCGCCGCGCTCGTCGGCGGCCCAGAGCTGCCGGATGATCTCGATCGCCTCCTCCAGCGCCTGCACGGCCTGGCCGGGGGTGAGCCGCCGGCCGCCCATCGCCTCGATGGCGTCCCAGAACGCGCCGGCGCCCAGACCCAGCTCGATCCGGCCGCCACTGAGCAGGTCGAGGCTCGCCACGCTGCGGGCGAGCACGGCCGGCGGCCGCAGCGGCAGGTTGGTGACGTTGGCGGCCAGCCGGACGGTGCTGGTGCGGGCCGCGACGAAGCTCATCAGCGTCCAGGTGTCCAGGAACGCCGGCTGGTACGGGTGGTCCTGGAACGTCACCAGGTCCAGCCCGACCTGCTCGGCCAGCGCGGCGAGCGCCACGACCCGGTCGGGGGCGGCGTTGGCGGGCGTGAGGAACGCCCCGAATGTCAACGGGTGCCCGTAGTCGCTCATCCCCGATGTCTCCTTCCCCCGCGGGCGCTCACCGGCCCGGCGCCGACGACTACCCGCTGACCGACAGATAGTATGTCGCGCAGAACATCTATCACCAACAAAGTTGACATCTTCAGCTATTCTGTCGGTGTGACCGGCGCGACCATCGGGACGGACCCGTCCGAGGACGACCTCGGCTGGCTGCTGGGCGTGGTCTTCCGGGCCCACCTGAAGGCCGCCGAGCGGGCGCTCGAGGGGATACCCGGCGGGCCGCGCGGCTACCAGGTGCTCGCCGCGGCCGTTCGCGAGCCGGTCCGCAACCAGGGCGCCATCGCCGCCGAGCTCGCCATCGACCGGACCGTCCTCACGTACCTGATCGACGACCTGGAGCGGCGTGGTCTCGTCCTGCGCCGGGCCGACCCCGCTGACCGGCGCAGTCGCCTGGTCTGCGCCACCGACGAGGGCCGGGCCGTCTGGCGGCGGCGGCGGGAGGCGCTCCGGCACGTCGAGTCCCACCTGCTCGCCCCGCTCGACCGGGCCGAGGCGGCCACGCTCCAGGCGCTGCTGCGGCGCGTCGCCGGTGCGGCGCAACGCCGCGATCCCGTGGCCGACCTGTGCCAGGTGGTCGACGAGGTGCGGTCGACGGAGGGCGGGGCCGCGCCCGGGACAGGATCTTCAGGGTCGACCGCGTGACCCCGCGGGCGCGCGACGGCGACCCGGGGTGACGCTCACGGCGCGGCCGGAAGCGGCCCGGCCGCGAGGGCGATGGTGAGGTCGAGCACCGTACGCGGGTCGGTCAGCCGGTTGCCGTAGAGCTCGCGGAGCTGGCTCATCCGGTAGCGCACCGTCTGCGGGTGTACGAACAGGTCGGCGGCGACGTCGTCGCGCCGGCCGTGGTGCATCAACCAGGAGCGCAGCGTCTCGGCGAGCCGGGCGGCGGTGGCCGGCGGCAGCGACGCCAGCGGCTGCAGCACCCGGGCCCGCAGGTCGGCGAGCGCCTCGGTGTCGGCGCTGACCAGCAGACGCACCAGGTGGCACTCGGTGTCGAGCGGTTCGCCGGCCTCGGGGTACTCGGTGCCCAGCGCGACCAGCCGGGTGGCCCGCCGGTAGGAGGAGGCGGCCTGCGTCCACGGCCGCGCGGGCCCGAGCACCGCGCGCCGGCCGTGCAGCGTACGGGCGAGCAGCCGGCGCCGGTCGCCGTGCATGTCCGGCACGAGGAGCACCGCGGTTTCCGCGCCCGGCTCGCTCCCCGGCAGGTCGTCGCCGCTCTCCAGGGTCTGAGCCGGCAGCAGGGCGAGCGCGGCGCGCAGGTTCGCCTGGGGCAGGAGGACGACGGTGAGCGTCTGCGGTGGCGACCAGTCGGCACGTTCGGCGCTGCGCAGCAGCACGTCCTCGGGCTCACCGGCGAGCAACTGCTGGGTGAGGCGTTCCAGGTTGCGGCGGTGCGCCCGGCCGGCGCTGGCCAGCTCGTCGGCGTGCCCGGCGACGCTGGCGGCGGAGAGTTCGTCGATGTAGGCGAACATCAGCTCGGCGAACTCGGCGACCGTCGCCGCCGGCAGCCCGCCGCGCACCGCGATGGTCGACATCTCCCGCCAGGTGACCCGCGCCCCCACCCGGTACGCGGCCTGCAGCGCGTCCATGCTGCGCCCGGAGCGGGCCTCTCCGCTGCCCAGGGCGTACGCGGCATCGAGGGCGGGGACCAGGGGCGTGCTCGGGTCGGAACCGGAGGAGGGCTCGACCAGCTGGAGGAAGGTGCCGAGGGCGATCTGCACGGCGTTCTCGATCTTGTGCCGCATCTGGCCGGTCAGGGTGCCGGAGTAGCTGGGCACCTCGGCGGTGATCGCGGTCACGATCCGCTCGGCGAGCAGCGGCAGCCGATCACGCAGCTCGCCGGCCACCCGCTCGTCCAGATCGAGACCGGCGGCCCGCCGGGTCGCCTCGGACCGTTCCGGCACGTTTGTTCCTTCCGCACAAGTAGAGCAGCCCGGTTCACCTTCGCGGGCCAAGATTTTATGCCATTGTGCCGCGACCATCGGGGTATGACCACCACGGTGCCGCGCCCACCCGAGTCGACGCCCGTGCGGCGCCGGATCCTGCGGCTCGCCGCGGCGGTCACCACGCCGCTGCTGCCCGACGACTACCTCGACCTGGTCGCTCCGCTGCGCTCCGGCGCCGACCTGCGAGGCCGTATCGTCGCGGTGCGTCCAGAGACCCGGGACGCCGCGACGGTGGTGATCAAGCCCGGACGGGGCTGGCGGGGACACGTCCCCGGGCAGTACGTCCGGCTCGGCGTGGACGTCGACGGCGTACGCCAGTGGCGGGCGTACTCGGTGACCTCCGCCCCCGGCCGGCGCAACGACCCCATTGCGATCACGGTCAAGGCGATCCCGGACGGGGTGGTCAGCAACCACCTGGTCCGGCGCGTCCGGCCGGGCACGATCGTCCAGCTCGACCAGGCCCAGGGCGACTTCGTGCTGCCGCCCGCCGTTCCGCGGCGGGTGCTGCTGGTGACCGCCGGCAGCGGGATCACCCCGGTGATGGGCATGCTGCGCAGCGGCGTCCTCGCCGGAGCGGAGGTCACCCTGGTCCACTCGGCGCCCACCCCGGCGGACGTCGTCTTCGGTACGGAGCTGCGGGACCTGGCCGCCGCCGGCGCGCTGCGACTGGTGGAGCGGCACACCGACCGTGACGGCCAGCTCACCGCCGCCGACCTCGCCGGCATCGTCCCCGATCACCTCGACCGGGAGACCTGGGCGTGCGGGCCGATCGGGCTGCTCGACGCCCTGGCGGAACACTGGACCGCCGCCGGCCGCGCCGACCGGCTGCACACCGAGCGGTTCCGCCCGACGGTCATCTCTCCCGGCGAGGGCGGCACCGTCACCTTCGGCCGCACCGGCGTGACGGCGGACGCCGACGGCGCCACCCCGCTGCTCGACGTCGGTGAGGCGGCCGGCGTACTCATGCCGTCGGGCTGCCGGATGGGCATCTGCTACGGCTGCGTGCTGCCGCTGCGTCAGGGCGCGGTTCGCGACCTGCGCAACGGGGCACTCACCACGGCGGTGCCCGGCGACGGCGTACTCATCCAGACCTGCGTGTCGGCCGCGGCCGGCCCCTGCGACCTCGACCACTGACCCGGAGGCCGACGTGACAGTCATCCAGCGCAAGCCCGTCAACCCGATCGCCCACCTCACCGCCGAGGACATCGAGGTCATCGGCAAGGAGCTCGACGCGATCCGGGACCGGGTCCTCGCCGAGCGGGGCGAGCGGGACGCCCGCTACATCCGCCGGGTGATCAAGACGCAGCGGAGCCTGGAGATCGGCAGTCGGGCGGTGCTGCTCGTCTCGCTCTTCCCGCCCGCCTGGATCGTCGGGACCGTCGGCCTGTCGATCGCCAAGATCCTGGAGAACATGGAGATCGGGCACAACGTCCTGCACGGCCAGTGGGACTGGATGCGCGACCCGAAGATCCACTCCACGACCTGGGAGTGGGACCACGTCTCGCCGGCCGACCAGTGGAAGCACTCGCACAACGAGCTGCACCACCGCTACACCAACGTGATCGGCAAGGACAACGACCTCGGCTACGGGATCATGCGCGTCGACGAGGACCAGCCGTGGCACCCGATGCACCTGGGCCAGCCGCTGTGGAACTTCATCAACGCCTGCTTCTTCGAGTACGGCATCGCCGCGTACGACCTGGAGCTGGGCGAGAACCTGAAGAACGGGCGGCACAAGGACCCGGCGTTCCGGGCCCGGGCCCGGGCGGTCGGCCGCAAGATCCGCCGTCAGGTCCTCAAGGACTACGTGCTGCACCCGCTGCTGTCCGGCCCGTCCTTCCTCACCACGCTCGCCGCGACCTTCACCGCCAACCTGGTCCGCAACCTGTGGAGCCACTCGGTGATCATGTGCGGGCACTTCCCGGAGGGAGTCGAGACGTTCGCGAAGACCTCGATCGAGGGCGAGTCGCGCGGCGAGTGGTACCTGCGGCAGATGCTCGGCTCGGCCAACATCAGCGGCAGCAAGCTGATGCACATCATGACCGGGAACCTGTCCCACCAGATCGAGCACCACCTCTTCCCGGACCTGCCCAGCAACCGCTACGGGGAGATCGCCCCGGAGGTGCGGGCCCTGTTCGACCGGTACGGCCTTCGCTACACCACCGGCTCGCTGCCCCGGCAGGTCTTCTCCGCCTGGAAGAAGGTCTTCCGGCTCTCGCTGCCCAACCGCAAGCCGCGAGGACGGGTCGACGGCACGCCAGCCCCGGCTCTCGCCACGACGGGTGCCTGACCGCATCAGTCCCTGATCGTGACCGAAACCTGCCGTCGCTTCGCGTAGACGAACCGGACCAGCATGACCTCCAGCATCCCGTAGTCGACCTTCGTCAGCTCGGGAAAGCCTCGCTTGAGCAGTGCGGTCCGGACGTCCTGGAGCAGTTCGTCGTCGAGCCGCTGGTCGTCATCCCGGTAGGGGATCGGGTAGTTCGACATCCGGTGCCTCCGTTCAGGCTGCGATCACATACGGCAGCGCCGAGTTGCAGGAGCGCCTCGGTGTCTCCCGGGCGCGCATCGTGCAGATCGTCTCCCGGCCCGACTTCCCGGAGCCCTTCGACCGGCTGGCCGGGGGAGCGGTGTGGCTGGTGGAGGACGTGGAAGCCTGGATCACCGAGCACCGGCCGCACCAGGCTCGGGGCGCTGACCCGGACGAGCGCTGAGCCGGCACGAGCGGTTGTGCTTACGGTCGCGAGGTGAAACTGGTCGCCCTGTCCGACATCGCCGAGCTTCTAGGCGGGGTGTCACGTACCAGGGCGACCGAGATCGTCCGCCGGTCCGGGTTCCCCGAACCGATCGACGTCGTCGGCAACGGTCGGATACGAACCTGGGCGCGCTTGTCGGGCTCACTCCGCCAGGCCGTCTGCGACCTCGCCGGGGACGACGAGCAGCGCATCGCGTACGCGTCCGGTCAGTCGCCGAGAAGCGCGTCGCCGCGCGCGGTGCGCACGTAGAAGACGAGCCGACCGGCCCGTTGCCGAGTGACCAGGCCCGCGGCCGCGAGTCGCGAGAGATGGGCCGAGACTCCGCTCGGGTTCAGCCCGGTACGGCGGGCCAGTGTCGTCGTCGACGGGGTCGCCAGCTCGACCAGCAGGGTGGCACGAGCCTGGCCGAGCACCGGGGCGAGATCGGCCGCTGGTGGGCCGTCGATCCACATCGAACCCACGCCCCGGGCGGGATATCGCAGCACCGGAGCCCAGGGCTCGGTCGCCTTGACGAAGACGTTCGGCCACGCGAACAGCGACGGCACGAGCACCAGGCCGCGCCCGCCGAGTTCGTAGTGCAGGTCCAGGTTGGGCCGGTTCACCGACAGGACGTCGTCGGACCACGAGATCGCGGGATCGAGTTCGGAGAACATCCGGTGCGGGCCCGCGTCGGCCAGTTGCCGTGCGCGGAACATGACGTCGCTTTCCAAGATGCCGCGCATCTTCCCCCAGTGCGGCGCTAGCGCGAGGCCCCAGTAGGTCCGCATCTGGTTGACGATCATCGGAAGGGTGCGGCGCGGGGCGCGACGCAGCTCCGACAGCGAGGCCGGCAGCCGGTCGCCGTACACGGCCGCGAGTTCCTTGCGTATGACCGCCGCTGGCGTTTCCCGAACGGCCGCGAACTCCACCTCGGGCTCGGCGACGGGCGAGTGCGGCGCTGGCGCGAGGAAGCCCGGCAGCTTGCGTTCCGGCGTGATCACCAGGTCGTGCAGCTGGCGCAGCTCGGGTGAGGCCAGCACTGCCTGCCGGTGGCGGCTCACCCATGGCAGGTGTACGGCGTGCGCGCCGGGATCGCCGAGCACCCGGAGGCTCGCGACGACCTCCCAGGCAGGGGAGATCGCGAACCTGACGCTCGCGAGATCGGCCAGGGACAACGACATTCCAGCATCAGATCGGCTCCACGAGGATTCATCGTAGTCTGAATCGTTGGCACGGGTAGGCGGCCGGCACCGAGGGTTCGGGCATGTCGATCCAGCACGCCCCCCGCCGTGAGTCCGACGCCCGGACCTTGCCTCGTGACTTCACTCGCTACCTCGTCGCCGCCGTGGCGGCGAAGTGGGGCTTCAACATCGCCAAGGTCGCCGTCCCGCTCGTCGCGATCACGTCGCTCGGCGCTGGTCCGAGCGCGGTGGGCGCACTGGCCGCCGCCGGCACCGCTCCCTTCCTGTTGCTTGGACTGCCGGCGGGTGCGTGGCTTGAAAGCGTCGCTCGTCGTCCGGTCATGGTCGCCATGGATCTGGTCCGGTTCGCGCTCATCGGCTCGGTACCGGTCGCCGCCGCCTTCTCCGCCTTGACCATGACCCAACTGTGGATGGTGGTGTTCCTCAACGGCGTCGCGACCGTCTTCTTCGACGTCGCGATGCAGAGCCACCTGCCGGATCTTGTCGGCGGTGGGAACGGCGCACGCCTGGTCGCGGCCAACGGCCGGCTCGGCATCGTGGAGCAGGTGGCGTTGGTCGGCGGTCCCGCACTGGCCGGCTGGCTGGTCGGCCTGTCGACAGCCTCGGCGGTTCTGATCGCGACGGCACTCGGCTATCTCTGGTCGGCGCTGTGGATCCGGCGCATCGAGCAGCCGGAGCCACGACGGGTCGAGGTCGTACGACGCTCGCTCGCGATCGAGGTGCGGGAGGGCCTGTCGTTCGTCCGGCGCAACGACACCCTGCGCGCGATCGCCGTCGCTGGAGCGCTCGTGAACTTCGCGACCGCGGGCACGGTCGCGATGCTGCCGCTCATCCTGGTCCAGGAACTGCACTGGTCGGAGACCCATCTGGGTTTGTTCCTCGGTTCTGGCGGAGCCGGTGGCCTGCTCGGAGCGTTCTTCGGGCAGCGGGTGTCGAGGGTCCTGGGTGCCGGTCGCTCGGTGCTCCTGATCGGGCTGGTGATCGCCCCGGTCTCGTTCGTGCTACCGCTTGTCGGTCAGGCCGTTCCCGGGCCGGTCGCCGCGCTCGCGTGGGCACTCGTGATCTTCAAGGTCGGCTTCGACAGCGTGGTTCTGATGTCGTTCCGCCAGCACGTCACGCCTCCGCGGCTACTGGGACGCGTCAACGGCACTCTGCGCGTGATGTTCAGCGGTGCGCTCACGCTCGGCGCGGCGGCGGCGGCATCCGTCGGCGATCTCTCCGGCCCGCGTACCGCCACCTGGGTCGCCTGCGCCGCGCTCGCGCTGGTGTGGGTGCCGATCCTGCGTTCCCCGATGCGCCGGCAGACCCTCGACGGATCATGAACCTCCTGCCGACCCACGCCGATCATCCGCCCGCCATCCCCGGCAAGCTAGCCTCGGCCTTTCACGGCGGTCGTGATCTTGGATGGCTGGCGGGTGGGTAGATATGGCGAAGTGCCTGCCACGTAAGGAAAACTGCCCGGTGTCGAGTCGTGCAGGTTCCCCGTGTGAGAGGCACTTCGTAGGTGCAGATTACCGAGTGGTCCAAGGGCTTGTCCGTCGAGGCAGGTGGCCGTGGCGTGGTGTCGCACGTCGGAACGGCGCTGCTGCGGCTGCTGGCTGATCGCAGTGGGTTGACACAGGCGTTGTCGGCGGCGGTGGCCCGGCGGGGGTTCGCCCCGGGTCGGGACCGGGGCAGGGTGCTGGTCGACCTGGCGGTGATGATCGCTGACGGCGGTGAGGCGATCGCGGATATCGACGTACTGCGCCATCAGGGCGAGGTGTTCGGCCAGGTCGCGTCACCGGCGACGTGTTGGCGGGCCCTCGACGAGGTCAGCGACGTGCAGGTGCGGCGCATCAGCCGGGCACGGGCGAAGGTCCGGGCCCGGGTGTGGGCGTTGTTCGGGCAGGTCCCGGCTGCGTATGCCGCTGGCCGCAGCCTCGGCGACGACCTCGTCGTGCTGGACGTGGACTCCACGATCGTGCTCGCCCACAGCGACAAGGACGGCGCCGCGGCCACCTACAAGCACACCTACGGGTTCCATCCGATCTTGGTGACCTGCGACAACACCGGGAACTGCTCGCGATCCGGCTGCGGCCGGGTAACGCCGGGGCGAACACCGCCGCCGACCACCTCACCGTCCTCGCGGAGGCGTTCGCGCAGGTCCCGGCCGCTGACCGCAGGAACCTGTTGGTGCGTGGCGACTCGGCCGCCGCCACCCACACAGTCCTCGACTGGCTGACCGCGCAGAACGCCAAGCGTGGCCGGGTCGTGGAGTACTCGCTCGGCTGGTCGATCGGCGAGGCCGAACGCGCCGCCATCAGCGCGCTGCCGACCGCGGCCTGGTCACCGGCCCTGGCCGCCGACGGCGGCGTCCGCGACAGCGCCCAGGTCGCAGAGTTGACCGGCCTGCTCACCCTGGCCGGCTGGCCGCCCGACATGCGGGTGATCGTGCGTCGGGAACGACCACACCCCGGCGCCCAGTTATCGCTGTTCGAGGAACGCGACGGCTGGCGCTACACCGCGTTCGTCACCAACACCACCGTCGGCAACTTGCAGTGGCTGGAAGCCCGCCACCGCGCCCACGCCCGCGTCGAAGACCGCATCCGCTGCGCCAAAGACACCGGACTGGGCCGGCTGCCCTCCCGCGAGTTCGCGATCAACACCGCCTGGTGCCAGATCGCGGCCATGGCCTGCGACCTGATCGCCTGGCTACAACTACTCACCCTCGACGGCGATCTGGCCAAAGCCGAACCGAAACGACTGCGCTACCGCCTGCTACACACCGCCGCCCGCCTCACCCGAGGCCAACGCCGCCGCCGACTACGCATCCCATCGACCTGGCCCTGGGCCGACCAGATCACCGCCGCGTTCACCCGGATCGCGGCGATCCCCGCCCCCGGCTGACCAGCTCAGCCCCGTCCCAACAACCGGAGGAACCAAGGAGACCACGCCCACCGCCGCGACAGACGGCCCACCACCATGCCCTCGACCCAAACGCACCGAACAACAGCGACCAAAGACGCAGGGCCGAAACCGCCGACCTCAGCCGTGAACGATCGAGGCTAGTACTAGCGGAAATTGCCCGCAGGTGGCGGCCGCGCTGGGCATGAGCGACGAGGACCTCGCCAACTGGGTCGGCACCCTCGACCCCACCCGAGCGGTACGCATCCAGCAGGCGTACCCGCTCGCGTTCTTCGACCTGCACCTACGCCACCGGGGGCACCTGCTCAACGGCCCGAACCCGGCCTTCCCGGAAGTGCAATTCATCGTCTGAGGCGTTCCGAACAGCTCGAGCCTGGGCCGGTGATCGGTGGCGGTTGGTCGGTCCCGGTGTCAGACTCGGGCTGGTCACTGCCGCACGGAGGGCGTGGGATCATGCCGGACCAGCAGCACCGGCCGGGCGCGGACAGCGTGGAGCGGTTCGGCGCCCGGGTCACCATCGACGATCCGGTCGGCGCGTTGGCCGCCGCCCGCTACCGGCCGGTCGAGCTGCGGCTCACCGGGCCGCTGCCGTCGCCGATCCAGAGTGTCCGCCTCACCGCGCACACGGTGGACGGTGCCTGCCGGCTGTCCGCCGAGGTCCGCGCCACCGGTGTCCTCCCGGCGGGGGCCGTGCGCCTGCTCGCCCTGGGTGTGGCCGGCCCGGCCGGCTGGCTGCTCGCCCGGCACCTCACGGCCGACCCGGACGGGCCGCTGGCCCGTCGCGCGGGACGGCTCGTGACGGAGGCGTCCCGGCGGTTCGGCCGGCAGCCGGGCACCGCCGTGGCGGACCGGCCACGCCCGGTCGATCCGGCCGCCGCCGAGGTACGCGGTGAGGCGGCGGCGCTGGGCCTGCGCGCCGAGCCGGACGTGACGACCGTCGAGGACGGACGGCTGCTCACCCTCCGCGCCACCGTGCCCGCCGACGAGGTCGGCGTCGCGCACCTGCGCGCCCTGGTCGGGCTCGCCCTGCAGGCCGTCCGGGACCTCGCCGGCGACGACCCCGAGCCGCGGGTGCTGCGCGACCGGGCGTACGTGCTGCGCCGAGCCCGTGCCGCCGCGTCGGTCCGGCCGGCCGGCAGCGAGGCGGTGACGCTCGACCAGGTGGGCGGCCTCGACGACGTGGTGGCCCGGTTCCGGGAGATCGCCGTGTCGTTCCGGCACCCCGACGTGATGGCCCGCTGGGGCGCCCGCCGGCCGCAGGGCATCCTGCTGTACGGGCCGCCGGGCACCGGCAAGACCATGCTGGCCCGGGCGCTCGCGAACGAGATCGGCGCGGACTTCCGCGAGATCCGCACGCCGGAGATCCTCGACAAGTGGCTCGGCGGGTCGGAGCGCAACATCAAGCAGATCTTCCGCGAGGCGCGCCGCTACCGGCAGCCGACGGTGCTGCTGTTCGACGAGTTCGACAGCATCATCAGCTACGCCGGGGCCGGCGGCGACGCGGCCAGCCAGGCGGTCAACGCGGTGGCCGGCATCTTCAAGCAGGAGATGAACACCCTCTTCGAGGAGAACCCGAACGTCATCGTCGTGGCCACCACCAACTTCCCGCAGCGGGTGGACGCCTCGCTGGTCCGGTCGGGACGCTTCGACGTGAAGCTGTCGATCCCGCCGCCCGACGAGGCCGGCCGGGCGGAGATCATCACCAAGATGATCCGGGACCTCGTGGACCGGCACGAGCGGCCCGGCTTCCGGATGTTCGCCGACGACGTCGACCCCGCCGCCCTGGCCGCCGAGAGCCCCGGCCTGACCGGCGCGGACATCCGGGAGGCGCTGCGCCGGGTCCAACTCGCCAAGGCGATGCGGGAGGCCACCGGCGGCCGGCCCGCCGGCCCGATCCACCAGGCCGACCTCCGCGCGGCCGTCGAGGGCCTGCGGCGGGGCTGACCCGCGACGCCCGGTCCACGATCACCCGTCGCCGGCCGTAGACTGCGCCCGTGCGGGATCGACGGGCGGCTGCGCTCTGGTCGGCGTTCGCGCTGCTCGCCGCGGGGTCGTCGGCGCTGGTGGCGCTCCGCCCGGATCGCCTCTCCGACCTGCACATCTACCGGGGCGCGCTGCTGCATCTGCAGGGCGGCCGACCGCTGTACGAGTTCGTCGCCGACAACGGCGGCCCGTTCACCTACCCGCCGTTCGCGGCGCTCGTGCTCTGGCCGGTCGCCGCCGTGCCGGAGGGCGTGGCCCAGACCGCCTGGCTCGTGGTCACCTGCCTCGCGGTGGTCGCGATCGCCTGGCCGGTGGGCCGGATGCTGACCGGGCCCGGGGCGCGGCGCCGGCTCGTCGTACCGGCGGTCGCCTGCGTCCTGATGCTCTCCGCCCCGGTGCAGAGCAACCTGCGCTTCGGCCAGGTCAGCATCCTGATCGTCCTGCTCGCGCTGCTGGACGGGGCGGGCGTCGTTCCGGCCCGGTGGCGGGGCGTCCTCGTCGGCGTGGCCGCCGCGGTGAAGCTGACGCCGCTGCTGTTCGTCGTCCACTTCCTGGCCGCCCGGCGGTACGGCGACGCCGCCCGGGCGATCGCCGCGTTCGTGGCCTGCGGCGCGGTCGGTGCGGCGGTCCTACCGGCGGCGAGTTGGACGTACTGGACCGAGGCGGTGCGCAACACCTCCCGGATCGGCAACCTCGCCTCGCTGGGCAACCAGTCGGTGCACGGGATGCTGCTGCGGGTCGGTGTTGAGCCGGCGGCACTGCCGGCGGTCTGGCTGGCGCTGGTCGCGGCGATCTGCGCGGTGGCGCTCTGGCGGGCCCGGCAGTTGGTCGACGAGCACCGCACCGGGCCCGCCGCGGTGCTCGTCGGCTGCGCCACCGTCGCGGCCTCCCCGGTCTCCTGGACCCACCACCAGATCTGGCCGGTGCTGGCCGCGATGCTGCTGATCGGTGGTCACGGCCAGGCCCGCCGGGTCGGTGGCGTCGCCCTGCTGGTGGCCACCGTGGTCTCGCTCGGGGTGGTCCTGGCTCCCGTCTCGAGCCGGCCGGGGGTCCAGTTCCTGTTCGAGAACGCGCGGGCCATCGGGGTCGTCGTGCTCTGCCTGACCGGCTTCGGTGGCGTGGCCGTCGTGGCGGCACGCTCGCGGCGCCGGGCCGGCCGGGGGAGCGCCTGGGCCCGGGTGGGCGCCGTCGCGGCCGGGGCGCTGGCGATCTTCGCCGTGCAGCCGCTGCCGGCCGGCGCCGACCCCACCTTCAAGGCGTACACGATCTCCGACGTGGACAACCCGCGGTACTTCTTCGTCTGCCGCGGGCCGGCGCAGTGCGCGGCGTACGGGGGCGACACGCCGGTGACCTTCGGCACCCGGGCGGAGCCGACCAAGATCCGCGTCAACGGGGTGGTGTCGCCGGCGGTGGCCCGGCTGGAGTACCACTCCGCCCCGGGCGGCGCGCCTCGCGTCATCCCCCTGCTGGCGGCCTGGCCGGGCTCGCGGGTCTTCTCGTTCCGATCGGCCACGATGGCGCACGGCCGGTTGATCGCGTACGACGTGGACGGGCGGCCGCTCGCCGAGTACGCCGACGAGTTGACCGCGCCCCGCCACCGCGTCAGCGCCCCCGCAGTGACCCCCCGGTCGCCTGCCGTGCCTTGACGAACGCGAAGACGACGACCACCACCAGCGCGATCGCGCCGATGATCACCAGCCAGCGGACCGCCTCCAGGAGCAGCCCGAGCAGGACGAGCACGCCGGCGACGATGCCGACGGCCCACAGCACTGCCCGCATCTCGACCTCCCTCCCGCCACCCCGCGTACGCGAAGGGCACCGGCCACCTTCCCGGCCTGGCCGGCAACATGCCCGGCGAGCCGGAAATCGGCGCTCAGACCGGAGCGTGCGCGACGTAGACCGTGTTGGCGGACTCGCCGCCGGTCAGCGGGTTGGGAAACCGGACGACGTGGGACTCCGCCGCCGTGAACACCCCGGCGAGCACCTCCTCGAACGCCGGGTCCGGCGGGTCGTCGGACCAGAGCGCGAACACGCCCTCCGGGCGCAGCGACGCCGCGAGCCGGCGCAGGCCGGCCGGAGTGTAGAAGGCGGCGTGGCTCGGGTGCAGCACGTTGCGCGGTGAGTGGTCCACGTCGAGCAGCACGGCGTCGAACCGCCGCCCCGGGTGTTCCGGGTCGAGGCCGGCGTCGCCGGCCACCGCGGCGAAGAAGTCCGCGCGGGCGAAGCGGGTCCGCGGGTCGGCGGCGAGCCCGGCGGCGAACGGCAGCAGACCCCGCCGGTGCCAGTCGATCACGTCCTCGATCGCCTCCACGACCAGCATCGAGGCGACGCGGTCGTCGGCCAGCACCGTCCGGGCGGTGAAGCCCAACCCCAGGCCGCCGACGGCCACGTCGAGGGCGCGCCCGGTCAGGGGAGCGAGGCCCAGGCGGGCCAGTTCGATCTCCGCGACCGGGAAGAGGCTGGACATCAGGAACTCGTCGTCGAGCTTGACCTCGTACACCTCGACGTCGAGCGCCGGGTCGCGGCGCCGGCGCAGACTGATGGCGCCGATCGGGGTCTCCCGCCAGGCCAACTCCTCGAACCGTACGCCCATCGCCCGGATGCTACCGGTGCCGCGGGCCCGGGGCTCGCGCCGCGCGGCCGGCGTCGCCTTCGCGGTGGCGGCGGATATGAGCGGTGGTCCGGCGTCGCGCGACGGCGGGGCGGCGGGGAGTAGGCGCCCTCCGGCGAAACCCGGCATGGCGAACCCTGCCGGCTCATCCGGCGACCATGGGGCCCGGTCCCGGCGACGTTCTCAGGGCCTGGTCGCGGCGACCACCGTGTCCAGCGCGTCGACGGTGCGGCCGTCGACGGCGACCGGTCGCCGGGCCGTCTCCGCGCGGTGGATCCGGAGACCGGCGAGGCTTGCGACGACCGCCTCCGGGGTGAGCAGGACGGCGGGGTCCTGCGGCCCACCGGTGCCGCCGCTGAGGTTGGCCACGTCGTGCCCCACCACGAACACCGTCCCGCCGGGGCGGACCGCGTCCGTGGCGCGGGACAGCACGGCCGCGAGGTCGGGTGCCGGCAGGTGCAGGTAGGCGATGAGTACGAGGTCGAACCCGCCGGCCGGTGGCGCGTACGCGGTGACGTCGGCGACCTGCCACCGGACCGTCACGCCGCGCTGACGGGCCAACTCACGTCCCCGGTCGGCCGCGACCGCGGAGAAGTCGACCGCCGTCACGTCCCAGCCGCGTTCGGCGAGCCAGACGGCGTTGCGTCCTTCACCGGCGGCGAGGTCCAGCGCTTGGCCCGGCGGCAGGTCGGCCAGCTCCTCCACCACGAACCGGTTCGGCTCGGCGGTCCACACCAGGCCCGGTGCGGCGGCGTACCGGGCGTCCCATTCCTTGCTGTCCATCCTGCTGATCCTCTCCGGGCGACCGTGGCGATCACCCCATCTTCGCGGACCTACGGCACCGACTGGCCGTCGGCGGAGGCCGAGGCCACCTCAGCGACGAGGAGCGGAGCCCAGCACCGGTCGCCACACCGGTCGGCGTGGACGGCCAGGATCCTGGTGCCGGGTAGCCGCTCGGCCAGCCGGTGCAGGCTCCTCCTCAGCTGGTTCCGCTGCTCGTCGTCGGAGACCGGGTTCCCCGCGCAGTCGGAGTGGCCGGCGATGACGAGCGTGCCGCTGCCGTGCGCGCGCCGGGAGACCTCCACCTTCTCCAGCAGGACCTCCAGGCATCGCTCACCGGTCGCGGCCAGCAGGGCCTCCGGTCCCGGCTCGGTGATGGTGTCGATGTACTCGACGCCGAGGTGGTTTCGCATCCACTCGCTGAGAGGTTGCTGGATGCGCCCGTCGATGCAGGTGAAGATCGTCGCAAACCGATCAGGCATCTCACACCACCTCTTGGGGGACCGGCGGTCGGCCGTGCTCGGACGGCTCGGCACGCGACCGGTCGGGCGGCTCGATCCCCGCCGCCGCGAGCGCGGCGCTCACGTCGCTGTGCACGCGGCCGGCTTCCCGCATGGGACGCCACACGCCGGCCCGACCGAGCAGGTCGCGCACCGGCCCACGAACTGTGGCCAGATGCAGGGCCACGCCACGGGCGTCCAGGCGCTCACGCAGTTCCGCCAGGGCATGTGCGCCGTCGGCGTCGGTGTCGCTGATGGCGCTGGCGTCGAGCACGATCACCTCCAACCCGTCCCGGTCCTCGGCCAACGCGAGTAGCCGGTCTTCGAGGAGCTGGGCGTTGGCGAAGTAGAGCGGGCCGTCCACCCGGTTGATCGCCACCCGCGGATCGGTGACCAGGCCGGCGTACCGGACCACGTTGCGGTAGGTGTCCGTGCCCGGTACCCGCCCGAGTTCGGCGGTGTGCGGCCGGGCGGAGCGCCACAGGAAGACGCCGAGGCTGAACGCCACGCCGGCCGCGAGACCGGGCTCGACCCCGAACACCAGGGTGACCAGGAACGTCAGGCTCAGGGTCAGGCCGTCGGAGCGGCGGGTCCGCCACGTGGTGACCGCGCCCCTGCGGTCGACCAGACCGAGTACGGCGACCACCACGATCGCGGCGAGTACGGCCTTGGGCAGGTGGTAGAAGGCGGGCGTCAGTACGAGCGCCGTGACCGCCACCATCACCGCGGTCAGCACGGTGGCCACCGGGGTCCGGGCCCCGGCGGAGAAGTTGACCGCGCTGCGGGAGAAACCGCCGGCCACCGGGAACGCCTGGAACAGTCCGGCCGAGACGTTGGCCGCCCCGACCGCCACCAGTTCCTGGTTCGCGCCGACGTGCTGACGTGACTTCGCCGCGAGGGCCTTGGCCACGGCGATGCCCTCCATGTACGCCACCAGCGCGATGGCCACGGCGGCAGGCAACAGCGTCTGGATGTCCTGAGCGGACAGCGCCGGCAGCGCGGGCGCCGGGATCCCGCCCGGAACGTCGGTGAGGATCTTCACCCCGCGCTCGCCGAAGGACAGTGCGGCGCTGACCGCGGTGACACCCGCGACGACGAGCAGCGCCCCGGGCAGCTTCGGCACGTACCGGCGCAGCAGCACGAGTCCGGCGACACTGGCCAGGGAGACGAGGATCGTCAGTCCGTGCGCGGTGGTCGCCGAGTGCCAGACCGCCTCGACGATCTCCGGGAAGGTCTCCGCCCGGCCGGCCTTGAGTCCGAACAGGTCCTTGATCTGGCTGGCGGCGATGACGATCGCCGCGGCGGAGGTGAACCCGGACAGCACCGAGTGGGACATGAAGTTGACCAGCACCCCGAGGCGCAACACGCCCATCAGCAGCTGGATCGCGCCGACCAGCAGCGCGAGCAGACCGGCCAACGCCGCGTACCGGGCCGGGTCGCCGTCGGCGAGGGGAGCCAGTGCCGCGCTGGTCATCAGCGCGGTGATGGCCACCGGCCCGACGGCGAGGGAGCCGGAGGTCCCCAGCAGCGCGTAGACCAGCAGCGGCACGATCGAGGCGTACAGGCCGGTGACCGGCGGCATGCCCGCCAGCGCGGCGTAGGCCATGCTCTGCGGAATCAGCATGACCGCAACGGTCAGTCCGGCGATCAGGTCATGGCGCAGGGTCGCCCGGTCGTAGTTGCGCAGCCAACCGAGCAGCGGTACGACTCGCGCCAGGCCGGACCGGTCCTGCTGGATGTAGGTCGCGCTCATGCACCCCTCCCGCCGGTACGCAGTCGCGCGAGGGAGGTGTTGACGTCGCAGCCCGCCCCGCGGTTGTACGGCAGGCGGGACAGCATCGCGCCCATCGCGCAGGTGTTGGTCAGCGCCGCGAAGGTCAGTCCGGCGCCGATGAAGCCGGCCACGAACCGCGCCGACGGCACCCAGATGCTGGCCACGACCGAGAGCAGGACGATGCCGCCGGCGATCAGGCGGACCTGGCGCTCCAGGCTCCACCGTTCCCGGCCCCGCTCGACCGGCCCGCCCGCGGTGATCCAGGCGTTCATTCCGCCGGAGATCACGGTGGCGCCGGGGAGGCCGGCGTTGACCAGCTTGGTGCAGGCCTGGGTGGCGCGGTTGCCGGACTGGCACATGAGCAGCATCCGGCCGCCGGCGTCGTTGACGATCCGCCCCAGGTGCGCGTCGACCTGGTCCAGCGGCAGGTTGATCGAGCCGGGGACGTGGGCGGTCTCGAACTCGCCGGGCGTGCGCACGTCGACGATCAGGGTGTCCGGGTTGTTGGCGATCAGCGCGCGGGCGGTGGCGATGTCGACGGCGGACGATGCGTTCTTCGCGGTCACGTTGCACTCCTCGTGAGTTGTCGGGTGGTGGCCCGGCGGGGTGGTGCAGGCCACCCCGCCGGTGGTTGACGAGATGGTCAGGCGGCGCGGGCGGCGGCCACGTCGGCGACGCCGGCACCGGTCAGCACGACGGGCCGGTAGCCCGCACGGGCCAGCAGAGTGGCGGCGATGGCGGCGCGTCGACCGCTGCCGCAGGCGATCAGCACCGGACGCTCCGGATCGATCTCGGCGGGGACGCCCTCGGTGACCAGGTCGGGCAGGAAGCGTTCCACCGCCGCGTCCAGCCGCACGGCCGCGCGTTCGTTGGGCATCCGCACGTCGAGCACCTGGGCGGCGGGGTCGGCCAGCCGATCGACGAAGGTGCGAACGTCGACCAGTTCGAACTGGTCGGTCGCGGCTTCGCCCAGGTCGCGGACCACACCGCGGACGCTGTCGATGCCGATCTGGGCCAGCTGGGTGACCGGCTCGGTGAGGTCCTGGCCCGGCTCGGCCACCAGCACGATGGGCGCCTGGTACGGCAGTAGCCAGCCGGCCCAGCTGCCGAAGTCGTCGGCCACCTCGATCCCGACCGAGCCCGGCAGGAGACCAGCGGCCTGCACCGAGCGCGGCCGAACGTCGAGCAGCTGCGTCCCCTCCGGCTGATCGGACAGGTCCGTCAGGCCGATCTCGGGCACGGTCAGCTCGGGCATCGGCGGCACGCCCAGCGTGTTCGCCGGACCCATGTACTGGTAGAACGCCGGAATCGGCATCGGCTCGGCGAGCAGCCGGTCGGCGAACTGCTCCACGTCGCCGACGCCCAGCAGTGGGTTGCTCTCGAGTTCCTCCCCGATGGTGGAGGTGTAACGGCCGGCGCCGGTGGCGGTGCAGAACGAGCCCTCACCGTGGGTCGGAAGCAGGGCGATGTCGCGGGGCAGGCCCGCCAGCCGGTGCAGCGAGCCGTACTGCAACTTCGCCAGCGTGCGGGCACGGGCGGGGCCCAGCAGGTCCGGTCGACCAGCGGAGGCGACCAGCAGACTGCCGCCGGAGAACACCGCCACCGGCTCCCCGTCGATGAGGACCAGGTAACTGGTGTGTTCCGGCGTGTGGCCGGGGGTGTGGATCGGGCGGATCGTCAGGCCCTCGGCCTTGATGTCCTCGAGATGGAACGCGGCCGTGTGCGGATAGGCCGCAGCAGCCGCCGCCGGCAGCACCAGCTCGGCGCCGGTGCGCAGCGCCGCCTGTTCGCCCCCGGAGACGTAGTCGTTGTGCAGGTGGGTCTCCAGCACGAACCGCAACTCGACGTCGCGTTCGGCAGCTTCGTGCAGGAAGCGGTCGATGTCACGTTGCGGGTCGACCAGGACGCCCTTCCCCGCGTGGGTCAGCAGGTACGTCTGGTCGCCGAGGCCCGGCGTGCGGAATGACACGAGATCCACGGTTACCCCTCCTCTCGGACCCCCGGCATATACCCCCGGGGGTAATCGAGTTCGAGTATGTACGAATGAACGGACAACTGCAAACGGTGTGCCCGCGACCGCCATCCCAGCCCTGCGGCCCGCCCGCTAGGCTTGTCCGGTCAACCAGACAAGTCGTGTGAAAATGGCTAGGTGCCCGTGGCTGACCAGGACAGAGCGCGTCCCCTTGACCGCAGCAGCCCGCTCCCGCTCTGGGCGCAGCTGTACGACGACCTCCTGCGGCGCCTGGGGGCCCGCGCGTTCGGCCGGGCGTTCCCCGGCGAGCACCAGCTGGCTGACGAGTACGCCGTGAGCCGGCACACCGTGCGCGAGGCGCTGCGGCGCCTGCGCCAGGCCGGCTTCCTCGAATCCGGGCGCGGACGACGCACCGACGTGCGGACGGCCCGCATCGAGCAGCCACTCGGTGCGTTGTACTCGCTGTTCAGCGAGGTCGAGGCCCGCGGCATGCGCCAGCGCAGCGAGGTGCTCGCCCGGGAGGTGCGCCTGGATCCGGCGGTCGCGACCCGGCTCGGCATCGACCCCGACACCGAGTTCGTGTACCTCGAACGACTCCGCTACGCCGACGAGCAGCCACTGGCCTTGGACCGCACCTGGCTGCTGGCCTCGCTCGCGCGGCCGCTGCTGGGCGCGGACCTGACCGCGACGGGGGTCTACGCCGAGCTCGCCAAGCTTGGCGGCGTACGGATCACTGGAGGTCAGGAGCGGATCCATGCCGTGGCCCCCGCCGCGGATCAACGCCGCCTACTCGGCCTGGGCCGAGACGTGGCGCTGCTGGCCATCGACCGGATCGGCTCGGTCAACGGTGATCCGGTCGAGTGGCGTGAGACGCTCGTGCGCGGCGACCGCTTCAGCATCGTGGCCAAGTGGGCTCCCCACACCGCATACCAGATGGCTGTCGCCGACGGCTCCCCGCTCGGCTCCGTCCCGATGGGATCCGCATACCCCCTGGGGTATTAGGATAGATGATCTTGGCATGCCGCGAGCTATACCCCCCGGTGTACCCTTGAGCTGGAAAGATGGAGAGGGGTTGGAGATGCAGGTCGACGAGAATGCGGTCGGCGACGTGATTAAGCGGCTTCGCCGCGCCGAGGGCCAGATCCGGGGCGTCATCGGGATGCTCGAAGACGGTCGAGACTGCGCCGAGGTGGTCACCCAGTTGGCGGCGGTCTCCCGTGCCCTGGACCGGGCCGGCTTCAAGATCATCGCTAGCGGGCTGCAGCAGTGCGTGAGCGGTGCCCACGGCGAGGATCAGAAGGCCAATCTCGAGCAGATGGAGAAGCTGTTCCTCTCGCTCGCGTGACCAGTCCCACGCCTGCGCCGCCTGCTCGCCACCGACAGGATTCACTGCGCGGCTGCCCCTCTCGCCGCGGGAGATGAGCTTCCCGTTCCTTGACACCTGCCAGCCGCGCGACGACATGTGGCTGCTCAAGCGGTACGGCCTGCCGCCGCTGTGCTGGCACGGCATGCTGCGCGGCCTGGCCTGACGAGGCGGCGAAACGGCGGATCACCGGGTGTCGGTCGCCCGTGACCGGCACCATCTCAGCAAGAGGGGAGCGGAGATGGGTTACGCGATGAAGGTCCGACTGTCGGCCGCATTCGGCCCGACCGTCGAGCGGGTCCGTGCCGCGCTGAAGGCCCAGGGCTTCGGCGTGTTGACCGAGATCGACATGCGGGCGACGCTGCGGGAGAAGCTCGGGGTCGAGGTCGAGGAGTACGTCATCCTCGGCGCCTGCAACCCGCCCTTGGCGCACCGGGCGCTGGAGGCCGACCGGAGCGTCGGCCTGCTCCTGCCGTGCAATGTCGTGGTTCGTGCCGACGGGCCCGACGCCACGGTGGTGGAGGCGCTGGACCCGCAGGTGATGGTGCGGTTGAGCGAGGCGGACGAGTTGCGGGCGGTGGCCGACGAGGCGACCCGGCGGCTGAGCGCCGCCCTGGGTGAACTGTCCGGCTGACAGATGACCGGGGCGGGCGGCGGCCGGCCCCCTCGCCGCGGCGCGGTTTCTGGTGCGCGCCGGCGTCGACGCGTGCTCCGTCACGGGCGGTACCGGCGGATGGGTGTGCGCAGTGGCCGTCCCCTGGCGCGGGGCGTGCCCGCCTGACGCCGCCGAAAATCCCGCAAGCACGGCATTTTTGGGCGGGGGACATACCCCCCGGGGTATGCGCTACAGTAGGTGCATCGCCACCCAGCACAGCGAAGGAGTGCGGTACATGTTGTTCACGCAGTACTACCTGGACTGCCTGTCCCAGGCGTCGTACCTCGTCGCGGACGACGCGAGCGGACGGGCCGTGCTCGTCGACCCGCGCCGCGACATCGATGAGTACCTGGCCGACGCCCGGGCGCGGGGACTGACCATCGAGGGCGTCGTCAACACCCACTTCCACGCCGACTTCCTCGCCGGCCACCTGGAGGTCGCCGCCGCCACCGGCGCCTGGATCGGCTACGGGCAGCGGGCCGAGACCGAGTACCCGATCCGCAAGCTCGCCGACGGCGAGCGGATCAGCCTCGGCGACGTCACGCTGGAGATCATGGAGACCCCGGGCCACACCCCGGAATCCATCAGCCTGCTGGTGTACGAGCACGCCGACGACCCCGTGCCGTACGGCGTGCTGACCGGTGACGCCCTGTTCATCGGTGACGTCGGCCGCCCGGACCTGCTCGCCTCGCTCGGCGCCACCGCCGACGAGCTGGGTCGGATGCTCTACGACAGCGTGCAGCGCAAGCTGATGGGCCTGCCCGACGAGGTGCGGGTCTTCCCGGCCCACGGAGCCGGTTCCGCCTGCGGCAAGAACCTCTCCACCGAGCGGCAGTCCACGATCGGCGAGCAGCGCCGCACCAACTACGCCTGCTCACCGATGAGCGAGGAGCAGTTCCTCGCCCTGGTGACCGCCGGGCAACCGTCGGCACCCAGCTACTTCGCCTTCGACGCGGTGCTCAACCGCAAGGCCCGGGAGCTGTTCGACCACACCGGCGCACCGCGCCCGCTGGGCGTCGCCGAGTTCGTCGAGGCCCGGGCGCAGGGCGCGGCGGTGGTGGACGCCCGCGACCCGCAGGAGTTCGCCACCGGGCACGTGCGGGGGTCGATCAACGTCCCGGCCGACGGCCGGTTCGCCGAGACCGCGGGCAGCGTGCTCACACCGGACCGCCGGCTCCTCGTGGTCGCTCCGCAGGACCGGGAGGAGGAGGTCGTCGTACGCCTCGCCCGGATCGGCTTCGACCGGGTTGTGGGCTACCTGCGCGAGCCGGAGGGCGCGTTCCGGGAGATGGTCATGGACATCGCCCGGGCCAGCCGGGTGACCGCCACCGAACTGCGCGAGACCCTGGATCGGCCCGAGCCGCCGGTGGTCCTCGACGTGCGCAACGCCGGCGAGCGGGAACAGGGGACGGTCGAGGGCTCCCTCCACATCCCACTGGCCGAGCTGCCGCGCCGCCTCGACGAGGTGCCGGCCGACCGGCCGGTCGTGGTGCACTGCGCGGGCGGCTACCGCTCGTCCGTGGCGGCGAGCCTTCTGCGTAGCTCCGGCCGGGCGGATGTCTCCGACCTGCTGGGCGGGTACGGCGCCTGGCAGAGCAGCCTGGACCACGCCGCCGCCTGAGGCGGGTGGACGAGAGCAGGCAGGTGACCGAGGGCTGTCGCCCTCGGTCACCTGCCTGCTGATCGGAGCGGTTAGAGATCGGAGAGCACCGTGGTACTGAACGCGTCGGCCGCCGGGCCGCGACTCGGCCTGCGGGCGAACGCCGCCCAGTTCCTCCTCCTCGTCGCGGTCAACGCGCTCGTCGGCGGGCTGCTGGGAACCGAGCGCACGGTCCTGCCGCTCCTGGGCGAGCAGGAGTTCCGCCTCGCCGCGTACACGGCCGCACTGACCTACATCCTCGCGTTCGGCGCCACCAAGGCCGTGACGAACTTCTTCGCCGGCACCCTGTCCGACCGGTACGGCCGGCGCCCTGTGCTGCTGGCCGGCTGGCTGGTGGGCATTCCCGTACCCCTGCTGCTGATCTGGGCGCCGAACTGGAGCTGGGTGGTGGCGGCCAACGTCCTGCTCGGGGTCAACCAGGGCCTGACCTGGTCGACCACGGTCATCATGAAGATCGACCTGGCAGGTCCGCGTCGCCGGGGCCTCGCGATGGGACTGAACGAGGCTGCCGGTTACCTCGCGGTGGCGGTCACCGCGCTGGCGAGCGGCGCGTTGGCCGAGCGTTACGGCCTGCGCCCCGCGCCGTTCCTGCTCGGCGCCGCCTACGTCGCCCTCGGCCTGGGCCTGTCGCTCCTGGTCGTCAAGGAGACCCGGGGGCACGCTCACCACGAGGCGTCGACCCGGGTGGCGCACGCCGGCCTCGCCACCCGGAAGATCCTCGGTCTGGTCAGCTGGCGGGAACCCGCCCTCGCCTCGGCGAGCCAGGCCGGTCTCGTCAACAACCTCAATGACGGGCTCGCCTGGGGCCTGTTTCCCGTCCTGTTCGCCGCCGCACACCTCTCGCTGCCCCGGATCGGGCTCCTGGCGGCCATCTACCCGGCAGTCTGGGGTTTCGGCCAGATCCTGACCGGCCCGCTGTCCGACCGGATCGGACGCAAGCCGCTCATCGTCAGCGGCATGTTCACCCAGGCCGGGGCGCTCGGTCTCGTGGCGGGCGCGGAGACGTTCGAGGGTTGGGCCGTAGCGGTCGCCCTGCTCGGTGCGGGCACCGCCATGGTGTACCCCACCCTGCTCGCGGCGATCGGTGACGTGGCACATCCGGCCTGGCGGGCCCGCGCCGTCGGGGTCTACCGGCTCTGGCGCGACGGCGGCTTCGCGGTGGGCGCCCTGACGGCCGGGGTCGTCGCCGACCTCGTCGGCATCCGCGGCGCGACCTGGACCGTGGCCGTGGTCACCGCCGTCTCCGGCCTGCTCGTGGCGATGCGGATGTACGAGACGCACCCGCGCGGCACCCGGGGAACCGACGCCCGGCCGGTCCCGGCGGAGTGAGACGGCCGGCCGCCACTCGGGATGCGACCGCCCGCCCGCGACGCAGGGTCGTCGGTACATCGACGGAACGCTATCCTGTCCGCCGGGCCCGTCACCGGAAGGAATCCGATGCCGTCGCGGCAGGACCAGCTGCACTCGTACCAGTTCACCGTTTAGCGGGCGGTGGCCGCGCTGGTGATGCGGGAGACGGACCCGGCGCAGTCGCCGTTCCGGCGGCTGGCCGGCGCCGGCCTGGCCAGCGCCCTGGTGGCGGCGATCATCCTCGGCGGCTTCGCGCTGTACGGGTTGTTCGCCGGCGGCGGGAGCAAATGGCGAGACGAGGCGGCGGTGATCGTGGAGAAGGAGTCCGGCGCCCGGTTCGTCTACCGGGACGAGAAGCTGCACCCGGTGCTCAACTACGCCTCGGCGCTGCTCATCATCGGGTCGGAACGGCCGAAGACCGTGCTGGTCTCCCGGCGGTCCATCACCGGGGTGCCGCGCGGGCTGCCGCTCGGCATCGCCGACGCGCCGGATTCGCTGCCCGGGCCGACGGCGCTCTCCACCGCCCCGTGGACGGTCTGCTCGGTGACCGGCGGGGACGGTGTCCGGCCCGAGGCCCGGTCCGCCGTGCTGATCGGCGTGGACGTCCCCGGCGGCCGCCCGCTCGGCGACGAGGGGCTGCTGCTGCGCCATCCCGACGGCGGGCTGCACCTGGTCTGGCGGCAGCGCCGCCACGCGATCCGCGACCCCGACCGGGTGCTCGCCGCGCTCGCGGCCACCCGCGCGCGGGCCGTCCCGGCGGCGCCCGCCCTGCTGCACGCGCTGCCGGTCGGGGTCGACCTGAAGCCGCCGGCCCTGCCCGGCGAGGGGCAGCCCTCGGCCCGGGTGCCCGGCGCCCGGGTCGGCGACGTCTACCTGGTGCGCAACTCCGGCGGCGGCCGGCAGTACGCGGTCGCGCTGCGCGACGGCCTGGCGGGGATCACCGAACTCCAGGCCGGCCTGCTGCTGGCCAGCACCGGCCAACGGGAGCCCGAGCCGATCACGCTGGGCCGCTTCGCGGCGCTGCCCAAGGTGGTCGACCTGACGCCGACCGGGCCGGCGGCCCCGCCGGCCGTGCCGCCTCCGCTGGCCGCGCCGGAGGACGGGCTCTGCGCCCGGGTCGGCGAGGACGGCGGGGTGGCCGATGTCCGGCACGGCGTACGGCTGCCCGACCTGGCCGCCGCACCGCGGTCCGGGTCACCGGCGGCGGTCGGCGGCGTGCTCGCCGATCACGTCGTGGTGGAACCCGGGCGCGGCGCGGTGGTCGAGGCGGTCGCCGCGCCGGGCGCGACCGGCGGCGCGATCTGCGTGGTCACCGACCTCGGCCGCCGGTACGTGCTCGCCGGGGCCGAGGTGCTCGGCATGCTCGGTTACCGCGACGTGCGTCCGGTCCGGTTGCCGGCGAGCCTGGTCAGCCTGGTGCCGCCGGGCGCCACCCTCGACCCGGACGCCGCCCGGGTGGTCGCGACTCCGGCGTGACCGGGACGCTCACTCAGCGGGGCGGCGCAGCAGGGTGACGGCGAAGCCGCTGTCCTCGCGCCACGGGCGCAGGTCCCAGGTCGCGAAGCGGTGCTCGCGGCGCAACCCGGCGGCGGCCGTGTCGTCGTCGAAGTCGGCCAGCCGGTAGCCCCGGTCGAGGCCGAAGCCGACCGCCACCACACCGTCGGGTCGCAGGTGCGTGGCGACCCGGCGGAGCACCTCCGCCTCGGTGCCCGGCGCGACGAAGGCCATCACGTTGCCGGCCACCACCGCCGCGTCGAACGGTTCCGGAACGCCGGCGGCGGCCAGGTCCAGCTCGGCCAGGTCGGCGACGAGCCAGCGGGGACCGGGGTGGTCGGCCCGGGCCGCCTCGATCAGGGCCGGGTCGGCGTCGACACCCACCACGGTGTGGCCGCGCGCGGCCAGCGCCGCGCCCACCCGCCCGGTGCCGCAGCCGGCGTCGAGGATCCGCGAGCCCGGCGCCACCAGCGCGTCCACGAGCCGGGCCTCCCCGGCGAGGTCCGCGCCCTCGGCGGCGAGCCGCCGGAACCGGTCGATGTACCACTGCGAGTGCTCAGGCCCGGTCTCGGTCACCCAACGCGTCGGCTTCCCCATGCACCTGACCGTAACCACCCCTCGCGATCTTGCACTGCCGGCCCTCGTTCTGCGAGCTTTACGGCTTGTGTCGGGGCGGTAAGCGCAAGATCGCGGGGGAGTCGCGAGACATATTATAGATTCACCCGCATCGTGATCAATTACGCGACATATAAGTATTTTTTGCCTACGATGGAGCCCAGTGCTACCGGGATGTGACTCATGGTCAACTGGGTTGTCTCGCTGGCCGGGCCGCGACAGATCAGTCTCCAGCCCTGCCCCCCGGATCCGCTCGGTCCCGGTCAGGTCCGCGTCCGCACCTGCTACTCCGGCATCTCTGCGGGCACCGAGCTCACCCTCTACCGGGGCAGCAATCCCCGCCTCAGCAAGGACTGGGACGACGGCACGCGGATGTTCGTCCCCCGGCAGACCGCCGTGCCGTACCCGCTGGTCGGCTTCGGCTACGAGGAGGTCGGTGAGATCGTCGAGGTGGCCGGCGACGTCACCGGCCGCAGGCCCGGGCAGGTGGTCTGGGGCATCTGGGGGCACCGGGCCGAGGCCGTCGTGGCCGCCGGCGCGGTGCACCCGCTCCCCGCCGGGCTCGACCCCCTCGCCGCCGTCTTCGCCCGGCCCGGCGCGGTCGCGCTCACCGCCGTCCTCGCCGGCGACCTGCACCTGGGGGACTGGGTGGGCATCTTCGGGCAGGGCGTCATCGGGCTGCTCGCCACCCGGCTCGCGGTGCTCTCCGGCGCCCGGGTGGCCGCTGTCGACCGGGTGCCGACCCGCCTGGCGCACGCCACCCGCCACGGCGCCCGACTCGCCGTCGACGCCACCACCGAGTCGGCCGCGGCGGTTCTCCGCACGGCCACCGACGGCCGCGGCGCCGACGTCTGCCTGGAGCTGTCCGGGGCGTACCCGGCGCTGCACGAGGCGATCCGCGCCACCACCCACGCCGGCCGCGTCGTGGCCGCCGGCTTCTACCAGGGGCAGGCCGACGGGCTCGGCCTCGGGGAGGAGTTCCACCACAACCGCATCCAGCTGGTGGCGGCCCAGGTGTCCGGGCCGACCCCGGCGCCCGGCCTGGCCGGCCGGTGGACGGGTGCGCGGGTCGCACACACCTTCATGGACCTGGTGGCCGAGGGCAGCGTCGACCCGCTGCCACTGGTGAGCCACGTCGTCGACGCGGGCGCGGTGGCCGACGCGCTCGCGCTGCTCGACCGCGGTGACGGAGACGTCCTCCAAGTAGTCCTGAGGTTCCGACGATGACCATCCCGCTGGCCTGCCAGGAGCAACTCCTGCCGGGCGACGACCTGATCCGCAAGTACGCCCTCGCCACCGCGCTCGGCTACCAGGGCATCGAGCTGCGGGGGCGCGGCGACCTCGCCTTCGCGCGCCGGCTGCCCGAACTGCGCCGGGCCCGCGCCGCCGGCGTGGTCCTGCCCACCGTGTGCGTGGAGATGGACCACTTCATCGGCGACTTCGACCCCGAGCGGTCCCGCGACGCCGTCCGCAACCTCCGCTCCCAGCTGTCGGTGATCGCCGAGCTCGGCGGCGTCGGGGCCATGACGCCGGCCGCGTGGGGCATGTTCTCCCGCCGGCTGCCGCCGTTCGAACCGCCCCGGTCCCCGGCCGGCGACCGGCAGGTGCTCCTGGACGCCCTGGGCGAGCTGGGCGAACACGCCCGGGCCGCGGGGGTCACCCTCTTCCTCGAACCGCTCAACCGGTACGAGGACCACATGGTCAACCGGCTCGACGACGCGGCCCGGCTGTGCGCCGCCGTCGGACTGCCCTCGGTACGGGTGGTCGCCGACACGTTCCACATGAACATCGAGGAGGACGACGTCCACGCGGCCCTGCACGCGGTCGCGCCGTACCTCGGGCACGTGCAGATCAGCGACTCCAACCGGCACCAGCCGGGCGCGGGCCACCTGAACTGGCCGGCGCTGCTGCGTACCCTGCACGAGATCGGCTACGCCGGCTGGCTGGCCGTCGAGTGCCGCCTGCGCGGCGACCCCGTCCGGGCGCTGCAACAGGCCGCCACCGTGGTGCGCCGCGCCCAGCCGGGACGGACGGCGGCGTGAGCGCCGGGAACGCCTCCGGATCGGGCGTGGCGGCCGGGGCCGACCCCCGGGTCCTCCGGGCGGTCGCCGTCGCCACGCTCGACCGGAACTGGGAACACGACCACACCGTGCCCTCGCGCACCCTCTACCCGCACCAGTGGAGCTGGGACTCGGCGTTCACCGCGATCGGCTGGTCCCACGTCCGGCCCGCGCGCGCCTGGCGGGAACTGGCCAGCCTGTTCCGCGTTCAGTGGGCGGACGGGCGGGTGCCGCACATCGTGTTCAACCCGGCCCGGCGCGCCGGGTCGTACTTTCCCGGGCCCGAGTTCTGGGCCTCGGCGTGCACCGACGGGGCGCCGGACACCGCCACGTCCGGCCTGGTCCAGCCGCCGGTGCACGCGCTCGCCGCGTGGCTCGCGTACCGGCGCGCCCCGTCCCAGGCGGCCCGCGCGGCCCTGCGCCGGCTCTACCCGCGGCTGGTCGCCCAGCAGCGGTACCTGGCGGCGCTCCGGGACGTCGGCGGCGGCGGGCTCGCGTGCATCGTCCACCCCTGGGAGTCCGGGTTGGACAACAGCCCGGCCTGGGACGCCCCGCTGGCGGCGGTACGGGCCGACGCGGCCGTCATGCGCGCGTACCGCCGGCACGACACCGCCCACGCCGACGCCGCGCACCGCCCCACCGACCTGGACTACGCGCGGTACGTCGCGATCGTCGCCGCCTACCGGGAGGTGCGGTACCGGGACGGCCGACTCGCCGACCGGCACCCGTTCCTGGTGGAGTGCCCGCTGTTCAACGCGGCCCGGGGCGGTGCGGAGCACGCCCTCGCGCACATCGCCGAGGTCGTCGGCGGCGACCCCGGCCGGCACCGGGAGCGGGCCGCCGCGATCACCGAGGCCGTCGTCGACCGGCTGTACGACCCGGCGACCGGCCTGTTCCACCCGCGTGACCTGCGCACCGGGCGCCTGCTGCCGGCCCGCACGGCGCTCGGGCTGCTGCCGCTGGTCCTGCCCGGCCTGCCGGCCCGGCCGGTGGCCACGGTGCTCGCCGGGGCGTGCTCGCCCCGGTTCGGGCTCGGTGCCCGCATGGAGCGCCCGCTGCCCAGCCACGACCGGACCGCGCCGGACTTCGAGCCGCTGCGGTACTGGCGCGGCCCGAGCTGGCTGAACCTCGCCTGGCTGCTGCGCCGTGGCCTGGTGACGCACGGCCGGGCGGATCTGGCGGCCGGCCTGCGCCGGTCGATGATCGACCTGGTGGCGCGGGCGGGCTGCCACGAGTACTTCCACCCGGACACCGGCGCCGGGCTCGGGTCACCGGCGTTCGGCTGGACCGCCGCGCTCCTGCTCGACGTCCTCGCCGAGGAGGACTGACGCCGTTTGCGGCGGCCCGGCGCGGGTAAGCCGCGCCGTGCGGTTTCCCCTCTTCGTCGACGCGGTGGCCCGCCGCGCGGGACTGCCGACCAACCAGGCCGCGACCCTCTCCCGCGCCGTGCTGCAGACGATGGTGGAGCGGATGACCGGCGGGGAGGCCGCCGACCTGGCCGGGCACCTTCCGGACGAGGCGGGCGACTACCTCGCCGAGCCCGGCACCGCGAGCGGCCCGCCGCCGGCCATCGGCCCGGTCGAGTTCCTGCGCCGGGTCGGCGAGCGGGCCGGCGTGGACGACGAGACCGCCCGGCTCGGCACGGCGGCCGTGTTCGCCACCCTGCGCGAGGCGGTGACCGTCGACGAGTTCCACGACATGGTGGCGCAGCTGCCCCGCGACTTCGACGGCATGACCCAGCCGATCCCGCGCCCGCCCGACTGGTGAGCGCGCGCTACCAGGCCTCGGACGGGTCCGCGAGGTCGGCCTCGGGCAGCTCCTCGGGCTCGGCCACCCACGCGGAGAAGACCGGCAGGCCGTGCCACGGCCCGCCGGACCGTTCGTCGGTGGCGACGGCGACGACCGCGTACGGGTGGGCGAAGCGCAGTTCGGCGGTGCGCCGTACCCGCTCCGGCGGCAGGCCCGTCGCCACGGCGAACCCGGCGACGGCGGCGGCCTCGAAGCCGTACCGGCCGTAGCGGGCGGCAGCGGACTGCACGGCGTCGAACGGAAGGTCCGGCCGGCGTAGGAGGTCGCGTACGGCGTCCGCGGCGGCGGCGAACCCGAGCCCGGCCGGGGACAGGTCGTGCCGGCTCTCCGCCGACCAGCAGGGCAGCACCGCCGTCACCCGCTCCTCGCGGGTCTCGAACGTGTGCGCCGTCTCCTCCCGCAGAGTCCACAGCGGGGCGTCGCCCAGCGGCAGGTCGTAGAGGGACCGCCGGTCCTCGTGCCCGCCGGCTGCGCGCAGCGCCTGCTCGTGGGCCGCCGCGAGCACCTCCCCGGGCGCCACGTCGGGCGCCGCCGCCACCGACACGACGAGCAGCCCCGGCCCGTCCTCCCCGGCGGGACGGGCCGGCGCGGCGTGCCCGACCACGTCCCCCGCCGGGCCGGCGGCGATCCAGGCCCGATGGCCGGACGGGGGCGTGCGCAGCACCCGCCGTAGCCGGCCGGACCACGCGCTGCCCGGGCCGAGTGCGCTCGCGTCGGCGACCTCGAACGGGTCCACCCAGGACACCCGGGTCGCCAGCGCGCTGGCCAGCACCAGCAGCACGTCCGGCGTCAGGGTCAGCGGGAACGTCTCGATGAGCCCGAGGCTGTGCTCGCGCGCCCACGCGTCGGCGGTGGCCTGGTCGGGCAGGGGACCGGTCCGCGTCGACGGCGGCAGGCCGGCCCGCCAGGCGGCGAGGCCGGGCGTGTCGAGGGCGGCGTCCTGCCAGAGGGCGGTCGCGGCGCCCACCAGCGGGTGCGGTGCGGCCAGCAGTGCCCGGGCGGCGTCGGCGGCGGCCTCCGCGTCGGTGCCGAGGACCTCCTCCAGCCCGGCCCGGGTGGCGCCGGTGGCGGCGGGCGCGACCAGGGCCAGCAGCAGCCAGGCCCCCAGCGGGGAGGCGACGTGGTGCCCGCCGCCGGCGGTGGTGTGCAGGCGGTGGGCGTAGCGGGCGACGCAGGCGGGGATGTCGGTCATCGGTCCACTCTGCCCGCTGCGGGCGGTCGCGTCACGACCAGAGTTCGAACGGCTCGTCGATCTCGTCCCCGGCGAGGAAGGCGGCCAGCAGCTCCGGCAGCCGCCCCGGGTAGAAGCGGTCGCGGCCGGTCACCACCTCGGCCACCGGCCACCACCGGAAGCCGAAGTAGTCCTCCCGCTCGTAGTCCAGCCGGTCCGTCTCGTCGACGTCCGGGCCCGGCCGGTCCAGCCGGACCGCCATGATCACCTCGTCCTGCAGGTGCCGGCGCTGGCGGTGCCGGAAGCTGGCCCGCCGGCGCCAGGTGGGCGCGCCGATCAGCGCGGGGTCGACCACGATGCCGGTCTCCTCGCGCAGCTCGCGGATCGCGGTGTCCCGGTACGTCTCGCCCGGGTCCATCCCGCCGCCGGGCAGCTCCCACCAGGTGCCGAGGCCGGGATGCTCGGGGTCGCGGGTGTGGAACAGCAGCACCCGCCCGGCGGCGTCGAGCACGACCAGGCGTACCGCGCGACGCTCGACCACCGGGTAGTCATCCGGCAGTTCGATCACGATGCCCGGCCCCCGCGGGTGGAAACGGTCATGGTGCCGATCATGGCCGGTGCCGGGACTCGCGTCCACCCGGCTCCTCCCGGTGGTGCCGTCCCGGTCGAACGTTAGGCTGCCGGCCGTGGCAGGTCTTCTGAGGAACGTGGCCGCGCGACTCGGCGCCGCCATCCCGACCCCGCGGCGTCCTGGCCCCGCGCCGGCCCGGGTCGCGCGACCGCGCCAGGTCGCCGCGCTGCAGCGTCGTCAGCTCTCGTACGCGCCGGAGCTCGACGGGCACGCCGACCCCGGGGAGATCGTCTGGACCTGGGTGCCGTACGAGGACGACCCGCGGCAGGGCAAGGACCGGCCGGTGCTGGTGGTGGGCCGGCACAGCCGCACCCTGTACGGGCTGATGCTGTCCAGCCAGGCGGACCGGGACGGACAGCGGCACTGGCTCGCCCTGGGGCCGGGCGGCTGGGACCGGGACAGCCGGCCGAGCTGGCTCCGGCTGGACCGGGTGCTGACCATGCGGGAGGACAGCATCCGCCGCGAGGGCGCGGTGCTGGACCGGGAGCGGTTCGACCGGGTGGCCCGGGCGCTGCGCGCCGGCTACGGCTGGCGCTGACCGCCCGACTGCCGGTCGCCGCGCCGCACGGCGTCGGTGTCGACGGGCGAGATCGCACGCCCCCGCGCCGGCGGCGGGGTCAGGCCGGCTCGCGGCTGGGGCCGACGGCGGCGCCGGTGGTGTCCGGCGGCGGATACGGCCGCTCGGCCAGCAGCCGGGCCAGGTGCGCGCTGTTGAGGGCGAGCGCCTTGGTCGTGCGGCCGGTGGTGTCCGGCTTCGGCCGGGCGTCGATGTAGTCGACCTTGTGCAGCGCCTCGCCGACCCAGTACGTCGCCCCGGCGGCCGGGCAGGTGAACCCGAGTTCAGGACCAGGGCGCGGACGGTCGTCACGGCGGCTTCCTCCCGGCGGCGGTCGGGCGATCCCGCCGACATACCCCGGGCCGGGCGCGGGGACACCTCCTGCGTACGCTCGTCTGACCCTTGCTCAGCGGTCGCCCGCACCCGCGCTGTCGAGCAGTTCCCGGCGCGGGTGGGCCGACCCGATGCTCTTCGCCCGGTACATCGCCGCGTCGGCCCGGTCCAACGCTTCGGTGAGCTGGCTCGGGCAGGTGACCGGCGCCAGCCCGATCGAGGCCGTCACCCGCAGGCTCACCCCGCGCAGGGGGATCGGCGCGGAGACGACGTCGCGCAGCCGGTGACTGGCGTGCTCGAGCCAGCGCCGGTCGGCGCCGGGCGTGGAGAGCAGCCCGGCGAACTCGTCGCCGCCGAGCCGCGTCACCGGGTCGTCGCCGGCGAAGGCGGCGAGCCGCTGGGCGACGCTGATCAGCACCTGGTCGCCGGCGGCGTGCCCGTACCGGTCGTTGATCTGTTTGAAGCCGTCGAGGTCGAGGACCACGGCGATCAGCGGTCGCCCGTCGGCCCTGGTGAGCAGCGCGGCGGCGAGCCGCTGGAAGGCGCGTCGGTTGGGCAGGCCGGTGAGCGGGTCGTGGCTGGCCGCGTGGCGTTCGGCGGCGAGCTCGGCGTGGAGGACGGCGATCTCCGCTTCGGCGCGCACCGCCCGGCGGTGCAGCTGCCAGGACGTGGCCAGGGCGCCTGCGGCGCAGATGCCGGACGCGATCGTCAGCGGATCCGGCACGAGCCCTCCCGTCCCGACGCCCCCGGCACCGCCGGCGGTCACCGACCCCGTATTTCCCCTGGTCGCGGCCCAGGTTCAGGTGACACACAGTGAGCGGCTCGACACCGCTCATGTCCGCTATCATGCTCGCTGTCCGATGCAGATGCAATAGCAGATGCACGTGCAGAAAGCGAAGGACGCGCATGCAGCCGCCACCCAACGGCGTTCCCATCCACCACCTGCCGCCGCTGCGATGGCAGAAGAGCCGCCGCAGCAACCCCAGCGGCAACTGCGTCGAGCTGGCCGAACTCCCTGGCGGTGCGGGCATCGCGGTCCGTAACTCCCGGCACCCCGACGGTCCGGCGCTCATCTACACGGTGGACGAGATCGCGGCCTTCGTGCTCGGTGCCCGGGACGGCGACTTCGACCACCTGATCGGCTGATCCGCCGCCCCGCCGTCCAGAACGATTCCCCTCACTGACCGTTCATGGCATGCTTACACGTCGGTCGGGTAGCTGCCCGGCCGGCGAGGTCGGGCCTGCGGAGGGGCGGCGGTGGCGACGATTCCGGCCGAGAGCGGTCCGGCGACCGGCCCGACCGTCCTGCGCATGATGCTCGGCGCGCAGCTGCGCCGGCTGCGTGAGTCCCGCGGGGTGACCCGCGAGGGCGCCGGCTGGGAGATCCGCGCCTCCGAGTCGAAGATCAGCCGGATGGAGCTGGGCCGCGTCGGCTTCAAGGAGCGCGACGTCGCCGACCTGCTCACCCTCTACGGGGTCACCGACGAGCAGGAGCGGGAGGTGCTGCTCAAGCTCGCCCGGGACGCGAACAGCCCCGGCTGGTGGCACCGGTACGGCGACGTGCTGCCGTCGTGGTTCCAGGCGTACCTGGGGCTGGAGGCGGCGGCCGCGATGATCCGCACGTACGAGGTCCAGTTCGTGCCCGGCCTGCTGCAGACCCGGGAGTACGCGCGGGCCGTCGTGCTCCTCGGCCACGGCCGGGCGGCGCCGGCGGAGATCGAGCGCCGCGTGGCCCTGCGCATGCAGCGGCAGCGGCTGCTGCACCGGGAGGACCCGCCCCAGCTGTGGGCCGTCGTCGACGAGGCGGCGCTGCGCCGGCCGATCGGCGGCCCGCGGGTGATGCGCGAACAGTTGGCGGCGTTGATCGAGGCCACGAAGACGCCGAACGTGCGGCTGCAGGTGATGCCGTTCGCGGCCGGCGGGCACGCCGCCGCCGGCGGCGCGTTCTCCATCCTGCGCTTCGGCGACGCGGACCTGCCCGACATCGTCTACATCGAGCAGCTCACCAGCGCGATCTACCTCGACAAGCGCGAGGACCTGGAGCACTACGCGTTGGCGATGGAGCGGCTCTGCGTGGAGGCGGAGCCGCCGGAACGCACCCCCGAGCTGCTCGCCCGCATCCTGGACGACCTGCCCGCGCAGTGACGGGCGGCCGCACCCGCCCACTCTTTCGCATTGACGGGTGAGCCCCGTGTGGATAGGCTCTGGATCGATCCAGACTGAATCGATCCAGAGGATGTCCCGTGAAGCCGACCCTGCAGGCCGTGGCCGATGCGGTGGGAGTGTCCCGCAGCACGGTGTCCAACGCGTACGGCCGGCCGGACCAGCTCTCCACTGCACTCCGGGAGCGAATCCTGGCCACCGCCCGCGAGATGGGCTATCCGGGCCCCGACCCGACCGCCCGCTCGCTCCGGCGCGGGTACGTGGGCGCGATCGGGGTGCTGTTCACCTCCCGGCTCTCCTACGCCTTCACCGACCCGTTCGCCGTCCGCTTTCTGGCCGGCGTCGCCGGTGCCGCCGAGGGGCACGGGACCAGCCTGCTGCTGGTGCCGCTGTCGGGTGACGCGGCCGACGCCCGACGCGCCATCGAGAACGCCGCCGTGGACGGCTTCTGCGTCTACTGCGCCGGCCACGAGAGCTGGGCGCTCGACGCCATCCGGGCCCGCGGCCTGCCGTACGTCACCACCGCGCCCCGCCCCGACGCCGGTCCCGACGAGCGCTACGTCGGCATCGACGAGCACGCGGCCGCCCGGGAGATCGCCCGGCACGTGGCCGCCCTCGGCCACCGGCGGGTGGCCCTGCTCGGCGACTCGGTGCTGCCCGGCGTGCCCAGCGGGGAGCTGCGGCTCGCCCGCGTCGACGAGGTCCCGCACACCGCGACCCGGGGCCGGCTCGCCGGCTTCGCCGACGCGTTCGCCGAGGTGGGCGTCGCCTGGCCGGAGCTGACCGTGCTCAACGCGACCGACAACAGCCGCGCGGCCGGCGCGGCCGCCGTCGCCCCCCTGCGCGCCGCCGACCGGCCGCCCACGGCGGTGCTGGCCTGCTCGGACGTGCTCGCCCTCGGCGCGCTGGACGCCCTCGCCGACGGACCGCCGGTGTCGGTCACCGGCTTCGACGACGTCGCCGAGGCGGCCGCCGCCGGCCTCACGACCGTGCGCCAGCCCGCCGAGGAGAAGGGGCGGATCGCCGCCCGGCTCCTCCTCGATCCCCCCGCCGACCCCGCAGCCCGGCAGGTGCTGCTGCCCACCGCGCTCGTCGTCCGATCCTCCACCCGACCCGTTGGGAGTTGACCATGGAACAGCCCGCCGGATTCTTCCTCGCCGTCGACGCCGTGACCCGGCACGTCACCTCCGCCCGACCCGACGCGCCCGTCCAGCCCGAGCGCCGACGCGACCCCAGGCTCGCACCCACCCGGCGCGTCGCCGCCACCGCCCTGCGCCGGCTCGCCGACCGCATCCAGCCGGCCACCGCGCCCGCTCCGGCCCGCTGCGGCTGATCCCGCCGGCGGGCCGAGGGACATTCGGTGATCCGGGGTACGGACCGGTCACCCGCCTGACCGCCATGCGTCACCGGGTGGTGACACGCTTGGTCGGCCAGGCAGACTGGAGCTGATGTCCGCGTTCACGACCAGCCTCCGGCTGCACGACCGGTACGTCCTGCGCGAGCCCATCGGCCGCGGCGGGATGTCCGAAGTGTGGCGCGCCGACGACCAGGTGCTGCACCGGGCGGTCGCGGTGAAGGCGCTCGTCGCGGACCTGGCGGCCGATCCGCAACTACGGGCCACCATCCAGCGCGAGGCCCGCGCCGCCGCCCGGCTCAACCACCCGCACGTGACCCAGGTGTACGACTACGGCGAGGCGACCCTGCCCGGGGGCGTGGTCGTGCCGTACCTGGTGATGGAGCTGGTCGAGGGGCGCAACCTCGCCGACCGGCTCGCCGCCGGCCCGCTGCTCTGGCCCGACGCCGTCCGGATGGCCGGCCAGGTCGCCGGGGCGCTCGCCGCCGCCCACCACATCGGCGTGGTGCACCGCGACGTCAAGCCCGGCAACGTCATGCTCACCGCCACCGGCGCCAAGGTGCTCGACTTCGGCATCGCCGCGCCGGCCGGCCCCGACCACCCGCTGGCCGGGCAGACCGGCGACCTGTTGCTGGGCACTCCCGCCTACTTCGCCCCGGAGCGGATGCGACCCGGCCCGCCGAACCCGGCCAGCGACGTGTACGCCCTCGGCGCGCTGCTCTACCGCACCATCACCGGCCGGGGCCCGCTACCCGTGGACAACTGGCAGGACGCGGTCAGCGTGCACGCCCGGGCCGTACCGGTGCCACCGCCGGACGTTCCCGGCCTGCCGGCCGACGTCGCGCGCCTCATCCTGGCCTGCCTCGCCGCCGACCCGGCCCGCCGCCCCACCGCCGCGCAGCTCGCCGCCCACCTCCGCGCGGTCCGCCCGGCCAACCCGCCGACCGCGGTCCTGCCGTCCGGTTCCGGGCCGGCGGGCGCCCCGCCGACCGCGGTCCTGCCGTCCCGCCCGGCGCCGGCGGCGCCTGCTCACCCGACCCTGGTCGACCACCGCCCCGGGGCGGACCGGCGTGCCCTGCCACCGCCCCCGCCACGCGCCCGGCGACGGCCCGTCACCGCCCTCGTCGCCGTCGGTCTCGCCGTGCTCCTCGGCACGATCACCATCCTGACCCTCGGCGACCCGGGGACCCGATCACCCAACGCCGGCCCGGCCGGCCCGGTGGTGCCCGTCGAGACACCGTCCACCCCGGCGGCGCCCCGCCCCACCACGGCCGCCCCCGCCACCAGCCGCCCCGCCCAGGTCGCCCTGCGGGACCTGGCCGCCGAGTTCGCCGCCGTGCTCGCCCTCGCCGCCGCCACCGGCGACGTCGACCGCAAGACCGCCGAACAACTCGGTCGGGACCTGGCCGACCTGAACCGCCGGCCGAAGGATCGCGCCAAACGGGTCGAGAAGCTGCGCGAACGCCTCGCCGACGCGGTCGAGGACGGCAAGCTCGACCGGTCCGTCGCGACGCGCCTCGACGACCTCCTCGACGGAGCCGTCGCGGGCTGACCCGCTGACCCGCACCCGGGCCGGTCGCGACCGACGGCTCAGCGCAGGACCGCCCGGGCGAGCTCACCGGTCGCGGCCCCGGCCCGGACGAGCACCGTCCCGCCCGGCGACCAGATCGCCGAACGGCCGGCCGCGTCGGTGTAACCCTCCCCGGTCGCACCGGCGAAACTGGCGACTGCGACGTACACCCGGTGCCCCGTGGCGATCCGCAGTGCCCGCTCGTCGGTGACGGTCGCGTCCCGGGCGTCCTCCAGCACGGACGCGGCGTACACGTCGACGCTGTCGCCGACCGTGCGCCGGGCGTGCTCCGCGACACCGGTGTCCCGGCAGATCGCCAGGCCCAGCCGCCAGCCGTCCACGTCGAGCACCCTCGGCGCCGCACCCGGCGAGAAACGTCGTGGCTCGCTGCCCCCCAGCCACATCTTGCGGTACGCCACCCGCGCGCCCCGGCCGTCGACCGCGACCGTCGCGATGTGGTCCCCGGCCACCGGAGCGCCGGCCAGGGCCAGGGCACCCGTCGCCGCGCACGCCTCGACCAGCGGGGCCAGCGCCGGATCGGCCGGATCGAGGATCGGCGCGTCCAGGTGGTAGCCGGTCAGCGACAGCTCCGGGAAGACCACCACCCGCGCGTCCGCGGCGCGGACCGCGGCGGCGTGCCGGGCCGCGTTGACCGCGACGTCGTACGGCTCGCAGACCGGCTGGGCGGCGGCGATGCGTAGGGGCGCACGCACGATGCTCCTTCCCGAACGGCCGAAGCATAGCCCCGCGCCACCCGCGGGAGCCGCCCGCATGGTCAACTCCCAGGATCACTTCGTAGCGTGTAGCCCATGCTTGGAACCGCGCACGCCCTGCTCGCCGCCGGCACCACCGTCGAGAAGGCCGAACCACCCCAGGACGGCCTGGTCGGGCACGTCGTCGGTCTGGTGGAGCGGCTCGGCGGGCCCGGTGCCGGTCTCGCCGTCGCCCTGGAGAACCTGTTCCCGCCGATCCCCAGCGAGGTGATCCTGCCGCTCGCCGGGTTCGTCGCCGGGCAGGGGCGGATGAGCGTCGTCAGCGCGATCTTCTGGACCACGCTCGGGTCGCTGCTGGGTGCGCTCGCGCTGTACTACATCGGGGCGGCGCTCGGTCGGGAGCGGATGCGGGCCATCGCCGCCCGGCTGCCGCTGGTGAAGCTGAGCGACGTGGACCGGACCGAGGAGTGGTTCCTCCGGCACGGCGTCAAGGCGGTGTTCTTCGGGCGCATGATTCCGATCTTCCGCAGCATGATCTCCATCCCGGCCGGGGTGGAACGGATGCCGATACTGACCTTCGTCGTCTACACCACGCTGGGCAGCCTGATCTGGAACACCACGTTCATCCTGGCCGGGTACCTGCTCGGCGACAACTGGCACCTGGTCGAGGGGTACGCCGGCATCCTCCAGAAGATCGTCATTGTGGCCTGCGCGGTCGGTCTCGTCTGGTTCGTCGTGACGCGCCTGCGCCGGTCCCGGACAGCCGGGGGCGTCCTGCCCAACGGGCCCGAGGACGAGTTCCCGTCGTCGGTACCGCACCCGGAGAGCGTGCCGGACGCGTACGGGCGCGGGACGGTCTACCGGAGCACCTGGTCAAGGGGGTCTGACCTCGGCTGACCGGCCGCGGCGGCTCGTCGTTGGTCGCGGCGTGTTCGTCGGGGCCCCTTCTGGTGCTGTCTGGGCCGGATGTCCGGATCGGACGTCCTGTTCTGTGTCGGGGTGTCGGGTTTGGGGGTGTGGTCGGGGGCATCGTGGGGGCGGAATGGTCGCGGGCTCGGGGTCGTTACATCCACTGGACGATCGAGCAGGGCCGGCGGGCCGGGTGAGCCGGGCGGGTTCTGATGGGCCCGGGGCATGCGGGTCGGCGGCTGTGGACCTGACTCGTCTACGTCATCGCCCGGCTACGGCACGATCGCCCGGCTGCGGCACCGCAACCGAGCCCCGCCCCTGGTGGTGTGGGTTGCCTCTGGTGTCAGCCGGATGCGGCTGGCCTGGTGGGGCCGGAATGTTGGTGGCCGGTCGGTCGTTACACCTGGACCCGGCACCGTGAAGGGCCATCCCCCCGCCCTCGGATGCCGGTGGTCTTTCCCCCAAGTCTTTTGAGCGCCTCGGATGGTGCTTGCACCGCCTACGCCTGTCCCCCCTTTTGGGCTGGTGGTGTCGACCCCCGAATGGAGCTTCGTGATGAACACGATCATGCGTAAGAGCGTTCTGGGTATTGCTGGTCTGGCGTTTGCTGGTGGTCTGGTCGGTGGCCCGGTCGCCGCGCACGCCGCCCCGACCCTCGAAACCACCCCCACCACCGCTGCCGCTGTGGTGCGGGCTGACAAGCCTGATGCGGGCAAGCTGGTCCCGCATGGTGTGCAGGGCAAGCAGTCGCGCATCGACCTGTCCGATGAGCAGACCGCGAATGTGAAGGCGATCATCGCGGCGACGAAGAAGTCCGGCATGGACGAGCGGGCCGCCGTGGTCGCGATCGCGACCGCGCTGCAGGAGTCGAAGCTGGAGAACCTGGGTCACCTGGGTGAGCGCAACGACCATGACTCGCAGGGCCTGTTCCAGCAGCGCCCGTCCAGCGGGTGGGGCACGGTGGAGCAGATCACCGACCCCGAGTACTCGACCATGGCGTTCCTCAAGGGCCTCAAGCAGGTCGACGGCTGGCAGGACATGCCGCTGACCAAGGCCGCCCAGACCGTGCAGGTCTCGGCCTACCCGGACCACTACGCCCAGTGGGAACAGCAGGCCGCCGACCTGGTCGCCAAGCACTGGAACTGACCCACACAACCGCAGACCTTCCTCACAGGGGGAAACAAGTCGCTGGCCGGCACCCGAACCCGGGTGCCGGCCAGCGGCGTCCCCACCGACCGACGCGGGACGGGCGCGCGGACCGGGACCACGGAGTGGTGCAGGATGAGCGGGTGGCCGAGCGGGAGACGTGGGTCGGGCAGCCAGGCGTGGTCGTGCTGCCGAGTGGGGTGGCGGTACGCGGACGGCGCGTCGCGGATGTCCCGGCCTCGCCCGCCGACTTCGCCCTGTTGCTGGCGCCCGGCCCGGTGCCGGCGTGGCCGCACCGGCGGATCCGCTGGCCGGACTTCTGGGTGCCGGTCGACCGGGCCGACGCGCTCGACGCCCTGCGGGAGGCGCTGAGCCGTGCTCGCGGCGGCGAGCGGGTCGAGGTGGCCTGCAAGGGTGGCACCGGCCGCACCGGGACGGCGTTGGCCGCGCTGGCGATCCTCGACGGCCTTCCGCCCGAGGAGGCGGTCACCTGGGTGCGGACCGGCTATCGTCCGCGCGCCGTCGAGACGCCGTGGCAGCGCCGCTGGCTGCGCCGGCTCCGCTGAGAGCCTGGTCATAGGGGGTTCCGCGCTGCCAGGGCGGGGTACGGAGGACGCCTCGCCGAACCTTCGAGGCAGGTACCCGCACCATGGTTCCATCCCGCTCCACCGTCCGGCGCCGGGGCGTCCACCGGGCCGCCGCACCCAGCGTCCCCCTGTTCCTGCGCGCCGTCGCGATGCTGGTGATTCTCGTCGTGCTCGCCACCCTCTTCCTCGACGTACTGCTGATCGTCGTCGGGCTGCTCACACCGGCCGTCGCGGCGGCGGTCAGGTTCCGCCGGTGGCTCGGCCGGCTGGCGACGCCGCCGGCGCGCTCCGCACCGGCACCCGGCTGACGCAGCCGCAGGTCACTTGCCGGCCGCCGACGTCGATGCCGGCGGCCGGCCACGCCCTCAGCGGGCGACGTACTCGCACAGGTGGCGGCCGGCGACGCCCTCAGTGGGCGACGTACTCGCACAGGTGGCGGCCGGCGACGCCGTCAGTGGGCGACGTACTCGCACAGGTGGCGGCCGGCGACGCCGTCAGTGGGCGACGTACTCGCACAGGTGGCGGCCGGCGACGCCCTCAGTGGGCGACGTACTCGCGCAGGTGGCGGGCGGTCAGCGTGTCGCCGTGGTCGACCAGTTCGGCGGGGGTGCCGGCGAAGACGATCTGGCCGCCGTCGTGGCCGGCGCCCGGTCCGAGGTCGATCAGCCAGTCGGCGTGCGCCATCACCGCCTGGTGGTGTTCGATGACGATGACGGTGTTGCCGCCGTCGACCAGGCGGTCCAGCAGGGCGAGCAACTGGTCGACGTCGGCGAGGTGCAGGCCGGTGGTCGGCTCGTCGAGGACGTAGGTGCTGGTCCTCTCGGCCATCTGGATGGCCAGCTTGAGCCGCTGGCGTTCGCCGCCGGAGAGGGTGGTGAGCGGCTGGCCCAGCGTGACGTAGCTCAGCCCGACCTCGGCGAGCCGGTCGAGGATGACGCGCGCCGGCCCGCTGGGGAAGAACTCCCGCGCCACGCTGACCGGCATCGCGAGCACCTCGCTGATGTTCTTCCCGCGCAACCGGTACGTGAGTACCTGGTCGGTGAACCGCCGGCCCTCGCACCGCTCGCAGACCGATGCGACGCCGGCCATCATCGCGAGGTCGGTGTAGACGAGGCCGATGCCCTTGCAGGTGGGGCAGGCGCCCTCGGAGTTGGCGCTGAACAGCGCCGCCTTCACGCCGTTGGCCTTCGCGAAGGCGGTCCGGATCGGGTCGAGCAGGCCGGTGTAGGTGGCGGGGTTGCTGCGCCGCGACCCCCGGATGGGGGACTGGTCGACGATGACGACGCCGTCGCGGCGGCGCAGGGAGCCGTGGATGAGCGAGCTCTTGCCGGACCCGGCGACTCCGGTGACGACGGTCAGCACCCCGAGCGGGACGTCGACGCTCACGTTCCGCAGGTTGTGCAGGTCGGCGTCGCGGATCGGCAGGTGCCCGGTGGGCCGGCGTACCTGCGGGCGTAGCCGGGCCCGGTGGTCGAGGTGGCGGCCGGTGAGGGTGTCGGAGCGGCGCAGGCCGGCGACGTCCCCGGTGTAGCAGATCCGGCCGCCGGCGGTGCCGGCGCCGGGGCCGAGGTCGACGACGTGGTCGGCGATCGCGATGGTCTCCGGCTTGTGCTCGACGACCAGGACGGTGTTGCCCTTGTCGCGCAGGCGCAGCAGCAGGTCGTTCATCCGGGCGATGTCGTGCGGGTGCAGGCCGATGGTGGGCTCGTCGAAGACGTACGTGACGTCGGAGAGCGGGGAGCCGAGATGCCGGACCATCTTGACCCGCTGCGCCTCGCCCCCGGAGAGGGTGGCGGACGCGCGGTCCAGGCTCAGGTAGCCCAGCCCGATCTCGACGAGGGAGTCGAGCAGGTCACGCAGGTTGGCCACGAGTGGCGCGACCGCCGGGTCGTCGAGGCCGCGGGCGAACTCGGCGAGGTCGCTGATCTGCATGGCCGCGCAGTCGGCGATGGTGCGCCCGGCGATGCGGGACGAGAGCGCGGCGGCGTTCAGCCGGGTGCCGTCGCAGTCGGCGCAGGTGGTGAACGTGACGGCCCGGTCGACGAAGGCCCGGATGTGCGGCTGCATCGCCTCCCGGTCCTTGGCGAGGAAGGTCCGGCGCACCTTGACGATCAGGCCCTCGTACGTCCAGTTGTTGCTGCCCATCCTGATCTTCGTGGCGGGCTTGTGGAGGAAGTCCTCCCACTGCTGCGGGGAGTAGTCCTGGAGTTTCAGGTCGGGGTCGAAGAGACCCGAGCCGACGATGGTCTGCCAGTACCACGTGCCGACGGCGAAGTTCGGCACCTTGATGGCGCCGTCGTTGAGCGACTTCTCCACGTCGACCAGCTCGTTGACGTCGAGGTCGGAGACCCGCCCGAGCCCTTCACAGGTGGGGCACATGCCCTCGGCCAGGTTGAAGCTGAACGCCCCGGCCGCGCCGACGTACGGCTGGCCGAGCCGGCTGAAGACGATGCGCAGCATCGCGTACGCGTCGGTGGCGGTGCCGACGGTGGAGCGGGAGTTGACGCCCATCCGTTCCTGGTCGACGACGATGGCCGGCGTGAGGTTACGCAGGGAGTCGACGTCCGGCCGGGACCGGCTCGGCATGAACGACTGCAGGAACGTGCTGTAGGTCTCGTTGATCAGCCGCTGCGACTCGGCGGCGATCGTGCCGAAGACGAGCGACGACTTTCCGGAGCCGGAGACCCCGGTGAAGACGGTCAGCCGGCGCTTGGGGATGTCGACCGAGACGGCGGCGAGGTTGTTCTCCCGCGCCCCGCGGACCTCGATCATGTCGTGACCGTCGGCGGCGGAGCGGTCTGGCTGCTGCATGCGGACCCTTCACGTGGTCATGGGCAGGGCGGAACCCCGCCCGGCGTGCGTCGATCGGCCTGGCCGCATTCAATCGTCTCATTGAACCGCCCGTTGAAACTTCGTCGAACGGTCGCGTGCTCGCCGTGCCAGGAGGGGCGAGGAGGTCTCAAACGGCGGGCAAGCCAGCGCGGCGACGGAGAGGGGCCCGGTCCCGACGGCAGGGGCCCGGGTCAACGCAGCACGAGCAGGTCCAGGTGGTCGACCACCGGGCCGGAGGTGTGCGACGCGGCGGCGCGAAGCCGGGCCACGCCGGCCTCGTACGCGGCGTCGCTGATCAGCCGCAGCGGGGTGTGTGCCCGCCGGTCCAGGCGTCGCGCGAAGTCGGCGAGGGAGGCGGCGGTGGTCTGCGCCACCGCCTCCACGCTGCTGACCGGGAACCCGGCCGCGGCGAACACCGAGCGGACGCGGGCCAGGTGCGGGTAGCCCTCGAGGACCTGGACGGCCTCCGGGAAGAAGTGGAAGAGGTTGATCCGCTGGTGCCGGCCGGGGAACGGGGAGCGGATCAGCACCGGCGCGCCGGGCCGCAGCACCCTGCGCAGCTCGCGGGCGGCCGCGTCGAGGTCGGGGATGTGGTGCAGCATCGTCGACAGCCAGGCGGCGTCCACGCTGGAGTCCCCCAGCGGCAGGGCGCCGGCCTCCCCGGCCAGCAGCGGCCGGTGCGTGGCGTACGCGCGCATCGCCGGCGCGGGCTCCACGCCCACCACCCGGATGCCGAACCAACCGGTGAAGGCCCTCGCCCAGGCGCCGGTGCCGCTGCCGAGGTCGAGCAGCGTGGTGTCGGCCCGGGGCCGCAGGTGCTGTTGGACGGCGTGCCGCCAGCGGTCCAGGCTGGCCGGGGGCAGCTCCCGGGTGGCGGCGAAGGCCGCCGCCTCGGCGTCGTCGAAGGAGACCAGCGCCACGTCCATCACCTCGCCACCGTCGCCGGGAGGTCCGGGCGATCGTTGTTGAGGTTCTAGTCGCACGGTGAACCGGCGGGCAACACCTTGTGACGTAGCCCCCGACACGTTGACGGCCGGGCGGATGCCGCCCGGCCGTCGCACGGTGTTGGTCAGCCCAGGTCGACGGCAGGGTAGAGCGGGAACCCGGCGAGCAGCTCGCCGGCCTGCTTGCCGACCCGTTCGGCGGTCGACGGGTCCAGCACGTACTTCGCCTTGGACGGGGTGCCGTCGGCGTTCGCGCCCGGCGTGGTCTGGCTCAGCACGGTGTGGATCAGCTCGGCGGCGCCGTCCATCTCGGCGGTGCCGAGGCCCCGGGTGGTCAGCGCCGGCGTGCCGACCCGGATGCCGGAGGTGTACCAGGCGCCGTTCGGGTCCTGCGGCACCGAGTTGCGGTTGGTGACGATGCCCGAGTCGAGCAGCGCCTGCTCGGCCTGCCGGCCGGTGAGGCCGTACCCGGTGACGTCGATGAGCACGAGGTGGTTGTCGGTGCCGCCGGTGACCAGCTTCGCGCCGCGGCGCAGCAGCCCGGCGGCGAGCGCCTGCGCGTTCGCGACGACGCGCTGGGCGTAGTCGGCGAAGTCCGGCCGGCGGGCCTCGGCGAGCGCGACCGCCTTGGCGGCCATCACGTGCGGCAGCGGGCCGCCGAGCACCATCGGGCAGCCCCGGTCGACCTGCTCGGCCAGTTCCGGACCGCAGAGGACCAGGCCGCCGCGCGGGCCGCGCAGCGACTTGTGGGTGGTGGTGGTGACGATGTGCGCGTGCGGGACCGGGTCGAAGTCGCCGGTGAAGACCTTGCCGGCGACCAGGCCGGCGAAGTGCGCCATGTCGACCATGAAGGTGGCGCCGACGGAGTCGGCGATCTCGCGCATGATCCGGAAGTTCACCTTCCTGGGGTACGCGGAGTAGCCCGCGACCAGGATCAGCGGCTTGAACTCGCGGGCGGTCTCGGCGAGCTTGTCGTAGTCGACCAGCCCGGTCTCCGGGTCGGTGCCGTAGCTGCGCTGGTCGAACATCTTGCCGGAGATGTTCGGCCGGAAACCGTGGGTGAGGTGGCCACCGGCGTCCAGCGACATGCCCAGCATCCGCTGGTTGCCCAGCTCCCGGCGGAGCGCGAACCAGTCGGCCTCGGTGAGGTCGTTGACGTGCCGCGCCTGGGCGCGCTTCAGCGCCGGTGACTCGACCCGGTCGGCGAGGATCGCCCAGAACGCGACCAGGTTGGCGTCGATGCCGGAGTGCGGCTGCACGTACGCGTGGGGCGCCCCGAACAGCTCCCGGGCGTGCTCGGCGGCGAGTGCCTCGACCGTGTCGACGTTCTGGCAGCCGGCGTAGAAGCGGCGGCCGATGGTGCCCTCGGCGTACTTGTCGCTGAACCAGTTGCCCATGGCCAGCAGGGTGGCCGGGGAGGCGTAGTTCTCGCTGGCGATGAGCTTGAGCGACTCGCGCTGGTCGGTCAGCTCGGCGCGGATCGCGTCGGCTATGCGCGGCTCGACGGCGCCGATCACCTCGAGTGCGCTGCGGTAGGCGGTGGACTCGGCGTTCAGCGACATGCGACCTCCTGATGACGTGCGGAAGGCCCAGGCGCTCGGCATGCGTCCTCGTGACGGGGCCGCTCCCCGATGGTTCTCCATCCCTATCCGCGCCAGTCACGGCCCGAGGGGATCCTACCCGGACACGCTCCCGTAGCGGTGACAGTCCCCGCGCGGTCTTGCACTTGTGTCCCTCGCTCTGCCTCGAACGCCCCTTATGGCGGGGCGGGAAACAAGATCGGCGGGGGAGGGGGGTGGCGGCTAGGATCTCGGGTTATGGCGGGGGGCGATGGCACGGGGAAGTTGCTCGCCATCAGCGATCTGCATGTCCGGCACGCCGACAACCGGGCGGTGGTCGACGGCCTGGTTCCGGAGTCGCCGGCGGACTGGCTGCTCGTCGCCGGCGACGTGGGAGACACCGTCGCCCAGGTCGAGTGGGCGCTGCGGCTGCTGGCCGGCCGGTTCGCCAAGGTCGTCTGGTCACCCGGCAACCACGAGCTGTGGACCCCGCGCGCCGACCCGGTGACCCTGCGGGGTGTGGCGCGGTACGCGCACCTGGTCGAGCTGTGCCGCGAGCTCGGCGTGGTCACCCCGGAGGACCCGTACCCGGTGTGGGAGGGGCCCGGCGGTCCGGTCACCGTGGCGCCGCTGTTCCTGCTGTACGACCACAGCTGGCGGCCGGACGGCTTCGACACGCCGGAGGCGGCACTGGCCGAGGCGTACCGGACCGGGATCGTCTGCACCGACGAGTACCTGCTGCACCCCCACCCGTACGAGAGCCGCTCGGCGTGGTGCGCGGCGCGGGTCGCCGAGACCGCCCGGCGGCTGGCCGAGCGCGACCCGGCGCTGCCGACCGTGCTGGTCAACCACTGGCCACTGGTGCGCGAGCCGACCCGCGTCCTGCGTTACCCGATCTTCGCCCAGTGGTGCGGCACCGAGGCCACCGCCGACTGGCACCGCCGCTTCGACGCCGTCGCCGTGGTCTACGGCCACCTGCACATCCCCCGCACCACCTGGTACGACGGGGTGCGGTTCGAGGAGGTGTCGGTGGGCTACCCGCGGGAGTGGCGGCGGCGCAGCGTACCCCCGGGACAGCTGCGGCGGATCCTGCCGGCGCCGGACGGCGTGCCGCCGACGGCCTGGTGACACGCGTCGGGGCCCGGCCGGCGGCCGGACCCCGGGGTGGCGTTCGGGCCTACGCGCGCATCGCGTCCAGCGACTTCTTGAGCGCCTTCGGCGCGGCCGGCGAGCGGGGCGCCTTCGGCCGCATGTCGATCATCTTCTGGCCCATCTCCTGCAGTTCCTTACGGCCCATCTTCTCGCGCACCTTGGGGAACCACTCCTGCTCCTCCTCCTCGACGTGGTGCAGCACGTTCTCGATCAGCACCGTCGTCTTGGCGTTGTAGTGCTCGTCGTCCGGCTCCATCGTGAACAGCTCGAAGCAGAGCACGTCGGCGACGTGGTGTTCCTCGTACGACTCCAGGATGTGGTCCTCCAGCTCCGGCAGGCGCTCGCGGACCTCCGGGTACATGACCTCGTTCTCGAGGTAGGTGTGCACGGTCAGCGCCTCGAGGATCTGCTTGACCAGCTTCTCGCGCCTGCTCGCCGGCGCGTCCTCGCTGGCCTGGAACTCCTTGAACAGGCGGCGCATCTCCTTGTGGTCCTCTTTCAGCAGGACGATGGCATCGGTGGACACCGGCTGACCTCCTCGGCTCGGGGTGAGGCCTCCCTCCGTACCCGGGAGCCGGCGGGAGAAACGGGTGGGGCCCGGCGGTCACCGCGGGGCCCCACCACTGGTGTCGCCGCTGTTACCGCACCACGTTGTGGGCGTTGACCATGCCAGCGCCGTAGAACGAGTTGCGCTTCCCGCCGGAGCAGGTCGCCTCGTAGGTGTCGCCCAGCGCCGGCGTGGGGTTGTAGACCCCCGTCGGGCAGGGCTGCGCCACCGCGGCCCGCTCGAGCAGGGCGGCCAGCGCGCCGGGGCTGATGCCCGGGTGCGCCGAGGCGGCCAGGGCCGCGACGCCGGCCGCGTGCGGCCCGGACATCGAGGTGCCCTGCTTGTAGCCCCACCCGTTGGTGCGGGTGGCGGTGTTGAACGTGGTGGACAGGATGGCGTCCGCCGCGTTCGAGGTCGACCCACCGCTCCGGAACCGGGCGTCACCGCCCGGCGCCGTCACGTCCACCACTCCCAGGCCGTACGAGGAGTAGTAGCTCTTCTCCCCGGTCGGGCCGACCGCCGAGACGGTCACCACGCCCGGCGCCTCGCCCGGCAGGACGAGGCAGGCGCTGTTGACCTCGCGGTTCTCGACCGGGGCGCTGCCGTCGTTCGGGCTGCCCGCGTCGACGTTCTTGTGTGCCAGGTCGTAGTTGGAGTTGCCCGCCGACGCCACGTGCAGCACGCCCTTGGACTGCGAGTAGCGGAGGGCCCGCTGCACCGCCTTCCAGACCGGGCGCTGCCGCTCGTCGTTGCGGCAGTTCATCTCCCAGGGGTCGATGTAGTAGCTGTTGTTGGTCACCTGCATGCCGTGCTCGGCCGCCCACATGAACCCGCAGACCGCTGCCTCCGGGAAGATGTAGCCGTCGTTGTTGACGACCTTGACGGCGGCCACCCTGACGCCCGGCGCGACGCCGGTGACGCCGACGCCGTTGATCGCGGCGGCGATCGTCCCGGCCACGTGCGTGCCGTGGTCGGAGGTGGTCGGGTTCCAGGACACCTCGCTGGTGTCGGCCACACCGCCGAGGCAGGACGCGCTCTTGTCCTTGGCGATCTGGCTGGCCAGGTCGGGGTGGCTGCTGGAGATGCCGCTGTCCAGCACACCCACCACGACGTCGGCGCTGCCGGTGGTGACGGCGTGCGCCTCCGGCACGTCGATCATCGGCATGTCCCACTGCAGGCCGTAGAGCGGCTCGCCGGTGGGGTCACCGGCGGCAGCGGCGACGGCGGCGGCGTCGACCTCGACGGTCTCGCCCTCGTCGAGAGCGGTGCCGAGGCCGGCCGTCGACGCGACCGAGTCGACCCCGGCGCCCGCCACGTCGGTGGCGAACTCCGGGTTGGTGGAGCGGACGACCAGGACACCGATCTGGTCGTACCTGGCCACCACGGTGCCCTCGGCGGCGGCCACGCGGGCCGCCGCCTTGCTGGTCGTGGCGCCCTGCGGGGCCAGCACCAGGTACGTGGTGTCCGGCCCGGCGGCCGACGCGGCCGGCACCGTGCCACCGGCGACGGCCAGGCCGACACCGAGCGCCACGGCCGACGCGGCGGCCAGTGTCTTGCGACGGAGTTTCTTCACACAGACTCCCAGGGGCTGTTGTGCGGCCGGTGCGCCCCCTGGTGGGGAGCGACCGGTTGGTAACGGGCAGGTGCCCGTCATCGCACTCAGCGCCCGGGGCGGATGTGGCGTTACACACACCCTCCTCGCGGCGGACAAGGGCGTCAGACGTGGCGCGTCCCGCACCCGCCTCGGCGGGTCACCGCCCGGCGTCGGCGCCGCCGCGCGTGAACCGCCCGCCGACGGGTAAGCGCTGGCTCGACCTGAACACGCACAGGGGAGGTACGCCGTGGCGACCATGACCATGGAGCAGAAGAGCGCCCTCAAGGACAAGAACTACGACCTCATCCACGCGGTGCAGATGTCCCTGAAGAACGTCTACCGGATGGAGACGTACATCTCCGACGCGGAGGCGCGCGGGGACACCGAACTCGCCTCCTGGTTCCGGAAGATCCAGGAGAACAACCGCAAGGCGGGCGACCAGGGCAAGCAGATGCTGATGGCGCGTCTGCAGCAGGAAGGCCGCTGACGGGAGGCGACGCCGCCGGCCGGACCGCTCACCGCAGCCGCCCGGCCGGCGGCGTGTTCCTGCCCGGCGGGCAGCGTGCGGCTACGGTGTGAGGCGTGGCGACGACGGCGGCGGAGGAGATCCGGGTCGGCCCGCGCGTCGTTCGGGTCTCCAGCCCGGACAAGCCGTACTTTCCCGAGCGGGGGCTGACCAAGCTCGACGTGGTGCGCTATTTCCTGGCGGTCGGCGACGGCATCCTGCGCGCCCTGCGGGACCGGCCGACGATGCTGGAGCGCTGGCCGCGCGGCGTCTTCGAGGGCGCGAAGATCGCCACCCGGCAGGACAACCGGGGCGACGCGTTCTACCAGAAGCGGCTGCCGGCGGGGGCGCCCGACTGGGTGCGGACCGCCCACATCACCTTCCCGAGCGGGCGCACCGCCGACGAGGTCGCGCCGAGCGAGCTGGCCGTGGTGATCTGGGCGGTGAACCTCGGCACCCTGCGCTTCCACCCGTGGCCGGTGTCCAAGGGTGACGTGGAGCGGCCCGACCAGCTGCGCATCGACCTGGATCCGCTGCCCGGCGTCGGGTTCGACCAGGTGGTGCCGGTGGCGCACGAGGTCCGTGCGTTCCTCGACGAGCTGGGCCTGGTCGGCTACCCGAAGACGACCGGCGGCCGGGGCCTGCACGTCTATCTCACCATCGAGCCGCGGTGGAGCTTCGGTGACTGCCGCCGGGCCGTCCTGGCGCTGGGCCGGGAGATGCAGCGCCGCCGCCCGGACCTGGTGACCACCACGTGGTGGCGGGAACAGCGGGACCGGCCGGTCTTCGTGGACTACAACCAGATGGCCCGCGACCACACGGTGACGTCCGCGTACTCGATCCGGCCGACACCGGCGGCGCTGGTGTCGGCGCCGCTGGACTGGTCCGAGCTGGACGACGTCCGGCCGGAGGACTTCGACGTCACCACGATGCCGGCCCGCTTCGCCGAGCGCGGTGACCCGCACGCCGGGCTGGACGAGCGGGCGTTCTCGCTGGAGCCGCTGCTGGAGCTGGCCGACCGCGAGGGCCTGGAGGCTCCGCCGGAGCGGTGACCGCCCGGGCGGCACGGCCCGGCACCTGGTTCGACCGGCCACCGCCGGCCCGGGCGACGGGCGCCCGGACCGGCGGCCCACGTCAGAAGCCGAGTGCGGCCCGGCCGCCGACGACCGGCACGGTGAGGCGGCTGGCGCCGGGTTGGACGGTGAGCCGGGTCCCGTCGAGCGGCAGCAGGGTGTATTCCTGGTCGCTCGAGAAGACGACCACCCCGATGCGGTGCCCCGCCGGGAAGACGTAGTCCTTCGGCTCCAGCGTCCAGCGGTAGTCGTACCTGACGCCCGGCTTGACGGCGACGGTGTGCGACCGGCCCGTCCGGTTCTGCGGATCCATCCAGCCCCTGGTCACCACGACCGGCTGGGCGGTCGAGCCGGGCGCGCCGTAGTCGACCAGGTAGACCGTGAGGTTCGCGTCGGCGCGGTTGTCGATGGACATCCGCAGCCGCATCTCGGGCCGCCCGGACATGCGTACGTCCCGGGTCAGTACCGGGGAGCGGTAGACGAGCCGGTTCTCGCCGGCCGAGTCGGGGTCGGCCACCAGCGTGCGCGGGGCGATCGTGCGTCCCGCGTCCACGAAGGACTGCTCGGCGCGCCGATCAGCGGCGCCGGTGCTGAGCAGGCTGCCGGGCCCGGTCGCGCTGTCGGCGGCCAGGCGCAGTGGCACGTCCCGGGCGCCGGGGTCCGGCCAGTTGGGGTACGTGGTGTAGGACCGGTCCTCGCGCTGGACGACCGCCGTCGGCTCGTCCATGATGCCGTTCTGCACCCCCCACAGCCAGTGGTCGAACCAGCGGTTCTCGGTCTGCTTGTAGGTCCAGGCGCGTCCACTCGGCAGGGTCACCGTCGCGGTGTTGCCCGGCCCCCCGTGACCGCCCTGGTGCAGCCAGATCTTGCGTGGCACCTGGGCCGCGGCGAGCCGGTCCCACCAGCCGGCGAAGTGCTCCGTCTTGACGTTCCAGTCGTTGAGCCCGTGCACGACGAAGACGCTGGCGGTGACGTTCCGGGCGGCCGGAAGGTAGTCGCGGGCCCGCCAGAACCCGTTGTAGTCACCGCTGACCCGATCCTGATCCGCCGTGATCTGCGCGATCTCGTCGACGCACCGGCCCTCGGCACGCGCCCGGCCCGCGGTGTACCGCGCCAGGATGTCGGCGTCCTCGCCCTGGAAACCGCCGGGCGCGACGACCAGCCCGTTGGCCCGGTAGTAGTCGTACCAGTTGCTGATCGCGGCCACCGGGACGATCGTCTTGAGGTTCTCGACGCCGGTCGTGGCCACCTGGTTCGGCAGCGTCCCGTTGTACGACACCCCGGTCATCCCCACCGATCCGGTGGTCCAGTCGGCGGTGACCGGTTCGCCGGCGGCGTCGAACGCCCTCGCCCGGCCGGCCAGCCAGTCGATGATCGCCTTCGTGCCCAGCGTCTCCGCCATGTCCCCGGTGGTCGGACAGCCGTCGGAGTCCCCGGTGCCGATGCTCTGCCCGAGCACCACGGCGTATCCCCGCGGAACGTAGTAGTCGTCGAGGGCGCCGGGCAGGTTGGCCTCGGCCCGCTGGATCCCGATCGACTGGGACTGTGCCCGCGACTGCTTGGTGAGCCCGTTCTGCGGTAGCTCGTCGACCAGCACGCTCGGGTACGGCACGTCGTTCCAGGTGCCCTTGCGGTACGGGCTGTGCTCGAAGATGACCGGGACCTTGAAGCCCTCCGTGGCGGTTTCGCGGGGCCGGGAGATGTCGGCGACGACCCGGTCGAACACGCCGTCGTGGTCGGTGTCGAGGGTCGTCTCGACCCAGACCCGTTCCTCGATCGCGTCCGCGAACGAGAACACCGGTTGGGTGATCCCGTCGCTGACGACGATGCCGGGCGACGCTGCCGGCTCGGCGCCGGCCGGTGCCGCGGGCACGGTCAGGACCGACGTGGTGATCAGGGCGGCGGCGAGAAGGGTACGGCGACGCCGTCGGCGCATGGATACCTCCGGTGACTGGGCAGGTCAACGATGGTAGTTGCGCCACTCGTAACCGTCGATCCCTTGCCTGGCGTCACCAGCTGTCGGGGCGGTTCAGGTCCCGGGCCGGCCGGTACCCGCCGAGGACCGTCAGGCCGTCCGACTCCGGATAGCCGTTTCCCCAGCCGTCGAGGAAGGCCTCGACCACACAGGGCTCGACGACCATCTCCAGGACGTCGCTGCCCTGCCGGCGAGCGCGGTATGGCCCGGCGTCGAGATCGCCCGCCGATGCCTCGTAGCCGGGCCCGACGTACGACGCCCGGACCGTCAGCCAGCGACCGGATTCGTCCCCGACGACCAGCGACCCCTCCCGGAAGGCGCTGCCCGCCCGCTTGAACAGCGTGATCGAGCATTCGAGCAGCCGCCCGCCGGGCGGCAGCGACCGCAGGCGGAACGGCACCACGCAGCGCCGGGCACCGTCGAACCGGACCCGACCCGCCGTGTCGGCGGCGTCGTCGCGGGTGGTGGCGTAGATGTCGAGCTGGGCCCAGAGCCCGTCGACCGGTTGCCAGCGGACGAACCACAGTTTCTGGTCGCCGGACGGGTCGAACCAGGCCGTGCCGGGGCGGCCGTTCACCTGAACGTCGGTCGGTGGCTGGGGCCGGCCCGCCGACGACAGTGTCTGTTGCACCGCGTCCAGCGTCGCCGGGTCGCGCGCCAGCATGAACCGCGCCTGACCGGACGGGCCGCGGAACTCGACACTCTCGATGCCGCGCCCCGCACTCCAGGTGGCGACCTCGGCGCCGCTCACCAGAGGGTCGGTCGTGAAGTGCACGATGCCGGGATCGGCGCCGACGACCTCCGGGCGCGCGATCGCACCGGCCTGGCCCGGCGCCTCCGGCAGTGCGAGTGCGGCGGTCACGGTCGTACCGTCGGGTACCGGACCGGCCGGGAACACCAGCACCACCGCGGCCAGGGCCGCGCACGCCGCGGTCGTGCCCCCGGCGACCAGTCCGCGGCGGCGCAGCCGGAGGCGGCGCCCGCGACGCCGGGCATGCGCCACGATCGGCGCGGGGTCGACGTCCCCGCCCGCGTGGTGCTTGAGCGTCGCGGCGAGCCGCTGATCGAGATCGCTGGACATCAGTTCCCTCCGGTCCGGGCGGGGCCCGGTGTTCCCTGCCGCTCACGCAGCGCCGCCAGCGCCCGGCTCGCGTGCGTGCGGACGGTGACAGTCGAACAGTCCATGATCTCGGCGATCCTCGTGTCGTCGAGGTCCTCGTAGTAGCGCAGGACGATCACCGTGCGCTGACGTGGCGGGAGCGCACGGACGAGCCGCCACAGGGCGTCGCGTTCGTCGACGCGGGCGGCCTCGTCGCCGGCGCCGGCCCGATCGGTCATCACGTCGAGGGCGATCTCGCGGCTGCTGCGCCGGCGCCACCAGGAGTGGTGGGCGTTGACGAGCATGCGGCGCACGTACGCGTCGGGCCGGTCCGTCCGCGCGATGCGCCCCCAGCGGGCGTACGCCTTGGCGAGGACCTCCTGGACCAGGTCCTCGGCGCGGTGCTCGTCGCCGGTCAGCAACCGGGCGAGCCGCATCAGCGCGGGTGCGCGGGCGAACGCGTACTCCTCGAACGTCACGCCCTATTAGACGCGCCGGGTCGGCCGATCCGTGGACACGGACCGGCGCGTGGCGGCACGTCGGAGACTCTAGGGCGACCGCGCGTCGCGCGACGCCGCGGCCATCCCGCGGCGGCACGGCATACGTGACGAAGCGATATGCCTGGGAGGCATGATCATGCCTCCCAGGCATATCGCCGCACCGCGCGGTTGGTCCGCCTGCTGCCGGGGGTTCCCGGCTGCGTCCCGCACCGGCCCCGGATCGGTCCGCCGGGACGGCGGGCGGTTTGGCACTAGCTGGCGTACGTCTCGAACTCGGCGACGCGCGGCGTGCCGCTCGCGCCGGTGATCTCAAAGGTGATCTTCCGCAGCGAGGTCGCCCCGAAGGTGATGACGCCGGCGCCGCTGCCGGTCCGCAGGACCGCTCCGGTGTCGTGGTTGAGGACCCGCCAGGAGCCGATGTTCCCGACCGCGCCGGACGCCTCCCGGATGTTGATCCGGGACACCGTGGTGGCGGAGTCCCACTTGATCGAGATGGAGCCGGTTGAGCCGGCCGGCGACCAGTACGTGCTCATGTTGCCGTCCCGCACGTTGCCGTAGCTCGTGCCGCTGGCCTTGCTGGAGCCGTCGGAGCCGGCCCCGATGCTGAGGTTGGTGCCGCTGGGCTGGCTCGGCGTGGGGCTGGCCGGCGGGGGAGTGGTCGGCGGGGGCGTGGTGGGCGCGGGACCGGTCGGCCCCGGCGTCGGTGACTGCGGCGTGCAGTTGCCGTCCGAGACCCGCATGCCCTTGTTGGCACCGGCCGTCTGCCGGACGATGTCCGGCACGCAGCTCGCCCCGTCGAGGCGGTACGAGTACGGGATGCTGACGCTGGTGTTGGACTGGACGTTGGGGCCGGCGGGGTAGTTCTCGCTGCCGGGGCTGGACCAGGTCACGTTGCTGAAGACGTTGCCGCTGACCTGCCAGTAGCCGCGTTCGTTGGTGTAGAACGTGCCGAGGACGTCCGTGGAGTTCGCGAAGTAGTTGTTCTCCACCTTCGCCTGGGCTCCGGCCCGCGAGTTGATGCCGGACTCGTTGAGGCGCACGTAGTGGTTGTTGAAGATGTGCGCGACGCCGCCGCGCAGCAGGGGCGTACGGGAGTCGATGTTCTCGTACAGGTTGTGGTGGTAGGTGATGAACCCGTTGGAGAGGTCGCTCTCGCTGGACCCGACGAGGCCGCCGCGGCCGGAGTTGCGCAGGATGCTGTAGGACAGGGTCACGTACTGGGTGTTGTTCTTCATGTCGAAGAGGCCGTCGAAGCCCTCCGACTCCCCGCCCGAGGCCTCCAGGGTGACGTGGTCGACCCAGACGTTGCGGACGTTGCTCTCCATGCCGATGGCGTCGCCGCCGTTGGACGTCGGGGAGCCCGACTTCTTGACGTTCCGGACGGTCACGTTCTGGATGACGATGTTGCTGGCCTCGCGGATGTGGATGCCGACCTGGTCGAAGACCGCGCCGTTGCCGACACCGATGATCGTGATGTTGCTGATCTGCTTGAGCTCGATCACGCCGTCGGCGGTGTTGCAGCTTCCTCCGGACACCTTGCTGGTGTTGCCGTGGTTGATGGTCCCTTCGACCTGGATGATGATCGGGGTGCTGCTGCTGGCCCGGCCGCACAGGGCCGCGTGGATCGCGGTTCCGGTGGTGGCCCGCACCGTCTGCCCGCCCGTGCCGCCGGTGGTCCCACCGTTGCGGGTCGCGTAGCCGGTGGCGGTGCCGGTCGCCGCCGATGCCTGGGGCAGCGGCAGGGCCACCAGGATCGCGGCGCCGAGTGCGCCCGCGGCCAGCGCCGCGTGGAGTCGCAGCGCGACTGGTCGTCTCATCTCGTCTCACCTTCGTCTTCGGGCCCGGGAGGTTCCCGCGCCCACCTGGTCGTCCGCCCGGCACCAGAACGAAACATTGATGAAATGCAATGCTAGGAAAGCGGTTTCCCCGAAGGCAAGGACTGTGGTGTGCAGGTTTGTTGCAGCGGCCGACCCGCGCCGCCGGGGCGGACCCGCGGGCCGGCCGTTCACTCCCAGGGGCTGAGGTCGCCGTCGAACTCGTGGAACACCAGCCAGGTGCGGGTCGACAGCACCCCGGGGATGCTCTGCACCCGGCTCAGCACCACGTCGCGCAGGGTGGCGTTGTCCGGCGCGCGGACCAGGGCGAGGACGTCGTGGTCGCCGCCGAGCAGGGCGGCGTGCTCGATGTAGCGCACCCGCGCCAGCTCCGCGGACACCTCACGCCAGGTGTTCTGCTCGATGGTTATGGCGACGTACGCCGACGTGCCCAGGCCCGCCGCCTCCGGTGCGACCTGCGCGTGGAAGCCGGTGATCACGCCGTCGCGCACCAGCCGTTCCATCCGGGCGTACGCGTTGGTGCGGGAGATGTGGATCCGCTCGGCCAGCGTGCGTACCGAGGTGCGCCCGTCGCGCACCAGTTCGGCCAGGATGTGCCGGTCCACCTCGTCCAGGACGCGGGCCGATCGTCCCGTTCCGACAGCCCCGGTCATCTCCGGGCCGGACTCCTGGCTCATCCAGCCACCTCCTGTCTGCCAACCGTCCCACGTTCACGGCGAATCTTGAGTCAATCATCCGACGGCAGGAGCATAGGCGCACCAGATGTCCAGGAGGTTCCCGCCGTGACGACCACACCCCAGGTCCGCCGGGCGTCCCGGCGCGCTCCCCGGCCGGCCACCACGCCGGACCCGGCCGGCGCGCTGCTGCCCGCCGGTGAGCCGGTCCGCCTGCTCGCCCCCGACGGCACCCCGCTGCCGGCCCAGCCCGACTACCCGGAGCCGCCCCTCGAGGCGCTCCTGGAGATGTACCGGCGGATGGTGATCGGCCGCCGCTTCGACGTCCAGGCCACCGCCCTGACCAAGCAGGGCCGGCTCGCCGTCTACCCGTCCTCCCGCGGCCAGGAGGCCTGCCAGGTCGGCGCCGTGCTCGCCCTGCGCGACGACGACTGGGTCTTCCCCACCTACCGCGAGTCGATGGCGCTGACCGCCCGCGGCATCGACCCGGTCGAGGTGCTCACCCTGCTGCGCGGCGACTGGCACTGCGGGTACGACCCGGCCGCCCGGCGTACCGCCCCGCAGTGCACCCCGCTCGCCACCCAGTGCGTGCACGCCGCCGGCCTGGCGTACGGGGAGGCGTACCAGGGGCGGGACACGGTGGCGCTGGCGTTCATCGGCGACGGCGCGACCAGCGAGGGCGACTTCCACGAGGGGGTCAACTTTGCCGCCGTGTTCAAGGCGCCGGTCGTCTACTTCGTGCAGAACAACCGGTACGCGATCAGCGTCCCGCTGTCCCGGCAGACCGCCGCGCCGAGCCTCGCGTACAAGGGCGTCGGCTACGGCGTGCCCAGCGAGCAGGTGGACGGCAACGACCCGGTCGCCGTCCTCGCCGTGCTCACCCGCGCGGTCGAGCACGCCCGCGCCGGGCACGGCCCGTTCCTGGTCGAGGCGCACACCTACCGGATGGAGCCGCACACCAACGCCGACGACCAGACGCGCTACCGGGACGCCGACGAGGTGGCGGCGTGGCGGGACCGGGACCCGGTCGCCCGGCTGGAGACGTACCTGCGGGCCCGCGGCGCGCTCGACGACGCGGCCGCGGCCGCCGTCGCCGAGGAGGCCGAGGCGTACGCGGCCGACCTGCGGACGCGGATGCACGACAAGCCCACCGTCCAACCGCTGAGCCTGTTCGAGCACGTCTACGCGCAGCCGACCCCGCAACTGGTCGAGCAGCGCGAGCAGGTCCGCGCCGAGCTGGCCGCCGACCAGGAGGGGGACGCCTGATGGCCGCGCTGACCATGGCGAAGGCGCTCAACGCCGCGCTCGCCGACGCGATGCTCGACGACGAGCGGGTCGTCGTCTTCGGTGAGGACGTCGGCCAGCTCGGCGGCGTCTTCCGGATCACCGACGGGCTGCAGGCCCGCTTCGGGGACAAGCGGTGCTTCGACACCCCGCTCGCCGAGGCCGGCATCGTCGGCTTCGCGGTCGGCCTGGCCATGTCCGGCCTGCGACCGGTCGTGGAGATGCAGTTCGACGCGTTCGCGTACCCGGCGTTCGAGCAGATCGCGTCGCACGTGGCGAAGCTGCGCAACCGCACCCGGGGCGCGCTGAGCGTGCCCATCGTCATCCGTGTGCCGTACGCGGGCGGCATCGGCGGCGTCGAGCACCACTGCGACTCCTCCGAGGCGTACTACGCGCACACGCCCGGCCTGAAGGTGGTCACGCCGGCGACCGTCGCCGACGCGTACTCGCTGCTGCGCGAGGCGATCGAGGACCCGGACCCGGTCGTGTTCATGGAGCCGAAGAAGCTCTACTTCGCCAGCGCCGAGGCGGAGCTGCCCGCCCGGAGCGAGCCGTTCGGCCGCGCGGTCGTCCGACGTGCCGGCACCGACGCCACGCTCGTGGCGTACGGACCGGCGGTGCCGGTGGCGCTGGAGGCCGCCGAGGCCGCCCGCGCGGAGGGCTGGGACCTGGAGGTCGTCGACGTGCGCACGATCGTGCCGTTCGACGACGGCACCGTCACCGCGTCGGTACGCCGGACCGGCCGCTGCGTGGTGATCCAGGAGGCGCAGGGCTTCGCCGGCGTCGGGGCCGAGATCGCCGCCCGGGTGCAGGAGCGCTGCTTCCACGCGCTGCACGCCCCGGTGCTGCGGGTGTCCGGCCTGGACATCCCGTACCCGGCGCCGATGCTGGAGCACACCCACCTGCCGTCGGTGGACCGGGTGCTCGACGCGGTGGCCCGCCTCCAGTGGGACGACCGGCCGGACGAGCGGTGGGTGGCGGCATGAGCGAGCGTCAGCGAGCGAATCATCAGCTCAGCGCTGTGGTGCCGCAGGACGGCACGGAGCGAAGCGGAGTGCCGGCATGAGCGCTGTCGGAACCCGGGACTTCCTGCTCCCGGACCTGGGGGAGGGGCTGACCGAGGCGGAGATCGTCGAGTGGCGGGTCGCGGTCGGCGACACGGTGACGGTGGACCAGACCGTCGTCGAGGTGGAGACCGCCAAGGCGGTCGTCGACGTGCCGTGCCCGTACGCCGGTCGGGTCGTGGCCCTGCACGGCGCGGCGGGTGAGGTACGGCCGGTCGGCCAGCCGCTCATCACGATCGCGCCGCTGGACGACGTCCCCGCGCCCACGGAGCCGCCGGGGCATGCCACCTACCGCGAGGAGGAGCGGGCCGGCTCCGGGAACGTGCTGATCGGGTACGGAACCGGGCACGGTGGGTCCGGCCGGCGTCGCCGCCGGCCGCGTCCGGCGCCGGAGGCGGTCCCGGCGTCCAGCCCGTCGGCGCCCGTCGCCGCCGCGCCGCCGCCCGCCGGCCGGCACCCGGTGCTGGTCATCTCGCCGATCGTGCGGCGGCTGGCCAGGGAACGGGGCGTGGACCTGGCGACGGTGCGCGGCACCGGGCCGGGCGGTGTGATCCGCCGGGCCGACGTCGAGGCCGCCACCCCGGCCGCGCCGGCCCGGCTCGCCGCCGTGCCGGACGTTCCCGGCGCGCACGTCGGGCTCGGCGAGGGCGATGTGGTGGTGCCGCTGACCGGCATCCGCAAGGCGATCGCCGACAAGCTGTCCCGCAGTCGCCGGGAGATTCCCGACGTCACCATCTGGGTGGACGTCGACGCGACCGCCCTGCTGGAGACCCGTGCGGCGATCAACGCCGCCACGCCGGACGCCCCGGTGAGCGTCCTGGCGTTGCTGGCCCGCGTCTGCCTGTCCGGGCTGCGCAGGTTCCCGCAGCTCAACGCCCGGGTGGACGGCGAGGGGCAGCGGATCGTCCAGTCCGCCGGGGTCCACCTGGGCATCGCGGCACAGACCGAGCGGGGCCTGGTGGTGCCGGTGCTGCGGGACGCGCAGCGCCTCACCACCGCCGAGCTGGCCGCCGCGCTGAGCGAGACCACGGCGGCGGCGCGGGCCGGCACCCTTCCCCCGGCCCGGCTCACCGGCGGCACGTTCACGCTGAACAACTACGGCGTGTTCGGCGTGGACGGCTCCACCCCGATCATCAACCACCCGGAGGCGGCGCTGCTCGGCGTGGGGCGGATCGTGGACAAGCCGTGGGTGGTCGACGGCCAACTCGCGGTGCGGAAGGTGACGCAGCTCAGCCTCACCTTCGACCACCGGGTGTGCGACGGTGGGGTGGCCGGCGGTTTCCTGCGGCACGTCGCGGACTGCGTCGAACGCCCGGCGGTGCTGATCGCCAACCTCTGAACGGGACGCGTGGGCGCCCCTGACCGGCCGGATCCGGCCGGTCAGGGGCGCCCTTCGTTCGCGGCCCGACGACTGCTGCGGCGGCCGCCCGGGACGGGGGCAGCTCTGTCGTGCGGTTCGAGAACTCGCACCGCCGGCCGAAGGCCGAGCCGGCTGACGTTCGGACCCGGTTCCCGGCGAACGGGGCGGGGCGGGTCGAAGGCGGACGGTCGGCGGCGATCAGGCACGGTCGGTAGCGGCCGGCGCAGGGCGCGTGGGACCGGAAAATAGGGGCGATAATTGCAGCGGGGGATCCGCTGAAAATGCGTTATCCGGGGCGTGGGACGGAGAGAATGTGGCGGAGGGAAAGCAATAAACGGGGGGACGCTCATGGAATTCAGGCGGCGAATGACGCTGCTCGCGGTGACCGTCGTGGCGGCACCGTTGGCCCTTGTCGGATGCACCGCCGACGGCAAGTCGGGCGAGCGGGCGGGGGGCCGGGCCGCCCCACCGGAACTGACCGTCACACCGTCCGACCGGACCCGGGACGTGCCGGTCAGCGCCGAGGTGGGCACGGCCGTCAAGGGCGGCAAGGTGACCGCGGTCCGGATCGTCGACGACAAGGGCGCCGAGGTCAAGGCGGAACCACGGGAGGACGGCTCCGGGTGGGTGCCGAACGCTCCGTTGAAGCCGAAACGGACGTACACCGCCGAGGTGACCGCAACCGGGGACTCGGGTGCCACGACCACCCGCAGGACGACGTTCACGACAATGCCGAAATCGACCAAGCCGCAGATCACCAGCACGTTGTATTTCGCCGACAAACAGACGTACGGAACCGCCATGCCGGTTACCGTCGCCTTCGACCCGCCCATTCCGAAAGAGGCCAGGGCGGACGTGCAGCGGCGATTGTTCGTGAAGACCAACCCGCCGCAGCCGGGCGTGTGGTCGTGGGTGTCCGACGGCAGCCAGGTCTACTACCGGGCGCCCGACTTCTGGCGGCCGGGCACCAGCATCAGCGTCCGCGCCGGCCTGGAGGGCCTGCCGATCGGCAAGCAGTACGTGGGTGACGCCGACCGGAGGGCGACCTCGAAGATCGGCCGGCAGGTGTCGCTGGAGATCGACAACGCCACCAAGCAGATGTCCGTGCTGCGCGACGGCAAGCTCGTCCGCAAGATCCCGGTCAGCATGGGCAAGCCGAGCACGCCGACCTCCAGCGGCAAGATGGTGATCATGGAGAAACACCAGTTCACCACGTTCGACACCCGGGGTTCGGCCGACCCGTACGTCGTCGACGTCGAGGACGCGCAGCGGCTCACCTGGGGTGGGGAGTTCATCCACGGCGCGCCGTGGTCGGAGGGGGACCAGGGGAACATCAACGTCTCCCACGGCTGCACCAACGTCTCCGCGGCCGCGGCGGACTGGCTGATGAACATCACCCAGGTCGGTGACCTGGTGACGATCAAGGGCACCGAGGTGGAGCTGACCGAGGGCAACGGCTGGACCGCGTGGAACGTGAGCTGGGACCGGTACGTCAAGGGCAGCGCCCTGCCCGTACCGGCCGGTCTCGGCCCGAGCCCCACGCAGGCGCCGCACCCCGGCGCGGTGGCCGGCGGCTCGCCCGAACCGGTGCCGTCCGTCCGCGGTGGCTGACGGTCCGGTACGCGGGGCCCGGGTCCGAGCTGGCCCCGGGCCCCCGGCGTACGGCCGGACGCCCGAGGGGCGGTCCGGGCCGGGCGTCGTCGACCGGGTCGGTGGTCAGTGCAACGGCACCCGGGCCACCCCGGCGCCGGTCAGGCTGCCCAGCCACAGCTGGTCGCCGTCCTGGCGGACCCCGGTGACCATGTCGTACGTCCCGCTCGGACCGTGCAGCGTCCGCAGCACGCGGCCGGCACCGTCCACGAGGGCCACCAGGCCGTAGCGCAGCGGCTTCGGTTGCACCGCCGCCGGCAGCACGGCGACGAGCTGCCGCAGCCGGGGGTGCGGCAGCAGCCGCTCGGCGATCGGCACGCGGGGGCTGGGCAGCGCGATCCAGTACGTCCCGTCGCCCACCGCGGCCACGTTGTCCGGGTACGCGGGCAGGTCCGCCAGGACGGTGACCGCCCCGTCCGGCAGGCCGACCCGGACCAGCCGGTGGATCGTGGTCTCGACCAGCAGCAGAGCGGACTCGTCCGGGGTGAGCGCGATCCCGTTCGGGAAGTAGAGCCCGGCGCAGACCACCTCGGTGCGCCCGCTGCCCGGGTCGTACGCGAGCACCCGCCCGTTGGGGCGGTGCTCCAGCAGGTCCCGCTTCCAGTGCGACACCGGGAACCGGCTGGACGAGTCGGTGAAGTAGACCGTGCCGTCGCGGGCGACCGCCGCGTTGTCGGCCAGGTGCGGCCGCGCCCCGGGACCACCCAGCTCCCGGACCGTTCCGTCCCAGGTCACCCGCAGCAACCCCCGGTACGCGTCGCAGACCACCAGGCTGCCGTCGCGCGGATCGATCTCCACGCCCAGCGGCCGGCCCCCGGTCTCGGCCAGCAGCTCCGGTCGGGTGCCCGCCGGCGCGTCGACCGGCCACCACCAGATGCTGCCGTCCTCCGACCCGCTGACCACCCGCCCGGCCGGATCGACCACCACGTCCTCCGGCCCGGACACGCCGTCGGGCAGGGGGAGCAGCTCGACGGCGTCGAGCCGGCGGTCGGTGGGCGCCCAGGGCCCGTCGAGCGGTGGCGGCACCGTGGCCGGCTCGCGGACGGGACGGATGAGCCACGGGGCGCGGGGACGGGGGATGGCCATCCACCCATTCTCACCCGCCGATCCGCCGCGCGTCGCCCCCCGAGCGACTCCGGCCGGCGCCGATCGCCGCGCCGTCGTACCCGAGGTCGCGACCCCGTCCGCCCAGCGGCCGGTCACGGAACGCCCGGCGGTGCCTTCCGGAACGTCCCCGAGGTCGCCCGGAAGGGGGATCCCCGACCCCACCCGGTGCGACCCTGGTCGTACCCGGATTCCGTCCCGCGGCAGGACGGAACTGTCGGTGGTGCGGGCTAGATTCGTGGGCATGGGACAGCGGGACGAGCGGTTCCACCTCGAGGTCACGATGGGCGACCGGGTGGTGGACGTGCGAGCGACGGGCGAGGTCGACATCGCCACGGTCGGCGCTCTGCGGTCGGCCCTGTGGGCCGCGCCGGCCCGTTCGGCGCTCCGGCTCGACCTGTCCGGCGTCCGCGTTCTCTCCGCCGCCGGGGTCCGCGCGCTGGCCGCCGCGCATCTGCGGTTCCGCGCCGGCGGCGGCGAGCTGGTGCTGGTCGGTCCCGACCCGGTGGTGGCCCGGGTCCTGCGGGTGACCGGCCTGCACCGGGTGGTCCGCGTCGTCGCCGACGTGCCCGACCAGGCCGCCAGCGGCAGCCTCGTCGCCGCCTGACGACCGAGCCCGGTCAGGCCCGCGCCGGGCGAACCCGGTCAACCGGCCGCGGCAGGTCCCCCTGCCGCGGCCGGTTCGCGGCGGTGCCCGGCGGGCGCGCCAGCAGGGCCGGTGCGACCACCGAAGGGCCGAGAAGGGCCGGTCAGCGGACGCCGAGCAGGTCGACGACGAAGACCAGGGTCTCGCCCGGCTTGATGACGCCGGCCGCGCCCCGCTCGCCGTACCCGAGGTGCGGCGGGATGGTCAGGCGGCGTCGGCCGCCGACCCTCATGCCGACCACACCCTGGTCCCAGCCGGCGATGACCCGCCCGCCGCCGAGCGGAAACTCGAAGGGCTCGCCCCGGTTCCACGACGCGTCGAACTCGCCCCCGGTGGAGTGCGCGACGCCGACGTAGTGCACGCGGGCGACCTGCCCGGCCCGCGCCTCGGGTCCGTCCCCGACGGTGATGTCCTCGATGACGAGGTCGGCCGGAGGCGCCCCCTCGATCGGGCCCACCTCGGGCTTGCCTGCCTGGTTCATCCGGGCCTCTCCTGCCGTGTCCGTCATTGCGTCCTTCGTACCGTGATCCTGCCGGATCGCGACCGGTCGATGCCCGACGGGCGGCGGCCCGGACGCGCGAAGCGGGCGCCACCGGTGGTGGCGCCCGCTGCCCGGGGTGTCGCGGGATCGGTCAGCGCAGCCAGGGGAAGCGCTGGACGAGGGGGAGCTTGGCCCAAGCCTTGCCGAGGCCCCAGGTGTCGCCGGCGTTCAGCAGGGCGATGACGGCCAGCACCGCGGCGTAGACGAGGTGGTCGTCCATGAACGGGTTGTTCTCGGGGGGCAGGACGGCCGTCCACATCATGACCAGGAGCAGCCCGCCGGTGACGGCGGCGACGCGGACGCCGATGCCGAGCAGGAGGGCGGTGCCGATGGCCGCCAGCCCGATCATGAAGAGCCAGTCGGCCCAGGCCGCGCCGGCGATGCCGTTGTAGAAGCCCTGGAACGGGCCGGCCGCGCCGAAGGTCAGGAACCCCTTGGTCGGGCTGCCGCCGTCGATCCAGGCGTTCTTGGCCTCGGTCGCCATGCCCAGCCCGAACAGCTTGTCGAGGAAGGCCCAGAGGAAGACCCAGCCCAGGGCCAGGCGGGTGCCGGCCAGCACGTAGCGGGCGGCCCGCTCCCGGCGGGTCTCGGTCTGCCGCCGCTTCGCGTCCGCCGGGTTGATGGTCTCGGCGGTGTTCCGCTTGATCGCCGCGGTCATCGTCTCCACGTCCCTTCCTGCGCTCGCACCGCGCTTCCCGGTGGCAGTTCCATTGGACGCTCCGGCGCGCCCGCCCGTCAGGGCCGACCGGGCCCTCCCGGACCGGGACCTTGGACCCTTTCCGACCCGGTCCGCACGGCCGTGTCGATCCGGTCCCGCGGCCCTGACGGCGCCACCCTCCGCCGCCATACCGTCCGAGGTGGAAACGGCGAGGAGGTCGTGATGAGGACGTGGCAGGTAGGCGACGTGATGACCCGGGACGTCGCGACGGTTGGCGAGGAGACCCCGTACCGGGAGATCGTCGACATGCTGGTCCGGCGCGGCATCAGCGCCGTGCCGGTGATCGACGGGTTCCGTCGGGTGCTCGGCGTGGTCTCCCAGGCGGACCTGTTGCACAAGATCGAGCGGGCCGGCCACCCGGACCAGCGCCGGATCTTCGAGGGCCGGCGCCAGCGCACCGCCCGGGAGAAGGCGGACGCGCTGCTGGCGCGGGACCTGATGACCGCCCCGGCGGTCACGACCTGGCCGACGGCGACGATTCCCGCCGCGGCCCGGCTGATGGACCAGGAGTCGGTGAAGCGGCTGCCGGTGCTCGACGACCTCGGCCGGCTGGTCGGCATCGTCACCCGCGGCGACCTGCTCCGGGTGCACCTGCGCACGGACGCCGAGATCCGCGAGGACGTCGTGCAGGAGGTGCTGCGCCGGGTGCTCGCCGTGCGGGACGGCCTGGTGACCGTCCAGGTCCGCGACGGCGAGGTCACCATGGACGGGCGGGTCGACCGGCGCAGCGCGGCCGAGCTGGCGGCCCGGCTCGCCGGGCAGGTCAGCGGCGTCGTGCGCGTGGTGAGCACGATCGCCTACGACGTCGACGACACCGGCCTGGTCGAGCTGGGCGCCGACCAGGTCACCCCGGTCGCCTGAGCCCACCGGCAGCGGGCCCCGCCGATGCGGCGGGGCCCGCTGCCGTCCCGCCGTTGCGGCCGCGGCGCGGCGCCCGTCCCGCCGTGGCCGAGCGGCGGGTGGCCGTCCCGGGTACGGAACGGCCATCCGCGGCCGGATCAGGCGCGCAGCGCCGGCTCGCCGGTGGTCCGTGGAGCCGCGACCGGCGCCGGTACCACCACCACCGGACAGCTCGCCTTGCGGACGCACTCCTCGCTGACCGAGCCGAGAACGGTGTGCCGGAACCGGCTGTGCCCGTGACTGCCGAGCACCAGCAGGTCCGCGGTCCGGGCGGCGGCGGTCAGCGCGTCGGCGGGCCGTCCCTCGACCACCTCGCCGGCGACCGGGTGGCCGGGCCCCTGCCAGGTGGCCAGGTCGGCCATCGCCCGCCGGAGCACCTCGTACGCGTGCCCGCGCTCGTCGGTCGGGTTGGTCGCCGTCGTCGGGCCGGTCTCGATGCCGTCCCACCGCCAGGCCACCACGACCTGCACGGTGCCGCCCCGGGTCGCCGCCTCGCCGGCCGCCCACCGCAGGGCACGGCGGCCACCCTCGGAGCCGTCGACGCCCACCACGATCAGTCGGTTGCCCTCCATCGCCTGCCTCCTTTCTCCTGACCGCAGTGCACCTCCGGGCAGGGGCGGCGCGCCAGGCGCGAAGGACCCGTGGTGGCGGGCCCTTCGGCGGGTGCCGAGTTCCCGGAGCGCCGACAGCGGGCCGGGCGGTTCCCCTAGGCTCGGAGGCGACGTGGTCCAGCGACGGCGCGGCCGTGGCCGACGCCCGTCGCCAGGGGACCAGGCGTCACGGATGCGGGGGGCGCCGGGTGGACGAGGCGGCGTTCTCGGTGCCGTTGTGGGGCTGGGCTGCGGTCGGCGCCGTCATCGCCGTGATGCTCGCGGTCGACGTGCTCTCGCACCGGGACAACCACGTCATCGAGCTGCGCGAGGCGCTCGCCTGGTCGGCCGTGTGGATCACCGCCGGGTTGGCGTTCGGCCTGGTGGTCCTGTTCTGGCTGGGCGGCGAGCCGGCGGGCGCGTACTACTCCGGCTATCTGCTGGAGAAGGCGCTGTCGGTGGACAACGTCTTCGTGTTCGCGCTGCTCTTCCGCTACTTCCGGGTGCCGGCGGAGTTCCAGCACAAGGTGCTGTTCTGGGGGGTGGTCGGCGCCCTGGCGTTCCGGCTCGCCTTCATCCTCGCCGGCGCGCAGCTGCTGGACCGGCTCGCGTGGGCCGGGCTCGTCCTCGGGGCGTTCCTGATCTGGACCGGCTGGCGCCTGGCGGTGCGCGGCGAACCGGACGTCGATCCCGAGCGCAACCTCGCGGTCCGGCTCTTCCGCCGGCTGGCCCGGACCGACGCCCACTACCACGGCGGTCGCTTCACCGCCCGGGTCGACGGCCGGCGGCACGCCACCCTGCTGCTGGTCGCGCTCGTCGCGATCGAGGGCACCGACGTGGTGTTCGCGGTCGACTCGGTGGCGGCGATCCTCGCCATCACCACCGACACGTTCCTGGTCTGGACGGCCACCGCGTTCGCCGTGCTCGGCCTGCGCAGCCTCTACTTCTGCCTGGCCGGCCTGTTGCGGCACTTCGGGTGCCTGCGTTACGGGCTCGCGGTGGTGCTCGCCTTCGCCGGGGCGAAGCTGATCCTCGCCGAGACGCCGGTGGGAAAGGTGCCGGTCTGGCTCACCCTGGCGGTGGTGGTGGTCGCCCTGTCCACGTCGGTCGTGTGGAGTGTGGTGGACGTGCGGCGGGGGCGGGTCCGCCGGGTCACCCCGCCGGGTAGGTGACCGGCGCGGCGAGCTGGGCCGCCAGGACGGCGGGGGCCTCCGCCAGCGACGGCCCGTACCAGGTCAGGTGCCGCCCGGAGACCAGGGCGCACGGCACGCCCGGGAACGCCTCCGGCCCGTCGTCCACGGTGAACCGGTACGGCTCGTCGGGCAGCACCGCCAGCTCCGGCGCGCGGCCGCGCAGCTCGTCCAGCGGCGGCCGGGGGTACCGCTCGGCGTGCTCCGCGTAGCGGTTGGCGACGCCCAGCCGGCGCAGGACGTCCCCGGCGAACGTGTCGCGGCCCAGCACCACCCACGGCCGCCGCCACACGGGCACCACCGCGCGACGGGGCGTGCCGCGGGCGGGCAGCGCGGCCCAGGCGCCGCGGGCGTCCGCCAGCCATGGCGGCTCGGCGGGCGCGCCCAGCTCGGCCAGGAGAACGGCCAGCTCGGCCAGCGCCTCGTCCACGGTGCGCGGGTAGGTGACCCGCACCGACACGCCGGCCGCCCGCAGGGCGTCCGCGTCCTCGCGCCGGTTCTCCTCCACATTGAGCAGGACCACGTCGGGCCGCAGGGCGCGGACGCGGTCCAGGTCCGGGTACTTGCTGCCGCCGACCCGCGGCACCTCCAGCCCGGCCGGGTGGGTGCACCAGTCGGTCGCGCCGACCAGCGTCCCGGGCAGCGTCACCGCCACGGCCTCGGTCAACGACGGCACCAACGAGACCACCCGCATGAAACGCCTCCGGTAGCGGAAGGGCCCCTTCCTATCACGGCACCGCCGGAACGCCGGACCGCCGGGACGCCGGCGATCATCGGGGTCCTACACTCGGCCGGTCGCCGGCGGGAGCGACGGGACGGGCGAACGGCACAGGGGCGATGACGAGCGACGGCGGGGCGGACGGCGGCTGGCTGCGGGCGGTGCCCGCGGGCGGCGGGTCGGTGCTGGCCCGGGGCGGCCAGATCGTGTACGGCCCCCGTCGGTTGAGCGACCTGGTGCACCGGCGCCCGCCGGGCGTCACCGGCCACCAGTGGACCACCGCCCTGCGCGAGAGCTACGACCTCGTCGTCTGCGGGGCCGACACCGGGCAGCCGACGGTGGCGGTGGAGATCGGCCCGCCGCCGCCCGCCGGCTCGTCGGCGCAGCGGGTGGAGCGGATGAAGGACGCCGTCAGCGCCGCCGTCGGCCTGCCCGTGCTGCGGATCGGTTCGCCCACCCTGCGGGCCGCCGACCACGGCGTCGCGATCGTCGCGTACGTGATCGACGCCCGGGGTTACGCCGAGCGCTGGGCCGGCGAGCCGGAGGTGACCGGGTTCCGCGACATCCCCGGGCGGCTCCCGGACGGGCGGACGGGCGCCGTCAACGACCTCGGCGCACTGACCCGTGCAGCGGCGGTCGAGGCGTACGTGTCGCGGCGGCTGGCCGACCCGATCGTGCGCGGGCTGCACGTCCGGTGGTCCACCGGGCCGGCCGAGGGGTGGAGCTGGGTGACGGTCCGCCCCGGCGCGCTCCTGGTGGAGCGGGTGACCGTGACCGAACACCGCTTCGCCACCGGGGTGGACCCGGCCCGGCTCGCCGAGGACGTCGCCACCCTGGCCGTCGGCGAGCGGCTGCGCGCCCTCGACGCCGCGACACCGCCTTTGACCTCGCCCGAGGAACTGCGCGAGGCGATCCGCGGGTTGGCCGCGCGCCGCGACGAACTGGCCGGCGGCTTCGCCTTCGACCACCTCTGCGCCGACTGATCGCCCGGCCGCCGGATCCGCCGAGAAAAATTTCTCCGCCCCGTTGAACCATCGTCCGGGCCCTCCCGTACTCAAGCGGGAATGGACAGGATCTCCCCGACCGCGTCGCCAGACGCGGAAGACGGTGCGGAAAGGGCATCGTCGCTCGTCGACGTGCCACCGGCTACGTCCCGATGCGGCGTGCCGTCTCAATTCCGTCGGTCCGCCGAGGTCTCGAATCAAATACCGGATCGAGAAGGAGAGCAATTCAATGCGCAGGTCCACACGGGCGCGCCGGTCATCCGGTAACGCGCGGAGCAAGCGGCTGGTGGCCGCGGTCGGCACGCTGGTGGTCTTCGGCGGCGTGGTCGCCGTGACCCAGATCTCGTCGGCCGGGGAGGGACGCAACGAGCGAACCCGCCCGGCGGCCGCCGCCTGCGTGGAGCCCAGCCCCGGTGCGACCGCGCCGGCCGGGACCGAGACGACGACCCGCACCTGGCAGAACGGCCGCTGGGTACGCAACCACTGGGGCGACGGCCAGCAGTCGGTCGAGGAGTGCCAGCAGACGCGGGACGGCGAGGCGCCGGCGAACAACGGCGGGTCGGCGGTGGCCTGCCCGGATGTCGCCAGTCAGCTGCCGGAGATTCCCGAGCGCGCCCGCGCCGAGGTGGACCGTAACCTCGCCCAGCTGCAGAACCAGATCAACGAGGCCGACCGGCGGCTCGCCGCCGACGGCAGCCGCGGTGAGGCCTTCGTCCGCAACGCCATCCTGCGGCCGCTGGCCGACCGGCGGCGGGCGACGCTGCAACGGATCACCAACGCGATCGACCGGTTCGGTCCCCGACCCCGGGGTCTGGCGGAGCTGGCCCAGTGTCAGGTCGCCCCGACCGGCAACCCCAACGACGGCGACGACAACGGTGGCAGCGACGGCGGTAACGACGGCGACAACAACGGCGGTAACGCCCCGGGCGCCGGGCTCGGCGTGCTCGCGAACAACTGCGACGAGAGCCGCCTGGAGGCGCATGACGGTTTCCAGAACGGCAACCGCTGCGTCAGCACGGCCTTCGGTGAGGTGGGTGCCGCCGAGAACAACCCGTCCCTGCTGATCACCGACTTCCCGCAGCAGGTCGGGGCCAACCAGCCGTTCACCCTGCGGGTGAGCACCCGGAACCTGATCCGGGACCGGTTCCTCGCCGCCGGCCAGGGCGGGTACTACGTCGAGAGCTCGCTGCTCAACGAGGACGGGCTCACCCGTGGTCACTTCCACACCGCCTGCCGGATGCTGCAGAGCACCGACGAGGCGCCGGCCGACCCGGAGGCCGTGCCGGCGTTCTTCGTCGCCACCGAGGACAGCCAGGGTGGCCGCGACGCGGACGAGGTGACCATCCAGGTCCCGGGCCTGCCCGAGGCGGGCCTGGCGCAGTGCGCGGTCTGGGCCGGTGACGGCTCGCACCGCATCCCGATGATGGCGCGGGCCAACCAGACCCCGGCGTTCGACGCGGTGCGGATCGAAGTCAACTGAGTGACGGGTGCGGGGCCGTCCGGGGTGTACGACCCGGACGGCCCCGCACCGTGTCGGCGTCCGGTCGCGACCGCCGGGGCACCGGGGCGGCCGCGGCGATCACGATCGCGATAGGCGGAATGGCCGGTGGCGCAAATGCCTGCGGGGCCGCGCCGAATGGCACGGCCCCGCACACGGGCGACGCTCAGCGGTTCTTGTACGCCTCGACGACCTCGACCGGGATCCGGCCCCGCTCAGAAATCTTGTAGCCGTTCTTCGCGGCCCATTCCCGGATGGCGCGGTTCTGCTCCCGATCCATTCCCGCGCCGGTGCCGGCTCCCCGGCGGGGCGCCCGCGACGCCTCCACCCCGCCGCGCCCGATCCGGCGGCCGGCCGTGATGTACGGGTCCAGTGCCTTGCGCAGGACACCCGCATTCTCGTCGGAGACGTCGATCGTGTACGCCACACCGTCCAAGCCGAACTCGACGGTCCGATCGGCCTTTCCGCCGTCGAGGTCGTCGGTCAGGACCGTGATTACTTTTCTTGCCATCGCCGATTACTCCCTGTGTGGGGGCGGGGTGTGGTCAAAGTTTGACGTATCCCGTGGCATAACCGCAAGAAAACGCGTCGTACTCATTTAGGTTCGGCTCCGTAATCCTCCGCCGAAATCGATGGGCGGCCGGTCGGAAAGCGCCGCTGATCAGTCCGCGAGCAGGCCGGCGTGTCCCGCGAGCGCGGCGGCCTCGGCCCGACTGGATACCCGGAGCTTGCGCAGCAGGGCGGCGGTCATCCGCTTGGCGGTGCGTTCGGAGACGTGCATCCCGAGGGCGATCTCGACCGTGCTGCGCCCGGCGGCGATCGCGCGGAGCAGGTCCCGTTCGTCCTCGTCGAGGTCGACCGGCGGGATCCGGGCCGGACGGAGCAGGGCCCGCAGCAGTTCCCCGGGGAGCACCGCCCACCCGTCGAGGATGGCGAGCAGCGGCGGCAGCAACTCCTCCGGCTCGGCGCTCTTGGGCAGGTAGCCCTCGGCGCCGGCGCGCAGCGCGTCGAGGGCGGGCGCGGAATCGGTGCCGCCGGACATCGCCACGACCCGGACCCGGGGGGTGGTCCGGCGGATCGCGCCGACCGCGCGTACCCCACCCGGCGGCGGCATGTGCAGGTCGACCAGCGCCAGGTCCGGCAGGCAGCGGCTGACCAGCGAGGCCGCCCCGGCGGCGTCACCGGTGGAGCCGACCACCGTCGCGCGCCCGTTCGTCGTCACCGGCAGCAGCAACTCCAACCCCCGGACGAAGAGCGGGTGGTCGTCGACGACGGCGATCCGGACGGGGGGCGCGTGGAGCATGCCTGATCCCTTCCCGAGCGGGTACCGATCATGCCGGCGAGCGCACCGGACGAAGGGGAGTCGAACGGATGCAGGCATGGCTGGGGATGCTCCGAGGATTCCGCCGGTTCCGCCCGGCCCGTACCGCCGAGCCGATGGCCGATCTCCCCCCCGAGTTGCTGCTGCGCGTCCTCTGCCACGAGTTCCGTACGCCGGTCAGCACCCTCACCTCGGTGACCCGGGCCCTCGCCGACGAGCGGCGTACGCTCACCGGCGACGACCGTCGGGCGCTCAGCGCGCTCGCCCGGGACCAGGCCGCGCACCTGGCGGACCTGCTCCAGGACGCGGCCGCGGGCACCGGCGCGCTCGTCCTGGCGGCCCAGCCGGAGACGACCGTCGCGCCGCTGGCGGAGATCCTGCGCGGGGTGGCCGTGCTGGTCCCCGGGCACCGGCGGCGGACCAGGGTGACCCGCCGGGCGGGGGAGTGCGCCGTCCCCGAGCGGCGCACGCGGCAGGTGCTGGTAAACCTGGTGGAGAACGCGCTGCGGCACGGGCCGGCCGGCGGGGCGGTCGGCATCTACGCCGCACTGCGCCGCGACGGGCTGAGCATCGTCGTCACCGACGAGGGGCGGGTCGACCCGGCGTTGGTGGCCGCGGTACGGCGGCCGGCCCCGGCAGCGGGCCTGCACGGCCTCGGGCTGTGGATCGTGCGGCGGCTGGTCGCCGCGGACGGAGGAGACCTGCGCGTGCACCGCCTGCGGCCCCGCGGGGTGGCCCTGGAGGTCCGGCTCCCCGGCTTCCATCCGGCCGGTTGACCCGGCGGGGCCACGGGCTGGCCCCGGCGGGCCGGCACCGCGGGAAGTGTCCTCGGTACGCACTCATGGCGACCGAGGAGGACGCATGTTCAGCCATATCAAGGACCTGCAGTTCGAGGCCAAGCCGGACGGCCCGGACGCGGCGTTCGCCCGCCGGCTGCAGGAGATCCTGGGCGGCAAGTGGGGCGAGATGACCGTCGCCAACCAGTACCTCTACCAGGGCTGGAACTGCCGGCTGCCGGGCAAGTACAAGGACCTGCTGCTGGACGTGGGCACCGAGGAGATGGGCCACGTCGAGATGATCGCCACGATGATCACCCGGCTGCTGGAGAACGCGCCGCTCGCCCTGCAGGAGGCGGCCGACGACAACCCGATGGTCGGTGCGGTCTACGGCGGGTCCAACCCGGCGCACTTCATCCACGGCGGCGGCGGTGCCATGCCGGTGGACAGCGCCGGCGTTCCCTGGAACGGCAACTTCGTCACCGCCAGCGGCAACCTGATGGCCGACTTCCACCTCAACGTCACCGCCGAGGCGCAGGGGCGGCTCCAGGTCGGCCGGCTGTTCAACATGACCGACGACCCCGGCGTCAAGCAGATGCTGCGCTTCCTGCTGGCTCGCGACACCATGCACCAGAACATGTGGCTGGCGGCGATCGAGCAGCTCAAGGAGGACGGCCTCGAGGAGATGCCGGTGCCCGACGCGTTCCCGGACTCGAAGGAGTTCACCGACCAGTTCAGCTACACGTACCTGGACTTCTCGCCGGGACAGGACGCGGCCGAGGGGCGCTGGGCGTCCGGGCCCACGCCGGACGGCAAGGGCGAGTTCCGCTACGACCACAGCCCGCGGGCGCACGCACCGGAGCCGGTGCTGCCGCCGGGTGACCCCCGTCTGTACGGCACCAACCCCGGCGTCGCCGGGTCGGTCGCCACCAAGGTCAAGAGCAAGCTCACCTGACGCCGCCCCGCCGGGCCGCCCGCGCGGCGGGCGGCCCGGCGGTGCCCGTACCGCACGGAGGTGTGCCGTGACCGACCTCGTCCTGCGTCCGCTCGCCGACGCGTTCATGCAGGTGGGTGTCTACGTCGCCGTGATGGTGGCGCTGTTTGGCTGGCTGCGCTGGCGTTACGGGGACCGGATCACCGACGGGCTGACCCGGCGGCGCCGGCTGGGCCCGCTGGTGGGTGCCCTGCTCGGGGTGAGCCCCGGCTGCGGCGGCGCGATCATCCTGATGCCGCTGTACGCCCGGCGCAAGGTGTCGTTCGGGACCGTGATCGCCGCCCTGGTCGCCACCATGGGCGACTCCTCCTGGGTGGTGCTCGCCTGGAACCCGGTGTTCGCGCTCCAGATCCACGCGCTGCTCTTCGCGGTCGGCCTGGCCACCGGGTACGTCGTCGACGCCCTCGGGATCGACCCGGCCCGCGCCGCGCGCCGTACGCCCGCCGCCGCGACCGCCCCGGCCGGGCTCGCCGCCGTCGGTGGCCCGGACCTGGCCGGCGCCCGGCGGCTGCTCGGCGGGCTGCTGCCCCGGGTGCCGGCCTCCACCGCGTTCTGGGGGCTGACCACGCCCGCGTTCGCCGTGTCGGTGCCGGTGGTCTTCCAGCTGGTCGACGCCGAGGCGCTGGCCCGGCCGCTCGGCGGCGTGGACCCGTACCTGGCGCTCGGCGTGGCGGGCACCCTGGTCGCGGTGCTGATCTTCGCCGCGGGGCGCGGACGGCTGGCCGACGACTCGCTGGAGACGGCGCATCCCCGATCGTTCGGCGCCACGTTGCGGCACAGCGCCCACGAGGCGTCGTTCGTCACCGTCTGGGTGGCCGTGGCGTACCTGGCCTGGCAGCTCGTCACCAGCACGACCGGCTTCGACGGCTCACAGATCGCGCTGGGCGGCCTGCTCGGCGTGCTGGTCGGGGCGGGCGTCGGCCTGATCCCGGGCTGCGCGGTGCAGATCGTCTTCACCGGTCTCTACGTCAGCGGCGGGCTGCCGCTGCCGACCCTGGTCGCGAACGCGATCAGCCAGGACGGCGACGCGCTGATCCCGCTCGCCGCGCTGCGCCGGCAGTCCGCGGTGCTGGCCACGGTCATCACCACGATCCCGGCGGCCGCGGTCGGTGCGGCCCTGGTCGTCCTGCTCTGACCGTCGCCGGCCCGGCCGTCGGCGCCACCCCAACTCGAGGAGGAACGCATGTCCGTCCCGCGCGTACGCCGCAAGTTGATCGCCTTCGCGGCCGTCGCGGTTCTCGCCGTGCTCGCCGGGCTGCCCGGCCCCACGGTCGCCGCCCTGGTGCTGACCACTCTGGCGATCCCGGTCGCCGTGGCGGCGGTGGGTGGGCGCGGGTCGCTGCGGGAGCTGCTGTCCCCGCGCCCGTCCCGCGCCCGACGTGGCCTGGGTCACACAGCGGAACAAGGGGAACGATTTGTTACTTGAGTTGAACACGCTCAACTCAACGTGATGGCAGGTGTTCGATGGCAACTCTTCCGGTCCTTCCCCTGACCGACGCCGTGCTACTGCCCGGCATGGTGATCCCGGTGACCCTCGACCCGACCACCCAGGCCGCCGTCGACGCGGCCCGCGCCACCGGCGACCGGCGGCTGCTGGCCGTGCCGCGCATCGACGGAGAGTACGGCCCCGTCGGCGTCGTCGCCACGATCGAGAAGGTCGGCCGGCTGCCCAGCGGCGAACCGGCGGCCGTCGTCCGTGGCCTTGGCCGAGCCCGTATCGGCTCCGGCGTGCCCGGGCCCGGCGCCGCGCTCTGGGTCGAGGCGACCGAACTCACCGAACCCGCTCCCGGCGGCCGCGCCCGGGAACTCGCCCGCGAGTACCGGGCCCTGATGACCTCGGTGCTCCAGCAGCGCGGCGCCTGGCAGGTCATCGACGCGATCGAGCGGATGACCGACCTCGCCGAGCTGGCCGACTCGGCCGGCTACGTGTCCTGGCTCAGCCTCGCCCAGAAGACCGAGCTGCTCGCCGCCCCGGACGTCACCACCCGCCTCGAACTGCTCGTCGGCTGGGTCCGGGACCACCTCGCCGAGCAGGAGGTCGCCGAGCAGATCAACACCGACGTGCGCGAGGGGCTGGAGAAGTCCCAGCGTGAGTTCCTCCTCCGTCAGCAGCTCGCCGCGATCCGCAAGGAGCTCGGTGAGGACGAGCCCGACGGATCGGCCGACTACCGGGCCCGGGTCGAGGCCGCCGACCTGCCGGACAAGGTCCGCGAGGCGGCGCTGCGCGAGGTCGGCAAGCTGGAACGGGCCAGCGACGCCTCGCCGGAGGCCGGCTGGATCCGTACCTGGCTGGACACCGTGCTCGAGATGCCGTGGAACACGCGTACCCAGGACAACACCGACCTGGCCGCGGCGCGTGCGGTGCTCGACGCCGACCACGCCGGCCTGGCCGACGTGAAGGACCGCATCCTGGAGTACCTCGCGGTGCGCAACCGGCGCGCCGAGCGCAACCTCGGTGTCGTCGGCGGACGTGGCTCCGGCGCCGTGCTCGCCCTGGCCGGCCCGCCCGGCGTCGGGAAGACCAGCCTCGGCGAGTCCGTCGCCCGGGCGCTCGGGCGTACCTTCGTGCGGGTCTCCCTGGGTGGCGTCCGCGACGAGGCGGAGATCCGCGGCCACCGGCGTACCTATGTGGGTGCGCTGCCCGGCCGGATCGTGCGGGCCCTGCGGGAGGCCGGTTCGATGAACCCGGTCGTGCTCCTCGACGAGGTGGACAAGCTGGCCGTCGGCTACTCCGGCGACCCCGCCGCCGCCCTGCTGGAGGTGCTCGACCCGGCGCAGAACCACACCTTCCGGGACCACTACCTGGAGGTCGACCTCGACCTGTCCGACGTGCTGTTCCTGGCCACCGCCAACGTCGTGGAGGCGATCCCCGGCCCGCTGCTGGACCGGATGGAGCTGGTCAACCTCGACGGCTACACCGAGGACGAGAAGGTGGCCATCGCCCGCGACCACCTGCTGCCCCGGCAGCGGGAGCGGGCCGGGCTGACCGCCGACGAGGTGACGATCACCGATGAGGCGCTGGCGCGCGTCGCCGGTGAGCACACCCGGGAGGCCGGCGTACGGCAGTTGGAACGCGCCCTGGCGAAGATCCTGCGGAAGGTCGCCGTCGCGCTGGCGACCGACCCGGCGCCGGTGCACGTCGACAGCGACGACCTGGCCCGCTACCTGGGCCGGCCGAAGTTCACGCCGGAGTCGGCGGAGCGGACGGCGGTGCCCGGCGTGGCGACCGGCCTGGCCGTCACCGGCGCCGGGGGCGACGTGCTGTTCATCGAGGCGACCGGCATGGAGGGCGAACCCGGACTGACCCTCACCGGCCAGCTCGGCGACGTGATGAAGGAGTCCGCGCACATCGCGCTCTCCTACCTCCGCTCGAACGGTCGGCGGCTCGGGCTGGACCCGAACGCGCTCGCCGGGCGGCGGATCCACCTGCACGTCCCGGCCGGCGCGGTGCCCAAGGACGGCCCGAGTGCCGGCATCACGATGGTGACCGCACTCGCGTCGCTGGCCAGCGGACGGCCGGTCCGGCCCGAGTTCGGGATGACCGGCGAGGTGACGCTCTCCGGGCGGGTGCTGCCCATCGGCGGTGTCAAGCAGAAGCTGCTCGCCGCCCACCGGGCCGGCCTCACCGAGGTGATCATCCCGAAGCGCAACGAGCCGGACCTGGACGACCTGCCCGGCGAGGTGCGCGCGGCGCTCACCGTCCACACTCTCGCCGACGTCGCCGACGTGCTCGCCCTGGCACTGCGGCCGGCCGACGTCGACGCGGACTCGCTCGACGGCGAGGCCCTCGCCGCCGCCTGAGCGGGGGACCGGCCCGATCGGGGGCGTGGGAGCATCCCGCGCCCCCGACGGTTCGTCGCCGGTCGGTCAGGACACCGGCCGGCCGAGCCCGATCGCGCGGGCGCCGCGTGCCATCGCCCGGGAGAGGCGGGCGGGCGCCGAGCCGGGGGCGGGAATCCGGACCGGGCGCACCTGGCCGTGCAGCAGGGGTACGCCGGCGGCTGGTTGCCCGCTCGCGCCAGCAGCACTGAGGCCGACCCGGACCCGGGCCGGGCCGCACCGATGCCCGCGATCCCCGGGCGCCGGTGCGCGTACCTCAGCGACGCTCGCGGCGCTCCCGTCGGTCGCCGTCGAACTCCCGGTCCCGCCGTTCGCGCCGGTCACCGCCGTCGAAACGGCTCTCGCCCCCGGCCCGGTCCCGGCGTACCGTCGCCCGGCGACCCTTGATCGTGCTGCCGCGCAGCCCGGCGATCACCTCGTCGGCCAGCCCGACCGGCACCTCCACCAACGAGAACCGGTCGGCGATCTCGATCGAGCCGATGTCCCGCCCGCTCACCCCGGTCTCACCGGTGATCGCACCCACCAGGTCCTGCGGCCGGACGCCGGCGCGCCGGCCCAGGCCGACAAAGACCTGGGTGGTGCCGGCGGCCCGCGGGCGCCCCGGCGGCCGGCGCTCGCCCCGGCCCTCGTACCCCGGGCGCCCCTCACGCGGCGGACGGACCCCGACCTGCGGGATCTCCTCCTCCTCGTCGTCCGAGGTGCCCGGCAGGGTGGCCTCGTGCGCCAGCCGGACCGCGGCGAGCGCCACCTCCATCAGGTCGAACTCGTCGCTGAGCGACTCGACGATCGCCCGGAACGGTTCGAGGTCGTCCTCCAGCAGGCTCTCCCGCAGGGCCGCCTGCGTGAGCTCCAGGCGACGGGTCCGCAGGTCCGCGACGGTGGGGATCTTGTCGACGACGATGCGCTGCCCGGTGACCCGCTCGATCGTCTTGAGCATCCGGTGCTCGCGCGGCTCGGCGAGAGTGATCGCCACGCCCTCCCGGCCGGCCCGGCCGACCCGGCCGATCCGGTGCACGTACGACTCCGGGGCCGACGGCACGTCGTAGTTGACGACATGGCTGAGCTGCTCGACGTCCAGGCCCCGGGCCGCCACGTCGGTGGCCACCAGCAGGTCCGCCGTGCCCGCCCGGAGCCGGCCCATCACCCGGTCCCGCTGCTCCTGGCTCATCCCGCCGTGCAGCGCCTCGGCCCGGTAGCCCCGCCCGTTCATCGTCTCGGTGAGCCGGTCCACCTCCTCGCGGCTGCGGCAGAACACGATCGCCGCGGTCGGCGACTCCACGTCCAGCACCCGGCCCAGGGCCGCCGGCTTGTGCCCGCGCGCGACGATGTACGCGCTCTGCCGCACCCGGGGCGCCTGGCCGGCCACCGGCTGCTCGCCGGCGATGAGGATGCGCACCGGGTCGCTCAGGTGCTGGCGGGCCAGCCCGTCGATGCGCGACGGCATGGTGGCCGAGAACAGCACCGTCTGCCGCTGCTCCGGCGCGTGTTCCAGGATCGCCTCGATGTCCTCGGCGAAGCCCATGTCCAGCATCTCGTCGGCCTCGTCCAGCACCACCGTGGCCAGCCCGCCCAGGTTCAGCGTGCCCCGGGCGATGTGGTCCAGGGCCCGGCCGGGCGTGGCCACCACCACGTCCACACCGGCGTCCAGGGCCCGCAGCTGCCGCCCGATCGGCTGACCACCGTAGATCGGCAGCACCCGGGCGCCGAGGTCCTTGCCGTACCGGTGGAACGCCTCGGAAACCTGCACCGCCAGCTCCCGGGTGGGCACCAGGACCAGCGCCACCGGGTCCCCGCCCGGACGGTCGTCGGGCATCCGCTGCAGCAGCGGCAGCGCGAACGCGGCCGTCTTCCCGGTGCCCGTGGCGGCCTGGCCCAGCAGGTCCCGGCCGGCCAGCAGGGGAGGGATCGCCTCCCGCTGGATCGGCGTCGGCTCCTCGTAGCCGAGCGCGGAGAGCGCGGCCAGCAGCTCGTCGCGCAGGCCGAGGCTGGCGAAGGGACTCGTCCCGTCGGTGGACGGGTCGGTGGGTGGGGGGTCGTGCCGTACGGGTGCGGAACTCATGCGTCAAGCCTTTCATCACGGCCATCGGCCCGCTTCGCCGACCGGCACATCGCGCCGCCCCGGGGGCGCCCGCCGCCCGTGCCCGGTGGGTGCGGACGCCCCCGGCGGCGGTCACGGGGCGGTGAGGATGAACAGGATCATCGTGGCGCCGAGGGCCGCGTCGAGGACGCCACACCACTCCGCGTAGCCGCGCGGCACGACCTCGCCGCGGCGGTGGTGGACCGCGTCCCAGACCGCGTGGGCGAGCCAGCCGACGGCCACCAGCCAACGGGCGGCGTCCCCGCCGAGGACCATCGCGGCCACGGCCAGCGCCGTCCATCCGAGCAGGCCGGCCAGCTGCGACGCGAGGACCCGGCGGTCACCCAGCCGGCGCCGCCCCGCCCCGATCACCAGGTAGCTGACGCCGAGGCCGAGCAGGGTCCACGGCGGGAGGACCGCCGGCGTGAACCAGTTGTCGAAGCTCATCAGCAGCGCGAGCCCGGTGGGCCAGCGGTGTGCCAGCACCCGGACCAGCGGGTGCGCGTCCGGGGCGGGCCGGACGGCGTGGTGCGCGGCGTACTCGTCCCGGCGCCGCAGCAGCGCCGCCACCATGGCCGGCAGCATCAGCAGGTGACCGCCCAGCAGCAGGCCGTCGGCGCCGAGCAGACCGGCGGAGTACGGCACGAGTAGCAGCACCACCGGCACGTACATGGCGACGACCATCTCGCCGATCGCCGACCTCGAATGCCCGCGGTACCACATCCACACCGCCATCCCGATGCTCATGTCGGTGGCCATCAGCAGCGCGCCGGTGCCGGGTGCTGATGGGCCCAGCCCGACAGCGCCGGCCAGCGCGCCGCGCGCCGGGCCGAGCAGGAGCATCCCGGCCATCATGGCGAGGACCATCTCCAGCAGGTGCCGGGCGAGTGCCGGGACGCGTCGTACCGGCCGGTCGCCGTGGGTCGTCGCGGCGTGGGCCGCCGTCAGTTCGGTCATGCGACGAGCGTCCGGGCCGGAGGCGCCCGGAAACCAGGCGCGCGTCGTCACCGGCCGACCGTGCGGAACGCACGGTCGGAGCGTGCGCGCCGGCGGGTCCACCGCTGCGGCGCCGGCCTCTACCCTTCAGACCGTGATGGCGGAGGCGGCGGTGCCGGGCGGCGGGCGGACCCTGTCCCGGGCCCGCACCGCGACCGTGGTCTCGCTCGCCTCCGGTATGGCCGCCACCCTGCTCCTGCCGGCGGTCGGGCTGTCCCGCGAACCGGACCCGTGGCGGGTCGCGTCGGGGGCGGCCGGGCTGGCCGCGTTCGCAGTCGTGCTGGCGGTCGCCCTGCGTACGGTGGTGACGCCCGCGCCGGCCGACCGCGCCCGCCGCCGGCTGCGGCTCGCGTACGCCGCGGTGGCGGTGCTCGGGGTGCCGCTCGTCGCGCCGGTCGCCGTGGGTGTCTGGCCCACCTGGGCCTGGCTCGGCGCGGCCGTCGTCGGCGGGGTGCCGTTGCTGGGTTCGTTCCGCCTGGTGGTGCCGACAGTCGCCGCCGCCCTCGCCGTTGCCGGGCTGCTGGCCGCGGTGACCGGCACGTCGGTCACCCGGTCACTGCTGGTCACCGGTGTGGTCGGCCTCGGCGTCGCCGTGGTGACCGGCTTCCAGGTGTGGTTCTGGGAGCTGCTCGTGCAGGCGGGGCAGGGGCGGGCGGCGCGAGCCCGGCTGGCGGCGGCGCAGGAGCGGCTGCGCTTCGCCGGGGACGTGCACGACCTGCTCGGGCACCACCTGACCGTCATCGCGCTGAAGGCCGAGCTGGCGGCCCGTCTCGCGCCCACCGATCCCGCGCGCGCCGGCCGGGAGGCGGGGGAGGCGCAGCGACTGGCGGCCACCGCGCTCGCCGAGCTGCGCCGGACCGTGCACGGGTACCGGACGGTCGACCTCGCCGAGCAGCTCGCCGCGATGGGCGAGGTGCTCCGGTCGTCCGGAGTGCGGTGCACGGTCGTGCCGCCACCGGGGGAGCTGCCGCCGGAGGCGGCGACGCAGCTCGCCGCCGTGCTCCGGGAGGCCGGCACCAACGTGTTGCGGCACAGCCGGGCCGGCTGGTGCCGCATCGAGATCACCCGTGCGGAGGACGTGGCGCGGATGACCGTGACCAACGACGGGGTGCCCGCCACGGCGGCACCGGACCGGCACAGCCAGGGCCTGCCCGGGCTGGCCGACCGTCTCGCCGGGGTCGGCGGGCACCTGCACACCCGCTGCGCCGACGGGGTCTTCACCCTCGAAGCGACCGTGCCGGCCGCCGCATGATCCGCGTCCTGCTCGCCGACGACGAGGAGCTGATCCGGTCGGCCCTGGCCGCCCTGCTCGACCTCGAGGAGGACCTGGTGGTGGTCGCGCAGGCGGCCGACGGGGAGGCGGCGGTGACCGCCGCGCTCGCGCACCGGCCGGACGTGGCCGTCGTGGACCTGACCATGCCGCGACGGGACGGCTTCCAGGTCGCGGCCGAACTGGCCCGGGCACTGCCGGACTGCGCGGTGGTCATCCTCACCGGCCAGGGCCGGCCGCCGCACCTGGCCCGCGCACTCGCCGCCGGAGCCCGGGGTTTCCTGCCCAAGGGCGCACCCGGAGGTGCGCTCGCCGACGTGATCCGGCGGGTGCACGCCGGTGGTCGATACGTCGACCCGGCGCTGGCCGCCGACGCGCTGCTCATCCCGCCCTGCCCGCTCACCCCGCGGGAGCTGGAGACGCTGCGGCTGGCCCAGGACGGGTCGCCGGCGGCGTCGATCGCCCGCCGGGCGCACCTGTCCACCGGCACGGTCCGCAACTACCTGGCGGCGGCGGTGCAGAAGCTCGGCGTCGAGAGCCGGGCCGAGGCGATCCGGGTGGCGCAGGAGAACGGCTGGCTCTGACCGCCCCTGGCGATCCGCCGGGTGGCCGGTCGCCGCCGACGTCCCGACCGTGCCGCGCCGGTCGGGGCCGGCGAGAGTCACTTCCGCCACCGAGTGCCGGCGGTGACGCCGAAGATCCACCCGATCCGATCTTTTGCGGGGGCGTTCCAAGCGGTTTAATGCTCGGTAACTTGTGGCGCACGCCACAGGTAATCCCTTGGGGGCGCCGTGCTGCAGGTACGGAATCTCGAGGTCGTCTACGACGACGTGATGCTGGTCCTGCGCGGCCTGAGCATCACCGTCCCCCCGGGCGCGATCGTCGCCCTGCTCGGCGGCAACGGCGCCGGCAAGACCACCCTGCTGCGGGCGATCACCGGCCTGCTCGACATCCACCACGGCGAGGTGGCCCGGGGCGAGGTCACGCTGGACGGCGAGCCGCTGCACCGCCTGCGGCCGGCGGCGATCGTCCGGCGGGGCGTCGCCCAGGTGATGGAGGGGCGGCGCATCTTCGGCGAGCTGACCGTCGAGGAGAACCTGCGGCTGGGCGGTCACACCGACCCGCGCCGGATCCCGGGCCGCCTCGACGAGGTGTTCGACCTTTTCCCGGTGCTCGCCGAGCGGCGCCGGCGGACGGCCGGCTACCTGTCCGGGGGCGAGCAGCAGATGCTCGCGATGGGGCGGGCCCTGATGGCCGGTCCACGCTACCTGCTGCTGGACGAGCCCAGCCTGGGCCTCGCGCCCCGGCTCGTGGAGCAGGTCCGGGAGCTGATCCTGCGGATCAACGCCGCCGGCACCGCCGTGCTGCTGGTGGAGCAGAACGCCGCCATGGCGCTGTCCATCGCCGCGCACGGGTACGTGCTGGAGACCGGCCGGGTGGTGCTGGACAAGCCGGCGGCGCAGCTGCTCGCCGACGACGACGTCCGCGAGTTCTACCTCGGGCTGCACGCCGGCGACTCCTCCGCCCGGAGATCGTTCCGGGAGGTCAAGCACTACCGGCGACGAAAGCGGTGGCTGTCGTGACGGGACAGACCGGGACCGGCGAACCGGTCACGACCCACGAGCCGATCCTGACCTTCGAGGACGTGCGGCTCGCGTTCGCGGGCGTACGGGCGATCGACGGGGTGAGCTTCACCGTCGGGCGGCAGGAGCTGTTCGCGGTCATCGGGCCGAACGGAGCCGGCAAGACGTCCATCTTCAACGTGCTCTCCGGCGTCTACCGACCGCAGGCCGGGCGGGTGGTCTTCGACGGCGTCGACCTGGTCGGTCGCCGGCCGCACGAGATCGCCGCCCTCGGCCTGGCCCGCACCTTCCAGAACGTCGAGCTGTTCGCCAACCTCACCGTCCTGGAGAACCTGCTGCTCGGGCGGCACCACCACATCCGTTACGGACCGCTGGCGGCGGTGCTGTGGCGGGGCCGGGCCCGCCGGGCGGAGCTGGCCGCCCGCGCGGCGGTCGAGGAGATCGTCGACTTCCTGGAGCTGGAGCAGTGGCGGCGGATGCCGGTCGGGCTGCTGCCGTACGGGGTGCAGAAGCGGGTGGAGCTCGGCCGGGCGCTGGCCATGGAGCCGAAGCTGCTGCTGCTCGACGAGCCGGTGGGCGGGATGAACCTCGAGGAGACCGAGGACATGGCCCGCTACATCCTCGACGTCCGCGAGGAACTCGGCATCCCGATCGTGCTCGTCGAACACGACATGGGCCTGGTCATGGATCTCGCCGACCGCGTGCTCGTGGTCGATTTCGGACAGCCGGTGGCCACCGGCCCACCCGCCGAGATCCAGCACCACCCCGACGTGATCCGCGCCTACCTGGGGGAGGTGAGCAGGACGTGAGCAGCACCACCGCGCCGTCGGGGACGGCCGTCGCGGACACCGCCGGCGCCGCCGCCACCACGATCGCCGCCCGGGTACGCGACCGCGCCCGCGCCACGCCGGGCCGGGTGGCGATGCGGGAGAAGGTCCGGGGCGTCTGGGCCGAGGTGACCTGGGCGTCCTACTGGGACACCGCGACCACCGTCGCGCACGCCCTGCTCGCGCTGGGCGTACGGCCCGGGGACCGGGTGGCCGTGCTGGCGGAGAACCGGCGCGAGTGGCTCTGGACCGACGTGGCGACCGTCGCCGTCCGTGGGGCGACCGTCGGCCTCTACCCGACCAACCCGGCCGGCGAGATCGGCTACCTGCTGGCGCACTCCGGCGCACGGGTGCTCGTCGCCGAGGACCAGGAGCAGGTGGACAAGGTCCTCGACGTGATCGCCGACTGCCCCGACCTGGAGCACGTGGTCTACCTGGAGCCGCGCGGCGTACGCGGCCACTACGACCACCGCGCCCTGCTGCACTGGGACGACTTCGTGGCGCTCGGCGAGGCGCACCGAATCGCCCACCCGGGCGAGGTCGAGCAGGTGATGGCCGCCGCGACCGGCACCGACGTGGCCACCGTCATCTACACCTCGGGTACCACCGGCCGGCCCAAGGGGGCCATGCTGACCAACGCCAACATCGACTTCGCGGTGCGTACGGTCACCGAGGGCCGGGGCCTGTCGGACCCGCCGCCCGGCCCCGGCGACCTGATCCTGTCGTACCTGCCGCTGTGCCACGTCGCCGAGCGGGTCTTCACCACCTGGGCCAACGCGGGAGCGGGCGTGCAGGTCAACTTCGCCGAGTCGATCGCCACCGTGCCGGCGAACCTGCGCGAGGTGCAGCCCACCCTGCTGTTCGGGGTGCCGCGGATCTGGGAGAAGATCCTCGCCACGGTCACCACCCGGGTCGCCACCGCGTCGCCGCTCAAGCGGGCGGTCGCCCGGTTCTGGCTGCGGGTCTCCGACCGGATCGGGGCGCGGCTGGTCGCGACCGGCGGGCGGCACACCGCGGCGACCCGGCTGGGGTACGCGATCGGGTGGGTCTTCTGCTACCGCGCCCTGCGCGAGCGGATCGGCGTGCGCCGGGTCCGCTACGCCGCCTCCGGCGCCGCCCCGATCGCCCCCGAGGTGCTGCGCTTCTTCATGGGCATCGGCGTGCCGATGCACGAGGTGTACGGCATGACGGAGAACTCCGCCATCGCCACCGGCAACCGCCCGGGCCGGGTGCGGCTGGGCACGGTCGGCGAGCCGCAGTCCGGGGTCGAGTTGCGGATCGACGAGGCCACCGGGGAGATCCTCACCCGCAGCCCCGGCGTCTTCGCCGGCTTCCTCGACGACCCGGCTGCCACGGCGGCGGTGCTGGAGCCCGACGGCTGGCTGCACACCGGGGACGTGGGGGAGTGGGTCGACGGCACGCACGTCCGGATCACCGGCCGGGCCAAGGACATCATGATCACCGCGGGGGGCAAGAACATCGGCCCGGCCGGCATCGAGAACGAGCTGAAGGCGTCCCCGTACGTCAAGGAGGCCGTGCTGATCGGCGACCGCCGCCCGTACCTGGTGGCGCTGATCGGCATCGAGCCGGACACCGTCGGGCAGTGGGCGCAGGCCCGCCGCCTGCCCTACACCACCTACCGCGACCTGACCACGAAGCCGGAGGTGGTCGAGCTGGTCCGCGGCGTCGTCGACGAGGTGAACCGCCGCCACCCGCCGGTCGAGCAGGTCAAGCGGTTCCGGCTGCTGCCCAAGGAACTCGACGAGGACGACGGCGAGCTGACCGCCACCCAGAAGGTCCGCCGGGAGGCCGTCGGCCGCGCCTTCGCCGACCTGGTCGACGAGCTGTACGCCCCGGGTGGTGACCGGTGACCGAGCTGATCGAGAGCCTGCTGCGCGGGCTCGGTACGGGCAGCGTCTACGCCCTGCTCGCGCTCGGATTCGTCATCATCTACAAGGCCACCCGCGTGATCAGTTTCGCGCAGCCGGCGTTCATGCTCGCCGGCGTCGTCGCGGTCACCTACCTCACCCCCGAGGTCGGCTTCTGGGCGGCCGTGCCGCTCGCGGCGCTGGGCACCGCGCTGCTCGCGCTCGGCGTGGAGCGCACCGCCGTGCGCCCGATGGTGGGGCGGCCCGCGTTCGTCGTCGCCATCATCACCCTCGGCGTGGACGTGGCGGTGCGCGTCGTGGTCAACGCGTTCATCGGCCTCGACGTGCGGCACGTCGGCGACCCGTGGGGGCTGCGCACCCTCGCCCTCGGCCCGGTCGAGATGCAGCAGCGGCACCTCGCCGCGGTGGTCGCGGCCGCCCTGCTCGTCGCCGGGCTGTTCGCGTTCTTCCGGTTCACCCGCACCGGGCTGGCGATGCGCGCCGCCGCCCTGGACCAGGAGGCCGCGCTCGCGCACGGCGTCTCGGTCGGCGCGGTGTTCGCGGTCAGCTGGGCGCTGGCCGGCGGGTTGGCCGCGGTCGCCGGGACGTTCGCCGCCGCCGGCGCCAGCGTCGACGCCGCACTGTGGCTCATCGCGCTCACCGCCCTACCGGTGATCATCCTCGGCGGGCTGGACTCGCTGGCCGGCGCGGTGATCGGCGGGCTCGCCGTCGGCGTCCTGCAGGAGTTCGTCGCCACGTACGCCAACGACGTCGCCTGGCTCGGTGGCAACGTCTCGGTCATCACCCCGTACGTGCTGATGCTGGTGGTGCTGCTGGTCCGCCCGTACGGGCTGTTCGGGACCCGGGAGGTGGAGCGGGTATGAGGCACCGGCCGCTGCTGCGCACGTCGTACGCCGAGGAGCTGGCGCTGCTCGACACCCCGGCCAAACGGTGGTGGACCGGCGGGCTGCTCGTGCTGGCGTTCGCCCTGCCCTTCCTGCTCACCGACGACCTGCTGCAGCTGCTCGCGGTGTGCTGCGTCGCCGCGATCGGCGCGATCGGCCTCGGCCTGGTCACCGGGTACGCCGGGCAGGTTTCCCTCGGGCACGCCTTCTTCCTCGGCATCGGGGCGTACACCGCCGCGGCGCTGAGCGGCGACCCGGACGGTCGGGTGATCGGCTTCGGCGTCACCGACGTCGCGCTCTGGCTGCCCGCCGCCGGGCTGGTCGCCGCGGTCGCGGGCGTGCTCGTCGCGCCGCTCGCGACCCGGCTGCGCGGGCTCTACCTCGCCATCGTCACCCTCGGTCTGGTCTTCATCGGCCAGCACATCTTCAACGAGTGGTCGTCGCTGACCGGCGGCGCCGGCGTCGGCCGGCCGGCGGCCACGCTGGAGTTCCTCGGCCGCCCCCTCGCGGTCACCGGCGAGGCGGGCACCCGGGACCAGAAGCTGTACTGGCTGATGCTGGTGCTCCTGCTGGTCTTCGCGCTGGCCGCCCGCAACCTGGCCCGGTCCCGGATCGGGCGGGCGTTCACCGCGATCCGGGACCGGGACATCGCCGCCGGCGTGATCGGCGTGAACCTGCCCCGGTACAAGACGATCGCGTTCGCCGTGTCGTCGTTCTACGCCGGCTGCGCCGGTGCGCTCCTCTACACCATCACCGGCTACTTCGACCCCGGATCCTTCAGTCTCCTGCTCTCCGTGCAGTACATCGCCATGGTGCTCATCGGCGGCGCGGGCACCATCTCCGGCGCCATCGCCGGGGCGTTCTTCATCACCCTGCTGCCCCGGCTCACCCGGGAACTGCAGGCGTGGGTGCCGTTCATCAGCACCCAGCCGAACGAGGTGCCGAACGTCTTCCAGGTGGAGACGATCCTCTACGGCGCACTCATCATCGTCTTCCTCATCTTCGAACCACGCGGGCTGTTCGGCATCTGGGTCCGGGCCCGCGGCTACTGGAAGGCGTGGCCGTTCTCCTACTGACCAAGCGAGGAAGCCATGAGAAGAGCGACGTCACGGATCGCCCTGGGGGCGGCCGTGCTCCTGCTGGCCGGCAGCGTCACCGCCTGCCGGGGTGGTGACACCGAGACCGACGCCGCCGGCCTGAAGACCGACGTGGGCGTGACCGCCGAGCCGTGCCCGGAGGCGGTGGACAAGAACAAGGGCTGCATCTACCTGGGCATCATCTCCGACCTGACGGAGGGCCCCTTCCGGGCGCTCGCCGTGCCGATCACCGACGCGCAGAAGGCGTTCTGGAAGCGGGCCAACACGGCCGGCGGGATCGGCGACTACGAGGTGGACGTCACCCGGTACGTGCGCGACAACAAGTACAACCCACAGACCCACAACCAGGTCTACCAGGAGATCAAGCCGAACGTGCTGGCGCTGGCGCAGAGCCTCGGTTCGCCCACCACGGGCGCGATCCTGGGCGACATGAAAGCGAACAACGTGATCGCCGCGCCGGCCGCCTGGACCTCGGGGTACGCGTTCGAGGACGTGATCATCGAGTCCGGCGCCAACTACTGCATCGAGTCGATGAACGCCCTCGACTACGCGCGGGAGGCGTACAGCCCGAAGTCGGTGCTGGCGGTGCACCTGGCCGGCGACTACGGCGACGACGCCGCCGCCGGGGTGAAGCTCGGCGCCGAGGCGCTCGGCATGACGTTCACCGACGTCAAGACCGACTCGGGTGCGGACAAGCAGGCCGGTGCCATCCAGGCCATCCTCACCGGCAAGCCGGACCTGGTGGTGCTGACGATGGGCCCGGCGGACGCGGCCACGATCGTCGGCCAGGCCGCCGCCCGTGGTTTCGCCGGCCGGTTCATCGGCACGAGCCCGACCTGGAACCCGGCGCTGCTGCAGAGCCCGGCCGCCCCGGCGCTGCTGGCGAAGTACGAGCAGTCCGCGCCGTGGAACGCCTGGGCCACCGACACGCCGGGGCACCGGGCGCTGCGGGAGGCGTTCCCGGGCATCGCCCCGAACGACGGCTACACGGCCGGCTGGGTGTGGTCGTACCCGATGAAGGCGGCGCTGGAGAAGGCCGTCGCCGACGGTGACCTGACCCGGGCCGGGCTGCTGAAGGCGGTCAAGTCCCTGACCAAGGTCGACTACGAGGGCATGCTGCCCGACGGGGCCGGCAACTACGCCGCCGGGCCGAACGACGGTGCGGTGCGGGTGACCGCCATCTACAAACCGGACCAGGCCGCCCCGACCGGGGTCAGCCAGGTCCGGGACCTGTTCACCGGGCCGACCGCGGCGGCCTACACGCTCGACCGGCCCTGCTACGAGAAGCTCTGACGATGTGTCGGGAGGGGTCCCCGGAACAACGCCAGGCGTTGACCGGGGACCCTTCGTCTCACCGGAACCGGAGGTAGTCGAAGGTCGCCGTGACCGCGGGCTGGGAGCCGCCGTGGGCGACCAGGCCGATCCGCGGCGTGGTGTCGGCCGGGAACGTCCACACCGCACCCCAGGTCCACGAGCGACCGTCGCGGCTCGCGCCGGCGCGGAACTCGTATTCGCCGGTGGCCGGGTCCACCCGGTGGGCCAGCCGTAGCCAGGTGGTGGTGGCCGGGGTGCCGACGATGCTGCCGCCGTACACCGGCTGGCCGGCGAAGGGCAGTTCGTAGCCGTACTCGACCTGGCGGGTGTTCCAGATCGCCACCTGGGCGAGCCGGGCGAACCGGTCGTCGTCGACGTACGCGACGAGCCCGGCCTGCTGGTAGTTGCGGACGGTCTCCTCGCCGAGGTCGAGGGTCACCTTCGTCTCGACCACGTAGTCACCGGCCGGCGCGTCGCGCAGCAGGACGCCGGCAGTGCCGCCGGCGCCGACCAGGTCGCCGTCCTGCACCGGCCAGTGCAGGGCGCCACCGCCGACCGTGGCGGCCGGGTCCGGGCGGACCCACGTCCAGCGGCCGTCGAGCCCGTCGTCGAACTCGTCGGAGTAGCCCGGTGTCGGCGCGCCGGCCCGGGGCTCGGGCACGGTGCGGGTGACCGGCCGGTGCAGGCGGGCCACGCTGGCGTTGTCGAACTCCGCGTCGCCGCCGGCGGCGGTCAGGGCGAGCCGGGCCGCCACCGGGCGATCGAGGCGCAGCGCCACCGTGGCGAGCTGGTCGCCGAGGCGGGCCGGGCTCAGCTCGGCGACGAGCTGCCGGCCCCGTACCTCGACGGCGAGGTTGGCCGGGTCGGACGCCCGCCACCCGGCGGGCAGGGGCGCGGCGGCGACCCGCGTGCCGTCCCGGGCGACCAGGCGGCGGGTGGCCGCGTCCACGGTGACCTCCACCCGGTGGCCGAGCCGGAGCCCGGCGCTGGCCGCGTTCGCCACCCGCAGGTCGGTCTCCGCCCGGACGTCCCCGCCGAGGGTGCTGCGGCTGGTCAGCGTGCCGCTGCCGACCAGACGCCCGTCGACGGTCCGCCAGTGCCCGGCGCCCCGCCAGCCGGCGAGACCGGCGTCGAAGCGCTCGTCGAGGCGGCCGGTGGTGACCGGCGCCGGGCGGGGGCCGTCGGAGGGGCCGGCCCCGGCGTTCACCGTCGGCCAGCCGTCCACCCAGTCCAGCCGGTCGAGCAGCATCGGCCGCTCGTTGATGCCGAACGGCTCGTCCAGGTACGGGTCCGCCCGGTCGAGGCCGTGGTAGACGATCCAGTCCTGGCCGGACAGGTCGGTGAGGAATCCGTTGTGGCCGGTGCCGATCCAGCGGTTGCCGTTCTGGGTGAGCACCGGGGTGCCGCCGGCCCGGGAGGCGACCAGCGGCAGGCCGTCGCGGTCGACGAACGGGCCGCGCGGGCCGCGGGAGCGTCCGACGTGCACGGAGTAGCCGGTGGCCGGCCCGGCGCAGCAGTTGGCGGTGGACGCGAAGAGGTAGTACCAGCCGTCGTGCCGCAGCACGTAGCTGCCCTCGAACTTGTTGTCGATGGCGACCAGGGTCGGCTCGCCCACCGCGCGCAACCCGTCCGCCGAGAGCGCGGTGACCGAGACTCCGCCGTAGTAGCTGCCGTAGTAGAGGTAGTGGGTGCCGTCGAGGTCGGTGAACCCGCTCGGGTCGATGGTCCACAGCCAGCCGCCGCCCCCGCCGGGGCGGGGCGCGACGACGGGTTCGTCGGCGAAGGTCCACGGGCCGGTGGGGGAGGGCGCGGTCGCCGCGCCGATGGCGAAGTCCCCACCCTCGGGTGCGACGGTGGTGTCGGTGACCGTCACGTACATGACCCACCGGTCGCCGATCCGGCGCACGTCCGGCGCCCAGAAGCCGGCGCCGTCGGCGGCGTACGGCGGGCGCTGGTCGGCGCCGAAGGCGTCGCCCACGTACGTCCAGTCGACCAGGTCGGCCGAGCGGGCCATCGGCACCGGGTGGAACCGCTTTTCGCCCTCGCGCAGCGGGTCGGTGGTGCCGTACGCGTACCAGTAGCCGTCCTCGCCGCGCACGATTACCGGGTCGGCGAAGGTGTCGGCGAACCCGGCGGAGACCGGGTTCCGGTAGCGGTCGCCGGCGGCGGTGGCGGTGGCCGCGGTGGACGGCGCCGCGGCGACCAGCAGAGCGAGCACGGTGGCGAGCGCGCCGCCACGTCGGAGTCGTCTCATCAGACCTGCCTCGGGGGTGGGGAATGTCGACGAGGATCACTCCGTCCGTTTCTACAACGTTGGATACAACGATGTAAAGACTCGCCGACCTGGCCGGTGATGGACCACGCTGAGCCGGCTGTCCCCGGGCGACGCGGTTGGTCCCTCCCGGGCCGGGCTGAATTCGTGTGGGTGGGATAGGAGGATTGTTCGGACTCCTGCCGCTGCGCGTGATTACCGTGTCACGCAGGGTGACGTACGCCGTGATGCCGCGACGGGAGAGAGGACCCGACCAATGCGTGTGCCCAGCCGAAGCCCGGGACAGCAACCCGGTCCGTTCTCGCCCTCCGCCCCGCCCCGGCGACGCGTCTCCGCCCTGTCCCGGCGTGCCCCGGCCGTGGAGCCCGACCTCGACGCGTACCGGGCGGCCGTCGACGAACTGCTGATCGAGGTCGGCGCCCTCGCCGGTGCCCCCGGCACCGCGGCCCGCCAGGTGCTGATCGACCAGCGGCTGCGCGAGCCGGCCATCGCCGCGGTGCTGAACGCCACGCCGCAGGGCCTGGTCGGCGCCCGGGAGACGCTGCTGCTGGAGATGGCGCGGTACCAGCCGAACGAGCGCAGCTCGGCGGCGGACCTCACCGCCCTCGTCCGGATCTACCTGCTTTCGCGAATCGACGTGATGTGGTGGCGCGACGCGCCCACGTACCTCACCGACGAGCAGGTGAACGGCAGCCCCGACCTGGTCGACCTGGAGTGGCTGCGCCGGCGCGACCTGCTGCGCTTCCGCTACCAGGAGCAGCCGGCCACGCTGCTCGGCCGCGGGGTGCGGGCGCTGCGGCGCCGGCTCCGGCCCGCCGCCACCCCCCGCACGGCCGGCCTGCTGTTCCGCCGTGCCCGCCGGGAGGTCGTGGCGCTGCTCAACGACATCGGCCGGGAGTTCGCCGCCCGGACCCCGGTCGGCACGCCGCCGCTGTGGGTGACCAGCCTGGTCCGCAGCGCCGAGCACCAGCACCGGTTGCGGCGGCTGGGCTACTCGGCGATGGTGCCCAGCGGCCACTGCCTCGGCTGGGCGGTGGACGTGGAGCTGGAGTGGTTCGGCCGGTTCGGGGCCCGGGACACGCTGGCCGACCTGCTGCTCGCCCGGCAGCGGACCGGCGAGGTCAACGTCATCGACGAGGGGCAGGCCTGGCACCTGTGCCTCGCCCCGGGGGCACGCCGCCGGCTGCGGCGCGCGTACGAAGCCGAGATGGGGGTCTGAGCCGATGTGCGGCATCGCCGTCAGCCTCGGCCCGGAGGCCGATCCCGCCATCTTCCGGCGGATGCTCGCCACGCTGGACACCCGTGGCGAGGTGACCGAGACCCGGTACGAGAACGGCCTGCTCACCGGCGTACGCCGGCTGCGGGTGGTGGACCGCGAGCGGGCGGTCCAGCCCTGGGTCTCCGCCGACGAGCGCTGGGTGCTCTGCTACAACGGCGAGGTCTTCAACCACCACGAGCTGCGGGCGGAGCTGACCGCGCTCGGACACCGCTTCCGCAGCGTGAGCGACACCGAGGTGGTGCTCGCCGCGTACCTGCGCTGGGGCGAGGGGATGGTCTCCCGGCTGCGCGGCGAGTACGCGTTCGCCATCCTGGAGCGGGCCAGCGGCCGCGCCTACCTGGTCCGCGACCCGCTCGGCGTCAAGCCGCTGTACTGGACCCGGACCCCGGGCTGCCTGCACGTGGCGAGCGAGGTCAAGGCCCTGGTCGGCTTCGGCACGCCGATCGTCGAGGTACCGCCCGGACACCACGGCTGGGCGGACGCCGACCGGCCGGTCCGGCTGCGCCCGTACGTCGACCTGCTCTCCCTGGGTCAGGGACTGCCGACGGTGGACGACCCGGACGAGGCCGCCCTGCTCGTCCGTGCCGCCCTCACCGACAGCATCCGGGCCCGGGTGGACACCGACCTCACCGTGGGCGTGGTGCTCTCCGGCGGACTGGACAGCTCGCTGGCCCTGCTGCACGTACGCGAGATGCACCCGGACTGCGTCGCCGTCACCGTCGGCGTGCCGGAGAGCCCCGACCTCGCGTACGCGCGGCGGCTGGCCCGGGATCTCGGCGTGCCGCACGAGGTGGTGGAGCTGCGCCCGCGCGACATCCGGCTGGCGGAGATCCGGGAGGCCATCCGCATCTCGGAACTCACCGAGTACGGCGACATCATCAACGCGGTGGTCTCGGTGCCGCTGTTCCGCCGCGTGCGGGAGCTGGGCGTGAAGGTGGTGCTCACCGGCGACGGCTCGGACGAGCTGTTCGGCGGCTACCCCATGTACCACCAGGTCGGCCCCGAGGCGGCCCGCCGGCTCTTCCTCCACAAGATCCGCAACCTCTGCCGTACGGAGTTGCAGCGGGTCGACCGGGCGAGCATGGCGTACGGGGTGGAGGCCCGGGTGCCGTTCCTCGACCCGGCCGTGGTGGAGCTGGCGATGCGGCTGCCGGTCGGGTTGAAGATGCGCGAGGGCCAGGAGAAGTGGATCATCCGTCGGGCGTTCGCCGACCTGCTGCCCGACTACATCCGGCGGCGGCCGAAGAACCCGATGTCGTACTCCTCGGGCCTGCACGAGCGGGCCCGGCTCTACAAGCCGCTCTTCGCGCGGCTGCACCGCTGGTTCGGCTACGACCTGCTCGAGCCGGTGCGGCGCGACTTCGACAGCGTGCTGACCCGCTGCGGGAACGACCTGGACCGGGCGATCGCCGCCGGGCGGGCCCGCCGCGACTACACGCTCCTGGAGCACGCCCGGGACCTGGTGGGCGCGGCGAGGTGGAATGCGGTGCCGGTCGTCCGCCGGCTGGTCGGGCCGCGGCGGACCCGCGGGGACGGTGCGCCGCTGCCGGGGTGACACGGCCCTGGTTGACTCTGACACGGTGTCAGGGCCGACCGTGGAGGAACCATGTTCACCATCGGAGACTTCGCCCGGCTCGGTCGGGTGTCGGTACGCATGCTGCGCCACTACGACAGCATCGGCCTGCTCCGGCCGGCCGCCGTCGACCCGCACAGCGGGTACCGGTACTACACCGCCGAGCAGCTTCGCCGGCTCAACCGGGTGATCGCGCTCAAGGACCTCGGCCTCACCCTGGCCCAGGTGCAGGCGATCCTCGACGAGGTGCTGGACGTCGCCGAGCTGTGGGGCATGCTGCGGCTGCGCCGCGCCCAACTGGAGGCGCAGCTCGCGGCCGACACCGCCCGGCTGGCCGGGATCGAGGCGAGGCTCCGGGCCATCGAGACGGAGGGTCGCATGACCACCCAGGACGTCGTACTCAAGGAACTCCCGCCGGTCCGCGTCGCGGAGCTGACGGCCGTCGCCGCCGGCTACGAGACCGCCGACATCGGCCCGGTGATCCAGCCGCTCTACCCGGAGCTGTTCCGGCGGCTGGAGGCGGCGGGCGTGCCGCCGACCGGGCCGGGCCTGGCCTACTACGAGCCGGCCGGCGACGGCGAGAAGGTCGTCGTCCACGCCGGCGTCGGCGTGGCCGTCGACCCGGACCGGCTCCGGGACGTCGCGGTGGTCGACCTGCCGGCGGTGCCGGCCGCCGCGACCGTCATCCACCACGGGCCGATGGACGAGGTGGAGGGCACGATGCAGGTGCTCGCCCGGTGGATCGAGGAGAACGGCTGGCGAGCGGACGGCTACGCCCGCGAACTGTACGTCGAGTACTGCGCGGACGATCCGTCCGGCGGCGTGACCGAACTGCAGTTGCCGGTGCGCCGCCGCTGACGGGGGTGTCGGGTCCCGGCCCCGCCGGCCGGGACCGGCACGGCTCAGCCGGCGCGCGATCTCGTGCGGCTGGTCGACGAGGTGGCGGACACCGGTGGGACGGCAGCGGCGGCGGCCGGCGCCACCGTGGGGCAAGCCGGTGGACGGCCGGCGCTGTGCCCCGAGGCGATCCGCGGCCAGCTCGACCGGATTCACCGGTAACCGCTGACAACCGGCGGCGCGGGCCGGCGCGTCGAACGGGTATGCGGAGGAAGCTTCCGGGCGCCGGCGTCGCACTCCTGATCGCCGTCACCGCCTGTTCCACATCGTCCGCCCCGGCAGCGACGACCGGGCCGTCCGCGCCGGCGGGCGCCGCGACGACCGGGCTCCCGGGCGCGTCCCGTCAGGACGCCGGCGAGGTCACCCGGACCCTGGCCAGCCTGCGCCGGGTCGACGACCTTCCGCTGTACGAGATGACCTACGTCGGGGCGTACGACGCGACGGCCGGCACCGACGCGAGCCGCTCCGCCGAACCGTTCGGGTGTTCCCTCTTCGTGGCCGCGGGCGACCCGGCCCGGCCCCTGTTCGCGCGCAACTTCGACTGGGACCCAACCCGGCGCTGGTGCTGCGTACCGACCCGCCGGACGGGTACGCCTCGATCTCCCTGGTCGACATCTCGTACCTCGGGGTGGGCGCCGACCCCGCGGGCGACCGGCGGCTGCTCGACGCGCCGCTGCTGCCGTTCGACGGCATGAACGAGCGCGGTCTGGCGATCGGCCTGGCGGCCGACGACGGGGCGCGGGCGGACCCGGTACCCGGGCGGACGACCGTGGGGTCGGTCCGGATCCAGCGCCTCGTGCTGGACCGGGCGGCCACCGTCGATGAGGCGGTCGCCGTCTTCCGCCGGCACAACCTGGACTTCTCGGGCGGCCCGCCACTGCACTATTTGATCGCCGACGCGACCGGGGCGAGCGCCGTGGTCGAGTTCGTGGACGGCCGGATGCGGGTGGAGCAGGGGCACACCGCCTGGCGCGCGCTGACCAACGAGCCGGTCGTCGGCGTGCCCGAGCAGCGCCGCCGCGCCGACCACCGGTACGGCCGGATCGCCGCCGCCCTGGACGGGGCCGGCGGTGCGGTCGACGTCGCGGCGGCGGCGCGCCTGCTCACCGAGGTGCGCCAGGCGCACACCCGGTGGTCGGTCGGCTACGACCTGCGCGGTGGCGAGATCCGGTTGACCACGGCGGCGGGCGGCGCGCGGGCGTACCGGGTGTCGACGGCCTGACCGCGACACGACCCGGGCCCGGCCCCGCGCGGGAGGAGCCGGGCCCGGTGGTGCGGTGGTCAGCCGAGGTAGCTGGGCTGGGTCTGCACGTTCAGCTCCCGGTAGCGGACCAGGTTCGCTGTCCACGTACGCCAGTCGGTGAGCTTGAGGACGTCCAGGCCCTTCGCGATGTCGTTGGAGTAGATGTAGCCGTTGTACCAGTACGCGGACCAGCTGCCGCCGCCGACGAGGCGCTCCGCGTTGAGCGGTCCCCGCTCCCAGTACGCGATCTCCCGCGGGTTGGCCGAATCGGTGAAGTCCCAGACCGAGATGCCGCCCTGGTACCAGGCCTGGACCATGATGTCCCGTCCGAACACCGGCACCAGCGAGCCGTTGTGCGCCACGCAGTTCTCGGTGTCGGCGTTGGCCCGGGGGATCTTGAAGTAGCTGCGGAAGACCATCGCGCGGTTGTTGCCGCGCCCGACGATGTCGTAGATCGCGTCGGCGCCGCGGTTCGGCCCGACGGTCTCGTTGCAGGTGGCGGCGCCGCCGCCGCCGAGCTCGTCGGTGAAGACCACCTTGGTGCCGGCGTTGTTGAACGTGGCCGAGTGCCAGAACGCGAAGTTCTCCGTGTCCCGGACCCGGTTGATGATCCGGGGTGCCTCCCGGTTCGAGATGTCCATCAGGATGCCGTCGCCCATGCAGGCCCCGGCGGCAAGGTTCCGGCTGGGGTAGACGGTGATGTCGTGGCAGCCGCTGGTGGCGGACTTCTGCCCCGGCACGCCCGCGAAGCCGCCGTCGGGGAAGAGGTTCGGCACGGCCACCACGGCCGCGTCGGTGGGCGACTTCACCGGCACCTTGATGATGGAGATGGAGTCGTGCGGCTGCGGGCAACCGACGTACGTGTCGGAGGGGCCGTACGAGGAGACGTAGACGTACACCGTCTTGTGGTTCTTGCCCGGCACCAGGGTGTGGGTGTGCGAGCCGCAGGCGGTCTGCACGCTCTTGACGTAGCGCGGGTTGGCCTTGTCCCGGATGTCGAAGATCTTGATGCCCTCCCACCGGGTCTCGCTCGACGGCACCGCGGTGCTGGCGCAGGAGTCGTCGCTGCGGGGCGAGTCGGTGGAGAGGAAGAGCAGGTCACCGTGGACGGAGATGTCGTTCTGCGACCCCGGGCAGAGCACGCGCGACACGACGGTCGGCGCGGCCGGCCTCGAGACGTCGTAGATGACGAAGCCGTTGTAGTTGCCGGCGAACGCGTACCGGCCCTGGAAGGCGAGGTCGCTGTTCGTCGCGTCGAGCGGGGCCTCCTTCGGCAGGCTGGCGACCTGCGTGAGGTTGGGACTGCTCCGGATCTCGTCGACGCCCGGGATGGTGTCGGCGGTGCCGGACGGGGCCGCCACCCCGGCGCTGCCGGGTGCGGCGCCGACCAGGCTGGCGACGAGGAGGCCGGCCGTGGCCAGGCTCAGGGTGGCGAGCCGTCGGGACCGCGGCGTGCGGAATCTGATCATCGGCGGCGCCCTTCGCAAGGGGATGATGACTGGTCACACCTTACCGCCGACTGATTGTCATCGATAGGTCCAAGCGTGGTCGGGGCCCGGCCTTCCGGGGAAGGCCGGGCCCCGGGGGCGCTCGGGTCAGCTCCGCCCGAACGTCAGTAGCTCGGTTGGGTCTGGACGTTGAGCCGCGTGTAGTGGTGGGTCTTCGCGCCCGGGATCGACGACTCGTCGATCTTCAGGACGTCGAAGCCCTTCTGGATGTCGCTGGAGTAGACGTGGCCGTTGTAGTAGTACGCGGACCACGAGCCGCCGAGGATCAGCTGGGTGTCGGAGAGCGGGCCCCGCTCCCAGAAACCGATCTCCTTCGGCTGCGCCGAGTCGGTGAAGTCCCAGACCGAGATGCCACCCTGGTACCAGGCCTGGACCATAATGTCGCGGCCGGGCACCGGGATCAGCGAGCCGTTGTGGGCGACGCAGTTCTCGGTGTTGGCGTTCTCCCGCGGGATCTTGTAGTAGCTGCGGAAGACCAGTTTCCCGTCGACGATGTCGTAGACGGCGTTCGCGCCCCGGTTCGGCCCGACGGCCACGTTGCAGGTCGCCGCGCCGCCGCCACCGAGCTCGTCGGTGAAGACGACCTTGGTGCCGGTGTTGTTGAACGTGGCCGAGTGCCAGAACGCGAAGTTCACCGTGTCGCGGACCCCGTGGACGACCCGGGGGGCCTCCCGGTCGGAGATGTCCATCAGGATTCCGTCACCCATGCAGGCGCCGGCCGCCAGGTCCTTCTCCGGGAACACCGTGATGTCGTGGCAGCCGCTGGTGTTCTGGTAACCACCGTCGGGGAAGAGGTTCGGCGTGGCCACGACGGCCGCGTCGGTCGGCGACTTCACCGGCACCTTCACGATCGAGATCGAGTCGTGCGGCGGCTGGCAGTCCGGGAAGGACGCCGACGGGCTGTACGACGAGACGTACAGGTAGACGGTCTGCTTGTCCTTGCCCGGCACCAGGGTGTGGGTGTGCGACCCGCAGTTCGTCTCGACGGACTTGATGTACCGCGGCTTCACCGGGTTGCTGACATCGAAGATCTTCATGCCCTCCCACGAGTCCTTCTCCCGGGCGGACTGCGACGTGCTCGCGCACGAGTCGTCGCTCCGCGAGGAGTCGGTGGAGAGGAAGAGCAGGTTGCCGTAGACCGAGATGTCGTTCTGCGAACCCGGGCAGTGCACCGTCGACATGATCTTCGGTGCCGCCGCGTTCGCGATGTTGTAGATGGTGAAGCCCTCGTAGTTGCCGACATACGCGAACGGTCCCTGGAACGCGATGTCGGTGCCGTACGCCGACATGGTGTCGAACGGGGCCTGCTTCGGCAGGCTGGCGATCTGCCGGATGTTGGGGCTGCTGGCGACCTCGTCCACCGCGAGCTGGGCGGCGGCGGAGTCCACAGTGGCGCCCCGGTCGACGGTGGCCTCGACCGGCGCCGCCGAAGCGCCGGTCGGGACGCCCGCGACGGTTGCCACGAGGAGGCCGGTGGCGGCGATGCCGGCGAGGCGGCGCCAGGCCGGTCTGGATGAGGTGGATCTGATCATCGGCGAGTCCCTTCGTAAGGGGATGATGATTCAGGTCACATTACTGTTTGCTTGAGCAACATCGATGTGACCCAGGTCACATTTTTCGATCGTCGCCAATGGATACGATCGCCACGACCTCGACCTGCAGGGGGTGTCGGATGACCGTCCGAGGCAGATGGGTGCTGGCGACCGTCACAACGGTTGCCCTCCTGCTGATCGTCGCCACCGTGCTGCTCCGGTCGGGGTCGGAGGCGGACCGCACGCCACCCGAGCCGAAGGCCGCGACCCCGTCGAGCGGCGGCGCCGGCCCGTCGGTCATCGTGCCCGGCCGCCCGGGGGAGTCCGCCCAGGTCCGTCCCGCCGAGGAGGTACGCGCGACCGCGTCGCCGACCCACAACTCGCTGGACGCCTGGTACGTGCGGATGATGATCCCGCACCACGAGCAGGCCCTGGAGATGGCCGCGCTCGCCCCGGAACGGGCCGCCGACCCGAAGGTGAGGGCCCTGGCCGACCGGATCCGGGCGGCGCAGGCACCCGAGATCGGCGTCATGCGGGCCTGGCTGCAGGCCCGGAACCTCTCCGCCGACGTCGCCGGGCACGACCACGGCACCATGCGGGGCATGCAGTCGCCCGAGGCGATGCGGCGACTCGCCGACGCCCGCGGCGCCGAGTTCGACCGGCTCTTCGTGCAGATGATGAGCGAACACCACGCCGGCGCCGTCGAGATGTCGAGCAACCTGCTGAAGGTGGGCGCCGAGCCGATCCTCCAGGAGTTCGCCAACTCGGTCGCCGTCGAGCAGCACGTCGAGATCAACCGGATGCGGGAGCTCCTCGGTTCCTGACCGGCCCGGTCACCGGCGCGTACCCTGGGTGACCGTGAACCGGACGATCTTCGGCCGCCCGCTGCGTGGCGTCGCCTTCGACCTCTTCGTCTCCGGTGCCGTGCTGCTCCTCGGCCTCGCCGGGGCGGTGGCCCAGCCGGGCGGCTGGCTGGCCACCCTGGTCGGCGTCGGGATGGCCGTTGCGCTGCTGTTCCGCCGCACCCACCCGTCCGCCGTCGCCGCCGTCGTGGCCGTGCTCGCCCTGGTGCAGGTGGTCGCCGGGTGGGGGCCACTGCCGTACGACATCGCCGTGCTCGTCGCCCTCTACAGCGTGGTCAAGTACGCCGAGCGGCTCCGCGACGGCGTGCTGGCCGGCCTGGCCGCCGCGGTCGGCGTGGTGCTGGCCTCCCTCCAGACCGAGGGTCCCGTCTGGTGGGCCAGCGCCATCTACCTCGGGCTGGTCACCGGGGCGGTCTGGCTGGTCGGGCTCAACGTGCGTACCCGCCGGCTCTACGTGCTCAGCCTGGAGGAGCGGGCCGCGACCCTGGAGCGCGAACGGGAGGCCGAGGCGCGCGCCGCCGTGGCCGGCGAGCGCGCCCGGATCGCCCGGGAACTGCACGACGTCGTCGCGCACAGCATGGCCGTGATGATCGTCCAGGCCGACGGTGCCCGCTTCACGATCGACCGCGACCCGGCGGCCGCCCGCGACGCCGTCAAGGTGGTCGCCGACACCGGCCGCCAGGCGCTCGAGGAGATGCGCCGGCTGGTCGGCGTACTCCGGGAGCCGAGCCCGCCGGCGACGGCGGCCGGGCCCGAGGCGGCGGTCGGCCCGGATGGCGCGGTGGTCGAGCCCGCGCACCGCCGCCCGGCCCTCGCCGAGCTGCCCGCCCTGCTGGACCGCTTCTCCGACGCCGGCCTGCGGGTGCGCTGGACCGTCGCCGGCGAGCCCGCGCCGCTGCCACCCGGCCTGGAACTGACCGTCTACCGGGTGCTGCAGGAGGCGCTCACCAACGCGCTCAAGCACGCCGGGGTGGGCGCGACCGTCGAGGTCACCCTCGAACACACCGCCGGCGCCGTCGGCGTGCGGGTGGTGGACGACGGTCGTGGCCGGCCGCCGGTGCGGCCCGCGCCGTCCGGCGGGCACGGCCTGGTCGGCATGCGGGAGCGGGTCGGCGTGTACGACGGGCAGCTCACCGCCGGCCCCCGGCTCGCCGGCGGCTGGCAGGTCCAGGCGCGGCTGCCGCTGCCCGCGGCGACCACCGAGGCGGTGGCGGCATGAGCGGGCTGGTCGAGCGGACCATCAGGCACGGCACCGTGGCGCGTCGGGTCGCCGCCGGGCGCGGCGAGGTGACGGCGTGACCGTCCGGGTGGTGATCGTCGACGACCAGGCGCTGGTCCGGGCCGGCTTCCGGATGGTGCTTGACTCCCAGCCCGACCTGGAGGTGGTCGGCGAGGCCATCGACGGGGCCGACGCGCTGCGCGTGCTGGCCCGCGTCGAGGCCGACGTGGTGGTGATGGACCTGCGGATGCCCACCATGGACGGCGTGGAGGCGACCCGCCGGCTGTGTGCCGGCCGGCCCCCGGGGCCGCCGCGCGTGCTGGTGCTCACCACCTTCGACACCGAGGCGGACGCGTTCGCCGCGCTGCGCGCGGGAGCCAGCGGGTTCCTGCTCAAGAACGTCCCGCCCGAGGAACTGCTCACCGCGATCCGGGTGGTCGCCCACGGCGACTCGGTGGTGGCGCCACCGATCACCCGCCGGCTGCTCGACCGGTTCGCCGGCCAGCTCGGGCCCGGCCCCGCCGAGGACCCGCGCCTGGCCCAGCTCACCGACCGGGAACGGGAGGTCCTGCTGCTGGTGGCCCAGGGCCTGTCCAACGCCGAGATCGCCGACCGGATGCACGTGGCCGAGGCGACCGTGAAGACCCACGTCGGGCGGATCCTGGCGAAGCTGCGGCTCCGCGACCGGGTCCAGGCGGTGGTGCTGGCGTACGAGAGCGGCCTCGTCACCCCCGGCGGCTGACCCGGCGTACGCCTCAGGTCGTACCCGCCCGCCCCGCCGCACCGCCCCGGGGGGCAGCGGGGTCGAGCGTGCGGGTGGACGCCGCCCCGCCGGGTGCGCCCATAGCGTCGGAGACGTTCCGTTTCCGATCGTCACGGGGAGCACGCATGCCCGTCGCACCGCCCGCGCCCGCCACCGCCGGGGTCGCGGTGACCGCCCACGGCCTGACCCGCCGCTACGGCACCGGCCCGGCCGCCGTCGTCGCCCTCGACGGCGTCGACGTCGACTTCGCCGCCGGGGCGTTCACCGCCATCATGGGCCCGTCCGGCTCCGGCAAGTCGACCCTGCTGCACTGCCTCGCCGGCCTGGACCGCCCGGACGCGGGGACGGTACGGGTCGGCGACGCCGACCTCGGCCGCCTCGACGACCGGGGACTCACCCTGCTGCGACGGGACCGGATCGGGTTCGTCTTCCAGTCGTTCAACCTGCTGCCGGCGCTCACCGCCGAGGAGAACGTCGTCCTGCCGATGTCGATCGCCGGGCGGCGCCCCGACCCGGCCTGGCTGCGCCAGGTGGTCGCCGCCGTCGGACTCGGCGACCGGCTGCGACACCGCCCGGCCGAGCTGTCCGGCGGGCAGCAGCAGCGGGTGGCGGTGGCCCGCGCCATCGTCACGAAGCCGTGGGTGATCTTCGCCGACGAGCCCACCGGCAACCTCGACTCCCGCTCCGGCGCGGAGGTCCTGCGGCTGCTCCGCGAGGCCGTCGACACCCTCGGCCATACCGTGGTCATGGTGACCCACGACCCGGTCGCCGCGAGCCACGCCGACCGGGTGGTGTTCCTGGCCGACGGCCGGTTCGTGCGGGACCTCACCGAGCCGACCGCCGAGCGGGTGCTCGACGCACTGGCCGGCCTCGACCCGGCCCGGCACCCCGGCGACCCGGCGGTGGTCCGGTGATCCGGCTGACCCTGCGCTCGCTGCGGGCGGAGGCGCTGCGCCTGCTGCTGTCCGCCCTGGCCGTCGTGCTCGGCGTCGCGTTCGTCGCCGGCACGCTGATGTTCGTCGACGGCATGCGGGCCGGCGCGTACGACCGGGCGGGCGCCTTCGACCGCCACACCGACCTCGGCGTCTACCCGGCCGGCGAGAAATCGCTGCCGGCCGCGCTGGTCGAGCGGGTCCGCGCCGTGCCCGGCGTGGCCGCCGCCGAGGGGGAACTGCTCGGCTCCGGAGGTGTCGTCGGGTCCGACGGCCGGCCGGTGCTCGGCTACGCGGTGCTCGCCGCGATCCCCACCGACCCGGTGCTCCAGTCGTACGACGTGGTGGCCGGCCGGCTGCCCGAACGGCCCGGTGAGGTGGTCCTCGACGCGCCGACCGTGGCCGCGGAGGGCTTCACCCTCGGCGCCCCGGTCCAGGTCGGCGGCGCGAGCGGCGCCGCTCGCCCGTACACCCTCGTCGGCACCGTCGACGTGGACGGCACCCCGCGGGACGTCGGCGGCCCGTTCATCGGACTGGCCGGCGCGGACGCGCTCGCCGTGACCGGGCAGCGCGGCTACGACCGGATCCTGGTCGCCGCCGCGCCCGGTGCGGACCACCCGGCCCTGGCTGACGCCGTGGCGGCCGTCGCCGGTCCCGCCACGACCGTGCAGGCCCGGGACCGCATCCTCGACGAGGCGGTCGAGGACGCCGTGCGCGACCTGGACCAGTTCAACCTCGTCCTGCTCACCTTCGCGGCCGTGGCGGTCGTGGTGGCCGGCTTCGTCATCGCGAACACCTTCGCGATCGTCCTGGCCCAGCGGACCCGCCGGACCGCGCTGCTGCGGCTCGTCGGCGCCACCCGGGGCCAGTTGTTCCGGGCCGCGGTGCTGGAGGCCGCCCTGGTCGGGCTGGCCGCCTCGGCGGCCGGCGTACTGCTCGGCGCGGGACTGGCCGGCGGCCTGAACCAGCTGATGTCCCGGCTCGACGCGCCCGTGCCCGGCGGGCTGACCGTCACCGTCACCACCGTGCTGGCCAGCCTCGCGCTGGGTACGGCGGTCACCGTGGGCGCCGCCCTCGCACCGGCCTGGCGGGGCACCCGCGTCGCCCCGGTGGCGGCGCTGACCGACGCGGCGGTCCAGCCGACCCGGCGGGCCGGGCGGTTCCGGCTGGCCGCCGGCGCGCTGGTCCTGGCCGCCGGGACCGCCGCGCTGCTCGGCGCCGCTCCCATGGCCCAGGTCCCGCTGGTCGCCGCCGGCGGAGTGCTCGCCTTCTTCGGCATCGTCCTGTTCGGGCCGGTCCTGGTCCCCGCGCTGGTGCGGGCGTTCGGCCTGCCGGCCCGGCGGCTGCTCGGCGCGACCGCCGCCCTGGCGGTGGCGAACGCCGTCCGCAACCCTCGCCGGATCGCCGCGACCGCCACCGCCCTGGTCCTCGGCATCGGTCTGGTCTCCGCGTTCGTGGTCGGCGCGCAGAGCGCCAAGGTGAGCATCGAGCGCGGCGTGGACCACGAGATCGGCGTCGACTGGCTGGTCACCGGCATCGGCGGAAGCCTGCCGGCGACGGTCGTGGGGGAACTGCGTTCCCGGCCCGAACTCGCGATCGTCCACGAGCAGCGCAGCGCCGTCTGGTCCGATCTGGAGATCCGGGCCGCGCACCCCGCCCTGGTCGGCCGGACCCTGACCGGCGTGCGGGCGGGCGACCCGGACCTCCTCGGGCCGGGCACGGCGCTCGTCGGCGGTGAACTGGCCGCCGAGCGCGGCTGGACGCCCGGCACCACCATCACCGTCCGCGACCGGCCGCTGCGGGTGGCCGCGGTGGTCACCGACGACGGGCCCGCGCGGACCGGCGGCCCGGTGCCCGCGGGGCACGTCGTGCACGTGGTCGACGCCGACTTCGCCGCCCTCTTCCCCGCCGAGCGGGGCTACCTCGCCGAGATCGAGCCGGCCGCCGGTGTCGGCCCGGACCAGGCCCGGGCGGCGATCGAGGCGGTGGTCACCCGCTACCCGACGGTCAACCTGATGGACCAGGGCGCGTACAAGAAGATGCTCACCGGCACGGTGGACATGCTGCTGGCCATCGTCACCGGGCTGCTCGGCCTGGCCGTGGTGATCGCGCTGGTCGGGGTCGCGAACACGCTCACCCTGTCGGTGGTCGAGCGCACCCGGGAGAACGCCGTGCTCCGCGCGGTCGGGCTGACCCGGGGCCGGATGCGGCTGATGCTGGCGGTCGAGGCGGTGCTGACCGCGTTGGTCGGAGCCGTGCTCGGTGTGGGGTTGGGCACGGCGGTGAGCGCGGCGGCGATGGCCCTGCTGGGCCGGCTCAGTGGTGAGTTCGTGGTGGTGCTGCCCCTGGGCCGGCTCGGCCTGGTGCTCGGTGTGGCGGTGCTCGCCGCGCTGGCCGCCTCGGTGCTGCCCGCCCGGCGGGCGCTGTCCCGGCCGGTCGTGGCGGCGCTCGGCGCGCAGTGAGACCACCTCTGCGGGACCTGATCCCGGCGCTGCCCGGCCCGCCAGGGCGGCGGGCCGGGTAGCGCCACAGCTGGCAGACCGGCAGCGCACGAGCCGCCCGGGCGGCGGCGGATGCCGGGCGCGGTGCCGGGTCGGTGTCGTCGGCGCCCGGGGGGCGCTGCGGTCAGGCGCCGCCGGGGATGTCGGAGCCGGTGCCTGGGCCGGTCGGTGGATCCTCGGGCGCGGTGGTGGGTGGCGTCCCGGGCTCCGTGGTGGTGGTGCCCGTGGGAGCCGCCGACGTCGGGGCCGGGCTGGTCGGCGAGGTGGACGGCTGCTCGCTCGGAGTCGGTGACCCGTCCGGCGTCACCGACGCCGACGGCGACGGGCGGCCAGTGGACCCGGCCGGCCGGTACGAGCGCTGCGGTGTGGGGCTGTCCTCCACCGGCAGTACCGGCACCGCCTCCGCACCGGTCGTGTCGTCGGCCGGCGTGCTGCTCGCCGGCGGCACGTTGACCGCCGGCGCTTCCGCCGCCCCGCTCATCGCGATCGCGGTGCCCAGACCGGCGACCGCCACCAACACGGCCGCGGCCGCCCCGACCAGCGGCCCGCGGCGGGCCCGGCCGGGCGCCTCGGCCATCGCGGCGTCGGTGCGCGTGGTCGGATCGGCGCCGCGCAGCGACCCCGGCGCGGCGGCTGCCACCATCGCGGTCGCCGCCGCCGGATCGGACACGGCGGCACGGGCCGCGGCGGCCATCGCCGCGCCGCTGCTGAACCGGGCCGCCGGATCCTTCGCCAGGGCCCGGCCGACCAGCGCCCGGACCGCCTCGGGAATGTCGTGCGGCAGCTCGGGCGGCTCGTCGTCGAGGTGCCGGACGGCGACCTGGAGGGGATTGTCGCCGGTGAACGGGGGACTGCCACTGAGGCAGCAGTACGCCACCGCGCCCAGCGCGTAGATGTCGGTGGCGCCCGAGACGGGCCGCCCGGCGGCCTGCTCCGGCGCCATGTAGAGCGCGGTGCCCGGCACGGCGTTGGTGCTCGTGATGCTGGTGACGTTTGTCGACCGGGCGACCCCGAAGTCGACCAGCACGACGCTGCCGTCCTCCTGCACCAGCAGGTTGCTCGGCTTGACGTCGCGGTGCACGATGCCGCGCCGGTGCGCGGCGTGCAGGGCCTGCGCGACCTGCGCCACGATCGACATCGTCTCGGCGACGTCGAGCCGGCCGGCGGCCTCGATCCGCCGGGACAGCGGTTCGCCCGTCACGAACTCCATGACCAGGTAGTCGGCGCGGCTGCCGTCGGCGAGCACGTCCGCACCGCTGTCGAAGACCTGCACGATGCCGGGGTGCCGCAGCGCGGCCATGATCCGGGCCTCAGCCCGGAAGCGGGCGATGAAGTCGGGGTCGGAGACCAGGGCCGGCAGCAGCACCTTGACCGCCACCGGCCGGCCCAGGACCAGGTCGGTGCCCCGCCAGACGTCGCCCATGCCGCCGGTGGCGACACGTTCGTCCAGGCGGTACCGCCCACTGAGCACGACACCCGAAGCCAACACGCCAATACCGTACCCAGGCCGGGCACGCGTGACGCGTCTCGACCGAGCCGCCGTCGGCCACCCGGCCGGTCAGCACGTGGCCCCCGGTGAGGACGCGGCTCCGATGTGGTGTGATGGACTGGCGACGGAGCGTGAAGCGACTCGCCTAGCTGTGTCGTAAGCTGGGCGAACACCCCGCCGGTTGGGGCCGGACGCGCGGGTAGCGTCGCCGACGCCGGCCACGTTACGGCGACACGCCGTCCGAACGGCTTGATAATTCTCACTCTTTTCTTGAGTACGGCCGACTTGTCCGATCGGCCCGGCGCTCCTACCGTTAGCCCGACTCGGGCCCGCGTGAGGCCGTCGGCGGTGACCGCCGGTGGCCGGGCCGTCCTGGTGGGGGCCAGGCGAAACGGTCGGGCCGGTGGGCCCCGGCGTGAGCAGGGCAGCGGGGGGCTGAGGGTGCGGGATCAGGTCCGGTGGACGGACCGGTTCGTGGTCACGCCCGACCGTGCCGGCGGGCGCCGGTCCGCTACGGCCACGGGACGGAAGCGGGCGGCGTGACGGGAGAGCTGAACGAGGCCGTCATCGCGGCGCAGGCCGGGGACGAGGAAGCCTTCCGCTTCCTCTACCGCAGCCTGCAGCCCGGCCTCCTGCGCTACCTGACCGCCCTGGTCGGCGCGGACGCCGAGGACGTCGCCTCCGAGACCTGGCTGCAGGTGGCCCGCGACCTGCCCGGCTTCGCCGGCGGGGAGTTCCGCGCCTGGACCGTCACCATCGCCCGGAACCGGGCGATGGACCATCTGCGCCGCCAGCGGCGACGCCCGTCGCTGCCCGTGCCGGTGCAGGCGTTGGCCGAGCTCGCCGGTGACGCCGACACCGCGGAGCGCGCCGGCGAGACCATCGGCACCGAGGCCGCCCTCGCGTTGATCGCCACCCTCCCGCCGCGGGAGGCGGAGGCGGTCCTGCTCCGGGCCGTGGTCGGGCTGGACGCCGAGACGGCGGGACGGGTGCTCGGGCGTCGCCCGGGTGCGGTCCGCACCGCCGCGCACCGCGGCCTGCGGCGGCTCGCCGCGCTGATGGAACGGCGTGCCACCGCCGGCACCGAGGGCACGACCCCACCCCGACCCCGCGAAGCGCGCCGCCGGGCGGCACCGCACGCCGAGCCGGCGGACGGTTGACGTGAGGGGATTCCGGATGATCTTCCGCCGCGCACGGCACGACGGTGCCGGGCTCGACCGGCTGCTGGACGCCACGACCGGTGCCCCACCGGCCGGGGCCGACCCGCTCGCCCGGCTGCTGTCCGCCGCGGCCGCGCCCGCCCGACCCGACGAACTCGCCGGGGAGGAGTCCGCACTCGCCGCCTTCCGCGCCGCCCGTGCCGCTCCGATCCGCGCCGCCGAACCCCCGCGCCGACGTCGGTCGCTGCGCGCCGGCGCCATGGCGTGGGCCGCCGGCATAACGGTCACCGCGACCGCCGGCGTCGCCTTCGCGGCGGCCGCCATCGACCGTCCGATCCTGCCGACCTCGCCGCGGCCGGTCACGCCCGCCCCGGTCACCAGCGACAGTGAACCCGCCGGCCCCGGCGGTGCCGCGACCTCCGGCGCGCCGAGCGCCGACCCGACCTCCGGCCGCCCGACGCCGACCACCGACGCGCCGACGACCGCCGGCCCGTCCCTGTCGCCCGGCGGGCCGGGCAAGCGGCTGGCGGGGCACTGCAAGGCGTACCTCGCGAAGTCGCCGGCCCAGCGGGAGAAGGCCCTCGACACGCCGGGCTTCGCCGACCTCCTGACCGCTGCCGGCGGTCGCGCCCAGGTCACCGGCTACTGCACCGATCTGGTCGGCGAACCCGCCCCCAAGAAGCCCAAGTCCGCGGGGTCCGCGGGGTCCGCGGGGTCCGGCGAGGGCACCGGCGGGAAGCCCCAGCCGGCGGGGTCCGCGGCGGCCGCCGCGGGCGCCGGCGCGAAGAAGTCCAGGTCGGTGCCGTCCGCGGCGGTCGCCGAGGGATCCGCCGCGACGAAGCCGCAGCCCGCGACCTCCTGAGGGCCGGTCGCGTTCGCGCCGGAGGCGCCGTGCCGATCTGCTAGACAGAAGGAAGGCCGGCCGGACGCGCCCGGCGATGTCGGTGGGTCGCGTTACGGTGGCACGGACCGGACGTCGGCTCGGCGAGGGGGGCGGAAACCTGTGGTGACGTCTCCGGAGGTGGACCGGGGCACGATCCTGACCTCCACCGCCGCCGCCGCGCGCCACCTCGCCCGGATCTGCTTCAAGACCGGCCCACCCCGGCACCTCGGGGTCGAGCTCGAATGGACGGTCCACGACGCCGTCCACCCCGCCCGCCCGGTCGAGGCCGACCGGCTGCGGGCCGCGCTGGGGCCGCACAGCCCCCGCACACTTGACCACGCGAGCCCCGCCCAGCAGCTCCGGCACGGCAGTTCCGTGACCGTCGAGCCGGGCGGGCAGGTGGAGATCTCCACCGCGCCACGCACCTCGATCGCCGCCCTCGTCGCCGCCGCCGACGCCGACCTGGCCCAGCTGACGGGCCTCCTGAGCAGCGCCGGCCTGCTCCTCGGCGATGGCGGCATCGACCCGCACCGCCCGCCGATCCCGGTCGTCGAGACTCCCCGCTACCAGGCGATGCGGCGCGTCTTCGACCGGCGCGGGCCGGCCGGTCGCACGATGATGTACAGCACCGCCGGCCTTCAGATCTGCCTGGACGCGGGCGAGCCGGACCAGTTGACCGACCGGTGGGCCGCGGCGCACGCCGTGGGCCCGTCCCTGCTCGCCGCCTTCGCCAACGCCGGCCGGCACGCCGGGCGGCCGACCGGCTGGGCGTCGGCCCGGATGGCGGCGTGGCTCGCCATCGACCCGGCCCGCACCCGGCCGGTGTGGACGCCGGAGCAGGGCGACGCGGACCCGGTCGCGGGCTGGACGGCGTACGCCCTCGCCGCGCCGCTGCTCTGCCTGCGTGGCGCCGGGCCGGACTGGACGCCCCCGGCCGGCGTCACCTTCGCCGACTGGCTCGCCGGCGCACTGCCCCGGCCGCCCACCACCGACGACCTCGACTACCACGTCAGCACGCTCTTCCCGCCGGTGCGGCCCCGTGGCTACCTGGAGCTGCGCTACCTCGACGCGCAGCCGGCGGGCTCCTGGTCCGTACCGGTGGCGGTGCTCGCCGCGCTGTTCGCCGAGCCGGCCACGACCCGGGCCGCGCGGGCGACAGCCGGCGCCCAGGCCCACCGGTGGACGGCCGCCGCGCGGTACGGCCTGCACGACCGCGGCCTCGCGGCGGCGGCGGCCGACCTGCTCGACCTGGCCCTGGCCGCACTGCCCCGGCTGGGGCTGCCGGCCGCGCTGCACGACGAGATCGACGAAGCCGTACGGCGGCGGCGCGACGCCGCCGGGAGGAGGCAGCCGTGACGGGAACGAGGACCGACCGGCCGGACGGGGAGGCACTGCGCAGCCGGATCGCCGCGGAACTGGACCGCACCCGGGCCCGCACCGCGGCGCTGACCGGAGCGGTCGACGACGTCGACCTGATGCGGCAGCACTCGCCGCTGATGTCGCCGCTGGTGTGGGATCTCGCCCACGTCGGCAACCAGGAGGAGCTGTGGCTGGTACGCGACGTCGGCGGCCGGCCGCCGGTCCGCCAGGACATCGACGACCTGTACGACGCCTTCAAGCAGCCCCGCCGGGACCGTCCCGCACTGCCCCTGCTGCCGCCGCCCGAGGCGCGCGCGTACGTGGCGACGGTGCGCGACAAGGTGTACGACCTGCTTGACCGGGTCGACTTCGGGGACCGGCCGCTGGTCGCCGACGGCTTCGCCTTCGGCATGATCGTCCAGCACGAGCAGCAGCACGACGAGACCATGCTCGCCACCCACCAGCTGCGGTCCGGGCCGGCGGTGCTGGACGCGCCGCCCCCGCCGGAGCCCCGGGCCCGGGTGGGCGGGGAGGTGCTGGTGCCGGCGGGCGAGTTCACCATGGGCACCGACACCGACCCGTGGGCGTTGGACAACGAGCGGCCCGCCCACCGGGTGCGGCTGCCGGCGTACGTCATCGACGCGGCGCCGGTCACCAACGGCGCGTACGCGGTGTTCATCGCCGACGGCGGTTACGACGATCCGCGCTGGTGGAGCGCGGCCGGCTGGGCGCACCGGCAGGAGGCGGGGCTGTCCGCCCCGATGCACTGGCGCCGCGACGGCGACGGCTGGGCGTACCGCCGCTTCGGCCGGTGGGCGCCGGTGCGCGACGACGAGCCGGTGGTGCACGTCTGCTGGTACGAGGCGCAGGCGTACGCGGCCTGGGCCGGCAAGCGGCTGCCGACCGAGGCGGAGTGGGAGAAGGCGGCCCGCTGGGACCCGGCGACCGGCCGGTCCCGCCGCTACCCGTGGGGCGACGGTGACCCGGGCGCCGAGCACGCCAACCTCGACCAGCGGCACCTGTGGCCGGCGCCGGTCGGCGCGTACCCGGCGGGCGCGTCGCCGCTCGGCGTCCACCAGCTCATCGGCGACGTGTGGGAGTGGACCTCGACCACCTTCCGCGGTCACCCCGGCTTCACGGCCTTCCCCTACCGGGAGTACTCCGAGGTCTTCTTCGGCGACGACTACCGGGTGCTGCGCGGCGGGTCGTTCGGCACCGACCGGGCCGCCTGCCGGGGCACGTTCCGCAACTGGGACTTCCCGATCCGGCGGCAGATCTTCAGCGGCTTCCGCTGTGCCCGGGACGCCACCCCGGAGGAGACGCACGCGTGAGGGTCGCCTGATGTGCCGCCACCTGGCGTACCTCGGTCCGCCGGTCACGCTGCGGGAGCTGCTGTTCGACCCACCGTGCTCGCTGGTGCGCCAGTCCTGGGCGCCGCGCGACATGCGCGGCGGCGGGACGATCAACGCGGACGGGTTCGGCGTCGGCTGGTACCCGGGCGACGGCGAGCCCGTCCGCTACCGGCGCGCCCAGCCGATCTGGAGCGACCCGACGATCGCGCAGCTGGCCGGCGTCACGTCCGCCGGCGCGGTTCTCGCGGCGGTGCGGTCCGCGACCGTGGGCATGGCGGTGCTCGACTCGGCCGCCGCGCCGTTCGCCGCGGGCCGCTGGCTGTTCAGCCACAACGGGGTGGTGCGGGGCTGGCCCGACAGCATGGTCCCGCTCGCCGGCGCGTTGCCGGTGCGCGACCTGCTCACCCTCGACGCGGCCACCGACTCGGCGCTGCTGTGGGCGCTGGTCCGGCACCGGCTGCGCGCCGGGATCAGGCCGTCCCGCGCGGTCGCCGAGACGGTGGTGGCGGTGGCCCGGGCCGCGCCCGGGTCGCGACTCAACGTGCTGCTCACCGACGGGCACACCGTGGTGGCGAGCGTCGCCGGGCACGCCCTGTCGGTCCGTACGACGCCGGCCTCGGTGCTGCTGGCGTCCGAGCCGCACGACGACGCGCCCGGCTGGCAGGCGGTGCCGGACGGGCAGCTGGTGGAGGCCACCGCGACCGGGGTGCGGATCCGTGCCCTGGCGGAGGTGTGACCACCGGTCCGTACACCTCGACCAGGAAGGGCAGACATGAGCGCGGAGCCGTTGGAGATCCACCTCGAGGAGCAGGACCTGGGACGCGAGCTGCGGGAGGACGTCCGCACCGGGCTGACCGCCGAGGAGAAGTGGCTGCCGCCGAAGTGGTTCTACGACGCCCGGGGCAGCCAGCTCTTCGAGGAGATCACCCGGCTTCCGGAGTACTACCCGACGCGGGCCGAACGCGCGGTGCTGGTCGAGCGGGCCGCCGAGATCGCGGCGGTGACCGGGGCCAAGACCCTGATCGAGCTGGGCTCGGGCTCCTCGGAGAAGACCCGGCTGCTGCTGGACGCGTTCACCCGCCACGGTGACCTGGGCACCTTCGTGCCGTTGGACGTGTCGGTGAGCGCCCTGCGGCAGTCCACCGCGCAGCTCGCCGCCGACTACCCGGGCCTGCGCGTACGCGGGATCGTCGGGGACTTCACCCGGCACCTCGACCGGCTGCCGGCCGGCGGGCGGCGGCTCGTGCTGTTCCTCGGCGGCACGATCGGCAACCTGCTGCCGGCCGAGCGGCGGGAGTTCCTCGCCGCGATGCGCGCCGTCCTGGAGCCGGGGGACTGGCTGCTCATCGGCACGGACCTGGTCAAGGATCCGGCGGTCGTCGTCCCGGCCTACGACGACGCGGCCGGGGTGACCGCCGAGTTCAACCGCAACGTGCTGCGCGTGATCAACCGGGAGCTGGACGCCGACTTCGATCCCGAGGGTTTCGACCACGTCGCGTGCTGGGATCCGGACCGGGAGTGGATCGAGATGCGGCTGCGCGCGCGGCGGCCGATGCGGGTCCGCGTCCTCGATCTCGACGTGGCCTTCGCCGCCGGGGAGGACCTGCGGACGGAGGTCTCGGCGAAGTTCCGGCCGGAGGGGATCGCGGGCGAGCTCGCGGCCGCCCGGTTCGCCGTCCAGGAGTTCTGGACGGACCCGGCCGGCCTGTTCGGCGTCACCCTCGCCCGGGCCGAGTAGGTGATCCGGCCCACCCGGTGCGTCGGCGGCCGTCGTTGATCAGCTAGGGTGGACGGCGCGAAGGGGAGTAGCCCCCAATGTCGTGGTCGACACACTGGTGCGTTCCGCACCCGGCCACGCGGCCCCGTTCCCGGGGCGGGCGAGACCTTCGACCCAGGCTGTACAGCCGGGTCGAGGGCGCCCTGTACCTCCTCCCGGCCCGATCCGGAAGGATGTCATGGAGGGTTTCCTCGTCGCGCTGGTGGTCAGCTTCGGCGTCATCTTCGTCGCCGAGCTGGGGGACAAGTCCCAGCTGATGGCGCTGACCTTCGCCACCCGCTTCAAGCCGCTGCCGGTGCTGATCGGCATCACGGTTGCCACGGCCGTCGTGCATCTGGCCTCGGTGGCGATCGGCCACGGTCTCGGGGCCGCGTTGCCCACCGAGTGGATCTCACTGCTGGCCGGTGTGGCCTTCCTCGGTTTCGGCGCCTGGACGCTGCGCGGCGACAAGCTCACCGAGGAGGAGCGGCGCAAGGCGGAGAGGTCCAGCAAGTCGGCGGTCGTCGCGGTCGGTGTCGCCTTCTTCCTCGCCGAGCTTGGCGACAAGACCATGCTGGCCACCATCACCCTGGCCACCCAGTACGGCTGGTTCGGCACCTGGATCGGCTCGACCATCGGCATGGTGGCCGCCGACGCCCTGGCCATTCTCGTGGGCCGGTTGCTCGGCCGGAAGCTGCCGGAGAAGGCCGTGAAGTACGGCGCCGCGATCCTGTTCGCGATCTGCGGGCTCTGGCTGATCCTGGAGGCGGTCAGCCAGCTCGCCTGACGCGCCGCGCGCCGTGACGCGCCGCGCGCCGCGCGCCCGGACCCGCCGGGTGCCGTGCGCGCCCGGACCGCCGCGCGGCGCGCCGTGACCGGCGGCGCGGCGCACCCGTGAGCCGGCCGGCGAGTATCCCCACCCCGCCCGGGAAGAACGATCACGACGCCGCCGCTGGGCGGCCGAAGCGGACGTTCCGGGAGGTTGACCCCATGAGCAGGCATGACGAGCCGAACGAGTACGGGTTCGCCGGTGGCGCCACGGCGCCCCAGCCGCCGCCGGGCGGCCGGGCGGACGAGCAGGACCGGGCGGAGGAGGTGGCGGTGCCCGGCGACGACCTCCTGGAGCCGGTCAGCGACGCCCTCGCCGACGAGGAGGAGCGCCGCCGCGCCGACGAGCGAGCGTGAGCACGGTGGCGGGCACCGCGGGCCAGGGCCCCCGGTGCCCGCCGTCGTGTCGTCCCCCGCGCGGCGGGCGCGGGATGGGGCGCCGGCCCGGTCAGCCGTCGCGGCGCTGGTAGACGTCGGGGATCCCGTCCCGGTCGGCGTCCACCCGCTCCGCCGCCGCGATCCGCCGGTAGGCGGCGTTGCGGCGGACCAGGACGGTCGAGGCGAGCAGCGCGGCGATCACCGAGCCGCTGAGCACCGCCGCCTTGACGTTGTCGTCGGCGGCGGTCCCGGTGCCGAAGGCGAGTTCGCCGATCAGCAGCGACACGGTGAAGCCGATGCCGGCCAGCAGGGCGACGCCGAGCAGGTCGGTCCAGGTGATGTCCTCGTCGAGCCGGGCGCGGGTGAACCGGGCCAGCAGGAACGTCGAGCCGAAGATGCCGAGCACCTTGCCGAGCACCAGACCGGCGGTGATGCCGACGACGATCGGGTCGGTGGCCACCGCGCCCAGGTCGGCGCCGCGCAGCGACACCCCGGCGGCGAAGAAGGCGAACACCGGGACGGCGAAGCCGGCGGACACCGGCCGCCACCGGTGTTCGAGGCGCTCGGCGAGGCCGTGCCGGTCACCGTCCCGGCCCCCCAGCACCGGGACGGTGAAGCCGAGCAGCACGCCGGCGATCGTGGCGTGCACGCCGGAGGAGTGCACCAGTGTCCAGGCCACGACGGCCAGTGGGATGAGGGCCCACCACCAGGTCCGGCGGCGCTGGACGAGCAGCCCGAAGAGCGCGATCGGCGCCAGCGCGCCGAGCAGCGGGAGAACGCTGAGGTCGTCGGTGTAGAAGACGGCGATGATCGTGATGGCGAGCAGGTCGTCGACCACGGCGAGGGTGAGCAGGAACGCCCGCAGGCCCTGGGGCAGGTGGGAACCGATGACGGCCAGCACCGCCAGCGCGAAGGCGATGTCGGTGGCGGTCGGGATGGCCCAGCCCCGCAGGTTCCCGCCACCCGCGGCGAGGTTGACGCCGAGGTAGATCAGCGCGGGCATCGCCATACCGCCGGCCGCCGCGATGACCGGCAGCGCGGCGCGGCGGGGGTCGCGCAGGTCACCGGCCACGAATTCGCGCTTGAGCTCCAGCCCGACCACGAAGAAGAAGATCGCCAGCAGGCCGTCCGCGGCCCAGGAGGCGAGGCTCAGGTCCAGGTGCAGCCCGGCGCCCCCGGGCCACGGCACCCATCTGGTCAACGCCGTGTACGTGTCGCCCCAGGGTGAGTTCGCCCAGATCAGCGCCAGGACCGCGCCGAGCAGCAGCAGGCCGCCGCCGACGGTCTCGGTCCGCAGCACATCGGCCAGGAAGCGGGCCTCCGGCCAGGAGGTACGCGAGAAGAGGCGGCGGGCGCGGCCCTGGCGGCTGCGGTCGGTCATGGGCGCGTTCCATCCCGGGGTTCGGAGCAGCAGGAATCGACTGCCGACCAGGCTTCCCGGCACACCGGTCTCCACCCTAACCAGGCGGATGACGCACGGCGAGCGGGAACGACGTGACCTCCCCCGCGCCATTCCGTTTGTCCGTTGGGGAAAACGTGCGCCTGTCTGATCGGTGAAATGACATAAGTCCGGACATAAGACGCATGAACCGCTTTAATGGTTTCACGCGATTAGTCGACCTTGGGGGTTTTCGTGAAGCAGATTGGCGTTACCGGCCTGGTTCGGAGGCCCGCCTGATGGACCTGTTCCGCCACCTCCGCCTCGTGCGCCGGCACTGGTGGATCGTTCTCGTCACGCTCATGGTCGCGCTGGGCGTCACCGCCCTGGTCACCGTCCGGGCCCAGCCCCGGTACGTCGCCTCGGTGACCTTCTTCGTCACCACGCCGAGCCAGGGGGTGACCGACGCCTACCAGGGCGGCCTCTTCCTCCAGCAGCGGGTGAAGTCGTACGCCGAACTGCTGACCAGCGACCGCCTGGCGCAGAGCGTGGTCGCCGACAACCAGGTCGGGCTCACCGCCGAGCAGGTGCAGAGTCGCGTCAGCACCTCCACCGAGAACGGCACCGTCCTGCTGCGCGCCTCGGTCACGGACACCGACCAGACCCGGGCGCTGCGCGTCACCGAGGCCCTGTCGGCGAAGTTCGTGGAGCTCGTGCAGAAGGTCGAGACCACGCCCGACGGCAAGGCCGGCCCGATCAAGATCGAGGTGGTCAGCGGGCCGGCGGTCAGCTCGACGCCGGTCTACCCGCAGCCGGTGCGCAACTTCGCCGTCGGGACGCTGCTCGGCCTGCTCGCCGGCGTCGGCCTGGCGATCCTGCGTGGGCTGGCCGACGTCCGGCTGCGGGACGCCGCCGGCCTCCAGCGCGTCACCGGCAGTCCGCTGCTCGGCGAGATCCCCTTCGAGGCCACCGCGAAGGCGTCGCCGCTGATCGTCGGCGAGGCGGCCTCGTCCGCCCGGGCCGAGGCGGTCCGCAAGCTGCGGACCAACCTGCGCTTCGTCGACGTGCACGAGCCCGCCCGGGTCATCGCGGTCACCAGCGCCCTGCAGGGGGAGGGCAAGACCACGCTCTCCTGCAACCTCGCCATCGCCCTCGCCGAGGCCGGCTGGCGGGTGCTGCTGGTCGACGCCGACCTGCGCCGCCCGAAGGTCGGCGACTACCTGGGACTGGACGACGGCGTCGGGCTCACCGACGTGCTCGTGGGCGACGTGCAGGTCGGCGACGTCGTCCAGCGGTGGGGGGACAAGTCGCTGCTGGTGCTGCCCAGCGGCTCGGCGCCGCCCAACCCGAGCGAACTGCTCGGTTCGAAGGCGATGGCGGACCTGCTGCTCGCGCTGCGCGAGTCGGCCGACATCGTCATCATCGACACCGCGCCGCTGCTCGCGGTCACCGACGGCGTGGTGGTGGCCGTCCAGGCCGACGGCGCGCTGCTGGTCACCCAGCAGGGCCGGACCTCCCGCTCGCAGGTGGCCACGGCCGCCCGGTCGCTGCACTCGGTCTCGGTGCGGATGCTGGGCTGCGTGCTGAACATGGCGAAGGTGCCGAAGGCCGAGGCGTACCAGTACGAGGCCTACCGGGTGGTCACCGCGGCCGAGCCGCCGGCCGTGCCGGCCGAGCGGATGTCGGCCCCACGGCACGCCGCCCCGGCCCAGACGGGCGTGGTCAGCGACCGTACGCAGGAACTCACCCGGCTGTCCCGATGAGCGCGGCGAGGGGTCGCAGCGACCGTTCGATCTCCTCGGCGCAGCGTCGGAAGTCGGCGGCACCGCCGCCGATCGGGTCCCGCAGGTCATCCGCGTCGGGGGCGGCTGGTTGCAGCCGCCCCCGGGCGCGGGCGGCGGCCGCCACCGCGGCCCGCAGCGAATCGTCCGCCGCCGGCGCCGGCTCGGCGGCGGCGGCGAGCCGGCCGAACTGGCGCAGCGTGAACGTCCGGTGCAGCACGGCCGGCGCGAGGGAGCTGCACAGCGAGCGCTGGCGCCGGGTCGCCGTCAGCACGAGCGTCGCGCCGACCAGGTGCTCCCGGAGCAGCCGGCGGCTGCGGAACCCGGCCGGGTCCGCGCCGGCCGAGGCGGCGATCTCCGCCGCGTACGGGTGCATGGCCAGGCCCGCCACGGCGTCGGTGCCGGCGCTGGACACCTCCACCGGCCGGCCGGCCAACAGCCGGCGGGCCAGGTACTCGGCCATCGGGGACCGGCACAGGTTGGCGTGGCAGACGAACAGCACCCGGTCGAGCATCGAAACCCCTCTTGCGTACGCGACTGTCGTCCGGCGTGGACGGCCGGACGTTGGGGCCTGTCGGGCAGACCCGGAGGGGCTGCCGGCATCGTACGCGGACAGCGGCCGGCGCCGGCAGGGCGCCGCGCCGAGCACGGGGGAGCGCGGATGAGGATCGGGATCCTGACCTACCACTTCCCGCCGGAGCCGGCCTTCATCCCCGGCAGCCTCGCCGAGGAGCTGGCCCGCCGGGGCCACGAGGTGCGGGTGCTGACCGGGTTCCCGGACTACCCGGGCGGGCACGTCTACCCGGGCTGGCGCCAGCGCTGGCACCACGAGACCCGCAGCGAGCGGCTGACCGTCCGGCGGGTGCCCCGCTACGCCGGAGGGGACGGCTCGATCCGCGGCCGGATCGCCGGCTACCTCTCCTTCGCCGGCAGCGCGTCCCTGGTCGGCCGGCGGTTCCTGGCCGGCGTCGACGCGCTCTACGTCCACCAGCCGCCGGCCACCGCGTTCGCCGCCGCCAGCCTGCTCCGGCTGCTCGGCAAGGTGCCGACCGTCCTGCACGTGCAGGACGTGTGGGCCGAGGAGGAGCCGGCGGCCGGCGAGCACGGCCGGTGGGCAGCCCGGATCGCCGGCGCGATGGCGCGCAGCTACCGGGCCGCCGACCGGATCGCGGTCGCCGCGCCCTCCCTGCGGGAGCTGGTGGTGGCCGCCGGCGCCGATCCGGAGCGGGTCGAGGTCGTCCTCAACTGGACCGATGAGCGGATCTTCCATCCCGCCCGGCCCAGCCCGGCGGCCCGCCGCCTGGTCCGGCGTGACGACCGCTGTGTGGTCATGCACGCCGGCACCATCGGCGCGCGGCAGGGCCTGGAGACCGCGGTACGGGCGGCGGCCACCCTCGATCGCACGATGGACCTGGTGCTGGTCGGGTCGGGTGAGCAGGAGCGGCGGGTGCGGGGGCTCGCCGCCGAGCTGCGGGCCGACAACGTGCGGTTCGTGGAGCGGCGCTCGCCGCTGGACATGCCGGACCTGTACGCGGCCGCCGACTACCAGCTGGTCATGCTCCGCGACCTGCCTGAGCTGCGCAGCACGCTGCCCGGCAAGCTCCAGGCGGCCCTGTCCTGCGCCGCGCCGGTCATCGCCTCGGCCGGCGGCGACACCGCCGAGGTGGTGGAACGCGCCCGCGCCGGGCTGTCCTGCCCGCCGGAGGACTGGGCGACGCTCGCCGACCGGTTCTGGCTGGCCGCCACCATCCCGTCGTCCGCCCGGGACGACATGGGGCGCCGCGGCCGCGAGGCGTACCTGCGGCAGATGTCGATGCCGGCCGGCGTCGAGCGGATCGAACGACTGCTGTACGACGCCGCCGCCGGTCGCTGAGCCGAGGCCCACTCACAATCGGTCAATCCCGTCATAAACCCACAGCTCCGTCGTTACGGTGTTAGAACGACAGAGATATCGACCCGAGTGTCCGATTTCGGGGAACGGAGTGTGGTGGAGTGGCCGAGAGCGAGACGCCGCGCCGACGGCGCGGTTCGTCCCGCCGGCGTCGGCGTGCCCGACTGCGCCGGGCACTGCTCGCCGCCCTGGTGGCCGGCTCGGTGCTGCTGGTCTCGGCCGGCTGGGTCGGGTTCCGCGGCTGGCAGGCCCGGGCCCACCTGGTCAACGCGGCGGGGCTGGCCCGGGATCTGAGCGCGCAGCTGGTCAGCGGGGACACCGAGCGGGCCCACCGCACCCTCGGCGCGCTCCAGGAGCAGGCCGGCGCGGCCCGCCGGGCAACCGACGACCCGGGCTGGTGGCTCGGCCGGCAGGCCCCGTACGCGGGGGACAACCTGGTGGCCGTCCGGCAGATCGCGGTCGCGATCGACGACCTGGCGCGCGACGCGTTCCCGTCGTTGCTCCGGGCGGACCTGAGCACCCTGCTGCCGCAGGGGGGACGCCTCGACGTGCGGCGGCTGCGTGCCCTCTCGACCGACCTCCGGGCCGTCGACGCCACCGTCCAGCAGGCCCGGGGGAGCCTCGCCGACGTGCCCACCGCCGGTCTCGTGGCGCAGGTCCGCGCGGCCCTCACCGATCTGCGCGGGGAGATCGACCGGCTCGCGGACCTGACCGCCGCCGCCGGCCAGGCGACCCGGCTGCTGCCGCCGCTGCTCGGCGTGGACGGCCCGCGCACCTACCTCCTGGCGTTCCAGAACCCGGCCGAGGTACGTGCCACCGGCGGCATGATCGGCGCGTACGCCCTGCTGCACGCCGAGGGCGGGCGGCTCCGGCTGGGCGGCCAGGGCACGAGCGTCGGACTCCGGCCCTTCCTGCCGCCGCTGAAGATCCCCGACGAGGTCCACGCCCTCTGGGGTGACCTGCCCGGGATCTATCCGGCCGACGTCAACCTCAGCCCGCACTTCCCGACCGCGGCCGCCCTCTACCGGGAGATGGTCCGGCGCAAGACCGGGACCACGGTGGACGGGGTGCTCGCTGTCGATCCGGTGGTGCTGTCGTACCTGCTGAAGGCCACCGGGCCGGTCCCGGTGCCCGGCGGTGCGTCACTGGCGTCCGACACCGTGGTGCGCACCCTGCTCAGCGACGTCTACCTCCGGTTCGACCCGCGCGAGCAGGACGACTACTACGCCGCCGCGGCGGCCGCCGCCTTCGAGGCGCTGTTCACGAAGAAGGTCGACTCGCGGACCATTTTGTCCGTATTCGGTCGTTCTGTTACTGAACGTCGGATATTGTTCTGGAGTGCCCGACCGGAAGAACAACGGACGCTCGGCGACAGCCGGATGGCCGGCGTGCTCCCGGAGACGGACACCGTGCCGACGGTCGGCGTGTTCCTCAACGACGGCAGCGGCACGAAGCTCGGCTACTACCTGCGCAACGCGGCGACGCTGACGGTCGGGGACTGCCAACCCGACGGGACCAGGGAACTGCGCCTGCAGGTCACCCTGCGCTCCACCGCGCCGAAGACGGGCCTCAACAGATCCGTCCTCGGGGCCGGCCGGTCGCCCAACCCGTACGCCATCCGGCCACTGGTGTCGGTGTACAGCCCGGCCGGCGGCGGCGTGGTGGGGGCCCGGCTCGACGGAGCCGCCCTCCCGGTCGCCACCGGCACCGAGCGGAAACGGCAGGTGGCCACCGCGCGCGTGGAGCTCCCACCGGGCGCCTCCCGCACGTTGGAGGTGACCGTGCACACCGCGAAGACCGGGAGCGGAACGGCCGAACTCTGGCTAACCCCCACCGCCACCCCATGGACCACCCAAATAAGTACCGCACCAAGCTGTGACCAGTAGGAGGGAACCAAAAATGCGGCTATCCCGCATCATCATGGCGCTCACGGTCGGACTGGCCGTGGCGGCCGTGCCGACCGCGGCGGGGGCGGCGCAGCCGCAGCCGGCGCCAACAGTGACCACACAACCGCCGGTGTACCCGCCGGGCTCCGGGGTCGAGCTGACCGTGGACGATCCCCGGATCGTCCTCGGGGAGACCGTCACCCTGTTCGGCCGGGGCTGGAACCCCAACGAACGCATCCGGATCGAGGTGTCGTCCCGGCCGCTCGCGAACGCGATGTCCGTACGCGGCAGCACCGGCGACCGGGCGGCGATCGTGCCGGTGGCGTACCGGCCGGCCCGCGACGAGCCGGACATCCGGACCTTCAGCGCCCGGGAGGACGGCACGTTCGAGGTGACCTACAAGCCGCGCCGCACCGGCTACTTCACCTTCCGCGCCATCGGCGACTCGGGCCGGACCGCCACCACGCAGGTGACCGTCCAGGGCCGGCGGGGTGGCGACGGCGGGCTGCCGGTCACCGGTGACAGCACCAGCACGCCGATGAAGATCGGTGGTGGCCTCGTCGCCGCCGGTGCCGTCCTGCTGCTCATGACCTTCGCCTGGCGCCAGCGCCACCGCCTCAACGGACGAGGCGCCCGCTGATCGGAGCCGCCCGCCGGGCAGGGCCCGGAAACCGTGTGACAGGCGCCCGCCGGACGTGCTTCCGGCGGGCGCCCACCCGTGCACGGCGGGGCCGTAGCAGAAAGGGCCCCCTGTCAACAGGCCGGGTAGAGGCGGCGGGTGCCGACACCGGCGGCGTACGCGGCCGGGTCGCTGAACCGGCAGCCGTAGTTCGCGGCGGCCACCACCGCCGGGTCCGTGACGGTGTCGCCGGCCGGGCGGTTGCCGGTGCGTACCCAGGAGACCAGGTCGTCCCAGGCGGCGCCGGCCTCGGCCGGGGTGAACTCGCAGTGCTGCACGGCCCGGATGGCGCGCTGGACGATCAGCCGGCCGCGGCCGTGCTTCGCGGCGTCCCGGGCGTACGCCTGCTCCATCGAGAAGGGGACGAACAGGTCACCCAGGTTGTGCAGGCTGAGCACCGGCACGGTGGGGCGACCGGCGATCCGCGGCACCTCGGTCAGCGTCGGGAGGAGCCGCTGCCGCAGGTTCTCCGGCGCGACCCGCCGCACCGCCGCGTTGACGTCGACCGGGCTGTTCGGCGCGTACCGGGTCAGCAGGTTGGTGGCGAGCTGCCCCGGCCGCTCGGCGGGGGAGTCGCCGCCCTCCGTGGCGCTGATGGCGAAGAGGAAGTCCTTCCAGACCGCGAACGTCGCGTCGGCGCCGGGGCGCGGCCCGCCCGAGCGGTTGATGGTGATGTCCCGAAGCTGGCGGCCTCGCTCGTTGGTGATCTCCGGGCTGGTCGGCGTGACCCCGGTCAGGCCCAGCGCGACCTGGATCCGCGGCACCGCGTTCGTCAGGTAGTCCGGCGGCGTCGGGTACGCCGGCACGCCGGCGAGGGCCTGCGCGACCAGGTTGTAGTCGAGGAAGAAGTCCAGCAACGTCTGGTCGCCGAGCACCCCGCACATCGGCAGTCCGCCCGCGTAGTACCCGGGGTACTGCTCCAGCGAGCGGGCGAGGACGTAACCGCCCATCGACACCCCCGCCAGGTACGTCCGGTGCGGGCGCTTGACGACGCGGCGGAAGTGGTCGGCGAGGTCCTTCGTGCTCAGCACCCCGGCCCGGATGTCGAACCCGTTGCGGTAGTACGACGAGGACGCCCACGCGTACCCCTGCTCCAGCAGGCGTTGCCGCAGCCCGAACGCCGGCGGCTCCGGCGACAGGACCGTGCTCTGCCCCCGGTAGCCGTGGGCCCACATCACCAGGTCGCCGTTCCACTTCTTCGGCACCTCGATGAGGTAGCCGGAGTGGCGGTGCACGCCCTGCCGGACGGTGGTCGGTGCGCCGCCCACCACCAGCGGGTCCAGGGGCGGGTTGCTGATCGTGTAGCCGGGCAGCGGCCCCGCGCCGCCGGCGTGGCGGTCGGTGGCGGTGGCGGGTCCGGCGGCGGCGAGCCCGACCGCGAGGGTCAGGGCGACGCCGGCGCCGAGCAGGCGGCGGAGGGTGCGGACGGTGGAGGACGGCATCGGCGCTCCCGCTCGGGACGGTGGCCGCCCGGTGGTGGGCCGGGCAGGTGGCGGCCTACCGATCGGTAGGGATCTGACCGTAGGCCCGCCGTTCCATCGCCGTCAATGGCCGACTGATCGACCGATCAGTCAGACCAGGCCGTGCGCCAGCATCGCCTCCGCCACCCGACGGAACCCGTTGATGTTCGCCCCGGCCACGTAGTCGCCCGGCAACCCGTACTCCTCGGCGGTCGCCCAACAGCGGGCGTGGATGTCCCGCATGGTCTCCCGCAACCGCTGCTCCGACTGGGCGAACGACCACGAGTCGCGGCTGGCGTTCTGCTGCATCTCCAGGGCGCTCACCGCCACCCCGCCCGCGTTCGCCGCCTTTCCCGGCGCGAACCGGACCCCGGCCCGGCCGAGGATCCGCACCGCCTCCGGCGTCGTCGGCATGTTCGCCCCCTCGACCACGGCGACGCAGCCGCCGGCAACCAGCTCCGCGGCCTCCGCGCCGCCGATCTCGTTCTGCGTGGCGCACGGCAGGGCCACGTCGCAGGGCACCTCCCAGACCGTACGGCCCGACACCGCCACCGCGTGCGGCACGTGGCGAACGTAGTCGTCGAGGCGCCCGCGGCGCTCCTCCTTCAGCTCCCGCAGCAGCTCCAGGTCGATGCCCTTCTCGTCGAGGACATAGCCGGTGGAGTCGGAGCAGGCGACCACCTTGCCGCCCAGCTGGTGGACCTTCTCGATCGCGTAGATCGCCACGTTCCCGGAGCCGGAGACCACCACCCGCTTGCCCTCGATGCTGTCCCCGGTCTGCCGCAGCATCTCCTCGGCGAAGAAGACCGCGCCGTACCCGGTCGCCTCGCGGCGCACCTGCGCGCCCCCGTACGCCAGGCCCTTGCCCGTGATGACCCCGGACTCGTAGCGGTTGGTGATCCGCTTGTACTGCCCGAACAGGTAGCCGATCTCCCGGCCACCCACGCCGATGTCCCCGGCCGGCACGTCGGTGTGCTCGCCGATGTGCCGGTACAGCTCCGTCATGAAACTCTGGCAGAAGCGCATCACCTCACGGTCGGAGCGCCCCTTCGGCTCGAAGTCGGCCCCGCCCTTGCCGCCGCCGATGGGCAACCCGGTCAGCGCGTTCTTGAAGATCTGCTCGAAGCCCAGGAACTTGACGATGCCCAGGTAGACCGACGGGTGGAAGCGCAGCCCGCCCTTGAACGGGCCGAGCGCGCTGTTGAACTCCACCCGGAAACCCCGGTTGACCCGCACCCGGCCGTGGTCGTCCTCCCACGGCACCCGGAAGATGATCTGCCGCTCCGGCTCGCAGATGCGCTCGATGATCCGCGCCTCGACGTACTCCGGGTGCCGGGCCAGGGCCGGTCCGATGCTCTCCAGCACCTCCCGGACCGCCTGGTGGAACTCCGGTTCGCCCGGGTTCCGGGAGACCACGCGAGCGAATATCGTCTCGACCGATTCCGGCATCCGAACACGTCCCTTCGATCGCTCGGCGGCCCCGATGCCGCCGGAGTCGGCGCGCCTGCCGCCGAGCGCTTCCGGATACGGGCGGTGACCCCGGTCCGGTTCACGGTTTCCCGGTGCGGTTGCCGCCGTGCCGTTGGTGTTGCGGTAGTGGGTGACACCCGCCTGCCGGCGGGCGGCGTCCCAACGCGGCCACATCGTCGTGGTCCGGATCTGCCCTGTCTCCCAGCGTAGACCCGCTGCGTGCCGATTCTGGCGGCCCCCGGCGCAGCGGCGGCACCAGGCCCCCGGTATCTCCGATACTGAGAGGAATTCGTTTCCTGTCCGGTCGCCCCGCGGGTGCCGGCCGCCGCCGAAAGCCCGTCCGGTTCCGGGCCGGCTGTCCGGATCCGGTCGCCCGGACCTTCGCGGCCCGGCGGCGTACAGTCGGCTCGTGGAGCTAGCCGAGAAGATGCCGGCGGAGACCCGGCCACCGGGCGTGGCGGCGGTCGACCCGGGCAGCGTCCTGCTGCCGGGCCACGACGTGCCGCTCGGGCGGTACACCACCGTGCGCCGGCTGCTGCCGCAGCGCAAGCGGCGGATGGTCGGCGCGTGGTGCTTCGTCGACCACTTCGGGCCGGACGACGTCGCCGAGCGGCCCGGGATGGAGGTGCCGCCGCACCCGCACACCGGCCTGCAGACGGTGACCTGGCTGCTGGACGGGGAGATCCTGCACCGCGACAGCCTCGGCAACGTGCAGCCCATCCGCCCGGGTCAGCTCAACGTGATGACCTCCGGGCACGGCATCGCCCATTCCGAGCGTTCGCCCGAGGTGCACCCGCCGGTCATGCACGGCGTGCAGCTGTGGGTGGCGCTGCCCGATCCGGCGCGGGCCGGCGCGGCGGACTTCACCCACCATCCCGAGCTGCCCCGGTGGCGCGACGACGATCTCGACGTGACCCTGCTGGCCGGCGAACTGGGCGGGGAGCGGTCGCCGGCCGTCGTGCACACGCCGCTGGTCGGTGCGCACCTCGAGTCGGTCGGTCCGGCGCCGGCGACACTGCCGCTGCGCCCCGACTTCGAGTACGGGCTGCTGGCCATGTCCGGCGCCGCAGACATCGACGGGGTGGCCCTGACGCCGGGCGACCTGCTCTACCTGGGCACCGGGCGGGAGCGGCTCACGCTGCGCGGCGAGCCGGGCAGCCAACTGCTGCTGCTCGGCGGCACGCCGTTCGACGAGCCGCTGGTGATGTGGTGGAACTTCGTCGGGCGATCGCACGAGGAGGTCGCCGCGGCCCGGGACGACTGGATGGCGGGGCGCCGCTTCGGCGCCGTCGCGGACGACCCGGCTCCGCCGCTGCCCGCGCCGGCGCTGCCCACCACCCGGCTGAAGGCCCGCGACCGCAGCGGCGGCGTGCACGGCTGAGCCGGCGCCGAAGCTGTCCACCGGGGCGGGGCCGCTCCCGGGGCGGGGCCGCTCCCCGGACGGGCACGGCCGGGCCGGGCGGGAGGAGTGCCGGCGACGGGGACGGGTAGTCGCCGCCCATGCCGACCATCGCCACGATCGAGGACAAGAAGCGCCTGGTCCGCCGGCTCGCCGGCAGTGGGCGCGGCTTCGCCGAGCAGTACGGCTTCCGCGTCGTCAACAACCCGTCGAGCCTGTTCCAGATCCTCTGCCTCGCCGTGCTGCTGTCTCGGCGGGGCGACTTCCGGCGGGCCGTGGACAGCGCGCACGCCCTGTACGCGCAGGGCTGGGACAGCGCCGCCCGGCTGGCCCGCTCACTGCACGCCGACCGGGTCCGGGTGCTGCGCGACAGCGGGCAACGCGGCGACGTCGATGCGCTCGCCACCACCCTCGGTGACCTGGCGCAGACCGTCGTCGACCGGTACCGGGGTGACCTGCGCCGGCTGCGCGCCGTCGCCCACCACGACCCGGCCCGGGAGCGTGCGCTGCTGACCGAGCTGCCCGGCGTGGACGCCACGGTGGTCGACCTCTTCCTGCGCGAGACGCAGGCGCTGTGGCGTGAGGTCGCGCCGGTCGCGGACCGGCGGGCGCTGACCGCGGCACGGAAGCTCGGGCTCGGGCGGTCCGCCGACGACCTGGCGGGCCTCGCCGGCAGCGGCGAGTCGGAACGCCTGGCGTGGCTGGTGGGTGCCCTCGCCCGGGTGGACCTGGAGGGGCAGTACGCCGAGTTGGCCCGCTGAAGGTGCGTGCGACAGGCCACAATCATCCGAAACTTCTACCCGTTCGGGGGATGTCATGCGTATGATGATCGCGGCAGAGATGCCCGCCCGGTTCGGGCGTTAGGCAGCTGCCCGGTGGGCGCGACCCGGTTCGGGTGCGTGCGCCACCCGGGACAGGTGCGCGTGTGGCGCCCCTGGTCGCGGTTCGCGGCCCGGGGCGCCCGCCTGTCTCCGCCCGATTCCCCCCCGGTCCTGGCCGCGCCCCGCCCGCAGAAGGACGCGCGTGCCGACGCCGCCGCGGCCGGGCGGGTCCCGTGCCGGCGGCGGCGTCCCCGACGTCGCCTCAGATGCTGCGCAGGTGCTGCGACACCCGCTGGTGCCGCTTGTCCCGGGCCTGGGCCGCGCGCTGGGCCGCGCCGACCTCCGGGGCCGCCTCGATGCCCGCCGAGCGGGCCACCTCGTTGCCGTTGGCGTAGTCGACCGGCGGCAGGGCGCGCAGGGCGCGCAGCACGTCCGGCGGGGCGCCCTCCCGTTCGGCCTCGCGTACCACGTCGTCCTTCTCGGCCGGGTAGTCCAGGCTCGACAGGTACTGCAGCACATCGGCGTAGGTCGCCATGATGGTGAGCTCCTCGGGCAGTTGGGGCTCGCGCGGACTGGACTGGCGGCTGCGGCGCCGGTTTGCGCGAGCTCATCCGGTCACGACCGGCGGCGGTTACCCACCGGGGCCGGCCTCACGCGCCCGACCGGCCGGTAACCCGGCCCGTTTCCGCCCCGCTGCAGGCCGGTTTCCCGGCTCCGGGCGCGGGTACCCGGCGGGCCCCGGACCGAGGGAGCCCAGCATGGACTACGACACCTTCGTCGACCAGGTCGCGCAGCGGACCCGGACCACCTCCACCCAGGCGGTGGAGCTGACCAGGGCGACGCTGGAGACCCTCGCCGAGCGGCTGACCGGCGGGGAGGTGCTGGACCTGGCCGCGCAACTGCCCCGGCCGTTGCAGCCGGTGCTGAAGCCGGGACCGGACAACGAGGCCGCCCAGCGGCTCGGGGCGGACGAGTTCGTCACCCGGGTCGCCGCCCGTGCCCACGTGGACGAGCCGAGCGCGCGGGACGCCATCCGGGCGGTCTTCACCACCCTGCGGGAGGCGATCAGCGGGGGCGAGTTCGACGACGTGGTGGTGCAGCTGCCCCGCGAGTACCGCGACATGGTGGAGCCGGCGCTGGCGCCCGGCACGACGCTCCGCCGCGCCTGACGGCCGCCCCCGGCCACCCGCCCGGCCAGGGAATCGGGCGCCCTCCGGTGCTGGCGGGGCGCCCTTCCGGGCACCTTCAGGCGACGGCGCCCGCACCGCGCAGGTCGGCGATCCGGCCGGCGTCGAAGCCCACCTCGCCCAGCACCTCGTCGGTGTGCTCGCCGGGCTGGGGCGGGGGGCGGCGCAGCGCCGTCGGGGTCCCGGAGAACCGGGGGGCGGGCGCCGGCTGGGTCACCCCGTTCCGCTCCACGAACGTGCCACGCGCCGCCAGGTGCGGGTGCCGCGGCGCCTCGGTCCAGTCGAGCACCGGCGCCACGCAGGCGTCCGACCCGCCGAGCAGCGCCGTCCACTCGTCGCGGGTACGGGTGCGGAACAGCCGCGCCCAGGACTCCCGCAGGGCCGGCCAGTTCGCCGGATCGGTGCGGTCGAGCGCCTCGTCGCCGGGCAGCGGGAAGCCCGTCCGCCGGACCAGCTCGTCGTAGAAGCGGGGCTCCAACGCGCCAACCGCCAGGTGCCGGCCGTCCGCACACTCGTACGTGTCGTAGAACGGCGCGCCGCCGTCGAGCAGGTTGACCCCGCGCGGGTCCTGCCACATGCCGATCCGGCGCAGCGCATGGATCTGGGTGCTGAGCACGGCGACACCGTCCACGATGGCGGCGTCGACAACCTGCCCGGGAGCGCCGCCCCGTACCGCGTACAGGGCGCTGACCAGGCCCAGGGCGAGCATCATCCCGCCACCGCCGAAGTCGCCGAGCAGGTTCATCGGCGGCACCGGACGCTCGCCGGCCCGCCCGATGCCGTGCAGCGCCCCGGTCAGCGCGATGTAGTCGATGTCGTGTCCCGCGTACGGGGCGGTCGGGCCGTCCTGCCCCCAACCGGTCATCCGCCCGTACACCAGGCGCGGGTTGACCGCGTGGCAGTCGGCCGGGCCGAGGCCCAGCCGCTCGGTCACGCCCGGGCGGAAACCCTCGATCAGCGCGTCCGCGCCGGCCACCAGCGCGAGCACCACCTCACGCCCACCCGGCGACTTGAGGTCCACGCCGATCGAGCGGCGCCCCCGGTTGAGCAGGTCCGGGTGCGGGCTGCCGAACGCGGACGGGTCCACGTCGGTCACCCGGTCCACCCGCACCACGTCGGCGCCCAGGTCAGCCAGCATCATCGCGGTGAACGGCCCCGGCCCGATCCCGGCCAGCTCGATCACCCGTACGCCGGCCAGGGGGCCGGTCGGCAGGTCGTCGGTCACCGGGCCACCATAGGTGCTGCCGGGTTTGTGCGGTACGGGGCCGGGAACGCCACCGGGGAGCACGGGGAGGTGGCGTGGCCGAGGACCGGATCAGGGTGGCCATGCTGCACGGCTCCGGCCGCCCGGACTCCGACGGGCTCAGCGACTATGTGACCCGTCTGGTCGACGCGCTCGGCGGGGTGGGTGTCGAGGCGACGCCGGTGCCCGTGCGGCCCGACGGCGACCGGTGGGGCCGGGCGACCGCCCGGGCCGCCCGCCGGATCCGCGACCTGGCACCCGACCTGGTGCACGTGCAGTTCGCGCCGTCGGCCCACCGGTTCTCCGGACACACCGGCCTGTTGCCGCTACGACTGCCGCGGCGCCTGCCCCTGGTCACCACGCTGCACGAGTACGGCCGGCGGGCCTGGCCGTCCTGGCTGCCCGGCCGGGTGTGGTCAGCGGTGGAGCGGTCGCGGCGCTGGGACCGCGAGTCGGGGCGGCTGGTACCGGCCAGCGCGGCCGTGATCGTCACCGACGGCGGGCACGCGTCGGTGGTCCGCGAGCGCAGCGGACGCGAACCGGCGCACATCCCGATCGTGCCGACGGTCAGCGACGAGGCCGGCGCGGCCACCGCCGGGCGGCGGCTGCGGGACGAGCTGGGGTTGCCGGAGGGCGCGCCGCTGCTGGTCTTCGTCGGCTCCGGGCACCCGGACAAGGGCGTCCGGTACGTCATCGAGGCGCTGCCACAGCTGTGCCGCGCCCATCCGGAGCTGCACCTGCTGGTGCTGGGTGGGTTCACCTCGCCGGCGCTGCCCGAGCCGGCGGCGCGGGCCCACCGGGCCGAGCTGACCGGCCTCGCCGAACGCTCCGGTCTCGCCGACGCCGTCACCGTCACCGGACCCCTCCCCGCCGACCGGGTGTCCGCCGCCCTGCACGCCGCCGACGTGGCGGTGCTGCCCTTCACCGCCGGGGCGAGCACGAGGAGCGGCGCGCTGCTGGCCGTCCTCGCCCACGGCGTGCCGACGGCGGTGACCCGGCCCGACGCGCCCGACGACGAGTTGCAGCGCAGCGGTGCGGTGGCGGTGATCCCGGCCCGCCGGGACAGCGGAGCCGTCGCCGGCACCGTCGGGCGGCTCCTGACCGACCCGGTGCTGCGCCGACGGCTCGCCGAGCGGGGCCGGGCCTTCGCGGCCGCGTACACCTGGCCCCGGGTGGCCGCCGCGCACCGCGACGTCTACCGGCGGATCCTGGCGGGCGCCCGCGCCTGACGCCGCGGCGCGCCCCGCCTGGCGGGCGCACACGGGCTGACCTAACCTTGTCGCGACGAGGGGAGTACTTCCCACGAACCATTCCGGTCAGTACGGCGGGCCCCGGAGCGCGCCTCGGGTGGTTGCCCACGAAAGGTGGGTGAAGGAGACCTCGAGCATGACACCGTGTTCGAGGAGGCTCCATGACCGAGTTGTACCTTGCCGCCGAGCTGCAGTCGGTCGGCACTCCGACGTTGTGGGGCGTCACCATTCTCGGCGTGCTGGCGCTGCTGGCACTCGACTTCCTGGTGACCCGGCGCCCCCATGAGGTGTCGATCCGGGAGGCGCTGGGCTGGTCGGCGTTCTACATCGCGCTGCCGCTCGCGTTCGGCGCGTGGGTGTGGGCCCGGTTCGGCTCGAAGCAGGGCATCGACTATCTCACCGGTTACCTGGTCGAGAAGTCGCTGTCGGTGGACAACCTCTTCGTGTTCATGCTGCTGCTGGCCGCGTTCGCGGTGCCGTCCGTCCTCGCCCAGCGGGTCCTGCTCTTCGGCATCACCGGCGCGCTCGTGCTGCGGGCGGTCTTCATCGCCCTCGGCGCCGCCGCCCTGCAGACGCTCGACTTCGCGTTCCTGCTCTTCGCCGTCATCCTCCTCGTCACCGCTGTGAAGCTGCTGCGCGACGCGATGTCCGGCCACGAGAAGGAGATCGACATCAGCCGGATGCGCTCGGTGCGGCTGCTGCGCAAGTTCATGCCGGTGACCGACGAGTACCAGGGCACGAAGATGGTCGTCCGCGTCGACGGCCGGCGCACGCTCACCCCGCTCGCCCTGGTCGTGGTCGCGGTGCTCGCCACCGACGTGGTCTTCGCGGTCGACTCGGTGCCCGCCGTGTACGGGATCACCGAGGACCCGTACCTGGTCTTCGCCACCAACGCGTTCGCGCTGCTCGGCCTGCGGGCGCTCTACTTCGTCCTGCACGCCGCGCTGAGCCGTCTGGTGCACCTCAGCTACGGCCTGGCGGTCATCCTCGGCTTCATCGGCGTCAAGCTGGCCCTGCACTGGGCACACGGCATCTGGGACGGCGTGCCGGAGATCCCCACGCCGATCTCCCTCGCGGTGATCGTGGTGGTGCTGGTGGTCGTCACGATCACCAGCCTGCGTGCCACCCGCGCCCAGGTGGGCGGCGAGAAGGAGATCGTCCGCGGGTAGCGAAGGGCCCGTCGACGCCTCCGGTAGCGGACGGCTCCCCGGTTACCACCACGTCGCCCCGCCCCGAGGTGGTACGACTGACGGGTGGGAATCGTGTCACCGGGCTTCCAGGGCCGGCCCCGCTCGGCGGAGCCGGCCCTGCCACCCGGCCAGTACCTGACCGAGGACTTCCCCGTGCTGTCGGCCGGGCCGACGCCGAGGGTGCCGCTGGACACCTGGGAGTTCGTCATCACGAGCGAGGCCGGCGCCGAGTACCGGTGGACGTGGGAGGAGATGATGGCCCTCCCGCAGGAGACGCCCATGGTCGACATCCACTGCGTCACCCGCTGGTCCAAGTTCGGCACCAACTGGCAGGGCGTCTCGCTGGACACGTTCCTCGACGGCGTCGACACCGCCGCCCACTACGCGCTGGCCCACTCGTACGGCGGCTACAGCACCAACCTGCCGCTGGCCGACCTGCGGGGCGGGCGGGCGTGGGTGGTGCACACGTACGACGGTGGGCCGCTGCCCGGCGAGCACGGCGGCCCGGCCCGGCTGCTGGTGCCGCACCTCTACTTCTGGAAGTCGGCCAAGTGGGTGCGCGGCATCCGGCTGGGCACCACCGACCAGCCCGGCTTCTGGGAGACCGCCGGCTACCACGACTACGGTGACCCGTGGCGCGAGCAGCGGTACCAGGGCGACTGATGGCCGCGCCGACCGCCGCCGTCCGTGTCCCCCCGCTCAGCTGGCGGGTCGCCCGCCTGGTGCAGCGCCGGGTGGAGACGCCCACCGCGCAGACCCTGGTCCTGGACGTGCCGGGCTGGCCCGGGCACCTCCCGGGGCAGCACGTCGACGTGCGGCTCACCGCCGAGGACGGCTACCAGGCCGCCCGCTCGTACTCCCTGGCGGCGCCCGCCGACGGGGAGCGGATCGAGCTGACCGTGCAGCGGGTGCCCGACGGGGAGGTGTCCCCGTACCTGGTCGGGACCTACGCCGAGGGCGACCCGGTGGAGGTGCGCGGACCGGTCGGCGGGTGGTTCGTGTGGCGACCGGAGGAGACCGCGCCGGTGCTGCTGGTCGGCGGCGGGTCCGGGGTGGTGCCGCTGATGGCGATGGTGCGGGCCCGGCGCGCCGCCGGCAGCCGCGTGCCGTTCCGGCTGCTCTACTCCGTGCGTACGCCGGCCGACGTCATCTACGCCGACGAGCTGCGCCGCCGGTCCCGCGACGACTTCGGCCTGGACGTGGCCTACGTGTACACCCGGGAGGCGCCGGCGGGTTGGCGCGGTGAGCCGCACCGGATCGGCCTGGCCGACGTCAACACCCACGGCTGGCCGCCGGAGCTGGAGCCACACTGCTACGTCTGCGGGCCGACCGGCTTCGTGGAGACCGTCGCCGACCTGCTGGTCGGCCTGGGGCACCCGACCCGTCGGGTGAAGACCGAACGGTTCGGCCCGACCGGCTGACCCGCCGAGGGGGAAACATGACCGACATGTCCTACCTGGACGGCAACATGCTGGACGGCCCGCTGCGCGAGCTGTTCGCCGTCGACCTGAGCACCGCCACCGGCCGGTGCGCCACCTGCGGCCGGCCCGGCCCGGTCGCCGCGCTCCAGGTCTGGTCGCACGCACCCGGCCTGGTGGCGCGCTGCCCCAACTGCAACGGGGTGATGCTGCGCCTGGTGCGGGCTCCCGACCGCGCCTGGCTGGACCTGCGCGGCGCCATGTACCTCCAGGTGCCGCTGCCGCTGGACCAGCCCCACCCGCGCCCGCTGTGATGGGCGGAGAGCTGCGGGCGCGGTCGGCGCGGGAGGTGTTCGAGGACCACCTGCGCCTGGCCGACGGGCACGACTTCGAGGCGGACATCGCGCGCAACGTCGCGCCCGACGTCGTGGTGCTCGAGCGGCGGGGCGTGTTCCGGGGCCACGACGGCGTACGGGAGCTGGCGCGGTTGCTGGAGGAGGAGCTGCCCGGCGGCCGGTACACGTACACGAACAAGCTGGTGGAGGGCCGGATCGCGTTCCTGGAGTGGACCGCGGAGGGCGGCCCGGCCCGGGTCCGCGACGGCGCCGACTCGTTCGTCATCGAGCAGGGCTGGATCGTCGCCCAGACCATCCACTACACCGTCGAACCGGCCGGGTGACGGCGGCCACCACGGGTGGACAGCGGTGAGCCGGCTCGACGAGAGTGGTCGGCCGTGAGGTACCTGCGCACCGACGGGCGGGTCGGCATCCGGCGGCCCCGGCCCACCGACGAGGCCGAGTTCGTCGCCGCCGCCCGCCGCAGCGGGGAGCTGCACCACCCGTGGCTGTCCGCGCCGGCCGACGGCCCGGCGTACGCGGCCTACCTGGCGAAGCTGCGCCGGCGCGACCACTCCGGCTACCTGATCTGCGACCGGGCCGGTGGTGCGATCGCCGGGTACGCCAACATCAGCGCCATCGTCATGGGCGCGCTGCGCGGCGGGTTCCTCGGGTACGCCGCGTTCCTGCCGTTCAGCGGCACCGGGCACGCCTCGGCCGGCGTCGGCCTCGTCGTGCGGCACGCCTTCACCGCGCTGGGCCTGCACCGGCTGGAGGCCAACATCCAACCGGGCAACGAGCCGTCCCGGCGGCTGGCCCGCAGGTTGGGCTTCCGCCTGGCGGGCTTCTCGCCGGACTACCTGTTCATCGACGGGGCCTGGCGCGACCACGAACGCTGGGCCATCACGGCCCCGTGAACGACGGGCGCGGACCCGGCCGCCCGGCCGGGTCCGCGCCCGTCGGCGCTCAGCGGCCGGGACCGCGCGCCCCGGTGCGCTGACCGCCCAGGCGCTCGATGCGGCCCTGCTTGTGCTCGACCCGCCGCCGCTGCCGGGGCGTGAGCTGCTTCCGGCCGCTCTGCCGCAGGTAGATCGGCTGTCGCTGGTCGTTCGACATCGGCACGCTCATCGGTGCTCCCCCTTTCTCGGTGGGTCCACCCTGCGCCCGCCCCGGGTGAGCCGCCCTCACCCGGGACGGGGGAGGCCGTCAGACCCGCGAGGTGAAGGCGACCAGGAAGCGGTGTGGCGTGATGACTCCCGCGCTGTCGAAGCAGACCACGTCGACGCCGGCGTCGAGCGCGGACGACCACGGCTGGGTGAGGTGGCAGTAGTTCGCGCCGGAGCCGACCGCGACCACCTGCGCGTGCGTCTCCCGGAGCCCGAGCTGGGGGAAGGTCGCGAGGTAGCGCCCGGCGGGGGCGAGCGCCGCCACGCTGTTGGCGCCGACGCCGAGCACCGAGTTGTCGTTGGTCGCGCCGCCCGAGGACGCGTCGAGGTGGCCGAAGCGGGTCGGCGGGGCGACCGAGCCGACCACCGACCGGCGCCGGTGGTACGAGAGGGTGAAGTCGCTGTTCGTCGGCGTACCCGTGTGGTCGAAGCAGGAGACGTACGCGACCACGTCGGTGCCGGCGGCGAACCAGCGGTACACCTTGCACCGGCGCGGCAGCGCGTTCGGCTGCACCGCCGTGACCTGCACGTTCCCGGCCAAGGCGCCGGCCAGCCCGACGCCGGGCAGCTTCACCGAGTAAAGCCCGACGCCGAGCGCGCCGGCCCCGTTGAGCGCGCCGGTCGAGTTGTACGACTGGGCCACCGCGGCACCGGCGGTGACCTGCGCGTACCCGTGTGCGGTGCCGGCCGGCAGCACGCCGCTGCTGGTCGTCCAGAGCACCGTGAACGGGCTGTCCTCCCGCGTGCCGCCGGGCTTGTGGCACTGCACGTCCACGATCTGGTCGGTTGCGGACTGGTACCAGCGGACGGCCTCGCAGTAGTGGCCGGTCCGGTTGACCGGCGTCACGTGCGGCACGCCGCGGGAGCCGGTGCCGATCTGCGGGAAGCGGACCAGGAAGCGGCCGGGGCCGACCTTGGCGCCCTCTGCCCAGGCGGCCGGGAACGCCGTCTTCCAACTGCCCCATTGACGGGTGGTGTCCAGCACCGTCCAGGCCGGCACGGTCGGGTCCTTCACGTACGCGAAGCCCCACCGGTCGGCGGTGGCGGCCGTGGCCGGGGCGGGTGGCGCCAGTGCGCCGGCGGCCAGGACGGCGGCCAGCGCGGCGGCGAGGGATCGGAGTCGCATGCGTCCTCCTGTGGGACGGGAAGGGTTGTCGACGCCGAGCGTGCGGTCCGGGCCGCCGCCGTCACTGTCGGCTACCGAACCGGCACGCTGTCCGGAGTGCGCGCTGTCGGCTCTCCAGCACAGACTGGAAATCACCCGGAGCGGGTGATGACCGGCCGGGGCCGGCATTCCTACGTTGGATGCCATGGCCGCCGCGCGACCGACGCCCGCCGACCCGTTCCCCGGCGTGACCGAGCTGACCCGGGAGCCGGGTAACCAGCGCGCCATGCCGCCGGAGCTCGGCGCGGACTCCATCGCGGTGCTCAGCGGCCCCACCTTCATGTACTCCGCGCCCTCCGGGGACGTGCCGCCGGGCAGCATCGGCGGGCTGGTACACCTGGACACCCGCCTGCTCAGCGGCTGGGTGCTCACCGTCAACGGGGGCCGCCTGCTGGTGCTCCGCTCGGAGACGATCGACCACTACTCGGCCCAGTTCGTGCTCACCAATCCAGCGCTGCCCGGGCTGCCGGCGGACACGCTCGGAGTGCGGCGTCTCCGGTACGTGGGCGACGGCTTCCACGAGCGGATCGAGCTGATGTCGTACCGGACGGAGCCGGTCCGGGTCGAGCTGCGCCTGGCGGTCGCCGCCGACTTCGCCGACCTGTTCGAGGTGAAGTCGGGCGTCCGCGACCGGTCCGAGCACATCCGCCGGCTGCACCAGGCCGACGGCACGCGGCTGTGTTTCCAGTACGCGCGCGACGGCTTCGCCGCCTCCGCCGAGGTGTGCTGTTCCGGCCCCGGGGGCCGGTTGGAGGGCGACGACCTGGTCTGGGACGTCGAGCTGCGCTCCGGCGAGGAGTGGCAGGTCGACCTGCACGTTCCGCTGCCGCCCGGGATGAACGTGACCCAGCAGGTGCACGGCGACATCTCCGACGTGCTGCACCACCGGGTCGAGGACCCCACCCGGCAGTGGATGGCGAGCCGGGCGACGCTGGGCAGCGACAACCCGGTGCTGGAACGCGCGATCGCCCGTTCCCGCGCCGACCTCGCCGCGCTCCGGCTCGACCTCGAGATCCGCGGCGAGCGGGTGATGCTCCCGGGCGCCGGGCTGCCGTGGTTCCTCACCGTCTTCGGCCGGGACACGGTGATCGCCGCGTTCCAGACCGTGTCCGCCGGGCCGACCCTCGCCCAGGGGGCCCTGCTCGCCCTGGCGCGTCTGCAGGGGCAGGGCTGCGACGAGTTCACCGACGAGGAGCCCGGCAAGGTCCTGCACGAGGTCCGCAGCGGCGAGCTGACCCGCAACGGCACGAAGCCGTACGCCCCGTACTACGGCACCGCCGACGCGACCCAGCTCTGGCTGGTCCTGCTGTCCGAGTACTGGCGCTGGACCGGCGACGACGACACCGTGCGCCACCTGCGCGACAACGCCCTCGCGGCGCTGCGCTGGATCGACGACTTCGGCGACCGCGACGGCGACGGGTACGTCGAGTACGCGACCCGCTCGCCGGAGGGTCTGGGCAACCAGTGCTGGCGGGACTCCCCGGACGGCATGCAGTTCCACGACGGCCGCATCCCGATGCTGCCCATCGCCAGCTCGGAGGTCCAGGGCTACACGTACGACGCCAAGCTGCGCCTGGCCGAGCTGTGCGACGGGCCGCTCGCCGACCCGGCGCTGGCGCACCGGCTGCGGGACGACGCGCGGCGGCTCTACGACCGGTTCAACCGGGACTTCTGGATACCGGAGCGCGGCGGCTTCTACGCCGTGGGCCTGGACGGCGACAAGCGCCCGATCGACTCGAAGACGTCGAACATGGGGCACCTGCTGTGGAGCGGCATCGTGCCGCCGGACCGGGCGGCGGCGGTCGCGCGGCAGCTGATGGCCCCGCACATGTTCTCCGGCTGGGGCGTGCGCACCCTGTCGACGGAGGAGGCCGGCTACAACGCCCTCGGCTACCACGTGGGCACGGTCTGGCCGCACGACAACTCGATCGCGGTGCTGGGCCTCGCCCGCTACGGCTTCCGCGCCGAGGCGAACCGGATCATCATGGCGATGCTGGAGGCGGCGGAGCAGTTCGGTTACCGACTGCCCGAGGCGCTCAGCGGCGAGGATCGCACGCGCACGATGTTCGCCGTGCCGTACCCGACGGCGTGCAGCCCGCAGGCGTGGGCGTCCGCTGCTCCGGTGGCCTTCGTCCGGGCGATGCTGGGGCTGCGACCGGAGCAGGGCCGGCTGGTCGTCGACCCGGACGTCCCGCGGGAGCTGGGACGGATCACCGTCGACCGCAACCGCGGGTTCGGTCTCTGCTGGTCGGTCGAGGCGGTGGAGCGGACGGGGTATGTGCGGCTGACACCCGACTGAGACCGCGCGAGCCGCCACGTTTGTCCTGGCCGTTGCGGGGAACGGCCCCGGAATGACGAAGCCTCGTGTGGTGATCGTGGGGGCCGGGTTCGCCGGTTACCACGCGGCGAAGACGCTCAGCCGGCTGGCGAAGGACCGGGCCGAGATCGTCGTCCTGAACGCGACCGACTACTTCCTCTACCTGCCGCTGCTGCCCGAGGTGGCCGCCGGTGTCGTGGAACCCACCCGCATCTCCGTGCCGCTGGCCGGCACGCTCGACGGAGTCCGCATCATCGTCGGCGAGGCCGACCATGTCGACCTGCAGAACCGCTGGGTCGGCTTCACGCAGCCGGAGGGCGAGCGGAACCGGATCGCGTACGACCGTCTCATCCTGGCGGTCGGCAGCGTCAACAAGCTGCTGCCGATCCCCGGCGTCACCGAGTACGCCCACGGCTTCCGCAGCCTGCCCGAGGCCCTCTTCCTGCACGACCACGTCGTGCGGCAGATCGAGCTGGCCGAGCAGGCCACCGACCCGGCCGAGCAGCAGGCCCGCGCCACGTTCGTGGTGGTGGGCGCCGGCTACACCGGCACCGAGGTGGCCGCGCACGGGCAGCTGTTCACCGACCGGCTCATGGCCCAACGGCCCCGCCTGACGATCCGGCCCCGGTGGATGCTGCTCGACGTCGCCCCCCGCGCGCTGCCCGAGCTGGACCGGCGGATGTCCGACACCGCCCACCGGGTCCTCGACCGGCGCGGCGTCGACGTACGGATGGGCACCTCGGTGGCGGTCGCCACGGCCGACGGGGTGAAGCTCACCGACGGCGACTTCATTCCGACCTGCTCGCTCGTCTGGTGCGTCGGGGTCCGTCCGGACCCGTTCGTCGCCCAGCTCGGCCTGCGTACCGAGAAGGGCCGGCTGGTGACCGACGAGTACCTCAACGTCCCCGGCTTCCCCGAGGTGTTCGCCTGTGGCGACGCGGCGGCCGTGCCCGACCTGACCCGGCCCGGCCAGGTCTGCACGATGACCGCCCAGCACGCCCAGCGGCAGGGCAAGCTCGCCGCCCACAACATCGCCGCCTCGTACGGGCAGGGCACCCGCAAGCCGTACAAGCACCACGACCTGGGCTGGGTGGTCGACCTGGGCGGCCGGGACGCGGCGGCCAACCCGCTGAAGGTGCCGCTGGCCGGCCTGCCCGCCAAGGCGGTGACCCGCGGCTACCACCTGCTCGCGTTGCCCGGCAACCGGCCCCGGGTCGCCGCCGACTGGCTGCTCGACGCGACGCTGCCCCGGCCGGCGGTCCAGCTGGGCCTGGTGCCCGCGCACGCGGTACCGCTGGAGAGCAGCTCCCCGGAGGTCCCCGTCCGGGTGTAGGACGGGCACCTCGTCAACGATCGTTCTCGTCGCTGCGCGGCCGGGCGCCGGCGATGAACGTGTCGAGCGCCGGTCCGTGCAGCACCCCGCCGGGCAACGGATCGCGCAACGCCCGCGGCACGAGTCGCGCCACCGGCAGCCGTCGCGGCCGCCGTGCCGCGGCGAGCACCACGTTGCCGTACCGTCGGCCGCGCAGCATCCGCCGGTCGGCGACGACGCACACGTCGGCGAACACCGCCCGCAGGGTGGCCGCCTGCACCCGGGTGACGACCAGGGGCGGCAGGTCGGTGACGTTGACCAGGTAGATGCCGTCCGGCCGCAGCACCCGCGCGACCTCGGCGGCGAACCCCACGGTGGCCACGTGCGGCGGCATCCGCGCGGCTCGGTAGATGTCGGCGAGCACCAGGTCGTACGTGCCGTCGGGGGCGTCCGCGACAGCCCGCCGGGCGTCGGCGACCCGCACCTCGACACCGTCCGGGGTGGCTGGCAGGTCGCGCGCCACCAGCTGGACCACCGCCGGATCCCGCTCGACGACCAGCTGCGCGGAGCCGGGCCGGGCCGCGGCGACGTACCGGGGCAGGGTCAGCGCGCCGCCGCCGAGGTGCAGCACGTCCAGCGGGGCACCGGCCGGCGCGGCGAGATCGGTTACGGCGGCCATCCGGCGCACGTACTCGAAGTGCAGGTACGTCGGGTCGGCGACGTCGACGTAGGACTGCTCGACGCCGCCGGCGAGCAGCGTACGCCCGGTGGGCCGGGCCGGGTCGACGACCAGCTCCAGCCGGTCGTCGGGCGCGTCCATGAGAACGCAGGCTAGCCCACCTGGCCCACCCGCCCCGCTTGCGTACCCACCCGCCGCGGGCTGTTGACAAGGGCCCCTCCTCTGCCGCAGGTGTCAAGAAGGGGCCCCTTTCCGTTGACTCAGCCGCTGTTGATGCCGGCGCCGGCCTCGTCGATCGCGGCGTCCACGTCGTGCGCCAGGTCGACGTCCTGCGCGGTCACCGCGCCCGCCTGGCGGGACCGGACGGTCACCACGGCGGTGGTGGCGTCGGGCCGGCCGATCCGCGGCCCGCGGCCGGTGTCCTGGCGGAGCCGGTCGAGGCGGTCGAGCACCCGTTCGAGGTTGTCCGCCGGGAGTTCCACGGTCCGCGAGAGCCCGTCCCGGTCGCCGGACCAGTACGGCAGGCCGGCCAGTGCCTCCCGCAGCTCGGCGTCACCGAGCGGCGGTGTCGACGTGGTGGCGCCCACCACTCCGCCGCCGGGCTCGGGCGGGGCGAGCAGGTCCCGCAGCCCGTCCGGGACGTGCAGCGACTCGACGAGATCGCCGTCCCGGTCGGCCAGCGCGGCGAGCGTGGCCTCGGCCTGGTAGCGGGCCTGTTCCGGGGTACGGCCGCTGAGCCGGCCCACCTCCGCCAGGAAGCCGGGCAGGTCGGCGTGGCTCTCGACGCCGTCGACCGGGGTGACGTCGTGCAGCGACATCGGTACCGCGGACAGCAGCCGGCGGCGTTCCGCCTCACCGAGCGCCCACGCCAGGGCGAGGACGGTGGCTTCCGCGCCCACCTTGGCCGTGCGGAAGTCGACCCCGGCACGGCGACTCACGTCGCCCACCAGATCCTGGTAGCCCAGGGTGGTCACCCCGGCGGCACCGGGGTCCGGTATCGGCCGGGGATTCTCCGGCAGCCCGGCCGGTGGCGGTGCGGGCCCACCGCGCGTGCTGTCCGGTTTGCGGTGGCCGGCCGGCGGTGGCCCGTGTCGCCGCCCCTGGTCGAGGCTGGTCAACTGCTTGGTGGCGCTCAGGCTCGCGCCGGTCTGGCTGGGCTGCCGGCCGCGTTCCCGGGCCTGGCGGGCGAGCGCCCGGCGGCGCTTGTTGTCGCCCTCCATCTGCTTGCGCATGGTGACACCTCGCTTCCGCTGGTGTTCCCTGGCTTCCGCCGGTCGCCTTCCCGCCGCTACCGACCACGAAACGGCACGCCGCTGACCACGGAACGGCACGTCACGGAGCCGCCGCTGGCGGGCCGCCGGGGCCGGTGGCGAGCTTCATCCGGCCGGGGTGAGGGACGCTCACCCGGCCGGACCAGACGATCGCGATGGACCGGAGGACTTCCGAGGTACGCGGAAGGGAAGGTCGTGATGAAGCAGATCGTCGAGATCGTGCCCGCCCGACCCGGCTGGTACGCCCGCTGGCGCCTCGCGCCGGATGACACCCGCTGCTACCCGGTCAGCCTGTGGGCGCTGCTGGAGGAGGCCGACGGCACCGGCCGCGAGGTGATCGGCGTGGACTGTGTGGGGCAGTGGCCGGGAGCGGACGACAACGAGGCGGGTGGGGAATTCGTCCGCTATCTCTTCCAGACCCCGGACACGGGAGCACCGGAGGACGCGGAGCCGCCCGCCACCGTGCCTGAGCGCGCGACCGGCCCGCGGCTGCAGGCGGTGCCGGCGCCCTGAGGCATCACTCCGGCCCCCGGCCCCTGGTCCCAGGGCCGGGGGCCATCCCCGTCCGGACCGACCGCCACCAGGCGCGGCGTCGACCGGCTGGCGTCGGCGTGGGGTGGCGGTACCGGCGCACCGGCGTAGGGTGGGAGCAGAAATCCGACCACGAGCGCCGCGTCCGGCGCTGTGCCGAGAAGGAGTGGGGCTTAGCTGGTGACTGCCGCCGACGTCAGGGATCAGGACCCGGGCGACGGCCGGTCCACGCCAGGCACCCCGCGGGCTCCGGCCCGGCAGGCCGGCTCCCCGGCCCGCCGCCCGGCGCTCGCGCGCGATTCCGCGCCCGCCGGGCCCGACTGGTCCGAGATCGTCGAACATGTCCGGGAGGGCCTCGTCGTCTGCGACGGCGAGGGCATCGTCCGGCACGTCAGCCCGGTCGCCGAGCGGTTGCTGCCCGAGGTCACCCCCGGCGAGCGGCTGGCCGCCGCGGGCGTGCCGGGGCTGGTCGCCGGAGGCGAGTTCACCCACCACGACCGCCGGCTGCGCTCCCGCCGGCTGGCCCTGTCGTCCGGGCGCACCTGCTGGTACGTGGAGGACGTCACCGAGGTGGTCGCCCGGGCCGACGCGCTGCTGGCCGAACGGGCCCGGTCGGCGTTCCTCGCGGTGGTCGGCGAGAAGCTCGGCAACCCGCTGCACCCCGACCGCGCCGCCGCGGCGGTCGCCCGGCTCGCCGTGCCCACCCTCGCCGACGTGGCGGTGCTCGTGCTGGCGCCCCGCCTCGGGCGGGCCCGCTGGTGGCGGGCCCGCCGGGCCGACGACGAGTTCCCGGCCGTCGACCGGGGCGTGCTCGCCGCCACCGACCTGCCGGCGGCCGTGGCGCAGGCGCTGGACGGCGCCGAGCCGCACGCCGTCGACTGGCTGGTCGAGCAGGCCGCAGAGGCCGGCTGGCTGTCGGGTCCCGGCACGGCCGACGCGTCCGCCCGGGTGGTGCCGCTGCCCGGCCGGGACGCGCCGGCCGGTGCCCTGCTGGTCGCCCGTCGGGATGGCCGCTGGTACGACGAGGCCGACGTCGACCTGCTCCGGGCCTTCGCCGCCCGGGCCGGCGCCGCGCTGACCACGGCGGTGCTCTACCGGGACCAGGCCGAGGTGGCCGACACGCTGCAGGCCAGCCTGCTGCCGGTGGAGCCGACCGAGGCGAGCGGCATGCAGTGGGGCACCGCCTACCGGCCGGCCCAGGGCGGGTTGCGGATCGGCGGCGACTTCTACGGCTCGCACCGGCTGCCCGACGGCGGCTCGCTCTTCTTCCTCGGTGACGTGTCCGGCAAGGGGGTCGAGGCGGCGGTGTTCACCGGGCAGGTGCGGCAGTGCCTGCACGCGCTGCACCGGGTCGAGTCGCACCCGGCGCGGCTGCTCAAGCTGCTCAACGACGCGCTCCTGGAAACCATCCAGGCGCACGACCGCGGGCGGTTCGCCACGATGGTGCTCGGGGTGGCCCGCCCGCACCGCGACGGCGGCCTCACCCTGACGATGGCCGGCGGCGGTCACCTCCCGCCGCTGGTGCTGCGCAACTCGGGCGAGATCGAGCAGGTCACGCTGCGCGGGATGCTGGTCGGCGTCGTCCCGGATCCGCGCATCGGCGAGCAGACGGTCCATCTCGCGCCCGGTGAGACCTGCCTGCTGTACAGCGACGGCGTGACCGAGGCGCGGAGTGGTGGCCGCGGGCACGAGCAGTTCGGCACGGACCGCCTGGTCGGCGCTCTCGCCGGGTGCCACCGCATGCCGGCGCCGGCCCTCGCCGAGCGGGTCGAGCAGGTCACCGCTGACTGGCTGGGCGACGGAGACCACGACGACATCGCCGTGCTGGCGCTGCGGGCCACCGGCCCGGGCGTCCGTACGCCCCGGCACCTGCACGCCGTGCCCGACCCGGCGTCGCCCGACGAGAGGCTGTCCCGACCGTGACCACCCTGACCACCGGGGCCGGTCCGGCCGCCGCCTGGTCCCGTTACCTGCACTGCCTCGCGGAGGCCGACGAGTACGCCGCGATCGACGTGGCGACCGGGCTGCTCGACGCCGGCGTGCCGGCCGAGCGGGTGCTGCTCGACCTGGTCGCCCCCGCCCAGGCGGAGGTGGGGGAGCGCTGGGCCCGCAACGAGTGGAGCGTCGCGCAGGAGCACGCCGCCACCCACATCAGCGAGCGGGTCGTGGCGGCCGTGGCCGCGTACGCCGGCTCGCGCCCGACCGGCGGGCGGGTCGTGGTCGCCTGCCTGGACGGCGAGTGGCACGCCCTGCCGCCGCGGCTGGTCGCCGAGGTGCTGCGGCTGCGCGGCTGGCAGGTCACCTTCCTCGGGGCCAGCGTGCCGGCCGCGCACCTGGTGTCGTACCTGCACCGGCACGACGCGCACGCCGTCGCCCTGGCCTGCGCCCTGCCGATGCGGCTGCCGCACGCCCACCGCATGATCGAGGCGTGCCGCCGCTCGGACGTGCCGGTGGTGGTGGGCGGCCGGGGCTTCGGCGCCGACGGGCGGTGGGCCCGCCGGCTCGGCGTCGCCTGGGCGCCGGACGCGCCGGCCGCGGCGGACCTGGTCGCCGACGAGCGGGCGCTGCGCCGGCCGCCGCCGGCGGACCTGTCCCACCTGACCGACGACGAGTACGCCAGTCTCGTGAAGCGACGCGGTGAGCTGGTCGACTCGGCGTTGGCCGACCTGCGGGAGCGGGTCCCGGCCACCCGTGCCTACACGCCCGCGCAGCTCGACTCGACGATCAGCGACCTCGGGCACATCGTGGACTTCCTGGCCGCCGCGCTCTACGTGGACGACGGCTCGCTGTTCACCGAGTTCGTCGCCTGGCTGGTGGACATCCTCGCCAACCGGAACGTGCCGGCCGCCGCGGTCGGGCTGACCCTCGGGCACTACGCGGAGGCGCTGCGGGACTTCCCGCGCGCCGCCCGGTTCCTGACGGCCGGACGGGCGGTCACGACCGCCGGGTGAGCGGCGGGCGACCGCAGCGCGGCCCTGCTCGGGGCCGCGGGTGGGCGGGCGTCACCACCCGAACGCCGGGGCGGTCCGATGTGACGATCCGCCCCCCGATCAGCTAGATTTCCCCGCCAGCACGGTGACCGCGAGGTCCCGCTCCGTTGACAGCAGAAGCAGGTGACCATGGGTCCGACGAGCCCGAGTCCGGTCCGCATCCTGGTGGTGGACGACGACCCCGGTGACGTGCTGATGATCGAGGAGGCGCTCGCCGACTCCGACGTCGACAAGGTGATCGACGTGGTCGGTGACGGGCAGGAGGCGATGGAGTTCCTGCGCCGTACCGGGCGGCACACCGAAGCCGTGCGGCCGGACGTGATCCTGCTGGACCTGAACATGCCGCGGATGGACGGTCGGCAGGTGCTCGGCGAGGTGAAAGGTGACGTGGAGCTGCGGACCATCCCGATCGTCGTGTTGACGACCTCGAACGCCGACACCGACATCGTCGGCAGCTACACGCTGCAGGCGAACGCGTACGTCACCAAGCCGATCGACCTGGATGACTTCAACGACGTGGTGCGCCGTATCGACGAGTTCTTCGGCCGGGTGGTGGTGCTCCCCAAGCGCCCCTGACCAGCGCGCGGGGCGGAGACCGGGCCGGCTCGGCGCATTGTCCGCGCCGGGCGGCCGGTCGACACCCCGCGACGTCCCGGGCGGGGCCCGCCGCTCGCATGCTGAACAATTTTCCCGAACCCCCTCGGCGATCGTCCCCAGCACCGAAGATCCGAAGGTGGGGATGGAAGTACCAGCTGCCTGGGGGGCGACAGTATGAGGTTCTCCGTCGTTGACATCGGCTACGACCAGCGGCAGGTCGATTCCTGCCTGGACGAGTTCGGTATCCGGTTGAGCCGGCTGGCGGCGCGGGCGGAGCGTCTCGCGGCGGCCGGGCGGGAGTGGGACGAGATCCGCGAGGAGGCGGCGAGCCTCTGCGGGCTGCTCCGGCGGCTCGACCTGGGCGACAGCGACGGGCGCCGATGGTACGCCGCCGGGGCGGAGCGCGACGCGGCCGAGCTGCTCGCCCGGGCGCGGCTGGAGCTCGACGCCGCCCGGGAGGAGGCCCGGCAGGTGCGCGAACGGGTGTACGCCGAGGCCGTGCAGGCCCGCCGGGAGTTCGAGGAGGCGTTGCACGCCCGCCGCCGCCGGGAGGCGCGGGTGGACGAGATCCTCGGCGGGCTGACCGAGCCGGTGCCGGCGGACACGCCGACCGCCGCCGCGGCGGTCACGGCGGGCCGCACCCAGGAGGCCGGCTAGCCGCGGCCGGGGCTCAGACCAGCGCGGCGACGATGGTGGTCGCGCGACCCTCGTGCTGGGCGTACGCGTCGGGGAAGGCCGACACCTGCACGGCCTGGGCGGCCCCGGCGACGCTCATCTCCTGCCAGCCGGGGATCTCCCGCAGCGCCTCGTAGAAGGCCCGCGCGGCGTACGACGGGCGCATCAGCTGGGCCACGGTGCCCCAACCGCTGCTGGGGCGCTGCTGGAACAGGCCGACCGAGTCGTGGTCCCAGCCGACGGCCTGGTGCGGGTAGTTCTGCGACTCGGGTACGCCGCCGTTGGCGTAGTTGAGGAGGGTGCTCTCCTGCATGGCGGTGGCGATGGCGACGACGAGGGCGCGGCGCGGCATCTTCATGTCGAGCCCGACGTCCACGATGATCTTCGCGTTGTCCATCTGCGCCTGGTTCAAGCCGGCCACCGGGCGCGGCCGGGCCGGCTTCTTCGGCTTGGGCTTCTTCGCCGGCTTCTTCTTGGTGGCGGTGGGGGAGGGCTTCACGCTGGGGCTCGGGCTGACCGGGACGGGGGAGGCGGCCCGGTCCAGCGAGCGGGAGGCCCGGTCGTCGGTGCTGGCCCGGTCGGCCAGGGCCTCGGCGACCCGGGTCCGGTCGGTGTCGTCGGGGACGCTGTCCGAGCTGGCGACCGCCACGGCGCCGAGACAGCAGGTCAGTCCGGTGGCGAGCGCGACCCGCGCCGGCATCGACGCCAACCGGGCGCGGCCCCGGCGGCGGGTTGGTTCGGGGGCGCGGTGCCGGCCGATCGTCCTTTCGGTGGAGGCGGCATCGGCGGACCGGCTATCCGGTCGCCTCTTGGTCGTCTTCTGGTCGAAGGTGTCGTCGGGGTGCACCCGCCGAGGCTAGAAAGAGAAGCGGCGCTTGCCATCGGTCCGTTTGGTGGCATGCGCCACATTTCGTGGCAATACCTCGGGTGAAGAGCCTGTGGTGAGGAGCAAAGCCGCTATCCGACGCTGTCCGTCATGACGGAAATAGCAACGGAAAACGGCTTAAAGAGCGCAAATTATTGATCTTGCGACACCGCCGACGCCGGACGTCTGTTCCTCGTCCGGACGGGCGAGCGGCGGTCGGTCGGACGGCCGGGCGTCGGGCCGTCCGGAGGTGCCGGTGGGCCGGCGTCAGTGCCGGCCGTTCTCGGTCGGGGCGACGGTGAGGTGGTGCCGGCTGGCGTCACCGCTGGAGAAGGGCCAGAGCCGGTCGGCGTACTCGACCAGCTCGGCGAGCTGCTCCCGGGACAGCCCGGCCGAGGAGATGGAGGCGTGCACGTCCGCCCGGTACCGGCCGTCGTCGTCGCGGCCGAGCTTCGCCTCGGCGCGTACCTGGACGGTGTGCGCCTCGTCGGTGATCTCCCCGGCCGCCTCCACGGCGGCGTGGTGCAGGCACGAGGCGAAGGCGGCGGCGAGCAGCTGCGACGGGCTGAGCCCGGTGCAGTGCGGCGCCAGCGGGGACGCCAGCGTGGTGGAGAGCCCGCCGTCCTCGGTGCGGACGTGGCCGCCCTCCGCCGTCGCGGTGGCAGTCTCGTTCAGCCAGGAACTGTGCTGCGACATCGCGTTCCTCCCGTCACTCACCCGCCCGGCTACCCGGCGTCCGGCCGGTGAAACCGCGCACGCGGCGGCGGGAGGCGCAGGTCAGGCCCAGTCCGGGACGGCGGCGACCTCGGTCGCCTCGGCCGCCGCCCGCTCGGTCCACGGCGACACCACCGCCCTCGGCCGCGGTGCCGCCGGCTGCCGCATCGGCACGTAGACCCGGGCGTCCACCGCCTCGGCGAGCAGCAGCGCGGCCATCAGGCTCGTCGGCCGTCGGGCCGGGTCGTCGGCCAGGCAGCGGGCGCACAGGTCGGCCACGTCCGGCGGCAGCCCGTCGACCGGCGGCAGCGGGTCGGGCGGCCGGCGGCGCCGGATGCCGAACAGCTCCGTCGTCGTCCCCGCCACGTAGGGCAGGCGGCCGGACAGGCAGTAGTACAGCAGCACGCCCAGGGCGTACATGTCGGCCGCCGGCGTGGCCGGCGCGCGGTCGAGCTGCTCGGGTGCCAGGTACGCCGGGGTGCCCACCACCATGCCGTCGGGCGTCGGGTCGGCGGCGCCGGACGGCGTGGCGATGCCGAAGTCGAGCACCTTGACGCCGGCCGGGGTGAGGATCACGTTCGCCGGCTTGACGTCGCGGTGGACGATGCCGTGCGCGTGCGCCGCCGCCAGCGCCGCGCTCACCTCCGCGCAGACCCGTACGGCGATCCGCCAGTCCAGCAGGCCGTGCCGCAGGTGCGCGGCGAGCGTCTCGCCCTCGGCGAGTTCCATCACGAGGTACGGCACCTCGAGGCCCGCGCCCGTCCCGGCCGTGCCGAAGTCGTGGATGCTGGCCACGTTTGGGTGCACCAGACGGGCGGCCGACCGCGCCTCGGCGCGGATGCGTTCCACCCGGTCGTCCTGCTCGTCCGCGCGGGCCGGCGCGATCAGCTTCACCGCGACCGTGCGGTCCAGCACCTCGTCGTGGGCCGACCAGACCTCCGACATCCCGCCGACGCCGATCCGCTGTTCGAGCCGGTACCGCCCGTCCAGCGTCCTCATCCGTGGCTCCTCGTCCTCGTCCGGTGCTTCCGGTGCCGGTACCCGGGCTCCGATCAGGGCAAACCGTCGGCGCAGCGGCCGGCGCGCGGCGTGGTGCGGTAGCTTGCGAGCCGGGGAGGGCGGCGCACCGTCGGCGTACGCGGGATGCGGAGGCGCGATGAGCGAGGTGACCGTACGCTTCGTCGGCGGGCCGGCCCACGACCTGGTGCGGGCGCTGCCGGCCGACCCGGACGGCGCGCCGCCGGCCCGCTGGGTGCTGCGCCACCCGGACGGCGCGGGCCCCGTGTCGGCCGGCGGGCCGGACCACCTCTACGAGCGCGACCGGCCGGACGGCGGCGGGACCTGGACCATGCGGTTCGTCCACAGCTACCCCGTCGGCGTGTCGGAGTAGCCGCGCACAGCGGGCACATAGGAAGCGCACAAGCTGGGCACAGCGGACCCACCGACGATGGGGGCCATGGTGACCAACGAGCAGACCGCGCCGGTCCGGGTCGAGCTGCGCCGCCCGGACGGCCAGCCGGTGCGCGTGCTGGTGGTCGACGACGAGCCCACCCTGACCGACCTGCTCTCGATGGCCCTGCGCTACGAGGGCTGGTAGGTGCGGACCGCCGGCGACGGCACGGCGGCGCTGAGCGCGGCCCGCCAGTTCGGGCCGGACGCGGTCGTGCTCGACGTGATGCTGCCGGACGTGGACGGCTTCGCGGTGCTGCGGCGCCTGCGTGAGGTGGCGCCCACCGTGCCGGTGCTCTTCCTGACCGCCCGCGACGCGGTCGAGGACCGGGTGGCCGGGCTGACCGTCGGCGGCGACGACTACGTGACCAAGCCGTTCAGCCTGGAGGAGGTGATCGCCCGGCTGCGGGGCCTGCTGCGCCGCTCCGGCTTCGCGGTGGCCGCCCGCGAGGAGGCGGTGCTCACCGTCGGCGACCTCACGCTCGACGAGGACAGCCACGAGGTACGCCGGGCCGGCCAGCCGATCACGCTGACCGCCACCGAGTTCGAGCTGCTGCGTTATCTGATGCGCAACCCGCGACGGGTGCTGAGCAAGGCGCAGATCCTGGACCGGGTCTGGAACTACGACTTCGGCGGCCCGTGCGGGGTGGCCGGGTGAGCCGCGCTCAGGCCGCCAGCACCCCCGCGAGGACCTCGACGACGCGCTCCGCGTGCCGTCCGTCCGGGTCCTCGTCGGGGTTGAAGTCCGTGACGCTCATCCCGAGCAGCCGGCCCGAGCGCACCAGGGGCCCGATCAGGGCGGCGACGTCCGCCCAGTCCAGGCCGCCCGGCTCCGGGTAGGTGACCGCGGGCAGCACCAGCGGGTCGAGCACGTCCAGGTCGAGATGGAGCCAGGCCGGCCCGACGCCGTCGGCGGCGAGGTCGCCGCCCACGGCCGCCGCGGCAGGACCGCGCAGCCGCTCCGCCGGCACCGAGTGGATGGCCGGGTCGAGCCGGGTCGCCTCGACGGCCGATTCCGCGTCGTACGGGGGGCGGCAGCCCAGCAGGTGCACCTGGTCGGGGTCGACCAGCGGCCCTTCCCGGTCGAGCAGCCCGGTGGGGCCGTGCTCGGTCACCACCGACAGGTCCATGTCCGCCGCCTCACCGGTGGGGGAGGTGGCGCCGTCGAAGAAGTCCCGGTGCCCGTCGAGGAACCAGAGCGTCAACCCGGACGGCAGCCCCTGCAGGATGCCGGGCAGGATGGCGCAGTCGCCGCCGACGATCAGGGGGCACCGGCCCGCGTCGACCAGTTCGGTCACCCGGGCGGCGATCGCCCGGCCGGCGCGGCGTACCTGGTCGGCGCCGATCACCCCGGTCTCCGGGTCCCGGACCGGGTCGGTGATCACCGCGTCGACCGCGCCGCCGTCCTCGGCGGCCAGCCGGTCGACCAGCCCGGCGGCGCGCAGCGCGACCGGCGCCCGTCGCTCGCCCCGGCCCCGGCCCCGGCCGGAGGAGTCCAACGGCGCGTCCACCACCGTCCATCGCACAGGACCGAGGCTAGTCGGTCCCGGCCCGGCGCCCGGCGGGCACGCGAAGATCGGATGATGCCCAGCCGGTCGACACGCCGGGGCGCGGACCGGCTGACCATCATCCGTACGGCCGGCATGTCCGACCGGGGTGGCAGGCTGGTCGGCGTGTACCGGGAAACTCCCGCCGGGATCGCCGGCGCCGTGCTCTGGACGGCCAGGACGCCGGCCGGGGTCGGGCCCACCCGGGTGCTGCCCGACGGCTGCGTCGACCTGCTCTGGTCGAGCCGGGCGGGGCTGCTGGTGGCCGGCCCGGACCGCCGGGCGTTCCTGAGCCAGGGCCAGCCGGGGGAGCGTTGGGTGGGGCTGCGCCTGCCGCCGGGCACCGGCCCGGCCGTCCTCGGCGTGCCGGCGGTGGAGTTGCGCGACCGGCGGGTGCCCCTCGCCGCACTCTGGGGCGACCGGCCGGCCGCCGCGCTCGCGGCCCGACTCGAAGACAACCCGGCACGGGCCCGGCAAGGCGACCCGGCCCTGGCCGGGCTCGGCGACCCGGCGCGGGCCCGGGCGGAGGGAGGACCCGGCACTGGCCGGGGACGGGACCTGGTCGGGGACGACGTGGCCCGGGTGCTCGTCGGGGTGGTCGCCAGCCGGCTGCGGGAGGCCGGCGGCCCGGACCCGCTGGCCGCCCGGGTGACCGCCGCGCTGGCGGCCGGCGCCCCGGTGGCCGAGGTCGCCGCCCGGGCCGGGCTCGACCCGCGGGCCCTGCACCGCCGCGCCCGCCACCTCTTCGGGTACGGCCCGAAGACCCTCGCCCGGATCCTGCGCCTGCAGCGGGCGTTGGCCCTGGCCCGGGCGGGCACGCCGCTGGCCGAGGTGGCGGCCCGGGCCGGGTACGCCGACCAGGCCCACCTCACCCGGGACACCCGCGACCTGGCCGGGGTGCCGCCGACGGCGCTGCTCGGCCGCTAGCGCGGCAGCGGGGCGAACAGGTCCACCCCGTTGCCTTCCGGGTCGTGCAGCACCGCGTACCGCTGGCCCCAGAAGGCGTCCCAGGGCTCGCGCTCGCCGTGGTAGCCGGCGCCGGTGAGGTCGGCGTACCAGCGGTCGACCTCGGCCGGGTCGGCGCAGCGGAAGGCGAGGCTGATCCGGGGGCTGCCGGTGGGCGGCGTCCAGTCCGGGTCGAACGAGCGGATCATGTCGAGCGCGTCCCAGGCGAGCCGGACGCCGCCGGGCAGGGTCACCTCGACGTGCGGCTCGGTCTCCGCGCCGTCGGGGATGTCGAGGCCGAGCCGGCGGTAGAAGTCGAGGGTGCGGGCCATGTCGGCGGTGACCGTTCCGATCAGGTCGAACTGAGGCGTCATGCCGGCCACGCTAGGGCCGCTCCGCCGTCGCGTCTTGAACGGATCGGCGCGGGCTGCCCGGTCTCGCCCTCGCCGCGCCGGGATTCCGCGTACTGTGTCGGACAAGTCCGGCGTACCGGTCAAATACGAACGGGTGGCGCCGAGAGGTCGAGACGGGAAGGAGCGGTCGGTGAACCATCTGGCCTACCTGGACGCGGGATCGGGCAGCCTGATCGTGCAGGCGGTGGTCGGCGGGGTGGCCGGCGTCGCGGTGGCCGCCAAGCTCTACTGGCGGCGCCTGGTGGACCGGTTCCGCAAGCAGCCCTCCGACCGGCACTGACCGGCGATGGCACCTCCCGACACCGACCTGCGGGCCGAGCCGGCGTCGTTCCGGGACCCGGCGAACCGCGTCTTCCACCACGGCACCGAGGTGCTGCGCGGGCTGGACGAACGGGCCGCCGCCGATTGGCGGGCGCTCGCCGCCAGCGACTTCTTCCCCGCGCTGCTCGACCAGGGCAAGGTCTGCGGCACGGTCGAGGCCGGCCCGGTCCCGAAGGGGTGGGCCGCCGTGCTGCGCCACGAGCGCATCCCGTTCGTCACGCACCCGTACGAGTGGTCCCACGCCATGCTGCGCGACGCGGCCCTGCTGCACCTGGAGATCCTGCGGGCGGCGCTGCCGGCGGGCTTCACCACCAAGGACGGCTCGGCGTACAACCTGCAGTGGCGCGGCGTGGAGCCGGTCTTCATCGACGTCGGCTCGTTCGAGCCGCTCCGCGAGGGCGAACCCTGGGCCGGCTACCGGCAGTTCTGCCAGACGCTGCTCTACCCGCTGCTGCTCGGCGCCCACCTCGGGCTGGACTTCCAGCCGTGGCTGCGCTCCCGCGTCGACGGCATCGAGGCCGACCAGATGCGCCGGGTCTTCACCGGCCGGCGGCGGCTGCTGCCCGGCGTACTCACCCACGTGCACCTGCACGACGCGATGCAGCGGCGCAACTCCCGGTCCAGCACGGCCGAGGTCCGCACCCAGTTGCGCGCCGCCGGCTACTCCCGGGACCTCGCCGTCGCCACCGTACGCGGGCTGCAACGCCTGGTGAGCCGGCTGGACCGGCCCACCCCGGCCAGCCACTGGATCGACTACCAGCGCACCTGCGGCTACACCGCCGAGGACCGGGCCGTGAAGGAGCGCTTCGTCGCCGCCTCGCTGGCCGCCGGGCCCGCCCGCCTCGCGCTCGACCTGGGCGCCAACGACGGCCGGTACGCCCGCCTCGCCGCCAAGTACGCCGACTACGTCGTCGCCGTCGAGCAGGACCCGGGCGTGGTCGACGGGCTGTACCGGGCGTTGCGGGCCGACCGGGAGCTCCGCGTCCTGCCGCTGGTGATGGACCTGGCCGACCCGTCGCCCGGCGGCGGCTGGCGGGGCGTCGAGCGGGCCGCGTTCGCCCAGCGGGCCCGGGCGGACGTCGTGCTCGCCCTGGCCGTGGTCCACCACCTGGCGATCGGGCGCAGCGTGCCGCTGCCCGAGGTGGTCGACTGGCTGGCCGGCTTCGGCACGCCGGGTGCCCGCCTCGTCGTGGAGTTCGTGCACCCGGAGGACCCGATGGCCCGCCGGCTGCTGGCCAACAAGCCGGAGAACCTCTTCCCCGACTACCGGCGCGACGAGTTCGAGCGGCTGCTCGCCGCCCGCTGCCACGTGGTGGACCGCCTCGAGCTGCCCTCGGGCACCCGGACGCTCTTCCGGGCGGTCATTGGTGGCTGATCCGGCCGGCGCGGGTCGGCCGGACCGGGCGCGGCGCGGCTGGCGGGCGGAGGGGGGCCGGCTGCTGGAGGTCGCCGCCCTGGTCGGGCTCGTGGTCACCCAGCCGTTGCTGGACGTGCTCGGCCGCAGCCCGGACTTCTTCCTGTTCCACCGGGCCGACCGGGGCGAGATCCTGCTGCTGGCGGCGGTGATCGCGATCGTCCCGACGGTCGCGGTGGGCCTGCTCGGCGCGGCGTCGTTGCTGGCCGGGCGGAGCACCCGGGCGGTCACCCACACGGTGCTCGTCGGCCTCCTGCTCGCCGCGCTGGCCGTGCAGGCCGGCCGGCACGTGACGCCGCTGCGGGGCGTACCGCTGCTGGTGCTGGCGGTCGCCGCCGGCGCCGCCGGTGCGGCCGCCCACCGACGCTGGCGCGCCCCGGCGCGGGTGCTCCGGGTGGCCGCGGTCGGGCCGCCGGTGTTCGTGGCGCTGTTCCTGCTCGTGTCGCCGACCTCGGCGGTGGTCCTGCCGCGCTCCGACGGCGGCGCCGCCGGGGCGGCGGGCGCCGGCGGGCACCCGCCGGTGGTCATGCTGATCCTCGACGAGCTGCCGCTGGTCTCCCTGCTCGGCGCGGACGGGCAGCTCGACGCGGCCCGGTTCCCGCACTTCGCGGAGCTGGCCGCCGGCTCGACCTGGTACCGCAACGCCACCGGGGTCAGCGGCTGGACGCCGTACGCGCTGCCGGCGATGCTCACCGGCCGCTACCCGGCGACCGGGGCCGCCCCGCACTACTCGCGGTACCCGGACAACCTCTTCACCGCCTTCGGCGGCCTGTACGACATCCGAGCCGAGGAGAGCATCACCCGGCTCTGCCCGCCCAGCCGCTGCGAGACCCCGGTGCAGCCGGAGCGCGGCACCGGGGTGCTGGTGCGGGAGAGCGCCAAGCTGCTGGGCCGGCTCGCCGCGCCGGTGGACAGCCGGGTCGACCCGGAGGACTCGTACCGGGAGCGGACCGCCGCCGAGGCCGGCATCGACGCCGCCGAGCCGGCCCCGGAGGACCCGAAGTTCCGCTGGGACCGGCTGAACGCCAACCAGCCGGCCCGGTTCACCAGCTTCCTCGCCGGGCTGAGGCCGTCCGCCCGGCCCACGCTGCACTTCCTGCACCTGCTGATGCCGCACTCGCCGTGGGCGTACCTGCCGTCGGGGGTGCGCTACGACGCCCCGGAGGACTTCCCGAACGAGGGGGACGGCTGGGTGGAGCTGGCCCGGCAGCGCCACCTGGCGCAGCTCGGCTACACCGACCGGCTGATCGGCGAGACCCTGCGTACGCTGCGCGCCACCGGCCTGTACGACCAGGCGCTGCTGGTGGTCACCGCCGATCACGGCGTGAGCTTCACCAAGGGCGCGCAGGGCCGGGGGATGGGCGCCATCCGGGTCGCCCCGGACGAGGTCGCCTGGGTGCCGCTGTTCGTGAAGTCCCCCGGCCAGCGGGCCGGCCGGGTCGACGACCGCAACTGGCAGCACGTCGACCTGCTGCCCACCGTCGCCGACGAGGCGGGGATCCGGCTGCCCGGACCGGTCGACGGGCGGTCGGCCCGGCAGGGGCCCCGGGCCGAGGCGGGCAAGGTCTTCTACGACCGGCCGGCCCAGCCGACCCCGATCGCCGGCGGGCCGCCCGCCGCCGCGCCACCCCCGGCGGCGCACCCGCTGGTCGGCACCGCGGTGCCGGCCGGGCCGACCGCCGGAACGGCCCGGGTCGGCAACCTGGCCGCCTTCCGGGACGTGGACCCGGACACCGGCCGGCTGCCCGCCGTGGTCTGGGGCGACCTGCCCGACGCCGTGCCCGACGGCACCCCGCTGGCCGTCGCGCTCAACGGCCGGGTCGCCGCCGTCGTGCCGGTCGTGCCGCGCGACGCCGGCGGCCGCCGGTTCGCCGCCCTGATCGCCGACGACCGGCTCTTCCAGGCCGGGACGAACCGCCTCGACCTGCTCCTTCTCGCCGCCGACGGCACGCTCACCCGCCTCGCGCTCTCCTGACCGCAGCTCACCCGGGTTGCCGGCCGGACCGGCACCACGAGTCCCGGCCCGGTCCGGTCCCGCGCCGCTCACGGCCGCACCGGTGGGTTTCCCAGCCGCCTGGTCGGGAATCGGGTGACGCATACCTCACCGGAGAACCACCGCGGGCAGTGTCCCCGGAACCGCGAATACGGTAGAAGCGAAGGCAATTCAACGAAGATCTGCCGGCGAAGCGAGGAACCACATGACGGAAGTCAAGCTCGATCACCCCGGTGGGCAGCTGTCGATGCCGGTGCACGCCGCGGTCGAGGGCCCCGCCGGCATCGGAGTGGGCAAGCTGCTCAAGGAAACCGGGCTGACGACGTACGACCCCGGTTTCGTCAACACGGCAGCCTGCTCGTCGGCGATCACCTACATCGACGGCGACGCGGGGATCCTGCGCTACCGCGGGTACCCGATCGAGCAGCTGGCCGAGAAATCCTCCTTCCTGGAGGTCTCGTACCTGCTGATCTACGGCGAGCTGCCCACCCAGCAGCAGCTCACCGACTTCACCGAGCGGATCCGGCGGCACTCGCTGCTGCACGAGGAGATGCGCCGGTTCTTCGACGGCTTCCCCCGGGACGCGCACCCGATGGCGGTGCTCTCCTCGGCGGTCAGCGCGATCTCGACCTTCTACCAGGACAGCCTGGACCCGTTCGACGCCACCCACGTGGAGATGTCGATGGTCCGGCTGATGGCGAAGGTGCCGACCATCGCGTCGTACGCCTACAAGAAGTCGATCGGCCAGCCGCTGCTGTACCCGGACAACTCGCTCGGTTACGTGGAGAACTTCCTCCGGATGACCTTCGGCGTGCCGGCCGAGCCGTACGAGGTCGACCCGGTGATCGCCCGGGTGCTGGACATGCTGTTCGTCCTGCACGCCGACCACGAGCAGAACTGCTCCACCTCGACCGTCCGGCTGGTCGGGTCCAGCAACGCCAACCTCTTCGCCTCCGTCTCGGCCGGCGTGAACGCCCTGTTCGGCCCGCTGCACGGCGGCGCCAACCAGGCGGTGCTGGAGATGCTGGAGCGGATCCAGGCCGAGGGTGGCGACGCCCGGTCGTTCGTGCAGAAGGTCAAGGACAAGCAGACCGGCGTCAAGCTGATGGGCTTCGGGCACCGGGTCTACAAGAACTACGACCCGCGCGCCGCGATCGTGAAGAAGGCCGCCCAGGACGTGCTCGGCCGGATGGCCAAGCCGGACCCGCTGCTGGACATCGCGATGCAGCTCGAGGAGATCGCGCTCTCCGACGACTTCTTCGTGTCCCGCAAGCTCTACCCGAACGTGGACTTCTACACCGGCCTGATCTACAAGGCCATGGGCTTCCCGACCAAGATGTTCACGGTGCTGTTCGCGCTGGGCCGGCTGCCCGGCTGGATAGCGCAATGGCGCGAGATGATCAACGACCCGGAGACCAAGATCGGCCGCCCGCGGCAGGTCTACACCGGCGCCGCCCAGCGCGACTACGTCGACTTCGACCAGCGCTGACCGCTGATCCGCGCTGACCGCTGATCCGCGCTGACCGCTGATCCGCGCTGACCGCTGATCCGCGCGAAGGGGCCCCGCCACCGGCGGGGCCCCTTCGCGCAGGTGCCGCCGGACGCCCGTTCGCATGGTCACGCTCGATCGCACAAGTAGTGGCCTGGTGCGCGCCCCGAAGCCACTACTTGTGCGATCGAGCACGATCTTCACGCGCGGGGCCGGGGATGGGCGACATGCGCGGTGGAAAGGGCGCCCGCCGGGTGCGGAAGATCAGTGCGCGGCGTGGTCGTCTTCGCCGGCGGTGGTGGGCAGGTCGCCGAGCACCCCGTTGATGACGTGGATCCGCGCTCTGGCCGCCCGGTAGTCGGCGCACACGGTGTCGGCCTGGTCGGCCAGCCGGACGCCCGCCGGGCCGCCGCGCACCGTGAGCTTGCGGCCGGCGAGGGTGGTGACCTGGCCGGCGTCGGCCAGGTCGGCCAGGGACAGCGACCCGGCGACGAGGTGCTCGCGGAGCAGGCCGCGCAGCGTGTCCTTGTCGGAGAGGAGCAGGCGGTCCAGGTCCGCTCCGGAGAACTTCGCCGCGAAGGCGTCGTCGGTGGGGGCGAGGATGGTGACCTCGGATCCGGCGTGCAGGTCGGCCAGCCCGGCCGCCCGGACCGCCGCCTCGAACGTGGTGAGCACGGGAATCCACTGCAGGGCCACGCTCGCCGGTTGGCTGGCCAGCGCCGCCGGGTTGCCGGGCTCGCTGCCCGACGGCAGCGCGTCGCACAGCGGCCCGGTCACCCGGGAGGACGACGCCGCCCCGGCACCGCCGGTGGGGCCGGCACCGCCGGCTCCGCCGCCGCCCGAGCAGGCGGCGAGAAGCAGGGGCACGACAACCCCGAGTACGGCCAGCCGGCCGGCCCGCCGCCGCGAGCGGTACGAGCGCCGCCGGTGTGGCTCCGGCGAGACGGTGAGGAACGGGTCCACGGCGTTCTCCTGGTCCGGTCGCGAGGTCGAACGATTCGGTTCGTGCCGGCCGGCTCGACGGGTGGGAGCCCGTGGTCGCGCCGGCTCAGCAAGGCAGGTCGTGCCGGCAGGCCCGACGGGGTGGGCCTGCCGGCACGACGTTCAGCGGGTCGCTAGGCGGCGCACTGGCCGTACGTCGGACCCGTCACCGAGTTGCCCAGCTGCAGGTCGTCCGGCGCGGCGGCGTTGCCGCTGCAGCTCAGCGGACCGGTCACGGTGTTGGCGGCGACCAGGGGCGCGCCGCCCCGGGTGCCGGACACCTCGACCGGGCCGGTGATCTTCGCGTCGACGACCACCACCGGACCGTCGGTCTGCCCGATCCGGACCGGGCCGACGACCGTGCTGTCGGTCAGCAGGACGCCGGCGGCGCCGCTGGCCTCCACCGGGCCGGTGATCTGGGAGCCGGTCGCGATCAGGGTCGCGCCGGGCCGCACCCGGACCGGGCCGGTCACCGTGGCGTCCCGGAGGCAGGTGACCCCGGTGACCACGAGCTGGCCGGCGTGCTGGCCGGTCACGGTCGGGTACACCCGCTCGCCGCCGACCAGCTCCTCGACGCCCTGCGCGTCGAGCAGGAGCGGGATCAGGCCGCGCTCGGGCTGGTTCAGCGGTACGACGTACCCGTCGGCGACCTTGACCACCTTCCAGCCGTGCGAGGCGAGCCGCTGCGCGACGGTGGTGCGCTGGCCGACGGGGCCGTCGGTGCGCTCGCCGTGGTACTGCTCCTCGGTGAGCTTGTAGGCGCACGGCGGGTTGTCGAGGATCAGCTCCTCGCGCGGGGCGTCGATCGGCGGCGGCGCCTCACCCGGGTGCGGCGACGGGTACGCCGGGATCTGCCGCGAGCCGCGGAAGACGATCCGGCCGGTGTTCGACACCTGGAACTTGATCGAGTCGGCGCGGGCCGTCTTGATCGCCGACAGGTTGGCCCGGTGGTAGTCGAGGAACTGGTTGAACGTCCAGAGCGCGGAGTACGACTTGCGCCGCCGGTTGTTCGCCGTGTTGCCCTCGTCCGGCCGGGTCTGGCCGCCGGAGCTGCGCAGCTCCAGCAGGGAGTTGACGACGTTCTTGAGGCCCGCCGTGTTGCGCAGGATGGTCTCCTCGCTCAGGCCCACGTTGCCGCCGCCGTTGCACCCGTACGGGCAGGCCCACCAGCCGTCCTTGGCGCCCTGGGCGTACATGTGGCCCTCGATCATCTGCCTCGACTCGTCGAAGATCGACTGGGCGACGTTCTGGTGCCGCGGGGGCAGCATCGGCAGGTCACCGGCGCTGGAGTTGCCGTACTCGTGCCCGTCGTAGCTGGCCACCGGACGGTAGTCCCGCAGCATCCGGACGAACGCGGCGTTCTCCGGCTGGCGGATCAGCGAGTAGTCGCGGTTGAGGTCCTGCCCGGTGGAGTTGCCCCGGGTGTTGGCCGCCCGGCCGTCGCCGTTGATCGTCGGGACGATCAGGACGGTGGTGTTCGACAGCAGGTCGATCGTGCGGGCGTCGGTGCCGAACGCGAGCTGCCGCGCCATGATCAGGCAGGCCTCCCGGTCACCCGGCTCGTTGCCGTGCACGTTGCAGTTGATCAGCAGCGGCGAGGTCTTCGCCACCGCCTCCGGCGTGGCCGGCGGGGTCGGGTAGCCGATGACGAACATGTTGATCGGCCGGTTCAGCACCGTCCGGCCGATCTCGGTGACCCGGACCCGGTCGCTCAGCTCGTCGACCGCCGCGGTGTACGCGTACTCGTTGACGTCGCTGGTGTACTGCGCGCCGAGGGTGGTCTCCCACTGGGTCCGCAGGTTCTGACCCGGCACGTTCGGGTCGCCCCACGGCTCGTTGGTCTTGCCGGCGACCGGCTCGGAGTACGGCTGGGCGGTCGTCCCGACGCGGGCGCGTACCCGCCACTGGAACCGGGCGCCCGGGTTGAACCCGGCGTCGGCGAAGGTCGGCTCGGAGTTGTTGACCTGGCGGTTCGGTCGCCACACGCCGGTGATCACCGAGGGTCCGGTGGCCGTGCCGTCGTCGGCGACCGGGGTCCGTTCGATCTGGTAGTCGGTGGCACCCTCGACCGGAGTCCAGGCGAGGGTGGCGAAGCCGTCGCCCTGCCGGACCGTCAGGCCCTGGACCTGGTTCGGCTCGTCCTGGGCCGCCTGCGCGGGCAGCGGCCCGGTGACCACCGCGAGGCTCGCGGCGAGCAGGACGGCTAGGAGGGCGGTCGTCCGTCTGTCTTTCATGGAAGCTCCCGGAAAGATGGGATGACTCAGTCCGGACAGGACACGCCATCCGCGCCGCCGGCGGGCGGCGGGGCAAGATTTATTGAGGAGGATCTGAGGAACCGGCGCGTCAGGCGGGCCGGAGCCGGTAGCCCACCCCGCGTACGGTCTCCACCATGCCGGCGTCGTCGAGCTTGCCGCGCAGGGCCGCCACGTGGACGTCGAGCGTGTGACCGGACTTCCAGGTGGTCTGCCAGATGTCCATCAGCAGCCGCTCCCGGGGCACCACCGTGCCCGGCTGCCGGGCCAGCGCCATCAAGAGGTCGAACTCCTTGCGGGTCAGCGCCACCTCCCGCCCGGCCAGCCAGACCCGCCGGGCGTTCAGGTCGACGCGCAGGTCACCGACCTCCAGCGTCGACTCGGCCCGGGCCGTACGGGCCGCCCGGCGCATCACCGCCTCGATCCGGGCGTGCAGCTCCGCCATCGAGAACGGCTTGACCACGTAGTCGTCGGCGCCGGCCCGTAACCCGGCCACCCGGTCCTGCTCCTCGGAGCGGGCGGTCACCGCGATCACGGCCACGTCCTCGTCCCGCCGGCGGAGCTGGCGGCACAGTTGCAGGCCGTCCCCGTCCGGCAGGTTGAGGTCGAGCAGGACGAGGTCGACCGGCCCGGCGGCGATCGCCTCGGCGGCGTTGGTGGCCGTGATGACCTGGTAGCTGCGCCGGCGCAGCGCGGTGGCGAGTGCGGACGCCACGCGCAGGTCGTCCTCCACCAGCAACACCCGCACCCGCGTCTCCTCGGACCTCGCCCCACCAGGTCAAAGCGAGTCTGTCTCACCGGACCGGTCATGACCAGCCGCGACGAAAGATCATGACCGCACGACGGACGCGCCTCGGCCGTCCCGACGATTGCGGCCCGGGGGCGTCCCGTCACCGGACGGACGGCTCAACCGGGGACCCTTCCGCTACCGGAGGCGTTAATAAGGGGCCCTTCCTTTCCAATCGGGTGGATTGGCGGCGCAGGCTGTGGGGCAATAGGCGCGTGCGCGCCGCCGCCGGATGGTGCGCTCAGGTGCGTTGCGGGGTGGCCGAGGGAGCGACATGCAGGTCTGGCCGGGTGAGCGGTACCCCCTGGGGGCCACCTACGACGGGATGGGCACCAACTTCGCGATCTTCTCCGAGGTCGCGGAGAAAGTCGAGCTGTGCCTGTTCGACGAGTGGGACGTCGGCACCGAGCGCCGCGTCGAGCTGCGCGAGGTCGACGCGTACGTCTGGCACGCCTACCTCCCGGGGGTCGAGCCGGGCCAGCGGTACGGCTACCGCGTCCACGGGCCGTACGACCCGGCGAACGGGCTGCGCTGCAACCCGCACAAGCTGCTGATCGACCCGTACGCGAAGGCCATCGACGGGGACGTGCGGTGGGACCCGGCGGTCTACGACTACGAGCACGGCGACCCGGAGACGATGAGCACCGCCGACTCGGCGCCGTTCATGCCGAAGTCGGTGGTGGTGAACCCGTACTTCGACTGGGGCAACGACGCGCCGCCGCGCACCCCGTACCACCACTCGGTGATCTACGAGGCGCACGTGCGCGGCCTGACCATGCGCCACCCGGACATCCCGGAGGAGCTGCGCGGCACGTACGCCGGCATCGCCTCCCCGCCGATGATCGAGCACCTGCGGACGCTCGGCGTGACCGCGGTCGAGCTGATGCCGGTGCACCAGTTCGTGCACGACCACCGCCTGGCCGACCTGGGGCTGCGCAACTACTGGGGCTACAACACCATCGGCTTCTTCGCCCCGCACCACGGCTACTCCGCGCTCGGCCGGCTCGGCCAGCAGGTGCAGGAGTTCCGGGGCATGGTCAAGGCGCTGCACGCCGCCGGCATCGAGGTCATCCTCGACGTGGTCTACAACCACACCGCCGAGGGCAACCACCTCGGCCCGACGCTGAGCTTCAAGGGCGTCGACAACCCCAGCTACTACCGGCTGAGCGAGGCGGACCGGCGCTACTACGTCGACTACACCGGCACCGGCAACAGCCTCAACGTGCGCAGCCCGCACTCGCTGCAACTGATCATGGATTCGTTGCGCTACTGGGTGACCGAGATGCACGTCGACGGCTTCCGCTTCGACCTCGCCGCCACTTTGGCGCGGGAGTTCTACGAGGTGGACCGGCTCTCCACGTTCTTCGAGGTGGTGCAGCAGGACCCGGTGGTCAGCCAGGTCAAGCTGATCGCCGAGCCGTGGGACGTCGGCCCCGGCGGCTACCAGGTCGGCAACTTCCCGCCGGTGTGGACGGAGTGGAACGGCAAGTACCGGGACACCGTCCGCGACTTCTGGCGCGGCGAGCCGGCCACGCTCGCCGAGTTCGCCTCCCGGATCTCCGGCTCGGCCGATCTCTACCAGGACGACGGGCGCCGCCCGTTCCACAGCATCAACTTCGTCACCTGCCACGACGGGTTCACGCTCAACGACCTGGTGTCGTACAACGACAAGCACAACGAGGCCAACGGCGAGGAGAACCGCGACGGCGAGAGCCACAACCGGTCGTGGAACTGCGGCGTCGAGGGCGACACCGACGACCCCGGCATCCTCGCCCTGCGCGCCCGCCAGCGCCGCAACTTCCTGGCCACGCTGATGCTGTCGCAGGGCGTGCCGATGATCGGCCACGGCGACGAACTGGGCCGCAGCCAGCGCGGCAACAACAACGCGTACTGCCAGGACAGCGAGCTGGCCTGGATCGACTGGGACCACGCCGACGCCGACCTGCTCGACTTCACCCGCAAGCTGGTCGACTTCCGCCGCCGGCACCAGGTGTTCCGGCGCCGCCGGTTCTTCACCGGCCTGCCGGTGCGCTCCCGGCTGGTCGACGAGCCCCTGCCCGACCTCGCCTGGTACACCCCGGACGGGCGGGAGATGACCGGCGAGGACTGGGGCAACGACTTCGGCCGGTCGGTGGCGCTGTTCGTCAACGGCGAGGGCATCCGCGAGCGCGGCCAGTACGGCCAGCGCCACGTCGACAGCTCCTTCCTGCTCTGCTTCAACGCCCACGACGCGCCGCTGGACTTCACCATGCCGCCGGCCGAGTTCGGCCAGCGGTGGGAGCTGGTGATCAGCACCGCGGACCCGGAACCGGAGAAGACGACAGTGGTCGAGGCCGGCGGCTCGCTGACCGTCCCCGACCGTTCCCTGGTGGTCCTGGAGAGGACGGTCTGAGCATGCCCCCTCCACCCGATCCGGTCCGGGCACTGACCAGGGTGACGACGCCGTCGCCGACCCACCGGGTCGGGGCGACCTACCGGCTCCAGGTCCGCCCCGGCTTCGATCTCGACGCCACCGCCGGGCTCGCCGGCTACCTGGCCGACCTCGGCGTCTCCCACCTCTACAGCGCGCCTCTGCTCACCGCCACCCCGGGCTCCCAGCACGGCTACGACGTGGTCGACCACGGCCGGGTCAACCCGGAGCTGGGTGGCGAGCCCGCCCGGCAGCGCCTGCTGAAGGCGCTGCGCACCGCCGGGCTGGGCCTGGTCGTGGACATCGTGCCCAACCACGCCGGGGTGGCCCGCCCGGAGGCCAACCCGGCCTGGTGGGACGTGCTGCGCCGGGGCCGCGACTCGGCGTACGCCCGATGGTTCGACATCGACTGGGCGCGGGGCCGGCTGCTGCTCCCGGTGCTCGCCGACGACCCGGCCGCGCTCGACGACCTGAAGCTCGTCGACGGCGAGCTGCGTTACCACGAGCGCCGCTTCCCGATCGCCGACGGCACCGGCGACGGCACCCCGCGCGAGGTGCACGACCGGCAGCACTACGAGCTGGTCGACTGGCGGCGCGGCGACGCCGAGCTGACGTACCGCCGGTTCTTTGCCGTCTCCGACCTGGCCGGCCTGCGGGTGGAGGACCCGGAGGTCTTCGCCGCCACCCACGAGCTGATCCTGCGCTGGGCGGAGGCCGGGGAGATCGACGGCATCCGCGTCGACCACCCGGACGGGCTGCGCGACCCCGCCGAATACCTGGCCCGGCTGCGGGCCACCGCCGGGCCCGTCTGGCTCATCGTGGAGAAGATCCTGGAGTACGGGGAGGAGCTGCCGGACTGGCCGGTCGACGGCACCACCGGCTACGAGGCGCTCGCGGCGGTCTCCGGTCTCTTCGTCGACCCGGACGCCGAGGCCGACTTCACCGCCCTGGACACCCGGATCGCCGGCCGGCCCACCTCCTGGCCGGATCTCACCCACGACACCAAACTGGAGGCCGCCACCCGCCTGCTGGCGGCGGAGCTGACCCGGCTCGCCGGGCTCGCCCCGGAGACGGCTCCGCACGCCGTGCGCGCGGCCCTGGCCGAGCTCGCCGCCGCGTACGCCGTCTACCGCGGCTACCCGCCCGAGGGCGCCCGCCATCTCGCCGACGCCCGCGCCGAGGCCGGCCGCCGCCGCCCCGAGCTGGCCGGCGTGCTGGACGCGCTCACCCAGCGACTGCGCGACCCCGACGACGAGCTGGCGAAGCGGTTCCCGCAGTTCACCGGCGCGGTCATGGCCAAGGGCGTCGAGGACACCGCCTTCTACCGGTGGAGCCGCTTCGTCGCGCTCAACGAGGTCGGCGGCAGCCCCGCCCACTTCGGCACCCCGCCGGCCGAGTTCCACCGCTTCGCCGCCGCCCGGCACGTGCGCTGGCCGAAGGCGATGACCACGATCTCCACCCACGACACCAAGCGGTCCGAGGACGTCCGCGCCCGCCTGGCCGTCCTGTCCGAGCTGCCGCTGCGGTGGCGCGGCCTGATCCAGGACTGGATGGCACGGTTCCCGCTGCCCGACCCGGAGTTCGCGCACCTGCTGTGGCAGACCGCCGTCGGCGCCTGGCCCGTCGAGCGCGAGCGCCTCCACGCGTACGCGGAGAAGGCGGCCCGGGAGGCGTCGACCGCGACCAGTTGGGCGGACCCGGACCCGGCCTTCGAGGCGGCGATGCACGACCTGGTCGACGCCATGTACGGCCCGTTGCATGCGGAGCTTTCCGCTTTCGTCGAGTCGATCACCCCGGCCGGCTGGTCCAACTCGCTCGGGCAGAAGCTGGTGCAGCTCGCCATGCCCGGCGTGCCGGACACCTACCAGGGCACCGAGCTGTGGGACAACTCCCTGGTCGACCCGGACAACCGGCGGCCGGTCGACTTCGCCGTACGCCGGGAACTGCTGGCCCGGCTCGACGCCGGCTGGCGGCCCCCGGTGGACGAGTCCGGCGCTGCCAAGCTGCTCGTGGTGTCGCGGACCCTGCGGCTGCGCCGGGACCGGCCGGAGCTGTTCACCGGCTACCGGCCGCTGCCGGCGCGCGGACCCGCCGCCCGGCACGTGATCGCCTTCGACCGGGGCAGCGCGATCGCCGTCGCCACCCGGCTGCCGCTGCGGCTGGCCGCCGCCGGCGGCTGGCGCGATACCACGCTGCCGATTTCCGTTCACGCTGTTACGGACATGTTCACCGGACGGGTCTACAGTGGGTCTGAGCTGCTACTTCATGATCTCTTGCGCACCTATCCCGTCGCCCTCCTCGCTCCCGTCGAAACCGTGGAGGCAGCCGCATGACCGAGTTCAGCGTGTGGGCGCCCGAAGCCGCCCGGGTCCGGCTGCGCCTCTTCGGCGGGGCCGACCACGAGATGCGCGCCGCCGCCGGCGGGTGGTGGCGGGCCGAGATGCCCGGCGCCGGCCCCGGCACCGACTACGCCTTCCTCCTCGACGACGACGATTACGCCCTGCCCGACCCGCGCTCGCTGTGGCAGCCCGCCGGGGTCCACGGCCCGAGCCGGGTCTACTCCCACGCGTCGTTCCCCTGGACCGACACTGCCTGGACCGGCCGGCAGCTGCCCGGCAGCATCCTGTACGAGCTGCACGTCGGCACGTTCACCCCGGAGGGCACCTTCGACGCGGCCGCCGGCAAGCTCGACCACCTGGTCGACCTGGGCGTCGACCTGATCGAGCTGCTGCCGGTCAACGCCTTCAACGGCGAACACAACTGGGGGTACGACGGGGTCTGCTGGTTCGCGCCGCACGAGCCCTACGGCGGGCCGGACGGGCTGAAACGCTTCGTCGACGCCGCCCACGCCAAGGGGCTGGGGGTGATCCTCGACGTCGTCTACAACCATTTCGGGCCCTCCGGGGCCTACGCGCCGATGTTCGCGCCGTACCTCAGCGAGCAGTCGAACCCGTGGGGCCGCACGGTCAACCTGGACGGACCGCACTCCGACGGCGTGCGCCGCTACATCATCGACTCGGTGCTGATGTGGCTGCGGGACTACCACGTCGACGGCCTGCGCCTGGACGCCGTACACGCCATGCCCGACTCCCGGGCGGTGCACCTGCTGGAGGAGATCGCGGTCGAGGTCGAGACCCTGTCGACGCACCTGGGCCGGCCGCTGTCGCTGATCGCCGAGTCCGACCTCAACGACCCGCAGCTGGTCACTCCTCGGGAGGCCGGCGGGTACGGCCTGCACGCCCAGTGGAACGACGACGCCCACCATGCCTTGCACACGCTGCTGACGGGGGAGCGGCAGGGCTACTACGGGGACTTCGGTTCGCTGGAGGCGCTGACCGATGTGCTGACCGGCGGGTTCTTCCACGCCGGCACGTGGTCCTCGTTCCGGCAGCGGCATCACGGGCGGCCGGTGGACCGGCAGCGTCTGCCTGGGCACCGGTTGGTTGCGTATCTGCAGAACCATGACCAGATCGGGAACCGGGCGGTTGGTGATCGGCTTTCTTTCTCGCTGTCGCCTGGGTTGTTGCGGGTGGGGGCGGTGCTGCTGCTGACGGCGCCGTTCACGCCGATGCTGTTCATGGGGGAGGAGTGGGGGGCTTCCACGCCGTGGCAGTTCTTCACTTCTCATCCGGAACCTGAACTTGCCGCTGCTGTCGCCTCCGGGCGGCGGCGGGAGTTCGCTGCGCACGGGTGGGCTTCGGCTGACGTGCCGGATCCGCAGGATCCGGAGACGTTCCTGCGGTCGCGGTTGGACTGGGCGGAGCTGGACAAGCCGGAGCACCGGGAGATGTTGGAGTTCTACCGGCGGTTGATCGCGCTGCGTAAGAGCCGGACGGATCTCTCGGATCCGCGGCTGTCTGCGGTGGACGTGCGGCACGGGGATCAGTTCCTGGTGATGCGGCGGGGGGAGTGCCTGGTGGCGGCGAACCTGGCTGGTCGGGGGCAGGGGATCTCGCTGCCGGGGGTGGTGCGGCGCGTGCTGTTGGCAACCGGGGACGGGGTAACGGTGATGCGTGACCGCATCGAGCTGCCAGCGGAGACAGCGGCCATCGTGGCACTTTGACTGATCACGCGCACCGGAACGTGCGGACCGATGATAACGCTCGTAGTTCTGCGGCGAAGCTGGCCAGAATTATGCGACCAAACTGCTCCAGACGCTTGGGCTTGAGAACGGCGTGGAAATCACGCGCAGGCCAAATAGAGTGCGGACGGAGGCGGTCGGATGTTAGTACGGCAGCCCGGGTTCGTTATGTAGATGACCGGCGATGAGTTCAGCTGGGTCGGGGCTGGTGGGCGTGTCTGCGGGCATGGAGGCGGCCGCCGGTTGATCATGCACTGTTTGTGAGGACAAGTGAAGATCGTGCGGCGGCCGCTGGGCACAGCGTAGATGCCGAGGGATGGCTGGCGGAGTTCGACACCGGGTTCGCGTGGATCGCGGGCCGGTTCTTCCGGGTCGAGCCGCGCCGGCAGGCCAGGTCGTTCCTGCTCGGGTTGTTGTCGGATGTGGACAGACGGTCGTGTTGGCAGTTGGCTGAGCAGGCTGGGGATGCGTCGCCGCATGCGATGCAGCGGCTGTTGGGGGAGGCGGTGTGGGACGCCGACGCGGTCCGTGATGACGTACGGGGCTATGTGATCGACGCGTTGGGCGACCCGGGCGGGGTGCTCATCTTGGATGACACCGGTGACCTGAAGAAGGGTGTGTAATGCCGAACTCGGCATTACACACCTTATGGCGAGCCGGCGGTTATGCCGCGGCCGACGGGAATGTCGTGTGGTTGTTCGGGTCCTCACCGTCGGACGCGGCATAACTGCTGGTGGGGGCCAGGTCAGAGTTGTTTGAGGAAGGCGAGTAGGTCCTCGCTGGCCTGGTAGCGGGCGGGGTCGGTGTTCGGCGGGGTGGTCCGGGCGATGGCTTGTTCCTTGAGGGCCAGGTCGGCGTGTAGGTAGATGCGGGTCGTGGCTGGGGATTTGTGGCCGAGCCAGAGCGCGATGACGGTGATGTCGACGCCGGCGTGGAGCAAGTTCATCGCTGCGGTGTGGCGCAGGGTGTGCGGGGTGACGTTCTTGGCCTGCAGCGATGGGCAGGTGCGAGCTGCGGTGGCAGTGTGTTTGGCGACGAGGCCGGCGACGGCGTCATGGGACAGCCGCGTGCCGCGACGGGTGACGAACAGCGGGTCGGTGCCGGCTGGCCGGTGGGCGGTGAGCCAGGTGGTCAGGACGCTGACGGTGTGCGCGGTCAGCGGGGTGCAGCGGTCCTTGCGGCCTTTGCCGTGGCAGTAGACGTGCGCGCCGACGCCGAGTTGGAGGTCGCTGGCGGTGAGCGCGGTCAGTTCCGCGACGCGTAGTCCGGTCTGTGCGGTCAGTGCGAGAAGGGCGTGATCTCGGCGGCCGTGCCAGGTCGTGGTGTCGGGTGCGGCCAGCAGCGCGTCGAGTTCGGTGGGGTTGAGGAAACTCACGATCGTGGTGGTGGCCCGTTTGGTCTGGATGGCCAGGACCCGGCTGATCAGGTCGGCGTGTTCGGGTGCGTGCAGGCTGGCGTAGCGGAACAGGGAGTGGATCGCGGCCAGCCGGTTGTTGCGGGTGGCGACGGCGTTGCCGCGCTTCGTTTCCAGGTGGTGTAGGAACTCGCCGATGGTGACGGCGTCCAGGTCGGTCAGGTCGAGCTGGGCGGGGAGCCTGCCGGTCCGCTGGTGGATGTGGGTGAGCAGCAGCCGCAGCGTGTCGCGGTAGGAAGCGATGGTGTGTGGGCTGGCGCCGTACTGGGTCATCAGCCGGTCGGTGAAGAACGCCTGCAGCAGCGGGGCGAGCGCGGTCACGGCCCGGTCACCTCGCCTCGCTCGGGTGGCGTGTCCTGGTGGACTGCCGCGTCGAGGCGTTGCGCGGCCAGTGCCAGTAGCTGCGGAGTGGCCTGCAGATACCAGTAGGTGGCTTCCGGGCTGCTGTGGCCGAGGAACGTCGACAGCACCGGAAGCCGGGCCGACACGTCGACACCAGCCTCATACCAGGCGATGAGGACGTCGACCGCGAAGGTATGACGTAAGTCGTGGATGCGGGGGCGGCGGCGTCCGGGCGGAGTGTGGATGTCAGCGGCGGCCAGGAGTCTGGCGAAGATCTGGTGAACACCGCGGTGCTGGACTCGCTGGCCGGTGGCAGTCAGGAAGAACCCGGGCGAGACCGGGGTGGGGCAGAGCCGGTCGCGGCGCGCGGCGTAGCCGGCGAGCATCTGCGCCGTGGTGGGGTGCAGCGGGACCAGGCGGGTCTGATCGTTCTTGCCGGTCACCGTCACCGCCGCCTCGTGCTCGTCAACCTCGCTGCGGTCGAGCGCCAGGGCCTCGCCCACCCGCAGACCGCTGGCGGCCAGCAAGCTGATCAAGGTCTGCATCGTGGCCGCGGGCAGCGGCGCGGCGATCGTTCCCGCGGCGTGCACCAACGCCGCGACCTCCTCAGCCGAGTAGTGGTAAGGAGTCGGCCGATGCGCCCGGCCGGGCAGCAGCCCGGGCGGTGGGACCTGGCAGTCCGGGTCGAATGCCGCCAGGTAGCGGGCGAAGCCGCGCACCACCGCCAGCCGCCGTTGCCGGTGCGCGGTAGTGGTGCCGCTGGGCTCGCTCGCCCATCCCAGCGCCGCGGCAACCGTGACGGTCCTCTGGCCGTTGTGGTCGAGCCGGTCGGCGAACTCCAGCAGCATCCGGCCCTCGCCGCGAAGCTTGAAACCCAGACTGCGGCGCATCGCCAGGTACTGCTGCGCCCAGGTTCGCATCCTCATCGCGGTGCTCCCTGCGGGCAGGGCCTGGCCAACTCGGCCAGCCGGGCCTGGTCCAGCCGGGCATAGATCGCGGTGGTCCGCTGCTGGGCATGACGCAGCAACTGCCCGATCTCCTCCATCGACGCGCCGGCCGCGAGCAGATCGCAGGCCGCCGCGTGCCGCATCCCGTGCGGCCCGAACCGGGACACCCCGGCCCGGCCGCACGCGGCACCGACCAGAACGGTCACCGACGAGGTCGCCAACCCGGTGAACGGCGCCTTCACCGTGATGAACACGTTCCGCGCTGCGGTGGCCGCTCTGCCGTGCAGCAGGTAGTCGGCGATCGCCGCGCCAACATCAGCCGGCAACGGCAGCACATCGACCCGGCCGCCCTTGCCGCGCACGGTCAACTCGCCCGCCCGCCAGTCAATGTCGGCCAACTCCAGTCGGGCCACCTCACCGCCACGCACCGCCAGCCGGGCCAGCATCAACAGGATCGCGTAGTCCCGACGCCCGACCGCGCTGTCCCGATCACAGCCGGCCAGTACCGCCCGGACCTGTTCGCGATCGGCCGCCCGCAGCCGGGCCAGCTTGCGGGGCCGACCCCGCCCAGCCGGGACCGCACCGGCCAACCCGGCCGGAACGCGCCCGGTCAGGTGCAAGAACCGCAGCAGCGACCGCAACGCGGGCAGCGTCACCATGTCCAACGCCGTACTCCGCCGCCGTGTGCTCCAGTCCCGCACGAAGTCGATGACCTGCCCCGCCGACAGCCCCAGCAGCGCCTCCTCCAGCGGCCCGGACAGCCCAGTCAAGAACGTCCGAGCGCATCGCAGGTAGTGCTTCACCGTGCCCGCGGCCAGCCCGCGCTCGTCTTCCAAGTACCGGCGGTACTCGCTCAACAGCACATCCACTGGCGCCACCGCGGCAATCACCGCAGGCGGCGGGACCGCCCCCAGCCGGCGCAGATACCCCAGCACCGGCGCCAACGCCCGTTCACTGGTCCCGGCCCGGACACCAACTGACCGGCGTTCCTGCTGAAACTCCCGCACGACCACGCTGGTCAACTCACCCGTGACCAGACCACGCTCGACCAGCCAGCGGCTCAGATCCGCCAACCGGTGCACATGATCGACGATGGTGTCCGGCGAGAACCCCTGCCCCGCCAAGTCCTCGCGCAGCCCGTCAACGAACGGCGCGAGCGGTCCCTGCACCACGACTCGACGGCGACGCCGTCTCACATCCTCCGCGTCCATGATCCTCTCCTGTCTGTCGATGGACCCATCGACCAGACACGAGAAACCCTCGACCACGACGGACAACCGCTGCGTAATGCCGCGCGACGCCGAAGAATCAGCGCGCTGACCAGCATGGCTCACGAGCAACGCGGCATAACCACCGGCTCGTCATAAGGTGTGCACACCGTCGGGGTGCAGCGGCAGTACACCGGCACGGCGGGGCGGGTGGAGAACGCGCAGGTCGCGGTCTACCTCGCCTACGCCGCGCCGGGCGGTTACACGTTGATCGACCGGGAGGTCTACCTGCCCAAGGCGTGGACCGATGATCCCGATCGGTGCGCCGCCGCCGGCATCCCGGCTGACGTCGGGTTCGCCACCAAGCTCGTCCTGGCCCGGCGGATGCTCACCCGCGCCCTGGAGGCCAACGTGCCGGCGGCGTGGGCCACCGCGGACGAGGCCTACGGCGGTGACCGGCAACTCCGCCGCGACCTGCAAGACCACGGGATCGGCCACGTCCTCGCCGTGGCCCGCAGCCACCGGGTCACCGCCCGTCCGGCCGACGGCCCGCTGCGCGCCGACCGGCTCGCCGCCGACCTACCCGCCCGAGCCTGGAACCGGCTCTCCGCCGGCGCCGGGTCGAAAGGCGCCCGCGACTACGACTGGGCCTGGATCGCCATCACCGCGCCCGCCGACGAGACCACCGGGCAGCACACCCTGCTGATCCGCCGCCGGATCAGCGACGGCGAGCTGGCCTTCTACCGCTGCTGGTCACCCCAACCAGTCCCGCTGCGCGTCCTCGTCCGGGTGGCCGGAACCCGATGGTCCATCGAGACCTGCTTCCAAACCGGCAAGACCATCGGCCTGGACGAACCCCAGGTCCGCCGCTGGCACGCCTGGCACCGCCACGTCACCCTCGTCATGCTCGCCCACGCGATCCTCACCGTGATCGCCGCCCGCGAACACGCTCACCACCGGCCAGCCGACCACCAGTCGATCCCGATGACCCTGCCCGAAATCCGCCGCCTGTTCGCGAAGCTGATCACCAACACCGTCCACCCGATCAGCCACTGGCTGACCTGGTCACACTGGCGACGCCAACACCAAGCACGCGCCCAGACCAGCCACTACCGCCGCCGCGCGCGGCCAATGCATCAACACGCATCTACATAACAAACCCGGGCTGCCGTATTAGGGCGAGAAACCGGCGAGAGAATGGTTGCGTCGTCCTTCATTCTTAGCCCAGAATGGCCCTCTGGAGAGTAACACACAGCAATGCCACTAGTGTTGTAGTGGCTCGGTATTCCGATATTTGCCGACGGCTGATTCAACCAATGAATGTGAGGCTCGTGTCGCAAGCAACTTGCCTGGGCGAAAGAACCAGGGCCCACGGGTAATGAGCCTGACGCGATCAGCTACTCTGTGGTCCTGCAGCATCCCAAGCAAGAACCAGCTGAAGTGAGTTAGTCTTGTCTCGGTATAGACAACAAAATTGTAGAATGCCCAGAATAGTGCTATTACGCCGAAACCTACAAAGTAGAGTGGCTTTTCCTTTGTAACGAACGCAGCTATCATCACGACTGCATAGGCGCCGAGAGCGATAGCTCCAGCGTGCCAGCGGTTTATCCAGAGAAATTTAGAGAAGAGGCACGATCCAGGAGCTTTCAATTTTGCGAGGCGGGAGCATAGCGGAAACTCCGCTGCGTCGATGACGTCGGTAGCATGGGCGTTAGCAACCACGCTCGCCGAGTAGGTTAGCAGATTGAGGTCGAGGTCTCGCCGGGATCCTCCCCTGACGAACCATCGAAATCGGCGAGGGATAGAGCTAGGGGGTGCGAACTTAAGAACCGAGTAGGGTTCCTCGATAAGCGAAAAGGCGGAGAATGGACTGCGCATCGCCGCCTCGCAAACGATCAAAGCATGCTGTAGGTCTGGAACCTCCCGTGTGCTTAGATCGTCGATGACGAGTGAATAGAGAGGCATATTGGCAAGATTCTCCACGATTATCGCGGGATGATCGACGATCATATCTACCTCAAGGGATCGCGCCAGACGGAACGCTGCCTGTGGATCGACCGAGGCGTACGAACCAAGCACCGCGACAAGGCGTCCACGGTCGCCTTGGATGAGCATCTTAAGAAGTTGCTCGTGCGTAACTGTACTGGCGGATCGATTGTATGCATCCCGCCATTCGGCCTCGTCAGCCAGAATGACCGTAAAGAGGTGAAGCCGCTGAAGCCACTCTCCGTCCCACCGGGACTGGGGAGCATTGGCCAGAAAGTCCGCCTCGGAACTGGCGTAGGAACTCCACGTTGGATGGTCGTATGCTTGTGTCTCTAGGAAGACGCGACCCAAGACGCGGGGATCATGTAACCCTGCAATATCGTCTAGCATTCGTGCGCGCATCACGCGTGACATGAGTCCCGCAGCGAAAGGAAGAACCTCGATCAACTTTGTTGAGCTCTGAGCGTCTTTAGAGACGAAATCCGTGTGAATAGAGATCAGTTCCAACCATCCTCGTTCGCGCCCATTAATCGCCTCCTTAGCAGCCAGGAACTCGCAGAAGGTCAGATGTATGAATCGAAGGGTCTCGCCGGCTCTCTCCTCGGACATCAGGCCGGTTTCCTTGCAGACCTCCCGAAGCTTGACAGCAGCAGCAATGCGCGAGGTGCATCCGTATATCTCAGCTGCGACGTCGACCGCGCGCTCCCAGCTGATCAGATTGGCTGGCTGCGACGGATCTGTCAGGTTCTCGAAGGAAAGAATGCCGAATAGACGTTCTCGTTGTTCGCGGATGGTGCTTTTCATGGGCAAGTCCAACTGTCGGTTACGCCTGAACAGAAGAAGCTCGTCTACGACCCGGGAGTAGAACCCAGTGCGGGTGTCAGGCGTTCCAGCATTATTTCCTCCTTGGTCGCTAGCGACATACATGGCTAGCACCAGTGGATTACTGCACATCTCTCGCAAGGTCGGGCGGTCGGTCAATTCGGCGAATATCCTGTTGATGGTTGCCTTGGGCGGGGTGGTATCCAAATATGGCCAGGCTGAGAGGAAGTTGTAGATGTCAGCGGGTGTGAAAGGCTGAACGTGGTATACCGTGGGAAACGCGTCCGAGAACCTTGACCTGATTTGCCGATAGAACTGTGTTCGCATAGTTACGGCGAGCTTGTTATTAGGTCCGGCATTGGCTAGGCGGTCGCTCAGTGAAACAATGGCCTTGGCTACTGCCGGATAGCTATCTGCGGATACCTCATCCAGTCCGTCCAGTAGGACCATGACCCCTCGGCTGGCGATTGACAAATCGAACAGTTTCCCCATCTGGTAGCCCCCTACTGACTCGATCCTTCCCCGCAAGAACCGGATGGCCCAGTCGCCGAGAGCTCGGTCGGAAGTTGTCCGTTTCGGGGGTACGAAGTTCTTAAGGTCAACAACAATAGGTAGGGGTGCCTGCTTTGAGTGTATTGCATCTCGACATGCATCCCTGAAAGTCTTCTTGACTAACGAGGTCTTACCGGAGCCCGGATCGCCGATGATCTGAATTCGGGTTGCATCGTCGGCCCATATTCGTGTAGTGGCTGTGGCCCGCCGGCCAGCGCTTTCAAGTCGGAGGGGAACGAACGTCGAATCAGTCGGCAGGGCGGCTTCAGCCGCTCCTGGCACTTGGAGAAACTTCGTAGCGTCCTTAGCTAGCTCCGCGTGGCAGTACCTCTTCAGGCTCATTCTTGTTGTTATCGATTCAGCTATAAACCTATCTGCCACCCAGAATGCTGCGTCTAGAATTTGCCTGGTATTTGCCTGAATGAACCTTGATACCCTCCGGAGTATAAGAAAAATGATTGGAATAATCAGGGCCGTGGCAATGGCGGTCTTGATGTCGAACTCTAATAATTGCGACATTTCTATCCATTTCTCGTTTTCTTTACTGTGCTGGTGCTGTTTACCCAGGGAGCGGTTGCCTGCCGTGTTAGGAATAGGAGAAAATAGCTACCAGCGGTTGGGTCGACCTGGAAGTGCAGTGTCGGGAATACGACCGCACCGCGGCTGGTGCATGCTCCGCGGCTCTGTTGCGGATGCAATCACCGCGACTTGCCCGGCAAGCCGGTAAAAGACGACAGACCAACGCGAGGACCATTTGGAGCTTCCGACGAGGCTGGTCCGGTCGGCCTACATCAGTTACTCGCCGCCACGAGGCCGGCTCGGGATCCTGCTGTGGCCGGGCTTGGAGTAACGTTCGGAAGTAGGCAGCCCGGCGCTGTCCTCAGGGCGCCACCCAGCTCTACGACTAGGGGAGGCAGCATGACTGCCCTAACCGTCGGCGATCGCCTAGCCGGCATCCGTCGTGAGTCGAAGGTGACGCAGGAGCAACTCGCCGAGCGGTCCGGTGTCAGCGTTGAGGTGATCCGCAAGCTGGAGCAGGGCAGCCGAGGTTCTGCCCGTCTCGACACCCTGCACGCACTCGCCCGTGCACTACAGGTGCCGACGTCCGCGCTCCTCGGCGACGCGTCGCAAGCCGCCGCTCGCGGAGAGCCGGACAGCCGCCCGTTGTCGCTGGCGGAGATCCGTCGCGCGGTTACCCCGATCCGTGGGCTGACCGGCGCTCCACTGGTTGACCCGATGGCCGAGCCGCCAGGGCTCGGCATCCTGCGTGCCAACCTGCACGCTGCTGACCAGGTCTATAACGCCGGCGATTATGCCCACGCACTCAGAGTCGTGCCCTCGCTGCTGCTGAACGCTCGGGCAGCAGTTGGGCTCGCTGAGGATGACCGGAAGGACGAGGCATACGACGTGCTCGCCCGCGCCCAGCATTTGGCGGGAGGGCTCCTCCTTCAACTGAGGGCCGAGGACCTGGCGCAGACCGCTCTCTCGGAGGCGTTGGACGCCGCGCAGCGGTCGGGGGACCGGGTTGTCGCGGCCACCATCATCCGCACATCGTGCTGGCTGTTGATGCGGCAGGGCCGGATTGCGGAGTCGTCTGCACTGGCCGTTGCGACGGCTGACGAGGTGGAACCACGATTTTCACGCGCGACCCCGGCCGAACTTGCCGCGTGGGGCTGGCTGCTCCTCGGCGCAGCCGCCGCGCACGCCCGCGACAACCGGCCGGATGAGGCGGCGGATCTCATCGCCGCGGCCGCTGCGGCGGCCGTGCGCATCGGCGAGCGCGTGCCCGCCGCCGACCACCTGATGCTGGTCGGCGGCTTCGACACCGCAAAGGTGCAGATGCAACGAGCAGAGTCAGCGGCCGTGGCAGGAGAAGCCGGGCGAGTGCTCAAACTCTCGGAGCAGGTCCCGCCGGTCCCGACCATCAGCCGCTCGGCATGGCGTCGGCACCGCCTTGATGTGGCCTGGGCGTACGCGGACCTTCGGAAGTTCGGCAAGGCAACGGCGGTGCTCATCCAGTTGCGGGAAACAGCGCCCACCTGGCTACGCCAGCAGCAGTACGCGAGGGACATCGTGGACCGGATCGCGGCTGGGCGCCGCCGAGCCATGACCGATGAGCTGGCAGAACTCGCCGATCTGATGGGCTGCTCCCGCTGACTGGTACACCGCGTCCGAGTTGCGCTGACCCCTTGCTCACATAGCACCGTCCGCACCTGTGCGGGAACTGTCCGTAACGGCAATCTCCGTCGTGATGATCGGCACCACTTCATAGGGCCGTCATCTACACGTTTACGGCGGTGACCGGCCTTGCCTACGCGTCACCGCCCTCTGTCGACGGAGGTGCCAATGCCGCGTGACGAGTCGGTGAGCCGGGGTGAGCAGGTCGAGGCGGCTGAGCGGGAGGCTGCCAAGCAGCGCCTTCTGGAGCAGGCCGAGGAGGAGCGCGTACCCGTGGAGGACATCACCCGGGCGGTGCCGGACCGGCGGTGGCGGCGTGAGCAGCGATGACCTGCCGATCGGCCGCCGGGTGGCGCGCTGGCGGGTACGGCGGCGGATGACTCAGCAGATGCTCGCCGACCGGCTGGGCCGGTCGAAGAGCTGGGTGGACAAGGTGGAGCGGGGTGTCCGTGCGTTGGACCGGTACCCGGTGATCCAGGAGATCGCCGAGGTGTTGCGCGTCGACCCGATGGCGCTGCTCGGCCAGCACCAGCCGCCGGCACCGGCCGCACCGCAGGCACTGGACGGTGTGGACGGGATCCGGGCCGCCCTCGCCCGCTATGACAACACGCCGCCGAAGCCGACCGGTGAGGTCCGGCGGCACGTCGAGCATGCCTGGTTGACCTACCAGCACGGGCACTACGCGCAGCTCGTGCGGGTGCTGCCGGGGCTGCTCGACGCCACGCAGAGCGCAGAGCCAGGGCTACGCGTGGCGGCGTACCGGATCACCTCGTCGCTGCTGGTGAAGCTCGGCGAGGCCGACCTCGCCTGGCTGGCCGCCGACCGGGCGATGGGCGCGGCGGGCGGCGATCCGGTGCTCTCCGCGGCGGCGGCTGTGTCGGTCGGGGCGGCGTTGCGGGCGCTGGGCCGGCACCGGTTGGCCCTCGCCGCGACGCTGGCCGCCGCGAGCCGCCTCGCGCCGGGGCAGGCGCCGGCCGTGCACGGGACGCTGCTGCTCCAGGCCGCCCTGGCCGCTGCCGGCGGCGGCGAAGCCCGCCGGGCCGGGGAGTTGACCGACCGGGCCGCCGGGATCGCCGCGCGGGTGCGGGCCGGGGACGACCCGCACCGGACCCGCTTCGGTACGGCCGCCGTCGAGCTGGCCCGGGTGGTGGCGGCGGTCGAGTCGGGGGACGCCGGTGTGGCGGTGCACCGGCACGGGAAGCTGACGTTGGGGGAGGGGTGGCGGCGGCTGCCGGCCGAGCACCGGGCCGCGTACCTGGTGGACGTCGCGCGGGCGTACCTGGCGGTCGGTGACCTGCGTGCGGCGGCCCGCGCGCTGGTCGAGGCCGACGCCGTCGCGCCCGCCGAGGTCCGCTGCCGGCCGTTGGCCCGTACGGTTATCGCCGAGGCCGCCCAGGGCCACCCGGCCCCGGCCGGCGTGGCCCGCCTGGCGACGCTGGTCGGCCTCACCCGGTGACCCGCCGGCCCACTTCTGCCGTCAATCTGCCTGCAGCGCTGCCCGTGCGACGGCGACGAACGCGTCTCGGCGCTCGGCCCGGCGCTGAATCGCCGCAAGGTGTTCGGGACGGTAAAGGACGGCCAACCGGTCGGCTTCCTGGGCCACCTCCCGGTGGAGGCGGCGCTGCTGGGCGTACTCATCGTTGACGCTGCGGACGGTGCGCCCGGCGGCCTCGGCCAACCCGTCCGGACCGGCCAACAGCACCAGGTTGTATGCCTCATCAAGTTCGCGCAGCGCCCAGTATCGCTCGTCCTCGCCCTGCTCGGGCTCCGGCCGCCCGACCCACACTGTGTCCAAGGTGCGGTAGGCCCGGTCGCAGGCGGCCAGGAAACTCACGTACGTATCCCGCCGTGCCTGATTCCTGCGGAGCGTACGCTGCTCGGCGCGCTCCTCCCGAGCGGCTGCGAGCTGGTCGGCGGCCTGCCGGCGCACGGTGAACGCGGCGACCAGCCCGGTGAGGCCGGCGGCGGTCAGCGTGGACAGCGACGTGATCAGCGCGACGATGATGGTCTCCCGCATGCGACCATCATCATCGAACCGATCCAGCGGACCCGTAACACCGTTCGGGGTATGAGACGCGTGCCCGGCAGGGAGTTTGGCCATGCCGGACCGCCAGCGAGTAACCCGGCCCCGGCTGGTCGTGGCGATGCAGGCGGGTCAGCGACCGGCGCGTCTCCAGGCCCGGTAGAACTCCTTGTAGAGGAACCGCTGCACCGGCGTGCCCGTGGCCGACACCTGCTTGCCGATCGCCCGTGCCCCGATCCACATGCCGGCGACCTTCGGAACGCCGGGCACCGACTCGGTCACCGATGCCACGCCGTTGACCAGTTCCTGCTCCACCGACGACAGCGCCACCTTGCGTAGGCCCAGCCGCTCCAGCAACTGCCGTTTCGCCCCGCTGATGTCCCGGGCCAAGCGGAGATAGTCCTCGTCGGTGACGCACCGGGCAACGGCGGCGCGCAGGTCGGCGGCCTTCTCGCGGTATTCGCCGACGCGGGCGACGACCAGCTCGATCCACTCGCGGTGCCGGAGCCGGCCGGTCTCCCCGCTGTGCCAGAGTCGCCCGCCAAGGAGCGGAAGCTCAAGTTCGAGAAGCTGTACGCGGTGCGTGTCGCTGTCGTCCGCCGCGGTGACGAGGGATTCGTGGATTCCCCGGATGGCCTTGATGACGTCGAGCACGACTCCCTCGGACGCGCCTTCCGTAGACAGGTCGAAGGTCAGCAGGAAGTCCCGCCGGAGGGGATGCGCCTGGTAGGTCAGCTTGGTGCTGTCCGCTCTCGACCGGTACTTCAGCCCCCGTGCCAGGGTCGCCGCGACGTAGACCTCCTCGCCGGGCGGTGCCATCGATTGCAGCGGCCCGCGCAGCACGATCGAGGCTGCTCTCGCCCAGGCACCGAAAGGATCGTCCTCGACCCCGTCGGAGGTACCGATCCGGTCCGCGTGATGGCCCACGACCCGGACGTGTTCCGCTTGGAAGGCACACCACCCGTGGATGCGCTTCGACAGCGAATTGCGCTCGTTCGGCAGCGCGTCATCACAGGCGACGGCCTGCTCGATGAACTGGGCGAGCACCTGGTTTCCCCGCCAGCTCTGCAGCTCGTGCAGCGCCACCTCCTCGGCCTCCCGCACCCGGCTCATCTCGTCGGAGTCCAACTGGAGTGGATGTAGCAGCCCCGCGTCGGCCAGAGCCCGGAGAAGGTACGGCTTCTCGCCGAAATCCGCCGCCGAGGGGCGGGTGAGTATCGGGTGGGCCACCCACACCCGTTCCATGAAGATCAGGGACTGGATCAGCTCGACGAATGACTGACGGGCGAACGGATCTCCGGGCCGGGTGCCGCTGTTTTGAGCGACGACGAAGTCCTCGGCGCTGATGATCGAGGTGACGTCTACGAGGACTTCCGTGCTCCGGTGCGGGAGTCCCGCGCTAGCTCCACGAACCACTTGACGGCCTCCGGGCGACCCATCACAGTGCTGGCGAAAGTCGGCTCTGGCGCGGCGAGTGTCTCCATGGGCACCGGCAGGGCCCTGCTCGCATTCAAGTTTGTGGACATTAGACCGACGATCTCACCGAGGCACAAGCCCGCCAACCCGTCCCAGACCTTCTGCCGGGGGCGGTAGAAAAGATCGAATCGCGGTGCGTTCTCGGCAGCGCCGGTGAGATCCAGCGCGGTGCGGAGCATGTCCAGCGTCTGTGACGTGGTCCTCGTCTTCACTTCATAACCGGCCTCGACCATGGCGGCTTCATGAGGCGGGGCTTCGGAGCGCGCACTTCGAGTCAGAGATGCGACACGCGTAGGTCCTTCGTTGTACTTCGCCGAGCTGTCGTTGACCGTGATCTTCCGGTCGGTGACGGAGGCTCGCACAACGATCGGTCCGCGATCGGTAGCCAGCTCGGGAGCCACGATGAGGGTGGCGACCGGTACGCGCCGCTCCAGCAGGCAGACGACCGAGCAGAACTCCACGCTCTGCGGGCGGACGAACTCGGCCGTGCCGTCGATCGGGTCGATCACCCAGATCCGTTCGGGCTCCTCGTCCAGGCCGGGCCGCCAGGCGCCGCTTCCGGACTCCTCGGCCAGGATCCGTGCCTCGGGGTCGACGGCGCGGATCCTCTCGATGATCATTTCCTCGATTGCGAGGTCGGCTTCGGTCAAGAGGGTGCGGTCCGCCTTCTCCTGCACATCGAGCTCGGACACCCGGGAGCGGTACGACCGCAGCATGCCGAGGAGTTCGCTCGTCAGGTCAGTCCACAGCAGGTCAAGATTCATCGCCTCGACTCTCCTCGCGGCCGGCTCGGGAACGGCGGTTCATCGACAGACCCCCATCATTCCATTCCTGGTAGGTTCCGCCGGCGCGGTCATCGTGGTGTTGATCGGCGTACGACCCCGAACCTCGGGACGCTAGCGCAGCGTGATGTAGAGGTCGCCGCGTCCGGGTTCGGTCTTCCTGAGATGCGGCACGCCCTGGCCGGCCACCCGGATCCTGGTGCCGGGGTGCGCTCGGGGTGGCACCTGGACCCGGAACGTCGCGCCGTCGAGGCCGACGACCGGCAGGATGCCGCCCGCCGCGAGGTCGATGGCCGAGCCGTCCAGGGTGCAGTGCAGGTCGTCACCGACCCGGGTGAACCGTTCGTGTGGCAGTTGGTTGATCTCGATGTACAGGTCGCCGCAGGTTCCCCCGTAGCGTCCCGCCTCGCCCTGTTGCGCCAGCCGGACCCGCATCCCGTCCTCGATGCCAGCCGGGAACCTGATGGTCAGCGTACGGCGGGTCCGCAGCCGCCCATCGCCTCCGCAGTCGCGGCAGTCGAACAGCGCCGGGAGCTCTCCTCCGCAGCCGCCGCACGTGATGGTCGTGTCCAGCGTGATCGACGCTTCTCGACCGAACGCCGTCTCCTCCAGGCTCATGTCGAATCGGAGGGTCACGTCCGGTCCGCGGCTCTGCCGCAGCGCGGTGGTGGCGATCTGCTCCGCGGCGGCCCGCCGGTCCGGCGACATCTGCTCCCGCGTGGCGCGTTGCACCAGCGCATGCACGCGTACCTCGCTGGCGTCGTCGGTGAGCGCCACCAGGCTGAGCCGCTGCAGGCAGTGCAGCGCGTCGCGGGCGTCGGCCGCGCCGACCTGCGGTCGCACCTGCCGGGACCGCCGCAACGACGCCAGGAAGCCGGTACGGCGGGCGGACCGGCCCCGGCCCTCGTCCAGATATCGCAGCGCGGCCAGGGTGGTGAGAACGCTGGTCGGCACACCGTTGGCGTCCAGGTGGCTGGCCAGCTCCAGCAGCGGCCGGGCCAGCCCGGCCGGGGTCATCGCGTCGGCCAGCTCGATCGACAGCGACCAGGTCGCGGCGACCGTCGCGCCGTGCCCGTCCGGCAGTGCCTGCGGCTCCGGCAGCAGGTCGGCCAGCCGCCGACGCCGGTCCGCGAACCGCCTGCGGTACTCGCCGCAGGTCAGCCCCCGGTCCAGCAGGTACGCGGAGGCCTGGGCGAGGGCCAGCGGCAGGTAGCCCAGGTCGGCGGCGAGTCCCGCCACGTCATCGTCGCGGTCGGCCCGGCCGGCCAGCTTGCCGCGCAGGTATCTCTCGGCCTCGGCCGGCGTGAAGACGCCCACCTCGACCGGGATGCGGCCGGAGCCCAGCAGCGCCGCGTCCCGACGGCGGGTGGTGACGACGGTCCGGCCGTTCGGCGTCGACGGTGGCCACAGCCCGGTCAGGTCGCCCGGTTCGGTGAGGTCGTCCAGGACCACCAGCCAGCGTCGCCGGGTGGTGGCGAGCCACCCGAGGAACCGCTCGGCGGCCCGTTCCGGGTCCTGGTCGTCGGTCCCGCTGAGGTGGTTGCCCACGGAAGCGTACGACGACAGGATGCTCGCCCGGGACGTGGCGGTCGTCCAGACGAGCAGATCCACCGCACCGTCGGCCAGCTCCCGCCGGGCGAGGTGGGCGGCGAGTTGGGTCTTGCCGACGCCGCCGAGGCCCGACAGCACCTGGCACACGACAGCGGTGCTGCCCGGTGCGGTCGCCGCGTCCAGCGTGGCCGCCGCGTCCCGCACCTGGAAGTGGTCGGCGGCCGGTGGAATCGACCCCGACTGGTACGGCCAGTCGACCTGGTTGCGGCCGCCGACCGTGACCGGGCCGTAGAAGGCTCCGACCGGGCCGTACGCGTCGCGTAGCCGGAGGTCAGGCGGATCGGTGGTGCCGGCAGCCGTCGCCTCTACCCGGCTGCCGGCGGTGCTGGGGGGAGCTGCGTCCGCTGGTCGAAACTGACCGGTGCGTGGAAGGAGCCGACCGCCCCGTTGACCGTGTCCACGGTGATGTTCAGCTGCGCGGCGCGAGCGGGGTCGGCCAGGGTGAGCAGCTCCCGAGCGGCCGTCAGGATCTGCTCGTCGGTGACCGCGCCGCTGTCGTGCAGATCCTGACCGATGCGGGCCTGCCACACCCCGGGCTCGGTCTCGTCGGCCGCCAGCTGCTCCAGGGCGGCGGCCCGCCCGGTGAACCGGCGCCGCAGCGACGCCTTCAACAACTGGTAGCCGTCCCGGACGGCTTCGGTGGCGGTGCCGGACACCCCGGCGGTCGCACCGGCCGCGAGCGCCGCCACGATCACATTGATCTCATCCACCGGCGGGGATCCTCCATCAATCTGGCGGCTGACGCGGTCGTGGTGAGGTGCCGGTCGACGATGCCGCGATCGACCCCCACGGAGGCAGGCGACGCGGACGCGGCCGACGGCAGCAACGCAGCCACTGTACGGTTCGCCCGCCAATCAACACCGGCATTGGGGCTGCCCGACCGGGGGTGTCCCGGACCGGAGGCGATCACTGTCCGGAAGGAGACTGTCCGGGACGGGTTCTACAGTGCCGGGCATGACAGAGACCGGAACGGATTGGCGGCTGGTCGACGGCGTCGCGACGGCCTGGTTCGACGCGCCTTCGCTGACCGAGGGGGCGGCGCTGGCCGGGCGTCTCGTGGAGCTGTCGGCCGAGATCGTGGTCGACCTGCGCGCGACGGGCGTACGGGTGCGCCTCGGCGCGGACGAGCACGCCGAGGCGGTGTCGGCGGCCGCGCGGGATCTCGGGCTGGCCGCGAACCCGGCCGTGCTGCAGCACCTGAGCATCGTGTTCGAATCCGCGAACCCGTCGGCGGTGAGGCGGTTCTGGCGGCGCGTGCTCGACTACGCGCCAGACGAGGACGGCGGCTTGGCGGATCCGTTGCGGCGCGACCCCGCGATCCGGGTCCGGCAGTCGACCGAGCCCCGGCCGTTGCGGAACCGCATCCACCTCGACGTGGTACGGCCGGCCACGGCGGTCGAGCAGGCGAGCCCTGGTGAGGCATCGGGACCGTACGGGGTCCGTCACGCCGACCCCGACGGCAACGAGGTCGACCTGGTGCCGGGCGCGGCGCTCGGCGAGCGGCTCGGGACAGCCGACTGGCAGGCGGTGTTCGGCGCGATGGCCTGCTACCGCGTCACCTCCCCGACGCAGCAGCGTGACCTGGCCGCCGCGGCAGCGGCGCTGGCCGACGACGCGGGCTTCCCGCTGCTGGTCGACCTGCGCCCCGGGCTCGTGATCGTCGACAGCGGCAAGGACCAGTGGGAGGACGACGCCCACGGCCTCGACCTCGACTTCACCGACCTCGCCGGCAACCTCCAGACCGTCGCCCGCGAACTCGGGGCCACCGCGGATCCGGGGCTGCCGCGCTTCGCTCAGCTCGTCCTCGACGCCGCCGACGTCGCCGCGCTCCGCGCGTTCTGGGTCGCCGCACTCGGCTACACCCAGGACCGGCGGGCCGGGGTCAGCGACCTCCACGATCCGCGGCGGCTGAACCCGGTGCTGGTGTTCCAGAAGCTCGACGCCGCGGAGACGGAGCGGCGCCGGCAACGCAACCGCATCCACGTCGAACTCGCCGTGCCGTCGGACCTCGCGCGGACGCGCCTCGCCACGATCGTCGCGGCCGGCGGCCGGCTCCTCGACGAGGCGGAGGGTCGCTGGCGGATCGCCGACCCCGAAGGCAACGAACTGCTGATCCTCTGTGAGCCCTGAGCTCGCGGCGTCCGCCGATCAAGGAGTTGTGGTGGCTGGAAAGCCGCTTATCCCGGTAATCCCGGCACCATAAGTCCATGATCGACGGGGGAGGGGCGGGCCGGCAGTCGGTTGCCGGGCGGAGGGTCGGGCTGCGACGATGCTTGTCGATGCGGCGCCCGGGAGTGGCAGCGATGATCACCCGAGCCGAGGGCAACGGCGCGGGAGCGGATCGTTCCTGATCGACTTGTAGCTGGAAGCGACGGCAGGCGGCTGGTCCGCTGCCCGCCCGGCCGCTCGGGCTGACCCGCGCCCAGCTGCGCGAGGTGCCGCCACCTGCATCGCAGCGGCGGTGGAGAGGAAGCCCGATGCGGCTTGCCCAACCCGATGAAGCTCAACCGTCCCGCCGCCGGCGCGGAGCCGTCGCGGTCACCGTGCTCGCCGCCGCGACCTCGCTGGTCACCGTGGCGGGGATCCTGACCGCGCCGCCCCTGCTGGCCGCGACGCCCGACATCACCGTCGACACCGCCGCGACCTACCAGACCATCGACGGCTTCGGCGCCGCGACCCCGATCTGGGGCAGCGACCACTGGACCACCGCCGAGACGCAGACCCTCGTCGGCCTGGGCCCCGGTCAGCTCGGCCTGTCGATCGTACGGACCGGGCTGTCGCCGGAGTCGAGCGAGTGGAGCTACGCCGTCAACAGCCTCCGGACGGCGAAGTCCTACGGCTCCGACGTGAAGATCCTCGCCTCGCCCTGGACGGCGCCGGCCCACTTCAAGACCAACAACAGCCGGACCAACGGCGGCAAGCTCAAGCCCGACTACTACGACGACTATGCCGAGCACCTCAACAGCTACGTGCAGTACATGAAGAGCCAGGGCATCACGATCGACGTGACCTCGGTGCAGAACGAGCCGGACTGGCACCCCGACTACGACTCGATGGACTGGACCGGCACCGAGCTGCGCGACTTCGTCCGTGACCATGGCGCCAAAGTGAAGGACACCAGGCTGATGGTCGCCGAATCACTGCGGTTCAACCGCGCGTACACCGACCCCACGCTGCAGGACGCCGCCGCGCGCACCAACATCGGGTACGTCGGCGGCCACCTGTACGACACCGAGAACAGCGGAAACCTGTCGCCGTACCCGCTCGCCGCCCAGCACGGCAAGAACCAGTGGATGACCGAGTGGAACCTGCACGCGGCCGACGGGAGCGGCTCGGCCATCTGGGGGGACCCCGCCAACACGGCCGTCTGGAACGAGACGCTCGACGACATCATGCGGACCGTGCACAGGTCGATGGAGGCGAACTGGAGCGCCTACATCTGGTGGTACGGCCGCCGCTTCTACTCCTTCATCGGTGACGGCGAGTCGCAGTACGGGACCACGAAGGGCGCCGTCCTCAAGCGCGGCCACGCGTTCGCGCAGTACGCCAAGCACGTCCGCCCCGGTGACCGGCGGGTCGCCGTGTCGAAGAGCACGAGAGCCTCCGCCCTGGAGGTCACCGCCTACCGCGGCCGGGGCAAAGTCGTGCTGGTGCTCCTCAACCGGTCGAACAACGCGGTCGACGACGCCGTCGTCCAGGTGCCGCGCGGCATCACGGCAGCCTCGTACACCGTCACCTCACGGACGCTGAGCGGCCAGTCGCAGCCGGTGACCGTCAGCGGGGGACAGGCAACCGTCGACGTGTCCGCCCGCAGCATCGCCACGATCACCCTGGACGAAGGGTCCGCCTCGCCCACGGCCAGCCCCACCGCCAGCCCGACCGTCAGCCCGACGGCCAGCCCGACCCCGACGGCCAGCCCGACCGCGCCGGCGGGGGCGTGCCGGGTGACCAACGCGGTCAACGCCTGGAACAACGGCCTGGTCGACACCATCACCATCACCAACACCGGCACGAGCGCCGTCAACGGCTGGTCACTGAGATTCACCCTCGCCCCCGGGCAGACCATCACCTCCGGCTGGAGCGCCACGTACGCGCCGACCAGCGGTCAGGTGACCGCGACGAACGTCAGCTACAACGCCGCCATCCCACCCGGCGGCTCGATCACCATCGGATTCCAGGCCAGCCACAGCGGCAACGCCACCCCGCCGAGCGGCTTCACCCTCAACGGCGTCGCCTGCAACTGAGGTCCTCCGGCCGGGCGGGAACACCCCGCCCGGCCGGAACCCGTGCGAATCAGCTGTTGAAGATGTCGTTGGCCGCCAGAATCGCGTCGAGTTTGACCAGGTCGTGGCCCGCCGCCGACCAACCCGCCCGGAACCGGCCGATCGTGCCCGCCTGGCCGTCGTCCATGCGGGCGTCGATGACCTGCATGACGGCGTCATCCATCTCCGCGAGCTGGTCGAACGACTCCAGGGTGCCGGTGTCGACCAGATCCCACAGCGCGGCCGCGACCTTGCCCTCCACCAACTCCCCGGGCACGCCCGGGCAGAACGGCTTGCCATCCGGCAGCGTCGCCGCGGCCAACCAGGATTGCGGGTTGACCCGCTTCACGGCAGCCGCCAGGTAGGTGGCGGCGCCCTCCTGCCAGGCGAACTGCTGGGTCGTCGGGCTGTCGCCACTGACCGGGCAGCCGGTGTGGTCGGCGGCGTCCAACGTGGTGGCGCTGATCTGGTCCAGCACGTGGTGGCCGTACTCGTGCAGGATCAGGCCGTCGCGGAAGGCGGCCAGGTCCGCTCCGCCGATGCCGATCACGACCTCGTCGATGAGGTAGTTGTAGAAACTGTCGTTGGGCGCGTTGATCGCGCTGATGCTCACGTTGACCGGCCCGAGCGGGTCGACGTCGGCTCGCCGGCTGTCGACGTAGCCGCGACCGATGCGCAGCGTCTCCGCCACATTGAAGTGCTGGGCGATCCACCGGTCGCGGAACGTGTGGGAGAAGTCCATGCTGACATTGGCTGCGCCGGCGACGCGCTGGATCGGGCCGCCCTCGCCCTGGCCGGGCTCCCGCCAGAACGGCTCGAACCGTACCGTCTGCTCCGGCCAGACCACGGCGGCGCGGTTCGTGGCGAAGACCCGCACGGCGTAGGTGATGCCCGCAGTCAGGAAGTCCAGTTGCAGCGAGATGCGCCCGGCGGCGTCGGTGGTGGTCTCGGCGTCCTTGCCCCAGCTGACGATGTTCAGTGGCGGCCGGGCGCGCAGCCGCCAGACCTCCACCTTGGCCTGGGCGATCGGCACGTCGACGTTGACCGAGCCGTCGAGGCTGATCCGGTCCTGGTAGTGGAAGGTCCCGGTGACGGTCACCTTCTGCGGTGGTTGCGGGATCGGGTTGTCGGGTGGGTCGTCACAGGTCCGGCAGGGTGCCGCCATTGCCGGAGCGGCCAACGACACCAGGAGCAACGCGGTGGCTGTGGTCAGGATCCGGCGCGGCAGGCGCCAGCGATGATGGGTCAATGCCGTTGCCCTTCTCGGTGTGCGGTGCGCACACCGTACCGACGCACGGCAATGGCCCACTCCCTGCGAAAAGTGCCCCTGAGCTGGGCAGAGATCCCCAGGCGCCGGCCGTGGCGTCGTCATCCCGACAGGCGGGCCCCGCGGCAGTGGCGGGTAGCCGGCTACGGCTTCCAGTCGCGGCGGAGCAGGCCGTAGAGCACCAGGTCGACGAAGTCGTCGCCGTCGTACTCGCGCTCCCGCAGGCTGACCTCGTGCGTGAAGCCGCACGCCTCCGCGGTGCGCCGCATCGCCACGTTGCTGGCCAGCATCTCCAGTTCCAGGCGGCCGAGGTTGCGGTTGCGGAAGCCGTACCGGCAGAGCAGCCGGATCACGTCGGTCCCGTACCCCTGGCCGCGCGCCTCGGGGACCAGCCGGATGCCGAGGTGGCCGTACCGGTTGACGGCGTTGATCCCCCACAGCGTGCCCCGGCCCAGGAACGTGCCGTCCGCCACGGTCTCGGCGACCAGCGTCACCTCGGACCGGCCGTCGGGTGGCTCGGTGACCTGCCGCTCCAACTGGGCCCGGACCTGGCCCTCGTGGCGCGGCACGAACGCCTCCTCGTCGGTGAGCAGGTGCAGCTCGGGATCACTGATCAGGCGGAACAGGTCCGGCGCGTCGTCGGGTGTGGGCGGTCGCAGGCGGACCCGTTCGGTGGCGAACACGGGCCGACGCTAACAGCCGGCAAGCGTTGTCACCGACCCGGTCGATCCGGCTTCCACTCGCGGCGGAGCAGACCGTAGAGCACGAAGTCGGCGAAGCCGTCGCCGTCGTACTCGCGCTCGCGCTGGATGCCCTCGAGCGTGAAGCCGTACGCCTCCGCGGTGCGCCGCATGGCGACGTTGCTGGCCAGCGTCTCCAGTTCCAGGCGGCGGAGGTTGCGGTTGCGGAAGCCGTACCGGCAGAGCAGGTGGATCACCTCGGTCCCGTACCCCTGGCCGCGTGCCTCGGGGACCAGCGTGATGCCGAGGTGGCCGTACCGGTTGAACGCGTTGATGCCCCAGAGCACACCGCAGCCCAGGAACGTGCCGTCGGCCACGGTCTCGGCCAGCAGCACGATCGGCGCCTGGCCGTCCGGCGGCTCGGTGACCTGCTTCTCGTACCGGGCCCGGAGCTGGCCGACGTGATGCGGCACGAACGGCTCGCCGTCGGTGATCAGGTGCAGCTCGGGGTCACTGAACAGGCGGAACATGTTCGGTGCGTCGTCGGGCGTGGGCGGGCGCAGGCGGAGCCGTTCGGTGGCGAACACGGGCCGACGCTAACAGCCGGCACGGTCACGATCGACCGGATAATCCCGGCCTCGCGGCCTGCGCAGCCAGGGCGCCAGGCCGGGCGCCATCGCGATCAGGACGACCGCGAGCGCCGTGATCACCGCTTGCCCGACCCGGCCGGGCGTGATCCCCGGTGCGGTTTCCAGCACGTAGTTGGCGTACCCGTTCGCCGCCGCGTCACTGGCGAACACGGCACAGCCGAGGAGCAGCCCCTCGATCCGGCGCAGCGCCAGCAACAGCGCCGCGAGCGGATCGAACACGGTCAGCGAGGTGAAGTACAGCGTCAGCCAGGTGGGAGTGGACGGACCTGGACCACCCGGCCGGACGCCGAGCAGGTCGCCCAGGTGGACGATCCCGCCGTAGGCGAGGACGCAGACCGCGGCGGTTACGACGCCCCCGACCCACCGTGGCACACCGGCCCACCGCCGAAGCCATGTCCGCCTCGCCGCGCCCACCTGCCCCCCGTCCGGCCGGGCACCGCCAGGATCCCGGTCGCCGGCAACGTTAGTGGACACCGGTGCCCGCCCGCGCACGGAAGCGGCCGGCGATCATGGAGTCGTGGTGCCTGACGAAGGCCATGAACCGGGGTGAACCGGCCACCACAACTCCATGATCGACCTTGAGGGGCAGTGGGAAGGAGGTCAGATTGTGAGGACGACCTTGCCGGCGGGGTGGTTGTGCCGGAGGTGTCGGATCGCGTCGGCCGCCTGCGCCAGGGGATAGGTGCGGTCGACCGACGGGGTCAGCGCGCCGGACTCCATGAGGTTCCGCAGCTCGTCCAGATCCTCGGCCCGCTCCACCGCGCTCACGCTGCGCAGCCGTTGGCCGACGAACAGGGACAGCAGCGGCGCGCGGACCATCTGCCGGTCGTAGCCGCTGAGCACCGGACCCCTGGTGTACGAGCCGCCGACCAGCGCCAGCGTCCCGCGCGGGGTGAGCGCGCGCCGCAGGAGGGCGAACGGCCGGTCACCGCCGGTGTCGATGACCACGTCGTACGCGGGGCCGTCGCGGTCGACCTCCTCGCTGGTGTAGTCGAGGACGTCGTCGGCGCCGAGGGCGCGTACGAAATCGGCCCTGGCCGGCGAGCAGACGGCGGTGACCGTCGCCCCGTACGCCTTGGCGATCTGCACCGCGTGCGACCCGACACCGCCCGACGCGCCGATCACCAGCACCCGGTGCCCCGGGCGCACCTCGCCGCTGTCGCGTACCGCGCGCAGCGCCGTCATCCCGGAGACCGGCGCCGCGGCGGCCGGCGCGAACGACACGTTGGCCGGTTTGTGGGCCAGCCGCCGCTCCGGCGCGCTCGCGAACTCCGCGTACGAGCCGCGCACGGAGGTGCCGAACACCTCGTCGCCGGGCCGGAACCGGGTCACCCGGGCGCCGACCGCGGCCACCACGCCGGCCAGGTCCCGGCCGCGCACCGGCACCCGGGGCCGGCGCACCCCGCTGGCCAGCCGCGCCAGGTAGGGGCGGCCGGTCATGAAGATCCAGACTCCGGGGTCGACGCCGGCCGCGCGGACCTGGACGAGGACGTCCTGGTCGCCGATTGCCGGCCGGTCGACGTCGCGGAGCTGGAGCACGTCAGGTGGGCCGTAGGTGTGCTGGACGATGGCCTTCACGGCGTCGCCTCCTCGGGGTACTGGAACACGTCGTCGAGCCGCGCGCCGAACACGCGGGCGATCCGGAACGCCATCTCCAGCGAGGGCGAGTAACGGCCCTGCTCGATGGCGATGACGGTCTGCCGGGTCACGCCGATCCGCTCGGCGAGCTCGGCCTGGGTCATCTCGTCGTGCGCGAAGCGCAGGGCGCGGATGTTGTTCGTGACCCGGGTCGGCTTCACCACTGCGGGACACCCTTGCGATAGACGATCACCTTCGCCAGGGAGCCGACCACCGCCGACAGGACGAAGCACAGGTAGATGACGTTGGCGATCCAGAACCAGTCCCACTCGGCCAACGCCATGAGCATCGCCGACACCGCGCCGATGATGACGAAGGCCTGCCCGACGTGGTCGCCGAGCCGCCCGATCTCCCGGTCGCGCACGTCCTTGACGCGGGAGGCGCGCGGGTTCACCACGCCCATCCCGATCTCGGCCAGGATGCTCGCGACGATGGCGCCGCCGACCGTCCACAGCAGGACGCCGGCGTAGGGCGTGGCGGCGAGCGGCCCGCCGTCGACCCGGCTCAGGACGACGGCGGCGTAGACGGCGTAACCGACCGCGCTGACGACCAGCATGATCCAGGCGCGTTTCTCCTCGTGCGTCATGACCGCCTCCCGATGTAAAGAATCATTGACACGTCCAGAGTAAGGCGTCTTTGACACCATGTCTAGAAACTTTTACATCTGGGTGCCTCGGCGAACGCCGGGGCTGTCGTCAGACAACGCGCAAGGCTCAGTTCGACACAGCTGGATTCGCCTCACGCGGGACAGTGCTGTCGCGAGATCGCTCCACGCGTTCCAAGGTGCCGGCGAAGCGCGGCCGCCACGTCGGCGCGTCCCAGGCGTAGCTGAACGCCCACGGCGCGACGCCCCGCAGGTGCACGCCAGGTGGTGTTTGGATTGTCATCGGTGCGCCTCGCACCATCTCCAGCATGTTTAGTGAGCAGTCCACCCGGCCCTCTGGTGCTGTGGCCTTCAAACGAAGGAACCAGGCCAGTTGAGCATGGGCGTCCTCCTCGTGTTCCCCGGGAAGCCCGAAGATCAGGTTGGTGACCACGGTAATGCCCTGCTCGGCAAGGGCGAGGATGATCTCTTGAAGCATCCCCGGCTCGGCACGTTTGGCGACGAGGCGCTGACCGCCGGGGTGGATCGTCTCGACGCCGATTTCCAGGGTGGCCAGGCCCGCATCAGCGAGAAGTGGAGCCAGTTGGATGAGGGCTCTGGTGGCCTTCGTGGTGGCGCTCCAGCGGATGGTGGTGGTCGGCCCTCGCAGCAACTCCTGGGCGAAGGCCCGCAGCATCGGTGCGGTGAAGAGCGAATCCTTGAGGGAGAAGCGACGCACCCCATGCTCCCGGACGAGGGTGTCGACGGTCGTCCGAGCCGCGGCCGGCGCGAAGGCGGTGGTCTGCGGCTCGACCAGCGGATAGGTGCAGAACGTGCACCGGCCGTACGAGCAGCCGCGGCTGAACTGGACCGGTAGCGTCAACGCCGGCCGGTGGTAGTGGGCGAGGTGACTTCCGGAGAACGTCGGCAGGTACTCGAATGGACTGCCGGGAGGCCGCTCTGGAAGCAGGGCTGGGTGCACGCGGGACAGGCGGTGTCGGGCCACGACGGAAGTGAACTCGTCTTCGCAGTGGCCGGTGAGCACCAGGTCGGCAACCGACCGCAACCGGGAATCTCGCCGCATCTGCTCACGCAGCAGGGTGACGTGGCTGCCGCCGAGGACGGTCGTCGTGTGCGGCCAGATCTGTTTGGCGAGGCGCAGCACGAGTAGGCCGACGAAGACCTGGGAAGGGCCCATCAACGAGACGCCGACCACCGGGGGGCTGTCGGCGGCGGTGAGCAGGTGCTCCTCGAGCCAGGCCCGCCAGGGCTGGGGATGCTTCGTAGCGGCGTCCACGGCGGCACCGATCGTTTCGACGGAGTAGTGCATGCCGGCGACCGGATCGGCGGTGTCGGGCAGGTGCAGTGGAACGGCGTCCCGCAATCCGGTGGCAGCGAAAAGCCAGCTCGCGGCGGCTGCCACGCCCTTGCGGTCCTTGCCGTGGTCACCCAGCGTCCATCCGGGCGCGGGCTTATCGGTGCGGAATCGCTGGAGCAACAGGATGTTGAGGTCGAGAACGGTGACGCGGTATCCGGCGCGCGCCGCGGTCGTGGCGAGAATCGCCGGTCCAAGCGGTGGATTGGTGTCGGACGGGGACGGCGGAGGCACGACAACCAGTGCGTCGCAGTATGTCTTTGATCTCGCCCCGGCGGTGGACCGGACGGCTCGTGGTGATCCCATGGACGCCTCACACAGGGTCAGTAATTGATTGCCGTCAGTGTAAGGGTGGGGTTGGGGCAGGTCTACACGCGTTCCAGCACGGCTCGTAGATCTCGGATACGGAAGTCGGATGCGCAGTTGCGAAATGCAAACCCCGGGTGGGCGTACAAATAGGTCGTCCCACCCGCCACCTCCGCCAGTCGCATGTCGCTCGCCGAGTCTCCGACGATGACGATCTCAGTGAACCGCGGTTGCTCGCAAAGGTACGCAGCCAGAATGTCGTTCTTGGTGGTCTTCACATCCAGTACATGCTGATCGACGGCGAACGCTCTCCCCGGTCCGAAGTATTCCGCTATCTCCAGCAGTTTCAGGAACATGTCCAGCGTGGGGGGCCGGGTGTTACTGATGACAATCTGCTGGTGCTGCGCGGCGACCGCGTCCAGCACCGCCGTGACGTGGGGCGTCGGCCTCATCCAGCGATACTGCAGCTCGGGCCGCTCCGCAGAGAGTCGGAAGCACGCGTCCTGCAACTTGAGATGAACGTCGTGGGCAGCGTCGGGCAGCAGAAACGCGAAGTACTCGTACCACTTGTGTCCGTACAGGAGACGGCCGTCGTCGTAGCTGAGGCGCTCCTCGTACCCGAAGCTGAACAACACCTCGTTGGAGATGTCCACGACCGCTCGATCATTCCCGTGTTCCAGCACCCCGTGTAGATCCCAAACGAAGAGTTTCACGAGCGCCTCTCTGGTAGCCGCGTCATGTGGTCACCCGACAAACGACGTCGGGTTTGCGTCCGGTATGGGTCGACTAGAGATCGCCTGTAGCATCTCGGACAGTCGCCTTTCCATCGGAGGCCGCAAGCCCTGCCCGGCCAACGCTGCAACGGCATCGCGAAGTATGGAGAGGGCACGGCCACCGATCCTCTCACGACGGACGAGGTAGATGTCCATGAAGGTGTAGAGGTCGACATAGCGACGCTGCGGAGCGATCGCTTCGAACACGGAACTCTCAAACATTGCCAGCACCCGGTTCGAGGTGCGTTCGTGCGGCACGTAGGGTGGGTCGTCGAGGAACGGCGGGCGACCCGTCCTGACATCGCCGTAGTAGTACAGGACGTACCCGCGGCTGCAGGCCCGGAAGAGCGGATCATCCTGCAACAACGAGAAGAACTGGTCGAGCGCGACAGCTGAGCGATGATGACACATTGCCCACAGGATCGAGTTGACCAGGAACTCGTCGTGTTCCTGGTGCAGCAGCTCACCCAGCTGGCGGGGCGCCGCCGCACTGGTGCGGGAGATCAGGTAGACGAGCAGGTTGCAGACGGTGAGTCGGTCGGCCGGATCCAGACCCGGTTCTCCCCGAAGCGAGCAGTAGACCATCGACAGGCGCTCGCCTAGCCGAACGTCGGCGAGTTCGTGGAGTTGGCCGACCAGGTGGTGTCGTATCTCCCGGGTCAGGTCCCTGCGCAGCAGCGCCACCGCATCGCTGGGGGTAACCTCCGACAACAGCTTGTCCCGGATGTACCGGGCCAGCAGGTACTCGTAGAACGAGTAGTGCAGGAACTCCCCGACTTCCGTACCGTGTGCTGTCCGGCGGTCGATCACTTGATCGAGCGCCCGGCTCTCCCCGCCGCGCCGGACCGGACCGGCGACCGCGAGGTGCAGATCCGCCATCGGAATGGCGTCCGCTGGGAGCTCACGAGAGTGGACGAACCAAGCCGCCTCCTGCCACAGGATCAGCGACTGACCGCTCCAGGACGGCTGCGTGCCACGCACCGCGAAGTCCGTGGCCCGGCTGAGCCGGCTCAGGTACTCGCCGTAGAGATTGCTGGCACTGCTGATGCCGGCCGCACCGGAAGCTCCGATGAAGGTGAGCATCCGGGCGTACAACGGCCGTGCCACCAGCCGGGCCAACTGCTCCGACGCCACCACCATCCGGTAAAGATCAGGGTTCGAGATCAATCCGCGACGTTGCAGGCGAGCGAGGTAGTCGGCGAACTCGACCTCGACCGACCAGCCTTCGAGGAGAAAGACCTCGTCGAAACTGATCGAGGCCGTTTCGAAGGCGATCCACTCCTCGTACTCCCGGGCCCGGGAGGTCACGAGAGCCGGCGCGTACTCCAGCAGTTCACGCAGCGCTGTGGTCAGTACGTCGCCATCGGTCAGATCGCTCGCCTCGTCCAGGCCATCGACAAGCACAACCGCTTGGGTCAGCAGCGCCCGGTGGAGCCGAGCCGAACGGACGACGCTAACGGCCTCCACCGCGTCCAGCGCGCGTAGTGGAATCGGGTACAGCCCGTTCTCCTGCAGGGCTAGGGCGACGCCGTACAGCGATAGGCTCTTGCCGGAGCCCGGCTCGCCCAGGAGCAGGACCGACTTCCCGCGTCGAAGCCGCTGCACCAGCTCGACGACAGTCCGTTCACCCAACTCCGTGTCGCCCCCGCGGTAGCCGGTGAGGCGGCTGGGCACGAAGAGACCCATACGGTGAAGCTCGGCCAGACTGAGGTCGAGGGGGTACGCGGTCCGCCGACGTCCGAGACGGCTGACCAACTCGGCGGACAGTCGGGCAAGGCGATCAAGTTGCTCGGTGTACCGGAACTCTTCCGGGGCAGCGGTTTCGAGCGGAGGACCGCTGCTCGGTCCTGCCGCTGTCGGCGGATCGGGCGAGCCTTGGACCTCATGTGCCCCTCCGCTGGAGGGAGCGACCGCCAGAACGACGGTGAGGCCGATCAGGAGCGCCGCCAGGACTCCGAGCGAGTGCCACGGGTGGGAGCGGACCAGCTCAAGCCACCCGGGCCACTGCTGCTGCGCTGAAGCCTCGTTGGTGATAAGGCCCGTCAGCACAGTGGCACCCGACAACACGCCTGCAATCGCGATTATCACCACGGTCCGCGGTCTTCTTACCATCACGTCTCCCGTGGCCTCGGCTCGGCGATCGTGACATCCCGGTAGACGTTGTCAGCACTCGGTCACTGGTGCCTCACCCAATGCTATCGGGTGAGTTCACATTGCCTCCTCCCGTCTAGACGGAAGCGCCACGGCCCCCGGCCCAGCAGCGGCGCTTGACCGACCCTCCGCCGCCCTCGGTCCAGGTGCGAGGCTCGTACCTGTCGTCGGCCGGCCACACCCCACGTCAGCGGCGCAGGTCGACTGCGGTGCGGACGCCGGTGATCGGGGAGACGCTGTGGATCTGGGGGCCGGGCCGCAGGCGGGCGTCGGCGGCGTACCGGTGGGCGAGTTCCTTCTCCGCCGCCCGGTCGCCGCCGTCCGCGGCGAGCAGCAGCGCGGCGATCTCGTCGGCCAGCGCGAGATCGGCGGACGCGAGGTCACCGGTCATGGCGCCGAAGGAGTCCCACAGCAGCAGCTCGTCCTTCTGCCGGTGGGCGAGTTCCTGCAGGACGTAGTCGTAGACGAGCCAGGCGCCGCGGATGGGCAGTCCCTTGTCGACGCCGTAGACGTCGGGGTCGATCGTCCCGGCCCGGTACGCCGACCACACCCGGGCCGCCGAGTCGAACAGCCCGGCCGCCGGGTCGATGTCGTAGCCGTCGAACGGCCACTCGCCGGCCGGGTCGACTTCCGGGTCGGCCCACACCCAGCGCTCGCCGTTCCAGTACTCCACCAGCACATGGTCGTGATGCCACCCGGGCGTGAAGTAGGAGGCGAAGCCGATCCGGCTGCGCGCGGGGATGCCGTGCTGGCGCAGCACGGCGACCGTGAACAGCGTGTGGTCGCGGCAGCAGCCCGCGACGCGGTCGGCGGCTGGGCGGGCCGCGGTCAGCGGCAGCGGGAAGCGGGCCTGGTCGGTGTCGAGGATGCGGTCCAGCCAGCGGTGGTTCACCTCGTCCAGCCGGTCGGCGGGCAGCTGCACGCCACCCGCCCGGTAGTGGACGATGACGTTGCGGGCGGCCGCCGCGGCGCCGGCCAGGTCGGCGGGTACGGCGTCGAGCAGCGCGGCGTGCCGGCGGGGGTCGCTGTAGGGGGAGTGCGTGCGGTAGTCGTCGAGGTCCATCCGGTCAGCCTTCCGCCTGCCACCGTGTCAGGGTCAAGATGTGGCGGGTCCGGCGACGAGCAGGCGGAGGCCGAGTTCCGCCGCGTCGAGACCGACGAGGTCCGGGTTTCGTTCCGCCCACCGGCCCGAGGCGAGGTCGGCGCGGAGGTTCCGCACCGCCCGCCGCTCGGCGTCCGGCCCGACCCGGGTCCAGACCGACACCCCACGCCGGACGTTCTCGTCCAGGTACGCCTCGGGTCGGCGCCAGTACGCCTCGAAGAAGCCGTCCACGCAGTCCCACGGGATGGCCACCGGCTCCACCCGGGCGCCGATCGCGCCGGCCAGCTCGGCCAGCGAGGGCCGGCCGGCAGTGAGGTCCGCGACCTCGGGCAGGTAGTCGCGGGTGAGCCAGAACCGGTGCAGCCAACCGGTGGCACTGGTGTCGTGCGTGAACACCACCACGCGGCGAGCGACGCGCCGCATCTCGCGCAGGCCCGCGATCGCGTCCGGCCAGTGGTGGATGGTGGCGAAGGCCATCGCGGCGTCGAAGGACCGGTCCGCGAACGGCAGGCTCTGCGCGGCGGCGGCCACGCACGGCGCCGCGCCGGCGGGGCGCTGCGCCCGCATGAGCGCCGAGGGTTCCACCGCGACGACGTCGCGGTCGGTGGGCTCGTAGGAGCCCGTGCCGGCCCCGACGTTCAACACCGTCCGCGCGTCGCCCAGCGCGGCCCAGACCTGCGCGGCGATCCGCGGCTCGGTGCGCCGCGTCACGGTGTAGGTGGCTCCGATGGTGTCGTACAGCTGCCTGCTGGACATGCCGCTGCCTCCTGGCTCGTCGACGGGCCGGCCGCTCCCGGTGACCGATTATTGCCTTGTTGGTCCGGTGGCCCGTGTCTACCGTGTGCTGATGCTCTCGCGACTGCTGTCGGTGACCTTCGATGCGCGCGACCCGGCTCGCCTGGCGCGGTTCTGGGCGGGGATGCTCGGCCGGGAGATCGTCGAGGACGCCGGTGGCGTACTGCTGCCCGGCGACGACACCCAGGTCGGCCTCCGGTTCGCCCCGACCGGCGCGGAGCTGGTCCGGCCGAACCGCCTCCACCTGCACCTGACCAGCGCCAGCGGCGACGACCAGGAGCGCATGGTGGCGACGGCGCTGGGGCTCGGCGGCGACCACCTCGACGTCGGGCAGCGCCCCGAGGAGGGGCACGTGGTCCTGGCCGACCCCGAGGGGTACGCGTTCTGCGTGATCGAGCCGGGCAACAACTTCCTCGCCGGGTGCGGCCCGCTCGGGGAGCTGGCCTGCGAGGGCACCCGGGACGTCGGTCTCTTCTGGAGCGCCGCGCTGGGCTGGCCGCTGGTGTGGGACAAGGACGAGGAGACCGCCGTCCAGTCGCCGCACGGCGGCACGAAGGTCGCGTGGGGCGGCCCGCCGGTGGCCCCGAAGGTCGGGCGGAGCCGGCAGCGCTTCGACCTCGCCCCGGTCGGCGGTGATCAGCGGGCCGAGGTCGACCGACTGGTCTCCCTCGGCGCCACCCGGCTCGAGGTCGGCGCGGCCGGCAGCGCCGTGCTGGCCGATCCGGACGGCAACGAGTTCTGCCTGCGTGCGAGCTGACCGGTGTGACGGCGACGGTGCGGGCGGCGATCAACGCGGCGAGGACACGTCGGGGTCACCGGTCCATCATGGGGAGTCAGCGCCGCGTCGCGAGCACCACGCCGCCCAGGCAGAGCGCGCCGCCCAGCAGGGCGAGCGGCGCCGGTACCTCGCCCAGCAGCGTCCACGACAGCAGCACGGTCACCGGTGGCACCAGGTAGGTCGCGGCCGTGGTGCGCCCCGCCGTCCACCGGGACAGGACGTAGCCCCAGGCGAGGAAGCCGACCGCGGTCGGGAAGACGCCCAGGTACAGCATGCCCAGGGTCGCCGACGCCGGTGCCGCGGCGAGCTCGGCGAGGAGTCCGGGCGCGAACGGTGACAGGGCCGCGGTCCCGGCCAACGCGCCCAGCCAGGTCATCGTCACGGCGTCGACCCGCGCCAGCAGGCGCTTCTGAAGCAGTACGCCGAAGGCGTACAGCACGGCGGAGAGCACCGCCAGCGCGACGCCGAGCTTGTCGGCGTGCCCGGTGAAGCCGCTGGCCGCGATCAGGGCGACGCCCGCGAAGGCGATCGCCACCCCGACGCCGAGCCGGCGGGTGAGCCGTTCGCCCAGGACGAGGACCGCGGCCACCGCGACGAGGATCGGCGCGGCCGCCACCAGCAGGGCCGCCGTCCCGGCGTCGACCAGCCGCTCGGCGGCGTTGAGCGCCACGTTGTAGCCGCCGAACCAGGCCACGCCCCAGAGCGCGACCAACCCGAGGGTCCCGCCGCGGGGCCGGACGGCCGTGGCGGTGCGGAGCGGCGTCCGGCGGCGCTGGCGCCCGGCGCTGAGGGCCACGAAGACGCTCAACGCGGCGGACGCCGCCGCCATCCGGCCCAGCGCCATGGCGCCGGGGGAGTAGTCGTGCCCGGCGAAGCGGATCCCGACGAACGCCGACGCCCACAGGAACACCGTCGTGCCGGCGGCGGCGAGGGTCGGCCAGGACCGGGGGTACGCACCGGAAGCGCGGTCGTCGACGGGGGCGGCCGGCCGGTCGGCGGTGAGCTGCGCAAGCGTCATGGGGCCGATTCTCGGGCGCCCGAAGATTCAGCACCAGTAATTGTTTCTTCACAACAGTTCAGTACGGCTTTATGGTTGGGTCGTGCTCGACGTCCACCGCCTCCGGGTCTTCCGCTCCGTCGTGGCCTCCGGGTCCGTCCAGGCGGCCGCCGCCAACCTCGGCTACACCCCCTCCGCCGTCAGCCAGCACCTCACCGCGCTGCAGCGCGAGACCGGCCTCACCCTCCTCGCCCGGGCGGGACGGGGCCTGCGGCCCACCGCCGCCGGCCACGCCCTCGCCGCCGAGGCGGACCGGGTGCTCGCCCGGCTCGGCGCGGCCGAGTCGCTGGTCGCCGACCTGCGCACCGGCCGCACCGGCGCGCTGTCCATCGCGTACTTCGCGTCGGTGGGCGCGGCGTGGATGCCGTCCGTGGTGCGGCGGGTCCTCACCGAGCTTCCCGGTGTCCGCCTCGACCTGGAGCTGCGCGAACACATTCCGGACAGCCGGGAGGAACGCGCCGACATCCAGGTGGTGGTGGCGCGTGCCGACTTCGACCCCGGCCCGGGCTTCACCGCCCGGCACCTCCTCGACGACCCCTACGTCGCGGTGCTGCCCGCCGGGCACCGGCTCGCCGGCCAGGCGGAGGTGGACCTGGCCGACCTCGCCGACGAGCGGTGGATCGACAACGACTTCGCCCGCGGCTGGTGCCGCACCAACCTCATCGAGGCCTGCACCGCCGCCGGTTTCCGCCCGGCCTTCCGGGTCGAGGCGCACGACTACCCGACGGCGCTCGCGTTCGTCGCGGCCGGCATCGGCATCACGGTGCTCCCCGCCCTCGGCGCGGCGCACCTGCCCGACGGCGTGGCCCGGGTCCGGGTGGTCCGCCCGGTGCCGGTCCGGTCGATCCACGCCGTGGTGCACGACGCGGTCGAGCACACACCGGCGGCGCGGACGGCGCTGGCGGCGCTGCGGGAGGCCGCCGGCCCCGCGGACGAGCGGTAGGTCGTCGAGGGCTCAGGCGGCCAGCGTCGCGAACACCACGATGTTGTCCTTGTACGACTTCGCCTTCTTGTCGTACGCGCCCCCGCAGGTGATCAGCCGGAGCTGAGCCTTGCCGGTGTGGCCGTAGACCGGCCCCAGCGGGAGGTTCTTCTTCGGGTAGCGGGCCACCCCGTCGACGGTGAACCGGGCCGTCGTGCCGTCCGTGCGGAGCACCTCGACGGTGTCGCCCGGCTTGAGGGCGCCGAGCCGGTAGAAGACCGCCCGGCCGCTGACGCGGGAGTCGACGTGGCCGACCACCACCGCGGTCCCGATCTCCCCGGGACTCGGACCCAGCTTGAACCACCCGGCCGTCTTCGGCTGGTTCAACGGCGGGACCGCGATCTGCTGGTTGCGGTCCAGCCCGAGGGCGACCGTCGGCGCGTCGATGCCGATCCGCGGGACCTTGATGCGGGTGGGTTGCGATCGCGGCATCCCCACCGTGATCGGGACCGGGGACGGGAGGACCGCGAGCGCCGACTCAGCACCGCGTGCGTCGCCGGGGCTCCCCGAGGTCGACGGCGACGCGCCGGCTCCGCTCGGCGTCGGGTCTGGAGTGGGGGGCGCCGCCGCCAGCGGTGACTGCAGGGCCGGCGGCGCGGCGGCGAGGTCGGGCTGGGGCGGCCCGACCGGCTCGGGGGTCAGCGCCGCGAGCCCGAGCAGACCTGCTCCGGTGAGTGTGACGAGGACGGCCAGGAAGAGGCCAGCGGCGCGCCACGGGAAACCGCGGCGGCCGCTGGCGCTCCTGACCGCCTCAGGCGACCGTGCCATTGGCGGACCGCCGGCGCAGCAGCGCGAGGCCACCGAGCACGCCCACGCCCATCAGGCCGGCACCGGCCGTCCCCAGGGCACCGGTGTCGGTGCCGGCGAGCGAGCCACCGTCACCGGCCGCGACGCCAGCCGTCCTCGGCAGCACCCAGGCGCCCTCCGGACCGGCGTACGCGCCACCCGGCGCCGGGGTGATGCCGGCCCGCTGGCCGACCGCGGCCGGGCCGAGACCGTCCTCGACCATGGTGAGGAGGTCGGTGAGCAGCCTGGTCTTCACGTCCACGTCCACGTCGATGTCCCGGATGCAGACGACGATGTTGCGCTCGGGGGCGGCGGCGGTGTTCGACGCCGCTGCCGACGCGCCCAGGTTGAAGGTGACGACGCTGTGGCTGATGGTGTTGTCCTTGATGATCTGGGTGATGTTCTGCTCGTTGATCTGCGTGGTGGTCGCGCAGGTGACCCCGTTGCCCTGCTTGTCCTTCAGGTTGAACGTCTTCGGGGGCTTGCGGTCCGACTTGGACGGTCCCTCGTCGCTCGCGGCGAGCGCGGTGGCCGGGGCGGCGACCGCCAGGGCGGCGCTGGCCAGCACCACCCCACCGGCGAGCTTGGTCAGGTACCTCATCGACATGTTCCTCTCTCCGTCAGGAATGGCTCAGAAGGCCGAGCCACGTCGAACGCTAGGCGGATTCATGCCGAACAAGAGGAACTTCCGGGTTCCGTAACACCTAAGACGCTTCATGCCTACAAGTAGTTAATTCACGTCTTCTGGGTTGTTGATCCAGCCCTGTCCGATCTGAGCGCGACAGGCCGGGTGTCGGAGCGCGCCGATCACGGGTCCGGAGGGCGGGCCACGTGTGGGTGACCCGCCCGCCGGTCACCGCTGCGCCGTCACGCGGCCCGGCGCGCCGGCACGCCGCTCGGGGACAGCACGCCGCTCGGGGACGGCACGCCGCTGGGGGACGGCGCGCCGGGCCGCTCGGCCAGGGGCGCCAGGCCGCACGTCGCGGCGAACCCGTGGGCCTCGATGCCCAGTGCCACGTTCGTCCGGGCCGTCTGGTTCGCCAGCCCGATCCACGCGCTGAGCTCGACCAGCGCCGGCGCCCCGAGCTGCTTGAGCAGCCGGTCCGCGAGCTCGTCGGTGACCGTCGGCGGCGTCTGCGACATCGCCTCGGCGTACTCCAGGACGTCGCGCTCCAGCGCGGTGAAGACGGTCGACTCGCGCCAGCGCGGCACCTCGCGGGCCTTGGTCACGTCGAGCCCCTCGTTGTGCGCCTGGAAGTAGCCGTAGTCGAGGCAGAACGAGCAGCCGATCAGGGACGCCACCGCCATGTGGGCGTACGACTTCAGGTTCTCGTCGCACTCCTTCCACTTGCTGGCCTTCCGGCCGGCGCCGAAGCCGAACCTGAGCACGGGCTTGTGGTGCCACATCACGCCGAGCGCCTCGGGCACGTCGCCGAAGGTCTTCCTGCTGAACCTCTTCAGGACGGTGCCGAAGACGCCGGTGATCTCGGTGGGTGGGACCCGGGTGTTACCGGCCATGTCTCCTCCTTGGTCGCTGTTTCGGCATGGAGACACCGGCCGGGTCGGATCTGTGACGGCGGCGCTGAGATTCCGGGTGTGACGGGCGACACCTATTGCTTGCCGGCATCGCAATTCCCACTCGTCGACACTTTCTTTTCCGGGCGGGATGAATTCTAGGGTGTCGAGATATGCGAATGATTTTAACGGCCTGTGCCGTTCGTCGCCTACAAGTCAGTGTCAATTACCTGGCATGCCGCCTAATTGCGATCAGAGCAATTCCGTCGATACGTTTCGGTGGCCCGATTGGGGCACGGAGGAAGAGGGGGCAACAGTTGAAACCAATCCTGCGATGGTCGGCAACGGCCAGCCTGGCGCTCGCGCTGGTCGTCACCGGCCCGGTGGTCGCCGAAGCGAAGCCGACCACGGTCGACCGGAACGGCAACACCACGGTCGTCGCCCGCACCAGTGATGGTCGCGCGATCACCAACGAGAAGATCGCCAAGGAGGTCGCCGCGTTCTGGACGCCGGAGCGGATGGCCAGCGCCGTCGACCTGGACATCGCGAAGCCCAAGGGCGTGACCGAGTCCGCAACCGGGGCCGCGGTGCCCAAGGGACCGGCCGGCACGGTCGCGCCGGTGGCACCGAGGGTCGCCAGCACCGACGACAAGAGCATCCAGCTCAACGAGTCGAGGACCGTCGGCAAGGTCTACTTCACGACGCCCGGCGGTGGCACCGCCTCCTGCTCGGCGAGCACCGTGGCCAGCGGCAAGCGGCGACTGGTGATGACCGCCGGCCACTGCGTGCACCAGGGCCGCGGCGGCCAGTGGTACGGCAACTGGCAGTTCGTGCCGCGGTACCGCAGCGGGGCGCGCCCGTTCGGCACCTTCGTCGCCTACCAGCTCACCGCCCGCACCGCGTGGGTCAACAACGGCAGCTACGACGAGGACATGGGCATCGCCATCATGCACAACGGCGGTAGCTGGGGCCTGAAGGTCGTCGACACGGTCGGCGGCAACGGCCTGCGCTGGAACTGGGGCTACAACGTTCCCCTGGTGACGGCTCTCGGCTACCCGTCCAACCTCGGCGGCGGCCAGATCCAGTACTACTGCCAGAGCGGGACCTGGCACGCCGGCGGGCAGCAGATCCGGATGTGGTGCAACATGACGTACGGATCCAGCGGCGGTCCGTGGCTCCAGGAATACAACGACCAGAATGGCCTCGGCTACATCAACAGCGTCGTGAGTCACGGCGACAATCCGGGTAACGGCCAGTTCGACGGCCCGTACTTCGACAACGACATCAAGAGCCTGTACGACTTCGCGGAGGGTCTCTCCCCGGCGTAGGTCGCGTTTCACGCGGGAGCCCCGGCCCGGTGGCCGGGGCTCCTCGCGCTGACCGCCGGAGAGGCGGCGGAGAATGAGTACGCGGTCGAGCGATATGACTGAGCGGAATAGTTGTGACCGCCAGTCATATCGCTCGTACGGACGCCCTGGCCCGGCGCGCGACCCGCCCGGTCGCCGTCAGCACGGGGGCGGGTGGGCGGTGCTGGCCGGCCGCGACGGCTACTGCGACGACCGCACCTGGCCCGGGGTGCCCACGCTGCGCCAGCGCCGCAGGTCCCCCTGATCGCGCAACGCCGTCCACATCGCGCGGGTCATCTCGTACTCGACCTCGCCCTCCTCGGAGCCGGGCAGCGGCTCGTCCCAGGACGTGTGGAACGTGCGGACGTACCGCATCCCGACGGACTCCATCACCCGCCGGGAACCGGTGTTCACCGCCATCGTCTGCGCGATCACCCGTCGCTGCCCCACCGTGTCGAAGGCGTGCCGCAGCAGGACCCGGGAGGCCTCGCTGGCCAGGCCTCGCCGCCAGAACCGGCGGACCAGGCGGTAACCCAACTCGGCGACGGTCGGGTCGTCGGGCTGGTCGGGGCCGTTCGCCGGCGGCAGCATCATCAGCCCGACGAAGTCGCCGGCGTCCTCGGTAGCCGGCGGCGTCGAGCCGGGCGCCCCGCCGTCGGTGCCGAACGCCATCCAGAAGCCCAGGCTGTCCACCTTGCCGGCCAGGCCCGTCCGCCGCGCGTGCGACTCGACCACCTCGTCCCTGGTCCGGGCCCGGCCGTAGAGGTAGCGGAGCACCTCCGGGTCGGAGTCGAGCTCGACCTCCAGTTCCAGGTGCCGGTCGGCGAGCGGGACCAGCAGCAGGCGCTCGGTACGCAGGATCGGTTGGGGCATGCGGGAAACCATGGCACGACGGCCTTCTCGACGCGATCCGTTTTGCCGCCCGGCGGCGCCCGGCGCGGGGCCCGCCGCCGCGGTAACCCGTCAGGGTTCACCTGCGGCGGAAGCCGCTCGCCGGGGCCTCGCCGGCCAGGAGAATCGGCGGTCGCAGGGCCCGCTGACGAGCCCGGTGCCTCCGACGAAAGGAATCGCCATGACCTCGGCCGCCACCCGGTTCCCCGTCGCGGAGGGCCCCGCCTCCGTCACGCGGGCACCGCACCTTCCGGCCGGCTTCGCCGACACGTTCACCAGCCGGTACGTCGACGCCGGTGAGGTGCGCCTGCACGCGGTCATCGGCGGCGAGGGGCCGCCGCTGCTCCTGGTGCACGGCTGGCCGGAGTGCTGGTACGGCTGGCGCCTGCTGATGCCGACCCTGGCGCGGGACTTCGAGGTCATCGCGGTCGACCAGCGCGGCATGGGGATGTCCGACAAGCCCGACAACGGGTACGACACCGGCACCCAGGCCCGCGACCTGATCGCGCTGATGGACGCGCTCGGCCACCACCGGTTCGCCGCCGTCGGTCACGACACCGGGTTGGCGATCACCTACGCGCTCGCCGCGGACCACCCGGACCGGGTGGCCCGCATCGCCGTCGTCGACATCCCGGGGTCCCCGGGGGCGGCCCCGCCACCACCCCTGTTCGTCCCCGGGCCGCTCAACGACCGGCTCTGGCACCTCGGCTTCAACCGGATCGACCGGTTGAACGAACAGCTCGTGACGGGACGGGAGAAGATCTTCTTCCAGTGGGAGTTCGACGCGGCCGGCAAACCGCTGCCCGACGAGGTCATCGACTTCTACGTCGGACTGCTCTCCGACCCGGACTCGCTGCGCGGCAGTTTCGGCTGGTACCGGGCGCTCGACGCGACCATCTCCCAGGACGGGCAGCGCAAGAACACGAAGCTGCCCATGCCAGTCCTGGCGATCGGCGGCGAGAAGAGCTTCGGGCCGAAGGTCGCCGAGGCGATGCGGGTCGTCGCGGACGACGTGCAGAGCCTCGTCGTCCCCGGCGTCGGCCACTTCGTCGCCGAGGAGGCGCCCGACGAGATGCTCGCGGCGCTCGGCGAGTTCCTCGCCCCGTACCGGAGGGAGACCGCGTCCTAGCAGCTCGGGAATGGTCGCGGGCGGAACGGGAAGGCCGGTGACGGCTGCCCGACCGACCGAGGAGGACGCGCCGTGCCGGACACCACGCGCACCGGGTCGAACAGTGCCCACGGCGGTTTCGCCGTCGTCGAGCTGTTCACCTCCCAGGGCTGCAACAGCTGCCCGCCCGCCGAGGACGTGCTGTCCGAGATCGACCGTGACGCCCGCGAACGCGGCCAGCCGGTCTACGCGCTGGGCTTCCACGTCGACTACTGGGACCATCTGGGCTGGGCCGACCCGTACGGGAACGAGGCGCACACACTGCGCCAGGAGGCGTACGCGCGGGCCTTCCAGGCGCGGGGCCTCTACACGCCGCAGATGGTCGTCAACGGCACCGTCGAGTTCGTCGGCTCCGACCGGCGGACCGCGACCGACGCCATCAAGGCCGCCCTCACCGAGCCGGCCGCCACCCCGCTCACCGTGACGGCCGAGCCGGCCGACGGCGGCCACGTGCTGGTGGACTACCACGCCGAGCAGCCACCGGAGCGGGCGGTGCTGAACGTGGCGGTGGTGGAACGCGACCTGGCGAACGACGTCCCCCGCGGGGAGAACGCCGGGCGGCGGCTGCGCCAGGACGCCGTGGTGCGCGCCTTCACCTCGGCCGACCTGAACCTGATGAGCGGGCGCGTCGACCTCGAGGTGCCGCCCGAACTCGATCCACGACGGGCGATGGTGGTCGGCTACGTCCAGGACGACGACGACAAGTCGATCGTCGGCGCCGCCGCCGCCGAGGTGCCGGCGTGACCGCGAACCTGACCGTGCAGCTTCCTCCCATCACCGTCGAGCGGTGGGTGAACTCGCCGCCGCTGACGCCGGACGACCTGCGCGGCCGGGTGGTCCTGATCGACATCTGGGAGTACACCTGCGTGAACTGGATCCGCACCGCCCCGTACGTGAAGGCGCTGCACCGCGACTACGCCGACCTGGGCCTGACCGTCATCGGCGTGCACGCCCCCGAGTTCGAGTTCGGCCGGCGCCCGGAGAACATCGACCGCGCGATCCGCGACCACGGGCTCACCTACCCGATCGCGATCGACAACGACTTCACCTTCTGGCGGGCGCTGCGCAACGACGCGTGGCCGGCGAAGTACCTCTTCGACGCGGACGGCCGGCTCGTCGACCGGTGGGTCGGCGAGGGCGCCTACGAGCGGGTGGAGTCGGAGATCCGCCGGCTCCTGGAGATCCGGACGCCGCGTACCAAGCTGCCGCCGGTCAGCCCCGAGGCGCGGGACTTCGCCACCACCGGGGAGCCGTCCTACTTCGGTGTCACGCCGGAGACGTACCTGGGCGCGGACCGCGGGGTGCCGGGCACGTTCAACCTGGCCGGCGAGTGGGTCAACGGCGGCGAGTACATCGAGCTGACCGGCGACGCCGGCGAGCTGGCCCTGCCGTTCAACGCGGGCGAGGTGAACCTCGTCGCCGACCCGGGACCGGGACCGGCCGAGGTCCAGGTGCTGCTCGACGGGGAACCGATCGGCGGTGAGCGCGGCGCGGACGTCGACCCGGACGGGGTCGCGCGGGTCGACCGGGCCCGGATGGTCCGGCTCGTCGCCGGCGCGTCCCGGGTCGACCACCTGCTGACCCTCGTCGCGTACCGGCCCGGGTTCCGCGCCTACGTCTTCACCTTCGGCCCTTGAGGTCGCGTCCTGCTGGTCGAGCGAGGGGAGTGCAGCGATGACCGACACGACAGAGAAGGCGATCCTGGCCGGCGGCTGTTTCTGGGGGATGCAGGATCTCATCCGGAAACGCCCCGGCGTGGTCAGCACCCGCGTCGGCTACACCGGCGGGGACACGCCGAACGCGACGTACCGCAACCACGGCACCCACGCCGAGGCCATCGAGATCGTCTACGACCCGGGCCAGCTGTCCTACCGGGACCTGCTCGAGTTCTTCTTCCAGGTCCACGACCCGACCACGAAGAACCGGCAGGGCAACGACGTGGGGACCAGCTACCGGTCGGCCATCTTCTACCTCGACGACCAGCAGCGGGAGGTCGCCGAGGACACCATCGCCGACGTCGATGCCTCCGGCCTGTGGCCCGGCAAGGTGGTCACCGAGGTGAGCCCGGCCGGCCCGTTCTGGGAGGCCGAGCCGGAACACCAGGACTACCTGGAGCACCACCCCGGCGGTTACACCTGCCACTTCGTCCGGCCCGAGTGGAAGTTGCCCAGACGCGCCGAGACCCGCTCGTAACGGCAGTCAACCTCGACGAGAAGGAGGCCCGACGTGGCCGTCAACACCATGACCCGCCCGACCACCGACATCCGGCCGTTCCGGATCGAGGTCTCCGAAGCGGACCTCCAGGCGCTGCGGCAGCGCATCGCGGCCACCCGCTGGCCGGACAAGGAGACCGTCAACGACCAGTCGCAGGGCGTGCCGCTGGAGACGAGCCAGGCGCTCGCCCGCTACTGGGAGGAGGAGTACGACTGGCGCAAGGTCGAGGCGCGGCTGAACGACCTGCCGAACTTCATCACCGAGATCGACGGGCTGGACATCCACTTCATCCACGTCCGGTCGAAGCACGAGGACGCGTTGCCGCTCATCGTCACGCACGGGTGGCCCGGTTCCGTGATCGAGCAGCTGAAGATCATCGGGCCGCTCACCGATCCCACCGCGCACGGCGGCGACGCGTCGGACGCCTTCCACCTGGTGATCCCGTCGATGCCCGGCTACGGCTTCTCGGGCAAGCCGACCACCTCGGGCTGGGACGCCCAGCACATCGCCTGCGCCTGGATCGAGCTGATGCGCCGCCTCGGCTACGACCGGTTCGTGGCGCAGGGCGGCGACTGGGGCGCCCTCATCACGGACCTCATCGGGTTGCAGGCGCCGCTGGAACTGCTCGGCATCCACACCAACATGCCGGGTGCCATTCCGCCCGACATCGACGCGCTGATCCAGTCGGACATCACCGGAGCGAACAGCGCCCTCGGCAAGCTGCCGTCCGGCCTCACCGACGAGGAGCGGCGGACCTGCGAGCAGCTCGACTTCTTCTGGAAGCACGCCGCGTACGCCCTGGAGATGGGGACCCGCCCGCAGACGCTGATCGGGCTGGCGGACTCGCCCATGGCCCTGGCGAACTTCATGCTCGACCACGACGCGGCCAGCCTGGACCTGATCTGCCAGGTGTTCGCCGGGCAGCAGGTCGGCCTCACCCGCGACGACGTGCTCGACAACATCACGCTGTTCTGGTTGACGAACACCGGAGTCTCGGCGGCACGCCTGTACGCGGAGAACAAGCTCCCCTTCTTCGCGGCCAAGGGCGTCGAGGTGCCGGTCGCGGTGAGCGTCTTCCCCGACGAGCTGTACGAGACCCCGCGGAGCTGGGCGGAGCAGGCGTACCCCAACCTGATCCACTACAACCGGCTGCCCCGGGGCGGGCACTTCGCGGCCTGGGAGCAGCCGGAGCTGCTCACCGACGAGCTGCGCACCGCCTTCCGGTCGCTGCGCTGACCGCACCGCAGCGCACGGCGGGCCGGCGGCTCAACGCCGGTCCGCAGCGCGCAGCCGCGCGGCCAGCTCGCGCACGGCGGCCGTGAACCGCTCGTCCGACTCGCCCGGCCAGTGTCCGACGACGGGCGGCGGGACCCGGCCACCCGGGGGCGGCAGCACGTCCTCGGGATCGCGCAGGCGGCGATCGACCCCACCGGGCGGCCCGGCGACCGTGGGCGGTTCGCCGGGCCGGTGCCCGGAGAGGACCCAGCCGCCGACGAAGTCGGTGTCCCGCCACAGGTTCAGCCACCGCCAGCCGATCCGGTCGCCCACCTCGCGCAGCACGTCCTCGCCGAGGTACGCGGGGAACAGCCGGGCGTAGAGGCGGGTCAGCGGCGAACCGTGCGTCAGCAGGGCCACCCGCCGGTTCGCCCGCGGGGGCAGCCGCAGCACGGTCATCGCGAGCAGCACCGAACCGTGGCTGTGCCCGGTCAGCACCACCCCGGCGTGGCGCCCGCTGAGGTGGCCGATCCGGTCGGTCAGCTCCGGCACCGCGCGCTCGGCGTAGCTGGGCGGCGCGAAGGGGTGCGCCGCCCGCGGCCAGAACGTCCCGAGGTCCCAGAGCACGCCGACGTACCGGCGGAACCCCGCCGTTCGGTACGCGAACACCGCGCCCACCACCAGCGCCACGACGACGGCCGCGGTGGCGTAGCTGCCGGCGGCCAGCCCGGCGAGCACGACACCGGACGGCAGGCCGAGGTGGCGTTCCGCGAACGGCACCGGTTCCACCCCCGCCGCCCCGAGCACCGCCGCGGCGAGCCCGAACGGGGCCAGGCACGCGTACCCGGCGGCCAGCACGCCGAGCTGCTCGGTGAACCGCGCGCGGGCCACCGCCCGCCGCACCCGCCGGATCCGCCCGGCCGCCCGCGCCGGCGCCGCCGGGAAGTCCCGGGCGACGATGCCCGCCGCCGCCCGCCGCCGCCGTCGCCTGGAGACCAGGGTCGTCGCGCCGCCGATCACCGTCGCGGCGGTCAGCGTGACGACGAAGCTGAGCGCCGCCCACTGGTACGCCGGTGGCGGTGCCATCAGCTCGTCGGGGCGCGCCGGGACGGGGCCGGGCATGAGGACGTACGCGGTCAGGTAGGCCACCTCGGCGGAGAGCGCCGCCCCGAGGCCCACCGCGAGCGCCCCGACGACCGGCGCGCCCAGCCCGCGCCGCAGCACCGGCCGGCGGGCCCGGCCGGCGTGCCCCCACAGCACCAGCGCCCCCAGCGCGACCACCAGCGCCATCTCGGTGAGGAACACCACCGCGACCAGCCGGTCGTACCCCGGCAGGCCCGCCGACCGGGGCCACGGGGTCGGATCCAGCGCGACGGCCGCCAGCGTCGCCACCGTCCCGGCGCCGGCGGCGGCGCAGAGCGCCCGGGTCAACCGGTCGGTCCGCCGGGACGCCGCCTCCAGCGGGGCCGGAGCGCACAGCAGCGCCACACCGGCGACGAGCACCGCACCGGCGAGCGCGAGCAGGGCGGCCGTCGCGGCGGAGTGACCGGGGGCGCCGCGCGCGACGAGCAGGGTCAGGTCCAGCACCGCCAAGCCGGCGGCGACGTGGACCGCCCGCAGCCGGCGCACCACCGGCATCCGGTCCCACCCGGCCAGCGTGTCGAGGCGGTCCCCCGCCGGGTCGGCTGCCGCGGCGGCCTCGTACGGGTGGCGGGTGCGCGTGCTCAGCGACCAGACCAGCCAGATCGCCGCGACCGGGACCGCGGCCAGCACGGCCAGGCGCGGTCCGACCGGGTGGTCGCCCAGCCGGTCGGCACCGGCGAGACAGCCGGACGAGCCCAGGCACGTCCAGGCGAACAGGTCCAGGGCGACGCCGGCGGCCGTCAACACGTACACCAGGGTCAGGTTGAGGGCGAGGAGCCGGCACAGCGCCGTGACGCCCGACCCGCGACCGGGCGGGCGCATCCACACCGCCGTGTTGCTCAACATGAACGGCAGCAGGAACACCAGCGACAGGGTCCGGCCGGCGGTGCCCGAGGGCAGGTCGCCCCACCGGTACGCCTCCGGCACCACCCCGCCCGGCCCCGTCGCCTCCGGGTGCGCCGGGCGGTGGAACCCGGCCCGGCGGTCGCCGGCGACCTGGCGGACCCCCGGACTGCCCAGCAGCCGCGACGGGCCGGCGCCGGCGACACCGTGGACCCGCAGTTCCACGATGTCGCCGGACGCCCCGTCGCCGTCAGGTGAGGTCAAACCGGTCCAGGTTCATCACCTTGACCCACGCGGCCACGAAGTCCTGCAGGAACTTCTCCTGCCCGTCGGCGGCGGCGTACACCTCGGCGATGCCCCGCAGCTGCGAGTTGGCGCCGAAGACGAGATCGACGGCGGTGGCGGTCCACCTGACCTCGCCGGTGGCGCGGTCCCGCCCCTCGTACACGTTCTCGGTCGACGTGGAGACCGTCCACTCGGTGCCGACGTCGAGCAGGTTGCGGAAGAAGTCGGTGGTCAACGTCTCCGGCCGGTCGGTGAGCACGCCGTGCGGCGCCTGCCCCACGTTGGCGTTCAACGCCCGCATGCCGCCGACCAGGACCGTCATCTCGGGTGCGGTCAGCGTGAGCAGGTTGGCCCGGTCCAGCAGCAGCGTCTCCGGGGAGAGCTTCTGCCCGGCCCGCAGGTAGTTGCGGAACCCGTCGGCCCTCGGTTCGAGCACGGTGAACGACTCGACGTCGGTCTGCTCCTGCGCGGCGTCGGTACGCCCCGGCGTGAACGGCACGGTGATCTCGTGCCCGGCGTTGCGGGCCGCCTGCTCGACGGCCGCGCACCCGCCCAGCACGATCAGGTCGGCGAGCGAGATCCGCTTGCCGCCGGACTGGGCGCTGTTGAACTCCTGCTGGACGCGCTCCAGGGTGCCCAGCACCGTGGCGAGCTGGGCCGGCTCGTTGACCTCCCAGTTCCGCTGCGGTTCGAGACGGATCCGGGCCCCGTTGGCCCCGCCGCGCAGGTCGGTGCCGCGGAAGCTCGCCGCCGACGCCCACGCCGTACGCGCCAGCTGGCCGATGGACAGCCCCGAGTCGAGGAGCTGGCGCTTGAGGGCGGTGACGTCCGCGCCGGAGACCAGCTCGTGGTCCACCGCCGGGACCGGGTCCTGCCACAGCTGCGGTTCCGGCACCCACGGCCCCAGATAGCGGGAGGCCGGACCCATGTCGCGGTGCAGCAGCTTGTACCAGGCCCGGGCGAACGCGTCCGCGAACTCGTCCGGGTGCTCCAGGAAGCGTCGGGAGATCGCACCGTAGGTCGGGTCGAACCGGAGCGCGAGGTCCGACGTGAGCATCCGGGGTTCGCGGCGCTTCGTCGGGTCGTGCGCCTCCGGCACCATGTCGGCGCCCGCGCCGTGCTTCGGGCGCCACTGGTGCGCGCCGGCCGGCGACTGGGTCAGTTCCCACTCGTACGCGAAGAGGATGTGGAAGAACTCGTTGTCCCACCGGGTCGGGTGGTAGGTCCAGGTGACCTCGAGACCACTGGTGATCGTGTCGTCGCCCTTGCCGGTGCCGAAGCTGTTCTTCCAGCCCAGGCCCTGGTCCTCGATCGGGGCGGCCTCGGGCTCGGGGCCGACGTACTCGGCCGGGGCGGCGCCGTGGGTCTTGCCGAAGGTGTGGCCGCCGGCGATCAGCGCGACGGTCTCCTCGTCGTTCATCGCCATCCGGCGGAACGTCTCGCGGATGTCCCGGGCGGAGGCGAGCGGGTCCGGGGTGCCGTTGGGCCCCTCCGGGTTCACGTAGATCAGGCCCATCTGCACCGCGCCGAGCGGCCCGGTCAGCTCCCGGTCGTCGCTGTAGCGCTCGTCGCCGAGCCAGGTGTCCTCCGGGCCCCAGAAGATCTCCTCCGGCTCCCAGACGTCCTCGCGGCCGAAGCCGAAGCCGAACGTCTTGAAGCCCATCGACTCCAGCGCGCAGTTGCCGGCGAAGACCAGCAGGTCGGCCCAGGAGAGCCGGCGCCCGTACTTCTGCTTGACCGGCCAGAGCAGCCGGCGGGCCTTGTCCAGGTTGGCGTTGTCGGGCCAGCTGTTCAGCGGCGCGAAGCGCTGGGCGCCGTCGCCGGCACCGCCGCGGCCGTCCTCGATCCGGTACGTGCCGGCGGCGTGCCAGCTCATCCGGATGAACAGCGGCCCGTAGTGCCCGTAGTCGGCGGGCCACCAGTCCTGCGAGGTCGTCATGACCTCGAAGACGTCGCGCCTCAGCTCCTCCACGTCGAGCTTCTTGAACTCCTCCGCGTAGCTGTAGCTCTCGCCCATCGGGTTGGCCCGGGGGGAGTGCTGGTGCAGGACCTGCAGGTTCAGCTGGTTCGGCCACCAGTCCTGGTTGGTCCTCGGGCGCCGGGCCGGTTTCGGGCTCGGGGAGGGGATTGCCGGGTTCTCGCTCTCGCTGCCGTGCTCAGGCACGTCGGTCCTTCCTCACTGCTCATCGTTCGGTCATCGGGTTGCTGGTGCCGTGACACAGCCAGGACAGACACCCCAGTAGGTGACCTCGGCCTCGTCGATCGAGAAGCCCTGGGTCGCGGACGCGCTCAGGCAGGGCGAATCGCCGACGGCGCAGTCGACGTCGGCGATGGCGCCGCACGACCGGCACACGACGTGGTGGTGGTTGTCCCCGACCCGCGCCTCGTAGCGTGCCACCGAGCCGGCCGGCTCGATCCGGCGTAGCAGGTTGGCGGCGGTCAGCGCCGCCAGTACGTCGTACACGGCCTGGTGGGACACCTCGGGAAGCTCCCTGCGCACCGCGCCGAAGATCGAGGCGGTGTCGGCGTGCGGGTGCGCGTGCACCGCGGCGAGCACCGCCAGCCGCGGACGGGTCACCCGCAGCGCGGCGCCCCGCAGCATGTGCTCGTACTCCGGCGTGGTGGCCACGTTGGGCAGTATGCGTCAGTTTCTTCTTGAATGCATCCAGAAGTCCCCACGACTCGCGGCGGGTGGATGGCCGGGTCAGCCGGGCTTGACCGCGTGGATGCGTTCGACCGTGCCCGCCTTGAGCCGTTCGGTCTCCACGATCTCGAGACCGGCCGCCCGGACGAGGGGTAGCTGGCGACGGGTGAAGTGCTCGCCGGCCAGGCGGACGGTCACCCGTTCGAGGAGCCACTGGGCGGCGTAGACCGGTGGCCAGCTGCTTCCGATGTGGTCGAGCAGCAGCAGGCGGCCGCCGGGAACCAGGACGCGGGCCATCTCGCCGACCGCGGCGGCCGGGTCGGGGATGCTGCACAGCGACAGCGCGCACACCACCGTGTCGAACGAGCCGTCCGGGAACGGCAGGCGCTCGGCGTCGCCCTCCCGCAGGTCGACCTCGCGGCCGAGGCCGGCCGCGCGCCGGCGGGCGATCGCGAGCATCGCCGGGCTCAGGTCGATCCCGGTGAGGGTCGCGTCGGCGGGGTAGTGGGGCAGGTCGCGTCCGGTCCCGACGGCGACCTCGAGGACCCGGCCGCGGGCCCGCTCGCCGAGCCATTCCCGCCCGCCGCCGAACTGGATCCGCTCCAGCAAGGCGATCTGCCGGTCGTAGCTGGGGGCGGTCCGGTCCCACACCCGCTTCTGCCTGGCGGTCGGGGTCTCGGTCATGGCGGTGGTCCCTCCAGGCGGCGTCGGGGCGGGCCGCGGCGGCGCGGGCCGGTCGCCGGGCCTGGCCAGCAGCCTACGACCCGCCGGCCAGCCGGTCCGGCCCGCCGGCCGGCGGGTCGGCCGGGCGGGCGCCTGGCCCGGCCCGGCGGGCGCCTGGCCCGGCCCGGCGGCACCGACCGGACTGGCGTTCCGGAAACCGAGAACGGCAAACCTCGCCGGAATCGGGCGCATACGCCGGTTTCTCCGCATACCGTCACGGTGGCGGAACACCGCCGGCCGTCGTCGTACCGACGGCGGCACGCCGACGCGAGGGGGGCGACGCGTGGACGAGGCGGACCGGGCCCTGCTGCCCGAACTCGACGGACCGGAGCCGGTGGCGGCCCTGCCACGTGCCCTGGGGCTGCTCAGCCTCGCCCTCGGGGTCGGCGCGCTCGCCGCGCCCGAGCGCCTCGCCCGCCTGACCGGGGTGGCCGACTCGCCCGCCGCCCGCCTGGTCATCCCCGCCGTGGGCGCCCGCGAACTGGTGCACGCCGCCGGCCTGATCGGCGGCGGTGCCGCCGCCGGCTGGTCGTGGACCCGGGTGGCCGGCGACGCCCTCGACCTGGCTCTGCTCGTCCGGGCACACGCCGGCAGCGGCGGCGAGCGGCGCCGCCGGCTCGCCCTGACCACCGCCGTCGTCGGTGGGATCGCCGCCGTCGACCTGGTCGCCGCCCTGCGCGCGGGGCGCATCCGCCGCGCCCGGAAGCGCGCCATCCGGATGGAGATCGCGGTGACCGTGAACCGGTCGCCGGCCGAGGCGTACCGGTTCTGGCGGGACGTCGAGAACCTGCCGCGGTTCATGACCCACCTGGAGTCGGTCCGCGCCGAGGACCTGCGCCGGTCGCACTGGGTCGTCCACGCGCCGGCCGGCCGGCACGTCGAGTGGGAGGCCGAGATCGTCGACGACCGCCCGAACCGGGCCATCGCCTGGCGGTCGCTCCCCGGCGCGCCGGTACCCAACGCCGGCCGGGTGCGCTTCGTGCCCGCCCCGGGCGACCGGGGCACCGAGGTCCGCGTGCTCCTCCGGTACGCTCCGCCGGCCGGTGCCCTCGGCCGGGCGGTGGCGAAGCTCTTCGGCGAGGAGCCCGAGCAGCAGGTACGCGACGACCTGCGCCGGTTCAAGCAGGTGCTGGAGACCGGCGAGGTGGTCCGGTCCGAGGGCAGCCCGGGCGGCATCTCCGTCCGGCAGCAGGTCACGCAGCGCCCGGCACAGCCGCTGGGCCGACGCTGACCGGGGAGGGGGAATCCGATGAAGGCCACCGCGTGGATGGGCACCGACACCGTCAAGGTCGTCGACGTGCCCGACCCGACCATCCTGAACGCCCGCGACGCGATCGTGCGGGTCACCACCACCGCCATCTGCGGATCCGACCTGCACCTCTACCACGGCTACATCCCGGCGATGCGCAAGGGCGACATCCTCGGGCACGAGTTCATGGGCGAGGTCGTCGAGGTCGGCCCGCAGGTGCGCAACCTGAAGCCCGGCGACCGGGTGGTGGTGCCGTTCCCGATCGCCTGCGGGCACTGCACGTCCTGCCAGCGCGGGCTCTACTCGGTCTGCGAGAACTCCAACCCCAACGCCGGCGTCGCGGAGAAGGTCATGGGGCACTCCCCGGCCGGCATCTTCGGCTACTCCCACCTGCTCGGCGGGTACGCGGGCGGCCAGGCCGAGTACGTCCGCGTCCCGTTCGCCGACGTCGGGCCGGTCAAGGTGCCCGAGGACGTGCCCGACGAACAGGCGGTGATGCTCGCCGACGTGTTCCCGACCGGCTACATGGGCGCGGAGATGTGCGACATCAAGCCCGGCGACGTGGTCGCGGTCTGGGGCGCCGGTCCGGTCGGCCTGCTCGCCGCGGCCAGCGCCCGGCTGCTCGGCGCCGGCCGGATCGTCGTGATCGACCGGTACCCGTACCGGCTGCGGCTGGCCGCCGAGCACGCCGGCGCGGAAACGATCAACTACGACGACACCGACGTGCTGGACGCGCTCAACGAGTTGACCGCCGGCCGGGGCCCGGACGCCTGCATCGACGCGGTCGGCCTGGAAGGGCATCACGGCAACACCGCGGTGTACGCGTACGACCGGGCGAAGCAGGCGGCGCGCCTGGAGACCGAGCGGCCGTTCGCGCTGCGCGAGGCGATCCTGGCCTGCCGCAGCGGCGGCGTCGTGTCGGTGGTCGGCGCGTACGGCGGGTTCGTCGACAAGTTCCCGATGGGGGCGTTCATGAACCGGTCCCTGATCATGCGCACCGGGCAGTGCCACGTGCAGCGCTACACCCGCCCGCTGCTGAACCGCATCCAGCGCGGCGACCTCGACCCCAGCTTCATCGTCAGCCACCGGATGAAGCTGAAGGACGCCCCGAAGGGCTACCGGATCTTCCAGAAGAAGCAGGACGACTGCAGCAAGGTCCTGCTCACCGTCTGACCCGGCTCAGGGCAGCGGCCATTCGTGCACCGGCCGGTTGCTGTGCATGAGGTCCACGTAGTGGCGGACCACCTCGCGGAGCGCCTCCGGCCGGTCGAGCAGGTCGGCGGACTCCAGCCGGTGCAGGGTCGCCACCTGCCAGCTCGCGCCGTTGCGGCCGGTCAGGCAGCGCTGCTCGATGATGCCGAGCAGCCGGTCCCGCTCGTCCGGGTCGACGCCCCACCGCTCCAGCCCGTGGTGGGCCAGCGGCAGCAGCCGCCGCAGCACCAGCTCGGTGACCGGCAGGTAGCCGAGGCCGGGCCAGAAGACCTGCGCGTCGATGCCGTACCGGGCGCACGCGGTGAAGTTCTCCTCGGCCGCGCTGAACGACATCTGCGACCACAGTGGCCGGTCGCTCTCGGCCAGCGCCCGGACCAGCCCGAAGTAGAAGGCGCCGTTGGCGATCGTGTCCACGACGGTGGGCCCGGCCGGCAGCACCCGGTTCTCCACCCGCAGGTGCGGGCGGCCCTTCAGCACGTCGTACACCGGGCGGTTCCAGCGGTAGATGGTGCCGTTGTGCAGCCGCAGCTCGGCGAGTTTCGGCACGCCGCCCGCCGCCAGCTCCTCGGCCGGGTCCTCCGGGTCGCAGACCGGCAGCAGCGCCGGGAAGTAGCGGACGTTCTCCTCGAACAGGTCGAACACCGTGGTGATCCAGCGTTCGCCGAACCACACCCGGGGGCGGACCCCCTGCGCCTTGATCTCCTCCGCGCGGGTGTCGGTCGCCTGCTCGAACAGCGGGATGCGGGTCTCCCGCCACAGTTCCCGCCCGAAGAACAGCGGAGCGTTCGCGCCGAGCGCCACCTGGATGCCGGCGATCGCCTGCGCCGCGTTCCAGTAGTCGGCGAACTGGGCCGGGCTGACCTGCAGGTGGAACTGGGTGCTGGTGCAGGCCGCCTCCGGCGTGATGGTGTCGGCGGTGACCGCCAGCCGCTCCACGCCGTTGATGGCGATCCGCAGGTCCTCGCCGCGGGCGGCGAAGATCTGCTCGTTGAGCAGCTCGTAGCGGGGGTTCGCGGACAGGGTGGCCGCGGTCAGGTGCTCCGGGCGCAGCGTCGGCAGGATCCCGATCATGACCATGTGGGCACCGACGGTCTGGGCCTTGGCCTCGGCGGCGTTGAGGCTGGCGCGTACCTGTTCCTCGAACTCCGCCGTGCCCGTGCCGGCCAGCTTCCGGGGCGGCACGTTGATCTCCACGTTGAACTGGCCCAGCTCGGTCTGGAAGCTCGGGTCGGCCACCGCGGCGAGGACGTCGGCGTTGCGCATCGCGGGCATCGACTCGTCGTCGACGAGGTTCAGCTCGATCTCCAGGCCGGTCATCGGCCGCTCGACGTCGAACCGGGACTCCCGCAGCATCTCGGCGAAGACGTCGAGGCAGCGGCGCACCTTCTCCCGGTACCGGGCCCGGTCCTCACGGCTGAAGGTCCGAACGCCGACATCCTCGCCCATGGTCACCACCCTGTCACCGCTGGTCCCCTAAAGTTCGCACGGCCTGCCGGGTGGGGGAAGACCCGTCGGTCCTCTTCTACCCACCCGAGGTGCGCAGATCCCCGCCGCGCGACGCGAGCGCCCGCGCCGGACGGCCGAGCGGGCCCGGCTACCATGGCCGGGCGAAAGGGGTGGATCGTGTCGATGCGGGAACGGGTGACCCGGCTGTTCGTCGTGTCGGCGATCGCCGAGGCGATCTCCTGGGCGGCCCTGCTGGCCGGCATGGCGGTGAAGTACGGCCCGCCGGCCAACGAGCTGGGCGTGCAGGTCTTCGGCCCGATCCACGGCGGGCTCTTCATGGCGTACGGCGTGCTGGTGCTCGCCGTGGCGCGGCTGCGCCGGTGGAGCCTGCTCGCGACCGGTGCGGCCCTGCTGTGCGCCGTGCCCCCGTTCGCCACCCTGGCGTTCGAGCGCTGGGCCCGCCGTAGCGGCATGCTGACCGACACCCCCACCCGCGAACCCACCCCCGTCGGCTGACCCCGGCCCCTTCTCTCCGCGCCGATCTTGCACTTTCGGCCCTTGAATTGCCCCTTTATGCCGCTTTTATCGGGGCGGAAAGTGCAAGATCGCGGGCTCAGGGGGGCGGGAAGGGGGATAGGAAGGGGGTTAGGGTTTTCGCGAGCTGGGTGGCGGCTTCCTCGGCCATGTGGTGGCCGGACTCGATCGGGGTGGCCCGCACGTCGTCGGCCCAGTCGCGCCAGACCGCCGTCGGGTCGCCGTACAGGTCGACCATGTCGTCCCGGGTGGACCAGCAGAACAGCAGCGGGCAGGCGATCCGCCGGCCGGCGGCCCGGTCGGCGTCGTCGGCCGCCCGGTCCGGGCCGAGCCCCGCGCGGTAGTCCTCGCACATCGCGTGCACCGTCTCCGGGTCGTGGATGGCCCGCCGGTAGTCGGCGTACGCCTCCTCGCCCATCTGCTCGGGCGAGCCGCCGTACCAGGCGTCCGGGTCGGCGTTGATCACCCGCTCGGCGGGCTTCTCGATTTGGCCGAGGAAGAACCAGTGCCACCAGCGGGCGGCGAACCGGGCGTCGGCGCGGGCGAGCGCCGCGCCGATCGGCACCCCGTCGAGGACCGCGAGCCGGTCGACCCGGTCGGGGTGGTCCAGCGCGGTGCGCATCGCCACGTAGGCGCCGCGGTCGTGGCCCACCACGGCCGCCCGCCGATGGCCGAGCCGGTCGAGCAGGCCGATCACGTCACCGGCCATGGCCCGTTTCGAGTACGAGGTGTGGTCGGGTGTGCTCGGTGGCTTCGACGAGCCACCGTAGCCGCGCAGGTCCGGGCAGATCACCGTGTGCCGGTCGGCGAGCAGTGGCGCGACCCGGTGCCAGGTGGCGTGGGTACGCGGGTGCCCGTGCAGGAGCACGACCGGTGGTCCGGACCCGCCGTGGCGCACCCGGAGCCGTACCGGGCCGACGTCGATCTTCTCGAGCGTGAATCCGTCGAACACGCCAGCCTGCGGTGCCCGCCCGCCGGCGGGCTGAAACGTCCGGGCGCGCCGGGTGTCCGGAGGGGGCCCCGGTACAACGCCCGGCGTTGAGAAGGGCCCCTTCCTTTCACGTGAGCGCGGAGCAGGCCGCGAGCGTGGTGAGCAGCACGGCGCCGAGCGCGGCCTGGAGCAGCAGCGGCGGCCCGAGGTGCGACCAGAGCGTGGCCGTACGCGGGGTGAGCAGCTGCCCGGTGGTGAGGTTGACGATCCGCTCGATCTTCGGCGGGAGGTCGGGGTCGCGCTGGCGGCGCAGCGTGACCTGCACGTGGTCGGCCGGGTGCAGGGCGCTCTGCGGCAGGTGCCCGTGCAGCTCGACCTCGCAGAGCCGCCCCGCCGCGTCCCGCAGGCGGACCGGGGTGACCAGGTACTCCGGCCCCTTCTTGAGGTCCTTGAACCGGCGGCGGGTGCCGCCGGACCCGGCGGAGAGGACGGCCCGGACCAGCGCCACCAGTAGCCCGGTCACGCTGGCCGCGACCAGCACCGCCACCAGCACCGGCTGACCCACCCGCACCTCGCGGGGGTAGCCCTCCAGCAGGCGGACGATCCGGCCGGTGACGATATGTGCCGTCGGGTGGATGATCCGTGGGATTTGCAGGTCGCTGTCCATCGCCACCACTCAGAGTCCGGTTCCGTTCACTGATGGTATCGGCCTCATTGGTTGAACGGCGTGAATGAACGCTGGTCACGCGGCGGAGCCGGGTCAGGTGACAAGCCGGGCGGCATGGGTAAGCGCAGGGCCGAGCTGGAAAGGGGTCGAGCATGCAGCTGTCCTTCCTGCGCCCGCTCTACGACCGGCCGGGCCCGTGGTGCTCGGTCTACCTGGACGCCTCCGCCGACACCGAGGACGCCCATCCGGCGCTGGACCTGCGCTGGCGCGCCCTGCGGGACCAACTTCAGCAGCAACGGGCCGACCTGGCGTCGATCGACGCGATCGAGCGGGTGGTGCGCGGGCACGACCCGCTGCCGGGCGACTACGGCATCGCCGTGTTCGCCGGCCACGGTCGGGTGGCGCTGTCGGAGTACCTGTCCGCTCCGCCGCTGCGGGACCTCGCCGCGTACGGCCCGCTGCCCCACGTCATGCCGCTGCTGGCCCAGCGGGGCGAGCAGGTGGCGTGGGTGCGGGTGCTGGCCGACCGGACCGGCGCCGACGCGATGGCGGTCAGCGCGGGCGGTGTGCCCCGCCGCGCCCACGTGACCGGCCGGGAGGACTTCCAACTGCGCCGCGTGCAGCCCGGCGGGTGGTCCCAGTCCCGGTACCAGCGGGCGGCCATGGAGGCGTGGCACCACAACGCCGGCGACGTCGCCGCGGCGACCGCCGAGCTGGCCGAGAAGGTGGGCGCCGACGTGGTGGTGGTGGCCGGGGACGTGCGGGCCACCGGGGTGATCGCGGCGCAGATCCCGGATCGCTGGCAGGACGTGCTGATCCGCACGGACGCGGGCAAGCGCGCCGGCGGCGCGGACCAGACCCTGCTGGACGACCTGACCGTGCAGAGCATCGCCGAGGTGGCCGACCAGCGGATCAGCGCCACCCTGGACCGGTTCGGCATGCAGGAGGACGTCGGGGCCGGGCTGGACGCGGTGGTCTCCGCGCTGCAACGCAACCAGGTCGAAAACATGATCATCGTCGACGACCCGTCGGCGAACGGCGAGCTGTGGATCGGGCCGGAGCCCACCGAGATCGCCACCGAGCCCGGGCAGCTGTCCGCCATGTCGGTACGCGACCCGGAGAAGGTCCGGGCGGACGCCGCCCTCGTGCGGGCGCTGGTCGGCACCGACGCGGAGCTGACCGTACTGGGCCCGGAGGAGGCGCCGGAGCTGACCGACGGGGTGGGCGCGGTCCTGCGCTACGTGGACGCCGCCACCCCGGGGCGTGGTTGAGCGAGGTCGACGCCGCGCGGCGGCGACCACGACAGGCGAGAGCGGTACGCCGGTCCGGCATGAGTCCGCCGGACCGGCGTACCGCGTTCCGGGTGCCGGCGCGCCGTCGGCCGATACCCGCCCCCGACGGCGATCCGCCAGAGATCTTCATATTAATCCCTAGGGTGTGGGATGCCCCGTTTGAACCGCATCGGGACGGGAAGCCCGGCCGCGTGGTGAGCGAACGAGGCAAGTTGGGGCCGGTGCACAAGGTGCGCGAGGGGCTGCCGGGCGACGGTGCCGGGCTGGCCGGCGACCGGGTCGTGGCGGCCGGCAGTGGTGCCCGGATCCTGGTCGCGGCCACGGCCCGGGCCCTGCGCGGCGCCGACTGCGCCGACCTGGGCCACCCGGGCCCGCTGTCGCGCCTCACCGGCGCCCCCGACGCGGTGCGGCGGGCGGCGGCGACCCGGGCCGCCGGCCGGGTCGCGCTGACCGTCGGCCAGACCGCGGAGGTGGACGCCGACGGGGTCGCGAGCTGGTTCGCCGACCAGTACCCGTCCCGCCGCTATCCGGGCGCGCTGCTCGGCTCCCCGCACGGCGCGGCCGCCCATCTGGCGGTGCTGCTCGGCGTGCCCTGGCTGCCCGCCGGCTTCGAGTTGAGCGTGCACTGGCCGCAGGGCGCGGTGGACCGGCCGCAGGCCGCGCTCGACCACGGGGCCGGGCTGGCCGCGCGGCTGCTCGCCGGAAACCCCGACCTGCACGTACGGCAGGTGCACTGCCCGGCCAGCCGCGGCGCGCTGGCCGGCGCGACGGTCTCGCTGGCCGCGCGCTGGCGCCGGCTGCCCACCGCGTACCTCCGGTTCCTGGCCGACCGCCTGGAGCCCGGCGCGCCCGTGCTGGTGCTCGGCGACGCCCGCACCTGGCCGGTGCTGGACTCCGCCCCCGGTCACAGCTTCCAGGTGGGCTGCCCGGGCAGCGGACTGGATCCGGTGGACTTCCACCCGGACAGCCACGCGCTGCGGCAGGTGCTCCGCTCGGCCGGCGGCGACGGGGCGCGGTGGAGCCCGCCGGAGGTGACCGAGCCGCCCCGCGCGGCCGAGCACGGCGTCGAGCCCGGTTTCGACCGGGCTCTCCAGGAATGGGCCAGCGTGCAGCGGCATCCGCTCCGCCGGGTGCTGGTGCCCCATCCGGCGGCGTTGAGCGCGGCCACGGCCGACCTGTACCGGCGCTGGCTGCGGGCGGCCGGAAAGACCGGCAACCGCCTGGTCGTCGAGTGCGGCCGGCTGCTCGACCCGTGGCAGGTGGTGCGGGCGGGCATGGTGCCCTACTGGTGCGAGAACGCCACCCGGCGCAGCGTGGAGGGGGTGGAGTGGTGGCTCGCCGGCAGCGAGCCGTTCAGCTCGGTGGACGTGCTGCCGGAGCCGCCGGGGGTGCGGTCGCCGGCGCTGGCGGGGCTGCCGCAGTGGCTGGCCGTGGCCGGCTTCGGCCGCCGCCGGCGGGCCCTGGACCGGTCGGCGGCCCGGGGGTACCCGGTCGCCTCGGTCCCCACCCGTCGGGCCACCGAGGTGCTGCGGGCGCAGCCGTACGACCTGCCCACGCCGCCGCCGATGACCGTCGCGGCGGCCCTGGAAGCGCTCCGCGACACCGGCTCCCACCAGGGATTACTGGTCTGTTGAGACCGGCACACCGAAACATCCTCGCGAACCCGGGGTCCCGTGATTGAGTACCTACGGAGCGGGAACACCGCTGGCTGCGACGGCCTGATCACGCCGTGCAGCCCGGCGCCGTCGCCCGCTGGCGTCCCAGTCACGTAACCACTTCCGGCCCGGTGCGTGGTGCCACCACGCGCACGACCGGTTTCCCAAATCCGGGCGGGGGACCTTCCTGAGGGAGGCGCGGATGTTCGGACAAACCACCACAGGCACACCGCCACCCACCGATCGGGGCCTCGAAGACCTCGACGCGGCGGCGCTGGCGTACGCGGCGCGGATCGAGGGACTGCCACCCGAGCGGCGGCAGGAGGCACGCGACGACCTGGTCCGCTTCGCGTTGCCGTTCGCCGGGCGGCTGGCCCGCCGGTACCGCGGGCGGGGCGAGCCGCTGGAGGACCTGGAGCAGGTCGCCCGGCTGGGCCTGGTCAACGCCGTGGACCGGTACGACCCGGAGCGCGGCTCGTTCACCGCGTACGCGGCGATCACCATCGTCGGTGAGATCAAGCGGCACTTCCGGGACCGCACCTGGGGCGTGCACGTGCCCCGCCGGCTGCGCGACCTGATCCTCGAGGTGGGCCAGGCCACGGCGGCGCTGACCAGCGAGCTGTCCCGGGCGCCGACGGTGGCGGAGCTGGCCGCGCGGCTGGAGACGCCGGAGGAGGAGATCCTGGCGGCGCTGGAGTCGGCCGCCGGCTACAGCCCGGCGTCGCTGAACGCACCGGTCGGCGGGGAGAGTTCGGCCGAGTTCGGCGACCTGGTGGGCGAGTCGGACAACGCCCTGGAGTCGGTGGACGACCGGGTGACGGTCAGCGGACTGCTGCACCGGCTGCCCTGGCGGGAGCGGCGGATCCTCGCGATGCGCTTCTACGGCAACCAGACCCAGGCGGAGATCGCGGCCCGCTTCGGCATCTCCCAGATGCACGTGTCCCGGCTGCTGTCGCGGGCGCTGACCTGGCTGCGGCAGGCGATGCTCGCCGACGCTCCACCGCCCTGGCAGAACGGCGCCGCCGAGTCGGACACCGCGAAGGTGCGGATCTCGGTGAAGCAGAACGGCGACCGGGTGGTCGTCGAGGTGGGCGGCGACGTCGACCGGGACGGTGCCGACCAGCTGCGCAGGGCGATGCTGGAGGCGGTCACCGGCCAGCCGTCCGAGGTCGTCGTCGACCTGGTCGGCGCGGGTGGCTTCGACGCCGGCGGGATCGCCGCGCTGGTGGCCGGCCGGGAGGCCGCGGCCCGTACGGGCGTGCCGCTGCGGCTGACCCGGGTGCAGCCCGCGGTCCGCCGCTCCCTCACCGCCGCCGGCCTGGCCCCGGTCCGCGACTGAGCCCGCGCCCGCCGATCATGGAGTTGTGCGGCCGGATGAAAGCCACGGGTCGGGACGGACCGGCCACCACAAGTCCATGATCGACCGAACGGTCCGGGGGCCCCGCGTGCGGAGCCCCCGGACCGGTCAGTTTTCGGGTGTGTCGCCGTGGCCGCGCGGGTGGCGCCAGCGGTCGTTCTCCTGCGGGGCGCGCTGGGCGCCGAGGATGGTCTCCTCGGGCTCGTCGGTCTCGTCGAAGCTGGGCCGGCGCACCTCGCCCGGCTCCGGCACCTCCACCGGCCGCGCCCCCGACTGGGGAGCCGGCTCGTACGCCACCGCTTCGCGCGCGCCGGTGGCGCCGTGCTCGCTCGGCGACTCGGGCAGGTGCTTCTCGCGGTGTATCTCGTCGCGGAAGTCCTGCGGCGGCTTCGTGGTGCGCTGGGGCAGGTCCCGCCCCAGGTCGGCGACGAGCGGGCCGTACTTCGCGTCGAAGGCGGGCCGCTCGGAGCGGATCCGGGGCATCCGGTCGAAGTTGCGCAGCGGGGGTGGGCAGGTGGTGGCCCACTCCAGGGAGTTGCCGAAGCCCCACGGGTCGTCGACGGTGACCTGTGCGCCGTACCGCCAGGACTTCCAGGCGTTCCAGATGAAGAAGAGGGTGGACACCCCGAGCACGAACGCGGAGATGCTGGAGAAGGTGTTCAACGCGGTGAACCCGTCGGTGGGCAGGTAGTCGGCGTACCGCCGGGGCATGCCCTCGTTGCCCAGCCAGTGCTGGACGAGGAACGTGCCGTGGAAGCCGAGGAACATCGTCCAGAAGTGGGCCTTGCCCAGCCGCTCGTCCATCAGCCGGCCGGTCATCTTCGGCCACCAGAAGTAGAAGCCGCCGAAGAGCGCGAACACCACGGTGCCGAAGAGGACGTAGTGGAAGTGGGCGACCACGAAGTAGCTGTCGTGGACGTGGAAGTCGACCGGGGGCGCCGCCAGCTGCACGCCGGTCAACCCGCCGAGCAGGAAGGTCACCAGGAAGCCGATGGCGAACAGCATCGGCGTCTCGAAGGTGAGCTGCCCCTTCCACATGGTGCCGATCCAGTTGAAGAACTTCACCCCGGTGGGTACGGCGATCAGATAACTCAGGACGCTGAAGAACGGCAGCAGCACCTGGCCGGTGGCGAACATGTGGTGCGCCCAGACCGCCATGGACAGGATGGTGATCGCGATCGTGGCGAGCACCAAGCCGGTGTAGCCGAAGATCGGCTTGCGGCTGAAGACCGGGATGATCTCGGTGATGATCCCGAAGAACGGCACCGCGATGATGTAGACCTCGGGATGGCCGAAGAACCAGAACAGGTGCTGGTAGACCATCGGCCCGTTGTTCTCCGGCGTGAACACCTGGGCGTTGAGCAGCCGGTCCGCGGCCAGCCCCAGCAGCGCGGCGGCCAGCAGCGGGAAGACCAGGAGGATCAGCACGCTGACGAGGAGCATGTTCCAGGTGAAGATCGGCATCCGGAACATGGTCATCCCGGGCGCGCGCAGGGTCAGCACCGTGGTGATCAGGTTGACCGCGCCGAGGATGGTGCCCAGACCGGAGATCACCAGGCCGAGCACCCACATGTTCGCCCCGACGCCCGGCGAGTGCTCCTGACTGCTCAGCGGGGTGTACGCGGTCCACCCGAAGTCGGCGGAGCCGCCCGGGGTGACGAAGCCGCCGATGACCATGAGCCCGCCGAACAGGAAGAGCCAGTAGGCCAGCGCGTTCAGCCGGGGGAACGCCACGTCCGGTGCGCCGATCTGGATCGGCACGATGAAGTTGGCGAACCCGATCGCCGCCGGGGTGGCGAACAGCAGCAGCATCACCGCCCCGTGCGAGGTGAACAGCTGGTTGTACTGCTCGCTGGAGAGGAACTGCAGGCCGGGCCGGGCGAGCTCGGCCCGCATCAGCATCGCCTGCAGACCCGCCACCAGGAAGAACCCGAACGAGGTGAGCAGGTAGAGCAGCCCGATCTGCTTGTGGTCGGTGGTGGCGAGGAACCGCACCAGCTTGCCGCCGGGCAGCGCCGGCCGCCGTGGTCCAGGGTACCCACCGAAGCGGGCCGGTGCCAGGATCGCCGGACCCCGGTCGCGTGGTTCCGTGGTGACCCGCTTGGGCATGAACAATCACCCCGCCTGACGACAGATGGAACGGGCGTGGCTACCCGTCCCTCCGACCATGAAACCAGGCGAGGGCGGCTATTCAGGCTAGAGCGGTAATTTCGGTCAATTCGCGGGTACGGCCGCCCAAACGACCTTGCCGGCTCCGGCCGGCACGCAGCCCCAGCGCTGCGCCACCTCGCGCACCAGCAGCAGGCCCCGCCCACCCTCGTCCCGCGCGTCCGGCCGGACCTCCCGCACCCGGCCGCTGGTGCCGTCCTCCACCGCGACGTGCAGGTACGGGCGGCGCAGGGTCAGGGTCACGTTCATCGGAGTACGCGCGTGCCGGACCACGTTCCCGACCAGCTCGCTGAGCACCAGCGACGCCGGGCCCGCCGCCTCCGGCACGTTCCACCGCGCGCACGCGTCCCCCACCAGCTCGCGGGCGCGCCGGCAGGCCTCCGCCACCGGCTCCAGGCGGGCCCGCAGCCGGGGAGCCGCGGCTTTCCGGGCGGCCCGGGTCGCCTCCGAGCAGTCCCGCCGCACCGGCAGTACCCGGGCGGCGCCCGACTCGGCCAGCCAGGCCGACGCCTCCGGCGGCGGCGCGCACAGCAGCACCGGAACGGCCGGCCAGTCGGCGGCGCGGCGGGCCGTCGCGGCGAAGACCGACATGGCCAGCTGGTCACGGACGGTGACCTCGGCCAGGTCCACGACCAGCGCGTCGGGCTGCGCGGACAGGCACCGGTCGAGCACCCGCCGCACCGTGCGCATGGTGCCGAGGTCGAGCTCCCCGTGCAGCCGCACCACCGTCACCGGGGCCCAGTCGCGCACCTCACAGGTGATCCGGGTCGACATCTGCGGCCCTCACCTCTCGTCGTCGGGAATCTGCGAACTACCCGCGCCTGAGCAGGGCGAAACCGGACCGAGACGGGTGTCACGGGGCCATCCGCCCACCGCGGGCGCGGCCCGACGTCAGTGCCCCGAGGCCGAGCATTCCGGTGCCGAGCGCGAGGTGCAGCCAGTCGCCGCCGCCGTTCAACGGCAGGAAGTTCGCCCCGCTGCCGTGGTCCACCGCCAGCCCGTACAGCCAGAGCACCAGGTAGGTCGCCCCGCCGCCGACCAGGAACGCCCGCGCCGCGGTGACCCGGCGCGCCGCGACCACTCCCAGGACGCCGAAGGCCAGGTGCAGCAGGTTGTGCAGGACGGAGACCGTGACCACGCCGAACAGCCGGGCCCCGGACTGATGCCCACCGATCCGCAGATCGGCGAAGTTGCTGGTGACGCCCGGGACGAAACCCAGCAGGCCCACGATCAGGAACGTCACGGCCACGGCGAAGGCGGCGCGGCGTACCGGTGGCTGCCCGTCCGCGGGGTTGCGCCGTGCCCGCGCGTGGGCGGGCGGGATGGTCACGCTGCGCGGTACCCCCGACGCCCGGCCCGAAACGTGACCCGGCCGCCCCGGAGCGGGGCGGCCGGGCCCACGCTCAGGCGGCCTGCAGGCTCGGCGCGGAGGCGAGCTGGCGGACCCGGTCGTAGAGGGCCACGTACCGCTCGGCCATCACCGCCGGCGTGAACCGGACGGCCGCCTCGCGGCGGCACTCGCCCTCGTCGAGCAGGCTCGCGGCGAGCAGCAGCCCGCCCAGCTCCTCCTCGTCGGCGGTGAGCAGCCCGGTGCGGCCGTGATCGATCAGCTCCGGCAGGCAGCCCCGGGTGGTCGACACCACCGGGGTGCCGAGGGCGAGGGACTCGACCACCGCCGTACCGCCCGGCTCCTCCCAGCGCAGCGGGAAGAGGGTGGCCCGGGCCCCGGCCACCAGGGCGTCGCGCTCCTGCCCGGCGACCGTCCCGACCCAGCGGACCAGGTCGCCGTCGACGTGCGGGGCGACCTTCTCGAGGAAGAACCGCGCGTCCGGGTTCTGCCGGGCCTCCTCGCCGGCCGCGGCCAGGTCCGCCGGCCGGTGGTACGGCCCGACCGGCCCGGCCAGGACCAGCGGTACGCCCACCCGCTGCGCCACCCGCGCGCCGAGGTCCTGCCCCTTGCCCGGGTTGATCCGGCCCAGGACGACCGCGTAGTCGCCCTTCTCGACGGGGGTGCGCCGGTGCGCGTCCACGGCGAGCGGGGTGGACAGGTGCACGTGCCCGACGGAGTGCCGCCGAAGCGTCTCGGGCGCCCGGGCCAGCTGCGACGCCGAGACCCCGTTGACCCGGACCCGGTCGCCGCCGTCGAGGTTGCCGTACAGCTCGGGGTGCTTGGCGAGGTCCCAGTGCAGGGTGTGCAGCACCGGCGGCGCGTCCGGGCCCATGGCGGTGAGCGTCGCCAGCCCGACCGCCTCGACGTGGTCGTGCACCAGGTCGATGTCGTCGCGCGCGTGCAGCTCCCGCACCACTCCGTTGAGATGCGCCTGGGAGATCCCGCACACCTGGTTGTACGGCCGCTGCAGCGCGGCGAACTGCCCGTCCGGGAAGACCGACAGCCGCTCGTCGACCGGCAGGGTGCTGGTGCCCACCGAGGCGAGCACCACCTTCACGCCGAGCCGGCGTAGCTCCGGCACCAGGGTCGCGATCACGTTCTCGATGCCGCCGTAGCCGGGCGGGGGCACCGACAGCCACGGTCCGGCGTTCATCAGGACGGTACGGCTCATCGCGCACCGCCCGGTCCGCCACGCACGCCGCCGCCCCGCCCGCCGCCCCGTCGGCCGCTCATGCCGCGGCCACCCGGCGGCGGGGCACCCGGTGCCGCAGTTCGGCCAGGGGTGGCCGCTCCTGGACGGAGATGTCGGTGACCACGATCTCGCGTTCCAGGTTCGGCAGCGTGTCCGAGCCGCCGCGCCGGAACTGGGTCAGCAGGGCGGTGGGGAACTCGCCGGGCGCCGCCCAGCCGCGCCGCTGCAGTCGGGACCACGCGGTGAGCATGATCTGCGCCGACATCCGGCCCAGCGCCGCGGTGTCCTGGTGCCGGTGCTTGCGCTCGCCCAGGTCCACCTGGGCCAGCGCGTCCAGGCCGACCAGGTCGAGCAGGTCGATGAGCATGGCCGTCTCCACCCCGTACCCGGAGACGAACGGCACCTGCTCCAGCACGTCGCGGCGGCCCGCGTACTCGCCGGCCAGGGGCTGGACGAAGCCGGCCAGTTCCGGCCAGAACAGGTTCAGCAGCGGGCGGGCCATCAACTCGGTGACCCGGCCGCCCCCGTCGGCCTCGACGCTGGTCGTACCGACCAGCGGGCGGTGGTAGAAGCCCTTGACGAAGTCGACCGACGGGTCGGTCAGCAGCGGGCCGACCAGCCCGGTCACGAAGTGCGGTCGGAACTCCCGCAGGTCGGCGTCGACGAACGCGACCACGTCGCCCTCGGCCGCGGCCAGCCCGGCCCACAGCGCGTCCCCCTTGCCGGTCAGCTGCGGCAGGCCGCGGGTCATCGCGTCCTGGCTGACCACCTCGGCGCCGGCGGCCCGGGCGACCTGGGCGGTCCGGTCGGTGGACCGGGAGTCCACCACGATCAGCTCGTCCACCAGCGGCACCCGGTCCATCAGGTGCTCGCGGATCGTCGACACGATCGCGCCGACGGTGGCCTCCTCGTTGTGAGCGGGCAGCACCACGCTGACCCGGCTACCCCCCTTGGCGCGGACGAGGCGCCGCACCGGCCAATCGGCCGCCGACGTCGTCCGGTAGGTGGCCCACGCCTCCACCACCGGCGAGACCGTCGATTCCGTATTCCGCACAGGCACCCCCTGATCGTGGCGGAAAGACCAGACGTGGTTTTCCCACTACCCAGCACGCGCTAACCGGATCATCCCCGACACTTTGATCACGAGGGTGCCACCGGTGCCCTTCCCGGCGGTGAACGTTTGATTGCGCCCAGCCGGGGGGAGTGCTCACGCCGTACGTGCGACGCGGCGGAGGGGCGGTTGGGATGCGCAGGTGCCGGGTGGGGCTGATCGGGGCCGGCGGGGTGGCACAGCGCCACGCCCGGGTGTTGAGCGGGTTCGACGACGTCGAGCTGGTCGGGGTGACCGACGTGGTCCCGGACGCGGCGCGGGCGCTCGCCGACGCGTACCGGACGGTGGTCTGCGCGGGGGTCGAGGAGCTGCTGGCCGCGGGCCCGGACGCGGTCTACGTGTGCGTGCCGCCGTTCGCCCACGGCCCGGCCGAGGAGGCGGTGGTCGCGGCCGGGTTGCCGCTGTTCGTCGAGAAGCCGGTGGCGGTGGACCTCGCCACCGCGGAACGCATCGCCGGCCTCGTCGCCGAGCGGGGGCTGCGCACCGCGGTCGGGCACCACTGGCGGTACCTGCCGATCGTCGAGCGGGCCCGCGACCTGCTCGACGGCCGTCCGGTGCGGATGGTCTCCGGGGCCTGGCTGGACAAGGTGCCCCCGGTGGCCTGGTGGTCGCGGCGGGACCGGTCCGGCGGGCCGGTCGTCGAGCAGGCCGCCCACGTGCTGGACCTGATCCGCGTCCTGGTCGGCGAGGTCACCGAGGTGACCGCGTACGGGAACGGCACGCCGCCGGCGGTCGACGGCGCCGACATCGACTCGGTGACCACCGCGGCGCTGCGCTTCGCGGGCGGTGCCGTCGGGACGCTCAGCGCCGCCTGCGTGCTCGGCTGGAAGCACCGCGCCGGGCTGGAGATCCTCGCCGACGGGATGGCGCTGTCGCTGACCGAGGAGGGGATGACGGTCTGCGACGCGGACGGCGAGCGGTCCTACCCGGCCGACCCGGAGGCCGCCCGGGTGGCCGTGGACCGGGCGTTCGTCGACGCGGTCCGCGGGGTCGGCGACGACGTCCGGGTCCCGTACGCCGAGGCTCTCGGCACCCACCGGCTCGCCCTCGCGCTGGCCGACTCGGCCCGCACCGGCCGGCCGGTGCGCCTGGCCGCCGCGACCGCCCCGTCGGTGGGGGTGGCCGTCGATGCGTGACCGGATCGTGGCGGTCACCGGGCCCGGCCGGGTGGAGCTGGTCGAGCAGGACGCCGCCCCGCTGACCGCGGGCACCTTCCGGGTCGAGACGCTCTACAGCGGCGTCTCCGCCGGCACCGAGCTGAGCTTCGTCAAGGGCACGAACCCGTACCTGAACGTCACCTGGAACCCGGACCTCGGCCTGTTCCAGCCCGGTGCGGCGAGCACGCCGTACCCGGTCACCCGGCTCGGGTACATGCAGGTCGGCCGGGTGGTGGAGAGCGCCACCCCGGCCGTCGCCGTGGGCGCCGTGGGCGCCATGACGTACGGCCACCGCACCGGCTACCTCGCCGACCCGCTCCGGGAGCGGTTCGTGCCGCTGCCCGACGACCTGGACCCGCTGCTCGGCGTGTACGTGGCGCACATGGGCCCGATCTGCGCCAACGGCATCCTGCACGCCGGCGCCGACCTGTACGGCGGCGACGTCCGGTCGCTCGGCGACGGGGTCCGCGGGCGCCGGGTCGCGGTCATCGGCAGCGGGGTGGTGGCGCTGTTGACGGCGCTGTTCGCCCAGCGGCACGGCGCCGCCTCGGTGGTGGTGCTGGACCCCACCCCGCAGCGCCGGGCGGTCGCCGAGGCGGTGGGCCTGGAGACCCTCGACCCGGAGGCGGACGACCCGGCGGTGGTGCTCAAGACCCGGTGGGCGCACGCGGCGGGGGACCGGGGCGCCGACGTGGTGTTCCAGTGCCGCGGGCAGGCGTGGGCCATGCACCTGGCGCTGCGCCTGCTGCGCCCCCAGGGCACGGTGATCGATCTCGCCTTCTACCAGGCCGGGGCGGACGCCGTCCGGTTCGGGGAGGAGTTCCACCACAACGGGTTGTCGGTGCGCTGCGCGCAGATCGGCCGCGTGCCCCGCGGGCTCGCCCCGGCCTGGGACCGGGAACGGCTGAGCGCCGAGACGATCGACCTGCTCCGTGGGTACGGCGAGGTGATCCAAAAGCACCTGATCACGGCCGTGGTTCCGCTGGAGGAGGCCCCGACCCTGCTGACCGACCTGGCCGCCCGCCGCCGCCAGGAACTCCAGGTGGTCCTGACCCCCTGACCGCCACAGCCGCGATGTTGCACTTTCGGCCCTCGTTCTGGGGCATTTAGACGCTTTTGGCGGGGCAGAAGGTGCAAGATCGCGGGGGACGGGCGGGGTGGGTGGGACGGTCAAGATCGGTCCGGTCGCGTACCGTTGCCGCTCATGGGTGTGTCGCAACGGTTGAAGACGAGGTTCCGGCGGTTTCTGCAGCGCCCGGGCACGACGGTGGACCTCGCGCCGCTGGAGAAACTGCTGCCCGCCATCGAGGCGCGCGAGGAGGAGCTGCGGGCGCTCGACGACGCCGAGCTGACCGAGGCCGCCGGCCGGGCCGAGGGCTACCCGGAGATCTGCGCGATCGGCCGTGAGGCCGCGCGCCGCGGCCTCGACCAGCGGCCGTACGACGTGCAGCTGCTCGGCGCGATGGCGCTGCTCTCCGGCAAGGTCGCCGAGATGGCCACCGGTGAGGGCAAGACGCTGACCGCGACGATCGCCGCGTACGGGCACGTCCGGGTCGGCAACGGCCCGGTGCACGTGCTCACCGTCAACGACTACCTGGCCCGGCGCGACGCCCAGTGGATGGAGCCGGTCTACACCCTGCTCGGCCTGACCGTGGGCTGGGTCAACGAGGCTTCCACCCCGCAGGAGCGGCGGGCGGCCTACGCCTGCGACGTCACCTACGTCTCGGTCAGCGAGGCCGGTTTCGACTACCTGCGCGACCAACTGGTCACCGACATCGCCGACCGGGTGCAGCCGGCGCTGCGCACCGCGATCGTCGACGAGGCCGACTCGATCCTCATCGACGAGGCGCGGGTGCCGATGGTCCTCGCCGGCGCGGTGCCCGGCGAGCAGGACCCGGTGCACACCGCCGCCGCGCTGGTCCGGGGCCTGCGCAAGGGCAAGCACTACACCGTCGCCGAGGACGGCCGCAGCGTCGCCTTCACCGCGGCCGGCCTCGCCGCCGTCGAGGCCAAGCTCGGCATCGACCTGTACGACGAGGAGAACGTCGCCCAGCTCTCCGCGGTGAACGTGGCGCTGCACGCCCACGCCCTGCTGCACCGCGACGTGGACTACATCGTCCGCGACGGCACGGTCGAGCTGATCGACGAGATGCGCGGCCGGGTGGCGCAGCGACGCCGCTGGCCGGACGGCCTCCAGGCGGCGGTCGAGGCGAAGGAGGGCCTGGACGCGACCGCCGAGGGCGAGGTGCTCGGCACGATCGCGGTGCAGGCGTACATCGCCCTCTACCCGACGGTGTGCGGCATGACCGCCACCGCGGTGCTCGTCGGCGACCAGCTGCGGGAGTTCTTCGATCTCGAGGTGGCGGTGATCCCGCCGAACACGCCGTGCATCCGCGAGGACGAGCCGGACCGCATCTACGCCACCCGGGCGGAGAAGGAGGAGGCGCTGGTCGACGAGATCAAGCGCAACCACGAGCGTGGCCGGCCGGTGCTCGTCGGCACCCTCGACGTCAAGGAGTCCGAGGGGCTGGCCGCCGCCCTCAACGCCGCCGGGGTGCCGTGCGTCGTGCTCAACGCCAAGAACGACGACGAGGAGGCGGCGATCATCGCCGAGGCCGGCGCGTACGGCGCGGTGACCGTCTCCACCCAGATGGCCGGCCGGGGCGTCGACATCCGCCTCGGCGGCAGCGACCAGGCCGACCGGGACCGGGTGGCCGCCCTCGACGGCCTGTACGTCATCGGCAGCGGCCGGCACGACAGCCGGCGGGTCGACGACCAGCTGCGCGGGCGGGCCGGCCGGCAGGGCGACCCGGGTGGCTCGGTCTTCTTCGTCAGCCTGGAGGACGACCTGGTCGTCCGGCACGCCGGGGACGCCGTGCCCGCGTCGCCGAGGATGAACGCCGACGGCCTCGTGACCGACCCGCAGGTGGACTACGCCGTGGAGCACGCCCAGCGGGTCGCCGAGGGCGTGAACCACGAGATCCACCGCAACACCTGGCGCTACAGCGTGGTGATCGAGCAGCAGCGCAAGGCGCTCGCGGAACGCCGCGAGCGGCTCCTGACCAGCGACGTCGCCGCCCTGATGCTGCTGGACAAGATGCCCGACAAGGCCGGCGAGATGGACGAGGACCTGCTGGCCCGGGTCGCCCGGTCGATCGCCCTGTTCCACCTCGACCGGCTCTGGGCCGAGCACCTCGCCGAGCTGTCCGAGGTCCGCGAGGGTGTGCACCTGCGGGCGCTGGGCCGGCTGGACCCGCTCGACGAGTTCCACCGGGCCGCGGTGCCGGCGTTCAACAACCTGGTCCCGGAGATCGAGCGGCGCACCATCGAGACCTTCACCGAGACCGAGTTCGACGAGACCTGGGAGCCGGACGAGGCCAAGCTGATCCGGCCGAGCGCCACCTGGACGTACCTGGTCCACGACAACCCGTTCGGGTCGGAGCTGGACCGGCTGATCGCCTCGGTGGGCCGGCGGCTCAGCTCCGGCTCCCGCTGACCCGTACGCGGGCCCCTTCCGGTACCTTCGGCACCGGAAGGGGCCCCATTTTGTGCCGTTTCGACCCCTCTTCGTGCGGGTAGTAGCCCGGGTCGCGGAGAGTCGGGAGAGATCAGGACCATGGAACAGGGAACGGGCCCGGTGGGGCGCGCGGCGTCGCGCGCAGCGAAGGTGGAGCACCGGTGAACCTGGAGATGCGGGAGCCCGTGGCGGAGACGCTCGGCGTCCTGGAGACCGCCGCGCTGCTGCGGGAACTGACCGCCGGGCTGATCGGCGTGACGGACTTCGACGAGGCGCTGGCCGCGCTGGTCCGGATCGCCCGCGGCGCGGTGGCCGGAGTCCGCTGGTGCGGGTTCACCTCGCTGCGCGCCGGGGAGCCGGCCGGCGTGGTGGCCTCCGACGCCCGGCTCGCCGGCCTCGACGACCTGCGGCACGGTCCGGACTCACCGGCCATGGAGGCGATCCGGCGGCGGGAGATGGTGGTCGCCGAGCGGCTGAGCGGCGAGACCCGCTGGCCGGCGTGGACGCCGCGGGCCCGCGAACTCGGCGTACGCGGCGTGATCTCGGCGCCGGTCGACGTCGACGAGCAGGCGATCGGCGCGCTCAACCTCTATGCCGGCGCCGCCGACGCGCTCACCCCCCGGCACCAGCTCACCGCGATGCTGGTCGCCGAGCACGCCGGCCTGCTGCTCGCCGCCGTACGCGACCGCGCCCGGTCGGCGGCGCAGGCGGGTGAGGTCGACGCCGCCCTGCTCGGGGGCGGTGTCGTCGGACAGGCGGTGGGCGTCATCATGACCCAGCGCGGCTGCCGGGCCGAGGAGGCGCTGGAGGTGCTGCGCAGCGCCGCGGCCTCGCTGGCCATCCCGCTGCGCGAGGTCGCCGAGCGGCTGGTCCGCACGGTCGCCCGTCCCCGCGACAGCTGATCTGTTCCGTTTCGCCCCGCATGCGCCCGGGTAGCACCCAGGACTGGTGACCGGACGCGACCTGGGGGAGAAGCGATGCAGAGCCGGCTGCGGGTGCAGGGGCATCCCATCCAACCGATGCTGGTGACGTTCCCGTTCGGGCTGTTCGTGAGCGCCGTGGTGTTCGACCTGACCGACGTGCTCGGCGGCCCGGCGTTCCTCGGCGAGGTGGGGTACTGGACCGCGGTGGCGGCCCTGGTCGCCGCGGCGCTCGCCACCGTCGCCGGGATGATCGACCTGTGGGACGTGCCGGCCGGCGGCACGCGGCACACGGCGGTGACGTTCAACCTCGTCAACGCGGCGATGGCCGGCCTGTTCCTGGTCTCCTGCCTGATCCGGGCCGACGCGCCGCAGCAGGGGGCCACCGTGGTGCTGCTCCTCGTCGAACTGGTGGCGCTGGGCGCCGGCGGGTACGGCGTGGCCCTGGGTGCCCGGCTGATGCGCCAGTTCGACCCGGTGGCCCGCGCCGAGCCGACGAGTCTGGACGCCCTCGGTGGCGTGGACGGCGTCACGGTGGAGATCGTCCGCCCGCGCCCGTGACAGGTCCGGGTCCGGGACCTTTGCCGGGCCGGCCGCGTACCGGGGAAACTCTGTTGCTCCGCGGCGAACCGGTCGGACAGGCTGTCCGGATGGGATCCGACCGGAGGTTCGAGGAACTGGTCGCCGAGGGCGCGGCTGCGCCGGTCGACGGCTGGGGTTTCGACTGGCTCACCGGCCGGGCCACGGAGGAGCGCCCGCCCTGGGGCTACGCCCGCCTCGTGGCCGCCCGGATGGCCGGCGTCGGGGCGGCGCTGGACGTGGACACCGGCGGGGGCGAGGTCCTCGCCGAGGTGCCCGTCCCGCCGCGGGTGCTGGTCGCCACCGAGGGCTGGCCGCCGAACGTGCCGGTGGCCGCCCGCAACCTGCGCCGGCTCGGCGCCACGGTCGTCGCGGTGACGCCGGGTGCCGCGCTGCCGTTCCGCGACGCGTCCTTCGACCTGGTGGTCAGCCGGCACCCGGTCCGGACCGACTGGGCGGAGACCGCCCGGGTGCTGCGGCCGGGCGGCACGTTCCTGTCCCAGCAGATCGGCCCCGGCACCGTACGCGAGTTGAGCGAAGCGATCCTCGGCCCGCTGCCACCACCGGCCGCGCGCCACCCGGAGCGGGCGGTGGCCGAGGCCGCGGCCGCCGGCGTGCGGGTCGTGGACCTGCGCGAGGCGACCCTGCGGACCGTGTTCCACGACGTCGGCGCGGTGGTCTGGTTCCTGCGCAAGGTGGTCTGGACCGTGCCGGGGTTCACCGTGGACCGGCACCGGCCCGCACTGGCGCGGCTGCACCGGCGGATCGAGGCCGAGGGGCCGTTCGTCGCCCACGCGCGCCGCTTCCTCGTCGAGGCGACGAAGCCGGTGTGAGCGGGGTCAGTGGGCGTCGCGGTGGTGCGCGGCCAGGACGTCCGCGCCGAAGTCGCTGGCCGGGCGGCGGAGCACGGTGTGGGCGTGGTTGCCGTCGTCGGTGGTGTTGTCGTACTCGATCAGCAGGTCGTCGCCCTGCACCCGGTAGTAGTGGCGCTGCCCGGGGCGGGTCGGGCCGGCCCACGCGAAGTGCAGCGGCGACCCGGCGAGCCGGCGGGCCTCCCGGATCGCCAGCTCCGGTGGGAGCCGGTCCAGGTAGAGGGCGACGAGTTGGTCCAGCAGGGCCCGGCCGGTCGGGCCGAGCCGGTCGGCCGGCACACCGAGCGGCTCCACCGGCGCGTCGACCCGGGGCCGGGTGCCGCTGACGATGTCCGTGGGCGCCTCGTCGGCCACGATCGCCGCCGCCCGGCCGGCGGGGCCGATCGCGTCGAGCAGCGCCCGGCCGAGGTCCTCCTCGGGACCGAGCGGACGGGAGACCGGGCGGCCGGCCCACCGGACGGCGGCCGGGTTGGCGCCGAAGAAGAGCGGGGCGGGGGAGACCTGGTCGGCGACCACGGTCATGCTGACCGACAGGTGGTGCCCCTCGACCCGCCACGCCCACGCGTCGTCGCGGGCCGGGTCGCCGAACACCGCCACCCAGTAGTCGCCGCTGTGCCGGCCGCGGCGCCACCCCTCGGCCCGGTCCAGCACCTCCTCGAGCGCGACGATCGCCATCGCCTGCGCGTACGCCGGCGGGCTCAGCGCGGTCGCCAGCAGCCGGTGGGTGGCCTTGCGGGCGGCGCGGTCCAGGTCGGCGAGGCAGACGCCGGGCCGGGGTCGCGGGCGGTACTCGAGCCACTGCCTCGCCCCGAGGTCGTCGAACCGGTGGGTCGCCCGGGCGCGTCGGGGCTCGTCCAGGGCGGCGAGCAGCGCCGTGGCGGCGGCGCGCATCTGCTCGGGCAGCGGATCGTCCACCGCCCCTGTATACCCGGCGCGGTCGCGCCGTGCTGGCCGTCGGCCGCGACAACTGATCTGTACGGAAACCTTCCCGGCCGTGGCGCGCCGGACCGGGCGCGTCGCGGCCGTTGCCATTGTCACACGGCCGATACGTTCGGTGTCCACATGGGAGCGTGACCAGGTCGCTGACCTCCACGTGAATCACGCTCGCCAACCACGCTGCGTATGCGCCCCGGGCGAATGTGAACCGGGCAGGCACCCCCCCGTATCGGGTCATCTCGGCGGCTCTGCTGTAATCATCAGGCCTCGTACGCAGAGCGAGCATTTGGCTCCGATGTGTTCGTCAATTGTCACATTCATGCAACGCAGCCGCCCCTTGACCCCCGCACGGGCGCCGGGAAGCATCGATGAAGCGGCGTCCCGGGCCGTGGGGAGATACCCGGACCAGCCAAGGAGGACCATGTCGGTCAGCCCCGCTTCGTCGCGCGCCGGATGGCATACGTCCCAGCCCGCTGTTCCCGGTCGACCCCCGGGCGGCCAGCGCCGTCCCGCGAACACCGCCGCTCCCGTACTCACGGTGACCCTGTCGATCCCGCTGGCCAACGAGGAGGCCCTCACGCCGCCGGCCCGCCGGCTGCTGGAGGCCGCCCGCGAGCTGCTCGAGCGCGGTGAGGGCACGATCACCACGGCCGGCAACGGCGCCGTGGAGCGGCGGCCGGATCCGGTCCCGGCCGGCCGCGCACCGTCCCGGCCGCTCGCCCCGACCCTCCCCACCCTGCACATCCTCGCCTCCTCCCGGTCCGTGCTGCGCGACGGCGAGCCGCTGCCGCTGACCCGCCTGGAGTTCGACCTGCTGCTGCACCTGGTGGCCCACCCCCGGCGGGTCTTCACCCGGCTGCAACTGCTCAACGCGGTCTGGGGCTACGAGCACGCCGGGGTGCGCACGGTGGACGTGCACGTCCGCCGGCTACGCGGCAAGGTCGGTGTGGACGTTCCCCTGGTCACCACCGTCTACGGGGTGGGCTACCGGCTGGCCGACGACGCCCGGGTCACGATCGACCGCAGCGGCTGACCGGCCCCCCCCCACGGCTCCGGGCCACCCGCCCCGGCGCACCGGGCACCATGGCCGACATGCACGTCCGTCCGATCTCGCCCGAGCGTCTCGTCACCGAGCTGGCCGACCGGCTCGCCGGCGCCCCGGCCGGCGGCCGGCTGCGGGTGGCCGTGGACGGCCCGCCCGCGGCCGGCCCCGACGCCCTGGCCGCCGCGCTGGTCGACCCGCTGCGCGCCCGGGGGCGCCCGGTGCTGCACGTCCGCGCGGCGGACTTCCTCCGCCCCGCCTCGGTCCGGCTCGAACAGGGCCGCACCAACCCGGACGCCTACTACGAGAGCTGGGTCGACGAGGCGGGGCTGCGCCGGGAGGTGCTCGACCCGGCCGGGCCGGGCGGCACGGGGCGGGTGCTGCCGTCGCTGTGGGACGCCGCCGTCGACCGCGCCAGCCGGGCCGCGTACGTGCAACTGCCCGACCACGCGGTGCTGCTGGTCAGCGGGGCGCTGCTGCTCGGCGGCGGGCTCCCCTTCGACCGCACCGTGCACCTGGTGCTCTCCCCGGCCGCGCTGCACCGGCGCACGGGCCCGGACGAGCGCTGGACGCTGCCGGCCTTCGCGCGCTACGCGGACGAGGTCGATCCGGCGTCCTTCGCCGATGTGGTGGTCCGGGCGGACGACCCGCGCCACCCGGCGCTGGTCGAGCCCGGCTGAGGGAGCGCGGAAAATCGGCGGTTTGATCCGCCGGAGCGCGGGGTATTCGCCCGGCTCACAGAGCACGGGTGATCCCGCGCAGCGACGACCAGCACCGGGGCCACGGCCCCGGTGGACCGTGAGGCCCTCAGAAAGGCAGGCAGCGATGCTCGTCCACGACCCGGTCGGCACGGCCCGATCCCAGGCGGAGGTCGACCAGATCCGGCAGTCCCTGCAGGCCCGCTACGACGAGCTCTCCGCGGAGTACGAGCAGGCCGTGTTGCAGAGCCAGGTGTTGCGTCTGGTGGAGGTGGGGGACACCGCCGGCGACGACCAGGCCGACAGCGGCACCAAGACCGCGGAGCGGGACACCGCGCAGTCCCTGCTGCGTACGATCCTCGACCGCCGGGCGCAGTTCGAGCACGCGCTGACCCGGCTGGAGGAGGGCACGTACGGCTTCTGCGAGGGGTGCGGCGCGGCCATCCCGGTCGAGCGGCTGGAGATCTTCCCGTCGGCGACGACCTGCGTGACGTGCAAGCAGACCCGGGAGCGCCGGGCGGCCTGAGAGCGAGCGGTTGCCGGTCGGTCCGGAGCGCGGTGAACTCGTCCACATGGGTGACATCAAGGTGGGCACCGCGTCCTGGACCGACCGTACGCTGCTCGACTCGGGCTGGTACCCGCAGACCGCGGACACGCCGGAGAAGCGCCTGGCGTACTACGCCCGGCAGTTCCCCCTGGTCGAGGTCGACGCCACCTACTACGCACCGCCGGCCGAACGCACCGCCCGGCTGTGGGCCGAGCGCACCCCGGCCGGGTTCACCTTCAACGTCAAGGCGTTCAGCCTGCTCACCGGGCACCCGACGAAGGTCAGCTCGCTCTACAAGGACCTGCGACCGCAGACCGACAAGCGCAACGTCTACCCGGACGACCTCACCCCGCAGGCGTACGAGGAGGTCTGGACCCGCTTCCTCAGCGCGCTGGACCCGCTGGTCGAGGCGGGCAAACTCGGCGCGCTGCTGTTCCAGTTCCCGCCGTGGTTCACCATCAAACGGGACAACAAGCAGTACCTCCGGGAGGTCGCGGCGCGCTGCGCCCCGCTGCGGCCGGTGTTCGAGTTCCGGCACGCCTCCTGGTTCGACGGTGCGAACGCCGATGAGACGCTCGCCTTCCTGCGCCAACACCGCCTCCCGTTCGTCTGCGTGGACATGCCGCAGGGGCACCGCTCGTCGGTGCCCCCGGTGCTGGCCGCCACGGCCGACCTCGCGGTGGTCCGCTTCCACGGCCACAGCGACAAGTGGACCAGCCCCGACATCCACGAGAAGTTCGGCTACCGCTACTCGGACCGGGAGCTGAAGGACTGGGCGCCGAAGCTGCGCGAGCTGGCCGGCGAGGCCGAGCGGACGCACGTGCTGATGAACAACTGCTACCGGGACTACGCGCAGACCAACGCGGCCACCCTCGCCCGGCTCCTCGACGCCTGAATCATCCGCACCGGGTGAGCCGGCCTCACCCCGCGCGGCGGAAGCATGGGGGGTGCCTCGTGGTCGTCGATCAGGGCGACCGCGGATCCGACACGGAGGTGGCTTCATGACCACACGGGTGGTACCGGACCGGCGACGTGGGGCCGTCCTGCACGTGGTCGGTGCGACCGGCGACACCCGGCGTCCGCCGCGGTCCGGCCGGAGCAGCCCGGTCCGGCAGTGGCGGGGCCCGGCGGGGCCGCCACGGCGGGACGACGACCGACGGTGGGATACCGACATACGGGGGTGGAGAGATGGCTGAGCAGCTGCAATCCGCGATCGAGTCCTCGATGCAGAAGACCAACGAGATGCTGCGCGACATCGAGCAGGCCTACGGCTGGCCGAAGGCGCAGCGCAACCAGTCCTATTGCGCGCTGCGCACCGTGCTGCACCTGCTGCGCGACCGGATGCCGGTGCAGGAGAGCGTGGAGTTCGCCGCGCAGTTGCCGGTGGTGGTGCGCGGGATCTACTTCGACGGCTGGAAGCCGATGGACGTGCCGGTCAAGCTGAACCGGGACGACTTCCTCCTCGAGGTCCGGCAGCGCTTCCCGTACGACGTCGAGGGCGGCCCGCAGCGGGTCGTGCAGGTCGTGCTGGACACCTTGCGCCGGCATGTGACCCAGGGCGAATGGGATGACGTCAAGGACACCATGCCCAAGGACCTGGCCCGGATGATGCCCTGACCGGTGCCCCGATGACGGCTCGCTCCAGGCGCTGGGGCGGGCCGCCTCGTGTGTTCAGGCGCCGGCCGCCCCCGCCGCCGTGGGGACCCGGGTCACCGGCCGACCGGCCCGGGCGGCCAGGCCGGCGAAGGCGACCGCGTCGACCACGGCCGCCCCGCCGGGGTCGTTGTTGAAGTACACGTACGCCGGCTCGTGGTCGCCGAAGGCGTCGGCCAGCCGGCGCACCCAGGCCGCGAGGGCGGCGTGCCCGTAGCGGGGCCAGGGCCGCGCCCGCCCCTCGTGCAGCCGCAGGTAGCCGAAGTCGGCGGTGCGCCACAGCGGGGTCACCGGCCGGCTGAGCCGGTCGGCCCAGACCAGCGCCGCCCGCCGCCGCTCCAGCACGGTACGCGTGGCGGCGCTCCACCACGACCGGTGCCGCGGCTCGACGGCGACCCGCACCTCGGCGGGGAACCGGCGCAGCGTCGCGTCCAGCGCGTCCGGGTCGGCCGGCAGGGTCGGCGGCAGCTGGAGCAGCACCGGCCCGAGGCGGTCGCCGAGCGCGGTGGCCCGGCCGAGGAACCGGGCGACCGGCTCGGCCGGGTCGCGCAGCCGCTTGATGTGGGTCAGGTAGCGGCTCATCTTCACCGCGACGCAGAAGTCGTCCGGCGTCCGCGCCCGCCAGGCGGCGAAGGTGTCCCGCTCGGGCAGCCGGTAGAAGGCGTTGTTCACCTCGACCGTGGCGAAGCGCGCGGCGAAGTGCTCCAGCCACCGCCGCTGCGGCAGCCCGCTGGGGTAGAGGCGGCCGCGCCAGTCCCGGTACTGCCAGCCGGAGGTGCCGACCAGGATCATCGGCGACTCCTACCAGAGGTCGAAGCGGAACACCTCGAACGCGGCCCCGTACCGGACGCCGAGCCGGGTGCCGGTCGGGCGGCTCAGCCCTTCCAGGAACTCCTCGGCGTCGAAGCTGCCGTCGCCCAGCCCGTCGAGGTACGCCGCGTGGGCCTCGAGCGACGCGACGCCCCGCTCGAAGGTGTCGGTGACGTCGACCCCGTGCGTGGCCAGCGGCGAGGAGGCGGCCCACACCTGCCGTACCCCGTTCCACGGCCGGACCCCGTCGGTCAGCTGCTCGGGGAAGACCCACCGGTTCCCGGCGTCCCGCACGGCGTCCAGCACCGCCCGCCCGGTCGCGATGTGGTCGGCCTGGTTCAGCGCGTACGCGCCGTCCCAGGTGTCGCGGAAGTTGGTGGTGAGGACGATCTCGGGACGGTGGCGGCGGATCACCCTCGCCAGTTCCCGGCGCAGCGGCACCCCGTACTGGAGGATGCCGTCGGGCAGGCCGAGGAACTCCACGGTGTCCACCCCGACCACGGCGGCGGACTGCCGCTGCTCCTCCTCGCGGACCACCCGGGCCTGCTCGGGCGGCATCCCGTCGATGCCGGCCTCGCCGCTGGTGACCAGGCAGTAGACGATCCGCTTGCCCTGGCCGGTCCACCGCGCCACCGCCGCGGCGGCACCGAACTCCAGGTCGTCGGGGTGGGCCACGATCGCCAGCGCCCGCTCCCACTGTTCGTCGAGCGGCTCCAGCGCCGGGACGCCGGTCGGGTCGGACATCGGCACCTCCTCGGGTCACGTCCCGCCCATCCTGTCACCGTCCACGGCGGTGCGCCGCTCCCGGCGCGGCCGCCGGGCGGGCCGGGCTGACGGGCGAACCGCCCGTGCCGGACGCCCCGGCCGTCTAGCGTGTGGTTAGAGAAGATCGGGCATGGGGTACCACCCGCTGCACGACGGACCCCGGCGTACGGCGGGGCGGCACATCCGAGGGAGCACGCATGGCACTCAACGACGACGACATGACGACCACCGGTGGCGGCGGCCTCGAGGGCCCGGCCGACGGTGGCGCCACTCCCGGCCAGCAGGACGGTGGCGCCGACGGTGCCGCCGACCGCGGCGTCGAGCGCGGCGCCGACCAGGGCGCCGACGCGGGCGCCGAAGGTCCGGCCGACGGCGGTGCGACCCCGGGCCAGCACGACGGCGGCGCGGACGGCAGCGCGGAGGGCCCGGCCGACGGCGGCGCCACCCCCGGCCAGCACGACGGCGGCGCCGACGGCAGCGCCTGAGCGGTACGCCATGACGCACACCGACCCGCCGGGCGGCCACGGCCGCCCGGCGGTTCCGTCCACCGCCGCCCTGGCCCGCTGCGTCTCGGTCGAGCCGGCGAAGTTCGCCGCCGCCCACTGGGGACGCACGCCGCTGCTGTCCCGCGCCGACGAGCTGCCCAACCCGAACGGCTTCACCGACCTGCTCAGCCCCGCCGACGCCGACGAACTGCTCAGCCGGCGCGGTCTGCGTACCCCGTTCCTGCGGGTGGCCAGGGACGGCGCGCTGGTGCCGGCGGCGCGGTACACCGGCGGCGGCGGCGCGGGCGCCGAGATCGGCGACCAGGTTCTCGACGAGAAGGTCCTCGACCTGTACGCCGGCGGCGCCACCCTGGTGCTGCAGGGCCTGCACCGCACCTGGCCGGCGCTTGTCGAGTTCACCCGTGACCTCGGCCTGGCCGTGGGGCAGCCGTTGCAGGTCAACGCCTACCTGACGCCCGCCGGCAGCCAGGGCTTCGCCACCCACTACGACACCCACGACGTGTTCGTCCTGCAGGTCGACGGCCGTAAACACTGGCGGATCCACCCGCCGGTGCTGCCCGACCCGCTGGAGCGGCAGCCGTGGGGCGGCCGGGCCGACGAGGTGTCCGCCTCCGCGGAGGGCGCACCCGCGCTGGACGTGGTGCTCGCCCCGGGCGACGCGCTCTACCTGCCGCGCGGCTGGCTGCACAGCGCCCAGGCGCAGGAGTCCAGCTCGCTGCACCTGACCGTGGGCGTCCGGGCGCTGACCCGGTACGCGCTGGTCGAGGAGCTGCTCGCCCTGGCCGCCGAGGACCAGCGGCTGCGGGCCACGCTGCCGTTCGGGGTCGACGTGTCCGACCCGGACGCGATCGAGCCCGAGCTGACCGAGACCGTGGAGGCGCTGCGGGACTGGCTGCTGCGTGCCGAGCCGGCGGCGGTGGCCGACCGGCTGCGCCGGCGGGCCTGGCCGGCCGCCCGGCCCGCCCCGATCCGGCCCCTGGCCCAGGCCGCGGCGCTCGCCGCGCTCGGCCCGGACGACCGGGTCACCCCGCGCCCCGGCCTGCGCTGGCAGCTCGGTGCCGCCGGGGAGAAGGTGGCGTTGCGGATCTTCGACCGCACGGTCACGTTCCCCGGCACCTGCGAGCCGGCGCTGCGGGCGCTGCTGTCCGGCGAGGTCACCCGGGTCGGCGACCTGCCCGGCCTGGACGACGACGCCGACCGCGTCACCCTCGCCCGCCGCCTGCTCCGCGAGGCGGTGCTGGTCCCCGCCGGAGCGGCCTAGCGGGGCACGATCAGCAGCAGGACGGTGGTCGCCAGGCCGGTGGCCACCACGATCGCGGCGGGGCGGGGGGCGAGGACCGCGTGCCGGCGGTCGGCGAGGAACTTCGCGGGCACCAGGCCGACCAGCGGGCCGAGCAGCGTCACCACCAACGCCAGCACCGGCAGCCCGACCGCCAGGTCGCCGCCGTACCGGTCGCCCGCCGTCCGGGCCGCGGTGCCCAGGGCGTACGCGACCGTGGCGCCGAGCACGCCGCACAGCGCCAGCAGCGGATTCACCGAACCAGGCAGCTCTCCCGGCTGGCCGGTGCGGGCCAGCAGGCCCCGCACCGCGGCCAGCATCGGCAGCGGATCCCCGGTGGCGCCCGCGACCGGGCCCGGTGGCCCGCCCGCCCGGCGTCCCGCCGCGCCGAGCCGGCCCCGCAGCTCCTGCCACAACAGCCGGACCTCGGCCTCGACCCGCTCCTGCACCTCGCGCGCCGCCGCCAGCTCCCGCTCGGTCCGGCGCACCTGGTCCTCGGCGTCGGCCACCGCCCGGCGGGCGGCCGCGCACTGCTGGTCGTACCAGGTGTGCGCCTCGGCGCGCTGCGCGGACACGCGCTCGGTCAGGTCGGCCAGCCGTCGCACCTGCGCCGCGTACGACTCGCTCGTCACCGGTTGGTTCACCGCTCCGGCCCGTAGGGAATGATCGTCTGCCCGGTGCGGTGCACCGCCCGGTCGAAGAAGAGGCCCCGCCACGGGCGGGGGTACCAGTCCGGCCCGCCGGTGCCCGGGTACAGCGACGAGCCCAGCTCCCCGCCGTGCGTGTCCAGTGCCACCCACGCCCCGATCTGGTCGGTCCGCGCCGCCGGCCCGCCCAGGTCGGCGCGCATCCGTGCCACGCCCCGCCACCAGGCCAGCACGTGCGTGCGCCGTTCCGGTCCGTCGTGCAGGACGCGGCGCAGCTGCTCCAGCCCGGTACGCCCGCCGATCCGGGCGGCGAGGGCGCCGGCCGCCGCGTCGACCGCGAACAGCAGCAGGTAGTGCGGGCTTCCGGCGCCCGGGCCGCCCAGCCCGGCGGCGGTCTCGGCCATCAGTTCGGTCACGCTCTCCTCGTCGTACCAGGCGGCGTCGTCGGCCAGGTCCTCGTAGAGGGCCCGGGCGGCGGGGTCGGCGTCCGGGTCGAGACAGGCGATGGAGAACCGCGCGGTGCCCGGGCGGTGCTGCCGCGCCAGCGACCGGGCGGCGGCGTCGAGCACGGCGCACGCCTCGTCCACGCGGGTGCCCAGCACGGCGAGGTTGCGCCCGGGCGCGCGGGGCAGCCGCAGCGCGGCCGAGCGGGCCTGCACGTCGATGATCTCGCCGAGCAGCGCCACCGGCGCCCGCAGCGTCCCGGTCTCCGGGGCGGACAGTGCCCGGAAATCCGGGGCGTCGGCCAGCCGGGGGATCGCGTCGCCGTCGAACAGCCGCGCCGGGGCGGCCTCCGGCGGGCGCATCCGCCACAGCCGGTTCTGCAACTCGCTCCAGGTCTCCCAGTCGCTCGCCGCCGGTATCCGGGCGATCTCGTTCCCCTCGACCAGGCCCGACTCGGCGTTGACGACGGCGTGGTGGCGGGGCAGCGACTGCGCGGCGTCGTTGCGCTCGGCGAGGATCCGCAACGCCTTCGGCAGGGCGATCCGCAGGGTGAACTGGGCGACCAGGGCCGGCCGGCCCCACAGCGCCTCGATGCCGCGGACGTCCTGCGACGCGAGCACCAGGTGGATGCCCTGCGAGCGCCCCCGCCGGGCCAGGTCCTCGAGCAGGTCGGCGGCCTCCCGGGCGACCGCGTCCCGGCCGGCGAGCAGCATCTGGAACTCGTCGACCACCGCGACGATCCGCGGCCAGTGCCCGGTCGGGTCGACCGCACGCAGCTCGGCGAGCTTGGTGACCTCGTGCCTCTTCGCCGCGTCGGCCCGCCGGCGCAGCTCGTCGGCCAGGAACCGCAGCAGCGCGAGGCCGAACTCCCGGTCGGTGTTGACGTTGATGCCGACCAGCCGCATGTGCGGCAGCCAGCTCGGGTCGCGGCGGCCCTGCGCGAACCGCGCGAAGGACACGCCCTCCTTGAAGTCCAGCAGGTAGAACTCCAGCTCGGCAGGGGAGTAGCGGGCGGCGAGCGCGCCGATCCAGGCGAAGATCAGGTTGGTCTTGCCGGTGCCGGACGGGCCGCCGATCAGGGCGTGCGGCGGGTAGTCGCCGAGGGTGAGCAGCACCGGCCGCCCGTGCGGGCCCTCGCCGATCGGCGCGGTCAGGCCGGTGGACGAGTCCTCCCGCCACATCTGCTCCGGCGGGGGCAGCAGGTCGGTGAACGGCGTCGGCGTCGGGCCGGCGTTGACCCGGGCGGCCAGGTCGCGGCAGGTCTCGGTGACCAGGGCCGCCGGGGGCGGCGGATCCAGGTCGACCGGCGGTGCCCCGGCCAACCGGGCGCGGCCCGGCTCGACCCGGATGCGGGTGACGGTGGGATGGTCGGGCAGCTCCAGCCCGCGTACCACCAGGTGCACCCCGCACGCCGCGCCGGTGCGGACGACCCGGTCGAGCTGACCGCGCTCGTGTCGGGACGGCTCCTCGCCGCCGAGCAGCACCGCCACCCGCCACGGCTCGGGGCGGCGGCCGGTCGCGGCGGCCAGCTCGCGTAGGGACCCGTGCTCGCCGGCGAGGACCGTGGAGTTGATCCGCCGGATCTGCTCCACCAGCTCGTCGAGCAGCCGGCCGAGCCCGCCCGGCCCGACGGACGTCAACAGCCCGGCGGTGCCCAGCGGCGCGAAGCCGGCCAGGCCGCCGCCCAACTGCTCCGGGTCGTACCCGGTCAGCCGGACCGCGCCCGGGTCGGCGCGGCCCACCGCGCGCAGCAGCAGCGCGGACACCACCGCCTCGCCCGCCGGCCGGTCGGCGCCGGTCAGCTCCACGTGCCCGGCGTCGAGCAGCGGCACCAGGGCCGGCACCGCGTCCGCGCCCGGCACCGCGAGCGTCCCGATCCGCAGCGCGCCCGGCGGCTCCCCCCGCCCGGCCGGGGTGGCGCGCCAGCCCGACCACTCCGCCGAGGCGGCGCCCGGCGCCTCCCGCCGGGCCGCCTCGGCGGCCCGCCGGGACAGCTCGGCGATCCGGGCGGCGTGCCGCTCGTCGATCTCGGCGAGCCGGCGGTCCCGTTCCGCCCCGACCCGCGCGGGCACGCCCCCGGCGGCCCGCCGGACCCGGTCCAGCCGGTCCCGCTCGGCGGCCAGTTCGGTCCGCGCGGCGGCGACCCGGGTGCGGGTCGCGCCGAGCGCCTCGCCGAGGGTGCGGCGCACCCGGGCCGCGAGCTGCGCCCGCCGGTCAGCCATCGGCGTCCCGCCGGTACGGCGTCCGCCACGCCGGGCTGCTCCCCGCCCGGGGTGCCCGGGCGTCGCCGGGCGGCGCGCCGCGGCGCAGCTCGGCCGAGCGCCGCTGGGCGGCGGCCACCCGGGCCCGGGCGGCGTCCGCCTCCCGGCGGGCCGCCGCGGCGCGGCGCTCCCACTCCGCGTCGGCGGTCCGGTTCCGCTCCGCGGCGGCCCGCTGCCGCTCCTCGGCCCCGGCCCGTGCCGCCCGGTCCTCGGCGGTCCGGCGTTCCCGCTCCTCGGCGGTCGGCAGCTCCCGCCCGAGCCGGTCGAGCAGCACGCCGGCCAGCACGCCGGCCGCCACCGCGGGGTCGGCGGGGTGCGGCCGAGCGGCGTCGTCGCGCCGTGGCGGCGGCATCCGGCAGACCCGGGAGAGAAGGGTCTCCAGCACCGGCGCCGGCAGGCCCGGCAGCAGGTCGCGGACGCGCCCGTCCAGGTCGCGGCGCAGCCGGGGCAGGTCGTCGGCGCGCGGCGGGTGCCCGAGCAGGTCGCCGACCAGCTCCCGCAGCAGGGGCGGCGCCAGCGCGGCCAGCCCCAACCCCACGTCGGCGTGCGCGCGGCCCAGCTCGGCGCGCAGCCGGTCGCGGTCGCCGGAGCGGACCTCGCGGACCACGCGGCGCAGCAGCTCGCCGGCGTCGGCGACGGTCCCGTCCGGGCGTGCCGGCGCCGTCCCGCCGCCGGTCAGCTCGGCGACCCGCACCGCCCACCAGCGGGGTGCGGGGGAGTCGTCGGCCGGGTCCGGCGCGCCGGTCACCGCGGGGGCCGGGCGGGGCGCGTCGTGCGCCGGCCGCCGGTCCGGGGCGGTACGCGGGGTGGGCGCGCCGTCGGCGGCCAGCCCGATCGCGGCCAGGTACGCCGACAGCTGCTCCTGGGCGACGCGCAGCGCGTACCCGGCGGTCTCGGCGTGCTCGACGGCGCTGGACAGCTCCGGGACCCCCATCGGGTCGGCGGACTCCTGGCGTACCCAGCGCAGCCGCTCGGCGGCCAGCCCGAAGCGCTCCAGCGCCAGGGCGAGCTGGCCCAGCGGCAGGTCATCGGCGACGGCGCGCACCTGGGCGCCGAGATCCTCGACGATGGACACGACGGCGCTCAGAGGGTCGCGACGTACAGCTGAGCCTGTTCGACCGCGAGGAGGGTCGCGGCGAGGCACTCCTCCAGCTCCTGGCTGGCCTGGGTCAACGAGGCCTGCGCGGCCTCCACGGTCTCGTGCCCGCTGCCCTCCAGGGCGCCGGCGAGGGTCTGCTGCGCCTCGGCCAGTTTCTCACCGGCCGCCTGCACGGCGCTCTGGCCGTCGCCGATCTGTTGGAGCGCGACATCGATGGCTGCCTTGAGCTCGGCGACGCTCGCCACGGCGGAACCTCCTGGGGGCGGGGGAGGTCTCCATTAGAGCCTATCGCCAGCGGGGAGAGAACATCCGCCCTGTCAGTATTCTGCCTTACTGACCGGTTGCCGCCCGGAAGCTCCGGGAGTCCGATTAATGGGACTCCCGCGGGTGGGCCTCCCGCCCGGTCAACCACCGCGGTCCGTACACCTCGGCGCCCCGCCGCGTGACGCGTTCGCGCAGCTCACGGTCGGCGGTGACGACCAGCCGGCGGCGGTGCGCGGCGGCGGCGACCAGGTCGACGATCGCGTCGTCACCGGACCGCTCGGCCGCCACCACCCGGATCCCCGGCACCGGGGCCACGTCCCGGGCGGCCCCCTCGACCACCAGCACCACCTCCACCGGCGGTGCCAGCTCCGGCGGCACCCCGCCGGAGGCCAGCGGTGCGAGGGCGTCCCGCAGCCGCGCCGTCGCACCGGCCCGGTCCCGCCACCAGCCGTCCGGCCGGGACCCGACCACGTTGGCGGCGTCCACGATGAGCAGCGGTGTCGCGTCCATGCCGCCAGCCTGCCACCCGGGCCGCCCCGGGCCGCGCACCCCCGGGCGTGGCGCCCGGTGGCGTTTGTCCGGGCGACCGCCGGGTAGCCCCTGGCGACCGTGCCGCGCCGAGGAGCGGAGGACAGTGATGATGGGACCCGGCGACTTCGGCTCCGACCCGTGGGACGAGTTCCTGGCCCGGTACTTCGGCCGCGGCGAGGGCGGGCGCCGCCCGGCGCACCGGGTCGACATCACCCGGCTGATGACCGCCGACGCCCGGGAGATGCTCGCCGACGCGGCCCGCCGGGCGGCCCAGAAACGCAGCAACGACCTGGACACCGACCACCTGCTCTGGGCGGCCCTGCAACGCGAGCAGTTGCGCGACCTGGTCCGGCGGGCCGGCGCCGACCCGGACACCCTGCTCAACGCGCTCGGCGGGCGCGGCGACGGCGCCCCCGGCGGCGAGGTGCCGCCGAACCTGTCGCTCACCCCCGCGGCCAAGCGGGCGTTGCTGGACGCCCATCAGCTCTCCCGGGCCATGGGGGCGAACTACATCGGGCCCGAGCACATCCTCATGGCGCTGCCGCTGAACCCGGAGTCGCCGGCCGGGCGGATGCTCGCCGCCGGACGCATCCAACCGGAGTCGCTGCAGGCGGCCAACGCCGAGCGGGGGCCGATGGCCGGCCCGAAGCCCGACCGCGGCACCCCCACCCTCGACCAGTACGGGCAGGACCTGACCGACCTCGCCCGCAACGACCAGATCGACCCGGTGATCGGCCGGGCCGACGAGATCGAGCAGGCGGTCGAGATCCTGTCCCGCCGGACCAAGAACAACCCGGTGCTGATCGGCGAGGCCGGGGTCGGCAAGACCGCCATCGTGGAGGGCCTGGCGGAGCGGATCTGCGACGGCGACGTGCCGCAGACGCTGCTCGGCAAGCGCGTGATCCAGCTCGACCTCGCCGGCCTGGTCGCCGGCACCCGCTACCGGGGCGACTTCGAGGAGCGGCTGAAGAAGGTCATCGACGAGATCCGCTCCCACCGGGAGGAGCTGATCGTCTTCCTCGACGAGATCCACACCCTGGTCGGCGCCGGCGGCGCCGGCAGCGAGGGCGGCATGGACGCGTCCAACATGCTCAAGCCGGCGCTGGCCCGCGGCGAGCTGCGCGTGATCGGCGCGACCACCCTGGACGAGTTCCGCAAGAGCATCGAGAAGGACGCCGCGCTGGCCCGCCGCTTCCAGCCGGTCTTCGTGCCGGAGCCCAGCGTCGAGGACACCGTCGCCATCCTGCGCGGGCTGCGGGACCGCTACGAGGCCCACCACCAGGTCCGCTTCACCGACGAGGCCCTGGTCGCCGCTGCCGAGCTGTCCGACCGGTACGTCACCGACCGCTTCCTGCCGGACAAGGCCATCGACCTCATCGACCAGGCCGGCGCCCGGGTCCGGCTGCGCACCCGCACCCCTGCGGCCGACGTGCGGGAGCTGGAGCAGCAGCTCGACGAGGTACGCCGGGACAAGGAGCAGGCCGTCGCCGACGAGCAGTACGAGAAGGCGTCCACGTTGCGCGACCGGATCGCCGAGCTGGAGGAGCAGATCCGGCGCGCCCGCGGCGACGAGGGGACCACCGGCAACGTGCCCGAGGTCGGGCCGCAGGAGATCGCCGAGGTGGTGTCCCGGGCCACCGGCATCCCCGTCCAACAGCTCACCGAGGAGGAGCGGGACCGGCTGCTGCGGCTGGAGGGGCACCTCCACGAGAAGGTCGTCGGCCAGGACGACGCGGTCAGCGCCGTCGCCGAGGCGGTGCGCCGCTCGCGGACCGGCCTGGCCGACCCGGACCGGCCGATGGGCAGCTTCCTGTTCCTCGGCCCGACCGGCGTCGGCAAGACCGAGCTGGCCCGGGCGCTGGCCGAGGCGCTGTTCGGCGAGGCCGACCGGATGGTCCGGGTGGACATGAGCGAGTTCCAGGAACGGCACACCGTCAGCCGGTTGGTCGGCGCCCCGCCCGGCTACGTCGGCTACGAGGAGGCCGGGCAGCTCACCGAGGCCGTCCGGCGGCGCCCGTACGCGGTGGTGCTGCTCGACGAGATCGAGAAGGCGCACCCGGACGTGTTCAACATCCTGCTCCAGGTGCTCGACGACGGTCGGCTCACCGACAGTCAGGGCCGTACGGTGAACTTCAAGAACACCGTACTGATCATGACGAGCAACCTCGGCTCGGAGCTGATCACCGGCACCCAGCGCGCGGTGGGCTTCGGCGCCGGTGAACCCGGAGCGGCCGGGGAGGCCGACGAACTGCGCGAGCGGCTGATGCGCCGGCTCCAGGAGAACTTCCGGCCGGAGTTCCTCAACCGCATCGACGAGGTCATCATCTTCCGCCGGCTGGAGGCCGAGCAGCTGCGCCAGATCACCGAGCTGATGCTCGAGGAGACCCGGCGGCGGCTGCACGCCCAGCACATCGACGTGGACTTCACCACCGCCGGCATCGACTGGCTCGCCGAGCACGGGTACCAGCCGGAGTTCGGCGCCCGACCGCTGCGCCGGGTGATCCAGCGGGAGGTGGACAACCGCCTGTCGCGGATGCTGCTCGAGTCGTCGGTGTCGCCCGGCCAGAAGGTCACCGTGGACGCCCGCGACGGGCAGTTGGCCTTCGACGTCACCGAGGGCGAGCGCGGCTACACGGCCGCCGCGACCACGCACCCCCGATGACCGGGAGGCCGGGATGAGCGAACCCGAGGAGACCCAGGAGAACGCGGAACGGACCGAACCGATCGTGGCGCCGCCGACGGCGAACCCCGCCCGGGTGCAGGTGCCGCCGGAGGGCCTGGGTCAGCAGACCGACGAGCCGGACCCGGCGGCGGCCAACCGCCGGCGAGAGGAGGGCTGATGGTACGCGAGCAGCGGCTCGACCCCGAGGTGGAGGTGCTCTGGGACGACTTCCACGCGCAGGTCAACGTGCCGTCCGAGCAGCTGCGGCAGTGGCTGCTCACCCGGGGCTCCGGCGAGGAGTCGTTCGGGCCGAACCCCGACCTCGACCTGCCCGAGCCGGGCCGGCACATCCTGCGGGTGCTCACCAAGCGCAAGGTGGACCTCACCCCGGAGGACATCGATGTGATGCGGGAGGCGGTCGACCGGATCCAGTCCCTGATGGAGGCCAAGCCGCCGCGCGGCAACGCCGACGACGAGTGGCGGCACTCCCTGCTGGACCTCGGGCACGACGTGCTGGTGGAGCGCTGAGGATCCCTCGGCGGCGCCCGGGTCGCCGGGCGCCGCCGCGGCGTGCTCAGCCCGGGTTGCCGGGCGGGGCGGGCTCAGCCCGGGTTGCCGGGCGGGGCGGGCTCAGCCCTGGTCGGACTCCAGGCTGGCGATGGTCAGACCGGCGGCGTCGGCCGCCGCCTCCCGGTCGGCCCGGGTCTGCTGCTCCCGGGTGAGCAGGTTGGCGTACTCGGTGACGACGGCCGGGTCCGGCACCTCCGGCAGGCGCCGCAGGAAGGCCTCCACGTCCCGGACGGCGGCGGTGTGCGCGGCGGCCGCCTGCCGCAGGATCTCGCGGTCGTCGGCGGCGGGGTACAGATCGGTCATGCCCGCCTGATACCCGGCATCACGCCGTTCGCACCCCGTGGACCGGTCCGGCCGCGCTCGGCCCGCCCCGCGCCCCGAACCCCGGGTTGCGCAGCAGCCAGGCCAGGTACGCCGGGTGCGCGGCCAGCGAGTCGGTGTACGCGGCCAGCGCCGTCTCCAGCACCCGCTCGGCGACCCGCGCGGCGGGCGCGTCGGGGTGCCAGCCCAGCATCAGCCGCCACCGCAGCGGGATCCCGGCCAGCCGCCGGGTCACCAGGCCGGCGATCGGCCGGAAGGTGGCCTGGCACAGCGCGATCGCCTCGCCCGCGTCCACCAGGTCCAGGCAGCCGCGCACGTCCGCCTCGTACACCTTCCGCGGGGTGAAGCCGGCACGCGCGCAGGCGGCCGCGAAGCAGTCGCCGAAGCAACCGTCGCCCGGGGCCGCCACCCACTGCTCGTGCCGCAGGTCCGCCAGCCGGACCTCGTCCCGGTCGGCCAGTGGATGGGTCTCCGGCAGCAGCACGTGCACCGGATCCATCGACACCTCTCGCCAGCACAGCCCGAACTCGCCGGTCGGACTCGAGTCGCCGCAGAGGCCGCTGAGCGCGAAGTCCAGCCGGCCGCCGGCGACGAGCTGGGCCAGCTCGTCCGCCGACCAGGACGCGTACGTGGTGATCTGCGCGTGCGGCTGCTCGGCGGCGAGCCGGTGCACCATCCGCCCGAGGATGGGGCTGTTCACCCCGCCGAACCGGTAGCGGCGGGGTGCGTCCCCGGCGCCGGCCAGCCGGGCCGCCTCGTCCTGCAGGCCCTTCATGGCGGGCAACAGCACGCGGGCGCGGGCGAGCACCAGCTCGCCCAGGGCGGTGGGGCGGGCACCGCGCCGGTCGCGCTCGAACAGCGGGCCACCGAGGGTGCGTTCGATGCGCTGGAGCTGGGCGGTGAGCGCCGGCTGGGCCAGGCCCAGGGTCGAGGCCGCCTTGGTCACGCTGCCCGTCTCGGCGATCGCGCAGACCACCCGGAGGTGGCGGAGCTCCAGGTTCATGTACCGACGGTAGGGCCGTGCGGCGGCCGGGGGAAGGGTTCCGACGGATCAACGATTGACGATGTGTCCGGGACCACTCAGCCGGGTGGCGGTTCGGCCAGATCGGCCAGGCGGGTCGGCCGTCCGGCGACCGCGTCGCGCAGCTTGTCGACGACGCCGACCGCCGGCTCGACGATCTTGTTCCAGGGTGGGGTGGCCGGGGTGCCCGGGTGCGGCCGGGTCGGCGCCGCCTCCTCGGCGATCTCCAGGCGGTTGCCCAGCCGGATCAGCTCCTCGGCGGTGGCCACCGCCCGCAGGTCGCGTACCAGGTCGCCGACCTCCGTCACATGCCGACGGACCCGCCGCCCGACGTCGGGCAGCCGGTCCCGGGTCAGCTCGGTCAGGGCGGTCAGCAGGTCCCGGTCCGCCGCCAGCACCCGGTCGACCCGGCCGGCGTCCTCCGGGCGGGCGGCCCGCACCGCCGGCAGCAGATACTGCTCCTCGGCGGACAGGTGCCGCGAGAGCGCCGCGACGAGCACCGCCAGGCCGCCCTCCGGAGCCGGTCGGGGATCCGCTCCGGCCAGCCGGTCGACCAGCCCGCACAGCTGGCGGTGCTCGGCGTCGACGATGTCGGCGACGCTGCGCCCGCCCGGCCGGTAGTGCTCGTCCTCGCCGGTGGGCGGCAGCGGGGGCAGCGGAACGGTCATGGCGCCCTCCCGGGGGTGCGGACGGCGGGGCCCGTGGGTGGGCGTCCGCGGTGTCGCGACCGCCGGTACCCGAACCCGCGCCCGACGAAACCGCGCCCGGGCCGGACGGGGTGCCGGTCCGGGCCGCGCGGCTGGTATGAAGGGCCAATGACGAGCGACGCCGCCCACCCCGCGCCCACCGACGAGGTCGTCGACCTGTGCCGTGACCTGCTGCGCATCGACACCACCAACACCGGCGACAACGACACCAGCGCCGGTGAGCGCCGCGCCGCCGAGTACGTGGCGGAGAAGCTCGCCGAGGTCGGCGTCGAGTCGGCGATCCACGAGTCGGCGCCCGGCCGGGCCAACGTGGTCGCCCGGATCGCCGGCACCGACCCGGCGCGACCCGCCCTGCTCGTGCACGGCCACCTCGACGTGGTGCCCGCCGACGCCGACGAGTGGTCGGTGCACCCGTTCTCCGGCGAGCTGCGCGACGGCTACCTGTGGGGCCGGGGTGCGATCGACATGAAGGACTTCGACGCGATGGTGCTCGCCGTGGTGCGGCACTGGCAGCGCACCGGCGTCCGCCCGCCCCGCGACATCGTGCTCGCGTACACGGCCGACGAGGAGGCCGGCAGCGACTACGGCGCGCACCACCTGGTCAAGCGGCACCCCGACCTCTTCGACGGCTGCACCGAGGCGATCGGCGAGGTGGGCGGCTTCTCCTACTCGGTCGACGACAACCGGCGGCTCTACCTCATCGAGACCGCCCAGAAGGGCATCGACTGGCTGCGCCTGCACGCCAAGGGCCGACCCGGCCACGGGTCGTTCCTGCACGACGACAACGCCGTCACCGCCCTCGCCGAGGCGGTCGCCCGGATCGGCCGGCACCGGTTCCCGGTCACCGTCACCGCGACCGTGCGGGCCTTCCTCGAGGAGGTCTCCGAGGTGCTCGGCGTCGAGATCGACCCGGACGACCCGGAGACGGCCATCGCCAAGCTCGGCCCGATCGCCAACATCGTCGGCGCGACCATCCGCAGCACCGCCAACCCGACCCGGTTGGCCGCCGGTTACAAGGACAACGTCATCCCGAGCCGGGCCACCGCCACCATCGACTGCCGCAGCCTGCCCGGCCAGTCCGAGATGCTCGAGGCGCAGGTGCGCGAGCTGGTCGGCCCGGACATCGCCATCGAGTACGTCCAGCGCCAGCCCGCCCTCGAGACCACCTTCGACGGCGACCTGGTCGCGGCGATGTCCGCCGCGCTGCGCGCCGAGGACCCGGGCGCCCGGCCGGTGCCGTACATGCTCTCCGGCGGCACCGACGCGAAGGCCTTCTCCCAGCTCGGCATCCGCTGCTTCGGCTTCGCGCCGCTGCGGCTGCCCGCCGACCTGAACTTCGCGGCGCTGTTCCACGGCATCGACGAGCGGGTTCCGGTGGACGGACTACAGTTCGGCGTGCGGGTGCTCGACCGTTTCCTCCGCACCTGCTGAGCCGCGTCCGGTTCCCGGCGTGGCACTCCCGAACACCGAAGGGACGCCGCACATGACCGACCAGCACGGTGAGCTGGACGCCGCCCTCGAACGCGTGATCGAGGCGGCCCGCCACCACCTGGCCGCCGTACGCGCCGCGCAGGGCCGCATCGACGACGACGACGTCTGGCAGGCGTACGTGACGTTGAACAACGCCTCGTACGCCTACGACGAGCAACTGATGGACGCCTTCGGCGAGGTCACCCCCTGGGACGTGCAGGCGATCGACCCGGACGAGGCCGACCGGCGCTTCGGCGGCCTCGACGAGGTGGAGGCGACCGATCCGCACCCGCAGGTGATCTCGGTGCGGCAGCGGCGCGACTACCGGGTGCCGAGCGTCGGGGCGCTCATCCGCGCCGCCGAGGCGGCCCGCCGCGAGGGCACCCCCGGCGAACACGAGCCGGCACCCGTCGAGGGGGTCGGCGAGGCGGTGCTGGAGCTGCTGCAGTGCGGCGACGGCTCGCTCGCCGCGCTGGACGTACCGGAGCTCGAACCGCTCGACGGCGTCGTCATGGTCAGCGAGGTCGGCACCCCGGTCGACCTGGAGTCCTTCGACGACGACGACCCGGTCGGCCCGTTCCAGCCGGCCCCCGACGACCGGCTGGTCGGCCGGCTCGACGAGCACCCGTTCCTCGAACTCGAGGACGAGGAGCACGACCACGCCCACTAGGGCTCGTCGCCGACCCGCGGCCGGTGCGATCGACCGCGGGTCCGAAGCAGGAGGCTTCCCGGGGCCGACCAGGCCGGTCGGCCCCGGGAACGCCGGCCTTCGTCAGTACGACAGCCCGGGCTGGGGCTGGTTGACCCGGCGCCGGCGCAACATCACCTGTCGCGTCCCGTCCCGGAACAACCGGACCCGGGCCAACTCCCACCCGGAGAACTCCGCCTGGATCGCCAGCTGCGCCGCGGCGGTCAACCGGTCGACATTCGGCGGCAACCGCAGCGGCGCGTATTCGTAGTCCATGGGCCCTATGCTGCCCAGCCCAGCGGCCCCGGCGCCACCCCCGCGGCCGTGACCCGGGGTACCCCGGCTCGTCCGGCCGCCGGCCCGGCCCCGGTCGGTCCGGCCCGGCCCTCGCCGGCCCGGCCCGACCCCCGCCGGGCCGGTGAACGCCGGCACCGCACCGGGTGACCCCGGGCCGTCGCAGGCTGCCTCGCAACCCGGCGGCCGGCCTCAGCCGTCGCGGCCCGGCTTCAGCCGTCGCGCTCCGGGTAGCCGACCGGGACCGCGGAGACGTCGTCCAGTGCCGTGGTGATCTCCTCCGGCAGCGTCATCCGCTCCACCTGGAGCGCCCCGAGCAGCTGCCCCACCGTCCGCGCGCCGAGGATCGGCGCCACGACGCCCGGCCGGTCGCGGACCCAGGCCAGCGCGACCTCCAGCGGCGAGACGCCGAGCCCGCCCGCGGCGGTGGCGACCGCCTCGACGATGGCCGAGCAGCGCGGATCAAGGTAGGTGGCGACGAACCGCTCGAAGTGCGGCGACGCCGCCCGGGAGTCGGCGGGACGGCCGTGCCGGTACTTGCCGGTGAGCACCCCCCGCCCGAGCGGCGACCACGGCAGCACACCCAGCCCGAGGGCATCGCAGGCGGGCAGCACCTCCCGCTCGATGCCGCGCTCCAGCAACGAGTACTCCACCTGGGCGGCCACCACCGGAGCCCGGCCCGGCCAGGCCGTCTGCCAGGCCGCCGCGCGGGCCGTCTGCCAGCCGGAGAAGTTCGACACGCCGACGTAGCGGACCCGGCCACTGGCCACCGCGTGGTCCAGCGCCGCCAGGGTCTCCTCCAACGGGGTGTCCGGGTCGTACCCGTGCACCTGGAACAGGTCGACGTGATCGGTGCCGAGGCGGCGGAGCGAGGCGTCCAGCGTACGCAGCAGGTGCCCCCGCGAGCCGTCGCGGCGCCGGCCGCTGCCCGGACGCAACCCCGCCTTCGTGGCGATCAGCAACTCGTCGCGCGGGACCAGGGTGCCCAGCAGGGACCCGATCACGGACTCGGCGTCGCCGTCGCCGTAGACGTCGGCGGTGTCGATCAGATTGCCGCCCGCGTCCAGGAAACTCTTCAACTGGGCCGCCGCGTCGTCGGCGTCGGTGTCCCGACCCCAGGTCATGGTGCCGAGCGCGAGCCGCGAAACCGCCAGCCCGCTTCGGCCGAGCGGTCGCTGTTGCATGGCTGAACCTTATTTCCAACGTGGGCCGCACCGATATCCTCGCTCCCGCCAAGTCTGCCGGCCAGCCCGTGGATCCGCTCGCCCGGGTCACGCCGTCCCGCTCCGGCCGGTTTTGCGTGAGCCGGTGATCGGCTCCGGCGGCGGCATTGCGTAACCTGATGCGACCTGTGCTGCGAATGGGGGAGGACCTAGTGCGACTCGGGCTCAGCCTCGGATACCAGACGGCGTGGAGCACGCCGTCCGACCACCTGGCCCTCGCCCAGGAGGCCGACCGGCTCGGCTACTCGGTGGTGTGGGCGGCGGAGGCGTACGGCTCCGACTCGCCGAGCATGCTCGCCTGGATGGCCGGCCAGACCGAGCGCATCGACCTGGGCAGCGCGGTGATGCAGATCCCCGGCCGCACCCCGGCGATGACCGCGATGACCGCCGCGACCATCGACGCGCTCTCCGGCGGCCGGTTCCGGCTCGGCCTCGGCGTGTCCGGCCCGCAGGTCTCCGAGGGCTGGCACGGCGTACGGTTCGGCAAGCCCCTCGCCCGGACCCGCGAGTTCGTCGACATCGTGAAGTTGGCGATCGCCCGCAAGGAGGTCAGCTACGACGGCGAGTTCTACACGCTGCCGCTGCCCGACGGGCCGGGCAAGGCGCTGCGCCTCGGCTTCCACCCCCCGCGGGAGCACATCCCGATCTACCTCGCCGCCGTCGGCCCGAAGAACCTGGAACTCGCCGGCGAGATCGCCGACGGCTGGCTGGCCGTCTTCTACGCCCCTGAGTTCGCCGAGGAGCAGCTCGCCAGCGTCCGCGCCGGCCGGGCCCGGATCGGCAAGGACCTCGCCGGGTTCGACGTGGTGCCGTCGGTGCCGGTCGTCGTCGGCGACGACATCGACACCTGCGCCGAGCTGGTCCGCTGGTACGCGGCCCTCTACGTGGGCGGCATGGGCAGCCGCCAGCAGAACTTCTACAACCAGCTCGCCACCCGCATGGGTTACGGCGACGCCGCCCGCGAGGTGCAGGACCTCTACCTTGCCAAGCGGCAGCGCGACGCGGCCGCCGCGGTGCCGATGGAGTTCATCGACCGCACCTCGCTGCTCGGCCCGAAGGAGCGCATCGCCGAGCGGATGCGGGAGTATGCCGCCGCCGGCGTCACCACCCTGTCGGTGACGCTGTTCGCCGCCGACCGGGACAGCGGGGTGCAGACCCTGCGCACCGTCGCCGAGGCCCTGGACCTCTCGGGAGTCGGGGAGTGACCTGGGTCGAAGCCATCGTCCTGGGCATCGTGCAGGGGCTCACCGAGTTCCTGCCGATCAGCTCCTCCGGACACCTGCGGATCACCTCGGCGATCTTCTTCGACCGGGACGCCGGGGCCTCCTTCACCGCCGTCACGCAGCTCGGCACCGAGGCGGCGGTGCTGCTCTACTTCGCCAAGGACATCTGGCGGATCACCCGTACCTGGATCGTCGGCATCTGGGACCGCTCGGTACGCAGCAGCCTCGACTACCGGATGGGCTGGTACGTCATCATCGGCTCGATCCCGATCGGCCTGTTCGGGTTCCTGTTCAAGGACCAGATCCGGGAGACCGCCCGCAACCTGTGGCTGGTCGCCACCACCCTGATCGTGTTCGCGTTCGTCCTGGCGTTCGCCGAGTACTGGGGCCGGCAGACCCGCACCCTGGAGAACTTCCGGATGAAGGACGGCATCGTCATGGGCTTCGCCCAGGCGATGGCGCTGATCCCCGGGGTGTCCCGCTCCGGCGGCACGCTCACCGCCGGCCTGCTGCTCAACCTGACCCGGGAGACGGCGGCCCGGTACTCGTTCCTGCTGGCCATCCCCGCCGTGGTCATGTCCGGCATCTTCAGCATCGGCGACGTCTTCGAACCGGCCGCGCCGGGCACGTCGGTCCCGAGCGGCGCGCAGATGGTCGTGGCGACGATCATCGCGTTCGCCGTCGGGTACGCCGCCATCGCCTGGCTGCTGCGCTACGTCGCCCACCACACCCTGTACGTCTTCGTGCTGTACCGGGTGGCCCTCGGCACGCTGGTGCTCGCTCTGCTGATGACCGGCACGATCACCGCCACCTGACGGTCCGGCACCCGCCTGGGGTGCGTCCGGCTCGCGTTGGCTGCGGTCGCCGGCGGGGCCGGTCGGTCGGTGGAGATGCCGCTGGCCGGCACCCGGGTGTCGGGTGCCGGCCAGCGGCTTGTTTCCCCCTGTGAGGAAGGTCTGCGGTTGTGTGGGTCAGTTCCAGTGCTTGGCGACCAGGTCGGCGGCCTGCTGTTCCCACTGGGCGTAGTGGTCCGGGTAGGCCGAGACCTGCACGGTCTGGGCGGCCTTGGTCAGCGGCATGTCCTGCCAGCCGTCGACCTGCTGGAGGCCCTTGAGGAACGCCATGGTCGAGTACTCGGGGTCGGTGATCTGCTCCACCGTGCCCCACCCGCTGGACGGGCGCTGCTGGAACAGGCCCTGCGAGTCATGGTCGTTGCGCTCACCCAGGTGACCCAGGTTCTCCAGCTTCGACTCCTGCAGCGCGGTCGCGATCGCGACCACGGCGGCCCGCTCGTCCATGCCGGACTTCTTCGTCGCCGCGATGATCGCCTTCACATTGCCGGTCTGCTCATCGGACAGGTCGATGCGCGACTGCTTGCCCTGCACACCGTGCGGGACCAGCTTGCCCGCATCAGGCTTGTCGGCCTGCACCGCGGCGACCGGAGCCCCGGTCACCGGCGCGGTCGTGCTGGCGGTGTCGTGGTTCAGCGGACCAGCGGCCAGACCACCAGCGAACGCCAGACCAACGATACCCAGAACGCTCTTACGCATGATCGTGTTCATGATGAAGCTCCATTCGGGGGTCGGCACCACCAGCCCAAAGGGGGGGCGTAGGCGGTGCAAGCACCATCCGAGGCGCTCAAAAGACTCGGGGAAAGACCACCGGCATCCGAGGGCGGGGGGATGGCCCTTCACGGTGCCGGGTCCAGGTGTAACGACCGACCGGCCGCCAACATTCCGGCGACCACCAACCCGTCGAAGACCCGGGCTCCTGCTCGATCGTCCAGTGGATGTAACGCCCCCACCCCGCCCACGATTCCGCCCCCACGATGCCCCCGGTCACACCCCCAAACCCGACACCCGGCCCCAGACGGGCACACCAGATCCGGACACCCGGCACACACAGCACAGCCCGCGACGCCGACCCCCGGAAGACCCCCGACCCCCATCGGGGCGTTACCGGTCAGATCCCGCCACGAGACAGCTCCCAAGCCCTCGCCAGCGGGCGGACCCGGCCCACGTCAGGGGTGTGGCCCGCCGGGACCGGCGCACGGATCAAGCCTGCCCGGAAGCCGGGCACGGCGGGCCACACCCCCCAACCGCAACCAACGATCAGCCAACGGACAAGACCGGACACGGCCAGGCCACACCCAACCGGGACCACCCGCACGCCTACCCTGGTCACCGTGGCGACCCTTCTGCTTCTGCGACACGGCCGGACGACCGCGAACGCGGACGGAGGGCTGGCCGGCCGGCAGCCGGTCGAGTTGGACGAGACCGGTCGCGCCCAGGCGGTCTCGGTCGGCGAGCGGCTGAAGCCGGTGCCCCTCGCCGTGGTGGTGACCAGTCCGCTGATCCGCTGCCGGCAGACGCTGGATCTGGCGGTGCCGGAGGCCGACCCGGTGGTGGAGGAGGGGCTCATCGAGTGCGGGTACGGCAGCTGGGAGGGGCAGCCGCTGAAGCGGCTGGCGAAGGAGCCACTCTGGCCGGTCGTGCAGCAGCACCCGAGCGCCGCCGTCTTCCCGGGCGGGGAGGCGATGGCCGCCATGGCGGCGCGGGCGGTGGCGGCGGTGCGTACCTGGGATGCCCGGGTGACCGCCGAGCACGGCCCGGAGGCGGTGTGGCTGGCCTGCACGCACGGCGACGTGATCAAGGCGATCGTGGCCGACGCGCTCGGCGTACACCTGGATCTTTTTCAGCGCATCGTCGCGGACCCGGCGTCGGTCACGGCGATCCGCTACACGTCGCTGCGGCCGTTCCTGGTGCGGCTCAACGACACCGGCGGTGACCTGGCGGCGCTGGTCCCGCCCCCGCCGAAGCGGCGCCGGCGGTCGGCCCGCGCGGCCGACTCGGACGCGGCGGTCGGCGGCGGCGCCGGAGCGGCGGCCCGGTGAGGCCGGGCCGACGCGGGACGCGTGGCCGCTGTGCCGGAAGCGGCGATTCGGGTCGGTGGGGTGCGCGCTGTGTGGGTACGCCGGATAGGGTCGTGGTATGACCCACCAGGTGCACGCCTTCGAGCCGCCGGAGCGGTTCGTCGCCGGGACCGTCGGGCCGCCGGGGGATCGCACGTTCTTCCTCCAGGCGCGCGGCGGCGGCCGGCTGGTCAGCGTCGCGCTGGAGAAGGTCCAGGTCTCGCTGCTGGCGGAGAAGCTGGAGGAGCTGCTCGCCGAGGCGCAGCGCCGGTTCGGGGTGAAGGTGCCCGAGGCGGGCGCGGCCGTCGGCGACAACGACCCGCTGGACACGCCGGTCGACGAGGAGTTCCGGGTCGGCACGCTGGGGCTGGCCTTCGACGTCGACACCGAGACGGTCGTGATCGAAGCGATCGCCGTCGGTGAGGCGGAGGTCGAGGCCGAGCTGGGCGAGCCGGACGACGAGGAGCCCGACGAGGAGCCGGACGAGGACCTGGACCGGCTCCGGGTGCGGCTGACGCCGGAGGCGACCCGGCAGTTCATCGAGCGCGCCCGGCGGGTGGTCAACGCCGGCCGTCCGCCGTGCCCGCTGTGCGGCCAGCCGCTGGACCCGGCCGGTCACCTCTGTCCGCGCCACAACGGCTACCACCGGTGACCTCGTCGGACCTGCAACCCCGCCAGGACGGCGACGCGGCGCTCCGGCTGCTCCGGGACGGCGCGCTGGACCTGGAGGGGCGGCTGGTGGACGCCTCCAACACCACGCTGCGGGGCGTGCTGACCCTGGACGGCGTGACCGCCCGGTGCGTCTACAAGCCGGTCCGGGGGGAGCGACCGCTGTGGGACTTCCCGGAGGGCACGCTCGCCGGGCGGGAGGTCGCCGCGTACCTGGTGTCCCGGGCCACCGGGTGGGATCTGGTGCCGCCGACGGTGCTGCGGGACGGGCCGTTCGGGCCGGGTTCCTGCCAGCTCTGGATCGACGAGCCGGCCGAGGCGGAGCCGCTGGTCGGGTTCGTGCCGGCCGAGGCGCTGCCGCCGCGGTGGTTCCCGATCGCCGCGGCCCGGGACGACGACGGTACCCCGTACGCGCTCGCGCACGCCGACGACCCGCGGCTGGCCCGTCTCGCGGTGCTCGACGCCGTCATCAACAACGCCGACCGCAAGGGCGGGCACGTGCTGGTCGGCCCGGACGACCGGATCTACGGCGTGGACCACGGCGTGAGCTTCCACGTGGAGGAGAAGCTGCGCACGGTCCTGTGGGGCTGGGCGGGCCGGGAGCTGCCGCCGGATGCGATGGAGATGCTCGACGCCCTCGCCGGGCAGGTCGCCGGGGAGCTCGGCGAGGAGCTGGCGGATCATCTGACCCTCGGCGAGATCGCCGAGCTGGCCGCCCGGGTGGAGCGGCTGCGGGGCGGCGGGCGGTTTCCGCTGCCCCCGCAGGAGTGGCCGGCGGTGCCCTGGCCGCCCATGTGAGGGCTGTCGCGTTGATCACCTGTGGCGCGCCCCGGAGGCGCCCGTCGGCTGGTTAGGCTGGCGGTCATGGAGTCTTGGGCGGGACACGAGGTGCCGCGGCTGCCGGGCCGGGGCGGGCCGCTGGTGTTGTTCGACTCGGCGCGGCAGGGCACGGTGCCGAGCACGCCGGCCGGCGCGGGCACGATGTACGTCTGCGGCATCACGCCGTACGACGCCACCCACCTCGGGCACGCCGCCACGATGATCACGTTCGACCTGGTGCAGCGGGTGTGGCGGGACGCCGGGCTGGACGTGGCGTACGTGCAGAACGTCACCGACATCGACGATCCGCTGCTGGAGCGCGCCGCCCGCGACGGCGAGGACTGGAAGGTCCTGGCGATGCGGGAGACCGCGCTGTTCCGGGAGGACATGGAGGCGCTGCGGATCATCCCGCCGGCGCACTACGTCGGCGCGGTGGAGTCGATCCCGGACATCGCCGAGAAGGTCCTCGTGCTGCTGAAGGACGGTGCCGCGTACCGGCTGGACGACGGCACCGGTGACATCTACTTCGACATCTCGGCCGCGCCGCGCTTCGGGTACGAGTCGAACCTCACCCGGGAGCAGATGCTGGAGATCTTCCCGGAGCGCGGCGGCGACCCGGACCGGGCCGGCAAGCGGGACCCGCTCGACCCGCTGCTGTGGCGGGGCGCCCGCGCGGACGAGCCGTCCTGGCCGGGCGGGGATCTGGGCCCGGGCCGGCCGGGCTGGCACATCGAGTGCGCGGTCATCGCGCTGAACCTGCTGGGCGACCGTATCGACGTGCAGGGCGGCGGCAACGACCTGATCTACCCGCACCACGAGTGCTCCGCGGCGCACGCCGAGCGGCTCACCGGCCAGGCGCCGTTCGCCGGCCACTACGTGCACGCCGGCATGATCGGCCTGGACGGCGAGAAGATGTCGAAGTCCCGGGGGAACCTGGTCTTCGTGTCCCGGCTGCGGGCCGACCGGGTGGACCCGATGGCGGTCCGGCTGGCCCTGATGAGCGGGCACTACCGCAGCGACCGCTCGTGGACCGACGAGCTGCTGGCGACCGCGCAGGAGCGGCTGGGCCGCTGGCGGCGGGCCGCCGCCGCCCCGGCCGGGCCGTCCGGGGCGGAGCTCCTCGCCGGGGTGCGCGCCCGGCTGGCCGACGACCTCGACACCCCCGGCGCCCTGGCGGTGGTCGACGCCTGGGTCGACCGCGCCCTCGCCGGCGTCGCCGACGACCCCGCCGCCCCGAAGCTCTTCGCCGACACGGTCGACGCACTCCTCGGCATCCGTCTCTGACCCGCGGCGCGGCGCCCGCCGCTCCGGCTCAGCCCGGGCGGCGGGCCTGCGCCTGCCGGCGCGCCACGTCCCAGAGCCGGCGACCCAGCCGGCTCTTCTTGATCCACTGCGTCCGGCTCACCAGCTTCGACCTGGCACTGGGCGCCTTCGGCGGTGCGGTGACCCGGCGGTAGGTGGCCGAGGTGGCGGGCCGGACGGTGGCCGGTTCGAGCTGGTTGGAGGCCATCGCCAGGCAGGCGAAGTGCTGCAGGATGCGCTCGTCGGCCAGGGTGGCCTGGTCCCGCACCGCTCTGGTCAGCGAGCGCACCACGATGTCGCGCCGAAGGAACTGCGTGACCGGGCCGTGCGCGGTGTCGACCAGCTCGGCGATCGCCTCGATGCCGTCGCCCTGCCACACCTTCGCCGCGGTCGACTTGAGGGAGTAGGCGGTGGCGAAGGGAACGTCGGACCACTCGGGTACCAGCCGCTCGATCAGCCCGGTGTGCACCAGGCGGTCGCGTTTCTGCTGCGGCGTCAGCGCGAAGGTGGCGGTGACGAAGCCGGGGGTGAGGAACGGCGTGACCATGCCGACCGTGTAGGCGGAGCTGTACCAGCGGCGTACCCGCTCGACCAGGTAGAGGTAGTCGGCGAGGTGCAGGTCGTGCACCCCGATGTCCTTCGCGTGCTCGAGGATCGCGTCGATCCGAGCGCGCTCGGCCTCGATCACGCCCTCGCCGGCCGCGCTCGCCGGGACGGCGCTGAGCAGGTTCGCGGCCGCCGAATCCTCCGGGGTGCGGTCCTGGTCGGCCGGGGGATACCAGTAGCCGACGGCGAGCTCGCCGCCGGCTCCGCTGAACGTCGCCGGGCCGATGGTGTCGGGCAGTCGCTCCGCGACGGCCTGGCGCGGCAGGTACGTGGACGGGTACTGGTAGTCGAACCGGTGCTGCATCCGCCGGACGCGTTCCTGAACGCCGATCCTGACGACCTGCGCGGGGATGCTCTTCAGCCGGAGGTCGTGGATCGGGGCGAGCCCCCGCTTCTCCCGCAGCAGCCGCAGCAGCTCGGTGGCGACATCGGCCTCGGCCTGGATGTCCCGGTTGGTGAAGAACCGGGGCAGCCGGCCGGCGGCGACGAGCGAGGCCGCGATCAGGCGGGAGTCCTTGCCGCCGGAGAGCCCCAGGTCGACCTCGGCGTCGTAGAGACCGTGGAAGCTGCTCGTGGTGTGGGTGATCGCCTCGGCCGCCAGGTCCAGCGCCTCGGCCGTCCGTCCCTGGGCGTCGAAGCCGGCCATCACGATGTCGTCGACGCCGTAGCGCACCTCGGCCTTGACCGACCAGCCGCCGCCGTCGCGGCGCTGGCCCGTCATTCGCTCCCCGGCCCGCAGCAGCCGCGCGCCGCGCACGGGGGACAGCTCGGCGCCGAAGTGGCTGCAGATGGTGTACGACCGCCAGCCGTCGAGGTCCGGCTCGGCCCGGCCGTGCAGGAAGGCGGCCACCAGGCTCGGCCGGCTGGACAGCACGGTGATGCCGTCGGCGGCACCGGTGAAGAGCCGGCACATGCCGAGCCAGTCCTGCTGTACGGCGAAGCGGCGGTCCGCGTCGAGCGCGAGGAGGCCGAACGGGGGAACCACGGTCCGGTGGACGTCCTCGCCGGCGAGCAGCCGGCGGGCGAGCGCGGTGGGGCCGCCGGCCGGGTCCGCCCCGACCGGAATCCCGAGCGACACGGCCGTGACCGGGCCGTCCGTGGCGACCGTGGGCCAGCGGTAGGGGGCCTGGTCGGCGGTGTGCAGCACGGTCACGCCCCAGTCGTCGCCGCCGACCTCGTGCCGTACGTAGCTGTCCGGCACGATGGTGGCCAGCGCCGCCTCGACCCGGTCCCGCGCGGCCAGTCGCGCCTCCGGCGAAACGAGCCGCCCACCGAACCACGCAACGACCACGTACATTCCCGCCGCCTGCCTAACATGAACGATCCACGGACTTCTCGCCCGGGCAAGCTAGCAGTAGGAACGGGGGCGGCGGTGCCCCGAACGCCTTCCCTTCGGGCAGACAAGCCTGCCGGTTCGGCGCCGGTGGGCGGCCACTCAGCCGAGGACCAGCCCCGGGTCGGGATCCTGCTCCGGCGCGGGGGCGGGGATCTTGTACTCCTCGGTCAGCGTGGTCACCGGGCCGGGCCAGGTGGCCTGGGCGACCTCGATCGGCTTGCGGTGGGCGTCGTACGCGATGTGCAGCAGGTGCAGCACCGGTGTGTCGGGGCGGATCTGGAGGAGTTCCGCCTCCTCCCGGCTGGGCTGCCGGGCGCTGATCGTGTCGGTCGCGGTGACGTACCGCCGGCCGGTGGCCTCCTCGGCCTCCTGGTAGAGCGGGCGACCGAACGCCTCGGCGCGCTCCAGCGACGTGCCGGCGGTGTCGGCGGGCAGGAACCACGAGGCGCCCACCTCGACCGGTGAGTCCTCGGTGCGGACCAGGTGCCGGCGGCAGAGCAGGTCGGTGCCGTCGGGTACGCCGAACGCGTCGGCGACCTCGGGTGGGGCGGGGGCGGGCCCGACCGAGACCAACTGCTGCCGGTACCGGGCGGCGAGGTCGGTGTGGTAGCCGCGGAAGCCGCCGTACCGGCCCCGGGAGAGGCGGTTGAGGCGGCGCCGGGTGCCGCGGACGTACGTACCGGAGCCGGGTTTGGTGATCAGGATGCCCTCGACCCGCAGCTGGTCGACGGCGCGCTGCACGGTCTGCTTGGCGACCCCGAACATCTCGGCGATGGCCGGGATGGACGGCAGTCGCTCGCCCGGCCCCCAGTCGCCGCGGCGCACCTGGGCCTTGAGCTGCGCGGCGATCTGGCGGTGCGGGAACTCGGCCGCGCCGGGGTTGATCTGCATGCCCGCCTCCTCCTCGATGACAGCTAGGTTCCTAGGATGCCTTAGAGGGTGTGACCGTCCACGCCCGACACGCGGGGAGGCAGGCGGAAACCAGGCCCCGGACGCGGATCCGCGGCCCGGTCAGCGAGCGGAATTCACCAGGAGCCGGCGGTGGGGCCGGCGGAGCCGCCCCGGCGGCGCAGGTACTTCTCGAACTCCTGGGCGATCTCGTCCCCGGTCAGCGGGGTGATGCCGGCGTCGCCGACCCGCTCCTCGAGCTCCCGGACGTACTCGCCGAGCTCCGCGTCCTGCTCGGCGGCGCTGCGCACCCGCTGTTCCCACTCGGCGGCCTCCTCGGCGAGGTCGGCCATCGGCACCGGCAGGTCGAGCACCTCCTCGACGCGGTGCAGCAGGGCCAGGGTCGCCTTGGGGCAGGGCGGGTTGTTGGCGTAGTGCGGCACGTGCACCCAGAACGACACGGCGTCCACCTCGGCCCGGCTGCAGGCGTCGTGCAGCACCCCGACGATGCCGGTGGGGCCGTCGTACCGGGTGGGGGTGAGCTGGTAGCGCTGCGCCGCGTCCTTGTCGGAGGCGCTGCCGCTGATCGGCAGCGGCCGGGTGTACGGCACGTCGGCCAGCAGCGCGCCGAGCAGCACCACCCGGTCGACCTCCAGGCTGTGGCAGATCTCCAGGACCTGCTCGCAGAAGGTCCGCCAGCGCATGCTCGGCTCGATGCCGCGGATCAGCACCACGTCCCGCTCGGTGCCGGCCGGGCTGGCCACCATGAAGCGGGTGGTCGGCCACTCGACCCGGCGGGTCTCCCCGTCGGACATGGTGATCGTGGGACGGCTGACCTGGAAGTCGTAGAAGTCCTCCGGGTCCAGCTCGGTGACCGGCCGGGCCTGCCACACCTGCTCGAGGTGCTCGACGGCGGCGGTCGACGCGTCGGCGGCGTCGTTCCAGCCCTCGAAGGCGGCGATGGCCACCGGGGACCGCAGCACCGGGAGTCCGTCGAACTCGGTCACGCCGCCACCTCGCTCCGCTCGGCGGCGGCGCGCCGCGCCCCGGTGCTGAGCTCGATGGTTCGCTCGACAAGCTCGCTCACGCCGCCACCTCGCTCCGGTTCGGGACGGCGCCGGGGCTGTCCCCGACCGACCGCCCGCCGTGCACCGCGGTGTCGCTGTAGTCCCTCACGTCCGCCAGCCTACGTGCCGGGGCGGGGCGCGGCCCGTCGGCCGCGCCGGTCGCGCCACGGGCCGGCCGGTCATACGATAGCGAACCGGACAGGGTGATCCGGGTGACAGAATGTGGGATCCGCCAGCCGGTGTCGACCGGGTCGCGAGCGACCGCACTAACCTGAAGCCGTGGAGATCTCTGTGCTCGACGCTCTGGCGGCCCGGATCCTCATCGCCGACGGGGCGATGGGGACCATGCTCCAAGCGGCCGACCTGACCCTCGACGACTTCGACGGTCTCGAGGGCTGCAACGAGATACTCAACGTGACCCGGCCGGACGTGGTCCGCGGGGTGCACGAGGCGTACCTGGCGGCGGGCGCGGACTGCGTCGAGACCAACACGTTCGGCGCGAACCTGCCCAACCTCGCCGAGTACGGCATCGAGGGGCGCATCCGCGAGCTGTCCGAGGCGGGCGCCCGGCTGGCCCGCGAGGCCGCCGACGCGCACGCGACACCGGAGCAGCCGCGCTTCGTCCTCGGCTCGATCGGGCCGGGCACCAAGCTGCCCACCCTCGGCCACGCGTCGTACGCCGCGCTGCGGGACGCGTACCGGGAGAACGCCGCGGGCCTGATCGCCGGTGGGTCGGACGCCCTGATCGTCGAGACCTGCCAGGACCTGCTCCAGGTCAAGGCCGCGGTGATCGGGTCGAAGCGGGCGATGGTCGAGCTGGGCCGGCAGGTGCCGATCATCTGCCACGTGGCGGTGGAGACCACCGGCACCATGCTGCTCGGCAGCGAGATCGGCGCCGCGCTGACCGCGATCGAGCCGCTCGGCGTCGACCTGATCGGGTTGAACTGCTCGACCGGCCCGGCCGAGATGGGCGAGCACCTGCGCTACCTGGCCCAGCACTCGCGGATCCCGCTGTCGGTCATGCCGAACGCCGGCCTGCCGGTGCTGACCTCCGAGGGGGCGTACTTCCCGCTGACGCCGGCCGAGATGGCCGACGCACTGGAGCAGTTCGTCACCGACTACGGCGTCTCGCTGGTCGGCGGCTGCTGCGGCAGCACGCCGGAGCACATCCGGGTGCTGGTGGAGCGGCTGCGCGGCCGTACGCCGGTGGCGCGCGAGCCCCGGCCGGAGCCGGGGGTCTCGTCGATCTACCACCACGTGCCGTTCGCGCAGGACGCGAGCGTCCTGATGGTGGGGGAGCGGACCAACGCCAACGGCTCCAAGGCGTTCCGCGAGGCCATGATCGCCGGGGACTGGCAGGCGTGCGTGGAGATCGCCCGCGGCCAGGCCCGGGACGGCTCGCACCTGCTGGACCTGTGCGTGGACTACGTGGGCCGCGACGGCACGCAGGACATGCGCGAGCTGGCCGGCCGGTTCGCCACCGCCTCCACGCTGCCGATCATGCTGGACTCGACCGAGCCGGCCGTCGTCGAGGCCGGCCTGGAGATGCTGGGCGGCCGGTGCGTGGTCAACTCGGTCAACTTCGAGGACGGCGACGGCCCCGACTCCCGCTACGCGCGGGTGATGCCGGTGGTCAAGGAACACGGCGCCGCGGTGGTCGCCCTGCTCATCGACGAGGAGGGCCAGGCCCGCACCAAGGACTGGAAGGTACGCGTCGCCGGCCGGCTGATCGAGGACCTGACCGGCCGCTGGGGGATGTCCCGGTCGGACATCCTCATCGACGCGCTGACCTTCCCGATCGCCACCGGGCAGGAGGAGACCCGCCGCGACGGTCTCGAGACCATCGAGGCGATCCGGGAGATCGCCGCCCGCTACCCGGGGGTCAACTTCACGCTGGGCGTCTCGAACGTGTCGTTCGGTCTCAACCCGGCGGCCCGACAGGTGCTCAACTCGGTGTTCCTGCACGAGTGCGTGCAGGCCGGGCTCACCTCGGCGATCGTGCACGCCAGCAAGATTCTGCCGATGTCGAAGATCCCGGCGGAGCAGCGGGAGGTCGCGCTCGACCTGGTCTACGACCGGCGCCGGGAGGGCTACGACCCGGTGCAGCGGTTCATCGAGCTGTTCGAGGGGGTCGACGCGGCGTCGGCGCGCGCCGGCCGGGCCGAGGAGCTGGCGGCGCTGCCCCTCGAGGAGCGGCTCAAGCGCCGGATCATCGACGGCGAGCGCAACGGCCTGGAGGCCGACCTGGACGCGGCGATGGCGGCCGGGACGGCGCCGCTGGCGATCATCAACGACATCCTGCTGGACGGCATGAAGGTGGTCGGGGAGCTGTTCGGCTCCGGCCAGATGCAGTTGCCGTTCGTGCTCCAGTCCGCCGAGGTGATGAAGACGGCGGTGGCGTACCTGGAACCGCACATGGAGAAGGCCGACGACGGCGGCAAGGGCCGCATCGTGCTCGCCACCGTGAAGGGCGACGTGCACGACATCGGCAAGAACCTGGTCGACATCATCCTGTCGAACAACGGCTACGAGGTGGTCAACATCGGCATCAAGCAGCCGATCAACGCCATCCTGGACGCCGCCGAGCAGCACCGCGCCGACGCGATCGGTATGTCCGGGCTGCTGGTCAAGAGCACCGTCATCATGAAGGAGAACCTGGCCGAGATGGCCTCGCGCGGGGTCGCGGAGCGCTGGCCGGTCCTGCTCGGCGGCGCGGCACTGACCCGGGCGTACGTCGAGGACGACCTGCGGTCGATGTTCCCCGGGCAGGTGCACTACGCGCGGGACGCCTTCGAGGGTCTGTCCCTGATGGACCGGGTGATGACCGCCAAGCGCGGTGGTGCCCCGGTCGTCGACGCGCAGCGGGAGGCCGCTCTGGCCGCCCGGCGGGCGCGTCGGGAGCGGCAGCGGGCCGTCGTCACCGAGTCCCTGCCGGAGCTGCACGACGCGTCGGTGCGCTCCGACGTGGCCACCGACGTGGACGTGCCCGCCCCGCCGTTCTTCGGCACCCGGGTGGTCAAGGGCGTGCCGCTGGCGGACTATGCGGCGCTGCTCGACGAGCGGGCCACGTTCCTCGGGCAGTGGGGCCTGCGCGGCGTCCGGGGCGGCAAGGGCCCGACGTACGAGGAGCTGGTGGAGAGCGAGGGCCGGCCGCGACTGCGCTACTGGCTGGACCGGCTCATCGCCGACCAGGTCCTCGAAGCGGCCGTCGTGTACGGGTACTTCCCGGCGTACTCGGAGGGCAACGACCTGGTGGTGCTCGACGAGAACGGCCACGCCGAGCGGGCCCGCTTCTCGTTCCCCCGGCAGCGCCAGGAGCGGCGGCTCTGCCTGGCCGACTTCTTCCGCCCCCGCGGCGAGGAGCTGGACGTGGTGGCGTTGCAGCTGGTGACGGTCGGCCAGCCGATCAGCGAGTACACGGCGAAGCTGTTCGCCCGCAACGAGTACCGCGACTACCTGGAGGTGCACGGCCTGTCCGTGCAGCTCACCGAGGCGCTGGCGGAGTACTGGCACAGGCGGATCCGCGCCGAGCTGAGCCTGCCCGGTGGCCGTACGCTGGCCGACGACGATCCGGCCGACCTGGCGGGGCTGCTGCGCACCGACTACCGGGGCTGTCGGTACGCCTTCGGCTACCCGGCCTGCCCGGACCTGGAGGACCGGGCGAAGATCGTGCAGCTGCTGGGGGCGGAGCGGATCGGCGTGCAGCTGTCCGAGGAGTTCCAGCTGGTCCCGGAACAGGCCACCGACGCGATCGTCGTCCACCACCCGGAGGCGAGCTACTTCAACGCCAAGTGACCGGCATAGGCGTCCAGGTCCGGCTGCTGGCGGATCCCTCGCTCAGGCTGCGGAGGAGACGGCGTGCGTCGCCGTCCCGCTAGGTCTCCACGTGGGCCGGCGGAGACTCGCGGATTCCGGTCAGTCGATCGTGGGGCTGCGGCGTTCGATCAGGATGACGTCGCGCCAGGCGCCGTGGTGGCGGCCGAGACGCTGGCGCGTGCCGACGGTGCGGAAGCCGCAGGCGGTGTGCAGGGCGAGGCTGGCGGTGTTCTCGGGGAAGACGCCGGACTGGATGGTCCAGATGCCGGCCTGCTCGGTGGAGGCGATCAGGGCGTCGAGCAGGACTCGGCCGACTCCTCGGCCGCGGGCGTCCGGGTGGACGTATACGGAGTGCTCGACGACGCCGGCGTAGACGCACCGGTCGGACACGGCGGAGCAGGCGATCCAGCCGAGGACGCGGCCGGTGGCGTCGACGGCGACCCAGCGGTGGCCGGGTAGCCGGCTGGCGGTGAACTGCGCCCAGGTGGGCGGTTCGGTTTCGAACGTGGCGTGGCCGGTGGCGATACCGAGCCGGTAGATCTCCAGTACGGCGTCGGCGTGCTGCTCGCCCATCGCGGTGACGGCGAGGCCGGTTGGAGCGGTCATCGGATGTCCAGCAGCGCGCCGAGCTGGCGGAGCGCGTCCGGCCTGACCCGGTACCAGACCCAGGTGCCGCGCCGCTCGGAGTCGACCAGGCCGGCCTCCCGTAGCACCTTGAGGTGGTGGGAGATGGTCGGCCCGGCCAGGTCGAACGCCGGCGTCAGGTCACAGACGCACATCTCCGGCACCGACGCGATCATCGACATCAACCGCAGCCGGACCGGGTCGCCGAGCGCCTTGAACATCGGCGCGACCACGGCCGCCTGATCGGCGGCCATCGGGCGGGCCGTGATCGGCGGGCAGCAGGCGACCGCGTCGAGGTCCACCACCGGCAGCGACTGTTTCGACATACATCTAGCTTGACAGATGTCGAGATAGGGTGCAACGTGGGCCTTGCTTCGAAAAGCATCTAGTCAAGGCGTGCTGGTCAGGCCCCACCCGCCTGTTCAAGCCGCCGACCACCGCCACCAGGAGGAGTGCCATGTCCCGTGTCCAGCTCGCCCTGCGCGTGCCCGACCTCGAAGGCTCCGTCGCCTTCTACTCGAAGCTGTTCGGCGTGGAGCCGACCAAGCGCCGTCCCGGCTATGCCAACTTCGCCGTGGAGAACCCGCCGCTGAAGCTCGTCCTCCTCGAGGGCGAGGCCGGCCAGCCCACCGTCATGGACCACCTGGGCGTCGAGGTGTTCAGCACCGACGAGGTCGGCGCCGCCACGAGGCGCCTCGCCGACGCCGGCCTGGCCACGCTGGCGGAGAACGACACCGAGTGCTGCTACGCGCTCCAGGACAAGGTCTGGGTACGCGGCCCCGGCAACGAGCCGTGGGAGGTCTACACCGTCAAGGCCGACTCCCCGCAGTTGACGACGGCCACCGGAGCCGCCTGCTGCACCCGGGCCGCCGCCGCGGCGTCTTGACCCTTCCCGTGACGTCAGTCCCCCGGCGCCGACGGGATGAGCGAGCCCACCCCGCCGCGATCGACCGGACGATCTGCCATCAGGAGCCCGACCAGAGGTCGGCAAGCAAAGCGTTGACGGTGCCGGGCTGCTCGCGGTGTGGCTCGTGGGCAGCCCCCGGCACGCGCACCAGCCGGGCGTCGAGGCGCTCGGCGACCCGCGCGCAGACCGCGCGCATCACGTCCGCCATGCCCGGCCGGTACCCGGGTGGGACGGCTTCCCAGCCGCCGAGGATCACGAGCTTCGGAAAGTCCGCCTTCGCCAGCGGCCCGGTCGCCAGGTCGGCGAGCCAGCAGGGGCGCTCGTGCAGCGCGGTCCGCGCGGCGCGCAACAGCCGGTCCGCCGGTTCCGGCCGGCGGCGGTCGCCGTACGCCAGGTCGACGTACTCCTCCGGCGTGCCGCGGCGCGCGCCGGCCATGAACCGGCGGCCGTCCTCGATGGCTCGGGCGACGACGGGATCGTCGGACGCCACGGTGTGCGCGCACGGCTCGATGAGCGTCAGTGAGCGGACCAGCTCGGGGTGAGCGACGGCGGCGAGCATCGCGACCGTGCCACCGTAGGAGTGACCGACCAGGTGGGCGCCGCCTGCCATCAGTCCCGCGATGTCCTCGGCGTCGATGGTGTAGTCGCTGGTCACGGCGTCGTCGTCGAGGTCCGGGCTGGCGCCGAAGCCGCGCCGGTCCGGCAGCAGGACACGGCGGTGCCGGGCCAGCGACCGCTGGTGCTCGAACGCCAGGGTGGCCCAGGTGAACGTGCCGTGGATGAGGATCGCCGGGGCCGGTCCCACCGGCCCGTCCCACACGGAGACGTTGATCGGTTGCCGCATGCGCTCACACCATACGATCCGACCCGCGCCGCCGGGGCGAGCGTCAATCGGGTGCGGATTCGAGGTAGCCGGCGAGGTAGGTCAGCGCGGCGGCGTCGTCCGCACCGTCGCCGTGCGGCCGGCGGAGGTCGTTGACGAAGGCGGCGACGTCGGCCAGCGGCCACCACCGCCGGTAGCGGGCGACACCGGCCGGCGTCACGGCCCGTCCGCCGGCGCGCCGGTAGTGGCGCAGCACCTGGGCGTCGGTGCCGGCCGGATCCGCACCGAGCATGCCGGCGAACGCGTCGGTGAGCATCCACAGGTCCCGCTCCGGTGGCGCGATCTGCACGGTCGCCCAGTCGATGAGCCGGGCCCCGGACGGCGTGCGGATGACATTGCCGGGATGTGGCTCGCCGTGGGTGACCACCCAGTCGGTGCCGCTCCGGCGTACCTCGTCGACGAGCCGGTCGAAGTCGTCGAGCCACGCTCGGACCCGCCCCTCGTGCACGGTCAGCAGCTTGCGGGCCGACTCGGCGTACGGGCCGGTGGTCCAGGGTCGCTGCAGATCGGCGAGCGCCCCGTTGAGCCCGTCGCGGCCGGGCAGCAGCAGGTCGGCGCGGGGAGCGAGGTGGGCGACGGCGGGGGTGGCGCGGTGCAGCCGGGCCAGGAGGTCGGTGAGCTCGGCGAGATCCTCGGGTCGGTGCGGCCCGAACTCTCCGGCCGTGCCGGCGACCAGCGGGAACACCGACAGGGCGTAGCGCGGGGAGAGCCGCCGCACCGGTGCGTCGTCCGCCGCCGGGACCGGAGCCAGGACGAACTCCAGCCCGGCGTCGCGGTGCAGCGTCAGCGCGGTCCGCATCGAGCGCCGCAGCCGGTCGAACTCGTCCGGCCGCCCCGGCCGGTGGAAGCCGAGGTCGTCCACCTTGACGAACCAACTCCTCCCGTCCCGCCCGGTCGCCGACCAGTGGTAGCTGCCGAAGCCGACCGGGAGGTACTCCAGCGAGCCGGCGTCGACCGCCCAGCCGTCGGTCAGCGCCGCCCGAAGGTCGCTCTCGGCCAGGCCAACCGGTCGGTCCCGCATGCCCGGCATCCTCTCAGGTGTGGCGCCGGTGCCGGGGCGCCCGGTGGGTCCACCGACACCCACGTCCTGCTCATGATCAATCTGGCAGGGTTAGGGGCATGACCGCCCTGCGTTCCCGCCTGACCGACTGGACCGTCGTCGTGCCGCTGCTCGCCATCGTGGTGCTGGGCATGACCTGGAACCAGGTCCTGTCGGGGCCGATGGTGCTGCTGCTCAGCGTGCTGCTGGCCGGCGCGGTCCTCGCCGCCGTGCACCACGCCGAGGTGGTCGCCCACAAGGTGGGGGAGCCGTTGGGGTCGCTGGTCCTCGCGGTCGCCGTGACCGTGATCGAGGTCGCGCTCATCGTGACACTGATGATCAACGGTGGGGAGAAGACCCAGACGCTGGCCCGGGACACGGTCTTCGCCGCTGCCATGATCACCTGCAACGGTATCCTCGGCCTGTCGCTGCTCATCGGCGCCCTGCGCCGGCGGGTGGCGGTGTTCAACTCGGAGGGCACCGGCGGGGCCCTGGCCACCGTGGCGACGCTCGCCGTCCTGAGCCTGGTGGTCCCGAACTTCACCGCCCGGCCCGGCCCGCAGTTCAGCTCGGCCCAGCTGGCGTTCGCGGCCGGGGCGTCGCTGTCGCTGTACGCGCTGTTCGTGCTGGTGCAGACCGGCCGCCACCGCGACTACTTCCAGCCGGTGACCGCCGAGGGGCGGCCGGTCGACTCCGAGGAGCACGCCGAACCGCCCTCCACGTGCACCGCCCTGATCAGCCTCGCCCTGCTGCTGGTCGCCCTGGTCGCCGTGGTCGGCGACGCCAAGACCGTGTCGCCGACCATCGAGGCCGTCGTCGCCCGGGTCAACCTGCCGCCCTCCTTCGTCGGCGTCGTCATCGCCCTGCTGGTGCTGCTGCCCGAGACCCTCGCGGCCGCCCGCGCCGCCCGCCTGGACCGGGTGCAGATCAGCCTCAACCTGGCCCTCGGCTCGGCGATGGCGAGCATCGGCCTGACCATCCCGGTCATCGCGATCGCCTCGATCTGGCTGGACGGGCCGTTGCTGCTCGGTCTCGGCGGCACCCAGATGACGCTGCTCGCGCTCACCGTGGTGACCGCCGTGCTGACCGTCGTGCCCGGCCGGGCCACCGTCCTGCAGGGCGGTGTGCACCTGGTGCTGCTCGCGGCGTTCGTGTTCCTCGCCGCCAGCCCCTGAGTACCCGGCCGGCGGTCAGGGCACCAGGCGGGCCGCGCGGGCGTGCAGGTAGCGTTGCCGCGCCAGGTTCGTCGACCGGGCCGCCGCCGTCAGGTACGCCGCCCGCGCGCCCTCGTCGTCGCCGAGCCGCTCCAGCAGGTGCGCCCGGACGGCCGGCAGCCGCGGGTCGCCCGCCAGCACCCCCGCCCGGCGAGGCCGTCCACCAGGGACAGACCCTCCGGTACTCCGCCGCTCGGCGCCGCTCACCCGGGACGTCGAAGCCGCCGGCGCGCTCCGGACGTCCTCCCGGTGTCCTCGCCGGCCGCCGTACGGCGATCCGCGTGTCGCGCCGACCGCCGGCCCGGGTGGCACGGCTGAACCGCTGGCGGGTGGGCGGCGTAGATACCTCCGGTCGGCATGGCGCGCGTACCGTCGGGGTACTGCACGCCGCAGCGCCGACGGCCGGGAGGGCACAGTGACGAGGCGGGTGGGACGACGGCCGGGCGGCACCCTGGTCGGCCTGGCGGTCGCGCTCGTGGTGGCGGCCGGCTGCGTGGTCGGGGGAGCGTCCGACCCCGGCGGAGCGCCGGCTCCCGACCAGCCGCGCTCGGCCCCGGGCACGGCGACGACCCGCGCCGACGGCACCGACACCGTCGAGGAGTTCCAGCAGGACGTCGCCGACGCGCGCAGCATCGCCGAGCGGTACTGGGGGGAGCAGTTCCGCGCCTCCGGGCAGCGGTTCCAGCCGATCCGCCGGGTGTTCGCGTACCAGCGCGACGGCGAGGTCAGGTGCGGCGGCGAGCCGATCCCCCGCAACAACGCGGTCTACTGCTCCGCTGGCGACTTCATCGCGTACGACATCCGCTGGTCGTTCGGCGCGTTCCGGCAGATCGGGGACGCGTTCGTGTTCTACCTGCTCGGCCACGAGTACGCCCACGGCATCCAGACCCGGCTCGGCATCCGCTACTCCTTCACCATCCAGCAGGAGCTGCAGGCCGACTGCATGGCCGGCGCGTACCTCGGCGACTCGGTCCGCGCCGGGACGCTCCGCATCGACGACGGTGATCTGGAAGAGTTCCGCGAGGGGCTGCTCGCCGTCGGCGACGCGCCCGACCAGCCGTGGTTCGCGGAGGGCTCGCACGGCAGCCCGGAGCAGCGCGCCGAGGCGTTCTTCCGCGGTTACGAGCAGTCCCTGGCCGCCTGCGACCTGACCTAGTGCGTCGCGCCGTGGGCGGTGCAGGTCACTGTCGGCGGGGAGTCCTGCGGAGGCGGGCCTGGGGGCTGGCAGGATCGGTGGTTACGCCGACTGAGGAGGGTTTGCGCTGAGCAGCCGTCACCCCGCCGCCGTGCTCTTCGACATGGACGGCACGCTGGTCGACAGCGAGAAGCTGTGGGACGTCGCGCTACGCGAGCTGGCCGCCGAGTACGGCGGCGTGCTGTCGACGACCGCGCGCCGCGCGGTGATCGGCACCAGCATGGCGGACTCGATGCGGATCGTGCACGAGGACCTGGGCCAACCGGAACGCGACCCGGCCGTGAGCGCCGCGTGGATCAACGCGCGGATCCTGGAGCTGTTCCGCTCCGGGCTGCGGTGGCGGCCGGGCGCGCTGGCGCTGCTGCGGGCCGTCCGTGCCGCCGGCATCCCGACGGCGCTGGTCACCTCGAGCGGTCGGGCGCTGGTCGAGGTCGCCCTCGAGACGCTGGGACGGGACAGCTTCGACGCGGTGGTGTGCGGTGACGAGGTGGACGCGGCCAAGCCGCACCCGGAGCCGTACCTGACCGCTGCCCGGCTGCTCGGGGTGCCGATCGCCCGGTGCGTGGCGATCGAGGACTCCCCGACCGGCGTGGCCAGCGCCCTCGCCGCCGGAGCGGCGGTGCTCGCGGTGCCGGCCGAGGTGCCGCTGGAGCCGCGCGACGGCGTCCACCAGGTGGCGAGCCTGACGGCGGCGGACCTGGAGCTGCTCGCGGCGCTGCTCGGCGAACCGCCGGCCTGACGCCGACCCGTCCAGGACGTCGAACGGGCCCCCGGTACGACGCCTGGCGTCGTACCGGGGGCCCGTCCGTTCACTCAGTCGTGGGCGATGGCGCCCAGGACGTTGATGCGGGCGGCACGGATCGCCGGCAGGACGGCCGCGACCACCCCCACGACGGCCCCGAGGGCGACCATCACCCCCATGTCGGCCCAGGGCAGCACGAGGTCGCTGATGCCCTCGTCGCGCAGCGCCTCGACCACCGCGGCGCCCAGCCCGCTGCCGACGGCGATGCCCAGCAGCGCGCCGAACACCGAGATGACCACTGCCTCCACGACGATCATCCGCATGGTCTGGGCCCGGCGCAGGCCGATCGCCCGCAGCAGACCCAGCTCGCGGGTCCGTTCGAGCACCGACAGCGCGAGCGTGTTGACGATGCCCAGGACGGCGATCACGATCGCCAGCGCCAGCAGGATCTGGATCATCGTGAGCAGGCCGTCGAGCTGGCCGGTCTGCTGGTCGATGAACGACTGCTGGTCGGTCACCGACACCTCCGGGCTGTCCGCCAGCAGCGTCTCCACCTGCGGCTGCACGTCGGCGGCCCGGGTGCCCTCGGCGAGCTGGATGAAGCCCATGATCGGCTGCGGGACGGTGAACTCCCGGGTCGCCTCGACCGGCAGCGTGATCGGGTCGAGGAACTCGGAGCTCTCGTAGATGCCGCTCACCGTGTACGTCTTCGGCTCACCACGGGCGAGCTGCACCGGCACGGTGGACCCGACGGTGAGGTTGCGCGACTCGGCCACGTCGGAGCTGACGAGCATCTGGTCCGGCCCGAGCCGGCTGATGTCACCGGCGGTGGCCTTCGCGCCGAAGATCGACCCCAGCGCCGCGACGTCGCTGTTCGCCCCCACCCAGCTGCGCCGGTCGCCGACCTGCGCCATGTCGCCGTAGGCGCCGTCGACGACGCGCACCCCCGGCAGCGCGGCGACCTTCTCCAGCACCGCCGGGTCGAAGCTCGGCGGACGCGGGCCGCTCTGCGCCCCGGCGATCACCAGCTCCGCCTTGATCGTGTCCCGGGCGAGGCCGCCGATGCTGCTCTTGGCCGAGTCCAGGATGACCGTGACACCGGTGACCAGGGCGATGCCGACCATCAGGGCCGCCGCCGTGATCGCGGTGCGGCGCGGGTTGCGCCCCGAGTTCAGCCGGCCCAGCTTGCCCGGCACCGACCACGAGAAGATCGCGCCGAGCAGGCTCACCACCGGCCGGCTGATCAGCGGGGTCAGCAGCGCCACGCCGATGAACGCGAACAGCACGCCACCGAGGATGGTGACCAGGGTGTTGTCGCCGGCGTGCCCGCCCAGACCGAGGAACAGCAGCGTGGCGCCGATCGCGGTGACCGCCGCGCCGGCCACGGTGATCTTCGTCAGCGGCCGGTCCGGCGTCGCCACGTCCTGCATGGCGGCGATCGGCGGGATCCGCGACGCCCGCAGCGCCGGCAGCAGCGCCGCCACCACGGTGATGACCAGGCCGACGGCGAACGAACCGATCACCGCCGCCGCCGGCACCCCGACGCCGGCGAGGGCGAGACCACCGGCGAGGTTGCCGAACAGGTACGCCAGCAGCGCGCCGACACCGACGCCGGCGGCCAGGCCGAGCACCGAGGCGAGCAGGCCCACGGCCACCGCCTCCAGCACCACCGAGCCGATGATCTGGCGGCGGCCGGCGCCGATGGCCCGCATCAGCGCCAGCTCACGGGTGCGCTGGGCCACGATGATCGAGAACGTGTTGAGGATCAGGAACGTGCCGACCAGCAGCGCGACGGCGGCGAAGCCGAGCAGGATCCGGTTGAAGAAGGACAGGCCCTCCTTCAGGCCGGCCGACGCGTCGGCGGACAGCTGCGCACCGGTCTTCACCTCGAAGCCGTCGCCGAGGGCGGCCGCGAGGTCGTCGCGGAGCCGCTCGTCGGACACGCCGTCGGCGGCGGTGACCGTGACGTTGGTGAACACGTCGCGCTCGCCGAGCATCAGCTGCTGCGCCATCGGCGTGGTGAAGAAGATCTCGTTGGCGCCGCCGATGGAGTCGCGGCCCCCGCTGTAGCCGAAGATCCCGACGAGGGTGAATTCCTTCTTCGGCTCCAGCGTCAGCACACCCACCCGGTCCCCGACGGAGACCCGGCCGGTCTTGGCCAGGGCCGCGTTGACGACGATCTCGTCGTCCGCGCGCGGCTCCCGGCCCTCGCGCAGCTGCACCAGGTCGCTCTCGCCCACCCAGTTCTCGCCGAGCTGCGGCGGCCCGAACGAGGTGACGACCTTGCCGTTGCTGCCGATCAGCCGGGCGCCGTCGGCGGCCACCACACCGGTGGCCTCGGCCACCCCGGGGACCGCCCGGACCCGCTCGACCGTCGACGCCGGCACCGGCGCCGCCACCTGCTCGCCCTCGAACTCGCTCACCGCCACCTTCGGCTTCGCGGCGACGTTGACATCCACCCCCTCGTACGCGTCGGCGAAGACCGCGTCGAAGGACCGGCCGAGGGTGTCGGTGAGCACGAACGCGCCCGAGACGAACATGACGCCGAGCACCACCGCCAACCCGGACAGGATCAGCCGGAGCTTGCGCGCGAGCAAACTCTTGAGGGTCGCCCGGAACATCAGCTGCCCACCTCGGCCGGGGTGTCGAGCTTCTTCATCGTGTCCAGCACCGTCTCGGCGGTCGGCTCGATCAGCTCCGAGACGATCTGCCCGTCGGCGAGGAAGATCACCCGGTCGGCGTACGCCGCGGCGGTCGGGTCGTGGGTGACCATGACGATGGTCTGCCCGTGCTCCCGCACCGAGTCGCGCAGGAAGTTGAGCACCTCCGCGCCGGAGCGCGAGTCCAGGTTGCCGGTCGGCTCGTCGGCGAAGATCACCTCGGGACGGCTGACCAGCGCCCGGGCGCACGCCACCCGCTGCTGCTGCCCGCCGGACAGCTGCGCGGGCCGGTGACCCAGCCGGTCCCGCAGGCCGACCGTGTCGATCACGGTGTCGTACCAAGCCGGGTCGGGCTTGCGGCCGGCGATCGACAGCGGCAGCAGGATGTTCTCCTGAGCGGTCAGCGTCGGCAGCAGGTTGAACTGCTGGAAGATGAACCCGACCTTGTCGCGGCGCAGCTTCGTCAGCCCGGCGTCACCGAGCCCGGTGACCGTGGTGTCGCCGATCGACACCGTGCCCCGGGTCACCGAGTCCAGCCCGGCGAGGCAGTGCATCAGCGTGGACTTGCCCGAGCCGGACGGGCCCATGATCGCCGTGAAGCGGCCCCGCTCGAACTCGCAGGTGACGCCGCGTAGCGCGAGCACCTGCGCCTCCCCGCTGCCGTACACCTTCCACACGTCGCTCGCGCGGGCCGCGGCCTGCGCCTGACGGCCTACCGTCGCGGTCACGTCATCTTCCTCTCGTCGTCCGATCACGCCGCCCCCCTGGTCCGGCGCGGTAGTCCCATCCTTGACGCCCGGCGCGGGAGATCCGTCCGACTCCGGGTGGAGCCGCGGCGGATTTCCTGCTGCGGGTGCCCCCGACCGCCACTCAGGGTTGCCCCTGACCCAGCGCCGGTCGAGCCGGTTTCCCGGCCGTCGGGACCGATCCTGAACAGTGACGCCGCGTGAGAGTCAACCTCGGCGCGCCGTCCATGGTCACGGTAGGTGAGCGACGCAACAGCACACCCGCCCCCCGACCGCCGTCAGCCGCGGGGCCGGACCAGGCCCGACTCGTACGCCAGCACGACCGCCTGCACCCGGTCGCGCAGACCGAGCTTGGTCAGCACGTGACCGACGTGCGTCTTCACCGTGGTCTCGCTGACCGACAACGCCTGCGCGATCTCCGCGTTCGACAGGCCGCGGGCGACGTGCACCAGCACCTCCCGTTCCCGGTCGGTCAGGACGTCGAGCAGTCGCGGCGGGGCCGCCGCCGGATCGGGCAGCAGGTCGGCGAAACGGTCGAGCAGCCGGTTGAGGATCCGCGGGGTCACCACCGCGTCCCCGGCGGCGACGGTGCGGATCGCGGCCACCAGGTCCTCCGCCGGCACGTCCTTCGCCAGGAAGCCGCGGGCCCCGGCCCGCAGCGCGCCCACCACGTACTCGTCGAGCTCGAACGTGGTGAGGATCAACACCCGCACCGGCAGCCGGGACTCGACGATGGCGCGGGTCGCCGCCACCCCGTCCAGCCGGGGCATCCGCACGTCCATCAGCACCACGTCGGGCAGCAGCCGGCGGGCCAGCTCCACCGCCTCGACACCGTCGCCGGCCTCGGCGACCACGTCGAGATCGGCCTCGGCGCCGAGCACCATCCGGAAGCCGGTGCGCAGCAGCGGCTGGTCGTCGACGATCAGGACGCGCACCGGTCGCCGAGCCGCCGCCACCGGCCGGCGCGGGCCGGTGCCCGGCCCCGGCTCGCCCCCGGTCACTCGTCCGCGCCCGGCGGCGCCGGGCGGGAGCGCGCGTCGCGCAGCGGGTCAGCGGCGGCCGGCTGCGCCGGGAACGGTGGGGGAGTGCCGCCGAAGCTGGGGCACAGCGCCTGGTGGCTGCACCAGTCGCAGAGCCGGCTGGGCCGGGGGCGGAAGTCCCGCGCGGCGGTGGCCGCCTCGATGGCCCGCCACAGGGCCACCACGGTGCGCTCGAAGCGCACCAGCTCGTCGGCGTCCGGCGCGTAGTCGCACACCTCCGCGTCCTTCAGATAGAGCAGCCGCAGCACGCGCGGCACCACGCCCCGGGTGCGCCACAGCACCAGCGCGTAGAACTTCAGCTGGAACAGCGCCCGTGCCTCGAACGCCTCCCGCGGCGCCCCGCCGGTCTTGTAGTCGACCACCCGCAGCGCGCCGTCCGGCGCCACGTCGAGCCGGTCCAGGTAGCCCCGGATCAGCAGCTCCTCGTCGACCACGGCCGAGATGAGGGCCTCCCGCTCGGCCGGCTCCAGCCGGCGCGGATCCTCCACCGCGAAGTAACCCTCGAGCAGCCCGGCCGCCGAGCGCAGGAACGCCGACCGGGCGGCCTCGTCGCCGTCGGCGAACAGCCCGGCCAGCTCCGGCTGCTCGGCGACCAGCCGCTCCCACTGCGGAGCCACCAGGTCACCGGCGGCCGCCGGGGTGCGCCCCGTCGCCGGCAGGTCGAACAGGCGCTCCAGGACGGCGTGGACCAGGGTGCCGCGGGCCTGCTCCACGCTGGGCCGCTCGGGCAGCCGGTCGATGCTGCGGAACCGGTAGAGCAGCGGACAGGTCTTGAAATCCGCCGCCCGCGACGGGGACAGCGAGGCCCGCACCGTCGCCGGCACCTCGGCCGGGAGCGTGGGCTGCTGGGTCGTCACCGGTTCCGCCGTCATGTCCGGAAAGGGTAGGGCACCGGTGTGACAGCCCCGCCCTCGCCGCTCCGGCGCATGATCCGCGCCGCGTAGCATCGGGGCGATGGAGCAGACCAGGCCCGCGCCGCGCCGGCCCCACCGGCGCACCGCCCTGACCGTCGGGCGGGTGTTCGGGGTGCCGCTGCACCTCAACGGGTCGATGCTGCTGCTCGCCGGCGTGGTCACCGTGATCTACGCCAACTTCGCCCGCGACCAGCTGGAGCTGTCGCGGCTCGGTGGTTACCTCATCGGGCTCGGCTTCGTCGTGTCCCTGCTCGGGTCGGTGCTGCTGCACGAGCTCGGTCACGCCCTCACCGCCCGCCGGTACGGCATCGGCGTCCGCGGCATCACCCTGGAACTGCTCGGCGGCTACACGGAGATGGAACGCGACGCCCCGTCGCCCCGCGTCGACCTGCTCGTCTCCCTCGCCGGGCCGGCCGTGTCCGCCGTGCTCGGCGCGGCGGCCGTCGCCGCCACCCTCGCGCTGCCCGACCACACCCTGGTCCGGCAGCTCGCGTTCCAGCTCGCGGTGAGCAACGTGATCGTCGCGGTGTTCAACGCCCTGCCCGGGCTGCCGCTGGACGGCGGCCGGGCGCTGCGGGCCGCGGTGTGGGCGGTGACCGGTGACCGGCACCGGGCCACCGAGGTGGCCGGCTGGGTCGGCCGGGCCGTCGCCGTCGGCACCCTCGCCCTGGTCACCGCCCTCACCCTCACCCGTCACCTGGCGCCGCTGGCGCTGCCGCTGATGCTGCTGGTGGCGTTCACCCTCTGGCGCGGCGCCGGGCAGTCCATCCGGGTGGCCCGGGTGAGCCGGCGCTTCCCGCTGATCGACCTGTCCCGGCTCGCCCGCCCGGTCCTCACCGTCCCCAGCGGCACCCCCCTCGCCGAGGCGCAGCGCCGCCGCGACGCCGGCGTCGACCCGCGGGCCGCGCTGCTCGTCACCGACACCGCCGGCCGCCCGCTCGCCCTGGTCGACCCGGCCGACGCGGAGGCCGTACCCGTGGAGCGCCGCCCCTGGCTGGCGGTCGACACGGTGTCCCGGTCCCTGGCCGGCCTGCCCGCCTTGCCGGTCGGACTCGACGGGGACGCGGTGATGGAGACCGTCCAGCACCACCCGGGCGCACAGTACGTGGTGACGGCAGGCGAAGATGTCGTCGGCATCCTGCACATCGCGGATCTGGCTCAGCTGCTCGAACCTCACCGGAAGATGAACACGTGACCGCAACTCCCCCCGCCGGCCCCACCGATCAGCACCCCCCGGCGCCGCCCCCCGTGCACCGCGGGCCGTTCCGGCCCGGCGACCGGGTACAGCTGACCGACCCCAAAGGGCGGATGCACACGGTCACCCTGGAGCCGGGCAAGGAGTTCCACACCCACCGCGGCATCCTCAACCACGACGCCCTGATCGGCCAGCCGGACGGCAGCGTCGTCACCACCGCCGGCGGCGGCACCCCGTTCCTCGCCCTGCGACCCCTGCTCGCCGACTACGTGCTGTCCATGCCGCGCGGCGCCCAGGTGATCTACCCGAAGGACGCCGCCCAGATCGTCGCCATGGGCGACATCTTCCCCGGCGCGAAGGTCCTCGAGGCCGGCGCCGGTTCCGGCGCGTTGAGCTGCTCGCTGCTGCGCGCCGTCGGCCCCACCGGCGAGCTGCACTCCTGGGAGCTGCGCGACGACTTCGCCCAGATCGCCCGGCGCAACGTCGAGGCGTTCTTCAACGGCCCGCACCCGGCGTGGCGGTTGCGGGTCGGCGACGTCGCGACCAACCAGGAGACCGGGTTCGACCGGATCATCCTGGACATGCTCACCCCCTGGGAGACCCTCGACATGGTCGAGCGGGCCATCGTCCCCGGCGGCGTGTTCATCGGGTACGTCGCCACCACCCCGCAGCTGTCCGAGCTGGTGGAGGCGCTGCGGGAGCGCGGCGGGTGGACCGAGCCGCGGGCCTGGGAGTCGCTGGTGCGCGACTGGCACGCCGAAGGGCTGGCCGTCCGCCCCGACCACCGCATGATCGCCCACACCGCGTTCCTGGTGTCCGCGCGCAAGCTCGCCCCCGGGGTCACCGCCCCGCCCCGGCGCCGCAAGCCCAGCAAGGGCACCGAGGCGTACGCCGCGCGCCGGGCGGCGCTGCGCGAGGCGGAGGCCGCCCGGCAGGCCGCGGCCGCCGGAGCCGAACCCGAACCGGCGGGGGAGGCGGAGCGGCCGTGACGGCGCGACGGGGCGGCCGGCAATGACGCGACGGAGGACGGCCGGCGCGGGCCGGCGGCACGAACGCGGGGAGGCGGGATGAACCGACCCGGCTTCGGCGGCGGCGAGCTGCCGGCGGTGTTCCCGGACTGGTCGCCGTACCAGGACCTCGAGTCGGCGGCGCGGGCCTACCTGCGCGACCCCGACGTGGCCCTCGACGCGCTCGGCGGGGTGCTGCGCGGCGCGTCCGTGCTCGGCTTCACCCTGGAGCGCTTCGTCAACGAGGTGAACGGCGTCTGGCAGGAGGTCGTCGTCTGCGACGGCAGCCGGCTGATCCTCTGGCACGGCGAGGACGTCCCGCCCGGCGAGGGCCCACCCGGGTCGATGACCTCGTCGCTGCGCGTGGTGCCGGTCTCCACCGTCACCGAGGTCGGCTGCCGGCGGCGGCTCACCCGCGACGACGACGGCGCCATCCGGGTCGACAGCATCGACGTCTACCTGCTGCTGACCTCGCTCGACGAGGCGCCGCCCGGCGAGGAGGCGACCGGCGCGCCGCGGCACGACGCGCTGCGCTTCGGCAAGACCCTCGACGACGGCGGCGCCGGTCAGATCGCCCGGCTGGAGGAGTTCGCCCGGCTGGTCGCCTCGGTGGTCGGCCGCCCGATGCTCTGAGGCGTAGCGGCCGGCGGCCGGCGCGGCGCGCCGCCGGCCGGGCTCAGTCCTCGGCCTCCGGGCCGGCGACCTCCACGCCGTCGCTGCCGCGGACCACGTGGATGCACTCGCCCGGGCACTCCTTCGCGGAGTCGATCACCTCGAGACGCAGGTGCTCCGGAACGTCGACCCGGCCGCCCGGGGACTGCACCAGCTCGCCGTCCGGACCCTTCACGTAGGCAAGGCCGTCGATGTCGAACTCGAAGACCTCCGGCGCGTACTGGACGCACAGCCCGTCGCCCGTGCACAGGTCCTGATCGATCCAGACCTGCAGCTGGTCCGTCGCGACCTCGGCCACCGCCGCACCCCCCATGTTCTCCCGTCCCACGGCTCGACGGTACCCGAACGTCCGGACCGGTCCCCGGCGCCCACCCTTGGCGATCAAGGTTCGGTGACGAGGGCGTTGCGTGGGACCGAATCGGCCTCATAGCGGCTAGTGTTAGGGCAGAACGTTCAAGCCCCCCGGGGAGGTGGGACGTGGCACGCAGCGACGACGCGGACTCGCGCGCCGCACGGTGGGAGAAGGAGGCCCACGATCTCTCCACGCAGGTCGCGTTCCTTCAAGAGGAACTCGCCCTGGTGCGGCGCAAGTTGACCGAAAGCCCCCGACACGTCCGGCAGCTCGAGGAGCGGCTGGCGGCCACCCAGGCGCAGTTGGCGCGGCTGACCGAGAACAACGACCGGCTCGTGAGCACCCTCAAGGAGGCTCGCGCGCAGATCGTGACGCTCAAGGAGGAGATCGACCGCCTCGCCCAGCCGCCGAGCGGCTACGGCGTCTTCCTGGCCCGGCACGACGACGGCACGGTGGACGTGTTCACCGGCGGCCGCAAGCTCCGGGTGGCCGTCTCACCGTCCCTCGACGTGAACGAGCTGAGCCGTGGGCAGGAGGTCCTGCTCAACGACGCCCTGAACATCGTCGACGCGTTCGGCTACGAGCGGGTCGGCGAGGTCGTGATGCTCAAGGAGGTGCTCGCCGGTCCCGGCGGCGCCCCCGGCGACCGCGCCCTCGTCGTCTCCCACTCCGACGAGGAGCGCATCGTGCACCTCGCGGAGACGCTGATCGGCACCCCGATCCGGGCCGGCGACTCGCTCATGATCGAGCCCCGCTCGGCGTACGCCTACGAGCGGATCCCCAAGAGCGAGGTCGAGGAACTGGTCCTCGAGGAGGTGCCGGACGTCGACTACACCGACATCGGCGGCCTCCACACGCAGATCGAGCAGATCCGCGACGCGGTGGAGCTGCCGTTCCTGCACGCCGACCTGTTCCGCGAGCACCAGCTCCGGCCGCCGAAGGGCATCCTGCTCTACGGCCCGCCCGGCTGCGGCAAGACGCTCATCGCCAAGGCGGTGGCCAACTCGCTGGCCAAGAAGATCGCCGAGCGCCGGGGCGAGGAGAAGCACACCAGCTTCTTCCTCAACATCAAGGGCCCGGAGCTGCTCAACAAGTACGTCGGCGAGACCGAGCGGCACATCCGGCTGATCTTCCAGCGGGCCCGGGAGAAGGCCGGCGAGGGCACGCCGGTCATCGTGTTCTTCGACGAGATGGACTCGGTGTTCCGCACCCGCGGCTCCGGCGTCTCCTCCGACGTGGAGAACACGATCGTCCCGCAGCTGCTCAGCGAGATCGACGGTGTCGAGGGCCTGGAGAACGTCATCGTCATCGGCGCCTCCAACCGCGAGGACATGATCGACCCGGCGATCCTGCGCCCGGGCCGGCTCGACGTGAAGATCAAGATCGAGCGGCCGGACGCCGAGGCGGCCAAGGACATCTTCTCCAAGTACATCCTGCCCGGGCTGCCGCTGCACCCGGACGACCTCGCCGAGCACGGCGGCGACCCTCAGGCCACCGTGGCGGCGATGATCGACGCCGTCGTCCTGCGGATGTACTCGGAGACCGAGGAGAACCGCTTCCTCGAGGTCACCTACGCCAACGGCGACAAGGAGGTCCTCTACTTCAAGGACTTCAACTCCGGCGCGATGATCCAGAACATCGTCGACCGCGGCAAGAAGATGGCCATCAAGGAGTTCCTCACCTCCGGCCGCAAGGGCCTGCGCCTGCAGCACCTCCTCGACGCCTGCGTCGACGAGTTCCGCGAGAACGAGGACCTGCCCAACACCACCAACCCCGACGACTGGGCGCGCATCTCCGGCAAGAAGGGCGAACGGATCGTCTACATCCGCACGCTCGTCTCCGGCGGCAAGGGCGCCGAGGCCGGCCGGTCCATCGAGACCGCCAGCAACACGGGACAGTACCTCTGACGACGGCACGACGGGGGCCCGGGCCGCACCAGCGACCCGGGCCCCCGGCCGTCACCGGGCGCCGCGCTCCGGACGGCCGCGTCACCATCGGTCGCGGCGCCGACTACGCTCGACTGCGGGACCGGTCGGGCGAGCGAAGCGAGTAGGTCGATGAGCGTTAGACGGATCATGGGCACCGAGGTCGAGTACGGCATCTCCGTGCCCGGCCAGGCCGGAGCCAACCCGATGGTCACCTCCTCCCAGGTGGTCAACGCCTACGGGGCGCGCCCGGAACTCAACCGCGGCGGCCGGGCCCGCTGGGACTACGAAGAGGAGTCGCCGCTGCGCGACGCCCGCGGCTTCACCTACTCCGGCGCCGCGTACGACCCCGCCGAGGCCCTCGCCGACGAGGACCTGGGCCTCGCCAACGTGATACTCACCAACGGGGCGCGCCTGTACGTCGACCACGCGCACCCCGAGTACTCCACCCCCGAGGTCACCAACCCCCGCGACCTGGTGCGCTGGGACAAGGCGGGGGAGCGGGTGATGGCCGAGGCCGCGCGGCGCGCCGCCACCATCCCCGGCACGCACCCCATCCACCTGTACAAGAACAACACCGACAACAAGGGCGCCAGCTACGGCGCCCACGAGAACTACCTGATGCGGCGGCAGACCCCGTTCGCCGACATCGTCGCGTACCTGACGCCGTTCTTCGTCACCCGGCAGATCGTCTGCGGCGCCGGCCGGGTCGGCATCGGTCAGGACGGCGGGCAGAGCGGCTTCCAGATCTCCCAGCGCGCCGACTTCTTCGAGGTCGAGGTGGGCCTGGAGACCACGCTCAAGCGGCCCATCATCAACACCCGCGACGAGCCGCACGCCGACGCCGACAAGTACCGGCGGCTGCACGTCATCATCGGCGACGCCAACCTGTCGGAGATCTCGACCTACCTCAAGGTCGGCACGACCGCGCTGATCCTCACCATGATCGAGGAGAAGGCACTCGGCCCGGACCTGGGCATCGCCGACCCGGTCAGCGAGCTGCGCGCGATCAGCCACGACCCGTCGCTCAACCACCTCATGCGGCTGCGCGACGGCCGCCGGCTCACCGCCCTCGACGTGCAGTGGGCCTACTACGAGCGGGTGAGCTCCTTCGTGGACGACCGGTACGGCAGGGACGTCGACGAGCAGACCGCCGACGTGCTCGACCGCTGGGAGAGCGTGCTGGACCGGCTGGGCCGGGACGTCATGCTCTGCGCCGACGAACTGGACTGGGTGGCCAAGCTGCGGCTGCTGGAGGGCTACCGGGAGCGGGAGAAGCTCGGCTGGGGCTCGCACAAACTGCAACTGGTCGATCTCCAGTACTCCGACGTCCGCCCGGAGAAGGGGCTCTACCACCGGCTGGTGTCGCGGGGGGCGATGAAGACCCTGCTGCCGGACGAGGAGACCCGCAGCGCGATGACCGAACCGCCGGAGGACACCCGGGCCTACTTCCGGGGCCGCTGCCTCGCCCAGTACGCCTCGGAGGTGGTCGCCGCGAGCTGGGACTCGGTCATCTTCGACGTCGGCCGCGAGTCGCTGGTGCGGGTGCCGATGATGGAGCCCGAGCGCGGCACCCGCAAGCACGTGGGTGAGCTCTTCGACCGCTGCGAGAGCGCCAAGGACCTGCTGGAGACGCTGACCGGCGGCTGAGTTCGGCCGGCCTTCGGGAAAAGGCCCGTCGGGTGCCGCGAGCCGGCGCGCGACGGGCCTTTCGTCGCTCGCGCGAGGTAAGTTCGTCGCAGACGATCGTGGAGGAGGCAGCCATGGCCACTCGTGACAGCGGCGGGCAGTCGCAGACCGGCAAGTCCCGGCAGGGCGAAGAGATCGAGGACGTCACCACCGAGGCGAACCCGGAGGTCGCCGAGCGGCACGCCGAGATCACCGAGGACGTAGACGACCTGCTCGACGAGATCGACTCCGTCCTGGAGGAGAACGCAGAAGAGTTCGTCCGTGGATATGTACAGAAAGGGGGTGAATAGGGCATATAGGGAAGATCGGACATGCCCCTTCGGCCTGACGATCAGAACGGACACCGCCGGTGCCGCGACTGTGGCGAGTGGAAGCCGCTCGCCGAGTTCTGCGCCAACAGTCGGCGCCCTGACGGGCGCGGAAGCTACTGCAAGCCGTGTTTCGACCTGCGCTCGAAGGTGAGCTACGCCAAGCGTCTGAAGGAGAAGGCCGGGCGCGAGGTGCGTCGACTCCCCGCCGTGCCCGAAGGGCATCGCCGTTGCCCTGACTGCGGCCAGGCCAAGCCGGTGGAGGATTTCCCTCGTAACCGCTCGGCGAGAGGCGGTTACGGTCGATACTGCAAGCCTTGCCATAACCGCAAGGGCACCGAGAGCCGCCTTCGGCTCTACGGTGGCGGCCGGGAGTACCACCTGCGGCGGCGCTACGGCGTCGGGCAGAAGGAGTTCGACGAGCTGCTCGCGGAGCAGGGCGGGGTCTGCGCCCTCTGTGGCGTGGAAGATCCGCAACACCTGGACCACGATCATCGCACCGGATGGGTGCGCGGGATACTCTGCTTCAACTGCAATCGCGGTCTTGGTCAGTTCCGGGACAGTCCGGAGAGGCTGACCAGGGCGATCACGTACCTGAGAGGAACCACGTGGCAGCGGGTTTTGATCCATCCGGGCGTCTTCCAGATGTGTTCACCAACGCGGGGACGTCCTCCTTCACTGCGTTCCTGAGCAAGGTGGCCCCGGAGATGCTGCCCGGCCGGCGGCCGCTGCCGCCGGGTATGGCCGCCGACCTGGCCCCGCACGCCACCACCATCGTGGCGATCTCCGCCGTCGGTGGCGTGGTGATGGCCGGTGACCGCCGGGCCACGATGGGGAACCTGATCGCCCAGCGGGACATCGAGAAGGTGCACCCGGCTGACGCGTACTCGCTGGTCGGCATCGCGGGCACCGCGGGCATCGGCATCGAGCTGATGCGGCTGTTCCAGGTGGAGCTGGAGCACTACGAGAAGATCGAGGGCGCGATGCTCTCGCTCGACGGCAAGGCCAACCGGCTGGCCTCGATGATCCGGGGCAACCTCGGTGCGGCGATGCAGGGCCTCGCCGTGATCCCGCTGTTCGCCGGCTTCGACCTGGCGGCGAAGGACCCGGCGCGGGCCGGCCGCATCTTCAGCTTCGACGTGACCGGCGGCCCCTACGAGGAGACCGGCTACGACGCGATCGGCTCCGGTTCGCTGTTCGCGAAGTCGGCCCTGAAGAAGCGGTACCGGGCCGGGCTGTCCATGGACGACGCCGTCCGTCTGGCCGTCGAGGCGCTGTACGACGCGGCCGACGACGACACGGCGACCGGCGGGCCGGACCTGACCCGGCGCATCTACCCGGTGCTGATGACCGCGACGGCGGAGGGCACGCACCGGCTCACCGACGCGGAGGCGGCGGCGATCGCCGAGAGCGTCGTCTCCGGCCGGATGGAGAACCCGGGCGGCTGAGGCCACCCACCCGACAGCAGTCCCCAGCACAGCGCCGTCGTAAGGAGAACCGCCGCCGTGGCCATGCAGTTCTACGCCTCGCCCGAGCAGATCATGCGCGACCGCTCCGAGCTGGCCCGTAAGGGCATCGCCCGGGGGCGCAGCGCGGTGGTCCTGAGTTACGCCGGCGGGGTGCTCTTCGTCGCGGAGAACCTGTCCAGCGCCCTGCACAAGGTCAGTGAGATCTACGACCGGATCGGCTTCGCCGCGGTGGGCCGGTACAACGAGTTCGAGAACCTGCGGCGCGCGGGTGTGCGGATGGCCGATCTGAACGGTCTGAGCTACGACCGGCGGGACGTGACCGGTCGCGGGCTCGCCAACGCCTTCGCCCAGACCCTGGGGGCCATCTTCACCGAGCAGTCCAAGCCGTTCGAGGTGGAGATCTGCGTGGCGCAGGTGGGCGCGACGCCGGAGGACGACGAGCTGTACCGGCTGACGTACGACGGGTCGGTCAACGACGAGCCGGGCCGGATGGCGATGGGCGGTCAGGCCGAGTCGATCACCGGAGTGTTGAAGTCCGACCACCAGGCCGACATGTCGCTGGGCGATGCGGTGAAGGTGGCGGTCAAGGCGTTGAGCAGCGTCGGTGGCGAGGGCGGGGCGGCCCGCACGATCGCGGCGGACCAGCTCGAGGTGGCCATCCTGGACCGTGCCCGGGTGGGGCGGACCTTCCGGCGGATCACCGGTGCCGCGTTGACCGCCCTGCTCGACGGGGGGAAGGCCGAGGAGGCCGCCGCGCGGCCGGAGACGCCGACGGTGCCGACGGAGGAGGCGCACAAGCCGACCACGTCGGCGGGTTCGGCGGATCTGGAGGGCCAGGAGCCGGAGCGCCCGGAGTCCTGAGTCGCGGCGGTGCCGGCCCGGGCTTGACGAGTGGCCCGCACCGGAGCGGTTGTCCGCGGTACCGGCCGGTCGCCGGCGTCGAGTTCGTCGGTGGGAGCGGCCGGTGGTGGTGTCGCCGCTGCCCTCGGCGCCGGCGTGGCGATGGGGTGGACGGTGACCGCGTGGGACGGGCGTGGCGAGCGCTGCCCATCTGTCGTCCCGGGCGGCTAGTGTCTCACCATGGAGCGGCGAATCTTCGGCCTCGAGACCGAGTACGGCGTCACCTGCACCTATCGCGGGCAGCGCCGGTTGTCCCCCGATGAGGTCGCGCGGTACCTGTTCCGGCGGGTGGTGTCGTGGGGTCGGTCGAGCAACGTGTTCCTTCGCAACGGGGCCCGGCTGTACCTGGACGTCGGGTCGCACCCGGAGTACGCGACGCCGGAGTGCGATTCGGTGGTGGATCTGGTCGCGCACGACCGGGCCGGTGAGCGGATCCTGGAGGGGCTGCTCGTCGACGCCGAGAAGCGGTTGCACGACGAGGGCATCGCGGGTGAGATCTACCTGTTCAAGAACAACACCGACTCGGCCGGCAACTCGTACGGCTGCCACGAGAACTACCTGGTCTCCCGGCACGGCGAGTTCGGCCGGCTGGCCGACGTGCTGATTCCGTTCCTGGTCACCCGGCAGTTGATCTGCGGTGCGGGCAAGGTGCTGCAGACGCCGCGCGGCGCGGTCTACTGCCTGTCGCAGCGGGCGGAGCACATCTGGGAGGGCGTCTCGTCGGCGACCACCCGCAGCCGTCCGATCATCAACACGCGGGACGAGCCGCACGCGGACGCCGAGCGGTACCGCCGGCTGCACGTGATCGTGGGCGACTCCAACATGAACGAGGTCACCACGCTGCTGAAGGTCGGCTCGGCGGACATCGTGCTGCGGATGATCGAGGCCGGCGTGGTGATGCGGGACCTGACGCTGGAGAACCCGATCCGGGCGATCCGCGAGGTGTCACACGACATCACCGGGCGGCGGAAGGTGCGGCTGGCCTCCGGCAAGGAGGTCAGCGCGTTGGAGATCCAGCAGGAGTACCTGGCGAAGGCGACGGAGTTCGTCGAGCGGCGCGGCGGCGACCAGACGGCGAAGCGGGTGGTGGAGCTGTGGGGCCGGGTGCTGCGGGCGGTGGAGACCGGTGACCTGGAGCCGGTGGCCCGGGAGATCGACTGGGTGACGAAGCTGCGGCTGATCGAGCGCTACCAGCGCAAGCACGACCTGCCGCTGTCGCATCCGCGGGTGGCGCAGATGGATCTCGCGTACCACGATCTGCGCCGGGGTCGGGGCCTGTACGGGCTGCTGGAGCGGCGGGGTGAGGTGGACCGGGTGGCGACCGACCCGGAGATCTTCGAGGCGAAGGAGACGCCGCCGCAGACCACGCGGGCGCGGCTGCGGGGGGAGTTCATCCGGCACGCCCAGGAGAAGCGGCGGGACTTCACCGTGGACTGGGTGCACCTGAAGCTGAACGACCAGGCGCAGCGCACGGTGCTGTGCAAGGACCCGTTCCGGGCGTACGACGAGCGGGTGGAGCGGCTGATCGCCAGCATGTGACCGCGCTGCTCGGCCGGTGGGTGGTGTGCGTCGTCGCACCGGTCGGTCGACCGGTAGGCTGGCGGCGCCATGATGCCTACCGAACCGGCCGGTCGCGGCTCCGAGAAGCAGAACTGGATGGAGCGCCGCCGCCAGAAGATCCGTGACGAGATCGAGCGCAACCGTCGTGGCGAGTACACGGTGCCCACCTGGGTGCTGGCGCTCGCCCTGGTCCTGATCGTGGGCGCCTGGGCGGCCGTGGTGATCTTCGCCTGATTCGTCCTGCGCCCCACGCCCGGGTCTCAGCCGGCGAGCCGCGCGGCGTGCCGGCCGGCCGCCGCGGCGGCGAGGAAGTAGGCGTGGTCGGCGTTCAGGCCGCGACCCATCGTCGACAGCGGCACCGGGCTGGCGCGCAGCGCGGCGTCGAGGCCGTCGACCGGCACCCGGACCAGGTCGTGCCGGGCCGCGAGGGGCGCCAGCGCCGCGTCGACCGCGGCCGCGAGGGCCGGGTCGAGCCCGTCGGGCACCACCAGCTCCGCGCGGGCCAGGGCCACCCGGCCGTACGCGGTGAGGCTGTGGTGGGACACGCCGCGGTGCCGGGGTCGGGGGTCGGCGGCGGAGATGCGCAGCGACCCGACCGGCCGTCCGCCCAGCGTGGCGACCGCGTTGACCGCCTCGCCGACCGCCACTCCGGAGAAGCCCCAGCGGGTGCCGGTGCCCAGGTTGCCGGGGCCTTGGGCGACGATCGCGACGTCGGCGCGCAGCACGTGCCGGGCGGCGAGCAGGCCGGTGTGCAGGGTGCTGGCCTCCAGGTCACCGCCGAAGGCCTGACCGACGCTCACCGTGCCGACGAGGTGCTCCCGCAGGCCGGCGAGGGTGCGGGAGAACCAGGCGGGCAGCGCGCCGCCGTCGGTGAGCAGGTACGCGACCCGGATGCCGGGGGCGTCGGCGCGGATCCCGGCGAGGACCGCCGGCAGCGCGGAGTGCAGGTCGGCGGTGACGACCGGCAGGCCGGCCAGGTCGTCGGCGTCGGCGAGGACCGCCCGGTGCGGGGCGGCCTCCTCGTCGACGCCGAGCAGGATCGGCTGTAGCGGGGTGTAGCGGGCCTTGACCAGGTGACCCGCGTCGCGGTTGTCGGCCGGCGCGGGCGGGTCCGGCGGCAGCCGGTCGGGCAGGGCCACCACCAGGGCGTACCCGCCGGTGCCGAGGCCCATCAGCAGGGCGCCGGCGTTGAGCAGCACCCGGTCGCCGGCGCGCGGGCGGCCGACCAGCTCGGGGTACGCGAGCGCGCGCAGCACCGTGCCGTCGCCGAGCGTGACGTCCAGCTCGACCGCGCCGGTCCATTCGCGCCGTACCGCCGTCACGGTTCCCGACCGCCATCGCACCATGCGGTCGACGCTAACGGCCGGGGTGGTGGTGCCCGGCGCCCGGGGTGGTGGGGTCGAGGAAGACGTACCGGATCTCCGGGTAGCGGGCGGTGAGCCGCCGCGCGGCCTCGTCGGCGGCGGCCTCGATGGTCGCGCCGGACGCGTCGTCGTCGAAGTCGACCGTGGCGGCGACCAGGATGTTCGCCGGGCCGAGCTGCATGGTGAGCAGCGTCTCGATGCCCCGGACCGCGGGCAGGGCGGCCACCTCGTCGGCGATCTCCCGGCGCAGCCGCGCCGGGACCGCCCGGCCGACCAGCAGGCTGATGTTGCTGTACGCGAGGGTGCTCGCCACCACCAGCAGCAGGACGCCGATGAGGACCGAGGCGATCCCGTCGTAGAGCTCCTCGCCGGTCAGCTCGGACAGGGCGACCCCGGCGGCGGCCAGCAGCAGCCCGATCAGCGCGGCGCTGTCCTCCAGGAACACCGCCTTGACGGTGGTGTCGGAGGTGACGCGCAGGAACCGGCGGGGAGTGGTGCGCCACCGGCGGGACGCCCTGCGCACCTGGCGGGCCGCCCGGGCGAACGAGATCGACTCGATGGTGAACGAGACGGCCAGGACGACGTACGAGACGAGGTAGTCGCCGCTGTGCTCGTGCACCAGGATCGTGGTGACGCCGTGGGTGATCGCGAAGCCCGCCCCGGCGACGAAGGTGAACAGGGCGGCGAGGAACGCCCAGACGTAGCTCTCCTTGCCGTACCCGAAGGGGTGCCGGACGTCCGCGGGCCGTGCGCCCCGGCGCAGCGCCAGGTAGAGCAGCACCTCGTTGGTGGTGTCGGCCACCGAGTGGACGGCCTCGGAGAGCATCGCCGCGGAGCCAGAGATCAGCCCGGCGACGAGCTTCGCGACCGCGATGGCGAGGTTGGCCGCGCCCGCGACCACCACGGTGCCGACGCTCTCGGCCCTGCCCTCGGTCACCCGGTCACCCTACGGCCGGCCATGGTCGCACGCGGCGTGACCGCCGCGACGCGCGGCGCGTGGGTACACCTGTTCGGGCCGGCGGCTGCTAGCGTCGTACCGTGTCGCGGACCCGCACCGAACGCCTGGTCAACCTGGTGATCTGCCTGCTGTCCACGCGACGGTTCCTGACCGCCGCGCAGATCGCCGCGACCGTGCCCGGTTACGAGCACGATCCGCACGACGCGCGTGACCACGAGGCGTTCCAGCGCAAGTTCGAGCGGGACAAGGCCGAGCTGCGCGAGCTCGGCGTCCCGCTGGAGACGGGCACGGCCAGCGCCTTCGACGTCGAGCCCGGCTACCGGATCGCCCGGCGGGAGTACGCGCTGCCCGAGATCCCCCTCGAACCGGACGAGGCCGCCGCGGTGGGCATCGCCGCCCGGCTGTGGCAGCACGCCGGCCTGGCCGCCGCCGCCTCCTCCGGGCTGGCCAAGCTGCGCGCCGCCGGCGTGGACGTCGACCCGCAGGCCACCCTCGGGCTGGAGCCGATGGTCACCGTCGACCCGGCCTTCGCGCCGCTGACCGCCGCCGCCCGGGACCGGCGCGAGGTGACCTTCGACTACCGGGTGCCGGACCGGGACGAGCCGTCCCGCCGCCGGCTGCAGCCGTGGGGCGTCGTCTGCTGGCGCGGCCGGTGGTACGTGGTCGGTCACGACCTGGACCGGGCGGCGACCCGCTGCTTCCGCCTGTCCCGGGTGGTGGGGGCGGTCCGGGTGATCGGCCGGCCGGGCGCGTACGAGCCGCCCGTCGGGGTGGATCTGATCAGCCACGTGGCCCGCTGGTCCGGCCCGGTGGAGCGCACCGGGCGGGCGACGGTGCTCGCCGTCCCCGGCCGGGCCGCCGGGCTGCGCCGCTGGGCGGTGGAGACCAGCGCCGGGCCGGACGGCGACCGGCTCGTCCTGCCGTACGCCGATCCGGAGTCGCTCGCCGGCCAACTCGTCGGGTACGGCCCGGACGTGCGGGTGCTCGACCCGCCGGAGGTGCGGGAGGCGGTCATCCAGCGGCTCAAGGAGATCGCCGCCCGCCACGACGAGCTGGCCGTCGCCGGGGGTGCGCGGTGAGCCGGCCCGCCGTCCGCGGTGGCTCGCGGACCTCCGCCGACCGGCTGGCCCGGCTGCTCAACCTGGTGCCCTACCTGCTGGCCCGGCCCGGGATCGAGATCGCCGAGGCGGCCGCCGACCTGGGCGTCACCGAGCGGCAGCTCCGGGAGGACCTGGAGCTGCTGTGGGTGTGCGGGCTGCCCGGGTACGGGCCGGGCGACCTGATCGACATGGCCTTCGACGGCGACCGGGTGACGATCACCTACGACGCCGGCATCGACCGGCCGCTGCGGCTCACCCCGGACGAGGCCCTCGCCCTGGTGGTGGCGCTGCGGATGCTGGCCGAGACGCCGGGGGTGGCCAACCGGGAGGCCGTGGAACGGGCCCTGGCGAAGATCGAGAACGCGGCGGGTGACCTGCTGGGCGCCCCGGTCGAGGTGCGCCTGCCGGCGGACACCCGCCGGGTGGCCGAGCTGCGGACGGCGGTGGAGAGCGGCCGGGCGCTGCGGATCACCTACTACACCGCCGCCCGGGACGAGACCACCGAGCGGGTCGTCGACCCGCTGCGGATGCTGATGGTCGGCGGCCGGGCGTACGTGGAGGCGTGGTGCCGGCGGGCCGAGGGGATGCGACTGTTCCGGGCCGACCGGATCGACGCGGTGACGCCGCTGGACGAGCCGGCGCGGGTGCCCCCGCAGGCCGTGCCGCACGACCTGAGCGCGGGCGTGTTCCGGCCGTCGCCGGACCTGCCGCTGGTCACCCTGCGGGTCGGGCGCGGCGAGCGGTGGATCACCGAGTACTACCCGTGCGAGCGGGTCGAGGAGGGCGACGGCGACCAGTGGCTGGTCTCGCTGCGGGTCACCGACCTGGGCTGGGCACGTCGGTTCGTGCTGGGCCTGGGCCCGGACGTGACCGTGGTCGCCCCGGCCGAGCTGGCCGCGCAGGTGCACGCGGCGGCGGTCGCGGCCCTCGACGCGTACGCGACGCCGCCGCCCCCGCGCGCCGCGGCCGACCCGCCGGTGGCGGACCCGGCGGCGGTGCCGTCCAGCCAGTAGGCTGACCGCCGTGGTGACGTGGATCGTGGTCGCGCTGGTGGTCGTCCCGCTCGTGGCGCTCGGGCTGGCCGTCCGGCCGGTGCTGGCGCGGCTGCCGCGGCTGCGCCGCGCCGCGCTGGCGCTGCAGCGGCGGGCCGGCGAGGCGGCGGCGCTCCAGGCGGCGGCGCAGGCGCTCCAGGCGCGCGCCGAGGGGCTGCAGGAGCGGCTGGAGACCGCGCAGCAGCGGGTCGCCGTGATCCAGGCGAAGCGCGGCCGCTGATCGATCCTTGTCGCGCCGGTGCGCGATCGGGGCCGGATTCGCGCAATCAACGGCACCGGCGGGTGGTTGACGGGACATCGGGGATTGGTCAAGACTTCACCGGCCGGGGACGATCTGCCCGCCCTCCCGGCGGGTGGCAACGACCCGGGACGCACGTACGATGGGCTGCGGACCACCCCTGCCCGACACAGAGCGACTGGAGCTTCCCATGAGTGCCCTCAAGCCGTGGCACATCGCCGTACTCGTGGTCGTGCTGATCCTGCTGTTCGGCGCGAAGCGGCTCCCCGACGCGGCCCGCTCGCTGGGCCGTTCGCTGCGGATCATCAAGGCCGAGACCAAGAGCCTCGCCGACGACGACCGTGACCTGGCCGAGAAGGCCGACGCGCAGGCCGGCTACCAGCCGCTGCCGCCGCAGCAGGCGCCCTACCAGGCCCCGCCGCAGCAGCAGCCGGTCGTCGACCCGGTGCAGCGCTCGCGCGACAACTGACCGAAGGGCCCGAGCACCGTGGCCTTCGCCCTGCGCAAGCGCGGCCCGAGCAACTTCGAGCGGGCCGCCGACGGCTCGATGACCCTGATCGAGCACTTCCGTGAGCTGCGCACCCGGCTGTTCCGCGCCTCCCTGGCGATCCTGGTCGGGCTGATCGGCGGTTTTCTGCTCGCCCAGCCGGCGTTCGAGCTGCTGAGTCAGCCGTACTGCCGGCTACCGGGCTCGATGGTCGACGGCGAGTGTCAGAAGTTCCTGATGCTGGCGCCCGCGGACGGCTTCATCCTCAAGCTCAAGCTGGCGCTCTGGATCGGGTTGATCCTCGGTGGCCCGGTCTGGCTCTACCAGCTGTGGGCGTTCATCGCCCCCGGCCTGCACCGGCACGAGCGCAAGTGGGCGTACGTCTTCGTCACGATCGCGGCGCCGCTGTTCGCCGCCGGCGCGGTGCTCGCCTACCTGGTCGTCGACAAGGGCCTGGCGTTCCTGCTGGAGGCCGGCGTCACCGGCACCGACTCGCAGCTGGAGGTCACCCGGTACATCTCCTTCGTCACCACGATGATCCTGCTCTTCGGGGTGGCGTTCGAGTTCCCGCTGACGCTGCTGATGCTCAACTTCACCGGGGTGGTGAGCGCCCGGCGGCTGCTCAGCTGGTGGCGGGTCGTCGTGTTCATCTGCTTCGCGTTCGCGGCGGTGGCCACCCCGGATCCGGGCCCGTTCGGGATGACGCTGCTGGCGCTCTGTCTGTGCCTGCTGTATTTCATCGCGGTCGGGGTGGCGTTCCTCAACGACCGGCGCAAGGGGCGCGGCAAGGAGGTCTACGCCGGCCTCGCCGACGACGAGGTGTCGCCGCTGGAGTTCGACAACCAGCCGGTCGAAGCCGGGGCGCCGGTCGAGGCGTCCGCGCCGGTCGCCGCGCCCGAGCCGGTCGCGGCGCCCGCCCCGATCGACCGCCGCTACGACGAGATGACCTGACCGGTTCGACGTCGACCCGGGGAGCCGCCCCGCCGCGGGTGGTTCCCCGGGTTCCTGCCCGGCCGGGTCAGGTGGGTCGGGCACGTTCCTCGGCCAGCCGGTGCGGCACCCGGATCACCCGCAGCATGGCGACCAGCCCGACCCCACCGATCACGTTCCCGGCGGCGGACCACGCCAGCGCGCCCAGCCAGTCGAGGTAGCCGAAGGGCGCGTCACCGGCGGTCAGCGCGGCGAACATGAAGATCGAGTCGAGCACGCTGTGAAAGAGCTGGCCCGCGGCGAGGAGCGCGCCGAACAGGACCGCCGCCACCAGCCGCAGGCCGAGCGCTTCGGTGGCGTACTGGGTCCGGGTCATCAGGGTGATCACCATGCCGGCGAGCACGGCGAGGACGAACGACCGCGCGTTGACGCCGAGGTCGGCGTAGTGGGTGCCCACGGCGGTGGCGGTGGCCCGCAGCTCGGGGTAGGCGCGGGTGATCAGCCACGCCACGAGCCACCCGCCGGCCAGGTTGCCGGTGAGCGTGACCGCCCAGAGCCGGGCCAGCGCCCGCAACCGGGCCCGGCGGGCGGCGACCGCCGTCACCGGCACCAGGAAGTTCTCGGTGAACAGCTCGCTGCGGGCCAGCAGCAGAGCCACGAAACCGATGCTGAAGGCGAGTCCGGCCAGCAGGGGCTGACCGGTGGAGTGTTCGACCAGGAGGTACGCCAGCACGCCGGTCCCGACGTCGATTCCGCCGAGGGTTCCGGTGGCCGTCAGGGAGAGCCACGGGCGGGCCAGCCGTACGGCGCCCTCCTGGAGGAGCCGGTCGAAGGCCTCCTCGATCTCCGGTTCCGGTTGCCGGGGGCGCGGGAAGTCTTGGCCGGAACGCGCGGGCATGCCGCGGTGTCCCCGCTGCGCCGGCCGCTATGCCCGCGGGGCCGCCACCGGACGTGCCGTGCGGCGCCGTCCGCCGAGCGCGCCCAGGACGGGCGGGGGATGCCCGGCGTGCCGGCCCGCCCGGTACGGTGCTCGCCGTGACCGCAGACGATCACCTTCCCGCGGCCGACCGTCCGGTGGCCGTCCTGGCGAACCCCACCGCCGGTCGGGGCCGCCACCGGGGGCTGCTGCCCCGGCTGCTGGACCGCCTCGCCGAGGGCGGGCGCCCGGTGCGGGTGCTGGACGCGCGTACCCCGGTGCAGGCCCAGGCGGCCTGCCACGAGGCCGTGGCGGACGGCGCGGCCGCCCTGGTGGCGGTCGGCGGTGACGGCACGGTCCACCTGGCCCTGCAGGCGGTGGCCGGCACGTCGGTGCCGTTCGGCGCGGTGCCGGCGGGGACCGGCAACGACTTCGCCGTCGACACCGGCTTCCCGGACGACCCCCTGGCCGCTGTCGACGCGCTCGTCGCGGCCCTGCGCGAGGGCCGGTCCCGCCCGGTCGACCTGGCCCGGATCACCGCGGCCGACGGCACGCACCGCTGGTACGGGGCGGTGCTCGCGGCCGGCTTCGACGCGATCGTCAACGAGCGGGCCAACCGGATGCGCTGGCCGCGCGGTCCGCGCCGCTACGACCTGGCGATCCTGGTGGAGCTGGCCCGGCTGCGTGCCCGCCGCTACACGCTGCGCCTCGACGGGGAGACCCACGAGACCGACGCCGTGCTGGTGGCCGTCGGCAACTGCCCGTCCTATGGCGGCGGCATGCGGATCTGCCCGGCCGCCGACCCGACCGACGGGCTGCTCGACGTGGTGGTGGGCGGGCGGTTCGACCGGCGCACTCTGATCCGGGTGAAGCCGCGCATCTACCGGGGCACGCACGTTGAGCATCCGCTCGTGCGCAGCTACCGGGCGCGGACGGTGGAGATCGCCGCGGAGGGCATCACCACGTACGCCGACGGCGAGCGGGCGATCGACCTGCCGGTGACGATCAGCGCGGTCCCGGGGGCGGTGCGGCTGCTGCGCTGACCCGGACCGCCCCGACACTCGCGGCGATGACCAGCCCGATCGCGAGCACCTCCACGGCGGTCAGGGCCTGGCGCAGCACCAGCCAGCCGGCGAGGGCGGCGATGGCCGGGCCGAGGCTCATCAGCACCGCGAAGGTGCCGGTGGGCAGCCGGCGCAGCGCCAGCAGCTCCATGGTGTAGGGGGCCACCGAGGACAGCACGGCGACCGCGCCGCCCAGCGCCAGCACGCCCGGGTCCAGCAGCGCGGTACCACCGCTGGCCAGGCCGGCCGGCAGGGTGAGCAGCGCGGCGATGACCAGGGCCAGGGCGAGGCCGTCGGCTCCCGGGAAGCAGCGGCCGACCCGGGCGCTGGTCACGATGTACGCCGCCCACATCGCTCCCGCGGCGAGGGCGAGCGCGGCACCGGCCGGGTTGAGCCGGTCGAACCCGCCCTGGCCGAGCAGGGCCACGCCGGCGAGCGCGAGCGCGGCGCACAACCAGCTGGCCGCCCGGCGGGCGGCCAGCACCGACAGCGTCAGCGGGCCGAGCACCTCGAGGGTGACCGCCGGGCCGAGCGGGATGCGCTCGATGGCCTGGTAGAACAGCGAGTTCATGCCGGCCAGCGCGATGCCGAACGCGGCGGCGGCCACCCAGTCGGCCCGGCGGTACCCGCGCAGCCGGGGCCGGCACACCGCCAGCAGCAGGACGGCGGCGACGGTCAGCCGCAGGGTCACCGCCCCGGCGACCCCGGACCGCGGGAAGAGCAGGGCGGCGACGGCCGACCCGAACTGCACCGACAGCGCCCCGCCGAGCACGAGCCCGACCGGACCGATACGGCCGAGCGGTCGGCGGGCCGGCGGGTCGGGCGCCGGCCGGTCGGGCACCAGGGTGTCGGTCACGATCTCGACCCTAGGTGCCCCGCCGCCGGTGGGTCAGCCCGGGAGGGCCAGGTCCAGCACCGCACCCAGGCCGCTCGGACGGCCGGCGTCGGCGGCCGGGAGCACCAGCGCCGCGCAGCCGGCCGTCACCGCCGCCGCGTCGGCCGGGGTGTCGCCGACCATCAGCGCGCGCTCCGGGTCGACGGCCAGCATCCCGCAGGCGCGCAGGAAGATGCCCGGGTCGGGCTTGCAGCGGCCCACCTCGTACGACAGCACGAACGTGTCGACCAGGTCGGCCAGCCCCCAGGCGGCGAACAGCGGCCGGATGTCGAACCCGATGTTGCTGACCACGCCCACCCGCACGCCGGCGGTGCGCAGTGCGGCGAGGGTGGGAGCGGTGTCCGGGTACGGCACCCAGCCGTCGGGCACCAGCAGCCGCTCGTAGAGCGCGTCGGCGAGACCGTCGATGCCGGCGTCGACCGTCGCCGCCAGGCCGGTGTACGCGCCGCGGTGGGCGTGCGGGTAGAGGTCCCGGTCGGCCCACAGCTCGGCCAGGGCGGGCGGCACCCGGGCCGGCAGCGGTCCGCCGGCCCGGCCGGCGGTGAGCAGCCGGTCGGCGAGCGCGGTGGCGCGCATCCGGTCCAGCGTGACCCCGCAGGCGGCGGCCGCCGCGGTCACCCACGCGGTGGCCTCCTCCACCTGGGCGAGGGTGCCGTGGAAGTCGAAGAGCACCGCCTCCACGGGCCGGCGGGAGGCGGCCGGGCCGGCGGGCGCGTCGGCGTTGCCCGGGGCGGGCGTCTGGGCGGGTTCGGTACGGTCCGGCACGCCGTGCACCCTACCGATCGCCCCGGACCGGCCCGGACGGGACGGCCTTGTGGGGTGTCCCGGGGCGGCACGCACTAATCTTGGTCACATGTCGAGCCCCGCCGAGCGGTACGCCGCGGCGCGCCGCCGGGCCGCGCAGGCCTCCCAGTTCCCGGCGCTGGACGAGTTCGCCCTCGACCTGGGGTTCGACCTCGACGACTTCCAACGCGAGGCGTGCCAGGCCCTGGAGCGGGGCAGCGGCGTCCTGGTGTGCGCCCCGACCGGTGCCGGCAAGACGGTGGTCGGCGAGTTCGCCGTCCACCTGGCGCTGCGCGGCGGCGCGGACGGCGGCCGGCGCAAGTGTTTCTACACCACGCCGATCAAGGCGCTGTCGAACCAGAAGTACCACGACCTGGTCGACCGCTACGGCGCCGAGCAGGTCGGCCTGCTCACCGGCGACAATGCGATCAACGGGGACGCGCCGGTGGTCGTGATGACCACCGAGGTGCTGCGCAACATGCTCTACGCCGGCTCGGCCACCCTCGAGGGGCTGGCGTACGTGGTGATGGACGAGGTGCACTATCTCGCCGACCGGTTCCGCGGCGGCGTGTGGGAAGAGGTGATCATCCACCTGCCCGCGTCGGTCACGCTGGTCTCGCTGTCGGCGACGGTGTCCAACGCGGAGGAGTTCGCCGACTGGCTGGTCACCGTGCGCGGCGAGACCGCCGTGGTGGTCAGCGAGCACCGGCCGGTGCCGCTGTGGCAGCACATGCTGGTCGGCCGGCGGATGTTCGACCTGTTCCACGACGCCGACGCCGCGCGCAAGCACGACGTGCACCCGGAGCTGCTGCGCTACACCCGCGACACGATGCGCCGCCTGGAGCTGGGGGAGGGGCGCAGCGCCGGCCCCGGCGGCGGGCGGCGCGGGCCGCGCTGGCGGGGGCCGATGCGCCCGGACATCGTCGACCGGCTGGACCGGGAGGGGCTGCTGCCGGCGATCCTGTTCGTCTTCAGCCGGGCCGGCTGCGACGCGGCGGTGCAGCAGTGCCTCGCGGCCGGGCTGCGGCTGACCAACCCGGAGGAGCGGGCGGAGATCCGCCGGGTGGTCGAGAGCCGGGTGACCGCGATCCCCGGTGAGGACCTGTCGGTGCTGGGCTACTGGGAGTGGCTCGACGGGCTGGAGCGGGGTCTCGCCGCGCACCACGCGGGCATGCTGCCCGCGTTCAAGGAGGTCGTCGAGGAGCTGTTCGTCCGGGGCCTGGTCAAGGCCGTGTTCGCCACCGAGACGCTGGCGCTGGGCATCAACATGCCGGCCCGCTGCGTGGTCCTGGAGCGCCTCGTGAAGTACAACGGCGAGGCGCACGTGGACCTGACGCCGGGGGAGTACACGCAGCTCACCGGGCGTGCCGGCCGCCGCGGCATCGACGTGGAGGGGCACGCCGTGGTGGTGTGGTCCCCGGAGACGGACCCGCGGCACGTGGCCGGTCTCGCCTCGACCCGCACCTACCCGCTGCGCTCCAGCTTCCGGCCGTCGTACAACATGGCGGTCAACCTGGTCGGCACGGTCGGCGCGGAGCCCGCCCGGGCGCTGCTGGAGTCCTCGTTCGCGCAGTTCCAGGCGGACCGGTCGGTGGTCGGCCTGGCGCGGCAGGTGCAGCGCAACACCGAGACGATCGAGGCGTACGGCGCGGACGCGGCCTGCCACCACGGCGACTTCGACGAGTACTTCGCGCTGCGGGTGGCGATCGCCGACCGGGAGCGGGCCATCGCCCGGCAGGGGCAGACCCAGCGCAAGGCGGCGGCGATCGCCTCGCTGGAGCGGCTGCGGGTGGGTGACGTGATCCGGGTGCCGTCCGGGCGGCGGGCCGGCCTCGCGGTCGTGCTGGACCCGGCGACGGGCGGCTTCGGGGAGCCGCGCCCGCTGGTGCTCACCCAGGACCGGTGGGCCGGGCGGGTCAGCCCGGGTGACTTCACCACACCCGCCGAGGTGCTCGCCCGGATCCGGGTCCCCAAGCACTTCAACCACCGTTCGCCGGCCGCCCGGCGGGACCTGGCCGCCGAGGTCAGCGGCACCGGCCTGGACCGGCACGGCGGCCGGCGGGGCGGCCGGTCCCGGCAGGCGGCGGGGGAGGACCACCGGCTGAGCCAGCTCCGCACCGAGTTGCGCCGCCACCCCTGTCACGCCTGCCCGGACCGGGAGGAGCACGCCCGCTGGGCGGAGCGCCGCCGCCGGCTGGAGAAGGACACCGAGGAGCTGCGTCAGCGGGTGGCCGGGCGCACCGGGTCGCTGGCGCGGACGTTCGACCGGATCGTGGCGCTGCTGACCGCCCGCGGCTACCTGTCACCGGACGGGACGGTCACCGACGCCGGGCGGATGCTGGGCCGGATCTGGACCGAGGCGGACCTGCTGGTCGCGGAGTGCCTGCGCCGTGGCGTCTGGGACGGGCTCAGCCCGGCCGAGCTGGCGTCGGCGGTGTCGGTGGTGGTCTTCGAGGCCCGCCGGGACGTCGACGAGCGGGCGTCGCTGCCGCGGGGCGCGGTGGCCGAGGCGGTCGACGAGACGTTGAAGCTCTGGGGCGAGATCGAGGCCGACGAGGCGGCCCGGGGCCTGGCGGTCACGCGCGAGCCGGATCTGGGCTTCGCCTGGCCGGTCTACCGCTGGGCGCGCGGTGAGGCCCTCGCGAAGGTGCTCGCCAGCGGGCACGAGATCGACGGCGAGATGCCGGCGGGGGACTTCGTCCGGTGGGCGCGGCAGGTCGTCGACCTGCTGGGCCAGCTGGCCGACTCCGGGGGCGCCTCGGCCGAGCTGCGGAGCACCGCCCGGCAGGCCATCGCCGCCGTCAACCGGGGCGTGCTCGCGTACCAGGCGACCGCCTGACAGTCACGCATCGTAGTTGCCGGTCGGCAATCGACGCATCTCTTGGTCACTGCCCCGGCACGGTCCGAAGTGTCAGAAAGACGCTGTTGCGGCAGGTGGGACGGTCCCCGATCATTGCTGGGGCGCAAAGTTACGCGCCAGTATCTTGTCTGGGGGGAATACCGCTGTGGCGGAGATAAATCACTTCGAGTACGGGTGGATCACACCCGCGCTGAGCTACGCGCTGTCCGTGCTCGGCTCCTTTCTCGGGCTCGTCTGCGTCGGCCGGATCCGCCGCGCCGGGACCGGGCGGCAGCGGGCGTGGTGGGGGACGCTCGCCGCGCTCGCGATCGGCGGCACGGCCATCTGGACGATGCACTTCATGGCGATGCTCGGCTTCGCGGTCGAGGGGACCCGCATCCGGTACGACGTGCCGATCACCGCGGCCAGCGCGGTCTTCGCCGTGGTGGCCGTCGGCATCGGGCTGGCTGTCGCCGGCACCGGCCGGCTCTCGGTGCCGCGGATCCTCGCCGGCGGCCTGCTCACCGGCGCCGGGGTGGCGGCGATGCACTACACCGGCATGGCGGCGATGCGGCTCGGCGGGGACCTCCGGTACGACCGGACCCGTGTGATCGCCTCGGTGGTCATCGCGGTGGTCGCGGCCACCGTCGCGCTGTGGCTCGCCGTGACGGTGCGCCGCGTCCTGGCCGTCGCCGGGTCCGCGCTGGTGATGGGCGTCGCGGTCAACGGCATGCACTTCACCGGGATGAGTGCCCTGTCGGTGCACCTGCACGACACGCAGCGCGAGATCACCGGCGCCGAGGTGAGCACCCTGCTGGTGCCGATCGTCCTGGCGGTGATCCTGGTCGTCGTGGGCCTCGTGTACGCGCTGCTCGCCGCCCCGACCGACGAGGACCGGGCGGCGGCCGCGTACCTGGACGCCCGCCGGCTGCCCGAGCCGGCCCCGGCGGCGGCGACGGCCGACCCGGTCGGCCTGCGGGCGCGCACGACGCTTGGGCGGGGCGGCACGCCGTTCCCGTCCCGCCGGGACCACACGCCCCGCTGACCCCGCACCGCGTCCGGGTACCAGGTCGGCGACCGGTGGGGCACCGACCAGGCGTCGTCGTCGGTCACCCCGATCAGGCCGTGCGTGCGGCACACCAGGTCGCACCAGCCGGCGTTGTCCCGTACCGCGTCGATCGTCGTCTCGTGCACCCGCGCACCCTAGCGGCACCGGGTCAGCAGGTGGCGTACAGGAGACTGCCAGGAACAGGTGCTGCACTGGAGGCCGGGCCGAGGAGAGGAGGTCGCCATGGGCTGGTTCAGCCGGCGGTCGCGGACCCGGGGATCCGACGGGGTCCCGACGAAGCTCGACCGGGAGGGGACGCGCGAGGACCTGGCGGCTCTGGAGGCGTTCGTGGCCAGCCGCAGCGGCGTGGAGTTCTACCTGGAGCCGGAGACCACCGCGACCGACACGACGGTGGTGGCGATCGCCCACGACGGCGAGTGGATCCGCCGCCGCACCGGGTCGCCGCGGATCGCGGCGGCACTCGCGAACCGGCTGGCCCTGCCGCTGTACGAGGCGGCGAAGACGGGCTACCCGGAGCGGATGCGCGCCTGGAATCGGGCCCACCCGGAGCGCCGCGCCCGCTGAACGACCGCCTGCCGCGCCGTCAGGCGACCGCCGCCCGCGCCTCGGCCAGGGACATCGGCGGGCTGTGGCTGGAGACGTACCACGCCACGGAGTCGTCCAGCAGGCGGCGGACCAGGGGCAGGCACGCTGCCGCGCTCGTCGGCGACGAGCGCGACGGACGGCCGCACCCAGGCCGGGTCCGGGTCGAACGGGGTGAGCCAGACCCGGCCGGCGGCCATCCGGCCGATCCTAGCTGGAGCGACGGCAGGGCCGGTCGACCCGGCCCTCACGGCAGCGCGGCGGCCACGCCGTAGCCCAGGCTGGCCGCCCCGACCGTGACGGTGACGCTGAGCAGCGCGTTGGCCAGTGCGGCTCGGGCCCGGCCCGTGCTCGCCAGGCGCAGGGTCTCGTAGCCGAATGTCGAGTACGTGGTCAGCGCCCCGCACAGACCGGTGCCGAGCAGCGCGGCTGCGGCCGGCGGGACCGGGAGGCCGACCAGGAACCCGAGCAGCAGGGAGCCGGCCACGTTGACGACAAGCGTGCCCCAGGGGAACGCCGTACCGAGGCGGGCCTGGACCGCCCGGTCGGTCAGGTAGCGCAGCGGCGCACCGACCGCCGCGCCCAGCGCGATGAGCAGCGCGGTCACCGCTCGCCCCCGACCCGCTCCCGGCGGGTCAGCCGGCCGGCGGCCGAATGCCCGGCCCAGACGGCGAGCAGCGCGCCGGCCAGGGTCACCGCCAGGTAGGCCAGGGCGGTCGCCGGGGCGCCGGCGACGACGAGCTGCTGCGCCTCGACGGCGTAGGTGGAGAACGTGGTGTAGCCGCCGAGCACCCCGACGCCGAGGAACGGTCGCGCCAGCGCCGGCCCGGCGTACCGGGCGAGGACCGCCATCAGCGCGCCGATCAGCAGGCAGCCGCTCAGGTTCACCGCGAAGGTCGCCCAGGGGAAGCCCGCCGGTCCGGGCGGGAACGCGTGCCCGAGGCCGGCCCGGGCCAGCGCGCCGAGTGCGCCCCCGGCCGCGACGGCGCCGAGCACCGCGGCGGGACGGGCGGGCAGCTCCGCCCGGTCGGCGGGGACCCGCAGGTCGACGTCGGGGTCGACGCGGCGCTGCTCCGGTCCCGACACCCGCCCGCTCCTTCCGCGCCGTCCGGCGACCGGGCCACCCTATCGGCGGGTACGCCGGCCAGCGCCGGAACCCGCGGGACGCCCCGGCGCGCCGTCGGTGCCGCGGTCAGCGGACGCCGGCCACCGCGGCGTCGGCGCCACCCCGCCACACGGTGCCGACCTCGGTGAACCCGGCCTCGCCGAGCGCCGCCAGGTGCCAGGAGACGGGCGGGTTCCACTCCGGACTGTGCCCGGTCGGGTAGATCCGGTGCCGCTCCGCGACGGCGGGCGCGAGGGCTGGGTCCGCGCCCGCCCGCTCCCACCACTCCGACCAGGAGAGGACGGCGCCGGCCGCGTACCGGGCCTCCCGGCGGGTGCGGGCCCGGTCGAGCAGGCGCTTGGTCAGGTCGGGCAGTGTGTCGTCGGGCATGTGGTCGGCGTTGAGCAGCACGCCGCCGGGCCGCAGCAGGTCGCGCACTTCGGCGTAGAGGCCGGTGAGGCGGTCCGCCGGAAGCCAGTGCAGTGCGGTGGCGGTGAGGACGGCGTCGTACTCCCGGTGGGGGAGCGCGTCGAGCCAGTCCGGCCGGCCGAGGTCGGCGGTGGCGATGGTGACCCGGTCGCCGAGCGCGGCCCGGGCGAGGGCGAGCAGTGCCGGGTCGAGGTCGACCAGGGTGATCCGCGCGTCGGGGAAGCGCCGCAGCGCGCGGGCCGAGATGCTGCCGGTGCCCCCGGCCAGATCCAGTAGGCGCAACGGGCGGTCGGCGTCGTGGACGGCGTCGACCACGTCCAGCATGGCGGTGAACCGGTGCTCCCGGTCCGGCAGGTACGCCTCCTGCTGGCGGTCCCAGCTCTCCTGCCAGGCCGCCGCATCCGAGATGTAAGGAGTCATACGCCTCAGGCTAGTTACGCCGGACGCGTCGTGTCCAGACCTTCTTGCCATTAGTTTGCAACTGCGACAGCAAGGCGATTCCCGGATCGGTCCGTCCGCCGGGCCACCTTCGAGAACTGGCAGTCGGAGTTCCTCCAGCCCGTCTGGCAGGCCGCCGGCTCGCCCTCTTCTACTACTGGGGCTCGTCGCAGTCCCGCGAGTCCGACCAGCGGATCGAGGCCAAGCTCGACGCCCTGCTGCGGGAGCGGAACCTGGACCCGGGCAGCCCGTAACCCCCTCGTGCGGTGGTGCCCGGCCGGCAACGGGGCGTACCGTACGCAAGATCGGCGGAGTTGCTCCCTCCGCCCGGCGCCGTGAGGAGGGAAGCGATGGAGGACCGCACGCCCCGCCCGGAGGAGCTGGAGCCGATCGAGCGGGCGGGCGTCGACGAACTTCGGGCCGTGCAGCTGGAGCGGCTGCGCCGGTCGCTGCGGCACGCGTACGACAACGTGCCCCGCTACCGCCGCGCCTTCACCGACGCGGGCACGCATCCGGACGACTGCCGCGACCTCGCCGACCTGGCCCGCTTCCCGTTCACCACCAAGGCGGACCTGCGCGAGAACTACCCGTACGGGATGTTCGCCGTGCCGCGCGAGCGGGTGGCCCGGCTGCACGCCTCGTCGGGCACCACCGGACGGCCCACCGTCGTCGGCCACACCGCCGAGGACGTGCGCACCTGGGCGCGGCTGATGGCCCGCTCGATCCGCGCCGCCGGCGGCCGGCCGGGCGACCGGGTGCACGTCGCGTACGGGTACGGGCTGTTCACCGGCGGGCTGGGCGCGCACTACGGCGCCGAGGAACTGGGCTGCACCGTCATCCCGGTCTCCGGCGGGATGACCGAGCGGCAGGTGCTGCTGATCCGCGACCTGGAACCCGACGTCATCATGGTCACCCCCAGCTACCTGCTGGCCGTGGTCGACGAGATGGAACGCCAGGGCGTCGACCCGAGGTCCACCTCCCTGCGGGTCGGCATCCTCGGCGCCGAGCCGTGGACCGAGGACATGCGCCGCGAGATCGAGGCCCGCCTCGACATGCACGCCGTCGACATCTACGGCCTGTCCGAGGTGATGGGCCCCGGCGTCGCGATGGAGTGCGTGGAGACCAAGGACGGCCTGCACCTGTGGGAGGACCACTTCTACCCGGAGATCATCGACCCGGTCACCGGTGCGGTGCTGCCCGACGGCGAGCGCGGCGAGCTGGTGCTGACCTCGCTCACCCGCGAGGCGATGCCGGTGATCCGCTACCGCACCCGTGACCTCACCCGGCTGCTGCCGGGCACCGCGCGGCCGATGCGGCGGATCGAGAAGATCACCGGCCGGACGGACGACATGATGATCGTGCGCGGGGTGAACGTCTTTCCGACCCAGATCGAGGAGCTGATCCTGCGTGCGCCGCAGCTGTCCCCGCACTTCCAGTGCGTCCTCGACCGGCAGGGGCGGATGGACACCCTCACCGTGAAGGTGGAGCGGCGGGCCGGCGCGGACCCGGCGGCGGCCGACCGGGCCGGCGCCGAGCTGGTCGGCCTGGTCAAGAACACCATCGGGGTGAGCGTGACGGTCGAGGTGCTCGCCCCGGACGGGGTGGAGCGGTCGATGGGCAAGATGCGTCGGATCGTCGACCAGCGGCGGGGCGGGTGACGTGGGGGAACGCAACGCCGCGTACGACATGTTCGACGCCGACGTCGCCTCGCGCGCGCTCGGCATCGAGCTGGTCGAGGCCGGAGCCGGGACGGCGGTGGCCCGGATGCGGGTGACCGCGGCGATGGTCAACGGGCACGCCATCGCCCACGGCGGCTACGTGTTCCTGCTCGCCGACACCGCGTTCGCCCTGGCCTGCAACAGCCACGGCCCGGTGACCGTCGCGGCCGGGGGCGACATCACGTTCGTCCGGCCGGCGCGCGAGGGCGATCTGCTGGTCGCGCAAGCCACCGAGCGCACCCGGTACGGCCGCAGCGGCATCTACGACGTGACCGTCACCCGGGACGCGGACGGCGAGGTGGTCGCCGAGTTCCGCGGCCGCAGCCGCACCTTGAACGGGGCGTGAGCGGCGCGGCCGGGCACCGGCCGCACGACGGTGAGCGAATACGTCGCGGCGGCACGACACGCCGGACGGATCGCCGCTCGGACGTGTCCGATCAGGTGGCGGCCCGCTCGCCGTCGCCCGCGGCGCGGCCCGGCCTCAGGCCGCCGGTGCGGTGACGCGGCGCTGCGGGTCGGGTAAGTCCGGCCGGAGCCCCGCCAGGCCGTGCCGCCCGGGGGCGGTGGGCCGCCGGTCGACGACGTCGGGGTTGCGGCGGGCCACGCGGCCGGCGGAGCGGGCCGGCGCGGCGGCGGAGCGGGACTGCGGGGCGTCGACGCGGGCCGGCGCGGCGGGGGAGCGGGACGCTGCGGTGGCGCCGGCCGGGTGGACGCTGCCGCGGCCGGACCGGACGGACGCCGAACCCGTACCCCGGTGTCCCACCGGCCCGGTCGTACCGGCCACCGGCCGCCGGACGGCACCCCCGGGCCCGGTGCCGGCGCCGGGTGCCGGTGCCCCGCTCGGCGGCGAGACCACGGCCCGCAGCGGTGCTGCGGTCGGCGAGCCGGGACCGGGTCGAACCGGGGTGGCGGCGGGCATCGGGTGGGCGGGGGTGCCGGCGGCGGCGCCCGTCCGCACCCGCACCGCCCGTTGTGCGGGCGGCGCCATGTCGGCGCCGGTGCACAGGTGCGCGCGGACCGGGAGGCCGGCGCGGGCGAGCAGGTCGGCGCGGATCGCCCGGGTCAGGCGGGCGGCGGCGACGGCGGCGACCACCGGGTCCGCCACCGCGTGACCTTTGGGCCGGGGCGCCAGCAGCTCCCGCGCGGTCAGCTCGCGCAACGCCGCCACCGCCCGGCCGGGGGACCAGCCGAGCGCGCGGTCCACCGTCGCGGCGTCGACCGGCACGCCGACGAGGGCGGCGACCATGAGCACCGCCCGCTGCGGGCCGTCGAGCCGGTCCAGCCGGGCGTCCAGGGCGCGGCGTACCGGGTCGGGCACCGGAAGCCGAGTTGTTCCGGGTGCGCCGGCGGCGAGCGACGCCACGTACGCGGCGGCCCGCCCGGGATTCCCATGGATGAGCGGCAGCAGGGTGGCGGCGAGCGGGGCGGGCCGTCCGGCCCGGTGCAGCAGGTTCCGCAGCAGCCGTCCCGACTCCAGCGTGGACAGTGGGGGCAGCGGCACCCGGCACCGCCGGTCGCCGTCGACCGGCCGGATGTCCGCCCACTCCGGAGCGTGCAGCGCCACCACCGCCAGCGGGAGGGCGCGGATCCGGGCCGCGGCGAGCAGCCGGCGCAGGAACTGGCTCAGCTCGGCGGCGCCCCGGTCCAGGTCGTCGACCGCCACCACCACCGGCTGCCGCTCGGCGAGGCCGAGCAGGCACTCCTGCCAGACCGCCGCCCCCCGACGCGCGTCGGCGTCGGCGTCCGGCGCGGACAGCAGCCCCTCCAGCGCGTACGCCGCCTCGGCACGGCGTGCTGCCGGCACCAGGTCGGACAGCGCGGCGGTGAGGCGGGCCCGGACCACCGGAGGCGGGTCCTGGGCGCCGAGCCCGGCGAACGCGCGCACCTGGTCCGCCACCGGCTCCAGCGGCCACACCGGGTGCGGCGGGCAGGCCGCCACGCACCAGCGGACCGGGACGCCGTCCACGGCCGGCACCGTGCGGACCAGCTCGTGCAGCAGTCGGCTGCGCCCGCTGCCCGCCGGGCCGGTCACCGCCACCCACCGGGGCCGGCGGTCACGGACCGCCCGCACGATCTGGTCCCGGACGGTGGCGAGCTCCCGCCGCCGCCCGATCAGCGGTCCGGTGTGCCGGGCGGGCGGACGCCGGGCGACGCCGGCGGCGTGCCACACGTCCAGGGGCAGCGCCTTGCCGGCGACCGCGACCGGCGGCACCGGACGCTGGTCGATCAGCCCACCGGTGGCCCGGTGGGTGGCGGCGCACAGGGCCACCCCGCCCGGTGGCGCGTACTCCTGCAGCCGCGCGGCGAGGGTGATGACCGCGCCGCTCGCGGTGCCGTGCGCGCCGTCGCGGGTGGCGGCCAGGTCGACCACCGCCTCGCCGGTCGCCACCCCGACCCGGACCCGCAACGTCGGCCCCCCGAGCAGCGACCGCCGGTCCAGCGAGTGCTGGATCTCCAGGCCGGCCCGCACCGCGCGGTACGCGTCGAAGCCGTCGGACTCCGTCGCGCCGAACAGCGCCATCACCGCGTCACCGATGTACTTCTCCACCACGCCGTGCCAGCGGCCGACGACCCCGGCGACGGCGTCGAAGTAGGCCCGCTGCAGCGCCCGCACGTCCTCCGGGTCCAGCCGGTCGACCAGTCCCGTCGAACCGACGATGTCGGCGAACAGGACGCTGACCGTACGTCTCTCCTCCGGCACCGGCCACCGGCCCGGTGGACCGCCGTCGCGCCTCATGGGACGCGTCGGGACCGTGCTGCTCGACCGGCCGACGACCTGCCCCGGACCAGCGGCGATGGTGAACATGGGCATCGCACCTGCCCTTTTCTCCCCCGTTGGTGGCTGACGACGATCGGAGACTGTCACCCCGGGGCCGAGCGGGGATCTGCCGAACGACGTATGTCTGCCGACCGCAACCTTTGGTCGCAATGCCGACGTGATGAGTACCAGGGGGCCGAAAGGCCTGTAGAACGGTCCGGGGACCTGTGACTAGGCTGCGTGCCATGGCCAGCGATGTGGACGGTGCACCGCTCGTCGGCCGGGCCGACCTGGTCAAGGCGGTACGGTCCGCGCTGCTCGGGACCGTCGCCCAGGGGAACACCGCCGCGGTCTTCCTGACCGGCGAGAGCGGGGTGGGCAAGAGCCGGCTGCTGCGCGAGGTGGGGGCCGGGCTGCGCGACGCGGGTGCCCTCGTGCTCACCGGCGCCTGCCTGGACATCGGCGACGCCTCCCCGCTGCATCCGCTGCTGCAGGCGCTGCGTCGCTTCGACGCCGAGCTGACCACCGCGCACGCCCGCACGTCGTCCGCGGTCCGGGGGCTGCTCGGGATGTTCGCCGAGGAGACCGCCGGCCCCGACGGCGCGGGAGCGCTGCTGGAGCGGGTCGCGCGCGGCCTGCACCTGATCGCCGAGGGGCGGCCGCTGGTGCTCGTCCTCGACGACCTGCAGTGGGTCGACCGCAGCACCCGGCAGCTCCTGCTCTACCTGCTCGCCGGCCTGGGCGACCTGCAACTGTCGGTCCTGGCCGCGGTCCGCGCCGAGTCCCTGCAGGGCGCGCACCCGCTGCGCCGGGTGCTCACCGAGCTGCGCCGCCTGCGGACCGTGCAGGTGCTCGACCTGGCCCCGCTGGACCGGCCCGCCACCGAGCAGCTCGCCGCGGCGGTGGTCGGCCGGCCGCTGCCGCCCGACGCCGCCGACCAGGTGTGGCAACGCAGCGGCGGCAACCCGTTCGTCGTGGAGGAGCTGGCCCGCGACCTGCGCGACGGCCGGGACGGGCTCTCCGACACACTGCGGGAGATCTTCCTGTCCCGGGTGGACGCGCTGCCGCAGCACGCGCACACGGTGGTGCACGCGGTCGCCGCCGGCGTGGAACCGGTGGAGCACTGGCTGCTCGCCAAGGTGGTGCGGCTCCCGGAGGACGAGCTGATCGAGGCCGTCCGGGCGGCGGTCGCGCACCGGCTGCTGGTCGGCGCCGACGAGGGCTACCGGCTGCGGCACCGGCTGGTCGCCGAGGTGCTGGAGCACGAGCTGCTGCCGGCCGAGCGGGCCGCCCTGCACCGGCGCTACGCGGAGGCGCTGACCGCCGCGCCCGCCGAGCTGCACCAGGCCCGGCTGGCGCACCACTGGCGGCTGGCGGGCGAGCCGGCCCGCGCGCTGCCGGCCGCGGTGGCCGCCGCCGAGGAGGCCGAGCGGCTGCACGGGTACGCCGAGGCGCACCGGCACTGGTCGGTCGCCCTGCAACTGGCTGAGGCGCCCGGCGTCGGGCCGGACGTCGACCGCGTCACGCTGCTGGAGCGGGCCGCCGAGGCGGCGCACCACTGCGGCGAGCACGCCCGGGCCCTGACCCTGCTGGAGGAGCTGGCCGGCTCCGACGCCGGCCGGTCGGCGTGCGGCCTGCACATCCGCCGCGCCCGCTACCTGGCCGCCGCCGGGCGCTCCGCCCTCGCCGAGGCGGAGTACCAGCACGCCCTCGACGCCGCCGACTGCACGCCCCGCGAGCGCGCCACCGCCGCGGCCCACCTCGCCGAGCTGCTGCTGCACCTGGGCCGGTACGCCGATGCCGGCCGGCAGGCCAAGGAGGCGCTGGAGCTGTCCGCAGCGGTGGAGGGCTCGATCTCGGAGGTGGTGCTGGCCAGCGCGGCGCTGGGCTTCTCGGCCGCCTACCTGGAGGATCCGGACGCGGGTCTGGCCGTCATGCGCAGGGCGTTGGAGACCGCCGAACGGGCCGGCCGCCCGGAGGACGTGGCCTGTGCGTACCTGCACCTGGCCGAGCTGCTCACCGGCCCGCTGAACATCCTGGAAGAGGGGGTGGTGGTCGCCCGCCGGGGTGCCGAGCGCGTCGCCGAGCTGGGGCTCGGCCGGACGTACGAGACGCGGCTGCTCGCCATCGCCATCAACGGGCTGTTCCGGGTCGGCCAGTGGGCCGAGGCGGAGAAGGTGGTGGCGACCGCGCTGCGGCACCGGCCGTCCGGCGCGGACGCCGTCGAGCTGCTGCTGGCCCGCTGCCGCCTCTCCGTCGGGTACGGCGACATCGAGGCCGCCGGCCGGGACCTCGACGCGGTGGCCACGCTGTGCGCCGGCGGCGGGGCGCGGCACGTGATCCCGCTGCTCACCCTGCGCGCCGGGCTGGCGATGTGGGAGGGCCGGCACGACCTGGCCCGGCAGGCCGTGCAGCGCGGTCTCATCGAGAGCCGCTCCGACGACCTGGTGATCCTCGCCGCGCTGATCTGGCACGGCCTGCGCGCGGAGGCCGAGGCGCGGGGCAGCCGTACGATCCCGGTCGACGAGACGGCGGTGCGACGGCTCCGCGACGCCGCCGACCGGGTGGCCCGCAAGACCGCCTCGGCGGCCCGCCCGGTGGGCAGCGTGGTCGATGCGTTCCTGGCGCTCTGCGCCGGCGAGGTGAGCCGGCTCGACGGCAACGACCCGGCGGTGTGGGCCCGGTCGGTGGCCGAGTGGGACCGGCGCAACCATCCGTACCCGGCGGCGTACTCGCGGCTTCGGCAGGCGGAGGCGTTGCTCGCCCGCCGCAGCCGCAGCGCGGCGGCGGCCAAGCTGCTGCGGCAGGCGTACCAGGTCGCGCAGGGGCTCGGCGCCGTGCCACTCACCTCGGAGATCCGGACGGTGGCCGGGCGGGCCCGGGTGCCGCTGGAGGACCGGGACGCGGCCTCGGGGTCGGCGGCGACCGCCACCGTGCCGGGCGGCGACGAGCTGTCGGTGCTCACCGCCCGCGAGCGGGAGGTGCTCGCGGCCGTGGCCGAAGGGCTGACCAACAAGGAGATCGGCCAGCGGCTGTTCATCAGCGAGCGCACCATCGGCGTGCACGTGTCGCACATCTTCGACAAGCTGCACGTCCGCACCCGGGTCCAGGCGAGCGCGATCTTCCTGCGCAACCGCCCGGCCTGACGGCCGTCCCCGGCCTCCGGCGCCGAGGGCCGGAACGCCCGTCGCGTACGTACGTATACGTCGTTCTACTGATCCGGCCGACCGCCGTCGGCTGGAAGGCTGTGCAGCGTCACCGGCACCGGTGACGAGTGGGGAGCAGGTGGAGGAGAGATGACCGATCCGGTTTGGGGGCCCGTGCACCGGGACATCGTCGACCTGCTCGCCGACCATCCGGCCGACGTGCCGGCGGTGGTGGACCACCTGACCAAGCTGCAGGACATGCTGGTCCGGCTCCCGCCCCTGATGGACAGCTGCCCACTGGCCGACTTCAACAAGCTCTACCTGGTCATCACCGAGAGCGTGCTGAACGGGCTCTACGACGACTGGTTCGCCGACCCGGTCTTCCTGTCCCGGCTGGACGTCGAGTTCGCCGCCCGGTACTTCGACGCGCTGCGGCTGTGGACCGACTCCAGCCCGAGCTGCCCGAAGGCCTGGTCGTGCCTGTTCGAGCGGATGCGCGGCCCGGACGCCCGCCCGTTGCCGTCGGCGGCCGCCGGTGTCAACGCGCACATCAACTACGATCTGCCGTTCGCGCTGGTGACGACGTTCGACAGCCTGGAGTCGGAGCCGGTGGACGGCACCGACCAGCACCGCGACTACCTCAAGATCAATGACATCTTCGCGGACAAGATCCCCGGTCTGCGGCGCGGCTACCTCGACCGGTGGCAGCTGCTCATCGACATGCTCAACGGCGACATCGACGACTGGTACCAGGGGGAGCTGGTCGAGTACACCCGCGATGTCGCCTGGCGCAATGCGCAGAAGATCTGGCGGTGCCGGCACGATCCCACCGCCCACGAGTGCGAGCGGGCGCGGCTGGATGAGACCTCCGCGCTGCTCGGCCGGCTGCTGCTGTCGCCCCTCGGGGCGTTCCTGCAGTAGCCGGGACGGGGGGTCCCCGCGCTCCGCGGCAGCGTGGAGCGCGGGGACGCGTACGGCACACCCGCCGAGGGCGGGTGGCAGGTCCGGCCGACCGGGGGGCGGCCGACCGACGGGGTGCCCGTCGGGCCGCTCGGGAGGGGAGCGGCCCGGCGGTGGCGGGGCACCCGGTCCGGCCGCCTGGGGGAGCGGCCGGTGGGCCGGCCGGCCCGGGGGGTGTCGGCCGGCCCGCACCGGGTACGCGCGCGCCATGACGTGCCCGGCCCGGCGGCCCGCCGCCCGACCCCGCCCCCGACCCGCCGTCCGACCGCGTCCCGTCCGGCCCGGCGACACCCGCCGCTCCGGCCGGGACGGCCGCCGGTGAACGGCGCGCTCGCGCGCCTTCCGCTCGGCCCGATCCGCCCGGCTGCCGCCGTCCGCCCGCCTGCCGTCGAACCCGGAGAATGACGGCGGATGGGTGACGGGCAAGGGCAGCGCGGCCACCGGCCGACGAAGCGCCGGCGCGGCGGTTCGTGGCCGAGTCGGTCGCGCACGACGGCCGGTTGCACCTGATCGCGCACCGGCCCTCCCGGGTGGCGGTCAAGGAGTACACGGTCAAGGAGCGGGCGCAGCGCGCGATGAACCCGGTGCCGGGTGAGGGGGACGTGCTCTTCCTGGAGATCGACGTGGTCGACCCGTCGACGTTCAGCGACGTGCTGCGCGTACGTGGCGTGGAGGTGGGTGGCTTCCGGGTGCTGCGGGCCAGCAGCCCGGCGGTGCCGAACGCCATCGCCGCGATCCTGCTGGCGCTGCGGGACGCGACGGGCGTCCGCCCGCACGCCCATTTCGAATGGTCGGAGGGCAACCCGATCGCGCACCTGCTGCGATACCTCATCCTCGGTCGGGGCGACACCCCGCCGGTGGTCCGGGAGATCCTCCGCGAGAGCGAGCCGGACCCGACCCGCCGCCCCGGCATCCACGTCGGCGGCTGACCGCCGGCGCTCGGGGGCGCCGGCAGCGTCCCGACCCGGTCGCCGAGCAGGCCCAGCGGCCCGGATTCGCAACGTGAAGGCGAATGGGTGAATCGTTCGCTTATTGCGTGTTTGCCCGTTTCGTGCCCGTAACGTGATGTTCGGTGCCGGCCGAGAGGTCGATGCCCCGTCGCCCGGATCGGTGCGGTCGGGTCACGCACGAGGGAGAGGCAGGGAAGCTTCGAATGTCCACGTATCACGACACCCGGCGACCGTCGCGGGCGCGCCGACGGTCCCGGCGACTGCTCGCCAGCGGGCTGCTGGCCAGCGGCATCGTAGCCGGAGCGGCGGGACTGGTCGGCATGGCCGGCCCGGCCGCGGCACACGACCTCCCGCACAGCGGGGAGAGCGCGTCCGCCGTGCCGGACGACCGTGACCGGCAGGAGGCCGGGGGGGACGGGCCCGACCGGCGGTATGGGCCGGAGCACGCGGAGGCCGGCGGGCACGGCCCGGAGCGCCCGGAGACCGGCGGGGACGGGCCGGAGCGCCCGGAGGCCGGCCCGGACGGCCGGGACGAGGGGGAACGGCCGGCACGGGGGGCGCTCGTCCCCTGCGACGCGGGCAAGCTGATCGCCGCGCTGGTGCGGGTCAACGCCGAGGGCGGCGGTGCCCTGCGGCTCTCGCCCAAGTGCACGTACACCTTGACCGACGCGTTCCAGCAGCCCGACGAGTACGACGGCGGCATCCGCGACGCGCGCGAGGCGGCGGACACCGCCGAGAACCCGGGCGACGCCGAGGCCCCGCCCCGCAACCCCGCCGACGACAAGGCCGGACTGCCGGTCATCTACCACCCGGTCACCATCGAGGGTGCGGGCGCGACGATCGAGCGGGCCGGGGACGCCGAGGCGTTCCGGTTCTTCACGGTCCGCGACGGCGGTGAGCTGGCCCTGCGCGACGTCGTGCTCGTGGGCGGACGCTCGGCCGCCGAGGGCGGCGCCGTCCACGTCGTGCACGGAGCGTCGGCGCTGATCGAGCGGGTCACGGTGGTGCGCAGCACCTCCCTCTCGGCCGAGGGCGGCGGTGGCGGTCTCTTCAACGACGGCAACATGGTGGTCCGGGACAGCACGTTCATCGACAACCACGCGGCCGGCCGGGCGGGCAAGGGCGGGGGCCTGCTCAACGGCGGCGTGCTGACCCTGCACTCCTCGACCTTCAAGGGCAACACCGCCGCGGCGTACGGCGGCGGGCTGGGCAACTACCGCGGGGCGGCGGAGGTGCACGACAGCACCTTCGCGTACAACCGGGCGGCGCAGGGCGGTGGGCTGGCCAGCTTCTCGGCCCGTACCCGGGTCGCCGACAGCGCGGTGGTCGGCAACAGCGCGCAGACCGGCGGCGGCATCGCGAACTCGGACGCCCTGATCTTCCTGCGCGGGATGGAGATCCGGAACAACACCGCGGCCGGTAACGGCGGCGGCATCCACGCCTTCCAGGGGCTCGTGCCGCTGGACCGGAGCGTGGTGCTCGGGAACACCGCCCACGGCAACGGGGGCGGCATCCACGCCGAGAAGTCGAACCTGGTGGTCCGGGACAGCGCCGTGCGGGGCAACCACGCCGTCGAGTCGGCCTCGAAGGGCGGTGGCATCTCCGCCGTGCTGGGCCGGGTCGCCCTCTTCCGCAGCACCGTCGTCGGCAACCGGGCGTCGCAGCCGGCCGGCGGCCTGCACGTGGACCGCGCCCAGGCCCGGCTGGACCCGGCGTCGGTGGTCATGGAGAACGAGCCCACCAACTGCGTGGGTACCCGGGTGCCGGTGGCCCACTGCTTCCGGTAGTGCCGGTCGGTTCCGCGCCGGGGACGGTTCCTCCGCTCCCGGCGCGGAGCCGCGTCAGCCCAGCGCCCGCAGCCGGTCGCTCAGCTCGTTGGCGAAGAAGTCCAGGAAGCCGTCCGGGTCGGGGCCGGCGTTCTGCAGGACGATGTGGTCGTACCCGGCCTCGACGTAGCGGCGGACGGCTGCCACGTGCACCTCCGGGTCGGGTCCGACCGAGAAGAGCTCCCGCACGTGGTGCTCCTCCACGTGGCTGCTGGCCGCGTCGAAGTTCACCGGGTTGGGCAGCTCGCTCATCACCTTCCAGCCGGTCACCAGCCACCGGCTGGTCTCCAGCGCCGCCCGCACGGCGGCCGCGTCGTCGGGTGCCCACGCCAGCGGCACCTCGGCGTAGCGGGGACCGCTGCCGCCGGCCGACCGGTAGTGGTCCAGGATGGAGGCCTTCGGCTCGGTGGCGAACAGCCCGTCGCCGAGTTCGGCGGCCAGTGCGGCCGACTCCGGCCCGCTCGCCGCCACCGCGATGGGCGGCGGCGGGTCCGGCAGGTCGAACAGGCGGGCGTCCTCGAGCCGCAGGTGCCGGCCGCCGTACGACTGCCAACCGCCCTGGAACAGCAGCCGGATGATCTCCAGCGCCTCGCGCAGCCGGTCGTGCCGTTCGCGCACCCCCGGGAAGCCCTGTCCGACGACGTGCTCGTTGAGCCGTTCCCCGGCACCCACGCCCAGCGTGAACCGCCCCTCGGAGATCAGGGCCAGGGTGGCGGCGGCCTGCGCGACGATCGCCGGGTGGTAGCGGACGGTCGGGCAGGTGACGCCGGTGGCCAGCCGGAGCGTGCTGGTCCGCGCGGCGATCGCGCCGAGGACGCTCCAGACGAAGGAGGAATGGCCCTGCGTCTCCAGCCAGGGGTGGAAGTGGTCGCTCATCTCGACGAAGTCGAAGCCGACCTGCTCGGCCCGGAGCGCCTGGTCGATCATCTGTCGCGGCCCGTACCCCTCGGCGGCCAGCTTGTAGCCGATCTGCATGCCGCGCCCTTCCCACCCGCTCCGGCCACAAACCCACCCAGCCCCCTAGGACGCTTTACGGGCTGTGACAACCGCCCACGAGACGACGATGAGGTTGGCGGCGGGTGGAGGAGATCCACCCGCCGCCAACCTCATGATCGGGCGCGTGCCGGACCGGGCCGGGCAGGATCTGTCCTACTGGGACGGCTGGGGGAGTTCGCAGTCGACCTTCGGGTTGGCGCCGATGTAGTTCAGCGGCCCCGCCACGATGGTCACCAGGATGGTGCCGGCCTCGGCGCAGTTGGTGTCGTCGCCCGAGTAGTAGCCCCGCTGGCCGGCGGCGATCGCGCCGATCAGCAGCCAGATGACGACGAGGACTCCGAATATCGACGTGCCACGCATGGTGTGCCTCCGGGGGTGGTGGTTTCGAGGTGCAGCCCTTGTACCCATTCGCCTTCCGCGGCTAACGGCGCCGCCGGGCGGGCTCCGCTATCGGATCGACGACCGAGCGGGTCCACGGGCCCGCGGACCGGCGTAGAACCTGCTACACGGCACCTCGCTGGAGGATTCATGGACGTCCCGACACCTCACCTGCAACTGGACCGCCCCGAGGACGTCGACGCCGCGGCCCGGGCCGTGGCCGGTGGCGCGGTCGTCGCGACCGGCTTCGGCAACTTCTATGCCATCGTGACCCGGCCCGAGGCGGTCGCCGTGCGCCGGGCCAACCTCGCCAAGGGGCGCCCGCCGGACCAGGTCGGCAGCCTCACCGCCCCGGCCGAGCGCATCCCGGCCCTGTTCGACTGGTCGCGGCTGCCGCACCGGCTGCCGGTGGGCCGGATCCGGCAGCTGATGGACACGCTGTGGGCCACCGGGCCGTTCGGCTTCCGCGGCCCGGCCGCCGACCGCCTGCCCGCGCATCTCACCCGGTACGACCGGGGGATCCGCACGGTCCAGGTGATCGCGCCCGGGGCCCGCTGCCCGTCGAACGCCTTCCTGCGGCGGGCCGCCGCCGAGGCCGGCACCGACCATCTCCACATCACGTCGGCGAACCGGTCCCGGCACCGCACGGGCGCCGTGGACGAGCCGGCGCACTGGAAGGCCAGCGGCGTCGCCGCCGACTTCGCCCACCTGCCCGACCTGGTGGTGCTCGCCCACCTGGACGAGGCCGCGGCGCGGGCCGCGTACCCCCGGCACCTGCCGGGCTCGGTGACCCTGCTGTCGTTCCACGCTCCGGAGGGCGACCCGGAGGAGCCGCCGGTGCTCATCGTGGACCGGCACGGCTCCCTGCACGTCGACGACGTGCGGCGGGCCGCCGCGCCGCTCGGACTGCAGGTCCGGCTCGGTCCGGCGGCGGGCCGCCGGCTACCGGTCCGGGGGTACGCCGCGGCGCTGGTGTGACCGGCCGGGCCATCAGCGGCGAGCGTCCGACGCGGCGAACCGGTCAGTGCGGTGGCGCCGGCGCCTCGGGCGGGCGGCCGCGGCTGCGCCGGGCGTCGGCGACCGCCACTCCGGCGAGGACCAGCATGGCCACGGTCGAGGCGAACAGCGTGGGCAGGAACAGCACGGCCGGCGACAGGGTGAGCAGGGCGAGCAGCCCACCGGGGCGGGACAGCGACACGCGGCTGAACACCTCGTACTCGAAGATGGAGCGGCCGACCAGGAACAGCGCCGGACCGCCGAGGATGAGCGCCGCCCAGGCCGGCGGCGTGCGGCCGTCGGGCTCGTGCAGCACCAGGTCGAAGCCGGAGGCGGTGACCACCACCCCCGCCACCATGAGCAGATGGGTGTACGGGGCGGTGTAGAGGAACCGGCTCGGGTTCCGCGCCGTGGCGATCGCCAGCGGCAGCAGCTCGCCGGACTTGTGCACGTAGATCCGCCAGAGCAGCAGCGTGGTGCCGAACGCGACGGAGAAGGCCGCGATGTTCTCCGCCTCGCGGCGTTCCAGGCTGAACATGGTCCCGATGGTCAGGATCGCGTCGCCGAGGGCGATGATGAAGAACTGCTGGTAGCGCTCGGCGAGGTGCTCGGCGGTGACGTTGCGCTGGGTGTCCGGCACCGCGCCGAGCCCCGGCACCGGGTACGCCAGCCGGAAGCCGAGGTAGTCGATGGCGAGGGCGAGGGCCCAGAGGACCAGGCGCGCGTTGCCGGAGACGAACGCGCCCACGATCCACGGGACCGCCGAGACCGCGAACCAGATGAAGATGCGGGCGGCGCGCTTCTGGGTCTGGCGGTGATGTCGGACGGCCGGCATCAGGAACAGGCCCCGGCCGAGGTGGATGGCGACGTACGTGCCGGCGAAGACGAGGCCCCGCGCGCCGAAGGCCTCCGGGATGGCGGTGGTCATCAGCAGCGCGCCGAACATGACCGCCGCGATCAGCAGCTTGATCTCCGGGCGTTCCGGGTCGTACATGTCGGTGACCAGGGTGGTGATCGCCCAGGTCCACCAGACGGCGGCGAGGATGACGAGCCCCTGGCCGGCGGCGAGCCAGTCGATCTCTTCGACCAGCGTGCGGGAGATGAGGGCGAGCGCGACCACGTAGACGAGGTCGAAGAAGAGTTCGAGCAGGGTCACCCGGCGGGGTGACTCCTGGTCCCGTGTCGGTGGCCGGCCCCGGCGGGGGACCGGCCCCGGCGAGGCGGACTGCACGGACGAACTCCTGCACCTGGATCGGCGCGGCCGGCCGGCCGCCTCAGCCGACGGTAGCGAGGCCCGTGCGGATGTACGCCCGGTATAGGCGAAATGCCCTGCGGGAATGCCCCCGCCGGCCGGCGGGGGCATCGCCGAGGCCGCCGTCAGGCGTCCGCGCCGCTCCCGCCGGGCAGGACGGTCGCCTCCGCGGCGCCGGCCAGCACCTTCGCCTGCTGGGGCCAGGTCGCCAGGCCCGGCGCGGCCCGCAGGCCGGCGGCCCGGATCGTCTCCCGCAGCGCCGGCTCGTCCAGCTCGGCGAGCTGCCGGTAGGTGCGGATGCCGGCCGCGTGCAGCGCCGCCGCCATCTTCGGCCCGACCCCCTGGATCCGGCGGAAGTCGTCGGTCGCGGCGGCGTCGGCCGTCGGTCGTACCGGCGGGGTGGCCACCGGCCCGCGGGCCGCCGGCACGGTCACCGGCTCGGGCTCCGCGGCGGCCGGCGCTGCGGCTACCGGCGCGGGCTCGGGCTCGGCGACCGGCTCGGGCTCGGCGACCGGCTCGGGCTCGACAGCGGCGACCGGCTCGGCCGCCGCGCCGTCGGTACCGGCCGGCGTGGCCTGCTCGGCCGCCGGCACCGGGTCACCGGTGAGCGCGATGTCGGCGTGGTCCACCGGGTCCGGGGCGGTGGTCACGGTGGCGTCGGCACCGCCCTCCGCGACGGTGACCGGATCGGCGACCGCGGTGGGCGCCGGGTCGACGGTCGCCTCCGGGCGTCCGTCGTCGGTGGTGGCGGCGGGAGCGGGCTCGCTCACCACCGCGGTGCCGGCCGGCTCAGCGTCCACGCTGGTCGCCGCCGGCGCACCGTCCCGCCGGCGCCGGACCACCCACCCGGCGACGGCGCCAACGAGCAGCAGAGCCACGGCAAGCAACAGCCAGTCCGACCATGCCACGGCAGACCTCCCTATCGGTTCGCGAGACAGTCGAGGAAAACTCGCCGCAGCTTGCCACATGGCCGGTGCGGTAGGACAGCACGGGCCGAGGACCGGTCCCGCAGGTGGGACGGGTTGCACCGGGGGTGCTGGCGACGCGACGGTCCGTCGCCGAACCGGCCACCGACGCGGGTGGACCCCCGGCGTCGCCACCGGGGGTCCACATCGGCGTTGCTCAGTCCTCCTCGCCCCGGTAGGTGTAGAAGTCGTCGACGAACCGGCGGGCCAGCCGCGGCACCCGGCTGGTCACGCCGAAGTAGCCGCGGGCGCCGAGCAGTGCGAGCCGACCGACGACCGGCTTGTACATCCGGTCGTCGCCGCTGGTGCCGCTGCGGTTGAGGGAGTCGGCGACCCGCGCGAACCCGTACGGGACCATGACCGCCTCGTAGTCGGCGACCGCCTGGAGCAGCGTCTTCTCCCCGGCGGCGGCCAGGCGTAGCTGCCGGCACAGCAGGGCGGCGTCCCGCAGGGCGGTGTTCGCGCCCACCCCGCGGCCCGGTGTCATGGTGTGGATGGCGTCGCCGAGCAGGGTGACCGTGCTGCTCTTCCACGGCGCGACGGGTTCGCTGGTGGCCACCTTGATCGGCAACGCGCTGGCCGGGTCGGCGCGGGCCAGCAGCTCGCGCAGGTGCGGGTGCCAGTTGCGGGTCAGGTCCAGCGCGACGCGGATCAGGTCCGCGCCGCGGCGGTGCAGGACGTCCGGCGGGAACCGTCGGGCCGTGCTCCAGACGACCAGGTTCACGTTGTCGCGGGTGCTGTCGTGGGCCCGGCCCGGCCACTGCTCCAGCAGCACCGCGTCGGCCGGGTCGAGGCCCGGCTTGAGCGTGCCGTCGCGGGCCCAGGGGAACTCCATGACGTGCAGGACGCCCATCACGCCGCCGGTGCCGAAGATGAGGGAGATGCCGGTCCCGACCCGCTCCGGCAGCAGGGCCCGGACCTCGTCGGTCAGCGGGATCCGGGTGGCGACGTTGATGGTGCCCGCGTCCCGGGTGACGGCGTGCGGCAGGTACTGGCGGCGTACCGCGGAGTGGGTGCCGTCGGCGGCCACCAACAGGTCGCCGGTGACGCTGTCGCCGTCGGCGAAGTACGCGGTGACGGTGCCGTCGTCGCGCTGCTCGTACCGGGTGAGGGTCCGGTCGAAGTGGACCACGTCCTCCAGCCCGGTGAGCAGGACCTGGCGCAGCGTCATCCGGGCCACGGACCGTTCGGTGTTCACCGGGTCGGTGTCCGGGCGGAGCGGGAACGACGCGGTCTGGCGCAGCCGCTGGGTGATGACGTTGAAGTACCGGGGGGAGCGGGCGCAGGTGGCCAGGTAGGTGCGGAACAGTTCCGGGGGCAGGCACTCGCGCAGCGCCCGGCTGCCGGTCGGCCCGATGCCGACGCGGTAGCCGAGCAGGCCCTCGCCGCGCGTGCGGTACCGTTCGTGGACGGTCACCCCGATCCCGGCCCGGCGCAGCCCCTGCGCCAGGCAGAGCCCGCCGGTGCCGGCGCCGATGACCAGGACGTGCGGTCGGCTGGCGGACACGCCGTCGTCGCCTCAGCCGGCCGGGCGCGGCGCGGCGGCGTCCGCGGCGTCCCAGCGGTAGAAGCAGCCGGCGATGGCGTCGCGCGGCGAGCGCCAGGTCGGCAGGTAGGGCGAGGTGTGCGCGGAGAGCCGCTCGTTGACCTGCCGGTACAGCGGGTGGTTGCGGGCGCCGGCGAGGGCGTCCGGGTCCACGTCGGCGGTCTCCATCAGGTGTACGCACAGGTCGTGGAGGCAGTACAGGGACCGGTGCGTCACGCCGGTGAGGCCGGGCAGCTCGGTGGCGTCGGACTCGGCGAAGATCTGCGCGACCCGGCCCTCCGCGCCCGGGACGATCCTGCTGACGATCAGAAGACGGCTCATGGGACTCCTTCCGCCGGGGCGCCCCGGACCGCCGGGGCCGTGCGGCTTCACGCTGCCCGGGTGGCTGTCACCTGGTCGTCACGCCCGTCGCCCGGTCGGTGACGCGCGGCTCAGCGGGCGCGTTGCGCGGCGCGTGGGACCGCCGGCCGTCGGGCCACCGGGTCGCGGCTGGCCTGCCGGATCGGGCCGAGCGTGTCGTCGAGCAGGGTGGTCATCGCGGTCGACGGCTCCAGTCGCAGTTCCCGGCGCAGCAGGTCCCGGTAGACGTAGAAGGCGTGGACGGCCTCGAAGGCGTTGCCCTCGGCCAGGTGGATGCGGACCACCAGGCGGTGCGGTGTCTCGCGGAGCGGCTCGGCGGCCATCGCCTCCAGGGCCGCCTCCAGGGCCTCCCCGTGCCGGCCCGCCGCGAGGTAGTGGTCGGCCAGCCCTTCGAGCATGTGCAGGCGCAGCTGCCGCAGCCGTTCCCGCTCGGCCAGCACCCAGTCGTCGTACCAGCCGGGGAGCAGGTCGTGGCGGCCGGCGGCGAGCGCGGCGGCGGTGCAGGGGTCGTCGCCGTCGCGGACCCGGGCCGCCGTGCCGACCAGCGCGTCGACGTCGACCCGGACCACCGGGGCCAGCCGGATCGTGTCGCCGCTGGTGCAGAGCGGGCAGCACGGGTCCTGCCGGAGCCGCCACAGCGCGGTGCGCAGGGAGGACAGGGCGCGTTCCTCCGGGGCGTCCGGCCAGAGCAGCCCGGCGAGGTGGCTGCGGGTGGCGCCGGGGCGCAGGCCGACCAGCGCCAGGACGCGTTGCAGCCCGCGCGGTACGACCACCGGCACGTCGCCGTGCAGCAGCCGGAACCCGCCCAGCAGGTGCAGCCGGATCGGGGCGTCCGGACGGTCGCCGGCGGTCGGCATGGGTGGAACGGCGGCCACGGCGGCACCCCCTGCGGAAACGCTCGTCGGAGAGTCCTCGGTTGTGTCCCCGGCGCGGCTGCCTCGACCCGGTGTCGGGTCGCTGTGCCGCGGCACGGCGTCGCGTCACGGCCGCCGGGCTGACCGTGACGAAGATTATCAATCGCAGTCACTCACAGTCAACGTCCGGGTCGGCATGTCGACGGCCGCGAAACCGCTTCTGAACTGGGGATATTCACTTCGGTCCAGGTTGATCCACAGGGGATACACAGGAAGCGTCAACGCATCGTCACCAAAATGTCGGGTCCGGGGCCGGCCGGTGACGCGACGTTGACGGCCCGGCGGCCAGGGTGTCGGCAGTCGTCCGGCTCGGCCGGCGTAGGGCGCCAACGGCGTCCGGCGCCGTGGGGGGAGGCCCATCCATGGACCGTTCGTTGATCGTCGCGAAGGTCGACCCGATCGCGGAGGCCCGCGTCGCGGAGATCTTCGCCGATTCCGACGCGACCGAGCTGCCGCGCCTGGCCGGGGTCCGGCACCGGTCGCTGTACCGGCTGCACGACCTGTACGTGCACCTGCTGGAGACGGAGCTGCCGGGGGAGGGGGCGGTCGCCGAGGCCCGGCGCCATCCCGAGTTCGCCCGGGTGAGCGCCCGGCTGCGCCCGTACGTCTCGCCGTACCTGCCGACCTGGCGGGAACCGCGCGACGCGATGGCCCGCTGCTTCTACCGGTTCGACGCCCCCGGAGCCCGGCCGTGACCGCGACGGCGCCCCGGGACGAGCAGCTCTGGTCGCGCTGCGGCGGCTGCGCCAGCCTGCTGTACCGCAAGCGGCTGAGGCGCAACCTGGACGTCTGCCCGGAGTGCGGCACGCACGCCCGGCTCGACGCGCCCGCGCGGCTGGCCCAGCTGGTCGACCCCGATTCGTTCACCGCCCTGCCGGACCGCGCCCCCGAGGTCGACCCGATCGGGTTCGTCGACGTGCTGCCGTACCCGCACCGGCTCACCGCGGCCCGGACCGGCACCGGGCTGGCCGAGGCGGTCGTCTGCGGCACCGCCACCGTCGTCGGGTGGCCCTGTGTGCTCGCGGTGATGGACTTCCGGTTCCTCGGCGGGAGCCTGGGCTGCGCGGTCGGCGAGCTGGTCACCCGGGCGGCCGAACGCGCTCTCGCCGACCGCCTGCCGCTGGTCGTCGTGACCGCCTCCGGCGGGGCGCGGATGCAGGAGGGTGTCCTGTCGCTGATGCAGATGGCGACGGTCAGCCAGGCGGTCGCCGCGCTGCGCGAGGCCGGCGTGCCCAGCGTCAGCGTCCTCACCGACCCCACCTACGGCGGCGTCGCCGCCTCCTTCGCGACCAACACCGACGTGGTGCTCGCCGAGAGCGGCGCCCGGATGGGCTTCGCGGGTCCGCGGGTGATCCGCCAGGTCACCGGCCGGGACCTGCCCGACGGGTTCCAGACCGCCGAGTTCCTGCTGCGGCACGGCCAGGTCGACCTGGTGGTGCCACGGCACGGCCTGCGTGGTCGGCTCGCGGCGCTGCTGTCCGCGGCGGCGGGCGGGCGCCCGGCGGCCGGCGCGCCGGGCCCGGTCCGCCCGCCGGTCGCCGCGCGCCCGGTGCCGCGCGGCGACGACCCGGACGCCTGGGAGACGGTACGGCTGGCCCGGCACCCCGGCCGGCCGACCACACTGGACTACCTGGAGTCGGCGTTCGACGGCTTCGTCGAGCTGCACGGCGACCGGCTGGGCGCGGACTGCCCGGCCGTGGTCGGCGGGCTGGCCGAGCTCGCCGGCCGGCCGGTCATGGTGATCGGCCACCAGAAGGGGCACAGCACCGCCGAGCTGATGGCCCGCAACTTCGGCATGGCCAGCCCGGCCGGGCACCGCAAGGCGCTGCGGCTGATGCGGCTGGCCGCCCGGTGGGGCCTGCCGGTGGTCACGCTCGTCGACACCCCCGGCGCCGACCCCGGGGTGGGCGCCGAACAGCAGGGCCAGGCGGCGGCCATCGCCGAGAACATCCTCACCCTGACCGCGCTGCCCACGCCGGTCGTGGCGGTCGTCACCGGCGAGGGCGGCAGCGGCGGGGCCCTCGCCTTCGCGGTGGCCGACCAGGTGCTGATGCTGGAGCACGCGGTCTACTCGGTGATCAGCCCCGAGGGCTGCGCCGCGATCCTCTGGCCGGACCGGTCGGCGGCACCGCAGGCGGCCCGCGCGCTGCGGCTGACCAGCACCGACCTGTGCCGCCTCGGCGTGGTGGACGCCGTGGTGCCCGAGCCGGTCCCGGCCGCCCACCACGACCCGCCGGCGACCGTGCGGGCGGTGCGGGAGGCGGTGCTGAGCCACCTGCTGCCGCTGCTCGACGTGCCCACCGGGACGCTGGTGCGGCGTCGCCGGCACCGCTACCGCCGGTTCGGCGGCGCCCGCCTCGGCGTGCCGGCGGGTGCCCGGTGACCGCCGGGCCGTCGCCGGCCGGCGTGCCGGCGGTGAACGGCAGCCCGGGCGGTGGACCCGCCGGTGCCGGCCGACCCTCTGGCACCGGGGTCCCGGCCGGCACCGGCGTCACCCCGGCCGGCCCGGCGCTGGCCGAGCTGCGCCGGCAGCTGCGCGAACTCCTCGCCGACCTCGACGGACGGCCCGCGCGCCGGGTCCGGCTGTGCGGCGGTGACGCGGTGCTGGAGGTGGAGTGGGACGCGGACGACGCCCGGCCGGCGCCGACCGGCGCGCCGGCCCCGCGGGCGGCGCCGGCCGACGGCGCGGCACCGGTCGCCGCGACGGCGCGGCACACGGTGCGGTCGCCGATCGTCGGCACCGTCTACCGGGCGCCGGAACCCGGCGGGACGCCGTTCGTCGCCGTCGGCGACCGGGTCCACCCCGGTCAGGTCGTCGCCATCGTCGAGGCGATGAAGCTGATGAACGAGGTGACCGCGGACCGGGCCGGGCGGGTGGTCGAGATCCTCGTCGACGACGGGCAGCCGGTCGAGTACGACCAGCCGCTGCTCGCGCTGGACCCGGCCTGAGGCGGTGGGGCGATGTTCGGCACGGTGCTGATCGCCAACCGGGGCGAGATCGCCCTGCGGGTCCTGCGGGCGTGCCGCGAGCTGGGAATCCGCACCGCCGTCGTCTACTCCACCGCGGACGTCGACTCGGCCGCGGTGCGCCTCGCCGACGAGGCCGTCCTGATCGGACCGGCGGCGAGCCGCCGCAGCTACCTCAACGCCGCCGCCATCGTCGAGGCCGCCCGGCTGGTGGGCGCGCAGGCCGTGCACCCCGGCTACGGCTTCCTCTCCGAGGACGCCGACTTCGCCGAGATCTGCGCCGACAACGGCCTGACCTTCATCGGCCCGCCGCCGCAGGTGATGTCCGCGCTGGCCGACAAGTCCTCGGCGCGGGCGCTGATGCGCCGGGCCGGGCTGCCGCTGCCGCCGGGCAGCGTCGCACCGGTGCCGACCGCCGCGGACGCGGCCCGGATCGCCGCCGAGGTCGGCTATCCGGTGATCGTCAAGGCGGCCGCCGGGGGCGGCGGGCGGGGGATGACCGTCGTGCGCGCACCGGCCGAGCTGCCCCGGGCGTACGCGCGGACCCGCGCCGCCGCGCAGGTCGCCTTCGGCGACGACCGGGTGTACGTCGAGCGGTACCTCACCGACGCCCGGCACGTGGAGGTGCAGGTGCTGTGCGACGCCCACGGCAACGGGGTGCACCTGGGCACCCGGGACTGCTCGGTGCAGCGCCGCCACCAGAAGCTCGTCGAGGAGGCGCCGGCGCCGGCCCTGTCGGCGGGCGCCCTGGCGGCGATCGCGGAGGCCGCCCTGCGCGGCGCGCTGGAGGTCGGGTTCACCGGCGCGGGCACCGTGGAGTTCCTGGTCGACGCCGACGAGCGGTTCCACTTCCTGGAGATCAACTGCCGGATCCAGGTCGAACATCCGGTGACCGAGATGATCACCGGGGTCGACCTGGTGCACGAACAGCTGCACGTGGCCGCGGGTGTGCCACTGCGCTGGCGGCAGGAGGACATCCGGGTACACGGCGTGGCCATCGAGTGCCGGGTCAACGTCGAGGACCCGGACCGCGGCTTCGCGCCGACCCCCGGGCGGCTGGACCGGTTCGTCCCGCCGGGCGGGCCGTTCACGCGGGTCGACACCCACGGCCACGCCGGGTACGTCGTCGGCCCGCACTACGACTCGCTGCTGGCCAAGGTGGCGGTCTGGGCGCCGGACCGGGAACTGGCCCTCAACCGGCTGGAACGCGCCCTCGACGAGTTCGACGTCGGTGGACCCGGCGTGCGTACCACCATCCCGTTCGTCCGCCGGGTGCTCGACGACCCCGGCTTCCGCAAGGGCCGCTACTGCACCGGCCTGGTCGACCAGTTGCTCGCCGTCCCGCCGCAACCGAGGAGGAACCCATGACCGTCACCCACGGCCGCCCGCTGGCCGCCGAGATCACCGACATCCTGGTGACGCACTGCGGGCTCGACGCCGAGGCCGCGGCCGGGGCACCGGCCGCCTCCCTGGCGGAGCTGGGGATGGACTCCCTGGCCCTGCTGGAGCTGTCCGCCGTGGTCGCCGACCGCTGGCACGTGCGCATCCCCGAGCAGGCCGGCGAGCTCAGCATCGCCGCCGTGGCCGACCTGGTCGCCCGGCGCGCCGACCCGCCCGGACACACCGAGAACAGCGTCCTCATCGCCGCGCCGCTGCCGCTGGTCTGGAACGTCACCAACGACGTCGCCGGCTGGCCGCAGCTGTTCACCGAGTACGCGATGGCGGAGATCCTGCACCGCGACGGCGACACGGTGCGGTTCCGGCTGACCATGCACCCCGACGAGAACGGCGTCGCCTGGAGCTGGGTCAGCGAACGCACCGCCGACCCGGTCACCCGGGAGGTACGGGCGCACCGGGTCGAGCCCGGCCCGTTCGAGTACATGCGCATCCACTGGCGCTACACCGAGGAGCCCGGCGGCACCCGGATGACCTGGGTGCAGGACTTCGCCATGAGGCCCACCGCCCCGGTGGACAACGCCGCGATGACCGACCGGATCAACGCCAACAGCGCGGTGCAGCTCGCGGTCATCAAGGAGAAGATCGAGCGGCTGGCGGAGGGTCACGATGAGTGAGCGGATCCAGGGGCTGGTCGCCGCCGCCGACGTCGCCGCCGACACCCGCCGCGGCGGCGAGCTGCGGGTGCTGCTCGGCCCCCGCACCGTCGGCAGCACCTCCGGCTTCATGGGCGTGGCCCGGCTGCGGCCGGGGGAGCGCATCGCCGAGCACTACCACCCGTACAGCGAGGAGTTCCTGTACGTCGCGCACGGCGCGATCACCGTCGACCTGGACGACGAGCCGGTCCCGCTGGCCGCCGGCGAGGCGCTGTTCGTCCCGGTCAACGTCCGGCACCGGCTGCGCAACACCGGCGCCGGGGACGCCGAGGTCGTCTTCCACCTCGGCCCGCTGGCGCCCCGGCCCGAGCTCGGTCACGTCGACACCGAGCTGGTCGCGCAGGGCGGCGTCGGGAACGCGAGGAGCGAGCCGGGGTTGCGGGCATCGCAGTCGCGAACCGAGGTGGCGCCGTGAGCGGGCGCCGCTCGGTGGTGACCGGCGTCGGGGTGGTCGCCCCCGGCGGCGCCAGCCGGGACCGGTTCTGGAAGGCGATCACCGAGGGGCGCACCGCGACCCGGCGGATCAGCTTCTTCGACCCGTCGCCGTTCCGTTCCCAGATCGCCGCCGAGTGCGACTTCGACCCGGTCGCGGCCGATCTCACCGCCGCCGAACGCACCCGTGCCGACCGGTACGTGCAGTTCGCGCTCGCCTGTGCCGCCGAGGCGGTCGCCGACGCCGGGCTCGATTTCACCGACGCGCAGCGCGACCGCGCCGGCGTGGTGCTGGGCACCGCCGTCGGCGGGACGACGGCGCTGGAACAGGAGTACGTCACTGTCAGCGACGGCGGGCGGCGGTGGCTGGTCGACGCCACCCGCGGCGGCCGGTACCTGTACCAGGCGCTGGTGCCCAGCAGCCTCGCCGCCGACGTGGCCTGCCGGTACGGGCTGCACGGGCCGGCCCAGGTGGTCTCCACCGGCTGCACGTCCGGCATCGACGCCATCGGGTACGCCCACCAGCTCATCGCCGACGGCGAGGCCGACGTGGTGCTGGCCGGCGCCGCCGACTCGCCGATCTCGCCGGTCACCGTCGCCTCCTTCGACGCCATCCAGGCGACCAGCCCGGACAACGACGATCCGGCGCACGCCTCCCGCCCGTTCGACGCCGACCGGCACGGGTTCGTCCTCGCCGAGGGCGCTGCCGTGCTGGTGCTGGAGGAGGCGGAGCACGCCCGGCGGCGCGGCGCGCACGTCTACTGCGAGGTCGCCGGGTACGCGAGCCGCAGCAACGGCTACCACATGACCGGGCTGCGCCCGGACGGCCTGGAGATGGGCCTCGCCGTCACCGCCGCCCTCAAGCAGGGCCGGATCCGTCCGGACCAGGTCTCCTACATCAGCGCGCACGGGTCGGGCACCCGGCAGAACGACCGGCACGAGACCGCCGCGTTCAAGCGGGCGCTCGGCGAGGTCGCGTACCGGGTGCCGATCAGCTCGATCAAGTCGATGGTCGGGCACTCGCTCGGCGCGATCGGCTCGATCGAGATGGCGGCGTGCGCCCTGGCGATCGAGTTCGGCGTGGTACCGCCGACCGCCAACTGGGCCACCCGGGACCCGGAGTGCGACCTGGACTACGTGCCCAACGAGGCCCGGGAACTGCCGGTCGACGTGGCGCTGTCGGTGGGCAGCGGCTTCGGCGGCTTCCAGTCCGCCATGGTGTTCCGCCGGCTGCCGGCGGTGCCGCGGTGACCGGCCGGGCGGTGGTGACCGGGATCGGGGTGGTCGCGCCGAGCGGCGTCGGCGTGGCCGCGCACTGGCGGACGGTGCTCGCCGGCACCCGCCGCACCGGCCCGATCACCCTGTTCGACCCGGCCGGCTACCCGACCCGCCACGGCGGCGAGGTCCCCGGTTTCGACGCCGCCGCGTACGCCGACAACCGGCGGCTGGTGCAGACCGACCGGTGGACCCACCTCGGTTTCGCCGCGACCCGGCTCGCGCTGGCCGACGCCGGGCTGCCCGAGCGGGCACCGGACCCGTACGGCTATGCGGTCACCCTGGCCAGCTCGTCCGGCGGGAACCTGTTCGGGCAGCGCGAACTGCAGCGGCTGTGGGGCGGGCCGACCCGCACGGTCGGGGCGTACCAGTCGATCGCCTGGTTCTACGCCGCCAGCGTCGGCCAGCTCTCCATCCACCACCAGTTCAAGGGCCCGTGCGGGGTGCTGGTCGCCGAGGCCGCGGGCGGGCTGGACAGCCTGGCGCACGCCGCCCGCGCGGTCCGCCGGGGCACTCCGGTGGTGATCGCCGGGGCGACCGAGTGCCCGCTGAGCCCGTACGCCCTCACCTGCCAGCTGGCCTCCGGGCTGCTCAGCGACGTGGCCGACCCGGAGCGGGCGTACCGGCCGTTCGACGCCGCCGCCAGCGGCTACCTGCCGGCCGAGGGCGGCGCGGTGTTCGTGGTGGAGGAACTGGGGCACGCGCTGTCGCGGGGCGCGCGCGTCTACGGCGAGATCACCGGGTGGGGCGCCACCCACGACGCCGTCCACACCGGACCGGACAGCGCCGGCGACCCGGTGCAGTACGCCCGGGCGATGCGGCTGGCCCTGGACCGGGCCGGGGTCGGCGCCGACGCGGTGGACGTGGTGCTGCCCGACGCGCTCGGCGTTCCCCGGTACGACCGCAGCGAGGCGGCCGCGCTGCGCGCCGTCTTCGGGGACCGTCCGCCCCCGGTCACCACGCACAAGTCGCTGACCGGGCGGGCCCACCAGGGCGGGGCGGCGCTGGACGTGGCGACCGCGCTGCTCGCCCTCGCCCACGACACGCTGCCCGCCTCCGCCGGCCCGGACGACGTCGCGCCCGGCTGCGAGCTGGACTTCCTGCGGGAGCACCGGCGGCCGGTCCACCGGCTGGCGCTGGTCTGCGCCCGCGGCTTCGACGGGTTCAACAGCGCGCTGGTCCTGCGCGGGGCCGCGCCGACGACGGGAGGCGAGCGGTGACGCAGCGACGGGCGCGGGTGGTGTTCCTGGTCCGGGTCCCGCAGGAGCGGACGGCGGCGTTCCTGGCCGCGTACGAGGCGGTGCGGCACCTCGTCGCCGGCGGCGTGCCGGGTCACCTGGTCGACCAGGTGTGCCGCTCGGCGGCCGACCCGGAGCAGTGGCTGATCACCAGCGAGTGGGCGAGGCTGGCCGACTTCGAGGCGTGGGAGCGCAGCCCCGGGCACCGCGACCTGGTGCGGCCCATGCGCGAGTGCTTCACCGAGGCCCGCTCGCTGCGTTTCCACATCCACGCCCAGACCCCGACGCCGACCGAGCCGACGCCGGCCTGACGCGACCGCCGCACCGCCCGGCCGCGTCACCCCGCGCCCCCGCGAGCTGTGCCGAGCGACATGCCGGAGCGCAGTGTCGCCCGACCGGCGCCTGCCCCGCCGCCGCGCGACACGCCGAACGCGACGGCGTTCCCGCTGCCGTCCACCAGCCGTGCGGCCGCGGAGCGCCATCAGCCGTTCAGACGGCAGCCCCCATCGGTACGTACGAGGCGTCATCCATTGGTTACGCTTCGCGGGCGTACGCGCCCGATCCTGCCCCGCGAAGCGGCCGTCGGCAATCCGGCCGGCCGCCCTTTCTGATCTAGCCATTTGCATCTAGCAATGGATCTGAGGGCTGTCGTAGGGTCGGCCGCAGCACCCCGACGATCGCTTCTTTTGGGCTTAGATGCCCTATTTTGTGCTGGGCGGTGAACGGCAGTGAACGCGAACCCCTCGACCCATGATCCTAAGGCGACAGACCCGGACTGGGTCGACGAAGTTCTGTTCACCGGCCGGCCGACCGACGTGTGCCTCCGCCTGCCGGACCCGGTCGACCGCGGCACGCTGCACCGGCTGGTCACCGACGCGCAGGCCCGGCTCGCCGCGGCCGGACTGCGCCCCGGCGGCGCCGCCGCGCTGCGGATGCCGCCGTCGCTGGCGTACGTGGTGAACCTGCTCGCCACCTGGCGCAGCGGGGCGCAGGCGATCCTGCTCGACCACCGGCTGACCGACCACGAGGTGGGCGTCGCGCTGGAGCGGCTCACCCCGCAGGTCGTGGTGGCGCCCGTGCGCACCGGTGGCGGGGCGCTGCGGATCTTCGTCGACGTCACCGAGGGCGTCACGCCGTACGCCGACCGGCCGGCGGCCAGTGGCCACGCGGTGATCCAGCTCAGCTCCGGCTCGACCGGCCCGTCCAAGGTGATCGGCCGCACGGCCGCCGACCTGGTCGCCGAGGTGCACCGCTACACCGGGATCGACGGGGTGGCGCTGCCCGGCGAGCGGATCATCCTGCTCCCGTCCATGGTGCACGTGCTCGGCCTCGTCGGCGGGCTGCTCTACGGGCTGCACGCCGGCGTCGAGCTGGTGCCACCGGAGCGGCTGAGCGGCGACGCCGTGCTCGCGGCGATCGCCGCCGGCGACACGCCGGCCACGGTGCTGGGCGTGCCGTTCCACATCGGACTGGTCGCCTCCACCCGCCCGGAGCGCCCGCTGCCGCAGTTCCGGCGGATGACCACCGGCGGGGAGCTGGTGCCCGACGCCGTCGCCCGCGCCTTCACCGACCGGTTCGGCGTCCCGCTGGGCAACATGTACGGGATGACCGAGGTCGGCGTCATCGGCACCGACCTGTACGGGCGGCACCGGCCGTCCATCGCGCCCGCCCCGGGCATGCGGGTCCGCGAGGTCGCCGGCGAGCTGTGGGTGAGCTGCCCCGCCTCCCCGTACCTCGGGCTCAGCGACCCGGCCCGCTGGTCCGACGGCTGGTTGCACACCCGTGACGCCGGCACCGTGGACCCCGGCACCGGGCTGGTCACCGTGCGCGGCCGGCTCGACTCGCAGGTCTCCGTCGGCGGGATGAAGGTCGACCTGACCGAGGTGGAGCGCACCATCGGCGAGCTGCCCGGAGTCGCCGCCGCCGTGGTGGTCTGGGACGACGGCATCACCGCGTACGTGCAGCCGGCGGGCCCGCTGTCGGAGGAGGTGCTGGACAAGCTGCTCGCCGAGCGGCTGGCCGGCTACAAACGACCACGCACGCTGCGCCTGCTCGATCAGCTGCCCCGGACCACCACCGGAAAGCTGGTCCGCTCGGTGGACGCGCTGCGCACGGCGGGCACGTCGTGACCGGCCCGCTGCGCCTCCTCGACCACGACCTCCTCGACCACGACCACCTCGACGTCGCCGCCGACCACCGCCACGGCCAGGACCAGCTCGTCGCCGAGCGCGGGGTGGCCGACCCGGCCCCCGGGCACGTCGGGCACCGGGCGCAGCAGCGGCCGAGCGCCGCCGGGTACGGGCATGCGGCGGCGGGGCCCGCCGGCACGCAGGCCGACGCCGAGCGCCTTACCGACGGCCTCCTTCGCCGTCCACAACCGCAGGAAGTCGCGCTCGCGCCCGGCGGCCGGTCGGCCGGCGAGCCAGGCCACCTCGGCCGGGTCGAACCAGCGGCGGGCCAGCTCCAGCGCCGGCAGCGGCCGGAGCCGCTCCACGTCCACGCCGACCGGCCCGCCGGCCCGGACGGCGACCACCAGCACCCCGCCGCTGCGGCTCACGCTGACCGGCACCTCGACCGGCCGGGCCGCCGCGTCGGCCGGACCCACCCGGAGCAGCGGGGCCCCGCCGGGCCGGTGCCCCGGCACGAGATCGCCCGCGGAGCGGCGCAGCAGGGCGGCGGCGGCCCGCCGCAGCAGCCGCCCGGCCGGGACCGGCCGACCGCCGGCGCCCCGACCGACCCACACGTACGCGGTGTCCCGACCGGACACCGGTGACTGGCCCACGCAGAGAGGTTAACCATGAGAGCCGAGGTCCGCGCCTTCGTCATCGAGCAGCTCGCCGACATGAACTACGACGTGGAGGAGATCGACGACGACACCACCCTCGGCCCGTCCGGGGTCGACCTGGAATCCCTGGCCCTCGCCGACCTGGCGGTGCGGGTGGAGGACCGGTACGGGCTGAAGTTCGCCGACGACGAGTCGGAGAAGCTGGCCCTGATGACCGTGGGTGAGTTCACCACGATGGTCGCCGACCGGGTCGCCGGGGCGACGAGCGACCACCCCTGATGGCCGGACAGCCCGACCTGGAGCGAGCCGACCTGGTGGCGATGCTCGCCGAGCTGAGCGACCGACCGGCCGGCGACGTGCCCGAGCGGATCGGCTCGATGGAGCTGGCCTGGCTGGTGCACCTGGTCGAGCAGCGCCACGACCGGCGGCTCGACCTCAGCGACGACCAGCTCGCCGGGATCCGTACCGTCGACGACGCCCTGGCGGTCTTCCGGACCGCCCTGACCGTCGCCGCCGATGGTTGAGCGGCCCCGCGTCCAACTCACCGGTGTCCACGCGACCAGTGCCCTCGGCCGGGGCGCCCAGGCCCAACTTGCCGGCGTGCTCGCGGGCGTGCCCGCGTTCGGTCCGGTCCGCCGGTTCGACACCGGCGCCCGCCGGGTCGACGCGGCGGCCACCCTGCCGCAGGTCGCCGACCTCGCCGAGGAACTGGCCGAGGCGGTGGAGGAGGCGTGCCGGGCGGCCGGACTCGACCCGGCCCGGCGGGCCCGGTCGGCCCTGCTGCTCGCGGCGCACGGCGGGACGCACGTCCCACGGCTGGCGGCGGACCTGGCCACCGGCACCGGGTTCCCGGACGTTCGGACGTACACCACGGCCTGCGTCTCGGCGACCAGCGCGGTCGCCGACGCGGCGGCGCTGATCCGCCGCGGCGACGTCGACCGGGCCGTGGTCGCCGCGGGCTACCTGGTCGAACCGGACCAGTACGCGCTCTTCGACGCCGGCCGGGCCCTCGCCACCGACGCGGCGGTACGCCCGTTCAGCGCCGGCCGCACCGGCCTGCTGCTCGGCGACGGGGTCGCCGCGGTGGTGCTGGAGCACGCCGACGTGGCCCGCCGGCCGGTGGCCGACCTGCTCGGCTGGGGCCGCGCCGGCGACGCCTTCCACCCCTGCCAGCCGGATCCGGCCGGCCGGGGCCTGGCCCGCGCGGTCACCGCCGCGCTGCGCCGGGCCGGGCTGGCACCGGAGGTGATCGGGTACGTCAACGCCAACGCCACCGGCACCGGCCACAGTGACGCCGCCGAGGCGGCGGCGCTGCGCTCGGCGCTCGGGCCGGCGGCGGCACGGGTGCCGGTCAGCTCCACCAAGGCCCTGCACGGGCACGCGCTGGAGGCCTCCGGCCTGCTGGAGCTGGTGGTGACGGTGCTGGCGCTGCGGCACGGCAAGCTGCCGGTCAACGCCGGCTGGCTCGGCCCGGACCCGGACTGCCCGCTGGACGTGATCCGGGACGCCCCACGCCCGGCCGCCAGCCGCTACGCGCTCAGCCTCAACGCCGCGTTCGGCGGCGCCAACACCGCCCTGCTGGTGGGTGCCGCATGAGCGGGCCGACCGCGCCGCGCCCCGCACTCGCCGTGCGTGCCGAGGCCGCCTGGCCGGAGCCGGGCGACGGCCCACCGCCGCCGCTTCCCGGGTTCGTCCACTCCGCGTTCAACCCCCTGGTCGCGGCCGTCGCCGAGCGCTGCCTGACCCGGGCGTACGGGCGGGCGCCGGCACCGGACGGGGAGCGCACCGCGGTCGTGCTGATCAGCGCGACCGGCGACGAGGCCAGCGCGGCCCGGGTGCGCGCCACGGTGGCCGACGGCGGTCGACCCGGCCCGCTGTTCTTCTTCCAGTCGGTGCCGAACAGCGTGGCCGGCCACGTCGCCGCCCGCTGGGGGCTGGGCGGGCCGGTGGTCTGCCTCGCACCGGCCGGCGACCCGCGCGCCGCCGGGCTGGCCGAGGCCGACCTGCTGCTGCACGACGGCGACGCCGACGCGGCGTTGCTGGTCCTGATCGAGAAGGCACCGGACGACGGCGGTGCGGAGTCGGCCGTCGCGGTGCTGCTGGGGGGAGGAGAAACATGAGGACGAGGGGACTGCGCGGCGTACTCGCCGCCGACGACCTGATCGGCGCGGGCAACGTGCTGGCCCGGGTGCTGGCGCACGGCGCCGACCCGGACGGGCCCGGCCTGACCTTCGACACCGGCGTCGACGGGCACCCGGCGGAGACGCCGCTGACGCTGGGGCAACTCGACGAGCGGGTCGCCGCGCGCGCCGCCTGGCTGCACGAGCGCGGCATCGGCCCGCGCGACCCGGTGGCGGTCTGGGCCACCGCCGCCGCCGACATGGTGCTGAGCTACCTCGCGCTGACCCGGCTCGGCGCGATCCCGGCGCTGATGAACGGCAGGCTGCGCCCCGAGATCGCCGCCGAGTACATCCGCCGGCTGCGCGGCGTCGGGGTGCTCGCCGACGACGCGCACACCGCGCTGCTGGCCGCGCACGACCTCGGCGTTCCGGTGCTCGGCACGCCCGCCGAGGCCGGCACCGGCGACCCGGCCGCCGCGCCCGCCCACTACCGGCACCACCCGGACGACCCGGTCGTCATCACCCACACCTCCGGCACCACCGGGGTGCCGAAGGCGGTGCTGCACTCGCACGCCAGCCTCTTCGCCGCGACGCGGCACCTGCTGAGCATGCCGCAGGCGCAGGGCACCAGCCGGATCCTCAACGCGCTGCCCGCCCCGCACACCGCCACCGTGCTCATGGTCAACCAGGCCCTCGGCAACCGGGCGGAGATGTTCCTCCTGTCCGACCAGGGCGGGGAGCGGGTGCTCGACGCGATCCAGCGCTGGCGCCCCGACGGCGTCTTCGGCTTCTCCGTCACCTGGGCCGAGCTGGCCCGGTTCGACCTGTCCGCGTACGACCTGGACTCGGTGCGGCTGTGGTTCAACACCGGCGACTCCTCCCACGAGCCGCACATCCGGCGTCTCGTCGCGGTCGGCTCGCGGGACGTGGTGACCCGCGACGGGGTCGTCCGGGTGCCCGGCTCGGTGTTCATCGACGGGCTCGGCTCCTCCGAGATGGGCCACTCGATGTTCCACATCACCCACACCCGCGACACCGACCGCTACGGCCGGTGCATCGGCCGGCCCTACCGGTTCACCAAGGTCGCGGTGCTGGACGCGGACGGCGACCTGGTGCCCACCGGCGAGGTGGGCTGGCTGGGCATCGACTCGCCGTCGCTGTTCCGCGGCTACTGGAACGACTCGGTGACCACCTACCGGTTCCGCCAGCGCGGCTGGTACCTCACCGGTGACCTGGTGTACGTCGACGCCGACGGCCGGTACTACCACCTGGACCGGGCGGTCGACTCGGTCGACGCCGGTGGCGGGAAGCGCTTCTACACCGCGCTGTCCGAGGAACGCATCCTCGCGGCCTGCCCCGATGTCACCGACTGCACCGTGGTCATCGTCAAGGAAGGTGACCGGGTCGTCACCGACGTGCTGCTGGAACTGGCGGCCGGCGCGGACGGGACCGAGGACCGCACCGAGCGGGTCTGGGCCGCGCTCGGGCCCGACGTCGGCGCGACCCTGCGCCGGGTGGTCCCGGTACGCGCCGACGACATCCCGGTGACCGTGACCGGCAAGGTCCGCAAGGTCGCGCTGCGGGAGCGCTACCTGAGCGAGGCGCCTTCATGACCGCGGTCATCACCGGCATCGGCCTGTTCACCCCGGTGGGACGCGGTGTCGAGGCGACCGTGGACGCCCTGTACGGGGGCCGGTCCGGCCTGGTCCGCCCGCCGGACGGGCACCCCGCCGCCGGGTCGCTGGAGGTCGCCGGGGTGCTGCCGGCGGTCGACCCGCGGACCGTGTCGTCCGGGCCGGACACCAAGGTGCTCGACCGGACCGTGGTGCTCGCCCTGCTCACCGCCGCCGACGCGCTCGCCGACGCCGGCATCGAGGTGGGTCGGGACGTCGCCCCGGAGCGCATGGCCGTCATCGTCGGTGGGGTCGGTGGAATGGCGACGCTGGAGGCGCAGGTGCTGGCCCGTGCCGAGCGGGGCCGGGCCGCGGTCAACCCGTACCTGCTGACCGGGATCCTGCCGAACATGCCGTCGGCGCGGATCGCCATCCGGCACGGCATCCGCGGCTACAGCTCGTCGGTCGGCACCGCGTGCGCCTCCGGGGCGCAGGCGGTCGCCGACGGGGTGCGGCTGATCCGGGCCGGGGAGGCCGACGTGGTGCTCTGCGGGGCCAGCGAGGCGCCGCTGTTCCCGACGTTCGCCGACACCTTCGGCAACGCCCGGGCCCTCGCCCGGGGCTGGGACGACCCGGCGGCGGCGAGCCGGCCGTTCGACACCCGCCGCAACGGGTTCGTGCTCGCCGAGGGGGCGGCCCTGCTGGTGCTGGAGAGCGCCGAGCACGCGGCGGCGCGCGGCGCGGGCGGGTACGCCGACGTCGCCGGGTACGGCGTGACGACCGACGCGCACCACCCGACGGCGCCGCGGCCGGACGGCGCCGGTGCCGCCGAGTGCATGCGGCGGGCCCTGGCCGGCGGCGGAGTGCCGCCGGGGCGGGTCGGCTACGTCAACGCGCACGGCACCGGCACGAAGCTCGGTGACGTCGCCGAGACGACGGCCCTCACCGAGGTCTTCGGCGAGCACGGGGTGCCGGTCAGCTCCACCAAGGCGCTCACCGGCCACCTGCTCGGCGCCTCCGGCGTGCTGGAGGCGGCGGCGACCGCGCTCGCGCTGGGCCGGGGCCTGCTCCCGCCCACCTGGAACCTGGACGACCCTGACCCGGCCTGCCCGGCCGACCACATCCGCAAGGAGCCCCGGGCGACCGAGGCGGAGTACGCGCTGACCAACTCCTTCGGCTTCGGCGGCCAGAACGTGAGCCTGCTGCTCGCGCGCTCCGCCCGGCCGAGGAGCTGACCGAACCCGATCGGCGGGCGGACGCCCGCAGACAGCAACGGGGGGAACTGTGCGAAAGGGCTGGAACATGGACATCCGTGGGATCGACCACATCGAACTGTACGTGGGGGACGCCCGGCAGGCCGCCTTCTACTTCGGCCGGGCGGTGGGCTTCCACCTGTGCGGCCAGGGCGGCCCGGAGACCGGGCTGGCCGGGCAGCGGTCGCTGCTGCTGCGGCATGGCGACATCCGGCTGGTGCTCACCTCCGGGCTGACCGCCGAGCACCCGGCGTCGCGGTACGTGCAGCGGCACGGCGACGGCATCGCCGTGGTCGCGCTGGAGGTCGGCGACGCCGCCGGGGCGTACGCCGAGCTGGTGGCCCGGGGGGCGACCGGCGTGACACCACCGACCACCGTCACCGGCACCGACGCCGAGGTCGTCGTCGCCGAGGTCGACGGCTTCGCCGACGTGCGGCACCGGCTCGTGCAGCGGCGCGGGGACCGGCACGAGTTCCTGCCGGGGCGGATCGAGCTGCTGCCGCCGGAGGACGACACCGACGGCAAGCTGCTCGCCGAGATCGACCACCTGGCGGTGTGCGTGCCGGCCGGGCAGCTCGCCGAGACCGTCCGGCAGTACCGGGAGGTGTTCGGCTTCGCCGAGATCTTCCACGAGTACGTCGAGGTCGACGGGCAGGCGATGAACTCCACGGTGGTGCAGAGCCCGTCGGGGCGGGTCACGCTGGTGCTGCTGGAGCCGGACACCGGCCGCCGGGCCGGGCAGATCGACGCGTTCCTCGACCAGCACTCCGGCGCGGGTGTGCAGCACCTCGGGCTGCGCACCGACGACATCGTCGGCGCGGTGGAGGCGCTGCGCCGGCGCGGGGTGCGCTTCGCCGGCACCCCGGCCGCCTACTACGACGCCCTGGAGGCCCGGGTCGGCCCGGTGGACGGGTCGGTGGACCGGCTGCGTGAGCTGGGCGTGCTGGTCGACCGGGACCACGGCGGGCAGCTGCTGCAGATCTTCACCGAGTCGATGCACGTGCGCCGGACGCTCTTCCTCGAGCTGATCGAGCGGCGCGGGGCGCGGACGTTCGGCAGCGGAAACATCAAGGCGCTCTACGAAGCCAAGGAACGGGAGCTGGCCGCGGCGGGGGCGACCCCCGCCGTCGCGGCCGCCACAGCCCAGGGAGTGACGGCATGACCACCACCGAGTTCGACCCGACCCTGACCGCCGAGGAGGCGGCCCTGCTCCCGTCCGACGAGGACGTGGCGTTCTACGCCGAGCACGGCTGGTACCTGTCGAAGAAGCTGCTCACCGACGAGGAGGTGGACGCCCTCACGGCCGCCGCCGACCGGTACTACGGCGGCGAGCGCGACCGCCGGCTGCCGGTGCGGCCCCCGAAGCTCGCGTACTGGGAGCCGGCGAAGGGGCCGGTGCAGCGGCACAACGACTACGTCCACTACGAGCACGACGGCCTCGGCGCGATCCTGCGCAAGCCGTTGATCGGGGCGGTCGCCGCCCGGCTGGCCCGGGCCGACGAGATCCGCGTGTTCCAGTCGACGCTGATCTACAAGCCGCCCATCGACGGCGAGCCCTCCAACATCGTGCCCTGGCACTTCGACAAGCACTACTGGGCGTCCTCGTCGTCGGAGCGCATGCTCACCGCGTTCATCCCGTTCCACGACTGCGGCGCGGAGATGGGCACGATCACCATGGTCGACGGCTCGCACCGGTGGCGGGAGATCGGCGCCGACGACACGGTGGTGCGGCACTTCGCCGAGCGCGACCGGGACCAGCTCGAGCAGATGCTGGCGGAGAACGCGGCACACAACGGCGCCGAGATCCGCAAGATCCCCATGGTGATCCCGAAGGGACACATGAGCTTCCACCACTGCCGCATCTACCACGGCAGCGGCGCGAACGTCAGCGGTCGCCCCCGGCAGGCGATCTCGCTGCACCTGCAGGACGGCGACAACGCCTGGCGGGCGTACCCGCTCTCCGACGGCACCCTCGCCGCGTACAACCACGACGTGCTGGTCCGCCGCACCCACGACGGGCGGCCGGACTACGCGGATCCCGAGTACTGCCCGGTCATCTGGCGCCACCGCGCCCAGCAGGGAGGCTGAGAGAATGTCACGGTACGACTGGGGGAAGACGCACCCGGGGATCGAACGGCTGGAGAAGGCGGTGACCGCCCAACGGGACGTGGTGGTCCGGCACCCGCTCTACGCCAACCTCGACACCCACGAGGCGCTGGTCACCTTCATGGAGCACCACGTCTTCGCGGTGTGGGACTTCATGTCCCTGCTGAAGTCGCTGCAGCGGCAGCTCACCTGCGTCACCGTGCCGTGGATCCCCACCGGCCCGACCGGCAGCCGCCGCCTCATCAACGACATCGTCATGGTGGAGGAGAGCGACGAACTGGGCGACGGCTACATCAGCCACTTCGAGCTGTACGTGCGGGGCATGCGGGAGGCAGGCGCGGACACCGCTGCCGTCGACGCCCTGGTCGACCTGCTGCGCGCCGGCCGCCCGGTCGCCGAGGCGCTGGCCGAGGCGGGCGTGCCCCGCCCGTCGGCGGCGTTCGCCGGCACCACGTGGCGGATCATCGAGTCCACCCCGGTGCACTGCCAGGCCGCCGCGTTCGCCTTCGGCCGGGAGGACCTGATCCCGGAGATGTTCACCCAGGTGGTCGCCGTCAACGAGCGCAGCCGGCGGCTGAACACCTTCGTCGACTACCTGGAGCGGCACATCGAGGTCGACGGCGAGCAGCACACGCCGATGGCGATGCAGATGCTCGCCGACCTGTGCGGCGACGACGACACCAGGTGGCAGGAGTGCGCCGACACCGTCAACGCCGCCCTGGCCGCCAGGGCGAGGCTGTGGGATGACATCCTCGCCGCCATCAAGGGGCGCGGGTGACCGGAGCCGACCCGGTCCGGCTCTACCGGACCGTACGGCTGATCCGCCGGTTCGAGGAGCGGGCCATCGAGCTGGTCCGCTCCGGCCACGTCGTCGGGGGCATCCACCCCTACCTGGGCCAGGAGGGGGTCGCCGCCGGGGTGTGCGCGGCGCTGCGCCCCGGCGACGTGGTGGCCGGCACCCACCGCGGGCACGGGCACGTGCTCGCCAAGGGTGCCGACCCGGCCCGGATGATGGCCGAGCTGTGCGGCCGGGTCACCGGCCTCAACCGGGGCCGGGGCGGCTCGATGCACGCCGCTGACTTCTCCGTCGGCGTGCTGGGCGCCAACGCCATCGTGGGCGCCGGCGGCGCCATCGTCACCGGCGCCGTGTGGGCCCGCCGCCGCCGGGGGGAGGACCTGGTCGGGGTCAGCTTCCTCGGCGACGGTGCGGTCAACGAGGGGATGCTGCTGGAGGCGTTCAACCTGGCCGCGCTGTGGCGTGTCCCGGTGCTGTTCGTCTGCGAGAACAACGGCTACGCCACCACCATGCCGGTGTCCGGCGCGGTCGCCGGCAGCATCCCCGGCCGGGCCGAGGCGTTCGGCATCCCCGCAGCCGTGGTGGACGGCCAGGACCCGGAGGCGGTGCGGGTCGCCACGGCCGCCGCCGTCGAGCGTATGCGCGCCGGCGGCGGCCCCGAGTTCCTCGAGGCGCGGACCTACCGCTTCGACGCGCACCACACCTTCGAGCACGCGGTACGCCTCGACTACCGCAGCCCGGAGGAGGTGGCCCGGGGCCGGTCCCGGGATCCGGTGCAGATCGCCGGGGCCCGGCTGCCGGCCGCCGTCCGGGCGGCGGCGGACGCCGACGTGGAGGCGGCACTCGACGCCGCGGTGGAGTACGCCCTGGCCGGGCCGGAGCCCGACCCGGCCGGCGCGCTGGAGCACCTGTACGCCAGCGGGCTCACCGCCCGCTCCGGAGGTGGCTAGATGCCGAGGCTGTCGTACCGCAAGGCGCTCAACCGGGCGCTCGCCGACGAACTGGCCCGCGACGAGGAGGTGTTCCTGCTCGGCGAGGACATCCGGGTCGCCGCGTCGGCGGTGACCGCCGGCCTGCTCAAGCGGTTCGGCCCCGAGCGGGTACGCGACACCCCGCTGTCGGAGCAGGCGTTCACCAGCTTCGCCACCGGCGCCGCGCTCGCCGGGGCGCGTCCGGTGGTGGAGTTCCAGATCCCCTCGCTGCTGTTCCTCGTCTTCGAGCAGATCGTCAACCACGCGCACAAGTTCCCGCTGATGACCGGCGGGCAGTGCGCGGTGCCGGTCACCTACCTGGTGCCCGGCTCCGGCTCCCGTACCGGGTGGGCGGGGCAGCACTCCGACCACCCGTACAGCCTCTTCGCCCACGTCGGCGTGACCACCGTCGTGCCGGCCACCCCGGCGGACGCGTACGGCCTGCTGGTGTCGGCGATCCGCTGCGACGACCCGGTGGTGGTGTTCGCCCCCGCCGGGGCGATGGAGGTCCGTTCCGACGTGGCCGCCCTGGCGCCGGTGCCGCTCGGCCGGGGGCGGGTGCAGCGGGCCGGCGACGACGTGACGGTCGTCGCGGTCGGACACCTGGTGCACGACGCGCTGGCCGTCGCCGACGACCTCGCCGACCAGGTCTCGGTGGAGGTGTTCGACCCGCGCACGCTGTACCCCTTCGACTGGGACGGCCTGCTCGGGTCGGTGTCCCGCACCGGGCGGCTCGTGGTCGTCGACGACTCCAACCGCTCCTGCGGCATCGCCGCCGAGGTCATCGCCGGCGTGGTGGAGCGGGTGCGGCTGCACGCCCCGCCGCGTCGGGTCACCCGCCCGGACGGCGCGGTGCTGCCCTTCGCGCCGGCCCTCGACCGGGCTGTGCAGCCGGGCCGCGAGCAACTGCGGTCCGCGATCCAACACGTGATGAAGGACGGGTGAGAGACATGACCGACGTCGACTACCGCTGGCCCTCCGCCGCGCAGGCGTGGCTGGACCTGCCCGCCGACCTCCGCGCCGATCTGGTGGCCGCCGGCGCGGACTCCTGGCGGGAGGTCTTCGACGGCCGAGCCACGTACAACAAGCAGTGGCGGCTGGCCCGCCCACCGGTGATGGACGAGACCACCCTCGACGTGCTCAACGCCGTCTGCGACCGGCTCGCCCAACTGATCTTCGAGGCGTGCCGGCGGCGGGCCGCCACGGCCGGGGAGCTGCGCCGGCTGCTCGGCGTGCCGGAGGGGGCGACCCGGCTGCTCGACGAGGACGAGCCGCTGACCGAGGCACTGCTCGCCGCGTTCCGCCCGGACGTCCTGCTCAGCGGCGGCGTGCCGTACGTGGTGGAGTACAACATCGACAGCAGTCTCGGTGGTGCGTTCGACGCCGACACCACCGTCCGGCGGTTCGTCGACGTCTACCGGCGGCGCGGCCTCACCGAGCGGGCCCGGCTGGAGGCGGCCCCGTCCGCCGTGGACCTCCGCTTCGCGGCGATCCACTCCGGCCTGGGCCTGCCGGACGGGGCGCGGGTGGCGATGCTGATCGACTTCGACGCCGAGTACCCGGGGCTGGACGACCCGGAGCGCTTCTTCCGGCTGCTGCAGCCGGTGGTCGACCGGGCCGCCGCCTTCGGCCTGGACCTGGTCATCGCGCCGGTGTCACAGGTGACCCGGGACGCCGCCGGCCGGCTGGTCGCCCGCGGCGCCCCGGTCGACGGCGTGTTCCGGCTGTTCGTGCCCAACCGGGTCACCCCGAGCGCCGGGGTGGACGCCCTGGAGGCGGCGGTCCGGGCCGGGACGGTGCCGATGTGGGTGTCGGCCGCCGCCTGGCTGATCGCCAACAAGACGGCGTTCGCCTGGCTCTGGGCGGACGCCGACAGGCTGCCGGCGGCGGACCGGGATCTGGTCCACCGCTACGTGCCGCGGACCTGGGTGCTCACCCCGGAGCTGGTGGACCGGGCGGTGACCGAGCAGCGCGACCTGGTCGCCAAGCCCGCCGACGGCTCGGCCGGGGTGGACGTGCTGATCGGCCGGGAGACCGACGCGCAGACCTGGCGGGAGGGAGTGGGCCGGTTCGCGGCCCGGGGCGGCTTCATCCTCCAGCGGTACGTCAAGGCCGACGACGTCCCGCTGGACTTCGTGCAGATCGAGACCGGCGAGACGGTGTCGGCGGAGGTGCCGTACAGCATCGCCCCGTACCTGTTCGGCCGCCGGCCGGCCGGGGCCTGCATCCGCACCGGTTTCCCCGGCTGCGACGGTGTCCTGAACCTGGCCCGCGGCGTCCTGCTCTCCGGCCTCCTGGTGGTCGACTGACACCCCCCGCCCCGCCAGCGTTGATCATGAAGCTGTTGCCGTCCGCGTGGCGTGTCGCCGCCACAACTTCATGATCAACGCTGCGGGTGGGCGGGGTGGTTGTGTAGGTGGGTGGCCAGGCGGCGGACGGTTTCGGCGGCGGCGATCGCGTCGCTGCGGGCGCTGCCGTGGCGACCGTCGCTGCTGTAGATCGACGGGTCGGCGGTCAGCGGGTGGTCGGTCAGGTGCACGTGGATCGTGCCGAACCGCTCGGCGACGCCGCGGGTGTGTGCGGCCAGGCGGCGCATCCGCTCGCCGAGGCTGGCCCGGTGCTGCTCGGGCACGGCCGGGCTGTGCGAGACGTCGAACATGCCCACCGTGATGACGTCCGCCCCGGCCCCCCGCAGCGCCTCGACCATCGCCGCCAGCTCGGCGTCCACCGCGTCCGCGTCGTACGCCGGCCGGAACGCGTCGTTGCCCCCGCACACCACCAGCGCCAGGTCCGGGCGGAACTCCAGCGCCGGCCCGAGCTGTGCGGCGCGCACCTCGTGCGCCCGCAGGCCCCGCAGCCCCAGATTCAGGTACGCGAGCTGCGGCGCCGCGGCCCGCAGCTCGGCGGCGATCCGGTCGGCCCACTGCACGTCCGGGTAACCGTCCACCGGCTCGCACAGCCCCTCGGCCACGCTGTCGCCGAGCACCGCGAACCGCCGCCACGGGTGCCCGCGCAGCAGCGCCGCGCTCTCTCCGTCGCGCAGACAGTACGGATCCGTCGCCTCGGTGATCGTCGATGTCATGCCGGGACGCTAGCTCACGGACGGGCCCCTTGTTAACGCCTCCGGCAGCGCAAGGACGCCCTGCCGACACCGCTCGCCCGGCATGATGAGCGCGTGGTGCAGGTGGCGGTGTGCGGGCCGGCGGCGGCGAGCGACGCCGAGGTGGCCCACGCCCGCCGGGTGGGGGAGCTGCTCGCCGAGCGCGGCGCCACCGTCCTGTGCGGAGGCGGCGGCGGGGTGATGGCCGCGGTCGCCGCCGGCGCGCGCTCCCGCGGCGGCCTGGTGATCGGCGTACGCCCCGACGATGGCACGGCCGGCGGGCCCATCGCCGAGGTGAGCGCCACCGTCGTCACCAACATGGGTCAGGCACGCAACGCGATCCTGGCCTGGAGCGCCGACGCGGTGCTCGCGGTGGGCGGCTCGTGGGGCACGCTCAGCGAGGTGGCGCTGGCGATGCGGCGCGGCGGCGTACCCGTGGTGGTGCTCGGCGGCTGGCGGGTCCTCGACGCCGCCGGTGCCCCGGTCCCCGGCCCGCGCCACGTGTCCACACCGGAGGAGGCGGTCGAGGCGATCGGGGGATGGGCCGGCGTGCCCCCGCGCGGTTAGTCTGCGGCGATGCGGGGTTCGACGCGGCTGCTCCTGGCGCTGCTCTGCGCCACCGCGCTGGCCGCCTGCTCCGGCCCGCCGGCCGGGACCGCCACGGCGACCGGACCAGCGAGCACCGCCACGGCGACCGGACCGGCGATCGGGGGCGACCGGCCGGTCCGGCTGGCCGCGCCACCGGGCTACCGCCCGGGCACGCCGGCCCCGCTGCTGATCATGCTGCACGGGTTCGGTGGCAGCCCGGACCAGGACGAGAACTACCTCGCCCTCGGGCCGGTCGCGGAGGCCGAGGGGATGCTGTACGCGCGGCCGGAAGGGCTGCGCGACAGCCAGGGCCGGCACTTCTGGAACGCCAGCCCGGCGTGCTGCGACTGGGACCGCACCGGCGTGGACGACTCCGCGTACCTGCGGGGGGTCATCGAGGAGATTCGCCGGCACTACACGGTCGACCCGGCCCGGATCTTCGTCGTCGGCTTCTCCAACGGTGGCTTCATGGCGCATCGGCTGGCGTGCGATCAAGCCGACCTGGTGGCCGCCGTCGTCAGCATCGCCGGCGCCGGGCCGTTGGTGGCGGGCGACTGCCGCCCGGCCCGGCCGGTGGCGGTGCTGCAGATCCACGGCGACGCCGACACGTCCGTCCGGTACGAGGGCGGTGACATGGGCGGCGGCTACCCGGGGGCGGTGCGGACGGTTGAGGACTGGGCCCGGCGCAACGGCTGCGCGGTAGCCGGACGGCCAGGGCCGGCCCGCGACCTGATCGCCGGAGGCGGGTCGGCGTCCGCACCGCCGGACGCGGTGGAGACACCGACCGTCGCCTACGCCGAGGGGTGCCGCCCGGGCGGGCACGCCGAACTCTGGACCGTCGTGGGCGGTGGCCACCTGCCGGTCCTCGACGCCGGGTTCGGGCGGCAGGTGGTGGACTTCCTCAGCACCCATCCGCGGCCGACCGGCTGAGGCCGGAGCGGTCAGCCCAGCAGGGGCAGCAGGTCACCGGGGCGGGCCGCGGTCAGGTCGGCGGGGGCCCCCGGGTCGTACTGGTGACCCCAGGCCGCCGCGACGGCGAGGGCACCCGCGGAACGCGCGGCGCGCAGGTCCAGCGGGGAGTCACCGACGTACGCGATCCGGCACGGCGACACCCCGAGCCGCCGGCAGGCCAGCAGGACGCCCTCGGGGTCCGGCTTGGCCCGCTCGACCAGGTCGCCGCCGACGAGGACGGTGAAGTGCCGCGCCAGGCCGGTGCGCTCCAGCAGGATCTGGGCGGCCGGGTGGCTCGCGCCGGTGAACAGGCCCACGGGCACCCGCCGGGCCGCCTCCGCCACCACGGCCGCCACCCCGTCGTACACGGTGACCTGATCGGCCACGGCGGCGAGTTCGTCGTGGTAGCGCGCCAGGTCGGCGGCGGTCGCGGTACGGCCGAGCAGGAAGCTGAGCAGGTCGGCGGGCGCGCCCAGCGAGTACCCGGCGATGATCTCCTCGTCGGTGTGCTCCCGGCCGCCGTCGGCGACCACCGTCGCCCGGTACGCGGCCGGAACCGCGGCGTGCGACTCGATCAGCGTCCCGTCCATGTCGAAGACCAGCCCCGCGACCGGGCCCCCCGTCAGCACCATGGGTCGACGCTATCGGAGCCCGCCGTCGCCGGCCGGGACGCCCCGTCGACTCGCCTGGTCGGCCCTCGGCCCGTGCGGGTCGGGCGGCTCTCGGCTTGTGCGGGCCGGGCTGCTCTCGACCCGCGGGCCGGCCGGCCGGGGCCGGTCGGTCAGGACGGCGTCGACCGGCCGGCGCGGTGGGCGGCGGCGAGACGCTTCGGGGCCCGCGCGTACCAGGCCTCCACGATCAGCTCGGTCAGCTCCTCGACGCCGATGCGGTCCAGGCGGACCAGGACCGCCGGGTACCCGTCGAAGTGCGGGGTGGTGAAGTAGCCGGCGGGGTCGTCGGCGAGCAGCGCCTCCTTGGCGCCCAGGTCGGGCACCTGCGCGCCCAGGATCGGCCCGTCCGGCGCGGCGGTGCCGAGCGCGTCCCGGTCGGCCCGGCGCAGCGGGCGCTCCCACACGAACCCCTTGCCCCGCACCTTCCAGGCGGGCAGCCCGTCGTACGAGGGCGCCTCGGTCGTCTCCGGCAGCTCCAGCGCGATCCGGCGTACGTCGTCCCAGGTGGCCATGGGAGGACCCTACGCGGGCGGGGCATCCCCGGGGTGCCCGGTCGAGACGGGATTTTCCGCTGCACCAGACGTTGACAGGGGTCCCTTCCTCACACCTCGGCCGGGGTGGGGCGGGGTTGCGGGCGGAGGGCGGCCGCCAGCGGTACGGCCGTGACGACGAGGGTGAACAGCGCCGCCGCAACCAGCGCCGGCCCGAGCCCGAGGGCGGTCACCGACCAGCCGCCGAGCAGTGCGCCCAGTGGCAGTCCGGCGAAGGCCAGCGAGCCGGCCAGCCCGATCACCCGGGTCTGCAGGTCGGTCGGCGGTCGCTCGTACAGCGCGACCCCCAGCAGGGGGTTGACCACGGCGATGCCGATGCCGGACACGAAGGTCACGGCGAGCACGACCGGCAGGTCCTCGCTGAACGCCAGCACCAGCAGCCGGGGCGGGCCGCTGACCGCCGCGCCGACCGCGAACGTGAGGTCCCGCCGCAGCCGGGGGCCGAGCATCGTGAACAGCAGGTTGCCCAGCAGCCCGCCGGCCGAGAACGCCCCGATCACGAGTCCCAGCCCGGCCGGGTTGCCCAGCACGTCGGCCACCCAGAGCGGGATGTAGACGGCGATGCTGGCGTTGACCACCATGTTCAGCGCCGAGATGACCAGCAGCATGGACAGCAGGGTGCGGTCCCGGCCCAGATAGCGGAACCCGCCGCCGAGCGCGTTCAGGTAGCCCTGCCGGGCCGCGGCCGGCGTGCCGGCCGGCGCCGGAGGCCGGACCAGGGTCGCGACGATCAGCGCGCAGACCGCGAAGGTCGCCGCGTCGATGAGGATCGCCCAGGTGACGCCGAACCACCAGATGAGCAGGCCGCCGAGGCCCGCACCGAGCAGGGTGACCACCCGGCCCAGCCCGTCGTAGACCGACGTCAGCCGGATCAGCTTCACCCCGGCCGCCTCGGCGACGGGGCGGAACATCACGTGCTTGATCCGGTCGCCCACGCCCCGCAGGGTGCCGACGACGGCCACCAACGCGAGCAGCGCGCCGAAGCCGAGCCACGGGGTGAGCGCCACCGCCACCATCAGCCCGGCGCTGCCCACGTCGGCGAGGATCGACGTGCGGCGCAGCCCGATCCGGTCGGCGAGCGGCGGCCCGAGCGCGCTGGACAGCAGGTACGGCAGGGTCTCCGCGGCGGCCACCAGGCCCATCTTCGCGGGGCTGCCGGTCGTCTCCAGCACCAGCCACGGGATGGCGACGATGGAGATCCGGCTGCCCAGGTTGGACAGCAGATCGGCGCCGACGAGAGCGACGAGTTCCCGCCGCGCGGTCACGCCTGGCTGCCGATCGACGCCTCCGGATGCTCCACGTCGGACGGGTGGCCGGCGGCGTACCGGGCGCGCAGCGCACGCTTGTCCACCTTGTTCGACCGGTTCAGCGGCAGGGCGTCGACGAACTCCACGCCGCCGGGCGCCCACGTCTCGCTGAGGGTGGTGGTCACCAGGTCGATCAGCTCCGCGCCGGTCACTGTCGCGTCGGGGGCCGGCACGACGTACGCGTACGGCAGCTCGCCGGCCACCTCGTCCGGGACGCCGATCACGGCGGCGGCGCGCACGGCCGGGTGGCCGGCCAGCACGTCCTCGATCGGCCGGGAGTAGATCGGCCAGCTGCGCCGGCGGGTCAGGATCCGGTCCTGGAGGCGGTCGACCAGGTACAGGTAGCCGTCGTCGTCGAGGTGCCCGATGTCGCGGGTACGCACCCACCCGTCGACGAGCGTGTCGGCGGTCAGCTCCGGCTGCCCGTGGTAGCCGGCGAAGCGCAGCGCCGTGTGCACCCACACCTCGCCGTCCACCCCCGGCGGCAGCACGGTGCCGTCCTCGGCGCGGATCTCGATCCGCACGTCGCCGTACGGTGTCCCGCAGGAGCGCAGCCGTTCCGGGTGCGCCGGGTCCTCGGTGAGCCCGGGCTGGGCGGTGACCACGACCGCCTCGCTGAGCCCGTACACGATGCGCAGCACCGGGCCGAACCGGGCGATCGCCTGGCGCAGCCGGGCGGGCGCGGCGGGCCCGGCGCCCACGTTGAACATGAACATCGACGAGAAGTCGGCGCCCGGCAGGTCGGGGTGGTCGAGCACCTCGTACAGCATCGGCGGGGTGAGGAAGGTGGAGTTGATCCGCTCGGCCGGCCCGGTACGCAGGAACTCGCCGGCGTCCCAGCCGTCGCGGGGGAACAGCACACCGCCGGTGAACAGGTTGAACAGGGTGGTGATCTGCCCGCTGGCCAGCCACATCGGCGAGTACGACAGGTGCCGCAGCAACGGGAACCCGGCGGCCCGGAAGTCCGCGGCGAGGGCCAGGACCTGGGTGTAGAAGCTCTCCCGGTGGTGCACCAGCTTCGGCGTGCCGGTGGTCCCGGACGTCTGCAGGAACGACTCCGGCGCCGGCAGGTCCGCGGGGAGGTCCACGCCGCCGTTGCCCGCGGCCAGCTCGGCACCCAGGCGCAGCACCGGCACGCCGGGCAGCCCGGCGGCCAGCTCGGCGCCGAGGCTCGCCGGGTCCCGCGCGTCGTACACGAGGACGGCGGGGCGGGCGAGCCGGGTGAACTCGTCGATCTCCCGGCGCGCGGTGACCGGGGCCACCCACATGGTCCGGCAGCCCAGCAGGTGCAGGGCGAGCTGGACCAGCGGGGCCTCGACCGGGTTGCCGAGCGCGACCAGCACCGCCGCCCCGGGGCGTACGCCGTGCCGCGCCGCGGTCGCGGCCAGCCCGCGTACCTCGGCGTGCACCTCGGCGTAGGTCAGGCGGCGCCCCCCACCCACCAGCGCCTCGCGGTCGCCGTACCCGGCGAACAGCTCCAACGCCCGCTGCACGTAGCCCGGTCGGTCGGTCATCCGGACGGCCCCCCATCCCTCGATCGAGCGCTGCCCGGGCGCGGGCCCGGGCAGCGAGTGGTGCCCGGGCAGGGCCCGGGCGGCACGCGCGGGCTGCGGCGACCGCGCCGCCACCTGTGACCCTAGGGTGACCGGGCGAGGACGGACAGGAGCCGAAGGTGCCTTCGGTGGGCCCGGCGGGACATTTGATCACGTCGATCAGGTTGATTGACGCCCGTCAGCGCCGGCGGCTAGGTTCCGGTCCATCGCCCAGGCAGGTGCCGTCGACGGACGGGGCTCTGGGCTGCCAACGATGGAGGTTCAATGTCGACCCCGAAGAGATGGCATGTCGTCGCCGCCGTCGCGACCCTGCTGGTGGCGGGCACCCCGGCCATGGTGGCGAGCGCCGGACCGTCGGCCAGCGAGGCGGAGCGCGGCCGGACGACCTGGGCGGCCAGTTGGGCGGCCGCGGTCACCCGCGGCAACTCGACCGGTCTGACCAACACCGGCCTGAACAACCACAGTGTCCGCATGGTCGTGCACACCACGGTGGGCGGGCCGGTCCTGCGGGTCCGGCTCAGCAACATGTACGGCGAGCAGGCCGTCCAGGTGGGCCGCGCGACCATCGCCCGCCCGAACACCGCCACCCCCGACGACCTGTCCGACATCGACCCGAGGACGCTGCGCGAGCTGACCTTCGGCGGCGCCACCTCGGCCACCATGAACCGCGGCGCCGAGCTGCTCAGCGACCCGATCGCGTTCCCGATCGGCGACCAGCAGGACCTGGTGCTCACCGTGCACTTCCCGACCCCGACCGGGCCGGTGACCTTCCACGGCCAGTCCCGCCAGACCAACTTCATCGGCGCCACCGACCTCACCTCGGCCGCCGACGGCGCCGGCTTCACCATCCGGCCGGACTGCTGCTGGTTCTTCCTGTCCGGCATCGACGTGCAGCGCCGGCAGAGCCCGGGCTCGGTCGTGGTCTTCGGCGACTCGATCGCCGACGGTAACGGCAGCACGGTCAACGCCAACAAGCGCTGGCCGGACCTGCTCGCCGACCGGCTCATCGACGCCCGGCCGGACGCCCGCACGCCGGGCGTGCTCAACGCCAGCCTGGCCGGCAACCGGCTCAACCACGAGGGCCCGGAGCCCGGCGCGGGCGACTTCCCCGGCTACCACGAGCTGGGCCCGAACGCGCTGGCCCGGCTCGACGAGGACGTCTTCGCCCAGACCGACGCCCGGACCGTGATCACCCACCTGGGCATCAACGACATCTGGATGTCGGGCGACTCCGCCGACGCGGTCATCGCCTCGCTGCGGCAGATCAACCAGCAGGTCAAGGCGCGCGGCCTGCGCAGCCTGGTGGCCACCCTGACCCCGTACGAGGGGCACGGCAACCCGGGCGTGTGGACGCCGGAGAAGGAGGCCACCCGGCAGGCGGTGAACGCGTACCTGCGCGGCAGCGCCGAGTTCGACGGGCTGCTGGACTTCGACAAGGTGCTGCGCGACCCGGCGCAGCCCAGCCGGTTGCGGCCCGCGTACGACTCGGGGGACCACATCCACCCGAACGACGCGGGTAACCAGGCGCTGGCGGACGCTGTGCCGTTGCGCCTGCTCGGTCTGTGACACCGGTGCGGGCGGCGGGTGAGCCCGCCGCCCGCACCACGGATTTCCTGGGGAGAGTCAGTCATGGTGGACGTCGAACGGTTGTTGACCCGGCTCTACAGCGAGGAGGGCCGGCAGGAGCCCTATCCCGTCTACGCCGACCTGCACGCGCTCGGTCCGATCACTGCCCTGCCGGACCGCCCGGAGCACCGGGCGGTCAGCGCCGTGGCGGTCGGCTACGACCTGGTCGACGCGGTCCTGCGCGACCCGGAGTGGTACAAGCAGCCGCCACCGGGCTGGGCGGAGCAGGAGATCCTGCGGACCTTCCAGACCTCGATGATGTTCGTCAATCCGCCCGACCACGGCCGGATGCGGCACGTGTTCGCCGGCACGTTCACCCCGCGCCGGCTCGGGGCCCTGGAACCGGTGATCCTCCGGATCGCCGACGAACTGCTGGATCGGATGGCCGACGCCGGCGACGGTGTGATCGATTTCGTCGCCGACTTCGCGTACCCGTTGCCGGCGCGGGTGATGGCCGAGTTCATCGGCATCCCGGAGGCGGACCTGCCCTGGTACCGCGAGCGGGTGGACCGCATCGACGAGTTCCTGGACGTGGCCGGCAAGACCCCGCAGCGGCTGGCAGCCGCCAACACCGCCGGCGCCGAGCTGCGGGCCTTCTACGCCGACCTGCTCGCGCACCGCCGCCGCACGCCGGGGGAGGACCTGATCAGCGGCCTGGTCGAGGCGGTGGACGCGGGCGGGGTGGACCTCACCGAGGACGAGCTGATCAGCAACCTGATCGTGCTGTTCAACGCCAGCTTCGTCACCACCGTCTACATGTTCAGCAACGGCCTGCCGGTCCTGCTGGCCCACCCGGAGGTGACCGCGGCGCTGCCCGGCGACCCGGAGCTGACCGCCGGGGCCGTCAACGAGATCCTGCGGCTGCAGTCGCCGGTGCACTTCCTGGCCCGGGCCGCGCCCCGCGACGCGGTCCTGGGCGGGGTGCCGGTCGCGCAGGACCAGAACGTGCTGCTGATCATCGCCGCCGCCAACCGCGACCCGGCCCGCTTCCCCGACCCGGACCGGTTCGACCCCCGCCGTGCCGGCCCGCCCTCGCTGGCGTTCGGCATCGGCCCGCACTACTGCCTCGGCGCCGCCGTGTCCCGGCTGGAGGGCCGGCTGGCGCTGCCCCGGCTGCTGTCCCGGTTCCCCCGGCTGCGCATCGAGGAGCAACCCGTCTACAGCGGCAGCCTGTTCCTGCGCGGCATCGACAAGCTGCTGGTCAGCACCGGGGGAGGGGAGCGGCGGTGAGCGGGCGTACCGTCCGACCCAGCGCCGTGGCACCGCACGCCGCCACCGGGCGAAGCGAAGGTAGGGCGGCGTGAGCCTGCATCCCCAGGCCGAGGCGTACCGTGCCGCCCGCGCGGCGGCCGGCACGCCGCCGCTGTACACCCAGACCCTCGCCGAGGCCCGCGCCGCCGACCTCGCCGCGATCCGCGCCGGCTCCGGCGCGGTCGAGCCGGTCCACGAGGTACGCGACACGCAGGTCCCCGGTCCCGCCGGTGACCTTCCGGTCCGCATCCACCGGCCGGCCGGCGCCGGGCCGCTGCCGACGCTGCTGTACTTCTTCGGCGGCGGGTGGACGTTGGGCAGCGTCGACACCGCCGACGGGATCTGCCGGCGGCTGGCCAACGCGGTGCCGTGCCAGGTGGTCACCGTCGGCTACCGGCTCGCCCCGGAGGATCCGTTCCCGGCCGCGGTGCACGACTGCCACGCGGCGCTGCGGCACGTCGCCGCGCACCCGGCGGACTTCGGCGCGGACCCGGCGCGCCTGGCGGTGGGCGGCGACAGCGCCGGTGGCAACCTGGCCGCCGCGGTCACCCTGCTGGCCCGCGCCGCCGGCCCGCCGCTGGTCGCGCAGCTGCTCGTCTACCCGAACACCGACCAGACCGGCGAGCCGGCCGGCGACGAGGATCCGCTGCTGTTCAACCGCCGATCGGTCACCTGGTACCGGGAGCACTACCTGGCCGACCCGGCCGACGCCCGCCACCCGCTCGCCTCGCCGCTGCTCGCCGACGACCTGACCGGCCTGCCGGCGGCGCTGGTGGTCACCGCCGAGCACGACCCGCTGCGCGAGGAGGGCGAGCGGTACGCCCACCGCCTGCACGTCGCGGGCGTACCGACCACCCTGACCCGGTACGCCGGCATGGTGCACGGTTTCTTCGCCATGCCCGGCACCTTCGACGACGGCCGGCGCGCCCAGGAGCAGGCCGCTGCCTTCCTCCGGGAGCGCTTCGGCGTGGCGCCGCCGGCCGTCCCGACCCCGCCGCCCGGTGCGTCGGTGGCGGGCGCGCCCGCGCCGCCGGTCGGTACGGTGGCCGGCGATGACTGAGCCGATCCTGCCGAAGCCGGACGTGCCACTGGGCGACCCGCCCGCGCCCGCCGGCCTGTCCGACTTCGCCGACCTGGCACGCGCGGTGCTCCCTCCGGAGATCTGGGACTTCGTCGACGGTGGCAGCGGCGCCGAGACCACGCTGGCGGCCAACCGGCGGGCCCTGGACCGGGTCGGCGTGCTGCCCCGGATGTTGCGCGGGGTCAACACGCCGCGCACCGAGGCCCGGCTGCTCGGCGCCACCCACGCCCTGCCGGTGGCGGTCGCGCCGATGGCGTACCAGCGGCTGCTGCACCCCGACGGCGAGATCGCCCTCGCCGGCGCGGCTGCTGCGGCCGGCGTCCCCTACGTGGCCAGCACGTTGGGCAGCACGCCGATCGAGGAGGTCGCCGCGGCCGGCGGCGCCGTGTGGTTCCAGCTCTACTGGTTGCGCGACCGGGGGCTGGTCGTGGACCTGCTGGACCGGGCGCAGGCGGCGGGCTGCGCCGCGCTGGTGCTCACCGTGGACGTGCCGATCCTCGGCCGGCGGCTGCGGGACGTGCGCAACGCGTTCGCCATCCCGCCACATGTCGTGGCGGCCAACCTGCCCGCCGGCCGGGCCGACCTCGCGCACCAGGCCACCCCGAACGTGTCCGCGGTGGCCGCGCACACCGGGGAGGTCTTCGCCCCGGCGGTGAGCTGGGCGGACCTGGAGTGGCTGCGGGAGCGGACCACGGTGCCGCTGGTGGTCAAGGGCGTGCTGGACCCGCGCGACGCGGTGCACGCGGCGGACGTCGGGGTGGACGCGGTGGTGGTCTCCAACCACGGTGGGCGGCAGCTCGACGGCGCGCCGGCCACCGCGGCGGTCCTGCCGGAGGTGGTCGAGGCGGTCGCCGGCCGGTGCGAGGTGCTCCTCGACAGCGGTGTGCGCGGCGGTGTGGACGTGCTGCGGGCCCTCGCCCTCGGCGCGCACGGCGTGCTGGTGGGTCGCCCGCTGCTGTGGGCGCTCGCCGCCGGCGGCCGGGCCGGCGCGGAGACCGCGCTGTCGCTGCTGGCCGGCGAGTTCCGCGACGCGCTCGCGTTGGCCGGCTGCGCCGCTCCGGCGGACGCGCGGGACCTGCGGACCACGACGGTGGAGTGAGCGCGTGGACGCTGGAGTGAGCGTGGACCTGCGGTTGGCCGACCTGCATCCGGCCCTCGACGACCCGGCGCTGAACTCGATGAACTTCCTCAACGAGGTCGCGCAGCACTATCCGGACGCGGTGTCGCTCGCGGCCGGCCGGCCGTACGAGGAGTTCCTCGACGTCGCCGCGCTGCCCCGGTATCTCGACACGTTCCGCCGGCACCTGGCCGAGGACCTCGGGCAGGGCCCGGAGCAGGTGCGGAGCACCCTGCTCCAGTACGGGCGGACCAAGGGGATCGTGCACCACCTGGTCGCCCGCAACCTGGCCGTCGACGAGGGGGTGACGGTCGACCCGGAGGCGATCGTGGTGACGGTCGGCTGCCAGGAGGCGATGTTCCTGGTCCTGCGGGCGTTGCGGGCCGGGCCCCGGGACGTGCTGCTCGCCGTCGCGCCGACGTACGTGGGGCTGACCGGCGCGGCCCGGCTGCTGGACCTGCCGGTGCGTCCGGTTGCCGCCGGCCCGGCCGGGGTGGACCTTCCCGATCTGCGCGCCCAGGTCCACCGTGCCCGGGCGGAGGGCCTGCGGCCGCGTGCCTGCTACCTGATGCCCGATTTCGCCAACCCGTCCGGAACGCGCATCCCGCTCGCCGCCCGGCGGGCCCTGCTGGACCTGGCCGTCGAGGAGGACCTGCTGCTCCTCGAGGACAACCCGTACGGCCTGTTCCCGGCCGGGGACACCGGGCGGCTGCCGACCCTCAAGGCGCTGGACACCGCCCGCCGGGTCGTCTACCTGGGGTCGTTCGCCAAGACGGTGCTGCCGGGCGCCCGGGTCGGTTACCTGGTGGCCGACCAGCGGGTCGCCGGGAGCGATGGCGCCGCCGGCCTGCTCGCCGACCAGCTTGCCAAGATCAAGAGCATGGTCAGCGTGAACACGTCGGCGATCGCCCAGGCGGTGGTCGGGGGTGTGCTGCTGGAGCACGGGTGCAGCCTGGTGGACGCCACGGTCCGGGAGCGGGCCGCGTACGCCCGGAACCTGCGCCACCTGGTCGACGGCCTGCGCCGGCGCTTCCCGGTGGGGTCGCCGGTGCGGTGGACCGTGCCCACCGGCGGGTTCTTCGTGGTGGTGAGCGTGCCGTTCCCGGTCGACGACGCGCTGCTGCACCGCTCGGCCCGCGAGTACGGGGTGCTGTGGACCCCGATGGCCCACTTCTACGACGGCGGGGAGCCGGTGCGGGCGCTGCGGCTGTCGGTCAGCGCGGTCACCCCGGCCCTGATCGACGTCGGCCTGGACCGGCTGGCCGCGCTGATCGCCGACGAGTTGACCCGCCGCGACGCCACGGCAGTCGTGGGCTGACACAACGCGTTCACCACGTCGCAATCCGCGTCGGCCCGCATTCCGGTGTCCCTCGTGGACACCCATAATGGACGGCATGGTCGCCTGGGAGTACGCCCTGCTGGTCCGCCGTTACCAAGCGCAGGGCCGCAATTTCCACGTCAGCTTCGTCTGGTACGGCCCGGACGGGTCGCGCCGCGACGTCACCGCGTACGGCGACACGGCGATCGCGCACCTCAACCGGGTCGGCCGGGAGGGCTGGGAGCTGGTCTCGGCCGCGGAGGACGTGAACAACGTGCAGGGCAGCACCGAGGTGCACCGCTACCACCTCAAGCGCCCGCTGGCCGAGGCCCAGCGGGCACGGTAGCGAGGCCGGCCGGCGGCGCCGTCGGGTGAACCTCTCCCGGTCCGCGACCGTGTCAACTAGGGTCATAGACTGATCTTGTCGACGAGGTTCGGAGAGCATGAGAGTTCGGCTGCTGGCGGTCGCCGTGTGCGCCGTCCTCCTGCCGGTCGCGGCCCCGGGGGCGGCCTCCGCCGCGCCGGGGCGGACCAGCGCCGTCGCCCCCGAGGTGCCGTGTCCGCGGGTGGCGGTGCCCAAGCCCGCTCCGTCCCGGCCGCCACGGCCGTCCCCGCCGCCGGCACGACCCGAGGACCGCGCCGTGGGGGGCGCGGACCTGGCCACCGCCGGCCTGGTGGTCCCGGCCGGCGCGCCCCGGCCGCCGGGGCTCACCGCGACCTCGTGGTTGGTCGCCGACCTCGACACCGGCCAGGTGCTCGGCGCGTGCGGCCCGCACGAGTACGCCACCCCGGCCAGTGTGCAGAAGCTGCTGCTGGCGGCGGCGCTGCTGCCGCGCCTCGACCCCGAGCAGGTCGTCACGGCGACCCGTGCGGACCTGGACATCGAGCCCGGCTCGTCGGCGGTCGGCCTCGTGGTGGGCGGGCGGTACCGCGTCGAGACGGTCTGGCTCGGCCTGCTGCTGCAGTCCGGCAACGAGGCGGCCAACCTCCTCGCCCGCCTCGGCGGCGGCGCCGAGGGCCCGGCGGGCGGGGTCCGGGCGATGAACGAGACGGCCCGCCGCCTGGGCGCCCGGCAGACGCACGCGGTGACCCCGTCCGGGCTGGACGGGCCGGGCCAGTTCACCAGCGCGTACGACCTCGCGCTGATCGCCCGGGCCTGCTTCGCCGACCCGACGTTCCGGCGGTACGCGCTGACCAAGACGCACCAGATCCCCGCCCAGACCCGACCCCGCACCAAGGGCTTCCAGATCCAGAACGAGAACCAGCTCATCTACCGCTACCCGGGCGCCCTGGGCGGCAAGACCGGCTTCACCAGCCTGGCCCGGCACACGTACGTCGGCGCCGCCGAGCGCGGCGGCCGGCGGTTGGTGGTCACGCTGCTGGGCGCCGAGGCCCGGCCGCTCCGCGGCTGGCAGCAGGGCGCGGCGCTGCTCGACTGGGGCTTCTCCCTGCCCCGCGACGCCGCCGTGGGCCGGCTCGTCGAACCGGACGAGTTGGACGGATCCCCCACCGGCACGCCGCCGGTACCGAGGGCGGCCGACGCCCGTCCGCCCGCCGACCAGCTTCCGGACGGCCTGACCGGGCCGGGGCCGCTGCTGGTCGCGGCGGTGGCCGGGGCGGGTGGCCTGCTGGCGCTGGTGCTGCGCCGGGTCCGTGCGCCCCGCCGGCCGCGCGGGCGGCGGCGCGCCTGATCCACCACCGGACCCGCCGGCGGGAGGAGGCTCAGGAGTGCGGTGGCGGTGGGGCGGTGCTGTCCCGGACGACCAGCTCGGTGGCCAGCTCGACCCGAGGGGAGTCGATGCCGTCGCCCTGCGCCAGCCGCAGCGCCGTCCGCGCCGCCAGCCGGCCCATCTCGACGAGCGGCTGGCGGACGGTGGTCAGCGGCGGCGAGGCCCAGCGTGCCTCGGGCAGGTCGTCGAAGCCCACCACGCTGACGTCGTCGGGCACCCGCAGCCCCTTGCGGCGGATGGCCTCGTAGACGCCGAAGGCCATCTGGTCACTGGCCGCGAAGATCGCCGTGGGCGGGTCGTCGAGGGCGAGCAGCGCGCTGCCAGCGGCGAAGCCGGAGGCGTGGTAGAAGTCGCCGGGCTGCACCAGGCGGTCGTCCACCGCCACGCCGGCCGCCTCCAGAGCGGCCCGGTGCCCGTCGAGCCGGGCCCGGCTGCACAGCATGTTGGTCGGGCCGGCCACGAAGCCGATCCGCCGGTGCCCGAGGGAGAGCAGGTGCTCGGTCGCGGCGATGCCACCGGCCCAGTTGGTCGCGCCGACCGTGGGCACGTCGGTGGCCGGCACGCCGGCCGGGTCGACCACCACCACCGGCACGTTGAGCCGGCGCAGCTGCGCGTGCAGCGGCGGGCTCAGGTGCGAGGTCACGAAGATGACGCCGTCGGTCGCCCGCGCCCGCAGGTTCTGCAGCCACTGCCGGGCGGAGGCCGGCTGCCGGTGGATCGCCGAGACCACCGTGCCGACCCCGGCGCCGTGGCCGACGTCCTCCACCCCCCGGATGATCTCCACGGCCCAGGGGCTGTCCAGGTCGTTGAAGACCAGGTCCAGCAGGCCGGCCCGGTGCACCGTGCGGTTGCCGGGGCGGCGGTAGCCGTGCTGGCGCAGCAGCTCCTCGACGCGTTCCCGGGTATCGGGTGCGACGTCCGAGCGCCCGTTGAGCACGCGGGAGACGGTCGGCACCGAGACGCCGGCCTCCCGCGCGATCGCGGTGATGGTCACCCTGCGTCCCTCGTCCGTGTCCACCCGAGCCTCCTTCACCGGCCGGGAACGACCGGGCGTCGCCGCAGATCCGGAACGGCGCGCCCGCCCCGGGGGATCATCTTGCCTCACCGAGGGGGCTTGACGACATGGCCGACCGGTTCTAGCGTGCGAGCCAGTTACGGAAACGTTCCGGAAGTTTATCGGACGCCTTTCACGCCGCGCACCCCCTCGCCCCCTCACACTGAAAAGCCTCGATGATGCGAATACGCTCGCGCTTCGCCCGCCTCGTCGCGGTCGGCGCCGCCCTCGCCCTGACCCCGCCCCTGGCGGCGTGCGGCGGTGACGAGGCGGGCGGTGCGGGCGACCAGATCCGCATCCTGGTGTACGGCGACACCACCAACCGGGTGGAGGCGCAGACCGTCGAGACCTTCAACCGGACCTCGAAGGTCAAGGCCGTGCTGGAGACCATCCCCGGTGCCGACTACCAGGCCCGGCTCCGGACGATCATCAACACCGACCACGCGCCGGACGTCTTCTTCAACTGGGGCGGCGGCAGCATCGCGCCGTTCGTCAAGGCCGACCTCCTCCTGCCGCTCGACGACATGATCGCCGAGGACCCGGGCCTGAGGGACAACTTCCTGCCCTCGGTGTTCGACACCGCCGTCGTCGACGGCAGGGCGTACGGCATCCCGATGCGCGGCACCCAGCCGGTGCTGCTCTTCCACAACAAGAAGGTCCTCGCCGACGCCGGCCTGACCCCGCCGAGGACCTGGGACGACCTGCTCGCCGCGGTGGACGTCCTCAAGGCCCGGAAGATCACCCCGATCGCCCTCGGCGGCGGCGACCAGTGGCCGACCCAGATGTGGTACCAGTACCTCTACGACCGGGTCGCCGGCCCGGAGCTGTTCCGCTCCGCGCTCGCCGGTGAGACGGACGTCTGGGCCAGCGCGGACAGCCGGCGCGCCCTCGAACTGCTGCGGCAGCTCACCGACGCCGGTGCCTTCGGCACGACCTTCGACTCGGTCCGCTTCACCGACGGCGGCTCGCCGACCCTGCTGGCCACCGGCAAGGCCGGCTTCGAGCTGATGGGCTCCTGGGCGTACGCCACCCACCAGGACGCGAACCCCGACTTCGCCACGAACGACCTCGGCTGGACCGCCTTCCCCAGCGTCCCCGACGGCAAGGGCGACCCGCGCAACCTGGCCGGCAACACCAACAACTTCTACTCGGTGCTGAAGAAGACCAAGCACCCGGAGGCGGCGGCGGAGTTCCTCAAGCTCATGTACTCCGACGAGTTCGTTCAGGCGCAGCTGGCCATCGGCAACCTGCCCACCACCGTGAACACCGAGAAGTTCCTCGCCAGCGCCGGCAACCCGGAGTACGCGAGGTTCCAGTACGACCTGGTGAAGCGGGCGCCGTCGTTCCAGCTCTCCTGGGACCAGGCGCACCCGCCGGCCGCCACCACCACGCTCCACCGGGCGGTGCGGCAGTACGCCAACGGCCGGCTGGACGCCGACGGGTTCATCACCGCCATGCAGTCGCTGCGGGCCGGCTGACCGGCCCATGTTCACCGACCTGCCCGAGGAGCGGCTGCGGGCCCACCGCAGCGCGGTGGCCGACCCGGTCGACTTCGACCTGTTCTGGGCCGAGACGATCGGCGCGGCCCGGCTGGCCGAGTGGCCGGTCCGGGCCCTGCCGGTGGACACCGGGCTGACCACGGTCGACGTCTACGACGTGACCTTCGCCGGGTACGCCGGCCAGCCGGTGCGGGCCTGGCTGCGGGTGCCGGCGGAGGCGAGCGGGCCGCTACCGGCGGTGGTGCAGTACGCGGGCTACGGGGGTGGCCGAGGACACCCGGCGGAGACGCTGCTGTGGGCGTCGGCCGGCTTCGCCCACCTGCAGATGGACACCCGCGGGCAGGGCGCGGGCTGGAGCCGGGGCGACACCCCGGATCCGGCCGCCGCCGGTCCGGAGGCACCGGGCGTGGTCACCCGGGGGATCGCCAGCCCGCGCACCTACTACTACCGCCGGTTGATCACCGACGCGGTGCAGGCGGTGCACGCCGTACGCGACCTGCCGTGGGTGGACCCGCACCGGGTGGCCGTGCTCGGGCACAGCCAGGGCGCCGCGCTGGCGCTGGCCGCCGCCGCCCTCGCGCCCGGGCTGCGGGCCGTGGTGGCCGGGGTGCCGTTCCTCTGCGACATCCCGCACGCCGTGGTCAGCACCGACGCCTACCCGTACCGGGAGATCCGCGACTACCTGGCGATCCACCGGGACGCCGAGGAGCGGGTGCTGACCACCCTCGGGTACGTCGACGGGGTGAACTTCGCCCGGCGGTGCCGGCTGCCGGCCCGGTTCTCGGTCGCGCTCATGGACGAGATCGTGCCGCCGTCGACGGTCTACGCCGCCGTCAACGCGTGGTGCGGCCCGACCGAGCTGGCCGTGTGGCGGTACAACGGCCACGAGGCGGGCGGCATCGACGACGACGTGGCGGCGCTGCGGTTCCTCCGCACCCACCTCGGGCCACCGCACGACGTCGACGATCCGGCCGACTCCGACCCGGACGCCACCGGGCCGCCTGCCGACGCTCCGGCCGGCGCGGACGGCCCGGTCTCGGCCGACCGCGCCGCGCGCCGGTAGCCAGATCAGCCGATCAGATCCCGCCGCTGGTGGCCGGCCATCCCGAACCCGGCGGCGACCAGCGCCAGCACGACCATCGTGAGGACCGCCGGCCAATTCACGCCCGTGGCGGGCACGGCCGCGAGGTGCGCGAACGGGGACAGGTTCCTCACCCAGCCGGGCGCGTCGACGCTGTCCGCCACGACCTGCAGCAGGAAGCCGCCGGCCGCGGGCAGTGAGCCGATGCCGGCCACCGCCCGGGGCGCCCAGCCGACGGCCAGCACGGCCGCGCCCGCGCAGAGCAGCACAACCGGCAGGACGTTCAACGTGCCGGCCAGCGCCGCTGCCAGCGGCAGGTCCGCGTCGACGGTCGCCGCCCCGGCCCAGGTGGCCACCGCCGCCGCCGCGAGCAGCACCACTGAGCCGGCGAGGACGGTGAACACCTCCGCGCCCAGCACGCGGTGCCGGGTGACGGGGAGGGCGTACAGGGGAGTCAGCCGCCGGTCGGCCTCCGCCGCGGCGAAGGCGCCCAGGCGTACCGCCGCGAACGTGCCGACCGGGACGGCGAGCAGGGCGAACATGCTGGCCGCGTAGCCGCGGACGCTGCCCAGCCCGGTGAAGCCCGCCTGCGCAGCGAGATCGGCGAAGCGGGGGTTGTCACTGAGGAACCGCGTCATCGACTCCGCGAGCACACCGATCAGCAGGAAGTACGCGCCGACGCCGGCCACCCAGCCGGCGAGCGGGCGCAGCAGCCGGCGCAGCGCGAACCCTTGCACCGAGCCGAGCAGGAGGCGCCAGGGTTGCCGTCCGGTGGCACCGGCGACCAGTCCGCCACCGACGTCTCGGCGGCCGGCGAGAAGGACCGCCGCGGCCCCGACGGCGAGCGTCCCGGCCGCCAGGACCACAAGCGGCAACACCCGGTCGTCGTGGTAGGGCCGGGTCAGCGCCAGCAGCCCGAACGGCGACAGCCACCGCAGCCAGGCCAGCGCGTCGACACCCTCGCCGACCATCCGGGACAGCAGCCCGACCCCGAGCACCGCGACGGTGGCGCCGGTGGCCCCAGCCCGCGTGGGGAACACCTGGGCGGCGAGGGTTGCGAGCGCGACCGCGAACAGTCCGGCGAGAGCGAGGCCCGCGCCGTGCCGGATCGCCCCGGACGCAGGGGTGCCGACCGCTACCAGTGCGACCGTGACCGCGACGCCGACGGTCGCCAAGACGACCGCCAGAACCAGCAGGTGCCGGCCCAGCACGGCCCGCAGGTCCAGCCGTCCGGCGAGCAGCAGGCTCCAGCGAGCGGCTTCCTCCTCGCCCCGGGTGATCCGGGTGACCGCCAGCAGTCCCCAGACCGACAACAGGACGGCGAGGACAGTTCCGGTGCGCCAGACGGTGAAGCCGCCCGGTGTGTCCAGCGCGACCGGCTCGCCGAACAGCGTGCGGACCGCCGGGTTCCCGCCCAGCGCCATCAGCGTGGCCAGGTCTGCCTCGGTGCCCATCGTGCTCTCGTACGTGTTGGCGACCAGGGCCGACATGCCCGCAGTGACGGCCAGCACGATCAGGCCGCCGCGCCGGACCTGGCGCACCGCGAGGCGGGTGATGGCATGCTCGGCGACCGCGGCTGTCACCGCTCCTCCCCGTAGTAGTCGAGGAAGATCTCCTCCAGGGTGGGCTCCCGCATGCTCATCGCCGTGACGTCGGCCGCCGTGATCCGGCGCAGCGCCAGACCTGGAGGCCCGGTCAGCGTGAACCGCAGGGTACTGTCGCCGCTGGTGTCAACAGCTCCGACGCCCGGCACGTCGCCGAGGTCCGGCACCGGGCCGGCGAACCGGGCCAGCACCTCGGTGCGGTGCAGCGCCCGGAGGTCGGGTACCGCCGCCACATCGATCAGCTTTCCGGCGCGGAGGATCCCCACCCGGTCACAGACGGCCTCGACCTCGGCCAGCTGGTGGGAGCAGAGGAAGACCGTCCGGCCGTCCGCGCGGGCCTCTGCGACCGTCCGCCGGAACTCCCGCTCCATCAGTGGATCGAGCCCGCTGGTCGGCTCGTCGAGGACCAGCAGCGGGGCTCGGGTGGCGAACGCCGCGACCAGCGCCACCTTCTGGCGGTTGCCGGTTGAGTAGGTGCCGGCCGGCTTCGACAGGTCGAGCGCGAATCGCCGGACCAGTTCGTCCCGGTAGCCACGGTCGATGCCTGGGCCGACCGCGCCGAGCAGTTCCAGCACCTCGGCACCGGTCAGGCGGGGCCACAGCGCCACGTCGGCGGGCACGTACGAGAGCCGCGCGTGCGCGGCGGCGACGTCGGCGGCGTCGGTGCCGAAGATCCACGCACGGCCGGAGGTCGGCCGGGCCAGGCCGAGCAGCAGCCGGATCGTCGTGGACTTGCCGGCGCCGTTCGGACCGAGGAAACCGAACACCTCCCCGGCGGAAACCGTCAGGTCCAGCCCGTCCAGGGCGGGCACTGGACCGTACCGCTTGGTCAAGGCTTCGGTGCGGATGGCGGGTGCGCTCACGGCAGCCTCCCGGGTCGTCGGGGCTCACGACTGCCGACCAGACTTCCCGGCACACCGCAGGCAGCGTAGCGCTCGCCGTCAACCCTGGCCCGGGTCACGGCGGTCGGTGGTAGACAGGGGCCGTGCGGCGACGACGGGGAACCCGAGCACGGCCGCGCGCCGCGCGTACCTCCGCCGCTCTGCTGGCGGTCGCGGCGCTGGCCGCCGGATGTCCCACGCCGGAGCCGTCCCCGCCACCGCCGTCCCCGCCGGCCTCGCCGTCCGCCGCGGCGCGCCTGCCCGGGTTCGTGGCGCTCGCCGACGTCGACCCCCGCATCCGCGCCGACCTGCGGTACGCCGGCCCGCACAACTTCGTCGGCCGCCCGCTGGCCGGCTACGACGAACCGCTCTGCCTGCTCACCCGACCGGCCGCCGAGGCGCTGCGCCGGGTGCAGGACGCCGCGCTGGCCCAGGGGCGCAGTCTCAAGGTCTACGACTGCTACCGCCCGCAGCCGGCGGTCGACGACATCGTGGCCTGGGCCCGCGAGCCCGGGCAGCAGCAGACGAAGGCGGAGTTCTACCCCCGGGTGGCGAAGTCGGAGCTGTTCGACCGCGGGTACGTCGGCGCGCCGACCGCGCACAGCCGGGGCAGCACCGTCGACCTGACCCTGGTGGACGTGGCCGCCCCGGGCCCCGCGCCGTACTCGCCCGGGCAGCCGCTGGTCGCCTGCACCGCCCCGGCCGGCCGGCGGTTCGCCGACGACAGCGTGGACATGGGCACCGGGTTCGACTGCTTCGACCCGCTCGCCCACACCGACAGCCCCCGCGTGGGCGGCACCGCCCGGGCCAACCGGAACCTGCTCCGGCAGCTGATGACGCGGGAGGGCTTCGTCAACTACGACCGAGAGTGGTGGCACTACCGCTACCGCGACGAGCCGTACCCCGACCGGTACTTCGACGCACCGGTGGCCCGCGCCTCGGTCGGCTGACCGGCCGGCGGGCGGTCAGCCGGCGGGGCGCCCACGTAGCGGCAGCCAGGCCAGCACGTCCCGGATCCGCGCGTCCCAGTACCCCCAGTCGTGGTCGCCGGGGGAGAACTCCACGGTCAACGGGACCCCGCGCTCCCGGGCGGCGTCGACGAACCGCACGTTGTCCTCGTACAGGAAGTCCTCGGTGCCGCAGGCGACGTAGAGCGCGGGCGGCTGTGCACCGTCCGCGCCGTACCGGTCGAGCAGCGCCACCGTGTCGTCCTCGGTGCCGACCACCGCGCGCTCGCCGAACACGGTGTGCCACACCCGCGGGTCCAGCGGGGCGGTCGGATGGTGGCGGCGACGCGCCACGTCGAGGGCACCGGACAGGCTCGCCGCCGCGGCGAACCGGTCCGGCGCCCGCAACGCCCACTTCACCGCGCCGTAGCCACCCATGGAGAGCCCGGCGACGTACGTGTCCTCCCGCCGCCGGGACAGCCGGAAGAAGTCGTGGCACACCGCCGGCAGTTCCTCGCTGAGGAACGTCCAGTACCGGTTGCCGTGCTCCTCGTCGGTGTAGAAGCTGCGCGCCACCTGCGGCATCACCACGGCCAGGCCGAGCGGCGCCACGTACCGCTCGATCGAGGTGCGGCGCAGCCAGATGGTGTCGTCGTCGGTGAGGCCGTGCAGCAGGTAGAGCACCGGCGGGTCGCCGGCCGGCGCGGCGCCGGCCATCCCGATCTGCGACGCGGTGCGCTGCGGCAGGATCACCGTCATCGACGTGGAGAGGCCGAGGACGTCGGAGTAGAAGTCAACGCGCATCAGGGCCACGACCGCCGATGCTACGCGTCGGCCGGCACGGTGGCCCGGCCGTCCGGCTCCGGCACGGCGGCTCGGCGGTCCGGCTCCGGCTCAGCGGTCCGGGCTGCCGGCCGGCGCCATCAGCCGCAGCGCGTTCGCGTCCAGGCCGATCCGGATCGGCGTCTCGCCGTACAGCTCGCCGTCGACCTCCACCGGCGCCGGCCGGTCGGTCTCCAGCCAGAGCTGACGCACGGCGAGGAACGGCTCGTCGACCAGCGTGCGGCGATGGCCGGTCGCCGCGTTGCGGGCGGTGTCGCGCAGCAGCCCGCGCCGGTCCGGGCCGCCCACCGGGTACGCGACCAGCAGCCGGTCGTCCGCGTTCGCGTCCGCCGTGATCGGCCGGCCCGCGTGGAAGCCGCCGTTGGCCACGTACAGCTGGTGGGTGACGAACTCGTGCTCCCGCCCCTCGGCGCGGACGGTGGCGCGCAACGGGCGGTGCCGGGCCAGCAGCGCCAGGGCCGTGACCGGGTACGCGAGCCGGCCGCCGACCCGCTTGAGCCGCGGCGGCGTGCCGGCCATCACGTCGGCGGACAGCCCGACGCCGACGTGGTTGGTGAACCGCAGGTTGCCGACGAGCCCGAGGTCCACGTCGATCACCTTGCCGTCGGTGAGCACCGCCACGGCCGCGGCCAGGTCGAGCGGTACGCCGACGGTGCGGGCGAAGTTGTTGGTGGTGCCCAGCGGCAGCACGCCGAGCGCCACGTCGCGATGCGCGAGCAGCCGCGCGGCGGTGCTCAGTGTGCCGTCCCCGCCGCCGGCGACGAGCAGGTCGGGGCTGAGCCCGACCGCCTCGGCGAGACACTCCTCCAACTGGCCGGGCCGGTCCACCGGGCAGGCGGCGAGCAGGTCGAAGCCGGCCGCCAGCAGCCGCGTACGGACGTGTTCGTACCGGTGGCGGCCCCGCCGGGAGCGGGCGTTGACGACCAGCGCCGCCCGCCGGCCCCGCCGGATCGCCGCGCCCAGCTCCTGCTTGGTCCGCATGCCACCGACCCTATCGCCGGTACCGCCGACCAATATCCATTGCGGGCGACGCCGGGCCGGCCGTACTGTCCACTCCGCAGCCCGGCAACGACCCAGGGAGTCCACCGTGAACAGCCTCGCAACACCCCGACCACGCGGCCGACGCCGCGCGGCGGTGCGGTGGCCGGCGAACGGACCGGCGGTCGCCGTCTCCAGTACCGGCGACCATGGTGGTGTGACTGACGCCCGCGCGTGACGCGGCGCCGCCCACCCCCGCCGGGTCGGGCGGCTTTTTCGTACCCGGCACGGGCCGTTGGAGCAACGGGAAGCTCACCCGGTTCTCAACCGGGAGGTTGCGGGTTCGAACCCCGCACGGCCTACCTGGCGACGCCGCCCGGCGTCAGCCGGTAAGCGGTTGTAGCGCAGCCCGGTAGCGCGTCACCCCGCCACGGTGAAGATCGTCGGTTCGAATCCGGCCAACCGCTCTGCCTCCGGTCCCGCCTCCGGCGGGACCGTCCCACGATTCGAGGAGACGACGATGGGCTTCACCCCGCTGGCCGGCACCCGCGCGCCGGTACGGGTCTGGACCGACCCGTACGGCATCGAGCCGCAGGCCGCCCGGCAGCTGCGCAACATCGGCGCGCTGCCGTGGGTCGAGGGTGTCGCCGTCATGCCCGACGTCCACTTCGGCAAGGGCGCCACCGTCGGCTCGGTCATCGCGATGCGGCAGGCCGTGTCGCCGGCCGCCGTCGGCGTCGACATCGGCTGCGGCATGTCCGCGGTCCGGACCTCGCTCACCGCCGACGACCTGCCCGACGACCTCGCCGGCCTGCGGTCCGCCGTCGAGGCGGCCATCCCGGTCGGCTTCGCCCAGCGGGACACCCCGGTGGACCCGCGCCGGGTACGCGGGCTGGAGCAGCGCGGCTGGGACGACTTCTGGCGGCGGTTCGGCGATCTCGACCGGGGGGTGGCGCAGTTGGAGACGCGGGCGCAGCGGCAGCTGGGCACGCTCGGCGGCGGCAACCACTTCATCGAGGTCTGCCTCGAGCAGGGCGGCGCGGACGCCGGCCGGGTGTGGCTGATGCTGCACTCCGGGTCGCGCAACATCGGCAAGGAGCTGGCCGAGCGGCACATGGCGGTCGCCCGGCGGCTGCCGCACAACGCCGACCTGCCCGACCGGGACCTGGCCGTCTTCCTCGCCGGCACGACGGAGATGGCCGCCTACCGCCGGGACCTGTGGTGGGCGCAGGAGTACGCCCGGCGCAACCGCGCGGTCATGCTCGCCGTGCTCTGCGAGGTCGTGCGGGAGCGGTTCCCGCAGGCACGGTTCGACGAGCCGGTGAGCTGCCACCACAACTACGTGTCGGAGGAGACGTACGACGGCGTCGACCTGCTGGTCACCCGCAAGGGGGCGATCCGGGCCGGGCGGGGGGAGCTCGGCATCATCCCCGGGTCGATGGGGACCGGCTCGTACATCGTCCGGGGCCGGGGAAACCCGGACGCGTACCACTCGGCGTCGCACGGCGCGGGTCGCCGGATGTCGCGGGCGCAGGCCAAGCGGACGTACAGCACCGACGACCTGGCCAAGCAGACCGCGGGGGTGGAGTGCCGCAAGGACGCCGGGGTGGTCGACGAGATCCCGGCCGCGTACAAGGACATCACCGAGGTGATGACGCAGCAGGAGGACCTGGTTGAGGTGGTGGCGCACCTCAAGCAGGTGGTCTGCGTCAAGGGCTGAGCGCCGGGGCGGCGGCCGGTGAGCGGACCTCAGCGGCGGGGGGCAAGGCGTACCGGCACCGCGACGACCTTCGTACGCGAGCCGTCCTCGGGGGACACCTCGTACACCTCGACCGTGCCGTCCTGCTCCCGGTCGACGCGGAAGCTCACCGCGGCCCGGTAGTCGCCCCGGCAGCCGGAACCGCAGGTGGCGGTGGTGAACCCGGTGGCGAGTTCGCGGCCGGCGGCGTCCAGCACGCGCACGCTGACCGTCGCCTCGTACACGTCGGCCGTGCCGGTGACCGTGACCGGGCTGGTGACCCGCGCGCCGATCACCGGGGCGGTGACCACGATCGGCGGCAGCAGGTCGGCGTAGGTGGCGCGGTCGACCGGGGTCGCGGTGCCGAAGCGCACCCGCCGGACGGTGGGGAACTGGGTGAGCGTCCACACCACCTGCGCCTCGCGCAGCCGCGTCGCGGTCGGGCCGCCCGTCGTCGCCACCGCCGGCAGCACCGCGGTCCCGTCGGCGATCCGGGTGACCTCGGCGCCGGCCGGGACCAGGGTGGCCAGCCCGGTCGCGGCCTCCTCCGCCGAGGGCCCGGCCGCCAGTTCGGTCAACGCCAGCCGGGACGTGGCGACCGTCGGCGGCCGGGTACGCCGGGTCGGCACGATCCGCCCGTCGCGGACGTACCAGAGCTCGATGGTGAGCGCGCCCGACGGCGCCGCGGTCGGGCCGGGCGGAGCCGGTGCGGTCGTGGTCGGGCCGGTTGATCGGGTCGGGACCGGGGCGCTCGACGGCGCGGCGGTCGCGGTGGACGCGGCCGGCGCTACCGCGGTCGGCGCCGGTCCGAGCGACCCGGAGCGCGGCTCGGCGCAGCCGCCCGCCGCGAGCAGGGCGGCGACGGTCGTCGCGGCGATGCCCCGCCTCATGGCGTGCCGCCCGGTGTCGCCCGCCGCTGTTGCGCTTCCTCGTGGCCGCCGGCCGGCATGTCGCCGCGGCTGCGCGGCACGCTGCCGGCTGCGGTCGCCCGCCCGGTGCCGGTCGCCGGCTCCGTCCGGCCGACCGCGTCGCCGCCGTGACGAGCGACCGGCAGCGACGGGTCGGCGCCGATGTCCCCGGCGGCGGTGTCCGGTCCGGTGGCGGGGAGCGTGAGCCGGAAGTGGGTGCCCGCGCCGGGTGCGCTCGCCACGCTCAGCCGGCCGCCGAGCAGTCGGGCGTTCTCCCAGGCGATGGCGAGGCCCAGCCCGCTGCCGCGGCTGGAACGGGCCGGATCGACCTTGTAGAAGCGGTCGAAGAGCCGGGGCAGGTGCTCGGCGGGGATGCCCGGACCCCTGTCGCTGACGTCGAAGACGACCTCCGACCCGGCCCGGTGGACGCCGACCCGGACCTCGCCGCCGCCGTGCTCGACCGCGTTGGCGACGAGGTTCGCGAGGACGCGCTCCAGCCGGCGCGGGTCGGTCGGCAGTTCCACCGGCTGCGCGTCGACGGCGACCCGCTCCGCCCACCCCCGGGACCGCAGGATCGACCTCAGCAGCGCGGCGGCGTCGACCGTGGTCACGGCGAGCGCCTCCCGGCCCGCGTCGAGGCGGGAGATCTCCATCAGGTCCTCGACCAGCCGGCGTAGCCGGACCACGTCGGCGACCAGCAGCTCGCCGGCCCGCCGCGCGTCGTCGGGCAGCCGGTCCAGGTGGTCGCGCAGCAGCGAGGCCGCGGCCACCAGGGCGGTGACCGGGGTACGCAGTTCGTGCGCGACGTCGGCGGTGAACCGCCGCTCCCGGGCCTGGGCCCGCGACAGCGCCTCGATCCGGTCCTGCAGCGCTTCAGCCATCTCGTTGAAGGACGCCGCCCAGACGCTGAACTCGTCCCGGCCGCGCACCGGCAGCCGGGTGGCGAGCAGCCCCTCGGTGAGGGCCCGGGCGGCCCGGCTGGCCCGGCCGACCGGGTCCAGGGTGCGGCGGGCGAGGGCGTGTCCCACCGCGGCGGCGAGCAGCACCACCAGCACCCAGCCGGCCAGCAGCGCGGTCCGAAGCTGGTCGAGGTCCGCCGCGATGTCGTCCTCGACGGTGACCACGTACAGCTCGGCGGTCGAGCCGGGGATGCGGCCGCCGACCACGAGCAGGCGGGGCCGGGCGGACGGCGCGCTGCGTTCGTACCCGAGCTGCCCGGCCGCCACGGTGGCCCGCAGCCCGGCGCCCAGCGGCGGCGCGAACGCGGGATTCGACGGGTACGCCTCGCCGTCGACGAGAACCACGTGCCGCGCGCTGCCCTCGAAGCTGGCGAGCAGGTCGGCGCGGCGGCGGTCGGTCAGCGGCGCGAACTGCCCGGCGAGCACCAACTGGTAGCGGGCGTCGGCGGCGGCCTGCTGCACCGAGGCGTCGAAGCGGACCTGCCGCAGCAGCGCGTACGAACCGCCGGCGAGCAGCCCGGCGGAGACGCCGGCGACGAGCACGAACGCGACGGTCAGCCGGCGACGCAGGCGGCCGGGGACGACCGGGTCGGCGGTCCGCACCGGGCACCTCCCCTCAGGCCGGGGCGAGCTTGTAGCCGGCGCCCCGGACGGTCCGGACCAGTCGGGGGTTCGCCGGATCGTCCTCGATCTTGGCGCGGAGCCGCTGCACCGCCACGTCGACGAGCCGGGAGTCGCCGAGGAAGTCGTGGTTCCACACCCGCTCCAGCAGCAGTTCCCGGGTGAAGACCTGGCCGGGCCGGCGAGCCAGCTCCAGCAGCAGCCGGAACTCGGTGGCCGTCAGGGTCAGGTCCCGCCCGTGCTTGCGGGCCACGAAGCTGCCCGGGTCGATCTCCAGGCCGCCGATCTCGATGGTGACCGGGGTCGGCGCGGCGGTGACCCGGCGCAGGACCGAGCGGACCCGGGCGACCAGCTCCGGCAGGTCGAACGGCTTGCGCAGGTAGTCGTCGGCGCCGCACTCGAGCCCGACGACCACGTCGATGGTGTCGGTGCGCGCGGTCAGCATGAGGATCGGCACCTGGCTGGTCCGCCGGATCTCCCGGCAGACCTCGAAGCCGTCCAGGCCGGGCAGCATCACGTCCAGCACGATCAGGTCGACCGGGCGCGCCCGCCAGGCGGCGAGCCCCGACCGGCCGTCCACGGCGGTGTCCACCCGGAAACCGGCGCGCCGCAGCCCGAGGGCGGTCACCTCACGGATGGAGGCGTCGTCCTCCACGACCAGCACGCGGCCTTCCATGCTGCGAGGGTAGCCCTGGGAAGGTGGCGGCCGACCTGGCGAAACGGTCGGTGTGGGAGGCCCGGCCGGGGCCGGGCCCCCCACGCTCGTCATTCCTGCCACTGGTGGGCGACGTCGAGGACGATCCGGCTGTGCGTACCGGGGCCGGCCAGGACGAACACCCGGAACGGCAGCCGCGCCCGAACGCCGACGGCGAAGGTGGTGTAGCCCTCGAAGCTGCCGGCGAACACCACGTCACGCAGCGTCCGGTAGCGCAGGACGTTGGCGGCGTGCTCGCCGACCCGGTACGGGACGGTGGCCACGTGCTCGTCGTCGTACGCCGGGGCCTGCAGGGAGACCCGCAGCAGCTCGTCGCCGGCGGTGTACGGCGACAGCGCCAGCCCTTCGCCCTCGGTCCACGTCTCGCCGTAGGTGACCGTGTAGCCGTTCACCGGGCCGGCGAACTCGAAGACCACCCGGTCGAAGCAGTCGTGTCGCCCGGTGCGCACGTCGATGAGCGGTGCGCTGCTCAGCGAGCCCGCCGACTTCGTCAGGCTGCCCCAGGTGATCCCGCAGTACGGCGCGCCTGCCGCGGCCTTCGTCGTCGTGGTCGCCGCCGTGCCGGTGCCCGCGCCGGCGACCAGCCCGGCGAGTGCGACCACCAGCACCATGAGTCCATTCCTGATCCGCATCTGTCTCCTCCTGCCGTTCGCGTCCCGGCGGGTCGGCCGGGACGGCTGCGTCCGGCGCCGTGCGGGCCGGTGTCGGTGGTCCGGCGCCGTCGACGGACCCGGATCCACCGTGGAGGTCGTCCGGCACAGCAGCTTCGCCGTGCCGTAACGCGCACGTAACAGCAGGTCGGGCGTCCGGGGAACGGTCGTGGCCGGCCCGAGCGCGGTCCGTCGGTATGACGCTTCCGCTATGCCGGACATCGGCGGCCTTCGATTTAACATCCATCTACATCGATGGCTGGCGGCGGCGCGCCGCCGACTACCAAGGGGAGTGAGATGCTCAGAAGACAACTGCTGCGCGCGGCCGGAGCCGTGCTGGCGGCGATGCTCGCGGCGGCCGGGGTGCAGGTCGCCACCGGCGCGCCGGCAGCGGCCGCCCGCACCGTCTACTACGACGCGAGCCGGGCTGGCGAGTTCCGCACGAACTTCGACCAGGCGGCCCAGATCTGGAACAGCTCGGTCAGCAACGTCCGGCTGGTGCCGCGGACGCCCGGCAACATCACCATCTACGTCGACAGCGGCTGGCCGCGGGCGCAGGTCACCGGGCTCGGCTCCGGCCGGATCTGGATGGGCTGGACCGCGGTCAACCAGGGGTACGACCGCACCCGCATCGCCAGCCACGAGCTCGGCCACACCCTCGGCCTGCCCGACCGGCGCACCGGCCTCTGCTCCGATCTGATGTCCGGCAGCAGCGCGCCCGTGTCCTGCCGCAACGCGTACCCCAGCTCGGCCGAGGCGTCCCGGGTGAACCAGCTCTTCGCCGGCAGCCGAACGACGGTCGAGACCGGCACGTTCACCTGGCAGTCCGAAGAGGTCACGCCGTTCGTGGTGGGTGGCCGGCCGGCCACCGAGAACTACCCGTGGCTGGTCTACACCTCCGGCTGCACCGGCACCCTGATCAAGTCGAACTGGGTGGTCACCGCGCGGCACTGCCCGACCCCGTCCTCGGTCCGGGTCGGCAGCGTCAACCGCAGCAGCGGCGGCACCGTGGTCCGGGTGACCCGGGCGGTCAACCACCCCAGGATCGACGTCAAGCTGATGCAGCTGGCCAGCTCCGTGTCGTACGCCCCGGCGCCGATCCCGAGCACGTCCGGCGCGGTCGGCACCGCGACCCGGATCATCGGCTGGGGTCTGACCTGCCCGAACCGGGGCTGCGGCTCGGCCCCGACGGTCGCCCACGAGCTGGACACGTCGATCGTGTCGGACAGCCGGTGCATCGGCATCGACGGCCCGTACGAGATCTGCACCAACAACACGGGCGGCAACTCCGGCGCCTGCTACGGCGACTCCGGCGGTCCGCAGGTGCGGCGGATCAACGGGGTGTGGAACCTGATCGGCGCCACCAGCCGCGCGGGCAACAACAACGCCACGTGCGCCACCGGCCCGTCGATCTACGGTGACCTTCCGTCGATTCGCTCCTGGATCAACACGCAGGTCGGCGGCCTCCCGGCCTGACCGTGAGGAAGGGTCCCTCGTCAACGCCGCGCGTTGTACCAGGGGCCCTTCCTGACACCCTGAACGGGCCGGTGTGGTGTCACCGCGTGCTCACGGAGTGCGGTACGGTGCCACCACGCCGATCCCTCCGAGGTGAACCATGCCTGCCGTGGCCGCGCTCGCGCTCACCCTGGCGCTCGCCCCCACCCCGACGCCGTCCGTCGCCGAATCGCCGTCGCCCTCCGGCGGGCTGGTCGGAGGTCTGCTCGATGGGGTCGGCGGCCTGGTGGGCGATCTCCTCGGCGGTGGCGGCGGCCCGTCGCCGGAGGCCACGCCGACCGGCGGCACGCCGGCGGCCACTTCCGGGCAGTCGGCCCCGCCGCCCTCGGCCCAGCCGGCACCGGCCGCGACCGACGCCGTCCCGGCGGTGCCCGGCGGTGACGGCGCCGGTGTCCGCGCACCCGGCACTGCCACGCAGCCGGGGCCGGCGGCGAGCGGCCTCCCGGAGGCGCTTCCCGGTCCGGCGGCGGAGCGCGGCGGGGAGCCCGGTCGGCTCCTGGTGTACGCCCTCGCCGTGGGCGTGGCGGCGGTACCGGTGCTGCTGGCGCTGCGGCGGCGCAGGCCCTCGGCCGCGGCCTCCGTCGCTGCTCCCGCCCCCGCGGCCGGCGCGTCCGGTCCGGCCGGCCCGCCCGGTCTGGAGCCGGAGCCGGCACCGGACAACGTGTCCCGGTTGCCGACCGACCTCAACGCCATCTACGAGTTGGGCCGCCTCGACGAGCGCCTCAGCCAGGAGCGCAACCGCCCCTCGTGATCGCCGCCCGGCCACCGGACCGTCCGCTCGGAGGCGGCCGGCGGCCAGCGCCGCCACCGCCAGGGCGGGTCTGCGCCACCTCCGGCCACAGCCCGGCCGCCTCCGGCGGCTGACCCTGCCCCCGCGCGTCCCCTCCGCGCTCCCGAGGTGCGGCAGTTTCGGGGAGGGTGCTGTCTCGGTCGGTGTTGGGGGGATGTCTTCGCTGATGTTGTCGTCTCCTCGGGGGAGGCGGGGGTGGGGATGGCGGAACGGGCCGGCCCCTGTTGGGGCCGGCCCGTTGGTGGGTGGTGCGGGTGTCAGTTGGTGGAGTAGCCGCGGGTGGCGATCCAGTCGGCGAGGGCGTCGGTGGTGATCCAGTACTCGGCGGTGTTCGGGTTCGCCGAGTCGGTGATCTTGACCTCGTGGCCGCTGTCGCGGTAGCCGGTCACGGAGATGTAGTGTCCGCCCTCGAAGGAGTGCAGGCCGCCGTCGACGTCGGTGGCGGTGCCGGCGATGTTGGCCACCACGGCCCGGCCGTCGTCGATGGTGCGCACGATGTCGGCGCGCAGCTTGTCGGTCTGCTTGTCGTCGGCGCGCGGCGAGCTGATCTCGACGCTGCGGTAGACGTCCTTACCGGTCTCCTTGTTCAGTACCGGGGTGATGTCGTTGATCGAGTTGGTGCCGGCCTCGGTGGTGCCCATCCGCTCGGCCATCGAGTCGACGTCGATGTCCTTGCCCTGCACGGACAGGGCGTTACGGGCCGCGGCCGGGCCGCAGTAGTAGAAGTTCGGCTGTGCCTGGTAGTCCACCCGCAGTTCCCGCTCGCCCTTGCGGTCGGCCTGCACGGCCGCCGGCTTGTCGGTGGTGGGGGCGGCGAACACGGCGGTCGCGGGGGCGGCCACCGCGCCGCCGGTGACGAGGACACCAGCGGTGGTCAGCACGGTCTTACGCAGCAGATCGGTACGCATGATCGAAGCCCTTTCACTCGGGGGTACACGCCACCGGCGAGGGGGGATGCCGTGCGGCGCGGTCAGGAAAGGTGGATCAAGAAGGGACCAGCCCGGCCGGGGTGCTCCGGGGGTCCGGGGAGATGTAACCGTCGGGGGTCCCGGGTCATTCCCGGCGGCCGGCCACCCCGAGACGGGGGCGGGGCCAGGGTCCCGCGGTCACGACCATGTACAACGACCCGGCCCACCCACCCATTCCACGACCCGGGTGACCCCCACCACCCGACACCGCACCCCAAACCGGACAACCGCGCCCGGGATACCCGGCGGAAACCGCACACCGCATGCCAGGCGGCGAATCAGCCCGGCCACCCCAAACCGGACACCACGCCCACCGGTCCGCCGGAAACCCGACAGCCGCGCCGGACTTCACTCGCCCGACAGCGGCGACGTCGGTGCGTCCGACCGACTGCAATGCCCTGACCTGCCGAAACCGGAGTGGACGAAGGCGGCGGCGAGGCGACGGGTCGCCCTCCGTGAGGTGCTCGTATTCTTTCGGCGAACCTCTTCGGGATGCGCCGGCCCGCGCCGGCGCCGCTTCGCGGACGAAAGGAAACGGTGTGAGCACCGAGACGTTGGAGTTCCAGGCCGAGGCGCGTCAGCTGCTCCAGCTGATGGTCCACTCGATCTACTCGAACAAGGACGTCTTCCTGCGGGAGCTGATCTCGAACGCCTCGGACGCGCTGGACAAGCTGCGCCTGGCTTCGCTGATCGACAAGGACCTCCAGGTCGACACGGCCGACCTGCACATCGCCATCGAGGTCGACCGGGCGGCACGCACCCTGACCGTGCGGGACAACGGCATCGGCATGTCCCGGGACGAGGTCGTCGAGGTGATCGGCACGATCGCCAAGTCGGGCACCGCGGAGCTGCTGCGCAAGCTGCGGGAGTCGACCGACGCGGCGACGTCCCAGGAGCTGATCGGCCAGTTCGGCGTCGGCTTCTACGCGGCGTTCATGGTCGCCGACCGGGTCGAGCTGGTCACCCGCAGGGCGGGGGAGAGCGGCGGCACCCGCTGGGAGTCGACGGGCGAGGGCACGTACACGATCGCGCCGGTCGCGGACGCGCCGCAGGGCACCGCCGTCACGCTGCACCTCAAGCCGACCGACACCGAGGACAACCTGCACGACTACACCGCCGAATGGACGATCCGGCAGATCGTCAAGCGGTACTCCGACTTCATCGCCCACCCCATCCGGATGGCCGTCGAGCGGCCCGGCACCGACGGCGGCGAGCCGACCACCGAGGTGCAGACCCTCAACTCGATGAAGGCGCTGTGGGCGCGGGCCCGCGACGAGGTCGAGCCGGCCGAGTACCACGAGTTCTACAAGCACGTCAGCCATGACTGGGCCGACCCGCTCGAGGTCGTGCACATGCGGGGCGAGGGCACCTTCGAGTACGAGGCGCTGCTCTTCCTGCCCTCGCACGCCCCGCTGGACCTCTTCTCCCCGCAGGGCCGCCGCGGCGTCCAGCTCTACGTCAAGCGCGTCTTCATCATGGACGACTGCGAGGCGCTGATGCCCTCGTACCTGCGCTTCGTCAAGGGCGTGGTGGACGCCCACGACCTGTCGCTGAACATCTCCCGCGAGATCCTCCAGCAGGACCGGCAGATCCAGGTGGTCCGCCGCCGGCTGGTGAAGAAGGTCCTCGCCACCGTCAAGGACCTCAAGGCCAATCAGCCGGAGAAGTACCGCACCTTCTGGACCGAGTTCGGCGCCGCGCTCAAGGAGGGGCTGATCGACGACACGGAGAACCGGGACACCCTCCTGGAGATCCTCTCCGTCGCGTCCACCCACGACGCCGCCGAGCCGACCGACCTCGCCGGTTACGTCAGCCGCATGAAGGACGGCCAGAGCGACATCTACTACGCCACCGGCGAGTCCCGGACGACCATCGAGAACTCGCCGCACATGGAGGCGTTCCGCGCCAAGGGCTACGAGGTGCTGCTGCTCACCGACCCGGTCGACGAGGTGTGGGTCGACCGGGTCGGCCAGTACGACGGCAGGACGCTGCGCTCCATCGCCAAGGGCCAGGTCGACCTGGACACCGAGGACGAGCGCAAGGAGGCCGAGGCCGAGCGGGAGCGGCAGCGCGCCGACTACGCCGACCTGCTGACCTGGCTCGGCAGCGCCCTCGCCGACCAGGTCAAGGAGGTCCGCCTGTCGTCCCGGCTGACCACCTCCCCGGCCTGCGTCGTCGGCGACGCGCACGACCTCACGCCCACCCTGGAGAAGATGTACCGGGCGATGGGCCACGAGGTGCCGCAGGTCAAGCGCATCCTGGAGCTGAACCCGACGCATCCGCTGGTCAGCGGGCTGCGTAAGGCCCGCGAGCAGGGCGGCACGGAGGAGTCGCTCACGGAGACCGCCGAGCTGCTGTACGGGATGGCGCTGCTCGCCGAGGGCGGGGAGTTGGCCGACCCGTCCCGGTTCACGCGGATCCTCGCCGAGCGGCTCGCCCGTACCCTCTGAGCGGCCGTGCGGGGCGCCGGGCCGCCGGCGCCCCGGTCAGCCCGCGGCGGCCGGGCGCGACGCCACCCACCAGCCGGTCGTCGCCACGACCGCGACCACGCCGCTGAGCAGGAACGGCGCGACCAGGCCGGCACTGGCGGCGAGGGCGCCGCCGGCCAGGGCGCCCAGCGCCGTGCAGCTGTAGGTGAGCGTGCGGGAGGCGGCCACGACCCGGCCGAGCAGGCCCTCGGGTACCAGCCGGTGCCGCAGCGACAGCGCTGCGACGTTGAGTACGGCGAACGAGGCGCTGGTCAGGACCACGACGACGACGGCCGCGACCCGGTTCGGGGCGACGACCAGCAGGACGGGCACGCCACCGGTCAGCGCCAGCGTCACGGCGAGCACGTCGCGGTGGCGGAACCGCTGGAGCACCCGGTCGGCGAGGAGGGAACCGGTCAGCCCGCCGGCCGCGCCGGTGGCCAGCAGCAGGCCGAAGCCGAGCGCGCCGAGGCCGAGGCTCTCCCGCGCGTACAGGACGAAGATCGCGAACCATGCGGTGTCGGCGGCCGCGATCGCCGCGCCGACGATCACCAGCGTCCGCAGCACCGGCTGCCGGACGAGCCACCGCAGCCCGGCCAGGACGCCCCCGCCCCGGGTCCCGCCGGCCTCCGTTCCGGCCTTCGCGACCGGCGGCCGGGCCAGGCTCAGCGGCAGCGACAGCACGAGCATCACGGCGAGGGCGAGGGCAGCGCCGTTGACGGCGAACGGCAGCGCCGCGCCGACGACGAACAGCAGCGACCCGACCGGTGGGCCCACGAACTCGTTGCCGACGATCTCGCCGGCGACCAGGCGCCCGTTGGCCTTCTCCAGGTGCTCGTCGCGGACGAGGCGCGGCACGGCGGTCTGCGCGGCGGTGTCGCGCAGCGTCTCGCCGACGCCGAGCAGGAAGGACGCCGCCACCACCAGCGCGATCGTCGCCCAGCCCGTCGCGACGGCCACGGCCAGGGTGGCCAGGACGAGCACGCGACCGGCGTCGGCGGTGGCGATGACCGCGCGGGCGCCGCGGCGGTCGGCGAGCACGCCGGCGAGCAGGCCGGTGACCAGCCAGGGCAGGAACTGCGCTGCGGCGACCGCGGCCACGGCGACCGGGTCGTCACTCAGTGCGGCCGCCAGCAGGGGGAACGCCGCCACCCGGATGCCGTCACCCAGGTTGGCCAGGGCGGCGGCGGTCCAGAACGTCCAGAACGGGCGGCCGAGGGAGCGGTCAGCAACCATGCACCAGACGGTATCGCCCAGGCGTGTCCAGGCGCGTCGACAGGGGGCCCCTCTCACCTCGCCCGGCGTTGACAAGGAATCCTTTCCTTGGCGCCGGGATCTACCATGCGGGAGTGTCGACCGTCGATTCGCCGGCCGTGCTCGACGCGGTCTGGCAGCAGCAGTCCACCTGGTCCCGGGCGGCGGACCTGGTGCGCCGCCGGATCGCCCGGGGGCGCCGGCTGGTCGCCGGCCTCACCGTCGTCGCCGCCGTCGCCGGCACCGCCGCGGCGCAACTCGACCCGGTGCACCGGCCGACGAGCCGGGTGCTGGCGATCATCGCCGGCGCGGCGCTGGGCCTCGTCCCGCTGGCCGCCCGGGCGACCAGCCGGGAGCCGGTGCAGGTCTGGACCCGGCTGCGGGCGGTCGCCGAGTCGCTCAAGGCCGAGGTGCACCGCCACCTCGCCGGTGTGTCGCCGTACCGCGGGCCGGACCGCGACGCGGTCCTGTTGAGCCGGGTCGACGCGCTCCTGGACGAGGCCGCTGACCTGGTCGGGCACACCATCGACGTCGCGCCCGCGGCCCGTCCGCTGCCGGCGGTGTCCGACGTTGCCTCGTACGTCGCGCAGCGGGTGGCCGGCCAGGTCGAGCACTACTACCGGCCGGAGGCGCGCCGGATGGCCGTCGCCGCCCGCCGGGTCCGGCTGGTGACCACCGCGCTGACCGCGGCCGGCGCGGTGCTCTCGGGCGTTGTCGGGGTGCTCGGCGACGGGCTCGTCCTCGCCGCCTGGGTCGGTGTCGTGGCCACCGTGACCACGGCCGTGGTCGGCTACGGCGCGGCGCAGCAGTACGAGCAGCACCAGATCGAGTACGCCCGCACCGCGGACCAGCTCGCCCGGCTGCACCGCGCCCGGCGGGACGGGCGGGGGTGGACCGACGACGACGCTTTCGTGGTCGAGGCGGAGCGGCTCATCGCACTGTCCAATGAGGCCTGGATGGCCAGAACCCTTGAAGAAGATGGCCTATCGCACCGCTGACGCTACTCGACGTGCGGTAGACTCATCGACAATTGTCTCGGGTCGCCTCCCGGGCGGCCCCCGCTGACCCACAAGTCCGATGGGGGGACTCACGTGGATCGCAACGCAGGCCGGTCGACGTCCACCGCTCCGCTGGCCGATCTCCGGCACACTCCGCTCGGCAAGATTCCGCTCTCCCGCGCCCGCACCGTGGCGCTGTCCGACACCCGCACCGTGGACCAGCCGGCCCGCGTCGATGTCGCAGCCTTCGGCTCTTCGATCTGACGCCGGTGAGCCCGCGACGCCTGGGAGGTCAGCGCCGGCCGGCGCCCTGAGTCAGTACGTTGTCAAGATCGTCAGCCGGTGTGACCTGTCCTGCGACCATTGCTACGTCTACGAGCACCCGGACCAGTCCTGGCGGCGACAGCCGCACACCATGTCGCCGCGGACGGTGGCGGCGGCCGCCCGGCGCATCGCGGAGCACGCCATCGCGCACCGGCTCGACGTCGTACGGGTGGTGCTGCACGGCGGTGAGCCGCTGCTGGCCGGGGCGGCCGGGCTCGCCGCCGTCGCGGGCGAGCTGCGCCGCCAGCTTGACCCGGTGACCCGCCTGGACCTGCGCATGCAGTCCAACGGCGTGCTGCTCACCGAGGAGATCGCCGAGGTGCTCGTCGCCCACGGCGTCGCCGTCGGCGTCTCGCTCGACGGCGACCGGGCCGCCAACGACCGGCACCGTCGGTACGCCAGCGGCGCGAGCAGCCACGACAAGGTGCTGCGGTCGCTGGCGCTGCTGCGCCGCCCCGAGTACCGGCCGAGCTACGCCGGGCTGCTGTGCACCGTCGACCTCGCCAACGACCCCGTGACGGTCTACCGGGCGTTGCTCGCCGAGGAGCCGCCGCACATCGACTTCCTCCTGCCGCACGCCAACTGGGACCGCCCACCGCCGCGCCCGTCCGGAGCCCCCACCCCGTTCGCCGACTGGCTGCTCGCGGTGCACCGGGCCTGGACGGCCGACGGGCGTCCGGTCCCGATCCGCCTGCTGGATTCGCTGCTCGCCACCGCGGCCGGCGGCACGACCCGCACCGAGGCCGTCGGGCTGGCCGCCGCCGACCTCGCGGTCATCGAGACCGACGGCAGCTACGAGCAGGTCGACTCGCTCAAGTCCGCGTACGACGGCGCGCCCGCCACCGGACTGGACGTCTTCCACCACCCGGTGGACGCGGTCGCCGCGCATCCGATGATCGCCGTCCGGCAGGCCGGGTTGGCCGGCCTGTCCGCGACGTGCCAGGCCTGCCCGGTGGTGCGTCAGTGCGGTGGCGGCCTGTTCGCCCACCGCTTCCGCACCGGCAGCGGCTTCGACAACCCGTCCGCCTACTGTGCGGACCTGCTCCATCTGATCCGCGGAGTGGGCGGCGACCCGGCACCGGCCGACCCGACCGTCCCGGCACCGGCCGACCCGGCTACTGCGGTGACGCCGGTCCGGGCCGGTCCGGGCGTGGCGGAATCCGCGCCGCCGTCGACCGATCCTGCCGCGGATCCCGCGACGCCGCCGCCATCGATGAACCCTGCCGCGGATTCCGCGATGCCGCCGGCATCGAGTCCATCAGCGGGCCGGCCGGCCGGTGCCGGCGGGTCGGGCGACGGTGCCGGCGGGTCGGGCGACGGCGGGGCCGGGCCCGACATGCTGGACCCGGCGGTGCTCGACGACCTCGGCACCGGGTACGGCACCGACGCCTCGGTCCGCCAGCTCGCGGCCGTGCACCTGGCGAAGACCCGCGCGTTGCTGGTCGCCCTCAGCCCGGCGGTGGCCGGGCATCCGGTCGCCGGGCCCGCCTGGGACCGCCTGGTCGAGCTGGACGTCACCGCGCCGGCGGCGGTCCGGGAGGTGCTGGCCCACCCGTTCGTCCGCCGGTGGGCGCACCGCTGCCTGGAGACGCCGGCGCTGGCCGACCTCGGCCGCCTCGCCGCGGTGGCCGCGGCAGCGGCCATCCGCGCCGGCGTGCCCGGAGAGCTGGACGTGCCGGTCCGCGACGGCCTGCTGAGCCTCCCCACGCTGGGCGCGCTCGCCCTGTCGGACGCGGCCGGCCCGGTCGTCGTCACGGCGGTGGCGGGTGGCTTCCAGGTCCGGGCCGGCGGACGAACCGTGACCGTCCGCACCGACGACCGCCGGCCCCGCGCCGACGCCCTGCCCGACGACAACCCGCCCGGCGGGGCCGTGCCCACCTGGCGACCGCTGCGCCGGGCCGGCGAGCCGTGGCTGGCCATCGAGGACACCGACCCGTACCGGGACTGCTACCAGGACCTGGCGGTGACGCCGAGGCTCCCGACGGCGACCGCCGGGAGCTGGGCCGCCCAGCTCACGGCGGCCGTGCGGCGGGTCGACACCGAGGCGGGGGAGTACGGCCCCGGCGTGCGCGCCCTGCTGCGCGCCGTCGTGCCGCTCCGCCCCGACCGGCGGGGCCGGCAGCGCAGCGCCGCCGCCGCGTCCGCCTTCGGTGCGGTGGCCGTGACGCCGGTGCCCGACGACGCCGCCCTCGCCGTGCTGCTCGTCCACGAGGTGCAGCACCTCAAGCTCGACGGGTTGCTCGACGTGTGCGAGCTGGTCGACCGGCGTGACGCCCGGCTGCTCACCGTGCCCTGGCGGGAGGACCCGCGCCCGGTCGAGGGCGTGCTGCACGGCACGTACGCCCATCTGGCCGTCGCCGACGTCTGGCGCCGCCGGTCGGGCGCGGCGGCCGCGGCGCACCACCGCCGGTACCGGGACTGGACCGACGGCGCGCTCGACGCGCTGCTCGGGCTGGGGGCGCTGACTCCGGCGGGGGAACGGTTCGCCACCCGGATGCGCGTCACGGTGGACAGCTGGACATGACTGTCGGGCGTGCCACCCTGGCCGCCGACCTGCGGGCACTGGGCCTGCCGGCCGGCGCGACCGTGCTGGTGCACGCCTCGCTGCGGCGGATCGGCCGGGTCGCCGGCGGCCCGGCGATCCTGCTGGCCGCCCTGCGCGACGTGCTCGGGCCGGCCGCGACGGTGGTGGTGCCGACCCACACCGCCGGCAACTCGATCACCTCGCCAGCCTTCCGCGCCGCCACCGCCGGACTGACCGCCCACGAGGCGGCGCGGGTGGAGGACCGGATCCCGCCGTTCGACCCGGACACGAGCCCGTCGGAGGGGATGGGCGCGTTCGCGGAGCACGTGCGGCGGGCACCCGGCGCGGTGCGCAGCCGGCACCCGCACACGTCGTTCGCGGCGCTCGGCCCGGCCGCCGCCGACCTGACCGCCGTGCATGATCTGGAGTGCCACCTGGGTGAGCGGTCCCCGCTCGGCGCCCTGTACGCCGCTGACGGCCTGGAGCTGCTGCTCGGCGTCGACTACACCAGCTGCACCGGGTTCCACCTCGCCGAGTACCGGCTCGCCCGACCGGCGGCCGTACGCCCGCACCGTTGCTACGTCCGGGACGCCGCGGGCCGGCGGGCCCGGCTCGACTTCCTGGCCCGCCACCTCGACGACTCGGACTTCCCCCGCATCGGCGCGGCGGCCGACGGCGAGCCGTGGGCGCGGCGGGCCCGGGTCGGTGCCGGAATCGGACGGTTGCTTCCGGTTCGCGCTGCGGTCGACTTCGCCGTCGGCTGGATGACCATCCATCGTGATCCATCACGAGGATCCGTGCACGTTTGCCATTGTCGCTACTGTGGTCTCGCGGGTGTGTCCCCATCGGACGGGAGCGGCGGGTGACTGAGGAGGAGTTCCGGGTGGACCCGCGTGCCCCCGTGTTCTTCCTCAGCTACGCGCGGGCCAAGCAGCGGCCCGCCGAGGCGCCCCGGGACGCCAACCAGAAGGTCTTCCAGCTCTACGTCGACCTGTCCGACCACGTGTCGGAGCTGCTCGGCCTGCCGGCGGGCAGCACGGCCGGCTTCCTCGACCGGATGCTCGACGGCGGCCAGGTGTGGGCCGAGGACCTGGCCTTCGCGGCCGGCCACTGCCAGGTCTTCATCCCGCTGATCTCCCCGCAGTACCTGCGCAGCGTCTGGTGCGCGCGCGAGTGGAACGCGTTCCTCCGCCGCCGACAGGTGCGCCGCCCGGACGCGCGGGCGACGCCGGGGGAGCAGCCGATCATCCCGGTCAACTGGTCGGTGATGGGCCGTCGCCGCGAGCTGCCGGCGGCGATCCGTCGGCGGCAGATGTTCTCCCCGACCGGGCTGCCGCCGGACATCGCCCCGCAGTACCAGCAGGAGGGCATCTACGGGCTGCTCAGCCTCGGTCGCAACGGCAAGGACGCGTACGACGCGGTGGTGTGGCGGCTCGCGCAGCGGGTGGTCCGCGCGGTGGACACGCACTGGGTCGAGCCGTACGTGTCGCAGATCGATGAGCTCGGCGACGGGTTCGAGGAGGGCGGCGATGAGCTGGACTGACACCTCCCGCGCCGGCCGGGAGACGTACTTCTTCCTCAGCTACGCCCACTCGGTGCCGCTGTCCGCGGCGGCCCGGCCGGACACCGACTACTGGGTCACCCGGTTCTTCCAGGACCTGCACGCCGCCGTGCAGCGCGGGGCCCGGCGCGGCGACCTGGAGATCGGCTTCTTCGACGGGCTGGTCGCGCCCGGCGCGGACCTGAAGCAGACGCTGACCGACGCGCTCAGCGTCGCCCACGTGTTCGTCCCGCTGTACTCGCCGAACTACTTCAGCAACGCCTGGGCGGTCGGGGAGCGGGCCGCCTTCCAGTCCCGGCTCGGGCGGCTGCGGCCGGGCGAGGCCGACCGGCACGTCCTGCCGGTGCTGTGGATCCCCTTCCCGCCGTGGGACGACCGGCCGGAGATGGCCGAGGCCCTCGACCTGATCGGCGGCCCCACCGAGTACGCGGAGAACGGGCTGCGGGCGCTGTGCAAGCTCACCGCGTACCGCCGGCAGTACGACGTGGTGCTCGGCGCCCTCGCCGAGCGGATCGTGTCGGTGGCCGAGACCGCGCCGCTGCGTCCGTCCCGGGCCGCACCGGTCGGCGACGTGCCGGTCGACGACCCGGGGGATCCGGCCCTGCTCGTCACCGCGCTCGCCGCCGCCGAGGGGCGGCAGTGGCGTCCCTTCGCCGGTCGGCACGTGCTGGCGATCGCCGACTACGTGGCGGCCACCGCGCAGCGGCTCGGGCTGCCGACCCGGGTCGTCGAGTTCACCGGCGCCCGCGACCGCGCCCCGGACAGCCCCACCGTCCTGCTCATCGACGCGACCCTGGGCGTGGCCGCCGTGCGGGCGGCGGTGGCCGACCTGCCGCGCTGGGTGGTGCCGCTGGTCGTCGGCGGCCCCGACACCGCCGCCGACGAGATCGACGGCGTGCTGCGGGAGGCGCGGTTCCCGGACGTGCGGCCGGTGCCCGACGTGGACGAGTTCGAGCGCTGCGCGCCACTGGCGGTGATCGAGGCCCGCAAGCAGTTCCTCCGGCACGGCCCGCTCTACCCGCAGGACGACCCGGGCACGCCGCGGCCGAGCCTGCGCCAGACCGACCGATCCGACCAGCGACGAGGGGATGACCGATGACGAAGCAGCGCGACGGTCAGGTGGTCACCTTCTACTCGTACAAGGGGGGCACCGGGCGGACGATGGCCCTGGCGAACACCGCCTGGATCCTCGCCGCGAACGGCCAGCGGGTCCTGGTCGCCGACTGGGACCTGGAGTCGCCGGGCCTGCACCGGTTCTTCGCCCCGTTCCTCGATCCCGCGCAGGTCGCCTCCACCGGCGGCGTGATGGACCTGATCCTGGAGTACGAGTGGGCGAACCTGAAGCGCCGGCGGGAGGCCGAGGCCGCCGGGCGGGCCGAGGTGGCGGAGTCCCGGCCGAGCGACTGGCACCGCCACCTGGCCAAGGTGCAGAAGTACGCCTTCTCGGTCAGCTGGGAGTTCCCCGGCGGCGGCAGCCTCGACCTGCTGCTCGCCGGCCGGCACAACCCGGACTACGCCACCAGCGTCACCGGCCTCAACTGGGACAACTTCTACAACCGGCTGGGCGGGGCGCTCTTCTTCGACGCGCTGCGCGAGGACATGAAGCGCCACTACGACTGGACGCTGATCGACAGCCGCACCGGGATCAGCGATGTCGCCGAGATCTGCACCATCCACCTGCCGGACGTGCTGGTCGACTGTTTCACCCTGAGCGACCAGGGCATCGACGGGGCGGCCACGGTCGCCGGCCGGGTCCGCGGCTACGAGGGGCGCCGGGCGCGGCGGGTGCTGCCGGTGCCGATGCGGGTGGACGAGGGGGAGAAGGGCAAGGCGGACGCCGGCCGGGCGGTGGCGATGCAGCGCTTCGCCGGCCTGCCGGGCGGGATGACCGACGCCGAGCGGCGGGAGTACTGGCTCACCGTCGAGGTGCCCTACCGGGCCTACTACGCGTACGAGGAGACCCTCGCCACCTTCGGCGACATCCCGGGCAGCCGCACCACCCTGCTGTCCGCGTACGAGACGCTGACCAGCCACATAACCGGTGGCCGGATCAGCTCGCTGCCGCGGATGGACGAGGCGCTGCGCCGCCGCACCGTCGCCCGCTTCGAGCGCAAGCCGGCCGTCGCCGACGAGCTGGTCGTGCTGCGGCACGTGCCGGACGACACGGCCTGGGCGGAGTGGGCGCAGGCCGTCCTGACCGCCGTGGACCTGCGGGTGGCGGTGGCGACGGCGGACGAGCCGGCGCCGGTGCGGCCGGGCACCGTGACCCGGGACGTCACGCTGGTCTCCCGCGCCTACCGGCTGGCGCACGGTGAGCCGGCGGATCCGCGCCGGGCCGGCAGCGCGCTGACCGTGTACGTGGACGGCACCACGCCGTCGCCGGACGCGCCGATCGGCAGCTGGGTGTCGCTGCACGAACTGGCCGCCGACGAGGCCGTCGACCGGCTGCTGCAGCTGCTCGGGGTGGCCCTGCCGCCCGGGCACGCGCGTCCGGACGTGCGCGCGGCCCGCTACCCGGGCACCCGGGCGACGGTGTTCAACCCGCCCAGCCGCAACCTCCGCTTCACCGGCCGCGAGGACCTGCTGAGCCGGCTGCGCGAGGAGCTGAAGGCGGCCGGCGGCGCGGGCCTGCCGGTGGCGCTGCGCGGCGGCCCGGGCATCGGCAAGACCCAGCTGGCCATCGAGTACGCGCACCGCTTCCGCGGCGCGTACGACGTCATCTGGTGGATCCAGGCCGACCCGCCGCAGTTCGTCGACGTGCGGGTGGCCGACCTCGGCGCCGAACTGGGCCTGCCCCGGCAGCCCACCATCCCGGAGATGACCCGGGCGGTGCGGCAGCGGCTCAGCCGCCCGGAGCGCCGCCCGGACGGCGGGCCGCCGGAGCAGTGGCTGCTGGTGTTCGACAACGTCGACCAGTACGAGCACGTCCGCGACTACCTGCCGCAGGGTGTCGGCCATGTCCTGGTCACCACCCGCAACCCGGACTGGGGCGACCTGGCCCGGGCGCTGGACGTGGAGGCGTTCCAGCGGGCGGAGAGCGTCGCCCACCTGCGGGCCCGCGTCGGTGAGCGGTCGATCACGGTCGCCGAGGCCGAGCAGGTCGCCGACGCGGTGGAGAACGTGCCGATCTTCGTGGCGATGGCCGGCGCCTGGCTGGCCGACACCGGCACGCCGGTCGCCGACTACCTGGCCGGCCTGGAGCGCACCGGCCCGGCCGAGGACATCTGGGACTTCTCGCTGCAGCGGCTGCGGGAGGGCTCGGTGGGCGCGTACCGGCTGCTGCAGCTGGCGTCGGTGCTCGCTCCGGAGATCTCCCTCGAGCTGCTCTACAGCGACCAGGTCGCCAAGGTCATCGCCGCGCATGACCCGGTGGTGGCCGCGCGGGTGGCCGACCGGGTGTCCGAGCGGGACATCGCCGCCGCGCTGGTGCAGCGCATCAACCGGCTCGCGCTGGTCAAGGTCGACCTGCACGCCCAGCAGGTGCAGGTGCACCGGCTGCTCCAGACCGCGCTGCGGGCCCGGATGACGCCCGAGGAGCTGGCCGGGGTGAAGCACGACGTGCACCGCATCCTGGCCGGCTCCCGTCCCTCCGGCGAGGTGGAGGACCCGGCGGCCCAGGCCCGACTGCGGCTGCTCTGGCCGCACCTGGACGGCGCCGACGCGCTCTCCTCACCCGACGACGACGTGCGGCAGCTCATCATCGACCGGATCCGCTACATCTACCTCAACGGCGGCTACGCGCAGGGCCACCGGTACGCCGAGCAGGCCGACGCCGCCTGGACGCGGCTGCTGGCGCAGCTCGCCCCGGACACTCCGGAGCACCGGGCGTTGCAGGTCCAGCTGCTGCACCTGCGGTTCAACCGGGCCAACCTGCTGCGCGGCCTCGGCCGCTTCGACGACGCCCGCCGCCTCGACGAGGAGACGCTGGGCGCGCAGGAGAAGCTGATCGGGGCGAGCCACCCGTACACCCTGATGACCGCCGGCGGCTACGGCGGGGACCTGCGGGCGATCGGCCGCTACTCCGACGCGCTGGAACGGGACCTGCGCACGTACGCCGCCTCGGTCGAGGTGTTCGGCGAGGACCACCGCCGGACGCTGACCGCAGCGAACAACCTGGCCGCGTCCTACCGGCTGATGGGTGACTTCCGGCGGGCGCTCGACGGCGACGAGGCCACCTACCGCCGGCTGCGGGTGGTGCTCGGCGCGGATCACCCGCGTACCCTGCTGACCGCCAACAACCTGGCCCGGGACCTGCGGGAGGCCGGCGACTACGAGGGGTCGGTCGCGCTGCTGCAGACGGTGGTCGTCGGGTACCGCAACCTCTTCGGCGACCAGTCGCGCAACGTGCTCACCGCGCAGACCAACCTCGCCGCGTCGCTGCGCAGCACCGGTGAGATCGCCGAGGCGGCCCGGCTGCTCGACGACGCGTACGAGCACCTGCTCGCCGGGTTCGGGCCGCTCAACCCGGACACCCTGTTCAGCCGGCTGTCCCGGGCGGCGAACCTGATGCTGCAGGGCGAGGGGGAGCGGGCCCGGGCCGAGCTGACCGAGGCCGAGACGCAGTTCGTGCGGGTCTTCGGCGAGGAGCACCCGTACGTGCTGGTGTGCCGCAACAACCTGACCGTGGCGATGTGGGACGCCGGCGAGGTGGCGGCGGCCCGGGAGCTGTCGACGACGACGGCGGCGGCGGTGACCGCCGCGCTGGGCGGCACGCACCCGCTGACCATGGCGGTCGCCAACAACCTCGCCGTCTTCACGATCCTGCACGGCGAGCTGGAGGCCGGGCGGGAGCAGCTGCGGATCGTCGTCGGTCGGCTGCGCGAGACCCTCGGCGAGGACCACCCGGACACGCTGCGCGGCCGCGGGAACCTGGCGCTCGCCGAGCAGACGGTCACCGGCGGCGCCGGCAGCATCGAGCGGATGCGGCTCGCGGACCGGTTGGCCAACCGGATCGGGCAGCATCACCCGAGCGTGGTGAACCTGCGGGAGGGTAGGTACGTGCGGCGGGTCCTCGACCCGCACCCCTACTGACCGAACCGGGCGCCGATCAGCTCGTCCCGGCTCCGGCTCGCCGCCGGGTCGTCCTCGGCGGTGAGCCAGCTGAGGATGCGCGGCAGCTCCTCCACCGCGTCGAAGTGCGCCGCGCCGGCCTGCACCTCCAGCTCCGCCCCGGGAATGCGGGAGGCCAGCCAGCGGGTGTGGCTGACCGGGGCGAAGGTGTCCTCGGCGCCGTGCCAGAGCTTCACCCTGGTGACCGAGGTGTCGATCAGGCCGAGGTCGAACTTCCAGTCCCGGCGCAGGGCCAGCACGTCGTCGATCCAGCCGTACGGGCCGGCGCGCAGCGCGTCCTCGAAGGTGTCGGTCAGCAGGCGACGCAGCGCCGGGTCGCGGATCACCCGCCGGTCCGCCATGGTCATCTGCGCCATGACGTCCTCCAGCAGCCGCCGCGGGTCCTCGCTGGCCCGCTCCGCCCGGCGGCGGATCTCCTCGACGACGGCCGAGGTGTCGGTGCGGCCACCGCCGAAGCCGTTGACGTTGTCGGCGTTCATCCCGGCGAACCAGTCCAGCTCCGGCGCGTCCGACGGGGCGAACCCGACCAGCGCCGCCACCCGGGTCACCCGGTCGCGCAGGACGGGATCGGCGGCGCAGGCGAGGGCGTGCGGGGCGCCGCCCGAGCGGCCGGCCACGGCGAACCGGGCCAAGCCCAGGTGATCGGCGATCACCTCCACGTCCCGGGCCGCGTCGGCCACGTCGCGTCCCTCGAACCGGTCCGAGTCGCCGTAGCCGGGACGGTCGTAGGTGATCAGTTTGACGCCTAACCGGTACAGGACGATGCCCCGTGGTTTGGGCCCCTTGCGGCTACCCGGCGTGCCGTGCATGAGGAGGACGGGATGTCCGTCGGGCGCACCCGTGACCTCGTACGCCAGTCGCTTGTTGTCCGCGCGATAGGCGAATTCGGTCCCCGGCTCCCCTTCTCGGACCACTCCAGCCTGCCTTCCGGTGCTGCTGACCAGCGAATATCCGTCACGTCGGCCCAGAGCGAAGATGATTGATCGGCGGTGAACGACTCCACTCGGCAGTTGAGCCTAACGGTCCGGCCGGTCGCCCCGCTATCCGCCGGCTCGACAACCCGCCGGATCTGTCGGAAAGGACACCGAGCGGGCGGTCCGTGGTGGAACTTCCACCCGGCGCCGCCGATCGAATCCGGTCGGCGGCCCCGCGTACGCGTCGTCGCAGGTCGGGGCCGCACCGGCGGGCTGGGCGGCGCCGTTCAGGCGGCCGGCGCGGAGCGGCGCTGCTGCTCCGGCGCCGCCGGGCGCAGCCGGCGCTGCGGGGTGAACGCCCAGTCGGTCCGCGGCTGGGCGTACCGGTCGTCCGGGACGTCGGCCGGCTGCCGCTCCGGCCCGGTCCGGGCCACCTCCAGGGCCCGCTGGGCGGTCTGCCAGACGGCGCACGGCCAGCCCTGGCCGGCGCAGAGCAGGTTGGCGCAGCCGGTGCCTTCCGCGTCGGGCTGGTGGGCGTCGGCCACGTCGAGGGCCAGCCCCCACAGCAGCGGGTCGGTCACCTCGTCGGGACGGTGCGCGCGGTGGTCGGACCGGTGGTTGCTGGCGTCGGACATTGCTACGGCCCCCCTCAAGTACTGGTACCGACCATACCTTCACCCCTTACCGCCATCGGCAAACGGGCAGGTCGTCCCGTCGGTATGGGCCGTTCGGCCCCCCGGGCATTGACAGATCACTCAGCGACGGCGAACGATGGGCGCAGTTCACCGACCGTCAACTGATCGTCACCCGTCTCCGGGACGGCGCTGCGCAGCCGGCGATGCGGGCAGCGTCGACCCCCCGACGCCGCCGGGCGCCACGGCGCCCACGCCGACCGCTGTCGTCTGGAGCTGAGGTAGCGGACCGGTCGGTTCCGAGCGCCCCGCGGCACCCTCCCACTGTCGCCGCACGCCGGGATCCGAGAAGGGCGGACAATGATGTTCGGTTCCTCCGGCCGGCGGTGGCGACACCGCCTGCCCGTGCTCCTGGCGGCCTCCTCGGCCGCCGTACTCCTGGTCAGCCCCGCCGTGGCCGTCGTGCCGGAGGCGGCCGCACCCGCCGCGGACGCGGGTCCCGTCGCCGGTGAGGAGGCCAACGTCGTCGAGGTGCTCCTCGACGGCACCGCGCAGCTCGACGAGCTGGTGGCCACCGGTGTCGACCTCGACCACCACGTCTCGCAGGTCGAGGACGGCCTGGTCGTGCACGCGGTCGTGACACCGAGCGAGGCGGCCCGGCTCACCGCCGCCGGCTACCGGCTGGGCGAGGTCCTGCACCGCCCGGCCGACGCGCAGGCCCGCGTCGACGAGCGGGAGGCGACCATCGCGGCGCACCGCGCGGAGAACAACAGCTTCGCGGCCACCGCCACCACCTCCGACGTCAAGATCATCCGGGCCGACTACTACACCTCCGGGACCAATCAGATCCTGTCCGTGGAGGCCAAGTGGGCCCAGGGCCAGACCGCCACCAACGCCCTCACCGTCGAGCGTGACAGCGGCCCGGGCACCGAGATCGGCTCCGGCGGCACGCAGAACATCTCCCGGTTCGTCGACGCCGGCGTGTACCTCTACCACCGGGGTGCCGCCCAGGTCACCGCCAAGCCGGAGTACGTGCGGATCACCAGCCCCACGGGCGACGTCGCCGTCGCGAAGGTCCAGGAGTGGCTGCCGATCCCGGACGACGACCCGGAGGGCCCCGGCTACCAGCGGGACTTCATCACCAGCTACCAGACGCCCACTGAGCTGTACGACCGGATCAAGGCCCTGGCCGCCGAGTTCCCGCAGCTGGCCGAGATCGTCGAGCTGCCGTACAAGACCAACGGCTACCGGCGCAAGGCGCAGGCCGTGCTCGGCACCGCCACCGCCAGCCGGGTCGCCGTCGACTCGCTCGCCTGGGGCCACCAGGGCGGCAACGACATCTCCGTCGAGCTCGCCGACCCGGGCGCACCGAACGCCCCGCTGACGGTCACCGTGACCGGCACCGCCGTGCGGGTCGGCCTCGCCACCGACGCCGGTGGCGCGGTCACCAGCACCGCCGCCCAGGTCGTCGCGGCCCTCAACGCGCAGGCCGGGTCGCTGCTGCGGGCGTACACCTATCGGGGCAGCCCGGGCACCGGCGTGGTCGCGCCGGCGGCGCGGACCCAGCTCACCGACGACCTGAGCGCGCCGGCCTCGGTCTCCCGCGATCCGCACCCGGTGTACGCGATCCGGATCGGCAAGCACCGCGACGGGTCGAAGACCGGCGTCCTCGCCTACGCGCAGGAGCACGCCCGGGAATGGGTGCCGCCGCTGGTCACCATCGAGACCGCCGAGCGGCTGCTGCGCAACTACGCGCACGACGGGCGGACCAAGCAGCTGCTCAACGAGTTGGACATCTGGATCGCCCCGTCGGTCAACCCGGACGGCGGGCACTACTCGTTCTACGACTTCAACTCGCAGCGCAAGAACATGACCAACCACTGCCCGCTGACCGGGGCGGCCGACTTCCTCGGCCGGGACTCGTGGGGCGTCGACAACAACCGCAACTACACCGAGTACAGCCTGTTCGACGGCTACTCCGGCGCCTCGACGAGCTGCACCAGCGGCACGTACGCCGGCCCGGCCGAGCTGTCCGAGCCGGAGAACCGGAACGTCGACTGGCTGGCCAGCCGGCCGAACATCCGGTTCTCGATGAACCTGCACTCCTCGGGCAACTACTTCATGTGGTCGCCCGGCGCGTACGCCGTCCCCGGCCGGATCTCCGCGCCACGGCCGACGCTCGCCGAGGAGTCCGCGTTCTGGGGCGCGTCGTCGCGGATCCTCACCGCGATCAAGCGGCACCGCAACATGGCGGTCACGCCGGCGCGCACCGGCCCGATCTCGGACGTGCTGTACTCGGCGGCCGGCAACTCCGGCGACATGCTCTGGTACAAGTACGGCATCTACGCGTGGAACTTCGAGGTCGGCACCTCCTTCCAGCCGCAGTGGGAGGAGGCGCACCACGAGACCATGGAGTTCGCCAACGGCCTGGTCGAGATGATGCGGGTGGCCCGCGACTTCGCCCGGGACAAGCAGCGCCCGAAGAGCACGCTGACCGTGTCGCCCAGCGCGACGGCAGGCATGGTCGACGTGACGTTCGACGTCAGCGAACCGGCGGCGGTCTTCTACACCCTCGACCGCAGCGCGCCATCCTACTCGTCGACCCTGTACGGCTCGGCGGGCATCCGCGAGGGCGGCGAGACGCTGACCGTGCCGGCGGGCACGACGGTCCACTGGTTCTCCGTGGACTCGGCGGGCAACGTCGAGAACAACTACCGCCCGGACGGCAACGGCCGCAACTACCGCAAGGCGGTGGCGGCGCTGCCGACGGGCTGAGCCACCGCACGCCGGCGGCGTCCCCGTACCGGGGGCGCCGCCGGCTCCGCGGGCTCAGGCCGTCCAGTCCAGCCAGGCGTCACCGGCCGAGACGACGGCCAGCCAGATCACGACGGCCGCCAGCGGCACCAACGGCACGAACGCCGGCCGCTCCCGCAGCAGCCGGATGGCCACGGCCAGCAGCGCCAGCCACACGATCAGGAGCCCGGCCAGCGCCCAGGCCGGCATGACCAGGCCGCTCACCGCGTAGAAGAAGGCGAGGACCAGGTGCGCGGCCAGGCCGAGCCACCCGACGAGACGAGCGATCCGCATCGGTCCATGGTGCGCCACGCGGTCAGGCAAGGGGAGTCCCCAGGGGCCGATCAGGGGCGGAACCGGCCCCTGGCGGCCGAACTCCGCCACGATCTCCCGGCCGTGCCCGCCGCGCGCCGCCCGCCCGGACATCGGCGGGTGTCGAACCGCGATGATGGGCCGGTGCGGATCCTGTCCATCCAGTCGTCGGTCGCGTACGGGCACGTCGGCAACTCGGCCGCCGTCTTCCCGCTGCAACGCCTCGGTCACGAGGTGTGGCCGGTGCTGACGGTGCACTTCTCCAACCACACCGGGTACGGCGCGTGGCGTGGCCCGCTGCTGGCGCCCTCCGACGTCGCCGAGGTGATCGCGGGCATCGCCGACCGCGGGGTGCTCGGCGACGCCGACGCGGTGCTGTCGGGCTATCAGGGCGACCCGGCGATGGGCGCGGTGATCCTCGACGCGGTGACCCTGGTGAAGACCGCCAACCCGGACGCGATCTACTGCTGTGACCCGGTGATGGGCGACGTCGGTCGGGGCATGTTCGTGCGGCCGGGCATCCCCGAGTACCTGCGGGACGTGGTCGTGCCGCGCGCCGACATCATCACCCCGAACCAGTTCGAGCTGGAGTTCCTCGCCGGCCGCGCGACGAACTCCCCCGACGAGCTGCTGGCGGCGGTCGACGCCGTCCGCGCGACCGGGCCGCGGCACGTGCTGGTCACCAGCGTGCTGCACGGCGACCTGCCGGAGGGGTCGCTGGAGGTGGTGGCCGTGTCGGACGAGGGCGCGTGGGTGGTGACCACCCCGCTGCTGCCGATCAACCCGAACGGCGGCGGTGACATCACCGCGGCGCTGTACCTGGCACACCTGCACAGCACCGGGTCGCCCGCGACGGCCCTGGAACGCACCACCGCGTCCATCTTCACCGTCCTCGAGGCCACCCTGGCCGCCGGCACCCGGGAGATCCAGCTGGTCGCCGCCCAGGAGGCGATCGCGAACCCGCCCGCCCGCTTCCCCGCCCGCCGGCTGCGCTGAACCGGCCGGAGCCGGCAGCCGGACAGCCCGGAGGCCACCTCCCCCGATCCCGGGGGAGGTGGCCTCCGGCGGGAACTAGCCCGCGCGGCAGGACGACAGGACGCCCACCACGCCGACCCCCGGGTCCTTCAGGGGCAGCTTCGCCGACGCCGCCGGGCAGCGCGGCACGGTCAGGTCGTAGATGCCCCGGCCGAAGGTCGCCGCCGTCAGCTGACGGGACGGCTCGTGCCAGCGCAGGTACATCACGGGCGCCTGCGGCAGGTCGGCGCCGAGCGCGGCCCACTCGCCGCCGTTCCACGCCGACACGTAGACACCGACGTCGGTGCCGGCGAGCAGCAGTCCGTCACCGGTCGGTACCACCGAGTTGACCGGCGCGTCCGGCAGGCCCCGGCCGATGTCGGTCCAGGTCCGGCCGCCATCGCGGGTCATCATGACGTGTGCCCGGTCGCTGCCGGCACGGAAGGCGGAGAACGTCGCGTACGCGATCTTGGCGTCCTTCGGGTGCACCGCGACGCGGGTGACCCAGGTGCCGGGCAGCTGCGCCGGGTCGACCTGGTTCCAGTTCGCTCCCAGGTCGTCGGTCCACCAGAGCCGGCCGTCGTCGGTGCCGACGTACAGCGTGTCGCCGTCGGTGGGCGCGGCGGCGATGGTGGTGATGGTGCCCCACGGGTAGCCGGACGGGTCGTTCGGGCCGCCGCCGGTGAGGTCGGGGCTGATCGCCGTCCAGGTGCGACCGTTGTCCGTCGACCGGTTCACGATGTTCCCGGCGTAGTACATGACGTTCGGGTCGCTCGGGTCGAACTGCAGCGGGGTGAGCCAGTTGCGCCGCTGCGAGGTCGTCTGCCCCGCCCCGATGGTCTGGCGCGGGGTGCCGCCGGCGCTCTCCGACCGGTAGCAGGAGCCGTACTGGCTGCACCCGAAGACGATGTTCGGGTTCTCCGGGTGGATGATCGTCTGGAGCCCGTCACCGCAGCCGATCGCGTTCCACGGGCCGCCCACGCCGTTGTAGCCACGGTTGCAGCCGTTGTCCTGGGCGCCGCCGACCTTCAGCGTCGGGTCGGTCTGCGCCACGTCCACCGTGTAGAACTGGGTGTAGGGCTCGTAGGTGGACTTGACCCAGCCGCCGGCGCCGTTGACCTGCGACCGGTAGAAGCCGCCGTCGTTGCCCAGGTAGACCCGGCCCGGGACCTTCGGGTCCCAGCGCATGGCGTGCTGGTCGGCGTGGACCCCGCCGACGGAGGAGAAGCTCTGCGCGCCGTTGGTGGAGCGCATCAGGTTGACGCCCGTCAGGAACAGGTGGTTCTCGTCGGTCGGGTCGACGAAGAGCTTGCCGAACCACCAGCTGAACGTCGACTGGGACGCCTGCCCGGCGGTCACCGGGGTCTGCGTCCAGGTGTCACCGCCGTCGTCGGAGCGGTAGAAGGCCCGGAACGGGCCGAGGGCGGTGCCGACGTAGGCGTACAGGCGCTGCGGGTTGCTCGGCGCCAGCGCGAGACCCCAGCGGCCCTGGTCGGCGTCGGTGGGCAGGCCGGTGCTCATCCGCTCCCAGGTGGCGCCGCCGTCGTCGGAGCGCCAGAGGCTCGAGCCCGGGCCGCCGTACGTGCGCTGGTTCGGCTCGCGCAGGTGGTCCCACATCGCCGCGTACACCCGGTTGGGGTTGGTCGGGTCGATGACGACCTCGGTGGCGCCGGTGGTGCCGTTCGGCGGGGCGAGGACCTGCCGCCAGTTGTCACCGCCGTCCTCGGTGAGGTAGACGCCGCGCTCACCGCCGGGGACGAACAGGTTGCCGCTGGCCGCCGCGAAGATCCGGTCCTCGTTGCTCGGGTCGATGGCGAAGCGGGCGATGGCGTGGCTGTCGGCGAGGCCGACGTGCTCCCAGGTGGCGCCCCGGTCGGTGGACCGGTAGATCCCGTCGCCGCCGAAGGTGATCGAGCCGCCGCCGGGCTGCGCCTCGCCGGTGCCGGCGAACAGCATCCCGTCGCTGGTCATGGCGACCGCGCCCATGGCCTGGCCCCAGCCGTCCGGCCACGCGGTGGTGAAGGTGGCCCCGGCGTCGCTGGACTTCCACACGCCGCCGGAGGCGGCGGCGATGAACAGCTGGTCCGGCACCTGCGGGTCCACCGCGATGTCGACGACCCGGCCACCGATGTTGGTGGGGCCGAAGAACGACCACTGTCGCTCGGCGAGCGGCCGGTAGACGCTGCGGGTGCGGGCGGCGAGCTGGTTCGCCTCGCCGCGGGCGCGGGTGTACTTGGCGGCGGACAGGTCGGTGCTGCCGTCGCTCATCCGCTGGGCGGTCATCCACTCGTCGGGGAGTTCCATCGGCCCGGTGGGCGAGCTGGTGGCCAGCGACGGTTGTGCGGCGGGCGGTGGACTGGACGACGCCGTCAGCGCGACCGCGGCGGTCAGCGCCAGCAGCGCCGTCGCCGTCAGCCCGCGACGACGTCGGGCGAGGGTCAGGTCCATGCGGTATCTCCTGTCCTTACGCGGACGGTCTTGTGGGCACGCTAGACAGCGCATCGGTGAACGTCACCGATCATCTGTCGGGAAACCCGCCGTCCGGTTAGGACAGGTGTCGAGGCCGGTCAGCCGCTGCGGAACTCCGGCAGCCCGGCGTCGTCGGAGTCCGGGCCCACCATCGCGGTCAGCGTGGCGCCGTCCGAGCAGAGTGCCCCGGCCCGCAGGTACATCCGCCGATCCTGCGCACGGGCCAGCACCTCGGTCTCGAAGATCTCGTCCTCGACGCGCAGCAGCTCGATGTCGGTGCGCTGCTCGTAGTGCGCCCGCACGTCCAACGGGGACATCCGGACGGTGGCCTGCACGCTGGTCAGCGCGCCCTGCTCGACGACGCTGGTGACCCGGGCGCCGTCGGGCAGCACCAGGCCCGGCACGGACGCGGCGACCTCCGGCTCCTGGTCCAGCGGCACCCGGTCGCAGCTGGGCAGGTTCGCCAGGAGGTCACGGTTGCCGCCGGCCGGGGTCTCCGCGCCGCCGCAGCCGGCCAGCAGGGCGAGGGCGGCGACGGCGGCGAGGGCCCGGAGTCTCATGGGGATGCAGGATGCCACGCTCACCGCAGCACCCGCCAGCGCCGGACCGCCAGCAGCAACCCCGCGATGATCACGGCGGTGACCAGCATCAGCAGGATGGTGACCAGCGACCCGTACGCGAACCCGGCGAACTCGAAGGCCTGGTCGAAGATGTAGACCGGCAGGTAGAGGGTGGCGTTGGCGGGTCGCCCGTCGGTCAGCACGTACGCCGGCACGAAGTTGACCTGCAGCGTGAGGATGGTGTCCCGCACGGCCAGCAGCACCAGCACCGGCGCGAGCAGCGGCAGCGTCAGCCGGCGCAGCTGACCGAACGGCCCGCAGCCCTCCAGCGCCGCCGCCTCGTACAGCCGGCGGTCGAGCAGCCGACGGGCGGCGAGCACCACGACGAACCCCTCGCCGATCGGGAAGGCCAGCATCAGCACCACGCCGATCCGGGCGGTGGTCGGGTCGGCGAGCCAGTTGAACCCGGGGTGCCCGACCAGCCCGAGGAACTGGTTCAGCGGCCCGTACAGCGGGTTGAGCACCCACAGGAACAGCACTGCCAGCGCCACGTCGGGAATCACCGTCGGCAGGTAGACGGCGGTGCGGAACCACCGCCCGCCGGGCCGCGGTGCGGCGAGCAGCAGGCCGAGCCCGACCGCCGCGACGAACCGCACCGGCACGGCGAGCGCCACGTGGAACAGCGACGCCGCCAGGCTGTCCAGCAGGAACCCGTCGTCGAGCAGCCGCCGGACGTTGGCCAGCCCGACGAACCGGGGGTCGCGGGTCAGCCCGGTGTGGTCGGTGAACGCGTACGCCACGTTCAACGCCGCCGGCACCAGGACCAGCAGGGCCACCGCGACCGCGTACGGGGCGAGGAAGGCCCAACCGGTCAGCGGCGGGCGGGGGCGGGTCACCGGCGCCGCCCGGTGGCCGCGTCGAACCGGTGCAGCCGGTCGGGGCGCAGCCGCACCTCCGCGCCGGGCCCCACCCCGGGGCGGGGGCCGGTGCGCACGGTGAGCCGGGTGCCGTCCGGGCAGCGGGTGAGCAGGATCGCCTCGCTGCCGAGGGCCTCCACCGCCTCGACGGTGGCGGTCACCGGTCCCGCGCCGTCGAGCGCCAGGTCCTCGGGGCGTACGCCGAGCGTCACGTCCGGGTCGCCGCCGAGCACACCGCCACCACCGACCAGGTTCATCGGCGGGCTGCCCAGGAACCCGGCGACGAACGTGTCGGCCGGCTCGTCGTACACCTGCTGGGGCGGGCCGACCTGCCGCACCCGCCCGGCGGCCAGGACCACCACCCGGTCGCCGAGGGTCATCGCCTCGTGCTGGTCGTGCGTGACGTGGACGGTGGTGGTGCGCAGCTCGCGGTGCAGGGCGAGCAGGTCGGCGCGGGTGGCGAAGCGCAGCGGCGCGTCCAGGCTGGCGAGCGGCTCGTCGAGCAGGTAGACGCTGGGGTCGCGCAGCAGTGCCCGGGCCAGCGCGACGCGCTGCCGCTGCCCGCCGGACATCTGGTCGGGGTAGCGGTCCAGCAGGTCGCCGATGCCGAGCCGCTCGGCGGCGGCGCGGGCCCGCCGGTCGGCCTCGGCGCGGCCCACCCGGCGTACGCGTGGACCGAAGGTGAGGTTGCCGTGGACGGTGAGGTGCGGGAAGAGCGCGTAGTCCTGGAACACCATCGCCACCGCCCGCCGGTGCGGCGGCACGCCGGCCACGTCGACGCCGTCGACCAGGATCCGGCCGGCGTCCGGCCGGTCGAGACCGGCGATCAGCCGCAGGATCGTCGACTTGCCCGACCCGGACGGCCCGACCAGGGTGACCAGCTCCCCGGCCCGCACCGCCAGGTCGACGCCGTCGACGGCGGTGGTCCGCCCGTACGACCGGGTCAGCCCCTCAAGCTGGATGTGCCCCCGTTCGGTCACTTGCCCCCCACCGGCAGGGTGAACAGGGGACGGACGGTCTCCTCCAGCCGGCGCAGCCCCTCCTCCCGGTCGACGCGGCCGTAGAACACCTCCGCCAGCAGGGTGTCCGCCTCCTTCTCCACGCGCGCCCAGGTGGCGGTGCGGGGGGTGGCGCGCAGGTGCGGCTCGGCATCCAGGTACACCCGGGACGAACGGGGTGGCTTCGCCGGGTCGAGGAAGGCGGGGGAGTCGGCCACGTCGAGGCGGGACGGCACGGTGCGCCCGGACTCGGCGAGCGTGCGCTGCCCGTCGGCGCCCATCGCGTACTCGATGAACCGCCACGCCCGCCGGTGGTCGGGCAGGCCCGCGCTCATGCAGTACGCGTCGCTGTGCAGGATCGACGCCGGCACGCCGCCGGGCGCCACTGGCAGCGGCGCCGCGTCCCAGGTGAAGCCGGTGATGGTGCGCAGGGTGGGCACGGCGACCCGGCTGCTCAGGTACATGCCGAGCGTGCCGCGCAGGAAGCGGGCCTCGCTGGACTCGCTCTGCTCCGCCGCGTCCGGTGGGACGACCCGGTGCCGCGACTGGAGGTCGAGGAACCAGTCGACCGCCTGCCGGGCGGCCGGGTCGCCGCGCAGCGTCAGCGCGGTCGGGCGGGCCGGGTCGTCGACCAGCTCACCGCGGTTGGACCAGACGAACGGCGCGAGCCGCGCGACGGACGGCTCGACGCCCACCCCGTACCGGCCGTCGCGGGTCAGCGCCTTCGCGGCGGCGAGGAAGTCGTCCCAGGTCCAGCCGGCCGTCGGCGGGGCGACGCCGGCCGCCCGGAACAGGTCGGTGTTCCAGTAGACGACCAGGGACGACAGGTTCTGCGGCAGGCAGGTCAAGGTCTTCCCGTCGAACCGGAACGCGTCGAGCGCGCGCGGGCTGAAGTCGCTCTCCTTGATCGCGCTGCTGTCGTCCAGGTACGACTGGACCGGCTCGATCGCGCCCTGCGCGGCGAACTGCCCGTACCGGCGGTAGTTCAGCAGGAACACGTCCGGCGGTCGGCCGCCGGCGAAGGACGTGGTCAGCCGCGCCATCAGCTCGTCCTGGGTGGCCACCGGGGACAGGGTGACGTCGACGTCCGGGTTGGCCGCGGTGAAGCCGGCCACCATGGCGCGGTAGCCGGCGACCTCCTCGGCGTCGCCGAACAGCACGACGGTGATCCCGTTGTCGTCGGCCTCGTCACCGGACCCGCAGCCGGTGGCGACCAGCAGGAGGGTGAACAGGGCCGCGCAGGCCCGTCGCCAGGAGGAGGTCATCGGCGTCCTTTCGCTCGCAGTGCCGCCAGGGGGTCGTCCGACAGCAGGATCCGCTGCGCCAGCAGGAACACCGCCACGCAGGGCGCGGTGGCCACCACGCAGCCGGCCATCAGCAGCGGCCAGTCGGTCGGGTTGAGCAGCAGCAGGAATCGCAGGCCGAGCGGCCACGTGTAGCGGTCGCCGCTGGTCAGGTACAGCAGGGGGTCGATGAAGTTGGACCAGTGGAAGGTGAAGGCGAGCACCGCCACCGCCAGGGTCGCCGGCTTCACCTGCGGCATCGCCAGCCGCCGCCAGATGGTGAGCCATCCGGCGCCCTCCAGGCGGGCGGCCTGCAACTGGCTGTCCGGGACGCCGCCGAAGCTCCACGCGTACAGCAGGACCAGGAACGGGCTGACGGCGAGCGTCGCCGGCGCCAGCAGCGGCAGGTACGTGTCGACGACCCCGGCCAGCCGGAACAGCTCGAAGCGGGTGGCCCACACCGCGGTGACCGGCACCAGCAGCAGCGCGAGCAGGGCGAGCAGCGCCCGCCGCCGCGCCGCGCGGGGGAGCAGCCGCAGCCCGAACCCGGTCAGCGACGCGACCAGCACGGTCAGCGGGACGGCCAGCGCGACCACCAGCGCGGAGTTCGCCAGGTAGCGGAACAGCGGCACGAGTTCCGGCAGCCGCGCGTACGCGGCCGTCGTCGGTTCGGCCGGCCACAGCTCCAGCGTGCGGGGCGGAGCGGTGCCGGTGGGCCGCAGGGAGCCGACGACCATGAACCAGAGCGGGGCCACGAACAGCGCCGCGACCAGGGCCGGCACGACGTACCGTCCGAGCCACCGCCCGGCCACCGCACCACCCCCTCGAACGACCCGCCGCGCGGGTCCCGCCGAACCTATGAACCGCCGCGCCGGCGGGTCATCAGGCACCTGTCGAAGATCCGCATTCCGCCTTGCTACGCCTGTCGCACGCTCACTCCTCGGCCTGGTGGCGCCCGGTCAGCCGGGCCAGCTTCAGCGCCAGGTGCAGGCAGAGCCGCTCGCCGCCGTCCTTCAGGTCGGTGCCGGCGAGCTCCTCGATGCGTTGCAGCCGGTAGTACAGCGTGGTGCGGTGCAGCCGGAGCTCCGCGGCGGTGGCGTGGGCGTTGCCGGCCAGGTCCAGGTAGCGCTCCAGGGTGGTCAGCAGCACCTGGTTGCCCGCGCCGTCGAGCAGCCGGGCCAGGCCCGGGTGGACGTCTGCCACGTCGAGGTCGTGCTCGCCGAGCCGGGCCAGCGCCCGGTAGACGCCCAGCCCCGACCAGGACACCACGCGACCCAGCGCCGGCAGTCGCGCGCCGACCCGGGCGGCGTGCAGTGCCTCCGCGTACGACTCGACGGCGTCCACCAGGCGCGGGCGGGCCCGGCCGACACCGACCACGGTCCGCTCCACCGAGGCCAGGGGGCGGGTCACCTGCCGCAGGTCGTCGTCCAGGTGCCGGGCGGCCGCCTCCGGGGCCGGCCGGCCGGCGGCCGGCTCGGCGGGCAGCAGCAGCACCCCGTGGTCGTGGCGGACCAGGTGCAGCGCCTCGCGGACGCCGGCCCGCCGCCGCGCGGCCACCAGGCACTGCTCCAGGGCGATGCGGGCCCGCTCGTCCGGCTGCCGCTCAGCCGGGGCGACCAGACGCGCCACGAGCACCGTCGTCGGCCCGTCGGTGGCGACCATGCCCGCCTCCAGCAGCGTCCGGACCGCCTGCTCGCGGGTCTCCGGGCTGTCCGCGAGCAGCGTCCGTGCCGCCTCGGTCTCGCGTTGCGCGGCCAGCTCGCCGAGCAGGTTCTCCCGGTACAGGGCCAGGGACAGCTCCTTGAGCAGCCCGGTCGCCGCCAGGTCGACGTCGGCCATGGTGCCGTCGGGATCGATGAACCACACGAAGCCGAGCAGCAGGTCGTGGTGGCGTACCGGTACGCAGAGCCGGGGCAGCAGGCCCAGGTCGGGGTGGGCCGGGGTGCGCACCGGCGCACGGGCGTCGGCGATGCCGAACCCACGCAGCCAGGCGATCACCTCGGGGGTGGTCTGCCGGCGCAGGATCGACGCCCGCCGTACCTCGTCCATCAGCCCGGTCTGTTCGCTGTAGACGACGACCCGCTGCCGCCGGTCCTCGATCAGGGCGGGCCGACCGGCGTGGGCGGCCACGGCGTCGACGATCCGTTGCAGCTCGCCCTGCACCAGGCTCCCTCCCGTGCCCGACCACCGGGAGCGCCCGGGCACGTCATGATCAGACTTTCTGTCTACACCTGCGGAGAGCGCTCAACCAGGTCCGATCGTTACGGCCGGCGCTCCCGCCCGGTCCGCACCGGAAGCTGACGGCAAGCCCGCCGCCGACCGGTGGCAGCCGCGCGGGAAGAGGGCCGGCGAGCCGCGACCGGCGTGCGGGGTCGCTGCGGAGGCTATCGTCACGACGGGTGGCGACCGGCGGTTCCGGGGGCGGCGATGCACGAGGTGCTGGTGGTGGGCGCGGGCCCGACCGGGCTCACGATGGCGGCGCAGCTGACCGCCCTCGGGGTCGAGGTACGCGTCGTCGACCGGTCCCTCGACCGGGTGCCCGAGTCGCGGGCCCTGGCCATCCAGCCCCGCACCCTGGAGGTCCTCGCCGGCTGACCGGCCGCCCGCCGGTCCCGCCGTGCCGGCACGGCGCGGTCCGGCGGCGGTTGTGGCGTTTCCGCACGCCGTCGCACCGGTTCCACGACAGTGGGTGCGTGGGACGACGGCCGGCGCCGGCCCGCCCGGCGCCAGCGAGGAGGTGACATGACCGGGCTGCGGACCGACCTGTACGAGCTGCGGATGGCCGCCAGCTACCTGCGGCGCGACATGACCGACCGCGCCACGTTCAGCCTGTTCGTCCGTCGCCTGCCGCGCGATCGGGGCTTCCTGGTCGCCGCCGGACTCGACGAGGCGCTGACCTTCCTGGAGACCTTCGCGTTCGACGGCGACGACCTGGCGTACCTGCGCGACGTCGTCGGGTTCGACAAGCCGGCCCTGACCGCGCTGTCCGTGCTGCGCTTCACCGGCGACGTGTGGGCGGTGCCGGAGGGCCGGGTGGTGTTCGCCGACGAGCCGCTGCTCGAGGTGACCGCGCCGATCGCCGAGGCCCAACTGGTCGAGACCGGCCTGCTGAACGTGATCACCTTCCAGACCACGATCGCCAGCAAGGCGGCCCGCTGCCGCCTCGCCGCCGGGGATGCGCAACTGGTGGATTTCGCGTTCCGCCGTACCCACGGGGTGGACGCCGGCGCCGGCGTGGCGCGGGCGTCGGCCATCGCCGGGTTCGGCGCGACCAGCCACGTCGAGGCCGCCCATCGGTACGGGCTGCCGCCGTCCGGCACGATGGCCCACTCGTACGTGGAGGCGTTCCCCGACGAGCGGGCCGCGTTCCGGGCGTTCGCCGCCGACTTTCCCATCAACCCGATCTTCCTGGTCGACACCTACGACACTCCCGGCGGCGTGCGGGCGGCCGTCGACGTCATCCGGGAACTGGGCCTGACCGGGCCGGCCGGGGTCCGGCTGGACTCGGGGGACCTCGCCGGCCTGGCCCGGCAGGCGCGCGCCATCCTCGACGAAGCAGGGCTGAACCACGTGCGGATCGTGGCCAGCGGCAGCCTCGACGAGGACGTGATCGCCGGGCTCGTCGCGGCGGGCGCGCCGATCGACGCGTACGGCGTGGGCACGAAGATGGGCGTCTCCTACGACGCGCCGTCGCTGGACAGCGCCTACAAGCTCGTCGCCGTTGGGGACCGTCCGGTGCTCAAGCTGTCCCCGGGCAAGGCCACCCTGCCCGGCGCCAAGCAGGTCTTCCGCGACCGCGCCGGTTCGGCCGGGGACGTCGTCGGTCTGCGCGACGAACCGGTACCGCCGGGTCGGGAGGCGCTGCTGGTGCCGGTGATGCAGGGTGGAGAGCGGCTCGACACCGTCGATCCGACCGGTGCGGTACGCGCCGCCCGGGAGCGCTTCGACGCCGACCTCGCGTGGCTGCCGGAGCCGGCGCGCCGGCTGGCGGACCCGGTACCGCTCACGGCCACGGTCAGCCCCGCGCTGGCCGCGCTGCACGAGCGGGTGGCCGCCCAGGTGGGCGTCACGGCTCCGTGACGCCGACCGCGGCGGGGGATGTGGTCGGGCGGCGGAAGGTGACGCGGTGCGCTGCGCGGGCGGGCCGGGGCGCGGGTCGTGCCGACCCTACGGTTGCCGGGCCGTGCGCACGTTGAGCGTGGCCGGGCGGTCGTGGTTTCCCCGCCAGCGAGCGAGCACTGAGGCCTGGGCGCACGTCTCACCCCGCGGCGTGGGTCGACACCAGCGGGGGAAACCTGGGCGGTCGGAGTCGTCGAGATCTTCGTGCGTTCGGGCCTCCGCACTGTGGACGTATCCGGCTGGCCGGGCACGGCGAGGGTCGTGGCTACCGGCTCACGGTGGCTGGGGGCGGGTGGGCGCCCTGGCCAGGGTTCGCCTTGCGGGCGGTTGTGGTGACCGGTTGGCGGTCGCAGCCGGCCGGCTGCCCGAGGGCCGACGCCCACTGCCGCGTCGGTGGGGCGTGGGGCTCCGGAGGTCGGCGCCCAGGGCGGCGCGTGGCGTGCGCTGAAGGTGCGGGCGGTGGTGGTGGTTGCGGCGGGGCCGGCGGTCGGGGTCGAGCCAGGCCGGCGGCAGGAACTCGGGTAGGCCGTCGGCTGCGAGGCGGACCTGCCAGTCGTGGTGGTGGACCTGACGGTGGTGGTGGCGGCAGAGCAGGACGGCGTTGTCGAGGCTGGTCTCGCCACCGTCTGACCAGTGGCGGAGGTGGTGGCCCTCGCACCAGCGGGGTGGGCGGTCGCAGCCCGGGAATGCGCAGCCGCGATCGCGCAGGACGAGCGCGCGGCGCAGCGGACCGGTGATGACGCGACGCCGGCGGCCGACGTCGAGGACCTGGCCGGCGCTGCCCAGGACAGTGGGGAGGAGGCCGGCGTCGCAGGCGAGGCGGCGGACGGTGTCGGCGGGCACGCACAGGCCGGTGTCGAGGGTGCCAGCGGAGAGTTGCCTGGTGAGGGTGTCGTACGTGGTGGTGACGACGATCTGGGCGGCCTCGCCGCCGCGTTCGGGCAGCTGGCCGGTGCGCAGGGTGAGCTGGCACAGGTCGGCGAGGGCGTCGTGGCGGCGTTGGCCCGGCGTGCGGCTGTCGTCAGGCCCGGTGGGTGCGGTGAGGGGGTCGAGGGCGGCGTGCAGCAGGGCAGCGGTTTCGCTGTCAAGGTTGCCGGTGAGGCGGAGCCTGCCGTCGCTGTGGTGGGACAGGGTGAGGTGGCGGTCGCGGTCGGCACGAGCGGACTCGGCGGCCAGTGCCTTCTCGGCGGCGCGTTCGGCCACGTCCGGGGCGACGTGGTCGAGGATCCGGCTGGCGAGCCGGCGTAGCAGACCGGCGTCGAACTGGTCGGCCCAGTCGACGAGCAGGTCGGCCGCCTGCTCGGCGGCCTCCGGGCCGGCCTCGGCGCGGACCGTGACGACCGTCTCGGCGATCACCCGCGCCTGCTCCACGTCGACCCGACCGTCTGCGAGAGCGGAGCGGACCCCAGGGAACCCGGCACCCGAGCCGGTCGACCCGCCGCCCCCCGACGAGCCGTCCTGGAACGCCCCGTCCGGCGATGCGCCGTCCTGTGACAGGCTGGCCGCCAACGGTCCGGCCGTAGCCGGGCCGCCCGGACCGGCGTCCAACACGGCCGCGAGCGCGACCAACTGTCGCGCGGTGCGCGCCGTCATGCGCAGCCGCTCGCGCAGCCAGACCGCGGTCGACGTCGCTCCCTGGGCGACCGCCGTGCCCCGCCCGTCGAGCTCACGCACCAGTGCCAGCTTCACCGCTGCGAGTCGCCGCTCCAACCGGTGCACGGACTCGATGGCTTCGACGAGCTGCTGGTCGGGCATCGACCAGATGGCCGCGTCCACGCACGGTCGGGTGTCGACCTCCGCCCGCGCAAGCTCGTCCAACACTCCACGACCCTAGAACGGGTGTACGACAACATCTCGCCGTCGGGCCGACGAGATGGACGGTCCGGACGGGGTGTTCGCAGTCCCGTCGGGGTTCGCTGCCGGCCAAGCCCGCGCGGGGCAGCCACCTGCGACGCTGCCGTTGTCGGCGCGAACGCGTCGGCGGACCTCGCCGCCACGGTTCGTCGCCGCGACCGAGCAGCTGACTCTGCCGGACGGCCGTGGCGGTGTCCAAGGCGGTAGCGGCGACGGCGCTCCGGCGGCGACGTCCCGGCCCGGAGGGCGTGATACCGGTCGCGCCCAACGTCACAGTCCGGTCGGCGTGGCACTCGTCCGGCCGGGCACGGCAGCCGCCGTCTCCGGCGTCGGACCAGCGACCGACGGTCCGAACATCGACTCGCCCTTGGCGAACCACGCCACGCCGAACGCGAGCACCGCGACGGTCTCGCACCAGAACAGCGGCCGGAGTACGTCGCGGGTGGACTCCGGCAACGCGTTGCTCGCCAGGGCGACCGCGATCGCGCCGAGGATGAGACCGCCGCAGGCGTAGTACAGCCCGCTGCGGACCCGGGTGTGGACCTCACGCGGGTCGCGCCGGGGAAACAGGACGAGGCAGAAGATCGCCAGGATGACGAAGAGCGCCGCGGCAGCGACCTGGTGTACCCGCCCGACGACGACGTCGCTCGAGGTGATCACCGAGCCGGGCTGCTGCGTGGCGGCCGGGAACAGGGCGACGATGATCGCCAACGCACCGGCGATGGTGCTGAGCAGGTCGTCGAGCCTGCGGTGCCGGTAGGAGATCAGGAAGACGCCGATCGCGCACAGACTGCCCACGAAGACGTCCCGCAGGTCGGTGAAGTAGTAGGCGCTCAGCGACGACAGCAACGTCAACCGGCCGGTGACCAGCGTGTGGCCGGCGATCAGGAGGACCGGCAGCGCTACGCCCACGACACCGATTCCGAGGCGCAGGCGGCGTAGCGTCTGGCCGTCCTGCGGTCGTCGTACCGGCGAGAGTTCCATGGTCGCCTCCGGTGGTCCGGCGGCGTCACCGGCGAGGCACCCCCGCGTCCGCCGCTACCACCAGTGCAGTCGGTACGGCCGGGCGTGTCAACGCGTCCGGTCTCGCACCATTCGCCTGCGGGTTTCGGGTGGGGCCGCGCCACCGCCGCCCGGTTACGTTTGCCCGCCTGAGCGGCGGGAAGACCGGGCGGGCGCGACCGTCGGCGCCCGTTCGCCTCGGCCAGCCCGGACCGGACCCGGCCGGTGCTGCCGACTGCCGGCGGCGCGCCCACGGGCGGGCAGATCTCGAGGAGGAGCGAGGATGGCCGACGGCAGGAGCGCGAAACCGGCGGGCAGCCGGCCGACCGGGGCCAGGAAGGCCACCGGGGCGAAGAAGGCCCCGATGAACCGGAGGGCGGCGGCGAAGAAGGTCGCGGTCGCCACCAAGCGCGCCACCGGGGCGACCGCGGCCAAGACTCCCGGTGAGAAGCCGAAGGCCACCACGACCCGGGTCGCGCAGAAGAAGAGCACCTCGGCCACGGCCACCGCGACCCGACGCCCGACCGAGAAGGCGACCGCGGCCAGGAAGGCGACGAAGGCCGTCGCGAAGAAGGCCCCCACGACGAGGGGCACGGCCAAGAAGGCGCCCGCGGCGAAGCGGACGCCTGTGACGAAGGCCGCGGCGAAGAAGGCGCCGGCGACGACGGCCGCCCGGAAGAAGGCGTCGGCCAAGCGGGCGACCACCATGGAGTCGTTCGGAGCGCGCCGTACCTCCCGCACGGGCAGGTGACGTGCGGGCGGTACGGGTGGCCCAGCTCGGCGGCTTCGGTCCGCCGTCTACCAGTGGGACGGTGGCGGCGGTGGCACCACCGGCGGGCGGTCGGCGCAGGTGATGGTGTTGGGCAGCAGCCAGGGGCCCAGCCAGCCGCCGTCGTCGTTGGCACCGAGGTCGGTGAGGCTGAACTCGGAACCGCCCGGAGTGAAGCGGAACGACCCGCAGTTGTGGACGCCGACCGCCCCGACGTTGCGGGCGTCCACGTTGGCAAACGACGCGGAGCCGGCCGTCCGGGCGCTGACCACCGAGGCGCCGGTGCCGTCGACGCGGATGTCCCGGAAGTGGACGTGCGAGACGGTGTTGTCGGTCCCGCCGTCGATCGCGATACCGTTGGCCAGCACCGGTGACTGCACGGTGTTGCGGGTGAACGTGTTGCGGGCGTCGGCGATCCCCTCCGACCACATGGCGAGGCCGTCGTCGCCGGTGTTGCGGACGAAGTTGTTCGGCACCACCGAGTCGGTCACCCCGGTGTGGAAGTTCAGCGCGTCGGCGATCTGGTCGACGATGATGTTGTCGGTGACCCGGACGTTGCGCATCGGGCCGTCGAGCCAGACACCCATCTTGGTGTGCTGCAGGTAGAGGCCGTCGATCGTGGAGTCGCTCAGCGCGCCGCCGATCGCGTTCACCTGGTCGGTGCCGATGCGCTCACGTACGTCGCCGGAGATGGTGAAGCCGGAGATGTGGACGTTGCGGCTGCCGCCGTCGGCGGCGTCGCGGCCGTAGAACCCGACGCCGGTGTGCACCGTCCGGGATGCCGTAGCGCACGGTGATCGCGTTGGCGGCGGCCGGCAGGACGAACTCGACGTGCTGGCCGGGCAGGAGCCGGACCGCCCGTCGTCCGGAGACCTCCGACGGGAGCGTGTAGGCGTTGCGGTCCGGACCGATCACCGTGCCGTCGGTGACCGCGTTCTCCGCCACCTGCTCCAGGAAGGCGACCTGCGCGCCCTTCCCGGCGACGAGCGCCGGGTCGAGGGCGGCCCGGGTGACCAGCGGTGCGACGGTCGCGGCCGGCGGACCGGTGAGGAGGCCGAGCGTGGTGGCCAGCGTCGCCGCGGCGATCGCCCGGGTGCTCGGACGGCGGGTACGCGAGGGTGCCGCTCGCGGGGTGCGGTTCATCGTGGACTCATCGCTTCTCGTGGTGGCGGTGCGGCAAGTCGATGGGCGTCGAGCGCCACGATGACGTCAGCCTTCAATGGACTGCAATAGCGGGATCAGTTACTGAAGATCTGCGACGGGACATGGAAACATCGCGATGACCGGGGAACGGCCCCCGGGGAGCCGGTGACCGCCCGGAAGCCTCGCCGCCAGCCGTGCGTCAGCGCGCCAGACCCGCGCGCACGGTCTTCCCGGACCGGTGGGTTCAACCGCCCTGACCTTTCGGTCTGACGCAATGTCACGATCCCGACACAGTTGTTGTGAGCCAATCCCGCGATCGATGTTCTGGCCGGGACCGTCCAGCGTCGGCGACGGCACCCGAGGAACGAGGTCGCTCATGGTTGCTCTACGACGGCTCGTCGCTGCCGCGATCGCGACTGTCCTGGCCGCGACGATCGCTCTGGTGTGGACGGCAGCGCCCGCCCAGGCGGACGAGCCGTGGGAGGCAGCCCTCAAGAACCTGATGGCCCGCACCGCGGCCTGGGCCGACGACGGCCTGTCGCGGATCGGGCCGCTCGGCCAACCGTTGCCGCTGCTCGGCGTGAGCCCCGGCTCGCTGGTGGACGCGGACAAGCTCACGAAGAAGGCCGCCGACGCGCTGGCCAGCGGCCTCACCAAGGACGATGTGGACCTCGGTGGCGGCACCCGGCTCACCAGCACGGTGACCACCAGCGGCGGCGACCATCTCCTGGACGTGCTGCTCACCACCAGACAGGAGGTGGCCGACAAGAGCCTCACCGCCGGAGGGGTGACCCTGGACCGGGCCGTCAGCGTCACCGGGTGGGCCACCCTGCACCTCAGGGCGCGGCACACCGCGGCCGGCGAGACCTACCTCGTGCGCGACGGCGACACCCCACGCATCGACATCGACGCCGTCGCCCGGCTGCGCGCCGACCTCGACCAGGCCACCGCCGCCATGGGCATCCTCGGCGTCACGCTGACCGCCGGAAGCACCCTCACCGCCAGCACCCACCTCAAGGTGACCCTCACCGACCCCAACGGCGACGGCCGGCTCGCCTTCGACACGGCCAGCGGCGCGAACACCGGCGAGCTGGGTGCGGCCGGCTCCCTCGCGGGGCTGGTCCAGGTCGGACTGGACGGGTCCGGCGGCGGGCGGATCTCCGACACCGAGACCGAGGCCGGGCCCGGCTCGGTGCACGGCGTGCTCAAGCTCGGGGCGGCCGCCTCCGGCACGCCCTTCGCCCTGCCCGCCGTCGCCGCGACGGTCACCGTCGACTGGAACGACATCGCCGTCGGCGCCCCGACCGTGACCACCACCGGGCTCGACGAGACGATCGCCAAGTTCCGCAACATGAGCCCGCTCGACCTCGCCTCCGGGCTGGCCCAGCTCGCCACCCTGCTCAGCGGTGTCCAGCAGAGCGGGCCGGCCGGGAACCTCAACCTGCCCTTCCTCCGCGGCACCTTCGCCGACGCGGTCGCGGTCAACGAGAAGCTCACCGCCTTCCTGCGCAAGCACGTCCACCCCCGTCCGCAGGACCCGCACTTCGACCCCGACGAGGACGACCCGGCGCTGGCGGGGCAGCCGAGATTCAGCTCCATCCAGCAACTGGTCGCCCTGCTCGCGGCAGAGCAGCTACCGGTCGACAACCTCTCCTTCGCCGACGAGAAGCTGGTGTTCCGGGTGAAGCTGGAGCACGAGTCCACGGTGGACGTGCCGCTCGACCCGGGCGCACTGTCGGTCTCCGGCCGCGGCGCCGACTTCACCGCCAACGGCTTCAGCGTGGGCGAGGAGCGGTTCGCCCCCGGCGCCCTCGCCGGGCAGCGCGTCGTGGCCGGCACCTCCGCCGGCACCATCGCGACCAACACCGCCACCTCGATCACCCTCGCCCAGAACTGGATCGGCGGGCAGCCCGCCGACGACAGCGCCTGGTCGATCACCGGATCGAGCCCCAACATCGGTGCGGTCGAGCTCGCCGGGGCGCTGAGCAAGCCGGTCGGTGACGACAAGAGGGTGGGCCTGCGCGCCGCCAACGCCAACGCCAGCTTCGCCACCGTGAAGCCCCGCTACAGCGCCGCCGTCACGCTGGTCCTCGACCTGCGCGACGATCTGGGCAGCCCGGCGGCGAACGCCGACCGGGTACTGCTGCGCACCGATCCGGCCACGCCGCTGTTCGCCGCCGACTTCCCGATCAGCACGGCGGTCGACTTCCATGCCACCGCCGGCTTCCTCAAGGTCAAACTCGGCGGCGAGCTCACGGTCGGCCCGGCCGCCAGCGGCCAGCGCATGATCCAGGTCGGCTTCACGGCGGCCGAGGACATCAGCCTCGGCACCCTCTTCCAGCGCCTGAAGGACGCGCCGGAGGCCCTGCTGACCGTCACGTCGTCGGTGAAGACCACCGGCCAGGTCACGGTCAGCGTCCCCGGCGCCGCCGGGGCCCTCGGCCAGGGCGTCGGCGTGAACGTCAGCTGGACCGCCGGCCAGCAGCCGGTCGTCGACACCTCCGGGCTCGCCGGGCTGTTCGCCGTCGACTTCAACCCCGACGACCCGAAGGCGCTCTTCGCCGTCGTCGTCGAGGCGCTGCGGCTGGTCAACGCGGCGATCTCCCAGCCGGACGCCGGCACCGAGCCGCTGAACGCCGAGATCCCACTGCTCGGCCGCTCCGCCCGGCAACTGCTCGGCGCCGACGAGAGCGGCGTCGGCAAGCCCGTCACCTTCGTCGCCGACGGGGCGAACTTCCTGCTCAAGGACGACAGCCGCAGCGGCGACGCCGCCTTCGACCCGCGGCTGGCCGGGCGCACGGTCGTGATCGGCAGCAAGGCGTACCGGGTGCTGGACCGGGTCGACGGCAAGACCCTCCGGATCGACGCGGCCGGTACGCCCAAGCCGGCCGACGGCAGCGCGTACGCGCTGCGGCCCGAGCTGGCCGACGCGCTGGACAAGCTGCTCGCCGCCCCGCCGGACAACCTGCAGGACGCGCTCGACCTCCTGAACAGCTCGATCGGCGCGGGCAGCGGGATCACGTTCGGTCTCGACGAGCGGCCCGGCGGGCCGTACCTGCGGGTCGGGCTCGACTGGAAGCGCGACATCCACACCGGCGGTCCGCTCACCTTCGCCTGGGACGGGGCCCGCGAGCTGGTCACCCTGGACAGCTCCGGCACCTTCGCCCTCGACGTGAACGCCCGCGCCCAGCTGGGACTGCTGCTGCCCCTGCGGCTGAACGCCGTACCGGTGCTGGACCGCACCTCGTCGGCGAGCGTCACCGTCTCCGGCGGCGTCACCGACGCCGCGATCGCCGCCCGCGTCGGCCCGCTCGCCCTCGACCTCGGCAAGGACCCGGACTTCGGCACCGTCAAGGCCGATCTCAGCGTGGGGCTGGGCGGGCTGACCGAGGACGGGCCGATCGGCAACCTGCTCGGCGTCACCCCGCAGTTCACCACCGCCGGGGTCGACTGCGGTGACGGGGTGGGTGGCGACGCCGTGCCGCTCTGCGCCCGCGCGCCGATCGTGGTCAACAACTGCGAGCCGGCCGACGACACCAACGTGCTCACCTTCACCGCCGGCCTGGACCTGACGCCCACGGTCAACACACCGGACCTGGCCGCCTGCTTCGCGAACCTGACGCTCCAGCTCACCGACTTCAACGTCGGCATCGACGGCTACCTGGCGAAGGTCGAGGAGGCGCTGCGGCTGGCGAGCTTCGACGGCAAGCTGCCGCTCGTCGGCGACGACCTGCAACAGGGCCAACGCTTCGTCGCCCAGCTGCGCGAGGACGTCAAGGCCGCGATCGGCCCGGTTCTGGCCGACGCCACCCTGGACAGCGCCGGCATGCAGACCGCCCTCAACGACGTCCTCGACAGCCTGGACCCCGGCGTCAGCGCGGTGGTCAGCTGCCGCGAGGGGGTGGCGACCCCCTGCCAGCCCGAGGACTTCCAGGCCATCCGGATCAAGCTGACCACCTCGCGCGGTACGCCGTCCGGGGCGAACGGCTGCACGGACGACGGCGACAACGCCTGCCTCGGCGTCAACGTGCCCCTCGACCTGGGCATCCCCGGCCTGTCACTGAAGGCCAAGAAGGGCGCGCCGGACGCCATCCAGGCCAAACTCGGCTGGAAGCTGCAGCTGGACCTGGTGCTCGACCGGGACGAGGGCTTCTACGTCCCGACCCACGACGGCGACACCTCGCCGGAGGTGCAGATCGGCGCCGCGTTCGACATGACCGGCGACCTCGCCGCCCAGCTCGCGTTCATCCAGGTCAACGCCACCAAGCAGGGCACCGACCCGCTGGTGCGGGCGTACTTCGCCATCGACCTCAAGGGCTCGGCGGGGGAGAAGAGCTGCTTCGACCCCGGCGTCGCGGCGGACTGCGCGCCGGACGGGGGCGCCAAGCTCACCCTCGCCGAGTTCGGCGACCTCGGCTCGCTGCTCGCCACCGACCTCACCGCCCGGGTGGCCATCGACTGGAAGCTGGCGGCGGCCGTGGACACCGGCGGCGAGGGCTCGGCGCTGCCCGGCGTCAGCGCCCGCTTCGGCCTCGCCTGGGGTTTGGAGCACAAGCAGGGCGACCTCACCGCGACCGGCGCCGGGGTGACCACGCCGCTGCGGGTCACGTTCACCGACATCGCGCTCGACGCCGGCGACTTCTTCGACAAGATCCTCAAGCCGGTGGTGGACAAGCTGAAGGCGGTCACCGGGCCGCTGCAGCCCATCATCGACACCCTCTACGCGCCGATCCCGGTGCTGTCGGACCTGTCGAGGGCCACCGGCGGACCGGACATCACCCTGGTCTGGCTCGCCCAGACGTTCAGCACCCTCAGCGGCGGCCCGAAGCTCGACTTCATCCACACCGTCCGCGAAGTGATCAACTTCGTGAACCGGGACCTCGACTGCGACGACGGCTGCTCCATCCCGCTCGGCCAGTTCCTGGTCGACCCGGCCCGGGCGCTCACCACCGAGGCGTCACCCGCCGCCGCGGAGAGCCTGATCAAGCGGGACGACCCGTTCACCCAGGCGAAGACCGACACCCAAGTGAAGTCCGCCATCGACGGCGCCGCCGGCGACGACGGCGACAAGCTGTTCACGCCGAAGCCGGGCGAGGACCGGTCGGTGGCGGCCAAGACCGGCTTCAGCTTCCCGGTCTTCGACAATCCGGGCTCCCTGTTCGGGCTGCTCATGGGGCAGGACGTCGAACTGGTGAGCTTCGACTCCGGCCCGCTGACGCTCGGCTTCAGCTGGCGGCAGTCGTTCGGCCCGGTCTACGCCCCGCCGCCGGTGTTCGTCACCCTGGCCGGCAGCGCCTCGGTCACCGCCCGGTTCATCGCCGGACTGGACACCGCCGGCATCCGGCACGCCATCGAGGCCGCCACCGACGGCACCTCGGTCGACGCGGTCAGCCTGCTCGACGGGCTGTACTTCAAGACCGCCGACAGCACCGGCGCGGCCGTACCGGTGGTGACGCTGCGCGGCGAGATCGCCGCCGGCGCCGAGGTGAGCGTCCTCATCGTCAAGGCCGGCATCCAGGGCGGCATCCGGCTCACCGTGGGCTTCAGCTGGAACGACCCCAACAACGACGGCAAGTTCCGCACCCGCGAGTTCCTCCAGGCGCTGCTGGTCAACCCGATCTGCCTGTTCACCACCAGCGGACAGCTGTCGGTCTTCCTCAAGGTCTACATCACCATCGACCTGTTCCTGTTCTCCAAGACGTTCGACTTCACCCTGGTCGACGCCACCCTGCTCGACTTCCGGGCGCAACCCGACTGTTCCCCGCCGCCACCCGAACTCGGCGGCACCGTCGACGACACCCTGGTGGTCTTCGCCGGCAAGTTCGGCAAGAAGGAACAGCGCGGCCACGCCGCCTGGGACAACGGCTCCGGCACCTACGCCGGCGACGTCATCAAGGTGTACGCGCTGCACTTCGCCGACGCGGACGACGACTTCGACGGCTTCGCGGTCGAGGCGCTCGGCCGCCGGCAGGAGTTCCTCGACCCGGGCCTGACCCGGGTGGTCGTCGACGGGCGCGGCTACCAGGTCGCCGACGCGGGCAAGACGTCCATGTCGATCCTGCTGCTCGGCGACGGCGACACCGGCGGCGACGGCACGAGGACGTCCACGTTCGACCGCACCGCCGTGGTGATCGGCTCCGACGGCCGGGACCAGATCCGCACCGGCACCGGCGCCGCGTACGTCGACGGACGCGGCGGCGACGACGTCATCGTCACCGCCGAGACGGCCGGAACGGTCAGCCGGGTCGCCGGCGGCGCCGGCAAGGACACCATCACCACCGGCGACGGCGACGGCGTGGTGGCCGGCGACAGCGGCCTCGGCGTCGTCGACCGCAGCGGCGACACCACCGTCCAGACCTCGGTGGGCGCCAAGAGCCTGGCGGGCCTGGTCGACTGGACCAGGCTGGCCGACCCGACCGAGGCGACCGGCGGCGACGACGACCACGTCACCGTGGGGCACGGCGCCAACCGGGTCTACGGCAACGGCGGCGACGACGTGCTCGGCGTCCTGGTCGACGACCGGCCCAACGGTGCGAACACGCTGATCGGCGGTCCCGGCGGGGACACGATCAACGGTGGCCGGGGCGACGACACCATCCACACCTCCGGCAGCGCCGTACCGGCCGACGTGGACCAGCCGGGCAGCGGCGACGCCGGGCTGACCAACCGGGTGGACACCGGGGCCGGCCAGGACACGGTGCACGGCAGCGCCGGCGTCGACCTGGTCGTCTCCCACTCGGCCAACGGCCAGACCGGCCGCCTCTACGGGTACGGCGGCGACGACGTGCTGGTCGGCGGCTACGGCACCGACGAACTGTTCGGCGGCCCCGGCGAGGACTACGTCATCGCCGAGCCGTCGACGGTCGGCGAGCCGGGCGACCCGGACGGCTACGGCCCGTTCCGGCAGGTCACCCACGAGCCGCTGCCCGCCGGTACGCAGTCGCAGACCAAGCTGCTCGTCGGCGGTCTCGGCAGCGACCACCTGATCGGCGGCGACGGCGGGGCGACCGTCTTCGGCGACCGGCACCTGCCCGCCGAGACCTGCGCCGACGTGACCGTCGCCGAGGGCCAGCCGGACCCGACCGACCAGGGCGCGGCCGACCTCATCCTCGGTGGCGCTGGCGTCGAGGTGGTCTCGGCCGGCAGCGGCGACGATCGGGCCGACCTCGGCGGCGGCGACGATCGCGCCTGCGGCCAGCTCGGCAACGACATCCTGCACCTGGGCGGCGGCGCCGACCGGGCGTGGGGCGCGGCCGGCGTCGACCAGCTGCACGGCGACGACGGCGACGACCTGCTCTTCGGCAACGCCGGCGACGACGGGCTGTTCGGCGGCACCGGCGCTGACACCGCCGAGGGCAACCAGGGCGACGACCAGGTCCTCGGCGGCCCGGACGACGACGTCCTCTACGGCGGCGGGCGCACCGCCGGCCTGAGCGACGGCAGCGACCACCTCTACGGTGAGGCCGGTGCGGACCGGATCGTCGGGGACAACGGCACCCCGCGGACCGGCGACAGCGGACCCGAGCCGCTGGACCTGGCCGGTGACGCGCCCGGCGCCGGCGCCGGCGACGTGATCTCCGGCGGCGGGCAGGACGACGTGGCGTACGGCGGCCTCGGCGACGACCGGATCAACGGCGACGGCGGGGACGACCGGCTGGAGGGCAACAACGGCGCCGACCTCATCCACGGCGACCTCGGCCGGGACGAGATCGTCGGCGGTTCCGGACAGGAGCCGACCGCCGGCACCGGCCGGCCGGACAGCGGCGACCAGCTGTACGGGGACGGCGACAGCGACCTGATCGCCGGGGACAACGCCCGCTTCACGCCGGCCACCGACGACGCCACCCGGGTCACCCAGGGCCGGGACGGCCCGCAGCGCAAGGTCACCCTGCTCGACCTCGGGTTCGACCCGGTGGCCGGCACCAGCGGCGGTGACCTGATCTTCGGTGGCGAGGCCGGCGACGTCATCTTCGGCCAGGGCGGCCCGGACCGGGTGCACGGCGGCGGCGGCGCCGACTTCGCCGAGGGCGGCCCGGGCTCCGACTGGGTGGAGGGCAGCGCCGGCGACGACGACCTGGTCGGCGGCTCCAGCACCGCGTACGACGGAGCCGGCGACGCCACCTGGGGCCAGCCGGACACCGCGGACGCCATCTTCGGCGGCCCGGGGTCCGACGCGGCCATCGGTGACAACGGCGCCGTGCTCCGCCCGCTGCCGGGCGAGGCGCCGACCCCGGCGACCGTGCGGCTCGGCGCGGACGGCGCGCTGTTCGGCCCGCGCATCGTGGTGCTGCTCGACCGCGCGGCGGCCAGCGGCCTCCGGTACGGTGCCGACCGGATCAGCGGCGGCGACGGCGTCGACGCCCTCTGGGGCCAGGACGGCGACGACGCCCTGACCGGCGACGGCGACGGGGACTACCTGGAGGGCAACGGCGGCGCCGACATCCTCCGCGGCGACAGCCCGCTCGGCGCGCCGGGCCGGGCCACGGTGCCGCCGCTGCCCGACCCGGGCTGGCCGGGTGCTCCGTCCGTCGCCGCCGACCTGGTCGGCGCGGGCGCGCCGGACGGGCAGGATGATCTGATCGGCGGCAGCGCGGCACCGGGGCACCGGGACAGCGGGGACGTGATCGAGGGCAACGGCGCCGACGACGTCGTCCTCGGCGACAACGGCTCGCTGCTGCGCACCGTGGTCACCACCGACGGCGGCCACGCCGAGCGGGTCTACACCGAGCGGTACCCGACCGGCGCGGTGCCGGCCGACGCCACCGCGGCGCGTACCCACGACCCGGCGCTGCCCGGCCCGTCCACCCGGTTCTGCACCACGGCCCAGGCCACCTGCGAGCCGGCCGGCGCCTTCGGCGGCGACCAGCTCTACGGCGACGCGGGCAACGACGGGGTGTGGGGCCAGGACGGCGACGACACGATCCGCGGCGGTGCCGGCGACGACGACCTCTTCGGTGAACTCGGTGCCGACTCGCTGTACGGCGACGACGGCCGGGACGCGATCCTCGGCGACCGGGGCGGCGTGGTGAACCAGTACCTCAACGCGGACGACGTGGCCGCGCTCGGCTTCACCGTCACGCTGTCGTCGGTGCCGCAGGAGTCGTACACCGCGTTCCGGGCCGGCGACTACGACCGCCGGGTCGACCTCCTGCACGACACCGACGGCGACGCCTGGATCGGCGGCCCGACCTCGCCGCCGATGCCGCACGCCGGCCTGACCGCCGGCGCGGGCGACCTCATCCGCGGCGGCTCCGGGGCGGACAACATCCACGCCGGCTTCGGTGACGACATCGCCAACGGCGACAGCGGCGGCGACAAGCTGTTCGGGGCGGACGGCTCGGACGTGCTGTGGGGCGGCAAGGGCTGCGACCCGGAGCTGGACGCGGCCAACCCGCAGTGCCAGGTGGACGGCGCCTTCAACGCCGCCGCCCGGGGCGACCACGACCAGTACGTCGACCACCTGTTCGGCGGTGCCGGGGCGACCAGCGGGGAGGCGGTGACCGCCGTGCTCGGCTCCGACCTGCTCGACTTCCGGCCGCGCGGGTCGTACCCGGACAACTGCGCGCCCGGGGCCTGGCCGGTGACCACCGCCTCGGGGACGGTCGATCCCTGTCGCTGGTTCGAGATGACCGACCTGGCCGACGACGATGTCGCCGACAACCAGCACCACCACGGCACCGACTGGATCTACGGCGGTTGGGACCGGGACGTGCTCCAGGGCGACGTGACGGCGAACGGCCCGAACAACGGCGACCGGTTGATCGACTGGAACGGCGCCTACAACCTGTTCACCCACTGCAACGCGGCCTACGGCGGCTTCAACGACGTACGCCAGCACAGCCCGGCCATGCGTACTTTCCTGACCGGGCTGGCCTGGGCCGACGGCGCGGGCCGCAGCGCCGGTGACGTCACCACGGCCGGCACCTCCGCCTTCCGGGAACTGGCCTTCGTGTACCCGAGCGACAACCGGGACCACGGAGCGGGGCCGGCCTACCCGGGCACGCCGGGGCACTTCGACCAACCGTCCTGCACCGACTGATCCACCGGATCGGGGCCCGGCTCTCCGCGGAGGGCCGGGCCCCGGCGTGCTGACCGGCATCCGACAGAACCACCGCTTCCGGCCTGGATCTGACGGACCCTCCTGCCACCATGGGTGACCGTCCCACCACCGACAGGAGGCGCCGTGTCAGCGTCCACGACCGACCGCGACCGCCCGGCCGCCACCCCCACGGAGCCGGTGCTGCCCGAGCTGCGTGCGATGTGGTGGGAGACCGGCGTCCGGGCCCGCGCCGAGGCCGGGCTGCTCGCCGTCTTCGCCGAGCTGCCCCGGCTGATGGCCCAGGCGGTGGCGATCAGCTGGCGGGCCGACCGGCTCCGCACGTCGGTGGTGGCCGTCGCGACCATCGGCGCCGGCGCGATGGCCGCCGGTGGGCTGCTCGCCACGCAGCGGGTGCTCGTCGAGCTGTTCGCTGGCGGGCCGACCGCGGACAAGGTGGTCGCCGCCCTGCCCGCGCTCGCGGTCCTGGCCGCGCTGACCGGGCTGCGCGGCGGCATGGGCATCGCCACCGGGTACGCGATCAACGGCCTCACCCCCCGCGTCGACCGGGAGGTCGAGCGTGGCCTGTTCGAGGTCACCACCGCGGTGCGGCTGGACGCCTTCGACGCCGATGCCTTCGCCGACGACATGGAACGCGCCACCCGGGGCACCGACGCGGCGATCGACCTGGTGCAGGCCACGATGAACCTGGTCGCCGGGCTGGTCGGCCTGCTCGCCGTGGCGGTCGCCGTGGTGGTCATCCACCCGCTGCTGCTCGTCGCGCTGCTGGTGGCGACCGTGCCCGGCGCGTGGGCGGCGCTGCGGGCCGGGCACCTGCGGTACCGGACGTACATCGCCGGCTCGGTCCGCCGCCGCCGGCTGTGGATCCTGCACCGGCTGATGGCGGAGCGGGCCTCCGCGCCGGAGCTGCGCTCGTACGGGCTGCGCCGCTTCCTGCTCGACCAGTACGACCGGGTCATGGACACCGAGACCGGCATCCAGCTCGCCCTGGCCCGCCGGGTCACCACGACGACGACCGTCGGGGCGCTGGTCGGCGGGCTCGCCACCGCCGTCGTCTACGTCCTGCTGGGGCTGCTGCTGATCGACGGGCAGATCCCGTTGGCGGCGGCGGCGACCTGCGTGATCGCCGTCCAGGCCGCGCAGCGGTCGCTGAGCACGGTGACCTACCAGATCGACCGGGTCTACGCCGACGGGCAGCACTTCGGCGACTACACCGGCTTCATGACCCGAGCCGCGGCGTACCTTCCCGACCCGGCCGACGGCTCGCGGCCCGACCCCGGCCCGCTGCGGGAGATCGGCGTGCGCGGGGTGACGCTGCGTTACCCGGACCGGGACGCACCCGCCGTCGACGACGTCACCCTCACCATCCGCGCCGGACAGACCGTCGCGTTCGTCGGCGAGAACGGCTCCGGCAAGACCACCCTCGCCGCGATGATCGCCACCCTGCGCACCCCGACCGGTGGCACCGTGGCGTGGAACGGCCGCCCGCTCGCCGAGTGCGACCTCGCCCGGGTGCGGTCCCGGATCGCCGTGGTCACGCAGGAGTACCACAAGTGGCCGTTCACCGCCGCGACCAACATCGCCGTCGGCGACGTCGACCGCGAGGCACGGCAGGACCGCATCGAGTCGGCCGCCGCGCGGGCCGCCGCGCACGAGATGATCAAAGATCTGCCGTACGGGTACGAGACGCTGCTCGACCGCACCTTCGCCAAGGGGCAGGACCTCTCCGGCGGGCAGTGGCAGCGGATCACCGCCGCGCGCGGGTTCCTCCGCGACGCCGACCTGCTGATCATGGATGAGCCGTCCTCCGCGCTGGACCCACGCGCCGAGGACGCCCTCTTCCAGGGCATCCGGGACCGGCACGGCCGGGCGACCACGATCCTCATCACGCACCGGCTGGCGAACGTCCGCCACGCGGACCGCATCTTCGTGCTGCACGAGGGCGCCCTGGTCGAGTCCGGCACCCACGACGAGCTGGTCGCCGCCGGCGGCCGGTACGCCGAGCTGTTCGCCCTCCAGGCGGCCGGCTACGACGCCGCGCCGGTGGCCCGCCCGCCGGCGCCGCGCCAGCCCTGAGCGGCCCGCCTACGGCCGGCAGTACACGTCGCCGGCGTTGGCGGCGTGGGGCAGGTTCGCCAGGACCGTCGCCATCGCGTCGGCCGACATCCAGGACGCTTCGGCCAGGGCCATCGTGTCGCCGAGGGCCAGGTTGAACCGGGTGAAGCCGAGCTCGGCGGCGCGGTCGAGCGCCCGCCGGGCGACCGCCCGCTCGATCGTGGTGAACTCGAACGACAGCGCCGGCACCGACCGGGTGAGGCCGGCCAGGACGGCGTCCTCGAAGCCCTCGACGTCGATCTTCACGAAGGCCGGTTCGCCGTGCTCGGCCAGAAGCGCGTCGAGGGTCGTCGACGGGACGTCGATCCGCTCGTCCCAGATCTCCTCGCGCCACCCGTCCGCGCCGTCGGCCGCCTGGACGAAGTGTGGCGACGCGGTGGAGACGGTGGGGTTGGCGGAGTTGACGTGCAGTTCGAGGGTGCCCGGGGTGGCGCCGCACGCCGCCGCCACCAGGACGACCTGGTCGTCGTCGCCGTAGAGGGCGCGGACGGTCCGGACGCACAGCGGCTGCGGCTCGACGGCCACCACCCGGGCGCCCAGACGGCGGAAGCTGCCGGTCCGGTCGCCCACGTGCGCGCCGACGTCGAAGACGAGATCGCCGGGCCGCACGAACTGCGCGTAGAAGCGGTCCATCGCCGCCGCCCGTTCGGGATCCCCGTAGGACAGCTCCAGCGAGGGCCGGAGGGCGGCGGTGGCGGGGTCCGCCTTGAGCGCTTCGACGGCCTCGGTATTGACACGCACGGCCCGGACCCTAGCCCACAATCCCCGCGATCTCGCACGTTTGGCCCGCGAGATGCGGCTCTTCTCCGTTTTGTCGGGGCAGGAATGTGCAAGATCATCGGGGTGGGGGGCGGGAGCGGGTGGGGTGGTCAGGGGATGGTGCGGAGCCAGGTCAGGACCGCCAGGACCCGGCGGTTGGTGTTGTCGTCGGGGTGGAGGTCGAGTTTGCCGAGGATGTTGCCGACGTGCTTGCCGATCGCGGCCTCGGTGACGTGCAGCCGCGCCGCGATCGCCGCGTTGGAGCGGCCCTCGGCGACCAGCGCGAGCACCTCCCGCTCCCGCGCCGTCAGCGCCGCCAGCGGGTCGCGGGGACGCTGCAGCAGCCGGCGTACGACGTCCGGGTCGACGACCGTCCCGCCGCCCGCCACCGTACGCAGGTCGCCGGCGAAGGCGCTCACGTCGGCGACCCGGTCCTTGAGCAGGTAGCCGACGCCGCGCCCGTCCCCGCTGTCCAGCAGCGCGGCGGCGTACGCGGTCTGCACGTACTGGCTGAGCACCACCACGGCCAGGCCGGGCCGCTCGGCCCGCAGCTCCACGGCGGCGCGCAGCCCGTCGTCGTGCCGCCCGGGAGGCATCCGGATGTCGGTGACCACCAGATCCGGGTCGTGCCGCCGGACCGCCGCCACCAGCTCGGGGGCGCTGCCGACCGCGGCGCACACCGCGAACTCGAACCGGTCGAGCAGCGCGGCCAGCCCCTCCCGCAGCAGCACCTCGTCCTCGGCGAGGACGACCCGGGTCACCGGCACGGCAGCTCCACCCGCACCAGGGTAGGGCCGCCGGCCGGGCTGGACAGCAGCAGCCGTCCACCGGCGGCGGCGACCCGGTCGGCGAGCCCGGTCAGCCCGGTGCCCCGCTCGGGGTCGGCGCCGCCGTGGCCGTCGTCGGACACCTCGACGGCCAGGGTCCCGTCGGCGCGGATGAGCCGGACCTCGGCGCGGGAGGCGGCGGCGTGGCGCACCACGTTGGCCAGCGCCTCGGAGACCACGAAGTACGCGGTGGTCTCGACCAGTTCGGGCAGCGGACCGTCGACGTCGACGGCCGTCACCTCGACCGGCAGCGTCGACTCGGCCGCCAGTTCCCGGACCGCGCCGGCCAGTCCCAGGTCGGCGAGGGCCTGCGGCCGGATGCCCTGCACGATCTGCCGCAGCAGCACCATCAGCCCGGTGGCCTGCTCGTGGGCGAGGGCGAGCGGACGGGCGGCGGGGGAGTCCTCGGGCACGTCGAGCCGGGCCAGGCCCAGTTGGAGGGCGAGGTTGGTCAGTCGGGGCTGCGCCCCGTCGTGCACGTCCCGCTCGATTCGCCGGCGCTCGCTCTCGTACGCGGTGGCCAGGCGGGTCCGCGACCGGGCGACCTCGCGCAGCGCCGTGTCGCCGCCGGAGGGGCCGAGCAGCCACCGCGCGACCGCGGCCTGCCCGGCGGCGAGCGCGCCGAGCCCGTACCAGAGCACCGGCAGCAGCAGCGCCGCGGCCACCGCGTACGGGACGGCCTCGGCCGGCGTGTCGACGGTGGCCCAGGCCACCACGACGCGGTCGGCGTCCCGGGCGACCCAGGGCGCGGCGAGCAGGCTGACGTCCAGCAGCACCAGCAGCAGGACCAGCCAGTACGTCAGCGGCACCACCCCGGCGAGCCAGAACGCGTACGCCACTTCCCGCCAGGCGTCGGTGGTCGTGTACCGGGCGGCCAGCCCCCGCCACGGCGGCGCCGGCAGCGGCCGGTTGTCGACGATCCCGAGCCGCCACCGCTCGACGGCGGCCACCGCGGCGCTGACCACCGGCGCGAGCGCGAGCAGGGCCAGGCCGCCGAGGAGCAGGAACACGAGCAGCGCCGGGGAGGGCGGCGGGCCGTCCCCGCGCACGGCGTTGACGGCGGCGATCAGCGGCGCCACCACGAACAGCAGGCCGGCCCCGAGCAGGCCGGCGACCGGCACCGTGGTCGCCAGGTACGCCAGTGCCCGCCACGGCCAGGCGGAGAGCAGGTAGCCGCGCCGACGCAGCGCGGCGGCCAGGTGCGGGGAGTTCGTCATGCCTCCAGACGCTAGTGAGCGGGCGGGACCGGTCCCAGCCGTCTGGAACCCCGGTTCCGGGTATGCCCAGCCCTACCAACGTCACCGGCTGGCCGTGCTTCGACCGGCCCGCCGCCTGCGCGGTCAGCTCGCCGGCCGCAGGTCGACCCGCGGCTCGGCGGCGCCGGGAGCGAGGAACGCCAGCAGCGCGGCCGCCTCGCCGTGCACCGCCTCGGCCTCGGCCGCGGCGAGCCGCCGGTACGGGCGGACGACCAGCGTGGCCGCGTCCCCGGCGCGCTCCAGCCGCCAGTCGCCGGCGGTGAGGCCGTCGACCAGCAGCAGTTGCGGAACCGGCCCGTGCGGGTCGTACCGCTGCTCCCGGTGCTCGCTCGTGACCACCCGACTGCGGTCGGCGTACGAGACGAGGAGGTTGTCGAAGTCGTACAGGAAACGCGGCGGCGCGGGGGTGTCCCCGTCGGGGCGCGGGGCGTCCGGCAGGTCCACCAGCTCCCGGCCCTGCTCGTCGCGGAACGTCGCCAGCCGGGGCCGGAGCCGGTCGACCACCTCCGCCAGCCGGGTCAGCCCGCACCACCGCTGCACGTCGGCGACGGAGGCGGGGCCGAAGGCGGCGAGGTACCGCAGCACCAGGTCGTCCAGGGTCGCCCCGGCGGCGGGGGCGGACCCCAACCAGGCGTCGGCGGTGGTGTGCGCGATCGGGCCGCTGCGCCCCCACAGTCCGCGCGGCGGCACCTGGACGAGCGGGACCTGGTTGCGCACCGCGTACGCCAGGCTGGCCCGCGGCCGGCCCGGAAAGCGGGTGGCGAGCCGCTCGCCGAGCTGCCGGTTGGTCATCGGCGTCTCGGCGAGGATCTCCCGGGCGGCGGCGATCAGGGCGGGCAGGTCGATGCCGGCGACCGGTGGGCCGTGGGTCGAGTTGCCGAACAGGTCCCGGTCGAGGGCCGGCTGCACCAGCGGTCGCAGCAGGCGCGCGTCGGCGGCGGTGACCAGGTGCAGGGTGGAGCGCATCAGCGCGATGCGGACCAGCCGACGGTCGACGAGCAGGCCGGCGACGGCGTCCGGGTCGAGGCCGGCGAGCCGGCTCCACAGCCCCACGTACCAGGTGTGCGGGGTCTGTGCCTGCACGCCGGCCAGGTGCCGCACCGCTGCGGTGACCGGCAGGTCGTGGCGGCGCAGCAGGAGCTGCCGGGCCAGGGTGGCGCGGTTGAGGCGGCGGCGGTCCAGGGTCGGCGTCATGGTCGGTCCCTTCCGGGCGGTCGCCGGCCGGCCCGAGCGGGCCGGCCGGCGGGGGCGGACTCAGCGCAGCGCGGCGAAGAACTGCCGGAGGTCCGCCACCAGCAGGTCGGGCACCTGGTGGGCGGCGAAGTGCCCGCCCCGGTCGTAGGTGTGCCAGGAGACGATGTTCTTGTGGTCGCGCTCGGCGAGCGTGCGGATCGACTGGAAGTCCCAGGCGAAGTTGGCCAGGCCGAGCGGCACGGTGGTCGGCTCCAGCGGCCGGGTGCCCCGTCCGTTGACCTTCTGCTGCGGGTGCACCGCCTCGGCGTCCTCGTAGTAGTAGCGGGCCGCGGAGGCGGCCGTGTTGGTCAGCCAGTAGATGGTCGTGTTGGTGAGGACGTGGTCGACGTCGAGCTGGTCTTCCATCAGCTGGCCCAGCCAGCCGAGCAGGCCCACCGGCGAGTCGGCCAACGCGTGCGCCAGGTTCTGCGGCGCGGTCGAGTGCAGCTTGTCGTAGGCGCCCTGCCGCTGCACGAACCACTCGGCGAACGCCACCTTGCTCCGCTCCTCCTCGGTGAGCGCGGCCAGCTCCGTCGGGTCACCGGAGGGTAGGGAGAAGAGCTGGCTGACGTGCACTCCGAGCACGTGCTCCGGGTCGGCCCGGCCCACCTCCGGGGAGACGAACGCACCGAGGTCGTTACCGGCCGCGCCGTAGCGGTCGTAGCCGAGGCGGCGCATCAGCTCGGCCCAGGCGCGGGCCACCCGGAAGCGGTTCCAGTCGCGCTCGCGGGTCGGCCCGGAGAAGCCGAACCCCGGCACCGACGGGATCACCAGGTGGAAGGCGTCACCCGGGTCGCCGCCGTGCGCCCGAGGGTCGGTCAGCGGGCCGATCACGTCCAGCCATTCGACAACAGTTGTCGGCCAGCCGTGGGTGAGGATCAGCGGGGTGGCGTCCGGCTCGGGGGAGCGGACGTGCAGAAAGTGGACGGTCTGTCCGTCGATCTCGGTGATGAACTGCGGGTACGCGTTGATCCGCGCCTCCCACTCCCGCCAGTCGTACGCCGTGCGCCAGCGCTCGGCCAGCCGCCGCACGTAGCTCAGCGGGACGCCGTACTCCCAGCCGGGCGCGATCGGACCGGCGGGGGCGGCCTGGTCCGGGTCGGCGGGCAGTTCCTCGGCCCAGCGGGTCCGCGCCAGGCGGTCGGCGAGGTCGTCGAGGTCGGCCTGCGGGACATCGATGCGGAACGGAACGATCGCGGTGTGCTCAGCCATGCCAGCAAGCCTAGGGATCAATTAGGACGATTCCGTTCCTCATTCTCGGCGAGAATGAGGGAATGTTGGAGACCTCGGCGCGGCTGCTGCGCCTGCTGTCCCTGCTGCAGACCCCGCGCGCCTGGACCGGCACCGAGCTCGCCGAGCGGCTGGACGTCAGCACCCGGACCGTCCGCGCCGACGTGGAGCGGCTGCGCACCCTCGGGTACCCGGTGCACGCCACCCGGGGCGCGATCGGCGGCTACCGGCTCGGCGCCGGTGCCGCCCTGCCGCCGCTGCTGCTCGACGACGAGGAGGCGGTCGCGGTCGCGGTCGGGCTGCGCACCGCCGCCGCGGGCAGCGTCGCCGGGGTCGAGGAGACCTCACTGCGGGCCCTCGCGAAGCTCGAGCAGGTGCTTCCCGCACGGCTGCGCCGCCGGCTGAACGCGCTGCACGCGTACACCGTGCGGGTCCCGCACGACGAGCCCGGCCCGCAGGTCGACGCCGCCGCCCTGGCCACGATCTCCGCCGCCTGCCGGGACCGGGAACGGCTCCGGTTCGGGTACGCGAGCCACGACGGCGCCGGCACCCGGCGCACCGTCGAGCCGTACCGGCTGGTGACCTGGGGCCGGCGCTGGTACCTCGTCGGGTACGACCCCGAGCGGGCCGACTGGCGCACCTTCCGGGTCGACCGGATCACCGCACCCGTACCGACCGGAGCCCGCTTCCCGGCGCGGGACCTGCCCGAGGACGTCGTCGACCGGGTCCGGCGCGGCGTCTCGTCGGCCGGCTGGCGGGTGCGCGCCCGGGTCACCGTGCACGCCCCCGCCGACGTGATCGGCGCACGGATCAACCCGGCCGTCGGCACCGTGGAGGCGGTGGATGCGCACACCTGCGTCCTGCACACCGGTGCCGACCGGGTGGAGACCATCGCGGTCTGGGTCGGCCTGCTCGGCGTGGACTTCACCGTCACCGACCCACCCGAGCTGGCCGAGGCACTGCGTACCATCGGCGAGCGTTACCTGCGCGCGGCCGGAAATTGAGCTGCGGACGCTGTTAGGGTTGAAGCGCTGACCGGATCGAGGAGATCGACATGCTCATCGGGGACGACGACATCTCCGGGTGACCACACCCGCGGGCGCCCGCGCGCCCCCGTCGTCATCCGGGCGATCACCGCCCGTCCGTCTGCTCCCCGAGGATCGATCCATGTCCGACGCCTGCGTCGTCTGTTCCCACCTCTCCTTCTCCTGGCCGGATGACACCCCGGTCTTCCAGGACCTCTCGGTGACCGTGCCGTCCGGCCGCACCGGCCTGGTCGCGCCCAACGGCGCCGGCAAGAGCACCCTGCTGCGGCTGATCGCCGGCGAACTGGCCCCGACCGCCGGCAGCGTCACCGTCGAGGGCGTTCTCGGCTACCTGCCGCAGAGCCTGCCGCTCGACGGCGAGCTGACCGTGGCCGAGGTGCTCGGCGTCGACGCCGTGCTGCGCGCCCTGCACGCCATCGAGTCCGGCGACGCCGCCGAGGAGCACTTCACCACCGTCGGCGACGACTGGGACGTCGAGGACCGCAGCCGCCACGAGCTTGACCGCCTCGGCCTCGGCGACGTCGCGCTCGACCGCCGGCTGGCCTCCCTCAGCGGCGGGCAGGTCGTCTCCCTCGGCCTCGCCGCCCAGCTGCTGAAGCGCCCCGACGTGCTGCTGCTCGACGAGCCCACCAACAACCTCGACCTGGCGGCCCGCCACCGCCTGTACGTGGCGCTAGACGAGTTCCCCGGCTGCCTGCTGCTGGTCAGCCACGACCGGGCGCTGCTGGACCGGATGGACCGCATCGCCGAACTCGACCGCGGCGAGGTGACCTTCTTCGGCGGCAACTTCAGCGCGTACGACGAGGCCGCGCAGGCCGCCCGGGAGGCCGCCGAGCGGACCGTCCGCAGTGCCGAGCTGGAGGTCAAGCGGGAGAAGCGGGAGATGCAGCAGGCCCGCGAGCGAGCCGAACGCCGCGCCAGCAACGCCGCCCGGAACCTGAAGAACGCGGGCCTGCCCCGCATCGTCGCCGGCGGTCTCAAGCGCAGCGCCCAGGAGTCGGCCGGCCGGGCCCAGGACACCCACGCCAGCCGGGTCTCCGAGGCCCGGGCGCGACTCGACGAGGCGAGCCGCGCGCTGCGCGACGACCAGACGATCGTGCTGGACCTGCCCGACACCAGGGTCCCGGCCGGGCGCACGGTCTTCTCCGGCACGGGACTGCGCGTCCGCGGCCTGTACGCCGACGACGGGCTCGACCTGACCATCCGGGGGCCGGAACGGATCGCGCTGCTCGGGCCCAACGGTTCCGGCAAGTCCACCCTGCTCCGGCTGATCAACGGCGACCTCGAGCCGTCGGCGGGAGAGACCCGCCGAGCCGACGGGCGGGTCGCGTACCTGTCACAGCGCCTGGACCTGCTCGACGCCGAGCGCAGCGTCGCGGAGAACTTCGCCGCGTTCGCGCCCGGCCTGCCCGACGCGCAGCGGAGGAACCTGCTCGCCCGGTTCCTGTTCCGCGGTGCCCGCGCCGCCCTCCCGGTCGGCGTGCTCTCCGGCGGGGAGCGGTTGCGCGCCACCCTGGCCTGCGTGCTGTACGCCGAGCCGGCCCCGCAGTTGCTGCTGCTCGACGAACCGACGAACAACCTCGACCTGGTCAGCGTCGGGCAGCTCGAGAGCGCCCTCACCGCATACCAGGGCGCGTTCGTCGTGGTCAGCCACGACGAGCGGTTCCTCGCCGAGATCGGGGTGGACCGGTGGCTGCGGCTCGCCGACGGGCGGCTCCGCGAGGCGGGGCCGCCGGACGGCGACTGACGGGCGCGGCACCCGGCGGCGGCCGACCCGGACGGTGGGCCACTCGGGTCCCCGGCGATGACGCGGGGGACCCGGACGCGACGGCGCCCGCCCGAGCCCCGCGGGCGGCGAGGACGCCCACGCCGCCCGCGGAGACCGGCCCGTCAGGCTGTCGCCCGACGACGGCGCGTCCGGTCACCCGGTTCGCGCGGGCGTCCGAGTCGGGGCGAGGTCCAGGTGGGGCCACTCGGCGAGGTCCCGGGAGAGCTGCCGGTCGTGCGTGGCCAGCACGACGGCGGCCGGGGTGGCCCGCAGCGCCTCGGTGAGCTCGTCGACCAGGGCCACCGACAGGTGGTTCGTCGGCTCGTCCAGCAGGAGCACGTGCGGCCGGCTCGCCAGCGCGAACGCGAGGTCGAGGCGGCGCTGCTGTCCCATGGAGAGGTCGCGAACGAACCTGTTCATCGCGGCCTGCGGCAGCAGCCCGAGCGACGTCAACGGGACCGCCTCCGCCTCGTTGATCACGCCGCTGGTGACGAGTGCGCCGACGTGCCGCTCGTACGCGTCGCGCACGCGTTCCCTGGCCGCCGGTGGCGACTCCTGCCGGAGCAGCGCGACGCGGGCTCGCCGCGGCCGTCCGGACCCTCGGTCCGGACGGCCGCACGCACGATCCGTCAGCGGGTGCCGCGGACCCGGCGGACCGTGTCCCGGTACCAGAGCGCGCTGCGCTTGGGGGTGCGCCGCTGGGTGTCGTAGTCGACCCGGACGATGCCGAACCGCTTGTCGTAGCCGTACGCCCACTCGAAGTTGTCCAGCAACGACCAGGCGAAGTAGCCGCGCACGTCCGCGCCGCCCTGGCGGGCCCGGGCCACGGCGCGCAGGTGCTCGGCCAGGTAGGCGCCCCGGTCGTCGTCGGCCACGAACCCGTCGGCGTCCGGCTGGTCGTCGAACGCCGCGCCGTTCTCGGTGATCACCAGCGGGACGCCGGGGTAGTCGCGGCCGAGCCGGACCAGCAGGTCGGTGAAGGAGTCCGGCACGATCTCCCAGTCCATCGCGGTGCGCGGCAGGTCCCGGCGGATCACCCGCCGGACCGGCCGGCCGTCGTCGTCCCGCTCGCGGCCCTGCTCGTCCACGCCGGAGAAGACCTGGCCGAAGTAGAAGTTGACGCCGAGCACGTCGATCGGGCTGGCGATGACCTCGAGGTCGCCGTCCTCGACGGGGATGCGCACGCCGTCGAGGGCCAGGTCAACCACCACGTCCTCCGGGTACCGGCCGTGGATCAGCGGGTCGAGGTAGAGCCGGTTGCCGAGTCCGTCGGCGGCGCGGGCGGCGTCCCGGTCGGCCGCGCTGTCGGTCGCCGGGTCGGCGGTGGCCAGGTTGACGGTGATGCCCAGCTCCAGCGGCCGGCCGGCCGCCGCCCGCAGCCGCCGGACCGCCAGGCCGTGGCCGAGCAGCAGGTGGTGGGCGGCGGCGATGGCGTCGCCGAGGTCGCGCCGGCCGGGGGCGTGGAGGCCGTAGGCGTACCCCAGCATGGCCGAGCACCACGGTTCGTTCAGCGTGGTCCAGGTCCGTACCCGGTCGCCGAGCGCGTCGAAGACCAGCTGCGCGTAGTCGGCGAACCGGTACGCGGTGTCCCGGGCCGGCCAGCCGCCGGCGTCCTCCAGCTCCTGCGGCAGGTCCCAGTGGTAGAGCGTGACCCACGGGTCGATCCCGCGGCCGAGCAGCTCGTCGACCATCCGGTCGTAGAAGGCGAGCCCGGCCGCGTTGGCCGGCCCCCGCCCGCCGGGCTGCACCCGGGGCCAGGCCACCGAGAAGCGGTACGTGTCCAGGCCGAGGTCCGCGATGAGCGCCACGTCCTCCGGCATCCGGTGGTAGTGGTCGCAGGCCACGTCCCCGTTGTCACCGTTGGCCACCGCGCCGGGCACCCGGCAGAAGGTGTCCCAGATGGACGCCGTGCGGCCGTCCGCGGCGACCGCCCCCTCGATCTGGTACGACGAGGTCGCCACGCCCCACCGGAACGTCGGCGGGAGCGTGTCGATCGGGTCGGCCGCGGTGGTCGCCGGGCTGGTGGGGTTGCTGTTCATGGTTCTCCTCGCGGTCGCGGACGGTGAGTCGGTATCGGTGCTGCGGACGTCCGCCGGGCGGGTCACCGGGTGACCGCCTGGCCGGCCGGGTGCAGCCAGCAGGCGACCGAGCGGGCCGGGTCGCCGCCGGGCGCGCCGAGCGACGGGATCCGGCTGTCGCAGGGGTCGAAGGCCCGTGGACACCGCGGGTGGAAGGCGCATCCGGCGGGCATGGCGCGCAGGTCCGGCGGGGAGCCGGGGATCCCGGTGAGCTCGCGCCGGGGCCCGCGCAGCGCGGGGAAGGAGTGCAGCAGCCCCTCGGTGTACGGGTGCAGCGCCGCCCGGTACAGCTGCGCCGCGGGCGCCTCCTCGACGATGCGTCCGCCGTACATGATGGCGATCCGGTCGGAGAACTCGACCAGCAGCGAGAGGTCGTGGGTGATGAACAGCACCGCGAAGCCGAGCCGTTCGCGCAGCTCGGCGAGCTGGCCGAGGATCTGCCGCTGCATGACGACGTCGAGGGCGGTCGTCGGCTCGTCCATGATCACGAGCTGCGGCTCCAGGGCGAGCGCCATGCCGATCATGACGCGTTGGCGCATGCCGCCGGAGAGCTGGTGCGGGTAGCTGTCCATCCGGTCCGCCGAGATGCCGACCAGCTTGAGCAGCTCGCGGGCGCGGGCGAGCCGGGCGGCGGCGCTCATCGTCGGCTCGTGCGCCTTGATGACGTCGAGCAGCTGGGTGGAGACCCGGTGGACCGGGTTGAGCGAGTTCATCGCGCCCTGGAACACGATCGAGGTCTCCGCCCAGCGGAAGCGGCGCAGCTCGGCGGGGGAGAGCGCCATGATCTCGATCGGGTCGCCGTCGGCCGGGTGGTAGCGCACGGATCCGCTGCGGATCACGCCGGGCGGCGGCAGCAGCCGGGTGATCCCGTACGCCAGGGTGGACTTGCCGCTGCCGCTCTCGCCGGCCAGCCCCAGCACCTCACCGCGGCGCAGGGTCAGGTCGACGTCCCGGACCGCCCGCACGGCCTGGTCGCCCACCCCGTAGTCGACGTTGAGCCCGGTGATCTCCAGGACCGTGCGCGTCATCGGCGCTCACCCTTCCGGTCGGTGCTGCTGAGGACGACCGCGTCGACGGATACCGGCGGCGGGGCCGCCGGCGGCGGGTCGAGGACGGGGGTGAAGCCGACCCGCATCCGCACGGTGCGTCCGGACGCGGTCCGGATCCGGCTCCTGCCGCTGCTGCGCAGGCGCGGGCTGACGAACTCGTCGATGCCGAAGTTGATCAGCGCGAGCGCCGTGCCCAGCAGCGCGATGGCCAGGCCGGCCGGCACGAACCACCACCACGCGCCCTGCGCGAGGGCCTGCTGACCCTGGGCCCAGAACAGGATGGTGCCCCAGTTCCACGACGTGACCGAGGAGATGCCGATGAAGGCCAGCGTGATCTCCGACATGACCGCGAAGATGACGGTGCCGACGAAGCCGGACGCGATGATCGCGGTGAGGTTGGGCAGGATCTCGAACAGGATGATGCGCCAGGTCCGCTCGCCGGTGGCCCGCGCCGCCTCGACGTAGTCGCGGCCGCGCAGCGACAGCGTCTGCGCGCGCAGCACGCGGGCGCCCCACGCCCACGACGTGAAGCCGATGATGAGCGCGACCAGCAGGTCGCTGGCCCGTTCGACGATCGACGTCACGATGATGATCAGCGGTAGCGCCGGGATGACCAGGAACACGTTGGACAGCGCCGACAGGCCCTCGTCGGCCACGCCGGCGAGGTAGCCGGCGGTCACGCCGATGAGGATGGACAGGATCGTCGCGAGCACGCCGGCGGTCAGGCCCACGACGACGACGCTGCGGGTGCCGACCAGGATCTGGCTGAAGATGTCCTGGCCGAGATGGGTGGTGCCGAACCAGTGCTCGGCCGACGGCGGCTGGAGGACGTCGCTGCTGCGCGCCGACGGGTCGTACGGCGCCACCCAGGGCCCGATGACCGCGAAGAGGCCGTAGATGGCCAGCACGACCAGCCCGGTGGCGACCTTGGCGTTGGCCAGGAACCGGAAGCGGCGTCGCTTCGCCCGGTCGGGCGTGGCCGACGGCTGCGCCATCGCGCCCTGGCCGGGGATGACCTGCTCGATGCTCGACGGTGAGATCGCCATTCGCTCAGCTCTTTCGGGTCCGCGGGTCGAGGAGCAGGTACGCCACGTCGGCGAGGAGGTTCGCCACCAGCACGGAGATCGTGATGATCAGGAAGATCCCCTGCAGCAGCGGGTAGTCCTTGGCGCCGACGGCCTGGAAGAGCTGGTACCCGAGGCCCGGATAGGAGAAGACGATCTCCACCAGGAGGGTGCCGCCGACGATGAACCCGAGCGACAGCGCGAAGCCCGAGACGTTGGGCAGCAGCGCGTTGCGGGCCGCGTAGCTCAGCGCCACCCGGCGCTCCGACAGGCCCTTCGCGTGCGCGACGGTGATGTAGTCCTCCGACGAGACGGTGACCATCATGTTGCGCATGCTGAGGATCCACCCGCTCATCGACGAGACCAGGATGGTGGCGGCGGGCAGGAGGCTGTGCTGGATCGCGCTCGGGATGAAGTACTGGTCGAACGCCGGCACCAGCCCCGGCTCGTAGCCGCCGGAGGACGGGAAGAAGCTGCCCGGCCCGGCGAACAGGGCGATCGCGACGAGCCCGAGCCAGAAGTACGGGATCGAGGACAGGAACGTGGTGACCGGCAGCAGCCCGTCGATCCAGGAGCCGCGCCGCCAGCCGGCGCCCACGCCGAGCGCGGTGCCGAGCAGGAAACTGACGACGGTGGTGATGCCGACCAGGCCGACGGTCCACGGCAGGCTGTCGGCGATCACCGTCGACACGGGCGTCGGGAAGAACGTGAACGACAGGCCGAGGTCGCCGTGGAGGAGCTGCCCCCAGTAGTCGACGTACTGCTTCCAGAGGCTCGCGTCCTGGTCCAGGCCGAACAGCACGCGGAGCGACTCGATGGCATCCGCGCTGATCCGGCCCTGGTTGCGGGAGATCAGCGACTGGACCGGGTCGCCGGGGACCAGCCGTGGGATGAAGAAGTTGAGGGTGATCGCCGCCCACGCCGTGAACAGGTAGAAGGCCGTCCGTTGCAGCAGGAACCTCATCGGGCGTCTCCCACCGTCGTCGGCTCGTAGAGCCAGCAGGCGGCCCAGTGCCCGGGCCGGTCGCCGATCTCCAGCCGGGGCGGCAGCTCGGCCGTGCAGCGGGGCATCGCGTGCGGGCACCGGGGGTGGAACCGGCAGCCGGTGGGCGGGCTGATCAGGCTCGGCGGCTCGCCGTGGGCGCGGTCGGCCCCGGCGCCGGCGTCGTCCGTGCCGCTGATCCGGTCCGGGTCCGGCGCCGACTCGACGAGCAGCTGGGTGTACGGGTGGGCCGGGCGCTGGGTGACGGTCTCGCTGTCGCCGCCCTCGACCATGCGCCCGGCGTACATGACGATCGTCTCGTCGGCGAAGTAGCGGGCCGAGGCGATGTCGTGGGTGATGTAGAGGATCGCGAGGTCGAGCCGTTCCTTGAGGTCGCGCAGCAGGTTGAGCACGCCGAGGCGGATCGAGACGTCCAGCATGGAGACCGGTTCGTCGGCGAGCAGCACGTCCGGGTCGGCCCCGAGCGCCCGGGCGATCGCGACGCGCTGCCGCTGGCCGCCGGAGAGCTCGTGCGGGAACGCGTCCAGGTAGCGCTCGGGCGGGGTGAGGCTGACCCGGGTGAGCAGGTCGGCGAGGGCCCGCTCCAGGTCCTCGGCGCTGCGCCCGGCGTTGCCGTGGATCCGCAGCGACCGGGTGAGGTGGTAGCGGACGGTGTGCACCGGGTTCAGCGACGCGAACGGGTCCTGCAGGATCAGCTGGACGCGTCGTACGTACGCCCGGAACGCGCGTCCGCCGCGGACCCGGGTGGACGTGCCGTGCAGGCGGATGTCGCCGGCCGTGCGGGGGTGCAGCTGGGTCAGCAGCCGGGCCACCGTGGACTTGCCGGAGCCGGACTCACCGACCAGCGCGGTGACCCGGCCCCGGCGCAGCGCGAACGAGACGTCGTCGACGGCGTGCACGGCGGCGGTGGTCCGGGAGAGGAGGTCGCGCAGGCGCCTGCGGACGGGGAAATGCTTGGTCAGGCCGACGGCCTCCAGCACCACCTCGTTGACCGGCGCCTCCGCGCTTTCGCTCGACGTCATGGGCGAGTTCCTGTCTCAGGGGTGGGGCCTCCGCCCCGGCCGTCCCGTGGCCGGCCGGGGCGGAGGCGTCGGGGATCAGCTGCCGGCGGGCTTGAGGTGCAGGACCACGTCCAGCGCGTTGGGCTGGGTGGGCTGCATCGCGCCGTACGGGTTCGAGTCGTCGGGCCAGCCGGTCCAGTTCTTGGTGCTGTACGCGCCGCCGATGTTGTCCGCGCCGACCGGGATCATCGGCATCTGCTCGACGAAGATCTTCTGCAGCGTGTGCAGCGCGGTGGTACGGGCGGCGTCGTCGGTCGCGTTCGCGTAGGCCACCAGGGCGTCGGTCGCCTCCTTGTTGTTGAAGCGGCCGAAGTTGCCCGCCGGGGAGGCGGTGCCGATGGGCTTGAGCACCCGACCGTCCATGATGGTCCGGTAGATGTCGTACGGCGTGGCGCCGCCCTCGGTCCACCGGAAGGTCGCGTCGAAGTTGCCCTGCTCGACGTTGCGGAACCAGGCGTCCTGGTTGGCCTTGTCGACCGTCGCGGCGATACCGATCTTGGACAGGTTGTCCTTCACGATCTCCAGGCTGGTCTGGTAGTCGGACCAGCCGGCCGGGTCGGTCAGGGTCAGCGTGACGGCCTTGCCGGTCTTGTCCTTGAGGGTGTTGCCCTCCAGCTGGTAACCGGCGCCGGCGAGCAGCGCCTTGGCGCCCTCGACGTCCACCTTGTGCTCCTGGCCCTTGAACTCCGGGGCGATGAAGGCGTCACCGGCCGGACTGGGCAGGCCCGTCACGCTCTTCACCAGCGGGTGGAAGTACTCGGCCTCGGCCGTGACGAAGATGTCCTCGCGGTCGATGACCATGTTCATCGCGCGGCGCAGCGCCGGGTCGTCGAACGGCTTCTTGGTGGTGTTGATGTAGAGGCCGTGGATGCCCAGGATGGCCGGTGCCCACACCTTGTGGTGGGCCGGGTCCTTGTCGACGAAGACGGTCTTGTAGTTGGGGATGAAGACGAAGCTCCACTCCGACTCGCCGTTGGCCAGCGCGGTGGTCTGCGCGCTGTTGTCGGTGTACGACGTGAACCGCAGCTCCTTGACCTTCGGCGGGTCCTGCCAGTAGCCGCTGTCCCGCACGGTCAGCGTGGTGGTGGCCGGGGTGAAGGACTTCAGCGTGTACGGGCCGCTGCCCACCGGCTGCTTGACCGGGTCGGTCGTCGGGTCGCTGATCTTCTCCCAGATGTGCTTGGGGACGATCGGCACCCGCCACAGCACCTTCTGCTGGTTGACGAACTGCGGGCTGGACGTCTTGATCGTGACCTCGTTGCCGCTGGCCGTCGCCTCCGTGTACGGCACGCCCTGGTCGTTGAGCGCCGGGAACTTGACGAGCAGGTTGTAGGTGAACGCGACGTCCTCGGCGGTGACCTTCGGCCCGTCCGACCAGGTGGCGTTGTCGCGGATGGTCACCTTGACCGAGGTGTAGTCCGCCGACCACTCCGCCTTGGTGGCCAGCCAGGGCTTCATCGGGTCGGCCGGCTTGACCGGGTTCCACATCATCAGCGGCTCGTAGAGCTGCCACCGGTAGCCCAGCGAGGCCGCGGCCGAGGTGGTGAGGAACGGGTTGTTGTTCTCGGTCTGCGGGCCGTTGGGCATGCCGACGTTGAGGACGGTGGCGGCCGGGCCGCTGTCCCGGTTGGCGTTCGGGCTGTCGCCGCAGGCCGCCATGGTGGTGGCCACCGCGCCGGCCAGCGCGATGGCGAGGAGCCGTCGTCTTCTCATGGGGGTCTCCCTCGGTGTTCCCCGAGCGGGGATGTGATGGATGGAGGGTGTGCGGTGTTACCACCGGTGGGCGGTGCCCGCCGGCGTCGTCGGTGTCGGTGTGCGGTCAGGTGGCGCGGGTCGAGGCGCGCACGGTGAAGCCGGTGGGGATGACGATGGGGGAGTCGGGCAGTGGTGTGCCGTCGAGGTGGGAGATGAGCGTGCGGGCGGCCGCCGCCCCCATCTCCCGCAACGGCTGGCTCACCGAACTCAGTGGCGGGTGGGTGTGCCCGGCCAGGGGCAGGTCGTCGAAGCCGACGACCGCGACGTCGTCGGGCACCCGGCGGCCGGCGTCCATGAGGGCCTGCAGGGCCCCGGCGGCGGACAGGTCGTTGTGGGCGAACACGGCGTCGAACGGCACGGCGGCGGCGAGCATGCGCTGCACCGCCGCCCGGCCGCACTCGAAGGTGAAGTCCCCCTCCACCACGCGGTCCGGGTCGATCGGCTGCCCTGCCTCGGCGTAGGCCTCGGCGAAGCCGTCCGACCGCTCCTTCGTGCAGCCGAAGTGCGCCACGCCGGTGACCACCACGGGTCGCCGCCGCCCCAGGTCGAGCAGGTGTCGCGCCGCGGCCCGGGCGCCGGCCCGGTTGGTGGTCTGCACCGACGGGAAGCGGGGCCGGTGCGCCCGGTCGTCGATGAGGATGACCGGCAGGCCCTGCTCGTGCAGGGCCGTGATGTAGTCCAACGTGCCCTCCGGCTCCACCACCAGCAGGCCGTCGAAGGACTTCGCCGAGACCTGGGAGGCGAACCGCCGCATCGACTCGTCGCCGCGGTTGCAGCTGAACAGCAGCAGGCCGTACCCCTCGTCCTCGACCACGTCCACCGCGCCCTGGAGCACCTCGCCCATCCACGGCCAGGTCAGGGCGGGCACCAGCATCCCGAGCACCCGGGTCCGGCCGCGGGCCAGCCCGACCGCCCGCGCGCTGGGCACGTAGCCGAGGGCCGCGATGACCGCGCGCACCCGGTCGGCCGTGCTCTGGTCCACCTCGCCCTTGCCGTTGAGCACCCGGGACACGGTCGTCTTGCTCACGCCGGCCCGGCTGGCCACATCGGCAATGGTGATCGGCACGGAGGCGCTCCTCGGCGACGGTCGGAACCGGTTGCGGAACCGGTTGCGGAACCGGTTCCGTCGCAGTCAACTAGAGTGACCACGGTCACGTCAATAACGCGCCGGTAACAATGGTTAACCTTCTTGCCTGTGCCTGTGCCTGTGCCTGTGCCTGTGCCTGTGCCTGTGCCTGTGCCTGTGCCTGTGCCTGTGCCTGTGCCTGTGCCTGTGCCTGTGCCTGTGCCTGTGCCTGTGCCTGTGCCTGTGCCTGTGCCTGTGCCTGTGCCTGTGCCGGCCGGCAGCGCCTAGGCTCTGGCGCATGGCGAGGTACTACGACGTGCACCCGGACAACCCGCAACCCCGGATCCTCCGGCAGGTCGTCGACCTGGTCCGCGACGGCGGCCTGATCGCGTACCCCACCGACTCGTGCTTCGCGCTCGGCTGCCGGCTGGGCAACCGCGACGGGCTGGACCGGATCCGCGCCATCCGCGACCTCGACGAGCGGCACCACTTCACCCTGGTGTGCCGGGACTTCGCGCAGCTCGGCCAGTTCGTGCACGTCAGCAATTCGGTCTTCCGCCTGGTGAAGGCGTCCACCCCGGGCAGCTACACGTTCATCCTGCCGGCGACCAGGGAGGTGCCGCGCCGGATGCTGCACCCGAGGAAACGCACCGTCGGCGTACGGGTGCCCGCGCACACCGTCACCCAGGCGCTGCTGGCCGAGCTCGGCGAGCCCCTGGTGTCGAGCACCCTGATCCTGCCCGGCGAGCAGGAGGCGCTGACCCAGGGCTGGGAGATCAAGGAACGGCTGGACCACGTCCTCGACGCGGTGCTGGACGCGGGCGACGGCGGCAAGGAGCCGACCACCGTGGTCGACCTGTCCGGGGACGAGCCGGAGGTGTTGCGCCGGGGCGCCGGCGACCCGTCCCGCTTCGAGTGACCGGCGCCCGGCTCCGGGTCGGCCCGCTCAGCCCAGCCACGCCGTCAGCAGCGCGCCGACCAGCGCGCCGGCCAGGAACGTCAGGGCGTACGGCGCGACCCGTCGGGCCGTCGCGCGCACCCCGGTGACGGCGAGCAGGTCGATCGGCTCGGCCGGGCCGCGCGGGGCGGGCACCGCCGGGGCAGCCGCCGCCGACGGGGCGGCGGCGGGCTGAGCGGCCGGCGCGGCGGGCGGGCCGACGGACGACGCCGGCACGCTGTCGTCGGCGACGGCCGTCAGCGCGGTGGCGCCGTCGGTCGACGGGCCGGCCGCGGTGGCGGCCCGGTCCTCGACGGCGGCCGTGACCCCTCCGGCGTCCGGCGCGGCAGCCGTGACCCCTCCGGCGTCCGGCGCGGCAGCCGTGACCCCTCCGGCGTCCGGCGCGGCAGCCGCGGTGTCGCCGGGGTCCGGCGCGGCGGCTGTGGACCCGCCGGCGGGGGCCGTGGCGGCGGTCGCCGGGGCGAGCTTCCCGGCGAGGCAGGTGGTGAACTGCTCCAGCAGGCGGGCGCTCACGTCCGCGATCATCCCGCGCCCGAGCTGGGCCACCCGCCCGGAGATGGTGAGGTCGGTCAGCACGGTGACGGCGGTGACGGCACCGTCGGCGCGCAGGGTGGCGTGGACCCGGGCGGACGCCGAGCCGGCCCCCTTGGTGTCCCGCCCGGACGCCTCGACCACCACCCGGTGCGCCGTGGCGTCGCGTTCGACGAACCGGCCCCGGCCGGCGAACGTCATGACCATCGGCCCGAGCTTCACGCGCACGGTGCCGGTGAACTCGTCGCCCTCGTACGAGGTGAGCGCCGCGCCGGGCATGCACGGCACGATCCGTTCCAGGTCCAGCAGCACCTCCCAGGCACGGTCGACGGGTGCCGCCACGACGAAGTTCTGTTCGAGCTGCATCAGTACCGATCCAGGTTCTCGTGAATGGAACCGTCCAGTCCGGACAGTCGTTGGCCACTGCCGCCCCACCGCGCGGCGATCAGCTCCGCGGCGATGCTCACCGCGGTCTCCTCCGGCGTCCGCGCGCCGAGGTCCAGCCCGATCGGCGAGGCGAGCCGGGCGAGCTGCTCCGGCGTGACCCCCTCGGCCCGCAGCCGGGCGACCCGGTCGTCGTGGGTGCGCCGGGAGCCCATCGCGCCGACGTACGCGAACGGGTGCCCGAGCGCGACCCGCAGCGCCGGGACGTCGAACTTGGGATCGTGGGTCAGTACGCACACCACCGTGCGCCGGTCGACCCGGCCGGCCTCGATCTCGCCGGTCAGGTAGCGGTGCGGCCAGTCGACCACCACCTCGGCCCCGGGGAACCGGCGGGCGGTCGCGAACACCGGCCGGGCGTCGCAGACGGTGACCCGGTAGCCGAGGAAGCCGCCCAGGCGGGCCAGCGCCCCCGCGAAGTCGACCGCGCCGAAGACGATCATCCGTGGGGGCGGCGCGAACGCGGCGACGAACACGGTCAGCTCGTCGCCGAGGCGTTCGCCGTCCACCCCGTACCGGACCGGACCGGTCCGTCCGGCGGCGAGCATGCCGCGGACGTCGTCGGTCGCGGCGTCGTCGAGCCGGGCGGCGCCGAGGCTCCCGGCGCGCCGGTCGGGCCAGACGACCAGCCGCCGGCCCAGCCGGTCGGCCGGGCCGCGCACCACCGTGGCCACCGCGACCGGCCGGCCCGCCGTGACGGCCTCCGCCACCTCGCCGAGCTGCGGGTACGACGACCGCTCAACCCGTTCGACGAAGATCTCGATGGTGCCGCCACAGGTCAGCCCGACCTCGAACGCGTCGTCGTCGCTCACGCCGTACCGGGCGAGGCTCGGCTCGCCGGACTCGGTGACGGCCAGGCCGAGGTCGTAGACGGCGGCCTCGACGCACCCGCCGGAGACGCTGCCGACCGCCGTACCGCCAGGCCCGACGAGCATCACCGCCCCGGGTGGTCGGGGCGCACTCTGCCAGGTGCCCACCACGGTCGCCATCGCGACCGGCCGGTCCGCCCGCCACCACCCCAGGAGATCGTCGAGCACCTCGCGCATGCTCACCCACCTCCGGCGGTAGTTGACGGCACAACCATCACTATGACCCTCACGGGACCGTGCCGCCAGGGTCGATCCCGAACCGGCGGGCATCCTCGGCGGTGTCCACGTCGGCCGGGTCGGCGAGGCCGTCGCAGGGCACCTCGACCACCGCCGTGCCGGCGGCGCGCAGGTACCGCCGGGCACCCACGTCGCCGGCGGCCTCGGCGGCGATCGCCGCCCAGTGCGCCCGGCCGAGCAGCATCGGGTGGCCGCGTCGGCCGCTGTAGGTCGCGCAGGCGAGGGTGTCCTCGCCGCCGAGCGCCGCGACCCGGCGTACCGCCTCCGCGCCGACGCCCGGCGTGTCGACGAGCAGGACGACCGCCGCCGTGGCGTCGGTCCCGGCGAGGGCGGCGAGCCCGGCGCGCAGCGAGGAGCCGAGCCCGCTCGCCCAGTCCGCGTTGACGACCACGGTCGCCGCGGTCAGGTCGGCGACGGCGCGCACCCGGTCGGCCGCCGCGCCGAGGACGACCACCACCGGCGCGCAGCCGCCCTCGCGCGCGCTGCGCACCGCCCGCTCGGCCAGTGGCCTGCCGTCCAGCCGCAGCAGCGCCTTCGGGCCGCCGAGGCGGCGTCCGGCGCCGGCGGCCAGCACGAGGCCCGCGACGCCGCTCACCGCGACCGCCGGCCGGCCGGGGCGCGCGCCGCCGCGGCGGCGCGGCCGGGCGGTCCCGCCTGCCCGAGCGCCGCGAGCAGGTCGTCCAGGGCCGCCACGTCGTGGGCGCTGACCACCGCGTCGCAGTACGGCCAGGCCGCCGCCATCCCGCCGACGAGCGGTCGGTACCGGGCGCTCTTCGTGCGCGGGTTGGCCCAGACGATCCGGTACGCCAGCCGCGACAGCCGGGCCATCTCCCGCCCCAGCCGCGCGGCGTCGCCGGTGTCCCAGCCGTCGGAGATGACCAGCACGACGGCGCCACGCGCCAGACCACGCGCCCCGTACCGGTCGTTGAACTCCTTCAGCGTGGCGCCGATGCGGGTGCCGCCGGACCAGTCGGGCGCGGTCCGCCCGGCCCGCTCCAGCGCCGACGCCGGGTTGCCGCTTCGGCCGAGCCGCCGGGTCAGCCGGGTCAACCGGGTGGCGAACGTGAACACCTCGGCGTCGGCCCCGCCGGCCGCACACCAGAGCAGCTGGAGCATCGCCCGCGCGTACGGCGCCATCGAACCGGAGATGTCGCAGAGCACGACGAGGCGGCGCGGCCGGTGGCGGGGTCGCCGCCGGCTCAGCCGTACCGGCTGGCCGGCGGTGCGCCGGGCCTGCCGCAGGGTGGCCCGCAGGTCCACGGTGGAGCCCCGGGCGGCCGGCCGCCTGCGCCGGGTACGCCGCAGCGGGGTGGCCAGCCGCAGCCGGCGCATCAGCTCGGCCAGCCGCGCCAGCTCGTCGGGGGTGAGGTCGGCGAAGTCCCGCTCGGCGAGCCGCTCGGTGGCGGCGGCGAGTGCGCGGTGCGGCGTCTCGGTGGCCGCGCGGGTGTCGCGGTGACCGGCGTCGGCGAACCACGGCTGGCCGCCGGCCGGATGGGGCCGCTGGGCCGGTGCGGGCGGGGCGGCTGGCGCCCCGCTCAGCGCGGGGTCGGTGTCGCCGGCGTCGCCGCGCTGCTCGCCGGGGTCGGCGAAGCCGCCGAAGACGAGGTCGAAGACCCGGTCGAAGACCGGCCGGTCGTGCGGGTCGGCCAGCAGCGTGGCCGTGGCGCACCAGTAGAGGGCGCGGGTCGTGGTGGGCCGGACCAGCAGGACGGCGCGGGCGAACCGCTCGCTGCGGTCCGGCCCGACCGGCATCCCGGCACCGTGCAGCGCCGCGCCGAACCGGGCCGCCAGCGCCGCGAGGTCGGTCGGCTCCGGGTCCGCCGGACGGCAAAGGGCCGGCGACACCGGGCGTCCACCGGCCGGCGCCGCCGGGTCGCGGGCGGCCGGCGTGGCCGGGTCGCGGGCGGCCGGCGTGGCCGGGTCGCGGGCGGCCGGCGTGGCCGGGTCGCGGGCGGCCGGCGTGGCCGGGTCGCGGGCGGTCGGCTCAGGCATCGCCGACCAGTCCGGCCAGCCCGGCCTGGCGTACGGCCGTCAGGTCCTCGTCGTACTTGACCACGGCGGCCAGGGTCCGCGCGGCGGCCGCCTCGTCGAGCACGGCGATCCCGAGCACCTGCAGCGCCGCGGCCCAACTGATCGCCTCCGCGACGCCCGGCGGCTTGTACAGGTCGAGCGCGCGCAGCCGCTGCACCGCCGCCGCCACCTGGTCGGCGAGCGGGTCGCCGACCCCGGGCACCCGGCGGCGGACGATCCGCGCCACCCGGCCGGCGTCCGGATAGCCGATCCAGTGGTAGAGGCAGCGGCGCTTGAGCGCGTCGTGCAGGTCGCGGGTGCGGTTGGAGGTGAGCACCGCGACCGGCGGCAGCGCGGCGCGGCGGGTGCCCAGCTCCGGGATCGTCACGGTCGCCTCGGCCAGCAGTTCGAGCAGGAACGCCTCGAACTCGTCGTCGGCCCGGTCCACCTCGTCGATCAGCAGGACGGCTGGCCGGGGACCGGGGTGGTCGACGGCGGCCAGCAGCGGCCGGGCCAGCAGATAGTCGGGGGTGAACAGGTCCGCCTCGCGCAGCGCCTCCCCGCCGGCCTCGGCCAGCCGGATGGCCAGGAGCTGGCGCGGGTAGTTCCACTCGTACAGGGCCTCGGCGACGGTCAGGCCCTCGTGGCACTGCAACCGGATCAGCCGGGTGTCCAGCGTGGCCGCGAGCGCCTTGGCCGCCTCGGTCTTGCCGACGCCGGGCTCGCCCTCCAGCAGGATCGGCTGGCCCATCCGCACGGCGAGGAACAGCGCGGTGGCGAGCGCGTCGTCGGCGAGGTAGCCGGCGGAGTCCAGGCCGGAGCGCAGCGCGTCGACGTCGGCGGGACCCGTCACGCGTCGTACCGGGCCGGGTCGGCGGCGAACGCGGCGCGGCACCCGGCCGCGCAGAAGTACCAGGTCCGCCCGCCGTGGTCGAGCCGCAGGCTGGTCGGGGCGACGGCGACGCTCATGCCGCAGACCGGGTCGACCGCGGTGGCCAGGTCCACCACCGGGAGCTGGGTGCGTGCCCCCGGGACGGCGGCCTCGGTGTGGTCGCCGCCGTGGCGCTGCGCCGGGACCGGTGTCTCCCCGGGCTCCGCCGCCCGCACCTGCACCAGTTCCGCCAGCACCGACAGGGCCACGTCGCCGGGGGTGCTAGCGCCGAGGTCCAGCCCGGCCGGGCTGCGTACCCGGCCGGCGAGGTGGGCTGGCAGGTCGGCCTCGGCCAGCGCCGCCGGGGCCCGCGTGCGGCTGGCCACCAGCGCGACGTACGGCACGTCGGCCTCCACCGCGGCGCGGACCACCGGCGCCTCGTCATGGCCGTGCGAGGCGACGACGACGGCGGCCGCGTCGCGGGGGATCGGCGCGGCCGCATCGGTGGTCAGGGTGACGGCGTACCCGGCCGCCGAGCCGACCTCGGCCAGCGCCTGGGCGATGGGGGTGTCGCCGAAGACGTGCACCAGCGGCGCGGGCACGACCGCCTCCAGGAAGATGTCCAGGGTGCCGCCGGACAGGCACGGGTTGTCCACGACGACCATGCCCTCGGCGGCCGGTTGTCCGTCGGCCGCGGGGGTGACCCGCAGCAGCGTCGACCGGCCGGTCCGCAGCACCGCCAGGCTCTGCAGCCGTACGGTCGACTCGGCGCACGCGCCGCCCACGAAGCCCTCGATCGTCCCGTCCGGCAGGACGATCGCCCGGTAGCCCGGCTTGGCGCTGGTGGGCCGCTCGGCGCGGACCACGGTCGCGAGGACGAACGGGGTGCGCTCGGCGCGCAGCCCGTCCGCCCTCGCGAACAGGTCGACCGGTGTCATGACAGCGCCAGGTCCGTCCGCAGCGGCCGGCCCTGGATCGCCGACCACACGTTCGCCGGGGTGAGCGGCATGTCGGCGTGCCGGACCCGGTACGGCTTGAGCGCGTCCAGGACCGCGTTCACCACCGCGCAGGGCGAGCCGACGGTGGCGGACTCGCCCACGCCCTTCGCCCCGATCGGGTGGTGCGGCGACGGCGTGACCGTCGCCCCGAGCTCCCAGGACGGGCACTCCATGGCGGTGGGCAGCAGGTAGTCCATGAACGACGCGCCGAGGTGGTTGCCGTCCGGGTCGAACGCCATCACCTGCATCAGCGCCATGCCCACCCCGTCGGCGAGGCCACCGTGCACCTGACCCTCGACGATCATCGGGTTGATCCGTACGCCGCAGTCGTCGACCGCGACGAACCGGCGCACCTTGACCTGCCCGGTGTCCGGGTCGACGTCGACCACGCAGATGTACGCCCCGAACGGGTAGGTCAGGTTGGGCGGGTTGTAGACGGTCGTCGCGTCGAGGTGGCCCTCGATGCCCTCCGGCAGCTCCAGGCTGGAGTGCGCGGCCATCGCGATCTCCTGGATGGACTTGCCCTGCTCGTGGTCGCCGCGCACCTGCCAGCGGCCGGATTCCCACTCCAGGTCGTCGGGGGAGACCTCGAGCATCGCCGACGCGACGATCCTCGCCCGTTCGCGGACCTTGCGGGCCACGATCGCGGTGGCGGCGCCGGACACCGGCGTCGACCGCGAGCCGTACGTGCCCAGGCCGAACGGCGTCTGGTCGGTGTCGCCGTGTACCACCTCGATGTCGTCGGTGGGCAGGCCCAGCTCGTGCCCGACGATCTGCGCGAAGGTGGTCTCGTGCCCCTGGCCCTGCGACTGCACCGAGATCCGCAGCACCGCCTTGCCGGTCGGGTGCACCCGCAGCTCGGCGCCGTCGGCCATGCCGAGGCCGAGGATGTCCATGTGCTTGCGCGGCCCGGCGCCGACCGCCTCGGTGAAGAAGGCGACGCCGATGCCCATCAGCGGGCCGCGCCCGTGCTCGGTCCGGTGGGCCAGCTTCGCCGCCTGCTCCCGGCGCAGCTCGTCGTACCCGGCCATCTCCATGGCCAGCCGCAGCGCCTTCGGGTAGTCGCCGGAGTCGTACTCCCAGCCGGTCGCGCACGTGTACGGGAACTGCTCGGGCCGGATCAGGTTCTTCATGCGCAGCTCGGCCGGGTCCAGGTCCAGCTCGTACGCCAGCACGTCCACGATCCGCTCGACCAGGTACACCGCCTCGGTGATGCGGAACGAGCAGGCGTACGCCACGCCGCCGGGCGCCTTGTTGGTGTAGACGCCGGTGACCTTGCAGTGCGCCGCCTCGAGGTCGTACGAGCCGGTGAAGACGTGGAAGAACCCGGCCGGGAACTTGGTGGGCTGCGCGGTGGCGTTGAACGCGCCGTGGTCGGCCAGCACGTTGACCCGTACCGCCAGGATCTTCCCGTCCCGGGTGGCCGCCACCTCGCCGCGCATGTGGTAGTCGCGGGCGAAGGCCGTGCTCATCAGGTGTTCGGAGCGGTCCTCCACCCACTTCACCGGCTTGCCGCTGACGATCGAGCCGACGACGGCCAGCACGTACCCCGGGTAGATGCCGACCTTGCCGCCGAAGCCGCCGCCGATGTCCGGCGAGATGATCCGGATCTTGTGTTCGGGCAGGCCGGCGACGAGCGCGTAGACCGTGCGGTGCGCGTGCGGCGCCTGCGTGGTGGTCCACATCGTCAGCTTGCCGGTGACCTTGTCGAAGTCGGCCACCGCGCCGCAGGTCTCCAGCGGCGCCGGGTGTACCCGCGGGTAGAGCATGTCCTGCGTCACCACCACGTCGGCGCGCGCGAACACCTCGTCGGTCCGGTCCCGGTCGCCGGCCTCCCAGTCGAAGATGTGGTTGGTCGACTTGTTCTCCAGGTCGTCGCGGATCACCGGGGCGTCCGGGTCCAGCGCCCGTTTCGCGTCCACGACCGGGGTGAGCGGCTCGTACTCCACCTCGATCAGCTCGACCGCGTCCCGGGCCGAGTAGTGGTCCTCCGCGACGACGAACGCGACCTCCTGGCCCTGGTAGCGCACCTTGTCCGTGGCGAGCACGGCCTGCACGTCGTACGACAGGGTGGGCATCCAGGCCAGGTTGAGCCCCTTGAGGGTCTCCCCGGTGATGACCGCCTTCACCTTCGGGTGCGCCTCGGCCGCGGAGGTGTCGATCGACACGATGCGGGCGTGCGCGAACGGGCTGCGCAGCATCGCGCCGTGCAGCATGCCGGGCAGCTTCACGTCGTCGACGTAGGTGCCCCGGCCGCGCAGGAACCGGGCGTCCTCCTTGCGCAGCGTCCGGCCGAAGCCGACGGTGGCGCGTTCCTCCGTGACCGTCATGCCGGCACCTCCTGGGCGCTCTCGTCGGCGGCGTCGCGCGGCGTGGGCACCGGGCCCGCCGTGGTCTCGTCCGTGCCGGCCGTGACCTGGTGGGTGGCGGCCCAGCGGACCGAGCGGACGATGTTCTCGTAGCCGGTGCACCGGCACAGCTGGCCGGAGATCGCCTCCCGGATCCGCCGCTCCGACGGGTCCGGGTCGCGGTCGAGCAGGGCCCGGGCGGTCATCAGCATGCCCGGCGTGCAGAAGCCGCACTGCAGCCCGTGACACTCCATGAAGCCCTGCTGCACCGGGTCGAGCTGCCCGTCGACCGCCAGGCTCTCGACCGTGCGGACCTCGTGCCCGGCGGCCATCGCCGCCAGGATGGTGCACGACTTGACCGGCCGGCCGTCCAGCAGCACCACGCAGGTGCCGCAGTTGGACGTGTCGCAGCCCCAGTGGGTGCCGGTCAGGCCGAGCGTCTCGCGCAGGAAGTGCACGAGCAGCAGCCGTGGTTCCACCTCGCGGGTCTCGTCGGCCCCGTTGACGTTGACCGTGATCTGCACGTCAGCCCTCCTCGCCCCGGGCGCGGGCGGCGGCCCGGCGCAGCGCCCGCGTGGTCAGTTCCGCCGCCAGGTGCCGCTTGTAGTCCTCCGGGCCGCGCTGGTCGGCGGCCGGGCTGCACTCGGCGGCGGCGGCCAGGCCGGCCGCGACGAAGGTGTCCTCGGTGGCCGGTGTGCCGCGCAGCACCGCCTCGGCCCGCGGTGACACGAAGTGCGGCGCGCCGACGGCGGTCAGCCCGACGCCCGCGTCGACGACGGTGTCGCCGGAGAGCCAGAGCACCGCGCCGGCCGCGGCGACCGGGTAGTCGCCGACCCGGCGTTCGACCTTCTCGTACGCGCTGCCGCTGCCGCCGCGGATCGGCACCCGCAGCTCGACCAGCAGCTCCTGCGGGGTGAGCACGGTCTCGTACGGTCCGCGGTGGAGTTCCCGGACCGGGACCGTGCGGGTGCCGTCGGGCCCGCGCAGCACGGCGGTGGCGTGCACCGCGGCGAACACGGCGGACAGGTCCTCGGACGGGTCGGCCTGGCACAGCGACCCGCCGACCGTGCCGAAGTTGCGCACCACCGGGTCGGCGATCACCCGTTCCGCGTCGTGGAAGATGGGGAAGTGCTCGCCGGCGACGGCGGAGTCGAGCAGCTCGGCGTGGCGGGTCAGCGCCCCGACGCGCAGCTCGTCGCCCTCGACGCGGACGTAGGACAACTCGTGGAGATCGTTGATGTCGACGAGCGCGTCCGGCCGGGCCAGCCGCAGCTTCATCATCGGAATCAGGCTGTGCCCGCCGGCGACGACGCGCGCCTCGGGGCCGTGTCTGGTCAGGAGCTCGATCGCGTCTTCGACGCTGGTCGCTCTCTCGTAGGCGAATGGTGCCGGAACCTGCATCCGCACCTCCGTGGGCGTGAACCGCCGCACGCGGCGGTCATCGAGGATGCTCGCACGAACGGTGTTGATTCTTGCCCCGTCAACCACCTGTGGGCAATCCCCGTTGACGCCAATCCCGTCCGCCGTCCGGGCCGGCGCGTAGGCTGGCAGTCGTGGATCAAGAGGACCGCATCGCCCTGTTCCTCGACTACGAGAACCTCGCCCTCGGGGTACGCGACCACCACGGCGGCCCGCCGTTCGACTTCCGTCCCATCGCCGACGCCCTGGCTGAGCGTGGCCGGGTCGTGGTGCGGCGGGCGTACGCCGACTGGTCGTTCTTCGACGAGGACCGCCGGATGCTCACCCGCTCGCACGTCGAGCTGATCGAGATACCGCAGCGCATGGGCGCGTCCCGCAAGAACGCCGCCGACATCAAGATGGCCGTCGACGCCATCGAGCTGGCCTTCGAGCGCGACTACATCTCCACGTTCGTGATCTGCACCGGCGACAGCGACTTCACCCCGCTGGTGCACAAGCTGCGCGAGCTCAACAAGCGCGTCATCGGCGTCGGCGTGGAGAAATCCACCTCGGCCCTGCTGCCGCCGGCCTGCGACGAGTTCCTCTACTACGACCGCCTCGAAGGGGTGGAGATTCCGGCGCCCCGGACGCGCCGGGGACGCCCCGCGCGGGCGCCGGAGCCGCAACCGGTGGAGCAGCAGCCGCAGCCGGAGGTCGAGGAGCCGGCCCGCGACGTCGACACGCTCGCCGCACTCGTGGCGCAGACCGTCGCGGGGCTGCAGGGCAGCTCCGGCGGTGAGGTGACCGCCTCGCAGTTGAAGCGCACGCTGCTGCGCAAGGACCCCACGTTCAGCGAGTCCGACTACGGGTTCCGCACCTTCGGCGAGCTGCTGCGGCACCTGGCCGACCGGAACGTGGTGGAGCTGGCCGAGGGGCCGGCCAAGGGCGACCCGGAGGTGTCCCTGCCCGAGCACGGCGACCAGGAGACCGCGTTCGGGCTGCTCCGCTCGGTCGTCGCCGACCTGGCCGGCGCCGACGGCAGCGTCCCCCTGTCCGGCCTGAAGAACCAGCTCCGCCGGGCCCGGCCGGACTTCAGCGAGAAGAAGCTCGGCTACCGCAGCTTCCTGCAGTACTGCCGGGCGGCCGCCACGGCCGGGGCGGTCGACCTGCGGTGGAGCCCCGACGTCGACGACTACCTGCTGACGGTCGCCCGTCCCGAGTAGCGCGGCGAACCTGCCCGCGGGACGCGGACGGTCGGGGAGAGTTGCCCGGCCGGCGCACCTCACGGTCCGTCGAGGGTGAGCTGCAACCTCGGTCCGGCAGCCAGCACGTCGCCGGTGACGAAGGCCAGGTCGATGGCGGGGTAGGTGAAGGTGACCGGGCCGGCCGACGCGACCGGGACGGCGTACGCCAGATTCGGCGTCAGCGTGAACTCGACGCCGCCCAACCGGCCGGTGACGCGGGTGGCGTAGAACTCCACCGCGCCCTGCACGGTCAACCGCTGGCTGGCCAGGCGCGTGCCGCGCCCGGTCGGTCCGGGCGAGCGGAGCAGGGCGTCGTCGATGACGGCCCGGTCCATGCTGAACTTGAGCGTCTGCACCGTGCCGTCGGCGACGGGCAGGTCGACGATGCCCTCGAGGCGCAGGCCGGTCATGGTCATGGCGGAGCCGGTGATGGTCGACCCGGTGCCCGCCACCACCGGTTGCCCCGGCTCGGCGGCGATCCACGGCAGCGGCAGTCCGCGCTCCCCGCCGCCGTGCGGGCCGGGTGTCGGGTCAGGGCTGACACAGGTGGCTCCGGGGGTCGTCGGCGGAGGGGCGTCCGCGTGGGCCGACGCCGGCGCGGGCAGGGCCGGGACGCAGGCCCGTGCCGGTGCCGGCGGGGTCAGCGCCGCGGCGGCAGACAGCCCGAGCAGTCCGAGCAGCACCGCCATGAGCCGCTGATCGCGCTGCCCGGACGCCGGCGGCGACTGCGCCGGCCTTCCGGTCCGCCGGCCAGGCCGACGGTGCGATCCATACCCGAGGGACGTCGGCGGGGCCGCCCGCGGCCGGCTGCCGTCCCCGCCGGACATCAGCGTTCGTGCCGGGGCTGGCTCGCGGTCGGGGTCTCGTCGGCGCCGGTGCCGCGCTCCGCCGTCTCATCGTCGCCGGCGGACTCGTCCGACGCCGTACCGCCGCCGGCGGAGCCGCTGCCGGACCTGGCGCTCGGCCGGGTGCCGGGCACCCAGGCGAACGACAGGGCGCTGCCGACGCCACCGAGCAGGAAACCGACGAAGAAGCCGCCCAGGTTCACCGCGATCAGGGAGAAGAGCGCGGCGACCGCGGCGATCACGGCGTAGAGGATCCGGTGCTGCGGACTGAACCACATCAGCAGCCCGCAGGTCACCAGAACCGCGGGGATCAGCCAGGAGAGGAAGCCCACCGGTCCCAGCTGGAAGGCGAGCGCCCCGAACGAGACCTTGGTGGTGCCGAGGATCGCCAGGCCGGCCAGCGCGGTGAGCAGGCCGCCCCAGAACGGGCGGGTCCGCCGCCACCCGTGGAAGCCGTGCCACGCGTCGCGGAACCGGTTCGGCCGGGCGGCCTGTCGTTCGGCAGTGGCCACGTGCGTCTCCTGCCGGGTGCGGTGTAGGGACAGGTACGGGCGCGCGCGGCCTGCGCCGTCGCGGGTCCCGGTGGCAGCTCAGAAGCACTCCCGGGCGGCGGCGCCGACGTTGACCTTCAACTTCAGCCCGGTCAGGTTGAACGTCCCCGCCTGGGTGGAACGGGCCGCCTGGCGGAGGTTCGTGATGGTCACCGAGTCGGCCTGCTGGCCGAAGGATCCCGGCTCGCCGCGGGCACCGGCCGGACCGCCCTCGAGGGTCGACGCGTCCTGCCCGATGTTGATGTTCTCGAACACGACGTCGCCCTCGAGCGAGACCACGTCCAGCAGCAGATCCTTCGCGGTGGCGGGCCGGCCACCGCCGCCGGCGGTGATGGTGAGTACGACCGGAGCCCCGGGCGTCTTCACCGACTGACAGAGGTCGAAGATCTCCGCCTCGCGGATGCCGGTGACGGCGACGGGGTGCCGGGTGCCGTCGACTTCCCTGGCGACGCCGCCGTACTGGACGAAACCCTCACCCTGCAATCTCGACGCGGAGATCTTGAACGTCTGACCGGAGACGAGGAACGAGGCCGCGAGCGCGCCGTCGGCCACGGCGAACACGATCGCCGCAGCCACCGCCGCGACCGACACCATCATGGCGGCGAACCGCGACCAGCTGGTGTGACCTGGGTTGTCGAGCCGATCCTGCACGATTCCTCCTCGAGGTGGAGGTCGCGCGGAGTGGCCGGACGACGTGGCGGCCCCCCACCGGACCTCGCCACCTGTTACCGGTGGGGAGCGAGCGTGCGATGGTGTTGCAACCGTGAAGCGCAGGTCATGAACCCGCTAAGCCAGAAGCTAACACGGGCCGTGACGGTCCGTGGTTGTCAGCTCGCGGAAGGCCAGAATTGCGCCGGCCACACCACGCCGGATGGCGCAAACACCCCAGAACGGCAGCCCGGACGCTGGCGGTGAAATCCGTTGCCGGTCGCCGGATCAGCGCAGCGGGTCGAAGGGCGCCAGCTCCGCCGGCTTGCGGCCGGTGGTGATCTGCTCGGCGAGCAGCTGACCGGTCAGCGGGCCCAGCGTGATGCCCCACATGCCGTGGCCGCCGGCCGCGAAGACCCGCCGCGACCGGGTCCCGCCGATCAGCGGCAGGCCGTCCGGCGTGCAGGGCCGCGAGCCCACCCACTCGTCGACGCGGGCGTCGAGGTCCGTGCCCCGCAGCAGCGGCCGGGCCGCCTCGGCGATGGCCCGCACGCGGCGCTGGTCCAGCGGCGCCTCGGCCTTGCGGAACTCCATCATCCCGGCGACGCGCAGCCGGTCGCCCAGCGGCGTGCACGCGACGCGCTGCGCCGGGAAGTACACCGGCCCGGACGGGACGTGCTCGATCCGGACGCTGAAACTGTAGCCGCGGCCGGCCTGCACGACGGTGCGGACGCCGAAGCGCCGGGCCAGCTCGCCGAGCCAGGTACCGGTCGCCAGCACCACCGCGTCGTACCGCTCGTCCCCACCGTCGGCGGTCAGCACCCGGACGGCGGAGCCCTCGTCGCGGACGTCCACCACGTCCGCCCCGGTCACCAGCGACGCCCCGCGGGCGCGCACCGCGTCGGCGAGCGCGTGCACGTACTCCCCGGGGTTGACGAACCGCTGGCCGTGCAGCCGGATGGCAGCGCCCACCGCGTCCGACAGCGACGACTCCACCTCCCGCGCCTCGGCGCCGGTGAGCACGTCGAACTCGATTTCCTGGCCGGCGGAACGGATGTGCGCCAGCTCGTCGAGCAGCACCGAGCGCTCGGCCTCGGTCCGGTACGCGGCGAGGAATGACTTGGCCTCGTGGGTGCTGGCGGCGACGCCGCCGTCGGTCAGCGCGTCGAACGCGTCGAACGCGCGCCCGTTCATCGGGATGTACGCGCGCATCGCGGTGCGCCACTTCGCGGCGGTGCTGTGCCGGGTGAAGCCGGCCATGAAGCGCAGCAGCTTGGCGTCGGCGCGCGGCGGCACGTACACCGGCGACGACGGGCTCAGCACGGCCCGCAGCCCGTACTTCAGCACCGCCGGCTCGGGCAGGGGAGTGGTGATGCCCGGGGTGAGCCAGCCGGCGTTGCCCCACGACGCGCCCGCCGCGACGCCGGTGCGGTCGAGCACGGTGACCCGCACCCCGCGCTCCTGCAGGAACCAGGCGGTGGCCAGGCCCACCATGCCGGCGCCGATGACGGCGACGTGCTGGGGGGCGGGCGGGGGCGTTGTGGCGGACATAGCGTCTCTCCTCCGGAGCACCTGGTATATGCCCATCGTGTCCCGCCCTGCGGGATTCGTCATTGTCCGCGCAGGCCAATGATGCCGCCGTTCATTGGCCGCAGCGGACAACGTCATGGCATGATCCGGTCATGATCACGGTGGCCGGGGTGGTCGACGCCGTCGGCGCGGCGCTGCTCAAGATCGTCGCACCGGGCGCCGGGGTGGAGGTCCGCGACGTCACCCTCGCCGAGCTCGACGACGCGCCGATCGGCGAGGCCGGCGACCTGGTCCTCGGCGCCGGCATCACCACCCCCGAGGCGGCGCTCGCCGCCGTCGAGCGCAGCGCCGAGGTCGCCGCGGCCGGGCTCGTCCTCAAGCCGCCGCTGGCCGCCCACCCGGACGTGACTGCCTCCGCCGCCGCCCGCGACCTGGCCCTGGTCGAGCTGCAACGGCACGGCTCGTGGACCCAGCTCGTCTGGCTGCTGCGCGGCGTCATCGACCGGGCCGTCGCGCCCGGCCCGCCGGAGACCGGCGAGGCCGGCGTGTACGACGAACTGTTCGCCCTCGCCGACGCGACCGCCGCCATCGTCGACGCGCCCGTCACGATCGAGGACGCCCAGTCCCGCGTCCTCGCCTACTCGTCCCGGCAGGACCGCACCGACCCGGCCCGCGTCTCCACCATCGTCGGTCGCCGGGTCCCCGGCGACGTCGTCGCGCACTTCCGCTCCCGCGGCGTCTTCCGCAAGCTCGCCACCGGCAGCCAGCCGATCTACGTACCGAAGGGCCCGGACGGCACCCTGCCCCGGCTGGTCATCCCGATCCGCGCCGGCGGCGAGCTGCTCGGCTCGATCTGGGCCGTCGTCGAGGGCCCGGTGCCGCAGGAACGCCTGCGCGACCTGCAGGGTGCGGCGTCCGGGCTGGCGCTGCACCTGCTCCGCCTGCGGGTGCAGGCCGACGTGACCCGCCGGGTGGCCGCCGAACGGCTACGCGCCGCCCTGCGCTCCGCCGACGGGACGACCCGGCGGGACCTCGGCCTGCCCGACGGCCCCTGGCGGGTCGTGGCGCTCGGCGCGCACGGCGGCACCGGCGGGACGGTGGACAACCTGGCCCTGTGGGAGTCGATCGCCCGCCGGCACGGCTGGCGGCAACCGCTGATCACCGACGTCGACGACGTCCTGTTCGCGGTCGTCGCCGACCAGGGCACCGCGCCCGGGTCCCGGCGGTGGCTGGAACGGCTGGTCCACGACGTCGCCGTGCAGGACCCGGGGCTGTGCGCCGCCTCCGGCAGCGTCGCCGGGGAGGTCGCCGACCTGCCCCGCTCCCGCGCCGAGGCCGCCGAGCTGCTCGCGCTGCACGGCCCGGCCCGGCGGCGCACCCCGGTGCTGCGCTTCGAGGACGCCTGGGCCGACGTCGTGCTCCACCGCATGGTCGCCGCCGTGCCCCAGGCCGACCTGCTGGTCGGCGGCCCGCTGCCGGCCCTGGTCGAGCACGACCGCCGGCACGGCACCGACTACGTCGCCACGGTCGCCGCCTGGCTGGAGCAGCAGGGCGACCCGACGCGGGCCGCCGGCCAGCTGCACGTGCACCCCAACACGCTGCGGCACCGGCTGCGCCGCCTCGGCGAGGTCGTCGACCTCGACCTGGAGTCGCCGCGCGCCCGGCTGGCGCTGCAGATCCAGCTCGCCGCCCTGCGCCACCGGCCCTGACCCGCGGCGGACCCCGGGCCTGCGTCGCGAGGGGCCACCGTGCCTCCGGGTGCGGGTCGGCATGACCCGCCTGGCGGTGATCGGATGGCCTGGTGGAGTTCACGGTGGTGGACGTGCCCGAGCGGTTCGAGGCGCGCGACGAGACGGGCGCGACCGCCGGGGTGGTCACCTGTGCCCGGTCGACGCGCAAGGTGAGGTAGGCGGCCGTCATGTGACGCGGCCCGCACCGTCGCGGACATCGCGGTGGACAGCGCGGTGCCTATGGTCGGAGCATGAACACCGACGAGGTACGAGCCTGGCTCCGGGAGCGGGGAGCCGAGCGGATCGACCATCCCGGTGGCACCCTCTACGCGCACCTGTGCCGGGTCCAGGAACGCCTCGCGGCCCTCGGCTGCGACCCCGACGTGCAACTCGCCGGCCTGACGCACGCCGCCTACGGCACGGACGGGTTCGACGTGGTACTCCTGGACCGCAGCGACCGGACCACCCTGCCCGACCTCGTCGGGGCCGCCGCCGCGGACCTGGTGTACCGGTACGGGGTGTGCGACCGCCGGCGCAGCTGGCGGCGGCTCGCGGCGACCGGCGTGGTCCACGACCGGTTCACCGGCGAGGTGACCACGCTGGGCGGCGCGGACCTGCGGCGTTTCGTCGATCTCAGCGTGGTCAACGAGCTGGACGTCTTCGCGCAGGATCCGTCGATCCTGGACCGGCACCGCGCGTACTTCCGCGAGCTGTTCACCGCCTGGATCCCGGCGATGTCGCCGGCGGTGGCGGGCGAGGCGCGCCGGCTCCTCGACGGCGGGGCGGGGCGATGAGCGGGGACCTGCCGTTCGTCGACGAGCACCAGGTCGTCGTGGCGGCGCCCGTGGCTGCCGTGTGGCGGTCCCTGACCGCGCAGGTCACCGACTCGTTCGGGCGTGCCGGTACGGTGGCGCACCTGGTGGGCGCGGACCCGCGGCGGGGCGCCGGGACGCCGCTGGACCAGGGTGCGACCCTGCCCGGGTTCCTGGTCGCGGAGGCCGTGCCGGAATCCTTCGCGCGGCTCACCGGCCGACACCGGTTCTCCCGGTACGCGCTGACCCTGACCGTGGCCGCGCAGCCCGACGGAACGTTGCTCAGCGCGCATTCCGACGCGGCCTTCCCGGGGCCGCACGGGCGGCTGTACCGTGCCCTGGTCATCGGCTCCGGCGCACACCGCCTCTTCGTCCGGCGACTGCTGGACGCGGTCCGGCGTCACGCCGAGACTCCGTCGTCCCGGTGACGCCAGGGCCGGCGGTCGTGCACCGCCGGCCCTGGCGGCGCCCCGCGGTCGGTCAGTACCGCAGCCGGCGCAGGTAGCGGTAGCCGACCTCGGCGGTCTGCTGCGGAGTGACGTCCGGCGTGTCGTTCTCGACGATGTACTCGAGCACCGAGTGCGCCCGGAAGATCCGGCCGAAGTCGATCATCCCGGTGCCCAGGTCCGCCATGTCGCCGGTGGACTCGTGGCGGTCCTTGACGTGGTACTGCAGGACGCGCTGTGGCGCGGAGCGGATCACGTCCAGCGTGAAGCCCTCCGGGTCGGCCACGCCGTCGCCGGACTCGATGCCACCGGTGACGGCCCAGTAGAGGTCGACCTCCAGGTGTACGAGCCTGGGGTCGAGTTCGGCGGTCAGGATGTCCCACGGGCGCTTGCCGCTACCGAGGTCGATGGTGAACTCGTGCGCGTGGTTGTGGTAGCCGTAGCGCAGGCCGGCCGCGCGCGCCGCGGCGGCCTCGACGTTCATCTGCTCCGCCCAGCGCTTCCACTCGTCGGCGTTCTCCGAGTACAGGTACGGCACCACCAGGAACGACTGGCCGAGGGTGACCGCGTTGTGGATCTTCTCCTCCAGGCCGGCGGCGTCGGCGCTGATCCCGTCGTGGCTGGAGGTGGCCTTGATGCCGATGCCGTCCAGGAACTGGCGCAGCTGGGCCGCGGTACGGCCGAAGTAGCCGAGCGCCAGCTCGACACGCGGGTAACCGATCCGGGCCAGGTGGGTGAGGGTGGCGTCGTAGCCCGGGGTGCCCCAGAGCGCGTCGCGTACCGTCCACAGCTGGATGCTGATCAGGCCCGGCGGCACCCGGCGCCGACCGGTGGGCTTGACGGTGGCCTCCGCGTCCCTCGTGGCGAGCCCCGCGCCCAGGCCCACGCCGGCGAGCACCGCCAGCGATCCGCCCAGCAGGCTCCGCCGGTCGAGGGACCGCCGCAGCGCGGCTGTCCCGTCGTATCCGTAACACATGATGACTCCTTCGTGGTTCTATGCGGCCGGCACCAGGACGACCTGGTCAGTTCCGGTCAGCGACGGCAGGCCGTCGCCGCCGGCGTCGGTATAGGAGGCGACGAAGACACCGGTCAGGTTGTCGTTGACCGGGTCGTGACCGGACGGCACCGTCGTCTGGATCGAGCCGGTGCAGCCGTTGGCGGTGGTCTGCGGGTGCCCGTGGTCGTCGTGACCGAGGACGTACGTGACGCTGACCCGCGAGCAGTCGACGGGCTGGTCGTCGGTCACCCGGACCTCGAACTGCACGACGTCGCCGAACGAGAAGGCCTGGCCGTCTGCCGGCCGGACCAGCTCCACCACGGGTGTGGCGTTGCCGACCACGATCCGCACCGAGGCGGAGGCCGACAGCCCACCCGGGTCGCTGACCCGCAGGGTGGCGTCGTAGCGGCCGTTCCTCCGGTAGGTGAACGTCGGGTTCGCCGCACGCGAGTCGACTCGGCCGTCGTTGTCGAGGTCCCACGCGTACCGCAGCCGGTCGCCGTCGTAGTCGGTGGTGCCCACGCTGGAGAACGTGACGGTCAGCGGCGTCACCCCGTCGGTCGGCGTCGCCGACACCTGGGGCACCGGCGTGTGGTTGCCCGTCCAGCCGGTGTAGTCGATCCGGGCCAGCTGCGCGTCCGGGTTCTCGCTGAAGTAGCCGTCGCCGTACTCGAGGACGTAGAGCGCCCCGTCGGGGCCGAACTCCAGGTCCATCGGGTTGTCGAAGACGAACGAGGGGAGCACCGGCTCGATCCCGGTCACCGCACCGGTGGCGTCCCGGCGGAAGCCCTTCACGTAGTCCCGGGTCCACTCGTGGAACAGCGGGATGCCGTCGTAGTACGCCGGCCACGCGATCGGGGCGCGGCCCATGGTGGTCGGGCGGGAGAACTGGTACGCCGGCCCGGCCATCGGGCCGATGCCGCCGGTGCCCAGCCCGGGGAACTGTGCCGAGGGGCCGTAGCTGTACCAGACCTGCGGCTGCTCCACCGGCGGCAGCTGGCGCAGGCCCGTGTTGTGCGGCGACTCGTTGACCGGGGCCGTGCAGTCGAACTGTTGCCCGGACCGGCCGGTCGCGAAGTCGTGGTCCACGTACGGCAGCTGTGCGGTGGCGCAGTACGGCCAGCCGTAGTTGCCGGCCTTGCGGGCCGCGAACCACTTGCCGTGCCCGGCCGGTCCCCGCGACGGGTCGGGCTCACCAGCGTCCGGCGAGTAGTCGCCGACGTACAGCTCGTCGGTCTCGCGGTTCAGCTCGATGCGGAACGGGTTGCGCAGACCCATGAGGTAGATCTCCGGCCGGGTGCCGGCTGTGCCGGGGCGGAAGAGGTTCCCCCGGGGGATCGTGTACGACCCGTCGGCGCGGACCCTGATCCGCAGGATCTTGCCGCGCAGGTCGTTGGTGTTGGCCGAGGTGCGCTGCGCGTCGTACGCGGGGTTGCGGCCGGCGCGTTCGTCGATCGGCGCGTACCCGCCGGACTCGAACGGGTTGGTGTCGTCCCCGGTGGACAGGTACAGGTTGCCCGCCGAGTCGAACACGATGTCGCCGCCGACGTGGCAGCAGATGCCGCGGTCGACCGGGACGTCGAGGATCTGCTGCTCGGTGGACAGGTCCAGCCTGTCCTTGACGAACCGGAACCGGGACAGCCGGATCACGCCCTCGAACGGCGCGAAGTCCTCCGGCGTACCCCAGGCGGGCGCGTCGCCCTCGTTGACGCCGGGCGTCGACGGGTCGTCGACCGGGGTGTCCAGCGGCGGCGAGTAGTACAGGTAGACCCAGTTGTTACCGGGCTTGCCGAAGTTCGGGTCGATGGCAACGTTCTGCAGGCCCTCCTCGTCGTGCCGGTAGACGTCCAGCGTCGCGGCGAGGGTGTTGCGGCCGGACCGGGGATCGTGCAGCCAGACCTCGCCGGCGCGGGTCACGTGCAGCACCCGGCTGTCGGGCAGCACGGCCAGGTCCATCGGCTCGCCGGGCCGGTCGTTGAGGGTGACCTTCTGGAAGTCGCTCTCCGGCGGCGCGGCGGTCGTGCCGGGTTCGGCGCCGGCGGCGGTGGGGGTGGCGACGAGCGCCAGGGTGGTGAGACCCGCTACGGCGAGCGCGAGTCGTCTCGTCATCTGCCTCTCCTTGTGCTGGTGACCGGTCGGGGCAGGTGTGCTTCTCTCCTTCCTTGTGGACTGTCGTCGGGCAGCGCGAAGCCACCCGGCGGTGCGCCGGGTTGGTGTGCGTAGGGTTCCGAGCGGTTAGGTGGGGGCCAGGTCAGGTCGACGAAATACATCGACACGGGTCGACGTTACAAAAGGCGTACACACCTGTCCATAGCTTTCATCGTCGACGGTGCAACTTTTTCACGTGCCAACGAAAGTTCGCCGGAGTGGACCTACCCAAGTGGACGGTGGATCTTTCCGGGAGGGTAACCGGTCGCGAAAAGAAGCTTCAACACTGAGCTGTCTTCGGGTTGAAAAATTTCACGCACGGCTGTCGATCGGTCAGGCGAGGCGGTCGAGCGTGGCGGGCACCAGACCGTGGCCACGCGCCACGTCGATGAGCTGGCGCAGCAGTCGACGCGGCGGACGGCGGCCGGCCGTTTCCGAGCTGACGTCGATACACCAGGCGGCAGCACGATTGATGTGCCGCAGATCCCAGCGGACCTCGGTCTCCTCGATCCGCAGGCGTCCCGTGCCGACCACTCCGGACGGGGTCGCTTCCGGTACGCCGTCCAACCGCAACGCCGCACACAGGCGGACCACCTGGCCATCGTCCAGCTCGCCGGCGAAGAGCACCCGGTGGACGTCCGGGCCGGCGTTCAGCCGCAGCGGCGTACCCTTTTCAACCGGAGGTCGTCCCGGAACCGGCCGCGGAGCGCGTCCTCGTCAGGCAGCGCGCCGCCACCGAGGCGCCGGTAGGTCGCCTCCGCTGTGGACCGGTCGACGGCCGTGAGGCGGGCCCGGAGCGCTGGGTCGCTGCGGACCGCCCGGGCGAACGCCGAAGAACTCCACCAGCCGCCGTCGGCCGGGGTCCAGCCGGCGCTGCGCAGCCGCGCGGCGCAGAGGTCGTCGGTCAGGACGAACTCCTCGACCAGCAGTCCTACCACCGGAGCGTCGTTCTTCGCCGCATGCAGGAGGTAGTAGTCGAGCTCAGTGGCGGAGTCGCGCCTGGCAAGTCCCGTCGTCACGGCCCGACGGTATCGCCGGACGTGGCACGAGCGGTGTACCTGGCTCGCTGAGGTACGGGTCGGGCTGGCGGGCCCGAGAACGGCCGGCCGGGCTCCTGGTTCGGCAGGTAGGTCACCGGTTCCCACCCCACGGGCGGCCGGCGGCCCGCAGGTGGGACACGAGCGTCTCGACGGGGATGCCGAGGACGGAGGCCAGCAATGCCAACGGCTCCGGGTGACCCTTCGCGGTGATGTCGTCGAAGATCGCCAGCAGGCCACGCAGCCGGGTGTCCGCCGCCTCGGGACCGGCGGGCAGCTGGGCGATCCGCCGCTGCACGTACCGGTGGGTGACGATGTGGTGCGCGGCGGCCGGTTCCGTCTCGTGCTCGTTGGTGTTCATCGGTGCGTGTCTCCCCTTTGGGTCAGTGGTGGGTGGCGTGCCAGTCGCGCAGGAACGCGTCGACCAGGGCGTGGGCCCGGGGACGGACGTCGAAGGTGCCGGCGGCTGACCAGCTCCGCCAGCCGGACGAGCGTGGGCTGGGTCGACCAGCGGCGCGGGCGCAGGCTGTAGCCGCTCGGCATCACCGGGGTCTCGCCGGCCTGCCAGCGGCGCAGGTAGCGAAGGGCGGCCAGGCTGTCCAGCAGCACGGTCATCCCGGTCGGCGCCTCGTCGTACCCGGAGAGCAGGAAGTCGACCGCGCGCAGCTCGTTGATCAGCACCCGGGAGCGGCCGGTCGGATCCAGCCGGCCGGTGCCCCGGCCGCGGAGGCCGTAGCGTCCGTCGCTGACGACGTACGCGATGCCGCCGGAACGGCCCTTCCAGCTCGCGTCGGTCGCGGCGACCAGCGGCGCGGACCTCCCCGCCCAACGGCCGACCCGGGCGCGACCGTGCTGCTCGCCGGGCCCCGGCCGGCACGCCGAGCCGTGCGCCGCGGCCTGCTGCTCCGCCCCGTCGAGCAGCTGCCGCGCCGAGTCGAGCTCATCCCAGTGCACGGCGGTTATGGCCAGCCGCACGGCGTCGCCGATGCGCTGGCAGTCGCCGCAGCGGGTCGGCCGGGTGTAGGACCGGAGAGCGACGGCCCGGTCCTGCAGGGGAGCGGGGAGGTGGTCCAGGGCGCGCAGGAATTCATCGGTACGCACGACGCCTCCTGACGTCTCGCGAGGGATGGGGAGGGGGCCGGGCGGTGTGTGCTCGCCGCGGCGCTGTGGAGCTGATGTCGCAGACGGATCAGGCCGGCGTGATGGTCCAGTTGCCGTCGGCGGTGATCTGGACCAGGGCGGGTGCCTCCAGGGGACGGACGCCGGAGTAGCCGCCGATCTCGTTGATCAGCAGGCCACCCTCACCGGTCTCCAGCGAGTAGGCGTAGACGACGAAGTTCGAATCGCCGCGGGAGTGGGTGATCTTCGCGGCGGTCGCGTCGCCCCCCAGCACGAGCACGTCGTCGCCCTTGCCGGCTGCCTTCCCGGTGGGAGCCTTGGTGGCCATCTGGTCCACCGTGCCGATCGTCAAGGTCCAGGACCCGGATGCCTCGATCTCGAACTGGGTGGTCAGCGAGCCGTCCTCGAGATTGATCCACCGCTTGCCGGAGTAAGAGCCGATCTCGTTGACGAGCAGCCCGTCGCCGTCGCTGCTCACGATCGTGTTGCTGGAGCACTTGCAGGTGAACTTGATGACCGCCAGGTCGGTGAGGTCGGGGATGCGCACCACATCGTCGCCGCGTCCCTTGATCACCTTCGGCTTCGGAGCCGGCGGCGTCGTCGGTTCCGGTGCGGTCGTCGTGGGTGCGGCCGTCGTGGGAGCGGCCGTGGTGGGGGCGGCGGAGGTCGGCACCGCGGTGGTGGGTGCGCTGCTGGTGGGCGGCGCCGACCGCGAGCTGCTGGCACCGGCGGTTTCATCGGGGTCGCCGGCACTGATGGCACCGATGACGGCGCCTCCGCAACAGAGGGCGACGACGAGGGCGAGCCCGCCGACCAGCCAGGCCCGCGCGTTGGAGCCCTTGCCCGGCACCACAGCTCCGGAAAGGGTGGCTCCGGGCGGAGGGGGCGGGGCTGCCGGCATGGCGGGGGCGACCGGGGTAGGGGGCGGCTGCGGCGCGGGGCCGCTCGGCTCGGCGGGTTGCTCGGGCCCGAGCCCGTGCTGATTGGTCATGACGAGTCTCCTGGGCGATGTCGAGGAGGGTCGAAAATGGACTCGGACGAGCCCGAGTGATCAGTCGGTGGTGGTGAGGACCATCTGGAGTCCGTGGTCCGGGTGGTAGCTCCAGGAAGCGCGCATGCTGTTCCACTCGCCGGTCTGTCGACCGTCGAGCGCGCGGGTGGCACCGATCTCCGCGACGATCGCGTCCGGGATGTCGAGCGCCTGCCAGTAGCAGAGCAGAACGGTGTAGGGGAGGCCGGTGTCTTCCTCGCCGGCGCCGTGGAGGGTCAACGTCCTGCCCTCGTCGCCAAGCTCGGCGTAGGGGGTGCTGCCGGGGCTGCACTCTTCCCGGGCGGCGGCGAGCTCGGTGTGCTTCTCCACCGCTTTGCCTTCGGCCTCGGAGTCACCGCTCAGCAGAGCGGCGGCACCTCCGACACCGATGAACAGCAGGGCGGTTGCCGCTACAGCGAGCAGCAGCTTCCCGTTGGGACGCCCGCTCGTCCGCGCCGCGACTGGCGTCGCCGCCTCGTCCGAATCGGCAGAGGTCAACGGGGTTGCGGCCTGGTCGGGCGGTACGGGCGCGGTCGGGTCGGTCATGGCGTACTCCTGGTGTGAACGGCGAGCTGTGAACAGTCGGGGCGGGCGGGAGGTAGGCCCGCCCCGACGCGGGGGAGGGTCAGCTGAGCGCGACCTCGACGCCGCCGGAGAACGGCGAGTCGTGCAGCTCGAGCTTGGTGAGCTTGACCTTCTTGGGGATGTCGAAGACCACCACGCCGGTGACCTGGTTTCCGGGGTTGATGTCGTTGAGGAAGGTCTCGGCGTTCTTGTTGGCGTACAAGGAGGCGCCGCCGTCGGACGAGTACTCGGTGCCCTTGGCGTCGTACGCCTTCTGGCTGCTGCCGTCGAACATCTGAGCTTCCTTGCCGATGTTCTTGACGTTGATGGTGACCAGGCAGAACTGGCCCTGGGCCTTCTGGCCGAGCAGGTCGGAGCCGACCTTGGCGACGCCGCACTTGGCCGACTTCACCGTGAACTCGAACTTCCCGTCGCGGGCGGGCTGGCCGATCTTCGCGGTCTTGGGCTTGTCCTCGCCCTTGGCAGCGGTGTCACCGCCACCCGAGGTGGAGCTGCCGGCCTCGTCGGTGGCGCCGGCGCCGCAGCCCAGCGCGATGAGGGCGGTGGCGAACAGAGCGAACGTTGTGGTCTTGCGCATCGTTGTCCTCCAGGTGTGAACGTTGCGGTGTCAATGAGAGCATGAGCCGTGAACACTGTCAACGGGCATGATGCTTGACACGTATGACACACTGCGGAGGTGCAGGTGAACCCGACCATCACGGCAGCGGAGATCGCCCGGCTCGCCGGGGTCGGCCGCGCCGCCGTCAGCAACTGGCGCAAACGCCACCCCGACTTCCCGGCCCCGGTCGGCGGCACGGCGGCCAGCCCGGAGTTCGACCTCGGAGAGGTCGAGTCGTGGCTTCGCGAGCAGGGCAAGCTCCCCGAGCTGTCCCGCGCCGAGCGACTGTGGCGGCACCTCGCCGCCGCCACCGAAAGCCCAGCCGCCGCGCTCGCGAACGTCGGCACCCAGCTCCTCAATCGACAGCGGGGCGGGAAACGCCCGACGGTGGACCGGGCTGTCAAGCCGCTGCTGCCGGACATCGACGCCCTCGCCGACGAGCTCACACCGGCGGCCGCCTTCGACGAACTGTGGCGACGCTTCTCCGCGCCCGCCCCCGGCCGACCCTGGGCGACACCCGACGAGCTGGCCGACCTCATGGTCCGGCTCGCCACCGCCGACGGCGGCACCATCCTCGACCCGGCCGCCGGCTCCGGCGCCACCCTGCGGGCCGCGGTCCGCGCCGGCTGCACCGAGGCGTACGGGCAGGAACTCGACCAGGACCTCGCCACCCTCGCCGGGCTCTGGCTCGCGCTGCGCGGAGTGCCCGGTGAGGTCCGCTCCGGCGACTCGCTACGCGCCGACGCCTTCCCCGGCCGCACCTTCGACGCAGCCGTCTGCCACCCGCCGTTCGGCGTCACCACCTGGGGCCACGAGGAACTCAGCTACGACCCGCGTTGGGAGTACGGCGGAGTGCCACCGCGTACCGAACCCGAGCTGGCCTGGGTCCAGCACTGCCTGGCACACCTGAACGCTGGCGGGCACGCCGTACTCCTCATGCCACCGACTGCCGCCGGGCGCCGTACCGGCCGGCGGATCCGCGCCGAAATGCTGCGCCGCGGCGCACTCCGCGCCGTCATCGCGCTGCCCAGCGGGGTGGCCGCGCCGCACGGCGTACCCCTGCATCTGTGGGTGCTGCGGCGCCCCGCCCCCGACGCGCCGCCACCGGCGCGGACCCTGCTGGTCGACGCCGCCGACGGCGACCTCGCCGAGCTGGCCCCACGGATTCTCGCCACGTGGCAGGCCTTCGCCGCTGCCCCCGACGCGGACGTCGAGGAGGCCGGCTTCGCCCGCGCGGTCCCGGTCATCGAGCTGCTCGACGAGGAGGTCGACCTCACGCCGGCGCGCCGCCAACCCGCCGGCGGGGGCGAGCGGACGGGGGAGCAGATGGTACGCACGAGAGAGCGGCTCGCCGCCGTCGTGCGGGACCTGCCGGCGCTGATCCCGCAGGTCAGCACCGCGCCCGACACGGGCACGACGCTGGCCGTTCCGGTCGCCGAGCTGGTCCGCAGCGGGGCGGTGCAGCTGCTGGGGCCGGTACGGGCGACGCGCGACACCGACGAGCCGTCGGAGCTTCCGGTGCTGCACGCGCGGGACGTCATCGAGGGGACCGCGCCGTCATCACGCGGCGACCGGCCGGCGGGAGAGCCCATCTGGCTCGCGTCGGGCGACGTCGCCGTGCCGGTGGTCGCCCGCCGGATCACCGCCCGGGTCATCACCGACGAGAAGGCCGTTCTCGGCGCGAACATGTACCTGCTGCGGCCCAACCCGGCCGCGCTGGACCCGTGGTTCCTGGCCGGGCAACTGCGCAACACGGCGAACGAGAAGCAGGCGTCCAGCCTGTCCGGGACGCTGCGGTTCGACATCCGGCGGGCGTTGGTCCGGCGGCTGCCGCTTGAGGAGCAGCGGGCGCACGGGGAGGCGTTCCGACGCCTCGATGCGTTCGAGTCGGCAATCCGACAGGCCGCCGTTCTCGGGGCTGAGCTGGCGCAACTCACTGCCGATGGCTTGGCCCAGGGCAGTCTCCGCCCGCACGAGGAGCCATGAACGTGCGGTGCGGAGGAACCGCCGTTCGGCTGCTGGCATCGTGATCGTCCAACGTTGTACGGTCATTCGTCCGCCGGGCGTGGGGCCGGCGGCGGGCGCATCGGTGCAGGTGGGTGTCACTGCGTGGGGGGTCTGATGGCGCTGGAGAAGGTCGGCGGGTACGAGGTGGTCCGGCCGCTCGGCTCGGGCGGCATGGGCACCGTGTACTTCGCGGTCTCGCCCACCGCCGATCGCGTGGCGCTCAAGGTGATCAAGAAGGAACTGCTGGCGGACTCCGGCATGCGCGAACGGTTCGCCGCCGAGGTGGAGAGCCTCAAGCTGGTGTACGGGTCCCGGGTCGCGCGCCTGGAGGACGCCGACGCCACGGGCGATCCCGCCTGGCTCGCCGTCGAGTACGTGCCCGGTGCCACGCTGCGGCAGCACGTGGACGCGAACGGCCCGCTGTCGCTGCCGATGGCCGCGATGGTCGGCGCGATGCTCGCCGACGGGCTGGTCAGGGTGCACCAGGTCGGGCTCCTGCACCGGGACCTCAAGCCGCAGAACATCATCCTCGGCCCGGATGGCCCGAAGCTGATCGACTTCGGCCTGGCGGTGCTGATCGACCGCGAGCACTTCCTGACCGAGGCCGGTGCGCTGGTCGGTACGCCCGCCTACATGTCGCCCGAGCAGGTCCGTGGCGAGCGGGACCTGACGCCCGCAGTGGACATCTACGGTCTGGCCGCCACGCTGGTCTTCGCCCTCACCGGGCACGGCCTCTACCCGCCGACCAACTCCTGGAACCTGCTGCTGCGGATCACCGAACCGTCCGACCTGCCCGACCTCTCCGGCGTGCCGGGCGAGTTGGCGCCGTTGCTCGGTGCCATGCTGGCCCACGACCCGACCGCGCGGCCCGGGCTCGACGACGTCCGCTCCCGGCTGCTGGCGGTCGCCACCGCGAGCAGCGGCAAGACGGCCGTCGACCTGCGCCAGGAAGTGGCCGCGCTCACCTACGACGGCGACACCGAATTGCTCGTCCCGCCGGACCTCGTCGATCCGAAGGAAGACCCCGAGGACCTGCTCGTCGTCGAGGACGACAGCACGGCGGAGGTGCCCGAGACGACACCGACAAAGGTCGACCCCGAGCCGCCGACCAAACCGGGCCCCGACGTGACCTGGCTGGTCGAGAAGATCCGCCGTCAGTACGCCCGCCGCTCGACCCTGTAGGAAGGCCCCACCGATGACCACCTCCCAGGAGGCCACGTTCGCCCCGGGCTCCCGCATCGTCGTCCGGGACGAGGAGTGGCTGGTCCGCAGTGTGAAGACCGGCACCGCGGACGGCACCATGATCAAGGCCGTCGGCGTCTCCGAGTTCGTGCAGGACGTCGAGGCGACCTTCTTCACCGCCCTGGACGACATCCAGGCGATGCGGCCCGAGGACACCGTGCTGGTCCGGGACACCTCGTCGCGCTTCCGGCAGAGCCGGCTCTTCCTGGAGGCCGTGCTTCGGCGTACGCCGCTGCCCCGCACCGAACGCGGCCTTGCCCTGGCCGACCGGTTCCTGCTCGACCCGCTGACCTACCAGCAGCGCCCGGTCGAGCTGGCGCTGTCCGGGCTGCGGCCGCGGATCCTGCTCGCCGACGTGGTCGGCCTCGGCAAGACCCTGGAGATCGGGCTGATCCTCGCCGAGCTGATCCGGCGCGGCCGAGGGGACCGCATCCTGGTCGTGTCGCCGCAGCAGGTCCTCGAACAGTTCCAGCGGGAACTCTGGACCCGCTTCGCGATCCCGCTGGTGCGGCTCGACTCGACCGGCATCCAGCGCATCCAGCAGGAGATCCCCGCCGGGCGGAATCCGTTCACCTACTTCAAGCGGGCCATCATCTCGGTCGACACCCTCAAGGATGCCGGCCAGTTCGGCCACCACCTCGACGCCACCACATGGGACGTGGTGGTCATCGACGAGTCGCACAACCTCATCAACAAGGGCACCCAGCGCAACGAGCTGGCCCGCCGGCTGGCGGCGAAGACCGACGCGCTGCTGCTGGCCAGCGCCACCCCGCACAACGGCGACCGGGAGTCCTTCGCCCAACTCATTTCGCTGCTCGACCCGGCGGCCATCGCCGACCCGAAGAAGTACGAGGCCAAGGACATCGTCCACCTCTACCTGCGCCGCACCAAAATCAGCCCCGAGGTGCGCGATCAGATCGGCGACCGCTGGGCCGACCGCGGCCCGTCCCAGGCGGTGCACTGCCCGGCCAGCCCGATCGAGGAACAGATCTTCGACGAGCTGACCGACGTGTGGCTGGCCGGCAAGTGGAGCGACGAGGCGGTCACCGGGCAGCACCGGCTCTTCCCCTACACGCTGTTGAAGTCCTTCCTCTCCTCCCACCGCGCGCTGCACGAGACGGTGAAGACCCGGCAGAAGAAGGCCGCCGGCACCGAACGAAAGGCGCTGGACCGGCTCGCGGAGCTGACGTCGGCGATGACCGACCGCGACTCCAGCAAGCTCCAGAAACTGGTCGCGGAGCTGAAGAAGATCGGCGTCGGCAAGGGCAGCGACACCCGGGCCGTGGTCTTCTCCGAGCGGGTGCCCACCATCAAGTGGCTCGCCGAGGTCGTACCCGGCCTACTCGGTCTCAAGCCGAACGCCGTCCGGGTGCTGCACGGCGGCGTCGCCGACCAGGACGAGCAGCGGATCCTGCAGGAGTTCGAGCTCGCCGGCAGCGAGGTGCGGCTGCTCTTCACCGGCGACGTCGCCTCCGAGGGCGTCAACCTGCACCAGCAGTGCCACCACCTGATCCACTACGACATCCCGTGGAGCCTGATCCGCATCGAGCAGCGCAACGGCCGCATCGACCGGTACGGGCAGCGCCACCAGCCGCGGTTCCGGGCGCTGATCCTCACCTCCGACCGCGAGGACGCCAAGGACGACCGTACGGTCGCCGAGAAGCTGCTTCAGCGGGAGGAGACCGCGCACCGCAGCCTCGGCAGCGTGGAGGCCGCGACCGGCCTGTACGACGCGAAGGCCGAGGAGGACCGGCTGGTCCGTGACCTGCTCAACGGCAAGACCGTCGACGAGTCCTACGAGGCCGCCCACGCCGAGATCGACGTGATGGCCGACCTCTTCGGCGAGATCGGCACCGCCCCCGTCGCCGCCGACGTCGCGCAGGCCCGGGTGCCGAAGCTCTTCGATTCCACCCGCGACTTCGTCGACGCCGCCCTGTACGAGATCTACGACGACCGGCCCGAGGACCACATCGACCTGCGCCGCGAGGACGAGCTGCTGACCTTCCTCGCCCCCGACGACCTCGTGCACCGGCTCACCGACCTGCCCCGCTCCTACCTGCGCGCCCATCGCGAGGGCGAGGAGCTGCGGCTCAAGGTCACCTTCGACCGCAGGCTCGCCCAGCGCAAACTCGACCAGGCCCGGCAGAGCAAGACCCCGATGTGGCCGGAGATCGCCTTCCTCAGCGACGTGCACCCGATGGTCGACTGGCTGGTCGACAAGGTGCTCATCCGGCTGGGCCGCCAGCAGGCCCCGGTGCTCACCGCCGACGTGAGCGCGCCGACCTACCTGATCCAGGGCGTCTACGCCAACCGCCTCGGCCAACCGACCGTGGTGCAGTGGATGGCCGTTACCGGCCTGCCCGCCGCGCCGGCGATCCGCCCGATGGACGAGGTGCTGCGCGAGGCCAACGTCGGTCCGTCCATGGTCAACCGCGCTGAGGCGGTCGACACCGAGCCGCTCAAGCAGCTTCTGCCGCAGGCCGTCGATGTCGCTCGGCAGCACCTGGCGGGCAAGCGCGCCGAATGGATCGCGGCCAACGCCGAGCCCCTGGAGCAGCACCGGCGGCGGCTGGAGACCTTCCGGCAGGCCAGCCTCTTCGACGAGCTGCCCGCGCCGGCGCGCGAAAAGCGCCGCCAGCGCGTCACCGCAACCGTCGCCGAGCAGCACGACCTGCTCGACCGCCTGGAAACCGACGGTGACCCGCTGCTGCGGGTGCTCGCCGTCCTCGTCCCGTCCCCGGAGAACGTCGCATGAGCTTCGAGTCGCTGACCAACCGCGGCGAGTACCTCTCCGCGCACTACCTCGCCGAAATCCTGCCCACCACGCTTAAAGGCGGCCTGGTCAAGCAGTGGGCCGAGCGGGAGAAGGCCGGCGGGCCGACGCCGCGCACCGGGCTGCGCGGCCTGCGCCGCCCCTTCTTCGACGCGAAGACCGAGCTGACCGACGTCGACTTCTTCGACCCGGAGCGGCTGCGCAAGCTGCACCAGGAGCTGCTGAAGGCGCTCGGCTTCGAGCCACAGCCGCAGATCATCACCGTCGAACGGGTTGGCCACGAGCAGCAGATCAAGGTCGCCCACGCCGAGCTGGGCACCGGCCACGGCATCGTCGCGCTCGACTGCGGCTGGGCCGTCGACACCGAGGCCGCCCAGGATCCGGACGCCGCCGGCCGGCTGCTCGACCCGGTCACCCTGGCCGGCAACGAGACCATCGAAACCGGCGCGAAGCTGGCCTCCTGGCTCTTCGCCGCCGAGCAGCCACCCCGGTACGTGCTGATCCTCAGCGGCGGCGTGGTCACCCTCGCCGACCGGGCCGTCTGGGGCGAGGGCCGCTACCTGGCCGTCAGCCTCGACACCGCGTACGCCCGCAACGACGACCGGGAGTACGACGTCGTCGCCGCGCTGTTCGGCGCGGACTCGCTGCGCCCGCCCGCCGAGGGCGGCACGGAACCCCTCGCCGAGCTGGTCGCCGGCTCCCGCCAGCACGCGGTCGGCGTCTCCAGCGAACTCCGCGAGGGCCTGAAGGTCTCCGTCGAGCTCATCGCCAACGAGGTCCTCGACCGGATCCGGCAGGCCGGTTACCAGCCGCAGCAGGTGATGGAGCTGGACGAGCTGGCCAAGGAACTCGGCCGGGAAGCGCTGCGCTACCTGTACCGGATCCTCTTCCTGCTCTACGCCGAGGCCCGCCCCGAGCTGGGCGTGCTACCGGTCAACGACCCGCAGTACGTCGAGGGCTACAGCCTCGCCCGCATCGGTGACCTGGTCGCCCGCCGGCTCGCCCCGTCCGCCGAGGGCGGCTTCCACCTGTACGAGTCGCTCGACCTGCTGTTCCGCATGGTCAACGAGGGCCACCGCCCGCGCGGCGGCGCCGAGGTCGACGAGAAGGCCAGCGAGGGCGAGGGGCTGCGCTTCGAGCCGATGCGCTCGGACCTGTTCCTGCCGGAGAAGACCAAACTCATCGGCCGGCTCATCGCCGTGCCCGGCAGCGACCCGGACGACCCCGACGGCCCGAAGATCGACACGCGGCTGCGCAACAAGGTGCTCTACCAGGTGCTGCGCCGGCTGATGCTCACCAAGGGCGGCAAGAAGCGCCGCGGCGGCTTCATCTCGTACGCGCAGCTCGGCATCAACCAGCTCGGCGCGGTCTACGAGGGCCTGATGTCGTACACCGGCTTTGTCGCCACCGAGCAGCTCTACGAGGTCGCCAAGGGCGGCGACCCGAAGGACGGCTCGTGGATGATCCCGGCGTCGAAGGCCGACGAGTACGACGACAGCGTGTTCGTCTACAAGGAGGACCCGTACACGGGTGTGCGCAGCCGGGTCAGCTACGCGCCCGGCGCGTTCGTCTACCGGCTCGCCGGCCGGGACCGGCAGACCAGCGCCTCCTACTACACCCCGCAGTCGCTGACCGAGGTCACCGTCCAGCTCGCCCTCAAGTACCGCCTCGACCAGGACGGCACCACCACACCGGCGCGTGAGCTGCTGGACTGGACGATCTGCGAGCCGGCGCTGGGCTCCGGCGCGTTCCTCAACGAGGCGATCAACCAGGTCGCCGCCGAGTACCTGCGCCGCCGCGCCCGCGAGTTGAAGGTCGACCTGGACCCGGAGCAGTACCACCTGGAACTCCAGCGGGTGAAGGCGTACATCGCGCTGCACAACAGCTACGGCGTCGACCTCAACCGCACCGCCGTCGAGCTGGCCGAGGTGTCGCTCTGGCTGAACGTCATGCACGCCGGCCTGCAAGCCCCCTGGTTCGGCCTGCACCTGCAACGCGGCAACTCGCTGATCGGCTGCGGCCGCAAGACCTACGAGCCGAAGCAGCTCGCCGACAAGTCCTGGCTGACCACCGCCCCGGCGGAGAAGCCGTTCCGGGACGGGCCGATCGACGCCGGCAGCATCCACCACTTCCTGCTTCCCGCCGACGGGTGGGGCGCGGTCGCGGGGGAGAAGGAGGCCCGCGAGCTGGCACCGACCGAGACCGCCAAGCTCAAAGCCTGGCGTACGGCGATGAAGCGGGTGCCGTCCGCCAAGGGGAAGAACTCCCAGGTCAAGCGCTTGCAGGCGCTGGCCCGGCGGGTCGAGTTCCTGTGGGGGCTGGTGCAGCAGCGGCTCGCCATCTCCGAGCGGGAGATCCGCCGCGACATTGCGGTCTGGGGCGCCGACGACCTGCCGGCGGTGACCGAGGCGGTGCCCCGGGAGAAGATCCTCGCCGACCTGACCGCGCCCGGCACGCCGTACTGGCGGCTCAAGACCCTGATGGACGTCTGGTGTGCGCTGTGGTTCTGGCCGCTGGACAAGGTCGGCCTGCTCGACGGCTCGGACCCGGCGGCATACCCGGCCGCGCCCGTCCAGGTATCGCACGTCAAGGACGTTCCGGCGTACGAGGAGCAGGTGGTCTACGAGACGCCGGACATCTTCGGCAACGTGGAGCCCCGGCAGATGACCCTGCCGACCAAGGCGACCGGCACCCGCCGGATGACCGTAGCCGAGCAGCTCCGCAAGCAGGTCCCGCTGACCAACCTGGACGACTGGCTGACGTTCGCGGAGGCGCTGATCGGGCGCAGCGACGTGGACGAGAACACCGAACGCTTCTACGGCCGCAAGCTCGACAGCCTGGCCGAGATGAGTGAGCTTGAGCAGAAGCTCGACGGCGTGATCGGGGTGGACTCGCCCTGGATGCTGGCTGACCGGTTCCCGTGGCTGCTGGCCGCCGAGCGGATCGCCGAGCAGCAGGGCTTCTTCCATTGGGAGTTGACGTTCGCCCAGGCGTTCGCCAAGGGCGGCTTCGACCTCCAGGTAGGCAACCCACCGTGGGTGCGGCCGCGTTGGCAGGAAGACCTCGTGCTCGCGGAGTTCGACCCATGGTTCGCGCTCAAAGATAAATCGACGGCTTCTGCTTGGCGCGAGCGCAGGGCGCAGGCATCACTTCGTTCGAAGATCTACCTCTTGAGGGAGCTCGTTGGAGTTGTGGGGATGGTTTCGTTTCTTTCGTCTCCCTCTGCATTTCATCTCCTAGAAGGAACTCAGCCTGACCTGTACAGGGCCTTCATGTGTCGATGCTGGACCAGTCTTGGTCCTGCGGGCATCGTTGGATTGATTCATCCTGATAGCCATTTCGGTGGAGTCAAGGAAGGTCGACTTCGAGGCGCCGCCTACCGGCACCTTCGTCTTCACGCACACTTTCAGAATATGCGCCTTCTCTTTCCGGAGGTTGACTGGAACAAGCAGTTCGGGATCCACATATATGGGAATCGCCGCCGCGACATTCGTTTTGTCCACCTTAGCTGGTTATATGCCACCGAGACGCTAGTTGAGTCGCTCAATCATTCTGGGTCGGGCGAGGTGCCTGGAGTAAAACATAATGGATCGTGGGATTTGCGTCCCCACCGTGACAGACTTGTGGAAGTCGATGCTGGCACGCTTCAAGAGTGGGCGCGTTTGGCTGGCGTGTCTCGTAGTGCATTGGAGCAGACGCCTCTCCTCTATCCGGTGACGACCGGAGAGCAGAAGGCGATCGCAGGGCTAGGCAGGTTCGAATTGCGCCTCGGGATGATGACGCCTGCAATAAGTCGCGGATTTGACGAAAAGGGAGCCAAAGAAGCTGGTCTTATCGAGTGGCGAGGTTCCGATCCGAGTGATTGGTCAGAGGTGATTCTGCAGGGTCCTCATCTGGGGGTAGCAACTCCCTTGGCGAAGCAGCCGAACATTCCCTGCAAGAGCAACAAAGACTACGAGCCTTGGCTTCTGACTGCAATCGGATCAGATGTGGTGCCTCGTACGAACTATCGACGCGCGACTGATCGTGGCGCCTTCTTGGATGCTCAAAGTGAGTGGAGCGGACGGAGGTATACGCAGTACTTCCGCGTTGCCTGGCGAGAGATGATTCCTCTGAGTACGGAGCGTAGCCTATTTGCCGCCCTGATTCCCCCAGGGCCAACTCACGTCCATGGCATCCGTTCCATGGCTCTCGGCACTGACCGGGAGACGGTGCTCACTGCTGGATTTTGGGCCTCCCTGCCTCTAGATTACCTACTGCGTACTACTGGCAGAGGTCATCTAGACGTGACAGAGGCGCACACTATGCCTGCGCCCGAGTCGTTTCATCCTCTGGCTGAGGCGCTTATTCTGCGAACACTGAGGCTCAACTGCCTTACCTCCGCCTACGCGCCCGTATGGGGAAAGTTGTACTCGGATGGTTGGGCAACCGACGAGGACTGGGCAGTACCGTGGCCCGAACTTCCTGAGGCAGTGTCACTTGGCAAGGTGGCATCGCGATGGGGAAAGGACACACCTTTACGAACTGAGAGAGCGCGGCGGGCCGCGCTGGTAGAAATAGATGCATTGGTTGCTGCATGGCTGGGTATAGGGGCCGATGAACTAATATCGATGTATCGAGCGCGATTCGCGGTTCTGAGCAGTTATGAGTCAGCGATGTGGTTCGACGGTAGGGGGCGACGGATCACTCGCGACTATTATGCACACGGGGTGGGGCAAACCAACACGACGTTCCTACGACTGACTGAGTATCTCGATGATCCAGAGCGAAATCCGGTGCCGGAGGGGTACATGGCGCCGTTCTACCAGGCGGATCGGGAGAATGAGTATCGGCAGGCGCATGCCGTCTTCAGTAAGCGGCTTCGGGACGCGATTGACGGGGGCTGGAAGCCTTCCCGAGTTCCCCCCACATAGTGGATAAGTGAACTGGATGTCACCTAGCCGAACGGATTACGTGATTGAGGGGAGGCGGCAGTCAATGAGCAGAGTCTCGTTGGCTAATAGAACGTTTCTGGAGGCCGTTCTGGGAATGGGTGGCGGCTACGTTCTAGACTTCACGAACTCATCGTTCGCGCTCCTGTTTTCTGATCTCAATATCGACATTTTTGATGAGAAGTACGCCGAGTACGGCGTCTCTAAGGCGAACAGGCTAAGAGCCCTTTGGAGAGTTGGATCAGACTCAGAGGCCTCCTCGGCTCTGGCTACGCTTGCTGACTACATCGAGGCCAAGAAGGCTGCTGGCGGTTGGGGCGAAGACATCACCGACGAGCAGATTGTCAGGATCCGAATGATCGCCCACGAGCTTGCTGGCACACCACCCAGTGGGCTGATTGGCGGCCCCGTGGCTATTACCACCGAAGCGACTGTAACCGCTAACAAGATCTCCCTCGAGATCCACGAAGACATCTATAGCCACATAGGGCAGTATCTCGCGACTGGGGACTACTTCCATGCCGTCGAGGAATCCTACAAGCTCGTGCGTGAGAAGCTTCGAAGCATCACCGGTAGTGAGAAGGCGACCGAGGCGTTCGCAGCGAGAAATTACGAGAAGATTTTTGGCCACCAGCCAGCGAGCGATGTCGAAAAAGACTTCTTTGAGGGTGTCAAGTTTCTCAATATGGCCATCCAGTTCCTGCGGAACGAGAAGGCGCACACGCCGGCTACACCTTTAGAACCCAATCTTGCCATCCATTATATTTCGCTTGCGAGCCTAGCCTACGATCTGGTAACGCGTTACGTGAGCGAAGAGACTATCCAGGAGATTGAGAGCCTGATCACTGCCAAGCGGCGCAGCTACCGATCGGCAACGGCCTTTTATACGGACTTCGAAGACGGCAGGTGGCTCCAGGGCCTGGAGCTTCCAGTTGATCTGGCGTCAGCGTCGGTTCGCAAGGCGCTGAAGGAGAAGTGGCTCGAAGAGGCCGACTTTACAAGAAGTTATGATCACAGCAATATCGTCCTGATGCGACTCGAGGTGGTCGTCGACCAGCTCAGCGAGGTCGACTTGGATCAGTTGCTGGATCTACCTACGCGTGACAGCTACGGTAACGATCAGGCCGCTGGCGTTCTGCCGTTTTTTGAGTTCGTTCGTCGGCAATACCCATGGAAGCTTTCCCGGAAGGCAAAGACTTGGATGGACGAAAACAAGAACGATTGACAGTTGTTGTCCCTCAGGGTTGAGCCTCCAGGGTCGCGGCCAAAGGAAATACCATGCGTCTGGATGAGGGCGCTTTGCTTGGATCTTGTCGCTCGTCCGGGCTCATGACAATTGTGAAGCTGTCGGTGCTGCTTGAAGCGTTGACTCTGCGAGGGCCATGATCGGGCGGCACGACGGGTTGCTCGTCGGACTCCGTCAGTGCGCGGACTTAATGAACCGGACGAAGGCGGTCCAGGGGGTGGGGGAGAAGGTGAGGGCGGGCCCGGCCGGGTCCTTGCTGTCGCGTACGGCGACGAGGCCGGGGAGGTTGTTGGCGACCTCCACGCAATCGCCGCCGTTGCTGCCGCTGCGGGTGCTCTTCCGCCACTGAGCGTTGGCCAAGTCAGCCACGGTGGACCTCCCCAATGATCTTGTTGATGAGTTGCCTCGATTGTGCCTCATCATGCGTCAGATCATCGAGGCTCGCCCACACCTGCTCGTAGGCTGCGTATTCCTCCGGTCGGTCCAGGTAGAGCGCCCCAGTCCACGACTCGCAGTAGACCACCGGCGGCTCGGGCGTGGTCCGCTTGCCGGGTGGGAAGTCCAGGATGACGAAGGTTCCCGCCTCCGCGCCTCGATGGATCCCGGCGGTTAGCGGAAGCACCCGCACAGAGACGTTGGGTAGCTCCCCGGTCTCCAACAGGTGACGAAGCTGGTCAGCCATGGTCGCTGCGTTGCCGACCGTGCGGAGCAGCGCTGCCTCAGCCAGGATCACTTCCAGCTTCGGCGCGCGGGGGAGCCGTCGGTGAAGCAGGGCCTGCCGCTGTAGCCGTACCTCGACCAGGCGCTCCCGCTCCTCTTCCGTCACTTCGTGCCTGTGCTGATAGACCGCCAAGGCGTAGGCACGTGACTGAAGAATTCCAGGGATCAGCGCTTCGTCGAAGCGACGGATGAACGCTGCCGCGGATTCGAGGCCGACATACAGCTCGAACCAGTCGGGGATGGCGTCGCCGTAGGAGTGCCACCAGCCCTTGGCTTTGGTTTCGTTGGCCAGGGCGACGAGGGCGGTGGTCAGCTCGGGGGTGGCGGCGTACAGCTCGCACATGGCCTTGACGTCGACGGCGCGGGTGGGGCCGAGGCCGGTCTCGATGCGCCACATCTTCTGCCGGCTGCACTGCATGGCCTCGGCTGCGCCGTCGAGGGTCATGCGGGCTTCGGTGCGCAGGTCGCGTAGTGCTCGCCCGAGCTGTCGCCTGGGGACTGTCGAGCCCATGTCGTCGGCCATCGGCCACCCCTTTCGTGTTGTGTTTTGTTACATTCGGACGCCATCGGTGAAACGTGGAACGGTTGCCTAAGAAGTGGTTGCCCTGCGCTTCGTGCTGGCAAAGCGACTTACGCGTCTGACCATACAAGACACCCCCGACAACAGTCATCACCACGCAATTCCCATAGGCGGCTAATCGTGCTTGCCTCTTCCAATACGCAACACTGCTGGGCCTTCCCCTGGAACGTCTTGCGGCTCCGACAAAGAAAATCGACGCAGGTCAGGGAAATCGTGGCGGTACATGTTGCTGGTCCACCGGAAACTGTCCCAGGATGACCAGTGCGGCGGCCGAGGTGACCCCGGATCGGCCGCCGCACTCTCCAGACAACCCCTCGCCGACCAGCCCGGATGCCGTACCGCTGAGCGAAGCTGCGGCGTCCGGGCGGGGTGGGTCCGCCCGTGCGGGGAGGGCGGGTGGACCCACCCCATCCACGACCAGGAAGGCAGGCACCGATGAGCGTCCGCAACCAGAGGCCGTTCCCGGAGGGCGGTGGGACGACGTACCGCTCCCGCGCGTACCCCAGTCTGCTGCCGTGGCAGGTGCGTGAGCGCCGCTTCCCGCCCGCCCGGCTCGGGCGCCGCGGCCTGAACCCCGATGAGGTGTACGCCTTCCTCGACCGGGTCGCCGTCGACATGGCCGCCGTCTACGACGCGCTCGCGCAGAGCCGGCGGGAGACGCTGCGGATCAAGGTCGCGCTGCGCCGGTGGCAGTCCGAGCAGGCCGAGGGCGGTCGCCGGTGAGCGGACGGTACGTGATTCACCTGCCCGTCGTCGCCGCCGACCTGCCGGCCGCGCAGCGCCTGGCCCGGGTCGTCGGGCGCTGGATCACCGTGCTGCCGATGATGGACCCGGGGGAGATGACCGTCTCGGAGGAGGACAAGCAGTTCCTGCGGCACCGCGTCTTCTGCGACCTGCGGATGCCGGGCGGTCGGCGCTGCGTGCTCCGCGACGGCCACGACGGCGAGTGCTCCCGCCGCCTGCGCCGCTGATCTGCAACGTTAACGGGATTGTGTCGTGAGAAGTGAGCAGCCATGAAGGTACGAGAAGCCATCACCACCGCCGGCGGCCAGCGGGCGAACGAGGACCGCGTCGGCCACCGCGGCACGCTCGCCTGGGTCATCGACGGCGCCACCGATCTGTACGCCGACGCGGCGCTGCCCGCCGACAGCGACGTGCAGTGGCTTGTCGACACCTCGGTGACCGCTTGACCCGGGCCGGTGCCGACGCCTACCGAGGTTCCGCCGCGAGCCTGCTGACGTCGATCGCTGCGGAGGTGGCCCACGAGCAGGCGGTCCTGTCATTCCCCGCGAGCAGGGTGCCGCCCGCCTGCTCGATCGCCGTCTGCGTCGACCAGGGCACCGGGTACGACCTTGCCCGCATCGGCGACGCCACCGCAGTGGTCGCCGGCGCCCGCGGGTGCACCTGTCCACCGACTACTTCGACCGTCGCGAAGCAGCAGCGGTGGCGACGGGTGAGGGCGAGGCGGATCGGGTCGTTGCGGCAATGCACCGGCGACGGCTGCACACGATGACCTCCGGTGATGTTGAGTCGGTCTTCTCGGGGCACCCGGATCGGCGGCTGCGCCCCCACACCGCGTGCGGCGACTGGGCCGCCACCGAGTGCATTCTGCTGTGTACCGACGGGTTCGCCCGGCTGATCACCGACTACCGGCTCTACCGGTCGTGGACCGAGGTCATGACCGACGCGCGTGATCGGGGGCTGCACTACCTGGAGAAGCTGATCCGGGATGAGGAGAACGCGCCAGGTGGTGGCGGTGGCCGGTTCAAGCGGGCGGACGACATCGCAGCTCTCCTGCTTACTCCCAGCACACCAGAGGAAGGACTGCCCCCATGACCGAGCGACCGCCATATCTGATCGAGAGAAGCCCGGGATACTTCGAATACCAGCTACCCATCTCGGTCAAGCTTGTCATCGACCACCACGGCCGGGTGCCGCTGCTGCGCAACGAGCGTGACGAATGGGAACTGCCGGGCGGCAAGCTCGACGTCGGCGAGACTCCCGAGGAGGGGGTCTGCCGGGAGGTCGCCGAAGAGCTCGGCCTGACCGTCACGCAGGTCGACATCATCGACTCCTGGGTGTACGTGATCACGCCGGTGCGGCACGTCTTCATCGTGAGTTTCGGCGCCACGTACGTCGGCGACGAGGAACTTGTCCACTCGGCCGAGCACAAGGAACTCGGCCTCTTCGGCTACGACGAGATTCCTGATCTGCGCATGCCCGAGCCCTACAAGCGCACCATCCGCCGCTGGCGCGAGCGCCGACTGACCGGACCAGCGGTCCCGACCTGCTGAGGGCCGGGCAGGTCGGCCGGCTCGCTCGCGCCGCACGGACGTTCACGATCCTATGTGCCCTGAGCAGTATCGGCCGCTCCTTCGACCTGGCGGCAGGAGAAGCGTCCATCAGTCGAGCATCTCCAAGACGATTGCCCCGATCTCCGGAGTGGCCGGGTGGCCCGCGAGTGCGGCTCGAACCCGCCGACGCAATGTCACGAAGTTCGCGCCTTCAACCAGGTGAAGCCCGGCGACAGTCTCAGATTGCTGCCATCCAAGGTCCGCGAGTCGTTGGTGCATGGCGTTCGCGTCATCGAACTGGGGGATGGGCAGCTTCCACACGTGCTTGTCGATGTCGCGCTCGTCTTTGCCGTAGGACATCATCGGCCGGACAAGTTCGGTCAGCGCGCTGCTGTTCAGGATCGCCGAGAGGAAAAGGCCCTCCTCGCGGGTGGCGATCGGAGCCCAGTAGAGCTTGTGTTCGATGACCGCGGTCGGGTCGTCGACGATCGCGGCGGCGACGTGCATCCCGGAGGCCGAGTAGACCAGCCGCAGCGGCGGTGCGGGAAGTTGCGCGGTCAGCTTGTGCCGGAAGTCGAGCTGCTCGCCCAGGGTGAGGCGCGCGTTGCTGCGGTGCTCCTCCCAGACGGTTTCGGCCTGTTGCCACCATTCGGCGAGACCGAAGTAATAGTCGAGCCGGGATCCGGGCCTGGTCATCAGCGTGGAACCGTCGAGCGGTAGCACCGCCTTCTTCGCCGGCAGGATCCGGTACGGCAGCAGGCACTCGCCGAGCAGCACGGGTCGGATGAACTCGCTCTCCACGACGCCTTCGAGTGCGGGCAGCTCCTTCCACGGGGCCTTCTCCAGGTTGCTGCGCGCCGAGCGCACGGAATGGCGGCCGGCACCGAGACCGAGTCGTCCGCCGGAATCCGTCTCGACGAAGAAGAGCAGCTTCGGCACGATCGTGGCGCCCTGAGTGAACCGTGGCTTGTACGGCGACTCGATAAGCGATCCGCCGGCGATCAGCTTGGCTGGCTCGCGGGTGACCATCGGCTCGACCTCGTGCCAGGATCGGGCGTTCGCCGGCACACGTCCCGTCCACCGCTCGGTCGCCACGGGCAGTCGGCGGTAGGTGCTCAGGGTGGCCCGTTCGCCGAAGACGACACCGGCACCGCGCGGGAAGGGATGGGGACGTAGACGCCGCAGGTCCCAGGAGCCGGTGAAGGCGACGGCGGTTGGCTCGACCGTGTCCTCGTACCATCCCCTGCGGAAGCCCGCGAAGTACTCTCGATCGAGCACCGAGTTGGGCAGGACAAAGGCGAACGAACCGTCGTCGCGAAGGTACTGCTGGATCGCTCGGGTCACGAAGAGAGCCGAGAGATCCTGGTTCGTGGCGAATTCCCGGCCGTGCCACAGCCCGCGGTCCCGGGAGAGTTCTCTGAATCGTGTCTGCATGTCCCGAGGCATGTGGCGGTAGGAGAGCCAGGGCGGGTTGCCGATGAGGACGTCCACGCGGTTGCCGTCCATCGCGAGCCAGACGGGTCGGGCCAGGTTGCGCAGGTAGTAGCTCCAGATGTGGTCGCGGCCCTCGTCGTGCAGCCGGCACATCGCCTCGAAGGTGCCGCGAATCATCGGCTGGTCATCCGGCCGGATCTGTTTGTGATGAAAGAACGCAGCCAGCGACGGCGGGTTGTCCGGATCTCGTGGTTTTGCCGCGACGCCGGCGAGCCCCGCGACGATCTGATCGAAGCGGCTCGGCTCGTCGAGCAGGCGTTTCGGGAAGCGGAGCCACTCCTCGACCTCGCTGGCGTTGTAGCCGGCGCTGATCCGTACGTGCTCCTCGGTGAAGAGGTCGCGCCGCTCCCGCCACTGCATGCTGTCGCCGAGATAGACCGGGACGGTGATTGGGCCTCGCTGGTCGGTCAGCCGCTGGTGGCCGATGGCGAGCAGGTAGGTCACGCGGGCGAGCGCGACGGCGACCGGGTGCAGGTCGACGCCGACCACGTGGTGGGTGAGTTGCGTCAGCGCGGCATCCAGCGGCACCTGCGCCGTCTCGGCGGCGGCGAGGTACCGGCGTACGGCGTGGAAGAGGAACGTGCCGGAGCCGCAGGCGGGGTCCAGCACCCGCTGCTGTAGCGGATCGGTGACGACGGTGTCGACCAGGTGCTCGGCGAGCCAGTCGGGCGTGTAGTACTCGCCCATCCGCTTGCGCGTCTCGGGACCGATCATCGACTCGTAGAGCACCTTGAGGATGTCGTGGTCGGCCCGCAGCCAGTCGAACCGGGCCAGCCGCCTGGTGAGTCCCTGGATGAACTCCCGACCGCCGGGCACCTCGGTGGTCCAGCCGAAGAAGTCGTGCTCGACCACGCCCAGGATGCGGGCCTTGTCGAACCGCTGCCCGGTGATGAGGTCGTGCGGCTGCAACTCCAGGGCGTCGATGCCGACCACCAGGTGCGCGATGATGTACGCGCTGTTCATCAACAGCGTGTGCTCGACGAAGAGGTCCGGGTCGTCGACGAACTGCGTGCCCAGGGCGCTGTCCAGCAGCTCCGCCCACAGCTTCCGTTTCAATTTCACGGTCGGCAGCTGCTCGTGCTCCGCGTAGAGCGCGGCGAGCGCGGCGCGATCCAGCTTGTGAGAGGTGCTCTGTGCGCCGAGGCGGCGTGCCACCTCGCCGGGAGCAGCCCGGACCCGGTGGCTCGTCGCCAGCACGCCTTCCAACCAGTAGAAGAGGGCCATGCCGTCGGGGCGGGTCGTGGCCAACGTGTAGGTGTCGATGAGGGCCATCCGGTCGCCGGCCAGCTGGTATGCGCGCCAGGTGCCGCCGTCGGTGAGAATTCCGACGTATCGCTGGCCGCTCTGCAGGCTGCGCGACCGGACGTAGCCGCCGAGCTGCCGCTCGGCCTCCAGCAGCGGACGCCCGGTCTGGAGGCGTCGCTTGACCTCGATGATGGTGTAGCCGACTTCGATGTCGATGCGTCGGCCGCCGCCGGCCGGGGCTTCAAGGTCGACGTCGAGGTGGGAGTCGGAGAGCCCGAAGTCGCCGGCCAGCAGGAGCTGGCGGATGTCGGCCTGCAGGGTTGCTTCGCTGCGGGTGGCACGCCGGTCGGCGATCCGCGCCAGCAAGGGCTGCAGTGCCGGGGGAAAGCCGTCGGGCGCGCGCACCGGCGACCGGGGTGCGGAGTGGCGGCTCCGGCTTCCGTCTGGCGTACCGTCCGAGCGGGCCATATATCAGTCTGGATATTGCGACTGCCGAATCCAAGAGGTGATGAATCACTGTCGGATTATGGACATCTCACTTACAGTGATCTGGCCGGGCTGCGCCAGGCGCGAAACGTGATCCACCTGCCCGCTGTTGCCGCCGACCTGCCGGCTGCGCAGCGCCTGGCCCGGGTCATCGGCCGGTGGATAACCGTGCTGCCGATGACAGACCCCGGGGAGATGACCGTCTCCGAGGAGGACAGGAAGTTCCTGCGGCACCGCGTCTTCTGCGACGTGCGGCTGCCGGGCGGCCGGCGCTGCGTGCTCCGCCGGCCACGACGGTGAGTGCTACGGCCGCCTGCGCCGCTGATCCGCGGGTGCTGCCTCCCGTCGCGCGCCGGTCGAGATCCCCGAGCAGCGACATGACTGAGCGGCATGATTATGACTGGCAGTCATACTGCTCAACCGGGACATGCCTGCCTCGAGCGACACGCCGATGGCGGCACCGCGCTTGGTCGCATCAGCCAACGCCATCTTGGAGCGTCGACTCGATGGCCCGGCGAAGTGCCGCCGCTCGGGCGTCCGGAAAGCCGGTCAGCCGCTCGACCGCCTCGCTCCACCACCGGTGTGCCTCCTCCGGGCGCCCGGCATCGTGTAGCGCCGCCGCGAGGTGATCCAGCGTCAAGGCGAGCTGCCAGTCATCCCCGAGCTGCCGGTGGACCGCGGCCGCCCGGAGGTGGAAGGCAATAGCCTGGTCCGGCTGCCCCAGCTCCCGGTACGCCTCCCCGGCACCGTCCAGCGCCATCGCCTCCCGGCTGCGGTCACCCAGTTGCCGTTGGATGGTCGCTGCCCGGTGCACCGCCTCCAGCGCCTCGGCGGGGCGGCCCACCGCACGCAGCACCCGCGCGTACTCGACCAGCCAGTGCGCCAGCCACACCGGGCTGCCGCGTTCGGCGATGGCGAGCGCCGCCTCGATCGCGGCGCGGGCCTCGTCGGTGCGGCCGAGCTCCCGCAGCGACATGCTGAGAAAGAACAGCGAATTGCCCTCCTGGCCCCGGTCATCGATCTCCCGCTGCACGGCGAGCGCCTGCTCCAGCAGCGTCACGGCGTCGGCCAGCTCGCCGAGTTCGTACTGCGTCTCCGCGAGATTGCTCAGCAACAGCGCCTGCCACCTCCGGTCGCCCCGCCGGGCAAAGATGTCCAGGCTCTCGCCGAACCGTGCCAGGGCGTCGGTGAGACGGCGATGCCGCAGCGCCAGCAGACCGAGCGCATTGATCGACACGGCGGTGCCGTGCTCGTCGCCGATCTCCCGCCGGATCGCCAGCGCGGCCCGATGGTGTTTCTCCGCCTCCCTGAGTTGGCGAGCCTGGAAGTGTGCTTTCCCCAAGCTCTCCAACGCCTCCGCCTCGCCACTGCGGTCACCCAGCGAGCGAGCCGCGGCCAGGCCGATCCGGGCGGTGGCGAACCAGGAGTCGAACGCGTTCTGATGCATGAAGACGCTGCGCAGCAGGACCGCCAGGTGCCAGGCCACCCGTGGCAACCCGGCCCCGGCCGCGATACGGGTGGCGGCGACGAGATTCTCCTGTTCGAATGCGAACCACGCGTCGGCCTCCGCAGCGGTGGCGAAGGCCAACGGGGTGACGTCGGCGAGCGGTTCCAGTCGCACCGACCGGTAGAACGGAAGGGCACGGCCCAACGCGGCGTCCGCCGTGTGCAGGTACCAGGTGAGGACCCGGCCGAGCGCCGCCCGGCGGCTCTCGTCGCTCTCCAGGTGCCGGACCTGGTCCACCGCGTACGCGCGCAACAGGTCGTGCAACTGATAGCGGCCGGGTGCACTGTGCTCAAGCAGGTGCGCGCCGACGAGCGCGTCGAGTGGCTGCCTGACCTCCGCCACCGACAAACCAGCCAGCGCGGCGGTGGCCGGGGCACTGAAATCGGGGCCAGGGTGCAACCCGAGCAGCCGGAACAGCCGCGCGGTTGCGGCATTCAGGGCCCGGTAGGACCACGCGAAGACCGTGCGTACCGCGTCGGCCTCCTCGCCGTCCTCGGCGGTGAGGGCGTCCCACAGGGCCGACTCGTCCCGCAGATCCTGGATCAACTCGGCGAGCGGCATGAACGGCCGCCCCGCCGCCCGCTCGGCGGCGATACGCAGCGCCAGCGGCAACCTGGCACATAGACGGGCCAGCTCGGCGAACTCGCCCGGGTCATCGCCGCTGCGGTACCCGGCGGTCACGCCCTGCAGCAACGTCACCGCGTCGTCCTCGGACAACATGCGCAGGCTCAACCGCCGGCCGCCGTCGCGGCTCACCAGACCGGACAGCATCGTCCGGCTGGTGACAATCACCAGGCAGCTGCTCGTGCCCGGCAGCAGCGGACGCACCTGCCGGACAGTGGCGGCATTGTCGAGGACGACCAGGACGCGTCGGTCAGCCAACCGGGAGCGGTACAGTGCCTCGCGGTCCTCAATGTCGGTTGGTACGGCGGACGGCGGTACGCCCAGCGCCCGCAGGAAGCGGTCGAGTACCTGCTCGGGCCGGCTGGGCTGGCCCGGATCGTAGCCACGGAGGTTGGCGTAGAGCTGGCCGTCCGGAAACCGGTGGCGTACCGCGTGCGCCCATCGCAACGCCAGAGCCGTCTTGCCCACGCCGGCGGTGCCGCAGATGACGAAGAGGCTTGCGTTGACCGCCTCGTCGCCGAGCAGCCGGTTCAGCGCGCGCAGTTCCTCGACCCGATTGACGAAGCCGCGCACGTCACCGGGCAACTGGCGGGGAGGGGGGTGCACCCCGGACGTGTCCCCGGAGTGGAAGTGCACCCCGCCGTAGACGTCGCGGGCCTGGACGAGGTCAGCGGGGCCGGACAGCGCGGACCGGTTGACATGTTCCGGTTGCCGTCCGTCCGTGCCCCCGCCGACCATTGGTCAGTCCAGGCGCGGAGGCTCCAGCGGCGCCACCGCTCGCGCGAAGTACTCGTCCAGCGGCTCACCATCGGCGTACAGCGACTCGATGAACTCCTGGCACCGCCCCACCACAGCCGGATTGCGCCACCGCCGGGCCGCTTCGAGCACGCCGTCGGCGTCGTAGATCGCCTCGTACATGACGTCGGTGCCGAGGGTGTAGATCTCCGGCAGTGGCCCGTCGGCCTCCGCGGCGACGACGCGGGCCGGACCCACCACCCGGGTCAGGCCGCCGTACTCGTGCCGCAGTCGCAGCACGTGCAGCTCCCATTGCAGGTACGCGGTCAGCGGCTCCTGCACCACCCGCACCCGACGAGTGGCGAACCCACTGTCGGCGATACGGCGGTAATAGTCCTCGAACTCGGGACGTCGGGCGTCGAGAATTCGCAGGGACTCATCCCAGTGGCCCGCGGCGAACGCCTGCCAGCCCTCGTCGTTGGGCTCCCTGAACGTCTGTTGCCGTTCCAGCTTCCAGAAGCCCGGCGGACCGGTCTTCCAGAACCGCTGCTCGAAGTCGGCCCAGTAGTCGTCGAGGGCCAGCAGTTCGCCGGGATCTCCACCGAGGAGGTCACGCATCAGGGATGTCCACCTTCGCCGCGATCATGGTCGATCGAGGGATGATGATAAGCCGCTCACCCGGGTCGACAGAAACTCCGTCCGGCAGCCGCGCTTGGTATGTCTCGGTGAGGTCCTGGCCGATAACCGCAATGTCGCCGTTGCTCAACTCCCAGATGTCAGGACAACTGCCGTCGCCGGAGGTGTTGCCCAGCTCGTGCGACGACTTGCCCCAGCGGCGACTGAGCTCGGCGGACGGGTCCGCCTGCCAGCGGTGTGTGCTCATGCCGACCCCTCAGGAATCGTGTTGGTGTGGACACGCATAGTAACATCGAGGTCGCTTGATCACCCTTCTGTTCGTCTCAAGATTCGAGGATCACAGTGGACGATCCGCTCATGCTCGCAGCGGCGACGACGCTCGTCGCCTGGGCCGCCACCAACCTCGCCGAAGGCGCACGGTCAGCCGTGACCGGGCTGACCGAGTTTCTGCGTCACCGGTTCCGGCGAGAGGCCGCGTCGCAGGAGATCGTTGAGATCGCTCTGGGCGAGGGGAGGCCCGATGCGGTCCACCGCCTCGCCGCACTACTGCAACAGGAAGCCGTCCGCGATCCCGACTTCGTTGCCGAGTTCCGCGCTCGCTTCGCGCAGACCCAGGCTGTCGTCGCGGCCAGCCCGGGAAACGTTACAAACAGCGTTTCCGGCGGCGTCAGCGGGTCGACGGTGCAGGCGCGCGACATCCACGGCGGCATCTCTTTTGGCGCCAGCCCCACCTGACATCAGAGGCCGGACGGCGGCAACTGGCCAGGAAGCTCGGAGGTGAGCCTTGTCCAAGGAACGTAACGGTATGCTTGCGCTTGGAGGTCAAGCGACCTTCAACTGCTCGTCGCCGAAGTCAGCGATCAGTTTGAGCGTGCCGCCCAGAGCAGAGATGTAGCGGTTCAGTACCTCCTGGGTGGACACGTCGCCGCGCTCGATCTGGGAGACGCGTGCGACCGTCACACCCATCCGGTCGGCTACCTGCTCCTGGGTCAGGCCGCGCCGCTTGCGCATCTCGGCGAGCCGCCAACCGCGAGCTTCATCGAGCATCTGCCCGACGGCAGCGTCGAAAGCCTCGCGTCCGCCGGCGGTCTCCACCGCGCGGTCCAGATGGCCAGATTCTCGCCAGCGTCGAACCTCGCTCATGATCCTTCCTCCCTCTCGCGTTCCTTGAGATACGTTGCGTACAGCTGCTCCGCCTCGGGAATCGCGTCTCGATACCAGCGTCTCCACTGACCCGACTTGTCGCCAGCAACCAGGAGGACTGCCGACCGCCAGGGATCAAGCGCGAACAAGATCCGGATCTCGGATCGACCCGTAGACGGTGGCCGCAACTCCTTCATGTTGGAGATACGCGAGGCTGTTACGGTGTCGACCAGGGGGCGGCCCTCTGCCGGACCATTCCGCTCGAGGACGAGGATCGCCTGATTCACGAGGCGGTGACAGTCTCGATCTGACTCGTAGAGATCATCGAGGAATTCCTCGACCTGGGCGGTCATCAGGATTTCCCACTCCACGTGTCCCCCTTTCGACCGAAGCCGACTCAAGAATATCCTAAACCTCGCACACGCGTTGTCAGTGGGTGTCGCCTGCAAATGAGGTCAGCTCTCGGGGACTTCGGCGTGCGTGGTCTCCACGCTGAAGCCGTCTGCGTACGTGTGGTGACCGACTACAGGAAGGCGGCGCGTGCACGTCGTCGTCGCTCCAGCAAAGGGCGGACGGTGACGGGGTGTGGCAGCGCGGGCATCGTGAGTGGCAATCATCTGACAGCACTCACCTCTGCGTGACGAGACGATGGCGCTATGCCTCGGTATCGTGCGCGCCGTAACAACAACAGGCTCTGCAAGACGCGGGTGAAGGAGCCTGGGAGGCGCTGCCGCCACCATGTCGGGATGCCGGAGGCGGGGCCGCGGCACCCTAAGGATCGGAGATCCCCTCGACCATCCACATCTTTGCGCCCCCGGGCTGGTCGCCGAGGAACGCGGCGAGGCAGAGGCGGCATCACGGCGGCACAGGAGCGCCGTCGCCAAGAGCGCGTCGAGAAGGCCGCCGAGTACTGCGTCGCGGTGCTCAACGACGGATGGGCCAGTGTCGTTTCCGCGCGCGCCGGCGAGTATGCGACCGAGGAAACGTGGAACAGGTTGTTCAACCATCGGCGGCGGAGGCGGTGCAAGCGTCTGGCGCGGATGGCGGCGGCGATTCTGACTGGTAAGAAGATGCTGAACGAGCTGGTAGGCGCCATCGCGGCCCGGCTCGCCGCTCTCCTCGGCGGTGACCGAGTCGTGCAGGCGTTCCGCTCGTCAACTCGCGTCGAACATCCCGCTGCCTACAGACGCCAAGATGGTCGCCACAGCGCGAGGTCTGCAGGTGACCGGAGTGCTGTTGTGCCTAGTACGGCAGCCCGGGTTCGTTATGTAGATGACCGGCGATGAGTTCAGCTGGGTCGGGGCTGGTCGGCGTGTCTGCGGGCATGGAGGCGGCCGCCGGTTGATCATGCACTGTTTGTGAGGACAAGTGAAGATCGTGCGGCGGCCGCTGGGCACAGCGTAGATGCCGAGGGATGGCTGGCGGAGTTCGACACCGGGTTCGCGTGGATCGCGGGCCGGTTCTTCCGGGTCGAGCCGCGCCGGCAGGCCAGGTCGTTCCTGCTCGGGTTGTTGTCGGATGTGGACAGACGGTCGTGTTGGCAGTTGGCTGAGCAGGCTGGGGATGCGTCGCCGCATGCGATGCAGCGGCTGTTGGGGGAGGCGGTGTGGGACGCCGACGCGGTCCGTGATGACGTACGGGGCTATGTGATCGACGCGTTGGGCGACCCGGGCGGGGTGCTCATCTTGGATGACACCGGTGACCTGAAGAAGGGTGTGTAATGCCGAGTTCGGCATTACACACCTTATGACGAGCCGGTGGTTATGCCGCGTTGCTCGTGAGCCATGCTGGTCAGCGCGCTGATTCTTCGGCGTCGCGCGGCATTACGCAGCGGTTGTCCGTCGTGGTCGAGGGTTTCTCGTGTCTGGTCGATGGGTCCATCGACAGACAGGAGAGGATCATGGACGCGGAGGATGTGAGACGGCGTCGCCGTCGAGTCGTGGTGCAGGGACCGCTCGCGCCGTTCGTTGACGGGCTGCGCGAGGACTTGGCGGGGCAGGGGTTCTCGCCGGACACCATCGTCGATCATGTGCACCGGTTGGCGGATCTGAGCCGCTGGCTGGTCGAGCGTGGTCTGGTCACGGGTGAGTTGACCAGCGTGGTCGTGCGGGAGTTTCAGCAGGAACGCCGGTCAGTTGGTGTCCGGGCCGGGACCAGTGAACGGGCGTTGGCGCCGGTGCTGGGGTATCTGCGCCGGCTGGGGGCGGTCCCGCCGCCTGCGGTGATTGCCGCGGTGGCGCCAGTGGATGTGCTGTTGAGCGAGTACCGCCGGTACTTGGAAGACGAGCGCGGGCTGGCCGCGGGCACGGTGAAGCACTACCTGCGATGCGCTCGGACGTTCTTGACTGGGCTGTCCGGGCCGCTGGAGGAGGCGCTGCTGGGGCTGTCGGCGGGGCAGGTCATCGACTTCGTGCGGGACTGGAGCACACGGCGGCGGAGTACGGCGTTGGACATGGTGACGCTGCCCGCGTTGCGGTCGCTGCTGCGGTTCTTGCACCTGACCGGGCGCGTTCCGGCCGGGTTGGCCGGTGCGGTCCCGGCTGGGCGGGGTCGGCCCCGCAAGCTGGCCCGGCTGCGGGCGGCCGATCGCGAACAGGTCCGGGCGGTACTGGCCGGCTGTGATCGGGACAGCGCGGTCGGGCGTCGGGACTACGCGATCCTGTTGATGCTGGCCCGGCTGGCGGTGCGTGGCGGTGAGGTGGCCCGACTGGAGTTGGCCGACATTGACTGGCGGGCGGGCGAGTTGACCGTGCGCGGCAAGGGCGGCCGGGTCGATGTGCTGCCGTTGCCGGCTGATGTTGGCGCGGCGATCGCCGACTACCTGCTGCACGGCAGAGCGGCCACCGCAGCGCGGAACGTGTTCATCACGGTGAAGGCGCCGTTCACCGGGTTGGCGACCTCGTCGGTGACCGTTCTGGTCGGTGCCGCGTGCGGCCGGGCCGGGGTGTCCCGGTTCGGGCCGCACGGGATGCGGCACGCGGCGGCCTGCGATCTGCTCGCGGCCGGCGCGTCGATGGAGGAGATCGGGCAGTTGCTGCGTCATGCCCAGCAGCGGACCACCGCGATCTATGCCCGGCTGGACCAGGCCCGGCTGGCCGAGTTGGCCAGGCCCTGCCCGCAGGGAGCACCGCGATGAGGATGCGAACCTGGGCGCAGCAGTACCTGGCGATGCGCCGCAGTCTGGGTTTCAAGCTTCGCGGCGAGGGCCGGATGCTGCTGGAGTTCGCCGACCGGCTCGACCACAACGGCCAGAGGACCGTCACGGTTGCCGCGGCGCTGGGATGGGCGAGCGAGCCCAGCGGCACCACTACCGCGCACCGGCAACGGCGGCTGGCGGTGGTGCGCGGCTTCGCCCGCTACCTGGCGGCATTCGACCCGGACTGCCAGGTCCCACCGCCCGGGCTGCTGCCCGGCCGGGCGCATCGGCCGACTCCTTACCACTACTCGGCTGAGGAGGTCGCGGCGTTGGTGCACGCCGCGGGAACGATCGCCGCGCCGCTGCCCGCGGCCACGATGCAGACCTTGATCAGCTTGCTGGCCGCCAGCGGTCTGCGGGTGGGCGAGGCCCTGGCGCTCGACCGCAGCGAGGTTGACGAGCACGAGGCGGCGGTGACGGTGACCGGCAAGAACGATCAGACCCGCCTGGTCCCGCTGCACCCCACCACGGCGCAGATGCTCGCCGGCTACGCCGCGCGCCGCGACCGGCTCTGCCCCACCCCGGTCTCGCCCGGGTTCTTCCTGACTGCCACCGGCCAGCGAGTCCAGCACCGCGGTGTTCACCAGATCTTCGCCAGACTCCTGGCCGCCGCTGACATCCACACTCCGCCCGGACGCCGCCGCCCCCGCATCCACGACTTACGTCATACCTTCGCGGTCGACGTCCTCATCGCCTGGTATGAGGCTGGTGTCGACGTGTCGGCCCGGCTTCCGGTGCTGTCGACGTTCCTCGGCCACAGCAGCCCGGAAGCCACCTACTGGTATCTGCAGGCCACTCCGCAGCTACTGGCACTGGCCGCGCAACGCCTCGACGCGGCAGTCCACCAGGACACGCCACCCGAGCGAGGCGAGGTGACCGGGCCGTGACCGCGCTCGCCCCGCTGCTGCAGGCGTTCTTCACCGACCGGCTGATGACCCAGTACGGCGCCAGCCCACACACCATCGCTTCCTACCGCGACACGCTGCGGCTGCTGCTCACCCACATCCACCAGCGGACCGGCAGGCTCCCCGCCCAGCTCGACCTGACCGACCTGGACGCCGTCACCATCGGCGAGTTCCTACACCACCTGGAAACGAAGCGCGGCAACGCCGTCGCCACCCGCAACAACCGGCTGGCCGCGATCCACTCCCTGTTCCGCTACGCCAGCCTGCACGCACCCGAACACGCCGACCTGATCAGCCGGGTCCTGGCCATCCAGACCAAACGGGCCACCACCACGATCGTGAGTTTCCTCAACCCCACCGAACTCGACGCGCTGCTGGCCGCACCCGACACCACGACCTGGCACGGCCGCCGAGATCACGCCCTTCTCGCACTGACCGCACAGACCGGACTACGCGTCGCGGAACTGACCGCGCTCACCGCCAGCGACCTCCAACTCGGCGTCGGCGCGCACGTCTACTGCCACGGCAAAGGCCGCAAGGACCGCTGCACCCCGCTGACCGCGCACACCGTCAGCGTCCTGACCACCTGGCTCACCGCCCACCGGCCAGCCGGCACCGACCCGCTGTTCGTCACCCGTCGCGGCACGCGGCTGTCCCATGACGCCGTCGCCGGCCTCGTCGCCAAACACACTGCCACCGCAGCTCGCACCTGCCCATCGCTGCAGGCCAAGAACGTCACCCCGCACACCCTGCGCCACACCGCAGCGATGAACTTGCTCCACGCCGGCGTCGACATCACCGTCATCGCGCTCTGGCTCGGCCACAAATCCCCAGCCACGACCCGCATCTACCTACACGCCGACCTGGCCCTCAAGGAACAAGCCATCGCCCGGACCACCCCGCCGAACACCGACCCCGCCCGCTACCAGGCCAGCGAGGACCTACTCGCCTTCCTCAAACAACTCTGACCTGGCCCCCACCAGCAGTTATGCCGCGTCCGACGGTGAGGACCCGAACAACCACACGACATTCCCGTCGGCCGCGGCATAACCGCCGGCTCGCCATAAGGTGTGCACACCGTCGGGGTGCAGCGGCAGTACACCGGCACGGCGGGGCGGGTGGAGAACGCGCAGGTCGCGGTCTACCTCGCCTACGCCGCGCCGGGCGGTTACACGTTGATCGACCGGGAGGTCTACCTGCCCAAGGCGTGGACCGATGATCCCGATCGGTGCGCCGCCGCCGGCATCCCGGCTGACGTCGGGTTCGCCACCAAGCTCGTCCTGGCCCGGCGGATGCTCACCCGCGCCCTGGAGGCCAACGTGCCGGCGGCGTGGGCCACCGCGGACGAGGCCTACGGCGGTGACCGGCAACTCCGCCGCGACCTGCAAGACCACGGGATCGGCCACGTCCTCGCCGTGGCCCGCAGCCACCGGGTCACCGCCCGTCCGGCCGACGGCCCGCTGCGCGCCGACCGGCTCGCCGCCGACCTACCCGCCCGAGCCTGGAACCGGCTCTCCGCCGGCGCCGGGTCGAAAGGCGCCCGCGACTACGACTGGGCCTGGATCGCCATCACCGCGCCCGCCGACGAGACCACCGGGCAGCACACCCTGCTGATCCGCCGCCGGATCAGCGACGGCGAGCTGGCCTTCTACCGCTGCTGGTCACCCCAACCAGTCCCGCTGCGCGTCCTCGTCCGGGTGGCCGGAACCCGATGGTCCATCGAGACCTGCTTCCAAACCGGCAAGACCATCGGCCTGGACGAACCCCAGGTCCGCCGCTGGCACGCCTGGCACCGCCACGTCACCCTCGTCATGCTCGCCCACGCGATCCTCACCGTGATCGCCGCCCGCGAACACGCTCACCACCGGCCAGCCGACCACCAGTCGATCCCGATGACCCTGCCCGAAATCCGCCGCCTGTTCGCGAAGCTGATCACCAACACCGTCCACCCGATCAGCCACTGGCTGACCTGGTCACACTGGCGACGCCAACACCAAGCACGCGCCCAGACCAGCCACTACCGCCGCCGCGCGCGGCCAATGCATCAACACGCATCTACATAACAAACCCGGGCTGCCGTACTAGTCAACGGTGATGAGCTGACCAGATGTCAGTGCTTTATCGACCTCGCCTTGGAGGAAGCCAAGACCCAGGTCAAGAAGATCCTCCTCGCCGGGATGGAGGACTGGACAGCTCTGGCCCAGTTCCCGGCCAAACCCTCGGGGGTGGAGGCTGGCACGTACGGAGGCGCTGGTAGCTGACGTACGGCCAGTCGTCTGAGTCCGGCGAGGTCGTGCTTAGCGGGGACCGGTGTTGAGGACCCAGGCGAGCGGCCTGGTCGCGCGGACCGAGTAGTGTTCGCCGTTCAGGCCGTGCATGGTGACCGTCGGTGCCTGGTCCTCGTCGACCCCACGGCACCGTATCCACCGCGCTTGGTCACGGTGCCCACGCCCTCGGAGCCGGGGGGAACGATCTCGACTGCGAGGAGTACGTCGGCCACCGGCAGCAGGATCGAGAGGACTTGCTAGCCGTCCGCCGCCCCATGTCATCACCCCGGTCGGTCGGACCGGTGGCGCCGTTCAGGTCGGTTAGCAAGCCTTTACACAGCGATTGTTTCGTCTGCCTCCTCGGACAGGTGCGCGTGCTCGTAGAACCACCGAAGGTGCTCCACGAGCCCTGCGGCGGCACTGCCATCGGCGAGAACGGTCAGCGGGAAGCCGGGGCGTAGCGCGAGCTTCGCTGCGGCGATGTTCACGCCGGGGACCTGGTTGAGTCGTTGCCGGAACTGCTCGCGCAGCGTGGCATCGTCGAACGGTGCCCGGTTGATCATGTGTTGGAAGACCACCTCGACCTTCCCGCTCGGGTAGAACGTCACAGGCCAGATGTCGCCGTCACGGTGGCCGCGCTCGCGGGCCATGAGGAAGCAGGAGGTTTCCGCCGCGCCACCGTAAAGCAGTGTGCCGCCCATCTCGATCCAGCGGTCGAGCAGCGCCAGCGTGGCCTCGGCAACGGCCTTGTCCTGCAACACACCGAGCTGCTCGGCGAAGCGGTCAGCGCGGGACTGACCCTCACCAGGCCGTGGCCGCGGCAGCCGCCGAGGTAACTCGTCGGGTGCCAGTCCGACCAGCTGGGCCAGCTCATCAAGGTCGATGCGTTGGGTCTGGTCGGCGCGACCGTGCCGGTCGAACACGACCGCTTCAGCTTGCAACACCGCGACCGGGTCGTCCGGGCGCCCGTCGGGCCACTGGAACCCGGTCGCCATCGTTCCCTCCGCCTGCAGAACCCGATGTGCGTTGGGCACCGGGACCGAGCGCAGGCGGTTGCCGACCGGCTGGGGCGCGGTGCCGATCAGCGCGGCGAGGTCCCCGTAGGTCGTCCAGGAGCCGGCCGGCAGAGCGGCAAGAGCGGCCTCCATGAGATCCCAGCGCACTTCGGACTGGTCGGTCGCCTGGGCAGTGGGCCCAGGCCACAGGTTGATGATCCGCTCGGCGAGCGCATCGGCGCGGGCATGGATCTGCGGCCGTCCCCAGCGCTCGCAGGTGACGATGTCACGTGTGAGGCGAACTCCACTCTTGGCGAGCTCAACACGCTTGACCGCGAACGGACTGTTGCCCAGCTCCACGTTGTACCCGGTCAGAGTCAGGTTGCCCAGCGTGTGCTTCAGAGCGTCGTGCACCTCGGCGACGTTCTCGTGCGGTTCGAGGTCCGCTGCGAGCATGCGCTGCCACTCCGGGCCGATCTTCTGCGGTAGCACGTGCTCGATGGTCAGCTTCGCCAGCGTAACCGGCTCCTTGCTGCCGTACGACTCCTCAAGCCAGCGCAACACCAGCGAACGTTGCGCCGCCCGTCCGTTGGTGTAGAACGGCAGCGACCGGACGGCATGACGGACATCGCCATCCGTCGCGTAGTACTTTCGGCCGGCGGACAGGTAGGCGTGCACCGCCTGGTCGACCGGCAGGTCCTTGTCCATCTCCGTGACGATCGACAGCAGGTTTCGGTTGATGTTCGCGGTGGCACGGCCGATCAGCAGCCGCCGGACGAGGAAACTCTCCACGTAACGCATCGCGGAGGCGACCTCTGCGTCGGTCGCGGTGCCCAGGCTGCGCCGATCCAGCAGGTGCAGCAGAACCGGATAGACGGTGGTGGTACCCCAGGCCTGCAGCCGTTCCAGCCGGAACCGTACGTCCCGGTCCTGCTCCTTCTCGGGACGCAGGATGAGTTCCAGCAGGTTGCCGAGGCGGGCGAACCGGCGCACCTCGGCCTCGATCTCGTCCTCGCTGGTCAGCCGGTCCAGCCGCGCCTGCTGCCGGGCGTACGTGTCGCCCTGAGTGATCCGTGGGTCGCGGTGTACCAGGTCCAGCCAGAACAGGAGTTCCATCTCGGACGAGCTGAGCCGCTCCTGCAAGGGCAGCCAGTGCGCGTCGTAGATGGCCTGGCTGCGAGTCGGCAGCCGCATGAACAGGTAGTTGCGCAGCAGGTCGGCCTGGGTGAGCTGGAGGCCAGTGTTGTTCAGCGACTCGAAGATCCGGTAGACGTTGTCGTCGGCGTGCGCGACGACCGAGACCATCGCCAAGCCGAAGATCACTGCGTCTTCCAGACGCTGTATCTGCTCCGCGAAGGCCGGTTCCGCCAGCTTCTTGCGGAAAAACTGGTATGCGGCGCCGACCGCGCCCCCGCCGGCCTGTGCGGAGGAATCCACACAGGCCCGGTACGCGTCGAGGTCTGCCTGGGTGGGAACGAGCTTCAACCGTCTGCTGGGCGCGTACTTGTTGATCAGATACTGGTCGGTGAGGCGGTCGCGGTGCTCGTCGCCTTCGTTGGCCACCCGATGATCCCGGATCGCGCAGAGCAGGATGGAGAGGGTCGTCAACCGCTGCTGCCCGTCGACCACGAGGAACTCGGTGACCCCGGCGGGACCGTTGTCGGGACTGGGCGCCAGCACCAGCGAGCCGATGAAATGGGTCGTCTTCGGGTTCTCGGCTCGGTCCTCGGCGAGCCGGACGATGTCCTCCCAGAGGCGTTCCAGTTGATGGTCCTGCCAGGAGTACGTGCGCTGGTAGAGCGGCACTTGGTATTGCTTCGTCCCTTCGAGTAGGCCCTGCAGGGTGGTCTCTGCCGCTGCGACCATCCCTCACCGCTCCGCGAAGATGTGGATACCCGATGTCGGTCTGCCCGATCAGGCGAGATCGTGCTCCACAGGGTCGGTGTTGAGGACCCAGGCGAGCGGCATGGTCGCACGGACGACGTAGTGCTCGCCGTCCAGGCGGTGCATGGTGACGGTCTGTGCCTGATCCTGGTCGACCATCCAGTACTGCGGGATGCCGGCGGCGGCGTACTCGCTGCGTTTGGTCACGGTGTCGATGCCCTCGGAGCCGGGAGAGATGATCTCGACGGCGAGGAGCACGTCGGTGACCGGTAACCAGACACCGTCGGCCTGTGCCTTGCTCCACACAACCAGGTCGGGGATGCGGCCGCCGACGCCGCCGTGCCGCCCCGGGATGCGCAGCCCGACCGCCTGGGCGATCCGGTCCGCCGGGACACCGCCCTGGGCGAGCCACACCATGAGCCGGGTCGCGATGATGGCATGGGCGTATCCCGGCGGCGGCATGATCGAGAGGACTCCCTCGGGGCTGATCTCGTACCGGTGGTGTTCGTCCGCGGCCATCATCGCGGTGAGGTCATCGAGCGTCACGACCGTGGGCATGTGCCTGCCAACCGCCTCTGAGCTCATGTGGGCATCGTACCGGCCGGGAGCCTCGGACCGAGTGCACCGCGAGCCTCGCCGGCTGCCGCCGCTGAGGGTGTCGCGAATCCGACTCGCCCTGCCATCGCGGCCGGTTGGCCAGGTCAGAGCCGGTAAGGAGTGAAGTAGCATGCGGCGGTGATCCGCTCATGAGACCCACGATCGCGGCCGACACCCTGCGCCGGACCCTCACGCAGTACCTGACGACCACCTTCGGCCTGACCGAGGAGGGCGTACGCCAGGGCCTGGAGGGCTTCCTCTCCCACCCGGAGCAGGGCATCTTCCGTGGCCCGTACCTGCGGATCCGCACCCCCTTCCGCCCAGCGGAGGGGGACTGGCGGGCGTGCCTGGACTGGGCGCCGGCCGACTTCACCCCCTACCTGCACCAGGCGAAGGCCTTCGCCCGGCTGTCGACCAGGGGAAAGGTGGCCGAACCGACCCTGATCACCACCGGCACCGGCTCCGGCAAGACCGAGTCCTTCCTGATTCCGGTCCTCGACCACTGCCGGCGCGAGCGGCAGCAGGGGAAGGCCGGCATCAAGGCGATCCTGCTGTACCCGATGAACGCCCTCGCCACCGACCAGACGCAGCGCATCAACGAGCTGCTCGCCGACCCGGCGCTGGCCGGGGTCACCGCCGGCCTCTACATCGGCGACGTCGCCGCCATCGAGTACCCGCACGTGTTCACCAAGCGGTCGGAGATGCGCCGCACCCCGCCGGACATCCTGATCACCAACTACAAGATGCTGGACCTGCTGCTCCAGCGCGCCGACGACCTGCCGCTGTGGGAGGGCGCCGAGCCGGCGTACGTGGTGCTGGACGAGTTCCACACCTACGACGGCGCGCAGGGCACCGACGTCGCGATGCTGCTGCGGCGGCTCGCCGCCGCGCTCGGTCTCGACCAGCCGGACCGGCCGCTCGGGCCGATCTGCCCGGTCGCCACCTCCGCCACCCTCGGCGAGGGCGGTGGCCGGGACGGCCGCACCGCGATCCGAGAGGTCGCCGAGCAGGTCTTCGGCGTCGCCTTCGACGGCGACTCACTGGTGGGGGAGGACCGGTACGAGCCGGGCGAGTTCATCACCCGCCAGGACTTCAACCTGCCGCTGCCCAGCCCCGAGCAGCTCGCCGCCGTCGACGACCGCAACGCCGAGCGGATGATGGCCGAGGTCGCCGAGCTGGTGGTCGGCGAGCCCTGCCTCCACGACCCCACCCGGCTCGGTGAGCTGCTGCGCCAGCATCCGCTGACCAAGGCGGTGCTCGACTCGCTGCAGGCGCGGCCGGGCACGCTCGACGAGATCATCGACGTGCTGCCCCGCAAGAACGCCACCGGCTGGGGCAGCGCCATGAAGACCCGCCCCGAGGTCACCGCGAAGGCCCTCGCTCGCTTCGTCGGCCTGCTGTCCATGGCGCAGAACCCGGACGCGCCGGGCCGTCCGCTGCTGAACATCGAGACCCACCTGTGGGTGCGCGCCGTGTCCCGGTTGCTGCGCGGCACCTCCCACCAGCCTGCCTTCGGCTGGTACGGGGAAGCACCGCGGGAGCCGGACCCGTTCGCGCCCGACGCGGACGTGGTGGTGGCCGACAACCGCTACCCCCGGCTGCCCGCCATCTACTGCCGGCACTGCGGCCGCTCCGGCTGGATGGCGCTGTCGCCGGAGAAGGACCCGCAGGAACTGGAGACCGACCCGGACAAGATCTACCGGGCCAGCGTCGGCCGGGACAAGCGCCGGGTCCGCGCGCTGGTCGCCGCCACCGCGGACGAGATCCGCCAGCGCCCCGCTGGGCTGCTGGTTCTGGAGTACGGCCGCCGGGTGCGCCCCTTCGACCCGCAGCGGGACCGGGAACCCAACGAAGACGAGATCCTCGTGCTCGGTGACCTCTCCGCGATCGACGCGGCGGAAAAGGACCGCTGCCCCTCCTGCCAGATGGACCACGGCATCCGCTTCCTCGGCGCCGGCCTGGCAACCCTCGCCTCGGTGGCGATCACCCAGCTCTTCACCGGCGGCGAGCTGGACGAGCGCGAGCAGAAGACGCTGCTCTTCAACGACTCCGTCCAGGACGCCGCGCACCGCGCCGGGTTCGTCGCCAACCGGTCGTACGCCTTCTCGTTGCGCTCGCTGCTGGCCGACCAGCTCACGTCCGGCGAGCCCGTCGGGCTGGACGAGCTTGTCGCGAAGATGGTCAAGGAGGCGGCGCAGCCGGAGATCCTCTCCACCGTCGTCCCGCCGGACCTGCACGACCAGCCGGGCGTCGACAAACTACTCGCCGGTGAACACACCGGCAGCCGGGAGACCTGGTCCCTGATCAGCGAACGGCTCGTCTTCGCCACCGTGATGGAGACCGGGCTGCGCTCCCGGCAGGGCCGCACCCTGGAGCTGACCCGCAGCATCGCCGTCGAGGTCGCCCTCGACGACCCCGCGACGGCCGCCGCGATCTGCCGCGACGTACACCTCACCGGCCCCGGCCAGCTCGGCGGCGAGCCACCCGACGACGCCCGCTACCTCGCCTTCCTGCGCGGCCTGCTGGAGCGGTTGCGGACCCGGGGCGCGGTCTACCACGAGTGGCTCGTGCCGTATCTGAGGCGGGGTGGCACCCGGTGGCAGGTCTGGGGTGGCCGCCCGGCCGGCATGCCCGCCTTCCCGAAGGGCGTGTCGGCGCCGGCGTTCCTGCTGGCGACGTCGAAGTCCCGCTCCGAGTTCGACGCGATCAACGCGCGCGGCAACTGGTACCAGGACTGGACCTCGCGGTGCCTCGGCATGGACTCCGGCGACACCGGCGCCTACCTGGCCCGGCTGCTGCCGGCCCTGGCCGCCGCCGGCATCGTCGCAGCGGGCGACACCGAGGACGGCAACACCGTGTACGGGCTGATGCCCGGCCACCTGCGGGTCACCCGGCTCGACGATGCGCAAGCCGTACGCGCGGGGGTCGGCTGCGACACCTGCCACTGGCAGCAGACCGCCCACCCCGACCGGATGGCCGACTGGGCCGACCAGCCGTGCCGGCAGTACCGCTGCCGGGGCCGGCTCCAGGCCGCCCACGACGACACCGCCCCGGACGACTACTACCGGCGGCTCTACCTGGAGAGCTCGGTCTTCCGGGTCGTCACCGGCGAGCACACCGGCATGCTGACCCGCGCCCAGCGGGAGACCGTGGAGAAGGAGTTCCGCGAAGGGCAGCGGTACACCGACCCGAACGTCCTCTCCTGCACGCCCACCCTGGAGATGGGAATCGACATCGGGGCCCTCTCCGCGGTCGTGCTGGCCTCCCTCCCGCACGGGCCGGCCAACTACGTGCAGCGGGCCGGTCGCGCCGGCCGCAAGAGCGGCAACGCCCTCGTGCTCACCCTGGTCGGCCGCAGCGAGCGGGACCGTTACTACCTGACCGAGCCGCGCGACATGATCGCCGGGCAGATCGTGCCGCCCGGCTGCTTCCTCTCCGCCGTGGAGATCCTCCGCCGGCAGTACCTGGCGCACCTGATCGACCTGGCTGCCCGCGGCCGGCTGCCCGGCGTACTGCCGATGCCCCGGCGGGCACACGTCCTGTTCGGCGCGAGCGGCTGGCTCACCAACCTCGCCGAAGCCGGCCGCCGCGACGGCGCCCGGCTGGTCGAGGACTTCCTGGCGCTCTTCGGGGACAAGGTCCTGCGGACCGCCGCCGACCAGCTACGCGAGTTCGCGATCGACGGGATCGTCCACCGGGTGAAGGAGGCCGACGAGGCCTGGGAGGAGCGACTGGCCGACCTGCGACGCCGGCTCCAGGAGATCGCAACCGCCCGCGGCACGCTCGTGCAGAGCGACCCGGACCACGCCCGCGAGATCAGGATGCTCAAGGCGGAGGAGGGCGCGGTCCGTCGCCGCCTGCGGGAGGTGAGCGCCGCCGCCGCGCACGGCACCCTGGTCGAGTTCGGGCTGCTGCCGAACTACGCGCTCATCGACAGCCGCACCGACCTGGAAGCCACCCTGACCTGGGAGGAACAGGCCGACGGCGACCGCCGGTTCCACAGCGAACTGCGCGAGTACGCCCGACCGGCCCGCCCGGCGTTGGTGGAGATCGCACCCGGCAACAGCTACTACGTCCGCGGCTACAAGCACGAGATCTCCGGACTCGACGTCGGCCCGCCCGACCGCCCCGCATATGAGCAGTGGCGGGTCTGCGCCCAGTGCGGCTACGTGCGCGCCCACCTTGCCAAGGAGGACACCAGCTCCTGCCCGCGCTGCGGGGACCGGGGCATCGCCGACCACGGGCGGCTCTTCCAGGTGCTCAGGCCGACCCGTGTTTACAGCCGCGACAAGCGCGACGACGCCCGGATCCGGGACGACAGCGACGATCGTGACCGCCGCTTCTACGCGACCACGGTCGCGGTCGACATCGACCCGGCGAAGGTTGAGTCGTCCTGGCGGCACGCCCGCGATACCTTCGGCGTCGACTACAGCCGGTACGCCATGATCCGCCACTTCAACCTCGGCGCCCAGCGCTATGACCGTGCCGCCGAGCTCTTCGCCGGCGACGAGGTGCGGATCAACCGGTTCCATACCTGCACCTCCTGCGGCGGCACCACTGTGGACGGTCGCCCGGCGGCCAGCCAGGAGCTCGCCGCCCAGGCGTCCGGCGCGACCGTCGTGCAGGGTGCCGAGCACCACCTGCCCTGGTGTCCGTACCGGCGCTCACCGGCGGCACCCGACACCCACGTCGACCTGATCCTCGCGCACCAACTGGAGACCGAGGCGCTGCGCATCCTCATCCCGGCGGCGACCGCGATGGTGCAGGAGCGACTGCTGTCCTTCGCCGCCGCGGTCCGCCTCGGCATCGCGGCCCAGTACGGCGGCGAGCCGGCCCACCTGCAGACTGTCCCGGCCACGATGCCCGACGGGCAGAGCGACGGCACCCGCAACTTCGTGGTCGTCTACGACACTCAGCCGCAAGGCACCGGCTACCTTCACCGCCTCGCCAAGCCGGAGGAGTTCCGGGCCGTCCTGGAGCTGGCCCGCCAGCGCATCGCCGACTGTGCCTGCCGGCACGAGGCGAAGCCGGTGTGCCACCGGTGCCTGCTGCGGTACGCCCGCAACGAGCACTTTGCGCTGATGAGCCGCGACGAGGCGCTGGGCATGCTTGACAAGCTCCTCGACACCTGGGACGTCGAGGAGGGCACCCGCACCGATGAGATCTCGCTGATCCACCAGGTGGAGAGTGAGCTGGAACTGCAGTTCCTCACCAAGCTGCTGAAGCTCGGTGAGACGCCGGGCTCCGGGCTGCGGGTCGACCCGCGCCGCGACCACGACGGCGCCAGGATCGCCGACCTGCGGTTCGTCAGGGACGGTGGGCAGAGCGTCACCCACTGGCAGATGAAGCTGCAGAACACCGTCAAGGGCACCCGACCGGATGTGCACTTCAAACGCCTCGACGCATCGTCACCGGAGGTGGCGGTCTACCTCGACGGCTTCAAGTACCACGCCACACCGCAGTACAACCGGCTGGCTGACGACGCGGAGAAGCGAGCCAGGTTGCGCGCCCACGGCTACCTGGTCTTCGCCGCCACCTGGGACGACGTCAAGACCTGGGGGAACACCGAAGGGCAGGGGCGGTGGACTCCGTACGGCGGACTCAGCAAGCAGACCGCTAGGAGCAAGTTCCGTGACATGCTTCCTGGTGCCGATCCCGTGGAGCTGGAGCAGACGATCTGGGTCAACCCCATTGATCAGCTCATGGGCTTCCTTGCCGACCCTGACCTGACCCGCTGGCAGCGGCGGGCGGAAGCCGCGCTGTGGGGCATGCTCAAGCAAGCCCGGGACAACAGCAGGACCGACTCCAGCGGAGTCGCGGAACGGTTGATCCCTGCTCTGCGCGGAGATCCCCTGCCCACGCCGGCCCCAGGGCGCATCGTGGTCGCTCGTGCCCGGGACAACGCGGACTGCCCGGTGACGATCGTCCTCGACGCGCGCACCCAGCCGTTGCCGACCTTTTCGGCGCTCGCGGTTCTCGATGACCTGCCCGCCGCGGTGGCGGGCGAGGGGCACAAGGATCGCTGGGCCGCCTGGCTCGCCTGGGGCAACGTCATTCAGTTCCTCACCAACGGCGGCGGGGACGCCGGCCAGCTCGCGGTCTCCACCGTCGCCGCTTTCGACCCGGCCTCCATGGCGGTCACCGAAGGAACTGGACTGGTTCTCACCCAGCGTGCACTGCCGCTGGACGAGGAGACCGCCACCTGGCTCGGTGTTGCGCCGCAGCAGGCCGGGCCGGCATCCGTCGACGACGAATCGCCGTGGCGGGACGTCCTGCGGTACGTGGACCCGGACGAAGCCACTCTGGAGGCGCTCGTACAGCAGCTCGCGCGGCAGGACCTGCCCACGCCGGTCGTCGGCTACGAGCTCGGCGACCAGGGTTGGCAGGCCGAGTTGGCCTGGCCCGAGCATCGGATCGCGATCGTGCTCACCGGCTCGTCAGGTGATCCGGAGATCGAGGATCGCGACCGCGCGTACGCCGAGGCAGGCTGGCACGCACGGACCGCCCGGGAGTGGTCGGCGGAGGAGCTGGCAGCACAGCTCATGTGGACGAGTGGGGGAGAGAGCTGATGAACACCGGAGCCACCCTGCGGATGCTGGACCGGGCCGACAAGGAGGTCATGAAGCTCACCCGCGCCGACATCGGGGCGGTCTACGAGTTCATGCACAAGTTCCGGCACAACCCGGAGAGCCCCGGGCTCAACCTCAAGTCGCTCAATGGCGACTCCCGGTTGATGTCCGCCCGCGTCAACAGGGACTACCGGGCGCTGCTCCTGCACATCGCCGACCGTGACTATCTGCTCGTCTCGGTCAAGCACCGCGGCGAGGTGTACGACGACCTGTCGCGGTACGCGTACCGGATCAACCGGGTCACCGGTGGGATTGAGGTCGTCGACCTGGCGCCGGTCGGCGACAGCATCGTCGGACGGGTGGTGCCGCCGGACGCCGAGCCGGAGCCCGCGCAGAAGCCACTCTTCGACGCGTACACCGACGCGCAGCTGCTGGAGCTGGGCGTTTCCGAGCCGCTGCTGCCGCAGATCCGCGAACTCACCACCGAGGCCGAGTTGCTCGAACTGCTCGACCGGGCACCCCAGCTCACCACCGACGTGCTCTTCGCACTCTTCGACGGCACTCCCTACGACGAGGTGCGCAAGCAGGTCACCGACCCGGTGCGCGCCGAGGAGCCGGTCGACCCGGAGGACTTCGAGGCGGCCGTGGAACGCCCGGCCACGCAGGTCACCTCGGACGACGAGGCGCTGCAGGCGGTCATCGGCGAGGCCTTCGAGCGGTGGCAGATCTTCCTGCACCCGACTCAGCGCAAGCTGGTCGAGAAGAAGTACAACGGCCCCGCCCGCGTCGGCGGCGGGCCCGGCACCGGCAAGACGATCGTCGCGCTGCACCGGGTCGCACACCTCGCCCGACAGTTGCCGCCCGGCACGGACAAGCCCATCCTGCTCACCACTTTCAACCGCAACCTCGCCGCCGATTTGCGCACCCGGCTGCTGGCCCTCGGTGGGCAGGAACTGGTGGCCCGCGTCGACATCGTCAACATCGATCGGCTGGCCAGCCGGGTCGTGACGGAGGCGAAGGCGGGCGGCAGCCGGCGGGTCGTCGACGACAACCAGGTCCCCGACCTGTGGGGCGAGTTTCTCCTGGAGACCGGTGAGACCGGGTGGGACGCGGAGTTCCTCGCCGCCGAGTGGACCCAGGTGATTCTCGGCCAGGTGCTCAACTCGCGGAACGAGTACTTCAAGGCACGCCGACCCAACCGGGGCCGCAGCCTGACCCGGGTCGAACGGGACCAGATCTGGCAGCTGACGGAGCGCTTCACCACCTGGCTCGAAGCTCGGGGCGTCTGGACGTGGCGCCAGGTCGCCCAGCGGGCAGCGCGCCTCGAGATGGACCGTGCGGCCGCCGGTGGCGAGTCCTCGGGTGGCTTCTACCGGCCGCGCTACCGGCATGTCGTGGTCGACGAGGCGCAGGACCTCAGCGCCGCCCACTGGAAGATGCTGCGGGCGATGGTCGCCCCCGGCCCGGACGACATGTTCCTCACCGGCGACACCCACCAGCGCATCTACGACAACCACGTCACGCTGGGCAGCCTCGGCATCAACATCCGTGGTCGCTCGTCCAGACTCACGCTGAGCTACCGCACAACGCGGCAGATCCTGGCCGACGCCCTCCAGATCATGACCGGCGAGGTGTACGACGACCTGGACGGCGGCGAGGAGGACCTGGCCGGCTACCGCTCGCTGCTGCGGGGAGCCCGACCGGTGTTCCGGGGCGCCCCGACCTGGTCGCAGGAGCGGGATCTGATCGCCGGGCAACTGCGAGCGTGGGACAACCCGACCGACGGTTCGGTGGCGATCTGCGTACCCACACGGGAACTGGCGGCGGACGTGATCAGCCGGCTGGAGGCCGACGGACTGCCGGCCGTCGAGATCGGCCCCGACGGCCCGAAGCAGCCCGATGGCATCCACGTCGGCACCATGCACCGATTCAAGGGCCTCGAATACCAGCGCATGATCATCGCCGCAGTCAGCGATGGCCTCGTGCCCCGGCAAATGATCAACCGGTATCGCGACACCGACCCGAAGCGTTACCAGCGTGAGCGCCAGCGGGACCGGTCCCTGCTCTTCGTCGCCGCCACCCGCCCCCGCGACGAGTTGGCGGTGTTCTGGCACGGCACGCCGAGCCCGTTCCTCACCAGTCGACTCGTGCAGCGACAGCTACCGTGAGGATCGGCCCCGGGAGGCGGGGCCGGCTCGAATGCCTTGGAGGCGAGCGTGCAAGCGGGGGACCGCATCGGGGACCGGTACGAGCTGACCTATCCGATCGGGCGCGGCGGGATGGGCCAGGTCTGGGCCGGCTTCGACGAGCGACTCGACCGCCCCGTGGCGATCAAGTTCCTCCGGCAGATGGAGGTGCCGGAGGACGAACGTGAGGTGGCGGTCAAGCGGTTCCGGCGCGAGGCGAGAACCACCGCCCGTCTTGAACACCCCGGCGTACCCGCCGTACACGACCTCGGTGAGCACGGCGAGGACCTCTACCTCGTCATGCAGCTCATCCGTGGGATCGTCCTCGCCGACCACATCGCCGAGCAGGAGCAACTAGCCGTGGGTGAGGCGGCCTCGATCGGCGCGCAGATCTGCTCCGTGCTCGCCGCGGCCCATGCCGCATCCCTTGTGCACCGCGACCTGAAGCCCCAGAACGTCATGATCACTCCCACTGGGACGGTGAAGGTTCTGGACTTCGGCGTCGCCGCCCTGCTCGGTCCGGCCGAGGCGTCGCGCCTCACCGCCACCGGTCGTACCCTCGGCACTCCCGCCTACATAGCTCCCGAACAGGCCACCGGTGGCCCGGTGGGACCTGCCACGGACCTTTACGCCCTGGGATGCGTGCTGTTCGAGATGCTTGCCGGGAGGCCACCGTACGAGGCCGCGAACGCGCCCGACATGCTGCGCCGACACCTTCACTCGCCGGTCCCGATCATCACCGATTACCGGTCGGACGTGCCGGACGACTTGGCGCATCTCGTGTTCTGCCTGCTCGCTAAGGAGCCTGGGGACCGGCCGGCCTCAGCCCTCGAAGTCGAGCAACTTCTGACACCCTTCCTCGGCGATCACGCCATGGCTGCGGCGATGCCGGCAGCGCTCGGTCCTCGGCCCGTGTCTGACGCCGTGCCAGCTCCGCGGACGCCTCTGGAGCTGACTGAGTTGCGGGCGAGGGCGCACGAACTGGCCGAGCAGGAGCGGTTCGTGCAGGCGGCCGGTGTGCTGGAGCAGGCCCTGCGTTCCATGCCTGCTACCGATCCGGCAGCGGCAGAGAAAGCCGTTCTACGTATGGATATCGCTAACCTGTACATGCTTGCCGGCAACTTCAGGTGTGCAGGAGCAGCCTTTGAGGCACTGGAGCAAGATCTGGACCAGTCAAAGGACGAGCAGGGCCTGGCAGAAGAGTGCCGCAGACAGGCAGCCGCCTGCCGGCTGGAGATGGGCTTGACCGGAACCGCAGCAACGCCCATTCGCCCTGGTTTGGACACGACCGCATAGCCCGTCTGGTCTGTGCCCCGTATGCTTGCGCGCCGCTCGATGGGTTTCCCCCTGAGATGTGGACACCCTGAGACTGGACGTTGGTCCAGAGGAAGGGGTGTCCCCGTTGGGGCGTCCATCGAAGTACACGGAAGAGTTTCAGCGTGACGCGGTTGACCTGGTGCGTTCGTCGGGTCGGCCGATCAATCAGGTCGCTCGTGAGTTGGGGATGAGTCACGAGACGCTGCGGAACTGGGTCCGTAAGCAGGAGCGGCAGACCGGCACGGGTTCGGCGTCGGGTGGGGAGACGCCGTCGGTGGCGGACAAGGACGCTGAGATCGCCCGGCTGCGGCGTGAGGTGGCTGAGTTGCGGCAGGAGAAGGAGATCCTGCGTAAGGCAGCCGCCTATTTCGCGAAGGAGATGGATCGGTGACCAGCCGCTTCCGGTTCATCTCCACCCACCGCGCCACCTGGAGCGTCAAGCGGCTGTGCCGGATCCTGGCCGTGTCCCGCGCCGGGTTCTACCGGTGGGCCGCCAGCGAGCCCGCCCGTCAGGCTCGCGTCGCCGCCGAGGACGCCCTGGCCGAGCAGATCACCCAGGTTCACGCCGACTCCGGCGGCACCTACGGCTCCCCACGGGTCACCGTCGAGCTGCACCACCAGGGCGTGCGGGTCAACCGCAAGCGGGTCGAGCGGATCATGCGGCAACGCGACGTGGTGGGCCGGCACCTACGCCGCCGTAAACGCACCACCATTCCGGATCCGGCCACCCCGCCGGCACCCGACCTCATCGGCCGGGACTTCACCGCCACCGCACCCGACCAACGGTGGTGCGGCGACATCACCTACCTACGCGTCGGCGCCGGCTGGCTCTACCTGGCCACCGTCATCGACATCGCCACCCGCCGACTGATCGGCTGGTCGATCAACACCCACATGCGCACCAGCCTGATCATCGACGCCCTCGACGCGGCGGTCGCCGCCCGCGGCGGCCGGGTCGACGGCGTGATCTTCCACAGCGACCGCGGAGCCCAGTACGGCAGCGCTGATTTCGCCGACGCCTGCCAACGGCACGGCATTCGCCGCTCCATGGGACGGATCGGCTCGTCGTACGACAACGCCCTGGCCGAGTCGTTCTTCGCCACCTGCAAGCGTGAACTCGACGTCGACCACCGACGGTGGGCCACCGAACCCGACGCCCGCCACGACGTGTTCCGATGGATCGCCTTCTACAACCACCGCCGCCGCCACTCCGCATTGGGCTACCTCAGCCCCGCCGACTACGAACAGACCCTCACACCGACTACGCTGCATCAGGTCGCGGCATAACCCGGTGTCCACATCCCGGGGGGAACCTCACGATACCTATGGGTCGGCGCGTGTCCAGGCAACTGGGAGTTGCTGCGCGAGGATCGCACCGTTCGCGACCGCCAGGAGGATCGAAAGGCTCATCACAGGCGGTGGTGGTGGCGACGGCGTTTTCGCCGAATGATGCTGATGGGCGACTCCGACGGCCCAGGAGTCTGGTTGTGCGGCCACGTGAACAACCACTCTTCGCGGCGTTCACAAAGGCGGACCATGCCCTTGGCGTAAACCCGAGCCAGTCCTTCCTGATTCTTGGAGTCGCGGACGGCAACGACGCCGGGGGCGATCTCGACAGCGCCTCGCCGAGCGTCCGTGCATCCAACCCCCCCTGCCTGCGGACGTGCTGGCGATGAACGCCTTCGACCTGTCGCCCGCGCAGATTCGCAACCGGCTGATCCTGCAGGCGCAGCGGGCGGCGCTGGCCGCCGTGACCGGACCGCAGCCGCCGGCGCGCCCACATGGCCACGCCGAGGCGGCCCCGTCAGCAGTGGCCCGGGTACCGGTTGTCCCATGCGTGTCCGTCGCCTCCCGGGGACGTGGTCCAGATCGCCGAGTCCGACTACCGGTACGCGGACGCTCCGCTCCGGCTGCGGATCGTCCGGGTCCGGCCGGACATCGGTGAGTGGTACGACGGCGAGTGGGCGTGGCTCGAAGGCGTCGAGATCTGCCCGAACGGCCAGGATGGGGCGGTCCGGCCGGTGCTGGCCCGGGTCGCCGCGCTGCGGCCGGAGAGGTGAGAGGTCAACGTAGGCCCGCGGCACCTGACACCGTCCTCGACGGGGCAGCAAGATTGTGCAGAACCTGGCAACCTTGCCAGGCGCTGAATCGCCCCGGGAGGACCTGCCATGACCGAAGCCACGAAGGACGCTGTCGACGACGACGCCGGAGACGATGCCGACCGGAAGGTTGTGGAGCATGAACGGGCCGAGATCCGGGAGTTCATCAAAGGGCTGAGCCCGGACGACATCAAGTCAGGCGGCTGGTTCACCAAGCTCATCGCCCAGAGCCTGCGCTCCTACACGGAGAAAGTCGACTGGCAGTACTTCCAGAAGCGGTACAAGGGCGTACCCGCGGATGCCATCGTCGATCAGCGGATCAAGATGGCGGCGCGGTACGCCGCGCTCGAAGGTGGGCTCTCCGCCGGGGCCTACTCGGCGGCTATCGTCGCCACCCTCGGGAGCTTTGGTGGTGCCTCGCCGGCGACTGTCCCGGCCGCTGTCGCGACCTTCATGGTCGACGTCGCGTACATCACCCGGCTCCAGCTCCGGCTGGCCTATGACATTGCAGTCCTCTACCGAGTCCCGCTAGACCTGTCCGACCCCGATGACATGTGGAAGCTCATCCGAGTGGCCTTCACGATCAAGGGCGGGGAAATGGCCCGCGAGGGCGTGGTCAAGGCGGTCCCGGTCGTAGTGCGACCGCTGATCAAGCGCTTCTACTCTGGGGCGGTCCTGAACGCCGCGAAGAGCGTCCCCATCGTCGGAAAGTTCCTCCTACAACGCAACGTCATCAAGATCGGTATCCCCGTGGTCGGCGTTCCCCTTGCGGTGGTCTTGAACCGCTATACGACGCTGCTCGCCGGGCGGCACGCGCGAGCCGTCTTCCGGAACGAGGCGCGGGTGATCGAACTCGCCGAGGGCCTGAGCAAGCGGAGTCAGCACCCCGAGTTGATGCTGTGGGTCGCGTGGCTCGTTATCACGGCGGACCACAAGATTGCGGACGACGAGACGCTGTTGATGCGGCACCTGGTGAGGCTGGTCCGGGATCAGCATCAGGTGATTGATAGACAGCTCGAGCATGTTGTCGACATCGACCCCGCCGAGGTGTGGCGACGCCTGGACGCCGAGCCAGGGGACCTGAGTGACGTCCTCGAGGCGGCCGACATCGTGGCCGCTGTGGATGGTGCCGCCAACGGTCTCGAGAAGGCGGTCATCTCCGAGCTTCGAGATCGCTGCCGCCGAGTCTGACGCACTGAGACGGAATGCTGACGGCGCTGATCAACCGAGCATCTCCATGACGGTCGTGTCGATTTCGGGACTGGCACGGTGTCGAGCGAGTTCGGCTCGGACCGGCCAGCGTCGCTTCCCGGCAGCCCGGCTCGGACGCCGCGGCCTGAACTTTGACGAGGTGTACGTCTTCCTCGACCGGGTCGCCGTCTACGACGTCTAGAGCCGACGGGAGACTCTGCGGATCAAGGTGGGGCTGCGCCGGTGGCGTCCGAGCAGGCCGAGGACGGCCGCCGGCGAGTGGACGGTACGTGGTCCACCTGCCCGTTGTCGCCGCCGACCACGACGGCGAGTGCTCTCGCCGGCTCCGCCGTTGACCGTTTCCTTGGCTTTCGGTTTGCCCCCGCTCCGCGAACACGGCGAGCGACGTCCGCTTCTCCGGCTTGCGTGGGGGATCTCGTCGGGCGTTGTCCGAACGAGATGAGACACCGGGATCCCTCGAATGCCAGCAGCGAGCGAGGGCCTGCGATCTCGAGCTGGGTTACGCCGCGCGGATGAGTTCCAACGCCTGGATTGCGATCTTCACTGATGCCGGCGGAAGGTGCGGGGCCTGCTCGTCACTCACCGGGGTTGGCGCACCTAACCGGACCTCCACGATCACGTTGGCGTCCAGTACCTCAACCATCGTATCCCCGGAGACCTCCTGGTAGCGTACGGCATCCGCCGCGATGTCGGAGCCGCCCTCGAAGGGTTGGGCCGCGCTAGCAGGGGCGCTCTGCTCGAACCCGGTGCGCGCTGCGTCCCTGCTGTCGAACGTCTGCACGCTCACAAACACGAACCCGCCCGCGTACCCGTCACCGCCGAAGAATCCCTGGACGCATCGGAAGTTGGGGCCCCGGTCATGGTCCGTCGGGGGCGTCGGCATCGCCTCGCGGAAGGCCGGGTTGGCAAGCGTGTAGTCGATGCGGTCGCAAAGGTCGGCCGGCACAGTGTGCATCAGGCCGGCCGGTACCGCAGCCGCCGGCTCATCGTCGCTGGCACAGCCGCTTAGCAGCAGGACGGGCACTGTGGCGCTGGCAGCTGCGATCAGCGCTGCTCGGGAAGGCAAGATCGTCACGGCGGGGGAGTGTGCCAGGCTAGTCGGGCTGCTGGCAACGTGCCGCGGACCCCTGGCTCGACCCGGTGACTCCGAGATGAGCGTCCGTAACCGCCGCCGTCGGCGACGCGCTGCCTGCTGCCAGTCCGAGCAGGCCAAGGGTGGCCCCCGGTGGGCGGACGGTACGGAGAGTGCTCACGTCGCCTGCGTCGCTGACGCAACCCGACGATCCGTCTTTCCAACTGCCCAACCTGCCGAGTGCGGTCGTGATCATCAGGCGGCTAACGTGCGCAGCACGGGAGGTGGTCAAGGTGGCACGCTGGGATGCCTGGTTCGAGGACGGGCAACTTGTCGTCCGGCGTGGGCGGTGGCTGCCGTGGCTGAAGGCGCAGGTCCGGTGGATACCGCTGGCCACGGTTCTTCACATCGGGTCGCTCACCGTGGCCGACCATGCGAAGCGGCGCGGGCAGGTCACCGTTCAGGACCCGTCGGCACCGCACCTGACCGAGGTCATCCCGGTCCGGTTCACGCCCGAGCAGTGGGAGATCGCCGGCTGGTTCGTGCGGGAACGGCAAGGGGCACCGACCGAACCGCCCCAGGAAGGGGACGTCCCGCCCCGCCCGGCTGCCGACGTTCCGGCACAGGCGCGGCGACGGGTGCAGCCGCTGGCCGCTCTGCAAGCCCACCTGGCGGCCAGGCCGGCGGCGCCGCCAGCCACCGCCGGTCCGACCCGGGAAGCCCCGCCGCACAGCGCGACTACTCCGATGATGCGGGCCGGCGACGGCAAGCGGTCGGTCTGGCTGTGGCAGCAGAACGGAGAGATCCACGCGTCTCTCGTTCCGGTGGGCAACACCATCCCGCGCAAGCTGAGCCCCGCCGATGTCGCCCAACTCCTGCTTGCTGACCCGGCCAGGGCGATGCCGGCGATCCGTGCGTTGACCGGCTTCGCCGACAGCCGGCAGGCGTTGGCCCGCCTGCGGAGCTGGCAGGCGGCGGATCGGGTCGTGGTCAACCTGAGTGCCTCCGACCTGGCCGGGCGGCGGGTCACCGAGGCCCTGCAGAAGCCGGGCCGCAGCAACCCGGACGGCACCGTCCGGACCGTGTCCGGCGGCCTGCCAAGTCTGAACAAGCGACGCCGTTGAGTCCGAGCCACGGAAACGCCAGGCGCATCCGACGCAGGCGCCTTCCCATCGAGGGCACCCGCTCCGCATCGTGCCCCTACGCCAGCGTCTTGATGGCCGAGCCTGCGCCGGCCCGCTCCTGCACAACGCGGCGGCGCCGGGCCGGCAGCCCGAGCGTCGGGTGGGCGACGCCCCAGGCCGCGCTCTTGCAGACCACTTCCTTGTAGACGGCGGCGAGCCGTCCGGTCAGGGCCGCCCGCTTGGCGCGGTCGTCGGCGGTGACGTACTGGATCAGACCCTCCTTGCGGCCCAGCGAGATGCACTGGTTGAAGTAGCGGATCGGCAGGTTCGGCAGCTTCCCGCCGGTCAGACGCGCCACGATCGCGTCGGCGGCCTGCCACGCGGTCGGACCTCCCGAGGCGCACGACATCCGCAGCGGCTTGTCCCCGGGGCCCATCGCCATGGCCGCGTCGCCGACGGCGTACACGTCGGGGTGGGAGACCGAGCGCATGGTCCCGTCGACGACGATCTGACCGATGCCGTTGATCTCCAGAGCGGTCGTCTTCGCGATCGGGTGGACCGCGAAGCCGGTGGTCCACACGGTGACCGCGGCGGGGATGGCGGTGCCGCCGGCGGTGGTGACGCGGTCGGCCTCGACACCGGTGACGGCGGTGTGCTCGTACACGGTGATCCCGAGCTTGCCGGCGACCTTCCGCAGGTGCTCGCGGCCCTTGGGGGAGAGCCAGTCGCCGAGGCCGCCGCGCACGGCGAGCGCGACGTCGAGGTCCGGGCGGGCCTCGGCGATCTCGGTCGCGGCCTCCACGCCGGTGAGACCGCCGCCGACGACCACCACGGTCTGGCCGGCGTCGAGGCGGGCCAGGCGTTCGCGCAGCCGGAGCGCTCCGGGCCGGCTGGTGATCTCGTACGCGTGCTCGGCGGTCCCGGGGACGCCGGCCGCGTTCCAGCCACTGCCGAGGGCGTAGACCAGCGTGTCGTAGGCGAGTTCCTCGGCACCGCTCGCGCCGGCGATGGCGACGGTCCTGCGGTCGACGTCGACGCCGGTGACCTTCGCGAGCCGCAGTTCGACGCCGGTGCCGGCGAACATCTCGCTGAGCGGCCGGGGCTTGAGGCCCTGGCCGGTCGCCAGCTGGTGCATGCGGACGCGTTCGACGAAGTCGGGCTCGGCGTTGACGAGGGTGACGGCGACGTCCTCGCGACGGAGCCGCTTGGCGAGGCGACCGGCGGCGAAGGCCCCGCTGTACCCGGCCCCCAGAACGACGATGCGGTGCTGCATTTCCCTGCTCCTGTCCTGCCGCGGTTGTGCCACCTGAACCGGGCCGCCCGCCGTTTCCTGACAGGAACGCGATATGAAGCACCTCACAGGGCGGTCAGAGGGTGAACAGGGGCTCCCCGTGGTCGGTGGCCGCCCAGCGCGCGGTCGCGCGTTCGAGCTTGTCGGGGTTGACCTGGTTGCGGACCGCGGCGATGCCCTCGGCGGTGACCTCCAGGCACATGACCCCGACGACGCGGCCGTCCACGACGGCGACGACGGCGGGCTCGCCGTTGGCGCTCCAGGCGTAGACCTCGGCTTGGCCGCCGAAGATGGCGCGCTTGCCCTCGCTCGGTTTGAACAGGCCCCGCAGGAACTTCGCGACCGCGACCGCGCCCTCGAACGCCTTGGCGCGGGCCGGGACCTTCCCGCCGCCGTCGCCGACCGAGACGGCGTCCTCGGTGAGCAGGCGTACGAGCCGGTCGACCTGGCCGCTGGCGGCGGCCGTCAGGAACTCCTCGACGACCCGCCGGGCGGCAGCGGCGTCGATCTCGGTACGGGTCTTGCCGCCTGCGACGTGCTTCTTGGCGCGGTGGAAGATCTGCTGGCTGGCGGCCTCGGTGAGGTCGAGGATCTCGGCGATCTCCCGGTGCTGGTAGTCGAAGGCCTCCCGCAGCACGTACACCGCCCGCTCGTTGGGGGAGAGGCGCTCAAGGAGGGCGAGGACCGCGTACGAGACCGATTCGCGCTGCTCGGCGGTGTCGGCCGGGCCGAGCATCGGGTCCCCAGCGAGCAGCGGCTCGGGAAGCCACTGGCCGACGTAGGTCTCGCGGCGAGCCCGCGCGGAGGTGAGCTGGTTGAGGCACAGGTTGGTGAGGACCTTCGTCAGCCAGGCCTCGGGCACCTCGACGCGGTCGACGTCGGCGGCCTGCCAGCGCAGGAACGTCTCCTGCACGGCATCCTCGGCCTCCGCGACGGAACCGAGGAGGCGGTAGGCGATGGCCGCCAGGCGCGGTCTGGCGGCCTCGAACCGGTCGACGTCGTTCGCGCTCCAGGGCATGGCTCGATCCTAGGCCGCGCGCCGGGCACCGATCTCGGGATGGTGACGACGCACTGGTCACGGGTGGGGAAGACGGCTGGTTGTGGAAAGAACTTCCAGCTCCGGGTGCTGCATGGAAGGATTTCTTTCGGCCGATGCCGTTGGTACTGTGCTGCCCGTGCATCCCCCTCCCACGGTCACCGCCCCACCGGATGGCCCCGCACCGACCTCGGAGTCCCCCCGCTCCACCGCCCGGAAAGGGAAGCCGGCGCGCTTCGCCGAATCCGGCCTCGGCTGGCTGCTGCTGCTGCCGTCGGTCGTGGTCTTCGCGCTGTTCGTGTTCTGGCCGCTGGGGCGGACGCTGTACCTGTCCGTGCACGGCAACGACCTCTTCGGAGCGCCGTCGGTGTACGTCGGCGCCGAGCACTACCGGGAGATGCTGTCCGCCGAGTTCGGCAAGGTGCTGGCCACGACGGGCCTGTTCACGCTGTTCTCCGTGGTGCCGGCCGTCCTGGGCGCGCTCTTCGTGGTGCTGCTGCTGGAGGCACGCATCCGCGGCGTACGGGTGCTGCGCACCGCGTTCGCGCTGCCGTTCGCGTTCTCGGTCGCGACCGCGTCGGTCGTCTTCGCCGTCATCTACAACCCCGCGATCGGCGTGGCGAACGGGGTGCTCGGATCCTTCGGGATCGACCGGGTCAACTGGCTCACCGATCCGGCGATCGCGCTACCCGCCGTCTGCGCCGCGACGGTGTGGATGAACCTCGGCTACAACGTCCTCGTGCTCTCCGCCGGCGTCGCGGCGATCTCACCCGAGGTGGTCGAGGCGGCGCGGCTGGACGGTGCGACCGGCTGGCGGCTGGCGTCCCGGATCACCGTTCCGCTGCTCTCCCCGCAGTTGTTCTTCCTGGTCGTGGTGTCCACGATCCACGCGTTGCAGAGCTTCGGACAGATCCACATCCTGACCAAGGGCGGCCCCGACCAGGCCACGACGACGCTGGTCTACTCGATCTACGAGAAGGCGTTCGCCTTCGGGTCCTCCGACTTCGGGTCAGCCAGCGCCCAGGCCGTGGTGCTGCTGATCGTCATGCTCGGCTGTACGGCTGTCCAGTTCGGCATCCTCGAGCGGCGGGTCCACTACCGATGAAAAAGTTCCGTTTCGGGCAGGCCGCCGTCTACGTCGTGCTCGGCCTGTTCCTGATCCCGGTCCTGTTCCCCATCTACTACGGCTTCGTCGGCGCCGTGATGGGCCCCGGTGACCTGGCGACCTACCCGCCCGCGCTGGTGCCGCACCAGCTGTACTGGCAGAACATCACCGACGTCTTCCGCTCGGTGCCGCTCGGCCGCTTCTACGTCAACTCGGCGGTCCAGGCCGGGGCCATCACGGTGGCGCAGATCGTCACCAGCATCCTGGCCGCGTACGCCTTCGCCTTCCTCCGCCTGCCGGCGAAGGCGGCGACGTTCGGCCTGTTCCTGGCCACCCTCATGGTGCCGTGGGAAGCGATCATCATCCCCAACTACCTGGCCATCTCCGGCTGGGGGCTGGCGCGGGGCGGGTTGACCTACCTCGGTCTCGTGCTGCCCTTCCTCGCCTCGGCGTTCGGCACGTTCCTGCTGCGCCAGGCCTTCCTGCAGTTCCCGAGCGAGCTGCGGGACGCCGCGGTGATCGACGGGTGCGGGCACTGGCGCCTGTTGTGGCGGGTCATCGTGCCGCTGTCCAAGCCGTCGATCGCGGCGGTCGGGGTCTATGTCTTCCTGTCGGCGTGGAACCAGTACTTCTGGCCGCTGATCCTGATCCGCGACTCCGAGTACCAGACCCTGCAGATCGGCATCTCCCAGCTCAACGACGCCGAGGCGGCGCAACCGGGCCTCGTCCTCGCCGGCGTCGCGCTGTCCCTGCTTCCCACGCTGGCCGTCGTGCTCTTCGGCCAGCGCTACATCGTCCGCGGCCTCACCGCCGGCGCGCTGCGTTAATTCGTCAAGAGGAGAACTGGTGAGACAACTCAAGCCCCGCCGGGCAATGACGGCATTCGTCGCCCTGGTAGCCGCCGCCGCGCTGACCGCGTGCGGTGGTTCCGGGTCCGGCACCGATTCCGGTCAGGACGCCCTCGAGGCGCCCGGCGCGGAGGTGCTCGAGAAGGCCACCGACAAGACCACCATCGAGTTCTGGCACGGGATGAAGGGCGCCAACGCCGAGGCGATCGACAAGCTGGTCGCCGAGTTCAACGCCCAGAGCGGTGGCAAGGTCGAGGTCAAGCCCATCTACCAGGGCAACTACGACGAGACCATCGCCAAGTACAAGGCCTCGGTGCAGCAGAAGAGCACTCCGGCGCTGGTGCAGATCTACGACATCGGCTCCCGCTTCATGGTCGACTCCAAGCAGACCGTGCCGATGCACAAGTTCATCGACAAGGACAAGTTCAACGCGGGCGACATCGAACCGAACATCGCCAACTACTACTCGATCGACGGCAAGCTGCAGTCGATGCCGTTCAACACGTCCACCCCGCTGCTGTACCTGAACAAGGAGGCTTTCGTCCGGGCCGGCCTCGACCCCGCGAAGCCGCCGCAGAACCTCGACGAGATCGGGGAGATGGCGAAGAAGCTGACCGTCAAGGACGCCGGCGGCAAGACCGTCCAGTACGGCTTCGGCGCCGCCATCTACGGCTGGCTGGTGGAGCAGCTGATCGCCACCGACGGCAAGGAGTACTGCGACAACGGCAACGGCCGCAAGGGCCTGGCCACGAAGGTGCAGTTCGACCAGGAGACCGGCGTGCGCGTCGCACAGTGGTGGGCGGACCTGGTGAAGGGCGGCTACGCGACGAACACCGGCCGCAAGACCGACGACGCCCAGGCCGCCTTCAAGGCCGGCACGGTGGCGATGCACCTGGAGTCCACCGGCGCCATGCGCGGCTACATCGAGGCGGCCAAGGGCAAGTTCACCGTGCTCACCGCGCCGTACCCGAAGGCGAGCGCCGCCTCGACGGGCGGGCCGATCATCGGCGGCGCCTCGCTGTGGATCAACGGCGTCGGGCACAGCGACAAGGAGAAGCGGGCCGCCTGGGAGTTCGTGAAGTTCGCCCTGACCCCGGCCCAGCAGGCCAAGTGGCACACCGGCACCGGGTACGTGCCGGTCAACGCCAAGGCGCTCGACGAGCAGATCGACAAGGACTGGGTGGCGCAGTACCCGCAGTTCAAGACCGCCGTGGACCAGCTGCACGCGCTGCCGCCGTCGGTCGCGTCGGCCGGCTGCCTGCTCGGCGTGATGCCGCAGGCGCGCAAGGCGTCGGAGGACGGCCTGGAGGCGGCGATCGTCGGTAGCAAGCCGGCCGACCAGGCCATGAAGGACGCCGCGGCGAGCGTGCAGGCCGCGATCGACAGCTACAACAAGTCGGTCAGCTGACCACAGCGTCACCGCCGAGGGGACACCTCGGGAAGCGGGGCCGGCTCCGTCGGAGCCGGCCCCGCTTCGTCGATGGGGCCGTGCAGCATGGTCCTCAGGGCGTACGGGTAGTCGGTGATCATGCCTTCGACGCCGAGGTCCAGGGCCCACCGCCAGAGCTCCGGCGAGTTGACCGTCCACGGCACCAGGGTCATGCCCGCCTCGATGACGCGGGCCGCCTCCTCGGGCCGCAGTCGGCGGATGTCCGGGTTGACCGAGAAGATCCACCCGGCGAGTTCGGTCAGCTGCCCGCCCGCCGGCACGTCGTAGCTGATCAGCGAGACCGGGACATCGGGCAGCTGCGGGTGGAAGTCCCGGAGCGCCTGCTCGTCGAAGGACCCGACGATCAGCGGCTGCAGGCGGTCGCCCGGCTCGATCCGGTCGCGACGCCGGCGCAGCCGAGCGACGACCGCCCGCGCCAGCCCGGGATGCACGGCGGGCGACTTCAGCTCGAGGTTCAGGCCGACCCGGTCTCCGATCAGGTCGAGCAGTTCGTCGAGGGTGAGGATCTGCTGGCCGGCGAAGTCCGCGTCGTACCACGCCCCGGCGTCGAGTTTCTTCAGTTCGGCCACGGTGAAGTCGCGCACGTTCCAGGGTGCGCGGTCCGGAAACACCAGCGCTGCGTCGGTGGTGCGGGCGAGCGTCACATCGTGGATGAGCACCAGCTCCCCGTCGGCGCTGAGCTGCACGTCGGTCTCGATGTAGTCGGCGCCGTCGGCGATCGCGAGCTCGAAGGCGGCCGCGGTGTTCTCCGGTGCCAGGCCCGACGATCCCCGGTGCGCGTACGTCGCGGCGCCCCGCCTCGATGCCGGATTCGTGTTCATTCAGGAACTCCGTGGTAGGGGGGTGACGGCGGCTGTCCCACTCAGGATCGGGCGGGCGACCGCCCGTCGGCGACGAGGAGTTGGCTCCGGTCCCGCCCGACATTCATGCCGGGCGGGACCGAACCGGACTGACGCCGTTGTCAGCCCTGGATCGCGGCGAGCGAACGCCGTAGTTCCTCGGCGAGGTCCGTCAGCGCCGCCGGGTCCGAGCTGTCCCGCTCGACGTTCTCCACCTGACGGATCAAGGCGGCGAGCACCGGGCGAGCGGCGTTGGCCCCTGGCCCATTGAGCAGGTTCTCCACCACCTCCAAGCGGGAAGCCACCGTCGAGGCGGTCGGCTCGGCCACCCGGCGGCCGTCGACCAGCTCGGCGAGCAGTTCCCGCGCCGGGGCCAGGCGCGGGTCGCCGGACGCACAGTACGAGCGAGGCTGCGCGTCAGCGACCACGGTGTCCGCCCGCGCGTCGAGGAGCAGCGGGATCATCCGGCGGTGCGCCTGCGCCAGGGACACCGCGACGCCGTCGGGCCGTTCCCGCACCGCGATCCGGTGCGTACGCAGCAACTCGGCGAGCTGCGTGTCGTACTGCTCGGCCGGAAGCAGGTAGCCGCAGACGTTGGTCTCCAGCGGCCGGGTCCCGTTCTCGTCGAGGTAGACGGTGCCCTGGCCGGCCTTCGCCTCGGCGGTCGACTGCGCGATGGCGGTGCTGATGTCGGCGCTGTGCCGGGTGAAGTGCCGCAACGTCGCGTCGAGCACGAAGTCGAAGGCGCGGACGGCCCGGTGGCGCAGGTTCAACGTCCGGTTCGGGTCGCCGGTCTGCTCCTCGAGCCGCCCGGCGATGGCCCCGGAGCGCACCTCGTTGAGCAGGCCCAGGGTGTTACGCAGCCCGGAGTAGTTGCGCATGATGGTCGCGTCGCCACGGGTCGCCAGCGTCGACCGCTGGGCGGTGTAGCCGACGGTGGTGGCACCGCCGATCAGCGCCTCCTGCACGAGGGCCTGCGCGTGGTCCTGGACGGGCTGGCCGACGTTCGGGTGCTGGGCCCAGTTCGGGACCACCGAGTGATCGCAGCAGTTGTGGCCGTCGAGCACGACCTCCGGCTGGTAGCGGTTCAGCACCTCGACCGCCGCCCGCGCCTCCGGGGACTGCAATGCGAGGTAGTCACGGTTGACGTCGAGACCCTGGGCGTTCTCGCGCCGTCCCGCGAAGCGTCCGTCCGGGTTGGCCGTCGGGTTCACGAGTACGGCGTGCTCGGCCAGCACCCTGGTGACGGCGGGATCCTCGGTCAGCGCGAGATCGCGGATGAACCCCAGGCACGACTCACGCGGCGTCCATTCGTTGCCGTGGACGGTGCAGTTCACGAAGAGGGTCGGGCGCTGGCGGATCTCCTGCTCGTCGGGGGCCGTCGGGTAGCCGATGCGGGCCAGCTGGATCGGCCGCCCTTCCACGCTGGTCCCGATCCGGTCGACGGCGACCCGCTCCGACCGCGTGTCGATGTCGGCGAGGAACTGCTGTTCCTGCGCGTACGTCGTCAGCTGCCCGCCACTGGCCTCGAACGGCGTGGGGGTGTCCGCGAAGGCGTTCGGCGGAGCGGTGACCACGAACGGTTGGGACCACGTCCCGGGGCCGAGCAGCGCCGACACCCCACGCACCCGGTAGCGGGCCGCCGCGCCGGGGGCGACCAGCGGGTCGGCGTACGCGGCCAGGGTCCAGGGCGACGCGATGAGCTTGCCGTCCCGCTCGACCTCGTACCAGTTCGCGCCGTCGACCTCGGCCCACCCGATGGAGATCTGCTTGGCGATCGGGCGGCTCTCGACCGACGGCGGGCCGGGGACGACCGGCTTGGCGACGATCCCGTCCGGGGCGCGCGGGGCGCTGCCGGCGGTCGCCACGCCCAGGTACGCCCACTCGGTCACCGTGTCGCCGCCGGTGGTGTGCCCGACCCCGATCCGGCCGCTCTGGTGCACGGAGTCGGTGACCTCGATCATCCAGCCGGCCGGCTCGTCGGCGCCGTACGGCCACACCTTGAACCGCAGCACGTTCTGCTGGCGCTGCAGCACCGTCTGGTACCACATGTTCGGCACCGGCGCGGCGGCCAGGTTCGGGCCGTTGCGCAGGGTGCTGAAGACGCCGTTGTGGTAGCGGTTGATGCGGTACCTCGCGCTACCCGACTCGCCACGGAAGTCCACGTAGTACGCGTTCTCCGCGCCCGCCGCGCCGCCGGCGTGCAGGAGCAGGACGTTCTGTGTACCCGAGGTCGAGAAGATCCGTACCAGAGCCGAGACCTCGACGTCCCCGCTGACCTCGCCCACGACGTCCGGGCTCAACGCCTGCCGGCCGGAGGTCGTGGCCCGGTGGACGAGCCGGGCCGGATCCGTCTGGACCAGGTACTCGGAGTTGCGCCACACGCTGGACCAGCCGGCGGGTGGCGCGCCGGGGGTCTGCCCCCGGAAGTCGATGGCGTGCGGCGGGGCGTCCGCGGCCGCCGCCGGCGCCGCGGCCACCGAAGAAAGGGGTACGAGGAGGGCGGTCATGAGGATGGCGGTGCGCCGGAGCCACCGCTTGACTGTGAACTGCGATCCCATGGGCAAACTTCCGTCGGGGGCACGGAGATGGGCGGACGCGCACGTCCTCCACGGCCGGATTCCGGCTCGGGTTCCACCTGTCGGGCGAGACTACGATCATCGTCGTGCCTGGTCAGGCGAGTGACTCACTCTTGAGGAACTCCTGAGACAACTACCGCCCCAATTGCGCCCAACGCCGACATGACGGGCGGCCGTGAGCGGCCGGCTTCGACGGCTAGCCGGCCGCGGCGACCGCCCGTGCCCCGGAGGTCCGACGCCCGGCCTTGCGGGTCGACCGCCGACGGAGGCCATCATTCGTCCCCACTGACCTCCGTTGGTTCTGACCGATCGGTGAGGTCTCCGGAGCGGGGCGCGGGTGGTCGCACGATATCGGGCGTGACGCCGTTCGGCCAGGAGTCCAGCAGCGCCTCGACGGCCTCCGGGGCGATCGTCCGTAGTTGGTCGTACAACGGCGTTTGCAGCACGTCAGTTGGCTGGAGCAGGGGTGCCGCGGCACGGAGTTCCGCGATCGCGCGGTCGGGGTCTCCGGCGATCAGGAAGGCTATGGCGCGGAACTCGGCGCGTCGGAAGGGCGTGATGCCGTTGTCGACGCCGTGGGTCAGTGCCTGTCCTGCCAGCGTCACGCTCTCGTCCCGGTCGACGGAATGGACGGCTACGGCGAGCAACACATCGGACTCAATAGGGCTGGGCGCGCCCAGGCGGATCGACTCCCGCAGCTCCACCGCCGCCTCCTCCACGCGGCCGCACAACAGGAGAGCCTCGCCCCGGTTGGCCTTGACCAGGCTGGATGTGGGGTTGATCGTCGCGGCCCGGGTGAGTGCCTCCAGAGCCTCCGCGTACCGGCCCATGTTGTTGAACACGATGGCGGCCATGCAGTGCGACCGGTAGTCGTCGGGATCGACGTCGATGCCGGTGGTGATCGTGGTTGCGGCCTCCTCGAAGTGGCCAGCGGCGCGGAGCGCCTCGGTGAGCACCTGGTAGCCGACGCTCGCGTCAGGTCGGTGTTCGACGGCTTCACGGCCGAGCGCGATCGCCTCGTCGTGGCGGTGCAGGGCTCCCAGCTTGAGTCCGAGGTTGGTCAGGTAGACGGGATTCTCCGGGGCGATCCGGAGCGCCTCCTTGTAGGCGACGACCGCCTCCTCGTGACGGCCCAGACTGCTGAGGATGTAGCCGTGCATCCCGTGTGTTTCATGGCCGGCGGGATCGAGTTCCACAGCCTTGCTGATCTCGTACCGGGCCTCCTCGGAACGCCCGGCCGCGTGGAGCGTCTCGGCGAGCATGCCGCGGCGATTCGCGTCATGGGGATTGCGTTCGACCGCCTTCCGGTACGCGTCCACCGCCTCGTCGAGGCGCCCGAGGCGACGCAGCACGCGGCCGAGATTCGTGAGGTAGAGCGGGTTGGACGGAGCCAGCTCGTGTGCCTGGCGGAGCGCCACCACGGCGTCCTCCTCGCGGCCGAGCCGGTCGAGGATGGCGCCGTGGATCGCGTGGGCGACGGGATCGGACCGGTCCATGGCCAGGGTGAACGTGATGGTCTCCAGGGCTTCGGCGGACCGGCCGGCCGCATCCAACGCCCCGGCGAGAGCACGATGGCGGATGGCGACATGCGGCTCCAGGGCGACCGCACGTCGGTACGCTTCCACCGCGTCGTTGTGCCGTCCACTCTGCTGCAGCGCGATACCGAGGTTGAACTGGTACTGCGCGGAGTCTGGTTGCCGTTCCACCGCGCGCTCGTGATCGGCGAGCGAGCCCCGCAGGCCTTCCTGGTACGCGGTGCGGAACGCCGAGGCGATCTGCTCGCTCCACCCGAGCTTGGACCGGAAGTGTTCCAGGATCGTGACGCCGTCCTCACGCTCGCCGGGCGGTCGGGTTTCACCCGCCTGCCGCACCAGCCTGAGGGCCAGCTCGTGGTGGTCGTTCTGTTGCGCGCCGACGGCGGCGTACCACCCGCTGAACTCATGCTCCGGGTATCGGAGGACGGCGTACGCACCACCGAGATAGAGCGCGGTGAAGTCGTCGTTGTCGAACCGGCCCTTGAGCCAGTCGAGCAGCGCAGCCGAATCGTGGAGCAGGTTGCTGTCCGGGTCACCGCTCGCCACACGTTCGGCGACCCACAGCGCCGCCTCGTGTGGGCCCCACAGGGGGTCGACCGCGATGCTCAGCCGGAGTATGCCCCGCGCGAGATCGGAACCGATCAGCATCGCGTTCTTGGCCGTGAACACCCGCCACGCCGTCCACCGCCGGGTCTCCGCGTAGGTGATCCACTCGGACAGGACCGACGCGACCTTCGAGATGCTGTCCAGCACGCTGTGGTCGACCGGCTCCGGCGGCCTCAGCCTCCCGTCCCGTACCTCGGCCTTCAGGTCGGCGAAGATTTCCCGAACGACCTGCCGGTACTCGGGGAACGACGTCTCCAGGAAATCGAGGGCGGCGACCTCATCCTCGGCCTCGACGTAACTCTCGAACTCGTCGCGTTGCTCGTCGAGCATCAGCTGGGCCAGCCGCTTGCCGACCCGCATCTCCATGGTGTCGTAGAACCACTGCGCGTGCTGGCGTGCCTCCGCCTCCGAGCGGACCGCGAGACCGAGTTCGGTGAGCAGATCCCGGTCGATGACGATGCCGGGGAGCTCGGGCGAGTCGTCCTCGATCGTCCCGCCGTCCTGCAGCCCCCGTGCCGTGGTCAGCAGACGCTCGACGACACTGCGGTCCACGGGCGCGCGCTGCAGGAACTCGAAGATGATCGGATAGCCGCCGTGCTGCCGTCGCGCCAGCGCGTCGAACGCATCCAGGTCGGGGGCGACTCCGGCGCGAGCGAGGCCGAGGACGAGCCGGTTGCGCCACATGGTCGGCATCTCGTGGGCGACCTCCTCGGTGGCCGCCGACAGGGCGCCGCCGCCCAGGGTCTTGCCGAGACTCAGCAGCGCCTCGCAGCGCAAGGCCCAGTCCAGCTCCGGAGCCCGCGCGACCGCCTCCAGACATCGCTGGCCGGCGTCGCCACTCTCGGCCAGCCGCATGAAGATGTCCGGCCAGGACAGGAAGCTGTCCTCCTGGCCGTCACGCACGAGGTTCATCATGAGGTTCTCCGCCGCGGGGAACCCGTGCCGGATCATGTCGGTGACCAGGTCCACGCGCGACTGCGCCGGATGTTCCTGGGCGGAGGCGAGCTCGATGAGGGACTCCTCGTCGGCGAGCCCCGCGTTGTACCGGAGCAGTACCTCGGCCATCCGCATCCGGATCCATTTGTGCACTCCCCGGTCGCTGTGCAGGTGCAACGCTGCGTTGCTTCCGTGCGGGTCGCGTACCTCGACCAGGGCGCAGATGTGCCGGACCTTGAGGTCGAGATCGATAGCGCCGTGGTTGAGTTGCGCCACCAGTAGGTCCCGGCCCGCCCGTCCCTGTCGGGCCAGCGCTCTGGCGAGGGCCTCCCGCATCGTCCAGTGCACGGAGGGGTTGCTCAGCAGCAGCGCCGCCTCGGGAATCGCCTCGGTGGCCCCGTCCTCGACAAGTGCGAGGGTGAGCTCCGCCCGATCCTTGTACTGCGGGTACGGGTTTGCGAGGAGCCGCAGTGCCGGTGCCGTGACATCGGGCACGGCGGCGCGGAGCATCTCGGCGTACAAGCGGCACCTGATACTCCAGGTCATCGTCCGGTCGTCGGCGACCTCGCGCACCCCGTCGACTCCAGCCGGGCCGCACTCGAGCAGCGCCCGGCCGACCTGGACCCGCGCCGTGACGACCAACTGCCGATTGCGCAGCAACCGAATGGCAGCGGCGACCGCCAGATGGGCGTGCGGGCGCAGCGCGGACAGGAACGCGGCCAGATCCTCCCGGGCCGCCGACTTCCGTTCCAGCATCCCGAGGACCATGTCGGTGGCCTGACGCGTATTGAGCGCGACCAGGCCGGCGATCAGCCGGAACCGGACATTCGGCGGGCAGCCCGGTGCGACAACCACGGCCCGCGCCACTCGTACCGCAGCCTCGTCCCGCGCTTCGAGGAGGCTCGCTACGATCTCGTAACTGATTTCCGATGCCGCGTCGCCGTGGCCCTGTTTCCGTTCTTCCTGGACGTCAGCGGCCTCGTCGATCCGCTGGTGGGCCCATGTTCGTAGCCGGCGTGACCGGGATCGGAGCAGGGTGCCCAGCGCGCTGACGGCCCGTCGCCGTTCAAACACCAACGGGGATTCGGTGCCCGCCAGGATCGCGTCGAGAACCGCCTGAGCGGTGGTGTCGTCATCGTAGGCGGGCGCCGCGGCGATGACCTGGGCGGCCAGCGTGCGCTGGGTCACCCAGGGGTCGTTGCCCTCGGAGATGATATGAGCAACGAGTGGCGCGGGATCGGGCACCAGAGCGGCCGCGGCGACGATGACCCGCGTCCAACTGGTGTCGAGCCAGCGGTGCCGATCGATGCACGCGAGTTGACCGTCTGGTGGCAGGTGCAGCACATAGGTGGCGAGCAGCATCTCGCGCAGGATCGGGTGGATGAACCGTACGGTCGGGCGCAGTGGGGCGTCCGCGGCCTCCACCAGGATGCCGTCGTACAGGAACTCCCACAGCACCGGCTCGACGGCATCGGCCCGGGCCCGGTTCGCCGCCGAGTTGGCGCTCATCCGGACGGCCGCCGTGGCGGCCACGGCGTCGTAGTGGGGATGACGCCGGATGGCGGCGCGAAGATCCGCTTTCACGATGTCCTCGGTGCCTCCCCGCCAGCTGTCCTGCAGGTTCCCGATGACCTCCGCGAGCAACTGCATGCGCAGCACCGGATCCGGCATCGCCTCGCTCTCCGCCGGCACCCGGTTGCCGTGCCAGCGTCCGGACAGCAGGTGGCGCGCGACGTCGTGATAGAGCTGGGGGAGAGTGCTCCTGCGGTAGTCGCGGTGCTGGAGCGGGTCGGCCAGCCGGCAGAGGAACGACAGCAGCAGTGGGACCTGGGCAAGCTGCGCCAGCTCGGCCCGGTCGGTGATCGAGCTCAGGAGCGAGTCCGCCGACTGCGGCCGCTCCCGCAACCAGGTCCGGACGAAGTTGACCGTCTCCCGGGGGGTGAACCCGACCAACTCGAAGTCCTCACGATTGCCGATCGCGATCTCCTCGATGATCGGCAATGCCGCCGGTCGTGAGCACATCAGCACCGCGTTGTTGAGTGAGAGGAGTGTGAGCAGGTTCCTCTTCAGACGTCGGTGATGGCCGGTCGGCATCTCGTCGAGACCGTCGAGGCAGATGAGCATGCGGCCGTCGACCAGGGCGCGCTCCACCGCCGCCAGATAACCGCGCTCGTCGTTCTGCTCGGTCAGGCCGCTCGACAGGTTGGCCGTCAGCAGGGTCCGCGCCAGGCTGCTGACGTCGCTGCCGCCCTCCCGGTCGTCGCCCAGGGTTGCGCAGGTGAGGCGGGCGGGGATGATGCAGTCGTCGACCGATCCGCCCTCGTCGAGGTGATGCAGCGCCTGCCGCGCGACCTGGGATGCCTGGTGCGCGATGAGCCATGATTTCCCGAATCCCGGGTCTCCGGACACGACCGTGAGCCCGGACAGGGGGCGTTGGCTGCGCCAACGCTGGCGGAACGACAGGTCGGTCACGCTCATGTCGCGCTTGCCGCTGTCCGGTAGCCGGCGACGTAGCCAGATGGTTTGGTGCAGCGCTGCGGCGTCGACGCCCTCCGGCAGTACGTCGTGGCGTGATTCCGCTTCGCGGATCACGGCTTCGGCTACCGCCCGTGTCGCGACCACCGGGTCGGGGCCCTTGAAGTCGCCCGTCTTCGCCGCCTGCCAGGTCGGGTTCGCCCGGTGATGGAGCTCGCTGAGTCCCCAGGTGGGGTGTTCGTATCGCTGCAGCTCCGACATGGCGACGACGTAAGCGCCGTACGGCTTTCCGGCGCCGCGGGTCGCCTTGACGTAGCCGACGATAGCGCCGGCGGCGATATCGAGCACGGGGCCGCCGCTCATGCCGGGATCCACCGTCGCCTGTTTGACTTTGATGACGTCCACGCCCTGCACCGGAATGATCCCCTCGTACTCGAGGCGGGCCAGGTCGGGAGCGAACGCGTGGCGTGGATCGATCGACTTGCTGTAGCCGAAGGCGAGCAACTCCGTCGCCGGCCCCGGGTGACCCATCAGGACACAGGGCGTGTCCTCGAAGGTGCCGGGAGCGGCGTCGAGAATCGCGAGATCGGGCAACGGATACGGCTCGACGCCGGGTGCGACCGTCGGCGGATGTTGCACGCGTACCACCAGCGGCCGTTCGATTCCCTGCCGGTCGGGCGCGAACACCCGGCGTTGGACGGCACGGTCCACGACATGCGCGGCGGTGACGGCCAGGCCGGGCGCGATGAAGAACGCGGTGCCCAGCAACTGCCCGGCGGCGTCGGTCAGCGGCACGGTCGCCTGGCGGACCAGTTCCTCAAGCCGTTTCGTCACTATTCGCCTCCGGCCCGAATTGCCACCGCAAGGTGACCTTCACCGATGCCTCGGCCGCGGCTGCGCCGAAGAGCACGAGGAGTTGGCCGGTGTTCGCGTTGAGGCCGAGCCCCAACTCGACCTCGGCCTCCCGGGGCGCCAATGGTCGTATGGCGTTGCTGATCAGCTGGCCCACCTCCTGGAGCGTGGCGGTGATAATCCGGAAATCGATCGAACGGAACCGGACGTCCTGGACGACCCCCACGTCCTCGTCCGCCTCGGCGAGGGCGTCGTCGGTGGTGCGGAGCAGTACGGTCCGGCCACTGGGCAGCCGAGCTTCGGCCCAGAAGACTTCCTGTACGGAATCACTCGTGGTGGTCATGCGGGACCTCCAGACCGGAGTCACACTTGCCGGAGTCGTGCCGGGACGTAATGCCGTTGTGGATCGAGACTCACATGAGAGCGCAGGAATGCGCCCGGCGGCGATTCCACGAACGGGCTGATCATCGTGTCAGAAAGTGAGAGACGTCATCCGATCAAACGATGATCAGCCAGATATCCGACAGGTGCTTGCCGCTGCTATCTGCGCTCAGCTAAGGCCCGGAAAGATCTGTCGTGGGTGGCGCACGGCGAGATGGCACCGGGACAGCCGTATCCGCGCACGCCGGAGCGCTCCGGCAGCGGCTACGACGAGGCGCGGCCGTCACCCGGACCCGGCGGCCGGGGCGTAAGAAAAGAACTCCCGGGGTACGGGGATCGAATGCCGGACGTGGGGGACCTGATCGGAGACCGCTACCGCCTGGCCGATCGGATCGCTGCCGGCGGCATGGGCGAGGTGTGGCGCGCCGTCGACGAGACGCTGAACCGCACCGTGGCCGTCAAGATGCTGCACACGCGGTTCATCGAGGAGGCCAGCGCCGGCGAGCGGTTCCGCCGCGAGGCGCGGGCCATGGCGGCGTTGCGGCATCCCGGCGTCGCGGAGGTCTACGACTACGGCGAAGCGCCGCTGCCCGGCGGGTCCGGGCTCGCCTACATCGTGATGGCGTACGTGCAGGGGCAGCCGCTGTCGGAGCGGATCGCCGAGCTGGGCCGGCTGGACGTCGCCGAGACGCTGTCGATCGTGGCGCAGACCGCCCGCGCCCTGCAGGCCGCCCACGACGTCGGCGTGGTCCACCGCGACGTGAAGCCGGGCAACCTGATCATCGAGCCGGACGGGCACGTCGTCCTCGTCGACTTCGGCATCGCGCACTCGCCGGAGGCGACGGCCCTGACGGCGGCGAACCAGGTGGTGGGCACCGCCCTGTACATCGCGCCGGAGCAACTGACCCGGAGCGCGATCACGCCGGCCGCCGACGTGTACGCCCTGGGCGCGGTCGCCTACCACTGCCTCGCCGGGCATCCGCCGTTCCCCGGCGAGAACCCGGTCGCCGTGGCCGTGCGCCGCCTCGACGAGGAGCCGCCCCCGCTGCCCGACGACGTCCCGGCGGCCGTACGCGACCTGGTCGCGACCGCGATGGCCCGGGACCCCGGTCACCGGTTCCCGACCGCCGCGGCCCTGGCCGCCACCGCGGAGGCGGTCGCCGGCTCGCCCGGTCCGCCGACGCTCCCGACGCTCCCAGTGGCGGCGCCGGCGGCCACCGTGACGCAGGCACCGGAGGGCCGTACGCACCGAGGGGTCGGCGGGCGGCGGGCGGTCACGGCGGTCGCGCTGGTCGTGCTGGCCACCGCGGCGGCCGCCGTGGCGCTGGCTGACCGGACCGGCTGGTCACCCGGCCCGTCCGGGGTGCCGTCGCCTTCCGTCGTCACGTCCCGGCCGGACTCCGGCGGGGGTGATCCGGCGAACGCTCCCAGCGGGGCGCGGACGGCGGAACCCGATCCGGACCGGAGCGCGCCCGCCGCCGACGCCTCCGAGCCGGCGACGGAACCGTCGAACGACCCGCCGGGTGCGACGCCGTCCGCCACGGCCCGCCCCACTGCGGCGCCGACCGCGACGACGGCCGAGCCGACGCCGGACGCGACGGGCGACCCGGACAGCGGTTCTCCGTCGCAGCCGGCCCCTACTCGCTGAACCGACGGCTGCCCGGCCTTCTGCCCGCCGGGCCGCGAAGCGGACGCCCGGAGCGGCCGCACGTCCCGATCCCTTGCCTCCGGAGCGGCGCGTAGCTTACCTTCGCCTTTACGGTAATCGCTGTAGTTATCCTTCAGCGCACCTTCCGCCATGGAGGGCACCTTGAGAAGACGAGTGCTAGCCGCCCTGTCCGCCACCGTCCTCGCGTTGAGCCTGGCCACCCCCGCGAACGCCGCCCCGGAGACCGAATCCACCCAGCAGTGGCGCAGCTACTGGGTCGACGCGTTCAACGAGGGCATCTACACCCCCGCACAGGTCACCAAGCTCGTGCAGGACGCCAAGAAGATCAACGCCAACGCCCTGATCGTCCAGATCGCCCGGCGCTACGACTGCTTCTGCAACCGGGCGCTCTACCCGCGCACCGACGCGGCGATCGCCCCGGCCCCCTACGACCCGCTGGACGAGGTGATCGCGCAGGGGCACGCGGCGGGCCTGGAGGTGCACGCCTGGGTCAACGTCAACACGATGTGGAACTCGGCCACCCCGCACTCATCACCCGAGCACGTCTTCAACAAGCACGGCCGGTCCGCCACCGGCGCCGACCGCTGGCTCAACAAGCGGTACGACGGCCTGGAACTGATGGGCGCCAACGCCTACATGGACCCGGCCAACCCGGCCGCGACCAACTACACCGTCTCGGCGATCCAGAGCATCGTTCGTGAGTACGACGTCGACGGCATCAACCTCGACTACGTGCGCTACCCCGACTTCAACTCCACCACCACGCACAGCGACTGGGGCTACAGCGAGACCTCGCTGGCCCGCTTCCGCGCCGCCACCGGCCGCACCGACACCCCGCTGCCCTCCGACCCGCAGTTCTCCGACTGGCGGCGCACCCAGATGACCAACCTGGTGCGCAAGATCTACCTCGGCATGTGGGAGGTCAACCCGCAGGCGCGCCTGTCCATGGACGGCATCACCTACAGCTTCGGCCCGCAGAGCATGGGCGGCTGGGAGAAGACCCGGCCGTACGCCGAGGTGCTGCAGGACTGGAAGGGCTGGCTGGCCGAGGGGATCATGGACACGGTCGTCGCCATGAACTACAAGCGCGACTGGATGCCCGACCAGAAGCAGATGTACGACGAGTGGACCGAGGTGCTCGCCGACTGGCAGGGCGACCGGCAGTCGGTGATCGGGCCGGCCCTGTACCTCAACGACATCCCGGACAGCATCGCGCAGGTGCGCCGGGCGCTGGCCCCGACCGCGGCGGGCAACACCGCCGCCGGCTGGAGCGGCTACTCGTACGCCAACCCGACCATGACCGGGGTCAACCAGCCGCTGTCGGTCCGCAACGCGGAGCGGGACCGGTTGGCCGAGGCGCTGACCACCGGTCCGGACGCCCCGTTCGCCGACGAGGCGGCGGTGCCGGTGATGCCGTGGAAGGCGACCCCCACCGAGGGGCACGTGTCCGGCCGCCTGGCGCTGCGCACCGGGGCGCCGCTGGATCAGGCGACCGTCACCCTGCGGCCGCTGACCACCGGCGGCGAGCCGATCGTCCGGCGTACCGACGGCGACGGCTGGTTCGGCTTCGTGCACCTGCGTCCCGGCACCTACCTGGTGCAGGTCGACCTGCCCAACCGCGTGGTCGGCCCGCCGGTCGCGGTGGCCCAGGTCCGCGCCGGCGGGATCGCCGAGGTCGACCTGACCCGGTACGTCAAGTTGTAGCGGCCCCCGTTCCCGCCCGTCCGCAACGCTCGGACGGGCGGGAACCGCCGCCGCCGTCCGTATCATCTCGGCATGGCGCCGACGGTACGGATCACCCGGCGGGCGGTGCTCGCGGCCGCCGGCGGGCTGCTCGCCGGTTGCTCCCGGCGGCCCGAGGCCGGCGCGGTGCACCTGCGCCTGGCCACCGGGCCGGCCGGCGCGGTGTACCGGCGCATCGGCGGCGCGCTGGCCGAACACATCGCCGAGCAGGTGCCCGGCGCCACGGTGACCACCGTGCCGAGCGGGGCGTCCACCGACAACATCCGGATGCTCCGGGCCGGCACGGTGCACCTCGGACTGACCAGCCTGGACGCGCTGATCGCCGCCGACGGCAGCACGCCCGAGGGACTGTCGGCGATCTGCCGGCTCTACGACAGCCACCTGCACCTCGTGGTCCTGGCCGGTTCGGCGATCGACGAGTTCGGCGACCTCGCCGGCCGGCGCGTCTCCCTCGGCGCCCGGGACTCGGGCACCGAGTTCACGTCCCTGCGGGTCCTGGAGATCGGCCGGGTGAACGCCGACGGCCGGTACCTCAGCCAGGCGGATTCGGCGGCGGCACTGCGCGACGGCGCGATCGACGCGATGTTCTCCCTGACCGGCGTCCCGACCCCCGCCATCACGGAGCTCGCGCAGCGGCACTCGATCCGGATGATCCCGTTGGACGCGCAGGCGGGCGCGCTCTTCACGGCGTACCCCGGTCCCTACGCACCGGCCATGATCCCCGCGACCGCGTACGCCGGTGTCCCCGCCACCCGCACGGTCGCCGTGCCGAACGTGCTCCTGGCGCGCAACGACCTGCCCGACGACCTGGTCTACGCCATCGCCGACACGATCTTCACGCACACCGGGTCCATCACCTCCGCGAGCCGCGACGACGCCGAAGCCGTTCCCGAGGCGTGGCACATCAACGTGCGTACCGGAATCTCCACCGGATCGGCGCCGCTGCATCCCGGCGCGGCCGCCTGGTTCCGCGACCACAAGCGCTGACCGCGGATCGGCGACCCGGCCCGGCCCTCAGGCCGGCGCCGGGGCCTCGGACGACGACGCCACCCGCGGCACGGCCGGCAACGCGACCACCGCGGCGAAGCCGTGCCCGGACCCGTCCGGACGCGGCAGGCCGTCCGCCAGCCGCAGCTCGCCGCCGGCCGCCCCGACCAGGTCGGCGCAGATCGCCAGTCCCAGGCCGGTGCCGGACACGTTCTGGTGCCGCGGTGACCGCCAGAACCGCCGCAGCGCCTGGGCCCGCTCGGCGACGTCGATCCCCTGCCCGTCGTCCCGAACCGCGATCGTCACCACGCCGGCGGCCGGATCGCCGGCGTCCGCGCCACCGGGAGCGGCCCGGGCGGTCACCTCCACCACCCGCGCGCCCGACAGCCGCAACGCGTTGCTGATCAGCTCGTCCAGGACGCTGCCCAGCCCGCCCGGCGGCTCCAGCAGCCGCAACCCCGGCGGCACGTCGACCGCCAGGCTCTGCCCGGCCTCCGCCGTCAGCGCCCGCCACCGGTTCACCCGGGTCGCCAGCACCGCGTCGAGATCGACCGGCGACGCCGTGCGCATGCTCTCCATCCGTGCGCTGGCCTGCAGCGAGTTCAACATCCGCTGCATCGCCTTCAGCTCGTCGACGGCGACGTCATACAGGTGCCGCCCGTCGGGGCGCAGCTGCGGCTCCAGGCTCTCCACGGCCAGCCGGAGACTGGTCAGCGGGTTGCGCAACTGGTGCGACGCGTCGGACACGAACGCCCGCTGCCGCTGCACGGCGTTCTCGACCGCGTCCATCATGGTGTTGAACGATTCCGCCAGCCGCCGCAGCTCGACCGGGCCGGCCTCGGCATCGGCCCGGATGGTGAGGTCGCCCTGGGAGATCCGGGAACTGGCCGCGTCCAGCTCCCGCACCGGCCGCAACACCCATGCCGACACCGGCCAGGCGACCGCCACCAGCGCGATCAACGGCAGCAGGCCGAGCCCGGCGAGCCGGGCCCAGCGCACGAGGATGCGCTCGCGCGTCCCGGACAGGTCGGAGATCGTCACGACGGCACCGACGACCTCGCTGTCCCGGCCGACCGGCTCCGCGACCACGAGCGCCGAGTCGTCCCACGGCGCCCATTCCCAGGACGGTTCCGACCGGGCCCCGGCCAGCGCCGCGGTCACCGTCCGGGCCACCGCCGGCTCGGCCCGCGCCGCCTCCTGGTACGCGTCGGCCGGTCCCAGCAGCACGGTGCCCGACGTGTCGATCAGCGCGGCCGGGATGCCGTAGAGCCGGTGGTAGCGCGTCAGCTCCTGGTGCAGCGCCTCGGTCCGCCCGGTCGCCAGCGCGGTCTCGGCCAGCGACGCGAACCGCCCGACGTCGCCCAGCCGGTCGACGTAGGTCTCCTGCATCTCCCGCTCGGCCACGGTGACACTCAGCGGCACCCCGAGCGCCGCGACGAGCAGCACCGCGAGCGGCACCAGGACGACGAGCAGGCGGCGGTGCACGGCACGTCAGCCGATCAGCTCCGGCTGGTCGGCCAGGAGCCGATAGCCGACCCCGTGGATCGTCCGGATGAGCACCGCCGGCCGCAGCTTCTGCCGCAGGGCCGCGATGTGGGTGTCCAGCGTGCGGCTCGAGGCCTCCCAGGTCGCGCCCCAGATCTGGTCGAGGATGACGTCCCGGCTCACCACGTTCGGCGCCCGGCGGGCCAGCAGCAGGAGCAGCTCGAACTCCTTGCGCGTCAGTGGCACGGGCGCGCCGCCGACGGTGACCTCCCGGGTGCCGACGCAGATCCGCATCGGGCCGAGGACGAGCGGCTCGTCCGGATGGCTCAGCGCCCGGGCCGCCCGGGTGCGTCGCAGGACGGCGTCGATCCGGGCCAGCAGCTCCGGGATGCCGAACGGCTTGACGATGTAGTCGTCGGCGCCGGCGCGCAGGCCACGGACCCGCTCGTGCTCCTCCGACCGCGCGGTCACGGCGATGACCGCGGTCTGCGGGCGGTCCCGCAGCCGGCGGATGACGTCGAGGCCGTCGCCGTCGGGCAGGTTCAGATCGACCAGGACCACATCGGACGGGGCGGCGCGGACCGCCTCGGCGGCGGTGGCGACGCGGTGCACCTCGAAGCCGGCCTGGACCAGGACGGTCACCAGACCCCGCGCCACGCGGTCGTCATCCTCGATGACGGTGATCCGCATACCGGCGAATTGTACGGCCCGGCGCAGCCCCTGTCGGCCCGTCAGTTCTTGGGATTTCTCTGACACCATCCGCGTCCCCGCCAGCCGAGACTGAGGCCCACGCACCGACGGATGCGCATGCGTGGAAGAGGAGGCCCCGACATGACAACGACCAGGCACCGGGCCGCCGCGCGGGTGATCGCCGCGTTCGGCGCCCTCTCGCTGCTGGCCGCCTGCTCCGGCAACGGCGGCGGCGGAGGCGACGCCGGGAACTACCCGGACCGGAACATCACCTTCGTCGTGCCGTTCAGCGCGGGCGGCCCGACCGACACCGTCACCCGCATGATCGCCGAGCCGATGGCCGCGAAGCTGGGCGCCAAGATTGTCGTGCAGAACGTCGAGGGCGCCGGCGGCACGGTCGGCGCCGGCGAGGTCGCGCGGGCCGAGCCCGACGGCTACACGGTGCTGATGCACCACATCGGCATGTCCACCGCGCCCGCCCTCTACAAGAACCTCGGCTACCAGCCGCTCGAGGACTTCGAGATGGTCGGGCTGGTCACCGAGGTGCCGATGACCATCGTCGCCCGCAAGGACTTCCCGCCCACGACGCTGCCGGACCTGGTGACCCACGTGAAGGCCAACGCCGGGAAGGTCACCCTCGCCAACGCCGGCGTCGGCGCCGCGTCGCACCTGTGCGGCCTGCTGTTCCAGGACGCCGTCGGCGTCAAGCTCCAGGAGGTCCCGTACAAGGGCACCGGCCCCGCGCTGACCGACCTCGTCGGCGGCCAGGTCGACTTCATGTGCGACCAGACGACCAACACCAGCGGGCAGATCTCGGCGGGTCAGATCAAGGCGTACGCGGTCACCACCCCGGAGCGGGTGAAGAGCCTGGCCGATCTGCCCACCACGGCCGAAGCCGGGTTGCCGCAGTTGCAGGTCAGCGTCTGGCACGGCCTCTACGTGCCGGCCGACACCCCGCAGGAGATCGTCGACAAGCTCTCCGAGGCGCTGAAGGTGGCGCTGGCCGACCAGGGTGTGGTCGACCAGATGGCCAAGCTGGGCACCGCGCCGGTGCCGGCGGAGGACGCGACCCCGCAGGCCCACCGGGCGCACCTCGAGGAGCAGCTCGGCACCTGGGCGAAGATCATCGCCGATGCCGGGGTCGAGGCCTCCTGAGGTGGAACGCCGACGGTCCTTTCCGGACGTCCTCGCCGGCGGAGTCTTCGTCCTCATCGGCGCCGCCTTCGTGGTGGGGTCGCTCAACTACGAGTTGGGCACCCCACTGCGGATGGGTCCGGGCTACTTCCCGCTGCTGATCGGCGTGATCCTGGCCGTGCTGGGCCTGCTGATCGTCGGCAAGGGGCTGGTCGCCGGCGAGGTGGTCGCGTTCGGGGCGGTCCCGTGGCGCGCGATCGGCGTCATCGTGGTCGCGGTCGTGTTCTTCGGCTACACCGTCCGGCGTCTCGGGTTCGTGCCGACCTCGGCGGTGACCGCCCTGCTCATCACCCTGGCCAGCCGGCAGGTGCGGTGGCTCACGGCGCTGGCCGTGGCCGCCGGGCTGACGGCGGCCAGCACGCTCATCTTCGTCGTCGGACTCCAGCTGCGGATCCCGCTGTGGGGCCCGTGGCTCTCGTTCTGACGCCCGGTCCGGATTGAGGCATGGAACTTCTCGACAACCTCGTGCTGGGCTTCTCGACCGCCTTCCTGGTCCAGAACGTCCTCTACTGCTTCGTGGGCGTGCTGCTCGGCACGGCGGTCGGCGTGCTGCCCGGCATCGGGCCGACCGCGACGGTGGCGATGCTGCTGCCGATCACGTTCAGCTTCGAGCCGGTGACCGCGCTGATCATGCTGGCCGGCATCTACTACGGCGCGCAGTACGGCGGCTCGACGACGGCCATCCTGATCAACCTGCCGGGTGAGTCGTCGGCGGCGGTCACCGCGCTCGACGGGCACGAGATGGCCCGGCAGGGCCGGGCCGGCCCGGCGCTGGCCGCCGCCGCGATCGGGTCCTTCATCGCGGGCACCCTGGCCACCGTCGCGCTGGCCGTCGCGGCCCCACCGCTGGCGCGGGTCGCGTTGCAGTTCGGCCCGGCGGACTACTTCTCGCTCGTGCTGTTCGGCCTGATCGTGTCGATCGCGCTGGCGCGCGGCAGCGCCCTCAAGGCCCTGGCGATGATCGCGCTCGGCATCCTGCTCGGGGTGGTCGGCCAGGATCTCTACACCGGCGTGCCCCGGTTCGTGTTCGACCAGCGCGAACTGTACGGCGGGATCGACTTCGTGTCGGTCGCCGTCGGCATGTTCGGGGTCGCCGAGATCCTGCGCAACCTGGAGAACGAGCAGACCCGCACGGCCGTCGTGAGCCGGGTACGGAACCTGTGGCCGACCCGCGAGGACCGGCGCCGGATGGCCGGCCCGATCCTGCGCGGCACCGGCCTGGGCAGTGCGCTCGGCGTCCTGCCCGGCGGCGGCCACGTGCTCGCCTCGTTCACCTCGTACGCGGTCGAGAAGCGCATCTCGAAGCGGCAGGAGGAGTTCGGGCGCGGGGCGATCGAGGGCGTCGCCGGCCCCGAGTCGGCGAACAACGCCGCCGCGCAGACGTCGTTCATCCCGCTGCTCACCCTGGGCCTGCCCGCCCACCCGGTGATGGCGCTGATGGTCGGCGCGTTCATCGTCCACGGCATCACCCCCGGACCGAACGTCATCACCGACGAGCCGGCGCTGTTCTGGGGCCTGATCGCCTCGATGTGGATCGGCAACGTGCTGCTCGTGCTGCTGAACCTGCCGCTGATCGGCGTCTGGGTGCGCATGCTGCGCATCCCGTACCAGGTGCTGTTCCCGATGATCATCCTGTTCGCCGCGATCGGCACCTACTCGCTGAGCTTCAACGCGTTCGACGTCTACGCGATCGGGTTCTTCGGGATCCTGGGCTACCTCCTGATCAAGTGCGGGTGCGAGCCGGCGCCCCTGCTGCTCGGCTTCGTCCTCGGCCCGCTGCTGGAGGAGAACCTGCGGCGCGCACTGATCATCTCGCGCGGTGACGCGTCGGTCTTCCTGACCCGCCCGATCTCCGCGGTGCTCCTGGTCCTGGCCGTGGCCGCGCTCGTCGTCGCCGTCCTCCCGGCGATCCGCAAGCGCCGCGAGGTGGTCTTCGCCGAGGACGAGTAGGAGAGCCGCACGACGGCCGGCGCGGAGGCCCGGGCCACGCCGGGCCTCGCGTCGACGCTGCGGGCCGGGGACCCCGGCCGCGCCGGGCGGGCGCGGCCGGGGTGACCCGTCACGGGCAGGGCCGTCCCGCGCAGACGTCGATGACCTTGCCGGTGAGCAGGAACGTCGCCTTCTGCAACTGCGCGCCCGGCTGGGCGCGCGGGAACTCGTGCGAGTCCTCGCCGAACTCCGGCCCGAGCGGGGCGAGGTTCGTCGGCGGCGGCGCGTACGCGGCCCCGCTGTTCCAGATCACGATCGCCGAGCCGCGGTACGGGTAGGCCCGGATCGGCTTGATCCCCCAGTACGGCCGCACGTCGAGGGACCAGCCGTCGGCGAGGGCCGGGGTGTGCAGGCGGGCGCCGATGGTGCGCGCCTGCACCTCGGCTGCGGCGGGGGAGACCTGCTGGTCGCCGAAGGCCACGTGCATCAGCACCTGGTGCGCGGGGGTACCCGGCAGCGGCCGGTCGGTCATGTGCTGGGCGTACCCGTTGGCCTCGGACCGGTCCCACAGCATCTGCAGCAGCGCGAAGATCAGCTGCTGGTCGACCTTGGCCGGGTAGTACCCGTCCATGATCTGCTGGAAGGGCGCGAAGTCGACGCTGCGCTGCAGCAGCGTGGAGTAGTTCATCGCCGGCACGCCGAGCACCGACCGGGTCCAGTCCTGGGCGACGGCGGTGAGCGCGCCGCCGTTGATGCCGCCCTGGCTGTTGCCGTCGTAGTGCAACCCGCCCGCCACGTCGATCAGCGGTCGTCCGTCGGCGTCCTGGAACGCCGGGTCGGCGGCGAACCCGCCCCGGTGGATCATCGTCCGGCCCAGGAACAGGAAGTTCAGGAAGCTCTGCTGCAGCCGGTCGGCCACCGCGGGGAAGGCGCTGAGGTCGGTGAAGGCGCCGGCGACGTACGGGACGTCGGCGGCGGCCATCCCGATCCAGCTGGTGGCGCAGAAGGTGAAGTTGTGGGTGGCGGACATGGTCTTGACGTTGCCGGCGTTGATCTCGGTCGGGCGGCCGAGCAGGCCGTGGCCGTAGAGCGAGAGGTGCGCCGGGGCGGCGGCGGAGGCGCTGCGCGGGATGTTGCAGACGAAGTCCGCCTTCAGGGTCGCGCCGGACGGCGTGGGCGGGGCGTCCGCCCGGGGCGGCGTGCCGTCGCCGCCGGCCGGTCCGTAGTGCAGCCGCGAGCCCGGCCCGCCGTCGCCGGTCAGGTAGGACGGCACGTCGACGGTGCCGGTCACCTGCCGGGCGATCCGCGCGTCCTGCTGCTCCGGGTAGTCGGTCACCTGGGTGACGGTGAACGACGGCGCCGCCCGGCCCAGGTCGGCGAACGCGCCGTCGCGGACGGCCAGCATCCGTCCGGTCAGGCCCTGCCGGCTGGCCACAGTGAAGTCCCAGGCGAGGTGGAGGCTGTGCCGCTTGACGCCGACGCGGGTCAGCTCGGCGAGGATCCGCTTGACCCGCGGGCCCCGGTGGTCCCGTGGGCCGAGGCCGTTGCCGGTGACGTACCCGCGGAACGCGGCCGGCGCCGGGATCAGCCTGCCGTCGCCGTCGCGCATGCCGCGCAGCGCCACGACGTACCGGGTGCCCTCGGCCAGGGCGACGGCCGGCCGGATGATGAGCAACTGCCGGTCGGGCTGGCCGGCGGCGTGGGCGTCCAGCTCCGCCCAGTACGGGGTGCGCTGTCCGGTGGCCGTGTTGAGCAGCACGATCGGCGCGTCCGGCGCCAGCGAGCGGCCGATGTCGGTGACCGGGGCGATCCCGGTGGCCGTCGCGTCGAGGCCGGGCACGCGCACCAGGATCGGCGAGCCGGGGCTGAACCCGTCCTGCCGGTTCCACTCGGTCGGGTCGATCGGGACGCCCTGCACGTTGGCGGGCATGGCGGAGGCCGCGAACCGCACCCGCTTGCCGGTGGGACTGGTGCGGTCGGGCACGGTGAAGTAGTCGTTCGGGAACGGCAGCAGGCACGCCGTCGGGTCGATCGGGTCACAGGCGTCGTGCGCGGGGGGCGCCGGAGGTCCGGCGGCGGCGCCGGTACCGAGCAGTACGGCACCGGCGGTCACCAGCACGGACACGGCGAGACGGAGCCGTCTGGGGGTGGTCACACGCATCTCCTTTGACGGTGGACGAAGTGGACGGGTCCACGAGCCGATGCGCAGGGGTGGCACGTGGTCTTCTTCCTACGCCGATCAAGGAGTCTCGGCAAGGGTCCCGTCGTCCGGTACGGAGAGCAGGTCGAGGACGTCGGCCGGCCGGTGGGCCACCAGCGGCACGTCCCGCACGTCCGGGGAGGTGACGCCCCAGCGGGCGTGCACCGCGACCGCTCCCGCCGCCTCGGCGCAGGCGAGGTCCACCGCCGCGTCGCCGACGTACGCGGTCTCGGCGACGTCGACGCCGAGCCGCCGGCAGGCCAGCCGCAGCCCGTCCGGCGCGGGCTTCGGCGCGGCGACCTCGTCACCGCAGACCATGACCGGGAACCGCCGGTCGAGCCCGGTACCGGCGAGGACACGGCTGGCGGTGCGGCGGGTGGCGGCGGTGAAGACGCCGAGCCGACAGCCGGCCCGGCGGAGACCGTCGACCAGGTCGATGACGCCGGGAAAGGGCCGTACGTCGGGGACCGTGGCCTCGAAGCGGCGGTGGAAACACTCGACGTCCGAGGCGGTGACGGGCCGGCCCAGGAAATGGGCCAGCACCACCGGCGTGGAACCGATGTGCCAGGTGGCCACGACGGTGGCCGGCGAGACGTCCGGCCCGCCGAGGGCGCGGATCGTGTCGGCGTACACGGCCGGGGCGATGGTCATCGTGTCGACCAGGGTGCCGTCGAGGTCGAACACGACCGCGGCCGGGGCGACGCGGGGCGGCCGGGTCACGCCCGGGGTCCAGGTAGGCCGGAGAGGTGTTTGGTGATGCGTAGCAGCACGTGGCCCGGTGGCCCGGCGGCGAAGGCGGCGGTGTCCGCGAGCGCGGCGATCAGGGGCAGCCCACGGCCGCCGATGGTGAGCGGGGCGGGCAGGTCGGCGTCGAGCCCGGCGCCGTCGGGAACGTTGCCGCGGTTGCCGACCTCGAGCAGGCAGACGTCGTCGTCGATCACGATGGTCAGGTCGACCGTGCTGTCCGGGTCGGCGTGCAGCACCGCGTTGGCGCATGCCTCGGTGATCAGCACGGCGAGATGGCCACAGGCGTCCTCGGCGGCGTCGGTGAGGCTCAGCAGGGTGGTGAGCATCTGGCGGGCGCGGGTCACCGAGGACGGTTGCCGCGGGAGTGACAGCGTCATGGCCACGCGCATCGCGCAGTTCCTCCTCTGCCCGTTGCGTGACCACGCCGGACCACTGTGCCACACGCCAGCGCGCTGAAGCGGCCTGAACCGGATGTGACCATTACTACCCCGGGTTGCTGAGCGTCGTGTCGGCTCAACGTACGCCGGTCGGCGGCGGCCCGCTCGCCGGCAGCATAGGGTGAGCGGGGTCATGGGCGTGGGGAGGTTGTCGTGGATCTGCTGTTGTCGGTCCGGCCGGGCCGGGGCTGCACCGTGCTCGAGGTGCACGGCGAGCTGGACATGGCGACGTCCCCGCACCTGCGCGAGGGTCTGCAACAGGTGCTCGACGCCGGTGACCGCGAGGTGGTGGTGGACCTGGCCGGGGTGGGGTTCATGGACTCCAGCGCGCTCGGCGCGCTGGTGGTGATGTTCAAGGCGTTCCGGGCGGCCGGCGGCCGGCTGTGTCTCGCCGCGGTGCAGCCCGCCGTGCGCAGCGTCCTCACGGTCACCTCGGTGGACCGGGCGATCCGGGTCTATGACAGCGTGCCGGCGGCCGAAGCCGACGTGCCGTCCACCGACGACGCGAACGGCCGGTAGTCAGTCGGGCTGCCCGGTGCTGGCGCGCGTCGGGTCGGCACCCGCGCGGGTCCGCCGATCCTCGCTGTGCCCGCCGTGCCAGTCGAGGATGAGCAGGGTGGCGTCGTCGGCCAGGGTCGGGCCGCTGGCCTCGAGCACGGCATCGGCCAACGCCCGGACGGCCTCGCGTGGATGCAGACCGGTGATCGACCGCAACATGGCCGGTAGATCCAGGTTGGCGGCGTTGCGCTCGCGCATGCCGTCGGTGACCACCACCAGGCGGTCGCCCGGTCGCAGCGTGATCTCGCCGGCGCGGTAACCGCTCTCGGCGAACATGCCCAGCGGGTAGTTGGCCGGTAGCCGCAGCGTCCGGGTGTTCCCGTCGCGTACCAGCAGCGGCGGCACGTGCCCGGCGTTGACCAGCGCGCACCCGCCGGTGCGCAGGTCGAGCCGGCCGAGGACCGCGGTGAGGTAGCTGCCCGGCACGGCGGTGTGTCCGGCCACGTCGACATTCGCGGCCTCGGCCTGCTCCACCAGGCCGGCACCGCGGCGGCGGTTGTTACGCAGCCTGCCCACGCCCAGGGTGGCCGTCAGCGCGCTGGCCACCCCGTGGCCCATCGCGTCGGTGACGCTGAAGTGCAGCATGTCGCGGGCGAGGCTGTAGTCGAAGGTGTCCCCGCCGATACTGGCGGCGGGTTCGAGCCAGCCGGCCAGGGTGAACGCACTGCCCTCACAGGTGAACGAGCTGGGCAGCAGGCGGCGCTGGATCTCCGCCGAGAGGGTGAACGGGGTCGTGCGTTGCCCCCACTCGAACAGGTCGGTGTACCGCCGGTTGGCGATTACCACGTACGCCAGCACGTGCGCCGTGCGGGCGATCTCCGCCAGTGCCGGCGGCTCGGGTTCGTCCGGCAGGACCATCTCCAGCAGGCCGATCGCCTCGCCACGGTCGGTCACCGGCGCCAACACCGTCCACCCGTCCGGCTGCGCGACAACCTGCACGGTCTGGCTGCGGAGCGTCTGCTCGCCGGGGCCGCCGTCGAACGGCAGCACCGTGGCGACCTCGTCACCCTCCCGGCGTCCCGCACCGGCCCGGTCGAGCGGCACGTGAGCCAACCGGACCAGGGCCCGGCCGCTGAGGTCCGCGATCAGGAACGCGACGCTCCGGGCCGCCAGGGCCACACCGAGTTCCCGGGTGACCGCCTCGACCGCCTCAACCGGGGAAGCGTTCTCCGCCGCGTCCAACATATGAGCCATGATCCGCGCTCGACTGCTCGCCACCGTCGGAGCCTACGAGACGCGCCGGTCGATGGGCACGCGCGAACGTACGCCCGGTGCGTGTCGAGCGGGGCCGCCTCCTGACCGGCGACGTCCAGCTCGTGGGTCACTCACCGAGCGTAACGATCTTGGTGCGCGGGGTTTCCGGGTTTCCGGTGCTGGCGGCGGGCGTCCGGTTGCGGGTCGACTGCCGGGTTTACCGACCGTGATGGCTACAGCATGGCCACAACCGGCCAACTTGATCTAGGTTGGGCGGGGCCGATCGGGTAGCGTCCCCTGGCACACCGTCTTTGCACCAACACGGGCGACCCGGCACGGGTTGCCGACATCGGGGAGGGACACCGCAGTGAGGTTCCACAGCGCAGTCCGCAAGGCTGGCTTGATCGCGGCGATCGCCGCCCTCGCCGTGAGCGCGGGATGCGCCAAGAAGGATGAGGGCGAGGTCCAGGAGAGCGGCGTCAAGCTCATCGAGGCGGGCAAGCTGACCGTCTGCACCCACCTGCCGTACGCGCCGTTCCAGTCGAAGGACACCAGCGGCAAGGTCGTCGGGTTCGACGTCGACGTGATGGACCTGGTCGCCAAGGAGCTGGGCGTCGAGCAGTCGATCGTCGACACCCCGTTCGAGGGGATCAAGTCCGGCCAGGACCTGAACACCGGCAAGTGCGACGCGGCCGCCGCCGGCATGACCATCACCGAGGAGCGGCAGAAGGTGATGGACTTCTCCGACCCGTACTTCGACGCGACGCAGGCGCTGCTGGTCAAGACCGGCAAGCCGTACAAGTCGCTCGACGACCTCAAGGGCAAGAAGCTCGGCATCCAGGCGTCGACCACCGGCCGCGACTACGCCAAGAAGTACGAGCAGGAGAAGGGCCTGCAGCTCGTCGAGTTCGAGGACCTCGCCGCCCTGCAGCAGGCCCTCGCCAACGGCCAGATCGAGGGCGCCATCAACGACCTGCCGGTCTGGACCGAGTACATCAAGGAGAACCCGGGCGGGTTCGAGGTGACCGCCGAGTTCGACACCGGCGAGCAGTACGGCGTCTCGGTCAAGAAGGACGGCAACCCGGAGCTGCTCAAGAAGATCAACGAGGTGCTGGCCAAGGCCAAGCAGGACGGCACCTACGACGAGATCTACGAGAAGTGGATCGGCAAGCAGCCGGCCAAGTGATCGGACCTCGTGGCAGGAGGGCGCGCGCCCGGCGCGCGCCCTCCCCGTGGGCAAGGAGCATCCAACCGTGAAGCTGCGACGCCGCCAGCGCGAGCGGCTGTCCCTCTGGCTCCAGTACCTGGCCTTCCTCGCCGTCGTCGCCGTGGTGATCTACGCGGCGGACTGGGGCCGGCTGAAGGAAGCGTTCTTCCGCGTCGACATCATCCAGTCGATGTTCCCGACGGTCATCACCGTCGCGCTGCGCAACACGGTCCTCTACACCCTGGGCGCGTTCGCCTTCGGGCTCGTGTTCGGCACCCTGCTCGCGCTGATGCGGCTGTCCCGGGTGGCCCCGTACCGCTGGGTGGCCACCGCGTACATCGAGCTGTTCCGGGGTCTGCCCGCGCTGCTGGTGCTCTTCCTCGTCGGGTACGGCATCCCCATCGCCTTCCCCGAGCGGGAGATTCCGGGCGGCGTGTTCGGTTCGATCGCGATCGGTCTGGGGTTGACCGCGGCGGCGTACATGGCCGAGACCATCCGCGCCGGCATCCAGGCCGTCCCGAAGGGGCAGATGGAGGCGGCCCGTACCCTCGGCATGTCGCACTTCACCGCGATGCGCACCATCGTCATCCCGCAGGCGTTCCGGATCGTGATCCCGCCGCTGACGAACGAGCTCATCCTGCTCACCAAGGACTCGTCGCTCGCGTACGTCCTCGGCGTGACGGCGTCGACCATCGAGATCACCAAGTTCGGCCGGGACACGCTGAACGACCGGGTCAACGCCACCCCGCTGCTGGTCGCCGGCTTCACCTACCTGATCATCACCCTGCCCCTGTCGCAGGTGGTACGACGCCTCGAACTCCGCTACGCCAAGGCTCGGTGATCCACATGACGACCACTCCGTCCCGGCCCGCCGTCGAGATCCGCGACCTGCACAAGTCGTTCGGCCCGATCGAGGTGCTCAAGGGCATCGACTTCGAGGTCGGGCACGGCGAGGTCGTCTGCGTCATCGGGCCGTCCGGTTCCGGCAAGTCGACGCTGCTGCGCTGCGTCAACCTGCTGGAGGAGCCCACCGCCGGCAAGATCTGGGTCAACGGGGTCGAGATGACCGACCCGGACGTCGAGATCGACTCGGTACGCCGCGGCATCGGGATGGTCTTCCAGTCGTTCAACCTCTTCCCGCACCTGACCGTGCTGGAGAACCTCACCGTCGCCCAGCGCAAGGTGCTGCGGCGCGGCCGCGCCGAGGCCGAGCGGATCGCGCGGGAGAACCTCGACCGGGTCGGCCTGGCCGAGAAGGCCAAGGCGTTCCCGGCCCAGCTCTCCGGCGGGCAGCAGCAGCGGGTGGCGATCGCCCGCTCGCTGTCGATGGAGCCCAAGCTGATGCTCTTCGACGAGCCGACCTCGGCCCTCGACCCGGAACTCGTCGGCGACGTGCTCACCGTCATGCGAACGCTCGCCGAGGAGGGCATGACGATGATGGTGGTCACCCACGAGATGGCGTTCGCCCGCGACGTCGCCGACCGCGTCGTGTTCATGGACGGCGGCGTCGTGGTCGAGCAGGGGCCGCCCCAGGAGGTGCTCGGCGCGCCCCGGCACGAACGGACCCGCTCCTTCCTGTCCCGGGTCCTCGACCCGACACACGTCGCGCAGCTCGGCGAGCCGGAACAGTCCCCGGAGCCGCCGGAGCCGCCGCGCCTGCCGGCCGACGACCGCCACAACCTGTGACCCTGCCGGCCGCCGCGGACGCGGCCAGCGGCCGCCGGTGTCGCCCTCACGCCGCGGGCGGCACCGCGAAGACCCCGTCCCCGCGGCCGATCTCCGCTATGCCCACGTACTCGTTGACCAGGAAGGGCGCGGCCCCGGCCGAGATCTCGCGGTCCGCGCCGGTGCGGGCGTCGAGCACCAGGGGACCGTTCTCCGTCGTGCCGTACACCGCGCCGTGCCAGGCCGCGGTGACGGCGGGGGCGATGCGGTTGGCCTTCTCGTCCGGCAGCCGCCACACTTCTTCGCCGGTCTTCGTGTCCATGGCGAACAGCAGCGGGCCGGAACACACGGTTATCGAGACCTGGTCGAACCGGCAGGTGTAGTCGAGCGTGGTGCGCGCCGGCTGCGGCTCACCGGCGCCGGTGCGGACGTCGGCGAACCGGTAGTAGCCCTTGCGGTAGTCCCGGCCGTCCACTCCGATGATCAGCAGGCGGCCGGGGCCGGCCGACTGTACGCGCAGCCGGGACGTGCTGGTTTCGGCGTCCGACCACTGTTCGCCGCCGTCGGCGATCCGGATCGCCATCGCCTTCCTGAAGTGCCGGCCCTCTTGCGCGACCCCGATCGCGAGGCCGTCCTCCACCACGGTGACGTGGAAGTCCTCCCGCTGCCAGCGCACCTTGCCGGTCTGCGGATCGATGCCGTAGACGGTGCCGCCCGTGCCGTAGGCGTCGAGGCCGCCGTTGAGGAGCAGCATCTCGTCGGAGGCGGCCACGACCGCGGGGCTGCCGGCGTAGACGGGGACCTCCACCGAGAACAGTTCCTTCCCGTCCTCCGCCGCCACCGCGTGGATCTCCAACGCCGGGCGGGACGGGGTCGTGCCGCTGCCCGGAACGGTCACCCCGAAGGGCACCAGGACGGCCGGTACGCCGCCCACCTCGGCCAGCAGCGGCCGGTGGGAGTGGGACGTCCACGGCTCCCGGTGACCCGTCACCGTGCCCACGATCTGCCCGGTGCTCGTGTCCACCCGCAGCAGCCCCTGCCTGGTGGGGACGTAGAGGGTGGTCTTGTAGAGCACCCCGGGCGGGTCTCGCCGAGCCTCGGCGAGCACCGCCACCTCGTCCGGCAGCCGTACGGCCGCCGCGGGATCGAACCGGGTCGGTGGATCGAACGTGCGCCGTTGCGGCTGGCTCGTCCCCGGCGAACCGGTTGCCGGGTCCGCGCCGGCATCAGGGGGGTTGTCGCACCCGGCTACCAGCAGTCCCGTCAGGATCGCGGTCGCCATCAGGAGCGACCGCCGTGTCCGTGGGTCCATGCGTCGCTCCCTTCGACCGGCCCCCAGGGGGCCATCGGGCGGAGTCGGTCGCGCTGCCAGCCGCCCGGCACGCCGTGCCGCGATGGACGACGGCCGAACGGCTTCCAACCTGCTCAGGTAGGCGGGACACCCGAGTCCGGCGGTCGACGACTCCGCTGTGGACAGACTACTGCCGCGGGTGCCGCGACGAACATCGTCGATGTGGTTGGTGCTGGCCTGGAGCGGATCTGCGGTCGTCTCGCCGTGGTGCCACCACCTGCCCGGCGCCCACCTTCGGGACGTGCGAGGATCGCGCTCGAGGTCGGACCGCGCGGGAGCAGGAGACACGGACGATGCCGAAGGCCTACTGGATCAACACGTTCCGGTCGATCACGGACCAGGACAAGCTGGCGGCGTACATCGAGCTGGCCGGGCCGGCGATGCGGGCCGCCGGCGGGGCGTTCCTGGCGCGCGGTCTGCCCGCCGCCGCCTTCGAGTCCGGCGTGGTGGAGCGCACCACGCTGATCGAGTTCGACAGCGTCGAGGCGGCGATCGCCGCGTACCAGAGCCCTGGCTACCAGGAGGCGCTGCGCGCTCTCGACGACGGCGCCGAGCGCGACCTCCGCATCATCGAAGCCGCTTCCTGACCGGCCCACCCCACCATCTTGGCGATCTTGCCCTGCCGCCCGGCCGAAACCTCAGGATCGGCGCGGCGCGGGCCGGTCAGGGGAGGGCGGGGTCGGGGTTGCGGGCGGCGAGTCGGCGGGCGGCTTCGGTCAGGCGGTTGCGGCTGGAGCTCGCGGCCAGCGCGGCCAGGCCGGGCAGGTCGGCCGCCGGGCCGCCGGCCGGAGCGGCGTTGGCGGCGAGGTCGACGAGGTCGGCCAGACCCGTCCGCGGCCCGGCCGGCAGCAGGACCGCCAGCGCCGCCGAGACCACCCGCCAGACCGCGTCGCGAGCGCCGGCCCGGTGGGCCTCGGTCAGCGGCTGGACCACCCGCTGCAGCACGATCCGGCCCGCCCCGGCGAGGCCTCCGATCTCGGAACCGACGCCGGTGCTGTCCCAGTCGGGGCGCGCGGCGAGTGTGCTGAGCGCGTCGCCGGCGGCCAGGCGCACCGTCTGTCGGTGGTTGGCGAGCGCGTACGCCAGGGTCGACGACATCGCCGGGCCGGCCGGGCCGTCGGCGGCCGCGAGCCCGGCGAGGAAGGCGGAGCCGAGGTTGCCCTGATCCACCATGGCGGCCAGGTACGGCTGGACGTGCGCGGCGATCGCCTCACGGTGTGACGGTGCGACCATCGGCCACAGCGCCAGGGCGGGGATCGGCCGGACCGTCCGGGCCCGTTCCCGAGCGCCGCGCGGATCGGCGAGTTCCGCCGGAAGGCCGGCCGGGTCCAGCATCGCGACACTCCGGCCACCCGCCTCCTCGATCCAGGTCTTCGGCTCGACTTCGGTCGCCAGCCAGGCGGCGAACCGGCGGCCCGCCGGCGAGACCAGGCGGGTGGCGGCCGTCCGGACGGCGCCGTCCACCTCGCGGGGCAGGCGCAGGACGGCCTGCGTCAGGTCGGCCTCCCCGGGTTGCCAGCCGTCCCGTTCGGCCTGCTGGAGAAGGTCGAGCACCCGGACCGGGTCGACGTGTCCGGCGACCGTGGCCGGCGTGGCCAGCAGCGCGGCCGGTGGGGCGCTGACCAGCCGCGCGGTGAGTTCGGTGACCCGGCGTTCCACGAACACCGTCACCGGATGCGGTTCGGGCCGGTGCCACGTGTGGTGCCATCCCGGATCCGGCGGCGCGTCGCGGCCGATGGCGGCGGCGACGAGGGACGGCCAGAGCCCGGGCCACTGCGGAAGCAACGGCGCCAGCACCCGCGCGGCCTCGGCCCGGTCCGCGCGTGCCGCCCGCGCCAGCCCGTCGAGCACCAACTCGTGCCGGACCGGATCGTCGTCACCGCGGCGCAGCAGGATCGCCAGTTCGCCGGCGAGTGCGCCGAGGTCCAGCGGTGGCGGCAGCTCGGCGGGTGGCTCCGCGACGAGTCGGGGAGCCGGTGCGGGGGCCGGCGCCGGTGCGCCGAGCAGCGCGGCGAGTCGTTGCGCCACGACACCCTCGAGCGCGGGAACCTCGGCCCGCAGCCGTCCGCGGGCCGCCTCCGACAGCGTCGGCAGTCGCGTCTGGACGAGGTCGGCGGTTCGTGCGGCGAGCTCGGGCACCGGATGGTGCAGCCCGACCAGCACGCCGTCCACCAGGTGCTCCAGAGGGAGCTTGCGCAACCAGGCGAGGTGGGCGCGGACGAGCTTCTTCTCCTGGCGGGACAGCATGCTGACGGTGATCTCGGTCAGCGTGGCCCGGTCCAGCTCGCTCGCCCGGTGCAGCGCCTGCAGCGACGTGTACGCGAACTCGGCGACCGTCGACATCGGAGCCGTCAGCAGGCCGGTGAGCTCCTGCCGGTGGCCGGCCAGCTCGTCGACGCCCGGCTCGAGCTGCTTGAGCAGGTCGAGGTACGGCTGCAGCAGTGCCTTGCGCCCGCCGGTGCGCAGGCGGCGCAGGCAGCCCGCGATGAGCACGGCGCGGTCGACCCGCCCGGCGGCGGTCAGTTCCAGCAGCGCCGGGGGCCAGGCCCGGCTGGCCACCCCGGTGGCGAACTCGACGGCGACCCGATCCTCGTCGAAGAGGTAGGGCAGGACGTGGTCCAGCCACGGGTCGGCGGCGAGGAACGAGGCGAGGGCTGGCCGGGGCGTGGCCACGTACTGTGCGACCGCGTGGGCCGTGTCCGGGGGCCCGGCGTCCACGGCACGCATGAGCGCCTCGGTGAAGGGCCACCGGTTCGGCCAGCGGCGGACCCGGGACCGCCGCATCATGCCGCGGGCCAGGGCCGCACCCCAGGTCGCCCCGCGTACGCGCAGCAGCGCCGGCACGATCTCGGCCTCGGCCCGCAGCGACGGGCCGGCGGACCACGGCCGGTGCAGGCGTTTGACCGCGTCGGTGGCCGTCGGCGCGCACGCCACGACGGCCAGCGCGTGGGCGGCGTGCCGACGTTCGGTCAGCCGCTTGGCGGCTTCGGCCGCCTGCCATTCGAGGCGGAACTTCTCGCGATCCCACCGGCGCTCCCGCTCGCGTGCCCGCTGGCGGCGCAGGTGCGCCATGATGCCCGCCGGATCGCGGGGCGGCGGTCCGTCGTTCGGGGACCAGAAGAAGGCGAAGCCGCCGGAGGTCGGCAGTTCCGGCTCGGGCTCGGGTTCCAGCGGCGGCGGGACGACCGGCTCCGGCTCGGCACCGGCCGGGGTGTGCGCCTCCAGCGCCGGCAGCAACGCCGCCCGCCCGGCGGCGTCCAGACCGGCCAGAACCTCGGCGAGCGCGTCGACGTCCGCGTCGTGGATCCGCGCGAACACGTCGCGCCGGATGTCGGTCCGGTCAGTCATCCTGCTGTCCCGCCTGCTCGACGACGAGGGCCGCCACGACGTGCTTGCACGGCCCGCGCCGGCCCTGGTGCTCGACCCACCAGGCGCAGGTGCAGGCGTACTCGTCGCCGCGCCGGTGCACCAGGTACCTGGACTCGCCGGAGGTCACCTCGACACCGGCCGCGGTCCGCCGCACGCCGCCGGACGCGGTCAGGATCCGGGCCGCGGCGAGCCGGGGATGGAGCGCGGCGACCAGATCGGCCCGGTACGGCAGCGGGCGGTGGAACGACGACGCCTCCGCCACGTCGTACCCGACCTGGCCGGCGGTGGCCAGCGCGGCGAGGGCGGAGCTGGCCCGCGCGGCGTCCCAGCCGGTACGCGCGGCGACCGAGGCACGGTCGATGACCGGATCGGTGGCCAGCAGCGCGGCCAGCGCGTCGGCGTCGGTGACGGCCGACCCGGACCCGAGGTCGGTCAGCAACTGACCGTCGCCGGCGAAGCCCTCGCTCGCGGCCGCGGACAGCAGGAGCGTGAACCGGGCCGTGCCGAAGCCCAGCACCCAGCCGCTTACCTGGGCGGATGCGCCGTTCACCGGCGGTGCGAAGAGGGTCACCGTCCGGGCCAGGGGGAGCAGCGGCCGCAGCACCGACAGCCGGAACCCGTCGGCGGCGCAGACGGCACCGGGCACCGGCCGGGTGGTGGACCGCCATCCGGAGCCGGCCGCCACCAGCCAGCGGGACTGCCGGCCGGTGCGCGCCGACAGCTCGGTCAGCAGCGCGACGGCGCGGGCGGCGTGGATCTCCAGTCGCGGGTCCATCGGCAGGGCGTGCGCCGCCACCTCGGCCAGGCCGCGTAGCCACCGGGTCGGCAGCGGCACCCGTTTCTCGACGATCCGGCCGTCGAGCGTCGACACGGCCAGTTCGTCCTCGCCCACCGCGACCCGCAACGGATCCTCGCCGCCGACCCGGGTCAGCGCCTCGTACAGGGGTGGGTTGATGTCCACGTTGGTGGTGCCGCGCCCCACCGGTGCGCCGTCGAGCTCCGCGGCGGTGAGGTCGAGCCGCCCGTACAGGCCACCGCAGGTCGACAGCGCCTCGAAGCGCAGCCGTTCGCCGTCGCCGGTGACCACCGGGTCGCGGCCGCGCGCCGGGTCCCGGGCCGGCCGGAAGTTCGCGCCGGCGATGTCCGCCAGCGCCAGCAGGCCGCCGGCGACCACCCGCGGCGTACGCAGGAAACCGGCGAAGATGCGCTGTTCGTCGACCCGGTCGGGTGCCGACGTGGCGAGGGCCAGCCTGCCGTCGGCCAGCGCCGACGGGCGCCGGTAGATGCGGGTGTCCACGGCGGACGCGGTCGCACTCACCTCGCGGGTCCCTCCGTTGGTGCCGGCGGATGATCACGCGAATGGTGCCATGGGACGGGAGCTCACGCTGCCCCGTGACGCGAACCCACGCCCTGCGGGGCCCTGGTCGGCGGCGTCGTGACCGGGGCGGGGGCTCCATTCGCCGGAGGTGGGCGGACCCCGTCATCGGCGACCACGGCGGTCCGTTCCACGACAAGCGGGACGTACCTGGACAGGCTAAGCCGGGTTCGCCGCGCGGTGATCGGCCGTTTGCCGCCGGGAGCCAGGGGTAGCCAGCCCTGTCCGGAGGGGAGGACGGGTGCATGGTCGAGCTGCAGTTCTTCGAGAAGGTGGCCGCGCGGGCGGGCGTTCCGTCGGACACGGCGAGGTCGCTGACCGAGGCCACGCTGCGGACCCTCGCCGAGCGGATCAGCGGCGGTGAGGCGGCGGACCTGGCCGATCGCGTGCCGTACGAACTCCGCGATCTTTTGATCAAGGGCACGGAGGAGCCGGAGGCGTTCGGGTACGACGAGTTCCTGCAACGGGTGGCCCTACGCGCGGGCGTGGACCGCTACTCCGCCGAGATCGGCGCGCGGGCGGTCCTGCAGACCCTGCCCCGCCCGGTCGGGCGCGCCGAGTTCCAGGAGGCGATGGCGCAGTTGCCGAGGGAGATCCGCGCCCTGGCGACGCCGGTGCCCCGTGAGCCCTGACCGGCCTGCGACCGGAAGGATGACCAGTGGACTACGCCGAGTTCCTCGAGGCGGTGGGGAAGCGGGCCGGGCTGCTGCCGGCGGAGGCGGCCATCCTCACCCGGGCCACGCTCACGACCCTGTCGGAGCGGCTCAGCGGCGACGAGGCCGGCGACGTGGCCGGGCAGCTCCCGGAGGAGCTCCGTGGGTGCTTCCGCAAGGGCGTGGACTTCGCGGAACCGCTCGACCTCGTGCAGTTCCGCAGCGAGATCGGGGCCCGGGCGGGAATGGACGGCGAGCGGGCCGGTGAGGCCGCCCGAGCGGTGCTGACGACCCTCCACGAGGCGGTGAGCGCCGACGAGGCCGCGGACCTGGAAGCCGAGCTGCCGAGGGACATCCGGGCACTGCTCCATCCGGCCGGCGACGGCGAGGCGTGACCGGGCCGGTCAGGCGCCGTGGGCGAACAGGGCCAGGCGTACCCGGTTCGGGCTGCCGGTCTTCGTCATCAGGCTGGTGATGTGGGTCTTGACCGTCGTGACGCCGATGTGGAGGCGCTCGGCGATCTCCGCGTTGGACAGGCCCTCGGCGACGAGATCCAGCACCTCCTGCTCGCGGGCGGTCAGCCCGTCGACCGGCCGGGGCGCCCCGGCGCGGGCGTGCACCGCGCGCTGCACCAGGCGCCGCAGGACATCCGTGCTGAACGGGCTGCCGCCGGTCGCGGCCCGCCGGATGCCGTCCAGCAGGTCCGTCGGCGGGGCGTCCTTGAGGAGGAACCCGCACGCGCCGGCGCCCAGCGCCGGGTAGAGGTGGTCGTCGTCGCCGAAGGTGGTCAGCACCACGACCCGCGTGCCGGGCCGCTCGGCGAGGATCCGGCTGGTCGCGGTGATCCCGTCGACACCCGGCATGCGCAGATCCATCACGACGACGTCGGGGACGAGCCGCGCGGCGAGCGAGATCGCCTCCCGGCCGTTGTCGGCCTCGCCGACGACCTCGATGTCGGGCTGGGCCTCGCACAGCATGCGCAGGCCCGCGCGGATCAGGTGCTGGTCGTCGACCAGCAGGACGCGGATCATGCCGGCCCCACCGGACCCCGCGGCCCCACCGGCCCGAGCGGCCCCACCGGGCCCCTCGGCTCCGGCGTCGGCGAGGGCGGCACCGTTCCGGCGGCGGGCGCCGGCACGGCGGCCGGGGCCGGCAGGACGGTACGCACCCGCCAGCCCGAGCCGGTCGGGCCGGCCTCCAACCGGCCGCCGAGCACCTCGACGCGCTCGCGCATCCCGGTGATGCCGTGGCCGCCGCCGGACGGCATCACCGCCGGCACCCGGCCCCGGCCGTCGTCCACGACCGACCAGTGGACGGCCCCGTCGACCACCCGGACCGACAGGCGCGCCAGCGCGGACGTGCCGGCGTGCTTGGCCACGTTGGTCAGCGCCTCCTGGGTCAGCCGTAGCACCGCGAGACCCCGCACCGCGTCGAGCGACACGATCCCCGGGTCGATCTCGGCCTCGACGGCGACACCGGCCCGCCGGGCCCGGTCGACCGCCGCGCCGAGCGCCGCCGGAAGCGCCGACGGCTCGATCGCGGTCAGCGCCGCGTCGCCGCGTACCCCATCGGGGTCGCGCAGGACCGCGACCAACCGGCGCAGGTCGGCCAGCGCGGCCGTGCCGGTGCCGTGCACGTCGTCGAACACCTCGGCCACCCGCGGATCCAGATCGGTCAGCACGTGCCGGGCCACCCCGATCCGCAGCACCATCGACGCCACGTGGTGGGCGACCACGTCGTGCAGCTCGCGGGCGATCGCGCTGCGTTCGTCGGCCCGCGCGGCCCGGCTCTCCGACTCGCGCCGGCTCCGGTCCGCCGCCGCCCGCTCCTCGGCCTGCCGGGCCAGCTCCTGGGTGGTCCGGATGACCAGGCCGAGCAGCAGCGGGATGCCGACCTCCACCAGCAGGCCGAAGACGCCGGAGAGGACCCGCCGCAGCGGGTCCCCGATCGAGTCGGTCAGGTCGACCACGGCCAGCAGCCCGGCGGCCAGCCAGATCGTCCGCCGCCGGTCCGTCCGCATGGTCAGCTCGAACAGCGCCCAGCTGGCGCCCACCTGGTTGATCGTGAGGTCGTCGATCAGGCAGATCGCCACCGCCAGCAGCGCCGTCTGCACCAGCAGGTTGACCAGCACCCGACGGTGGAACGCCAACCCGGCGGCGAACGCCGGCACCGCGAGGGCCCACTGGGTGCCGGTCGGCGGCACCCCGTCGTGGCCGCTGAGGACCAGGTAGCCGACGCCGCTGAGGTCGAGCAGGAGCATCCGTACGAGGCTGTCGCGCGCGTCGAACAGCCGGCCCGCCCACCCCATGGGATCAGCCTAGGCGCTGCGGACCGGGGGCACGAGCGGCCACCGGTCGGCCCGGCGCGGCGGTCACGCCACCAGCTCCACGGCCGGGCGGCGCCGGGCCACCACCAGAGCGGCGGCGGCCGCGGTCGCCACCACCAGGGCGGCCGCGGCCGCCAGGGTGAGCGCGTCCGGTCGCAGCAACGGCTGCCCGCGCAGCGCCTGCGCGGTGACCAGCAGCGTCAGTCCGCCGTACGCGGCACCCGCGACGAGCAGCAGCCGTGCCTGCGTACGTGCGTCCAGCCGGGCACCGGCGAACCGCCTCAGCAGGATCGCCAGCAGCGGCAGCGCCTGCAACGCGTGCATCCCCACGAAGTGCCCGATCCGCAGGTCCCCGCCGGTCGTGCTCCACCCGACCAGGGGCAGGCCCGGCCCGCCGTCCGGGACACCCACGCTGTGCGCCCCGGCGATCCCCGCCACGCCCGGGTCCTGGCCCGGCAGCACCATCGGCAGCGCCACGGCCATGCCGAGCAGGGTCAGCCCGAGCCCGAGCGCCACCGCGTACCGGGCGGACCGGTCCGCCAGCCGCTGACGCAGCACGACGATCCCGATCAACAGGTGCGCGGCGAACAGCACCATGATGGCCGCGCCCATCAGCTGCCACAGGGCGGCGTTCAGCGGGGTGGTCTCGTTGTAGTGGCTGGCGGTGCCGCGCAGCACCTGGCCAACGATGATCATCATCTCCACCACCGACACCCCGACGATGACCGTCGCCGCCCGCTCCGCGACGCGACTGCGGCGCGGCAGCAGCGAGAGCATCCAGGCCAGCGTGCCGCCGTACAGCACGAAGGACACCGAGAACTTCAACGGCTTGAGCCAGATCGGCACGCCGGTGAGCATCCGGGGGTCGGCGACGACACCGACCGCGGAGACGACGGCGAGCGCCGCCATCGCCGAGACGAAGACCATCAGTGGGCGGTGCCAGTGTCCCGCCCGGCGCAGCGAAATAGTCATACCTGCAGGCTGCTGCGCCGGGGAGCGGAGTGCGCCCGACCTCGGGCCCCGGTCGCGACCGCCGGTCGGAGCGTCGCCTCCTACCGCGGTAGGAGATCGACACGTTGGTTTGTCGTACCCCGGGGTTAAGACTGGCCAGGACCGATGAGTTTCGGCGTCGCCGGCGGTCTGTCCCGCCGTACCGTCGACACAACGGAAGGACGAGGAGATGAGCGGCGTACGAGTGCTCGTGGGCACACGCAAGGGCGCGTTCACACTGACGGCCGACGGCCGGCGCGACGACTGGACGGTCGACGGGCCGCACTTCGGCGGCTGGGAGATCTACCACCTGACCGGGTCGCCGGCCGACCCGGACCGGCTCTACGCGTCCCAGTCCGGGGGCTGGTTCGGGCAGCTGATCCAGCGCTCCGACGACGGTGGCCGGACGTGGAATCCGGTCGGCAACGACTTCGCGTACGCGGGCGAGGTGGGCCAGCACCTGTGGTACGACGGCACCCCGCGCCCGTGGGAGTTCAAGCGCGTCTGGCACCTCGAGCCGTCCCGTGACGACCCCGACACCGTGTACGCGGGCGCCGAGGACGCCGCCCTCTACCTGTCCAACGACGGCGGCCAGAAGTGGACCGAGCTCACCGCCCTGCGGACCCACCAGACCGGTCCGACCTGGCAGCCCGGCGCCGGTGGCCTGTGCCTGCACACGATCATCCTGGATCCGGTCCACAAGGACCGGATCTACGTGGCCATCTCGGCGGCGGGCGCGTTCCGCAGCGACGACGGCGGCGCCAGTTGGCTGCCGATCAACAAGGGCCTGCGCTCCGGCGAGATCCCCGACCAGGACGCCGAGGTCGGGCACTGCGTGCACCACATCACCCAGCACCCGTCCCGGCCGGACACGCTCTTCATGCAGAAGCACTGGGACGTCCTGCGCAGCGACGACGCGGGTGGCACCTGGCGCGAGGTCAGCGGCGACCTCCCGTCCGACTTCGGGTTCCCGATCGCCGTGCACGCGCACGAGCCGGAGACCATCTACGTCGTCCCGATCAAGAGCGACTCGGAGCACTACCCGCCGGAGGGCAAGCTGCGCGTCTACCGCAGCCGGACGGGCGGCGAGAGCTGGGAGCCGCTGACGAACGGCCTGCCGCAGTCGCACTGCTACGTCAACGTGCTGCGCGACGCCATGGCCGTCGACACGCTCGACCCGTGCGGGGTCTACTTCGGCACCACCGGCGGCCAGGTCTACCACTCGGCGGACGGCGGTGACAGCTGGGCGCCGATCGTCCGTGACCTGCCGCCCGTGCTCTCCGTGGAAGTCCAGGTGCTGCGGTGATCCGGGTCGTTCTCCCGGCCCATTTGAAAAACCTGGCGCACGTGACCGGCGAGCTGCGGCTCGAGCTGCCCGGGCCGGTGACCCAGCGCTCGGTGCTGGACACGATCGAGCAGCGGTACCCGATGCTGCTCGGCACGATCCGCGACCGCCACAGCGGCAAGCGCCGCGCGTTCGTCCGGTTCTACGCCTGCGAGCAGGACCTGTCCAACGACCCACCCGACACCCCGCTGCCCGAGGAGGTCGTCGCCGGAAAGGAGCCGTTCATCATCCTCGGAGCCATGGCCGGCGGATAGCTCTCGCGCTGGCCCGGGGGAGCGGGCACCCGACCGGCCGGTAGGCCGGTCCGGTCGTTCGGTCGGATCGCCATCCGTTGGCCGGTCGCCGATCCGTCCGTCGCCGGTCGGTGCCCTGGTGAGGCCGGCGGACATGAGGCACTATGGCCTTCACTTCTGCGCAGCTCAAGCTCGGATTGGTACGGAAACCATGCCGCTGTCTCGTCGCGTGATCATCTCAGCCGCGGTCGCCGCCGTCGCCGTCGGGTCGGGCGTGGCCGTCGCGCTGTGGCCCGACGACGAGCCGGCGTACCGTCCGCCGAGTTCGCGCGTGGTCCAGCCGGGCGCACCGGGTCAACCGGGCCGGACCCTGTCGGACAAGGACGTGGCGCAGCTGTCGTCGCCGGGGTTCACCGCGGCCGACACCCTCTTCATCCAGGGCATGATCCCGCACCACGAGCAGGCGTTGAAGATGACGGCGCTGGTGCCGGACCGGACGACCAACCCGGATCTGGCGCTGCTCGCCAAGCGGATCGACCTGTCGCAGCGGGATGAGATCACGCGGATGCGGGGCTGGCTCACGGAGCGGGGCGTGCCGACCGCGGGACACGCGGCCCACCAGCTGATGCCCGGGATGCTCACCGACGAGCAGTTCGGGCAGCTCGAGCGGGCGCGCAACGCGGAGTTCGACCGGCTCTTCCTGACCTTCATGATCAGCCACCACGAGGGAGCGCTCGCGATGGTGCGGGAGCTCTACGCGGCCGGCGGTGGGCTCGAGCCGACCACCGACCAGTTCGCCCGGGAGGTCGACGCCGACCAGACCATCGAGATCCGCCGGATGCGGGAGCTGCTCGCCAAGACGCGTTGACGTCCCGCGCAGAGGGGAGGGGCGCCTCGGCTCGACGGCTTCGAGCCGAGGCGCCCCTCGTTGCGGGGACGGCTACAGCGACGCCGCCAGGTCCAGGACCGCCTCCTTCAGCGCCCGGTGCTCGGGAGCACCGAGCTTGTTGGACAGTGCCCGCAGCTGCGCGACAGCGGCGGACCGCTTACCGTCGGCCGCGAACCGCTCGGCCCGCTCCAGGAACATGTCGACCTGGAACATCAGCGGGTGGCCGATGGCGTCGGCCCGCACCGCCTGGTCGTAGTGGGCCCGCGCGACCGCGAAGCTCGGCGTCCAGGTGATCTTCGGCTGGTGCTGCGCGTTGAACTCGTCGAACCGCACCTGCGCGGCCGCCTCGATCTCCGCCGCCGACAGGTGCGCGCTGGGCTTCAGCGCGAACGTGTCGAGACCACGGGCGATCTCGTTGCCGAACAGGTGGCCGTTGTACCAGTACGCCGACCAGAACCCGCCGAGCACGAGCGCGTTCGGGTTGATCGGGCCGCGGTCGTAGAACGCGATCTCCTGCGGGTTGGCGGAGTCGGTGAAGTCGAACACCGAGAGTCCGCCCTGGTACCAGGCCTGGACCATGATGTCGCGGCCGGGCACCGGGATCAGCGAACCGTTGTGCGCCACGCAGTTCTCCTGCAGCGCCTGGGGAACGGGCAGCTTGAAGTAGCTCTTGAACTCCATCTCCCCGTCGACGATGTCGAAGATGGCGTTGGCGCCCCACTCGGGCTGGTCGGTGTCGCGGCAGCGCGCGGCGGTACCGCCACCCCACTCGTCGGTGAAGATCACCTTGGTGCCGTCGTTGTTGAACGTCGCCGAGTGCCAGTACGCGAAGTTCGGGTCGGAGACCTCGTCGATCCGGACCGGGTTCGCCGGATCCGAGATGTCGATCAGGATCCCGTTGCCCTGGCACGCGCCGGCGGCCAGGCCGATCTCCGGGTAGGCGGTGATGTCGTGGCAGGCGTTGGTGTTCGGCGACGGCGACCAGGTCGAGCCGGACGGGTGGCGCGGCGTCTGCGGGCCGTTCTGCAGGCCGTCGATCCGGCCGGTCTCCGGGTCGGTGAAGAGCCTCGGCTCGTTCACCACGGCGGCCTGCTCGGGCGCCGCCACCGGAACCTTGATGACCTCGATCCGCCACCGTGACGGGTTCTCGCCCGACGCGGTGTCGTTGTTGCAGCCGGCCATCGTGGACGCCGGGCGCACCGAGGTGGTGCCCGAGACGTAGACGTAGACGTTGCTGGCGTCCTGCGGGTCGGTCACCACGGTGTGCGTGTGCGAGCCGCGGCAGAGCTGAACGGCCGCGACCTGCACCGGGTTGAGCACGTCGCTGACGTCGAACACCCGGACGCCCTGGAAGCGGGTGCCGGCGGTCGGGTCCGTGCCGCAGTCGACCCGCCCGCGCGACTCCTCCACCGACATGAAGAGCAGGTTGCCGTGGACCGAGATGTCGCCCTGCCCACCCGGGCACACGACGCTGGTGACCAGCGCCGGGTCGGCGGGGTCGGAGATGTCGACGATGTTGAAGCCGTTGAAGTTGCCGAGGAAGGCGTACTTGCCGCCGAGGGCGAAGTCCGACGCCACGTACGAGAAGTTGCCGGGGTTCGCCGGGTCGACGAAACCGGCGGGCTTGTCGCGGTGCGCCAGGTGCTCCAGGTTGCTGATCGCGGACTGTGCGTCGAGCCACCCGGCACCGAGTCCGATGCGCGGGTCGGGCTCCGCCGCCGATGCCGTGCCCGGCAGCAGGCCGGCCACGAGCAGCCCTGCGGCCAGCAGGGCGAGCGTTTGTCGGCCTCTGCGGGGCCGGGACGGAGATCGAGCTGTCATATGCCTGCCTTTCGATCGAAAGACTGACGCCGTCCAGGTGGTGGGACGCGCCGTGTGAGTAAGGACCGTACTGGCGACCAGTCGTTCAGCGTCTCCGCCGTTTGGCCGGAGAGGACACCGAACGGGAGCGTTCACAACGCGGTGCGCAGCGGGTTGCGACAGGTACCGGAACGGGGCGGCGACATCGCCGCCGGATGTTCGCCATTCGTCGAATCGCTGGGTGGGCCGTGCCGCGGCGTCCCCGGCCCGCACCTCGAACCGGCCCGCTCACCGGAGCGAGTCGGCGAGCTCTGCGATGACCTCGGCGTGGCAGCGCTCCGGCACACACCAGCAACCGAGCCGGCGTCCCCGCAGCCCGGGGAGGAGGGCGAGGAGATCGGGCCGGCCGAGCAGGTACGCGCGGTACTTCTCGACGACCTCCTCGCGGGTGCCGTCGCGGCCGGGGCGGTACGGGCAGGACAGCGGGGAAGCCGGCAGGTGCCAGCCACCGCGGTGCATGGCGCGTCCGACGTAGACGACGTCCGCGTACGCCGGATCGTCGCGGTGACCCTTCAGGTTGACGACGGTCGTCCTCGGCACGGCACTCGACCCGCCGACGTCAGCGGAACGGGCCCTCGCCCGGGCCGTCCGGGTCGGCGACCAGGTGCATCGCCGCCTCCTCGGCACTGGCGGCGCCGCCGTCGATCCCGGCGTCCCAGGCGACCGGCTCGGCCTCGTCGTCCTCGCGCAGGCCCTCGTCGTACGCGACCAGGCGGCCGGCACGCACCTCGCGCTCGTACCCCCGGCGGGTCAGCTCGTCCTCGTCGTCGGTCGTGTCCGCGTACGGGTCGACGTCGGGCTCCTCCTGGGCCAGCAACTGCGCGAGCGACTCGCCCGCCCGCTGCTCGGCGACGGTCGTGCCGAAGCGGTTCGCCGCCGTCCAGTGGTCGGCCGCGACGATGCCGGTGTCGAGCGGATCGTGGACGCGGTCGTCGTCCAGCGTGTCCGAGGCGTCCAGAACCCCGTCGTCCTCGGCGACGTTCCAGCCGTCGACGGCGTCGGTCCGGTCGGTCTGGCTCATGGTCGTCGCTCCTTCCGCCCGATCCCCGCGCTCGCCCTCAGCTTATGGCGCGGCGGCCGGCCCGGCATCGGGGCGATGGGAAGCGTTAACAGGGGATCCTTCCCCTACCGGAGACGTCAAGAAGGGCCCCGTCCTCACCGGCGGGCGCGGCGGCGGCCGGCGACCACGCCGAGCAGGACGGCCAGGAGGACGGCACCGAAGCCGAGGGCGATCGGCGCGACCGGCGTCGACGATCCACCGGCCCCGGCGCCCTCACCGCCGGCGGCGACCACGAGCCGGTCGTCCTTGCGCTTCTTCTCCTCGGGCGGCACCAACTGGCCGACCGACTTGTCCGGGGCGAGGCCGAAGCCCCAGTTCAGCAGCGCGGTCGCCTCACCCAGGCTGCCCAGCGGGGCGGTCTCCGCCCCGAGCAGGGTCACCACGAGCGTCCGGCCGTCGCGCTCGGCGATGCCGACGTACGTCTGCCGGGCCAGGTCGGTGAAGCCCGTCTTGCCGCCGAGCATGCCGGGGTAGCGGCCCATGAGCCCGTTGTCTCCGGTCAGGGCGAGCGCGGGCCGGCCCGGCTGCGCCGACACCTGCGCCGCCCGGGTGCCCAGGTAGCGGCGGAAGTCCTCGCGGGCGAAGGCCGCGCGGGTGATCAGCGCGAGGTCGTAGGCGCTGGTGTACTGGCCGGGTCCGTCCAGCCCGGACGGGGTCGCGGCGTGGGTCTGGTTGGCGCGCAACCGACGTGCCTCGTCGTTCATCACCTGCACACCGCCCGCCCGTCCGGCGGCACCGCCGCCGACCCGGGCCAGCACGTTGGCGGCGTCGTTGCCGGATTCGAGGAGCAGCCCCAGCCACAGGTCCTCGACCGTGTACCGGCCGCCCGCGACGACGCCCATCAACGAGCTCTCCGGGTCGAGGTCGCGCAGGTCGTCGCGCTTGACCTCGACGACCTGGTTCGGGTCGAGGCGGGGCATCAGGGCGGCGGCCAGCAGCAGCTTCTGCACGCTGGCCGGGGTCCGGTGCTGGTGCGGCCCACAGCCACCCAGGACCTGGCCGCTGCCCAGGTCGGCCACCACCCAGGAGGTGGCGGTGACCGCCGGCACCCGCGGCGCGCCGGCCGGGGCGGCCAGCCCCGGGGTGGCCAGCGCCGCCCCGCCGACCTCGGCGTCCGCCCGTTCGACCGGTGGGGGCGACGGCGCGGCGGGCGGGCGTACCGGTGGCTCCACAGTGGGGCATGGCCGGTGGGCGGCGCCCGCCGGCGTGCCGGTCACCGCCGCGCCGACGGACGACGCGAGGACGGTGCCCGCCAGCACGGCGACGACCCGGACCGGAAGCGTGACGCGAGTATGCAGCACGTAACGGACGGTAGTGCCGGTCGGTGCGGGCCCGTGGCGGTTGGGGAAAGCGCGGCGTATCGACGCTCGGGTGCGCCCTGGGCTGGGACGCCCCGCCTGTTCGCCATCGGTGCGGACGTCGGCAACCGCCGCCAATCCGGCCGTTTTCGCTGGCCAGGCCGGCCTTGCGTCGCTTCGGCCGAGTCGTGGGGCGCGTCCCGGATGGGCCGGAAATTGCTCCCCTCGTGCGCCGGAATCAGCTCGGTGGGGGGATTTCCCGGCGCCGGGTGACGCCCAGGGCGGCCAGCCGGGCGATGATCGCGACGCTGGCCCGCTCGGCGAGCGCCGCCACGGTGAGCGACGGGTTGACCGTCAGCGCCGCCGGAACGGCGGCGGCATCCGTGACGAACAGGTCGGGGTGGCCGCGCAGCTCGTGGTCGGGGGTGAGCGCGGAGGTCGCCGGGTCGTCGCCGAGCCGACAGCTGCCCAGGGGATGCGCGGTGACCACCCCACCGACCTCCTCCGTCCACGGCTGCACGCGTGCCAGGTCGCCGAAGATGCGCCGCACGGCGTCGTCCGACCGGGCCCACCCGCCGTGGGTGGCCGGCGACGGGAGGTACGCGAAGCCGCCCCGGCCCAGGCCCGGTGCGACGCGGGTGAACGACCCGGTCAGCGGGGCCGCTCCGAAGGTTCCCTCGTTGGCGTCCTCGGTCATGGCGAGAACGGTCAGCCAGGAGCGCCATCGGGAGCGCAGGTCCTTCTTCGCCGGCCCGTACCAGCCGGGCGCGTCCGCGAGCACGTTGGTCAGCGCGGGGAACGCGAGCTGCTGCAGGCCGAACCGGCTGAACTCGGGACGCCCGCCGTCGAGGTAGTCGTACGTCATCGCGGTGATCGACCGGCCGATGTGGTGGGCGTCGTACGCCTGCTCCGGGGTGCGTCGCAGCCCGAGCCGGCCGGCGACGGCGGCCTCGTCGACGTCGGCGACGCTGATCCGGTCCCCGTTTCCGGACAGGTGCCGGCCGACGGCCGCCGGCACACCGCCGAGCAGCGGCGCAGACCGCCGCAGCACGACCGGGGTGCCGACCGCGCCCGCCGCCAGGACCACGACCCGTGCCTCGACGAAGCCCGCCGACCGGACGACCCGGTAGTCGTCCGGGTCCACGACCGTGTAGGTGACGCGGTAAGGGTGGTCGGGCGCGCCGGTGGGGGAGATGGTCTGCACCTCGTGCAGCGGCCGGACGTCCGCGCCGTGCGCCGCCGCCCCGGGCAGGTAGGTGAGCGCCATGGACCGTTTCGCGTCGACGTGGCAGCCGGAGAGCATCCAGTTGCAGTTGGTGCACCGCGGCAGGTCGACCGCGACGGGGACCGGGTTGGCGGTGTGGCCGGTGTGCCGGCACGCGGCGGCGAAGACCCCGCCGGCGTACGAGACGTCCGGCCAGTCGGGCGTCGAGACCGGGAGCGCCGCCTCGACGCGGTGGTAGTACGGGTCCAGGGCGGCGCGGGTGATCGCCGCCGGCCACAACCGCCGCCCGGTGCCGCCGGTACGGCCGAAGGTGGCCGAGGGCGCGCGCAGCGAGGCGGCGAAGTAGACGACGCTCGAGCCGCCGACGCAGTTGCCGGCGATGACGGTCAGGCCGTCGCCCTGGATGGTGTCGACGACCCGGGTGAACGTGCCCAGTCGCATGCTGTGGCGTACGTCGGCCGCGCTCAGGTGCGGTCCGCGTTCCAGCACGACGGTCCGGGCGCCGGCGGCGGCGGCGTAGTAGGCGGGGATGGCGCCGCCGAAGCCGGAGCCGATCACCACCACGTCGTAGCGTTCGGTCATCGCGGGCTCCCCTCTCGAGTGGTGTCCGGGTGCCGGTCGGCGAGCGCCAGCCGGTAGGAGAACTCGGGGTAGCGCCAGAAACCGTCCGGATCGGGTGCCGGGAAGCCGAGGGTGGCCAGCCCGGGATGCCGGTCACGGACGGCCTGCGCGGTGGGCAGGTGCGCCGCGGCGTCGAAGGCCAGGCTGGCGGCGAGGGCCAGCACGGCCCACAGGTCGCGGTCCGGGTCGTCGCGCTGGAACAGGCGCGCCACCACGGCCGACCGGTGCCGGTACGGCAGCGCCACGAACGCCGGCAGCAGGGGCGACGGGAGGAGCCCGTGGCTGACCGCGTACGCGAAGGCGCGGGCGTTGAGGAGGACGGCGACCAGGGGCAGCAGCGGTCCGGCCCCGGCACCGGTGAGCAGGGTCCGGAACCCGGCGTCGGCGCCGCCCGGGCCGGTGGCCACCCCGGCGACGGCGACGTCACCGGGGAACCGTTTGGCACCGGGGATCAGCGTGTCGGTGAACGCGTCGAGCGTGTCCACCGTGGCGGCCGACGTCGCCGCCGCGGCCCGGGGCGCCGGGCCGAGCAGGGGCAGCGCGGCGCCGGTGAGCGTGGCGGTGAGCAGCCGGCGGCGGTCCATCCCGCTCACCGGCACCGGGTGCTGTCCGGCAGGGTCACGGTCAGGCCCGTCTCGCCGGGGGACGCGCCGTAGGCGGCGAGGGCACGGGCCAGGTCGGGGAAGTCGTGGGCGAGGGCGGCGACCACGTCGCCGATGCCGGCGGTGCGGCCGGCGACGCGGAAGTTCGTCAGGCGCAGCGCCGTCCGACCCTGCCGGCGGTCGAACCAGTAGCTGCCGTCCCAGGCGACGTACGGGGTGGCGCCGGTCGTGGACTGGACGCTCCAGTGGTCCTGCTGCCAGTACCGGCAGGTGGTGGCGGCGAGGGCGAACCGGGACGGCTCGGCCAGCAGGAAGCGCAGCGCGCCGCCGTTGTCGGCGGTGATGTCCCGCTTGGCGTACTCGACGCAGAGCGGCTCGGTGAACCACAGCCAGAGCGGCGGCCACTCGGCCTCGCCGAAGCGGTGGACGACGCAGCCCTCGGCGAACGGCGGGGGCGTGTAGCCGCCGGCGGTCGCGGTGCTGGTCCGGGCGGCGGCGGGCGGTGTGGCGTGCGCCGGGCCGGCGGTGGCGGCGAGCAGGGCGGCGACACAGGTGACGGTGGCGAGGGTACGGCGCATGGCGGTCTGCCTCTCGGGGGAGCGGGCCGAACGGTGGACCAGTGGCTGAGCCACTGCGGACACGATGGATGGCGGCCTCAGCGCAGGCCGACCTCGGCGTGCGCCGTGCCCTGCAGGCGCCACCGCCGCTCGGGTCGCCAGCCGGCACCGGTGCGGCGTTCCAGCAGGATCTCGGCATCGGCGCGTTCGGAGTTGTGGCAGACGCACCGGGAGCCGTCGGGGTCGGTGAACTCCACGCTGAGGGTCCGCTCGGCGGGCTGCCGGACCGTCGCCGACAGGCGGAGGTCCCCGTGCCGGCCGGTCACCCGCCACTCGGGCAGGGTCAACACCCCGCGGAACCGCAGCGCCGCGACGAGCGGATCGCCGTCCGGCCAGTCCGCGCCGTCGAGGCGGAGCCGGACGAACGGGAGGACGGGCAGGTGCCGCCAGCCGCGGCGCTTCGCCACCGCGGCCACGACCTCCAGCACATCTCCGCCGCCGAGGTCGGCGTGCAGCCAGCCCCAGCGTCGTGCCATGCCGTGCCCGAAGATGCGTCCGGTCGCGCCCGGGGCGTCGGTGAGCCGCACGAGACGGTCGCCGTAGCGCAGCTCGCCGTCGTGCAGCGCCCGGGGCGCCGGCACGATCTGCGCGGCCGGCAGCAGGCCGTGCCGCCACGCCCAGCGCGGGAACGTGTAGATCGGCCGGCTCCCGTCCCGCCAGCGCACGTCCCAGGAGACGTCCTCGACCCGGCCGGTGAACCGGTCCCGGGTCATCCGGACGTCGCCGGTGGCGAACACGGCGCCGCCCGGCCGCCACGGCAGGTGCGGCAGGCGGCGCAGCAGCGGCCGGCCGTCCGGTGGGAAGACGCCGACCAGGCCGTGCGCGTACGGGGCGGTGCCGCCGGTGGGGGCGACCAGCTCGTGGTGCAGCCAGAGGCCGGTCCCGGTCACCGGGTCGGTGATCGTGGTGTACCAGATCTCCTTGCGCCCGGCCTGGCCACGCCACCGGGATGCCAGCAGGTCGTCCACGTCCCACGCTCCTCACAGTCAAGGGGTCAGTGCTCGCCGAGCATCAGCTGCCGCGTCCGCGCCAGGTACGTCCCGGCGGCCGCCCGCGCGGCGTCCGGGTCTCCCGCGCAGACGGCGTCGACGAGCGGCGCCAGGCGGGCGCCGGCCGTCGCCGGGACCGCGAACGGCGCCCGGAACAGCGACCGCACCTCCAGGTACGCCTTCAGCAGCGAGTTGACCAGCAGCTCGTACACCCGGTTGCCGGCCGCCGCCGCGAGCATCCGGTGCACCTCGGCCTCGGCGAGCTGGGCGGCGTCGGCGTCGCGCGCCGCGGTCACGACCGCCACCTGCGCCCGCAGCGCGTCCGCCTGCCCGGCGGTGCGGTGGGTGGCGGCGTGGGCCGCGACGAGGGCGCCGACCTCCTGGCGGACCTCGAAGATCTCGGCGAGCAGGCGGCCGTCGGCGCCCTCGCCGAGGGCGTGCGCCAGCAGCATCGGCAGCAGGTCGGGGCCGCCGTGGCGGCGGTAGTCCAGCACGGTCGTGCCGACGCCGTGCCGGGTCTCCACCAGCCCCGCCTGGGCGAGCCGCACCAGCGCGTGCTTGAGCGAGGTGCGGGTCACGCCGTACGCCGCCGCCAGGTCGCGCTCCGGCGGCAGCCGGGTGCCGGCCGGGTACCGCTGGGCCAGGACGTCGTCCCGAAGCCGGTTGACCAGGGCGTCGACGAGGGTGTCGTGGGCGATCGGGGTGCCGGTCACGGATGCCGTCCTCCGGATTGGACCAGTGGCTCAGCCACTTTGGATGACGGACACTCTGCCATCGACGGCGGCTGATGGCAAGACGGCGATGGGGCACCGCCGCCGGCGGTGCCCCATCGGGTGCGAAGGTGGTTACTTGAGGAAGGGCAGCTTCTGCACGATCGGGAGCTTCTCCCAGAACTTGCCGAGGCCGAGGGTCTTGCCGGCGCCGATCAGGGCCAGGCCGACCAGGACCGCGGCGAAGATGAGGTGCTCGTCCATGAAGGGGTTGGTCTCGGGGGGAAGCGCCACCGACCACATCATCACGTAGAGGGTCGCGCCCGCCGCGGCGGCGATCCGCATGCCGATGCCGAGGGTGAGGGCCAGGCCGATGCCGAGCAGGCCGAGCATGAACGCCCAGTTGGCGAACGCGGTGCCGGCCAGGTCCTGGTAGAGCCCGGCGAACGGGCCCTCGGCGCCGCTGAGGAAGCCCTTGGTCGGGTTGCCGCCCTCGACCCAGGCGCGCTCGGCCGGGGTGGCGAATCCGAGGCCGAAGACCTTGTCGATGAAGGCCCACAGGAACGTCCAGCCGATCGCCAGCCGGACGCCGGCGAACACGTAACGGGCGGCCTTGTGGGTGGTGGCGGCGGCCGTCTCGGTCCTGGCGGTGCCGACCGCAGGAGCGGTCGTCTCCGGGGTGTACCGCTCGGCAATCGCGGTCATGGCGTCCACGTCCTCTCATCTTCCGGTGTGCCCCCGTTGGGCACACACCAATTCCACCGCGATGAAGGGGTGGGTAGCAGGGGCGGTGGTCCGCCTTCCGGCGAGCAAGGGTCCCGTCCCGGTCGGGACCTTCGGCCCTGCGCCGGCCGCCACCACCGGAACTCGGCAGTCGTGGTCGGGCTCGGTCCCGCGGACGGTCAGCGGTACAGGGTGCGGCTCGGCGGTACGCCGAAGGCCGCCCGGTACCGGGCGGTGAACCGGCTGTGGCTGAGGAACCCCCAGCGCAGGGCGATGCGGGACACCGTCTCGCGCTCCGGGTCGGCGCGCAGGAGATCCTGGTGGGCCCGGTGCAGCCGGATCCCGCGCAGGTACGCCATCGGCGTCGTGTCCAGGTGGGTCCGGAAGGCGAGTTGGACGGCTCGCGGGGTGACGTTGGCGGCGGCGGCGATGTCGGCGGCGCCGATGTTCTGCTCGGCGTGCTGTTCCATGAAGGCCAGGGCCCGGCGGACCGTTGCGGCGCCCGCGTCCCGCCGGTCCTGGGCGGTGGCGTCGCCGGCGACGGCGTCGGTGACGATCGTCAGCGCGGCGGCCGCGACCATGCGGACGGCCGCGTCCACCACGAGCGGCTGGCCCGCCGTCTCCGGGTTGCCGAGCACCGTCTCCCGCAGGTACGCGGTGGTCGTCCGCCAGTGCCGGACCAGGTGCGGCGGGGCGGGACCGAGCGCGGCGAACCGTAGCCGCGGCGCCGGCCCGCCCGACGCGGCGCCCGCCACCTGGGTGAGCAGGTCGAGGTCCAGCACGCAGGTGGTGATCGCTCCGGCCGGCCAGCGTACGGAGCACGGATGCCGGGGCGGTGCGAGGAGGAAGGCGTCGCCGGCCTCGAACCGGTGCGGCTCGTCGCCGACGGTCCGGTCGATCCGGGTGGTGACCGCCTGGCAGATCACCAGCGCCTCCGGTCCGTCCACGTCGAGTTCGAGGTCACCGGAGTGCGCGGCCTGTGCGAGGCGTACCGGACCCAGGTCGACGCGGTGCTGCCAGAGCCGGGGGTGGTCCGTCCCGACCCGGACGCGGACCGACGTGCCGTAGGACTCGGCCAGGTGGTCCTGGATCAGGGCTGGATCGCGGCTGTCGAACCGGTGCGTGACGGGCGCCTGTGCACTCACTCCGCCTCCCCGCGGAACAAGCAACCTGTGGCCCGCGAAACGGGAATCCCGCGTCGCGCAATTGTCTCGCCACGCAGTGTACGCGGATGCGGCGCGGGCGGCAGCGGGACGGGAAAGCCCTTGCCGTGCGGTGCGCCGCACTCCGCCGGTGAACCGGGCTCGGCTTCGCAAACGGGCTAGACCCCGCGCCGCTCGTGCTAGGCGGCGTCGGGCGTCAACAGTGAATCTTGAGCGGGTACGCGTAGCGCTCCGTCCGTCCACACCGGTGCGTGGTGTGGCGTCCGGTTGGTGCCCGGGTCCGGCGGAGCGCCGACTCAGGCCGACGCGGAATGGGGTGGGGACAGTGGACAGAGGCACGCAACAGATCGCCCGGGCGGTGGCCGCGCGGACGGTACGCCGACTGGTCCGGGATGCCGGTACCGGCGCCCTCGACGCTCGGGCCGCCGAGTTGGAGAGCTGCCTGCGGACCGTCGTGCGTGACCTGCTCACCGACCGGCCGGCGCGATCGGACCACCTGCTGGCACTCTGCCGGGACCTCCGGATGAGCCGCGCCGCGTTCGACGCGCTCGGCCACCACCTGCTCACCACGCTGCTGCCGCACCGGGTCGGGCCGGACGCGCTGATCCGGGTAGGAGCCCTGCTCACCGACGTCCGGGCGCGGCTCGAGCCGGAACCGTCCACGTCGCCCAACAGCGGCCCGACCCGCGGTGGCCGCCCCGCGGCCAACAGCGGCGCCCGGCGCTACCGGCCGGAGCGGCTGCCGGAGCACCTGCCCAGCACACCCGGATGGGAGTGCACGACGTGCGGGGTGGACTGGCCGTGCGCCACCAAGCAGAGCCAACTGCTGGCCGAGTACGGCGGCGCCAGCGCCGGCCTCGCGGTCTATCTCGGCTCCTGCCTGGTCGCCGCCGCCCAGGACCTGCCCGCGCTGCCGCTGTCCCGGGCACGTACCCGGTTCCTGGGCTGGCTGCCCCGGACCCGGTTCTGAGTCCGGCGAGCGCCCTACCCGGTCAGCTCCGCAGGGTGTGGCTCGGCGGGACGCCGAACTCGGCCCGGTACAGCCGGGTGAAGCGGCTGTGGCCGGCGAAACCCCAGCGCGCCGCGACCGCACTGACCGTGGTCGCCCGTGGATCGGCCGCGAGGAGTTCGCGGTGCGCCTCGTGCAGGCGGGCCCGCCGCAGGTACGCGGTGGGGGTCGTGCCGATGTGCCGGCGGAACGCGAGCTGCACGGCCCGGATGCTCACCCGGGCGGCGGCGGCGAGGTCGGCGACGGTCAGGTCCAGGTCGGGGTGCTCGTCGATGACCGCCATGGCCCGGTGCGCCGTGCGCAGGCTGGCGTCGCGGCGGTCCTGGACGGTCGGTTCGGTCACGGCGGTGGTGGGGAACGCCGCCAGGGTGGCGGCGACGAGCAGCCGTGCCGCGTTCGCGACGAGCAGCGGACTGGTTCGCACGTCCGGGATCGCGAGCACCCCGTAGCGGACGTAGGCGTAGGTGCGCCGCCACGCGGCGGCGGCGTTCCGCGACAGTGGACGGGAGTCGAGGAAGACCACCGGCGCGCCGCCGGGTTCCGCCGCGGCCACCTCCTGCACCAGGCCGGGAGCGAGGACGGCGCCGTAGCCGGCCGCGTCGCGGACCGTGGCCGCGTACGGTTGACCCGGTGGCGCGGCGAGGAAGACCTCCCCCGGGACGTGCCGGTGGTGCCGGCCGCTCCCGCGGAACCCGACCTGCCCCGCGGTGAGGACGCCGACGTGGAAGGCCGCCAGCGGCTCGGCCTCCGCCTCGAAGTCCATCCGGAACGTCAGCTCCTCGAGCCGGACCGGGCCAAGCCGGGCGTCGGCGACCCGCATGACCTGCGGCCCGTCGCGGGCGGTGAGCCGCACGCGACCGTAGCGGCGGCTCAGGTGGATCTGTACGGCCTCGGCCCCGGTGACCTCCAGCGCCGGGCGGAGCAGCCCGGAGGGCGGCGGCGACCCGTCGCCGTGCGGCATTCAGGCGTCCGCGCGGGATGGGCGGCCGGGAGCCGGGCCGCCGACGGACCAGGGACCACCGACCGTCGGACCGGTGTCAGCCATGCGACACACCCTACGCCGTCGCGCGCGGAACCGGGCCCGGTGCCGGTGCTGCCCCGGCCCACGGCACGCCCAGGGGGCCCGGCTGGCGGGGTGCCGGCAGCCCGGCGCCCTCGACCCGGTGGCGCTCCTGCTTGACCCGGTACAGGCGTTGGTCGGCGGCCTGCATCAGCGCCTCCAGGGTCGTCCCGTCGTACGGCGCGGTGGCCCACCCGATGCTGACGCTGGCCTGCTGACCGACCGCGGCGTCGACGCGGGCGGCCACCGACTGCGCCAGGGCGGCGTCGGCGTCGGCCAGGACCACGACGAACTCGTCCCCACCGATGCGGGCGACCACGTCGTCCGCGCGCACCGTCCGGCGTACGGCGGCCACGGTCGACTGCAGCAACTGGTCACCGACGGCGTGCCCATGCAGGTCGTTGACCTGCTTGAAGTCATCCAGGTCGAGGCAGAGCAGCGACGGGCCGGGCCGACACCGGGGCGCGAACAGGGTCGCGGCGAACTCGGCGAGACCACGCCGGTTGAGCGCTCCGGTGAGCGGGTCCAGGGTGGCCAGGGCGCGCAGCTGGGAGCGCTGCCGGGCCAGCTTGCGGGCCTGCGTGGAGCAGACCGAGATCAGTCCCACCATGCCGGCGACGTTGATGAAGAGGTGGCCGGGCCGCAACGGTTGGCCCATCGCGGCCACCACGACGTACGTGCCGACGATCAGCACCTCGACCGCGATCATCAGCCGCAGGCGGGGGGTCTGGGTGGCGACGAAGACCGTGGTGGTCAGGAAGCCCAGTGCGGCGGGGGCGTCGGCGCCGCCGTCCCAGTGCGCGCCGAGAGCCACCGCGGCGAGCGTGACCAGCAGGATGCTGAACGAGACCCGGTACCCCACCGTCTTCCTGGTCACCCGCCGGGCGGCCCACAGGCCGACCACGCCCGCCGCTATCCCGGCGAAGTACACGGCCAGCATCCGGTCACGGTTCGGCTGGTCGAGGGTCAGCAGGCAGTAGAGGACGGCGACCCCGTGTGAGACCACGTGCAGGGCCGCGCTGAGCCGCATGCGGCGGCGGCGCTCGTTCACCGACTACCCTCCGCACATACCGCGCCCGGTTTGCGTTGCCGGGGTGACGCACGAGCGAAATCGGTCGAAGTGGCGGGGTCCCTTGGCGAGGCCGCTCCGACGTGGCACCGTGCCACCTGCACATTGAATGGTGTGGCGGAGGTCACCGTCAAGACCCATTGCCGGGAATGGACACCGAGAGTCACGGCGACCGGGCATTCTACGCATGATGCGACTCAACGGGCCCGGCCGTCATGGTGCCGGACTGCTGCTGCTCGCGGCGGTGCCGCCGATGGTGGAGATGGCGGCCCTGGTCGCGCTCGGGTTCTTCGCCGCCCAACCGCTGGCGCCCCAGGCGACCGCGGTCTGGCCGTACGACTCGTACCACGATCTGCGCTGGCTGCTCGTCTACCACAACTCCTGGACGACGTTCGTGCTCGGCCTGGTGGCCGTCGTCGTCGCTCGCGGCCTGCTGACCGCCTGGCTGACCGCGCTGGCCTGGCCCGAGGAGCAACCCCGGCCGCCGGCGCGCTGGCTGGTGCGGCGCAACCTGGAGGTCGCGGCGATCGCCATCCTGATCATCTCGCCGTGGGCGGCGATCTCCGTCGCGTTCTCCGCGGTCGCGCTCTCCTGGTACCTGTTCGCCTCCGTGGTCCCGATGATCCTCATCGCGCCGTTCCTCCAGCGGGCGGGCGTCGTGCACCGCTGGTGGAAGGGCCTGCCCTCGGTCGCGCTGCTGGGCTGGTCGCTGCTGAACTTCGTGGTCCTCACCCTGGCCGGCGCCGTGATCATGACCGTGCCGGACTGGTTGCGGATCCTGGTGGCCGGGCTGGCCGGCGTGGTGAACGGCCTGCTCTGGCGGCGCACGGTGCTCGCCGCCGTGCGGCACCAGAGCCGGGTCCGCTGGGCGCGGGTGCCGGTGGCGCCGATCGCGATCGTCCTGACGATGGTCGCCGCGGTCGGGGCGCCGCCGCTGATCGGGGTCGCCTCCGGCACGACGGGCGTCTGGACCCCGCCGTTCGTCCGGCAGCCGCTGCCGGAGCGGGTGCCGCACGCGGTGATCGTCCTGGCCGGCTTCGACTCGAGCTGGGACGGCGAGCCGGCGGTGGACCCCCGCGTGCAGCGCTTCTCGTACGCCGGGATCGACGCCTCGGGCCGCCCCCTGCCGTACCGGTCGAAGGACACCCACCGGTCGCTGGACTCCAGCGCGGCGCTGCTCGACGCACAGGTCAACGCCCTGCACAAGCGGACCGGCCGGCAGGTCGCGCTGGCGGGGGAGAGCGAGGGCGCCCTGGTCATCCGAACCTATCTGGACAAGCTGCCGGACCGGCCGGTGTCGGCGGCGCTGCTGTTCAGCCCGCTCATCTGGCCTGCCCGTGCCTACTACCCGCCGCCCGGGTACGAGGGGTGGGGGGTGGCGGCGGGCTGGGAGCTGCGGGCCATCGCGGCCGTGACGAACCTGTTCAACAAGGTCGACACCGGGCCGGACGAGCCGTTCATCCGGTCCGTGATCGTCGAGGCGCCGTTCTACCGCAACCGCATCCTCTGCCCGGCGCCCGGCGTCCGCATGATCGCGTTCCTGCCGCTGGTCGGCGCGGCCGAGGCACCGCCCGGCGAGTACAGCCGGATCCCCGTCGTCGAGGTCCCCGCCCTGCACGGTGGCCTGCTCAACCGGAGCGACGTCTACGACGAGGCCGTCGACTTCCTGGCCGGCGAGCCGGTGGACCAGCCTCTCGGCGTCTACGAGGTGCTGCAGCGGCTCAGCGCGGCCTGGCAGGCGCCGCCGCTCGTCCTCGACCTCAACCCGCTCTGGACCGACATCCGGGAAGGGGACCCGGCGCTGAGCGGCCGGATCTGCGAGGCCCGCTGACCGGCGTGCCGCCGGGTTGCGCCACCCGGGCCCGGTCGCGTCTGATCGACGGATCCCCTACGCAGAGGAGACCTCCCGGATGGCTGACTTCGTCGGCGCGGTGGACCAGGGCACCACCAGCACCCGCTTCATGATCTTCGACCACGGTGGCAACGAGATCGGCCGCCACCAGCTCGAGCACCAGCAGATCCTGCCGCGGGCCGGGTGGGTCGAGCACAACCCGGTGGAGATCTGGGAGCGGACGCAGACCGTCATCCAGACGGCGATGAACGAACGCGGCCTCGCGGCCGCCGACCTCGCCGCGCTGGGCGTCACCAACCAGCGCGAGACCACGGTGGTGTGGAACCGGCGCACCGGCCGGCCGTACTACAACGCCATCGTCTGGCAGGACACCCGTACCGACCGGATCGCCGCGGCGCTGGAACGCGAGGGCAAGGGCGACGTGATCCGCCGCCGGGCCGGCCTGCCGCCGGCGACCTACTTCGCCGGCGGCAAGATCCAGTGGATCCTGGAGAACGTCGACGGCGTCCGGGCGGCCGCCGAGCGCGGCGAGGCCGTCTTCGGCACCACCGACACCTGGCTGCTCTGGAACCTCACCGGCGGCACCGACGGCGGCGTGCACGTCACCGACCCGACCAACGCCAGCCGCACCATGCTGATGGACCTGGAGACGCTGGACTGGGACGACGAGCTGCTGTCCTTCTTCGGCATCCCCCGCGCCATGCTGCCGCGCATCCGGCCCTCGTCGGACCCGGCCTCGTACGGGACCACCGCCCCGCACGGCCCGTTCACCGGCCCGGTTCCGCTCACCGGCGACCTCGGCGACCAGCAGGCGGCCACCGTCGGGCAGGTCTGCTTCGCCCCCGGCGAGGCGAAGAACACCTACGGCACCGGCAACTTCATGCTGCTCAGCACCGGCACCGACATCGTCCGGTCCCGGTCCGGCCTGCTCACCACGGTCTGCTACCGGTTCGGCGACCAGGCGCCGGTCTACGCCCTGGAGGGCTCGATCGCCGTCACCGGCTCGGCCGTGCAGTGGCTGCGCGACCAGCTCAAGATCATCAGCAGTGCGGCGCAGAGTGAGATCCTCGCCCGCCAGGTGGACGACAACGGCGGGGTGTACTTCGTACCGGCGTTCTCCGGGCTGTTCGCGCCGTACTGGCGCTCCGACGCGCGGGGCGCGATCGTCGGCCTGTCCCGCTACAACACCGATGCCCACATCGCCCGCGCCACGCTCGAGTCGATCTGCTACCAGAGCCGGGACGTCGCCGAGGCCATGGAGCGGGACTCCGGCGTACGCCTGGAGTGCCTGAAGGTCGACGGCGGCGTCACCGTCAACGACCTGTGCATGCAGTTGCAGGCCGACATCCTGGGCGTGCCGGTGAGCCGCCCGGTGGTGGCCGAGACCACCGCGCTCGGCGCCGCCTACGCCGCCGGCCTCGCCGTCGGCTTCTGGCAGAACACCGACGAGCTGCGCGAGAACTGGAACGAGAGCCGGCGCTGGCAGCCCACCTGGTCGGCCGAGCAGCGGGAGAGCGGGTACGCCCGCTGGAAGAAGGCCGTGCAGCGCACCCTCGACTGGGTCGACGTCGACTGAGCGCACCGGGTTGACCGGGCACTTCCCCGACCGCAGGCGTCAAGAAGGGGCCCTTCCATCGGTTTTTCCGCATCGCGAGTGGGAACGCCCGGTCCGTGTCGCAGCACGATCTGTCCACCGCCGTGCCGAGGCGGCTCACGCCCGTGGCCGGCGCGCCGCTGTGGTGCGACGCCCGCGACCACGGGCTGAAGGGCGACGGCGTGACAAACGACCAGCCCGCCCTCGCGGCGCTGGTGGACCGGCTCGGCGAAGGGTACGCGGCCGACGGGCGGGCACGGGTGATCTACTGCCCGCCCGGCATCTACTCGATCCGCGACGCCGGAACGGTGTGGCGCAGCGGCGTGTCGCTGATCGGCGCCGGCCCGGCGGCGACCCGGTTCCTGCTCAGCAACGCGGGAGACCGGTCCAACCCGGTGCCGCTGGCGTACTGGACGACCGTGCAGCACGGCGCGGACCGGGACCGGCACGTCGCCGAGTGCACCTTCGCCGACTTCGAGATCGACGGCTCCGGTGTGGCGATGACCGAGTACAGCTACCTCGCCAAGGGCCTCGGCCTGCAGTACGTCGTCCGGGGCCTGTTCCGCAACCTGTACATCCACCACACCGGCGCCACCGGGCTCGGCTGCGACTTCCTGCAGGACACGCTGATCGACGGGGTCGTGGTGGTCGGCTGCGGGCGCCTGGACAACGGCCTGCAGATGGGCGGCGCCGGCATCGGTATCGGCGTGGGCGGCTGGGGCGAGATCGAGCGCTGCACCATCGCCAACTGCACCACGATCGGCAACGGCACCAACGGGATCTTCCTGGAGCTGCAGAAACCGGACTGGACGCCGCCGCGCGGCTACCGGATCGTCGGCTGCCACAGCCAGGCCAACCGGTTCGGCATCTCCGACTGGGGCGCCGACGGACTGGTCGTCTCGGCCTGCACCCTGACCGGCAACCTGGAGGCGGGCTTCGACGTCTCCGCCAACGGCACCGCCGGCGTCGCCGGCCGCGGTGGGCTGCTGGTCGACTGCGTCATCGACCGCAACGTCGGCGACGGCATCAGCATGGGCAACACGCCGGGCCCGTACACGATCCGGGGCAACCGGATCTCCGGCAACGGCGGGTACGGCTACCACGAACACGACCTCGGCAACGGCTACCGGGGCCCGGCCAGGGCCGTGGTGATCGAGGGCAACGACCTCGCCGACAACAGCCTGGACGCGATCCGGGTCGACCGCCCCATGGTCGACGCGTTCGTGGTGGGCAACCGGATCCGGGACAACGGCCGCCGCTGCGCCCCGGCCGGCAGCGGATCCGGGGCCTCGGTCCGGTACGGGCGCAAGAGCATGACCGACGTCGGGGCGGACTGGCCGCCCGACGGGCACCGGGGCAAGGTGCTGCGGGTCGGCAGCCGCACCGCGGTGGTGGCCGGCAACACCGCCACCCAGCTCATCCTCGCCGAGTCGCGGCCGGACGCCGCCACCGCCTGGAACGAGGACGTGCCGCCGCCGGGCAGCCGGTACGACCTGCCGGCCCCGCCGGCACCGCGGGCCGGGATCACGATCAACGCGGCGGTGGACGCCGCGACGGTGCGCGGCAACCGGGTGTGGGACAGCGGCCACGACACCCAGACGTACGGGCTGTGGGTGACCGGGCGGGGCAGCTGCGTGGACTGCCGGATCGAGGACAACGACCTGGCCGGCAACGCCGGGGAGGACGTCCGCCTGGACACCCCGCCGGTGGGCGGCCGGTGGAGCCGCAACCACACCGACGACGGCTGACGGCCTACCGCCGCCACCCCCGGGCGTCGAGCAGCTGGTCCAGCGTCACCGCGGTGGTGATCAGGGCCAGGTGGCTGAACGCCTGCGGGAAGTTGCCGATCTGCTGCCCGGTCAGGGCGATCTCCTCCGCGTACAGGCGCAGGTGGTTGCTGAACGTGAACATCTTCTCGAACACCAGACGGGCATCCTCCAGCCGGCCGGAGCAGGCCAGCGCGGCCACGTACCAGAAGGTGCACATGTTGAACGTGCCCTCGTCGCCGGGCAGCCCGTCCGGCGCCTCCGACGGCTTGTACCGGTGCACCAGGCTGTCCGAGACCAGGCCCTCGTCGATCGCGTGGAGCGTGGACTGCCACAGCGGATCGCTCGGCGTGATGAACCCGACCGACGGCATGATGAGCAGCGAGGCGTCGAGCACGTCCTCCCCGTACGCCTGCACGAACGCGCGGCGGCCCCGGTGGTAGCCCCGCGCCATGATCTGGTTGTAGATGGCGTCCCGGTGCTGGTACCAGCGGGACAGGTCGGCGGGCCGGCCGGAGCGGAAGGCGAGCCGGATCGCCCGGTCGAACGCCACCCACGACATCAGCCGGCCGAACGTGTAGTCGCGGGGGTGGCTGCGGCTCTCCCAGATGCCCGCGTCGGGCTGGTCCCAGTTGTCGCAGAGCCAGTCGACCATCCGCACCGTGCTGCGCCAGACCTGGTGCGAGGCGCGGATGCCCTGCTCGTCGGCGAGCAGCATGGCGTCCAGGGCCTCGCCGTGGATGTCGAGCTGGAGCTGGTCGGCCGCGCCGTTGCCGATGCGCACCGGCCCCGAACCGAGATAGCCCTCCAGGTGGTCGAGGACCTCCTCGTGCAGGTCGGAGGAGCCGTCCACCCGGTACATGATCTTCAGCGGCGCGGCGCTGTTGCCGGCCTCGCGGACCCGCTCGTCGAGCCAGTCGGTGTACCGGGTGGCCTCCTCGGTGAAGCCCAGGCCGAGCAGGGCGCGCACCGAGAAGGAGGTGTCGCGGATCCAGGTGTAGCGGTAGTCCCAGTTGCGGGCGCCCCCGAGCTCCTCCGGCAGCGAGGCGGTCGGTGCGGCGATCATCGCGCCGGTCGGCGCGTACGTCATCAGCTTCAGGGTGATCGCCGACCGCTCCACCATGTCCCGCCACCGGCCGGTGTACCGGGACCGCTCGAGCCACCGGCGCCAGTAGTCGCGGGTCGCCTCGAACAGCTCCTGGATCTCGCCGAAGGGGATGATCCGCGGTCCGTCCGGGCAGGCGGTCTCCATGACGACCGCCGCGCTGTCGTTCTCGTGCATGGTGGTGAAGGCGAGCAGGTCCGCGTCGAGATCCTGGATCGTCTCGACCGGGAGGGTCCGCCCGTCGGGACGGGACAGGTGCAGGGTCAGGCTCCCCGACGGGGCGCGAAAGACGGCGCCGTCGGGCAGGATGGCGAGTTCGTGCTGTTCCCGGCCGTAGTCGAACCGGGGGCGGCACAGGGTGCGGAAGCGCATGTCGCCGCGGACCATGTTGATGATCCGCACGATCCGGTGCCGGTCGGTGGCCTGCTCGCCGGTCACCGGCATGAAGTCGACGATTTCGCCGACGCCGTCGGCGCTGATGAACCGGGTGATCAGGATCGGGGTGTCGGGCAGGTAGAGCTGCTTGCTCACGTACCGCACGCCGTCCGGCACGATCGAGAAGTAGCCGCCGCGCACCCGGTCCAGGAGCCCGGCGAAGATGCTCGGCGAGTCGAACCGCGGGGCACAGAACCAATCGATCGTTCCCTTGCGGGTGACCAGGGCGGCGGTCTGGAGGTCACCGATGAGGCCGTGGTCCTCGATGGCCGGGTACTCCTCCAAAGCCGGCCTCCCCGCTCGCTCACGACACCCTCGACCGGAGGCTAGACCGGCACGTCGCGAGTCGGCCGCGGATCCGGGGACGGGCCACCCGGACGGGGGGACGCGGTGCCCGGCGGCCGGCGCCGCCGGGCACCGCCGGCGCCCTACCGCCAGGTGATGTCCGAGGCCGAGTAGCGGCAGTTGACGCCGTCCGCTCCGGAGCCGATCTCCGTCGGCTCGTCGCCCTTGGGCACACCCCGGTACTTGACGCAGATCCGCGTCTTCCGGTCGGGGTCGTCGAGGACGGTGATCCGGCTGAACCGGGCGGTGTCGCCCCAGTTGGTGTTGATGCCGGCCAGCGCGCCGGTGCGCGTCGCGGTGACGTTGTCCATCACGACGTGCCGCTGGTACGACGTCGAGCAGTTGCCGCAGGCCCGGTAGAGCTTGCCGGCGTTCTCCACCCGGAAGTTGCGGATGTAGACGGTGCCCGAGCCGTTGTGCTGGAACACCTTGTCGCTGGCCGCGCGGGCGCCCCCGCCGTCGACGGTGTACGTGGTGCCGCCGCGGAAGGTCGCGGCGTCCTCGCCGTTGACGAACCCGCGGATGGTGCTGCCGCTGGTCTCGATCCGCAGCGTGTACCAGGTGCCGGTGCCGGCGCCGACGGACGCCGATCCGATGACCCGGATCTGGCTGCCGTTGACGGCTTGGAGCTCCGCCCGGCCGGAGCCGAGCAGCGCCAGCCGGTACATCTTGGTGCTGCCGGCCGCGCGGGCGGCCAACCCGACCAGGCTGCTGGAGGAGCCGAACGACAGCGGCTTGACCCGGGCCTGGACCTGGTAGTCGGTCCAGCTGGTCTGGCCGGCGAACTGGCGGGCCAGTTCGCTGTCCGCCTTGGACTGGCGGAGCACGCCGGAGCCGTCGGTGACGACCGACCAGTCGCCGCCGGACTTCGACCAGCCGCCGGCGTCGCCGTCGTCGAAGTTGTCGGTGAAGACCGTCGCGGCGAAGGCCGACGAGAGGCCGACGGCCAGGACGGTGGCGGTGACCGCCGCGGCCAGCGCCCGTCGGGGCGTACGTCTCAGGTGCACGGTTCTCTCCCGGGGCGGTGGTGGACGGGGAGCGGTTCAGCGGAGCAGGCGGTCGGCGCCGGCGAACGCGCCGACCACGAACGGCACGGCCACGGCGGGTAGCACCGGCCCGTGCCGCAGGACGGGTGTCCAGCCGGCGTCGCCGGACAGGTCCGGCTCGTGCTCGGCGTTGTACGCGGCGACCAGGTCGACCGGGCGGGCCCGCCCTCCGGCCGGGTCGACGACGTTGCCCCGGGTGGTGACCGCGGTGCCACCCCAGTCGTGGAGCAGGTCCGCGGCGGTGATCCCGGCACCGAGCGTGAAGTGGTTGTTCTCGACGTGGGTGGCCGACTGGACGCCCACCCCGATGGCGTACTCGAAGCCGTCGCCGGCGAGCCGGTAGTGGTTGTTGTAGACATCGACCTGGCCGAAGCGGACCCGGGGCAGTCGCTGCAGGGTGCCGTCGAAGAGGTTGTGGTGCAGGGTGACGTTCAGCCGCCCGACGTCCGGGCCGACCGTGTTCGACGAGCCGATCAGCAGCACCTTGTCCCGCCCGACGAACCGGTTCCAGGACGCGGTGACCAGGCTCGCGGTGTGGGTGACGTCCAGCGAGCCGTCGTGCACCTGGTACGGCCGGCCGAAGTACACCGGCTGGGCGCTGTCCGGGTTGTCGCCGTCGGTGAAGGTGTTGTGGTCGATCCAGACGTTCTCGCTGCGGCGTACGGAGACCTGGTCGAACTGCGAGTTCCAGTTGCCGGCGTCGCCGTCGGTGGGGGACCAGGCGGGGAAGCAGTCCCGGGCGTCGTCGAAGGTCAGGTTGCGGACGATCACGTTGTCCGCGCTGTCGATCATCAGGGTCAGCCCCCTGAACCGGGCCCCGCCCAGCCCGATGATGGTGGTGTTCGGGCCGACGTTGATCTGGGTCTGCCGGGTCTGGTTCGCCACCGAGCGGACCCGGGCCGCCTCCAGGGGCCCGCTGGGCGCCACCCGCCCCCACACCCCCGGGTCGTACGCGGCGAGGTACGCGGCCAGCGAGTACTCCGGGTCGGCCAGGTCGGCGCACTCCAGCACCGTGCCGTCGGCGGCCTCGAAGCCGTTCACCTCGCCGTCCACGTAGATGATCTTCGGGGTCGCGTTGGCGCGGTTCGTCGCGTTGTCGCCGCCGAGCGCGTCGACCAGCTCGGCGCGGGTGGCGACGACGTGCACCTGGTCGGAGGCGGCCGCCGCGCCGCCGGTGGTCCCCGGCCCGGCGGCGGCCCAGCCGTCGGCGGCCGGCAGGGCCTGCCGGCCGAGCATCCGGGCGACCGGTCCGAGCCGGTCCCCGGTGGCCTCCGGAGCGGCCACCGCCGCACCGGGCACCAGCACCAGCGTCGCGACGACCAGCGTCGCGGCCACTCCGGGTCTCCGCATGATTCCACCGCCTGTTCCTGTCGTAGGGTCCAACAGGAGTACGGTAGGTTTTCTCATCAAATAGAATCAATGCACTGGATGTGCAGGTTCGTTGCAGTTGTCGGACCCAGCGCGGACCGCCCCCGTCAGGAGTTGTCGGGGTAGGGCAGCGGACATCCGATTCGTCCGGCCGTCACCTCACGAGATCGTTTGCACGCGTTTGCGGTTCCACGGCGTCCGACAGGCGCACCCGGTGCGGCTCCGCCGCCCACGGCACGCCGAACTCGGACGGCAGCTCACCGCGCTCGGCGGCGTGCCGCAGCACCTCGTTCACGCCCCGGATGGTGAGCACCCGGTCCAGGCCCGCACCGCCGGCGCTCACCCGGTCCGCGGTCAGCAGCGCCGGGTCCGGCGCCGACCGGATGACGTCGAGCAGCGCGGTGAACGGCGCGGTCCGCGTCAGCGGGGCGATCAGCGGCACCCGGCCCGGGTCGGCCCGGTGGTCGAGCAGGTTCTCCAGCAGGCCGCGGCGGCCCGGCACGCTACGGGCCACGACGTCGCCCGGCAGCGCCAGCCGGTCGGTCGGGTACTCCAGCACGGCGCGGCCGGCGGGACCGGTGACGATCACCTCCCCGGGGATGAACTCCTCCCCGGCGAGGGTCACCGCCGCCACCACCGGCGGTCCCGCGCGGGGGGTCATCCGCAGCACGGCGGTGTCGTCCACCTCGATCGGCCGGACCCGGTAGCGCTCCAGCTCGACCAGCTCCGGCTCGACCGGCCCGCCGGCGGCCACCGCGGCGACCGCCAGGCACTGCATCACCGCGTGCGCGAGCGGGTTGGCCAGGACGCCGTCCAGCACCGGCCGGCCGTGCAGGCTGCGCCGGCCGGCCCAGGGCGCGCGGGCGTAGTAGCCGTCGGAGCGCTGCCAGGCGGCGACCGTCGCGATCCGGGTGAGCGGGCCCAGCCGGCCCGCCGCCACCGCTCCGGCCAGCTCGGCCAGGGCCGCCGAGCCGAGCGCCTGGAACCCCACCTGGCAGGCCCGGCCGGTGTCGACCAGGGCGGCGGCCAGCTCCCGGTGCTCCGCCGTGGACAGCACCGGCGGCTTCTCCAGCAGCAGGTCCGCACCGGCGGCCAGCGCGTCGAGGGCGATCGGCAGGTGGGTGTGCGGCGGGGTGCACACCACCACCACGTCGGGGCGCAACGCCCGCAGCATCTCCCGGTGGTCGGTGAACAGGGCGGCGCCCTCGGGCACCGGTGCCGCCGGGTCCGCCTCGACCGGGCGGACGTCCACCAGCGCGGCCAGCGTCACCCGGCCGGCGGCGTGCAGCGGGGCGATCGCCCGCCGGTGCCAGCGGCCGTGCCCGTTCGCCCCGACCACGACGACCCGGGGCACGTCCCGGCCGGTCACCGGGCCCCCGCCAGCGTCGCGGCGACCCCGTGCCGGCCCAGGTCGGCCAGCCAGGCGGTGACATCGGCCCGGACCTCGTCGTCCCCGGCCACCTCCGCCGGAAACACGTCGCGGAGCCCGAACAGCGCGTCGACCGCCCCCGCCGGGGTGGGCGGCGCGGCGGCCAGCGCCGACCGGATGCGCTCGGCGAGGGGGTCGGCCAGCGGGAGCGCGGCGCCGTCGTCGGCCGTGCCGGCGGCGAACCGGATCCAGGCGGCCACCACCAGCGCCGCCCAGCGTGCCGGCCGGCCCTGCTCCCGCAGGTCGACGATGGTGTGCAGGATCCGCTGCGGCAGCTTCTGCGAGCCGTCCGAGGCAACCTGGAGCGTGCGGTAATGGATGGCCGGGTTGGCGAACCGCTCCAGCACCTCCTCGCCGTACGCGACGACCGAGACGCCCTCCGGCGGAGTGAAGCTCGCCGCGACGTCCTCGGCGACCAGCCGCCGCAGGACCGTGGCGAGATGCGGCAGGGCGAGAGCCTCGGCGACTGTCTCCCGGCCGGCCAGCGCCCCGAGGTACGCCGCCGCCGAGTGCACCCCGTTGAGGGCGCGCAGCTTGAGCCGCTCCCAGGGGCCGGCGTCGGCGGTGAGGACCGCCCCGGCGCGCTCCCAGGCCGGCCGGCCGCCGGGGAACTCGTCCTCGATCACCCACTGCCGGTACGGTTCGGCCGCCACCGCCGCCAGGTCGGCCACCCCGAGCGCGTCGCACGCCGCGTCGAGGGTCTGTCGGGTGCTGGCCGGCACGATCCGGTCCACCATGGTGCCGGGGAACGTGACGCACTCGTCGATCCAGCCGGCCAGCGGCTCGGGCACCCGCGCGTACGCCACCGACTGCTCGACCAGGCCGCGTAGCCGGCGGCCGTTAGCGGGCAGGTTGTCGCAGCTGACCAGCGCCAGCGGCGGGCCCTGCGCGGCGGCGCGGGCCAGCAGCCCGCGCAGCAGCAGGCCGGGCACGGTGGTCGGCGGCCGGTCCCCGCGCAGGTCCGCGGCGACCTCGGCGTCCGGGCGCAGCCGCCCGGTGACCGGGTCCAGATGGTGCGCCTTCTCCGTCACGGTCAGCGTGACCACCCGGATGGCCGGGTCGGCCAGCAGGGCCACCACCCCGGCCGGGTCACCGGCCGCGTGCCGCACCGCGGTGAGGGCGGCCACCACCCGGGTGTCGGTGCCCTGCCCGCTGGTGGTGGTGACGCTGAACAGGTGGTCCTGCGCGGCGAGGGCCGCCACCACCTCGCGGCTGCGCGGGGCGACGCCGACGATGCCCCAGTCCCCGCCGGCCGCCGCCATCGCCTCCTCGGTGTAGACGGCCTGGTGGGCGCGGTGGAACGCGCCGAGCCCGAGATGGACGATGCCGGCCCGCGCCGAGCCGGGCGGCAGCAGCGGGCGGCTGGCCGGCGGCACCCGGCGCAGCGTGTCGAGGCCGAGCCGGTCGGCGCCCACGGTCACCGCCATGCCGGGCCGTCCGGGAAGCGGTAGGTGGCGACCGACTCCGACTTCATCAACGTGCTGTACCCGGGCGCCTCGGGCAGTAGGTAGCGCCCGTCGCGGGTGCGCACCGGGTCGACGAAGTGCTCGTGCAGGTGGTCGACGTACTCGACCATCCGGCCGTCCAGGCTCGTGCCGACCCGCAGGTAGTCGAAGACCGCCAGGTGCTGCACGTACTCGCAGAGGCCGACGCCACCGGCGTGCGGGCAGACCGGCACCCCGAACTTCGCGGCCAGCAGCAGCTCGGCGAGCACCTCGTTGACGCCGCCGACGCGGCACGCGTCGATCTGCATCACCCCGATCGCCTCGGCCTGGAGGAGCTGCTTGAAGATGACCCGGTTGGCGGCGACCTCACCGGTGGCCACCCGGCACCGGCCCCCGGTGAGGTCGGTGACCGCCCGGGCGATCCGGGCGTGGCCGAGCACGTCGTCGGCGTGCGTGGGCTCCTCGATCCAGTACGGGTCCACCTCGGCCAGCGCGGTCATGTTGGTGATCGCCTCGTCGACGTCCCACACCTGGTTGGCGTCCATCATCAGCAGCGCGTCGGGACCGATCTCGGCACGGATGATCCGGGCCCGCCGCAGGTCGTCCTCCGGCGGCCCGCCCACCTTCATCTTCATCGCCCGCCAGCCCTGCGCGTACGCCGCGCGGGTCAGCGCCCGGACCTTCTCGTCCGGGTAGCCCAGCCACCCCACCGAGGTGGTGTACGAGGGGAAGCCGTCGCGGGCCAGCCCGGCGTGCCGCTCCGCCAGCCCGACCAGGCCCTTGTCCAGGATGGCCGCCGCCTCGTCCGGGGTGAGCGCGTCGGTGATGTGGTGGAAGTCGACGCTGGCCACCAGCTCGTCGGTGGGCAGGTCGGCGAGCAGCCGCCACAGCGGCTTGCCGGCGAGTCGGGCCCGCAGGTCCCACACCGCGTTGACCAGCGCCCCGGTGGCCATGTGGATGACCCCCTTCTCGGGGCCCAGCCAGCGCAGCTGCACGTCGGCGGTGAGCGAGCGCCAGAACCCGACCGGCTCGGCGACGATGTCCTCGACGGTGCGGCCGGCGACGTGGTGGGCGAGGGCCCGCACCGCGGCGCAGGTGATCTCGTTGCCCCGGCCGTTGGTGAAGGTGAACCCGGCGCCGGTCACGCCGGCGTCGGTGCGCAGCTCCACGTAGCTGGCCGAGTAGTCGCCCCGGTTGATCGCGTCCGAGCCGTCGCCGGCCGCGGCGGTGGGGAAGCGGACGTCGTGCACGTCGACGTCGGTGATCCGCACACTCACGCTGACCTCCCGACCCGGAACACGGTCTTCGGCAGCCGGTACGCGAGGTCGACGATGGTCTCGGCGGCCTCGTCCTCCGGCATCCGCTCCTCGGTGACCAGGCGGGCGAGGTACGCGGCGTCGACCCGGCGGGCCACGTCGTGGCGTACCGGGATGGAGCAGAACGCGCGGGTGTCGTCGACGAAACCGGCGGTGTTGTAGAAGCCCGCCGACTCGGTGACCGACTCGCGGAACCGGCGCAGCACCTCCGGCGAGTCCAGGAACCACCAGGGCGCGCCGAGGTAGAGGGCCGCGTACCCGCCGGCCAGTGGGGCCAGCTCCCGGGTGAAGGTGTACTCGTCGAGGGTGTAGAGCACCACCCGCAGCCGGGGATCGTTGCCGTGCGCGTCCAGCAGCGGGGTGAGCGCGTGCAGGTACTCGGTGGCCTGCGGCAGGTCGCCGCCGACGTCCCGGCCGTGCCGCGCGTACAGCCAACGGTTGTGGTTGCGCACCGCGCCGGGATGCAACTGCAGCACCAGGCCGTCGTCCAGCGACATGCGGGCGAACTCGAGCAGCATGTGCGCCCGGAACGCCTCCGCGTCGGCCGCGTCGGCGAGGCCGCGCCGGCCCCGGTCGTACAGCTCGGCCGCCTCGCGTGGGGTCAGATCCAGGGTGCGGGCGGTGGGGTGGCCGTGGTCGGAGGAGGTCGCGCCGGCCGCGACGAACGCCGCGCGGCGCTGCCGCAGCGCCGCCAGGTAGCCCGCGTACGTGCCGGTGTCCTCGCCGGAGACCTCGGCGAGCCGGTCCACGTTGGCCGCCCAGCCGTCGAACTCCATGTCCACCACGTTGTCGGGCCGGAACGTGGTGATCACCCGACCGCCCGGCCCGCCCCACCCGTCGGCCGCGAGCTTCGCGTGCTGCCCGAGGTCGTCCAGCGGCGACTCGGTGGTGGCGAGCACCTCGATGCCGAACCGCTCGAACAGCGCCCGGGGCCGGAACGCCGGCTCGGCCAGCCGCGCGGTCAGCTCGTCGTAGACGGCGTCGGCGGTGGCCGGCGACAGCGGGGTGGTCACCCCGAACACGTCGGTGAAGGTCTGCTCCAGCCAGAGCCGGGACGGGGTGCCCCGGAACAGGTGCCAGCGCGCGGCGAAGCGGCGCCAGATGGCCCGCCCGTCGGTCTCGGTCGGGCTGCCGTCGACCGTCGGCACGCCCAGGTCGGCCGGCGGCACGCCCTGGCTGAGCAGCATCCGGGTGAGGTAGTGGTCGGGAACGATCAGCAGGCGCGCCGGGTCGGGGAAGGGCCGGTCCTCGGCCAGGATCGCCGGGTCGACGTGCCCGTGCGGGGAGATGATCGGCTGGGGCGCCGCCAGCGCGTACAGCCGGCGGGCCACCGCCCGCTGCGCGGGGTCGGCGGGGAAGAGCAGGTCGGGTGTGGGCACGGATGGGACTCCTCGGACGGGTCGCGGCTCAGGTGAGGTCGAGCAGGTCGGCGACCCGGACCGGGGCGCCGGTGGTGAGGGAGCGGTTGGCGGCGAGGCCGGTGAGCAGGGCGAGCGCGCCGTCGCGGGCGGTCGCGGCGCGGCCCATCGGGTCCGGCTCGCCGCCGAGCAGCACCCGGGTCATCCGGATGTCGGCGCCGCCGTGCCCGGTGCGGGTGTGGCCCGCCACGGGGATCCGGGTGGGGGGTTGCCAGAACGGGCGCAGGGTGAGCGTGGCACCGCCGGCCTCGGCGGCGGCCTCGTCGCCGTGCAGCGCCGCGCCCTTGAGCGCGCGGGCCGCGGCGGGGCTCACGTGGTCGCTCTCGACCACCTCCAGCTCGACGCGGCCCCGGCTGCCGTTGACCATCACCCGGTAGCCCTCGTAGGGGGCGTAGGCGGTCAGGTGGTAGGTCATGGTGGCGCCGGTGGAGTAGCGCACCAGCACCGCCATGTCGTCCTCGATGCTCACCCCGGGTGCGAAGACGTTGCGGTCGCGCTGGTAGCCGTCCTCACCCTCCGCGTCGAGGTACAGCTCGCGCAGCTTGGGGTGGGCGGCCAGGTGCAGCGCGAACGGGTCGTCGGCGGCGGCGGGGGAGCCGTGCGCCCGCTGGTAGTCGCGCGCGTAGCCGTGGCGCCGGCCGGCCTCGCCGTAGAAGAACAGCCGGCCGGCGGCGAAGACCTGCACCGGTACGGCGTCCAGCCACCAGTTGACCAGGTCGAAGTGGTGGCCGGCCTTGTGCACCAGCAGCCCGCCGGAGTGCGCCTTGTCCCGGTGCCAGCGCCGGAAGTAGTCGGCGCCGTGCCGGACGTCGAGGAGCCACTCGAAGTGGACCGACCCGATCTCGCCGACCGCCCCGTCGGCGAGCAGCCGGCGCAGCTGCTCGTGCAGCGGGTTGTAGCGGTAGTTGAACGCCACCCGCACCTGCCGGCCGGTCTCGGCGACGGCGGCGAGGATCCGCCGGCAGCCGGCCGCGTCCACGGTCATCGGCTTCTCGGTGACCACGTCGCAGCCGGCGCGTAGCGCGGTCTCGATGTGCGCGGCGTGCGTGTCGTCGACGCTGGTCACCAGGAGCACGTCGACGCGCTCCTTGGCGAGCATGGCGGCCAGCTCCCCGGCCCGGTACGTCGGCACGGGCGGGTGGCCCAGCTCGCCGAGCCAGCGGTTGTGCGCGTCCATCCGGGCCTGGTTGAGGTCGGCGAACGCGACCAGCTCGGCGGTGTCCGCGTGGTCGCGCACCAGGGCCCGGACGAACATCTCGGCCCGCGAGCCGGTGCCCACCAGGGCGTGGCGGACCCGCTCACCGGTCCTGGACGACATGGCGGCCACCCCCGAATTCTGCAAAGGTTTGCAGCCGAAATAACCATGCGGGCCCCGGCGACGTCAACGATCGATGTCAAACCGGCGCCTTAGATCCGGATTACGTCCTATTTGGGCCCATGATGGGAGCGCGGTCGAAACACGACCGTAACCATCGACCGTTGACACCAGCACAACCGTTTGCATTAATTGGCGGCACCTGACGTGACCCCAGCCACACTGGACGAAGGGCCCGCCGTGCCAGCCACCATCCGAGACGTCGCCCGGGCCTCCGGTGTGCACATCTCCACGGTCTCCCGCACGTTCTCGGCCCCGCACCTGGTCAACCCGGAGACCCGCAGTCGCGTGCTGGCGGTCGCCGAGGAGCTCGGCTACCGCCCCAACCGCGCGGCCCGCGCCCTGATCACCGGCCGCACGCACAACCTGGGCCTGATCATCGCCGACATCGCCAACCCGTTCTTCCCGCCGCTGATCAAGGCCGCCGAGAGCCAGGCCCGGCAACGCGACTACCACGTCTTCGTGGCCGACACCAACGAGGACCCGATCGCCGAGGAGGAGCTCGTCCACGCGCTCGCCAAGCAGGTCGACGGGGTCCTGCTGTGCAGCCCACGGATGAGCAACAGCCTGATCGAGCAGCTCAGCCGGGAGGTGCCGCTCGTGGTGATCAACCGGCAGGTCGCCGGGCTGCCCTGCGTCACCATGGACGTCGGCCAGGGCGCGCGCTCCGCGGTGGAGCACCTGCTCACCCTGGGGCACCGGCGGCTCGCGCTGCTCAGCGGGCCGCGCGGGTCGTGGACCAGCCGCGAGATCCGCCGCGCGGCGGGCGCCGCCGCCCGCTCGGGTGGGGCCGAGCTGACCATCCTCGGCCCCAACCAGCCCACCGAGACCGGCGGCGGCGCGCTCGCCGAGCAGGTGCGCCGCAACGAGGTCACCGCCGTGCTGGCCTACAACGACCTGATGGCCATCGGTCTGATCGAAGGACTCGACACCCTCGGGATGCGCGTCCCGCAGGACGTCAGCGTCGTCGGGATCGACGACATCGCCCTGAGCCGGCTCACCCGGCCCAAGTTGACGACGGTGGCCACGCCGACCGCGGCCGCCGGCCGGACGGCCGTCGACATGCTCCTGTCCACCGACAGCGTCGTCGCTCGGGGATCCCGTGGCGGCGGCCGGAGCGGCCCCACCGACGACCGTCGCACCACCGCACAGGTAATGCTCCGGACCGAACTGGTCATCCGCGACTCGACCGCAGCCGCGCCGGCTGACGGTCGGCACCGCCCCGGCGCCCAGGTGGTTGTCCCGGGCCCGCATCGCCCTGCGGGCCCGGGCCGCCCAGCCGCGGCCACCGGTGGCGTCGTCGCCTCCTAACGCCAAGGAGTGAGCGCACATGCACCCCGCAACATCCCCCACCGCGGGCACGCCGGCCGTGCCCGCTCACCGTACCCCCGTCCCTCGCCGACGGTTGTTCCGCGGTCTCCTGGCCGCGGCCGTCGCCCTACCCCTCGCTCTCGGCGCCGCGGCCTGCGGCGACGACGAGAGCGGCAGCGATCCCGACGCACCGGTCACCATCGAGTTCTTCTGGTGGGGCGGCGAGGCCCGGGCCAAGGCCACCGAGGAGGCGCTCAAGCTCTACATGAGCAAGCACTCCAACGTCACCATCACCCCGACCTGGCAGGCCTTCGACGGCTACTACGACAAGCTGGCGACGATCTCGGCCGGCGGCAACGCCCCGGACATCTTCCAGATCGACGACAACGGCCTGGGCGAGTACGCCGGCCGCAACGTGACGCTGGACCTGACCGACCTGGTCGAGGACAACAAGATCGACCTCCGGAAGCACCACCCCGAGCTGACCAAGTACGGCCAGGTCGACGGCAAGCAGGTCGCGATCGCGTCCGGGGAGAACACCCCGGCCATGATCTACGACAAGGGCAAGCTCGCCGAGCTGGGCGTCAGCGAGCCGCAGGAGGGCTGGACCTACGAGCAGTTCTTCGACTGGGCCGCGCAGGTGACGCAGAAGGGCGGCGGCAAGTACTGGGGCACGATGGACCCGAGCTCCGACTACAAGGCCCTGTGGCTGTGGCTGCGGACCCAGGGCAAGGAGTTCTACAACGGCAAGCAGCTGGGCTTCACCGAGGCCGACCTGGCCACCTGGTTCAAGCTCTGGCAGGACGCCCGGGGCAAGAACGCCACCCCGCCGGCGGACATCGTGCACGAGGCGGTCACCGGCAGCGTCTCCACCCAGCTCGTGGTGACCGGCAAGGCGGCCACCTCCTTCATGTGGTCGAACCAGCTCTCCGAGCTGCAGAAGGGCACCAAGAGCCAGCTCGGCATGGCGCCGTACCCCGGTGACGTGAAGGGCCAGTGGCCGCGGGCCTCGCTCTACTGGGCCGCGTCCCGCGCCACCAAGCACCGCGAGGTCGTCGCCGACATCATCAACTTCCTGGTCAACGACCCGGAGGCCGCCAAGATCCTCGGCACCGACCGTGGCCTGCCGGCCAACCTCGACGTGCGCAAGACGCTCGAGGCGGAGATCACCGACGACTCGATGAAGGCGACCTTCGCGTTCGAGAACGGGCTGGCCGAGAAGTTCGGGCCCGCCCCGCCGGTGCCGCCGAAGGGCCACAGCGGCCTGCGTAACAAGCTGCGCGACATCGCCGAGAGCGTCACCTACGGCAAGGCGACGCCCGAGGCCGCCGCCAAGCAGTTCTTCGCCGAGGCTGCCGCCGCACTGGCCTGATCCGGGTGCGGGGCCCACGTACCGGAGCTCGGGCGTGGGCCCCGCGCCAAGTGGCGAGGCCGGTCTTTGAGAGGAGCACCGACCCGTGGCGCTGACCACGACCCAGCAGTCGGCCACCGGCGCGGCGGCGCAGCCCGCCGGGGCCGGCAAGCGGACGCGGCGGCCGCCCGCCGCCCGCCGACTGCGCCGCCAGGAGGGCCTGGCCGGCTACGTCTTCCTGTCGCCCTGGCTGCTCGGTCTGATGGCGATCACCGCGTTCCCCATGCTGTTCTCGCTCTACCTGAGCTTCACCAACTACGACACGCTGGCGAGTTGGGACCAGGTCGAGTGGGTCGGCCTGGACAACTACCGGCGGATGTTCACCGAGGACCCGTCGTACTGGCACGCCGTCCGGGTGACGCTGACCTACGCGCTGATCGCGGTGCCGCTCAAGCTGGCCGCCGCGCTCGGCGTCGCGCTGCTGCTCAACCGCGAGCGCCGCGGCGTCGGCCTGTTCCGCAGCCTGTTCTACCTGCCGTCGCTGCTCGGCGGGAGCGTGGCGCTGGCCCTGGTCTGGCGGGCCATGTTCAGCGGCGACGGCGCGTTCAACGACCTGCTCGCCTTCTTCGGCATCCAGGGCAGGCCGTGGGTGAACGACCCGACGTGGGCGCTGGAGACGGTGATGGTCCTGGCGATCTGGCAGTTCGGGGCGCCGATGGTGATCTTCCTGGCCGGTCTCAAGCAGGTCCCGGCCGAACTGTACGAGGCCGCCTCGGTGGACGGCGCCGGGAAGGCCCGCCAGTTCTGGCACATCACCCTGCCGATGCTCTCGCCGGTGATCTTCTTCAACCTGGTCCTCGAGACGATCAACGGATTCCAGGGCTTCACCTCGGCGTTCGTGATCAGCAACGGGACCGGCGGCCCGGTGTACTCCACCCTGCTCTACACCCTGCACATCTACAACGAAGGCTTCACCGAGTTCCGGATGGGGTACGCCTCCGCGCTCTCCTGGGTCTTCCTCGTCGCGATCGGCCTGATCACGGCGGTCTTCTTCACCACCGGCCGGTTCTGGGTGCACTACGCGGACGGAGAGAACTGATGACAGTCCCGGCAGCCACCGCGGTCGGGCCCCGCCCGTCCGGAGCGCTCCGCGGGGTGGTACGCGTCGTCGTCCTGGTCGCGATCCTCGGGTTCGTCCTCTACCCCCTGCTGTGGATGCTCGGCTCCTCGCTGAAGTCACCGACTGAGGTGGCCAGCAACCTCTCGGTCCTCCCGACCGAACCGACCTGGGCCAACTACCCGGACGGCTGGAGCTACATCGAGGGCATCAGCTTCGGCCGCTTCTTCCTGAACAGCACCGTGATCGCGCTGGCCACGGTCGTCGCGAACGCCGTGTCCTGCCTGGTCGCCGCGTTCGCGTTCGCCCGGCTGCACTTCCGCGGCCGGAAGGCGTGGTTCGCGGTCATGATCGGCACGCTCCTGCTGCCCAGCCACGTGCTGATCATCCCGCAGTACGTCATGTTCAACTACTTCGGCTGGATCGACACGCCGCTGCCGCTGATCGTGCCGAAGCTGCTGGCCACCGAGGCGTTCTTCGTGTTCCTGATGGTCCAGTTCATGCGGGGCATCCCGCGCGAACTGGACGACGCCGCGAAGATCGACGGCTGCTCCCCGTACGGGGTGTTCCGGCACGTGATCCTGCCGCTGGCCCGGCCGGCGATCGTCACCACGGCCATCTTCTCGTTCATCTGGACCTGGAACGACTTCTTCACCCAGCTCGTCTACCTGCCCAGCCCGAAGAGCTACACGGTGCCGATCGGCCTGCGGCTGTTCATCGACTCCAGCGGCCAGACGTCGCTCGGGCCGATGTTCGCCATGTCGGTGCTGTCCCTGCTGCCGGTGTTCCTGTTCTTCCTGGCCTTCCAGCGCCTGCTCGTGCAGGGCATCAACACCAGCGGGCTCAAGGGATGAGCCGCGGCGACGGGCGCCCGCAGCGGGACTGGCGGGACCTGCTCACCGACGCCACCGACCTGGCCCTGCTCGGCATCCTGCTGACCCTGGCCGCGGCGCCCGTGCTCACCGCCGGGGCGGCGGTCGCCACCGCCAGCGCCGCCGTGCACGACCGGCTCGCGACCGGCGGCTGGCCGCCGGTACGGGAGAGCCTCGCCCGCTTCGGCCGGGCCCTGCTGCCCGGGCTCGGCGCGACCGTGGTGACGCTGGCCGCCCTCGGCCTGCTCGCCCTCGACGCCGCCGCCCTGGCCGACGGCCGGGTACCGGGCGGTGGCCCGGTGCTGCTCGCCACCGCCCTGGTCGCGGCCGCGCTCGCCGGATACGCCGGGCTGGCGGTCGTGCAGGTGGGCCGCGCCGGCGGGCGGGGCTGGCGGGCCGCCGCCCGGGCCGCGGCCGAGACGTGCCGCGCCAACCCGGCCACCTGGGCCGCCGCCGGCGGGGTCGTCGCCCTCGCCGCGCTGCTCGCCGTCCTGGTCACCCCGGTCGCCGTGCCGATCCTCGCCGGGTACGCGCTGGCCGCGCTGCACGCCGTCGCGCGGCGCGCCGTCCTCGTCCCGGCGGTGAAGCGGTGACCGACGACGCGTACCTGCACGTCGGCGACCAGCCGGTGGCCCGGTACCTGCTCGACCCGCCACTGGACGCCCACGACGGGCGGCGTCCGTACCTGCATCCGGTGCGCACGCTCGCCGGAACGGTGGTCACCGACGAGCTGCCGGCGGACCACCGGTGGCACAACGGCGCGTCGCTGGCCGTGCCGGACGTGGCCGGCAGCAACCTGTGGGGCGGCCGGACGTACCGCCGCGCGGACGGCTACCAGTGGCGCGACGATCACGGCCGCATCGTCCACACCGGGTGGGCGGCCCGCGACCCGCACCGCCTCGCGCACCACCTCGAGTGGCGGGACCGGCACGGCGGGGTGCTGCTCGCCGAGCGGCGTGAGCTGACCGCCACCCCGGTCACCCCGACGGCGTGGGCGCTCGACCTGGCGTACACCCTGACCGCGCCGGACGACCGGACCGTGACGCTCGGCAGCCCGGCCACGAACGGCCGGCCGGGCGGTGCCGGCTACGGCGGCTTCTTCTGGCGGGCGACCGGCAGCGCCGGACCGGCCCACACCTTCACCGCGGCGGCCGACGGCGAGGAGGCGGTGAACGGCAGCGCCGAGCCGTGGCTCGCGTTCACCGGCACCGGGCCGGGCGGGTCCGCGTACACCCTGGTCTTCACCGGCCTCGGCGACGGCGACCGGTGGTTCGTGCGGACCTCGATGTACCCGGGGATCGGCGTCGCCTTCGCCTTCGAGCGCCCGCGGGTCATCGCGGCCGGCGCCACCCGCGCCGGCCGGCACCGCGTCGTGGTCGCCGACGGGCGGCTGGACCGGGCGGCCGCCGCCGGGCTGGCGGCCGCGGCGGTGCCCGGGTGATCGGCCCGGACGTGGTGACGGTCGGCGAGACCATGGTGGTGCTCGCCCCCGACCCGCCCGGCCCGCTGGCCCGCGCCGGCACGCTCGCGGTCGGCGTCGGCGGCGCGGAGTCCAACGTGGCCGCCTACCTGGCCCGCCTCGGCCACCGGGCGGCCTGGGCCAGCCGGGTCGGCGACGACCCGTTCGGGCGTCTGGTGGTGGCGCAGCTGGCCGCCGCCGGGGTGGACGTCGCCGCCGTGACCGTCGACCCGGACGCCCCCACCGGCCTGTACGTGAAGGACCCGGCACCGGAGGGCACCCGGGTCCACTACTACCGGGCCGGGTCGGCGGCGGCCCGGCTCGACCGGACCGTCCTCGACGACTCGCGGCTGGCCGGCGCCCGCGTGCTGCACCTGTCCGGGATCACCGCCGCCCTGTCCGACTCCTGCCGGGACCTGGTCGCCCACGCGCTGACCCGCCAGCCGCTGCTGCCCGGCACCCTGGTCAGCTTCGACGTGAACCACCGTGCCGGGCTCTGGCCGGCGGACCGGGCGGCGCCCGTGCTGCGCCGGCTCGCCGACCGCGCCGACGTCGTCTTCGTCGGGCTGGACGAGGCGGCGCGGTTGTGGGGCTGCGCCGACCCGGTGGAGGTCCGGCGGGTCCTGCCGGCGCCCTCGACGGTGGTGGTGAAGGACGGCGCGGTCGGCGCAACCATGCTGCAGCGGCACGGCCCGTCCACCGTGGTGCCCGCGCTGCCGGTCCGGGTGGTCGAACCGGTCGGTGCCGGCGACGCGTTCGCCGCCGGCTACCTGTCCGCCCTGCTGCGCGGGCTCGATCCGGTGTCCCGCCTGCGCTACGGCCACCTGCTCGCCGGGCACGCGCTGCGGGTACCCGGCGACACGGCCGTACTGCCCGGCCGGGACCGGCTCGACGCGCTGGCCGCGCTGCCCGCGCAGCGGTGGGCCACCCTGGACCTGACGGAGGTGGACGATGCGCGCGCCTGACCCGACGTCCCTGTTCGACGGCGTGCGGGTCCTGGTGATCCTGCGGGACCTGCCGGCCGGCGAGACCCTCCGGCTCGCCAGCCGGGCCTGGGACCTCGGCATCGACGTCGTGGAGGTGCCGATCCGGACCCCGGAGGCGTTGCCCGCGCTGCGGGGCGTCGTCGCGGCCGCCCGGGAGCGGGGCCGGGCGGTGGGTGCCGGCACCGTCCAAACCGCCGACCAGGTGGCCGCCGCCGCGGACGCGGGCGCCGCGTTCACCGTCGCGCCGGGGCTGGACCTCGCGGTCGCCGACGCCGCCACCGCGCGCGGCCTGCCCCACCTGCCCGGCGTCGCCACCCCCAGCGAGGCTCAGGCGGCGCTGCGGCACGGACTGCGCTGGCTCAAGGCCTTCCCGGCGGTGAGCCTCGGCCCCGCCTGGTTCCGGGCGGTCGCCGGCCCGCTGCCTGAGCTGCGCTTCGTCGCCACCGGCGGGATCGACGCCGGCAACGCCGGGGACTTCCTGGCCGCCGGCGCCCGGGTGGTCGGGGTGGGCTCGGCCCTGGCCGACCCGCGCCAGGTCGACCGGCTGGCCGAACTGGCGCGGGGCTAGGGCTGCCGGCGCGGGCGGCGGTCAAGCGGCACCCCGCCCGCCGGACGTCCCGCCTTCGCCACCGCCGGACCGGGTGATGACGCTGAACTGGCCGTCCGACTCCATCCGGACCTCGCGGACGTCGGTCAGCTCGTCGACGCCCTGTTCCCGCAGCTTCGCGTACAGTTCGTCCTCGCTGACCAGCTCGCGGCGCATGTTGCGGTGCAGCATCCGGCCGTCGCGCACCAGCACCAGCGAGTTCGGCCGGATCAACCGGGCAGCCGGGCGCCAGCGGTAGGCGACGGCGTCGAGGACGTACGCCCACGCGATGATCACCGCGACCAGCACCACGCCGTCGGCGAGCGAGCTGTAGTCGTTGGCCATGCCGTTCTGCGCGGCGTCGGCGATCAGCACGATGACCAGCAGGTCGGTCATGCCGGTGGTGCCGCTCTCCCGCTTCAGCAGGACGCGGAGCAGGAAGAACAGCGCCAGGTACATGACGCTGCCCCGGACGACGATCTCCAGCAGCGGAGTGTCCGGCGTGAACACGTCCCGCCAGTCGACCACGGCTGCGGCTACCCGCCACCGCCGCCGTCATGCCACCCCCTCGGCCGCCCGCCCGCTCAACCGTCCGTGATGACGGCCCAGGTCGTCTTGCCGTCGCCGACGGTCAGGAAACCCCAGTCGGAGGCCAGGGCGGCGACGATCGGGATGCCCCGGCCGCGCTCGGCGAGCAGGTCCCCGTCGCGGCTCGGATCCGGCCGGTCGGCGACCCGGTCGCGGACGCTGACCCGGACCCCTCCGGTCAGCTCCACCAGCGTGACGTCGAGCTCGGTGCCGGCGTGCTGCACGGCGTTGCTGACCAGCTCCGACGTGATGATGGTGGTCCGCTCCACCACCCCTGGGCGGCCCCACGCGCGACAGTGCTCGGCCACCAGCCGCCGCGCGGCGGCGGGGGAGTCCGGGTGCGCGGGCAGGCCCAGGTGCGCCCGGCGCAGTCCCGGACCGGCCGGGGCGGGCAGGAACGCGGCGGTGTGCGTCGGCGGGTCGACGACCAGTGCCGGGCCGCCGTTCCGGGTCCCGGCCCACGCGGCGATCATCGCGCCGACCGGCGCGACGGCGGACGCGGACAGCTCCCGCACGTCGATGACCAGGGCCAGCGGGGCGTCGGCGTCGGCGTCCCGCAGGACCGCGGCCAGCACCGGCGCCGCGTCGGGCGGGCACCCGCCGGCGAGCAGGATTCGGGTGGACCCGGCGCGGAGGTCCCGCCGGAACGCCCACCGGAGCGGGCCGCTCATGCGCGGGCCGTCGGTGGCCGGCCGCACCGTTCCCAGTGTCGCCGCCACTGCCGCTCGTCCGGTTCACCGGCCGCCGTCACCAGCGCCTCGATCGACTCCACCAGGCCGCTGTCCGGGTGCAGCCCGGTCGCCGCCACGAGGCGTCGCAGCTCGGCGGCGCGGTGGCGGACCACCTCACCGACCAGATGCTTGCCGGCCCCGGTGAGGCTGAGCCAGGACACCCGGCGGTCGGTCTCGCCCGTCTGCCGGGCCACCAGGCCGCGCCGGACCAGGCGGTCACAGGTGCGCGTCACGGTGGACGGGTGGACGTGCAGCGCCGCGGCGAGGTCGACCGCCCGGACCGGCCCCCGGGACGCCAGGAGGACGAGGGTCCGGTACTGCGACATCGTGAGGTCGACGTCGAGGGCGCCCAGCGTGCGGACCGTGATGCCGACCAGCGAGCGGCTCAGCGCCGAGAGCGCATCCACCAGTGCCGGGTCCGCGGTCGCGGGCTCCGCCGGCTCCACCCGAGGTCGCATCGGGCAATGATTGCATGCATACACGCAGCGCCGCCCCGGGGGAGGGCGTCCGGGCCCGCGGGGACGGTCGTCCAACCCGGCGCCGGCGGGCCCGGTGAAGCTGTCACTGCTCGTCGTCGACGGGCTCGGTACGGCCGTCCCGTGTGACGGTCGGCTCCAGGTGCTCGTCCGGCTGGGGAGCCTGCGCCATCGTGTGGTGCGGATCGCCGTCGGGCGAGAACAGCACCCGGTCGGTCTTCGGGCTCTTCTCCCGGCCCTCCTCCGGCTCCGTCACAGCCACTCTCCCTCCGGTCGGGTCGCGTCTCCTCACGCTATGCCCCGCGCCGGGGCCCCGAATCGGCTTCCGCCCTTTGCGACGCGATCGGGTGGGGCGACCCGGCATGCCGGGTCCGTTGCGGGCCGGACGCGCTGGGATGGATGGCATGCTCGGCGAGCGGTGGCTGTCGGACACGGTGGATCTCCTGGTGCGGGTGGTGGAGGCCGCCGGCATCCTGATCATCTTCATCGGCGCGATGGTGGCGCTGGTGCGTTTCGTCATGGTCGGGCTCCGGGAGCGACGGACCCGCGCGTTCGTGCCGGTACGGCTCTCCCTCGGGCGGTACCTGGCCCTCGGCCTGGAGTTCCAGCTCGCCGCGGACATCCTCCGCACCGCCGTCGCCCCCACGCTGCGGGAGATCGCCGAGCTGGCCGCCGTCGCGGCGATCCGCACCGGCTTGAACTTCTTCCTCGCCATCGAGATCCGGCGGGAACGCCGCGAGATCGCCGAGGCCGGCCGGCTCCGGTCCGCGGACCCGGCGGACGCCTCGTCGAGTCCCTGAGGTCACGCCGCCTCACCACACGGTGACCCGGGTGGCCGTCACCGCCTTCTGCCCGTCGAACGCCCGGTACGGGTGCAGGTCGCCCAGGGGGCGCCGAGCGGCCAGGTCGCCGTACGAGAACAGGACGACGGTGCCCTCGACGGTGACCAGCTGCGGTGGCGTCGCCTCGACGGCCTGCCGGGTCAGCACGAGCAACGTGCCGTCGGTCAGGTCGACGTCCCGGACGACGAACCCGCCGTCGTCGACGACCCGGTCCACGGCGGCGGTCACGGTGAGCCGGTCGCCGATCGCGGCGCGGGCGAGGGTGCTCGGCGGACTGGTGGCCGCCGGCCGGCGCGCCGATTCGGGGGTCCGGTCGCCGCCGCAGCCGCCCGACAACAAGACGGCGACAAGCGTCGCGGCGATCGTTGCCCGGCGGAGAGGATGCTGGCGGGCCATGCTGATCACCTGCCTTCGGCGGCGGTGAAGTGCTCCTGTCACCAGGAATGACCCGCGGTGTGACGTCCGCCGCGCGGGCAGGTGAAAGTTGGATGACAGGTGGCGGTGTCCGCTGGAGGCGTGGTCACCGCGTGCCGCTCGCGGCGATGAGCCGCCCCGGGCCGGGTCAGCGGGTCAGCGCTTCGCCTGCCGCTTGGCCAACTCCGGCTCGGTGCCCTTGCCGACGCGGCGCAACGCGTCCCGCAGCTGGTCCTCGGTCATCTTCGAGTTGCCCTCGATGCCCGCGCTGTGGGCCTGCTGGCGGAGTTCGTGGAGCTGTTCCCGGTTGCCCATGTCGGCCTCCCCGACGATCCGCGACGCGAGACGAGCCCTCGTGTCGCTCGGACCGGTTGCCTTCCCGGCGGTTCCGGGCGCAAACCGCCACCGCCGGTGGTCAGCGGAGCAGTTCGTCCGCGCCGGCGATGGTCATCCGCTGGCGCACCGGAGGCGACGCGCGCACGACCCGCACCATCGTCCCGGTGCGCTCCGCCTCCAGGGCGGCGGCGGTGATCGCCGCGGCGGCGGACGGCTCGACGTCGACGATGCCGGACAGGTCGAGGTGGACCTCCCGGGGCCGGTCCCGAAGCACCCGGTGCAGGGCGTCGCGGAAGGCGTGGATGTCGTCGCCGCGCATGCTGCCCCGCAGCACCAGGACCACCACACCGGCGGACAGGATCGTCATGGTGATCGACATCGACGCCACGGGGACCTCCAGGTCGAAGCGGGGCTCGTCGCCCGGGATCAGGACCGGCGCCGGGACGCCGTCGACCCGGTCCGGCCGGTGACCTGGGCGACCGCCTCGGCGCGGCTGTCGTGGATCGGGAACACCACGTCCAGCCCCATGGTCCGCAGGACGGTGCGCAGGAACGGGGACGGTGCGGCGAGGCTGAGGGTGCTCCCGCGGGCAGCGGCATCACGGTGGGCCCGGACGAGCAGGCCCAGCCCGGTCGAGTCGATCAGGTGCACGTGGGTCAGGTCCACGACGACGTGCCCGCCCATCTCGGTGGCGTGGCGCAGCGCGGTGCGCAGGGTGTCCTCGCCATCGATGTCGACGTCGCCGGCGCAGGTGATCACGGTGACGTCGCCCTGGTGGTCGATGCCGAGGATCCCGCCGCTCCCGGGCCCGTCCGGCGCCGCTCCGGCGGACCGGGACGCCAGCGTGCAGTGGGCGCAGCGGTGGTGGCCGTCGGCGAGCGGCGAGCCGCTCCAGCCGTGGTCGGAGACCAGGGCCCAGACCAGGCCGGCATCCGCCGGAGCCGTGACGACGACGGTGTCACCGCACACGTCGCAGACCAGCGTCGTGCACGCGTCGCTCCGGACTACGGTCATCGGCGGGTCCTCCTTCGCTTGCGGGCCCACCGGTGCGGCGGCGCCGCCTCCGCCGGGCCCGCGACGCCCCCGTTCAGCCCACAACCTGCCGGCCAGGATTCGCGATCACCCTGCGACAGGATGACGGTCATGTGACAAATCCGGTCCTGCCGGGCGTCTCGCCCCGGCTACCGCAGCCGTACGGGGCTGGCGTCGATCCGGGTCCGGAACAGGGCGTACGGGCGGCGCCGCAGATCCTTCCCGCCCTGGTACGTCGGCTGCCGGTGCAGCTGGTTCGCGGTCACGTACAGGTACCCGTCGGCGGCGACCGACAGCGTGTCGGGCCACAGCAGCCGCGGATCGTGCACCACGGTCTCGTACTCCCCGTCGGGCCGACGGCGAAGCACGGCGTTGTGCTCGTACGAGGTGAGGTAGAGCCGCCCCGCGTCGTCGGTCTCCAGGCCGTCGGACCCACCACCCTTGTCGCCCTCGTCGACCACCGTGGCCACGACCTCCTCCTCCGCGCGGCCCCGATCGGCGAGGGCGTCGATGGCGACGCTGTACCAGCGGCGGGAGGCGAGCGGCCAGTAGAACAGCCGGGCGCCGTCGGCCGAGATCGCGATGCCGTCGGAGCCCATCGCCAGCGGCTTCGCCGGCCCGTCGCCGGGGCGCCGCAGCAGCGGCCGTCCCTCGACCACCGGGCGGAAGGTGGCCAGCGGCTCGGCCCTGGTGGACGGATGGTCGTGCAGCCGCCGCCAGGAGTCGCCGGTGGCCAGGTCGACCACGATGATCCCGTTGGCGCCGGAGTCGGACGAGTCGGTGATGAAGGCGATCCCGGCGTCGCCGCGCCGCAGGTCGAAGCGCACGTCGTCGAGGTACGTGCTGGACAGCGCGACGTCGGTGGGGAACGTGATCACCTGAGCGACCGTGTCGCTGGCCAGGTCGACCCGGACCAGCTTCGGCCCGCCCGGCTTCGTGGGCTGGAACAGCGGGCTGCCGGTGTCGAGCACCCACAGCCGGTCGGCGGGGTCCACCACGACGCTCTGCACCGAGACGAAGGCGCCCTCGTCGTCGTCGCCCGACGGGCTGTTCCACCGCTGGTCGGGATAGGGGACCTCGGCGCCACCGCGCAGCTCCACCACGGTCGCGGCCACCTCGTCGCCCCACTTGGGGAAGTTCACGAAGATCCGGCCGGTATGCGAGACACTGACCCCGGTCGGCATCGGCCCGGTGAAGGTGTGTACCAGCTCCAGCTCGCCGACGGCCGCGTCGGTCACCGGCCCGTTCATCCGCTGCTCCTGACGTCGGTGCGGCCAGTCGTTCCCGGCGGCCGGTGGCCCAAACGCTCCGCGCGGGTGTGGACCGGCGGTGGGCGGAGAAGAAGACAAGCAGGTTCGACCGGTGCCGAAGGGAGGATGCCGTGGTTGACCGGATCGCGGACCCGTGGGGCGAGCGCACCCCGTACGGGCCCGGGGAGCGGTGGCCGGTCCGGGTGGACGGGTACCTCGAGGACGGCCTGCGCGAGGCGGACGTGGACCGGTGGGTGCAGTCCGCCTCGATCCTGCACTCCAATGGCGACGCCCTGGACATCGCCGTCAAGCACGGCCGCATCGTCGGCGTGCGGGGCCGGGCGGTCGACCGGGTCAACCGGGGCCGCGTCGACCCGAAGGACCTGTACGGCTGGCAGGCGAACAACAGCCCGGACCGGCTGACCCGCCCGCTGGTCCGGGACGGTGACCGCCTGGTCGAGACCGACTGGGACACCGCGATGGGCCGGATCGTGGCCCGCTCCCGGGAACTGCGCGACGGGCCGGGCGGCTGGGGGCACTTCGGCTTCTACACCAGCGGACAGCTGTTCCTGGAGGAGTACTACGCCCTCGGCGTCATCGGCAAGGCCGGCCTCGGCACCCCGCACATGGACGGCAACACCCGGCTGTGCACGGCCACCGCCGCCGCCGCGCTGAAGGCCTCCTTCGGCACCGACGGGCAGCCCGGGTCGTACACCGACGTGGACCACTGCGACGCGATCGCGCTGTGGGGTCACAACGTGGCCGAGACCCAGACGGTGCTGTGGATGCGGATGCTCGACCGGCGGCGCGGGCCGAACCGGCCCGCGATGCTGGCGGTCGACCCCCGGTCCACGGCGGTCGCCCGGGAGGCGGACGTGCACCTCGCGGTGCGCTCCGGCACCAACCTGGCGCTGCTCAACGGGCTGCTGCGCGAGATCGTCCGGCGCGGCTGGTACGACCGTGACTACGTCGAGGCGCACACGCTCGGCCTCGACGAGCTGTGCCGGATCGTCGACGGTTACCCGCCCCGGCGGGTAGCGGACATCTGCGGCGTACCGGCCGCCGACGTGGAGCGGGGCGCCGAGCTGCTCGGCGCGTCCCGGCGGCTGCTGTCGACGGTGCTCCAGGGCTTCTACCAGTCCAACCAGGCGACCGCCGCCTCCTGCGCGGTGAACAACCTGCACCTGCTGCGCGGGATGATCGGCCGCCCGGGCGCCGGCATCTACCAGATGAACGGGCAGCCGACCGCGCAGAACACCCGGGAGACCGGCGCCGACGGGGACCTGCCCGGCCTGCGCAACTGGGAGAACAGCGAGCACATCGCCCAGCTCGCCCGGCTGTGGAACGTCGCCGCGGACACCATCCCGCACTGGGCGCCACCCACCCACGCCATGCAGATCTTCCGGTACGCCGAGCAGGGTTCGATCAAGCTGCTCTGGATCTCGGCCACGAACCCGGCGGTGTCCCTGCCGGACCTCGCCCGGATCCGGCGGATCCTGGCGAAGCCGGAGTTGTTCGTGGTGGTCCAGGATCTCTTCCTGACCGAGACCGCGGAGCTGGCCGACGTCGTGCTGCCCGCCGCCACCTGGGGCGAGAAGACCGGCACGTTCACCAGCGTCGACCGCACGGTGCACCTCTCGGAGAAGGCCGTCGACCCGCCCGGCGAGGCCCGTCCGGACCTGGACATCTTCCTCGACTACGCGCGCCGGATGGACTTCCGCGACCGGGACGGGAACCCGCTGATCCGGTGGACCGGGCCGGAGGAGGTGTTCGAGGCGTGGAAGGAGTGCTCACGCGGCCGGCCCTGCGACTACACCGGCATCACCTACCAGCGGCTGCGCGGCGGTTCCGGCATCCAGTGGCCGTGCGACGAGGAGCATCCCGACGGCGCGGAGCGGCTCTACACCGACGGTGTCTTCAACACCGACCCGGACTACTGCGAGACGTTCGGCCACGACCTCGCCACCGGCGCGGAGTACACCGAGAGCGAGTACCGGGCGAAGGAGCCGCGCGGGCGGGCCTTCCTGCACGCCACCGACTACCAGCCGTCGCCCGAGGTGCCCGACGACGAGCACCCGCTGCTGCTCACCACCGGCCGCACCGTCTACCAGTTCCACACCCGTACGAAGACGGGCCGGGCCCCGCAGCTCGACGCCGCCGCCCCCGACGTGTGGGTGGAGTTCCACCCCGACGACGCCGAGCGTCTCGGCATCGTCGAGGGCGACCTGGTGGGGATCTCGTCGGCGCGCGGCGGGATCGAGGCCCGCGCCCGGATCAGCGGCATCCGCCCCGGGGTCGTCTTCGTGCCGTTCCACTACGGCTACTTCGACACCGACCCGGCGCGCCGGACGCCCCGCGCCGCCAACGAGCTGACCATCACCGCCTGGGACCCGGTCTCCAAGCAGCCGCTGTTCAAGGTCGCCGCCGTCGCCGCCGCGAAGCTCGCCGACGGGCGGGGCGCTCGGTCGCCGGCCCCCACCGTCGGCGGCAGCGCCCCGCTGCCCGGCGCGGACGTGCCGGCCACGGCCGGCGGGCCGGCGGCCGCCGCCACCAGCCGGAAGGAGTGAGCCGTGCACCTCGCCCACTACCTCGGTCTCCTGCACCGCGCACAGACCAACCTGGCGGTCGCCTTCCGGGAGGTGGCCGCCGCGCACGCGGAGGAGCCCGACGTCCACCACCTGTGCGAGCGGCAGGCGCAGCGCTGCGACGAGCACGCCCGACGCCTGCAGCGGTTCGCGGTGCGCTACTCCGAGGACGCCCCGGCCGAGCCGGACCGGCTGCACTCGCAGCTGTTCACCGGCACCCGCAGCGGCGGCATCGGGCTGCTGCGCGACCTCCACGACCTCTACCTGATGGCCGCCGAGTGCGACATGGCGTGGACCGTCGTCGGCCAGGCCGCGTACGGTGCCCGCGACGAGGAGCTGCTGGCCGTCGTGAAGCGGTGCGAGGCGGAGACGGCGGTGCAGCTGAAGTGGCTGCGGACGCGGATGAAGCAGGCCGCGCCGCAGGCCCTCGTCGTCGCCGGGTAGGCGTGCTCAGAAGGTGCGGTGGCGCGGGTGCGGGATCCACCCGAGGAACCGTTCCCGCAGGGCGCCCGGCGGCGACCGCAGGTCCGCCGTGGCGGCGGTCAGGCAGGCCGCCAGGTAGACGCTGAGGTTCGCCGGCTGCGGCCCGTACTCCCGCAACAGCAGCTGCCGGCGGATCGGGCACGGCCAGCTCTGCCCGCAGTCCCGGCACTCCCAGGCGGGAGTGGCGGGTTCGTGACGCTCCGACACGGCTCACCTCCGCCGAGCGGGTGCCGCCGGGGGTGGCGGTCCGGGGCTCGCGGCTACCTAACGACGGTGGACCAGCCGCCGTTCCGGCGGCCCGACCGTCGGGCCGCCGGCTCGGACCGAGCGGCGGACCCGCGATCCCCCGATGGCGTACGCGCATCGTCCGACCACCGGCCGGCGTGCGCCGAGACGAGGAGCCGGGTGCCCCGGATCAGTCGGGCAGCAGCGGCATCTCCAGCCCCGGGGCGCGGCCGAGCAGCGTCGCCCGGGTCAGCGCGGTCGAGCCGAAGCGGCTGCGTACCGCGTCGACGGCGGCGTCCAGGTCGGCGCCCGGGTCCCGCTCGAAGGGCAGCGGGGGCTGCACCGGCGCGTCGTCCAGGTTGCCGACCGAGACGCCGATCAGGGTGACGCCCCGCCGGTCGATCTCCGGCAGCGCCGCGCGCAGCAGTGACCGCGCGGTGGCCAGCAGCGGTGCCGTGTCGGCGGTGGCCTTGCGCAGCGTGTGCGAGCGGGTCGCCCGCGCGTAGTCGGCGAACCGCAGTCGCAGCACCACGGTGCGGCCGGAGCGGGACGCGGCCCGCATCCGGCGGGTCACCCGGTCGACCAGCCCGGCGAGGGTCGCGTCGAGGTCGGCGGGGGAGTGCGGGGCCCGTCCCAGGGCGTGCTGCGCGCCCATCGACGAGCGACGACGCCCGACCTGCACCCGGCGCGGATCGCGGTTGTGCGCCAGCGCGTTCAGGTGCCGCCCGGCCCCCGGCCCGAGCAGCGACACCAGGGTCGCCTCGTCGAGCCCCGCGACCTGCCCCACCGTGCGGATGCCCCGGTCACGCAGCTTCGCCGCGGTCACCGGGCCCACGCCCCACAGCCGCTCCACCGGCAGCGGGTGCAGGAACGCCAGCTCCCGCTCGGGCGCGACGACGAGCAGCCCGTCCGGCTTCGCGACACCGCTGGCCACCTTGGCGAGGAACTTCGTCCGGGCCACGCCGACGGTGATCGGCAGGCCGACCCGCTCGCGGACCTCCCGGCGCAGCCGCGCCGCGATGTCGGCCGGCGGCCCGGCCAGCCGGCGCAGCCCGCCGACCTCGAGGAACGCCTCGTCGACGGACAACCCCTCGACCAGCGGTGTCGTGCGCCGGAAGATCTCGAAGACCGCCCGGCTGGCCGCCGTGTACGCGGCCATCCGGGGTGGCACCACCACCGCGTCCGGGCAGAGCCGGCGCGCCCGGCGGCCGTTCATCGCGCTGTGCACGCCCCGCGCCTTCGCCTCGTAGCTGCAGGCCAGCACGACGCCGCCGCCGACGATCACCGGCCGGCCGCGCAGGCGCGGATCGTCGCGCTGCTCGACCGACGCGTAGAAGGCGTCCAGGTCGGCGTGCAGGACGGTGGCCCCGGTCGACACCCGGACATCTTCGCACAACTGTTCGAGGCACGGGTGGTGACCTGCCCGGACACGTGCGGGAGGCGCCGGTCAGAGGTCGTCGAACGGCTTGGCGTACGCGAATTCGCCCCGGATCCCCTCGTGCCAGGCGGCCAGCGGCCGGGCCTGGAAGTGCGCGCCCCACGCCGGCACCGGCGGGGTGACACCCAGCTCGGCGGCGGGCCGGAAACCGAACCGGGGGTAGTAGTCCAGGTGGCCGAGGAGCACCACCAGGGGTACGTCGAGCGCGTCCGCCGCGCCGAGCACCGCGTGCACGAGTGCCGATCCGACGCCGCGGCGCTGCCAGGCCGGCAGCACCCCGAGCGGCCCGAGCCCCACCGCCAGCGGCTCGCCGCCGACCCGGGCCCGGGTGGCCACCACGTGCCCGACCACCTGCCCGTCGACCTCGGCGACGAGGGAGAGCGCCGGCAGCCAACCGGCGTCGGCGCGCAGGGCGTCGACCAGCCCGGCCTCCACCGGTACGGCCCCCGACCGCTGCGGGTCGGCGAAGGCGGCGGCGTGCACGGCGTGGATCGCCGCGATGTCGGCGGGGGATTCGCGTCGGATCAGCACCGCGCCACCGTACGCGGGCGCCTCCGCTCGCGTCGTCCGGTTTCCCACGCTCGACCGGCACCGGTGCGTGACCGGTCAACCGGCGGCGGTGGGCGACGGCGGGGCGCTGCCGCCCTGCGGCGCCTCGGCGGTCATGATCCGGACGATCTCGGCCCGGTCGGTCGGCGCCGGAAGGCCCCAGTCCGGGCGGTACCCGTACACGTCCCGCAGCGGGCTGGCCGAGGTGCGCCCGTCGAGCACCTCCACCGAACCGGTGTCGATCAGCCCGGGGTGCTCCACGCCGCACGCCTCGGCGACCTTCATCAGGTCCCGGCGCAGGGTCCGGATGTAGTTCGCGGCCCGCACCGACTTGCGGGCCGGGTCGAGGCCCCGGGCCAGCCAGGGGTTCTGGGTCGCGACGCCGGTGGGGCAGGTGTCGGCGTGGCACTTCTGGGCCTGGATGCAGCCGATCGCCAGCATCGCCTCCCGGCCCACGTTGACCAGGTCGCAGCCGAGCGCGAAGGCGACCACGGCGTTGTCCGGCAGGCCGAGCTTGCCGGCGCCGACGAAGACGACCTGCTCGTGCAGGTCCCGCTCGGCGAAGAACCGGTAGACCCGGGCGAAGCCCTGCTGGAACGGCAGCGACACCGAGTCGGTGAAGATCAGCGGCGCGGCGCCGGTGCCGCCCTCACCGCCGTCGACGCTCACGAAGTCCACGCCGCGCCCGGTGTCGCGCATCAGCGTGGTCAGCTCGTCCCAGAAGCCGAGGTCGCCGACGGCCGACTTGATGCCGACCGGCAGGCCGGTCTCGGCGGCGAGCAGCTCCACCCAGTCGAGCAGGCTGTCGCAGTCGGAGAACTCGGCGTGCCGGGACGGGCTGACGCAGTCCCGGCCGGGCGGGATCCCGCGCGTGGCGGCGATCTCGGCGGAGACCTTCGCCGCCGGCAACAGGCCGCCGAGGCTGGGCTTGGCGCCCTGGCTGAGCTTGATCTCCAGGGCCCGCACCGGCGCGCCGGCCACCAGGTCCTTGAGCCGCTCCAGGCTGAACCGGCCGTGCTCGTCGCGGCAGCCGAAGTACGCGGTGCCGAGCTGGAGGACCAGGTCCCCGCCGTTGCGGTGGTACGGCGACAGGCCACCCTCGCCGGTGTTGTGCAGGCAGCCGGCCAGGGCGGCGCCCCGGTTCAGCGCCTCGACGGCCCGGCCGGACAGCGACCCGAAGCTCATGCCGGAGATGTTGACCACCGACTCCGGACGGAACGCGCGGGCCCGGCCGCGGGCGGCGCCGAGCACCTTCGCGCAGGGCAGCGTGACGTCTTGCCCGGCGGCGGGGGACGACGGCGGCACCGCCCGCCCGAACGTGCGGTGCAGGATGATCGGGTACCCGGGCGTGTACTCGATGTCGTTGTCGGTGCCGAAGCCGAAGTAGTTGTTCTCCCGCTTCGCCGACGCGTACACCCAGCGGCGCTGGTCGCGGGTGAACGGCCGCTCCTCGTTGTTGCCGGCCACGACGTACTGCCGCAGCTCCGGGCCGATCGACTCCAGCAGGTAGCGGGCCCGGCCGACGACCGGAAAGTTACGCAGCAGCGAGTGGTCGCGCTGCAGCAGGTCGCGCGCGGCGAGGGCCGCGACGGCGGCGACGGCGGCGGGTACGGCTCGGCGGGCCCAGGTCATGCCCGCCACTCTTTCCGCGAACGTGCCCGGTCAAACGGGTCCCGCGAGTCCGGCGCCGCCACCACTCGCGGTCCGTCGACCGCGCAACTAGAGTCGACGGCAGCGTCCCGCGGACCGTCCGACCGCACGGTGAGGAGCGCGCCATGGGGATTCCCGACGGGGTCGAGATCGCCGGCCCCCGGCACGACCGCTACCGGGAGATCCTCACGCCGGAAGCGCTCGCCTTCCTCGCCGGCCTGCACCGTGCCTTCGACGCCCGGCGCCGCGACCTGCTCGCCCGGCGGGCCGAACGGGCGGCCGCGTTGGCGGCGGGCGGGTCGCTGGACTTCCTTCCCGAGACCCGGCACGTCCGCGAGGCCGACTGGCGGGTGGCGTCGCCGGCGCCCGGGCTCGTGGACCGCCGGGTGGAGATCACCGGGCCGACCGACGCGAAGATGACCATCAACGCGCTGAACTCGGGAGCGAAGGTGTGGCTCGCCGACCACGAGGACGCGAACACCCCGCTGTGGGAGAACGTCATCGGCGGCCAGCTCAACCTCCGGGACGCGATCGACCGGAAGCTGTCCCACACCTCACCCGAGGGCAAGCGGTACGCCCTGCACGACGGCGACCTGGCGACCATCGTCTTCCGGCCGCGCGGCTGGCACCTGACCGAGAAGCACCTGCTGGTCGACGGCGAGCGGATGGCCGGCAGCCTGGTCGACTTCGGCCTCTACTTCTTCCACTGCGCGCAGCGCCAGCTGGAGCGCGGTTCAGGCCCCTACTTCTACCTGCCCAAGCTGGAGAGCCACCTGGAGGCCCGGCTCTGGAACGATGTCTTCCTGCACGCCCAGGAGCGGCTCGGCGTCCCGCGCGGCACGATCCGCGCGACCGTGCTGATCGAGACCTATCCGGCGGCGTTCGAGATGGAGGAGATCCTCTACGAGCTGCGCGAGCACTCCGCGGGGCTCAACGCCGGCCGGTGGGACTTCATGTTCAGCGTCATCAAGACGTTCCGGACCCGCGGGCGGGACTTCCTGCTGCCCGACCGCAACGTTGTGACGATGACCGCTCCGTTCATGCGGGCGTACACCGAACTGCTGGTGCGGACCTGCCACCGGCGCGGCGCGCACGCCATCGGCGGCATGGCGGCCTTCATCCCGAGCCGCCGCGACCCGCAGGTGAACGAGACGGCCCTGGCCAAGGTTCGCGACGACAAGACCCGTGAGGCGGGAGACGGCTTCGACGGGTCCTGGGTCGCCCACCCCGACCTCGTGCCGATCTGCCGGGCGGTCTTCGACGGGGTCCTCGGCGACCGGCCGCACCAGCTCGACCGGGCCCGCGACGAGGTACGGGTCACCGCGGCGCAGCTGCTCGACGTACGCAGCACGCCGGGTCAGCGGACGGAGGCGGGGCTGCGCAACGACATCAGCGTCGGCATCCAGTACCTGGCGAGCTGGCTGCGCGGCACCGGCGCGGTGGCCATCTTCAACCTGATGGAGGACGCCGCGACGGCGGAGATCTCCCGGTCCCAGGTGTGGCAGTGGCTGCACAACGGCGTCACCCTCGACGACACCGGCGACAAGGTCGACCGCGCCCTCGTCGAGCGCCTCGCCGACGAGGAACTGGCGAAGCTGCCCGGCGACCCGGCCGGCTACGCGGCGGCGCGCGAGCTGTTCATGGAGGTCGCGGTGGCCGACGACTTCGTGGACTTCCTGACCGTGCCGGCGTACGAGCGGATGCCCTGAGCCGAAGCCGCGACGGGAGGTCGGCGATGACCACGACGGACATCAGCAGCCTCGCCGCGGGCCTGCGTGCGGTGCTCGGCGACCGGCAGGTGATCAGCGACCGGCAGGAGCTGCGCACCTACGAGTGCGACGGGCTCGCCCAGTACCGGGTGGTTCCCGCGCTGGTCGCCCTGCCCCGCACCGCCGCGGAGTGCGCGGCGACGGTCCGGGCCTGCGTGGACGCCGGCGTGCCGTTCGTCGCGCGCGGCTCCGGCACCGGGCTGTCCGGCGGGGCGCTGCCACACGCCGACGGGGTGCTCATCGTCACCTCGCAGATGCGCACGATCCGGGAGGTCGCACCGCAGGACGAGCGGGCCGTGGTCGAGCCGGGAGTGATCAACCTCGCGGTGACCCGGGCCGCCGCTCCGCACGGCTACTACTACGCGCCGGATCCGTCGAGCCAGCAGATCTGCTCGATCGGTGGCAACGTCGCGGAGAACTCGGGCGGCGCCCACTGCCTGAAGTACGGCTTCACCACCAACCACGTGACCGGGCTGGAGGTGGTCACCCCCGACGGCGACCTGGTCCGCCTCGGCGGCCGGGCACCCGACGCGCCGGGCTACGACCTGGTCGGCGCCTTCGTCGGCTCGGAGGGCACGCTCGGCATCACCACCGAGGTGACCGTGCGGCTCACCCGGGCGCCGGAAGCGGTGCGTACGCTGCTCGCCGGCTTCCCGTCGACGGACCAGGCCGGGGCGGCGACCTCGGCGGTCATCGCCGCCGGGGTGGTGCCCGCCGCGATCGAGATGATGGACGCGCTGGCCATCGAGGCCGCCGAGGCCGCCGTGGGGTGCGGCTACCCCGCCGGGGCCGGTGCCGTGCTGATCGTCGAACTGGACGGCCCGGCGGCCGACGTGGACGCCCAGTTCGCCGACGTGGAGCGGCTCTGCCGCGACAACGGCGCCGTCGAGATCCGGGTCGCCGCGGACGACGTCGAGCGGGCGCTGGTGTGGCGGGGCCGCAAGTCGGCGTTCGCGGCGGTCGGGCGGATCAGCCCCGACTACATCGTCCAGGACGGGGTGATCCCGCGGACCGCACTGCCCGAGGTGCTGCGCCGCATCGCGGAGATCTCCGCCGAGCGTGGCGTCCGGGTGGCCAACGTCTTCCACGCCGGCGACGGCAACCTGCACCCGCTGGTGCTCTTCGACGACGCCGTCGAGGGGCAGGCCGAGCGGGCGGAGGAGGTCTCCGGCGCGATCCTCGACCTGTGCGTCGAACACGGGGGCTCGATCACCGGCGAGCACGGCGTCGGCATGGACAAGGCGAAGTACCTGCCGCGCATGTACACCGAGGACGACCTCGACACGATGCAGCTGCTCCGGTGCGCCTTCGACCCCCGCGGCCTGGCCAACCCGGGCAAGGTCTTCCCGACCCCGCGGCTCTGCGGCGAGGTGCCGGGGCGACGCAAGGGCGCGCACCCGCTGCAGGAGGCCGGCCTGGCGGAGCTGTTCTGATGTCCGACGCCGTGCTCGACGCGCTGCGGGCCGCCGCCGGCCCGGACGCCGTGCGGCCACACCCTCGGGCGGACCACCGACTGCCGGCGCGGTACCGGGCCGCGCCCGCCTCCACCGGGGAGGCCGCGGCCCTGCTGCGTGCGGCGGCCGCGCACGACCTCGCGGTCGTCGTCACCGGCGGCGGGACCAAGCAGGACTGGGGCAACCCGCCCCGACGGGTCGACCTGCTGGTCGACACGCGCCGGCTCGCCGGCGTGGTCGAACACGCCGCCGGCGACCTGATCGTCGTGGTCCGGGCCGGCACCCGGCTCACCGACCTGCAGGCCGAGCTCGCCCCCGCCGGCCAGCGGCTCGCCCTCGACCCACCCGCGGTGGTCGGCGGGGCGGCTGCCACGGTCGGTGGCGCCGTGGCGCTGAACACCAGCGGCCCGCGCCGGATGCTCTACGGCACGGCACGGGACCTGCTGATCGGGATCACCGTGGTGCGTCCCGACGGGGTGGTCGCCCGGGCCGGCGGCAAGGTCGTCAAGAACGTCGCCGGATACGACCTGGGCAAGCTCTACACCGGCTCGTACGGAACCCTCGGCCTGATCACCGAGTGCGCGTTCCGGCTGCACCCGCTTCCGGCCGCGAGCGCGTACGTGCGGTGCCCGGCCGCCGACGCGGCCGAGGCCGGGCGGCTCGCGGCGGCCGTACGCGGCGCGCAGCTCGTGCCCAGTGCCCTCGACGTCGAGGCACCGGCCGGCGGTGACTTCGAGATCGCCGTACTGCTCGAAGGGTCCCGGCCGGGCGTGGCGGAGCGGGCCGCCGCGACCCGCCGGCTGCTCGGCGCCGCCGCCACCGCCACCGCCACCCCGCCACCGTGGTGGTCGGCCTACCCTTGGCGGCCCGGGGACGTCGGACTGAAGCTCACCGCTGCCCTCTCCGGCGTGCCCGAGCTGCTGGCGGCGGTCCGCGAGGCGCAGCGCCGGCACGACGTCCCGATCCGGGTGCGCGGCTCGGCGGGCACCGGCGTGCTCCACGGCGGCCTGCCCGCCGCCACGCCCCCCGAGTTGGTCGCCGCGATCGTCGCCGACCTGCGGAGGGTGACGGCGGCGGTGGGCGGGCACACGGTCGCGCTCACCGCGCCGCCCGCGGTCCGCGAGCGGCTGGACCTCTGGGGGCCGGTCGGCGGGCTGGACCTGATGCGCCGGGTCAAGCGGCGGTTCGACCCGGACGCGCGCTTCGCTCCCGGCCGCTTCGTGGGAGGGATCTGACGATGACCAGCCCTGTCCCGGCCTTCGACGAGCACCACCCGCCCCGGCAGGAGCTGGTCGACGACTGCGTGCACTGCGGCTTCTGCCTGCCCGCCTGCCCGACCTATGTGTTGTGGGGCGAGGAGATGGACTCGCCGCGGGGGCGGATCTACCTGATGAAGGAGGGGCTCGACGGCGAGCCGCTGAGCGCGTCGATGGTCGAGCACTTCGACCGTTGTCTGGGTTGCATGGCGTGCGTGACCGCCTGCCCGTCGGGCGTCCGGTACGACCGGCTCATCGAGGACACCCGCCAGCAGGTGGAACGCCGCCATCCCCGGTCCCGCCGGGAGCGGGCGCTGCGGGCCGCCGTCTTCCGGCTCTTCCCGTACCCGAAGCGGCTGCGCCTGCTGCGCGGCCCGCTGCGGGCGTACCAGGCGACCGGCCTGCGCCGCCTGGTGCGGCGCACCGGGCTGCTGCCGCGCCTGGCCCCGACGCTCGCCACGCTCGAGGCGCTGGCTCCGCCGATCGGGCGGGCCGGCCGGATCCCGCGGCGGGTGCCCGCGCGGGGGACGAAGCGGGCCACGGTCGGCATGCTCACCGGCTGCGTTCAGCAGGCCTTCTTCCCCGACGTCAACGCGGCCACCGCGCGGGTCCTCGCCGCGGAGGGGTGCGAGGTGGTCGTCCTGGGTGACCGGCAGGGCTGCTGCGGCGCCCTGAGCGTCCACAACGGGCGCGAGACCGAGGCGCGGCGGTTCGCCCGGGCGCTGATCGACGTCTTCGCCGCCGCAGACATCGACTGGTTCGTGGTCAACGCCGCCGGGTGCGGATCGTCCCTGAAGGAGTACGGCGAGCTGCTCCGCGACGACCCGGAGTACGCCGGGCGGGCCGCCGCGTTCGCCGCGAAGGTGCGCGACCTGTCCGAGGTGCTCGTCGAGCTGGGGCCGGTCGCGCCACGCCATCCGCTGCCGGTGACCGTCGCCTACCACGACGCCTGCCACCTGGCGCACGCGCAGGCCGTACGGGCGCAGCCGCGCGCGCTCCTGGGTGGCATCCCCGGGCTGGAGCTGCGGGAGATCGCCGACGCCGAGATCTGCTGCGGTTCGGCCGGTGTCTGGAACGTGCTGAACCCGGAGCCGGCGGCGCAGCTCGGCGAGCGCAAGGCGCGCGACGTGCTCGCCACTGGCGCCGACCTGCTCGTCACCGCCAACCCGGGCTGTCTCCTGCAGGTCGCGTCGGCGGTCCACCGGCTCGGTGGGACGGTCGCGCTCGCCCACACCGCCCAGGTCCTCGACGCGTCGATCCGCGCCCGGCCGGTCAGCGACCTGCTGCGGTGGGCGGCGGGCCCCGCCCAATAGGGGAGGCCCGCCTGGTAGGGGGAGGGGCCCGCCTGGTGGTCGTGCCCGCCGGTCAGAAGGTGACCAGCGGGTCACCGATGAAGTCGGCGATGAAGTTGACGAAGAAGAACCCGAAGAAGATCACATTGATGATCAGGAGTGCGTGGTGCCACAGCCGCGGACGCGCCGCGCGGGGCAGCCGGCTGTTGAGGTAGATCAGCATGAACGGGAAGATCAGCGCGCCCAGGTTGGACATGTTCGCCGACCACTGCACCAGGCTGACCGGCAGCGCGAGGTGCAGGACGACCGCGATGATCACGAGCAGCAGCAGCATGAACGGGTAGTAGAACCGGCGTGGGTCGCCTTCGAGCAGCCGCCGCAGCCGGGGGCTCGTGGCGTGGGCGGCGTCGGTGGTCACCCGCACCATCGCCTCGAAGATACCGAGCTGGGTGCTGAACAGGATCAGCACGCCGATCAGCAGCATGCCGTAGAACATCACCTTGCCGTACTCGGGTTCGAGTGCGGTGGCCACGAAGGTGGGGACGTTGGCCTGGGTCGGCGTCTCGCCGGACACCTCCACCGCCTGCGCCATGAGGATGGTGGGCAGCAGCATGCCCAGCATGGCGCCGACGAAGAAGACGCCCCACATGTCGGTGAGCAGCAGCCGGTACCACCGCTTCCAGCGGGCGGCGTTGGCGGCGTCGTCCGGGAAGGTGACCCCGCTGGCGAGCAGTTCGCGCCGCTCGCCGCGCAGCCCGGCGATGTAGCCGGTGCGGTAGCCCATGCCGTAGCCCTTGTCCCGGTAGTGGCCCATCACGTACCAGTTCAGGCCGGAGGCGAGGGCGGTGAAGCCGGCGAGCCCACCGAGCTGCGTCGCGGTGATGCCGGCCGGCGGTGCGGCGGGCGTGAAGAACCCGCGGATGCCCTCCCACCACAGGCTGCCGGGGACCACCAGGATGGTGACGAAGAGCAGTGCGACGAGAATGGCCCCGACCATCAGCCAGTTGGCCAGCTCCAGGGTTCGGCTGATGCGCTTGGCCGCCGCGGTGATGAGGAAGACCAGCACCAGCAGGCCGATCGCCCAGAGCCGCGGCTCCTCGGCTCCGGCCGGCGCCACGTCGCCGTGGACCAGCGCGTACAGGCCCTGGCCGGCGGACGCGGCCCAGCCGCCGGCGATGAAGGCGAAGATGACGAGGAACACCGCCAGCGGCACCCACAACAGGTAGCCCGGCGGGACCCGCCCCCAACCGACGACGGGCACCTCGCCCGTCGCCAGCACGTACCGCGAGGATTCGACGTTGTAGAACGTCTGGAGGACGGCGGAGACGAGGATGACCCAGCCGACCCCGACGAAGCCGAACTGACCCACCGCCTGCGGGCCGAGCAACCATTCTCCGCTGCCGATGGAGATGCCGAGGGCGATCAGGCTCGGGCCCACCGCGTACTTGATGATCTGGGGAACGCCAAGCCGGCGTACGCCGAACACCTCTTCCGGCTCGGGCAGGTCGGCGACGGCGAGCGCGGGGCGGCTCGTGCCCAGTTGATAGGTACGGACGTCCGGGGCCTCGGTTACTTCGGTCATGAAGAACCTCCCTGGTGAGAAGGGCCCCCCTGACCATTAATCGTCATACTCAGTTAATTTCGACGCAATAACCGATCGGGCAGAGCGAGACCGCATGCCCTCCGCACGGTTCAGCTCACCACGGCGAACCCGCCGTCCCAGGGCACCTTCTCGGCCGCCGCGAGGCTGATCTGGAGGAAGCCGATGGCCTCCAGCTCCCGGGCCCGGCGCAGCGGGCCGGCGTCGACGGCCTTCAGGCCGCCCGCCTCGGCGACACCGGCCAGCAGCGCCTTGGCGTCCCCGTCGTCGCCGGCCAGCAGGACGGTGGTCGGCTGCGATCCGACCTTCCGGGCGTTGAGGGTGGCGGCGAGGGTGGTGTTGAACGCCTTCACGACCTGCGACTGTGGCAGCGCGGCGGCGATCTCGGTGGCGGCCGAACCGTCCGGGGGCACCACGAGCGAGTCGAACGTCTCGAAGTTCACCGGGTTGGTGATGTCGACGACGACCTTGCGGGCGAGGCTCTCGCGCTGGGCGGCGATCACCTCGCTCACGGCCGGGTACGGGACGGCGAGGATGACGATCTCCCCGGCGGCCGGCTGGTTGACGTCGTCGCGGCCGAGCAGGTCCACGGTGTTGCCGCCGGCGGTGACGACGCCGGCCAGGGCCTGGCCCATGTTGCCGCTGCCGATGATCGTGACGTGGGTCATGATTCTTCCCTTCGGTCGGGTTGTCGTCCGTTCAGGTCCGGTGCCGGCCCGCGGCCAGCGCGTGCCGGGTGGGCCGGCGGATCACCGCGAGCCGGTCGCCCCGGACCCGGACCGTGGTGCGCCCGCCGCGCCGCCGTCGCAGGGTGAGGTCCACGGTCGCGCCGCCGACCTGTACGCCCTCCAAGGTGAGCCGGGGCAGCCAGTCCGGCAGGTGCGGGTCGACGAAGATGGTGCGCAGCGGTGCGACCGGCCGCAGCGCCAGCAGGGCCTGGATCAGCGCGACCACCGAACTGGCCGACCAGGCCTGCGGCGAGCAGGAATCCGGGTAGACGCCGGGGTGCGGGTGCGCGCGGTCCCGCGGCAGCCCGCTGAGCACCTCCGGCAGGCGGTGGTCGTCGAACAGGGCGGCGGCGGCGAACATCCCCTCGGCAAGCCGGTGCAGGTGGGGCCAGCAGCCGTACCGGGCGAACCCGAGGCCGATCGTGCCCGCGTCGACCGGCCAGACGCTGCCCCGGTGGTAGCTGAACGGGTTGTACGCCGGGTGTGCGGCCGACAGGGTGCGGATGCCCCAGCCGCTGAACATGTCGGGCGCCATCAGCCGGTCGGCGACGGCCGGCGCGAGCCGGGCCGGCACGATGCCGGTGGCCAGCAGGTGCCCGTCGTTGGAGTTGACCGAGCCCACCTGCCGCCCGCCCGGCCCGAGTGCCATCGCGTAGCAGCCCCGGTCGGGCATCCAGTACGCCCGGTGGAAGCGGCGCTTCAGCGCGGCGGCCCGGCGCACCAGGCCGGCGGCGAACGCGGGCCGGCCGGCCGCCGCGAACGCCACGGCGGCGTGCCGCAGCGCGGCGTACCAGTACCCCTGCAACTCGCTGGTGGCGATCGGGTTCGGCACCGACCGGCCGTCCTCGTCGACGACGGCCGTGTCCGAGTCCTTCCAGCCCTGGTTCTTCAGCCCGCCGGGGGAGCGGCGGTGGTACTCGAGGAAACCGTCCCGGTCGAGGTCCCCGTACCGGTCGAGCCAGCCCAGGCACCGCTCCGCCGCCGGCAGGAGGTCCCGCACCGCGCCGAGATCCCCGGTCCAGGCGTAGTACTGGCCGAGGAAGGCCAGGAAGTCCGGCGCGGTGGACCAGTCGCCGTGGTAGTGGGTGAACGGGTCGATCCCGAGCGCCGACACCGGGCCCCGCCGGGCCTCGTGCAGCGGCTTGCCCGGCTCCTCGTCCCGCCAGTCGTCCACCCGCTGGCCGAGGTGGCGGGCGTTGAGCCGGAGGCTGTCGGCCAGCATCGTCGGGCCGGCGAGCAGCGCCTGCCACGACGCGGTCATCGTGTCCCGCCCGAAGATCTCCTGGTAGATCGGCAGCCCGGCGATCGGCGCCGCCGGCCCCGCGGGTTCGCCGAGGGGCAGCCCGGCCAGGTCGTCCGCCGCGCGCCGCCAGGCCGCCGTGACGTCGACGTCGGCGCTGCGCAGCCGGGTGAACTCGCGGGCGAGCCGGCGGCGCGCCGAACCGGCCGGATCGTCCGGCTCGCCGAAGGTCGCCGGCGGGGCGGGGAGCCGCCGGCCGTCGAAGACCGGCTCGACGAGCAGGTCTACCCGGCGGCGGTCGCGGGGCGGCACGGTCACGTCGACGGCGAGCGCGCCGTCGGCGTACCGGACCGGCTGGTCGCCGCCGGCGCGGATCGCGACGGCCCGGTCCAGCCCGTCGCACCGGTACGTCAGGCGCAGTTCCTGCCGGGCCGGGTCCCACCGGGTGCCGACGTCCCCGGTCTGGACCCGGCGGCCGGTCTCGGCCTCGCTGGTGTCGGCGAAGTCGGCGGCCAGTTCGATCCGCAGCCGCAGGTGCAGGGGTGCGGCGGCGTAGCTCGCCACGGTCAGCCGGGTGCGCAGCCCCGCGCCGACGAAACGCTCCACGACCAGGTACGCCGCGCGGGAGGGCAGCGCCTCGCCGTCGGCGAACTCGGCGTACGACTGCACCGCGTGCGCACCCACGCTCGCCGTGCTGAACGGCACCGGCTCGCGGCCGTCGACGGTGATCCGCTCCCGGCTCAGGACGCGGGTGTTGCGCGCGAAGAAGCCCTGGGGGTCGGCCCCCGTGACGCGACCGCGTACGTCGGTGACCAGGGTGCTCCAGCCGCTCGCCACGTACCGCAGGTCGGGGCGGACGCGGAGGTCGTGGACACCGCTCACGGCCGGGCTTACCCGGCGCCGTTCCGGCTACACGTGGCGGAAGCGGTCAGTGCTGGGCCGGGCCGATGTCGACCATCCACTGGATGCCGAACGGGTCGACGAGCATGCCGAACTCGTCGCCCCACATCTGCTTCTCCAGCGGCATGACCACGTTGCCGCCGGCGGAGAGCTTCTCCCAGTACCCGCGTAACTCGTCGGCGTCGTCACCGCTGAGGCTGATCGAGATGTTGGTGCCCGGCTGGTGCTCCATCCCGGGCGGCAGGTCGGAGGCCATCAGCGTCAGGCCGCCGGGGGAGCGCAGCATGGCGTGCATGACCTTGCCGGCGAGCGCCGGGTCGGTCTCGCCGTACTCGCCGAAGGTGGCGATCGTGAGGTCACCGCCGAAGACCGAGCGGTAGTGCTCCATCGCCTCGCGGGCGTCGCCGGGAAAGTTGACGTACGGGTTGAGCTGCGTCTGCACCGTGCCTCCTTGGTCGGTCGCCACGCCGTCGGGCGGGGCGGTGGCAGGGGGACCAACGAGGCGCACGCACGCGGGTTTCGTGCCGGCGCGGGGGTGAGCGGCCGCCCGCCCCCGCGCCGGCGGGTGCTCAGCGGTGCCGGAAGGACTGGCGGACGACGCCGCCCACCAGGACGCACCAGGTGCCGGTGCTGACCTTGCCGTTGCGGGGCAGCCCGTGCAGGGCCTGCAGGTCCTTGACGGCCGTGCGGGTGACGTGGTCGTACTCGCCGGTGACGGTGACCTCGTCGTACCCCTTCGCGTTGAGGATGAACTGCACCGCGGTCACCGGCAGGCCGCTGGCGTGCTGGTCCAGTTCGGGTGCCAGGGTCTCCCAGGTCTCGGCGGTGAGGGTGGCGTCGACGTCGACCGGGATGCCGTTGCGGGCCTGCCAGTCCTGCACCGCGGCGACCGTGGCGGCGTCGAACACGCTGCTGGGCGTCACCGGGTACCCGTGGTGGGCGAGCAGGTACTGCGCCACCCGCACCGACGGGGAGCCGACGAACCGCCACACGTCCGGCCAGCGGCGGGCGGGCACGTCGGCGAGGTCGGTGCCGAGCGCGGCGAAGACCCGCCGCCGCAGCATCGGGAACTGTCGGTAGAAGGCGGCGCCGGGGCAGAGCGTGTTGCGGAAGTCCCAGTGGCCGAAGATGTCGTGGGCGTGCAGGCCGTACTGGCGGCAGATCGTCGTGCACAGCCTGACCAGTGAGTCGAGCAGCGCGTCGGGCGGCGTCTCGGTGACGTACGTGCCCTCGTTCTCGATCCCGATGGAGCGGGTGTTCTCACCGGGGCAGTGGGCCGAGACCATCTGCCAATCCCCGGCCTGCAGCCGCTCCAGGCTGCCCCGGCGTCCCTCCAGGACGTAGCCGCCGCGGCTGACCGTGAAGTGCTGGCCGGTGTCGGACCAGCCGTTGCCGTCGATGTGCAGGTTCTGGCAGTCGCGGGCCAGCTTGATCGCCTGCGCCTCGGAGTAGTCGGTGACGTTCGGGAAGGCCATGTGGTGCACGATGATCTTGTTGGTCGGGACCGTGCTGACGACCAGCGGGTCCTTCGGCGGGCGGGCGCCCCACTCGTCGCAGCTGTAGATCCAGTCCAGGTCGGAGCCCGGGTCGGCGTGCGCGGCGGTGGGACGGGCGAGTTCGCCGCCGACGACCGCGACGGTGGCGGCGCCGAGGCCGGCCCGCAGCAGCGTACGGCGGTCCAGCTCGCTCTGCTCGACGTGCATTGCATCTCCTCCGCGCCCGGCTCGCGGGGATCGGAATGAGCCGCGTGAAAACCAGCTCCAGTAACCGGGCGTGAGGTGGAGAATATTGCCAAGGCCGGCCTGGCGCCAGGGGGCTCCGTCGATCTGTCCCGGCTCCTACCACCTCAGTGCGGGATCCGGGCCGGTTTGCCGATAGCGCCCCCGCCCGGGCCACCGGCGACCGCACGATGGCCGTACGACCGCCGCCACGTCCGGTGTCGGCGGTGTGGCTGTCCGGGGGTACGGGGTGCAGGAGGTCGTCGCGGCGCCGCTGGACGTCGGCGCGGTCGTCCCGGGGCTGGCGGAGCGGGTGTGGACCAATGCCCGGGAGGCCCCGCAGACGGTGCAGTTCATTCGTCCCGCTCCGGTCTCCCGGGCCTGGCCCGCACGCCGGTCGGTACGCGGTGGCGACGTGCCGGTGACGTGCGAGCAGTTCCGCGACGACGTTCTCAGCCTCGCCCGCGGGTTCCTCGCGGCGGGAGTGGGCCACGGCGACCGGATCGGGCTGATCTGCCGCACCCGGTACGAGTGGACGCTGATCGACTACGCCCTGTGGGCGGTCGGGGCGGTGACCGTGCCGTTCTACGAGACCGCGAGCCCGGACCAGGTCGGCTGGATCCTCTCCGACTCGGGCGCGGTGGGCTGCGTGGTGGAGACGTCCGGGCTGGCCGAGACCGTCGCCGGGCTGCGGTCGGACCTACCGGCGCTGCGTGAGATCTGGCAGCTCGACGCCGGTGACCTGATCGCCCTCGCCGGCCTGGGACGCACCGTCGACGACGCGCGGGTCGAGGCGCGCCGCAAGCGGGTGACCGGCGGTGACATGGCCACGATCGTCTACACCAGCGGCACGACCGGCCGCCCCAAGGGGTGCGTCCTGACCCACCGCTCCATCCACTGCGACGTGACCGCCGCCGTCGCCGTGCTGCCGCAGCTGCTGCGCCCGGGGGCGTCCACGGTGCTGTTCCTGCCGCTGGCCCACGCGTTCGCCCGGCTGATCCAGGTGGGGATGGTGCAGACCCGGGCGACCCTGGTGCACAGCGCCGACGTCGGGGCCGTCATGGACCAGCTGCGCCAGCACCGGCCCACGTTCATGCTGGCGGTGCCGCGGGTCTTCGAGAAGATGTACAACAAGGCCCGGCAGAAGGCCGAGGACGGGCACCGCGGCTGGCTGTTCGCCGTGGCCGACCGGGTGGCGGTCCGCTACAGCCGGGCCCTCGACACGGCCGGCGGGCCGAGCCTGCCGCTGCGCCTGGCCCGCCGCGGGTGCGACCTGCTGGCGTACCGGAAGCTGCGCGCGACGCTGGGCGGGCGGTGCGAGACGGCCATCGTCGGCGGGGCGCCCCTCGGCGAGCGGCTGGGCCACTTCTTCCGGGGCGCCGGCCTGCTGCTCCTGGAGGGGTACGGCCTCACCGAGACCTCGCCCGCGCTGACGGCGAACACGCCGGCCGCGCAACGGATCGGGACGGTCGGCCGGCCGCTGCCCGGCGTGGAGATCCGCATCGCCGACGACGGTGAGGTCCTCGCCCACGGCGACGTCGTCTTCCCCGGTTACTGGAACAACCCGGACGCCACCCGGGCGACGTTCACCCCGGACGGGTGGCTGCGCACCGGCGACCTCGGCAGCATCGACCAGGACGGTTTCCTCCGGATCACCGGCCGCACGAAGGAGATCGTCGTCACCGCGTCCGGCGTGAACCTCGCGCCCGCGCCGATCGAGGCGGCGATCCGCGGCAACCCGCTGGTCAGCCAGTGCATGCTGGTCGGCAACCACCGTCCGTACATCGCGGCGCTGGTCACCCTCGACCCGGAGGCCTTCGCCCGGTGGGTGTCGGCGCACGGGAGACCGGACGCCGACGTCGCCGCGTTGCGCGACGACCCCGAACTGCGCGGCGAGATCCAGCAGACCGTCGACCGGGCGAACGCGACGGTGGCGCGGGCGGAACAGGTGAAGACCTTCGCCATCCTGCCCTGCGACTTCACCGAGGCCGCCGGCGAACTCACCCCCACGCTGAAGATCAAGCGCGAAGTGGTCCAGCAGCACTACGGCGACGCCATCGAGGCGCTCTACCGGGGCCACTGATCCGCCGAACGCCGACGAAAAACGTCGAACCGAGCGCGGACGCGTGCCCGCTGGTCCACGCTTGAAGCGAGGCACCACGGACCGGACCAGCTCTGTCTGCGGCAGGAGACCTGATGCGTACCTACAAGGTCGGCTACTTCGTCGGCAGCCTCTCGTCCACGTCCATCAACCGGGAACTCTCGAAGGCGCTGCTCCGCCTGGCGCCCGAGGACCTCGAGTTCAGCGAGATTCCGATCGGGAACCTACCGCTGTACAGCCCGGACCACGACGCGAGCTACCCGCCGGAGGCTGCCGCGCTCAAGGACGCCATCCGCGAGGTCGACGCCGTCCTGTTCGTCACTCCCGAATACAACCGGTCGATTCCAGGCGGGTTGAAGAACGCGATCGACTGGGCCTCCCGTCCGTGGGGGCAGAATTCGTTCGACCACATCCCGGCGGGCGTGATCGGCGCGTCCATCGGGCAGATCGGCACCGCCGTGGCCCAACAGAGCCTGCGCGCCGTGCTGGCCTTCTGCAACGCCCGGCAGATGACCGCACCCGAGGCGTACATGCAGTACACCCCGGAGATCTTCCCGGGCGACGGTGCGGTCACCGACGAGTCCACGAAGGCCTTCCTGACCAACTACCTGGCGGAGTTCCGGGACCACGTCGTTCGGGTGCTGACCGTGCTGCCCCGCGCGGCCGCCCGTTAGCGACCGGCCATCGCGGCCAGGTGGCCGGCCAGCCGGGCGGCGGCCTCCCGCAGCTCCGGTGGCTCCAGCACCGCCACCTCGAAGCCCAGCCGCGCCACGTGCAGGGCCAGCCAGTCCAGGTCGTCCCCACCGACGACGAGCACACACCACCCGTCACGATCGTCCTCCACGCGCCCCACCTGGGGCGGCACCAGCGCCCGTACCTGCTCGGGCGCGGCGTGCACGCGTATCCTGGCGACGTGCCGGTACGGCGCCTCGGTGACCGCCCGCTGCACGTAGGCGACCGGGTCCGGGTGCTCCCGCGGCCGGAACCGCCAAGTCGTCGCCGTCACGTCGCGCATCCGGTCCAGGCGGAAGGTGCGCCAGTCGTCGCGGTCGACGTCCCGGGCCATCAGATACCAGCGGCGGCTGGTGGCGACCATCCGCACCGGCTCGACGGTGCGCTCGCGCTCCTCGCCGTCGCGGCCGGCGTACGAGAACCGGACCCGCACCGCGTCGCGGCAGGCCCGTGCCAGCGTGACCAGCAGCTCAGCGTCGATCTCGATCCCGGGACCGACGAGCGTCTCGGTGGCTCCGCGCACGGCCCGCACCTCGGCGCGCAGCCGGGGCGGCATCACCTGGTCGAGTTTCGCGAGCGCCCGCAGCGCCGCCTCGCCCGCTCCGCTGACCGTGCCGCCGGACGCCAACCGCAGCGACACCGCGGTCGCGATCGCCTCCTCGTCGTCGAGGAGCAGCGGCGGCAGCCGGGTGCCCGCGCCGAGCTGGTAACCGCCGCCGACGCCGGGGGTGGCGTGCACGGGGTAGCCCAGCGCCCGCAGCCGCTCCACGTCGCGACGCACCGAGCGGTCGGTGACCCGCAGCTCGGCGGCGAGCTCGGCGGCGGTCCAGGACGGCCGGCGCTGCAGCAGCGCCAGCAGCCGCAGCACCCGCTCGGTCGTCGCCTCGACGGTCACCCGCCGATCTTAAGCGCGGATCGCGGACCGAAGCTGTCCGCTATTCACGGAAGGCTGGCGCCATGACCGACCTGACCTGGAACCCGCTGCTCCGCGACCAGATCTCCTGGCACTGGACCAACCAGCTGCGGGGCCGCCTCGACGGGCTCACCGACGACGAGTACCTCTGGGAGCCGGCGCCGGGCTGCTGGAGCGTACGACCGCGGGGCACCGCAAGCGCACCGGTGCAGGCCGGCTCCGGTGCGATGACCATCGACTTCGCGATGCCGGAGCCCGACCCGCCGCCGTTGACGACGATCGCCTGGCGGCTCGGCCACGTGATCGTCGGCGTGCTCGCGGTCCGCAACGCCGGGCACTTCGGTCGCGCCCCCACCGACTACCAGTCCTTCGCGTACGCCCCGACCGCCGAGGCGGCGCTGGCCCAGCTCGACGCCGAGTACGCCACCTGGCGGGCCGGGGTCGAATCGCTCGGCGAGACCGGGCTCGCCCGCCCGTGCGGGCCGGCCGAGGCACCGTACGGCGACCGGCCGATGGCCGCCCTGGTCCTGCACATCAACCGCGAACTGATCCATCATCTGGCCGAGGTCTGCCTGCTGCGCGACCTCTACCGGCACACCCGACGGGAGACGAGCTGAGATGGCCCGCGACATCCAGATCACCTTCGACTGCACCGACCCCGCCAAGCTGGCGGCGTTCTGGGCCGCGACGCTCGGCTACCGCCTGCAGGAACCGCCCCCGGGCTTCGAGTCCTGGGAGCAGGCCCTGACGGCGTTCGGCGTGCCGCCCGAGCGCCGCAACGACGCCTCGGGAGTGGTCGACCCCGAGGGCGCCGGACCTCGGCTGTTCTTCCAGCGGGTGCCGGAGGGCAAGCGGGCCAAGAACCGCGTACACCTGGACGTGCGGGCCGCGCCCGGGCTGGCGGGCGACGCGCGGATGGCGGCCCTGGAGGCGGCGGCCGAGCGGCTCGTCGCGCTCGGCGCCACCCGGCTCGCCCGGCACGAGCCGGCGCCGCCGCTCGAAGCCGGTCACATCGTGCTCGCCGACCCCGAGGGCAACGAGTTCTGCCTCGACTGACCGCCGCCCCGGTCGGCGTCCCCGGCCCGACCGGGGACGTCGACCGGGCGACTAGAGGACCTGGGAGAGGAACCGCCGCAGCCGCGGGTGCCCGGCGGCTTCGAAGATCGCCGCCGGCGCGCCGGACTCCAGCACGACGCCCCGGTCCATGAACGCGACGGTGTCGGCCACCTCGCGGGCGAACCCCATCTCGTGGGTGACCACCACCATCGTCATGCCGCCCGCGGACAGCTCCGCCATCAGCGACAGCACACCCTTGACCAGCTCCGGGTCGAGCGCCGAGGTGGCCTCGTCGAAGAGCATCACCTGCGGTGCCAGCGCCAGCGCCCGCGCGATGGCGACCCGCTGCTGCTGGCCGCCGGACAGCTGCGCCGGCCGGGCGTCGGCCTTGGCGGCCAGCCCCACCCGGTCCAGCTGGTGCCGGGCCACCGCCACCGCCTCATCCTCGGGCAGCCCGCGGATCCGTCGCAGCGCGAGCGTCACGTTGCGCAGCACGCTCATGTGCGGGAAGAGGTTGAACTGCTGGAACACCATCCCGACCCGCTGCCGCAGCCGGTCCGGGTCGTCGGTGAGTACGCTGCGGCCGTCGAGCAGCACGTCGCCGCGGTCCGGCTCGATCAGCCGGTTGATCGTCCGCAGCAGCGTCGACTTGCCCGAGCCGGACGGGCCGATCACGCACGCGGTCGCCCCGCTGGGCACCTCCAGGTCGACGCCCCGCAGCACCCGGTTCGCCCCGAACGCGAGATGCACGTCCCGGACGCTCACGCTGACCGACGCGCTCATCGCGGGCCCCCTTCCACCGCGCCGGCGAGCGCGAGATCGTCGTCCTCGTCGTCGGGTGGCCCGGCCGCCCGGCCGTGCCGCAGCCGGCGGTCGATCGCGTTGACCGCGTGGGTCAGCGGCACCGTCAGCGCCAGGTAGAACAGGCCGGCCAGCAGCAGCGCCGACTGGTTGCCGGTGTTCGCCGCGTAGTCCTGCCCGATCCGGAACAGCTCCCGCTGGCTGGCCAGCAGGCCGAGGAAGTAGACCAGGCTGGAGTCCTTGATCAGCGCGATGAGCTGGTTCACCCAGGCGGGCAGCACCCGGCGGACCCCCTGCGGGATGATCACCACCCGCATCGCCTCGCCCCAGGAGAGCCCCAACGCCCGGGCGCCTTCCAGCTGCGCGGTCTCCACCGACTGGATGCCGGAGCGGAAGATCTCCCCGATGTACGCCGCCGCGATCAGCGACAGCGCCAGGATGCCCAGCGGATAGGGGTTCGGGCCCCAGACCTGCATGCCCAGCGGCGCCAGGCCCACACCGATCAGCAGGATGGTCGCCGCCGCCGGCAGGCCGCGGAAGACGTCCGTGTAGACCCGGGCCGGCCAGCGCAACCATCGGGTACGCGAGATACCGGCGACCGCGAGCAGCATGCCGAGCACCGAACCGATCAGGGCCGCGGAGACCGCCAGGATCAGCGTGTTGGGCAGCCCGACGGTGAGCATGTCGGGCAGCGCCTCGCGCATCGACTCCCAGTCGAAGAAGGTCTCCCACAACGTCCGTAGCGGGTCCACGATGCACCTCCGGTGTTAAGAAGGGCCCCTTCACCTCGCCCGGCGTTGCGAAGGGGCCCTTCCTGCGGGTTCAGCGGGCGCCGCTGCCGGGCCTGAAGTCAGCCGGGATCGGGCGGCCGGGGTAGTACTGCTCCTGGAGCCGCTGCCAGGTGCCGTCGGCGATCACCTCGTCGAGAGCCTTGTCCAGCGCCTCGCGGAGCGCGTCGTTGCCCTTGGCGAACGCGTACGCGGTCGGGGCCGGGCTGAGCAGCTTCGCCGCCACCTTGATCTTGCTGCTGTTGTCCGCGGCGAACTTGTCGCCGATCTCGGCCGGGGCGATCCAGGCGTCGGCCGTACCGGCCTTGAGCTGGTTGGCCGCGGCGTTGTAGTCCGGCACCCGCACCGGGTCGAGCTGGTTGCCGGTGGCGTAGTCGTCCTGGACGGTGCCCTGCACGACCACCACCCGCTTGCCGGCGAGCTGGTCGAAGCTGGTGATCGACGAGCCGGCCGGCACGTCGAGTCCGAAGTAGCCGAAGTCGTAGCCGTTGCCGAAGTCGACGGTCTTCCTCCGCGCCTCGGTGATGGTGATCGACGAGCTGCCCACATCGAACTTGCGGTTGGCGACCTGGGACAGCAGAGCCGAGAAGTCGGTGCCCACGAACTCGACCTTCAGGCCGAGCTTGTCGGCCGCGGCCACCAGCAGGTCGTTGTCGAAGCCGGTGAACTCGCCGTCCTTGAGGTAGACGTTCGGCGGCGCGTCGGTGAGTGTGCCGGCGCGCAGCACACCCGGCTGGAGCAGGTTGTACGGGTTGTCGGCGCGGTCGTCCGCGCCGCCGCACGCGGTCAGCGTGGCGGCGCCGAGGACGGCGGCGACGGCGAGAGTGGCGGCCCGGGTCAGGGTGGAACGGAATCGCACAGGTGCCTCCGAGAGGTACGGGCGCGCACGGACGTGCGGCGCCGACGGTGCGCCCGGTGGGCGTACCGCTGGGGTGGATCAGACGGAAGGGGGATTCGGCGCGGTCAGCGACACGCGTCGGTGCAGACCCGCATCAGGTCGACATGGCGGCGCCGGGTCAGGACCAACGGCGGGGCGACGATGCGGACGTACACGGCTCTCCTCCAAGGTCTGTGCTGACCTGGGGTGCCAGGCCACGCTTGCGCCGGAGCCCTGCTCCGGTGCCTGGTCCTCACCCGGGGCACCCCTACGTGGACGAGGGTTGCCGGCCAGCAAGCCGGGGCTTCGCGCTGGCGCTCATGACCTGGGCCGAGGTTAGCAGCGCGGGCCGGTGGGCTGTCCAGCCGGTATGACCACCCTCACGTGCGGCCTCACCTGCGGATTCGTCACTCCTCGATCGCCCCGCCGATGCGGCGCAGGTGGGCGCGGAAGGTGTAGCCGGGATCGGCGTCGCGGCGGGCCAGGTACTCGGCGAACGCGGTCTGCTCGCGCAGTGTCTCGCCGGCGCGGATCCGCTGCGCCTGCACCCGCTCGGTGCGGTGGATCCGCTCCGCCGCCGCCAGCACCTCCTCGCCCCGTACCGCCGGCACGAACAGCACCCCGTCGTCGTCGGCCAGCACGAGGTCGTCGACATCGACCCGGTGCGCGCCGAAGCGGGCACTGCTGAGCGACTCCGGCTCCCGCGGGTCGACCCGGGTCGGGCCCGCCGGCAGGGCGCCGTAGCTGAAGACGGGAACGCCGATCTCCACCAGCTCCGGCGTGTCCCGGTGCAGCCCCCACACCACCAGGCCGGCGACGCCGACCGCGGCGGCCTCCAGCACCGCCAGGTCACCCACGCACGCCTCGTCGGTCCGGCCGCCGTTGTCGATCACCAGCACGTCACCGGACGCCGCGTGCCCGTACGCCTCGAGGAACACGTCCACGCTGCCGTGGTGGCGCACCGGCAGCACCCGCCCGGCGAGCCGCTGGCCGGGAACCACCGGCCGGATCCCGGCCGGCGCCACCCGCAGCGGCACCCCCAGCCGGACGCAGGCGTCGGCCACCAGGGGCGTGGACAGGTCGGTGAAGCGCTCCCGCATGGGTCCTCCCGGTCGTCGGAACGGCGCCCACATCGTAGGAACGGACAGCGGCGGGCCGGCCAGGTCCAATGGTCGGCCGCTGGCCTCCGCCGGCTCCTCGGCAGGTGGCAGGGGGCGCGGTGAGGTGTGGGCCGGCGCAGCGGGGGTAGTCGCGCGGTCGGAGACCTGGGGAGGACTCGTGGACTCGTACCCGGCGGTGGAGGCGCACGGGCTGATCGGTGACCTGCAGACCGCGGCGTTGGTGGCGATGGACGGCACGATCGACTGGTTCTGCGCCCCGCGGTTCGACTCCCCGAGCCTCTTCGCCGGCCTGCTGGACCGCCACCGCGGCGGCTACTTCCGGGCCACCCCGGACGGCGTCGACTACACGTGCAAACAGCTCTACCTGCCCGGCACCCCGATCCTGATCACCCGCTTCCTCAGCGCGGACGGGGTGGGTGAGCTCATCGACTTCATGCCCGTCGCCGGGGATCGCGCCAGCGACCGGCACCGGCTGGTCCGGATGCTGCGCGTGGTCCGGGGCACCATGCGGTTCCGCGTCGACTGCCAGCCCCGGTTCAACTACGGCCGCGACCCGCAGAAACTCGAGGTCCACCCGGAGGGCTACGTCTTCCGGAGCCCGACCTTCTCGCTCACCGTGAACCGGGTCAGTTTCGCCGACCGGTTGACCGACCGACACGAGGAGACCCGGACCGACGACGGGATCTGCCTGGTGGCCACCCTGCGCGAGGGCGAGGCCGGGGGCGTCGTCCTGGAGACCGGGACCGCGCCCGACCCGCCGCGCCGGGTCAGCCCGGACGAGGCGGACGACCTGCTCGTGCGGACCCGCGACTGGTGGCGGAACTGGCTCGCCGGCTCGCGGTACACCGGCCGGTGGCGCGAGATGGTCGAGCGGTCGGCGATGACGCTCAAGCTCATGACGTACGCGCCGACCGGCGCGCTGGTCGCCGCGCCCACGGCGGGCCTGCCCGAGCAGATCGGCGGCCAGCGCAACTGGGACTACCGCTACACCTGGATCCGCGACGCGTCCTTCTCGGTGCACGCGCTGCTGTGCCTGGGCTTCACCGACGAGGCGGAACGCTACATGCGATGGGTCAGCGACCGGGTCCGGGACGCCGACGGGGCCGGCCGGCAACTGCAGGTCATGTACCGGGTGGACGGTTCACCCGACCTCGCCGAGGAGGTGCTCGACCACTTCGAGGGGTACCGCGGATCGCGGCCGGTCCGGGTCGGCAACGGCGCGGCGGAGCAACTGCAGCTCGACATCTACGGCGCGGCCTCCAACGCCTTCGACGTCGCCGACCGCGCGGGGCTGATGTCCACGCACGAGGGGTGGCGGCGCACCGCCCGGGTGATGGACTGGCTCTGCGACAACTGGGACCAGCCCGAGGAGGGAATCTGGGAGCACCGCGGCGGCCGACGGGACTTCACCTACGGGCGGCTGATGTCGTGGGTGGCCCTCGACCGCGCCATCCGGGTCGCGGACCGGCGCGGCCGCCCCGCCGACACCGCCCGATGGCGGGCCGCCCGCAACCGCATGTACGACCAGATCCTGGCGCGGGGTTTCCACCCGGGCCGCCAGGCCTTCGTCCAGCACTACGACACGGACGTGCTGGACGCCGCCCTGCTCGCCATGCCCTCGGTCGGCTTCGTGGCGTCGAGGGACCCGATGTGGCTGTCGACCCTGCGCGCCATCGACGACGAGCTCGTCTCCGACAGCCTCGTCTACCGGTACGACCCGGAGGCGTCCCCCGACGGCCTGCCCGGGAGTGAGAGCACCTTCACCATGTGCACCTTCTGGTACGTCGACGCCCTCGCCCGATCCGGCCGGCTCGAGGACGCCCGGCTGACCCTGGAGAAGATGTTCACCTACGCCAGCCCGCACGGCCTCTACGCCGAGGAGATCGCGCCCAGCGGCGAGCAGACCGGGAACTTCCCGCAGGCCTTCAGCCACCTCTCGCTGATCAGCACCGCCGTCAACCTCGACCGGCTGCTCGACGCCCGCCCGTGACGGCCCCGCGCCCGCACCCCGCCGGCGTACGAACCGCGGGGTTGCCGGGCCCTGCTACCACTGGGCGTGTCCGTATCCGACCAGCGTCGGCCCGCCCGGGTCGCCGTCCGGAAGCAGCCGTTGCGCCGATGGCCCGGCGCGCCGGCCGGACCACAATGACCAGCGGGGCGGCGGGCCACCTCGTCCCGTGCGGATCGAGGAGGTGTGGACGTGACCGGCTGGCAGCTCTCCGGCTACACGCCGGTGCGGCAGCTCGGCGCGGGCGCGTCCGGTCGGGTCGAGCTGGCCGTGCACGACCAGACGGGCACGCCGGTGGCGATCAAGTACCTCACCCGGGCCGTCGGCGACGAACCGTCCTTCCGGGACGCGTTCCGCACCGAGGCCCGGCTGCTGGCCGAGATCGACAACCCGCACGTGTCGCGTCTCTACGAGTACGTCGAGTCGCCGTCGGGCGCCGCCATCGTCATGGAGCTGGTCAACGGGGTGTCGCTGCGCCAGATGCTGCGTGCCAACGGCGCGACCACCCCCGAGTCGGCGCTCGTGGTCCTCAAGGGCTCGCTGGCCGGGCTCGGCGCCGCCCACGCCCACAGCGTGGTGCACCGCGACTACAAGCCGGAGAACGTGCTCGTCACCGCCGAGGGCACGAGCAAGCTCGCCGACTTCGGCATCGCCCTGCCGGTCGGCACCGACTCCGGCGGCACCGTCACCGGCACGCCGCGCTACATGGCACCCGAGCAGTGGACCGGCGCGCCGGCCAGCCCGGCGTGCGACATCTACGCCGCGACCGCCACGTTCTTCGAGTGCCTGACCGGCCGCCCCCCGTACGAGGGTCGGGACCTGCTCACCCTGCGCCGGCAGCACGCCGAGGCGCCGATCCCCACCGACCCCGCTCCCGAGCCGGTGCACGACCTGCTGCGGCACGGCATGGCCAAGCGCCCCGACGAGCGGCCCCAGCCGGCGGAGGTCTTCCTCGGCGTGCTGGAGCAGGTGGCGACCGAGGCGTTCGGCCCGGACTGGGAGGAGCGCGGCCTGCGGGAGCTGGCCCGCCGCGCCGCCCTGCTCGCCGCTCTCTTCCCGTTCCCCGACCGCACCGGCGGCGCCACCAGCGTGGCGACCACGGCGCTGGGGTCCGGCACCGGCCGGTTGAGCCGGCTGCGCCGCGTCCGGCCCGCCCTGGTCGCCGGTGCGGTGGCGGCGGCCGTCCTGGTCGGCGGCGCCGGGCTCAGCTACGCCTCCCGGGAGGAGCCCGAGGCCACCTCCCTGGTCGATCCGCCGCCGACCGTCGGCACCGTCCTCACCCCGGCCGGCCCGCCCGGTGCCCCGACGCCGACCCCCGCGGCCACCGTCACTCCGAGCACCACCCCGACCGCGGGCGCCACCGGCGACCCGCCCGACCCCGGTGCCCCGACCACGCCCGCCGCCCCCGGCACGAGCGCCCCGCCGAGCGCCTCGCCGACGCCGCGACCCGCGACGTCGACGAGCCCGCCGCCCCCGCCGGACACCACCGCACCCACGGTCGGAAAGGTCTCCGCCAGCCCCACCGAGCTGGATCCGAAGGGCTGTCCCTTCGGGCCCACCGCCAGCACCGTGACCGCCACCGCCGCCGACGACCGCACCGCCGCCGGCAACCTGCGGGTACGCCTGCGGTACACGCTGGAGGGCAAGCCCGGCGAGGTCGCGATGACGTCCGCGGGGCGGGGTGTCTTCACCGGCGTGCTCGCCGACCTGCCCAGGCCGGCGAACACCACCCGGGTCCCGGTCCGGGTGGTCGCCGTCGACCAGGCCGGCAACACCTCGGCCGAGGGCGGGCCCGTGTACGTGACGCTCTACTCCTTCTGCACCCCCGGCTGACGGTGCCGGGGAGACCGAGAGGCGGGCAGCCGTGAGCCAGGCGAACGACCGTAGGGCGCCGGACGGGTGGACGCCGGACGACGGCGCGACCGTGCACCTTGGCCGCCCGCACGAACCGGCGGCGGACGAACCGACCGCGTACCTGGGCGGGGACGCGACCGTGCACCTCGGCGGGGACTCCACCGTGCGCCTGGGCGGGGACGCCACCGTGCACCTCGGCGGGGACGCGACCGCGCAGCTGGGCGGGGACGCCACCGTGCACGCCGGTGACGGGGCGACCGTCCGGCTCGGCGGAGCGGAACCCACCACCAGCCTCGCCCCCGGGCAGCGGACGGCGGGGGAGCCGACCGTGCGCCTGCCGGCACCGGGGCCGACGGACGAGCGCACGGTCCACCTCGGCGGGTCCGAGTCGCCGACCGCCGCCGCGAGCCAGGCGCCGACCGCCGGCGCGACCCGGCCGCCCGGCACGGGGGAGCCGACCGCCGCCGTCCCGATCCAGTGGACGACGGCCGCCGGACGTGCCGCGCCGGCGGCGGGGCGCGCCGCCGCGCCCGGCACCTGGACGACCGGCGTGCCCGGTGCGCGTACCCCCGGGCCGCCCGCGAGCGGCGGCGAGGTCCGGTTCGGGCCCGGCGTGCCGTCGGCGCCGCCGTCCGCCCCGGCCTGGCCGGCCGCCGCGCCGCAACCGCGGCGCCGGCCGCTCTGGCGTCGCCTGGCGTCGGTGCTGTCCACCCTGCTCACGGTGGTGCTGGTGGCCGTCGTCGGGCTGTACCTGTGGCAGCGATTGAGTCCACTGGAGATCACCGATGTGACCGTTGCCGTGCCGGAACCGGCCGGCACCCGCTGCGACGTCACCGTCGACGTGGTGGCCACCGTGACGACGAACGGCCGGGCCGGCGAGATCCGCTACCAGTGGCTGCGCTCCGGCAGCGAGCCCGGCAGCGTGCTGAGCGAACGGGTCGGCTTCGGGCAGCGCACCGCGCGGCTCACCCTGCGCTGGTCCTTCAGCGGCGTGGGCAGCACCGCGGAGACGGCGACGGTCAACATCATCGAGCCCACGCCGGCGCAGGCGCGGGCGGCGGTGGCGTACGACTGCCGGGGTTGACGGCGGGTTTCTCCGGCAGCCGGCGGGGGTAGGTCGGCGGACGAACGCGTGCCCCCTTGGAGGAAACCCGATGACAGACAACTTCGGTGACGCGGCGGGGGAGGCCCTCCGCTCGGTGCTGCTCTTCCTGCCGAAGGCGCTCGCCTTCGTGGCCATCCTGGTCGCCGGCTGGCTGATCGCCAAGGCGGTCCTCAAGATCGTGGACCGGGTGCTGGAGCGGGTCGGCTTCGACCGCGCCGTCGAGCGCGGCGGCATCCGCCGGGCCCTGGCCCGGTCCCGCTACGACGCCAGCGACATCGTCGCCAGACTCGCCTACTACGCGGTGCTACTCGTGACGCTCCAGCTCGCCTTCGGCATCTGGGGTCCGAACCCGATCTCCGACCTGATCGCGGCCGTCATCGCATGGCTGCCGCGCGCCTTCGTCGCGATCGTCATCGTGGTGGTCGCCGCGGCCATCGCCAACGCGGTCCGCGACATCGTCAGCGGCGCGCTCGGCGGCCTGTCGTACGGGCGGGTCCTCGCCACCGTCGCGTACGTCTTCATCCTCGGTCTCGGCGTGATCGCCGCCCTCAACCAGATCGGCGTCGCGACCGCGGTGACCACGCCGGTGCTCATCGCGGTGCTCGCCACGGCCGGCGGCATCCTGGTCGTCGGGGTCGGTGGTGGCCTGGTCCGTCCGATGCAGAGCCGCTGGGAGTCCTGGCTCGCCCGCGCCGAGCAGGAGTCCCGCGCCATCGCCACGCACGCCCGCGCCTACCAGGCCGGCCGCCGCGACACCGCCGCGCACCTGGGCGGCGACGCGGAGGCCACCCAGGTGGTGCCGACCGCCGGCGACGCCGACGCGACGCAGGTGGTGCCCCGGCCGGCCACCGCCACCGACCCGACGGTGCCGGTGCCGCGCGACTCGCAGGCTCCCCAGGCCACCTCGTCCGCGGTGCCGACCCAGCCGGCCGCCGCCGACGACGACGTCGAGGCGACCATGGTCATTCCGCCGGCGGACGTCGAGAAGTTCCGCCGCTGACCGGCGCACGCGGTTCGGGGCGGGACCGGGTCCCGCCCCGAACCGTGTGGTCACCCCGGTACCGCCCGGCTACCATCAGCCGCATGACGTGGCGATGTTGATCCACCGCTGAGTGCCCGTCCCGTGGGCCGCCGCGGCCGCCGTCCGTCCGGCGTCCGCATCCGTCCCACGGGAAGGTTCCATGATCACTGTCACCGTCCGTCCGCCCGACCGCCCGGTCCGGCGGCTCGCGGCAACCCTCTACGCGTACGCGTTCCTCCGCGACCTCGTCCTGCTCTACCCCGTCTACGCGCTGCTCTTCGCCGACACCGGCCTGACGGTGTGGCAGATCTCGACGCTGTTCGCCCTCTGGTCGGCCAGCAGCCTGCTGCTGGAGGTGCCCTCCGGAGCGCTGGCCGACGCGGTCTCCCGGCGGCTGCTGCTCTGCCTCGCGCCGCTGGTCACCGCCGCCGGCTTCGCCCTCTGGGTGCTCGTGCCGTCCTACCCGGCCTTCGCGGTCGGTTTCCTGCTCTGGGGGGCCGGCGGAGCGCTCGCCTCGGGCGCCCTGGAGGCGCTGGTCTACACCGGCCTCGACCGGCTCGGCGCGGCCAGCCGGTACGCCCGGGTCATCGGCCGGGCCCGGACCGCCGAGACGCTCGGCGCGCTGGCGTCCATCGTGCTCGCCGCGCCGGTGCTGGCCCTCGGCGGTTACCCCGCCGTCGGGGCGGCGAGCGTCCTCGCGTGCCTGCTCGCCGCGGGCGCAGCCACCCGCCTGCCGGACGACCGCGACCCGGTCGCCATGGCCGCCGGCACCCGCCTGCCGGACGACCCCGAGCCGGTCACCCCGGCCGGCCCGCCCGGCGGCGGTGACAGCGACGGCGACGACCTCGGCTGGCGGGCCAGCCTGCGGGCCGGCCTCGCCGAGGCCCGTGCCGACCCGGCGGTCCGCGCCGCGGTGCTGCTGGTCGCGTTGGTGGCGGCGGTGTGGGGCGCGCTCGACGAGTACACCCCGCTGCTGGCCCGCGACACCGGGGTGTCCACGCCGGTCGTCCCGCTGCTGCTCCTGCTCATCTGGCTCGGGGTGGCGGTCGGTGGCCTGCTCGCCCCGGCGGGCGAGCGGCTGGGCCCGCGCGGGTACGCCGCCCTGCTCGCCGGGTCCGCCGTGGCGCTGGCCGTCGGCGCCCTGCTCGGTCACCCGGGCGGGTTCCTGCTGATCGGGGTGGCGTTCTGCGGGTTCCAGCTGGCCACCGTGCTCGCCGACGTCCGGCTCCAGGCGCGGATCACCGGGCCGAGCCGGGCCACCGTCACCTCGCTGGCGGGCATGGCGACCGACGCCACGATCATCGCCGTCTACGCGGCGTACGGCGTGCTCGCCGGTGCGGCCGGCAACGGGGTGGCGTTCGCCGTGGCCGCCGCGCCGTACCTGGTGGTGGCCGCGCTGACCGCCGGCCGGCGACGCCCGGAAGTCCGGCGGCCCGGCTGACCCCCGGAGCGCCGACCCCGGGCGGCGGCGCGTGGCCGCCGCCCGGCCGGTCCGGCGCGGGGTCAGCTCCCCCCGCTCTCCAGGAGGTGCTTGAGCGCGCCGAGCCGGTCCCGCCAGTACGCCTTGAGCTCCGCGGCCCGCTCCGCGCTGTCGACCTTCTCGTGCTGCACCGACAGCCGGGACTTCGCCGCACCGGCCGGCACGAAGCCGACGACGATCCGGGTCGGGCCGCCCGCCCAGTCGGCGCGGAACGTCTTCGGCGCCGTGGCGGTGCGTACCCGCAGCTCCACGTCGGGCAGCCAGCGGCGGCGCAGGTCCTCGTCGGCGAACGCCGCGAACAGCCGCTCCACCGGCACCGCCACCGTCCGGCTGCCGCCGACCGAGAATCCGCCGTCCACGCGCCGCTGCCCGGGGGCACGCAGGCCCCGGGCCTGCTCGTACCCGACGGTGACGGTCTGCGCCCACCAGCCCGGCACCTCGTGGACGGTGACCAGCCAGCGGGCGATCTCGGTGTGGCTGTGCCCGGTGCCGCCCCACTCGTCGAGCAGCGCGAGCCACTCGGCCCAGCCGCGGCCGGTGCGCTCGCGCAGCAGCGCGTCGGGGATGCGTTCGATCTGCCCGGCCGCGGCGGGTGGTGGCGTGGCCGGGGCGGCCGTCGCCGCGCCGGGGGCGGCGGGCACGTCGGCGGCCTCGGTGGCCAGGGTGTCGGCCGGGCCCGCGACGGGCTCGGCGGCGTCCGGGGCGACCTCCGCCGGGGTGGCGGCGCGGGCCAGCAGGTGCCGGCGGGCGGTCGTGTAGCTCTCGCCGGTCTTGTCCATCCGGGCGCGGACCCGGGCCTTGAAGGCGCGCTGATTGGTCATCACATGCTCCCTGCTCACGGCACGGCCGCCGGGACTCACGCTCCCGTCGACCCCGCCGAAGTGGGGCACGTGGTGGTGCGTCCCGAGGGCTGGAGCCCCCTTTGCCTCCGCGGGGCCGATGGCGTGAGCACCGGAAAGGAGGTGCGGCGCAGGACGACGCCGACCCCATCGTAACGGCCGGGCGGCGTCGGGGGGCAACCCGCGCCGGTCAGGCGATCTCGCCGTCGAGGTAGACCCAGCGGCCGTCCGCGCGGACGAACCGGCTGCGCTCGGCCAGCGTGCCCGCCCGCCCGCGCACGCGGTGGTGGGCCCGGAACTCCACCTCGCCGGTGGCGTCGAACAGGCCGCCCCGGGCGGTGTCGACGATCTCCAGCCCGGTCCAGCGCTCGTCCGGGTCGAGCCGGAGCCGGGCCGGCCGGGTCGAGGAGTGCCAGGTGCGCAGCAGGTACCCGGCGTCGCCCACGGCGAAGGCGGAGTACCGCGAGCGCATCAGCGCCTCGGCGGTCGGCGCGTCCGACTCACCCCGGTGCAGCCGCCCGCAGCATCCGTCGTAGGGCAGGCCGGAGCCGCAGGGGCAGGACTGCCGCCCGTCACGCTTCGCCACGACGGTCATCCTTCCGCGCGCCGGTCCGGAGGACGACACCGGGGCAGCCGCCGCGCCGCGCCGATCCGGGACGACCGCATCCGGGCGCGGTCAGGCCACCCGGGTGGCGAAGACGACGACGTTGTCGAGGTAGCTGCGGCGGTCCGGGTCGAACCGGCCGCCGCAGGTGACCAGCCGCAGCCCGGCCGCCGGGTTGGGGCCGTAGACCAGATCGCTCGGGAAGCGGTCCTTCGGGTAGGCGGCGACGGCGTCGACGGTGAACGCGGCGATCCGACCGTCGGCGCGGACGACCCGGACCGTGTCCCCGGCGCGCAGCCGCCCGAGGTCGAAGAAGACCGCCGGTCCGGCGGCCGTGTCGACGTGGCCGACGAGGACGGCGTTGCCGTGCTCGCCCGGGCTGGCGCCGTGCCGGTACCACCCGGCGATCGTCGGCCGGTCCAGCGGCGGCACCTCCAGCTCGCCGCGCTCGTCGGCGCCGACCGGCACGAGGGGCGCGTCGAGGCCGATGGCGGGCACGCGGACCGTCACGGGCTCGGCGCGGGGCAGCGGCGGCAGGGCCGGGGCCGGGCGGGTCCCGGCCGGCGGGCCGACCGGTCGGGGCGGCGCCGGGGGGCCCGCGACGGCGCTGCTGACCAGGCCCAGCCCGGTCGCGGCGAGCAGCGCGATCAACCGGGTCGCCCAGCCGGGCCGGCGTCCGACCACCGCCACCTCCGTACCTTCGTTCGCCCGGGTGCCCGCGCCGGCGGCCGGCCGGTGCGGGCACCCGTTCCCAGGGATGGATGGGCAGGGGCTCAGCGGATGGTGGCGGCGGCCATCGCTGCGTGCCGCTTGCGCCGGGCCAGGATGACGGCGCCGCCGGCGGCGGAGCTGAGCAGCGTGATTCCGGCCGCGAGCGAGCCGACGCCGCCACCGGCGTCGCGGCCGCCGGCCTGGGCGCCGCCGATCGGGGTGACGGTGAAGGTGGCCGTGCCGGCGGCGCTGCCGTCGCCGCAGGTGGCGGTGACCGTGTAGGTGCCCAGGGTGAAGCCGGCGGTGAAGAGTTCCGCGCTGAGCCCGCCACCGGCCGCCGCCGTGGTGGAGCGGACGTTGATGTCGCGGTCGGGACCGGTGACGCGGAAGATCGCGTCGCCCGACTTCGGGTTGCAGGTGGTGGCGGTGAGCACGACCGTGCCGCCGACCGGCGTGGTGGCCGGTGAGACGATCGCCTCGGCCAGGGCGGCGCCCGGGAGCAGCAGCGTGCCGAGGCCGACACCGGCTGCCGCCGACATGAGGACTTTCTTCGCCTTCATACGCGTCTTCCCTCACTTTTCGTCCGCTGATGAGTGGGACGTCGTTCGGGTGGCCAACTCCGCGACTAGCACCGGTGTGCCCAACACTAGGGGGGTTGGGCCCTCGATCAGGTGAAAATGAGAAATCCTCGTTGCCGTCACGTGTCCGCCCCGCAGGCGGAGGGAGCAGCGGAAACGCCGGGACGGGGGCGTGCGCGCCAGTGCTCCCGTCGATGCCGGCGCAGGTCCGGTGCGGCACGGCTGGGTCGATGGCCCGGAATGGGGGGCATCGACGGGAATCCGGTCCGCTGGACCGGCGGCGGGCCGCGGTTCGGGTAGCGGCCCGCCGGCCCCGCGCTGAGTCTCAGCGGCGGCGGGCCTGCAGCGTGTACGTCATCGGCAACCGCCACGACCGCTCCCGCAGCCGGTGCTCGCCGTGCTCGTCGGCGACGGTCAGCCCGGGCAGCGGATCCCACGGCGCGCTGTCGTGCTCGGTCAGCATGGTCAGCTCGAACCCGGCCGCCAGCAGCGCGGTCACCACCTCGCCCAGCCCGTGGTTCCACTCGTACGTGGTGTTCTGCGTGAACGTCGCGTCGGTCTCGACGTACGTGCCGGGGGCGGTCCAGACGGTTGGCTCGGGCCGCTCGAAGTAGGGGTACTCGACGGCGAGCAGCCCGTCGGCACGCTCGTCGTCCAGCGCCCACAGCATCGGGTGGCCCTCGCGCAGGAAGAGCCGGCCCCCGGGGCGCAGCAGCGCCGCGACCACCCCGGCCCACCGGTGGATGTCCGGCAGCCAGCACAGCGCGCCGACCCCGGTGTACACCAGGTCGAACCGCTCGCCGTCGAGCGCCCGGGGCGCGTCGTACACGTCGGAGTGGACGAAGTCCACGGCCGCACCGGTCCGCTCGGCGAGGCGGCGGGCCTCCGCGAGCGACGCCGCCGAGAAGTCCAGGCCGGTCATCCGCGCGCCGAGCCGGTGCAGGGACACGGTGTCCGTCCCGATGTGGCACTGCAGGTGCACCCCGCGCAGCCCGCCCACGTCGCCCAGCCGCGGCAGGTCGAAGCGGACCACCCCGCTCAGGTGGCCCGGATCGGCGACGAAGCGCTGTACCGCGTAGTCCGGCGACGCCGCGTGCGCTGGCGCCCGCTCGTCCCAGTTGGCCCGGTTGACCGCGAGGTGTTCGTCCACGGCGAGGACGGTCGCACGGCGGACCGCGACCCGCCAACCCGATAACGCCGGCCGGTGTGGCAGCGTGGACGGGTGCCCACGCCCGTACCGGTCGACGTCGACCTCGCCCTGGTCGGTGGCGGCGGTGCCGCGTCGCTCGTGCTCGCCGCCCTCGACCGGCACCGGGTGCGCGACCTGCGGGTCGCGGTCGTCGACCCGGTGCGCCGCCGCGGGCAGGACCGGACCTGGGCCTTCTGGGGCCGGCCCGACGACGACCTCGACCCGCTGCTCACGGCGAGCTGGTCGCAGGTCGAGGTCGCCACGTCCGCGCGGCGCCGCGTCCTGGACCTCACCCCGCTGCGGTACGCCATGCTGCGCTCGGGCCCGGTCTACGACCGGGCTGCCGCCGCCGAGCGGCGCCTCGGCGCGGTCCGCGTCGTCGCCGCGGCCGGGCTCGTGGACGACGACGGCGAGCGCGTCACGGTGCGCACCGAGGGGCCGACCGTGCGGGCGTCCTGGGTGCTCGACTCGCGGCCCCGGCCGCCCCGGCGGGCCGGGCGCACCAACTGGCTCCAGCACTTCCGCGGCTGGTGGATCGAGGCCGACCGGCCGGTGTTCGACCCACGCCGGGCGGTGCTGATGGACTTCCGCACCCCGCAACCCGTCCGGGGCGTCTCGTTCGGCTACGTGCTGCCGGTCAGCGACCGGTACGCGCTGGTCGAGTACACCGAGTTCACGCCCGGCCTGCGCACCGACGCCGGCTACGACGCCGCGCTGGCCGCGTACCGGGACCGGCTCGGGCTGGACCCGGCCCGGCTGACCGTGCGGGAGGTCGAGAACGGGGTGATCCCGATGACCGACGGCCCGTTCGACCCGCGTCCCTCGCCCCGGGTGGTCCGCCTCGGCACCGCCGGCGGCGCCACCCGACCGTCCACCGGCTTCACGTTCTCCGCCATGCTCCGCCAGGCCGAGCAGATCGGCGCGGCGCTGGCCGCCGGCCGGCCGCCGGTCCCCGCGCCCGCGTACCCCCGCCGGCACCGCTGGATGGACGCGGTCGCGCTCCGGGCGCTGGACCGGGGCGGGGTGGCCGGCCCGGACTTCTTCGACCGGCTCTTCGCGCGCAACCCGGCCGAGCGCGTGCTGCGCTTCCTCGACGGGGCCACCAGCCCGGCCGAGGAGATCGCGGTGATGAGCTCCGCCCGCCTGCTGCCGATGGTCGCCGCCACCGCCGGCGACGCGGCCGCCCGGCTGCGGGACCGGGTGCTCCCGTCGCGGCGGGCCGCGGTCTGGCACATCCCGCCGCCGGTCACCGGTGCCGCGGCACGCGACGATTCCAGGTCGGACCGGTGAGCGCCGGTCAGCCGCCCTGCGCCAGTTCGCGCAGCGTCGCGCCGTCGAGGCGGAACACGTCGATCTCGTCGAGCGTGCGCGCCCGCAGCCGTCGGTAGAACCGCAGAGCCGGGTCGTTCGTGCGCAGCACCCACCACTCCAGACGCCCGCAGCCGCGGTCGACGGCCAGCGCGGCGAGGTGCGCCAGCAACGCCCGGCCGACGCCGCCGCCGCGCAAGTCGGACCGCACGTACAGGTCGTCCAGGTGGATGCCGGGTCGCCCCAGCACGCTGCTGTAGGTCGGGTAGAAGAGGGCGAAGCCCGCCGGCTCGCCGTCGACGACCGCGACGACCGCCTCGGCGACCGGACGCTCACCGAAGAGTGCGCGCCGCACGTCGTCGGGCACGGCGGTGACGTCGCCGGGAAAGCCCTCGGCCACGGTGAGCTCCACGATGAACCGGTGCAGGACCTCGACGTCACCGGGCTCGGCGGGGCGGATGACCAGGCCGGCCGTGGCCGGCACCGCGAGCGCGTCGGTCACCAGCCGCCCCCGGAGCGCCTCGTGCCGGCGGTCGAAAACCACATCCCTGCCACCCCGCCGATCCTACCGCCCGCCGGGACAGCCGGAGGCCCCGTGGCGGGCGCCGCGGCACCACCGACCCCGCCGGACCGTCCCCACCCGACGGTCGTCATCACGTCCGCCGAGCCGACACGGAATTGCAATAGACCCATGACAACCGGATCGACGTGCATTGCGTTGCGAATCGACCCGGAGTTGACCGAACGGATGACAACCGAATCGCGTCGTTACGGCAAGGAGTCGGTGCCGTTGCCGAACCGTTGTCGATGCATGACAACCAATCCGGTCGTTATCTGAACGATTCTTTCCGCCCTTTCCCGCTCGCTTATCGTCGGCGCAGACGCAGTTCCGCCACGAAGGGGCCCGCGATGAGCGACATGTCCCACCCCCCGTCCCTGTCCCTGGCCGGGGACCCGACCGACCCGGTCGCCGAGGTGAATTCACCGGCCGAGGCGCCGGCGCCGGCCACGCACCGCGACATCGTGGGCCGCTCGCCCGGCCAGCTCGCCTGGCTCCGGCTCAAGCGGGACCGCACAGCGCTGCTCAGCGGCGTCACCCTCGTCGTCGCGATGGTCGTGGCGCTGGCCGCACCGCTCGTCGAATGGCTGACCGGCATCGATCCGACCGACAAGTTCGTCGATCGGCTCAACGATTTCGGCATGCCGCTCGGCTACGCCGGGGGAATCGGCCGCGAACATTTGCTGGGTCTGGAGCCGGGCAGCGGCCGGGACATCCTCATGCAGCTGGTCTACGGTTTGCGCACGTCATTGTTCATCGCCTTCGTCTCGGCATTGCTGGCCTCGCTGATCGGGGTGGCCATCGGCATCGTCGCCGGTTACGCCCGAGGCTGGCTGGACAGCCTCATCAACTGGTTCATCGACGTGACGTTGGCCTTTCCGTTCCTCATCTTCGCCCTGGCGGTCATCCCGATCGTCGAGGACCGCTTCTTCACCGCCCGGGAGGCGCCGCCGCCGAGTTTCCGGGTCGCCCTCATCGTCGCCACGTTCGGCCTGTTCAGCTGGACGTACACGGCGCGGCTGGTCCGCGGCCAGGTGATCTCGCTGCGGGAGCGGGAGTTCGTCGACGCGGCGCGGGCCGCCGGCGCCGGGACGGCCCACCTGCTGCTGCGCCAGTTCCTGCCGAACATCTGGGCGCCGATCCTGGTCACCCTGTCGCTGAACGTGCCGCAGTTCATCGCGATCGAGGCCGCCCTGGCGTTCGTCAACATCGGCGTCACCGAGCCCACCCCCGACCTGGGTCGCATGATCTACAACAGCATCGGCTACGTGGCGAGCGACCCCTGGTACACCCTGTTCCCCGGATTGACGATCTTCATCCTCGTCCTGGCGTTCAACCTCTTCGGCGACGCGCTGCGGGACGCCCTGGATCCCCGGTCAACCCGGTAACCGAAATCCGATCACCAACCGTTCGTCCGGCGAACGGCGGGCCGCACGCGGCCCGCGCCGGGCGGGAAGGGAGATGCACCGTGCACAGGAGAGCCCGGACACTGTCGATCGGTGTCCTGTCCGTGGCGTTGCTCGCCGCCGGCTGCACGCGGACCACCGACGACGGCGGCGCCGGCAACGGCGACGACAAGGCGAAGACCCAGACCGGCTCGATCTCGTACGAGGCGGCCGACAACCAGGGCCCGGCCGCCGCCGTCGACGGCGCCACCAAGGGCGGCACCATCACCGTCCTGCGGGAGTTCGACTTCGAGCACCTCGACCCGGCCCGCAACTACGTGAACACCCAGCAGCTGACCACCGGCCTGATCTACCGGACGCTGACCGGCTACAAGGAGAACGGCACCGGCCAGATGCTCCTGGTGGGCGACCTGGCCCAGGATCCCGGCAAGGACGTCAACGGGGACTGCAAGGTCTGGGAGTTCACCCTCCGCGACGGGCTGAAGTACGAGGACGGCTCGCCGGTCACCTCGAAGGACGTCGCGCACGGGATCGCGCGGTCGTTCGCCCCGCAGCTCAACGAGGGGCCGCACTACATCCAGCAGTGGCTCTACCCGGGCGGCGAGTACAACGCCACCTACAAGGGACCGTACGACGGCGGCAAGCAGCTGCCGGACGGTGTGGAGACTCCGGACGACCGGACGATCCGGTTCACCTTCGCCGACGCGCACTGCGACATGCCGTACGCCGCGGCCCTGGCCACCACCGCGCCGGTGCCGCCCGCCAAGGACACCAAGACCAACTACGACCTGCGGCCGTTCTCGTCCGGGCCGTACAAGGTGAAGTCGTACCAGCGGGACGTGGCGCTGGAACTGGAGCGCAATCCGAACTGGGACCCGAACACCGACCCGCTGCGCACCGCGTACCCGGACGCCTTCAAGTTCACGATGGGCTTGGACGCGGCGCAGATCGCCGAGCGGCTCGTCGCCGACGCCCCGGCCGACCAGGCGGCGTTCACCTGGAACGACGTGCCGCCGGCCGTGCTGCCCCGCACCACCTCCGGCCCGGTGGCCGAGCGGGTGGTGAAGGGCCCGACCCAGTACACCTGGGTGCTCAACATCAACAACCAGCGGGTCACCGACATCAACATCCGCAAGGCGTTGAACTACGCCGCGGACAAGGACGCGGCGCTCAAGGCCATCGGCGGCCAGGCCGCCGGCACACCGGCCACCACGCTGATGTCGCCGACCACCGCCGGCTGGAAGCAGTACGACGTGTTCGGCACCCCGCCCACCGGTGACGCGGCGAAGGCGAAGGAGCTGCTCGGCGGCAAGACGCCGGAGCTGGTGCTGGCGTACGTCAACACCGAACTGCGCACCCAGCAGGCCGAGGCGATCCGGAAGACCCTGACCGAGCGTGGCTTCAAGATCACCATGAAGGCGATCGAGGCGTCGACCTACTACGACGAGGTCGGCCGGAAGGACAACCCGTACGACCTCTACCTGGGCGGCTGGGGCTCGGACTGGCCGACCGGCTCGACCATCATCCCGCCGCTGTACGACGGCCGCGAGATCGTGGCGGAGGGCAACCAGAACCTGTCCTACCTCAACGACCCGGGCATCAGCGCCGAGATCGACCGGGTGCGTGGGCTGCCCGCCGCGGAGCAGGACGCGGAGTGGATGAAGCTCGACGAGAAGATCATGCGCGAGTTCGTGCCGGTCGTCCCGCTCTACTACGACGCCACCTACCTCCTGCACGGCTCGAAGGTCGGCAACGCCTTCCTCAGCGACGCGTTCGGCGCCATCCAGGTCAACACGATCTACGTCAAGCAGTGACGCCCCGGTGGGGAGCGGCCGCGGCCGCTCCCCACCGCAGCCCGAGAGGTTCGACGGATGCTCCGTTTCATCGTCCGGCGACTGCTCGTCGCGGTCGTCACGCTCATCGTCATCAGCCTGGTCACCTTCGGGCTGTTCTTCGCGGTGCCGAGCAGCCCGGCCAAGGTGATGTGCGGCAAGAACTGCACGGCCGCCGACATCGCCCAGGTCGAGGAGCGGCTGGGCATCCGCGACCCGCTGCCGGAGCAGTACACCAACTTCGTCAGTGGGATCTTCGTCGGCCGGACCTTCGGCTCGGGCGACTTCGAGCGCGAGTGCCCGGCGCCGTGCCTGGGCTACTCGTTCCGCAACGACCAACCGGTGACCGAGATCGTCACCCAGCGCGCCCCGGTCACCTTCAGCATCGTCTTCGGTGCGGCGGCGATCTGGATCCTGCTCGGCGTGGGCCTCGGCATGATCTCCGCGCTGCGGAGAGGCACGGTCTTCGACCGCTTCGCCATCGGGGTCAGCCTCGCCGGCGCCTCCATGCAGGTCTACTTCTTCGGCCTCATCCTGCTGTACGTCCTCGTCTACGCCACCGGACTGCTGCCGTTCCCGAGCTACACCCCACTGACCGAGAACCCGGCGAAGTGGGCGCTGGGGCTCCTGCTGCCGTGGATGACGCTGGGCTTCCTCAACTCGGCGCTGTACGCGCGCCTGTCCCGGGCCCAGATGCTGGAGACGCTGTCGGAGGACTTCGTGCGGACCGCCCGGGCCAAGGGGCTGCCGCTGCGCCGGGTGCACACCCGGCACGCCCTGCGGGCCGCGATCACCCCGATCGTCACCATCGCCGGCCTCGACATCGGCACCGCGCTGGGCGGCACGTTCATCACCGAGACCATCTTCGGCCTGCAGGGTCTCGGCAAGGCCACCGTCGAGGCGGTGCAGTTCCTGAACCTGCCGGTGGTCATGGCCACCGTGCTGCTGGCCGCCATCTTCATCGTGATCGCCAACATCGTCGTCGACGTGCTGTACGCGGTCATCGACCCGCGGGTGCGCCTGAGTTGATGAGGAGAGACGAGATGACCAGCACCCCCGTGCCGGCCGCCCGCCGGGCCGGACCCTACCTGCGGGTGGCGGACCTCAAGGTGCACTTCTCCACCGAGGACGGCACCGTCCGGGCGGTCGACGGGATCTCCTTCGCCGTCGAGCGGGGTCGGACGCTCGGCATCGTGGGCGAGTCCGGCTCCGGCAAGAGCGTGACCTCGCTGGCGATCCTGGGCCTGCACGACCAGCGCCGTACCCGGCTGTCCGGGCGGATCCTCCTCGGCGAGCGCGACCTCCTCCGGCTGCCGGAGGAGGAGGTACGGCGGCTGCGGGGTCGGGATCTGGCGATGATCTTCCAGGATCCGTTGTCGGCGTTGCATCCGTACTACACGGTGGGGCGGCAGATCGCCGAGGCGTACCGGGTGCACCATCCGGACGCGGGTGCGCGGGAGGCGCGGCAGCGGGCGGTGGACATGTTGGGCCGGGTGGGGATTCCGCAGCCGGGGCGGCGGTTCGAGCAGTATCCGCACGAGTTCTCGGGTGGGATGCGGCAGCGGGCGATGATCGCGATGGCGTTGGTCAACGACCCGGGTCTGCTGATCGCGGACGAGCCGACCACCGCGCTGGACGTCACCGTGCAGGCGCAGATCCTGGATCTGCTCGCCGATCTGCAGGCCGAGTTCCACTCGGCGATCATCATGATCACGCATGACCTCGGTGTGATCAGTCAGGTCGCCGACGAGGTGTTGGTGATGTACGGCGGCCGGGCGGTGGAGCACGGGAGTGTGGAGCAGGTGCTGCGGCGGCCGCAGCATCCGTACACCTGGGGGTTGTTGTCGAGCGTGCCGTCGTTGCACGGTGACGCGGACGCGGAGCTGGTGCCGATCCCGGGCAACCCGCCGTCGTTGATCAACCTGCCGTCGGGGTGCGCGTTCCACCCGCGGTGCCGCTACGCCGACCACAACGGCAACCGCTCGCGTACCCAGGTGCCGGAGCTCCGGCAGGTGCAGGAGCGGGGCCACCTGGTCGCATGTCATCTGCCGGAGGTGGACCGGCTGCGTATCTACCGGGACGAGATCACCGATGTGGGGGTGGCGCGGTGAACGGGCAGCTGACGCCGGCCGCCGGCGAGCCGTTGTTGCGGGTGCGGGGGTTGACGAAGCATTTTCCGGTGGGTACGGGGTTGCGTGCCCGGGGTGTGGTGCGGGCGGTCGACGGGGTGGATTTCGAGGTGCGGGCGGGGGAGACGCTGGGGTTGGTGGGGGAGTCCGGGTGTGGGAAGACCACGACCGGGCGGATGTTGGTGCGGTTGTTGGAGCCGACGGCGGGCAGTATCGAGTTCGCGGGGCGGGACATCACGCATGTGCGGCGGCGGGGGTTGCGGCCGTTGCGGCAGGATCTGCAGATCATTTTTCAGGATCCGTACGCGTCGTTGAATCCGCGGCACACGGTGGGGCGGATCGTGGCGATGCCGTTGCAGGTCAACGGGATCCGGCCGGCGGGTGGGGTGAAGGCTCGGGTGCAGGAGCTGCTGGAGCTGGTGGGGTTGAATCCGGAGCATTACAACCGGTATCCGCACGAGTTCTCCGGTGGGCAGCGGCAGCGGATCGGGATCGCGCGGGCCCTGGCGTTGCAGCCGAGGTTGATCGTGGCCGATGAGCCGGTGTCGGCGCTGGATGTGTCGATTCAGGCGCAGGTGGTCAACCTGTTGCGGCGGTTGCAGCGGGATCTGGGGTTGGCGTTCGTGTTCATCGCCCACGATCTGGCGGTGGTGCGGCACTTCTGTCACCGGGTGGCGGTGATGTATCTGGGTCGGGTGGTGGAGATCGGGGACCGGGCCGATATCTACACCCGGCCGCAGCATCCGTACACGCGGGCGTTGTTGTCGGCGATCCCGGACGTGACCCGGCTGGGTCCGGCCGGGCGGATCCGGCTGTCCGGGGACGTGCCGACCCCGCTGGACCCGCCCGCGGGCTGCCGGTTCCGGACCCGCTGCTGGAAGGCCCAGGACATCTGCGCCACCCAGGAACCCGCCCTGACCTCCCGCGACGGCGGCCGGCAGGCCACCGCCTGCCACTTCCCCGAAACCGGACCCCTCACCGCCGAACCGGACACCGGCACGGCGACTCCGGCTGGCGCGCCGGCCGGGTAGGGCCGACCCGGCGGGGTGGGCCTCCGCCACCCCGCCGGGTCGCTGAGCCGGGCCGCGCCGCGGCGGCCCCGGCTCACTCCCGGTTCGGGTCGGTGGTCCCGGAGACGTCCGCGACGTCGTAGCCGGCCCGGCTGACCTCGCGGGCCGAACGCCGGTCCTCGGCCGGCAGGTCGGCGAAGTCGTCGCCGATGTCCTCGGTGCTGTGCAGCGAATCACCCGGCGGCCGCAGCGACGCCTCCATCGCGGTGGCGCCGTCGGGCTCGTCCGTGTCGGCCAGGTCGAAACGGTGTTCCTCGGTCATGGCGGACTCCTGCCCCGTCAGGCTCTCCGGAAACCTCAGCGGGCCGCGTCCGGGTGACCCGGCATGCTCGACCCGCCGCTGCTGCTGCCCGAGGACCCGCCGGCGACGCCGGATCCGTCGTCCTCCGTGACGATGTCCGGTTTCGTCGTCGTGTCGTCCGGCGCCGGCACGTCGGTGTCCGCTTCGACCTGGACCAACCGGGCCTGACCTGCCTCGTCCTCGGCGTGCGCCGGATCGACCGGCTGCACGCTCTGTCGCGTTCGGAATCCCACGCCCGTGCCTCCCCGTCGGCGATGGTGTCCGTGTCCCGTACCGCCTACCCGGACGAATCGTGGCGAAACGTCGTCGCGACCGGACCCCGACGTCGCCCCGGATCGTGCTGCGGACGAAGCCGGTCAGCGCCGACGGCGCCCGGCCGTGCCGGCGCGCGGGCGCTGCCGGACCGGTGTGAGTGGGAGTGCCGTCCAGTGTGCGGGCCGTGTGCGCCCGGGCGGCAGCCCGGTGGTCCGGTCGCCTCGAGCGGCGTCGAGCTGGGACTGGTGCACGAACAGGCTCGCGGACAGGTCGGCCCCGCGTAGGTCGGCCCCGCGCAGGTCCGCACCGGTCAGGTCGGCCCCGCCCAGGTCCACGCCGCGCAGGTCAGCCCCGATCAGCAGAGCGCCGCGAAGATTCGCCCGCCGCAGGTCCACCGTCCGAAGGTCGGCGCCGAGCAGCGTGGCCCCGCGCCGATCCAGGCCCGGTCGGCCGCCCCGCGCGCGGGCGTGCTCCCCGGCCCGCGAGAGCAACGGGTTGACCCGCCCCCGGTACGCGTCGACGTCGAGCCCCCGCAGCGCCTCCGGGTCGCCGCCCGCCAGCCGGTCCGTCTCCACCACGGCGTCGGCCAGCGCGGCGCGCAGCTCCGGCGGCGGGTCGAGCACCAGTGCCTCGGTCAGGTACCAGAGCAGCTCGTGCAGCGGACGGACCACGGCGAAGGTGTCGAACATCGCCTGCGCGGTGACCGGGTCCTCCCGCCAGTCCCGCCCACCGAAGGTCACCTGGGTCACCCGCTGGCCGGCGCCGAAGCAGTCGAAGACGGTGCAGCCCGGGAAGCCGCGCTCGCGCAGGTGCGGGTGGATGCCGCAGCGGGAGTCCGTGCCCAGGTTCGGGCAGGGCCGGCCGGCCGGCTTGTCGATCGCGAAGTCCGCCGACGCCGCGAAGGCCGGAGCGACGCAGCACAGCCCCACGCACCGGGAACAGTCGGCGCGCAGCTCCTCCGGGCGAATTTCCGACACGCTGACCGCTTCTCCTGCTGAGGCTGCCTGAGGCGAACGCCCCATTCTCCCACGCGGCCGGATCGCCGGAGATCTTGGACGGTTGCGACCCTCAGTCCGCAGCCACCAGGCGCACCGAGTGGAGGGCGTTGTCGAGAATCGCGGAGTCGCCCGCGCGCGTGTACGTGTCGATGGCGGCGTCGGCGAACTTGATCGCATGGGCGTCACCGGAGTTGGCGGCGGCGGACATCAGGTCGTCGGTCCCGGACGACCGCGGGACGACGCCGGGACGGCGTGCGTGCGTCGGGGAGTAGGCCGCGACGACGGCGGCGGTCGCCGCCCAGGCGGCGGCCAGGCTCGACTCCCAGAGCTCCTGCGGCAGTGCGGGCAGCACCCGGAGCACCGCGTTGGGCGCCGTCGCCGCGTGCACCAGCATGACCGGGCTGCCGTACCCGTGGGTGGCGTGGCGGGCGACGGCCGCGTCGACGACTCCCGCAAGGCGTGCCGGGACCGGCTGGCCGGCGTCACCTGGCACGGCACCGGCGGCGGCCGGCCAGGACGCCAGGTCGGCGAGCTGGGCGAGCCGCGCCCGGATGCCGTACCGCTGGTCGGGCACCCGCGGTACGGCATCGAGCGCGGACCGCGGATCGGTCGCCGGGTAGGGGCCGGCCCCGGGTGGGGCGAGCGGCTGCCAGCGTGCGGCCCAGTACGCCAGGCCGTGGCCGAGTTCGGCGACGCGAACCGGCGTTTCGGCGTCGAGGAGTGCCCGGACCGCGTGGCCGACCCGGATCACGCCGTGCGTCGCCCCGGCGGCGATGCCCGGCAGCAGGCGCGGCCACCACCGTACGAGCACCGCGCGCCACGGCTGGCTAGCCAGCTCCCGCTCGAAGTAGATGAGCCAGTCACCGGTGCGGGTCGGATCGCCGAGGGGATCGCGCCACTCATCCGGCGGGATGGGCCGGATTCCCCTCGGCCGTGGCTCAAGCCGGTCCGCGTAGCCGTCCAGCCACCGGTGCATCAGGTGCCGGTGACCGTGCCGTACCAGCGCCTCCGCGGCCATCGGCGCGTGATTGGAGAGCCAGCCGTTCCGCTCCGGGCCGGTGCTCTGGAGCCGTTCGTACGCTTCGTCGAGGATCATGTCATCAGGCTGCAACCTGAACCACGGTTGAGGTCAACCCGGGCCCCCGGTGGGCCGCGCGGCGCCCGGGGGAGCGGGCGCCGCGCGGTGCGGGGATCAGAACGCGAACAGGGCGCCGGTCTCGCGCAGCAGGGCACACCGGTTGCCGAAGGTCTCCGTGTGGGAGACGGGCCGGTCCCGCCACAGGCCGACCGCCCGAACCGTCACCGGGGCGTACTCGAGGGTGCAGAAGCCGGGGTCGACGTCCCGCAGGGCGGCCAGGTCGCCGTCGACGGCGGCGAGGTCCTGGCAGGCGGACGCGGCCCGGGGGTGGCTGCCGCCGGTCGGCTCGCAGCGCAGCGCGGCGGTCCGCGGCGCGCCGGTGTTGTGCGGCACGACGCTGAGCAGCAGCACGGAGGTGCCGGCCCGCTCAGCGGCGGCGTGGGCGGGGGTGGCCGCGACGGCGAGCGCGGCGGTGCCGAGGACGGCCGACGCGACGAGCGCGGCGACCCGCTTGGCGAGGGGCATCATGTGTCCTTCCGTAGGGGCCCCGGATGGGGGCCGGTCGTCGGCCCGGCCGTCGTGTGACCGGGCCGTCGACCACCCTAGGTGGACACTGTGAAGCCTTTTCGTAGCAGACTGTTACGTCGGTTCGACCCGTCGCCAGGAGTCGTCGGGCAGCGCCGCAGCCTGCGGACCCATCAGCAGCATCCCGCCGTCGACCGGCCAGGAGGCGCCGGTGACGTACCCGGCGGCGGGGGAGGCGAGCAGTGCCACCACCGCCGCCACCTCCCGCGCGTCGCCGGGCCGCCCCACCGGCACGCCCGGCCGGTGCCGGGTGAACGGGTCGACGTCCTCCTGGCCGGTCATCGGGGTGGAGATCTCGCCCGGCGCGACCGCGTTGACGGTGATCCCGTCCGCCGCCAACTCCTGCGCCATCACCCGGGTCAGCAGCCCGAGCCCGCCCTTGGCCGCGCAGTACGCGGCCGACCCGACCCGCGGGGCGTGCTCGTGCACGCTGGTGATGTTGACGATCCGACCGCCGCGACCGGCGGCCCGCATCCGGCGCGCCGCCCGCTGCCCGCAGAGGAACGGCCCGTCCAGGTCGACGGCGAGCACCTCCCGCCACTGCTCCCAGCCGGTGTCGACGAACGGCACGGAGGCGCCCGTGCCGGCGTTGTTCACCAGCACCCCGAGCCCGCCGAGCCGGTCGGCCAGGTCGTCGACGACGGCGGCCGCCCCGGGTAGCCGGGTCAGGTCCAGCTCGGCGGCCTCGCACCGGCGGCCGGTCGCGCGCACCTCCCCGGCGGTCCGGCGGGCGCCGTCCGGGTCGCCGTACCAGGTGATGCCGATGTCGAAGCCGGCCGCGGCGAGCGCCACGGCGCAGGCCTTGCCGATGCCGGAATCGGCACCGGTGATGATCGCGATGCGTGGGAAGTCGTCGAAGCGCGCAGGCATGTCGGCGCACTACCCGGTATGTGCGATTGCAACCATCGGTGAAACAGAAATCGACGCAGAGCATTGTGTCCCCGATCACCCTCTGGAATCCTCCTGCATGGACGCTGCCAGCGACGGTCGCCAATCCTGGGTGCCGCGCTGCGGCGACGCCTTCTTCTCCGGGAGGGACCCTCGTGAAGCGCAGACGTCGCCATCTACTCGCAGGACTAGCGGTCGCCGCGCTCGTGGCGACAACGGGTGCCGCGGGCATCCACTTCACCGGCGTCGAGGTGCCGGCCGCCGCGGCGGTCGGTGACGGCGAGATGCCGAACGCCCTCGGGGCCCACCTGGAGCGGCTGCGCCGGGCGGCGCCGGGCAACGACGGGATGTCGCCGGACGGGCCCGGCGGTGCCGCCCAGCAGGCGTTCCTGGAGCGCGCCTACCCGGCCAGCGAGATCAGCGTCGCCGAGATGGACCGCTCCAAGGCGGCGTTCGCGGCGGCCGAGCGGCGGTTCCGCGGCGCCGAGCGCTGGACCAGCATCGGCCCCAGCGAGGCGCTGTACCCGTTCACCGAGTTCCGCAACGCCTACAACTACGTGCCCAACGAGTACGTCGCGGGCGGCCGGGTCACCTCGCTGGACATCAGCCCCGACTGCAACCGGCTGCTCTGCCGGGCGTACGCCACGCCGGCGGGTGGTGGCGTGTGGGGCACCCTGAACATCCTCGCCTCCCAGCCCATGTGGTTCTACCTGGGCGGCCCGCTGGGCATCAACGCGGCCGGCTCGGTCCAGATCGACCGTAACGACCGGACCGGGCTGACCATCTACGTCGGCACCGGCGAGGCGAACACCTGCGGCTCGGGCTGCGTGGCCGGCGTCGGCCTCTACAAGTCGACCAACGGCGGTGTGACCTGGCAGGGCCCGCTCGGCAAGGACGTGCTCTCCGGCAAGGGCATCGCCGAGATCACCATCAAGCCGGGCGACCCGAAGACGATGTACGTGGCCACCACCATCGCCCTGCGCGGCATGTCCAGCTCGTGCTGCACCGGGGTGACCCGGCCGGTGCCGGACGCCGCGAAGTGGGGTCTTTACAAGACCACCGACGGCGGCAAGAAGTGGTCGTTCATCCACAACGGCGCGACCAACGCCGCCGACTGCACCGGCAGCGCCGACGAGTACAACAACACCACCGCCTGCTCACCGCGCGGCGTGCGCTACGTCAAGCTCGACCCGAAGAACTCCAACATCGTGTACGCCTCGTCGTACGCCCGCGGTGTCTGGCGCTCCCCGGACGCCGGCGCGACCTGGACGCAGATCAAGCCGTCGCTGAACCCGGCGATGTTCCAGACCCGCGCCGCCATCGACGTCACCGCCCTGCCGAACGGCAAGACCCGGATGTACGTCTACGAGGGCAACACCGGCAACCCGTACTCGCGGCTGTTCCGCAGCGACGACGTGGCCACCGGCGCGCCCACTTTCACCGACCTGACCAGCTCGAACCCGGCCGACCCGGGCTTCGCCACCTACAACCAGTGCGGCGGCCAGTGCTGGTACGACGTGTTCGTGCACACGCCGGCCGGGCACCCGGACATCGTCTACACCGGCGGCGCCTACGTCTACGGTGAGACGGTCGGCCACAAGCGGGCCGTCATCCTCTCCACCGACGCCGGCGTCAGCGGCACCGACATGACCTACGACGGCACCGACGAGCTGCACCCGAACGGGCTGCACCCGGACCAGCACGCGCTGGTCACCAACCCGCGCAACCCGTACCAGTTCTTCGAGGCCAACGACGGCGGCATCATGCGCTCCAGCGGCCAGTTCGTCGACCGCTCCGCCTGGTGCGACAACCCCGACCGCAACCTCACCACCCAGGCGCAGAAGGACCGCTGCCGGCAGTTGCTCTCGAAGATCCCCTCGAAGCTGGAGGGCGTCAACACGGGCATGAACACGTTGCAGTTCATCAGCCTGTCGGTCAGCCCGCACGACGTGAACCTGCTGCAGGGTGGCACGCAGGACAACGGCACCTGGGAGAACAAGGGCGAGCGGCGGCGCTGGGTCAACACGATGATCGGTGACGGCGGCGCCTCCGGCTTCGACGTCGGCAAGCCGGAGTTCCGCTTCCACACCTTCTTCGACGTGTCGCCGGAGGTGAGCTTCGCGAACGGCGACATCGGCAGCTGGATCTGGACCGCGGACCCGATCTACGGCCAGGCGGGCAGCCTGTTCTACGCCCCGGTGATCAGCGACCCGAAGGTCAGCGGCACGATGTTCGCCGGCACCGCGCGGACGGTCTACCGCACCAAGACCTTCGGTCTGGGCAGCCGGACGCTGGCGGAGGCCGACCGGATCTGCAACAGCTGGACCGGCACGTACGAGGCCCAGTGCGGGGACTGGGCGGAGCTGGGCGCCACCCGGCTCACCGACGCCGCCTGGGGCGACCGGGCCGGCGGTGCCGTCTCGGTGATCGAGCGGGTCGCCACCGATTCGTCCACCGCGTACGCGGCCACCAGCACCGGCCGGGTCTTCGTCACCCGCAACGTCGACGCCGAGCCGGCCTCCGCGGTGACCTGGACGCGGATCGACAACGCGAGCACCCCGAACCGCTTCGTCACCAGCATCCACGTCGACCCGGCCGACCCGACCCGGGCGTGGGTGTCCTACAGCGGCTTCAACTCGAACACCCCGACCACGCTCGGTCACGCGTTCGAGGTGAAGGTGGCGGGCACGGCGGCGACCTGGACCGACCGGTCGTACGACTTCGGCGACCAGCCGATCACCGACCTGGTCCGGGACGACGTCACCGGCGACCTGTACGCGGCCACCGACTTCGGTGTGCTGCGACTGGCCAAGGGCCGCACCAGCTGGACCAAGGCGGCCGGTGGCATGCCGAACGTCGAGGTCGCCGGGCTCACCATCGTGCCGGGCAAGCGGATCCTCTACGCCGCCTCGCACGGTCTCGGCGCCTGGCAGCTCAAGCTGAAGTAGGTACGTCATCAACGGCACCAACCGGGTGGGGGGCCGCGCGAGCGGCCCCCCACCGCTGCCCGAGGCGGCCGGCCGGATCTGGCGCACCCTCGGCGCGGCGTTCGTCATCCTCGTCTTCGTCCCGCCGCTGCTGCTGCTGGTCTCCGGCTCGCTCACCGAGCCCGGCCTGCCGCCCCCGCCGACGCCGCGGCTGGTCCCGGACCCGGTGTCCACCGAGGGCTACCGGCAGGCCGTCGAGATCGGCGGCCTGCTGCGCGCCTCGCTCAACTCGGTGCTGGTCGCGGTCGTCGCCGTGCCGCTGAGCGTGCTGGTCGCCTCGCTGGCCGGCTTCGCGCTGGCCCGGCTCGCGCCCCGCGTCACCGCCACCGTCGTCATCGCCTCCCTGGTCGCCCTCATGGTGCCGGCCACCGCGCTGCTCGTACCCCGGTTCGCGATCTTCCGCGCGCTCGGGCTGACCGATACTCTGGTGCCGTTGATCGCTCCGGCGTTGCTGGGCACCTCCCCGCTGTACGTCCTGGTCTACTACCTGGCCTTCCGGGCGCTGCCGCGGGATCTCTACGACGCCTGCCTCGTGGCGGACCTGTCCCCGATGCGCACCTGGTGGCGGGTCGCCCTTCCGCTGGTCCGCCCGGTCACCGCCGCCCTCACCGCCCTCACCTTCGTGCTGACCTGGTCGAACTTCCTCGACCCGCTGATCTACGTGTACGACCGCGACCTGTTCACCCTGCCGCTGGCGCTGCGCTCGCTGTCGGTGCTGGACCCGACGAACTTCCCGGTGTTCCTGGCCGGGGCGGTCCTCGCCACCGTGCCGGCCCTGCTGGTGTTCGTGCTCGCCCAGCGCCGCTTCCTCCACTACGACGATCCGACCGGACGGGACCGCCCATGAGACCGAAGGCACTGCTCGCGTCGCTGCTCTCCGCCGTTCTCCTCACCACCGGCTGCGGCGCCGGCTCCTCGGCCGGGGGCGACGCCAAGGGCCCGGTGCAGCTGCTGGTCTTCGGCGCACCGGAGGAGCTGGCCGCGTACCGCACGCTGACCGAGGCGTACGAGAAGGCCCGCCCGGGCACCGACGTGCAGCTGGTCGAGGCGAGCGACCGCAAGGATCTGCTGGCGCGCCTCGCCACCGCGGTCGCCGGCGGCGCCCCGCCGGACCTGTTCCTGATGAACTACCGCTTCTACGGGCAGTTCGCCGCGAAGAACGTCGTCGAGCCGCTGGACGAGCGGATCGCCGCCTCCGACGCCGTCGACCCGGCCGACTACTACCCGGTGGCGATGGACGCCTTCAAGTGGGAGGGCAAGCAGCTCTGCCTGCCGCAGAACGTGTCCAGCCTCGCGGTCTACTACAACCGCACCCTGTTCGCGAAGTACGGGGTGCCCGAGCCGAAGGCCGGCTGGACCTGGAACGACATGGTGGGCACCGCCATCGCGATGACCCGCGACTCGCGTGGTGTGGTGGTCAAGGGCACCGAGAGCGAGGGCGCGGCGGTCCGCCCGGTCGTGCACGGGCTCGGTGTCGAGCCGTCGATCATCCGCCTGGCCCCGCTGGTGTGGTCCAACGGCGGGGAGATCGTCGACGACCCCGACAAGCCGACCCGGCTCACCCTGGACACCCCGGCCGGCCGTGCGGCGCTGAAGAACCTCGTGGACCTGCGCCAGGCGTACGGGGTGGTGCCGACCGACGAGGAGGTGGAGGCCGAGGACGACGAGTCCCGCTTCGCCAACGGCCGGCTCGCCATGCTGATGTCGTCCCGCCGCTCCACCACCACGTTCCGCTCGATCACCGACTTCGAGTGGGACGTCGCGCCGCTGCCGGTCTACCAGAAGCAGGTCGGGGTGCTGCACTCCGACGCGTACTGCATGACCCGGGGCGCGAAGCGCAAGGACGCCGCGTGGCGGTTCCTGGAGTTCGCCATCTCCGAGGAGGGGCAGCGGATCATCGCCGCGACCGGCCGGACCGTCCCGTCGCACATCGGCGTCTCCGAGTCCCCGGCGTTCCTCGGCCCGTCGCAGCCACCGCGCAGCGCCAAGGTGTTCCTCGACGCGATCCCCACCGTGCGCGCGCTGCCGACCGTCTCCACCTGGCCGGAGATCGAGGACGTCACGTACGGGATCCTGGAGAACGCCGTGCACCGCGGTGACCGGCTCGACGACGTGATCCGCGACCTGGACCGGCAGACCCGTTCGCTGTTCGCCCGCGGTGAGCACGGATGAGCGAGGCCGGCCTGACGCTGGACGGGGTGAGCGCCGCCTACCGCGACAACCCGGTCCTGCACGAGGTGGACCTGACCGTCGCCCGGGGCGAGCTGCTGGTGGTCCTCGGCCCGTCCGGGGCGGGCAAGTCGACCGTGCTGCGGGTGGTGGCCGGCCTGGAGCCGGTCACCGGCGGCCGGGTCCGCATCGCCGGCCGAGACGTCACCGGCGCCCGTCCCGGGCTGCGCAACGTCTCCATGGTCTTCCAGTCGTACGCGCTCTTCCCGCACCTCGACGTCGCCGAGAACATCGCGTTCGGGCTGGAGGTCCGGGACACGCCGCGGGCGGTGGCCCGGGAGCGGGCCCGGGCGGCCGCCGCGACGGTGGGCTGCGCCGACCTGCTGGCCCGGCGCCCGGGTCAGCTCTCCGGTGGGGAGCGGCAGCGGGTCGCGCTGGCCCGGGCGCTGGTCCGCGAGCCGGACGTGTTCCTGCTCGACGAACCGCTGTCCAACCTGGACCTGGCCCTGCGCGTGGAGATGCGCGCGGAGCTGCGGGCCCTGCACGACCGGCTGGGCGCCACGATGGTGCACGTCACCCACGACCAGACCGAGGCGCTGGTGCTCGCCGACCGGATCGCGGTGCTGCGTGACGGCCGGGTCGAGCAGGTCGGCACGCCGGACGAGATCTGGCGGACGCCGGCGAGCAGGTTCGTGGCGCGCTTCGTCGGTTCCCCGGCGATGAACCTCCTTCCCGCCGACGGTCCGGTGCGCCCCACCGGGGAGGCGCCGCCCGGTCTCCCGGCCGAGGGCATGGAGCTCGGCTTCCGCCCGGAGGCGGTGGTGCTGGACGCGACGGAGGGCGCCGCGGCCGACGTCGACCGGGTCGAGGTGGTCGGCGAGGACGCGTACGCCTACCTGAGCCTCGACGGCGGCCGGCCGGTGGTCGCCCGGGTGCCGGCCGCGCGCCGCCCGGCTCGCGGCGAGGCGGTCCGGGTCGGGGTGCGTTGGGCCGACACGCACGTCTTCCACGCCGACTCCGGCCTCCGGTACGCGCCGTGAGCGCGCGGGGTGAGCCGGGCCTGCGAGCCCGGCGGTCGCGCTCGGACGGCGGCGCGGTGAGCGCGCGGAGCGGGTCGGGTCCCGCGAGCCCAGCGGTCGCGAACGACGGGGGCGCGGCGAACGCGCGGAGCGAGCCGGGACCGCCCGCCCGGCCGGACACCCGTGCCCGCCGGCAGTTGGCGCTGATGCTGGCGCCGTACCTGGTCGGCCTGGTCGGCCTGGTGCTGCTGCCCGCCGCCGTGACCCTGGCCCTGGCGTTCACCGAGTACGACCTGGTGAACCCGCCGAGCTGGGCCGGGCTGGACAACGTCACCGAGCTGGTCCGCGACCCGGTGTTCCGGGTGTCACTGACCAACTCGCTGGCGTTCGCGCTGGTGGCCGTGCCCTTGCGGGTGCTCCTGGCGCTCGGCCTGGCGCTGCTGCTGCACCGGCGGGCGTTCGGCGTCGGCAGCGCGCGCGCCGCCGCGGTGCTGCCGACGGCGGTGCCGGAGATCGCCTACGGCCTGCTCTGGCTCTGGCTGTTCAACCCCCTGTACGGCCCGGTCAACCAGCTGCTGCGGGTGGGTGGCGAGAACGGGCTGACGGTGCTGGGCCGCACCCCGCCGCAGTGGCTGACCGACCCGACCGACGCCCGGGCCGCGATCATCCTGATGAGCGTGTTCACCATGGGGGAGACCTTCGTGGTGCTGCTGGCCGCCCGGCGGTCCCTGCCCCGGGACGTCTACGAGATGGCCGCGCTGGAGGACGCGACCGGCTGGGACGTGTTCCGGCGGATCACCCTCCCGTTGATGGTGCCGGTGCTGGCCCTGCTGGCGGTGCGCGACGTCATCGCGAGCCTGCACTTCTCCTTCGTGCCGGCGTTCGTGGTGACCGACGGCGGCCCGCCCCCGTACGCCACCACCTACCTGTCGCTGTTCATCTACCGCACCGGGTTCGAGTACCTGCGCTACGGCTACGCGGCCGCCGCGACCCTGGTGATGATCCTGCTGACCGTCGCGGCGGTGGTGGTGCAGTGGCGGCTGTTCCGCCGGTACCGCGCCTTCTACCGGCTCTGACGGGTTGCCGCCACGTCCCGGCTGACGGAGATTCGGAGTCATGGGTGACGAGCTGCCCGGGCCGCTGCCGTTCGGCGCGCGCACCCTCACCGGCACGGTCGAGCGCGATGGGGACTGCACGATGCTGGTGGTGGGGGAGCGCCGTTGGGCGTTGACCGGTGTCGAGGCGGCGGCGCTGCGTCCGGGCGCGCGGGTGACCGTGCGGGGCAACCTGGCGCCCCGGCCGGCCGCCTGCGGCGACCGGGAGCTCGCCCAGACCGTCGCCGTCGTCCGGGTCGACCCGGCCTGACGGCCTCGGCCGGTCGCGCGGCGGGCGGTGCTGGAGCCGTCGGCACCGGCGAACGTTCGGTTCCGCCGGCGGCTGGGCTTCGCGGTGACCGGCGAGGTCACCGTGCCCGGCGGTGGCCCGCGGGTGGGGGCGATGCGCCGCCCCGCGTCGGGCGTGTAACGCCGACCGGACCGGGTAGGTCGCCCGGATGGAGCTGGTCGCAGAGTCGCCGTACCGCTTCCGGATCGACCGGCGCGACCCGATGCGGGTGCCGGGCGTGGTCTTCGCGTCCGAGTCGCTGCTTCCCGACGCCGGCGCGGACAAGTCGCTGGAGCAGGTCGCCAACGTCGCCACCCTCCCGGGCATCGTCGACGCGTCGTACGCCATGCCGGACGTGCACTGGGGTTACGGCTTCCCGATCGGCGGGGTGGCCGCCACCGACGTCGAGGCGGGCGGGGTGGTCTCACCGGGCGGCGTGGGCTTCGACATCTCCTGCGGGGTCCGGCTGCTCGCCGCCGACCTCGACCTGGCCGGGCTGCGTCCCCGGCTCGACGCGGTGATGGACGGCCTGGGCGAGTCGACGCCGCGCGGGATGGGCAAGGGCGCGGTGTGGCACCTGACCGGCCGCGCGGAGCTGGACGGGGTGCTGCGCGGCGGCTCCCGGTACGCCGTCGAGCGCGGCTTCGGCGTCGAGCGGGACCTGGAGCGCTGCGAGGACTACGGCGCGGTCGGTGACGCCGACCCGACCGAGGTGAGCGAGCGGGCGATCGAGCGGGGCGCGAAGCAGGTGGGCAGCCTCGGCTCGGGCAACCATTTCCTGGAGGTGCAGGCCGTCGAGGAGGTGTACGACGACGCCGTCGCCACCGCCTTCGGCCTGCGGCCCGGCCAGGTCTGCGTGATGATCCACTGCGGGTCGCGCGGCCTGGGTCACCAGATCTGCACCGACTACGTGCGCCGGATGGAGAAGGTGATGCGCCGGTACGACATCCACGTGCCGGACCGGCAGCTCGCCTGCGCTCCGGTCTCGTCGCACGAGGGCCGCGCCTACCTCGGGGCGATGGCCGCCGCCGCCAACTACGCCCGGGCCAACCGACAACTGCTCGCCCACGCGGCGCGGGAGGTCTTCCGTCGGGTCACCGGCGCCGGCCTCGACCTGGTCTACGACATCTCGCACAACCTCGCGAAGATCGAGACGCACGGGACCGACGGCCACGCCCGGTCCCTCTGCGTGCACCGCAAGGGGGCCACCCGCGCCCTGCCGCCGGGGCACCCGGACCTCCCCGGCGACCTGCGCGACGTCGGCCAGCCGGTGCTGATCCCGGGCTCCATGGGCACCGGCTCGTACGTGCTGACCGGCGTCCCCGGCTCGCCCGCGTTCGCGTCCACCTGCCACGGCGCGGGACGCGTACAGAGCCGCAAGCAGGCGGTCAAGGCCGAGCGTGGGCTCGACCCGCGCCGCCAGCTGGCGGAGCAGGACATCGCGGTACGCGGCGCGTCCCGGCGCGGCCTGGCCGAGGAGATGCCGGCGGCGTACAAGGACGTCACGGCGGTGGTCGCGGCGGCCGAGGGCGCCGGGCTGTGTCGCAAGGTGGCCCGGCTGGTCCCGGTCGGTGTGGTCAAGGGCTGAGCACGCTCAGACGTCCAGGGTCACCGCGCAGGACCAGCCCGCCCCGTCGGGGCCGAACCGCAGCTCGTGCAGCGCGACCGCCTTCGGCACCGCGCCGATCAGCTCCACCGCCTCGGTGCCGACGGTGTGCCAGCGCACCCGCAGCCCGCCGGTGCCGTCGTCGGCGACCTCGGTGCGCAGCGGCAGCTCGCCGGCGGTGTCCAGCCGGAAGATGACCTCGTCGAGGACCTCCACGAGCAGGTCCTCGTCGTCGTCGGCCCGGGCGTGGAACTCCCGCTCGGCCCGCGGCCGGGCTCCACCGGGCTCGGTGAAGGTGTCGACGAGGGCGGTCACCGCCTCGGCCACACACGCCTCCCGGGTCGGCGCCCACGCCTCGATGCGCACGTCCGCGGTGTGCGGGACGCACCGGTGACCGCGCTCCGGCCGTGGCTCCATGCCTCCGATCATCCGCCACGGCCCTCCCGGACGGGGCGCGGATGCCGGCGGGGCCGCACCTCCGGGGCATCCCGGAGAAACCCCGGGACTTGGTGTCGGACCGTGGCCGGCCCGCCGCATAGGAAGCGAGACTACAGGTACCGACCGCACTGGAGGTGCCCCTCGTGCCCGCCCGACGACGTCCCCTGGTCCGCTTGCTGATCGGCGTGCTCGCCGTCAGCCTCGTCCTCTGCTGCGGTGGTGTGGCGGCCGGCGGCTGGGCGCTCGCCCGGGCCGGCACCGACACCGTCGACCAGGTCGAGTTCACCCGCCCGCTCGCCGTGCCGCCGCTGGCCGAGTCCCGGGTCGACGAGCGTGGCCGGCGCGTGTTCGACCTGCTCGCCCGCGAGGGCAAGCGCGACTTCCGCGGCGACGGCCGGCAGACCCGTACCGCCGGTTTCGACGGCGACTACCTCGGGCCCACCCTGCGCGCCCGGCGCGGCGAGCAGGTCGTCGTGAACGTGGTGAACCGCCTCGCCGAGCGCACCAGCGTGCACTGGCACGGCATGCACCTGCCGGCCCGGATGGACGGCGGGCCGCACCAGATGATCCGGCCCGGCGCGACGTGGTCGCCCACCTGGACCGTCGACCAGCCGGCCGCCAGTCTCTGGTACCACCCGCACCCGCACGGCGAGACCGAGGACCACGTCTACCGCGGCCTGGCCGGCATGTTCATCGTCGACGACGACCGGGAGGCGGCGCTGCCGCTGCCCCGCCGCTACGGCGTCGACGACGTCCCGGTGATCGTGCAGGATAAGAGCTTCAGCCGCAGCGGCGAGTTCACCAAGACCCGCAACATGATCAACGCGATCGGTGTCCTCGGGGACACGCTGCTGGTCAACGGCACGGTCGGGCCGTACCTCGACGTGACCACCGAGCGGGTGCGGCTGCGGCTGCTCAACGGCTCCACCGCCCGGCTGTACGACTTCGGCTTCGCCGACGACCGGCCGTTCGACATGATCGCCAGCGACGGCGGTCTGCTGCCGAGCCCGGCCCGCCGCACCCGGATCCAGCTGTCACCCGGCGAACGCGCCGAGATCGTGGTGACGGTCCGGCCGGGGGAGCGGGTGACCCTGCGCAGCACCGGCCCGGACCTGGGCGCCGGCCTCCTCGCCGACCGGTTCGCCGGCGGCCGGGACCGCTTCGACGTGCTGCAACTGCGGGCCGCCGAGCGGCTCGACCGGTCACCGGCCGTGCCGCGCACCCTGGTCCCGCTGCAGCGGCTCGACCCCGGCACGGCCGCCGACACCCGCCGGCTGGAGTTCGCCGGCCGCTCGATCAACGGCCGGTCGATGGACATGGGTCGGATCGACTTCGCCGTCACCAAGGACACCACCGAGGTCTGGGAGGTGGTGAACATCGACGGCACCCCGCACAACTTCCACGTCCACGACGTGCAGTTCCAGGTCCTCTCCGTCGCCGGGGCGGCACCGCCGCCGGAACTGGCCGGTTGGAAGGACACCGTCTACCTGGCGCCGCAGCGTCCCGTCCGGATCGCGTTGCGCTTCCGCGACCACAGCGACGCAAACGTGCCGTACATGTACCACTGCCACCTGCTGTACCACGAGGACGCCGGGATGATGGGCCAGTTCGTGGTCGTCGAACCGGGGCAGCGACCGGGCCGCCCGCCCGCGCACAGCGCGCACGGCGGACACGGCTGACCGCCGTACGCGGGACGGCGCCGGCGTGCCGTCCCGCGTAGGGTCGCCGGGTGCGGATCATCAAGTACACCCACTCCTGCGTACGCCTGGAAAGCGACGGCGGCGTCCTCGTGATCGACCCGGGCACCTGGAGCGAGCCCGCCGCGCTGGCCGGCGCGGACGCGGTCCTGGTCACCCACGAGCACACCGACCACATCGACGTGCTGCGCCTGGCCGGGCTCGGCGTCCCGGTGTACGCGCCGGCCGGCGCGCGGCTGCCCGGCCCGGTGCCGTTGCCGGTCACCCCGGTCACCGCCGGGCAGCGGTTCACCGCCGCCGGCGTCGAGGTGACCGCCACCGGCGGCCGGCACGCCACCATCCACGGCGGGCAGCCGGACTGCGCGAACCTCGGCTACCTCGTCGAGGACGCGGTCTACCACCCCGGCGACTCGCTGCAGCCGCCCGGCCGGCGGGTGGCGACCCTGCTCGTCCCGGCGCAGGCGTCCTGGCTCAAGCTCACCGAGGCGATCGACTTCGCGGTCGCCGCCGGCGCGCCCCGGACGCTGGCGATCCACGACGCGCAGCTCAACGAGCGGGGCCTGGCCAGCGTCAACGGCTGGTTCGGCGAGACCGTCCCCGGCTACCGCTACCTCGCCACAGGCGAATCCGCCGACGCCTGACCGGCTCACACGTCGACCCTGGGCGCGGCCCCGGTCAGCATCATTCGTCGCGGCTCCACACCCCACCCCCGCCGCAGCCCGTCGGCCAGGCTGTCCAGCAGCCGGGGGACGTCCCGGCCGGCGGTGCCGTGCAGGGCCTCCACCACGACCAGGATCCGCGCGGTGCTGTCGCGCAGGGCCGACCACCCGCTCTGCCGGTTGGTCCAGCGCCGGGCGTGCGCCCGCCCCGCCTCATCGGCGAAGATCACCTCGCCCGGGTCGGGGCGCTCCTCGACCCCGGTGAACGTCAGGTACCGCTCGTCGCCCCGGGCGTGCCGCACCTCGATGCCGCCGGTGACGTGGTCGACGTCGAGGATGCCGACCGGGATCGCGTACGCGGCCGAGACGGCGTTGCCCAGGTCGACCAGGGGATGCACCGACGGCAGGTGCCCCACGGTGCGCAGTCGCCGCAGCAGCGACTCCGCCGCGCACCGGTAGCGGGTCGGGGCGAGGCCCATCCGGCTGAACGCCCGCCGCCAGGCCTGGATCTCGGGGAAGGCGCCTTCGTTGCCGGCGGTCAGCCGTTCGTGGGCCACCGAGTGCAGGTCGGCGAGCTGGAGAGCCCCGCGCGGCGGGCCGGCGACGTCCTCGGCGTAGAGAACGCCGGCGACGAGCCCGGGGTGCTCGGCCCGGATCCGGTTCGAGTGCCCGAAGTACACGGTCACCGTCCGCTCAGGCGTCGGCGCGGGCCAGCAGCAGGCCCAGCGCGAGGAAGGAACCGGCGAAGCTGCGGCGCAGCCAGCCGACGACCCGCGGCCGGTCCAGCACGTGCCGGCGCACGGCCGCCGCGCCGAGCCCGTACGCCGCGAACACGACGAGGGTCACCAGCATGAACACCGCGCTCAGCCCGAGCATCGCCGGGACCGCGTCCGGCCGGCCGGGATCGACGAACTGCGGCAGGAACGCCACGAAGAAGATCGTCAGCTTGGGGTTGAGCAGGTTCGTCAGCGCTGCCGACCCGACCGTGCGGGCCACCGACCGGGCCGGCGGCGACGGGCCGTCCGCGAGGAGCGCACGCCGGTCGCGCCACATCGCGACCGCCAGCCAGAGCAGGTACGCCACGCCGAGGTACTTCAGCACCCCGAAGACGAGCGCGCTGGAGTTCAGCAACGCCGACAGCCCGGTCACCGCGGCCGCGAGGTGCGGCACGATGCCGACCGTGCAACCGACGGCGGCCACCAGGGCGGAGCGCCGACCGCCGGACAGGGCGGCGGAGAGGGTGAACAGCACTCCGGCGCCGGGAGTGGCGACCACGACCAGGGTGGTCACGACGAAGGCGATTGTTATGGCTCCACCGTGCCGGCACGATGGTCCGGTGAGTAGAGCCAAAACCGCGCTCGCAGAGGAGACCAAAGCCGGCTCGGACTTCCTGCACCTGGACATCGCCCAAGCGCCGCCGGGCGGCCGGACCGACTGGCTCGCCGGCCGGTTGCGCGCGGCCATCGCGGACGGGCGGATCCCCGTCGGCAGCCGCCTTCCCGCCACCCGGGTGCTCGCCGCCGATCTCGGTGTCTCCCGGGGCGTCGTCGTCGAGGCGTACCAGCGGATGGTGGAGGAGGGGCACGTGGCCGGCCGGGGGCGCGCGGGCACCGTCGTGGTCGCGGCGCCGGCCGCCCCGCCGGTCCCTGCCACCGCGCCCGCGCCGGCCCGGCTGTTCCCGCCGGCCCCCGGCACCGACATCTTCGACGCGGTACGCGCGGCGCCGTCCCGCATCGACCTGACGCCCGGCGTACCCGACCTGGCCGCTTTCCCGCGGGAGGCGTGGCTGCGTGCCGAGCGGACCGTGCTGCGGCAGTTGGTCGCGGCCGACTTCGGCTACGGCGATCCGCGCGGGGCGCCGGCGCTGCGCCGGGCCGTCGCGGCGTGGCTCGCCCGGTACCGGGGGATCGTCGTCGACCCGGCCGAGGTGCTCGTCACCACCGGTGTTTCCCAGGCGCTCGGCCTGCTCGCGCAGGCGCTGCGCGGCGTCGGCGTCACCCGCGTCGCGGTCGAGGACCCGGGTTCGCTCGGTGTGCGCCAGCACCTGAACAACTGGGGCGTCGAGACGCCACCGGTCACGGTGGACGCCGCCGGTCTGCGGGTGGACGAGCTGATCGCCGGCGGTGCGTCCGCCGTGATGCTCACGCCGGCGCACCAGTTCCCAACCGGCGTGGTGCTCGACGGGGGCCGCCGCCGGCGGCTCGCCGCCTGGGCCCGGGCCGGTGGGCTGGTCATCGAGGACGACTACGACGCCGAGCACCGGTACGACCGGCCGCCGGTGCCGGCGCTGCGGGCAACGCTGCCCGAGCACGTCTGCTACGCCGGGAGCGTCTCCAAGCTGCTCGCCCCGGCACTGCGCATCGGCTGGCTGCTCGTGCCCGCCCGGCACCGCGCGGCGGTGGTCGACGCCCGCCGCAACGCCGATCTCGGCAACGCGGTGCTGCCGCAGCTCGTGCTCGCCGAGCTGATGACCTCCGGCGCGCTGGAGCGGCAGCTTCGCCTCCTGCGCCGGCGGCACGTCCGGCGGCGGGACGCGATGATCGCGGCGATCGCCCGCCACCTGCCCGGCGCGACGGTGCACGGGGCCGCCGCCGGGCTGCACCTGACGGTCACCCTCGACGTCGCCGTGCCGGACACCGAGCTGGCGACGGCGGCCCTGGAGCGGGGCGTGAAGGTGCAGCCGCTGTCCTGGCACCGGCAGCTGCCCGGCCCGCCCGGCCTGGTCCTCGGGTACGCGGCGAACCCGGCGACCGCGATCGAGGCGGGCCTCGCCGTCCTCGGCGAGGTGTGCCGACGCTGATCGACTCGGCGGGCGGCAGGTCGGGGTGTCCAGCGACCGGGACCGCCCGACCTTCCGCAGCCCGAGTGGATCATGGCGAAGCTCGCCGACCGGCCGCCGTCAGCCCGTCGCCGCGTGGCCCGGCCCGGCGCCGGGCGAGGCGTCGGTGGACGGAGCCCGCGGTGCGGGGGCCGCTGCCGGCGGTGCCGGCCGGGCGGCGGCGGGGGCACCGGCGAGGCGCGCGTCGGCGGCCGCCTGACCGGCGTCGTCGTCGGCCGCCTCGCACACCGCGGCCGCATCCACCCAGTGCCGGCGTGCCTCGTCCGGGTCGCCCAGGGTCTCGGCCGCGTCGCCCAGGTACAGCAGCGTGCGGCCCAGCCCGGCGGTCGGCCGCCCGCCCTCGCGCAGCCGCCGGCTCTCGGCCAGCATCTCGTACGCCTGCCGCGCCTGCCCGGGCGCGCTGGCCAGCAGCGTGGCACCGGCGTTGAGCAGCGCGACGGCCCGGTTCGTCGCGTCCGCCACCGAGTCGTACTCCCGCAGCGCCGCCCGCCACGCCTGCGCGGCGTCGAGGTGCTCGCCCAGCTCCGCGTGCACCAGCACCAGGTTGGTCAAGGCGGCGGCGTAGCCCCGGGCGTCACCGAGCGAGCGGAACGTGTTGGCCGCCCGGACCAGGTGGTGGTGGGCGGTCTCGAACTCGCCGCGGGCCAGCCGGGCGGCGCCGAGCCCGAGGTCGGTCAGCGCGTGCCCGGCCCGGTCGGCGCCCGAGCGGTGCCGCCGCGACAGCTCCAGGTGCTCCACGGCGTCGTCGAGCTGCCCCAGGTCGAGCAGGACCAGGCCGAGGTTCATCCGGGCCTGGGCGATGCCCCGCCGGCTGCGCTCGGCCACCGCGAGACTCAGTGCGGTCGCCGCGCCCTGCGGGTCGTGCCGGCGCCGGCGCAGCACCCCCAGCTCGTTGTGCGCCCAGCCGGCGATCTCCGGCCGGTCGTCCGCGGTGGGGGTGGCCAGCACCGTCCGGCACACCTCCTCCCACTCGGGTAGCCGCTCCACGTGCGCCAGCCACCCGCACAGCGCCACGGCCAACCGGAACCACCAGCGGCGTACCCGCCGCGGCAGCGACTCGACCGCCCCGGCCGGCACCTTGACCACCGCGAGCAGCAGCTCCTGGTGCAGGTCGAACCAGCCGTACGGGTCGTCGTCCAGCGACAGCGGCCGGTCCCGGTCGAGGGTGGAGGCGGCCACGACCAGGTTCGCGGCGTGCCGCTCGGCCCGCCGGGCCAGGTGCCGGGTGAGCCGGGCCTGCGCGCCGACCCGCCGCCGCACCGACTCGTCCTCGCGCAGGTGCAGGCGGGCGTACGGGGCGAGCAGCGGGCGCACCTCGTAGCGGTCGCCCTCCGCGCCGACCACGAAGCCACCGGTGGCCAGCTCGTGCAGCAGCGGGGTGACGCGGTCCGGGCGGCGGGCGGCGAGGGCGGCGATCGCCGGCCGGTCCAGCGGCGCCGGGCTGAGCGACATCAGCCGCCACAGCCGTCGCGCCTCGGAGCTGAGCGCGTGGTACGCGGTGTTCCGCGCGGTGACCAGCAGGGTCGCCGGGGAGTCGGCCACCTGCTGGTGCGGGGCGGTCTGGACGGCCCGGCGCAGCGCGTCGAGCACGTCGGCGTGCCGCCAGCCGTGCTGGGCGGTCCGCCGGCCGAGCTCCGCCACCGTACGCGGCTGCCGGCCGCACAGCTCCACGACGGCGCGTACCGCCGGATCGGTGCGCGGGTCCGGCCGGTGCGGGCGGGCCACCGGGGCGGCGGCGCCCGCGGCGGCGAAGATGTCGAGCGCGTCGTCGGCGTCCGGCTCGAAGAGCCGGTGGGCGGTGACCCCCTCCTGCGCCTCGAGCGCGCCGGTGCCGGCGAACAGCAGCCGGCAGGTCCGGGCGGTCGGCGGCAGCAGGGCCCGGACCTGGGCGGGATCGTCCACGTTGTCCAGCACCAGCAGGACCCGCTGGCCGTCCAGCTTGCCGCGGAGGCCGTCGGCCGCCTCGACGAGGTCGTCCGGCCGGCCGCTCGCCGGCGGCCGGGTGTTCAGGATCCGGGCGAGGTCGGTCAGCACCTGGTACGCCGACCGCGGCCGACCCGTGCGGCGCAGGTCCAGGTAGTAGCAGCCGTCGGGGAAGTCCGCCCGGCACAGGTTCGCCGCCTGGATGGCGCACGACGAGGTGCCCACCGCCCGCCGGCCCACCACCGCGACGGCGTGCTCGCGTTTCAACGCGTCGACGACGGCGTCCACGTCGTCGGAGCGGCCGGTGAGGCCCGCCGGCCACGGGAGGGTCGGCGCCCCGACCGACGCGGCAACGTCGTCGGGCTCCGGCACGGCATGGTCACGCTGGTAGCGCCGCCACTCGACGAGGACGGCGGCGACCAGGCCGAGCACGATCACCGCCGCGCTCGCCGAGCCGAGCTGCGCCACCGACAGTTCGGAGAGCAGGTTGCCGGTGACGTTGCCGAGCACGGCGCTCACCGTGCCGCCGAGCACCCCGCCGACGGCGAGCAGCAGGCTCAGCCGCCGTGGGCGGCGGGACCGGCGGGGCGGCGGCCCGGTCACCGGACACCCCCGCCGGCCGGCGCGCCCGTCACCGCACGCCCCCCGCGACCAGCCCGGCGACGAGCTGCCGGCGGGCCAGCACCACCAGCAGCACCGGCAGCACCGAGGCGAGCACCGAACCGGCGGCGAGCATCCCGCTGCCGGCGACGAACCCGCGCGTCTGCCCGGCCAGGAACAGCCCCAGCGGCACCGTGCCCGGCCCGCTGAACAGCAGGCCAACGACCAGGTCGTTCCACACCTGCACGAACTCCAGCACGCCGACCGCGATCACCGCGGGCCGGCTGTGCCGGACCAGCAGCCGCAGGGTGCCCCACCAGTGCCGGCCACCCACCCGGGCGGCGCGCACCTGCTCGGCGGGCAGGTCGGCGAACGCGTTGCGCAGCACCAGCACGGCGAACGGAAGCCCGAGGGCGATGTGCACCAGCGCGAGCCCCCGGGACGTGCCCGACGACAACACCACCCCGAGCACCTCGTTGACCGGGCCGGCGATCACCTGCACCGGAACCACGCTGGCGGCCATCAGCAGCAGCCCGGTCGCCTGGGCGGCCGGCCCGGTCAGCCACGCCAGCGGGTACGCGGCGAGCAGTGCGACACCCAGGACCGCGGCGGTGACCACCGTCGCCAGCACGAGGGTGAACCCGAGCGTGCGCCACAGGTCGCCACCGTCGGCGAGCGCGCGGAAGGAGTCCAGGCTGGGCGGGCTCGACCACCAGCCGCGGGTCGCGGCGTCCACCGGCCGCTGCAGCGACGTCGCCACCAGGACGCCCAGCGGCAGCAGCCAGGCGACGACGGCCCCGGCGGTGAGCGCCCGCGCGAGCCGCCGCGGCGCGGGCGCCGCCGGGACGGGCTCCGCCGGCGCGCTCGGGCGCGGCGGCGGCCACGCCTGCCGCACGAACAGCGCCGCGACGAGCATGCCGGCGGCCACCGCCACCAGCCACACCACGCCGAGGGCCGCGCTCTCGCCGGTCGTCCCGCCGCCGGAGGTCTGCCACACCCGCAGCGCGAGCACCGACGCCTCGTCGCGCACCGACCCGGGCGTCATGACCAGGATCAGGTCGAAGGTCCGGCTGGTGGCGAGCGCGACCAGGGCGAAGACGACCGCGACCGTACGCAGCAGCAGTGGCCGCCACTGCGCGTCCCAGAGCACGTCGCGGCGGCTGCCGCCGTGGGCGCGGACCGCGTCGGCGAGACTCGTCGGCACCGCGTCCAGGGCGGCCCGGAACACCACGACGGCGAGCCCGACCCAGGCCCACACGAACGCCGACATCAGCGCCACCGTGACCAGCCCGGGACCGAGCAGTTGCGGCGCCTCCTCCGCCGACCGGCCGGTGAGGCGCGCCAGCAGCAGCGTGGCCAGCCCGCGCCGCGGGTCCGGGTCGTACATCAGCCGGAACGTGACCCCGGTGACCACCAGCGGCAACGCGGTCGGCACCACCAGGACCAGCCGGAGCAGCCAGCCCTCCTGGGAGCGGCGGGACGCGGCGGCGAGGAGGTAGCCGAGCCCGGTCACGACCGTGGGGACCAACAGCGCCCACAGGATCGTCCGGCCCACGACCGCGCCGGTGTCGGGCGCGGCGAGCGCGGCGCGGAAGTGCTCCGCGCCCACCCAGCGGCCGTCGGTGGTGACGCTGGCGTGCGCCGTCCGCAGCACCGGCCAGGCCACCAGGCCGCCGAGCAGCAGCAGCGCGGGCAGCAGCAGCGCCGACGTGGCGCCCGCCGCCGGGTAGGCGCGCCCGCGCCGGGGCGGACCGACGTCGTCGAGCACCGCCAGCTCGCCCAACACGGGTGCCCGGCTCATCGGCCACGCTCCGCCGCCCGGGCCGCCGCCGCCAGCTGGCCGGTGGCCCGGCGGACCGCCTCCGCGGCGGAGACCCCGCCCGTGACGTCGGCGAAGAAATCCTGCATGATCCGCCAGATGCCGACCCCGTCGGTGCCGGTGAACGGCCCGGGCAGCCGGTCGGACAGGTCGAACCGGACCGTGCCGGCGGTACGCAGCTCCGCGGCGTACCGCCGCCGGACCGGATCCGGGTAGGCCGCCAGCGGGACGGTCACGTTGGGGGAGAGGTACCCGCCGGCGCGCAGCCACGGCGTGAACGCGGAGCCGTCGCTGAGCCACCGCACCAGGTCGACTCCCCGGCTGGAGCCGGCGAAGGCGACCGCCGCGTCACCGCCGACGATCAGCGGGCGCTCGGCCGCCCGGGAGCCGGGAAACCGGAAGGTGGCCGGTGCCTCGCCGCCGTCCCGGAACCGGGCGTCGACCGCGTCGACGAAGTCACCCTCGAACACCATCGCCGCCTGCCGGTGGTGGACCACCTGGATCACCGACTCCTCGAACTGGGTGAGCAGGGCCCGCCGTCCGCCGCCCGGGAAGGCGCCGTCGACGCTCCACAGCTCGGCGAGCCGGTCCAGGGCGGCCCGGACCGGGCGGCCCCGCCAGTCCGCCCCGCCACCGGCCAGCGCCTCGTACTCGCCGGGCGCGGCGACGTCGGCCAGGACGTTCTCGAACCAGTCGGTGAGCACCCACCCGTCGGCCGCGCCGATCGCCAGCGGCGCCGGGCCGGTTCCGGCCCGGGCCCGCGCGCCGAGCCGGCGGGTGACCGTGACCAGCCCGTCCCAGGTGTCCGGCGGCTCCGCGAGCATCGACGGGAGGTACCAGAACAGCGACTTGTGCGCGGCCTTCACCCAGACCCCGTACCGCCGCCCGCCCCAGGAGAGCAGGTCGGCCATGCCGGCCGGCACCGCGTAGTCGGCGGCGGGGGTGACCTCCCGCAACCAGCCGCGCCGCGCGTACTCGGTCACCAGCCCGGAGCGGGGCAGGATCGCGACGTCCGGGCTGGTGCCGGCGAGCCGTCGAGCCGACAGGAACGCGTCGATGTCGTTGCCCGCGCCGAGGACCTGGACCGGGGCACCGTAGCGGGCCACCACGTCCCGGAACCGGGCCAGCTCACCGCCGCTCCACACCACGACGACCTGCACCGAGCGCCGCGGCCCGGCACACGCCGTCGCGGCCGTCGCGGTCGCCGCCGCGGCGGCACGCAGGAGCGTACGGCGGCGCAGCCGCCCCGCTGCCGTCACCGGCGCGCCCCGGCGTCGGTCGTCCCCTCGACGTGCAGCCGGTCGGGGATCTCGGCCAGCACCTCCGGGTCCCCGGAGCACACCAGCACGGCCACGCCGGGGGTGCCGGGCAGGGCCAGCCGGTCGAGCAGGTCGCCGAGCCGACCACCTCCGGAGACCCCGGTCGGCAGGTCGACCACCAGCGCCTCGGGCAGGCAGGCCAGCGCCCGGGCGAGGGCGACCCGGAACCGTTGGGCGTCGGAGAGCAGGTGCGGCCGCAACTCGAGGGTCGGGGCCAGCTCGAGCCGGTCCACCACGGTGGCCGCCCAGTCGTCGGCCACCTCGCGTACCTGTTCCCGTTTGCGCTGTCCGTACGTGATGTTGCGGCGCACGGTCAGGTGGGGCAGCAGGGCGCCGCCGGCCGGGACGTACCCGATGCGGCGGCGCAGCGGCGGCAGGTCCGTGACGTCGCGGTCGCCGACCAGGACGCGGCCGGCCACCGGCGTGGCCAGCCCGGCGACCACCCGGGCGACCGCGGTGCCCAGCCGGGGACCGGCCACCAGGGCGGCGGTCGCGCCGGCGGCCACGCGCAGGGTCACCGGCGGGACCGCGGGCAGCGCGACGAGTTCGCACAGCCGCAACACGCGCCTCACCTCCCGGTGCCCGGACGGTCGCTCCCACCCTGTCACATCGGCGCGACCCGGTGGGAGCGCGACCCTCTCCTGTGGACGGTTTGCGGGTGCGGCGCGCGGTCCGCGGGTCAAGAAGGGACCCGTGCGCTAACCGGAGGCGGTGACCAGGGGCCCGTCCTTGTAGATGGCGGCCAGCCAGACGTCGAGCAGCACGTCCACCACGTCCGGCTCGGCCACCGCCGGCCCGTCGCCGGCGAAGGTGGCGTACCAGACCCGTTCGTTCATCGAGTTCAGCGCGATCGCGAGGTCCCGCGCGGGACGGCCGTCCGGTGCCGCGCCGCGGCGGCGCTCGGCGTCGATCGCGCCCTCGATGGCCTGCACCCAGTGCTCCATCACGGCGGCCCAGAGCCGGCGGACCTCGGCGTTGGTGCCGCGCACCTCCGCGCAGGCCAGCACCACGGCCCGGTGGCCGCCGAACGTCTCGTGGAACCGGTCGATCAGCTCCCGCCAGCGGGCCCGGGGGTCGTCGGTGAGCCGGTCCAGCACGTCCCCGGCGGCGGCGTTGGCCTCCTCGACGACCCGGTCCAGCAGGGTCAGCAGGACCGCGTCCTTGCCCGGGAAGTAGAAGTAGAACGTCGGCCGCGAGATCCCGGCGCCCCGCGCCAGGTCGTCGATGGAGATGTCGGCGAACCGGCGCTGCGCGAGCAGCCGCTCGGCCGTGGCCAGGATGGCCGACTCGCGATCGTCCCCGGCGGACCGGGCCCGGCGGCCCCGCGGCGACGCGGTCGCGGTGGATGTCATGACCGTGGATGTTACACCCGCTCGACAGAGTGTCGATTGTTCTCGACAGGGTGTTGACTCCCGTCGACGGCGGTGGATAAGGTCCGGCATCACCGCCCTCGTCAGGGGAGACGCCATGGCCACCACCGACCACGTCGACGTGCTGATCGTCGGTGCCGGCCTGTCCGGCATCGGCGCGGCGTGCCACCTGCGCCGCAACTGTCCCGACAAGACGTACGCGGTGCTGGAGGCCCGGGCGGCGATCGGCGGCACCTGGGACCTGTTCCGCTACCCGGGCATCCGGTCGGACTCGGACATGTTCACCCTCGGCTACTCCTTCAAACCGTGGACCGACCCGAAGGCGATCGCCGACGGGCCGTCGATCCGGGAGTACGTGCGGGAGACCGCCCGCGAGTACGGCGTCACCGAGCACATCCGCTTCCACCACCGTGTGGTCCGCGCCGACTGGGACAGCCGCACCGCCCGCTGGACCGTCCACGCCCACCGGGCCGACACCGGCGAGGACGTCACCCTCACCTGCTCCTTCCTGCACGCCTGCTCCGGTTACTACCGCTACGACGAGGGCCACACCCCCGACCTGCCGGGCCTGGAGCGGTTCGCCGGGCGCGTCGTGCACCCGCAGCACTGGCCGGAGGAGTTCGACCACAGCGGCAAGCGGATCGTGGTGATCGGCAGCGGGGCGACCGCGGTGACCCTGGTACCGGCGCTGGCCGAGCGCGCCGGGCACGTGACCATGCTCCAGCGCTCGCCCACGTACGTCATGGCGCTGCCGTCGCGCGACGCGGTCGCCGACGCGCTGCGCCGGGTGCTGCCGGACAAGGCGGTCTACCCGGTGGTCCGCTGGAAGAACGTCCTGCTGGCCACCGCGAACTTCCAGCTCAGCCGGCGCGCCCCCAACCTGGTCAAGCGGCTGCTGCGGCGGGCGGCGCGGGGCCGGCTCCCGGCCGGGTACGACGTGGACCGGCACTTCTCGCCCCGGTACGACCCGTGGGACCAGCGGCTGTGCGTGGTCCCCGACGGCGACCTGTTCACCGCGGTCGAGCGGGGGCGGGCGTCGATCGTCACCGACACCATCGAGACCTTCACCGAGACCGGCCTGCGGCTCGGCTCGGGCGAGGAGCTGGCGGCCGACGTCGTCGTCACCGCCACCGGCCTCAACCTGCTGGCTCTCGGGGGCACCGAGCTGACCGTCGACGGCGCGCCCGTCGACCTCGCCGGCACGGTCGCGTACAAGGGCATGATGCTCTCCGGCGTCCCCAACTTCGCGATGACCATCGGGTACACCAACGCTTCCTGGACCCTCAAGGCCGACCTGGTCGCCACGTACGTGTGCCGGTTGCTCACCCACCTCGACCGCACCGGCCAGCAGGTCGTCACGCCGGTGCCGCCACCCGACGGCGAGCGACGCCCGCTCATCGACCTCACCGCCGGCTACGTGCTGCGCAGCATCGAGGCCCTGCCCCGGCAGGGGGCGCGGGCACCCTGGCGGCTCCACCAGAACTACCCCCGGGACGTGCTGCTGATGCGGTACGGCCGGCTCACCGACGAGGGCGTGCGGTTCTCCCGCGCCGGCACGCCGGAGAGGAGCACCGTCCGTGCGTAGGTTCGAGTACACCGGCGCGACGGCCGTGGTCACCGGCGCCGCCAGCGGCATCGGCGAGGCCCTCGCGCACGGGCTGGCGCGGCGCGGCAGCGACCTGGTCCTGCTCGACCGCGACGCCGCGCGGCTGGACGCCGTCGTGGCCGCGATCCGCGCCGCCCACCCCGACCGGCGGGTCCACACGTACGTCGTCGACCTCGCCGACGCGGCCGCCACCGCCCAGGTCGCCGAGGAGATCCGCACCCGGCACCCGCGGATCCGGCTGCTGGTCAACAACGCCGGCGTCGCCCTGGGCGGGCGCTTCGACCAGGTGACCCTGGCCGAGTTCCAGTGGGTCGTCGAGATCAACTTCCGGGCGGTCGTGCAGCTCACCCACGCGCTGCTGCCCACCCTGAAGGCGGAGCCCGGCTCGCACCTGGTCAACGTCTCCAGCCTCTTCGGGCTGATCGCCCCGCCGGGGCAGGCCGCCTACTCGGCGACCAAGTTCGCCGTCCGCGGCTTCACCGAGGTGCTGCGCAGCGAGCTGGTCGACGACGGGATCGGCGTGACCTCGGTCCACCCGGGCGGCATCGCGACCCGGATCACCGAGAACGCCCGCGTCGGCAGCGGGGTGTCACGAGAGGAGTACGAGGAGGGCCGGCGGCAGTTCGACAAGCTGCTCAGCATCCCGCCCGCCCGGGCCGCCGAGGTGATCCTGCGCGGCGTCGAGCGCCGCCGCGGCCGGGTGCTCATCGGCTGGTCCGCGAAGCTGCCGGACCTGCTGGCCCGGATCGCGCCCGCCTCCTACGGAAAGCTGCTGCGGGCGGGGCTCAACCGCGCCGCCGGCGACCCGGCCCGCCGGCTGACCACCACCTCCGCCCCGCCGTCCGCGCCGGAGGCGGCGGCCGACCCGACGGGCGGTGCGGCGTGAGCGACGACCGGACCACCGGGCCCAGCGGCGCGGCGCCCGTCGCCGCCACCGGGCGCGGCGACGAGGGCGCCGCGCGGCGTCCCCGGCACATCAGCGTCGCCGGGCGGCGGGTCCGCCACCGCGTCGACGGCGAGGGCGCGCCCGTCGTGCTGCTGCACGGCATCGGACGGACGCTGCGCGACTTCGACGACCTGCACGAGCGGCTCGCGCAGCGGTTCCGGGTGCACAGCGTCGACCTGCCCGGCTACGGCGGTTCGCTGCCGATGACCGCCCCGTACACGCTGCCGGAGCTGGGCCGGTTCGTCGGCCGCTACCTCGACGCGGTCGGTGTGGACCGGCCGGTGCACCTGGTCGGGAACTCCCTCGGCGGCGCGATCGCCATGCAGTTCGCCGGCACCGAGCCGGCCCGCGTGAGCAGCCTCGGCCTGGTCACGCCCGCCGGCTTCGGCCAGGAGGTCACGATCATGCTGCGGCTGCTCGCGCTGCGCCCGTTCGGGCGGCTGCTGCTGCGGCCCAGCCGCTGGGCGGCCCGCCGCACCGAGCGCGCGCTCTTCTGCGACCCGGCGTTCGCCACCGCCGAGCGGATCGCGTACGCGCTGGAGGTGGCCCGCCAGCCGCACGTCGCGCGGGTCATGCTGGAGACCGTACGCAACCTCGGCACCTTCCGCGGGGTCAGCCCGCAGTGGCGGGAGGAGCTGCTGGCGCGGCTGGCGCAGCTCGACCTGCCCACCCTGGTCGTGTGGGGCGAGCAGGACCTGATCCTGCCCGCGACGCACCTGGCGGCGGCCCGGGCGCGGCTGCCCCGGGCGCGCACCCACCTGTTCGAGAACTGCGGACACCTGCCGCAGATCGAGCACGCGGACGAGTTCCACCGCATGCTGGTGGACTTCTGGTCCACCTGCCCGGACGCCGTGGTCCGCGACGGGTCGGCCCGGTCAGCCTGACGGTCCGGTGGTGCGCAGCGCCCGCCGCCGGGCCACCACGGTGACCGCCACCAGGGCGGACAGCGCGGCGGCGAGCACGTACACGGTGCCGGGCACCAGCGGCGCGAGCAACACCAGCACCGCGGTGCCCGGAAACGCCGCCGCCGGGGTGCCGCACGGGTGCGGGCGCACCTGCAGCAGCCACAGGGTGGCCAGGTAGACGGCGACCGGCACGGCCAGCGCGTAGCCCACCACCGTCCCGTCCACCCGGCTCAGGTGCCGGAGCGTGTCGACGGCCGCCTCGAGGCCGGCGCCGACCGCCGCGACCGACGCGAAGACCAGGTAGTGGCCGTAGCCCCAGGCGAGCGCGTGGCGCAGCCGGGTCGGCACCGCGGCCGGCCGGTCGAAGTAGAGCCACCACAGCGCGAACACGATCACCGTCCCGGCGGCCGCGAGGCGACGCAGGCCGTCGTCGCCCGCGTCCACCCCGGTCTGCACCGCCACCGAGACCGCGAGCACCACCTCGCCGAGCACGATCAGCGTGAACAGCCCGTACCGCTCGGCGATGTGGCCCGGGTGCCACGGGGTCATCCGGGCGCGCTCGGAGACCACCGGCACCAGCAGGTCGGCCAGCGCCAGCGCCACGAAGGTCACCCCCCACCACTCGACCGGCAGCAGCAGCCGCACCAGCCAGCCGGCCTGCACGACGGCGACTCCGAGCGCGAACCGGTGGTCGGTCCTTCGGTGCTGCGGGTCGCCGCTCGCCGCACGCAGCCAGTTCGCGACGGCGGCCAGCCGCAGCACCACGTACCCGTACGTCACCGTGGCGAAGTCACCCTCGGTGAACGCCCGGGGAATCCCGGCGGCCAGGATCAGCGCGCCGGCGATCTGCACCAGCACGGTGAGCCGGTAGACGTCGTCGTCGGTGTCGTACGCGGAGGCGAACCAGGTGACGTTCATCCACGCCCACCAGATCGCGAAGAACACCATCAGGTACCGGAGCACCGCGTCGGCGACGTGGCCGGCGGAGATCTCGTGGTGCAGGTTCGCCGCCGCCTGCGACACGGCCACCACGAAGCAGAGGTCGAAGAAGAGTTCCAGCGGGGTCGCCGACCGGTGCTCCTGGTCGGTCCGGCGGGCCAGCATCGGCCGGTACCAGGGCCGCAGTGGGCGCGTCGTGGTCACCCGTTCTCCTCGCGCCGTCGCGCCGGGCGGTACCCGGCGGGAACGCTGCCGGCCGGCCGGGAGAGGAACGCTGCGGGCCCGCCGGCCCGCTGGGCGGCGTCCGCACGCCGGGGCCGTGGCGGGAGCGGCCCGCCCGCGGGCGCCGCTCCGCCCCCACCTTAGGCGGCCCTCCGGCCCGGACGGGTCGGTTCGCCGGAGGCACCGGGATCGTGGCCCGGCCCGGCCGGGTCCGCCCGCGATCCGTCGGCGGTCCGCAGCCGCCGGCAGGTGAGCCGGGGCCCCGGGCGGGGAACACCCGGCGGATGGCCGACCTGACGCTGCTGCTCGGCGGCGACGTGATGACCGGCCGTGGCGTGGACGCGATCCTGCCCCGGCCGGCCCCGCCGGACCTGCGCGAGCCGGCGGTGCGCGACGCCCGGGAGTACGTGGCGCTCGCCGAGGCGGCCAACGGCACCGTCCCGCGCCCAGCACCGCCGTCCTGGCCCTGGGGCGACGCGCTGGACCTGCTCGACCGGCTGGCGCCGGACGTGCGGATCGTCAACCTGGAGACCGCGGTGACCGGTCGCGGGACGCACGACCCGACGAAGGCCATCCACTACCGGACGCACCCGGCGAACGTGGCCGCCCTGACCGCCGCCCGGCTCGACGTCTGCGCCCTGGCCAACAACCACTGCCTCGACTTCGGGCCGGACGGCCTGGCCGACACCCTGGACGCGCTGGCCGGGGCGGGGCTGGCGATCGCCGGCGCCGGTCCCGACGCGGCCGCCGCGTGGCGGCCCGCCGTGCGGCCGCTGGCCGAGGGCCGGCTGCTGGTCTGGTCGGTCGCCGCGCCGTCGTCCGGTGTCCCGCCGTACTGGGCGGCTACCGCCGAGCGGCCGGGCGTGGCCTACCTGCCGGAGATCTCCGCCACGTCGGCGGGCGCCCTGGCGGCCCGGATCGCCGCCGGGCGCGGGCCGGGGGACCGGGTCGTGGTCTCCGTGCACTGGGGCACCAACTGGGGGTACGACGTGCCGCCGGAACACCTGGCCTTCGCCCGGCGCCTGGTCGACGGGGGCGTCGACGTGGTGCACGGGCACTCCTCGCACCACCCGCGCCCGGTCGAGGTGTACCGGGGCCGGCTCGTCCTCTACGGCTGCGGCGACCTGGTGGACGACTACGAGGGCATCGGCGGGCACGACGCGTACCGGCCCGACCTGCGTCTGCTCTGGCTGCCCCGCCTCGACCGGTCGACGGGACGGCTACGCGGCCTGCGGGCGGCCGCGGTGCGGATGCGCCGGCTGCGGCTGGAGCGGGCGTCGGCCGGGGACACCCGCTGGCTCGCCGACCGGCTCGGCGGCTTCGGCCCGCCCTTCGCCGGCCCGGCCGTCGACCGCGACGGGCTGCTCGCCTGGGACGTCTCCGGCGACGCCGCACCCACCGCCGGGGTGGCCTGAGCCACTCACCGAGGGGGTCGACGTCGGCCCGACCTGGTGAAACGCATCATAGATACATGACGCATCCCGCCGCGCCCGCGCCGGTGGCCGCCGCGGGCGCGGTCTCGGCCCGGGAGGTCGGCGACGTCGCGACCGTGCCGCGGACCTTGCGGTGACCGCGCCGGCCGTCGCCGGCCCGGTCGCGCCCCGCCGCTCCGCCGCGCTGGTGTGGGGCGTGGCGCTGAGCGCGTACGTGGCCGCGGTCTTCCACCGCAGCTCGCTCGGTGTCACCGGGGTCGACGCGGTGGACCGTTTCCAGATCAACGCCGCAGCCCTGGCCACGTTCTCGGTCGCCCAGCTCGCCGTGTACGCGGCGATGCAGGTGCCGGTCGGGGTGCTGCTCGACCGGCTCGGCTCCCGGCGGCTGCTCATCGCCGGCGGCGCGCTGATGGTCGCCGGCCAGGTCTGCTTCGCCCTCGTCACCGACGTCCGGCTGGCCGTGCTGGCCCGGGTGCTGGTCGGGTTGGGCGACGCCGCCACCTTCATCAGCGTGCTGCGGATCGTGGCGATCTGGTTCCCCGGACGCCGCAACCCGCTGATGACCCAGCTCACCGGGACGCTCGGCCAGCTCGGGGCGATCTTCGGCGCCGTACCGCTGGTGGCGCTGCTGCACCACGCGGGCTGGACGACCGCGTTCCTGGTCGCCGGCGCGGTCGGCGCCACCGTGGTGGTGATGGTGATCGCGCTCGTACGCGACACGCCGCGCGCCACCCGGCCGGCACCCACCCTCGCGGCCGTCCGTGGCGAGCTCGCCGCCGCCTGGGCCCAGCCCGGCACCCGGCTCGGGCTGTGGACGCACTTCGTCACCCAGTTCTCCGGCACCGTGTTCGCGCTGCTGTGGGGGTACCCGTTCCTCGTGCAGGGGCAGGGCCTGCGCCCCACCACCGCGGCCTCGCTGCTGACCCTGATGACGTTCGCGATGCTGCTCACCGGGCCGCTGATCGCGCACCTGTGCGCCCGCCACCCGTTCCACCGCTCGGTGCTGGTCTTCGCGATCACCGGCGCCACCGCGGCGGTCTGGACGGTCGTGCTCGCCTGGCCCGGCCGCGCACCCGGTTGGCTGCTGGTCACCCTGGTGCTGGTCCTGGCCGTCAACGGCCCCGGCTCGATGATCGGCTTCGACTACGCCCGCACCTTCAACCCGGTCAGCCGGATCGGCAGCGCGAGCGGCATCGTCAACGTCGGCGGCTTCGTCGCCTCGATCGGGCTGGTGCTGGCCGTCGGTGTGGTCCTCGACCTGGCCACCCCGGCCGGGAGCGGCGCCCCCGACCTGTCCGCGTTCCGCTGGGCCTTCGCCGTGCAGTACGCGCTCTGGGCGCTCGGCGCCGGGCAGGTGCTGCGGTGGCGCAACGCCGCCCGGCGCCACCACGCCGCGACCGCCCAGGCCCCGCTGCCGGTGCCGTCCTGACCGCCCGCGCTCAGCTGAAGCGGCGGCGCAGGATGAGGTCGTCGAGGATCAGGGTCAGGCCCGCCCCGAGCAGCCAGACGTCCTTGGCCAGGCCGATGCCGTCCTGGGTGGGCCTGAGGCTGCCCGGCTCGCGCATCCCGGGCGTCTTCAGGTAGAGGCGCACCAGGCCGGCGCTGAACGCGGCCAGCCCCAGGCCGGCCAGGGCGGACGGAACGAACGGCGCGAGCAGCGCCGCGCCCAGGGCGGTCTCGGCCCGGGAGAGCAGCATCGCGAACCGGTCCGGCGCCAGTTGCTTCAGCTGTGGGACGGCGCCCACGGCCATCGCGTGCATACCCTGGGCGGCCTCGCCCTCCAGCGTCCGCTTGCTGAGCCCCGAATTGAGGATGTACGCGCCGGTGGTGACCCGCAGCGGCACATGGCTGAACTTCATCGCGCACTCCCGTCCGACCTGCGAACCGTGGGCCTGCCTACCCCGCACCGGCCGAGCTAACCCCGCGCCGCTAGGCCGTCCCCGACATCGGCGGTACGGTCACCGGAGGTGTGATCGTCGGAGCCGCACCGCGTGCGGCCATCCGGGGTGGGACGGCGCCGGTCGCCGTGGGCAGGAGGAGATCGTGAGCCAGCAGGTCCGAGGAGTCATCTCCCGCAGCAAGGGCGCGCCGGTCGAGGTGACCACGATCGTGGTGCCGGATCCCGGGCCGGGTGAGGCGGTGGTCCGCGTCCTGTGCTGCGGCGTCTGCCACACCGACCTGCACTACCGGGAGGGCGGCATCAACGACGAGTACCCCTTCCTGCTGGGGCACGAGGCGGCCGGCGTCGTCGAGCAGGTCGGCGCCGGCGTCGACGCCGTCGCACCGGGTGACTTCGTGGTGCTCAACTGGCGAGCGGTCTGCGGGGTCTGCCGGGCCTGCCGCCGGGGCCGGCCCTGGTACTGCTTCGCCACCCACAACGCGGCGCGGAAGATGACCCTGACCGACGGCACCGAGCTCACCCCGGCCCTCGGGATCGGGGCCTTCGCCGAGAAGACGCTCGTCCACGCCGGCCAGTGCACCAAGGTCGACCCGGCCGCCCGGCCGGCCGCGGTGGGGCTGCTCGGCTGCGGCGTCATGGCCGGTCTCGGCGCGGCCATGAACACCGGCGGCGTCACCCACGGCGACTCGGTGGCGGTCATCGGCTGCGGCGGGGTCGGCGACGCGGCGGTGGCCGGCGCGACGCTGGCCGGCGCGACGACGATCATCGCGGTGGACACCGACGCCCGCAAGCTCGACTGGGCCCGCCGCTTCGGCGCCACCCACACCGTCGACGCCACCAACGAGGACGTGGTCGACGCGATCCGCGCGGCGACCGGCGGGTTCGGCGCGGACGTGGTCATCGACGCGGTCGGCCGGCCGGAGACGTGGAAGCAGGCCTTCTACGCCCGCGACCTCGCCGGCACGGTGGTGCTGGTGGGCGTACCGACGCCGGAGATGGCGGTCGAGGTGCCGCTGCTGGACGTCTTCGGCCGGGGCGGCTCGCTCAAGTCCAGCTGGTACGGCGACTGCCTGCCCAGCCGGGACTTCCCGCTGCTGACCCAGCTCTACCTGCAGGGCCGCCTGGACCTGGACGCGTTCGTCACCGAGGAGATCGCGCTGGACCAGGTCGAGGAGGCGTTCGACCGGATGCACCGTGGCGATGTGCTCCGCTCGGTGGTGGTCCTCTGATGGCGGCCCGGATCGACCACGCCGTCACCGCCGGCACCTTCTCCCTCGACGGGCAGACCTTCGACGTCGACAACAACGTGTGGGTCGTCGGCGACGACGCCGAGTGCGTGGTCGTGGACGCCCCGCACGACGTGGCCGCCATCCTCGCCCTGGTGGGCGGGCGGCGGGTACGGGCGATCCTCGCCACGCACGCCCACGACGACCACGTCCGGGTGGCGCCCGCGCTGGCGCGGGCCACCGGCGCGCCGGTACTGCTGCACCCCGCCGACCGGGTCCTGTGGGACCTGGTGCACCCCGACGAGTCGCCCGGCGGGGAACTGCGCGACGGTGCGACCGTCGAGGTCGCCGGCGCCACCCTCACCGTGCTGCACACGCCCGGCCACAGCCCGGGCGCCTGCAGCTTCCACGCGCCCACGCTCGGCGCGGTCTTCACCGGGGACACGCTGTTCGCCGGCGGGCCGGGCGCGACCGGCCGCTCCTACAGCGACTTCGACACGATCATCGCCTCGATCCGGGACCGGCTGCTCACCCTCCCGCCGGAGACCATGGTGCACACCGGGCACGGTGCCAGCACCACCATCGCGGCCGAGGCGCCGCACCTGCCGGAGTGGATCGCGCGCGGGCACTGACTGACCCCGCCGGGCGGCGGGGTTCCGGCCGGTCCGTCCCGTCCCGGTGACGCTGCCGCCGGTGTCCGCGCGGTCCTGCGCGTCGCCTGCGCGCGGGCTGACGTCCTCCGACGCGGGTGCGTGCCGTGTCCGGTTTCGGCCATCCCGTGGCGCCGCGTGTCGGCTCGTCCGACCGCCGACGGGTCAGGACTTCGTCGCGTCTGCGGCGGATCGTGCCCGCCCGTCCGGAACCCGGCGTGAGCTGGATCGCAGCCGTCCAGGCAGGGCCGATTTCCGGAATGTCAGTCAGCCCGGGCTGGTTGTGTCCCCCGTACCGCCGGAATCCAAACCCCCTCCGGCGTGGCAGTTCCCCCGAGGAGTGCTCAATCCGGAGCGCTTCGCCTGACCGAAAGGGCACATCGTGAAGTACGACTTCACTCGATGGCTCCCGGCCATCGCGAAGGACTCGAACTCGAACTCGAACCGCAAGCTCCTGCTCAGCGTGGCGGGCGTCGCCGCGATCGGCGGCCTCGCCCTGGCGCCGACCGCCGTGGCCGCCCCGGTCACCAGCGGCCCGCACGAGGGCGCCGTGGCCGCGATCGAGCTGGCCACCGGCAAGGACGACGGGGCCCGCCCGAGCCCGACCGTCGAGTCGGGCCTGACCACCGGCGGTAGCACCGACAAGCCGAAGGCCGGCAAGCCGAAGCGCGAGAAGCTGATCCCGCACGGCGTGCAGGGCGCCCAGTCGCGCATCCCGCTCGACGAGGCCCAGCGCGAGAACGCCAAGACGATCATCGAGGTCGCCAAGGACACCGGCGTCGGCGAGCGCGGGGCGGTCATCGGCGTGGCGACCGCGCTCCAGGAGTCGAAGCTGTACAACCTCGGCCACCTGGGCATGTACAACGACCACGACTCGCAGGGCCTGTTCCAGCAGCGCCCGTCGTCGGGTTGGGGCTCGCCCGAGCAGATCACCGACCCGGAGTACGCCTCGACGGCGTTCTTCGAGGCGCTGAAGAACGTCGGCGGCTGGCAGGACTTGCCGCTGACCACCGCGGCGCAGACGGTGCAGGTCTCGGCGTACCCGTTCCACTACGCCCAGTGGGAGGAGCAGGCGGCCGACATCGTCGCCCAGCTCTGGTGACAACCGCGTGACCAACGGCCGGTCCCCGTACGGGGACCGGCCGTTGTCGTGTCCGCTCAGGTCGCGGCCCGCCGCGACAACCAGTCGGGTGAAGCGGCGATCCCGACCGCCGCCAGGGCAGCCGCCAGGTTCCGGGGCACCGCCGGCAGCAGGCGGCGGTGGTTGCCGTCGCGAACGGTCACCCCAGCGGCGCGCTCTCCTTGCGCAGCCGGGCCGAGCCGGCGGCCACCGACCAACCCGCCACCCAGCGGCTGGCGCTCGCGGCACGGGTCCGGTCCGTCAGGTGGTACCAGTCCATCCGGCACCGCTGACGCGTCACCTCCAGCACGCCGTAACCGTGCCCGTCCAACTCGGTCCACCGCACATGCGGGTTGGTCGACCGGATCAGCCCGGCACCGAGGGAACTGAGCGCGTTGCCCGCCGGCAGGCCGAGGAAGTCGTTGACGTTGTCACTGGTCACCGACGGCACCACGAACTCCGCGGCGGCCGGGTTGGCGCCGCCTGTCGCCTTCGTGGTCACCTCGTTCGCCCACGAGGTGTGGATGTCACCGGTCAGGAAGACCACATCCCTCGTGCCGCTGGCCCGCAGGTGGTCGATCAGCTCGTTGCGGTCGGCGTTGTAGCCGTCCCACTGGTCCGTGTTGAGCACCGCGCCGTTCTGGGGGACGCCCAGCAACGTGCCCAGCGGCCCGAGCAGCCAGGCCGGCAGGGCGCCGACGTCCAGCCGGGAGATCATCACCGGGTTGCCGACCAGCTTCCAGCGCGCGTCCGACCCGGCCAGCCCGGCCTTCAGCCAGGTCATCTGCGCCTCGCCGGTGATGCTCCGGCGCGGATCGTCGACCGCCAGCCCCGAGGCCTGCTGCGAGCGGTACGTCCGCAGGTCCAGCATGGACAGGTCGGCGAGCCGGCCGAAGCGCAGCCGCCGGTAGATCGCCCCGTCCGGCCCGGTGCGGACCGGCATCCACTCCGCGTACGCCCGCCGCGCCGCCGCCACCCGGTCGGCGAAACGGCCCTCGGTGCCGGGGGTGTGGTTCTCCGCACCGCCGGACCACTGGTCGTTGGCGACCTCGTGGTCGTCCCAGGTGATCGCCCACGGCACCGCCGCGTGCAGGGCCTGCAGATCCGGGTCGGTCTTGTAGAGCGCGTGCCGGATCCGGTAGTCCGCCAAGGTCAGCGTCTCGTGCGCCGGCCGGACCGGCCGCACCACCGTGTCCCCGGCCGCGAACTGCCCGGTGCCGTACTCGTACACGTAGTCGCCGAGGTGCACCACCAGGTTCAGGTCACCGCGCTCGGCCAGGTGCCGGTACGCCGCGAAGTAGCCCGCCTCCCAGTTCGAGCAGGACACCACACCCAGCCGGAGCCGGTCGATCTCGGCGTCGGCCGGCGGGGCCGTCATCGTCCGGCCGGTGGGCGACCACGTGTCGCCGTGACCGAAGCGGAACCAGTACGTGGTGGCGGGGGCGAGGCCGCCCACCGCCACCTTGACCGTGTGGTCGCGGGCCGGACTGGTCACCTGCGTCCCCTGGGCCGCGATCGAGGCGAAGTCTGGGTCGACGGCGACCTGCCAGCCCACCGTCACGTCCGGGCCGACACCGGAGCCGGGTTGCGCCTCCTCGGTGGGGGTGATCCGGGTCCAGAGCAGGACGCCGTCGGGCAGGGGGTCGCCCGAGGCGACGCCGTGTCGGAAGGCGCCGCCGGCGCCGCGGGCCGGGCCGGCAAGGGTGGCGCCGGCGAGCACGGCCGTGCCGGCGGATGCGCCGGCGGCACGCAGGAGGGTACGACGGTCGAGGGTGTTCGTCATGGTCTATGTGTCTACCGTCAACCACGCTTCGTCCGCTGCCCCGTACGGCGGGTGTTCTTCGATCCTTCTCAATGGGTTCGCATTGTTCGTCCTCTGTGGCTCGTTTCTGCCTTACGGCCTTGCCGTGTCGGGCTTTCGTTCGGTGGTTGCGGTTGGCGGGTGTGGCCCGCCGTGTCCGGCTTCGGGCGGTCAGCTTGGTCCCTGCGCCGGGTCACGGTGGGCCACACCCCTGACCTGGTCCGGGTCCGCCCGCTGGCGAGGGCTTGGGATCTGTCTCGTGGCGGGGTTCTGACCGGTAACGCCCCGGTGGGGGTCTGGGGGTCTTCCGGGGGTGCGGTCGCGGGCTGTGCCGGGTGTCCGGGTCGGGTGTGCGGGTCTGGGGTCGGGTGTCGGGTTTGGGGGTGTGGTCGGGGCATCGTGGGGGTGGAATGGTGGCGGGCTCGGGGTCGTTACATCCACTGGACGATCGAGCAGGGCCGGCGGGCCGGGCGGGTTCTGATGGGCCCGGGTCGGCGGCTGTGGACCTGACTCGTATACGTCATCACCCGGCTACGGCACCGCAACCGTCCCTGGCGGTGGGTTTCTGTGGGTGTCAGCCGGATCCTGGTTGGCCCAGTGGTCGCCGGAATGTTGGTGGCCGGTCGGTCGTTACACCTGGACCCGGCGCCGTGAAGGGCCATCCCCCCGCCCCTCGGATGCCGGTGGTTTTTCCCCGAGTCTTTTGAGCGCCTCGGATGGTGCTTGCACCGCCTACGCCTGTCCCCCCTTTTGGGCTGGTGGTGTCGACCCCCGAATGGAGCTTCGTGATGAACACGATCATGCGTAAGAGCGTTCTGGGTATTGCTGGTCTGGCGTTTGCTGGTGGTCTGGTCGGTGGCCCGGTCGCCGCGCACGCCGCCCCGACCCTCGAAACCACCCCCACCACCGCTGCCGCTGTGGTGCGGGCTGACAAGCCTGATGCGGGCAAGCTGGTCCCGCATGGTGTGCAGGGCAAGCAGTCGCGCATCGACCTGTCCGATGAGCAGACCGCGAATGTGAAGGCGATCATCGCGGCGACGAAGAAGTCCGGCATGGACGAGCGGGCCGCCGTGGTCGCGATCGCGACCGCGCTGCAGGAGTCGAAGCTGGAGAACCTGGGTCACCTGGGTGAGCGCAACGACCATGACTCGCAGGGCCTGTTCCAGCAGCGCCCGTCCAGCGGGTGGGGCACGGTGGAGCAGATCACCGACCCCGAGTACTCGACCATGGCGTTCCTCAAGGGCCTCCAGCAGGTCGACGGCTGGCAGGACATGCCGCTGACCAAGGCCGCGCAGACCGTGCAGGTCTCGGCCTACCCGGACCACTACGCCCAGTGGGAACAGCAGGCCGCCGACCTGGTCGCCAAGCACTGGAGCTGACCCACACAACCGCAGACCTTCCTCACAGGGGGAAACAAGTCGCTGGCCGGCACCCGACACCGGGGTGCCGGCCAGCGGCGTCCCCACCGACCGACCGGCCCGACCGGCAACCCGGCCCGGCCGGCCCGACCGGCGACCGGCCCGACCGGCCCCGAGGGGACAGCACACCCGGGTGATCCACTCCGTGTGTGGTATCTCGGGGTGTCACGGCCGCTGGATACCCCGAGACGCGGCAACCCGAGTCGATCACGAACAAGACGGGCAGGGGTTGACCGGGGGACAGCACCTCCGGGCGTGATCCACTCCGTGTGCGGTAAGTCGGGGTGTCACAGCTGATGGATACCCCGGGACGCGGTAAACCGAGTCGATCACGAATTGGACGGGCCGGGGCCGACCGAGCCGGATAGTCCGGGTTGACCGGGAACGGGCGCACAAGCCGGACCAGGCCCTGGGGTGGGGCTGGCCGGGACGCGCTGGCCGGGGTTGACCGGGCCGAAACGGCCGGGGCTGAGCGGGACGGGCGTGCGGACCGGGACCGCGACGGGGGTGGGGCCCGCCGTGACCGGCGCAGGGATCAAGCTTGACCGCCCGGAGCCGGGCACGGCGGGCCCCACCCCCCAATCGCAACTCCGCAGAAGCCAGCCACGAACCGACGCCTGATCGCGCGGAGCCGGGCACGGCGGGCCCCACCCCCCAATCGCAACTCCGCAGAAGCCAGCCACGAACCGACGCCTGATCGCGCGGAGCCGGGCACGGCGGGCCCCACCCCCCAATCGCAACCCCGCAGAAGCCAGCCCCGAACCGACCATCCCCACCGCAACCAAGACGAAGCCCGGCACGAACCGAACCCGAGCGTGTGCGCGGTCACCGTCGCCGGTGGAAGAGCCCGGGCGGGTAGCGTGTTGAGTCAGGTGTCGGTGTGTCCAGTGTCCCCGGGCCTCACCTAAATTGCCTTCGCGGAATACCGTCCGGCTGGAGCCGCGTCGCGCCACTCGCCGAGAGGCGACCTGCACACCGACACCCCAGCGCCGCCCCCGAGCCCACCCGGGCCCGGGGGCGGCGCTGTCTGCGTACTCGGGTCGGGAGTTAGCGGCGGACGATGTCGGCCAGGGCCGCGACCAGCGCGAGCGCGATGACGCCGGCGGCCAGCAGCAGTGAGTGGCGGAACGCGACCGACCAGTCCCCGCCGCTCGCGGCGAGGGAGGAGAAGAAGACCGAGCCGACGGCGGCGATGCCGGCGGCGGCGCCGATGCGCTGGCCGGTCTGCAGCATGCCCGCGCCGCTACCGGCCTGGGCGACCGGCACCTGGGCGAGGGTGAGGGTCTGGTTCGGCGCGATGACCAGGCCACTGCCGAGTCCGGCCAGCAGCAGGGGCGCGGCGGTCCACCACGGGACGGGGACGCCGGCGGGTACCCGGCTCAGCGCCAGGACGACGGCGACCAGGCCGACCACGACGGTGAGCAGCCCGACCGCGACGAGGGGGCGGCCGTAGCGGTTGACGATCCGGCCGCCGACGGCGGACGCGGCGGCCGAGCCCAGCGCGAACGGGGTGATCGCCAGGCCGGCGACGAGCGCGCTGTAGCCGAGGCCGTTCTGCAGGTACAGGGTGAAGATGAAGAAGATGGCGGTGAAGCCCCCGAAGTAGACCAGCGCGATCAGCGCGCCGAGGCCGTACGAGCGGACGCCGAGCAGGCGCAAATCGAACAGCGGTTCGTGGTGCCGGCCGTACCGGTGTTCCCAGGCGGCGAAGCCGCCGAGCGCGACCAGGCCGGCCGGTACGAGCAGCCACTTCGCCGGGTCCCGCCAGTGCTCCTGGACCAGCGGCAGCAGCACGAGCAGGACGCCGGTTCCGAGCAGCAGCACACCGACCGGGTCGAGCCGGCGATGGTCGGCGCGGCCCCGCGGCCGGTGCGGGAGCAGCCGCCAGCCGAGGACGACGGCGAGCACACCGACCGGGACGTTGACGAAGAAGACCCAGCGCCAACCGTGCTCGATGCCGCCGAGGTGGATGAGTACGCCGCCGAGCAGCGGCCCGATGGCGGTGGAGATGCCGATGGTCGCGCCGAGCAGTCCGAACGGGCGGGCCCGTTCGGGTCCCTGGAACAGTTCCTGGATCAGCCCGGTGACCTGTGGGTTGACCACGCCGGCGGCGGCGCCCTGGAGCAGCCGGGCGGCGACCAGCCAGCCGGGTGAGGGTGCGAGTCCGGCGGCGGCGCTGGTGATTGTGAAGAGGGCGATGCCGACGACGAACGCGTTCCGCCGGCCGTGGGCGTCGCCGAACCGGCCGGCGGGTACGAGCACCAGCCCGAAGGTGAGCGCGTACCCGGACAGCACCCACTGCAGGTCGCTGGGTGTGGCGCCGAGCGCCCGGTCCATCGACGGGATGGCGACGTTGACGATGCTGACGTCGAGCAGCGTCATGAAGGCGGCGACCAGGCCGACCGCGAGGGCCGGCCAGCGGCGCGGCTTCCCGGTGGGCGCCGGCGCCGGGCGCGCAGGAGGGCCCGGGGAGGAACGATCACCCATACGCCGACCGCTACCCCGAGCCCGGAAGGTGAACCGTCACGCCGGCTGCCGCGCGCAGAACCGCGGCCCGAAGTCCAGGCCGGCCAGCGGCGAGTCCTCGCGGTGCAACAGGTTCTTCTCGGTGAGCTGGTGCAGGGGTGCGCGCAGCTGCTCCTCGGTCAGCCCCGTCTCCTCGGCGATGAGGTCCGGGTACGGCACCTGGCCGCGCGCCTCCAGCGCGGCGACCGCGTCGTACACCCGTTCCTCGATCTCCGACAGTTGCACCTGCTGCATGTCGTCCTCCTTCGGTACCCGCCTGCGGTGCAGGCGGCCTGCGCCGCGGTTACCCGGCCGGTGTCCGAAGATGCCCACCCGATCGGGCGGTGTCCCGCGGGAGCGGTGTCCAGGTCACGGCCGGGCCTGGCGGCGGAACGCCGACCGGGGTTCTAGGCTGCCGGGGTGACCGTCTGGGATCTCGCGGTGGTGGGCGCGGGTCCCGCCGGCCTGTCCGCCGCGTACGTCGCCGCCCGCGCGGGCGTCCGCACGCTGGTCGTGGAGCGGGCCGCCCATCCGCGCTACAAGACGTGCGGGGGAGGCCTGATCGGCACGTCGCTGGCCGCGGTCGCCGACCGGATCGAGGTGCCGGCGCACGACCGGGTGGACCGGGTGACGTTCACCCGCGACGGGCGACGCGCGTTCACCCGCCGTCATGCCGGTGGTCCGCTGGTGACCATGGTGCGCCGGGCGGAGTTCGACGACCGGCTGCGGGCGGCCGCGGTCGCCGCCGGGGCGGAGCTGCGCCAGCGGGTCGCGGTCCGGGCGGTGGAGCCGGAGCCCGAGGGGGTACGCCTGCGGCTGGCCGGCGGGGAGACGGTGATCGCCCGTACGGTGATCGGTGCCGACGGCTCGTCCGGTGTGACCGCCCGGCACGTGGGGGTCCGGCACCGCCAGGTCGATCTGGGGCTGGAACTGGAGCTGCCGGTGCCGCCGGCCGAGCGGGCCCGCTGGCGGGGCGGGGTGCTGGTGGACTGGGGTCCGTTGCCCGGTTCGTACGCCTGGGTCTTCCCGAAGGACGACCTGTTGACGGTGGGGGTGATCGCGGCGCGTGGGGCGGGGGAGCGGACCCGGGCGTACCTGCGGTCGTTCGTGGACCGGTTGGGGCTCGCGGGTGTCGAGCCGGTGCACGACTCGGGTCATCTGACCCGCTGCCGGGCGGAGGGTTCGCCGCTGCGCCGGGGGCGGGTGCTGGTGGCGGGGGACGCGGCCGGCCTGCTGGAACCGTGGAGCCGGGAGGGGATCAGCTACGCGCTGCGCTCCGGTGCGCTGGCCGGGGCGGCCGTCGCGGCGGACGACCTGGGCGGGTACGAGCGGTCGGTGGCGGCCGGGCTGGTCCCGTCGATGCGGGCGGGGCACCGCCTCCTGGCCGCGTTCACCCGCCGGCCGGGGGCGTTCCACGGGCTGCTCGCGACGCCGCCGGGGTGGCGGATGTTCGTCCGCTTCTGTCAGGGGCGGGCCGGCTTCGACGAGATGCTGACACGGCCGCCGGTGCGGGCCGCGCTGGCGTTGCTGGACCGGTTGCCGGCCCGCCCGACGGCACATGACCTATCTTCCTAGGACGCCCTAGAGAGGGTGACGCTGGGCGTTCCGGGCGGAGAATGGAGCCCCACGAGGGGAGGGGCCGATGGCCGAGCCGCCATTCACCGACGAGGAGTACGCCTTCCTGCGGCACGTACGCTTCGGCGAGCTGCCACCGCCGGTGCGCCCGGCGGACCGGGTCGAGCTGACCGAGACGGAGCCCCGCCGGGACCGGCCCGACCCGGGCGACGAGGTGGCCTGGGACCTGCGCCACGGCGCCTGAGACGGCGACAGGCCGCGGGCGTACGCACGCCCACGGCCCGTCGACCGGATCGGTCAGAAGACCGGCGCGCCCTCGCGCACCAGCTTCCAGTTCGGCTGGAAGAAGTCGGCCGGGTCGATCGCGCCCCGGGCCTGGGCCCAGTCGATGAGCAACTGGCGGATCTCCTGCTGGGCGTTGTAGACCTGGGTCTTCATGATGCCCGGGAAGTTGCCGCCACCGCTGCGCCGGTAGTTGTTCACGGCCACCACGAACTGCGCGTCGTCGGCCACCGGCGTCTCCGTGCCGGGCAGCACCAGGCGGGTGATCCGCTGGCCCACCGGGCGGGAGATGTCGATGTCGTAGTCGAGCCCGGAGATGACGTCGTAGTTGTAGTCCGGCACCGCCGGGTCGCTGATCGACTCCGGATCGACCGGTGCGCCCGGGGCGAGGGTGCGGAAGTACTTGGCGGAGTACTCCAGGTAGGCCCGCACCTCGGCGCCGGTCAGCACGACCGCCTCCAGCGTGTTGTCGTACACGTAGAGGCCGGCGACGTCGCGGATCTTCACGTCGCCGGCCGGGAACACGGCCGTGCGGCTGAACGGCGCGGCGATCGACAGGACCGGCAGCCCGGCGTGCGGGGTGCCGGCGAGCGCCTCGGTGACCACCTCGGTCTGGACGTGGTTGATGAAGTCCAGGATCGGGGTGTCCTTGTACCGGGACTCCGCGGCCGACAGCTCCACGGTCGAGCGGGCGACGACCTGGTTGACGTACGCGATGGTCTTGGCGTGCTGGGCCCGGACGGCCGCGAGGACCGCCGGGTCCTCGACCACCGTGTTGGTGTTCAGCATGCTGGCGCGCTTGTCGAGGACCCGCCACCGGCCGCGGACCCGGCCCACCGTGAAGTCCATCCGGGTGAGCCGCTGGCCCCACTTGGACGGCTCCGCCATGAGGACCCGCTCGCCGGTGACCGTGTTGGTGACGAACTTCTCCACGACCTCGTTGTGGGCGTGCCCGAACAGGATCGCGTCGATGCCCGGCACCTGCTCGGCGATGATCGCGCAGGGGTTCTCGTTCGGCAGTTCCGGGCCGTAGCTCGAGGTGCCGCTGTCACCGCCGTGGGCGGAGACGAGCACGATGTCGGCGCCGCGCTCCCGCATGACCGGAACCCACTTCGCCGCGGTCTCGACCATGTCCGGGAAGACCAGCCTGCCCTCGACGTTGCCCCTGTCCCAGATCGCCACGCCGGGGTTGGTCAGGCCGAGGATGCCGACCTTCAGCTTCGGCCCGCCGCGCCCCGCGCCGAGCCGGACCTCCTTGATGAGGTACGGCAGGAAGGCCGGCTTGCCGGTCTTCGCGTTGACCGCGTTGGCGGCCAGCGCCGGGAAGCCGAGCTGCTCGATCCACTTCGCGAGCAGCGGCAGGCCGTAGTTGAACTCGTGGTTGCCGAGGGTCACCGCGTCGTACCGCAGGACGTTCATGGCGTTGGCCATCGGGTGCGTCTCGCCGGTGGCGGTGATCGGCTCCTGCTTGGCGTAGTACGTGGCCAGCGGCGTGCCCTGGATCGTGTCGCCGGCGTCGAGCACCAGGGTGGGTCGGTCACCGCGCTCGGCGCGGATCTGGTTGACGAGGGTGGCGAGCTTCGCGACTCCGACGTCGTTCTGCCGGCTGTCGTCGTACTCCGCGTCCCGGTAGTAGTCCCAGTTGTAGACGTTGCCGTGGGTGTCCGAGGTGCCCAGGACGGTCAGGTCCCAGGTCTTCGGTCCCGGAGCCGCAGCGGCCCGGGCGGGGCCGCCGGCGATCAGCGGTGCGCTCGCGGCGGCCGCCGCGACGGCGAGCACCCGGCGGCGTGACGGGCCGGAGGGAGAGGTCATGCCATGCCCTTCGATCGGGGGTGGGAAGCGCGTCGTGCGCGCCGGGGCGCACCATAACCGCCCACCGTCACTCCGGCCACACCAGCCCCAGGGCCGGTTTCCGGCGTGGTCCCGGGGGTAGGGCGGTGAGCGACCCCCGTCCACCCCGCGCGAAGGAGGAGCCGGTGACCCAGGACCAGCACACGCCGCAGGATCCCACCGAGCAGTACGGCCAGCAGGAGGGCCAGCCGAAGCAGCAGCAGTCACCGCCCGGCGAGACGGGGGCGATGGCCCCGAAGCCGGATCACGGCGAGGAGTCGTACCGGGGCAGCGGCAAGCTCACCGGCAAGCGTGCGGTGATCACCGGCGGCGACTCCGGCATCGGCCGGGCGATCGCCATCGCGTACGCGCGGGAGGGCGCCGACGTGCTCATCTCGTACCTCGAGGAGGACGCCGACGCCCGGGAGACGGTGCGGCTGGTCGAGGAGGCGGGTCGCAAGGGCGTCGCGGTACGCGGGGACATCACCGACGAGCGGCACTGCCAGGAGTTGATCGAGCGGGCGCTGAGCGACCTCGGTGGGCTCGACATCCTGGTGAACAACGCGGCCTACCAGATGGCACAGGAGAAGGGCATCGCCGGGATCAGCACCGAGCAGTTCGACCGGGTGCTGAAGACCAACCTGTACGCGATGTTCTGGCTCTGCAAGGCCGCCATCCCGCACTTGGGCGAGGGCGCGGCGATCATCAACACGTCGTCGATCCAGGCGTTCGAGCCGTCGCCGCAGCTGCTCGACTACGCCACGACGAAGGCCGGCATCGCGAACTTCACCAAGGCGCTCGCGCAGGAGCTGGCCGAGCGGGGCATCCGGGTCAACGCGGTGGCACCCGGTCCGATCTGGACGCCCCTCATCCCGGCCACCATGCCGAAGGAGAAGGTGGAGCAGTTCGGCCAGAACACGCCGGAGGGCCGCCCCGGCCAGCCCGCCGAGCTGGCCCCCGCGTACGTCTTCTTCGCCTCGCAGGAATCCAGCTACGTGACCGGGGAGATCCTCGGCGTGACCGGCGGCCGCCCGACAAAGTAGCCCCCGCTCTTCGTCCCCGCGATCTTGCGCTTTCCGCCCTCGATCTAGGGCTTGTGTCCCGGGTTTCGGGGCACGAAGGGCAAGATCGCGGTGGGCCTGGGCTGGTCCCGGGGCCTGGGTCAGCGGGGCCAGCGGGTGAAGCGGGTTCGGATCCGGGTCACGTCGGCCGGGGTCTGGTCGTAGCGGGCGAAGCGGGCATCCGGCAGCCGATCCAGATAGCGTCCCGCGTCGCGGACGTCCTCCGGGTCCAGGCCCGGGTCGAGCTGCCGGGCCAGCGCCAGCAACTCGTCCACGTCGTACCGGTCGAGGACGGCCGCGACGTCGATGTAGTCGCGTACCTCCCGGCGGTTCACCAGGGCGGCGGTCTTGCTGGCCAGGAGGTCCTGGACGTCCAGCACCGGACCGAGGTCCATCACGACCGGGCTGCGGTGCCGGTCCAGCCGGGCCAGGCTGAGCCGCAGCTGCCGCCCGTCCCGGCCGACCACGAAGTCGCGCATGTCCCGGTCGAAGCCGTCGAACAGCCCGGGCAGGTCGCTGTCCGGATCGGCCTCCTCCACGAGGAAACCGGCGCCCTCCAGCGCCGCCCGTACATCCCCGGCCGCCGCCGCGGCGGCCCCCTCGACGTCGGCGAACAGGTCCACGTCCTCCGTCGGCCGGGTCACCAGGCCGTGCGCGGCCCACGCCACACCGCCGCCCAGCACGAACCGGTGCGGTCCGGCCGCCGACAGGGCCAGTCGGGCCACCTCGCGGTAGAACCCGTGCAGATGGGCGGTGGTCACGCCGTACGCAGGCCCGGGTGGCGGCTCTCCCATGCCTGGCGTACGCCCCGGGGCAGGTTGAGCAGCCGCCACACCCGCCGTAGCGTGCGGCCGTTGATGAGCCGGCGGAGATCCTCGGTACGCGTGGTCTCGCGGAGGACGTTCTCGTACAGCCACAGCAACTGATCCGGGTCGCCCAGGTCGAAGCGCCGGTCGGGGTTCCACATCAGCCGTACCGGCAGCTCCACCACGCCACGGGTCGGGCCGGCGAGTTCGGCGAGGGTGCGGGCCACCACGGCGGGCCGGCCGGGACGCGCCAGATGCGGCACGCCGGCTGCGGTGGGGGAGCGGCCCTGCATGCTGTCAGGGTAACCCCGGCTCGGCACGTCTGGGGCTCCCGGTCGTCGACCCGCCACGTCGATCCGGCCTCCGCGAAGCCCCGTCTGCCCGGGGCGGGTTGTGCGCGGGTGTCCGGATCCCTGGGGTTCGTTCCGGGCTGGTCCGTGCGGGCTTGCTGGTGCTGTCTGTGCCGGGTGTCCGGGTCGGGTGTGCGGGTCTGGGGTCGGGTGTCGGGTTTGGGGGTGTGGTCGGGGCATCGTGGGGGTGGAATGGTGGCGGGCTCGGGGTCGTTACATCCACTGGACGATCGAGCAGGGCCGGCGGGCCGGGCGGGTTCTGATGGGCCCGGGTCGGCGGCTGTGGACCTGACTCGTATACGTCATCACCCGGCTACGGCACCGCAACCGTCCCTGGCGGTGGGTTTCTGTGGGTGTCAGCCGGATCCTGGTTGGCCCAGTGGTCGCCGGAATGTTGGTGGCCGGTCGGTCGTTACACCTGGACCCGGCGCCGTGAAGGGCCATCCCCCCGCCCCTCGGATGCCGGTGGTTTTTCCCCGAGTCTTTTGAGCGCCTCGGATGGTGCTTGCACCGCCTACGCCTGTCCCCCCTTTTGGGCTGGTGGTGTCGACCCCCGAATGGAGCTTCGTGATGAACACGATCATGCGTAAGAGCGTTCTGGGTATTGCTGGTCTGGCGTTTGCTGGTGGTCTGGTCGGTGGCCCGGTCGCCGCGCACGCCGCCCCGACCCTCGAAACCACCCCCACCACCGCTGCCGCTGTGGTGCGGGCTGACAAGCCTGATGCGGGCAAGCTGGTCCCGCATGGTGTGCAGGGCAAGCAGTCGCGCATCGACCTGTCCGATGAGCAGACCGCGAATGTGAAGGCGATCATCGCGGCGACGAAGAAGTCCGGCATGGACGAGCGGGCCGCCGTGGTCGCGATCGCGACCGCGCTGCAGGAGTCGAAGCTGGAGAACCTGGGTCACCTGGGTGAGCGCAACGACCATGACTCGCAGGGCCTGTTCCAGCAGCGCCCGTCCAGCGGGTGGGGCACGGTGGAGCAGATCACCGACCCCGAGTACTCGACCATGGCGTTCCTCAAGGGCCTCCAGCAGGTCGACGGCTGGCAGGACATGCCGCTGACCAAGGCCGCGCAGACCGTGCAGGTCTCGGCCTACCCGGACCACTACGCCCAGTGGGAACAGCAGGCCGCCGACCTGGTCGCCAAGCACTGGAGCTGACCCACACAACCGCAGACCTTCCTCACAGGGGGAAACAAGTCGCTGGCCGGCACCCGACACCGGGGTGCCGGCCAGCGGCGTCCCCACCGACCGACCGGCCCGACCGGCAACCCGGCCCGGCCGGCCCGACCGGCGACCGGCCCGACCGGCCCCGAGGGGACAGCACACCCGGGTGATCCACTCCGTGTGTGGTATCTCGGGGTGTCACGGCCGCTGGATACCCCGAGACGCGGCAACCCGAGTCGATCACGAACAAGACGGGCAGGGGTTGACCGGGGGACAGCACCTCCGGGCGTGATCCACTCCGTGTGCGGTAAGTCGGGGTGTCACAGCTGATGGATACCCCGGGACGCGGTAAACCGAGTCGATCACGAATTGGACGGGCCGGGGCCGACCGAGCCGGATAGTCCGGGTTGACCGGGAACGGGCGCACAAGCCGGACCAGGCCCTGGGGTGGGGCTGGCCGGGACGCGCTGGCCGGGGTTGACCGGGCCGAAACGGCCGGGGCTGAGCGGGACGGGCGTGCGGACCGGGACCGCGACGGGGGTGGGGCCCGCCGTGACCGGCGCAGGGATCAAGCTTGACCGCCCGGAGCCGGGCACGGCGGGCCCCACCCCCCAATCGCAACTCCGCAGAAGCCAGCCACGAACCGACGCCTGATCGCGCGGAGCCGGGCACGGCGGGCCCCACCCCCCAATCGCAACTCCGCAGAAGCCAGCCACGAACCGACGCCTGATCGCGCGGAGCCGGGCACGGCGGGCCCCACCCCCCAATCGCAACCCCGCAGAAGCCAGCCCCGAACCGACCATCCCCACCGCAACCAAGACGAAGCCCGGCACGAACCGAACCCGAGCGTGTGCGCGGTCACCGTCGCCGGTGGAAGAGCCCGGGCGGGTAGCGTGTTGAGTCAGGTGTCGGTGTGTCCAGTGTCCCCGGGCCTCACCTAAATTGCCTTCGCGGAATACCGTCCGGCTGGAGCCGCGTCGCGCCACTCGCCGAGAGGCGACCTGCACACCGACACCCCAGCGCCGCCCCCGAGCCCACCCGGGCCCGGGGGCGGCGCTGTCTGACCTCCAGAAGCGGCCGATGCCCGAGGGACCGGGTCGGGGCTCGATCGGGTCGCGCGCGGCGGCGGGCTGGCCTAGTGTTCGAGGGGTCGGCGTCGGGGCCGGGAGGAGGTGTCGCGGTGGGTCTGCGGACCTTCATCCAGGGCTGGCCGGTCTACCGGCAGCTCACCGGCACGGATCCGCTGGGCCGGGGCGCCGCGGTGCAGTCGGCGCGGTCGGCGGAGCTGACGGCGCGCACCGGTTCGGCGGACCGGACGGCCCGGTCGGTGTGCCCGTACTGCGCGGTGGGGTGCGGCCAGCGGGTGTACGTCAAGGACGAGCAGGTCGTCCAGATCGAGGGTGACCCGGACAGCCCGATCTCGCGGGGGCGGCTGTGCCCGAAGGGTGCGGCCAGCAAGAGCCTGGTGACCAGTCCGCTGCGGGAGACCCGGGTCCGGTACCGGCGGCCGTACGCCACCGAGTGGGAGGACCTGGACCTCGACACGGCGGTCGACATGATCGCCGACCGGATTCTCGCCGCGCGCGAGCAGACCTGGGAGGACGTCGACGCCGAGGGCCGGCCGCTGAACCGCACGCTGGGCATCTCCAGCCTGGGCGGGGCGACGCTGGACAACGAGGAGAACTACCTCATCAAGAAGCTGTTCACGGCGATGGGGGCGTTGCAGATCGAGAACCAGGCGCGGATTTGACACTCCGCCACCGTCCCCGGTCTGGGGACCAGCTTCGGTCGCGGTGGTGCGACGGACTTCCAGCAGGACGTCGCGAACGCTGACGTCATCGTGATCCAGGGCTCCAACATGGCGGAGGCCCACCCGGTGGGTTTCCAGTGGGTGGTGGAGGCCAAGCGGCGCGGCGCCAAGGTGTTCCACGTCGATCCCCGGTTCACGCGTACCAGCGCCCTGGCCGACACGTACCTGCCGATCCGCGCGGGCACTGACATCGCGCTGCTCGGCGGGGTGGTCAACTACATCCTGAGCAACGAGCTGGACTTCCGGGAGTACGTGCTGGCGTACACGAACGCGGCGACGGTCGTGCGTGCGGACTTCGCCGACACCGAGGACGGCGACGGCCTGTTCTCCGGGTTCGATCCGGAGACGGCCTCGTACGACCAGCGGAGCTGGCGGTACTCCGGGCAGATGCACGACGTGGAGGACACGGCCAAGGCCCGGGACACGGCGGCCGGCCTGCGCCACGAGTCGCACGGCATGCCGGTGCCGGCGCGGACGCTGCGGGACGAGACGTTGCAGCATCCGCGCTGCGTCTACCAGATCCTGAAGCGGCACTTCGCCCGCTACACGCCGGAGATGGTGGAGCGGGTGTGCGGGGTGCCGCGGGAGAGGTTCCTGGAACTGGCCCGGGCCTGGGTGGAGAACTCGGGCCGGGAGCGCACCGGTGTGCTGATCTACTCGGTGGGTTGGACGCAGCACAGCGTCGGTGTGCAGTACATCCGCACCGGCGCGATCATCCAGTTGCTGCTGGGCAACATGGGCCGGCCGGGTGGCGGGGTGCTGGCGCTGCGGGGGCACGCGAGCATCCAGGGGTCCACCGACATCCCGACGCTGTTCAACCTGCTGCCCGGCTACCTGCCGATGCCGCACCACGCCGACCATCCGACGTTCGACGCCTGGGTCGAGGCCATCCGCCGTCCGGACCAGAAGGGCTTCTGGGGCGACGCTGGTGGTTACGCGGCGAGCCTGTTGAAGGCGTACTGGGGGGACGCGGCGACGCCGGAGAACGACTTCTGCTACGGGTACCTGCCGCGGATGACCGGCGACCACGGCACCTACCAGCAGGTGCTCAACATGATCGACGGGAAGGTGCGGGGCTACTTCCTGCTCGGCCAGAACCCGGCGGTCGGCTCGGCGCACGGCCGCGCGCAGCGGCTCGGCATGGCGAACCTGGACTGGCTGGTCGTGCGTGACCTGTTCCTGATCGAGTCGGCGACGTTCTGGAAGAACGGCCCGGAGGTGGCCACCGGGGAGATCGTGCCGGAGGAGTGCCGCACCGAGGTGTTCTTCCTGCCGGCCGCCTCGCACGTGGAGAAGGACGGCACGTTCACCCAGACGCAGCGGCTGCTGCAGTGGCGGGAGAGGGCCGTCGACCCGCCGGGCGACGCCCGTTCCGAGCTGTGGTTCTTCTACCATCTGGGGCGCCGGCTGCGGGAGAAGCTGGCCGGCTCGACCCAGCCCCGCGACCGGGCGCTGCTCGACCTGGCCTGGGACTATCCCACGCACGGTCCGCGCGCGGAGCCGAGCGCCGAGGCGGTGCTGCGGGAGATCAACGGGTACGAGGTGGCGACCGGCCGGCCGTTGTCGGCGTACACCGAGGCCCGCGACGACGGCTCGACGGCGATCGGCTGCTGGATCTACACCGGGGTGTACGCCGACGGCGTCAACCAGGCGGCCCGGCGCAAGAGCCGGCACGAGCAGGACTGGGTGGCTGCCGAGTGGGGCTGGGCGTGGCCGGCGAACCGCCGCATCCTCTACAACCGCGCCTCGGCGGACCCGGAGGGCCGGCCGTGGAGCGAGCGGAAGAAGTACGTGTGGTGGGACGCCGAGGCCGGCGAGTGGACCGGCTACGACGTGCCGGACTTCGAGAAGTCCAAGCCGCCGTCGTACCGGCCCCCGGTGGGCGCGACCGGGCCGCAGGCCCTCGCCGGTGACGACGCGTTCATCATGCAGGGCGACGGGAAGGGCTGGCTGTACGCGCCGACGGGCCTGGTGGACGGGCCGCTGCCGACGCACTACGAGCCGGCCGAGTCGCCGGTGCGCAACCCGCTGTACCGGCAGCAGGCCAACCCGACCCGCAAGGTGTACCCGCACCCGGTGAACTCGGTGAACCCGAGCCCGCCGCAGGAGCACAGCGAGGTGTTCCCGTACGTGTTCTCGGTGAGCCGGTTGACCGAGCACCACACCGCCGGCGGGATGAGTCGCACCGTGCTGCCGCTGGCGGAGCTGCAGCCGGAGATGTTTGTGGAGGTGTCGCCGGAGCTCGCGGCCGAGCGGGGGCTGGCGCACCTGGGCTGGGCGCACCTGATCTCCGGCCGGGCGGTCATCGAGGCGAAGGTGCTGGTCACCGACCGGCTGACGCCGCTGCGGGTGGACGGGCGGGTGATCCACCAGGTGTGGCTGCCGTACCACTTCGGTTTCGAGGGCCTGGTGACCGGCGACTCGGCCAACGACCTGTTCGGCATCACGCTGGACCCGAACGTGCTGATCCAGGAGAGCAAGGTCGGCACCTGCGACGTGCGTCCGGGCCGCCGCCCGACCGGGCCGGCGCTGCGGGACCTCGTCGACGACTACCGCCGCCGGGCCGGGATCGTCGCGGGCCGGGAGGCGCCGGCCCGGACGCCGGCCACGCCGCCGGCGGGCGGGGCCGGCGACCGGCATGGCCGCGAGGGCGACCGCGACGGGGGGGCCGGTGCTTCCTGACCCGAACAGCCTGTACGGGCCGCTGGACCCGGCGCCGGACGCCGGTTGGACCGCGGCCCAGCCCCGGATGGGCTTCTTCACCGACACCAGCGTCTGCATCGGCTGCAAGGCGTGCGAGGTGGCGTGCAAGGAGTGGAACGGCGTGCCGGGCTCGGGCCTGGACCTGCTCGGCATGTCGTACGACAACACCGGCGCGCTGACCGCGAACTCGTGGCGGCACGTGGCGTTCGTCGAGCAGCCGCTCCCGGCGGGACGGCGTACCCCGCCGTTCGCCGGCACCCCGACCGGCGGCTCGGCCGGCGCGTCGTCGGCGGCGGCCGCCGCCGACGACGCCATTCCGACCGGCACCGAACCGGTTGTGCCACCCGGCTCGCCGGACGCCGCCGCCCGGATGGCGGCCGGACCCGCCACGGCCGGGCCGCCGGGCTCCGGTGGCCGGCCGCCGGAGCGCACCGAGTTCCTCGGGATGCCCGGGTCGGCGCCGCCGGGGCGCACCGGCAGCGCGGACGGCCGCGCCGACTTCCGGTGGCTGATGATGTCGGACGTGTGCAAGCACTGCACGCACGCGGCCTGCCTGGACGTCTGCCCGACCGGGGCGCTGTTCCGCACCGAGTTCGGCACGGTGGTCGTGCAGGAGGACATCTGCAACGGCTGCGGCTACTGCGTCTCGGCCTGCCCCTACGGGGTCATCGACCGCCGGGCGGGTGACGGGCGGGCGTGGAAGTGCACCCTGTGCTACGACCGGATCGGCGCCGGCATGACGCCGGCCTGCGCGCAGGCCTGCCCCACCGAGTCCATCCAGTACGGCCCGGTACAGGAGCTGCGGGAGCGGGCCGCCGCCCGGGTGGCGACGCTGCACGAGCGCGGCGTCACCGAGGCACGGCTCTACGGCCACGACCCGACCGACGGGGTGGGCGGCGACGGCGCGTTCTTCCTGCTGCTCGACGAGCCGGAGGTGTACGGGCTGCCGCCCGACCCGGTGGTCACCACCCGCGACCTGCCGAGGATGTGGAAGCGGGCCGGGCTGGCGGCGCTGGCCATGGCGGCGGCGGCCGTCGCCGCGTTCGTCGGGGGGTCGTCGTGAGTCCACCGGTCGGTGACCGCTTCCGCCGCTTCCGGGAGCTGCTCGGCGAGGCCGGCACGCACCGGCCGTCGACCCGGCTCGGCCACGGCCCGAAGGTCGGTGGTGGCCCGCGGGACGACCTGCGGGTGGGTGCGGGAGCCATGACGTCCGGGCCCGCACCGGCGCCCGCCCAGGCGGCGATCGACGGTGAGCCGGGCGCCGGCCGGCCGATCGAGACGCCGGGCACCGACGTGGTGGCCGGGGAGCCCCGGCCGCGGCGCGACGGCCCGCCCGGTGACCGTGCCGTGGGGCGGGCCCGGCGGGGGCGCGGCGGCGAGGAAGTACGGGTGCCGGAGGCGGAGTTCACCTCGTACTACGGGCGGCCGATCCTCAAGGCGCCGGTGTGGACGTGGGACATCGCCGCGTACCTGTTCACCGGCGGCCTGGCGGCGGGCTCGTCGCTGCTCGCCGCCGGTGGGCAGGTCACCGGTCGGCCGGCGCTGCGCCGGGCCGGGCGGGTCACGGCGGTCACGGCGGTCACCGCCAGCGCGGTGTTCCTCGTCCGGGACCTGGGCCGACCGGAGCGGTTCCACCACATGCTGCGGGTGGCGAAGCCGACCTCGCCGATGTCGATGGGCACCTGGATCCTCACCGCGTACGGGCCGGCGGCCGGCGTCGCGGCGGTCGCCGAGGCCGCGTCGTGGCTGCCGGAGCGTGGCCGCTCCGGGCTGGCCCGCCGGGTGCTGGGGCGCGCCGGTGACGTCGCCGGGCTGGCCGCCGCGGTGACCGCGCCCGCCCTGGCGACGTACACGGCCGTGCTGCTCGCCGACACGGCCGTGCCGTCGTGGCACGAGGCGTACCCGGAGCTGCCGGTCATCTTCGCGGGCAGCGCGCTGGCCAGCGGCGCCGGCGTGGGCCTGCTGGCCGCGCCGGCCGGGCAGGCCCGTCCGGCCCGGCGGATGGCGGTGGCCGGCGCGGCGCTGGAGCTGTTCGGGTCGCACCGGGTGGAGACCCGGCTCGGGCTGCTCGGCGAGCCCTACGCCACCGGGCGGGCCGGGCGGCTGCTGCGCGCCGGCCGCGCGCTGACCGCCGCCGGGATCGCCGGGGCGCTGCTCGGCCGGCGCAGCCGGGCGGTGTCGGCGGTGTCCGGGGCGGCGCTGCTCACCGCGTCGCTGGCGACCCGCTTCGGGATCTACCACGCCGGGGTCGCCTCGGCGCGCGATCCGAAGTACACGGTGGTGCCGCAGCGGGAACGCCTGGCCCGCCGCCGGGCGCAGGACAAGGGCGGCTGACCGCAAAGCTCGGGCCGGCCGGGCACGGCGCGTTCCGTTGTGGTCAAATGCTGCGTGGAGGCGTTCAGGCGGCTGGTGCCCCTCCCGGTCTTCAAAACCGGTGTGGTCCGGGACCCGGGCCAGGCGGGTTCGATTCCCGTCCGTCTCCGCCAAGCCTGGTGGGAGTTGCCGTGACGGCCGACGACGGTGCCGATCCACGCCGGCGGGTGCCACGTACCGACGCGCTACTGGCCGACCCGCGGGTCGCCGCCGCGGTCCCCGCCCTCGGCCGGGACCGGGTCAAGGCCGCCGTGCGCCGGGCGCAGCAGCGGGCCCGGCGCGGCGAGATCCGCCCCGAGGAAGTACCCGACGCCGTCCTGGCGGCCCTGCCCGCCCCCGGCCCGCGGACGGTGCTCAACGCCACCGGCGTCGTGCTGCACACCAACCTCGGCCGGGCGCCGCTGTCGGTGGCGGCGCTCGCCGCGGTCGTGGCCGCCGCCGGCCACACCGACGTCGAGCTGGACCTGGCCACCGGCCGGCGGGCCCGGCGCGGCCGGGACGCCCTCGACGCCCTCGCCGCGGCGGTCCCCGAGGCCCGGGCGGTGCACGTGGTCAACAACGGCGCCGCCGCCCTGGTGCTCGCCGCGACCGCCCTCGCCGCCGGCCGGGAGATCGTGGTCAGCCGCGGCGAACTGGTGGAGATCGGCGACGGTTTCCGCCTGCCGGACCTGCTGGCGAGCACCGGCGCCCGGCTGCGGGAGGTGGGCACCACCAACCGCACCCACCTGGCCGACTACGCCGCCGCGCTCGGGCCGCGTACCGGTTTCGTGCTCAAGGTGCACCCGTCGAACTTCCAGGTCAGCGGCTTCACCTCGGCGGTGCCGGTGCGGGCGCTGGCCACCCTCGGGGTGCCGGTCGTCGCCGACATCGGTTCGGGGCTGCTCGCCCCGGATCGGCTGTTGCCCGGCGAGCCGGACGCCGCGTCGACGCTGCGGGCCGGGGCGGCGCTGGTCACCGCCAGCGGCGACAAGCTGCTGGGCGGGCCGCAGGCCGGGCTGCTGTTCGGTGACGGTGAGCTGGTGGCGCGGCTGCGCCGGCACCCGCTGGCCCGCGCGCTGCGGGTGGACAAGCTGACCCTGGCCGCGCTGGCCGCCACCGTGGGCGACCCGGGCACCCCGACCCGGGCGGCGCTGCACGCCGACGCGACGGAGTTGCGGGCCCGCACCGAGCGGCTGCGCGACGCGTTGGCCGCTGACGGGCGCAAGGCGGAGGTGGTGCCGGCCGTGGCGGTCGTCGGCGGTGGGGGAGCGCCGGGCGTCGAGCTGGACTCGTGGGCGCTGAGCCTGCCCGGCTCGTACGCGGCGCCGCTGCGCACCGGCGACCCGCCGGTGCTCGGCCGGCTGGTCCGGGACCGGCTGCTGCTGGACCTGCGCTGCGTCCCCACCGACGCCGACGAGGCCGTGCGGGCCGCCGTGCTGCGGGTACCCGGGGACGGCTGAGCGTGTTCGTGGTGGCCACCGCCGGGCACGTCGACCACGGCAAGTCGACGCTGGTGCGGGCGCTGACCGGGATGGAGCCGGACCGGTGGGCCGAGGAGCGCCGCCGGGGCATGACCATCGACCTGGGATTCGCCTGGTCGGCGTTGCCGTCCGGGCGGACGGTCGCGTTCGTCGACGTGCCCGGGCACGAGCGGTTCGTGCCGAACATGCTCGCCGGCGTCGGCCCGGTGCCGGCGGCACTGGTCGTGGTGGCCGCCGACGAGGGCTGGATGCCCCAGTCGGCGGAGCACGTGGCCGCGCTGGACGCGCTCGGGGTGTCGTCCGGGCTGGTGGTGGTGACCCGCGCGGACCTGGCCGATCCGGGGCCGGCGCTCGCGCAGGCGCGGGCGCGGCTGGCGGACACGTCGCTGCGGGCGGCCGGCGCGGTGGTGGTGAGCGCGGTGACCGGCGCGGGCCTGCCCGGGCTGCGGGCGGCACTGGACCGGCTGGCCGCCGCCCAGCCCGCCCCGGCGACGGCCGCGCCGGTGCGGCTGTGGGTGGACCGCAGCTTCACCGTTCGCGGCAGCGGCACGGTGGTCACCGGGACCCTCGGCGCGGGGCGGATCGCCGTCGGCGACGAGCTGGAACTGGCCGCGACCGGCGAGCCGGTACGGGTCCGCGGGCTGCACTCGCTCGGCGCCGCCCGCGACGAGGTCACCGCCGTCGCCCGGGTGGCGGTGAACCTGCGCGGGACGCCCCGCGAGCGGCTGGCCCGGGGCGACGCCCTGATCACCGCCGGCCGGTTCGGCCGCACCGACCTGCTCGACGTCCGGCTGGCCGGCGACCCCGCCGCCGACCTGCCGGCCACCCTCACCCTGCACGTCGGCTCCGCCGCCGTGCCCGCCCGGGTGCGCCCGTTGGGCCGGGACACCGCCCGGCTGCGACTGGCCCGCCCGCTGCCGCTGCTCGTCGGTGACCGGGCGTTGCTGCGCGACCCGGGCCGCCACCACGTCGCCGGCGGCGTGACGGTGCTGGACGTGGCGCCGCCACCGCTTCGCCGGCGGGGTGCCGCCGCCCGGGCGGCGGTGCTGGCCACCCTCGACGGCCGACCCGACCTGGCCGGGGAACTGCGCCGGCGCGGGCTGGTGCGGGCCGGCGACCTGCTCCGGATGGGCGTCGAGCCGGCCGGCCGGCCGGTCGTCGGGGACTGGCTGGCCGACCCCGGGCACTGGCGGCGGCTCGGGGTGCGCCTCGTCGAGGAGGTCGACCGGCACGCCCGCGCCCGGCCGCTGGACCCGGGCGTGCCGGTGGAGCTGCTGCGGCAGCGCCTGGACCTGCCCGACCGGGCACTCGTCACGGCCCTGGTCCGGCCGCCGCTGCGGCTGCACGCCGGGCGGGTGACCGCCGCGCCGCACGACGCCCTGCCCGAACCGGTGGCCCGGGCGGTCGCGCAGGTCCGCGCCGCGTCCGCCGGGCAGCCGTTCCGGGCCCCGGAGGCGGCGGACCTGGCGGCGCTGGGGCTGGGGCCGCGGGAGATCGGGGCCGCGGTGCGGGCCGGGGCGCTGGTGCGGCTGGCCGACAACGTGGTGCTGCTGCCGGGTGCGCTCGACGACGCCGTGCGGGTGCTCGCCGGGCTGCCGCAGCCGTTCACGCTCAGCGCCGCCCGGCGGGCGCTGGACACCACCCGCCGGGTGGCGGTGCCCCTGCTGGAGCTGCTGGACCGGCGGGGCGCGACCCGCCGGCTGCCCGACGACGCGCGGATGGTCGTCGGCCGCTGACCGCCGGTGCCCCCAACCGGCCCCGGCGCCCGGGAACGCTCGCCTAGCGTCGGGGCATGGACCCTTCCGCGGTCTGGCGGGACCGGCAGCACAAGTGGCGGATCGAGGCGTACCGGGCGCCGGACCTGCGGTTCGCGATCTTCGCCACCAACGGCACCACCGAGTCGGCGCCGCTGTGGCTGTTCGGCATGTCGGCGCTGGCGCGCTGGCTGATGACCCACAAGATCTCCCTCGACGACCTCGAGGTCGACTGACTCCCCGATCGGAGTGGAATAACCGGTTCGCCCCTTCTCGTGGCTGATTCGCCGCTAGCGTCGACGAACGTGAAGGACCGAGGAATGCGGACCGCCCTCACGGTGCTGGCCGGGCTCGCGGTGATCTACTTCGGGACGACCGGCCGTGATCCGGAGGACGGCGAGGGCCTCACCGGCGGCCTCGTCGTCCTCGCCGTGCTCGCCGCCCTGCTGGTGTGGCACCTGACCAAGCCGGGGAACAACGCGGCCAAGTGACACCGCGCGGCTCACCGCTTCGCCGCGCTGGCCACCGCACCGGCCGACTCCTCGCCGAGCGCCACCCGCACCAGCGCCGACGCGAGGCGGCCGAAGTCCGCCTCGGCGACCAGCCCGGCCAGCCGCTCCGGAGCCCGCGGCAGGCCCAGCCGCTCCGCGCCGCTGAGCGCCCGCCGGTCGGCGTACGGGCGCAGGTCCGGCCAGACCACCTGGACCTCGCGCAGGAAGATGTCCGCGCCGGTGGGCCCGATGCCGGGGAACTCGGTCAGCAGGCGGCGCAGCCGGGCGGGCTGCCCCCGCGCCTCCCGGTGCAGCCGGCGCAGGTCGCCGCGCCACCGGTCCAGGCAGAGCCGGGCGCCGGTGCCGAGCATCGTCGCGGTCCGCTCGTCGTAGCGGCGGTAGTGGCCGCGGCCGAGCGCGTCGACGCGGTCCTGCCAGCTGGCCGCCTCCATCGCCTGCGGCGTGCGGTAGCCGGCGGCGAAGAGTTCCCGGGCCGCGGCCACCGCCACGCAGGCCCGGATCCGGGTGCTCAGCAGGGTCGCGAGCACCAGCAGCTGGTAGAGCGGGCCGGGCCGGTCGGCCAGCCGGATCCCGGCCTCCTCGGCGTAGGTCCGCCCGCACCGCTCCAGCAGCGCCCGTGCCGTCCTCCGGTCGTCGCCCACAGCGGCGTGGTACCCGCCCCGCGCCGGCTTAGCCCCGCATGGCGGCGGTGGCGCGGGGTACCCGGGCGGGGAGGCGGCGCACGCCGCCGCCCACCCGGAAGGGAGAAGCCCGTGGTGAACCCGCAGCAGGAGGAGTTCCGGCGCAACAACAAGGGCGCGACCAGCCAGGACAGCAAGGGTCCGAAGCCGACCGGCCACCCGCTCAACCGCGGCTCGTCACGCGCCGACGCGGGGCGTCCGGTGCCCAAGGGGCAGGTGTCCCCGTACGGGCCGGCGGCGGAGCCGGTCGCCGAGGACGAGAGCTGACCCAGCCGTACGCCGCCCGCCCCCGATCCGGGGGCGGGCGGCTCGTGCGACGGGTCAGGCGTGCGGCGAGCGCAGCCGGTTCCAGGTCGCCGCCGCGGACAGGCCGAACGCCAGGTGCGGGATGAGGTCGGACACCCAGTCGACCCGGCTCCAGGTGCGCGGGTCGCTGACGCCGAGCAGCGCGTACGAGCTGTCCGAGATGGTCATCACCCCGCCGCCGAGCACTCCGCCGGCCAGCGCCAGCGGCATCCGCCGGCCGCGGGCCAGCAGCGCGAACGCGACACCGGCGCCGACCCCCAGCGCGTAGCCGAGCAGGGGACCGAGCCCCGAGCGGCGGTTGGCCGCCCGCTGCCCGGACCCGAGGTCGAGGTGCATCAGGTCGGACACCCGCCCGGCGCTCTGCTCCGGGGTGCTGCTCGCCGGGCGGCCCCGCAGTGTCATGTCCAGGTAGGTGACCGCGTTGAGGACCGTACTGCCGACGGCGCCGGCGATCGCGCCGTCGGCCACGACCGCCGCCCTCACCGTGGGTCGCCGGCTTCCCGCTCGCCCTTCGGGCCGTAGATCCGGTCACCGCGGACCACACCTCGCTGTCCCCGGTCCTGCTGCAGGATCCGGTTGGCGACCTCGTCCGCCGTGCTGTCCGACACGCGACGTCCGGAATCGTCGATCGCGTTCCGCATGCGTGCCCGCTGCTTGTCGTACGCGTTGCTGCCCGGCCGTGGTCCTGGCATCACTGCCTCCTCCGGTCGTCCTCGCCGTTGGCGTACCGCGGTCTACCCGTCCGGGCGGCGGCCAACCGTGCCCGGGCGGCTCAGCGTGGGCCGCGGACCACCGCGACCGGGCAGTCGGCGTGGTGCAGCACGGCGTGGCTGACCGAGCCCAGCAGCAGGCCGGTCAGCCCGCCCCGCCCGCGCCCGCCGACCACCAGCAGCTGCGCCTGGCGGGACGCCTCGGTGAGCAGGCGGGCGGCCTTGCCCCGGCCGGCCACCCGGCGGATGGTCACCTCCGGCCAGCGTTCGGCGAGCCCGGCGAGGGATTCGGCGAGCACCCGCTGCTCCTCGTCGCGCAACTCGTTCTCGTCGTACACCAGGGGTTGCAGGTCGCCGGGACCGGTGGAGACCGGGTGCTGGTAGGCGTGCACCGCCATCAGGTCGGTGGCGCGCAGCGCGGCCTCCTCGGCCGCGAACTCCACCGCCAGGCGGGACGCCTCCGACCCGTCGACGCCGACCACCACCGGCCCGTCGGCGCGGTCGTCGCCCCGGGCGACCAGCACCGGGCAGTCGGCGTGGGTGGCGACCTGCACCGCGACGGAACCGAGCACCAGTGCGGCGAATCCGCCCAGGCCCCGGTCGCCCAGGACGATCAGCAGGGCGGCTGGCGACTCGCCGAGCAGCACCGCGGCGGCCTCCCCGTCGATGATCTCGCCGGAGACGCGCAGTCCGGGCACGGTCGCCTCGGCCTCCGCGACCGCCGCCTCGACCAGCTCCTGCGCCTGGTGGCGCAGCCCGGCGCCGGGCGGAGCGCCGGCGGGCGCGTCCACCGGGACGCGCAGCAGGGGCCAGATGAAGCCGTGGACGACGCGCAGCGCCCGGTGCCGGCGGGCCGCCTCGACGGCCGCGAGGCGGACCGCCCGCAGCCCCGGCTCGGAACCGTCCACACCGACCACCACGGCAGCGCTGTCCGCCGAGTTCACCCTGCTCACCCCCGCGGCCAGTATCGCGGTCACGGCCCGGTCGCGGGGCGATACCGACCCGGCCGCCCGCTCGGTACGCTGGCGACGACCACCGGGGAGGGAGCGCCGTCGATGGTTGAGCCGGAGCAGCCGAGCACCGCACGAATGATCGACTACTGGCTCGGCGGGGAGCACCACTTCCCGGTCGACGTCGCCGCGGCGCGCGCCTTCGAGGGCGCGTACGGGCCGTGCGCGCCGGTGTTCCGCGAGTTGCGCGCCTTCCTCGGGCGGGCGGTGCGGGCGATGGCCGCCGCCGGCGTGGACGGATTCCTGGTCTTCGGGGCCGGAGTGCCGACGATGGGCAACGTGCACGAGGCCGCCCCGGAGGCGACCGTGCTCTACACCGACGTCGACCCGGTCACCATCCGGCTGGGCCAGCGCATCCTGGCCGGCAGCGACCGGGCCGGCTACGGCTTCGGTGACGCCACCGACATCGGCACGATCGACCGGGCGCAGCTGCACCGGTTCGTGCCGGGGTGGGGGAGGAGGCCCGTCGGGGTGGTCTTCCTGGGGCTGGCCGCGTTCCTGGACGACCGGACGCTCACCCGCACCCTCGACGAGCTGTACCAGGCGAGCGCGCCGGGCAGCCTGCTCGCGGTGGACTTCGACACCGAGGAGCTGGCGGCGTACCCGCGGGCCCTGGAGATGATGGGGCCGGCCTTCCGGATGCGGCCGCCGGCGGCGTTCCCGCCGTTGCTGGGTCGGTGGACGCCCACCGCCGACGGGATCGTCCCGATCACCCAGTGGCGCCCCGACGGTCCGCCGGCGCCGGTCCCGGACGCCTTCCACGGCGGCGTGGCCCGACGCGGCGACGACTGAGTCCCTTATCCTCAAGCCAGCGTCCTAGGACGCCTTACGCGATGTGGCCCCCGCCACAACGCCACACACGCCCCCAACGGCACACACCGACAACCGGGACGGCGGCGAGACGACGGATATAGTGGCACCGCAACTTGCCCGGCCCGTGATCCCACGTGATCGCGGGCCGCGTCGGAGAGCGGTCCCGGGGCGCGGGGCCGTAGGGGGAGCCGGTGGCAGCCGGCCCGACAGTGCGTACGTCTTCGCGCGCCGGCCGGACCCGGCGGGCGCGCGAGCGCGGCGCGGAGGAGGTTCGGTGTCGCGTCGGCCGGCTCGGGCAGGGCATCCACCAGCCTCCCGCGACCCCGCCGACCAGGTCCTCACCCTGCCGAACCTGATCAGCTTCGTCCGGCTGCTCGGCGTCCCGCTGTTCCTGTACCTGCTCCTCGTGGCGCACGCCGACGTGGCCGCGGTCGTCGTGCTGGCCGTCGGCGGCACCACCGACTGGGTGGACGGCTGGGTCGCCCGCCGGCTGGGCCAGGTGAGCCGCCTCGGCGAGCTGCTCGACCCGCTCGCGGACCGCCTCTACATCCTGGCCACGCTGCTCGCGTTCACCGCCCGCGAGGTGGTGCCGTGGCAGTTCACGGCCGCGCTGCTGGCCCGCGAGCTGCTCCTGCTGGTGTCCCTCGCCGTGCTGCGGCGGTACGGGTACGGTCCGCCGCCGGTGCACTACGTCGGCAAGACCGCGACGTTCCTGCTGCTGGCCGCGTTCCCGATCCTGCTGCTCGCGGTCGCGGTGCCGGCCGCGGCGGACGTCGCCGCGCCGATCGGCTGGGGTCTGGCGTGGTGGGGCCTGGCCCTCTACTGGGTGGCCGGCGCGATGTACGTGGTCCAGGCCCGCCGGCTGGTCGGGGAGGCGGCGCGATGACCGGCACGCCGACGCAGGACCGGGAGCCGGGCACCCGGGTGTACGCGCCGGACTTCCTCACCGAACTGTTCCGCAACCCGCTGGAGCCGGGGTACGCGGACGCAGCCGCGGCCGCCCGCCGGCGGGAGTCGCCTGCGCAGGGGTGGCGTGGGTGGCCGGTCCGCTCGGTCACGCTCGTCGTCCTGGTGGTGCTGGGCTTCCTGTTCGCGGTGGCGTACCGGCAGACGGTGGCGGAGGCGCCGGGGCGCAGCCAGGCCCGGCAGGGGTTGGTGGAGCAGATCAAGCAGCGGGAGAGCGAGACCGACCGGTTGTCGGAGCGGGCGGACCAGCTGCGGGCCGAGGTGGCCCGGCAGCGGGCCGCGGCGCTGGGCGGCTCGGAGGCGGCGCGGCTGCGGACCCTGGAGGCGGGCACCGGCTTGGGCCGGGTACGCGGCGACGGCGTGGTGGTGCGGCTGGCCGACGCCCGGCCGGACGAGGACGCGGCCGATCGCGACGTGGGGGAGGGGCGGGTGCTCTACCTGGATCTGCAGGGCGTGGCGAACGACCTGTGGGCGGCGGGCGCGGAGGCGATCTCGATCAACGGGCAGCGGTTGACGTCGACGTCGACGATCCGGTTCGCGGGACAGGCGATCGTGGTGGACTTCCGGCCGGTGACCGGGCCGTACGAGGTGTCGGCGATCGGTCCGGGCGAGATGCGCAAGCGGTTCGAGCGCAGCGGCAGCGCGCAGACGATGCGGGCGGTCGCCGAGAAGACCGGCCTGTCGTTCGGTGTCCGGGACGCCGAGGACCTCACCCTGCCGGCCGCGCCGGAGCCGCGGCTACGCTACGCCCAGCCGCCGGCCAGTCCGAGTCCGACGCCGTCGGGCGGGTCGGTCAGTCCGGGGGCGTCCGGTTCGGGGACGTCTCCCACCCCCTCCGGAGGTAGTCGATGATCGCGGTGTTGGCGTTGCTCGCGGGTGTCGGGCTGGGTTTGTGGCTCGATCCGACGGTGCCGGCGGCGTTGCAGCCGTACCTGCCGATCGCGGTGGTGGCGGCGTTGGACGCGGTGTTCGGCGGGGTGCGGGCGAAGCTGGACCGGATCTTCGACGACAAGCAGTTCGTGGTGTCGTTCATCTCGAACGTGCTGGTGGCTGCTCTGATCGTCTACCTGGGGGACCAGTTGGGCGTGGGTAGTCAGTTGTCGACCGGTGTGGTGGTCGTGCTGGGGGTGCGGATCTTCGGGAATGTGGCGGCGATCCGCCGGCACCTGTTCCGGGCGTAGGTTTGTGGTGATGAGCAGCGACGAGCACACCGAGACGGGTACGGGATGGCCGCAGCCGGCGGGTCCGCGGCGTCCGTCGGGTCCGGCTGGTGAGCCGGACCCGCGTCCGGACGCGCCGGATCCGGACGAGTTGAGCCCGCTGGCGCCGGAGGCGGAGCCGGAGCGGTCCGTGGAGCCGCCGGCCGGTGCGGACGAGGCCGCGGCGGGGCGATCGGGCGGTGCCGACGAGGCGGCGGCGGAGTCGCGGGGCGGCCCGGCGGGGTCCGGCAAGGGTCGGCGGGGCGTGAGTTCGGCCACGGTGATGATCTCGGTGTTGCTGGCGTTGCTGGGGTTCACGCTGGTGGAGCAGTTGCGGACGACGTCGGCGGATCCGACGACGTCGGCGGCGCGCCAGGAGGATCTGGTGCGGATCCTGTACGACCTGAACGCGCGGGAGGTCCGGCTCCGGCAGGACATCGCGGCGTTGGAGGAGAGCCAGCGGCAGTTGCGTTCGGGTGAGCAGGGCCGGCAGGCGGCCTTGGAGGAGGCGACGCGGCGGGCGGACGAGCTGGGGATCCTGGCGGGGACGTTGCCGGCGACGGGTCCGGGGCTGTCGGTGCGGTTCGAGCCGGGTGGCGGGAACCCGATCAAGGCGCTGCGGGTGTTGGACGCGGTGCAGGAGCTGCGCGGCGCCGGCGCGGAGGCGATGCAGATCTCCGGTGGTGACCGGGCGACGGTGCGGATCGTCGCGTCGACGTTTTTCCTGGACGGGGAGAACGGGTCGTTGATCGTGGACGGGCGGCGGTTGACGGGTCCGTACACGATCACGGTGATCGGGGATCCGGCGACGATGCGTACGGCGTTGAACATTCCCGGCGGGGTGGTCGCGACGGTCGCGGGCGACGGCGGTACGGTGATCGTTGAGGATCGTGAGGCTGCCGAGGTTTCGGCGCTGCACGCGCCGATCAAGCTGGAACACGCCGACCCGGTCTCCTGACCGGCGCGGCCGCGCCGGTCTCCTGTCGGGGCCGGCGCACCGATGGATGAAGGACGCGTCTGGTGATTCCTGAGGATCTGCGGTATACCGCCGAGCACGAGTGGGTTGCGGGTGGCGGCGACGGTGCGGTGCGGGTCGGTATCACGCACTTCGCGCAGGACGCGCTGGGTGACATCGTGTACGTCCAGCTGCCCGAGGCGGGCTCGGTGGTGGCCGCTGGTGAGTCGTTGGGTGAGATCGAGTCGACCAAGAGCGTGTCGGAGATCTACGCCCCGGTCAGTGGGACGGTGTCGGCGCGCAACGAGGCGTTGGGCGACACCCCGGAGGTGATCAACACTGATCCGTACGGTGCGGGTTGGTTGGTGGAGATCACGCCGGATGATCCGGCTGCGGTGGACGCCCTGCTGTCGGCGGGCGCGTATCGCGAGCTCACCGAGAGCTGAGTGTGCCCTTGCCGGTGCGGCGGTTGGTTCCGCGCGTCCGGTTGCCCTGCATTTCGGCGCTGGCTAGGCTCGCCCAGTCGACCGAGAACCCGATAGTTGAGCGTTGCGGAATTGCCTTCCCGGGCACGGGGAGCCAGCCGCCGGGTGAAGAGACTGCCCGGCGGCCAGACCCGCCATTACCCGACGCCGACCGAACAGATCCGTGAGGTGGTCCCATGACGCGCCCAGACGACGAGTTCCCCCCGCTCGACGTCACTTCGACGCTCAATCTCGGTTCGCTCGACGAGGTCCTGGAGGGGCCGGACACCGATGTGGTGCCGAGCCGGATGTCCGGTTCGTTGCCGCCGGGGATGGCGCTGCTGGTGGTCCGGCGGGGTCCGAACGCGGGTGCCCGGTTCCTGTTGGATCACGACGTGACGACCAGTGGGCGGCATCCCGACAGTGACATCTTCCTCGACGACGTGACGGTGTCGCGGCGGCACGCGGAGTTCCACCGGGACGGTCGGACGTTCACGGTGCGTGACGTTGGGAGCCTGAACGGGACGTACGTGAACCGGGAGCGGGTCGAGGCGGCCACGTTGAGCAATGGTGACGAGGTGCAGATCGGCAAGTTCCGGTTGGTGTTCATCGCGGGTCCGCGTCCGGAGGAGGAGGCCGGCCGGGGGTGAACGAGCCTGCGGCCTCCGCCGCGCCGGGGTCGGCCCGTACCCAGCCGTTGATGAGCATCGGCGAGGTGCTGGCCCAGTTGCGGGTGGATTTTCCGGATACGACGTTGTCGAAGCTGCGGTTCCTCGAGGCCGAGGGTCTGGTGGAGCCGCAGCGGACGGCGTCGGGGTACCGGAAGTACAGCTGGGACGATGTGGCGCGGCTGCGGTTCGTGTTGACCGCGCAGCGGGACCAGTATCTGCCGTTGCGGGTGATCCGTGAGCAGTTGGCGGAGTGGGACGCGACGGACGGGCCGTCGGGTCGGTCGCGGCCGACGTTGGTGGCGGTGGGTCCCGGTGGTGAGGTTCCGGGGCGCGACGCGGAGGCCGAGTCGCCGGAGGTGCGGCTGGGCCGGGCTGAGCTGGTGGCGCGCAGTGGTGTCGACGAGTCGACGTTGGCGGAGTTGGAGCGGCTCGGTGTGCTGGTGTCGGATCCGCCGGGCTGGTACGACGGGGATGCGTTGATCATCGCGCGGGCGGTGGCGGGTCTGGCGGCGTACGGGTTGGAGCCGCGGCATCTGCGGGGGTACCGGACGGCGGCGGACCGTGAGGTGGGTCTGTTCGCGCAGTTGGTGGCGCCGTTGGCGCGGCAGAGTGATCCGGCGGCGCGGGCGCGTGCGGCGGAGACGGCGCGGGAGTTGGTGGCGTTGTCGCAGCAGCTGCATGCGGCGTTGGTGCGGGTGGGGCTGCGGTCGACGTTGGGTCGGTGACGTGCCGGTGCGGAAAGATCTGCCTGGGGAAGCGTGCCGTAGGCTTGCCGGGGTAACCCCTTTCTGGCGCGGGCGTGGCGCTTGCAGCGCTTGGGACGGCCGTGTCGCGGTCCGTGTACCGTGCAGGAAGGGTGCGGTGCGGCGTAGGTGACAACGACACGGAGGCGGCGGTGCGCGAGCTGAGCGTGGTCGGGGTTCGGGTGGAGCTGCCGAGCAACCAGCCGATCGTCCTGCTCAGGGAGGTCGAGGGGGACCGCTATCTGCCGATCTGGATCGGTGCGGTCGAGGCGACGGCGATCGCCTACGAGCAGCAGGGGGTCAAGCCGGCGCGGCCGTTGACTCATGATCTTCTTCGGGATGTGTTGGCGGCGTTGAAGGCGCCGTTGCGGGCGGTGGAGATCACCGAGCTGAAGGAGAACGTGTTCTACGCGGATCTGTTGATCGGTGACGGGTTGCGGGTCTCGGCGCGGCCGAGTGACTCCATCGCGTTGGCGTTGCGGGTGGGTGCGCCCATTCGTTGTGCCGACGAGGTTCTCAGTGAGGCCGGGATCGTGATTCCGGATGAGCAGGAGGACGAGGTGGAGAAGTTCCGCGAGTTCCTGGAGCAGGTGCGCCCGGAGGATTTCGCCGGTTGACCCGCGCCCCTGGCGTGGTCACGGAGCGTGACGGCCGGTGTGGGCGTGTGGTGCCCGCGGCGTGTCGTGGCTGTTGTTCCCCGGTAACCGTCCGGTGCGGCGTTAGGGTTGCCGTATCGAGGGGTGCGCGTTGCGGAATCGGCGCGTCACCGCACGGCGGGGAGGTTGTCCGATGCAGGAGCCGCGGGATCCCGGTTCGGGTTCGGAGCAGGGCGCGTCGGTGGCGACGGACGGTGACGGCGCGGTGGGCTACCGGGGTGTGACGGCGTGCCAGGCGGTGGGCATCAGTTACCGGCAGTTGGACTACTGGGCTCGGACGTCGCTGGTGGTGCCGAGTGTGCGGGACGCGTCGGGTTCGGGGACGCAGCGGTTGTACTCGTTCCGGGACCTGGTGGTGCTGAAGGTGGTCAAGCGGCTGCTGGACGCCGGGGTGTCGTTGCAGAACATCCGTAAGGCGATCGAGGCGTTGCGGTCGCGTGGGGTGGCGGATCTCGCGGGCATCACGTTGATCTCCGATGGGACGACGGTGTACGAGTGCCGGTCGCCGGAGGAGGTGGTCGACCTGCTGCAGGGCGGCCAGGGGGTGTTCGGCATCGCGATCGGTGGCGCGTTCAAGGAGATCCAGGGTTCGTTGTCGCATCTGCCGGCGGAGCCGGCGGGTCAGGAGCCGGCTCCGCCGGCGGCGGCGTCGGCGGACGTGGTGGGTGACGAGTTGGCGGCGCGTCGGGCGCGGCGGCGGGCTGGCTGAGGGTCGGCTCGGGCCGGGGTTTCCGGCGGTCGGCGGGGCGTGCCGGGCGGGCGTCGCGGGTTGCGACGCGCCGACGCGTTACGAGATCTTGTGATTACTCTGGGTTGTTGCTGCCGTGTGGTGGCGGATGTGGTGTGTTCGGGTGCCGGCGGGGCCGTCCCGGCCCGGACAGCGGTGGCCGGCGATGGCTGGAGTCGGTGCTGCGCACCGGTTCGACGGCCGAGTCCTCGCGATGTGCTGTTCATGGGAATGTCACGCCCATTGTGGAAATTTGCCATGCTCCGGAACGGACTGTGTCCGGCTACTGACTGACCGTCGATATTGGATCATGCTTTGATTACCGTCCGTGTTGGAGTGTTGTCGGGAATCCGATAGGGCGGCGGTGACCGGAACGTCGCAACGCGCTATCGTCCCCTTCGCGCCTCCCGGCGACGGAGTCACCGCGAGGCTCCGCCGGGGCGGGCGTACCCGGTGTGCGCGCCGACCCCAGCGCGCGCGATCCCCTGCCACTTGCGGAAGGAACCGACCGTGACGGTTACCGAAGAGACCGCCCCCACCTCCCACTACGAACGCATCGGCGGCGCCAGCTCGGTGAAGGCGGCCGTGGAGCTGTTCTACGACAAGGTCCTGGCCGACCCGGAGCTGGCCGGCTACTTCACCGATGTGGACATGACGGCGCAGCGGCGGCACCTGGCGTTGATGCTGACCGTGGTGCTGGGCGGGCCGAACGAGTACGCCGGGCGGGGCCTGGCGGAGGCGCACCAGCCGCTGAACATCCCGGCGGCGCACTACGCGAAGGTCGGCGGGCACCTCGCCGCGACGCTGACCGAGCTGGGCGTGCCGGCCGACATCATCGCCGACGTGCGGGCCGTGCTGGCCCAGGTGCAGGACCAGGTGGTGGCCGCCGGGACCCGGACGGGCGCCTGAGCGTGGACGCCGCCCGGCTCAAGCAGAGCTGGTCCCTGGTCGCCGCGCACGGCGACCAGGTGCCGCTCTACTTCTACTCGACGCTGTTCCTGGCGCATCCGGAGACCCGGCAGATGTTCCCGACCAACATGGCGGGTCAGCGGGACCGGCTCGTGACGGCGCTGGGGCACATCGTGTCGCACGTGGACCAGGTGGACCGGCTGGTCGGGTTCCTCACCGACCTCGGCGCCGACCACCGGAAGTTCGCCGTGCGCGCGGAGCACTACCCGGCGGTGGGTGAGGCGCTGCTGGCCACCTTGCGGCACTTCCTCGGCGACCAGTGGACCGACGAGCTGGCCCAGGACTGGGCGGACGCCTACGGGCTGGTCGCGAAGGTGATGACCGAGGGCGCGCAGGCCGCGGAGACGGTGAACCCGCCGTGGTGGGTGGCGGAGATCGTCGGCCACGAGCGGCGGGCGTTCGACGTGGCGGTGCTGACGTTGCGCCCGCAGTACCTGCTGCCGTTCACTCCCGGCCAGTCGATCGGGGCGTCGCACCCGGCGGTGCGGTCGTGGCGGTACTACTCGCCGGCGAACGCGCCCCGCGCCGACGGGACGCTGGAGCTGCACGTGCGCGCCGCGCCGGGCGGGGCGGTGTCCTCGCGCCTGGTGTACGGGTGCACGACCGGTGACCAGATCCACCTGTCGGCGCCGGTGGGTGACCGGCTCACGTTGGCCTCGGCGGGTTCGGCGGATCTGCTGCTACTGGCCGGCGGCACCGGATGGGCGCCGGTGAAGGCGCTCGTGGAGCAGGTCGCGGCGGAGGGGTCCCGGCGGCGGGTCGACCTGTACGTGGGCGCCCGCTCGCGGATGGAGCTCTACGACAGCGACGCGATCGACAAGCTGGCGTCGTCGTACCCGTGGCTGTCGGTGACCTATGTGGTGGGCAGCGACCCGGCGCGGCCGGGGGAGATCACGTACCCGGTGGACCGGGCGCTGGCCGACGGTGACTGGCGGTCCCGGCACGTGTTCGTGTGCGGTTCGGACAACCTGGTGGCGCACGCGATGACCACGCTGGACCGCGCCGGTTACCACGCCGGGCAGCTGCACCACGAGGGTTTGGGCAAGCACTGGTACGGCCCGTCGTGGCGGACGGCCGTGCAGGCGGCGTCCACCGCTGACAATTCCGGAGGGTTAGGGTGACGGCGAGTCCGATCAGCAGGTACGACGGCAAGCACGTGTCCAGTGGCGTGCAGGTGCGGATCACGGCGGACCGGGTGCGGCGGTGGGAGTTCGGTACCGCGCCGTTCACCCGCCGCGGCTACGACAACGCCGACGTGGACCGGTTCCGGGTCCAGGTGGCCGACGAGTTGGATCTGCTGTCGTCGCAGATCGCGCACCTGCGGGCGGAGAACGAGCGGCTCAACAACCACCTGGAGCTGCACCGGCACGGGGTGCTGCCGAGCGCGCCGACGGCGTCGGCGATGCCGGCGACCAAGGAGGTCAACCTGCTGTCGGCGGCGCAGCGGGAGGCGGAGCAGATCATCGCTCAGGCCCACGACTACGCCCGGCGGGTCGCCGAGTACGCCCGGACGCAGTACGAGAGTTACGTGCGGGCCGCGGCGGAGGAGGCTCGGCAGGAGGCGGAGCGGGCGGTGCAGGACTACCGGGCGTCCGCCGGGGCGAGCTTCGACGACTCGGTGGCGGCCCGGGAGGCGCTGCGCATCTACGGGGAGATGATGATCTCGCACATGCAGGCGGCGGCGCGGCATCTCGACGACGGCAGCGAGCACCTGGCGCGCACGATGCAGCGGTTGGCGCAGGACGCCGCCGGGGCGGCGCCGGTGGGCGCGGGCGCCGGGCAGGGTGCGCTGCCGCGCCACGGTCAGCGCTGAGCCCGCCCCGGCCAGCGTCGGCCGACCTGCGGCGGTCCGGGGTCGACGGTCTGCCGCGGGCGGCCGGTCAGGCCGGCGCGACGGCGCGCAGGGCCTCGGCGACAGGGGTCTCGCCGCCCACCAGTTCCAGGGTCAGCCCGGCGGTGGCGGGCGCCGCGAGCAGGGCGACCAGGACGCGGGCGACGTCGGCGCGGGTGACCGCCCCGCGGGGCACGTGGCGGGCGAGGGTGATCCGGCCGGTGGGTTCGTCGTCGGTGAGCCGGCCGGGCCGCAGCACCGTGGTGTCCAGGTCGCGGCCGGTGAGGTCGTCCTCGGCGGCCTTCTTGGCCCGCAGGTACGCCGCCCACACCTCGTCGGTGCCGGGCGCGGGTGGCTGCTCCACGCCCATCGACGACACCAGCAGGTAGCGGCGCACCCCGGCGGCCTGGGCGGCGTCGGCGAGCAGCACGGCGGCACCCCGGTCGACGGTGTCCTTGCGGGCGGCGCCGCTGCCCGGCCCGGCCCCGGCGGCGAAGACGACCGCGTCGGCGCCGGCCAGGTGGGCGGCGACCGTGTCGACGTCGGCGTGTTCCAGGTCGCACACCACCGGGTGGGCGCCGGCCGCGGAGAGGGCGGCGGCGTGCTCCGGGTTGCGGATCAGGCCGACGGCGACGTCGCCGCGGCCGGCGAGTTCGCGTTCCAGCAGTCGGGCGATCTTGCCGTGGCCTCCGGCGATGACGACGCGCATACCGTCGAACCTACCGGGCCGCCGGCCCCGGGCGGGTGGCGCTCGTCGGTCGGCAGTGGCCACGGCTCACCTGGCGGCGTGCGCTCCCGGGGCGGACACCGGTCGTGCCGCGACGCCGTCGTCAGCCCGGCACGGCGACCATGGTGCCGGCCGGGGCCCGCCGGTTCATCAGCTGCCAGGTGCGCCGGCGGAGCAGTGGGTCCAGGGTGACCAGCAGGTACACCGTCCCCACCACCAGGATGCCGCCGGTGGCGCCGAGCGTCGACGCGAGCACACCGCCCACCAGCCCACCGAGCGGGATGCCGGCCCAGGCCAGGCCGCCGACCGTGCCGAGGACCCGGGCCCGCAGGCCGGCGGGGATGCGTTCGAACTCGGCGGCGGCCAGCAACGGATTGATGGCTCCGATCAGGATCCCGCCGGCGAGCGCGACGCCCGCGACGACGGGCAGCCCGACCGGCAGCGCCAGCACGAAGATCCGGGGGACGGCGCCGAGCAGGAACGCCACCGTGTACGTGCGCCATCGGGGCAGGCGGGCGCCGTAGCCGGACACGAGCAGGGACCCCACGAAGGCTCCGCCGCTCAGCGCGCCGAGCACGAGCCCGATGGGTGCGGCGTCCTGGTAGCGCTCGGTCGCCCACACCGGCAGGAGCACCGCGGTCAGTGCCTGGTCGAGCAGGTTGGTCAGCAGCACCATCGCGACGATCGCCCGCAGCAGCGGGTCACGCCGGACGAAGCGCAGCCCGGCTTTGAGGTCGGCGACGTAGCCGCCGGCCCGGTGCTTCGCCTCGGCCGCCTCGGCCGTGGGTGTCCGGGCCCCGACCAGCGTCGCCACCAGTACGGCGGCGAGCAGGAAGGTGGCCGCGTCGAGGGCGATGACCGCGGGCGCGCCGACCAGCACGATCAGCGTTGCGCCCAGCGGCGCGCCGATCAGCGACCCGAGACGCCCGACGCTGTCGGCCAGCCCGGCGGCGCGTTCGTTGCTCCAGCCGGCGGCGGCGGCGACGTCGGGCACCATCGCGTACTTGGCGTTGTCCGACGGTCCGCGGAACAGTCCGACCACTCCGACCAGCACGAGCAGGACCGGATAGCTGAGCAGGCCGACGGCGTACAGCAGCGGCACCACGCCGAGCGCCAGCCCGGCGATCAGGTCACCGTCGACGCTGGCCGTCCGCGGCCCCAGGCGGTCGACCAGCGGTGCGCCGAGTACGCGTGCCGCGACCAGGGCAGCCATCTCCACGAAGGCGGTGACGCCGGTCAGCAGGGCGTCGCCGGTGGTCTGCAACACGAACCACGGCACCGCCACGACGGACATGCGCGTGCCGGCGACCGAGACCGCCTTGGCGACGAGGAGCCCGTACGCGGACCGCTGCCTCACCGTCGGTCCGTGCCCTCGGTGCCGGACGGTTCGCCGGTCGGGGGAGCGGGCGATTCGGCGGCGGGCGCGGACCGCGTCGCCACCAGCGCGTCGAGCTGGCCGCGCCGCGGGAAGATCTGGAACTGCGTGGTCATCGCGACGCGCTCGGCCCCGTCGCCGGCCCGTGCTTCCGCCTGCTGCCGGTACCGCACCAGCAGGGCCATCATCTCGCCGGCGAGCTGCTCGGCCTCCTCGGCGGTCAGGCTCGCCGTGAGGTCGCTCATGCTGGTCGCCCGTACCCACTGCGGGGGCCAGTCGGCCAGCTCGGTGATGGACCGCTCGACGTTCTCCGCGTACATCCGCGCGACGGTGCGCAGGTAGGCCTCGCCGAGTGCCCGCTCCGGCGCGTCCCGGTCGGGAGCGTCGAACCAGGTCGAGCGGTGCACGGCGCGCCAGAAGCGTTCGCGGCCGCGGCCCAGTTCCGGCGCGTCGGTGACGAAGCCGTGGGCGGCCAGCGTGCGGAGGTGGTAGCTGGTCGCGGCACTGGACTCGCCGAGCCGGGCGGCCAGCTGCGTTGCCGTCTGCGGCCCCTCGTGGCGCAGCGAGCCGAGCAGCCGCAGGCGCAGCGGATGGGCCACCCCGCGCAGCGTTCGCGCGTCGAGGACCACGTCCCGCGTGGGGTCGTACCCGGGGCCGGTAACCATGAATGCAAACGTAGCTTTGCAAAGATTTCTTTGCAACAGGTTGGTGGCACGACCGTCCGGCGGTGGGCGTGGAGGCCGGTGTTGGGGCAGCATGGGCGGGTGAGTGAACGGGTGGAGATGCTGGCCGAGCTGACGGCCGGCGGTGGCGTGGTGGTGCTCAGCGGGGCCGGCCTGTCCACCGAGTCGGGTATCCCGGACTACCGGGGGCCGAGCGGGGCGGCCCGCCGGCACACGCCGATGACGTACCAGACGTTCACCCGCGACGCGCAGGCCCGGCGCCGCTACTGGGCGCGCAGCCACGTCGGGTGGCGCACGATCGCCCGGGCGGCCCCCAACGACGGGCACCTCGCGGTGACCCGGCTGCAGCGCGCCGGCCTGGTCGACGGGATCGTCACCCAGAACGTCGACGGCCTGCACACGGCCGCCGGTGGCGAGCGGGTGGTGGAGCTGCACGGCCGGCTCGACGAGGTGACCTGCCTGGACTGCGGCAACGGCACCTCCCGGGAGGAGCTGCACCGGCGGTTGTCCGAGGCCAACCCGGGTTTCGACGCGCGGGCGGTGGCGGTCAACCCCGACGGCGACGTCGACCTCGACGAGGAGGCGGTGGCCCGGTTCCGGATCGTCGACTGCACGCTCTGCGGCACGGGCATGCTCAAACCGGACGTGGTGTTCTTCGGCGAGACGGTCCCGCCGGCCCGGGTCGCCCGGTGCTTCGCGATGGTGGAGGCCGCCCGGCTGCTGCTGGTGCTCGGCTCGTCGTTGACGGTGATGTCGGGGCGGCGGTTCGTGCTCCGCGCGGCGAAACTGGGCATCCCGGTGGCGATCGTCAACCAGGGCCCGACCCGCGGCGACGCGTACGCGGCCCTGACGGTGGACGCGCCGCTGGGCGCGCTGCTGCCGGCCCTCGCCGACCGGGTGTGCCCCGCCGCGCCGGTCGCGGCACCGCCGGTCGCGGTGTGAGCCGGGCCGCGATCAGGTCGCCGGTGGCGCCGCGAACCGCACGTGACCGGGCGCGGCCCTCATGCCTTCTCGAGCACGATCAACCGGTACTCCAGCCACCGCCGCGACAGTCCGGCCTGCAACGCCGACCCGCCGATCATGTTGGCCCAGAACGGCAGCTCGAGCAGCCGGTCGCGAAGCCGTGGCGCCACGGCGGTGGCGCCCACGGCCAGCTTGACCAGGCGGTCGCGTGGTCGACCGAGGCGCACGTACGACGTGAGATCCAGGTCCTCGACCAGACGCAGGCCGGCGCGCTCAGACATGGCGACCAGCTCGCCCACGGTGTGCAGACTCCCGATCCGCCAGCCGGCGCGGAACTGGTCGAGACAGCGATCGCGAGCGGCGAGCCCGCGATCCTTGTCGGTCACCCAGTCGTCGCACACGATGAGGCGGCCTCCCGGGCGCAGCCGATCCACCAGGGACGGGAGCAGGTGCTCCAGCGACGGCGAGTGAACGAGCGCCTCCACGGCGACCATGGCGTCGTAGTGCGGTTGCGCGGGCAGTTCGGCGAAATCGGCGCAGATCACCTGGCAGCGGTCGGTCAGTCCGTCGCGGGCGAACCGTTTCGCTGCGATCTCGGCCTGCACCCGGCTGATGGTCACCCCGCAGATGAACCCGTCCACCTCGCGGGCCAGGCGCACCATCGTCGCGCCCACGCCACAGCCGAGGTCGAGCACCCTCGCGCCGCCCGCCGGGACGTGCCCGCGCACCCGCTCGATCAGCAGGCGGTTGACGGTGTCCATGGCCTCCGCCGCGCTCGTGACATCCGGCGTCCACACACCGCGGTGGATGGCGTCACTGCCCGGGCTCTCGGCGACCAGGAGGAACCGGCGCGTGTTGTCGTCGTAGTAGTCGGCGACGCGGCCGACGTGACCGGATGCGGCGCGCTCAGGTCGCGAACTCATCGACGCAAGTTATCACGGTGGCCCTCCGGCCCCCGGCGGGTCGCCCGCACCCGTGGGTCGGATCGAGCCGGCGCCGAGGGGACGACATCCGCGGAAACGCGCGCGCTGGTAGCGTTGACCATGCCGGTAGCACCCGCGTGGGAGAGACCGCCCGGAAACACCCGGACGGCGCCGAAGGGGCAAATCCTCCCCGGAACCTCTCAGGCAAAAGGACCTCGTGGGCAGGCACTGTGGAGCACCCACGGGTGCGACAGAGGGGGAGGCCGACCTGTCGACCTCGCCCCCGGAGGCGCCGCCCATGACCGCAGAGCAGTTCGCCGCCCGCCACATCGGCCCCGGCCCGGACGACGAGCGCCGGATGCTGGAGACCGTCGGTTACGGCTCGATCGACGAGCTGATGGACGCGGCGATCCCCGAGGTGATCCGCTGGCACGGCACCCTCGACCTGCCCGAGCCGGCCAGCGAGCACGACGCCCTCACCGAGCTGCGGGCCCTGGCCGCCCGCAACACCGTCGCCGTGTCCATGATCGGCCTCGGCTACCACGGCACGCACACCCCGGCCGTGATCCGCCGCAACGTGCTGGAGAACCCGGCCTGGTACACCGCGTACACGCCGTACCAACCGGAGATCAGCCAGGGCCGGCTCGAGGCGCTGCTGAACTTCCAGACCATGGTCACCGACCTGACCGGGCTGGCCACCGCGAACGCCTCCATGCTCGACGAGGGCACCGCCGCGGCCGAGGCGATGACCCTCGCCCGCCGCGCGGCCAAGAGCAGGAGCAACGTGTACGTGGTCGACGCGGACACGCTGCCGCAGACCGTCGCCGTGCTCAACGGGCGGGCCGAGCCGCTGGGCATCGACGTGCGCGTGGTCGACCTGGACAGCGCAGAGCTGCCGGGCGAGTTCTTCGGCCTGCACGTGCAGTACCCTGGCGCCTCCGGGGCGGTCCGCGACCACGCGGGCCTGGTCGAGGCCGCCCACGCCGCCGGCGCGCTGGTGACCGTCGCCGCGGACCTGCTGGCGCTGACCCTGCTGCGCCCGCCCGGGGAGATCGGCGCGGACATCGCCGCCGGCACCACCCAGCGCTTCGGCGTACCGATGGGGTTCGGCGGGCCGCACGCCGGCTACCTGGCGGTGCGCGCCGGCCTGGAGCGGATGCTGCCCGGCCGGCTCGTCGGCGTGTCCCGCGACGCCGACGGCAACCCCGCGTACCGGCTGGCGCTGCAGACCCGCGAGCAGCACATCCGGCGGGAGAGGGCGACCAGCAACATCTGCACCGCGCAGGTGCTGCTCGCCGTGATGGCCGGCATGTACGCCGTCTACCACGGCCCGGACGGGCTGCGGGAGATCGCGACGCGTACCCACGCCATGGCGGCGCGGCTCGCGGCCGGGCTGCGCGCCGGGGGCGTGGCCGTCGCGGACGTCGCGTTCTTCGACACCGTCACCGCGGCCGTGCCCGGCCGGGCCGCCGACGTGGTCGCCGCCGCCGCGGCGCGCGGGGTGAACCTGCGGCTGGTCGACGCCGACCGGGTCGGCGTCTCCTGCGACGAGACCACCACGACGGCGCACCTGGAGCAGGTGTGGGCGGCGTTCGGGGTGGCGGCGTTCACCGCGGATGTGGACGCGGCGCTGCCGGCCGCCCTGTCCCGCACGTCCGACTTCCTCACCCACCCGGTGTTCCGCAGCCACCACTCGGAGACGGCGATGCTGCGCTACCTGCGGCGGCTGGCCGACTTCGACTACGCCCTGGACCGGGGCATGATCCCGCTCGGTTCGTGCACGATGAAGCTCAACGCGACCACCGAGATGGAGCCGGTCAGCTGGGCGCAGTTCGCGCACATCCACCCGTTCGCGCCCGAGTCGCAGACCGCCGGGTACCGGGAGATGATCGCCCAGCTGGGGCGCTGGCTGGCCGAGCTGACCGGCTACGACGCGGTCAGCGTGCAGCCCAACGCCGGCTCGCAGGGCGAACTGGCCGGTCTGCTGGCCATCCGGGCGTGGCACCGGTCCCGCGGCGAGGGGCACCGGGACGTGTGCCTGATCCCGTCGTCGGCGCACGGCACCAACGCCGCCTCCGCGGTCATGGCCGGCATGCGGGTGGTGGTCGTCGGCTGCGACACCGACGGCAACGTCGACCTGGTCGACCTCGACGCGAAGATCGACAAGCATCGGGACGCGCTCGCGGCGATCATGGTGACCTACCCGTCGACGCACGGCGTGTACGAGACGGGCATCGCGCAGCTGTGCGCGAAGGTCCACGAGGCGGGCGGGCAGGTGTACGTCGACGGGGCGAACCTCAACGCGCTGGTCGGGTTCGCCAAGCCCGGCAAGTTTGGGGCGGACGTGTCGCACCTGAACCTGCACAAGACGTTCTGCATTCCGCACGGCGGCGGCGGGCCCGGGGTGGGCCCGGTGGCGGTGCGGGCGCACCTGGCGCCGTTCCTGCCCGGTGACCCGCTCGCCGGCGAGCCGGGCCGCCCGGCGATCTCGGCGGCGCGGTACGGGTCGGCGGGGATCCTGCCGATCCCGTGGGCGTACCTGCGGATGATGGGCGCGGCCGGGCTGACCCGGGCGACCGGGGTGGCGGTGCTCGCCGCCAACTACGTGGCGGCGCGGCTGCGTGGGCACTATCCGGTGCTGTACGCGGGCAACAAGGGCCTGGTGGCCCACGAGTGCATCCTGGACCTGCGGCCGGTGACGAAGGCGACCGGCGTGAGCGTGGACGACGTGGCCAAGCGGTTGATCGACTACGGGTTCCACGCGCCGACGATGTCGTTCCCGGTGGCGGGCACGCTGATGGTGGAGCCCACGGAGAGTGAGGACCTCGCCGAGCTGGACCGCTTCTGCGACGCGATGATCGCGATCCGGGCGGAGATCGACAAGGTGGGGTCGGGGGAGTGGCCGGCGGGCGACAACCCCCTGGCCAACGCACCGCACACCGCGGCGATGGTGTCCGGTGACGAGTGGCCGCACCCGTACCCGCGGTCGGTGGGCGCCTACCCGGCCGGGGTGGCGCGGGCGGGCAAGTACTGGCCGCCGGTGCGGCGCATCGACGGCGCGTACGGCGACCGGAATCTGGTCTGCTCCTGCCCGGCGCCGGAGGCCTTCGAGGATTGAGCGGCGGTCGCCGGGGCGCTGTCGCGGGCGCCCCGGCCGGTCGGGTCGGCTCCGGGCGCCCCGGACCGGGGGACTAGCCTGGGGCCGACGTTGACGGGTGTGTGACGCAGCGTGCGCGTCTCAGGCGACGAGGGCGTGGCGGGCGGGGCCGCGGTGCGGGGCGATGGTTCGCCCGTCCGGGAGCAGCTCACCGGTGTCCTCGAAGAGGATGACGCCGTTGCAGAGCAGGCTCCAGCCCTGTTCAGGGAAGCAGGCGATCGCTCTGGCGGCGTCCCGATCGGTCGCTTCGGCGGAGGGGCAGGTGGGTTGGTGCTGGCACATCGGGTTCTCCGGACTGTGGGGGCGCTGTGTCATGGTTCACATGACCAGTGACGCACAGTACCAAGCGAAAGCGACCAACATCGAGCAGGTGCGCGCGTGCGGTACGCGAATTCCACTGAACGGATGAGGCGGATCGGACCGGACGGCGTGGAAACGCTCCCACGGATAGTGGTCGATGCGCCGGGCGCCCCGGCCGGATGCCGGCGCGTCCTGGCCGAGCGGGACCGGTGGGAGTGGCGGCCCGCCGACGGCGGGGACCCGGCGCTGCTGGCCCAGCGGTTCCTCGCCGAGCACGGCCTCGCCCTGGACGACCTGGCCCGCCCGGCCCCGGCGCACGACACGCAGGGCGTGTGCGGGGCCGCCCTCTACGTCTCCGCCGGCGCCGGCGCGCTGCTCGCCGGCGGCGCGGCGGGCGCACCCACCCCCGCGCCGGCGCTGCCCGAGGTCGCCGTCGTCGTCTACGACCACCGGCCCCGACCCGCGTCCGGCGGGTCCGCGCGGCAGGGCGGCGGCTGGTGGCTCGGCGACTTCGTCGAGAGCTGGACCGCGGCGCAGCACGCCGACGCCGTGCGCGCCGTCCGCGACGCCATCGGCCGCGGCGACGTCTACCAGGTCAACCTCGTCGGGCACGCCGCCGCCCGCTACGGCGGCGACCCGCTGCCCGCCCTCGCCCGCCTCGGCACGCTGCCCGGCGCCCGCTACGGCGGTGTCCTCACCGGCGACGGCTGGGCGATCGGCTGCGCCTCCCCGGAGACCCTGGTCGAGGTGACCGGTGGTCAGGTGATCACCCGGCCGATCAAGGGCACCCGACCGGCGACCGCCGCCGGCCGCGCAGAGCTGCTCGCCTCGGCCAAGGAACGCGCCGAGCACGTCATGATCGTCGATTTGGAACGCAACGACCTGGCCCGCGTCGCCCGTACCGGCAGCGTCCGCGTCGACGAGTTGTTCGCGGTACGGCGCTGGTGCGACCTGTGGCAGGCCGAGTCGACCGTGTCCGCATCGGTCGACGACGGTCTGGGCCTGGCCGAGCTGCTGCGCGCGGTCTGTCCCGGCGGGTCGGTCACCGGCGCGCCGAAGCTCGCCGCCCTGGACCGGATCGCCGCCCTGGAGCCGGTCGGTCGCGGGGCCAGCATGGGCGCGCTCGGCTGGGTCGCCCCGGGGCGCGTCGACCTGGGCCTGACCATCCGCACCGCCGCCGCCGACGCCGACCGGCTGCACGTGTGGGCCGGCGGCGGCATCACCTGGGGCAGCGACCCCGACGCCGAGGTCGCCGAGGCGGCGGCGAAGGCGGGCCCGCTGCGCGCCGCCCTGGCCGCCGGCTGACCGGGCGGCCAGGAGGCCGGCGCGCGGCTGCCTGGCGCTCAGGGTGTGGCGGCGAACCCGGCCAGTGCGGCGCGGACGCGGTCGGCAGGTCGAGCGGCGCTCGGCGCGGGGGGAGGTCGTCGCTGAACCGCGAGTTTCCGCCGGCTGGACGCGAGCCGTGTCGCCTGTGGAACTGATGTCGTCGACGGATCGGCCGGCGGCCCGGCCGTGACGACGTGGACGAGTCAGTTCCACAGCGCGTGCGGGAGCTTGCCACGCGGTGAGGCCAGCGGTTCGCGCGGGACGCCGGTCGGCGTCAGCGGTTCGCGCGGGACGCCGGTCGGCATCAGCGGGACAGGCGGCGGTAGCGGCGTACCGACAGGGGCAGGAAGACCGCGATCAGCAGCAGCGGCCAGGCGACCGCGAGGCCCAGCGCGTGCTGCGCGGCGAACGAGTCGCCGCCCCAGCCGGGATTGCCGAACAACTCCCGGCAGGCCGCGACGGTCGCCGACAGCGGATTCCACTGCGCGACCGCCGCGAGCCACCCGGGCATGGTGTCGGGGGCGACGAACGCGTTCGAGGTGAACCCGACCGGCCAGACCAGGATCTGCAGCGCCACCACCGACTCGGGACGGCGCAGCACCAGCGCCAGGTGGATCCCGACCCAGATCAGCGCGACCCGCAGCAGCAGGAGCAGCCCGACCGCGGCCGCCGCGTGCGCCAGGCCGTCGTGCCACCGCCAGCCGACGGCCAGCCCGCAGGCGAGCACCACGGCCAGGGCGAGCACCGAGTGCAGCAGGTCCGCGGTGGCCCGGCCGGTCACCACCGCCGACGGCGCCATCGGCAGGGACCGGAACCGGTCGGTCACCCCCCGGGCGGTGTCGGTGGCCGCCGCGGTGTAGGTGGTCTCGATGCCGAAGGCCATCGTCATGGCGAACATGCCCGGCAGCAGGAACTCCCGGTGGTCGCCGCCGCCGGGCACGCTCATCGCGCCGCCGAACAGATAGGCGAACATCAGCACCAGCAGCACCGGGAACAGCAGCCCGACCAGCACCTCGACGGGCTGGCGGCCCCAGTGCGCCAGCGTCCGGACGGTGAGCACGAGACTGTCGGAGACGGCCCAGCGCAGCCGCCGGGCGGCGCGGACGCTCACCGGGTCACCTTTCGTCGCGTTCCGGCGGTGTCGGCGGCGGTGAGCCGCAGGTACACCTCGTCGAGGGTGGGTCGGCGCACCGCGACGTCGGCGGCGCTCAGACCGGTGTCGTCCAGGGCCCGCAGCACGGCGGCCAACGCGCTCACCCGGTGCGTGACGGGAACGCTGAGCCGCAGCGCCGCCGCGTCGACGCGCGGGGCGGCGCCGGTGGCCGCGCCGACGACGCGTACCGCCCGGTCCAGGTCCTCGGGACGCGACAGCACGACGTCCACCCGGTCGCCGCCGAGGGCGGTCTTGAGCTGCTCCGGCGAGCCGGACGCGAGCACCCGTCCCCGGTCGATCACGCGCAGCGTGTCGGCCAGTTGGTCGGCCTCCTCCAGGTACTGGGTGGTGAGCAGCACGGTCGTGCCGGCGGCGGCGAGCCGGCGCACCACGTCCCACACCTGGGCGCGGGCCCGCGGGTCCAGCCCGGTGGTGGGTTCGTCGAGGAACAGCACCGGCGGGTCGAGGATCAGCCCGGCGGCCAGGTCGAGGCGCCGGCGCATCCCGCCGGAGTACGTGCCGACCGGGCGGTCGGCGGCGTCGAGCAGGTCGAACCGGTCCAGCAGCTGCGCGGCCCGCGCCCGGGCCCGCGCCGCGGACAGGTGGTGCAGGCGCCCGAACAGCACCAGGTTCTGCCGGCCGCTGAGCACCTCGTCCACCGCGGCGTGCTGGCCGACCAGGCCGATGCGTTCGCGGACCCGCCGCGGGTGGCGCGCCACGTCGGCGCCGGCGACGACGGCCCGGCCCGCGTCGGGTCGCAGCAGGGTGGCCAGGACCCGCACCGTGGTGGTCTTGCCGGCCCCGTTGGGCCCGAGCAGCCCGCACACGCCGCCGGCCGGGACCGTGAGGTCCAGCCCGTCGAGCGCGGTGGCCTCCCCGTAGCGTTTGCGCAGCCCCTCGGCCTCGATCGCCGCCGTTTCGTCCGCCATCTCGTGACCTCCCCGGCCCCACCTGCCCGTACGCCGTACCGTACAACATACGGTACGGCGGACGGTTAAGGTGGGACGGTGACGACCGAGTACAGCGGCACCGGCGACCCCGCGCGCAGCCTCGCCCTGCTCTGGCGCACCCGGGAACGCGTCAGCCGCAAGGGCCGCCCGGACCTGTCCGTCGACCGCATCGTCCGCGCCGCCATCGAGGTCGCCGACGCCGAAGGGCTCGCCGCGCTGTCCATGCGCCGCGTCGCCGAGCGCCTCGGGGTGGGCACCATGAGCCTCTACACGTACGTGCCCGGCAAGGGCGAACTGCTCGACGTCATGCTCGACACCGTCTACGGGGAGACCGTCGACGCGGCGGCCGACGACCCCACCGCCGGTTGGCGGCAGCGCCTGGAACAGGTCGCCCGCGACAACTGGGCCCGCTACCTGCGCCACCCGTGGCTGCTGCAGGTCGCCACCACCCGCCCGCCGCTGGGCCCGCACGTGATCGCCCGCTACGAACAGGAACTGCGCGCCGTCGACGGGACCGGCCTGACCGACCTGGAGATGGACGCCGTGGTCACCCTGATCGACGGGTTCGTCCACGGTGCCGTGCGCAGCGCCGTCGAGGCAGCCCAGGCCGCCGCCCACACCGGCATGACCGAACAGCAGTGGTGGGACACCCACGCCCCGTACCTGGAGAAGGCCCTGGATGCGCGGCGGTTCCCGCTCGCCGCCCGCGTCGGCGCCGCCGCCGGGCAGGAGTACCAGGCCGCCGGCGACCCCCGGCGGGCCTTCGAGTTCGGCCTGGCCCGCATCCTCGACGGCATCGAGGTCCTCGTCCGCGACCGTCCCGACCGCTGACCGCCGGTCCCGGCGCGGTTCCGGGCCGGCCCGCCGTCACGGAGATAATCTTGACGGCATGACGATGCGCCCGATCCGGATCATCGGCGACCCGGTGCTGCGCACCCCGGCCGAGCCCGTGACCAGTTTCGACGCCGAGCTGCGCGCCCTGGTCACCGACCTGATGGACACCCTGCTCGGTGCCCCCGGCCGGGCCGGCGTGGCCGCACCGCAGATCGGCGTCAGCGCCCAGGTGTTCGTCTACGACGCCGACGGGCATCGCGGCCACCTGATCAACCCCACCCTGGAGCTGTCCGACGAACTGCAGGACGACGACGAGGGCTGCCTGTCCGTGCCCGGCCTGTACTTCCCGACACCACGGGCGATGCACGCCACCGCGCACGGCGTCGACCAGCACGGGGCGCCGCTGACCATCGCCGGCTCCGGGTTCCTCGCCCGCGCCCTGCAGCACGAGACCGACCACCTCGCCGGCCGGCTCTACGTCGACACCCTGCGCGGCGAGACCCGCCGCCGGGCGCTGCGGGAGATCCGCGCGGGCCGCTTCGACTCACCCCGGCAACGCACCACCTGACGCGCACGCGGATCGGCCGGCCGGGCCCTCAGCAGGCGGCCAGCGTGAACTCGCCGTAGTCGGCGACCCGGGTGAACCCGAGCCGCCGGTAGAGCCGCACCGCGGCTCTGTTGTCCGCCTTCACGTTCAGCGTCACGTGATCGACCGTCTCCCGCAGCCGCCGGCACAGCGCCGCCACCACCGCCGCGCCCAGCCCACGCCCGCGCACCTCGGGATGCGTCGTCACGTTTCCCACCGCCGCCACCCGGTAGCGCGGCGACCACACGTGCACCCCGGCCACCGCGACCAGCTCGCCGCGCTCGCGCACCCCCACGTACTGGCCGGTGCCCAGCATCCGCTCGTCGAACCAGTTCCCCGGGTACGCGGCCGCGTACAGCCGGCGCAGCTGCGGCAGGTCGGCCGCGGCGAGCACCTGCCCGGCCGGCGGCACCGCCGCCAGCAGCGCCGGCTCGGTCAGCGCCATCTTCAGGTGGGCTCCGGCCGCAGCCACGGCGTACGCGGGCGCGAGCGCCGCCTCCAGGCCGGGGGACAGGTGCGCGTGCAGCCGCGCCGGCAGCACCCCGCTCAGCTCGCCGAGCAGCTCCGCCAGCTCCCCGGTCCGCGCCGGGTCGGCGAACGCCAGCAGCGTCGCGGGCACCGCACCGTGGTAGAGCAGCGCCACCGCCTCCCCGCGACGAAACCACGACGTGTACGGCCAGAAGAAGTCGTCCAGGTCGCCCAGCTGGTACGCGTTCAGCACCGGATCCCGGCCCAGCAACCGCGCCAGCACCGTCCGGTCGTGCTCCGCCCGTACCGCCACCCGCCGATGATCACACGCGGCCGCCGCCGCGCCGGATCCGGGTCAGCCGGCCAGCCACTGGTCGTAGCCCAGCCTGCCGACCAGCGCCAGCACCACCACCAGCAGCACGATCCGCACGAACCCGGACCCGCGCCGCAGCGCCATCCGCGCCCCGAGCATCGCCCCGGCGATGTTGCACACCGCCATCGCCGCGCCCAGCAGCCACCACACGTTGCCGGTCAGCCCGAACACCACCAGCGCACCCAGGTTCGTACCGGCGTTGACCACCTTGGCCATCGCCGACGCGTGCACGAAGTCCGAGCCGACCAGCGCGGTGAACGCCAACACCAGGAATGTGCCGGTGCCCGGCCCGATCAACCCGTCGTACAGGGCGATGCCCACTCCGGCGACCGCGACCGCCGCCGCCATCCGGGCCCGGGTACGCCGGTGCGGCTCGGCCACCACACCCAACCGGGGCCGGGCCACCACGAACACCGCCACCGTCCCCAGGACCACCAGCACCACCGGCCGGTACGCCGAACCCCGGACACTGCCGGCCAACGCGGCACCCAACCCCGCGCACAGCACCGCCAACCCGGCCGCCGGCCCGGCCACCGCCCAGTCGAGCTTGGTGCGCCGCGCGTACGTCAGAGCCGCCGTCGTGGTCCCCGCGATCGCCGCCAGCTTGTTCGTGCCCAGCGCGGTCGCCACCGGCATCCCCGGCGCCCCGAGCAGCAGCGCCGGCAACAGCAGCAGCCCGCCACCGCCCACCACCGCGTCGATCCAGCCGGCCAGGGCGGCCGCGGCGAGCAGGGTGGTCAGCGACAACGGGTCCAGGTCCACGGGCGGCCATTCTGCCCACCGCCACCCGGGCCACGAGGCCGCCTGTGGCCAGCCTCACCAGCACCGACGCGGCCGGCGCCACCGGCGCGCCTCAACGGCCGCGGCGGCGCCGCAGCCGGACCGCCGCCGCGCCGACCGCCAGGAACACCAACGCGGAACACAGCAACACCTTGAGCACCCGGCAACCCTGCCACGGAGACGTAGGGTGCAAACGTGCGCCTGGCCACGTTCAACCTGCTGCACGGCCGTTCCCTCACCGACGGCCTGGTCGACCCCGACCGGCTCACCGCCGCCGTCGGCGCACTCGACGCCGACGTCCTCGCGCTCCAGGAGGTCGACCGCGACCAGGGCCGCAGCGGAAACCTGGACCAGACCGCCATCGCCGCCCGCGCCCTCGGCGCACCCGAGCACCGCTTCGCCGCCGCCGTCGTCGGCACGCCCGGCCAACGGTTCCGCCCGCTGACCCACGACGACGACGGCCACGGCGAACCCTGCTACGGCGTCGGCCTGGTCAGCCGCTACCCGGTCACCGCCTGGCGGGTCACCCGCCTGAAGCCGGCCCCGGTCCGCTCACCGGTCTACGTGCCCGGCCCCGGCGGCGGGCTCGTCCTGCTGCGCGACGAACCCCGCGTCGTGCTCGCCGCCGTCCTCGACACCCCCCGCGGGCCGCTCACCGTCGCCGCCACCCACCTGTCGTTCGTGCCCGGCTGGAACGCCCACCAACTGCGCCGCACCGTCCGCGCCCTGCGCACCCTGCCCGCCCCGCGGATCCTGCTCGGCGACCTCAACCTGCCCGCCGGCCCCGCCCGCCTGCTCACCGGCTGGCGGCCCCTGGGCCGCCGCCCCACCTACCCGGCCGGGCAGCCCCGCGTCCAACTCGACCACGTCCTCGCCGACCGGCAGGGCCTGGACCTGCTGCCACCGGTCACCGCCGTCCGCACCCCGCTGTCGACCATCTCCGACCACCGGCCACTGATCGTCGACCTCGGCTGACTGTGGCACGACCGCCCTAGAACAGGTGCAGGGTGCCGGTGCGCTGCACGTGCGCCTCACCGAGGCGCAGCAGGCCCGCGGCGGCGGCGAGCAGCCCGGCGGTGAGCGCCGCGAGCAGCGCCAGCGGACCGGCCAGGTCGCCGACGTCGGCCCGCTCCAGCAGCGCCCCGCGCAGCACGACCAGGCTGCTGGTCAGCGGGAACGCCAACCCGACGGCCTTGACCCACACCGGCAGCGCGAACAGCGGCAGCCGGACTCCGGCGACGAACCACAGCGGGTCGTCCAGCAGGGTGTAGAGGAACGCCGAGTCCCGGGAGAAGATCAGCAGGCTGTTCAGGAACGCGCCCCACGCCACCGCGGGCAGCAGCAGCGCGAGCAGCGCCACCGCGTACATGCCGGGGTGCGCGACGTCCAGCAGGTCCGCCGCCAGGGCCGCGGCGACCCCGAAGCACCCGAACAGCCACGCGTTCTGCGCCAGCGCCGCGGCGCCGTTGCCGACGACCAGCGCCATCCGGCTGGCGGGGGAGAGGAACAGCCCTTCGAGGGTGCCGCTGACGCGCTCGAACGAGAAGTGCCACGCCGACTGGACCAGGGAGAAGAAGAACGTGTAGGCCAGTGCCCCGGCGGCGAGGAAGGCCAGCAGGCGGCGGGGTTCCCCGGCCACCGGCCACCGGTCGGCGGCCCCCGGCGTGCCGATCACCGGCAGCACCGTGTAGTAGGTGGCGGCCAGGGTGAGCAGCGGCCACAGCAGCATGGAGAAGACGACCAGCGGCTGGCCGAACAGCCGTCGGTGCTGCTTGAGCGCCTCGGCCGCGACGACGCGCAGGGCGTGCCTCACCGGGCCCGCACCGCCGTCGGCCGGGTCAGCGCGAGGATGGCGTCCTCCAGGGTCGGTGGGGTGGCGGTCAGCCGGGTGATCGTCCCGCCGGCGCGGATCACCGCGGTGGCGGCGAGCCCGGCCAGGTCGTCGGGGTGGCGCAGGGTGAACCGGTCCCGGCCGTCGTCGTCGACGTCGCGGTCCAGGTCCGCGCCGGCGTCGGCGGCGAGCGCGCCGAGCGCGGCGGCCACCGCCGGGCCGGCTTCGCTCACGCTGACCTGCACGGTGTGCCGGCTGCGGGTCTGCCCGGTCAGCTCCGCCGGGCTGCCCTCGGCCACGAGCGCGCCGCGCGCGATGACGTACACGTGCCGGCACAGCTGCTCGACCTCGGCCAGGTAGTGCGAGGTGAGCAGCACCCCGACGCCGCCGGCGGCGAGGTCGGCGACCAGGGCCCGCAGCTCCCGGGCGATCGGCGCGTCCAGGCCGAGGGTGGGCTCGTCGAGCAGCAGGTACGCCGGATCGTTGATCAGGCCGCGGGCGATCACCAGCCGTTGCCGCATGCCGCGCGAGTAGCGCTCCACCGGCGTGTCCGCGGCGGCCTCGAGACCGACCAGCGACAGCAGCTCCCCGATGCGGGGCCGCAGCCGGGCCCGCGGCACGTCGTAGAGTTGCCCGAAGTACCACAGGTTCTCCCGTGCGGTGAGGCGGCTGTAGACCATCCGCTCGCCGCCGGCGATCACGTTGATCCGCCGCCGCACCTCCCGGGCGTCGGCGACCACGTCCAGCCCGTCCACGCTGGCGGTGCCGGAGGTCGGCCGCAGCAGCGTCGACAGGATGCGGATGGTGGTGGTCTTGCCGGCGCCGTTGAGGCCGAGCAGGCCGGTGACCTGGCCGGCGGGCACGGACAGCGACAACCCGTCGACGGCGGGGACCGGTGGGCCCGCCGGCCGGCGCCGCCAGCCCCGGCGAATCGGGAACACCTTGCGCAGGTCGGTGGTGACGATGCCGCTCATGCGTTGCCGCTCCTTCCCAGGGCGCGCCGCTCGGCGGGCCCGATCATCCACAGCCCGACCAGCAGGTACGCCGTCCCCAGCGCCAGGCAGACCGCCAGCGCCGGCAGCGGGTCGGTGCCCGAGCCGGGCAGGGTGGCCGCCCGCAGCACCCGCAGCGCCCAGGTCACCGGCAGCGCCTCACCCAGCCACCGCGCGGCGTCGGGCAGGTAGCCGGTGGGGAACGTGAACCCGCACAGCAACGCCATCCCGGTGAACAGGGTGTTCTGCGTGATGTGGGCCTCGCCCGCCGCCAGCATCACGGCGCTGAGCGGCACCGACATGCCCAGCACCGCCACGGTCGCCGCGAGCAGCGCCGCCACCAGGACCGGCGGGTCGGGGGCCGGCAGCCGTACGCCCAGCGCCGCCGCCGCGGCCAGCAGCACCGTTATCTCCACCGCCGTGGTGGTCAGGGCCTGGCCGGTGACGCCGAGCAGGTACGGCAGCCGGCGCGCCGGGGTGAGCAGCTGGCTCTCCAGCGTCCCCTCGCGGTACTCGGTGATCTGCGCCTTGGCCACCCACAGCACCATCCGGGTGGTGAACGTCAGCGCAGCCGCGCCCACCGTGACGTAGCCCAGGTAGTCGCCGCTGCCGGTCGCCGCCGTGAAGCTCGCCGCGACCTGCCCGCCCCCGATCGCCCGGTAGGCCAGCAGCGCAACTCCGACGGTCAGCAGACCGGTGGCGAGGGTGCCGACGAAGTACGTCCACGGGTACGCCCGCAGCGTGATCCGCCAGTTGCGCACGAACGTCGGCCACGCGGCTGCCACCCGAACCTCCCTGGTTAGTTCCCAAAGGGAACTTACTATGGAGGGGTGTCGCCGCGCAGCCCCCACCCACCGTCCGGCAGGATCCCGACATGACCCGCCACCGCCCGCACGACGACACCTGCGGCATCGCCACCGCCGCCGCCGTGGTCGGCGACTGGTGGAACCTGCTCGTCCTGCGCGAGATCGCCCGCGGCCACCACCGCTTCGACGCCCTCGTCACCGAACTCGGCGTCTCCCGCAAGGTCCTCACCCAGCGCCTCGGCCACCTCGTCGACCACGACGTCCTGGCCCGCCGCCCCTACACCGACCGCCCACCCCGCCACGAGTACGTCCTCACCGACCGCGGCCGCGCCCTGCTGCCCACCCTCATCGCCATGCAGGACTGGGCCGACCGGTGGGTGCTGGGCGACGGCCACCTCACCGCCACCACCACCCCCGACAGCGCCGAGGCCAACCGCGTCCACGCCCTCGTCGGCAGCCGGCTGCCCCACGGCCCGGCCCTCACCGCCACCGACGGCAGGCCCACCGACCCCGTGGCCGCCACCCCCGCCACCGTCCTGTTCACCTATCCCGGCACCGGCACACCCAGCCCGCTGCCCGCCGACTGGGCCGACATCCCCGGCGCCGCCGGCTGCACACTGGAGAACCGGCTCTTCCGCGACCGGTGGCCCGCCTTCACCGCGCACGGCGCCACCGTCCACGGCGTCAGCACCCAGCGCCCCGACGAACAGGCCGCCTTCGCCGCCGCCGAAGGCGTACCCTTCCCGCTGCTGTCCGACGTGGACCTGCACCTCACCGCCGCCCTGCGCCTGCCCACCTTCCGCGCCGGCCAACAGACCCGCCTCAAGCGGCTCATCCTCGTCGTCGACCGCGACCGCACCATCACCGGCGCCCTCTACCCGGTCACCGACATCCCCGCCGCGATCACCGAAGCCCTACACCTGGTCACCACCCGCGGCTGACACCGCCCGCGCGCAACGCGTTGCGGAACAGCATCGCCACCGTCGTCGGGCCCACCCCACCGACCCGCGGCGTGATCGCGCCCGCCACCCGCGCACACGACTCGTCCACGTCCGGCAGCAACCGACGTCCCGCGTAGCACACCCCACCCCCGACCACGACGGCACCCGGCCGCACGTGCTCCGGCCGGACGATGCCCGGCACACCCGCCGCCGACACCAGGCCACAGGTCAGCCCGGCGGGCCGAACGACAGCGCCACCCGCAGCGCCGCGTCCCGCACCCCGGTGAAGCGGCGCACCTGCGACAGGCGTCCCGCCCGCGCCGCCATCGCCGCCATCCGCTGCGCCGGCCGCCGCCGCTGCCGGTCGTAACGGGCCAGCACCGCAGGCACGTCCGGCGCCACCGCCGCCGCGTCCGCAAGGGCCACCGCGTCGATCAACGCCTGGCAGGCGCCCTGGCCCAGATCCGGCGTCATCGCGTGCGCCGCGTCCCCCACCAGCGCGCACCGCCCGGCCACGTACGACGGCAGCGGCGTCAGATGGTGCACATCGTGGTGCAGCAACCCGGCCCCGTCGATGCGGTCCAGCACCGCCGGGATCGGGTCGTGCCAGTCACCGAACCAGCGCCACAACGCCGCCCGGTCACCCACCGGTGGCCGGTACCCCTCCGGTGCCGCCACCGCCGCGTACCAGTTCGTCACCCCGGGAGCCAGCGGCGTCAGCCCGAACTTGCGGCCCCGGCCCCACGTCTCGCCGCCCGCCGGCACGTCCAGGGCCACCGTGCCGCGCCACGCCGTCACCCCCGCGTACCGCAGCGGAAAGCGGTCACCGAACAGCGCGGCCCGCGTCCCGCTGCGGAGCCCGTCCGCGCCGACCACCAGGTCGTACGCCCGCGTCAGCGCCACCGGATCCGCCCCCGGCGCTCCGAACCGGACGGTGCCCGGCGGCAACGCCTGAGCCAGCACCCCCGGCAACGCCGGCCGGGACAGCAGGCGCACCCCTTCACCGTGCCGAGCCCGGGTCCGCCCCACGTCCAGCGTGGCGATCACCGACCCGTCCGGCCGGCGCAGCGCACCGTCCGGCTGGGCCCGCCCGCGCTCACGCGCCACCGCGCCCACCCCGAGCCGGTCCAGCGCGCGCAGTGCCGACGGCCAGATGCCCAGGCCCGTGCCGGTCTCCGGCAGCCTCGACCCGGTCGACCGCGACACCTTCACACACCCTCGGCGCCCTCGTCCACCACCTCGCCACCGACCGCCGCACACTCACCCTCGCCCGGCTCGCCATCTTCGGCGAAGCCGCCCACCAACCCGCCCTCCAGCAACAGATCGCCCGCAGCCAGGCCGACCTCACCGCCTGGGCCGCACCCCTGCTCGCCGCCCTCGGCGCCCGCCACCCCACCACCGCCGTACGCCTCCTGCTCGCCCTCGTCGACGGCCTGCTCAACAACCAGCTCGCCAACCCCGACCCCGCCTTCGACCCCACCGCCGCGATCGCCACCGTCCTGCCGGCGGTCCTCACCGCCCGGCCGTTAGCAACCCCGCCAACGCCCGGTGCGTACGGTTCGACCGCACCGCCGCCCGCTGCTGACCCGCCGTCACCTCGATGTAGGCCTGCGACGACCCCAGCGACGCGTGCCCCAGCAGCCGCATGATCTCCGCCGCGCTCGCCCCGTCCTCCGCCAGCCGCGTCGCGAACGTGTGCCGCAGGGCGTGCAACCGCGCCCCGCGCGGCACCCGGTCACCGATGCCCGCCCGCCGGTAGCAGGAGTCCACCAGGTACTGCAGCCCACCCCGGCGCAACGGCTCACCACGCCGGTCCACCAGCAGCGGCGAATCCGGCCGTACCGTGCGGGCACCGAAGCGACGGCGGCGACTGTCCAGGTAGTCCGCCAGCACCCGGTCCAGTTCCGGCTCGACCGGCACCACCCGCGGCCGCCCGCCCTTGCCCGCGACGTCGACCCGCCGCTCACCGTCGCGACCACCGAGCGACGCCACCCGCAGCGCCAGCAACTCGGACAGCCGCAGCCCGGCGCAGAGCGCCAGGGCCAGCACCGCCAGATCCCGCTCCGGCCAGGGGTCCCGTTGCCGACCGTCGGCCCGGGCCACCGCCGCCAGCAGCTGTTCCGGGGTGTCCGCGCCCCGCAGCGGCTTCGGCACCGGCAGCGGGGCCCGCGGACGCCCCACCGCCGGCATCGGGTTGCCGCTGGTCAGGCCGTCGGCGACCAGGAAGGAGAAGAAGCTGTTCCAGGTGGACCAGGCCCGGTGCACCGACGCGGGGGAGCGGGTCGCGGCGAACCGGGCGAACGCCGCCCGCAGGATCCGCGGGGACAGGGCGGCCAACGGCAGTGCGTCGAGGGGGAGGGGAGGGGTGGCCTCCTCGGCGGCGAGCGCCGCGACCGTGCGCAGGTCCCGCCGGTACGCGTCGAGGGTGTGCGGGGAGGGTTTGCGGGTGGCGCGGTCGGTCAGGAACTCCTCGATCAGCCGCTGCACCGATTCGTCCTGTTTGTCATGCATAAGGCATATTATGCATGATTTTCGCGTTTCGGGCACAGGGGAGCGGGGAGACCCTGAGGGACACCTCGTCCGCCTTCCAGTGGGTACCGCCGAACGTCACACGCCCACCGGTGCGGGACAGCCGGCGGCGCTGCTCGGGGGTGGCGAGTCAACGCGTCGTCGGCCGGCGGACGGGAAGGCCAGCAGGATCGGCGCCAGGCCGGGTGGTGGCCACCCAGGCCATGGGCGGCGACGCGGTCGGACATGCGTTGCCGCCACGTCACCGACGAGTGGGAATGGCAGCCGTTGGGGGTGCTGCGCGATCGTCCGGCCCACCCGTTGCGCGGCCCGCACGGCACCACCGCCCGGGCTTCGCGGAGGAGAACCACTCCACTGCAACTTGACATAATGTCGATTATCGAACCACAGCGTGGGCCGGGCTCCGCCAGGTCAGCGGGCTCGTGGTCCTGCCGTCCCGGCGGTGCTGGCCTCGCAGTCCGCCAATCGGCCAGGTCATCGAGATGGTGTCCCCCTGCTCGGCGGCGCGGACTCGGCGCGGTAGCGACGGTGGGCGGATGCCACCTGCGCGAAGGGACGGCTGGCCCGGCTGAGCGCGGTCAGGCGCCGACGTAGGCCGCGAGGTGCTGGCCGGTCAGGGTGGACCGCGCGGCCACCAGGTCGGCCGGCTTGCCCTCGAAGACGACCCGCCCGCCGTCGTGACCGGCGCCCGGCCCGAGGTCGATGATCCAGTCGGCGTGCGCCATGACCGCCTGGTGGTGTTCGATGACGATGACCGACTTGCCCGAGTCGACGAGCCGGTCGAGCAGGCCCAGCAGCTGCTCGACGTCGGCGAGGTGCAGGCCGGCGGTGGGCTCGTCGAGGATGTAGACCCCGCCCTTCTCGGCCATCCGGGTGGCCAGCTTGAGCCGCTGCCGCTCGCCGCCGGACAGCGTGGTCAGCGGCTGGCCGAGGCTGAGGTAGCCGAGCCCGACGTCGGCGAGGCGCTGCAGGATCGCGTGGGCCGCCGGGGTGCGCGCCTCGCCGGCGCCGAAGAACTCCTCCGCCTCGGTCACCGACATCGCGAGCACCTCACTGATGTCGCGGCCGCCGAGGTGGTACTCCAGCACCGAGGCCTGGAACCGCTTGCCCTCGCACTCCTCGCAGGGCGCGGCGACACCGGCCATCATCGCCAGGTCGGTGTAGATGACACCGGCGCCGTTGCAGGCGGGGCAGGCGCCCTCGGAGTTGGCGCTGAACAGCGCCGGCTTCACGCCGTTGGCCTTCGCGAAGGCCTTGCGGATCGGGTCGAGCAGGCCGGTGTAGGTGGCCGGGTTGCTGCGCCGTGAGCCGCGGATCGCGGTCTGGTCGACGGCCACCACCCCGTCGCGGCCGGCCACCGATCCGTGGATCAGTGAGCTCTTGCCGGAGCCGGCGACGCCGGTGACGACGCAGAGCACGCCGAGTGGGATGTCGACGTCGACGTCGCGCAGGTTGTGGGTGGCGGCGCCGCGTACCGGCAGCATCCCCGAGGGTGTGCGGACCGTGGGCTTCAGCGTGGCGCGGTCGTCCAGGTGCCGCCCGGTGCGGGTGCCGCTGGCCCGCAGGCCGTCGACGGTGCCTTCGAAGACCACCTCGCCGCCGGCGGTGCCGGCGGCGGGGCCGAGGTCGACGACGTGGTCGGCGATCGCGATGGTCTCCGGCTTGTGCTCGACGACCAGGACGGTGTTGCCCTTGTCGCGCAGGCGCAGCAGCAGGTCGTTGGTGCGGGCGATGTCGTGCGGGTGCAGGCCGATGGTGGGCTCGTCGAAGACGTACGTGACGTCGGTGAGCGACGACCCGAGGTGGCGGATCATCTTGGTGCGCTGTGCCTCGCCGCCGGACAGGGTGCCCGAGGGCCGGTCGAGCGACAGGTAGCCGAGCCCGATCTCCACGAACGAGTCGAGGGTGCGCTGCAGGGTGGCCAGCAGCGGTGCCACCGAGGGTTCGTCGAGGTCGCGGATCCAGTCGGCCAGGTCGTTGATCTGCATGGCGCAGACGTCGGCGATGTTCCGGCCGTTGATCTTCGACGAGCGGGCCTCCTTGCTGAGTCGGGTCCCGTCGCACTCGGGGCAGGTCGTGAAGGTGACGGCCCGCTCGACGAAGGCGCGGATGTGCGGCTGCAGCGAGTCGACGTCCTTGGCGAGGAACGACTTCTGGATCTGCGGGATGAGGCCGAGGTAGGTCAGGTTGATCCCGTCTACCTTGATCTTGGTGGCTTCCTTGTGGAGGAGGTCGTCCAGTTCCTTCTTGGTGTATTCCCGGATCGGCTTGTCCGGGTCGAACCAGCCGCAGCCGCGGAAGATGCGGCCGTACCAGCCCTCCATGCTGTAGCCGGGGATGGTCAGCGCGCCCTCGTTGAGCGACTTGGTGTCGTCGTAGAGCGCGGACAGGTCGATGTCGGTGACCGAGCCCATCCCCTCGCAGCGTGGGCACATGCCGCCGAGCCGGGTGAAGGTGGCCTTCTCGGTCTTCGTCCTTCCGGCGCCGCGTTCGACGGTGATGGCGCCGCTGGCCCGCACCGAGGGGACGTTGAACGAGTACGCGTTGGGTGGGCCGATGTGCGGGTCGCCGAGCCGGCTGAACAGGATGCGCAGCATGGCGTTCGCGTCGGTGACGGTGCCGACGGTGGAGCGGGGGTTGGCGCCGATGCGTTCCTGGTCCACGATGATCGCCGTGGTGAGGCCGTCGAGGACGTCGACCTCGGGTCGGGCCAGCGTGGGCATGAAGCCCTGCACGAAGGCGCTGTAGGTTTCGTTGATCATGCGCTGTGACTCGGCGGCGATGGTGCCGAACACGAGTGAGCTCTTGCCCGAGCCGGACACGCCGGTGAACACGGTCAGCCGGCGCTTGGGGATCTCGACGCTGACGTCCTTGAGGTTGTTCTCGCGTGCGCCCTGCACGCGGATCAGGTCGTGGCTGTCGGCGGCGTGGGGCTGCTCGGTGGCCTTGCTCATCGGGTCTCCATCGGTCGGTCTCGTCGGCGGCGCGGTGGGGGCACCACTCCCCCTGTCTATCGGGCGGGTCTGACGTCCGGCCGGTCAGACCAGCCAGCGGCCGTCGCGCATCAGCTCGCGGCCGGACATCTCGTTCACCTCGCGCCAGGCCTGGATGCGGCGCGGGACGACGCGGAACCAGTGGTACGGCGTGGTCAGGGCGCGGGGGTCGAAGCCGGTGCGCTCGGCGAAGCGGTCGCCCTGCTCGGGTGGCAGGGCGTCGATGTCGAGGATCTCGACGTCGCCTTCGATCATGGTGACGTCGCGGGTGTGGCCCAGCCCCAGCCGGACGGTGCGGGTGGCGGCCAGGTTGCGGCCGGTGGGGCTGTCGGTCGCGGTGGCCAGCAGCAGTGCCTCGCCGTCCCAGTCGAAGGACAGTGGCACCAGGTACGGTGCGCCGTCGGGCGAGGCGGTGGCCACCCACACGTCGATGTCGTGGGTGAGCCGGTGCTCGGTGTCGTGCCGGCGCTGGGGACGGGGGCGGGGCTCGGCGGTCATGGTCCGGGCCGCTCCTGGATGCGCAGCAGGTTGCCGGCGGGGTCGCGGAACGCGCAGTCGCGGACGCCGTACGGCTGGTCGGTCGGTTCCTGGACCACCTCGGCGCCGCTGGCCGCCAGCTTGCCGAAGAGGTCGTCGAGGTCGTCGGCGGCCAGGTTGACGCCGAAGTAGCTGCCCTTGGCCATCAGTTCGAGGATGGTGCGGCGCTCGTCGTCGGTGAGGCCGGGCGTGGCGGTCGGCGGGTGCAGGACGATCGACGTGTCGGGCTGGTTGGCGGGGCCGACGGTGATCCAGCGCATCCCCTGGTAGCCGACGTCGTTGCGGATCTCGAAGCCGAGGATGTCGCGGTAGAAGGTCAGCGAGGCCTCGGGGTCGGTGTGTGGCAGGAAGCTGTGGTGGATGGTGATCTCCATGCCGGTCACGCTATGTGCGGCGTGCCGGTGGTCGCTTCTCGATTCCTGATCGGTCTGGTCACCTGCTTGGCGACGCAGGCCGGCAGGCCGGCGGCGGAGCGGGCGGCCTCGCGGCGGTAGGTGCTGGGTGACATTCCGACCAGTTCGGTGAAGCGGGTGCTGAAGGTGCCCAGGGAGGAGCAGCCGACGGCGAAACAGACCTCGGTGACGTTCAGGTCGCCGCGGCGCAGCAGGGCCATCGCGCGTTCGATGCGCCGGGTCATCAGGTACGAGTAGGGCGACTCGCCGTAGGCGAGCCGGAACTGGCGGCTGAGGTGTCCGGCCGACATGTTGACGCCCCGGGCGAGCGCCTCGACGTCCAGCGGCTGGGCGTACTCCCGGTCCATCCGGTCGCGGACGCGGCGCAGCAGGGCGAGGTCGCGCAGGTGCTGGGTCGGGGCTGCTCGGGCGGTCACAGGCGCGATCCTACGTCGGGCCGGGTCGGCCGGGCCGGGTCAGCGCGCGGGCCGGGGTGGCCGCCCCTGTCCCCCGTCGGGCCTGCCGGTGCGTCCTACCGGGCGGTAGGTTACGGCGGGTCGGGTGACCGCGAGGAGGGCCGATGTCCGGGAAGCACCGTTCGTGGTGGGGTTGGGGTCACGTCGAGGACGCGGTGACCGGCGCGGAGGCCGAAACGCTGGTGGCGCGGGTGCGGGCCCTGCTGCCGGAGGCCGACCTGACCGCGCACGAGCCGCCGCCGGTGGCCGTGCTGGGTCTGCGGCCGCCGCGGGTGACGCCGCCCGCGGCGCTGGCGCGCCTGTACTCGGCGGAGCCGGCCGACCGGGCCGTCCACGCGCACGGCAAGGCGTTCCGCGACGTGGTCCGCAACCTGCACGGCGACGTGCGGCACCCACCGGACCTGGTCGTGCGGCCGGAGTCCGAGCGGGACGTCGTGGACGTGCTGGACTGGTGCTCGCGCGCCGGGGTGGCGGTGGTCCCGTACGGCGGGGGCTCGTCGGTGGTGGGCGGTGTGGAGCCGCGGGTGGGCGACCGCTACCCGGGTGCGGTCAGTCTGGACCTGGGCCGGCTGGACCGGGTGCTCGAGGTGGACCGGACCAGCCGGGCGGCGCGGGTGCAGGCCGGTGTGTTCGGGCCGGCGCTGGAGGAGCAGTTGCGGGGGCAGGGCCTGACGCTGCGGCACTTCCCGCAGTCGTTCGAGTTCTCCACCCTGGGCGGTTGGCTGGCGACGCGGGCGGGCGGGCACTACGCGACGGTCCTGACGCACATCGACGATCTGGTGGAGTCGCTGCGGGTGGTCACCCCGACGGGGGTCAGCGAGTCGCGGCGGCTGCCCGCCTCCGGCGCGGGCCCGTCCCCCGACCGGCTGTTCCTCGGCTCGGAGGGCGCGTTGGGCGTCATCACCGAGGCGTGGGTGCGGCTGCAGGACCGGCCGCGCTGGCGGGCGGGCGCGGCGGTGCACTTCGACGATCACGATTCGGCGGTCGCGGCGACCCGGGCGGTCGCCCAGTCCGGGCTGCACCCGAGCAACTGCCGGTTGCTGGACCCGGCGGAGGCGCTGCTCAACGCCGGTGCGGCGACCGGCGGCGGGGTGCTGGTGCTGGGTTTCGAGTCCGCCGACCACCCGGTCGGCGCGGCTTTGGAGCGGGCGGTGCAGTTGTGCCGTGACCACGGTGGAACGCTGCCGGCGCCGCCGCGGCACGGGGAGGTGTCCGCCGCGCGGGCGGGCGGCGCGGTGGACGCGTGGCGGTCGTCGTTCCTGCGGATGCCGTACCAGCGTGACGCGCTGGCCGCCCGGTCGATGATCGTGGAGACGTTCGAGACGGCCTGCACGTGGGACCGCTACCCGGCGCTCCGCGCGGCGGTGCTCGACGCGGCCGGGGCGGCGCTGGCCGAGGTGGGTGCGACCGGCGTGGTGACGTGCCGGTTCACCCACGTCTACCCGGACGGGCCGGCGCCCTACTTCGGGGTGTACGCGGCGGGGCGGTGGGGCGCGACGCTGGCGCAGTGGGACCAGATCAAGGGCGCCGTGTCGGAGGCGCTGCTCGCGGCCGGCGGGACGATCACCCACCATCACGCGGTGGGCCGCGATCACCGGCCGTGGTACGACCGGCAGCGCCCGGAGCCGGTGGGGGTGGCGTTGCGGGCGGCGAAGGCGGCGCTGGACCCGTCGTGGGTGCTCAATCCCGGGGTTCTGGTGGATGCGGCTGGCGGGTGATCGGGCGGGTTCAGGTCGGTGGTCCGAACAGCAGGTCGAGGTGGTGGTCGAGGGCGCGCAGCGCCTGCTGCGGGGTGTACTGGCCGCCCAGCAGGTGCACGCCCAGGCCCTCCATGAGCGCGAGCAGGCCGGCGGCGGCGTCGTCGGCGTTCGGGCCGGGCAGGAGGCCGGCGACGAAGGTGACCAGTTCGGTGTTGTCCTCGCGGAGGGCGGCGGCGGCCTCGGGGCGTACGGCGGTGTAGGCGAGGAACGCCAACGCGACCCGCCCGTCGTCGCGGGACTGCTCGTCCAGCGGCAGCAGGGCGGTGATCATCGTACGGAGCGTCTGGCGTGGTGTCGGGCGCTCGCCGAGGGTGGCGACGGCGGCGCCGATGCGGGCCTGGCTGCGGTCGCGCACGACGGACATCGCGAACGCCATCATCTCGTCCTTGGTGCGGAAGTAGTGCTGCACCATTCCGGCCGAGACGCCGGCGGCCGCCGCGACGTGGCGCAGGCTGACGGCTTCCAGGCCGTGCTGCGCGGCGACCCGCATCAGCGCGTCGGCGATGCGGGTGCGCCGCTCCTGGTGGTCGACCTTCTTGGGCATGGCGTCGATGCTGTCACGCTGGCGTCGGGGCGGTCCGGTCCGCTGCGGGGTGAGGGGTGACGGTTCCGGTGGCGCCGTCGACGGTGACGAGTTGTCCGTCGGTGATCGTGCGGGTGGCGTCGGGGACGCTGATGACCGCGGGGATGCCGTACTCGCGGGCCACGGTGGGCCCGTGGGCCATCACCGCGCCGGTCTCGGTGACCAGGGCGCCGGCGGTGAGGAACAGCGGGGTCCAGCCGGGGTCGGTGGTGGCGGCGACGATGACGTCGCCGGGTTCGATGTGGGCGGTGGCCGGGTCGTGGACGACCCGGGCGGGGCCGGTGGTCCGGCCGGGGGCGGCGCCGACTCCGCGCAGGGCGCCGTCGGCGGCCGGTGGGGTGGGCAGGACGGTCTCCAGGTCGGTGCCGTCGGACAGCAGCGCCACGGGTACGGTGCGGCGGCGCAGTTCCCGCTGGTGGGTGGCGCGGCGGGCGGTGACGGTGTCGCGGTGGTCGGCGCCGTGGTGCACGGCGTCGTGGACCTCGTCGAGGGTGAGGAACATGATGTCGTCGGGTCGGTCGAGCAGTTTCGCCTCGGCCAGGTCGGCGCCGATGTGCAGCAGTTGCCGGCGCATCGCGCGCAGCCGGTAGAGGCCGGCGAACTTGCCGGCCTCGCGCAGGCCGGCCAGCGATCGGGCGCGGCGCAGCAGGAACACGGCGATGCGGCCGCGCACCGGCCGGCGGCGGGCGCGGGCGGCGAGGTCGTGCAGGGTGGTCTCGGCGGTGGCGGCGGCGCGGGCGAACCGCCGGTCGGGGGCCTGGTCGGGATCGGTGACCCGCAGGTAGTTGGCGATCATGGCGAGGACGGGGGTCGGGTCCTCGTCCCAGCGGGGCACCCCGAGGTCGACCTCGGCGGCGCCGCGGTGGCCGTAGGTGTGCAGGAACGCGGTCAGGCCGATGTCGGGCAGGGTGCCCTGCCGGTAGCGGGCGGCGAGCTCGGGTGCGGGGGTGTCGAGCAGCAGCCGGCGGTGCTCGGCGGCGTCCTGCGCGAGCCGCCAGAGCGCGAGGTCCATCTCGATGGTGACGTTGTGCGGCATGCCGCCGAGGACGGTCTGGATCTCGTCGGTCGTGGCGATGCCCTTGAGGAGGTGTTCGGGCAGCGCGGCGGCGAGCATGCCGGCGGTGATGGTCCAGGTGAGGTCGTCGTGGCTGTCGGCGGTGGTGTCCAGGTCCCGGACGAAGCGGAGCCGGTCGGCGGTGGTGGTCAGGTCGGTGGGGGCGGCGGAGGTGACGCGGAGGCGTTCGACGGCGTCCTGCAGGCGGGTGCGGGCGGCGTCGGGTCGGGCGAGGGCGCGCAGGATCCCGGTGGCGGCGCGGGTGGCGGTGCGCAGGGCGGAGCCGCCGGTGGCGCGGGCGGGTTTCGCGGTCCGGTCCGGGGCGAAGCGGGGGTCGTCGAGGACGTGTCGCATGACGGTCTGGGCGCGGGGTCCGAAGTCGACGGCCATGAGCTTGACCAGCCGCTTGCGGGTGGCCGGGTTGCGGGTCAGGTCGGTGAGGTCGCCGTAGAGGCGCCCGCCGATGTCGACGATGTCGGCCCGTACGCCGAGGGCGGCGAGCATCGCGGCGACCAGCGCCTTGAGGGTGGACATACCCATCGGGGTGACCGGTTGGAGCATGCCCTGGACGTGGCCGAATTCGAGGTACACGCGGGGTTGGGGCTGGTCGGTGGGCGGGGGCGGCGGGAACAGGGTGGTGATCGGTCGGGACTGCAGCACCCAGAGGGTGCCGTCGTGGTCGATGGCCCATTCGATGTCCTGGGGGCTGCCGAAGTGGTTCTGCAGTCGGCTGCCGAGCGCGTGCAGGTCGGCCAGTTGCGCGGGGGTGAGGCAGCCGGTGGCCGGGTGGTCGGGGCCGTCGAGGAGGTAGTGGTCGACGGTGCGGTCGCCGTCGACGACGGCGGTGCCGAGGCCGGGGGCGGCCTCGACCATCATCTGGGTGCGGCGGCCGGTCAGCGGGTTGGCGGTGAAGAGCACGCCGGCCACGGCCGGGTCGACCATGCGCTGGACGACGACGGCCATCCGGACGGTGTCCTGGTCGATGTGGTGGGCGTCGCGGTAGCCGGTCGCGCGGGGGTTGTGCAGGGAGTCCCGGCAGGCCTGGACGGCGCTGAGGAGGTCGGCGGCGCCGGTGACGCCGAGGTGGGTGTCGTGCTGGCCGGCGAAGCTGGCGTCGGGCAGGTCCTCGGCGGTGGCGCTGGAGCGTACGGCGACGGGGCCGCCGCCGAGGCGCTGGTAGGCGTCGAGGATCGCGTCGGCGGGCAGGGTTTCGCCGTGGGTGGCGGTGGTGACGCAGAAGCCGGGCGGGACGTGTTCGCCGAGGCGGATCAGCTCCCCCAGGCCGGCTGCCTTGCCGCCGACCAGGTCGACCCGGTCGGCGGTGCTGTCGGACAGCGCGATGACCTGCATGGGGGAACACCTCTCGTTGCAATGCGACTGCATTGCGTCCGACGGTATCCGGTTGGCGATGCAACTGCAATGCCAACGGTGTGAGGTGGGCCGCCTCCGGAGCGTGGCGGGCTGGTCAGCGGGGGCGGCGGGCGAGCACGAGCGTGGTGCGCAGCCGCAGGACGATGGCGCCGCCGAGACCGTCCACCAGGGCGCGCAGGGCCGCGTCTCCCCTGGCCCGCTGGTCGGCCGAGCGCTGCCGGTAGGGGCCGAAGGTGCGCACCAGCCGCAGGTGGCGGTCGGTGCTCAGCGGCGGGTGCGGTGGACGTCGATGTCGGTGAACAGGCCGCTGCCGGCGCCGACCTCGACCACCGTGTCGGGTGCGCCACCGTGGTAGCCGCGGATGACGTCCGCCAGCTCGGGCGGGTAGCCGGGGCGGACGTCGTCGTAGCTGTCGGCGATTGGGCCGAAGACGTCCATCGGCTACAGCCCACCGCCGACGCGCAGCACGGTGCCGGTGGTGTAACTGGCGTCGGGGCTGAGCAGCCACGCGATGGCGGCGGCCACCTCGTCCGGTTCGCCGGGACGGCCCAGCGGGATGCGTCCGGCGGCGCGCTCGGGCCGGTCGGGCTGGCCGGACAGGGCGTGGATCTCGGTGCGGATGATGCCCGGCGCGACCGCGTTGACCCGGATGCCGCGGGGCGCGAGCTCCTTGGCCAGGCCGACGGTCAGGGTGTCGGTGGCGGCCTTCACGGCGGCGTAGTGGACGTACTCGCCGGGGCTGCCGAGGGTGGCGGCAACCGAGGAGACGTTGACGATGGCGCCGCCCGCGCCCATCCGGCGGGCCGCCTGCTGAGCGGCGAGGACGTAGCCGACGAGGTTGACGTCGACGACATGGCGCAGGTCGGCCGGGTCCACGTCGACGAACGGGCCGATGGGGCTGGTGACACCGGCGTTGTTGACCAGACCGGTCAGTTCCCCCAGGTCGGCGGCGGCATCGAACAGGGCGGCGACCTGGACGGGGTCGCGGGTGTCGGCGGGCACGGCCACGGCGCGTACCCCGGCGGCGTGCAGTTCGGCGAGCACCTTGTCCGCGGCGGCCCGGTCGCGGCGGTAGGAGAAGGCGACGTGGTGGCCGGCGTGGGCGAGCCGGCGGGCGGTGGCGGCGCCGATACCGCGGCTGCCGCCAGTGATGACGGTGACGGGATTCAACGCGAGCGCCCCCTGTTCCGGCCGGTGCGCCGAGGCTACCGTGGCCGGCAGCACACGGAGGGGGTGGCGCATGTCCCGCGCGTTGGTGCTCGGCGGTGGTGGCGTGACCGGGGTGGCCTGGGAGTGGGGGGTGCTGGCCGGGCTCGCCGAGCACGGCGTGGCGCTGGACGCGGCGGACCTCGTGGTGGGCACGTCGGCGGGGTCGGTGGTGGGCGCGCAGCTGTGCTCGGGGACGCCGGTGCGCGAGGCGTACGAGCGGCAGCTGCGGCCGGCCGACGGCGAGGCCGCCGCGCGGCTGGGCTGGCCGGTGCTGGCGCGGCTGGCGTGGGCGGGCGGCCTGACCCGCGACGCGGCGGTGGCGCGGGCGCGGATCGGGGCGATGGCGGTGGCGGCGCGTACCCCGTCGGAGGCGTCGCGGCGGGCGGTCATCGAGGCGCGGCTGCCGGCGCGGGACTGGCCGGCGCGGCGGCTGCTGGTCACCGCGGTGGACGTCGCCACCGGCGAGTTCGTCGTGTTCGACGCCGAGGCCGGGGTGTCCCTGGTGGACGCGGTGGGGGCCAGCTGCGCGGTGCCGGGGGTGTGGCCGCCGGTCACGGTCGGGACGCGGCGGTTCATGGACGGCGGGATGCGCTCGGCGGCGAACGCGGACCTCGCGGCGGGCGCGGACCGGGTGGTGGTGCTGGCGCCGATGGCCGCGGCGTTCGGACCGATGCCCCGGCTGTCGGCGCAGGTGGCGGCGCTGCGGGCGGCGGGATCGCGGGTGGCGGTGGTGATGCCGGACGCCGCGGCGCGCACCGCGATCGGCCGTAACGTGCTGGACCCGGCGCGGCGGGCCGGCGCGGCGCGGGCCGGATGGGCGCAGGCGTCGGCGGTGGCCGACGAGGTGGCGGCGGTCTGGGGATGATCGCCTAGGCTCGCGCGGTCGGGCCGCTGTGCGGATGGGTGCGTTGTCGCAGCGGGCTGGTATCAAGGGCTGCTGTCGGACAGGTGTACGGAAGAGGGCGTGATGGCGGGGCAGAGTTTGTCCACCGAGGAGGTGGCGGGCATCCGGGAGGCGCTGGCCGCCGGGCGCAAGCCGAAGGTTGTCTTCACCGCGTCGGCGGGCCAGATCGCGGGGCAGGTCGGCCAGGTGGTGGCGTTGACCGACCCGGCGGTCTCCGACGAGTTCCTGGTGGTGCGGTTCGGGCGCGACGAGCTGCCGTTCTCCCCCGCCGACGTGGCGATGGCGCCGCGTGGCGCCGGCCGGAAGGCGGCCGAGCCCAAGCCGGCCGAGGAGCCGGCCGCGCCGCCGGAGCCGGAGTTCGTGCTGGACACCCCCCGCGCGCCGGCGCCTCGGCCGGCCGAGCCGGAGGTCGCGCGGCCGGCCGAGGCGGCCAAGCCGGCGCGGCGGGCAGCGAAGCCGGCGAAACCGAAGGGCCCGGCGGGCCTGACGGTGACCCTGGCGTACACCGAGGGCGAGTGGACGGTGGCCGCCCAGCAGGGCGCGAAGGTCCTCGCCAAGCCGTACGTGCTCAAGCCGGCCGAGGCGCTGCGGATGGTGGCGCTGGTGGACGTGCCGGGCGTGCACGAGGCCGTGGAGCAGATCCTGGCGGCCGAGCGGGCCGAGGCGGAGCGGCAGGCCGAGAAGCTGCGGGCCGAGCTGGCGGAGGTCGAGGCGCGGCTGGCGGAGCTGCGCGAGGCCGGCTGAGCCGGGCGGGCGGGCCGGTCCCGCCGCGCGGTGGGTGGGCGGCGACCGCCGCCGGCCCGCCCCGGCGGGACGGTCCGGCGGCAGCGGTCAGGCCGCCGCGGTGACGGTCGGCTCGTGCCGCACCGGGAAGCTCACCGAGTTGGCGATGAAGCAGGCCCGGTGGGCGTCGGCGTGCACGGCGGTGGCCCGCTCGACCATGTCCGGGTGCCGGACGGTGACCCGGGGGCGCAGCACCACCTCGGTGAAGCGGCCGCCGCTCATGGTGCCGGCGGCGGTGTCGGTGTAGTCGGTGACGACCACGCCCGCTTCGGCCGCGAGGTGCAGGTACCAGAGCATGTGGCACTGCGACAGCGACGCCACCAGCAGTTGCTCCGGGTTCCAGCGCGCCGGGTCGCCGCGGAACGTCGGGTCCGAGCTGCCGGGGATCGGCGGCGGCCCGTCCGCGGTGACCAGATGGTCGCGGTCGTAGTCGCGGTAGCCGCTGGTGCCGGTGCCGCGGTTGCCGGCCCAGGTGACCGTCGTGCGGTAGTGGTGTTCGCGAGGCATGCCCGACAGTCTGCCGTCCCGGCCGGTGCGGCGCGCTCCCGCGCCGGCCGGGGGCGGGTCAGTGCTGCGGGATGTGCGCCACGCCGATGCGCTTGCGGAACACCCAGTACGTCCAGCCCTGGTAGGCCAGCACGATCGGCGTGAACACCACCGCCACCCAGGTCATGATCTTCAGGGTGTACGGGGTGGAGGCGGCGTTGGTCGCGGTCAGCGTGCCGGCGGCGTCCAGGGTGGACGGGAGCACGTTCGGGAACAGCGCCGCGAACAGGGTCGCCACGGCCAGGCCGATCGCCACGGCGGTGCCGGTGAACGCCCAGCCCTCGCGGCGTACCCGGGCGGCGGCCAGGCCACCGACCAGCGCGAGGGCGGCGGCGACGGCGAGCGCGACGGCGGCCGCGCTGGAGCGGATGGTCAGCGTCCAGGTGAGGAACGCGACCGCGAGTCCGGCGGTGGCCACGCCCAGGCGCACCGCGAGGGCGCCGGCGCGCTGGCGGATGTCGCCGACGGTCTTGAGGGCGACGAACACCGCGCCGTGCGTCAGGAACAGGGCTGCGGTGGTGGCGCCGCCGAGCAGCGCGTACGGGCCGAGCAGGTCGACCAGGCCGCCGGCGTACTCGTGGTCGGCGCTCAGCGGCACGCCGCGCAGGATGTTGGCGAACGCCACGCCCCACAGGAACGCCGGGATCAGCGAGCCGAAGAAGATGGCCGCGTCCCAGCGGCGCTTCCAGGAGGCCTCGGGCCGCTTGTGGCGGTACTCGAAGGCGACGCCGCGGGCGATCAGCGCCAGCAGGATCAGCAGCAGCGGCAGGTAGAAGCCGGAGAACAGGGTGGCGTACCACTCGGGGAAGGCGGCGAACATGGCGCCGCCGGCGGTGATCAGCCACACCTCGTTGCCGTCCCAGACCGGGCCGATGGTGTTGATGAGCACCCGGCGTTCGCGGTCGTCGCGGCCGAGGACGGGCAGCAGCATCCCGACGCCGAAGTCGAAGCCCTCGAGGACGAAGTAGCCGGTGAACAGGACGGCGACGAGGAGAAACCAGATGGTCGTCAGTTCCACGGGAGGCTCCGGTCAGTAGGCGAACGCGAGCGGGCGCTCGGCGTCGTCGGTGTCGTCGGGTTCCGGTGCCGGGGTGAGGTCGGGGACCCCGGCCTTGGCGTACCGGATGAGCAGTTTGAACTCGATCACGGCGAGGGTCGCGTAGATGAGGGTGAAGGCGGTGAACGAGGTGAGGACCTCGGTCAGCGACACGCTGCGGGACACGCCGTCGCGGGTGAGCATCTCGCCGAAGACGATCCACGGCTGGCGGCCCATCTCGGTGAAGATCCAGCCGAAGGAGTTCGCCGCGAGGGGCAGCAGCGGCATGACCAGGCCGGCGCGCAGCAGCCACCGGCTGGTGGGGGTGCGGCCCTTGCGCTGGCTCCACAGCACCAGCAGGGCGATCGCGGCGGCGGCCAGCCCGAAGCCGATCATGAAGCGGAAGCTCCAGTAGGTGATCGGGATGATCGGGGTGTAGCTGCCGGCGCCGTACTGGGCGGCGTACTGGGCCTGCAGGTCGTTGATGCCGTGCACGGTGCCGTCGATCTCGCCGGTGCCGAGGTACGACAGCAGGTACGGGATCTTGAGGGCGAACAGTTCCCGGCTGCCGTCCAGGCTGCCGATGGTGAGCACGGAGAACGAGGCGGGGCTCTCGGTGTGGTAGAGGCCCTCGGCGGCGGCCATCTTCATCGGCTGCACCTCGGTCATGATCTTGCCCTGGAGGTCGCCGGTGATCACCACGGCGGCGGTGGACACCAGGGTGACCCAGGCGCCGAAGCGCGCGGCGAACCGGTAGGCCGGGGTGTCGGCCGAGCCGCGGTCGCGGATCAGGTGCCACAGGGCGACGGCGACCAGCAGCGAGCCGGCCACCAGGAACGACCCGGCGATGGTGTGCGGGAAGGTGACCAGGGCGACCTTGTTGGTCAGCACGGCCAGGAAGTCGGTCAGCTCGGCGCGGCCGGTGTCCGGGTTGACCCGGTAGCCGACCGGGTTCTGCATGAACGAGTTCGCGGCGAGGATGAAGTACGCCGACAGGTTCGTGCCGATGGCGGCGGCCCAGATGCTGGCCAGGTGCAGCCGCTTGGGCAGCCGGTCCCAGCCGAAGATCCACAGGCCGATGAAGGTGGACTCGAGGAAGAAGGCGACGAGGGCCTCGATGGCCAGGGGCGCGCCGAAGATGTCGCCGACGAAGCGGGAGTAGTCGCTCCAGTTCATGCCGAACTGGAACTCCTGCACGATGCCGGTGACCACGCCCATCGCGAAGTTGATCAGGAAGAGCTTGCCGTAGAACCGGGTGAGCTTGAGGTACTTCTCGTTCCCGGTGCGGTGCCACAGCGTCTGCAGGATGGCCACCAGCACGGACAGGCCGATGGTCAGCGGTACGAAGAGGAAGTGGTAGACGGTGGTGACACCGAACTGCCAGCGGGCGACGTCCAACGCGTCCACCTGTGAACCCCCAGGCCGTGCTTACTACAAGACGTAGTAAATACTACTGCTCGTCGTAGACGGGCCGGTGGTCCGGACCGGCCCCGGACCCATGACCTTGATCACCCCGGCCCCGCCGCCCACCTCTCCCCTGCCAGCCGGCACCCCCGTGCGACCATTGCCGGCTGATGGACACCGCCCACGCCGCCACCTGGCGACCGCCGCTGATCTGGCGCACCGCGCAACTGCTCGCGCGCGGCGTCGTCGGCGCCCTGGCCCGCCTGGAGGTCACCGGGCAGGTCCCGGCGCACCTGCGCCGCGGCCCGCTCGTGCTGGCCGCCAACCACATCAGCCCGTTCGACCCGATCGTGCTGGCCGCCGCCTGCCGCGACGTCGGCGTCGCGCCGCGGTTCATGGCCACCGGTGGACTGTTCCGCGCCCCCGTCGTCGGCGCGGCGATGCGCCGCGCCGGGCACATCCGGGTCGACCGCGGCACCAACGCCGTCCACCGGGCCCTCGACGACGCGGCCGCCGCCGTCGCCGACGGCTCGGTGATCCTCGTCTACCCGGAGGGACGGATCGGCCTGGACCCGGGCCTGTGGCCCGAGCGCGGCAAGACCGGCACCGCCCGACTCGCCCTGGCCTGCGGCGCGCCGGTGATCCCGGTCGCCCAGTGGGGCTCCCACGAGGTCCTCCCCTACCGGACGCCGAAGGGGCTGGCGGGCGGGATCGCCCGGTCCCTGGTCCGCCGCCCGGTCGTGCGGGTGCACTTCGGCGACCCGCTCGACCTGACCGACCTGACGCACGGCACTCCCGGCGCCGCCCGCCGCGCCACCGACCGGATCATCGACGCGATCACCGACGCGCTGGTGCCGCTACGGCCCGACGAGCCCGACCGGCCCCGCCACGTCGACCCCGGCCGCCCGGTCGACACCGGCCGCTCCCACCGCCGCCGAACCTGACCGCCGAACCGGCCGGCCGCGCTCCGGGCACCGCTTCAGCGGTTCCCGGTCCGGCCGCCGAAGAGGCGCCGCCCGGTCACCCGCCGGCCGTCCGCGACGGGCATACTGCCTCCCGTGCCGACCGGCCCGCACCCCTACCTCGACGCGCCCGCACCGCTGGCGTTCGCCCACCGCGGCGGCGCCGCCGACGGCGACGAGAACACCGCGGCGGCGTTCGCCCGGGCCATCGACCTCGGCTACCGGTACGTCGAGACCGACGTGCACGCCACCACCGACGGGGTGGCGGTGATCTTCCACGACGCCACGCTGCGGCGGGTCACCGGCGAACGCGGGCGGATCGCCGACCTGCGCTGGGCCGACCTGGCGTCGGTGCGGGTCGGCGGCGCGGCCGTGGTGCCACGCCTGGACGAGGTGCTCGACGCCTGGCCGCAGGTGCGGTTCAACGTCGACGTCAAGGCCGACGGCGCGGTCGACCCGACGGTGGCCAGCGTGACCCGCGCCGGCGCCGCCGACCGGGTGCTGCTGGCCTCGTTCAGCGACGCCCGGCTGGCCCGCCTGCGCGCGCTCACCCGGAACCGGGTGGCCACCAGCCTCGGCATGCGCGGCGTGGCCCGGCTGCGGATGGCCTCCCTGACCGGCCGGCCGCTGCGGCTGCCCCCGTCCGTGGTCGCCGCGCAGGTGCCGGTGCGGTACGGGCGGCTGCGCGTGACCGACCGGCGGTTCCTCGCCCACTGTCACCGCATCGGGCTGCAGGTGCACGTCTGGACGATCGACGAACCTGCCGAGATGCACGAGTTACTCGACCTGGGTGTGGATGGCATCATGACCGATCACGTCGGCGTGCTGCGCGACGTCTACCGCAGCCGCGGCCACTGGGCCGCCTGATCCCCGAGGACACACCGGACATGTCCGCCACCGCCGCACCCGACGTCGACGACGTCCCCACCCCGTCGAGCACCCGCCGGGAACGCACCGGCTGGTACTTCTACGACTGGGCGATGTCGGCGTTCTCCACCACGGTCATCACCGTGTTCCTCGGGCCGTTCCTCACCACGGTCACCGAGCTGGCGGCCGGCTGCGAGCTGGGCGCCGACACCTGCTCCGGGTACGTGTACCCGCTGGGGATCAAGGTGGCCGCCGGGTCCTACTTCCCGTACCTGGTGTCGCTGTCGGTGTTCCTCACCGTGTTCGTGCTGCCGGTCGTCGGTGCGGTCGCCGACCGGTCGGCGCACAAGAAGCGGCTGCTGGCCGCGATGGCGTTCACCGGCGCCGGCGCCACCGTGGCGATGCTGTTCGTCACCGGCGACCGGTACCTGCTCGGCGGCGCGCTGTTCCTCGTCGCCAACATCGCCTTCGGTGCCGGCGTGGTGATCTACAACTCGTTCCTGCCGCAGCTCGGCGGCCCGGACGACCGCGACGGCATCTCCAGCCGCGGCTGGGCGCTGGGCTATCTCGGCGGTGGACTGCTGCTCGCGCTGAACCTGGTCGCCGTGCAGAGCCTGGACAACGGGCAGCCGGAGCGCACCCTGGACCTGGCCCGGTGGTCGATCGTGTCGGCCGGCCTGTGGTGGGCGCTGTTCACGCTGGTGCCGCTGCGCTGGCTGCGGGAGCATCCCACGCCGGCGGCGTTGCACGGCGACGGCAACGTGCTCACCGGCGGGTTCCGGCAGCTCGGGCGCACGCTGCGCGAACTCAAGGCGTACCCGTTGACGCTGTTCTTCCTGCTGGCGTTCCTGGTCTACAACGACGGCATCCAGACCGTGATCGCCCTGGCCAGCCAGTACGGCACCGAGGAGCTGCGGCTGGAGCAGAGCACCCTGATCGTGACGATCCTGCTGGTGCAGTTCCTCGCCTTCGGTGGCGCGCTCCTGCTCGGTGCCTTCGCGAAGCGCATCGGCGCGTGGAAGACGGTGCTGCTGAGCCTGGTGCTGTGGACCGGCGTGATCCTCGGCGCGTTCCGGCTGCCCGCCGAGGCGCCGCTGCAGTTCATGCTCCTCGGCGCGGCGATCGGCCTGGTGCTCGGCGGCAGCCAGGCGCTGAGCCGGTCGCTGTTCAGCCAGCTCATCCCGGCCGGCAAGGAGGGCGAGTACTACGGCTTCTACGAGATCAGCGACAAGGGCACCAGCTGGCTCGGGCCGCTCGCGTTCGGCCTCGTGTTCCAGCTCACCAACTCCTACCGGGTGGGCCTGGTCTCCCTGCTGATCTTCTTCGTCGTCGGTTTCCTGCTGCTGCTGGCGGTGCCGATGCGGCGCGCGATCCTGGCCGCCGGGAACACCCCGCCCCGGGTGCTGTGAGCCGCGCCCGGCCGGTCCCACGGGGGCCGGCCGGGCGGGCCGCAGCGGCGCCACCGCCCGCCCCGCCGGCACTGGATCATGGCGCTCGGGCGAGAACCGTCGATGGGTTAGGCTGCCGGACCGTGACCGAGCACGCTGCCGCCCCGACCTGCCTGGCGCGCCCGTTGGGCCCCGACGAGCAACCCGCCGGCTGCGCCGCCCGCGGCGTGGACGGGCGGCCGCTGCACGCGGCGGCGCTGCGGTTCTACTGGGGGCCGATGGACTGCGGCAAGTCCACGATGGCGTTGCAGATGAACTACAACCACGCCCGGCAGGGCCGCCGCGGCCTGGTCACCACCCGCATCGACCGGTCGCTGGGCCCGCAGGTCACCACCCGCATCGGGCTGGCCCACGAGGCCATCGAGATCACCGACGACCTGGACCTGCGCGCCCTGGTGCGCGACACCTGGGCCGAAGGGGTCCGGGTCGACTACCTGATCTGCGACGAGGCCAGCTTCTACAGCGTCGCGCACGTCGAGCAGATGGCCGAGCTGGTCGACAGCTACGACGTCGACGTGTACGCCTTCGGCCTGGCCACCGACTTCCGGTCCTGCCTGTTCCCGGCGGCGCAGCGGCTGTTCGAACTCGCCGACCAGGTGGCCCGCATCCAGGTCGAGGTGCTCTGCTGGTGCGGGCGGGAGGGCCTGCTCAACGCGCGGGTCGTCGACGGGCGGGTGGCCCGGGAGGGCGCCCAGGTGGTCATCGGCGACACCGCGGACTCGGCGGAGGTCCGCTACCAGGTCCTCTGCCGCCGGCACTACCGGGCCGGGGAGCTCGGCCCCCGCCCCTGACCCGGCCCGTGTCCCCCCGGTTGGACACGGTTTGATCACGACGCGAACCTTTCCGGACCCCTCACCGCTTCCTCCTGCACGACGGGACGGCGACCGGCGCCGTCCCGCCCTGCGCGTACTGGGGGACACCACGACATGAGGCTCGCGTTACGACGCGCCCGCGGCGCCAAGGGGCTGCTCCTCGCCGCGGCCGGAGCGACCCTGGTGGCCACCGCCGCGCTCACCGGCCTCGCCGCGTACAACGGCGACGTCGTCGCCTCCGGCACCACCAGCGTGCTGACCGAGGCCACCGCCGAGGAACGGTCGATCCTGGTGCGCGGCCCGGCCGGCGGCACCGCCGACGCCGTGCGCGACCGGGACGACGCCCTGCGCGCGTACGTCGCCGAGAGCCTGTCCGGCCTGGACGTGCACGTCACCGCCGCCGGGTACGCCGCCGGTCGGCAACTGCGCGGTGCCACCGGCGACGCCACCCCCGACCGCGGCGGCACCACCTACGCCGCGGTGATGTTCCTCGACGACCTGGAGGCACACGCCCGCCTGCTCGACGGGCGGTGGCCGCAGCCCGGCACCACCCCGGTGCAGACCGCGCTGGCCGAGCCGGTCGCCGCCACCCTGGGCGTGGGGGTCGGGGACCGGATCCCGGTCACCGACGGCTTCACCGGCCGGGTCACCGAGGTCTCCGTGGCGGGCGTGTGGACACCGACCGACCCGGCCGACACGTACTGGCGGCTCGCGCCGGAGACACCGACCGGAACCCTGCCCGGGTCGGCCACCTACGGCCCGCTGACGGTGCACCGCGACGACTTCTTCACCCACTTCCGGGCCAGCGCCTCCGCCGGATGGCTGGTCGAGCCGAACCTGGCGGCGGTGACCAGCGGGGCGGCCCTGGACCGGCTGGCCGGCAGCGCCGCCGCGGTCGCCGCCGGCGCGCCGCAGGCCGCCGGGCTGGGTGACTCCGGCACCGCCATCACCACCCTCGACGACCTGACGCAGCGCCTGCAACGGGCCACCCTGGTCGGGCGGTCCGCCCTGGTGACCCCGATGCTGCTGGTGGTGGTGCTCGGCGGGTACGCGCTGCTGCTGGTGGCCCTGCTGCTCACCGAGCACCGGCGGGCCGAGACCGCCCTGCTGCGCGCCCGCGGGGCCGCGCGCCGGCAACTGGCCGGGCTCACCGCCCGGGAGGCCGCGCTGGTCGTCCTGCCCGCCGCCGTGCTCGCGCCGCCGCTGGCCACGCTGCTGCTCTCGTACGCCGACCGGGTGCCGGCGCTGGCCGCGGTGTCGCTGCGCCAAGGCCGACCGGACCTGACGTTGTGGCTGGTGGGGGCGCTTGCCGCCGCCGGCTGCGCGCTGGCGATGATCACCCCCGGCCTGCGCCGCGGCACCACCTACGTCGCCGACCAGGCGGCCCGGTCCCGGCCCAGCCGCCGCGGCACGGTGCAGCGCGCCGGCGTCGACCTGGTGCTGGTGGCGCTGGCCGTGCTGGCCTGGTACCAGCTGCGGCAGTACTCGTCGCCGCTGTCCCGCAGCCGGTCCGGCGCCCTGGACCTGGACCCCCTGCTGGCCGCCGCCCCCACCATCGGTGTGCTGGCCGGGGCGGTGCTCGCGCTGCGGCTGCTGCCGCCGCTGACCCGGCTCGCCGAGCGGTGGGTCGACCGCAGGCAGTGGACCGCCACCATCCTGGGCACCTGGCAGGCCGGGCGCCGCCCGCACGCCGGGCCGGTGCTGCTGCTCGCCCTCGCCGTCGCGGTCGGCACACTCGCCTGGTGCCTGGCCGCCACCAGCGAACGGTCCCTGACCGACCAGGCCGAACACCAGGTCGGCGCGGACCTGCGGCTGACCGAGGCGGGCGGCTCCGCCGCGGACGACCGGGGCGAGCGGGTCAGCGCCCTGCCCGGCGCCGAGGCGACGCTGGCGACCTGGCGGGAGCCGCTGCGGCTGGGCCCGACGTCCGAGCCGGCGTCCCTGGTGGCGCTCGACGCCGGCACCGCCGACGGGGTGGTACGGCTGCGCCCCGACCTGGCCGACCAGGACGTGTTCGGCGCGCTCACCGACGCCCGGATCGCCGGGCCGGTGGCCGACCTGCCGGCCGGCGCCCGCCAGCTCAGCGGAGAGATACAGATCCAGGTCAGCTACGAGACCCGGCTGGTGCGCGACACCGGGCTGATGTCGACGTACGCGGTGCTGGTCGAGCCGCGCGGCGGGCACCGCCGGGTGCTGCTGGGCACCAGCGGGGACAGCGACCCGGTGCGCTTCCGGGTGGACCTGCCGGCCGGACCGGTCCAGCTGGCCGGGTTCACCGTGAACGGCGTCGGCGGTGCCGGGATGCTCCTCGACTGGCGACTGAGCAACCTGCGGACCAGCGGTGACGGACCGGACGTCCCGGTGGACCTGGGCGGGTCCTGGCGCTGGACCGACCGGAGCAGCGGGACCGGTCCCGCGAGCGCCGGCCCGGGCACCCTGTCGCTGGGCTACACGCTCAGCCTGACGACCTCGCCGTGGCGCGCGCCCTTCCAACTGGCCGTCGTCCGCCCGGCCGACGCGGCCCCGGTGCCGGTCGTGGCCACCCCGCGGGCGCTGACCGCGCTGCGCGTCGAGGTGGGCGCGCCGACCCAGCTGCTCGTCGCCGGCGCCGAGGTCAACGTGCGGATCGTCGGCACCGTCGACTCGGTTCCCGGCGGCACCGAGCCGGCGTCGCTGCTGGCCGACCTGCCCTCGTTGAGCACCCGCCTGCTGTACGACCACGCCATCGTGCGCAGCCCGCAGGAGTGGTGGCTGTCGGTTTCACCGGGACAGCGGGACGGGGCCGTGGCGGCGGCCAGCGCGCTGGGCGGACTGCACGTGCTGGACCGCCAGGCGGTCACCGGCGAGCTGGCCGGCGACCCGTTCGGGGTGGGCGCCCGGGGGGCGCTGTTCGCCGCCGCCCTCGCCGCGGTGCTGCTCGCCGCGGTCGGGGTGGCCGTCGACGTCAGCGCCACCGCGCGGCGCCGGGCGACCGAGCTGGCCGTGCTGCACACCCTCGGTGCCGGGCACCGGCTGGTGGCCCGCTCCCTGCTGGCCGAGCAGGCCCTGCTCGCCGGCCTGGGCGTGGTGGTGGGCCTCGCGGTCGGCATCGGCGTGGCCGCCACGATGGCGCCGCTGGTGATCCTGACCCCGTCGGCGGAACGGCCCATCCCGGAACCGCTCCTGCAGGTCGACTGGCCGCCGGTGGCGGGCACCGGCGTCGGCCTGCTGCTGCTGGCGCTGGCGTTCAGCGCCGGCATCTCGGCGACCCTGCGGCGGCGCCTGGCCGCCTCGCAGCTGCGGATCGGAGAGGACCGGTGAGCGCCGCCATGCGGCAGGGCAACGACAGGCGGTCGCGGCGGCGCAGCGCCGGCCCGGTCCGGCGGCTGCGGGCCTTCGCCGCGCAGACGGGTCTGCTCGCGGTGCTCGGCCTGGTCGCGGCGGTGCTGCTCACCGCCGGGCCCCGGCTCGCCACCGAGTACGCCGACCGGGGGCTGCGCAACGACGTCGCGGCGCTGCCGCACCTGATCCGCGACGTCACCATCAGCACCCATCAGCTGGAAGGCGGGGTCGGCGCCGTGCCGATCCAGCTCGATCGGCTCGCCGCGGCGCTGCCCGCGCCGCTGCCCGGCCTGATCGACCAACGGTGGCAGGCCGCGGGGATCCTCCCGGACTCGCTCACCGCCAGTGGTGACGCCCCACCGATGAACGGCGGCGCCGTCAAGCAGTTCGGCGTCCGCGCGCAGACCGGCGTGACCGACGCCGCCGACCTGCGCGCCGGCGAGTGGCCGCGGTCCGCCCAGGGGCAGCCGGCCCAGGTGGCCGTCTCCGAGCGCGTCGCCGAGGTGCTCGCGCTGTCACCCGGCGACCGGCTGCGCTTCGCCGGCAACGGCCCCCAGTTCGCCGAGGCGGTGGTCAGTGGGATCTTCACCCCGCGCCGGCCCGCCGATCCGGTCTGGGACGACCTGCGCTACGCCCTGGACCCGTTCGTCCCGGCCCTCGACGGTGAGCCGTACATCGCCATGGCGGTCACCGACCTGAACGGGATCGCGTTGCTGGCCGACGCGGCCACCACCCCGTTGACGTACAGCTGGCGGTACCGGTTCGACACCGACCGCCTCGACACGGCGAACCTCGACGCGGTGACCACCGCGGTGACCGAGACCCGCCGTACGTCGTGGCTGCCCGACGCCGTCGTGCAGACCGGCCTGGACACCGCCGGGGTGCGCTTCGCCGAGCAGCTCGCCGCGGTGCGCGCGCTGGTGGCCGTCGTGCAGGCCGGCCTGGTGGCCAGCCTGCTCGGGCTGATCCTGCTGGCCGCCGCGCTGGCCGTGCAGCGCCGCCGGGAGGAGTTGGCGCTGCTGCGGTCCCGCGGCGCGTCGCTGGGCGCCGTCGGTCGCCGCCTGGCCGCCGAGGCGGTGCTCGTGCAGCCGCTCGCGGTGGCCACCGGCTGGCTGATCGGCACCCGCGCGCCCGGCCGCGCCGAGGGCGTGCCGTGGCCGGTGCTGGCGCTGGCCGTGGTCACCACCGCCATGGTTCCGCTGCTGGCGATGATCGGCCAGCGGCGGGTCACGTTCGTCGCCCGGCGACAGGACCTCACCCGGGCCCGGCCGTCGACGCGGCGGCTCACCGCCGAGGTGGCCGTGCTCGCCGCCGCCGTCGCGGGCGTGCTGCTGCTGCGCCGCCGCGGTCTGGACACCGGCGGTGGCGTGGACGTGTTCCTGGTGTCGGTGCCGGTGCTGCTGGCGGTCGCGACGGCGCTGGTGGCGCTGCGGCTGCTGCCCTGGCCGCTGCGGCTGGTCGACCGGCTCGCCGCCCGGGCGCGCGGCGCCCTGCTGTTCCTCGGCGCCGCGCGGGCCGGGCGGGGCGCGCCGGTCACGGTCGGGCCGCTGGCGGTGCTGATCGTCGCGGTGAGCACCGGCGTGTTCAGCGCGGTGGTGGCGACCACCGTGGACGCCGCCCGCGACCGGGCCACCGGCCTGGCCGTCCCGGCGGACGCGTGGCTGACCGGGTACGCGTTCACGCCCGACGCGGGCGACCGGCTCACCGGCGTCGACGGCGTGGACGCGGCGGCGCGGGTGTGGACTGAGGCCAACCGGCGGGTGCTCGCCGGCACCGGAGCCGACGCCGAGACGCTGGGCCAGGCCCGGGTGCTGGTGGTCGACGGGCCCGCGTTCGCCGAGGTGGTGCGCCGCAGCGGCGTCGACGTCGACGTCCCGGCCGTGCTGCGCGACGCCGGCCCGGGCGACGGGCCGGTGCCGGCGGTGGTGTCGTCGGCCGTCGCCGCCGACGTGGCCGCGGGAGCCGCCGCCGACGTGCAGGGTCGCCTGTACGCGTTCACCGTGGCGCAGGTCGCCGAGACCTTCCCCGGCCTGGGCACCGACGCCGAACGGTTCATCGTGCTGCCGTGGCAGGCGCTGCCGGTGTACGAGCACACCCCGCTGATCCCCAACCGGTTCCTGGTGGCCGGCGACGACGTCGCGGCGGCGGAGCTGCTGCGGGTGGCCGACGAGACGCAGCGGGAGCGGCAGTCGGCGGTGCTCGGCCGGCCGGTCGCCCAGCCGCAGGTGCCGGCCACGCTGGACACCTGGTCGGCGCACCGGGACGGCTTGGAGCGGTCCGGCGCGAACGGGGTGCTGGCGCTGGCGTTCGTGCTGGGCGGAGCCGGTGGCACCGCGCTGGCGGTCCTCGCGGTCGGCTTCGCGGTGGTCGCCGACGTGCGCGGCCGCGGCCGGGTGCTGTCGCGGCTGCGCACGATGGGCCTGTCCGTCGGGCACGGCCGCCGGCTGCTGGTGTACGAACTGGTGCCGCTGGTGGGCGTGGCGGCGCTGGCCGGCGGGGCGGTCGGGGCCGCGTTGCCCTGGCTGCTCGGGCAGACCCTGGGCCTGGACTCGTACACCCCCGGGGTGACGGCCCAGGCCCACCTGGACCCGCTGGTCGTGGGCGGGGTCCTGGTCCTGGTGGTGGTCGGCCTGCTCACCGGGCTGGCCGTGGAGAATCTGGCCAACCGCCGGATGCGTCTCGGTGAGGTGCTCCGCGTGGGAGAGGAGAACGCATGACCGTCGTCGACGACGCACCCGACCTCGCCACCCTGCAACGGCGGGCCGCGGAACGCGCGGCTGCCCGCGCCGGCGGCGCCGACCGGCTGCGCGGGCACATCGTCTGCGACGGGCTGGTGCGCATCTTCACCACCGAGGGCGTCGAGGTCGTCGCCCTGCAGGGCCTCGACCTGGTCGTCGACCGCGGCGAGCTGCTGGCCATCGTCGGCGCCTCCGGGTCCGGCAAGTCGACCGTGCTGAACATCCTGTCCGGCCTGGACGTGCCGACCGCCGGCATCGCCCGCGTCGCCGGCTACGACCTGCTCACCATGTCGGCGAAGAAGCGGCTGGCCTACCGCCGGCACACCGTCGGTTTCGTGTGGCAGCAGACCGGCCGCAACCTGCTGCCGTATCTGACGGCGCGGGAGAACGTCGAGCTGCCGATGCGGCTGGCCGGGCGGCGCGGCCGGGGGCTGCGCCGACGCGCCGTGGAACTGCTGGAGATGGTGGGGGTCGGCTACTGCGCGGACCGCCGGCCGGGGCAGATGAGCGGCGGTGAGCAGCAGCGCTGCGCGATCGCGGTGGCCGTCGCCAACGACCCGGAGGTGCTGTTCGCCGACGAGCCGACCGGTGAGCTGGACGAGGCGACCGCGGCGGAGGTGTTCGCCGCGCTGCGCGCCATCAACGCCGAGCTGGGCGTCACGATCGTGGTGGTCACCCACGACCACCAGGTCGCCTCCCAGGTCCGCCGGACCGTCGCGATCCGCGACGGGCGCACCGCCTCGGAGGTACGCCGCTCGGCGCGCATCGGCGCCGACGGCGTCGAGGAGCTGGTCACCGAGGAGTACGCGGTGCTGGACCGGGCCGGCCGGATGCAACTGCCGGCCGCGTTCGTCGACGCCCTGGCCCTGCGGGACCGGGTGAAGCTGACCCTGGAGCCCGACCACGTGCAGGTGCGCTCCGGCGTGGACCCGAAGGAGAAGCCCTGATGAGCGACGAGTTGGTCCGGGTACAGGGGGTCGGCCGCGACTACGGCAGCGGCGAGCGCGTGGTGCACGCCGTCCGGGACGTGTCCTTCACCGCCGGGCGCGGCGAGCTGGTGGCCATCCGGGGCCGATCCGGCGCCGGCAAGACCACGCTGCTCAACCTCATCGGCGGCCTGGACCGGCCGACGAGCGGGCGGATCCTCGTGGCCGGGCACGACGTGACCGCCGCCGGCGAGCGGGAGCTGCTGGCGCTGCGCCGCGACACGATCGGCTTCGTCTTCCAGTCCTTCGGGTTGATCCCGATCCTGTCCGCGGCCGAGAACGTCGGCGTGCCGATGCGGCTGGCGAAGGTGCCGGCCGCCGAGCGGGAGCAGCGGGTGGCGGTGCTGCTGGAGATGGTCGGCCTCGGCGGGCACGCCGCGCAGCGGCCGTACGAGATGTCCGGTGGCCAGCAGCAGCGGGTGGCGATCGCCCGGGCACTGGCCAACGACCCGCCGCTGCTGATCGCCGACGAGCCGACCGGTCAGCTCGACTCGGAGACCGGCCGGTCGGTGATGGACCTGCTGCGCGCCCTGGTGCACGCCCGCGGGATGACCGCCCTGGTGGCCACCCACGATCCGGCGCTGATGGAGCTGGCCGACCGGGTCCTGGTGCTGCGCGACGGCCGGCTGGCGGAGGCGGGTGAGCCGGTGCCGGCCTGAGGGTCAGTACGGGTCGCCGCACACCCGCCAGCCGTCGCCCTCCTTCACCACGGTCAGCTCCCGCTGTTCGCTGGCGCCGCTGTCGCGGGTGAGCCGGACGCTGACCGTGCCCTTCGGGCGGCCCCGGTCGGTGGACACGGACACGTCGAGGATCTCGTAGCCGGTGACCGTCGGCGGGGTGCGTACCCAGCTGGTGAAGCCGAGGGCGCTCCACCGCGTACGCGCGTCGGCGCACAGCCGGTCGTACGCTCCGTGGGTGTCGCCGGCGGCCACCGACCGCAGGAACCCGTCGGCGGTCTGCCGCACCGGGTCGCTGGCCTGGGTGACGACCTGCAGGTTCCACGCGCCGAGGCCGGCGACGCCCACGAAGCACAGTCCGACGCCGACGGCGGCGAACACCAGCCCGGCGCGCACCGGTCGGCGCGGCCGTACCGGCCGGCTCCACCGCTGCTCAGCGCCCACCAGTCGACGGTAGGCAACCGGCCCGGCCGCGCGCAGGAAGTCCGGGCGGGTCGCGGTTCGCGTCAAGTCGCCCGTCGCCGCGGGTGCCTGTGCGATGGTGCCAGGAGGAGAACCGCCGGGGCCGCGTCGCGGCGGTGACCTTCGTCCCTACCGGTCCGGGTACGGCCGGGACACGCTGGATGTGGTGGTCCGCGACCGGGGGTGAGACCAGTGGCCTGGCAGGTGTTGGTGGGCTTCGACGGCTCCGACGACGCTGCGGCCGCGCTGGCCTGGGGTGCCGCGGAGGCGAGCGCGCACGGGGTCCGGCTGATCGCGTACGCCGCCGTGGACAGCGCCCCGCCGGCCCTGGTCGCGCCGCCGATCACGGTGGACGACGCCACGATCCGGCTCGACTCGCTGCGGGAGGCGGCCGCCCGGATCGCCCCCGAGGCCGTTTTCCGGTACGGCGTCGGTCCGGCGGCACAGCTGCTCACCGGCGCCGGTCGGCCCGAGGACCTGCTGGTCGTGGGCTCCCGCGGGCGCGGGGCGTTCGCCGGGCTGCTGCTGGGGTCGGTGAGCCTCGCCTGCCTGACGGCTGCGCCGTGTCCGGTGGTGGTCGTCCGCAGGGGGATGGCGCCGACGCCGTCGACCGGTCGGGTCATCGTCGGCGTGGACGCCTCGGAGCCCTCCCGCAGTGCCCTTCGACTCGCGGCGCGGGAGGCCCGGGTGCGGGGCGCGGAGTTGCAGGCGATTCACGCGGTGCACTGGGACCATCTGCGGGCCGAGCTGGTCGTCCGGAGCACCCGGCAGTTGACCGCCTGGGGTGCGGAACTCGTCGCGGCCGAGCTGGCCGGCAGCGGGGTGCAGGCGCGGCCGGTCGTCCTCAACGGCCATCCGTCGGACGTGCTGGTGCGCCACAGCGCGCAGGCCGACCTGCTGGTCCTCGGCTCGCGCGGGCACTCCCCGGTGGCCGGGGTCGTGCTCGGCTCCACCAGTGATCACTGCGCGCGCCACGCCGCGTGTCCGGTGCTGGTCGTCCGTTGACCGGAGGGAGTTGGAGGGGATGACGACCGACAGCCGCAGCACCGCCGACCCGACCGCCACCGGTCGTTGGCACGTGCTGTCGCGCCAGGACGTGCTCGGCTGGCTGGACGCGGGCCCGGGCGGGCTGTCCAGCGCCGAGGCGGCCGCCCGCGTCGCGCGCTACGGCCGCAACGAGCTGCCTGCGGCGGAGCGGGCCTCCGCGCTCGCCATGCTGTTGCGGCAGTTCGTCAGCCCGCTGATCGGGATCCTGCTGCTGACGTTCGTCATCACCCTGGTGCAGCGCCACTGGGTGGACGCCGCCGCGATCGGCCTGGTGCTGCTGCTCAACGCCGGCATCGGGTTCTGGCAGGAACGTAAGGCGGAGACGGCGGTGCGCGCCCTGCAGCGGCTCTCGGCACCGGTCTGTCGCGTGCTGCGCGACGGCGTCGAGCACGAGATGCCGGCCGCCGAGCTGGTGCCCGGCGACGTGGTGCCGCTGGAGAGCGGCGAGCGGGTGCCGGCCGACCTGCGCCTGCTGGAGGTCAACGGCCTGCAGGTCGACGAGTCGATGCTCACCGGCGAGGTGTTGCCGGTGAGCAAGCAGGTCAACCGGCTGCCGGTGCACACCCCTGCCACGGATCGCACCAACATGACGTTCAGCGGCACGCTGGTGACCGCCGGGCGTGGGCTCGGGGTGGTCGTCGGCACCGGAGCCGACACCGAGCTCGGAATGATCAACGAGCTGGTCCGCGGTCCGGCCGGGCAGTCCCCGTTGACCGCGCTGACGCACACCCTCGAACGTCGCATCGGCCTGGTGATCGCGGTGGCGACGACGATCGTCTTCATCGCCGGCCTGGTGCTGGGCTACGGCGTGTCGGACATGTTCCGGACGGCGGTGGCCCTGGCCGTCGCCGCGGTCCCCGAGTCGCTGCCGATCGTCCTGACGGTGGCGATGAGCCTGGGGGTCGCGCGAATGGCCCGGCACAACGCGATCGTGCGGTCCCTTCCGGCCGTCGAGACGCTCGGTTCGACCACGGTGATCGGGTCGGACAAGACCGGCACCCTGACCCGCAACGAGCTGACCGTCCAGGTGATCTGGACCGCGAGCGGGGTGCTGGACCTGCGCGGGCGGGACGCGCCGGCAGCGTTGCCGGACACCGTCCGCCGCACCCTGCGCGCGGGAGCGTTGACCAACGAGGCCGGCCGCGCGCCGGCCGGCGCGACCACGTCCGCCGGCGACCCGCTGGACTTCACCGGCGACGCCGTCGACGTCGCGATGCTGCGGGCCGCGGTCCGGTTGGGCGCGGTGACCATGGACGAGCGCGACGCCCGGTGGCTGGCGCACGCGCCCTACGAGCCCGAGCGGTGCTTGTCGCAGACCGTCCGCACCGACGCCGACGGACGCCGCGTCCTCTACGTCAAGGGCTCACCGGACAAGCTGGCGGCGCTGTCGACGACCGTCGCCACGGACTGCGGCGAGCGCCCCTTCGACCCCCGACCGGTCGAGGTGGCGTGCCACGACCTCGCCCGGCAGGGCATGCGGGTGCTGGCCACCGCCGTCCGCACGCTGGCGCCCGACGAGCCGGTGCCGCGTCCGCTGCCGGCTCCGTCGGGGTTGACGTTCCTCGGGCTCGAGGGCATGGAGGACCCACCCCGCAGCGGTGTCGCCGAGGCGGTGGCCGACTGCCGACGTGCCGGCATCTCGGTCGTGATGATCACCGGGGATCACCCGGCCACCGCCGCGTCGATCGGCGCCCGGCTGGGACTGGGCACCGGCGCGGAACCGGTGACCGGCCGCGAGATGGAAGGGCTGGACGACCACGTGCTCGCCGCGCGGCTGCGCCGCAGCGGTGTGGCCGCCCGGGTCACGCCGCAGGACAAGCTCCGCATCGTCCGGCTCCTGCAGGACGAGGGCGAGGTCGTCGCGGTCACCGGTGACGGGGTCAACGACGCCCCTGCCCTGCGGGCCGCGTCCCTCGGCGTGGCGATGGGCCGGTCGGGCACCGCGGTCGCCCGCGAGGCCGCGGACATCGTGCTCACCGACGACAACTTCGTCACGATCGTCGAGGCCGTGCGCCAGGGTCGGGTGACCTTCAGCGCGATCCGGAAGGCGACCTTCTTCCTGCTCGCCACCGGTGTGGCGTCGCTGCTGTCGGTCGCCGTCAACCTCGTCGCCGAGCAGCCGCTGCTGTTCCTCCCGGTCCAGTTGCTGTTCATCAACGTGGTCACCAACGGCCTGCAGGACATCGCGCTGGCCTTCGAGCCTCCGGAGGGCGACGAACTGCACCGGCCACCGCGCGGGCGCCAGGAGGGCCTGTTGTCCCGGACGCTGTGGCTGCGTACCGCGCTGGTCGGCACCTGGATGGCGATGTCGATCCTGGTGACGTTCCGGTGGGCGCTCGATCAGGGCTACTCCGAGGTGCACGCCCGCACCCTCGCCCTCACCCTCTTCGTGACGCTCAACTTCTGGCTGGTGCTCAGCGCCCGGGCGGAGAACCGGTCGCTGTTCGCCCTGAACCCCTTCGGGAACCGGCTGCTGGCCGGCAGCGCGGTCGGTGCGCTGCTGCTGTACTTCGCCGTGACCCAGTGGTCCGCCACCGACCGGTTGCTCGGCCTGGTCGCCCTCACACCGACCGAGTGGCTCGCCTGCTTCCTGCTCGGGGCGTCGGTGCTCGCGCTGATCGAACTGGACAAGTCCCGGCACTGGGTAGCCCGGACCCGCCGCTCCGGCCACCGCCCGCGCCGTCAGGCCACCCCGTGAGCGGCACGGCGGCGGGGGTCAGCCGCGGCGGCGGGACCGCCACCCCGGGCACGCCCTGGCGTGCCGCACCGACGGGCGGCTGGCGGTCTGGGACCGCGGGGACGCAGCGCCGGCCCGTCAGCGCAGCGGGCCGCGGCACACGGCCGCGCGCATCTGCCGGGGTGTGCCGGCGGGCACGAACTCCAGCCACCAGGTCGCCCCGGCGGCGGCCACCTCGGCCAGGTACGCCCGCTCGGCCCGTTCGTCGTCGCGCCGCCGCCGGCCGCCGATCGCCACGTCGAACGGTCCGCCGTCGGCTCGGGTGGCCGGCAGCGCGGTGACCAGGTCGTGCACCTCGTCGGGTGTGAAGTCGGACCAGCCGGCGGTGTCGGTGAGCTTGTAGGGCACGATGCCGTCGGCCCGGGCCGCCCGGCGCAGCACCGCCCCCGCCTGCGTGCTGCCGCCCACCCACACCGGCACCCGCGGCGACTGCAGCGGCGCCGGTCGCAGCGCCACGTCGTCCGCCCGGTAGTGCACGCCCCGGTGCCGGACCCGCTCGCCGCCGAGCAGGCCGGTCAGCACGGTCAGGCCCTCGTCGAGCATCGCGGCGCGGACCCGCAGGTCGGTGGGCTCGCCGAAGGCCGCGAGGCCCCGGTCGCCGGGATCGCCGACGCCGACGGCGACGACGGCCCGGCCGGCGGACAACTGGTCGAGGGTGAGCACCTCGCGGGCCAGCTTCGCGGGCCGTCGCCGGGGCAGCGAGGTCACCGTGGTGCCGAGGCGGACCCGCCCGGTGCGCCCGGCGATCGCCGCGAGCAGCAGCCACGGGTCGAAGGTGGGCGGGTCGGCACCGTCGTAGTGGATCAGATAGTCCTCGAAGAACACCCCGTCCCAGCCGGACCGCTCCGCCAGCTCGCCCAGCTCGACCAGAGTGGCCGCCGTGACCGCCGCGCCCCCGCAGGAGATCTCGAGCCCGTGCCGCATCGCCGTACCGTACGACCCGGGTGCGACAGCGGTCAGCCGCGGCGGCGGGACCGGGCCGCCCAGATCGCGTACGCGGGGTCGCGGTCGAGGTTGTGGCGGTCCCGGTCGTAGCGGCGGGTGGTGCGGGGGTCGGCATGCCCCATCGCGTCCTGCACGTCCTCCAGCGGCACCCCCTCGGCGCGGGCGGTGGTGGCGAAGGAGTGCCGCAGCGAGTGCGGTGACAGCCGCGCCCAGGCCGGGAGGCCGGCCTCCCGGGCGAGGCGGCGCACCAGCCGGAACACCGAGTGCCGGTCCAGCCGGGCGCCGGTCGCGGTGACCAGCAGCGGGCCGGTCAACTGCTGGACCGGCACACCGGCGGCGGCCGCCCGCTGCGCCAGGTACGCGTCGACGGCGTACGCGGTGCCCGGGGTCAGGGCCCGGCGGCGGGCCTTGCCGCCCTTGCCGACGAAGCGGATGCTGCGGTGGCCCCGTTCGGCGCCCAGGTCCGCGACGTCCAGCGAGACCAGTTCCCCGACCCGCAGCCCCAGGTCGGCGAGCAGCGCGATCGCGGCCCGGTTGCGGGCGGCGGTCGGGCCGGTGGCCGCCTCGGCGGCGGCGAGCAGCGCGTCGACCTCCTCGGGGGTGAGGCCGACCGTGGCCGAGTGGTCCCGGTCGATGCGGGGTCGGTCCGCCCCGGCCACCGGGTTGGCGTCGACGGCGCGCAGCTTGACCAGGAAGTCGTACCAGCTGGACAGGGCGGAGAGCCGGCGGGCCACGGTGGCCGGGGTGAGGGGCCGGCCGGTGCGGGCGGCCAGGGTCGACTCCAGCGCCCGGGCGTACTCGTTGACGTGCAGGAACGTCGCGTGCAACGGGTCCAGGTCGCGTCCGGCGCACCAGGCGAGCCAGCCGGCGACGTCCCGCCGGTACGCGTCGCGCGTGTGCTCGCTCAGCCGCCGGTTGCGCAGCCACGCCTCGGTGAAGTCGACCGGGCCGGCGGGCAGCGCCGGTCGCGGCGACGGGCGCCGCACCGGCGCCTCGGAGGAGAGCATGTGCGAAAGGTTCTCAGGACGGCGGGCCGAACGGTCGGAGGCGCGCCCTGGAACCGGAGACGGGGCGGGACGGCCGGCGTGGCCGTCCCGCGTGCGTGACGCCCGGATCAGGCGCTGATCTGCTTGCGGCCGTTGCCGTTCGCCCCCACGGTGACGGTCACCCGGCGCGGCCTGGCCCGCTCGGCGATCGGGATGCGCAACGTGAGGACGCCGTTGTCGTACCCGGCCTCCAGCTTGTCGGTGTCGAGGGTGTCGCCGAGGAACAGCTGCCGGGTGAAGGTGCCCATCGGCCGCTCGGCGGCGACCAGTTCGACGTTGTCGCCGGTCGGGCGGCGACGCTCGGCGCGGACGGTGAGCACGTTGCGCTCCACCGTGCAGTCGATGCTGTCCGGGTCGACGCCGGGCAGGTCGAACGCCGCGTAGAAGTGGTCCCCGTCGCGGTAGGCGTCCAGGTGCATCATCGCCGGTCGCGTCGTGGTGCCGAAGAACTGCTCGGCGAGCCGGTCGATCTCGCGGAACGGGTCGGTGCGCATCAGCATGGTCGTACCTCCTCGGTTCCTCTGGCCGAAGGTTCCGAGTTGAGTCTGGGTGACTCAACTTCCACTTCTGTGATAGCTCGCGGCGGGCCTGTCGTCAACTCGGGGCCCGGTCCCGCGCTCCCGACCGCGGCGTGCCGCCGCGTACTTCCGCCCCGTTGCGACGGCAGGCGATGATGTCCGGGTGACCGGATCCGTGCGCGCCCCGGCAACAACGTCGGCGACCACCCCGTCCGCCACCCCGCCGCGCCCCGGCCCACGCGCGCGCGGCCCGTGGCTGGTCGCCGCGACGACGACGGCGGTGCTGCTCGCGCTCGCACCCCGCTACGGCTACCACCGCGACGAGCTGTACTTCCTGGTCGCCGGCCGCCACCTCGACTGGGGGTACGTCGACCAGGGACCGCTCGTACCCGCCCTGGCCCGGCTCGCCGACACCGTCGCGCCCGGCAGCCTGCTCGCGTTGCGCACCCCATCGGCGCTGATCGCCGGCGCCGCCGTGCTGCTGGTCGCCGCGATCGCCCGCGAGGTGGGCGCCGGCCGGGGCGCGCAGACCTTCGCCGCGGTCCTCGCCGCCGCCTCCGGCATCGTCCTCGCCGGCGGGCATCTGCTGAGCACCACCACCATCGACCTGCTGGTGTGGCTCGTGGCCGGCTGGTGCGCGCTGCGGTTGCTGCGCACCGGCGACAGCCGCTGGGCGCTCGGCGTCGGGGCCGTGCTGGGCGTCGGCATGCTCAACAAGCTGCTGCCCGCGCTGCTGGCGGCCGGGCTGCTGGCCGGCGTCGCGGTCGCCGGCCCCCGCCGGCTGCTGCGCGACCGGTGGGTGTACGCCGCCGCCGGAACGTTCCTGCTGCTGGCCACGCCGACGCTGGCCTGGCAGGCCGCCCACGGGTTCCCCCAGCTGTCGGTGGCCGCCAACATCTCCGGCGGGGACAGCTCCTACAGCGGCCGGCTCGACGCGCTCATCCTCCAGTTCCTCATCATCAGCCCGTTCGCCGTGCCGGTCTGGGTCGCCGGCCTGGTGGCGCTGCTGCGCCGGCCGCCGTGGCGGGCGTACCGGGCGGTCGCCTGGGCGTGGCTGGTGGTCGTCGGCATCGTGCTGCTCGCCGGCGGCAAGGGCTACTACGACGCCCCGCTGCTGCTGGTGCTCACCGCCGCCGGGGCGGTCGTCGCCGTCGGCTGGGCGGCCCGCAGCGGCGTACGCCGTGCGCTGCTGGCCACCGGCGCCACGCTGGCCGCGGCCAGCAGCGCCGTGCTGCTGCTGCCCACCCTTCCCGCCGACCGGCTGCCGGGCTTCGTCGTCGCCGTGAACTACGACGCCGGGGAGACCATCGGCTGGCCCGCCTTCGCCGACTCCCTCGCGGCCGTCCACCGGGCGCTGCCCACCGACGAGCGGCAGCGGGCCGTGATCCTCACCGGCAACTACGGCGAGGCCGGCGCCATCGCCCGCTACGGCCCGGAACGCGGCCTGCCCGACGCCTACTCCGGCCACAACAGCATGGCCGACTTCGGCCGGCCGCCGGAGACCGCCGACGTGGTCGTCGCCGTGGGCTGGGAGCGCCCGGAACGGTTGCGGGGCTGGTTCGCCGACGTCACCCTCGCCGGCCGGGTCGACCAGCGGGTCGACGTCGACAACGACGAGAACGGCGGGCCCATCTGGGTGTGCCGCGGGCTGAAGCGGCCGTGGGCGCAGATCTGGGACAGCGAGGTACGCCACGCGGGCTGACCGGCCGGCTACTCCCCGGTCGGCCCGCCGGCCAGCTCGGCGACGATGTCGAGGTGCCCGAGGTGGCGGGCGTACTCCTGCAGCAGGTGGAACAGCACCCGCTCCAGCGTCGCCGGCGCAGCCCCGTCCCAGCGCGGACCCGGCGCGCCGACCGCGTCCAGATCGGACGCCTCGACCACCGCCCGGGTGTGCGCGCCCTGCGCGCGCAGCGCGGCGACCAGCCCGTCCCGGTCCTCCTCCGGCGCGACGTGCCAGCGCCCGTCCCGCCGGTCGCCCCACGGCTGCCCGACGTCGCGGCCCTCGAAGCCCCAGACGATCCAGCGCAACTCCACGTACCGCAGGTGCTTGACCAGCTCCAGCGGCGTCCAGCCGGACGGCAGGCGGCTGCCGCGCAGCTCCGGGTCGGGCAGCGCCTCGACCTTGCCGATCAGGCTCTCCCGGAAGTAGTCGAGGTAGCGCAGGAACACCTCGGTGCGGTCGGCGGCCGGCCCGGTCGGCGACGGAAACTCGATGGTCACCGCGCCATTGTCCGCCGCCGTCGACAACCCACCTCGCCCGGGCAGCCGGGCATGGGGCAGAGTGACCGGGTACGGCGACGAGGGAGGCGGTGGCGGTGGCGGGTCCGACCGGGGTGGTGTTCCCGCGTACCGGCGAGCGGCGCAGCACGTCCGCGCTGGGCCGGGCGGTCGTCGCCGACGCCCTGCGCGCCGTCGACCCGGTGGGCGCACGCGCCGCCGAGCACGAAACCAACTGGCGGCGCGGCTACCTGGCCCACTTCCGCCGCCTCGTCGAGGCCGGCCTGCTCAGCCGCGACGCCGCGCTCACCATCGCCCGCGACGGTCTGGCGGCCCTGCACGCCCGGATGCGGTACGTCGACGTCGAGGGCCGCGATACCGACCTCGCCGCTGCCGTCACCGCCCCCGACGACCTCGAACCACCGCAGACCGCGACCCTCACCGGCGACGGCCCGGTCGAGCGGGAACTGTCCCTGCCGTACCGGGGCCGACGGCTGCGCGGCGACGAACTGCGCCGCCGCCTCGACGACTGGGTGGCCGCCGGCGTCATCGAACCGTCGTGTGCGCAGGCCGTCGGCGCGGTGCTCGCCAACCCGGACTGGCTGGACCTGCGTGACCAGCGCATCGTGGTGCTCGGCGCGGGCGCGGAGATGGGTCCGCTGCCATCGGTGCTGCGCTGGGGCGGCGAGGTGGTCGCGGTCGACCTGCCCCGCCCGGAGGTCTGGCGACGGGTGCTGACCACGGCCCGCCGCCACGGCGGCCGGCTGCACCTGCCGGTGCGTCCCGGCACCGACACCGGCGACGACGACGCCCTCGCCCGCGGCGCCGGCGTCGACCTGCTGCACCACCTTCCCCAAGTCACGCGATGGCTCGACGGTGTCGAGGGCCGGCTCGTGCTCGGCAACTACGTCTACGCCGACGGGGCCACCAACGTCCGCGTCGCCATGGCCGTCGACGCCCTCACCGACCACCTCCAGCAGCGCCGCTCCGACGTCGCGCTGGCGTTCCTCGCCACCCCGACCGACGTGTTCGCCGTGCCGGGCGACGCGGTCGCCCACGCCGACCGCGGCTTCGCGCGGCGCGGCGTCGCCCGCCGGGCGCTGCGGGTCGCCTCCGGCGGACGCCTGCTGCACCGCAACTACCCGCCGGCCGCCGACCCGGGAATCAACGACAGCCTGGTGCCGCAGCAGGGGCCGAACTACGCGCTGGCCAAGCGGCTGCAACGCTGGCGCGCGGCGGTGGCCCGGGCGGCCGGCACGACCGTGTCGTTCACCGTCGCGCCGCCGACCCGCACCCGCTCGGTGCTGCGCAACCGGGCGCTCGCGGCCGCGTACGCCGGCGCCCACCGGTTCGGCATCGAGGTGTTCGACCCGGCCACCAGCAACACCCTGATGGCCGCGCTGCTCGTGCACGACCTGCGCACCGGCGGCGGCCCGGCGCACCAGCACCCCTGGCAGGACGAGGCGTACGCCGCCGCGCACGGCGGCCTGTGGCGGGTGCCGTACGCGCCGCGCTCCGCCCTGGGCCTCGCGGTGCTGCTCGGCCTCGGCGGCGCCCGCACCTGAGTCGGGGCTCGGTCCCTCCGGAGGTCACCTGCTCGACCAGTAGCGTTGCGGGGCATGAGGATCCTCGTCATCGGAGCGGGCGCGACCGGAGGCTACTTCGGCGCCCAGCTCCAGCAGGCCGGTCGGGACGTCACCTTCCTCGTGCGGCCCAAACGCGCCGACGTGCTCCGCGAGCGCGGTCTGCGGATCACCGGCCTCGGGACCGCGACCGTACTCACGCCACGGCTGCTCACCGCCGCCGAGATCGACGGCCACTACGACGTCGTCCTCGTCTCGGTGAAGGCCACCGCGCTGCCGGCGGCGATCGACGACGTCGCCGCCGCGGTCGGTCCACGTACGACGGTGGTCCCGGTGCTGAACGGCATGGCGCACATGGACGCGCTGAACGAACGGTTCGGCGTGGCGGCCGTGCTCGGCGGGCTCGCTCGCGTCCTCACCACGCTGGACGCCGAGGGCGACATCGTCCGGCTGGGCACCCTGGCCGAGATCGTCATCGGCGAGCAGGCGGGCGGCACGTCGCAGCGCGTCGAGCAGATCGCCGAGGCGATGTCCGGCGCGGGCCTCGACGTCTCCGTCACGGCGGACATCCGCGGGGCCATGTGGCACAAGTGGGTCTTCATCAGTACCCTCGGCGCCCTCAACACCCTGGCCCGCGGATCGGTGGGCGACGCCGTGGCCGTCCCCGGCGGCGACCGCCTCGGCGTGCAGATCGCCGCCGAAGCCGCCGCCGTCGCCGCGGCGGCCGGGTATCCGGTGCCGAAGCAGGTTCTGGACAACGTGCAGGCCTTCGTGACCCGGCCCGGCTCCACCGACACCGCCTCGCTCTACCGCGATCTGGTCGCCGGGCAGCCGACCGAGGCCGAACACATCTTCGGTGACCTCACGGCGCGGGCCCGCGCGCTCGGCGTACCCACTCCCCTGCTGGACGCCACGACGGTGGCCCTGCGCGTACACGAGCAGCACCTCGACCGCGGATAGCCCGCGTCCGCGCCGGAGCAGCACCGGCTCGGCGCGTCTATGCCCGCCGGGTATACCCGGCGGGTATAGCAGTCGTACGACCGCAGGTTCGCCGCCGCCAAGCCGATCCGGTTCGGCCAGGTCTACCGCACGCTCACCCAGCTCGAGCGCGCCGGGCAGGTGGCCGTCATGGGCGTCGAGCCCGGCGCCGGGCCCGAGCGCAAGCGCTACCGCATCACCCCCGCCGGCCGGGGCCATGGACGGCATCGCTGCGCCCCGGTGTCGTCTCCGTCATGACCGGCGGCGTGGCGACGGAGACCGTCGACCCGTTGCTGACCGACGGTGCGGTGGTGCTCCGTCGGGGCTCCAGCGGCGATCTCACCGTACGGTGCACCGAGCTCACGCGTGTCCTCTCGGTCACCTGCCCCTTGACACCGGGCACCGGATTCGTCGAGCAGGTCGGCGAGTCCACCGCCTACATCGACCTCGTCCTCGTCCCCACCGACGGATCACTGGCCGCGGAGAACCGCGTCCGCCCCCGGGCGGCGAATCTCGTGCCCAACGCGATCATCAACAGCGACCGCGATCCGATCGACTACAACCTGGAGACGTTCTTCCAGGACACCGACCGGCTGGGCGCGGTCGCCGCGCTGTTCGTGCTGCTCGTTGGGGCCTTCGGCCTGGCGGCGTCGATGATCGGCGGCGTCCTGGAACGCCGGCGACCGTTCGCGTTGCTGCGCGCGTCCGGCGTACACCTCAGCGAGCTGCGCAGGACGGTGCTGCTCGAGACCGCCACGACCATGGCGGTCGTGTCGGTGGCCGGCGTGGGCGTCGGAATGCTCCTCGCGTACGGCTCCACCCTGCAGAGCGACGTGAGCTGGCGCTGGCCCGGCCCGGAGACGTACGGGCTCATCGGTGGCGCGTTCCTCGCCGCGTTGCTCTTCTCGGCGCTCGCCCTGCCCCTGCTGAACCTCACCACCCGCCACGACGCGGTCCGCTTCGAGTAGCGGTAGCGAGGTCACTGGCTGTCGCGGCTGCGCCAGACCGCGGTCATCAGCGCCCGGGCCAACCGCGGTTGACACAGCACCGCCGTGCTGTCGGCGAACTGGTCGACGGCACCGACCGGCGGCAACCCGGCCACCTCGGGATCGTCGACACGGGCCAGCAGCGCGGCGGCGAACCGCCCGGCGTCGATGACCTGGTACGGCCGGTCGAAGAACTGCCGCCGGGTGGCCTCCACCGGCGACGCGATACCCAACCGGTTCTGCCACTCGCCGGCCCGCTCGTACGCCGCGCACAGCGCCGCCTGCCGCGCAGCGCCGCTGTCGGCGTTCAACGCCCCGGCGCAGGCGGCGGCGACACCAGCGACACCCGGCAACGCGGCGAACGCGCTGCCCAACCACTTGCTGTACGGCGCGAACCGACGGCCGAGCAGCAGACACAGCCGCATGACCTCGCGAACGAGGCGCGCGGCTATCACCCGGCCGCCCACCTCGTCGCCGGTCTCGGCGGCGCGGCCGACGAACGCCTCCTCCGCACCGATCCGGGTCCACTGGCAGGCGAGCAGATAGCGCCACACGTCGTCCGGATACCAGGAAAGACGATCACGTACGGCGCTCAGCTCGCCCACGTCGTCGTGGAACACCGCCCCACCGGTAGCCTCGGCCAGCCGCTGGCCCGGTGTGGCCAGCCAGTCCAGGACCGTCACGCCCCGGCGCGCATCGAAGCCCAGGTACTCACCACACCAGGCACCGACGTCGGTGACCACCACCCGGTGCGTCACCGGCCCGTCCGTCGGCGCCATCACCCGCACCCGGCCGTCGGGTGGCTCGAAGTGCGTCGGCCACCCGCGGAACCGCTTCGGCAGCCGTTCCGCCAGCAGGGCGCCGATCGCCCCGCCGTACCGGGCGGCGTCCGCACGGGCCAGGAACAACTCCAATCGCGGTCCCCAGTCGTGGTCCACCGAACGTTCGGTGTCGAACCCGAGCACCTCCGACCCCGGCCCGAGCCGCGCCGCCGCGTACCTCAGTCTCGGGTACGCCGTCTCCAGCAGCGGGCGCACCGCCTCTGCATGGAACGCTCGGCACAGCTGCAACCCCGGCATGAACGACGCCCGCATCCGGCCACCGTAGGGACCGCCGCATCGACGCCGCCACCGCGTTGCCGCCCCGGCCCAGGCTCGCCGTCGCGGGAACGAAATCCGATCCGCAGCGGTCAGCGCAGCTCGGCCGCCTGGCGGATCACCCGGCCCAGGTCCCGGACCTCGGCGTCCTCGGTGGCGTCGGCCGCCCGGTCGGCGATCGCCGCCAGGTCGCCCAGGCGCGCCTCCGCACCGCCCCGCAGGGCGACGGCGAAGTACGCCGCCGCGTAGCAGGTACGCAGCCGCGGGGAGGCCTCGGCGAAGTCCCTGTCCAGATCGGCTACGGTCACCGACTGGTACGTCTCGGCCGGCTCGCGGTCCCTCGGGTCACTCCAGCGCACCTGCACCCGCCCGACGCGGGCGGCCGGGGACGCCCCGTCGGCCAGCCGGACGGCGTAGAGCGCGGTGACGCTGTGCCCGGGCCCGACCTCGCCCCCGTCGACCCGGTCGTCGCGGAAGTCCTCGTCGGCGATCGCCCGGTTGTCGTAGCCGATCAGCCGGTAGGAGCTCACCATCGACTCCTCGAAGGTCACCTGCACCTTGGCGTCGAGCGCCCGGACGCTCAGCGTGGCGGGCAGCTGTCCCACGAACACCTTCCGGGCCTGCTCCCGTTCACTGACATACACCGCGAAGCCGTCGCCCCGGTCGGCCAGCTGCTCCATCAGCTCGTCGCCGTACTCGCTGCCGACACCGACGCCGAGCAGCGCGATCTGCTTGGCCGCCTCCTCGCGCACCCGGCGCAGGATCGGCTCCGCCTCGGTGCTGCCGGTGTTGGCCAGGCCGTCGGAGAGCACGATCACCCGGTTCGTCCGGCCGGCGCGGAAACCGTCGCGGGCCACCTGGTAGCCGAGCACCAGGCCGGCCTCCAGGTTGGTGCTGTTCTGGCTGTGCAGGGAGTCGATCGCCGTGTGCAGCCGCCGGGCGTCGGAGACGGGCGTCATCTCGCGGACGACCCGCGCCTTCCGGCTGAACTCGACGATGGCGATCGAGTCGGTGGGGCGGAGCTGGTCCACCAGGGTGTGCAGCGCGTCCTGCACCAGGTCGAGCCGGCCCGGCTCCCCCATCGAACCGGACACGTCGATGACGAAGGTGAGGGCGGCGTCCGGGCGGCTGTCCCGGTCCTCCGAGCGGGTCTGCAGACCGACCCGCAGCAGCCGCTCCCCGGTCGCCGCGGGGTGGGTTCCGGGCAGGCGGGAGCCGTCGACGTGCACCGCGAAGCCGTCGCCGGCGGGCTCGGGGTAGTCCTGCCGGAACGAGTTCACGAACTCCTCCGGCCGCACCTGCGAGCGCTCCGGTAGCCGACCCTGCCCGATGAGGTGGCGGGCGTAGCCGTACGAGGCGGTGTCGACATCGACACCGAAGGTGGACGCCGCGTCGTCCTCCGTTCGCGTCTCCGCCCCGCCCGACCAGGGCGTCCCGCCGTGTGGACGGGCCGGTTCGCGGGCGGCGTCGCTGCTGCGGCCGGAACCCCCGGCGGAGCAGGCGGTGACCGTCAGCACGGCGACGAGCACCGCGAGCACCGCGGGCACCACCCTGAACCGTCTCTTGTGGAGCATCAGACCCTCCCCGGCCGGACTGGCTTGGCGATCCCGACGCGTCACGACGGGATCCTCATGCCATTGACGCAGGCCGGCAGGGCATCGGATCCCGCCGTGGCCGAGCCGATGCACAAGCGTGAACGTCGTGATCGCGCCGTGTGTCAAACGTGACCTGAGCGGACGCTGCCGGCCGGCAACCACGTCGCCTTGTGATCGCCGTCGGCACACCCACCTCGTACCCTGACGTCGTGCTGTCCCAGATCACCGGCCTGTCCCGTCACTTCACCGAGGACACCCTGCGGGCATATCTGCTGAGCCGCTCCATCCGTCTCGACAACGGGTGCCTCGTCGTGCGGGGCTACGGCGGCCAGCGCGGCGGGTACCAGAAACTCGCCGGCCGCGCCTGGGCGCACATCGCGGCCTACGTGGTCTTCGTCGGCGACTACGACCCGACCCGGCAGGTGCACCACGACTGCGGGGTGCCGGACTGCATCGAGCCGACCCACCTCCGCCAACTCACCCACGCTGAAAACTGCCGCGAACGCACCCAGCGCCCGCAGTGCCGCAACGGGCACGAACGGGAGATCGACCCGACGACGGGCCGCTACCGTCGGGTCTGCCGGACCTGCAACCGGGACGCGCAGAAGCGCTGGCGTGAACGCCAGGCCGCCCTGGTCGCCGAGGGGCGCGCGGCATACCGGAGCCCGGCGCCGGGTCGATGACATCGGTGACGTTGTTCCAGCGGACCGGCCACCGCCGCAGCTGAGGCGCGGGCCTGCGTCGGGGTTCGCGGAACGCTCGGCCGTCGACTACACCAGCCTGACGGCTTACGCATACGAACAGACATTATGATGTAGCGGCGATTTGCCCGTTTGGTGAGTCTGCGTCATTTATCGGTTTACCGGTAATGAGAATCCAATAAATGGCGCGACGCTCGGCGCGGCATCGCTTTCCACTCAGGAGCGGCGCTGTGCTTCGCGGCCAGGCAGGGCGGGAAAGTGCTGGACGGGATAACGCCCGGCTTGTAGCTTGCGGTTGCCGGTGACGCTGCCTGAGGAGGTGAGACCCATGAATGCGGTAACGATGTGGGTGCTCCCCCGTCCTGTCCCGGTCGGGCGATCGACGTAGGTGTCGCCGGGAGCGCCACCACCAAGGCACTCCCGAAAGGCAGCACCAATGGACTCTCTGCGGTTCACCGCGGACCCGTCGTCGACCGAGACTGTCGAGGGCGCGCCCCACCTGTTCGACGTGATCATCGCCGGGTGCGGGCCCACCGGTGCGATGCTGGCCGCCGAACTGCGGCTGCACCACGTACGGGTACTCGTCCTGGAGAAGGAGACCGAGCCCGCGTCGTACGTCCGCATAGTCGGTCTGCACATCCGCAGCATCGAACTGCTGGCAATGCGCGGACTGCTGGATCGCGTTCTCGAACGCGGACGACGGCGACCCGCCGCCGGCTTCTTCGCCGCCATCGACAAACCCGCGCCCGAGGGCCTGGACTCCGCGCACGCCTACCTGCTGGGCATCCCGCAGCCGGTGATCGTTTGCCTGCTCGAAGAGCATGCGATCGCCCTGGGCGCGCAGGTCCGGCACGGTTGCGCGGTGACCGGTCTCGAGCAGGACGGTGACGGTGTCACCGTCGTGCTGGCCGACGGGCAACGGCTGCGGTCGCGCTACCTCGTCGGCTGTGACGGCGCGCGCAGCACCGTACGCAAGCTGCTCGGCGTCGGCTTCCCCGGCGAGCCCGCGCGGACCGAGACGCTGATGGGCGAGATGGCAGTGGGCGTGCCGCCGGAGGAGGTCGCCGCCAAGGTGACCGAGATCAGCGGGACCGTGAAGCAGTTCGACCTCAGGCACTTCGGTGACGGGCTCTATCGCGTCATCGTCCCCGCCTCGGGAGTCAGCGATCGCGCGGAACCGCCCACCCTCGAGGACTTCAGACAACAGTTGCGTGCCATCGCCGGAACCGATTTCGGCGTGCACTCCCCACGCTGGTTGTCCCGCTTCGGGGACGCCACGCGGCTGGCCGAACGGTATCGGGTCGGGCGGGTGCTGCTGGCCGGCGATGCGGCACACATCCATCCACCCATCGGCGGGCAGGGCCTCAACGTGGGCGTTCAGGACGCGTTCAACCTCGGTTGGAAGCTGGCCGCACAGGTCCGCGGCTGGGCGCCGGAGACCCTGCTGGACACCTACCAGGCCGAGCGGCATCCGGTCGCCGAGGACGTGCTGGACAACACGCGCGCCCAGACGGAACTGCTGTCCCCCGGTCCGGGGCCGCGGGCCGTGCGCAGGCTGCTCACCGAGCTGATGGACTTCAACGAGGTGAACCGCCATCTGATCGAGAAGATCACCGGGATCGGCATCCGCTACGACTTCGGCCCGGGCCCCGATCTGCTCGGTCGCCGCCTGCCGGACATCGCCGTGAAACACGGCCACCTCTACGGCCTGCTGCGGCACGGCCGCGGCCTGCTGCTGGACCGCACCGAACGCCTGACCGTCGGCGGCTGGTCGGACCGGGTCGACTATCTGGGGGATCGCACCGCGGCACTGGATGCTCCGGGCAGCCTGCTACGCCCCGACGGCCATGTCGCCTGGATCGGCGACGATCAGCGGGACCTGGACGACCACCTCGCCCGCTGGTTCGGCAGGCCCACCCAATAACTCCGCCCAGGCGATGACGGCGTCGCCGGCCCTCGGCCAGCGGCACCGTCGACTCTCGACGGTGGTCGCGCGCGAAACCCGAACGCACCCGCCGGGGCCGGAAGCTTCCGGCCCCGGCGGGTCGGGCGTCAACCGTCCAGGACCGGAATGAGCTGCTCCTCCTCGTACGCCAGGTGGGCCTCCAGGTCGGCGACGAGCCGCGCGACGTGCGCGCGGACCTCGTCGCGGTCGGCGTCGGCCGCGGTGACCGCCCGCTGGAGCTCCTCCACCAGCTCGGCCACCCGCCGGTGCTCGGCGCGCAGCCGGTCGAGCACGTCGGCCAGGTCGGGGCGCTGCGCGCCGATGCCGACGAACATGCCGGCGTCCTCGTGGGTGTGGTGCGCGTGCAGGCCAGCGCACACGGTCAGGCAGTTGACCCGCAGCTGGGCGCCGAGCGTTGGGCCGGAACGGGTCACCTCGTCGCGGATCAGCGCCAGCTCCCGGCGGAAGGCGTCGTGGATGCGCCGCAGGGCCTCGCCGAAGGAGACACCCTGCGGCGGCCCGGCGTGCTGCGCGTAGAGGGCCACGACCGGGATGACCCGGTCGGTCTTCGTCTGGTAGTCGGCCCAGCCGGGATCGGCCTCCACCGCCCGCGCGAAGATCTCGTCGCGCTCGGCGCCGGTGAGCACCTCCGCCCGCGCCGGGTAGGTGAAGGCGCCGTCCTCGACGGTGACGCCCGGGTCGGCGACCAGGTTGTGGAACCAGTCGGGGTGCCGGTCGGCGCCACCGGCGGAGGCGATCACGAGGATGCGCTCGCCGCCGTCGGGCAGGTAGCCGACCGGGGTGGTGTGCGGGGCGCCGGACCGCGCCCCGGTGGTGGTGAGCAGGATCAGGCGGGCGCCCTCGAACGGGCCGCCCACCCGGCCCGCGTTGGCCCGGAACTCGTCGATGATCTGCTGGTTGAAGTCGTTGGGCATGCGCTGCTTTCTGGATACGACACAGGGCGTGGCCGCCGCGACGCGGCGGGCACGATGGTCAACGCCGCCGGTGGCGGCGTTGAAGACAGGACCGCCGCCCGCGGCGCGGAAGACCGGACCGCCGCCGGCGGGGGCGCGCGGAGCACAGCGGCCGCCGACGGGGGCGGCGCGGAGACGATCAGAGGTGCGCGGTGGGGATGCAGGGCGGGGCGCGGGCCCCCGCCGGCCTCATCGAATGGCCGGGTGCCCTGTCCGCTCGTGGCCCATGGCCGACCCGGCAGTCACGGGACCGACCCTATCGACGCCGCGCTCCGCCGGTCAACGGAAATCGTTCTCCGTCAGCTCGATCACCCACGCCCGCCGCTCCGCGATCTTCCCGTCCCGCAGGACGAAGACCTCGGCCATGGACATGCGCATCTCCTCACCGGTGTCCCGGGTAGCCGATCCGGTCAGCTCGGCCATGACGACGTCGTCCTGCTCGACCATCCGCACCACGTCCAGGCGCGGCGGGCCGACGAAGCCCACCCCGTCGATCGCCGCGTCGTACGCCTCCTTGCCGGTGAGGTGGAACGCGCCGAACACGGTCCACTCGATGTCGTCGGTCAGGCAGGACAGGATCTTCGCGTGGTCGCCGGTGCGGAAACCGTCCAGGTAGGTCTCGACGGTCTCGGTGTTGCGCGACATGGCAGACGCCTCTCGCTCGACGGGTCGACACCCCGGGGCCGGGGTCCGCCCGGGATGATGCCCGCGGCCCCTGACGAAACCACGGCGTTGCGGCTCCCCGGTGGCGGTGCGAGGGTGGGCCGGTGACCCCAATGGCCGGTGTTGACGTCAGCCGCGCGGTGGCCTCGATGACCGAGGTGCTGGGCCCGCACACCGACCGGGACTGGTCGGTGTGCGCCGGTGACCTGGAGTGGAGTTGCTGGACGACGGCCGCCCACGTCGCGCACGACCTGATGGCGTACGCCGGTCAGGTCGCCGGCCGCGCCGGGTCCGGTTACCTGCCGTACGACCTGGTGGTCTCCCCCACCGCCACCCCCGCCGAGGTGTTGCGGGTGGTGCGGGCCTGCGCGGGCCTGCTGGCCGCCGCGGTGGACACGGCCGGGCCGCAGGTGCGGGCCTGGCACTGGGGGCCGTGCGACCCGGGCGGCTTCGCGGCGATGGGGGTGGCCGAGGTCGTCCTGCACACCTGGGACATCGCGGCCGGGCTCGGACTGCCCTGGACGCCACCGGAGGACCTGAGCGCCGCCGTGCTGCGCCGGCTGTTCCCCGGTGCTCCGGACGGCCCGCCGGTGCGGGTGCTGCTGTGGTGTACCGGGCGTGGCGACCTGCCGGGACGGCCCCGGCGCACGTCGTGGGTCTGGCACGCGGCGGTGGAGTGACGTCGGGCCGCCCGGTCGGCCCGGTATCGCCGGTCCGGCAGGGACCACCGGCGGCCAGGTGGTCGGTGCGCGTGCGGGGTGGCCGTCGATAGGGTCGCCGCCATGCGGATCATCACGGGCGCGGGTGAGTGGCGGCAGCCGGCGGACGCCGCCGCCAACGACTGGGTCGAGCATCTGCGGGCGGCGGATCTGTCCGTCGGGACGTACTGCATCCCGGCGGGCGGGGTCGACAGCCAGAGCCCGCACACCGAGGACGAGATCTACGTGGTGACGGCGGGCCGGGCACGGATCGTCACGCCGGACGGTGCGGCGACGGTCGGCCCGGGTGCGGTGATCTTCGTTCCGGCGGGCGAGGAACACCGGTTCGTCGACGTCACCGAGGATCTGGCGCTGCTGGTCGTGTTCGGCCCGGCGTACGGCTCGCGAACGGGCCGCGGCGAGTGACCGGGCCGCGCTGGGCGGGACGGAGCTGCCGTCCCGCCCCGGCTCGCCGGGCCGCACGGGCCGGGGGCGGTGGTCAGGCCGCGGCCCCGCGCCGCCACGGCAGCCGCCACCACTGGCCACGCCGCCGGGCGGGTGCGCGTGACGCGGTCACCGGGGCCGGGCGGGCGGCCGCCTGCTGCCGCTCGGAGCGCCAGCGCTGGACGGTCTCCTCGACGTTGACCGGCCGGACCACGACCTGCGGGCCGGTGGGCGTCCGCAACCACGCGACGATCTGCGCGTTGAGGTCGCCGACGTACCGGCGAACTGACTCCTCGGTGGGCAGGTCACGCACCTCGGCGGGCAGCTGCTCGATCCTGCGCCGCAGTTGCAGCGGGGTGGGTAGGAGCAGGTCGCCGGGGAGCGCCTCCCGCTCCAGGAAGCTCTTGATCCACCACGACTCGTCGTACGGCTCGTTGCGGCCGGGGATTGGCCTGCCAGCACCGGGCAGGTTGTCGAACTCGCCCCGTTCCTGAGCGGCGCGGATCTGCGCCTCGACGGTCGCCTCCCAGCGTGCCTCCACCCGGTCTCACCTCCGCGCCCACCGTATCCGCTGCTCCGATCGGGGTCAGCGCCGTCAGACCGGGCGGCATTCCCATCCGGCGACGAGCGCCGGGACGTGCCGGGTGTGGGCGACCTCACCCGAAGGATGATCATGCCGGGCGGCGGCCGGGAACGCCCCTGTCATAGGGTCGACGGCGAACTGCGGGGAACGGGGGTCGTCATGGTCACCGCCGGCGGGCTGGTGGGAATCGCCCTGGTGGCGTTGGGTCTGGTGCTCACGCCCGGCCCGAACATGGTCTACCTGGTGTCTCGGTCGGTCACCCAGGGCCGCCGCGCCGGACTGGTGTCCCTGCTCGGCGTGGCCGCCGGTTTCCTGGTCTACCTGGTCGCGGCGGTCGCCGGGATCGCCACGGTGTTCGTGCTGGTGCCGCCGCTGTACCTGGCGGTGAAGCTGGCCGGGGCGGCGTACCTGCTGTGGCTGGCGTGGCGGACGTTGCGCCCGGGCGGCACATCGGCGTTCACCCCGATGCCGCTGCCACCGGACCGGCCCCGTCGGTTGTTCACCATGGGTCTGGTCACCAACCTGCTGAACCCGAAGATCGCCATCCTGTACGTGTCACTGCTGCCGCAGTTCGTCGACCCCGCGCGCGGCCACGTGGCGGCCCAGAGCCTGCTGCTCGGCCTGACCCAGATCAGCATCGCGCTGACCGTGAACGGGCTGATCGTGCTCACCGCCGGCAGCGTGTCGGCGTTCCTCACCCGCCGCCCGACGTGGGCGAAGGTGCAGCGGTACGTGATGGGCAGCGTGCTGGCCGGCCTCGCGGTGCGGATCGCCGCGGACCGGTCCCGGGCCGCCGTCGCCACCCCCTGACCGGGCCGGTGGCCGGGATGGTCACCGCGGCCGCTCGCGGACCACGGCCACCCCGCCGGGCGGAAGGTGCACCGCCCCGTCCACCGGTTCGTCGGTGATCAGCTCCAGCCCGCTGGCCGGTACCCGCTGCCGCCGGCCTGTGTGGTTGAGCAGGAACAGCCAGCTCCGCTCCCCGTCGCGGCGGCGGACCGCCTCCACGCCGGGCGGTGCCGCCGGGCACACCGGTGTGACCCCGGCGAGCCGGGCGGCGTCGGTGAGCAGCCGGCGGTACGTGTCGTCGTCGGGGCGGGTGGAGACGTACCAGGCGGTGGCGGCGCCCACGTCGTGCCGGGTGACGGCTGGGCGGCCGGCGAGCACCCCCGAGGCGTACGTCAGGACCGGCTCCGCCCCGGCCAGGTGGACGGTCTCGGACCAGAGGGTGGCGGTGCCGCCGCCGGTCAGCGGCAGCCGGTCGTCGTCGGCGAGGGGGTGGAACTCCTCCACCCGTACGCCGAGCAGGTCCCGGTACGCGCCCGGGTAGCCGCCGAGCCGCACCCGGCCGTGGCCGTCGGCGACCCCGCTGAGGTACGTCACCAGCAGGTGACCGCCGGCCTGGACGTGCCCGCTCACCCAGTCGACCGTGGCGTCGTCGGCGAGGTAGCCGGCGGGCAGGACCAGCAGCCGGTGCCCGTCGAGCCGGTCGCCGGGGGCGAGCACGTCGCAGGCGTACCCCGACCGCCACAGCGTCCGGTGCGCGGCGGCGACCTCCGCCGCGTGGTCGACGCGCGCCGACGGCAGGCCGGGGTGGCGCAGCGCCCAGTCGCTGGCGGCGTCGCGTACCAGCGCCACGGACGCGTCGACCCGGCCCTCGACCTCGTCGAGGCGCTCCAGCAGCCCGCCCAGCTCGACGGTCTCGCGGAACACCCGGCCGTCCGGGCCGGCGTGCGGGACGAGGGCGGAGTGGAACCGTTCCGCCCCGCCGGCCGGGGCCCGCCACTGGAAGAACAGCACGCCACGGGAGCCGCGGGCCACGTGGGCGAGGCTGTGCCGGAGCATCCGGCCGGGCTCCTTGGTGTGCATCCGGCCGGCGGTGTGGATCTGGTTGGGGGCGCTCTCCATGAGCAGCCACGACGGCGAGCCGGTGCCGCGCCGGGCCCAGCCGCGGGCCAGGTCGGCCGCGAGGGCCGTCTGCTCCTCCGCGCCGCCGTCCACGGCGGCCGGGTAGTGGTCGATCGCGACGAGGTCCACTTCGGTGGCCCAGCGGGCGTGGTCGACCGGCACCCAGTCGCCGAGCACGTAGTTGGTGGTCACCGGCACGCCCGGGTGGGCCGCGCGCAGCAGGTCGCGCTGCTCGGTGTACGCGGCGAGCAGGGTGTCGGACCAGAACCGGCGGAAGTCCAGCAGGTGTCCCGGATTGGCGAGGTACTGGGTGGCCCGGGGCGTGGTGACCTGCGCCCAGTCGGTGTAGTGCTGGCTCCAGAAGCTGGTGGCCCAGGCGTCGTTGAGGGTGGCCAGGTCACCGTGCCGGTCGGCGAGCCAGCGGCGGAACGCGGCGGCGGCGTGCTCGCAGTGGCAGGTGGTGCCGTACTCGTTGTGCACGTGCCAGAGGGCCAGGGCCGGGTGGTGGGCGTACCGGTCGGCGAGGGCGGCGGCGATGCTCCGCGCGGCGGTGCGGTACGCGGGCGCGGCGGCGCAGTACGTGTCGCGGCTGCCGTGGTGCAGCCGCACCCCGTCGGCGGTGACGGGCAGCGCGTCAGGGTGCGCCAGCGAGAACCACGGCGGTGCGGACGCGGTGGGCGTGGCCAGCGCGACCCGGATGCCGTTCTCGTGCAGCAGGTCGAGCACCCGGTCGAGCCAGTCGAAGGTGTACCGGCCGGGGGCCGGCTCCAGCCGGGACCAGGCGAAGACCCCGACGGTGACCAGGTTGACCCGGGCCCGGCGCATCAGCGCGACGTCCTCCCGCCAGACCCGCTCGGGCCACTGCTCGGGGTTGTAGTCGCCGCCGTAGCGGAGCCGGCGCTCGCTCCACATGGTCCGCTACCTCCGTTTGTTTGGGATTCAACCAAACTAGGGACGAGACTCGGCGCATGTCAACGGCGGCAACGAGGCCAGAACATCGACCCCGATCGTTGACAGTTCGTTGGGAAGTTAAAGAAACTGGGACCACCGCCGGAACGCTGTCGTCGAGGAGACGCCAATGCCCTACCGCCCGCCGCTGGTGCCGTACGAGACCTTCGTGGCCGACCCGCCCGACCTGCCCGTACGGGCACCCGGCGAGGACGGCGCCGCGCTGGTCGGCCGGGCCGAGCTCGTCGCCGCCGACCCGCACGGGGTGACGGTCAAGGCGACCCTCTCCGACGGTGCGTCCACGGTGGTCCGCGTCGACGCCGTCGGCGACGGCGCGATCCGGGTCCGCCTCGCCGACGACCCGCAGGCCCGCGGCCGCGCCGCCCGCGCCCTGCCGTTGGTCCACCCGGACGCCCACCCCGCCACCGTCACCGTGGCGGACACCCGCGTCCGCGTCGATGCCGGCGCGCTGGTGGCCGAGGTCCGCCTCGACCCGTGGCACCTGGAGTTCCGCGCCCCGGACGGGCGCCTGCTGCTCGCCCAGGACCGGGGCGTCCGGGACATCAGCGGCCGCCGGCGCACCCTGCCGTTCGGGCGGTCCACCGCCGACGGCGCCATCATCGCCTGGCACGAGAGCTTCACCGCCCCGGGCGACGAACGGTTCGTCGGCTTCGGCGAGAAGTTCACCCCGCTCGACAAGCGCGGCCAGCGGGCGCTGATGTGGAACTTCGACGCCTTCGGCGGCGAGTCCGACCGGTCGCACAAGAACGTGCCGTTCTACCTGTCCAACCGGGGGTACGGGGTGCTGGTCGACAGCGGCCTGCCGGTGCAGTTCGACGTCTGCCAGTCCACCCACAGCAGCGTCCAGATCCTGGTCCCCGACGAACTGCTGGACTACTACGTGCTCGCCGGGCCGACCCCGGCCGAGGTGCTCGACCGCTTCGACCGGCTCACCGGCCGACCGTACCTGCCGCCCCGCTGGGCGTTCGGCGCGTGGATCTCCTCCGGCTTCTTCCCGGACACCCAGCCGCGGGTGCTGGAGCGGGCGCGGCTCATCCGGGACCGCGGCATCCCGTGCGACGTGCTGCACCTGGACTGCTACTGGCAGGTCGCCGGGCGGTGGTCGGAGCTGCGCTGGGACGCCGAGGCGTTCCCCGACCCCGACGGCATGCTGCGTACCCTCGCCGAGCAGGGCTTCCGGGTCTGCCTGTGGATGAACCCGTACCTGATGACCGGCAGCCCGCTGTACGCCGAGGCCGCCGAGGCCGGTTACTTCCTGCGCCGCCCCGACGGCGGCACGTACGTCGCGGACGTGTGGCACGGCAGCTATCCGGCCAGCGCCATCGTCGACTTCACCAACCCGGCGGCGGTCGACTGGTTCGCCGGGCTGCTGCGACCGCTGCTGGCGCAGGGCGTCGCGGTGTTCAAGACCGACTTCGCCGAGGGCGTGCCGGCCGACGCGGTCGCGCACAACGGGATGACCGGCGTCGAGCTGCACAACGTGTACGCGCTGCTGTTCAACGACGTGGTCGCGGCCGTCACCGAGGAGGTCGCCGGACACCGTACGGTGTGGGCCCGCTCCTCGTACCTGGGCGGGCAGCGGCACAGCGCCCAGTGGAGCGGCGACGTCAACGCGACCTGGCCGGGGATGGCGTCCACGCTGCGCGGCGGCCTGTCGCACGGGCTGTCCGGAGTGCCGTTCTGGAGCCACGACACCGGCGGCTTCCACGGCACCCCCGACCCCGAGCTGTACGTGCGGTGGGCGCAGTTCGGGGCGCTGTCGCCGCTGGTCCGGCTGCACGGCACCACCAGCCGGCTGCCGTGGGACTTCCCGGCCGAGGCGGAACGGCACGTGGTCGCCGCGTTGCGGCTGCGCTACCGGCTCATGCCGTACCTGTGGTCGGCGGCCGTCCAGGCGGCCCGCACCGGGGCCCCGCTGATGCGGGCGCTGCTGGTCGACACCCCCGACGACCCCACCGCCTGGACGGCCGACCTGCAGTACCGGCTCGGACCGGACCTGCTGGTCGCCCCGGTGCTCGACCCGGCCGGCGTACGCGACCTGTACCTGCCCGCCGGCGACGACTGGATCGACGCCGCCACCGGGGAACGGCACCCCGGCGGGCGGCACCTGCGGGTACGGGTACCGCTGGAGCGGGTGCCGCTGTACGTGCGGCACGGCGCGCTGCTGCCCCTGGTGGACCCGGCGGACACGGTCGGCGACGGCCCGTTCCGCGACGTCACCCTGGTCTGCTTCGGGGCGACCGGCGGGCGGACGGTGGTGCACGATTTCGACGGCGACACCGAGATCGAGGCCGTTCGTGACGGAGCCGAACTGCGCATCCGGACGCGAGGGCCGCTGCAGGTCGGGCAGCTGGCGCTCGCCGGGGTCGGCGACGCCGACCTCCCGGCCCGGTCACTGCTGAACGGGGAGGCGGTGACCGTACGGTCCGTGCCGGGGCTGGTCCCCGACGCGGGCTGACCGCCCGGTGCGGCGCCCGCACCGGGCGGGACGGGCGCCGCACCGGCGGGGCTGGCTCAGCCCTTCACCGCGCCGGTGATGACGCCCTTGGTGAAGTGCCGCTGCACGAACGGGTACACGATCACCGCCGGGATCACCGTCACGACCACCACCGCCATCTTGACCGCGAGCGTGGGCGGGTACGCGGTGACGCCCGGCAGGTTGACCGGCGTGCCGGAGACGTTGGGCGACTGCCCGGCGATGATGTAGCTCTGCAGCACCCGCTGGATCGGGAACTTGTCGTTGGAGTCGATGTAGAGCACCGCGTTGAAGTACGCGTTCCAGTAGCCCACCGCGTAGAACAGGCCGACCACGGCCACCACCGCCCTGGACAGCGGCAGCACGATGCGGGTGAGGATGCGCAGCTCGCCGGCCCCGTCGATGCGGGCGCTGTCGATCAGCTCGGCGGGCACGTTCATGAAGAACGCCCGGATCACCACCAGGTTGAACACGCTGATCGCGCTGGGCAGGATCAGTGACCAGATGCTGTCCTTGAGGCCGAGGCCGGTGACCACGAGGTAGCTGGGCACCAGGCCCGGGAAGATCAGGAAGGTCAGCAGGAAGTAGAAGAGCAGCCCGCGGTGCGCGACCGATCCGGGCCGGGACAGCCCGTACGCGGCGAGGACGGTCAGCAGCAGGCTCACCCCGGTGCCGAGCACCGTGACCAGGGTGCTGATCCACACCGCCTGGGTGACGTCGCCGCCGCTGAAGATGGTGAGGTACGCCGACGGGTCGATCTCCCGGGGCACCAGCACCATGCCGCCGGCCTCGTCGATCGTGCCGCGGGAGGCGAGGCTGGTCACCAGCACCGTCCACAGCGGGACCAGCACCGCCGCGACCAGCAGGGCCAGCACCAGGCCCTTGCCGAGCAGGCCCAGCGGCGAGGGCGGTTCCTCCCACACCGGGCGGCCGGCGCCGCGGCGCCGCCCGGGTGCTCCGGGCGCGGGTACGGGTGGCGGCGCGTACGTGGTCATGGGCGGGAATACACCCCCTGCTCACCGAGCCGGTGCGCGACGTGGTTGGCGGCCAGGATGAGGATCAGCCCGATCACCGCCTTGAACAGCCCGGCGGCGGCACCCAGACCCCACTGCTGGGTGGCGATCGCCTGGTAGTACACGAACGTGTCCAGCACCTCGGCGGCGTCCCGGCCGACCGCGTCGCGTTGCAGGATGAACTGCTCGAAGCCCACCGACAGCGCGTCCCCGAGCCGCATGATCAGCAGCAGCACGATCACCGGGCGCAGGCCCGGCAGGGTGATGTGCCACAGCCGCCGCCACCGTCCGGCCCCGTCGGCGGCCGCCGCCTCGTACAGGTTGGTGTCGATCGCCGACAGCGCGGCGAGGAAGACGATCGCGCCCCAGCCGAGGTCCTTCCACACCGCCTCGGCGGTGACCAGGACGATGAACGTGTCCGGGTTGGTCATCACGTCCCACGGCTGCAGGCCGGCCTGGCGCAGCTCCTGCGCCAGCAGGCCGGCCCCGCCGAGGGTCTGCACGAAGAACGTCACCACCAGCACCCAGCTGAAGAAGTGCGGCAGGTAGACGACGCTCTGCACGAAGCCGCGCACGCGCCCGGACACGACGCTGTTGAGCAGCAGCGCCAGCATGATCGGCAGCGGGAAGAAGAAGACCAGCTGGAAGGCCGTGATGCTCAGCGTGTTGCGCACCGCGTCCCAGAACAGCGGGTCGCGGAACAGCGCCTCGAAGTTGCCGAAGCCGATCCACTCGCTGCCCAGGAAGGCGTCGATCGGGTCCGCACCGACGAACGGGTTGTAGTCCTGGAAGGCGATGACGTTGCCCAGCGTGGGCACGTAGTGGAAGACCAGCAGCAGGGCCGCGGCCGGGGCCGCCATCGCCAGCAGCGGCCAGTCGCGGCGCAGCCGGGCCCGGAGGGTACGCCGGCGGCGCCGGGCGGGCCGGGCCGGCGTACGCCGGGGCGGGGCGGGCCGGTCACCGGCCGGCGAGTCGACCGCGTCGACCGCGCCGGCGGTGCCGGTGGTGCCGGGAGCGCTCATCGGCCGTTGTCGGCGAGTGCCTTCTCGTGGAACGCGCGCCCCTCCTCGCCGCCGTTGGCGAGGAACTCCTTGCGGACCTGCTCGAGGTCACCGATCGGGCGCCGGCCGCGGAGGATGTCGCGGATCTTGTCCTCGGTCGGCTGGATGAGCTTCGACCAGTTGGCGGGCAGTTCGAGCTTGATCCCGGCGAACAGGTCCTTCTCCATCTGCGCGATGTTCTTCTGGTAGTAGCCGATGTAGTCCTGCACGTAGTTCGGGGTGTCGCCGCTGCGGACCTTGACCGGGACCCGGCCGCCGATGTGGGTGTACTGGGCGCCCATCTCCTTGCGACCCAGCTCGGTGGGGACGGGGCTGCCGTCGGCCGCCCGGGTGAAGTGCCGGCCCTCCACGCCGTACTCGCGCAGCTCGAACTCGCGGCTGCCGAACGGCGCGGCGCACCAGTCGAGTACGCGGAGCAGCTCGTCGACCCGCTCGGCGGGCAGGTCCTTCTTGAGGAAGGTGAAGAAGACCGGCTTTTCGCTGCCCCAGATCACCGGTGCGGCGCCGTTGACGCCGAAGACCGGCATCGGCTGCATGTCGAAGCTGGGCAGCTCCTTGACCCGCTCGCTCTGCATGCCCTGCCACGCGCCGAGGCCGTCCTGGTACATGAGGATCTTGCCGGCCTTGAACAGCTGCTTCTCGTCGGCGCCCTTGCTGGCGACGGTCTCCGGGTGGATCAGATCCTCGGCGAACAGCCGTGCGGTGAACTCCAGCGCGGCGGCGAAGGCCGGATTCTCGAACTTGTGCTCGAGGCCGCCGTCGGGCTTCTTGCGCCAGGTCTGGTGGCAGCCGAAGAACTGCTGGACCATGTCGAAGACGCTGCCGAAGGCCCACACGCCCTTGGCCGGGTCGGTGACCTGCTTGCCGATCTCGTAGAGCTGTTCGGGGCTGGTGGGGGCGGTCAACCCGGCCTTCGCGAACAGGTCCCGGCGGTGGAACAGGGCGTACGCGAACGGCCCGTCGGTGGGGAACGGCACCGCGTACAGGCGCCCGCCCCAGACCGAGTACTCCCACGCGCCGGTGGGCAGCGACGCCAGGTACGGGTACTTCGCGGCGGCGTCGCCCTTGAGGCTGTCGGTGAGGTCGGTGAACAGGGCCTTGACCGCGTCGGAGAACCGGGCGACCTTGTCCACCTCCCAGTTCGGCACGCAGAGCAGGTCCGGTACGTCGCGGGCGCCGAGCATCGCGTTGAGCTTGTCGGCGTACGTGTTGCCGTCCTGCAGGCTGGGGTCGACCTCGACGCCGAGCTTGGCGTTGACCGCGGCGAGGTACGAGTTGCGGCCCACCGGCGGCGGGGTCGGCCCCCACCAGGGGCTCATGGTCCGGATCGACGCTCCGCCGCGACCGGGCTGCTCGGTGACCGCGTCCACGAGCTGCCGCGGGTAGCTCAGGTACCCGTCGGGGATCGGCCCCTCCCCGGCGATGTCCGGCTTGAGGACCTCGGCGGGCCGGTACGCGGGCAGCACGGAGCGGATCGCGTCGGCGCCGGTGGCGCTGCCCCGGCTGCCCGCCTCCTTGCTGCACCCGGCGAGGCCGGTGCCGCCGACGCTCGCGGCGGCACCCAGCCCGAGCAGGCGCAGCACGGTCCGGCGGTCGGTGGCTGCGCCCGGCAGGGACGGCTTCACGGCGCACTCCCTTCGTGGTCGGGAACTCGGGTTTGCCGGGCGTACCGCCTCGGCTAGAGTTAGTTGGGTTTCTAGCCGAACAAACTAATCGACGGTCAGGCGTCCCCACAAGACACAGGCGTACCGGCCGGGGCGGCGGTAGGCGAAGATGGACGCGCCACACCCGTCGGGATCCCGCACGGTCGGCGCAGGGAGCGAGCAGACAGTGATCAGCATCCACACGGAACCGCAGCCGAGCGACCTCGGCGACGTGCGGGTCGCCAACCGGGCCGTGGTCCTGCGCCACGTCCGGCTGCACGCGCCCTGCTCCCGGGCGGACATCGCCGCCCGGACCGGCCTGAACAAGGCCACCGTGTCCAGCCTGGTCACCGAGCTGATCGACCGCCGGCTGCTGCGCGAGACCGGCCTCACCGAGAACCGCGTCGGCCGGCCCGCGACCATGCTGGTGCTCGACGGCGAGCCGTACGCCGCGCTCGGCGCCCAGATCGCAGCCGACGAGTTGGTCGTGCTGGCCGTCGATCTGGGCGGCAACCGCCTGCTGACCTGGCGGCGCGCCTTCGCCGCCGGCACCGCCTCCCCCACCGACACCGTGGACGCACTGGCGGCCCTGACCCGCCGGGCCGTCGGGCGGGTCACCGCCCAGGGCCGCACGGTCCTGGGCCTCACGGTCGCGGTGCCCGGCCTCGTCGACGCGGCCGGCGCCGCACCGCTGGCCACCGCGCTGGGCTGGCGCGACGTGCCGGTGGCGGCCGAGCTACGGGCCGCCCTGCGCGACCCCGGCTTCACCGTCGAGGTCGACAGCGACGCCAACCTCGCGGTGCTGGCCGAGCAGCGCCACGGCGGCTACGCCGGCACCGCCGACCTGGTGCACCTCGCCGGGGGCGCCGCGGTCGGCGCCGGCGTGGTCGCCGGTGGTCGCCTGTTGCGCGGCAGCCGCGGGTTCGCCGGCGGGATCGGGCACGTCGGCCTGGACGACGCCGGCCCCGCCTGCGAGTGCGGCCGTCGCGGGTGCCTGACCGCGCTCACCGGGCTGCCGGCCGTGGTCCGCCGGCTGCTGCCCGACGCCGACGCCGACGGGCCGGTCACCGACTACCTGCCCGAGCTGGAACGCATCCAGGTGCTGGCCCGCTCCGGCGACCCCGCCGTCCTGGCCGGGCTGGCCGGAATCGGCCGTGACCTGGGCCGGGGTGTGGCGGTGCTGGCCAACCTGCTCAACCCGGAGGCGGTCGTGCTGGGCGGGCACTTCGCGACGCTCGCGCCGTGGCTGGTGCCGGCGGCCCGCTCCGAACTGGCCACGCGCACCCACGCCCCCGGCGCCGGTGGCTGCCGGCTCGACGCGTCCACCCTCGGCCCGACGGCCGCCGCCCTCGGCGGCGCCACCGCCGCTCTGTCGATCGTGGAGTCCGGTCGCCTCCCGACCGCCTGACCCGCGTCGCCCTGTCCCCGTCTGCCGGTGCGCGGCTCTCGCGCGTCGCCCTGTCCCCGCCGGCCGGCTCACCCCTGCGGCGCAGGCCATCGGGTGGGCCGCACCGAGCCTCCGCTGCGGCGGCTGGCTGCACCCCCAGTAGGACCGGCCGAGGGCACCGACCGCGGCCGGCGGCCGGCGGCCGGGGGCCGGGGGCCGGGGGCCGGAGATGATTCGGCGAACAGCGATATGCCGCAGCGGCATATTCATGACGGACCGGAATATCGCCCAACCGCCACGTACCCTCCGGCCGGCGTCCCGCCGAGCCGCGCCAGCGACCGGCCGGGACCACGCACCACGGCGAGCCGCGCTGTTGCCCCTGGGGACCACGCAACACACCGAGCCGCGTGGACGACCGGCCGGGACCACGCAACACACCGAGCCGCGCCGGCGACGCCCCGGGACAACACGCCGAGCCGCACAGGCGACCGGCCGGAACCAGGCAACACCGGATCGCGCCGGCGACCCGCCGCGGCCACGCCGGTGACCCGCCCGGTCTGCCGGAGAACGCCGGCCGCACGTCGGTGTGCCGCGGTGATCACGGACGGGCGGGCCCGCCGTACCCGGCACGTCGGGCGTGGGTTCGATCGACGGCGATGAAGGGCCTTGACCCGAGCGGGGTGCGATGCCAACCTCGGATGTGCCGTTCCGTCCGGGCAATCGGAGCGGCCCTTCTTCGCACGGTCGTCGAAGCGCTTCACCAACGTCCGGGCCGACACCGCGCGCATCCCAGCACGCGACGCTGCTCGCTCCGCCACTCGTCGAAGCGCTTCGACTCACGGCGGCGGGCGAGCCACGGAAGGCCCACCATGACCGACAGCATCGCCCCGCCCCGGGTCTGTCTCGACGACCTGCTCCGCAACCTCAGCCTGCCGGAGAAGATCGGCCTGCTGCACCAGTGGCAGGCACCCGTCCCCCGGCTCGGCCTGCCCCCGTTCCGTACCGGCACCGAGGCGCTGCACGGCGTCGCCTGGCTCGGGCGGGCCACCGTCTTCCCGCAGGCCATCGGCCTGGCCAGCACCTGGAACCCCGACCTCGTGCGGGCCGTGGGCGCCGCCGTCGGCCGGGAGGTACGCGCCAAGCACCAGACCGACTCGAGCGTGGGCCTGAACGTGTGGGCGCCGGTGGTCAACCCGCTACGCGACCCACGCTGGGGACGCAACGAGGAAGGCTGGTCCGAGGACCCGGGGTTGACCGGACGCCTCGCCACCGCGTACGCGCACGGACTGCGCGGCGACCACCCCGAGCGGCTGCGCACCGCACCGACGCTCAAGCACTTCCTCGGCTACAACAACGAGACCGATCGCGCCACCACCTCCAGCGACCTGCCGCCGCGGGTGCTGCACGAGTACGAACTGCCGGCCTTCCACGCCCCCCTCGCCGCCGGGGCGGCGGTCGCCGTGATGGCCTCGTACAACCGGGTCAACGGGGTGCCCGCGCACCTGTCCCCGCTGATCGCCGACGAACTGCGCCGCCTCGCGCCCGACGTGCTGGTCGTCGGCGACGCCGGAGCGGTCAGCAACATCGCCGGCGTGCAGGCCCACCTGCCCGACCACGTGAGCGGTTTCGCCGCCGCCCTGCTCGCCGGGATCGACAGCTTCACCGAGGACGACGCCGACAGCGCACCCACCGTCGCCCGGATCACCGAGGCCCTCGACCGCGGCCTGGTCGACGTCGCCGACGTCGACCGGGCGGTCCGCCGGATCCTCGCCGTCCGGCTGCGCCTCGGCGACCTCGACCCGCCCGGTTCCGACCCGTTCGCCGGGGTCTCCCCCGACGTGATCGACTGCACCGCCCACCGCGGGCTGGCCCGGGAGGCGGCCCGCCAGTCCGTGGTGCTGCTGCACAACGACGCCCTGCTCCCCCTCGACCCCCGGATGCGGGTGGCGGTGCTCGGCCCGCTCGCCGACACCGTCCACACCGACTGGTACAGCGGCACCCCGCCGTACGCGGTCACCCTGGGCGAGGCGCTGGCCGGGCGGCTGCCGGCGGTGACCACCCATCCCGGCGCCGACCGGATCGCGCTGCACCTCGGCGATCGGGCGGTCGGCTGCCCCGACACCCCCGACGGGGGGCCGCTCACACTCGGCGGGGCGGCCGCCTGGTTCGACGTGTTCGACTGGGGCCGCGACACCGTCGCGCTGCGCGCCGTCGGCAACGGGCGGCACGTCGGCGCCACCGACGAGGGCGATCTCGTCAACGACCGTCCCGGCCCGGGCGGCTGGGTGGTCAGCGAGACGTTCCGCTTCCAGCACCGTCCGGACGGGACCGTCCTGCTGCACCACCTGGCCACCGGCCGGTTCGTCACGGTCGACGGCGACGGACGGCTGCGCGTCGACGGCGACCCCGGCACGGCCGCCGCCTTCACCGTCGAGCTGCTCGTCGACGGGCCGGCCGAGGCCGCCGCCCTGGCCGCCGACGCCGACGTGGCCGTGGTGGCGCTGGGCAACCATCCGATGGTCAACGGGCGGGAGACCGAGGACCGCGTCGACCTGGCCCTGCCGGCCGGCCAGGAGCAGCTGCTGCGGGCGGTGCGGGCCGCCAATCCGCGTACCGTCCTGGTCCTCACCAGCAGCTACCCGTACGCGGTGGGCTGGGCGCGGGAGCACCTGCCGGCCGCGCTGTGGTCGGCGCACGGCGGCCAGGAGCACGGCGCCGCCCTCGCCGACGTGCTCCTCGGTGACGCCGACCCGGCCGGGCGACTCACCCAGACCTGGTACGCCGACGCCGCCGACCTGCCCGACCTGCTCGACTACGACGTCATCGGCGCGGACGCCACCTACCTGTACCACCGCGGCGAGCCCCTTTACCCGTTCGGCCACGGCCTCAGCTACGCCCGTTTCGAGTACGCCGACCTGCGGCTCAGCACGGACACGGCGGCGCCCGACGAGGAGGTCGAGGTGAGCGTCGACGTCACCAACACCGGCGCCCGCGCCGGCGTCGAGGTCGTGCAGCTCTACACCCGGCAGCGCCGCAGCCGGGTCAAGCAGCCGTTGCGCCGGCTGCGTGACTTCGCCCGGGTCCCCCTGGATCCGGGGCAGCGGCGCACGGTGACGGTGCGGCTGCGCGTCGACGACCTGGCCTGGTGGGACGAGCGCCGCGCCGGACCGGTCGTCGAGGACGCCACCCACACGCTGATGGTCGGGCGGTCCGCCGGCGACATCCGCCTCCTCGGCTGCCTGCGGGTGCGGGGCGGGCGGCCGTGACGGTCGGTCGGGGGCGGCGCGGGCCGGCGCAGCCCACGATCGTCGACGTGGCCCGGCACGCCGGGGTCGCGGTCAGCACCGTGTCGTACGTGCTCAGCGGCAAGCGGGCGATCTCGGCGGTGACCCGGGACCGGGTGCTGGCGAGTGTCCGGCTGCTCGGCTACCACCCGCACGCCGGTGCCCGGGCCCTGGCCAGCCGCCGGGCGAACGTGATCGCTCTGGTGCTGCCGCTGCGCTCGGGCATCCAGGTGCCGGTGGTGATGCAGTTCGCGACCGCCGTGGTGACCTCGGCCCGCCGCCACGACCACGACGTGCTGCTGTTGACCTCCGACGAGGGTCCGGCCGGGCTGCGGCGCATCGCCGCCGGCGCGCTGGTCGACGGCATCCTGGTGATGGACGTGGAACTCGACGATCCCCGGGTGCCGCTGCTGCGGGAGTTGGACCGGCCCAGCGTCCTGATCGGAGTGCCCGCCGACACCGCCGAGCTGACCTGCGTCGACCTGGACTTCGAACGGGCCGGCGGGGTGTGCGTCGAGCACCTGGCCGGGCTGGGACACCGGCGGGTCGCGCTGCTCGGCGCACCGGCGGCCGTGTACCGCAGGGGCACCGGCTTCGCGCACCGTACCCGCGCCGGAGTCACCCGCACCGCCGGCGACCACGGGGTCGAGGTGGTGAGCGTGCCCTGCGAGGAGGGTGCCGCCGACGTGCGGCGGACGGTGCTGAACCTGCTCGACCGCCAGCCCGGCGTCACCGGCCTGGTGGTGCAGAACGAGTCGGCGGTCGGGCCGGCGCTGGCGGCGCTGGCCGGTCGCGGCCGGCGGGTCCCGCACGACGTGTCGGTGGTGGCGATCTGCCCGGACCAGTTCGCCGTGCAGGCCACCCCGATGCTCACCAGCGTGCCGGTGCCGGCCGAGGAGATCGGCCGGCAGGCGGTGTCGCTGCTCATGCGCAAGCTGGCCGGCGAGACGGTGCCGGCGACGACGCTGCTGGCGCCCCGGCTGACGGTGCGCGACAGCACCGCCGCCCCGGCCGGGGCGGCGCGGTGACGCCGGAGCTGCCGGCCTCCGCGCACCGCATCGTCGACACCGCCCCCGCCGCCGGCTGGGAGGACGCGTTCCTGTCCGGCAACGGCGAGTACGGGATCATGGTGTGCGGCGACCCGTACGCGGAACGGATCATCTGCAACCACCACCGGTACGTGCTGCCCAACGGAACCCGGCAGGCCCGCCCGCCCGAGTTGGCCGGCCTGCTGCCCCGGATCCGGGAGCTGGTCCTCGCCGGCCGGCGGGCCGAGGCGGGCCGGCTGCTCGCCGGGGACGGGGCGCTGCGCTGGACGCAGTCGTACCATCCGGGTTTCGCGCTGACCGTCGACGCCGCCCGGCGACCGGTCCGCGACTACCGGCGCTCGACCGACTTCACCACCGGCGAGGTGACCGTCGCCTGGTCCGGCGGCCGGCGGCGGTCGTTCGTCTCCCGCGCCGACCGGCTGGTGGTGACCGAGCTGGACCTCGGTGCGTGCACCGTCGGCGCCACCGGTGAGCTGCCGGGACGGCCGGCCGGGGTGCGCTACGCCACCGTCGCGTACCGCGCCGGTGGCCGGGTGTTCCTGCGGGTACGCGGCCGCTATCCGGACGGCTCCGGCGGTGCATACGGCTTCGAGGGTCTGACCCTGGTCCACGGTGACGCGGAGCCGGCCGGCGACCGGCTGCTGGTGCGCGGGCGGGCGTTGCTGACCACCGTGCTGGACCGGGTCGACAGCCCGCGGTGGCGCACCGGTGAGCTGGCCGGGCGGCTGACCGCCGCCGGGGCCGACTACGCCGGCCTGCTCGACCGGCACCGGCCCCGGCACGCCGGCCCGTACCGGCGGGTGAGCCTGGACCTCGGCGTGCCGGACGCCGACCGGGGCCTGCCGGTCGGCGAGCTGCTCGCCCGGCAGGCCGCCACCCCGGACCGGCTCGACCCGGCGCTGCTGGAGCGGCTGTTCCACGCGGGACGGTACCTGCTGTTCTCCGCCAGCGGGGTGCTGCCGCCCCGGCTGACCGGGCTGTGGCTGGGGTCCTGGGACGCCGCCTGGGCGGGTGACTTCACCACCGACGCCAACCTGAACCTGCAACTGGCCGGCGCGAACCTCGGCGCGCTGCCGGAGGTCACCGCGGCGCACGCCCGGCTGGTCCGCGACCAGGTCGACGACTGGCGGCGCAACGCCCGCGCGATCTACGGGGTGGCCGGCCTGCTGGCGCCCAGCCGCACCGACGGCGAGCACGGGCACCTGTTCCACCAGCACCCGCAGTGGCCGTTCGCGGCCTGGCTGCCCGGCGCGCACTGGCTGCTGTTCCCCCTGTACGAGCACCACCTGGTCACCGGTGACCCGCTCGGCGAGGTGGCGGGCTGGCTGGTGGAGGTCGCGGAGTTCTTCGCCGGGATCCTCACCGTCACCGGTGCGGACGGGCGGCTGGTGATCGTGCCGTCGTACTCGGCGGAGACCGGGCCGCTGGACGACGGCGGCCGGCCGGTGCCGGCGGCCGTGAACGCCACCATGGACATCGCCGCCGCGCGGCACGCGCTGACCGTCGCCGGCGAGCTGACCGGCGAGGACCGGTGGGCGGCCCTGGCCGCGCGGCTGCCCGATCACCTCGTCGACGGGCGCGGGGCCCTGGCCGAGTGGGCGTGGCCCGGCTACCGCCCCGACGACGACCACCGGCATGTCAGCCACCTCTACCCGGTGTGGCCGTTGGACGAGATCAACCCGGATGACACTCCCGACCTGGCGGCGGCCGCGCACCGGGCGCTCACGGTGCGCGGCGACGAGGACCGGTCGGCACACGGCAGCCTGCACCGGGCCCTCGCGGCGGCGCGGTTGCGCGACGGCGACCTGGTCGCGGCCAACCTGCGCAAGGTCGTGTGCGTCGACCTGTTCTTCCGGTCGCTGATGAGCGCGCACAACCCGGGCCGGGTCACCTACAACGCCGACGCCGCGCACGCCCTGCCGGCGGTGCTGATCGAGGCGCTCGTGCACGCCCGCCGCGACGTGCTGCGGCTGCTGCCGGCGCTGCCGGCGGACCTGCGCCGGGGCCGGCTGCGCGGGGTGCGGCTGCCGGGGCGGCTCACCGTGGCGGAGCTGGCCTGGGACGCGCGGCGCATCGGCGTACGCCTGGTCTCGGCCGTCGACCGGCGGATGCGGGTGGTCGCGCCGGACGGGCACACGCAGGTGGACCTGTCCGCCGGGGTGCCGGCGGAGCTGACCTTCGACCGGCGGTGAGGTGCCGCGGCGGGCCGGTGGGCCCGCCGCGGCTGTGTTCACCCGCTGGTCAGGGGGCCAGCACGGTGAAGCGGAATCCGGCGCTCTGGCGACGGCGCAGCGGAATGTCGCACTTGATCCGGCGCAGCACCTCCTGCCTGCTGAGGCCGAGCCCGTGCGCGATGAGCCGTTCCGGGCGCACCGGTACCGGATCGGCGAAGGCGACCGCCACCTGGACCGGCCACGCCTCGCCCAGCGGGGCCGACGGGGCGTCCAGCCGCCAGGCCCCCGCCCAGTCCAGCGTGAAGCGGCCGCGCCGGGCGAGCGACGGGTCCAGCAGACAGGACGCCACCAGTGCCGGGTCGTTGACGTGGTAGCCGTGCAGCTGGGCCGGGTCGAGGGAGCTGACCGGCGCTCGCTCGTGCACCGTTAGTTTCCTCGTCCGGTCGCAGGACACGCAGCGGACCAGCAGCCACACGTCCAGCAGTTTGCCGTTGGCGTTGACGCGGAACCTGCCCTGCCCGGCGGTGGCCGACCCCGACCGGCAGTCCACGCACCGCAATGACAGCAGCGGCAACCTGGTCCGGCGGACGACCCAGGGCAGCACGATATGAGGTTGTGAAGACATGATCTCTCTCTGGACCTGACACGGGCCGTTTACGCGCGGCCGCGAACGCTGGAGCACCGGGCGCGACAGGGCAGCCCGGCAGAGCCGACGGGAGCGTCGGCTTCCGGTGAGCGGGGGTGTCAGGTCTAGAGAGCAGGCGGGGTCACGCGGTCTTGTCCTCTGTCTTCACTACGAGGGGCGCCGGCAACGTACGCGGCCGCGGCCGCAGGGCTCAACGGGTTTTTCGGCCGAGGCTCCCGTCAGCCCGGGCTCAGGACGCAGAACACGTTCCCCTCCGGGTCGGCCAGGACCGTCCACGGGACGCCGCCCTGGCCCACGTCGGCGGGTGCCGCACCGAGATCCTGCAGGCGCGCGACCAGCTCCGCCTGATGGGCCGCCGAGGTGGTGGCCAGGTCGAGGTGCACGCGGTACTTCACCGTCTCGGGGTCCGGGACGGTGACCACATCGACGCGGACGGCGACGGGGTCCGGGTAGACGAAGCCCGCCGGTTCGACGTTGGTGACTCCGGGTGCCTCGCTGGAGCTGCCCCAGCCGAGCGCCTCGGCCCAGAACCGGCCGAGGGCTGAGTCGTCCCGTGCCTTGAAGTTCACCTGAACCAGACGCAACGCCATGCCGCCCAACCTACGTCCGGCCCGGATGCGGCGCACTGGGGTGCGGCGCCGGTTGCCGGTGCGCGGTTGCGCGAGCGGCGGCGGCCGGCCCGTACCGGGTCAGCCGGCGGCGTCGTGGTGCCGGCGGACCATTCCGGCGGCCAGGGGTGCGCCGTCCAGGTCCCCGGCGGCGATCCGGCCGGCCACGGTACGCCGGACCAGCCGGTCGGCGAGGGCCGGCGCGTGCCGGGCCAGGGCCAGCTCGATGCGCCCCCGGGTGGTGGTGGCCACGTCCCGGGGCGCCCGCCGGGCGGTGGCCGCCGTCAGGATCGCCGCGACCACCCCGTGCACCGGTTCCAGCCGGGAGACGCCGCTCAGGGAGAGACCGGCCGCGGCGGTGCTGTCGTGGATCGGCGAGGCGACCATGCTCGGGTAGACGACGCTGACTCCCACGTGGGTGCCGACCTCGTGGCGCAGCGCATCGGCGTACGCGACGAGCGCCCGCTTGCTGACCCCGTACGCGGCGGCGAGCGGCAGCGGCAGCAGCGCCATCCGGCTGGCCACGAACACCACCCGGCCGCGGGCGGCCTCCAGCGCGGGCACGGCGGCGGCGGTGGTCCGCCACGCGGCCAGCAGGTTCACCTCCAGTTGCTGGCGGACGACCTCGTCGGGTGGCAGCTCGGCCGGGGCGGGGCCGCCGACCCCCGCGTTGTTGACCAGCAGGTCGAGCCCGCCGAGCCGGTCGACCGCCGCGGCGACGGCGGCGGGCACCGCCTGCGGGTCGGTCAGGTCGCAGCCGAGCACGGGCACGTCCACCCCGTCGAGGGGGCGCAGGTCGAGGCCGACGACCCGGGCGCCGGCACCGGTCAGCGCCGCGCACAGGTGCCCGCCGAAGGTGCCGCGGGCGCCGGTGACCAGCACCCGCCGCCCGGTCAGGTCACGCGCCCGCCGGCCGGTCCGCCCGCCGCCGGCCGCGTTCGCCGGACGGCCGCCGCCGGCGGTCGGGCCACCGCCGGTCGCCCCCGCCGGGCCGCTGCCGGCGGTGCTCACCGGGCCGCCGCCGGGTGCGCCGCCGGCCGGGTCCGGCCGGTCCCCCGGGCGGCCCGGCGGGCTCCCCGGAGGAGTTCCCGCCGCAGCTGGGCCAGGTAGCGGTCGAAGTCGACCCGCATGGCGGGCCGCCGCTCGCCCCACCGGTCGCGCGCGGCCCGCAGCTCGGCGGCGATGTGGGCCCGCTGGACCGGCGGCGGGGGCAGGGCGTACGTCCCGGCGAGCTGGGCGGCGACCAGCTTGGCCTGCGCCTCGACCAGCGGGAACGCCGCCCCGGTGGACTGCATCAGGCCGACGAACGCCAGGCCGGGCGCGTCGGGGTGGAACACGTGCCGGTACAGCGGCAGCGCCTCGGCGCCGTCGCCGAGCAGCGCCGGGTCGAGGAACGGCACGTCGACCTGGTAGCCGGTGCACCAGACGACCAGGTCGACCTCGTCGGTGCGCCCGTCGGTGAAGGTGACCCGGTGGCCGTCGAGACCGGCGACGCCGGGGCGCGGCTCGATCTCGCCGTGGCTGAGCCGGGACAGCAGCCCGTCGGAGAGGGTGGGGTGGTCCTGCAGGAACCCGTGCGCCGGTGCGGGCAGCCCGTACCGGCTGGGCGGCCCCACGGTGGCGGTGAGCAGCGCCTGGGTGACGCGCTGGCGCAGCCGCCAGGGCAGCCGCCGGGCCAGTGCCCCGTTGAGGGTGTCCGACGGGCGGCCGAGCAGGTGCTTGGGCACGACCCACACGCCCCGGCGCAGCGACAGCAGGGTGCGCGCGGCGGTGTACGAGGCGTCGACGGCGATGTCCATCGCGGAGTTGCCACCGCCCACCACCAGGACCCGCCGGCCGGCGAGCTGCTCGGGCCCGCGGTAGGCGTGGCTGTGCAGCTGCCGCGCCGCGCAACTGCCCGGGTACTCGGGCAGCGGCTTGGGCACCCGGTTGTGGCCGTTGGCGACGACGACCGCGGCGACGCTGACCCGCGTGGGCCCGTCCGGGCCGTCGGCGTGCACCGTCCACCGGCCACCGGGCTCCGGCACGACCCGGTCGACGGTGTGCCGCAGCCGCACGTGCCGGTGCAGCCCGAACCGGTCGGCGTAGTCGGCGAGCCACCCGGCGACGCGGGTGTGGTCGGGGTAGTCCGGCCAGTCCGCGGGCATGGGGTGGTCGGCGAACTCGGTGCGGGTGCGGCTGGTGTTCAGGTGCAGGGTGCGGTACGCGGGCGAGCCGGCCGACCCGTACACCCACAGGCCACCGACCCGGTCGCCGGCGTCGAACGCCACGGCGGGCACGCCGGCGTCGGCGAGCGCCTTGAGGGTGGCCAGTCCGGCCGCGCCGGCGCCGACGACCGCGACGGTGGGCTGCATGCCGACTCCTCCGCTTAATCCAACGATCGTTGGATAATGCCGGTGTCCCCGGTCGGCGTCAAGGGCTCGCCGGGCCGTAGAGGGCGTCGAGGAACCAGTGCACGAAGGCCCGGAACTCGCGCCGCTCCCGCGCCCCCGAGCCGACCCCCGCGGCGAGCGCGGTGACGTGCCCGTGCACCGCCCACACCAGGCTGCGCACAGTCACCTGCGGGGTCGGCTCGACCAGCGCCCCGGCCGCGGCCGCCGCGGCCAGCAGGTCGACGACCAGCGCGTACAGCGGCGCCGAGTAGCGGGCGTCCAACTCGGCGTGCCGCTGCGGCTCGAGCCAGCGCCGCAGCCACAGCGCGGTGGTCTCCGGACGGGTCTCGAGGAAGTCGACGAAGACGTCGACCAGATCGTGCAGGGCGGCGAGGGCCTTCTCCGGCCCGGCCGCCAGGGCCTGCCGGGACCGCTCGGCGGCCGCCTGGAGCACCTGCCGCTCGGCGGTGAACACCCGGGCGAAGCAGGCGTCGTAGAGCTGCGCCTTCGTACCGGCGTGGTGGGCGACCGTGGCCACGTCGACACCGGCCGCGGCGGCGACCTCCCGCAGCCCGACGGCGTCGAAGCCGCGCTGCGCGAACAGCGCGGTCGCCGCGGCGATGACCCGCTCGCGGGTCGGTGGCGCGTCGGCGCGGCGGGGCCGGCCCGGCCGCCGGCGGGGCGTGGTCATGCCCGCCATTGTGCCCCTACAATCCAGCATCCGTTGGATTGAGGTGGGCCGACGCGCCCGGAACGGGAGGCCCGCGATGACCGCTGCGGCCCGGCAGCACACCGACACCGTCGTCGTCCTGCCCCGCGGGCCCCTGGTCGGCTTCGCCACCGGCTCGGTCGGGATGGGCGTCTGGGTGACGGTGCCCGGCCTCCTGCTGCTGTACTTCCTCACCGACGTCCTCGCCGTCACCCCGTGGCTGGCCGGCCTGGCGCTGCTGCTGCCCAAGGTCGCCGACGTGCTGCTGCACCCGTGGGTCGGCCACCGCTGCGACATCGAACAGGCCCGCCGCGGCGACCGCCGCCGGTTGCTGCTGGTCGGCTGCGCCCTGCCGGCCGCGTTCGCGGCCCTGTTCGCCGTGCCCGCCGGCCTGACCGGCGCCCCGGCCGCCGCCTGGGTGGCGGTCGCCTTCGTCGCCGGCAACCTGCTGTTCGCCGCCTACCAGGTCCCCTACCTCGCCACGCCCGCGGACCTGCGGATCGGCTACGACGAGCGGACCCGCCTGATGGCGTTCCGGATGGTGGTGCTCACCCTCGGCATCCTGGTCTCCGGGCTGCTGGCGCCGCTGCTGGCCGGCGGCGACGACGCCACCCGCGACGGCTACCAGCGGATGGGCCTGCTGCTCGGGGCCGGGATGCTGGTGACCATGCTGGTCGGGGTCGCCGGCATCGCCCGGCTGCGCCGGGCCGCCGACGCCGCGGCGACCGACCACGCCGGCGGGTGGCGCGCCCTGGCGGCGGCGCTGCGCGACCGGCAGTTCCGCTTCCTGGTCGTCGCCTACCTGGCGATGTCCACCACCACGCACCTGGTGCTGGCCGGCGTGCCCTACTACGCCGCGTACGAGCTGGGCCGCCCGGGCCTGACCACGGTCCTGGTGGCCGCGTTCGTCGCACCGGCGCTGCTGGTGACGCCGGCCTGGCTGGCGGTGGCCCGCCGGGTCGGCAAGCAGCGCGCCCTGCTCGCCGCGCAGGGCGCGTTCGCCGCCGGCTCGCTGGTCCTCGCGGTCGGCGCCCCGGCCGGCCTACCGGTCCTGGTCGCGGCCGTGGCGGTGCTGGGGGTGGCGTTCGCCGGCATGCAGCTGCTGCCGTTCTCGATGGTTCCGGACGTCATCCGCGCCGCCGGCGGGTCGGCCGGGGCGGGCACCTACACCGGGGTGTGGACCGCCACCGAGGCGACCGGGGCGGCGCTGGGGCCGTGGGCGTACTCGTTGTGCCTGGCCGCCGGCGGGTTCGTGGCCTCCACCGCCGGCACGACGGTGACCCAGTCGGCCGCCGCGCTGGACGCGATCCGCTGGGGCTTCGGGCTGCTGCCGGCCGCCCTGATGCTGGCGGCGGTGCTGGTGCAGCGCCGCTACACCCTCGACCGGACCGCCCGCACCCCGACCTGACCGACCTGCACCCCCAGCGATCGTCGAGCGTGCGCTGGTTGCATCGCCGCGGCCGGTCGGGCCGGGAGCCACCGGCCCGACCGGCATGGGCACCGGTCAGTGGGGCCGCGCCCTGGGGGAGGAGCAGACATGGACAGACGACGCCTCATCACGCTCGGGGGGCTGGCGGTGGGAGGCGCCCTCCTGCCCGGCTGCGCGGCGCCCGCCACCGGCGGCGACCACGCGGGCCACGGCGACCACTCCGGGCCGGGCGGCGCGGCTGCCGGCGCGACGGCGGGCGGGCCGTTCACCGTCGCGCTGCCGGTGCCGCCGGTGCTGAAGCCGACCGCGGTGCTCGGCGGCATCGAGGTGTACGACGTGTCGGTGCGGCACACCACGACGGAGATCCTGCCCGGGGTGTCGACGCCGGTGCTCGGGTACAACGGCCAGTTCGTCGGACCCACCATCCGCGCCCGGTGCGGCCGGCCGGCGGTGGTGCGGGTGCGCAACGAACTGCACCACCCGACCAATGTGCACCTGCACGGCGGGTACGTGCCCGCGACCAGCGACGGGCACCCGATGGACGTGATCGCGCCGGGGAGCCGGCGCGCCTACCACTACCCGAACCGGCAGCGCGGGGCGACGCTGTGGTACCACGACCACAGCCACCACATGGAGGCCGAGCACGTCTACCGCGGCCTGCACGGCTTCTACCTGGTCGAGGACCCGGCCGAGCGGGACCTGCGGCTGCCCTCGGGCCGCTACGACGTGCCGATCCTGCTGCGCGACGCGCAGCTCGCCGAGGACGGCACGCTGGTGTTCGACCCGTCACCGAACATGGACCGGAGCACGATCCTGGCCAACGGCAAGGCGCAGCCGGTGCTGGCGGTGGCCGCCCGCCGGTACCGGCTGCGGCTGCTCAACGCCTCCGCGCACCGGATCTTCCAGCTGCGGCTGTCCGGCGCGGACCTGGTGCAGGTTGGCACCGACGGGGGGCTGCTGCCCGCGCCGGTGCCGCGCGCCGCACTGAAGCTCACCCCGGCCGAACGCGCCGACGTCGTCGTGGACTTCGGCGGGCTCCCGGTCGGCAGCCGCGTCGTCCTGCAGGACACCTCGGGCCCGGTGCTCGCCTTCGACGTGGTCCGCCGGGCCGACGACGACAGCCGGCTGCCCGACCGGCTGCGCGCCCTGCCGGCGCTGCCCCCGGCCACCACGGTCCGTGACGTGGCGTTGAGCTTCAACCCCGGCTCGACCACGTTCACGATCAACGGGCAGGTCTTCGACGCCGGCCGCGTCGACGCCCGGATCCCGCGGGGCAGCACCGAGATCTGGCGGATCACCAACAAGGACACCGCGTTCGGCATCGACCACAACTTCCACCTGCACCTGGTGCAGTTCCGGGTGCTCGACCGCGACGGCGTGCCGCCGCCGCCCGGCGAGGCCGGCCTGAAGGACACGGTCGCGGTGCCGCCCGGCTCGACGGTGCGGGTGCAGGCCACCTTCACCGGCTACCCCGGCCGCTACGTCTACCACTGCCACTTCCTGGAGCACTCGCAGGTCGGCATGATGGCGCAGTTCGAGGTGGTGTGAGAGCGACCCGCCGGCCCGGCCGCGGCGGGACCGGGCCGGCGGGTCGGCACTAGACTTCCCGTCCCATGGACGAGCAGGCCACCGGCACCGACACCCGTCCCTGTGCCCACTGTGGACGGGAGGTGCCGCAGCGCGTCGGCGCGGGCCGGCCGTTCCGCTACTGCCGGGACAACGACGGCGCCTGCCAGCGGGCCGCCCGCAACAGCCGGATGCGCCACCGCACCGCCCCCGGCCTGCCCGGCCAGGTGGCCCGCACCTGGGAGGCGGTGGACCGGCTCGACCAGATCGTGGAGACCCTCACCGAGGCCCTGCACGCCGAGCTGTCGCCGGTCGGGGTGGAGCGGCAGCTGGCCCAGGCGCGCGCTGAGGCCGCCGCGCAGGTGGCGGCCGCCAACACCGAACGCGACGAGGCGCGCCGCGACGCCGAGGACGCCGCCGCGGGCGCCGCCCGCGCCCGGGAGGCGGCCCGGGTGGCCGCGGCCGAGCGGGACGCCGCCCGGGCCGACGCGGGCCGCGCCGCCGAGGCGGCCGCCACCGCCGCCGAGCGGGCCGAGGCGGCCGAACGGGCCCGCGACGCGGCCCGCCGGGACGCCGGCGCCGCCGAGGCGCTGCGCGCCCAGGCGGAACGCGACCGCGACACGGCGCGCGCGAAGCTGCGTACCGTCACCGCGGAGCTGGCCGCCGAGCGTCGCCGCGCCGCCGACCTGACCGCCGCGTCGGACGCCGCTCGGGCCGACGCCGACCGGGCCGCCCGCACCGCGGCCGAGGCCGTCGACGCCGCGCAACGCCACCGAGCCGAAGCCGAGCAGGCCCGCGCCGCCGCCGACTCGGCCGCCCGCACCGCGGCCGAGGCCGTCGACGCCGCGCGACGCCACCGCGTCGAGGCCGAGCGGGCCCGCGCCGACGCGCAGCGGGCCCGCGCCGAGGCGGCGGCGGCGACGCAGGCGCGCGACGTGGCCGTCGCCGACCGGGACCGGGCCGACGCGGAACGCCGGCAGGCGACGGCGGACACCGAACGGGCCCGCGCGGACGCGGTGGCCCTCGCCGAGGCCCGCGAGGCGCTGCGCGCGGAACTGGCCGCCGCCCGGCGGGCCGCGGCCGCCGCCGAGGGCCGGCTGGAGGAGCTGACGGTACGGTTGCGCGCCGCGGAGACCGACCGGGACGAGGCGCACCGGCGCGTCGCGCAGCTCGCCGACCAGGTCGGGCAACTGGCCGCCGCCCTGGCCCGCCGGGAAGCGGCGACGCCGGCCGGCTGACCGTGCGGCCGGGCGGTTCGGTCCGCGGGCCGCGGTCGCCTCGCCCGCGGTGGCGCAGGCTTCCCGCGTGCTGGACGCGGGGCGGCGCGGCCCGACCGCCGTGCGGGACGATGGTGCGATGGGGAAAACGTACGAACGCATCGATGGTCGGCTGCGCACCTTCATCGAGGACCAGCCGATGTTCTTCACCGCGACCGCGCCGCTGGCCGCCGACGGCACGATCAACCTGTCCCCGAAGGGGCTGCGGGGGTCGTGGGCCGTCCTCGACGAGTTCACCGTGGCCTACCTGGACTTCGCGGGCAGCAACGCCGAGACCGTCGCGCACCTGCGGGAGAACGGCCGGATCACGCTGATGTGGTGCGCGTTCGCCGGCCCGCCCAACATCGTGCGGGTGCACGGCCGCGGCGAGCCGGTGTTCCGTGACGACCCGCGCTGGCCGGAGCTGACCGGGCACTTCCCGGACGTCGACACCGCCGTGCACGGGCTGCGGGCGATCGTCGTGGTGCGGGCCGAGCTGATCCGCGACACCTGTGGCTACGCGGTGCCGTTCATGACCTACGACGGCGACCGGGACCTGCACGCGCGGCGGTTCGGCCGGGAGGACGACGCGTCGCTGGACGCGTACTTCACCGGCAAGCCGCACGTGGCCACCAGCATCGACGGTCTACCCGGCCTGCCGCTGCCCCTGCCGCCGACCCCGAAGGTGTGACGCGGCCGCCCGGCGCGTCACCGGCCACGCCGCGACCTGCGCCGTCGCCGGGCGCTACCATCCCCGTGACAGCGGAGACACACCACCCTCGCGGCCCGGCCGGGGCGACCCCGCCGGGCGCTCGTCATGGCCGGCTACCCTTGTTGCGGCCCGCCCGGCGGCACCGGGCGGGAATGGCCCGGCGGGCACCGACCGTTACACCGTACAGACCTGCACCACGAACGAGGGGAAGACGATCATGGGCGAGCGTATGCTGCGCGGAAGCCGTCTGGGGGCGGTCAGCTACGAGTCCGACCGCAACACGGAGCTCGCGCCTCGTCAGACCCGCGAGTACCTGTGCGCCAAGGGCCACCAGTTCGAGGTGCCGTTCGCCGTCGACGCCGAGGTCCCCACGACCTGGGAGTGCAAGTTCGACGGCAGTGTCGCCCGGCTGGTCGACGGCAGCGAGCCGGAGCAGAAGAAGGCCAAGCCGCCGCGTACCCACTGGGACATGCTGCTGGAGCGGCGCTCGATCGCCGAGCTGGAGGACATCCTCGCCGAGCGGCTGCAGGAGGTCCGCACCCGACGCGGCCGCGCCTGACGCGAACCGACGTGCAACGCCCCCGGGGGTCCCCCGGGGGCGTTGTCGTGCCGTCTGCGCCGCACGTCAGTTCTGCCGGGGTTCGACGATCTCCCCCTCGATGGCCCGCCCGCCGTCGACCACGGTCGGCTCGGCCGGCGACGGCTGCGGCGCGCCCCGACGCACCCGCACCCGGCGCGGCCCGAACAGGTCACCGGCCACCATCGACGACACCCGCCGCTCGGCGGCCCGGCGCACCCCGGAACGGGCCAGACCCCGCAGCGGCGGCACCAGCAGCAGCAGGCCCACCGCGCCGCTGAGCAGGCCCGGGGTGGCCAGCAACAGCGCGCCGATCAGGCCGACGAGGCCGTCGGTGACCTGCGGGCCCGGCGGCTGCCCGGCCTCCGCGGCGGCCCGGAAGCCCCGCCACGCGCGCATCCCCTCCCGGCGCAGCAGCACCATGCCCAGCAGCGACGCCGCGAACACCGCCAGCACCGCCACACCGAACCCGGCGGCGCGGCCCACGGCCACGAACACCGCCAGCTCCGCCACCACCGCCAGCAGCAGAGCCAACGGTACGAACCTCAGTCCTCGGCGCATCCTCACCTCACCCACCCGGTCACGGCGCCCGTGATGCCCGTTGCACCGCCTGTGCCGCGGCTCAGGGGGCGCGTCGTCCCGCCCGTCCAGCATGACACGCCCCCGCCGCCGGCCGGGCCGTCCGCCTCGCCCTACGGCCAGCGGACCTGTCCGGTGGGCGTGCCGTGCAGGCCCCGCCGCACCGCCGTACGCCGGTCGGCCACCGCCCACCCGGTGATCCGCCACAACGCCTCCGCGACGATCAGTGGGCTCATCTTGCTGTCCCCGCGTTCCCGCTCGGCGAACGTGATCGGCACCTCCACGATCCGCACACCGGCCCGGTGGGCGAGGCGGGACAGCTCCACCTGGAACGAGTACCCCTGCGAGCACACCGACCCCAGGTCGAGGGCGTCCAGGGCGCTGAGCCGGTACACCCGGTACCCGCCGGTGGCGTCCGACACCGGCATCCCGAGGGCCAGCCGCGCGTACAGGTTGCCGCAGCGCGACAGCAGCAGCCGCCGCAGCGGCCAGTTGAGCACCCGGGCCCCGCGGGTCCACCGGGAGCCGATCACCACGTCGGCGTCGCGGGCGGCGGCCAGCAGCGCCGGCAGGTCCTCGGGGGCGTGCGAGCCGTCGGCGTCCATCTCCACCACGGCGTCGTAGCCGCGCTCGCGCGCCCACCCGAAGCCCGCCAGGTACGCGGCGCCCAGGCCCTGCTTGCCCTCGCGGTGCAGCACGTGCACCTGCGGGTCGGCGGCGGCGATCGTGTCGGCGAGCGCCCCGGTGCCGTCGGGGCTGTTGTCGTCGGCGACGAGGACGTGCACGGCCGGCGCGGCCCGGCGCACCCGGTCCACGATCTGCGTCAGGTTGTCGGCCTCGTTGTAGGTCGGGATCACCACGAGCACCCGTCCCACCCCGGGGTGACCGGTCTCGTCGCCCACCGTCTCCATCCCCCTTCACCGGCGTACCGGGTCGCGGGCGCCGCCGTGGCGGCGTCAGGCGGCCGTGGCGGCCGTGTCCGCCGGCGCGGCGCGGGCCCGCCGGCGCCGCACCGCGGCGGCGGCCAGCGCCGCCACCGCGAGGGCGGTCAGCGCCACCTCCGGCCACAGCCCGGCCCGGGTGGCGAGCGTACGCCCGTCGGCGAGGTCCAGCTGCCGCACCACGACCGCGCGGGTGTTGAACCCGGTGGCATCGCTTACCCGCCCGTCCGGGGCGACGAACCCGGACACGCCGACCGTGGAGGCCATCAGCGCCGGGCGGCCGTGCTCGACCGCCCGCAGCCGCACCATGGCCAGCTGCTGGCGGGCCTCGGCCACGTCGAAGGTGGCGTTGTTGGTCTGCACCACCAGCAGCTGCGCCCCGCCGGTGACGGTGTCGCGGACCACCTCGTCGTAGGCGACCTCGAAGCAGATGACGTCGCCGAGCACGGCCGGCCCGGTACGCAGCACGCCCGGTGTGGCACCGGGCACGAAGTCGGCCCGGACCCGGTCGACCTGCTTGCTGACCATGCGCGCCAGGTCCCGCAACGGCACGTACTCGGCGAACGGCACCGGATGCCGCTTCGTGTACAGCTGGTCCAGATCCGGGCCGGTTCCCGGCCGCCACAGCAGCCCCGCGTTACGCACCTGTCCCGGGCCGGGACCGCGCAGCACCGCCCCGACGAGGATCGGCGCGCCGATCGCGTCGGCCGCGCTCTGGATCCGCCCGCCGGCGGCGGCGTCGCGCAGCGGGTCGATGTCGCTGGAGTTCTCCGGCCACACCACCAGGTCGGGGCGCGGCCGGGCGCCGGCGGCGACCTGCGCGGCGAGCTCGACGGTGGCGTCGACGTGGTTGTTGAGCACCGCCTGCCGCTGGGCGTTGAAGTCCAGCCCGAGGCGCGGCACGTTGCCCTGCACGATCGCCACGGTCACCGCGTCCCCGCCGCCGGCCGGTCCGACCGGCACGAGCAGCCCGGCGGCCGGAACGGCCAGCGCGCCGGCGGTCAGCGCGGCCACCGGCGCCCACCGGCGGCCACGCGTCGCGTAGCCGCCCCAGCCGGCGGCCACCAGGAACCCGCCGGTCAGCGCGACCGCGAAGGTGACCAGCGGCGCCCCGCCCAGCGCGGCCAGCCGCAGCAGGGGCGAGTCGTCCTGGCTGAACGCCAGCCGCCCCCACGGGAACCCACCGAACGGGGTGCGGTCGCGCAGCGCCTCCTGGGCCACCCACAGCACCCCGGTCAGCGCCGGCCACGCCCAGCGGGCCCGGTCGGCCAGCGGCGACACCCAGGCGCCGGCGGCGCCCAGCAGCGCCAGGTAGCCGGCCTGCAGCAGCGACAGCAGCACCCACGGCAGGTAGCCGGTGTGCAGGTTGGTCCAGCTCAGCATCGGCGCGAACAGCGCCACCCCGGCCAGGAACCCGAGGCCGGCGCCGGCGCGCAGCCGCCGCCGGTGCACCGCCGCGGCCAGCAGCGCCACGCCCACCGGTGCCAGCGGCCACACCCCGTACGGCGGGAACGCGACAAGCATCGCCACGCCGGCGGCGAGGGCCGCCGCCACCGCGACGGGCAGCGGCAACGGGCGGCCCGGCGCCGCGGCCGGCCGCGGCCGGGCGGTCGGCTCCTGCATCGTCTCCACGGCCGTCACCGGCACCTCACCACGATCACGCGCCGAAGGCTACCCGCCGGCCGCCCGGCAACCGGCGTCCGGTGTGCCGCCGACCGTCCCGTACCCGCCGCTGGTGAGGTATTTCAGCCCGGAGTCCACCAGGAGCGTGACGACGGTCGCCGCCGGGCCGAGCGCACGGCCCACGGCGATCGCCGCGACGACGTTGGCCCCGGACGAGGTGCCGGCGAACAGGCCCTCCTCCCGGGCGAGCCGCCGGGCCATGGCCTCGGCGTCGCCGGTGGGCACGGCGACGACCTCGTCGACCAGGTCCGGGTCCCACATCGGGGGCCGGTAGCCGATCCCGATGCCCTCGATCCGGTGGGCGCCCGGGTCGCCGCCGGACAGCACCGCCGACTCGGCCGGCTCGACGGCGACGATCCGGACTCCCGGGTGGCGCCGGCGCAGCTCGCCGCCCGCCCCGCGCAGCGCCGCCGCGGTGCCGACCGCCTGGACGAACGCGTCGACGCGCCCGCCGGTCTGCTCGCCGATCTCGGCGCCCATCGGCCGGTAGCCGGCGATGCTGTCGACGTTGGTCAACTGGTCGGTCCAGTACCCGCCGGTCCGGTCGCTGATCGCCCGGGCGGCGGCGATCATGTCCTCGATCAGCGTCTTGGTGATCAACCGGCCCGGGGCGGGGATGACGGTCAGCTGCGCCCCGTACGCCCGCATCTGCCGCAGCTTGTCGTCGCTGAACGCGTCGGAGGTGACGATCCGCGTCCGGTACCCGCGCACCGCGCCCACCAGCGCCAGGGACGCTCCGGTGCTGCCGCCGGTGTACTCGACGACGGTGCCGCCGTCGGGCAGCCGGCCGTCGGCGGCGGCCCGGCCGATCATCGCCTGCGCCATGCGGTCCTTCATGCTGCCGGTGGGGTTGGTTCCCTCCACCTTGACCAGGATGCGGGCGCAGCCGGCCGGCACCACCCGCGCCAGCGGCACCAGCGGGGTGCGGCCGATCGTGTCGAGCACTGTCATGCCCCGATCCTCGGCCCGCCACCGGCCGTCCGGACAGTTCAATTGTTGAACCACGCCGGTAGGGTGCGGCCGTGACCGGCTACGGACAGTTCTGCGCGGTGGCCCGCGCCCTGGAGGTGCTCGGCGAGCGGTGGACGCTGCTGATCGTGCGGGAACTCCTGCTCGGCGCGGGCACCTTCACCGACCTGCGCCGCGGCCTGCCCCGCATCCCCCGGGCGACCCTCGCCGCCCGGCTGCGCGCCCTGACCGGCGCCGGAGTCGTCGAGGCCACCGGCGGCGGCTACCGGCTCACCGCGGCGGGCGCGGCGCTGGCGCCGACCGTGGCCGGCCTCGCCGCGTGGGCCACCGGCCCCGGCCGGGTGCCGCTGGCCGACGAGCATCTCGACACCGCCGCGCTCACCTGGGACATCCAGCGACGCGTCGACCTCGCCGCGCTGCCCGAGCGGACGGTGGTGGTGGCGGTGGAGTTCACCGACCGGACCGCGGACCGGCACCACTGGCTGCACCTGGCGCGTACCGGGGTGAACCTGTGCCGGGAGGACACCGGCGCCCCGGTGGACGTGTGGCTGGCCGCGCCGCTGCGCGCCGCCACCCGCTGGTGGCTGGGCGAGCTGAGCTGGGCGGGGTTCCTGCGCCAGCCCTCGGTGCGGGTGCACGGCGAACCGGCGGTGGTGCGGCGGATGCCCGACTGGTTCCTCGGCTACCCGCTGCGCGCCGGGGACCCGGCAACGAAATCGGGGCGCGGCTGACGCCGCGCCCCGATGCTCCCAGGCCCTTCCCGGCCGGTGGGGCGAGGATGCGGCGCGCCGACCTTCGGACCGACCCGACGCTGGACTGGCTGCCCCCGCCTGGCCGTTGTCTACTGGCCGTGCCCCTCACCCTGCCCGTACACCGGTAACCGCGGCCGGTTCGCGCCGCCCCGCCGACCCCCGCCCGCTGGACCTGGCCGCCGCGACCACATGCTCGTGTCGCTCGGCCAGCGGACGAAGGGACGAAGCGAACAACAGCCGCTTCCCGTGGTAGGACTCAAAGACGGTACGTGCTCCCCCCGGGGCGCTGTCAACCCACCCCCGACGAGTCGCCTCGCCCACATCGGCGTGTCGCCCCGGCGAGTCCCGCTCGGGTGGCGCTCGGTCGACCATCCCCCGACAGCGCGTGGAGAAGTCCCGCCGTCGCGCGTCGACAACGGACCCCCGCTACCGCACCCGGCGTCAGGCCGGAGCGTCTCCTGACACCCGCGCGGCGAGGGCGGCGGCGGCCCGCGGATGGTCGGCGGCCAGCAGACCGGCGGCGGCCAGGACGTAGTCGACGTCGACGACGGGCCGGGCGGCGCGCGGCAGCGGCCACCCGCCGGCGTGGTCGGCCAGCACCGCGGCCAGCACCGCGGCGGCGTCGGCGGCCGGCGCGTGGCGCAGCACGCCACCGGAGCCGACCAGCAGCTTGACGTCCCGCAGGTCCCGGCCGGCGCGTTCCCCGGTGGCCGCGCCGCGGGCGTGCCGGCGCAGCGCCACCGTCGCCGCCAACGCGGCGATCCGCGCGTCCACCGCCCGTCCGGCCGCATCGGCCGGCAGCCAGCCGGGTTCGGCGGCGCGGACCCGGACCGCCGCCGCCAGGTCGTCGGCCGCGGCGTCGTCGAGCAGCCGCTCCTCCACGGCCGCCCGCACCACACCCGGCGCGCTCCACCGCATACCCAGATCCCCCTCGACGGTGCGGGCCCGCCACAGGCTGCCGGCGACCTCCCGGCCCGGCCCGGTCTCCCGCTCGTCGGGCGTGAGCACCGAGTACACATCGGTGGTGGCGCCGCCGACGTCCACCACCGCCAGGTCCCCGCCGAGGGTGTCGGCGAGCACCTCCACCCCGGTCAGCACCGCGTCCGGGGTGGCCGCCCGCACCAGCCGCGCGAACCGCGCACCCCGGGAGAGCCGCTTGCCGCCGATGACGTGCCGCAGGAACACCTCCCGGATCGCCGCCCGCGCCGACTCCGGCGCCAGCACCCCGATGCGGGGCAGCACATTGTCCGCGACCGTCACCGGCACCTTCGCCGACACGAGCAGCGCCCGCAACTCGTCACGCACCTCGACGTTGCCGGCCAGCACCACCGGCACCCGCCAGCGGGCCCGCGCCAGCCGCGTCGCGTTGTGCGTCAACGTCTCCGCATCACCGCCGTCGGTGCCGCCGGCCAGCAGCACCACGTCCGGTCGGGCCGCCCGCAGCGCCGCCAGGTCCGCGCCGCCCAGCCGCCCGGCCGCCACGTGCACCACGTTCGCCCCCGCCGACAGCCCCACCCGCCGGCCCGCCTGCGCGGTCACCAGATGCTCGTAGCCGATGACCGCCAGCCGCAACCCACCACCGGCCGACGAGCACACGTACCACGGCGCGTCCCGCACCGGCAGGCCGGCCGTCGCGGCCGCCACCGCGGCGTCCAGCCCGTACAGCACGTCGCTGTCCACCGTGGTCGGCGCGGCCGCCGCCGCGACCAGGCCAGCGCCGTCCAGGTCGACCACCGCCACCTTCGTGTACGTGGAGCCGACGTCGGCGCAGACCGCGACCCTCACGCCGACCGGGTCGGCACGACCACCGTGCCGGTGGCGGTGACCGCCACGATCGGCGGGTCGCACACCTCCGCGGCCGACTCCCCCCGGTCCGGCCGGCCCCGGCACACCACCACGCAGCTCAACTCCAGCGTGCGGCTGCGGGTGCCCACCCGGCTGACCTGGGCGGTCACCTCCACCACGTCACCGGCTCGGATCGCGGCGGAGAAGCGGACATCCGAATACCCGGCGAACAACCCCTCGTCGCCGTCGGTGCGGATGCACACCTCCGTCGCGACGTCACCGAACAGGCCCAGCGCGTACGCCCCGTCGACCAGGTTGCCCGCGTAGTGCGCATGCGAGTACGGCACGTACCGCCGGTGCGTCACCGTCACACCCAGCCTCGGGTCGCTCATGCCGTCACCTTCCTGTTCTCGATCAACGCGTGGACCAGGTACGACGCCACCTCACCCGGCGTGGTGCCGCGGCCGAAGATCCGGTCCACCCCCAACTCGTCGGCCATCGTCTCGTCGAACCGGGGCCCACCGACGATCAGCAACGGTCGACGCCCCGCCGGCATCGCCTCCCGGAACGCCGCCGACATCTCCCGCGTGTTGTGCAGGTGCGCGTCGCGCTGCGTCACCACCTGCGACACCAGCACCGCGTCGGCCCGCTCGACCCGCGCCGCCTCCACCAGCTCCGGCACACTCACCTGCGCCCCCAGGTTGGTGACCTTCAGCTCCCGGTAGTACTCCAGGCCCTTCTCCCCCGCGATGCCCTTCACGTTCAGGATCGCGTCGATGCCCACGGTGTGCGCGTCCGTGCCGATGCACGCACCCACCACCGACAGCTTCCGCCGCAGCCTCCGCTTGACCGCCGCGTTGACCTCCTTGGCCGACAGCAGCGGAAAATCCCGCTCCACCACCTGCACCGCCGACAGATCCACCAGATGGTTGACCCGCCCGTACACCACGAAGAACGTGAACCCGCCACCCATCGGCTTGGCGTGCACCAGCATCGCCGGATCGATGCCCATCTTGTTGGCCAACTGCACCGCCGCGCCCTCGGCCCGCTTGTCGTGCGGCACCGGCAACGTGAACGACACCTGCACCATGCCGTCACCGGTCGTGTCCCCGTACGGCCGCACGATCGTCTTCTCGGTCATGACCGGATCTCCTCGGGTCGCGACCGCGGCACCCGCTCGCCGCGCTCGCTCGTTCCTCGCTCGCCCGGCTGCTCCAGGATCTCCGTCGCCGGGTTGTAGTAGCCGGCCTCGTGCCGCGCCACCCCGTCCAGGCCCTTGCCCCGGTCCGCCGGCCGCCGCATGATCCCGAACGTGCCCTCGGCGATCGCCGTCAACAACGACTGATCCCCGATCCGCTCCAGCAGGTCCACCGCCTCGCCGAGCACCCGGTGGGCGCGCTGCTGGATGAACCCGCCCGGCGCCGGCACGAAGTCCTCGTGCAACCCGCCCGCCGCGCCCAGCACGTACCGCACGTTCTGCAGCGCGATGTCCCGGTCCGACAACCACGGCGTCACCACCGCCTCGGTCATCATCCCGACCAGCAGGATGCCCTGCCCGGTCAGCGCGCCCACCAGGTTGAAGAACCCGTCGAGCAGGTTCCCGCGGAACACGTCACCGGTCATGTGCTTCGTCGGCGGCATCCACTTCAACGGCGCCTCCGGGAACAGCTCCCGCGCCAGCAGCGCGTGCGCCAACTCCAACCGCAACGACTCCGGCACATCCGGGTTGATCTCGAACGCGTGTCCCAGCCCCAACTGCCAGTCCGCCAACCCCGCCTCGTGCGCGAAGTACTCGTTGAGCAGCTGCGACACCGTCACCGTGTGCGCCTCGTCCACCGCGTCCGCGGTGGTCAGGTAGTTGTCCTCACCGGTGTTGATGATGATCCCCGCCCGCGCGTGCACCTGCCGCGAGAACCGCTGGTCGACGAACGTCCGGATCGGGTTGATGTCCCGGAACAGAATCCCGTACATCGAGTCGTTGAGCATCATGTCCAACCGCTCGAGACCCGCCAGCGTCGCCATCTCCGGCATGCACAGCCCCGACGCGTAGTTCGTCAACCGCACGTACCGGCCCAACTCCCGCGACGACTCGTCCAGCGCCGCCCGCATCAACCGGAAGTTCTCCTGCGTCGCGTACGTGCCCGCGAAACCCTCCCGCGTCGCGCCCTCCGGCACGTAGTCCAACAACGACTGCCCCGTCGACCGGATCACCGCGATCACGTCCGCCCCGGCCCGCGCCGCCGCCTGCGCCTGCGGAATGTCCTCGTAGATGTCCCCGGTCGCCACGATCAGATAGATCCACGGCCGCCGCGGCGGATCCCCGTACCGCCGGACCAGCCGCTCCCGCTCCGCCCGCCGCCGGTCGATGCGCCGCAGCCCCGCCGCCACCGCCCTGCGCGACGCCCGCCGCGCCGCCGTCGCCGCCCGCCCCGACGGCACCGCGAACCGCACCGACCCCGCCGCCGCCTTCTGCGCCAGCAACGTCACGTCCGTGATCTGCTCCCGCGCCAGGGCGTCGAACACCGGCACCGCCACCCCGTGGCCCAACCCCACGTCCGCGACCACCGCGTCGACCAGCCGGTTCACCCACGGAATACCGTCCGGGTCCGCACCGGTCACCCCGGCCAGCCGCAGCACCGCCCGCTCCACCGACACCGTCGTGTGGCTACGCGCCAGCTCCACCACCGGCGCCCCGGCGCGAGCGGCCAGCGCCCGCGCCCGGGCCACCAGCGCCGGATCCAGATCAAGCTTCCCAGTCACGCGGACCCTTCCTCATAGATCACCTCGCCGCGCAGCACCGTGCGCCGGCACACCGGCAACGGCGTCGGATCCGCCGGCCCCCGCGCCTCCGGGTCGTCGGCCTGCAACACCGGCAACCCCCACTCCACCCCCGCCGGGGTGTCCCACACCGCGAACGTCGCCGGCGCACCCAACGCCAACACCCCCTCGGCGTCCAGGTGCACCGCCCGCCACCCGCCCCGGGTGTGCGCCGCGAACGCCGACCGCACACCCATCCGCTGCGCCGGATTGTGATGCGCCACCGCCGCCCGCACCGACCCCCACGGATCCAGCGGCGTCACCGGCGAATCCGACCCGAACGCCAACGCCACACCCACCGAATGCATCGCACCCATCGGATTCGACGCCAACGACCGGTCCAGACCCAGCCGCGACTCGTACATCCGACCCGCGCCACCCCACAACCGGTCGAACGCCGGCTGCATCGACGCCACCACCCCGTACTCCACGAACCCGGCGATCAGCCGCTTACTCATGATCTCCGCGTGCTCCACCCGGTGCCGCGCCGCCCGCACCCGATCCGTGCCCAGCCGCTCCGCCGCCCCCGCGAACCCCGCCAGCACCGTCGCGATCGCCGCGTCCCCGATCGCGTGGAACCCGCCCTGCAACCCGTGCGCCGCACAGTCCAGCAGGTGGTCACGCACCTGCTCCGCCGACAGGTACCCGTGCCCGCAACCCTCCCCGTCCAGGTACGCCGACGACACATGCGCTGTCCGCGCCCCCAACGCGCCGTCGGCGAACAGATCCCCGCCCGCGCCCACCGCGCCCAACTCCCGCGCCCGCGCCGCGCCGCCCAACTCACCCCAGTACCCGTACACCTCCGGCACCCCCGCACCGGAGATCGCCAGCAGCCCCGTGAAGTCCTCCTCGTCGGAGATCTCCGGCCCACCGCACTCGTGCACCGCCGCGATACCCAGCGACGCCGCGTGCGCCAACGCCACCCGCTGCGCCGCCACCCGCTGCGCCCGGCTCACCGACCCGAACGCCGCCGCCCGCACCACATGATGCGCGTCGCGCCGCAGCCACCCCGACGCGTCGTACCCCGCCGCCGCGACCACCTCCGGACACGCCGCCAGCAACGCCCGCGACGCCAACGCCGAATGGATCGACGCCTGCGACAGGTACACCCGCCGCCCACCGGCCGCCCGGCCCAACTCGTCCGCGTCCGGCGGCACCGGCACCGCCCAACCCGACTCGTCCCAGCCGTGCCCCAGCACCACCGCGTCCGCCGGCAACCCACCAGCGAACGCCGCCACCGCCGCCAGCAGCTCCCCCGCCGACCGCACACCCGACACGTCCAGCCCCGACAACGCCAGCCCGGTGTCCGTGGCGTGCACATGCGCGTCCACGAACGCCGGCGTCACCAGCGCCCCGGCCAGGTCCACCACCCGGTCGGCGGCCGGCGCGTCCGCGTCCGACCCCAACCAGGCGATCCGGCCACCGGACACCAGCAGAGCGGTCGCATTCGGGTCGGCGGGGCAGTACAGCGCGCCGTTCCGGTACAGAGTCGAGGGGTTCGTCATGCCACTCAGTCTGCCGCCAACCGCGCCTCGAACAGCCGGCGGACCCCCGGCTCGGCACGCAGCAGATCCAGCGCGAACCCCGCGTGCCCCGGCACGTACCCGTTGCCCACCAGCATCGTCACGTCCGCCGCCAGACCCTCCGCGCCCAACGCCGCCGCCGCGAAACTCGTCGCCATCGAGAAGAACACCACCGTGCCGCCGTCCGCCGTCGCCAGCACCGCGCCATGCTCGCAACCCGGCACGTCCACGCACACCACCGTCACGTCCGCCGGCCCACCCAGCGCCGACGTCACCGCCGACGACAACGCCACCGGATCCCGCGCGTCGGCCAGGGCCACCACGTCCGCCAACCCGGCCGCGGCCAGGGCGTCGCGCTCCCCCGCCACCGGCACCACCCCGACCGTACGGGCGGCGCCCGCCCGCCGCGCCGCGGCCAGCGACAGCGACCCGCTCTTGCCCGCCCCGCCGACCACCGCGACGCTGACCGGCCGGGGGTCCCCCTCGCGCGCCCGGTCGGCCACGTAGCGCCGCACCACCCGCGCGGTCAACGCCGGCGCCCCGCACACGTCCAGCACCGCCAGCGACAACTCCGGGTGCAGGTCCGCCGGCAGCACCGCCGCGATCGAACGGGCGAACAGGATCGCATGCCCGTCACACGGCACCTGCTCGCCGCGGCCGTCCCACCGGGCCAGCCCGTCGGTGATCGCCAGCGGCGTCAGCGTCAGCGACACCAGCGTCGCCACCCGGTCGCCGGCCCGCAGCCCCAGCGGCGACCGCTTGCCCGCCTCCTCGACCGTGCCGATCAGCATGCCGCCGGAGCCGGTCACCGGGTTCTGCATCTTCCCGCGCGTTCCGATGATCTCCAGCACCTCGGCGCGAACCCGCTCGCCGTCCCCGCCGTGCTTCTCCGCGAGCTGCCGGAAGCTCGCCGCGTCCAGGTTCAGCCGCTCCACCCGGATCCGCACCTCGTTCGGCGCGATCTCCGGGCTCGCGTCCAGCCGCCACGCCGCCTGCGGCAGCACCCCCGCGGGCTCCACGACACGGTGCAGACCCACCGGTGACGTCACGCCGACCTCCCCTGTCCGACCGCTTGAAGCCCCGGCCAGGGCTCGCGTAGCGGGAAAACTTACGGCAGACTAATTTCTGTACCGCATATTTTCCAGTAGCCTACGGGATCGCTGATCAACCGCACCACACCCATGAGGAGGGGGCCGTGACCCAGACCCACCCGGTGGAGACCATCCCCGCGCCCCAGCCCGCGCCGGCCCCCGCCCCCACCGCCGGCCAGCCCTACGAATACCGGCGGGCCCCCCTCGTCGAACCCGACTGGACCCGCTTCCCCGGCTGGCGCCACGTCACCCGCGACCAGTGGGAGAACGCCCAGTGGCAGCGCGTCAACTGCGTCAAGAACCTCAAGCAGCTCCGCGCCGTCCTCGGCGACCTCGTCGACGAGACCTTCTACGCCGACCTCGAGGCCGACCAGAAGGCCCTGGCCACCATGTCCATGCTGGTGCCACCCCAGATGCTCAACACCATGGTGCCGTTCGCGCCCATGACCACCGAGGCCCTCTACGGCGACCCCATCCGGCGCTACATGATCCCGGTCGCCTCCGACCGCCGCACCGACTGGCCCTCACACCCCTACGCCAGCCGCGACTCCCTGCACGAGCACGACATGTGGGTCGCCGAGGGCCTCACCCACCGGTACCCCACCAAGGTGCTCGCCGAGCTGCTCTCCACCTGCCCCCAGTACTGCGGCCACTGCACCCGCATGGACCTGGTCGGCAACTCCACCCCCACCGTCGACAAGCTCAAGCTCACCCTCAAGCCCGTCGACCGCTACGACGCCCACATCGCCTACCTCAAGGCCCACCCCGGCGTACGTGACGTCGTCGTCTCCGGCGGCGACGTGGCCAACGTGCCCTGGCGCAACCTCGAGTCGTACCTGATGCGGCTGCTCGACATCGAGACCGTCCGCGACATCCGGCTCGCCACCAAGGCCCTCATGGGCCTGCCCCAGCACTGGCTCCAGGCCGACGTCGTCGAGGGTCTCGAACGGGTCGCCCGCACCGCCGCCCGCCGCGGTGTCAACCTGGCGATCCACACCCACGTCAACCACGCCCAGTCGCTCACCCCGCTGGTCGCGAAGGCCGCCCAGACCGCCCTCGACGTGGGCGTCCGCGACGTCCGCAACCAGGGCGTCCTCATGCGTGGCGTCAACGCCACCAGCAAGGACCTGCTGGACCTCTGCTTCGCCCTGCAGGGCGAAGCGGGCATCCTGCCGTACTACTTCTACATGTGCGACATGATCCCCAACGCCGAGCACTGGCGGGTCCCGGTCTGGCACGCCCAGCAGCTCCAACACGACATCATGGGCTACCTGCCCGGCTACGCCACGCCGCGGATCGTCTGCGACGTCCCGTTCGTCGGCAAGCGCTGGGTGCACATGCTCACCGAGTACGACCGCGAACGCGGCATCTCCTACTGGACCAAGAACTACCGCACCTCCATCGAGTCCACCGACCTGGAGGCCCTCAACAAGCGGTACGCGTACTACGACCCGATCGACACCCTCCCCGAGGCCGGCCAGGCCTGGTGGCAGGCCCACCGCGACGACTGATCCCACCCAACCCTTGCCGATCATGGACTCGTGGTGGGTGCAGAAGCCGCCGACCGGCATCTACCGGGCACCACAACTCCATGATCGGCGGGTGACCGTCGGCGGGTGACAGCGAACGGGCCCCGGAGGACAGCTCCGGGGCCCGTTCGGTTACCGGCTGACGGCGTCCTTCACGTCACGACCCGCCTGCTTGACGTGCTCGCCGGCCTGCCGGGCCCGGGCGTCGCCGCGCTGCGTGGCGCCCTCCGCCCGCATCCGGTCGTCGCCGCTCACGTCGCCGATGCGCTCCTTGGCGGCGCCGGTCAGCTCGTCGACCTTGTTCCTGGCCTTGTCGGCGAGGCTCATCTCTCCCGCTCCCCTCGGTGGCTCCTTCGGTTCCTTAGCGGATTCCCGTGTGATCGGGCACCATGCCTTCCGCCCGGTGACCGCCGGCACGTGCCGTAGGGCATCCTAGGAAGATAGTCAGGTGCCGTCGTCATGCGGACCGGCACCCGCCGGTGGTTGACTGGGCGGGTGGGCGAGATCCTCCTCATCCGGCATGGCGAGACCACCTGGAGCGCCAGCCGCCGGCACACCTCGTACACCGACCTCGCCCTGACCCCCGACGGCGAACGGCAGGCGCGCGCCCTCGGCGCCCTCCTCACCGGCCGGCGGTTCGCGGCGGTGTTCACCAGCCCCCGCGTCCGCGCGCTGCGCACCGCGCAGCTCGCCGGCCTCGACGCCCGCGTCACCGAGGACCTCGCCGAGTGGAACTACGGGCAGTACGAGGGGCGCACCACCGCCGACATCCGCGAGGAGCGGCCCGGCTGGTCGATCTGGACCGACGGCTGCCCCGGCGGCGAGTCACCGGAACAGGTCGGCGCCCGCCTCGACCGGGTCCTCGACCGGGCCACCCCGCTGCTCGAGCACGGACCGGTGGCCCTGGTCGGCCACGGCCACAGCCTCCGCGTCGCCGGCGCGCGCTGGATCGGCCTTCCCCCGGCCGCCGGTGGCCGGCTGCGGCTCGACACCGCCACCGTCAGCGTCCTCGGGTACGAGCACGACCGGCAGGTCATCCTGCGGTGGAACCAGCCGCCTCCCCCGCCACCCGGGCCCGAGCCCGCGACTGCGGCTCGCCACTGATCTTCGGCGGGCGCCCCTCGTACGGCGTGGACAGCACCACCGTCGTCCGGGTGGTCACGTTCGCCGACGTCCGGATCTCCTGCAGCACCCGCTCCAGGTCGGTCGGACTGGCCACCCGCACCAGCAGCAGGTAGAAGTCCTCCCCCGCCACCGAGTAGCAGGAGTCGATCTCCGGCAGGTGGGCCAGCCGCTCCGGCGCGTCGTCCGGCTGCGACGGGTCGAACGGCCGGATCGCCACGAACGCCGTCAGCGGCAGCTCCAGCGCCTCGAAGGACACCCGCGCCGCGTACCCCCGGATCACGCCGCGCTGCTCCAGCCGGCGCACGCGCTGGTGCACGGCGGACACCGACAGGCCCACCTTCTCGGCCAGATCCGTGTACGACAGCCGCCCGTCGGCGGTCAGCGCGGCGACGATCGCGCGGTCGATCTCTTCCACGGGAGCAACCTACCGTCAGAATTTCTCCGGGGCGATGTCGAGTCGCGCCACCCGCCACCCGACATGGAGTCGAATGGGGGCGGCGGAGGTCGCCCGGAACACGTGAGGAGAGGCGCGATGCGCTACGTGATGATGTTGTGCGGCGACGAGGCGGCCTGGAACGAGCAGGACGAGGCCCTGATGAACGAGGTCCACGCCTGGTTCGAGAAGTGGCACACCGCCGGGAGGGTCCAGCCGGGCGGCGCCGAACTGGACTCGGTGCGGACCGCGAAGACGATCGGCCGGGGCGCGGACGGCCAGCCGACCGTGACCGACGGCCCCTACCTGGAGCTCAAGGAGGTCGTCGGCGGCTTCATCCACCTGTCCGCCGACGACATCGACGAGGCCGTGGCGGTGGCCGCGACGTGGCCGGGCATCACCGCCTGCGGCGACAAGGTGGAGGTACGCCCGGTCGTCGAGCGCTGAGGTCCCGGGTCCGGATCCGGCGTCACGCCGGATCCGGAGACGCCTGAGCGGCCCCGTCGACGGCGGCGAGGCGGCGGGCGAGCAGCGCCCGCTCGGCCGGGTTCGCGGCCAGCGCGAGGGCCCGTCCCGTCGCCTCGACCGCCTCGTCGTCGCGCCCCAGGGCGCGCAGCAGCTCCGCCCGGGTGGCGTGCCACAGCCGGTAACCGGTCAACCGGTCGGCCAGCGCGTCGACCTCCGCGAGCGCGGCCGCCGGCCCGTCGGTGTGCCGGGTGGCGACCGCCCGGCCGAGCAGCACCACCGGCGTCGGCTGCACCGCGTACAGCCGGTCGTAGAGGCCACGCACGGCGGCCCAGTTGGTCCGGTCGTACGACCCCGCCAGCGCGTGCTGCGCGGCGATCGCCGCCTGCAACTGGTAGGGCCCCGGCCGGTCGAGGGCCGCCGCCCGGCGCAGCCGGGCGACCGCGGCGAGGATGCCGCGCCGGTCCCACCGCCGCCGGTCCTGCTCCTCCAGCAGCACCAGCCGGCCGTCGGCGGCGAAGCGGGCGGCCGCCCGTGCCTCGTGCAGCTCCAGCAACGCGGCCAGGCCGGCCGCCTCCGGCTCGCCGGGCATCAGGTCGGCGAGCTGGCGGGCCAGATCCACCGCCTCCCGGGCCAGGTCGCGACGCTGCGGGGTGTCCCGGGACGAGGCGAGGTAGCCCTCGTTGAAGACCAGGTACACCACGGCGAGCACCGGCCGGAGGCGCTCGCCGTACTCCTCCGGCGGCGGCAGCTCGAAACGCACCCCGCGCTCGCGGAGCTGCCGCTTGGCCCGCACCAGGCGCTGGGCCATCGTGGCGGTGGGCACCAGGTGGGCGGCGGCGATCTGCTCGGCCGACAGGCCGCTGACCGCGTTGAGGGTCAGCGCCACCTGGGACGGCTCCGGCAGGGCGGGATGGCAGCACGCGAAGACCAGGGCGAGCCGGTCGTCGCCGGTGGGCTCGTCCGGCGGGGTGTGGGCGATCGTGGCGAGCTTCCGGCGCCCGGTGGCGTCCCGGCGCAGCCGGTCCAGGGCGCGCCGCCACGCGGCGGTGACCAGCCACCCCGCGGGGCTGTCCGGCACGCCGTCGGCCGGCCAGCGCCGCAGCGCCTCCCCGACCGCGTCCTGCAGGGCCTCCTCGGCGCGGTCCAGGTCACCGAGGCGGCCGGCGAGGACACCCAGCAGGCTGCCGGCGTCGGCCCGCCACACCCGGTCGAGCAGCGACCGCACGTCACCCATGGCCACCTCGTCCCGCGCCGGACCGGCCGCGCCGGCGGGAGCGCCGTCAGCCCTTCGCGAGCGCCCGGGAGATCACCAGGCGCTGGATCTGGTTGGTGCCCTCGACGATCTGCAGCACCTTCGCCTCGCGCATGTACCGCTCGACCGGATGGTCGCTGACGTAGCCGGCGCCGCCGAGCACCTGCACCGCGTCGGTGGTCACCCGCATCGCCACGTCGGTCGCGAACAGCTTCGCCTTCGCCGCCTCGATCGAGTACGGCCGGCCGGCGTCGCGCAGCCGGGCCGCGGCCAGCAGCAGCGCCCGGGCCGCCGAGATCTGCGTGGCGTGGTCGGCGAGCAGGAAGCCCAGGCCCTGGAAGTCGATGATCGCCCGGCCGAACTGCTGCCGTTCCCGCGCGTACCCGATCGCGTAGTCCAGCGCCGCCTGGGCCAGACCCACCGCGCAGGCCGCGATGCCCAGCCGGCCCGAGTCCAGTGCGGACATGGCGATGGTGAAGCCCATCCCCTCCCCGCCGATCAGCCGCTCGGCGGGCACCCGCGCGTCGTCGAAGGCGAGCTGCGCCACCGGCGAGGCGTGCAGCCCCATCGTGCGCTCGGCCGCCTGCGGCTGGATGCCCGGCGTGCCCCGGTCGGCCAGCAGGCAGGAGATGCCCTTCGGGCCGGGCCCGCCGGTGCGGCAGAAGATGTTGTAGAAGTCGGCCACCCGGGCGTGCGTGATCCAGGCCTTGGTACCGGTGACCACGTACGCGTCGCCGTCGCGCACCGCCTTCGTGGTCAGCGCCGCGGCGTCGGAACCACCCTGCGGCTCGGAGAGGCAGTACGCGCCCAGCAGCTCCCCGCCGATCATGTCGGGCAGCAACTTGCGCTGCTCGTCGGTGCCGTACTGGGCCAGCGGGTAGCAGGACAGCGTGTGCACGCTGACCGCCTCGGCGACCGCCAGCCACCGGCTGGCCAGGATCTCCAGCACCTGCACGTACACCTCGTACGGCTGGGCGGCGCCGCCGTACTCCTCCGGGTAGGGCAGGCCCAGCAGGCCCGCCCGGCCGAGGGTGCGCAGCACCTCCCGGGGGAACTCGGCGCGCTCCTCGAAGCCGGCGGCCTTCGGCGCGAGTTCCCGGTCGGCGAGTTCGGTGGCGAGATCCAGCAGGTCCTGGGCCTCGTCGGTGGGGAGGATCCGGTCGACAGTCATAGCGCGATGAGCTCCGTGGGGGTGGTGTTGAGCCGTCGTACGCCGTCCGTCGTGCAGACGACGATGTCCTCGATGCGGGCGCCGTGCCGCCCGGCGAGGTAGATCCCGGGTTCGATCGAGAAGGCCATGCCCGGCTCCAGCGCGCGGGCGTTGCCGGCCACCACGTACGGCTCCTCGTGGCCGTCCAGCCCGATGCCGTGACCCGTGCGGTGCAGGAACGCGGCGCCGAAGCCGGCGCCGGCGATCACGTCCCGGGCGGCGGCGTCGACCGCCTCGGCGCTGACGCCCGGGGACACCGCGTCGACGGCGGCCCGCTGGGCGGCGTGCAGCACCGCGTAGTAGTCGGTGAACTCCGCCGGGGCGGGACCGCCGGCGACGTACGTGCGGGTGCAGTCGGAGCGGTAGCCGGACGGCATGGTGCCGCCGATGTCGACCACCACCGGCTCGCCGGCGCCGATCGGGCGGTCGGACGTGCCGTGGTGCGGGCTCGCGCCGTTCGGGCCGGCGGCGACGATGACGAAGTCGACCGTGGAGTGCCCGGCGGCCCGGATGGCCGCGGCGATGTCGGCGGCCACCTCGTTCTCGGTGCGGCCCGGCCGCAGCCACTCGCCCATCCGGCTGTGCACCGCGTCGATGGCCGCGCCGGCCTCGGCGAGCGCCGCCACCTCGGCCGGGGACTTGCGGATGCGCAACTCGCGCAGGACGTCGGAGGCGAGCCGTTGGGTCGCGCCCGGCAGGGTGGCGCGCAGCGCGAGGACCTGCTCGGCCCACATCCGGTCGGCCAGGCCGACCGCGCCGACCGGCCCGCCGAGGGCGGCCGTGACCAGGGGGTACGGGTCGCTGCCGTCGGCGTGGTCGACGATCCGCACGCCGGTGGCCGGCGCCGGGGACGCCTCGGCGGCCGGGCGCTCCAGGGTGGGCACGATCAGCGTCGGCGCGCCCTCGGCGGGCAGCACCAGCAGGGTGAGCCGCTCCCCGGCGTGGGCGTCGTAGCCGGTCAGGTAGCGCAGGTCGGACCCGGGGCTGAGCAGCAGCGCGTCCAGGCCGGCGGCGGCGGTGGCGCGCTGCGCGGCGGCCAGCCGCGACGCCGGGTACAGCTCCTCGGTTCCCACCCGGTCAGCTTAACGCTCGTTCGGCTCCAGTCCGGTCCGGCCGTCCGGGATCCGGCACGCGGTGTTGCGTCACGACATCAGCCGGCCGTCCGGGGATCGGCCGCGGTCACGGCATCAGCCACAGGCAGAACGGGTGGCCGTCCGGATCCAGGCAGACCCGGACGTCGTCCTGCGGTTGGTAGGCGGCCACGGTCGCGCCGCTGGCCACGGCGTGGGCCGTCGCGGCGGGCAGGTCGTCCACCCCCATCCCGCCGATTCTGGCGGCCGGCGGCGGGATCCGCAGCACCGGCCGCCCCGGGCCGATAGCCTCGGAGCAGACTCTGCGGGAAGGGGACCGACCACCGTGGCAGCCAGCGATCCGGACCGGGCCGCCAGGCGGGACCGCCGGCTGCTGGTGGCCGGGATCCTCGCGCTGGTCGGCCTGGTCCTGCTCTTCCTCGGCCTGACCGTCGCCGACGGGGCCACCGCCTGGATCGAGGTGGTGGTGGCGATCGCCCTGCTGCTGACCAGCTACGGCCTCCAACGCGTCGCCCGCCGGGAGACCCTCTACCGCGACCGGGGCTGAGCCGACACCGGCCCCCGCGTCCACCCGGACGTCGGTGCGGTGTGCCACGCTGTCCGACGTGACAGCCCCGATCATGCTCGTCGACGCGCCCAGCCTCTATTTCCGGGCGTACTTCGGCATCCCCGAGTCCGCCGCCACCACCTCCGACGGCCAGCCGGTCAACGCCGTCCGCGGCTTCCTCGACATGCTGGCCACGCTGATCCGCACCCGCCGGCCGGGCCGGATGGTCTGCGCGATGGACCACGACTGGCGGCCCGACTGGCGGGTCGCGCTGCTGCCTTCGTACAAGGCGCACCGGGTGGCGCCGGAGGGCGGCGAGGTGGTGCCCGACACCCTCACCCCGCAGGTGCCGGTCATCCTCGACGTGCTCGACGCCCTCGGCATCACCACCATCGGTGCCGCCGGTTACGAGGCGGACGACGTGCTCGGCACGCTGTCGGTCACCCAGCCGGGGCCGGTCGAGGTGGTCTCCGGCGACCGCGACCTGTTCCAGCTGGTCGACGACGAGCGGGGCGTGCGCCTGCTCTACGTCGGGCGGGGCGTGGCCAAGCTGGAGGACTGCGACGACGCGGCGGTCCGCTCCCGGTACGGGGTGCCCGCCGCCCGGTACGCGGACTTCGCCGCCCTGCGCGGCGACCCCAGCGACGGCCTGCCCGGCGTGCCGGGCGTCGGCGAAAAGACCGCCGCCCGCCTCGTCGACCGGCACGGCGACATCGCCGGCATCCTCGCCGCCCTGGACGACCCCGGTTCGGCCTTCGCGCCGGGGCTGCGCACGAAGCTCGCCGGGGCGCGGGACTACCTGGCGGTGGCGCCGAAGGTGGTCCGGGTCGCCCTGGACGTGCCGCTGCCGGCGGTGCCGACCGACCTGCCGACCGCGCCGGCCGACCCGGAGCGGCTGCTCGACCTCGCGCAGCGCTGGAACCTCGCCGGGTCCGCCCGCCGTCTGGTCGACGCGCTGGCCAGCCGCGCCGGCTGAGCGTCCCGGCCGGCCCGGCCAGCACCGGCCGGCGGCGGGCCGGTAACCCTCCGCCCGGGCGTGACCGCGGCCGCCCTGCTCGGCCGGATCGACGCCGGTCCGGGCGCCTCGGTGAAGGACAGCTTCGCCGACCTGGACCTCACCCCGTACGGCTTCCGGGTCCTGTTCGACGCGCGGTGGATCCACCGTCCCGCCGGCGCCGCGCCCCGGCGCACCGCACCCGCACCCCTCACCCCGGTCAGCACGCCCGCCGGGCTCGTCGAGTGGGCCGCGGCGCACGGCGGGGGCCCGCTGTTCCGCCCGGCCCTGCTCGCCGACCCGCGGGTGCGGGTCCTGGCCCGCCTCGGCGCGACCGGTGTCACCGGCGGCGCGATCCTGCACCGCGGCGGACCGGTCGTCGGCGTCTCCAACGTCTTCGCCCGCACCGGCGCGGTGGCGGAGATCTGGGCCGGGCTACCGGCCACCGCCCCGCTGGTCGGCTACGAGGCCGGCGACGACCTGGCGGTGGCGCAGCGGGTCGGCTTCCGCCCCGGCGGCACGCTGCGGATCTGGCTCCGCGACTGACCGGCACCGCCGGTCTCCGCGGCGCCCGCCCGGCGACCACGCACGCAGAGTGACGCAGCGGGGAGGCATGGTGCCGTCCGAGCGGCATGACGCAGAGGCATATTCATGCCGGACCGGAATATCGCTCTACCGCGACCTGCCCGCCACCCTCCGACACGCCGACGTCCGCCGACACGCGCCGTCGCCGCCCGGCGGCGCCTCAGCGAGCCGGCGGGCGGGTGACCGGAACCAGCGCGAGCGTCGGCAGCAGCAGGATCGGCACGACGAGCAGCGCCTGCAGCGTCCCGACCCGGTCGCCGAGCAGGCCCAGCAGCGGCGGACCGGCGAGGAAGGCGGTGTACCCGATCACGGCCACCACGCTGACCCGGGCCGGGGCCCGGTCCTCCTCGTCGGCGGCCGCGCTCATACCGACCGGGAAGCCGAGGGACGCCCCGAGGCCCCACAGCGCCACGCCGGCGACGGCCACCGGCCCGGAACCGGCCAGCACCGCCAGGCCGGCGCCGAACACCGCGAGCAGGAGCGTGCCGGAGAGCACTGGCACCCGTCCCCACCGGTCCAGGGCGATCGTGCCGACGGTCCGGCCGAGGGTCATACCCGCCACGAACACCCCGAAGACGGCGGCCGCGGCGGCCTCGCTGAGGTCGTACCCGTCGACGAACGCGACGGCGACCCAGTCGTTGGCGGCGCCCTCGGCGAACGCCGCGACCAGCACGAACAGGCCGACGAGCAGGGTCCGTGGCTCGCGCCAGGCGGCGAGCAGCGCCCGGCGGCGGGTCGCCGGGGAGGTCCCCTCGGCGGCCGGCGTCGTCTCGGCGGCCGGCAGGAACGCCCGGACGCCGAGCACCGTGCCGGCCAGCACCACGGCCGCGATCAGCGACAGGTGCACGGCCACCGGCAGGGCCACCCGGGCGGCCCCCGCGCCGAGACCCGCGCCGGCGACCGAGCCGAGGCTCCACGCGGCGTGGAACCGGGGCATGATCGTGCGGCCGAGCCGCCGCTCCACGGCGGCGCCCTCGATGTTCATCGCGACGTCGCAGGTGCCGGAGCCGTAGCCGAAGGCGAACAGACCCACCGCCACGCCGGGCAGCCAGCCGGCCGCGCTCGCGGAGACACCCGCGATGGCCAGGCCGGAGGAGACCAGCAGGGTCGCCACCACCACCGTGCGGGCCGTGCCGAGGCGCTGGGCGAGCAGGCCGGAGGTGGGCATCGCGACGATCGCGCCCACCGACATGGCGAGCAGCAGCAGGCCGAGCCGGCCGGCGCTGAGGTCGAGCGCATCGCGTACCGCCGGAACCCGGGAGAACCAGGAGCCGACGGCGAGGCCGTTGAGGGCGAACACCGCCACGACGCCGTTGCGGGCGGCCAGCACCGACCGGGGTACGACGGGCGGGGCGGCCGGGGCGGTAACGCTGCTCACCGGGGCGGTTCCTCTCCTCAGCGGGATCCTGCTGCACGATCGCACATCTGAGAACGCTCCCACCACAAGTGGGCCACCCTTACCCCACCGGTGCCCGGCGCGCGATGATGCTCACAGCACACAGGTGTGCGAAGACGGGGGGAAGACCATGCGAGAGCCAGGCCGCGCGCCGACGCTGGAGGACGTCGCCCGGGCGTCCGGCGTGTCCCGGGCCACCGCCTCCCGGGTGCTCGGCGGCACCGGGTACGCCTCGCCCGCTACCCGGGACCGGGTCACCGCCGCCGCCGACCGGCTCGGCTACGTGCCGGACCCGGCGGCCCGCGCCCTGGTCCGGGGCACCGGCGTCCGGCTGGCCACCGTCGTCTGCGGCACCTCACCGCAGGTGCTCGACGATCCGTACGTCGACCGGGTGGTCGGGGCCGCCGCCCGGGTCTGCGCCCCGCACGGCGTGGGCGTGACCCTGCACTGGCTGCCGACCCGCGACCCGGGCCGGTTGCGCGACCTCACCGAGGGCCGTGGGGTGAGCGGGGTGATCCTGCTCAACACGACCGCCGCGGTGCTGGCCGCGGTGCCCCGGGCGGTACGCGGCCGGGTCGCCTCGATCGGCGTCGGCTCCCCGCTGGTGTCCGTCTTCGACGTCGACAACGGCGGCGGCACGGCGGCCCTGGTCCGCCACCTGTACGCGACCGGCCGCCGCCGCGTGGCCATGGTCAGCGGTCCCCGCTGGCTGCCCTGCGCCGGCCGGTCCGTGCGCGCGTACCGGCAGGTGATGCACGAGGCCGGGCTGCCGACCCGGCTGGTCCGGGGCGACTTCACCGCGCACCGGGGGCGGGCGGCGGCGCGCGAGATCCTGGACCGCTGGCCGGACACCGACGCGATCGTGGGCGTCAGCGACGCGACGGCGCTCGGCGTGATCGACCGGCTGCGCCGCGACGGCGTCCAGGTGCCCGGGGACGTGGCGGTGACCGGTTTCGACGACATCCCGCTGGCCGCGGTGACCGCCCCGGCGCTGACCACGGCCACCCACCCGGTGGCCGAGATCGCCGCCGCGGCGGCGACCGCCGTGCTCTCCGGCGGCGGCGTTCGCCCGCCGACGGTCTTCCCGTCCCGGCCGGTGTGCCGGGTGAGCGGCTGACCCCCGCAACCGGCCGCCCCGCCGGGGTACCGGCCCGGGGGGATTGGTCGCCGGCCCGGCGGGTAAGCGCCGGCCGTCCGCTCCGCCGACCGAAGGACGGTGAGCCCGTGGCCGAACCCGCGCCGCCGCATCGGGCGCCGGAGGAGAACCCCCGACACGGCCGGCTCACGGCGCGGCCCGGTCCTCCGTCGGCCGCCGGCGCCACCGGTCTGGTCCCGGTGACCGACGCCCATGGTGGCCCGCCGGCCCTGGGGTACGTGCCCGAGCCGGCCGACGGGACGCCGTACCGTCTCGTCCTGCTGCTGCACGGCGCGGGCGGCTCGGCCCGGCAGGGCCTCGACCTGCTGCTCCCGCTCGCCGACGCGCACCGCCTCCTGCTCGTCGCCCCGCAGGCCGCCGCTTCCAGCTGGGATCTGATCGTCGAGGGGTTCGGCGTCGACGTACGCCGCATCGACACGCTGCTCGGCTCGATCTTCGCGGGCCACCCCGTCGGCGGAGTGGCGTTCGGCGGCTTCTCCGACGGCGCCTCGTACGCCCTCTCCCTGGGCCTGACCAACGGCGACCTGGTCGACGCGGTGGTGGCCTTCTCCCCCGGCTTCGCCGCGCCGCTGGTCGCCCACGGCCGGCCCCGGGTGTGGGTCTCGCACGGCGCCGCCGACCCGGTGCTGCCGGTGGACGTGTGCAGCCGGCGCCTGGTGCCCCGGTTGCGCGCGCTCGGTCACGACGTGACCTACCGGGAGTTCGCCGACGGGCACGAGGTCCCCGCCGATCTGCGGGCCGAGGCGGTCACCTGGCTCACCGGCACCTGACCCGTCACCGCCACCCGCGGTGCCCCCGTGACCGTCGCCGCCCCGCCACCGTGCGAGGCTGGCCGGCATGGCGAACCGGCACGCGATCGTGGTGGGTGGCGGCATCGGCGGCCTCGCGGCGGCCGTCGCCCTGCACCGGCACGGCTGGCGGGTCACCGTCCTGGAACGCGCCGCCGAGCTGGGCGAGGTGGGCGCCGGGCTGACCCTGATGGCGAACGCGTTGCGCGCGCTCGACGCGCTCGGCCTCGGCCCGGCCGTCCGCTCCCGGGGCACGCCGGACACGCCCGGCGGCCTCCGCACGTCGTCCGGGCGCTGGCTGTCCCGGGTGGACGCCGCCGACATGACCCGGCTGCTGGGCACCGCCGCGCTCGGCATCCACCGCGCCGAGCTGCACCGGGTCCTGTGCGCGGCGCTGCCGCCGGAGGCCCTGCGGACCGCGTCCGAGGTGGTCGACGTCGACCCGGACACCGGTGAGGTGGACGTGCGCGGCGCGGTCCCGCTCCGCGCCGACCTGGTGGTGGGCGCCGACGGGCTGCGCAGCGTCCTGCGCGCCCGGCTCTGGCCGGACACGCCGCCCCCGGCGTACGCCGGCAGCACCGCCTGGCGTGCGGTGACCACCGAGCCCGGGCCGGTGCCGACGGCGATCAGTTGGGGCGGCGGCGCCGAGTTCGGCATGGTGCCGATCGGCGACGGCCGGCTCTACTGGTTCGCGGCGCTGCTCGCGCCGCCCGGTGTGCGGGCCGACGACGAGCTGGCCCTGGTGCGCGAGCACTTCGGCGGCTGGCATGAGCCGATCCCGGCGCTGCTCGCGGCGACCTCGCCGGAGGCGGTGATCCGCACCGACCTGTACCACCTCGCCACTCCGTTGCCGTCGTACGTGCGGGGGCGGGTGGCGCTGCTCGGCGACGCCGCCCACGCGATGACCCCGAACCTGGGGCAGGGTGCCGGTCAGGCCATCGAGGACGCGGTGGTGCTCGGCGCGGTCTGCGCCGCCGAACCCGATGACGTGCCGGCCGCGCTGGCCGCGTACGACCGGCGGCGCCGCCCCCGCAGCCAGGAGATCGCCCGGGCCTCGGCGCGGATGGGACGGTTCGGCCAGCAGCTGCGCCACCCGGTGGCGGTGGCCGCGCGGAACGCCCTGCTGCGCCTGGCCCCGGCCCGGGCGTCGCTGCGCGGCATGGCCCGGTACGCGGACTGGCGGCCGCCCGGCTGACCGGAACAGCGGGACGGGGGAACGGCCGCGCAGAGCCGCTCCCCCGTCGCCTCCGTGCCGGTCAGCCGGTGAACTTGAAGTAGGCGCGGTACTGGAATCCGTCGTCCAGGGTCAGTACGAACTCGCGGCAGGTGCCGGCCCAGGCGGGGTCGGTCTTCCACGGGTACAGGTACTGGCCGTTGGCGTTGGCCGTCAGCTTCGAGTTGCCGGGCGTCTGCGCCGCGACCGGCGTGGGCCGGGGCGTGATCGGCCCGTCCGGGTTGACGGTGGCGAGCGTGTCGCAGTCCACCAGCCGCGAGTACGGCGAGTTGCCGGCCAGGATGTCCAGACCCCGGTTGGACGCGACCTTGAACTTCATCGGCACCGCGTCACCGGCGTCCACGGTGTTCAGCGCCGGCTGCGCCGCGCGGCCCAGGAAGTCACCCCGGCAGGACGGGTGGGTGTCGAACGCCTCGGTGTTGTCGTCGCGGTTCGTGGTGCCCTGCACCGCGCTGTAGCCGAGACCCCGGCGGGCGAACGACGCCCACAGGGTGCACGCGTTCTCGCCGCCGGTCAGCGCCGCGTCCGCGGCGATGATCGCGTTGCGGCCGGTCACGAAGCCCGGCCCGCAGCCCTGCATCTTCAACCCGTCGATCACGAGCTGCATCGACAGGTTGTTGCCGCCGGTGTGCCAGGGGTCGTAGACGTTCGGGTTCAGCCCGTGCTTGTCGATGAGATCCCAGGTCATGTCCCACAGCACCGACGCCCAACCGTGCCCGATGCCGTGCGGAGCGGCCAGCGAGGTGCCGTCCAGCCAGCCGCCGGTGCGGATGCTGTCGTAGGTGAACGGCTGGACCTCCATGTTGCGGGAGTACGGCCGCGGCCGGAGTCCGGCACCGCTGCGGTTGTCCTGGTACAGGATGTACGGCACGAGGCCCCGCTGGCCGTCGGCCGTGTCGAGCTCCGGGTTGAGCAGGGTGGTGACCGCGAAGTAGTCGCTCCAGCCCTCACCCATCTGCTCGTTGCCGCTCAGGCAGTTGATGTTCGGGCCACCGGTGAGCCGGTTGGAGATGCCGTGCCCGTACTCGTGGATGACGATGCCGGCGTCGAGGTCGCCGTCCCGCATGCCGGGGTGGTTCGGGTGCTTGCGCGCGGTGCCGGTGACGTCGCCGGCGGCGATCGCGGCCTTGATGGTGGCCCCGTCGGCCTGGGTCACCGCGATGGCCGGGATGGTGACCGGCGCGGCCGTCATCGATCCGGTCAGCACCGGCGCGGCCCCGGCCGCGTTGTGCGCGACCACGACCGCCGTGGCGCCGAGGGACTCGGCGACCTGGGTGCGCTGCAGGTAGCTGCAGGCGGCGGTGCCGCCGTCGACCACCGCGATCCAGTCGCCGCTCGGCGTGGCCGGGTAGGCGCCGGCCGCGCAGCCGGTGCCGCCGTACACCAAGGGGCCGGAGCGGCCGGCCGCCGAGAGCGCCGGGCTGAACCGCGACCAGGTCGCGTCGAAGCTGCCGACCCCGTCGACGACGACCTGGTTCTGGGCGCCGAACTGGTTGCCGGGCCACAGGTACATCTGCATCCGCGGCGTGCCGACACCGTCCACCGCCGGGGTGGAGAAGTTCGCGTTGTTGGTGCCGCCGCCGTCCGCGGCCTCGGCGCGCACGTAGTCGCCACCGACGCCACCGCGACCGTAGTTGTTCGCCTGGAAGTTGCCCGACGCCTCGTCGAAACCGTAGAGGTAGGAGACGTCGTGGATGATGTTGTTCCAGTAGAACAGGTTGGCCGTCGCGGCGTCCCGGTAGTTCTGCGGGTTCTCCGCCAGGTCCAGCGGGAAGTCGAAGTTCAGATCGGCCCCGCCGCTCGGGCTGCTGCCGAAGTCGGCGGCGTTGTTGTTGTCCTGGTCCTGGTACGCGTGGACGTTGTTGCCCTGCGTCGTGGTGTGCTCGGCGCCCGGGGCGCCGTCGGTGTCGTGCCAGCCGTACGGGGACGCGGTCGCGTCGGCCGGGTTGGTCACCAGGGTGCGCGGGCCGTCGTTCGGGCTCTCCGTCGGGTAGCCGTAGACGCGGTAGCTCGATCCGTCCTGCACCGGGTTCCGGGTGCCCAGGCCGCTGGCCGCGCCGGTCGCCAGCGTCCGGCCCTCGACCTGGCTCAGCGTGCCGGCCAGCTGGTCGACGTGCTCGTGGGTGGTCCAGTCGTCGGCGCCGAGCAGCTCGCCGGTCTGGGCGTCCACCGTGGCGTTCCACAGGTGCGGGTCGGACGAGTCGTCGATCACCAACTGCCAGGCCAGCCGCAGTCCCTCGGCGGTCGGCTGCCAGCCCAGCTTCGCCGGGATCGGCTCCTTCGAGATGCCGCTGCCGGACACCACGGTCCGCTTCGCCGCACCACTGGCCCGGCTCATCACCCGTGGACTCTTCGGCTTGTCCAGCTTCAGACCCTTCGCGGCGGCCTCCACCGCCTCGACGGCGTCCAGGGACGCGGTCGCGGACCCCTTCTCCGACAGGCCGGACACCAGCGAGTCACCAACGAAGATCACGCTGCCGTCGCGGGCGATGTTCACCATCGCGGTGGCACCGAAGACCTCCAGGTCCTTGTACCGCTGCGCCAGGTTCACGTGGGTGACGCCGTTGTGCCGGCTCGTGTACCGCGACGCCACCGACAGGTCACCCAGGTCCGCGGCCGTCACGCCGTACCGCACCGGGTTCGCCCGCAGGTAGTCGATCGCGATCGCGTCCGGGGTCCCCTCGTTCGGGCCGGTCAGGAAGATCGGATTCGACCGCGCCGCGCCCTCCTCCGGTGCGGCCGAAGCCGACGTCGGAAGCGAGGTCAACGCGACGACAAGAGTCGTGGACAACAACAAGGCCGCACTACGGCGGCCACGGGATGGACGGGTATTCGGGGGCACGGCTACTCCCTCCGGGGTTGGCAACGTTGCCGCTCACGACCGCGGAGCGGTCCGGCGCGGTGGTCCGCGCCGCTCGCCCGTCGATCACGGTGGGTAGTCATGCCGGGCGAGGTGAGTGGCCTCGACGCTACGACCTGCTCCTTCGGCAGGTCATCCGACGAGTGTTAAATGTTTCGATCAATGCGTCCTACACGTGTCGCGGAAGGTCCCCAGGTGTGGCCGAAAGCCGACGGTGCCCGGCGGACCTGCGGTGTCACCATGGCCGGAGGGCAGGAAGGAGCGCGCCATGGTCGCCGGAGTTGTCAGCGCGATCGTCCACGCGGTCGCGGGCGCCGCGCTGGGTGGCCTGCTCGCCGGTCCGGTCGGGCTGCTGGCGGGGGCGGTGGCCGGCCTGGTGCCGGGCGCCGTGTTCGGCGGGGCGGTCGTCGCGGCCGGTGTCTACCCGCGCGGCGCGCGCGGGTTCCTGCTGTTCCTCGTCGACCACACCTGGAGCCTGCCGAACACCGCCCTCGGCGCGGTCTACCTGGCCCTGCACCTGGCCGCCGGGCACGCCCTCGACGTGCCCGGCTCGCGGCACGCCTGCCGGGTCAGCGTCGTCCAGGGCGTCTGGGCCCGGTACGCGACCACCCTCGGCACGGTCTGCGCCGGCTCCAGCCCCCGGGTGCAGCGGCACGAGGACACCCACATCCTCCAGGCGCGGGCGCTCGGCCCGCTCTACCTGCCGCTGGTCGCCGCCAACTACGCGCTGTTCACCGTCCTGCCCGTGTGGTGGCTGTGGCACGACCACGCCGGCGCCCCGATCAACCGGCTCCGCCGGTACTTCGAGGTGGGCGTCTACCCGCACGTCTGGCACGAGGCCCACGCGTACCGGGTGCAGGGCCGCCCGCCGCGCTGACCCTGGCGCGCTTCCGGTAGAAGTGGGTCATGGAGTTTCCCGCGCACCTCGCGACCATGCCGATGCACGCGATCACCGAGCTCCACGGCGAGCCGGGCCTGACCGCCCGCTTCCGGCTGGAGATCGCCGGCTTCGACGAGGCGGCGCGGGCCCGGCTCACCGACGCGCTGGACCTCGCCGCCCACCTGCACCGCGACGACCGGCGCGTCCGCGAGCCGTACCTCAACCACCTGCTGCGGGTCGCCATCCGCATGCTGCACCACTACCAGGTGCGCGACGTCGACGTGATCGTCGCCGGCCTGCTGCACGACGCGGTCGAGGACCACCCCGCCGAGCTGGCCTGCTCCGGTCAGGCCGGCGCCGTCGAATCGACCGGCGAGGTCCGCGCCGCCGCGCTGGCCGCGCTCGCCGAGCGGTTCGGCCCGCGCGTCGCGCGCCTCGTCGCCGCCGTCACCAACCCGGTGTACGACGCCTCGCGCGACCGCCACGAGCAGTACCGCGAGCACGTCGCCGCCAGCCTCGACCGGGAGCCCTGGGCGCGGGTCATCAAGATCTCCGACTTCACCGACAACGGGGTGGGCGTGGTCTACTCGGTCGGGCCGAAGGTGCCGACGTGGGCGGCGAAGTACCGGCCCCTGGTGCCGGTGCTGCGGGAGCTGGTGACCCGGCCGGACACGCCGCTGTCGGCGGAGGTGAAGCGGCACATCCTCGACCAGCTGGATCTGGCGGAGGAGCGCTTCAGCGCGATCCTGGACGCACCGACGCCGGCCTGATCGTCACGGCGCTCACGCAGCCTTGAACACCGTGTCGAGGTGCCACTCAAGGAACTCCCGATTTGGGCGATCGGGGCGGCGCTCGGGCAGAGCGATCACGTCTCCCGCCTTGGCGTAGAACTGGTCGCCGTTGCCGAACTCGCTGCGGAGGCGCGGGCTGACCAGCAGACGGTACTTGGGATCCACACCGAGATAACCGCGGTCGAAGAGGATGTGCACGTCGGACTTGAGTAGGAGGCCGTTGTCCAGGCGATGCTCACCGCCCTTCGGTAGGGGGCGGATGTGTGCCGCTTGCAGTACCGGTGCCACCTTGTTGCCGGTGATGGCGCAGCGCCGACCGTAGGCTCCCAGCACGACGGCCTTGAAGGCCTGCTGACCGAGACGCTGCGGCGCCAGGCGCGGATCACCGTACACGGGACCTGGCCGGTGCCATGGCTCGCTGAGGTCGAGGTCCACTGCGGTACCGATGAGCCGGTGGATCAGCAGCTCGAAGTACTCCTGCGTGCGGGGATCCGCCAGGTCGTACGTCTTCCCTTGCACCACGTTCGGCGCGAAGTCCTGCGGCGCGGCCACGGTGGAGCCGTCGGGGAAATAGGTGACGTCGCGGATGAAGACGCAGCCGATGACGGGATCCTCGTCGGGCCCGATCGCCTGCCTGCGGTACCGCCCGACGCTGTTGCGCATGTCCGTGACGGTCGCCGCGCCGTTCGCCTCGCCGAACAGTTCCCATGCCTCGGAAATGCGCAGCCGGGTGAAACCGCTGAAGAACCCGCCGCCGATGACACGGTTCAGCGGGTGGTGCGCCTTGAAGAAGAACGGTTCGCCGATGGTGAGAGCGCGGAAGCTGCCCCCCGAAGGTCGCCAGAAGTTGACCTCGTTCAGGTACGGGCGCGCAGCCAGGAAGCGGTACCAGCGCTCATCGGTGACCCCAACGTACGCCTTCACAAGCCGAGCCTGCACCTACGTTGATCTCTGCGCTACCCGCTGATCGGTCAGTGGACCGGACAGGCGCGATTCATGGTTCCCGCATCCAGGTCTTCGGATCGGTGACGAAGACACCCTTGCCCTGCAAGCGGCGGATGACCCGCAGGGCCTCAAGGCGGACGTAAGCCAGCTGCACGGTCCCGTAGCTGACGCGGTAGGCCGCGCGCGTGTCGGCGATCGACGGGAGCCGGTCGCCTGGCTTGAGCTTCCCTGTTCTGACGTCGGCGATCACGTCGTCAGCGATGCGTAGATATTCGGCTGATTCGGGCATGTCACTCCTCGCGTGGCACCCCGAATTCGATCACAACGGTGACACCTAAACAATGGTCTTTACTTCCCTGTGTTCCCTAGTTATGTTTCTTCCGAGCCGCTCCTCGCGTGGCAACGAGTTCGGCTCATCCCCCTGGTCGGGGCGGGTGCGCCCGTCCCGACCCTCCGGACTGCTCCGCTGCCGTACCGCTGAATCGAGCTGCGGCGGCGGAGCAGGCGGGTCGTCCGCGGCCGGCGTGCGGACGGCCCGCCCTTCCACCCACCGAGCCTTCGCTCCCGGCTGCACCGGAAAGGATCGACGTGGCCCAGGTGTACCGAGGTGGCCACCTCTACGGGACCGGCCACCCGGCCCGGCTGACCCCGCACGAGGTGCGGACCCGCGCGTTCGCGCCGCGCCGTCGCGGCGTCGACCCCCATGAGGTACGCCAGTTCCAGGCGCTGGTCGCCGACGAGCTGACCGACCTGCACGCGCAGGTCCGCACGCTGACCGAGGAGAACGACCGGCTCAAGCGAGCGCTGCGGGACTGGCAGACCATGCACGCCCGCGAGTGCCGGCCACCCAACTCCGGCCGCTGGTGACGGCGCGCCCCTCCCCCGGTGACCTGCTGCTCGTCGACGGCCGCGCCTCGGTGCAGTTCGCCGGTGACCGCGCGCTGACCTTCCGCGTCGTGTCGGTGTCCGGCCAGCCGACGTACCACGGCTGGGTCTGGCTGACCGGGTACGTCCTCGACCGGCGCGGCGAGGCGACCGCCAAGCGCGAGATCTACGTCCAGCTCGCCGGCCTCCGCGCCGCCGGCGCCCCTGAAAGCAGGGCTCACCGCAGCGTCCGTCGCCGGCCTACCTCGTCCTATGCTGCACAGCGTGATCAGGAACGCGCCGTCACTGGTGACCGCCCGAGGCTGCGTGCTCGGGCTGATGCTGGGTGACGCGATCGGCGCGACGGGCGGCACGGTGCCGGCGAGCGGACAGTTGCGGGCGACGAGCGCCGGCCAGCTCGCCTGCTTCACCGTCGACGGCCTGATCCGCGCGCGCATCCGAGGCATGCACCGAGGGATCACCCACCCGCCCGGCATGGTCTGGTACGCCTACAACCGGTGGGCGGTGCTTCAGGGCATCGACGGTGTGAAGCCCGCGTACGGGAGCGATCCGCCGACCGGGTGGCTCGCGGAGGTGCCGGTGCTGCGCGAGCGGCGCCGCTCCGCACCGGCCACGGTCGCCGCCCTGCAGAAGGGCGTGGTGGGTACGGTGGAGCGCCCGGGCGGGGCCAGCATCGGCGCGCACGCCCTGACCCGCGCTCTGCCGGCCGGCCTGTGCACCTGGTGGGAGTCGCCCGGTTCGCTGGGAGCCAGTCTCGCGGCTCTCACCCACGGCGGTTCGGCGCTGCCGGCGGCAGCGCTGGGCGCCACGATGATCCACCTGATCGGCCTGGGCAACACGGTCGCCGGAGCCGCCATGAGAGCGCACAGCGTGCCGCACGGCAGTTGGTCCGGCACCACCGGCGACGTGCTCGCACCCGCGCTGGCCGCAGCGGAAGCCAAGCCCGCGGACCCGGCGCAGCTGACTCGACTCGCGGCAGGTGCCACGGCCCAAGCCGCACTGCTCGGCGGCGTCTACGTGGCTGTCTCCTTCCCTGAACGGGAGCAGGTGCGGGAGGCGCTGCTGTTCGCATCGTCGGCCGGTGCCAAGCATGCGGCAACGGTGGCCGGTGCCCTCCTCGGCGCCGCGCACGGCGTCGACGCGCTACCAGTGGACTGGCTCTCCCGGCTGGAACTGGCCTGGGTCGCCGACACCCTTGCTCGGGACTACGTGACGCAGTTGGAGCACAGCCCGTCCGGCGCTGAGTACGTCGAGGCGACCGACCCGTACTGGTTGGGCCGCTACGGCGGCTGACCTCACGTGCTCGTCATCGTTTGCCGCGCGGCCTTGAGCGCCGGGACCACCGTTTCGTAAAGGTACGGCGCGCTGGTCAGCCGCCCCCAGTGGTCGGTCAGCCGCATCGCGGACGGATGCGTGAAGGCGGCAACGAGCGTGTCGACACCGGCGATCCGGGCCCGTTCGAGCTGCGGAACGAGCTGACGCCGACGAGTCATGAGCGCGGTGAGTGCCTTGTAGACCTCGCGGCCCTGAACGATGCAGAGGGCCGGCTCGAGGATCTCGATCGTCGCCGCCAGGTGTTGACGACGACCTGCTCGCGGAAGCGGCGAGGCTTCTCGGCACCACCACCAAGAAGGCGACGGTCAACGCCGCCCTGCAGGCCCTGGTCAACCGGGAGAAGCGGCGCAAGTTCGCCGACTGGCTCAAGACGGGCGGGCTTCCCGACCTGACCGGCGAAGTGGGCACGGCCAAACCGGACCGGTGACTTCGACATGATCACGGCGATCACCGGTCAGCCGACAACTTGGGTGGTGCCGGCCGGCTCGGCGGACTGACCGAGGCATCGGCCGTGACAGCGCTGCCGCGGCTCGGGGATCAGGTGCGTCGGCTGGCCAGGACGGCGAGGGTCTCCCGGCGTACCTGCTCAACCTCGTGCACCAGCCGGCGGTGGGCGAAACGGACGACCTGAATGCCCATGGCGGCCAGCTGTGCGTCGCGGCGCAGGTCGATTTCGCGCTGTCGTGCGTCGCCGTGGCTGGCGGCGCCGTCGAGTTCGATGTTGACGCGCTCCGGCTCGGCAAACAGGTCGAGGTAGACCGTGCGCTGGCCGAGCCGGATGGGCACCTGCCGCTGGAATGCCGGCATTCCCGGGCCGGTGAAGACGTACTCGTGCCCCCAGATCTCCAGCGGGCTGCGGCAGCCCTCGGCTAGCCGGGTCAGCAGCGTCCGCAGGGTTGCCCGGTCGTCCAGCTTCGGCACGGGAGCGAGGCTCGCATCCAGCCGGCCCGGTGTGGTCAGCCGTTCGTTGACCGCCCGGATCGCGGGCGCCCTCCGCTCGCTCGGCGGCAGCAACGGCCACGAGTCGACGAGTGCCTGCTCGATGCGGGTCACCGCCACCCCTCGCCGGACAATCACCTGCGGCGGCTCGGGAACAAATCCCCGACGTCGGTGCACGGTCACTCCGGGCCGGGTGCGCAGTCCGGTCCCGGCCGGTGCGCTCAGGTGCAGCAGGTCACCGGTCACCTGCCGGCGCACCCCCCACACGTCGAGCGCGCTGAGGTGACTGAGGGCACCACCTCCGCCCGCCCAGGCGAGAACTGCACGGTGACCAAGGGCAGGGTCGAGGCGGCTGAGGGCGGGAGTTCCGGCACCAGATCCACCGTCGAACAGGTACGCAGCCACGAACACCCCGGGCAGCACCCGCACCAGGTCACCGCGGCGGCACGCGAACTCCAGCGTCCACTCTGGCACCACCCGAGTCGCGATCGCGCGGGTCAACACCCCACCTCCGCGCTCCACCAGTTGCAGCAACAGCGGATTCACGCCGCCGACCGTGCCGCCCCGCCCCACCGCCCCGCAACCGACCCGCCCTCGTGTCTGTGGACAGCCACCGCACTGTGGACATCCCCCGCCCGACGCCGCGATGTGCTATGGCGAACGCTGATCGTTGGCAGGCCAGCAGTACGACACGCCGGGCACAGCTACAGCTGAGCTGCCAACGATCATGAAATGCGGGGCGGAGCCGCGACGGGCAGGGTGCGGGGCGGAGCCGCGGCGGGTCAAACAGCGACGCTGCGGTGGGCGTTGGCGACCCAGGCGCCGGGGAGGGCGATCCACTCGTAGTCGCCCACCCGCACCACGGCACCGTCCAGTTGGAGCCGCTGGAGGTCAGCCGCCCGTTCAGACTCTTGACCTCGATGAGGTGGAGCCCGCCCGGGGCGGCGACCAGCAGGTCGACCTCGTACGGGTGGCCGGTCTGGGCGGTGAAGGTGAAGTTCGACCAGGCGCGGTAGGGCTCCGTGTCGGGCAGCAGCGCCTGGACATGCGCCAGCGCCTCCCGCTCGTGCGTGAACTGCGACGGGGTGATCGTCGTCCACCGGCCCTCCTGCATGCGGAAGGTCCTAGGACCAGGGCGACACACAGTGCAGAACCCGGTGCCGCTCAGCGTGCCTGGTGGCGGTTGTGGCCGCCGCGCAGGTCCTCCTCGATCCGCTTGGCCGTCTCCAGCAGCGGCGGCAGCAGCTCCTTGCGGATCACCTCCGACGAGCCGCGGCTGGCGTGGGCCGACACGTTCACCGCCGCGATCACCGAACCGTTCTCGCCGTGGATCGGCGCGGCCAGCGAGCGCAGCCCCTCCTCCAGCTCCTGGTCGACGATCGCGTACCCCTGCGCGGCGATTTTGGTCAGGACGGTGCGCAGCTTCGCCGGGTCGGTGATGGTGCGTCGGGTCAGGGGCGTCAACTCGGCCTTGGCGAGGTAGTCGTCCAGCCATCCGGCGGGCTGCGCGCCGAGCAGCACACGCCCCATCGAGGTGGCGTAGGCCGGAAAGCGGGTGCCGACGCTGATCCCGACGGTCATGATGCGCTTGGTCGGGACCCGGGCGACGTACACCACCTCGTCACCGTCCAGCACCGACATCGAACAGGACTCGTGCACCTGCCGGACGAGCGCCTCCATGTGCGGCATGGCGACCTCGGGCAGGCTCAGGCTCGACAGGTACGCGTACCCGAGCTCGAGAATGCGCGGCCGCAGCGAGAAGAACCGCCCGTCGGTGCGCATGTAACCCAGCTCGACCAGGGTGAGCAGGAACCGGCGCGCGGCCGCGCGGGTCAGTCCGGTCGCCCGTGCCACCTCGCTCAGGGTGAGCTGCGGGTGCTCGGCGTCGAAGGCCCGGATGACCGCGAGCCCACGCTCCAGCGACTGGACGAACTCCGGGGTTCGCGCCTCGCTCATCCGGCCTCCTGTCGCAGGGTCTGTTGCGCCACCTTGAACGCCCGGTTGGCCGCTGGGACGCCAGCGTAGACGCCGACCTGGAGCAGGACCTCGGCGACCTCGTCCTGGGTCAACCCGTTGCGGAGCGCGGCGCGGACGTGCATCGCCAACTCCTCGTCGTGGTGCAGGGTGGCGAGGACGGCCAGGGTGATGCAGCTGCGGGTCCGCCGGTCGAGGCCGGGCCGGGTCCAGATCTCGCCCCACGCGTACCGGGTGATGAGGTCCTGGAAGTCGGCGGTGAACTCGTCGGTGCCGGCGATCGCCTGGTCGACGTGGGCGTTGCCCAGCACCTGCCGGCGTACTGTCATGCCGGCGTCGTGCCGCTCGCGGTCGTCCATTCAGGTCTCCTCGTCGAAGTGGTCCAGCAGCAGTTCGCCGATCTGCTCGGGCTGCTCCACGTTGGCCAGGTGCGCGGCGTGGTCCACCACCGCGAGCCGCGCCCCGGCGATGCGCTCGGCGATCCGCTCGGCGTGCGCGACCGGGGTGGCCAGGTCGTCGGCGCCGGCGATCACCACTGCCGGTGCGCCGATCTTCGCCAGGTCCGCGCGGAGGTCCATCGCGGCGATCGCCTCGCAGCAGCCCGCGTAGCCGCCGGCGGGGTTGGCGGTCAGCATGGCGCGGTACGTCGCGACGACCTCCGGCCGGGACGCGGCGAAGGACGGGGTGAACCAGCGGGACACCACGGAATCGGCGATCGCCGCCACGCCGGCGGTCCGTACCGTCTCCGCCCGCTGTCGCCAGCCCTGCACCGGGCCGAGGGAGGCCGAGGTGCAGAGCAGCGCCAGCCGGCCCACCCGCTCGGGTGCGTGCGCGGCGAGCCACATGCCGACCATGCCGCCGAGGGAGAGCCCGGCGTAGTGCACGCGCCGCAGGCCCAGGTCGTCGAGGAGCGCCAGCACCTCCCGGCCGAGCTGCTCGATGGTGTACGGCCCGGGCGGCACCGCGGAGCGGCCGTGGCCCAGGTGGTCGTACCGGATGACCCGGAAGCGGGCGGACAGCGCGGCGAGCTGGGGTTCCCACATGGCGCCGGTGGTGCCGAGGGAGCTGCCGAGCACCAGCACGGGCGCGTTCGCCGGGCCGTCGACGCGGTGGTGCAACCGGGACGTCACGATGCCGCCTCGCGGTGGGCGGCCAGGGCCCGGTCGACGAAGAGGTTCGCCGAGCCGAGCCAGGCGCGGGGATCGAGCGCCGCATCGACGTCCGGTTCGCTCAGGTGGGTACGCACGTCCGGGTCGGCGAGCAGTGCGTCGCGGAACGGGGGCCGGCCGGCTGCGCGAGCGACGGCGTCATGCGCGGCGCTGCGCCCGAGCGCGGGCGCCAGCCGCGCGGCGACCGCCTCGGCCAGCACCAGACCCCCGGCGGCGTCGAGGTTCATCCGCATCCGGTCCGCGTGAACCACCAGGCCGTCCAGCATCCGGACGGTACGGGCGGCGGCGCCCCCGGCCAGGTGCAGCAGGTCGAGCAGGGGTTCCCACTCGGCGTGCCAGGCGCCGGTGGCCCGCTCGTGCTCGTGCACGGCGACGGTGAACATGGTGGCGACGAGACCCGGGGCGCGCCGGGCCGCGGCGGTGACCAGAACCGAGTCGACCGGGTTGCGCTTGTGCGGCATCGCCGAGGAGCCGCCCCGGCCGGTGCCGCCCTCGGCGACCTCACCGACCTCCGGCTGGGCGAGCAGCCCGACGTCGAGCGCGACCTTGCCGGTGGCGGCGAGCAGCGCGCCGAGCGCGGCGGCGAGGTCGAGTACGGGTTGGCGGCGGGTGTGCCAGGGCAGCGGATCAGCGGGCAGGCCCAGGCGGTTGGCGTACCGGTCGGCGACCACCGGCCCGGCCGCTCCCAGCGCGGCGAGCGTGCCGACGGCGCCGCCGAGCTGCGCCGGCAACGAAGCGCGGACGCAGCGCAGCCGGCTGCCCGCCTCGACCAGGCCGAGCAGCCACCCGGCGGCCTTCAGCCCGAACGTGGTGGGCGTCGCCTGCTGGCCCAGCGTGCGGCCGACCAGGACGGTGTCGCGGTGGTCGTCGGCGAGGCGGGCCGCGGCCGCGGCCGCCGCGTCGAGGTGGTCCAGCAGCCGTCCGGACGCGCGCACCGCGACCAGGACGAGCGCGGTGTCGAGGATGTCCTGGCTGGTCGCTCCGAGGTGCACCCAGGGCCGGGCGTCCTCGGGTACGGCCGCGGTCAGCTCGCGCACGAGTGGAACGACGGGATTGCCGGCGCTCTCGGCCGCGCGGCCGAGTTCGGCCGGGTCGTACCGGCCGGCGCGGCACCGGGCGGCGATGGCCTCCGCCGCCGCCCGCGGTGCGACCCCGCCGTCGGCGGCGGCCGCGGCGAGCGCGGCTTCGGCGTCGAGCATCGCCTGCAGCAGCGCCCGGTCGGTGAGTTCCGCGTCGACGTCGGGGTTGCCGGAGAGGCCGCCGAGCAGGGACTCAGACGGCGAAGAAGACGGTCTCATGGTCGCCCTGCAGATGGATATCGAAGCGGAACCCGTCCGGTGCGGCGGTGGCCAGCAGGGTGTGACGGCGGCCGGCGTCGACGGTGCGCAGCACCGGATCCGCCTCGTTGGCCGCCGGCTCGTCGGGGAAGTAGAGCCGGGTGACGACCCGGTGCAGCAGCCCGCGCGCGAAGACCGACAGGGTGAGGTGGGGTGCCTCGACGCCGCCGTCGGGGTCCGGCAGCGCGCCCGGCTTGACGGTCAGGATCTCGTAGCGCCCCTGCGCGTCGGTGGCGCTTCGCCCGAACCCCCGGAACCCCGGCACCGACGGCGTCCGCGCGCCGCGCGGGTCGTCGGGGTGGTCGAAGCGGCCGTCCGGGTCCGCCTGCCAGCTCTCGACCATCCCGTCGGGCACCGGGTCGCCGGCGCCGTCGAAGAGCTGTCCGCGGATCCAGATCGCGCCCGGCGTCCCCTCGGGTACGACGTACGGGCCGTCGGGCCAGAGCAGGCCGATGTGCAGGTACGGTCCGACCGTCTGCGCCGGGGTGACCCCGAGGTGCTCACTCATCGTCGTCCTCGTCCTCGAAAGGAGTGCTCTCCCGGCCGCGCAGCACGATGTCGAACTCGTAGGCCAGGGCCCACTCCGGCTGCGTGGTGGCGTGGTCGTAGCGGGCGATCATCCGCTCCCGTGCCTTGGGGTCGCGGACCGAGTTGAAGATCGGATCCTGGGAGAACAGCGGATCGCCCGGGAAGTACATCTGCGTCACCAGCCGCTGGGTGAAGGCGCGGCCGAAGAGCGAGAAGTGGATGTGCGCCGGCCGCCAGGCGTTGTCGTGGTTCTTCCAGGGGTACGCGCCGGGCTGGATCGTGACGAAGCGGTAGCGGCCGCGCTCGTCGGTGAGCGCCCGGCCGACCCCCTCGAAGTTGGGGTCCAGCGGGGCGGGCCAGTTGTCCACCGCGTGCCGGTACCGTCCGGCGGCGTTGGCCTGCCAGATCTCCACCAGGGTCTGGGGCACCGGGCGTCCGTCGCCGTCGAGCACCCGGCCGTGCACGATGATGCGCTGCCCGAGCGGTTCCCCGTCGTGCTGCCGGGTCAGGTCGTGGTCCAGCGGAGCCAGCCGGCCCTCGCCGAGCAGGGGCCCGGTGATCTCGGTGAGTCGTTGCGGCAGGTAGGTGAGCGGCTGCCGCGGCGCGCGCCCGACCGTCGACTTGTAGCCGGGGCTGAGCAGGGGCGGGTGGGCGTCGATGTCGTCGCGCCGGTACCGCGGCAGGACCAGACCGCTGTCGGTCCGGTGGACGGTCTCCTGGGACATGTTCCTCTCCCGTCAGGCTTCCAGCACGACGGCCAGCCCCTGGCCGACCCCGATGCAGATCGCGGCGAGTCCCCGCCCGCCGCCGCGGCGGTGCAGCTGCCAGGCGAGCGACCCGAGGATCCGCGACCCGGACGAGCCCAGCGGGTGGCCGAGGGCGATCGCCCCGCCCTGCGGGTTGACGATCTCCGGGTCGAGGTCCGGCCACTCGGCCAGGCAGGCGAGCGACTGCGCGGCGAACGCCTCGTTGAGTTCGACCACGTCGAGGTCGCCCCAGCCTATTCCGGCCCGGCGCAGCGCCTCCTCGGCCGCCGCCACCGGGCCGATGCCGAACAGCTGCGGCTCGATCGCGGTGACCGCCCGGGAGACGATCCGGGCCAGCGGTGCCCGGCCGATCGCCTCGGCGCCGGCCCGGTCGGCGAGCAGGAGGGCGCTCGCCCCGTCGTTGAGCGGGGAGGAGTTGCCCGCGGTGACCGTCCCGTCGTCCCGGAAGACCGGCTTGAGGCGCGCGAGCGCCTCGAGTGTGGTGGTCGGCCGGATGCTCTCGTCCCGTTCGACCTCGGTTCCGGGCACGGCGGTGACCTCGTCGGCGTACGCACCGGCGGCCCAGGCCTGCGCGGCGAGCCGGTGGCTGCGCAGCGCGAAGGCGTCCTGCTCCGCGCGAGTGATCTTGTAGCGGTCGGCGAGGATCTCCGCCCCCTCGCCCAGCGCCACCGTCCACTCCTGCGGCATCCGCGGGTTGACCAACCGCCAGCCGAGGGTGGTCGAGTGCAGCGTCTCGTGCCCGCGCGGGTAGCCCTGTCCGGGCTTGGGCAGCACCCATGGCGCCCGGCTCATCGACTCGACTCCGCCGGCGACGCAGATCGAGGCGTCGCCGAGGGCGATCGCCCGGGACGCGCCGATCACCGCCTCCAGGCCGGAGCCGCATAGCCGGTTGACGGTCGCGCCGGGCACCGAGGGCGGCAGGCCGGCGAGCAGCACCGCCATCCGCGCCACGTCGCGGTTGTCCTCGCCGGCGCCGTTCGCGTCGCCGAGCAGCACGTCGTCGATGCGTGCCGGATCCAGGCCGGGGCTGCGCCGGACGATCTCCCCCACGACGTGCGCGACGAGGTCGTCGGGGCGTACCTCCGCCAGGCCGCCGCCGTACCGGCCGATCGGGGTACGCACGGCGTCGAGGACGTAGACCTCGTTGCTCATCGGGTCGGCCCCTTCTTCGTCGCCTCCAGCGCCCGCAGCACGGTCAGTTCGTGCGCGGTCGGCGGCTGTCCCGTGGTCAGGTCCGGCGCGACGACGAGGTCCCACCCGGTGGCGGCCCGGGCCTGGTCGACGGTGACGCCCGGGTGCAGGCGGGTCAGGGTCAGCTCGCAGGTGTGCGGATCGGGCTCCAGGATGCCGAGGTCGGTGATCACCACGCGCGGCCCGCCGCCGCGCAGCCCGAGCCGCTCCCGGTCGCCCGGTCCGCTGCCGTACCCGACCGAGGTGACGAAGTCGACCCGGTCGGTGAAGGTGCGCAGGCTCTGCCGGACGACCACCACCACCTCGCCGCAGGACGCGGCGATCTCCGGGGCGCCGCCGGCGCCGGGGAGCCGGACCTTCGGGTCGTCGTAGTCGCCCCCGATCACTGTGGTGTTGATGTTGCCGTACCGGTCGAGCTGGGCGGCACCGAGGAAGCCGACGTCGATCCGGCCCGGCTGGAGCCAGTAGTTGAAGACCTCGGGCACCGACACCACCGAGTCGGCGGTGTCGGCGAGGACCCCGTCGCCGATCGAGAGCGGGAGCCGGTCGGGCTTCGCCCCGAGGCAGCCGGACTCGTAGATCAGGACGAGGTTCGGCGCGTGCGTGGCCCGCGCCAGGTTGGCGGCGGTGCTGGGCAGACCGATCCCGACGAAACAGGCGGCCCCGTCGCGCAGCTGGCGCGCCGCGGCGACGGTCATCATCTCGTCGGACGTGTAGTCGCCACTCACGCCTGGACTCCTGCCTTCAGCACATGCTGCTCCACCCAGTCGCGGAACCTGTCCCGGTCCCGGCTGATCGCGTCCCACCGGACGTAGAAGTCGTTGTCGCGGACCGAGAAGCCCTGGGCGTACGAGGGATGGGAACCGCCGGGGACCTCGGCCACCGCGGTCACCGCCCAGCCCGGCAGGACGACCTGCCCCGGCACCGGCGTGAGCTCGTCGACGATCTCCTCGACGGTGACCAGCGACCGACGTGCCGCGAGGACGGCCTCCTTCTGCACCCCGGTGATGCCCCACATCTGCACGTTGCCGGCCCGGTCGGCCCGCTGGGCGTGCACCACCGTGACGTCGGGACGCAGGGCGGGGACGGCGGTGAGCACCTCACCGGTGAACGGGCAGGTGATCGTCTTGATGTTGGCGGTGTGCCGCGGCAGATCGGTGCCGGTGTAGCCGCGCAGCACGGCGAACGGCAGGCCGGAGGCGCCGGCGACGTAGCGGTTGGCCATCCCCGCGTGGCTGTGTTCCTCCAGCTCGAGCGGCGCCGGCCAGGAGTTCTGCACCGCGTCCCGGAAGCGGTGCAACGATCCCACGCCCGGGTTGCCGCCCCAGGAGAAGACCAGTCGACGGGCGCAGCCGGCGCCGATGAGCTGGTCGTAGATGACGTCGGGCGTCATGCGGACCAGGGTCAGCTCCCGCCGACCCTGACGGATGATCTCGTGGCCGGCGGCGAACGGAATGAGATGGGTGAAGCCCTCCAGGGCCACCACGTCACCGTCGCGGACCAGGTCCGCCACGCCCTCGGCCAGCGAGACGAGCTTCGCCATGAGCCTCCCCGTCTCCTGTCGATTCCCTCGGTCGCCCGCTGTTCGCTATGCGGACTACCGTCCTTATCTCGAACGTAATGCCCCGCCCGGCGATCCGTCAACGAGGACGCGGCGGCCGGGTTCGTCGCGTCCGGCGCGTTGCAGAAATGTTGCGGCGACCCGTTGACGTGAGGCGGGACACGTGCCAACGTTCTAGATAAGAACACCCGTTCGGCTTGCGAACATGATACCGATCATCCTCGGGGCTCTCCGCCAGCACGACCCACCACCCCCGGTCCCTCGGGACCGCCGGATCCGGGAGTACCTTCCATGCGCCGTTCCCTCATCAGCGCCATAGCCGCCGCAGCACTGCTCGTGACCGCCGCCGGCTGCGGTTCCTCCGACTCCGCCGGCTCTTCCGGACAGGGCGGAGGCGTCACCAAGGTCAAGGTCGGGGCGATTCCGATCGTCGACGTCGCCCCCCTGCACCTCGGCAAGGAGAAGGGCTTCTTCGCCGAACAGAACATCGAGGTCGAGGTGGTCAACACCACGGGCGGCGCCGCGGCGGTGCCCGGCGTGGTCAGCGGCGAGTTCGACTTCGCCTTCGGCAACATCGTCTCGCTGATCGTCGCCCAGTCCCAGAACCTGCCGCTGAAGGCGATCGCCGAGGGCAACGCCTCCACCGGCCAGCAGGGCAAGGACTTCAGCGGGATCGTGGTGCCGGAGGACAGCCCGATCAAGACCGCGGCCGACCTCGCGGGCAAGACCGTCGCCGTCAACAACCTCAAGAACGTCGGCGACACCACTGTCCGCGCGTCGATTCGTAAGGCCGGCGGCGACCCCTCCGGCGTCAAGTTCGTCGAGCTGGCCTTCCCCGACATGCCGGCCGCCGTCGACGCCAAGCGGGTCGACGCCGCGTGGGTGGTGGAGCCGTTCCTGACGGTGTCGCAGGACCAGGGCGCCCGGGTGATCGCCTCCAACATGGTGGACGCCGCGCCGAACATGACGGTGGCCGCGTACTTCACCACCGAGAAGACCATCAAGGAGAAGGCCGACCTGGTCAAGCGCTTCACCGCCGCGATCGAGAAGTCCCTGCAGTACGCGCAGGAGCACCCGGACGAGGTGCGCAAGGTGCTACTGACGTACACGAAGATCGAGCCGGCGGTGGCGGAGAAGATGACCCTCCCGGCCTGGACCGGCCAGATCAACCGGGAGTCGGTCCAGGCGCTGGCGGACATGATGCTCGCCGACGGACTGATCGAGAAGAAGGCCGACGTCGCGGAGCTGCTCCCGTGACGTCCACGACCACGCTCGCCGCGCCGGCCCGGAAGTCCCGGGCCGGCGCGGCCGGTCGGCTGCGCGGGGGCAACGCCCTGCTCGGCGTCGCCGGGTTCGGCACCTTCCTCGCCGTGCTGGAGCTGGTGCCGCGCATCGGCCTGGTCTCACCGAACTACCTACCGCCGGTCAGCCGGATCAGCGTCGCGCTGGCGGAGCTGGTCGGCGACCCCGCGTTCTGGACCGCGCTCGGTGACACCGTCCGGGGCTGGGCCCTCGGACTGGCCATCGCGGTCGGGCTCGGCGTGGTCGTCGGTTTCGTCGTCGGCACGGTCCCCGTCCTGCGGGAGTTCACCGCCTCGACGATCGAGTTCCTCCGCCCCATCCCGTCGGTGGCCCTCATCCCGCTGGCCGTGCTGGTCTTCGGCACCGACCTGCGCTCGGTGCTGCTGCTGGTGGTCTACGCGGCGTTCTGGCAGATCCTCGTCCAGGTGCTCTACGGCGTGCAGGACGTCGACCCGGTCGCACACGACACCGCCCGCACCTTCGGACTGAACCGGTGGGCCCGGATGCGGCACGTCACCTGGCCCACCGCGCTGCCGTACGTGCTCACCGGGGTCCGTCTCGCCGCGGCCGTCGCGCTGATCCTCGCCATCACCGCCGAACTCGTCATCGGCGCCCCCGGGCTCGGCAACGAGATCGGCGCCGCCCAGTCCGGCGGCGCCGTCGCCCGGATGTACGCGCTGGTGATCGTCACCGGGCTGCTCGGCGTGGCGGTCAACGTCCTCGCCCGGCGGCTGGAGCGGTGGCTGCTGTCCTGGCACCCGTCGCTGCGCCGGGAGGTGACGGCATGAGTCTCCTCCGCCGGATCACCCGCTCGACCGTCGCGGCGTTCGCCCTGCCGGCCGTGCTGCTCGCCCTCTGGTGGGTGCTCACCGTCGACAGCGAGAGCTACTACCTGCCACCGCTGTCGCAGATCCTCGGCAGCTTCGGCGAGGTGTGGCTCGACGGCCGGCTGACCGCCGACGTGCTGCCCAGCCTGCTGCGCCTGCTCGGCGGCTTCCTGCTCGCGGTGCTGCTCGGCGTGGGCATGGGCGTGCTGATCGGTTCCTTCGCGCGGTTACGGGCGTTCTGCGAACCGGTCCTGGAGTTCCTCCGGGCCATCCCGCCGCCGGTGCTCGTCCCGGTGCTGATGCTCTTCGCCGGCATCGGTGACACGATGAAGGTGCTGGTGATCGTCTCCGGCTGTCTCTGGCCGATCCTGCTCAACACCGTCGAGGGCGTTCGGGCGGTCGACGAGGTGCTCGTCGACACCTGCCGCAGCTACGGCGTGCGCGGGCGAGCCCGCTTGTGGCACCTGGTGATCCGGTCGGCCAGCCCGCAGATCGTCACCGGCCTGCGTCAGGGGCTCTCGGTCGGGATCATCCTGATGGTGATCAGCGAGATGTTCGCCGCCAGCAACGGGCTGGGCTTCACCATCATCCAGTTCCAGCGGACGTTCGCGGTCACCGAGATGTGGACCGGCATCCTGCTGCTGGGTGTGCTCGGGTTCCTGCTCGCGCTGCTGATGCGGCTGTTCGAGCGGCGGGTCCTCAACTGGTATTTCGGACTGCGCCAGGCGCAGCGAGGTGGGAATCGATGACTGTCATAACGCAGAGTCAGCCCCGGACCGACACCGAGGTGCTGCTCGACGTCCGCGGCGTGCGCAAGGTGTACGAGGGGCACGGCCGGTCCGTGGAGGCCGTCCGCGACCTCACCTTCGCCGTCCGCAAGGGCGAACTCGTCTGCGTGGTCGGGCCGTCCGGCGCCGGCAAGACCACGCTGCTCAAGTGCATCGCCGGGCTGCTCGCCCCGACCTCCGGCGAGGTCGTGCTCGAGGGCGCCGCCGTCAGCGGCCCGCCACCCGGCATGGCCGTGGTCTTCCAGGAGTACGGCCGCAGCCTCTTCCCCTGGATGACCGTACGGCGCAACGTCGAGCTGCCGCTCAAGCAGAAGAAGCTGCCCAAGGCGCGCCGGGAGGAGCTGATCCACCAGGCGCTGGAGGCCGTCGGCCTCGCCGACGTGCAGTCGGCGTACCCGTGGCAGCTGTCCGGCGGTATGCAGCAGCGGGTCGCCATCGCCCGGGCCATCGCGTACGAGCCGCACATCCTGCTGATGGACGAGCCGTTCGCGGCGGTCGACGCGCAGACCCGGGCGGATCTGGAGGACCTGGTCCGCGCGCTGTGGCACCAGCTGGGGGTGACCACCCTGTTCGTCACGCACGACATCGACGAGGCGGTCTACCTCGGCCAGCGGGTGCTGGTGCTCTCCTCCTCGCCCACGGTGGTGCTGGACGACGTCACCGTCGACCTGCCCGACGAACGGGACCAGCTCACCACCCGCTCGTCCAGCCGCTTCGCCGAGCTGCGCGGCCACGTGTTCGAGCAGGTCCAGCGCGCCAAGAAGCAGAAGGGCCCGGCGTGACGACCGTCCGCGAGGCCACGCTGGAGGTGCTGCGCCGGTGCGGCATGCACCGGATCTTCGCGAACCCCGGCTCCACCGAGGTCGCCTTCCTCACCGACCTCCCCGACGACCTGGAGTTCGTCCTCGCCCTGCACGAGGGGTCCGTGGTCGGGATGGCCACCGGGTACGCAATCGCCACCGGGCGGCCCGCGTTCGTCAACCTGCACACCACGGCCGGGCTCGGCAACGCCGTCGGCGCGCTCGCCACCGCGCGGGTCAACCGGGCGCCGCTGGTGGTCGTGGTCGGCCAGCAGGACCGGCGTCACCTGGCGCTGGAGCCGTTCCTGGCCGGGCAGCTCGACGGCCTCGCCGGTCCGTACCCGGTCTGGGTGAACCAGCCGGTGCTGCCCCAGGACGTCCCGGCGGCGATCCGGCGGGCGTGGCACGAGGCCGTCCAGCACCAGGGACCGGCCATGGTGATTGTCCCGATGGACGACTGGTCGGCGCAGGTCGATCCGGCGCTCGGGCTGGCCGCACCGACCGCGGTGCTGCGCGCCGGCTCGGCGCCCGGCCCGGCCGCCGAGGAGGTGGCCCGGCTGCTGGACGGCGCGGCCAACCCGGTGGTCGTCGTGGGTGCGGGCGCCGATGACCGCCGCTGCTGGGACGCGCTGGTCTCATTGGTCGAGCGGATCGGCGCGCCGGTCTGGCAGGAGGCGTTCGGTGCCCGGGCCGGTTTCCCGCAGGACCACCCGCGCTTCGCCGGGCACCTGCCCGCCGGCCGGTCCCGGCTGCGCACGGTGCTCGACGGGCACGACGTCGTGCTCGTGGTGGGCACCGGCGCCTTCCGGCAGTACCCCTACGAGCCGGGCCCGCTGGTGCCCGACGGGGTCACCGTGGCGGTGGTCTCCGCCGACCCCGACGAGCTGCACCACAGTCGGGCCGATTTCGCCGTGCTCGCCGACCCGGCGGCGCTCTGCGCCGCGGTGGCCGAGCGGGTGTCGGCGCGCCCCGCCACCGCGCCCGAGCGGCGCGGTGAGCCGGTCGAACCGCCGGCGCCCGGGGAGCCGATCCGGGCGGTGCACGTCTTCACCGCCCTCGCCGAGCGACTGCCCCGGGACGTGGTGGTGGTCGAGGAGACCCCGTCCACCCGGCCCGACCTGCACCGGCTGCTGCCGGCCCGGGAGCCGCGCGGCTTCGTCAGCGCGGCCATGGGTGGGCTGGGCTTCGGGCTGCCGGCGGCGGCGGGCCTGCGGATGGGCGACCCGAGCCGGCCCGTCGTCGCCGTGCTGGGCGACGGCTCCTCGCTCTACGGCATCCAGGGGCTGTGGAGCACCGCCCGGTACGGCTGCGGCGTGCTCTTCGTGATCCTCTCCAACGGCCGGTACGCGATCATGGACCGGCTCGCGGACAAGGTGGGTGGCAAGGCGCCCTGGCCTGCGTTCGAGGACGTCGATGTCCACGGCCTCGCCCGCGCGCTCGGCTGTCCCGCCCGTCGGGTCACCAGCTACCCGGAACTCCTCGCCGTCCTCGACGAGGTCGTACCCTCGCTCGCCGACCGGGCCGAGCCACTGCTGCTCGACGTACCGGTCGTCACCGAACAGCACTTCAAACCCTGATCCCTCGTACCCGCCCCAGCTCAGGAGGACACAGTGGCTCTTCTCGACGCCGCGACATGGCACGGCAAGATCTACAGCGACGGCTGGGTGGAGGCGGCGGGCGGTAAGGCACCCGTCCGCGCCCCCGCCACCGGCGAGGAGCTCGGCGTGGTCGGCGTGGCCAACGCTGACGACGTCGCCCGGGCCGGCACCCGGGCCGCCGAGGCGCAACGCGCCTGGGCCGCCACCACCTACCTCGAGCGCGCCGCCGTGCTGCGCCGCGCCGGGCAGCTGTGGGAGCAGCACGCCGCCGAGGTGGGTGAGTGGCTGGTCCGGGAGGCGGGCTCGATCCCGCCCAAGGCCGGCGTGGAGACGGACACGGCGGCGCAGGAGTGCTACGAGGCCGCCGGCCTCGCCTCGCACCCGCTCGGTGAGCTCATCCCGAGCGCGCAGCCGCGCCTCAGCCTGGCCCGCCGGCTGCCGGCCGGCGTGGTCGGCGTCATCGCGCCGTTCAACTTCCCCCTCATCCTGTCGATCCGCTCGGTCGCGCCGGCACTGGCCCTGGGCAACGCCGTGGTGCTCAAGCCCGACCCCCGTACGGCGGTCTCCGGCGGGCTGACCATCGCCCGCATCTTCGAGGAGGCGGGGCTGCCGGAGGGGCTGCTGCACGTGCTGCCCGGCGGCGTGGACGCCGGCGAGGCGCTGGTCGCCGATCCGAACGTCCAGGTCATCAGCTTCACCGGCTCGACCGCGGCCGGCCGGAAGGTCGGCGAGGCGGCCGCCCGGCACCTCAAGCGGGCGCATCTGGAGCTGGGCGGCAACTCTGCCCTGATCGTCCTGGACGACGCCGACCTGGACCTCGCCGCCTCCGCCGGCGCCTGGGGCTCCTTCCTGCACCAGGGCCAGATCTGCATGACGACCGGGCGCCACCTGGTGCACGAAAGCCTGGCCGAGCGGTACGTCGAGAAGCTGGCCGAGAAGGCGGATCACCTGCCGGTCGGGGACCCGGCCAAGGAGCAGGTGGCGTTGGGGCCGATCATCGACGAGGGCCAGCGCGACAAGATCCACTCGCTGGTCACCGCCAGCGTGGACGCCGGGGCCCGGCTGGCCGCCGGCGGCACGTACGAGGGGCTGTTCTACCGGCCGACCGTGCTCGCCGACGTCACCACCAGCACCCCGGCGTACGCGCAGGAGGTCTTCGGTCCGGTCGCCCCGGTGATCGCCTTCGCCGACCTCGACGAGGCGGTGGCGCTCGCCCGGGACACCGAGTACGGCCTCTCCCTCGGCATCCTCACCCGAGACGTGATGAAGGCGGTGGCCCTCGCCGAGCGCATCCCCAGCGGCAAGGTGCACATCAACGACCAGACGGTCAGCGACGAGGCCGTCGCCCCGTTCGGCGGCGTGGGCGCCTCCGGCACCGGCTCCCGCTTCGGCGGCGCCGCGGCGAACATCGAGGCGTTCACCGAGACGCAGTGGCTGACCATGCAGGGCAGCATCACCCGGTACCCGTTCTGATCGACGCGGAAGAGGAGGCGAGTGTGGCTGGCGGCACCCGTGGCCGGCGTACCTCGGTGACGTCGCGGGTGCTCGCCATCCTCGCCGCGTTCGACGTCGACCACCCGGCGCTGACCCTGAGCGACATCGCCCGCCGGGCGGAGCTGCCGCTGGCCACCGCGCATCGGCTGGTCGGCGAGCTGGTCACCTGGGGTGCCCTGTCCCGGGGCGCGGACGGCGTCTACACCGTGGGCGTACGGCTCTGGGAGGTGGGCCTGCTCTCGCCGCTGCACACCCGGCTACGCGAGGTGGCCCTGCCGTTCCTGCAGGACCTGCACGCGTCGGTGCGGGAGAACGTGCACCTGGCCGTCCGGGACGGGGACGAGGCGCTCTACGTCGAGAAGGTCACCGGGCACCGGTCTGTGCCGATCATCTCGCGGGTCGGCGGGCGGCTGCCGTTGCACGCCACCGGCGTCGGCAAGGCGCTGGTCGCCTTCCAGCGCCCCCGGTACGTCGCCGCCTTCCTGCGCCGACCGCTGGCCCGCTGCACGCCGTACACCGTCACCGAGCCGGGGCGGCTGGGCCGCGAGCTCGCCGCGGTGCGGCAGCGGGGCTGGGCCGCGACCAGCGAGGAGATGACCCTGGGGTCGTGCTCCGTGGCCGTGCCCGTCCTCGCCACCGAGGGCACCGCGGTCGCCTCGATCGGCGTCGTCGTGCACAGCCTCGGCGCGAACCTGGAGCGGCTGGTGCCCGCGCTGCGCCAGGCGGCCGGTCAGGTGGCCGCCCGGCTCGTGGCCACCAGCGGCGACCCGTATCCGAGCCTGCGGCACGGCGTGACGCGACCGGCCGAGGACCGGGTGAGCGCGTGACCGCGGCGGACCAACGCGCCCGGTCGCGGATGCCCGGCCTCCCGGGCCCGCGGGCCGGCGCGCTCACCCTGCTCGGCGTCGTGCTGCTGGCGCTCAACCTGCGCGCGGCGATCGCCGGGCTCGCCCCACTGCTGCCCGACGTTCGCGCCGACCTCGGCCTGACCAGCGGCGCGGCGGGGCTGCTCACCGCCCTGCCGGTGCTCTGTTTCGGGCTGTTGTCCCCGTTCGCGGCGCTGCTCGGACGGCGGATCGGCATCGAGTCGGTCCTGCTGTTGGCGATGGTCGGCATCGTCGCCGGCAGCCTGGTCCGCACCGTGCCGGGCTTCTGGTGGCTGGTCGCCGGCACGGTGCTGATCGGTGCCAGCATCACCGCCGGCAACGTGCTGGTGCCCAGCGCCGTCAAACGGGACTTCCCGGACCGGCAGGGCCCGGTGACCGCACTGACCACGGCGGCCCTGACCGGCGGCGCCGCGATCGCCGCCGCGGTCACCGCCCCGCTGGCCCACGCCGGGCTCGGCTGGCGCGGCGCCCTGCTCCTGCTGGGCGGGCTCGCCGCCGTCGCCGCGGTCGTCTGGCTCCCCCAGCTGCGACGCCGGCACACCGCACCCGTCGTCCGGCTGGGCGGAACCGCCGTGCTGCGCTCGCCGGTCACCTGGCAGCTCGCCGTGTTCATGGGGATGCAGTCGCTGACCTACTTTGCGGTGCTGGCCTGGCTGCCGACTCTGCTGCGGGACGGGGGCGTGTCCGCGCCGGGCGCCGGCTGGGCGCTCGCGCTGTTCAACCTGCTGGGGATCGCGACCGCGGTGGCCCTCCCCGCCCTGGCGGCCCGGCGACGCGACCAGCGTGGCCTCGGCCTGCTGGTCTGCGGGACCTGGGCGCTGGGCCTGCTCGGACTGCTCGTCGCGCCCACGCTGTACCTGCTGTGGGCCACGGTGGCCGGCCTGGCGCAGGGCGCGGGGATCGGGCTCGCCCTCGCGCTGCTGGTCATCCGGGCCGGTACGCCGGAGTCGGCCCGGGACCTCTCCGGCACCGTACAGTCGGTCGGCTACCTGCTGGGCGCCACCGGACCGGTGATCGTCGGCGTGCTCCGCGACGGCTCGAACGGGTGGACCCTGCCACTGCTCACCCTCTGCGTCGCGGTCGTGGCGATGGCGGCGGCCGCTCTCGGCGCGGGGCGGGACCGGCAGGTCTGACCGGCTTCCGCTGGGCGGAAGGCGGGGGCGGCGCCGGAGGAGGTAATCCGGCAGGCTTCGAGACGAACGGCCGCACGGTCCCAGAGTGCGGCAGAAGGCGAGGAGGCAGGAATGCGTACCCAGGTCGGCATCGTCGGTGCGGGACCGGCGGGACTCATGCTCTCGCACCTGCTGCACCTGCACGGCATCGAGTCCGTGGTGATCGAGTGCCGCAGCCGGGAGTACGTGGAGCAGCGGGTCCGCGCCGGGGTCCTGGAACAGGGCTCGGTCGATCTGCTGCGCCGCACCGGGCTCGCCGAACGGCTCGACCGGGAGGGGATGCGGCACGAGGGCATCGAGCTGCGCTTCGACGGCGAGGCGCACCGGGTGCCGTTGACCGAGCTGACCGGGCGGGCGATCACCATCTACGGGCAGCAGGAGGTGGTCAAGGACCTGATCGCCGCCCGACTCGCCGCCGACGGCGAGATCATCTTCGAGGCCGACGGCGTACGCCTCGACGGCCTCGACTCCGACTCGCCGGTGATCCGGTTCCGCCGGGACGGGCGGGAGGAGGAGCTGCACTGCGACTTCGTGGCCGGGTGCGACGGCTTCCACGGGGTGAGCCGGGCGGCGGTGCCCGACGGGGTGCTGACCACCTACGAGCGCACGTACCCGTTCGCCTGGCTGGGCATCCTGGCCGCCGCGCCGCCCGCGGTCGACGAGCTGATCTACGCCTACCACGAGCGTGGCTTCGCGCTTTACAGCCTGCGGTCGCCCGAGATCTCCCGGCTCTATCTGCAGGTCGCCCCGGATGAGGACATCGCCGCGTGGCCCGACGAGCGGATCTGGGCCGAGCTGCGGGCCCGGCTGGAGACGGTGCCCGGTTGGTCGCTCAACGAGGGGCCGATCCTGGAGAAGGGCATCACCCCGATGCGCAGCTTCGTGGTCGAGCCGATGCAGTGGCAGCGGTTGTACCTGGCCGGAGACGCGGTCCACATCGTCCCGCCCACCGGTGCGAAGGGCATGAACCTGGCGCTCGCCGACGTGGCGCTGCTCGGCGAGGCGTTCGCCGCCTGGTACGGCGAGAGCCGGACCGACCTGCTGGAGAACTACTCGCGGACCGCCCTGCGCCGGGTCTGGCGGGCCCAGCACTTCTCCTGGTGGATGACCTCGATGCTGCACCGGCTGGACAACCAGGACGCGTACGAGGCCAAGCTGCAGTCCTCGACGCTGCGTTACGTGTCGACCTCTCCGGCGTACGCGACCAGCCTGGCAGAGAACTACGTCGGCCTGCCCGAGGTGTGACGCGGCGGGCTCGCGACACGAGCGGCCCGAGCTGACGGTCGGGTCGCTCGTGCACTACCGCCGCTGCTGCAGGGCCGCGGTCACCGCCTTCGCGTCGAAGAGGGCCGGGTCGAAGTCGTCCGGCTTGGCCAGGCCCAGCCAGTCCAGCCGATCCTGGTGCTCTGGTTGAGCGGGGTCGCCGAGGATCTCCACCAGCTCGGCGTACCCCCACACGCCGCCGCAGTCCTCCGGCGGCGCGGCCCGCCGGCCGCCGACACAGCGCGGGTACGCGACGGCGGCGTCCCGGTCGAGAACCTTCTCCACGACGATGTCGTGCTCCCAGTTGTCCCCGAAGTCGTACGTGTAGCGCAGCTTGTCGCCGGCACCGGGCGCGACCTGCTCCAGGGTGACCCGGGACCCGGCCCGGTGGCCGAGGTCGGCGTCGGGGTGGCCGAAGCTGCCGTACGGCGTCTCGAAGACGTGCAGGTGGCTGTCCTGCCAGCCGAAGGCGACCTGGATCAGCTCGTGCAGCCGGGCGAGGCTGACGTCGGCGGGCACCTCGAGTCGCCGCCAGATCGGCGGGCGGGCACCCCGCAGGCCCACCTTGAGCTGGTAGATCGGCGCCGGACCGGCGGACTTCTTGCGCTTCGGTGGCAGCTTCGCGGGTCGGCGCTGGGCCGGCACGGCACCTCGGCCGCTCGGATGAAGGATTTCGAGCAACTCCGAGATAGCGGCGACGTCCAGTTCGGCGTCGTGGAGAGAGCCTCGCCGGCGACGTCGGGGCTCGGGAAGTGACCGGATCCAGCCGCGCAGCAGCACGGCCAGCGCCTGGTAGCCGGGACCGTCCTCATCCAAGAGGTCGTCGACGGCCTCCGGGTCGCCCTCGTCGTGATCGGCGCGGGCGTCCAGAGCATCCTCGACGGCCCGACGGAAGTCCGCCGGTCGCAGGCTCTTCTCCGTGACGTCGACGCCACCGGCGCTCAGGTCGGACAGCAGCGCCGCGCGTGCCTCGCCCCACCGGTCCGCCTCGATCAGCAGGATCAAGCCAGCGGCACCGCAGTCACAGCCGTCCATGGTGACGGCGACGACATGCGACCGGCCGGCCCGCTGGAACCTGCCGACCAGCATGAACGTCGCCCCGGACGGATCGGCGAAGCGGATGCACTCCTCGGCCACCACGGGTGCGTCGAGTTCGGCGAGCCAGGGCGGCGCGGTCACGCCGGCCGCGGCGAGTCGGGCTGCTGCCTCCGCCGCCGCCCGGCTGACCTCACCCTCGGTGACCGAGGCGATCGCCGCCAGCATCGCACGCGCCTCCGGGCTGGCCTTCGCCTCGAAGGTCGGCACGAAAAGGTCCACGACCACCTGGTCGAAGCCGTCGCCGACGGCGTTACCCATCGCCAGCAGCATCGAGGCGGCCATCTCCACCTCGAGCGGATCCTGCATGTCGTCGACGTCGACCACCTGCGAAAGCAGGTCTTCGATCTGTCCTGGCGGCAGGGGCTCGCCGGAACAGGCCGGGCAGTCACACTCCTCTGGCGCGCGGACCACAGCGAGCGGTACTCCGCTGCGTACCGATCGCTTCTTCCCGCTGCGGCGGCGATTGCGACTCACTGGACTCACCGGGACAGTCTGCCGTACGCCACCGGTCGGACCGCAACCGGCGACACGCCGGGGACCGGTTCTGGCCGCCGAGACTCATCCGACGCCCCCGTCCGGTCAACTGCCCGACGGTACGCCGGTGCTGTCGGGGAACCGGCGCGCCGTGCGGATGCCCGGCGATCGGCCGCCGGATTGTTAACGTGAGCGGCATCGCCGTTGCCGGGCTTCCCCTCGCCCCGGTGCCGGCCCACGGCCCCGGCCGGCAGGCCAGGGAACGTGAGGACGATGCAGTTACCTGGAGGGGGACATGGCCGACGGGCAACCGGAGGAGGCGAGCCGGCCCAACCGGCAGCCCCGCCTTGCCCGGGCTCGCGGTGCCGCCCGCCGGGCGTCGGCCGGCACCATCGGGAGACTCCGGCGCCTGAAGGCGCGGCTCGTCGCGGTGCCCGGACGTGCGAGGGCCCGGTCGGCGGCAGTGTTCCGGCGTACGAGGGCTCGGCTGGCTTCAGCGCTCCGGCGCCTGCGCGGGTGGTCGATGGCGCGGGCGCGGCGGCACTGGCCCCGGCTGGTCGCGGTGTCCCGTCGGGTCTGGCGGTGGGTGCTCTCCGTCGCTCGCAAGGTGGACGCGGCCGCAAAGGAGGGCCCGGCGCCACCCCCGCCCGAGGAGCCGATCGAGCGGCGGGACCTGCCCGGCCCGATCACCGTCTTCGCCCGCGGGCACGTCTTCACGTTCGCCGTACACGCCGCGTTCACTTGGTGCGCGCAGGGCCTGCGGCCGGACCAACTCGCGTGGTACGCGCACTACTTCACGCCCCGGGCGACCCAGCGGCTGACCCACATCGCGGCCGGCCTGGCCCGTACCGTCCCGCCGCACCGCGCCGACGACCTGGAGGAGCGGCTTCAACGGGCGCTCAGCAGCCAGGAGCCGTGGCCCTTCGAGCGCGGCGGGCACACGGTCACCTGCCGGGTCGAAGCATGGGTACGCCTCGACGAGCGGGTCCGCCGGACCCTCCAGCCGTACTGGGAACGCATGATCGCGCTGGACTGCCGGCACGAGGAGATGCTGCGCCGGGCCCGGTACGCCGAACAGCTCAACCAGCGCTGGTCGGAGGTCCTGACCGACCTGGGCGACGGCGACGTGCCGGAGGCGCTGCGCGAGGAGCTGGGGCGGCTCCGCGAGCAGACCATGGCCGAGCAGCGCGTTGCCGCGCAGTGGACCGGCGAGCTGCTCCGCCAACGCCGCCACAAACCCGACCTGTTCGAGCCGTCCACCGACGCCGACGCGGCGCCAGAGCAGCGAACATCCTCCTCCCGCCCTGCCGGGGGACCCGAGCAGCAGGAAGCACCTGAGCCGCCGTCGACTCCGCCGTCAACTCCGGCGGCGCAGCCGGCCGAGACGCACCCGGCGGAGCGCCGGCCCGCCGGATCGGGACCGGCAGGCCAAACGGCCCAGTCGAACAGCACCGGCTGACGCCGTGCCCGGTCTGGGCCAGGCTGAGGCTGGACGCCGATGAGCTCCGTCAAGAGGTCCTCGTGGTACGCGTCAAGCCGATGCAGGTGCCATAGCCGCCTCGGAACCTCATCCGGTGCGGCGGCGGCTCAGGATGGCCAGGGTCTCGCGGCGTACCTGGTCGGGCTCGTGGACCAGGCGGCGGTGAGAGAAGCGGACGGTCAGGATGCCAACCGTGGCGAGCAGCGCGTCGCGCCGCAGGTCGATCTCCCGCTGCCGTGGGTCGCCGTGCGCGGTTGCCCCGTCGAGTTCGATGTCGACCCGCTCGCGTTCGGCGTACAGGTCGAGGTACATCGTGCGCGCACCCACCCGTACCCGTGCCTGCCGCCGGAACTCCGGCATCCCGGGGCCGGTGAACACGTGGTCGTGCCCCCAGATCTCCAGCGGGCTGCGACAGCCGTCGGCGAGGCGATCGAGCAGCGTCCGCAGGCCGGTACGACCAGGCAGCCTCGGCCGGGATGTGAGCGCCTCGCCGAGGCGTCCCGGCGTCGTGAGCCGCTCCTTGACGGCCGGATCACCGGCCCGTGCCGCTCGACAGCAGGCAGCAGCGGCCACGACTCCACCAACGCCGCCTCCACCCGGGTCACCCGCAGGCCACGTCGGGGGACGGCGTAGGGACGCCAGGCGGTCGGCGGCTCCGCCAGAAAGCCCCGGCGATGGTGCACCACCAGGTGCGGGCGGCTACGCAGACCGGACGTCATCGGCACATCCAGGTGCACCGGCTCGTCATCCGGTTGCCGGCGCAGGCCCCACACCTCAAGGGCCGTCGGGCCACTGACCGCGCCGCTCCCCTCCGCCCAGGCCAACGCCGCCCGGCTCGCCAACAGGCGTGGAACCCGGGCGAGCTCCGGCAGCGCTGCCGGAGGCTTGAGCAGGACGGCGTCGGCGAAGACCTCGGGCAGTAGGCGGACCAGGTGACCCGCACGGATCGCGTCGTCGAGCACCCACCGCGGCACCACGCCGACGGCCTCTCGCCGCGCCACCAGTCCGTCACCTCGCCGCACCAGCGCCCCGAGTTCCGAGTTCACGCGGCCACGGTGCCCGAGCGCCGACCGTCTCCGCAGCCCGGTCGCCCCTTGCCTGTGGACGAACCACCGACTGTGGACAGCGCCCCACGGCCGCACAAGCCGTGGTATGGACTTCAACCGAGCTACGGATGATGGTCAGCTGGGCGAAAAGCGGCTCTGGGACCGGCTGACCATCATCCGTAAGCGTCCCGTCCCGCCCGCCCAGCGCCCCGCACAGCGCCGGGCCCGGCCGGCGGGTCAGGTGGGGACGTCGCGGTGGCGGAATCCGGCCAGGCCGGCCGCCAGCAGCGCCGCACCGACCCCGGTCAGCACCGCCAGGGGCAGCACCGTCACGTCGACCGCCGGCACCGACGGCACGTGGGTGTACGGCGACAGGTTGAGCGCCGCCTGCGGCAGGTCGAGCACCGCGCCGAGCTGCCCCAGCAGCAGGAACCCGATCAGCGCCGTCCAGGACAGCGCCACCGACCAGCGGGGCAGGAGCCCGAACAGCGCGGTCACCACGCCGGCCACGACGAGCAGCGCCGGCAGCCGCAGCAGGGCCGCCCCGCCCAGCGACACCGCCCGCCCGACCGGGTCCCCGGCCGCCAGCCCGTACCCGAGACCGGTCGTGACCCCGGCGAGCAGCACGAGAACCCCCGCGCCGAGTACGGCCCCGACGACCTGCGTACCCAGCCACCGGTGCCGGCTGACCGCGGTCGCCAGCACGGCCTCCAGGATCCCGTCGGACTCGTCGGCCCGGGTGCGCAGCAGCGCCTGCACGACGTACGCGCCGATGGTCAACGCGAACAGCCCGAGCATCGCGGCGAGGAACGCGTCGACGAGGTCGCTGCCGCCGCCCATCGCGGCGATCGCCTCGGCCGCCGCCGCGTTCTCGGAGATCATGTCGTTGACCTCGTCGGCGGCGACGCCCATCGAGACGCCGAGGACCGCCACGGCGACCGCCCAGCCGAGCAGCGACCCCCGGTTCAGCCGCCACAGCAGGCCGGCCGGGTTGAGCAGCCCGGCGGCGGCCCGGGCCGGCCCACGGCGGGCGGCGAGCAGCCCGGCCCCGACGTCGCGCCGCGCGGCGAGGGCGAACGCGACCAAGACGCCAGCGCCGAGCAGGGCCACCGGCAGCGCCAGCACCCACCACCGTTCCCCGCCGAAGGCGCGCACCTGGTTTCCCCAGCCGAGCGGGGACAGCCAGGACGGCCAGGCGCTCTCCACCCGCAGCTCGTGGCGCTCCCCGAGGACGTCACCGGCGGCCCGGAGCAGGAACGCCACGCCGACGGTGGCCGCGGCGAGCGCGTTCGCGCCCCGCGAGGTGGTCGAGAGCTGAGCGGTGACCGCCGCGACGGCGGTGAAGGCGACGCCGACCCCGGCGATCGCTCCGGCGGCGGCCAGTGACCCGGCCAGCGGCAGGCCGGTCGCGGCGAAGGCCAGCCCGAGGAGTACGCCGGAGGCCAGGTTCGCGCCGACGACGACGAGCAGCGCGGCGGTGAGCAGGGCGTGCCGGCCGACGACGGCGGCCCCGAGCAGTTCGGCCCGGCCGGTCTCCTCGTTCTGCCGGGTGTGCCGGACGACGGCGAACGTGCTCAGCAGCGCGGCGAGCAGGGCCAGGGTGAGGTACGTCTCGGCGACCACCACGGCGCCGAGGTCGGCGCTGACGATCGGCCCGTTGAAGGCGCGGGCGACGACGCTGGTGGCGGCGGTCTCGGCGTACAGGATGCGGGACTGCTGGTCGGGGTAGACGCCGGCGACGCTGCCGGCGAGGGCGACGCCGAGCAGCGGTGTGCCGAGCACCCAGATGCCCAGCTTGACCCGGTCCCGGCGCAGCGCGAGCCGGGCCAGCCGGCCGGTGCCGGTGAACGCGCTCATCGACCCTGCTCCGCGACGGTCGCGGCCACCCGGCCGTTCGCGGCGCCGTCGTAGTGCCGCAGGAACAGCTCCTCGAGCGTGGGCGGGGCGCTGGTCAGCGCCCGGACCTCGAAGCGGACCAGATGGGCGAGCAGCCCGTCGAGGTGCTCCGGCTCGACCTCGAGCTTGACCCGCCCGTCGACGGGGCGGACCTCGTGGACGCCGGGCAGGTCCGCGACGCCGGTGAGTGGGCGCGCCGTCTCGACGCTGACCGTGGTGCGGGCCAGGTGCCGCAGCTCGGTGAGGGTGCCGGACTCGACGGTGCGGCCGGCGCGGATGATGCTGACCCGGTCGCAGAGGGCCTCGACCTCGGCGAGCACGTGGCTGGAGAGCAGCACGGTGGCGCCGTTTCCGGTGAGCCGCCGCACCTCCTCCTGGAACACCGCCTCCATGAGCGGGTCGAGCCCGGAGGTCGGCTCGTCGAGCACGTACAGCTCGACGTCGGAGGCGAACGCGGCGACGATCGCCACCTTCTGCCGGTTGCCCTTGGAGTAGGCGCGGCACTTCTTGGTGGGGTCGAGGTCGAACCGGTCGAGCAGCTCGTCGCGGCGGCGCCGGTCGAGCCCGCCGCGCAGCGCGCCGAACAGGTCGATCGCCTCGCCGCCGGACAGGTTGGGCCACAGGTTCACGTCGCCCGGCACGTACGCCAGCCGGCGGTGCAGCGCCACCGCGTCGCGCCACGGGTCGGCGTCGAGCAGCCGGACCTCGCCGGCGTCGCGGCGCAGCAGCCCGAGCAGGACCCGGATGGTGGTGGACTTGCCGGAGCCGTTGGGACCCAGGAAGCCGTGCACCTCCCCCGCCTCGACCCGCAGGTCGAGCCCGTCGAGCGCGCGCACCGCGCCGAAACTCTTGACCAGGCCGTCGATCTGGATGACGGGCATGGCACCTCCTGTGGCAGCCGGTTCGTCATCCCCAGCGTACTGACCGCCGGTCAGCGATTTCAACCCGCCGGTCAGTAGGGCGGCTACGCTGGCACCATGACCGTCGAGGCGCCCGACGACACCCGCAGCCGGATCCTGCGGGTCGCGCTGGACCTGTTCAGCCAGTACGGCTACCAGCGCACCTCGCTGCGGCAGATCGCCGAGCGGCTGCGGCTGACCAAGGCCGCGATCCTCTACCACTTCCCGGCCAAGGAGGACCTGCTCACCGCGCTGAGCGAGCCGCTCCTGGTGGATCTGGAGACGTTGCTGGAGACCGCCGCGGCGCTGCCCACGCCGCAGGCGCGCGAGGTGCTGCTGCCCGGCTGGGTCGACACCATGCTGACCCACCGCCGTTCGCTCGGCATGCTCATGCACGACCTCGCGATGGTCAGCCGGGGCGCGACGTACCACCGGCTCATGCGGATCGCCATGCGGGCCAACGAAATCGTGGCCGGGCCGGACGCCGGACGCCGGGAGCGGGTCCGCGCCGTCCAGGCGATCGCCGCGTGCAGCGACCCGATCGTCTTCTTCGTCGACGTACCCGAGGAGACCCTGCGCGCCGACATGCTCGACGGCGTACGCCGGCTGCTGGGCGACACCGGCGGCGACGGGCCGGCGGGCGGCGCGCAACCGGCCACGAAGGCCGCCCGCACGCCCGGCCGGCGGCGGCCCGGACGACCCCGGTCGATGGGCCCCGAGCAGGTCCGGACGGCCCGCTCGCTGCACGCCGCCGGCACCCACACGGTGGACGAGATCGCCGCCGCGCTGGGGGTCTCCCGGGCGACGGTGTACCGCCACCTCGACCGCGCCGCGACGCAATAATGAGACGCATTCCGCGACGGTTTTGCGACAACCGCGGCGCCGTGGGGCCGGGGTTTGACGGGTTCGGGTCCGGGTAGCCCGAGGCGCCCGTCCTGCGGACGGGACCGGTCACCCGTGGTGGCCGGGATGGCCGGCGGGACGGGACGGTGACGCATGGCTCCGGTGTCCACCGGGTCGGACGGGTTCTGATCGTGTGCGGCATCAGTGGGGAGGCACGGTTCGACGGGGCGACGCCGGACGCCGGCGCGGTGGCGCGGATGAGCGAGGCGATGCGCTCGCGGGGGCCGGACGGCGAGGGCCTGTGGAGCGACGGCTGGGTGGCCCTCGGGCACCGGCGGCTCACCATCATCGACCTCTCCGCGGCCGGTGCGCAGCCGATGGTGCGCGAGGACCTGGGGCTGGCCGTGGTCTTCAACGGCTGCGTCTACAACTACCCGGAGCTGCGCGAGGAGCTGCGCGCCGCCGGGCACACCTTCCGCTCCACCAGCGACACCGAGGTCATCCTCGTGGCGTACGCGCACTGGGGCGAGGCCTTCGTCGACCACCTGGTCGGCATGTTCGCCATCGGGCTGGTCGACCGGGCCCGGCGGCGGCTGGTGCTGGCCCGCGACCGGCTCGGCATCAAGCCGCTCTACCTGGCCGAGGCTCCCGGGCGGCTGCGCTTCGCCTCCACCCTGCCCGCGCTGCTGCGCGGCGGCGACGTCGACACGGGCATCGACCCGGTGGCCCTGCACCACTACCTGTCCTGGCACTCGATCGTCCCGGCGCCGCGCACGGTGCTGCGCGGCGTCCGCAAGCTGCCGCCGGCGACGCTCCGGGTGATCGAGGCGGACGGGCGCAGCCGGGAGCGCGTCTACTGGCAGCCGGAGTACGCCCGCGACCCCGCCCACGCCGGTCTGGACGCCCGCGACTGGCAGGCCGCCGTGGGCGGGGCGCTGCGCACGGCGGTACGCCGGCGGCTGGTCGCCGACGTACCGGTCGGGGTGCTGCTCTCCGGCGGGCTCGACTCCAGCCTCATCGTGGCGCTGCTCGCCGAGGCCGGCCAGCACCACCTGCGGACGTTCAGCATCGGGTTCGACAGCCGGGGCGGCGAGGCCGGCGACGAGTTCGGCTTCTCGGACCTGGTGGCGCGCACCTACGACACCGACCACCAGCGGATCCGGCTCGCCGACGACGATCTGGTGCCGGCGGTGCGCGCGACCGTGGCCGTGATGACCGAGCCGATGGGCAGCCACGACGTGGTCGCCTTCCACCTGCTGTCCGAGCAGGTCGCCAGGCACGTCAAGGTGGCGCAGTCGGGGCAGGGCGCCGACGAGGTGTTCGCCGGGTACGGCTACCACCAGCCCCTCGCGGCGGTGCCCCGCGACGGTGCCGCCGAGGCGTTCGCCGCGGCGTTCTTCGACCGCGACCACGCCGAGCTGACCCGGGTGGTCGGCCCGGCGTACGCCTGCGGCCGGGACGCCAGCCGCGAGCTGCTCGTCGCCGAACTGGCCGCCCCCGGCGCGGAGACCGCGCTGGACGCGGTGCTGCGGCTGGACACCCACCGGATGCTCCCCGACGACCCGGTCAAGCGGGTGGACAGCATGAGCATGGCGTGGGGGCTGGAGGTGCGTACCCCGTTTCTGGACCAGGACCTCGTCGCTCTCGCGGCCGTCTGCCCGCCCGAGCACAAGGTCGCCCAGGATGGCAAGGGCGTGCTCAAGGAGGTCGCCCGGGAGGTGCTGCCCGCCGAGGTGATCGACCGGCCGAAGGGCTACTTCCCGGTGCCGGCGCTGCGCAACGTAAACGGCGCCGTGCGGGAGCTGGTCGTCGACGCGCTCCGGGCGCCGGCCGCGCGGGAGCGGGGCCTGTTCCGGCGGGAGTACGTCGAGGACCTGCTGGCCGACCCGGACTCGGCGCGGGCGGCGGCCGGGAGCAACAAGCTGTGGCAGCTCGGTCTCCTGGAACTGTGGCTCCAGACGCACGGGGTGTAGGAACCGCTGTCGAAGGGCCCTGTTATCGCCCCGGTTCCGGGCGGGTCTGGGCAGCCAGGTGATCGAGCACGGCGCGTACGTCGCAGTCGGTCCGTTCCAGGATGCGGCGCTGCCGCGCGGCACCGGTGCCCTCGGCGCGGACCCGGGCCAGCTGGTCTTGGACGTAACTCAGGTCGCCATGCCGCAGGAGGGCCGGCGCGACGGTGACGACCAGGTCGTCGACCAGATCCCAGGCCGGCCGGGCGGGCCCGGAGCGCAGATCGATGAGGTCGCCGCCGAGCCCGTCGTGGGCGGCCCGCCAGTGCGCGGCGGAGACCAGGCAGTCCCGGATCCGCGGCGCGTCGACGCCCGCGCGCACGTCGTCGGCCACGGTCGCGACGAGCGCCCGCACCAGGCCGGCGACCAGCACGGTGTCGTCGACCGTGGGGCAGACGTCACCGACCCGGACCTCCACGGTGGGGTACGCGGCGGACGGGCGGGCGTACCAGTAGACCATCGCGGCGTCGAGCATGATGCCCGCCTTGATCAGGTCCTCGACGGTGGCGTCGTAGTCCGCGGCCGACTCGAAGTGCGGGGTGGGCCCGATGCTCGGCCAGCGCTCCAGCTGCATCGAGCGCCAGCTGGCGTGCCCGGTGTCGCGGCCGTCGTGCAGCGGCGAGTTGGCGGTGATCGCCTGCACCACCGGCAGCCACGGGCGCAGGTGGTTGCAGACCTGGACGGCCAGCTCGCGGTCCGGTAGCCCGACGTGCACGTGGCAGCCGCAGACCGCGGGGTCGTGGGCGACCGGTCCGAACCGTCGGGACATCGCGTGATAACGAGGTTTGTCGGGTACGGTCCGGTGTGCCTCGTTCACCGGGGTGGCTCCCACGGCCACGAGCCGCGCGCCGGCGGCCTCGGCCGCGTCGGCTGCGGCCGTACGCAGCTCCACCAGGTGCTCCCGCAGCTCGGCCAGGTCCGCCGACACCGGCGTGACCATCTCTATCATGCTGTGCCGGAACTCCTGGCGGCTCTGCCCGCGGGCGGTCCCGGACAGCCCGTCGAGCACCCGGCCGGCGACCGGCATGCTCTCGCCCGTCTCCGGGTCCAGCAGCAGATACTCCTCCTCCACGCCGAGGGTGAGCGTGGCCAGGTCGGGACGGGCGGTGGCCGGACGGTACGTCATGGGCGGTCGGCGTCCGTTCGTCGGGCGGCGCCCTGGGCGCCGCACTGCCGAGTGCCCCACGGGTTCCCCGCCGCCGCAGCGGGAAACACGGCGCCCGGAGGGTAGCGAAGCTGTCCTTCCACTACCCGGGCGGCAATACGGGACCCGCCCTTGGATCAGTGCTCGCTTAGATAAGGCCGGGCTGATATAAAGGCGGGGTGCACGCCTTTGATGTGCTCGGCGACCCCGTCCGTCGCCGGATCCTCGAGCTGCTCGCCGACGGCGAGCTGAGCGCCGGCGAGCTGGTCGAGGTGGTCCGGGCGGAGTTCGGGATCTCCCAGCCGGCCGTGTCCCAGCACCTCAGGGTGCTGCGGGACAACGGCTTCGCCACCGTGCGGGCGGCCGGCACCCGGCGGCTGTACGCCGTGGATCCCCGACCGCTGCGCGAGGTCGACCAGTGGCTGGCCAACTTCCGCCGGTTCTGGACCAACCCGTTGCAGGCCCTGGCCACCGAGCTGGCCCGGGGCCAGCGCGAGCGACGGCTGCGTGAGCAGCCCTCCCCTGACGACAGGAGCGAACGATGATCGACGCCACCAGCCAGATCAGCAAGGTGCGCCGCCAGCTCGGCCGGCGCGCCCTCGACGCCGGCGAGGCCCGGGTGATGACCCTCAGCCAGACGTACGACGCGTCCCTGGAGGACCTCTGGGACGCCTGCACCAACCCCGAACGCATCCCCCGCTGGTTCCTTCCGGTCTCCGGGGACCTGAGCCTGGGCGGGCGCTACCAGTTGGAGGGCAACGCCGGCGGCGTCGTCGAGCGCTGCGACCCGCCGAAGAGCTTCGCCGCCACCTGGGAGATGAACGGCGACGTGAGCTGGATCGAGGTGCGGCTGACCCCGGTCGAGGGCGGGCACACCCGCTTCGAGCTGGAGCACGTCGCCCACGTGGCGCAGGAGTTCTGGGACCAGTACGGTCCCGGCGCCGTCGGCGTCGGCTGGGACCTGGCGCTGCTCGGTCTCGCCTCCTACCTGGCCGGCGACGGGTCGGGCGTCACGCCCGAGCAGGCCACCGAGTGGTCCGCCTCGGCGGAGGGCCGGCGGTTCGCGAGCCTCAGCAGCGAGCAGTGGTGCGCGGCGAGCATCGCCGACGGCACCGACCCGGCGGCGGCCCGGGCCGCCGCCGAGCGCACCACCGCCTTCTACACCGGCGCCCCCGAGGCCTGACCGGCGGGACCGTCCCGGTGCCTCGGCGGCCGGGACGGTCCCGCCGCGGGTAAGGTGCGGCGGCATGACCACCGCGTACTCGCACTGTTCCTTCTGCGGCACGGCCTACCCGCCCGCCGCCGGGTGGCCGCGGGTCTGCGCGGCCTGTGGGCAGACGGTCTGGCGCAACCCGCTGCCGGTCGCGGTGGCCGTGCTGCCGGTGCGCACCGACGGGGGCCTGGGTGTGGTGGTCGTCCGGCGCGACATCGAGCCCGCGCGCGGGCAGCTGGCCCTGCCGGGCGGTTTCATCGAGTACGGCGAGGAGTGGCGGGACGCCCTGGTGCGGGAGCTGCGCGAGGAGACCGGCCTGCTCGCCGACCCGGTGGACGCGACGCTGTTCGCGGTGCACAGCGCCCCGGCCGGCGGCACCATGATGGTCTTCGGCGAGCTGCCCGAGCGGCCCGCCGCGACGCTGCCGCCGTCGGCACCCACCGAGGAGGCGACCGAGTGGCTGGTGCTCACCGAGCCGGTCGAGCTGGCGTTCGACACGCACACCCGGGTCCTCGCCGACTTCCTCGCCCGGCCGGCCGGCTGAGCGGCGCGGCTCAGCCGGCCAGATAGCGGGCGGGCCCGGCCCCGGTCAGCCAGACCCCGTTGGCGCTGCGGTAGAAGAGGTGACCGTCGCGGGCCATGGCGGCCGCGTCCACGGTCAGCACCACCGTGGCGCCGGCCCGGCGCGCCCCCCCCCGGTGGGCGGTCGCCACGTCCGGCGAGAGGTGTACGTGGTGCCGGCCGCCCCGGTGCCGCGCGCCCGCCGGCGGTGGTCCTCCGGCGCTGCCGGCGGGCGGCGGGCGGCGGGCGGCGGGCGGCGGCGAACGGATCGGCCGTGGTTCCGGGGTGGTTCCCGGCGGGCGTGATCGCGACCGGACCGGGTAGACGGCCCGCGCGGCCCCGGGCAGCCGTGCCGCAACGCCGTACGCCTGGAGGGGTCGATGTCGGAGGCGCCAGCACGGCCGGAAGAGGTCGTCGAGCTGCGCGTACACGGCGTCTCCGGCGCCAGAGCCGAACAGGTGCTGGATCGGCCGAACCTCACCCAGGTCGCCGGCGACCGCAGCGGTGGCTTCTTCCGGCCCCGCCCCGGCTACCCGGACACCCGTGGGCCGGGTGGCGTGGTCCTGGAGACGTACCGCTGGAGCGATCTGCCCTCGGGCACCGCGGTCCGGACGTTGTCGCTGGTGTTCCTGCTGCCGTTCATGCTCTGCAACGTCGCTCTCTGGATGCGCCCGCCCGGCAAAGGCGTCCGCGAACTCATCGTGAAGGCGCTCTGCCGGCTGCTGGCCCTGCTGCTGACCGCGCTGTACGTGCTCTCGGTCGCCGGCGTGGCGCTGGACCTGGTCGCCTGGAAGTGCATGGGGTCGCCGCGCTGCCTGGTCGGGCGGAGCTGGTTGTCCTGGCTCGGCGGGCAGCCGGTCGGCCTGCGGCTGGCGGTGCTCGCGCTCGTACCGGCCGCCGCCATCGGGCTGGTGTGGTGGCTGGGCGCCCGCCCGGCGCACACCTACGAGGCGTTCCGCGCGCCGCCGACCAGCGCCGCCGCCGCGCACCAGCTCGCCGCCGTCGGCCAGTGGGACGCCGCGCCCCTGGTCGGCCGGCTGCGGGCGATCCACGTGGCCGCCGCGTTCGCCACCCTGGACGCCGTCCTGCTCGCCGCCAGCGCCGCCGGCGGCGCCTCCGTAGCCACGGCCGTCCTGGGCGTGCTGACCGCCGCGGTCCTGGTCGCCTGCGCCCTCCTGGTCTGCTGGCACCCCCTCATCGACCCGCCCGGGCGGGGTCGCATCGACCGGCTGACCCGGAACCTGCGGACGCTCACCTGCGCCCTCACCGCCGCGGTCCTGGTCTCGGTCGCCGTCGATCCCACGCCCTGGCGGTCCAGTGACGGCCTGCCCGGGTACGCCTTGGCGGTGGCCGGCATGTTCGCCGCCCAGACCCTCCTGCTCGTCGTCCTCTGGGCGGCGGTGCTGTGGGCGCGCGCCGCGTCCGGTGGCGGCCGGCCGCTGCGGGCGCTCGGTGCGCCGGTGCTCGGCGCGGTGGCGACCGGGCTGGCCGTGGCGTTCTCCGCCGAACTGGTCTACCGGACGGCCGACCTGCTGGACCGCAACGACCCGGTGGGCGAGTCCGTGGGTGCCGGCCCGCCGCTGGCGTACAAGTGGGCGATCTTCGGGTTCTTCCTGGCGGTGGTGGGCGCGTCCCTGCTCGCCGCGGTGATGCGCGTCGCCAGCCGGCGCGGGCGGTGCCGGGCGGCGGCGGCGATCACGGCACGGGACTTCCCGGCCGCACCGCCGGAGGCGGCGCCCCGCCTGCGGCAGGTCGAGCGGGCGATCGCGCGGGCCCGCTTCACGGAGCGGCTGGGCCCGCTGGCCATCTCGTACGCCTGGCTCGCCGGCCTCGGCATGGCGACCAGCGCCGTGGGTCTGCTGGACCTGAACCCCGGCGACGTGATCGAACGGTGGATCGGGATCCCCGACGGGTTGGTGACCTTCGGGATCGCGATGGGCAGTTACGTGATCGGCGGCCTGGTGCTGGCGCTGGTGATCGCCGGACTGTTCGCGTACCGGACGGCCGAGTTCCGCCGGTACATCGGGGTGCTGTGGGACCTGGGCACGTTCTGGCCCCGGGTGGCGCACCCGTTCGCACCGCCCTGCTATGCCGAGCGCGCGGTGCCGGAGCTGGCGCGCCGGATCGCGTACCTGACCGGCCAGGGGCACTCGGTGCTGCTCGCCGGTCACAGTCACGGCTCGGTGCTGCTGGCCGCGACCGTGCTACAGCTCAAGCCGGCTGCGTGCGAGCGGTTGGCGCTGCTGACCTACGGGTCGCCGCTGCGCCGCCTCTACTCGCGGTGGTTCCCCGCGTACGTCAACTCCGGGGTGCTGAACGAGGTCGGCGAGCGGGTCGGGTGGCGGTGGCTCAACCTGTGGCGGGACACCGACCCGATCGGCGGCTGGATGTTCTCCGCGCACCGGCCGGGCGAACCGGCCACGATGGCCGGGCCGGCCGGCGGGGTGGACCGGCGGCTGCGCGACCCGTCGGACGTGGTCGTCCCGCCCGACGACAGCGTCCCGCCGCCGCTGCTCGGTCACTGGCCGGCCGAGTCCGACCGGCGCTTCGCCGACGCCGTCCGGGAGCTGGCGGAGCGGCTGCGCCGCCCACCCTGACCCGGCAGCCTATCCTGCACCGGGTGAGCAGCCGGAAACCCGAACGCACGCTGATCGCCAGCAACAAGAAGGCCCGGCACGACTACACCGTGCTCAAGACGTACGAGGCCGGGATCGTCCTCGCCGGCACCGAGGTGAAGTCCCTGCGCGAGGGGCGGGCGTCCCTGGTGGACGCGTTCGCGCAGGAGCGCGACGGCGAGCTGCTGCTCTACGGGCTGCACATCGCCGAGTACGGCTACGGCACCTGGACCAACCACGCGCCCCGGCGGACCCGCAAGCTGTTGCTGCACCGGGTGGAGATCGACCGGATCCGGGACAAGCTGCGCGACGGCGGGATGACGCTGGTGCCGCTGTCGATGTACTTCGCCAACGGCTGGGCCAAGGTCGAGCTGGCGCTGGCCCGGGGTCGGCGGTCGTACGACAAGCGGCAGGCGCTGGCCGAACGCGACGCGCAGCGGGAGATCGCCCGCGAGCTGGGCCGCCGCCTCAAGGGCCGCTCGCGGCGGGGCTGAGCCGCCGGACGGCGTCGCGGGGTCGGACGCCGTGTGTCACGCCTTCGCGCAGCCGGCGCAGGTGCCGAAGATCTCCAGGGTGTGACCAACGTCGGTGAAGCCGTGCTCGGCGGCGACCTGGTCCGCCCAGCGCTCGACCGCCGGGCCGGCCACCTCGACGGTGCGGCCGCAGGAGCGGCAGACCAGGTGGTGGTGGTGCCGGCTCTGGCTGCACCGGCGGAACAGCTGCTCGCCGCCGGGCAGCCGGGTGGAGTCGATCTCGCCGGCGTCGACCAGGAGCTGGAGGGTGCGGTAGACCGTGGTCAGACCGACCCGGGCGTCGCGGTCGCAGAGCATCCGGTGCAGCTGCTGCGCCGTGTGGAAGCCCTCGACCTCCCGGAGCAGAGCGAGCACCTCGGCCCGCTGCCGGGTGTTCCGGGTCACGTTCGGAAACGCCTGCGCCACCGTACTCCCGCCATCTCCCGCCCGCTCGCCCGCCAAGACCGCAACCCCCATTATGCGACCCACCCCACCGGCCCCGTCGATCATGGAGTTGTGGTGGGCGTTCCGGCCCGTTCCGCCGCTCTTGTCCGGCACCACAACTCCATGATCGCCAGCGGAGGGTGGAGTCGCGGATGCGGGTGTTTTGGGCGGTTAGGGGTTGCGGCGGCTAGGAGGGGAGGGGTTTTGGGTTGGGGTTTGCGGGGTTAGGGTGACGCGGTGGGCAGGTTTCGGATCGGGGAGGCGGCCGAGCTGCTCGGCGTGAGCGCCGACACCGTGCGCCGGTGGATCGACGCCGGGCGCCTGCGGGCGGCGCGGGACGAGCACGGGCACCGGACCGTCGACGGGGTCGACCTCGCGGCGTTCGTCCGCGCCCAGGCGGCCGAGCCGGACGCGCGCGCCGACACCTCGTCGGCCCGCAACCGGCTGCGCGGCATCGTCGTGAACGTCGTCAAGGACACGGTGATGGCCCAGGTCGACATCCAGGCCGGCCCGTTCCGGATCGTCTCGCTGATGAGCCGTGAGGCCGTCGAAGAGCTGGACCTTCGGGTCGGGTCGCTGGCCGTCGCCGTGATCAAGTCGACGACCGTGGTGGTCGAGCGGGCCACACCGGCCGGCACCCGGGGAAGGCCGATGCCATGAGGATGCGTACCGTCGTCGCGGCCGGCACCGCCGTGGCGGTCCTGGCCGGCTGCGGCGGCCCCGGATCCACCGCGGGCGGGTCCGCGGGCGACGGCGTGACGGGCACGGTCACCGTCCTCGCCGCGGCGTCCCTGACCGAGTCGTTCACCCGGATCGGGCAGGACTTCGAGGCGGCCAATCCCGGCGCCACCGTGGTGTTCACCTTCGCCGGCAGCTCCACCCTCGCCACCCAGATCACCGAGGGCGCGCCGGCGGACGTCTTCGCCGCCGCCTCGCCACGCAACATGGCCACCGTCCAGGAGGCGGGAGACACCGACGGTGAGCCGGCGGTGTTCGCCCGCAACCAGCTCGTCATCGCGGTCGCACCGGGCAACCCCGAGGGCGTACGCGGCCTCGCCGACCTGGCCCGCCCGGGCCTGAAGGTGGCGTTCTGCGCCGAGCAGGTGCCCTGCGGGGCCGCCGCCCGCACCGCCCTCGACGCCGCCCGCCTCGCCGTCACCCCGGTCACCCTCGAACGGGACGTGAAGGGGGCGCTGTCGAAGGTGCGGCTGGGCGAGGTGGACGCCGCCGTCGTCTACCGCACCGACGCGCGGGCCGCCGGCGCCGACGTGACGGCGGTGGAGTTCCCCGAGTCCGCGCGGGCCGTCAACGACTACCCGATCGCCGTGCTGGCCAGTGCGCCGAACCGGGCCGGCGCCCGCGCGTTCGTCGCCCACGTCCGGTCGGCAGCGGGGCAGGCGATACTCGCCGAGGCCGGCTTCCAGGCGCCGTGACGGCGGTGGACCGGGTGCCGCGCCGGCCGGCCGGGGCCCGCCGGCGGGGCGGTGGCCGGATCCCGTTGGCCCTGCTGCTGCCGGCGGTGCTCGGCCTGGCCCTCCTGCTGCTGCCGCTGGTCGGCCTGCTGGCCCGTACGCCGTGGAGCACCCTGCCGCAGCGGCTCGCCGACCCCGCGGTGCTCACCGCGCTGCGGCTGTCCCTGCTGACCGCCACCCTGGCGACGCTGCTCTGCCTGCTGCTCGGCGTGCCGCTGGCGTGGCTGCTGGCCCGGGTGGAGTTCCCCGGCCGCCGGCTGGTCCGCGCCCTGGTCACCGTTCCGCTGGTGCTCCCGCCGGTGGTCGGCGGGGTCGCGCTGCTGCTGGTGTTCGGGCGGCGCGGTCTGCTCGGCGGGTGGCTCGACCAGACCTTCGGGATCACCCTGCCCTTCACCACCGCCGGGGTGGTGCTCGCCGAGGCGTTCGTCGCGATGCCGTTCCTGGTGATCGCGGTGGAGGGGGCGCTGCGCGGAGCCGACCGCCGGTACGAGGAGGCCGCCGCGACCCTCGGCGCCGGCCGGTGGACAACGTTCACCCACGTCACCGTGCCCCTGGTGGCGCCCGGCCTGGCCGCCGGCGCGGTGCTGTGCTGGGCCCGCGCCCTGGGCGAGTTCGGCGCGACGATCACCTTCGCCGGCAACTTCCCGGGCCGGACGCAGACCATGCCGCTCGCGGTCTACCTGGCGCTCGAGACGGACCTGCAGGCGGCCGTCGTGCTCAGCCTGATCCTGCTCGTCGTCTCGGTCGCCATCCTGGCCGCGCTGCGCGACCGGTGGGTGACGGCGCCGTGACCGGGTGCCTGCTCGACGCGCACCTCATGGTGGACCGGGGCGCCTTCCGGCTGGACGTGCCGTTGCGGGTGGCCGCCGGCGAGGTGGTGGCGCTGCTCGGCCCGAACGGCGCCGGCAAGACGACGGCCCTGCGGGCGCTGGCCGGCCTGCAGCCGCTGACCGCCGGCCATGTCGCCGTCGGCGGCGCCGACCTGGACCGGCCCGACCGACGCGCGTTCACGCCCGCCGAGCGCCGGTCGATCGGCGTGGTCTTCCAGGACTACCTGCTCTTCCCGCACCTGACCGCGCTCGACAACGTGGCCTTCGGGCCGCGCCGGCACGGCGTCGACCGGCGTGCGGCGCGGCGGACGGCCCGCGACTGGCTGGCCCGGGTCGGGCTGGCCGAGCACGCCCACCGGCGGCCCCGGCAGCTCTCCGGCGGGCAGGCGCAGCGGGTGGCGCTGGCCCGGGCGCTCGCGGTGGAGCCGGCGCTGCTGCTGCTCGACGAGCCGCTCGCCGCCCTGGACGCACGCACCCGGCTGGACACCCGCGCCGAACTGCACCGGCACCTCGCCGCCCACCCCGGGGTCACCGTGCTGGTCACGCACGACCCCCTCGACGCGCTGGTGCTCGCCGACCGGCTGGTCATCGTGGAGGGCGGCCGGGTCGTGCAGGAGGGGGACGCCGCCACCATCACCGCCCGCCCCCGCACGGACTACGTCGCCCGCCTGGTCGGCCTGAACCTGCACCGGGGCCGGGCCGAGGGGCACGTCGTCCGGGTCGCCGACGGGCTCGTCCTCACCGTCACCGACCGCCTCGACGGGGACGCCTTCGTCGCGTTCCGGCCGTCGGCGGTCGCGCTGCACCCGGCCCGGCCCGATGGCAGCCCGCGCAACACCTGGCCGGCCACGGTGGCCGGGGTGCAACGGCACGGCGACAACCTGCGCGTGCAGTTGGACGGGCCGATCGCGGTGGCCGCCGACGTGACGCCCGCCGCCGCGGCGGCGCTGCGCCTGGCGCCCGGCCAGCCGGTGTGGGCGGCGGTCAAGGCCGCCGAGACGCACGCCTACCCGGCGGTGTGAGAGCGCCCCGGCACCCAGCCGGCCAGCAGGTCGGCGCTGGCGGCGGTCACCCGCCGCCGGGGACGCGCACCCACCCGGCGGGGTGCGAGCGCGCCCGGCGCTCAGCCGGCCGCAAGGCGGCGGTCACCGCCGCCGAGACGCACGCCCAACCGGCGGGGTGAGAGCACCCGGCACTCAGCCGGTCAGCAGGTCGGCGTGGGCGGCGCGCAGCCGGGCGAGCGCCGGGTCGCTGCCCGGCGGGACGCGGCGGTCGAGCTCGGCCCACGCCTCGGCGAGCGCGACGGTGAGCACGCGCAGTTCCGCGGCGTGCCGTTGGGAGCTGCGGCGGTGCGTCTCGTCGAGCCGGCGGGCCCAGCCGGCGGTGACGGCGGCCAGGCGCTCGGCGTCGGCGCGGGCCTGGGCGGCGGTGCGGGCCGCGCCCGCCGGGACGATCGCGGCGACCGGCCGGGGGTCGCCGTCGCGGGTCAGGACGGTCACGGTGTCGGTCAGCTCGGCCAGCGCGACGAGCTGGGTGAGCCGGGTGCGTGCCTCGCGCAGCGGCACCGAGCGCGGCGGGCCGGCGTCAGGGGTGTGGGCGTGGACAGCCATGGATGCATCCTGCGCCCGGGGTACGACAGAAACCGAGCCTGGACAATTACAGTTAACAATCCTAATAATTGTGCATCCGTCGATCCGACGGCTCCACGTACCGGAGGTCCGGATGCGTCGCCCTGCCCGAAACCTGTTGCTGGCCGCGGTCGCGGCCCTGGTCACCGTCGCCGGGACCACGCTGGTCCTGGCCGCGCCGGCCCGGGCGGCCGGCCCGACCGCCACGTTCGCCAAGACCGCCGACTGGGGCACCGGATGGGAGGGGAAGTACACGATCACCAACGGCGGCCCGAGCACGATGTCCGGCTGGCAGGTCGCCTTCACCCTGCCCGCCGGCACCACGCTCGGCACCTACTGGGACGCCACCGTCACCAGCTCCGGTGGGCGGCACACCTTCACCAACCGGTCCTGGAACGGCACCGTCGCGCCCGGCGCCTCGGTCTCCTTCGGCTTCCTGGCCAGCGGCTCCGGGTCACCCACGAGCTGCACCCTGAACGGCGCGCCGTGCGGCGGCGGCACGCCGACCACGCCGCCGACAACCACACCGCCGCCGACGACCGCGCCACCCACCACGCCCCCGCCGACCACACCGCCGCCGACGACTCCCCCGCCCACCACACCACCGCCGGGCGGCCTGCCCCGGCACGCCCTCATCGGCTATCTGCACGCGAGCTTCGCCAACGGCTCCGGCTACCTGCGGATGGCCGACGTACCGGCCGACTGGGACATCATCAACCTGGCCTTCGGCGAGCCCACCAGCGTGACCTCCGGCGACATCCGCTTCCAGCTCTGCCCCGCGAGCGAGTGCCCCGGCGTCGAGACGGAGGCCGAGTTCGTCGCGGCCATCCGCGCCAAGCAGCAACAGGGCAAGAAGGTGCTGCTGTCGATCGGCGGGCAGAACGGCCAGGTCCAGCTCACCACGGCCGCCGCACGCGACACCTTCGTCCGGTCGGTCTCGGCGATCATCGACCGCTACGGCCTGAACGGTCTCGACATCGACTTCGAGGGCCATTCGCTCTACCTGAACCCCGGGGACACCGACTTCCGCAACCCCACCACGCCGGTGATCGTCAACCTGATCGCCGCGATCCGCGCGCTCAAGCAGCGGTACGGAAGCAACTTCGTGCTCACCATGGCGCCCGAGACGTTCTTCGTGCAGCTCGGGTACCAGTTCTACGGGCCCGGGCCGTGGGGCGGGCAGGATCCGCGCGCCGGCTCGTACCTGCCGGTGATCCACGCGCTGCGTAACGACCTGACCGTGCTGCACGTGCAGGACTACAACTCGGGCCCGATCGTCGGGCTGGACAACCAGTACCACACCATGGGCGGAGCCGACTTCCACATCGCGATGACCGACATGCTGCTCGCCGGCTTCCCGGTCGCCGGCAACCCGGACCGCGTCTTCCCGGCCCTGCGCGAGGACCAGGTCGCCTTCGGAGCGCCGTCGTCGGTCAGCGCCGGCAACGGGTACGTGGCGCCGGCCGGAGTGCAGGCCGCGGTGAACTGCCTGGTGAAGGGCGTCAGCTGCGGTTCGTACGCCCCGCGCAGCGGCACCAACCCGAACTTCCGGGGCCTGATGACCTGGTCGATCAACTGGGACCGCTACTACGGCTGGGAGTTCCGGCTGAGCCACGGGCCGTTCCTGAAGGCGCTGCCCTGAGGCGCGGGCGCGGTCCCGCCAGCCGGCGGGACCGCGCCCGGGACGCGGCCGGTAACCCCGGTGCTAGGCCGCGCCGCGCGCTCGCCACTCGTCGGCGAGCACCGACCAGACCTGCATGTCGATCCGCCCCTCGCCGACCATCGCCGGGTACCTCGAGCGCAACGTGCCGTCGAGGGTGAACCCGAGCCGCCGGGCGACGGCGATGCTGCGCTCGTTGCGCGCGTTGCAGACCCACTCCACCCGCTGGATGCCGCGCTCGTGGACGGACCAGTCGACCAGCCAGCGCACCGCCCGGCTGACCAGCCCGCGTCCCTCGACGCCCGGCTCCAGCCAGCACCCGACCTCACACAGCCCGACGGCGGCCTCGAACGACACGAGCAGCACCCCGCCGACCAGTGTCCCCCGGTCCCAGATGCCCCAGATGCCGCCGCTGTCCTGGGCCCCTCGGTCGGCGTGCCGCTGCAGCACCGCGCGGGCCGACGCGAGGTCGGTGGCCACGAACGACGGCCCCACCCAGGGCCGGAGGTGCTCGCGGGCCCGGTCCAGGTGGGCGAGGAACTCCTCGGCCCGCCAGGGCTCCAGCGGACGCAGGACGACGTCCTCGGTCAATGGCAACGCGAACACTCGACGGACCTCCCCGGTGTGTGCTGGCCCTCCATCCTTGCCGATCATGGACGATCGCCGCAGCCCGGACACCTATACACCCCGCGTATACGCCATGTGTATAGTGCCCGGCATGTCGATCGGACAGACCTTCCTCGGTCTCCTCGAGGCCGCCCCCTGCCACGGGTACGACATCAAACGCCGCTACGACGAACGGTTCGGCCACGCCCGGCCGCTCGCGTACGGGCAGGTCTACGCGACCCTCTCCCGGCTGCTGCGCACCGGCCTGGTCGAGGTGGACGCCGTCGAGCCCGGCGAGGGCCCCGAGCGCAAGCGGTACGCGATCACCGAGGCGGGCGTGACCGACGTCGCCGGCTGGCTGGCCCGGCCGGAGAAGCCGGAGCCGTACCTGCAGAGCGTCCTCTACACCAAGGTGGTGCTCGCCCTGCTCACCGGCCGTGGCGCCGCCGACCTGCTCGACGTGCAGCGCGCCGAGCACCTGCGGATGATGCGCGAGCTGACCCGGCGCAAGCGCGACGGCGACCTGGCCGAGCAGCTCATCTGCGACCACGCCCTGTTCCACCTCGAGGCCGACCTGCGCTGGCTGGAGCTGACCGCCGCCCGCCTCGACGAGCTCGCCAAGGAGGTGCTGGCATGACCGGGCCGCTGCTGGTCGCCGAGGACCTGCACCGCTCGTTCGGCCCGACCCGGGCACTGGCCGGCGCGAGCCTCGCCGTGGACCGTGGCGAGGTGGTCGCGGTGCTGGGCTCGTCGGGCTCCGGCAAGTCGACCCTGCTGCACTGCCTCGCCGGCATCGTCCGGCCGGACTCCGGGCGGGTGCGGTACGACGGCACCGACCTGGCTGCCCTCTCCGACGCCGAGCGCAGCGCGCTGCGCCGCGCCGCGTTCGGGTTCGTGTTCCAGTTCGGGCAGCTCGTGCCCGAACTGACCTGCCTGGAGAACGTCGCCCTGCCGCTGCGGCTGGACCGGGTCGGCCGGCGCGAGGCCGAGCGGCGCGCCGCCGAGTGGCTGGAGCGGCTGGAGGTCGCCGACGTCGCCGGCAAACGGCCCGGCGAGGTCTCCGGTGGCCAGGGGCAGCGCGTCGCGGTGGCCCGGGCGCTGGTCACCCGGCCGCGGGTGATCTTCGCCGACGAGCCCACCGGCGCGCTGGACTCGTTCAACGGGGAGCGGGTGATGCGGCTGCTCACGGCCGCCGCCCGGGAGTCCGGTGCGGCCGTGGTGCTGGTGACGCACGAGGCGCGGGTCGCCGCGTACTCCGATCGGGAGGTGGTGGTGCGCGACGGCCGCACCCGCGACCTCCAGCCGACCTCATGAGCGCGCGGAGTGGGCCGGGCTTGCCGGCCCCGCGGCCGCGAGATGCCGACAGCGCCGTGAGCGGCCTGCGCGGCCGGGCCGCGGACCTCGCGATGGGCGCACGGCTGGCGGCCACCGGTGGCCGGGACGGCTGGTTGCGGACGGTGCTGACCGCGCTCGGCGTCGGCATCGGCGTCGCCATGCTGCTGCTCGCCGCGTCCGTACCGGCGGCGCTGGACGCCCGGCAGGCCCGCGGCGACGCCCGGGACGACCTGCGGCTCGGCGAGCAGATCCCGGCCGCCACGGACACGCTGCTGGTCCGCCACCTGGAGGCCGAGTTCCGGGACCAGCCGGTGCGCGGCCGGGTGCTGCGCGCCGAGGGGCCGGCGGCGCCGGTGCCGCCCGGCGTCGCCGCGCTGCCCGGGCCGGGCGAGGTGGTGGTCTCCCCCGCCCTGCGCGACCTGCTCGAATCGGCCGACGGGCCGCTGTTCGCACCCCGGCTGGGCGGTGCCCGGGTGGTCGGGACGATCGGCGCCGACGGCCTGGCCGGGCCCCGGGAGCTGGCGTTCTACCTGGGCAGCGACACCGTCACCGCCGAGGGCGGGGCGATGCGGCTGGACGCGTTCGGCGGCGGGCTGCCCGGCGAGGGCTTCGGCCCGGTGCTGATCCTGCTCGTGGTGGTGATCTTCGTCGTCCTGCTGCTGCCGATCGCGGTGTTCCTCGGCGCCGCCGTGCGGTTCGGCGGTGAACGCCGCGACCGCCGCCTCGCGGCGCTGCGGCTGGTCGGCGCGGACGCGCGGATGATCCGGTGGATCGCCGCCGGCGAGGCGGCCGCCGCCGCGCTGCTCGGCGTGGCCGTCGGCGGCGCGCTCTTCGCGCTGGGCCGCCAGCTGGCGTCGCTGGTGACGGTCATGGACCTCAGCGTGTACGCGAGCGACCTGCGCCCGCCGGCGCCGCTGGTGGCCGCCGTCGTCGTGGCCGTGCCCGCGCTCGCGGTGCTGGTCGCGGTCGTGGCGCTGCGGACGGTGGTGGTCGAGCCCCTCGGCGTCACCCGCCGGGCCACCCCGGTGCGCCGCCGGGTGGCCTGGCGGCTGCTGCTGCCGGTCGCCGGGTTGGGGCTGCTGGCGGCCACCGCCGCCGGCGTCGACCCGCTCGGCACCGAGAACCAGACCGCGGCCGGCGCGGTGCTGCTGCTGATCGGCACGGTCACGCTGCTGCCCTGGGTCACCGACCTGGTGGTACGGCGGCTGCGCGGCGGCCCGGTGCCGTGGCAGCTCGCGGTGCGCCGCCTCCAGGTGGACAGCGCCGCCTCCGCCCGGCTGGTGAACGGGATCGCCGTCGCGGTGGCCGGCACGATCGGCCTGCAGATGCTGTTCAGCGGCGTCGCCGACCAGTTCACCGAGGGCACCGGGCACGACACCTCGCGGGCGCAGGCCGTCGTCCACCTCCGCACGCCGGACGCCGACCGGGCGCACGCCGCCGTCGAGCGCCTCGCCGCCGTGCCGGGCGTCACCGGGGCGGTCGCCGCCCTCGGCACCGCGGCGGTGCGCGGCGACGGGGACGGCTTCGTCACGGTGAAGATCGGCGACTGCGCCGCCCTGGCCGAGTTCGCCGACCTGGGGCGGTGCGCCGACGGCGACACCTTCCTGGTCCGGCCGGAGTCCGGGGACCCCGCCGGCGTCGGCCCGGGCGACGAGGTGCGCCTCGGCGAGCCGGGCGTGCCGTGGCGGGTGCCGTCGGCCACCCGTACCGTCCCGGGGCGGCTCGACCCGGCCGGCTGGCCCACCGACGGGCTGCTGGTCACGCCGGCCGCGGCGCCGGACGGGATCGGCACGTCGCGGGTGGACGCGTACCTGCGCCTGGACCGGGACCGGCCGGATGTGCTGGAGCACGTCCGCAACGCGGCCGCCGACGCGGATCTCTTCGGGGCGGTGAACCCGCTCGCCGAGACCCGGCAGGCGCGCCGGTTCGTCAACGTGCAGCGCGGCCTCTACATCGGGGCGGTGGTCACGCTGCTGCTGATCGCCGCGAGCATGCTGGTCGGCGTCACGGAGCAGCTTCGGGAGCGGCGCCGTCTGCTGGCGATGCTGGTCGCCGTCGGCACCCGGCGCGGCACGCTGAGCTGGTCGGTGCTGTGGCAGACGGCGGTGCCGGTGGGGATCGGCCTGGCGCTGGCCGTGGTCTTCGGAATGGCGCTGGGCGCGGTGCTGCTGCGCATGGTGCACGAACCGGTCCGCGTCGCCTGGCCGGTGGTGGGTGTCTCCACCGCGCTCGGCGCGGCGGTGGTGCTGCTGGTCACCGTGACGAGCCTGCCGGTGCTGTGGCGGCTGACCCGGCCCGACGGCATCCGCACCGAGTGACCGGTGCCGGTTCGCCGCGCGCTGCGGGAGGTCGCCGAGAAACTGGTGCGGATGCCCGTCGAGGGCCGGGAATCCCTGACCGAGAAGGGCCCACCGGTCCTGGCAGGGCCTACCGGCGCGGGCGGCTCGCCTGCTCGACCAGCGCGGCGGCCACGTCGCGCCCGGCGCCCGGCGGCACGGCGTTTCGCCACCGACGGCGCGGGTAACCGGCGCGCCGTCGGCGGAGGGAGCACCGTGCCCGGCATCGGAGCTGGCATGAGCGGGGTGCCGGCATGAGCCACCCGCCGATCGACGCGTACGCGTTCCTGTCGGACACGCACACCGGCGCCCTGGTCGGGCCGGACGGGGCGGTGGAGTGGTTCTGCGTACCCCACTTCGAGGGCGCGGCGGTGTTCGCCCGCCTGCTGGACCGGCGGATCGGTGGCGCCTTCTCGTTCGTCGTCGCGGACGCGCCCCCGCCCACCCGCCGCTACCTGCCCGACACGCTGGTGGTGGAGAGCCGCTGGACCACCGGTGACGCGGAGGTGGTCGGGCACGACCTGCTCGCCGTGGCGCCCGGCGACGCCGACCGGCCGATCCGGCCCGGCGCCGTACTGGTCCGCCGGTTGACCGTCACCCGCGGCACCGCCCGGTTGACCGCCGAGGTGGCCGCGCGGCCGGAGTACGGCGTCCGGGCCGCCCGGTGGAGCGGCGCGGGCCGAACCTGGCGGTGCGCGGACCCGACCCTGTGGATCGAGGCCGACCTGCCGCTGCACGACGACGGGGAGCGGCTGGGCGGCACGGTGACAGCGACCGCGGGGACGACCGTCACGGTGCTGCTCGGCTACGGCGACCCGGCACCGTCGCCACCGCACGCCGACGACCTGGTCGCGACGGCCTGCCACACCTGGCGGGAGTGGTCGGCACGCAGCGACTACGCGGGGTTCGCCGCCGACCCGGTCCGGCACAGCGCGCTGGTGCTGCGCGGGCTGTCGTTCGACGAGACCGGCGCGCTGCTCGCCGCGCCCACCACGTCGCTGCCGGAGGAGATCGGCGGGGTACGCAACTGGGACTACCGCTACGTCTGGCACCGCGACGCCGCCCTGCTGCTGCTCGCCCTGTTCCGCCTCGGGCACGCCGAGGAGGGCCGGCGCTATCTGGAGTTCCTGCTCGGGATCTGCGCGGAGGCCGCCGACGGTCTCGCTCCCCTGGTCGGATTGCGCGGCGGCACGACCGCCGAACGCGAGCTGACCCACCTCGACGGCTACGCCGGGTCCCGGCCGGTCCGGGTCGGCAACGCGGCCGCCGAGCAGGTGCAGTTCGACACGTACGGGCACGTGCTCGACGCCGCGCTGGCGTACCACGAGCTGACCGGCGCGCTGACCGGCGACCAGTGGCGGTTGCTGCGGCGCCACGTCGATGCGATGGCCGGCCGGTGGCGGGAGCCGGACCACGGCCCGTGGGAGGTCCGCGGGCCGCGCCGGCACCACGTCATGGCAAAGGTGATGACGTGGGTGTGCCTGGACCGGGGCGTCCGGCTGGCCGAGGCGGTCGGCGACCGGGACGCGCCGGTCGCCGGGTGGCGCGTGGCCCGCGACGCGGTACGGGCCGAGGTCCTCGACCGCGGCTACGATCCGCGGCTGGACAGCTTCGTCGCGGCGTACGGCTCGACGGAGCTGGACGCGGCGCTGCTGCGGATCCCGCTGGTCGGGTTCCTGCCCGGCGACGACCCGAGGATGGTGGCCACGATCGACCGGATCCGGGAGCATCTGGAGATCGCACCGGGTCTGCTGCGCCGATACCGCTTCGATGACGGTCTGCCCGGCGCGGAGGGCGGCTTCCTGCTGTGCAGCTTCGAGCTGGTCTCCGCGCTGGTGCTGGCAGGCCGGCAGGCCGAGGCCCGAGCGGTCTTCGACCGGCTCCTGGCGGGCGTCGGCGGACTGGGGCTCTGCCCGGAGGAGCGCGCCGCCGACGGCACCGCGCTGGGCAACTACCCGCAGGCCTTCACCCACCTGGCGCTGATCGAGGCGGCGCTCAACCTGGACGCGGCCGGTCGCACCGACGCCCTGCACGCCTGGGCGGCCCGCACCGCCGCCGACCGCCGGCGCGACTGACGGCGGTGAGCCCGCTCGCGCCGGGCAAGGGCTTTCCTAGATCGGGTACGGTGACTCTGTCCGTCGGCGGCGAGCGGGAGGTGGGCCGGTGGCGACCCTGTCGGACGTGGCTCGGCGGGCCGGTGTCTCCCCCGCGACCGCGTCCCGCGTCATCAACGGCAGCAGCAAACCGGTCACCGACGAGCTGCGGGCGCGGGTGCTGCGCGCGGTCGCCGAGCTGCAGTACGTGCCGAACGCGCACGCCCAGTTCCTGGCCCGCTCGCACCGCGGCGCCGTCGGCGTGATCGTCCACGACGTCTCCGACCCGTACTTCGCCGAGGTCACCCGTGGCCTGCAACGGGTCGCCAGCGACCGGGGCCGGCTGCTGATGATCTGCAACAGCTACCGGGACCCGGACCGCGAGCTGGAGTACGTCGAGCTGTTGCGCGGTCAGCAGGTGGCCGCCATCATCCTGGCCGGCTCCGGCTACCACGACCCGGCGTTCACCCGGCTGGTGAACGAGAAGCTGGCGGCGTACGAGGCGACCGGCGGCCGGGTGGCCGTCATCGGCCGGCACGAGCACTCCGGCGACGCCGTCATGCCGGACAACCGCACCGGCGGCTGGCTGATCGGCACCGAGCTGTGCCGGCTGGGCCACCGGGTGATCGGCGTGCTGGCCGGCCCGGCCGTGCTCACCACGACGACGGACCGGCTCGCCGGGCTGCGGGCCGCGCTCGCCGAGCACGGCCGCGACCTGCCCGAGAGTCGCATCCGGTACGCGCCCTTCGACCGCGACGGCGGCGCCGAGGCCACCGCCGCGCTGCTCGACGCGGAACCGGAGGTGACCGCGATCGCGGCGCTCAACGACACCATGGCGATCGGTGCGCTGGCCGCGCTGCGCGCCCGGTCGGTGGCGGTGCCGCGGCAGGTGACGGTGACCGGTTTCGACGACATGCCGATCGCCCGCGACGTCACCCCGGCCCTGACGACGGTCCGGTTGCCCCTGGTCCAGATGGGCGCGCGGGCGATGTCCCTGGCGCTGGACGCGGGCGCGGCGGCCCCCCGGGTCGAACGGCTCGCGGCCGAGTTGGTCCGCCGGGACAGCACGGGTCCGGTGCCGGTCAGATGATGAAGTGGGTCCAGTAGGCCAGCCACGTGACGAACAGGGCGCCCTGGAGCAGGGCGAGCAGGGCGGTCGACCAGGCGTCGACGCCGGGTCGCCGGGCCCAGTGGGCCAGCACCAGCGCCACCGGGAAGACGGCGAGCAGGTAGCGCAGCAGGCTCTTGTAGACCGGCGGGCCCATCGACAGCGGCACCAGCACCATCATCACGCCGTACACCAGGTAGGGCGGGCCCAGCCGGCGGGCGCCCGCGACGAGGACGGCCAGCACCACGACGGCGATCCAGACCCGCAGGGCGTCCCGCGGCGGCGACCCGGTCAGGCCGTGCCAGAGCACCCCGAGCGGGTTCTGCACGCGGATGCCCCAGCCCTCCTCCTGGGTGCGCTTGTAGGCGAACCAGTCCCCGCTCTGCCAACGGCAGAAGGCCATGAACGTGAGCCAGCCGGCGGGGACCAGCACGAGCGGCCAGCCGGTACGCAGGTACCCCCAGAGGGCGCGCGGACCGAACCGGTAACCGCCCTGCCGCAGCAACACCAGCGCCAGCGGGAGGACCACGACGAACCCCACCGAGCGGCTCAGGGCGAGGAAGAAGCCGACCGCACCGACCAGCAGCCAGCGCCGTCGCTCCGCGTAGTGGAAGGTGGCCAGCGCCAGGCAGAGGAAGAGCGACTCGGTCAACGCCGCGTGGAACAGGAAGGCGGTGGGCAGCAGCACCAGGTACCGGACGAACCGCCGGCCGGCGGGGTCATCGCCGCCGTCGGCGGTCCCGTCGTTGCCGTCGGCGGTCTCGTCGTTGCCGGCGGGACCGCCGGGGAGCAGGTGCCCGCCGAGCTGGTGGGCGTAGTACAGCACGCCGAGGAGGGCCGCGTTGGCGATGACCAGCAGGGCCAGCGCGGTGTCGCCGCCGAGCAGCGGGGCGAGCGGGCGGGCCAGGAACGGGTACAGCAGGGGGAAGCCGAAGTCCCGCCACGGCTCGTCGAGCGGCAGCCGGGCCAGGTGGTCGTAGAGGAACGAGTCCCAGGCGAACCAGAGCGAGAGCCACCGGTGCGGTGAGACGTCCCGCTGCTGCTGACGCATCAGCGCCTCGTCCGGTGGCGGCGCCCACGGCACCTCGTCGAAGGCGGCGAGCGCGACGACCCCGACCAGGCTCAGGGCGACCTTGGTGCCCACGAAGACCGCGAGCACGTACGGCCAGGGTGCCGGCACCCGCGCCAGCAGCCGGCCCACCCGGCCCGTCCCGACCATCCGTCCCCCGAGTGTCCCGGCGCGAACGGTGGGGCGTACCCGTTCCGTCGCCCGACACACCTGGGGCGGACAGGTGACATCACCGCCGCGTCGGGTAAGCGGCCCGCCGTCTGGTCGGCGGGTCACGGAGGCGGCGGGGGCATGGGCGACGAGCACGGCACGGTGGTGATCGGTGCGGGTCCGGCGGGTCTGACGGCGGCGTACGAACTGCTCCGGCACGGCGCTCCGGTACGGGTGTTCGAGGCCGACGAGGTGGTCGGTGGGATCAGCCGGACCGTGGAGCGCGACGGGTGGCGCTTCGACATCGGCGGCCACCGCTTCTTCACGAAGGTGTCCCGGGTCGAGGACTTCTGGCACGAGATCCTGCCCGACGAGGACTTCCTGCTGCGGCCCCGGATGAGCCGCATCTACTACCGGGGAGCGCTCTACGACTACCCGCTCAGCGCCGGCAACGCGCTGCGCAACCTGGGCCTGCTGGAGGCGGCCCGGTGCATGGGCTCGTACGCGCGGGCCCGCCTGCGGCCGCCGAAGGACCAGTCGCACTTCGAGGGGTGGGTGTCCGCCCGGTTCGGTTGGCGCCTCTACTCGATCTTCTTCAAGACGTACACGGAGAAGGTGTGGGGCATGCCGGCCGACCGGTTGCAGGCGGACTGGGCGGCACAGCGGATCAAGAACCTGTCGCTCGCGAAGGCGGTCCGCAACGCCGTGCTGCCGAGGCGCAACCGCAAGGACGTGACCAGCCTCATCGAGGAGTTCCAGTACCCGAAGCTGGGCCCCGGGATGATGTGGGAACGCTGCGCCGAGGAGGTCCGGCGGCGCGGTGGCGCGGTGGAGACCGGCACCTGGGTCACCGCCGTGCACCGCGACCCACGGCGCCGCCGGGCGGTCGCCGTCACCGTCGACGGCACGGGCGGGCGACGCACCGAGCCGGCCGACGACGTCGTGTCCTCGATGCCCATCTCCGAACTGGTGGCCGCGCTGAGCCCGGCGCCGCCGCCGGAGGTCCGGGCCGCCGCGGCGGACCTGCGGTACCGCGACTTCCTCACGGTGGCGCTGGTGGTGCCGGCGGAGTTCTCGTTCCCCGACAACTGGATCTACGTGCACGACCCGGGTGTGCAGGTGGGCCGGATCCAGAACTTCGGTTCCTGGTCGCCGCACCTGGTCAAGGACGGGCGCACCTGCCTCGGCCTGGAGTACTTCGTGTCGGTGGACGACGAGACGTGGCGCACGCCCGACGCCGACCTGATCGTCGCGGCGACCGCCGAGCTGGAGAAGCTGGGCCTGGTCCGACCCGGCGTGGTCGAGGCCGGCTACGTGGTCCGGATGCCGAAGGCGTACCCGGTCTACGACGAGCGCTACCAGCGCAACGTCGACGTGATCCGCCAGTGGCTGGCCCGCGAGGTGCCGAACGTGCACCCGGTCGGACGCAACGGCATGCACCGGTACAACAACCAGGACCACTCGATGCTGACGGCGATGCTGACCGCCGAGAACATCCTCCGCGACGCCGGGCACGACGTGTGGTCGGTCAACGTCGAGCAGGACTACCACGAGGAGACGGCGAAGGCCGACGGGCGGCGCGGCACCGGCCGGGACGCGCCGCTGATGCCCGCCCCACCGCTGCCGGCCTCGGCCGCCGCGACGGTCGTCGCGGAGGGGAACGGCCACCGCGCCACCCGCCCGACCGGCGTACGCCCCGGCTGACCCGCCCCGGCGGCCGGCGGGCCGAACGGATGACGCCGTGCCGGGATATCCGCGCCGATCCGCCCGGCACGTCATCATCTGATCTTCGCCGGCCGAGCCCCCCGCGTGGCCGGGCCCGGGGGGTATTGTGCGCGGGATGGTGCGAGAACATCTCCCGTTCGCCGTGCCGGTCGCCGCACCCCGCACGTCCGCGACGGCGGTCGGCCGGTGACCCTCTCCCCCACCCAGCGGGCGCTCCGCCCCGAGGACGTCGACCGGTACGTCCGGGCGTCCCTCGGAACGGGCGCCGTCGACTGCGGACCGTTGAGCGGCGGCGGCTACGCCACGGTGTGGTGGGTACGTCTGGCCGACGGCCGGGAGGCCGTCCTCAAGGTGGCCCCGCCGGCCGGGGTCGGGCTGCTGCGCTACGAGCAGGGGCTCGCCGCCGCCGAGGCCGCGTACTTCCGGCTGGTCGCCGCGTCGGCGCCGACCGTGCCGGTGCCGGAACTGCTGCACCACGGTGCCGACCCGGCGCTGGGCGAGTGGCTGCTGATGACCCGGTTGCCCGGCCGGCCGCTCACCGACCTCGAAGGCGCCGACGTGAGCCGGGTCCGCTACGACCTCGGCGTCGCCCTGGCGACCCTGCACCGTGCCGGCCCGGACGCCGAGGCCGGCTCCGCCGCCCGGGCCGAGTCACCTGCCCGGGCCGGTTCGGCGACCCACCGCTTCGGCTACTCGGGTGGTCGGGCCGGCGGTGCGACCTGGCGGGCGGCGTTCACCGCCATGGTCGACGAGTTGCTGGTGGACGCCGTCGACTGGGACGTCGACCTGCCGGTGGCGCCGGAGCGGATCCGGGCCGCGGTGGACCGGCACGGCGGGGCGCTGGACGAGGTACGCCGCCCGGCGCCGGTCCACTTCGACGGCTGGGACGGAAACGTCCTCGCCGCGCCGGACGATCGGGGCGGGTTGCGGCTGTCCGGGCTGGTCGACGGCGAGCGGTGGCTGCACGCCGACCCGCTGATGGACCTGGTCTCCCCGGTGCTGCTGCGGCGCGCCGAGGACGAACCGGACGACCCGTTCGTACGCGGGTACGCCGACGCCGCCGACGAGCCGCTGGTGTTCGACGAGGGCGTCCGACACCGGCTCGGCCTCTACCGGATGCACCTCTACCTGTTGATGAACGTGGAGATGCCGAGCCGGGGCATGACGCCCGACGGCGACCCGGACCGCTACTCGGGCCTGCGGAAGCTGCTCACCGAGCAGGTCGCCGACCTGCTCGCGCCCTGACCAACCAGGTCGCGTTCGCGTCACATCCGCTGCACGTAGGCGGCCCGCCACTGCGGTGACGGGTCGGCGCCGAGACTCGTCCAGTACTCCCGGCCGTCGACGATCCGGCCGTCCCGCACCGTCCAGAACGACGCCACCCGGTGGACGCCCATCGTCTCGTGCGGGACCTCCACCTCGGACACCACCAGTTCGCCGTCGGCCACGATCCGGAGCACGTTGATCGCCCAGCCCTCCGGATACTCCGCGTTGATCCGCACGTAGTTGTCGCGGCCCACGATCCGCTCGGCGCTGACCGGCCACTCGATCACCGCATCGTCGGCCAGCAGCTCGCCGACTCCCGCCCAGTCACGGGCCTGCATGCGCTCCCACAGCTCTTGAACGACCTTCGCCGGATCCATGCGGGCATCCTGGCAGCACCCACCGACAATTCCACGGATCAGCCGTTGGGGCGCGACTCGATCGCCTGCAGCGCCCACGCGTTCCCGTCGGGATCCCGGAAGTGGACGAAGTTGCCCCACGGCTGCACGTCGACCCCGCTGGCCTCGACACCGGCGTCGAGCAGCTGCCGGCGCGCCGCCTCGGCGTCGGCGACCACGACCTGGATCTCCTGCGTGCCGGGCGTCTTGTCGGTGATGCCGTCGCCGATCACGATGGAGCACGCCGACCCCGGTGGGGTCAGCTGAACGAACCGGAGCGCTTCGTGCACCCGGTGGTCGTGGTCGGCGTTGAAGCCGATCTTCTGGTAGAACGCCTTGGCCCGGTCGACATCGGTCACCGGAACCGGGATGAGTTCAATCTTCCAGTCCATCGTCCTACGGTAGGACCTGGGTACGACGTCCACGGCGATGTCGATCCGAGCCGGACCTCGGCCGGCGACGGCCGTGGCGCTACCGGTTCCGTGGCCGGTAGGGGGCGAGCGGGTTGCGCAGCGTCCCGACGAGTTGCAGCGCCGCGGCCGGGTCGGCCAGGTCGACCATCTGCTGGTTGTCACGCAGCTGGAGCCGGTTGAGGCAGGACAGCGCGAACTCCGGCGCGAACAGGTCGTACCGGTCGGCCAGGTGGGGCATCCGCGCCAGGTAGCCGGCGGCGGAGTCGGCCACCACCCGCCAGAATGTCTCCTCGGTGCAGGCGCCCGCCTCGACCAGCACCGCGTTGAGGTGCCGCAGGAAGCAGTCGACGACGTCGGTGAGGACGGACAGCGGCTTCATGGCCTCGGGAATGTCCGCCCGGATCCGCTCCACCGCCGGCGGCAGCGGCGGGTCGGCGTTCATCACCACGATCTCCTCGGCGATGTCCTTGAGGATCACCCGCTCGACCACGCCCTGGTGCAGGACGAGGATGACGTTCTCGCCGTGCGGCATGAACGCCAGGTCGTGGGCGTGGAGGGCGTGCAGCAGCGGCACCAGGTAGGCGTCCAGGTAGCGGCGCAGCCAGGCCGCCGGCGTGAGCCCGGACGCGGCGATCAGCGCGGCGGCGTAGGAGCGCCCGTCCGGGTCGACGTGCAGCAGCGAGGCCATGGTGGCCAGCCGCCGGCCCGGTTCCAGCGCGCAGGCCGGGCTCTCCCGCCACAGCGCCGCCAGCATCTTCCGGTACGGGGAGTACCGGTCGGTCGCCGCCTCGTACTGCCGGTGCCGGTAGCCGACTGCCGCCCGCTCCCGCAGGATGGTGACGCCGGTGGCGCGGAACACCTCGTCGCCGGCGATCAGGTCGGCCAGCCAGTCGTTGATGGCCGGCGTGGCCGCCATGTACGCCGCGGACAGGCCCCGCATGAAGCCCATGTTCAGCACCGACAGCGCCGTCTTCACGTAGTGCCGGGTCGGCTCGGTGAGGTTGTAGAAGGTCCGGATGGACTGCTGGGCACGGTAGCTGTCCGGCCCCTCCCCGAGGCAGACCAGGTGGCGGCGGGCCACCTCGCCGGCGAAGGTGACCGACAGCTTGTGCCACCACTGCCACGGGTGCACCGGGATGAGGTGGTGGTCGGCGAGGTCCAGGCCCAGCCCGGCCAGGGTGGCGGCGAACCGGGCGAGGGTCTGCTCCCCCAGCTCGGCCCGGATCAGCGTGTCGTAGTCCAGGTCGGCCGAGCAGCTGAACGTGGCGTGGTCCCGGTGGGCGGCGAGCCAGATCAGCCGGACCGGCGCGGCGGCCTCCGGGGCGTACCGGTGGTATTCGTCGACGCCGAAGCCGAGCCGGCCGTTGTTGGCCACGAAGCAGGGGTGGCCCTCGGTCATCGCCGCCTCGACGGTCTGGAAGTCGGCGGCGACGAGCTTCTCGGCCGGGGGCCCGCCGCGAGCGAGCTTGTACGCGGTCCCGGCGAGGGTGGAGGTGATCTCCTCCAGGTAGACCGGCAGGACCCGGTCGGACAGGCCGAGCGCGCCGCGCAACTCCAGGCACAGGTCGACGGCGTCCAGCGGCAGCTCCCCGGCCGGCCCGTGGCGGCTGACGCTGTCCGGGTCGACCTGCCAGTGGTCGAGGGCGAGCAGCCGCGCGGCGAAGCGGTACTCGACGCTGCCGTCGTCGCTGGTCACGGCGTACCGGCCGGGCGCCAGCGGACGCGGGGTGAGCAGCCGTTCGTGGGCGAACTCGGCCAGCGCCTTGCGGACCAGCAGCCGGTTGGCCCGCTCCCAGTGCGCCGGGGTGAGGTGCGCGACGGCGTCGCGGGGCGTCATGCGGGTGCTCCTTGGGCGGCGGCGCGGAATCCGGCGCGGGTGCAGATGCTCAGCAGGGCGGACTTCTCGGGCTTGTCCACCGGGCCGACCACCTCGAAGCCCGCGGCGGCGTTCAGCGCGTGCACGGCGGTGTTGCGGACGTCCGGCTCGACCACCACCCGCTCGGTGTCCGGGTCGGCGAAGAGCCAGTCCAGCACGGTGGTGATGACCGCCCGGGTGAAGCCGTGCACGGGCGCGTCGGTGGGCGCGCACAGGAAGTGCATGCCGACGTCGCCGGGGTGGGCGTCGTACAACCCGGCCAACTCGACGCGGGCCGGGTCGTAGCGTTCGGCGAGGAACGCCGGGACGCCGTCGTGCAGCCCGAGGTACGCGTCGTGGTGCGGGTGGTCGGCGATGCGCCGGTACTCGGCGGCGACCTGGGCGAGGTCGGCGTCCGGCATGAGCCAGAACGCGGCCTTGGGGTGGGTCACCCAGCGGTGCAGCAGCGGGGCGTCGGCCTCCGGATCGAGGGTACGCAGCGCGAACGTCCCCAGGACCGGATCCTGTCGGGCGTGGACGATCACGCGCCCACTCCCGCCGGCGCGCCGAACTCCTGGAAGGTGATGCTCTTCTCCACCGGGTAGTGCTCCCGGCCGAGCAGTTCCCGGATGATGTACGAGTTGCGGTACGGGCCCATGCCCAGATCGGGCGAGGTGATGCTGTGGGTGTGGGTGCCGCCGTTCTGCAGGAAGATCCCCCGCCCGGTGTGGTCGACGCTGTAGTTGCGGGCCACGTCGAGGCGGCCGTGGGCGTCCCAGCGGAGGCGGTCGTGGACCGGGCCGAGGAAGGCGGGCACCCGGTGCCGGTAGCCGGTGGCGAGCACCAGGCCCTCGGTGCTGAGGGTGAAGTCCCGGCCCTGCTCGTGGTGGCGCAGACCCAGGGTGTACGTGCCGGCGTCGTGGGCGGCGGTGACCAGCTCGGTGTTGGTGAGCAGCCGGGTGCGGACCGGTCCGTCGACACTCAACTGGTACAGCAGGTCGAAGATGTTGTTGACGAGGTCGGCGTCGATGCCCTTGAACAGGCCCCGCTGCTCCGCCTCGAGGCGGTAGCGGGTGTCCTCGGGCAGCGCGTGGAAGTAGTCCACGTAGTCCGGTGAGGTCATCTCCAGCGTCAGCTTCGTGTATTCGAGGGGGAAGAACCGGGGCGACCGGGTCACCCAGGTGAGCTGGTAGCCGTACGTGTCGATGTCGCCGAGCAGGTCGTGGTAGATCTCGGCGGCGCTCTGCCCGCTGCCGACGACCGTGATGCTCCGCTTGGCGCGCAGGGCGTCCCGGTGCTCCAGGTAGCGGGAGTTGTGCACGGCGTCGCCGCCGAGGCCGGCGCACGCGGCGGGCAGGTGCGGCGGGGTGCCGATGCCGACCACCAGGTGCCGGGCCCGGTGGGTGACCGGGCCGTCGACGGTGTCGGCGCGCACCACGTACCGGCCGTCGGTCTCGTCGTACTCGACGGCGGTTACGGTGTGCCCGAAGCGCAGGTTCGGCAGCCGCGCCGCCGCCCACCGGCAGTACGCGTCGTACTCCACCCGCAGCGGGAAGAAGTTCTCCCGGATGTAGAAGGGGTAGAGCCGGCCGGTCTCCTTCAGGTAGCTGAGGAAGGAGAACGGGGACGTCGGGTCGGCGAGGGTGACCAGGTCGGCGAGGAACGGCGTCTGCAGCCGGGCGGACGCCAGCAGCATGCCGGGGTGCCAGGAGACGTCGGAGCGGGCCTCCAGAAACAGGCCGTCCAGCTCGGGGATCGGTGCGGTGAGGCAGGCCAGGCCGAGGTTGTACGGGCCGAGGCCGATCGCGATGAAGTCGTGGGTCGTCATCCGGCCCTCCAGGCGCGGGTTCACGGCCGGCCGCTCAGGCGACCGGGCAGGACAGGTCGGCGGGGCGGGCCCGGTCGGCCGCGCGCGGGTGCGCGTACCGGCCGGCCTGCTCGGCGATCAGGTCGAGCACGGCGGTGACGTCCGCGCTCGTGGTCGCCGGGTTGAGCAGGGTGAACTTGAGGTGGGCCCGGCCGTCGACGGTGGTGCCGGCGACCATCGCGGCCCCGGCGGTGGCGAGCGCGGAGCGGGCGTGCCGGTTCGCCTCGTCGGCCAGGTCGTCCGGGGTGCCGGCGGGGCACCAGCGGAAGACGAGGGTGCTCAGCGGCGAGCGGGTGACCACCTCGAAGCGGGGGTCGGCGTCGGCGAGCGCCCAGGCGTCGCCGGCCCGCGCGCAGACCTCGTCGAAGAGTCCGCCCACCGCGTCCGGGCCCAGCACGCGCAGGGTCAGCCACAGCTTGAGGGCGTCGAACCGGCGGGTGGTCTGCAGGCTCTTGTCCACCTGGTTGGGGATGCGCTCGGCGACGGCGCGCGCCGGGTTGAGGTAGTCGGCGTGGTAGGTGGCGTGCCGCAGCACGCGGCGGTCGCGGACCAGCAACGCGCTCGAGCTGACCGGCTGGAAGAAGGACTTGTGGTAGTCGACGGTCACCGAGTCGGCCCGCTCGATGCCGTCGAGCAGGTGCCGGCGGGTCGGCGACACCAGCAGGCCGCAGCCGTACGCGGCGTCGACGTGCAGCCAGACCCGGGCGGCGGCGCACCGGCGCGCGATCGCCGGCAGCGGGTCGATGGTGCCGAAGTCGGTGGTGCCGGCGGTGGCCACGACCGCCATCACCCGCTGGCCGGCGCGGCGGCAACGGTCCAGTTCCCGGTCCAGCGCGTCCGGGCGCATCCGCCGTGCCGCGTCGGTCTCGACGGTGACCACGGCGTCGGGGGCCAGCCCGAGCAGCTTCGCGGCCTTCTGGACGCTGAAGTGCCCGGCGGCCGAGGCGAGGATCCGCAGCCGCGGCAGCAGTTCGGCCCGGGCGGCGGGGTCGGCGCCGGCGCACGCCTCCTCGCGGGCCAGCAGCAGGGCGTGCAGGTTGGACTGGGTGCCGCCGCTGGTGAAGACGCCGTCGGCGGTCGGGCCCAGGCCGACGCGGGCCGCGGTCCAGTCGATCAGGCGGCGTTCGATGAACGTGGCGCCGGCGCTCTGGTCCCAGGTGTCCAGCGACGGGTTGATCGCGGTGAGCAGCGCCTCGCCGAGCAGGGCGGGGATCACCACCGGGCAGTTGAGGTGCGCCAGGTAACGGGGGTGGTGGAACCAGACGGCGTCACGCAGCCACACCTCGTCGAGTTCGTCCAGCGCCGCGGCGTGGTCACCGAGCGGCCGGTCGAGGTCGATCGCGCCGACCAGGGGGGCCAGTTCGTCGGGGCGTACCCCGGTGCAGGGCCGGTCGACGGTGGCGACCCGGCGGGCCACCCGGTCGACGCCGTCGGCGAGCACCCGCCGGTAGCGGTCCGCCGAGGCGTCGCCGAACAGCTGCGCGTGGGCCGCCGGCGGGGCGACCCGGGCCGCTGTCGTGGCCGGGCCCGCGTCGGCGGGGCGCGGGGCGGTCTGGTCGGCGACGAGGTTTCCGGGCAGGGTCATGCGCGATCCTCACGTTCGTGGCGTCCGGTTGCGGGCAGCCGCCACCGTCCGGCGGCGCGCGGCGCCGACGGCGGATGCGGTACGGGGGCGGGCGCGTCCCGGCCGGCGGCGTCGACGGCCGGGACGCGGACGTCAGCTGGTGATCTTCTTCGCGCCCTTGATCGCGGTGGCCAGGTTCTCCAGCAGCGGGGCGGCGCCCGCGTACGAGAAGCGGGGAACGGCGTCCCACGGGGTGATCTGGTTGGCCTTGACGGCGGGCAGCTGCGCCCAGGTCGGCTTGGCGGCGAGGTCCTTGGGCTGCAGCGCGGTGCTGCGGTTGTCGAGCAGGATCAGGTCGGCCGGGAACTTGCCGGCGTTCTCCCAGCTGAGCGCCTCGAAGTAGTCGCCGGCCTCCAGCTTGGTGGGCACGACGATGTCGACGCCCAACTCGGCGAAGTACATGAGGTCGGTGCTGACCTTCGGGTTGGAGACGTAGAACAGGTCGGGGCTGCCGGAGCAGGCCATCACCTTGATGCCCGGGTTCGCCTTGACCGCCTGGCGGACCGACTCGGCGGCCGCCTCGAAGCGCGCCTTCGCGTCGGTCACCTTCGTGGCCGACAGGTCGGCGCCGAGCGACTCGGCGAGCTGCGCGTACCGCTCGATGGGCTTGGTCATCGGCACCCGGGCGGTGGTGATCGCGGCGACCGGCGCGAGCGGGACGATCTTGTCCTTGCTCTCGTCCGGCACGTACCAGAGCGCGCCCGGGTCGTACATGTGGGTGACCAGCAGCTCGGGCCGCAGGCCGGCGTACTTCTCCAGGTTGAACTCGCCCCACACGTTGCCGAGGATCTCGACGCTCTCGACGTCCAGGTCGCCGGCCTGCGGATCCTTGCTGCCGTCGGAGCGCTTCGTCTCGCCGAACACGCCGACGATCTGCTTGTCGAGACCGAAGTCGACAAGCGCCGCGGCCACGCCGGTGAAGGCCACTACCCGGCTGGGGCGGGCGGGGGCGGACAGCTTCTCGCCGCGGTCGTCGGTGAACGACCACGGGCCGGCCGGGGTGGCGCCGGCGGACGGGGCGTCGGCGTCGTCACCGCCGCAGCCGGCGAGCAGGGCGGCCAGGGTGGCACCGCCGGCGGCGGCGAGCAGGCCGCGACGGGAGAGTCGGCGGGCGGACACGGGATGCGACATGGCAAGGTCTTTCGGTCGGGGGTCGCGATGACCATGGACAGCGCGGTTAGGTTAACCTAACCTAAGACGCTGTCAAGCCGGTGCCCGGCGTTTCGCACCACATCGGAGTTCACACTGTCCGTCACACACCCACCACCGTCCGCCATCCGTGCGGTACGGCCGACGGAGCCGGTCCGGCGTGCTCGCGCCGCCGCGCGCGCCGGCGGTCTCCTCGCCGCCGCGCTTCTGCTCGGCACCGTCGTGGTGCTCAGCATCGCCGTCGGCGCCAAGGCGCTCCCCCTCGACGAGGTGTGGCACGGCCTGCTCGACCCGGCCGCGGCCGAGTACGCCGTGGTCCACCGCATGCGGCTGCCGCGTACGCTGCTCGGCCTGCTCGCCGGCGTCGCGCTCGGCGTGGCCGGAGCGGTCATGCAGGCCCTCACCCGCAACCCGCTCGCCGACCCGGGGCTGCTCGGCATCAACGCCGGCGCCTCCGCGGCGGTGGCCACCGGCGCGGCCCTGGTCGGCGTCGCCGGCGTCCGCGGGCAGGTGTGGTTCGCCCTGCTCGGCGCCGCCGCCGTCACCGCCGCGGTCTACCTGGTCGGTGGCGGCCGCGGCGCCACCCCGGCGCGGCTGGCCCTCGCCGGCGCGGCCCTCAACGCGACCCTCTACTCGTACGTGAGCGCCGTCATGCTGCTCGACACCGCCTCCCTGGAGCGCCTGCGGTTCTGGACCGTCGGCTCCCTCGCCAGCGCCGAGGCCGGCACCGTCGCCACGGTCGCCCCGTTCATCGCGGCCGGGCTGCTGGTCGCGCTCGCCGCCGCCCGGCCGCTCAACGCGCTCGCGCTCGGCGACGACGCCGCCCGGGCGCTCGGCGCGCGACCGGCGCTGATCCGGGGCGCCGTCATCGTGGCGGTCACCCTGCTCTGCGGCGCCGCCACCGCCGCCTGCGGGCCGATCGTCTTCGTCGGGCTGCTGGTGCCGCACCTGGTACGCGCCCTCACCGGGCCCGACCTGCGCTGGCTGCTGCCGTACTGCGCGGTGCTCGCGCCGGTGCTGCTGCTCGGCGCGGACGTGCTCGGCCGGGTGCTGAGCCGCCCCGGCGAACTCCAGGTCGGCATGGTGACCGCCGTGCTCGGCGGGCCGCTCTTCCTCTGGCTGGTGCTCCGCGGGCGGGTGGGCCGGCCGTGATCGTGCTGCGTACCCCCGGCGGGCTGTCGCTGCGACTGCGCCCCCGCGCGCTCGCCGTCGGCGCCACCTGCGCCCTGCTCACCCTGGCCGTCGGCGTGGTGGCGCTGGGCAGCGGCGACTACCCGATGAGCGCCAGCGACGTGCTGCGCACCCTCGCCGGCGGCGGCACCCCGGCGGAGAGCTTCATCGTCCACGAGCTGCGGCTGCCCCGCCTGGTCACCGCCGCCGCCGTCGGCGCCGCGCTGGCCCTGGCCGGCGCCATCTTCCAGTCGCTGGTCCGCAACCCGCTGGGCAGCCCGGACCTGCTCGGCTTCACCCAGGGCGCGGCCACCGGCGCGCTCGTCGTGGTCGTCGTCGGCGGCACCACCGCGATGCTGTCCGGCGCCGCCGTCGCCAGCGGCCTCGCCACCGGCGTGCTCGTGTACGCGCTCGCCTGGCGGCGCGGCGTGCACGGCTACCGGCTCGTGCTGGTCGGCATCGGCATCGCCGCGATCCTCACCGGCGTCAACGGGTGGCTGCTCACCCGCGCCCCGCTGATGGACGCCGCGCGGGCCGTGCTCTGGCTCACCGGCAGCCTCGACGGGCGCGGCTGGGCCCACGCCGTACCGGTGCTCGTCGCCCTGGCCGTGCTCGGCCCGCTGGTGCTCGCCGGCGCCGGGCCGGCACTGCGGCTGATCGAGATGGGTGACGACGCCGCGAGCGCGCTCGGCGTCCGGGTCGAGCGGCTGCGGCTGGCGCTGCTCGCCACGGCCGTGCTGCTGGTCTCCCTCGCCGCGGCGGCCGCCGGCCCGGTCAACTTCGTCGCGCTCACCGCACCGCACCTGGCCCGGCGGCTCACCCGCGCGCCGGGGCCGAACCTGCTGCCGGCGGCCGCGCTGGGCGCGCTGCTGCTGGTCGTCGCCGACCAGGTCGCGCAGCGCGCCTTCGGGGACCACCAGCTCCCGGTGGGCGTGGTGACCGGCGTGCTCGGCGGCGGCTACCTGGTCTGGCTGCTGGCCAGCGAGCGCCGGGCCGGCCGGCTGTGACCGCGACGGAACCGGCCCGGCCGGCCACGAGGTCAGCTTTGCCGGCGACGAGGTCGGCCCGGCCGGCCACGAACGAGAACGGAGCACCGAGCATGCAGTCCCGGTTGCACGGCACCGCGATGACCCTCGCCTACGACCGGCGGACCATCGCCCGCGAGCTGACCGTCGACGTACCGGACCACTCCTTCACCGTCGTCATCGGCCCGAACGCGTGCGGCAAGTCGACCCTGCTGCGGGCCCTGTCCCGGCTGCTCAAACCGTCCGCCGGGGCGGTCCTGCTGGACGGGGAGGACATCCAACGGCGCCCCGCCCGGGCGGTCGCGAAAACCCTCGGCCTGCTGCCGCAGTCGTCGGTCGCGCCGGACGGCATCGGCGTGGCCGAACTCGTGGCCCGCGGCCGGTACCCGCACCAGAGACTGCTGCGGCAGTGGTCCCGGGAGGACGAGCGGGTGGTCGCCGAGTCGATGGCCGCCACCGGCGTGGCGGACCTCGCCGACCGCCCGGTCGACGAACTCTCCGGCGGGCAACGGCAGCGGGTGTGGCTGGCCATGGCGCTGGCCCAGCAGACCCCCCTGCTGCTGCTCGACGAGCCCACCACCTACCTGGACATCGCCCACCAGATCGAGATCCTCGACCTCTGCGCCCGGCTGCACGAGGAGCAGGGCCGTACGCTGGTCGCGGTGCTCCACGACCTGAACCACGCCGCCCGCTACGCCACCCACCTGATCGCCATGCGCGAGGGGCGGATCGTCGCCGCCGGGTCGCCCCGGGAGGTGGTCACCGCCGCGTTGGTCGAGGAGGTCTTCGGGTTGCCGTGCCGGGTGATCGACGACCCGGAGGCCGGCACCCCGCTGGTCGTGCCGGCGGCCCGCCGCCGCGCCGCGAGCGAGACCACCGCGTGAGCGGGCGCAGCGAGGTGGCGGCGTGAGCGAGCGGACCGTCCGGCACCGCAGCGTCTTCCGGGACCGGTGGGGCGTACCGCACCTGCGGGCCGCCGATCCCGACGAGCTGGCCTTCGCGCAGGGCCGGGTCACCGCGTACGACCGGGCGTGGCAGATTGAGGTCGAGCGGCACCGGTCGCTCGGGGCCAGCGCCGCGTTCCTCGGGGCGGAGGCGGTGCCGTGGGACCGGTTCGCCCGGCAGGTGCGCCTGGACGACACGGCCCGGCGCTGCCACGCCCGCCTGGACGAGGCGACCGCCGCCTGGGTCGCCCGCTACGTCGACGGGGTCAACGCCGGCCTGGCCGAGGGCGTCGCCCGCGATCCCCGGTTCGCCGCCGCGGGCCTGGCTCCCGGCCGGTGGGAGCCGTGGACGCCGCTGGCGGTCTGGCTGACGCACCACGTGCTCTTCGCGGGCTTCCCCGGCAAGCTGTGGCGCGAGCACGTCGCCCGGCGGCTCGGCCCGGACGCCGTGCCACTGTTCCACGCCGACCGGCCGGCCGGCTCCGGCAGCAACGGCTGGCTGCTCGCCGGCTCGCGGACCGGCACCGGCGCCCCGCTGCTGGCCGGCGACCCCCACCGGTACATCGAGGACCCGGGAATTTACCAGCAGATCCGCCTGGCCTGCCCGGAGTACGACGTGGTCGGCCTGGCCGTGCCGGGCGTCCCCGGCATCGGCCACTTCGGCCACGCGGGCGGCGTCGCCTGGGCGATCACCAACGCGATGGCCGACTACCAGGACGTGTACGCCGAACGGCTGCGCCGCACCGGCGCCGGCGTCGAGGCGTACGGGCCGGACGGGTGGCGGCCCGCCCGGGCGCACGTCGAGACGATCAGCGTGGCCGGGGGCGACCCGGTCGAGGTGGAGGTCGTGGAGACCGACCGGGGGCCGGTGGTGGCCGGCGGCCCCGACGGGGAGGTGGCGGTCAGCCTCCGCTACCCGCCCCGGGTCACCGGTGAGCTGGGCTTCGCCGCCCTGCCGGCGCTGCTGCGGGCCCGGACCGTCGCCGACGTCGACGCGGCCGTGGACCGCTGGGTGGAGCCGGTCAACGTCGTGCTCGCCGCCGACACGGCCGGTGGGCTGCTGCACCGGGTCGCCGGGGCGGTGCCGGTCCGCCACCCGGACAACGGTCTGCGGGTGGTGCCGGCGTGGGACGCCGCGCACGCCTGGCGGGGCTGGCACCAGATGCCCCGGGCCGCCGTCGGGGACGTCGCCGTCATGGCCAACGAGCGCGGTCTCTCCGCACCGCTCGGGGTCGAGTTCGCGCCCCCGCACCGGGCCCGGCGCATCCGGCACCTGCTCGACGCCGAGCCCGACGCCGCCGGCTGGACGGCCGGGCGGATGGGCCAGGTGCACACCGACACGTACTCGGCCGCCGCCGAACCGCTGCTCGCGCTGCTGTCCGAGCTGGACGGCCTGCCGGCGGAGGCCGCCGAGTTGCGCGACCGGCTGCTGCGCTGGGACCGCCGGATGACCGCCGGCAGCGGGGACGCGGGCGCCTTCGCGGCCGTCCGGGCCGCTCTGGTGCGGCGGGTCGCCGCGCATCCGGCCCTGGCCGCGCTCGCCGAGCCGCCGGCGTACCCGGAGGTGTTCGCGCCCTGGCTGGCGTCGACGCCCCGGGTCGCGACGGCGCTCGGTGCGCTGCTCGCCCCCGGCGCGCTGCCCGGCCTCGACCCGCCGGCGATGGCCCGGGAGGCTCTGCTGGAGGTGGCCGGCAGCGCGCTGGACCCGGCCGTCGGCGGCGCGGACGCGCGCTGGGGCGCCCGGCACCGGCTCGCGCCGTGGCGGGCGGTGCCGGCCGGCGCCCGAGCGGGAACGGTTCCCGGCGCGGAGACCGGGCCGGGCGCGGAAACCGGGCCGGGCGCGGAAACCGGGCCGGGCGCGGAAATCGGGCCGGAGCCGCCGGTCGGGCCCGGGAGCGCCGCGGCCGGCGGGCCGGAGCTGGACGGGGACAACGACTGCGTGCTCGCCACGTCCTCCGTTCCCGGCGTCACCGACCTGTGCCTGCGGGGGCCGGCGGCGCGCTACGCGTGGGACCTGGCCCGGCGCGAGGACAGCCGCTGGGTGGTGCCGCTCGGCGCCGACGGCGTACCCGGGACGGCGCACCACGACGACCAGCTCGACTCGTGGCGGCGCGGCGAGCTGCTGCCGGTGATCACCGACTGGGACGGGTTGACCGAGGAGTCGGTTTGACGGGTGTCGTCTTCGCGCGGGACGTAACCGGGTTCGGCCGGGTGGCGCTGCGGCCGGTGGACCCGGACCGGGACGTCGACCTCATCCACGACTGGGTGAGCCAGGAGCGGGCACGCTTCTGGGGCATGCGCGACGCCGGCCGGGAGCGCATCGCCGAGCTCTACCGGTACGTCGACTCGCTACCCACCCACCACGCCTGGCTGGCGCTGCGCGACGGGGCGCCGGCGGCGCTGTTCCAGACGTACGAGCCGGCGGCCGACCCGGTCGGCGAGGTGTACCAGGTGCGCCCCGGCGACCACGGCGTGCACCTGCTGATCGGCCCGCCGCGGCGGCCGGTGCCCGGGTTCACCGGGCACCTGCTCGGGGCGCTCGTCGCGTTCGTGTTCGCCGACCCGGCGCGCCGGCGGATCGTCGCCGAGCCGGACGCGCGCAACGAGAAGGCGCTGGCCCGGCTGCGGCGGTCCGGCTTCGTCGACGGGCCGCTGGTCGACCTGCCGGACAAGCGGGCCCGGCTGATGTTCCTCGACCGCCCCGCCACCGGCTGAGAGCCGCCGCCGCGTCGGCCATGATCAGTTGATGGTGTGCCGGGCGGATCCGCGCGATCAGCCCGGCACAGCATCATCGGTAACGCGTCCGCCGATCGGGCTCAGTCGGGGCAGCGGTCGGAGAGCGCGTAGCGGACCAGCGCGACATCGCCGATCTGGCGTACCTCGGCGACCCGGGCGCGGCGGCCGGAGTGCCACGGGAAGCGGCCGTCACCCACGAAGCGGGGCGCCCGGCTGTCCCCCACGAAGAACGGCGCGACCACCAGGTGCAGCTCGTCGGCGAGCCCGGCGGCGAGGAACTGCGCGTGCACGCTCGCGCCGCCCTCGACCATCAGCCGGACGATCCCCCGGGCGGCCAGGTCGCTGAGCGCCCACGCCGGATCGACCGGTTCCCCGGCGTCGACCACGGTGGCCCGGTCGCCGAGGCGTTCCCGGGTCTTCTCCACCGCCGAGGTGGCGCAGTAGACGTACCGGTCGGTGTCGCCGATCGTGAAGAACCGGGCCTCCGGGTCGAGGTCGCCGCAGCCGGTGAGGGTGACCCGGGCCGGGGAGGCGGGCAGGCCGCGGGCGGCCCGTTCGGCGCGGCGCGCCGCGGAGCGCACCAGCAGCCGCGGGTCGTCCCGCCGCACCGTGCCGGCGCCGACCAGGATCGCGTCGCAGCCGGCCCGTACCTCGTCGATCCGGTCCAGGTCGGCGTCGTTGGAGAGCACCAACCGCTGACCGGTGGCGTCGTCGATGTAGCCGTCGATCGACGCCGCACAGCTCAGCAGGACGTACGGCCGCTCAGTCATGGACGAAGGACAGGTCGAGGGCGTGATCGCCACGGGTCACCTTCGTCGCCAGGTAGCCGGCGTTGGCCGGGGACAGGAACACCCCGGTGGTCACCCGCTCGGTGACGGTGATCCCGAGCCGGTGCAGCTGCGCCGCCTTGTCCGGGTTGTTGCTGAGCAGCGCGACCCGGTCCACGCCGAGGGCGGTGAGCATCTGCGCGGCGACCGTGTAGTCCCGCTCGTCCTCCCGGTGGCCCAGGGCGAGGTTCGCCTCGTACGTGTCCAGCCCGGCGTCCTGCAGCGCGTACGCCTCCAGCTTCGCGTACAGGCCGATGCCCCGGCCCTCCTGACGCAGGTAGAGCAGGTAGCCGCCGCTGTCGGCGATCCGCTCCACCGACTCGCGCAGCTGCGGGCCGCAGTCGCAGCGCTGGCTGCCGAATACGTCCCCGGTGAGGCACTCGCTGTGCGGGCGGACCAGGGGGACGGGCCGGCGCATGGCCGGCTCGGTGGGTCGGGCCCGGTCACCGAGCCCGAACGCCAGGTGTTCCCGCCCGTCGGCCAGGCCGTCGAAGGAGTAGACCCGGGCCTGGGTGGCGTACCCGTCCGGGAAGTGCAGCGGGACGGTGACCTGGGTGCGGATGGTGGCGGACGGTGCGGGATGCATCGGACTCCTCGTCAGACGGTGCCGGCCGGCACGCGGACACGACGGGCCACCAGGACGGCGGCGCCGGGAAGGCTCGCGACGAGCACCAGGGCCCCGTACACCATGGCGGTGGAGATGCCCTCGGCGGCGGACAGGCCGGCGGCGCCGAACGCCCACGCGGCCACACCCTCGCGCGGCCCGAACCCGGCGACGTTCGCCGGGACACCCATGGCGAGCAGGGCCAGCAGGGTGAGGGGCACCAGCAGGGTCAGCGGCGCGGTGGAGCCGACGGTACGCGCGGCGAGCACGAACGTCGCCAGGTGCCCGGCCACCGCGAGGGCGGAGGCGAGCAGCACGCCGAACCAGGTGCGGCGTGCCAGCAGGCCGGCGCGGACGTCGGCGACGACGGCCCGGACCGCCCGGGCGCGGCGGGACGGGCCGGCCACGGGCAGCGCCCGGGCCAGCAGGACGGCGCCGAGGCCGACCGCGGCCAGGACGACGGCCGCCGCCGGCAGGTACGGCCGGACCGGGGACGGGAACGCGGCCAGCACGACCACCGCCACCGCGGCGAGGACCGCCTGGCCCGCTGTACGTTCCCACACGACGGCACGGATACCCCGACCGATGTCCCCGGAATCCCGCCCGTGCCGGACCGCCCGGTGCACGTCGCCGAGGATCCCGCCGGGCAGGGTCGCGTTGAGGAACACCGCCCGGTAGCAGTGCGCCACGGCGGTGCGCAGCGGCAGCCGCACGCCGAGGCCGCCGGCGACCAGGCTCCACCGCCACGCGCAGCAGACGGTGGTGAGCACGCCGATGGCGAGGGCGCCCGCCAGGGCCGGAGCGTCGATCAGCCGCAGCCCGTCGAGGAACGGGCCCGTGCCCACCAGCCACAGGAGCAGGGCGAGCACACCGAGACCGGCCAGCGTCCGGGTCCACGCCCACACCCTGCTGCCGGCCGCCGGTGCGCGCGTCGCCGTCGACTCCATCCGGACCTCCCTCACGATCATCCCGTGGGTAGGCACGTACCGCAGCGCTCACAGGTTCACCCTAGGCACGGCCAGCAGGTCCCGGTGGTCGATCAGCACGGACAGCCGGCCCGCGGCCAGGTCGGCGCGGCGGCGGCAGTCGTACGCGGCGACCGGGCCGGCCAGCTCGGGGCACTGCTCGCGGGCGGCGTCGAGCCAGCCGGTGAGCCACTGCCCGGTCAGGGCGGCGTCGGCCGGGCCGAGCCGCCACGGGCTGGGTCGCAGCGTCACGTCAGCGCCGTGCCGGGCGAACGCGGCGGTGGCGGCGTCGACGGCGTCCGGCCCGAGCAGGGTGCGCCCGCCGACGGTGCGGCGCTGGTGGCCGTTGAACGCCTCGACGATCTGCGCGTCGAGCGGGTCGGCGGGTGCGAACCGGACCCGGCCGACCACCGACAGGGCGAACAGGGTGGGCCGGGCGGCGCAGGCCGCGACCACCCGGTCGATCTCGTCGGCGGTGAGCATGTCCAGCAGCGCGGAGGCGGTGACCAGGGACGCGCCGGACAGGTCGGCGGCGGTGAGGCGGGTCAGGTCGCCGCGGCGGGTCTCGACGGTGACCGGGCTGCCGTCGGCGGCGGCCGGCGGCAGGTCGGCGGCGGCGCGGGCGAGCAGGCCGGCGTCCCCGTCGTGCAGGACCCAGTGCTGCGGGCCGGGCAGGCGGGGGGCGAGCCACCGGCCCATCGAGCCGGTGCCGCTGCCCAGGTCGTGCACGACCAGCGGGCGGGCGTCGCCCAGCTGGGCGCGGGCGCGGTCGGCGAGGTCGGCGTCGCGGGCCGCGGCGTCGGCCGGCTCGCGCAGGGTGAGCCAGTCCGCGAAATCCGCGGGCAGGTCCAGGGCCAGGTCCGCGGTCATGCTGCGATCGCTCCTTCCAGCGCCGTCGCCAGCGCGGTCGTGGTGGTCGTCCAGTCGTGGAGGGTGTCCCGACGGTCGCGGGCGGCCCGGCGCAGCCGCTCGCGCAGCGCGGGGTCGGTGAGCCAGCGGCGCAGCGCGCCGGCCAGGGCGGCCGGGTCGTCCGGGGGCACGAGCAGCCCCGGCGGGGTGCCGTCCGGGGCCCGGCCGAGGGTGTCGGGCAGCCCGCCGGTGGCGGTGGCCAGCACCGGCACGCCCCGGGCGAGGGCCTCGGTGACGACCATCCCGTACGTCTCGACGCGGGAGGCCAGCACCAGCAGGTCGGTGGCGGCGTACGCGGCGTCCAGCGCGGGGCCGGTGCACGGCCCGGGCAGGCGCACCCGTGGGGCGAGCCCGCGCTCGGCGATCCGCCGCCGCAGCCGCTCGACGAACCCGGGATCGCGGGTCAGCGACCCGGGGCAGGCGCAGCGCCACGGCAGGTCGGCGACCGCCGCGAGGGCGTCGACCAGGATGTCGTGGCCCTTGAGTGGGGTGACCGCCGCGACGCAGAGCAGCCGCCCGCCGGTCGCCGAGCCGGACGCCCGGGGCGCCGGGTCCACCCCCGGTGCGGCCACGTGCACCCGCCCGGCGGGCAGCGCGTACCGGTCGAGCAGCCACCGCCGCGTCCAGCCGCTGGTGGTGACGACCACCGCCGCGGAGTGCAGGGCGGCGCGCTCGGCGTCGTGGTCCAGTGGCAGGTGCACGAGCACGGCCAGGCGCAGCCGGTCGGCGTGCGGGGCCAGGATCTCCGGCGCGGCGGAGCCGACGAGCCCGTCGAGCAGGACGACCGCGTGCTCGGGCAGCGCGCCGAGCACGCGGGCCAGGGCGGCGCGGTCGGCGGGCGTCGGGTGCGGCCATCCGCCCGGCACCGGGTGCTCGCGGACCGACCAGCCCGCGGCGGCCAGGCCGTCGAGGACCCGCCGGTCGTAGTGGTTGCCGCCGCTCGGCGTGGCCGGGTCGTCGACGTCGCCGGGGAGCACCGCGTGGACGGTGCCGGTCACAGCGCCCGGTCGTAGCTGGCCCAGGCGATGTGCGACTCGTGCAGCGTGACGGTGAGGCCGGTCAGGCCCCGGGCGCCGTCGCCCAGGTCGCCGGCCTCGATCCGGGCGACGAGGCGGTCGGCCACCGTGCGGGCGAGCACCTCGGTGGTGGTGTTCACCCCGGCGAACGCCGGCTCGTCGTCCAGGTTGCGGTAGTTCAGCTCGCCGAGAACCGCCCGCAGCTGCTCGGTGGCCCGGCCGATGTCGACCACGATCCCGTCGGCGTCCACGTCCGGGCGGCGGAAGGTGGCGTCGACGACGAAGGTCGCCCCGTGCAGCCGCTGGGCCGGGCCGAACACCTCCCCCTGGAAGCTGTGGGCGATCATCATGTGGTCACGGACGGTCACGCTGAACACGGTGTCACTCCCCGTCGTAGGTGATGAGGTGGCAGAGGGCCGGCAGCCGCCCGGCGGCGAGCCGGGGCAGCACGTCGGGCAGGTCCGCGAAGCGGGATTCCCCGGTCAGCAGGGTGTCGAACACCGGGTCGGCGAGCAGGTCGAGCGCCAGGGCGAGCCGGTCGGCGTAGCTGCGGCGGTCCCGGCGGGCCGGGGCGACCCGCCCGACCTGGCTGCTGCGCAGGGTGAGCCGGCCGGAGTGGAACTCCCCGCCCAGCGGCAGCGTCACCTCGCGGTCGCCGTACCAGCTCAGCTCCAGCACCGTGCCCTCCGGCGCGACCAGCTCCAGGCAGCGGCGCAGCCCGGCGGAGGTGGCGCTGGCGTGCACCACCAGGTCCCGCCCGTCGGTCGCGTCGGCGGGCGCGGCGAACTCGACCCCGAGGGCCCCGGCCAGGGCCGCGCGCGCCGGGTCGACGTCGACCAGCTGCACGCGCACGCCGGGGAAGCGGGCCAGCACGGCCGCGACGGCGGCGCCGACCATGCCCGCGCCGACCACGGTGACCCGGTCGCCGACCAGGGGCGGCGCGTCCCAGAGCGCGTTGACCGCGGTCTCGACCGTGCCGGCGAGCACCGCGCGGGCCGCCGGCACCGCCTCGGGTACGACCACCACGGCCTCCGCCGGGACGACGTACGCGGTCTGGTGCGGGTGCAGGCAGAACACGGTCCGCCCGCGCAGCCGCTGCGGGCCCTCCTCGACCACGCCCACGCTGAGGTAGCCGTACTTGACCGGGGCCGGGAAGTCGCCCTCCTGGAACGGGGCGCGCATCGCCGCGTACTGGCCGGCGGGGACGCCGCCGGTGAACACCAGCGTCTCGGTGCCCCGGCTCACCCCGGAGAAGCGGGCGCGCACGAGCACGTCGTCGGGGCCGGGGGCGGGAAGCGGCGTCGGCCGGATCTCGCCGTGGCCGGGCGTACGCAGCCAGAATGCGCGGGCGGTGCGCGTCACCGGCTACTCCTTTCCGCGTCCCGGCGAACCGGACCGGCGTTTTTTCCGTAGTCCCAGTCAGGAGTTGTCGATCATAGACACGGAGGCACGGTGGCCACGGTTCGAAACGGTCCCCTGATCGGGCTCGTCGTCCAGATTGTCCTGCTGGCCGGGCTCGCCGGGACGGTCGGTCTCGGCCCCGCCGGCTGGCTCGCCGGCCTCGCGTACGGGCTGGTGGTCTGCCTGGCGCTCAGCCGGGGCCTGGACCGGGCGGGAGCCCGCGCGCTCGGGCCGGCCGACCGGGTGACCCTCGCCCGGGCGGTGCTCGTCGGCGGCGTCGCCGCGCTGGTGGTCGACGGGTTCGCCGGCGGGACGGTGCCGGTCGGGCCGCTCTGCGTCCTCACCGCCGTGGCGCTGTCGCTGGACGCGGTGGACGGATACGTGGCCCGGCGCACCGGAACGGCGAGCGCGCTCGGCGCCCGGTTCGACATGGAGATCGACAGCGTCCTGGTCGCCGTGCTCAGCCTGCACGTGGCGCCCGCGGTGGGGATCTGGGTGCTGACGCTCGGCGGCATGCGGTACGCGTTCCTCGCCGCGGGCTGGGTCCTGCCGTGGCTGGGCCGGCCGCTGCCGCCGCGCTACTGGCGTAAGGTCGTCGCGGCCGCTCTCGGCATCGTGCTGCTGGTGGTGGCGACCGAGCTGCTGCCACCGGCGGTCGCGGTGGCGCTGCCGCTGCTGACGCTGGCGCTGCAGGTGGAGTCGTTCGGCCGGGACGTGACCTGGCTGTGGCGGCGCCGGTCCGCGCCGGCGACGGCCACGGAGGCCCCGCCGGCCGGCGTGCCGGTGACCGTCGCGACCCGGCCGGTGGTGGTCGGCGTGCCGCGGCACCCCCGGGACCGTCCCGCCGTCCGCGAACTCGTCGCCGCCCACGACTGACCGAGGAGCAACGCGTGCAGCAGAGCGAGACCGTCGGGCAGCCGGTCGGGACCACCGATGCGCCGACGCCGGATTCGGGACGTACCTCCGGGCAGCGGGACCGGCCACGGTGGCGGCGGGCCGTCTGGTGGCCGACCACCGCGGTGGCCGTGCTGCTGGTGCTGGTCGCCCTGGGCGCGCCGGCGGGAGTCGGCAACCTCACGCCCGCCGCGCTGGTCCGGATCCCGCTGGAGGGACTGCTGCTGGCGGCGGTCCTGCTCGCGCTGCCGGCCCGGGCACGCCGGCCGGTCGCCGCCGGGACGGGTGCGCTGCTCGGTCTGCTGGTCATCCTCAAGGCGGCCGACCTGGGCTTCGGTACGACGCTGGGCCGACCGTTCGACCTGGTCCTGGACTGGGCCCTGCTCGACGAGACGTTCAACTTCGTCGCCGGCTCGGTCGGGCGGGCCGGCGCCGTCGCCGCGTCGGTCGGCGCGGCGCTGCTGGCCGTCGGGCTGCTCGCGGCGCTGACCTGGGCGGTCCTGCGGTTGAGCCGGCTGCTGGCCCGCCACCCCGACCGGTCCCGGCGGACCGTCGCGGCGCTGGTGGTGCTGTGGCTGGTCACCGCCGCGACCGGAGTGCGGATCGTGCCCGGCGTACCGGTGGCCGCCACCGCCGCGACCACCCTGGTCTCGGCGCACGCCGCGCAGGTGCAGGCACGCCTGCGGGACCGCACGGTGTTCGCCGGTGAGGTCGACGCCGACCCGTACCGGTCGGCGCCCGCCGACCGGTTGCTGACCGCGCTGCGCGGCAAGGACGTCCTGGTCGCCTTCGTGGAGAGCTACGGGCGCGACGCGGTGCAGGAGCCGGAGTTCGCCAACGTGGGAGTGGTGCTCGACGAGGGGCGCCGGCGGCTGGCCGCGGCCGGGTTCGACACCCGGAGCGCCTTCCTCACCTCGCCCACCACCGGCGGGGGCAGCTGGCTGGCCCACGCCACCCTGCTGTCCGGCCTGTGGATCGACAACGACCAGCGGCACCGCGCGCTGCTGGCCAGCGACCGGACCACGCTCGGTGACGCCTTCCGGCGGGCCGGCTGGCGGACCGTGGGCGTGATGCCGGCGGCCAACCAGCCGTGGCCGGAGGGGTCGTTCTACGGCTACGAGACCTTCTACGACGAGCACAGCCTCGGCTACCACGGCCCCCGGTTCAGCTTCGCCCCGATGCCCGACCAGTACACGCTCTCCGTCTTCCAGCAGAAGGAGCTGGCCGGCGCCGACCGCCGGCCGGTGATGGCCGAGCTGGCCCTGGTCTCCAGCCACTCCCCCTGGACGCACATCCCGCGGCTGGTCGACTGGGACGCGCTCGGCGACGGCCGGATGTTCCACGACAAGGTCGAGCGGAACTCGTCGAAGCAGCCACGCACCGGCTACCGCCGCTCCATCGAGTACACGCTCGGCGCCCTCATCTCGTACGTCCAGCGGTACGGCGACGACAACCTGGTGCTGGTCGTGGTCGGCGACCACCAGCCGGCGCCGGTGGTGATCGGCCCGGACGCCAGCCGGGACGTGCCGATCAGCATCGTCGCGCGGGATCCGGCCGTGCTCGACCGGATCTCCGGGTGGGGCTGGCCGGCCGGGTTGCGGCCCGCGCCGGACGCCCCGGTCTGGCGGATGGACACCTTCCGGGACCGGTTCCTGGCCACGTTCTCCCCCACCCTCGACCCGCCCGCGGTGGCCGGCGCGCCGCGCTGACCGTCGCTGGGCGGCCGAGCCGCTGCGGCTGACCGGCGCTCACCGGCGCCGGGCGGCCGGCCCGCCGCGGCTGACCGGCGTTCACCGGCCGGCCGCGGCGCGCCGGATGAGCCGGCGTGCCTCGTCGCGCCGGATCCCGGTGGCCCGGAGCAGTTCGTTGGCGATGGTACGCAGCTGGGAGACCACGATCGTCCCGGAGAAACCGATCTCCCGCCGGCAGGCCTCCCCGGCGAGCCGCACCGCGTGCAGCGCGCGTTCCCGGGCCTGCACCGGCTCCTTGCCGGCCAGGAACTCGCGGTGCAGCAGCCGCACCGCCTCCCCGTACTCCTCGACGGCGGCCGGCAACTCCGGCGGCATCGGTTCGGCGTCGTGCAACGCCGTGCTGGCGCGACGGACCAGGGTCCGGCTGTTCCGGTACGCCCGCTCCATGTGCTCGACGCCGGTCCGGTAGGTGTGGACGATCCGGCGGCGGCGCCACCGCAGCGGGGAGAGTCGGACCACCTCGTCGGCGGCGGAGACCGCCTCCCGGAGCTGGGTCAGCTTCGCGTCGGAGTTGCGCATCTGCTCCAGCACGGCCTCCGCCCCCCGGGCGTCCCCGGCGGCGAGGGTCTCGGCGCAGGCGGTCATCTGGCGGGCGAACAGGTCCAGGGCGGATCCGGCGACCCGGTGAATCGCGCGCAGCGGGTTGAGCGGCGCCAGGACCAGCATCACGAACAACCCCACCAGGCCACCGACCAGGGCGTTGACCGCCCGGGGCAACTCCAGGTCGGGGTTGGTCGGGGTGAGCGTCGCCACCAGCACCGCGGTACCGCCGGCCTGGGTCATCAACAGGCCGGTTCCCCGGGCCGCGGCGGCACCGGTGACCGCCAGGAAGACGGTCAGCCCGGTCTGCCACGCCCCGGTGCCGATCAAGGCGATCAGCGCGTCACCGGCGGCGATTCCGACGCCGATGCCCAGGAGCAGCTCCACGGTCCGCAGCGCGCGGCTGGCCAGCGACGCCGCGATCACCGCCACCGCGGCGCCCGGGGCGAACGTGGGCTCCTCGATGTGCAGCAGCTGCCGGGCGATCACCCAGGCGAGCGCCGCCGCGAGCCCGGCCTGCACGCCGATGATCAGGTACGTCCGGAGGCGCCGCAGGGTTGCCCGGCCGGTCCGTTTGAGCCGTTTCCGCGCCCGCCGCGCCGGAGCGGCCGGGCCCGCACCCGCGACGTCGGACGGCATGGCGGCGGATACCCGGACCGGCACCGGTCACACCGGTAAGGCGGGGTACGCGATCGTGCCGGTCAACGCCAGCACGCCCGGCAGCCGGGTGTCCTGGCGGAGGAACTGCACGACCACCGGCACCGGCGAGCGCAGCACGCACCCGTACGGCCGGTCGAGGCGGACCGCCTCCGGGTCGATCAGGTCGTTGACCCGGACGTGCCGGATCCGCCGGGCGCCGACCCCGACCCGGTACGGCCCGATCGGCTCGGCGTCCTCGTAGTAGAAGTCCAGGGTCAGCTCGGCGTCGCGGTCGCCGGCGTTGAGCACGCAGAGCTGGTCGAAGCCGGTGAACTCCGGCTCGCGGCCGTGGCTGGGGAACGGCACCCGCCCGCCCGGCACGACCCACGTCCGCGCGCCGATGTCGCCCATCACTCCTCCTCCAGCAGCCGGGCCAGGTCCGGGCCGAGGAACACCGCGTCCGGGTCGAGCCGACGCCGGACCACCTGGAAGTCGTCCCACCGGGGGTAGAGCGGGCGCAGCTCCCGGGCGGTCAGCCAGTGCTTCTTGCCCCAGTGCGGCCGGCCGCCGTACTGGCGCAGGATCGCCTCCATGTCCCGGAAGTACGCCTCGTGCGGCAGGGACGTGTTCTGGAGGCAGGCGATCGTGGTGGTGGGCCGCCCGTAGGCGTTGCTGAGCCAGATGTCGTCGGGGGCGATGCTGCGCACCAGCACCCGCCAGCCCACCTCCCGGCGGTGGCGCTCCCGGATCCGCCGCCGCACCTCGGCGAAGCAGGCCGGGAACGCCTCCGACGGGAGCATGTACTCGATCTCCTCGAACCGCAGCGTCCGGTTCTGCGGGATGGTCCGGTGGGTGGGGCCGACCCGCAGCTCGCGCGGCTTTTCCCAAGGCTGGTAACCGGGCACCCTGGCCGCGGGCCACGGTCGCTCGGCGGCCTCGTCGTCCGCCCGGTTCAGGGTGCGGACCTGGGTGAGGTCGCTGCGGGGGTACCAGTAGAAGTCCATGTTGCGGTTGGTGTGCTGGAGCTCGGCGAGGTGGTCGAGGGTCCACTCGACCGGGGCGCACCACGCGCGCCGGCGCAGCTCGTACCGGGGCTGCACGTCGAGGGTGAGCCGGGTGACGACGCCGAGCGCGCCGAGGGAGAGCCGGGCGGCGGGCAGCAGCTCCGGGTTCCGGTCGGCGGAGACGTCCAGCACCTCCCCGGTGCCGGTGACCAGGCGGACGCCGGCCACCTGGGTGCTCAGGTTGCCGAACCCGAGCCCGGTGCCGTGGGTACCGGTGGCGGTGGCCCCGGCGACCGTCTGGTAGTCGACGTCGCCGAGGTTGTCCATGGCCAGGCCGGCGTCGTACAGCCCCTCCCCCAGCGCCCCCAGCTTGGTGCCCGCCCAGGCGGTGGCCCGCGCGCCGTCGTCGTGGAGCACGCCGGACATCCGGTCGAGGCTCAGCAGGATCCCGTCGGTGCGTACCAGCGGGCTCGACGAGTGGCCCGACCCGACCGGCCGGATCGTCGTTCCGCTCTCCCGGGCCCGCCGGACGAGCTCGCGCACCTCCGCCTCGGTGCCGGGCTCGGCCCGTTCGGCCGGGGCGAACGTCAGGCTGCCGGACCAGTTGACGAACTCCACCGCACCTCCCCGAGGCCGGCGCATACCCGGCGTACCCGGGCGGAAACCGGCCGGATCAGCTCGGCGGTGGATTGAACGACCGCGGGCCGGCATTCGTACGTCTCGGTGGAGGAGGATGCGATGAAGCGGATGACCCCGATCCTCACGTTGGCGAGCGGGACGGCACTCGCGGCCGTGCTGTTCACCATGAGCGCCCAGGCCGCACCACCGGCCCCGGCATCGTCGGCTGGCGGTGCGGGAGCCGCGGCACCGGCACCGGCGGTCCCGGAGCAGCCGCCGGAGGCACCGGAGGCGACGGAGTCGCCGGCCGGCGAGCCGGCGACCCCGGGCGCGCAGCCGGGTGCCACGTCACCCCCGCCGTCCGCGCCCGCCGCGGCGCCCGCGCCGGGGGCCGCCGCGGTGGACGGCACGTGGACCGGCCGCCTGGACGGGGGCGCCACGATCGCGCTGACCGTCCGCGGGGGCCGGGCCGTGGCGTACGTGTGCGACGGCCGGACGGTGGAGATCTGGCTGCGCGGCACGGTCACCGGCCGGAAGCTGGACCTGCGCGGCGCCGACGGCGCCCAGTTGACCGGGACCGTCGACGGCGACCGGGTCAGCGGTGAGGTGCGCGCGGACGACAAGCGGCGGGCGTTCACCGCCAAGCCCGCCCCGGGCTCCTCCCCGGCGCTGTACCGGGCCACGGCCGCGGACAAGCGCATCGACGGCGGCTGGATCGTGCTGGCCGACGGGACCCAGGTCGGGGTGGTGACCTGGAACGGGAAGCCGGTCGGGGCGCCGCCGCTGGACCCGGCCTTCTGGACCACGATCGTCAAGGGCGTCACCGTCACCGCCGTGCCGGTCGTCCCCGGCGCGGAGCCCGGTACGTGATGGCGGAGCACCGCCGGGGCGGCACCGACGCCCTGCCCGACCTGGGCGACGAGCCGGCCGTCCAGGTGCTGCCGGACCCGTACGCCGACCCACCCGCCACCGGGCCGCGCGCCTCGATCGCCGTGCCGCTGCTGATCGGCGCGGCGGTCGCGGTGGCGCTGGGCGTCTACGGCCGCACCCACACCCCGACCGGCATCGCGGTCAACGTGGCCGGGTTCTCCGGCCCGCAGACGGTCAAGGTCTGGCTCGGCAGCGGCGCCGCGCTCTTCGCGGTGGTGCAGCTGCTGTCGGCGCTGGCGATGTGGGGCCGGCTCGGCCCGGTCCCCGCGTCCTGGGCCGGCTTCGCGCACCGCTGGTCGGGGCGGATCGCGTTCCTGCTGGCCGTGCCGGTCGCCGTGCACTGCCTGTACGCGCTCGGCTTCGCCGACCACGACCTGCGGACGCTCGCCCACTCGGCGGCCGGCTGCTTCTTCTTCGGCGCGTTCACCACCAAGATGCTGGCGCTGCCGCGCCGGGGCCTGGCCGGCTGGGTGCTGCCGGTGGTCGGCGGGGTGGTCTTCACCGTGCTGATGCTGATCTGGCTGACGTCGTCGGTCTGGTATTTCACCACGTTCGGGTTCCAGCGGTGACGCGGGCCCACTCGGGAAAGGACACAGGGATGGCCGAGGAACCGGGCACGGCGTCACGCCGGGCGGTGCTGGCCGGCACGGGGGCGGCCGGCGTCACCCTGGTGGCCGGCTGCCAGACGTACGGCGTGGCCGCGGAGCCGGCCCCGGTCGCCCCGCCGGCGGCCGCGCCGACCGGGGCGTCCGGCGCCCCCGCGGCCTCCGCCGGGGCGGACGCGGCAGCGCCGGCCGTGGCCCGGCTGGCGGACATCCCGGTCGGCGGTGGACAGATCTTCCCGGACCAGGGGGTGGTGCTCACCCAGCCGACGGCGGGCACGATCAAGGCGTTCTCCGCGACGTGCACGCACCAGGGCTGTCAGGTCACCTCGGTGGACGACGGCGTCATCGTGTGCGCCTGCCACAACAGCCGCTTCGACATCGCCGACGGGTCGGTCCGCGGCGGCCCCGCCCCGCAACCCCTCCCGGCGGCGGCGGTGACGGTCGACGGCGACGCGATCCGCCTGACCTGACCCGGGGGCGTGGGGGTCAGGCCGGGTCGGCGCGGCCGATGCGCCAGTAGCCCATGAAGGCGACCGCCCGGCGGTCCAGGCCGCACTCGTTGACCAGGTGCCGCCGCAGGGTGCGGATGACGCCCGCCTCGCCGGCCAGCCACGCGTACAGCGGGACCGGAACGACCGGGGTCGGCACCTCCCAGAGAATCTCCGCGTCCACGTCGACCTCGGCGACCGGCTCCGCGGGCCCGCCGGTCCCGCCCGCGAGCAGGTCCGCCGCCGCAGCCGACACGGCCGGCACCAGGCGGGCGCCGTGCGCCTCCGCGTCTCGGGCGAGCCAGCTCACCGTCATCCCCGGCGGTGCCGCCACCGGCAGCACGTCGTCGGCCTCGGGCACCTCCAGCAGCACCCGCCCGCGGGCGGTCGCCGGGAGCCGGTCCAGGATGGCGCAGATCGCCGGCGCCGCCGTCTCGTCGCCGGCGAGCAGGAGGTCACCGGCCGCCGGGGGGCGGAACTCGACCCCGCCGTGGTCGCCCGCGTAGCCGGCGTCCGGCCCGAGGATGGCGATTTCGTCGCCCGGCCGGACCCGGCGGGCCCAGCGGGTCGCCGGGCCGCCGTCGCCGTGCAGCACCAGGTCGACGTCGACCTCGGACAGTTCGGGGCGGACGGCCCGCACCGTGTACGTCCGGATCGGGTTGCGCTCGTGCTCGGGCAGCGCCCGCCAGCGCGCGTACCAGTCGGGGCCCTCCGGCAGCCGCGCGCCGCGCTCGCCCGGCAGCGGGAACGCCAGCTTGACCCGCTGGTCGTAGCCGTTGTCCGCGAACCGGTCCAGGTCCGGGCCGGTGAAGGTGACCCGCACGAACGACGGGCTGAGCCGGCGTACGGCGCGGACCTCGACGGTGAACAGCCGCCACGGTGCGACGGGCAGGGTCTGGGTCATGGTGCCTTCCTGGGTCGGGCGCGTAGGCGAAACCCGGCGGCGCTCAGCGGCACCGCCCTCAGCCGGCGTTAGGTTAGCCTTACCTGATCGGGTGGCACGACGCGGGGTCCCCCGCACGGTCCGAACGACCGAGGCCGGCCGGCCACTCCGCCACCTCTGCGCCCCGCGGGCAGGGCAGGGCTTCAACCCGCGCCGTCGCGGCGGTAGCGTGTCGCGACATCGTCGCCCGTTGGCGGTCCCCTCCCCGGCGTGGCGCTCGCGATCGTACGGAGGCTGCAGCATGTCCCACGGCGACGAGCCGTTCGCGGACCGCGACGAGAACACGTCGCGGCCGAACTTCGACCTCGCGTTGCGCGGCTACGACAAGCGGCAGGTCGAACGGCACCTCGACCAGCTCGACGGCGAGCTGGCGCGGGCGGTGGCCGACCGCGACGAGGCGCGCGCCCAGGTCGGTACGCTGACCGCACGGACCGAGCAGCTCGAGGCGGAGCTCGGTGAGCTGCGCGAGCGGCCGTCGCGGGTCGACCGGGCGGCGTTCCGCGACCTCGGTCCGATGGTCGAGCAGATCCTGGCGCTGGCCGAACGGCAGGCCGAGATGATCGGCGAGGCGGCCGGCCAGCAGGCCGCCGAGCTGGAGGCGGAGGCGGAGCGGGTCCTCGTCGACGCCCGGGAGCACGCGGCGCGGACGATGCGCGAGTTCGAGGAAGAGCTGGCCGCCCGCCGCGCCGAGCAGGAGAGGGTGGACGAGGAGCGGCGCGCCGCCGCCGAGGCCGAGCTCGCCGAGATCCGCGCCGCCGCCGACCAGTTGCGGGAGGCCGGCGAGGCGGCCCACGAGCAGGCCCGGCAGGAGGCCAGCCGGATCGAGGAGCAGAGCGCGCAGAAGGTCGAGCAGGCCCGGGCGGAGGCCGAGGCGTTCCTGACCTCCGCGCGGACCCAGATCCAGCAGGAGGTCCAGGCGGCCCGCACCCGGACCCAGGAGGAGCTGGCGCGCTGGCAGTCCACCGTGGAGCGGGAGCTGAACGACAAGCGCACCGCCACCGAGCAGGAGCTGACCGAGCAGCGCGCGGCGGTCGAGCGGGAACTGGCCGCCCAGCGCACCGCCGCCGAGCAGGAGATCGCCGCGCTGATCGCCGAGGCGCAGGAGTACGCCACGAAGGTGCGGCAGCGCACCGACGAGCAGGCCGCCACCCACCAGCAGCAGCTCAGCACGGTTCAGCAGGAGATCCGGGAGCGACGGGAGACGCTGAGCCGCCTCCAGTCCGAGCTGGAGACCGTGCAGCAGCAGCTCACCCAGGTACGCCAGGACGGCGAGGCCACCGAGCAGGAGCTGCTCAAGATGCGGCAGCGGCTCGCCACGACCCGGCGGGAGCTGACCGACGAGCTGCACCGGCTGGAGGAGGCGCGGCGCGCCGCGGACTCCGCCGAGAAGCACGCGAAGGAGGTGCGCGCGCGGGTCAAGCGGGAGGCGAAGCGGGTGGCCGACCTGGCCGCCGCGGCGGTGCTGGCGGCCGCCACCGGCGGCGCCGAGACGGCGGAGTACCCGCAGGTGACGCCCCGTGCCGCGGCGGACGTCGCGCCGGGCGCCGGGGCCGAGAACGTGACGCAGCTCGACCCACCGGCCCACTCCGGCGCGCACCGGGCACCCGACCTCTCCGGCGGCGAGCCCGGACCGGCAACCGTCGGCAGTCCCGCCGCCGAGAGCACCGCCCCGGTAAGCCCGGCCCCGGTGAGCCCCGCCGCCGAAACCCCGGCCGCCGACTCCCCCGACCCGAAGGAGCCCGCCCCGGCCGTCAACTGACCCCCAGCGCCCAGGGTGGGGCGGGTCAGCCGGGACGGGTCAGGTCGGTGTAGTCGGCGGCGGTCAGCGGCACCTGGGACAGCGAACCGTCGGCGCGCGGCACCTCGAGCGGCTGGCCGTCGCGCAGGAACGACACCGAGTCGACCTCGGTGCGGGCGGTGAGCGTGCAGACAATCTGGCCGAAGGCGAGGACCTCGTCGCTGCGGCCGGTTTCGTGCCCGGCCTCGGGGACGTCGACCTCGGCCCGCGTGCCGGTGAGGCGCACGCCCGCGACGGTGACCGCGCCCGGCAGGGCACTGGTCAGGCGGTTGTCGCGCTCGGTCTGGCTCGGGCCGGCGAGCAGGTGCTCGAGGTGCTGGTCGACCGTCGGTGACGTGTCGAGGCGGCGGGCGACCGGCACGAGGCGCTCGTCCCGGACGAAGCAGAGAACCTCGTCGAACCGCCCGGCCGGAGCGGAGGTGGCGGTGCCCGGCGTGGGGAACGGGCCGGGCGGCACCTCCACCGCCCGGGGCCGATCGTCGGTCGGGACGCCGCAACCGGCCAGCAGCGCGGCGAGCAGCACGGCCGCGACCGCCCGGGCGTTCACCGGACGCTCCCGGGCAGTTCCACCCGGAAGCGGGCGCCGCCGCCGGGCCGCTCGTCGGCCCACGCGCGCCCGCCGTGGGCGGCGGCGTGCTGCGCGACCAGGGCCAGACCGAGGCCGGTGCCGTCCGTGCCCGCGCGGGCGTGGGCCGCGCGACCGCGGACGAACCGGTCGAAGATGATCTCGCGGTCCTCCGCCGGTACGCCGGGGCCGGCGTCGTCCACCTCGACGACACCGGTGGTGCCGGTGGCCGACAACCGCACCGCGACCGGTCCGCCGCCGTACCGGACGGCGTTCTCGAGCAGGTTGACCAGCACCTGTTCGACGCGCCGCCGGTCGACCCGCCACTCGGCGGGCGTGCCGGGCTCGACCCGGACCAGGTCCTCCGGCAGCCCGTGGGCACGGCACACCTCGCGGGCCAGCGCCGCCAGGTCCACGGACTCCCGCTGGGCCGGCTGGTCGGTACGCGACAGCTCTATCAGGTCGTTGACCAGTTGCTGGAAGCGGTCCACCTCGTCGACCACCAGTCCGGCCGCGGTGGCCGTCCGCTCGTCGTGGTGCTCGCGGCGGCGGGCGAGGACGCTCGCCGCGGCGGAGAGGGTCTGCAGCGGCGAGCGCAGCTCGTGGCTCACGTCGGCGGCGAAGCGGTGGTCCCGCTCGATGCGCCGGGCCAGCTGGTCGACCATGTCGTTGAAGGAGGTCGACAGCCGGGTCAGGTCGGGGTCCGTGGCCGGGGTCAGACGGGTGGTGAAGTCGCCGGCCGCGATCCGCTCGGCGGCGTCCGCGACGGCGGTCAGCGGGCGCAGGCTGTGCCGGGTGGCGTACCAGCCGAAGGCCGCTCCGGAGCCGGCCACCATGATGGCCACCGCGGTCAGCGCCAGCGCGAGGACCTGGAAGGTCTCCTCCAGCTCGCGCAGCGAGGTCAGCTCGTAGTAGCCGGCGCCGTCCGGCAATGGCACCCCGACCAGCAGGATTGGCTGCCCGGCCAGCCGGACCCGCTGCACCGCCGGCTGGCCGGCGCGGACGCGCTGCTGCAGCGCCTGCGGCACGCGGGTCGACGGCGGCTCGGCGGTACGCGCGTACCAGTGGCCGTCGAGGTAGAGCAGTGGCCGTCGGGCGCTGCCGGTGTCCAGCGACCGCAACACCTCCCGGATGTCGGGCTGGTCGGTGTCCAGCCCGGTGCTGACCACCGCCGCGTCGAAGTACGCCGCCCGCACCGCGGTGCGTTCCCGCTCGTCGAGCAGGCTCCGCCGGGTCAGGTCGTACGAGATCAGCGCCATCGAGGACGCCAGCAGCGCCGCACCGACGGCGAACCCGGTGATCACCCGCGCCCGGAGCCCGAGGCGTCTCATCGCTGGAGTTTGTAGCCGAGGCCGCGCAGCGTGACGAGGTGCCGCGGGTTGCCCGGTTCCGCCTCGATCTTCTGGCGCAGCCGGCCGACGTGGACGTCGACCAGACGCTCGTCGCCGCTGTCGTACCCCCAGACCCGCTGGAGCAGCTGCTGCCGGGACAGCACCCGACCGGTGTGCTCGGCCAGCTCGCAGAGCAGCCGGAACTCGGTCCGGGTCAGCGCCACCGGCTGCCCGGCCCGGCGCACCTCCCCCGCGTCCGGGCTGATCTCCAGGTCGCCGATGACCTGCACCGGCACCGGGGTGGCGATGCTGCGGGCCCGGCGGCGCAGCGCCCGCAGCCGCGCCGACAGCTCCTTTATCGCGACCGGCTTGACCACGTAGTCGTCGGCCCCGGCCTCCAGCGCGGCGACGATGTCGTGGGTGTCGTCGCGGGCGCTGACCACCACGATCGGGACGTCGTCGTCGCGGCGCAACTGCCGGATACCTTCGAACCCGTCGATACCCGGCAACATCAGGTCAAACAACACGTAGTCGGCCGGATCCGACCGCTGCATCCGCAGCCCTTCCTCCGCGGTCCCCGCGCCGCGCGCGGTGTACCCCTCCTCCTCGAGAGCGAGCAACAGTGCCAGCCGGATTCGGTCGTCGTCCTCGATCACCAGTACGGCCGTCATACCGGCATCATCCCTGGCGGGGCAGCCGACGCCCAGTTCCGGGGTGTCGCCGACAGATTTGTCACCCGACTGTCATACAACCGCACCGGCCGCTACAAGACCCACTTGGAAGGTGAGAGGGGTGCTGGGACGACCGTGTCGATAGGGAGGCAGGAATGACCGGGTCGCCGCCCGAGTGCCCGGTTCAGCGGGTGGAGATTGGCATCACCGACGACCTGCATCTGGCCGGCCTGCCGGAGGTCGCCGTCGTGTTCGACCGCATCCTGTCGCTGCACCCGGGCGAGGTGGTCGTCGACCTGTCCGCGTGCCGGCACATCGACGCCGCCGCCATCGGCCTGCTACTCGACGTGCACCGGCGCCTCACGCGACGCCGCGCGGTGCTCACGATTCGGGACCCGAATCCCCGGATCAGGAGCATCCTGCGGACCGCGCGGATGGACGGCGTACTGCCGATCGTCACCACCGATGCGGCGGGGACGACAGCGGCGGCCGCTCCCCGCCGCCCCGCGTCCGCCGTCGTCTCCGCCGTACACGGTCGCGCGCGCGTCGTCGCACCGCCGATGAGCTGAAAGGAGGCAGCGGTGACCGGCAACGCACTCGTCCACGCCCTCGCCGTCGGCGTCGCGGTCGGCGTGCTCGGGCGGCTCCTCCTGCCCGGGCGGGCCGCCGCTCCGGTGTGGCTGACCGTGGCCGTCGGCCTCGGCGCCGCCCTGCTCGGCACCATCGTCGCCCGGGTGGCCGGCGTCGACGTCGCCGCGCCCAGCGTGCTGCGGCTAGTGGTGCAGGCCGGCTCCGCGGGCGTCGCCGTCGTGCTCGCCGTGGCCACGGCGGCCCGTGCCCCGCACCCGACGGGACGCGACGTCACCCGGTGGCGGTCGGCCGCCGACCCCACCTCCGTGCCGGCGGACCAGGAAGGGAACCCCCGATGACCGTGGTGCCGGACGACAACGTGATGACCCTGATCTGCGACGGTTGCGGCGAGACGGCCGTCAGCACAGCGGTCGTGCTGCCCGACGCCGAGGTGGTCTGGACACTCGTGTCCGAGCAAGGGTGGAGCGGCTCGCCGTTCGCCACCGGCCCGCACCGGTGCCCCCGGTGCACGCCCCTCCCGGCCTCCGGCCGGCCAGCCGGGTCGAGCCCGCTCGGTGTCGACGACCTCGACGACGTCGCCGAGCCCGGCCTGCGGGGTGACGAGCCCGACCTGGACCCGTTGCGCACCGCTCTGGCGGCGGCCACGGAGCGGGACGGGCGGGTCGTCGTCGACCTTTCCGCCGTCGGGCAGATCGACTCCGTCGGTCTCGGGCTCCTGGTCCGCGCCCGTCAGGAGGCGCGCCAGCGCGGCGCGGAGCTGTGCCTGTACGCGCCCTCCCGGTTCGTGCTGACCGTGCTGCACACGATGCGGCTGGACGCCGCGTTCCCCGTCGTCACCGCCCGACCCGGCTCGTCGGACCAGCCCGAGGTGCTCGTGTGAGGGACGGGCCACCCGGCGGCCACGCGCATTCCGCAGTCCCCCTCCGGAGATGAGGTCACCCCTATGGTCATGCCCTGGCCCCTGCCCGAGAACGACCCGTTCCACCCGGCCTGGGACCCACCCCAGGCCGACGACCAGGACACCCGGCTGGCGGCGCTGGCCGCCCAGCGGCTCAGCACCGACTGGACGACGCGCCGGCAGCAGATCACGGTGAGCGTGCAGAACCGGGTCGTCATCCTGGCCGGCACGGTCACCGACGCCGACGCCCGCCAGGTCGCGGGCGAACTCGCGTGGGACGTACCGGGCGTCGCGGACGTGTGCAACTCGTTGCGCGTGGCGCAGCGCGGCCGCCACCATCGCTGACGCGGCACCGGAGCGCGGCCGACCCGGCCGGGCCGGGGGCGGACCGGACCGGGGCGGAGGGGCTGCCCGGCGACAGGTGTCGCCGGGCAGCCCCGTCTGGTCGGCCCGGGTCAGGACGCCGTACAGGCCAGGTCGGCCGGTGCGGTGCTCGGACCGGTGGCGGTGAACCCGAACGTGGTGCTCGCGCCGGCGGCGAGGGCCCCGTTGTACGGCTCGTTGGTCACCGTGTTGCGACCGCCGGAGGTGGTCAGCCGGCCGTTCCACAGCGAGGCGACGGCCGCGCCGCTCGGGTTGGTCCAGGTGACCCGCCAGCCGGCGGTCGGGCCGGTGCCGGTGTTCTTCACCGTGACCTGCCCCTGGTAGCCGCCCTGCCAGGAGTTGGTCACCGACCATGTCGCCGTGCAGCCGGCGCTCCCGCCGTCGCCCGGCGGGGTGGTGACGGTCCGGCCGGGCGAGGGCGGTGACACGTTGCCGGCGGCGTCCCGGGCCCGGACGGTGAAGGTGTACGTCGTCTCGGCGGACAGGTTCGTCGCCCGGTACGTGGTGCCGGCGACGGTGGCGACGACCGTCGCCGGGCCGCTACCGGTCGAGCGCAGCACCTCGTAGCCGGTGACTCCCACGTTGTCGGTGGCGGCGGCCCAGGTCAGCGTGGCCGCCGTGGCGGTCACGTCGCTGGCGGCGGGCTGGCCCGGGGCGGTCGGCGCGACGGTGTCGCCGCCGGTGCCGCCCGCGTAGCGCTCGGCGAGGCTGATGCCGGTGGTGGAGCTGGCGCCGCCGAGGCGGACCTGGTGGTCGAGGCCGACGAACTTCCCGTTGTGCTGCCAGAGCACCGGCTTGAGGATCTGGTTGTACTTCGTCTCGTCCCAGCTGGTCCAGTCGTCGCGCAGCAGGCCGCCGGTGTCGCCGGAGTTCGGGTTCAGACACCAGAAGGTGTGGTGGATGCCGTACTCCTTCATCATGTCGCGCAGCGCGCCCAGCCACTTGTCCTGCCGGGCGTCCTGGCCGAGCCGCCCACCCCACTCACCGACCAGCAGCGGCGCGGTGCCGTTCTCGTGGATGTAGAGCCAGTTCGGCCGCCACACGTCGTTGATCAGCGATTCCTTGGAGAAGTCCTTCTGGAACCAGGGCTGTTCGAAGACCAGGGGCCCGTAGTCGTGCGGCGAGTAGACCAGCTGGTCCTGGTGGGCGCCGAGGTTGACCGGGTGGTCGGCGACGCCGCGCAGGTTGCCGCCCCACCAGTTGTAGAAGTAGTTGGGGCTGAGATCCGGGTCGGTGTTCGGCGAGTTCCACGTCTCGCCGGGGCGCGGGTAGACCTCGATCCCCTCGCACAGGATCAGCAGGTTGGGGTTGATGGCCAGCATCCGCCGGCCGGCGGTCTCGCAGGCGTACTTGAAGTTGTCCTGGTCGGTGCTGGCGTCCCACTTGGCGCGCGGCGGCTGGTTCGGCGTGCCGTGCGGCTCGTTCTTGACGTCCATCGCGACGATCGTGTCGTTGGTGCGGTAGCGGGTGGTGACCCACTCCCAGCCCTGGTGGAACAGCTCCGGCGTGATCGTGCCCTTCCACCAGACGGGGTGGATGTGGCCGGAGTTGTCGGCCTCGGCGCTGTGCACGTCGAGCATGACCTTCAGGCCGTACTTCTCGCAGAGCTGCAACCAGTGGTCGAAGACCTGGAGGTTGTTCATACCGGTCAGCTCGGGGTTGACGTAGGTGTTGACGTTCGGCACGACCGTCTGGCCGGCCTTCCACTCGAGCAGCAGCTGGGTGGAGATCGGCACCCGGACGATGTTGATCCCGCGTTCGGCCATCTGCCGGGTGATCGTCTCGATGTTGGCCGACCAGAGGCCGTGGAACACCCGTTCCGAGGCGTTGAAGCCGAACCAGTTGACGCCGGTCAACCAGACCTGGTTGCCGGCCTCGTCGACGATCTTGTTGCCGTCGGTGTGCAGCCAGTCGGCGGCGGGCGCGGCTGCGACGGCCGGGGCGGGTGCTTCGGGCGCGGCCGCCACCGCCACCGCGGGGGCGGCCAGACCGGCGACGGCGCAGGCCGCCACCAGGGCGGTGCGCGTACGTGCGCGTAGAGGCATGTGCTGTCCTTCGGATGGTGGGATGGAAGGTCGGGTCGACCGTCCCGGCACGACGACCCGCATCGATGGGAGCGCTTCCATGAAAGGTTACGGCGTCGATCCGGTACAGGGAAGCACCGGCGGCCCGGACGACACCGTCCCCGGCCGCTTCCGCGCCGGAGGTGGGACCGGGACCGCGCCCTTCCCTTCCGTGGCGAAATCCGTCACTCTTACCTTCACCGATCGAAGGTTTTCGACATAGGAGGTGCTGGATGAGTAGACGGTGGATCGGCCTGCTCGCGACCGCCCTGCTCACGCTCGGCGTGCTGCTGCCGGCCGCCCCGGCGGCGGCCGCGCCGACGTTCAAGGTTCCCTTCCCGTGCGGCCAGTCCTGGTCCGGGCAGACCCGCAGCAACCACAGCCCGGCGTACGCGATCGACTTCAACCGCACCGACGACCTCGGCGACCCGGTGGTGGCCAGCGCGCCGGGCACAGTCGACCGGGTGACCGACCTCGGCGGCACCAGCTACGGCAAGTACGTCCGGATCAACCACGGCAACGGCTACACGACCTACTACGCGCACCTCAACGGCTTCAACGTCGCCGTCGGACAGTCCGTCGGCTACGGCAAGGTCATCGGCTGGGTCGGCAGCACCGGCGGCTCCACCGGTCCGCACCTGCACTACGAGCAGCGGCTCAACGGCAACGACATCCAGGTCCGGTTCAACGGGGCGCTGGCCCTGTACTGGGGTACCAAGACGTACAGCAGCGACAACGGCTGCGGCGGCGGCACCGCGACCGGCACCGTGAACACCACCTCCGGCGTGGCGCTGACCGTCCGCTCCGGCCCCGGCACCGGCTACAGCGCCGTGGGCACGGTCGCCGACGGCGCCACCGTCACCATCCAGTGCCAGACCAGCGGCACCACGGTCACCGGCACGTACGGCACCAGCTCGATCTGGGACCGGATCGGCGCCGGCCGCTTCATCGCCGACGCCTACGTCTACACCGGCTACGACGGGTACATCCCGAACGTGCCCCGCTGCTGAGCGGCGACGGGCCGGCCCCTCACAGGACGGGAGGGGCCGGTCCGCTCACGCGTACAGGCGACTCACCGTCTCCGCGACGCAAACCGGCCTGCCGCCGGCGTCGCTGTCGACGGTGACCGTGGCGACCAGCTGGACCGCGCCCTCGCCCACCGGGGTCACGCCGTCGAGGACGGCGGTGGCGCGCACCGAGGCGCCGACCCGCAGCGGCGCGGGGAACCGCACCCGGTTGAGGCCGTAGTTCACCCCCATCCGCACGCCCTCGACCCGGTACAGGCGCGACACCAGCGCCGGCAGCAGGGACAGGGTGAGGTAGCCGTGCGCGATGGTGCCGCCGAACGGCCCGGCGGCGGCGCGCTCCGGGTCCAGGTGGATCCACTGGTGGTCGTCGGTGGCGTCGGCGAAGAGGTCGACCCGCCGCTGGTCGACCGGGTACCACGGGCCGGGGCCGAGGATCTCGCCGGCGGCGGCGGACAGCTCGTCGATGCTGGCGAAGGTCCTCATGCCAGGTGTGCACCCACCTTCGTATAGCCGCGCAGCAGGTCGCGCGCGATGATCAGCCGCTGCATCTCGTCGGTGCCCTCGAAGATGCGGTAGAGGCGCACCTGCCGGTACCAGCGTTCGATCGGCAGCTCCCGGGTGTAGCCCATGCCGCCGTGGATCTGCAGCACCCGGTCCACGACCCGGTTCACCATGCCCGCGCCGTAGAGCTTCGCCATCGACGAGGCGTGCCGGGGGTCGAGACCGGCGTCGACCGTCCACGCCGCCCGCAGCACCAGCCACCGGGCGGCCTCCAGCTCGGTCTCGGAGTCGGCGATCATCCACTGGATCGCCTGGTTGGTGCCGATCTTCGCGCCGAAGGTCTCCCGCGTGTTGGCGTACTCGATCGCCATCTGCAGGGCCCGTTCGGCGATGCCGATGGCGTGCGACGGGATGGTGTAGCGGCCCTTGCCGATCCACTCCATGCCGAGCGCGAAGCCCTGACCGACCTCGCCGAGGATGTTGCGGTGCGGCACCCGTACGCCGTCGAAGATCAGCGACGCCGGCCCGCCCTCACCCATCGTCGGGATGAACTCCGAGCGCCAACCCATCGCCCGGTCCACCAGGAACGCGGTGGCGCCGCCGTCGCGGGCCCCCTTGTCGCGATCGGTCACCGCCACCACGATCGCGAAGTCCGCGTCGTTGCCGTTGGTGATGAAGGTCTTCTCCCCGTCGAGGATCCAGTCGTCGCCGTCGCGGCGGGCGGACAGGCGAATGTTAGCCACGTCCGACCCGGCGCCCGGCTCCGTGATGGCGAAGCAGGAAACCCGCTCCCCCTCGATCGTCGGGAGAAGGAACTCCTTCTTCTGCTCCTCGGTGGCGTGGAAGAGGATGTTGTCCGCCTCCCCGCCGAAGCGGAACGGCACGAACGACCGGCCGATCTCGGTCCAGATCAGCGACTGGGTGACCGCGGGCAGGTCCATCCCGCCGTACTCCTGCGGGGTGGCCAACCCCCAGAAACCGAACCGCCGCGCCTTGAGCTGGAGCTCCCGCAGCTCGTCGCGCTCCAGGCCGGGCAGGTGGGCCCGCTCGCGGCGCAGCAGCTCCTGCTCCAGCGGCAGCACCTCCCGGCGGATGAAGTCGCGGGCCGTGTCCCGGATGGCCCGCTGCTCGTCGGCGAGCGCGAAGTCCATGTCCCCTCCCGATGCTCGTGGTCTAGAAGGCGTTGACGCCGGTGAGCGCCCGCCCGATGAGCAGTTGCTGGATCTGGCTGGTGCCCTCGTAGAGGGTGGCGACGCGAGCGTCGCGCAGATACTTGCCGACCGGGTACTCGTCGATGTAGCCGTACCCGCCGAAGACCTGGATCGCGTCGTTGGCCGCGCGGACCGCGGCCTCGCTGGCGAAGAGCTTCGCCATCGACGCCTCGGTGGCGAACGGCTCGCCGCGGTCGATGAGGTCGGCCACCCGCCACACCAGCAGGCGGGCGGCGGCGGTGTCGACCGCGATGCCGGCGAGCAGCTGCTGGACGAGCTGGTGCCCGGCGATCGGCTTGCCGAACTGGGTGCGCTGGCCGGCGTAGCCCACGGCGGCGTCCAGGCACCCCTGGGCGATGCCGACGCAGCCGGCGGCGACGGACATCCGGCCCTTCGCGAGGGTGCCGAGCGCGAGGCGGAAACCGCCGCCCTCGTCGCCGAGCCGGGCGGCGTCCGGGACGCGGACCTCGTCGAGGACGAGCTCCGCGGTGGCCTGGGCGCGCAGGCCGAGCTTGCCGTGGATCTCCCACCGGACGAACCCGGGAGTGTCGGTCGGCACCAGGAACGCGGTGATGCCGCGGTGCCCGGGGCCGCCGGTGCGGGCGAAGACGAGCGCGACGTCGGCGGTGGTGCCGTTGGTGATGAAGGTCTTCCGGCCGGTGAGCAGCCAGTCGCCGCCGTCCCGGACCGCCCGGGTCGCCAGCGCGGCGGCGTCCGAGCCGCTGTCCGGCTCGGTGAGGGCGAAGCAGCCGAGGGCGGCGCCGGAGCAGAGGGCGGGCAGCCAGCGCTCCCGCTGCTCGGCGGTGCCGTGCGCGGCGATCGACTTGGCGACCAGCCCGAGGGAGACCGAGACGATCCCGCGCACCGCCGAGTCGCCCCGGCCCAGCTCCTCCAGGACCAGACAGTACGAGAGGTGGTCCCCGCCGGAGCCGCCGTGCTCGACCGGCACGGTCAGGCCCAGGAATCCGACCTCGCCGAGCTTGCCGACGATGCCCCGGTCGACCGACTCGCGACGGTCCCACTCCGCCGCGTGCGGCAGCACCTCGCGGTCGACGAAGTCGGCGGCGAGCCGGCGGACCGCCGCCTGTTCGGCGGAGAGCTGGAGGTCCATGGCGGGTAAACTAGCGCTGCAAGTTTTATTCTGTCCAGACCCGGCTGTGGCAGAGTTCGCGACGGACGACCGGCCATGCGACGGACGACCGACCAGAGGAGGACGACATGCCCCGGCCACGACAGGCGCTGCTGAACCGGCAGCGGATCGTCGAGGCCGCCGCCGCGCTGATCGACGCCGAGGGGCTGGCCGGGTTCTCCACCCGACGCCTCGCGGCCGAGCTGGGGGTACGCGGGCCGTCGCTGTACAACCACTTCGCCACGAAGGACGAGATCCTCGACGCGGTCGCCGACAGCATCACGTCCCAGGTGGACGTGTCCTTCTTCGGCCGGGTCGACTGGCGGGTGGCGCTGCGCCGGTGGGCGGCCTCCTACCGGGCGGCGCTCGCGGCGCACCCGCACATCGTGCCGTACCTGGCCCAGGGCCCGGGCCGGCGCCCGGTGGCGCTCGCGATGGCCGACGCCGTCTACGGAGGTCTGGTCGAGGCGGGCTGGCCGCCGGCCCGGGCGACCCACGTCGGAGCGCTGATGCGTTACTTCGTGGCCGGGTCGGCGCTGGGGTCGTTCGCCCGCGGCTTCGTCGGGGATCCGTCGCTCTACGCCGACCAGTACCCGCACCTCAGCCAGGCCCACCGGCTCGCCGAGCACCAGCAGCAGGTGGACGAGGGGGCGTTCGCCCTCGGTCTGGACGCGCTGATCGACGGCCTGTCCCGCACGTACGAGGCGACCGTGGGGCCGTTGCCGCCCCTCCCGCCGGACGTCGAGGCGTACTAAGGTCGAAACTTGCACCGCTAGTTTTGGCGACGTGAGGGGCGCTCGATGGATCGGTCCGACATCTACCTCGACGGGCGCTGGGTCCCCGGCTCCTCCGGTCAGACCCTGGAGGTGCGGAACCCGACGACCGAGGACGTGCTCGCGACGGTGCCGGCCGGCACGGCCGACGACGTGGACCGTGCCGTCGCCGCCGCCCGCGCCGCGTTCGGTGGCTGGGCCGACGCCGCCCCCGCCGACCGCGCCGCCGCCCTCGACCGGCTGCACGCCGCGCTGACCACCCGGGCCGACGAGATCGCCCGGACCGTCGCGCTGGAGCTGGGCACGCCGCTCAAGGTCGCCACCCGGGTCCAGGCCGGCCTGCCGTTGACCGTGCTGCGCAGCTACGTCGACCTGGCGGCGCACCCGCCGGCACCGGAGCAGGTCGGCAACTCCCTCGTCGTCCGGGAACCGGTCGGCGTGGTCGGCGCGATCACCCCGTGGAACTACCCGCTGCACCAGGTGGTGGCCAAGCTCGCGCCCGCGCTCGCCGCCGGCTGCCCGGTGGTGCTCAAGCCCAGCGAGCTGACGCCGCTGACCGCGTACCTGCTCTTCGACGCCATCGACGAGGCCGGCTTCCCGCCCGGCGTGGTCAACCTGGTCCCCGGCACCGGCCCGGTGGTCGGCGAGGCCCTCGCCGACCACCCGGACGTCGACATGGTCTCCTTCACCGGCTCCACCGCCACCGGCCGGCGCATCGCCCACCTGGCCGCCGACCGGATCGCGCGGGTCGCCCTGGAACTGGGCGGCAAGTCCGCCAACGTGATCCTCGACGACGCCGACCTGGCCACCGCCGTGAAGGTCGGCGTCGGCAACGCGTTCCTCAACTCCGGCCAGACCTGCACCGCCTGGACCCGGATGCTGGTGCACCGCGCCCGCTACGACGAGGCCGTGGCCCTCGCGGCGAAGGCCGCCGACGGGTACCGGCCCGGCGACCCCCTCGACCCGGCCACCCGGCTCGGCCCGCTCGTCTCGGCCGCCCAGCGCGACCGGGTCCGCGACCACGTCGCGCGCGCCCTGGCCGACGGCGGGCGGCTCGTCGCCGGCGGCCCGGACGCGCCGCTGCCAGACCGCGGCTACTTCGTCGCGCCGACGGTGATCGCCGACGTCGACCCGGACAGCGCCCTGGCCCAGGAGGAGGTCTTCGGGCCGGTGCTCGCGGTCATCCCGGTCGACGACGACGAGCACGCCGTCGCGGTCGCCAACAACTCGCGGTACGGGCTGGCCGGCGCGGTCTGGTCCGGCGACGAGGAGCGGGCGCTGCGGGTCGCGCGACGGATGCGTACCGGCGCGGTGGACGTCAACGGCGCCCCGTTCAACCCGCTCGCCCCGTTCGGCGGCTACAAGCAGTCCGGCCTCGGCCGGGAGCTGGGCCGGTACGGGCTGGAGGAGTTCCTCCAGACCAAGGCGATCCAGCGATGAGGGCGCTGGTCGTCCGCTCGGCCGGCGGGCCGCTCCGGGTGGAGGAGATCGAGCCGCCGGCGCTCGGGCCCGGCGACGTACGGGTGGCCGTCCGCGCCGCCGGGGTCTGCCACTCCGACCTGTCCATGGCCGACGGCACGCTCGCGCCGCCGTACCCGCTGGTGCTCGGGCACGAGGCGGCCGGGGTGGTGACCGAGGTGGGCGCCGCCGTGGGCCGGGTCACCCCGGGGACGCACGTGGTGCTCAACTGGGCGCCGCCGTGCCGGGACTGCTGGCACTGCGGGCACGGCGAGCCGTGGCTGTGCGAGCGCACCGGCGTACCGGCCAGCCCCGGCGGGCGTACGGCCGGCGGCGAGCCGCTGCACGTCACGCTCGGCCTGGGCGCCCTCGCCGAGCAGGTGGTGGTGCCCGAGCGCGCGGTCATCCCGGTCCCGGCCGAGCTGCCGTACGAGGCGGCGGCACTGCTGGGCTGCGCCGTGCTCACCGGGGTCGGCGCGGTACGCCGCACCGCCGCCGTCGCCCCGGGCGACTCGGTGGCCGTGATCGGCCTCGGCGGGGTGGGCCTGTCGGCGGTCTCCGCCGCCCGGGCGGCCGGCGCCGACCCGGTGATCGCCGTCGACGTGTCACCGGCGAAGGAGGAGTTGGCCCGCGCCGCCGGCGCGACCGACTTCCTGCTCGCCGACGACTCGCTCAACCGGTCGGTCCGGCGCCTGACCGCGGGCCGCGGGGTCGACCACGCGCTGGAGTGCGTCGGGCGTAGCGCCACCATCCGCGCCGCCTGGCGGGCCGCCCGCCGCGGCGGGCAGGTGATCGTGGTGGGGATGGGCTCGAAGGACGACGTCGTCGGCCTCAGCGCCCTGGACATCTTCCACTCGGCACGCACCCTGCGCTCCTCGGTGTACGGCTCCTCCGACCCGGACCGGGACATGCCGGAGCTGGCCCGGGCGGTGCTCGCCGGCACGCTCGACCTCGCTCCCCTGATCACCGACCGGGCCAGGTTGGACGAGGCGCCGACGGCGTTCGAGCGGATGGCCCGCGGCGAGGGGGCCCGGACCGTGGTGCTGTTCCCCTAGCCGGTCTCAGGCGTTCGCACCGGAAGATGCGGAAACGAGCAGCCGGTCGTCGGACTGCCGGTCGATTCGCTACGAGGAAGTCCCGTGGCGGGTGGCCGTATCAGACAAGGCGCTGGATGCGCACTTTGGGCTGCTCGTTCCTGAGGTGGCCCTGCTTGTGCTGGCGAACCTGCTCGTCCCAGACCTCCTGGTCGTACTCGGGATCCGGCGGGATCCACTTGTGGGAGCCGTCGCTGTAGTGGAACTTCTCGTCGCCGGGCCGCAGGATGCTCACCGCAGCCAGCCGAGGAACCGTCGGTGCAGCACTCCCGCCGGCACCCAGGTCAGGTCTTCGGAGGCGCGCACCAGCTGGGCACCCAAGTAGAGAGCCAGCGAGATCGGAGCATCGTCGAACTCCGCGCGCAGCTCCCGCTGCCGGGTGCGGCAGGGCCAGGGTGCGTCGCAGCCGCCACAGCTCCAGATCGGCAGCACCGGACCGTGCATGGTCATGCGCGGCCTCCGAGCAGCGCCGCCGTCAGGGACCGCGCCTGCCGGCTGGTCGCCCACTCCACCTGCCAGCACGGGTACGGTGTGAGCCGCGACCACCACGCGCGGCAACCGGTGCACATGCCATCGAGCCCAGGCAGATGCACGCTGAGGATGCGCTGCTGTTGATCCGTCACCGCTCCTCCCCCGGCCAATGTGCGCCGCTAATCGGAATGCGATGCAGGATGCGGCAGGGCAACTCAGCGCCGCAGCGGCAGACAAATCGCCACCGCCCCCAGGACCATGCCGGCCGGTGTCGTCGCGCCAAGGTCATCGCAGCTGCGGCCAGGTACTCCGCGTACGACACCCGACGCGGCGTCGAGGATGATCTCCGTCTCATCCGGTCGGCCTGTTCAGCTTGCGACGGGTTCGAATTCCACAGTTGAACGCCATGCCAGCACCGTTCCGCTGAGCACGGGTCGGCGGCCATGTCGGCGGGTCATGTCAAGGAGACATGACCCTTCTCGACCCGCCCCCGATTCCCGCCTAGGCTCCCGGAAGGACACCTTCGGTAGTCACTTGGCGACGCTGGGAGCTGGCGTGCTGACCGATCCCCTTCGAATCCCTGCGGACGTGTGGTCCGACAGAGTCGTCTGTGAGTCGCTGAGCAGACGGGACATCGGGGGTTTGTTTCGCAGGCTCAGTCGGCTGACCGGAGCGAGCCAGACCCGGATCGGCGCTGCTGTCGGCCTGGAACAGGGCTATGTCAGTCGGGTCGTGGGTGGCCGGAAGGTCACCTCCATTGAGGTGCTGGAACGGATAGCCAAGGGACTCGACATGCCCGACGAGTCGCGGATGGCGCTGGGCCTGGCACCCACGCGGTGGCAATGTCACCACGACATGGCCGCCACAGCACAGCCCCGGCAGAGTGACACCCCGGTCGACCGATGCTGGCGCGACGACCTGCGCGCCGCAGTGCGGCTTTGGGAAGGCGACGTGAACCGCAGAGACATGATCCGACAGACGGCTTTCGCCTCGTCGAGTTACACCCTTCCTGCACTGCGCTGGTTTACCGCACCTTCCGGGCCGCCGGTGAGCACCGCCGGTCACCGCACCGTCGGCCAGCCCGACATTGACACCATCCGCGAGGTGTCCACGACCTACCGTCGGCTCGACAACCAGTACGGCGGGGGTCATGCCCGCGACACCGTGGCACGCTACCTCCACCAGGATGTCGCTCCGCTGCTGGCCGACGGTCGGTACGACACGGCAACAGGGCGCGGCCTGCTCAGCGCGACTGCCGAGCTGACCCAGCTCGCGGGATGGCAGGCGTACGACCTGGCGGAGCACGGCATCGCTCAGCGCTACCTGACGCTGGCCCTGGACCTCGCCCGCGCTGCCGGCGATGCCGACCTGGGTGCGGAGATCCTGGCCGCGATGAGCCACCAGGCCACCTACCTCGGCCAGGCCGCCGTCGGCATCGACCTCGCCCGCGCCGCGAGGCAGACCGCCCGCCGTGTCGGGCTGGCCGTCCTGACCGCCGAGGCGTACGTGATGGAAGCCCACGCCCACGCCACAGCTCGCGATGAGAAAGCCTGTGCGGCCGCCCTGCACCAGGCCGAACGAACCCTCGACCAAGCCGATCGCAGCGACAACCCGCATTGGCTGGCCTACTTCGACGAGGCTTATCTCTCCGCGAAGTTCGCGCACTGTTTCCATGCGCTGGGCAAGGCGTTGCCCGCTGAACGCTTCGCCAGCCGGTCACTCAACATGGACGGGCGTTACGTCCGCGGCAAAGCGTTCAACCTGGCCCTGCTCGCCTCCGTGCAACTGCGGAGAGGAGAGCCCGAACGCGCCTGCGTGATCGGCACCGAAGCGCTGACGCTCACGGCGCAACTTCGCTCATCGCGAGCCGTCCGCTACATGCGGGACCTGCAAGCCCAGCTCGCGCCACACCGAACCCGACCCGTCGTACGACAGTTCATCACGCGAGTCGACACCGCCCTCGGCACCCGACGGTGATCACTACAACTCGCCGCGCGCCTCCCGGGCGACCAGCTCCAGCACCGCGATCACCGTGCCGGCGCCGACGATCTCACCGCCGTCCACCAGCTCACGGGCCTCGTGCAGCGGAATCCAGGCGACCTGCTCCGCCTCGTTGACGTCCGTCGGCGCCCCGATGCGCTTCGCGCTCCGCGACAGAAACAGCAGATTCTCCGCATCGGCTGTGCCGACCCACGGCTGGAAGGTCAACAACGGCTCGACATCGCCCGGGCGCCAACCGGTCTCCTCCTCGACCTCCCGGGCGGCGCATTCCGCCGGCTCTTCCCGATCGTCGACGTAGCCACCGGGCAGCTCCCAGACCCAGCGGTCGAAGACGAAGCGGTGCCGTCGCATCAGGAGCAAACGCTGCCGATCATCGAGAACGGCGACCATCGCCGAGCGGGGCGCACGGATCACGTACTGCTCGAACCGGACGCCGTCTGGCAGCTCCACCGACGCGACGCTCAACCGCGCCCGCCGCGTGTCATCCACGACCCGCTCGCCGTGGATCGTCCACCGGGTCAACTCCGCCATCCGGCCAGTATCAGGGCTGACGGGTACCACACCAACTCCTGTCCACCGGCCGCCTCCTGACACAACCCGCACCAGCGCGGTAGTCGCTCCACAGTCAGCCGAGTACGCGGGCCAGTTCGGTGCGCGAGCGGACGCCGAGCCGGTGGAAGATGTTGCGCAGGTGGTGGTCGACGGTCCGGGTGGACAGGAACAGCTGGGTCGCCACCTCCCGGTTGGTGGCGCCGGCGGCGACCAGGTGGGCGATCCGCAGCTGCTGGCCGGTGAGCAGCTTCGCCGCCGCGCGGGCCGGCGTGCCGACCGACTCCCCCGCCGCGCGCAGCTCGGCGGTCGCCTGTTCCGCCCACGCGTCCGCTCCGAGCAGCGTGAACGTCTGGCGGGCGCGGTGCAGGTGGGCGCGGGCGTCGCGGGGTCGCCGGCAGCGACGCAGCTCGCGGCCGAAGAGCAGTTCGGTGCGGGCCCGTTCGAAGGTGGCGGCGTCGGCGGGGTGCAGCCGCAGCGCGGTACGGAAGTGCTCCTCGGCCTCGGCGCTGCCGCGCGGGGCCAGCAGCGCGTGGCAGCGGGCGGACAGCGCCCGGCGGGACGGGCTGGCCGTGCTGCTGGCCCAGCGGTCGAAGACGGCGAGGGCGGCGCGGGCGCGCGCGTGGTGACCGAGGTGGGCGGCGGCCTCCACCAGGTGGGGCGTGGCCATCACCTGGACGAGGACCTGGCCGCGACCGGTACCGGGGCGGGCCAGCGCGGCGAGCCGGTCGGCCACGTCGGCGTGCCGACCGTCGACCAGGTCGAGCACCCCCAGCGCCCACTGGGCGAGGGCGTACGGCCGGCTGCCCGGCGCGGCGCTGTCGCCGATCCCCGCGACGTGCCGCAGGCTGGTCTCACGATCGGCCCGCACGGCGGCGAGCACGGCCAGCAGACCCAGGTGTACGCCGGCGCAGGTGTGCTGGCCGCCGGCCCTCGCCAGCCGCAGCCCCTCCCGGCAGCTGTCCGCCGCCGCGTCGAGCCGGCCCAGCCAGTACTCGGCCATCGCCCGCAGTTCCAGTGCCCGGGGCAGCCGGGACAGCTCGCCGGTGGTGCGGGCCAGGTCCACGGCGCGGTCGGCGAGCCGGTGCGCCGCGGTGTCCACGGCGACCAGCAGGCCGGCCACCGCCGCGCCGGTCAACGCGGTGGGCGTCCGCGCGGGTCCGGTGAGCCGGCCACCGAGGACGACGGCGCGGCGCAGCAGCGGCCCGCCCTGTTCGTGCTCGCCGCGCAGGGTCGCGGCCACCCCGGCGACGAGGGTGGCCATCAGGGTGGCCTCCGGTGGCTCGTCGTCGCGGCGCAGTGCGGCCACCCGGCGCGCCACGTCGGCGTACCGGTACTGGTCGCCGGAGAAGCAGATGGCCTCGCCGGCCCGCAGCAGCCCGGTCAGCGCCGCGGTGCGGTCCGTGCCGGCGAGCGTGTCGGCGGCGGCCAGCAGGGTGCTCAGCGCGGTCGACGGCGAGTCGCAACGCAGGTGCATCTCACCGCGCAGCAGGTCGGCCCGGCCGGCGACGCTCGGGTCGGCCGGTGCGGCGGGTAGCGCGTACAGCAGCTCGCGGGCCTGGTCGGGTCGCCCGGCCAGCCAGGCGTAGCGCGCGGCGGTGACGCGCCGGTCGGCGGCGCGGGTGGCGTCCCCGCTGAGGTCGGCGGCGCGGGCCAGCGCCGAAGCGGCGGTGCCCGGGCTGTCCGCGCCGGTGAGCGCGGCCGCTGCGAGTTCGGCGGCGAGCACCGGGTCCGGGCCGTCGGCGGCGGCGGCCAGGTGCAGGGCCCGGGGCAACCGGTGGCCGGTGGCGTCGAGCGCGTCGGCGAGCAGCAGGTGCGCGGCGCGCCGGTCGGCGACGGACGCGGTCACCTCGACCATGCCGCGCGCGAGCGGTCGCGGGAAGGTGACGTCGCCGGACGGGTCGACGCGGACCAGGCCGCCGGCCTCGGCCGGGGCGAGCGCCTCGATCCCGCTGCCGGCGGCCCGGGCGGCGCGGTTCAGGATCGCGCGGTCGGTGTCGCCGGCGAGGGCGGCCAGCAGCAGCACCGTCCGGGTGTCGGCCGGCAGCCGGTCCAGCAGCGCACGGTACGCGCGGGCCAGCGCACCGTCCGCCGGTGGCGTGCCGGGCAGGGTCTCCTGCCCGTGCCACTGGCCGGGGGTCAGCGTGTCGGCGAGGTCGACCAGGGCCTGCGGGTTGCCCGCGGCGATCGTGGTCAGCGCCGCGAGCACCGGTGGGGGTGGCGGCGGTCCGGGCCGCCGGTCGGCGAGCAGGCGGTGGCTGTCGGGGCCGTCGAGCGGGCGCAGCCGCCGCGCGGGCAGGTCGGCCGCGTCGGTGTCGCCGGTGGCGCTGAGCAGGACGGTGACCGGCAGGTCGCGCAGTCGCCGGGCCACGAAGGCGAGGACCCGCGCGGTCGGACGGTCGCCGGCGTCGACGTCGTCCACCGTGCACAGCAGCGGACGCTCCCGCGCGGCCACGGCGAGCAGACCGAGCACCGCCATCGACAGCGCGAGCCGGTCGTCCTCGGGGCAGCCCTCGCCGGCCAGGGCCCGCCGCAGCACGCGGCGCTGCCGATCGGGCAGCGCGCCGGCCCGGTGCAGGACCGGCCCGAGGAGGCGCTGCAGGCCCGCGTAGGGCAGCGACGCCTCGTCGGGCAGGCCGCCGGCGGCGAGGACGGTGCGGTCGGCGGCGTGGCCGTGCGCGTACGCGAGCAGTGCGCTGCGCCCCGAGCCGGGCTCGCCATGCAGCAGCAGGGCTCCCCCGGCCGGTCCGTCGAGCAGGGCCCGGATCGCCCGGCACTCGTCGTCCCGGCCCCGCAGCACGGTTATTTGCACTCTTGATGCATTAACCATGCATCCAGTTTCACCTATGTGTAACCGGTTGGAAAGAGGGCGGTGCCACGGACGCTCAGCGCCCGGCGACGTCCGCGAGCAGGGCGCCGACCGTGCGGGACATCACGGCACGGGCCTGGTCCACACCGAGGCCCAGGCCGTCGCGCAGCATCGACCAGGCCGACCACATGCTGGCGGCGAGCAGGGCGTGCACCAACTGCTCCCGACCGGCGCCGACCCGCTCCAGCTCGGCGGCGAACAGCACCTCGACCTCGTCGCGTACCCGCTCGATGTGCTTGAGCCGGTTGCGGTGCAGCTGCGCCGACAGCGGCTCGCGCATCTGGGCGGCCCGCGCCGACGGCGCGATCAGCTGGAGCAGCTTGGCCCGCTGCCGGCAGAACGCGTCGACCCGCTTGGCCAGCGGCAGCTCCGGTGAGATCGGCCGCCACGCGGCGTCCTGCTGGCGGAGCACCTCCTCGCCGCTGGCCTCGAAGAGCGTCTCCATGTCCTTGAAGTTGGTCCAGAGGGTGCGCAGCGAGATGCCGGCGCGCTCGGCGATGCGCTCACCGGTCGGACGCAGGTCCCCCTCGGAGATCAGGGCGAGGTGTGCCTCGACGATCGCCGCCCGGGTGCGCTCGGCCCGGGCCGTACGCCCGTCGACCCGGCCCGGGGCCTCGGCCCTGCCCATCCCCGCCCGCCTCCTTCATCCGCGGCTGGTGTCCGCCACCTGAGTTTAGGGCCCGCGTCGGTGTCACCATCCGCCCGCACGGGGCCGGTCGGTGGTCCGTCGCGCCAGTTGGCCAGCGCCCCCGACCGGACGCCGGGCGGGTACGCCCCGCCCGGCGATCCGTCCGGTCAGGTGGTCGGCACCCCGTTGGCCGGCGGCGCCACCGGCGGCGCGGTGTACTCGTTGATCGCCCCGTCACCCTCGTCGGTCTCGTACGCGGGGCCGAAGTAGGCCTGCACTCCCCCGCTCACCCGGGTGAGGCGTCCCCCGCCGTAGCCGGAGTGGTCGGTGGCGGAGAAGCGCAGCGGCGCCAGCCCCGGGCCCTGGAAACCGCCCTTGGCGACGGCGGCGACGAGCGACTCGCGGGTGAGATCCTCGCCGGCGGCGAGCAGCGCCTGGACGAAGAGGTAGCCCACCGCCATGCCGTACACGGTGTTGCCGTCGAACGGCGCGTTCGCGTTGTGCTCCTGGTTCACCTTGGTGAAGAGCTGGATCCACGGGTTGGTGGCGTCGTTCTGCATCGGCAGGTAGTTGATGCCGACCATCCCCTCCAGCAGGCCGGCCGCCTCACCGAGCTGCTTGGCCAGGGTCGCGTGGTCGGAGCCCACGTTGGACACCACCCACTGCGGCCGGAAGCCCAGCCGGGCGGCGGTGCCGATGGACAGGGCGGTGAAGCCGGGGACGGTGGCGAGGACGACGACCTCGCAGCCGGCCGCCTTGAACTTCCCTATCTGGGGCGCCACGTTGGTGTTGCTGGTGACGTACGTCCCCCGCGCGACGATCGCCTCCGCGCCGAGCACCTTCTCCACACCGGCGAGGCTGTCCTCGCCGAAGTCGTCGTTCTGGCCGAGGAAGCAGACCTTCTTCCCGGGCAGCGTGCTCTTCACGTGGTGGGCCAGGATCTTGCCCTCGACCGTGTAGTCGGGGTTGAAGCCGAACGTGTTCGGGTAGCGGTCGGGCTGGTCCCAGCTGCGGCTGCCGGAGGCGACGAACAGGTCGGGCACCCGGTTGCTGTGCAGGAAGTCGAGCACGCCGCTGTGGGTGGGCGTGCCGAGCCCGTTGAGGATGGCGAAGACCTTGTCCTGCAGGACGAGCTGGCGGACGACCTGCTGGGTGTTCGCCGGGTTGTACCCGTCGTCCAGCACCTTGTAGGTGATCTTCCGGCCGTGCACGCCGCCGTTGGCGTTGACGTAGTCGAAGTACGCCTTGGTGGCCGGCGCGATCTTCGAGTACCCGGCCGACGCGGGGCCGGTGAGCGGCATGTGGGTGCCGACGACGATCTCGGTGTCGGTGACGCCCGGTACCGGTCCGCGGCCGGGGCCGCCGCCGTCCGAGCCGCACGCCGTGGCGGTGATGAGCAGGGTGATGGAGGTGGCGATCGCGAGACCGCGTCGTGCGATGCGTCGCATGGTGCACCGACCTTTCCTCGGTCCGGTTCTGTGGGGGTGGGTTGGTTGGCGCCCGGCCGGCGGCCGGGACGGTTTCACGGCCGGCGGGCCCGCCGGCGGGCCCGCCGGGTCGCGGCGGCACGCGAGAGCAGGCCCTGCACGCCGCCGGGCGCGGCGATCATGACGACGATCAGCGTGCCCCCGAAGATCGCCAGCGGCAGGTTGCCCTCCAGCCGCTGGGCCGCGGCCGGGGACAGGGTCAGCAGGTCGGTCAGGGTGTGCGTCAGGTCGGGCAGGGCGACCAGCAGGACGGCGCCCCACAGGGCGCCGGCGAGCCGGCCGAGCCCGCCGATGACGACCGCCATCAGCAGGAACAGCGACAGGGTCAGGGAGAACGCGCCGGGCGAGACGCTCTGGGCGAGCACGGCGAGCAGGGCGCCGCCGAGGCCGGCGCCGGCCGCGCTGACCACGAAGGCGAGGACCTGCGTACGGGCGACGTGGATCCCGGCGAGCCGGGCGGCGACCTCGTCGTCGCGGACCGCCCGGAAGGTGCGGCCGTACCGGCTGCGGACCAGGTTGCCGAGCAGCACCAGGCAGAGCAGGGTCGCCGCACCGGCCACCCAGAGCTGCCACCGCTCGTAGGGGAAGTACGTGCCGAGCGCCGCCGGCGGCGGGGCGACCGGGACGGCCAGCCCCTGCTCGCCGTTGAAGACCCCGTCGAAGGTGACGGTCAGCGCGGGCGCCACGACCGCGACGGCGAGGGTGACGCCGGCCAGGTAGGGGCCGCGCAGCCGGGCGGCGGCCACGCCGACGACGGCGCCGACCGCGACAGTGACCAGCACGGCCGCGACCAGCGAGACGACCAGCGTCCCGCCCGCGGTGACGCCCCGGTCGGCGAAGGCGTCCTGGGCGAGGGCGACGGTGTACGCGCCGACCGCCATCAGCGCGCCGTGCCCGAGCGAGAGTTGCCCGTTGAGGCCGGTGAGGACGGTCAGCCCCGCGGTCGCGCAGAGGTAGGCGGCGACGGTGGCGAGCTGGAAGTTCCGGAACGGCTCCAGGCCGTAGCTCACCGCCAGCAGCGCCAGGGCGGCGGCGGCCGCGATGCCGAGGTGGCGCACCAGGGTCGGGACCCGCCACCGGTCGGCCGGCCCGCCCGGTACGCCGGCCCGACGCGCGGCCGGGGCCGCCACCCGGGTGGCGCTCACACCCGCCTCGCCGTGACCGGGGCGAACAGGCCACCCGGACGGATCAGCAGCACCGCCAGCAGCAGCACCAGCACCGCGAGGGGCACCAGGTCGCTGCCGGCGAAACCGCTGACGTAGGACAGCAGCAGCCCGACGCCGAGGCCGCCGACGATGGCGCCGGGTGGGCTGTCCAGGCCGCCCACGACGGCGGCGGTGAACGCCGAGACGAACACCAGGTCCATGGCGTGCGGGTGCAGGCCCAGCTCGGTCGGGATGACCAGCATGGCGGCGAGGGCGCCGACCCCGGAGGCGAGCGCCCAGCCCAGGGTGAGCATTCCGCCGACGTTCACCCCGAGCAGGCGGGAGACGTCGGGCGCGAAGGCCGCCGCGCGCATCCGCAGGCCGACCGCCGTGCGGGTGAAGATCCAGGCGAGCGCGATCCCGACCGCTCCGACGGCGGCGAAGACGAACACGTCGTACGGAGACAGTGCGGCGACCCCGCCCACGATGAACGCGGTGCGGCTGAACGGCGTCTGCGCGGGCCGGAACTCGTTGCCGTACACCATGCCGAGCACGGCCTGGATCAGCAGGACCAGCCCGAGGGCGACGATCACCGGGTTGAGCGGCGAACGGTGGTCCACGAAGCGCATCACGGCGACGTCGACGACCGCGCCGAGCAGCAGCCCGGTACCGAGTGCGGCGGCGAAGCCGAGCCAGTACGAGCCGGTGGCGGCCGAGACGCTGTAGGCGGCGTACGCGGCCGCCACGGCCATCGCCCCCTGCGCGAAGTTGACGATCCGCGCGGCCCGCCAGATGAGCACCAGGGCGAGCGCGAACGCGGCGTAGACCGCTCCCCTCGACAGGCCGTCGAGGGTGAGGAAGACGAAGCGGTCCAACGGTCCTCCTTACCGGGGTCAGAATCCGAGGTAGGCGTGGCGCAGATCGGCGTCGTCGCGCAGCCGGGCCGCGGGGGCGGTGGTGACGATCCGGCCGAGGGACATCACGACGCCCCGGTCGGCGACGGTCAGCGCGCTGCGCACGTTCTGCTCGACCAGCAGCACGGTCAGGCCGCTGCGGTCGCGCAGCTGTCGCAGCAGCGCCATGGTCTGGGCCACCACCCGGGGGGCCAGGCCGAGCGACGGTTCGTCGAGCAGCAGCAGGCGGGGCCGGCCGACCAGGGCGCGGCCGAGGGCGAGCATCTGCCGCTCGCCGCCGGAGAGCTGGTGGCCGAGGTGCCGGCGCCGGCGGGCCAGCGGCTCGAACAGTTCGTACACCTCGTCGCGGGCGCGGTCGGCGTCCGCCCGGTCGCGCCGCCACAGCCCGCCGAGGCGCAGGTTCTCGTCGACGGTGAGCTCGCCGATCACGCCGCGCCCCTCGGGGACGTGGGCCAGGCCCCGGCGGACGAACTGCTCGACCGGGGTGGCGCGCAGGTCCGCGCCGTCGAAGAGGATCCGCCCGGCGGTGGGGCGCAGCAGGCCGGACAGGGCGCGCAGCAGGGTCGTCTTACCGGCGCCGTTGGCGCCGACGACGGCCACGATGGACCCGGCCGGGACGCGCAGGTCGACGGCGTGCAGCACGGGCGCCGCACCGTACCCGGCCACCAGGCCGTGCACGGCGAGCAGATCGCCGTCGGCACCGCCGTCCGGCGCGGTCATGCCGCCCTACCTTCCATAGCGAGCCCGGCGGTGGTATTCGTACGGGCTGATGCGGGCGAGGCAGGTATGGCTTTCATGCTGGCTGCCGACCATGGCGAAGGTGGCTTGGCCGCCTGCCTTGTCTGCTCTTCCTGACTGCTGATTGGGCTCTGCGATCGATCGCTGTGTAGGGCGTTGACGGCGGGAAGAGCACGCGCACCGGCGAGACAGGAGGAGGGAAAACCATGGCCGTTGCGGTGGGTGTGGACGTGGCTAAGGAGTTCCACTGGGTGGCGCTTGTGCACGCCGAGTCTGGCAAGGTCCTGGCCAGCCGACGAGTGGACAATGACCCGCCGGCGATCCAGGCCCTCATCGACGACATCCGCGCCTGCGAGGCGGAGCACGGCCCGGCGACGGTGGCCATCGACGTGCTCGGCGGCATCGCCGGTCTGCTGCAGGTCATGCTGACCGACGCCGGCCTGCGGCTGGTGCATGTGTCCGGGCTGGCGGTCAACCGAGCCCGCCGCGCCGGCCGCGGTGGGGAACACAAGTCCGATCCCCGCGACGCGAGGGTCATCGCTGACCAGATTCGGCTGCGCTGCGACGAGCTGCGCCTGGTCGAGCCGGCCGGCGAAGCCGACGCCGAGCTGCGGCTGCTGGCCGGGCGTCGCCGTGAGCTGGTCACCGACCAGACCCGCCGCATCGGTCGGCTGCGGGACCTGCTCGCCTCCATCCACCCCGGCCTGGAACGCGTCATCGACGCCACCAACAAGGCCGACCTGGCGCTGCTGTCCCGCTACGTCACCCCCGGCGAGATCCGCCGAGCAGGACGCCGCCGCATCAGCGACTACCTGCGCCACGTCGGCGGCCTGCGTGCCGGCAGCATCGACGCCCTGGTGGAGCAGACCCTGACCGCCGCCGCACGTCAGCGCCTCATCGTGCCCGGCGAAGCGGTCGCCGCAGACCTGATCCGGGACCTGGCCGCCGAAGCGCTGTCGTGCCGTAACAAGCTTGCCGACCTGGACAAACGCATCGCCGAGGTGCTCGACCGCCACCCTGACGCGGCCCTCGTCCAGTCCCTGCCCGGGATGGGGGCCACCCTGACCGCCGAATTCCTCGCCGTGGCAGGCGGCATCACCCGATTCACCACCGGCGACCAACTCGCCTCCGCCGCCGGTCTGGCACCCGTGCTGCAGCAATCCGGCAAGGTGCACTACCTGCGCCGAGCCACCAGCGGCGACAAGACGCTCAAACGCATCTTCTACCAGTCCGCGTTCTGCGCCCTGCAACGCGACCCGGCCAGCCGCGCCTTCTACGACCGCAAACGAACCGAGGGCAAACGGCACCACCAGGCACTCATCGCCCTGGCCCGCCGCCGCATCAACGTCCTGCACGCCATCCTGCGCACCCGACAGCCGTACCGAATCGATCACGCCATAGCGGCTTGACTTTCGCATTAGGCTGCCCCCTCCTCGACCGCCGCGCCGAGGTAGGCGTCGGCGACGGCCGGGTCGTCCCGGACCGCCTCGGGGGTGCCGGTGGCGACGACCCGGCCGAAGTCGAGGACCACGATGTCGTCGCAGACCGACATCACCAGGTCCATGTGGTGTTCCACCAGCAGCACCGCGCACGGGTCGGGGTCGCGCCGGGGCAGTTGCCGGATCAGCTCGGCCAGCTCGGCGATGTCCTCGCCGCCGAGGCCGCCGGCGGGCTCGTCGAGCAGGAGCAGGCGGGGCCGGGCGGCGAGCGCGCGGGCCAGGGCGACCCGCTGGCGTACGGCGAAGGGCAGGGTGGCGGGCGCGGCGTGCGCGTGCGCGGCGACGCCGAGCGTGTCGAGGACGTCGAGGGCGTGCCGGCGCAGCCGGCGCTCGTCGCGGTCGCTGCGCGGCAGGCCGAGCAGGGCGGCGGCGAAGCCGGCCCGGACGGTGTGCGTGGCGCCGGCCATCACGTTCTCCAGCACCGTGAGCCCGGCGAACAGCCCGGTGCCCTGCAGGGTGCGGGCGATGCCGAGCCGGGTGAGCCGGTGCGGCCGGGGCCGCAGCGGCGCGCCGTCGAGGGTGAGCGTGCCGGTGTGCGGGGTGACGAAGCCGCAGACGACGTTGAACAGGGTGGTCTTGCCGGCGCCGTTGGGGCCGATCACACCCACCACCCGGCCGGGCGGCACCCGGAGCGAGACGTCGTCGAGGGCGGTGAGGCCCCCGAACCGCACCCCGATCCGGTGCAGTGCGAGCCCTTGCGTCATCACTCGTCCCTCACCTCGGGGGGCGGAAAATTACACTGGCAGTGTACGTTTCTCGGCCGGCTCGTCAATACCGTCGATCCGCCGTCGGCTCCGGGCCCGGCAGGTCGACCAGCCCCGCCAGGACGGCCCGGTGCCGGTCCGCGGTGCCGAAGGCGATCGCGCCGCTCTTGGCCCGCTTCAGGTACAGGTGCGCGGGGTGCTCCCAGGTGAATCCGATTCCGCCGTGCAGCTGCACGCAGACCTCGGCGGCGCGCACCGCGACCGGAGCGCAGTACGCCTGGGCCAGCGACGCCGCCAGCCGGGTCTCCGGGTGCCCGGCGGCGAGCCGGTCGGCGGCGTACCGGGCCACCGCCCGGGCCTCGGTGACCTCCACCCACAGGTCGGCCAGCCGGTGCTTGACCGCCTGGAACGAGCCGACCGGCCGGCCGAACTGGTGCCGCGTCCGGACGTATCCGACCGTCATGTCCAGGCAGGACTGCGCGACGCCGACCTGCTCGGAGGCGAGCAGAACCGCGCCCGCGGTCAGCGCGCCGTCGACCGCGGCGTCCGCCGCCGCGCCGGCGGACACGAGCCGGCCGGGTGCGCCGGTGAGGGCGACGTCGGCCAGCGTGCGGGTGGCGTCGAGCGACACCACCGGCACCATCCGCACGCCCGGTCCGGCCGCGTCGACGGCGTACAGCCCGTCGCCGGCCGGAACCAGCAGCACGTCGCACGGCAGCGCGTCGGCCACCCCCGGCACGCTGCCGGACAGCGTCCCGTCGGGGGCCACCGTGACGGGGTGCGGCCGGGTGCCGGGCGCGGTGGCGAAACCGACGGCGAGGGCCACCGGGCAGTCGCCGGCGGCGACGGGGGCGAGCAGGTCGCTCCCGTCGCAGGACAGCAACGCCCAGGTGGCGATCGCCGTGCCGAGGTACGGGACCGGGGCGACCGCCCGCCCCAGCTCCTCCAGCACCACCGCCACCTCGCGGAAGCCGGCGCCGGCCCCGCCGTACGCCGCGGGCACCGCCAGCCCGGCGAGCCCGAGCCCGCCGGCCAGCCGGGCCCACAGGGCGCGGTCGTACGGTTCGTCGCCGTCGAGCCGCGCCAGGACGCGCTGCGCGGGAGCCTGGGCGGCGAGCAGCGCGCGTACGCTGTCGCGCAGCGCCTCCTCGTCGGCGCTGTAGCGCAGGTCGATCACCGGTCCACCCCGGGTTCGCGGGGCAGGCCGAGCACCCGCTCGGCGACGATGGTGCGCAGGATCTCCGACGTGCCGCCCTCGATGGAGTTGCCGCGGGCACGCAGGTAGCGGTAGGTGGCGGTACGCCCCAACAGGTCCGGCTCGACCGGTCGGCGCGGGGTCCAGTCGTCGTACCGCAGGCCCTGCGCGCCGAGGAACTCCACCTCCAGGCCGCTGATCCACTGGGCCAGCTCGGCGAAGGAGAGCTTCACCGCCGACCCCTCCGGTCCCGGCTCACCCGCGGCGACCTGCTGGCGCAGCCGCAGCGCGGTCAGCCGGGCGGCCTCGGCCCGGACCCACGCCCGCAGCACCTCGTCGTGCAGCCCGGGCGTACGCAGCTCGGGCCGCTCGCGCCAGGCCCGGGCCAGCGGGCCGATCATCCCGCCCTCGCGGGGCAGCGGCAGGCCGCCGATGGCGACCCGCTCGTTCATCAGGGTGGTCCGTGCGACCCGCCAGCCATCCCCGACGGCGCCGATCCGGTGCGCGTCCGGCACCCGGACTCCGGTGAGGAAGACCTCGTTGAACTCGGCCTCGCCGGTGAGCTGGCGCAGCGGGCGCACCTCGACGCCCGGTGCGGTCATGTCGCAGGCGAAGTAGGTGATCCCCCGGTGCTTCGGCACGTGCGGGTCGGTGCGCGCCAGCAGGATCGCCCAGCGCGCCCGGTGGGCCAGCGAGGTCCACACCTTCTGCCCGTCGACCACCCAGGCGTCGCCGTCGCGCACCGCCCGGGTGGTCAGGCCGGCCAGGTCGGAGCCGGCACCGGGCTCGCTGAACAGCTGACACCAGATCTCCTCGCCGGTCCACAGTGGCCGCAACCAGCGCCGCTGCTGCTCGGCGGTGCCGTGCCGGAGCAGGGTCGGCGCGGCCATGCCGAGACCGATGCTGTTGCGCCGGGGGCGGTTGTCCGGCGCGCCGGCCCGGTCGAACGCCTCGTCCACCGACGCTTGCAGGTGCCGCGGCGCGCCGAGCCCGCCGAGCCCGGGCGGGAAGTGCACCCAGGCCAGCCCGGCGTCGAAGCGGGCCCGCAGGAACGCCGTCCGGTCGCCGCCCGGGTCGTTCGCCCGCAGGAACGCGTCGACCCGGGCCCGCAGCCGCTCCGGGGTGTGCTCGGGCACCGCCACCTCCCACCAGAGATATTTGCACTGTCGCTGCAATATAGTGCTGCCGCCGGGCGGGACGGAAGAGCCGGCGACGCACCCGCGCCGGGGCGGCCGCACGGCACGGCCGCCCCGGGTCACGCTCAGGCGTGCGGGCAGGTGTTGCGGTACTCCTGGATCGCGACCCCGCTGGGGCCCGGGCAGAGGAACTGGTCGTAGCGGGTGTCGTTGTCGACGAACCGCTTCAGCCAGGAGACCATCTGCTTCGCCAGCGGCGTGTTGGTGGTCTGCGGGAAGAAGTGGCTGGCGTTGTTGAGCTCCAGGTACGCCTTCTCCGACGCGGCCGGGATGCTGTTGTAGAACGGCACCGCGTGCGACGAGACCGGGGCCACGCTGTCCGACTCGCCGCCGACGATCAGCGTCGGGACGCGTACGTCACCCCAGGTCTTGTCGGTGTTCCACGGCGCGATCGGCACGGCGGCCTGCAGCGACGGCCGGGAGACGGCCGCCTCCAGGCTGCCGCCGCCACCCATCGAGTGCCCGGCCACCGCGAGCCGGGTCGCGTCGATGCGACCGCGCACCGAGCTGCGCTGGGTCAGCCAGTCCAGCGCGGCGAGCAGTTGCCGGCCGCGGCTGGCCGGCTGGTCGAGGCGGGTGTTGGTCTCGATGCCGATGACCACGAAGCCGTGTGAGGCGATCCGCGGGCCGAGCCAGTCCAGGCTGGACCACGAGGCGGTGAAGCCGGGCGAGATGGCGACGGCCCCGAAGGTGCCCTCGCTGGTGCTGGTCGGGTAGTAGACGACCCCGCCGCCGAACCCCGAGACGAGCAGCGAGGAGACGCTGAACGACGAGGTGGCGAACGGGCCGCGGCTGGCCTCCAGGGTCGCGCTGGTCGGCGCCGGACCGCGCTCGTACGGGTTGTCGGCGGCCTGGGCCGCGGCTGGCACGGCCAGCGCGGCCCCGCCGGCCAGGACCGCCGTCACGGCGAGCCGGGCCAGGGTGGAGATGGAGGAACGGGGACGGGTGGTGGTGGAGTTTCGCACGTCGGGTACTCCCTGCTGGGTCGGAGTGGCATCGACGTGCGTCAGTCTTCGATGACTACCGGGGGCCGCGCATCGGCGAAATCACCGGTCGGATCCGACTCCGGTGGGAACGAGACCACGGGCGAACCGGAACGAGATGGCCTCCAGCAACGGCTTGCGCTTGGTGTTCTGGAAGGCGGCGATCCGCCACTGGCCGTCGTCCTCGCGCACCAGCACGTACGTCTGCACCTTCGTCAGCCGCTTGGGGCGCTCACCCTTGTAGATCTCGCCGCGGCCGGTGACCACGGCGGCGTCCGGCCCGACGAACCGGGCGTCGAGCACCTCGTCGGCGAGCCGGGTGCCCTTGACGAACTTGGCGAACAGCGCCTGGTGACTCGCCACGATGTCCGGCCGGCCCCGGTAGTGGGTGCCCAGCCAGGTGACGTAGGTGGCGTCCGCGGTGAACAGCCGGCCGTACGCCTCGGCGTCCTGCCGGCCCCAGGCCGCCACGAGCGCGTCGATCACGGCGAGGACGGCGGTACGGTCGTCGGACATGATTCCTCCAAGGGGTAGTCTGCACATGAGCAGAATCTGCATGTGTGCAGATAATAGGAAGAGGTCCATCGGTATGGCAAGGCGGTCATGGGACGAGCGGCACGCCAGCTTCCGCCGCTACCTCGACGCGGTCGGCCTGCACGGGCTGGCCGGGGCCGAGGCGGCGGGCCTGCACCCGTCGGAGTGGCACGCGCTCAGCCTCATCACGCTGGAGGGCCCGCTGACCTCCGGTGACCTCGCCACGCGGATCGGGCTGACCACCGGTGCCACGACCCGGCTGATCGACCGGCTGGAGCGCGCCGGGTACGCCCGCCGCGCGGCCGACCCGGCCGACCGGCGCAAGGTCGTGGTCGAACTGGTCCCGGAGGCGCTCGCCCGGATCGACGAGGTGGTGACTCCCGCCCGCGAACGCATCGCCGACGTGCTCTCCGCGTACACCCCGGAGCAGCTCGACGTCCTCTTCGACTACTTCGAGCGGGCCGCGCCCGCCTTCCGCGAGGCGACCCGGCAGCTCCGCGACGCGCGGCGGCGCTGAGGGGTCAGCGGACGAGGCGGAGCCCGGCGACCGTCCGGTCGTGCGCCGGGAAGTTCTCGCTGGTGTGCGGCGCGTAGATCCAGGTCCGCAGCGAGTCGGCGGCGGTGTGCACCTCGACCAGCCGCACCGGGTTGGTGCGGCGGGAGTGGAAGGTCTGCAGGAACGAGTGGATCGGGTTGCCGTGCACGCCGGTGTCCACCCGGTACGCGGCCGTGCCGGTGTGGCCGGAGAAGACGAGGCGGACGTTCGGGTAGCGCGAGACCAGGTTGTCGAACAGGTACCGCGGACTCGTCGAGCCGTAGCTGGCGCTGCTCCCGATGGTCCCGTCCGCCTCCAGGTAGTGGTGCGTCACCACGACGACGTTGTGCCGGGGATGGCCGGCGACCACCTCCCGCGCCCAGTCGACCGCCGCCGCCCGGGGCCACGGCTCCAGGGCCAGCACCAGCCACCGCACCCCACCGGCCTGGTACGTCGCGTACGCGTTGTCCACCTTGCCGGCCTCGAACCGGCCCTGGACCGCGCCGGCGGTGAAGTACCGGTTGAAGACGCCGGTGTCGCGCAGCAGCGGCCCGGCGGGGCGGCGCACCGTCCCGTCCGGGGCGTAGACCTGGGTGTCGTGGTTGCCGACGGTGAGTGAGTACGGCACACCGGCGGACTCCAGCGGCCGCAGGGCGTCGCGGGCCCGAGCGTACTGCACGTGGTCGGGGGTGTCCCACTTGACCACGTCACCGGCGTGCGTGACGAAGCGCAGGTCCAGCGCCGACCGGTTGGCGACCAGCCAGTCGGTGCGCTGCCGGAACCGGCCGTCGCCCGGGTTGACGACCTCCTCCTGCGTGTCCGGCAGGACCGCGAAGCTGAACCGCGGGTCGGCGGCGCCCGGCCCGGCGTCCATCCGGGCGTACGCCACGTGGACGTTACGGTCGCAGTCGGCGGTGTACCGGTCGTTGACCAGCTCGACGGTGACCGTCCGGGTCCCGTCGCCCAACGTCGGGCCCACGGCGTACGCGCCGTAGTCGGTGGCGCTGCCGATCGTGGCCTCGCCGGCGACCGTGCCGGCCACCGTGACCCGGACGACCGGCCAGCCGTCGCAGTGGTCGCCGATCGCGCCGATGACCACCCGGCCGGGGCCCTCCACCGTGGTGGTGGCCGAGCTCCCCGTGCGCCACAGTGTGGCGTGCGTGCCGGACGGCGGCGCCGGCGTGCCGGTGGCCGGCTGGATGGTGCCGTTGACGACGGTGAACGGGGACGACCCGACGGCGTTGGCGACCCCGGCGAGGCCGCCGGCCGACACCACGACCAGCACCGCCACGATGGTCCGCGTGATCCGCATCGGTGACCTCCCGTCCGCCGCCGGCGGACGCCGGCTCCGGGGATGCTACGGGAGAACGCCCACGTCACCGCACATCTACCCCGCTGACTGCGTGCGCCCGGCGTGTCCACGAGGAGTAGTCGGATTGCCGGCCGGGCCCGCCTCACCGCAGCCCGGCCGCCACCTCGTCGAGGTGGGTCAGGAACGCCCGCACCGCCGGCGGTCGGGTGCGGCCGGCGAGCGTCGCGGCGAAGACCCGCCGGACCGCCGCGTCGTCCCGGTGCACGCGCAGCAGGGCGAGGTCGGGCGGCGTGGCCCGGACCGCCAGCGCCGGCACCAGCGCGACGCCCAGACCGGCGGCGACGCAGCCCAGCTTGCCGGTCCACTCGGCGGCCACGATGTCGACCCGGGGCCGGAACCCGGCCGGCAGCGCGGCCCGCAGCAGCGTCTCCTCGGCGGTGGCCGATCCGGCGATGAACGCGTCGTCGGCCAGCTCGCGCAGCCGGACGGTGCGGCGCCGGGCGAGCCGGTGCGTCCGGGGCACCGCCACCAGCAGCACCTCGTCCAACAGGTGGTGCAGGTCGAACCGGTCACCGTCGAGGGGCTGGTCGGGAGCCGCGCTCACCACCACGACATCGGCGTCGTGGACAGCGAGGCGCTCCAGCAACCCGGGGGTGAGCCCCTCCACGAGGGACAGCGCGACGCCGGGGTGGGCGGACCGGAACGCGGCCAGGGCCCGCGGGACGAGCGCGGCGACGGCGGTCGGGAATGCGCCGACCCGCAGCCGACCGGCGGTCAGGTCGCCGAGGGCGGCGAGATCCCGACGGGCGGCGTCGAGCCGGTCCAGCACCGCCTCGGCGTGGCCGAGCAGGCAGCGCCCCTGCTCGGTCAGGGCGACGCCGCGCGGCAGCCGGTCGAACAGGAGCACGCCGGTCTCGGCCTCCAGGGCGGCGACCTGCCGGGAGACGGCGGACTGGGTGTAGCGCAGGGCCCGCGCGGCGGCGGTGATCGAGCCGTACGCGGCGACGGTGCGGAACACCTCCAGGGCGGCCGGGTGCATGCCGCCATCATGCCATGCGCGGTCCGCATGGCAGTCATGCGCAACATTCGTTGGTCGCATGCCCGTCCGGCCTCTAGCGTTCCTGGCCATGGACGCCATCGCACTCCTGGGCACCGGCACGATGGGCACCGCGATCGGCCGCCGGTTGCTGAGCACCGGACAGCGGCTCACGGCCTGGAACCGCACCCGGGCCCGGGCCGACCCGCTCGTGGCGGCCGGCGCACGGGCGGCCGCCGGCCCGGTCGAGGCCGTCCGGGACGCCGACGTGGTGATCACCGTCCTCACCGACGCCGCGGCGGTCCGCGAGGTGTTCGCGGCGGTGGCCGACGGCCTGCGCCCCGGCACCCACGTGGTCGAGATGTCCACCATCGGCCACCGGGCCGTCCGGGACCTGGCCGGTCTGCTGCCGGCGACCGTGCCACTGGTGGACGCGCCGGTCGCCGGCAGCGCCGGCGCGGCCGAGGCCGGCCGGCTCGTCGTGCTGGCCGGCGGGGAGCCGGCGGCCGTCGACCGGGTCGCCCCGGTGCTGGACCGGCTCGGCTCGGTCCGCCGCTGCGGCGGCCCCGGCGCCGGCGCCGCGCTGAAGCTGGTCCTCAACACCGCCCTGGTCACCGGCGTCACGGCCGTCGCCGACGCGCTGGCCGTCGCGGCGGCGGCCGGCGTGGACCGGCGTACCGCGATCGAGGCGCTCACCGCCGGACCGCTCGGCGGCGCGGTCGCCCGGGCGACCACCGCCGGCGCCGCGTTCGCCGTGGCCCTGGCCGCCAAGGACGCCCGGCTCGCCCTGGACGCGCTGGGCGACGCCCCGGCGCCCGTCCTGCGGGCCGCCGCCTCGGTGCTGGCCGCCGCGCCACACCCGCACGACGACCTCGCCACCCTCGTCAACCGACCCGAGGAGCACCTGTGAGCGTGACCCTGGACAACCCGGCGACCGTCCCCGCCCCGTTCGGCGACCGCTTCGCCCACGTCGCCCGGCTCGACCTGCCGACCGGCGCCCTGCTCGTGCTCTCCGGCCAGGTCGGCGTCGACGACGACGGCACCGTGGTGGCGCCCGGCGACGTCCGGGCGCAGTCCGAGCGGATCTTCGAGCTGATCGGCGGCCTGCTCGCCGCGCACGGCGCCGACTTCGCCGACGTCCTGCACGTCCGGACGTTCATGACCGACCTGGACGACCTCGCCGGGTACGCGGCGGTCCGCAACCGGTACTTCCCGGGCGCCAAGCCCGCCAGCACGACGGTCGAGGTGAACCGGCTCTTCCTGGACGGCGCGGTGATCGAGGTGGAGGTGACCGCCGCCGTGACCACCGCCTGACGGTCGGCACGGGCGATGCCGCCGGCACCGGCCGCCGGGCGGCCCCGACGGTCAGGCGGTGGCCGCCCGCCGCGCACGGTGGCGCAGCACGGCCTTCACCAGCTCGCCCGCGAGCAGGATGGTGGAGGCCACCGCCGCGCAGACGAGCCACTGCCCGAGGGTGATGTCGGTGGTGGCGAAGACGCGGTGCAGGGCGTCCACGTGCACCACCAGCGCCAGCACTACGACCACGGCGCCGGTGGCGACGAACGCCCAGCGGTTCTCCAGCGTCTGCCGGCTGACCACGCTGCGCAGGTCGTGCCGCACGTTGAGCAGGTTGAACGCCTGGAACAACACGAACGTCACGAACGCCATCGTGCCGGCGGTGGTGGCCTCCCCGACCCGTGGGGCCGGCCCCGGCGCCCACACCAGGACGGCCAGGGTTCCGGTGGCCATCACCGCGCTGGCCAGCAGGATCCGGATCAGTCGGGGCCGGCTCAGGATCCGCTGCCCCGGCGGGCGCGGCGGCTGGCGCATCGCGTCCGGGCTGACCGGCTCGACGCCGAGCGACATCGCGGGCGGACCGTCCATCACCAGGTTGACGAAGAGGATCTGCAACGCGGTGAACGGCGCGCCGCCGGCGATGCCGGTCAGCGCCGTGATGAGGAAGGTGAGGACGAAGCCCAGCGCGGTCGAGACCTGGAAGCGGGTGAAGTTGACGATGTTGGCGTAGACGCCGCGCCCCTCGCGGACGGCGGAGACGATGGTGGCGAAGTTGTCGTCGGTGAGCACCATGGTCGCGGCCTCCTTGCTCACCTCCGTCCCGGCGATGCCCATCGCGACCCCGATGTCGGCGTTGCGCAGGGCGGGCGCGTCATTGACGCCGTCGCCGGTCATGGCGACCACCTCGCCGCGCCCCTGCAACGCGCGGACGATCCGGATCTTGTGGGTGGGTGACACGCGGGCGACCACCCCGACGTCGTCGAGACGCCGGGCCAGTTCGGCGTCGTCGGCGACGGTGTCGAGGTCGGCGCCGGTCACCGCCCGGCCGGGGATGCCGAGCTCGCGGGCGATGGCGGCGGCGGTGACGGCGTGGTCGCCGGTGAGCATCCGCACCCGGATGCCTGCCGCCCGGCACTGCGCGACCGCCTCCCGGGCCTGCGGCCGGGGCGGGTCGACGATGCCGACCAGCGCGACGAGCACGAGCCGGTCGAGCAGGTCCTTCGGGTCGTCGCCGGGGTCGAACCCGATGACCGGGAAGTCCTCGTAGGCCACCGCGATGACCCGCATGCCCCGCTCGGCGAGGAACGCGTTGCCCTCCTCGTACCGGGCGCGGACGGCGTCGTCGAACGGCAGCACGTCGGCGGTGCCGAGGTACCGGTCGGCGCGGGCGGAGAGCACGTCCGGGGCGCCCTTGACGAAACAGCGCACCAGCTCGGCGCCGCCGTCGCCGGTCCAGCGGTGGAACGTGGCCATGAACTTGTGGTCGGAGTCGAACGGGATCTCCAGCGTCCGCGGGTGCCGCCGGCGCAGGGCGGCCACGTCGACGTCACCCTTCTCGGCCAGCACCACCAGCGCGCCCTCGGTCGGGTCGCCGACCATGTCGCCGTCGTGCACCACAGCGTCGCTGCACAGGGCCATCGCGGTCAGCGCCAGGTCCACCGTCCCGGGCAGCGGCTCGGCGTCCGTGGTGCGGATGCGACCGTCGGCGCGGTAGCCCTGACCGGTCACGGTGAACCGCCGGCCGGCCAGCAGCAGCTCGCGGGCGGTCATCTCGTTGAGCGTCAGCGTCCCGGTCTTGTCCGTGCAGATCTGCGACGTGCTGCCGAGCGTCTCCACCGAGGACAGCCGCTTGACGATGGCGCCGCGGCGGGCGAGCCGGCCGGTGCCCATCGCGAGGGTGAACGCGACCACCGCGGGCAGGCCCTCCGGCACCGCCGCGACGGCGAGCGAGACCGCGCTGATGAACAGGTCGCTGAAGTCCTGCCCGCGGACCAGGCCGAGCACGAACACCAGGACGATCACCACGCCGGCGATGACCGCCAGGGTGCGGCTGAGGCCGTTGATCTGGCGCTGCAACGGCGTGGGGCCGGGCCGCGCGTCGTGCAGCAGGCCGGCGATCCGGCCCGTCTCGGTCGCCATGCCGGTCGCCGTGACCAGCGCCTCCCCGCGGCCGCGGGTCACGGCCGTGTTCATGAACAGCGCGGTGACGCGGTCGCCCAGCGCCGCGTGCTCGTCGACGGTGGCGTGGGCCGACTTGGCGACCGGCTGGGCCTCCCCGGTGAGCGTGGACTCCTGGGCCTGCAGCGAGGTGGACGACAGCAGCCGGGCGTCGGCGGGGACCCGGTCCCCCGCCTCCACCACCACGACGTCACCGGGCACGAGATCCCGGGCGTCCAGCCGGACGATCTCCCCGTCCCGCCGTACCGTCGCGGTGGTGACGCTCATCCGCCGCAGCGACTCCAGCGCCGCCTCGGCCCGCGACTCCTGCACGAACCCGATGGCGGCGTTGAGCAGCACGACGAAGGCGATCGCGACCGGCGTCTCCCACTCCCGGCCGATCACCAGCGACACGACGGCGGCGACCAGCAGGATGAGGATCATCAGGTCCTCGAACTGCCGGAGGAAGGCCCGCCACCGCGGCTCCCGCGCCGCCTCGGCCAGCCGGTTCGGGCCGTGCCGCTCGAGCCTCCGGGCCGCCTCCGCCGACGACAGGCCGGTGCCGGGGTCCACGCCGAACTCCTCGGCGACCTCCTCCGCCGGCCGGGCGTGCCAGGGCGACGCGGGCGGCGCCGTGGGCTCGGACATTTGCCCATCATCCATGACAAGGGGTGGTCCCGCTGGCCCGGACGGCGAGCACCGGCCCGGAGCCGCCCGGATCAGGGCGCGAGGCTGCCGCCCCAGTTGTCGGTGGTGAGCCGGCCGGTGGTGTCCTCGAAGAACCGGTGCTCCAGGGTGCCGTTGCCGATGCGGTAGAAGACGTGGTGCTGGCTCGCCGTGGACAGGCCCACCGGGTCGTCGGCGACCACGCCGAGCGCGCCCCAGTTGTCGGCGCCCGGCTCGATGCCCGGCCACCAGTACCAGTGCCGCAGGTCGCCGGACGCGTTCCGGCCGAAGATGTGCTGCTGGTCCCGGTGCACGAACGCGTGCGGGTTGCCGGTGAAACCGCCGCCGGGCCACACCCCACCGTTCAGCGTCCCGCTCGGGTCGTCGAAGAACCGGTGCTGCAGGTTGCCGGCGGTGTTCCGGAAGAACACGTGGTGCTGGTTGCCGGCGTAGGAGAAGCCGGTCGGGTCCGAGGCCACTCCGGAGGTCACGCCCCAGTTGTCGGTGGCCGGGTCGATCCCCGGCCACCAGAACCAGTGGATCAGGCCGCCGCCCGCCGTCCGGCCGAAGATGTGCTGCTGGTCCCGGTGCACGAAGGCGTGCGGGTTCCCCACGAACGCCCCGCCCGGCCAGACCCCACCGGCGATCTGCCCGGTGTTCAGGTCGTAGAAGCGGTGCTCCAGGTGCCCGTCCGGGTTGCGGTAGAAGACGTGCTGCTGGCTGCCGTAGGCGAAGCCGGTCGGGTTCGACGACACCCGACCGGCGGTGTTCCAGTTGTCCAGGCCGGGCGTGGTCATGCCCGGCCCGTACCACCAGTGCCGCAGCGTGTTGTCCGCACCCCGGGCGAACACGTGCTGCTGGTTGGCGTGGGCGTACCCCACCGCCCGCCCGACCAGCGGCCCGCCGCCCCAGTCGGCGCGTACCACGCTCCGGCCCGGCGCCCAGGACAGGTTGACCAGCGCGCCCGCGGTGCCCACCGCCACGACGCGCTGGCTGTCGCCGAACAGGAACGCCCGGCCCGCGACTCCCCCACCGCCGGACAACCGGGCCGCCACGTCGGCGCGCATCAGGTCCAGGTCGATGAAGGACGGGTCGATCTTGCCGGACGTGCTGGTCTCCCGGTGCCCCCGCACGTGGCTGGCGTCCCGGCCGAGCTGCCGCAGGACGGCCGCGGTCGCGGTCAGCGAGGCGTCGTACTGCGCGGCGGTCATGTGCTGGTCGACCCCGTCGTAGTCGATCTCCCAGCCGACGAGCATGGTGTTGCCGTCGCCGGCCGGGATCGGCCCGCTGCCGCGGCTGGCGCCCGCGTGGTTGGCGCGACCCGCGGAGATGACGTGGAAGACACCGTGGTAGTCGACCACCGCGTGGCAGAGCGGACCCTGGAGGTCGGGGCGACCGTAGATGCAGGTGTTCAGTGCCGGGTGCGGGTTGCTGGCACTGGACCGGGCGGCGGTGTGGTGCCACAGGACGCCGATCGGGTTGAAGGAGCCGGACACCATCCGGTTGCGCCAGTCACCGTGCTCGACGACGCGTACGCCGGCGGCCCGGAGGACGTCGGCGAGCCAGGGAATCGTGGCCATGGGTGCTCCTCCCGCGCGGCGGCATCCCGGCGAGTTTGGAAAACCCCGATGATGATTGTCAATGCATGGACGAGATTTTTTGCGTCAGCCGTGAGTGATGTGAAGACATTCTTCAGCTCCGCCCGGTCGCCGGCAGACTGCCCCCATGAGCATCGACCGCAGGTCATTCCTGGCGACGGTCGCCGCGGCCGGGGTGGCGGCGGCCGTCGCCCCGCACGCCGCCCCCCGACCGGCCCACGCCGCCACCTGGCGCAAGCGCCTCACCGGCGCCGATCTGGACACCAACCACCGCTGGCGGGTCGCCGGCACCGACCTCGGCATCCCGTACGTGCTGGAGAACGGCTCCATCGGGTACCTGTTCGGCGACACGTTCAACACGCCGTGGCCGGAGGGGCCGCCGCTGCCCAACGACTGGCGCTCGCCGGTGATGCTGCGATCCAACATCCACCCCGGTGCCGCCGGCGGCGTCGTCTTCGACAGCGCCGCCCGGGTGGCCGGCAACGGGCGGGCCCCGGAGCTGATGCACAACGGCCACAACGGGATCGGTATCGACGGCCTCTGGGAGGTGACCGTCATCCCCAACGACGGGATCAGCTTCCCGGAGACCGGCCGCCAGCTCATCTCCTACCTGAGCATCGAGAACTGGCACTCCGCCGGGCCGGCGGGTCCGCACTGGAAGAGCCGCTACGCCGGGCTCGCGTACAGCGACAACGGCAACGACTTCATCCGGACGCCGCTGAAGTGGTGGAACAACGGTGCCAACACCGACCCGTTCCAGATGTGGACGATGCAGCGCGACGGCGACTGGGTGTACGTCTTCTCCGTGCGCTCCGGGCGGCAGGACGGCCCGATGATGCTGCGCCGGGTGCGCTGGGACCGGCTGTTCTACCCGGAGTCCTACGAGGGCTGGGGGTGGAACGGCAGCAACTGGGGCTGGGGCCGCCCGTGCACCCCGATCCTGACCGGCCGCTTCGGTGAGCCGTCGGTACGCCGCCTCGGCGACGGCACCTGGGTGATGTCCTACCTCAACTGCGCGACCGGGTGCATCGTCACCCGCACCGCGGGCGGCCCGGACCAGGTGTGGACCGCCGAGAAGGTGCAGGTCTTCCCGTGGCAGGAGCCGGGGCTCTACGGCGGCTTCATCCACCCGTGGTCGACACGCCGGGCCAACGACCTGCACCTGATGGTGTCGAAGTGGACCAGGACGCCGGACGGCCGCAGCACCGCGTACCACGTCAGCCAGTTCGTCGGGACCGCCTGAGCGCCTCCTCGGCGGGGCGGCCACGATCGCGGGCCGTCCCCGCCGGGGGCGGGGACGGTCAGGGCGCGGGGGACGCCGTCCGCGCGACCGCGGTCAACTGGCGCGACACGGCCAGCAGAGCCCAGCCGATCAGGACGATCACCAGGCCGAGACCCATCGCCATGGCGGCGACGCCGAAGGACACGACCGAGGTGAACAGGGACGACCGGAGGAACGACCCGGTCATCACGGTCTGCCGGTTGGGGTCTTCCCGGTCCAGCTCGGCGTAGGTCTTGCCGCCGCTGGCCTCGAGCGCGTGCTTCTCGATGACCTCGGCCTCCGCGTACGCGGTGAGCGGACCGTCGATCTTCTCGCCCGCGAACCACTCCGCGTCGTCGGAGACGGTGATCCGTTCGTCGGCCAGTTGGTTCTGCACGGTGAACCAGGTCGCCGCGCCGCCCACGACCATGATCAGGCCGGCGGCGATCACGAGGATGGACAGCAGCCGTACGGTGGAGCCGAGCGCCTTCGGCGTCGTGGCGGCGGGCGCGGTCGCGGTCATGGCATCTCCTTCGGTGGGTGTCCGCATCATCGTCCAGAAGATCATCGATTGCGGCAAGGCGGACCCGGATCCGCCTCCACCGACGTCCGTACTCCGCCCGCCGGAAACGCCGGCAACGTGACTCGACGCCCGATAACGTCGGAAGATCGAGTCCTCGCCGACCGATCTCGTCCCGCCACCTGACGGCGTGCGACGCCGGGCCGGCGTTCCGAGGAAGACTGATGCCTGCCGTAACCGCCGACGACGTCGAGCGCCGTGACCCGCCACCGTCCGGATGATGACGAGCGGTCGGCCGACGCTGTCCTGCACGGGCTGGCGGAGCGGCTCGACCGGCCCATGGGCGCCCTCGGTCTCATCTTCCTGCTCCTGGTGCTCGGGCAGGCGGTCGCCCGTGACCCCGGGGTGGCCGGGGCGTTGAACGCCGCCACCTGGGTGCTCTGGGCCGTCTTCGTGGCCGAGTTCGCGCTGCGCGCATGGCTGGCCCGGCACGATGCCGGCCGGTTCTGGCGCCGCAACTGGTGGCAGTTGATCTTCCTGGTCGTGCCGTTCCTCCGCTTCGTCCGGGCGGCGGCCCTGCTCCGCGCGGCCCGGGCCGGCGGGGTGGTGTCCGCCGCGGTCCGCGGCACCCGCTCGGCCGGCCGGCTGCTCACCGACCGGCTGACCTGGCTGGCGATCATCACCACGATCGTGGTCCTGGCGGTCGGGCAGTTGCTCGTGCTCGGTGGCTCCTACCGCCACTACGGACAGTCCCTGCACGACGTGGCCCTCACGACGATCACCGGCCAGCGGCTCGGCGCCACCGACCCGTTCGCCCAGATCGTCGAGCTGATCCTCGCCCTCTACTCGGTGGCGGTCTTCGGCACCCTCGCCGGCGCGCTCGGCGCCTACTTCCTCAGCGGCCAGAACCGCGACGGCGGCGACAGAGCACGCCAACGCAGCTGACCCGTCACCGCCGCCACAACCGCTCTGACCTGCGCGTTTGTCGGATCTCGACAGTTGGTGACAGCGCTGGCCGGGTGGTATGACTGAAGTGTCGGCCACCAACGACGCTAGTCGTCAGTCCCTCGGCCGCGCGGGTCCGTCCCCCATCGACGGCGCGCGGAAGCGGCTCGGCGAGACCCTGAGGAGCCAAGGTGCCGATAAGGTCGATCTGGCGTAACCGACGGCCCTTCCAGAACGCGGTCGTCGCCACCGCACCCGTCTGCGGGGCCCTGATGCTCTGCATGGAAACCAAGCCGCGGTCGGTCGAGGTCGCCATGCCGGATCCGGTCCTCCTCGGCTGGGAAATCGGGCTGATCGTTGCCGGCCTGGTCGGCATCGCCGGTCTGCTCTGGCCCGGCCGGTGCTCCACCCGGCTGGGCATGGAACTCGCGTCGATGCTGATGCTCGGGGCCGTCGCGGGCATGTACGCGGTCGCCCTGGCGGTCATCTCCGGGCGGACAGCCGTCACGGCGGCGTCGTTCGTCACCGCCGTGGCGATCGGGTCGTGGTGGCGCGCGAGCGAGCTCCTGGGCGACCTCCGCGATCTGATCGATTCAGACCGCTCACCCACCGACGTCGTCGGCGGCTTCCCATGACCGCCCAACCACCTCCCGGCACCGCACCCCAGTGGCTCCAGATCGTGCTGTCGGTGCTCGGCCTCCTCGGCGGCGCGGGCGGGCTGACCGCGATCGCCGCCGTCGTGGTGCAGCGCGGCAAGTTCCGCGCCGAGGCGGCCGACCTGCTCACCGACACCGCTCTGACGCTGGTGCAGCCGATGCGTACCCGGATGGCCGAACTGGAGGCGGAGGCGCAGACGGCCCGCGAGCAGCTGCGGGCCCTGGACGAACGGACCCGGCGGCTACAGGCCACGGTCGCCGAGCTGCGCGCGACGCTGGACCGCTGGTACGCACTGATCTTCGCGCCGGACGCGACCCTCCGCTCCGTCCGGTACGCCGTCCGGGAGGACCGCCGCAAACGCGACCGGCCCTGATCCGGCCCGTCGTCAGCCGTGCCGGGCCCGGGGACCACCCGCAGGCGCTGAGAACCGGTCGGTGATGGGGCGGAAGACCTCGGCGACCCGCTCCGGCGGCGCGACGAGGGACCGCCCGGGAACGCCCTCCGGACGCCCGCCGCGCGACGGCGACACCGTAGGCTGTGCGCATGCGAGCGCGGCGTGACCCATCTCGACGTCACGGGCCGGGGGCCGGGGATTCGGGTCCGTGGGGGCGGTGAGCCGGGGGACGGCGTCGGGTCGGGACCGGTCCGCCGCAATGTCCGAGCTGGCTCGCCGGTGCGCCCGGGTGGTGGCATCGCGGCCGTTCGAAGTGGCCATCGTCGTGCTCATCATGGCCAACGGCATCGTGCTCGGGCTGGAGACGTACCCCGACCTCGGCGCGGCGGCGCCGGTGCTGCACGGGCTGGAGTGGGTGTTCCGGGTGGCGTTCGTGACCGAGATAGCGGTCCGGATCGCGGCGCACGGCCGGCGGCCACTGGACTTCTTCCGGCACGGTTGGAACGTCTTCGATTTCCTGGTGATCGCGGCGATCTTCATCCCGGGCCTGCACGGCGATCCCGCCGTGCTGCGGTTCCTGCGGGTGGCCCGGGTGCTGCGGCTGGTGCGCTTCTCCCCCGGCCTGCGGACGATCGTGGCGGCGCTGTGGCGGAGCCTGCCCGGCGTCGCCGGCTTCTTCGCCCTGACCGCGGTGACGCTCTACGTGTACGGGATGGCCGGCTGGCTGATCTTCGGGGAGCGCTACCCGGAGCAGTACGGCGACATCGGCCGGTCCCTGCTGACGCTGTTCGTGCTGCTGTCGCTGGAGACGCTGCCGGACCTCATCCAGCAGGGCATGGCGGTGTCGCCACTGACCATCCTCTACTACGTCAGCTTCGTCGTCATCACCGTGAACCTGCTGCTGAACATCCTCATCGCGGTCATCGTCAACTCGATGGAGGAGGCGCGCCGCCTGGAGATGACCGAGGGCCTCGCGGCCGACTACGACGAGGACGGCGACGGGGTGCCGGACGAGGTGGACCGGATCGCGCTCAGCCAACGGCTCGACGACCTGCGGACGGTCGTGGCGGAGCTGGAACGCGAACTGCGGATCGACCGCGGTGACGGGCCCGGCCGGCCACTGGTCCACGCACCCCGGCAGCCACCCGACGAACGGCCGGGCCTGTCCAGCCCATCCGCGTCTGGCTGGCCGGGTACCGATCATGATAGGGATTGAGCGGCCCCGCGGCGCGACCACGGCCGCGAAGAGAAAGGGGTGGTGATGCACGTCGAGAAGGCGAACCTGCCGGGCGTTGGCGTCTGCCAGCGTTTCATGACGGCCAGCGGCCAGTGGGCCGGCCTGGTCGCCCATCCAGACGGGCGTCGTGACCTGATCATCTACCACCCCGACGATCCGGACACCGCCGCGCACACCCTCTCCCTGACCCGGACCGAGGCCCAGGTGCTCGCCAGCCTCCTGGAGGCGGTCGTCACCGTGCAGCATCTCGAGGACGTGGAGCGACAGCTGCCGGGCCTCTCGGTGGTACGAATCCCGGTCGGCCTGGGATCGCCCGCCGACGGGCACGCCTGGCGGGACGTCGAGCTGGGCGGGCGGTCCCTGTCCCTGCTCGCGGTCATCCGCAACGGCGAGACGATCCCGGCGCCCAGCGGCGACTTCGTCGTGATCGCCGGAGACGAGGTCGTGGTCGCGGGCACCGAGGCGGCCACCGCTGCCGCGGCGACGGCGGTCACCGGCCACTGACGGTCGGGTTCCGACCATTCTGCCCGTCCCAGACGGGTATCGCGCGATGTGCTGATTCGGTCCTTACCGGTTAGGGTTGACTAACCGCGTGGGGCAGGCTTTGGGGAGGTTGTGTGCTGGTACTGGTGGCGGTCCACGTGCTCGCAGCGGTGATCGCCCCGGTGCTGGTACGCAGGTGGGGGCGTCGGGCGCTCTACCTGGTCGCGCTCGCGCCCGCCGCCACGCTCGGCTGGGCCCTGGCGCACACCGGCACGGTCCGCTCGGGCACCCCGGTCGTGGAGACGGTCACCTGGGTGCCGCAGCTCGGGCTGGAGATCGCGCTGCGGATGGGCACCCTGTCCTGGCTGATGGTGGTGCTCGTCGGCGGCGTCGGCGCGCTCGTGCTCGCCTACAGCGCGCGGTACTTCCGCTCCGACGACCCCGGCCTCGGACGTTTCGCGGCCGTGTTCGTGGCCTTCGCCGGAGCGATGCTCGGCCTGGTGGTCTCCGACGACCTCCTGCTGCTGTACGTGTTCTGGGAACTGACCACCGTCTTCTCGTACCTGCTCATCGCCAGCGACCCGACCCGGCGGGCCAGCCGGCGCGCGGCGATGCAGGCCCTGCTGGTGACCACCCTGGGCGGCCTGGCGATGCTCGCCGGGTTCGTGATGCTCGGCCAGCACGCGGGCAGCTACCGCTGGTCCGAGATCGCCGAGAACCTCCCCGGCGGCGGCTACCTCGCCGTCGCCCTCGTGCTCGTCCTCCTCGGCGCGCTGAGCAAGTCGGCCATCTTCCCGTTCAGCTTCTGGCTGCCCGGCGCGATGGCCGCACCGACACCGGTCAGCGCGTACCTGCACGCCGCGGCCATGGTGAAAGCCGGCGTGTTCCTCGTCGCACTGATGGGACCGGCGGTGGCGGAGGCCACCCCGTGGCGGCCCGTCCTGCTGGCCGGCGGCCTGATCACGATGTTCCTCGGCGGCTGGGCCGCGCTGCGACAGGTCGACCTGAAGCTGCTGCTCGCGTACGGCACGGTCAGCCAGCTCGGCCTGCTGATGGTGATCCTCGGCGCCGGCACCCGGGACACCGCCCTCGCCGGCGCGGCGATGGTGCTGGCCCACGCCCTGTTCAAGGCCACCCTGTTCCTCGTGGTCGGCGTGATCGACCACGTCACCGGCACCCGCGACCTACGCGAGCTCGGCGGCCTCGGGCGGCAGGCCCCGGCGCTGGCGGTCGTGGCGGGACTCGCGGCGGCCTCGATGGCCGGCCTGCCGCCGCTGGCCGGGTTCGTGGCGAAGGAGGCGGCGGTCGAGGCGTTCCTGCACGGCGGCACGGCGGAGCTGGTCGTGCTCGGCGGTGTGTTGCTCGGCTCGGCGCTGACCGTGGCGTACACCCTCCGGTTCGTCTGGGGCGCCTTCGCCGACAAGCCCGGCGTGCCGGCCACCCCGGCCGAGCCGGTGCGGTGGCCGTTCCTCGCGCCGGCGGCGCTGCTCGCGGTCACCGGCCTCGCGGCCGGGGCCTTCGCACCCGCGGTGGACCGGCTCCTCGCCCCGTACGCGGACGCGTACCCGACCGGCTCCGACCCGGGCTACCACCTGGCACTGTGGCACGGACTCACCCCGGCGCTCGCCCTCTCCGCGCTGGCGATCGCCGGCGGCGCGGGACTGTTCCTGCTGCTGCACCGGGGCCGGCTGCGTCCGGTCCGGCTTCCCGTCGACGGCACCCTGCTCTACGACCGGATCGTCGGCGCCGTCGACCGGGTGGCGGTGGAACTGACCGGCGCGACCCAGCGCGGTTCCCTCCCGTTCTACCTCGGCGTCATCCTGGTGGTGCTGGTCGTCCTGCCCGGCGGGGCGCTGCTGGCCGGTGCGCCGTGGCCGCAACGGTTCATGCTCTGGGACACGCCGCTGCAAGCGGTCGCCGGCGCGGTGGTGATCGTCGCCGCCGTGGCCGCCGCCCGCGCCCTGCGCCGGTTGACCGCGATGATCCTGGTCGGCGTCACCGGCTACGGCACCGCCCTGCTGTTCGTCCTGCACGGCGCACCGGACCTGGCGTTGACCCAGTTCCTGGTCGAGACCGTCACGATCGTCATGTTCGTGCTGGTGCTGCGCCGGCTGCCGGCGAAGTTCTCCGAGCGGCCGATAAGGGCCAGCCGGCGCGGCCGGGTCGCCCTCGGTGTCGCCGTCGGCCTGGTCACCGCCGGGATGGCGTACGTGGCGGCGGGCGCCCGGGTGGCCACGCCCATCTCGGTGGGCTTCCCCGACAAGGCCGTCTCCTACGGCGGCGGCAAGAACGTGGTCAACGTGACGCTGGTCGACATCCGGGCCTGGGACACGATGGGCGAGATCGCCGTGCTGGTGGTGGCCGCCACCGGCGTGGCGAGCCTGATCTTCCGTCGCTCCCGCGACCTGGACCTGCGCAGCAACATTCCCGGCGTCGGCCGCAGCGAGTCGGTGCGCCCGCGCTGGCTCACCACCGGCGCCACGACCCGCCAGCAGTCGGTCATCCTCCAGGTGGTCACCCGGCTGCTGTTCCACGCGATCGTGCTCTTCTCGATCTACCTGCTCTTCTCCGGCCACAACGCCCCCGGCGGCGGCTTCGCCGCCGGCCTGGTCGCCGGCCTCGCGCTGGCCGTGCGTTACCTGGCCGGCGGGCGTACCGAACTCAACGGCGCCGCCCCGGTGGACGCCGGTGCGGTGCTCGGCGCCGGCCTGTTCGTGGCGCTCGGCACCGGCCTGACCGCCATGGTGCTGGGTGGGGAGTTCCTGCAGAGCGCCGTGCTCGACCTGCACGTGCCGGTCCTCGGCCACGTGCACTTCGTGACGTCGGTCTTCTTCGACGTCGGCGTCTTCCTGATCGTGGTCGGCCTGATCCTGGACATCCTGCGCAGCCTCGGTGCCGAGATGGACCGCCAGCAGGAGACCGAGGACGCACCCGAGGTCCGGACGAAGGAGCTGGTGTGACCCCCAACCTGACCTACGTCCTCGTCGTAGGTGTCCTGTTCGCCGCCGGCGTGACGCTGCTGCTGGAACGCAGCCTCACCCGCGTGATGATGGGCGTCATCCTGCTCGGCAACGGCGCCAACCTGCTCCTGCTCACCGGGGGCCGGGCCGGGGGCCCGCCGATCGCCGGCACGACCGCCGAGGAGGACATGAGCGACCCGCTGCCGCAGGCGATGGTGCTCACCGCGATCGTCATCACGCTCGGCATGACGGCGTTCCTGCTCGCGCTCGCGTACCGCAGCTGGCACCTCAACGGCCACGACGAGGTGCAGGACGACGTCGAGGACCGCCGCATCATGGAGCTGGCCGACCGGGACGAGGGCCCCGGCACGGCGGACAACGACGCCACCGACGGCGAGCCGCCGCAGGATCCCGACGACCGGCCGGTCGCCGTCGCCGGCGACCCGGGGAGGGCCGGATGACCTGGTTGGTTCCCCTGCCGGTGGTGATGCCGCTGCTCGGCGCGGCGCTGACGCTGCTGCTCGCCGGCCGCCCCCGCGCCCAGCGGTGGGTCAGCCTCACCGTCCTCACCGCCACCGTCGGCGTGGCCGCGCTGCTGCTGGTCCTCTCGTCCCTGGACGGGCCGCTGGTCGTCGAGGTCGGTGGCTGGGTCGCGCCGCTGGGCATCGTGCTGGTCGCCGACCAGCTCGCCGCGCTGATGCTCGTCGTCTCCGCCGCGGTCACCCTGTGCGTGCTGGTGTACTCCATCGGCCAGGGTATGGCCGACGGCAACGAGGAGACGCCGCTGTCGGTCTACCACCCGACGTACCTGGTGCTGACCGCCGGCGTGTGCAACGCGTTCCTCTCCGGCGACCTGTTCAACCTCTACGTCGGCTTCGAGATCCTGCTGGCCGCCAGCTACGTGCTGCTGACCCTGGGCAGCACCGAGACCCGGATCCGGGCCGGCACCACGTACGTCGTGGTGAGCCTGCTGTCGTCGCTGGTCTTCCTGGTCGCGATCGGCCTGGTGTACGCCTCGACCGGCACGCTCAACCTGGCCCAGTTGGTCGACCGGCTGGACGCGCTGCCGGACGACCTGCGCCTGGTGCTGCAGGGCATGCTGCTGCTCGCGTTCGGCATCAAGGCGGCGGTCTTCCCGCTGTCGGCCTGGTTGCCGGACAGCTACCCGACCGCGCCGGCGCCGGTCACCGCGGTCTTCGCCGGCCTGCTCACCAAGGTCGGCGTGTACGCGATCATCCGCACCGAGACCCTGCTGTTCCCGGGGGGTCGCACGGCCAACCTGTTGATGGTGGCCGCGGTGCTGACCATGGTGGTGGGCATCCTCGGCGCGGTCGCCCAGTCCGACATCAAGCGACTACTGTCGTTCACGCTGGTCAGCCATATCGGTTACATGCTGTTCGGGGTCGGCCTGACCACGGCGCTCGGGCTGTCCGCCGCGATCTTCTACGTGGTGCACCACATCACCATCCAGACCACCCTGTTCCTCGCCGCCGGTCTGGTCGAGCGGCGCGGCGGCAGCACGGCCCTGGACCGCCTCGGCGGGCTCGCCCGGCTGTCACCGCTGCTGGCCGTGCTGTTCTTCGTGCCCGCACTCAACCTGGCCGGCATCCCGCCGTTCTCCGGGTTCCTCGGCAAGCTCGGCCTCGTGCAGGCCGGGGTGGCCGACGGCGGACCGCTGGCCTGGGCGCTGGTCGCGGGTGGGCTGCTCACCAGCCTGCTCACCCTCTACGCCATCGCCCGGGTCTGGAACCTGGCCTTCTGGCGCGCCCCGCACGCCGAGATGCCGGCGGCCGGTGACAGCGTCCCGGGCGCCGACCCCGAGCGCCCCGGCGCCATGATGCCCGGGCTGATGATCGCGCCGACCGCCGCCCTGGTGGTGCTCGGGCTGGCGCTGACCGCCGTGGCCGGCCCGCTCTTCCAGGTCAGCACCGACGCCGCGGACGACCTGCTGCGCCGGACCCCGTACGTCGAGGCCGTGTTCCCGGACGGTGCGCCATGACGGAAGACCCGATGATCCCGCCCGCGCCGGTCCGGCCCAACCCGCCGCTGACCGTCCGCGACCGCCGCCGCAACCGGGCCATCGCCGGCATCTTCCTGGTCAGCGCCTGGATGCTGCTGTGGGGGACGCTCAGCTGGGCGAACCTGATCAGCGGCGTGCTGGTCGCGGTGGTGCTGCTGGTGGTGTTCCCCCTGCCGCCGGTGACCTTCGCCGGGCGGATCCGCCCGCTGCCGGTCGCCCGGTTCTGGCTGCACTTCACCCGGGACATCGTGGTGGCCTCCGTCCACATCGCCTGGCTCGCGCTGCGCCTGGGGCACACCCCGCGCGGCGCGATCATCGCCGTGCCGTTGCGGGTCAACACGGACCTCAACCTCACCCTCGTCGGCGAGGCGCTGTCCCTGGTGCCCGGCAGCCTCATCATCGAGGCCGACCGGACGACCGGCACCCTCTACGTGCACGTCATCGGGGTGCGCACCATCGAGGAGGTGGAGCGGTTCCGGGCCGGCGTGTACGAACTCGAGGCCCGGATCGTGACCGCCATCGGCTCGGCGGACGAGGTGCGCCGCCTGACCGAGACCAACCCCGCCGGCCCGCCGCGGCCGGTCGACCAGGAAGGGGCAATCGCATGAGCGCCGTCGCCGTGACCGTCACCGCCCTGCTCGCCCTGGCCGGTGCGCTCACTCTCGTCCGCATCATCCGCGGCCCGTCGATCCTCGACCGGGCGGTGGCCACCGACGTCCTGCTCGCCGTCATCGTCGCCGCCATAGCGACGGAGGCGGCGTACAGCCGGGACGCCACCGCGCTGCCGGTGCTCGTGGTGCTCGCCGTCCTCGGCTTCGTCAGTTCGGTCAGCGTCGCGCGGTTCACCGCCCGGAAAGAGGACGCCGAGTGAGCCTCGACGCCGTCCTCGACACCGTCGCCTCGATCTGCCTGATCGCCGGGGCGCTGCTCAGCGTCGCCGCCGGCGTGGCCCTGGTGCGCTTCCCCGACCTGCTGTTCCGGATGCATGCGGCCGCCAAGCCCCAGGTCCTCGGCCTGCTGCTCGTCCTGCTCGGCTGCGCGCTGCGGCTGCGCAACGGGGTGGACATCACCACCCTCGTGCTGGTCGGCGCCTTCCAGCTCGCCACCGCGCCGGTGGCGGCGCACATGGTCGGGCGAACCGCGTACCCGCACCACGACATCCGGCGGGACCTGCTCGTCACCGACGAACTCGCCGCCCACCGGGACTCGGTCGGCGCCGACAGCACGCTCACGCCGTCGGCCTCGGTGGCGCAGGAGGACTGAGCCAGCCCGCTGCCCGGTCCGGCACGGCGTCCCATCCGGAGCGCACGGCGACGGGCCCCGTCAGGCAGCGGTCCCGTCGCGGTCGGACACCCGGTCGCCTCGTCCGTCCCGCGGCGCCCGGGCGGCGACGGTCAGCGGGTCGGCCAGCAGCGCGGCGAAGCCGAGCTCCGCCGCGCCGACCAGGGTGGCGTCGTCGCCGAGCGCCGCGGTGCGCAGCCGTACGTCCTCCCGGGCGACGGGCAGCACGTTGCCGGCGATCCGGGCACGCACCTGGGCTGCCGCGCCCGGGTACACGTCGCAGAGCATCCCGCCGAAGACGACCATGCCCGGATTGAACAGGTTGATCAGGTTGGCCACCCCGATGCCGAGCCAGTCGCCGACGTGGCTCAGCGCCCGCCGGGCCCTGGGGTCGCCGCGGTCGGCGTCGTCGACGACCGACCGTACGGCGGCGCGGCCGAACGCCTCCGCCGGCCGGCCCGCGGCGTCGAGCAGGGCCCGCTCGCCGACCTCGGCCTCCAGGCAGCCACGGGAGCCGCACCCGCAGGGCCGTCCGTCGTAGGGGTTGACCACCATGTGCCCGAGCTCGCAGCCGTACCCCCCGTCGCCGCCGAGCAGCCGGCCACCGACGAGGATCCCGCCGCCGACACCCACGTCCCCGTGCAGGTACACGAGGTTCCGGAAGCCGACACCCGCGCCGCGCTGCTGTTCGGCGAACGCGCCCAGGTGGGCCTCGTTGCCGACCGCGACCGGCATTCCGAGCCCGAGGCGGCGGCTCAACTCCGCGCCGAAGGCCTGGTCCACCCAGCCCAGGTCGGGCCCGAAGCGCACCATCCCGTCGCCGGGCCGGATCATTCCGCAGTAGGAGGCGCCCAGCCCGACGCAGGTCGCGTCCGGCGGCGCGGCCTGGTGCAGGTGTCGCCCGAACCGGGCCAGGACCTCGACCACGCGGTCGAGGTCGGGTCCGGCCCGCGGCCGGGGCGCCTCCCGCCGGTCCAGGATGGTCCCGCCCAGACCCACCCGGGCGGCGACCAGCCGGTCGACGGCGACATCGAAGGCCAGCACGTACACCCGGTGGGACTCCGGCCGCACCACGAGGGACGGTCGGCCCGCCCGGCCGGTCTCGGCGGGCCGGTCCTCCCGGACCAGCCCGGCGCGGGACAGCTCGGTGGTGAGCGCCAGGACCGTGCTCCGGTTGACCTCCAGCCGCTCGGCCAGGTCGGCCCGGGTGAGCGGGCCGCCAACGTGCACGTGCCGGAGCAGCCTGCCGACGTTGCGCCGGCGGGTCTCCACGTGGACCAAGGCGTGCCTCCGGCGTCGCGACAACACTGGCGGACGGGACGTCTCGGAGTTTTTCCACAAGGGCACGTCGCCGTCAAGCCGCCGGATGGCGCGCCGAGGTCAACGGACCACCGGTCGCTTCTCTCTGGGCAGCGCCTCGATCAGCTCGCGCGGCAGGTCGAGGGTGTCCGCCACGACCTGGGCGGGGCTGTTCGCCATCCACCGGGCGAGTGAGATGTCGGCGAACCGGGGTTTGCGGAACATCTCCAGGAAGACCAGCGGCTCGCTGCCCCGGTTCTCGATGTAGTGGCCGGTCGGGCTGACCACCCGGTCCCGTTCCAGCGGCGGCGGGACCTCGCCGGCGAAGATGTACTTTTCCCGCTCCGGCAGGTTCGCGAGCTGCTCCGGCGCCCAGCCGAAGTTCTTGGCCAGCACGTCGCGCGGGGTGTGCGCGAAGAAGTCGCTGATCAGGAAGGTGCCGTTCTCGGAGAAGGCGCCGTCGTCGAAGACCAGCAGGAACTCCACCCCCTCGTCGAGGGCCTGGATGTGATGGGGCACGCCCTTCGGGAAGAACCAGAGGTCGCCGGCCCGGACGTCGTCGAGGAAGTTGCGGCCCTCCTGGTCGACCGCGCTGATCCGGCAGCTGCCCCGCAGCACGTACGCCCACTCGGACTGCTGGTGCCAGTGCAGCTCGCGGTACACCCCGGGTTCCAGTGCCATGTCGACGCCGCTGAGGGTCGTCGCGATCGGGAGTTCCCGCTGGGTGACCTCCCGCGTCCAGCCGCCCCGCTCGATGCGGGTGTGCGCGTCGGAGAAGGAGAACCGCAGGTTCGGCACCGTGCCGGAGTCGGTCGCCGGCGGGGTGAGCAGGTCGGGATTCTCCCGGTCCCGCAGCAGGTCCCGGGGGCCGCTGTCCAGCCCGCCCCGGTCGCCACGCTGCGGCTGCGGGCTGCCCGTGCCGTCGGCCATGATCCATCCCCTCCCGTCGTCGCGTCCTCGCCACCGGCGAGCGACCCCGGACGCCCGGCACGGCGGCGATGCCGGCGGTTACCCGGACCTGCGACCCGGCGGGGCCAGCCCCTGGCCCGGCGAGGCCAGCGGTCCACCCGGACGGGACGCTTCCGGCCAACCAAATTGGAAACGCTCTTGACAGATGTTTCAGACATCGACAAGCTTCGGTTGGAGAGCGCTCTCCTGGCCACCTCTCGACGGTGACGGCGCGCCGCGGCGGAGGCCCGTGAACCCGACCACCACCGATCGTTCCGGAGGATTCGCATGCGCAGAGCCAACCCGGTGCGGCGGCTGCTCGCCGTCGCCGCCGCAGCCGTCACCGCCGCCGCGGGCCTCGCCCTGCCCCAGAACGCCGAGCCGGCCGCCGCGGCGATCGGCGGGCTCAGCTGGCAGGACGAGTTCAACGCCCCCGCCGGCACGCCCGTCGACCAGAGCCGCTGGCGGTTCGACATCGGCGGACACGGCTGGGGCAACAACGAACGGCAGTACTACACGAACAGCACCAGCAACGCGGTGCACGACGGCCAGGGCAACCTGGTCATCACGGCGCGGCGGGAGAACCCGGCCAACTACCAGTGCCACTATGGACGGTGCGAGTACACGTCGGCGCGGCTGCTGACGGCCGCGACGTTCACCCAGGCGTACGGTCGCTTCGAGGCGCGCATCAAGATCCCGCGGGGCCAGGGCATCTGGCCAGCGTTCTGGATGCTCGGCAACGACATGGGCAGCGTCGGGTGGCCCGCCGCCGGCGAGATCGACATCATGGAGAACATCGGCCGGGAGCCGAACACCGTGTACGGCACGATCCACGGGCCCGGCTACTCCGGCGGGGGCGGCATCACCGGAAGCCGCACGATCGGCCAGCCGCTCGCCGACACCTTCCACACCTACCGGGTCGACTGGGAGCCGAACTCCATCGTCTGGTACCTCGACGGCGTCGAGTACCACCGCGTCGACCCCGGGCGGCTCGGCGGCAACCGCTGGGTGTTCGACCACCCGTTCTTCATGATCCTCAACGTGGCGGTCGGCGGGAACTGGCCTGGCTACCCGGACGCCACGACCCAGTTCCCGCAGCAGATGCTCGTCGACTACGTCCGGGTCTACCGCTACACCTCCGACGGCGGCAGCGGCACCACCACGCGGCTCCGGGGCCAGCACAGCGGTCGCTGCATCGACATTCCCGGCGCCAACCCGGTCGAGGGCGCGAAGCTGCAGATCTGGGACTGCAACACGACCGCCGCCCAGGCGTGGACCTTCGCCGCCGACGGCACCGTGCGGGCGATGGGCAAGTGCATGGACCCGGCCTGGGCCGGCACGGCCAACGGCACCGAGGTCAACCTGGTCAGCTGCAACGGCAACCCGGCTCAGCGGTTCACCCTCAACAGCGCCGGCGACCTGATCAACCTCAGCTCCAACCGGTGCGTCGACGTTCGGGACTGGGTCAGCGGCAACGGCGGCAAGCTCCAGCTCTGGGACTGCACCGGCGGCGCGAACCAGAAGTGGTCCCGGTTCTGACCACCTGACCGGTGCGGCGTGGACGGTCTCCACGCCGCACCGTTCACCGGAAGGTTCGCCATGCCCCACCACGTCCCCGCCGCGCTCAGCAACGCCCTGCGACCGCAGGGCAAGCTGCTCACCGCGGCCGTGGTCGCGGAGGGTTACTACCGCGACGGGGTGCCGACCTCGGTCTTCAACCACGTCGACTTCCTCAACATCATGGCGTACGACGGCGGCAGCCCGCACGCCAACTACGACTGGTCGAGCAACGCGGTCAACGGTTGGAAGGCGCGCGGACTGCCCGCCGGCAAGGCGGTCCTCGGCGTGCCCTTCTACAGCCGGCCCGGCTACTACACGTACGCGGCCCTGGTGGGGATGGATCCGGCCAACGCCAACCGGGACTGCACCACGGCCGGTGGCTCCCAGCAGTGCTACAACGGCCTGCCGACGGTCAAGCGCAAGACGCAGTGGGCGCTGGCCAACGCCGGCGGGATGATGAACTGGGAGCTGTCCCAGGACAGCTCCGGCGCCACCTCGTTGGTCAGCGCCATCTACGACACGGTCGTCGGCGGCGGCACCCCGCCGCCGACCGGGCGGACCGGTCCGATCACCGGCATCGGCGGCAAGTGCGTGGACGTGGCCGCGGCCAACACCGCCAACGGCACACCGATCCAGCTCTACACCTGCAATGGCACCGCCGCGCAGCGCTGGACGGTCGCCGGTGACGGCACCCTGCGAGCGCTCGGCAAGTGCCTCGACGTGACCAGCGCGGGCACCGCCAACGGCACCAAGATCCATCTCTGGGACTGCAACGGCACCGGCGCCCAGGTGTGGCAGGCCCAGTCCACCGGGACGCTGCGCAACCCGGCCTCGAACCGGTGCCTGGACGCCACCGGCAACAGCTCCGCCGACGGCACCCGGCTGCAGATCTGGGACTGCTTCGGCGGCGCCAACCAGGTCTGGCGCCTGCCCTGACCCGATGCGGCGCCCGCCGGCGCCCAGCGGACGCGGCGGGCGCCCCGCTCACCCCCGGCAGGCGCGAGCGATGCCGGGCCGCAACCGGTCGTCGGTCACCGACGGCGAACGGGGACGCCGCCATCCCGGGCCGGGTCGCCGGGCCGTTGTCGAGGTGCCGCGGGTTGCGGCCCGGCCGCCGCCGGCAGCAGTTCGGTACGCTCGGCGATCAGGCGGGCCACCTCGTCGAGGGTCCCCTCGGAGACGTTCCCCGCCGACGGCGGCGCCCACAGGCTCCACCAGACCAGATCGGTGGACCTCCGCCACCACGGCAGCGCGGCCCGGGCGGTCCGGGCCTGGCCCATCCGCCGCACCAGTTCGTTGAGGACGCTCAGGCCCTCGCGATCGCAGTCGACGCGCTGCGTCCGGATCTGGGTGGCCAGCCGACGCAGCCCGTTGTCGGAGCGCAGGCCGGCGACGAGCGGGGCCAGCGTGCTGCCGTCCAGGACCGTCTGCGGGGCGAGCGACGCCAGGCGACGCAGGTCGGCACGGGTACCGCGCAGATGGCTGGCCACCAGCAGGAGACAGAACACGCCGAGGACGAGATAGGCGACCCAGGTCAGGGTCACCTGCACGTCCGGATGGTGGCGGTTGAGCCACGCCTGCGAGGCCAGGATCAGGGTCAGCGCCGCCACGATGCCGACCGCTCGGGACATCGTCCGGACCTGCTGGCCCGCCTTCATTCGCAGGAACGCCCGGGCGGCGGCCGGGATGACCAGGGACGGCAGGAACGCCCACTGGGAGACCCGGACGTCGAGGCCCCAGGCCACCGCGGCGACCGCCGCCCCGGGCCAGAGCACCGCGTAGCCGAACGCGACCAGGAACAGCAGGCTCCACGCGGCGTTCCCGGACGGCGGCCGGTCCGGTTCGGACGCGATGGTGATTCCGAGGGCCAGGCTCACGAACCTGCCTCCGGTATGGACGAGGGCATCCGTGGACCAGTTGACCGCGGTGGTGCGCCGGGCGCGCGCCACGTTGAGCCAGGTGTCGAGGCCCCAGAACACGGCGATGAGCGCGAAGGCCGCCGCCCAGCCGGTGAGCCAGTCCACCCGGGAGCCCTCGCCGTTCCAGGCCGCCCCGGACACGAACACGAGGGTGACCAGCAGCGCGGTCAGTGGTGGGGTCCACCGGAGCAGGCGGGCGGCGCGCAGGTGCGGGAGTGGATCGTTCAGCCGGGACAGTTGCGCGCGTACGGTGAGCCAGTCGAGCAGCGGCCGTCCCTGCGCCGCCTGCTCGATGAGCCCGAGCCGCAGGTGCCGGCCCAGCTCTGGCGACAGCACGGGCATCCGCCCGGCCTGCCGGTAGGCGGCGTTGTGCAGCAACAGGCTCTTCGCCGCGATGGACTCCTCGAGGACCGTCCCGGCGACAGCCGGCTCGGCGAGGAGCGACGCCTGCACCGCCCACAGCTGATGGTGGCGCCGGCCGGACGCCCACGCGGAGCGGATCAGGGTGCTCACCGTGCCCCGCAGGTCGTCCGGGACGTCCTCCAGCCGTCCGGCGAGGCCCGAGTCGAGCAGGTCGAGCAGGTGCAGGCTGTGCGGCGGCCATTCGTGCTCGGACCGCGCCGCGCTCCCGGACGGTGCCTCCGCCCCGGCGGCCGGCCCGTCCTCCCCCGCGGCGGACGGCGCCATCGCCGCCACGCCCTCGGCCAGGAGCTGCGCGGCCCGGGTCACCAACGCCGTCACCGCCTCGCCGCGCTGGGTCTGCAGCATCGCGACCGCGGTCTCCCGCCACCGGCCGTCGAGCAGCAGGCGGTCCACGGGCACCCGGTGCGGCTCCCGGATCACCACGCAGGTCGCGAAGTACTCCTGGAACCGCCGGTGGGCGAAGGTGAACCGGCGCTCGTCGCCGGCGCCGGTGCCCTCGGGCGCCTGGGCGAGCTTGACGTACTCCAGGGCGTCGAGATGACGCGCCAGCCCGGCGGCGTCGACCGGCCGGCCGGCGACCGCCACGCCGGACAGGAGCCGGCCCACCTCCGCCCGGGTCGGGCTCAACCCGACCCCGGACTCGGCGGTCAGCCGGAAGGCGATCTCCTCGGCGACCCGGCGGAGATCGACCGGATCGACGTCGAAGCGGCGCCGGACCCGCTCCCGGTCGCGTTCGAGTCGGCTGTGGACGAACGTCTCGAAGACCGTGTGCGAGGACCTCGGGAAGGATCCGGTCGTGCGGACGTGCTCGCACAGCAGGCCGAGCAGCATCGGGTTGCCGGACAGCTGCGTCACCAGCGGGTCGGCGCTGGCGAGCGCCGCGGACACCTCCGCCTCGGCGGCCGGTTCGAGGTCCGCCTTGCGGATCAGCTCCCGCTTCTGCCGTTCGGTGAGGCGCTGGACGGTGAACCGGGGCCACCCGAACCGCCTCGGCCCCTTGAACTCGCGGGACGCGACGACTCCCGGGCTGACGTTCATCCCGTGCAGGAAGTCATAGAGGGCGTCGGCGTACCGGCCCACCGTGTCGTCCAGTTCGGTGGCGGTGAGCACCTCCGGGATCTCGTCGAACGAGTCGAACAGGAACAACCAGGTGCCCTCGCGCATCCCGGCCCCGAACTCGTCGGACAGGAACTGCTCCACGTCGCGGCTGTTGGCCCGGTTGAGCTGCTCCAGCACGAACGTCCGGACGGTTTCCGCGTCCAGCCGCCCGTCGACCGGTCGCAGTTCCTTCAGGTTGACGTAGAGCGGGATCCGGCTGTCCAGCCGGGGGCGTCGCATCACCCGGGTGGCCATCGCCCGGGCGGCGTTGCGCAGGGCCACGCTCTTGCCCGACCCCGGCTCCCCCTGAAGGATGATCAGGCGCTCGTCGCTGCGTTGCAGGGCGCGGGACAGGGACTTCTCCCGGCGCAGGGAGGTGCGCCGGCGGGCCATCCAGCGGGGCAGCAGGCGGCCCCGGCCGCCCTCCGTCTCCACCTCGGCCTCCAGCCGGGCGAAGCGGTGGTCGCGCCACTCCTCCTTCTCGTCCAGGCGGCGCAGCTGACTCTCGACGTGGTCGGCGAAGAGCGCCCGGCGTCGGACCCGCCGGGGATCGCGACGGCGGTCCAGCCACCCCTTGGCGTACCGCAGCACGGCGGCCGCCCCGCGCAGGAGCGGTGTCAGCGAGAGCAGCATGACCGCCACCGACATCGCGCCGAACAGCCACGGCGCCCAGCTCGGCTGGCCGAGGCCCAACCAGCCCAGCAGCGAGAGGTAGTACTGGTAGATGCTGGCCGAACCACCGGGATCGGGATCGGTCTGACCCATGTGTACGGACACCTCCGGCGGCAGAGATCACCACGCTACCGATCCGCCGATCAACGGAGAGTCGGCGAACGGACAGTTCGCCTCGGGCCGGACGGGTCTCTCCGCGCCACCGGCTCGCGCGGTATGAGCGAACCGATATAGATCTTTTTCTATCAGAACGGGTTACGTTGACGCTGGCCACCCCGACCGGGCCGGTGCCGCGAACGCGCGGCGTACACCGGTTCGGCCGGCGGCCACCGGCGCCACCGCACCGCCCGCTGACCCCGACGGGCGGCGCCCGGGCGGCGCCGGCCCCACCGCCACCCCGCGGCGCACCCCCGTCCCGCGCCGCGGCCACATCCACAGGAGGCCACGCATGAGACGAAGCCTCGCCGCCGCGGCAGCAGTCCTGCTGCTGCCCGTCGGTGCCCTCGCCGTCGCGGCACCCCCCGCCGCGGCGACACCCACCACCACGACCGCCGCCGCCGCTCCGGCGGCGGCGTCGTCCGAGATGCTCGCCGCGCTGCAGCGCGACCTCGGGCTGAACGCCGACCAGGCCCGCACCCGCATCGCCCGCGACGAGAAGGGCAGCCGTACGGATGCCAGCCTGCGCAGGTCACTCGGCACCGCCTACGCCGGCGGATGGTTGACCGCCGACGGCCTCGTCGTCGCCGTCACCGGCAAGACGGCCGCCGACCGGGTGCGCGCCTCGGGCGCGCAGGCGCGGATCGTCGGCCGCAGCGGCGCCGACCTCGACCGGATCAAGGCCACCCTGGACCGGCACGCCGCGAAGGCCCCGGCCGACTCGGTCGCCGGTTGGTACGTCGACGTCACCACCAACACCGTCGTGGTGCTCGCCCGCGGGAACAGCAGCGCGGCCTCGGCGTTCATCCGGGCGAGCCGGGTCGACGCCGCCGCCGTCCGGGTGGTCACCACCACCGAGGCGCCGCAGACCCTGTACGACGTCCGCGGCGGCGACGCCTACTACATGGGCGGCGGCCGCTGCTCGGTCGGCTTCTCGGTGAACGGCGGGTTCGTCACCGCCGGGCACTGCGGCACCACCGGCACCGCCACCCAGGGCTACAACCAGGTGTCCCAGGGCACCTTCCGCGGGTCGTCGTTCCCCGGCAACGACTACGCCTGGGTGCAGACGAACTCCAACTGGACGCCGCAGCCGTGGGTGAACAACTACTCCGGCGGCAACGTCACGGTCGCCGGCTCCACCGAGGCGGCGGTCGGGGCGGCGGTGTGCCGCTCCGGCTCGACCACCGGCTGGCGCTGCGGCTCGATCCAGGCCAAGAACCAGACCGTCAACTACCCGCAGGGCACGGTCACCGGCCTGACCCGCACCAACGCCTGCGCCGAGCCGGGTGACTCCGGCGGGTCGTGGCTCTCCGGCCAGCAGGCCCAGGGCGTCACCTCCGGCGGCTCCGGCAACTGCAGCATCGGCGGAACCACCTACTTCCAGCCGGTCAACGAGATCCTCTCGGCGTACGGCCTCACGCTGCGCACCAGCGGCGGCGGTGACCCCCCGCCGCCGCCACCGACCGGCTGCTCCGGCTACGAGGCGACCTACACCGGCAGCATCTCCTCCGGGCAGAGCCGCTACCAGCCGAACGGCAGCTACTACTACTCGTCCGTCTCCGGCACCCACCGTGGCTGCCTCGACGGGCCGACCGGGGTCGACTTCGACCTCTACCTGCAGAAGTGGAACGGCTACACGTGGGTCGACGTGGCCGGCTCGTACAGCCCCGGACCGGACGAGAGCCTCAGCTACAACGGCACGGCCGGCTACTACCGGTTCGAGGTGCACGCGTACAGCGGCTCCGGCAGCTACACGATGGGCATCACCAATCCCTGACCGCTGAACCGGCACGTCGCTGACGGCGGGGCGTGGATCCTCCCGATCCGCGCCCCGCCTCCGTACGCCCGAGCCGGGGCCGTTCGGCCGGTGCGGTGGTTGTCCGCGCCGTGCCGTCCCACCGCGTCACACCGCACGGCAACGCTCCCGCGACGCGCGTCGGCTCAGCTGACGACGCCGGGCGCGGTGTGCCAGTAGAGGGTGGGTCCCGCCGCGTCCGGCTCGCCGTGCAGGTCCCGGATCGCCGCCGCCGCCTTCGCCGTGTAGACCGGGTCGGCGACCAGACCGGTGTGGTCCCGGAGCCAGACCGCCGCCTCGACGCTCGGCCCGGACGGCACCCCGTACCCGGGGCCCAGCCACTCGCGACGGAGGTCGAACGGCGCGAGCGCGCCGGGTACCGGGGCGCCGTGGCGACGCAGCAGTCGCGCGGTCGCCGTGGCCAGCCCCCGGACCTGGCCCGGGCCGACCCGGGTGCGGTCGTTGACCAGGATGCCCACCACCTCGGTGGGCAGCCCGGCGAGCGCCAGCCCGAGGATCAGCCCGGCGGCGGTGCCACCGGAGCCGACCGGCACGACGATGCGGCGGGGCGCGGGCAGCTCACCGGCGGTGACCTGGTCGGCCAGTTCGAGGGCCGCCTCGACGAAACCCAGGCAGCCGTGCGCGTTCGACCCGCCGACCGGCAGCAGGCCGGGCCGCCGCCGGCCCAGGGCCGCACCGGCGAGCAGCCGACCCGCCGTGACGTACGCCCCGGGCACGGTGCGCACCCGGTGCATCGTCGCGCCGGCCGAGCGCACGGCAGCCAGCTGCTCCGCGACGTGCTCGTCGTAGGGCTGCTCGACGGCGACGACGTGAACCCGGAGCCCGGCGGGCGTGGCGTAACGGGCCACCGCCACCGCGTGGTGGCTGCCGGTGGCGCCGCCGGTCACCACCACCCGGCACCCTCGCCGCAGCAGGTCGGCCAGGCTCCACTCGAGTTTGCGGACCTTGTTGCCGCCGTACCGGTCGCCGTACCGGCTGTCGTCCTTGACCCACAGGTCGTACCGGTCGACGTAGCGGACCGGGGTCGGGCCGGCACCCAAGGGCAGGTACGGCAGGCGGGCCGCCACCGACGGATAGCGGGAGTGCAGGCGCGGTCCCGTCATCCCGGCCGTCCCTTTCGCTCCACAGGGGATCGACTTCTGTTCACAAGCCGCGCCTAGCATAGACGCGAGCCGATCAGCCGGGTGATCGGCGCGGCGGGCCGCAGGGAGGCTTCCGTGGTCGGACGTCACCGTCTGGGCGTACTCGTGGTGGTCGTGGCCTGAGTCGTCGGCACCGGCGCGCCCGGCGCCGGCGCGGACCCGGCAGCCGTCACCGACGGGACGTACTACGTGCAGAGCGTCGGCACCGGGTTGAACGCGGCGGAGCACGGCGGGGTCGTGGTGCAGCGGTCCCCGCGCGGTGACGAGGACCGCCAGCAGTGGTGGCTGCGCACCACGCCCGAGGGGAGCCGGTTGGAGAACACGGTCACGCCCGGCTGGTGCCTGGGCCGCCGGGACGCCGCCGCGGTGGCGGTCGGCTGCGCCGAACCGGCGGCCCGGTGGGTCGTCACGGCGACCGGGCCCGAGCGGTACGTCCTCGCCGAGCCCGGCACCGGCCGGGTCCTCACCGCGGTACCCGGCCGCGCCGCGCTGACCGTGGAACCGGCGGGCGCGACCTGGTACCTCACCCCCACCGAGCCGGTGACCCGCCCACTGCCGCCCGAGGACGAGCGACGGCTGGACCAGGTGACCTTCCTGACCGCGCACAACGCGTACGCCAACGGGGTCGACGGCGGCTTCGCCCCGCCCTTCATCGACCTGTTCCCCAACCAGGTACGCGGCATCGAGCGGCAGCTCGCCGACGGTGTGCGGGGCTTCCAACTGGACATCCACCAGACCCGCGACGGCGCGATCCTGTGCCACAACAGCTGCTTCCTGGTGTCCCGGCCGGTAGCGCTCTGGGTCGACCTGCAACGAATCGTGGACTTCCTGCGGCGCAACCCGCGCGAGTTCGTCACCGTCTTCCTGGAGGACTACGTCAGCGCCCCGGTGCTCCGCGCCGAACTGGCCCGCGTCCCCGGGCTGACCGACCTGCTCTACCGGCCGGATCTCGACGGGGTGGCGACCACCGGGTGGCCGAGTCTGGGTGAGCTGCGCGAACGCGACCGGCGTCTGCTGATCTTCACCGACCGCCACCGCGAGGACGACCAGGCCGGCGGGCTCACCCGGGACACCTTCGGGGTGCTCTACCAGCGCGAGTGGACGGTGGAGAACCACTGGTCCATGGGGCCGGGCGTCGGCGAGAGCGACTGGGCGTGTGTGAGCCGGTGGCCGGACCGGCCGCTCACCCACGGCGGGGAGTCCGCGTTCCGGCCGCTGTTCGTGATGAACCACTTCCGGGACGCCCCGGTGGCGGTGACCGCCGCAACTGACAACGGCCGTCTGCTCAACCGGGCGCAGCGGTTCTGCCAGCCGGCGGCCCGCAAGAAGCCGAACTACGTCGCGGTCGACCGCTACGACCTCGGCGAACCGGCTGCCGCCGTGGCGGCGCTGAACACGTACTGGTACTAACCGGCCCGGTTGAAGCCCCGCCGGCCGGCCCGGAACCGCTGGTTCTCCGCCGACACGCGCTGGGCGTCCGTGCCGAGCATCCGGTTCGCGGCGTCCAGCCCGGTCAGCGCGGCGCCGTAGGCGGCGAGCTCGCGCTGGAAGTGCTCCACCTTGGCGTACCAGAACTTCAGCTCGGGGTTGGTGGTCTTGGCGTTGATGTAGTTGACGATGTCGGTGTCGGGCGTGATCCCCTGCCGCGCGTAGCACCGGTCGAAGCGGGCCTTGGTCCGCTCGTACCTCCCGGTCATGGCGGTCAGGTTGGCCTCGGCCTCCAGCAACCGGTCCCGCAGGTACAGCACGTAGGTGCGCGGGATCGGCGCGGCGGCGGACGCCGGCCGGGTCGCGGTGATCGTGGTCATCGTGATCGGCCTCCTTCCTCCGGCTGATCGGTCCGCACGGCGCCAACGGTGGCGCGGCGGCTCGTACTCCGGGCGCCGGTTCGGCTGAGGTGCCCCGACGGCCGGTGGGCAGTGATGTTCTTCTACCCACCGGGGCCGGCCGGTATGCCGCGCGGCATGGACCTTGCCTCCGGACGTGTCACAGGCCGGCGCAGGAGCCGGCACCGACCGTGCAGCTGTCGGGCTTCTTCGCTAGGGCGGCGTCGCGGACGTCGAACGTGAACGTCCGGGTTCCGCCCGGCGGCACCGGCGCGCCGCTGAACGTGACGGTGCGCCCGTCCTGCCGCCAGTCGGCGCCCTCGACGGCGGCGACCTCGGCGCCCTGGTTGAGCGTGACGACCACGTTCCAGTCCTTCGCCGGCGCGGCGCCGGTGTTGTCGACCACGATCTCGCCGGTGTAGCCGAGCAGGCGGGCCGACCGGGTCCGGTAGTGGACGGTCAGGGCGGCGGGCGAGGTGACCGAGGCCGTCGGGGTGGGCGACAGTCGCGCACCGGGGCTGCCGGTGGGGCGGTCGGCCCGGGCCGCACCGCGGGTCGGACGGGCGGAGCCGGAGGTCGCGGGGGCGGGCGTGTCCTCGGCGGTGGGGGTGAGCAGGGCCGCCGGCGGCGGCACGGTGGTCGGGCCGGTTCCGCCGGGCACCAGGGCCCACAGCGTGCCGCCGGTCGCGGCGACCGCGGCGGCCACCACCCCGACGAGGATCGCCCTGCGCCGGACCGCCGAGCCCGGCCGGGCGACGGGGACCAGCGGCAGCTCGGCCGTCGGCGGATACGCGTCGCGGCGCAGGTCCACCTGCTGGAAGGCGACCCAGTCGAGGAGCGCCTGCAACCGCCCGGACAGCGTCTGCAGGTAGCACTCCTCGCGGAGCGCCGCATCGTCGGCGGGCCAGTCGCCCTCCTCCAGCACCTCGCGGACCGCTAGCCGGCAACCGTCCACCGTGGGCGTCAGGTCCCAGGTCAGCCGGGTACGCCGCCCGGCCTCCCGGCAGGTCAGGACCAGCAGCTCCGGACGCCGCCGGTCGAGCACCGCCACCTCGACGGTGTCGTCGAAGCCCGGCAGCCCGGTGGGGCGGAACCGCACCCGCCCCGGCGAAATCACCTCGGCTTCGGCGTACCAGCGGGCGAGCAGTCCGGGATCGGTCAGGGCCCGCCACACCCGGTCGGGTGGATGGGGCACGTCGATCCGCACGTCGATCTCGAGCACGGCGAGACTCTACGATCCCCGCCCGCGCCGTACGCGCCCGGAGTCGGTAAGGGGCGGCTCGGCGCTCAGCCCTGCCGCGCCTTCTGGCGGGGATCCTTCTTGTTGATCACGTAGACCTTGCCGCGGCGGCGGACCACGATCGAGTTCATCTTCCTGGTCAACGCCCGCAGTGAACTCCTGACCTTCATACGGCCCGACTACCCGTCGCCGAGGTCGCCACACCACATCGCCACTCATCTATTGACACACGTTGTTAACAGTTGGGATTCTGAGAGAGCGCTCTCTCAACCCGTCCCCGACCCCCGAGGAGTTGCTGTGGGAATCCGAAGAAGACTCCTGGCTGCCGTCTCCGCCCTGGTCACCGCCATCCCGCTCGCCGTGGTCGCCGCCGCGCCGGCCCGGGCGGTCGGCCCCGCGCTGCTGCCCGTCACGGTCACCAACAGCACCGGCCGCGGCGAGGCCGTCCATCTCTACGTGATCGGCACCCACCTCGCCACCGGCCGCCTCGGCTACGTCAACCAGGCCGGCACGTTCATCCCCTGGTCCGGCGGGCAGATCCCGCCGGCACCCGCGCCGGACGCGTCGATCCCGGGCCCCGGCACCGGCGGCAACACCACCATCCGCTTCCCGCGCGGCTTCTCCGGCCGGGTCTACTTCTCCTTCGGGCAGAAGCTGCGGTTCTTCCTGACGCCGGACGGGCTGGTGCAGCCCGCGCCGTGGGCGCCCGGCGACGCCAACCGGGACATCCTGTTCGACTGGAGCGAGTTCACCTACAACGACGCCGGGCTGTGGCTCAACAGCTCGCAGGTCGACATGTTCGCCGTGCCGCACGCGGTGACCGTCACCGGGGCCAGCGGCGTCACGAAGCGCACCGGCGACGTGGTCGCCAACGGCCGGAACGCGATCATCGACGGCATCCGCTCGCAGGCCGGCTGGGCCAACACCGTCCACACCCGATCCGACGGTACGGTGCTGCGCGTGCTGGCCCCGGGCAAGGCCGCCGGTGCCGGCCTGCTCAGCCCGACCTACCTGGACTCGTACATCGCCTGGGCGTGGAACGCGTACACCACCCGGACGCTCACCGTCGTGCCGTTCGCCGATCAGCCCGGCGTCCGGTACTTCGGCCGGACCAACGGCAACGTCATGACCTTCACCAACGGCGCCGGCCAGGTGGTCGCGTCGTTCAACCGGCCGTCGTCGGCCAGCGTCTGGGGCTGCGACGGCGACCTGCCCGCACCGAACGACCAGGTCGTCGGCCCGATCTCCCGTACGCTCTGCGCCGCGCTGAACCGGGGCACCCTCGGCACCATCGACACCCAGCCCAGCACCAACGCCGCCGAGTTCTACCGCAACAGCCCGACCAACCAGTACGCCCGGGTCATCCACGCCAACATGGCCGACGGCAAGGCGTACGCCTTCGCCTTCGACGACGTCGGCGCCTTCGAGTCGCTGGTCCACGACGGCGATCCCCGGGCGGCCGGCCTGGTCCTCAGCCCGTTCGGCTCCGCAGGCGGCGGCCCCGGCAACCCGGGCGGTGGGTCGGCGCTGGTGAGCAACTGGAACAACAAGTGCATCGACGTGCCCGGCGCCAACTTCAGCGACCGGGTGCCGCTGCAGATGTGGGGCTGCAACGGCACCAACGCGCAGCGGTGGACGTTCACCGGCACCGCCGTGCAGAGCCAGAACAACAAGTGCATGGACGTCGACGGTGGCGCGACCGGCAACGGCGCCGTCGTCCAGCTCTACACCTGCAACGGCACCGGCGCCCAGCAGTTCGCCCTCACGACGGCCGGCGATCTGGTGAACCTCCAGGCCGGTCGCTGCGTCGACATCAAGGACTGGAACGGCGCCGACGGGGCACGGCTCCAGCTCTGGGACTGTGCCGGCACCGCGAACCAGAGGTGGCGACGGGGCTAGCGCTGCGGCAGTGCCAGGGGGCGGGCCGGCACACCGGCCCGCCCTTGCGTCGGATCAACGACAGCGCCGACCGGACCGCACGCTCCACATCGACCAGATGCCCGCTGAGCTGGTCATTCACCCCCACAGCGGGCCTATAGTCGAAGTCTCACCCAACGTCGGGTCTCCCGGGCCGCTCACTAAGGAACACATCCGACCCCGAGCGGAGGTGCGGCATGGAACCCTTCTTCCACCGGTACGGCAAGGCGATCGCCGCGACGGTGTTCGCGGCCCTGACCGCCCTGTACGCGGTCTCCTCCGGCGACAACCGCGTCGATCCCGACGAGTGGGTCGCCATCGCGATCGCCGCCGTCAGTGCCGTCGGCGTCTACCTCGTCCCGCTCGCCCCGCGGTACCGGTGGACGAAGTCCGCCGTCGCCGCGCTCCTGGCCGGGCTGCAGGTCCTCGCGACGGTGATCCTCGGTGGCGTGGACGCCAACGAGTGGCTGCTGATCGTCATCGCGGTCGGTCAGGCACTGGGCGTGGCCGTCGCCCCCGCGACCTCGGACAACGGCGTCGCCAGCCGTCCCGGAGCCGTCCCACCGGCGGCGACCGCACCGTGACCGGCCCGGCGGGCGTCCGTCGCCGACGCGCCGGACGCCCCGCCTGGATAGCACGGCGTCGGGCGGTCAGGCCTCGGCGAGCAGGTCGTTCGCGCGGGCGAGGACGGTGTTCAGCACCCGGCCGGCGGTCGCCCGGTCCTCCTCGGGAAGGTCGCCCCAGAGCCGCTCGACGATCCGGTCGATCCCGGCGCGGACGTCCCGCCAGGTGGCCGCTCCCCCATCGGTGGGTTCGACGACGCCGTCGGGCGTGGTGCGCACCAGACCGGCGGCGGCCAGCTCGGCGACGCGCTGACGCGCCACCGCCGGGTCGACCTTCAGCACGCCGGAGATCCGCTGGACGAGCGCCGCGCCGGCCAGGGCGCCGTCGTTGACGACGGTCAGGGTCAACGCGACCCACTGGGGCTCGGTGATGGCCGTCCCGGCGAGTTGCCGCTCCAGAATCGCGTTGAGTGCCTTCTCGGTCTGCCCGATCAACGCGGTGCCGAATGACAGGGCGGGGTGGGTCGTCTGCATGGAACTCCTCCTGCGGTGGCGTCGGTGCGCTCCGGTCGCCCCAATCTGACACTCGGTTTCGTTAGAGCGCAAGTGTCTTTCGCCATTGGATCGCTTTTGCGCTCCGGTGCCGGCACGGCTACCCTGGTGCGGTGCCCGTTCCCACCGCCGACGACCGGTCACTGCCCTTGCGCGAACGCAAGCGGCTGCGCACCCGCCGGGTGCTGGCCGAGACCGCGCTGCGCCTGTTCACCGAGCGGGGGTTCGAGGCGACCACGCTGGACGACCTCGTCGAGGAGGCCGAGGTCTCCCGGAGCACGTTCTTCCGCAACTTCCCCGCCAAGGAGGCCGTCGCGATCGAGGCCGAGGCGGAGCTCTGGTCCGCGTACCTGCACCGGCTCCGCGACCGGGACCTCTCCGGCAACGTGCTCGCCGAGCTGCACCGGTGCCTGGCCGACGCGGTCACCGGCCTGGACGCCGGTTGGGATCAGCGCTACCTCGCCACCCGCCGGCTCGTGCTCACCGCGCCCCCGCTGCTCGCCTACGTCGACCACCACCGCACCGGCGTCGAGGACCAGGTGACCGCCGCCCTCGCCGGCAAGCTCCACCTGGATCCGGACGACGTCCGGCTTCGCGTCCTGGCCCAGTTGGTCACGACGTGCTGGAGCGTCTCCGGCCGGGACTGGGTCCGCCGGGACGGGCGGGGCGGACGCCGGGCGCTGCTGACCGGGCTGGACCGCGCCCACCGGTCCGTCCCGGACAGCCTCGCGCTCGCCGCCACCCCCGCCCGACCGGCCTGATCCGCGCGCGGCCGTTTGCGGCCCCCTGGTCCGGGAACCCAGCCGGCCCGTCCGAGAGGAAGGCCGCACGGTGAACGACAACGAGTTCCTCGCGCTGGTGGCGACGCGCACCGGGATGTCGCCGGAGCAGGCCACCGCCGTCACACGGGCCACCCTGACCACGCTGGCCGAACGGATCGACGGCGGCGAGGCGCGCGACCTGGCCGGGCAACTTCCCACCGGGCTGCGGGCGTACGCCTTCGGCGGCAGCGAGACGGCCGAACGGTTCGGGCTCGACGTGTTCGTCGAACGGGTCAGCGGCCGCGCGGACGTCGACGTGGACCGCGCGCGGGACGGCGTCACGGCGGTCTTCGACGTCCTCCGGGACGCCCTCGGCCCCAGCGACTACGAACAGGTGGTCACCCAGCTGCCCGCCGAGTACGGCGACGTCGCCGACCAGACCGCCCCGTTCGTCCGGCGGCAGGCCTGACCGGAGGGAGCCCGATGACCACCGACCGGGACGGCGAGCCGTTGCGCCGGCCGCCGGAGGCGGACGCGCAGGAGCAGCGACAGGACGAGACCGTCGTGGGCCCGGCCGACACGGTGTCGGACGCCGTGCCGGAGGCGACCGAGGCGGACCTGGCGGAGCAGGGCGTCCTGGTCCCACCGAGCGACCGGGCCGGCCTCGCCGACGCGGTACGCGACGACGTGAGCCCGGCGGACGCGCTGGAGCAGAACCAGGAGATCCCGACGCCGGACGAGGACCGCCGGGACTGACCGCCGGCGAAAGGAGCGGGTGATGAGGTACGAGCAGTTCATCTCCACCGTGCGGCAGCGCACCGGGCTGGGCGACGAGGAGGCCGACCGGGCGGTCCGGGCGGTCCTGTCGGCGCTCGGCGAACGGCTCGCCGGACGGCAGGCCGACCACCTCGCGGAGCAGCTCCCCGATCGGCTGGACCTGTCGGTCACCCGCAACCCGCAGGGACGGTCCTGGGACGTCGGCGAGTTCCTGCGGATCGTCGGCGTACGCGAGCAGTGCCCCGACGCGGACCAGGTGCGTCAGCACGCCCAGGCGGTGCTGCGTACGGTCGCCGAGGCGCTGGACGACGACGAGCGGGCCAAGCTGCTGGCCCAGCTGCCCGCCGGCATCGTGGACCTGTTCGGCGTACCCACCCCGCGCACCTGAGCCGGCGGTACCGCGCCCGCCCACCCCGCGCACCCGAGCCGCGGACCCGAACCTGACGGGTGGAACGTCATGGCTGTGTCCGACCCCGGTTGACATCCTTGCTGTTCCACTCGTGGTCGGTCCGGGCACCGGTCCGGGACGCCGGGTCGACGTGCCGGACCGGGTTTCGGTGCGGGATACACTTCCGGCAGCCGGATTCGAGGCGGGTGCATGGCTGCTCGGTCGTACCGCGGACTCCGTCGCGCGCTGGCCGTGGCGGTCCTGATCGGCGCGGCCTCGGTGTCGGCCGGATCGTCGGCGACCGGCACCGCCGGGCCGACCACGCTGCGGGTGCTGCAGATGAACCTGTGCAACAGCGGCCAGGCCGGCTGCTACACGGGCCGGTCGGTGGCCCGGGCCGGCGAGGTGATCCGGGCCGAGGCGCCCGATCTGGTGACGCTCAACGAGGTCTGCCGGGACGACGTGTCCAGGTTGGAGCGCGTGCTGGCGGAGGTGCGCCCCGGCGGCACCGTCGTGTCGGCCTTCGCGGCCGCGCGGCACGGCCGGACCGGCGAGCCCTACCGGTGTCTCACCGGCCAGCCGTACGGCATCGGCCTGGTGGCGTCGCTCCCGGCCCCGTACCGGGGGCACACGGTGCACAGCGGGATCTACCCGATGCAGGATCCGGTCGACCCCGAGCACCGCGCCTGGCTCTGCGTCGCCGCCGCCGGCGGCTTCCACGCCTGCACCACGCACCTGGCGTACACCAGCCCGTTCCTCGCCCTCGACCAGTGCGCCCACCTGCTCGGACGGGCGATCCCGGCGCTGCACCGGCAGGCCGGCTACCAGCCCACGGTGCTCAGCGGCGATCTCAACCTGCGGCCCGGCGGGTCACCGGACGTGCGGTCCTGCGTGCCGTCGGGTTACCTGCGCGCCGACGACGGCGCGGTGCAGCAGATCGTGGCGACGACCGACTTCGCGGTCGGCGCCCGCCGGTCGATCGGCATGGCCGCCACCACGGACCACGCGAGCTTCCTCGTCACGCTCACGATCGCCCGGGACGCCGACCGGTCGCTCTGACCGCCGGTGGACGCCCGGGCCGGACCGCACCCGTGCGGGCGCGGTCCGGCGCGGCGGTCGGTGGGTCCGCTCAGCCCAGCGGCACCACCGGCGCGGTGCCGCGGCTCGCGTAGAAGCAGCCCGTGGTGGGCAGGCTGGTCGCCGCGGGCGGGGTCACCCCGTCGTAGAGCGCGAGCAGGAAGTTCTGCGGGCAGCGGCGGGTGCTGCCGGTGCGGATACCGAAGTGCAGGTGCGGCCCGGTGGAGTTGCCGGTGTTGCCGGTCAGGCCGATCTGCTGTCCGGGCGAGACGGTCACGCCGTTGCTGACCGACCACGCGGAGAAGTGGCAGTAGGTGTAGATCGCGCCGTCGGTGCCGGTGAGGTTGATGCCCCGGCCGCAGGAACTGTCGTTGATGACGGTCACGGTCCCGGCGCGCACGGCGTACGCGGGCGTCCCGGTGCCGACCGGCAGGTCGATCGCCGGGTAGTCGTGGTGCGGGTCGTCGTACTCGCTGCGCGGCAGCGCGCTCTTCGGCAGCGGCAGGGAGAACGCGCTGCCGCCGGCGCCGGAGGTGATGCGCACGGCGTCCGCGACGACGTAGCCGGTGCCGCTGGTCCAGCGGCTCACGCCGACCACGTTGCGGTCACCGGCGGCCAGGTTGAACGTGCCGAGGGCCACCCAGCGACCGCCGTTGCTCCGCTGGTCGACGGTCACGGTCTGGTTGCCGCTGGTCGTGGTGACGATGAACGGCGTGGCGTTGTTGTATCCGGCGTCCGCCGGGTACCAGACCTCGACGAGGTGCGGCCCGGTCGCCGCGATGGACGCCGAGAACCAGGCGGCGTCGCTGGCTCCGGAGTACGGGGTGGCGAACCGGTAGTCCGTGCCGTAGCGCTGGGCGGACCAGGCGGACGTGCCCCAGTTGGCGCTGGCGGTGAAGCGGCCGGCGGTCGTGTTGTCCACGGTGACCGTCGCGGCGGAGGCGGGAGTCGGGGGGCCGAGCAGCACGAGCGAGACCGCGGCGAGCGCCGCGACCAGGGCACGCAGGGTGGCGGAGTGTCTCATGGCGGGTCCTCCGGGGGCGTCGGGAACGCGGGGCCGGCGGGCCCGTGGCCGTGCGGCCCACCGTGGGTGCACGCACGATACAGCTCGACACACGTCTATGTCGATAGTTGCCGACGCCGTCCTGTGGCGCCGAAGGTTTTCGCCATCGCCCGGTGGGCGTGCTACCGCCCGGCCACCACCAGGTCGAGGACCTCGCGCGCCACCGGCAGCGCGGCCTCCCGGTGCGCCGGGACCAACCCGATGCGGGTACGCCGGTCGAGCAGGTCGTCGACGGTGAGCGCGAGTTCGTGCCGGGCCGCCCAGAGCAGCTCCGCGCCGGTGACCGGGATGTCCGGCGCGATCGGTCCGCGGAGGTCGGCCGGTGCCTCGGCCAGGACGTCGACCGCCTCGGTGCCGTACCGGTGGACGAGCCGGCGGGGCGCCGGGACCCGGGCCAGTCCGGCCCGGCTCGTCGCCCCGGGCAGCGGGAGGCGGCGGGTGCGGCAGGCGCCGGCGGTGAGGCCCCGGCCGCGTACGGCGGCGTCCACCGCGTCCTCCGCCATCCGGCGGTAGGTGGTGAGCTTGCCGCCGACGACGCTGATGATCCCGTCCGGGTCGTCGATGACGGCGTGCCGCCGGGAGAGGTCGGCGGTCTGGGCCTCGGCGTCGGCGAGCAGCGGCCGCAGCCCGGCGTACGCGCCGAGGACGTCGGTGGGGCGCAGGGGCCGGTCGAGGACGCTGTTGAGCACGTCGAGCAGGAACGCGATGTCGGCGTCGGTCGGCTGCGGCACGTCGGGGACGGGACCGTCCAGCGGCTCGTCGGTCAGCCCGGCGTAGACCAGGCCGTCGGCCTGCGGCAGGGCGAAGACGTAGCGGGTGAACTCGCCGGGCACCGGGATGGTCAGCCCGGCCCAGAGTCCGCCGAGGCGCGCGGCGGACAGCACGATGTGGGTGCCGCGGGACGGGCGCAGCCGTACGTGCGGGGTCAGGCTGCTCGCCCACACCCCGGTCGCGTTGATCACCGCCCGGGCGGCGACGTGCAGGCGCGTCCCGGTGCGGGTGTCCTCGACGGTCGCGCCGTCGCGGTGCAGGTCGACGGCCCGGCAGCGGGGCAGGACCCGGGCGGACCGGGCCGCGGCCGCGCGCGCCAGGCCGACCACGAGCCGGGCGTCGTCGCAGAGCTGGCCGTCCCAGGACAGGCGGGCCCCGCGGAGGCCGGCCGGGCGCAGCGCCGGCGCCATCGCGTTCGCCTCGGCCGGGCCGAGCCGACGGGTGCCCGGCAGCACCCGACGGGGGGTCCCGGCGCAGGTGCGCAACAGGTCCCCGGCGCGCAGCCCGACGGCCGCGGCGCGGTCCTGCCAGCCGGTGGTGTACCCGGTCGCCGGGAGCAGCATCGGCAGCGGCCGGGTCAGGTGGGGTGCGGTGCGCGTCATCAGCACGTGGCGTTCGGCCGCGCTCTCGTAGGCGATGCCGACCTGGCCGTGGGCGAGGTAGCGCAGCCCGCCGTGGACCAGTTTGGAACTCCAGCGCGAGGTGCCGTACGCGAGGTCGTGCGCGTCGACGGCGGCCACGGACAGCCCCCGGCTCGCGGCGTCGAGCGCCACCCCGGCACCGGTCACGCCCAGCCCGACGACGAGGACGTCGACGGCCCGGCCGTCGGCCAGCTCGGCGAGGTCCCGGTCCCGGCGCGCGCCGGTCAGCGATGCGTCCACCGATCCTCCTTGCAATGGTGTGACACTTAATGTCACTCTGTCACACATGGATGTGCGAGGGGAAGCGTCGACCCCCGGGTGGGCGCGCTGGGGAACCGCCGGGAACGCCAAGGTGCTGCCGGAGTCCGCGACGAGGCTGCTGGCCCAGGTGCTCGATCTGGCGCCCCCACCGCCGGTCGTGCCGCTGCCCGAGGTCGCGGTGCCCGGGTGCGACCTGGACGCCGCGGTCCTCGACGCGCTGCGGGGCGTGGTCGGCGCCGACCACGTGGACACCTCCGGCGCGGCGCGGGCCCGGCACGCGTCCGGCATGTCGACGCCCGACCTGCTGCGCGACCGGCACGGCCAGGTGTCGCGGGCCCCGCAGGCGGTCATCCGGCCGGCCACCCACGCCGAGGTGCTGGCCGTCCTCGACGTCTGCGCCGGCTCCGGCGTGGCCGTCGTGCCCTTCGGCGGCGGCACCTCGGTCGTGGGCGGGCTGACCCCCGCCGCCGCGCGGCACGTGGCCGTCGACCTGAGCCGGCTGGACCGCCTCGTGGCCGTCGACCCCGTCTCGCGCACCGCGACGCTGCAGGCGGGGCTGCGTGCCCCCGACGCCGCGCGGCTGCTCGCCGAACACGGATTCACCCTCGGGCACGTCCCGCAGTCCTACGAGTACGCCACCATCGGCGGCTTCGCCGCCACCCGATCCTCCGGCCAGGCGTCCGCCGGGTACGGCCGCTTCGACGACATGGTGACCGCCCTGACGGTCGCCACGCCCCGCGGGACCGTCCAGGTGGGCCGCGCCCCCGCCTCGGCCGCGGGTCCCGACCTGCGGCACCTCTTCCTGGGCAGCGAGGGGGCGCTCGGCATCGTCACCGACGTGACCGTCCGGGTGCGCCCGCTGCCGGCGGTGTCGCACTACGAGGGCTGGCGGTACGAGTCGTTCGCGGCCGGCCTGGACGCCGTACGGCGGCTGGCGCAGGACGGGCCGCGGCCCACCGTGCTCCGGCTGTCCGACGAGGTGGAGACGATGGTCGGCGCCACCGGGTCGGGCCGCTCCGACGGCGGCTGCCTGCTGGTCGCCGGGTACGAGGGCGGCGCGGACGTCCGGGCCACCGTCGAGGCGGCGGCGACCGTGCTGGCCGGACCCGGCGGCGTGCCGCTGGGCGAGGAGGCGGGTCGGCACTGGGCGCGGCACCGCTTCGACGCGCCGTACCTGCGGGACGCCCTGCTGGACGCGGGAGCGTTCGCGGAGACCCTGGAGACCGCGGCGTACTGGTCGAGACTCCCGAAGGTCCACGAGCGGGTCCGGCAGGCGATCCTCGACGCGCTGCCGGACGGCGCGCTGGTGCTGGGCCACGTGTCCCACGTGTACGAGACCGGGGCCTCGCTGTACTTCACCGTGATCTGCTCCCCCGGGCCCGACCCGGTCGCCCGGTGGCGCGCCGCGAAGGCGGCGGCCAGCGACGCGATCGCCGCCACCGGCGCCACCATCTCCCACCACCACGGGGTCGGCGCGGACCACCGCGCCTGGTACGCCGGCGAGATCGGGGACATCGCCGTGGACCTCCTCCGCGCGGTCAAGCGCGAGCTGGACCCGGCCGGCATCCTCAACCCCGGCATCCTGGTGCCCTGAGGTGCGCGCCTTCGCCGCGATCCTCGGGCCGGACGCGCGCCGGGGACTGTCCCGCCTGATGCCGGTGGCGCACGCGCTGCGCGCCGCCGGGGCCCGGATCCGGGTCGACTACACGCAGACGGCCGAGCAGGCCCGCCGCAGCGCCACCGCGGCGGTACGCGGCGGTGAGATCGTGGTCGCCGCCGGCGGCGACGGCACCATCCGGCTGCTCGCCGGAGCGGTCGCCGACGCCGGCGGCCTCCTCGGGGTGGTCCCCGCCGGCCGCGGCAACGACTTCGCCCGGCAGCTCCGGCTGCCGCACTCCCCCACCGCCGTCGCCGACCTGCTGCTGCGCGGCCGGCCCCGGAGCGTCGACGTGCTCAGCGTCGCGGGGCAGACGGTCGTCGGCAGCGTCTACGCCGGCGTGGACGCGGCCGCCAACGAGCTGGCCAACCGGTCCCGGCTGCCCGCGTCGCTGGTGTACCCGACCACCGGGCTGCGGGCGCTGCTGCGCTGGCCACGCACCCGCTACACGGTCACCGTGGACGGCCACGCCGAGCAGGTGGACGCGTACACGGTGGTGGTCGCCAACTGCGGGTACTACGGCGGCGGGCTGCACGTCGCTCCGGCGGCGCGACCCGACGACGGCGCGCTGGACGTCGTGGTGATCGGCCACGCCACCAAGCTGCTGTTCCCGGTCGTGCTGCGGCAGATGCGCGCCGGTTGGCACGTCCAACGCCCGCAGGTCGCCTGCTACCGGGGCAGCGTGGTCACCGTCCAGGCCGACCGGCCGGTGACCGTGTACGGCGACGGCGACCCCGTCGGCCGGGGCGACCGCGTGCACGTCGAGCTCCGGCCGCGGGCCCTGGAGATCCTCGCCGCGGCCTAGGGTTCCTCTGGCCTACCCGCCGTCCCCGGCCGCCACGCCCTCGCGCTGGATCGGGAAGCGGCCGCGGCGCCACTGCCAGTGGCGGCCGGCCCGCAGGTGGTCGACGGCCGCGCGCTGGAGCAGGGTGCGGCGCGGCAGCTGGTCGAGCGGCGTGGTCAGGGTGCGGAAGACGAACCGCAGCACCTCGACGTCGGCGTCCAGCCCTTCCGGCGCCTCGTAGGGCTCCAGCTCGAACCTCCGCTGGAACCGGACGATGTTGGAGTCCGCGGGAAGGTACTCCCGCAGTTGCGGGTCGAGCAGCCACGAGCCGCAGGCGAACGCCGAGTAGCGCTCCTCGGGAAAGTGGCGCGGGAAGAAGGCGCGGGCCTCGTCGAGTGACGCCTCGACCGCCGCCGGCGTCAACGGCCCCGCCTCGGGGATGTGCAGATCGATGGCGGTGCCGCCGCGCTGGTACTGCAGCCGGCCCAGCTCGTAGACGCCGCCACGCGCGTGCAGCGTCAGCCAGCTCTGCATGACCGGCCAGCCCTCGCCGCGCATCCGCCGGTCGATCGCCAGATTGCGGCCCAGGTCCGCGAGGGTCGCCCGGGTCACGGCGTCCGCGACGCCGTGGTCGCGGTGGTACGCCGTGACGACGTCGACCAGGGCCAGGTACGCGTACCCGTAAAGATGCCGCCAGGCGAGGCCCCGTTCGCGCGGCAGCGCCGGACCGGGCGACAGCCAGTCGTACCCCCCGAGATCGGCGCGGACCAGGGCGATCGAACGGTCGAGCAGCCAGCGCAGCTCCGGCGTCCACAGCGGAGAACCGGGGTCGGGCCAGCCCGCCATGATCTCGGCGGCGTCGTCCGGCCGCACCGCGAGCCGGTCGAGGATCGCGGGCGCGTCGGCCTTGGCGGGCAGCGGCGCCGACGGCCGGTCGCCGGCGAGCCGGTGTACGCGGTCGACCTCCTCGACGGGCACCCCGAGCCGGGCGGCGATGTCGTCCAGATCCACGCGGACGACACTAGCGCCGCCCCGGGCGGCGTCCCTAGTCCGGTCGCAGGTAGCCGTCGACCAGCCGGGCCAGCTCCCGGTCGAAGTCGGTCGCCGGCATCCCGTCGGCGACCGTCCGGACCGACAGCACGAAGGACTGCGTGGTCAGGTAGACCGCACGGGCCATGACCTCGGTGTCGCCGGGCCGCACCGAGCCGTCGGCCCGGCCGTCGGCCAGGGCGACCGCCAGGAACCGCAGCATCTCGTCCTGGCCGTTGCCGCGCCGGTCCAGCAGGTACGGCAGCAGCACCTCCGGGTCGACGTCCCGGATCTTGCACAGCAGCGGGTGCTCCCGCAGCAGCCGCGCTCCCGCCACCACGCGGGCGACCAGGCGCGACCGGGCCAGCCCGGCGCCCTCGTCGGTCGCGGTGGCGACCAGCACCTGATGCCACTCGCGGCTCATCAGGTCACCGATCAGCGACTGCACGTCCGGCCAGCGGCGGTAGACGGTCATCCGGGACACCCCGGCGCGCCGGGCCACGTCCGTCAACGTCGTGCGCCGTACGCCGTAGGCGAGGACGCAGTCCCGGGCGGCGTCCAGGACCGCGTCCTCGACGCCGCGCTCGCCGGTCACCTCCACCACGCGGAATGTCTACCACGCTGCCCGCCCGGCGTGGTGCCGGCGCAGCGGAGCCGGACTCGGAAGGACGGGCCCTCGCAGCGCCTCGGGTATCGGAGGGACCCCTGCTCGCCGCAGCGCCGCGCCGGTGACCTGGCCGTGACGTCGACCGAGAACGATGGGCGGCATGCAGCTCACCCGACGGAACCTGCTCGGCGCGACCGCGGCCGCCGGGGCGACCGGCCTCACCGCCGGCTGCGGGCCACGGAAGGCCGCCTCGCCGCCGGACGGCCCGGCCGACCCGCCGGCCTTCGACCCGGCGAGTTGGGACAGCGTACGGGCGCAGTTCGCGCTCGACCGCGAGCGGGCGCACCTGGCCACCTTCGTCTTCGCGCCGCACCCCGAGCCGGTCCGTGCCGCGGTCGCCACGCACCGGGACGGGCTCGACCGGGACGCGCTGGGTTATCTGGCGGCCAACGAGGAGCGGCTGGACACCGCCGTGCTCGACGCCGCCGCCGGGCACCTCGACACCAGCCCCGACCAGATCGCGCTGACCGACTCCACCACGATGGGCCTCGGCCTGCTCTACAGCGCGATCCGGCTGCGGCCCGGCGAGGAGATCCTCACCACCGCGCACGACTTCTACGCCACCCACGAGTCGTTGCGACTGCGGGCCGAGCGGGACGGGGTGACCGTCCGCCGGGTGCGCCTCTACCGGGACCCGGCGGTGACCACCGTGGACGAGATCGTCGGCAACCTCGCGGCGGCGGTCACCGGGCGCACCCGGGTGGTCGCGCTGACCTGGGTGCATTCCGGCACCGGGGTGAAGCTGCCGGTCCGGCAGCTCGCCGAGGCGGTGCGGGCCCGCAGTCCGGAGGCGTTGGTCTGCGTCGACGGCGTCCACGGCTTCGGGGCCGAGCCGGCCACCCCGGCGCAGCTCGGCTGCGACGCCCTGGTCTCCGGCTGTCACAAGTGGCTGCTCGGGCCGCGGGGCACCGGGCTGGTGTGGGGCAGCGACCGGGCCTGGGACCGGATGACCCCGGTCATCCCGCCCTTCGAAGGGCAGAGCATGGGCCACTGGCTGTCCGGGAGGGCCGGTCGCCCGCCGACGCCCGGCGGGCCGGCGAACACCCCGGGCGGCTACCACACCTTCGAGCACCGGTGGGCGCTGGCCGACGCGTTCGGCTTCCACCGGCGGATCGGTCCGGACCGGGTCGCCGCGCGGACCCGCGAGCTGGCCGACCGGCTCAAGGACGGGCTGGCCGGAATCCGCGGGGTGCGGCTGGTGACCCCGCGCTCGGCCGAGCTGTCCGCCGGCATCGTCTGCTGCGAGGTGGGCGACCTGCCGGTCGGCAACGCGCTGCACGGGCTGCACGCCGCCGGGGTGGTCGCCAGCGGCACCCCGTACGACCCGTCGTACCTGCGCTTCGGCGCGACCATCGCCAACAGCGAGGCGGATGTCGACGCGGCGGTGCGGGCGGTCGACGGCCTGGTCTGAGCCGCCGTGCCCGGCGGGGCGGTGTCCCGCCCCGCCGGGTCGGACTCAGCGGCCCCGCTTGGCCCGGCAGATCTCCACCGGCACGGCCGGCGCGCCGTCGACCGGCGCCGGGTCCTCCGGCGTGGCGGCGATCCCGCCGGCCGCGATCCGGTCCAGGGTGGCCAGCCCGGCCGCGTCGACCGTGCCGAAGACGGTGTAGTCGGGGCGCAGCGCCGAGTCGGACTGGACCAGGAAGAACTGGCTGCCGTTGGTGTCCGGGCCGGCGTTGGCCATCGCCAGGGTGCCGCGGGCGTAGAGGCGGCGCACCCCGGTCGGGTCGGTCGGCGCCGGCGGCAGGCCGGTGGGGAGTTCGTCGGCGTACCGGTAGCCGGGCCCGCCGGAGCCGGTGCCGGACGGGTCGCCGCACTGCAGCACCTTGAGCGTCGGGTACGCGGTGAGCCGGTGGCAGTTCGTCCGGTCGTAGAACCGGTGCCGGACCAGATGCAGGAAGCTCTGCACGGTGCACGGCGCCTGCGCCCGGTCCAGGGTCAGCCCGATCGGGCCCTGGCTGGTGCGCAGGGTGACCCGGACCGTGCCCCGGTCGGGCGTACGCCGTGGGTCCGGCGGCAGCGGCACCGGCCGGGCCGCCGGCTCGTCGGGCGTGGGCGTGTACGCGCACGGCCCCTTCGTGGGCCCGGTGGCCGGCGGGGGCGTGGCGCCGCCGGCGGTCGCCGGAGCCGCGATCGCGGCCGCGCCACCGGTGGCGATCAGCGCGGCCGAGACCACCGCGACGCCCGCGAGGCGGGACAGCAGCGGGGCGGCGTGCGATCGGGTTTCGCTCGACACGTGGTCCTCCCTGGACTCGTGGCACCAGAAAGACCGGAGTCTATGTATTGGACGACCCGACGTCGATGCCCGGGTGCGGCTCAGGCGGACCCGGGAAGCAGGAGACCGCGCAGCAGGCTCCGCTGGGCGCGCTCGAAGAGGTCCACGGCCGGGGGCGCGGTCGGTGGCTGGGCGAGCGCCGCAACCAGGTGCGGGTACGGGGTGATGTCGAGACCGGCGAAGGTGAACGCCTCGCCGGCCGTGCGCTTGCGGGCGAACAGGATGGAGATGCCGTTCATGACGGCGACCGCCTCGAGTTTGGCGCTCGGCGGCGCGGGAACCGGCGCCATGATCCGCAGGCAGGCGTCGAAGAAGGCAAGCGCCTCCGGACCGATGGCGGACGCGCGCTGGCTCAGCTCGGACAGCCAGGGGTGGCGCTCGTGCACCGCCCGTTGCGCGCGGGCTATCCGCACCATCGCGTCCAGCCAGTCGCCGTCCGGCTCCGGGTACGGGCGCAGCTCGGCCGCCACCCGGTCGGCCATCAGGTCGAGCAGGTCGTCGCGGGACGACAGGTACCGGTAGAGGGAGGCGGCTCCGGTCCCGAGTCGGGTGGCGACCGCCCGCATCGACACGGCCGCCAGCCCGTCCGCGTCCGCGATGGCCACCGCCGTGGCCACGAGCTCGTCCCGGCTGTGGGCGGGTGCCGGCCCCCGGGTCCCCCGTGCGGGCCGTCGCCAGATCGAGTCCCGTTGGCTGTGGGGGGTCGCGTCGCTCACCGGTTCACTGTAATCTGCAAACAGCGTTCGCAGTTTTGACACGGGAGGCCGAATGATGACCAGACATGTCACCGCGCCGGACGGCGCCACCATCGTGCTGCACTCCACCGGCACCGGCCCGGACGTCGTGGTGGTGCACGGGGGCGGGGTCACCATCGAGCCGTACCGGAGGCTGGCCACCGCCCTCGCCGACCGGTTCACCGTGCACCTCTACAACCGGCGGGGCCGGGCCGACGCGCCCGACCGGCGGCAGCCGTACACGCTGGAGCAGGAGATCGACGACCTCGGCGCCGTGCTCGCCCACACCGGCGCCCGGGCGGTCGTCGGGCACAGCTCCGGCGGGTTCTTCGCGCTCCAGGCGGCCCGGAGCCTGCCGATCGAACGGCTCGCGCTCTACGACCCGGCCGTCTCCGTCAACGGGGCCATGACGGGTTCCTTCGTCCCGGCCGCGCGGGAGGCGATCCGCGCCGGCAACCTGGCCCGGGCACTCGCGATCGTCGGCGCCGCCGCCAACCCGCAGCTCCCGGCGTCCCGGCTGCCGCTCGGCGCGCAGACCGCGATCTGCCGGCTGTTCCTGCGCACCGGCGTCGGCCGGCAGATGGGCGAGCTGCTCGACATCACCCTCGACGAGACCGCCATGGTGGCGGCGCACGACGGCCCGCCCGAGCAGTACGCCGGGATCGACACCGACATCCTCTTCGCCTACGGGCAGGCCGGGCCGCCGTACTACGCCACCATCGCGGCGGCCCTCTCCCCCGTGCTGCCCCGGATGCGCGTGCTCCCCGTCGCGGGCTGCGGCCACGACGGCATCAACCGCGCGCCGTCCCGGCTGGTCGAGCCGCTCGCCGCGTTCCTGGCACCGGCGGCGGAACGGCCGGCTACGGAACGGCCGGCTACCGGACGGCCGCCGGCGTGACGGCCGGCGACGCAGCCGCTTCGGGGGCGGTGGACGCCATCGCGCGCAGGATCTCGGCCGTCACGGCGTCCGCCGGGAAGAACGTCTCGATGGAGATCTCGTCGAGCGTGACGTCGCGGGCCGAGCCGAACACCGTCGTCGCGTAGAACAGGGCCAGCTCGCCGTACTCGGTGGACAGCCGCAGGGGGATCACCAGATCGTCGCCGGGCCCGCCGCCGGCGCCCGCCGCCGTCCCCACCGGCACCGGGTAGCTCTCCAGCTCGGCCAGGAGTTCCGCCAGGCCCTCGGCCGCGGTGCGGTGGAGCTGGCGGCGGACGCGGCGCAGCACCTGCGTACGCCACTGCGCCAGGTTCCGGATCCGCCCGGACAACCCGTCCGGGTGCAGCGTCGCCCGCAGCACGTTGACCGGCGGCGTACGCAGCGCCTCCGGGACGCCGCTCAGGAACGCCGCCATGGCGCCGTTGGCGGCCAGCAGCTCCCAGCGCACGTTGACGGCGAGCGCCGGGTTCGGCTCGTGCCCGGCGAGCACCGCCGCCACGGCGGCGCGGGCCGCGCCGAGGTCGACGAACGCGCTCTCCCGGTGCACCGGCGCGAACCCGGCGGCCAGGTACAGGGCGTTGCGCTCGCGCAGCGGCACGTCGAGCTCGTCGCACAACCGCTCGATCATCGCCCGGCTGGGGTTGGCCCGACCGGTCTCGACGAAGCTCAGATGGCGGGTGGAAACGTCGGTCGACGAGGACAGGTCCAGCTGCGAGCGGCCCCGCCGCTCGCGCCAGCGTCGGATCAGCACGCCCACCGGCTCGCTCCTGGTCACGAGCCCCAGCCTGGCGCAGGTCGCCGCCGGCCGGCAATGACCTCGTAGGTAATCGACACGCCGCGACGTCCCGGCGCACCGTGGTGTGGCGGCAGTCGCACCACGACCACGACCTTGAGGAGGCACGGCACATGACGTCCAGCACCACGTACGAGGACGCCGTCGACCGCTACGTGCGGTTCTGGAACACGACCGCGGAGGAGCAGCGCCGGCTGGCGGTGGAGACCTTCACCGACGACGTGCGGTACCACGCCCCGGTCGGCGTCCTCACCGGACCGCAGGCGCTGATCGACTTCCACGAGCAGTTCACCGGGCGCATGGGCGGCGCGCTGTTCCAGCGGCGCACGGAGCCGCAGATCCACCACGACCGGGCCCGGCTCACGTGGGAGATCGAGCTCGACGGCGGCCGCCCCTTCGCCGCCGGGACCGACATGCTGGTGTTCGACCCGGACGGTCGGATCAGTTCGGTCACCGCGTTCCTGGACCGGGCACCCGAGGGCTTCGACCCGCACGCCCACCACTGACGCCCGGTCCGCCCGGGCAGATCCACGGGGGGTGCCGGGGACGCGGGGCGGACCTCCGTCCCGCCTCCCCGGCACGGACGGGGGGCCGGCGCGTCGTCCGGAACCGCCCACATCCCGGACCGGGATCGACACGGCGATGGCGATAGTTGAATATCTGTCCTTATGACCACCGGGTCCACGGACGCCCGACCGTCCCCCGACACCACCGACCACGATGAGGTTCCCGCCAGCGGGGGCCGCCGCCGGTGCGGCGGCTGGCGCTGGCTGCGGCACGAATGGACCCTCGCGGTGCTGGGCGGGCTCCTGCTCGCGGTGGTGCTGACCTGGCCGACGATGCGCCACCCGGCGAGCACCATCCCCAATGACATCGCCGACCCCACGTTGCAGGCCTGGCAGCTGGCCTGGGCCGGGCACGCCCTGCTCACCGATCCGCTGAGTCTGTGGCACTCGAACACCTTCTTCCCCGAGCGGTACACGTACGCCTACAGCGACACCCTGCTCGGGTACGCCCCGATCGGGATGCTCGGCTCCGGCTTCGAGGCGGCCCTGATCCGGTACAACGTGATGTACGTGCTGGTGCACGCGCTGGCGTTCGTCGGGGCGTACGCGCTGGTCCGCCAGCTCGGCGCGGGTTACCTGGGCGCGGCGGTCGCCGGGGTCGCCTGGGCGTTCGCGCCGTGGCGGTTGGCGCACGCCGGTCACCTCAACATCCTGTCCAGCGGTGGGATCGCGCTGTGCCTGGCGATGCTGGCCCGCGGCCACGGCTGGTCGTTGCGGCACGGGTACCGGCCGGAGCGGCGGCGGCCGGGCTGGGCGCTGGCGGGCTGGCTCGTCGCCGCGTGGCAGGTCAGCCTGGGCTTCGCCATCGGGCTCCCGCTGGTGTACTTCCTGCTGGCGGCGGTGCTCGTCGGCGCCGGCGGCTACGCCTGGTCATGGTGGCGACGCCGGGAGCGGCCGCCGTTCGGCCGGCGACTGCTGGTCGCGGATCTGGCCGGTGGCATCGTGTTCGGTGCGGTGACGCTGCTGCTCGCCCTGGTCTACCTGCGGGTCGTCGACCTCAACCCGCAGGCCGAGCGGTCGCTGGACTGGACGGAGATGTTCTCGCCGCCGCTGATCGGGTTCGCCACCGCCCCGGCGGACTCGTGGTTGTGGGGCGAGCGCCACGCGGCGGCCCGGGAGCAGCTGTCCTGGCCGCCGGAGATGGCGCTGCTGCCCGGCATGACCCTGCTCTGGTTGGCCGCGGCGGGGCTGTTCGTCTCGGTGTACCGGACCCGGTACCGGGTCGCGTTGGGGCTCGGCGTGCTCGGCACGGTGCTGCTGGGCCTGGGCGCCACCCTGGGCGGCGACGGCGACCCGGGCTACCTGACGCTGTCCAAGCACCTGCCGGGTTGGGACGCGCTGCGCACCCCGGGCCGGATGATGCACTGGACGAGCCTGCTGCTGGCGGTGCTGGCGGCGGGCACGCTGACGGCGTTCGCGACGGCGGTACGGCGGTGGTCGGCCCGTGGGTGGCGCCGGTGGTTGGCACCGGTGGTCCTGCTGGTCCCGCTGGCGCTGGTCAGCCTGGAAGGGGTCAACCGCACGCCGCACCCGGTGGTACCGCCGCCGCCGGCCGCGCTGCGTACCGCCGCGGAGCCGATGCTGGTGCTGCCCGCCGGCGGCGGGCTCGACCTGGTCTACATGCTCTGGACGACCGACGGGTTCCCCCGGGTCACCAACGGCCTGGCCGGGTTCGAGCCGGCCACCCAGGCACAGACCCGGGCCGTCACGGCCACCTTCCCCGGCGCGGGCAGCGTGGCGTACCTGCGCGGCCTCGGGGTGCGGACGGTGGTCGCCCTGCCGGGCTGGGCGGGCGGGACGCCGTGGGAGGGCATCGCGGCCCGGCCGATCGACGGGCTGGGCATCACCCGGGAGGATGTCGATGGCGTGCTGGTCTACCACCTCTGACCGGGCGGGGTGATCGCCGTGCGCCTGTCGCTGGTGGTGCCCTGCTTCAACGAGGAGGAGTCGGTCGAGCGGTTGCACACCGCGGTGACCGCCGCGGTCGCGGAACTGCCCGACGTCGAGATCGAGGTGGTGTACGTCGACGACGGCAGCGAGGACGGCACCCTCGCGGCGCTGCGCCGGCTCGCCGCCGCCGACGCGTCCGTGCGGTACCTGTCGCTCAGCCGCAACTTCGGCAAGGAGGCGGCGATGCTGGCCGGCCTGGAACGGGCCACCGGAGACGCGGTCGTCATCATGGACGCCGACCTGCAGCACCCGCCGCGGCTGCTGCCGGAGATGGTGGCGCTCTACCGGCAGGGCTTCGACCAGGTGATCGCCCGTCGCGACCGGCGCGGCGACCGGCTCCTGCGGATGCTGGCCTCCCGCTCCTTCTACCGGGTGGTCAACTGGTGGATCGACGTGCGGCTGCTCGACGGTGCCGGGGACTTCCGGCTGCTGTCCCGGCTCGCCGTGGACGCCGTGCTGGCAATGCCGGAGTACAACCGGTTCTCCAAGGGGCTGTTCTCCTGGATCGGGTTCCGGACGGTGGTGATCGCCCACCGCAACGAGACCCGGCAGGCGGGCCGGAGCCGGTGGACCCTCGGCAAGCTGTTCAACTACGCGTTCGACGGCTTGCTGTCATTCAACAACCGGCCGCTGCGGTTGGCCATCTACGGTGGTCTGTTCCTCACCCTGATCGCGCTGGCGTACATGACCTGGGTGGTCGCGGACGCGGTCAGCAAGGGCATCGACGTTCCCGGCTACACCACCATCATCGTCAGCGTGATCGGCCTCGGCGGCATCCAGATGATGATCCTGGGCGTGATCGGCGAATACATCGGACGGATCTACTACGAGACGAAGCGCCGGCCGCACTATCTCGTCCAGGAAACCGAGGACCTGGTCGCGAAGGGCGGCGAGGAGCCGCACCGGGTCGCGCCCCGGCGGGCGGTCCACCCGCTCGAGCAGCCCCGCGAACACAGACCCTGACCGTCGACGGCGTACGGCCGGGTCAGGTCCAGATGAGGCGTCGCCGCAGCAGCGACCGTTCGGCCGGGTTGGCGGTGCGGGCGAGCGCCCGCTCGTCGGCGGCCCGCGCCGCGTCCGCCTCGCCGAGGTCGCGCAGCAGTTCGGCCCGCGTGGCGTGCAGCAGGTGGTAGCCGTCCAGCTCCGCGCCGAGCACGTCGACCTCGCCGAGCGCCGCCGCCGGCCCGACGACGTAGCGCAGCGCGACGGCCCGGTGCAGCCGGGTGACCGGTGACGGCGCCAGGCGCAGGAGCAGGTCGTAGAGCACCAGGATCTGCGTCCAGTCCGTGTCCTCCCACCGTTCGGCCTCGGCGTGACAGGCGACGATCGCCGCCTGGAGCTGGTACGGTCCGGGCCGCCTCGACGCCGCGGCACGGGCGATCAGCCGGCCGGCGTCGGCGATGGCGTCCCGGTCCCACCGGGACCGGTCCTGGTGCTGCAGCTGGATGATTTCCCCGTGGTCGCCGAACCGGGCCGCGGCCCTGGCCCGGTGCAGGCGGATCAGGGCCAGCAGACCGGCCGCCTCGGGTTCGGTGGGCATGAGGGTGTGCAGCAGGGCAGCGAGGAACTCGGCGTCGTCGGTGAGATCGCGGGACCAGACCCGTTCACCGTCGGTGGCCAGGTAGCCCTCGTTGAAGAGGAGATACACCACGGCGAGGGCCTCGGCGAGGCGGTCGCCGAGCTCGTCCGGGGACGGGATCCGGTACGGGATCCCCGCCTGGCTGATCTTGCGTTTGGCCCGCGTGATGCGTTGCCCGACGGTGCTCTCCGGGACGAGGAACGCCTTCGCGATCTGGGCGGTGGTGAGCCCGCACACCACCCGCAGGGTGAGGGCGACCTGCGCGGCCCGCGGCAGGGCCGGGTGGCAGCAGGTGAAGATCAGGCGCAGCCGGTCGTCCGGCGCCGGTTCGGGTGGGCCCGGCACGAGGGCGAGTCGCTGCCGGTGGCGGTGCTGGCGACGCAGGTGGTCCAGGCCCCGGCGGCGGGCGACGGTGTACAACCAGGCGTCCGGCCGATCCGGGATGCCGTCGACCGGCCAGTGGGTCAGCGCGGCCTCGACCGCGTCGGCGACGAGATCCTCGGCGGCGGAGAAGTCACCGACGAGGTGCACGAGGGACGCGGCGAGCCGGCCCGCGTGGTCGCGGACCACGCGGGCGAGCTCCCGGTGGGTTGGCGGAGGCACGCCGGCCCGGCCTACCCGGCGACGGGTCGGATCTCGACCACCGGGCAGGCGGGCCAGGACTTCGCGATCCGGAGTGCCTCGTCGAGGTCGACGGCCTCGATCTCGGCGTAACCGCTGACGATCTCCTTGCCCTCGACGTACGGCCCGTCGGAGACCAGCGGTTCCCCGCGGTCCAGCCGCACGGTGGTGGCGGTGTCCGGGGGCATGAGGTGGGCGTGATGGGTGATCTTGTCCTGGTGATCGGCGAACCACTGCCGTACGCGGGCGTAGGCGGCGTCCATCTCGCGTTCGCTCATCGCGGCCAGATCAGCGGCGAACTGTTCGGTGTCGGCGAACATCAACACGTACTTCATCGGTTGCGCTCCTCCTGACTCGGGCGCTCGTTCGGCGGTAGATGCTGCTATCAACCAGACGACCGGCGCACGGTTGGATCCGACAAACCCTCCGACAATCTTCGGTGCGCTGCCGTCCTGGTTGCCAGGTCTGCCCGGTCAGGTCGGGACGCTCAGGCGTCGAGCGTCGCCGCCCGCCACCGGCGTGCCCGCCGCCACCCGGAAGCGCTCCTAGCGTCGCCGGCGCGCGCGCCGGTTGGCGCGCACCGCGCCCAGCAGCACACCGGGGCTGGCCAGCGCCCGCGGGTGCTCGCGCATCGAGACGACGTCGTTGAACCGGCGGGCGACCGGCACGTCGGTGACGGTCGCCGCGACGATCTGCCGGCTGACCCACCTGGACAGCCGGTAGCCGCGCGGGTAGGGGCCGGCGACGTGCGGCAGCGCCAGGTCGGCGGAGGTCGACATCGACCACGCCGCGTCGACGACGACCTTCTGCAGCTCGAAGAACCGACGGGCGGGCGCGCCCAGGTCCGGGCCGGACCGCAGGTAGCTCGACAGGCAGGCCGCGTGCAACGCCGCCGCCGTCATCCCCTGCCCGTAGACCGGGTTGAACGACGCAACCGCGTCGCCGACGCTGACCAGCCCGGCCGGAAACCGCTTGAGCGCCGCGAAGTCCCGGCGCCGGCTGTCGGCGTGCCGGTAGGTCCGCACGTCCCCCACCAACTCGCTGCCGGCGACCTCCCCGAACTCCGGCGGGAACGCCTCCCGCAACCGGCGGACGAAGTCCTCCGGGGTACGCCCCGGCCGGCTGTCCCCGTACCCGGCCATCATGGCCATCCACCGGCCGTCCTCGACGGCGAAGAACGCCGCGCCGGCGACCTCCGCCGGTGTCCCCGGGCTGTTCAGGGCCAGGACCACGGTGAACTCCGGGTCCGGCTCGCGGCGCCGGAACAGGGCCGTCGCGTAGTTCAGGTTGACCGTCATCCGCCGGGTCGCGGGCCGCTCCCAGCCGGCCTGCTCCAGCCACTCGGACAGCCGGCTGGACCGCCCCATGGCGTCCACCACGAGGTCGCCGCACTCGACGCCGGGCGCGCCGCCGACGTCGTAGCGGACCCCCGTGGTCACCGCGCCGTCGACCACGAGACCCGTGGCGCGGGCACGCATGGTCTTCACGTTGGGCAGCCGGAGGACCTGCTCGCGGATCAGCCCCTCCAGCAGGGGCCGGGTGCCGGCGAGGCTGTCCGCGTCGTCGGGCACCACGACCTTGAGGCGGCCGTCGAGGTAGTTCCGCCGGGCGGCGGGCGGCGCCCCGACCGCTCCCCGGGCGAGGGCCCGCTCGCGGAACCCCGGGAACAGGTTCTCCAGCTGGTGCAGGCCGCCGGGCAGTAGCGCGTGCAGTTGGGTCCCCTGTGGCACGCCGGGCCGGTCGCCGGCCACGTGCAGGTCGTCCCGGTCGATCACGACGACGCTCTCCGCGTAGGCGGACAGCACCCGCGCGGCCAGCAGCCCGGCGACGCTGCCGCCCAGCACGACGGCCTTGCCGAGGACCGGGGAAGCCTGATCGGCGGGCCGCTCCGCGTTCAACGCGGCGAAGACCCGAGCCGGGGAGCGGGACATCGAGCTCTCCAAGGGGTACGAGGTGCCTGCGCCCATGCCTGCCATGGGGTGTGCGCGGGCGGACCGGCGGGCGGGCCGCGGCGGCGCCCGTCGATCGTTGCACAGGTGGCACACGCTGCGAGGACAGGCGCCGCAGCGGCAGCCGGCCCGGCAACTGTCGGATCGGTGACGCGGGCGCGGTCAGAGCCTCTGGCGGCCGCCGTTGACACCGGTCCCACGCAGAGTACAGTTCCCACCACATAGGGCTGAGGGGACGACCGGGTGGGTTCGAATCCTGGCTATGTCCGACAGCGGTCAGCGACCTCGCGCCGCGAGGGGCGGCACTGGGTGGTCGCGGCAGTCGGCATGCCCGCCCTCCTGGCGCTGGGAGTGCTGACCTTCCAATTGAGCCGGCGCCGCGACGCCTGCGTCGACCGGTTCGGGCCGACGTCGACCCGCCGGGTCGGCGGCGTGGCCGGACCGTGTACCGAGATCGCCGAGTGGACGAGTCTGCTCGTGCTGGTCTGCGGCGCCGCGCTCGTGGCGACCGTCGTCGTGGGCATCGTCCTCGGGATCGTCGACGGCCGTCGGCGACGGCGCTTCGCGTACGGCCGATGGGTGTCTGTCGTCGTGGTCGGCCTCACCGCGCCGTGGGCGCTGCTCGCCTACGCTCCCGCCTACGGCCTGGGCCGGCTGCTGCCGGCCCACCGGCCGCGCGTACGCCGGCCGCCTCCCGCCGCGGTGGCGCTGCAGCGGGGTTGGGTCGAGGCGATCCGTCTCTATCAGCGACTCGCCAGCGGCGAGCCACCGCCGACCGTGGTCGCGCCCGGATTCATCGGACCGGGCGTCGTGCACCTGGACGCACCGTTCACCTACTCCCGCTACTACGGCACCACGGTCGCCTACGGGCAGAGCCACACGTTCGCCTGGGGCTCACCACTCCTCGTCGCGGGTGCGCTGGTCGGCAACCTCGTCGGCAACAGCGTGGCCCGGTCCCGCGCCGCCGGCCTGGCACAGCCGCAATGGCGCGAGTTCGCGTCCGCCCGGGTCATCGTGACACCGACGACCACCTGGTGCTGCGTGGGCGGCCGGTGGCTGGCGTTCGACCACAACGCGACCATGGAGTACTTTCTCGACGGTCCGAACAGCGTCCTGACCTTCGCCGGGGTGGAACCGTTGCGGCTGTCCGGCCCGTCCGTCTGGTGCCACGCCGTGATGTTCGCCTACGCCCGGTACGGGCCGGGCCAATGGCAGACGGCGCCGTTCCTCCGTCCGCTGCACCAGGCGGTGGCCAGCATCGCCAGGACGGCTACGGCTGCTCCGGCGGCCGGGTCCGGGCCGAGCGGTCGGAGCTGAGTGGTCCGGACCGAGCAGGTTCTTCGCCCGACGGCCGCTGCGGTTACTGTTGCCGCATGATCGACGACGGCGACGGACCGCCTTCCGCCGCATCGCCCCAGCCGCCCGTCGTACGCCAGTTGCGGCTGGTCGTCGAGGCGGAGGACTACGACGCGGCGGTCCGGTTCTACCGGGACGTGCTCGGGCTGCCCGAGCAGGCCGCGTACTCCAGCGGCGGCGACGCGCGCGTGGTGATCCTGGACGCCGGGCGGGCCACGCTGGAGATCGCCAGCCCGGCGCAGAAGCAGATGATCGACGAGGTCGAGGTGGGCCGCCAGGTGGCGCCGCGGATCCGCGTGGCGTTCGAGGTGGACGACGCGGCCGCCACCACCGGTCGCCTGGTGGCGGGCGGCGCGGTGCCGGTGGCGCCGCCGACCACCACGCCGTGGCAGTCGGTCAACGCCCGGCTCGACGCGCCCGCGGACCTGCACATCACCGTCTTCCAGGAGCTGCGCACGCTGGAGGAGCGCGCCACGCTCGACGGCTTCGGCACCGAGGGGACCACGGCCTGACCGGAGCCGGCACGGCTCAGCGCAGCACACCCTCGTGCAGGGCCCGCAGCACCGCGTTGGTGCGGTCCCGGGCGCCCAGCTTGAGCAGGATCGCCGAGACGTGGTTCTTCACCGTCCCCTCGGCGAGGAACAGCAGGCCCGCGATCTCCCGGTTGGTGCAGCCCTCGGCCATCAGCCGCAGCACCTCCAGCTCGCGTTCGGTCAGCTCCTGCGACGGCGCGACGCCGGCGGCGACCGGCGGCGGCGCGGCACGGACGGCCCGCAGCAGGCGGTCGGTGATCGACGCGGCGATCAGCGTCCCGCCCGCGGCGAGCGTCTCCACCGCCCGGGTCAGTTGCTCCAGCGTGACGTCCTTGAGCAGGTAGCCGCGCGCCCCGGCGCGCAGGGCGTCGAGCAGCAGCGTGTCGTCGTCGAACGTGGTGAGCACGAGCACCGGCACGTCCACCCCACGCTCGCGCAGCTGTCGCAGGGTCCAGATGCCGTCCCGGTGCGGCATGCGCAGGTCGAGCAGGGCCACGTCGGGTCTGGCCTCGGCGATCACGTCGAGGGCCGCGGCGCCGTCGTCCGCCTCCCCCACCACCTCGATGCCGGCCATGTCGAGCAGGCTGCGGATGCCCTGCCGGACCAGGGTCTGGTCGTCGACGACCACGACCCGGGTCACCGGACCGGAACCCACGCGGTCACCCGGAAGCCCGACCGGCCGTCGTAACCGGCCCCTCCGCCGAGGGCCGCGAACCGCTCCACGAGCCCGCGTAGCCCGTTGCCGGCGACGACCTCGGTGGCGCCCTGCCCGTCGTCGGTCGCGGTGAGCCGGATCGTGTCGCCGTCGCGCGCGACGGTGACCGACAGCTCGCGCGCCCGGGCGTGCCGCAGCGTGTTCGTCACGATCTCCTGCACCGCCCGGACGAGCGCGGCGGTCTGCTCCTCGTCCGCTTCCACGTCGTCGGCCACCTCGACCGTGACGTCGAGGCCGGGGACGTCGCGGCCGACGTCCCGCAGTGACTGGGCCAGGTCGGTGGCCGGCCCGGCGCGCAGCGTGCCGACGGTGGTGCGGACGTCCGCCAGCAGGTCGCGCGCCACCCGGTTGGCCCGCTCCACGTGCTCGCGGGCCGCCTCCCCCGGGCGGTGGCGGGCGGCCTCCAGCTCCAGGGCGAGGACGGTGAGCTGGTGACCGAGGAGGTCGTGCAGCTCCCGCGAGATGCGCAGCCGTTCCGCCGTGCGGGCGGACCCGGCCAGCAGCACTGCTGCGGCCTGCAGGTCGACGTGCGCCTGGGCGAGTTCGCGGCGCAGGCGCTTCTCGCGGTGGATCGCGGTGAGGCTGAACACCGACGCGAGCTGGATCAGCCCGTAGAACGCCCCGGTCACGACGAGTTCGACCGCGTCGCCGTGCACCCGCCCCCTGGTCAGGGCGATCACGCCGGTGTTCAGCGCGACCACCACGAGACTGGCCGGCAGCCGGACGACCTCCGGCCCGAGCGCGGCGATCACGACCAGCAGGATCGGCAGCATGCCCGCCCGCGGGGCGGTCAGGACGATGCCCCAGCCGGCGACCACGGCCACACCGAAGGCCACCCGCCGGGCGGTGGCCCGACCCTCCGCGGCGGCGGCGAAGGCGGCCACCAGCGTCGCCAGGAACAGCACGACCCAGGCCGGCGCCGGGATGTCCGGTTCGACGAGGCCGAGCACGACGGGTGCGGCGGTGCCCAGGCACACCACGAGCATCACGACGCCGGACAACTCGTCGAGTCCGATCCGGCGCATGCGTCCGAATCTACCCACCGCGAAACGCCGGCCCGGAGTGCCGGAAGTCATGGCCCGCGAAGCTGACCGTCGGCACAGGCGCGGGACCGGGCGCAACACCGAGCATCGAGGCATGAACCAACCTGCCATCGAGGTCGAACACCTGCACAAACGGTACGGCGCGGTCGTCGCGGTGGAGGACGTCAGCCTCCAGGTGGCGGCCGGCGAGGCGCTCGGCCTGGTCGGGGTCAACGGCGCCGGAAAGACGACGACCATCGAGATGATCGCCGACCTGCGTACCCCGGACCGGGGGCGGATCCGGGTGCTCGGCCTCGACCCGCGCCGGGACCGCGCGGCCCTGCGCCAGGTGCTCGGTGTGCAGTTGCAGCAGGCCTTCCTGCACCACGCCCTGACCGTCGCCGAACTCGTCGGCCTGTACCGGACCTTCTACCCGAATCCCCGGCCCGCCGCCGAGTTGCTCGACCTGGTGGATCTGGGCCGGCACGCCCGGACCCGCTTCGAGAAGCTCTCCGGTGGCCAGCAGCAGCGCCTCTCCATCGCGCTGGCCCTGGTCGGCCGCCCCCGCGTGGTGATCCTCGACGAGCTGACGACGGGACTCGACCCGCGGGCCCGGCGGCGGGTGTGGAAGGGCATCGAGGAGCTGCGCGACGAGACCGTGGTCCTGGTGAGCCACGCGATGGACGAGGTCGAGCGGCTCTGCGACCGGGTCGCCCTCATCGACCGCGGCCGGATCGTCGCCCTGGACACCCCGGCCGGGCTGATCGCCCGGGCCGGCACCGCGAACCTGGAGGAGGCCTTCGTCGCCCTCACCGGCAGGGAACTCGTGAAGGAGGACGCCGAATGATCGAGGTGACCGCACGCCGCCCCGGCCCGGCGGCCTGGCTCACGCTGATCCGCTGCGAGGCGAAGATGGTCGTCCGGGACACCGCCGGCCTGGTCGTGCCGATCGGCCTGCCGCTGCTGATCATGGTCATGAACGCCTCGGCGGCCAGCGACGAGGCGGCCGTCAACGGTCGCTCGGGGCTGGACGTCTACGTGCTTCCGCTGGTCTTCACGATCGTCCTCGCCTCGATCGGCATCATCAACATGCCGAGCTTCCTGGCGTACTACCGCCGCTCCGGGCTGTTGCGCCGGCTCGCGGTCACCCCGGCCTCACCGGCGATGGTGCTGGTGGCGCAGATGGTGGTCAGCCTGGTCCAGGCCGTCGTCGGCATCGGCCTGGCGTACGCCGTCGCCGTGCTCGCCTTCGGGGCGCGCCCGCCGGTGCACGTCGGGGTCGCGCTCGGCGTCGTCGCGCTCGCGGTCGCCGCGATGTACGGGCTGGGCCTGGTCGTCGCCTCGGTGGCGCCCACACCGAACTCCGCCGTCGCGATCGGTCTGATCGCCTTCTTCGCGTTCGGGGCGGTCGGTGGGATGTTCGGCGGCACCGCCGCCCTGCCGGACCCGCTGGAGCGGGCCGCCTCGTGGCTGCCGTTCGGCGCGACCGTCGAGGCGCTCTCCGCCGCCTGGGCCGGGACGTCCGTCGACACCGCGAACCTGGTGGGCCTCGGGGGCACGGCCGTCGTCGGCGCGGTGGTGGCCATTGCCCTGTTCCGCTGGGAGTAGGAGCCCCGGCCTCGGTGACAGTCGGTCGAGGCAACCGCCGGCGGGCGTCGATCAGTCGCTGAGGAATTCCGTCAGGGCCGTGAGGTACTCGTCGGGACGTGTCTCGTGAACGAGGTGGCCGGCAGCGATCGTCGTCAGCCGGGCATCGGCCAGGCGGTCGGCGAGTTCGGCGAGGTGCTCCTGGGGGATGGGGCTCGCTGCCCCGCCCCCGATGAGCAGCGTGGGTGCCGTGATCCGGGCGACGATGTCGGCCCATCCCGGATCCGGGTTGTCGATCTCGGGCCGGACCTGCTCCACCAGCTGCCAGTCGAACGGCAGGTCCCCCGGGGGCCGGTCGGGAAGTCCCGGCGGTCGGGGGTGCGGGAACCCGATGTCCTCGAGCACGAGTCTGCGGACGCGTGCCCGCCGCCCGGCGGCGACCCGACAGGCCACCAGACCACCGAGGGAGTGGCCGACCAGGTCCACCGGGCCGATGTCCAGCCGGTCCAGAACGCCGATCACGTCCTGCGCGAACAGGTGGACGCGGTATGTGCCGGGCCAGTCGCTGGCACCGTGGCCGCGCAGGTCGACGGCGTACACCGTGCGTTGAGCACGAAGGCCCGAGGCGACCACGTCCCAGTCGCCTGCGGTCTTGCCGGTGGCAGGAAGCAGCACGGCGGGTGGCCTGCCCTCGTCGACGGCATGCCACACCCGCAGGGAGAGGTGGAGATCCCCGACCGCGACGTCCATCAGCTCCGGCACGCGCCGAGCTTCACCCGCCGTCGCCTCCGGTTCAAGACATTTCGCCCTGGGCAGACCCCATCCGCATCCGGCAGGTCCACGCACCGGCTGCTCAGCCCGGTGCCTGATCGCGGCAGCCGACGTGGCACTATTCGTGGCCGCTGGCGGCGGTGATGTCCCCCGCGAACACGGGCGACTGGACGCCCGCCGGCCGTGCGGCGGAGATCCCGTGAAAATTTTCTGGCACAGCGTCGGATCCGGGGCGGGTCGTTCGTGGAACAGGCGGGAGGCGGCCCGACGAGGCCGCCGGGACAAGGGAGTCATGGGATGACGCCTTATCTGATCTCGTTCAACGACGGCGCGATGGACCACATCCCCGCTGAGGACTGGCCCGACGTGGGCAAGGCCGCGCACGCGGTGATGCAGGAGGCCGTGGACGCCGGCGTGCTCGTGTTCGGCGCCGGACTCGAACGCCAGCAAGCGAGCGTCGTGGCCACGGACGGGATGGTCACCGATGGTCCCTACCCGGAGACCAAGGAGGTCATCGGCGGGTTCGTGGTCGTCGACGTGGCCTCACGGGAGGAGGCGCTGACGTGGGCTGCCAAGATCGCCGCCTCTTGCCGCTGCGCGCAGGAGGTTCGCGAACTCATGCCCGATCCCGAAACCGACGAGATGCTCCGTCGGGCCGGCCGGTGACCCGGGTCTGCGCCTCGACGTGGACCAGGACGCCGTGACGGTGACCCGGGGATCGGGCGCGGAGCTGGCTGCGCCCAATCCCCGGGCCTGGCCGGCTCCCCGGAACCATGAGCGCAGCTGATCGCGAAGATGCCGGTTACGGCATATTCGAAGGCCTGGCCTTCTGCGGGTGGATCGTCTCCTGACGGGCCAGCATGGCGACGAACTCGTCGATCTTCCGCTCGCGGGTCTGCGCCCGTTTGACGGCATTGACGCGGTAGATGAGAGCGAACCGGTTGGTCTTGGTGAGCACGTCGAACATGGCCTGGGCGGCGGGGTCGGCGGCGATGGCGGCGAGCAGGTCGGCCGGCACCTCAGCTTCCGACGGCGGGGCGTAGGCGGCCGCCCACCGCCCGTCCGCCTTCGCGGCATCCACCGCGGCGCGTCCCGCGGGCGTCATTCGCCCCTGCGCCTCCAGCCGGGCCACATGGGCGATGTTGCGTTGCGACCAGGAACTGCGGGGTCGGCGTGGGGTGAACCGGATCCAGGAGCTTTCCTGATCCCGCTTACGCGCCTGCCCGTCGATCCAGCCGAAACAGAGGGCCTCGTCGACCGCCTGCTGCCAGGTCAGCGTCGTGACGGTGCCGCCCTTCCTGGTCAGGGCCAGCCAGACACCGGGCGACGCGGCGTGGTTGGCCGACAACCACGCGCGCAGCGCCTCGGCGTCCGCGACGATCAACTCATCCAGTTCGGCGCTCCCCATGTCGGCAGGCTAACTGGGCATCGTGGTCGTCTGCTCGACCGGATCGGGAACGCCCGCCCCTGCCGTACCTCGCCTTCGTGCTGCGCCCGGACCTTCCGCTGGCGATGGTGCTCGCGCTGGTCGCCTCGGTCGGCTTCGCGGCTTCGCTGCCGCTGCAGGAGTGGCTCATCGACCGTTCCCCGCCCGAAACGCACGGGCAGGCGCTCGGTCTGCACCAGAACGGGATGATGACCGGGCAGGCGGTCTTCGCGGCGCTGGCCGGAGCGATCGCCGACGTGCTGCCGACGCACCGGGCGGTGGCGCTGCTGGCCGGCCTGTCGCTGGTCACGACGCTGCTGCTCACCCGGGGCCTACGGCACGCGCGACCGGCGTCGCCGCTGGCGGCCGTCGGCGCGCCGGCGGCGCCCGCCGGCCGGTGACTCGGGTACGGCTGGCAGGTCACATCGTCGGCGGTGTCGTCAGCCCGGGGTGAGGAGGCAGAACTCGTTGCCTTCCGGGTCGGCCATGACCTTCCACGGGACATCGCCGTCCAGGTCGATGTCGGTGGCGCCGAGCGTCCGCAGTCTGGCCGCCTCGGCCTCGAGGTCGTCACCTGGGTAGGGGCGCAGGTCGAGATGGACGCGGTTCCAGACGGTCTTCGCGTCGGGTGTGCGGAGGAACTGCAGGTACGGGCCGACGCCCTTGGCGGAACGCAGTACCGCGTTGTCGTCGGTCACCGTGTGCAGGGTCCAGTCCGTGGCCTCGCTCCAGAAGCGGGCCATGGCTCGCGGATCCGCGCAGTCGACCACCACCGAGGCGATCGGTCCGGTGTCCCGGACCGGATCGTGCCAGTCCAGCACGCAGAACTCGTTGCCCTCCGGGTCGGCCATGACGGTCCACGGCACGTCGCCCTGGCCCACGTCGACGGGTGTCGCGCCGAGATCCTTCAGGCGCACGATCAGCTCCGCTTGGTGCGCCGCCGAGGTGGTGGCGAGGTCGACGTGCACGCGGTTCTTCACCGTCTTGGGTTCCGGGGAGGCGATGAGGTCGATGCAGACGGCGGTCGGGTCGGGGTAGCCGAAGCCCTCGGGTTCGAGGTTGGTCACGCCCGGTCCCTCGCTGGAGACCTCCCAGCCGAGCACCTCCGCCCAGAAACCGCCCAGTGCGGCGTCGTCCCGAGCCTTCATGTTGATCTGTACCAGCCGCGTTGCCATAGCCGACGATGGTAGCGGCAGCGGGTTCGTGGTAAAGCCTCAACCGAGGGTTCAACGATACGATTCATGGACATGGCAACGAGCACGCGCACCGTATCCGGAGACTTCGACCTGACGATGGACGAGCTGCGCGTCGTGGCCCGCTACGTGGTCCTGCATGCGGAGGACGTGCTGCCGGTCTTCGAGCGGGCCGTTTCCGATGATCCGCGCCCGCGCGCGGCCATCGACGCGGCCTGGGCGTTCATCAACGGCGCCAGCAGGACCAAACTCCAGCGCGTCACGTCCCTCGATGCTCATCGTGCCGCCCGGTCCGCCCCCTCCGAGGCCTCGCGCCTGGCCGCGCGATCCGCCGGCGACGCCGCATCGGCCGCGTACCTGCACCCCATTGCCAAGGCCAGCCAGGTCGGCCACATCCTGCGAGCCTCCGCGAGCGCGGCGCGCATCGCGGAGATCGAGGCCGGCGGTGACGCCGCGCTCGGGGACGCCCTGCTGGGACGGTCGCGGCAGCGTGCGACTCCGGTACTCATCGACGTACTCAGCCGCTATCCGCTGGCTGAAAGCGGCCGCGATCGTGTCGCCCAGCTGATGAGCACACTGGACCGTTCCCTGCGACCGGCGGCTGACCGGTCACCGGGGCACACTGCGCCGAGTTGCGCCGACCCGCACAGGAGGGAGCGCACGTCATGATCCTCCCGAAGGTCCGGGACCCTCGCTTCGTGACGATCCGGCGTGGGGGGACGCTCACTGATGCCGATCACCGTCTCCTTGCTCTCTGGGCTGCCTCGTGCGCGGAGCACGTCCTTGACCTCTTCGAGTCGGCCCAGCCTGGGGACCCGCGGCCACGCCGCGCGATCGGGCATGCCCGGGCCTGGGCCCGTGGCGAGGTCAAGATGATGCAGGCTCGCGCGGCGGGCGGCCATGCGATGGGAGCGGCAAGAGACCTGCGGGGTGCCGCCCGGTACGCCGCGTACGCCGCCGGCCAGGCCGCGGTCGTCGCCCACGTGGCCGCACACGAGCTGGGCGCCGCCGCGTACGCGATCAAGGCCGTACGTGCGGCGGCACCGGAGGGTCTGAGCGAGGCCGCGGGGCGGCTGGAGTGCGAGTGGCAGCGCGATCAGCTCCCGGAGGCGATCCGCGAGCTCGTGCTTGATGACCAGAGGCTGCGCAACGACATCTGCTGGTCGGTGTTTCACTGTTGACGCCAGGCCTTGCCCGAGCGGCAACGTGGCCCGAGCCGGGAAGCACGCTCCTGAGAACATGGGCGGCGTGGCTGGATTCGGTTACAAGACATCATGGCTGGCTGTCCGAGACCGGACCACCGGCGAGGTCGCCGACGCGCTCGGTCTGCACGACCGGGAGGTCCTCGACTGGGCCAACGGCACCGACCGGGCCTACGAGCACGGCGTGTACGTCGCCGCGCCGCTGTCAGGCTGGACTCTTGCTCACAGCCGACGGCACTTGCCGACGGGTTCCGACGCGGCGGAGCCGTCTTTCCCCGACTGGCTCAGGATGCTGAGTCGGCAGTTGGGCGAGGTGCAGTACTTCGCCAACGAACGGGTTCCGGACAATCACGCGTGGGCCCGGGCCGTGAATGGTCAGCTGTTGCGCGCCTACTGCTTCCTCGGGGAGCGCGGTGAGGTAACGCTGTTCGTCGGTGCCCCGACAGCCGACGAGATTGAATTGGGCATCGGCATTCGGGGTATGGAGCCTGGGTGGGAACACTGGTCGGACGATGAGTGGACCGCCTGGTACGAGACGACACCGTCCGAGTCCGACGTGATGGCGATGGCCGGTCGCTGGAGCATCGATCCGAGCGCCATCGACGACACCACCATGACTGCCCCTGGCATCTACGGGCTACCGCCCGCGGTCTCCAGCACCCCCGGTGACAGTCCGGGTTGAAGGCCCGGCGTCCCGCTCGGGGGCTCTCACCGGCTAGAGCCGGCACGGCTGATCATGTTCCGGAGGCCGGTTACGCGGCGAGCAGACAGCTCCGGTCGAGGTTTTTGTTGAGCGTTTGCTCAAAGGATCGTATGCTCAGCTTTGAGCATCTGCTCAACCTGCGGCAGGCGCGTTCTGTCCCGCGCAGGTGCTACTTCGGCAGGCCATCGGCGCGTCCCGACAAGGAAGGCGGACGTATGAGAGCCCCTCGAGTGATGAGCGTCGTCCAGCGCCGCCTGTTGGTGAACTACCGCACCGAACCCGAGGTCACCGCACGCCTGCTGCCCGCCCCGCTGCGACCGCAGGTCGTCAACGGGTGGGCCGTGTCAGGCATCTGCCTGATCCGGTTGAGCGGCGTGCGTCTGCCATCCGTGTCCACACCGTTCGGCCTGCGCAGCGAAAATGGCGCACACCGGATCGCGGTCGAGTGGGACACACCCGATGGCGTCACAACGGGCGTCTACATCCCGCGCCGTGACACCGGCTCCCGGCTCAACTCCTGGGTCGGCGGCAGGCTCTTCCCAGGACGGCACCACCTCAGCCGCTTCGACGTAACAGAGAGCGCGGACGAGCTGCGGATCGCCTTCGCCAACCCGGGCGATGGGGTACGCGTCGGCGTCCACGCCCGTGTTGCGGCCGACCTGTCGGGCAGCCGCCTCTTCCGCGACGTCGACCAGGCCTCGGAGTTTTTCCGGCGCGGTGTCATCGGCTTCTCGACCACTCCCGACCCGGGCCACCTCGACGGCGTGGAGCTGCTGACTCGTGGCTGGCGGGTCACGCCCGTGGAGCTGACTTCAGTGCAGTCCACGTTCTTCGACGATCCGGCCCGATTCCCTCCGGGATCCGCGGTACCCGACTGCGGGCTGCTGATGCGCAATGTCCCAGCCACTTGGAACCCGCTGCCGCCAATGGCGGTGCGGTCCAGCGGCGGCCCGGTCACCACCCGCAGCCGATGAAGGTCGTCATTGCCGGCGGTTCCGGGGCGCTCGGGCAACGGATCGCACGCGACCTCATCGCTCGGGGCGACGACGTGGTGGTACTGAGTCGTTCGGCTACTCGGGTCCCGTGGGGCCGGCAGGTGCACTGGGACGGCCGAACCGTCGGCGCCTGGGCATCTGAACTGGCCGACGCCGTGTTGGTGAACCTCTGCGGTGAGCTGGTGTTCCGGCGGCCGACCCCGGCCAGCATCGCGCTGCTGACACGTTCCCGGACGGAACCTACCCGGGCGCTTGCCCGCGCCTGCGCCGATCTGAACCGGCCGTTACCAGTGCTGCTACAGATGAGCACGCTGGCGATCTACGGCGACGCCGGCGAAGCGGTGCTCGACGAGTCCGCCCCGCCCGCCGACGATCCACCACAGATGGCCGGTGTAGCGCGGGCTTGGGAGCACGCGGCGGCGGAGATCACAGCGGCGCGCAAGGTCACGCTGCGGACCGGCATCGTGTTCGACCGCAACACCCCGGCTTTCGATCGGCTGACCGGACTCGTGCGATGGGGTCTCGGTGGCCGGATGGGCAGCGGCCGACAGTGGATCAGTTGGTTGCACATCCACGACCTGTGTGCGATCGTGCGCCACTGTCTGGACGATCCCATGCTGTCCGGCATTGTGCACGCAACCTCCCCCAGCCCCGTCCGCAACACCGATCTCATGGTCACGCTCCGCCGGACGATGGGTTGTGCCGCCGGTGTTCCCACCCCTGAACCGCTGGTCCGGGTCGGATCGGTATTCATGCGCGCCGACCCGCTGCTGGTATTGACCGGCCGTCGGTGCGTCCCGAAGCGCCTACGCGATGCCGGCTTCGAGTTCGCTTATCCAGAGTTGGAACCCGCGGTCGCCGACCTAGTCAACGGAGCAGCCCGCCGATGACCCCTCCCTGAGTCGCTCGCGCTCAGCGGGTAGCCGAGGTTTCAGGGCTCGTGTCCGGCAGTTGTGACGAAGCGCCCCTGACCGGGACGGCCGCTCTCGGATGCGTGCGGTCAGCCGCGCCCGGCGACCTGGGTGACGAAGGCCCGCCACGCGGCCGGTGAGAAGACCAGCGCCGGCCCGGCCGGATCCTTCGAGTCCCGGACACCCACAACGTCAGGAAGGTTGCCGGCGACCTCGACGCAGTTGCCGCCGTTGCCGCCGCTCTTCGTGCTCTTGCGCCACTGCGCGCCAGTCAGATCACCCATGATCCTGCCTCTGGAAGTCGTTGGTGTGGCGACGCGGAAGTGCCATCGCAGAGTATCCCAGCTGACCCACAACGCAGCGGTGTCGCTCGTCGGCTAGCCGGCTGCCTATCCAGCCAGACGGCGACATCACCGACGTCCGCAGCGTGCTCACCCGCGACGGAGGGGCGGCCCACGACGAAGCGCCCGTCTCCGGTTGGGCGGGCGCTCTCGGACAGGTGCGGTCAGTCTTGTCGGGCAACCTGGGTGACGAACGCCCGCCAGGCGGCCGGGGAGAAGACCAGCGCCGGCCCGGCCGGATCCTTCGAGTCCCGGACACCCACGACACCGGGAAGATTGCCGGCGACCTCGACACACGCCCCGCCGTTGTTTCCGCTCTTCGTGCTCTTGCGCCACCGGGCGCCGGTCAGGTCCATGATCTTGCCGCTTCCCTGAGCAGGTCTAGGGACTGCGACCGCGAGAGAGCCTCCCCGCGGATGCGTTCCCATCGTCGACTCAGCGTAGCAATCTCCGCCGCGCTCTCGATTATCTGTGCCTGGGCCTGGCCGTCCACGTGCGCGACCGTTGCCCCGCTGTCCTGCTCGGCAAGTATGAACGGTCCGCCCAGCCCGGAGTACATACCGACAGACGCCGGTACGAGATGAACGTAGACCATCGGTAGCTCCGCGCAGGCGGCCAGATGTGCGCACTGCTCGCGCATCAGCTCCCGGCCGCCGTACGCGTGCCGGCGGAGGACCAGTTCGTCTATCACCGCGATCAGCATCGGGGCGTTGTTGCGACGAAGCACCGACTGACGCTGAAGTCGCGCCGAGACGAGCTGGTCGACCTCATCAGCGGTCAGCTTCTCACCGGCCAGCGTCGCGCGTGCGTACGCCTCAGTCTGTAGTAGGCCCGGGACCCACGCCAGCTCGAACCAGCGCAGTGACACCGCCTCGCGTTCGATGTCGGCCCAGGGGCGGAACCAAGCCGGTTCTCGGCGCTCCAGAACGTCCGGCCAAAGTTCCGCGACCTCGCGGCCCAGGATCGCAGCGACCCGAGCGCGGTGCCGCGTCTGCGGGATCCGTCCGTGGCTTGCCCACTTCGCCGCAGTCTTCGGATCGACGCCTATCTGAGCTGCAAGGCTGTCGGCGGTCTCACCAGCTTCGGCCATCGCCGCGACGACTGCCTGGTTCATCCTCGATCCTTCCCAGAGATGGTCTGGAACGTTCTGAACGTCGAAGAGAAATACTCCTACGCGGTGCAGTCGGCCCACAACTCTCGGCAGGGTGCTTTGTAGACGGCACGGTCGGTGGAGGCGACCCGAAGGCCCGGCGGCCCGTGCCAGTCACGGGGCCGCCCCGGCCGGGGCGGCCCCCTCCAACCGCGAATGGAGGTCTCGCCGTGCAGCTCGCGCCGAACGTCACGATCCGCGTCCCCGACCACGCCTACCGGTTCGGCACCGGAACCCTGACGTTGACCGTCACCGAGGTCGTCCGCAGCGCGGTCGTCGACGAGACGGTCTGGGTCCAGTTGAAGGGCCACGAGATCCGCCCGGACTGGTCGGTCGCGCCCCGGGAGCGGTACGCCGCCGTCCGGCTCGACGCCGTGACCCTGGTGCAACCGGCGCGGGTGGTATGAGCCGGCGTCGCGTCGAGCACGTCCCCTCCCGGCCGACCTGGCGGTGCCGGGCGTGCGGCATCGCTTGGCCGTGCTCGGCGGCGAAGCTCCGCCTCCTGGCCGAGTACCGGAACGACCGGGTCGCGTTGACGGTCTACCTGGCGACGCTCCAGGCCGAGGCCGCCGGGCAACTCGCCGAACTGGATCCGGGCACCCCGCCCGCGGACCTGGCCGCCCGCTTCCTCGCCTGGGCTACGCCTCGCCGCTGACCGGCTCGGCCGCACGTACGCCCACCCGGGTCACCAGGAAGCCGAAGGCCGCCGCGGTGAAGAACATGACGATGCCGTACACCGCTGCGGGGACCGCCATGCGGGTGTTGTCGAGCAGCGCCGGGCTGAGCGCGATGGTGATGGCGAGGGTGCTGTTGTGGATGCCGATCTCGAACCCGGACGCGGTCGCGGCGCTCCGGTCGACCCCGGCGAGGCGGGGCACCCCGTAGCCGATCGCGAGGCTGAGCACGTTGAACGCCAGCACCGCCAGGCCGACCGAGACGAAGTAGTCGGCGATGTTCTCCCGCTCGCCGAGCACCGCGCCGGCGATCACCGCGACGAGCACCACGACGGACAGCATCCGGACCGGCCGGTCGAGCCGCTCGGCGACCCGGGGCACCCGGGCGCGGACCAGCATGCCGATCGCGACCGGGACGAGCACGATGGCGAACACCTGCAGCACCTTGTCGAACTGGAGGCCGATGCTCCGCCCGTCGGCCAGGAAGTACGCCGCCGACAGGTTGACCACGATCGGCAGGGTGAACACGGCGAGGACCGAGTTGATGGCGGTCAGCGTGATGTTCAGGGCGACGTGACCGCCGAACAGGTGACTGTAGAGGTTGGCGGTGGTACCGCCGGGGGACGCGGCCAGCAGCATCATGCCGACGGCCAGTTCGGGCGGCAGGTCGAACGCCAGGACCAGACCGAAGCAGAGGGCCGGCAGCACCAGCACCTGGCAGGCCAGCGCGATGACCGCCGACCTGGGGTGCCGGGCCACCCGACGGAAGTCGTCGGCGGTCAGTCCGAGACCCAGGCCGAGCATGATGATGCCGAGCGCGATGGGCAGTCCGATCAGGGTCAGCGCTGAGTCCATGGCACGACATGGTCACGAACCAGAAACCTCCTCGCAATCGTCCGTACGGTCGGCCGGTGGCCCGGACCGGGCCGGGTGCGCTCTTGACCATCGGATTGCGATCGGCTTAGCTTCATCAATCAGATAGGTGTCTTAACTAATTCGCTCCGCCCCGCCTGGGAGTGCCGATGCGACCATTCCGTCCTCGCCGCCTCACCGCTCTCGTCGCCCTCGCGGCGATGCTGGTCGCCGCCGCGCCACCGGCCGCCGCCAGCGCCCACGACCACGCGAAGCGCCGAGCCGGCTACCACAAGGTCGGCTACTTCACCCAGTGGGGCATCTACGGCCGGGCCTTCCCGGTCAGGAAGCTCGACACCTCGGGCGCGGCGAGCCGCCTCACCCACGTCAACTACGCCTTCGGCAACGTCAGCGAGGACGGCCGCTGCTACGTGGACGGTGGGCCGGGCGAGGGTGACGCGTGGGCCGACTACCAGCGCCCCGTGCCGGCGGAGGAGAGCGTCGACGGTGTCGCCGACGCCTGGGGCGAACCGCTCAACGGCAACTTCGGCCAGTTGGCCAAGCTCAAGGCCAAGCATCCCGGCCTGAAGGTGATGATCTCGCTGGGTGGCTGGAGCTGGTCGACGTACTTCTCCAACGCGGCCCGCACCGACGCCTCCCGCAAGGCCTTCGTCGCCTCCTGCATCGACCTCTACCTCAGGGGCGACCTGCCGGTGCTGGACGGTGGCAGCGGCGGGCCGGGCGCGGCGGCCGGCGTCTTCGACGGCATCGACCTCGACTGGGAGTGGCCGAACTGGCCCGGCGAGCCGGGCAACGTCATCCGCCCGGAGGACCGGGAGAACTTCACCAAGCTGCTCGCCGAGTTCCGCCGGCAGCTCGACGCGTACGGCCGGCAGACCCGCCGGCACTACCAGCTGACCGCGTTCCTGCCGGCCAACCCGGCGACGATGGACGCCGGGTACGAGGGCCGGAAGATCTTCAAGTACCTGGACTTCGCCACCGTGCAGGGCTACGACTTCCACGGCACCTGGGAAGCGGTGACCAACCAGCAGTCGGCGTTGCGGGTGCCGGCGGGGGCGCCGGACAACCCCGACTTCTCCGTCGAGGTGGCGATCGACGGCTGGATCACCCGCGGCGCGCCGCGCGACAAGCTGGTCCTCGGCATCCCCTACTACGGCCAGGGCTGGACCGGCGTGACCGGCGGCGGGAACGGCCTGTTCCAGCCCGCGACCGGGCCGGCGCCCGGCACCTTCGCCGCCGGCAACGAGGACTACAAGCAGCTCAAGACCCTGCCGAGCAAGGGCTTCGCCGTCCACCGCGACCTCCGCGCCGGGCACGCCTGGCTGTTCGACGGTACGACGTTCTGGACGTACGACGATCCGGCGGTCGTGCTGCAGAAGACGCTGTACATCCGGCGGGCCGGCCTGGCCGGGGCGATGGTCTGGTCGCTGGACGGCGACGACGACAACGCCACCTTGACGAAGACGATCAGTCTCGGTCTCACCACCTGGTAGCCGATTGTCCATTACATAGAGGCTGGTTAATGTAATCGGCCATGACGGACGTGACACCCCGCAGTCTGCGGGTGGTGGCTCTGGCCGCGGCGGCGTTCCTCGCCGTCGCGGCCGTCGTTCTCCCGCCCGCGCCCGCCCACGCAGCGGTCGCGGACTTCGACACGGAGAGCGCGTGGTCGACCGGCTACGTGGGCAAGGTGACCGTCCGCAACGACGAGGCGGTCCCGATGACCGGGTGGCGGGTCGAGTTCGACCTGCCCGCCGGGACCAGCATCGTCAGCCACTGGAGCGCCGCCCTGACCCGCACGGGCACCCGGCACGTCTTCACCAACCTGCCGTGGAACGGCACGCTCGCCCCGGGCGCCTCGACCAGCTTCGGCTGGGTCGCCTCCGGCACCGGCACCCCGGTCGGCTGCCGGGTCAACGACATGCCCTGCGCCGGCGGCGACGGCGGCGCCCTGGACGTCAGCCCGCCCACCGTTCCGGCCAACCCGCGCACCAGCGCCGGAAGCCAGACCCTCACCCTGCTGTGGGACGCCGCCACCGACGACCGGGGTGTGACCGGGTACGAGATCTTCGCCAACGGCACCCGGATCGCCACCACCACCGGGACCAGCCACACGATGCCGATCCCCCCGCCGATGATCTTCACGTTCGGCATCCGGGCCCTGGACGCCGCCGGCAACTCGTCCCCGTTCGCCATCATCAAGCTCGGCTCGATCCCGGACGCCGAGCCCCCGGGCGCGCCGACCGGCCTGCGACTCACCGGCCCGCAGGACGGCCACTACCGGCTCACCTGGGAGCCGTCGCGGGACAACGTCTTCGTCGCCGGCTACGAGGTGCGGCAGACCGGCACCGTGTCCGGCGTGATCCTGGTCGGCGACACCTTCGCCTACGGCGTCTCGCGCGGGTACGGCACCTACCTGTTCCAGGTGCGGGCGTTCGACAGCTCGGGCAACTTCTCCGCGCCGGCGTCCATCGGCATCGCCGTCGACCCCCCGCCACCCAGCCCGACCCCGTCCCCCGTCCCCTGAGCAGCGCCGGAAGCGGGACCCGTGCCGGGCGGCCGGGCCGGGACATGTGAGGATGCGGCACATGCGTGCCGTGATCTTCGACGAGTTCGGCGTCCGACCGGAGGTCCGGGAGGTACCGGACCCCGCGCCCCCGGCCGAGGGGGTGGTCGTCCGGGTCGAGGCGACCGGCCTGTGCCGCAGCGACTGGCACGGCTGGCAGGGACACGACCCGGACATCCGCCCGCCGCACGTGCCCGGGCACGAGTTCGCGGGTGTGGTCACGGCGGTGGGCGCCGGCGTGCAGGGCTGGCGGCCCGGTGACCGGGTCACCGCGCCCTTCGTCTGCGCCTGCGGGCGGTGCCCGTCCTGCCTCGCTGGTGACCAGCAGATCTGCGAGCGGCAGACGCAGCCGGGCTTCACCCACTGGGGCTCCTTCGCCGAGTACGTCGTGGTCCACCACGCCGACGTCAACCTGGTCCGGCTCCCGGACGACCTCGACCACCCGACCGCGGCGGCGCTGGGCTGCCGGTTCGCCACGGCGTTCCGGGCGGTGGTCGACCAGGGCCGGGTCGCCGCGGGCGAGTGGGTGGCGGTGCACGGCTGCGGCGGGGTCGGCCTCCCTGTCGGCGGTGATGATCGCCGTGGCCTGCGGTGCGCGGGTGGTGGCCGTGGACGTCTCCCCCGGCGCGCTGGAGCTGGCCCGCGCCTGTGGGGCGGCCGTCTGCCTGGACGGCGCCGCCCTCGCCGGAGCGGGCGAGGTGGCCGCCGCCGTGCGGGAGGCGACCGGCGGCGGCGCCCACCTGTCCCTGGACGCCCTGGGCAGCCACGCCACCTGCGCCGCCTCCATCGAGGGTCTGCGCCGGCGCGGCCGGCACGTGCAGGTCGGCCTCCTCCCCGCCGCCCAGGGCCGCCCGGCCCTGCCGATGGACCTGGTGATCGCCTACGAGCTGGAGCTGCGCGGCAGCCACGGCATGGCGGCGCACGCCTACCCGGAGCTGCTCGGGCTGATCGACGCCGGTGTGCTGCGCCCCGGCGAGCTGATCACACGCACCATCGGCCTCGACGACGCACCCGAGGCGCTGGCCGCGATGGGCCGGCCGGCCACCGGCGGGATGACCGTCATCCGGCCGTGAGCCGCCGGGCGGGTCAGTGGATCCGGCGACCGTGCGCGTCGGGCACGCCGGACTTCCGGAAGAAGTAGGTGTTGACCTGGTCGCGCCACTCGGTGGCGCTGCGCAGCTGCTCGTCCAGCAGACCGGCCACCCGGTCGTGCAGGGCCCGGTCGAGCACCCCGGCGAGGCGGTCCCACCGCCGACGCATCCAGCGCACCTGCTCGACGCCGTCGAAGTGAGTGTCGTAGATGTGCTGGATGACGCTGGTCCCGCTGTGCAGGAGGTGCCCGTACGGGACGTGGTGGAAGAAGAGCAGCAGCTCGTCGGGGCACCGGTCGAGCGCCTCGTACACCGCCGACCAGGGCTCGGGGTACTGGCCGGTGAAGCCGGTGCCGGTCGCGCGGGTGCGGTCCACGCCGACGCCGTCGCGGTCGGCGAAGTGGTACGTGCCCCACCGGCTGTACTCGTAGCCGTCGACGTCGGGGCCGTAGTGGGTGCCGGGGCGGACCATGAAACCGACGCCCAGGGGGGCGGTGTACCGCTCGTAGGTGCGCCAGGAGTCGCCCATCAGCGCGTGCAGGGTCTCCCGGACCAGCGCCGGATCGGCGGTGGTCGACGGCGGGAACGTCAGGTCGATCCACTCGTCGAGGACCGCCCGGGGATCGAGCCGCGGGTCCCAGGCCAGCCGGCCGAACGCGTACAGGTTGGCCTGGGCCAGGGGGTGGCCGGTCCAGTACCAGTCGGCGCCCACGTTGGACACCGCGGCCAAGCCGCCGTCGCGTCCGGGGTGCCGGCCGTCCGGGGCGGGTCGGCCGGCGGCCACCTCGGCGACGGTCGGCCCGCCCGGGCCCCACGGCCGGAAGCCGAGCACCTCGCTCCAGCAGGGGCCCAGGTAGCAGACGTGCCGCTGCTGGCCGGTGTACTCCTGGGTCACCTGTAGCTCCACGGCCAGCCGGGTGGCCGGCATGGCCGCGATGACCGGGGAGACCGGTTCGCGGGCCTGGAAGTCCATCGGCCCGTACTTGACCTGGAGGACGACGTTGTCGTGGAACCGCCCGTCGAGCGGCGCGAAATGGTCGTACGCGGCGCGGGCCCGGTCGGTGGACCGGTCCCGCCAGTCCTGTCGGTGGTTGTAGACGAACGCCCGCCAGTGCACCACTCCCCGGTGCGGGGCGAGCGCGGCGGCCAGCAGGTTCGCCCCGTCGGCGTGGTCCCGCCCGTACGTGAACGGGCCGGGCTGCCCCTCGGAGTCGGCCTTGACCAGGTAGCCGCCGAAGTCCGGGATGCGCTCGTACACCGTCCGGGTGGTGGCGGCCCACCAGTCCCGCACCTTCTCGTCGAGCGGGTCGGCGGTCGGCAGGCCGCCGACGACCACGGGGGCGGCGAAGGTGACCGACAGGTGCACCCGCACGCCGTACGGGCGCAGCACGTCGGCGATCTCGGCCACGTCGCCGAGCCGGTCGGTCAGCAGCCGCGCCTCGGTGGCGTGCACGTTGACGTTGTTCACCGAGATCGAGTTGATGCCGGCGGCGGCCAGCAGGCGTGCGTACGCCCGCAGCCGGTCGAGGTCGCGGCGCGGCCGGCCGTCCCGCCAGAAGATCGAGCCACCGGCGTAGCCCCGCTCCACCTGCCCCAGCACCGGGTGCACGGCCACGTTGTCCCAGTGGTCGAGCATCCGCCGGCGCAGCGCCGGCCGGTGCGACTCGGCCGGGCGGCCGGCATCGAAGGCCGCCGCGCCGAGCCGGACCAGGTGGAACAGCCCGTGCAGCAGACCCGGCGGCGCGTCGGCCAGGACCACCGTGACGTCGCCGGCGCGGGCCAGCAGGAACCCCTCGTCGCCCAGCGCGCCGGTGGGCGCCGTCGCCCGGGCCGCCTCGGCGGGCGGCGGCAGGGGTTCCGCGCCGGTCAGTGCGAGCACCAGGTCAACGGCGTCGGGCGGCGGCCCGCCGCCGGCGGCGCCGTCCGGCCCGCCCGTCGTACCGTCCGCCGTGGACGCGGCGCCGGTCCGCCACAGGTGGCCACCGTGGTCGGCGCAGGCCCTGGCCACCTCGCCGAACACGGTGTCGACGAGCGGGCCGTCGCCGTGCACCAGGACCCGCCGGGCGCCGACCGGGCCGAACGCCTCCGGCGGCAGCCAGGCGGGGTGCCAGCGCCCGTCCCCGGCGCTCACCGGTCCTCCCGCAGCGCCACGACGCCGTTCGACAGCCGGCGGAACACCGGCGAGCCGGGACAGGAGTTGTGCCGCTGGCCGAACCGGTGCCGGCGCCCCTCGAAGTCGACCCGGGTTCCCTCGGGATGGGCGCGGGCCAGCCACGGCGGGTGCGCGCCGGTGCCGGTGGCCAGGCAGATGAGCCTGCCGGCGGCGTCGACGAGCCGGTAGTCCTGGTCCCAGACGTCCTCCGGCCGCTGCTCCGGGTTGTGGTCGCCGCCGAAGGGCACCTTCGCGGTCGCCGGCAGGCTCATGCCGCGCCTGCCTCCGTTCCCGACCGCGGGGCTCGCACGCTCACTCCTCACGCTCACGGGTGAACTCCGCCCGGATCGCGGCGATCATCGGCCCGGCGCCGCGGACCAGCGCCAGGACCAGCACCGAGCCGAGCGCGGCGAGCGCCGCCTCCGAGACGACGAGCGTCAGCATCGTCGCCGCGACCAGCAGGCCCGCCGTGCCGGCCGCCACCATCGGGGTACGCAGCACGAAGTACCCGGCCAGCCGCGCCACGTCGCGCAACCGGAACGCGAACAGCGACGTGATGACCAGCGCGTTGGTCCCGACCACGGCCACCCCCGCGCCGACCAGGACCAGCGGCGCCGCCCACCACCCGGGGACCCCGGCCGCCGGCAGGTTGACCAGGTTGACCGCGATGACGGTCAGCCACAGCAGCAGCAGCACCCAGACCAGCAGCGCGCCGCGCAGGTTGAGCCGGTAGCCTCGCCGGAACAGCCGCGCGGGGTGCAGCTCGGTCAGGTCGAGGCGCTGGTGGTGCAGCGCGTACACGGCGGCCGAGAGTGCCGGGCCGAGCGGGACGGCGCAGGCCGCGACCAGCGGCAGGTTGCTCACATGCCGCTCCAGCGCGAACAGCGCGACCAGGCCGGGCGCGGCGCAGACCAGCAGCAGCACCTCCACCACGAGCAGGGTGTAGACCAGCGCGGCCACCCGCGACAGCGGGCCGGCGCCGAACTCGGGTCGGGCGGCGGCCGTCACGCCCGCTCCCCCGGCTCGTGGCCCAGCAGCCGGCGCTCGTCCCACCAGGGCGGCGTCTCGTCGGTCACCGGCGTCACCTCGGCGAGCGTCACCTCGTGCCGGGACAGGTGCAGGTCCAGCTCGACGCGGCCGGCCACGACCGGCAGCGACGCGTGCCGCCGGGCCGGCTCGGCCGCCCGGTGCAGGACGTCGAGCTGGCGGGCGGTCGGGGACGGCGGACGGCCCAGCTCGCACCACGCCCGCCACGCGTTGCCCGCCTCCTCGCTGACCGAGGAGCGCAGCAGGAAGGCGGTCCGCGCGCGCGGGGACACCGGCAGCGCCAGGCGTACGGCGTGCCCGTCGACCGGGTCACGGCCGGTCACGTCGACCGGCGCCCAGGCCAGGATGGTGATCCGCCCGGTGTCGTCGCGGGTGACCAGGTGGTCCGCGCCGCGGGCGAGGACCTGCTCCCCCAGCCGGCTCAGGAAGGCGTACAGGTGGTAGGTGGGCTTGCGGACCTGGCGGTGGGTGAGCAGGCCGAAGCCACCGTGCATCACCGTCGTGGGTATCCCCACCTCCTCGAACACGTCGCAGAACGTCCAGTACGCGAAGGAGTCGACGAGGTCGCCGCCGGCGGCCAGCACCGGGGCGAGGTAGGCGGCGTGGAAGGCGGTGTCGTGGACCGGGTTGTCCGGCCGGTAGGCGGAGTTGAACTCGGTGACGTGCACCGGCAGGTCCGCGAGCGGGGTGCCGGCGAGCTGGCGGCGCGGGCTGGCGAACTGCTCCAGCAGCTTCTCGGCCGGCGCCAGGGTCTGGTGTACGCCGAACGGCACGTGCTGGGCCGGGCCGGAGGTGTAGGCGTGCCGGCTGACGAAGTCGATCGGCACCGACCGGGCGTCGACGTACTCGGCGAACCGGGGCAGCCACTTCTCGTCGGCCCCGGGGGACAGCGCCGGGCCGCCGACCTGGAGCCCGGCGTCCACCTCCTTCACGGCGTGCGCGGTCACCTCGTACAGGCGGTGGTAGGCGTCGGGGTCCGCGTCGCGCCAGAAGGCGGGCAGGTCGGGTTCGTTCCACACCTCGATGGGCCAGCCGCGCACCTCGTCCAGGCCGTACCGGTCGACCAGGTGACCGACGGTGGCCCGGACCAGGTCGGCCCACTCGGGGTACGAGCGGGGTGGGGTGACGTTGCCGCGCCACCAGAACACCGTCTGCTCGCCGCTGGCCAGTCCGGAGGGCATGAAGCCCAGCTCCACGAAGGGGCGGATGCCCAGGTCGAGGTAGGCGTCGACCACCTGGTCGACGTACGTGAAGGTGTACCGGACGTGGCGCTGGCCCCGGTGCTCGTACGGCCGGTGCACGCCGGCGCCGTCGCTGAGCAGCCCGTGCCCGCGGATGTGCCGGAACCCGATCTCCCGCTGGACGAGGGCCAGCGAGTCCTGGTAGTCGCGCCGCAGCGCCAGGTCGAACCGGCCGGTGCCGACGGCGAAGCGCCACGCGTCGGACAGCCGGCCGACGGGGTGCTCCGCAACGGTGATGCGCATCCTCGTCCTCGTGCTCGTGCTGCGATGGGCCGTCGCCGGGGGGCCGGTCCGGTCGCGCCGACACGACCGGACCGGCGGGACCTCAGCCGTGCTTCTCCCGGTAGCGGTCGTGGGCCTTGTTGACCATCTCCATGTAGGCGTCCATGTTCTTGCCCTTCAGCTCGGCCAGGTAGGCGTCCCACTGGGCGAAGTCGCGCTGGCCGAGGGCGAACTGGAGCGTCGCCTGGTACACGTGGTCACGCAGCGGCGTCTCCCACAGCGACACCTGCTCCCGCTCCTCGTCGGTGAACGGGGCCGGCGGCGGCACCACCCGCGCCGGGCGGGCGTTCATCACCGCCTGGAACTGCTGCTCCTCCTCGGAGAAGAAGGCCTGCACCAGTTCGGGGTTGCCGCCGTAGGCGAACACCCCGTTGTAGAAACCGAAGTCCTTCTGCAGGTGCTTGGGCGCGTTCGGGTTGAGGCCGATGACGTTCACGTCGGGGACCAGCTTGGGCTTGCCGGAGGCGTCCTTCACGAAGGTGGTGCCCTCGACGCCCCACTTGGCGAACTCCTGCCCGGCGTCGGAATACCACAGCCAGTCGATGAACTGCATCATGGCGACGAAGTTCTTGCTGTCCCGGGCCTTGGAGGAGATCATCACACCGTTCTCCAGGCGGTCCGCCGGGTTGATCTCACCGGCCGGGCCGATCGGCAGCGGGATCTTCGTGATCCTGGCCTTCGGGTTGGTCTGCGCCAGGTCCGGCCGGTAGTCGTTGACCACGGCCTGGGCATTGGCGCTGATCACGAAGGACTTGCTGTTGGCGAGCTTCTGCCGGGCCTGGTCGTCGGTCTGGGTGAAGCTCTCCGGGTCGAGCAGGCCCTCGCTGACCAGCTTGTTGAGGTACTGGAGCAGCTCCCTGTACCGGTCGGTGGCGCCGGTGTACTCGAACTTCTTCGCCTCGGCGTTCCAGCTGGTGTGCTGGAAGTTCCAGCCGGCGCCCTGCAGCCCGTACGAGAAGGCCAGGAGGTTGAGCAGGTTGCCGGCCGGGTTCGGCTTGCTCCACCGATCCGAGAACGGGAAGGTGTCCGGGTACTTCGCCTTCATCGCCTTGAGGACGGTGTACAGCTCGTCCCAGGTCTTCGGCACCTCCAGACCGAGTTCCTCGAGGATGTCGGTGCGCACCGCCAGCGAGTAGTCGTGCCACGGCTTCTCGTGCACCCCGGGCAGCAGGTAGAACTTGCCGTCGTCCTGCCGGCGCGCGTCGATCTCAGGGTCGAGCTTCCACCGCGTGAGCTTGTCCTTGAGGTTCGGCATCAGGTCGAGGTAGTCGCTGACCGGCAGGATCGCGCCGGATGAGACGTACGCGTTCTCCTGGCCCGGGTACGTCTTCGGGATGATGAACGGGGCGTCGCCCGCGCCGATCAGCAGGCTGCGCTTCTGCTCGTAGTCGCTTGCCGGCACGGCGACCGGCTCGAGCGTGACGTTGGTCCGCGACTTCAGCTCGGACCAGAACAGCCAGTCGTTCTTCAGGGGATAGTTCGAATGGTTGTTGTACAGGATGGAGAAGGACAGCGGTTCGGTGGCCTTGAACTGGGTCCCGACGCCGTACTCGGCCATCGCGCCGACCCGGTTCTCCGACAGGTCCTGCGCTTCGGACGGGTCGTCGCCACAGGCGGTGATGGTGGTTACCGCGAGCAGGGCGGCAGTGGCTGTCGCCACGCGGCGCCACGATCTGCGGAACATGGGGGGTCCTTTCGTGTGGTGGGGGGTGGGGACTCGCTGGCTATCCCTTGACCGCGCCGAGCATCACGCCGCGGACGAAGTACCGCTGGACGAAGGGGTAGACCAGGAGGATGGGCAGGGTGGTGAGCACGATGGTCACGGCCTTGAGGGTCGCCTCGGCCTGGACCTCGTCGGCCTCGGCGATCGCGCCGACGTTCTCCGCGCCGGTGGCCCCGGCGATCAGGTTGCGCAGGTAGACGGTCACCGGCCACAGCTCCTGCCGGTCCATGTACAGGAAGGCGGCGAACCACGAGTTCCAGAAGGCGACGGCGTAGAAGAGCACCATCGTGGCGACGATCGCCTTGGACAGCGGCAGCACGATGCGCAGCAGGATGCCGTACGTGTTCAGCCCGTCGACCGCGGCGGCCTCCTCCAGCTCGCCCGGCAGGCTCTCGAAGAACGCCTTCATCACCAGCAGGTTGAACACGCTGATCGCGTTGGGCACGGCGATGGCCCAGACGGTGTTCTTCATGCCGAGGCTGGTCACCAGCACGTAGTTGGGGATCAGCCCGCCGGTGAAGAACATGGTGAACAGCGCGATGCCGATCAGCGCCCCGCGTCCCTTGAGGTGCTTCTTGGACAGCACGTACGCGTACGAGGTGGTCAGCACGATGGAGATGGCGGTGGCGACGACGGTGTAGACCACCGTGTTGCGGTAGTTGGTCCAGAACAGCGAGTCCGACATCACCAGTTGGTAGGTGTCCGTGTTGAACCCGCGCGGCACCAGGTTGACCTGGCCTGCGATGATGTACCCCTCGTGGCTCAGCGAGCGGGCCAGGATGTTGACGAACGGGTACAGCGTCACGATCACGACGACGATCAGGATGATCGCGTTGACCAGCTGGAACACCCGGTAGCCCCGGGTCGGGCGGATGCCCCGACGGCGGGTACGCGGCCGGTCCTGGACGGCGGGCTCGGCGAGGTCGACGCTCACCACAGGCTCGTCCCCACCGTGCGGCGCGCGATCAGGTTCGCCGACAGGACCAGGATCAGCCCGATGACGGCCTCGAACAGACCGATGGCGGCGGCGTAGCTGAAGTTGCTGGATCCGAAGCCCATCCGGAACAGGTAGGTCGAGAGCACGTCGGCGGTCGGATACGTCAGCGGGTTGTACAGCAGCAGGATCTTCTCGAACCCGACCGCGAGGAAGGCGCCGATGTTGAGGATCAGCAGCGTCACCATGGTCGGCCGGATGCCCGGCAGCGTGACGTGCCAGGTCTGCCGCCACCGGTTGGCTCCGTCGATCCGGGCCGCCTCGTAGAGGTCCTCGTCGATGGTGGTGAGCGCGGCCAGGTAGAGGATGGTGCCCCAGCCGACGGTCTGCCAGACCTCCGACGAGACGTAGATGGTCCGGAACCACTCGGGCCGTTGCAGGAACGGCATCGCCTCGCCGCCGACCGCCCGGACGAGCTGGTTGACCGTGCCGTCCACGGAGACCAGCTGCATGACCATCGCGGCCACGATCACGATCGACAGGAAGTGCGGCAGGTACGACACGGACTGGACGAACTGCCTGAGTCGGCGGGTGCGCACCTCGTTGAGCAGCAGCGCCAGCACGATCGGCAGCGGGAAGCAGAACAGCAGGGTCAGCGCCCCCAGCACCAGGGTGTTGGTGAACACGTGCCAGAAGGTCGGGTCGGTGAGGAACATCCGGAAGTACCGCAGGCCGACCCAGTACTCGCCGAAGATGCTGCCGCCGGGCTGGAAGCGGCGGAAGGCGATGACGTTCCCGAGCATCGGCAGGTAGCGGAAGACGAGGAAGAACAGCAGCGGCAGGACGGCCAGCGAGTAGAGCTGCCAGTCCCGGCGCAGCGCACGTCGCCAGGTGCGGCGCGACGACACCGGCGCGGGGCGCCGGGTCGGCGGTGGCTGGGGGACACGCTCCGGCGCGGCGGCGCCGGTCGCCGCGCCGGTGTCGACGGGTAGACCAGATCTCATGCCACACCCCTCAGCTCCGGACGTGTCCATCCCCTCGGGACCGGCCACGTTCCGAAACTTTTCCGAAATTCGCTCGTCCTTTTTCGGCAACCTAGGGGTACGGTGATGGCGTGTCAAGGGTGTCGATATGACCGGCGTCGATGGATTTCGCGGTCGGTCCCAGGGGCCACGGATGACCGTGCCCGGCCTGCCCGCGACCGCCACCATCGCGACGATCGCCAGCGAGGTCGGCGTCTCGGTGGCGACGGTGTCGAAGGTGCTCAACGGGCACGCCGACGTCGCTCCCCACACCCGGGCCCGGGTCGAGGAGAGCCTCGAACGCCATCAGTACCGGCGCCGGGTCCGGCGGCAACCGGCCGCCGCCGGGCACGTCGACCTCGTCTTCCACGAGATCGACGTCGGGTGGGCGGTGGAGATCCTGCAGGGCGTCGAGAGCGTGACCGCCGCCGCCGGGCTGGGCCTCGCGGTCTCGCAGCTGGGCGGGGCGCACCGTCCGTCCTCCCGGTTCCTCGACGCGCTGCTCGCCCGCCGCCCCCTGGGCGTGCTGCTGGTCCTCTGCCACCCGACCGCCGCGCAACGCCAACGGCTGCGGCGCGAGGGGGTCCCGTTCGTGGTCGTCGACACCGACAGCGCGACGTCGGCGGCCGTGCCGACCGTCGGGTCGAACAACTGGAACGGCGGCCTGCTCGCCACCCGGCACCTGCTGGAGCTGGGGCACCGGCGGATCGCCGTCATCTCCGGCCCCCGCGACGTGCTGTGCAGCCAGGCCCGCACCGCCGGCTTCCGGTCCGCGCACGAGGAGGCCGGGGTCCCGGTGGATCCGACACTGATCCGCTACGGCACCTTCTCCGCCGACGCCGGCCGCCGGCACGGCCTGCACCTGCTGAGTCTCGCCGACCGACCGACCGCGATCTTCGCCGGTTCGGACATGCAGGCCATCGGGGTGCTCCGGGCCGCCCGGCAGCGCGGCCTGCGGGTGCCCGAGGACCTCTCGGTGATCGGGTACGACAACCTCCCGCTCGCCGCCTGGAGCGACCCGGCCCTCACCACCGTCAACCAGCCGCTGCGCGACATGGCCGGGATCGCCGCCCAGATGCTGCTCGACCTGGCCCGGGAGAACGAGCTGCCGACCAGCCGGATCGACCTGGTGACCGAGCTCGTCGTCCGCAACAGCACCGCGCCCCCCGCCCAACCAGCCTGACCCGTGCCCAGTGAGGACCAGTGCCCTTCTCCGACCCCGACCTCGACCGGCTCCAGCGCTACACGCCCCCGGTGGACGAACCTCCCGACTTCGTCGAGTTCTGGCGGGACACCATCGAGGCCGCGGCGGTACGGCCGGCGCTCGTCGACGTCCGCCCGGAACCCACCGACCTGCGCCTGGTCGAGACCTGGGACGTCACCTTCGCCGGTTTCGGCGGCGACCCGGTGCGGGCCTGGTACACCCGGCCGGCCGGGGTCGACGAGCCGCTTCCGGTCGTGGTCGAGTACGCCGGCTACGGACGCGGACGGGGCCTGCCGCACGAGCGGCTGACCTGGCCGGTCGCCGGGTACGCGCACCTGCTGATGGACAACCGGGGGCAGTCGGGGCAGTACGCCGTCGGCGACACCGTCGACCGGCCCGCCGGTGCCGGTGGTCCCTGGCCCGCCACCTGGGGAATCCTCGACCCCCGTGACTACCACTACCGCCGGCTGATCACCGACGCGGTCCGGGCCGTCGACGCGGTGCGCGCCCTGCCCGGCGTGGACGCGACCCGGGTCGCGGTGGTCGGCAACAGCCAGGGCGGTGGGCTGGCGCTGGCCGTGGCCGGACTCGTCGGCGACCTGGCCGCGGTGCTGGTCAGCGCCCCGTTCCTCTGCGACGTGCAGCAGGCCATCGCCCTCGTCGAACCCCTCCCCTACGGCCCGTACGGCGAGATCGGCCGGTACCTGGCGGTGCACCGGGAGGCGGAGGCGGCGGTCCGGCGCACGCTGTCGTACGTGGACGGTGTGACCTTCGCCCGCCGGGCGACCGCGCCGGCGCACTTCGGGATCGGCCTGCGCGACACGACGTGTCCACCGCGCACCGGCTTCGCCGCCTACAACCACTACGGAACCCTCGCCGGCCGGGACGCCGTTCCGGAGCGGGAGATGCACGTCTACCCGTTCAACGGCCACGAGCACGGGGAGGCCCTCCACGTCCGGCGACAGCTGCGGTGGCTCGCCGGCGTGCTGGGTCGGGCGCCGGCCTGACCGGTCCCGCGCACCCGTCCACCGAAACTTCCGGGCCGGACAAGCCCGCCTTTCATGCCTGCAACCAGCACAGAAGCCCAGATGATCATCCTTCATTTATTAATTTAGATTCTTGTATCTTTCGGAAATCTTTCGTAACATCGCGGTCACTCCTCGACACCATCACCCCTATCCAGAAGGAGGCTCTGGTGGGCGACAGCACACGGCGTGCCAGGAGCCGTTCGACGGTCGTCGCGCTGGCGGTGGCGGCGCTCACGGTCACGGGAGCGGTGCCGGTGGTGGCGGCAACCACCACCGGGGGCACCGCCGGCAACCTCGGGGCCGCCGCCCCCGTCGAGGACGACGGCGCGGACTGCCCGGTCACCGTTCCAGGCTCGTCGACGACCAACTCCCGGCTGCCCGACCCGTTCCGCAAGCTGGACGGCACCCGCATCACCGCGAAGTCCGATTGGCGGGTGCCGCCGCGCGGAGATCCGGGAACTGGCGGAGCGGTACGTCTACGGCGACAAGCCCGGGAAGCCGGCGAGCGTCACGGGCACGGTCACCAGCACCGGCATCACCGTGAACGTGTCGCACAACGGCCGCAGCGCGAGCTTCTCGGCGGGTGTCCAGTTGCCGAGCGGCTCCGGCCCCTTCCCCGCCGTCGTCGTCGTGGGCGGCTTCGGCGCGGACACGGCGACGATCAGATCCGCCGGTGCGGCCGTCATCAGCTACGACCCGCTCGCGGTCGGCCGGGAGGGCACGCCACGGAGCAACAAGCAGGGCGCCTTCTACAGCATCTACGGCTCGTCGAGCAGCACCGGGCTGCTGGCGGCCTGGGCGTGGGGGGTGAGCCGGATCATCGACGTCCTCGAGCAGACGGGTGGCAGCATCCTGCGCCCGGACGCGACCGGCGTCACGGGTTGCTCCCGGTACGGCAAGGGCGCCTTCGTCGCCGGCGCGTTCGACCAGCGCATCGCCCTGACCATGCCGGTCGAGTCGGGCAGCGCGGGCGTGCCGATCTTCCGCGGGATACCCGGTGAGTCCGGCGCCCAGCCGCTGAGCAGCGCGTACGGCGAGCAGCCCTGGTTGGGCGACGCGTTCGGCTCGTTCACCGGCAACCCCGCGGCGCTGCCGGTGGACACGCACCAGACGGTGGCGATGATCGCGCCGCGCGGGTTGTTCATCATGGAGAATCCGCACGTCGACTGGCTCGCCGCCCGGTCCGGCAGCGTCGCGGCCCTGGCCGGCGCGGAGGTCTACAAGGCCCTCGGCGCGGGCGACAACATCAGCTACTGGTCCGACGTCCAGGACGGCACCCACTGCGCGTCCCGGCCGGAGTGGCGGACCCCGTTGCAGCAGTACATCCAGAAGTTCCTGCTGAGGTCGGGCAGCGCCACCGGTGTCTTCCGGATCTCCAGCCGGAAGGCCGGCAGCCTGGCCGAGTGGCGGGACTGGCAGACGCCGGTCCTCCCCGACGGCCCGACCACGCCGCCGCCGACCACCCCACCGCCGACCACCCCGCCCCCGACCACCCCGCCGCCCACCATGGCGCCGCCGAGCGGTGGTTGCTCGGCGTCGGTCTCGGTCAACCAGTGGACCGGTGGATTCGTCGCGACCGTCCGGGTGACCGCCGGCCCGACGCCGGTCAACGGCTGGACGGTCGCCATGACCCTGCCGGCGGGCGCCGCCATCACCAACGTCTGGAACGCCACCAGGAGCGGTAACAGCGGCGCGGTCCAGTTCACCAACGTCGCGTACAACGGCGCCGTCGCCCCCGGCCAGTCGACCGAGTTCGGCTTCCAGGGCACCGGCACCGGCACCGGCATGACGCCCACCTGCACCGCCCGGTAGCGCCACCCGCACTTCGGGCCCCGAGCCCGGACCTGGATCGTGGACGGTTGCCGTTCCGGGCGAACGGCAACTGTCCACGATCTGGCGGCGGGAAGGATGCGGGGCGGTCAACGGTCGGCTCACCCGGGACCAGCAACTGTGGGTCGCGGTCCTCGCCGCCGGGCCCGGCGCCGTGCTGGCGGGCGTGACCGCCGCCGCGGAGTCGGGCGTTCGAGGACTGCGCCGCGAGCCACTGCACGTCCTGGTTCCGGCGACCCGGCGGGCGGCCCGTACCCTGCCACGCCGGCTCCCGCTCGACATGCCCGGCGTCGTCGTGCACCGCACCTCGGTGCTGCCCGACGACCACCGGCAACTGGCCCGACCGCCCCGGACGACCACGGCGCGGGCCCTGGTCGACGCCGCCGGCTGGGCCGCCGGGGTCGAGGAGGCACAGGCGGTCCTGGCGGCGGGATGCCAGCAGCGAAGGGCGCTGCCGGAGGAGCTGACCGCCGCGCTCGAAGGGCTTCCGCGCGCGCCGCGGCGGCGGCTGATCCGGCAGCCGATCGACGACTCGACGGTGCCACCACATGGACGTACGCCAGGGGGCGGCCGACATGCGCCGGCAGAACGACATTTGGACCAGCGGCGACCGCTTCCTCCGCTTCCCGGCCTGGCTGGTCCGTGCCCGGCCCGACGAGGTGGCCGGCGCCCTCCGCCGCGCGCTGACAGCCGCCGGTTGGCGGCCACCTGACTGAATCTTGGACAGTTGCCGTTCACTCCGAACGGCAACTGTCCAAGATCTACTCAACAGCCCTGTCGCGCACCGGGCCGGTTTGTCAGCTCGCCGCGCAGGTGAGTGTCGGTGTGCTGGGCGCGCCGGAGGACGACCCGAGGAACCCGAACGTGGTGCTGGCGCCGGCGGCGAGCACGCCGTTGTAGGCGACGTTGCGGGCGGTGACCGTCGCGCCCTGGCTCGTGACGGTCGCGTTCCACGCCTGGCTGACCGTCTGACCATTGGCGAACGTCCAGGTCACGGTCCACCCGTTGATCGGCGCCGCGCCGGCGGTCACCCGGACCTCGGCCTGGAAGCCGCCGGGCCACTGGCTGCTCACCGCGTACGTCGCGGTGCAGCCGCCCCCGCCCGGCGGCGGCGTGGTGGGTGGCGGGGTGGTCGGCGGCGGTGTGGTCGGCGAGGGCGTGGTCGGCGGCGGCGTCGTGGTGGGCCCGCCCCAGCCGGCGGTCGAGTCCAGCCAGGCCGCCCGGCGCAGCATCCAGTCCCGCATGTACTGCACCTGCCCCTGCCAGGTGGGCGCCGTCGGCGTGCGGAAGAACCCGATCATCGCCGTGGTCAGGTTGGGCCAGCGCTGGAAGTTGCGCTGCGCGCCGTTGGCCAGCGGCGTGGCGAGAGCGTCGATCCGGGCCTGCAACGAGGCGTCGGAGAGCAGGCCGCGGCGCAGCGTCTGCCAGCGGATCCGGACCTGGTTGACGAAGGCGGGATCGCGCATCAGCTGGGTGTACCAGTCGTTCGCCAGCGGCTGGCGCACCTGCTGGTACTGCCAACCGGCCGTCTGGTCGTTGCCGAAGAAGCCGCCCACGCCGAAGGTGAGGTCGTAGTCCCACAGCGGACCGGCGAAGATCTTCGTGTCCCGGTCCTTGTAGAAGTACGCGCTGCGGATGTACGAGTCCATCTCCCGGCTCAGTTCGTTGACGATGAGCTGGTCGACGAACGAGTCGACGTCGATGTACGCCCGGTAACCGGTGACCGGATCGGCGAAGTCGGGCGCCCGCAGCACGTCGTGGAACGCCTGGATGTGGTTGCGCAGCCAGTCCCGCTGTTCCGGTTGCAGCGGCGACGGGTCGGCCACCTCCAGGTAGTTCCAGCAGCTCGCCGCCGGCCCGCTGCACGGCAGGGTCGGCTCCTCGGCGGCCATCCACTCGAACTTCCAGATGTAGCCGCCGGTGATCCTCGGCAGGGTCCGGTCGTCCTCGCGCAACTGCTTGAGGTCGAGACGGTTCTTGGAGTTCTTGATCGTCTCGACGATCATGTAGACACCCATGTAGTCGTCGGCGCCGACCGGGCCGGCGTCGGTGTTGAGGTAGAACTCCGCGAACCGGTACCGCGGGGCGGGCAGGCCCATCTCCCGCCCCAGGTCGTAGACGAAGGCCTCGCGGATCAGCGCCTTGTCGGTGAACGGCCCGCGCAGCACCCAGTCGGAGTCGGCCGGCATCCCCAGCACCGGATAGTCGGCGTCGTCGTCCTCGTTGTCCCGGAACTCGATGCGATACGGTGTCTTGTCGAAGGTCGCCGACGACTGGCCGCGCAGATGGAACCCGGCCCGGGTGGCCACGGCGGGCGCGGCCGCCAGCGAGGTGGTCCCGCCGGCCGGGTCGAAGATCATTGCGGCCGCGTCGAGGTACTCCCGGCCGGGCCGGCCGGCAGCGTACGAGTCGAGCACGATCACCGGCAGGTCGTGGGCGGTGGCGGTGCCGTGCGCGACGTACAGGGCGGTGCCGGGCGCGCCGGAGGGCGCCTGCCCGGCGAAGGCCTGGGCCCGCAACTGGGTGGTCCGGGTGAACCGCAGCGGGGTGCCGCCGTAGAGCGGTGACTGCGCGGTGGGCAGCCGCCCGTCGGTGGTGTAGCGGATCTGCGCGCCGCTGATCGTGGTGCCCAGCGACACCGCCAGCTCGCCCTGGAAGGTGCCGCTCGGCACGGAGAAGGTGATGTCGCCGACCAGGTCGTCGGCCGCTGCCGCGGCGGCCGCCGCGTCGGCGACCGCGGTCCCGGCCGACCGGCCGGCGGCCGCCGTACCGGCGCCGGTCAGGGGTTCGGCGGCGGCCGGTGGCGAGTGCGGTACGAGGAGCGCGGCGACCAGCACGGCGACGGTCGCGCCCCCCGCCAGGCGGAAGGTCGTCTGCGCGACGCCGGTCCTGGGAAGGGTCAGACGCACGATGCCTCCTGTTCGGATCGGTGGGTGGTGGTGGCGATCGGGGGCACCGACGGCCCGGCACCGTGGAAGTGGCGACGCAGCGTCCGCCGCCACGGCCCGGCCGGCAGTTCGGGACGCAGGGCGGCCAGGCCGGTGGCGTACTTCGAGAGGCGGACGGGTCGGGTGCCCCGCCGCCACAACATCCGGTCGGCCGGTGACGCGCCGGCACCGGTCTTCGTCTCGACGACGGCGAGGCCGGGCAGGCGAAGCGTGGTGTCCCCGTCCCGCCAGCTGAGACCAGTGTCGATGGTGAGGCGGCTCGCGGTCGCCGGCAGCAGCAGCGTGGCGCGCCGGTAGCTGATGACCAGCACCGGTTCGAGGGCCGTCGCGCCGGCCGGGCAGATCGACTCACGCCGCAGCGTGTCGTCGACGAACGGGCGGCCGGGGTGGACCGTGGCGCGGTCCCCCGGCCGGTACGGCAGCCGGTGCTTGGTGATGTTCCCCCGCGCTCCGTTGACCTTGACCTCCAGCCAGCAGCGGTCGGAGTCGAGGTAGCTGCGGGTGCGGACCTTGAACCGGCGCCGCCGCCGGTAGGCAGCGCCGTGATAGCTGGCCAGCCACGGCGTGTCGAAGTACACCGACTCGTAGCGGAACGTGCGGCTCCCGTCGATGTCGAGCACCCGGGCGTTCGGGGCGAGTTCGGTCAGCAGGGCGGGCAGTTCGTCGACCGGTACGACGTACTTCCGGTCGACCCGGGTCTGCAGCGCGGCCCGGTCGACGAGTTCGGCCAGCCCGACGGAGGTCAGCTCGCCCAGCGACGAGGCGATCGCCAGGGCGGTCATCCGCGCGCCCCCGCCCGGGGCCGCGCGCCCGCGGTGGTGCGCCCCGTCGACGAGTACCGCACGTCGACGACGGTCGTTTCGTTGACCAGGTCGAGTCGCTGCACGGTGGCGGTGTGCACCCGGGCGCCGAGCAGTTGTTCCAGGTGGGCGAGGAGCGTGACCTGGTCGGTGACGGCCGAGTCGAGCACCATGATCTGGTGCCGGTAGTGGCGCAGCAGCCGGGGATGGTCGCCCAGGAACATCACCACCAGGATCAGCCCCATCAGGCCGGCGCTGAGCCAGACCGAGGTGGTGCTGAGCGCGCCGAGGATGCCCAGGGCCAGCGCCGAGAAGTAGTACGCGACCTCGTGCTGGTCGAGCTCCGTCGAGCGCAGGCGGATGATGGACAGCACGCCGAACAGCGCCAGCCCCAGCCCGAGCCCCGCGCCGACGTTGCTGGCGCTCAGGGCGCTCGCCACGGCGAGGACCCCGACGTTGACCCCGAGGTACGCGACGACGAGGTCGCGGCGGCGGTGTCGGGGGAAGTAGAGCCCGAAGACGAGCAGCACCACCGCGCAGATGTCGATCGCGAACAGGACGAGCTGCGACATCCTCTTCCGTTCCTCCTGGATCGCTGTCGGGCGGTTGCCACCGGCGCAGGGACGGGGTGCGACGTACGGCGGGCCGGCGCCGAGGGAATTTCCGGTAAACTTTCGGCAACTGTTCCGGAAAGAGTAACCCATCGATCGATAGACGTCGATAGTTTTCCTCTGCCTCGCGGCTGCGTGCGGCCCGTTCGAGCGATCAGTTGACTCCGAAAATTCCGGGAATGCGACCAGCCGAGGAGCACGCCCACGGCGGCCCGGACCGGGGGACTGCAACCGGTCGCTCTTCCGTCGCCCGGCCGGCCCACGACCCGGGAGCGAGGCATACGCCGCGCCGCGCCGGGTAGCCCGCGGGCATGGCGCGGTACACGGACCCGGAGCTGAGGAGACGGCTCAAGGACGAGATCCAGGCCGCGGACCGGGGCGGACGCCCGGGACAGTGGTCGGCGCGCAAGTCACAGCTGCTCACCAGGGGGTACCAGAAGCGCGGCGGGGGCTACGCGGGACCGCGGGACGAACGGCAACAGTCGCTGCGCCGGTGGGGTGCCGAGCAGTGGCAGACCCGCGAGGGCGGCACCCGGGCCCGCCGGGGCGCCGAGACGAGCCGATACCTGCCCAAGCGAGCCTGGGAGCAGCTCTCCGACGAACAGGCCCGGGCGACCGACGCCAGGAAGCGGCGGGCCTCGCGGTCCGGCCGGCAGTACGTGGCGAACACCGGCCCGGCCCGACGCGCCCGCCGCGACACGTCGGCGGTGGGGCGGCTGCTCGACCTGCGCGTGGCGGACGCGGTCAAGCAGGTCCCCGACCTCGACACGCGCCAGCTCAGGGCGGCGCTGCGCCGCGAACGCGACGGCAAGGGCCGCAAGACGCTGGTCCGCCGGCTGGAGTCCGAGCTGAACCGCCGCTGACCGGCGGGGCACCCCCACCCGTCAGCGCGATTGAGGTACGCCACCACCCGTCCCTGGGACGCGGTGGTGGCGTTCCGTGTCCGGCAGCGGTTGAGCCTTCACGCTCGGCCACTGAGTCGCATGCATCGATCTGGTGCGCACCCTTGAATCCGCGGCGGCGAAAGCGGATCCTGCCTCTTACATCGACAGTCAACGATCGGAGGTTGCGGGATGCGCCGCGTACCGCTCGTCCTCGCGCTCGCCGTGCTGCTGGCGCCGGCCACCCCGGCCGCCGCGCACGAGCGCGGCACCGCCCCGCCCGCCACCGTGGCCGAGGTGCGCACCGCCGGAACCGCCTGGGGGCCGGACCCGGCGACCGGCCGGCTCACCCTGACCGTGGACGAGTCCGTCGACGAGGCCCGCGCCCACGCCCTGCGCGCGCTCGCCGAACGGTCCGGGGCGCTCTTCCGCCGGGAAGCCGGCCACCTGCGCCTGCTCATCGCCGGCGGGCAGGCCGTTTACGGCGGCGGCGGCCGCTGTTCCCTCGGCGCGAACGTGCGGGCCGGCGGCACCTACTACTTCGTCACCGCCGGGCACTGCACCCGAGCCGCCGCGACCTGGTACGCCGACAGCGGCCGCACGACCGTGCTGGGCAGCCGCGTGGGCAGCAGCTTCCCGGGCGACGACTACGGCATCGTGCGGTACACCGGCACGGTCAGCCACCCCAGCGCGGTCTACACCCATCCCGGCCTGGTTCCGATCAACGCCGCCGGCGCACCGTACGTCGGTCAGGCGGTCTGCCGCAGCGGGGCGACCACCGGGGTGCGCTGCGGCACCGTCACCGGTCTGAACCTGACGGTCAACTACGCCGAGGGCAGCGTGTCCGGGCTCATCCGCACCAACATCTGCGCCGAACCCGGTGACAGCGGCGGGCCGCTCTACGCGGCGGCGACCGGAACCGTCCTCGGCATCCTGTCCGGCGGCAGCGGCAACTGCGCCACCGGCGGGACCACCTACTACCAGCCGATCCTGGAGATCCTGGCCGCGTACGGCGTCACTGTCCCCTAGTCGGCGGCGGTGCCGCTCCGTCGCCCAGCCGGGCGGCGAGGTCGGCCGCGGCCACCAGGTCGGCGGCGACCGCGGCCCGGTCGGTGGCGGGCAGTTCCAGCCCGTCGACCTCGGCGAGGAGGGTGGCCGCGGCGGCCGCGGACGCCGGCTGGCGGGGCGGTGCCGAGCAAGCCCCTCCTGACCGGATCTTGCCTGCTCAGGTGTGGCATTGTGGGTCCAGATGGAGCCGGAGCGGGACGCTGGGACGCGCCGAGCGCTGCCTCGGCATGTGCGCGTCGGCCTACAGGTGCTGCGCGACTACCGGCCCACCCTCGCTCGGCTCCGCGCGCTGCTGCGCAGCACGGTCACCTCGTTCCTGGTGCTCAGCGCGACGCTGTGGCTGCTGCCCGGCGTCACCGCCAGCGGCCTGTTCGCGATCCTGTGGCTGGTCGGGCTGATCGCCGCGATCGGCGCGGTGCTGCGCCCGCTGCTGTTCGCCCTGGCCACCGTGCTGAGCGGGCTCGGCGCGCTGATCATCGGCGTGGCCGTGCAGGCCGGCGTCATGTACGCCGCGTTGGAGCTGAACCCGGAGGCGGAGGTGGCCGGGTTCGCCGACGCCTTCGCCGCCGCGTGGGTCGCCGTGGCCCTCGCGGCGATCGTCAACTGGCTGGCCGACGCCGGCACCGACGACGCGTTCGTCAGCGAGATGCTGTGGGTGATGACCCGGGTGCGCCGGCGGCGGGAGTCCCGGCGGCACCTGCCGTGGCGGCGCCGGCGCGGCGTCGACACGGGCCCGGCGTCCGCCCCCGGGGAGGTCGACGGGCTGCTGGTCATCCAGCTCGACGGGGTGGCCGCGCCACTGGTGCGGTGGGCGATCCGGGCCGGCAACCTCCCCACGATCGGTCGCTGGCTGCGCGAGCGCAGCCACCGGATGACCAACTGGCATACCGGCCTGCCGGCCACCACCCCCGCCGCGCAGGCCGGGATGCTGTACGGCGACGTCCGCCGCGTGCCGGCCTACCGGTGGTACGAGAAGGCGGCGCCGAGCGACGACGGGAACCCCGCCACCGGTCGGCTGATGGTGACCAGCCGGCCCCGTGACGCGGCGGAGGTCGAGCGGCGGCTGTCCGCCGGGCAGGGTCTGCTCCGCGACGGCGGGGTCAGCATCAGCACCGCCTTCTCCGGCGACGCGCCGACCAGCCTGCTGACGGTGAGCCGGGCCGGGCTGCCCGGACGCTCCACCCGGGGCTACGCGGTCTTCATGGCCAGCCCGTACGGCTTCGCCCGCGCCGTCGTGCGCGGGGCCGGTCAGGTGGTCCGCGAGCTGTACGAGGCACGCCGGCAGCGGTTGCGTGACGTCCAGCCCCGGGGCGGCCGCAGCGGCTCCTACCTCGCGTTGCGTCCGATGGCCAGCCTGCTCAGCGACCTGAACGTGTCGCTCATCGCCGAGCAGATGGCCGGCGGCGCCCCCGTCATCTTCTGCGACTTCCTCGACTACGACGAGGTGGCGCACCACGCCGGGCCGGCCCGCCCGCAGGCGCTCGCGGTCCTGGAGGCGCTCGACCAGACACTCGGCATCCTGCAGCGCCTGGCCACCGAGGCGGCACGGCGCTACCACATCGTGGTGGTGAGCGACCACGGTCAGAGCCAGGGCGCCACGTTCCGCCAGCGGTACGGCGAGTCGCTGGCGGAGGTGGTCGACCGGCTCGTCGCCGCGGCGGCGGTGCGTCCGCCCGGCCCGGACGGGCGGCCCGGGCCGACGACCCCGGCGCGGCCGCCGACGACCGCCGAGGCCGCCGGGCCGGTCGAGGAGTGGGGGCGGGTGAACACGCTGCTCACCGAGGTCGCCGGCCACGGTGGGGCGGCCGGTACGGCGACCCGCGTGGCGGTCCGCTCGCACACCGACGGCGGTGAGGTCACCCTCGGTCCGGCCGACCGCGAGGAGGCGGCCACCCGGGCCGATCCGGAGACCGTGGTGGTGGCGTCCGGCAACCTGGCGATGATCTACCTGCCCCGGCACCCGGGGCGGCTGCCCCGGGAGCGGATCGACGCCGTCGCACCGGGGCTGATCGACGGCCTGGCCGCGCACCCCGGTGTCGGGTTGGTCGTGGTGGACTCGGCGGTCGGGCCGCTGGCGATCGGGGCGCGGGGCTGCCACCGCCTGCGTGACGGGCAGGTCGACGGCGAAGATCCACTGACGCCGTACGGGCGGTGGGCCCGCCGGGACCTGCTGCGCCACCAGGCGATGGACCATGTGGGCGACCTCGTGGTGATCAGCGTGGTGGAGCCGGGACTGGAGGAGGTCGCGGCCTTCGAGGAACTGGTCGGCTGCCACGGTGGGCTCGGGGGTTGGCAGACCGAGGCGCTGCTCATCCACCCCGCGGACTGGCCGCAGGCGGGCGAGCTGTTCGGGCCGGACGCCGTACACCGCCAGTTGCTCGGCTGGATGCGCCAGCTGGGCCTGCGCCGGCCGGACGACTGACCTGCCGGCTACGGCGTACCCGACGGCTCCCCCGCCGCGGCCCGCCGCCGGCCCAGCCAGCTCAGCCCCTGGGTGACCAGCAGGACGAGCGCGATCGCGGCGACGACGCTCTGCCACGGCTCCGGGAAGACCGCCCGCCCGAGGACGCCGATCGCGGCGTAGAGCGTCGACCACATCAGGGCGGCCGGCAGGTTGGCGACGGCGAACCGCCGCCAGGCCAGCCCGGACACGGCCGCCGCGAGCAGCACCGGGACCCGGCCGCCCGGGATGAGCCGGGACACCAGGAGCGTCGAGACCCGCCCCTCGCGCATCCGGGCCGACAGCCGGCCGACCCGCGGTCGTGCGTGCAGCCCGTGCAGCCGGCCCGCGATCCGCTCACCGCCCCAGCCGAGCAGGCGGTAGGTCGCGAGGTCCCCCGCGTACGCGCCGGAGGCGCCGGCGAGCACGACCAGGACGACGGCCAGCGGGTGCTGGTGGGCGGCCAGCGCGGCGGCCCCGCTGACCGCCGCGCCGGTCGGCAGCACCGGCACCACGGACCCGAGCAGCACCACCAGGACCAGAGAGCCGAGCGCGGCGAGGGTCGCCGTCACGACCGGCGCACCGTGAACGACTCCCCCGGCCGCAGCACCCGCACCCGGGTGTCCGGCGCGACCGTCTCGGCCCGGCGGGCGAACTCCTCGCCCGGGCCGAAGAACCGGTCCGGGCGGAGCCGGTCGCAGCCGACCGGCCAGAAGGTGCCGAAGTGGATGGGTACCGCCCACGCCGCGGCGGCACGCCGGACCGCCTCGGCGGCCCCGGCCGGGTCGAGGTGGCCCGGGCCGAGCGTCGGTCCCCAGCCGCCGACCGGGATCAGCGCGAGGTCGAGCGGCCCCAGCGCGGACATCCCGTCGAACAGGCCGGTGTCCCCGGCGAACCAGGTGCGCGCGCGGCCCTCGATCAGGTAACCCAGCGCGGGCGCCCGGTGCCGGGACCACGGGGTGCGGCCGGCGGGGTGCGCCGCGGGGACGGCGGTGACGGTCAACCCGCCGACGGTCAGCCGGTCGCCGGGCACGACCTCCCGGCAGCAGCGGGCGGCCGCCGCCCCGAGGGCCCGGTGGATCAGGCCCGCGGCGCCTGCCGGCACGACCAGCGCGGTGTGCCCGGGCAGCCGGCGCAGCGACGGAAAGTCGAGGTGGTCGGCGTGCAGGTGCGACACGAGTACGGCGTCCGGGTCGCCCGGCAGCCGTGGGGTCGGACCGCGACGGCGGCGCAGGTGGGCCAGCCGGTCGCGCAGCAGCGGGTCGGTCAGCAGCCGGGTGCCCGAGTCCTCGATCCAGAGGGTGCTGTGCCCACACCAGGTCAGCTCGACCACGCCACCGCCTCCACCACGCCTGCCACCGTAACCGCTGGGCCGCGCTCCGGGACTACCGACGTACCGGCCCGAGGGGTGTCTGCCGCTGGACGCGCGCCGAGCGACGCGCACACCGCCCGAATCGCTGATCCGGTCCCTGGCCGTGGCACCACTACGATCCGAGGGTGGCTCGCGTTCCTGCCGTCCGCAGGCCGTACCCCCTGCTCGCGGTCGCGCTCGTCCTGATGCTGCTCGGTGCGGGTGTGGCCTGGACGGTGGGCGACACGCTCGCGCTGAGTCACGCCCCCGCCGCCGTCGCCGACGAGGACGTCGCGGCGGCGCCGCAGCGGGCGGCGGCGCCGGCGCCGCCGTTGGCGTCCATCGTGGTGCCGGACGAGCCGCGCCTGGTCAAGGCCGCGTCCGCCGTCGCCGACGCGCTCGCCGCCCGCGGCCTGCCCCGCCCACCCGTCACGGCCGGACGGACCGGGCCGGCCACCACGGCGGCCGGTGCCCGGGGCACGGGTGGCGCGGCCACCGCCCCGGACCTCTCCGGGGTGACCACGCTGCGGGCGAGCGTGAGCCCCGGTGCGCCGGAGTCGTACCGGCTCAGCGTCCGCGGGACCGGGCTGACCGTCGAGGGCGGCGACGTCGCGGGCGCCGCGTCCGGGCTGTACCGGCTCGCCGACCGGATCCGCTCCGGCGCCGAGGCGCTGCCCGCCGCCGAGGCGGGCCGGCTGGTCCGGCCCGCCTCGGCCTGCGGCTGACCGACGCGGGCTCGGTGGGCCGCGAGGCCGACCCGGCCGCCTTCGCGGCGGGTGACGACTACGGCCTGAACACCGACGTGGTCGGCTCGGCGCTGCTGCCGGCGGCGCCCTGGGTGGACGCCACGGCGGTGGCCCGCATCGGCGCGCAGTTCCGGCAGCTCGTCGACCACTCGGTGGCGCAGGGGTACAACGGCGTGGTCGTGCCCGGCTTCCTCGAGTACGTCACCTTCGCGAAGGTCGGCGACGGGCGCGCGGTGTACCCGCCCGGCGATCCGCACGTCGACCGGGCGCGGGCCATGGTGGCGGCGTTCGGCCCGGTCTTCCGGTACGCCGAGGAGATGGGCGTCCGGGTCTTCCTGCTCACCGACATGCTCGCGGTGTCACCGCCGCTGGAGGCGTACCTGGCCCGGACCGTCGGCGGGCTCGACGTGGCCGACCCGCGGCTCTGGGCGGTCTACCAGGCCGGACTGGCGGAGCTGTTCGAGAGCCTGCCCTTCGTCGACGGCCTGATGGTCCGCGTCGGCGAGGGCGGCGAGGTGTACGCCCAGGACGGCTGGGACTACTCGTCGAAGCTCGCGGTCACCACCGAGGAGTCCGTGCGCGCCATGCTGCGGGCGTTGCTGGACACCGCCGGCGCCGCCGGCAAGGAGGTCATCTTCCGCACCTGGACCGTCGGTGTCGGCGCGGTGGGCGACCTGCACACCAACCCCGAGTCGTACGCGCAGGTCCTCGGCGGCTTCGACGACCCGCACCTGATCGTGTCCACCAAGTACACGCTGGGCGACTTCTACAGCCACCTGCCGCTGAACACCACACTGCTGGCCGGCGGGCACCGGCGCATCGTGGAGTTCCAGGCGCGGCGCGAGTTCGAGGCGTTCGGCGCGCTGCCCAACGACCTCGGCGCGCTGCACCGGCGGGCGCTGCGCGAGTTCCTCGCCGCCAACCCGCGGATCGAGGGCGTCTGGAACTGGACCCAGGACGGCGGGCCGCTGCTCGCCGGGCCGATGTCGCTCTACCTGCGCACCGGATTCTGGCAGCTGTACGGCCTCAACACGTACGCGGTCGGGCGGCTGGCGTGGGATCCGGAGGCCGACCCGGCGAGGATCACGGCGGACTGGGCCTACCGCACGTTCTCCGCCGACCCGGCCACGGTCGCCGCGATCGGGCAGGCGATGGCGCTGTCCCGGCCGGCGGTCACCAGGGGCCTCTACATCGGCCCGTACGCCGACCGGTCGGTGCGGGCGCTCGGGCTCGAGCCGCCGCCGATGATGTGGATCTTCGAGTGGGACATCCTGACCGGGGACTCGGCGGCGCTCGGCAGCATCTACGCGGTCAGCGAGGGCCGCGTCGACGCGGCGATCGAGGAGGGCGCGCAGGCCGTCGCGCTGGCCCGGCGCATGCGCGACCTGGTCGCCGGCACCGACCCGGCGACCTGGCGGGACGCCGGGCTGCGCGAACGCCTCGTCCGCACCCTCGACTACCAGGTGAACCTGTTCGAGACGCTGGGCGCCTACCGCGCCATGGTCCTGCGACACGCGCAGTGGCTGGACACCGGCTCCCGCGCCGCGTACGACAGCTGGCGGCAGGCCGAGACCGCGTACCGCGGGGCACGCGACGCGCACCGGCAGCGCTACGGCGCGGACCTGGACCTGCCGGCGTACAACTTCACCGCCGCGGACCTCGGGGCCCAGCGCGCGCACCGGGACCCGGCCATGGCCTGGGCCGCCCGGGCGCTGCTCGCGCTGGTCCTGCTGGTGGTACTGCTCGGCGTGCGCGGGCGTGGGCGCGGCACCGCCGCCGCTCGGGGACTGCTGGTCGGCGCGGTACTGCCGTGGCGGGTCGCGGCCCTGCCGGCGCCCACGTCCCGCGTCGACCGGCTGCTGGTGTGGCTGGTTCCGGCGCTGCTGCTGGTGGCGAGCCGGCTCGTGTTCACCTGGTTCGCCGCACCCGCGCACCTGATGGTCACGCTCGGTGCCTGGGCGCTGTTCGCCCTGGTCGTACGCCTCGCCGTGGGCCGGCGGGACCCGTTCCACCTGTGGGCCGTGGTCGGCGGCGTCGCGCTGCTGCGCACCGTGCTGCTGCTGGCGGCGCTCGCCGGGCGCGGGCCGGGGCGGTACTGGTTCACCTTCTGGACCGCCCCGGCGTCGCGCGCGGTCTACGTCACCGTGGCGTTCGCGGCGTTCTGCTGGTTGTTCGTGGCGACCGCCGTGGTCCTGCGCGACCGGTACGGCCTGCTTCGCCGCCGGGCGGTCGGGCTGACCCTGTGCGCGGCGGGCGTTGCGCTCGGCGTGCTGTCCGGTCTGGTCGCGGCGGTCGGCGCGGAGCGGGCGCTGACGGTGTGGAACGACCAGATGGCACTGCTGCCGTGGGGCCTGTCCCGCATCCTCGGCATCACTGTCCACCTCGGCATCCCCGCCGACCTTCCGGGGTACGCCGCCGTCGCCGGTGCCGCCCTGACCGCGTTCGGGCTGCTGGTGTCGGTCGGCCGCCGCGGCCGACCGGCCGCCGCCGGGCACGCTCGTCCGGCCGCCGCGGGTCCGTAGCCGCCCCCGCCCGCTCCGCTCGGCTCACCGTCCGGCCGGCCGCCGGCCCCGGGTCGACACGAACTGGTACGACATCACGGCGAACCCCGGATCCCGCAGGAGCTGGCGGAACGCGCTCAGCTGGCCCGGCGACAGCCCCGCGTCGATCAGCTCCGGCTCCAGCTGGCGGGAGTTCGTCTCGTACAGCGACGCGCCGACCGAGCCCCCGGGCCAGCTCTCGGACCGGGTGACGGTGTCGACCTCGACCAGGCCCGCCGCCACCAGTTCGGCGTGCACGTCCTGTGCCCACGCCAGGTCCGCGCCGTGGTGGTGCAGAACGCCGAGCATCGCGTCGGTCACCTGGCCGAACAGCTTGGCCGCGTCGTCGCTGGGCGCGGTCAGGACGCGCAGCGGCGCCGTGCAGTCGAACTCCTCGACCACCAACCAACCGCCGGGGGCCAGCGCGCCGGCCAGCGAGCCCAGCACGCGCCGCCGTTCCGGTAGGTGGAGCAGGACCAGCCGGGCGTGGATCAGGTCGAAGTCGGTGCGCGGCGGTGGCTCGCTGCGTACGTCGTGCCGGCGTACCTCCAGGTTGGCCGCCGGTGCGAGCCGCGCGGTGTCGATGTCGGTGGCCAGCACCCGACCCGCCGGACCGACCGCCCGGGCCATGGCGCGGGCCACCGAGCCGCCGCCGGCGCCCACCTCCCAGCACACGCTGCCGGGGGTGAGGACCGGCGGGGCGAGCCGGTCGGTGGTGGTCGGGTCCAGGAACGACTCCAGCGCCCGCAGCTGCGGGACCGCCTCGGGTGCGCCGTTGTCGAAGGTGTACTCGGTGTCACTGATTTCGGTCGGCATCCCTGCTCACCTCTGTAAAGGACCGTTGGTTCAGGTGCCCGGGGTCGGTCCAGAGCCCGGGCACCGGCCGGGCAGCCGGCGGCTCCCCGGCCACGGCGACGCTGAGCATCGCCGCCAGTGCGCCCGGATCGCTCCGGGCCTCGCCCGCCGGCCGGTCGTAGACCACCCGGCCGTACTCGAGCACCGCGATCCGGTCCGCGATCTCGATGGCGTGTCGGAGCTGCTGCTCGACCAGCAGCACGGTCAGCCCGGTGGCGGCCAGCGCGCGGACGAGGTCGCGCACCCGGGCGGCCAGTTCGGGGGCGAGCCCCTCGCACGGTTCGTCGAGCAGGAGCACCCGGGGCTGGCCGAGCAGGGCCCGGGCGATCGCCAGCATCTGCTGCTCGCCCCCGGACAACTGGTCGCCCCGGTGGCGTAGCCGGGCGGCCAGCCGGGGCAGCAGCTCCAGAATGCGCGCCACCGTCCATCCCTCGCCGCCGGGCGTCGCCGCCCGCCACGGGGCGGCGGCCAGGACGAGGTGCTCGGCCACCGTGAGCCGGGAGAAGACCCGCCGGCCCTGCGGCACGAGGCCGACCCCGGACCGGGCGATCCGGTGCGGTTGCCGGCCGGCGACCGGCGTGCCGCACACCTCGATCCGCCCGGCGTACGGCCGCAGCAGCCCGGCGACCGTGTGCACGAGGGTGCTCTTGCCGGCGCCGTTGCGCCCCACCACCGCCTGGACCGTGCCGGGCACCACCTCGAGGCTCACCTCGTGCAGCACCGTGCCGCCTCCGTAGCCGGCGCAGAGCCGCTCCACGCGCAGCATCACGCCACCCCCTCGGCGTACGCCTGCCGGACCTCGTGGGAGGCACGGATCTCAGCCGGGGTCCCGGTGGCCAGCGCCCGGCCGTCGCGCAGCACGGTCACCGTGTCGCTGAGCGCGTACACCAGGTCCAGTCGGTGCTCGACCAGCAGCACGGCGACGGCGCGCGGCAGGACCCGCAGGAACTCCACCAGGCGCTCGACCTCGACGGCGGACAGCCCGGCGGCCGGTTCGTCGAGCAGCAGCAGCCGGGGCCGGCCGGCCAGCGCCACGGCGATCTCCAACTGGCGGCGCTGCCCGTGCGCGAGTTGCCCGGCCGGGACATCACCCAGTTCCGGCAGGCCGACCCGCTCCAGCAGCGTCGCCGCGGTGCGCTCGGCGGCGCGCCGCCGACCGCCCGGTCGCCACGGGTGGGGCCGCATGGCGTGGGGCAGCGCGGCGACCACGACGTTCTCGGTCGCGGTCAGCGTCGACCAGACGGCGGGACGCTGGTGGATCCGGCCGATCCCCCGCCGGGACCGGGCCGCCGGGCCGAGCCGGGTGACGTCCCGGCCGGCCAGGAGCACCCGTCCCCCGCCCGCCGGGGTGGACCCGCCGAGCACGTCGAGCAGGGTGGTCTTGCCGGCCCCGTTGGGCCCGATCAGGGCGTGCCGCTGGCCGTGGTCGATCCGCAGGCCGACCCCGTCCAACGCGGCCAGCGACCCGTAGCGCACGGTGATGTCGTGGGCGGCCAGCAGCGGGGTCATGCGCCGACTCCCGTCGGCGTGGGCCGGTCCCGGCCGAGCGGACGGGCCACCAGGTCCGGGGTCAGCCGTCCCCGCACGGCGGGCCGCCGGTGCGCGGTGCCGGGCAGCAGGTAGACGGTGACCACGAACGCCAGCCCCAGCACCAGGGGCGCCTGCCCGGGCAGCGCGCCGAACAACCAGTCCCGGGCGGCGATGACGAGCACCGCGCCGACCAGCGCCCCGCCCACCGAGACGGTGCCGCCGATGACGACGCCGAGCAGCAGCAGGGCCGAGGTGTCGAAGGCGAAGTCGGCCGGTGAGACGTACTGCTGGGCCACCACGAGCAGGGAGCCCGCGCCGCCGGCGACCGCACCCGCGCCGACGTGGGCGGCGGCGACGTGGGCGGACACCCGGTGACCGCTGGCCCGCAGCCGGGCCTCGTCGTCGCGGCCGGCCCGCAGCAGCAGCCCGGCCCGGGTACGCAGCACCAGCAGCACCGCGCCGACCAGCGCCGCGACCACCACCAGGGCGTACAGGTAGCGGGCCCGGTCGGTGGCCAGCACCGGCATCCCCCACAGCGGACGTACCGGCGGGATGCCGGCGAGCCCGTCCGTGCCGCCGGTGACCGACCGCCACCGCCCGACAACGGTCACCACGAGTTCGCCGACCGCCAGGGTGATCATCAGTACGATCACTCCCCGCGCGTACACCACCAGCGGGACGGTCACCGCCGCCAGGGCCGCGCCGGCCGCCGCGGCGACGGCCAGCTGCACCACGCCGACGTCGGAGACCTGGCTGCCGACGACCGCGCTGCTGTAGGCGCCCGCCGCGTAGGGCGCGGTCTGGCCCAGGGTGGGCAGCCCGGCGACCCCGGTGAGCAGCGCGACGCTCACCCCGACCAGGCCGAGCGCGAGGGTGCGGGCGAGCAGCGCCGCGGTGTAGTCGTCGACGGCCCACGGCGCGAGCACCAGCCCGCCGAGGACGGCCACTGCGACAGCGCGTCGCAGCGCGCGGACGGCCTCCTCCCTCACGTCGCCCTCCGGGCCGTGGCCAGGCTCCGGGCGCGCACCGCGAGCACCGCCGCCATGGCGGCGAAGAGCAGGAACGGCGCGGCGGACGGGGCGAGCGCGACACCGAGGGTCTGGATCTGGCCGACGGCCAGCGCGGCGACCAGCGTGCCGGTCATCGACCCGAGGCCGCCGAGGACGACCACGACCAGGGACAGCAGCAGCACCGCGTCGGCGGTGTCCGGGCCGGGGCCGATGATCGGCGCGCCGAGCACCCCGGCGGCGCCGGCCAGCGCCCCGGCGACGGCGAGCACGCCCACCCGGATCCAGGCCGGGCTCACGCCGAGGACGGCCACCATCTCCGCGTCGTCGACGGCGGCGCGTACCAGCATCCCGGCCCGGGTCCGGCGTACCGCGAGGTGCAGCAGGCCGGCGAGCAGCGCGGCGACGACGATGAAGACCAGCCGGTAGGCCGCGTAGCGGTGACCGGCGACCACCACCGACCCGTCCAGCGCGGCGGGGACGCGCACCGGCGGATCGTCCGGCCCGAACGCCCCGACGAGCAGGCTCCCGCCGGCCAGCGCCACCCCGAAGGTCAGCAACGCCTGGCTGAGGTGGCTACGCGCGGCGACCCGGGTCAGCAGCGCCGCGACCAGCGCGCCGGCCAGGGTGGCCGCGGCCATCCCGACGGCCAGCGCCAGCAGCAGGCTCGACCAGCCGCCGTCCAGCAGCGTCGCCGCGGTGTAGCCGCCGATCGCGTAGAGGGTGCCGTGCGCCAGGTTCAGGATGCCGGCGACGCCGAAGCAGAGCACCAGGCCCGCCGCCGCGACGAACACCAGCAGCCCGTAGGCCACCCCGTCCAGGGCCGGTACGACGTACGGGTCGATGCCGAGGTCGGTGGCCACCGCGGTCACCCGCCGATGGTGGCGAGGTCACTCACGACGGTGTTGGACAGCGCCCGGCCGTCCTGGCGCACCTGGCGCAGGTACCACTTCTGCACGGGCGCGTGGGTGGTCGGCGAGAACTGCCAGCTGCCGCGCGGGCTGGCGATCTGGCCGAGCTCGCCGATGGCCGCGTTGATCCGCTCCGGCGTCGGGTCGTCCCCGGCCGCCGCGATCGCCCGGTCCAGCACGGCCGCCGCGTCGTAGGAGGCCATCGCGTACGTCGTCGGAGAGTTGTCGTTCTTGGCCTTCCAGGCCGCCACGAACGCGCGGTTCTCCGCGTTGTCCAGGTCCGGCGAGTAGTTCAGCACCGAGTAGATGTCCCGGGCGGCGTCGCCCTGCGCGTCGAGCACGCCGCCCTCGGTCAGGAAGCCCGCGGCGTAGAGCGGCAGGTCCTTGATCTCGGACTGGGCGTACTGCTTGACGAAGTCCACGGCCGCGCTGCCAGCGTAGAAGGTGTACACGGCGGACGCGCCCGAGGCCTTGATCCGCGCGAAGTACGGGGTGAAGTTGGTGGTGTTCGGGAACGGGGTGAAGGTGGTCTTGCCGTCCGGGTTGGCCAGTTCGCCTCCGAGCTTGGTGAACGTGTCGGTGAAGCCGCGCAGTTCGTCCCAGCCGCCCTGGTAGTCCGGCCCGATGGCGTAGACGCTGCCCTTGACGTTGTCCAGGACGTGCTGCGCGATCGCCTCCCCCGGCTCGTCGGAGAGGTAGGAGGTGTGCCAGACGCGGGCCACGTCCTTCAGCTCCGGCCGTCCGTTGGAGCCGACGAAGGGCACCTTGGCCTCGTTGAGCAGCGGGTAGACCGCGGCCACCGACCCGCCGCCGACGATGCCGGTGAGCGCCGCCACCCGGTCCTGTTTGAGCAGCTTCGTGGCGGCGGGCACCGCCGTGGCCGCGCCGTTGCCCTCGTCGGCGACGACCAGTTCCACCTCGCGGCCGCCCAGCTTGCCGTCGTGGGTGGACAGGTACAGCTCGAAGCCGTCGCGGATGTCCTTGCCGACCGCCTGGTACGTGCCGGACAGCGAGGCCAGCAGACCGATCTTGATCGATCCGCCGGACGAGGCGCCGCTCTCGTCGTCGGCGCAGGCGGACGCGCCGAGCAGGACGAGGGCGAGCATCGCCGCGGTGCGGGCACGGCGGCGCCGGGGGGTGGTGAGTGACATCTTCTCTCCTACGGAAGGGGTGGATTCCGGCGTGGGGGCGCCGGGGTGTCAGCGGCTGCGACTGAGTGCCGCCGGGGTCAGTGCGTCGCCGATACGGTTCGCCAGCTCGGTCATCTCGTAGGAGACCTTGCCGACGTCGCACTGGGGGTCGGCGAGTACGAGCAGGGAGGCGCCGTCGTTGAAGGCCATCGAGAACATGAAGCCGCCCTCCAGCTGGGTGACGTTGGAGATCACCGCGCCGGCCTCGAAGAAGGCCGCCGCGCCGCGGAGCAGGCTGACCAGCCCGCTGCCGGTGGCCGCCAGCTGGTCCGCCCGGTCCGGCGGAAGGCCCCGGGTGGCGGCCACCATCAGCCCGTCGCTGGAGATGGCGATGGCGTGGCTGACCTCGGGGGCCCGCTGGGCGAAGGCGTCCAGCAGCCAGCCGAGATCCTGTTGGTCGGTCACGTGCACTCCCTGTCGGTTCAGTTCTTGACCAGGTTGGGCCGGCGGGCGGCGACGCCTCGCGCGTACGCGGCCATCGCGGTGGCCACCTGGGCCGGGTCGCGGTACTCGGAGCGTTGCTGCGGCGTCGTGACACCGCCCGGCACCAGGTGCCGCTGTGGCTGCCGCCGGGGCAGGCCGGAGACCGTCGTGCCGGCGACCTCGGGCGAGTGGGCCCGGGCGGCCGTGCGCCACGCGTCGTCGGCGGGGCTCGCCCACCCCGTCCCGTTCCCGTGGTCGGGGTGGTCGGCCTGGAACCAGTGGTTCACCTCGTGGAAGATGACGAGTTCCTCGGTCGGCGCCGCACCCCGCCGGTCCGGGCCGGGGGCGGGCCGGAAGACCGGCGCGGCGGGCAGCACCCGCTCGCTCGCCGGCCTCCCGGCCTGCGGAGCGGTCCGCTGCACCGGGGGTGCCACGGTGGTCCGCGCCGCGCGCCGGGACGGCCGGGTGGGCGTGAGCAGGAACTCCTCGGGGGGCAGCGGCCGGATCATGGCCGCGGGCAGCGCCGCCTCGGCGATGGTGCCGCGGCGGGGACCGGGGCGGAGCTGGACGGCCACGCCGAGCCGTACCGCGAGGTGCCCCACGACGACCAGGCCCATCGCCCGTACGGCGGCGACGTCGATGGCGGGCGGGCGGGCGAGCAGGTCGTTGAGCTGCTGCCGCCGTTGCGGGGTCAGCCCCACGCCCTCGTCGCTGATCTGGATGATGACCCGGTCGCCCAGGCTGCGGCCGCTCACCCACGTCTCGGTGTCCGGCGGTGAGTACCCGGTGGCGTTGTCCATCAGCTCGGCCAACAGGTGCACGACCTCGTCGACCGCGTCGGCCGCGACCGCCACGTCGCCGTCGATCGTGCCGAGCCGGATCCGGGCGTAGTGCTCGATCTGGCTCTGCGCGGCCTGGAGCACCTGTTGCAGTGGCACGTTCTGCTGGCGCACCCGCCCGACGCCGACCCCGCCGAGCACCAGCAGGCTGGCGTTGATCCGTCCCATCCGGGTGGCCAGGTTGTCCAGTGTGTAGAGCTGGTGCAGGCGCTCGGGGTCGGTCTCGTCCCGCTCGACCCGGTCCACCTGGGCCAGCACCGCGTCGACCAGCCGCTGCTCGCGGCGGCTGAGGTGGATGAAGATGTCGGCTGTGTTGGCCCGCATGACCGCCTGCTCGGCGGCGGTCCGCACGGCCGCCCGGTGCACCGCGCTGAACGCCTGCCCCACCTCGCCAATCTCGTCGTCGCTGGACGGTTCCAGCGCGTCGGCGGTCTGCCGGCGGGCCAGGTCGTCCGGGTCGACCTTGGCGCTGTCGGGTTGCTGGAGCCGGGCCACCACCTGTGGCAGCCGCTCGAACGCGACCCGGTTCGCCGCGTCCCGCAGGCGGTGCAGCCGCCGGGTGATCTGCCGGGCCACGGCCCAGGTGACCAGTGCGGTGAGCAGCAGCGCCACCAGCGCGGCGGCGGCCTCCACGACGGTGCGCCGCTGCTGCTCCGCGTGCGCGGCCCGGATGTCGGCGAGGACCGCCGCGTCGACCCGTTGGCGCAGCTCGGCGAGGCGGGCCGACCACTGCTGGGTCGCGGTGATCCAGGTGCCCAGGTTCAGCCGGAGCCGGTCGCCCGAGCGGGTCCTGGACACCTCGTCCTGCATGCGTTGCAGCAGCAGGGCGTCGGCGCCGCTGCCGGCCTGCGCCCACCAGTCCCGCCACTCGGACCGGGCAAGCGCGAGGAACGAGAGGCTGGCCTCGGTGAACCCGGTGCGGGCGGCGGTGACGTCCTGCTGGGTGGCGGGGGTCAGCTGGTTGGCCGCGACCGCCCGCAGGACGGCGACCTGCTGCTGGCCGACCGCCTCGGCCGCCTTCGACAGCGCCGTGGAGGCCCGGATGCCGTCCGCGATCTGCGCGTTGACCACACCGAGTGTGACGCTCTCCCGCAGGCTGAAGAGGTCGGCGATGACGATCCGGTAGCTGAAGGTCATCGCGGAGACGGCGGCGTGCTCCGCCGTACGCACCTGCGCGCGCAGCGGCGGCAGGCCGGCCAGCGCCGCGTCGACCCGCGGCAGCACGTCGCGGCTGGCGGCGGAGCCGGCGGGCACCCGGGCCCGCTGCCGCCGGTAGTCGGCGGCGGCGCTGTCGGTGGCGGTGGCGGCGGCGACGAAGGCGTCCTGCTGCTCCGGCGTACCCCGGGTCAGCAGGTCGGCGGCGACGATCCGTTCGTGCTGCAGCCGGTGGGCGAGGTCGCCGGCGGCGGCGCCGAGCTGGGCCAGGACCTCGAGGTCGCTCGCGCGGGCGGTCTGGCGGGCGCTCTCGGTCAATGCCAGGCCGGCGAAGCCCATCACGGCGACCAGCGGCGCGGCGACCATGAGGCGCATCCGGGCGGCGATCTTCCAGCCGCGGCGGCGGGTCGGGTAGGGTCGGGCCGCGTGGGACCTCGTGCTCGACGCCAAGACGACTCCCGCATTTCATCAACGAAGGTCAATGCGCAATTGCGGATTGCACGTTTCATTGCGCCGGAACCCGCGCCCGCAGGCCAGACCTGACGGTGGTACAAACAGCCCGTACCATCATCTGTACCCAGAGTCAGCAGACCGGAGAGTGACCCGGCCCAGTTCGGCCGCGAGCCGGCGAGGTCAGGGCCGTTCCGCGGACCGGCGCGGCGCCCCGCCCACCTCCGGCTGAGCGAGCACCTGACCGATCAGCTCCCGCAACTCGTCGATCGCCGCCACGACCGCCTCGGGGTCGCGCGCGTCCCGCCGGCGCGCACCGTCAGCGGGATCGAGGCGCGCGACCTCCCCGGACCGCGGACCGCGCCGGCCGTCCGCGGCCAACTGCTCGGCCGCGACCTGCGGCCACAGCGCCGCCAGCCGGCCGCCGGTGCCGAGCACCTCGTCGCAGCGCACGGCGAACTCGTGGCTGCCGTACCGCCGGCCGGCCTCGACCGCGGCGACCGTCTCACGGCTGAAGCGCACCCGCTCCGCGAGCGCCCGCTGGGTCAGCCCCCGCCGGGTCCGCCAGTCGCGCAGTTCGGAGCGGAACCGATGGCTGGCGTCGGATCCAGCGGCGCTCGTCGGAGGCGTGGCATTCATGTGTTCACCTTCATGACGCCAGGCTGGGCATCGGCGTCAGACCGAGGTTGGGCGATGACCGGGCATTCGCAGGGGACAATTCTTAACCCATGGAGCGCCGGGTGTGAAGAGATGACTCCGTTGAGTCACCCTTGAACGATTACTGTCGATGCCCGTCCGATGACCCGGCCGACCCGGTCGCGTTCGCCCGCCCACCGCCCGGGCCGGGGCACCCGACAGCGGCCGCCTGGCGCACCGCGGCGCAGGTCAGCACCCCGATCCGGCTCACGCGGCGGGTCGCTCGACGGCCGGTGTCCCCGAGCCCTCCGACGGCGCCACCGTGTCGACGACCACCGGCAGCCCACGGTGCGCACGAAACGCGACGTTGGGCCGGTACGAACGGCTGTGCCCGGCCGCCAGCCGCAGGCCGGGTACGGCCGCGGCGAGCCGGACGAGTGCGGTCTCGGCCTCGAGCCGGGCGAGCGCGGCGCCGATGCAGAAGTGCGGCCCGTGCCCGAAGGAGAGATGGTCGGCCGCGTCCGACCGGTGCGGGTCGAACCGGTCGGCCCGGGCGAAGACCGCCGGATCCCGGTTCGCCGCCCCGATCAGCAGCAGGCAACGCGCTCCCGCCGGGATCACCACGCCGCCCAGGGCGACCGGCCGCTTGGTCACCCGCAGCCAACCGTCGATGGCGGGCGCGAACCGCAGCGTCTCGGTGACGAACCCGGGGACCCGGCCGGGATCCTCGACCAGCGCCCGCCACCGGTCCGGGTTGGACAGCGCCTGGTCCAGCGCGTGGGCGAGCAGCCCGGCCGTGGTCTCGTGCCCGGCCACCAGGAGGTTGAACACGATGCTCGACGCCTCGGCCACGGTGAGCACCTCGTCGTCGCCGCCGCGGTACGCCAGCAGCCGGCCGACGTAGTCGTCGCCGTACCGGCCGCCGTCGAGCCGGTCGCCGACCAGCCGCTGGCAGTAGCGCCAGAACTCCAACAGCCCCCGCGCGAGCCGGAGCTGCTCGGGCGGATCGGGATTTCCCCAGATGAGCGCGATCTGCCCGTCCGCCCATTCGCGCACCCGACCGATGTCCCCCTCCGGCACGCCGAGGAGGTCGAGCAGGACGAGCAGGGGCAGTTCGGTGGTGAACTCCGGAACCAGGTCGGCCTGCCCGCCGTCGCGGTCGACGAGCCGGGCGACCAGTTCGTCGACCCGGCGCCGGACGATGCCGCCGTAGCGCTGCTCCACGCGATCCGGGGTGTTGGCGAAGGTCGCCCGCAGCGCCCGCCTCGTCCGCGGATGCACCGGCGGGTCGGCGGCGGCGGTGGTGGGCGGCGCGTCGATCTGCATGACGACGTCCATCGCCTCCGGACAGACCTGGTAGACCGGCACGAGCGTGAGGGCGTTGCCGAAGGTCTCGGTGTCACCCAGGGCCCGGCGCACGTCGGCGTGCCGGCTGATCAACCACAGCCCCAGCTCCTCGTCGTGGCGCACCCCTCCGGGGGCCTCGAGAAGCCCTCGCCAAACCTGGGCCGGATCGGTGAGATACGTACCGGCGAACGGGTTCAACCGCATGACCGCCTCCTGGTCCACCGGCTCCGCAGGACCGGATCCGACGCCTTTCCGGGCGGCCCGATCGCCGCCGGACATCCTCAACGGTGAGCCATTGGAAATATCAAGTCAAGATTTGCCGACATCAATGTATTAGGTTTGGGAACTGCGCCGTCGCCACCTTGCGCACCGCCTTGTCCATCTGCAACTTGCCGCCTGCCGATTGCCGGTCGATCAACACCCTCAGCAGCCCGGACGGCCTCGGTCACGGTAGCGGATTGGGGTGCCGTCGGACTATATGCCGGACGCACCGAATGAGACGGACGTCCGACAGTCACCTACGCCGGGACGGGCGAGCACAGAACGGTTCTCGCCATTTCGCGCACCATTGAGGACTGCGCGGCACGCTGGCGGGCCGGTCCTTCGTAAAGAAGAGGACCAGCCAGGTCGCCGCCGTTCGACGCAGGACCGGAAAGCCGGGTCACCCCGAGACGGAACGGCGAGGGTGCCGGCCAGCGGCACCGCCAGGGCCGCCGGCACCGCGACGGCCGCACCGATTCCCGGCAAGCGCCCGACCGGCCACGGCACGCCCGGGGCGAGCACCAAGCCCGCCCGGCGTTCGTCAGGGAGATTCACACGCCTGACCTGCCACCCCGGCGACGACGGCCCGCCGATGATAGGTCCAGGTCGGAGCCGTCCGAAACCAGCCGCACGGAGGGCACGCCGATGGGCCGGATCCGGCCCACCGGCGTGAGAGCTACGTCAAGCGCCCCCGATCAGATCCCGCCGGCGGAACACCGCTACCGCTGCCTGCGCCACCACGACGGCGAGCACGCTCAGCGCCACGACCGCGGTCACGCTGATGTCGTCCAGCGGGTACTCCCCCACGTGCTCGAACGGCGACAGCCGCACCGCGCCGTCGGGGATCTCCAGGATCGGCGCGAAGTATCCGACGACCAGCGCGTAGCCGAGCACCGCCCAGATCATCGGCAGCGCCCGCGGCGCTGCCGCGTAGAGGACGGCGGCTGCGGCGAGGACGAGCCAGACCGCCGGGCCGTGCGCGACGTGGCCGAGCACCAGGTCCCCGATCAGCCCTGGGTCGCCGGTGCTCACCGCCGCCCCGACACCCATGCCGATGCCGGCGACCAGCAGCAACCACGGTACGCCCACCGCCGCCACCACCACATGGCCGCCGATCCAGGCACGGCGACTCACCGCCGTGGCGAGGACCGACTCGGCCCGGCCCTCGGTCTCCTCGGCGCGCAGCGCCTGCACGGCGAGCACCGCGTAGACCCCGACGGTGAGCGCCATGGTCAGGCCCATCATCCCGAGGAAGCCCTCCAGCAGGCGCTCCGCGCCGCCGAAGACCGCGACCATGTCCTCGGGCGCGTCGGCAAAACCGTCGAGCAGCGGCTGGGTGAACCAGCCGTACGCGAGGCCGGCGACGAGCAGCGCGGCGCTCCAACCGATCAGGCTGGCCCGGTGCAGTCGGAACGCGAGCGCGAGCGGGCTGCCCAGCCAAGCGGCGGCCCGCGGCGGTCCGGGGCGGGGCGGCACCAGGCCCGCGCCGAAGTCCCGGCGTGCCGAGAAGGCGTAGCCGGCCGAGGCGCTCACCGCCGCGAAGGCCAGGGACAGGGCTAGCGGCCACCAGCGGTCGTGGACGTACGGGGCGGTCTGCTGGGACCAGCCGATCGGTGACAGCCAGGACAACCATCCCGGACCACTGCCGTGCACCGTCGCCATGTCACCCAGTCCGCGCAGCACGAACGCGGCCCCGAGGAGGGCACCGGCCGCGCCGGACGCCGCGCGCGGGTACTCCGACAACTGGACGGTGAACGCCGCGACGCCCGCGAACGCTATCGCCACCGCGCCGACGGACGCCCCGAACAGCAGTGACCCGCCCGTGTCGTACCCGCGACCGGCCATCGTCCCGGCGATCAGCAGCGCGACCAGGACGGCCATCCCGGCGGTGAGCGCCAGCGCGGCGGTGAGCTGGGCGTGCCGGCCGACCACGTTGGCTCGGATCAGCTCAGCGCGACCGGAGCGTTCCTCGACGCGGGTGTGCCGCACGACCGTGAGCAGTCCCATCAGGCCGGCGCCGAGCCCCACATAGAGCCCGTACTGGCCGGCGAGGAAGCGTTCAATGGTCAAGTCGTCGAAGCCGAAGCCCGGTCCGCCGAACAGCGCGCCAGCGGGGCTGCCAGAGAACGCAGTCAGCCCCGCCAGGTCGTCCGGGGTCTTGACGATGGTCTCCAGCGCGGTGGCGAAGTAGGTCATCAACAGCGTCAGGCCGAGCGTCCAGGCCGGAAGGCGGATCCGGTCTCGGCGCAGCATGAACCGGAGCAGGGTGCCGGTCCCGGTGACCGTGCCTCCCCCGCCGTCGAGGGCCGGGACCGGGCGGGCGAGGGTCGTCGTGGCCATCACGCCACCCCGGCAGTGGTGTCGCGGGTGGGCTGCTCGTCGTAGTGGCGCAGCAGCAGTTGCTCCAGGGTCGGCGGTCGGACGGTCAGTCCCCGCACGTCGAGGTCGCCCAGCCGGCGGACCACCGCGGCGAGGTGGTCACCATCAACTTCGAAGCGGAGGTGACCGTCGTCGTAGGTCAGGCCGTGCACGCCGGGCAGCGTGGCCAGCGCCTCGACCGGGCGGCCGGTAATCGCCTCGACCGAGGTACGGGTCAGGTGCCGCAGGTCCGCAAGCGAACCGGTCTCGACGATGCGCCCCTGCCGGATGATCGAGACCTGGTCGGCGAGCACCTCGACCTGGGCGAGGATGTGGCTGGACAGCAGGACCGTCCGGCCGTCGCCCTTCGCCTCGCGGATGCACTCCTGAAACACCGCTTCCATCAGCGGGTCCAGCCCGGCGGTGGGCTCGTCGAGCAGGAGCAGTTCGACGTCGCTGGCCAGCGCGGCGACGAGGGCCACCTTCTGCCGGTTGCCCTTGGAGTAGGTGCGACCCTTCTTGCTCGGGTCGAGGTCGAAACGCTGGCAGAGCTCGTCGCGGCGGACCGGATCGGTGCCGCCGCGCAGGCGGGCGAACAGGTCGATCGCCTCACCACCGGTGAGGTTGGGCCACAGCTCCACGTCGCCGGGCACGTATGCGAGCCGGCGGTGCAGGCGTACCGCGTCGGCCCAAGGGTCACCGCCCAGCACCCGTGCCCGGCCGGCGTCGGCACGCAGCAGCCCGAGCAGGATCCGGATGGTGGTGGACTTGCCGGCGCCGTTGGGGCCGAGAAAGCCGTGCACGGTGCCGGTCTCGACCCGCAGGTCGAGCCCATTGAGCGCCGTGATCCGGCCGAAGGACTTGTCGATGTGGTGGACGTCGATCGCAGCAGTCATCGTCGTGGACCTCGTTCGAGAAGAGCCCAGGGCAGCCTGGGAACCGATGTCGTCGACCGCGGAAGGACCGCGGGTGGAAGAGACCACGCCGGGGCGTGGCGGCTAGCGTGCAGTGCTGTCTGCGTCGGCTGCCGCGGGCGGGTCCGGGACGTACATCAGGTAGTCGTCGAGCATCGACCGGTCGACGAGCAGCCCCTGAGCGAACAGTTCGAGCGCCGGTGCCATGGTCTCGTCGGCGTACCGGCGGAACAGGGCGGGGAACTCCTCAGGGTCCGCGTCGGCGCCGTGCAGGGTGAACCACAGCAGGAGGCTCCCGGAAGCCTGGTAGGCCAGGTAACGGGTCCGGGCGGCGCGGTCGCGGCTGGGCCGGATCACCCCAGCGGCCTCCCCCGCGGCCAGGTATCCCTCGGCGTCCGCGGTCATCTGCTCGACCAGCTCGAGGGCCAGTTCGCCGCCGGCTTGCAGGCTGCGCAGCAGGTATCGCACCAGCGGAGCGAACAGCTCGATCCCGGCCATCCGCGCCAGCAGCATCCCCCCGGCGCCTCCGGTGAGCGCCTTCGTCTTCTCCCGGCGCAGGACCTCAAGGACGTGCTCGTCGCAGGCACGGCGAAGCCCGTCCTTGGAACCGAAGTGGTGAATGACCAGGCCGGCAGTCACCCCGGCGTCAGCGGCGACCGCCCGCAGCCCCACGCCGAAGCCGTCGCGGCCGAACCGCCCGATCGCGGCGTCACGGATGCGGCAGGCGGTGGCGAACTCGCCATCCCGCCTCTCCGACCGCACGCCGTTCGACGTCACCCCATCAGTTAAACACCCGTTCAATCGACCGGCAACCCTCAGCTGTCGGCGAACGTCAGGCCGGGCCGGCGCGCCGAGTGGAAGAGGTTTCAATCTCGACGAGACTGGTGAAGGTGGGCCCAGCACCTGCGCCCATTGGGGGGAATCAACCGTGTCCGACACCAGTACCTGCACCGAGCGGCCCGAGCACGACGCCGACCGGCCCGACGAGGTGACCGACCCGCTGCTGTGGAAGCGGGCCCTGGAGGTCGCCGACGCACACGAGCCGGACGGGGAGGGCGGCTGCCGCAACCTGCTCTGCGCCGGTCAGCCGTGGCCCTGCGCCGCCTGGAACACCGCACAGCACGCGCTGCACGTCGCCCGGGGCGGTGCCGCGACGGCGACCCCGGCCGTGGGTCCGGCCCGGGGCCAGGAACTGCCGAGCCTGCCGGCACCACGCGCGCAGCGGGTCACGCAGGCCGCGTGAGGCGCCGGCGGAGCCGAGACGGTGCGGGCCGCCCCGACCGTCTCGGCTCCGGGCCGTCCACCCCGCACCGGTGACGTACGCCTAGGGTGGGCGGCATGGCAGGCCCCGACTCCTCCGCCGACGGATTCGCCGCGCGGAACCCGCTCACCCGGCTGACGCTGCCCGAACTCCGCCAGCGCACCAGCGTCAAGTGGCGGATGCACGCGGCCGACGTGCTTCCCCTCTGGGTCGCGGAGATGGACGTGCCGCTCGCTCCCGCCGTGGCCGACGCGCTGCACCGGGCGGTCGACCGCGGCGACACCGGGTACCCGCACGGCACCGCGTACGCCGAGGCGCTCGGCGACTTCGCCGCCCGGCGGTGGGGCTGGAACGACTTCCGGGTGGACCGCACGACGATCGTGCCGGACGTCATGCTGGGCATCGTCGAGGTGCTCCGGCTCGTCACCGGTCCCGGCGACGCGGTGGTCGTCTGCTCCCCCGTCTACCCGCCCTTCTACGCCTTCGTCAGCCACGCCGACCGGCGGGTGATCGAGGCCCCGCTCGGACCCGACCTGCGGATGGATCCGGCCGCCCTGGACGAGGCCTTCCGCCGCGCCCGGGAGTGCGGCCGGCGGCCGGCGTTCCTGCTGTGCAACCCGCACAACCCGACCGGTGTCGTCCACCGCCGTGACGAGCTCGAGACGGTCGCCGAGCTGGCGCGCCGGCACGGGGTGCGGGTGATCTCCGACGAGATCCACGCCCCGCTCGCGCTGCCCGGGGCGCGCTTCACCCCGTACCTCACGGTGGCCGGCGCGGAGGACGCCTTCGCCCTGATCTCCGCCTCGAAGGCGTGGAATCTGGCCGGCCTCAAGGCGGCGCTGGCGGTCGCCGGGCCGCGAGCCGCCGCCGACCTGCACCGGATGCCGGAGGAGGTCAGCCACGGGCCGAGCCACCTCGGGATCATCGCGCACACCGCCGCGTTCCGGGACGGCGGGCCGTGGCTCGACCTCCTCCTCGCCGGTCTCGACGCCAACCGCGCGCTGCTGGAGGCGCTGCTGGCCCGGCACCTGCCGACGGTCCGGTACCACCGGCCCGAGGGCACCTACCTCGCGTGGCTGGACTGCACCGCGCTGGGCGTCCCCACCGAGGGGTCGGGCGCCGGGCCCGGGGTGGCCAGCGACCTGGCCGGACCCGCCCGGATGTTCCTGGACCGCGCGCGGGTCGCCCTCAGCTCCGGGCACGTCTTCGGCACCGGCGGAGCCGGCTTCGTACGGCTGAACTTCGCCACCTCGCCGGGGATCCTCACCGAGGCCGTGGCCCGGATGGGGCGGGCGGTGGCGGCGTACCCCGCGGCGGCGGGCTGAGCCGCGGCCGCCGGGTGCCGGACCGCTGACGGTCGCCGGGCGGTCAGGGAGCGGGGAAGGATCCGTCGCCGAAGAGGATCCGGCCGGCTGCCGCCCGGCCAAGCGGCGTACGCAGCAGGGTGAACGCCGCGCCCGCGAGGCCCGGCGTGCGCAGCTGTGCCAGTCCCCGCCGCAGCAGCAGCCGGCCCCGGAAGCGGGTGCGCAGAGCGCCGCCGTCGTAGCGGGCCAACGCGTCCGCGCGCCCGGTGCGCAGCGCCTCGTCGAGCACGGCGGCGGCGTGGTCGGACAGCCGTAGGCAGGGGTCGAGGCCGCCGGCGGTGAGCGGGGAGACGGCGCCCGCCGCGTCCCCGACGAGGAGCCCGTCGGCGCAGCTGATCCGGCGTAGCACCCCGCCCACGGGGATCGGCCCGCCGCGCCGCTCGACCTGGTCGGGACGGTCGACGCCAGGCAGCCCGGGGGCGGTCGCCGCGAACCGGTCCAGTGCCTGCCGGAGACCGTGGGGGAACCGGTCGACGTAGCCGGCCACGCCGACGTGGGCGTGCCGCCCGTCGTTGACCACCCAGGCCAGGTAACCGGGGGCGAGGGACGGGTCGAGCACGCAGTGAAACGCCGGCGGATCCGCGGAGCCGGGGATCTCGAAGACCTCCTCGGCGCCGACCAGCAGGTGGTGGTTGCGGTCCAGGCCGAGGTCGCGGGCGACCCGCGAGCGGGCGCCGTCGGCGCCGACGACGAACCGCGCCCGGACCGTGGCCGGTCCGGCAGGACCGACCAGCAGGTGGGAACCGTCACGCCGGCCGGCGTACCGGGTGCCGAGCGCCGTCCGCACACCCGCCTCGGTCGCGGCGCGGGCGGCCGCCAGGTACAGCGGCGCCATGTCGCCCACCCGGTACTCGTCGCGGGCGCTGACCAGGGTCACCGGGCGGCGCAGCCCGGGCGGGTAGAGCACCACCCGCCGGATCGGCGGCCCGAGGCACTCCGGCGGCAGCGCGAAGTCCTCGAGGGTGCGCCGGACGAAGATCCCCGTCGTGCGGATCGGACCGGTCAGCGCCGGTCGCCGCTCGACCAGCAGCACCTCGTGGTCGCGTCGGGCGAGTTGCGTGGCCGTGTGCAGCCCGGCCAGGCCGGCTCCGACGACCAGCACGTCTACGACCATCAGTCCCCCATCACCGACCGGCACTCGACTCTCAACCAATATCTATCGAAAGTCAATAGGGATGGCACCCACGATCCGAACCCGCCCGGCGGTACGACCACCGGGCTCGCCGAATCCCATCGACAGTTGTCTCTAGCGCGAACCGTGCGCACGTGGTAGGAATCCTCCAAATCTCCAATCGAGTGCGAAAGTTTTCCACAGAGAGGGTCTGGACGAGGATGAGACGCATCATGGCCAGCCTCCTGGCCGCTGCCGTCGTCGTGACCGCAGCGGCCACACCGACCTGGGCCGCACCCACCGAGGACCAGACCGTCACCTACCGCGGCTACCGACTGTCGGTCCCCGCCGACTGGCAGGTCGTCGACCTCGCGGCCGACCCGCACGCGTGCGTCCGATTCGACCGGCCCGCGGTCTACCTCGGCCGCCCCGGGGACGAGCCCTGGTGCCCCACCCGGCTCGTCGGGCGGACGGCCGGGCTCGTCATCGAACCGATCGACGCCACGACCGACGAGCGGCTGACGGCCGACACCGCGGTCACCGCGCCCGGGACGGCGACCGCCGGCCACGCGGTGTCCCGGGACGGATCGATCCAGGTCGCGGTGCGTGACGCGGGCGTACTCGTCACCGCCCTGCACACGCCGGAGACCGAGCCGGCGGTCCGCCGGGTCCTGGCCTCCGCGCGGCTCGGCCCGGGCGCCACGCCGGCCGACCTCCACGCCGAGGCGAGGCCCGCCGCCGTGGCGCCGGCGATGGCCGCCGGCCCGCAGCCCGGCACCTACACCGGCCGGGGCTTCGACACCTGCACCGCCCCGTCGCAGTCGACGATGGACACCTGGCGCACCCACTCGCCGTACCGTGCGATCGGCATCTACATCAGCGGTTCGAGCCGGTCCTGCACCCAGGCCAACCTGACCGCGAGCTGGGTGACCAACCAGACCAGCAACGGTTGGCGCCTCATCCCCATCGAGCTGGACCGCCAGGCGCCGTGCGGCACCCGCACGCCGAAGATGTCCGCCGACCCGGCCACCGCCCGGTCCCAGGGCGCGACCCGGGCGACCGCCGCGGTGAGTGCCGCCCAGGCGCTCGGCATCCCCGCCGGGAGCGTCATCTACAACGACATCGAGCACTACCCGTCGACCGAGTTGTGCAAGGCGGCCGTGCTCTCGTACCTCTCCGGCTGGACCGAGCGACTGCACGCGCTCGGCTACCTCTCCGGCATGTACTCCAGCGGCTCCTCCGGCGTACGGGACCTGTGCGGCGCCTACCACGACACCCGGTACACCCGCGTCGACCACCTCTTCTTCGCCTGGTGGAACGGGGTCGCCGACACCGACGCCGGCGACTACTGCCCGGACGCCTACTACGCCAACCGGCAGCGCATCCACCAGTACACCGGCGACAGCTACGAGACCTGGGGCGGCGTACGGATCTACATCGACCGCGACTACCTCGACGTGTCGACCAGCACGACACCGCCGCCGGACGGGTTCAGCGTCACCGTCGACAACACCACCACGGGTCGGTTCACGGCGAGCGCGAACTGGGGCACGTCGAGCTTCTCGGCCCAGCGGCACGGCCCCGACTACCGGTTCGCCAGCCCGGTCGCCGCCAGCGACGTCGCCTGGTACCGGGCGGACCTGCCGACGACCGGCTCCTACGAGGTCTCGGTCTGGTATCCCGCCGACCCGGGCTACAACGACTCGACCCCGTACCTGGTGGCCACCACCGCCGGCAACCAGACGGTGCGGGTGAACCAGCGGCTCGACGGCGGCCGATGGGTGTCCCTCGGCGTGTTCACCCTGGCCGCGGGCGACGGCAACAAGGTGGGGGTGAGCCGGTGGACCAGCGGCACCGGGTACGTCATCGCCGACGCCGTCCGCATCACCCGGGTCTGACCCCGGCACCGGTCCCGGAGGGCCACCACGGGTGCTCCTCCGGGACCGGTCACCGCCGCAGGTCCGCCACCTCGTCCAGCCGTCCCAGCTTGTGCGGGTTGCGGATCACGTAGATCCGGCTGATCCGGCCGTCCTCGACCGCGAAGGTGACCGCCGTGTCGAACTCACCGGCCGGGCCGACCCGGACCGCCGGCATCCCGTTGAGCCAGGTGGTGGTCGCCACGAAGCCCGGCAGCCGGGCCGCGAGCGCCAGCAACGTCGACACCTTGCGCACTCCGACGACCGGATTCCGGACGGCGTCGGCCACGCCGCCGCCGTCGGCGACCAGCACCACCTCCGGCGCGAGCACCGCCACCAGTCCCTCCACGTCACCGGTGGCGACGGCCGCCAGGAACTTCTCGACGGCCGCCTGCTGCTCGGCCCGGCCCACCCGCATCCGCGGCCGCCGCGCCGCGACGTGCTCGCGGGCCCGGTGGGCGATCTGCCGGACCGCCGCCGGGGTCCGGCCCACCACCTCGGCGATCTCGTCGTACGGCGTCTCGAACACCTCGCGCAGCACGAACACCGCCCGCTCGACCGGACCGAGCGTCTCCAGCACGGTGAGCATCGCGATCGAGACGCTCTCCGCGAGCTCGACGTCCTCGGCCACGTCCGGGCTGGTCAGCAGCGGTTCCGGAAGCCACTCCCCGACGTACTGCTCGCGTTGCCGCGCGAGCGTCCGCAGCCGGTTGAGCGCCAGCCGGGTGACCACCCGGACCAGGTACGCGCGCGGGTCGCGGACCGCCGCCCGGTCGACGTCGGCCCACCGCAGCCAGGTCTCCTGGACGACGTCCTCGGCGTCGGCCGCGGAGCCGAGCATCTCGTAGGCGACGGTGAACAGCAGGCTCCGGTGGGCGACGAACGGGTCGTCGGTCATGCCGGCGACGGTGGGGCGACGCGGTGACCGGTGGCGGGCATGTCTCCTCCAGGGATCTCTCGTGACTGCGACATGGAGACACCGCCGCCGGCCCGGCTGTGACACCACGGCCGGCCGTCGTGGCTGAGACCCTGGTCACGGGGCCGGCGGCGGGTTCTCCTCCGGCTCGTTCCCCGGTTCGTCCCCCGGTTCGTCCCCGCGGCCGCGGTCCCGGCGGTACTCCGGGCGCAGCTTCGCGCTGGCGAACGCCCCCTTGACGGCCGCCGAGAGCGCCTCGATGTCGTACGAGCCGTGGTGCCGGCGGCCGTTGACGAAGAACGTCGGAGTGCCCGAGACGCTGCTGAGGTCGGCCGAGTCGACGTCCTCGGCGATCCGGTCGGCGCCCCGACGCTCGGCGAGGTGCTCCTGGAACCGGTCCAGGTCCAGGCCGAGCTGTTCGGCGTACCGGATCATGTCGGCGGGGTTGAGCGCGTCCTGGTTGGCCAGGAGCAGGTCGTGCATCTCCCAGAAGGCGCCCTGCTCCGCCGCCGCCTCGGTGGCCTCGGCGGCGAGTTGCGCGTGCGGGTGGACCTCGGCCAGCGGCAGGTGCCGCCAGACGTACCGGATGTTGGAGAAGTCGGCAAGCAGTTCCCGGACCACCGGTTCGGCCTGCCCGCAGTACGGGCACTCGAGGTCGCCGTACTCCACGACCGTCACCGGCGCCTCCGCCGGCCCGCGCAGGTGGTCGCGCTCCGGGTCGACCGGGACCATCAGGTCGACGATCCCCTCGGCCGCGCCCAGCAGCGCGCGGGCCCGCCGCTCGGCGGGAAGCCGGGCGGCGAGGTGGAACACCAGCCAGGTGAGGACCGACGCGCCGACCGTCGCGACGAGGATGGCGAGTTTCGCCTCGTCCAGCGCCTCGCCGTCGAGCGCGTGGGTGGCGATCAGGAGGGCGACGGTGAACCCGATTCCGGAGACGGTGCCGACCCCGGCGACCGCGGCCCAGCCGACCGGCGGCCGGAACCGGTCGCGGCTGAGCCGGGCCACCAGGTAGGAGATGGCGACGACCCCGACCGGCTTGCCGACGAGGTACGCCAGGACGATACCCACGGTGACCGGGGAGGTGAGCGCACCGGCCACGAGCTCGCCGTCGATCACCACTCCGACGTTCGCGAGCGCGAACAGCGGCACGACCAGGTAGCTCGCCCACGGGTGGTAGAGGTGCTGCAGGCGGTCGTTCGGCGACAGCGCCGAGGCGAGCCCGGCCCGGGCCGACCGGGCGAACTGCGGGGTGGGCTGCTCCCGGAACATGCGGAACAGGTTGGCCGCCCGCTGGAGCTGCTCGCGGGCGGGGACGTAGGCGTAGGTGAGCAGCCCCATCAGCAGGCCCACCACCACCGGGTCGACGCCGGATTCGGAGACCGCGAGCCAGGCGGCCACGCCCAGCAGCGCGTACGCCGGCCCCCATCGCACGCCGAGCGCCCGGATGAGCAGCACGACGGCGAAGATCCCCGCCGCGACCAGCAACGCCGGCGGCGAGGGATGCTCCGGGTAGGCGATCGCCAGCACCACGATCACGAGCAGGTCGTCGACGACCGAGACGGTCAGCAGGAAGCCGCGCAACCGGTCCGAGAAGCGCGGTCCGACCACGGCGAGGATGCCCAGCGCGAGCGCGGTGTCCGTCGCCATCACGATGCCCCAGCCCACGGCGGTGGGCTGCCCGGCGTTGACCAGCAGGTAGATCGCGATGGGCAGGAGGATGCCGCCGATACCGGCCAGCACCGGCAACGTCACGCGGCGTCGCTCCCGCAGCTCCCCGATGTCGAGGTCGCGGCGCAGCTCCAGCCCGATCACCAGGAAGAAGAACGTCATCAGGCCGCTGTTGACCCAGGTCCGCAGATCGTGGGACACCCGCCAGTCGCCGAGCTGGACGGTGAACGGGGTGCCCCACAGCGACTCGTACGACGACTCGGCGAGGTTCGCCCAGGCCAGGGCGACCACCGCGGCGGCGAGCACCACCCGCGCGCTGCCGGTTTCGGTGTTCAGGAACCGGCGCAGCGGCAGGTCGAACCGGCCGACCCAGGCGGTCCTACCGGACCACCGTCCACGTCGAGTCTCGCCCGTCACGGTCGAATCCTCCCCCATCGGCCGGTCACCGGGCCCGGATTCCGGCAGCGGCGGGTCGCCGGGCGCGCGGGCCCGACCCAGCCGGCGGAAGCCTGCGGGACCCGGCCTAACCCGCGGTGACCGGCACCGGCGCGCTGAGCGGGCCCTCGTTGCCGCTGCGGTCCAGCCCGGACACGCAGTAGGACAGCGGGCGACCGGCCGGGGCGGCGCGGTCGACCCAGCCGGTACCCCGGGTGGTGCCGACCAGCTTCGCGGTCGCACCGTCCACCCGGTAGACGGCGAAGCTCGTGGCGCCGTCGCCCCGCCAGCTCAGCGACACCCCACCGGTGTCGACGCGACCGGCGCCGGTTAGCTCGGGAGCGCCCGGCGGCGCCGCCGGCAGGTGCGCCATCGGGGGTACGAGGGCCGGCTCGGCGTAGTGCGTGCCGCTGTACCGGCTGACCGCCCCGAGCCGGTCGGCGCGTACCTGCCGGGCACTGAAGTGCACGCTGCCGCTGACCCCGTGCCGGCGGTTGAGGGCGAGCTGGCGGTCCAGCTCGGCCGGGTTCTTCCAGGCGCCGCGCTCGCCCACCCGGTAGTCGGCCTGGCCGATGTAGAGCTGCACCCGGGTGCCCCGCACCGTGGCCGCCCACCAGGGCAGCAGCTTGGCGTAGTCGGCCCGGTCGAACCCGATGTGCCAGTACAGCTGCGGCACGACGTAGTCCAGCCACTGCTCCCGCACCCACAGCCGGGTGTCGGCGTGGATGTCGTCGTAGCTCTGCAGGCCCGCCGTCGCCGAGCCGGCGGGGTCGGTGCGCTGGTTGCGCCAGATCCCGAACGGGCTGATGCCGAACTTCACCCACGGCTTGATCGCCTTGATCCGCTCGCTCATCTCGCGGACCAGCGTGTTCACGTTGTGCCGGCGCCAGGCGTGCTTGTCCGGGAACCCCCGGCCGTACCGGGCGAACGTGGCGTCGTCCGGGAAGTCCTGGCCGGCCTCCGGGTATGGGTAGAAGAAGTCGTCGAAGTGCACCCCGTCGACGTCGTACCGCCGGACCGCCTCCAGCATCGAGTCCTCGACGAAGGTGCGGGCCGCCGGGACGCCCGGGTCGAAGTAGAGGCGGCTGCCGCGCCGGTCGGCGCTGGGATAGGTCACCACCCAGTCGGGGTGCCGCCGCAGCGGGTGCTCCGGCGCCAGGCGATCCACCCTGGGCCCCGGTCCGCCCACGGTGGCCGGCTGGCCACCCCGGTACGGGTTGAACCAGGCGTGGAACTCCAGGTTGCGGGCGTGTGCCTCGGCCACCATGAACTCCATCGGGTCCCAGCCCGGGTCGCGGCCGTCGCGCCGCCCGGTGAGCCACTCCGACCAGGGCGCGTACGCCGACGGCCAGAGCGCGTCGCCGCTCGGCCGCACGTGCACGAAGACCGCGTTGTGGTTGAGCCGCACGGCAAGGTCCAGCCAGGCCCGGAACTCCGCCCGGACCGTCTCGGTGGGCAGCCCGCGCCGGCTCGGCCAGTCGATGTTGTTCACCGTCGTGATCCACATGCCACGCAGCTCGCGGGTCGCCTGGGCCGTCCGGCCGGCGCAGGTCGGGACCGCCCCGGAGCCGAGGGCCGCGCCGGCCGTGCCGGGCGCTGCCGCATCGCCACCGGCCCGGTCCCAGAGGATCCCGGCACCGACCCCGGCCAGCACGGCCAACGCAGCGACCGCCGCGACGGCCGCCCGGGCGCGACGGCGGGTGGGTGGTGCGGACCGGTCGGGGACGGACATCGCCCCAGTGTGCCCAGTTCCGCCCGGTCGGGTGAACCCGGCGGGCGATACTTAACGGTCGGTTAAGGCTCGTCGATCATTTCGCGGACTCCACCCGGTTCCCGCCGGCGCGCTTCGCGGCGTACATCGCCCGGTCGGCGTGCGCGAGCGTCTCCTCGAGCGAGTACGCGGGCCCGCTGGCGGCACCGACGCTGACCCGGGCCCGCCACGCCGGCATGCCGGCGACGGCCTCCACGATCCGCTGGGCGACCTGCCCGGCGGTCACGGCGTCGGCGGTCGGGAGGATGGCGACGAACTCGTCCCCGCCCAGCCGGGCCACGAAGTCGCCCTTGCGGACGCTGGCCATGAGCGTCTGCGCGACGGCCCGCAGCACGTCGTCGCCCGTGGCGTGCCCCAGTGAGTCGTTGATGTGCTTGAACCGGTCGATGTCGACGGTCAGCACCGCGACCGGATCGGGAGCGGTGCCGGGCGCGGCCAGGCCGCGCCGGAAGTCCTCGAGGCCGCGCCGGTTCGCCACCCCGGTGAGCGGGTCGGTCCGCGCCGCCCGCTCGGCCTGCTCGTGCTGCCACCGCAGGAAGTCGTACGACTGCATCGTGACCGCCGTGTGCAGCCAGCGGTGCCGCTGGCGCCACAGCAGCTCCGCGAGCGCGTCGCCGTAGGTGAGCCCCGGCGCGGCCTCGCGTGACCCGTTCGTCGCCAGCAGCACCGCGTGCGTCCGGTGCAGCGCCGCCGAGACCAGCCAGTCGATGTCGGGGGACAGCGCGGCGACCGCCGCCTCGATGACTCGCAGCGCCTCGTCCGGGCGCCCGGAACGGCTGAGCGCGACGGCGTGGAAGGGCCGGCACAGCAGCACCTCCTGGTGCCGTTCCTCCAGGCCGAGGGTCTGCAGGAGCGCGACGTACCGGGGGATGTCGGCGGCCGCGCCGGCCGGGTCCTGGCGGTCGGCGCGGGAGCACGCCGCGTACAGCAGGGCCGAGATCCGCCACACCTCCGCCTTGGGCCCGCTGGCCTCCGCCGCCGCCCGCACCGCGTACTCCTCGGCGGTGGTGGTGTGCTTCTCCGCCTCGGCGACCTGACCGACCTGGTACAGCTCCAGCGCCCAGATCAGGTTCAGCTCCGCCAGGTTGCACAGCCACATCGCGCGGTTGCCGTTGTCCGGGTACGACGCCCGGCAGGCCGCGTCGTACGCCGCCTCGAACTGTGGTGCGGCCAGCTCGTAGAGGCGCAGTTGGGCGTACCCGATCGCGATCCCGGTGTGTGCGTTGCCCGCGATCACCGGATCCGGCTCGCCGGCGAGCAGGGCGGCCTCCGCGCTGACGAGATCCCGCAGGACCGCCTCGATGTCGTACTCGGCGATGTCCTGGTCGCCGAGGCGCAGCCGCCTGGTGGCGCGCAGGGACAGCGCGCAGGAGCGCCAGCCGACGCTGCCCTCGCGGTCGGCGGCGGCCAGCATCAGGTCGGCGGCGGAGATGGCCGCCGACAGGCGACCCAACCGGGTCAGCGCCACCACCCGCGCGAAGTGCATCGCCGCCGGGCCGTCGCGGATCTCGCCGGTTGGTTCACCGAGCGCCGACTCGGCGACCGCCAGCACCTGGGCCGCGCCGCCGGCCTGTGCCTCCTCGAGGAGACGCAGGGCCCGGAGCGTCACGTCGTCCACGCGGTCTCCTCCGCACCGGCCAGGGACGAAACAGCCCGATGTTACGGCACCGGTTCCACCGCGAGGAGTCACCGTCCGGATGGTGGCGGATCCCGCGGCCGTCACCGCGCTGCGCCGACCACCGCCTCCGGCGCGATGACGCCGAGCCGGGCCGGCCGGACGACCGCGTGCAGGATCACGGTCGCCGTGACCATGCCACCCGCGACGACGACCGCCATCGACACCGCGCCGCTGCCCAGGACGCCCACCAGGGGCGCGGCCAGCGCGCCGACGCCGAACTGCACGGCGCCGAGCAGGGCGGAGGCCGTGCCGGCGGCCTCTCCGTGCCGGGACAGGGCCAGGGCCGGCGCGTTCGGCATGGCGAGGCCCGCCGCGGCGAGCACCACCCACAGCGACACCAACAGGCTCGGCAGCCCGCCGAGCCCGGTCGCGGCGAAGGCGAGCAGGGCCAGCCCGGCAGCGGTCCCGACGCCCAGGGCGACGACGAGGATCCGCTGCGGGGAGTACCGGCGCAGCAGCCGGACGTTGACCTGGCTCGCCCCGATCAGCCCGACCGCGCCCGCGCCGAAGGCCAACCCGAACTGCTGCTCGTCGAGCCCGTACTGCTCCTGCAGGACGAACGACGACCCGGCCACGTAGGCGAACAGTGAGGCCATGGCCAGACCGGCGACCAGGACCAGGCCGACGAACGTGCGGTCCCGCAGCAGCGAGCCGTACACGGCTGCGGTCGCGAGCACTCCCCCGCGCCGGCGTCGGGCGGGCGGCAGGGTCTCGCGCAGGCCGAGCGCGGCGAGCCCGGTCAGCAGCACGCCGAAGCCGGCCAGGGCCAGGAACACGCCACGCCAGTCCGTCCAGTTCAGCAGCGCGCCACCGAGGGTCGGCGCGAGGATCGGCGCCGCACCCATGACCAGCAGCAGCCGGGAGAGCAGCTTGGCGAAGGCCGCGCCGCTGAACAGGTCGCGCACCACGGCCATCGCGACCACCGCGGTCGCGGCGACGCCGAGGCCCTGCATCACCCGGAACCCACCGAGGACCACGATGTCCGGCGCGACGACGCAGAGCACCGACGCCACGACGTGCAGCGCGATGCCGGCGATCAGTGGCGTACGCCGCCCGAGTGCGTCGGAGACCGGGCCGATCACCAACTGGCCGAGGGCGAGGCCGGCCAGCGTGCCGGTGAGGGTCAGTTGGACCGCCGCCGAGGTGGTCCGGAAGTCGTCGACGATCGCGGGCAGGGCCGGCAGGTACATGTCGATGGTCAGCGGACCGATCGCCATCAGCGACCCGAGCACGACGACCAGCCGCAGGCGTTGGCCGCGGCCCAGCAGGTCGCCCGGTGTCGCCGGCGGGCTCTCCGGCGCGCCGACCGGCGCGGTCATCGGACCGGCTCCGTGCGTGCGGGGCGCAGCCCCGCGTCGAGCAGCGTAGGAGTCACATCTGGCTCCAAATCCGGATCGGGTGATCCCATTCCCGGTCGGGCGGGAGGTAACGGAGCTCACAACCGGGCGGCGGACGCTCGCGGTGGTCCGGGCCCGACCGCAAGACATCGAGGTACGCCGCCTGCTCCCTGCCCCGTCGACGACTGGTGGCGCCACCTCAAGCGCCGCTACGGCTACTGACCAGCGACGACGGGCCGCGCCGCTGCGGAGAGTCACCATCGCGACACACCCCTACCCCGCCACCGGCCGCCGGGCGAAGACTTCGTCCATGGCGAACAGCGAGCGTGCGCGCAGGGACGAGCGATTCGACAAGGTGGCCGACGAGACCTCGCAGACCGTGACCCACGCGGCCACGGTGCTGGAGGAGGAACTCGCGGCCGGCATGGCCAGCGCCCGGCGACTGGAGGAGCGGCTCAGCGCCGACCGCCGGGTCGACCCGGAGGCGTTCGACGAGTTGGTCGCCCGGGTACGCACCGACGGGCACGCGCTGATCGACACGGTGGTGGCGCAGCTGAAGACCTCCGACGACCAGCGCGGCGAGGTCATCCGCCGGTACACCTCGGACGCGCACGACGCCCTGGAGACGGTGCTCAACCTGGCGCGGCTGCTGCCGGACGTGGCCAACGGACTCGCCGACCGGCTCGCCCAGCCAGCGCGGGAGAACCCGACGCCGTCGGAGCGGTGAGCCGGCCGTGGCGTCGACCACCGGCGTGGCCGGCGGGCAGGTCGAGCGCGTCCTCGAGCGGTACCGCGCGCTGGCGGTCGGCGCGCTGCTGGACGACGTGCCGTCCGGCGGGCCGCGGTACCTCTACGAACTGGTGGCCGCGTACCCGCGACGGTGGGGCAAGGGACTGCGCGCCGCGCTCTGCCTGGCGACCTGCCGGGCGTACGGCGGCTCGCCCGCGGTGGGACTCAACGCGGCCGTGACCGTGGAGCTGTTCCACAACGCCTTCCTCATCCACGACGACATCCAGGACGAGAGCGAACAGCGACGCGGCGCACGGACCCTGCACGCCGAGTACGGGGTCGGCGTCGCCCTCAACGTCGGCAACATGACCAATCTGCTCGCGCTGCACCGCCTCGCCGCCAACCGTCGCGCGCTCGGGTCGGGGATCGCCTGGCGGCTGTTCGAGGAGACCGAGCTCATGCTGCGCCACTCGTTGGAGGGGCAGGCCATGGAGCTCGGCTGGATCCGCGACAACGTGTGCGACCTGGACGCCGACGACTACTACCGCATGTGCCTGAAGAAGACCTCCTGGTACACCTGCGTCTACCCGTGCCGGGCCGGAATCCTGGTCGCCACCGGCCGGGAGAACGCGGTCGACGTCCTGGACCGCTACGGCTGGTACCTGGGCGCCGCGTTCCAGATCCAGGACGACGCGCTCAACCTGACCGGCGACTACGCCCGGTACGGCAAGGAGATCGCGGGCGACCTCTGGGAGGGCAAGCGGACGCTGATCCTCATCGACTTCCTGCGGCGGTGCACCAGCGACGAACGCGAACGGCTGGTCGAGTTCCTGGCCCGGAGCCGGGCCCGGCGTACCGAGGCGGAGGTGCGCTGGCTGCACGGGCGGCTGCTCGCCTACGACTGCGTCGAGGCGGCCCGCCACCGCGCCCGGGAACTCGCCGCCGCGGCGCTGCGCGAGGGACAGCGGGCGCTGGGGCCGGCGGCCGAGACCGAGGACGGCCGGTTCCTGCTCGACCTGACCGAGTACGTGGTGGAACGCAGCCGGTAGCGAGCGCGGCTACCAGCGGTTGCGCGCCTCCTCGGCCCAGCCCACCAGCCCGTCGAGGCTCACCTTCGTACCGTCGTCCGCCTTCGCCCACCCGGAGAAGTGGCCGAAGCACTGGTGTGTCTCGTTGGCGACGACACCGAGGTTGGTGCGGGCCGCCCTCTCGTGGAACGGCCGGAACCCGGCCTCGACCCGCTCACCGCTGATCCGCCACGGGCGGAGCCAGTCCGACCGGTCGTAGGTCCAGCGCAGCTCCTCGCCGATCTTGTGCAGCCGGCCGTCGACGAACAGGCCGTTCTCGGTGACGCCGGTGCCGTCGGTCCACCGGCCGCCGAGCTGGATCGCCCGTCCCGGCGCCGCGCCGGCGGCCCAGTTCCAGGTGACCGAGTACGGCCACCTGCCGCGGCCGTGGTCCAGCACGGCGAACGCGTCCGGCCCGCCGATCTCGTACGCCCGACCGTGCAGCTCCAGCGTGCCGCGCACCGGACGGCCGACGTCCTTGACCGTGTACTGGAACCGGGTGCGGCTCCACGGCACGACCACGCCCAGCGACTCGTGTCCGGGCGGCAGCGGGACGTCCACCGCCAGCCGTACGCCGGGGGCGCTCGCCGAGATCGCGGTGCCGTCCCGGCGCTGGTCGATCCGGATCGCCAGTCCCCTGCCGCGCGCCCCGGCCTCGCCCGCGCCGCTGCGCGGCGGCAGCGCCGTCCCGCGCGCCAGCGGCACCACCGCGTCATGGTTCGTCTCGGTGCCGCTGTCCCGGTCGAGCACGTAGACGCCGTGCACGCCGGCGTAGTCGAGTGAGGAGGCCACCAGCCCGACGATGTGTCGTGGCGTGACGATGCCCCAGTACTCCCACCGCTTGGTCCGGCCCCAGCCGCGCAGGTTGGCGGTGTGCAGCGGCCGGCGGGTCCAGCCGACCGCGGCCGGGTTGAGCCGCCCGTCCGGCCGACACAGGTCGACAGGTGAGGCCAGCTCACGTTCGTGGGTCACCCCGGCAGGATAGCGCCGCCTACCTCAACCGGTTCGATGTCGGGCAGCCCGCCGCACCGCTCTCAGTGGGATTTCGGTGCCCGATCAGCGGCGCGCGCTACGGTCCGTCGGCCCAGAACGGGCGCGCCGTCCCGCACCGCCGTCTCGTCGAGGTCGATGAGGTCGGACGCCAGCCCTCCCCCGTGGGCCCGACGGTACGTCGCGCTCCCGGCGCGCCCGTCCCGCCCACCCCGCAGCGAGGAGCAGCTTACAGCGTCGACAGCCTCACCCAGGGCTGCTGACACCTACCTGGCCCGGCGAGACCGCAGGCCCGTGACGGGCAGCGCGGCGGCCACGACGGCCGCCGTGACGGCGAAGGCGGCGGCGAAGCCGGCCTGCCCGGACAGGACACCGAACGCACCGGCGCCGACGCCCAGACCGGCGTCGTAGGCCACGCTCCACAGCGCGGTGGCCACTCCGAAGCCTCCGACGAGGTTGGCGTCGTACATCGCGACGAGGCTGGCGTTCTGGGCGATGCCGAAGCCGAGGCCGAACAGCGCGGCACCCGCCAGGACCACGGCGGGGCTGCCGAGCATGACCAGGCTGAGCAGCCCCGCCGCGACGAGCAGGACGCCCAGACCCAGTAGGGACGCCGTGCCGTCCCGGTCGGCGCGGCGGCCGGCCCACCACCGGCTGCCGGTGGCGGCGACCGACAACACGAGCAACGCTCCCGCGGCGAGGCCGCCCGAGCCCGCGGGCACCGCGACGGGCAGGAACGTCATCACCGCCCCGGCGCCGACCGCGGTGGCGGTGAAGGCGACGGCCGGCCGCACCAGGGCCCGGTCGCGCAGGGCGGCCGGCCAACCGAGGCGTGGACCGTCGCCGGCGGGCCGGGGGATCGCCGGCAGACCGGCGACCGCCACCAGGCCGGCCAGCGCCGCGACGGCCCCGGCCACCAGGACCGGGCCGAACCCGACCGACCCCGCCAGCCACACGCCGACCGGCATGGCGAGCACCGCCGGAACCCCTGCGACCACCCCGAACACGCCCAGCCCCTCGCCCCGGCGCTCGGCCGGCACCAGCGCCGCTACCAGCTCGCCGCAGACCACGAAGATGACCGCCAGCCCCACGCCCCGCAGCACGCACACCGCGACGATCGCCGCCGGGTCCGGCGCCAGCGGCAGCATCAGGGCGGGCACGCCGAGCAGCGCCAGGCCGGCGGCGAGCACCGCCCGGTGGCCGAACCTGGCGACCAGGCCCGGCATGGCGAACTCGGCGGCGACCGTGGCACCCATCAGCACCGCGGTGGTCAGCCCGGCGCCGGCTCCACCGGCACCGGCCGACGCCGCGTACTGCGGCACCACCGACAGCAACAGGTAGAAGCTGCTCAGGCCGGCGAAATCGGCCAGGAAGACCAGTATCAGGGTGCGGCTGACCAGCCGAGGGCGGGACGGGGCGACGGCGTGGAGGTGCGTGGAAGTGGCCATGTCTCGACGCTAGGAACCGGCACCGGTCGCCCGTAAGCTCCAATTCCATGCCGATCGAGTGGGCCGGTTTGGCGCCCGAGCTGCTCCTGCGGCTGGACCGCCGGGCCGACGCTCCACTCCGTACCCAGCTCGAGGAGCAGTTGCGCGAGGCCATCCGCAGCGGGCGGCTGGCCGCCGGCGAGCGGCTGCCCTCGTCCCGCCAGCTTGCCCAGCAGCTCGGCGTCTCCCGGGGCCTGGTGCAGGATTGCTACGGCCAGCTGCACGCGGAGGGCTACCTGCACACCCGCACCGGCTCCGCGACGCGGGTCGCCCACCTCGCCACCGGGCCGGCACCGGCGAGCGGGCCCGCCCCCCGGGCCGCCGCCAGGGCACGGCTGGCGGCCGACTTCCGCACCGGCGTGCCGGACCTGGCGAGCTTTCCGCGGACCGACTGGGTGTGGGCGCAGCGGGAGAGCCTCCGCACGGCCCCCACGGCCCTGTTCGACTACGGCGACCCCCGGGGCAGCCGGCAGCTACGCGATGTGCTCGCGAGCTACCTGCGCCGGGTGCGCGCCGCCGTCCCGGACCCGGCACACATCGTTGTCTGCACCGGCTTCGCGCAGGGACTGGAGCTGTCGCTGCAGGCACTCGCCCGCATCGGTGTCCGGCGGATCGCCTTCGAGGACCCTGGATACGGCGGCGGTCCGACGATGGCCAGCGTCGCCCGGCACGGCATCGAGGGGATACCCGTTCCGGTCGACGCGGCGGGGATCGACGTCGCCGCGCTGGCCGCCACCGGCGCCCAGGCCGCTGTGCTCACCCCGGCCCACCAGTGGCCGACCGGCGTGGTGCTCGCCCCCGAACGCCGGCACGCCCTGCTCGCCTGGGCCCACCGGGCCGGCGCCCTGGTCATCGAGGACGACTACGACGCGGAGTTCCGCTACGACCGCGACCCGGTCGGCAGCCTGCACGGCCTCGCCCCGAGCCACGTGATCACCATCGGGACGGTGAGCAAGTCCCTCGCCCCCGCGGTACGGCTCGGCTGGATCCTCTGCCCGCCCGCTCTCACCGACGCGATCGCCGAGGCGAAGCGGGTGACCGACCGCGGTTCGCCGCTGCTGGACCAGCTCACCCTCGCGACCCTGATGGAGTCGGGCCGGTTCGACCGGCATCTGCGCCGGATGCGCGCCGAGTACGGGCGACGCCGCGAGGCGCTGCGTGCGGCGCTGACCCGCCACGCGCCCGGCGTACGCCTCACCGGTCTGGCCGCCGGTTTCCATGCCGTCGCCCACCTACCGGCCTCCGTCGACGAACAGGCGGTGATCGCCGCCGCCCGCCGCCGCTCGGTCGGGTTGTCCGGGATGAGCGAGTACCGGTCCACGCGCGCCACCACGCCGCCGCAGCTCGTGCTCGGCTTCGGCGACCTGTCCGCCGGCGCCATCCACGAGGGCATCGCCGCGATAGCGGACCTGCTCTCGGGGCCGGTGCCGGATACCAGGGTTGGACCGGGTCCGGTCGGGTAGACCCGTCTGCCACGCGCGTGGCGGGGACGATCCTCGCCACGTCATGCGTCGTGGGACCGCCGAGGTGTCCCGGAGGGTCGATGTCCGTTGGACCAGCGGGAGCACGCCGGCCGGCGTCGCCGGCCGGCGTGGTGGAGCTGCGGGTGCACGGGGTCTCCTCCCCCGGCCCCGGGCAGCTGCTGGACCTGCCGCACGTGCGGCAGGTCGCGGGGGACGCCAGCGCCGGCTTCTACCGGCCCCGGCCCACCTGCCCGCACGAGGGCGACAGCGACGGGGTCACCCTCGAGGCGTACCGGTGGAGCGACCTGCCCTCCGGCACCGTGGTCCGCACCCTGTCGCTGGTCTTCCTGCTGCCGTTCATGCTGATGAACGTGGCGGTCTGGATGCGTCCCGGCGAGCCGCCCGCCGACGCGGTGGTCAGATCGCTGTGCCGGGTGCTGGGGCTCACCCTGACCGCGCTGTACGTCCTCGCCACCGCGGGCGTCGCGCTGGACCTGGTCGCCTGGCAGTGCATGTCGTCGCCGGACTGCCTGTCCGGCCGAAGCTGGCTGTCCTGGCTGGGCCAGCGACCGGCCGGGCTACGGCTGACGGTGCTCGCGCTGGTACCGGCGGCCGTCGTCGGCCTGACCTGGTGGGCCAGTACCCGCCCGGGACGGTCCTTCACGGCGTTCGAAGCACCGGCGGGCGAGGTGTCCGGGCTTCCGCTCGGCACGGTCGGCCAGTGGGACGCCGAGCCGCTGGTGGGCCGGCTGCGCTCGATCCACATCGCCGCGGCTTTCGCGACCCTCGGCGTCACCCTGCTCGGGGCCCGCGGCGCCCAGGGCGTCTCGGGCGCCACCGTCGTGCTGGCGGTGGCGACGGGGGCGGTCCTGGTCACCTGTGTGGCTCTGCTCTGCACCCCACCGCTGATCGACCGGGCCCCGTCGGACGCCCGACTGGATGGGGCCGCCCGCACGCTACGGACGATCGCCATCGGCCTCACCATCGCGGTCGGCGCCCACGTCCTGGCCGCCACCGACTGGCGCGAGGGAGGCGGCCTGCCCGGCTACGGATCGACCCTCACCTGGCTGTTCGTCGTCCACGCCGGGCTGTTGGCCGCCCTGGCGGCGGTGCTGCTGTCGCGCCGCGGTCGGATGCGGGACCGCACGCCGCTGAGCGGGCTGGGCTCGCTGGTGGCCGTGGCCGTGGCCGCCGGGCTCGCGGTGGCGTTCTCCGCCGAGCTCGTCCACCGGGCGGCGGACGTGCTGGACCACGGCATATCCGATCCACGGACCGTGATGCCCCGCCCGCCGAAGGCCTACACCTGGGCGCTCTACGGCTTCTTCCGGGCCGCCCTGATCACGCTGGTCGTCGCCGGGCTGGTGGCCGTGATCTCCCGTCGCGGCCGCTCCCGCGCGGCTGCCGCGGTCGTCGCACGCGACTTCCCGGACCCGCCGGCGGAGGCCCGGCCGCGACTGCGGCAGGTGCAGCAGGCGATCGTCCGTGCCCGGTTCACCGAACTGCTGATCCCGCTGGCCGTGGTCTACGCCGGCATGGTCGGGCTCGGCGGGGCGACCTCCGCCCTGGACCTGCTCGGGCTCTATCCGGCTGACGCCATGGAGCGGTACGCCGGGGTGCCGGCCGGCCTGGTCGACTTCGGCATCCGAACGGGCGAGTACGCGGTCGCGGCGGCCCTGCTCGGCCTGGTCGTCGGCGGGCTCTTCGCCTATCGGACCGCCACGTTCCGGCGCTACATCGGCGTGCTCTGGGACCTGGCCACCTTCTGGCCCCGCGCCGCCCACCCCTTCGCGCCACCCTGCTATGCCGAACGGGCGGTGCCGGAGCTGGCGCGCCGGGTCACCTACCTGGTCGACAGCGGCAGCGCCGTCCTGATCGCCGGGTACAGCCACGGCTCGGTACTGGTCGCCGCCACCGTCCTCCAACTGCCGCCGCGGGTGAGCGGCCGGGTCGCCCTGCTCACCTACGGCTCGCCGCTGCGCCGGCTCTACGCCCGGCTCTTCCCCGCCTACATCGACGACAGCATGCTCGACGAGGTGGGTGGCCGGGTCGGCTGGCGATGGGTGAACCTGTGGCGCGACACCGATCCCATCGGCGGCTGGATCTTCTCGCCCCACCGGCGGGGCGACCCGCCCGTCGTCACCGGTCCCGCGGCCGGGGTGGACCGCCGCCTTCGCGACCCCAGCGGCTTGGTCGCCCCGCCGGGCGACAGCGTCCCACCAGCGATCAAGGGACACTGGCCGGACGAGTCCGACGAGTCGTTCATCGAGGCGGTGCGGGAGTTGGTCGGACGCCTCCGGAAACCCTGACCGGCCCCTGGAATATCGATCGCCACGACCGGCGTTCACCACTAACGTGATCGCCATGTTCGGCACCGTCGGCTCCGTGCCGCCCGCAGGTCTGCACCTGCCGGGCGCCGCCGGCGTGTGCGCATGGCTGGCTGATACCCGAGGCTGACCCTCCTCCGCTGCGGCAGAACCACGGAGGAGGGTGGCCCGCGTTCCGGCGCTGCCCTTCGCGGTCGCGTCGGGACGTGCGGTTCTGGCGCGGTTCCGCGGAGTGGCACCCGCCCGCGTTCGTCATCCGCCACTTCGTTCCCAGCGTGGAGTCGCACCATGGCCAAGAGCCAGTTCGTCCGCACGAAGCCGCACCTGAACATCGGCACGATGGGGCACGTCGACCACGGCAAGACGACCCTGACCGCCGCCATCACCAAGGTCCTCGCCGACCGCGACCCGGCCGCCAACCGGTTCGTGTCCTTCGACGGCATCGACCGCGCGCCGGAGGAGGTCGCGCGGGGCATCACCATCAACATCGCCCACGTCGGGTACGAGACCGCGACCCGGCACTACGCCCACGTGGACATGCCCGGCCACGCCGACTTCGTGAAGAACATGATCACGGGGGCGGCGCAGGTCGACGGCGCGATCCTGGTCGTCTCGGCGCTCGACGGGGCGATGCCGCAGACCCGGGAGCACGTGCTGCTCGCCCGCCGGGTCGGGGTGCCCTACCTGGTGGTCGCGATGAACAAGGCGGACGCGGTGGACGACCCGGAGCTGCTCGACCTGGTCGAGCTCGAGGTCCGGGAGCTGGTCTCCGAGTACGGGTTCCCCGGTGCCGAGGTGCCGGTCGTGCGGGTGTCGGCGCTGCGCGCCCTCGAGGGCGACCCGCGCTGGGTGTCGTCCATCGTGGAACTGCTCGACGCGGTCGACCGGTACGTCCCGGTGCCACCCCGCGAGCTCGGCGAGCCGTTCCTGATGCCGATCGAGAACGTGCTGACGATCTCCGGTCGGGGGACGGTGGTGACCGGCGCGGTCGAGCGTGGCACGCTGCGGGTCGGTGACCCGGTGGAGGTGGTCGGTCTCGGCCCGACCCTGTCGACCGTGGCGACCGGGTTGGAGACCTTCGGCAAGTCGCTGGCGACCGCCGAGGCCGGGGACAACGCGGCCGTCCTGCTGCGCGGGGTCAAGCGGGACCAGGTGCAGCGGGGCCAGGTGGTGGCGCTGCCGGGCAGCGTCACGCCGCACCGGCGGTTCCGGGCCCGGCTCTACGCGCTGACCACCGCCGAGGGCGGCCGCCACACGCCGTTCCTCGCCAACTACCGTCCACAGTTCTACTTCCGCACCACGGACGTGGTCGGGTCGGCGGACCTCGGTGACGTGCCGATGGTCCGGCCGGGCGACACCGTCGACCTGTCGGTGGAGCTGGGCAGGCCGGTCGCGATGGACGTCGGGCTCGGCTTCGCCGTCCGGGAGGGTGGCCGTACGGTGGCCGCCGGCACGGTGACCGAGCTGCTGGACTGAGACGCATGGAATGGCCCCTCGCGGGTGAGGGGCAATTCCGTCCGCGGTGGAATGAGCGTGCGGGGCCGGACGATTTCGACTGCCCGGCCCCGCACCCTCATCGTGGTCGGTGCGCCCGGCTCAGCAGCCCTGCTGCCGGCTGTAGATCCAGTGGCGTTCCCCGGCCCAGCCGATGTATCCGACCGCCTCGACGCAGTAGTTCGCCACGCCGGTGACGGCGACGGGACCGGCGTAGTAGCTGAAGTCGCCGGAGTCGGTGTCCCGCGTACCGCTGGGGGTGCAGTGCGCCCCCTCGTTGCGCGGCAGCGCGCAGCGGTAGATCTGCACGAACGTCGGCGCGGATCGTCCGTACGCCGCTCCGCGGTGGTAGAAGCACGCGCTGTTGGTGCCACCGTTGCTGCTGTTGTAGTAGATCACCAACTCGCCGAGGCCCGACGAGTGCACCTTGCTGTAGGTGATCGACCCGGAGCAGGAACCCGCCGCCTGCGCGGCGGGCGCGTTGACCGTCAGGGCCGATGCGCCCGTCACCAGTGCCAGCAGTGCCGCAAGTACTCTTCGCACGTTCAACCGGATCCCATCCCTCGTGGACTGATGCCGGGCAGACCATAGGCAATGAGTCCAAGTAGGACAAACTCGGTGGTCCGGCCCTGATCGCGGCTCACCCGGCCCGCTGGCAGCGGCGATGGCCGCGCTCCCGGCTTTGCTCCGCGGGCCCACCGTGGGAAACCTCACTGCCGCGGAAGCCGGGTGGCGGGCATGCAGATCATCGAGCACAGCATCATCGGGACCCGCTCCGCGGTGTTGCGGCTCCGGCGCCCCGGCAGCCAGTTGCAGTTCGCGCTGTTCCCGATGATCCATGTCGCGAGCCCGACGTTCTACGCGGCGGTGGCCGAGCGGCTCCGTCAGTGTGACGTGCTCGTCGTCGAAGGAGTCAACGGGCGCTCGGCACTCGCCTGGGCCATCACCCTCTCCTACCGGATCATGCCGGCCAACAAGCGTTCCGGGCTGGTGGTCGACAACATCGCGTACGCATCGCTGGGCGTGGAGGTGATCAACCCGGACGTGACGACGGCGGAGTTCGCCCAGGGTTGGCGGGCCATGCCGCTGCGGTACCGGCTCCTGATGTGGTCCGCCCTTCCGGCGGTGGTCCTCACCGGGTTCTTCGGCGGCACGCGGCGACTGCTCTCGCCGGAGATCGAGTTGAACGACCTGCCCAGCGCGGCGGACGAGGCGTACGCCGACGACGAATTCGCCGATCACTTCGAGCGCACGTTCGGCGGCGTCCGGGACGAGCGGTTGCTCGCCGCGCTGTCCGAGCTGGTCCGGACCCGCTCGTCGGAGCGGATCGACGTGGCGGTCGTCTACGGCGCCGGTCACGTGCCGGCGATCGTACGGGGACTGGCGGACCGGCACGGCTACCGCCCCTGGACGGCCGAGTGGCTCACCGTGCTGGACGGGTGAGCGGGCCCGTCCCGCCGGCAGGCGACCGCTCCGAGTCGCGTACCGGACATCGATAGTCTTGCATGTATCACTGGAGTCGGGTATGAAGGCCGAAAGCACGACCACGTGCTGGTTCCTGGGGAGGAGAGCCAATGAAGCACGCTCTGCGTCGCCTGCGAACAACGGCCGTCACGCTCGCCGCCTGCACACTCGGGCTGGGCCTGCTGTCGGCGCCCGCCGAGGCGTACTCGGCCCAACCGCTCGCGCCACAATCCGAGCGCGCGCCCGAGTCGGAACAGTTCTCGGTGGAGGGCGTCACCACCGTCGGCGAACTCCGCACCGTCGACGGCACCCTGTCCCACGCCCGGGACGGCCGGACACAGATCATCCGGCACCCCGGAGCGTCCTACGTCAAGGTGCACTTCAACGCGCTGCGACTGGCCCACGGCGACTACGTCACCGTGTCGAGCCCGGACGGCCGGGAGAGCTACCGGTACGACCGCTACCTGAACCGGGCGACCGGCTCGGACTACACCACCGACGGACGGCCGGGCTTCTGGGCGATGTCGGTGGAGGGCGACACCGCGGTGGTGACGCTGCACAGCAGCCGCCCGTCGCGTGGCGTCGCCGCGACCATCGACCGGTTCTGGCGCGGCTACGACCGTACGGAGATCGCGCAGCACAACTTCTCCACGCTGTCGGTCTGCAGCACCGACGCCCGCCGCGACGTGGTCTGCTACCAGAGCAGCCACCCCACCGAGTACGCCCGCAGCAACGCGGTGGCCCGGCTCCTGATCAGCGGCGGTGGGATGTGCACCACCTGGCGGGTCGGCAACACCAACCGGATGCTGACCAACAAGCACTGCTTCTCGACGCAAGCCGCCGTCAGCGGCAGCGAGATGCAGTTCAACTACCAGTGCGCCACCTGCGGCGGCAACAACCCGGGTCCCGGCACCAAGGTCAGCGGCGCCACCCTCTACCGGGTGAGCAGCGGTGGCTCCAGCCAGCTGGACTACACCCTGTACTCGGTGAACAACTTCGCCAGCATCCAGGGGTTCGGCACGCTGTACCTGGCGACGACCGCCACCACCACCGGCGCCCAGATGTACATCCCCGGGCACGGCGACGGCCGCCCCAAGCGCCTGTCCATCTACGACAACACCCAGGGCGGCGCGCGGTGCACCGTACGGAACGCCAACTACAACACCTGGAACATCAGCTACAGCTGTGACACCTCCGGCGGCAACTCTGGCTCGCCGGTGCTGAACGCCAGCCACCGGGTGATCGCCCTGCACCACCTCGGCGGCTGCCCGTCGAACCAGGGCGCGAAGGCACACCTGATCTACAACGAGATCGCCAGCCTGATCGACAACGGCTGACCGCTGAGGGCCGTTGGGGCGGGCCCGCCCCAACGGCCCCCACGCGTCCGGTGTCCGACACGGCGCCGGCGCGGCACGCGGGCCCCGGCGGTGGGTATCGATGAGTGCTCGGATCGACGAGCACCTGCATTCGCTTTTCGAGGGGAAACGCCCCCTCCATTTTCAAGATATAGCGCACCCCGGGTCTTGCCGCAAGACCCGGGTCTTGCTGCAGAATCACCGGCCGGACGCGAAACCGGGAATGCAGAGCGACCAGCAGGTCGCGCGTGTCCTAGACGCGATACGCCACCCGGGCGCAATTGTTTCCACCCGCCGTTGATCGGAGCTGATCAGCTAAGTGATCCGCAGTTTCTTCGACCTTCCCGACCATCTTTCGGCCAAGACCGACCCGTCTCTGATCGCCGCCGACGAGCGGCACTTCGCGGCCGTCGCGGAGCGGCTCGACACGTTGTCCGCCGACCTGTCCGCCCGGCTCGACGCCGCGCGCCGGGCGCCCGGCGGCATCGGCCAGCAGGCGTTGGATCGCGACCAGGAGGTCCACCGGCTCACGGCCCGGCTGCGTACCCTGCGCCGCTTCGGTCTGGACCTGTGCCTCGGACGGATGGTCGGCGCGGACGACTCCGAGCCCGTGTACGTCGGGCGGCTCGGCCTCACCGACAGCGCGGGCCGCCAGTTGCTGGTCGACTGGCGCTCCCCCGCGGCCGAGCCGTTCTTCGGCGCGACCCACGCCAACCCGATGGGCCTGGCCAGCCGGCGCCGGTACCGCTGGACCCGGGGCCGGATCAGCGACTACTGGGACGAGGTGTTCACCGCGGACGGGCTCCAGGGGCACGCCGCGCTCGACGACCAGTCCGCCTTCATCGCCAGCCTCGGCAGCAGCCGGTCGGCCCGGATGCGGGACGTGCTCGGCACCATCCAGGCCGACCAGGACGCCATCATCCGGGCCGGCTCGCGCGGCGCCCTCGTCGTGGACGGCGGTCCGGGCACCGGGAAGACCGTCGTCGCGCTGCACCGCACCGCGTACCTGCGCTACGCCGACCCACGCCTCGGTCAGCGCCGCGGCGGCGTGCTGTTCGTCGGTCCGCACCAGCCCTACCTGGCCTACGTCGCCGACGTTCTGCCCAACCTCGGCGAGGAGGACGTGCAGACGTGCACCCTGCGGGACCTCGTCCCCGAGGGCGCCGCGGCGACCGTCGAGACCGATCCCGAGGTGGCCCGGCTGAAGTCGTCCGCGGACCTGGTGAAGGCGGTCGACGCAGCCGTCCGCTTCTACGAGGAGCCGCCGGCCAAGGGGATGACGGTCGCGACCGCCGACTCCGACATCTGGCTGAGCGCCGACGACTGGGCCGAGGCGTTCGACGCCCCGGATCCCGGCACGCCGCACAACGAGGCGCGGGACGAGATCTGGGCGGCCCTGCTCACGATCCTGATCGACCGGTACGACGGCGACGAGGCGGCCGGCCTGGTCCGCGGCTCGCTGCTGCGGAACCGGGAACTGCGCACGGCCTTCCACCGGGCGTGGCCGCTGCTCGACGCGGCCGACGTCGTCGGCGACCTGTGGACGGTCCCCGCGTACCTGCGCAGGTGCGCGCCCTGGCTCGGCCCGGACGAGATCCGCACGCTGCAGCGCGACGACGCCCGGGCCTGGACGGTGTCCGACCTGCCGTTCCTGGACGCGGCCCGGCAGCGTCTCGGTGACCCGGCGGCGTCCGGGCGCAAGCGCCGGCACGACGCCGTCGTCGCTGTCGAACGCGAGCGCATGACCAGGGTCGTCGACGACCTGATCCAGGCCGCCGACGACGAGTACGGCGTCGGCCTGGTGACGATGCTCCGGGGCGAGGACTTCCAGGACGCGCTGGTCGACGAGGCGGGCCTGCCGGGCGCTGATCCGGACCGGCTCGCCGGCCCGTTCGCGCACATCGTCGTGGACGAGGCTCAGGAACTGACCGACGCGGAGTGGCAGATGCTGCTGCTCCGCTGCCCGTCCCGGAGCTTCACGATCGTCGGGGACCGCGCCCAGGCGCGGCACGGCTTCACCGAGTCGTGGCCGGAACGCCTCGAGCGGGTCGGGCTCGACCGGATCAACCTGGCGTCCCTGACCATCAACTACCGGACGCCGAAGGAGGTCATGGCGGCGGCCGAGCCGGTCATCCGGGCCGTGCTCCCGGACGCCAATGTGCCGACCTCCGTCCGCGCCAGCGGACTTCCGGTCGTCCGCGGCTCCACGTCCGAACTGCGCTCGATCCTCGACACCTGGCTCGCCGGGCACGCCGAGGGTCTCGCCTGCGTGATCGGCGATCCCACCTTCCGCGCGACGCCCCGCGTCCGGTCGCTCACCCCGGAACTGGCCAAGGGTCTCGAATTCGACCTGGTCATCCTCGTCGACCCGGAGACCTTCGGCACCGGCGTCCAGGGGGCGGTCGACCGGTACGTCGCGATGACCCGCGCGACCCAGCGGCTCGTCGTCCTCACCGGCGCATGACGGGTCGCCGCCATCCGCCGCTGCCACCGCCGTTTCGGCGTCCGGTCACCGCCGTGCGCTTTCGAGGTGTGAGGTTGGGCATGGTGAGCGCCGCCGGGGCCGCCGACCGCTATGTTGTCGGCGTGTCTGGTGACCGGCCCGGCGAGGCGGCTTCGCAGTTCCCCGTACCGGGCGCGGAGCAGCGGTCGCACCCGGGCGCGGCCCGACCGGCGGTGCGGCGCTCCGCGCGGGACCTGATCGACCTGGTCATCGAGCCGGGGACCTGGGTGTCGTGGGACGAACCGCTCGCCGATCCGGCCCCGCTCGACCCGGCCTACGCCGCTGCCCTGGCCGCAGCCCGGCGGACCGCGGGCGTCGACGAGGCGGTCATCACCGGCGCGGGCCGGCTCGGCGGACGCCGCGTCGCCGTCGTCGCCGGCGAGTTCGCCTTCCTCGGCGGATCGATCGGCGTCGCGGCAGCTGAGCGGCTGACCCGGGCCGTCGAGCGGGCGACCGTCGAGCGGATCCCGCTGCTGGCCGCGCCCGCGAGCGGCGGCACCCGGATGCAGGAGGGCACGGTCGCGTTCCTGCAGATGGTGAAGATCAGCCAGGCGATCACCGCGCACAAGGCCGCGGGCCTGCCCTACCTGGTGTATCTGCGGCACCCGACGACCGGAGGCGTCTACGCGTCCTGGGGCTCCCTCGGGCACCTCACGGTCGCCGAACCGGGCGCGCTGATCGGCTTCCTCGGGCCCCGGGTGCACGAGGCGCTGACCGGCTCGCCATTTCCGCCCGGCGTGCAGGTCGCCGAGAACCTGCACCGGCACGGCCTGGTCGACGCGGTCGTCGCGCCCGAGCAGGTGGCGCCGCTGGCGGCGCGGGCGTTGGCCACGCTCTGCGCGCCCCGCCGCCTCTCCGGCACGCCGGTCCCGCCGGAGCCACCATCCAACGACCCTGATGCCTGGGATTCCGTCCGGCGGTCCCGCCGCGCCGACCGTCCCGGAATCCGCCGGCTGCTCAGACACGCCGGCCGCGACGTGGTGCCGTTGCACGGCACGCAGAGCGGCGAGACCGGAGCCGGCGTGATCGTGGCGCTGGCCCGCTTCGGCGCGGCCCCGGCCCTGGTCGTCGGGCACGACCGGCGCGACGCCCCGCCCGACCCCGCCGGCCTGCGGGCGGTCCGGCGGGGGTTCAAGCTCGCCGCGGACCTGGACCTGCCCGTCGTCACGGTCGTCGACACACCCGGCGCCGCGCTGTCCGCCCAGGCGGAGGAGGGTGGCCTGGCCGGCGAGATCGCCAACTGCCTCGCCGATCTCGTCACCCTGCCGGTGCCCACGCTGTGCGTGCTGTTGGGTCAGGGCAGCGGGGGTGCCGCGCTCGCCCTGCTGCCGGCCGACCGCGTCATCGCCGCGGCGCACAGTTGGTTGTCACCGCTGCCGCCGGAGGGCGCCGCGGCGATCCTGTACCGCTCGACCGAGCGGGCGCCCGAGGTCTCCGCCGCGCAGGGCATCCGCGCTCAGGACCTGCGGGCGAGCGGCATCGTGGACCGGATCGTGCCGGAGCGGAACGACGCCGCCGACGAGCCGGAGGCGTTTCTCGGCCGGCTGGGGGCGGTGCTGGCGCACGAGCTGGTGACCCTGCTCCACGCGGACCCGGCGATCCGCCTGCGGGCCCGCCGGGCCCGGTACCGCCAGCTCTGACCGCGGCAGATTGCCGCTTCACCCCGCTTGGGTGGTTGATCCCGGTACGCTGTGTTCTGGTCCTGATACCGCCGGGCCGGGCCGGACTAGAAATGGTCGAGCGGACGATGAACCTGCTGCAGTCCCTGCTCGGCATCGGCGCGGACCAGCTCACGCCGGTGCAGATGGCACTGCGGGCGATCCTGACGTTCGTGGTGGCCGTGGCGATCGTCCGCCTCGGGCACAAGCGGCTGTTCGGCAAGGCGACGGCATTCGACCTCGTCGTCGCGATCATGGTCGGCTCGGTGCTGAGCCGCGCCATCACGAACACCTCCGGGCTCCTCGCGATCTGGCTGGCCGGCCTCGTGCTTGTCATGCTGCACCGGTTGATGGCTACGGTCGCCTACCACTTCGACTGGTTCGGTCCGGTCGTCAAGGGCCATCCCGTCCGCCTCGTCGAGGACGGGCAGGCCGACCGCAAGGCGATGCGCGACACCCACGTCTCCTGGCTGGACCTCGACGAGGCCCTGCGCGGGACGGGAAGCGAGGCGGACCTGTCGCGGGTGCGGCTCGCCTACCTCGAACGCGACGGCAGTATCAGCGTCGTCCCGCGCAAGGGCGGGCCGCGCATCCTCGACGTCACCGTCGAGGGGGACGTCCAGGTCGTACGCATCGCGTTGGACTGACGCCGCGATCGGGCCGGAACGCCGCGCTAACCGGTTCGTGCCGCCGGGGCCGGCTCGCGCCGGCGCAGCACCGCGGCCACGGGGAAGAGCAGCGCGAAGCCCGCCAGCGAGGTCACGATCACCATCACCACCGTGGCGTTGTCCGCGAAGCCCTGCGTCGCCATCACGGTCGCCGCCGCGATGTTCCGCTGTGACGTGCCGAGCCCGAGTACGGTGCGCGCGTCGCGGTCCTTGCCGCCGAGCAGGTAGCCGATCACGAACGCGCCCGCGACCACCAGGATGGCCGGCACGATCGCCCCCTCGACGAACAGCGCGACGATCGTCCGGACGTTCGCCAGTGTGGCGGCCAGGACGATCACCACCAGGGCGAGGGTCGAGGTACGGCGGGCGACCGGTCCCCACCGCCGGGCCGGGGCCGGCCAGCGGGAGTTGACCAGCAGGCCGGCGCCGAGCGGTAGGAGCATGGTCAGGAACAGCGGCACCGCGAGGGCGCCGGCGGAGACCTCGGCCTCGGGCAGCACCCGGGGTACGGCGATCGGCGCGTACACGACGGTGACCGGCAGCAGCAGCACCAGCAGCGTGGCGCTGAGCGCGACGTCGGACCGGGCCGTTTCCGTCAGTTTGATCAGGAACGGCGCGCCGGCTGACATCGCCACCAGGATCAGCCCGGCCGCCAGCGGACGGTCGAGCGGCCAGAGCCGGAGGATGCCGAGCGCGAGGAGCGGGACCAGCACGAAGTTGGCCAGTACTGCCCGTGCCAGCGCCCACAGGTCGCGCAGCGGGCCGAGGACCTGCTTGGCCGAGTGGGCGAGACCGACCGAGAGCATCGACGTCACGGCGAACACCAGGACCGCCAGGTCCGCGACGGTGGCGAGGAGGTCGCGCATGGTCACCCACCGCCTCCACTAGTCCGGCTCGCTGGTGGCGGGCCTCGGCTCCGGCGGTTGCGGCACGCCCGGATGACTCGGCGGATACGGCAGCAGGTCGGCTTCGATCCGCGACCAGGTCGTGCGCAGGTCGTCCAGCAGCTCCGGGTGGTGGTCGGCGATGTCCGCCTGCTCCCGGCCGTCGACCGTCACGTCGTACAGCAGGTGGAAGGGACCGGGGCGGCGCGGCCAGTTGCCCAGGACCGACCGGTCGCGGCGGTCGTACAGGTACTTGAACCGGCCGCGGCGCAACGCGCCCTGGTTCGAGGTACGCCAGTACAGGTCGTGCTCGGGGAAGGCCGCGCCCTCGACCAGCCACGGCAACAGGTCCACTCCGTCCAGCGGATACCGTTCGTCCGGGGCGGTTCCGCCGGCCCCGATCAGCGTCGCGGTCAGATCCAGGGTGTGGATCGGGTGGTCGGTGACCTGGTTGCCGGCCACGGCGGCGGGCCAGCGCAGGATCAGCGGCACCCGGATGCCGCCCTCGGTCAGGTCGCCCTTCTCACCCACCAGCGGCCAGTTCTTCGACCATCGCTCACCGCCGTTGTCGGAGGTGAAGACGACGATGGTGTTGTCGGCGTGGCCGGCGTCGGAGAGCGCGGCGAGCACCGTGCCGACGCCCGCGTCCAGCGCCTCGACGAGCTCGGCGTACTTCGCCAGCGAACCCCCGTCGGGGTGGATCAACGGGGTGGGCACCGACTGCTCGCCGAACCGGCGCCGGATCTCCGCGCCGACCGCACGATCCTCGGGGCCCTCCCAGGGCCAGTGCGGCGCGGTGTAGTTGAGCTGTACGTAGAACGGGCCGTCCCGGTCGCTCCCGACGAACTCGGCGGCGCGTTCGGAGATCAGCGACGTGTAGTAGCCGGCCTCCGCCACCGAGGTCTCCCCCTCGTAGAGGTCGTGGTCGCCCTTGGTGTTGATGTGCTCGAAGTAGTCGATCGCCCCATCGAAGTTGCCGTAGAAGGTCTGGAAACCGATGCGCAGCGGGCTGTACCAGGGCAGCCACCCGCAGTGCCACTTGCCGAACATCGCCGTCTGATAGCCGACCGCCAGCAGCAGCGAGGACAGGGTCGGATGGTCGGCGGGGATCCCGTTCCCCTCCGCGTGCGTGGTCAACGGCTCCTCCAGGCCCGCCGGCAGGCGGGTGGGGTATCGCCCGGTGTACAGCCCGATGCGCGTCGACGAACACCACGGCGAGCACGCGTAGCCGTGGCGGAAGAGCAGGCCCTCCTCGGCCAGTCGGTCGAGGTTGGGCGTGCGGATCGACCTCGAGCCGTAGCAGCCGAGATCCGCCCAGCCGAGATCGTCGGCCAGGATGAACAGGATGTTGGGCCGCTCGGCCGGCCGACCCCCGCCCGGCTTCCCGGCTGACGCGGCCGCCCCTCCAGCGGAACCTGTGCTCGCCACGCGGCAGGAGTACCTGCCCGTCGACGCTTCTAACCTCCATCAACGGTTTCGTATCGCGATGACCGGACGCAGTGGGGTCGTCGGTTCCCGCCGCCGGCGTACTCATTGCGGGGCCGCGACCTTCCCGGCGTTGGGACGGCCGGTGCCCGGGTAGTCAGGGGCACCGACGTGCCCACGCGCTTGTCCCCAGGCCCGGCTTGACTTTAAGCAGGGTTCAGCTTGCAGGCTGATCATCGACGTGAGGAACGGAGCTGTCTGAGATGATCGACCCGCGGGCCCATCTGCGCCTCGCCCGACCGAGCCGTGACCTCGCCGCGGTCGAACGCTTCTACGTGCAGGGGCTGGGCCTGGAGGTGCTGTACCGGGCGGCGGGCCAACCGGGAGAGCACGACCTGCTGATGCTGGGCTGGAAAGAGGCCTCCTGGCATCTGGAACTCGTCGGCGGACCGCACCTCAGCGTGCAGCCGTCGCCGACGGAAGAGGATCTCCTCGTGCTCTACCTGTCCGGACCGGTCGACGAGGCACTCGTGGCGCGCCTCGAGGAGGCCGGCGGCAGGCGCGTCCCACAGGGCGCGTACTGGGACCGGTGGGGCGTCACGCTGGAAGATCCGGACGGCTACCGCCTGGTCCTGTCCGTCCGCTCCTGGTCCAGCCTCGACTAGCCGCCCACGTCTCGCCGGTATGACGGACGGCCGGGTGAGCCGCGGTCAGATGTTGGAGGTGTCGGGCGGCAGGTCGTCGGGCGGCTGCGGGGACCCACCCTCGCCCGCCGCATCGGGGCAGGAGAGGCCGAGGGTGTACGCCGTCATCGACAGCGAGCCGTAGGCGTAGCCGTCCACCAGCACGTCGGTGTCGGCGGTGGTGCCCGTCGCCGAGGCGAGGCCGGCGAGATAGAGGGCGGGAATGAAATGGTCCGGCGTCGGCGCGGCGAGGCGGTAGTCGCGGTGGCCGTCGAGCGTCGCGAACCCGGCGGGATCGCTGAGCATGCGGGTCTTGGCATCCTCGTCGAAGCGCTGCGCCCAGTCGTACCCGCCGTCGGTGAGTTTCCAGTCCATGCCGCGAAGGTTGTGCACGACGTTGCCGCTGGCGATGACGAGGACTCCCCGCTCGCGTAGCGGGGCCAGCTCGGCGCCGAGCCCGAGGTGGTAGTCGAAGGGCTTGTCGGCGTTGATGCTGAGCTGGACGACGGGGATGGAGGCGTCGGGGAAGGCGTGCACCAGCACCGACCAGGTGCCGTGGTCGATGCCCCAGCTGTCGACGTCCGCGCCGACCCAGGTGGGGTGCACGACGTCGCTGATCTCGGCGGCCAGTTCGGGAAGCCCGGGCGCCGGGTACTGAACGTCGAACAGCGCCTGCGGGAACCCGTAGAAGTCGTGGATCGTCCGAGGTCGCGGCATGGCGGTGACCGCGGTGGCGTTGATGTACCAGTGCGCGCTGACGACGAGGATGGCCCGTGGGCGTGGCACGGACGCGCCGAAGGCCCGCCAGGCCGCGGTGTAGCGGTTGACTTCGAGGGCGTTCATCGGGTTCCCGTGGCCGAAGAACGCCGCGGGCATCAGAACCCCCGACACATCGGTGGCTTCCGCGCTCACGATCGTGGCCCTCCTCGCGCGCCGGCGAACGGCACCTCGGTCCTGGCGTACCGCCTCAGCGTAGGGCTCCCGGCGGATTCTGCCGGGCTCCCTGACCGCGGGGGTCTCAGGGCACCTCGACCACCTCACGGCCGAGGGGCCAGAACGCGGCGGGAACGAGCTTGAAGTTGGCGACGCCGAACGGGATCCCGATGATCGTCAGACACAGAGCGGCGCCGGTGACGATGTGGGCCAGCGCGAGCCACCAGCCGGCGAGGACGGCCCACAGGATGTTGGCCACCCCGGAGGCCACTCCGGCACCGGGCTTGGGCACGAGGGTGCGACCGAAGGGCCACAGGGAATAGCCGGCGAGGCGCAGGGAGGCGACGCCGAACGGGATCGTGACGACCAGGAGAAAGCACACCAGCGCGGCGATGCCGTAGCCGACGGCCAGCACGATGCCGCCGCCGAAGATCAACCACAGCAGGTTCAGCAGGAAACGAATCACCGCTCCAGCGTGACCGGTGGCCGCCACCCGGGCCGGTTCGCGTCCGGCCGTTCGGTTCCGTCCCGTGTCCGACCGTTCGGTTCCGCCCCTTGTCCGACCATTCGGTTTCGCCGCTTGTGCATTCGGGCAACGATGGGAGCCGACACCTGATCTGGAAGGGACGGCTCTCGTGGAAGTCACCGGTTTCTTCACCGCGATCATCATCGGTCTGATCATCGGCGCGCTCGGCCGGCTCGTCGTGCCCGGCAAGCAGAACATCCCGATCTGGCTCACCCTGGTCATCGGTGTGGTCGCCGCGATCCTCGGCACCCTGGTCGCCGGTGCGCTGGGCGTCGACGACACCCGTGGCGTCGACTGGATCGAACTGGCCATCCAGGTGGCCTTCGCCGCCATCGGCGTCGCCATCGCCGCCGGCGCTTACGGACGCCGCCGGCTCTGACCCCGGCTCCCGCCGGTCGGCCCGTATCCCGGGCCGACCGGTCACGGTCGGCACGCCTGCTGGCCGGCCCGGGCTGGCCGGTGTGCGCGCCCCCGGGGTACAGTCGGCGATGATCATCAGAACCGTCCGCGGAGCGCGGCCATGACCTCGGAGTTCGTCCGCGACGCGGCCATGACGGCCGCCGTCTTCGGCTTCTTCGGGATGGGTTGGTTCGGCTGGGCCCAGGAGCACCCACCCCAGCGCTGGCGGAAGTGGCTGGTCACCGGGTCCGCGCTGTCCGCCCTGATCCTGGTCGCGGCCGGCCTGCTCGCCTGGAACGTCTGGAACACCGGCACGGTGTTCGACCGCGACACCTCTCAGTTGTTCGGCATCGTCGTGGGCGTCGAGTTCGGCCTGGCCGGCGTCGGCGCGTGGCTGCTGACCCGCCGTGGCCGCCGCGAACTGGTCCCGGCCTGGATCGCGCTGGTGGTTGGGCTGCACTTCGTCCCGCTCGCGCCGCTGCTCCGATCCCCGCTGCTCTACCTGGTGGCCGCGCTGGTCGTCGTGGTCGCGGCCGCCGCCGTGCCGGTCGCCCGACGGCGGTCACTCCCGGTCAGCGCCGTCAACGGGCTCGGGGTCGGCACGACACTGACGGCCGCCGCGCTGGTCGCGCTCACCGAGGCTCTCATCCGCGCCTGACAGAGATGATGTTCATGAGCACCTCCCGCCGGGGTCTGACCCAGCGCCTGACTGACTTCGGGTCCTTCACGGGATTTGTCGGCCTCGGTCGGGAGGTGCTCGTGCACTCACTGGACGTGGCGTTGTGACTTAATAGGAGCCTGGCCAGAGGCCCCATCTCTGTCTTGTCCGCGTTGCCCGGCTGGTGCGTGCCGCCCTGCCCACAGTCACGAGCGACAGGACGACGATGCCCTCTATTACACCTGAAGAAGCCGCGATCGAGGTCGTCGGTGGAGTCGACACCCACCAGGACACCCACACTGCAGCGGTGATCGACCTGGTCGGGCGGGTGCTAGGCACCCAGCAGCTCCCCGCCACGGCGGCCGGATACGCCGCCCTGCTGGCCTGGATGCGCGGGTTCGGCCGGCTGCTGCGCGTGGGGGTCGAGGGCACCGGCGCCTACGGCGCGGGACTCGCTCGCCTGCTGCGCGACGAGGACGTCGACGTGATCGAGGTTGACCGCCCGGACCGCAAGACCCGCCGGTTCCAGGGCAAGTCTGACCCGATCGACGCCATTCAGGCCGCCAAGGCCGCCCTGGCCGGGGAACGCACCGGCATCCCCAAGCAGCGCGACGGCCGCGTCGAAGCACTGCGCAACCTACGGGTGGCCCGGCGCAGCGCGGTCGACCAGCGCGCCGACACCCAACGCCAGATCAAAAGCCTGATCGTCACCGCCCCCGACGAACTGCGTGCCCGGCTGTGCGGTCTCACCGTCAAGCAGCTGATCGCCACCTGCGCGAACCTGCGACCCGACCGGGCCGACGCCGCCACCCCGGCCACCGCCGTCAAGCTCGCCCTGCGTGCTCTGGCCCGCCGCCACCAACAGCTCACCACCGAGATCGCCGACCTGGACGAACTGCTGCAGCCTCTCGTCGCCGCCATCAACCCCGGCCTGCTGGCCGCCAACGGCGTCGGCGCCGACACCGCCGGCCAACTGCTCGTCAGCGCCGGCGAAAACCACGCCCGACTCAACTCCGAGACCGCGTTCGCCATGCTCTGCGGCGTCGCCCCGATCCCCGCCTCGTCGGGCAAGACCACCCGGTACCGGCTCAACCGCGGCGGTGACCGGCAGGCCAACGCCGCCCTCTACCGCGTCGTGCTCTGCCGCCTTCGCTGGGACCCCCGCACCCGCGCCTACGCCGAGCGACGCACCAAAGAAGGCCTGTCCAAGAAAGAGATCATTCGATGCCTAAAGCGATACGTCGCCCGCGAGCTCTATCAGATCATCACAGCAAACGATCTTGAACTCGCTGCTTGACATCCATAGGAGCATCCCCCGGGACGACCTGCGGGTTGCCCTTTCCGAGCGAAGTGCGTAACGTTCGTTTATGCGCATAAGCGGATCGGGGCGGAGCGCCCGTCGGCGGGTCTCCCAGGCCGACATCGCACGGCAGGCCGGCGTCACGCAGGCAGCGGTGTCGATGATCCTGCGCGACCGCGCCGACGGCATCCCCGAGGCCACCCGGCAGCGGGTTCTCGCGATCGCGCGGGAGCTCGGCTACCGGGCGGACCCGCTCGCGCGACGGCTCGCCAACGGGCGCAGCCAGATCATCGGCGTGTTCACCTACGAGAAGGTGTTCCCGGTCGCGCACCGCACCTTCTACCACCGCTTTCTGCTCGGGATCGAGGAGGCGGCGGAGGCACACGACCAGGACCTCCTGCTGTTCACGAGTGCCGCCGCCGGGCGCGGCACCGGCCGGAGCGACGGAGCTCGCAGCATCTACGCCGGCGGCGAGAACAAGCTGCGCCTGGCCGACGCGGCCGTCCTGCTCGGCCGCGACGAGATCCCCGCCGAACTGGAGCAGCTGTGCGCCGAGGACTACCAGTTCGTGTTCATCGGTCGCCGGTTCCTCGCCGACGGCCGGGAGGTCCCGAACGTCGCTCCCGACTACGCCACAGCCACCCGGGCGCTGACCCGGCGCTTCGCCACGCTCGGCCACCGCAGGATCGCCTACCTGGGCACGGACCCGACGCTGCCCGCCTCAGCCGACCGGCTCTCCGCGATCACCGCCGGCGACCTGGACGTGCACCTGCACTTCGCGCCCGTGACCGAGATCGACGACGTGCTGCTCCACCGGCTGCTCGAGACCGGGGTGACCGGCCTCATGCTGGAGAACAGCGCGTACGCCGAGCGGGTAGCCGGCCTCGCCGCCCAGCTGGAAGCCGGCAGGAAGGCCCAGCTGTCGCTCGCCGTGGCCGGCCTGACCGAGGAGGATCCCACCCCCTGGTCCGGCTTCACCGTGCCCGGCCACCGGATCGGCTACCAGGCACTGACGGACCTCCTGGCCCGGCTGGAGGGCGCCCCGCCAGGCTGCCGACTCGTGCCCTGCCCCGAGGCACCCGGCCGAACCCTCGGCGCCGTTCCCCCCGACACCGGCTAGACCCCGACGACAGCAACCTCCGCCAGACCCCCGGATCGGAAGAACAATCATGGAACTCGACTGTGACGTCCTCGTCGTGGGCGCGGGCTGCGGCGGCGTGGCCGCGGCCCAGTCGGCCGCCCAGCTGGGACAGACCGTCATCCTGACCGAAGCGACCGATTGGATCGGTGGGCAGCTCACCGCCCAGGCGGTTCCGGCCGACGAGCATCCCTGGGTGGAACACACCGGCGTCACCGCGACGTACCGGCAGCTGCGCGACGCGGTACGCGACCACTACCGCCGCAACCGCCCGCTGGTGCCGGCCGCGAGGGCCGCCGCGCACCTCAATCCCGGCCAGGCGTGGGTCAGCAACCTGGCCGCCGAGCCGACCGTCCTGCACAGCGTCCTGCGCGACATGCTGCGACCGTGGCTCAGCGTCGGCCAGGTGCGCCTGCTCACCCGGCACGAGCCGATCTCGGCGGAGGTCACCTTCGACCGGGTCGACGCCGTCACCTTCACCGACACCCGCGACGGCGAGACGGTCCGGATCACCGCCCGCTACGTACTCGACGCCACCGAGGAAGGCGACCTGCTGCCGCTCACCGGATGCGAGCACGTCCTCGGGGCGGAGAGCGCGGCGGAGACCGGCGAACCGCACGCGCTGGCGGGGCCGGCCGACCCGCACGACCAGCAGGCCATCACCTGGTGCGTCGCGCTCGAACTGCGCCCCGGCGAGGATCACACGATCGACCGGCCGGCGGAGTACGCCTTCTGGCGGAACTACCGCGCCGATCACTGGCCCGGCCCGCAACTCGGGTGGACCACCCAGGAGCCGGAGACCGGCAAGCCGCTGCGGCGTCCGCTCTTCGGCGCCCCCGGCGAGCAGGATCTCTGGACGTTCCGTCGCATCCGGTACGGCCGGCACGTCCGCCCCGCGGTTCCCGACATCACCCTCGTGAACTGGCCGCAGATCGACTACTGGCTCTCCCCGATCACCGGCGTCCCCGCCGCCGAGCGCGCCACTGGTCTGGAGCGGGCGCGGCAGCTCACCCTCTCGTTCGTCCACTGGCTGCAGACCGAGGCGCCCCGCCCGGACGGCGGCGTGGGGTATCCGATGCTGCGTCCGGCCGGCGAGACGCTGGGTACGGCGGACGGACTCGCCGCCGCCCCGTACATCCGGGAGGCGCGACGTATCCGGGCCGAGTTCACGGTCCTCGAGCAGCACATCGGCGTCACGGCTCGACCGGGTGCCACCAGCGCCGAGAACTTCAGCGACAGCGTCGGCGTGGGCTGCTACCGCATCGATCTGCATCCGAGCACGTCGGGGCGCGGCTACCTCGACATCGCGACCTATCCCTTCCAGATTCCGCTCGGCGCCCTGGTACCGGTTCGGCTGGAGAATCTGGTCGCGGCCGGCAAGTGCCTCGGCGTCACCCACATCACCAACGGCTGCTACCGGCTGCACCCCGTCGAGTGGAACGTCGGCGAGGCCGCGGGTGCGCTGGCGGCCTTCAGCATCAAGCGCGGCGTACCGCCACGTGCCGTCCGGTCGAAGCCCGAACTGCGTGACGAGTTCCAGGCGATGCTGACCGACCTGGGCGTCCAACTGCAGTGGCCGGACGCCATCCGCGTGCAGACCCGCTGACCGGATGCCGCTGCCGGTCGCCGTGCGGCAGCGGGCCGCTCTCGCCGTCGACGGACGGGTGCACCTGCCGTGCGGCTGTCACATGGTCTGGCTACGGTCCGACCATGGCTGACTTCACCGAGGAAGACCTGAGCGGTTCCCGTTTTCACCGGGTCGATTTGACCGGCGCCGAGTTCCGCGCCGTCGATTTGTCCGGCGCCCTCTTCCGCGGTGTGGATCTGAGCGGGGTGGTGATGCGCGGCGCGGAGTTGGCCGACGTCCGCATCGACGGTGAGATCCAGCACCTGGTGGTGAACGGGGTGGACGTCGGGCCGCTCATCGAGGCGGAGCTCGATCGGCGCGACCCGCTCCGAGCCAAGATGCGGCCCACCGACCCGGACGGGTTCCGGGAAGCGTGGGACATCGTCGAGCGGCTCTGGGACGGCACCGTCGAACGGGCCCGCACGCTGGACCCGGCGTTGCTGCACGAGTCGGTGGACGGCGAGTGGTCGTTCATCGAGACCCTTCGTCACCTGGTGTTCGCCACCGACGCGTGGGTGCGGCGGGCCATCCTCGGGGATCCCTCGCCGTGGGATCCGCTCGACCTGCCCTGGGACGAGATGCCCGACACGCCGGGGATCCCTCGGGACCGCGCGGCCCGTCCCTCGCTCGAGGAGGTCCTGGCGCTGCGCCGCGATCGGATGGCGACGGTGCGCACCGTGCTCGACGGCCTGACCGGTGAGGTTCTGGGCAGCCGCACCGAGCCGGTGGCCGGCAGCGGCTGGCCGCCGCCGCGAAGCTTCCCGGTACGCGAGTGCCTGCTGATCATCCTCAACGAGGAGTGGCACCACCGGCAGTTCGCCGAACGGGATCTCGATCGCCTGCGGTCCGGCGCGACAACGAGCCCGGCCTGATCGCCCGCGGATCAGTGCACGACGGCGTACCGGACGTGCACGGCGTACGGCGAGTGGTGCACCGAGAGGATCTTGAGGTCGATGTCCCGGTCGAAGCCCTCGAAGAGCCGTTTCCCGCCACTGAGGACGACCGGGGCGGTCGTGAATCGCGGTGATCTGCCCCGGTCGTGGTCCGCACGGACGTACCGTCAGGGCGGGGCCGCCCGACGGGCGCGCGGCTGACGAGCGTCGCGCGATCCGCGCTCGGGTCCGCCGTCGGAGAAAGGGAGGACGTCCCGTGCCGGGTCAGGTCACGTCGGCCGGCGTGCGCGCGTACCCGGTGGCCGGTGCGCCGTTGCTCTGCAACGCCCGGGACCATGGTCTGACCGGTGACAGCACGACGAACGACCAGCCGGCGCTCGCCGCGCTGGTCGACCGGCTCGGCGACGCCTTCGCCGCGGACGGTCGCGCGCGCGTGATCTACTGCCCGCCCGGGGTTTACGCCATCCGCGACGCCGGCACGGTCTGGCGCAGCGGGGTGTCGCTGATGGGGGCCGGCCCGGGGGCCACCCGGTTCGTCCTGAGCAACGAGGGCAACCGGTCCCAACCGGTGCCCCTCGCCTTCTACACCGCCCAGTTGCACGGTGCCGGTCCGGACCGTCCCCTCGCCTACTGCACGTTCGCCGACTTCGAGATCGACGGATCGGGCGTGGCGTCGGCGGACTACAACCCCCTGGCCAAGGGCCTGGGGTTGCAGTACGTGAGCGGGGGCCTGTTCCGGAACCTGTTCATCCATCACACCGCCGCCACCGGCTTCGGCTGCGACTTCCTGCAGGACAGCCTGGTCCAGGCGGTCCGGGTGCTCGAATGCGGCCGGATGGACAACGGCCTCGAGATGGGCGGCGCCGGCATCGGCGTCGGCATCGGCGGGTGGGGGCCGGTGGAACGGCTCACCATCGCCAACTGCATCGCCGTCGGCAACGCGACCAACGGCATCTTCCTGGAGATGCAGCACCCCGACCGGCCGCAGCCGCGCGGGATCCGGATCGTCGGCTGCCACGCCGAAGGCAACCGCTTCGGCATCTCCGACTGGGGCGCGGACGGGCTCATCGTCACCGGATGCACCATGATCGGCAACCTGGAGGCGGGCTTCCAGGTCTCGGCCAAGGGCACCACCGGTATCCCCGGCAGGGGCGGCCTGCTGACCGACTGCCTCATCGACGGCAACCTGCGCGACGGCGTCAGCATCGGCAACACCCCCGGCCCGTACACGGTGCGCGGCAACCGGATCAGCGGCAACGGCCGCTACGGGTACCACCATCAGGACCTCGGCGGCGGCGACCGGGTCGCCGCCGAGGAGATCGTGATCGAGAGCAATGACATCTGGGGCAACAGCCTCGACGGCATCCGGTTCGACCGGCCGCTGCGCGACGCCGTCATCCTCAACAACCGCGTCCGCAACAACGGCCGCCAGTGCGCCCCGGCGGCCGGCGGCAGCGGCGAGTCGGTCCGCTACACCGACCACGCCGTGATCGACCAGCGGGCGGACTGGCCGGCCGACGGCCACCGGGGCAAGGTCCTGCGGGTCGGCGACCGGTACGCCGTCGTGGCCGCGAACGACGCCACGACACTCACCCTCGCCCCGATCCGCCCCGGCGGCGACAACGGCTGGAGCGCGGACACCCCGCTGCCCGGAACGCCGTACGAGCTGCCGGCGGCCCCGGACAACCGTGCCGGCCTGACCCTCAACGCCACCTCCGACTCGGTCACCATCCGGGGCAACCTGATCCGCGACAGCGGCTCGGGCACCCAGACCCAGGGGATCTGGATCACCAACCGGGGCAGTTGCCTCAACTGCCGCATCGTCGAGAACGATCTCGACGGCAACGAGACCCCGATCCAGGCGGACACCCCAGCCGTCGGCGGTCACTGGAGCGGCAACCACGGCAACCGGTGACCGCCGGCACGCCGCGGCGAGCGGAGTGCGGCCGCCGCCCGGTCCGGGTCGCGGTTTGTGAGCGGATCGCCAGGGTAGGACCTGCACTGCTTCGGATGATCCGGGGCGAATCATCCGTGCGTGCACAGTCCGGAGGCAGCCGATGCGAGCAATGGTCTACCGCGGTCCGTACCGGGTGCGGGTGGAGGAGAAGGACCGGCCCTCCGTCGAGCATCCCAACGACGCGATCGTCCGAGTGACGCGGGCCGCGATCTGCGGGTCGGACCTTCATCTCTACCACGGGATGATGCCCGACACGCGGGTCGGGATGACGTTCGGCCACGAATTCATCGGCGTGGTCGACGAGGTCGGCCCGTCGGTGCAGAACCTGAAACCCGGCGATCGGGTAATGGTCCCCTTCAACGTGTACTGCGGCTCGTGCTTCTACTGCGCCCGGGGCCTGTTCAGCAACTGCCACAACGTCAACCCCAACGCCACGGCCGTCGGTGGCATCTACGGCTATTCGCACACCTGCGGCGGGTACGACGGCGGCCAGGCCGAGTTTGTACGGGTGCCGTTCGCCGACGTCGGCCCGAGCGTCATCCCCGAGTGGCTGGACGACGAGGACGCCGTACTGCTCACCGATGCGGTCGCCACCGGCTACTTCGGGGCGCAGCTCGGCGACATCGTCGAGGGCGATGTGGTGGTCGTCTTCGGCGCCGGGCCGGTCGGCCTCTTCGCGGCGAAGTCGGCCTGGTTCATGGGTGCGGGTCGGGTCATCGTCGTCGACCATCTCGACTACCGGTTGGCGAAGGCAGCGTCCTTCGCCCACGCCGAGACCTACAACTTCACGGAGTACGACGACATCGTCGTACACCTGAAGAAGATCACCGACCACCTCGGTGCCGACGTGGCGATCGACGCCGTCGGCGCGGAGGCCGACGGCAACCTCCTCCAGCACGTGACCGCCGCCAAGCTGAAGCTGCAGGGCGGATCCCCGGTCGCGCTCAACTGGGCGATCGATTCGGTCCGCAAAGGCGGCACGATCTCGGTCATGGGCGCCTACGGACCGATCTTCAGCGCGGTGAAGTTCGGCGACGCCCTGAACAAGGGGCTCACCCTGAGGATGAACCAGTGCCCGGTCAAGCGGCAGTGGCCGCGTCTGCTCGAACACATCCGCAACGGCTACCTCAAGCCCAGCGAGATCGTGACCCATCGCGTCCCGCTGGAGCACGTCGCCGAGGCCTATCACATCTTCTCCGCCAAGCTCGACGGCTGCATCAAGCCACTGATCGTCACGAACGCCGCCTGATCGAACCGGAGGCCGACCATGCCCTACCTGCCGGACAAGCCGAAACTGGCGCACTCCAGCGACGAACTGCGCGCCCGCATCCCCGGTTGGGGAGCCGACCTCGATCCGAAGGACCGTCCTTCGGTGCCGAAGGAACGGTTCGACCCGGACCTGAACGGGGCACCCTGGCAGTTCCCTGAGCGGCAGCCCGAGCGGTGGCCGCGGGAGCGGTCGATCGAGCACAAATTCCTCACCCCCGTGTTCGGCACGGCGTGCCCGCCCAAGGGACTGTCGGGAGTGCTGCGCCGGTACGCCTACCGCCGCTACAGCGAGGGCCGTGCCGCGCACTGGCTGCTCCTGATGGCCGCCGACCGGGTGGACGTCGTGGAGAGCGTCCTGCGGTCGTTCGCCGCGGGCCGTCCCGACAACCCGCTCGCCGCGGCCGGCCTGCGGACCGAGATCTCGAACCACGGGTTGTCCTCCCGGCTCCGTCGCGGTCGAGCGGACGTGGCGCATCATCCGCTCGACCCGATCGTCGTCGCAGCGCCCTGGGCGCTGGGTGGCGGCCTCGCCTACCTCAGCCTCAAGTGGATCGCGGGACGACGCCGGCGTTGAGGCCTCGCCCGCCGCGCAGGCACGATCATTCGCGCACGTAGCGCGGGTAGGTCGTCTTGGCCCTCCTGGCCACGTCGAGGTCGATCTGAACCGTGACGAACGGTTCGTCGGGGGTGGTGGTGGCGAGCACCGCGCCGTCCGGGTCGATCACCCAGCCGAGTCCCCCACCGTCCAGGCCGGATCCGGTCGGGATCCAGTGGTTCGACGAGAGGCAGTAGGCCCCCGAACAGACGGCGGCCGCCTGGCCACCGGCCAGCCACTTGGCCAGTGACTCGCCGGGGGTCGCGCGCGGCACGCACAGCATCTCGACACCGCTGCGGGCGTAGTGCCGGGCCCACTCGAAAAACCACAGGTCCGTACAGAGCAGCACGCCCACGCGGGCCCCAGCGACACGGCACGTGTCGAAGGTCGGCTCGCCCCGGTCGTACCAGGAGGCCTCCCAGAAGCCGGGCTCGTCGGGCAGGTAGTACTTGTCGCGGATCCGGGCGGCGCCGGTGGGCGCGGTCCACACGAAGGCCTGGTTGCGTCTGCTGCCCGTCGCCTCGATGGTGGGTCGGGAGGAGATGACCGAGGCGGCGCCGAGTTCCGCGAGCCGGGCGATGCCGGCCTCGTGTTCGGTGACGCTGCGTCGCCAGCGCGCCGGGTCCGCGACGGGCTCGGCAGCGAGCCAGTCGGAGTACGGCAGCTCCGGCAGGACCACCAGGTCGGACCCGGTACTCGCAACGTGCTCGGCCAGGGCTGCCAGGGCCGCCGCGCGTTGCGCTTCGCGGGTGTCGAGCTGGCAGACGGTGACGTTCAGGGTGTCGCTCATTCCGACAGCCTCGCCGATGAGGAGCGGGACCGGGCAGGTGGGCCGGGTGACGATCAAGCCGGCGGTAGCGTCGATCCCTCACCTTCTATACGGTGGGGCGGCGGTCGCGGCCGACGTCGTCCCCAATGGTCCGTCCCGCGACCCGACAACACGACGGAGAAGGACGGGGGTCACCGTGACCTTGGAATCGCAGGCGACCGGGCAGCCGAAGATCGACACCTCGGTGCCGCACTCGGCGCGGATCTGGAACTACTGGCTCGGCGGCAAGGACAACTTCGCGGTCGACCGCGAAGCCGGCGACCAGTACCGGCAGGTCTTCCCCGGCGTCGTCGACGTCGCCCGCGCCTCCCGGCAGTTCCTGGTCCGCTCGATCACCTTCCTCGCCGCCGAGGCCGGCATCCGGCAGTTCCTCGACGTCGGCACCGGGCTGCCGACGGCCGACAACACCCACGAGGTGGCGCAGCGGATCGCGCCGGACGCCCGGATCGTGTACGTCGACAACGACCCGCTGGTGCTGGTGCACGCCCGCGCGCTGCTGGTCGGCACGCCCGAGGGAAAGACCGCCTACCTCGACGCCGACCTGCACGATCCCGCCGCGGTCATCGCCGAGGCCGGCAGGACGCTGGATTTCCAGCAGCCGGTCGGGCTCATCCTCAGCGGCGTCATGGGCCACGTCCCCGACTACGACACCGCCCGGTCGATCACGCGGCAACTGCTGGCCGCGCTGCCGTCCGGCAGCTACCTCTCGCTCAACGACGGCACCAGCCTGATCAGCGCGGAGATGCAGCAGGCGCAGGACGACTACAACGACACCGGCGCGACGCCGTACACGCTGCGCTCGCCGGAGCAGATCGCCGGGTTCTTCGAGGGCCTGCAGCTGGTGGAGCCGGGCGTCGTACCGTGCCCGCAGTGGCGGCCCGACGACAAGGTCGACACCCCCGCCGACATCGACGCCTTCGGCGGTGTGGGCCGCAAACCCTAGGGCCAGTCGACGCTTCGCGGCCGAGCGGCAGGAACGCGGCGCAGCCGTGCTCGGGGCGCCCCCGACTCAAGGGGGCGCCCCGAGCATGTCCGTTCTAGAGCGTCGTGCAGACCGTGCCGTTGAGCCGGAAGACCCCCGGCAGCACGTTCGGGCCGCCGTACCCGCCGACGAAACCGGCGGAGGTCGTGCCGCCGCCGGCCGCGAGCTCTCCGTTGTGCTCGGCGTTGGTCACCCGGATGGCCCGGCCGTCCTGCACCCAGTTGGCGTTCCAGCCGCTGTCGACGCGCTGCCAGGCGGTGGGCCAGTCGAACGTGAGCGTCCAGCCGTCGATCGGGTCCGGCCCGGTGTTGGTCACGTCGAGGTTCGCCACGTAGCCGTTGCCCCAGTCGGTGGTGACACTGAACCGCACCGTGCAGGTGCTCTCCGCCGGGCTACCGGTGACGAACGTCAGCGGCGGCGACGACCAGGAGATCCGGCCCGCCGTGTCCCGGGCCAGCACGTTGGCCGTGTACCGCGTGCCCGGACGCAGGTTCCGCACGGTGAACGAGGTCCCCGAGGTCTCGCCGAGCTGCTCACTGACCGGTCCGTGCTGCCGGTACACCTCGTACTTGGCGATCGGGTCGGCGCCGGCCCGCGACGCCGGCCAGCCGATCGTCGCCGTCTGGTCGGTCACCGCGCCGGCGACCGGCTGGCCGGGCGCGGTGGGAGCGCCCGTGACGACGTGAGCGGTCCGCGCCTCGAGGACGGTCAGGGAGTACGGCGGCAGCGTCTGGCTGGTGGCCGTTCCCTTCTGCGCCGTGGTGATGGACGTGGCGCCGTTGGCGTACGTGTGGACGGTCGGTGCCGCCGCGGCGGGTGTGAAGCCCGCGTAGTCCAGCTTGACCGTGTACTCGTTGTCCGGGTCCTTGTTCAGCAGCAGCACCGCGACGTCCCCGTTCGGCCGGCGCACCGCGTGCGCGGTGACCGCCGTCCGGTCGGCGCCGGCGCGGATGAACTGGTCGCCGGTGTTGGTGAACCGGCCCATCATCGCCAGCGCGTGGTACGGCGCGAACGGCGTGTTCATCGGGGGCTGGCAGACGCTGTTGTCCGCGGTGCAGTTGCCGCTGGAGAGCAGGCCGAAGTCGCCGTAGTCGGTCTGCCCGGCCACGGTCGACACGGTGCCGATGCCGTTGTGCACGTTCCACCACTGCACGGTGAAGACGCCGTTCGCGAGCAGGCCGCTGTAGGCGTCGGCGAGGAAGAGCGCGCCCGGCAGGGTGTTCTGTCCGACCCCGACGTTGAGTTCGGTCAGGCTGATGCCGATGCGGGAGGCGTTCGGCCCCGCGTACCTGGTGATCTGCTGCCGGGCGAGGTGGACGGCGTCCACGATGTGCTCGGTCCTGGCCACCGCCTCGGCGGCGGTGCTGCCGCCCGGGTACCAGTGCAGGTCGACGAAATCGATCTTCGATCCGGCGAGGGACAGCACCACCTGGTTCCAGCTTCCGGCGTCGCCCTCGGCCACGATGGCGTCCGGCCAGTTCCCCGGCATGGTCAGCACGGCGCCCACCTTGATCGTCGGGTCGACGGCCTTCATCGCGTCGGCGTACGCGACGACCTCGGTGGCGTACTGCCGCGGGCTCTTGTCGGCGTGGTCGTCGGCCTCCCATTCGGCGCCGTAGTGGCCGTTGCCGTAGTTCTCGTTGCCGATCGTCCAGTACCGGACGCCGTAGCCCTTGACCACGTTGGCGTACCGCACCCAGCCGGCCGCCTCCTCGGCGCTGCCGGTGCCGTAGTTCGCCACGATCATCGGCTGGGCGCCGGTCCGGCGTGCACCGGCCATGAAGGTGTCGAAGTCGGTGCCGGGAGCCACGTAGCCGCCCGGCGCGGTGTGGTCCTCCCAGTGGTAGATGTCCGAGTAGGAGCCGCCCGGGTACCGGCGCATCTGCACCCCGGCCGCCTTCAACAGGTCGGCCACGGCGGCGGTGCCGAGCTGGGCGTCCCAGATCGCGTCGTTGACGCCGAGGGCGGTGTCCGGCACGGTTGCCAGCCCGGCCTTGGCGTTCACGGTGACCGTCACGGGAACGACGTCGGCGCTGGCGACGGGTTGGTGGACGAGGGCCGGGGTGCCGGCGAGGACGAGCACGGCCGCGGCCGTCGCCAGGCGGCGCGGGAGCTGACGTCTGGGGGTTTTCATGGAGTCGATCCTCCGGAGCAGGGCGCATGGACGGGTGACGATCGAGGAGTTGCCCTCGCCCTCGACCACGGCCGGCTCGAACCACCAGAAGTATCGATGGAGTGGACCGCGCCAGCAAGGCCGGCCGGCGCCGGTCAGCCGATTCCCTGCCCCACCAGCGGTGGCAGCGGACAGTGCAGCAGGCCGCAGATGGTCCGCAGCAGCTCGATCTCCGGCACGGTCATCGTCCCGTCGTGGCTGGTCACCGCCACGGTGGCGGCCACCAGCCGCTGCTTGTCCTCCGGTCGCAGCGCGTCGAGCACCGGCCACGCGGTCTCCAGGGCCAGCACACCGTTCTCCGGTGGTGCGTACGGCAGGGCGGCACCGGGCAGCAGCGCGTCGACGCCGGCCCGGAAGGCCGCCTCCGCGGCGGCGGACTCGCCATGCCCCACCTGGGCGAGTGTCGCCAGCAGGGCGGCCGCGGCGGAGCGGGCGTCGGTGAGCTTGCGCCGCTCGGTCCGCCAGCGGGACCGCGGGTGCAGCGACTCCTGGAGTTCGTCGAGCAGCAGCCGCGACAGGCAGTACTCGGTGACGTCGATCGCGCTGTCGGCGTGGATCAGCGTGAACACGGCGGCCAGCAGGGCCTCCAGCTCCGGGCCCGGGCGGTCGCGCAGGGCCGGGAAGGCCAGCTCAGCCAGCGGGAGCCGGAGCAGCGGGTGCAGCCCGGCTTGGGCGTCCGCCTCGCGCCGGGCGGCGTCGGCCAGCTCACGGCCGTGCTGGTCGGCCAGGTCGGCGTGCTGCCGCTGGCGCACCTGCGGGTCCGCGCTGAGCAGCAGGCCGAGCAGCACCGGTACGACGGCCGTCCGGTCGCGTGCCCGGGCCAGCAGGTCGGGTGGGATCCGGTCGAGGATCGTCGCCGCGTGCGAGTAGGCGGTCTCGGTAGGGGCGGCCACCCGGTCGAGCACGTCGGCCGGTGCGACCGGCACGCGCAGCCCTTCCCGCGGCAGTGCCGGGCCGGCCGGCGGCCGGCGCGACGCGCTCGTCTCGGGTCGGCGCGCGGTGGCGGGCGCCCGCGCCCCGTCGGGCGGCGCCAGGCCCAGCGCGACGTCCTCCTGTCGTCCGGACGGTGGCGTGGCCGCCCACTGCCGGGACAGCCGGCCCAGCTCGCCCGGGTCGAACGAGGGATCCAGCGCGCGGATCCGGTCGACCAGCGGGGGGTGGGTGGCGAACCAGGACGCCCGCGTGGCCTCGCCGAAGAGCATGTGACCGACCTCGTCGCGCTTGGTGGCCTTCAGCTCGGAGCCTTCGGTGAGCCCGCCGATCTTCTTCAGCGCCCCGGCGATGCCGCGGGTCTGCCGGGTGTACTGCACCGCCGAGGCGTCGGCCAGGTACTCGCGCTGGCGGGACACCGACGCCTGGATGAGCCGCCCGGCGAGGACGCCGACGTACCCGGCGGCCAGCATGGCGATCCCGACCAGCGGCAGCGGGTTCGCGCCGCCACCACCGCCACCGCCGCGGTTGCGGCCGCCGCCGAGCACGCCGGCGCGCAGCAGGCCACGGCCGATCACCGCCAGGAAGAGGATGCCGAACAGCAGGCCCATCAGCCGGATGTTGAGCCGCATGTCGCCGTTGACGACGTGGCTGAACTCGTGGGCGATCACCCCTTGGAGCTCGTCGCGGTTGAGCCGGCGCAGCGCGCCCCGGGTGACCGCCACGGCGGCGTCGGTCGGGCTCCAGCCGGCGGCGAAGGCGTTGATGGAGTCCTCGTTCGGCAGGACGTAGATCTCGGGCACCGGCACGCCGGAGGCCAGCGCCATCTCCTCGACGACGTTGCGCAGTCGCCGCAGCTCCGGGTCGGTGGTGTCCGTCGGCACCGGCACCCCGCCCAGCTCGCGGGCCACCTTGCCGCCGCCGCCGCGCAGCGCCACCGTACGGAACAGGGCGGCGAGCCCGATCGCGGCGACGGTGCCGAGAGTGACCACGGCGACCAGCCCGATCAGGTCCCCGGTGCCGCCGGCGGTGGCGTTGAACGCCACCACCGCGGCCGCGTCGACCACCGCCACGATGCCGACCACGGCCAGCACGAAAAGCAGCACCAGCCGTACGGACAGCCGCCGCACCTGCCGCTGGCGTTCGAAGAAGTTCATCCTCAGAACGAGACCTGCGGTGCTTGCCGCTGCTGCGGGTCCTCCGGCTGGAACAGCTCGGCCGGGCCGAAGGAGAACATGCCCGCCACCAGGCTGGACGGGAAGACCTCGCGCTTGTTGTTGTAGGTCATCACCGCGTCGTTGTAGGCCTGGCGGGCGAAGGCCACCCGGTTCTCCGTCGAGGTCAGCTCCTCCGACAACTGCATCATGTTCTGGTTGGCCTTCAGGTCCGGGTACGCCTCGGCCAGCGCGAACAGGCGGCCCAGCGAGGCGGTGAGGGCGTTCTCCGCGCCGCTGAGCTGCCGCATCGCGCCCGGTTCGCCGGGTGCCGCCGCGGCGGCGGCCTGAGCGTTGACCGCCGACGTCCGGGCGGCGATCACTGCCTCCAGCGTCTCCCGCTCGTGCTTCAGGTAGCCCTTGGCCACCTCGACGAGGTTGGGGATCAGGTCGTGCCGGCGGACGAGTTGGACGTCGATCTGAGCGAAGGCGTTGCGGTACGCGTTGCGGCTCCGCACCAGCCCGTTGTAAATCGAGACGCCGAACCCGAGCACCGCCACGACGATCAGCGCCAGGCACACCAGTCCGATGATCAGTTCCACGGCCGCTCCCTCGGTTCGCGTCGGCCTGCCCTGTCGATGATCATACGTCGTGGTCGCGACCTGCCGCTGCGTTGAGCGCGCTGGTCGCGGGGGACTTCGGTCAGCGACCACCACGGCTGGCCGTGCGGGCGACCAGGACGAGGACGGCAACGCCGAGTGCGGTGGCGCCGACCGCCCACCACCAGAAGAATCCCGAGAAGACCGAGGCGATCAGGAGCCCGATGCCGAGGCCGGCCAGCAGGCCGAGCGCGAACACGGCCCGCGGGGGGAGGGCGAGGTGCGGCAGGCGCCACACCACGAGCGCCTCCAGCCAGGTGCCGCCGGACGCCAGCAGTGCCGCGCCGGCCCCGTCGACGGCGGACAGCCCGTGACCTTCGCTGATCGGCACGACTACCGGACCCTCGGCGCCGGCGGGGACGAACAGGATGAGCACACCGGCGACGACGAGCAGCGCGGCGATCGCCACCTGGGTGCGTGGCGCTCCCGCGACATCGTGAGCCATCGCCCCAGTCTTGGTCATCCGCCCTGGTCGCGCCAGGAGCCGAAGCGCCGAATTGATCCGGCGGGCGGCGACCGGGCCGTCCTCAGGCGGCGTGGAGGGCGAGGCGGTCGCCGAGGAGCCGGGCGAGGGCGGGAGTCGGTTCGACACCGAACTCGCTGCGCAGCAGGTCGCGACAGCGCTGGAACTGGCGCACGGCCTCGGCGATGTTGCCCTCGGCGAGGTGCACCATGATCGCTGCTCGGTGCGCCGACTCGCGGAGTGAGTCGGCACGCACGGCGGCGAGCGCCGCCTCGAGCGCCAGGCCGTACCGACCCTGGGCGGTCAATCGCTCGGCGAGCCGCTCCAGCGCGTGCAGCCGCAGCTGGCGCAGGCGCTCCCGCTCGATCACGAGCCAGTCCTCGGACCAGTCCGGCAGCAGGTCGCTGACGAACCGACCGCTGAACCACCAAGGCGAGAGGTGCTCGACCCCGTCGTTGAGGAGCATCCGCGCGGTGGCCGTGAGCTCGTGCACGTCGACGTCGAGGGCGTCGGTCAGCTCCACCGTGGTGGAGCCGGCGGCCACGAGGCCGCGGTCGATCTGCTGGATCCGCCACAGGCAGGTGCGCAGGCTGGCCAGCGCCTTCTCCTCGCTCACCTCGGGCCAGAGCGTCCCGGCGACGCTGGTGCGGCTCATCGTCCCGCGGACGGCCAGCAGTGCCAGCACGCGCTGCGCCGTCGCCGGCACCTCGACGGAGTGCGCGCCAAGGGAGAGTTTGAATCCCCCGAGCAGATCCAGGTTCAAAATCTCCCCCCTCCACGTGGCTTCAGCTTGGGTCCGCCCGGAGCGCTGGTCAATGTCGCGTTCCTGACCTTGATCGCGCGGGGTGGCGGGCCGCCGGTGGACTCGGTGACGCACAGGTGACGGCGGCGGGTCAGCCTGCTCGCATGGACGGTGCGGCGATGCTGGTGGTCCGAGTGTGGTTCGAGGACGAGGCCGCGGCAGGTTTCCGCGCTCGCGTCACCATCCGACCGGATCTGACGAAGCCCGCCGAGACCGTGCTGTCGAGCAGCGAGCCGGACGAGGTGCTGCGGCTGATGCGAGAGTGGCTCGCCGCCGTGACGCAACGCTGACGGTGCGGTGATGGCGCCCTGTCATCGTGACGGACGTGGACTTCGTCGACAGCGTCCTGGTCAGGCTGGCTGACCCCGCCACGCGCGCCGGGCTCTTCTCCGAGGAGTCCCTGGCGCACCTGGTGGAGGCGGCTTTCGACACCGAGGCGATGCCGGTGTCGCCGCCGTTCGCGCCGGTCTTCGACGAGCTGCGGCTCGGTTTCGCCGAGCCGCCCACCACCGTGCTGGAGGGTGAGTGGGCCGGTGTCGGCGGCGCGGACCGGACCGAGCTGCGGCTGCGCCTGCACGGACTGGGCAGCGGCGGGGCGCGCGCCGACGCCCTGTGGCGGGGCGCGCTCGTGGTCCGTACCGCGCCGATGCTGGACCGGATCGAGCTGGTCGAGGTGGCCCTGCCCTCGTTCGACGTGGATCCGGAGATCATCGCGGACCTGGGCTCGCTCCCCACCGACCCGGCGGTGCTGGAGACCGAGCGACGCAACCGCGTCCTGGCCCGGCTGCGGTCCGGGTTGGACCAGCCGGCGGCGTTCACCGACGCCCACCTCGACCGGATCCTCGCGGGGGTGGGCGTGTCGAGTGTCTCCGAGCTCGTGCTCCGCTGGCGCGGGCAGGGCGCCACGGGCACGGCGCAGGTCCGGTTCACCGAGCCCGCGGCGGTGACACCGACGGCGAAGCCACTGCCGTTCGCCGCCGCGGTGCTGGTCCGGGACGAGCCCCTGTCCCTCGCGGATCTACTGGCGGAGAGCCGGCTGCTGCGCTCCCGCGCGCTCGATCTCGGTTTGGAGCTGCCGGTCGAGCCGCACGTGCGTCGGCGTCACCGGGTGGTCGTGGTGTGGATCGTCCCGGCGGCCGTCTTCGACGACGAGGACTGGCCCGGAGGAACGACGGGAACGGCGGAGCAGCGACGGGCCGCGCGCTTCGCGCAGGCCGGGCAGTGGCTCGGCAGGGAAGGCATCGGACTGGTCGCGGTGCCAGCGAACTGAGGAGGATCAGTGCCCATCCCAGCGGCATTTCCGTACGTCGAAGTGAAGATCGTCCCACCGCCGGCGCCGCTCGCGCAGCGCTCGCCCGGCGTGGTCGCGGTGGTGGGCAAGGCCCCCGCCTCGGCCGACGGCGGCTCCGCCCCGGCCAACACCCCGGTGCGGATCGAGACGCTCGACGACGCGGTGACGAACTTCGCCCGCGTCAACGCGGGCAACGTCGTCCGCAACGCGCTCTACAACTCGCTCGAGCTCGCGCTCCTGCAGGACCCACGACCGGCCAAGGTCTACGGCGTCAAGGTCAGCGGCGACGACTACGCGGCGGCGCTCAGCGGCCTGGAGGCAGCCGACGACGTCACGATGGTCTCCCTCGCCAACGAGGTCGCCGTCGGCACACCCGCCGGCAGCAACCCGCCCACCGCCCTGCAGGCGCTGAAGGCACACGTCGAGTCGATGTCGGCGGCGGGCCAGCGGCGGCTCGGTTTCGCGATGGTGGACCCGGCGACGGCGAAGAGCCCCACCTACGCCGCGGACGTCATCGACACCGTCGACCCGTTGAAGAGCAGCACCAGCCGGATGGTGATGATCGCCGCGCGGGGCGCCACCACCGACGCGGCGACAGCGGCGATGGCGGCCGTCGCCGGGCTCCCGGTGCACCACAGCATCGTGCTGAAGAAGATCCGCGGCGTGACGATCCCGGTCGCGAAACAGTACAGCCCGAGCGAGATCAAGACCCTCTCCGAGGCGAACATCATCCCGCTCATCGACCCGGCGCTGATCACGGGCGAGAGCCTGCACTTCGCCGACGGGCGGCTGTTCACCAGCGACGCCAGCATCCTGCACCTCGACATGGCGCGCACCCTCGACCAGGCGGAGTTCAACCTCCGCGCCGGCCTCATCGGTCTGATCGGCGACGCCCGCATCACCAAGGCCGGGATGACCCAGCTGAAGATCCAGGTCGACAGCATCCTCGGCCCGATGCGGCGGGACAACGTGATCGACGACTACCGGATCGAGATCCCGGTCCTGGACATCCTGAGCATCCCCGAGGCCGCCCGCACCGCCACCGACAACGCCGTGCTCACCGCGGCGCGGGAGAACCGCGTGGTGGACCTCATCGCCACGATCATCTACGGCCCGGCCTTCAGCAAGCTGCTGGTCACCGTCGTCGCAAAGTTCTGACAGGGATAGGGGCCTGACAACCATGCCGGAATGGAACACCAAGCTCGCGGTGACCTACACCAAGGGCGCCGACACGATCGACATCTCGCCGATCGACTCGTTCAGCCCGTCGTTCTCGATGAATGTCGAGCCGCTGCACTCGATCGAGAAGAGCCACATCGGAGCGGTCTTCTCCCCGCCGACGATCAACTTCTCGATGACGGTCAAGGCGATCGGCGCGGTCGTCGGGCAGCTGACCAAGCTGGCACTCGACGGCGAGCTCTTCAACATCTCCCTCTTCGAGAAGGTCGGCGACGACTGGTCCTTCTCGTCCTTCGTGCTCACTGACTGCCTCATCACGAGCGCGACGCCGACGACGGCGACGATCTCAGGTGCGCCGGCGGCGACCTTCAGCGGCTTCAGCCTCGCGGCGAACATCGATCCCAAGGTCGGCGACGCGAGCACCCTGCCCTGATCATGAGCGCGATGGAGAGCGGGTCCTGGCAGGCGAGCCGGGTCCACACCACCGGCCTGGCCGTGGTGCACGAGGGCGAGTGGGTGGTCGCCGGGCCCGGCAGCGCCGCCGAGGCCGAGGCGTTCGTCGGCAGCGAGCAGACGATCGTCCAGTACCACTTCCCGGTCGAGATCGAGGTGGTCTCGACCGGCACGGCGATCGACCCCGAGGAGCTGATCGACCTGACCCTGGCGCGGCTCGCGGAGAACCTGGAGGAGCTGGCGTAGATGGCCGTGACGGTGCGAATCCCGGCCCGCCTGCGGGTGGACGGCGACGCGTTGGCGCACCATGCCGACGACCTCGTCGACGCCTTCGGCGCGGCGCTCGGTCGCGCCCTGGCCACCGCCGACCGCGAGGTGCTCCGGCCGCGCCACGGCAGGCTGACGGTGGCGCCCGGCCAGCCGACGATCCACTGGTCCGGCCCCGGCCTGTCGGGCGTCTCCGACCAGACCAGACAGGACCTCGAAGAGCGCCTGCGCCGGGCCGTCGCCGCTGCGGTCACCGGAGCCGGGGTCGCCGCCGACGCCGCGACCGCGGAGAGCGACCGGGCGGCCCCGCTCAGCGACCCGCCGGCCGAGCGGCTCGATCCGACCCGGCGCCGCCCCGCGATGTGGACGTACTGGCTGCCCTCCTACGACGGCGACGGCAGTCCGCGGGACGTGCCGATCGCCTCGCCGCCGACGTACGGCTGGTCCGTGCTGCCCCGACCGCCGGACCGGGAGACCGTCATGCGGCTCGCGACCGAGGCGGTGGGGCGCTTCGGTGGCTGGCCGGAGAGCACCTCGCCGCGGGGCCTGATCATGCGGGCGGACACGCCGGTCGGCCCGTCGTGGATCGTGCTCGTCGACGGCGCGCCGCCCAGCGTCGTCGGGTTCCGGCAGTTCGGGCGGCACAGCTACACCCCGAAGGCGGCGGTCCCGTTCACGGAGACCCCGGTCGAGCCCGACCCCGGTCCGGCGACGGCGGAGATCCGGCGCATCACCGACCGGAACGCCCTGATCGATGTCATCGACGAGACGATGGCGACCCAGATCCGGTTTCAGATCCAACGCGCCGAGCCGCGCCGGGGCACCACCTCGGTCGCCGAGCACGACCTCCAGCTCGAACGGGCCGTGCGGCACGAGGTCGAGCGGCGCGCCGACCACCTGATCGCGCTGCTCGACGGCAGGCCGATGGGCTCGGTCGTGATCGTGCGGATGGGCAACTCGATGGCCATCATCATCGAGGACACCACCGTCACCGCCCGGCTGCGGTGGACCGGCACGGCGAACCTGCTGCCGATCGGCACCGTTCCCGCGGCCCGCACCGGCGGCGGCGAGCCGGGCGGTGGCCAGGGCGGTGGTGAGCCGGGGCGCGGCACGACCGGGTCGGGGCCCGCCGGGGGCGCTGGCAGCGGCAGCGGCTCCGGCGCCGGTGCCGGCGATGGCGATGGCGACGGCGGTCGGCCCCGGCGCGGCTCGTTCGTCTACGACCCGACCGCGCCGTCCGCCGCGGATGACCGGCGGGCCAGCCTCTTCCCGGCCTCGGGAGGCGGCGGCGACCCGCTGAAATGCCAGTCGATGAACGGCGAGCCGTCCCTGCGCGACCTCGGCCCCGCCGGCGAGGAGCTGCGCCGTCGCATCGCCGACCTCGCCTTCCGGCTGCAGATCGAGCCGTGCGAGTTCGCCGCGAACTTCTGCATCATGGCCTGCCGCACCCTGCAGGGGCGCGCGGCGGACATCAGCCGGTACATCACCCAGACCGAACGCCCGGGCTTCACGTTGCCGGTGCCGGAGGGCACCGGCGACCTGGGGCCGATCAACTTCCGGCCGGTGGCGTCGCCCGCCATCCAGTTCCTGCGCCACCTCGCCGGGGTGGTGCCGAGCCTGCACGCGCTGGCGATGCGGGTCATGCGCACGTACGAGTCACCGGAGCACTGGCCGAAGGTGCGCGGCGGCTGGATGGACACGCCCGCCTCGTGGAACCTGCACTTCCTGCACGAGTTCACCCCGGGCATCAAGGAGGCGGTCAGCGAGATCTTCGTGACCGGCTGCCAGGCGCTGCTGCTTCAGCTGCTGCTCTCCTCGCAGCAGGGGATCCAGGCCCGGATCAGCAACTTCCAGCAGTACGCCCCGATCTTCGAGCGGCTGATGGTCTCCCAGCTGTCCGACTACGCCGAGCTGCAGCGGCTGCGCGACCGGCTGCGCGCGCACAACGCCGCGACGGCGGTGCAGGAAGCCACCGGCTGGGCCGGCGGCGACCTCACCGCGACCCTGTCCATGGCGAGCGCCGCGACGGTGTGGTTCGGCGCCGCGCGGTCGCTCTCCGGTGCCTTCCTCGCCAGCGAGACCGCGCAGACCAGCGCGGGATCGGCCGGCGAGATCGTCACGGTGAACGGCGTGCCGAAGATCCGCGACTCGCACGGCGTGCTCTGGGCCGAGGCCGACCTCGAGCAGGCCCTGGTGATGATCCGGGGCGAGGCCGAGGGGATCGACCCCCTGGTCAAGCAGATCGCGGACATCCCCGACGTGATGCTGCGGTTCCGGCTCAACCGCAACGCCATCCGGGACGAGCTGTGGCGCGTGCTGCACGAGATGGCCGCGAACAACAAGGAGATGGTGGAGAAGGCGCGCGACTCGGCTCGGTGGGCCTTCAAGTCGAGCCAGATCAGCGAGAACGTCCGCAACGCCACGATCCCGGGCACCACCGTGGTGCTGCAGGGCATCCACCTTCAGGTGCATCAGCAGCTCGGCGAGTTCTTCGGCGGCAACGTCTGCTACGCCCTCGGCGTCGACCAGCTCTTCAGCAGCGAGCTCGGTCGGGAGGCACTGACCAACTTCGGTCTGACGGTCGGCATCGTGGCGCTGTCGGTGCTCTGTCCGCCGGCGGGCTTCCTGGTCGGCGTGGGCGTGGCGCTGGTCGAGGTGGCGCACGCGCACGAACGCGCCCGCCTCTACGCCTCCATGCTCGACCCCGAGCTGGTGCTCACCCGGGCGGAGGTGGAGATCGGACTCTTCGCCGCCTACCTCGGGCTGGCTCTCTCGCTCGTCCCCGAGGCCGGGACGGCGGTCGGCGCGGTGGCCCGCGGCGGCAGGTCTGCGCTGCGCGTCGGGGCGCGCCATGGGCTCGGGGCCGGGCTGCGCGCCGGCGGGCGGACGGCACGCCGGTTCGTGGTCCGGCGCGCCACCCGGCAGATGATCGAGGCCGCCTCGCGTGACCTGCTCACCGAGTTCATCACCCAGGTGACCACCGCGTTGGTGATGGAGAAGATCGTCCAGAAGGTGATGGAGCCGCTGCTCGCCTATCTGGAGCGCGAGGCGATGATCCGCGGCTCGGTCGGCGGTCCGGGCGGCGCCCGTTTCGTCCTGGCCGCGATCGCGCGGGACGACGACCCGCCGGCAGGAGGCACGCCGTGACACCTCGACCTCGAGTCAGCGCTCCGGGGCGCTTCAGCGTGATGGCGCACATCGACCGTGCGGCGGTACGCGCGGCGATCGACGCCAACCCGCGCCTGCGCCAGTTCATGCACGACTACAGCCGGCTCTCCGGCCGGGGCGACCCGCACGCCGCCGCGTTCCTCGAGTTCATCGTGGCCCGGGTCATCGACGACGTGGGCGAGCTGCACATGTCCAACGTCATCGGCCGGCTCGAACGGATCCAGGTGCTCCGGGACAACATCGCCGGCATCCTGGACGTCGTCCTCGAGGGCGGGGAGCTGCCGCCGCACGTACGGATGGAGACCCTCGGTGAGTACTTCGACGAGCTGAGCCTGCAGATGCGGGAGCTGAGCCGGCCTCGGGAGGCGCTGGTCGGCGACGCGCCGCTGCGCCTGCACGACGAGTCCTGGGCCTACGCCGACGACCTGCTGCGCGAGTTCGAAGGTGAGACCGGCGCCCTCGCGGCCGGCGGCCGGGCCCGCCCGGACGTCGAGATCGACGCGATGCGCGGGCGGCTCGGGTCGCTCTCCCCGGACCGGCGCGCGGCCATCCGCAAAGCGGCGGAGCTCGAACCGAACGCGCTGGTACGGGTCCTGACCGAGGAGACCCAGGGGCAGGCCCTGACTCCGGACATCCCGATGCGTCGCGGGCGGGCCCCCGCGCTCGCCCAGTTGGAGGCGGCGATCGGCGGTCGGATGAGCGCGGCCGAGCTCGAGCATCTGCGCGCGGCGATCGACGAGCTGGGCCGTGCCCGGGCCCGGGCCGCGCAGGTGACACCCGATCGGCTCGCGCCGGTGCTGCGGACGATCCAGGACCCGCACCTGCGCGCGGTGGTGGCGGCCGGCGACGTCTGGATCATCCAGCAGCTCGCCATGCACAACCTGTCCGCGCTCGAAACGCTCTGGGCGAACTTCCGGCGCAACGGCGGCGATGACGCGGGCACGGGTTTCCGCGGCTATGTACGCCACCAGATGGTGACGTTCGGCCGGGCCACCCCGGCCGAGTTCACCGCGGCGTTCTGTCTGAGCAGCATCGAGATGTTCCTCAAGGGCCCCGACGACGCGCCCAACATCCGCGGCACCGATCTGGTCGGCATCGCCGACGACGGCTGGGTGACACTGATCGACGACAAGTCGCACCGCACCGCCAGCGTCTCGAGCGTCCCCGCGCTCACCGACCACCTCGCCACCAACCTGCGCTCGGACGTGCGGGCGTTCCGGGCCCAGCTGGCCGAGCTGCAACGGCTCGACCCCGAGTTCGTCCCCGACCCGCGGGTCGTGGACGCGTTGCGGCGCATGGAACTCACCGCCGACCACGTCGAGCGGGTGGTCCGGGACGCGCCGGTCGAGCAGCGACCGGCGATGATCCGCTCGGTGCTGCGGCACCACCAGCTCCGGATGCGGATCACCAGCGCGATGGGCGAGGTGGTCGAGATCTCCGACGCGCTGCGTGCCCTGGGCATGGCGCCCCAGCCGACCGGACCCGTGGTGGTACCGCTACCCCGACCTGGAGGGCAGTGATCGATGGGCATCACGTCGAGCTTCCTGCAGTACGCCAACATCCCGTCGGCGGTGATCAGCGACGGAATCCTGCCCATCCCGCTGTGGTCGGTCACCCAGATGACCCTCGCGCAGACGTACCACCTGCCCCCGATCGGCTCCACCGCGCACCGGGCGATCGTCGCCACCCACGACGACACGATCACGCTCGCGGGGGTGCTGGTCGGCGCGGAACGGTACGCCTGGAAGTTCGCGCTGGAGACGATGGCCGAGGCGAGCAAGCGCGGCACCGCGCTCGCCGCGATGTCCGGCGGGTCGGTCGGCGGGCTGATCCTCGTCACCTCGATGACGATCCGCACCGACATGCAGGTGCAGTCGCTCACCTTCACCGCCTCGGCGGCCAAACGCGACGCCCTCGACGTGTCGATCTCCATGGCCCACCTTCCCCGACCGAGCCTGCTCGGCAAGCTCCTCGACGTCGCCAGCGTCGGCGTGGGGGCGCTCGCGGATTTCGGAGGTTCGTGATGCCGCGCTTTCCCATCGACCGGTATCTCTTACCCGAGCACTCCCCCGACGCGGTCCCGGCCGGGTTCGTCGCCCTGCGTCAACCGATCACCGGCGGCCTTCCGCACCGCGTCGACATCGACCAGGCGGTGCACGCCTTCCTGGTGCTCCCGACCGGCCTGGCCCGGCAGTGGTCGGACGCCGATCCCCTCGATGTCGTCTCCTCCTCGGAGACCGACCTGGCGCCCCGACCGGTCGCCGACCCGCAACCACCGGCGCTGGTGCCGCGGGCGCCGCTGCGCCTGGTGGTGCGCCAGGGCACGGCGGTGATCGGGGCGATCCCCCTCGCGGCGGGCCTGCGCCGCGGCTGCGGTCCGGTCGAGATCCTCGTGTGCGGATGGAGGCTCTGCGCCGGGTCGGTGCGGGGCGCCGGCGACTACGGCTCCTACCTCTCCCTCGCGTGGCGTCCCGCCGACAAGGCGGTCGACGTCTTCGGGACGCCACCGGTGCACCGGTTCGTGCTCCGGCGCAAGCCGCTGGCGCTGCGCATCGAGTCCGAGCTGGGCGAACTGCGGCCGGAGTACCTGCGTCTGGCTGACAAGCGACTGCGACGGAGGTGGATCAGGTGATTCCCGGCGACACGACCTCAGGCCCGATGCTCGGCACCGACGCGGGCTGGGCGCTCTCCTTCCACCGGGAGACCGAGACCGGCATCGCCAACACCACGATCATGCCGGACCTCACGAGCGCGCAGTACTACGCCTCGATCGACGCCACCCTCCCGGAGGGGATGGCGCCCGGCGCGTACAAGATCGTGATCGAGCAGCTGACCGACGCCGACTTCGCGAAGCTGCGCGATCCGGAGCGGCCGCGCGGCCTGCATCTCGTCTGCAAGCTCCACCTGTTCTGGCGGGACGCCAACACCTCGGCCGGGGCCTACCTGACGAACCTGCTCGGCGTCAACGCCGGCCCCTCCCCCGCCGATCTGCACCGTTCGCTCGTCGCGGTGCTGCGGGTGAAGAAGATGACCCGCCGGGTCGGCACGCGGGGCTACGACACCGAGCTCACCTGCGTGGAGGAGGCGTACGCGCGGCTCTCCGAACCGATCACGGGCGAGCCGCTGACGGCGGAGAACTTCCGGGCGGCGCTGCAGGAGATCCGGCGGCGCACCACGGTCGGGTTCGCGCCGTGGGAGTACAACCCGGACGGGACGATGACCCACGGCCGGGGCGAGGCGGGCGGCAGCGAGTCGGTGACGTTCGGCGTCGGGATGCGGTACCGGGACGCGGTCGAGGCGATCGGCAATGCGATCCAGCTCGGACGCAACCTCTACGGCCGCAAGATGATCCTCATCCGGGACGGCACGGTCCATATCGGCAAGCGCCCCATCCCCTACCCGGAGGGCCCACCGAAGGAGCTGACGCTCGGCACGGGGCTGCTCGACTGCGCCGAGGCGGGGGACGAGGCCGCCGACCCCTACGGGGGCGAGGGCGGCGCCGGACCGCGCCGCAAGGTGTGGAACCTGACGCTGCGGGGCCGGCCCGACCTCAAGCCCGGCGACGTGGTGCGGTTCGAGCCGCCGCCGGTCGACGAGGGCACCACCCTGCCGAGCGTCGGGGTGGCCCTGGCGGGCGCGTTCGCGGCACCCTTCCTGGACAGTGTGGGCGGTGGCGGGGGCAAGTTGCTCTACGTGCGCTCGGTCCGGCACACCCACTCGCGCCAGGCGAGTTTCGCCACGCAGCTGTCGGGCGTGGAGATCGAGAGCACGGCGCAGGCCTGGGACACCTGGAGCGACGCGACGCCGACCGGTGGCCCGCAGCCGGCGTCATCGTCGGGGGCGAGCGGTGCCGTGTCCGCGGCGGACCAGGTACGACGGGTGGCGCGGGCCGCCCGGCTGGAGTCGCGCTCGGTCGAGGTGGGCGAGGTACGCGGGAGCACCACCAACGCCAGCGGCGCGGTCGAGCCGCCGGCACAGACCCTGACCGTCTGGGAGGGGCTCGAGCGCTCCGACGGGCGGCCCAACGCGGCACGCCGGGTGCCGATCCGGCGCGAGCCCGCGGTCCCGGTCAACGGGGTGCCCTACCTGACCCCGTTCGCCTGGGGCGGCTGCGGCCTGGTCCTGCCGCGCTACCCCGGGATGCGGGTGGCGCTCGCCTACCGCAACGGGGCCGGCGAGGATCCGATCGAGATCGGGGCGCTCTGGCCGTCGGGGCACGCGCCGCGCTCGGAGCCGGGCGACTGGTGGCTCTCGCTTCCGGTCGGGGTGGCGTCGAGCAAGCGCGCCTCGGTGTCGGACACCGAGACGGTCGGCGATCACACCGGCAACGTGGTGCACGACCTCACCGACGGTGACGGCCACCGGGTGATCGAGGTCGGTGAGCTGACGGTCCGCGTCGGACAGTTGCGCGACCGCAACCAGCGCCCGGCCCGCGCCGCCGACGAGGGCAGCGTCACGATCGAGCACACCGGCGGCGCGAAACTCGTTCTCAAGCAGGACGGGTCGATCCTCATCAAGGGCAAGGCCATCGAACTGGACGCCGGCACCGGTGACATCACGATGAAGGCGAACAAGGTCGACGTGCAGGTCACCTCCGAGATGGAGGTCCACTGATGCCCTACGCGCTGACCACCGACAGCCGGGTGAGCTGCCCCGCCACCGGCACGGTGTCCACCTCGGGGCAGTCCAAGCTCAAGATCGCGGGCGGCCGGGCCCTGCGCAAGGACGGGGTGGCGGGCCGGTCGATCGCCAACTGCACGACGCCGAACAGCAACAGCAGCACCCGGTGCAGCTCGGTCGCGGGTGTGACGGCGGGCGAGGCGACCAAGCTCAAGGTCGCCGGGCAGCCGGTGCTGCTCGACTCGTTCGCCGGCACCAGCGACGGCTCGCTCAACACCCTGACGGCGACGGCCAACCAGTCCAAGTTGAAGGCGGTCTGAAGATGGATCAAGCGGAGTCCGACCGCAGGGCGCGGCGTGAGCGGCAGCTCGGCTGGGGTCTCGCCTTCGAGGAGACGATGCCCGGGGTCGACCTGGCCCGGGACATCACCTTCACCGACACGGCGCGCGGCAGGGACCTGGCGCTGGTGCGCGGGGTCGACAACCTCGGTCAGGCGCTCTCGGTCGCGCTGACGACGCTGCGCGGGTCCAACGTGTTCAACACCGAGTTCGGCTTCGACGGCCTCAATGCGCTGGTCGAGCCGATCGACCCGGTACTCGCGCGGGAGCGGGTGCGGATCGGGGTCATCAAGGTGCTCGACCGCGATCCCCGGGTGCACCGCATCCTCGACGTCAACCTCGACGACGGCCGGCTCGACCCGGGCGGTCCGGTCGACGACGCGGAGCGGGCCGCGCTGCGGCTCTCGCGCACCCTCGCCGTGCAGGTTCAGTTCGAAACCGTCTCCGGCGATCGGATGACGGTCCGTCTGGGGGAGCTACCTGTCGATGTCTGACATCCTCGCTATCGACGCCGCGGCACTGCGCTCGACCGGCTCGGCCGGGTTCGGCATTGTCGAGACCGGGTTCGTGCCCAAGTCGTTCGCCCGGCTGCTCGCCGAGAAGCTCAGTACCGCCCGCCTGCTCTTCGGCGACGACACCGACCTGACCAGCGGCTCGGTCCTCCGGAAGATCCTGGAGTTGACGGCATTGGAGGACGCCCGGCTCTGGGCCGCCGCCGGCGCCGTCTACGACAACGGTTACATCGTCTCGGCGACCGGCGACGCGCTCGACCGCCTCGGCGAGGACCTGGGCATGGTCCGCCCGCACCTCCCGGCCACCGGCACCATCAAGGTCAAGTTGACGGGTACGCTGCCCGCCGGCCACCCGCAGCTGGTCCTTCCGCGCGGAGCCCGGCTCTCCACCCCCGGCGGGCACCACGTCGCCCTGGACGAGACGGTCGTCCTCACCGCCACCGACGACACCCGGGAACCGGCCGTGGTCGCCTTCTATCCCGGACCGTCGCACAACCTCGACCCGGCGCAGCCCAACCAGCGGATCGACAGGTGGAATCGGGCCGACACCGCACTCGCCGGTCTGGACGCCGCCGAGCAGGCCGCCGGCGCGGAACTCACCGAGATCGTGCACGCCGCCCCGCTCACCGGAGGCGAGCTGCGCGTCACCGACACGCGCTACCGGCAGCTGCTCCTGGCGGCACCGCGATCGATCTGGACCGCCGAGGCGATCGGCCTCGCCGTGGGCACCGTGCCAGGGGTACGCCAGGTGCAGGTCTTCGACGGGCGGGGCGGTCTCGACATCAACCAGTCCATCTTCGGCAACTTCAACTTCATCGACCGGGTCTTCGCCGGCGAGCGGGACCTCGGCAACCCGTACTACTTCACGGTGCTGGTCGCCCCGACCGCCGCCGCGATCTGGGATGGGCCGGACGGCCTCAAAGCGGCCGTGGAGACGGTGATCGAGGACCTGCGCCCGATCGGCATCTTCGCCTCGGTCGAGAAGGCCGAGGAGGTCGGCATCGGCGTCGAGGCCGACCTGGTCGTGCGTGGCCTACCGCTGCCCACCGGCTCGAAGGAGACGATCAACGCCTCGACCGCGGCGGCCGAGCTGCGCTCCCGCCTGCACGCGCGGCTGCGCAGATACGTCGACGAGCTGCCCTTCGGGGAGCCGGTGCGGGTCGCCGAGGTCGTCTGGACGCTGATGAACGAGCCGGGCATCGCCGATGTGCGCAACCTGCGCCTGGTTCGCTTCCCCGCCGACGCGTCGACCGTCGTCACCGCGACCGCACCGGTCGGCGACGGGACCCAGAAGCTCCCGGTCGGTGCGAACGCCGACCTGGCGGCGAACCAGATCCCAGCCTACGTGGACCGCGACGTCCCGCGTCCGTTCACGATTGCCTGAGGGGGACGGCCATGGCGGCAGTTGCGGTGGACGGCCCGGGCGCGGCGGTCGAGAAGAACCTCCTCGGGCAGCTCGAAGGCCCGTACGTCGGCACGGCCACCCGCACGGCGGTCCCCGTCGCGGCCGACGGCACCGCCGACGTGGACTGGACCACCCGGCGCACCCTGCTCATCGCGGTGCTCAAGCGCGATCTGGACGAGGAGACGGTCGCCGTCGAGAGCCGCCTCGACCCCGACGGCCCCGACGAGGTGGTGCTGCCCCGGGTCGAGTTCGCCCCGTGGAGCGAGGCCGGCGCCTCGGTCCCGGTCCACGCCTTCCCCGGCGAGTTGGTGCCGCCCTTCACCGTGGCGGTCGACGCCGGGCTCGTCGGCACGGTCGAGTTCGCCGTCATCGAAGGCAACCTGGGTCGCCTGCTCTACCTGCTCGCCCACGAGAAGGTGCGGCTGCGCCGCGCCCTGCGGGAGATCCACGCCTACCGCTCGCTGCGCCACGCCCGCCGGGACGCCCTCGACCGGGCCGGCGCGGACGTCGGGGTGGCCCGCTTCGACGACGAGCTCGTCTACGAGGCCTCGACCGGGAACGTCTTCGCGCGGCGGCTCACCGCGTCGGAGGTCGAGTCCGACGACGACTACCTGCGTCGGCTGCGCATGTACCGGCGCTTCCTGCTCCCCACCCCCGGGGCCATCGACGGTCTGCTCGACGAGCTCTTCGAGGACCTGCCCGACGGGGTGCGGCCGAGGGTGCGGGAGGAGGACGACCAGTTCGCCGTCGCGGTGCACCTGATGGCGGTCGGACCGGTCGCCCACCGCGACAACTTCCTCGCCCTGATCCGCCGCGACCTGCTCGTCCTGCCCGCGGCCGGTGCCGCCAACGACGCCGTGCACGCCGCGCGGCGGCTCTCCGCCCGCCGCTCCGCGGCCGTTGACGACCTGCGGGAGCGGCTGCGGCGTTCGTTCGCCTTCGCGGCCACGCACGCGGTCGCACCGCCGCTCGCCCAGGCGCTCGACCGGGCCGGCCGGATCTGTCGGGCGCTCGGGTTCCTCGGCACGTTCACCGTGCAGCGGGCACAGGACGCCAGCGCGGGCAGCAGGTACCAGCTGGGTCTGGGCATCGACCTGGCCGTGCCCACGGCCGCGCAGGCGGCGCAGCTCCACAACCGGTTGGTGGACCCCGACCGTACGCCCGGCACCGACACCACCGCCGAAGCACTGATCGCCGCTGCCCTCGCCGCCGGAACCCCGGCCGACCCCGAGCTGGCCTGGCTGTGGCGGCTCGCCGGTCTGCAGACCGTGCACCGGGTCGACACCGACTCGCTCTACCTCTCCCACCTGCCGACCGGTGGCCTGACGATCGTCGGCCCGGCATCGGCCGCGGCCGGATCGACCCAGGAGCTTCAGGCGCACTTCCACGCCCCTGGCGACCCGGGCACGAACGCGCTCCTGCTCGCCGGTCTGACCGAGGCGGCCGCGGCGTGGGCCGACGCGGGCGAGCCCGCCTGGGCCAGCCTCACCGACGCTGCCGCCCGCACCCGCTGGGCGACGGTGCCGGCCCGGCCGGCGAGCCACCCGATGCACCAGGCCTTCGCTGCCGCCGGCCTCACCTCGGTCACCGAGCCCGCGCCCGTCGTCGCCGCGCTCAACCGGCTCCCCGAGGAGCTCGTCGAGACGGTCGAGCTCCCGGCCGCCCTGTCCGGCGGTCTGGTCGCCGGCGCTCCGGCGGCCGCGGCCAAGCTCGGCGAGCTCGTGGCGCTGCTGCGGGACAAGGGCCTCGCCGCGGCGCTGCCGTTGGTGGACAACGGCAACCGGGTGCTGCTCGTGGTCAGCGTGATCGGACTGCCGCTGGCCGGGCTCAACCTCGCCGAACGGCGTGGCACCGGCTTCCGCTGGCACCTGGTCAAGCTCGGCGGGGCCGACGGTCAGATCAAGACCGTCGGCAGCAGGACGACGCTGCAGCCGCGCGCCGCCGGTGTGCTCGCCGTCGTGGCGCTCTCCTACGTGCGCACCGGCCGTACCGACCCGTACGAGTTCCGGGTGGAGCTGCCCGAGGACGCGGTGCTGAGCCTCGCCCAGTACGAGCGCCTGATGAACGCCCTGACCCGGGTCTATCCGATCGGTGTCGAGGTGAACACGTTCGCGATCCGGCGCGGCCACGTCGATCTCGACGGCGACGGCACCGCGGAGCCGCTGCGCCCCACGGTGGCGAGCACGTTCCGCACCTACCAGCGTCGTCAGCAGCGCGGTGTCTACGACCCCAGTCCTCCGGAGGAGAGCAGCAATGGCTAACGAGATCAACTTTGACGGTCTCACTGTCGAACAGCTCTACGACACCTTCGTGGAGAAGGAGATCCACCCGTCCGACGCGGCCGTGATGGTGTCGTCGTGGATCTTCGAGAACGTCGGGCGCACCCGCCGGACCTTCAACTACGTCGAGCCGTTCCCCGCGGTCGAGCCGTCGTGCCAGCCGACGCCGTTCGCCCGCAGCTTCCAGCACACCGACTGGGTCGACGGCGAGGACGTCGTCCAGGCCGGGCAGACGCCGGGCGAGCTCGGTTTCAACGAGCGTTTCCACCGCATCGAGGCGGACCTCGACGCCCTCGGTCAACGGGTCGCCAAGGCGTTCGCCTGCATGGCCGCGATGCGGGTGAGCCTGCGCCACCTGCTCGACGAGATCCGCGCCGAGATCAACCGGATCAACAGCTCCACCTACGACTACCAGTACCTCGGCCCGGTCACCGTCGACAAGATCCCCAACTACATGGGTGTGCTCGACTTCGGCAAGTACATGGGCACCACGCGCTTCCTCGACAAGAACGTCAGCGTCTGGCAGACCAAGGACGGCACGCTGGTGCTTCCCGCCGTCGAGACAGTCGGCGTGGACGTCCTCGTCGGGCAGAAGCTGAAGAACGGCGCGTATTTCCAGCGCTTCGTCATCGAGCATCCGGAGGTCAAGGAGCGCTTCGGCGACCGCCAGGTGGTGCTCGAGGAGTTCCTGGATCTCTTCGGTGACGAGCAGGTCGCCGACGGGCGCACGGTGCGCGACATCCTCAAGGTGCTGCCGGCCGGCTCCAGCTACGACAAGCTGAGCAACATGCTGAACGACGTCGGCGAGCGGGAGGCGGCGATCGTCCGCACCACCATGGGCGCCCAGTCGGCGATCTCGGTCGCGCTCGGCATCGAGGGCGAACTGGAGAAGGTGACCGAAGCCGACGTCGCGAAGCTCAACACCGTGCCCAGCAAGGCCCGCACCGCGCTGGTGAAGGCGGGCGTCAACACCATCGGCGCGCTGGCGAAGCAGTCGCCGGAGTCGATCGTGCGGATCATGAACGAGCAGGGCGTCCCGGCGACCGAGGGCGACGCGGCCGAGTGGATGGGGTTCGCGAAGACGTTGACCAACCTGCGCTGAGGGCGCGCACCGGCGCCTCCGGGACGTTGGGCCGGTAGCGTTCGGTGCCGTGCCGTACGTCTTCCTGCTCGCCGCCATCGCGGCCGAGGTCTTCGCCACCAGCATGCTCAAGGCGACCGACGGATTCAGCCGGCTCTGGCCGACGGTCGCCTGCCTCGCCGGCTACCTGGTCTCCTTCGCCGCGCTGTCGCAGGCGGTGAAGGACATCCCGGTCGGTGTCGCGTACGCGCTGTGGTCGGCCCTCGGCACCGCGGCGATCGTCGCCATGGGCGCGGCCTTCCTGAACGAGCCGATCACGCCGGCCAAGGTGGTCGGGATCAGCCTCATCGTCGCCGGTGTGGTGACCCTCAACGTGGGCGGGGCGACGACGCACTGACCGGGCGGCCGGAGCCGGCCGGGATGCGCCAGCGCGGCGGGGTGGACGACGACCCCGACCGGCCGCGGCCGGCGCTCAGCTCCCCGGGGAGCCGGTGGTCGCGACGATCGAGACGGGCGTGCCGAGTTCGACGGTGCGGGAAACGGTGCACAGCCGGTCGTGCGACTGCTGCAGCGACCGGGGCAACGCCTCGCGCGCCTTGTCGCCGTCGGCTCCCGCCGGGAACTCCACGGTGAAGGTGACCGTGAGGTTCTGCATCCGGTTTCCCCCGGTCTCGTCCCGAACCTTGTCGCCGGTGGCCTCGACGGAGAACCGGGTCGGCTCGGCGCGGCGGCTGGTGAAGTGATCCACGTCCACGGCGGTGCAGCCGGCGATGGCGGCCAGGAGCAGCTCCACCGGGGTGAAGCTGCCGTCCTCGCCGGTGCCCATCGATATCGATCCACCGCGGACGTTCCGCACGACGTACTGGCCGACGCTGGTGCGCTCGATCTCCACCGAGCGGAAGGTGCTGGCGCTCATGACCGGGAACGCTACCCCTCGCCGGCGGTCACATCGGTACCGCCCTGGCCGGAGCGAGACCGGTCAGCGCAGGTGCAGCAGATTGCCGGAGATCAGCCGGCCTCCCTCGCCGGTCAGGAAGGCGATGACCTCGGCGACCTCCTCGGGCTCCGCCACCCGCGACAGGTTCGGGTCGTCGCGGACCGCCGCGCGGACCTCGTCGCTGACCCAGCCGGTGTCGGTGACCGGTGGGTGCACCGCGTTGGCGGTGATCCCGTACGGCGCGAGCTCGTGAGCGGCGGCCATCGTGTAGTTGACCAGGGCGGCCTTCGCCGCCCCGTACGAGACCTCCTCCGGAAAGCCGTCGGGACCGCCGGAGGTGAGGCTGACGATCCGCCCCCAACCGTGCCCGGCGGCGATGTTGCGGCGGGCGAACTCGGCGATCAGCAGCGCGCCGGCCCGGGCGTCCACCGCGAACTGACGGTCGAACGAGTCGGCGGAGACCGGCCGCAGGGCCCGGCCGTGCCGGTCGCTGCGGACCGGCTTGAAGGTGTCGGCGAGCCAGCCGGTGGCATTGTTGACCAGGATGTCCACCGTGCCCAGCTCGCGCTCGGCCAGGTCGAACAGCCGCGCCGGCGCGGCCGGGTCGGTGAGGTCGGCTTCCGCGGCGACCGCCCGGCCACCGGCCTGTGCGATGCGTTCGGTCACCGCCGTCGCGTCGCCGGCCCGGTTCCGGCGGTAGCGCTCGGGGATTCCCGGGTCGGCCTCGTCGTGCAGCCGAAGGTAGGTCACCAGCACGGCGGCGCCCCGCGCGGCCAGCGCGACGGCGGTGGCGGCACCGATGCCGTGGTTGGCGCCGGTGACCAGAGCGACCCGACCGGCCAGGTCGCCGGCCGGCGGGAGGCCGGCGGAAAGTGGGTTCGAGGTCATCGCGCCCGACCGTACCGGATCCGTGGCGTGACCTTCAGCCGCGCCGGCTCAGGCCGCGCTACGGGCGATTCGGGTGATCGCGGCCACGCTGCGGTCCACGTCCGCCTCGGTGGTCAGGTGGTTGGCGACCGAGATCCGCATGAGCCGCCGGCCGCGCCAGGTTGTCGCGCCCAGCCAGCAGGTGCCGTCGCGCTGCACGGCCGCGACGACGTCGTCGGTCCGGGCGTCGTCGCCGAAGCCGACCAGCACCTGGTTCAGTACCACGTCGTTGGCGACCTCGAATCCGGCGGCGCGCATCCCGCCGGCGAACCGCTCCGCCAGCGCGCAGCAGCGCTCCACGAGCCCGGCCACGCCGTCGCGTCCCAGCTCACGCAACGCCGCCCACACCGCGAACCCGCGCGAGCGGCGAGACGACTCGGCGGTGTAGTCGGCGCCTCCGGTCGTCGCGCCGGCCCCGGTGAGGTAGGCGGCGGAGTACGACATCGCCGCGGCGTGCGCGTCCGGCCGTGCGGTGATCGCGAAGGCCGAGTCGTACGGCACGTTCAGCCACTTGTGCGCGTCGCACGCCCACGAGTCGGCCAACTCGACCCCGTCGACCAGGTGTCGCTTCGCCGGCGAGGCCGCCGCCCACAGCCCGAAGGCACCGTCCACGTGGACCCAGCCCCCGTACCGGTGGGCGAGTCCGGTCGCCGCGCGCAGGTCGTCGCAGGCACCCGTGTTGACGTTGCCGGCCTGCAGGCAGACGATCGTCGGTCGGCCGCCACCGGAGGCCAGGACGCGCTCCAGATCCGCGACGTCGATGGCGCCGTTGCGGTCGGCCCGCACCGTCGCGACGGCGTCGGTGCCGATCCCGACCAGCCGCACGGAGCGGTCGATCGTGGCGTGCCGCTCCTGCCCCACCACCACCCGGATCTCCGGCGCGCCACCGAGGCCGCGCCGCTCGACATCCCAACCCGCCTGGGCCAGTACGTGGTGCCGCGCGGTCACCAGGCCCACCGTGTTGGCGGCCTGAGCGCCGGTGACGAATCCGACCGACGCGGACGGCGGTACGCGCAGCAGCTCCTTGATCCACGCACCCGCCGCTTCCTCGGCGGCGATGCCGGCCGGTGCCAGAGCGGCGTTGAACGCGTTCTGATCCCAGCCGACCGCGAGCATGTCCGCCGCCGTCGCCGCCGGGAGCGCCCCGCCGACGACGAAGCCGAAGAACCGCGGCCCCGGTGACCCCATCAGCCCGGGCTCGGCGGCCGCGACCAGTTCGGCGAGCACCTCGTCCGGCGGTGCCGGATCCGCGGGCAACGGCCCGCCGAACGCCTTGCGGAGCGTGGCGAGGTCCGCCTGGGGTCGCACCGGGCGATCCGGCAGCGAGGCCCGGAACCCGGCCGCGTGCCCGGCCGCCCGCACGAGAAGCTCCCGGAGGTCGTCCCGGTGCCGGTGGGACTCCCCGATCCGTTGATCCATCGCGCACTTCCCGCGTTGTCGGCCATGGTTTCTCGAAATTCCACTGCGGCCAGGCGGCGATGACAAGCGTTCTCGTCCTGACCATCGGTGGAAACAGTCGCCTCGGTGGCGACGCGAACGGGCGTTCGGACCCGTTCGGGGCCGTTCCAATCCGTTCCGCAAACGTCTGTCTGTTGTCTCCGGCCGCGGGTCAGCGTGGCGGCGGGCCGCCGACGCTGCGACGCGGAATGAGGGTCGGTGCGATGGTCTGCCGCAACGGGCCGACGACGTCCGACTCGATCTGGGCCAGCAGCAGATCCAGGCTCGCCCGGCCGACCGCCGCGAAGTCGGGCCGCACGGTCGTCAGCGGCGGGATGAAGTATGCCGCCTCGGGCACGTCGTCGAAGCCGACCACGCTGATGTCGTCCGGAACCCGCCGGCCGTGCTCGTGCAGCGCCCGCAGCACCCCGAGCGCCAGGTGGTCGTTGGCGGTGAAGACCGCGGTGACCTCGGGCATCCGGGCCAGCATCTGCCCACACCGGTAGCCGGCCGCCGCAGACCAGTCCGCCGGCACCAGGGGCGGCACCTCCGCGCCGGCCTCCTGCAACGCCGCCCGCCATCCTTCGATCCGCCCGGCGCTGTCGAACCAGTCCGACGGCCCCGACACGTGCCAGACCGTCCGGTGCCCGGCGTCGAGCAGGTGCTGCGTGGCGGCTCGGGCACCGGCGACCTGGTCGACCGTCACCAGGGGCACCGGCCGACGGGGGTCGCCGTCGACGGTCACCAGGGGCACGTCGTTGGGCAGCCGCTCGAGAGCCTCCCCGGCGGACTCGACCGGAGCGATCACCACGATGCCGGCGACCCGGTGTGCCAGGTGCCGCTCGACCGCGGCCGAGATCGACCGATGGTCGAGGTCGCGTACGCTGCCGACGCTGACCGCGAAGCCGGCCTCGGCCGCCGCCTGTTCGAGGGCGGCCAGCAGCGAGGCCGGGCCGTAGAGGGTGGTGTTCTGGGCTACCACGCCGATCACCTGGGATCGGCCGGTGACCAGCGCGCGGGCGGCCCGGTTGGGCCGGTAGCCGAGTTCGGCGATCGCGGCCTGGACCCGCAGGCGGGTCTGCTCGCGCACGTTCGGGTGCCCGTTGAGGACCCGGGACACCGTCTGGTGGGAGACGCCGGCGAGGCGAGCCACGTCCGTCATCGCAGGACCGCGCACGGCCACCTCACCTTCCCCGCGTGCCCGTGGCGACCGCGCCCGGTCGGCGCCGACTGGGACCGGCCAGGGTGGCACGAATCGCTCACGCGGCCGCCGGTGCCTTTCCGGGCGGCCGAGTTTGAATCGCCGACAGTCTACGTCAGTTGTCCCGCCGGATACGGCGCGGCCGAAGCCACCGCTCCGGTGTCGTGGCGGAATGCCGGAGAATTGAGGTAACGCATCCTTCGGGCCGCTGCCGACGAGGCGCACCGGTCACCGTCCCCCCTTCCGGACCTGCGGCGCGCGCTCCACCGGGGGGCCGATTCCGCTGCCCGCGGCGGGGCGCGCGGGGTGCTTCGAAGCGATGGCGGCGGTCACGGTGTCGTCACCGAGAACTGGCGTACGGTCACCGTTCCGCCCAGCGATTGGGTGGCGTAGTTGAAAATGCCGAACCGGTATCCCATGAAGAATTGCCAGGCGTTGTTGAGGGTCAGCGCATTGCCCAGCGGGACGAAGTTCACCCCGTCGGTGCTGTACGAGAACCTCGCCTGCCGGCCGGAGCCGGGTCGGATGTCCGCGTTGGCCCGCAGCCAGATCCGTCCGCCGGACACCGGCGCGCTGGCGATCTCGGTGCCGGTCCCGGTGGTGTTCCAGTTGTCGGTACCCATGGTCAGGCCGTTGGTCATGACCACCCGGGCCGTCCCGTTGTCCCGTTTGACGCCGATCCACGCCGACCTGTCCCGCAGCATCGCGAGACCGGCCCGGTCGCCGTCGCGCATCGCCGAGTAGTCCAGTTCGATGGTTCCGGTGGAGGTCGGCCCCTGGATCCGGTGGGTCAGCGTGTTGCGGGCCCGGTAGAGGTCGTTGGTCACCGACGCGGTCTGCAGCCGCAGGCCGTCGTTCACCGACCACCGGCCGTTGTCCGGGTTGTGGTTCCATTCGTACTGGACGCCCAGGGTCGTGCCGGGGAAGGTGTCGGTGCCGGTGAGCGGCTTGACCGGTCGCAGCGGCAGGGGGTGGGGGTAGTTGAGGCCCCAGGCGCCGTTGACGGCCTGCACCTGCGGCCAGCCGTCGGCGGTCCAGGTGATCGGCGCCAGCGTCGGCATCCGGCCGCCGGGGTACGCGTCGGTGAAGGCCATGTAGTACCAGGCGCCGCTCTGGGTCTGCACCAGCCCGCCCTGGTGTGGAACACCGCCACCGGCGATCGGCCCCGGCATGTCGAGCAGCACCTGTCGCTGCTCGTACGGGCCGAACGGACCGTTGGTGGACCTCAGCACGTACTGGCCGTTGGCGGGCCGGGTGAGCCAGATGTAGTAGGCGCCGTTGCGCTTGTAGAACCGGGCTCCCTCCAGGGTCCCGATGGTCGACGGGGTCTGGTAGACCTGCTGGGCCCGCACCTGGGTACGCCCGTCGGCGGAGAGTTGGGCCACGCTGATGGTCCCGTTGCCGTAGGCGACATACATCGTGTCGTTGTCGTCGATCAGCATCCCCGCGTCGTAGTAGCAGGTGGGGATGGTGGTGTGCCGGGTCCAGGTGCCGTCGACGGCGGACGCGGTGTAGATGTGGGTCTGGGCGAAGTCGATGCAGCCGGCCCAGTAGAAGGTCCGGTTGCTCGGCCGGTAGTTCAGCGTGGAGGCCCAGATGCCGTCGACGTACGCGTGGGCGCCGCCGCTCAGGTCGTATTTCGACCCGAAGTCCAGCCTCGGCACCGAGTGGCCGGCGAACTCCCAGTTCACCAGGTCCCAGGAGCGCAGCACCGGTGCGCCGGGCGAGTAGTGCATGGTGGAGGCGGACAGGTAGTAGACGTCGCCGACCCGGATGATGTCGACGTCGGCGAAGTCCTGCCAGACCACCGGGTTGGTGAAGCTGCCGCCGGGGTTGCCGGTGTCACCGACGCGTACGAGTTGCCACTGCTGGTGGGCACCGTTGAAGTCGTCGTACTGCACGATGTTGCCGCCGTCAGCGGTCGAGGCGTTCTGCACCTCCAGCACCTTGTTCGAGTTCCGGTTGATGAGCCGCACCTGGCCACCGGCCGAGTCCGCCAACCGGAACTGCTGGTTCGTCCCGTTGTGATCCGACCACTGCACGATGCTCGCCCCGTTGGCCGTGGAGAAGTTGGCCACGTCCAGCACCTTGCCGGAGTGTCGCGACCGCAGCCGGTAGTAGCCCCCGCCGGAATCCACGAACTGCCACTGCTGCCAGTTCCCGTCGTTACGCGACCACTGCGTGATCCGCGCCCCGTCGTTCGTGGCCCGGTTGTACACGTCCAACGCCTTGCCGCTGTTGCGGTTCACCAGCACGTACCAGGCACCGGTGTCCACGACCGCAGCCGACGCCGGCGACGGCGGGACCCCGACCAGCGCACCACCCACCACGACCGCGACAACCGCAGCGACCAGTCGGGACCACCACGTACGTGGCCGCGTCGGCCTTTCGACGGCAACCATGATTCTCCTTCCGACCAGGCTCAGAACCCCCGGGCGAGCCGGTAGTACGCCTGGTTCCAGCGAAGTTCGTCCGCGAAGCGCCGCGGGTCGGTGTCGGCGTCGATGACGACGAGTTCGGTGCGGGTCATCTCGGCGAGGTCGTGCAGCTCCTCGACACCGACGGCCTGCGACAGCACGGTGTGGTGCGGGGCACCGGCGGTGATCCAGGCCTCCGCCGACCCCGGGAGGTGCGGGCGGGGCCGCCAGACGGCCCGGGCCACCGGCAGCCGGCGCAGCGGATGCGGCGGTGTCACCACGTCGACCTCGTTGGCGACCAGGCGGAAGCGCTCCCCCATGTCCGCCAGGCCCAGCACCACCGCCGGCCCCGGCGCGGCGTCGAAGACCAACCGGACCGGATCCTCCCGCCCGCCGATGCTCAGCGGATGGATCTCGACGCTCGGGGTGCCACCGGCGATCGTCGGGCACACCTCGAGCATGTGGGCGCCGAGCACCAGTTCCTCGCCGGGGGTGAGGTCGTAGGTGTAGTCCTCCATGAACGACGTCCCGCCCTCGACCCCGACCGCCATCGCCTTGAGGGTGTGGACCAGCACGGACGTCTTCCAGTCACCCTCGCCGCCGAAGCCGTAGCCGTCGCTCATCAGCCGCTGCACGGCGATGCCGGGCAGTTGGCGCAGGCCGCCGAGGTCCTCGAAGTTGGTGGTGAAGGCCCGGAAGCCGCCCTCGTCGAGGAAGGTCCGCAGGCCCAGTTCCAACCGTGCGGCGTAGCGCAGGGAGTCGTGGCGCGCACCGCCCGGGCGCAGTTGCGGATCGACCCGGTACGTGTCGTCGTACGCCTTGACCAGGTCGTCGATCTCGGCCTCGGCCACCTGGTCGACGACCGCGACGAGGTCGTTGACGCCGTAGGTGTTCACCGACACGCCGAAGCGCAGCTCGGCCTCGACCTTGTCGCCCTCGGTCACGGCGACGTCGCGCATGTTGTCGCCGAAGCGGGCCAGCCGCAGGGAGCGCATCGCCGACCAGCCCAGCGCCGCACGCGCCCAGGCGCCGACCCGCGCGACCACCCGCGGATCGCTCACGTGGCCGGCGACGGTCTTGCGGGCGACGCCGAGCCGGGTCTGGATGAATCCGAACTCGCGGTCACCGTGTGCCGCCTGGTTCAAGTTCATGAAGTCCATGTCGATCTCGTCCCAGGGCAGCAGGACGTTGGCCTGGGTGTGCAGGTGCAGCAGCGGCGTCTGCAGCGCGTCCAGGCCGGCGATCCACATCTTGGCGGGCGAGAAGGTGTGCATCCAGGCGATCACCCCGACCGCTCCCTGCCCGGCCGCGTCCCGACAGGCCTTGAGGATGTCGGCGCTGGAGGTCAGGACCGGCTTCCAGACCACCCGCACCGGGATGCCCGGCGAACCGTCGAGCTGCGCGGCGATCCGCCGGGACTGGTCGGCGACCTGCCGGAGGGTGTCCTCGCCGTACAGGCCCTGGCTGCCGGTGAGGAACCAGACCTCGGGTTCGGGATGCGTTGCCATGGAGTTGCCTTCCGCGAGAGGGGCGGTCACTTGATGCGGATGCCGATGAGGCGCTGGAGAAGGATGAAGGCGAAGAGCAGCCCGCCGATCACGATCTTGGTCCACCACGAGTTGAGGCTGCCGTCGAACGTGATCAGGGTCTGGATGACACCCAGCACCAGCACGCCCAGCACGGTGCCGAAGACGTAGCCGGACCCGCCGGTGAGCACGGTGCCGCCGATGACGACCGCCGCGATCACGTCCAGCTCCATGCCGACGGCGATCAGCGGGGCGCCGGAGAGCGTGTAGAACGACAGCAGGATGCCGCCGATCGCCGAGCAGAGCCCGCTGACCGTGTAGACGGCGATCCGGGTACGCCCCACCGGCAGGCCCATGAGCAGCGCCGACTGCGGGTTGCCGCCGATCGCGTACACGTTGCGGCCGAAGCGGGTGTACGCGAGCACGTACGCGGCGACGAGCACCACCGCGAATGCGATCAACACGCTGATCGACACGAAGTTCCCGGCGGGGTTGCCGATGCGCTCCTGGGACATGGCGGTCCAGAAGCCGTCGGTGATGGGGACGGACGCGTCGCTGATGAAGGTGCACATGCCACGGGCGAAGAACATCCCGGCGAGGGTGACGATGAACGGCTGGATGTCGAAGAAGTGGATCGCGCAGCCCATCAGGAAACCGAGTGCCGGGCCGATCAGCAGGGCGATGGCGAGCACCAGGGCCGCGGGCAGTCCGTCCTGGAGCAGGGCGGCCGACACCATCGCGGTCATCGCGACCACCGAGCCGACCGACAGGTCGATGCCGCCGGTGAGGATCACGAAGGTCATGCCGACCGCGACGACGAGCAGGAAGCCGTTGTCGATGAAGACGTTGTAGACGACCTGGATGTTGGAGAACGCCCGGTACTGGGACACCCCGATGCCGTACATCACCAGCAGCAGGGCGAGGGTGGCCAGGACCGGCACGTGCCGGCGGGGCAGGGAGAGCCGCCGGATGCGGCCGACGGTCACCGAGGGGCTGCTCATGCCGACACCTGCTCCTTCTCCCGCTGCCGGCTCGCCGGTCTCGGCGCGGTGCCGCGGCGGCGGCGGGTGAACCTGGCGCGGAAGGCCGGCGCCTGGATGAGGCAGACGGCGATGACGACGACGGCCTTGAACAGCAGTGACGTCTGCGGCGAGATGTTCATGGCGTACACCGTGGTGGTGAGGGTCTGGATGATCAGCGCGCCGAGGATGGTGCCGCTGAGGAAGAACCGTCCGCCCGCGAGCGACGTGCCCCCGATGACCACCGCGAGGATCGCGTCGAGCTCGATCCAGAGGCCGGCGGCGTTGCCGTCGGCGCTGGAGACGTTCGCGGTGATCATGAAGCCGGCGAGCGCCGCGCAGGCCGCGCTCACCACGTAGACGAGGAAGACGACCCGGCCCGAGCGGATACCGGCCAGCCGGCTCGCCTCGGCGTTGCCGCCCACCGACTCGACGATCAGGCCGAGGGCGGTACGGCGGGTGAACGCGGCGACGACGAGGGCCGCCGCCAGAGCGATGAAGATCGCCAGTGGCAGGGTCAGGAGGTGCCCGAGCCCGATGGCCCGGTACGGGCCGGAATTGATCGTGATGATCTGGCCCTCGGTGACGAGTTGGGCGAGGCCCCGACCGGCCACCATCAGGATCAGCGTGGCGATGATGGGCTGGATGCCGATGACGGCGACCAGCACCCCGTTCCACATGCCGAGCACGAGCGCGGCCCCGAGGGCCAGGGCGAGTGCCGTGACGACGGTGGACGGGCTGTTCTGATCCGGCGCCTCGCTGATGTAGAGACAGGCGATGGCGCCGCTGATGGCGCACAGTGAGCCGACGGACAGGTCGATGCCACCGGTGGCGATGACCAGGGTCATGCCGAGCGCGACCAGGATCAGCGGCGCGCTCAGCCGGAGGATGTCGATCGGGGTGCCGTAGAGGTGTCCGTTCTTGACCTCGATGGACAGGAAGCCGGGCCGGTAGATCGCGTTGGCGACGATCATGACCACCAGCACGAGGGCGGGCCAGAACAGGCGGTGACCGGTCAGCGGGCGGAGCCGGTCGGCGACGGCGGTCATCGGTCCGCCTCCGCGTCGTCGGCGCCACGGGCGATGGTTCGCATGACGCGGTCCGCGTCGAGGCTGTCGTCGTTGCCGAGGCGGGCCACCATCGTCCGGTCACGCATGACGGCGACCTGGTGGCTCAGCCGCAGCACCTCCTCCAGCTCGGCGGAGATGAACAGCACCGCCATGCCGCCGTCGGACAGCTCCACCACCAGCCGCTGGATCTCGGCCTTCGCGCCGACGTCGATGCCGCGCGTGGGTTCGTCGAGGATCAGCAGGCGCGGCTCGGTGATGAGCCAGCGGGCCAGGAGCACCTTCTGCTGGTTGCCGCCGGAGAGGTTGCGCACCGGCAGGTCGGGGTCGGCCGGTCGGATGCTGAGCGCCTTGACGTACCTGTCGACCAGGTCGTCCTGCCGGCGTCGGGGAATCGGTCGCAGCCAGCCGCGGGCCGCCTGCATCGCGAGGAGCATGTTCTCGCGCACCGACAGCTCGGGGATGATGCCCTCCGCGCGGCGGTTCTCGGAGCAGAAGCCGACCCCGCGGTCGATCGCCTGGACCGGGCTACGCAACCACACCTTCGCGCCGTCCACCGTGATCTGCCCGTGGTCGGCGCGGTCGGCGCCGAAGAGCAGCCGCGCCACCTCGGTGCGGCCGGAACCGAGCAGGCCGGCCAGGCCGACCACCTCACCGGCGTGGATGCGCAGGCTGAACGGGCTGACCGCCCCCCGGCGGCCGAACTCCGCGGCGTCCACCAGCGGCACCGCGTCGGCCCGGACGGCGGCGGTTCGGTTCTGCTGCTCGTCGAGGCGCTCCAGGACGTCCAACTCCTTGCCGATCATCTTCTCGACGAGGCTGACCTGCGGCAGCTCGCCGGTCCGGTACTCCCCCACCAGGGCGCCGTTGCGCAGCACCGTGATGCGGTCGGCGATCGCGTACACCTGGTCGAGGAAGTGGGTGACGAACAGGATCGCGATGCCCTGGTCGCGCAGCTGCCGCATGATCCGGAACAGCTGCGCCACCTCGCCGGCGTCCAGGCTGGAGGTCGGCTCGTCGAGGATCAGCACCCGGGCCTGCACGTCGATCGCCCGGGCGATGGCGACCATCTGCTGCACGGCCAGCGAGTACGTGCCCAGCGGCGCGGTGACGTCCAGGTCGAGATCGAGTCGGGCCAGGAGTTCGCGCGCTCGCCGCCGGATCTCGCCCCACCGCACGGCGCCCAGCCAGCGCGGCTCCCGGCCGATGAAGATGTTCTCGGCCACCGACAGGTTGGTGCAGAGATTGATCTCCTGGTAGACGGTGCTCACGCCGGCGGCGGCCGCCTGCATCGGGCCGCTGAAGGCCACCTGCTCGCCGGCGAGGCTGATCGTGCCCTCGTCGATGCCGTAGACGCCGGTCAACACCTTGATCAGGGTGGACTTGCCGGCGCCGTTCTCGCCCATCAGGGCGTGGACCTCGCCGGGAAACAGCCGGAAGTCGACGTCGTGGAGCGCGCGGACCCCGGGGAAGGTCTTGCTGATCCCGGTCATGGCCAGGACCGGGCGGCTACCCGTCATCCATCAGACCTCTTCTGCACGGTATCGGTACGGAAGCGAGCGACGGGTCGGGGTCGCCGCCGGTCGGACGGCGACCCCGGCGTCGGTCAGTACTTACGGTTGGGCAGCGCCTCCTTGGCCTGCTCCTGGGTGAAGGTGGTCTCCTCGGTCTCGATCCGGGGCGGCACCTCCTCACCGGCGTGGACCTTCTGCACCAGTTCCATCAGCTGTGGGCCGAGCAGCGGGCTGCACTCCGCGATGAAGTTGAACTTGCCGTCCGCGAGGGCCTGCATGCCGTCGCGCACCGCGTCGACGGTGATGATGACGATGTCCTTGCCGGGCGTCTTGCCGGCGGCGCTGATCGCCTCCAGCGCCCCCAGGCCCATGTCGTCGTTGTGCGCGAAGAGCACGTCGATGTCCGGGTTGGCCTTGAGGAACTGCTCCATCACCTGCTTGCCACCGGCCCGGGTGAAGTCACCCGACTGGGAGGCGATGATCTTCAGGTTCGGGTTGGCGGCGATGGCCTCGGCGAAGCCCTTCTTGCGGTCGTTCGCCGGGGCGGAGCCGGTCGTGCCCTGCAGCTCGACGATGTTGACCGGCCCGGTCGCCGACTTGGTGTTCTCCACCAGCCACTCGCCGGACAGGCGACCCTCCTTGACGAAGTCCGACCCGAGGAACGTCTTGTAGAGCGTCTTGTCGGGAGAGTCCACGGCGCGGTCCGTGAGGATCACCGGGATGCCCGCGTCCTTGGCCTCCTTCAGGACGGTGTCCCAGCCGGACTCCACCACCGGCGAGAAGGCGATCACGTCCACCTTCTGCTGGATGAAGTTGCGGATCGCCTTGATCTGGTTTTCCTGCTTCTGCTGGGCGTCGTCGAACTTGAGCTCGATCCCCGCCTCGGCGGCCGCATCCTTGATCGAGGTGGTGTTCGCCGTCCGCCAGCCGCTCTCCGCGCCGACCTGGGAGAAGCCCAGGACGATCTTGTCGTCGCCGCCGGCGTCGCCACCGGTGTCGCTGTTGCCGCAGGCCGCCAGGCTGCCCGCGAGCAGCACGGCGGCGATCGCCGCGGTGATGGTGCGTGCCGTTCTCCTGCTCCTCATCGGTTTCTCCTCAGGGTTGGGTCATCCGGACCGTGGCCTCGACGGCGCGGGCCCGGCTGTGGTGGGGGTTGGGCGCGAGAAGCGGCGCCGGCCAGGAGTTCGGCGGCGTCACTCAGCCCGTCGCCGGGCGCTGGCCGTAGACGTTCTGGTAGCGGTCGTGCAGCGAGTCGATGTCGGCCTGCGCTATCGGCAACGGCTGCCCGAGGGCGCGGGCCAGGTGCGCGGTGCGGGCGACGTCCTCGCACATCACCGCCGCCTTGACCGCTGCCCGGGCGTCCCTGCCGATCGTGAAGACGCCGTGGTTGCGCATGAGCACCGCGGGCGAGCGGTGCCCGGACAGGGTGCTCACGATCCCCTTGCCGATGTCGTCCCCGCCGATCAGCGCGAACGGCCCGACCGGGATCTCCCCGCCGAATTCGTCGGCCTGGGCGGTCAGCCAGCACGGGATCGCCTCGCCCCGCGCCGCCCAGGCGGTGGCGTAGCCGCTGTGCGTGTGCACGACGCCGCCCACCTCGGGCATGGCGCGGTAGACGTAGGCGTGGGCCGCGGTGTCGCTGGACGGGGAACCGATGCCGTCGACGACGTTGCCGTTCAGGTCGCAGACCACCATGGCGTCCGCGGTCAGGTCGTCGTAGTCGACACCGCTGGGTTTGATGACCATCAGATTCTGGCCAGGAACCCGGGCTGACACGTTGCCGGCGGTCCAGGCCACGAGGTCGTACCGGGTGAGTTCGCGGTGCAGGCCGGCGACGCTCTCCCGCAGCGCGGCCACCAGCCGGGTCACCTCGGTGTTCATCCGACCACCTCCAGAGCACTGTCGGCCTGGGTGCCGGACGCGTCGAGGGCCGCGTTCCGGATCGCCCGCAGGCGGAGCATGACGTCGTTGCCGGCGCGGCCGAAGTGGTCGTGCAGCGCGCGGTACTCGGCGAAGAGGGCGTCATAGGCCCGTACGTTGTGCGGGTCCGGGCGGTAGCCGCTCTCGTTGACCCGGCCCATCGCCGCCGACGCCGCGTGGATCGACGGGTACGCCCCGGCCGCGACCGCCGCGTGGATGGCCGATCCGAGCGCCGGCCCCTGGGCGGAGCCGATGATGCTCAGCGGTCGGCCGGTCACGTCGGCGTAGATCTGCATCAGCAGCCGGTTCGAGGTGAGACCGCCGGCCACGACGAGGTCGGTGACCGGCACTCCGGCGTCGACGAACGCCTCGATGATCATCCGGGTGCCGAACGCGGTGGACTCCAGCAGCGCCCGGTAGACGTCCGGCGGCCGGGTGGCCAGCGTCATCCCGACGATCAGGCCGCTCAGGTCGTGGTTGACCAACAGCGAGCGGTTGCCGTTCCACCAGTCGAGCGCGATCAGGCCGTGCGCTCCGACCGGCTGGGCGGCGGCCAACGCGGTCAACCGCTCGTGCGAGTCCACGCCGGCCGGGGCGGCGTGTTTGACGAACCAGCCGAAGATGTCGCCGACACCGCTCTGCCCCGCCTCGAACCCCCAGGCGCCGGGGCTGACACCGCCGTCGACCACACCACACATGCCGGGCACCTCGGCCGGACGGTCGCCATTGAGGATATGGCAGGTGGAGGTGCCCATGATCGCCACCAGGCGGCCGGGCGTCAGGGCCTGGGCGGCGGCGGCGGTGACGTGCGCGTCGACGTTGCCGACCGCGACGGCGATGCCCTCCGGCAGCCCGGTCCAGGCCGCCGCCCGGCCGGTGAGGGTGCCGGCGCGCGAACCGAGCGGCCGCAGCGGACCGTCCAACTTGGTCACGAAGTCGGCGAAGCCCGGATCGAGTGCCGTCAGGTAGTCGCTCGACGGGTACCGGCCGTCCTGCCGGATGCCCTTGTAACCGGCGGTGCAGACGTTGCGGGTCTCGGTGCCGCACAGCTGCCACACGATCCAGTCGGCCGCCTCGACGAAGCGCTCGGCGCGCCGGTAGATCTCCGGATCCTCCGCCAGGATCTGCAGGCCCTTGGCGAACTGCCACTCGGCGGAGATCTTGCCGCCGTAGCGGCCGATCCACGGCTCGCGCCGCTCGTGGGCGAGTGCGTTGATCCGGTCGGCGTGCGGCTGGGCGGCGTGGTGCTTCCACAGCTTCACCCAGGCGTGCGGCCGGTGGCGCAGCTCCGGGATCTCGCACAGCGGGGTGCCGTCGGCGCGGGTCGGCAGGACGGTGCAGGCGGTGAAGTCCGTGCCGATCCCGATGACCTCGTCGGGGCGTACCGCGGCGGCGGCCAGCGCGGCGGGGACGGCGTGGCGCAGGACGTCCCGGTAGTCCTCCGGGTCCTGCAGCGCCCAGTCGGGGGGCAGCGCCGGCCCGCCGTCGGGGAGCGCGGATTCGATCACACCGTGGCGGTACTCGTGCACCGCGGTCCCCACCTCGGCGCCGTCGCGTACCCGGACGACCAGGGCCCGCCCGGAGAGCGTGCCGTAGTCGACCCCGACCACGTACCGATCGCCGACACCGTCCGCGCTGCTCATGACCACCTCCACCAAGCACGATTAGTGTTAACGCTCACATCCAAGGTCGTCAAGGCAGGTTCCGGCAACAGCTACGTAACAGATGTGCGCTCCTCGCCGGCCGGTGATCCGACGGCGGCGCGTGGTCAGCACCGGCGAGTCGGCAGCAGGATTTACATACGTTGATGTCAGCGATAACATCCGTTCGTCCCGCTGGCCCAGGAGCTGCCGCCGAGGCTGGAGCCGGCCAGGGTCCGCGAGGTCCGGCGGCGGTCCGTCCGGACCGTCTCGCTGCGCTGCCGGCCGCAGGCACCACGACCGCGAGCACTCACTGGCGAGCGCTCAACCCGCCGTCGTCACCACGCCCAGCCCCCGCGGCCGTCGCGGACGGCAACCACCGCCGAACCGATCATCGCGTCAACGAGGAGGAACCCACATGCGTAGGCTGACAGCCGTCCTGAGCGTGGTGGCGATGGCCGCCGCGGTCGCCCTCGTCGGCGGGGTGATGTCGCCCAGACCCGCTCAGGCGCTGAACAACGGTGTCGCCCGGACCCCACCGATGGGTTGGAACACCTGGAACACATTCGGCTGCAACATCAACGAGACGCTCATCCGGCAGATGGCCGACGCGATCGTCAACCACGGGCTGCGGGATCTCGGGTACCGGTACGTCGTCGTCGACGACTGCTGGTTCAACCCGGACCGGGACGCGCAGGGCAACCTCCAGGCCCACCCGCAGCGGTTCCCGAGCGGGATGAAGTCCCTCGGTGACTACCTGCACTCCCGGGGCCTGCTGTTCGGCATCTACCAGGGGCCGCTGGACCAGACCTGCGCGCAGTACTTCGACGCCTTCCCCGGCTCGACCGGCAGTCTGGGACACGAGTACCAGGACGCCCGGCAGTTCGCCGCCTGGGGCGTGGACTACCTGAAGTACGACTGGTGCTCGCCCACCGGCAGCATCAACGACCAGGTCGCCCGGTTCAACATCATGCGCGACGCGCTGGCGGCCACCGGCCGGCCGATCGTCTACAGCATCAACCCGAACAGCATCCACGAGAAGACCGGGCCGCAGCGCAACTGGAGCGACGTGGCGAACCTCTGGCGGACCACCGAGGACATCACCAACGCGTGGGACACCGGCCAGACCAACGGTTACCCGATGGGCATCCAGAACATCGTCAATGTCAACGTGCCGCTGGCCGGGTACGCCGCACCGGGCGGATTCAACGACCCGGACATGCTGGAGGTCGGAAACGGCGGCATGACCGACACCGAGACGCGCAGCCACTTCGCCCTCTGGGCGATGATGGCCGCACCGCTGATGATGGGCAACGACCTGCGCTCGGCCAGCACGGCGACGCTCAGCATTCTGAAGAACCAGAACCTGATCGCGATCAACCAGGACACCCTCGGCCGGCAGGCGGTGCAGGTGTCGCACGACGGCACCCGGCGGGTCCTGGCGAAGCGACTGGCCAACGGCGACGTCGCGGTCGCGCTGTTCAACCAGGGCAGTTCCACGACGACGGTATCCACCACGGCGGCGGCGATCGGCAAGAGCGGCACCTCGTTCACCCTGCTGGACGCGTGGACCAATGGCACCACCACGACCACCGGGAGCATCTCCGCGAGCGTTCCGGCCCACGGCACGGTGGTGTACCGGGTCAGCGGAGGCGGCACCGTCGACCCGCCCGCCCCGAGCACCTTCCGCCTGCGCAGCGAGTCCGCCGGCCGGTGCCTGGACGTCGACAACTCCAACACCACCAACGGCACCGGGACGTTGATCTGGGACTGCCACGGCAACGCCAACCAGCAGATCACCCAGAGCGGCCAGACCCTGCGGATTCTCGGCAAGTGCCTGGACGCCCCGCCGAACGCCGGCAACGGCACCCGGGCGCAGATCTGGGACTGCAACGGCGGCACCAACCAGCAGTGGACGTTCAACGGCAACGGCACGGTCAGCAACGTCCGCTTCCCGTCGCTGTGCCTGGACGTCAACAACGGCGGCACCGCGAACGGCACGGCGGTGATCCTCTGGTCCTGTCACGGCAATGCCAACCAGCGGTGGAGCCGGGCCTGACCGGCGAGCGCAGGGCCGGTCGGAGGGCTGCCGCCGACCGGCCGGCCGGCACGGGCGGCAGGGCCGAACCCGTCAGCGGTTGTTCCCGGCACGCCGCTTGTTGTAGACGTCGAAGGCCACGGCGACGAGGAGCACCAGCCCTTTGACCACCGATTGGATCGACTGGTCGACGCCCATGAGCTGCATGCCGTTGCTCATCACCGCCATGATCAGGCCACCGACCATCGCGCCGACGACGGTGCCGACCCCGCCGGTGACCGCCGCGCCGCCGATGAAGGCCGCCGCGATGGCGTCCAACTCGAACATGTTGCCGGCGGCGGGCTGGGCGCCGTTGGACCGCGACGAGTAGATGACCCCGGCGACGGCGGACAGGAAGCCCATGTTGACGAAGATCCAGAAGTTGACCGTCTTGACCTTCACACCGGACAGCATCGCCGCCGGCAGGTTGCCGCCGATGGCGTAGACCTGTCGTCCGAAGACGGTACGCCGGGTGAGCAGTCCGTAGGCGAGCACCAGCACGGCCAGGATGATCAGCACGATGGGCAGGCCCCGGGCGTGGGCGAGCTGCCAGGCGAAGTACATGATGACGGCGCCGACCAGCGCCACGCGCGCGACGAACAGCGGGAACGACTCCACCTTCTGCCCGTAGCGGATGCGAGCGGTCCGGGTCCGGAAGACGCTCACCGCGTAGCCGGCCACCGCGAAGGCTCCGATGAACAGGGTGAACGCGTCGAAACCCTGCCCACCGAGGAGCCCGTTGAGGAATCCGGCGGCGACCCGCTGGTACTCGGCGGGGAACGGCGACAGCGAGATGTTGTCGAGCACCCGCAGGGTCAGACCGCGGAAAAGCAGCATCCCCGCCAGGGTGACGATGAAGGCCGGGATCCCGGCGTACGCGACCCAGAAGCCGTGCCACGCGCCAACCGCGACGCCGACCACGAGAGCGGCCAGGATCCCGACCCACCAGGGGTGGCCCTCGCGGATGACGACCACGGCGGAGACCGCGCCGGTGAGCGCCACCACCGAACCCACCGACAGGTCGATGTGGCCCCCGATGATCACGATGACCATGCCGATCGCGAGCACCAGGATGTAGGAGTACTGAAGGACGATGTTGGTGATGTTGCCCGGGCTCAGCGAGACGCCGTCGGTGAGGATCGCGAACAGCCCGACGATCACGACAAGGGCGATGTAGATGCCGCTCTGCCGCAGGTTGCCCAGAATCAGCGTCCGGGGATCGCTGGTCCCGGCGTGCAGGGCGGGCGCCACCCCGGACGGGCCGCTCTGCCGGTTCGTGGCGGGCTTCGTGCTGGTCATCCGGCGTGATCCTTGTCCGTCGTCATGAGTTGCATGAGGTTCTCCTGGGTGGCGGCACCCACCGGAAGCTCGCCGGTTATCCGGCCGGCCGCGAGCGTGTAGATGCGGTCGCACATGCCGAGCAGCTCGGGCAGCTCCGAGGAGATGAGGATGACGGCCTTCCCGTCGGCCACGAGCTGATTGATGATCGTGTAGATCTCGAACTTCGCGCCGACGTCGATGCCCCGGGTCGGCTCGTCCAGGATCAGCACGTCGGGATCCGTGAACAGCCACTTCGACAGCACGACCTTCTGCTGGTTGCCACCGGAGAGCTTGCCGACCAGCGACATGACGCTCGTGGTCTTGATGTTCATCTCCCGCCGTCCCCGCTCGGCGACCTCGATCTCCTCGTTGCCGTTGACCCAGCCGAACCGGGCCAGCCTGCCGAGCCCGGCCGCCGAGATGTTGCGCCGGACGTCGTCGATCAGGTTGAGGCCGTAACGCTTCCGGTCCTCGGTCGCGTACGCGATGCCGTTGCCGATGGCCTCCGCCACCGTGCGGGCCGTCACCTCCCGTCCGCGGACGAACAGCCGCCCCTCGATGTCCCGACCGTAGGAGCGGCCGAACACGCTCATTGCCAGCTCGGTCCGCCCGGCACCCATCAGGCCGGCGATGCCGACGACCTCGCCCGCCCGGACGGTGATGGAGGCGCCGTCGACCACCAGCCGGTCCTGCGTCGGGTGCCGCACCGTCCAGTCCTCGATGCGCAGCACCTCGCCTCCCGGCGAGGACGCCCGCTCGGGGTAGAAGGCGGCCAGGTCCCGCCCCACCATGCCCCGGATGATCCGCTCCTGGGTGGCCCCGTCGTCGCTCATGTCGAGCGTCTCGACCGTCCGGCCGTCCCGGATGACCGTGGTCGAGTCGGCGATCGCGGTGACCTCGCCGAGCTTGTGGGAGATCAGGATGCAGGTGACGCCCTGCTCCCGCAGCCGGCGCATCAGGCTCAGCAGGTGCGCCGAGTCGACGTCGTTGAGCGCGGCGGTCGGCTCGTCCAGTATCAGCAGGCGGACCTTCTTCGACAGCGCCTTGGCGATTTCCACCAGTTGCTGCTTGCCCACCCCGAGCTGAATGACCGGGGTGACCGGGTTCTCGTCCAGCCCGACCGACTCGAGCAGGCGCGCAGCCTCGGCGTTGGTCCGGTGCCAGTCGATCAGACCGCCTGGCCCGCGCCGCTCGTTGCCGAGGAAGATGTTCTCGGCGATCGACAGGTACGGCACCAGGGCCAGCTCCTGGTGGATGATGACGATGCCGTGCGCCTCGCTGTCCCGGATGCCGCGGATGTGCACGGGCGCGCCGTCGAAGACGATCGTCCCGTCGTAACTGCCCGCCGGGTACACCCCGGACAGCACCTTCATCAAGGTGGATTTGCCAGCGCCGTTCTCACCGCAGATCGCGTGGATCTCTCCGCGCCGCACGGCGAGCGACACGTCCTGGAGTGCCCGCACTCCGGGAAAGGTCTTAGTGATGTTGCGCATGTCGAGGATGACGTCGCCCATGCAACCCGCCCTGCCCGTGGTCTTCGTAGCCGGATCCGGCGGGCCGGCGGTGACGGCGTGCACCACCGGACCCGCCGGGCGCGGTCAGCCCTTCGCCTGCCCGGCCGCGACCTCCTCGGCCGTCCAGTAGCCGGAATCGATCAACACGGGCTTGATGTCGTCCTTGTACACCGTCTGGACCGGCAACAGGTACGACGGGACGACCTTGACCCCGTTCTCGTAAGTCTTGGTGTCGTTGGCCTGCGGCTCCGTCTCCTGCAGGAACGCCCAGGCCGCCACCACGGCCTGCTCAGCCAGTAGTCGGGTGTCCTTGAAGACGGTGGAGCTCTGGACACCGTCGTTGATGAGCTTGACCGAGGCGATCTCGGCGTCCTGGCCGGTGATCACCGGCATCTTCTTGGTCGCGGCGCCGTAGCCGGCGTTCTGCAGCGCGGTGATGATGCCCCGCGACAGGCCGTCGTAGGGCGACAGCACGCCGTGCACCGGGCTGCCGTCGTTGTAGCTGGCGGTCAGCAGATCCTCCATGCGCTTCTGCGCGGTCTCCTGCTGCCAGCGCAGGATGGCCACCTGCTCGATCTTCGTCTGACCGGACTTCACCCGCAGGGTGCCGGCGTCGACGAACGGCTTGAGCGTGTCCATCGCGCCGCCGAAGAAGAAGTGGGCGTTGTTGTCGTCCAGCGAGCCGGCGAACAGCTCCACGTTGAACGGTCCGGTCGCCGTGCCCTTCGAGCCGTCCTTGTTCTGCAGTCCGAGGCCGACCAGCAGCGCGTTGGCCTGGGCCACCCCGACCTTGTAGTTGTCGAAGCTGACGTAGAAGTCGACGTTGGGGCTGTCCCGGATGAGCCGGTCGTACGCGATGACCGGGATCTTCGCGTCCGCCGCGGCCTGGAGCTGACCGCTGAGCGCGGTGCCGTCGATCGCGGCGATGATCAGCACGTCCGCGCCCCGGGTGATCATCTGGTCGACCTGCTGCGACTGGGTCGGGATGTCGTCGCCGGCGTACTGGAGGTCGACCTTGTACCCCTTCGCCTCGAGCTTCTCCTTGACCGAGTTGCCGTCGGCGATCCAGCGCTCCGAGGTCTGGGTCGGCATCGAGACGCCGATGGTCAGGTCGGCGGGCCGGTCACCGCCGGTGTCGCCGCCGCCGGCTCCTTCGCCACCGCACGCCACCAGACTGATGGCGAGCGCCGCCCCACCCAGAGCGGCGAGAGTTCGTCTGCGCACAGCTTCTCCTCCACACGATCTCGGACGTGCCCGGCATCACCCTGGAGTGTTAGCGCTCACAATCCCATCGTCAACCGATGTCGTTGAATGTGTACGTCTCGGTCTCATAACAACGGCGGCGCCGGCCGGCGGTCCGGTGCGGCATCGCGCCCGTTGACGGGCTCCGTCCACATCAGTACGGTGCGTCGTAAATGTTCGATGCGAAGGTTGATCTATCAATCGTGTCGAGCGCTCCACATGCGGATCTCCGCACGCGCATAAGCCCAGGCTGCAGCAGCAATGACCACGCCAGGAAACGACACCGCAGAGCTGTTAGCGATAACAGCTCAGGACCGTTGACCTCGTTGGCGCCGGGGACGGCCGGGTGCGGCGGCGGTCGTGCCCATCGGACACCGTTCGACGACCTGGGAGTCACCGTGAAGCTGACAGTTCCCCGCCGGACCCGATCGGCGATCCGGCGCGGCGTCGCCGCAGTCGCCGGCCTGCTCTGCGCCGCCGCCCTGCTGCCCGGCCCGGCACAGGGCGACAACCCGATCGTCCAGCACATCTACACCGCCGATCCGGCGCCGATGGTGCACAACGGCCGGGTGTACCTGTACACCGGACACGACGAGGACGGCTCGACCTACTTCACCATGCGTGACTGGCGGGTCTTCTCCTCGACCGACCTGGTGAACTGGACCGACCACGGCACCCCCATGAGCCTCGCGACCTTCGCCTGGGCGGACGCCAACGCGTGGGCCGGTCACGTCGTCCCGCGCAACGGGAAGTTCTACTGGTACGTGCCGGTACGCCAGCGGTCGAACGGGCAGATGGTCATCGGCGTCGGCGTCGCGGACAGTCCGACCGGCCCGTTCCGGGACGCGCTCGGCCGGCCACTGGTCGGTAACGGCGAGATCGACCCGCACGCCTTCATCGACGACGACGGGCAGGCGTACCTGTACTGGGGCAACCCGAACCTGTGGTTCGTGCGGCTCAACCCCGACATGATCTCGTTCTCCGGTAACCCGACCCAGATTCCGCTCACCACCGCCGGGTTCGGCACCCGCACCGGCAACCCGAGCCGCCCGACCCTCTACGAGGAAGGGCCGTGGGTCTTCAAGCGCAACGGGCTGTACTACAACGTCTTCGCGGCGGAGTGCTGCTCCGAGTTCATCGGGTACTCGACCGCGCCCGGCCCGACCGGGCCGTGGACGTACCGGGGGACGATCATGCCCCGGCAGGGCGGCAGCTTCACCAACCACGCCGGCGTCATCGACTTCAACGGCGGCTCGTACTTCTTCTACCACAACGGCGCGCTGCCCGGCGGCGGTGGCTTCACCCGGTCGGTCGCGGTGGAGAGGTTCAGCTACCACAGCAACGGCACCTTCCCGACCATCAACATGACCGCCACGGGCGCCCCGCAGGTCGGCAATCTCGACCCGTACGTGCGCCAGGAGGCCGAGACGATCGCCTGGGGCTCCGGTATCGAGACGGAGCCGTCGAGCGAGGGCGGGATGAACGTCGGCTGGATCGAGAACGGCGACTACATCAAGGTCAAGGGCGTCGCCTTCGGCGCCGGCGCCACCTCCTTCTCCGCGCGGGTGGCCTCCGCGACCGGGGGCGGCCGGATCGAGGTACGGCTGGACGGCACCGGCGGTCCGATCGTCGGCACCTGCACCGTCGGCGGCACCGGTGGCTGGCAGAACTGGACGACCACCACCTGCGGGGTGAGCGGGGCCACCGGCACCCGAGACCTGTACCTGCGCTTCGTCGGCGGCGGCGGCAACCTGTTCAACGTCAACTGGTGGCAGTTCGGCGGCGGCGCCGCGGCGTCGTACCGGATCACCAACCGCAACAGCGGGCAGGTCATCGACGTTCAGCAGCCGAACCTCGACAACCTCGCCGTGATCGGCCAGTGGAGCAGCAACGGCGCCGGCTGGCAGCAGTGGCGCTTCCTGGACGCCGGCGACGGCAACGTGCGGCTCCAGAGCGTCCACAGCGGCAAGTGCGTCGACGTGCTGGACTTCTCGACCGCCGACGGCGCGCGGATCGTGCAGTACACCTGCCACGACGGCCTGAACCAGCTGTTCCGCTGGCGCTCGACCGGCGACGGCCACCACAACCTGGTCAACGTGAACAGCGGCAAGTGCCTGAACGTGGTCGGTGGCTCCACCGCCCTGGGCGCCGCCCTGGAGCAGCGGACGTGCAGCACCGCGACCAGCATGCAGTGGTCCCGCGCCTGACCGCCCAGGGACCAGGGCGGGCGGTGACGTCCACCTCACATCGCGGGGGCCGAGCACCCGGGGCCGGGGTCGTCCCGCACTCCGGAGTGGAGGTCGACGGTGGTGTGTGCCCGGACGTTCGGGGGCGGGCCGCTGGTGAACCGCGCGACCAGCGCCCGGACGTGCTGTTCGGCGGGCTCGGCGAGGCCGTCGTAGACCGCCGCGAACAGCTCCCGGGCGGGCTCCCGGAGCCAACCCGCCGGGAGCAGGTCCAGCGGCAGCTGCGGATCGAGGGTGGGAAAGCGCCGGAACGTGTCCATCACCTCGGTACGCGCCCGCACCGCCGTCGTGCCGTCGACCCGCCCCGAGCGCATCTGGCGTAGCAGCGGTGTCCAGCGCCGGAGGAACGCGGCGTAGTGCCGGGCGATCGCATGGATGTCCCAGGCATCGATCGGGGTGCGCTGGCTGAGCGCGTCGAGCTCGGTCTGCCGTGCCCGGAACACCGTGACGGCACCGAGGGTGAGCTGGGCGAGCTGCGCCCGTGCCGGCGGGGTCAGCTCGTGCGGCGAGATCCACAGTCCGTCGTACAGCGGCGCGTATCCGAGCCAGCGGAGCCGACCGCGCAGCGCCCGGCGCTGCGCACTCCGGTCCTGCGGCAGCGAGAAGGCGACGATCGTCCAGCGCCCGTCCCACCGGCCGGTCGCGGCGGTGGCGGAGAGGATCCACCGGCCGCCGGCCGAGAGGTTCGCGGCCGCGGCGCGGCTGAGCCGGTAGGAGCTGTTCCGTCCGTGCCGGCTGCCTTCCAGGACGCCACGCCGGGCCAGCCGGCTGATGGCGGTACGGGCACCGGCCGTCGTCACCCCGGACTCGGCGAGCAACGCGACGATGGCGGCGGACGGGAGCGCGGCGCGGGTCCGCAGGGTGTAGTCCGCCAGCAGGGTCACCGTGACACCCTGCGGTGAGTTTCCGACCTGTCGCCGGGGCAGCCGGAGCGCATGGTCCCCCTCGTCCGGAAACATCTCCTCGATGTCGAACGGGCTAGTCACAGGCGCTCCGGGCGGGGCTCGGGTACGGCAAGACCACTGTAGACGGAACGCCGGTCGAACCCGGCACGCCGCGACCGAGCACGAGATTAGTCGATGACTGTCGATTGACACTTGTTGGGCCTGGGGGAACACTAACTGCTACACGACGCCATCGGAGCCGGGCAGCGCGCGCCGCACGAGTGCGGCGAGCGCGATCACCGCGGGGTACCGGGCACACCCGCGACTGGATCGCGCGACCAGATCCCAACCTGCACAGGTGATCGAAGGAGTCGTCCCGGTGAAAATCAGAAGGAATCTGCTGCTCGGCCTGGCCGCAGCACTGGCCACAGCCGGCCTGATCGTCCCCACGCTCCGCCCCGCGTACGCGGCGTCGCTGGTCGAGGTGACCAGCTTCGGCGACAATCCGGGCCGGATGCGCATGCACGTCTACGTGCCCGACTCCCGCCCGGCCAGGCCGGCAACGGTGGTGGCCATGCACGGCTGCGGCGGGTCGGGCCCCGGCTTCTACTCCGGTAGCGAGTTCGCCGCCCTGGCCGACCGCCACGGGTTCATCGTGATCTATCCGACCGCGACCCAGCAGGCCGGGTTCGGCAACTGCTTCGACGTCTGGTCGGACGCCGCCAAGCGCCGCGGCGGGGGCAGCGACCCGGTGTCGATCGCCTCCATGGTCCGGTACGCCCAGCAGCAGTACGGCGCGGATCCCGACCGGGTCTACGCCACCGGCAGTTCGTCGGGCGGCATGATGACCAACCACCTGCTGGCCCTCTACCCGGACGTGTTCAAGGCCGGCGCCGCCTTCATGGGAGTTCCCTACAACTGCTTCGCCGGTGCCGCGGACTTCCCACCGGGCAGCAGCCAGTGCACCGGCGGGAACATGAACCGGACCCCGCAGCAGTGGGGTGACGCGGTCCGGCAGGCCTACCCCGGCTATTCCGGCCCCCGCCCCCGCGCACAGCTGTGGCACGGCACCAACGACACGCTCGTACCGCACCAGCTCCTACAGGAAACGATCGAGCAGTGGACCAACGTGTTCGGGCTCAGCCAGACGCCGACCTCGACCGACACACCGCAGGCCAACTGGAACCGGCGCCGGTACGCCGACGCCGGCGGCACCGTCCAGGTCGAGGCGTACAGCATCCAGGGGGCCGGGCACAGCCTGCCCGCCAGCGGCATGGCCGCGTCCGCCATCCAGTTCTTCGGCCTGTCCACTCCGTCGAACCCCACCACGCCACCGAGCCCGACCGTCCCGCCGAGCCCGACCGTCCCGCCGAGCCCGACCGTCCCGCCGAGCCCGACCGTCCCGCCGAGCCCGACCACTCCGCCGGGCTCCGCCAGCTGCCGGGTGACGGTCGCGGTCAACGCCTGGAACACCGGGCTGACCGAGAACATCACCATCACCAACACCGGCGCCAGTGCCGTCAACGGCTGGTCCCTGGCCTTCACGCTGCCCGGGGGGCAGAACATCACCTCGGGCTGGAACGCCTCCTACTCCCCCACCTCCGGACAGGTCACGGCCCGAAACCTCAGCTACAACGCAACCATCCCCGGCAACGGGTCGACCACCATCGGCTTCCAGGCCACGCACACCGGAAACACCGCCGGACCGACCTCGTTCACCCTCAACGGCGCGCCCTGCACCGTCTCCTGACACCGGCCGGCTCCGGGGACGGCACGCCCTGCTCGGCCGTCCCCGGAGCACCAGGAGCCGCGACCACAGGAGCCGCGACCAGCCGAACGTGGGGCGCACCGGCACGAGGCCGGCGGGCCCGCCGACGGCGCACGGCGGCACCAACCAGCAGTTCCGGCCAGCCGACTCCGACGGCGGCCGTTCGTTCGGCCCGGGCCGGGAGGACCTTCGACCCTGCGCACCACAGCCGATGCCGGGAACCATGGAATCGGCAGGTCCGGGCGTGCCGACTGGGGACACCCGCGGACCCGTGGAGGACGCGATGGGAAGCTGGCCCTGGTCGGACGACGATCTTCGCAGGATGTACGCGGGAGGTCACGCCGACGCCACGGCCCGCCGCCTCGCACGGATGTGGGCGGTCGTGCTCGGCGCCGGTCTGCTCCCCCGGCGCTGGGTGACCCTCGAGGTCGTCGGCCGTCGCACCGGACGGCGCACCCGCTTCCCCCTGGGCATGGCCGACTGGCACGGCGAGTGGTACCTGGTGCCGATGCTGGGCAGCGACTGCAACTGGGTCCGCAACGTGCGCGCGGCGGACGGCCGGGCCGTCATCCGGCACGGCCGCGCTCGTGCCTGCCGCCTGATCGAGGTGCCGGTCGGCGAGCGCGCGCCGATCCTCAAGCGGTACCTGCAGCAGGTGCCCGGAGCACGACCGCACCTGCCGGTCGACCGGCACGCACCCCTGAGCGAGTTCGCGGCCGTCGCGGAGCGGTACCCCGCCTTCCGCGTGGAGTACGCGGCCCGCGACGTGCCCCGATGACGACGGCCGGGATCCACCGGCGAGGAAGGGAGGAACCACGATGCGCGCAATGGTCTACCACGGGCCGGGCACCAAGGCCTGGGAGGAGGTGTCGGACCCGACCATCATCGACGACACCGACGCCATCGTCCGGGTCGACACCGTCACGATCTGCGGGACGGACCTGCACATCCTCAAGGGTGACGTGCCGGCGGTCACCGACGGGCGGATCCTCGGCCACGAGGCCGTGGGCACCGTGACCGAGGTCGGTGCGGGAGTGAAGAACGTGAAGCCCGGCGACCGGGTGCTGGTGTCCTGCGTCACCGCGTGCGGCCGGTGCCGCTACTGCCGGGACCGGGCGTACGGGCAGTGCCGGGGCGGCGGCGGCTGGATCCTGGGACACCGCATCGACGGCACCCAGGCCGAGCGGGTGCGGGTGCCGTTCGCCGACAACTCCACCTACCCGGTCCCGCCCGGAGTCAGCGACGAGCAGGTGCTCATGCTCGCCGACATCCTGCCCACCTCGTACGAGGTCGGCGTCCTCAACGGCGGTGTGCGGCCCGGCGACACGGTCGCCGTCGTCGGCGCCGGCCCGATCGGGCTGGCCGCGATCCTGGCCGCCCGGCTGTTGTCACCGGGCCACGTCGTCGCGATCGACCTGGCCGACAGCCGGCTGGACGCGGCCAAGCAGTTCGGCGCCGACGTCGTGATCAACAACGGCCGTCAGGACCCGGTCACCCAGGTGCTCGACCTCACCGACGGGCTCGGCGCCGACGTGGCCATCGAGGCCGTCGGTGTGCCCGGGACCTTCGAGTTGTGCACGCGGCTGATCCGTCCCGGGGGCCGCGTCGCCAACGTCGGTGTGCACGGCAAGCCAGCCACGCTGCACCTCGAGGATCTGTGGATCAAGAACGTCACGATCACCACCGGGCTGGTGGACACCTACTCCACACCGACCCTGCTGCGACTGGTCGCCGCCGGCCAGATCGACCCCGCCCGCTTCGTCACCCACCGCTTCGCCATGGCCGACTTCCCGGCCGCGTACGACGTGTTCGCCCGTGCCGGCGACACCGGCGCCCTGAAGGTCGTGCTCAGCCGAAGCTGACCGGGCCGCGGCTCGGCGAGCGTTCCGAACCCACCCAGGTCGAGCCGAGGAGTGGCCCTTGCATACCGGCAAGGGCCCCTTCCTCGCCGCGGCTCGGCGGCGCCACCCGCCCGACCACCGGTCGCGCTCCGGCTACCCCGGCGCCGCACGATTGCCCCGCACGTCGTCACCGAGGCCGGTGAGCGGTTCCGGCCGGTTCGCGAACTCGGTCCGGTTGCCCGCCGGGCGGGTGGTGGTCGGGCCGGCGAGTCGGCCCCGCCAGCCGGAGGTAGAGCAGGGCCGCGCCGGTCACGGCCAGGGGCCACACGAGGTAGCGGCCGGTCATGACCAGCAGGAAGACCACCGATCCCGCGGTCAGCACGGCGGCGTACCAGGTCCTGCTGCGCCGTGGCAGCAGGCGCAGCGCCGCCGCGGCGCCCACGGCGTACACCGTGACGAAGGAGCCGGTGGTCAGCAACACCAGCGGCCGAGGGCCGACGTCGGCGGCGAGCACCGCGCACAGGGCCAGGAAGGACAGGGCTGCGTTGACCGACAGGCTGCGCCGGGGCACCTCGCCCGCCACGCTGCCCCGGGTCAGCCAGACGGGCAGCGCACCGTCGCGGCCGAGAGCCGCGCCGAGCTTGGCCGCGCCGGCGTAGTAGGCGTTCATCGCCCCGAAGGTGAGCAGCAGCGCGGCTCCGGCGGCGAGCCACCGGGCGTCGCCGCCGAGCGCGACCGCGAACAGCTCGCCGAGCGGAGCGTCGGCGTCGGCGGCCGCGGAGCCGAGCACCGCGATGATGGCGAAGGCCACCGCGAGGTACAGCGCACCCACCACGACGACCGCGGCGGCGGTGGCCTTCGGCAGGTCCCGGGCCGGGCGGCGGAACTCGGCGGTCAGGTGGGTGATCGCCTCCCAGCCGACGAAGCTCCAGACCAGCAGCGCGGCGGCCGGGCCGATCGCCGTCCAGCCGTGCGGGGCGAACGGTTCGAGATTGTCGGTCGAGGCGTGCGGCAGGGACAGGATCACGGCCAGTAGCAGGAAGGTGACCAGGATGCCGGCCAATGTGAGCTGCACCCGCCCGGCGAGCTGGACGCCGAAGAAGTTGGTGGTCGTGACGACCACCATCAGCAGCACGGCCGTGACCGCCACGGTAGTACCGCCGCCGCCCACAGCGGCCTCGACGTACGCGCCGCCGAAGAGCGCCGCGGCCGCGGCGCCGGGCGGTACCGCGAAGTAGAAGCACCAGCCGACCACCGCCGCGGCCCGCGGCCCGAAGGCCATCCGGGCGTACGTGGACACGCCGCCCGCGTCGGGGTATCGGGCACCGAGCGCGGCGAAGGTCGCCGCGAGCGGCGCGGACACCACCACGAGCAACAGCCAGGCGATCAGGGAGGCGGGACCGGCGGCCTCGGCGGCCAGCGCGGGAAGTGCGATGACTCCGGTTCCCAGGACAGCGCCGACGTACAGGGCGGCGCCCTGCGCGGCGGTCAGCCGACCGCTCGCCGCCGGCACGGATGGTGTTTCAGCCATGAGACCAGCGTCGCCGGCACCGAGCGGGTGGAACAGCTGGGTTCGTGCCGGTCTTCGGTAGATTTCTGCCATGGAACAGCACGTCATCGCGGTGGCGGTCACCGACAACCTGCCGATCTTCGAGCTGGCGGTCCCGCAGGAGGTGTTCGGCACCGACCGCCGGGACATCGCCGACCCGTGGTACGAACTACGCATGTGCGCCGCCGAGCCGGGCCCGCTGCGCACCACCGGGGGCGGCTGGCTCGATCCGTCGTACGGCCTGGACGATCTCGTCGAGGCGGACACCGTGCTGGTGCCGGCGTGCGCCCGGGCCACGCAGGTCGACCCGCCCGCGGATCTCGTCGAGGCGCTACGGATGGCGTACGCGCGCGGCAGTCGTATCGTGGGCTTCTGCACGGGTGCGTACGTGATGGCGGCGGCCGGCCTGCTCGACGGCCGCCGGGCGACGACCCACTGGATGAACGCCCAGGATTTCGCGGCCCGGTACCCGCTGGTCGACCTCGACCCCCGCGTGCTCTACGTCGACGAGGGCGACATCCTCACGTCCGCCGGGACGGTGGCTGCGATCGATCTGTGCCTGCACCTGGTCAGGCGGGATCACGGCGCCGCGGTCGCCCACGAGGTCGCGCGCCGGATGGTCGTACCGCCGCATCGGTCCGGCGATCACGCCCAGTACCCGCCGCCTCCGGTGCGGGGCGTGTCCCCCGACGACCTCGGTCCCGTGCTGGAGTGGGCCCGCCACCGGCTCGACCAGCCCCTGACCGTCAACGATCTGGCCCGCGAGGCGAACATGAGCGCGCGTACCCTCGCCCGGCGGTTCCGGGAGACGCTCGGCACGACTCCCCTGCGGTGGGTGCTGGAGCAGCGGGTCCGGCTGGCGCAGGAGCTGCTGGAGACCACGGACGACGCGGTGGAGCGGATCGCCCACCGCACCGGCTTCGGCAGCGGCGCCAACCTGCGCCAGCACTTCGGTCGGGTCAGCGGGGTGACCCCGCAGACGTACCGGCACGTGTTCCGGTACCGGGCGGCCGCCGCGACCCGGCCCGCCGCCGGGTCCGGCCGGCCGGACCCGGCGGAGCAGCCGGCGATGACGGTCGCCCGGTCAAACGGCGGAGCGAGCTGAGCCCGAACGGCGCCTCGACGAGACACCGCGCGGGCCCGCCCGGGTGCGGGCGCTGGACGTCAATCCGGTACGCGACCGCCTGCTCCAAATTGCCGTAGTCCGGTCATCCCGCGGTGCACGGGGTCCCGTTCAGCGTGAACGAGGGCGGACGCGGGTTGTTGCCGCTGTGCGTGCCGTTGAAGCCGATCCCGGTCGAGGCGCCGGCCGGAAGCGAGCCGTTCCACGCGGCGTTCGTCGCGGTCACCGCCGTGCCGCTCTGCGACCAGGTCGCCGACCAGCCCTGGGTCACCCGCTGGCCCGCGTCGGGGAACGCGAAGCGCAACGTCCAGCCGGACAGCGTCGCGGTGCCGGTGTTGCGTACGGTGATGTTGGCGGTGAAGCCGGTGCCCCAGTCGTTCGTCGCGTACGTCACCTGGCAGCCGGCCGCGCCCTGGGTCGGCGTCGGTGTCGGGTCGACCCCCGCCGCGGTCACCACGACCGGCGTCGAAGCCGGTGACGCGTTGCCGGCCGCGTCGACCGCGCGCACGTAGAACTGCCGGGGCACGCCGGGGACCAGCCCGGTGACCGTGAACGAGGTGGTGGTCGTGCGGCCGTACACCGGGCTGGGTTCGGGTGCCCCGACCACCTCGTGCACGGTGTACTCCCGTACCCCGACGTCGTCGGTGGCCGGCGACCAGGTCAGCGTCGCGGACGTGCCGTCGACCACGGCCCGCAGGTCGGTCGGCGCGGTCGGCGCGGTGGTGTCCGGCGCCGGGCTCCCGTAGCTCAGCCCGTGGCCGTACGGGAACAGGGGCGGCTTGCCGTCACCGTCGTTGATCGGCTGCTGGCCGGCCGACTGCATCCAGGTCACCGGCAGCTTCCCGGTCGGCTGGCGGATCCCGAACAGCACGTCCGCCACCCCCTGCCCCTCGGTCCCGGGCAGCCAGGCGGCGACCAGGGCGTTCCAGTTCGGCAGCTGGGCGGCGACGTCCAGCGGCCGGCCGGAGACCAGCACGACCACCACCGGCACGCCGGCGGCACGCAGGGTGTTGATGGTGCTCAGGTCGGTGCTGTCCAGGCCCAGGCCGGCGGGCCGGTCGCCCTCGCCCTCCGCGTACGGGGTCTCGCCGACCACCGCCACCGCGACGTCGTACGAGGAGTCGATTCCGCTGCCGGTGCGGCTGTAGGTCACGGTGCCGGCCGAGCCGACGGTGTTGCGGATGCCCTGCAGGATCGTGGTGCCCGGCGTGATGTTCCCGCTGCGGCCCTGCCAGGTGATGGTCCAGCCCCCGCTCTGGTTGCCGATGTCGTCGGCGCTCCGGCCGGCCACGAAGATCCGGCTGCTCGTACGCAGCGGCAGCGCTCCGGCGTTCTTGAGCACCACCTGCGACTTGGCCACCGCCTCGCGGGCCAGTTCGCGGTGCGCGGCGCTGCCCAGCGTGCCGGCGTACGAGCGGTCGGCCAGCGGCCGCTCGAAGAGGCCCAGCTCGAACTTCTTGGTCAGGATCCGCCGGTTGGCGTCGTCGATGCGGGACATCGGCACCCGCCCCGCCTGCACCTCGCCGCGCAGCAGGGTGATGAACGACCGCCACTGGTCGGGCACCATCACCATGTCGATGCCGGCGTTGACCGCCTGGGTCACCTCGGCCGCGGTGAAGCCGGGCGCGCCGTCGAGCTGGTCGATGCCGTTCCAGTCGGACACCACGAAGCCGGTGAAGCCCAGTTCGCTCTTCAGCACGTCGGTCACGAGGTAGCGGTGGCCGTGCAGCTTCTGCCCGTTCCAGCTGCTGAACGAGACCATGACGGAGCCGACGCCGGCCCGGACGGCCGCGACGAACGGCGGCAGGTGGATGGCCCGCAGCTCGGCCTCGGACAGCCGGGTGTCGCCCTGGTCGGTGCCGTTCGTGGTGCCGCCGTCGCCCAGGTAGTGCTTGGCGGTGGCCAGCACGCTGGCCGGTCCGCCGAGCGTGGCGCCCTGATAGCCGGTGACGATGCTGGTCATCTGCGTCGCCAGCTCGGGCTTCTCGCCGAACGACTCGTACGTGCGACCCCAACGGTCGTTGCGTGCCACGCAGAGGCAGGGCGAGAAGGTCCAGTCCACACCGGTGCCGGTGGCCTCCTCGGCGGTGGCCCGACCGATCCGCTCGACCAGGCCCGGGTCACGGGTGGCACCCAGGCCGATGTTGTGCGGGAAGATCGTCGCGCCGACCACGTTGTTGTGCCCGTGCACGGCGTCCGATCCGTAGATCATCGGGATGCCGAGCGGTGTGGCCAGCGCGCCGCGCTGGAAGTTGTCGTACATGTCGGCCCAGCCGGCCGCGTTGTTCGGCGACGGGGCGGAGCCGCCGCCGGACAGGATGGAGCCGAGCCGGTACGTCGTCACGTCGGACGGGCTGACCTCGGCGCGCTCGGCCTGGGTCATCTGGCCGATCTTTTCGTCCAGCGACATCCGGGACAGCAGGTCCGTGACCCGCTGCGCCACGGGCAGGGACGGGTCCTGGTAGGGCAGCGGCTGAGCCGCGGCGACCGGGGCCAGGGTCATGGCGGTCGCGGACAGCACGACCGCCGTGGCAACGCCGGCGACGGCCGCACGGGTACGGAATGGGCGCGGGGAGCTGCGGAGCCTGGTGCGCACGGGCATTCCCTTTCGGGTGGATGACGGGTGGCTGCCCTGTGCCCGGAGCCGGCTCCCCCTCATGATGCCACGACCGCGCGCTCTCCGGCTTCGCGCCACCACCGCCCGCCGCTGCGCGGCGGACCCGGACTCCGCCGCCTCAGCCGGACAGCCGGGCCGGCGGGCGGGTCAGGCTCTCGATGTCGTCCGCGGCCGCGTCCAGCAGACGGTGTGCCAGGTCGGACAGTGCCCGCGCGGCGGCGAGTTCGGCACCGATTTCCGGACGGTCGGCGGGGTTACGGCAGGCCTGGCCCTCACCGCGCAGCCGGGTCCGGTCCTCGGTGCGCAGCCGCGCTTCGGCGTGCGCCCGCCGCTCGTCGTCGTGTTCGTCGATCACGATCTCGACCGTCCACTTCTTCGCGTGCATGTCTCAGTGCGCCTCCCTCGGTGGTCGGTACCCTGACCCTCCCGCTGATCCGCCCTGGTGAACAGGGCAGAACGTCCCGAACTGCCGGGTCGCCCGCTACCCGCGGCGCCGTACGGTCTCCCGCACGTCGTCACCGAGGCGGGTGAGGGAGTCGGACACCGCCGCGCCGAGCAGCCGCGCGACCTCGCGCACGTCGGCGCGGACCGCTTCGTCCTCGACCGCACGGCCGGTCGCGGCGAAGGCCTCCTCCACCTGATGCCGCAGGGTCGACAGCGCGTCGGACAACTCGTCGTCCTTCGCCTGTTCCGCGTGCAGCTTGAGCTTCAGACCCAACGCGTTGAGCCGGTTCGCCAGCTCCGTCCAGGTGCCCCGGTGGTCGCTCATGATGTCCTCCGATCGCTTCGACCGTCACCTTGACGGTAGGCCCGGGCCCGGCGGGGGCACCCGGGTCGAAGGGCCCGGGAAAGGTCCCGTTCCTGGTCGGCCGGGTCAGCTCGGCGGGGCGGCCGGCAGGCGGACGACGAAGCGGCACCCGCCGGCGACGTTGTGCGCGTGCACCCGCCCGCCGAGTGCCTCGACCAGGCCGCGCACGATCGCCAGGCCCAGTCCGCCGCCGCTGGGCCCGTCGCTTCCGACGCCGGCCGGCGCCGGGGTGCGCGCCCGCTCGCCCCGGAACGCCACGTCGAACAGCCGGGGCAGATCCGTCTCGGGGATGCCGCCGCAGGTGTCGGAGACCGCAAGCCAGGCCTCCTTCTCGTCACGGCCGGCGTCGATCCGCACCGTGCCGTCCGGCGGGGTGTACCGCACGGCGTTGACGAGCAGGTTCGCGACGACCCGGGCGAGCTCGGCCTCGGCCGCCCGGACGGTCGGCCAGCCGGTCTCCGGGGCGCGTACCCGCACCCGCCGGTCGACGGCCAGGGGCGCGGTGGCGGCGATCGCGTCCGAGACGATGTCGCCGAGCGGCACCGGCGACAGGGCGGGCCGCAATGCACCGGCGTTGATCCGCGACAGCTCGAACAGGTCGTCGACCAGGCGGGTCATCCGATCCGTCTCGACCCGGATCCGGTGGTGGTACTCGGCCACTGTCGCCGGATCGTCGACGACCTTGTCCTCCAGTGCTTCCGCCATCGCCCGCAGGCCCGCGAGCGGGGTGCGCAGGTCGTGGGAGACCCAGGCGACCAGCTCACGGCGGCCGGCCTCCAGCTGCCGCTCCCGCTGCCGCGACTGGTCGGCCCAGACCGCCGCCTGCGCCAGCCGCCGCGCGAACGCCACCCCGACGGCCAGGGTGACCGCCGCGGACGCCGCGACCGTGACCAGCACGACCTGCAGGTCGTGTGCGGACAGGAACATGGCCTGGGCGACCGCCGTGACGCCCGCCGCCACCGATGCGACCGTGACGGCCAGCAGCACCGCCACATGGGCGAGGATCGACCGGTGGCGCATCAGCCGCAGCGCGCCGACGCCGAGCGCGGCGACGGTTCCTCCGGCGGCCAGCGCGTAGAGACCGATGACCAGCAGATCCGTCACCGGTCCGGCTCCTGCGGCTCGTACCGGTAGCCGACACCCCACACGGTGACGATGCGTCGTGGTTCGGCGGGGCGTTCCTCGATCTTCTCCCGCAGCCGTCGCACGTGGACGGTGACGGTGGACTGGTCGCCGAACCGCCAGCCCCACACGCGGTCCAGCAGTTCGGCGCGGGACCAGGCCCGGCCGGGGTTTCGCAGCAGGAATGCGAGCAGGTCGAACTCCCGCAGGGTCAGCGCCAGGTGGTCGTCGCCGAGCCGGGCGACCCGGCGGCCGGTGTCCGCGGTCAGCCCACCGTCGCGCAGCACCTCCGGGGCCTCCGCGTCGCGGGGCGCCGCGCGACGCAGCACGGACCGGATGCGCAGCACCAGCTCCCGCGGCGAGAACGGCTTGGTCACGTAGTCGTCCGCGCCGACCTCGAGCCCGGCGACCCGATCGGCCTCGTCACCGAGCGCGGTCAGCATGACGACCGGCAGGTCCGGCAGCCGGCCACGCAGCCGCCGGCACACCTCGATGCCGTCGAGACCCGGCATCATCAGGTCGAGGACGACCAGGTCGGGCGGCTCGTCGGCGACCGCGGCGAGCGCGTCGGCCCCGTCGAAGGACAGCCGGACCCGGCAACCGTCCTGCTCCAGGTAGCGCCGTACGACGTCGCTGACCGTCCGGTCGTCGTCGACGACGAGCACGTGGTGCCCCATGGGGGCAACGCTACCCACGGCCGAACCGACGCGGACGCCCGCGACCGCCCGGCGGAACGGCCGTAAGCGAACGGAAAGACCTTCCCGCGCCGCGCGGGCCTACCGTCATCGCCATGCACAGAAGACGTTGGTTGTTGTCCGTCCTCGCCGTCATGGTCGTCACCGGGCTCGGGGTTGGGCTGTACCTGTTCCAGCCGTGGCGGCTGGTGACCGACCGCGAGGTGCGCGAGGCGCTGCCCACGGTGGCGGAGTCACAGCCGACGGCCTCGCCGCAGCCAGAGCCGACGGGTTCGGCGGCACCGGCGGCGGTGGTCCTCGCCGCCGGGGACTTCGTCACCCACGAGCACGACACGACCGGCCGGGTGCATCTGGTCCGCCTCGCCGACGGCCGTCGTCAACTGCTCGTGCGCGGGCTGGACACGTCCGACGGTCCCGACCTGCGGGTCTGGCTCACCGATCAGGAGGTGCTGCCCGGCCGCGCGGGCTGGCACGTGTTCGACGACGGTCGCTGGGTCGAGTTGGGCCGGCTCAAGGGCAACATCGGCGACCAGGCGTACGACATCCCGGCGTCGCTGGACCTGGACGGGCTGCGCAGCGTGTCCATCTGGTGCAAGCGGTTCGCGGTGTCCTTCGGCGCCGCGCCGCTCGCCTGAGCGGGCTCCTCGGCGAGCGCTGCCACAGCCGGATCCTCCACCGGCTGCCCGGGTCGGCGAACCGCGATGGTTGCGGGAGTCCCCGCTCCTTGCCCGGTCCACCCGTCCAGGTGGGGCTTCAGGTGGTGGCCGCGAGGAGCCGCTCACCGAGGACCTGATTGAGCTCTCTCAGCTGTTGTGAGGTTTCCCTGTTCTCGGCAAGGTTCTTGAGAAGGCACTGCGCGCAGGTCACGGCTCCGATCGTGGTAGCCCAGTCGGTGAGGTGTTCGTAGCCGGCGATGGCGAGCTTGGCGATGCGTTGGGCGGCGTTGAGAGCGAACAGGTCACGGACGGCGTCGTCGTGGGGAATGCGGAGGAAGTCCTGGAAGTCCCTTTCGACTCCGCGGATGGGACTGGATCGGGTGTGCAGGGGTGCGACGCCGAGATCTCGCAGGCAGGTGTCGATTCGAGCGGAGTGTCGGTCGCTGGCGCCGGCCATGCCCTCGATGATCTGTTTGAGCGTGCTGTCGCCGATGCGGGTGCTGATCAGGAGGCCGAGGATGGAACGCGCCTGGTGTTCCAGGTCCTGCATCGCCGCGAGTTCGTAGAAAAAGATCTCCTTAGCGGTCTTCACCTTTTGCCCTCCTTTGGCCGGGTGCCAGCCTCTGTCAGTTGCGGGAGGCACTGTCTCGATGCCGTCGGGAAGCGGGGTATCAACGACGAGATGGTCGCCGTGGGGCAGCAGGCCGAGCGACACCCGGATGAGGAGCAGCGGGGCGGCGGACCATGCCGGTGGGCTACTGCACGTGGTACTTCGCTCGGTTCCGATCGTATCCGGCGAACGCCTCCGGAAGGCGGCCTTCGACGCATCGCGCGGCGTCGAACGTCACCTGGCAGCCGTTGCCGGCTTCCTGCACCAGCCGGCCGCCGCGCTGCCGAACGCTCTGCCGCGGCGGCGAGTTCAGCACCAAATCAGCGTCGAGTTGACCCGCGTGACGTTGCTGATCGTGTTGTTCGCTCCGCCACAGGGGCTCTGCGTGATGTTGGTGTTGGTGACGGTCAGGTTCTGGAACCGGACGCCGGAGGAGAGTGGGAACTCCGTCCGCGCGGCGATCCTGATCTCGCCTCCGCCCGTCACCGTCCCGGACACTGCCGCGATCGTGACGTTGTAGCAGTTCTCCACGAGGATCGCGTTGTTCCCGGTGTTCGAGATCGTCACCCGGTCGATGACCGCGCCCCCGGACTCGGAGACGCAGAAGATCCCCCGGCCGCCGCCGGCGGCGATCACGTTGCCGACCCGGATGTTGGTCGGGTACGAGCTGCCGACCCGTCCGTTGCGGTTGGCCATCCGGAACGCGGCGTACCCGGTGCCGGTGCCGGCGCCCTGCGCGTCGACCGTGCCGACCGTGGCGTTGACGGTGTCGTTGAGCAGCAGGCCGGAGTAGCCGGTGTTCCGTGCGGTGACCGTGCCGACCGTCAGGCCGTCGACGCCGTACGTCTCGACGCCGTGTGCGCCGGTCCCGGACACGTACACGTTGTCGATGCGGACGTTGCGCACCTTCACCGCCCGGTCCCCGCCGTGGTTGTCGATGCGCACGCCCAGGCCGCCGGAGAGCCGCATGTCGATCTGTCCCAGGGTCAGGTTGTTCACGTTCCGCATGAAGATCCCGTACAACGGCGACCCGGTCAGCGTCAGGTTCTGCACCTCCACGTCGGTGGTCCCGCGCGAGTACACCGGCGCGTAGTCGCCCGAACCCAAGCCGGTCACGTTGATCGTGCCGCACACGGCGAGCGTCGTGTACGACGGCAGCGACAACCGGGAGCCGGCGCTCATCGACCCGGAGCCCCGCACCACCACCCGCTGCTTCGACGTCCGTCCCGTGGACAGCGAGTTCACCGCGGCCTGCATCGCCGACAGCATGCTCGACCCCGAGTACACCGTCGACGACCCGTTGCGGGCGGTCCAGGTGCTCCCGCTCAGCACGGCCTCGGCGTGGAACGACCCGCTTCCGCAACCGGTGCCCGGTGGTGGCGTGGTCGGGCCGCCGCCACCGGCGACGCGAATCATCTGCCACTGCTGGTTCGCGCCGTTGAGATCGGCGTACTGGCTGATCCGGGCGCCGTCGGCGGTGGACCACTGCCACACCTCGAGGGCCTTGGCCGAGTGGCGGTTGATCAGTCGGACGTAGCCGCCGTCGGAGTCGAGGACCTGGAACTGCTGGTTGGTCGCGTTGAGGTCGGGCCACTGGCGGTAGTCGGCGCCGTCCGCGGTGTTCCACTCCCACAGGTCGACGACCTTGCCGCTGTGCCGGGCCTTGAGGCGGTAGTAGCCTCCGCCGGAGGCGACGAACTGGAACTGCTGCCATTCGCCGTCGTTACGGGACCACTGTTGGATCGCCGCGCCGTCCGCCACCGAGGTGTCGCGTACGTCGAGGACCTTGCCGCTGTGCCGGTTGACCAGGACGTAGTAGGCGGCGGTGTCGATGACCGCGGCCTGTGCCGACGGCGCGGCGACCAGCGCGACACCGGCGGCGCCGGCCAGCGCGGTCACCATCGCCAGCAGCAGACCGGTGCGCCGGCGAGGGCGGGCCGTCCGGCGGCGGGGCGGTCTCCGGTTGAGGGTGGGGTTCACCGATCCTCCTGACCGATCAGTAGAGGTAGGGCCATCCGGCGGCGTCGTAACCGATCCGGTTGATGCCGAGCAGCGACGCCCCGTCGTCGGCGTAGTAGTGGTAGAAGAGGTGGTCGCCGTCGCTGTCGGCCAGGACCGCCTGGTGCCCGGGACCGTGGACGCTGCCGTGCGAGCCGAGGATCTGGGTGCCGCCGCCGGCCAGCATGTCGCGGCCGGCGCGGTCGACGAACGGCCCGGTCGGGGCGGTGGAGCGGCCGACCATCACCCGGTAGGTGCTGCTCGCGCCCTGGCAGCAGCGGTCGAACGAGACGTAGAGGTAGTACCAGCTGCCCCGCCTGACGATGACGGGGGCCTCGATGCCGGGCCCGTAGGCCGCCAGGCTGTGCATCGCCGTACCGAGCCGCCGCCCGGTGCCCGGGTCGATCGGGATCAGCTTGATGCCCGACCAGAACGAGCCGAAGCTCAGCCACCAGCGGCCCTGGTCGTCGACGATGAGGTTCGGGTCGATGGCATTGAAGTTGTCGGTGCTGCGCGACTCGATCACCAGGCCCGCGTTGGTCCAGCTGCCCGAGGCGCCGGTGGTGCTGGTGGCGAGGAAGATCGCCGACCGGTTGGAGCCGAAGGTCGACGCCGAGTAGTACAGGTGGTAGCGATCATTGTGGTACGACAGGTCCGGTGCCCAGAGGTTGCGCCCGCCGCCGGTGTAGGTGGTCGTCCACGGCGCACCGCCGGGGAAGACCGCACCGGCGTTGCGGAAGGTGATCCGGTCGGTGGAGGTCTTGAGCGCGATGTCGTTGCCGGTGTGGGCGACGAGGTACCCGCCCTCGGGCCGCCTGACCACGGTCGGGTCGTGCACCCCGATGTCGCCGGACACCCTGCCCGGCTGGGGATAGGACGCCGGCGGCGGCGTGGTGGTGGGCGGGTTGGTGCCGAGGCGGATCAGTTGCCACTGCTGGTTGGCGCCGTCGAGGTCCCGGTAGCCCGCCAGCCGGCCACCGTCGGCCGTGGACCAGTTCCACACGTCGATGACCTTGCCGCTGTGGCGGTTGACGAACCGCACGAACCCGCCCGCCGAGTCCTGCAACCGGAACTGCTGCGTCGCGGACCCGCTGTCGGTGCGCTGCACCAGCTGCGTGCCGTCCGTCGCGCTCGGCAGGTCCAGCACCTTCCCGCTGTGCCGGGAACGGATCGTGTAGTAGCCACCGCCCGCGTCCACGAACTGCCACTGCTGAACGGCGAGATCGTTACGCGCCCACTGGTTCACCGGCGCGTTCTCCGCCGTCGACCAGTTGTAGACATCCATCGCCTTACCGCTGTGCCGGTTGACGAACACATAGGCCGCCCCGACGTCGACGGCCGCCTCGGCCGAGGGTGGCGCGACGGCGACACCGGCAGCCAGCAGCATGCCCGCCGTCGCCCCGACAGCCGACCACGCCCGCGCCGCGCGCCAGCGCGAACCCCGCGAGCGCTCCGCGTCCAGCTTCACGCGCTTCCTCCTCGGGGTTGGGCGCCGGCGCCGGCGCCGGACGACGATCCCGACGCCTGGGTGACGACACCGCCGGCTGGTTCCGCCGGGCAAGAGACGTGGGCGGGCTCCCCATGAGGGCTGACGTCGCCGCCGACCGACCACCGTATGTTGTCGTTAACATCGATGACTGTCAACCCGATGGCAACCGCGACCACTTCCCCGGGTTGCCCGGTGCAGCACAATGGGCTTGTGGAACGACATCCGCCAATCAATATCGGTTCTGATTCCGCGTCGCATCCGGCCGACTCCCACGCGCTCGATGCCGTCATCACCACCGCAGTCATCACCGCAGCCGTCGTACCGTTCGTGCAAACTCTCGTGGCGAAGGCGGCCGAGGATTCCTATCAGGCCGTCCGCGCCCTGCTGCGCCGCCGGTTCGTCGCGGCCCGTGACGGCCACGAGCCGGACGCGGCTGCCCGACCGGTGGTCATCGTCAAGAGCGGCGACGTCCTCCTCTACCTGCTTCCGGACATGGACGACGAGGCGATCCGCGGTCTCGCCGACCTGCCACGGATGCTGCCGTCCGGCGGGAGCCAGGGTCGGGTGCAGGTCTTCTGGAACGAGGCGGCCCGCCGCTGGCAGGTAGACCAGCGATGAACTACTCGGCGATGTCCCTGGACTGCTTCCACTGTGTCGAGGTGCGTCCGGTGAACAGCAAGGCCGAGGCCGCGGCGTTCATCAGCGGCATCGCGGACACGCCGTGTCCGCTCTGCGGAGTCCGGTGTCAGACGTTCCTGCTGTTGCTCGACGAGCAGGAGGTCGAGAACCGGCTCGCGAACGCCGACGGCTGGGGCCGCTCTACCGGCCCGGAGCAGGGCTTCGCCCGCTTCGCCACGACGGCGGAGATGACGCGCGGCGACTCGACCGCGGCCGGGACACTGCGCGACCAGGTCTCGGCCGCGGCGGCCGAGCGGCGACGCCGGCTCTGCCAAGCCGCCACCGACGCGGCGCAGGCAACGGTCAGCTACTCGGTGGGACACCAGGCATGGCAGGAGGGCCGGCTCGACGAAGCCCGCAGGGCCTTGACGGTCTGCGCCGCGACGGACAGCCCCGAGGCAGCGCAGGCGGCCATCATCCTGGGCGGCATCGACCTGCTGGCCGGGCGCCGGGAGGCCGCCGCAGCCTGGTACCGCAAGGTGACCGCGGACACCGATCCGGAGGTCCGGGCGTCGGGGTTCTACCTGCTCGCCGGAGCACTGAAGGAGGGAGCTGACAGCGGCGCCGCCGAATCCGCCCTCCGATCCGCCCTGGACTGCGGCGAGACGACGATCGCCGGCCGGGCGGCGATCTATCTCGGCGAGCTCCTCCACGAGCGGACCGGTGACTGGGATCCGGCCGTCCGGCTCTGGGAGTACGCCTACGCCACCGGCCCGGAGGAGGCCCGGCTGGTGGCCGCGTTCCACCTGGGACGCGCGTGCGCGTTCCGGGGCCGCCGGCGGAAGGCCCGGCGGTTCTTCCGGATCGCCACCGCCTCCGCTGAGCCCGGGATCGCCGAGCGTGCGCGTGCGCTGCTGAACGGATGAGCCTCTCGGCCGCCTATCGGGCCCTGCGGCACCAGGCCGGGCTGGACCCGGACGCGGGGAACCCGTACGCCGTGTTGAACGAGGACGTGCGCCGGATCATCACGCGCAGCGGCCTCGCTGATCCCGGTCCGACACTGGTCGGAGAGATCCCGCACCGGACGTACAACGCGAAGGCCCGCGCCGTGCCCGGCGGTACGCTGATCCTGCTCAACACGGGGCTCAACACGCTGCTGCTGCGGGTCGCTCTCACGCTCGCGGTCGGCGTGCTGCCCGCTCGGCGCGACGACCAGAACCGGATCATCCTCCGGGAGCCGACGGCGGACGAGAGACGCCTGCGCAGCGAGGCGGACGGCCTTCTCGCGGAGGCGGTTCTCGACTACGTCCACCAGTCGCCGCCCGCAGCCTTGGGCCTGCCGGCCCACTCCGAGGAGCACCTGCTGCTGGCCGAGGCGATCTGGTACTCGGCGGAGCGGTTCGTGGTCGGTCACGAGTTCGGTCACCTGCTGGCGGGGCACCTGCACGAGCCGCCCGGCCAGGCCCACCTCGCCCGCGAGTTCGAGGCCGACGAGATCGCCATGCTGCTGGTCCTGCGGACGATGGCCGACGTGGAGCCGATCCTGCGCGGCTTCGCGGTGGTCGGTCCGTTCCTCTTCCTGGCCGTGGATCACCTGATCACCCGGGTCCGCACCGCACTGTTCGACCTGCCCGAGGGCCTGTTCACCCCGACCCACCCGCCCTCGGAGATCCGGGCGGCCGCGCTACGCGCGGTGGTCGAGCAGGCCGGCGATCCGACCCTGCTGCGGTTCGCCGACGCCTTCGTCGCCGCGCTGTCGATGCGCGAGGACGCGATCCTGCAGCGGGCGACCGGAACTCGGCGCCCGGACCGCGGGTAGCCGAACCGGGACGCCGGCACGCCCCCGGCGATGGTGTCCGGTCTCACCGCGATCTTCCTCAGCGGAGCACTGCGGCGGGCCGTACCCTTGATTGCAAGTGTCCCCATATGTCCGCCAGCCAAGGGGTGACCATGCTCGACCACGCGTCCGGCCGCATCGATCTCACCCGCCTGCAGGAAGTGCTCGACGGACCGTGGGCCGAGGTTCGCAACGCGCACCGGAAACACCTCGACGAGCGCTTCCTCCCGGTGTACGGCGAGACCGGTGACCAGGCACGGGAGCGGATCACCCGACTGCTCACCGAACTCCCCACCGAGCTGGGTATCACGTCGGCCTTCCCGACCCGGTACGGCGGCAGTTCCGACGTCGGCGCCTCGATCGTCGCCAGCGAGATGCTGGCCCAGGTCGACCTGTCGCTGATGGTCAAGGCCGGCGTCCAGTGGGGGCTGTTCGGCGGCGCGGTGGAGGCCCTCGGCACGCGGCGGCACCACGACGCCTGTCTGCGCGACATCATCTCGGGTGAGCTCCTCGGCTGCTTCGCCATGACCGAGACCGGCCACGGCTCCGACGTCCAGCAGCTGCGCACCACCTGCACGTACGACCCGCGGACGCAGACCTTCGATCTGCACACCCCGCACGATGCGGCGCGCAAGGACTACATCGGCAACGCGGCCCGGGACGGGCGGATGGCGGTGGTCTTCGCACAGCTGATCACCAACGGACGGCGGCACGGCGTACACGCGTGGCTGGTCCCGATCCGCGACGCGCAGGGCAACCCGCTGCCCGGTGTGACCATCGGCGACGACGGACCCAAGGCCGGCCTGCTCGGCGTCGACAACGGGCGGCTCAGCTTCGACCACGTGCGGGTGCCGCGGGACATGCTGCTGGACCGGTACGGCCAGGTCGCGGAGGACGGGACGTACTCCAGCCCCATCGAGAACGACTCCCGGCGCTTCTTCACCATGCTCGGCACCCTGGTCCGCGGCCGGGTGAGCGTCGGCGGCGCCGCGTCGGCGGCCACCAAGTCGGCGCTGACCATCGCCGTGCGCTACGGCGACATCCGCCGCCAGTTCGGCACGCCCGACGCCGACCGGGAGGTGCTGCTCAACGACTACCTGGCCCACCAGCGCAAGCTGCTGCCCGCCCTGGCCACCACGTACGCGTTGCACTTCGCCCAGGCCGAGCTGGTCGCCGCGCTCAGTGCGGTGCAGGGCGGTGACGGGCCGGTCGACGAGCGCCGGCAGCGCGAGTTGGAATCCCGGGCCGCCGGCCTCAAGGCCGCACAGACCTGGCACGCGACCCGCACCATCCAGACGTGCCGCGAGGCGTGCGGCGGCGCCGGCTACCTGGCCGAGAACCGGCTACCCGGTCTCCGGGCCGACACCGACGTCTTCACCACCTTCGAAGGCGACAACACGGTGCTGCTGCAACTGGTGGCCAAGGGGCTGCTCACCGGCTACCGGGACGAGTTCGGCTCGCTGGACGGCTGGGGGCGTGCCTCCTTCGTCGCCGAGCAGGTCCGCGAGATGGTGCTCGAGCGCACCGCCGCGCGGGCGCTCATCGAGCGGCTGATCAGCACCGTGCCCGGCCGGGACGAGGAGGTCGCCGTCACCGACCGCGGCTGGCAGCTCAAGGTCTTCGAGGACCGCGAGCGGCATCTCCTCGACGGCGCGGTCCGCCGCCTGCGCAACGGCGCGACCACGAAGAAGGACCGCCCCTTCGACATCTTCAACGACGTTCAGGACCACGTCCTCGCCGTCGCCGCCGCACACGTCGACCGGATCACCCTGGAGGCGTTCGTCGCCGGCATCGAGGCAACCGCGGACCCGGCGGTCCAGGCGCTGCTGTCCCGGGTCTGCGACCTGTACGCGCTCACCGTCATCGAGGCCAACAAGGGTTGGTTCCTGGAGCACGGACGGCTCACGCCGGCCCGCGCCAAGGCGATCACCGGCGTGGTGAACGCTCTGCTCAAGGAGCTGCGCCCGCACCTGCGGACGCTCGTGGACGGTTTCGCCATCCCGGACCCGTGGCTGCACTGCGCCATCCTGCGCGAGGAGCCCGGCCGGCAGGAGACCATGGCCGCCCACGACGCCGGCGGTGATCCGCAGGCGGTCCCGGCATAGGACGCCACGCCCCTCGGAACTCCGCCGGACGCGCTCCTCGCCGGGCACCACCAGAGCTGGAGCTCCTGGCGGCCGCCCGACGAGGAGACCCGCACGACGGACTGGGACGGCTACCACCCGGTCACTCGAGGTGGAACCGTTCGTCCATGGCGAGGGCCGCCAGTTGCGGCACGGTGAACGGCAGTTCCTCCAGCCCCTGCTTGGGGCTGCCGTGGAACAGGCTCTGCGCGACGAAGGTGACCGTTCCGTCCGGGTGCCGGTACGCCGACCACTGCTCGAAGCGCCGGTCGACGGTGGGACGGACCACCACACCGACCTCCGCGTTCCCGACGGTCACGAGCTGGCACTCGCCCTGCATCTCCCAGAACCGCCGGGTCAGCTCGCACGGCTCGGTCGGGAGCTTGTTCCCCCGGGTGTGCACCTCGACGAGTACCCGCCCGGTCCGGTCCCCCTTGGCGACGGTGGCCGCGGCCAGGTAGCTCCACACGTCGACGCCCTGCACCTTCTCCTCGAACTGGGCCTGGCTGCTGCGCGGCGGATCGTCGTCGGACTGGTCGGCCGCGTTGTCCGGCACGACGTACCCGGCCGGCACCACGGCGATGAGTTCGTTGAGCAGCCGGGCCGCCTGGTCGTTCCGGTTGCCCGCGTGCGCCGTCCGGTCCTCCTGCGGGCGACCGTCCGGTCCCGTCGGCCACGGCTCGGCGCTTGCCTCGTCCGACGGGCCTGGCCTGGGTTTCGTGCCGGAGGCCGCCGGCCTCCCGCCACCCGGCGCCAGGGGACCGCTGTCCGGGGCGCCCGCCCCCGCGGTGCCGACCGCCGTGACGCCGGCGACCGCCAGCACCACCGCCGCGCACCCGGCGCAGGCCCAGCCGGTACGCCGGCGTGTCTGGGCGCGCCGTGCGGCGCCGAGCGCGACGGCCGTGTCCAGCGGCGGCGGAGACAGGACGGCCGCCATCTCGTGACGCAGCGCCTCGCGCAACTCTTCCCCGTTCATCATTCCCCCTTCGTGTTCGTGCCGTACGCGGGCAGCAGCAGGCCGCGCAGATTCTCAAGGCCACGGGCCGCCTGGCTCTTCACCGTTCCGGGCGAGCAGTCCAGCAGCGCCGCGGTCTCCTCGATCGACAGGTCCTCCCAGTACCGGAGCACCAGGACCGCCCGCTGGCGCGGCGCCAGGCCCGCGAGCGCCTGGAGCAGCACCAAGCGGTTCTCCGGCGATTCGGGCGGTGCGGGTCGTTGCGCGGGCTCGCCGCCCACCCGTTCGCGCCGCCACCAGCCCCGCCGCCGCTCGTCGAGAAAGGCGCGGACGACGATCTGTCGTACGTAGGCGTCGAGCACCTCGTGCCGCGAGACCCGATTCCAGCGCAGGTAGAGCCGCGTGAACGCGGTCTGGACCAGGTCCTCCGCCCGGTGCCAGTCGCCGCAGAGCAGGTACGCGGTGCCACGCATCGCGTCCGACCTCGCGGCGAAATATTCCGCGAACGCCGTGTCGCGATCGCTCATTCAAGCCTCCAATCCCCGATCCGGGATAGTCACGTCAGTTGGGACTCCGCGGGTTGCCTGTGGGAACGAAATCGCCAGCGGCTGGTCACCCGGGTGGACGGGACGGATGTTGCCGGGCCGGGTCCGGACGTGCTGGAATGGTCCACATCGCCGCAGCGCGGGGGCAACCGCGCTGGGAACGGCCAGCACGGGAGCATCGCAGCACCGGCAGCGCGCCACTGTGGCAGACGCTCGCGCGCCGCATCGCCGGGCCATCGCCACGACGACGGGCCCGCATCTCCGGGCAGATGTCCCCGCCGCACGCACTCCTCCGGCAGGTGTCCTCGCAACGGCCGACGCGCTCGCCGTCGGCCATGCCGGAGGCGTCCCATGCGGTCTGCCAGCTACCGGCGACGAGGTGAGAAACAACGATGATTTCCCGGGAGAGTTTCACGGGGTGGTACCGGAACCGCTTCGTGTGGGTGGCGGTGATCCTGGCGATGACCGCCGGCGCGGTCGTCGTAGCCACCTCGGCCGGCTCGAAGACGGAGCCGGCCGATCTGCACGCGCAGCTCATGAGCCGGATGCGGACCACCCTCGAACAGGCGGACCCGGGGCAGCACAACCACGCCGGACACGATGTCCAGCAGGCGGCGGCCACCGGGGACGCGAAGCCGGCGGTGATCTGCGGAGTCCGCGTCTACGGCTACGAGCCGACCGGGGCCACCGCGCTCGCGGAGGTGCGGACCGTCTACGGCTTCCACCTCTGCGGAGTCGCCGAGCAGAAGCGCCCCTGGGACTGGGCGGTCAAACTGGCTGGCCCGGTCATCATGGACATGTCCACCGACCCCCCGGGCATCCAGGTGGTCGAGGCGACCGCCGACGTCCGGTTCGTCGACCGGCTGCGGGAGATGTTCCCGGCCGAGTTCGCGGAACCGGCGCTCAAGGAAGCCCTGGCCCCCGCGGAGATGGCCGACCTGCGCCGCCGGTACGACGCCGCGGCCGGCCGCTGACCCGGCGACCGGCAGCGAACCGCCCGGCGCGCGACCGCCCGGTGCCGCGCCGCCACGATCCGCCGCCCGAGGACCTCACCCGGAAGCGGGGCGCAGGTGGGGCCGCCGGCTCTCGCGCCCCGCCTCGTACGCGGCCCGGGCGGCCTGCCCCTCGGTGGTGGTGGAGACCTCGGCGACCGGGACGTCCCACCAGGCTCCGGCGTCCGGACCGGCCTGGAACCGGTCGGTCCGGACGTGCACCACGCTGGTCCGGGTCGCCGCCTTCGCCGCCGCCAGGGCGGCCCGCAGCTCGTCCATTGTCGACGCTCGGATCAGGTCGGCGCCGAGACTGGCCGCGTTGGCGCCGAGGTCGACCGGCAGCGGCGCCCCGCTCCGGTCGACGTAGGCGGTGCCGAGCCGGTGCGCGCCGACGCTCTCCGACAGCCGGCCGATCGAGGCGAAGCCGGAGTTGTCGACCAGCACCACGACCAGTTTGACGCCCTCGGCGACGGCGGTGGCCAGCTCGCTGGGCAGCATCAGGTAGGACCCGTCGCCGACCAGCACGAACACCTCGCGGTCCGGCGCGGCCAGCTTCACCCCGATCCCGCCGGCGATCTCGTAGCCCATGCAGGAGTAGCCGTACTCGACGTGGTAGCTCTTCGGGTCGCGGCCGCGCCACAGCCGGTGCAGGTCTCCGGGCATCGAGCCGGCCGCGCACACCACCACATCGCGGTCGCCGGCGGCGTCGTTGACCGCGCCGATCACCGCGGTCTGGCTGGGTACCGCGTCCGGGGCGGCGCGCCGGGCAGCGTCGGCCGCGGTCGCCCACCGCTCGCGCAGCCGGGTCACCGACGCCCGGTACTCCGGCGGGGTCTCCCAGCCGGCACAGGCCGCGTCCAGGGCGGCGAGGCTCTCCCGGGCGTCGCCGACCACCTGCGTGCCGGACAGCTTCGCGGCGTCGAAACCGGTGATGTTCAGGTTGACGAAGCGCACGCCGTCGCCGAACAGCGTGCCGGAGGCGGTGGTGAAGTCGCTGTAGCGGGTGCCCACGCCGATCACCACGTCCGCACCGGCGGCGATCTCGTTGGCCGCGGTGGTCCCGGTGACACCGACCGCGCCGAGGGCGAGCGGGTGGTCGTACGGCAGCGCGCCGGTGCCGGCCTGCGTTTCGGCCACCGGCACCCCGTGGTCCTCGGCGAACCAGCGCAGCGCGTCGGTGGCCCCGCTGTAGATCACCCCGCCGCCGGCCACCACCAGCGGCCGGCGCGCCGCCCGGACGATCCCGGCGGCCCGGGCCAGCGCGGCGATGTCCGGCAGCGGCCGGGGCACGTGCCAGACCCGCTCGGCGAACAGCTCGTCCGGCCAGTCGTACGCCTCGGCCTGCACGTCCTGTGGCAGGGCGAGGGTGACCGCGCCGGTCTCCGCCGGATCGGTGAGCACCCGCATCGCGGCCAGCAACGCCGCCGGCAGCTGTTCGGGCCGGTTGATCCGGTCCCAGTAACGGGAGACCGGCCGCAGCGCGTCGGTGACGCTGAGGTCGTAGGAGCGCGGGTCCTCCAGCTCCTGGAGCACCGGGTTGGCGACCCGGGTGGCGAAGATGTCGCCGGGCAGCAGCAGCACCGGCAGCCGGTTGATGGTGGCGCCCGCCGCGCCGGTGACGAGGTTCGTCGCGCCCGGGCCGATCGACGTGGTGCAGGCCAGGGTGCTGAGCCGGTCGGTCATCCGGGCGTACGCCGCTGCGGTGTGCACCATGCCCTGCTCGGTGCGGCACAGGTGGTACGGCAGGTCCGCCTTGGCCGAGGCCAGGGCCTCGCCGATGCCGGCGACGTTGCCGTGGCCGAAGATGCCGAAGCAGGCCGGGATGAGGCGTTGCCGCCGTCCGTCGCGTTCGGAGAACTGCCGGGCGAGGAACGTCACGATCGCCTGCGCCACCGTCAACCTGGGCATCACGCCTCTTTCGTTCCGGGCCGGGTCAGCGGCAGCCGCGGGTCGACCGGCTGGTCGGCCCAGCTGCCCCGGATCCAGCCGTGCCGGGGATCGTCCACACAGGCCATGGTCCGGGTCGCGGCCGGCCCGGCCAGTACGTTGAGGTAGTACAGGTGGTAGCCGGGCGCGGCCATCGACGGCCCGTGGTAGCCGTACGGGACGAGCACCACGTCGCCGGTGCGCACCTCGGCCAGCACGTCGATCGGCCGGTCGACGGTGCCGTAGACCCGCTGGTAGCCCACCGGCCCGTCGCCGGGCACGCCGCCGGCCACCTCGAAGTAGTAGATCTCCTCCAGCGCCGCCTCGACCCGCCCGTCGTCGTAGGTGCGCTCCTCCTCGTGCTTGTGCGGCGGGTATGACGACCAGTTCCCGCCGGGGGTGAGCACCTCGACGGCGACCAGCCGGTCGCAGTCGAAGGCGTCCGGCGCGCAGAAGTTGTTGACCTGCCGGCTGGCCGGTCCGGCGCCGCGCAGTTCCACCGGCACGTCCCGGGCCGCACCGTAGCGCGGCGACAGCCGGCGGGTGGCCCGCGCCGAGGGCAGGGCGAAGCGGCCCGCGCCGCGGATGGTCGCGGTGGCGTCCCGGGGTAGGTAGGCGAAGTCGGTGACCGCCGTGAACACGGACTCGCGGCCGGCCAGGTTGAGCCGGAGCCCGTCGCAGTGCACGGTGGCCGCGCCGGCCAGCGGCACGACCAGCATCTCCTCGTCGCCGGTGGTGAAGGTCAGCTCGCCACCGGCGGGCAGGGTGAGCACCCGCAGTCCGGCGTACCGCCAGCCGGCCCGCTCCGGGGTGACGTCCAGGGCCCAGGGTCCTCGAGCGGTGCCGCCCCAGGGCAGGTGGGCGTCGGCGGTCCTCATGCCCGTCCTCGCTTCGCTGCCGGCGGGCAGGTGGCGTCACACCGGCTGTAACGGTGACCCGCCCGCTGCCGCTCGCTCATGCTTCCTGCCCGGCGGGCAGCAGCGAGCTGGCCAGGTCCACGGCGGCGGCCACGTCGTCATCCGGCGGGTAGAGCAGTGCCCGGCCGACCACCAGGCCGCGCACGCCCGGCAGTCGTAGGGCCCGCTGCCACCGCGCGTACACCACGTCCGGCGCCTCCACCGGGTCGCCGCCGAGCAGCAGGACCGGCAGCGTGGTCGCGGCCAGCACCCGCTCCATCTCGTCGATCGCCGGCAGCTTCAACCAGGTGTACGCGCTGGTCGCGCCGAGCGCCTGCCCGACGCTGACGCCCTTGACGACGGCCTCCGGGCGCAGGTCGACGCTGACCCGGCCGTCGTCGCGCGTCACCCAGAGCGGCTCGACCAGGGCGATGGTGCGACGGGCCGCCAGGGCCGTGACCGCCTGGGCGCAGGCTTGCAGGGTGGAGGCGGTGCCCGGGTCGTCCGGGTCGATGCGGCAGAGCATCTTGCCGCCGTCGTAACGCATCGCGGCGATGGTATCGGCGTCGTACGCGGTGAACCGGTCGTCGAGTTCGAACCTGGCGCCGGAGAGGCCGCCGCGGTTCATCGAGCCGATGGCCAGCCGGTTCTCCAGCGCCCCGAGCAGCAGCAGGTCCTCCAGGATGTCCGGGGTGCCGAGCACGCCGTCGACGCCCGGCCGGGACAGTGCCAGCCGCAGCCGGTCGAGCAGGTCGGCCCGGCCGGCCATGGCCATCGGCCGGTCCCGTACCCCGAGGGTGCCGCGGGCGGGGTGGTCGGCGGCGACGACGAACAGCGGCCGGCCGGGCTCGGGCCAGGGCCGGCGGGTACGGCGGGCGGCGGCTTCGGCGATCGCCTGCGGCCGGTGCGCGCGGGTGCGGGTCAGCGCGTCGTACTCGGTGCTCACCGGTCTTCTCCTGTCAGGACGGCGGTCGACGGCGTCGGCGGCGGCACGGCATCCCCGGCCAGCCCCGCGGTCTCGGCGTAGTCGGGCATCGCGGCGGAGCAGGCCAGCCGGGAGGCGACGATGGCGCCGGCGGCGTTGGCGAAGCGCAGGGTGCGCTCCAGCGGCCAGTCGCGCAGCAGCCCGAGGCAGAGCGCGCCGCCGAACGCGTCGCCGGCGCCGAGCCCGTTGACCACGTCCACCGGCACCGGCGGCACCCGTACGCTCTGCTGACCGGTGCGGGCGAGCACCCCGGCCGGCCCGAGCTTGACCACGGCGAGCCCGAGCCCGCTGGCGAGCAGCAGGTCCGCGGCCCGGTCCGGGTCCCGGGTGCCGACGGCGACCTCGACCTCGTCCAGGTTGCCGACGGCGACGGTGACCTGTGGCAGTGCCGCCGCGATCGCCGCCGTGGCCGCCGCCGGGTCCGGCCAGAACATCGGGCGGTAGTCCAGGTCCAGCACGGTGTGTGGGCGCCGGTCGCGGGCGGCCAGCGCGGCGGCGTGCGCGTCGCGGCTGGGCTGCTGGCACAGCCCGGTGCCGGTGAGCCAGAAGACGCGGGCGGCACGGATCGCGTCGAGGTCGAGTTCCGCGGGCCGGATCTGCAGGTCCGGCGCGGTCGGGGTGCGGTAGAACCAGAGCGGGAAGTCGTCGGGCGGGAAGATCTCGCAGAAGGTGACCGGGGTGGGCAGCCCGTCGACCGGGTGTACCTGGCTGTCGTCCACCCCGAACTCGCGAAGCGCCCGGTGCACGTAGCCACCGAAGGCGTCCGCGCCGGTGCGGGTGATCACGCCGGCGCGCAGCCCCTGACGGCTGGCCGCGACGGCGACGTTGGTGGGGCTGCCGCCCAGGAACTTGCCGAACGTCTCGACCTCGGCCAGTGGTGTGGCGATCTGCAGCGGATAGATGTCCACCCCGACCCGGCCGATGGTGAGCACATCGAGCATGCGGCGCCCTTCGTCCCGGCCGGCGACGGCGCGCCCCGCCAGCCCGCTTCCGTCCCTGACAGGTAACAGTGCTCTGCGAGTTGTGTCAATGTGTTGTCATGACATCCGCCCTCTGCGCCCGGTAACCACTTCGGTACAGTGACGCCCAGCCCCGAGATCCCCCGCGCGTCGTGAAGCGAGGAGGCGCCGTGACCGGCCCCGAGATCGCGGTCGACCGGAGCAGCCCGGTCCCGCTCTACTTCCAGGTCGCCGAGCAGTTCGCCGCGGCGATCCAACGCGGCGACCTGGCGCCCGGTGACCGCCTGGACAGCGAGTTGCAGCTGGCCGACCGGCTCGGGCTGTCCCGCCCGACCGTCCGCCAGGCCATCCAGCACCTCGTCGACAAAGGACTGATCGTGCGTCGCCGCGGGGTGGGCACCCAGGTGGTGCGGGGTACGGTACGGCGCTCGGTCGAGTTGACCAGCCTGCACGACGACCTGTTGCGCGCCGGCCAGGCGCCGTCCACCTCGGTGCTGGAGCTGGCCACCGTGCCGTGCCCGGCCGAGGTCGCCGCCGCGCTCGGCGTGCCGGTCGACGCCGAGGTGCAGCACCTGCGCCGGCTGCGGTTCGCCGACGGCGAGCCCCTCGCCGTGATGGAGAACTGGCTCCCGCTCGACCGGGTGCGGCTGACCATCGACGCGCTGCAGGCCAACGGACTGTACGGGATCCTGCGCGCGGGTGGCATCCGGATCCGGGGCGCCCAGCAGCGCATCGGCGCCCGGGCGGCGACCGGGTCCGAGGCGCAGATGCTCGGCGAGCGGCGTGGCTCGCCCCTGCTCACCATGACCCGCACCGCCTACGACGATCAGGGGCACTACGTCGAACACGGTTCGCACATCTACCGGGCCAGCCGGTACTCCCTCGAGGTGACCGTCGCCGAGCGGTGACGGTTGATGTTTCGCGCCCATTTCAGTGACAGGTATTTACGTCGTCAGGCTGTCATGACATTGTGTCCGCAAGCACCGCCGGCGTCGGGGGGACCTGCGGCCGGCGGGCGACCCGCGAGTCTCTTCGAAGTCTCTCCTTGCGAAGGGAAACAGCCCATGTCAGCCAAGCCGAGACACGCAGCGGGCGTGCTCGCCGCGTTCACCGCCGTCGCCCTCGCCGCCACGGCGTGCGGCGACTCGTCCGAGCCCGCCGGCAAGGACGCCAAGAACATCACCCTCACCATCTCCGCAAACGCGATCGCCGGCGGCAAGAACGCCGCGGGTGCCGAGTGGATCGAGCAGTGGGTCATCCCGAGGTTCGTCGAGGCGCAGAAGGCCAAGGGCGTCACCGCCAAGGTGACGTTCGTGCCCAGCGGCGTCGACGACGAGCAGTACAAGACCAAGCTGGCCCTGGACCTGCGGTCCAAGGGCGGCGCGGACGTCATCGCCGTGGACGGCATCTGGGTGGGCGAGTTCGTCCAGGCCGGATACCTCAAGCCGCTGTCGGAGGTGGCCGGCGACCAGGTCGACTCCTGGGAGGGCTGGTCACAGATCCCGGAGAGCGTGCAGGGCCTCGGCAGCTTCGAGGACAAGCGCTACGCCATCCCGCTCGGCACCGACGGCCGCGTCCTCTACTACAACAAGAAGCTGTTCGCCCAGGCCGGGCTGCCCGCCGACTGGCAACCCACGAGTTGGCAGGAGATCCTCGACGCCGGCGCCAAGTTGAAGGCGCTTCCCGGGGTGACCCCGATCCAGATCAACGCCGGCACGGCGATGGGTGAGGCCACCTCGATGCAGGGCGCGCTGCCGCTGCTGGTCGGCGCCGGCGGCGAGATCTACAAGGACGGCAAGTGGGCCGGCGCCAGCCAGCCCGTCAAGGACATGCTCGACTTCTACACCAAGGTCTACGGCGGCGGGCTGGGCGATCCGAAGCTCCAGCAGGAGGCGAAGGGCCGGGACAAGTCCTTCGCGGAGTTCGCCGCCGGCAAGATCGGGATCCTCGCCGAGGGCGACTATTTCTGGCGCAGCGTCGTGAACCCGAAGGACGGCATCGCCAAGATGGCGGACCGGGACACCACCGTCGGCTACGCGCTGATCCCCGCCAAGCAGCCCGGCGCCGGGCTCCGTGGCCAGGACTTCGTCAGCATGTCCGGCGGCGGCGTGCGGGTGCTCAACCCCAACTCGAAGTTCCCGTCGCAGGCCTGGGAGCTGCTGTCCTTCATGCACTCGGCGGAGGCGGTCAAGGCCGAGTTGGCCGGCGCCACCCGGATCACCGCCCGCACCGACGTGAACAAGGAGGTGCTCGCCGCCGACCCGATGCTCAACTTCGTCGCCGAGAAGGTCCTGCCGATCACCGCGTACCGGCCGCCGCTGGCGGTCTACCCGCAGGTGTCGGTGGCACTGCAGGAGGCCACCGCCGAGGTGACCGCCGGCAAGAGCGTGGACGAGGCGGCCGAGGCGTACCGGAAGAAGGTCGAAGGGATCGTCGGTGGTGCCGGCAACGTCACCTCCTGACGAACTGGTCGAGGGAGCGCGCCCGGTCACGGGCGCCTCCCCCGCCCCCGACGCCGCCGGGCTCGGCCGCGGCCGGGCCACCGGGTTCCTCGTCCCCGCCATGGTGCTGATCCTGGTCTTCCTGGTGGTGCCGGCCGTCTGGACGATCTACCTGGGCCTCACCAACTACCGGCTGACCGGCCTGGCCGCGGCCAACCCGGAGATCGTCGGCCTGGACAACTACACCAAGGCCCTGGGCGACGAGCGGTTCCGCACCTCGCTGCTGCTGACCCTGCAGTTCGTCCTCGGCTCGGCGGTCATCGGCCAGGCCGGTCTCGGCTTCGCCATCGCCTTCGCCCTGCGCGACCGCCGCGGCCCGCTGCGCCGGGTGGTCGAGGGGTTCGTCCTGCTCTCCTGGATCCTGCCCAGCTCGGTGGTCGCCTTCCTGTGGATCGCGCTGCTCGACCGGGACGCCGGCACGCTCAACGCGCTGCTCGGCATCCCCGGGATGGCCTGGCTGCTCGACTACCCGATGTTGTCGATCATCATCTTCAACACCTGGCGTGGCACCGCGTTCTCGATGATGCTCTACGCCGCCGCGCTGGAGAACGTCCCCCGCTCGCACCTGGAGACCGCCCGGCTGGCCGGCGCGTCGACCTGGCAGCAACTGCGCGACGTCGTGTTCCCCCGCATCCGCGGGCACGTGCTGACCAACCTGCTGCTGATCAGCCTCTGGACGTTCAACGACTTCGCGCCGTTCCTGATCACCGCCGGCGGTCCCGAGCAGCGTTCGGAGATCCTGCCGGTGTACGTCTACAAGGTGGCGCTCTCCGGCGGTGAGCTCGGCTTCGGCGCCGCGATCTCGTTCATCATGCTGCTGATCAACCTGGCCATCGCGCTGGTCTACCTGCGCCTGCTGGGCCGGCGGAAGGAGCGGGCGTGACCACCACCACCGCCGCGAGGTCCGCTTCCGCACCCGGTCCGACCGGCGATCGGCCCGCCGTCGCGGTTCGTCACGTGCTCGCCCAGATCGGCCGCTACACGTTCCTCTGCGCCGTTCTCGGCTTCTTCGCGCTGCCGCTGCTCTGGCTGGCCACCGCCCCGTTCGACGACACCCCGACCGTCACCGCCTCGCTGCCGCAGTTCACCCTGGACAACTTCCGCACCCTGCTGGACAACCCGTACGCGCTCAGCTCGCTGCTCAACTCCGTCTACCTGGCCGGCGGCACCGCGGTCCTGGTGGTGGCGTTCGCCGCGCTCGCCGCGTACGCGCTGAGCCGGGTCCGGGTGCCCGGCCGCGACGCGCTGCTCTACGGGCTGCTGCTGTTGTCGTCGATCGTCACCGGCACCGCCACCATGGTGCCGTTGTTCGAGCTGGCCTTCCGGCTCAACCTGATCGACTCCCGGCTCGGCGTGATCCTGATCCTCAGCGGTGGGCTGCTGCCGGCGGCCATCTTCATCCTCAAGGACTTCATGGACTCGACCCCGACGTCCTACGAGGAGTCGGCCCGGGTCTTCGGCGCCAGCCCGTTGCAGATCATGCGGCACATCGTGGTGCCGGTGGTCCGCCCCGGTCTGGCCACCGTGGGGGTGTGGGCGGTCGCCAACGTCTGGGGCAACTTCCTGGTGCCGTTCCTGCTGCTGCGCGGCCCGGACAAGGCGCCCGCCGCGGTGATCATGTACACCCTCTACACCGAGGGCGGTCAGGCCGACCTGCGCCTGCTCTCCACCTTCTCGCTGCTCTACTCGCTGCCGGTGGCGCTCATGTTCGTCTTCGTCAGCAGCCGGTACGGATTCCGCTTCCACGGAGGGATCAAGCGCTGATGGCCGCCATCACCATGCGCGAGCTGACCAAGGTCTACCCCGGCGGGGTACGCGCGCTGGACGCCCTCGATCTGGAGATCGCCGACGGCGAGTTCTTCGCCCTGCTCGGCCCCTCCGGCTGCGGCAAGACCACGCTGCTGCGTACCATCGCCGGGCTGGAGGTCGCCTCCGGCGGCAGCGTGCGGATCGGCGACCGCGACGTCACCAACCTGCCCCCCGGCAAGCGGGACGTGGCCATGGTCTTCCAGGACTACGCCCTCTTCCCGCACATGACCGTCCAGGACAACATCGCGTACCCGCTGCGGATCAAGAAGGTCGACCGGCGCGAGCGCGCCGGCAAGGCCGCCGAGACCGCCGACGAGCTCGGCCTGTCCGGGCTGCTGCACCGCCGCCCGGGGCAGCTCTCCGGCGGCCAGCAGCAACGCGTGGCGCTCGCCCGGGCGATGGCCTGCCACCCGCAGGTGTTCCTGCTCGACGAGCCGCTGTCCAACCTCGACGCCCGCCTGCGGTTGGAGGCGCGCACCTTCCTCAAGCGGCTGCAGCGGGAACTTGGGGTCACCACCGTCTTCGTCACCCACGACCAGGCCGAGGCGCTCGCCCTGGCCGACCGGATCGCGGTGATGGAGGGCGGCCGGATCCGCCAGGTCGGCACCCCGACCGAGGTCTTCCGCCGCCCGGCCAACACCTTCGTCGCGGGGTTCATCGGCTCCACCCCGATGAACCTCGTCGACGCCCGGGTGCGCGGCGACGAACTGGTCGTGGGCCCGGCCCGGCTGCCACTGCCCGCCGACGCCCAGGGCCGGGTCACCGACGGCGAGCGACTGGTCTACGGGGTGCGCCCGGAGTACCTCGACTACTCCCCCACCCCCGTCCCGGGCGCGCTGACCGGGCAGGTGGTGGTCGTGGAGAACCTGGGCAGCGTCTCCCTGGTCTCGCTGGACGTACCGGACGGCACCGCCGGCGACGACACCGCCGGCGACGACGATGGCGGCCCGGCCGGCGCGGACGGCGGTGCGGGCCACACCGGCGCCGCCGGCCACACCAGCGTGCAGGTCGTCGTCGCGGAGGGCCGCGAACCCGAACCGGGTGACACCGGGTGGGTGGTGCCCCGCCCCGGCCGGTCCCTGCTCTACCGCGACGGAAACCTGGTCACCGTCGCCGAGACGGCGAGCGTTCCGGCCCCTCGCGCCGGCGCCGGCGTGCAGGGCTGACCGATGGTCGTGCACCGGGGCAGCTGGACCCTGCAGGACCGCGCCGAGGACGTGATGCGGGCCCTGCCGGTCGCCGTCGCACCGGGCACCGCCGCCCTCACCGTCCGGCTGGCCTACCCGCGTGCGGCCGGGGTGCTCGACCTCGGCTGCGTCGGCCCGGCCGGCTTCCGCGGCTGGTCGGGGGGCGCCCGGGACGGCTACACGATCGCCGCCGACTGGGCCACCCCCGGCTACCTGCCCGGCGAGCTGGAACCCGGCGAGTGGCAGGTGCTGCTGCGGCTGCACCGCATCCCGCCGGACGGGCTGGACTACGAGGTCACCGCCACCACCAGCGACACCGCGCCGCCGGCGCCCGAGCCGCCGGCGGCGCCACCGCGACCGGCCCGGCCGCCCCGCCGGGACCTGCCCGACGTCGACGGCCGGCGCTGGCTCGCCGGTGACCTGCACGCGCACACCGTGCACAGCGACGGCGCGCACACCATCGACGAACTCGCCGCGCTCGCCGCCTCCCGCGGCCTGGACTTCCTCGCCGTCACCGACCACAACACCGTCAGCCACCACCCGTGGCTGCCGGCCGCTTCCGCGCGCTACGGCATCACGCTGCTGCCCGGCCAGGAGGTGACCACCGACCGGGGGCATGCCAACGTCTTCGGCCCGGTGGGCTGGGTCGACTTCCGGCGGCCACCCGACGAGTGGCTCGCCGCCGCGCGCCGCGACGGCGGCCTGATGTCGGTGAACCACCCGCTCGGCGGCGACTGCGCCTGGCGCCAGCCGCTGGCCGACCGCACCCCGCTGGTCGAGGTGTGGCACTCCGGCTGGTGGGACCGCACCTGGGGGGCCCCGCTGGCCTGGGCGCGGGCGTGGCGGGCCGACGTCGTACCGGTCGGCGGCAGCGACTTCCACCGCTCCGGCGCCGACGCGCTGCCCGGCTCCCCCACCACCTGGCTGCTCGCCGACCGCGACGCCCCGCCCGGGGACGCGGCGCTGGACGCGTTGCGGGGCGGCCGTACCGCCATCTCCGCCGATCCGGACGGGCCGCTGCTGCTGCGGCTGGGCGACGAACTGCTCGCGCTCGACGCCGACGGCGCGTTGCTGGCCTATCCGGACGGGCGACACCGGCTGGTCCGCGGCGACCGGTGCCGGCTACCGGCCGGCGACGGACTGCACGTCCTGGAGTCCCACCGCATGGAGGTGATCGCGCTGTGCAGCTGACCGGACGCACACGGGTGGCCGGTGCCCCCGTCAACTACGGCATCTACCAGGCCACCGGGGCCCCGGTCGGCCCGGACGACCTGCTCGCGGCGTTGGCCGACGACGGCTACACCGGAGTGGACTCCGGCCCGATCGGCTACCTCGGCACCGGCGAGACCCTCGCGCGCCGGCTGGACGCGGCCGGCATCGGGCTCGCCGGCGGCTGGGTGGACCTGCGCTTCGCCGACCCGGCCGGCTTCGCCGAGGACCTCGTCCAGCTCGACGCCGCGCTCGACGTGTTCGCCGCCGCGCCGGCCGCCGACCCCCGGTTCGCACCCCGGCCGACGCTGGCCTGCCCCGGCAGTCCGGCCCGGATGGCCCGGCCGGGCACCCCGACCGACCTCGCGTCGGCGCTGCCCGGCGCGGCCTGGCCGGACTTCGCCGCCCGGGTCCAGCAGGCCGCCGACCGGTGCCGCGACCGCGGGCTGGAACCGGTGTTCCACTACCACCTCGGCACCGATGTGGAGACCGAGGCCGAGGCCGACCGGCTGCTCGAACTCACCGACATCGCGATCTGCCTGGACACCGGGCACCTGGCGCTGGCCGGCGGCGACCCGGTGGCCGCGGTACGCCGCTGGGCCGGCCGGATCGGCCAGGTGCACCTGAAGGACGCCGACCTCGCCGCCCACGCCCGGGTCCGGGCGGCCGGTGGCGGCCTGATGGACGTGGTCGCCGCCGGCGGCTTCTGCGCCCTGGGCCGCGGCGACGTCGACCTCGCCGGGGTGCTCGCCGGCCTCGACGACATCGGCTACACCGGCTGGTTGGTGATCGAGCAGGACAGCCCCGCGGACGGCCGGGACCTGGACCGGATCCGCGCCGACCAGCACGCCAACCGCCGATGGCTCGAGGAGGCGCTGCGGTGATCGAGCCAGGCAAGCGGATCCGGATCGCGGTGGCCGGGTTGGGCATCATCGCCCGCACCGTGCACCTGCCGCTGCTGCAACGCCGTGCTGACCTGTTCGAGATCGTGGCGCTGGCCGACCTGTCCCCGTCGCGGCTGACCGAGCTGGGCGAGCGGTACGGCGTCGAACCGGCCCGCCGCTACCCCGACGCGGCCCGGATGGTGACCGACGGGGGCTGCGACGGCGTGCTGCTGGCCACCTCCGGCTCGCACGGCGAGCTGGCCGCGGCGGCGCTGCGCGCGGGCCTGCCGGTGCTGTGCGAGAAGCCACTGGCCTACACGCTCGCCGAGACGTCCCGGCTGGCCGGGCTGGGCACGGGCGCCGCGGCGCTGATGGTCGGCTACATGAAGCAGTACGACCCGGCGGTGACCGAGGCCGCCCGGCTGCTCGCCGAGCTCGGCGGCGCGGAGGCGGTGCACGCGGTGGAGGTGACCGTGCTGCACGCCGGCGGCGACCGGCAGCTGCGCTTCGCCAACCTGCCCCCGGCCGCCGGCGACGTGCCGGCCGAGGAGGCAGCCCGGCTCGCCGCCGCCGACCGGGCACTGCTGGACGCCGCCGTCGGCACCGACCCCGCCGCCCGCGCCCTCTACCGGATCCTGATCAACAGCCTCTCGCACGACCTGTCCCTGCTGCGGTTGCTCACCGGCGCGCCGGCCACCGTCGAACACGTGGCCACCTGGCCGCTCACCCCCGACGGCCCGACCGAGCCGTCGGTGGAGATCAGCGGGCGGCTGCCCGGCGCCGCCCGCTACGGCATCCGGTGGCTCAACCTGCCGGCCTACCCCGCCTACCGGGAGACGGTCACCCTGCACCACGCCCGCGGGTCGCTGGAGCTGGTCTTCCCGTCGCCGTACCTGCTCAACGCGCCCACCACGCTGACCGTGGTCGACGACCACGGCGGCGGCGAGCGGCGGGCCGCGTTCCGGTCGGTGACCGAGGCGTTCGAGCAGGAACTGGTCGCGTTCCACGCCATGGTCACGGCGGCCGCCGCGCCGTTGACGGGCATCGCCGAGGGCGCGGCCGATGTACGGACCAGCCAGCAGGTGGTACGCCGCTTCGGTGAGCTGACCGGGGCGGCGATCGGTGGAGAGGCGGCGAGCCGGTGAACCGACCAACCGAGATCATCGTGGTGCCACACACCCACTGGGACCGGGAGTGGTACGAGCCGTTCCAGCGGTTCCGGCTGCGGCTGGTGGCGCTGCTCGACGAGGTGTTCGACCGGATGGAGCGTGACCCGCGGCAGCGGTTCACCCTCGACGGGCAACTCGCCGCGGTCGACGACTACCTGGAGGTCCGCCCGGAACGGCGGGAGCAGGTGATCGCCCTGGTGCGCGCCGGTCGGCTGGCGGTGGGCCCGTGGCAGATCCTGCTCGACGAATTCCTCTGCTCCGGCGAGAACGTCGTCCGCAACCTGGAACGCGGCCTGCGCCGGAGCGCGGAGCTGGGCGGGGCGATGCCGGTCGGCTACCTGCCGGACATGTTCGGCCACATCGCCCAGATGCCGCAGATCCTGGCCGGCGCCGGGCTGGCCCACGCCTGCGTGTTCCGCGGCGTACCCGAGCGGATGCGCCGGCACGCCTTCGCCTGGCAGGCCCCGGACGGCACCACCGTCCGCACCGAGTACCTGCCTGGCGGCTACGGCAACGCCGCCGGGCTGATGGAGGACGCCGCGCAGGTCACGCGCCGGGCCGACGACCTCGCCAGGACGCTGGCCGGGTGGCGGTTCGACGGTGTGGACAGCCCGGCGCTGGCCATGTACGGCACCGATCACGCCGCGCCGGCGCCGGACGCCCCCGACCTGCTCGCCGCCGCCGACGTCGCCGGCACGCAGCTGCGGCTGGGCACCCTCGCCGAGTACTTCGCCACCCAACCGGCCACCGTCGACGGCCTGCCGGTCGTCCGCGGGGAGCTGCGCTCGCACGCCCGGGCCAACATCCTGCCCGGGGTGATCTCCGTCCGTGCTCACCTCAAGCAGGCGATGAACCGCGCCGAGCGGCGCGTCGAGCGGTACGCCGAGCCGCTCGCGGCGCTGACCCACGACGGGTCCGTGCAGCGCTTCCTCGACATGGCCTGGACCCGGCTGATCGACGCCAGCTGCCACGACTCGGTGACCGGCTGCGGCTGCGACGAGACCGCCGAGCAGGTGGCCGCCCGGCTCGCCGAGGCCGACCAGCTCGGCCGGGCGGTCTGCGACCTGGTCGGCTCGCGGCTTGCCGCGGCCGTGCCCCGGGACGGCTACCTGCTGTTCAATCCCACCCCGGCGGCCCGCACCGCGTTGGCGTTCCTGGACGTGGCGGCGCCGGCCGACAGCACGGTGGCCCTGGCCGACGCCACCGGCCGCAGCGTCGCCGCGCAGGTCCTCGGTCGCCGCCGCACCCTGCTCGCCGACGACGTGGTGCCGGCCGCCGACCTGCCGACCGTGCTCACCCGGGTGCACGGCCGGGAACTCTACGGCCAGGAGGTCACCGCCTGGTCCGTGTCACCGGACGACGCCACCCTCACCTTCCAGGTGGCCCGGCACGGCGACCCCGCCTTCGACGTGGCGGACGTCCGGCTGGCGCTCGCCGCCGCCGGGCACGCCGACCAGTGGCGGGTACGGATTCTCGCCGCCCCCCGGGCCACCGTCGCCGCCCTGGTCGAGGTGCCGCCGCTCGGGCGTGCCGCGGTGCGGCCGGCGCCCCTGCCGGCGACCGCGGAAGCGGAGCTCGCCCCGGTCACGGTGACCGGCCGCCGCCTGGCCAACGGCCTGCTGCGCGTCGACGTCGCCGAGGACGGCACGCTGGCGCTGACCACCCCGGACGGTGTCACGGTGGACGGGGTGGGTCGCGTCGTCGACGGCGGCGACGTCGGTGACAGCTACAACTACGCTCCGCCGGCGGCCGACGAACTCGTCGACAAGCCGCGGGCGGTGCGTACGGTGGTGCGCCACGACGGGCCCCTGCTCGGCGTGGTGGAGGTGGTACGCGAGTACCGCTGGCCGGTCGGGGCGGACGTGGACACGGGTTCCCGCGCGGTGGACCACGAGCCGATCACTCTCACCACCCGGGTCGAGCTGCGCTGCGGCGAGCGGTTCGCGCGGCTTCGCGTCGAGTTCGACAACCGCTGCGACGACCACCGCGTCCGGCTGCACCTGCCGCTGCCGTCGCCGGCGGACCGGTCGTACGCGGAGGGCCAGTTCGCCGTCGTCGAGCGGGGCCTGACCGCGGAGGGCGGCGGCGGTGAGGTGCCGCTGCCCACCTTCCCCGCCAACGGGTTCGTCGCCGCCGGCGGGCCGGACGGCGCGCTGGCGGTGTTGCTGACGCAACCCACCGAGTACGAGCTGACCGACTCCGGCCGCGAACTGGCCGTCACCCTGCTGCGCGCGATCGGGATGCTGTCCCGCAACCGGCACGCCCTCCGCGACGAACCCGCCGGTCCGCAGCTGCCCACGCCGCAGGCGCAGTGCCGCGGCACCCGCACGGTCGAGTTGGCGGTGCTGCCGTACCGGGGCACCTGGCACGAGGCCGGGGTGTTGGCCGCGGCCGAGGCGTACCGGCACGAGCTGCTGGCCTTCGCCGGCGCGGCCGACCCGGCCGTCGCGCTGCCGGCACCGGCTGCCGGGATCTCCGTCGACGGCCACGGAGTCGCGCTGACCAGCGTCCGGGACCGCGCCGGGCGCGTCGAGGTACGCCTGGTGGCGCAGACGCCGACGGACACCATCGCCGTGCTCGGCGGCGCCCCGATCCGCGGGGCGTGGCGGAGCGACCTGCTCGGTCGGACCGGCGAGCCGCTGGCCGTCGACGGCGCGGGGTTGGTCCGACTGCCGCTGCGGGCCTGGGAGATCGCCACGGTGCAGCTCGACCTGACCTGACCGTGGTTGCGTATCCTCGCGTCCACGGCATCCCGTCGCCGGCCGAGGGAGGCAACCATCGCCGAGACCACGTGGATACCGGTCGCCGCCACCGGGGTCGGTGCGGTCATCGCCCTGGCCGGCACCGTGATCGCGGGCAGGCGGAACGATCGCGACCAACGCAGCCGGGACCGGGAGGCCGAGCGCCTGCGCACGTACGTCGACTTCGCCCTGGCCCTCGACCAGGCGCACGCGGGGCTGCGCGAGGTGGCCCGGCCGGCCACGCGGGAGCCGGACCGCCTGGTCGCCGCCGCCCGGGCGGTCCACGACTCCGGTCTGTACGGAGTGCGCGAACGGCTGCTGATGTACGGCAGCGCCGAGCTGGTGGTGGCGGGCGAGGCGGCGTTCGTCCGGCTCATCGGTATCCGTGACGCCGTCCGCGCCGGCGCGGCCCTCTCGAGCGCGGAGTACCACGAGGCGTACCACGGGTTCGCCGACGCGATCTGGAGCTTCCGCATCGCCGCGCGCACCGAACTGGGGCAGCGCGTCCTCGCGCCGGCGACGTTGGGACGGGTGAGCTGGTCCGAGCGGGAGCAGTGCCCGCGCTGCCAGCGGACCGCCGCAGCGGAGTGAGCCGGACCGCCGAAGCTCCGTCCACCTGGACCTCAGCGATCGCGTGGAATCACCAGCCCGGACTCGTAGGCGAGCACCACGAGTTGCGCACGGTCGCGGGCGTGCAGCTTGGTCATGGCACGGTTGACGTGGGTCTTGGCGGTCACCGGGCTGATCACCATGCGCTCGGCGATCTCGTCGTTGGTCAGCCCCCGCGCGACCAGGGCCACGGCCTCCCGTTCCCGGGTGGTCAGCTGCGCCAGCGCGGCCGGGGCGTCGGTGGGCGGCGGCTGCGTGACGTACCGGTCGATCAGTTTGCGGGTGATCGACGGTGCGAGCAACGCGTCGCCGCGGGCGGCGACGCGGACGGCGTGCAGGAAGTCCTCCGGCAGGATGTCCTTGACGAGGAAGCCGGCCGCGCCGGCCCGCAGCGCGTTGAACACGTGTTCGTCCAGCCCGTAGTTGGTCAGGATGACGACGTGCACCCCGGCCAGGGCCGGGTCGGCCGCGATGCGCCGGGTCGCCTCGATGCCGTCGACGACCGGCATCTGGATGTCGATGAGCGCGATGTCGGGCCGGTGCTGCCTCGCCAGCGCCACCCCCGTGCCGCCGTCGGCGGCCTCGGCCACGACCGCGATGTCGTCCTCCGCGTCGAGCAGGGCGCGGAATCCGCTGCGGATGAGCGGCTGGTCGTCGACCAGCAGGACACGGATCATGACGGCTCCAGGGGAAGTTCGGCCCGGACGGTGAAACCGCCCTCGCTGCGCGCTCCGGCGTGCAGCCGCCCGCCGACGGCGGTCACCCGTTCGCGCATTCCGAGGAGCCCGACGCCGGGCACCGGCGCCGACCCCGGCCTGGCCGTGCCGTCGTCATCGACCTGGATGAGCACCGCTGCGGGACGGTGGACGATCCGGACCGACGCGGTGGCGGCAGCGGCGTGCCGGGCGATGTTGGTCAGCGCCTCCTGCACGATCCGGTACGCGGTCCGGTCCACCGCCGCCGGCACGGCGGTGCGGTCTCCCTCGATCGTCAGGGTCGCGTCCAGGCCGGTCGTCCGGGCGCGCCGCACCAGGTCCGGGACCTGGTCGAGCCCGTACGCCGGCCTGCTGCCGTCGTCACGGAGCGCTTCCAGGGTCGCGCGCAGCTCACGGGCCGCCTCGCGACCGGCGTCCCGGATCGCCAGCAGCGCCTCCGGCACCTGCTCACCCCGCTTCTGGGCCAGGTGCACGGCGGCTTCGGCCTGCACCTTGATCACCGAGATCTGGTGGGTGAGCGAGTCGTGCAACTCCCGCGCGATGTGCAGCCGCTCCTCGTCGGCGCGGCGCAGCGCGATCTCCTCGCGGGTGCGCTCGGCCTCGTCCGCCCGCCGCTCCGCCTGGCGCAACGCTTCGCCCGCCGCGCCGGCGGCGATCAGCCAGGCCAGCTCGAGGACGCCTCGGGCCTGCATGAACGCCTCGCCCACGTCGCGCGGGCCCGAGGCCATCGCCGCCACGGGGAGAGCGACCAGCACGATCGCGCTCACCGCCACGGTGGCGCGTCGGTGCCCGGCCCGCATCGCCGCGTACACGGCGACCAGATACGCCACCGCGAACACGGTGAACCCGATGGCCTGGTAGCCCACCGCGCACACCCCGGTGACGACCAGGACGGCCACCGGGGCGCGTCGGCGCGCGGCCAGCGCCAGCCCGCCGGCCGCCAGCAGCGCGAAACCGAGCGCGTCGAGGCGGTCGGCGGACCGGTCTGCGGACAGTCCGCTGATCAGCAGGATCACCGCGACTCCGGCGGCGATCAGCCAGTCCCGGACCCGGAATGGTGGGCTGCTCATGGGCGCACCCTAGCCGGAGGGCGGTCCGGGCGACTCGTGCCCGCGGAGGAGCCGCCGCTACCGCGTACGCAGTAGCTCCACGCCACCCGCCCGCGCCCGCAGCAGTCCGAAGTGCCCACGTCGGCACGACGCGCGGCGGTGCGTCCAGCGGACAGGATCGGGTGACAGGCGCACCGCCGACGAAGGAGAACCCCATGCCGATCAGTGACCTGCTCGCCGCGTCCACCGTCGACGCGTACACCCTCACCGGTGATCGCATCGTGGCGACCGTCGCCGCGGTGGCGACGCTGGGCGCCGCGATCGTCGGTGGGCTGGCGCTGGCCAGAGCCACCGGCCGCAGCGGGAGGCGCAACTCGGTTGTGGCGCTGGCGGCGGGAGCGACCGGCACCGTCGTCGGCGGGCTGGTGGTGGCCACCGCCGACGGTGGACCCGGTACCGGCAACGGCATCGTCGGCGGTTACGCGGCAGTGGTGCTCGGGCTGATCGCCACGCTCCTCGGCGGGCTGGCGCTCGTCCGGACCCGCCGTACCGCCTGACGGGCCGAACCAGCCGGGCCTGGGCGCGCCTCTCCCGTCAGGGGAGAGGCGCGAACGCTCCGAGTTCCCGGGCACGTAGCGCCATCAGGACATCGGCACGCACGAGCTCCGACGGGCCGGACACCCGCAGCGCCGCGGTGACCTGCCGCATGCGGTAGGTCACCGTGTTCTCGTGCACCTCGAGCGCCGCGGCGGTGGCCCGGGTGGACAGGCCGCACCGCAGGTAGGTCGCCAACGTCTCGACCAGCTGTGGGCGGGCGAGGATCGGGCCCAGCGCGCTGCGGATCACCTGTAGTGAGTCGAGGGGGTTCTCCAGGAGGAGCACGTCGGCCGCGACGGTGGCGAACTCGACGACGGCCGGGCCGGACGGGCGCCGGCACCGGACGTCGAGAGCGGCCACGGCCTCGCGGCAGGAGCCCGCGACCTCCCCGAACCGGGGTCGAGGTAGGCCGACGCCCACGACGAAGGTGTCGTGCTTCGCGCGGTGCGTGACGCGCGTCAGGATGCCCGTCAGCCCGGGTACCTCCGGCGTGACGATGACGACCGCGTCGCCGCGCGATCCGACGACGGTCCGGCTGTGCAGTTTCGGTCGGATGGCGTCGAGCACCAGGCGCTGAGCCTGCGCGCGGCGCTGCGGGTCGTCGTCACGGACCACTCGTATGGCCAGGGCGCGGTGCTCCTCCTGGACCGCCACCCCGATCAGCCGTGCCCGGTCCTCGATGGCTACCGGGTCCAGGGGTTCCGCCCCGGTGAGCCGGGACACGAGGTCGGTGGCGATCTGCTCCAGGTGCGCCGCGACCTCGGTGCGGGTGCGCCGGTAGGCCTCCGTCGACGCCGCGGTCAGCGCGTCGATCGCCGTCGCGAGTTGGCGTGCCACGTGTCGGTGTTGTTCGGCCGGCAGCGGTGGACCGAGGGTCGCTATCCGGAAGAGCACCTCCCGCTCGGCCTTGTGCCAGGAGGTGACCACGGCCTCGATCGGCACGCCCTGGATCGCACGCCGCTCCCCCAGTTCCGCGGCAGTGGTCAGTTCCTCCCGCTGCGGGGCTCGCCGCTCGGCGACGGCGAGCAGCAGCGCGGTGATGTTCGGAATGATGACGCCCGCCAGGTCCTCCAGGTCCATCCGGTCCTCGTCGTAGCCGGGCAACTGGCGCCAGACGTCGCCGACCAGAGCGCGGGCCATGTCGTCGACCTGGCCGAACAGCGCCCGCGCCCGTTGTGCCACATCCACAAAAGCTCACCGCCGTTCTTCCGGCTAACCCATGTAGCGCTGGTCACCACCTTCCGAGAGTATGTGCGGAATCCCCAACGACGACCAGCCTCGTCTAGGGCGATCCCCCGTCGCCTGATTCCCGGAGAGTGCGATGTCCGTCAAGGAACCGATCCGCACGAACGAACCACAGGCCCGTACGACCGAGGGCAACATCACCGAGGCCATGGAAGACCATGCGCTGGAACCGGTCCCCCAGTCGCGGCGTAAGCCCCTCCTCCAGCTGATCATGGTGCAGGTGGGTTGGAACATCAGCGTCAGCAGTTTCCTCGTCGGCGGCGTCATCGGCGCGGGCACCACGTTCGGTGAGGGCATGGCCGCCATCGCTGTCGGCAACCTGGTCCTCGCCGTCGTGGCCTCGCTGATCGGCATCATCGGCTTCCGCACCGGGCTGACCAGCTACCTCTCGTCGCGTGCGGTATTCGGCACCGCCGGCTCGGTGCTGGTCTCCATCGTGCTCGGCGTCGTGGCCATGGGCTTCATCGGCGTGCTCATGGACACCTGGGGCGGGGCGGTGAACCACCTGATCCCGGCCATCCCGTCGTCGGTGTTCGTCGTCGCGTTCGCGCTCGCCATCCTCACGACGGCGATCTTCGGCTTCAAGGGACTGCACCGGTTCTCCGCGATCGCGGTTCCGGTGCAGGTGGCGATCGGAATCTTCGCGCTCGTGCGCATCGGAAACCTCGATGGGGGCTTCGGCGAGGTGTTCACCGCGCAGCCGGCCGCCGCGATCGGATTCCCGGCGGCGGTGAGTTTCGTCGTCGCGACCTGGATCACCGGAGCGGCCCTCGTGTCGGACGTGCAGCGCTACGCGTTGCGCGCGCGTGACGTGGTCATCTCCTGCTTCCTGAGCTTCGTCGTCGGCGTGGGCCTGTTCGAGACGATCGCGACCGTCTCGGCGATGAAGGTCGGCCAGAGCAACTTCGTCGTCGTCATGCAGGGCCTCGGCCTGCTGGCGCCCGCCGCGGTCCTGCTGTTCCTCGCCCTGTGGAACACCGCGGACAACAACATCTACTCGGCGTCGCTCGCCTTCACGTCGGCCTCGAACCTGCTGAAGCTGCGGCTCGCCAAGCCGGTCTGGACCGTCGTGGCGGTCGTGATCGCCGTCGGGATCGCGTTCCTCGGCCTCGCCGACCAGTTCGGCAGGTTCCTCAGCGTGATCGGAGTCGTCGTGCCTCCGTTCGCGGGCCTGCTCATCGCCCACTTCTGGGTCCTGCACCGCCGCAGCGACGACGCCCGGGTCCTCAAGGACATGCCGGCCATCCGCTGGGAGGCGGTGGCCTGCTGGATCGCCGCCGCGCTGATCGCCTGGTACGGCGACTTCCTCCTGGCGAACGCTATCGAGGGCCTGGTCGCCGGGTTCGTCCTGTACGCGCTGGTCGGCTTGGTGGTTCGACGCGTGGGGGGCGCTGGTGGCGGCGCTCCCGCTGACAACCGTGACGTGGACGCTGTGGAGGCATGATGCGGTTCGGGTTGGGAGTGCCGACCGGCACCGAGGGACTGATGTACACGGTGCCGTACGCCGACATCGACCAGGCTGTGGAACTGGCCCGCGCGGCGGAGCGCCTGGGATTCGACTCCGTCTGGGGCAACGACCACGTGACCACTCAGCGATACGTGCGCGCCGACTTCGACCAGCCGCCCCGCTATTACGACGTGTTCGCGTACCTCAGCTATGTCGCGGCGGTGACCACCCGCATCCGGTTGGGTACCGCGATCATGGTGCTGCCCTTCCGGCACCCCGCCGTGGCCGCCAAGCAGGCGGCGACGCTGGACCAGCTGTCACACGGCCGGGCGGTGCTCGGCGTCGGCATCGGCGCCTACCGTGAGGAGTTCGAGGCGATGCATCCCGGGACGCGGCTGCACCGCGGGCAGCACGCGGAGGAAGCCATCTCGGCGCTGCGGCTGCTGTTCACCGAACGCAGCGCCAGCTACCACGGCAAGTGGGTCGCGTTCGAGGACGTGGAGAGCTACCCGAAGCCGTTCCGGGGACGACTGCCCCTGCTGTCGGGCGGCAATTCGGCGGGATCCCGCTCCCGGGCGGCGCGGTTGGCCGATGGCTGGTTGCCCGCCTGCCTGTCGGACGGTGAGGTGCGGGCCGGCGCGCGGCTGATCCGCGACGAGGCCGAGCAGCACGGTCGCCGGCTTCCGGGCGACTTCGAGATCGCGTTGCAGGTGGGTGTCAGTGTCGCCCCGACGCGGGAGCAGGCCCGCCGCCGGTTCGAGTCCTCGCAGATATTCCGCCACCTGCTGTCCCTGTCCAGGACCACCCTCAAGGATCAGGGCGTCGACGACCTCTTCTCCCGCAACCTCATCGGCACGCCGCAGGACGTCGCGGAACAGGTCGAGGCGTATCGGGAGGCCGGGGTGACCACCATGGCGGCACTGTTGTTCGCGGCCGACTCCGTCGAGGAGACCATCGATGCGATGACACAGTTCAGCGAGGACGTCATCGCGCCGGTCGGGGTGTCGTCATGACAACGGTGTCGAGCGGACGGCCGGTGGCTGACGCGCTCACCCGCGCGCTTCCGGACGTCGAGCTGCCGCCGTGGCCGGACGTCGACCACCGGGTGCTCGCCCGGGAGCGGCTGGCACGGCTGCGCGCCGTTCTGGCCGGCGCGCCCTACGACGCGCTCGTGTTGACCCAGCCCGAGAGCGTGCACTACGTCACCGGGTACCGCAGTGTGCCGGGCCAGGTGTTCCGCTCCCACCGGATCGCCGCCGTCGTCACCGGGGACGACCTGTGGGTGGTGTGCGCCGCCGCGGACGCGCCGGCGGCGGCGGACTGGGGTGTCGCCGTGGACCGGCTGATGCCGTTCGGGCGGTTCTACGTGGAAGCCGGCCAGGCTGTCACCGACGACCTCGTCGAGATCTCCCGGATGGCCGACCGGCACCCCGACCTTCCCGCGGCGCTGCGGTCGGTGATCGGGCGTCTCGCCGGCGGCAGCCGGTTCGGCCTCGAGGCCGCGCCCGGTCACCCCGAACTCGCCGAGGTGCTCACCGGCGCCGGCGACGCCACGGCGGTGGTGATGGCGGCCCGTTCCGGCAAGCTTCCCGGGGAGGTCGCGATGCTGCGCTACGCCGCCCGGCTGTCGGAGTCGGCGGTGCGCGCGGCGCTGGCGACGGCGGTACCGGGCGTCACCGAGCGGGAGCTGGCGGCGGTGATCGCCGGCACGATGGTGGCCGGCGGAGGGGACCCCCGTTTCGTGGTCGCCACCACGGGCGAGCGGGGCGCCCTCGCCGACGCCCTGCCCACCGACCGGCGGTGGCAGCCGGGCGAGGCGGCCCGCTTCGACGTCGGTTGCGTGGTCGAGGGCTACTGGTCGGACATCGGACGCACAGCCGTGCTCGGTGAACCCGACGAGCGCCAGCGGCGGGTGTACGCCGCCGTGCACGCGGGCGAGCAGGCGCAGCTCGAGCTGGCGCGCCCAGGGGTGACCGCCGCGGAGCTGTTCCGGGCGGGATTCGAGGCGACCGGAGCGCACGTGCCGAGCTACCGTCGGCAGCACTGCGGCCACGGCATCGGCCTGTCCATCTACGAGCCGCCGGTGATCGCCCCGGACATCGACGTGCCACTTGAGGCCGGGATGACGTTCTGCTTCGAGACGCCGTACTACGAGCTGGGTTGGGGCGGCATGATGGTGGAGGACACCGTGGCGGTGACCCGGACCGGGATCGAGATGCTCTGCTCCGGCGACCGCGAGCTGGCGGTGGTGCCCGCGTGAGCCGCTACGACGGACAACTGGCCTGCGTACGCTGCGACCGCCGCTATCGCGACCCCGCAATCGCCCTGGTCGGCTCCGGCTGCCCGCACTGCGCCGATACCGGCGTACCCGCGAACGTCCTGCCGGTGCTCGACCTCACCGGGCTGGATCACCTGCCGGTCGATCCGGCGCAGCCGGGCCTGTTCCGGTACCGCGCGATGCTGCCGCTCGCCCCGGACACCCGGCCGGTGAGCCTCGGCGAGGGCGGCACGCCGGTTGTCGACCTTCCCCACCTGGCCGAGCGCTGCGGGGTGCGGGCGGTGTTCGTGAAGGACGAGAGCCGCAACCCCACCTGGTCCTACAAGGACCGGCTGGCGGCGGTCGCGGTGAGCAAGGCCGTCGAGGTCGGCACCGGCACCGTGGTGGTGGCCAGCACCGGCAACCACGGCGCGGCCGTCGCCGCCTACGCGGCCCGCGCGGGGCTCCGCTGCGTCGTGCTCACGCTGGCCTCGGTTCCGTCGACGATGAAGACCCTGATGCAGTCGTACGGCGCCGACGTGGTCGCGCTGCGGCGGCCGGCTGACCGGTGGTCACTCATGCGGGAGCTCGTTGCCGCCCGCGGGTGGATGGCCATGTCGGGGTTCGCGAACCCCCCGGCGGGGTCCAACCCGTACGGCGTCGACGGCTACAAGACCATCGCGTACGAGCTGGTGGAACAGCTTCCTCAGGCGCCGGACGTGGTGGTCGTGCCGGTCGCCTACGGCGACGGGCTCGCCGGCATCGGTCGGGGGTTCGCCGACCTGGCCGCCATCGGAGTGATCGACCGGGTCCCCCGCCTCATCGCGGCCGAACCGTTCGGGCCCCTGGCCGCCGCGCTCGCGTCGGGAGCGGCCGTCGCCGGCCCGGTGCCCGTGCAGCCGTCCGTGGCGTTCTCCACCGCCTCCCCGTTCGGAACCCAGCAGAGCCTCGCGGCGCTCAGGGCGAGCGGCGGCGCGGCATTCGCGACCCCCGACGACGAGGAGATCATCGCGACCCAGCTGCAGCTCGCCCGGGAGGCCGGCGTGTACCTGGAGGCCTCGAGTGTGACGGCGGCCGTCGCGCTGAGCCGGGCGGCCGCGGCCGGCGTGGTGGGCCACCGGGACACGGTCGTGCTCATCGGCACGTCCACCGGGCTGAAGGACGTGGGCGCGACGTCCGCCCGGCTGCCGGACGTCACGGTGATCCCACCGTCGGTCGAGGCGCTGGACGACGCGCTCGCGGCGAGGACCACGACATGAGGTTGGCCTTCTCCATCTCCGGGCACCGCGACTCCGCCGGCGCGGTGCGGGCCGCCATCGCGGCGGAGGCAGCCGGATTCGACGACGTGTGGTTGACCGAGGACTACCTGGAGCGGGGCGCGTTCGCGCTCGCCGGGGCGGTCGCGGCGGCCACCTCACGGGTCCGCGTCGGCATCGGAGTGGTGAACCCGTGGACGAGGCATCCCGCGCTGACCGCGATGGAGTTCGCCACGCTGGACGAGATCAGCGGTGGACGCGCCGTGCTCGGACTGGGCGCGAGCAACGAGCACTGGATGTCCGACCAGCTCGGGATCCCGTTCGACCGGCCGCTCGCCCGCACCCTTGAGGCGGTGACCGTGCTACGGCAACTCCTCACCGGCGCACCGGTGCGCTTCAATGGCGAGTTCTTCCGGGTGGACGCCCGGCTGTCCTTCACACCGGTGCGCCCCGACCCGCCGGTCGTGCTCGGCGTCAAGGGCCCGCGGGCGATCGCGCGGGGCGGCAAGCTGGCAGACGGCCTGCTGCTGTCCATCCTCGCCGGCCCGGAGTACGTGCGGTGGGTACGGGAGCAGGTCGGTCCGGATCTGGAGCTGTCGGCCTACGTGGGAATCGCGGTCGACGAGGATCCGGCGGCCGCGCGGGACCGGATCCGGCCCATGGTGGCGCGCTTCCTCGGCGTGCACGGCGATCACATGATCACGCGCCTGGCGGGCGTGAGCCCTGAGGCGGCGGCCAGCCTGCGCGACGGTTGGCGGCGCGGGGTGCCCCGTACCGATCTCGTCACCGACGAGCTGTTGGACGCCCTGGTGGCCGCCGGGACCGTGGTCGACGCGGCCCGGGCTTTCGACCGTTTCGAGGAGGCCGGGCTGGACGTCGCGGTGGTGCGGGACGACCCGGCCACCGAGGCGGAGGAGACCCTGCGCGTGGCGGAGGCGGTGGTGCGGGCCCGGTAGCCGCGTCGCGCCGGGTCGCTCGGCCTGGCCTGCGCCGTCGTCACCGCAACGAGAGGCTCCGATCGGTCTCTCGGGAGGGCCTCAGCGTGCTGCCGAGCGGTCGGCGTCGAGTCCGAAGCTGATGATGCGACGGGGATGTATGCGGATGATCGGCCCGTCCACGTGCGAGGCGGAGTCGGTCGGGTCGGTCACCGCCTCGGCGTCGCCCCGGATCTCGAGGCAGCGGACCCGCCACGGATCGAGGGAGGCGATGTCGTCGACCACGAACGACACCTTGGATCCGGCGGCGACGTTACGGAACTTCCGGCTCGCGGCCATGTTGCGGCCGCCGATGTCGATCGTCTGGAGCCGCTCGTTGTAGCCGAACCCGACCGGGTTGTTCTGCACGGTCCCGTCCGCACGGACCGTGGCCAGCCGGCCCAGGCGCTGTCCCCGCAGGTAGGCGAGCTCGTCGTCGGTGAAGACCGCCATGGTTTACCTCCTCGACAGTTGACGCCACCAGCATGAAGCGTGAACCCCACTTGAGGTCAAGGCGACCCGCCCTCCCGGCGGACGGGCCCACCCCGGTCGGCCGCCGGCGGGCCGGGACTCCGGCACCGCCAGCCGGTCGGCCTTGACTTCCAGCTTTGGTAAGTCGTAGCTTACCGTTCGTGGCTACTTACCGGACTGGTGCCGGCTGGGACGCCCTGGGCGACCCCACCCGGCGCGCCATCGTCGCGTTCCTGGCCGAGCGACCCCGGGCCGTCGGCGAGATCGCCGAGGAACTGCCGATCAGCCGTCCCGCGGTGTCCCAGCACCTGAAGGTGCTCAAGCAGGCCGGCCTGGTCACCGACCGCACCGCCGGCACCCGCCGGGTCTACCGGCTCAACCCGGCGGGGGTCGCCGCCCTGCGAGACCAACTGGACACGTTCTGGAAGCGCGCGCTCGACGGCTACCAGGACGTCATCGAACGACCGACCGAGGAGAAATGATGACCCAGGCAGCAGATGTCGTGGTGCGGCGACAGATCGTCGTCGACGCACCACTCGAAAGCGCGTTCTCCGTTTTCATCGAGCGGTTCGGCGACTTCAAGCCCAAGGAGCACAACCTGCTCGGCGCGGCGATCGCCGAGACCGTCTTCGAGCCCAGGGTCGGCGGCCACATCTACGACCGCGGTGTCGACGGCACCGAGTGCCGCTGGGCCCGCGTGCTCGCCTACGACCCGCCGGACCGGGTCGTCTTCAGCTGGGACATCAGCCCCCGGTGGCAGGTCGAGACCGAACTCGACAACACCAGCGAGGTCGAGGTGCGATTCGTCGCCGAAACCCCGCAGCGCACCCGGGTGGAACTGGAACACCGCCGCCTCGACCGGCACGGCCCCGGCTGGGAGTCGGTCCGCGACGGCGTCGCCGACGACGAGGGATGGCCGCTCTACCTGAACCGCTACGCCGCCCTTTTCGGTACGGCAGGCTGATGGCACCATCCGCACCGCCGCCCCGGGCCGGTCGGCGGTGCGGATGGCGGCGCTCCATGCCCGCCACCGCCGCCGGGCGGACGCCCGGGCACACGATCCAGGTCGATCGATGTAGACAGCCATGGGCATCGATGGCGAGGATGCGGTCATGGGAACTGACGACAGCGGCGCCCGGCCCACGAGGCCCACCCGCCGCACCTTCCTGACCGCCGCCACCACAGCCACCGCCGCCACCGTTGCCGTACCCGCGCTCGCCGGACCGGCCACGGCCGCCGGCGCCAGTCCGCCCGGCCCCGGCCATCCCGTACGTCCCCAGCCGCCGGACCGCGAACTGCGTGACCTGCTCCGGTCCGTCGACCAGCACCGGATCGAGGCGATCGTCCGCCGGCTGGCCGCGTTCGGCACCCGGCACACCCTCTCCAGCCAGGACGACCCCGACCGTGGCATCGGCGCGGCCCGGGACTGGATCTACGACCGGATGCGGGAGTACGCCGCCGCCTCCGGCGGCCGGATGACCGTCGAACTCCAGTCGTACGTCCAGCAGCCGGCATCGCGGATCCCGGTGCCGACCGTGATCACCAACGTGGTGGCGACCCTGCGCGGGGAGACGTCGCCGAACCGCACCTACGTGGTGACCGGCCACTACGACTCCCGGGCCACGGACGTCATGGACGCCACCAGCGACGCGCCCGGGGCGGACGACGACGCGTCCGGCGTGGCGGTGGTGATGGAACTGGCCCGGGTCATGGCCACGCGGCGCACCGCGGCGACGATCGTGTTCGCCGCCGTGGCCGGCGAGGAGCAGGGTCTCTACGGCTCCGGCCACCTCGCCCGCCAGCTCAAGGCGGCCGGCGCCGACGTGCAGAGCATGTTCAGCAACGACATTGTGGGCAGCAGCACGGCCGACGACGGCACCCGTGACCCGCGTACCGTACGGCTGTTCGCCGAAGGCGTGCCCACGGCGGAGACCCCGGCCGAGGCGAACATCCGCCGGTCGGTCGGCGGCGAGAACGATTCCCCGTCCCGGCAACTCGCCCGCTTCGTCAAGGACGTGGCCGACAACGGCGCGACCGGCATGGACGTCCGGGTGATCTACCGCCGGGACCGCTACCTGCGCGGCAGCGACCACATCTCCTTCCTGGAGCAGGGCTGGCCGGCGGCCCGGTTCACCGAGCCGAACGAGGACTTCGCCCACCAGCACCAGGACGTGCGCGTGGTCGACGGCAAGCAGTACGGCGACCTGCCGGAGTTCTGCGACTTCGGCTACATCACCCGGGTGGCCCGGGTCAACGGCGCGGCGCTCTGGTCGCTCGCTCAGGCGCCCGGCACGCCGCAGGGCACCATCATCGTCACGACGGACCTCACCAACAACACCACCCTGCGCTGGCAGCGCGGCGACGAGCCCGACCTGGCCGGCTACGAGGTGCTCTGGCGGGAGACCACGGCCGCCGAGTGGCAGAAGGTCATCCCGGTGGGTGACGTGACACAGGTGACCATCGACCTGTCGAAGGACAACGTGTTCTTCGGCGTCCGGGCGGTGGGGCGGGACGGACTGCGCAGCCCGGTGGCATTCCCCCGGCCCGGTAGCTGACCACCGTCGACCGGGCCCGGCCGCCACGGCCGGGCCCGGTCGTGGGCTGCGCGAACTCGTCGGTCCGGTTCGGTGCGACTAGCGGACCCGCCCGACTCCCCCGAGGCCGGCGCTGAGTTTCGGGTCGTCGGTGAAGTACTTCGGGTCGTCCGGGGCCGGTCGCCACTGCGGTAGCCACACCACGCCCGGCTCGACCAGGTCGAGCCCGGTGAAGAAGCGCTCGATCTGGGACCTGGTGCGCAGGCCGAGCGGCGTGGTGGTCTGGCGCCGGTAGATGTCACGGGCAACGTCGAGCTCGTCCTGGTCGTGTGGCGCTTCGTCCGCCGTCGCGTGGGACACCAGCAGGTGACTTCCGGGCACCAGCGCACCCCGTAGCTGCGCGACCGCGTCGTACGCGAGCTCGTCATCGGCCACGAAGTGCAGGACCGCGCCCAGCAGCAGACCGATCGGCCGATCGAAGTCGAGCATCGCCGCGACCTGCGGATGCGCGAGGATCGACTGGGGGTCGCGCAGGTCACCGTTGACCGCGGTCGCCTGCTGGTTGCCCTCGAGCAGCTCCAGGCTCTCCGCGACCGCCACCGGGTCGATGTCCACGTAGACGACGCGCGCGTCGGGCTGGACCTGCTGGACGACCTCGTGGACGTTGCCCACGGTGGGGATGCCCGAGCCGACATCGAGGAACTGACGCACCCCGGACTCGGCGAGGTACCGCACGGCACGCCGCAGGAACGCCCGGTTCGTCCTGGCCAGTTGCGGCCCCAACGGCAGCACCTGCAGCATCGCCTGCGCGGCCTCCTGGTCGGCCGGGAAGTTGTGGGTACCGCCGAGGTAGTAGTCGTAGATCCGGGCCGCGGTCGCCGGCTTCGCCTCGCCGCCGCCACTCGCACCAGTCATGCCGCCCCTTCCCTCCCGTTGCGTCCACTTGCGACGATCCGAGACCTTACCGGCTCTGGCGCCACGTCGGGATCCCGGCGCTCGCCCGCTCGGGCGTCAGCAGCGGCCCGCCGGCAGCGCCGGATGGCATCGCCGGTGCCACGGGCAGGACGGGTTCAGCGCAGCCGCGGTGGCGGTCGTCCCGCGCCCGGTCCGACGCCGGCGGTGCCGGTTGCCGGCTGAACCAGCAGGTCCGACAGCAGGTCGCTGGCGGCGTCGAGGATCTCCCGCTCGCCGGTGACCAGCAGGTCCAGGATCAGCCCGCGGGTGGCGGCCAGGCCCAGTCTGGCCCGCCGCCGCGCCTCGGCCGGCGGGAAACCTCGCTGGACGAGCAGGTCGGCCAGCGGCTCGGCCCAGGCCGCGACGACCGTGGTCCGGAACGAGTCCGTCCACGGGCGCCGGTAGATGGTGTGCGAGTAGATCTCGAAGAACAGGCGGGTCGCCGGCGCCAGCGCCGGATCGGTCATCCGGCGCCAGAACTGCCGGCCCACCTCGGCCAGGTCGCCGTCGAGCGAGACCAGGTCCGCCAGCGCCTCCCGCTGAGCCGCCTCGACCCGCTCGACGATTGCGACGAGCAACTGCTCCCGGGTGCCGAAGTGATAGATGAGCATGCGGTGGCTGGTGCCGACCCCCGCGGCGATCTCCCGGAGGCTCAGGTCACTGAAGCCCTTCTCCTGCAGGTAGGCCACACACCGGGCCAGGAGTGCCTCGCGGGCGGCGCTCATTCCTCGCTGGCAGCCTTCAGCCCGGCGGCCTCCAGCGCCAGGAACCGGCGGGTCCTGGCGCCCATCAGCAGGTCGAGGAGTCCAGCGAGCGGGCCGGTCTGGTCGACGCCGACGGTGATCTGCGTGCTGCCGTCCGGGTTGGTGGCCAGCCGGTGGAAGCCGGAGGTCCGCACGCCGGGGGAACGGGTCTCCCATGCTGACCATGCTGTAGGCGAGGCGGTCGACGAGTACGAAGCCGGGTGCCGTCGCAGCGATGAGTCCGCCGGCGGCCGCCGGTCTACCTCGCGACCGAGACAACCGACCATCGGGAGTAAGGCATGGGCCTCATTCACATCGAGCTGTTCGCGACCCTGGACCTCGTCGGGCAGGCGCCCGGCGGGCCCGACGAGGACCCGGTGGGCTTCCCGTTCGGTGGCTGGCAGGCGCCCCTGCTGGACGAGGTCTCCGGGGCCCAGGTCGCTGCCGCGTACGAGGGCACCGACGCTCTCCTGCTCGGCCGGCGCACGTATGACATCTTCGCCGCCTACTGGCCGCACCAGGAGGGCGGCCAGGACAACCAGATCGCCACGCTGTTCAACAGCATCCCGAAGTACGTGGCCTCCCGCGGCAGGCCCGACCTCTCGTGGGCCGGGTCCACCCAGCTCGGCCCAGATCTGGCCGGCGCGGTGCGCGAGATCCGTGACCGGCACGAGAACGTGAAGGTCGTCGGGAGCCTGAATCTTGTGCAGACCCTCCTGCGCGAGAAGCTCTTCGACCGGCTGGATCTCTGGGTGCACCCGATCGTGCTCGGCGTCGGCAAGAAGGTCTTCGACGGTGGCGCGGTGCCCACCAACCTGGCGCTCCTCGAACCTCCGGCAGCCGGTCCGAAGGGCACCGTGTACCTGCGCTACGGGCTCGCCGATGGCACGCCCGGGACAGGGGACATGAGCGCACCCGATCGGGGCGCCGGGCGAGACGGCTGAAGCCGGCCCTACCGGGGCCACGACGCGGCCACCGACCCGGCACCTCGGCGGGAAGGTCGTCCAGAGCGCCGAGGCCTACGAAGGCGACGCCGGCCGAAGGCCCGCCCGGGTGATCCAGGGGCGGGCCTCGGCCTCCGGCCGAACGCGCGGACGGACGCCGGCTCAGCCCTGCAGGGAGGCCTCCGGCACCGCCTCGGCCGGCCGCCCGCGGACCACCCACGCCGGACCTCGCTCCGCCGCCCGCACCGCCGGCGGCACCAGCAGTGCGGTCACCAGGAACAACCCACCGAGAATCAACCAACCGACCAGACCGTTGTTGATCGCGACGATCGTCACCACGGAGGAGCCAACCATCAGACCGGCGGAGGTGCTGGTGCTGAACATCCCCTGGTACTGCCCCTGGGCATGGTGCGGAGCCAACTCGAACGCCAACGTCCACGACGCGGCCGTCTGAAGCATCTCGCCCAGCACGTGGAGCAGCCCGGCGGCCAGCAGCAGCGCCACGGCCGCGACGGCGACCACCTCACCGGCGACGCCGAAGACCACACAGCACACCGCCAGCACGCCACCGGACACGACGGTGGCCCGCTTCGCGGTGGTGATGGTGTCCGCCTTCGTACCCACCACGACCTGGAACGCCACGACGCACGACGTGTTGATCAGGAAGAGAACGGTCACCATCCAGGGCGGCGCGTCGGTGTGCAGCGTGACCCAGAGCGGCATTCCGACCTCGAGCACCGAGTAGTGGAAGCTGAGCACGGCGTTCAGCGCGAGGAAGGACAGGTACGGCCAGTCCCGCAGCGCCTTCCGGGAGGGGATCCGCATCTCCTTCTCGACCGCTGCCACGCTGGGCGCCCAACGCACGGCGAGCGCGGCCAGCAGGTAACCGACCGCGGCGACCACGATGGTCGTCCGGAACGCCGCGCGGCTGTCGAAGGTGAGCGCCACGCCGGCCAGCAGAGCGCCGAGGCCGAACCCGATGTTGGCGACGGCGCGCAGGTATCCGCGTACCCGGACCTGGTCCTCCGCCGGCACCGCCTTCGCGATGAACCCGCCGCGCACCGCGCTCTCGGCCCGGTCCGCCATCTGGTAGGCGCCGTTGACCACGACGAAGACCAGGAAGCTGTCCACCACCAGGTAGCCCAGCACCGCCACCCCCTGCAGCGCCAGGAAGACGGCGAGCAGGAAGCGCGGTCGGACGCGGTCGGTCAGGTACCCCGCCGGAATTCCCGTGGCGAGGCCGAGACCGGCCGCGATGCTCAGGGCCAGACCGACCTGCGTCGCCGACAGGCCGACGAACTTGGTGACATAGACCACGCTGAGGACGGTCAGCAGGCCGAACCCGGTGGTCTGCGTGAGCACCAGCACGGTGAGTGGGCGGGCGGCGCCGCGCGGCGGCAGGAGTTTCCTCGGGTGCCAACGATCAGCTTCTGGTGCGGGCGTCTCCACCAACGCTGTTACCTCTCCGTTCGGTCGCGGACATCGAACACGCGGGGCGGCTCACGTCGCCGCCCGTTCCCGGTGCGCGGGGGCCGGCACCCCGCTGGCCGACGCCGGGCGTTGCGGTGCCGGCGGCCCGAGCAGCGCCTGGGACAGGTGGTGCTGCGCCACCTCCCGGTTGCGCGGCTCCAGGATGGCGAAGTGCCCGCCCGGGATGGTCACCGTGACGCAGTCACCGCTGGTGTACCGGCCCCAGCGAGCCACTTCCGTCAGGTCGACGAAGGGGTCCTCCCGACCGACGACGGCGGTCACCGGCGCGGTCAGGTACACCTCGTCCAGGCCTTCGACGGCCTGCGCGGCGAGCCGGAAGTCGGCGCGGAGATTGGCCAACAGACGACGCCGCCAGCCCTCGTCGCTGAGGACCTGCGGGAGCGTGACCCCGCCGCGCTCGACGACGCCCAGCAGATCCTGGTCGGTGGCTGACCGGACCGGCCACCGCCCTCGTTCGGCGGGCGTCTGCCCCGACACGACGATCCCGGTGCAGAGCGCGCCGATCCGGTCGGCCACGTGTGGCGCGAGCAGCGCGCCGAGGCTGTTCCCCAGCACTGCGGTGGGCAGGGCGGGGCCGACCGCGGTCAGGCTGTCCAGCACCTGGGCCAGGGAGGCGTCCGGCGCCTCCGCGGCCCGTCGTTCCCGGCCGGGCAGGTTGAGGCCGAGCACCTCCACGTCCGTGGCGAGGTGGGTGAGCAGCGGGCGGTACTGGTTGGGCCCGGCTCCCGAGTGCGGCAGGACGAGGAGACGGGCGCGCGGCGCGGGCCACGTCGGACCGGGCAGACGCAGCGGCACCCACCACCGCCCGGCCGGTCGCGTTCCGTCCGCGGCCGTCACCCCATCACCTCGGACAGGGCTGCGCCGACCTGTCTGACGCGATCCAGGTCGTAGGCGTCGTCCATGTTGACGATGACCCCCTGGATCCCGCTGTCGCGGTACCGTTGCGCCTGCTCCGCGATCTGGTCCGGGGTACCGCACAGGGCCAGCCCCGGCACCGCGGAGGGGCGCACGCCCATCAGGCGTCCGAGCCGCTCGAGACCACGCTCGAGCTCTCGGTCGCTGTAGGCCACCACGGCCGTTCCGAGCCAGGTGGTCGTGATCGTGCCGGGATCGCGGCCGACGGCCTCGCAGGCACGCCGCAGCACTGCGATCTTGCGGCGAACGGTGGCGGGGCCCCCGAAGAAGTTGCACCCGTCCGCGAGCCGGGCAACCATCGGGATCAGCACCTTCTCGCCGCTGCCCCCCACCAGGATGGGCGGGCCGCCCGGCGTGATCGGCGGCGGAACGTTGATGGCGTCCTCGATCTGGGTGTGCGTCCCGCGCCGCGTCGCTTGCTTGTCGGTGAACATCGCCCGGCAGATCTGAACGGCTTCCGCCAGCTGCCGCATCCGAACGCCCAGCGAGGGGAACGGCAGCCCGTACGCGAGGAACTCCTCGCCGTGCCAACCGGCACCCAGACCGAGGATGGCTCGGCCTCGGCTCATCACGTCGAGAGTGGTGACCATCTTCGCGAGGACAGCCGGGTTGCGGAAGCCGCAGGGTGAGACAAGGGCCCCGAGCCGGGCCGTGGACGTCACCCCCGCGATGCCGGCGAGGGTCAGGTACGCCTCGAGGATGGGTTCGGTGCGCTCGCCGACGGTCCCGATCTGGTGCAGATGGTCCATCACCCAGATGCTGTCGAACCCCGACTGCTCCGCGGTGCGGGCGATGCTCGTGACCGTCTCGAACAACTCGGAGTCGTCGACCCCCGGAAACGAGAAGCTCGCGAACTGGAATCCGGTGCGGAGCATGGGCGGACTCATCGCTCTTCCAGGACCCGCAGGTCGAGCAGCTGCTGGATGAGACCGCCGACCTGATCGCGGACCTGGTCGACCGGGAGCCCGCGCTCGGCGGCCACGTCGTCGCAGACAGCCTCCACCGTCCGCTGTCCGTCGAGCCGCAGCCAGACGTCCCGGGCGTCGGCGTTGAGCACGTACCGGCCGATCAGGGTTTCGAGGAGCAGGCCGTCCGGGCGTCCCACCTCGTCGCCGACCCGGGCAGTTACGTCGAGTGTGCGGATGAACACGCCGTCGCGCGCGATCATGTGCCTGCTCCAATCCCCTGACGTTTCTCGATGTAGGTCGTCATGTCGTCGATGGTGGAAGCCTCGAAGGCGAGATCCAGTGGAAGGTCGAGCCCCAGCGCCTCGTTCAGCCGCGCCCCGATCTCCACGGCCGCGATCGAGTCGCCGCCCAGGTCGAGGAAGTCGATGTCCCGCTGTGCCTCGGACAGGCCCAAGACATCCCGCCAGGTTGCCTCGACCAGTTCGGCGACGCCTCGCGACCCGGCGGTCGACTCGGCGGTGCCGTCGGCCGCCGGTACCGGCTCGGGCCGGTCCAGCCAATGGCGCCGGCGGGTGAGCGGGTAGGCGGGCAGCGAGACCCGGCGGCGCTGCTCGCCGGCGTAGAAACGGCGCCAGTCCACATCCGCCCCGGCCGCCCACAGCCGGGCGAGCGTGTCGCTGACGTCCAGCTCCGGCCCGACGGTCACCGTGGCCGGTGCCGCGCCCTCCGGTGTCGTCCCCGCCCGGTCAACCTCATCGGCGCACGCCGCCAGGACCCGGGACAGCTCGCCGTCGGGCGTGCCGCCACGCAGCCATGACTGGGCCGGGGCCGCCCAGCGGGGCAACGCGACCTGCTCGGGCCGGATCCCGACCGCCGTGAGAGAGCGGACGAAGGCGATCAGGGCCAGGGCCCCCCGGGCACCGACCGAGGCGAGCTGGTCGGCCTCGACGTCGTGCCGTTCGGCGAGACCGGCCAGGGCGTCGCGCAGCAGTGGCTCCGCCTCCGCGTCGCGGGCACCCGAGCGGGCCAGTGTCGCGGGGTCGCCCTGGACGGCCAGCGACGGCGGACCGGCCGGCGGACCGGGCGGAGCGCCCGCCGACAGTTCCCGCGCCGCGTCCGCGGGCGTCGCCACCGCGGCCGCCCAGCGGTGGGCGAGCACGGGTCGGGTGACGGCGCTGGTGAAGGCGACATCGGCCAGCTCGTCCGCGGGGGCGGCCGCCAGCCGGGCGGCGAGCAGGTCCCGCGCCGCCCTCAGCTCGGCGTCGGTGTGGGCGGAGAGCGTGAGGACCTGCCGCGCCCGGGGCGACGGCGAGGAAACGACCGGCGCCGGGTCCGACAGGACGACGTGGGCGTTGGTGCCGCCGAGACCGAAGGAACTCACTCCGGCCAGGCGGGCTCCGGTCGTGCCCGGCCACGGCCGGGTGCCGGACGAGACGAAGAAGGGCGACCCCGCGAAGTCGATCGCCGGGTTCGGGCTGTCGAAGTGCAGGCTCGCGGGGATGGTGCCGGTCCGGACGGTGAGCACCGCTTTGATCAGGCCGGCGATCCCGGCCGCCGCGTCGGTGTGGCCGATGTTCGTCTTGACCGAGCCGACGGCACACGACTCCGGCGCGCAGTCGTCGTCGGCGAACACCCGGCGGAGCGCCTCGATTTCGATCGGGTCGCCCAACGGGGTGCCGGTTCCGTGCGCCTCGACGTAACCGACCTGCCGCGGACGTACCCCCGCGCGGCGAAGCGCGGTGCGGATGACCCGCTCCTGGCCCACCACGCTCGGGACGGTGAAGCCCGCGCGCGCGGCACCGTCGTTGTTGATCGCCCAGCCCCTGATCACCGCGTAGCAGTTGTCGCGGTCGGCGCGGGCGGCGTCATCCCGCTTGAGGACGACGGCCCCAACGCCGGAACTGGGCACCGTCCCGGTCGCGCCGCTGTCGAAGGCCCGGCAGTAGCCGTCGGCCGAGTTCACCCCGCCCTCGGCGTAGACGTACCCGTCCACCGACGGCATCAGCAGGCTGACACCACCGGCCACGGCGATGTCGCAGTCACCGGACGCCAGCGCCTGGCAGGCCAGGGCGACCGCGGTCAGCCCGGTGGCGCAGCTGGCCTGGACGGTGATGCTCGGCCCGGTCAGACCGAGCTTGAACGCGATCCGGGGCGCGAGGAAGTCCTTCTCGTTGGTGAGCGCAAGGCGCATCTCACCGAGGTTCTCGCAGAACTCGGCGTTGGGCGCCAGGTGCTCGCGGAGGTAGGTGTTCTCGCCGGAACCCGCGAACACCCCGACGACCTCGTCGGTCGTCACCCGGTAGCCGGCGTCGTCGAGCGCCGCCGCGGCGATTTCGAGCAACACCCGGGCCTGCGGGTCCATCGCGGTCGCCTCGACGGCCGAGATGCGGAAGTGTTCGGCCGCGAAATCCTCGATCCCCGACAGCCTGCCGACGGCGGGCACGAACCTGTCGCTGCGGACGGCGCCAAAGCGGGAGATCGAGTCGACGCCGTCGACCAGGTTCGACCAGAAGGCGCCGACGTCGTCCGCTCCGGGGAAGCGGCAGGCCATCCCGATCACCGCGATCCGCGGCACCTCGACGGACCGGGTCGTACCAGCTGCGTCCTCGGTCATTGCCATCCCTCCGTTCCCGGCAGCACTGGCCTGGACAACGTGGACATTCCGGTGGCGGTCAGCCGACGGAACCGGTCGCCCGAACTCCTCAGCAGCAGATCGACGAACTGGTCCTTGTCGGCCTGCTCGATCCCCCGCGTGGAGAACCGGCGATGGTAGGTGGAGGCGTGCTGGATGTCGTAGACGACCGCTCCGGCGTCGGCCAGGGTGAGGACCGCGACGCCGGTGCAGAAGTTGCCCGCGCCGCTCGCCCGGTGGAACTTGCTCTCACAGAAGTAGCTGCCCCCGACGAGCAGGCCGAACTCACCGCCGATCAGTTCGTCACCGCTCCACACCTCGATCGAGTGCGCCAGCCCCACCGAGTGCAGGCGGAAGTACATCTGCATGATCGCCGCGGTCATCCACTGCGCGCTGTCGTCCTTGCGCGGCATGGCCGCGCAGCTGCGCACCACCTGCTCGAAGTCGGAGTTGACGCGGGCGGTCCATCCCTGGCGGGAACTGTGTCGCCACACCTTCTCCGGGAAACGGGCGTGCCGCAGGTCGAGGAAGTACCGCGGGTCGGGTCGGCGCCAGACGATCTCGTCTCCGATGCCGTAGGGCACGTGCCCGCTCAGGTACGCGGCCACCGCCGCGTCCACCGAGGGTTGCCCGGCGGCGTCGAGGATCACCGGACGACCTTGGGCTCTACCAGAATGATCTTCTTACGCACCCAGTCGGCGACCCGCCGCGCATAGCTGCCGTCGTCCTCGCCGGGCCGCGGGCCGTCGAGCACCTCCGAGCGGAACTCGTCGGGGGTGACACCACACGAGGGCGTCGACTCCAGGCGGCGGAACAACCACTTCTCGCTGCGGCACAGCTCGCCCGCGGTGATCAGGCAGACGTCGGTGATCCAGGTGGCCGAGGTGACGGCGGACAGCCGGGCGCTCGCCACGTCGCCCGCCAGCAACTGGCCCGCGACGTCCATCAACCGGTTCTCCGCGTCGATCTTGACCGAGCGGGCCAGTGCGCGCGCGTACGACGAGGAGGCGATTTTCGCGCGGATCTCGGCGAAGAAGTCGTCGCCCTTCACCGGCAGCGCCTTGGACAGCCGGTAGATGAAGTCCTGGACCTTGGCGTCGACCTCGCAGAACTCCGGCTCCTCGGCGCCGAGGAACGGGGCCAACGCCCGCTCCGGCGCATCCAGCGGGAACAGCTTCAGGTCGATGCGGTTGTCGCCGTAACGCCCCATCCACGTGGTCCAGCGCAGGCCGTCGGGAGTCTTGGTCTCCCACGTCTCGGTCGACTCGTCCACCGGGAGGTCACACGCCTGGTCGGTGAACGCGTAGGCGTCGATGTCGCTGTACGGGTTGGCCCAACCGGCCGCCAGCGAACCGGTGAAGCAGAGGCCGCGGACGTCGGCGAGGCCCGGGAACCGGTCCAGGAGGCCGACCAGCGAGAGGTCCGGCGGGGTGAGCGTCTTCGGTTGCTCCATCAGAACTGAGACCTCCGGAGCGAAGCCGGTCATCTCCTGCACCATGTGAATGCCCTTCCTAGCGAGTTCCGAGGATCGTCAGCTCGAGCGGCAACCATCCGCTGCGCGCGGAGCAAGGAGCGCGGCACCCAGCCGATCCCGGCGGACCGGCACGACTGCGCCCGCGGACGGGTCACCTAGGACGGCGGCGGGACGGGCGGCTCGGCGCACGGCCGGCGGCACCGGCGCTCATCGGGGCCCGCGCCGGGTCCACAGACGCGAGCAGCCGCGACAACCAGCACGATCTGCGCCGCCACCCGGGCGACAGCAGGTCACCAGCGCATTTCCCCGTAGCATCACCCCGTTAACCACCGCGCGCCTCGACCGCCGGAATCGCACGCCAGCGCCGTATCGCCACTGACCGCTGTCGATCTCCGGCGCGATCGGCAAAGTGTCCGTGTCGATCCATCCGGGTGTCAACACCCGGGACCTCACCTAGCGGCTCGGCCACCGGTACGGCCCTCCGCGGGCGACGATGACGGCTGGGAAATCCTAGCACCGATCAACGTGAGCCGATGTCCCGTGACAGTGGCAGTCCCGGCTACCGGGCCACCGTCCGAAGCTGCCGGAGCGCCTGAACCATCGACAGAGGACAGTGTCCTGGCGGTCGATGGGCTAGGCTCCCCGGGCGGCCCCGCCCGCCGGCCGCGTGAGAATCGAGCCGTCCCGAGGGAGTGATCCGGGAGATGCCCGAGACCATCCGCGAGTGCTACGGATACACCGTCGTGTGCCGGCCGGATCCGAAAGCGACCGAGGTGGTGGAGCGCTTCTTCGGGCCGCCACAGGGCACTCCGGCGACCACGTCGGTGGTCCGGCTCGACCTCGTCGTCGCCGATGCCGAGGAGATCGGCCCGCTGCCGCCACCCTACTTCCCCGCCGGCTGGGAGAGCAGCGACGAGATCGTCATCCGGGTGGGTGAATCGGAGGCGGTGGTGCGCCCGGACGAACGGTCCATCGGGGTACGGCTCGCCGCGGCGGCGGTGGACGACTCCGTCGTCTGGGGCCGGTGGCTGCTCGAGAAGGCCTTCCTGCTCCTGACCCTGCGCTCCAGCGCGCACTACGGCCTGCACGCCGGTGGCGTCACCATCGCGGGGCGGGCCGCCCTGTTCACCGCGGACAGCGGTGTCGGCAAGTCGACCTTCGGCGCCTGGGCGATGCGACGCGGGGCGCTCTTCGCCGGCGAAGACGCCATGATCCGCCACCTCGACGACCCGAGCGGCACGTTCTTCGGCTATCCACGCGCCGCCTATCTCGGCCCCGATCTGCTGGACCGCTGGCCACAGCTCGCGCATGCCGACCGGGATCCGGTGCCCGGGCGCGACAAGGCACGCGTGCAGTGGCCCCCGCCGATGCTCGGTGGCCTACGGTCCCGGGTCGACTCGGCGGCGCTGCTGTTTCTCACCCGCGACCACCGGGACATCCGCTCGGTGCCGGTCGCCGAGGCGGTGGAGCGGTGCTGGCCGGACGTCGCGGCAGGCAAGTCGGATCCGGAGATTCTCGCGGCCGTCAGGGCCGACCTGACCGCGTGGCTCTCGGTGTCGCCGGTGCTGGAGTTCGGACTCGACCCCGACCTGGACGTGAACTTCGACCGCCTGGCAGCCCTCCTGCACGGCGCATAGCTGACCGCCGCCGGCCCGGCGACACCCGGACCGGCGCCCGCGGGGCGGGTCGGACGTCATCCGCTCTCGATACGCGCGACCAGGTCCTCGACGCTGGGGTTCAGGTAGATGTCCCGAGGGTCGACGGTCGTGAAGCCGAGCTCGTTGAGCTCGTCGCTGATCTTCAGCGCCTGCAGCGAGTTTCCACCGAGGTCGAAGAAGGTCTCGGCGGTGCAGCCGGCGCCGAAGTGCCGCTCCCACAGTTGGGTCACCAGCGTGCGGACGTCCGCGACCGGGTGCCCGCCCGGAGCGGCCTGCTCGACCAGCTCGTCCGCCGACGGCGCGACCAGCCGGGCCAGTGCCGCCAGGTCGACCTTGCCGTTGGCGGTCAGCGGCAGGGCCGTCACGACGTGCAGTCGTTCCGGCACCATGTAGTCGGGCAGCCTGGCGGCCAGGCGACGGCGCAGCTCAGCGGCGGAGACCGGCTGCTCGGCGACCACGTAGGCGCTCAGCGTTCCGCCTGAGTCCTCCTCGTCGAAGGCGACGACCGCATCGCGCACCGCCGGGATGCCCAGCAGCCCGACCCGGATCTCCCCCAGCTCGACGCGGTAGCCACGGATCTGGACCTGGTCGTCCATCCGGCCCAGGTAGTCCACGGTCCCGTCGGGGCGTAGCCGGCCCAGGTCGCCGCTGCGGTAGTAACGCGCGCCGGTGCCGCTGTCGGTCCGGAACCGCTCGGCCGTCAGCTCGGGCCGGGCGTGGTAGCCCGAGGCGAGGCCGGCGCCGCTGACGCAAATCTCCCCCGCCACATGAAACGGCAGCACGTCCCCGTGCGGGGAACGCACCGTGATCGCCCAGCCGGGCAGCGCGGCACCGACGGTCTGGGAGTTGGTGACGATGTCCTCGAGCGTGACGTCGTGCCAGGTGACATGCACCGTCGTCTCGGTGATGCCGTACATGTTGACCAACCGGCACCGCTCCAGCGGATGCCGGCGTACCCAGTCCAGCAGTGCCGACGGACGCAGCGCCTCACCGGCGAAGATCACCAGACGCAGGTCGGACGTGGCGCCGGCGAGCATCGCCGGCATCCGCATCGTGAAGGCCGACGGCGTCTGGTTCAGCACGGTGACCCGTTGCCGTTGCAGCAACTCCGCGAAGTCCGCCGGGGAGCGGGCCGTCCAGTGGGGAACGACCACCAGACGACCACCGGTCAGCAGGCAGCCCCAGATCTCCCAGACGGAGAAGTCGAAGGCCAGCGAGTGGGAGACCGCCCACACGTCCGACGGTGACAACGCGAACCCGTCCCGGGTGGCCGCGCACAGGGCGACCACGTTGCGGTGCGGGATGACGACACCCTTGGGGTGCCCCGTGGTGCCGGAGGTGTAGATGACGTAGGCGGGCGTGTCCGGGTCGCCGGGCGGCAGCGGACGCGGGACCGAGGATCGCGTCAGCTCGTCCAACGAGAGCGCCATGCCGTCTGGCAGGCCGTCGGCCGGGTCCTCGTCGGCGACGATCAGTCGCAGGTCGGCGTCGCGGGCCACGTAGGCGCGGCGCTCCGCGGGGTGGGCCGTGTCGAACGGTACGTAGCAGGCGCCGGCCCGCAGAACCGCGAGCAGCGCCACGATCGCCCGCGCGGTGCGTGCCATGCACACGCCGACGCGGTCACCCGGCGCCACGCCGTTGTCGATCAGACCGGACGCGGCCGCCGCGCTCCAGGCGTCCAGCTCGCCATAGGTGATCTCGGTGTTTCCGTCACTGATCGCCACCCGCTCGGGCTGGGTGCGGGCCACCGCGAGGAAGGCCTCGTGCACCGCCGCCCCGGATTGGGCGGGCAGGCGCCCGCCGTCACCGGCGCGCCGGATCTCGGTGACCTCGGCTCCGTCCAGCAGGAAGGGACCGCGTTCGGTCGCCGGTGCGGTCGCGGCGTCGCGCCACCGGCGGGCGAACTGGTCGACCAGCACCTGCGCGAGGCCCGCGTCGACGACCTCGGTGTCCACCGCGGTCGCCACGCGCAGCGCCCCGTCGACGCCGCGGTGGCCGGTGATGGTGATCGGGTAGGGCGGCGCCAGCGCCGGCAGGTACCGCTCGGGCGGCGCGTCGGTGAGCAGCACCCCCACCATCGGCGCGGTCGGTGGCACGGGGACGGCCTCGACTCGAGCGCCGAGCGCCACCAGCAGGTACGTCGGCGGTGCCCCCGGTTCCTCGACGGCGACGGCGATCTCGTCCTGCCCACCGGCCGCCACGCACACGTCGGCGATGGCGGCGACCAGGTCGGCCGGCGTCGTCAGTGCGGTCCCGCACGGTGCGGCGGTCAGCGCCGGCCCGGGTCCGCCGGGACGCGGCGCGCCGGCACCGGGGTGCGGCGTGGCGAGGTGGTCGCGCCACGCCGCGCCGGCGTCCTCCGCCCCGTCGGCCGCCCAGTGGGCCAGTGCCGACAGGCAGCACCACGGCACCAGGTCGCGGTCGGCCACGAGCACCAGCTCCGCGCCGTCCCGATGGACGAGCAGCACACATCGCAGACCGGCGCCGGCGGCCAGCGGGCGGCGGCGTTCGGTCTCCCGAAGCCGCGCCGCCCGGGGTCCGTCGCCGGTGTCGCCGCTGGTCCTGACCCACGCCTGCCTCAGCCCGGCGGTGGGCAACGGCGCTAGCACCGCGGGAAGTCCCGCGCGCACCGCCTCCGCGTTCGACACCGGCAGCACGAGGCTGTGACAGGCGCGGGCGCGGGGGGCGATAGCACTCATCGTGCCGTCGTACATTTTTTCTGGTCCTTTGTGTTCAGGCGCGGTGCGGCCGGCATCGACCGGCCGCGTCACCCACGTGAGCCGGAGGCGGCCACGCCAGCGGCTGCCACCACCAGGGCCAGCAGTTCCGCCCGCCGGTCGACGAGGTACATGTGGCCACCGGGGATCTCGGCGTAGCCGAAGTCGGCCGTGGTGGCTGTCGCCCACTCCGCCGCCTCGGCCGCGGAGACCAGTTCGTCGTCGGCGCCGCGAACCGCGGTGAGTGGGATGGCGACCGACGTCCCCGGCGGGGTGTCGTACCCCTCTGCCATCTGGACGTCGGCCCGCAGTGGCGGAAGCAGCAGGCCACGCAACCTCGGCTCGGCCAGCGCCGCGTGGCTCGCACCGGCGATGTCCTGCACGGCGGCGATGAATTCGTCGTCGGGCAGGCCGGTGACCCGGACCGGGCGGGCGAGCCACGGCGCCGCCGAGCCGCTGACGAACAGCCGGGACAGCCGGCCCGGAGCCACGACGTCGAGCCGGCGGGCCAACTCGAAGGCGATCAACGCGCCGCTGCTGTGACCGAACAGACACACCTCGCCCGGCTCGGCCAGCTCCGCCTCCACCGTGGGGAGCACCGCCGCCACCGCGTCCGCCACCGTGGTGACCGGTGGCTGCCGAATGAGGTTCTCTCGACCCGGCAACTGCACGCCGACCACGTCCACCGGCGCCGGGCTGCTCCGGCGCCAGGCCTGGTAGAAGCCGGCGCCGCCGCCGGCGAAGGGCAGACACAGCAGCCGCATCGTGCCCGATGACGATCGTTGCTCCGGTGCCCGCAACACGTCCCCCTTCATGTCCGAGCAGGACGGGCCCACTGGGGTCCAGTGGTTGGTGAACCTACTACACGAGACCGTTGCCGATCGTCACGCAGGCACAAATCGCATCGAAACGTGTTAACGTCCCGAAGCCGTCCGCGCAGGTCGTCGCACCGGACCGGCGCCGGGGCGTCGCCGGCGCGGTCCCGGGCCGGGAAACGGGCGATCGATGTCGGCGAGTGGGCGGACGAGAGCGAGGAGGATGAGATGGAGACCGTCTCCTGGTCGAGCCTGACCCGCCTGCCGGCGAAGGCGGAGTACTACCGCCACGAGGTGTACTTCCGGGAGACGCTGGACGAGCTCAGCGAGCTGTACGGTCGACGGCTGGCCGAGGTACTGCACCGCTCCGCTCTCATGATCATCCGGCCGGAAGGGCTGCGCTCCGGGCGGTTGCCCGCGGTGCTCGACCTCCTGGGGCGGCACGGTTTCGTGCCGCTCGCCGCGGAACCCCTGCGGTTCGATCGGTTCCAGACCCGCGAGATGTGGCGCTACCAGCACACGCTGGCCTCGATCGACCGCCTCGCCGCCACCGACCAGGTGCTGTTCGCCGGTCCGGCGCTGGTGTTGCTGCTGCGGCGGGACAGCGCCGGCGGCCCACCGGCGACCGTCGAACTGTGCGCGCTCAAGGGGCCCGCGGATCCCGTGGGCCGGTCCGCGGACACCCTGCGCAGCCTGCTCGACCAGCCGAACCGCATGTTGTCCCTGGTGCACTGCGCCGATGAACCGGCCGACCTCGTCCGCGAGATCGGCATCGCGTTCGACGGCGGGCACCGCGGGCGGGTGCTGGCCGCGCTCGACCGCACCGCGCTCGACGAGGCCGGCCACCGTGCGCTCGCCGACGCGCAGGACCTTCCCGAAGTGACCTTCGACCCGGACGCCGCCGTGGAACGGCTGCGGCACGCGCTGCGCCTCAGCGTGGACGACCCGGCGGCCGACCGCGCGCTGGCCCTGCTGGACCGGCTGGTCGCCGGCGAGCCGGGCACCTGGCGGCCGCTGATGCGGACGGTGCCGCGCTCGTCCGCCCGGGTCGACCCGATGGACCTCGCCGTCGTCGGCAGCTGCTTCATCGACTACGACGAGCCCGGCGCAGTGAAGTTGCTCATTGGCCCGGATCGTGCGTCCTGGTCCACGGACTGACCAGGGTCGATCCAGCGGGACCGCTCTGCCGCCGGCGGTGAATCGGCCGGAACTCGATTGACGAATTGACGGCACCCGATAAAGTGAGTGGGGTTCCAGCGAGGACCGACGCATCCGTCCGGTCAGGACGATGCGCGTCACGGCATCGATGATCGTTGCCGACATCCGCGGAAAGAAGCGGATCACGGGGGGAGGGTCAGGTCGTGCCTTCGCGTGTCCTGATGGGCATAGCCATACCAGCGTGTGAGCACGGTTCGTTGATTCCCGGTACGCGACGGCCCGGCTCGGCGGGGAGCGCGTGAACGCCGCGGCCAAGGGACGCCGGGCTGCCCCGGGGCTGGTCGAGTGGACGTCCGGCCGGCTCGGCGGCCCTGCCCTGATCTGCGTGCCCTGGGCGGGCGCCGGCGCGGCGCCGTTCCGGTTCTGGGCCTCGGCGTGCGCCGACGACATCAACCTCTACGGGGTCCGCCTGCCCGGTCGGGAAAGCCGGGCCGCCGAGACTCCGTTGAGCGACATGACCCGGATCGTGGACCAACTCGCCGACGACGTCGCGGAGTTGTCCCATCCGCACGTCGCGCTCTTCGGCCACTGCTCGGGCGCGCTGGTCGCCTACGAACTGGCCCACCGGCTCGGCCCGCTGGTCGTTCAGTTGTCGGTGGCCTCACAGCTGCCGCCGGCCGCCGCGGCCGAGGCGGCCGGCGAGGAGCTCAGTTCCCGCGACGGCCTGGCCGCCCGGTACCTCAACCGTGAACTGCTCGACGACCGGGACATCGTCGAGCTGCTGCTGCCGGTTCTCGAGGCGGACATGCGCGCCGTCTCCGGTTACCGCCACCGGGCGGGCCGCCTGCACGAGGTGCCGATCACGGTGTTCCGCGGCTCCGCGGACACGGAAATCGGGCCCGAGCAGGTGACCGGCTGGTGGGAGGCGACCTCCGGTCCCCTCCGCGTACGGGAGATGCCCGGAGCCGATCACCTCTTCACCGGCGCCGCCTGGCGGCGCCTCGGCGACCAGGTGGCGGAGGAGGTCCGCCGGGCGGCCCGACACCACGACGGCCGCCCGACCGAGATCCACGCGTCGCCCGGGCGCGGCGTCCTAGCGGAGGAGCGAGGGTGAGCGCGAGCTACGAGTGGCGGCGGGCCGACATCTCCGCGAGTGCCGCCGGGCTGGCGGAGCGGATCCGCGAGGCCGTGCCGGCGCGACGCCGGGTGCTGGCGCTGGAGTGCGACCGCGGAGTCCCCTCGCTCATCGCCTTCACGGCGGCCCTCGACGCCGGGTGCGTGCCGTTGCTGGGCTCGGCGGCCGACCCGGTCGACCGACGTACCCGGCTGCGCACCCTGTCCGGCGCCGCGCTGACGCTCTCCTCTCCCCCGGGCGGCGATTTCGCCCTCGAGCCGACCGGGGTGCCCGACGCCGGCCCGGCACCGGACGCGGTGTACCTGGCGGCCACCTCCGGCAGCACGGGACAGCCCAAGGTCGCCGCCATCAGCCGGACCGTGTTCGACGCCTACCTCACGGACGTCACCGAGGCGTACGGCCTGACCGCCGACGACCGGGTGTTGCAGTTCGCTCCCCCGGGGTTCGACGTGTTCGTCGAGGAGACCCTGCCGGCCTTCCACGTCGACGCGACCGTCGTCGTGCCGCCGTGGAGTCACGCTCCGGCCGCCGCCGCGTTCCTCTCCTTTCTCGACGAGACCGGCACCACCGTCGTCAATCTGCCCAGCTCGTACTGGATGGGAGTGGCCGACCACCTGCGATCGACCGGCGACGCCATGCCCGCATCCGTACGGCTGGTCGTGGTGGGCAGCGAGCCGGTGAGCCGAGAGCTGGTCGAGTGGGCGCAGGAGCGGATGCCGGAGGTGCGGATCGTCAACGCGTACGGCACCTCGGAGGTGGCCCCGACGTGCTTCGTGTTCGACTGCGCGGAGCTGCCCAAGGCCACCGCGGACCCGACCGCGGTGCCGGTCGGAGGACCCCTGCCGTTCCTGCGGTACCACATCGACGACCCCGCGGACTCCCCGTACGGGCGGCTGCACCTGGCACCCACCGGCGCCGGGCCGCAGCTGCCCGCCTTCGACACCGGTGACCTGGCCTCCGTCGGCGACGACGGCTACGTCTACCTGCACGGGCGCGCCGACCTGACCCGACTCAAGCGCGGCGGGGTGACGGTGAACGCCGAATCGCTGGCGGCGTGTGCCCGAGAGTGCCCCGGCGTGCTCGGCGCGACAGCACAGCTGGACCACCGGACCGACTCGCTGGTGCTCACCGTCCAGTCGGCGGCCGCCCCGGAGGACACCGCCGAGCTGGTCCGCAGTCACCTGCGCGCCGTCCTGCCCCCCGCCTGGCTACCGGACCGCATCCAGGTCGCCACGGGCTACGGCGGGGTGGCCGGCAGCAAGTTGAGCGTGTCGAACGGCAGCTCCCCGCGGCCGGACGGCGCGACGGCCTCCGTGGAGTCCACGGTCCGGAACGCGTGGCGGGACTGCATCGGGGCCGCCGACATCGACGCCGACTACGACTTCTTCGACGGCGGCGGCGATTCGATCACCGCGGTCCGGGTCAGCGCCCGGCTGTCCGACCTGCTCGCTCATCGCGTTCCGGTGCAGCTCCTGTTCGCCCATCCGCGCTTCGGCGACTTCGTCGACGCCGTCACCACACTGCTCGGCGACCGGCTCAAGGTGGCCGGGCCGCGATCCACACCTGCCGCCGGTGCCCCGCTGTCCCAGCGGGGCACCGCCCGACCCGACTGACAACCCGACCGACCGGTGCCAACCGGCCGGCGCGCCGCTTCTCCCGGCCCTGCCGGGAAGCCGCGCGGGCCCCGCGGACCAGGAGGAGACGACCGACATGCCGCCCGCACCCCTCACCCGTGACACCGGCGAGCCCGACGTGGGTACGCGGGTTGCCGGCACCGACCCGGTGGCGGTGCGATGACGGCCGCCACGACCGGACCCGCCGACGCGGTCGCCGCCGTCTTCGCCGACGTCCTCGCCCTGACCGACGTCGATCACCACGTCGGCTTCTTCGACCTCGGCGCCGATTCGGCGAGTGTCGTCCGCGCCGTGAACCGGCTGCGGGAACGCTGGCCGCATCTGCGCTCGGTCGACGTGTTCACCCATCCCACGGTGGCCGATCTGGCCACCTATCTCGCCGCGTCCACCCCGGCACCCGACAGCCCGCCCGGCACCGCGGGGGCCGAGCGCGGCGGGGCGCCGGCGGGCACCGCGGTCAACCTCACCGAGGCGCAGGCACGGCGACGCGCCGAGCTGATCGACGTCCACAGCTACGACATCTCCGTCGACCTCACCGGTGCGCCCGAGGGCGACCACACCTTCCCGGTCACCACGACGGTGCGTTTCCACAGCCGGCGGCCCGGTGCGAGCACCGTCATCGAATGCGCCGCGGAGCGCATCGAGGCGGCGACGCTCAACGGCGCCCCGATCACCACCTCCGGGTGGTCGCCGGCGGCCGGCCTGCCGCTTGACGACCTTGTCGCCGGCGAGAACGTGCTGGTGGTGAGGGCGGTGTTCCGGTACGCGGCGGGTCAGCGCGGCATGTTCCGGGCGGTCGACCCCGCCGACGGCGCCAGCTACGTGTACAGCTCGTTCGAGCCGTCCGCCGCGCAGCGCGTCTTCGCCTGCTTCGACCAGCCCGATCTCAAGGCGCGCTTCACCTGGCACGCCCGGGTGCCGGCGGGGTGGCGGGCGATCTCCAACATGCCCGCGGCGGAGACCACGGTCGAGGTCGCCGGCGGATCGACCGTCCACTTCAGCCCGTCGCCGCCGATGAGCCCGTACGTCGCGGTGCTCTGCGCCGGCCCGTTCGTCGAGGTCCGGCACCGCAGCGGCGGGCGCGACCTGGGCATCTTCTGCCGATCGGCGATGCGGGACCGGTTGGACACCGACCCGCTGTTCGCGATGACGAGCCGCGGCATGTCGTTCTACGAGGAGCAGTTCGGTCACGCGTACCCGCTGCCGAAGCTCGACTACGTGGTGGCGCCGGAGTACCGCGGTGCGATGGAGAACTTCGGCTGCGTGGTGTTCAGCGAGCGGGACTTCGTGTTCCGGTCCCGGGTCACCGGTGCCGAACGCCTGCGCCGGGGCGCCATGCTGATGCACGAGTTGGCGCACATGTGGTTCGGCAACCTGGTCACCATGCGCTGGTGGGACGACCTGTGGCTGAACGAGGCGTTCGCCACGTGGGCGTCGTACTGGTGCCTGGCGGCGGTCGGCGACCTGCCGGAGCCGTGGGCCGACTTCGCCACCCAGCACAAGGCGCGCGGTCTCAAGGCCGACCAGCAGGATGACTCCCATCCCGTCTACGCGCCGGTGCCGGACGTGGACACGGCCGAGGTGTCCTTCGACGACATCACGTACCGCAAGGGCGCGTCGGTCATCAAGCAGCTCGCCGCGCACGTGGGCATCGGTACCTTCACCGCCGCGCTGCGCCGGTACTTCGCCGCCCACGCCTGGGGCAATGCGACGTTCGACGACCTGGTGCGCTGCCTGGAGACCGAGTCGGGGCGGTCGCTCCGCACGTACGTCGACGAGTGGCTGCGTACCACCCGGACCAACACGCTGCGGCTCGAGGTCGACGTCACCGACGACGGCCGGTACGCGGCCGCGGCGGTGCTCCAGGAGGCACCCGCCGCCTCGCCCACGCTGCGGACGCACAGCGTGCGGATCGGTGTCTACGACCGGGCCGGCACCGGCCTCACCTGCCGTGGCGCCGTCCAGGTCGACGTGACGGGTCCGCGTACCGCCGTGCCGGAACTCGCCGGGCGGCCCGTCGCGGACGCGCTGCTGCTCGACGACACCGATCTGACCTTCGCGCGGCTGCGCTTCGACGAGCGGACCACGTCCACGGTGCGCGACCTGCTGGCGGAGATCCCCGAGCCGCTGTCCCGCGCGGTGGCCTGGGCGTCCTGCATCGACCGGCTGCACTCCGCCGAGCTGGCCACCCGGGAGTTCGTGGACATGGTGGCCCGGTGCCTGCCGAGGGAGACCCACAGCGCGCTCGCCGGCAACGTCCTCAAGGAGGCCCAGTTCGCGCTGGACTTCTTCGCCGATCCGGGGTGGGCCGGGCGGGGACGGGCGTTGCTCGCCAAGGCGAGCCTGGCCGCCGCGGAGACGAGCGGCCCGGGTAGTGACCTGCAGCTGATGTGGGGGCGCGCGTTCTGCTCGGCGGCCCGCGGCGAGGCCGACCTGGCGCGGGTCCGCGCCTGGTACGAGGGCGACGCCCTCCCGCCCGGGTTACCGATGGACGAGGAGATGCGGTGGACCGCCCTGCAGGCGCTGGTCGCCGCCGGCGCCGCCGACCCCGAGGAGGTGGAGCGACGGTTCGCCGCCGACACCTCGGTCGGGGGCCGGTACGCGGTCAGCACGACGCGCGCGATGGTGCCGACCGCGGCGGCCAAGGAGCAGGCGTGGCGCGTCGCGCTCGCCCCGCACACGTCGGTCACCATCCGCCGGGCGATTCTCACCGGCTTCTGGCATCCCGCGCAGACCGCGCTGACCGCCGGGTACGTCACGCGCTACTTCGACGAGCTCGCCGAGGTCTGGCACACGCAGGACCACGAGGCCGGCCGGTACATCGCCCAGTTCGGTTTTCCGGCCGTGCACGTCTGCGCCGAGACGATCGAGCAGGCCACGGCCTGGTGCGCGACGCCGGGCCAGCCGGCGCCGCTGACCCAGATCGTCGGCGCGGCCACCGCGCGGATGCGCCGGGCGGTGGCGGCGCGCCAGTGCGACGCGGGACATGGCGAGGGGGGACGGCGATGACGACGGTCGACTGGTGGCCGCTCACCCGCAGCCCGGAGAAGGCGGAGTATTACCAGCACGACGTGTACTTCCGGGAGGCCCTCGCCGAGGTACGCGAGCTGGCGGGTGAGGCGAGCACGCAGGTGCTGCGCGAGTCGGCGCTGATGATGGTGCGCCCGGAGGGGCTCGCCGCCGGCAGGCTCACCCCGGTGCACCGCTTTCTCGGCGAGCACGGCTACCAGATCGTGGCGGTCGAGAGCGTCCGGTTGAGCCGGATGCTGCTGCGTGAGCTCTGGCGGTACCAGCACACGATGGCGAGCCTCGACCGGTTGGCGGTCGTCGACCAGATGCTCTCGGTGGGCCCGGCGCTGCTGTTGTTGCTGCGCCGCACCGATGCCACGGACCTGCCGGCGAGCGTCGGCCTGTCCGTCCTCAAGGGCGCCTCGAACCCCGCCAACCGGCCCCCCGGCACGCTGCGGGAACGGCTGGCGCAGCCCAACCGGTTGTTCGCGATGGTGCACTGTGCCGACGAGCCCGCCGATCTCGTCCGCGAGCTGGGCATCCTGCTCGACGTCCCGGCCCGGCGGGCCGGAATCCGGGCGTTGGTGTCCGGGCAGCTCTCCGACGAGGGCGCGCGGACGCTGGCCGCGGCGCTGCGACGGGATGAGCGCGAGGCGCGTGCGCTGGATCCGGAGGCGGCGCTGCGCCGCCTGCTCACGCAGGTCAACACGGCGGGCCCGGCCGGGAGGCACGCCGCGGCGATGCTCGACTCGACCCGGTTGGGCCGGCGCATCCCGTGGCGGGCCTTCCTCCGTGAGCTGGCCGCCCTACCGGTGACGACGGACCAGTGGGATCTCGCTCTGGTGGGAAGCACCTGGATCGACTACGACGAGCCAGGAACGACCAAGCTACTCGGCGGACCCGATGTGGACTGTTGGCGCCAGGACACCGGTTGACGCGTCCGCGATCACCCGCAGTCGACCTTCCCATCGACGGGTGATCGTTTCGGGGCACTCGCTGGGATACTCAGGGGAACGGGGGTTGTCGATGGAACGGTTCGATCTGGACGCGCACGTCCAGGGCGCCGGGCCGGCACGCCGCGGGGCCGCCGGGCCGGCCGGTCAGCACGGCGTACCGGGTGACGAGGGTGTGCACCGGCTGGTGCGACAGTGGGTCCGCGACACGCCCGACGCCATCGCGGTGCACGAAACGACCACCGGGCGGCGACTCAGCTACGCGCAGCTGTGGGAGGCCTCCGGCGCGGTGGCGCTGGCACTGACCCGGCGTGGCGTCGACGCCCGCAGCGTCGTCGCGGTCGCGCTGCCGCGCGGCCTGGATCTCGTCGTCGCCGTCCTGGGGATCGTCCGGACGGGAGCGTCCTACCTGCCGCTGGATCCGGCCGGCCCGGTGGCGCGCTGGACCGACGCCACCCGGGTGGCGGGCGCGGCACAGGTGATCGTCCCCACGCCCGCGGCGCCCGCTCCGGACGGCCCGGAGCCCGTCGTGCTGGCCGACTGCGCCGCCGCGCGGGGAACGGCGCCGGACGAACCCGCCGTCGCGCAGCAGCCCCTGTGCGTGTACTTCACCTCCGGCACCACCGGGCGGCCCAAGGGGGTGGTGGTCCCGCACCGTGCGGTGCGGCGTCTGGTGACCGGAACCGCCTACTGCCCGCTCGGGCCCGGCGACGTGGTCGCCAGCCTGGCCAATCCCGGCTTCGACGCGACCACCTTCGAGATCTGGAGCACGCTGGCGGCCGGCGCGACGGTCGCCGTGCTGGCCGATCCGGTGGAGGCCGGGCTCGACTCCTGGCTCGACAGCCTGACGGCCCACGGCGTCACCACGATGTTCCTGACCACCTCCCTGTTCCACATGATCGCCCGGGAACGCGCGGAGGCCCTGCGGTCGCTGCACACCCTGCTCGTCGGTGGCGAGCAGCTCGAGCTGGCACTGGTCCGCCGGGTGCTGGCGGGCACGCCGCCGTCCCGGCTGGTCAACGTGTACGGCCCGACCGAGACGACGACGTTCGCCACCTTCTACGAGTGCACCCCGGCGACCCTCGCCGGCCGCACCCGGGTTCCGATCGGCAGACCGATCCAGGAGACGTGGATCCAGGTCGTCGACGACGACCTGCGCCCCGTGCCGCCGGGGACGGAGGGCGAACTGGTCATCGGGGGCCCCGGGGTGGCGCTGGGCTACCTCGATCAGCCGGAGTTGACCGCCGCCCGGTTCGTCACCGCCTCGGACGGCCTGGGGCGGCGCTACCGGACCGGCGACCGGGCCCGGCAGCTCGAGTGCGGCGCGGTCGAGGTGCTGGGCCGGCACGACCGGCAGGTCAAGATCCGCGGATTCCGCATCGAGTTGCCGGAGATCGAGGGGGCGTTGGTCGCCACCGGTCTCGTCGACGTGGCCGTGGTGGAGAAGATCGGCGAGGGGCCGGCGGCGTACCTGGCCGCGTTCGTGCTGCCCGCGCCGGGGCGCGTCCCCTCCGTCGAGGACCTGCGCGCGGCCCTCGCCCCTCGACTTCCCGGTTACATGGTCCCGCACCGCTGGCAGGTCCGCGACGCGCTGCCGCTTGGGCCCACGGGCAAGGTCGACCGTGCGGCGTTGCTGGGCGAACTGGACGGGCCGGCCCGGCCGGCGGGCGGGACGGACGACGCCGACACCTCCCTGACCGACCGGATCACCGCGATCTGGCGGGACGTGCTGGGCGTCGACACCGTCACCGCCGACAGCGACTTCATCGGCCTGGGCGGCAACTCGATCCTCGCGGTGCAGGTGTCGGTGCGCATCCGGGAGACGGTCGCGCTCCCCTGCGAGCCGATGGACGTCCTACTGGCCGATGACGTCGCCGGCCTGGCCGCGCGGCTGGGCGGGCCGGCATGAAAGGGGCGGCGGTGATGCCCGACCCGCGCCCGCCGCGGCGACGGCAGGCGACCACCGCGCCGCTGTCCTTCGCCCAGGAACGGCTGTGGTTCGTCGATGTCGCCGAGACGCCCGGCGGCTCCAGCTACAACGTGCCGCTGCTGCTGCCGTGGCGGGGCCGCGCCGACGTGTCGGCGCTGGCTGCCGCGCTCGGCGCGGTCGTGGCCCGGCACGAGGCGCTGCGTACCGTCTACCGGGTCGTCGAGGGCGCGCCGACGCAGGTGGTGACGCCTCCCCGCCCGGTCGAGGTGACCGTGCTCGCCGCCTCGGCGCCGCCCACCGCAGCGGAGGTCGCCACCAGCGCCCGGATTCCCTTCGACCTCACCGTCGACCAGCCGGTGCGGTGCGTGCTGTGGCGGGCGCCCGAGGGCGACACGGTGCTGTTGACCTTCCACCACATCGCGGTGGACGGGTGGTCGCTCGCTCCGCTCTTCGACGACCTGACCGCCGCGTACGGCGATGCGGTGGCCGGGCGGGAGCCAGCGCTCGCCGACGCGCCGCTGCAGTACCCCGATTTCGCCCATTGGGAGCGCGAGAGCGGAGTGGCCCTGCGGGGGATCGCCGAACGGGCGGCGCAGCTGGCCGGGGCGGACGCCGAGCTGCGCCTGGCCGGTGTCCGGCCCGGCGGGGACGTCCCCGACGGGGCCCGGCCCGGCGGCGAGCACCGGTTCGTGGTCCCGGCACCGTTGTGGACGGCCCTGACCCGGCTCGCCACCCGGCTTCGGGCCACGCCGTTCGTGGTGCTGTTCGCGGCCTACCAGGAGGTGCTCCGCCGCTGGTCCGGCTCGGCCGACTTCCTGGTCGGGTCGATCATGGCGAACCGCGTGCACTCGGCGTACGAGGGTGTCGTCGGCTTCTTCGCCAACACCGTTCCGCTGCGCTGCCAGCCTCAGGCGGCGCTCTCCTTCGAGCAGCTGTGCCGACAGAGCCGGGTGGAGGTCTACCGGGCGCTCAGCGCCCAGAGCATCCCGCTGCACCACCTGGCGGCCCAGGTCGCGACGATCCGCGGCACCGGGCGGGCGCCGCTGGTCACCGTCGGGTTCACTATGCAGAACATGCCGGCGGCCGACCCCGCCTCGACCCCCTGGCACCGGCCGCGGCTGCTGCCCGCCGGCACCGCCCGCTTCGACCTGATGATGATCACGGAAGAGGTCGACGGAGAGCTGGCCGGCTCGGTGGAATTCGATCTCGAGCGATACCCGTCGTCCCTGGTCGCCGCCTTCGTCGAAGGTTTCCTGACCCTGCTCGAGGCCGCGGTGCGCGACCCGGCCGCGCAGCTGGCCGCGCTGCCGCTGACCGCTTGCGGTGCGGCGGAAACGGTGCCGAACGTCCTGGTCGGCCGGTCGGATCCGGTCGACGTGCCCGCGCTGCTGGAGCCGGTGGCGGCCCGACTCGCCGAGGCGCCCGCGGCGCCCGCGGTCACGGCGGGCGCGACGACCCTGTCCCGCGGCGCCCTGGACCGCTGGGCGTGGACCGTCGCGCGCCGCCTCGCCCCGGCCGACCCCGGCTCACCGGTGCCGGTCCTCGCCGCCCGCGGCGGTGGCCTCGTCGCCGGTTGGCTGGGGGTGCTCCGTTCCGGCGCCGCGTACGTGGCCCTGGGCCTGGAGACACCGCCGCGACGCCTCCGCGCGATCCTCGCCGACGCCGGGGCACGGGTCGTGGTCGCCGACGCCGAGGGCGCCGCCGTGCTGAGCGAGGTCGACCTGCCGCTGACGGTGGTGCGGCTGGACGGCCCCGCCGAGGACGATTCCTCCGGCGCGAAGCCCAGCCCGGCCGCCGCGGTCGAGGCCGACCAGCCGGCGGTGCTGTTCTACACCTCCGGCACCACCGGCACCCCCAAGGGCGTCCTGGTGCCGCACCGGGGACTGGCCAACTCAGCCCTCTGGTGGGCGCGGGACGCGGACCTCCGCCCCACCGACCGGGTGCTGTGCGCGGTCGGCAGCGCGTTCGACCCATGCTCGTTCGAGACGTTCCGGTGCCTGACCGCCGGCGCGGAACTCGTCTTCGCCGACGACCTGGAGCGCCGGGACGGTCGGGCGCTGCTGCGCCTGATCTCGGGCTGCACGGTCGCCGCCATGACGCCCAGCCTGCTGACCGCGGTGCTCGACGCGGCGGATGATGCCACCGGTCCCCCGCCGCCGCCCGCGCTGCGCCTGCTGTACCTCGGCGGCGAGGTGCTGACCCGGTCGCTGGTCACCCGGATCGCGCGGCGCTGGCCCGCGGTCGAGGTGCGCAACGTGTACGGGCCGACGGAGGCGTCGTGCAACGCCACCTGCGCCCCGGTCGATCCGGACGACGGTGACGAGCCGGCGATCGGTCGTCCGATCGCCAACACCCGGGCGTACGTGACCGGGCCGGCCGGCGAGGAGCTACCCCGCGGCGCGGTCGGCGAACTGCGCCTGGCCGGGCCCGGTGTGGCCCTCGGGTACCTCGGCCGGCCGGCGGAGACGGAGGCGGCGTTCCCACCCGACCCGGTCGTGCCGGGCGGGCGGATGTACCGCACCGGCGATCTGGTCTCCGTCCGCGCCGACGGGCAACTCGCCTTCCACGGGCGAGTCGACGATCAGGTCAAGGTGCTGGGCAACCGGATCGAGCTCGGCGAGGTCCGCCGGCGGCTGGAGCAGCACCCGCAGATCGTGGCCGCCGCCGTCGAGGCGGCCGGGCAGCCGGCGCGGCTGACCGCGTACGTGGTCCTCGCCGCCGGCGCCGCCCCGACCCGTGAGGCCGTGGTCCGGCCGCTGGCGCAGTGGCTTCCACCAGCAGCGCTGCCGGTCGAGGTCCGGGCGGTCGAGTCCCTGCCGTTGACCGCCAACGGCAAGGTGGACTTCGGGGCGCTCCGGGCCGGGCCGGGCGGGTCGCTCGCGGGGCGTCCGACACGCCCGCTGTCACCCGCGCAGGCGTGGGCGGCGGACCGGTTCAGCGAGACCCTCGGACTGTCGTCGGCGGCGCGCGCACAGCTCGGCCCCGACTCCGACTTCTTCGGGCTGGGCGGCCACTCCCTGCTCGCGGTCCAGATGCTCAGCCGCGTCGACGTCTCCCTGCGCCAGTTCCTCGCCGATCCCACCGTCGCCGGATTGGCGCGGGCCCGGGCGTACGACGGGGCTCGGGCCGTCCCCGCCCTGGCGGCGTCCGACGCGGCGCACCCGGCCACGCCGGTGCAGGAGGCCTTCTACCTGCTCGACCGGATCCCCACGCTCCGACCGGCCTACCTGGCGCCGAGCGTGCTGGAACTGCGCGACGACGTCGACGTCGCGGCGTTGCGGCTGGCGGTGGACACGGTTCTCGCCCGCCATCCCGCGCTGCGCTCGCGCTTCACGCTCGATCCGGGCTCGCGCCGGGTCGTGTACCACACCGACGCGGCCGCGGCGACCTGCACGGTGCTGGACGGGGCCGGCTGGAACGCCGGCGACCGCCAGCGTTTCCTCACCGAACAGTGCTGGTCCCCCGTCGACCTACGCGGCGGTCCGCCCGCCCGAGCCGTGATCGTCACGGCGGGAGGCGGCCCACCGCTGTTGGTGTTGACCCTGCACCACATCGCCGCCGACGGCTGGTCGCACGGTGTCCTGCTACGCGAGATCTCCGAGTGCTACCGGGCGGAGCGCGCCGGCGTCGCACCGCGACTCCGGCCCGCGGTACACCCGGCGGAGCTGGTGGACGACTGGGCGGCCCGTACCCCGCACCAGCGGGCCGCCGACCTGGCGCAGGTCGTCGACCGGCTGGCCGGGATGCCGACCGACATCGCGTTGCCCCACGACCGCCCCCGGGCGGGCCTCCAGCGCACCGAGGGTGCCGTCTGCGCCGTGACGGTCCCGGTGGAGACCTCGCGTGCGCTGAAGGAGGCGCTCGCGGCCTCCGGTTGCACGCTGCCCATGGCCGCCGCGGCGCTCGTCGCCGTCGCCCTCGCCCGTCGGAGCGACCAGCGCCGGTTCCTCTTCGCCTACCCGTGGGCCGGTCGCGACGGCGCTCAACACGCCGCAGCGGTGGCGATGCTGGTCAACACGGGTGTGCTCGGCGTCGACGTGGGCCGGGCCGGGACCTGGCGGCAGCTGCTCGAACAGGTTCGCACCGAGTGCCTGGCCAGCTACCAGGCGACGCACGTGCCGTTCGAGACCGTCGCCGCGGCGCTGGCCCCCGAGCGGGACCTGAGCCGGCCCCGGCTCACGCCGGTTCTGTTGGCTGCCCCGGGCACGGTGGACGAGCACCTCGACGATCCGTTCCGGGGAGAGCTCGACGTGCCGTCCCCGCGGGTGAAGTACGAGCTGGAGTTCACCTTCGCCGAGCGCGGCGGCCAGGTGTCGGTGCGGTTGGCCTACGCGTGCGCCCGGTTCGACCGGGACACCGTGGAGAGCCTGCTGGCCTCGGTGGTCGCCGCCGCGGCGGACCTTGCCCACTCATTCGACGGATCGACGCTGGAGGCGTTGCAGTGATGGACGAACGTGCGGCGATCGAGGCGGTCACCGGCGTCTGGTGTGCCGTGCTCGACGTGGACAGCGTCGCCCCCGACACGAACTTCTTCGAGGCCGGCGGTCAGTCCATTCTCGTGCTCGCCGTGCACGAGCAACTCGAGCGGCTGGCCGCCCGACCCATCCCGGTGGAGGACCTGTTCCACCACAGCACCGTCCGCTCGCAGGCCGAGTACCTGTTCGGCGCCGCGACCGTGGACGTCCGGTCGCGTACCGCGCAGCGCGGCCGGCTGCTCGACCGGGGGCAGCGGAGCGGTACGGTGCCGCAGCAGGGCAGCGACCAGCGATGAGCGCCAGTACGGACATCGCCGTCATCGGCGCGGCGTGCCGGTTCCCGGACGCCACGAACGTCGACGAGTTCTGGGCGAACCTGGACGCTGGCGTCGTCTCGACGCGGGAACTGCCCGGTGACCGCGACCTGCTGGGCGCCGGCACCCACCCGGGCGACGACGCCGGTCTGGTGCGGGTCGCCGCAAGGGTCCCCGGCGTCGACATGTTCGCCGCCGAGTTCTTCGGGTACGCCCCGGCCCAGGCGGAGCTGATCGACCCGGCCCATCGCCTGCTGCTCGAGGTGTGCTGGGAGGCGCTGGAGTCGGCGGCGCACCCGCCGGACCCGCACGGCCCACTGGTCGGTGTCTTCGTCGGCGGCGGAGTGAGCCCGTACTCGTCACTGCTGCAGGCATCCATGATCCAGCGCGGCGGCCGGGCCGCGATCGAGGACATGGACTTCAACCTCGGCTCCGCGGTCGACTACGTCGCCTCGCGGGTGGCGTACAAGCTCGGCCTCCGCGGCCCGTCGATCACCGTGTCGACCGCGTGCTCGTCGTCCCTGACCGCGGTGCACTACGCGGTGCTGAGCCTGTTGTCCGGCGAGTGCGACATCGCTCTCGCCGGCGGCACCTCGTCGGCGGAGCCGCTGCTCGGCTACCGGTACGTGGCCGGCGGGATCATGTCGCACGACGGCGTGTGCCGCCCCTTCGACGCGAGATCGACCGGCACCGGCGCGGGTGCCGGGACCGGTGTCGTGGTGCTGCGCCGGCTGGAGGACGCGCTACGCGACGGTGACCACGTCCTCGCCGTGGTACGCGGCAGCGCGGTCGGCAACGACGGGGACGCCCGCCCCGGTTTCACCGCCCCCAGCCCGGCCGGCGTGGCCGACGTCGTCGCCACCGCGCTGCGGACCGCCGGGGTCCGCGGCGGCGATCTCGACTACGTCGAGGCGCACGGCTCGGGCACGGCGCTCGGGGACCGGATCGAGCTACGCGGCCTCATCGAGGGCGTCCGGGCCGCTGGCGGCGCGGACTCGACCAACTACTGCGGGCTCGGCTCCGTCAAGGCGAACATCGGACACGCCGGCTGGGCGGCCGGTGTCGCGGGTCTGCTGAAGGCGGTCCACATCGCGCACACCGGGCGGTTGGCTCCGCACCCCACGTTCCACCACCCACGTGACCCCGGCGTGCTCGACGAGAGTCCGTTCGTCATCTCCGCCGAGCTGTCCGAAGCCCCGGCCCGGCCGGACGGGTGCCACGTCCTGGTCAACTCGATGGGCCTGGGCGGGGTGAACGCGGCGGTCGTCGTGGGACCGCCACCGGCCGCCACCGGCGTACCGGACGAGCCGGTGAGCCCCGGCCCCGCCCGGCTGCTGCTGTCCGCTCGTACCCGAGCGGAGCTGGACGAGATGTCCCGCCGGCTGGCCGCCGTCCTGGAGGCGGGCGCCGTCCGGTTGGCGGACGTGGTTCACACCCTGCGGGTCGGCCGTGCGACCTTCGCCGAGCGGCGGGTGGTGTCCGCGCCGGCCGACCGCCTCGCCGCCGCCCTGCGGCTGCCTCGGCCGCCGGCGGTGCAGACGCGCCGACCACAGCGGTGCCGGCTGGTGCTCGCCGGCCGTGCCCCCGCCGCACCTTTGGCGGAGCTGCTCACCAGCGTGGCGGGCGGGCGTCTCGAGTCGCTGCCGGATGTGCCCGACACCCCGCCACCCGGCACCTTCCTCCTGATCCTGGCCGGCGCGGAGGACCCGCCCGTAGGGCGCGACGCCGCGCACGCGGTGCTCGCCGTGGACGAAAACGGTGCGGCGACGCCGGACGCGCTCGAAGCCGCGCTCGTCTGCGCCTGGCTCAACGGCGTCGACGTGCGGTTCGACGCCCTGCCGGCCGTGGGGCGCCGGGTTCCCCTCCCGACGTACCCGTTCCGGCGGTCCCGGCACTGGGCGCTGGACCGCCTGCCGCCCCCGCAGCACGGCACCCCGGCGGCGGTCGCGCCGCCGCCGAACGGCGCGGCGCCCGGGGCCGACCCGGTCCTGGCCGCCCTGCGAGGGATCTGGGCAGACCTCTTCGGCGCGGACGACATCGGTTTCGACGACGAGTTCGGCCAACTCGGCGGCAACTCCCTGCTGTCGGTCCGGATGGCGCTGGAGGTCCAGCAACGCCTGGGTGTCCTGGTCAACCTGCACCGCGCGGGAGGCAGCCGGACCACCATCCGGCGTCTCGCGGAGGTGGTCTCGTCGAGCATCGCAGCCGAGGAGACGGCCGACGGCGACGGCTCCCTCGTCGACCGGGATGTCGCCGTCGACCTGGGCGAGTTCGCTCCCGTCGCGGCGTGCGGGACGGAGGTGCTGCTGACCGGTGCGACCGGTTACGTCGGTGCGTTCCTGCTGCATTTCCTCCTCCGCGCCACCGACGGGCCGGTCCACTGCCTGGTCCGCGGCGGTCAGGCGGACTCCTGGGCGCGGCTGCGCGAGGCGGCATGGCGCTTCGGCCTGCCGCAGCCCGATCCGGACCGGGTCCACGTCGTCACCGGCGACCTGCGCGACATCGGCCGGACGCTGGACGCGAACGGGCTGGGCACCCGCGTCGGGCACGTCGTGCACTGCGCGGCGCGGGTCGTGTTCACCGAGCCGTACCGCGTGCTGCGGGAGGAGAACGTGTTGGCCTCGGTGGAGCTCGTCCGGTGGATGCGGCGCCACGGCATCGCCGACCTGTCGTTCGTCTCGTCGCTGGCGGCCACCGGGGTGTCCCACGACGGCAAGGTCACCGAGGACTGGAGCCAGCCGCTGGACCCCGAGCAGGGTGGTTACGGGGTCGGCAAGTGGGTGATGGAGCGGGTGCTCGAGCGCGCCGCGCTCGACGGCATGCGGGTGCGGGTCTTCCGGCCCGGCCTGCTGCTCGGGTCCACCCAGACCGGCGGCTGCAACGCCAAGGACATGGTGTGGAAGTTGCTGGCCAGCGCCGTCGGGATCGGGGCCCATCCGCTCGACGACCGCCCGCTCCCGCTGGCACCGGTCGACGTGGTGGCGCGGGCGATCGTGGAGCTGGGCCTGAGCCCGGCGTCGGCCGGCCGCGCGTACAACCTGGTCGGCGCCGAGCCGGTCAGCGTACGTCGCCTCTTCGCACTGCTCGGCGAGGCGGGCCTGACGACCGAAGGGTTGCCGCCCGACGTGTGGCAGCAACGGGTGTTGTCCCGTGCCCGGGCAACCGGTGACGAGATCCTCGCCAGCATGACCCTCTTCGAGCAGAGCGGCCACGACTACGGCGGCGGCCGCATCGACGCGGCCGGGTGGCGGCGGTGGCTGAGCAGCGCCGGGCTGGACGTCGGCCCCACGGGCGACGGGCTCCGGCGGTCCCTGGACCACCTGGCCGCCACGGACGCGTCGTTCGGCCGCCTCCTCGCGCCCATGCTGGCGCCGGCGAGCGACCGTGCAGCCGTGAATTCCGGAGAAAGGTGACCGATATGCAGTGGGACGGCAGGCTGGCAGTCATCGGTGCGGGGGTGATGGGCACCGGCATCACCACGCTGGCGGTCAGCCACGGCATTCCGGTGACCCTGATCGACGTGGACGCCGGGGCGGCGCAGCGGGCCGCCGCGGCCGTGGCGACGCAGCGCCGGGCGGCGCAGCTGTTCGGCAAGCTGCCCCGCGATGTGGAGCCGGCGTCGCTGCACGTCGGCACGTCACTCGGCGACGCGGCGGACGCGGATGTGATCATCGAGGCCATCGTCGAGGTGGCGGAGGCGAAGGCGGCGCTGCTGAGCGAGCTGTCCACCGTGGCACGCCCGACGGCGCTGATCGTCTCCAACACCTCCGCCATCCCGATCGACGAGCTGGCCAACTCCGTCAAGAACGCCGAGCGCGTCGTCGGAGCGCACTTCATGAACCCGCCGTACATGATCCGGACCATCGAGGTGATCCGTGGGCCGCGCACCGGTGACGAGGCGCTCGGACGGCTCACCGAGCTGCTCGAGGCCCTGGGCGGTGAGGTGCTCGTGGTCAACGACGGGCCCGGCTTCGTCATCAACCGCGTCCTCCAGCGGATGATCAACGAGTCGGCCCGGATCGTGGCGGACGGGACTGCCACCGCCGAGACCGTCGACCGGCTGTTCCAGGGCTGCCTCGGGCACTCGACCGGCCCGCTGGCCACCGGCGACCTCATCGGGCTCGACAACGTCGTCGACAGCCTCCGGGTGTTGCACGAGCGCACCGGTGATGCCGGCTACGAGCCCTGTGACCTGCTCGTCGAGATGGTCGCTCGAGGTGACTTCGGCCGTAAGACGGGCCGTGGCTTCTATACGTACTGATCCATCGACCCTTCGATACCCGGGAGGTGGCGCGTGAGCGCCTCGGCGGTAGGTGCCCACGGCACCGCGGTGACCAGTAAGACCATTCTCGACTTCCTCCACGAACGGACCAGGCTCGAATGGGACCCGGACCGGGACCTGTTCGAGTCCGGCGCGGTGACGTCGCTGTTCGCCCTGGAGCTGGTGGTGTTCCTGGAGGAGAGCTTCGGTGTCTCGATCACCGGCGACGAACTGCGGCTGGACAACTTCCGGACGGTGACCGCGATGACCGCGCTGGTGCACCGGCTGCGGGAGGCGGCGTGAGCCGACCCGCCGTGCTGACCGGACTGACGCTGTCCGACGCCGCCGGCTGGGACGTCGACGGCGAACTCCCGGACGGACTGGTGCGGGAACTCGGCGAGGCGGGAATCCTCTGCGCGGAGGTGCCGACCCGCTTCGGCGGCCTCGGCCGATCCAGCCTGGACAACGGGGCGTTGACCGCCGACATCGGCGCGGTCTGCGGCTCGGTGCGCAGCATCATGACCTCACAGGGCATCGCCGCCGCCACCGTTGGCCGCTTCGGTACCGCCGCCCAGCAGGAGACCTTCCTGCCGGCGCTGACCTCCGGCTCGACGGCCGGCGTGGCGTTCAGCGAACCGGGCGCCGGCAGCGACCTCTCGGCGATCGCCACGACGATCACCCGCGACGGCGACACCGTTGAGGTGGACGGCTCGAAGATCTGGGTGACCGGCGCCTGCTACGCCCGGTGGATCGTGGTGTTCGGCCGCTACCAGTCGGGCGCCGCGTTCGTGCTGGTGCCCACCGACGCCCCGGGCGTGCACCTCACGCGGATCGCCCAGCCGCTCGGCTGCCGAGCCGCCGGCCACGCCGACGTGCGCTTCGACCGCGTTCGCGTACCGGCCTCGCACCTGCTCGGGGGAGCCGGCATGCCGATCTCGCTGCTGACCGCCTCGGCGCTGACCTACGGCCGCGTCTCGGTCGCGTGGGGCTGCCTGGGCATGATCCGCGCTTGTCTGGACGCGGTCGCCCACCATGCCCGCACCCGCACGGTCGGCGACGCTCCGTTGGCCGAACGGCAGCTGATCCAGGCCCACCTGGCCGAGCTGTGGGTCGCCGAGCGTACGGCGGCCCTGGCCTGCGCGGAGGCCAGCAGGCAGTGCGACGAGCGGTCGGTGGAACAGGTGATGTCGGCGGTCTTCGCCAAGTACGTCGCCTCCACCCGGGCGAGCGCGGCGGCGAGCGTCGCGGTCCAGGTCCTCGCGTCCGCCGGCGCCCGCGACGGCCACGTGGTGGCCCGGGCCTACCGCGACGCCAAGCTCATGGAGATCATCGAGGGCAGTTCCGAGGTGTGCCAGGTGCTGCTGGCGACGCAGGCCGTGGGACGGCGGGCATGAGCACGGACATCGGAATCGGCGACATCCACTGCCTGCTGCCGGACAGGACCGTCAAGGTCACCGACCTGCCCGAGTTCGAGCTGCTGACCCCGGAGGCGGCGGAGTTCGTCCGGCAGTCCGGCATCGACACCGTCGGCGAGTTCGTCGACGCGCCCGCCGCCGAGTTGGCGGCACGGGCCGTTCACGGGCTGCGCCAGGCCCGGCCAGCCGAGCCGGACGTGCTGCTGGTGGTCGGCTCCCGGGCACCGGACGTGCTGATCGGTTCGGACGCGAGCCGAATCCAGGCCGACGCGCGGCTCCCGTCGACGTTCGCCTTCTCGATCGACGGCCTGGGCTGCACCGGCTCCAGTGCGGGCTGGGCGCTCGCCCGTGAACTGCTGCTGTCCGATCCGGGCCGGGACAGCGTCATGGTGACCCACGCCAGCCGGCCGGCCGGCGTGGACCGGGTCCGGTTCCCGGTGACCGTGATCGGCGACGGCGCGTACGCCATGACGATGGTCCGCGGTGGACGGCCGGCGCTGCGCGGGCACCGGATGGAGACCGACGGTGCCTTCCACGACCTCTTCGTGATCGACTACAAGCAGTCGCCCTGGTACGAGTGGCGCGAGGAGTGCCGCCAGCCGGACCGGTACCGGATGGAGTTGGCGCTGCACAGCCGGCTGCGCCTGAGCCGCATGCTGGACGCCGTGCTCGCGGAGGCGGGACTGCGGCGCGACCAGGTGGCCGCGACGTTGATGCAGAACGTGACAGCCAGCGCCTTCGTGTTCTACGAGACGCTGCTCGGTGTGCCGATCCACCCGGTCTGCCGCACGCACCTGGCCGCGTACGGCCACCTCGGCGCCATGGATGTCGTACTCAACCTGCAACGGCTCATCGAGAGCGGCGACGTCCGCACGGGCGATCACGTCGTCGTCCTCAACAACAGCCCGACCGCCGCCTGGTCGGTGACGCTCTGGGAGATGTGAGATGACCACGAGCAAGGACCAACTGGTGAAGTGTCTGGTCTGGGACCTGGACAACACCCTGTGGCGCGGGACCCTTCTGGAGGGTGACGAGCTGCGGGTCGACGACGAGATCCGGCAGGTGATCCACACGCTGGACGCGCGGGGCATTCTCCAGTCGGTGGCCAGCCGAAATTCGCCGGACGAGGCGTGGCCGCAGCTGGAGGCGCTCGGCCTCGCCGAGTACCTCGTGGCACCCAAGATCGGCTGGGGCCGCAAGTCCGACGCCATCAAGGCGATCGCCGACGAGTTGCAGTTCGCGCTGCACACGATCGCCTTCATCGACGATCAGCCCGCCGAGCGGGCCGAGGTCGAGTTGCGGCTGCCCGAGGTGCGCTGCTTCGACGCCACGCTGGCGCCCAGGCTGACCTCGCTGCGGGAGTTCACCCCCACCGTGGTCACCGAGGACGCGCGACGGCGCCGCGTGATGTACCAGACCTCGGTGCGGCGCGACCAGGCCCGCCAGGAGTACTCCGGCCCCGACGAGGAGTTCGTACGTACCCTGCAGGTCAGGCTGGACCTGGTCCGGGCCGACGCGGAGTCGGTGGCCCGGGTCGAGGAGCTGACCCGGCGAACCAGCCAGATGAACGCCACCGGCATCCACTACTCCGAGCAGGCGTTGCGGGACCTGCTCGCCGATCCGGACCATGAGGTCCTGGTCGCGACCCTGACGGATCGCTTCGGCCCGCACGGCGCGATCGGCGTGCTCCTGCTGCGCCGGGGCGGGCCTGCGTGGCATCTGAAGCTGCTGGCCACCTCGTGCCGGGTGGTGTCGTTCGGCGTCGGCAACGCGATCCTGCGCTGGCTGATGACCGAGGCCGCCCGGGCCGGCGTGCACCTGGTCGCCGATTTCCGACCCACCCCACGAAACCGGATCATGGAAGTGACCTACGGCTTCGCGGGCTTCGCCCCGCTGGCCTGTGCGGCCTGCGCCGAGATCGCTCCCCGCGACGGCGAGATCCGCCGGCTCCACCTGGTGCCCGCACCCGCGGAGGTCACCACCATGACCATCACCGCACCGGACCTTTCGACCGCCATCGAGGAGAGCGTATGAGCAGGCAGCGGGACGCCGTGGTGCACGAGTGTTACGGCTTCCGGGTGGAGTGCAGCGTGGATCCGGAAGCGATGCCGGCGGTGCGCGCCTTCTTCGGTCCACCGGTCGGGTCCCCGGGGCGGTCGGCCACCGCGGCGGCCAGCCTGCGGCTCACCGTCGAGGTCTCCGACACCCTTCCGGCGGAGACCGTGCCGCCGCCGCACAACCCGACGGTGATGATGGCCGATCCGGTGGTCATCGACGCCGGCAGCTCCCGGGGTGTGCTGGACCCCGCGGCCGGCACCGCCACCGTGGTGCTGGGGCGGGGGGACGTGGACAACCAGGTGGTGTGGGGCCGGTGGATCCTGGAACGGATGTTCCTCTATCTGGTGGGCAGATCCCCCCGCCACTACCCCTTGCACGCGGGAGCCGTGGAGATCGACGGCAACTCCGTCGTGCTCGCCGCCGACGGCGGAGTCGGAAAGTCCACCTTCACCTTCTGGGCGCTGCATCGCGGAGCGCGGCTCGTCGGTGAGGACATCATGGTCCGCCACCTCGATGACGACGAGCCCACCCTCTGGGGCTACCCGCGCGCGCTGTACGTCACGCCGGCGATGATCGCGCGCGCTCCCGAACTGGCCGGCGCCGCCGTGACTCCGATCGACACCGGCGAGAAGGCACGCCTGGTCGTGCCGGACGCCGTGGACACCGTTTCCGTGACCCGCCCGACGTGGTTGGCGTTCCTCACCCGCGGCGGCGACGGGGTGCGCCCGGTCGGTGTCGACGACGCGATCGAGCGTTGCCGGGCGGACTTCACCGTGGGCAAGGAGGGCACCCCGCTCGCCGACGAGGCGGAGGCGGACCTGCGGCGCCTCCTCGGCGGCGTGCGGATCATCGAGTTCGCGCTCGGCGACGACCTCGACGAGAGCTACGACCGGATGCGCAAGGCGCTGCTGGCGGGTTGAGGGCCGGCGGTGGGCGCCGGGGCGGGTACGGCGTCCACCGCCGCCCAGAGGTCGTTCACCCAGGAGATGATGTTGCGCATCGCATGGTGGTTCGCGTGCGGCTTCATCGCTCCACCCTGGAAGAACTTGCGCCCTTCGATGCACGGGCCGAGGAAGGTGAGCCGGCGGTCCACCCGCCCGCCCGCCACGACGGGGTGGAAGTCATCGGTCAGGTCGAGACCGCCCGGGGTGTAGTCCGCACCGTCGACGCCCGGGTTCCGCCACTGCCGGACCAGTCCCCGCCGGAGCAGGTTCGGGTACAGCGGAGGGGCGTCCGCCGCCGCGTCGAAATGGTGCACCCGGGCGTCGACGAGCACGTCGATGGCGGCCCGGAAACCGGTCGTCGGGCCCACCACGGTGAGCCGCCCGTCGGCCGCCTCGAGCCGGGCGCCCGGCCCGGCGCCGACCTCGACCACACCCTGTCGGATCACCGCGGCGATCTTCTCCATCACCTCCGGTGCCGCGCCGTAGGCCAGGCGGTTGTGGTGGCGCAGCCACGTCTGCAGGAACCGGCGGTGCGAGTCGGCCGTCAGCCCAGCGTCGTTCACCGCGTACACGATCACCGGGCGGAGGCCGCGCCACACCCCGTCGGCGGCCGTCTTGGCCGGATCCACCGGGATGCCCCGCCGGGCAGCGGCGATGTCCGAGCTGATGAACCGGAGCAGGGCCGCCCGGTACGTCTCGGCCGAAACCTGGTCGCCGGCCGGGATCGGCTGGATGGTCGACTCCCAGGAGAAGCGCGCCTCGGCCGGCACCCGGGCGGCCACCGCCTGCTCCACCGCGGCCAGGAGCATCGGGACCGACTCGTCGGGCAGCAGCCGGGAGGCGCCGTCGGCCAGGAACGACTCGTACGCGGGTCGGGCGGCCGCGGCCAGCCGGGCGCCCCACTCCGGTCCGAGCGCGGTGGCGTAGTAGAGCACCGCCATCTCCAGCACGACCAGGGGGAACAGGTGGCGCTGGTAGTCGAGTTGGTTGCGCTCGCCCACCGGAAGACCGTGCTTGCGCAGCCGGTCGACGGCCTCCATGGTCAGGAAGACACCCTGGTGCTTGGTCTTCGTCATCGAGTCGGCGCGGGTGAAGCAGAACAGCCCCGACCCGCTGAATGCGACGATCCGACCGGGCTCGCGGCCGGAGGGCAGGTAGTCGAGCACGCCGTCCCTGGTCTCGAAGCGACCACCGCGCCCCTCGGTCAGGTGCAGGATGACGTCGATGCCGGTGAGCATGGTGCCGGCCACTCCGACCACCCGATCCGGGCCGGTGACGCTCGCCGGAAGCTGGGTCGGCAGCGGGTACGGACTGGGTCGGTAGAGCGTCCCCGTCGCGCGGGTCATCTCCACCCAGGCGCGTCGCGCCGGGTACCGGTCGGCGGCGTTGTAGGAGTGCCCGGTCACGAACAGCACGTGGTCGACCAGCACGCCGTCCCCGTCACCGGACGTGCGGATGCGCAGCATGCCGTCGACGTCGCTGATGTCGACGACCTCGCTCGCGTGCAGGTGGACGGAGGTGCCCGGCATCGCGCGCAGCGCCGCCAGGTAGCGGTCGAAGGCGTCGCGCAGCGCCAAGCCGTGCAGGTAACGACGTGGGTAGGCGCCGGGCTCGATGGCGAACCGCTCGTCCCCGGTGGCGGCGTAGCGCTGCCGGCACCAGTCGTGGAGGGTGCCACGGGCGGCGGCGTCGAGGAGAGGGTCGGCGCCTTCGACCGTCTCGTCCGCCGCGAAGGACAGCTCACCCGCGGTGCGGTTCAGGTAGCTGGTGGGGGCCTGGGTGGGGCTGTGCACCTGTCCGGCGCCGAACTCGCCGGTGCGCTCGTAGACGTGGATCGCGAGAGGGCGTCCGGCGTGGCTCATCCGGGTGGCGACAAGGCGCTCCATCGCGTACGTCCCATAGGGGCCCGCGCCCACGATTGCCAACCGAAAAATCCTCATACCGGTCCCCCGTCCGGCAGCGAACGACCACTCGATGGTGATCGATGGACCGCGTCACGCTATCACGTCACGGGTGCGCGCCGGGGCGGCGACTGAGCGGGCTAATCTGCATTCATGGTGATCACTGACGAGGAACTGGCGATCAGCGCCGCGGAAGCCGGGTCCGCGGTGGTGCGGGCCCGGTTCGGCGCCCGACTCGAACGGGTGCAGAAGTCTCCGCGGGACTTCGCCACCGCGGCCGACATCGAGGCCGAGCGGGCGATCGTCGAGCGGTTGCGCGCCGCCCGGCCGCGGGACGCGGTGCTCGGTGAGGAAAGCGGCCGCACGGGGGCTGACCACACCGCCCGGGTCTGGCTGGTCGACCCGCTGTGCGGAACGCTGAACTACGCCGTCCGCAGCACGCTCGTCGCGGTCAACGTGGCACTGTGGAGCGCGGCCGGCGTCGTCGTGGGGGCCTCCGCAGACCCGTTCGCCGACGAGGTCTTCTGGACCGCCGGGGAGAAGGCGTACGTTCGTCGCGGCGGGGTGGACGAGGAGCTGACGCCGTCGGCGGAGTCCGGCCTGGTCGACGTGAACCTGGACCCGCCGTTCCCCGGCGACCCGCCGTTCCGGGCGGTCCGGCTGTTGGCCGAGCCGGGCTTCGCCGCCCGGTTCCACCCCCGGGTGGTTTCGACCTCCCTCGCCATGACCTGGGTGGCCGCCGGTCGTCGAGCGGGGTACGTCTCGGACGGCCACGCCCGCGACAGCGTCCACTTCGCCAGTGCGGTGGCCCTGTGCCAGGCGGCCGGGTGCGTGGTCAGCGGTCTGCGCGGTGAGCCGCTGCGCGACGGCGTACCCGGGCTCGTCGCGGCGGCGGACCACGAGACGCACGCCGCGCTGCTGGCCCTCATCGCCAAGCAGTTCTCCGCCCATTGACGCGCGCGTCAGTACCAGACCGCCCACTCCCCGCACCGCTGGTCGTCCCGTCGCGGGACGGTCAGACGGCCCGCCGGCCGGGTGTCCCCACCCGGCCGGCGGCTCAGCCGCAGATCTTGACGCAACAGAAGCCCGGTAGCGGCGCGAGTTCCACCATCAGCCCGGTCAGGTCGAGTCCGTCGACGACGCCGCCGATGAGGGCGAGGTTCATGCCGCAGACCAGGTCGATGTGCTTGGCTGCCAACTTGTCGAACGGGCAGTTCGCAAGGCGGATCTCCCGGTCGGAGACGCGCGGCTCGTAGCCGTGCCGAGCCAGCACTCGCGCCGCGCGTACCAGATTGTCATCGCGGTCGCCGTCGCGGACCACGGTCGAATCGGCGCCCGGGGCGGCCTCGCTCTCGGCCGCGGCCGCCGCGGCGATGCGCCGGCCCTCCTCCGCCGCGGCGTCCCGCACGGCGTCCGCGATCGGCACCGCGTCGTTCCACGACCGGTCGATGGCCGTCGCCAGCACGTCGCCGGCCAGGTCGTAGCGACGTTCGGGCAGGGACACCGAGAGCTGCCGGGATGAGCGCCGGTACAGCTTCGACGGGCGGCCCGCGCCCGGGCCGGTCCGCCCCGACAGCCGGCGGAACTCGACATCGAGGAGGCCCTCGTCGACCAGCCGGTCGAGGTGGAACTTCACCGAATGCACCGGCAGGTCGACGGCGGCCGCCGCCTGCTCGCGGCTGACCGCGTCGGGCTGCGCCGCCACGTACAGGTAGAGCGCGCGACGGGCGGGCTCCAACAACGCACCGACCCCGGCGACCTGCTCGGCAAGCTCGTCCGACACGACCAGTCCTTTCTAAAAGAGAATCCTATTGACGAAATCTTCGCAGCGGCTCTAAAGTCAAGACTACTCTCCTTTAGAGCCGGGAGGTCGTCATGACCCACACGCGTTCCGCTGCTTCATCACCAACCGCCCCACCAGTCGGCGCGAACGACCACGCCCATCAGGCATTCCTCCTGCTCCGCACGGTCTTCACCGTCGCTCCGATCCTCTTCGGCCTGGACAAGTTCTTCGGGCTGCTCACCGACTGGGAGGGGTACCTCGCTCCCTGGATCAACGACATCGTCCCCGGTGACGCGCACCAGGCCATGCTCGCGGTGGGAGTCGTGGAGATCCTCGCCGGCATCCTCGTCGCGATCAGGCCCTCGATCGGCGGCTACGTGGTCGCCGCCTGGCTGCTCGGCATCATCGTCAACCTCGTCAGCATGGGCGAATACTTCGACATCGCGCTCCGCGACTTCGGACTGCTCGTCGGCGCGCTGGCGTTGGCGAGACTGGCCTCGCTCCCCTCTCTCCGCGGCGAGCGGCACTAGGCCGCGCGGTGCTGTGGTCGAACTGCTCCTGACGGCCAGGATCGGTCGTCCACGGCGGGGTGCCGGCCGTGCCCGGGATCGAGCACGGTCGACACCTGTCCCCCCGCCGGATCAGCATTCCGCGGTGCGGGGCCTCCTGCCGAAGCCGGCTCGGCGCGGCGCAACCGCGCGCCGAGCCGAGGCCCGACACCCGCCCATCCGGCGGCGCGGGGCACGGCCCAGGACCGGCCGACCGGCTCGCCACCCGCAATCTGACGGTGATCTGGTCCGGGTTCCACCGACCTATCGATGGTGTTGGTGTAACCATGGACGACGTGCCAACTGCCAAAACAGCCACACCTGCCGTCTCTCCACTCGCTGGCGAGCCGATCAAGCGCGCGGACGCCGAGCGGCTCGCGGGAGTCCTGAAGGCCTTCGCCGACCCGGCCCGGCTGCGACTGCTCAGTCTGATCCAGTCCTCCCCCGAGGGCGAGGCGTCCGTCAGTGACCTCACCGCGCCGCTCGGCCTGTCCCAACCGACCGTCAGTCACCACCTTCGGATCCTCACCGAGGCCGGACTGCTCGAACGCGAGAAGCGCGGCGTCTGGGCGTACTACCGCCTGGTGCCGTCCGCGATCGCGGCGATCGCCGACCTGCTGACGCCGCCCCGCAAACGGGCGACGAAGCGGGCCCGCTGAGCCGCCCTGCCGAGGACCGCCGGCAGGGCTGAGGTTGCGATCATCCGCCGGGCTACGCCAGGTCCAGACGACGCGAGGCGATGGCGGAGATTCGTCCGGATACGAAACCGGTACCGGACGAACCTCCGCCCTGCCGGACCGCCGCGGTCAACCGCCGGCCGTCTCGCCCGCGTCGACCAGCCGGTAGCCGGCCACGATGTGCGGCTCGATGCGGATCACGCAGTCCATGGCCATGGAGATCCAGGGCCGCAGCACCCGCGCGTACCGGGCCACCTCGCGCGAGTCGGCGACCAGGTGTGCGACGCCGGTGACGACGACGCTCCAGCCCAGCCGGTCGACGGGGTCTATCATGTCGGCCTCGTACGCCACCACCATGCCTTGCCCGGAGCCCACAGCCGAGGCCAGCCCTCCGCTCAGGTGGCTGCGGATGATGACGGACCCCTCGTCGAGGATGTGGTTGACCGGCCGGATCGCCGGCAGCGCCTTGTCCGTGAAGACGATCCGGCCCAGGGAGACGCTGCCGAGCAGCGTGAGGCACTCCTCGGCCGACAGTTCCCGCAGGTTCCGCGACGTCACCGGACCATCATCGAGACGCCGTTGAGCTGCCGGGCAGAGCCGAAGGTCCCGACCCGTGCCATCGGCCGGAGCCCGACCTCCAGGCGGGCTCTTCGTCCCGGGGGACGGCGCGAGCACCCGGTTACCCCGACGCCGGCGGGCCGTGCGGCCCTGCGCAGGGGGGTTTTCGCGCAGCAGGATGAGCGGAGATCCGTGGTGAGGAGATGACCTCGTGCGACGACTGCTGCTACCGGAGTTCCCGGTGACCGGTCGGCTCCCGGCCCGGCGCGAGGCGACAGCGCAGGCCGTCGGGCACCCGGGGCCGCTGTCCGGTCCGCCACGGCTGGCCGGGTGCCGGTTCGCCGTTCCGATGAGCGGCGCACATGTTCGACGGGTCTTCGACGAACGGTGTCGGGCGGCCTGACCCGCCGCCTCCTCGCCGCCCGTTGGTGCGGGCAGGTGCCACGAGGTGTGCCGGTCCGCCGGCCCCCGCCTGCTGGCTGGACGCGTCCGCGCCGGCCCCCGTCCCGGGACACCGCATGTTCGACGACATCCGCGCGGCCTACCGCCGAGATCCCGCCCTGCACGGCCTCCGCGCCGTGGAGGTGCTGCTCTATCCAGGGCTGTGGGCGGTGTGGGTTCACCGCGTCAGCCACTTTCTGTACCGAGGCAGGGTTCCGCTGCTGCCGCGAATTCTCAGCCAGGTCACCCGACTGTTGACCGGCATCGAGATCCACCCGGGCGCGCGCATCGGGCGACGGCTGTTCATCGACCACGGTAACGGCGTCGTCATCGGCGAGACCGCGCGTGTCGGTGACGACGTCACCCTGTACCACGGCGTGACCCTCGGCGGTGCCGGCTGGTGGGCGGACGCCAAGGGTGCCCGTCGCCACCCGACGATCGGTGACCGCGCGGTCATCGGCGTTGGAGCCTCGGTCCTCGGCCGGATCCGGGTCGGCGACGACGCCCGCATCGGTGCCCACTGTCTCGTCCTGCACGACGTGCCGCCCGGCGCCCGGCTACGCAGCCCGGCCGCGCGAGCCTTCTTCGATACGGGCGGCAGCACCCCGACCAGCTTCAAGGAGAAGTAGATGATCTATTCCGACGTGACCGCGCTGATCGGTCGTACGCCGCTGGTGCGGCTGGACCGCGTCGCCGCGGACCTGCCGGTCACGCTGCTGGCCAAGCTGGAGTCGGCCAATCCTGGCGGCAGCGTCAAGGACCGGATCGCGCTCGCCCTCGTCGAGGCCGCCGAAGCCAGTGGCGAACTGCGCCCGGGCGGGCTGATCGTCGAGGCGACGAGTGGCAACACCGGGATCGGGCTGGCCATGGTCGCGGCCGCCCGAGGTTACCGGCTCATCCTGACGATGCCGGCGAGCATGAGCCTGGAGCGGCGGGCACTGCTGTCCGCGTACGGGGCGGCGATCGTCCTCACCCCGCCCGAGGCGGGCATGTCCGGCGCGGTGCGTCGGGCCTGCGAGATCGCGGACGCCGAGGGTGCCTGGCTGCCCCTGCAGTTCGACAACCCGGCCAACCCCGAGATCCACCGGCGCACGACCGCCGAGGAGATCTGGGCGGACACCGACGGCGAGGTGGACGTGATCGTCAGCGGGGTCGGCACGGGCGGAACCCTCACCGGCGTCGGGCAGGTGCTCCGGTCCCGCAAACCCGACGTGTGGGTGGTCGCGGTGGAGCCGGCCGAGTCGCCGGTTCTCTCCGGCGGCAGCGCCGGCCCGCACGGCATCCAGGGGATCGGTGCCGGTTTCGTGCCGGAGGTGCTCGACCCCACCGTGTACGACGAGGTCGTCCAGGTCAACGTCGAACAGGGACAGGCCGCCGCCCGTCACCTCGCGCGCACGGAGGGCGTCCTCGCGGGCGTCTCCAGCGGTGCGGCGCTGCACGCCGCCCGCACTCTGGCGGCCCGTCCCGCATACGCCGGGGCGACGATCGTGGTGGTGCTGCCTGACACCGGCGAGCGGTACCTCAGCACGGACCTGTTCTCGCCACCCGACGTGACCTGACCCGCACCGGTGCCGGACGCCCGCCGTCCGTCACCGGTCGTCGCCCGGTCAGGACAGCTGCGTCGCCAGGGCGACGAACACCGCGCCCAGCAGCACCACGACGCCGCCAAGCCCGATCACCAGCAGGCTCACCTGCCATGCCTGGTATGCCCCGAGCAGGGCCCCACGCAGGGTCTCCCCCATGAATGCGGTCTGCCGGAGCTGCTTGAGCCGCTCGTCGTCGCGCCCACTCGTCATGCACTCCTGCGCGATCTCCGAGTACGTGCGGCCACCGGTCGCCTGTGCCACATGCTCAGCGATCAGGTCGGAGTAGGCCCGGGCCTGCGTCCCGGTACGCACCGCGGCGTCGGCGTACCGGGTGAGCGGAGCGGGCAGGCCTCGCGGCGGGAACGATATCCGCTGCTTGGCCAGCTCGTGGGAGACGGTGAGCCGGCCCCGGACGCCCTGGACGATCATGACGGGGCCGGCGGCGAGCAGCAGCGTTCCGGCGACGAAGAGCACGAGGGTGGTCATGTCGACCACCCTGCCCGCCGGTGCCGGAGCAGCGCAGAGGCCCAGGTCCCGAAGCGGCCCGGGACTCAGGTCCTCGGATCGCCGGTTTTCGCGGCCCGGCCGGGGGTCGGCTCCGTCGCGGCCCGGGTACCGACGGCGCGAGCGGCCTCCGTCACCACCGGCACCAGCCGGGCCAGGTCCGCCTCGTCCGGATCCACGTGCCGCCGTTTGCGCACACCGTGCTCGCTGAGCACGACGTGCGCGTCCGGACGTAGATCGTGCCGGCGCAGGGTGGCGCTCACGCAGACCAAGGCGCAGCCGTCCAGTGCCACGATCGGGCGTCCGGAACGGGCCAGCCGCAGCAGGGGCGCCACGTCGCCACCCAGGCCGGCGATGCACGACATCTCCGCCACACCCAGCCGGTCCAGTCGAAGGGCCAGGGCGTTGGCGAGCTGGGCCGCGCTGGAGCAGCCGGAACACGAGTAGACGACGGGTCGGTCGGCGCGCCGGGCCCCGCCCGTCGGACGCGGCTGAGCGCCGGAATCCACCACGGCCCCTCACCAGTGGGTCTCGGCGGGACCGCTCACCCGCGCCTCGACGAGGGTCGGAGCGGGACGGGCGAGCGCCTCCCGCACGACGGCGGCCAACTCCCCCGCCCCCTCGGCCCGGACCGCCGTCACGCCGTAACCGCTGGCCAGCGACACCGCGTCGATGCCGGGCACCTGCAGGCCGGGAACGCCGGTCACCCCCAGGAACTCGCAGTAGTCCTCGAGCACGGCGTAGCGGTCGTTGCGCAGCACCACCACCGTCAGCGGCGCCGCATGCCGGGCGGCGCTCCACAGCGCCGGGACGGCGTACTGCAACGCGCCGTCACCGACCACCGCCACGACGCGCCGGCCGGGATCAGCCAGCTGCACTCCGACCGCCGCGGGAACCCCGAAACCGAGGCTGGCACCGGCGGGGCTGTAGTAGCTGCCCGGCCGGGAGAAGCGGACCTGATCCTGGCAGTCGCGCATGTTCGACACCGATTCACAGACCAGCACCCCGTCCGCGGGCAACACCCGGGCGATCGCCGCGTACGCCCCGGCGGCGGTCAGCGGGCCGGTCGAGCGCACCGGTTCCGGCCCCGGGCCCGGCGGGGGCGCCGGCCGATGGCCGCGGGGAACCTCGCGGGCGAGCATCGCCAACGCGGCCACCGGATCGGTCACGACGGCCTCCCCGTATCCGGCCCGGGCCGCCTCGGCGGGGTCGTCGGTGAGCAGGACCAGTTCCGCGTCGGCGCTCAGGAGCTGACCGGGGACGTGCGGGTAGTACCGGAACGCCGCCGCGCCGGCCACCAGGATCAGGTCGTGTCCGCGCAGCGCCTTGCCCAGCCCGGCCTCGGTCGGCGGCAGCACGCCCTGGAAGGCCGGATGCCTCGTGGGGAAGCCGCAGCGCGGCTCCAGCGGTGCCCAGTGCACCGGGAGCCGGCGACGTTCGGCGAGCGCCACCGCTGCCGCCCAGCCCGCCGGGCTGTCCAGTCCCGCACCGACGAGCAGCACCGGCGAACGGGCCGCGTTGAGCCGGGCGGCGAGCCGGTGGACGAGGTCGGGGCTGGGCACGGACGCCACGGTGACGCGCCGGTCGGCGAGCACCCGTACGGTCGCCTCGTCGACCTGAGCGGACCAGTCGTCCATGGGCAGGGAGACCAGGACCGGTCCGCGCGGCGGCAGGGTGGCCAGGTGGACCGCCCGGGCGAGGACGGCCGGTATGTCCTGCGGTCGGGACGGCTCGGCACTCCACTTCACCAACGGTCGGGGCAGCAGGGTCGGCTCGGGGTTGGCCAGCATGGCCGGCCCGGCAAGGAGGGCCCGGACCTGCTGCCCCGCGGTCAACACCAGCGGGCTGCCGGCCGCGGCGGCGTTGACCAGTGCGCCCATCGCGTTCGCCACGCCGGGAGCACTGTGCAGGTTGACCAGGACGGGCCGTCCGGTGGCCTGGGCGTAGCCGTCGGCCATCCCGACCACCACGCCCTCCTGCAGCCCGAGGACGTAGCGGAAGTCGCTGGGGAAGTCGGCCAGCATCGGCAGCTCCGTCGAACCCGGGTTGCCGAACACAGTGGTCAGGTCATGGGAGCGGAAGATGTCGAAGGCAGCCTGTCGCACTGAGATCATGGTTGAGCCTGACCCGGCGAATCGGGCGGTGGCAGCGCCGTAGGTCCCGGGCCGTGGGAGACCAACGGCCGTGGCCGGTCACGGTTTTCCGGGGAGAGACAGCTCCTCCTGGTGGGGGAAGGACCTGGGCCGGTAACCGCAGGCCGGCTCCTCGGCCCAGATGTCGCCGGTGACGGCGTACGCCCGGGCGCGGGATCCGCCGCAGGCGGCGCGGAACTCGCAGGCACCGCAGCGACCGCCGAGCCGGGCCGGGTCGCGCAGCGCCGTGAACAGCTCCGAGTGGCGGTAGATGTCCACGAGCGATCGCTGCCGCACGTTGCCGGCCGGCACCGGCAGGAAGCCGCTGGGGTGCACGTCGCCGCGGTGGGACACGAAGACGAACCCGTTGCCGGCGCTCACCTGCAGCGGCGCGCGCCGCACCCGGTCGGCGCGACCGGTCAGTCCGCGCGACTCGATGTCGTCGCGCAGTTGCCGGTACAGCTTCCCGAGGCCGAGGACGCGGACGTGGTCGTCGCCGCGCCGGGCCAGCACCTCACGTTGCAGGCAGACTCGGCGGAAGTGATGTGCCTCGGTGGTCTTGACCGCGATGGTCTCACCAAGGTCGTACAGCACGTTGAGCACGTCTTCGGTCTGGGCGGCGTCCAGGCTCTGCAGCGCCTGCCCTCGACCGGTCGGGACCAGGAAGAAGACGCTCCAGAGCAGAGCGCCGCGGTCGCGGACCTGCGCGGCGATCTCTGCTAGGTCGTGGACGTTACGCCTGGTCACGGTGCTGTTGATCTGGACCTTGAGGCCCAGGTCGGCGGCGTCGCGCCAGGCCCGCATGGTCAGGTCCCACACCCCGGGTACGCCCCGGAAGCCGTCGTGCCCGGCGGCGGTGGCCGCGTCGAGGCTCAATGAGACCGCGCGGGCGCCGGCGGCGTGCAGGGTGGCCAGCGCCGGGCGGGTCAGGGTGGGTGTGCCCGAAGGCGAGACCGACACGGGCAGGCCGAGCTCGGTTCCCCGCCGGACCAGGATCTCCAGATCGGGACGCTGGAACGGATCCCCGCCGGTGATCACGAACAGCGGCGCCGGCCGCCCGAACGCGGCGATCTGTGCCATCAGGGCGGTGGCCTCGTCGGTGTCCAGCTCCGCCCGGTCCCGGTCGGGGCGGGCGGAGGCCCGGCAGTGCAGGCAGGCGAGCGGGCACGCCTGGGTGGCCTCCCAGATCACGATGAAGGGGCGGTCCCCGACATCCTGTCTCAGCGTCCGGACCGGCCTGCCTGGCGTCCTGCGCGGTGCCTCCTGCTGACTCGTCGTCGGGCTCTGCGTCACGACCACGACGCTGGCCCACGGCAACTGCCCGGACCAGGGACCGTCGGCACCGGGGTCGTGGGCCGGAAGACCCACGACGATCGCTGACCCTGGCCGACCCCCTGCTGGCCGCGCTCACCGGGGCGGCCCCGACAGCTTCGCCGTCGTCGCCCCGGGCCGGCGGACGTGCGGCCCCGGTGGGCCTGCTGCGGCCGGCCTGGCTCGAGCACCGGAGGCCCCCCGCCTCCGGGACTTCCGACCCTGACCGCTGCGGTTCGGGTGGATCACGCTCGTGACGAGCTTGGCGAAGGCCGCCGACGCTCGTACCGATCCACACCGCTGTTGCCGATGGAGACTGCGATGAGCACGAACCGCGACCGTGAGCCGACGCCGATCCGGCCGGCCCAACCCCCGGCCCGCGCCGCCGACGCCGCCCTTCAACTCACGGTCGCGACCTTGGGATTCCTGGTCAACTTCTGGGCGTGGGCACTGCTCGGACCGCTCGGCCCGGGCATCAAGGAACGGCTGGGACTCAGCTTCACCGCTCAGTCACTGCTCGTCGCGGTGCCGGTGGTGGTGGGATCCCTGGGCCGGATCCCGGTGGGCGCCCTCACCGACCGCTACGGGGCTCGCGCGGTGTTCCCACTCGTGACCGTGGCCACCATCGTGCCGGTGCTGACGCTCACCGTGGTCTCGTCGTACCCGGCCCTGATCGTCGCCGGGTTCTTCCTCGGCATCGGCGGCACCGCCTTCGCCGTCGGGGTTCCGCACGTCTCCACCTGGTATCCGCCGGCCCGACGCGGTTTCGCCATCGGCGTGTTCGGCGTCGGCATGGCAGGCACGGCGATCGCGAACTTCACCACCGTCCCGCTCGCCGAGGCCTTCGGCGAGTCGGCACCGTTCCTGCTCGTCGCCGCGGTCCTCGCCGCGTACGCGGTGCTGTCGGTCCTGCTGCTGCGGGACGCGCCCGGGCGGATCCGTCCCGCCGTCTCGCCGTGGCGCCGGCTGGTGCAGGTCAGTCGGCTCACCGTCACGTGGCAGCTGTGCTTCCTCTACGCCGTCGGCTTCGGCGGCTTCGTGGCCTTCAGCGTCTACCTGCCCGCGTACCTGCGCACCACCTACGGCCTGAGCCCGACCGACGCGGCCCTGCGCACCGCCGGTTTCGTGGTGCTCGCCGTCGCCGCCCGGCCGGTCGGCGGCTGGCTGTCCGACCGGCTGCACCCGGTGCCGGTGCTGGTCTGGTGCTTCTCCCTGGTGGCCGTACTCGCCGTGGTGCAGGCGTTCGAGGCGGCCCTCCTGCCGGTGGCCACCGTCGCCCTGCTCGGCATGGCGGCCCTGCTCGGCGCCGCCAGCGGCGCCGTGTTCGCCCTGGTCGGCAAGGTCGCCCCCGCCGAGCAGGTCGGCTCGGTCACCGGGCTGGTCGGGGCGGCCGGCGGCCTCGGCGGGTTCGTTCCGCCGCTGATCATGGGGTGGGTCTACGGCGTGCAGGGCACCTACACGGTGGGCCTGATGCTGCTCTCCGACGTCGCACTGGCCGCCGCCGTGTTCACCGCGGTCAAGATGGCCGGGCTCGCCAAGCGCACCGCCCTGGCGGGCGCACGGCCGGCCGCGGCCGGCCGGTGACCCCGGCGCCGTGACCGGATCGGGACGTTGGTCCCGGCGGCCCGGGACGGCCGGCACCTGAACCATCCGAATCTTCCGCGAAGGCTGGAAGCCGCCGGAGGTACGGCCCCGACGTGACAACCACGCGGGTGCCGGGCCACTCATGAAGGAGCGACAGTGTCACCACGCCCACGGCAGGACCCGACCACCCCCTCGACGGACGCGGTGCCCGGCATGGCGCCCCTGCTGGCGGCGCGCCGCTTCCTGACCCGGGAGACCGTCGGGGACCACGGGCGCACCCTGCACCAGGTCGACGCGAACGGGTGGGACTCCTTCTACCGCGACCGGTGGCGCTACGACCGGGTCGTCCGTTCCACGCACGGCGTCAACTGCACCGGCTCGTGCTCCTGGAACGTGTTCGTGAAGGACGGGCTCATCACCTGGGAGCACCAGGCCACCGACTACCCGACAACCGGGCCGGACGCGCCCGACTACGAACCTCGCGGCTGCCCGCGCGGCGCCTCGTTCTCCTGGTACGAGTACTCCCCCTCACGGGTGCGTCATCCCTACGTCCGCGGGGTGCTCGTGAACATGTTCCGGGAGGGCCTGCAGCGCCTCGGTGACCCCGTCCTCGCGTGGGCCGACATCGTCGAGGACCCGGCGAAGGCGCGGGCGTACAAGAGCCAGCGCGGCCGGGGCGGCTTCGTCCGCGCCAGCTGGGACGAGGCGATCACCATGATGGCCGCCGCCCACGTCTACACCACCAAGCGGTACGGGCCCGACCGCGTCGTCGGGTTCTCACCGATCCCGGCGATGTCCATGGCGTCGTTCGCGGCCGGCACCCGCTACCACGCGCTGCTGGGCGGCACCCTGCTCAGCTTCTACGACTGGTACGCCGACCTGCCGATCGCCTCGCCGCAGATCTGGGGGGACCAGACCGACGTTCCCGAGGCGGGTGACTGGTGGAACGCCACCTACCTGATGATGTGGGGCTCCAACATCCCGGTGACCCGAACGCCGGACGCGCACTTCCTCGCCGAGGCCCGCTACCGCGGCACCAAGGTCGTCGCGGTGAGCCCGGACTACGCCGACAACGTGAAGTTCGCCGACGACTGGCTCGCGCCGCACCCCGGCACCGACGGCGCCCTCGCGATGGCGATGGGGCACGTCATCCTCACCGAGTTCTTCCGCGACCGCCAGGTGCCCTACTTCACCGACTACGTCCGCCGGTTCACCGACCTGCCCTTCCTCGTCACCCTCCGGCGAGGCGACGACGGCGGGTGGGCGGCCGACCGGTTCCTCACCGCGCAGGACCTCGGCGACGGTGACCCGACGGCGGCGCACAAGACGGTGCTGCTCGACGCGCGTACCGGACAGCCCGCCGTCCCGAACGGGTCGCTGGGGTTCCGCTACGGCGAGCCGGGCGCCGGCCGGTGGAACCTGGACCTCGGGGACGTGCTGCCCGCGCTCGGCCTGCTGGAGCACACCGACGACACGGTGGCGGTGGACCTGGCCCGGTTCGACGTCGGCGACACCGAGGGCGGGTCCACGATGCGCCGCGGCGTTCCCGTCATGCGGGTCGGGGAGCACCTCGTCACGTCCGTGTTCGACCTGGTCATGGCCCAGTACGGCGTACGCCGGGGCGATCTGCCGGGCAGCTGGCCCAGCGGCTACGACGACCCGGGCGAGCCGAACACGCCGGCCTGGCAGGAGCGGATCACCGGGGTGCCCGCCACGGTGGCCGCCCGGATCGGCCGGGAGTTCGCCCGCAACGCCGAACGCAGCCGCGGCCGCTCGCTGATCGTCCTCGGCGCCGGCGCCAACCAGTGGTTCCACTCCGACATGACCTACCGGGCGTTCATCTCGCTGGTCACCCTGACCGGCTGCCAGGGCGTCAACGGCGGCGGCTGGGCCCACTACGTCGGGCAGGAGAAGGCCCGACCGCTGACCGGCCAGCAGCACATGTCGTTCGCGTTCGACTGGCAGCGGCCGATGCGCCACCAGGCCAGCACGCCCTTCTGGTACGTGCACACCGACCAGTGGCGCTACGAGCGGGTGCCCGCCGACGAACTGTCCTCACCGCTGGGCACCGGCCGGTTCGCCGGCATGGCCTTCGCCGACACGGTCGCCGCCGCGCAGCGGATGGGCTGGAGCCCCGGTCACCCCGCGTTCAACCGCAACCCGCTGGACCTGACCGACGAGGCGGCCGCGGCCGGCCGGCCGGTGCGGGAGCACATCGTCGACGAACTCCAGGCCGGCCGGCTCAAGGGTGTGGCCGAGGACCCCGACGACCCCGCCAACTTCCCCCGGTGCCTCACCCTGTGGCGGGCCAACCTGCTCGGCTCCTCCGGCAAGGGCAACGAGTACTTCATGCGGCACCTGCTCGGCGTCGAGTCCCTGGCCAGCGCCGAGGAGTGCGACCCCGACCACCGGCCCCGGGACGTCGCCTGGCGGGAGCCGGCCCCGACCGGCAAGCTCGACCTGCTCACCGCGATCGACTTCCGCATGACCAACACCGGCCTGCACGCCGATCTGGTCCTGCCCGCCGCCACCTGGTACGAGAAGCACGACATCTCCACGACCGACATGCACCCGTTCGTGCACGCGTTCAGTCCGGCCGTCGAACCGCCGGCCGACGTGCACACCGACTACGACGCGTTCCTCGCCCTGGCCGACCGGGTCAGCGAGCTCGCCGCCACCCACCTCGGCGTACGGCGGGACGTGCTGGCCGTGCCGCTGCAGCACGACACACCCGACGAGCTGGCCATGCCGGGCGGGCGGGTCCGCGACTGGCGGGCCGGCGAGTGCGAGCCGGTGCCCGGCCGCACCATGCCGAAGCTCGTCGAGATCGAACGCGACTACACCCTGATCGGGGCCAAGATGCGGGCCGTTGGCCCGCTGCTGGACACCCTGGGCACCACCACCAAGGCACTCACCGTCGACGTCACCGCCGAGGTGGCGTACCTCAGGCACGAGAACGGTGTCGTCGCCGACGGGCCGTTCGCCGGGCGGCCGTCCCTGGCCACCGCCGACCGCATGTGCGAGGCGATCCTGGCGCTGTCCGGCACCACCAACGGCCGGGTCGCCGCGGCCGGGTTCGCCGCCCTCGAGGAGCGCACCGGCCAGCGGTTCCGGGATCTCGTCGAGGGCCACGAGAACGACCGGATCTCCTTCCCGGACACCCAGTCCGCGCCGCAGCCGGTGTTCACCAGCCCGGAGTGGTCCGGCTCCGAGAAGGACGGACGCCGCTACTCGCCGTTCACCCTCAACGTCGAACGGTCGAAGCCCTGGCACACGCTCACCGGCCGGCAGCACTTCTTCGTCGAACACGACTGGGTCGCCGAACTGGGTGAGCAGCTGCCGGCCTTCCGCCCGCCGTTGAACATGGCCCGCCACTTCGGCAAGCCGGGGGAACTCATCGACGGTGGCGTGACGGTGAGGTTCCTGACCCCGCACGCCAAGTGGTCCGTCCACTCGATGTACCACGACAACGAACTCATGCTCGCCCTGTCGCGCGGCGGTCCGGTCATCTGGATGAGCGTCGAGGACGCCGCCAAGATCGGCGTGCGGGACAACGAGTGGATCGAGGCACACAACCGCAACGGCATCGTGGTCGCGCGTGCCGTGGTCAGCCACCGCATGCCCGAGGGCACCGTGTTCCAGTACCACTCGCCGGAACGCACCGTCAATGTCCCGAAGGCCGAGAAGAAGGGGCGCCGCGGCGGCTACCACAACTCCCTGACCCGGCTGCTGGTGAAGCCGACCCACCTGGCCGGCGGGCACGCGCAACTCACCTACGCCTTCAACTACTACGGCCCGATCGGCAGCCAGCGCGACGAGATCACCGTCATCCGCCGCCGGTCGCAGGAAGTGGAGTACTGATGAGGATCCGCGCGCAGGTCGCCATGGTGATGAACCTCGACAAGTGCATCGGCTGCCACACCTGCTCCGTGACGTGCAAGCAGACCTGGACCAACCGGGAGGGCACCGAGTACGTCTGGTTCAACAACGTCGAGACGAAGCCGGGCATCGGCTATCCCAAGCACTACGAGGACCAGGAACGCTGGAAGGGCGGCTGGGTCCTCGACGGCAAGGGCCGGCTGACCCTGCGGTCCGGCGGCCGGGTCAAGCGGCTCACCAGGCTGTTCGCCAACCCCGACCTGCCCACGATCGACGACTACTACGAGCCCGCCACGTTCGACAAGGACATCCTCGTCAGCGCACCGGCCGGGCTCACCGACACCCCGGTCAAGCGGCCGTACTCCGCGCTGACGGGTGAGCCCGTGTCGGTGCAGTGGGGCGCGAACTGGGAGGACAGCCTCGGCGGCGCCCACGAACGCGCCGACCGGGACCCGAACATCGCGCGGATGCCCGTCGACGCCGCCGCGAAGGTCAAGTTCGAGTTCGAGAAGACCTTCATGTTCCACCTGCCGCGCATCTGCGAGCACTGCCTCAACCCGGCCTGCGTGTCCGCCTGCCCGTCCGGGGCCATGTACAAGCGCGAGGAGGACGGCATCGTCCTCGTCGACCAGGACCGGTGCCGCGGCTGGCGGATGTGCGTGTCGGCGTGCCCGTACAAGAAGGTGTACGTCAACCACGTGACCGGCAAGGCGGAGAAGTGCACGTTCTGCTTCCCCCGCATCGAGGCCGGCCAGCCCACCATCTGCTCGGAGACCTGTGTGGGACGGCTCCGCTACCTCGGCATCGTCCTGTACGACGAGGACGCCGTCGCCGCCGCCGCGTCGGTCCCCGACGAACACGACCTGCTCGACGCCCAGCGTGCCGTCTTCCTCGACCCGCACGACCCGGCCGTGCAGCAGGCCGCCCGCGACGCCGGCATGCCCGAGGAATGGGTTGACGCGGCACGACGCTCACCGGTGTGGCGGCTCATCAGCGAGTACCGCATCGCCCTGCCGCTGCACCCGGAGTACCGCACCCTGCCCATGGTGTGGTACGTGCCGCCGCTCTCCCCCGTCCTCGACGCGGTCGGCGCCGCCGGTCGCGACGACACCGACGCCGACGACGTCTTCCACACCATCCGCGACCTGCGCATCCCGGTCGAGTACCTGGCCGAGCTGTTCACGGCCGGCGACGCCGACGCCGTCGCCGGGGTACTGATGAAGCTCGCCGCCATGCGCTCCTACATGCGGGCCCGCACCCTGGACGGCACCGTCGCCCAGGAGCTGCTCGACAGCATCGGGATGACCGCCGACCAGGTCGAGGCCATGTACCGGCTGCTGGCGATCGCCAAGTACGACGAGCGGTACGTCATCCCCAAGGCCTACAGCACGGACGCCGCCGCGCTCGAGGCGCAGGCCGCCGCGCACGGCGACTGCTCGCTCGACTGCGCGGGCGGCCCCGGCATGGGCGGGGAGAAGGCCGCCGTCGTCGAACAGTTCCACCTCGTCGACGGCGACGCCGGTGTACGCCCCGGCCGGCCCGGCCTGCTGTCCCGTCGCCGTGACGGCCGCATCGGCCTGTCGATCAACCCACTGCGAGGTACGTCATGACCGCCGCCGCCCTCGTCGAGAGTCGTCCGGTGCCCGCCGCCGAACGCGCGAAGCTGTTCCAGCTCGCCGCGCTGCTGCTGACCTATCCGGACAGCGACCTGCTGCGGGCCGGCGACACCCTCGCGGCGGCCGCCGCGCGGATCGAGCACCCGCACCTCCGCGCGCTGCTCGACGAGTTCCTCACCTGGCTGCGTACGACCGAACCGGTCGAGGTGCAGCAGCACTACGTGCAGACGTTCGACCTGCGTCGCCGCTCCGGCCTCTACCTCACCTACTACCTGCACGGCGACACCCGCAAGCGCGGCATGGCCCTGCTGATCCTCAAGCAGCGCTACCGGGCGCACGGGCTCCGCCTGGCCGACGGCGAGCTGCCCGACCTGCTGCCGGTCGTCCTCGAGTTCGCCGCCGCCGTCGGCCCCGGCGACGGGGAGGCCCCGCTGCGCCAACACCGCCGCGGCATCGAGCTGCTCCGCGCCGCGCTGACCGACCTCGACACCCCGTACCGGCTGATCCTCGACGCGGTCACCTACGTCCTGCCCGAACTCACCGACGCCGACCGCGAAGCCATCGCCGCGTTGGCCGTCGACGGCCCGCCGGTGGAGGCAGTCGGGATGGAGCCGTACGGTGCCGGCCCGCCGGCGCCCGACGGCGCCGCTCTCGCCCCCTACCCCACCTGCCGCACGCCGGAGGCTCCGCGATGACCACCTTCCTCTGGATCGTCCTGCCCTACCTGTGCCTGGCGGTGTTCGTCGCCGGTCACGTGTGGCGGTGGCGGCACGACCAGTTCGGCTGGACCACCCACACGAGTCAGCTGCTGGAGAACCGCCTCCTGCGCCTCGGCTCGCCACTGTTCCACCTCGGGATGCTCGGCGTCCTCGGCGGACACGCGATGGGCCTGCTCGTGCCCGCCGCCGTCACCGAGGCGGTCGGGATCTCCGAGCACACCTACCACGCCGTCGCCGTCTGGGGCGGCACGGTGACCGGCACGATGCTCGTCGCCGGGCTCGCCCTGCTGATCGCTCGCCGCGTCGTCAACCGCCGGGTCCGTCGCGCCACCAGCACCATGGACAGAGTCCTCTACGCGGCGCTGGCCGCCATGGTCACCCTCGGGATGACCGCCACCGTGGCGACCAACCTGCTCGGCGGCGGGTACGACTACCGGGAGACCATCGCGGTGTGGTTCCGCGGGGTCTTCTATCTGCAGCCGGACGCTGAGCTGATGGCCGGTGCGCCGCTGGTCTACCAGCTGCACGCACTCGGCGGGTTCCTCCTGCTCGCGTTGTGGCCCTTCACCCGCCTCGTCCACGTCTGGTCGGCTCCGATCGCGTACCTGTGGCGTCCCTACGTCGTCTACCGCCGGCGCCGGGGCGCGGCGCCCACCGCCCCTCCCCCGCCCGCCGCCGTGCGGCAGGCACCGCTGCGTCGTCAGGTGGACGCGGGGTCCTGACCGGGCTGTGCCGCGGCGACGTCCTCGATCCAGGACAGGGCGGCGATGGCCGTCGGGAATCCGCAGGTCGTGATGGCGTTCAGCGCGACCCCACGGACCTGGTCGAGGGTGGCGCCGTGCGCCAACGCCTTGCGGACGTTGGAACGCACGGCGCCCTCCGCCTGCGCACCGATGGCGAGGGCGAGCGTGATGAGCCGGTCGGTGCGGTCGTCGAACGGGTTGCGGTCGCGCACCGTGCGGGCGAGGGCGCCCTGCGCGTCGGCGACCTCGGGGAAGCGTTCGAGAAACTGCCGGTAGATGGTGGGCAGGTAGTCAGCCACATGTCCTCCAGCCTGGTCTGCGGTGGGCCTGCCCGAAGCGTACGGGCGACGGCGCCGGTGGCTGGCGAGGTCGACGCACCGGTAGCCGCACGGTGCCGGTCCGACTGGCCCGATCAGCTGTCGTCGTGGCCCGGATGGTCGGCTACCCGCACCACGTCCGGGCCGGGACGGCGTGATGCGAGGGCCGTGGCCGGTGGCTCGGCCGCGGGGACGCCGATCCGCACGACGAGTGCCGGGTGGCCGTCGGTGAGCAGCTCGCGCAGCAGCGACCGGGACGCCGGGACCTCGACGAGGTCGGTCATCGGTGACGTGGACAGGCCGTGAGCGGTCGCCGTCAGGAGCAGCGCGGACAGCGCTTCCCCGGCGGTGAGCCAGTCAGCGGGTCGGTCGCCGGCGGTCGCCACCACCGCGTAGCTGGCGTGCCGATCGCCGACGGGGGGCGGGTCGGCGGTGACCGACGTCTTCGCGTGTGCGAGGAAGTCCCGCAACGGCACCGGCCGGAGCGCCGGTGGCGCCGCGGTGGCGGCGGGCACGCCGTCGCCGCTGCTCGCCGGACGGTCCACCCAGCTGGCCAGGGCGCTGCGGTAGGACGGATCCGCCAGCTCGGTCGCGGCGGCGTGCCCGGCCGCGACGGTCAACGCGAGAAGATCGTTCTCCGCCGGGATCACCAGGCTCGCTCCGGCCGCCTCGACGACGCGGCGCAGCTCGTCCAGGACGTCGGCGGCGACCGGATGATCGGCGAACGGCCGCCGGTCGGTGCGGCGCGCCGCGATGGCCCGGTACAACCGAAGTGTCTGCGGAGTCGGCGCCCCCGGCGCCGCGAGGGTCGCACCGGCCAGCAGGTCCGGTTCGGCCGCGTCCGGCAGGTACCGCACCGACGCCGTCCAGCCGGCCACCGCGAGGCTCAGGCGCAGGTGGTGCAGCGCCGCACCGCAACTGAGTACCAGCAGCCGCCCGTCCGGGTCGATGGGCCGGATCTGCCGGCTGCGGTCCGCCCACAGTTGGGCTACGCCGCGGCTGATCCGCCACCGCCACGGCTGGGAGTTGAACACCGACGGCGCCCTCGTGGCCACCAAGGCCGCCTGCGCCAAGGCGCGGTTGCCCCGGCCGATCGGTCCCGCAGGGTCCGGGTCGGCGGTCTGAACGGCGGCCATGGCGCCTCCCGATACATCGACGACGATGGGCCGGGCCTCGCCCGAGTGTGCTTCCGCTTAACCGCCCGGTGCAGGGTCGTTGGACCCGAACGGGTGAAGTCACATCGATGGGGCGGGCCGGCGTCGGCTCCGCTGCCTGCCACCGTTGGTGGCATGCGAAGGCGACGGCCCAGACCTGCGGGCTGTCGGCGGGCCAGTTGCGACCGGGAGCGGTATCGCCTCAGTGGGACGGTGACGTGGCGGCGTCGGGGCGGCGGGTGAGGCCGCTCATCCTGATGGCGGTGTAGACAGCCGCCGCGAGCGCGACGTCGGACAGCAGCATCAGGCCGATGGCGTAGGAGCCTTCGAGGCCGTACACCCAGCCCATGATCAGCGGAGGCACGAAGCCGCCGAGGCCCCCGGCGGCACCGACGACGCCGGTGACGGTACCGACCTTGTCGGCGGGAGCGACCTTGCCCACCAGGGCGAACACGCCGCCACTGGCGGCGCCGAGCAGCGCGGCCATGCCGAGGAACGCGACCGTGGCGACCGGCATGAGGGGCGGTTGGAACGCCTGGGCGACGGCGAACACGGCGGTGCCCGCGAAGCACCAGACGAGCACGGGTACCGGGTGGAGACGGTCGGACAACCAGCCGCCGACGGGTCGGGCGACCACAGCGAGGACGACGAACCCGGCGGTGCGCAGCGCGGCGTCGTTGGTGGTCAGTCCGTAGACGGTGCTCAGGTAGGCGGGCAGGTAGACGCTGAAGGCGACGAAGCCGCCGAAGCCGACCGCGTACAGGAAGCACAGCTGCCAGGTCACCGCGAGCCGACCGGTCTCGACGGTACGCGCCCATGCGGAACCGGCGGAACGCTGTCGGTTCGGCACACTGGCATTGGCGCCGCTCACCGCCGGGCCCGGCGTTACTCGCCAGGCTCGGCTCCCGTCGCCATCGGGGAAGGTGAAGTGCGGTGGGTGACTGTCCGGCGGCCACCGTGCGTAAGGGGACCGGTCAGGGCCGGTCGACGGCGGCGGTCAGGGTCTGCGCGGTGGGGCGCTGCAGTTGGCGGCCGTTGACGAAGACGGTGGGCGTGCCGTTGACGCCGCGTTTGCTCATCGCGTCGGTGACCTGCGTGACCCAGCCGGCGTAGCGGTCCTCACCCAGGCACTGCGCGAACTCCTCCCGCGGCAGCCCCGCCGCGACAGCGAGGTCCACGAGTCGTTCGTCGGTGTGTCCGGGACCGCCTTCGGCGGGCTGCGCGGCGTACAGCGCTTGGGTGTACTCGGTGATCTTGCCGGCGTCGGCGGCGCAACCGGCGCCAGCGGCGGACCGGGAGGAGTACGCGTTGCTGGAGTACCGGTCGAGGATCGCCACCGGATGGTAGACAAGGGTGATCCGGTTGTCCGCCACCAACTGCTCGAGCGTGGTGCCGGCGTCTTCTTCGAACGCCCGGCAGGCCGGGCACAGGTAATCGAGGTAGAGCTCGACCGTCACGGGGCCGGAGCCGACGGTGAGGCCGGTGCGATCGGCGGTGGCCATCGCGGGCACCGCGCGGCTGCCATCAGGCCGCTGGGCGGAGGAGACGGCGAATCCGACGAGCCCGGCGGCGACCAACGTCCCGGCAGCCGCGGCTGAGATCCACGCGGTACGACGCCGACGGCGTTCACGTGCCAACTGTTCGCGGATCACCCGCGCGGCCTGCTTCTGACCAACCCGCTTGCTCACCTGTCGCCCTCCTCGTCGCTGTCTAGGCCGCCGCGGTGGGTTGCTGCGGGGTCAGCCGGTCCCAGGCCGGAATCGGCAGGGCGATGACCGCGGCCGGGAACAGCCCGTGCTCCTCGTTGTCGATGTGCCGGTGCAGCCGGTCCAGGGCGGCCAGCACCGCCGGCCAGTCCGGTGCCGCGCGATCGACGGCGCCGAGGACACCGTGGATGTCGTCGTGCTCGTCACAGAGCCGGTCCACCGCTTCGGTGAGGCTGCCCTCGGCGCGCAGCTCGACGAACAGACCGCGCTCCTCGACGTCGGTGTGCGGCGTCAACAGCGCGAGCAGCTCGTCGAGCCGGACGACGGGGTCACCGACGCCGGAGGTGATCGCCGTGCGCAGCCGCCCGGCGGCGTTGGCGATCGCCTCGTGTTCGGTGGTCAGCTGACCGATCAACGGGAACTCCCGGCAGCCGCAGTAGTTGCACATGACCGATCTCCCGACGCTGTCGTGGTGATACATCCAGCTTGCCCCGGAAAACCCCGGCTCAGTAGGGCCGTTGGGCCTGCGACGGGCCGCCCGGCCACGACCGGCAGAGCAACCCGACCATCGCCGGGGCGGCGCAGTCACCACCCCGGCGATCGAGGGTCAGGCCGCGACGGGCGCCCGGTGCAGGCGGATCTGCCAGACGTCCGGGCCGTTCTGCAGCCACTCGGCGGTTACCTGCCCGGCGTAGCGGGCGTCGATCTCGGCCAGCAACGGCCGGGGCGCGTGCGGGGCGACCAGAACCATGGCCCCGTCGGCGGGCAGGGCGTCGATCGCGGCCAGGACGCGGGCGTGCCGCTCCCGGTGGGGTACGTCCCGCACGTCGAGCCGGGGGTCGATGGCCAGCAGCGGAGCGTCGGCCGCCACGCTCGCGGCGTCCCCGCCGCAGCCACATTCGCCACCGCCGCCGCAACCGCCCGCCGGCGAGCCGGTCTCGGCCCCGATGATGTCGTGCATGCCGTCGAGCAGCCCGGCCAGTGACACCGTGTCGGCGGCGACCAGCAGGGGCACGACGAGGTCGTTCTCCTTGGCCAGGTGGGTGGCGAAGACCGCCTGCAGCGCGCGGGCGGTGGCCGCCGCCACCGTCGGGGAGCTGGTCTCGGCCAGTTCGTCGACCAACGCCGCGATGACACGGTGCTCGCCGAGCATCCCCTCCACCAGCAGCTTGCCCTCCAGCAGGCCGGCGGCGGCCGGATACAGGGCCGCCTCCTCGGCGTACGCGTGCGGCAGCAACTCGCCGCGCAGCCAGGTCACCAGCTCGTCGCGGCACACCCACACCGGCGGCTGGACGCCGGTGTCGACGGCGTCGACCAGGCGCGCGACGTGCCCGGTCAGCGCGGCGGCCAGTTCGCTGTGGTGGCGCACCACCGAGCGTGCGGCCTGTTCGTCGGCGACGAGGTCCGACTGTGACATGAGACCCTCCCAGGGTTTCTACGTCGTTTGACGTTGTAACGTTATTCGACGTGGAAACTCCGCGGAAAGGCCCGAGCGGGGAGACGATCGACACTCCGCAGCACCGGGCGTTGGGTTCGGCCAGTCGAGTGGCGATCCTGCGCCTGGTTCGAACCGCCGACGGCGGCGTGACCGCGGCCGAGGTCGCCGCGCGTACCGGGCAGCACCTGTCCACCACACGCGCGCACCTGGACCGGCTCACCGAGGCCGGGCTGCTGGTCAAGGCGCGCGCCAGCGGCGGAGGGCCGGGCCGTCCGCCGTGGCGGTACCGGGCGTCGGCCGCCGATCCGGCCCCGGCGCCCTACCGGGCTCTGGCGGCGGCGCTGCTCCACCACCTCTCCCACGCCGGCGGCGACGTCCGGGCCGCCGCCGCCCAGGTCGGCCAGGGATGGGGCCGGCAACTGGCCGACGCCGCCCCGCCCAGCGACGATCCGGTCGACGCGGTCACCGCAGTGCTGGACGGGTTGGGCTTCAGCCCACGGCGACAGCCGACCGGGGACGGCGGCGCCGCGGAGGTGCACCTGCTGACCTGCCCGTTCCTGGAACTGGTCGGTCAGAACCCCGACGCGATGTGCGGGCTGCACCTCGGCGTCGTCCAAGGGGTCCTGCAGCGCGACGGTGCGCCCGACGGGTGGGTGGCGCTGGAGCCCTTCGGCGCGCCGAGCGCCTGCGTCGTACGTCTGCCGTTCCCGACGGCGCGAGCGGCCGGGGAGCAGTCATGAGCCACTCGACCGGGGTGCCCGTGCGGTGGCGGCTGCCCGTCCTCGCGGCCGCCGGCGTCGCGCTGCTGGCCGGCCTGTACGCGGGCCTGCTGCTGCTCGGCACGCCCGTCGCCGCACCGCCGGTGGCGGTGGAGCAGGTGCACGGGCCGCTGATGGTCCTCGGCTTCGTCGGCACGTTGATCGCGCTGGAGCGGGCTGTCGCGCTCGGCACCCGGTGGGCGCTGCTCGCCCCGGCCTGTTCCGGGCTGGGCGGGCTCGTGCTGTTGACCAGCGGGCCGAGCCTGGCCGGGAAAGGGCTGCTCATGGCGGCGTCGGTGATCCTGCTCGGGGTCTACCGGGCGCTGTGGCGCCGCCAGCCCGGCGCTGCGCTGCTCGCCCAGGCCACCGGCGCGTTCGCCTGGTACGCGGCCACGCTGCTGTGGCTGGCCGGCTACCCGGTCGTCGAGACCGTGCCGTGGCTGGCGGCGTTCGTCATCGCGACCATCGCCGGCGAACGCCTCGAGTTGGCGCACGTCGCGCTGCGCGACCCGTACGCCGAGCGTTGGTTCCTCGTCGCGCTGGCCGCCCTGCTGGCCGGAGCCACGGCGGCCACGCTGTGGCCGGCGGTGGGTGCGCACCTGCTCGGCGCGGGTCTGCTCGCGGTCACGGCGTGGCTCGCGATCGTCGACGTCGCCCGACACACCGTCCGGGCGCGGGCGCTCCCCCGCTACGTCGCGGTGGGCCTGCTGGCCGGCTACGGGTGGCTGGCGCTGGCCGGTGTGCTGTGGGCCGGCGCCGGACCGGCTTCGGAGGGCCCCCGGTACGACGCCACCATGCACGCGGTCTTCCTCGGCTTCGTCATGTCCATGATCTTCGTGCACGCGCCGGTGATCCTGCCCGCGGTGCTGCGCCGGCCCCTCCCCTACCACCGGGTGCTCTACGTGCCCCTCGTCGTGCTCCACATCTCGCTGCTGGTCCGCGTCGGCCTCGGCGACGTCGCCGGCCTGGAGCAGGTGTGGCGCTGGGCGGGAGTCGCGAACGTGGCCGCGGTGCTCGGCTTCGTCGCCTGCGCCGTCGCCCTGTCGCTGCGGCATCGGCGGTCGGCGCGGACCACGCCGTCGCCGTCCTCGAGCAGGCAGCGCCTCGCTGCGGGTGTGTCGTGATGGCCACCGCGGCGAGGAGCGAGGTGTCCACCAACGACGGCGGTCCCACCGGCCGGGCGAACTGGCACCGCCGCGCCGGAATCCTGCCCGTGGCGTACCTGACCGCGCTCGTCGCCGTCGCGCTCACCCACCCGTTCCTGCCGTCCTGGCGGTGGCTCGCCATCCACCTGCTGCTGCTCGGCGCCGTCACCAACGCGATCGTCATCTGGAGCGCCCACTTCACCAACGCCGTACTGCGCAGCCCGACGCCGGCCAACCGGCGCGGCGAGAGCGCCCGGCTCACCGTGCTCAACCTCGGCGTCGTCGGCGTGCTCACCACCGACGTCGTCCACCAACCATGGGTCGGCGTCATCGGCGCCGGCCTGGTGTTCGGCGCCGTCACGGCACACCTGGCGTGGTTGCTCGCGCGGCTGCGCGCCGCCCTGCCCGCCCGGTTCACCGTCACCGTGCACTACTACCTGGCCGCCGCCGGCGCCCTGCTGATCGGGATTCCGGTCGGCGCCTGGATGCTCGTCGCCGACGGCGACAACCGGCCACGGCTGCTGCTGTTCCATGCCCACGTCAACCTGTTGGGCTGGGTAACGCTGACCGTGCTGGGCACCCTGCTCACCCTGTGGCCCACCGTGCTGCGTACCCGGATGGCCGACGGCGCCGCCACCGCCGCCCGTCGAGCCCTGCCGATCGCGGTCGCCGGGCTCGCCGCGCTCGGTATCGGCCTCCTGGCGTGGTGGCCGCCGCTGGCCACCGGCGGGCTGGCGCTGATCGCCACGGCCGCTCTACTCACCGCCCTACCGGCCGGACAGGCCGCCCGCCGCAAGACCCCGGCCTCGTTCCCGACCTGGTCCATCACGGCCGCCGCAGGATGGCTGCTGGTAGCGCTCAGCGTCGACGCCTGGACGCTGTTGTCCGCGCCCGACCCGGCCACGGCAGCCGACCGCTTCGGCACCGTGCTCATTCCGCTCCTCGTCGGCTTCGTCGGCCAGATCCTGCTCGGCGCCCTGGCGTACCTGCTGCCCATGGCTCTCGGCGGCGGCCCGGCCCTGGTCCGCGAGCGCACCGAACGGCTGGACCGCAACTGGCCGCAGCGCGTCACCATGGCCAACGCGGCCCTGGCCGTCTTCATCCTGCCCGCACCGCCGTACGTGCGGATCACCACCTCGCTGCTCGTCCTCGCCGCCCTGCTGCAGTTCCTCATCCCCGCCCTGCATGTCCTGCTCGCCGCCCGGAGACAACCGTGACGTCACCTGTCGCCACACCCCCGGCCCGACCGCCCCGCCCGCTCGGCGGCGTCGCGGTCGGCCTCGCCCTGGTCCTGCTGGCCGTGCTGATCGGCGTGGCCGGCCAACGCGTGACCGCACCGACCACCACCTCCGCCGCCGCGACCGGCGTGCCGCCGACCGGGAACACCACCACCGTCGCGGTCACCGCCGACGGCATGCGTTTCCACCCGGACCGCATCGCCGTGCCCGCCGGTGACCGGCTCGTCATCGAGCTGACCAACCGCGACCACCGCCGCCACGACCTCGTCCTGGCCACCGGAGCCAAGACCCCCACCCTCGCCCGCGACGGCACCACCCGCCTGGACGTCGGCATCATCGGCGCCACCGTCGAGGGCTGGTGCTCACTGCCCGGGCACCGCCAGGCCGGCATGACGCTGACCATCACCACCACGGCGACCCCGGCCGGGACCGACAGCCACGCCCACCACGCCGCACCGTCCACGGATCCGGCAGCCGCGCCGCGCATCGACGCCATGGCCGAACCTCCGGCCGGCTTCACCGCCCGCGACGCCACCGCCCCGCCCACCCCGACCGGCCGGGTCCACCGCGTCGAGCTGCGCGTCCAGGAGGTCGTGCGGGAGGTGGCACCCGGTGTACGGCAGCGGCTCTGGACCTTCAACGGCACCGCACCCGGGCCCGTCCTGCGCGGCCGGATCGGCGACACCTTCGAGGTCACCCTGATCAACGACGGCACGATGGACCACGGCATCGACTTCCATGCCGGTGCTCTCGCCCCCGACCGGCCCATGCGCCCCATCGACCCCGGCGAGCGCCTCACCTACCGGTTCACGGCCACCAAGGCCGGCATCTGGATGTACCACTGCTCGACCATGCCGATGCTGCACCACATCGGCAACGGCATGTACGGAGCCCTCATCATCGACCCGCCCGACCTGCCCGCCGTCGCCCACGAATACGTCCTGGTGCAGTCCGAGCTCTACCTCGGGGCCGACAGCCAACCCGGCGACCTGGCCAAGATGCAGGCCGAACGACCCGACGCGGTGGTCTTCAACGGCTACGTCGCCCAGTACGCGCACCGACCGTTGACCGCGGGCACCGGCGAACGGGTCCGCATCTGGCTGCTCAACGCCGGCCCCAACCGCTCTACTGCCTTCCATGTCGTCGGCGCCCAGTTCGACTCCGTCTACGCCGAGGGCAGCTGGCGGCTGCAGCCCAGCGACCCCGGGGCGGCGCAGGTTCTCGACCTCGCGCCCGCCGCCGGCGGCTTCGTCGAGACCGTGCTGCCCGAGCCGGGCAGCTACCCGTTCGTCACCCACGCCATGGTCGACGCCGAACGCGGCGCCCGCGGGGTGATCCAGGTCCGGTGACCGTACGCGGCACCGTTTGACCCTCACCCAGCCGGTGGTGGCGGTGTTCGAGTGGGCTGGTGACCGGCTGAGCTCATCGGCGCCCAACCCGGCCCGGTCGATTCGTTCGCCCCGGTGATGCTCCTCGCTGTCCTGTTCGGATGCCGTCAGCGATCAGCTCGCCTCGGCCGCCAACCCCGCCTGATGGTTCGCCTCCACCTTCGGCACCCCGGATGCTTGAAGCACCTCGCTGATGGCAAGACGCAGCCGCGAGACGAGGACCTTTCCACAGAACTCGATATCTTCGGCGCAGGCCCGCTCGACGTCCTTGATGGCCTGTTGCGCCCGGGCGCGCGCACGGTGCGGTTCGCGGTGGGCGAGGAAATCGCGATGCAGCAGCCTCACTGCCTGGCCGAGGTGCTCGATCGACTCGGGAATGCCGGCCGGTATCGGTTCACGCTGCCGTACGGTCGATACGATCCAATGCGCCATCTCCCGGCTGTTGGAGTAAGCGAGTTGGAGGTGTTCGGAGGCGTGCTGGTACCGGCGCAGGATGCCCAATCGCCGCCACCGCCAGGGTGAGAGAATCGCGATCTCCGCCGCCGCAGCGACCATCTCGACCGACCTGTTCCTCTCCTTCTCCGCCGCAACGAGGCGCTGCAAGGCATCCTCGGTCTGTTGGACGTCGCGCTGCTCCAGGGCCTGAGCGATAGCGGTGAGATTACGGGCGAAGATATCCAGCGTCGGGCCGGCAGAGCGGTGTACGACGCGTACGGGGTTGGCAGGCAGGATCAGCAGCGCCACGGCGATGGCGGTCGCCCCTCCGATCATTCCGTTGACGGTGCGCGCCACGGCCAGTTGGGAGTGTTCCGCAGTCAGCGTTCCCAGCAGCAGGGCGGTACTTCCTGCGTGCACCATGACCGCGCTGCCCCCGCGAATGACGGCGGTCGAGGAGATCGCGAAGGTCACGATCAGGCCGGTCTGAATCGGCCCCGTCCCGATGACCTCGATGATCAACTGTCCGGCCAACACTCCAACGATCACACCGGCGATGAGTTCCGCCGCTCGCCTGATCCGATTGCCGAGGGCGGCCGCGATCGTGCCGATCGCGGCCGCGGGTGCGAACAACGGCTGCGGGTTGTGCAGGACGTCTTCCGTGATGAACCAGGACAGGCCGGCCGCCACACCCGCCTGGACCGCGAGGATGAAGTAGGTGCGCAGCCGCGCGTAAGCCTCCCGGCTCTCTCGCCGCACCATCTCCGGCGGCACATCCGGATTCCGGCTACGCACGTCTCACCTCGTGAGGAACAGCGGGTTTCATCAGGCAACATCCTCTTACGCCCGTGCGGGTGCCGGGTCCGAGATCCCTGATCTGCCGCACCCTCGGTCGGTAGCTGGCGAGGTGCGCGGTCAAGCCAGGGCTGCTCACCATGCAGCCCGGCCGGAAATTGATCCGCGTCGTCCGGGGGTCCGTTGACGACCCGCCGCCCCGCAAACCGGGTGGGTCGGCAGGGTCTCAGCGGCGGCGGCGTCCGTCCCGCTCGACGAGGCGGGAGTAGTCGCGTATCAGCAGCTTGGTCGCCTCCTGATACGCCCTGGCTCGCACCGCCGCGTCGGCAGACTTGGCGTTCCGGGCCGTGGCGTGCCAGCCCTCCGGGGCGGTGGCACGTGTGGCTTCGCCGAGGGCGGCGCGGTACGCCGCCTCCCGGGCCCGCTGCCGCTCCCGCCAGGGACTCTGCAGGTCGACGCCCCCGATCAGGCCGGCGAGAACGTACCCCACCGTCGCCATCACGAGGAACGCGATCGTCACCAGCTCGCCGAAGGACGGCAGGCTCCCGTGGTCGGGGCGCACCAGACGCTCATCCCGGGAGACCAGGTAGTCGAGGGCGATCAGACTCGAGGCGAGCAGGGTGCCGCCGGCGATCGCCCCGGCGGTGAGGGCGGCGCGCCGGCGGGGCACCCAGGAGTTCCGTGCGTCCAGCGCGGGACGGTACGCGGCACCCAGGCGCGCGGCGTTGTAGGCCAGGCCGGCGGCGACCACCGCGCCGGCCGCCGACGCCTGCCGCGTCAAAACCACCGCGAGGTCGGCGTCGTAGAGGCCCCAGATGAGCCATGCCACCACGACGACGGCCAGCGTCCAACCACCGGTGATCGTCACGGCGAGCGCCGCCGCGCGTACCCGGGCGAGCGGGCCGAGCCGTTCGGCCTCGGCAGCGGCCCAGTCCTGCTTGAGCTGTGCCAGGTCGCGCTGCGCCTGCTCCAACAGTTCCCGCTCGGCGCGGTGACGCTGCTCCTGCGAGCGCTGCCGGCGTTCCTCTACCTTGGTGGCGATGAGGGCGTCCAGTTCAGCCTGCTTCACCATGAACGCGGGCGGATCAAGGACCCGGACGACACCGCGGTCGCGCAGGGGATGCCCGGTGGGTACATCGGCGGGCAGTTCGACCCGGCGTCCGGCCACGACGATCCGCATCCCCGCCTCGGGCCGCGCAGGCAGCAGCGCGGCGATGCTGTACGACTGCGCCCCCTCGCGAACGCCGGAGTCCTGGTCCAACCCGTCCACCAGCAGCACCAACCGCTGGCCCTGACGCCGGCACGCATGAGCCGCCCGGTTCAGCAGGCCGAGCAGGTGTGCCTCGCGGGTGGCCCCGGTCAGGTGCGCGGGCATCGACTCGCCCAGCAGCTCAACCAACTGTTCCAGGACGACGTCGACGAACCCGGCACGGTCGCGCTGCCCGGCGTGCCGGGTCGTGACAAAGAACGACACCACCCGCACACCTGGCGGAGGGTTCAGCACGAACCACGACATCAGGGCGGTCTTGCCGACGCCCGCGTCAGCCTGCCACCACAGGTACGGGGGCTGCTTCGCGCCGGTGCAGAACTCCGTCAGGTGCCGCAGTTCCGGCTCGCGGTCCTTCAGTTCGACGGGGGCGAACTGCCGTACCTGCTCCAGATACGCCGAACGCACCACCGAGCCGTACTGATGGAAGGTGTTGTACTGGATGTTGTTGTCGCCGACCTGCAGGCCCTGGGCGTTCGGCGCGTCGAGCGCCGGCCGGGCCGGGTCGGGCTTGCCCTTGTTGGCCATCGACAGCCGACCCGTCAGTTGAAGGTGTTGTGCTGGACGTTGTGGTCGCCAAGCTGGACTCCCTTGGCCTGCGACAGGTCCACCCGACGGCCGTCGAAGGGCCCGCCGGCGGCCTCCACCCGGGCCAGCAGTTCGCGGGCCGCCGCCAGGATCCGCTCGTCGCGGTCGGCGCCGCTGTCGATCAGATCCGGACCGAGTCGCACCCGCCAGACGCCGGGATCGCTGCTCTCGGCATCGAGTGCTCGCACCGCCCGCTCGCCGCGTTTGGCCAACGCCCGACGCAACGCCTCCCGCAACGACGCGTACCCATCCTGGATCGCGGTGCCGGTCACCTCGGTGACACCCGCCGCCGCGCCACCCGCCAACGCTGCCACGATCAACTCCACGCCGGTCACCGCAACCTCCGCTCCCCCGTGCCGCCAGGGTCATCGCCGGCCCGAGCACGACAGAGTAGAGCTAGCACCCGCGCCGCGACCGCCAATGACGGCTCTCGTAGTCAAACAGTTACCGCTGTCATCATCGGTGATCCAAGCCGTGCCGCGCCATCCGCTGCACCGGCGGCGGGCCGGCTCGTGCGTGGAAACAGGAACGGGTCGACGCACCGCCCTCGGCACGACCGGGAGCCAGCTCGATCCGTTGTGGCGGCGGTGGGTTAGCGTGTCGTCGTTCTGCTGGGGTGAGATCGAGCCCCAGAATCCTTCGGGGAAAGAAGCTGTCACGTGTCCTTGTGGAAGAAAACCACGGTAGTTGCGGTCTCCGCGCTCGCGGCGCTCGCCATGTCCGCCTGCGGCTCGGAGTCTGGCTCGTCCGACGCTCCGAAGCAGCCGATCGTGCTGGAGCTGCTCGCGACCGATCTCAAGGGATCGCTGCAGAAGACGATCGACGCGACCGGCAAGAGCGACTCCGTGACCGTGCAGATGGAGGGCACGACCGGCGGCGAGAAGGTCTCGATGCAGGGCGTCATGGACCTGGGCGACCCGGTCAAGGCCGAGGTGACGACGGAGGGCCCCGACGGCACCCCGACCACCGTGCGCATGATCGGTGACGTGGTCTACGTCGAGATCCCCGAGAAGGACCGCGCGGAGCTCGACGGGAAGCGCTGGATGAAGCTGGACCTGGCCGCTGCCGGCGCCGCGGCGGGGATGGACTTCAGCAAGCAGCTCGAGGACATCGACCCGACCAAGCAGGTCAAGACGCTGCTCGCCACCGAGGGCACCACCGTCGTCGGTGAGGAGACGGTCAACGGGGCGCGCACCGTGCACTACACCGTCACCGCGCCGGTGGCGACCTACCTCGGCCAGCTCGACGCCGAGATGCGGACGGACGTCGAGAAGGGCTTCGCCAAGCAGGGCGTCAAGGAGATCAAGCTCGATCTCTGGGTCGACGAGCAGTACCAGCCGCGCCGGGTGCAGATGGAGATGGGCAAGATCGGCGACATGACGGTCAACTACACCGACTACGGCAAGCCGGTGAACATCGAGACGCCCCCGGCGGCGGAGACCGCCGACCTCGCCGAGATGCTGGAGGGCCTGAAGGACCTGGCCGCCAGCTGACGAGAGCCGCAACACTGCCCGGCCGGCGAGCCTGTTCGCCGGCCGGGCAGCTTCGTCTTCCGCCCTGCCACCGCCCGGCGGAAGACGGGTGCGAACCAGGTTCGCGGTCAGTCCGCCTTCTGCAACTCCTCCGCGAACATCACGAGAATGCCGCTGGGACCGCGGAGATAGGTGAGCTTGTAGACATCCTCGTACGTGGCGACGCCACGGAGCGGGTGACAGCCGTGCCTGGCGGCGACCTCGAGGGCGGCGTCGATATTGTCCACGGCGAAGCAGACGCGGTGCATGCCGATGGTGTTCGGCTCGACGGGCTCAGCCTCGATCGCGTCCGGGTGCACGTACTGGAACATCTCGATGCGACCGTTGCCGTCGGGCGTCTGGAGCACGGCGATGTCGGCGGTGTTGCCATCCAGACCCACGGCGGTTTCGGCCCACTCGCCGCTGATCCGGGCGCGTCCGACCACCGTCAGGCCGAGGTCGGTGAAGAAGGCGATGGCGGCTTCCAGGTCACGGACGGCGATGCCGACGTTGTCGAGTCTGATGGACATGGGTGCTCTCCTGTGTCACGTGACAGTACGGTGGTCAGTCCGTCGCCGACGCCCCAGGAGGACCGGTCAGGACGGTGGGAACGAACTCCAAGAGCTGGAGCCTGCCGTCGAAGGTGCGCGAGTCGACCATCTGCAGCGCCACATCCGGCCAACCATCGTAGATCCGGTCGCTGCCGGTCGCGCCGTTGACGACGGGAAACACCACCACCCGGTACCGGTCGACCAGCCCTGCCTTCAGCAGCGACCGACACAGGCTGGGGCTGCCGATGGTACGCAGCGGAGACCGACCGTCCTGCTTCATCGACCGGACAACCTCCACCGCGTCCTGATCGACCAGCGTCGTATTGGCCCAGCTCAGCGGGGTGGTCAAGGTGCGGGAGAACACGACCTTCGGGATGCCCGCGAGTTCCTCGATCCCCTCCTGGCCGGATTCGGCGAAGCCGGCGAACAAGCGATACGTGTTCGCCCCCATCAGCAGGGTGTACTCACTCTTGGCGTCCTCGCCGAGCCACGCGAAGTACTCCGGGCCGCCCAGGCCCCACAAGCCCGGCCAGCCCTCGGCCGCACCGTACCCGTCCAGGGAGGTGATGTAGTCGATCATCAATCCTGGCATGTCAGTGCCTTCCGTGTCGCGCCTGCGGGTTCCTCACCAGCATTGACCGGTCAACGCCGCGCGGCTCATCGCGCCACGCCATCCCGCGTACCTCTTGGGGGTCATGTGGGCGCGTATGCACGAGCGCTGCGAACGCTGAAGCGGACGATGCGTCGACCTGCTGCGTACGCTGTCGTCAGTTCGACGCTGCGGGCAGGCCGCCCCGCAGGGCCCAAACCCCGGCGCCGCCGAAGACGGCGAGCAGCAGCGCCCGCAGTTCAGTGGCCACGGCCACGGCCCGGCCGGCTGCCCGGCGTGAACTGCAGCGATCTCGACACCCTAGCGCGCGGTGGCTGCGTCAAGTGGACGGCGTGCCGTCTTACCTCCGGGTGGCGCGCCCCGGGTCGCCCCTCAGCGCTGGGACCGCAGCCGGTCCAGCGCGATGTCGACGATCATGTCCTCCTGGCCGCCGACCAGCCGGCGGGCCCCCACCTCGATCAGCAGGTCCCGCGCGTCCACGCCGAACCGCTGTGCGGCCGTCTCCGCATGCCGAAGGAAGCTCGAGTAGACCCCGGCGTACCCGAGCGTCAGCGTCTCCCGGTCAACCCGCACCGGACGGTCCTGTAGTGGGCGCACCAGGTCGTCGGCGGCGTCCATCAGCGCGAACAGGTCGCAGCCGTGCTGCCACCCCTGCAGCGAGGCCACGGCCACGAACGCTTCGATCGGACAGTTGCCGGCACCGGCACCCTGCCCGGCCAGCGAAGCGTCCACCCGGAACACGCCGTTCTCAACCGCGACGACCGAGTTGGCCACGCCGAGGCCGAGGTTGTGGTGGGCGTGGATGCCGATCTCGGTGGCCTCGTCCAGCACCCGTCGGTAGGCGAGCACCCGGTCGCGGACGCCGTCCATTGTCAACCGTCCGCCGGAGTCGGTCACGTAGACGCAGTGCGCGCCGTACGACTCCATCAGCTTGGCCTGGGCGGCCAACTCCGCCGGCCCGCTCATGTGCGACATCATCAGGAAGCCCGCGACGTCCATGCCCAGCTCGCGCGCCGTCGCGATGTGCTGGGCGGCGATGTCCGCCTCGGTGCAGTGGGTCGCGATCCGGACCGAGGTGACCCCGAGCTCGTGAGCGCGCCGCAGGTCGTGCACGGTGCCGATGCCGGGCAGCAGCAGGGTGGTCAACCTGGCCCGGCTGACCGCGCCGCGGGCGGCCTCGATCCACTCCCAGTCGGTGTGGCGGCCCGGGCCGTAGTTGAGGCTGCCGCCGCCCAGCCCGTCGCCGTGCGACACCTCGATGGCGTCCACGCCGGCCGCGTCGAGGGCGGCCGCGATCCGGGTCACCTGGTCGAGCGTGTACTGGTGGCGGATGGCGTGCATTCCGTCCCGCAGGGTGACGTCCTGTACGTAGACCGTGCTCACTGCGCGACCTCCACTTGCCGCTGAGCCATCCGCTCCGCCACCCGCAGCGCAGCCGACGTCATGATGTCGAGATTGCCGGCATATGCCGGCAGGTAGTGTGCCGCACCCTCGACCTCCAGGAAGACGCTCACCAGCCAGAGCGGCGTGCCCGGCGGGGCGTCGATCAGCGTGTCGACCGGCACGTCGGCCCCGGCCGGGGTGAACTGGACCTCCTGCTTGAGCCGGTAGCCCGGAACGTACGCCTGGACGTCAGCCACCATCGCCTGCACCGAGTCCGCGATCGCCTGCTGGTCAGCCGCGCCGACCAGGCACAACACGGTGTCGCGCATGATCATCGGCGGTTCGGCGGGGTTCAGGATGATGATCGCCTTACCCCTGGCCGCGCCGCCCACCTGCTCGATGGCCAGCCGGGTCGTCTCGGTGAACTCGTCGATGTTCGCCCGGGTGCCCGGCCCGGCCGAGAGCGAGGCGATCGAAGCGGCGATCTCCGCGTACCAGACCGGGGTGACTGCCGAGACGGCCGCCACGATCGGGATCGTCGCCTGCCCGCCGCACGTCACCATGTTGACGTTCGGTTCGCCCAGGTGCGCGTCGAGGTTCACCGGCGGGATCACGTACGGGCCGATGGCGGCCGGGGTCAGGTCGATCAGGCGCTTGCCGTACGGTCGCAGCAGCGCGTCGTTGGCGTGGTGCGCTCCAGCCGATGTCGCGTCCAGCACCAACTCGATATCGTCGAAGTTCGGCATCCGGACCAGCCCCTCCACGCCTTCGGCAGTGGTCGGCACGCCCAGCCGGTCGGCCCGGGCCAGCCCGTCCGACCTGGGGTCGATGCCGACCATCGCGGCGACCTCCAGCGACGGGGACACCCGAAGTATCTTGATCATCAGGTCGGTGCCGATGTTGCCCGACCCGATGATGGCTACCTTTGTCCTGCTCATTACCGGCCTCCATCGCCGAAGCAAGCGGTCACTGATCCGAGGCCCGAGAGCTCCGCGTGGAACACCGCGCCAGGCTCAACCGGCACCATCGCGCCCAGCGCGCCGCTGAGCACGAGGTCGCCGGCCCGTAGCGGGGCGCCCATCTCGATGGCGGTGTTGGCCAGCCAGGCCACCGCGTCGAGCGGGTCGCCCAGGCAGGCCGCGCCGGTCCCGCTCGACACCACCTCGCCCCCGGAGGTCATCGTCATCTCGACCGTGCGGAGATCGAGTCCGTCCAGCGGGATCGGCGCGGAACCGAGCACCACTACCCCGCTGGACGCGTTGTCGGCCACGGTGTCCACGATGCTGATGTCCCAGCCGGCGACCCGGCTGTCGACCACCTCGATGGCCGCCATCACCGCACGGGTCGCGGCGGCCACGTCCGCCGTGCCGACCGGGCCCGTGGCAAGGTCCACGTCGAGGATGAACGCGATCTCAGCTTCCGCCTTCGGTTGCAGCAGCCGGGTGAGGGGCACCAGCTGGTCCTCGCGGTAGACCATGTCCGCGAAGATGGTGCCGAAGTCCGGCTGGTCCACCCCGAGTTGCCGCTGCACGACCGCCGAGGTCAGCCCTATCTTGCGGCCGATCGGTCGGCGGCCCCGGGAGATTCCCCGCTCCGCGATGGCCCGCTGGACGCCGTACGCGGCGGCGACGTCGCCCGCGGCGAACAGGTCCCGGATCGGCGGGCAGGGTCGTCCCTGCTCCTCCGCCTCGACGAGGATCCGCGCGGCCGCTTGGACGGGATCGCTGGTCCGGTCCACCATCAGGCCCCTCCCGATCTGGTCAGACATCGAGCACCAGCCGTGGCGACAGTGCTCGCGAGACACACGGCAACATGACCTTCCCAGCGGCCCGCTCGTCCTCCGACAGCAGCGAGTCGTGGTGATCCGGCACGCCGTCGATGACACGGGTCTCGCAGGTGCCGCAGATTCCCTCGCGGCACGCGCTCGGGATCCAGATGTCGACGGTCTCCAACGCGTCGACGATCGAGGTGTCCGCATCAACCTGGACGGTGCAGCCGGACTGTTGACACACCACCTCGAACGCCATTCCCGGACCGGTGGGCTGCTCCTGTGGCTTCGGCGCGAAGCGCTCCAACCGCAGGCTGCCTGGCGGCCACTCGGCACAGCGTGACTCCACCGCCGCCAGCAGCTGCTCCGGCCCGCAGCAGTAGACCAGGGTGTCCGCCTCGGGCTCACCGAGCAGGGCGTCGAGGTCGAGCAGGCGGCCCTGTTCGTCCTCGGCCACCACGCTGACCTGGTCGCCATATCCGGCCAGGTCGCTCAGGAACGCCATCGTCGCCCGGCTGCGCCCCCCGTACGCCAGCCGCCACGTGCGGCCTTCGGCGGCAACTTGACGGACCATCGTCAGGATCGGCGTGATGCCGATCCCGCCGGCGATGAACAGGTAGTTCGGGGACGGCTCCAGCGTGAAGTGGTTACGTGGGCCACCGATCCGCACCAGCTGTCCGGGCCTGAGCCGCTCGTGCACGAAGGCCGACCCGCCGCGGCTGTCCGCTGCTCGCAACACCGCGATGCGGTATCGGCTGCGATCGGCCGGATCGCCACAGAGCGAGTACTGCCGGATCTGGTCGCCGACATACAGGTCGAGGTGCGCGCCCGGCTCCCACGACGGCAGTTCGTGTCCGTCCGGGTCCACCAGGCTGACCGACACGACCCCGTCGGACTCCCAGGTGAGCTGTTTGACCCGCAGCTCCATCTCGTTCACCACCTTTGCTGAAGATCCGCCGCAACGGCCGCCGTCGCCGCTCAGTCGCGCCCGGTCAGGAACGGGATGTTCAGCTCGTTGAACCGGTCGGCGTGCTCGTGCTGCGGCCAGTGCCCGCACTCGGAGAAGATCTCCAACCGGGAACCGGGGATCGACGCGTGCATCCGCTCGGCCTCCGGCACCTCGCCGAACGGGTTCTGCGCCCCCCAGATGATCAGGGCTGGCGCGGTGATCCGGCCCATCTGCTCCACAGTCAGCAGGTCGGGCTGCCGGTTCTCCATTTCTTGGAGGCAGAGCAGGTTGTCGAGCGCCGCCTTGAACTCCGGACGGTGGTAGATCGCGTGCCGGACCTCGACCAACTCGTCGCTCACGTTGGCCGGATCGAACATCAACAGTTCGAGGCGCTTGCGGGTGAGGCCGATGTCGTCGCTCTCCACCGCCGCGCGGGTGCTCGTCTTGATCCGGTCCATCACCGCCGGGTTGGCGACGGTGCCGCCGGGGGCGATCAGGGTGAGCCGGCTGACCCGGTCCGGGTGGTCCGCCGCCAGCCGTCCGGCGACCCAGCCGCCCAGCGACTCACCGACCAGGTGGGCCCGTTCGACGCCGACCGCGTCCAGGTACGCCAGCAGATGGTCGACGTAGCGCGGAATCCGGTACGGGTAGTCCGGCCCTTCGGTGTACCCGTGCCCGAGCATGTCGATGGCGTGGCAGCTGAAGTGCTGCGCGTGCGACGGGATGTTGCGGACGAATGCCTCGAGGTGCCCGCTGGTGCCGTGCAGAAAGACGACGGCGTCGCCCTCACCTGCCCGGAGCGTGCGGGTGCGGATGCCCCCGGCGTTGACGAACCCGACGGAGTAGGAGACTCCGGTGAGGTCGGTCCAGATGGTCACGGCTCTCGCCTCCAGTGCTGTGTCGATTCGTGATCTCAGGCGCCCGGGACGGCATGCGGCTCGACCAACGCCACCGCCATCCCGGTGAGCCACTGCGGAATCGGGGCGTACGCGAGCGTGCGGCCCCGGGCCGGACCCACCGCCGCCGCCATCGTGATCCAGGAACGGATCTCCTGGCCGCCATTGCCCGCCTCGGTTTCGACCCGGTCGTTGCTGTAGGCGACGATCTCGTCGAGCTTGTCGACGGACAGCAGTTCGAGGAAATAGCGGTCGAATTCCGGGTTGATGTCCGGCTCGGCCGCCTGGATGATCTCCCGGCGGCGGACCTCGTACTCCTTCCAGGACTGCCGGCCGTTGATCCAGGCCTCGACCAGGAAGCGATCGTCGTCGGAGAACGTCTCGAACCACTTCGGCCAGGGCAGTCGGTGGGACAGTCCGCCCGAGGCGATCACGACCACCCGCTTGTCCGCGCCGTCGGAGCTGATGGCGCGGGCGATCGCCCGCCCCAGCGACTGGCAGCGCCGCAGGGTCGGCAGCGGTGGCGCGAACATGTTCAGCACCACCGGCACGATCGGTACGTCCAGCTCGGGCACCAGGTACTGCAGGCTGTGCGTGATGCCGTGGTCGACCTGCAGCCGTAACGAGAACGCGGCGTCGAACTCGTCGTCCAGCAGCGAGGTGCTGACGTGCCGAGCCAGGTCCACGTCGACCGGCAGCGGTCCTCCCGGGGTGCCCGACTCACCCGCTCCGACGCACTCGGCGACACCGATCGTGATCGTGGGCATCAGGTCGAGGAAGAAGCCGCGGAAATGGTTCGAGCCGATCACCACGATCGCGTCGGCCTCGGCGGCGGTGATCGCGGCGCGGGCATCCGCGAGGCCCTGCCGGAACCGGACCGCGTCGTCCAGGTCGGCGACCGCGTCCCAGTGGGTGTTCATCAACGTGCTGTGCGAGGCGCCAACCCCGAGAACGATCGAACTCATCACGTCACCTCCACATGCGGGGCGTGGTCACCGGATCCGCTTCTGGGTGCGGACCACCGTGCCGGTGCTCAGGACCAACAGCCGGCTCAGTCCCCGGCGTACGGGGGGCAGGCCGGCGACGGCCACGGCCGCCACGACGGCCACCAGCGCGGCCTTTCCACTCGTCATCTCGGGCTCACCTCTTGTCGTTGGGAGTACGGAAGGGGGCCGGCTGAACCACCGGCTTGGTCTTCTCGACGTGGCGCCGCCAGGCAGTGATCGACACGTCCGGCCGGTAGAGCCGCTCCGGCGGGGCGTCGGTGACGTCCACCATCCAGGCGTCCTGACCGGTGAACTGACCGTGGAAGAGCCACCGGATCGCGGCCAGGTATTTGAACTTGAATGCCGCGGCGGCCAGGCCGCTCTCGAACCGCACCATCATCTGGACGTAGCGGACATGGTCCTCGTCCACCGGCACGTACCACTCGTAGTGGATGAACTCCGGGTACGCGACCCGGAGAAGTCCGGGCAGCCGGATGGAGACGAAGCCCGGGATGTTCAGTCCGTCGATGACCGGGTTGATCCTCTTGCCCTTGCCGGGGCGGTCGGGCAGCGGCCGGCGCTTCCACCAGCGCTTGTTGGTCCACACGCCCAGCCCGGGGTATTCGGCCTCCCAGTGCAGTTCGTCCTGCACCCGAATCAGCCAGGGACCCTCCTGGACGATGTGGGTCTTGTTCCACGCGGGCATCACCTTGAACAGCCGCCACAGGGCGGTGTTGTGCAGGTACTTGGCATGCCCCTCGTCGAAGCCGTTCTCCGCGGCGAACCGCCAGTTGCCGTTGCGGATGTCGCTGCGGCCGCCCATCACGAAGTCGTTGTCGAGCAACTCGTCGGGGATGTCCCGTTCGACCGGTGGCACGGGGCCTGATCCCATGTAGACCCAGACCAGGCCCAGCCGCTGCTGCACCGGGTAGGTACGCACCTTCATCCGACCGCAGATCGGCGAGTCCGGCCCGTCGGTGAGGACGGCGCACAGGTTGCCGGACTTCAGGTCGAAGGTCCAACCGTGGTACGCGCAGCTCACCGTGTCCGGGAACTGCCGGCGCCCGTGCGAGAGCGGTACGCCACGGTGCGGGCAGCGGTCGTGCAGGGCGTAGATCTCAGCACCCTCCCGGACCAGCACGATGTCCTCGCCGAGCAGCTTGATCGGGACCGGCTTCTGCCCGATTCGCTCGGCCCACTGCACCGGGTACCAGTAATCTCGGAAGCCGAGGATCGCGCTGTCGTAAAGTGGCCAGGACTTCCAGTCCTGGCCCTCCCGAATTGGCGCCTGGCCGTCGGGGGTGTCGTTCTGCCAGAACGACGGCGTCGACTTCGGCGACGATTGTTCAGTGGTCATCTCGTGGGAACCTCCACCTAGGGATGTACCGGGCCGGAATCGGCGACCGCGTTGAGCCGCCGGTCGCGGTAGTTGTCACAGGGGCTGGGACGCGGTCCTGCGGCGGTCACGCCAGCCCTCGCGTCGACAGCCAGGCCACCGAGTCGTCCAACTGGATGACGTCGGCGTACTTGGCGTCCATCTCGTACAGGCTGACCGCGGCCGACAGCCGGGACCGGTCGAAGACCGCCTGCTCGACGACGAACGGCGCGAACCCGTGCGAGAACGCATCCACGACGCTGGCACGGACACACCCGGAGGTGGTGCAGCCGGCGACGACGACGCTGTCGACCCCGAGTGAGTGCAGGTAGGTCGCCAGCGGGGTGTTGAAGAAGGCGCTCGCCCGCGGCTTGTCGATCACCAGCTCGCCGTCGCGCGGCGCCGCCGCCGGGGCGAAATCGACCGCGCCGGGGCGACCGTTGACGTATTCACCGGCGAGTTCCCCCTTGACGGTGGGTCCGAGAAACCGGCCGGCCAGCCCGCTGGGTCGCAGGTGGACGATGGGCACGCCGCCTTCGCGAGCGGCCGCCAGCACGGCCGCCACCCCCGGCAGCGCCTCGTGGGCGGCGGGGCCGCACGCGGTCGGCCACTGCGCTATGGCGGACTTGAGATCCCCTCCCGGTGGGCCGACGAACGAGGTGACGACGTCGATCACCAGGAGCGCCGGGCGTACCCCACGGTCCTGGCGATGCGTGAAGGAGCGGTAGGCCGTACCCTCCGCACCGGCGAACACCTCGTGCCACCAACGGGTCATCGGGTCCCCTTCCCCTCGGTCGGCGCGGTGCCGATCTGCTCGATCTCGTTTCTGGGTCGCGCGCAGGCGTCGATCACCGCGGCGACCAGCAGCCGGGTCAGCTGGATCATGTTGGGCAGCGCGACCGCGTTCATGCCCATCGCGAAGTCGACCTCGGCGCCGTCGGCGTTGGAGACCCGGGGCATGCCGATCCGCGCGGTCGGGATGCCCCGGTTACGCAGGATGTTGCCGTCGGTGGCGCCGCTGGTCGTCCGATAGACTTCCTCGATCACGTGAGGCTGGTGCGTGACCGCCTCCCAGGCCCGCATGCAGGACTTGACGATCCACGCGTCGGGCGCAGTCGAGCTGCCCGGGATGGACAGGACCATCTCCCAGGAACACTCAACGTCACCGAGCCGGGCAAGCGCGTCGGCGATCGCCTCAGCGAACTGCCGGCGGGCGTCGACCGGCCGGGTGCGCGGGCTGATCCGCAGGTCGACGGTGAACTCGCAGACCGCCGGCGAGACCGCCGCCATCCGCTGCCAGCCGCCCCGGATCGACGCGACGTGCCCCTGCGGGGCGACCAGCCCCGAGGTGTTCCGGGCGGTGTACTTCGGGAACCACTTCTCCAGCTCGGCGATGAGCCGCCCGGCATCCACGATGGCGTTGCGGTACGGCAGGCGCTGCCGGCTACCGACGTAGTTGTACGTCCCGAACACCCGGACCGTGAACCAGCAGAGTCCGACCTCCTCCCAGGAGACCGACCAGCCCGGCTTGGCGAGGATCGCGTGATCCGCCTGCACGCCCTGCTCCAGCATGAAGGAGCAGCCATTGCCCTGTCCGGTGTTGGCCCGCGCGACCAGTTCGCGGCTGTTCGTCGGCATGCCTCCGGCACCGAGCCCGACCAGCACCGACCCGCGCAGCGGTACGCCGGCCGCGGCGACCGCCTCGGCGGCGGCCACCACGCAGGCGGCGTGGCCTTTCGGATTGCTCGCGCCCAGCCCGATCACCCGGTCGCCGTCCACGAAGCCCTCGGAGCGCATGTCCGGCCGCAGCTCCGGCCCCACCTGTGGCACGTCCTCCTCGGCCGTACCCACCGTGAGAGTGTCGATCGGCGCGTAGAGCAGCAGGTCGGCGCCGGTACCGTCGCCGGCCAACCGGCCGACCGCGTTGCCCTGCCGGTCGTCGATCTTCTGATACCAGGACTCCAGCCCGGACTTCGCCAGGTAGCCGGTCAGGAACTGCGCCAGCTCCCGCTCGTCTCCGGTCGGGCTCGGGATGGAGACCATCCGCACGATGAGGTCCCGCAGCCGGTCGCTGTCGATGGCCGCCCAGGCACGCTCGATCGCCGGCCGCAGTTCGGCCGGATAGCTGGCAAGGTCCGGCACGTCGCCGGCAACGGTCTGTCCCGTTGCCACGACCGACCGTGCTGACTGGTCCGACATCCGGTTTACCCCCTCTCGACTCTCGGGCCGGATCCCGCGCCGGACGGATGGGCGCGGAACTGGTGACGCCTCGCCCGGTCGACCGGGCGGCGGAACTCCCTCGGCGGGACCGATTCCCATGACGGACGGCCCCGGGACCCATAGGTTGCTGGTCCAACGGCTCGCTGGCCACCTCCGCATCCCGTTCAGTGGACCGTGCCGGCAGGCCAGCCGACCTGGAAGGATTAGCCTGAGCAGGGCACCTGCCGAACTGCCGCCGTCATCCGACAGCGAGGCCCCGACAGCGAGGATGAGATCCACGATGATCGCGCCGATGTTCTCCCCGCACTACGCCCGCACGCGCAGTGGATTGATCCACTACGTGGAGCTGGGGACCGGAGATCCACTCGTCCTGCTCCATCAGGCGCCGCGCTCGTGGGACGAGTTCCGCGAGCTGATGCCGCTGATGGCGGATCAACGCAGGGTCATCGCGCTCGACATCATCGGGTTCGGCGCATCGGAATCGATCGAGGACCACTCCATCGAGCGGTACGCCGACGCGGTGCTCGCCCTGCTCGACGAACTCGGCCTGGACCAGGTCGACGTGCTCGGGCACCAACTCGGCGGCATCGTGGCGGTTGAGGCGTCGGCCCAGCAGCCCGACCGTTTCCGACGGCTGATCCTGTCCGGCACCCCGTACGTGGACGAGGAGTTCCGGCAGCACCGCCCACAGATGCACCCGCTGAGCCTGGTCGAACTCTCCGACGACGGACGGCACCTGATGGAGATCTGGGTACGGCGCAGCGGCTTCTATCCGCCCGCGCGCCCCGACCTCCTCGATCGGTACGTCCGCGACGTTCTTCTTCAGGAGGGGCAGGCTGAGGAGGGACACCGGGCGATCACCAATTACCGCATGGAGGGACGAACCAGCTATCCCGGACCGGTGCTCTGCATCGGCGCCACGGCCGACCCGATCTCGTTCCACGAGGTGCCCCGGCTGGTACAGCAGTTGGCTGACGCGCGGTTGGAGGTCATCCAGGGTGGGATGGTGCCGCTGATGGAGCAGATGCCGGAAGAAGTGGTCGAAATTGTGACGAAATTTCTCGACGGGGCGCAATGACCACTCCTGGGGAGTCCGACCGACTCGACATGCGCTCGGTCGTCGGCAAGATCGAAATCATCCTCGACGCGTTCACCATCGACGACGTCCAGCTCTCGCTCGCCGAGTTGGTCCGCCGGACGTCGCTGCCCAAGACCACCGTCCACCGCATCTGCCAGGTCGCCACGACCTGGGGCGTGCTGGAGCGTGCCGGCGGCGATTACCGGTTGGGGCTGAGGCTGTTCGAACTCGGCCAGCGGGTGCCGCGGCAGCGCATCCTGCGGGACGCGGCCCGGCCGTACATGCAGGAACTGCTCTACAAGGCCAAGGCCGTGGTCCACCTGGCCATCATCGACGGACTCGACGCGCTGGTCGTGGAGCGGCTCTCACCGTACCGGCAGCCGACCCGGCTGACCCAGATCGCGGGTCGGATGCCGCTGCACTGCACGGCCGTGGGCAAGGCGCTGCTGGCCTTCTCGCAGGCCGATCTCGTCACCGAGGTACTGCGCGCGGGCCTGCCGCGACGGACCTCGCGCACCATCACCTCGGCCCTACACATCACCCGCGCCCTGGAGCGCGCCCGGGCGACCGGGATCGCCACCGAGGTCGAGGAGATGCATGTCGGCTACCTCGCGGTGGCTGCGCCCGTGCTCAGCTCCGAGAAGGTCGCCGTCGCGGCGCTATCGGTGACGGCTCCCCTGCACAGCAGCTCGATCGAGCAGCTCAGCGGGCTCGTCCGGGACGCCGCCGCCGGGACCGCGGCGACGCTGCGCGCATCGTTCGGCTGACCACCCGCGACGGCTCCGGCAGCGGAATCGGGCCGGACTTCCCGCACGAACCAGTCCGAGCGTGCCAGCAGGTCGAGCGCCTCCCGGACTCCGCGCCGGAGCAGGGCGGAGGCGAGCTGACGCGGATGCGCCCCGTTGCCCCGGCCGCCATCCGGCACCGTCTCCGCGACGGCCCCCCGCTTGCCGGAGCCCGGCCGCCCGCCGATCGGCACCGCGCGCAGCCGCGTCGCCCCCCGTGTGCCGTAGCGCCGAACAGCAGCCGGGCGGGTTCCGACGGGCACGCCCGACCGCGATCCCCCCGGACCGTCACCAGGAACCTCGCCGGGTCCGAAGGTGGCTCGCCGAACGCGAATCGCCGCCGACCTTGCCGGCACCGGGCGTTCGCCACGTGCCGCACGAGTCCGCCCAGTGGAACAAGCGGGTGCCCTGCTGGCCTGCGCGTTTGCGAATCTGGACCGGGCGTCACGGCCGGCCACCGGTCCCGGCGCCCGTCGCGACGGGCGCCGCAAGGGAGCCGGACGGACGGTGGGCGTGGGGAGAGTCATCGCAGCGGGCTCCGGCGGTCGTCGACGGCCGCCATCAGGACGGGGCGGCGGCCGGGCGCGGGGTACGACAGATCTCCAGCGCGGTGCGCAGGTAGATGCGGGCGCAGGCCACCAGATCGGCCTCCGCGATCGACACGTTCCCCGAACCGGTTCCCTGCCCGGGTCCGAAGGTCACCGCCGGCATACCCATCTCGTTCCAGACGTTCAGGTCACGCCACATGCTCGCCGGGGTGTGCCCCGGCGCGGCGATCCGGGCCGGGGAGACCTCCGCGCCGGTCGCGGAGCGCAGGGCCTCGACAAGTGGCTCGGCCCCGATGGCCTGGTAACCACGGCGGAACAGGTAGCACTCCACCTCCGCATCGATCCCGGCGCTGCGGACCAGGTCCCGCAGTTCCTCCTGGATCCCCAGCGGGTGGTCGCCGGGCGGCACCCGTACGTCGAGGTAGAGCGTGCAGGAGGCCGGGGTCAGGATGGGCTGGCTGGGATGTCCCGCCCGGATCGCGCCGATGTTCACCTTCGGCACCACCTCCCCGGCGTCCCGCACGGTCCGGGTCCGCTCCTGGTACTCGTACGCCCACTGCTCGATCAGCGGGACCAGCGGGGCGGCCTGGATGATTGCGTTGGGGTGCTGCCCGGGCTGGTAGGGGCGGCGCAGGTAAGGCGTGTATATGCCGCGGTCCCGGCCGCGCACCACGATCCGGAAGAACGCCTTGCCGGGCTCGACCCAGATGGGCGCGAACGAGGTGGTCTCCGCCACCACCACGAAGTCGGCGAGCCCGCCGTGTGTCGCGACGTACCGGCTGCCATGGTCCTTGCCGTGGTACCGCGGCCCCTGGAACTCGTCCACCGGCTCGTAGCCGATCTCCCCGGTCACCATCGTCAGCACCAGGTCCCCGGGGAGTTGTATGCCCGACCGGCGCAAGGTCGCGGCGGCCACCAGCCAGCACGCCATCGGCCCCTTGTCGTTGACCACGCCAACCCCGACCAGTTCGTCGCCGTCGCGCCAGGCCGTGTGGAACTCGGGCCGATCCGGCTCTCGGAAATAGGTGGTGTCCCCGCGCGCGACGGCGGTGTCCATGTGGCTGTTGAACAGCAGCGACATGCCGCCGCCAGCACCCGGTATCCGGGCCACCACATTGGCTGCCTGGTCTGGCAGGGCTCGGACGCGGCGGGGCGCGAGCCCTGCGTCGGCGCACCACTCGACGAGGTAGTCGCTGACCGCGTGTTCGCTGCCACTCGGGCTGTCGATCTGTCCCAGCGCGAGCGCCAGTTCGCTGACCTCGCGAGGATCGATCGCATCGATTACATCGAATATGTTCTTCAACGTCCCATTCCTCCGTGTATTTGAAAACTCACCGTCGAGAGAAGGACCGCACCGTGCCGAAGATCGCCGAGGTATTCGCCAGCTGGGCTGGCCAGTTGCGCCCGGAAGACCTGCCCGCCGAGATCCGCGACCGGGTTACGCTGCGCATCGCCGACGCGATCGGCCTGGTAGCCGCCGCCTGGTCGACACCGCCTGGCCGGGCGGTGCGTGACCTGGCCGGCGAGTTGGCCGGTCAGGGTGGGGCCACGCTGCTCTTCGATCCGCGGCCGATGCACCCGGCATCGGCGGCCCTGGCGCACGGCAGCCTCGTGCACGCCCTGGATTACGACGACACCTTCCCGGAGTCGGTGATCCACCCGATGGGCGTACTGCTGCCCGCCGCGCTGGCCGCTGCCACCGACGAGCGCGGCGGTGCCGAGGTGGTCGCCGCGATCGCCGCCGGCGATGAACTGCTCGCCCGGCTCGGCGCGGCTGCCGGGCGCGGGCTGCACGCCCGCGGCTTCCAGGCCACCAGCATCTTCGGCCCGCTCGCCGCCGCTCTCGTCGTCGGGGTGCTGCGGCGACGCGATCCGGCCACCATCGCCAGCGCGATGGGATTGTCCGGCAGCATGTCTGGCGGCCTGTTGGAGTTCCTCAGCGACGGCACCTGGTCCAAGCGCTTGCATCCCGGGTGGGCGGCCCACGGCGGCGTGATCGCTGACGGGCTCGCCGCCCGCGGTTTTCCAGGCCCGGCTTCGGTGGTCGAGGGCCGGCACGGTCTGTTCGCCTCGTTCCTCGCCGCCGAGGTGGACCCCACCGAGGTCACCACCGGGCTCGGCGAACGCTGGCTGTCCAGGGAGGCGGAGGTCAAGCTCTACCCCTGCGCCCACGTGCTGCACCCGTTCATCGCGATGGCCGCCGAGCTGCGCCGCCAGGGTGTCCGGGCGGCCGATCTCACCGAGATCGTCTGCGGAGTTGCGCCGTGGTACGTGCCGATTGTCTGTGAGCCGATCGCCGAGAAACTGGCGCCGGCGAGCGAGTACCAGGCCCGGACCAGCCTGCCGTTGGCGGTGGCGCTCGCCCTGCTGGACGAGGACGTCGACAGCGCCTCCTTCGAGCCGGCGAGCTTCCGCCGTCCTGAGGTACGCGAGTTGGCCCAGCGGGTCCGCTACGTCGTCGAACCCGAGCTCACCGAGGGATTCGGCGCCCGGCTGCGCCTGCACACCGCCGATCAGCAGATCGTCGGCGACCCGGGACTGCGGGTGGACGTGCCGCAGCGGGTCCGGCGGAAGTTCACCGCCGCGACCACCGCTGCAGCCGGTGCCGACGCCGGGCCGGACGACGTCACCGCCGCGGCCGATGCGCTGTGGGCGGCGGCTCGGGGACTCGACCGGCAGCCGGTCGGGAAACTGCGCAGCGCGGCGTTGCAGGTCGCCCGGCTCTGGGGCACGGCCCATCGTTAGCCGCCGTCAGCCGCGGTCGAACAGCGGCTGTATCCGCTCGGCATCGCGGCTCGTGGTCAGCGCCAACGCCAGCAACAACCTCGCCTTCCAGGGGTTGAGGTTGCCGGCGGTGACGAAGCCCCGGGAGAGATCCGCCGGCCGGGGCGTTACCCGGCCGGCGCCGACCCGGGTGGCCTGGCACACCACCACGCCGGCGGCGGCCGCCTGCTCCAGCGCGGCGGTCTCGGCCGGGGTCGGGTAGCCGGCCCCGGTGCCCGCGCTGACGATGCCGGCCGCGCCGGCGCGTACGCTCGCCTCGATCAACGCGCCGTCCGCACCCACGTACGACACCACCACGTCAACCCGGGGCACCTCCGCCAGACCGGCGACGTCGAACCGGCCCTGGGCCGGCCAGGGCTCGCGCCGGTGGTGGAAGACGACCGTCCCGTCGCCCTCGACGAACCCGAGCGGTCCCAGTTCCGCGCCCTTGAACGCCGACAGCCGGTTGGCCGACGACTTGGTCACGTCCCGAGCGGCGTGGATCGTGTCGTCCAGCAGCACCAGCACGCCCCGTTCCCGGGCGGCCTGAGACGCCGCGAGCCGGACCGCGTTGAGCAGGTTGAGCGGCCCGTCAGCACTGATTCCCGACGCCGGCCGCATGGCACCGGTCACCACGACGGGCTTGCCGGTCCGCGAGACCAGGTCGAGGAAGAACGCGGTCTCCTCCAGCGTGTTGGTTCCGTGCGTGATCACGACGCCGTCGATCTGTGGGTCGGCGGCCAGCCGCGCCACCGTCCGGCCGATGGTGAGCAGGTCATCGAGGCTCAGCGCGTGGCTCGGGGCGCTCGGCAGCGCGGCCGGACGGATCGCGGCGATGTCGGACAGTTCCGGGAGATCGGCGAGCAGCGTCTCCACCGCACGATGCTGGTTCGTCTCGCCGTACCGGGTCAGGTCGAGGCGGTTGTGCCCGACCGCCCCGATGGTCCCGCCGGTCGACACCAGCGCGACCTGCGGCACCACCGCCGGCACGGGCAGCGCGGTCGCCGTCAACGCCGGCTCCGGCGGCGCGCGAACGCGATGACGACGACCGCCGCCGCGATCGACAACGGTACGGCCAGCCGCTTGAGTACCGGCAGCACCCCGACCTCGAGCAGGTCGATCGCGTCGTCGGCCGGCGAGCGGACCGGACCGAACGGGTCGACCGACAACGATGGCGCGGCGGGCACGGTTGACGCGGCGCCGATGTTCGCCGCACCGGCAGCCGTACCGGTCGCCGCCGCGCCCGGCGCCGTGGCCTGCTCCCCGGCGGCGGATGGTGCCGTACCGGCGGTGGCGCGTCCACGGGCGAGCTCCTCCGCGAGTGCGGCGGCGAACCGGCCGATCAGCTTCTGGCCGACCTCGTCGATCACTCCGCGACCGAGCTGGGCGGGCCGCCCGGTGATCGCCAGGTCCGTGAGCACCCGCACGGTTGTCGCGTCACCGTCGGGCACGAGGGTCCCGGTCACCGTGGCCTTCGCCGTACCGGTGCCGCGACTTTCTTTCGCCGCCGCCGTCACGACCACCCGCCGAGCTGCCTCGTCGCGTTCCTCGAACCGTGCCGTGCCGCGGTAGACGACCTGCATCGGCCCGACCTTCACCTTGACGCTTCCGTCGAACTCGTCGCCGTCGACGCGGGTCACCGTTGCACCGGGCATGCACGGGGCGACGCGCTCGATGTCGAGCAGGACCTGCCACGCCTCCTCGACGGCCATCGGGACGGTGAACTCGTGTTCTAGCTGCATCTCCCCACCCAACTCGGCGTTGTTCCAAATGATCCGGGCGGCGGCGCCGGGCACGGCGGGCTCACCGCCCGCTCGGCCGCCAGCTCACCAGCAGAGCTCCAGCAGTTCCTCGATCTCCTCGAGGGAGACCTCACGCGGGCAGTACGACATCATCGGCTCCACCGATGTCGCCTTGGCCAGTTCCGGCAGGTCCGCCTTCGCCACCCCGACCTCACGCAGGGACGTCGGGATCGGCAAGGGCTCGAGCATCGCCCGCAGCCGCTCGGTGACCTGTGGCACGACCGTCTCGGGCGCGTCCCGGTCCGGCCGGGCCGAGACGCCGAGCGCGTTCGCCACCCGGTACAGCGTCCTTCCGGCGGCCGGGAGCAGCCGGCCGGCGACCGGGGCCAGGAAGATCCGGTGCGCCACGCCGTGCTGCAGCGCGTACCGGCCGCCCACCGCGTGACCGATCGAATGGACCAGCGACACCATCGCGTTGTCCGCCGCGATCCCCGACAGCATGGCGCCGATCTGCGCGTCGCCCCGGGCGGCGAGGTCGTCGCCGGCTTCGATCGACCGGGGCAGTGCGGTGGCCAGCAGGTGCAGCGCCTGGAGTGCGTAGCCGTCGGCGATCGGCTGCCGATTGCGCGAGTAGGTGGCCTCGACCGCCCGCGCCAGGGCGGTCACCCCGCTGGTCGCGGTCAGCCGGGGGCCGGTCGGTACGACGAGCAGCGGGTCGAGCACGGCAACGTCGGGCACCAGCAGCGGGTCCCGGAACAGCACCTTCTCCCCGTGCTGCTCGTCCCGGATGCCGGCCCAGGGCATCACCTCGCTGGACGACCCGGCGGTGGTAGGCACGGCGATGTGCGGGTGCGCCGTCGAGGCGAGCGCTCGTGCAGGGCGGCCCTCCCGACCCCGACCCTTGGGTACCCGGTACTCCTCCAGCGGATACTGATGCGACAGCAGCAGGATCAGGTACTTGGCGGTGTCGATGGCCGCTCCGCCGCCGAGGCTCAGCACCGCGTCGGCGCCCGACGCCTTGACGGCCTCGGCGGCGTCGGCCAGCGGGGTCATCCCGGCCTGCGGCCGGATCCCGTCGAAGACCCCGACGATCGCCTCGCCGAGCACCTCGCGCAGCGCGGCGAGCTGCGGCCCTTGGCCGACGGTGCGTCCGCAGACCACGAACACGGTGCGCGCGTCCAGATCGGCCAGTAGTTCGGGCAAGCGGCGGTGGGTGTCGACACCGGCGATCACCCGGGTACGTGGGTGGGTCTGCTCGAACCCGGTCGGTTCGGGCGTTGCCTTCGTCATCGTTCCTCCGTGAGTGCTGTCATCGCTACCGGCTCCGCCCCGGTTGGCGGCTAGCCCCGTCCCTACTGCCTCGGGCCCGGTCGGTGGTCACGGATCGGCCCGCCGGCCTGGCACGATCCACCGGCTCAGCGCCGGTATCGCGGCAAACGCCCCGATCACGGCCATCGCCGGCCCGAGCGGGAAGATCAGCAGCAACCCCGAGATGCCGAGCGGCGAGGTCAGCAGGGCCACCGCGCGGTAGGTACCGACCGTGGCGACCGCTCTGCCCCGCTCGTCCCGGGCCACTTCGCGCGCGGCCAGCGAGGAACTCAGGGTCTGCAACACTCCGGCCCCCACTCCGCTGATGACCAGCAGGACCGCGACGACCGGCAACGAACCCGGCCGCAGCCCGATGCCGGCGAGCCCGATGCCGGAGCCCAACGCCGCCATGACGTACAGGGAGCCCAGCGACCGGCCGGCGACGAGGCCGACCGCCATCGATCCGGCGATGCTGGTGGCCGACCCGAGACCGACGAGAAAGCCCACCGCCGAGGTGGCGTGCCCGGCACCGGCGAGCACCACCGGGACGTACGAGCTGAGCAGCCCGCGCCAGGTGCCGGCGGAGACCGCTGCCAGCACCGGAGCGTCGGTCCTGAGCCACCGCCGGCGACCGCGCCACCGGAGCTTCAACGGCCTGGCCGCCGCGGCGGCGGGCAGCGGCAGCGGGGCGAGGCGCAGCACCGGTAGCGCGCTCAGCGCGGTGGTCACGATGCTGAGCGCCAGGGTGGTGCGGACGGATCCACCGACCAGCCCGATCGTGGCCGGCCCGATCACCAGTCCGATCCCGCCGACGAAGTCCACCACGGCCAGCGGCCGTCGGGGTTCGGCCACCGTCCGAACCACCTGGGCCTGCAACCCGATCCAGAAGAACCCCCGCGCGATCCCCTGCCAGAGGTGCGCGAGCACGAACATCAGTAGCGACGGCGCGACCACGACGGCGGCACTGGACAGGCACAGCAGCAGCACCGCGGCCACGATCAGCCACCGCTCGGTCAGCCCACGTGGCAGCCACACAACCGCGATCCGGCTGCCGATCTGACCGGCTCCGGAGATGGCCACCAACAGGCCGACGGTCGTCGCCTGGTAGCCGTTGGCCACCGCCAGGAGGGGCAGCGCAACGGTGCTCGCCCCCAGCCCGTGACAGAACAGCAGTGCGATGGCCGCTGTCCGGGCCGCGTCCGCGCGGTCGCGCCATCTCACATCGCCTCGCCAGCCGTGTGCGCTTCGCTGTCAGACCTCCGCACTGCGGTCCTCGGCGCGCGTGATCAGCAGGTTGAAGACGGCCACCAGGACGAGGGCCACGAAGATGTACGCGTACAGCTCCGGGGTGCGAAACCCACCGGAACTCGAGGCGATCTGATATCCGAGTCCTTCCGTCGATCCGAGCAGTTCGCCGGCGAGCACGCCGATGAGGCACAGCGCCGCACCGAGCCGGATCCCGGAGAGCACGAGCGGGCGGGCCGCCGGGATGAGCACCTTGCCCACCAACTGGCGGCGGTTGGCCCCCAGAGCGGCAGCCGCGGTGACGTACCGGGTCGGCACGGCGGCGAGCGCCATCACGGTGTTCGCGGCGATTGGGAAGAAGCCGTAGAAGCCGCCGAAGACGACCTTCGACATCGGCCCGATCCCGAACAGCAGGATGCAGATCGGGTAGAAGAGAATGATCGGCACGGTCTGCGCCCAGGACAGCAACGGGGTGGCGATCTGCGAGGCAACGCTCCACCGCCCGACGATTACGCCGACCAGCAGACCGCTGACCGTGGCGAGCGCGAACGCGCCGACCAGTTCGAGCGCGGTGGTGCGCAGGCTGGTCCAGAACATGCTGTCGCGGAAGATCTCCGGGAACTCGGCGAGTACCTTCTCCGGTTGGGGTAGGAGGATCGGTGATACCCGGCCCTCCCGGGTCTGGAAGATCCAGATGGCCAGCACCACGACGGCGAGGCCGAGTTGGATCGCGACGACGGTCAACCGCTCACGCCTTTGCATGCCGCACGCCCTTCGCTCCCCCGGCCGGGCTGCCCAGTTCGGCGAGCGCGGCCGCCCGAACCTCCTCGTGGAGCAGGTCGAACAGGCCGTTCCGGGCGTGACTGAATGCTGTCGAAGTGGCGAATTCCGGCCTGCGCGGCCGAGGCTCTTCGATCGGGACGATTTCCTTGATCCGGCCGGGCCGCGCCGACATCACCACGACCCGGTCGGAGAGGAAGACCGCCTCCGCCAGGCTGTGTGTGACGAAGACGATGGTCTTGCCGGTCTGCTCCAGGATCCTGGCGAGTTCCTCGCCGAGCACCGTTCGGGTCTGCTCGTCCAGCGCGCCGAACGGCTCGTCCATCAGCAGGATCTCGGGGTCCATCGTCAGGGCGCGGGCGATGGCCACCCGCTGCTGCATGCCACCGGAGAGCTCCCCGGGGTACGCGTTGGCGAACGCGCTGAGCCCGACCAGGTCGAGGTTGGCCTCGGCCCGTTCCCGGCGCTCCCGCTTGCCGACGCCGCGGAACTCCAGGCCCGTCTCCACGTTCGCGATGATCGTCCGCCAGGGAAACAGGGTGTAGTCCTGGAAGACGAAACCGACCTTCGTCGGCACCGGGCCGGTCATGCGCTGGCCGTCCAGCAGGATTTCGCCCGAGGTCTGCCTGCGCAGGCCGCCCAGGATGTACAGCAGTGTCGACTTGCCGCAGCCACTGGGACCGATCAGGCTTACGAACTCGCCACGCCGTACCTCCAGGCTCACCGAGTCCAGCGCGGTCACTTGACGACCCCGCTGGCTCTGGTACTGCATCGAAACGTTCGTGGCGGCGAGAGCAATCTCAGTCATGGTCATCTGTGCCTTTGCTGTCTGCATACCTAGCCGGTCGTGGCGAAAGTCAGTTGGTGGTTCCTCGCCAGCGGCTCAGCCGCCGCTCCTGCCAGCGCCACAGCGAGCCGAGCAGGATCGCGAACAGCGCCATGCCCAGGACCAGGGCGTAAACCCGGTCGGAACGGAACGTGGAGGAATAGAGGCCGATGTAGTGGCCGATACCCTCCTGGGAGGCGAACAGCTCCATGATCAACACGCCGAGCAGCGCGTGCTTCATGCCGTACCAGAGAGCCGCCATCACCGCCGGCAGCGAGCCCGGAACGATAACCGTCCGCAGCGACTGCCACCGCGACGCGCCCATCGAACGCAGGGTCATCAAGAGCCGGCGATCGACCATGCGCACGCCCGCGGTCACCGTCACCGCCACCGGGAAGAATGCGGAGACCGCACCGTAGGAGATCTTCGAGGTGGTGCCGAAGCCGGCGATCAGGATGAAGATCGGAATGAAGATCATCTTCGGGGTGGAGAAGAGTCCGAGCACGATCGGGTGGAACACCCGGTAGGCCACCCGGGACAGACCCATCGCCGCACCGGCCAGCACGCCGGTCACTGCGGCGATGGCGAACGCCACCAGGAACATCCCGATCGCGCCGAGGAACGCGTTTCGCACGTCGGGCATCCCGGCGAGGTCGACCAGGGCCACGGCGACCTTGCTCGGCGGGGCGGCGAAGGTGTCGCTGATCAGGCCGGCCCGGACCGTCAGCTCCCACACCGCCAGCCACACGACCATGACCACGAAGATGCCGACCGCGGTGCGGGACACCCGCCACCGTGCCGGCGCCCCTTCGGGCTCTGACACGGCGGCGGTGTCACCTACCGCCAGACCGGCTGGCGTGCCCACCGTTTGGTTCGCGCTCATCCGGCCGCGACCGGAACGAAGCGCCCGTCCCAGAACGTCTCGATCGCCGGCTGCTTGTCGGTAATCCCCTGGTCGACCACCGACTTGGCGAGTCCTTCGAGGTTCTGCTGCGGGATGACGCCGTCCAGCGAGAGGTTGTCGATGTCGTGGTCGTAGGTCTTGGCCGCGACCGCCTGGGACACCTCGAACTTCTTCTGCATGAAGGCGATGGTCTCGTCGCGGTGGTCCTTCATGTATCGCACCGTCTCGTACCAGCCCTCGAGGTACGCCCGGACCGCGTCCTCGCGGTTCTTGATGGCGCTGTCATTGGTGACGATGTCCTCGAAGACGTTGTTCGTGACGATGCTGCCGAAGTCGAGCAGCACCCGGCCCTTGCCCTGCTCCTCAAGGGCGAAGCCGGCCTCGGCCGACCAGATGAAGGCGTCGGTCGCCTTCGACTCCATCGCCGCGAGTTGCTCGTTGAGCCCGCCCACGTTGGCCCGCTTGATCGAGTCCTCCGGCCAGCCCTGATGGGTCGCGATGCTCTTGGCCAGGTAGTCCGTCAGGGAGCCGGCCGCCGAGACCCCGATGGTCTTGCCACGCAGGCCGTTGATGTCGGTGATCGTGGAGTCCTTCGGCACCACGACCAGCATCATCTTGAAGTCCTTGCCGATCAGGCCGGTGATCTTGGCGGGAACACCGCTCAGGATGGCGTCCACGCCCGACGCCCCGGCGGTCAGGCCCATGTCCGCCTGGTTCGCGGCCATCGCCTGGGAGACCTGGCCGCTGCCCTGGACATACAGGTTCTCGACCTTGAGGCCCCGCTTCTGCCAGACGCCCATCTCGAGGCCGTACTCCGCAGGGAGGAACTCGAAGGTCTGCTGCGTACCGACTGCGACCTTGATGGTTCCGAGTCCGCCGCCCTCGCCCCCATCCCGGTCATCGCCGCTTCCGCACGCCGCCGCGCCAAAAAGCATCAAAGCCGCCGCCGCGGCAACCAACGAAACCCTCTTCTTACCCTTCATGCCGGCCCTCTTCTCATCAGTCAACATGAGATCGAAAGTGCACCTGAGGAACTGATGGCAGCGAGTGCCATCCACCGGCGCACCAGTTTCGAGCCAAACCCGAACCAGAGCGGTGGTAATGGTTCCTAGGCGGACTCGACCCGGTCGTCGCCCCGGTACGACAGGTTGGTGTGCGACAGGTGACGAAGCCAACATCCTGACCTTGAGCAGGGGCAAGGGCACCATCCCGGTCAGCGGAACGACCAGGCGCACGGGCCGGCGAGCATCGCTTCCTCAACACGAAGCGCAACGACTCAACCCCCTCTCGTGCCCGGCGCGCAGGAGATCTTGGACACTGTACGGACGGTGGCGGTCGAGGACAATGAGTTGGCACCGGAAGCGGACACCAGCCGCGGCCGGGCATGTAGAAACGCTAACTGCACCAAAACCGGACGTGGCTCTTCATTCACCGGGTCCGTGTTGCGTGGATTCGCCTCCGATCGGCCAATTGCCCCGCCCAGAATCGCGCGATGTGGCGCCACGGGGTGGCCCGGATATTGGGTTGACAATCCTCGATGATTTGCGCCCCGCACCGGTGGCTCCCACCGACGAATTATCGCTCTTGGTCGATGCCGGGCCACGGCAATCCGCTCCAGCAAATGCGACCAGCGCACAGGACACGGCCCGAAAGAGCGGTTAATCGAGCTGAACCGTAGAGCCCTTCCTTGAAAGACCGAGATGCGGCTGCGGTTTTGCGTTGACTGGCTTATCTTCTGGACAACTCAACGGCTGACTCCATGGTGAGCTCGGGCCTGCCAACGGTCAGGCGTCCGACCGGGCCAAAAGCCCGAACCTCACGGCGGTCAACGCCATCGCCGACAAACGGGAGCCTTGATCGAGTGTCACCCGGTACATCTCCAGTTCGGCAGAGCCGCACCGGCGTCGGCTCCGCAAGGTCCCGTTGGAGTGCGCGCTGAGTGCCGTTGCCGGGTTGGTTCTCGCGGCCGGCGGTGGTCGACGCTGGAGGTGCCATGCGTGACGTACTGAACGACCTGCTCGCCTGGTGGCGGGCCGGCCAGAAGGTCGGCCTGGCCACGGTCGTGCGGACCTGGCGCAGCGCCCCCCGCCCCGCCGGCGCGACAATGGCGGTCGGACCCGATGGCACCGTCGTGGGCAGCGTGTCCGGCGGCTGCGTCGAAGGCGCCGTCTACGACCTGTGCAACGAGGTCATCCAAACCGGCCGACCCCGCGTGGACGGGCCAGAAGACCAGCTCGGTTCCCGCCTACTGGTCTGGACCGACCGCCACGCCGGCTCGCTGGGATCCGCGCGCCTGGACGCCGCCGCCGCCAACGACGCCCGAGGCCTGCTCGCCGCCGGCCGCACCGGCACCCTTCACTACGGCCCCGACGGCCAACGACAAGGCGACGCACTGACCCTGTTCGTCGCCTCGTACGCACCCCCGGCCCGGATGATCGTCTTCGGAGCCATCGACTTCGCCGCCTCCGTAGCACAGATCGGCACGTTCCTCGGCTACAACGTCACAGTCTGCGACGCCCGACCCGTATTCGCGACACCCAAACGATTCCCCAGCGCCGACCAGGTCGTCGTCGACTGGCCACACCGCTACCTACGCACCGAAATCGACGCCGGCCGCACCGACAACCGCACCGTGGTCTGCGTCCTCACCCACGACCCCAAATTCGACGTACCAGTACTACAGATAGCCCTACGCCAGAACCTCGCATACGTCGGCGCAATGGGCTCCCGCCGCACCCACAACGACCGCCTCACCCGCCTACGCGCGGCCGGCCTCACCGACCAGGAACTACAGACACTCTCCTCCCCCATCGGCCTCGACCTCGGCGCCCGCACCCCCGAAGAAACCGCCATCAGCATCGCCAGCGAAATCATCGCAGCCCGCTGGGGCGGCACCGGCGCCAGACTCACCACACTGCCCGGCCGCATCCACCACGACTGACACCCATCACGGATCGGCCGTCCAGGGCGCGGCCGCGAGGCGTTCGTTGGCGACGCTTGTGTCACGCCAGAGGAGTTGGCGCCGGATCAGAGCGACGGCTCGCGGTAGCGGGGCTCGCCGACGAAGCCGCGACGGGGACGGCAGGAGACAGTCGTGATGTCGCCGTCGCCTCCAAAGCCCGTGAAGGCAGGGCAGATTTGACAACGGTCGATATCGATATCGCCCTGACGCAGTGGGCACCAAACGACACCGTTATCGACGATGCGAGTGCTTTTCCTGAGGTAGCCACTTGGTCGCCAGGGCATTTCGAACTCCTTGGTCCAGGTAACGAGCAGTCCGATCATCCGCTGACGCAAGTGCAGGAGTCAGGGTCAAAGGTCCCATGCACCGGGCCTATCCGACCCGGTCCAACTCCTGCCGGATTGTCGGGTCGAGCAGTCCGCGTCGTTCGTCAGATGAGCACCGGTCGGCGGCAGATCAGCGAGGCGCCTAACCGGCCGCCGCAGTACGGAAGTGGTGAGGCCGGATGAACCGAACCCGCTCGTGCCCGTCCACCAGCGCCGCCTTCTCGTGGCCGCCACGACGAACGCCGGGGCGTTGGCGCTCACCCGACTGAATCGAAGTGCGCCGAGCGGCACCGGCGCTTTCCCGCCAGGGCGTGGTCCGCGGTTTCCATGCCCTCGCCCGCCGCGATCAGTCGCGCGCGTGCAGGGTCGCCAGCGCCTCCGCGGTCGCGCGCCGGACCAGCACGGAGGTGAGCTGGCGCAGGTACGCCTCGTCGCCCTCAGAAGCCACCAGCATCGTTTCGGCCGTGGCCACCCCTACCTGGCGGAGCAGTTCATCCCCGGCATCGACACCAGCGCCGAGCAGTAATCCCGCGGGCTCGGTGAGGCTCGCCGGCACCGGCGTGGCCGCGCCCACGGCAACCTGCGCCGCGGTGACGACCCCGTCGGCGGCGGTGAGCAGGACCGACGCGACGACGGCGGGCCGCTCGGCCAGCACGAACCGCTGGTGCGCCAGGGCGCTGCCGGGAGGCGGCAGCGGCACCTCGATCTGCACGATGAGCTCATCGGGCGCGAGCACGGTCTGAAACGGCTCAGGCAGCAGGTCCGCCGCCGACACGGTACGGGTCGCCCCGCCTGGTCCCCGGCAGGACATGCGCGCGCCGACCGCAACCAGGAACGTGGCCGGGTCGGAGTGCGGCTCACCGAAGGCCAGGTTCCCACCGAGGGTCCCGCTGTTGCGCACCCGCGGATTCGCCACCTGCCGCTCCGCGGCGGCGAACGCGGGTAGCACTCTGGCCACCTCCGGCGACCGCTCGATCTGCTGATGGGTCGCGGTTGCCCCGATGCGCAGCGTGCCGTCGGCCACCGCAATGCCGGCGAGGTCCGGAACCCCCTTGAGGTCGACCAACACGGGGTAGTCGGCCAGGCCGAGCTTCATCGCCACCACCAGTTCAGTGCCGCCCGCGTAGGCGACGGCGTCACCGTCGTACTCGGCGAGCAGGTCGCAGGCCTCCGCGACCGACTCTGGCCGGCAGATGGTGAAGGTCGGCAGCATGGCGCTCCAATCTCGACGGGTCAGGCCGGGTCAGCGCTGGCCGGGGTCTGCTGGATCCACCGCCACACTCGGTCGGGGGACATCGGTAGCTCACGAACTGGCACGCCGGCGTCGGTCACAGCGTTGACCAGCGCGGCGGTCAGGCCGCCGAAGACTCCCTCGCCGCAGCCCTTGGCACCGAAGGGGCCGGGTCCGTCGCCGTTCTCGACGATCACGCAGGTCATCTCGGTGGGAGCGTCCAGGACCGTCGGCACCCGGTAGTCCAGCAGGCTGTCGTTGAGCAGGACGCCGTCCTCGCTGAACCGCATCTCCTCGAAGAAGGCGTTGCCGATCACCTGGAGCGTGCAGCCCTCGTCCTGGCGTTCGACGAGGCTCGGGTTCATCGCCCGTCCCACGTCGGCCACGGTCACCACTCGGGGCACGTCGACCTGCCCGGTCTCCGGGTCCACCGACACCTCCGCGCCGGCCACGCAGACCTCCCAGAACAGGGCCGGCCCGGGTCCGGTCAGCTCGTCGGCGTCGCCGTCCGCAGCGATCGATCCGCCCGCCGCCAGTTCGGTGAGATCCCAGGACTGGCCGTCCGCGCTGATTCGCCCGTCCCGCAGGGTCAGTTCACCGATCGGCACACCCCAGCGTTCGGACGCCGCGGCCAGCACCGAATCCCGCAGCCGTTGGCTGGCCCGCTGCACCGCCAGCCCGGCAACCGTCGTCGAACGGCTGGCTCCGGTGGAACGGTCGTACGGCGTCCGGCCGGTGTCGGTGGGCGGTACCTCGACCCGCTCCACCGGAAGGCCGAGCACCTCTGCCGCGATCTGGGCGTGCACGGTCCGGGCGCCCTGCCCGATCTCCTGTGAGCCGACGTGCACCGCCACGCGGCCGTCCGGCTGCAGTTCGACCCGGGCCTTCGACCGGGGCGACACACCGGCCGGTGAGACGCCGACAGAGATACCCCGCCCCCGCCACGCGGGCAGCTCGCCGCCCCAGTCCAGGCGCCGGGCCACCTCGCGCAGGTCACCAGCGAGGTCGGCGTCGAGCGGGCGCTGCCCCGGGATCAGGGTTTCGCCCCGGTCGAGCAGGTTGCGCAGCCGCAGCTCCAGCCGGTCGATGCCGAGCAGTGCCGCTACCTCGTCGACCTGCGACTCACCCACCCACTGCAGGTGGGCGGCACCGAAGCCACGGTACGACCCGGACGGCGGTAGGTGCGTGTAGACGCAGGCGGCGTCGACGTCCACCTGCTCCCATCGGTACGGGCCGACTGCGGCCATCCCGGCCACAATGGTGACCGTCGGTCCGTTGTCGGCGTACGCCCCGGTGTCCATCCAGATGCGTGCCTGGCGGGACACGAAGCGCCCGTCCGGGCGCACAACGGTGCGCATCCGGCAGCGCATTCCGTGCCGGCGGGTGGTCACCATCGCATCCTCGACCCGGTTCACCAGCCGAACCGGGCGGCCTGTTGCCCGGGCGACCGCGACCGCCACCGGTTCCATTTTCGCGTACGACTTGCTGCCGAAGCCGCCGCCGACGTACGGCACCTGCACCCGCACCTGCTCCGCCGGCAGGCCGAACACGGTGGCGAGTTCCTGCCGGACCAGGAATGGGTGCTGGCAGGAGGAGTGAACGCTGATTCCGTCCGGCTCCCAGCTCGCGATCACTACATGCGGCTCCATCGCGTACTGGTAGACCGCGGGGAACAGGTACTCGTGTTCGACCACCACGGCGTCGGTCTCGTCGACCTTGGCGTCCCGCTCGTGCTGGACCCGGTAGTGGTAGAAGTCGTTGTACGTGCTCAGTTGGGTGTCTGGCGGGCAGGAAAAACCCCTACGTGGTGGCCGGTCGTGCACCCGGGCCGCGCCCGGCGCTGCCGCCGCGGCCACGTCGAGCAGGGCGGGCAGTTCCTCGTAGTCGACCTCGATAGCCGTCACCCCGGCCGCCGCCGCCTCCTCGGTGTCGGCTGCGACCGCGGCCACGATCTCGCCCACGAAGCGCACCACCCCGTCGGCAAAGATCGGCCGGTCGCGTACATAGTGACCCCACATGGCGTCGAGGTCGGTGAGGTCGGCAGCGGTGACCACCGCCACCACGCCCGGCACCTCAAGGGCGGCGCCGGTGTCGAGGGCAGCGATCCGGGCGTGCGCGACGACGCTGCGCAGCAGTTTGACGTGCAGCACTCCGGGTGCCGGCAGATCGGCTCCGTAGAGCGCCGCTCCGGACAGCTTGGCGGCTAGGTCGGGCCGGGTGACCGAACGCCCGACGGTGGTACCGGGGGGCGTCACGGCTGCTCCCCGGTGGTCACGGCCGCGTCGGGTCCTGGCGCCGGCGGGATGCCGGCGATCTCGCAGATGGCGTCCACGATCGCCCGGTAACCGGTGCACCGGCAGAGGTTCCCGGCGAACTCCCGCTGGACGTCCTCGCGAGAGCGTAGGGCGCCCCGCTCAAGGAGCGGCTTGAGAGTCATCACGAAACCTGGCGCACAGTAGCCGCACTGGAACGCGTTGTGGGCGGCGAAGGCGTCCGCCACGGCTGCAAACCCGTCCTCAGCGGCAAAACCCTCGATTGTCTGCACCTCGTGGTCCCCGGCGTCGTGCGCGAGCAGACAGCAGGAGCTCACCGGCTCCCCGCCGACCAGCACGGTGCAGGTACCGCAGACCTGCATGTCGCACGAGCGCTTCGCACCGGTCAGTCCGAGCCGGTCACGCAGAACATCGAGCAGCAGGGCGTTATCGGCCAGCTCCAGCTCGTGTACGGTGCCGTTGACCTTCAGCCGTACCCCCACGCGGGGCTCCTTTCCACCTGGGCACGCCACCGGCGACCAGTACACCGGTACCGGCAGGGCCTGCCTACCGCGCCCGCCCACTCAGCGGAACGACCGGCTCCCCCAGCAACCGAATGCCATGATTCCTCACCGATCCGCCGCCCGGGCCGCCCGGCTGCGGGGCAGAGGACCTGCTCAAACCGGGGGTCGTCGACCGAATAGGTTCAACCGGTCCCGGCAACCACGCTGATCGTCCTCCGTTGGTTATCACCTCGTCCCGGGAAGAGGGACGCTCAGCGCCGATGCCGGCGCCGGCGGAACAGCCCTGCCACCACGAGCGCCGCCAGGGTGACCGCGGCCGCCGGCAGAGCGAGCCGCTTCAGCACCGGAACCGCCCCGACGTCGAGCAGGTCGATCGCCTCCTCGGTGGCCCGCCGATCCGGCCAGTAATCCGCCGGGGCAAACGGGGCGGCGGACGGTGACGCCAAAGCGGGTGCCGGTGCCGCGGCCGTCGCCGGTTGACGGTGGGCCAGCTCGGCGGCCAGCGACTCGGCGAACCGGCCAATCAGCTTCTGCCCGACCTCGTCCATCACCCCTCGGCCGAGTTGCGCCGGCTTGCCCGTGATGGCCAGGTCGGTCAACACCTGCACCCGCGTCGCGTTCTCGGCCTCGGGGACCAGCGTTCCGGTCACCTTCGCTTTCGCCGTACCCGTGCCGCGCGCCTCCTTGCCGCTGGCCGCCACGACCACTCGCCGGGCTGCGACGTCACGTTCGACGAACCGGCCCGTGCCCCGGTACATCACCTGCATCGGACCGACCTTCACCTTGACGGTGCCGTCGAACTCGTCACCGTCGACCCGGGTCACCGCCGCTCCCGGCATACACGGCGCGACGCGCTCGAGGTCGAGCAGCACCTGCCACGCCTCCTCGATGCCGACCGGCACGGTGAACTCATGTTCCAGCTGCATGGCTCTCCACCTTCCCGTTGCCTGCCGGCGACCATCACCAGCAGGACTTCAGCAGTTCCTCGATTTCCGGCGCCCATAAGGTCGAGGCCAGCGACCGGGGATCGTCAGCCCCGGCCGATGAACGGAACAGCCTTGTTCTCGGTTCGTTCGAGGTAGCGCGCGAACGTGTACTTGTTCTCGGCAAGATCTGTGGTGGGTCGTGGAATCTCCCGGTGCAGAAAGCTCTCTTCGACCTTGCAGACATAGAATCCAAATTCGTCTTCGTCGAGCGCGCGGAGACCCCTGTTCCTGAAGTCTTCGATGTCCTCAATCGTGTGCGCATTGGTGATACCCGCACCCCGCGCGATGGCCGTCAGGTCGGCATTGCCGGCCGTTGCGGTCGGATAGCTGATCCGGCTGCCGCTGTAAACGCCGTTGTCGAAGACGTATACGAGCAGGTTCTTCGGCCGCATGTTGCCAAGGGTCGCCAGGTTGAACAACGACAGCAACACACTCCCGTCGGAGTCCAGCGCGATCACCTTCCGGTGCGGCAGTGCCTTGGCCAGTCCCGTCGCAACCCCTATCGCGCAACCCATCATGCCGACGAGCAGGTTGCCCTCATGCTTCGACAGGTTCGACCACTCGATACGCTGGCCGCTCTGCGACGTGACCACCAACTGGTCGGTCATCCTGTCCGCCAGCAACTTCAGGCACTCATTGCGGTTCATACGGAGAACTCCCCGGAGAAGAGAAGGGCGAAGGGCGAGCGCCGGGCATTGCCTGTTCGCACGGCGTCGGCGATCTTCGTTTCGAGCTGGTCGCCGTCGTTGACCGTCGTGTACCCGATGTCCAGCCCGTCCAGTACCGGAATCGTGTGCTTGCCGATAGTCGCGTAGAGGAAACTGTTGCGCTGGTCCTGCACGCCGCCCAGATGTGCGATAACGAGGAGAATCGGCACACCGAGTTGTTTGCCGATCACGAGCAGGCTGTAGGTCGACACATAGATTCCGGTGCTCTCCATGTATACGGCAGCCTGCTTGCCGCCCAAGGTGGCGCCAGCCGCGATGGTCACGGCTTCTTGTTCACTCGCCGTCGGGACCAGCTCCATCTCCGGATCGTCACGTATCAGTGGGACGATCTGACTCAGGCGGGTTTCGGGTAGGTAGGTGACAAAGTTGATACCGGCGTCCTTCAGGCCTTGCACAAGGCGTGCGTCAAGTCCGTTCTCCATAGCGCATGCTCCATCGACTTGGTAGGGGTATCGAGCACGTGACCCGCGGCTCCCACCCGGCGGTGGGGGCCGCGGTCAGCGGTCGTAGTAGCCGGACGTGATGGCGTCGAACCAGATCTTGGCGCCCACCGCGGCGACGCCGCGCGGAAGCTCCGGTGTGGCCTTGTTGTAGTTGTGGATGCCGGCGCGCAGGTAGTAGACCTGCGCTTTCGGGGCCGGGTCGAAGGTTCGCAGCGTCGGCAGCAGGATGTTCGAGTAGTTGTCGAGCCGATGGTCCCGACTCCCCTCGTTGATGATGTAAAGCAGCGGCGGCACCGGAGGGTTCCCGGGGACGGGCAGCGGCTTGGTGTAGCTGAGGTACCGGTCGACGAGGGCCCGGCGGGCTTCAGCGTCGTAACCCTGATCGTCCGCGACGGCGTTCGCCGCCGCCGTGAGCGCCTCTTCGCCAGCGAACTGGATGAACTGCTCGGACTTGAATCCGGGATCGCCCGTGCGCCGCTCCCAGGCCTCGAAGACCTGCTCCATCAACAGCGGGAGGTGACGCCTGGCCATGTCACCGGCCTCCCACCCCAGGTAGCGAGCGGTGTCGCGCCAGGTTCTCATGGTCAGGTAGTTGAACGGGAACTGCTCGCCCCCGGATCCCGGCGGGTCCATCTTCTTCTTGATGATCCCGAACGAGCTGGTCTCCAGGCCGATCAGCCCACGCGCGTTGCCGATCCGCTGCAGCAGCATGTGCGCCTGTGGTCCGCCGGTGGAGTGCCCGTGCAGGTACAGGGAGAACTTGTCCGCAGGGAAATTGCGGGTGCAGGCGTCGAGGTACGCCGACTCGTAGGCCAGGGGCCACGCTGCCTGACGCCGGTAGAACTGGGTGCCCGGACGTGCGGCCAGGAAGAACGCGGTGCCGCCGTTGGCCCGGAGCACCGGGTCGTCGGCGTATGTCACGAGTTCGTACTCGTCGTGGCCGATCGGATCCGTGCGGTCCCAGATCGGCAGCCTCGGCCGTCCGGTGCCGTCGTCGAGAGGCTCGCCGGGCCATTCGTGGTCATCGCTGTCGTAGTGCCAGTGGCCCGGGTACGTGAGGGTGAGCGTCTTGATACCGAGCTTCCCCGCGAGGATGCTGGCGAGGTTGTCGAGGAACCGGTGGTCGCTGCCGCCGCCATGGAGGAGCAGGGCGCCGACCGCCTTGCCGTCCGAGCCGTGCAGCAGGTGCCCGGCCTCCGGCTCGTACAGCCACCCTGCGACGTCCCAAGCCATACCGGCACAGTCGATCCGGAAGTGCTCGTCGCGTCGTTCGAAGGGGACGTCGGGGCGGTCTAGCACGTCGGCCGACAGGACGGCGAGCTGACCGGCGTCGATCTCGATGATCTCGTCCATCACGAACTCGCCGCAGTGGCCCTCGGCGCGACCGAAGCGAGGTAGTCGCCGGCAGCCGCTAGGTCGATGACGTCGGCGTACTTCTGGTCCATGTCGAAGAGGTTGATCCAGTGCGACGCCTCGGTCCGGTCGAAGCACGCGTCGGCGACGACACCGACCTTGTAGCGATGCGTGGCGGCATCGACGACCGACGCGCGGACACACCCGCTGGTGGACTCTCCGCAAACGATCAACGTGTCGACCCCCAAGGCGGTGAGGTGGAACTCGAGCGGGGTTCCCTGGAAGGCGCTCGGTGCCGTCTTGTTGACCACGAGCTCACCTTCGCGCGGAGCGACCTCGTCCACGAACTGGTACGCCCGCATCTCCTCCTCGGCGGTCAGCCTGCTGAGGACGTTGCGAGTCTCGCGTGCCCACGGGCTGAGGAAGCCTGTCAGCAGGCCGATGTGAACGACCGGGACGCCGAGGTTGCGAGCTTGCTCCAGCAGCGTTGCGGTGCGGTCGACCGCCTCCCAACCCTGACTCCCGCACGACATGGGCCACCGCTCGACCGACTCCAGGATGTCGGCGCGCTCAATGCCCAAGGCGGCGTAGTAGACATCGACGAGGAGCAGCGCGGGCTTCGTCCCGAAGCCGAACGGCTGTGTCTTCTCGCGGCCTGCCCGCCGCAGGACCTCCTTGTCTCGGTCGGTCAGGAACCTGTCCCATCCGGCTTGCTCCATCGGTCTTCCTCTCATGCACTCGCCCGCGCGGCGGACGGCCCCACTTCGACGGCGTCTCTACGGACCAGAAGCGCGGCGCTCTCCAGGGGAGCCACCCACACCTCGTCCCCGATCTCGAACAGATGGCCGCTGCGGTAGACCCGCACCTTCACGGTCTGCCCACCCGTCTGCACCTCGTAGTCGGTGTGCTCGCCCCGATAGACGACCACCTCGACGACGCCCTTCCAGGCCGTGGAATCGGGCCGGCTCGCGCGCAGCTCAAGGCTCTCCGGGTGCAGGTAGACCTCGACCGCGTCACCAGTCGTCAGCTCGGCACCGCAGGGAGCCGACAATGTGCCCAGCGACGTTCCGACCGTCGCCATCGCGCCGTCCACCGCCTCGATGCCGCCGTGAACGACATTGCACACACCCATGAAGCGCGCGGTGAAGGCGTCCTGCGGCCCGGCGTAGATCTCCCGGGGCGTGCCCTGCTCGACGATCTCCCCGTCGCGCATGACGACGATCAGGTCGGACATCGCGAGCGCCTCGCCCTGGTCGTGGGTGACGAAGACGGTGGTGATGCCGAGGCGGCGCTGCACGGAGCGCAGTTGGACGCCCATCTGGTCGCGCAGGCCGGCGTCGAGGTTGCTGAGCGGCTCGTCCAGCAACAGCACCCGGGGCTCACGGACGATGGCGCGCGCCAGCGCGACGCGCTGCTGCTGTCCACCGGAGAGGTCGGGCGCCGGACGGTCAGCGAGCGCGCTCAGCCCGACCAGCTCCAAGACCTCCATGGCCTTCTCCCTGGCGTAGGCCTTCCTCGTGCCGCGCCGGATCGCCAACGGGTAGGCGACGTTCTCGAGCACCGTCATGTGCGGCCAGATGGCGTAGGACTGGAACACCATGCCAATCGGCCGTGCGTGGGCGGGGACGTAGCGACCGGACTCCTGCGAGTAGACGAGGTCTCCATCGATCCAAATGCTGCCGTCGGTCGGCCGTTCGAGGCCCGCGATCATCCGCAGCGTCGTGGTCTTCCCGCAGCCGCTCGGACCCAGCAAGGTGACGAACTGCCCCTCGGAAATTTCGAGTGATACATGGTCGACGGCGAATTCGCGATCGATGCTGTTCCCTTTGGTCGGGAACCGCTTCGAAAGACCAGCGAGCGAGATCATCGGCGCATTGACCCTTCGGAATTGGTGGGATAGAGCGAAAGTCCCTGCCCACGACTGATGCGATACATCAGCAGCAGAAGGCATACGAGCAGCAGGGTCATCACGACTCCGAGAGCGGCCACGAGCGGATAGGAGTTTCCGTTGGACCAGAGGTTGTAGACCGTTACCGCCAGGACCTGGTTGTCGTTCGTGTAAAGCAGGATGATTGCCGAAACCTCTCGGAACGAGAGCATTATCGTCCAGAGCGCGGACGCCAGCAGCGCCGGCCGAAGCAGCGGTAGGTAGATCCGCCAGATCGTCTTGCCCCAGGTGCCACCGCTGGTCGAGCTCGCGTCCTCCATGTCCTGGTGGATCTGATTCATGCCCGCCACCATGTACTGCATCGAGTAGGGCAGACCCACGGTGACGTAGGCGACTACGAGGATGGTCAACGTTCCGTACAGGTGAATCGGAAGCGGGGCGACGAGGTACCAGAACAGGATCCCGACGCCGATGATGATGCTCGGCACGGCGATCGGGACCATCGCGAGGAAGTCGAGCACACCGCGCCCGCGCGTCTTCGTCTTGACCGTGATGAAGGCGACCACCATGCTGATCGCGGTGACGATCAGCGCCGAGATCAGCGCGGCGAGCACGGTGTTGCGCGCCGACGCAAGCAATGACGGCGTCTGGAACATTTGAATGTAATTGTCGAACGTGAGGTGGCTCAAAGCTTCGATGCTCGGCGAGCGGTATCCATCGGTGATTGATGACCACAGCAGCATGAGCATCGGCAGCACCGCCGTTATGACGAAGAACGAGCCGGCTACGGTCATGCCGAGCCAACGCCACCGCCCCAGGGGCACTTTTGTCGGGCGAAAACCCTTGCCGGTGATTGTCTGCGCTCGCGACTGACGCACGAAGTACTGCGAGACCAGCAGACCGGCTGTCGCGATAATCAGGATGTACGTGCCTATCGCGCCGATCATGCCGTAGTCGGGAGGGAACTCCTTGGTAGCGGCGAAGATCTTCGTGACAAAGACGTGATTGCGACCCGGGACGCCGATCATCTGGGGCACCTCAAACGTCGAGATGGCCAGCACAACCATCAAGAAGCCGGCCGAGATGATGCTCGGTCGCACGAGCGGCAGGGTGACACTGGTGAACACCTTGAGCGGCTTCGCGCCCGACATGCGCGACGCCTCCTCCATGCTCGAGTCGAGGCCGGTGAACGTGGCCAAGCCCATGAGGAAGGCGAGCGGCGCGAGGCGGGTGCCCTCTACGAACACCATTCCCGGGACGGTGTAGATGTCGAAGGTCGGAAGTCCAACCCCACGGAACAGGTTGTTGAGAGCCCCGGCGTCGGGGGCCAATAGCAGCGTCCACGCCATCGTGCCGAGGATGCCGGGCAGGATGATCGGGAAGAGCGCGGCTCCCCAGATCAGCGGCTTCCACGGGCAGTCGGTGCGGGCCACGAGCCAGGCGAGACCGAAGCCCAGCGTGGTGGCGAGCACGGCGGAAGCCACCGAGTAGATGACGGACGTGGCGACGAGGTCCCCGAACCCGGGATCGCGAACCGAATCCACGAAATGGTCGAACGTCCACGACGACGTCTCAGCCGAAAGGAACGTCGTCCGGAAGCTGGCATACAACATGGTCGCCACCGGCACCAGCGCCAGGTAGCCGACCACTAGAGCGGAGACAATCAGAGCGATGCTGCGCACCGAAATGCGCTCGAGGATTCGACCGCCGAGGGGCGGCCGTTCCGCTTTCTCCGGCACTGCCGCAGGTTTCCGGGTGCGTGGTTGCGTCAAGACAGGGGGATGAGTCATCGCAGCGGGCTATCCCTCATGCTCAATGGGCGTGGGGGCACGGACGTGATCGCCGTGCCCCACACTCGGTAGGTCAGGGGACATTGATGGCTTCGCGGTACTCGTCGAGCTTCTCGTTGTACCCATCCATGCTGAGCATCGGGGCGAACACCGGCCGCCACTTGTTGGGATCCCAGATGGTGGGGTCGTTTTTGGCGTCGTTGCGCACCGACGTGAATCCCGTTGCCTGGATCATCACGTCCTGACCTTCCTGGGTACCCCACCAGTTGATGAAGAGCCGAGCCGCTGCCGGATTCGGCGCGTTCTTGGCGAGCACCTGGAAGTAGGGCACCGTCAGCAACGGATTGGTGTTGAAGAAGTCGAGGCGGTCCGGGGTCGACGCCTTCGCCGGCGCGGCGTAGGTGCCGTACGAGATCGCCGCAGCCGGCTCGCCGGACTGGACCTGCGTGATGGCCTGGCTGTTGCTCTCGACCAGCCGAGGCTCGTTGGCGCCGAGCCGGTCCAGCAGGTCTTTCGCCTGGCTCTCCCCCATCGCCGCGATGAGACTGGTGTAGAGGTCAGCCCCGTGCGGTGTCATGGAGAAGTTGCCCTTCCATTCGGGCTTGGTGAGGTCCTCGAGCGATGTCGGGGGCTCAATGCCCTTCGCCTGAAGGCTCTTGGGGTTGAAGGCCACTGCGCGCGTCGTGACGAAAGCGATCGACCGATAACCCTCGGGAATGTCGTCCACGCCCTCCGGAAGATCGGGCATCGTCTGCGGCGTGTAACGCTCGAGGCCATCGATCGAGACCAGCTGACTGGTGTGGATGCCATCCTCGGTGATGACGTCAGCGACGAACTTGCCACCTCGCTGTTCGGTGTTCACCCTCGCGACGAGGTCGTCGACGCCGAGCGTGATCGTCTCGACCTTGATGCCGGGATACGTCTTGTTGAACGCCGCGGCCACGTCCGCCATCGCCTTCGCGTTGATCGGGGTGTAGATGGTGAGCTTGCCTTCGTCCTTCGCCTGCTCGTACAGCTCTTCGACAGACAGCGAGTTCAGGCCGTCGGAACTACCACCGCCGCCGTCCCCGTCGCCACCTCCACAGGCGGCCAAGCCGAGTGGGAGAATCGCGATGGCCATCGCAAGCGCCAGGTGGCGGCGTCCCCGGACCGCACGCCGCCCCCAGCGCTCCCCTGCGCCTGCAGTGCTTCTCATTGCCATGTTCGCTCCTATCCAAGGACCGAGATCGGCCACTGAGGTGCGGACCGAGGTCCTGAGTTCGCCGTCGCTCGTTCGCGATCGTGGGAGCAAACCGTGCTGTAGCCGGGGCGGACAACCGCCCTGTACCGACCACTGGAACGCACGAGCCATGTCAGCTTGACGCGGTTATCGCCGCCGCCTTCGCTCCGCGACACCATTGCCGCAAGGGCAGACAGTCGCGACAGTTTCCCCAAAAGACAGACTGAGGTACTAAGCTCCCGCGTCCCCGCGCAGCGCTCGGAGCCGGCGCCGCTTCAAGATCATCGCTGAATGGATCGCCGAAGTTGAGGCCGATCGCCGCCGGTCCGCGCAGTGCTGCGCCAGAACCGGTCAGCAGTGCCGGCGCGACCACCCGGCCCCTTCGCACGGGCCCAGGTCGCGCCGCGTGCGCACCAGCACCATGCGGGCTCCGATTGCCCGGGCTTGCGGTCTGTTCGCCGCGCTCCGTGGATCGGTCGGGGTTCTCGCCTAGGTTTGCCCGCTCCCTGGCATGGAGCTTCAACAGGTCGTGACGGCGGTATCGGTTCGGTCCACTGCGGGCCAGCGCACGTGCAGCCCCACAGCGATTCCAGGTGGGGGCACGGGGGCGGCGTGGTGAGGCGACTGGCCGCCGCGTCCAGCGAGATGTCAGCTCCGCGGTGGCGGCCAACCAGCCGGAAGACCCGCGCCGTGTCGGGGTTCAACGTCTTGTAAGAGAAGACGATCCTTACGGCCGACAGCTCGTCGTCGTCGACGGCCAGGGGCGCCGTGATCGCTCTGCTGACCGCGGTCGTGGTGGGCCGAGCCCTCCCCCACCACGGCGCCCTCTGCCGGGTCAGGCGACATCGCGGCATAACCCGGTGGCCAGGTCCCGGCGGGAATCTCCGTCATTGCCTCGCCCGCCAGGTGTGGGACCACATCCGCTCCCGGCCGGGTATCCGCCTCCGCCACAACCAGCACTCACGCCCACCGTCAGGACAGCCTGCCCGTCCACGGAACCGCGGTGACGGCAGTGCCGCCACCGCGGTCCGCACCCGGTCGACGTCGATCCGGCGATCAACGCCTAGCCCTGCGGCTGGTAGACCTGCATGCCCTCGACGTTGTTCGTCGAGGCTTCCCTCGTCATCAGAGGGGGCGGAGCCTGAACTGCTGGTTGGCTTGTCCGTGGCAGTCGTACAGCTGGACCTGTGCTCCGTTGGCCGTGCTCCAGACGTCCAGGCAGCGCCCGGACTGAACGCCACTGATGGTGCCGTTGGAGTTGACGTTCCACTGCTGGTTGGTCTGGCTGTGGCAGCTGTAGATCTGGATCGCGGCGCCATTGCCGGAACCACCCGCGTCCAGGCACATGTCCCCGTACACCCGTAGCTGCTTGTTGGAGGTGTACGTCCAGGACTGGTTGGGCTGCTTGTTGCAGTCGTAGAGCTGAACTCGGGTGCCGTTGTTACGTGAGGCGTTGGGTACGTCGATGCATCGGCCCGACTGCGTACCGAAAATCTCGTTGGCGGATCCGGGTGCGCTGGTCGGTGTAGCGGTGGGGGTGGAGGTGGGGGTTGGCCCGGGGTTGGCTGCGTTCAGGGCATCCAGGGTGGCCGTGTAGGCGGCCTTCTTGTTGCCGTTGCACTCGAAGAGCAGCGGGGTGCCGCCGGAGCGCCACGAGTCACAGTCCCGTACCCCCCACACGGTGATGCCGTTGCACCGGGGAACCGCGAGACAGTCGTTGACCACGCTGCGGTAGGTGTTGGCCTGCGTGGTGCCGGAGCCCTCGATGTCCAGCTCGGTGATCTGCACGTCCACGCCGAGCGCGGCGAAGCTGGACAGCGTGGTGCGGTAGTTGCTGTTGTAGGGCGAGTTCGCGTTGAAGTGTGACTGGAACCCGACGCAGTCGATCGGCACGCCGCGCTGCTTGAAGTCCTGGACCATCCGGTACACGGCCTGGGTCTTGGCCCAGGTCCAGTTGTCGGTGTTGTAGTCGTTGTAGCAGAGCTTCGCGTTCGGGTCGGCGGTTCGAGCGGCGCGGAACGCCGCCTCGATCCAGTCGTTCCCGGTGCGCTGCAGGTTGGAGTCGCGCCGGGCGCCGCTGTTGCCGTCGGCGAACGCCTCGTTCACCACGTCCCACGAATGGATCTTGCCGCGGTAGTAGGTGGCGACCTGGGTGACGTGGTTGAGCATCGCCTGGCGCAGCGCGCTGCCGGACATGTTCTGCATCCAGCCGGGCTGCTGGGAGTGCCAGGCCAGCGTGTGGCCGCGCACCTTCCAACCTCGGTTGAGGGCGTGGTTGACGATCCGATCGGCGTTGGTGAACGTGAAGTTGTTCTGCTGCGGCTCGGTCGCGTCGATCTTCATCTCGTTCTCGGGCGTGACCGAGTTGAACTCGCGGTTCAGGATGCCCACGTACGTGCCGTCGGAGAGCTTGTTCGCCGCCACCGCAGCACCGAAGTACCGACCGGACTGGGCCGCAGCCGCACCGAGGGTGGACTCGGCAGCTTGGGCGAGACTTGGCAGCAACGACGCGACGAGGATCGCAACTGTGGCGGCAGTTCCGGGGACAGCGAGCGCTCGAAGTCGACGCCCGGAGGGACGGGTCCGGGAGATCATGCTGATCCTCCACTGGTGGGATCGGGGATGTTTGTCGCTGTTCGGGGGTGCCCGGAAATGGCGGCGACCCACGATGCGGGTCCGCCGACCGGGCCAGGACTCACGTCAGGCGTCCGCCGGAGGCGAGTCGGCTCTGGCCGCCTGACCAGCAGACGAAGGGTTTCGATGAGTGGTCGCGGTCGCCCGCCGAGACGTGGCTGCGGGCGTTGGAGCCGCGTCGCGCCACTCGCTGAGAGGCGACCTGCACACCGACAACCTCCAGGTGGTGGATGTGCCACCCGGGCAGTGGGTGGGCCTGATGGTCGTAAGGCACCTCCAGGGTCCGGACGACAATGTTAGCGATCACATTGATCTGTGGCTATCAGGTTGGCAGACCCTTGCAGGGTTTTCAAGCAGGGATTCCGGAAAATTACCGGTAGCGGTTCGATCGATGCTCGGGAGTCGGCGAACCCGGCGCATCTGGGGGCGGGCGGGTACCGCCAAGTCCAGTTCCCCGGGCCACGCCCGGGATCGCGTGGGGACCCGCGGCACCGGGAAGGTCTCGGAGCTGTCCGACCGAACGGAGGCCCTGGCCTGCGTCAAGCGTCCGTGATTATGACGTGGTTGGCGCTTCCCGGCTCGGGCTGGAACATGGTCAGGAGGCTCTCGCCCTCGGCGATGACAGCGTCGCACTCGTCCGTCCTGAGTGCGCGTAGCGGGCTGATCCGCAACGTCGCCGTGCCGCCGTCGGCGGTGACCGCCCAGGTGCCCGCGACCCGGCCGTCGACCAGCAGGAAACGGGCACCCGTGACGCTCAGCCCGCGATGCTCGGTGTCGATGACGCGGCTGCGGTCGTCGTAGCCGAGCACCGCGTTGTCGAACGCCGGCAGGAAGCGCGGGGGCGCCGGGGTCTCGGGGTCGGGCAGCGGGCCGTCGGGCACGTCGAGCAGCTCGCGGCCCCGCTCGTCGCGGAACGTCCGCAACGACGGGCGCAACCGTTGGATGGACTCCCGCAGCCCGCTCAGCCCGGACCAGGCGCGGATGTCGGCGCTGGCCGCCGGGCCGTAGGCGGCCAGGTAGCGCAGCACCAGCGCGTCGACGGTTGCCGGAGAGCCCGGCTCCAGCGGGCGGCCCAGCCACGCCTCGATCGTGGTGTTGTAGGCCGCGCCGCGCTCGCCCCAGACACCGCGGGGTGGCACCTGCACGAGCGGCACCAGTGTGCTGAGGGCGTCACCCAGCCAGCGCGGCTCCACACCCGGCCAGCGGTCAGCGATTGCGCGGGCGGCCTCGGTCAACATACGTGGCCGCTCCTCGAACAGCGGCCGGCCCCGCTTCGTCAGCTCGTCGAGGTCGACGCCGGGCAGCATCCGGCGCAACGTCGACCACATGCGTTTGACCAGCATCTCCTGATGTACGGGCCGTAGCACAAGGCAGTCGCGTGCGGTCACCAGGTGCAGGGTGCGGCGCATCAGCAGCGTGCGGACCGCTCGGCGGCTCAGCAGCAGCTCGGCCAGCGCCTGCGGCCGGAAGCCGGCCAGCCGGCTCCACAACCCGACGTACGGTTCCAGGGGCTCCTGCGCCTGCAACCCCACCAGGTGGTCGAGGGCGTCGGCGACCGGCATGTCGTGCCGCTGCAGCAGGAGCTGGCGGGCCAGCAGCGCCCGATTCAGGGTGCGGCGGTCAAGCACGATCATGGCGGCACGCTAACGCCCGCCCCGGACACTTTCCCGCCGGCGTCTGCGGATGTTCATCGCAGTCGGCCTGGGCAGTTGAGGCAATCTTGAGCTTCGCCGACACCGTGGCGAGGGCTGATTCCGAGCAGGCGTACGAGCGCCAGCCTGCTGGGCGGAGCGCAATGCAGTCCGGTGACCGCGATGGTTCCACCAGCGAGCCGAGCCGATGACGGCATGAGCGCGGCTCCTGAGTCCAGGCCTCCGGCGTCAGGCCCGGAGGGCTGTGACGCCGATGGGTCGATCAGGAGCCGCGCTCGTCCCTGCACTGCGATCTGTCCTCTACTGCCGGGACGTTTCGAGCCGGCGCGGTGTTGGGTCGCGAGGTTGGCCCCGCTTGCCGTCGTCCCTGTGTTCGATGTGTGATCAGGTCTGTCAGATCACTCGAACGCCGAAGTCTCCGCCGTAGACGCTGGTGACGTGGACGCTTGTCGAGTTCCGGGGCCAGGATGCCTCGACCATCTGGCCGTTGCCGAGATAGATGGCTACGTGGGTCGTGCTGCCCTGGGGGCTGCCCCAGAAGATCAGGTCGCCTCGTTTGATGCTGCTCATCGAGACTACCGTTCCCTTGTGCTGCTGAATGCCGGTGTAGCCGCCGATGTCGATGCCGGCTCCCTGCCAGAAGGCGTACTGCGTCAGGCCGGAGCAGTCGTAGCCGTAACGGTTGCGGTCGTCGTACCCACTGGGGCTGCAGCAGATCCCGTAGGACGGCCCGGACTTGCCCCCGGCGCCCCAGGAATAGCTGTAACCCTTGCCGGTCTGCGACAACGCGGCATCGATGACGCGCTCGATCTTCTCGGAGCTGGAGCCGCCGGTGTCTCCGCCCCCGCCTCCTCCACCGCTGCTGGAACAGGCGCTGGAGCTCGTGAGGAACTGGTGCGAGGCGTTGCCGTTGTACAGGGTGCTGTTCAGCTGGCCCTGGTAGCCCGGCGCCACCTCTTGGCAGGAGCCGCCGTAGTAGCTGTTGAAATAGACACCGACCTTCTTGCTGGATCGGTTCCACACGGAAGCCGCGTTGTTCTTGATGCACTGGCCCTGTCCGCTGCCCGCACCCTTGTAGTCGTAGCAGGACGGCTGGGAGACACCGTAGTCGCTGACCGAGGTGGTGAAGTCGGAGACAGAACCCTGGTTGTTGCTGTTGTAGTAGTAGCAGAACTCACCACTGTCGCAGGAGCCGTTGCGCCCGCCGCTCGTTCCGGTGTCGCCGCTCCCGTCGTCGGTGGTCGTGAGGAACCGGTGTCCGGCGTTGTTGTTGTACAGCGTGCTGTTCAACTGGCCCTGGTAACCGGGCGCCACCGACTGGTACGAGCCTCCGTAGTAGCTGTTGAAGTAGACCCGGACGGTTTTGCCTGACCGGTTCCACACGGATGCGGCGTTGTTCTTGATGCACTGGCCCTGTCCGCTGCCCGCACCCTTGTAGTCGTAGCAGGACGGCTGCGAGACACCGTAGTCACCGACTGAGTCCGTGAAGTCCGAGACAGAACCCTGATTGTCGCTGTTGTAGTAGTAGCAGAACTCACCACTGTCGCAGGAGCCGTTACGTGCACCGTCGGAACTTACGGGGCTGCCGGTAAACTGATGTCCGGCGTTGTTGTTGTACAGGGTGCCGTTCAACTGGCCCTTGTAGCCCGGCGCCGCCGACTGGTACGAGCCTCCGTAGCCGCTGTTGACGTAGACCAGGACCGTCCTGTCTGACCGGTTCCACACCGATGCGGCGTTGTTCTTGACGCACTGGCCCTGTCCGCTGCCCGCGCTCTTGAAGTCGTAGCAGGACGGCTGCGAGACACCGTAGTCACCGACTGAGTCCGTGAAGTCCGAGACAGAACCCTGGTTGTCGCTGTTGTAGTAGTAGCAGAACTCGCCGCGGTCGCAGGATCCGTCACGCGAGCTACCGCCTGCGGAGGTCGAGAGGAACCGGTGTGAGGCGTTGTTGTTGTACAGCGTGCCGTTTAACTGACCCTTGTAGCCCGGCGCCACTTCCTGGTAGGCGCCGTCATGATTGCTGTTGAAGTAGACGCGGACGGTCGTGCTCGACCGGTTCCAGACAGACGCGGCGTTGTTCTTGACACAGACACCCTGCCCGCTACCCGCGCTCTTGAAGTCGTAACAAGACGGCTGCGCAGCGCCGTAGTCGCTGACCGAATCGGTGAAGTCCGAGACAGAACCCTGATTGTCGCTGTTGTAGTAGTAGCAGAACTCACCACTGTCGCAGATGCCGTTGCGATCCGCGGCAACCGCCGGCCCCGCCGCGACAGCGAGCCCTGCCATCTGAACCACCAGCGCTACCGCTGCGAGAACCGCAACGCGGACTCTCCTCATCCAACTTCCCTTCATCTCGACCAGAATGCTCGGTGTACCGTCCGCCGTCGGCTAGGCCGGGCTCAGCGTGCCCGCGACCACCCCTTGCTGGCCGCGGGCATTGCAGGTGTACGGGTTGCTGGTCCTCCTCCTTGCCGAACACCAGCGGCTCCGGGCGTGTGTCGAGGCGGTTGCCGTCGGCGGCGATCCCGACCGCATCGGTCGCACGAGGCCCATCGGCGCGATCGCGCCTACGGCTACTCGGGCTCACCCGCCACGGACTCGGCTAGTTGATGTTGGACACATCTTGCCGCACCTCTCCGAGGGAGGTGCCGGCCCTCCCCCGCCGGCGTTCCGCCCCGGGTACCGCGCCCTGGTCGCGGCCGCCGCCGTCGCCACCCGCACCCCGGGCGGCGGGCCCACCACCCCCGGTGGCGCTGTTGTCCTACCTGGGCTGGTCTCACCGTCGGGCGGGCCGACACTCGGCGCCGAGTTGTCAGGGTAAGGCGAGCATCCGGGCGTACCTGGAGGCTGGCGTCGTTCCGCAGTAATCCGTTTCGAGGGTTGCTGTGGTGCCTTTAGGTGGCGGTCAACAGTGAGAGCACGAGCGGGTAGGGAGCTTCCGTCGGCGTCGGCCACCGGCGGCTCGCCCGGTCAGATCGCCGTGGCTTTGATCACCTTCCATTCCCCGTCGACGGGGACCATGGTGAGCACGACCCGGTTCTGGTCGACCTTTTCCCCCGCGGTGGTCACATTGCGCCGGTACTGGTTGAGGTAGAGCAGCAGTTCCACCCGGTCGGTGTCCGCGTTGACCACTCCGGTGGCGGAGACCTCGGCGAGCACGACCGCCTGCTGTTTCGTGGCGGTCTGCTTCAGCGCGGCGGTGGTCTGCGCGTACTCGTCCGCGAACGCGCCGGTGGTGAAGGTGCGGCCGTTGGCAACGCTGTCGTCGAAGGTGCGGTAGTCGTACGAGAACAGGGCCTTCGCCGCGGCGGGCGCGGTGGCCAGGGCCTGGCGTACGGCGTGGTCGCGCTGGCCTGCCTGGCGGTCGCCGTACCAGCCGGCGAGAGCCACGGCGGCCGCCAGGACGATCGCGAGGACCAGCGCGGGTACGAGTCGGATCCGCGGCGGGCGGCGCAGAGCGGTTGGGACGCGCATCGGTGTTCTCCTCCGGTCAGCCGACGAACTGCAGCTTGGACACCAGCCAGTCGCCTGAGGCCCGGTCCCGGACCAGGTCGAGCTGGATCCGGTAGTGCGAGGGCCGGCCGTCGGGTGCCTTGGCGTTCTTCACTGTGGCGTCGACCGCCACCAGCACCACCGCCTGCCGGTGGTCTCCGGAGACCAGCCCGGCGCGCAGCACGGTGCCCTGAGACTGGACCTTGTTCTCCACCACGGCCTTGCGGACCTGCGCCTGGCCGCGGGTGAATTCGTCCTTGAAATCGCCGGTCGCCCCGGCGGTGACGCGCTGTAGGTCCCGGTCGACGCTGGCGGCGCTGACCGAGACGAAGTTGACCGCGGCCTGCCGCGCGGCGGCGACGGCCTCGCTCCGGGCCTGGTCGGTGGCCCGGTCGACGTACCAGCGGTGGCCGTAGACGCAGGCTGCGGTGAGGGCGGCGGCGAGCAGCGCCACGAGCAGAAGGGGCAGTATTCGGCTACGCGGTGGGCCGGCGGGGGCGGCATCGGCTGTGCCCGTCGTCCCGGCTGTCGCTCCGGGCTCGGGGTCGCTCATCGCGCGGGCGTCGGTTCCGCTTGGCTGTTCGGCGGGTTCGGCCTCGGCCGGGGCACCAGTCGGGGGCAGGTCGCCGGTCCCGCTCAGATCCTCGGCCGGTTCTTCGTCGAGCCGCTCCAGGACCGCCTCGATCGGCTCGGTCGAGGCGGTCACGGGTCGACTGACGAGGCGGCGGCGCGGCGGGGTCGACCCGCCGGCCGAGGTGCCCTTGACGACTCTCAACGTGGTGTTCCTGCGGCTGTTCACACCGCCACCTCCTCCGGTACGCCGGGTCATGGGGTCACCCCGGCGAGCAAGAGCTGCTTCCAGGACTGGTCACCGGCGGCGCGGTACTGGCCGCCGGTCCCGCCGAACTGCAGCGGCCGTCCGTCCGAGCCGAGCACCAGGCCGGTCGCCGGGTCGTAGCCGGCCTCGGGACCGGGGTCCGGCGGGGGTGGCGTCGGTTCCCGTCCGGACGGTCGGGGCGCGTTCTGCGACCCGCGTACGTTCGCGCCCGCGGCGTGCTCGCTGGCGTCGCACCGGGTGGTGCCGTTGCGGTAGACGCACGACGGCGGGTTGCCGACGTTGAGCACGAGACCCAGGTGGGCGGTCCCGTCGCCGGGGGTGACGGTGAACCCACCGGCCACGACGACCGGGTACTCCACCAGCAGCTGTTCGATGCCGGGCAGTCGGCGGGCGGCGACGCCGTTGACGGTGACGAGATTGCCGAGCAGGGTGCCGATCGTCGGGCCCAGCCCGCGCAGCAGCGCGCGAACCTCGGCACCGGCTGGCGGCCCTTCGGCGAGCAGCCGCCGCAGGTCGGGGTCGGCGGCGCGGACCGTGGCGGCCAGCTGCGCCAGCCCGGCCGACCACCGGCGCAGCGCCTCCGCGGACTCCGCCTGGGTGGTGAGCACTGTCCGGCTGTCGCGGATCAGCGCCAGCGTCTCCGGCAGCCGGGTCGCGGCGTCGACGAGCAGCGCGTCGCCGGCGGCGAGGATCCGGGCCAGCGACTGTTCGTTGCCCTCGAAGGCGGCGCCGAGTTCCGTGATCAACACGGTCAGGTCGTCCGGGTTGACCGAGCGGACCAGGGCGTCCAGGTTGGCCAGCAGTGTCTCCGGGGCGAGTGGGACGCCAGTGCGGTCGGCCGGGATCACCGACCCGTCGATGAGGAAGGGACCGGCGTCGCGTTCGGGCCGCAGGTCGAGGTACTGCTCGCCGACGGCGGAGCGTTGCGTGACCACGGCTCGCAGCGCGTCGGGTACCCGGACGCCGCGGTTGATCCGCAGGTCGGCGCGCACTCCGTCGGGGCGCAGGTGGACGCCGGTGATCCGGCCGACGGGCACGCCGCGGTAGGTGACCGGGGCGTTGGCGAAGATGCCGCCGGCCCGGGGAAGGTCGACGTGGACGACGTAGCCGTTGCCGAGCAGCCGGTCGCCGAGGCCGACGTAGCGGATCCCGACGAAGCCGATCCCGAGCACGGCCACCAGGACGAAGGCGAGGATCTGCAGTTTCGCAGTGCGTCCGATCACCGGAGCAGACCTCCTCCCAGCAGGTCCGTCAGCTCGCCGATCTGGCCGGTGACGGCACCGGTTATCGGTAGCAGGCAGTCGGCGGACAGGACGGTGTCGGGTGGCAGTTTCGTGCCGGCGGGGAGCACCGTGCCGGCCGGTACGACGCCCGTGGGTACGAGCAGTCCGCCGAGGGGCACGGTGGATCCGGGCTTGAGCAGCACGCAGCCGTCCGGCAGTCCGCACTCCTTCGGCGGGGTCCACGTCGCCGGGAGGGTCTTCGGATCCGGCAGGCAATCGGTCAGGGGCAGGGCGGGCAGCGCGGGCAGTCCGCCGGGGGTGCGTGGGGCACCGGTGGCGGTGGGCGACCGAGGTGCGCCGGGGAGCTTCGGGGTGTCCTGCCGGTCGGGTGCGGCGGCGACCAGGTTGGCCAGGATGCTGGCCGCGTCCAGGTCGGCGGTGACCTTCAGGTTGACGAAGTCGCCGACGATCGCGCCCTCGACGTTGGGTGGGAAGGGGTATGACAACATGAACTCCAGCGATTTCGGCAGGTTGTCGCCGGCCCGTGCGAGCTGTTCCAGGATCGGCTGCAACGCTCGTACGCTGGCGATGGTGTCCTCCCGGCTGCGGGTGACCACCTGTGTGCCGACCCGGCCGAGTTCGCCGAGGGCGGTGAGGGCCTTGGTGAGCTGGTCGCGCTGCTGGGCCAGCACGGTCAGGCCCGGCGCGAGGGAGTCGAGGGCGTCGCCGACGATCTGCCGCTGCTGGTGGAGCCGGCCGGTCAGCCGGTCGAGTGCCTCGATGGCGCGGACGATGTCGGTCTTCTGCCGGTCCAGGCCGCCGATGAAGGTGTCGAGCTGCTGGAGGGTGTCCCGGAGTTCGGGTTCACGGCCGTCGAGGGCTTTCGCGAGTTCCTGGTTGATGGTGCGGAGCTGGGCCAGTCCGCCGCCGTTGAGCAGCAGGCCGAGTGCGGCGAGGACTTCCTCCACCTCCGCGCCCCGGCTGGTGCGCGAGAGCGGGATGAGGTCACCGTCGGCGAGGCGTCCATGGACGGGCTCGGTGGGCGGGGCGTCCACGGTCACGTACTTCTCGCCGAGCAGGCTGCTCTGTCGGACGGCGGCGGTGGCGTTGGCGGGCAGCCGCACGGCGCGGTCGATGCGCAGCCGGACCCGGGCGTGCCAGCCGGACAGGGAGATCTTCTCCACGCTGCCGACGGTGACGTCGTCGACCTTCACGGCGGCCTGTGGCACCAGGTCGAGCACGTCGGAGAACTCGGCGGTGACCGTGTAGCCGTCGCCGGAGGGCTTGCCGCCGGGCAGTGGCAGGTCGGCGACGTCGGGAAGGCCACAACCGGCGGGCAGCAGCGCCACCGCGAGCCCGCCCGCCAGCAGGCGGAGCAGCCGGGTTCTCATGCCACCTGTGTGGCTGCCCTGATGGTTGGCTCGCGGACGCGGGCTCATTGCGGCCCCCGGAGAATGCCGCCGAGTGTCGGGTCGCTCGTGGTGGTGGACGGGCCGCCCGGCGCCGTGGCGGGGGCGCCGGCACCGGGGGAGCTGACGGACCCCGGTGCGGACCCGCCGGTCGCCGGGGCGCTGGGCGGCAGCTTGATCAGCTTGCGTAGCTGGTCGGTCAGGGGCAGGCCCCGGGAGTGCAGGGTCTGCGCCAGGGCGGTGCATGTCGCCGGCACCTCGGCGGCCGGAAGCTGGGCGGCCATCAGCGAGCAGACGAACGCGGGCGGGTCGTAGGGACCCATGACGTTGTCGCGGGTGTCGAGGGTGCCGGAGCGGGGGTTGTAGGCCAGGCTGAGGTTGCTCACGGCCAGCGGCGTCACGTCGAGGATGTCGATGAGCGCCTGCTGCTGCCGGACCAGGACGCGCGTGACGTCGGCGAGCGCGGTCACGTTGTCGACCAGCACCGCTCGGTTCTGCTGGACGAACGTGGTCACGTCGGCCAGCGCGGCGGCGAGGTTGCGCAGCGCGGCGGCCAGTTCCTCCTTGTCCCCCGCGAGCTGCTCGGCGACGTCGGCGAGCTGCTGGTTGAAGCCGCGGACCTGCTGGTCGTTGCGGGCCAGCGCGGTGGTGAAGCGTTGCAGGTTGGCCACCGTGCCGAACAGGTCCTGCCGTCCGTCGGAGAGGGTGGTGAGCGCGCGGGACAGTCCGTCGAGGGTGTCGTGCAGGTCGCTGCCGTTGCCCTCCAGGTTGGCCCGGGCGGTGGCGAGCAGGTCGGACAGCGCGCCGTCGCGGTTGGCGCCCTGGGGTCCGAGGGTGCGGTTGAACTCGTCGAGGGCCTGGTAGATGTCGTCGATCTCCATGGGTGCGGCGGTGCGCTCGGCGGGGATCTCGGCGCCGTCGGCGAGCGGGGGGCCGCCGGTGAAGGCCGGGGTGAGCTGCACGTAGCGGTCGCTGACCACGCTGGGCGGGACGATCACGGCCTGGGCGTCGGCGGGGACGTCCACCTCGGGGTCGTAGCGCATGGCGACGCGCACGGTGCGGCCCTGCGGGGTGACCGACTCGACCGTGCCGACGCGGACGCCGAGCACGCGCACGTCGGAGCCGGGGTAGACGCCGACCGCCTTGGTGAAGTGGGCGACGACCCGCCGCTCGGGTGCCTCGTGGTGCCAGAGCACGATTCCGGCGGCGACGGCGGTCAGCAACACGGTGGCGGCGGCCACCGGGCGTCGCCAGCGCTGGATCGGACCGGGCATCAGCGTCCTCCCGTGGTGGGCAGATACGGCTGGAGCAGGCCGTCCACGTACGAGTCGAACCACCGGCCGTTGCCCACGACGTTGGCGAAGGCGGTGACGAACGGTCCCATCCGGCGGATGGTCTGCTCCAGGTCGTCGCGGTTGCGTTGCAGCACGGCGACCACGTCGCGCAGCTTGCGCAGGGCCGGTTCGAGCTGGGTGCGGTTGTCAGCGACCAGCCCCGACAGCTGGGTGGCGAGCTGGTCGGTGCCGACCAGGAGGGCGTGGATGGCGTCGCGGCGGCGGCTGACCTCGGCGAGCAGCTTCTCGCCGTCGGCGACGAGTCGGCGGAACTCCTCATCCCGTTGGGCGAGCACGCCGGTGACCTCGCGGGCCCGGCCGAGCAGGGCCCGTAGTTCGGCGTCGCGGCTGGCGACGGTCCGCGACAGCCGGGACAGGCCGGTGAGCGAGGAGCTGACGCTGGGCGGGGTGTCGGCGAAGGTCTCCGACAGGGTGGTGAACGCCTGGGCGAGCTGATCGGTGTCGACCTTGTCGAGGGTGTCGGCGAGCCGGGTGACGGCCTGCACCACGTCGAACGGCGCGGCGGTGCGGGCCAGGGGGATCTGGGCGTCCTCGGGCAGCGTGCCCGGTCCGGCCGGGGACAGGGCGAGGTATTTCTGCCCGAGCACCGTCTTGATCCGGATGGTGGCGCCGGTGTCGCGGCCGAGGCGTATGGCGTCGTCGTCGACGCGGAAGCGGACTCGCACGTACGGCTGCGGGACGCGGGCGAGTTCCACCGCGGTCACGACGCCGACCCGGACACCGGCGACGCGGACCTCGTTTCCGGTGGTGAGACCGCTGGCGTCGTGGAAGGCGGCCTGGTAGCTGCGGCCGGTCAGGGCGGCCAGCCGGTCGAGCTGGAAGGCGCCGAGCAGGACGGCGGTGATCACGGCGAGCCCGACCGCGCCGACGACGACCGGGTTGCGTTCGCGGAAGGGTTTCATCGGCTGCCTCCGGTGACGCAGCGGGCGGCGGTGGCGCGGAAGGTGGCCGGGTTGAGGGGCGCGTGCCCGTCGACGGCCACCCGGCCGTCGAAGCCGCAGAGGTAGAAGTTGAACCAGGAGCCGTAGGAGGCCACGCGGGTCAGGGCCTCGTAGCGTCCGGGCAGCCGGCCGAGGGTGCCGTCGATGACGGCGGCGTTGCGGTCCAGGGTGCCGGCCAGGTCGTCCAGGGCGCGTACGTCGGCGGCCAGCGGCGGCCGGACGTCCTGCAGCAGCGCGGCGGTCGCGGTGGTCAGTTCGCCGAGGTTGACCAGCGCCTCGCCGATGGCCGTGCGGTCGGCGGACAGGCCGGAGATGAACTGCTGCAGCTGGGCGATGCTCTGGTCCAGTTCGCGGTCCCGGCTCGCCAGGGTGTCCAGCACGCTGGTGAGGTTGGTGACGACCCGGCCGATGACCTCGTCGCGGTCGGCGAGGGTGTTGGTCAGCGAGGCGGTGCGTTGCAGCAGGCTCGCGACGGTGCCACCCTCGCCCTGCAGGACCTGGATGATCTCGTAGGCGAGCTTGTTGACGTCGTCCGGGTTGAGCGCGGTGAACAGTGGCCGGAACCCGTTGAACAGGACGGTCAGGTCCAGTGCGGGCGCGGTCTGGCTGAGTGGGATCAGCCCGTCGGCGCGCAGTGGCCGGCCGTCGCCCGGTCCGTCGGTCAGGGCGACGTACCGCTGGCCGACCAGGTTCCGGTAGCGGATCTTGGCGTGGACGCTGGTCGCCACGGGCACGTCGCGGTCCACGGTGAAGGTCACCTCGGCGACCGTGTTGTCGACCACGGCTATGTCGCTGACCTTGCCGATCCGGACGCCGGCGATCCGGACGTCGTCGCCGGGCAGCAGCCCGGTGACGTCGGTGAATTGGGCGCGGTAGGTGACACCGTCGGGTGGGAACGCGCCGAGGGTCTGCGCCAGCATTGCGGTGGCCAGCAGCGTCACCACCGCGAAGAGCGCCAGCTTGACCAGGGCTGCGGTGGGCTTCGGGGTCATCGTGCGTTCACCACCGCTCCGCGCAGCAGCGGTCCCCAGAGCAGGACCGCGATGTCTGGCACCGCCGCCGGTGGGGTGCCGGTGAGCGCGCCGACGAGGGGCTTGACGAGGGCGCTCTCCTCGCGGGTGCCGGCCTGGCCCATGGTGGCCGGTCCGGGAGCCGGGCCCGCCGTTGCGCTCGCGGTGCCGACCGGCAGGGGCGGGCGGTTGCGGCTGCCGCCGCGGTCGTACCCGTCGGCGACGGCCACGTCGGGGGCGGGCACCGGCGGGTGGGGCAGGTGCCGGCAGTCGGGGCCGTTGCGCGCGGCGTAGACCGGCTCGTCGCGGCCGCGCTCGTACGGGCCGCCGTCGCGGGTCACCTCAAGGGTGATGCTCATCCGCCCGCTGGCGAAGACCTCCTCGACCCGGGGTTGCAGGGCGACCAGGCCGTCGACGAGGCACGGGTACTCGGGGGCGTAGGTGGCGAACAGTTCCAGCACCGGCCTGCTCACCTGACCGAGGCGGATGAGCTGGTCGCCGTGCCGGTCCAGGAAGACCCGGGTGGTCTCGGCGGTGTCGGTGGTGTCGGCGAGCAACGCGGCGAGTTGGCTCCGCTGGTCACCGACCGTGCGTACGGTCACCGTGACGTCGCGTAGCAGCGAGAGCAGGTCCGGCAGCGCGGCGTCGTAACTGTCCAGCACGGCGGCGAGCTGTCGCACGTCCTCGGCGATGGTGGGCAGCTCCGGGTTGAGCTGCCGCAGGTAGGCGCCGAGCCGGGTGAGGTTCTCTCCGAGCTGGTCGCCGCGTCCCCGCAGGGCGGTGGAGATCGCGCCGAGGGTGACGGCGAGTTGGTCGGGGTGGATGGACTGCAGCAGCGGCAGCGCCTGGTCGAGCACGCGTTCCAGCTCCACCGCGGTGCGGCTGCGGTCCTGGGTGATGACCGCGCCGTCGTGGATCGGTGCGGCGCGCCCGCCGCCGGGCGGTGGGACGAGTTCGACGTACCGCTCGCCGAAGAGGGTCTTCGGGAGCAGCCGGGCGGTCACGTCGGCGGGAATGCGGTCGGTGGTGGTGGGGTCGAGGGCCAGCCGGATGACGGCGCCGCCGCCGTGGCTGCGCACCGAGCGGACGTCGCCGACCACGACGCCGCGTACCTTGACGTCGGCGCCCTCGAGGAGGTGCAGGCCGGCGCGGTCGGCGTGCAGGGTGACCCGGTCGACCGGGGTGAACGCCTTGCGGTAGTGCAGCACCGACGTGGTCAGCGCCGCGGTCAGCACGGCGATGAACGCGATGCCGAGGACGCGATGTTTCATTCTCACCCCGCAATCCGGACCGTGGTGGTGGCGCCCCAGATGGCCAGCGACAGGAAGAAGTCGACGATGTTGACCGAGACGATCGCCGTCCGGACGGCCCGCCCGACCGCGACGCCGACCCCGGCCGGTCCGCCTTGGGCGGTGTAGCCGTACCAGCAGTGCACCAGCACCACGATCACGCTGAACACGAGCACCTTGCCGAAGGACCAGAGCACGTCCTCGGGCGGCAGGAACAGGTGGAAGTAGTAGTCGTAGGTGCCGGCGGACTGCCCGAAGTAGCCGACGGCGATGGTGCGGGTGGCGAGGTAGCTGGCGAGCAGGCCGATCACGTACAGCGGGATGACCGCGATGAAGCCGGCGATCATGCGGGTGGTGACCAGGAACGGCAGGGACGGCACCCCCATCACCTCGAGCGCGTCGACCTCCTCGGAGATCCGCATGGCGCCGAGCTGGGCGGTGAACCCGCAGCCGACGGTGGCCGACAGTGCCAGGGCGGCCACCAGCGGCGAGATCTCCCGGGTGTTGAAGTACGCCGACACGAAGCCGGTGAAGGCGCTGCTGCCGATCTGGTCGAGCGCCTGGTAGCCCTGTAGTCCCACCTCGGTGCCGGTGAAGAAGGTGAGGAAGCAGATCACGCCGACGGTGCCGCCGAACACCGCGAGCGCGCCGGTGCCGAAGCTGACCTCTGCCAGCAGCCGGAGCACCTCGTGCTTGTAGCGGGTCAGCGTACGCGGCGTCCAGGCGAAGGCGCGCAGGTAGAAGGCGAGTTGCCCGCCGAGGTCGTCGAGGTGGCGCAGGACCGCCATGTCAGCTTCCCTTCTGCGGTACGACCTGGAAGTACACGGCCGTGACCACGAAGTTCAGCGCGAACAGCAGCATGAAGGTGATGACCACGCTCTGGTTGACCGCGTCACCGACGCCCTTCGGGCCGCCCTTGGCGGTCATCCCCTTGTACGAGGCGACCAGCGCGGCGGCGGCCCCGAACAGGAGCGCCTTGACCTCACCCACCAGCAGGTCGGGCAGTTGCCCGAGGGCCTGGAAGCTGGCCAGGTACGCCCCGGGGGTGCCGCCCTGCAGGATGACGTTGAACGCGTACCCGCCGGTCACGCCGACGACGCTGACCAGTCCGTTGAGCAGGACGGCCACCAGCATCGAGGCCAGAACGCGGGGCACCACGAGGCGGTGAATGGGGTCGATGCCGAGCACCTGCATGGCGTCCAGCTCCTCGCGGATTTTGCGGGAGCCCAGGTCCGCGCAGATCGCCGAGCCACCGGCGCCGGCGATGATCAGGGCCGTGACGATCGGCCCCGCCTCGCGGACCACGGCGAGCACCGAGGCGGCGCCGGTGAACGACTGCGCGCCGAGCTGGCGGACCAGTGAGCCGAGTTGGAGGGCGATGACCGCGCCGAACGGGATGGAGACCAGGGCGGCGGGCAGGATCGACACGGAGCTGATGAACCAGGCCTGGTGGACGAACTCGCGGACCTGCACCGGCCGCCGGCCGAGCGCGCGCAGGGTGTCCAGGCAGAACGCGAAGTACTCCCCGGATCGGCGGACGGCGCTGGTTGGGATGCTCACCGGGCCGCCTCCGGGTCGCGGCGCGTGTCGGCAGTGAGCCGCTCGCCGAGGTCGATCGTGGGCTGCTGGGCAGGTCGAAGGCTGTCGAAGGAGCCGGGCGGCGGGGTGACGTCGTGCTCGCGGCACCACTGGCCGGGTGGGCGCTCGGCCCGGCGGGGCAGCCCGTCGGACGGTTGCAGTTGCGGCGGGATCGGCGGCAGTGGCGGCAGTTCCACGCCGGCCTGTGCCTCGGCGGCCAGTTCGTCGGCGTCCTTCTCCTCCGCCATGCCGATTGGGCCGATCCGTTGGGCGTTGAGGAACTGCCGGACCACCGGTTCGGTGCTGGACAGCAGCATCTCCCGTGGTCCGAACATGGCCAGGTGGCCGTGGTAGATCAGGCCGATGTTGTCCGGCACCGTACGGGCGGTGTTGATGTCGTGGGTGACGATCAGGAAGGTCGCCTCGGTGCGCTGGTTGAGGTCGATGATGAGCTGGTTGAGGTAGGCGGTGCGGACCGGGTCCAGACCGGAGTCAGGCTCGTCGAAGAGGACGATCTGCGGGTCCAGGACGAGCGCGCGGGCCAGGCCGGCGCGTTTGCGCATGCCACCGGAGATCTCGCCGGGCAGCTTCCGCTCCGCCCCGACCAGGCCCACCATCTCCAGCTTCTCGGTGACGATGGCCCGGATCTGCGACTCGGGCCGGCGGGTGTGCTCGCGCAGCGGGAAGGCCACGTTGTCGTAGATCGTCATGGAGCCGAACAGGGCGCCGTCCTGGAACAGGACGCCGAACAGTTTGCGCACCTCGTACAGCTCGCGTTCGGACAGGCGCGGCAGGTCCCGGCCCTCGATGAGGATCGAGCCGCGGTCGGGTCGCAGCAGCCCGACGAGCGTCTTGAGGAACACCGATTTGCCGGTGCCGGAGGGCCCCAGCAGGACGGAGATCTCCCCGGCGGGCAGCGTCAGCGAGATGTCCGACCAGACCGGCTGTCCACCGAACGACTTGGTCAGCCCGCGCACGGCCACCTCGACGCCCACTGCTGCCCTCCCCTCTTCGCTGCTGCCTGCTACATCGGCGTTCGCGCCGAGAACGCAACAACTTCTTTCCGCTGCGGACCCGTGGCGGAACGTGAGCTAGGAAAACGGCGCCGGGCTGGGTAGCGTGCCGGTAACCCGCCGGTAATGAAGGTGCCTCGCCAGCTCATGACAGTGATCCAGCGGACAGATCTCGTTCGCCGGGCCGCCGAGGGCGACCCGGCGGCGACCGAGTTGCTGCTCGCTGACGTCCGTCCGGGGCTGGTGCGGTACTGCCGGGCCAGGCTGGGCCGGATCGGCGGGGCGTACACCACCGCCGACGACGTCGCCCAGGAAGTGTGCGTGGCGGTGCTGGCCGCCCTCCCCCGCTACCGGGAGCAGGGCGCACCCTTTTCCGCGTTCGTCTACGGGATCGCCGCCCACAAGGTGGCCGACGCGCAACGATCGGCCATCCGGGACTCGGCCGTCGCCGTCACCGACGCACCACTGGAGCAGCCCGACGCCGCGCCCGGGCCGGAGCAGCAGGCGATGGCGAGCGATCTGGCCCGCCGGCTGTCCGCCCTGCTCGACCGCCTGCCGCCGGTCCAGCGGGAGATCATCCTGCTGCGGGTCGCGGTCGGCCTGCCGGCCGAGGAGGTCGGGACGATCGTCGGGATGACGGCGGCGGCGGTCCGGATGACGCAGTCCCGCGCGCTGGCCCGGCTCCGTACCCTTGCCGGGGGTTCACTGGACGAGGTGGCAGCCTAATGAGTGAGCGTCGACGCGACGACGAGGCGACGGACCTGGGGACCCTCGCCCGCGACGACGCGCTGCTCGACGCGCTCGGACGCGGGGACCCGGCGCCCGAGGGCGACGAACTCGCGACGCTGCTCGCCGCCTGGCGGGCCGACCTCGCCGACGACTCCGCGACCGAGGTGCGCCCGGCGGCACCACCTGCAGGGGGCCCGAGCGGGCCGCCCCGTCCGGCGCTTCGGCGGTCCCAGCCGTGGGCGCTGCGCCTGGCGGCCGCCGCCGTCGTCCTGGTGGCGCTCGTCTCCGGGCTCGGGATCGGCAGCCGCAACGCCGGGCCCGACAACCCGCTGTGGTCGCTGACCCGGCTGCTGTACCCGGAGCAGGCCGAGGTGCGCAGCGTCGAAGACAGCATCGTCCGGGCCCGCACGGCCCTGGGCGAGGGCCGGCTCGACGACGCCGAGCGCCTGATCGAGCGGGCCCGCCGGAACCTGGCCGCCGTCGACGACCCCGCCGCCGTCGACCGGCTGCGCGCGACGATCGAGATGCTGGCCCGCGAGTTGCGCGCCGCACGCGACGCGACCACCCCCGGCCCGACCGGCGCGGAGCCGGCCAGCCCGGGGCCGACCGCCGCACCCGGCCCCACCGCGGGTACGCCCCGACCGTCGGCCGACGGGGCGACACCGGAGCCGAGCCACTCGCCGAGCATCGAGTCGGTTCCCCAGCTACCGCTGCCCGAGGTGTCGCTGCCCATCGGACCGCTGCTGTCCCCGCTGCCGTCGCTGCCGCTGCCCACCGACGGGCTGCTCGGCTGACGGTCCGTCGCCTCACCGCCCGGTTGCCGCCAGTGTTGCCAGCATGCCCTCGCAGCTGCGCACGACGACCTGGGCCCCGCGCCGTTGAACCAGGCTGAGCAGGGGGTCCTCGGCGCGGTCCCGCCATCGCCAGTGCGCCTCCGCCGCGGCCTGCCAGAGTTGGTGCATCGGCGCGTTGTGCTCGAAGCCGAGCCGGGCGGCCAGGCCGGCGCCGTCCCCGCCCACCAACCGTCGCGCCTCCGTCGCCAGATCGGCGTCGAAGCCGAGCCCGGGGCCGGGCAGCGCGGCCAGCAGGCGCAGCTCCTGGAACTCGTGCGCGCCGGCGAGGATCCGCTCGATCGAGCCGAGCAGTTCCCCGGTGCCGGGGCCGGGCTCGGCGCGCACGAGTTCCTCGAGGGCGACCAGGACGCTGCGTGCTTTCAGCGTTTCCCGCTGGTCGATGAAGAACCGGCTGATCGCCTCCCGCAGCTCGGCCAGGCCGCTGCGGCGGATGAGCTCCGCCGAAAGCTTCGCCCGGCTGTCGCAGCCCGTGCGTACCAGGGTCGTCGCCAGTCGAACCCCGAACAGCCTGAGGCGGTCCAGCAGCGCGGCGCGCTGCGCGGCGTCCACGCGCGCGGGCGGGTCGACGCGCAGGAAGCGGTCGGCGGAGAGCAGGTGCCACTCCAGCTCCGGACGGGGCACGCGGGCCAGTTCCGCCAGCGCGGCGAACTCGGCTTCGGTGAGCGACCGGCCGGCGAGTCCGACCACGCCGCTGCAGGGCAGGACGGTCAGGCAGAGCGCCGCGATCCCGGTGTCGCGGTGCAGCCGCCGGGCGACCTGGCGGGCGGTCAGCAGGGCGTCGATCCGGCCGCCGCCCATCTCGTCCGCCCGGGACAGGACCAGCATCGTGTTCACCGGCGCGGCCTGCCCGCAGGCGCTGTCCCGGGCGGCGCGCAGCGCCCGCAGGTCGGAGCTCCGACCGTCGCGGCTCAGGTAGAGCACCGCGTCCGCCTCGCGCAGCACCCGGTCCAGCACCGCTGCGCGGCCGTGTTCCCTCGGAGCGGTGACCGGTGGCGTGTCGATCAGGGTGAGCTGCCGCAGCGCCCGGGTGGGCCAGCGCACGACGACGTCGCGCAGTTCACCCGCCCGCCAGCCGGCCAGGTCCACCCGCATCCCGGTTGCGGACTTGACGACTCCCAGCTCCTGCGGGGGATAGTTGGCCGAGTACGCGGTCGCCTGCGGCCGGGCCCCGTCCTGGTACCAGGTGAAGAACGTGTCGCCGGCTGCGCCGTCAACCGGCGCCACCTCCTCACCCATGATCGCGTTGAGGAGCGTGGACCTCCCGGACCGCCACGGTCCCGCGATCGCCACGCGCAGCGGCTGCTCCAGCCGGGCCAGCTCCTCCTGTAGACGGTCGGACATCCACGGGAGCTGCCGGTAGAGCTGGAGCGCCCGGTGCAGCAGACCCCGCACCGTCTCGTCCAGAGGTGTCCCGGCCGTCACGGCAACCGCTCCAACGGCGCCGACGCCGGCCGGCCCGTCGTCAGCTGCTGGGCCTGCTCGTAGAGGGCCGCCAGCCGGGTCATCTTCAACCGGGTCTCGCGCTGCCGCTGGTCGCGGACGGCCGCGTCGGTGTCGGCCGCCTGCTTGGCGCTGCGTAGCGACCGGATGATGGCCTCCTGCAGTTCCTCGGTCAGCGCCGCGAAGTGGTCCCGCAGCATCCGCTGTACCTGTCGGGCGGTGTCGCGGCAGTCGCGGGTCGTGCGCACGAAGAAGTCGTCCACGTGCCGCTGGACGGCGCCCTTCACGGTGGACTGTCGCTTGCGGAGCAGCTGCCGGCTCTCGTCGTGGATGCTCTTGCCGCCGAACAGGGCACCGGCGCCGATCGAGACCGGGTTGATCATCGGCATGCCGGCCAGCGTCATCGCCAGGCCGAACATCAGCAGGCCGCCATAGGAGCCCTTCATCCCCGTCATGAGCTTCTGCGTGGCGGTGAACCGGTCGACGCGCGGGCGCTCCAGCTCCGGCGGCCGGCCGGCGAGGTGCTGCGACACCGCCATGGACCACGGCGGCAGGACGTCGTGGCCGTAGCGGGCGAACTGGGCGGCCACCCGGCGGGCGACCCAGTCGCACCGGTGGACCAGCCATTCCCGGTTCGCCTCGGCCGCCTCGACGAGGCTGCCGTCCAGCCATTCCTGGAAGGTGTCCCAGGCGACCAGGGGGTCGGCGGCGTCGAACGCCTCGTCGACCGTACGCATGATCTCCCGGGTCCGGTCACGCAGGTCGTACTCGAGGTCGGAGATGAGGTCCGCCATCTCGTCGGCGAGGGTGTTCTGCCAGCGCGTGGAGCACCGGCGCAGCTCGTCGACCTCCCGCTGGGCGGCGTGCAGCCGGGACAGCGGCGCGGAGTCCCGCTCGGTGTCCCGGCTCTCCAGCTCGGCGCGCAGCGGCGCGGCCAGCTGCTCCAAGACCGTTCGGGCGGTCAGGCCGACCGCGGCGGGGGCCAGCCGGTCAGGTTTGCCGGCCAGGTCCCGGCACAGCCGGGCGATCAACGCCGGGAAGCCGGACTCGGCGTTGAGCACGCGGTCCTCGGTGGCGGCCGCCCGCAGGCGCAGCGCGGCCGAGACGGGGATCAGCGGGGCGGGGATGCCCGCGTCGGCGAGGTGCGTCCGGTTCCGTTCGGCGACCGCCCGCCAGTCCGGCACCAGATCAGTCCGGGTCTGGATCACCACCACGTTCGGGTGCGACCGGGTGACGTGCAGCAGCAGGTTGAGTTCGGTGACCGAAAGCTCCCGGGTCGAGTCGGACACCAGCAGCACGGTGTCCGCCCGGGCCAGACCGGCAGCGGTGACCCCCGTGCCGATCGCGGTCACCTCGTCGGCGCCGGGCGTGTCCACCAGGACCAGCCCGGCCTTGAGCAGGTCGCGGGGCAGTCCGATCTCGACGTACGCCGGGCCGCCTGCGGCGTGCCGCCCGAGCGTGCCGGCGACTCCGGCGGCGACCCGGTCCAGCGGCACGGGCGTCCGCTCGACGCTCGCCGGCGCGGCACCCATCACCGGCCGCGCGGTGGCGGCCGGTTCCTCAACGACCGCGGCCGATGGCGTCTCGGCGTACCCGACGACGGTCGGCAGGGCGGTGGTGGCGCCGTCTCCGACCGGACATACCGGAGCGTTCAGGATGGCGTTGACCAGTTGGCTCTTGCCCTGCTTCGGCTCGCCCACGACCAGCACCCGTAGCGTCGGATCCAGCAACTGGACCCGCTTGCGCCGGACCGCCTGGAGCAGGTCGCCCCGCCCGTACGCCTGACACGTACGGCCGATCTCGTCCAGGACGTCCAGCCAGATCCCCGAAATCACCGCAACAAGTGTGCTGATTTAACGGCAATTATCAAGAGGGATCGGAAAAGCGCCGGGTGAAGGGCCGGACCGGGACGGCCGGTCCGGCCCTCGGTGCCGGGCAACCCGGTCAGAGCAGGCCGTCCAGCAGGCCTCCGCCGGTGGTGGCGCTGGCACCGCCGGTCACACCGTCGTCGCCGCTCACGTTCGCGCCGAGACCGGCGTCCACGCCACCGACCGTGCCGGTCACGCCGGACAGGACACCGTCGACCTGCTGCGTGACGCCACCCACCGTGGACGGCACGTCGACCGGCACCACGCCGCTCACCGTGCGCTCGAGGCCAAGACCGCCCAGGGTGTCGTCGACGCCGAGCGAGTCGACGACACCGTCCACCTGGGCCCGGGTACCCGGCAGGACGCCGCCCAGCTCACCGCCGAGCAGGCCGTCACCGCCGAGCAGGCCGTCGCCGGCGTACCGCCCGTACTCGGCGGAGCCCAGCGTGCCGTCCGCGGCGCCCACGGTGCCGGTCACGTCACCGACCACCGGATCGGCGACCGTGTCGACGGCGCCGACGACATCCGCGTCCAGGGTGTGCGTCACGTCGTGCACGCCGGTCAGGTCGGTGGTGACGCCGGCCGGACCGACACCCAGGCCGATCCCCGGCAGCACCGTCGCGCCGACGGACACCGAGCCCGGGTCGATCGCGATGGCCCCCAGCACGCCCGCCTTGACGTCCACCCCGCTGTACGAGGTTCCGACGCTGATCTGCTGCGTCACCGCCTGCAGCTGGCCGACCACGTCGGTCGCGTCGGTCACCAGCGGATCGATGCCGAGTTGCCCGGTCGTCGTCGGCAGTGGAGCGAGACCCTGCACCGGGGCGTAGTCCACCACCAGCGGCACGACGTCCTGGACGTCGGCGGCGGTGATGTCGGTGAGGCCCGCCGCCTGCAGCGCACCCTCCGGGTCGAGGTCGAAGGCGGCCCGGGCATCGGGGTCGGTGAGCAGGTTGAGTACGAAGTCGTGCAGGGTCTGGTGCGAGTCCATGTGCCAGGTTCTCCTCGACGTAGCGTTGCAGGACGATCGTTCGCCGACAGCGACGATAGGAACGGGAGCCGGAGCGGGACATCGGGGACGAGCCCGCAACCCGGCCGGCGACACCGGGGGTCCCGACCCTCCCCCGTTAGGGGGACAGGGGGATTCGATGCGGCCAGAGTTAGGGTCCCGATGCCGGAGTGATCTCTGGTACGAACGTAGGAGCCCCCGGGTGGTCACCGGGGCGGGCCGTCCGGTGCACCGGCACCGTCGACGTCAACCGGGCCAGCTCGCGCCGGAAAGAATCGAATGCCGTACGTCCTGGGAATAGACATCGGAAACACGAACACGATCGCCGCCGTCGCCCGACGGCAGGGCTCCACCTGGGCGCGCCCCGAGGTGGTCGCCCTGGACGCCCGGTCGACGAGCGTGCCGTCCGTGCTGCACCTGACGGTCGACGGTTCACTCACCGTCGGTGAGCCCGACCGCCCGGATCCCAGCCGTACCGCCCGCTGTTTCCTCCGCCGGGTCGGCGACCACGTGCCCCTGCTCCTCGGCGGAGAGGCCTGCCCCGCGCACACCCTGACCGCCGTGCTGGCGGCGTGGGTGGTGGAACGGGTGTCCGAACTGGAGGGCGGCCCGGCGGACGCCCTGGTGCTCGCCCACCCCTCGGCGTGGGGTCCGCACCGCCGGGAGTTGCTGCGCCGCGCGCTGCGCGACCTCGGGCTGCACCACGTGACGTTGCTGCCGCACGCCGTGACCGTAGCCGAGAGCCACGCCGCCCGGGGATTCGCAGGCGGCACCGCCGCCGTGTACGCCCTCGGCGGGGAGACGTTCGAGGCGACGCTGGTCCGGCGCACGCCGTACGGCACGTACGAGACGTTCGGCCGGCCTCAGGCGCTGGACACGTTCGGGGCCGTCGACTTCGACGAGGCGCTGGCCGACCACGTACGCGCCGTCCTCGCCCGGGACCTTGCCGCCCTCGACCGGCGCGACGCGCCCGCCACGCTGCGCACTCTGCCGCCGCAGTGCGAACTCGCCCGGCGCGCGCTGAGCCTGGACGCGCACACCGACGTGCTGCTGGCCCTGCCGGCGGGCACCGTCCGGGTGCCGGTGACCCGGCCCCAGTTCGAGGCCATGATCCGGCCGGCCGTGCAGGCGACGGTCGACCTGCTGGTCCACGCGGTCCACGCCGCCGGCCTGGCCGCGGCGCAGCTCGACGGCGTCCTGCTCACCGGCGGCGCCACCCGGACTCCGCTGGTCGCCGCCCTGCTCGCCGGCCTCGGCGTCCCGGTCGAGATGGAACCCGAACCCCACCACACGACCGCCGTTGGAGCGGCGCTCGCCGCGTGCCAGGTGAGCGCGCCGGCACCCCGACCCGCCCCGGCACGCGAGGAGCCCCCCGACGGCGCCCGGTACGCCGTGCCGCGGGACGACGACCACCATCCGACGTTGCCGGACGAACCACCACCCCGCCCGCCGATCCGGACCGCTCCGCTGGACCTGCCGAAGGCGTCCCGGCTCACCCGGATCAGGACCCGCGGACGCGAAGGATGACCAGAATGATCACGAGCAGCACCATCGCCTGGCGCCCCGTGCCGGGTACCGCTGCGCACGCCCTGCTCGACGCGGCCGCGGCCGACCCGCACGCACCGTTGGCGCTCGCGCTGACCGCGCCGGGCGGCCACGGGAAGACCTTCGTCCTGCGCGAGCTGGCGCGGACCTACCGCCGGGCCGGCGTCCCGGTCCTGACGTCCGTGCCGGAGCCGGGCACGCCGGTCGAGCCGGTGACGGTGCTCCTGATCGACGACGCCCATCTGCTCGACGATTCCCACCTGCGCACGCTCCGGGGCCTCGCCGACGCGAACCACCGCCTCGCGGTCACGCAGCGGCCCGGACCCTGGCGGGCGGACCTGTTCGAGCTCACCGAGACGCTGCGGCGGCGGGGGTCGGCGCCGCTGCTGGCTCCCTTCACACCGGAACAGACGGCCGCCTGCCTCGCGGCCGTGCCCGAGGTGGACCGGCAGCCCGACCTTCCCGACGTCGTACACCGAGAGACCGGCGGCGTGCCACGCGACGTGGCCCGACTGGTCCGCGCGCTGAGTTCGGAGGCGGGCGCCGCGGGCCAACCGCCCCGGTCCGCTGTGCTGGAACTCGGCCCCGACCTGGCCGCCGTGAGCGCCGACGCCCGCCGACTCCTGATCGCCCTCGCCGCCGGCCCGACGGTGCCGGTGGACCTGCTGGCCGACCTGCTCGACCGGGCCCCAGAGGCGGTGGACGACCTGGTCGCCGAGGCCGCGGCGGCCGGCCTCCTCGGCCCCGACCAGCAGGTCACACCCCTCGTTCGACGGGCCGTCGTCGCGCTCGCCCCCACCGCTGAGCGGACCGCCGTGTGGCGCCGGTTGACCGAACTGCAGCTCGCCCGGGGCGGCCCGGTGCTGCCCACGGTCCGCGCCATCGCACCGGTCGGTGGCAGGCAGGTCTGCCCGGCACCGGTGCTGACCGCCGCCGCCGAGGAGGCACTCGCGACGGAGCCGGCGCTCGCGGCGGAGCTGCTGGCCACGGCCACCGCTGCCGGGCACCCCATCCCCGCCCGCCAGGCCTTCGCCGCCGCCCTCGCGGGTGACCTCGACGCCGCCCTCCGGCTGGCCGACCGACTGCTGGCCGGCGCCGACCCCTCCGAACGCGCGGAGGCCGCCCAGGTCGCCGCCACCGCGCTGGCCCACCGCGGCCAGGTACGCCGCAGCGTCGAGCTGTACCGGTGGTCAGGCAACCCGTCCTCGGTCGCGTTCGCCGCGGTGGGCGCGCTCGCCACCGGCCGGCCGGCGGCCGAGTTGCCCCCGGTGGACGACCCCGCAGCGCCGCCCAGCCTGCACGGCAGCGCCGCCCGGCTGATGGCCGAGGGGGTACGCGACAGCCTCGACGGTCCGCCCACCGCCGCGCTGTCCACGCTGGTACAGGCCGCGGCGTTGCTGGAACCGGACGGTCGCGCGCTGCTCCTTCCGGACAGCCCGGCCGCTCTCGCCGCGTTGACCGGGCTGCACTGCGGTGAGCTGGACATCGCGGAGGGGGTCCTGGACCGGGCCGTGGCCAGCGGCGTCGGCGGGCCGCTGATGGTGCCCCGGCACCGGCTCCTGCAGGCATGGATCGCGATGCTGCGCGGCCGCACCCTCGCCGCCGCCGACGCGCTGGCCGAGGTCGCGGCCGGCCAGTCGCTGGAGTCGCGGGACCTGCTCTTCGCCGCCGCCCTGCAGCTGGGCGTCGCCCGGCGCAACAGCGACCTCGCCGGGCTGCGGCGTGGTTGGGAACGCGCGCTGGAGGCGGTCGTCCGGCACCCCGTCGACCTGTTCACCCTCCTGCCGCTGGGTGAGCTGGCCGTCGTCGCGGCCCGGCTCGGTGACCTGCCCCGGCTGGAGCCGTACCTGCGCGAGGCCCGGGATCTGCTCGCCCGGCTCGGTGACCCGCCGCTGTGGAGCACACCGTGGCACTGGAGCGGGCTGCACGCCGCGATCCTGGCCGACCAGCCCGTGGCCGCCGACGAGCACGTGGCCGCGCTACTGGCCACGGCCGACCGCAGCCGGTACGCCGCCGTGGTAGCCGCCGCCGCCGCGAGCTGGGTCGACGTGCTGCGTGGTGCGGTCGACCCGGCCCGGGTGGAGACGGCCGCCCGTGGCCTGCACGACGTGGGCCTCCGTTGGGACGCGGCCCGGTTGGCCGGTCAGGCCGCCATCCGCACCGCCGACCGGCGGGCGATGACGGCGCTGCTGGAATGCGCCCGGATGTTCCAGGAACGACCGGTCGGGCCGCGGAACGCCCCGGAGGGCGACCGGACGGGTACGGAGGTCGCCGGGCCACGGCACCGCCTCAGCGAACGCGAACAGGAGGTGGCGGAGCTGGTGGTCGCCGGCCTGACCTACCGCGAGATCGGGGATCGGCTCTTCATCTCGGCGAAGACGGTGGAACACCACGTGGCCCGGATGCGGTCCCGGCTCAACTGCGCCAACCGCGCCGAGCTGCTGGCCCTGCTGCGTACCGTCGTGGCGGACCGCTCGAGCAGCGCCGCCGGGCGGTTCTGGCCGCAGCGGAGCGCGGGATGATCCGGCCGCCGGACCGACCGGTCCGCACGCGTCTGCTCGCCATGGTGGCCGTACTGCTCGCACTCTGGTCCTACGCCGCGTACCTGACCAGCCGCGATACCGCCGACCTGCTGCGGGTTCGGGCCCTCGCCGCGGACGTGGGGCAACCCGCCGACCGGTTGATCCTCGCCCTGCAGATCGAGCGCCGGCTCACCGTCGCCGCGATCGCCCGGGCGCAGGCACCGGGTGCCCTCGCCGACACCCGCGCCGCCACGGACCAGGCGGCGGCCGTGGTCGAGGCCGGCCGGGACAGTGTCGGCGTCCGGCTGCTCGACGGCGGCGAAACCCGGCAGCGGGCCGACGACCTCGTCACCCGGCTCCGCGACCTGACCGGCCTCCGGTCCCGGATCGACGCCGGCGAACTCGACCGGGCCGCGGCAGCCGCCGGCTACGACGAGCTGGTCGACGCGGCGTTCGCGGTCTACGAGCCGGCGTGGGGCACGAGGGAGAGCGGGCTGGCGGCGGAGAGTCGGGCGGTCGTCGCACTGGCCCGCGCCCGCGAACTGCTCGCCCGGCAGGACACGCTGCTCGCTGGCGCCCTGGTCGACGGGGTCACCCCGGCGGACCGGCAGCGCCTGACCGGGCTCGTGGCCACCCAGCGGTATGCCCGCGCCGAGGCCGCCGCCGACCTGCCGGCCGAGGGGCGGGACGACTACCGACGCCTGGTGACCGGCCCGGTTTTCGACGGTCTGCGCACTGCCGAGGAACGGCTGACGGGTTCCGGGACCGAGCTCACCGAGCAGACCTGGCGATCCACCGTGCAGCCGGCGCTGGACGGGCTCGACCAGGTGGTGCGCAGCACGGCCCGGCACAGCGTCGAGCGCGCCGGCGTGGACGCCGCGATCGCGCTTGGCTGCGCCGGCGCCGTGGTCGGGCTCGGCCTGATCGCCGTGCTCGCGGTGCTCTGGAATGTCGCCCGCGCCGTACGGCTGCGCACCGGCCCGGCGTCGGACCCGAGGGAGCCGTTCCTCCGGCTCACCCAACGTAACCAGGCCCTGCTGCGCGCGCAGTTCGATCTGCTGGATCAGTTGCAGCGCCGCGACCGCGCCCCCGACGACGAGGCCGACCTCTTCCGCCTGGACCATCTTGCCACCCGGATCCGGCGGAACGTGGAGAAGCTGGTGACCCTGGCCGGCGGCACGCCGGCCCGGCGGTGGCGACGGCCGGTGCCGATGCTGGACGTCGCCCGGGGAGCGATGGCCGAGGTGCCCGGGTACGAACGGGTGCTGGTCGCGCCGCACTGGCCGTGGGAGCTGGCGGGACCGGCCGTCACCGACGTCGTCCACCTGCTGGCCGAGCTGATCGAGAACGCCCTCGCGTCCTCACCGCCGAACACGGCCGTACGGGTCGCCGGGGTTCCGGACGGCCAGGGCTGCCGGGTCGTCGTCGCCGACGACGGACCGGGCCTGACGGCCGAGCTGCACGCCGAGCTCGAGGCGCTGTTGGCCGCGCCTGCGGCGCAGGCGCCGCCCGGTTGCGCCGGCCTGCACGCCGCCGCCCTGCTGGCCGCCCGCTGTGGCGCCACGATCTCGCTGCGGCCGGGTGGGCGCGGCGGCACGGAGGCGGTCGTGTTCCTTCCCGCGTCCCTGGTCACCCCGGTCGGCGGGCCTGCCCGTGCGGCCGGGGACCCGCCGCGGCCAAAGGACCAGGAGCCCGAGCCCGAGTCCGACCAGTTGCCGAACCGGAGCCGGACACCGGCCGGGGGCGCCGGCCCGGAAACGATCGAGTTGCCGGCCGCTCGGACGGGGGACGCGCCCGTCGTGCCGGCTCCGACGGTCATGAACGGAGACGCCGGTGGATCGCGACGGAGACCCTGAGGAGGCGTGGTACGACGAGGCCGCCGGGCCGGTCGCCCGGCCGTACACGCTGACCCGCGGTCGGACCGCGCCCCCGGGCCGGTTCGACCTGATCTCGCTGGTCGTGGCCCGGCGGGACGCGACGGTGCCGGCGGGGCTCCTCCCCGAGCACCGGGAGATCCTCCGGCGCTGCCCGCAGCCCCTGTCGGTGGCCGAGATCGGCGGGGTGCTCGACCTGCCGCTGGGCACCGTCCGGGTGCTGCTCGGCGATCTGGTGGACGCCGGGCTCGTCGAGACGCTCGACCCGTCGGCGCTCGCCGAGCGGCCCTCGATGGAACTACTCGCGGCGCTTCTCGCCGGACTTCGCTCGCTGTGAAGGACGAGGACCGGGAGCGCGGGACGCCTCCGACGGACGAACTGAAGGGTTGAGGGTTGTCGGCATCACCGCGCGAGCCACGGCGGACCGTGGCCATCATCATTCTCGACTGGCTCGTGGCCAGGGCTGGCTCCGCCGCCCGCGTCCTGGGCGGGCTGGACGGCTCGCGGGCCGCCTGGGTCGCCGCCGCAGCGTCGCTGGGCGTCCTGGTCGCGACGGCGGCCTCGATCGTCCTGGTCCTGCGTACACCGGAACGCCTGGCTCCGGTGGCACTCGAGCCACCGGCGGCTCCGGTGATCGTGAAGGCGCCCCCCGCCGGCACGCCGGGTCGGGAGGCGCGACCGACCGCCACGAGCCCCACGCCAGCGCCCACGGCCAGCCCCACGTCACCGCCGGCGCGGGCGGCCGCCGCCCCCGACACGCCGTCGCCGACGGCCGCGACCGCAGCGCCCCTGACCGCCGCGTTCACCGTCACGGACACCGCCCTGCTCAGCTATGGAGCCGCGGTCACCATCGACAATCCGGGACACGACGCCGCCCCGCACTGGACGCTGGTGGTCACCCTGCCGGCGGAGTCCCTCGACGTCACCGCCGTCGAAGGTGCGCGGGCGAGCCGCGACGGACCGACGTGGACCTTCGTGCCGGACGGACCCGCCAACGAGGTGACCGACGCCGGCTCGCACCGGGTGTCGTTCCGGGTAGGTGGCTCCGCCATCAGCTCGCTGCCGGTCGCCTGCACGATCGACGGTGTGGCCTGCGCAGGGCTCCGCACGTGACCCGGTCCGGTCGGCAACCGCTCCGTCTCAAGGCCGACGCCGCCGTGCCAGTCGGTCGGTGATCAGCAGCCGACGGTACGCGTGTAGTTCCGCGTCCCGAAGTAGAGAGCCAGGTTGCCGCTGAAGCGCACCTTGATGTCGTTGCCGTTCAGGCGCTGCTCGTAGTGCAGGTGCGACCCGGAGGAGCCGCCGCTGTTGCCCACGTACCCGATGGTGGTGCCGTAGCCGACGGACTGGCCGACCGAGACGTTGAACCCGCTGAGGTGGGCGTAGTAGGTGGTGTACCCGTTGCCGTGGTTGATCCGCACGTACCGGCCGTAGCTGGTGTTGCCGAGGTTGGCGACCACGTCCACCGTGCCCGGGGCGCTGGCCTTGACCGGATCACCGTGGTCGTTGGCCCGGTTGAAGTCGATCGCGTACTGCGGGCTGTGTGTCGTGCGGGTCTGACCGGACCACGTCTGGTTGCACGGGAAGGGCGTCCGGAACGACGGCGCGGCGGCGGCGGGCGACGCCGGAACCAGGAACGCGGCGGTCGCCAGCAGGGCGACGCTGAGGAAACTTGTCAGGCGGGAGCGCATCGAAAAACCTCCACGTTAAAAACCTTCGATATTTTCTCCGGATGGTGTCAGAAAGCTCCGATGATCGAAAGACCGTCAGCGCGTCGAGCAGTGGGTGGCAGCCAGCGACATGGCCCGCAGCGCCGTTCGATTGACCGACCCCTGTGGCGATCCCGCTACTTGCCGCCGGGCGTGTAGGCGGCCAGGACCGTCTCGGAGATGAGACGCGGGCGTCGGCAGGATCCAGTCGCCCCTTGGCCACGTCGATGGCCGCCCCATGCATGATGTGGTGCAGGACGCTGGTCAGCCAACCGGCTGGGAGATCGACTCGGAAGACCCCTTCGGACTGACCGCGGCGGATCAGGTCGTCGACGCGTTGCGCGGGTTTCGCGTGGAGTTCCTGCACCCGTCCGGGCGGCAGCGATACCTGCGCCGCCTCGAGGACGGCGCTTGACCGGGCGAGCAGCAGCCATTTCGAGCCGATCAGAACCCTCAGTGCGTCACGAGGGTCCCCGGTGAGGTCCAGGCTTGCCAACACCTTGTCCCCCTCGGCCAGCACGCGGGTCAGCGCGGCCTCGACCAGGGCGTCTCGCGACGGGAAGTGCCCATACAGCGTCACTCGGCCAACCCCGGCCACCTGGGCGATCTCACTGACGCTCGCGGCGGCGTCACGGGTCAGGCTGGCGACCGCCGCTTCCAGGATCTTCTCCACGTTCTGCTGCCCTGTGGGAGGGGACCCTGGCCATGGTCACCGGGGTCAGCCTCGCCGCCGCCGGCACCGGCACCGCCTTCGTCGTCGCCTCCGCCACCGCACTCGGCCAGGTTCAGCCGCACGAATCCGGTCTCGCGTCCGGAATCGTCAGCACCTTCCACGAGTTCGGCGCCTCCTCGGTGCCGCACTCGTATCGAGCATGGCCGCGGCAAGCATCGCCGGTACCAGCACGGAGGGCTTCGCACGCGGCTTCACCACCGGCGCCATCATCGCCGCCACCTCCGCTGTTCTGGCATTCATCCTCACCCCGACCGTCCGCGCCACCGACTGACCTTCAGGTGGTCGCCGAGAGCTACCCTCCCACCGGCGACCCGCCAGCAAGCTGCCAGCTTCTTCCCCCGTCAGCCCACCTATGGCCGCACCAGGCCCAGCCGGCGGCGCCTCTGCGGTCGTTCCCTCGCTGCAGAGGCGTCGGCATGCCGGGGTCACGAGGAGGGCGGTGTCCGGCGCGGGCCGCGATAGGGCAGGGTGGCGCTGTAGACCACGTTGGTGGTGGTGCTGCCGAACTCAGCGAGTTCGTCGACGACCTGTTCCAGGTGTGCCATCGACGTCGCGGCCACCTTCAGGACGTAACAGTCGTCTCCGGTGGTGCGCAGGCACTCCAGGATCTCCGACCGTCGCTCCAGTAAGCAGTGCAGCGGCTCGTGCCGACTGCCGGGATACTTCAGCCGGACCACCGCGAGCACGGCGAAGCCCGCCTTGGACAGGTCGACCTCGGCGCGGTATCCGCTGATCACACCGCTCGCCTCCAGCCGCCGAACCCGTTCGCTGGTGGCCGATGCGCTCAGCTGGACCCGCCGGCTGAGCTCGGTGATGGGCAGGCGGCCGTCGCCCTGCAACTCTGCCAGGATGGACCAATCGATAGGGTCAAGATTCCCGGCCATCGGGCTAATCTACCGGCGGATCCACGGCAAAGGCCAGCGACGGCCGGGAACATGGTGTTCCACCGTGGGTGTGCCGCGACTAGCCTGGGACCCGTGCAAATTGGTGTGAACGTACCTAACTTCGCCCCGGGTACCGACCCCGATCTGCTGCGACGCTGGGCGCAGACGGTCGAGGGCATCGGCTTCGACCTGCTGATGGTCTCCGATCACATCGCGGTGACGCCGGACGTGGCCGAGAAGTATCCAGCGCCGTTCTATGAGCCGTTCACCACGCTGTCCTGGTTGGCCGGGGTGACCCGCCGGGTCCGGCTGGGCACCACGGTGCTCATCGTCCCGTACCGGCATCCGCTGCTCACCGCCCGGATGGCGGCGAATCTCAACCGACTCAGCGGCGGCCGGCTTGTCCTCGGCGTCGGCGTCGGCTGGGCCCGTCAGGAGTTCGAGGCGCTTGGCGTGCCGTTCCGGCGCCGCGGCGCGCTGACCGACGAGTATCTGCACACGATGCGCGACGCCTGGCGGAACACCGACGACTATGACACGGCCACGATCCCGATCTGGGTCGGCGGCAACAGCGACGCCGGCATCCGACGCGCGGTGTTGCTCGGTGACGCCTGGCACCCGCTGCGGGTTACGCCCGGATGGCTGGCGGACGCAGCCGGGCGGCTGAAGGCCACCGCCGACGACCTGGGCCGCCCGGCGCCCGCGTTGACGCCGCGCATCAAACTCCGGGAGACCCCGGAAGCGATCACCGCTCCGGACCGGCTCGCCGGTGTCGGCACCATCGACCAGATCATCGCCGACATCGACCAGATCCGCCTGCTCGGCGCGGAAACGGTGGTGCTCGACCCGTACAACGACGACCTGACCGAGATCCGCCAGCCCGAGCGGGCCTGGCAGACCCTTGCGGCCGTGGCCGCGCACCACAAGTCCCAGGAGGATCGATGACGCCCGACGACGAGACCTTTCTCCGCCGTGCCGTGGAACTCGCCAGCCGGGCCGGGGCGTCCGGCGAACGGCCGTTCGGCTCGCTGCTGGTCAGCGCGGACGGCACGGTCCTGATCGAGGACCACAACACCGTGGTGTCCGACGTGGACATCACGGCGCACCCGGAACTCAAGCTGGCTCGCTGGGCTGCCCGGGAGCTCGCCCCCGAGGTGGCGGCCACCACCACCATGTTCACCAGTTGCCAGCCCTGCCCGATGTGTGCGACCGCGATCGACCGGTCCGGCCTCGGCCGGGTGGTGTACGCCCTGTCCGCCGAGCAGTTCGAGGAGCTTAAGCCGCCTACCGCGCCCCTGCCCCCGGTGCGGTACGAGGGGCCAGCGCTGTTCGACGAGGCACGCCAGCCGATCGACAACTATTACTAGACGTGGAACCTGCCGGCGGGGCCGCCGCCGACGTAAGCCCATAGCAGGGTCGGAGGCCGCTATCCGGCCCGCAATGCGAGCTGGTCGAGGTGCGGCAGCGCGACATCCAGCTGCCGAGTGCGGGCGGTCGCCGCCTCGACGGCGTGCAGCCGGCCGCCGCCTGCCAGCACGAACAGCCACCGGCCGTCCGGCGACCAGACCATTTGCTGCTGCGGGAAGAATCCCGGATCCAGCGGCAGGTCCACGGTGTCGCTGCGCCCCGAGCCCAGGTCGAGCAGGTGGATCCGGGGCTCGCGGGGCCCGGTCACCAGCATGGCCGCTCGTGTCCCGTCCGCCGAGGTCAGCCCGGCGCTGAGATCCGCAACGTCCGGTCCGAGCCGCACCGCGTGCCGGCCACCGGTGCGCTGCTCGATCAGCACCGTCCCGCACCGCAGGCCCGCGTCGCACTCCCGAGCCAACCAGTGTCCGGCCCCCACGGCGAGCACGTCACCGGTGGTGATCCGGCGCACGCCGTCCGGGCGCAGCGTGTACGCCCCGCTGGTCGCGCTCACGAGCGGGTACCCGCCGCCGTCCGGCTCGGCGAAGCCGTTCGTCCCGCGCGGCAGTGCGAGCGACTCGTTCGTCGGTCGGCCGTCGAACCGGACCCGGAGCATCCGCTCGCCCACGTTGTCGCTCACCCAGACCGACGTGGGGTCCGGGCCGGGCAACATGGGTCCACTGTGGGCCAGGCCGGCGGTCGCCTGGGCCGCCGGGCCGCCGTCCGGCACCACATAGCCGGGTACCGCGTCGAGCGGCCGGACCACCACCCGGTCCGGGCCGGCCAGAAAGCTGACCGGCCCGCTACTGCTCAGCGTCGGTACGGCGGTGGTGGTGATCCGGCCCTGGGCGAAGTCGACGCGGACGACCACGCCCGGTCCCCGGCCGTACAGCTGCCAGCCGGCGTCGATGCCGAGCAGCGGGCGGCCGACCTCGGTGACCACCGGCGCGGTCGCGGTGGGGGTCGCCGGCGGCGCCGCCGCGGTCGCGGACGGCGACCTGGTCGCCGGCGGTGGCTCCGGTTGGTTGTCGACGTTGCTACGCGCGTAGATGGCCAGAGCGACGCCGGCGACGAGCACCAGGGGCAGCCACCTCCGCCACGGGCGCCGGGGGCGGTCGTCGCGGGGCGCACCGCCGATCTCGATGATGTCGGCGGGAGGGTCGTCGGCCATCACCCGGCCATCATCCTCGCCCCGACGCCGCCGGTCATCCCCCATGGTGCGGTCGTGCGGCGGGCGTGCGGTTGCGGTGCGTGCGCGCCGTGATCGTGGAGGCGTTCACTGCTCCTTTCCGGGTCCGTGTGTGTCGCTGTCCTGTCGCCAGCGGCGGTCCCGCCGGCGCTCGATCAGCGCCGCGATGAGCAGCGACCCGGCGGCCGCCGCGCGCCCCCAGCGGCGCAGCGCCACCCGGACCGTCCGGGCCGGCGGCGGGGGCGGCACCGGCACCACCACCCGGTCCACACCCGGGTACGCCAGCCCTGCGGCCTCGACCGCTTCCTCCTCCGATCTGACCGCCCGGTTGTTGATGAGGGTCAGTCCGGCCTCGTTCCGGTAGCGCCACCGCCACACGTCCTCCTCCGGCCACAGCTCGATCCGCTCTCCCGGCCGGTGCAGTGCGGGGACCTCGGGTTCGTCCTCGCCGGCGGGGCGACGGGGCGCGGGGCGCACCGCGCGGCGCAGGTCGGCCCGGGTGAGGTCGCCGAGCGAGGCCGCCTCCGCGCGACGCAGCGCCCGGGCGATGAGGAACGCGACCGCACCGGTCAGCGGCGGCAGGACGAGCGCCAGGACCCGGAACAGCGACAGCAGATCGTAGACCGGCACCCGGAGCAGCCGGGCGAGGATGTCGTCGCCCGCGGCCACCACGAGGACCAGGTAGAAAGTCAGGGCGGCCACGCCGATGCCGAGCCGGACCGGGTGGTCCCGGGGCCGGTCGAGCAGCTGGTGGTGGCGGCGGTCGCCGGTGCGCAGCCGTTCGGCGAACGGCCACAGGTAGAGGGCGACGAAGGTCAGCCCGCCGAGGACGACGCCGGGGAAGAACGGCTGCGGCACCAGGTATCCGCCGATGCGGAACTCCCACGACGGGAACAGACGCAGCGCTCCGTCGCCCCAGGCGACGTACCAGTCGGGCTGGGCCGGTGAGGTGGACTCGGCCGGCTCGAACGGGCCGTACAGCCAGACCGGGTTGATCTGGACCAGCCCGCCGAGGGCGAACAGCACCGCCAGCAGCCAGAGGAAGAGAGCGAGCGAGCGTAGCGCGTACGCCGGCCAGAACCGTGATCCGACCACGTTGTGCTCGGTACGGCCCGGACCCGGGAACTGGGAGTGCTTCTGCCGCGCCACGATGGCCAGGTGCAGTGAGATGAGGGCGACGAGGACGGCCGGGACGAGGAACACGTGGGTGACGAACATCCGGGGGATCATCGCGTCGGAGGGGAACTCGCCACCGAGGGCCAGCGCGACCAGCCACGTTCCGACCAGGGGAATGGACTCCACCACCGAGGTGATGATCCGGAGACCCAGTCCGGAGATCAGGTCGTCGGGCATCGAGTAGCCGGTGAAGCCGTTGGCGAGGGCGAGCGCGAGCATGGTCACGCCGATCAGCCAGTTGAGTTCGCGCGGCTTGCGGAAGGCCCCGGTGAAGAAGATCCGGGCCAGGTGCACCACGATCGCCGCGACGAAGACCAGGGCGGCCCAGTGGTGGGTCTGTCGGATCAGCAGGCCGCCGCGCACGTCCCAGCTCAGCCGCACGGTGGAGGCGTAGGCGGCGGAGGTGGTCGAGCCGTCCAGCGGGGTGTAGGCGCCCTGGTAGACGCGGTCGGCGGAGCTGGGGTCGAAGAAGAAGGTGAGGTAGGTGCCGGTGAGGATCAGCGCGACGAAGGAGTAGAGGGCGATCTCGCCCAGCATGAACGACCAGTGGTCGGGAAAGACCTTCGCCAGTGCCCGGCGGGTGGGCGGGGAGAGCCGGAGCCGGTCGTCCAGAGCGCGGGCCAGGCGGCCGGTGATCATGGTCTGCTCCAGAATCCGGCGCCGGGTGGTGCGGTGAAGTCGCTGGTGGCCCGGAGGAAGCCGTCCGGGCCGACCTCGATCGGCAGTCCCGGCAGCGGCCGCGCTGCGGGGCCGGCGACCGGCCGGGCGTCGGCCAGCAGGTCGAACGAGGACTGGTGGCAGGGGCAGAGCACCCGGTCGGCGCCCTTCAGGTAGATCCGTACCGGGCAGCCGGCGTGAGTGCAGAGCAGCGACCAGACGACCAGTCCGCCCAGGTGTCCCCCGGCGGGCGGGCGGGTGAAGCGTTCCGGGTCGAGGCGGACGGCGAACGCGGGGGCGTCCGCAGCGTCGGCGTTTCCCTCCGGGAAGACCCCGACCAGCGTGTCGGCGGGTACGTCCGCCGGCCGCAACGGTCGTCCCTGGTTGTCGACCAGCCGGACGCCGGGCCCCCACGGGGTGTCCTTCAGGGTCCGGGGCGGGCGGGGGCGGTCCCACGGGAGCAGGGAACGCAGCGGGAACAGCGCGGCGACGCCGAGGGCGGTCAGCGCGAACCCGAGCGCCGCGAGCAGGCCCCAGCGGCGCGTCGGGCTGTCCGGCGCGTGGAACACGGACGCGGTCATCGCCTGTTCGCGCGGGGGCGGGGCGAAGCCTTCGTGCTCCTCGACGTATCCGGCGGACGGCACCAGCCGTCGGCCCCAGACCGCGAGGCCCACCGCCAGGCCGGCGAAGGCGACCGCCAGGCACACCCCCTCCCACCGGGTGTCGCCGCCGAGCCCGTATGTCACCGCGAAGCCGACCGCGCCGGCGGTGCTGACCAGGAACGCGCTGGCGATCCGCCGGCTCGCGGACCGCTCGGCCTTCGACGGGGTCCGGCCTGTCACTCGCCTGCCCTCCGGCCCAGCCACCGCGCGGCGGCGACCAGCAGCCCGAGCACCGCCAGCCAGGCGACGAGCCCCTCCACCATCGGGCCGAGCCGGCCGAGCGGGTTGCCGCCGGCGTCCAGTCGCTCGCTGCGCAGCCGTCGCACGTAGCTGGTCAGGTCGTCCACCTGCCGGTCGGTGAGGACCTGGTTCGGGAAGGCCGGCATCAGGCCGGGCCCGACGCGGACCGCCTCGGCGACCTGGACGGCGGAGGCGTCGTACAGCGGCGGCGCGATCCAACCGTTGGTGAGTATGGCGCCTGAGCCGGTCGCTCCGTGGCAGGGCGCGCAGTTGGCGGCGAAGAGTTCCCGCCCGGAGACCACGTTCCCGGGCGCGACCTGGGGAATCTGCGGGCCGCCGCCGCCGAAGCTGGCGACGTGGCCGACCAGCGCCGAGATCTCCTCGGCGGAGAGGACGGGCGGTCGGCGGGTGGCCTGGTGCACCTCCCGCGACGCCGGCATCCGGCCGGTGGAGAGCTGGAAGTCCACCGATGCGGGGCCGACGCCGACCAGCGACGGTCCCTGCTGCGTCCCCTGCCCCTGTGGGCCGTGGCAGCTCGCGCACTGTCTCAGGTAGAGCTGCGTGCCCGGGTCGTGGGCGGGGGTGGTGCCGGTCGGGGCGGGGGTGGTGGGGTTCGGTGCGGGCGCGAGGGCCACCGGACCCAGGGCGAGCACCAGCACGAACCCGACCGCGAGGGCGCGCCGTGGGTGCGGGGCGGGCAGGGTCACCGTTCGTCGTCGCCGCATCGGTCAGTCCAGGGTGTAGAGGTACGCGGCGATGTCCTGCGCGTCGAGCGCGCTGACGCCCAGCTTCGGCATGGCGGTGCCCGGCTCGACGGCCTGCGGGTCGATGATCCACCGTTGCAGGTTGTCCGCGTTGTTGGGCAGTTCCCCGGCGATGTAGGAACGGGCGCCGAAGCGGGTCAACGGCGGCCCCACGAGCCCGTCGGCCCGGCTGATGCCGGGAATGGTGTGGCACGAGCCGCAGCCGTACTGGGCGATGAGTTGGGCACCGCGGTCCGGCCGACCGGCGCGGGATTCGGGCGGTGGTGGTGGCGGCGTCGAGGCGCAGCCGGTCGCGGCGACGAGCGGCAGCGCCCCCAGCAGGGCGCTCAGCATCCGCAGACGACGGCTCACCGCATCATCCCTTCCGTCGTGGTGGTTGTCGCCGGCGTGCCGTGCGGCGGCGCGCCGACCAGGTGGTCGGGGCGTTCCCGGTCCAGGCGCAGCAGCCAGCCGAGGAAGATCGCCAGCGTCGCCACCAGCACGGCCAGGTCCATCGGCGCCCACATCAGCAGGCCTGCGAGCTGCTGGTCGGCCAGCGGGTCGGGGGCCAGCACGCGCGCCGGATAGACCGGTTCGGGGGCGAAGGTGAGGGCCGCGCCGAGGGCGGAGGCGGGCAGCATGGTGCCGATCAGCAGCAGCACCGACACCGGCGCGGGAGCGCGGTGCCGCGCCGGGCCGAGCAGGGGCGCCCACAGCAGCCAGGCCGCGGCCACCAGGGTCAGGTGCTCGACCGCGTGCAGGACCGGGTGGTTGACGGCGGCGACGTACGGGCCGGGCAGGTGCCACAGCCACAGGACCAGGGTCTGCGCCGCTCCGGCCAGCAGGGCGTACCGGATCGGGCGGCGCAGCCGGCGCACGGGGGCCGCGGTCCGCCAGCGGGCCAGCAGCCGGCGCAGCGGCCGGGGTGCGGTCAGGGTGAGCGGCAGTCCGGCCGCGCCGGCTGCGAGCAGCGGGCCGGCCACCAGCAGAAGCAGCATGTGCTGGGTCATGTGGCCGGCCAGGGAGGACTCCGCCAGCCGGTGTACCGGCCCCTGGTCGGCGGCCAGCACGACCAGCAGCCCGGCACCGAACGCGGCCACCCGCCAGGCAGGCACGACCCGGCCGGGGCCGCGTCGTGCCCACAGTTCCTGCACCCCACGGCCGTAGCCGGCCGCGAGCAGGCACAGCACGGTGATGGCCAGCATGGCCAGCAGGCCGTCGGCCACGTCGCCCGGGCCGGGCCCGTGGGCCCGGTAGCCGCTCAGCCCTGGCATGGCGGGAACACCAGCACGGCGGCTCCACCGAGCACGATGATCGTCAGGAACAGCAGGTTGGCCCAGACGCCCACCACGGCGAGCAGCCAGGAACGCTCGATGGCCCGGTCGTCGGTGCCGGCCGACCGCGCCCGCGTGGTGCGCCGCCAGGCCAGGGCGGCGACCAGTAACGATCCCAGGGTGGCCAGGCCCGGGACCAGGACGGCGATGCCGAGCGCCGGTCCGAGCGGCACGCCGGCGATGCGCTCGGAGCGGGTGGCGCAGGCGAGTTCGTCCAGGCTCCAGGCGGCGATCAGGTGCACCGCCCAGGCGATCGCGCCGCCGAGTACGCCGTACCAGAGCAGCAGTCCGCCGGTCAGGCGGGCACGTGGGCCGGGTGGTGCGGTCATCACAGTCTCGGGGAGAGGTAGATGGTGAAAAGGATGGCGACCCAGACGATGTCGACGAAATGCCAGTAGATCGCGGCGTTGCGGACCTGCTCGTGGCGGTGGGCGCCGAAGCTGCCGCCGCGCAGGGAGGCGGCGAGCAGCCACCCGATCATCGTCAGCCCGACCAGGACGTGCAGGCCGTGGAAGCCGGTGGTCACGTAGAACAGTGAGCCGTAGACGTCGGTGGTCATCGTGTAGAGCCGCAGATCTTCGCGGTACTCGATGACCAGCAGGCCCAGGAAGGCCAGTCCCATCACCAGGGTCGCGGCGAGGCCGGCGCGCAGGCGCCACCGCTGGCCCCGCCGGATGCCGTGTTCCGCCCACACCACGGGCAGGCTGCTGGGCACCAGCACCGCGGTCATCACCAACGGGATGAGCAGCTCGGGTTTGTCGATGCCGTCCGGCGGCCACTGGGATCCGTGCTGGAAGCGGAGGTAGTAGTAGCTGCCGAGCAGGCAGGCGAAGAGGGTGGCCTCGGTGGCCACGAACATCACCATGCCCCACCAGCCGGTGGATCGGCCGACCGGCAGTTCCGTGGTCAGCGCCTCGACGCCGGTGGCCGCCCCGCCCCGAACGGTCATGACGCGATCCCGAGTTCCTCGTCGGGTCGCCGCGGCGGCCAGAGCCACACCGCGATGGTCGCCGCCGCCATCAGCAGGGCGGCGACCGCGATCGGGTACGCCCCCAGCAGCAGGGCGGTGAAGAAGGCCAGGAGCGCGCCGGCGAGCACGAGCGGCTTGAACGTCGGCTCCGGCATCTGCGCCGCCCGCTCGGGGCGCGCGTCCAACTCGCTGGTGATCAGCGTACGGCGGCCTTCGCTGAGGATGCGGTCGCCGCTGGCGTGCGTGGTGGTCGACTCGGCGGTCCGCTCGTCCCAGGTCGGGTGGAGGCTGTGCACGCGCGGGATGACCGGGAAGTTGTACGGCTCGGGGGGCGATGCGGTGGACCATTCCAGGCTGTCGCCCTCCCACGGGTCCGCCGGCGCCGGCCGGCCGCGCCGCACGGCGTGCACCACGCCGATGAGCACCAGCAGCAACCCGAGCGCGAGCAGGTACGACCCGATGCTGCTGACCAGGTTCCACCCGTTCCAGCCCAGGTCGCCGGGGTACGTGTAGACGCGCCGGGGCATGCCGAACAGGCCGTACAGGTGCATGGGGAAGAACGTGACGTGCATGCCGATGAAGACCAGCCAGAAGGCCCACCGCCCGAGCCCTTCGTGGTACATCCGGCCGGTGATCTTGGGCAGCCAGTAGTAGATGCCGGCGATTATCGGGAAGACCGCCCCGCCGATCAGGACGTAGTGGAAGTGCGCCACCACGAAGTACGAGTCGGTGACCTGCTGGTCGAACGCGGTCAGCGCGAACATCGCGCCGGTGAAGCCACCGAGCACGAAGGTCACCAGGAACCCGATGACGAACAGCAGCGGCACCCGCAGCACCAGCCGGCCGAGCAGCATGGTGGCCAGCCAGGCGAAGATCTGGATTCCGGACGGGATGGTGATGATGCTGCTGGCGGCGCTGAAGAAGCTGTAGGACAGTTGGGGCAGCCCGGTGGCGAACATGTGGTGCACCCACACCCCGAAGGAGATGATCGCGATGGCCACGATGGACAGCACGATCAGGGCGTAGCCGACCACGCCCCGGCGGGTGAAGGCGGGCAGCACCGCCGAGACGATGCCCAGCGCGGGCAGCACGATGATGTACACGTCGGGGTGCCCGAAGATCCAGAACAGGTGCTGCCAGAGCAGCACGTTTCCGCCGCCGGACGGGTCGAAGAAGTGGGTGCCGAACCGGCGGTCGAGGAAGAGCATCGCGTTGTCCGCGTTCAGTGCGGGCAGCGCGAAGACCACCATGAACGCGGTGGCCACGATCGCCCAGACGAACAGTGGCACCCGGTTGAGCGACATCCCCGGTGCGCGCAGCTTGAGTGCGGTGACGATGAAGTTGATCGCGCCCGAGGTGGTCGAGATGCCGAGGAAGAGCAGGCCGAGCGCGTAGACGTCCATGTGCAGGCCGGGGTTGTGCTGTTCCTGGTTGAGCGGCGCGTAGGCGAACCAGCCGTTGTCCGGCGCCGCCCCGAACGGCAGGCTCGCCCACATGAACAGCCCGGCGAAGAGGAACCCCCAGTAGCCGAAGGCGTTCAGCCTCGGGAAGGCCATGTCCCGGGAGCCGATCATCAGTGGGACGAGGAAGTTGCCGAAGCCGAACAGCATCGGCGTGGCGAACAGGAAGATCATCGCCGTGCCGTGCATCGTGAACAGCTGGTTGTACTCCTGCGGCGACACCACGCCCGCCTCCGGCCGGGCGAGTTGGGTACGCATCACCAGGGCGCTGAGCCCGGCGAGGACGAAGAAGAACGCGGCCGTGACCAGGTAGCGCCGGCCGATCTTCTTGTGGTCCACGGTGGTGAACCAGCCGCGCAGCGACCGCGGCTCGTCCCAGTGCTCGGTGAGCCGGGCCAGGTCGTCCCGGCCGATGCCGGGCGGCGTGCTGGTGGTCGTCGACATGCTGGCGCCTACTCCAGCGACCGCAGGTAGGCGATGAGGTCGGGCAGCCGGGCGGCGTCGACCGGCTGCGGGGGCATGGCGTTGCCGGGCTTGGCGGTCTGGGAGTTGGCGATCCAGCCGCCCAGGTGCCCGGCGTCGTTGGGCACCGCGCCGGCGCCGAGGCTCCATCGCGAGCCGACGTCGGACAGGTCCGGCCCGACCCGCCCCTGCGCGCCGGTGCCCCGCACCGTGTGGCACGCGGCGCAGGTGCCCTGCACCAACGTCTGCTGGCCCCGCCGTTCGGCGTCGGTGCGGGGCGCCCGGGCCGGGGCGTCCAGTCGGGCGCGCCAGGCGTCGAAGTCGGCGCGGTCCTGGGCGACCACGAGGAAGGCCATGTGGGCATGCTGCGTGCCGCAGTATTCGGCGCACTGGCCGCGGTAGCTACCGGCCTGCCGGGCCTCCAGCCAGGTCTCGCGGGTCTGGCCGGCGATCAGGTCCATTTTCGGCATCAGCTGCGGCACCCAGAAGCTGTGCAGCACGTCGTCGGTGCGCAGGCGCACCTTGACCCGCTCCCCCACCGGAATGTGGATCTCGTTGGCGGTGGCGCCGGACGAGCCCGGGTAGCGCACCTCCCACCACCATTGGTGGCCGGTGACCTCGACGGTCAGTGGGTCCCGGCCCGGACCGGCCCCGAGGGCGGCGAGGTCTCGCAGGCCGACGCCGTAGACGGTCACGAGGATGAGGAACGGCACTCCGGCGCCGGCGATGGTCACGAAGCGCAGCGGCTGGCCGTGGCGCACCCGCGCGGCGCCCCGCCGGAACACCAGCGCCCAGGCAAGCAGCGCCATGACCTCGGCGAACACCGCCACCGAGATCCAGAACAGCAGCCACCAGAGGCCGCTGACCCGCGCCGCTCCCGTACCGCCGGGGTTCAACGCCGACGGGCTGCCGCCGGAGCAGCCGGCAAGCAGCAGCAGACCGGGCAGCAGCGGCAGCAGGGATCGGCGCTGCCACCGGGCCGGGCACGAGCTGGTCTGTGCCGCCGTCTTCACCGGGAGAACGTTAGCCTCGGCTGGCCGCCTTTACCCATTTTATGCCTAAGAAGGCGTATGGGGGATTACGAGGCTTATGGTGGGCTCCAGCCCCACCTTCGGTCGAGCGCCTCCGGGCGCGGACAGGGAGATCATGCCAGCCTCCACGGTGGACCTCCTCGCGGACACCGCCAGAGCAGCCGCCACCCGGCGGACGATGGCCTGGGCCGCCTGCGGGCTCGCCGCGGCGGCCGTGGTGGCCGGCGGGTGGCTCGCACCCCCCGACGAACTGCAGGGCGAGGCCCAACGGCTGATGTACCTGCACGTGCCCGCCGCCTGGGTGGCGTACGCGGCGTTCGCCGTCGTGCTGGCCACCAGCGGGGCGTACCTGGTCGGCGGTGACCTGCGCTGGGACCGGTTCGCCCGGGCGGCGGCGGAGATCGGGGTGGCGCTCACCGCCACGGCCATCGTCACCGGGGCCCTCTGGGGGCACCTGGTCTGGGGCACCTGGTGGGCCTGGGACCCCCGCCTGGTCAGCACCACGCTGCTGCTGCTCGCCTACGCCGGCTACCTGGCTCTGCGCCGGGCCCTCGCCGAGCGGACGGGGGCGCGCGACGGCGGGGACCACCGGATCGCCAAGCCCGCCGCGGTGGTCGGGATGGCCGGCTTCCTCCTCGTGCCTGTGGTGCACTTCTCCGTCATCTGGTGGCGTTCGCTGCACCAGCAGGCGACGATGCTGGCCCCGCACCGGCCACCGATCGACCCTCGGATGGCCACCGCGCTGCTGCTCGCCGTGGCCGCCGCCACCCTCGCCGGCTGGTGCCTCCTGCTGCACCGGGTGGTCCGCCTGGAGCGTCGGCTGACTTCCCGGCCCTCCTCCGCCGAGCGGACCCCGGTGGGAGTGGGCTGATGCGTCGCCGGGCGGGCCGGCTGGCTCTCCTCGCGGTGCTGCTCGCCACCGGCGGGCTGCTGGTCACCAGCGCGCTCCGCGACACCGTCACGTACTACCAGACGCCGGGCGAACTGCTCGCCGACCCCGACGCCACGCAGCACCGGGTCCGCCTCGGCGGCGACGTGGTACCCGGGTCGCTGCGCCACGACGGCGACCGGGTCCTCTTCCGCCTGACCGAGGACGGTCACGAGATCATCGTCGAGCAGCGCGGCGCACCCCCGCAGACGTTCCGGGAGGGTACGGAAGCGGTTGTCGAAGGCACGCTGTCCCCCGACGGCGTGTTCCGCTCGGACAGCGTCCTGGTCCGCCACGGAAACGAGTACCACCCGTCGTCCGCACCGACGGTTCCGGTCGATGCTCGGTGACCTCGGCACCGCCGGCCTCGCCGTCGGGCTGGCCTGCGCGACCCTGACCGCGCTGCTCTGGCTGCGGGTGGCCCTCCTCGGCGCGCCCGTGCGCCCCGCCCGGCTCGGGACCGCCGCCACCCTGGCCGCGGCCGCGCTGGCCTGCGCCCTGCTGGAGGCGGCGCTGCTGCGGCACGACTTCAGCGTGCGGTTCGTGGCCGAGAACGGCGGCCGGCACGTTCCGCTCTACTACACCCTGACCAGCCTCTGGTCCGCCCTGGACGGTTCGCTGCTGCTCTGGCTGCTGGTCCTCGCCGGGTACGCGGTGCTGCTGGCCCGGCGCGCCTACCCGCCCCGGCTGCACGCGTACGCGATGGTGGTCGTCAGCGTGGTCACGCTCTTCTTCTTCGCGTTGTCCACCTTCGCCGCGAACCCGTTCCGCCCGGTGAGCCCCGTTCCGGTCGACGGCCCCGGCCCGAACCCCCTGCTGCAACAGCATCCGGCCATGGGTGTGCACCCACCGCTGCTCTACGCCGGCTACCTCGGCCTGGTCATACCGTTCGCCCTCGCGCTGGCGGCGCCGCTGGCGGGACGGGACGGCGCGGGCTGGGTACGAGCCGCGCGGCCGTGGGCGCTGATCGCGTGGGCCGCGCTCACCGCCGGCATCGGCCTGGGTGCCTGGTGGTCGTACGCGGTGCTGGGCTGGGGTGGCTACTGGGCGTGGGACCCGGTGGAGAACGCCTCCCTGCTGCCCTGGCTGACCGCCACCGCGTTTCTGCACACCACCCTGGTCCGCGGCCGGGCCGCCTGGCACAGCGCGCTGGCCTGCGCCAGCTTCCTGCTGGTCCTGCTCGGCACCTTCCTCACCCGGTCCGGCGCGGTGGCCAGCGTGCACGCCTTCACCGACTCACCGCTCGGCCCGATGCTGCTCGGCTTCGTGCTGCTGGGGGTGCTCGGGTCGACCGTCCTGACCGGCCGTGGGATCCCCGAACCGGCCCGTCCCGGACGCCCACCGGCGCTGTCCCGCCCCACCCTCGCGCTGGTCAACGGCGTACTCCTGGTGACCATTGCCGCGGTGGTGCTGATCGGCACGATCCTGCCGCTGCTGTCGGCCCCGGTCAGCGGCACCCGCGCCTCGGTGGGGCCCGCCTACTACCAACGGACCGCGGTGCCGCTGGCGGTCGTGCTGCTCCTGGTGATGGGCGTGACCCCCGCGCTGCGGGTCCGCGACCGCTCGGCGGCGCTGCGCCGGCTCGCCGTTCCCGCCGGCGCAGGCCTGGGCGCCGTGGCCCTGGTCGGCCTGCTCAGCCGGCCCGGCCTGGCCGCGCTCACCGCGTTCGGCGCGGCGGGGTTCGTCCTCACCGGCCTGGCCGGGGAGGCGGCCCACCGGCTGCGACGGTCCGCCCCGCCCCGGCGATCGGGCCGGCTCGGCGCGCTGGCCGCACACGCCGGGATCGCCCTGGTCGCGCTCGGCGTGGCCGGGTCATCGGCGTACGGCCGGGACGCCGAGCGGACGCTGCGGGTGGGTGAGACCCTGCGGGTCGGCGACGTCGCGGTCCGCCTGGAGGGCGTGGATCGCACCGGTGGCGAGGCAACCATGTCGGTGCGGGCCCGGCTGGCGGTCACCGCATCGGGCCGGGCCGCTGCGGTGATGACCCCGGCGCTGCGCTACCACCCCGCGCGGGACTCCGCCGTCACCGTGCCGGTGATCCGCACCGGCCTGCTGGGTGACACGTACGTCACGCTGATCGCCGTCGCCGCCGACAGCGGCAGCGCCACCGTGCGGCTGGCGGTGAACCCGCTGGTCGGCCTGCTCTGGGCCGGCGGCGCGCTGACCGCCACCGGCGGGCTGCTCGCGGCCGCCGCCACCGCCCGTGCGCGGGGACGCCCGGCCGGCCGCGGCGAGCGCCCGCGGTCCTCGGTGCCGGCCGGCGCCGGAGACCCGACGTGAGACGGCCGGCCCTACGGCGCCCCGGGTGGCTGCGGGCGGGTCAGGCGACGGTGCTCGCGCTCACCGTCCTCGTCGGCACGCTGGTCGCCGTCGGCCTGCGCGCCCCCGATCCGTCGCATCCCGAGCGGACTCCGGCGGTTGTCGGACCCTCCGCCCCGGCACTGTCGGGAGCCACCCTGGACGGTGACCGTTTCGCGCTCACCGACCTGCGCGGCAACGTGGTGCTGGTCAACGTCTTCGCCTCCTGGTGCGGGCCCTGCCGCGACGAGCTGCCGCTGCTGGTGGACGCCGAACGGGCCTGGTCCCCGCGCGGCCTGCGGCTGGTCGGGCTGAACGTCCGCGACGGCGCCGACGCGGTCCGGGCGCTGCTCGATGAGACCGGCGCGAAGGGGCTCACCGTGGTGCCCGACCCGGACGGCACCCGGGCGGTCGAGTGGGGGGTGCGGGGCGTACCGGAGACCTTTGTGGTGGACCGCGACGGAAGGATCGTCGACCGGCAGCCGGGCGTGGTGACCCGGCAGTGGCTGGAGCAGCGGATCGCGCCGCTGCTGACCGGATGATCCGGCGGCGCGCCTCCGGGCGCGTCACCCGAGTCTCGGCGGGAACCAGGCGGTACGCCCTGGTGGCGCTCGTCCTCAGCGCACTGGCCGCCGCGGCGGGCCTGGGCCTGTACCGGTCGGCGGTCGAGGACGGCCGGCCGGACCCGGTGCGCGCGGTCGCCGCCGAGCTGCGCTGCCCGTCCTGCGAGGGTGAGTCGGTGGCGGACTCCCGGTCACCGATCGCGGCGGCCATGCGTCAGGTGGTGACGGACCAGGTCGCCCAGGGGCGGGACCGCGACGAGATCCGACGGTGGTTCGTCGAGCGGTACGGCCCGGACGTGCTGACCGATCCGCCAGGGCGCGGGGTGCGGCTGCTGCTCTGGGGCGTACCCCTGCTGGCTCTGCTGGGCGGCGGCTACGCGGCGCGGCGGACGCTGCGACCCGGAGCCGCCCGGGCCCGCCCCGCCGCGCCCTGGCGGCCGGACGCCCGGGGCGCGCGGCGGGTGTGGCGGGTGGCATCGGCGGCCGTGGTGGCACTCGTGGCCTGCGTCGCGGTCGTCGCCGGCCGGCTCGACCCACCCGCCCGGCCGGCCCCGGCGGACCCGGTCGCGGTCGCCCTCCATCTCGCCCATGACCTGGAGACGCAGCACCGGTACGACGCCGCGGCGCAGATGTACCAGGAGGCGTTGCGGGACCGGTCCGACGACGGGGTCCGGTTGCGGCTCGCCTTCGCGCTGCTGCGGGCCGGCGACGACGGCGGCGCGCAGCGAACCGCCCGAGAGGTCCTGGCCCGCGAGCCGGATTCCCCCGACGGCCTGCTGGTGCTGGGGCTGGCGCAGCGGAACAGCCGGTCCGCCGAGGCGGAGCGGACGCTGCGGCGTTTCCTGGCGGTCGCACCGGCCCACCCGGCCGCCACGGAGATCAAGCAGCTGCTTGCCGCGGGTCAGTCCACCGGGCGCTGACGGTGCTCCGTGAAGATGGTGGGGTGCGATCGGAGACACTGTCGGGTCGCGTTGCGCTGTCCGCCGGCGACGCGTGGTTCCTGCACAACCGGCCCTGATCAGACCGTGCCCCGGCGGGCCCCCCGAGTGCGACGGCCAGACCGTAGCCGACCCGACCGGCCCGACGGTTGCGTACATTGCGGGAGGTCACGCTGCCGCGAGGAGGAACATCATGTCGAAGCCGCCGCTGCCCGAACCTGCGGTCACCATGCTCCGCAAGCCGAACCCCGCCGTCATCGCCACGCTCCGACCCGACGGTCAGCCGGTCTCCGCGGCCACGTGGTATTTGTGGGACGACGGCCGGATCATGGTGAACATGGACGAGGGTCGCCGCAGGCTGAGCCATCTGCGCAACGACCCCCGGGTCACCCTGACGGTGCTGGACGACCAGGCCTGGTACACCCACGTCACGCTCATCGGGCGCGTCGTCGAATTCCGCGACGACGAGGACCTGGCGGACATCGACCGGCTCTGCCAGCACTACAACGGAAGCCCGTATCCACGGCGCGATCGCCGACGGGTCAGCGCTTGGTTCGAGATCGACCGCTGGCACGGGTGGGGCGCGCTGAAGGACAACAGCCAGGTCGGCTGAGGCGGCGACCGGCCAGCAGCGAGGACGGCTGTCCGCCCGCGCTCAGGCCCGTGCGGCCGCCCGTCGTGACGCCGCCTCGGCCGAACCGCCGCCGGCCGCCGCGTGCCGACGCCGGGCGAGATGACCGCCGAGCGCGAGCAGCAGAACGGCCTCGGCGGCCAGCACGAGGACCGCCCAGCCCGGGCCGATCCACCGGGCCAGCGAGTCGTACCAGAACCGGACGAGTACGGTCAGCACCGTCACCGCGAACAGCGCCGACGCGACCCCGTACGCGACGAAGACCACCCGGTCGCGGCGGCGGTAGCCGGCCACGGCCGGCGGGCCACCACGTAGCAGGCGGCCCCAGAACGCGTACGTGTCGCCCCGCAGGTCGACCAGGTTCAGCGCGTGGCTGAGCATGTAGTAGCCGTCCAGCCGCAGGAACGGCACCAGGTTGAGCGCGGCGGTGGCGGTGCCGAACAGCAGCATCGGGCCGGCCAGGTCGCGCAGCGGGCCGGGATCGGCCCAGATCCGGATCGCGACGAACGGCACCAGGGCGAGCATGCTGACGAACACGCCGGCGAACGCCGTGGCAACCCGCCCGCGCCGGCTGAACAGCACGACGTCGTCGACCTTGCAGTACGGGGCGAGCAGCGGGAACCGCCACATGACGCCGATCTCGGTGACCTGCCCGCCGAAGTGCCGGCAGGTCAGCCCGTGTGCGCACTCGTGCAGGAAGACGATCGCCCAGGTGATCACCACCGCGGCGAGGACGGCGGCGAGCGGGCGTGCGCCGCCGCCGACTCCGGCAGCCAGTTCGGGCAGGTGCGCCGCCACGTAGCCGGCCACGACGCACACGGCGAGCAGTCCGGGGAGCACGAACGCCCAGCCGAACAGGGGTCGGAGCAGGGGCAGCAGGCGATCGAAGAGCCGGCTGGGGTCCAGGAGCGGGAACCGGGCCGACAGCGGTCCCCGGCGCGTCGGCGCCGCGCCCTGCGCCGCCGACTCGGCGAGCCGGGCCAGTTCCTGGGGTTCGGTGGCACCGTCGAGCAGCTGCCGCCGCTGGAGCATGCCGAACAGCTGCTGCCAGCTCTGCGGACCGAGCCGCCGCTGGTACGCCGCGGCGTAGTCGGCGGCGAGTTCGTCCAGTGTGCGGGTGCCGTCCATGCGGGACAGCAGGAAGTGCTCCCGGGGGCCGATCCGGTAGTAGCAGCCCGTTTCCGCGTCCTTGACGTGGTGTACGAGCTTGCCGCCCCGCCACTGGCCGGGGCCGAGCACCACCGCGGGGCGCAGCCGGGGGCGGGACCAGACCGCTGTCATCGCGCGCCGGCCGGGGTGTCGTCGCGCAGCGCCGTACCCATGAGGTACGACAGGTAGATCTCGTCGAGGATGCTCACGCCGAGGCGGTTGTTGGTCATGTGCGCGTACGAGCTGAGCAGGATCGGCACGGCGGTGTCGGGGTCGGTGACCGTGGTGGGTGTGCCGGCGCCGCGGCGAAAGACGAGCTCGCCGCGGTGCGCCGTGGCCACCACCCGCTCCCGCAGCTCGCGGCAGTGCACCAGCCACCGGCCCTCGACGCCGCCGGGGTGGACGGATGTGTCGTCGCGAGCGGCGGCACGGATGTCGGCGAGCCGGTTGCGCAGCGCGTTGTCCATCCGTCGGTAGCTGGCGTCGAAGCTGTCGTGGTAGTCGTCGCTGGGCTCGGCGTAGGAGATCTCCCAGAAGCGCCGGTACTCGTCGAGGAAATCGGCGATCCGCCGGTCGTCCGGGAGGAAGGCGGCGCACATCATCATGGTGAGCTGGGCGGACAGCCCGAGCAGCACGGGTCGCACGTGCACGTTGGTGGTGGCCAGCAGGTCGAGCACGATGTCGCTGGAGTGCTCGAAGTGCCACTCGGCGAGCTCGACGCCGACCGGGCCGCCGTACCGCCCGTACTCCCGCTCGTAGGGGATGTGGTGGTAGCTGTTGTTGGGCCGCATCGGCATGACGCCGTCGGGTCCGTACTCCGCGTCCCAGCGCTCGCGACCGTACTCGGCGAGGAACATCTGCTTGTACAGGTCGCCCAGGCCCTCGCTGTCCACCTCGTACAGGGCGGGCCGGCGGTGCAGGAACGCCGTGACGGCCGCGTCGACGCGGGCTCGCACCACCGTGGGGTCGACGCCCGGCGCGGGCAGCACCCGCAGCCGGACGTGCGGGCCCTCCATCCAGTACTTGATGAAGAAGTACCGGCTGATCATCCCCGTGGCTCGCAGGGCGTCGACCAGCGGCCGGACGCACTCGACCAGCATCGGGTTGGCGTTGCTGGCGTAGAAGACATGCACGCTCAGCCAGCCGTGGTCGGTCGGCGACGGGTAGTCAGGCATGGTCCACTCCCCCTCGGACGCCATTGAGTTCGACGGTCAGTTCGGTCACGTAGCTGCCGGAGTCGCCGCGCAGCACCTGCTCGTCGCGGCCGGGCAGCATCTCGGTCAGCACCATCCGGCTACCTGCCGCGCGGGCCGTCGCCTCGAGAAGCTGCAGCGAGAAGTAGCTGTCGAAGTCCACGTAGAGCGGCTTGTGGTCCGGTCGCCCGCCGGTGCGCGCGCCTCGCGGACCGGTCTGGTCGTCGGCGACGGGCGTGAGCCGGGAGCCCTCCGGCGTGGCGAAAGCCCGCCGGGGCAGCGAGTTGTCACGTCGCCACCGCTGCCAGGCCAGGAACCAGTCGGCGTCGCCCTGCCCGGGGGTGCGGTACGGCAGGCAGGCCGGGTGCAGCTTCCACATCCGCCGTTGCAGCACCAGGTCGCCGTACACGATGCGCGGATAGCCGGCGACGCCCAGACCGGGCAGCGGCACGGTGGTGCCGGCCCACAGGTCGGGCTGGGCCATGCCCAGGTAGCCGAAGTTGAGCAGGACCTGCTGCACCTCGGGCAGTGCCATCGGCAGCAGGAAGCCGAGGTACACGGGGATCACCTCGGCGTCGAGTCGGCGCGAGTGCAGCAGCAGCCGGTCGGCGACCGGATCGTGCTGGATGCTCAGGTCGTCCATGTGGATCTGCTCGGCGACCGGCCGGAAGCTGACCTCGCCCGGGCAGACCAGCTCGTACGGGGTGACCGCCGGGTGCAGGTTCAGGTTCGTCGCGTCGTACCCGCCCTTGAGTTCGGCGAGCACGGCGCCGGGCGGCCGGAGGCGGGTCAGTTCGGCGCGCAGCGCGCCGGCGAGGTCCTGGTCGGCGAAGAGGCTGGCGAAGCGGGAGAAGAGCAGGGTCATTCCGGAGTAGATGCGGTTGACCACCACCCGCTGCCGCTCGCCCTGGTCGGCGATCTGGAGGAAGAACGACCGCGGGTCGAGGGTGCCGAGCGTCTGCGGTACCAGGGCCACGACCTCGGTCATGAACGCCTCGTCGAGGACCAGTTCGTCGGCGCCGGTGGGCAGCCGCCGGTACGCGTCGTTGATTCGCCGGGCCACCTCCACCCGGGCATCGTCCAGCGCCGTGATCTCCTCCTGCCGGAACCAGTTCTCCTGCCGGACGTAGCGGTTGTCCTCGTCGAACGCGCGGCGGCGCAGCATCCGGCCGGTGTAGTGCTCGAAGAAGTCCTGCTGGAACTCGTGGGCGAAGGTGAGCAGGTCGTCGCAGCGACCGCCGGCGCCGTACCGGGCCCGGAAGAACCCGCGGGTGGCGAGCCGGCGGGGCAGGTTGATGTCGAACACCGGCATGATCCGGGCCAGCGCCCGTAGACCCGGCAGGACGTCGCGTTCCCAGCGTTCCCGGTCGGCCGTGACCGGCCCCTGGGTGTGCAGTGCGCTGTCCTCGTACAGCACCGTCCGGGGAGCCGGGATGTCGGGCCGGCCGAGGTCGGCGTGCGCGGTGGTCAGCTCGGTGCGGATGCCGTCGAGCGCCCGGCGGCGTCCATCGATGTCCTGCCTCGGATAGCCGGCCGCCAGTTCGTTGGCCGCGGCGATCCGCTCGGCGAGCGCGTCGGCCCACGGCCGGTCGATGCGGCGCAGCGCGAGCCGGTACGCCTCGACCGGGTCGTCGGCGTGGATGTCCAGGTGCAGGTTCGGCACCACCAGCAGCCCGACCCGGAGCAGGTGGTGCAGGTACTGGGCGATCTCGTCGGCCGAGCGGCTCTCGGTGGTCAGCTCGGTGACCAGATCGGCGAACCGCCGTACCCGGCCGTCCTCCAGCGCCGCCAGGATCTCGTGCAGCACCCGGCCCGTGGGCAGCACGAACAGCGACTCGTGGACGGACTCCAGGGTGATCGCCGCGTCGCCGTCCTCGGAGCTGGTCCGCCGGCGGCGCAGGTAGCGCAGCCGGCCGTGGGCGATCCGCCACCCGGTCGTCACGGTCAGCGGCAGGTCGGCCCGCAGCGTCTCGTCGGCCAGGACGATGGCGGACAGCCGGCCCAGGGCCGCGAGGTTGAGTCGGGCGCTTCCCCGTTTCGCCGTACCCGCCCCCTCGGTGGTCGGTACGACGTGCAGCAGGGAGCCGGATCCGGTGCCGAAGGCGCCCACGTTCACCGTGGTCAACCGGCTGAACGGGCTGGTCTTGGTGGCGGTGCGGAAGGTGTACTCCAGCAGCGACCGCTCCACCCTGCGGGCCCGCTTGCCGAGCGGTCCGGTGCCCGTGCGGTAGCCGGGAAGGTAGCGGTCCAGCGACGGGGACGCCAGCAGGATGCCACTGCGCAGATCCGGGTCGTCGGCGAGTTCGCGGAGCGCGTCCCGCCGCCGGATCAGCTCCTCGTCGAGCACCGCCGGGCCGGTGGCGATTTCCCGGTGGTAGGCCGCCATGGTGTCCAGCCATCCGGTCAGCTCCCGGTGGGTCCGCGCGCCGAGCGCCGCCGCCGGCCACGCTGCCGGGTCTGCGGGGCGGGGTTGACGGATGTTGAACACATCCCGGCGGAGCCGGATCAGCCGTTGGCGCAGCTCGTCGTCGGCCAGGTTCCGCGCCACCGCGGCCTGCAGGGCGTCGGCCAGCTGACGCCCGCTCGCCCGGAGCCGGTTCTCCAGGTCCAGCACGCGGCGGGTCCAGTCCGCCGTCCGGTCGAAGGCCAGCCGGTCGGCCACCTCGATCGGCAGGCCGGCGGTGCGCAGCATGAACACCTCGGGCATCCGCCAGGAGACCGCGGTCACCGGGGGTGCGGGCAGGGACACCGTCACGGGTTTCTCCTTCGTCGGCGGCGGTCGGGAACGGGTGCCGGTGACCGGCCGGCCACGGGCGCCGGCCGACCCTGGACTGTCACAGCCGGTGCACCAGATCGGCGGTGATCTCGGGTTGCCGTCCGAGGAGCAGGAACAGCACGGTCCGCTCGTCCGTGCCGTCCAGCCCGAGGGCGGTGTTCATGGCGACGTTGTCGAAGCCGAGCACCGCACCGCAGCCGAGCCGCTGCGCGGTGGCGGCGCAGTACGCGCGCTGGGCGACGCTGCCCACCTCGGCGTTGAGGATCCGGTAGCCGCGGGGGCCGAACACGTCGAGGACGGCGTCCGGCCGGCCCGAGATGGCCAGCACCGCGCCGACCTGGTCCATGGTGTAGTTGGTCAGGAAGTACTGCTGTTGCAGGAAGGCGGCCATCCCGCCGGTCGGCTCCGGACCGGCCGGCAGAAGCGCGTGCCGGCGGGCGCAGTAGGCATATCCGCCGCCGGGCAGCCCGGCCACGTGGTTGGCGAAGACCCACAGCCGGGTCAGGGCCGGCCCGCCGTCGTCGCGTTTGACGTCTGCCGGGTAGCGTCGCGCGGCGGCGGCGACGGCGAGCGTGGTGCCGAGATCCGCCGTGGTCAGCTCGGGGGGCCGCCGGAAGCGGCCGAAGCTGCTGGACCGGGTGCTCAGCACGGCCGACAGTGGCCGGTGGAGCCGGTCCAACCCGGGCGTGGGCAGCGCGACCGTCTCGCCGGGCAGTTCGTGGGGCGCGGCGTCGGCGACGGCGTCGGGTGCCGGCGCCGCGGGGGCGGCCGCGGCCCGGTGCACCGCGGTGACGGCGGCGAAGTCGCGGATCCGGCGGGACCGCTCGAAGGCCCGGTGGCGCACCTGCACGTGCGGCCTGGGCTTCGCTGGCGCCGGGGCGGCCGGTTCGACGCCGGCCCAGTTCAGGGGTACGGCGGCGAAGACGCTCTCCTCGTCGCCGGGCAGGCCGAGCAGCCGGTCCAGGGGTGCCGGGTCGAAGCAGAGCAGCCGGCGCAGCGGTGCGCCCAGCGCCGGTGCGAGCAGGTCCCACGAGCCCAGCAGGGCACCGAGGTCCTGGGTGACCACGTGGTAGCAGAAGCTGTTGTATTTGAACGAGTTCTTCCAGAACCGGATGCTGGCCAACAGGTAGCTGTCGGCCGGCGGCGGTGTCGGGCCGTCGGTGGTGAGGGCGGCGCGGACGGTGCCGGTGACGTCGCCGAGCAGGAGCCGCTCCAGCAGGTGCGCTCCGGTGTGGTAGTGGTACACGCCGGGCAGCAGCGGCCCGCGCGGGCCGGCGACCAGGTAGAGCTCGACCGGGTACATTCCTCCGCCGGATGCGGTGCCCCGCCCCCAGACCGCGTGCTCGAAGTGCGTCCGCTTGGCGACGTCCTGGTTCCAGTTGACCGTCAGCCGTCGGTCCAGCACCCCGTACGACAGCCGCAGCAGGGCGGCCAGCCGCGGCAGCGACCAGCCGGTGGCCGGTGGCAGGCCCTGCCCGGTGTGCACGTCGCGCAGGGTCGGCAGCTCGGGCAGGTCCGCGGGCAGCGGCAGCCGCAGCGTGTCCGGGTAGCTCTTGTGTCGCGAGGGCTGGTCGGTCCAGTCCACCTCGTAGTTGAGCGGCTCCATCGGCGTCCGGGCCCGGCGGAACACCGCCTCGGTGTAGCCGCGGACGACCTCGAGGGCCTCCTGCTGCATGTCGGCGCTCCTAGGGGAATGGGTGCGGGTGGGGGTTGCGGCCGGTGGCGCCGAGACCGTCCGGCCCGTGCCGGCCGCGCGCCAGGTACCGGGTCAACCGGTCGCTCCAGAGGACGCGCTGCCGTTGCCAGCCGAAGTCGATCGGCACCAGCGCCGGAGCCACCACGGCCATCGTGTGCACGCCGGCGGCGTCCTGCTCGGGGCAGGTCTGGTCGACGGCGACGACGTCGCCGCCGAGGCCGGCGATGAGCCCGGCGAGGTAGGCCATGTCGTCCCGTAGGTCGTCGTGCGTGGGCCGCGCGGCCAGCCAGTCGTCGTAGAGCTGCGGCATGGACCGTCGGGGCGGGTCCGCGAAGAGGAACGCCGCGTGTCGCGCCATCTCCGGCAGGCCGTAGAGCAGTGCGTGGTGGCTCAGCTCGGTGACCTTCGTGTAGTCCCGGACCATCTCCCGCAGCTCGGGCTCGCTGGCGGCGACGCGCTCGTCGAAGCCGGGGACGTACGAGGCGGTCTCGCACAGCGCCGCGCGGACCGCGTCGTCGGGGTCGAGGCTGGCGCCGGCGGCGAAGCAGAGCTGCCCGAGGCCGTCACCGCGCTTGACCGCGACCGCGGTGACGACCGGCACCGGCAGGTCGGCGCGCGTGTCGAAGAGCCGGATGTCGTAGCCGAGCAGGTCGACGCGGTCGAGCATGAAGTGCACCCGCTCGTCGCGGCAGCTGACCGGGTCGATCTCGGCCAGCCGGGCCGAGCCGTACCAGGCGAGCAGGAAGGCGTCCCGCTCGACCAGTTCGAGCATGCCGTGCAGCAGTGCCTCCTCGGGGCAGCTGCCGCTGGCGCAGCCGTTGGAGCACTCCTGGACGAACTTGCGCTGGTCGGTGCGGCGGTCGAGGTAGTAGACGAGCTGTTCGGGGACGAGCCGGGGCCGGTTGTCCCGCAGCGACCATCCCCACACCCAGTGCATGGGCTCGTCGGGAGAGTACGGCGCGTAGTAGAGGCCGTGACCGTGGTAGAAGGCCGGGTGGTAGCCGAGGCCGGCCGGGTCCAACGCGTCGGGGGCGAGGTTGGCGTAGCTGTCGAACACCTCGGTGCGGCGGGCCCGCGGAAACTGGCCGGCGTACCGTTCCAGGCCTTCCAGCAGGGCGTACGTCTCGCTGCTGCCGTAGCTGTTGGCGTGCCCGCTCCACCACATCTCGTGCAGGTCGTAACGGCTGCGGACCCGGAAGTAGCCGGTCACCGGCGCCGTGGCGGTGGCGTTGTAGGCGCGCAACGGGTTGCCGCCGAGCGCACCTGCGACGGGGTTGGCCAGCGCCGTGACCGGCAGGTCCAGCTCGCCGGCCGCCCGCAGCCGGTACGTGGTCGGGCCGGGCTTCGGCCGCCGGGTCAAGGGGATGACCGCGGCGTCGCGGCTGTCCGGCCGCGGTGTCGCGCAGGCGGGACACTCGGAGTCGGCCAGCACGTCGACGGTCGTCGTCTCCAGGGTGTCCATCCGCAGCTGGTACAGCCGGCCCACGCCCGGGCGGTCGGCTCGCGGGCGGCACGCCTGGCCCACCAGGTGCCACAGCGCGTCGACGGCGAACGGGGTCAGGTGCGGCAGTGGCGCCACCACGCCCACCCGGGCGCCGTGTTCCAGGGCGTGCCGTTCCTCCCGGACCCGGATGGCCTGCCATCGGCGCTGCACGCACAGCGGGCACGGTCCGGGCTCGGCGCCGGCGGTGCCGGTGAAGCGCGGGCCGACGAGCGCCGTCGCGCCATTCAGCCAGATCGGAACCACCTCACGGGTACGTCCGTCACCGGCCTCGGCGTACGTGTCGCTCAGGCCGAGCGCGGCGATGCGTACGGCGAGCTGGCCCGGCGGCACGGCGCGGTCGCCGGGCGGCTCCGAGCGGTCCTGGACGCGCTGGTGGAACGCCTCCCCGAGTTGCTTGAGGCTGATGTCCCAGGCGGTGGAGGTGGTCCGGACGTCGATGATCATGCGCGTTCACCTGTCTGCGGTCGCGGGTGCGGTGGATCGAAACCGGGCTCCCCGCCGGCGTGGCTCGCCGGCGGGGGCGGCTGCGACGGGACGGATCACCCGCCGCCGCATCCGGTGCTGGTGCTGCTGCTGCAGCAGCTGGATGTGCTGCAGCTACAGCAGCTTGAGCAGGAACAGCTGGAGCTGGACCAGTCCATGACCATCGCGTCGATCGCGTCGACGTCCTCGATCTCGAACGTCTCGCTCTCCAACGCGCGAAGCTCCTCGGTCAGTTCCGGCATTTCCTCAACCTCCCCTCGGGCTTGTCCGGGCCGCCTCGCCGTTCGGCCGTCCGGATCGGCCGGTGGCGCCGGGGCTCAGCTGGTGCTGCTGCAACTCGACGAGGTGCAGCTGCAACAACTGGACGTGCTGCAGCTGGAGCAGCTCGATGTGCTGGTGCTGCTGCTGCAGATGTCCATCAGGTCGGCGGACAGGTCTGCGATGTCCTCGACCTCGAACGTCTCGGTCTGCAGGTCACGCAGTTCGGTGCGGACCGAGTCGGGCAGTGCGGCGGGTGTCCGGGGTTGTGTCGGCATGGCCTCTCCTCGAGCGGCGGTGAACGTCGGTCATGGTGGGTCTGCGTCCGCACCACCACGGTGGACCCAGTGGAGGCAGGCAGGGCTGCTCGCCGGCGCGGCCGGCGGCGGATGGTGCGTCGTGTGCGGCGTCCCACCGGAGAAGGCTCTGGTCGGCGCGGGGCTCGGGCCCCGGGCATCCGGTCACGGTCAGCCGCAGCTGGACGTGCTGGTGCTCGTGCTGCAGCAGCTGGATGTGCTGCAGCTACAGCAGCTCGAACAGGAGCAGCTGGAGCTGCTGGCGGCCAGGGCCTCGCCGCCGTCCTCGACCTCCTCGATCTCGAAGGTCTCGGTCTCCAGTTCGCGGAGCTCGTCGTTGAGCGTGATCGGCATGGGTGTCACCTCCTTCCCGCGTCGCGTGCCTCGCTGGGACCACTGTCGTGGTGGTTCAGTCGGCCGTGCGGCCGTCGTGACGCAGCAGCACCACACCGCTGTGGAAGGCGCCGGTGGCGCGGACGTCCCGGGTGGTGGTCTCCACCAGAAGGGCGCTGATTCCCCGGCCGGCGAGAGCGGCCAGCACCGCGTCCCGGTCCGTGCCGCCGGTCGCCGGGGCGGGGCCGCTGGCGGTGGCGGTGAGCACGGCCGGGTCCAGATCCGCGAGCACAGGGTCGCCGAGATCCGCCTCGATCCCCTCGAAGTGCCGCACCTGAAGGCGCCCGACCAGGTCGCGTACGGCGGCGAGCCGGGTGGCGACCGGATCGAACCCGGCGGCCAACCACCAGTCACGGGTGCTTCCGTCCGGCCCTTGCGTCACCGCGAACACGGCGTGCGCCGGCGCGGCGCCGGTGAGGACGTACCCGGCGATCTGCCACCCGAAGCGGTGGGCTGCCTTGACCACGAACGCGGTGTCGTCGTCGGCGACGAGGTCCGCCTCGCTCAACCGGGCCAGGCCGGTGCCGGTGCGCAGCGCCGAGGTCAGTGCGTGGTGGGCGAGGGCGTCGGCCAGACCCTGGTCGATCACTTCGTCCAGGGTGGCTGCGGCCGCCGCGCCGGCGACCGTCCGCTCGGCGAGGCCCTCGCCGTTGGCAGCGGAGGTGGCCAGCGCCACCGCGGCGGGCACCCATAGCGTCTCGGTCCGGCCCAGCACCCGGGCCGGCAGCCAGCGCAGCAGCCGCCCCGGGTCGTACGGCGGCAGTCCCGTGGCGGTGTCCAGCGCGGTCCAGGGCACCGGCTCGTCGCCCCGCTCGCGAAGCTGCGCGGCGGTGGCCACCACACCGAGGTGCGGGTCGGCGTACCGGGCGGCGTGGTCACGGACCGCCGCCCGGTACGCGGCGAGTCGAGCAGTCATCACAGTGTGCACGTCGAAGGCGGTCAGCTCGCGCGGTCCGGGCACCCGCAGCCGGGCCGTCTTCAGCGGCGCCTGCTCGAGAGGGTCGTCCACGAAGCGGGTGAAGACGCCGACGTTCGGCGACACCAGGGCCTGCGCGCGCTGGTAGGTCTCCTCGTCGGATTCGACCCGCCCGGCCGGCGCGGGGACCTCGACGTGGCGGCACCAGGGGCAGGCCGGGTGCGGCAGCACCGGTTCGCGCACCGATTCCAGGGTGGCGCGGTCCAGCAGGAGCACCCCGTCGGCGGTGTCCGGCGGCAGCGCCCCGGTGAGCGACCGGAACACCTCGAACGCCGCGGCGTTGCCGAGCATCCGCGCGGTCACCTCGGGCAGCGGTGCGGGCGCGTCGCTTCCGGCTCCGAGCGCGACGTGCCGCCAGAACGACGCGGCGAGCGCCGGATCGGCGGCGGCCGTGAGCCGCAGTTGGGCGCACAGCCAGCAGGGCGTCCGGCCGGCCTCGACGGCCGGCCCGACGACCGCCCGCTGTTCGTCCCAGGTCACGGGCACCAGCAGTGGGCCGTCGCGGTGGCAGGCGTGGGCCAGCTCGGCGAGCCGGGGCAGGCGGTCGCGGTCCGCGCAGTACAGCAGCGCGTCCGCCCCGCTCGGGTCGAGAGGTCCATCGTGCACCGTGACCTCGGCGGTCAGGCCGTCGGCGCGCAGGTCGGCCACATCGGCGCGCAGCGCCTCGGCGTACCGGCCCGGATCGTCGTCCGGGTACAGGTCCAGCCGCAGGCAGCCGTTGCGGAGCAGGCCGGCGGCGGCAGCCAGCAGGGTGGGGCCGCCACCGGCCAGCACCACCCGGGCGGTGGCGAAGCGCAGGAACCGGCCGGCGGCGTCGTCGGCGAAGTGGTCGACGAACTCGACCTGCGCGGCGAAGCGCCGGGCCAGCGGTGCGGCCAGCGCGGTGCGCTCCCCCGCGTCCTTGGCGAAGCCGCGGGCGAGCAGCGCCTGCACCAGGCTGAGGACGGTCCGTCGTTGCCCGCTGTCCAGCGACGCGGTGAGCTCGGCCAGAGTGTGCTCGCCGTTGAGGTACGGGCTCAGCGAGGTCAGCCAGCGGAAGGCGGACCTTCCCTTGATCAGGAACGCGGTGTCCGGTCCGCGGAGGTACGCGCCGGCCGGCGCGTCCAGGAAAACCACGTCATGCCGCAGCTTGGGCCGCATTTCCATGGTCCGTGCACCGTCCTGCGGCAGGCTCATCCCGGCTCCTATGCCAACGATCACAGGTGATTCGAAAGTGTCTTCATGCTGCCCAAGATCAACTCTTTCGTCAACAAAATGTTTCGTCCTGACCAGTGACGGCAGCCAATTAACCGGCGTTGAGCTGCGGCTAAGACAAAAACGCGAGCGCACGCGGGATTGGGGCCTTCCGAAGCGGATCAACCTTCGCTACCCTGTGGGCGTCGTCGACGCTGCCGCAGGTCAGAAGGTTTTACATCGTTCCAGGCCGCACGGCGATCCGACGACGGGCGGCGTGCGCGATCCGGATCCGGAACGGGTAGCCGCCGAGCAGCCCTGCCCTTAACGAACAGTTAGTTTGCGGTTCGGCAATTAACCCTCCGTCACGCTCGAAATTTCTGAGGACAGCTGCATGAACAGTGCATCGAATTGTGGCCGACGAGCCCACGAGCGTTTGCGGCAACCCGGTGGCTGAGCAGCCATTCGCCATTGAGCTGCGCGGGGTGACGAAGCGTTATCCCGGCGGGGTCACCGCGGTCGACAGCCTGGACCTGCGGGTACCGGAAGGAGTCGTCTTCGGCTTCCTCGGCCCGAACGGCGCCGGCAAGACCACCACCATGCGCATGCTGGTCGGACTGGTCCGGCCGACGTCCGGCCGGATCCAGGTTCTCGGTCGGCCGCCCGGGACGCCGGCGCAGCTCGTCCGGGTGGGTGCCCTGATCGAGTCGCCCGCCTTCTATCCACACCTGTCCGGGCGGGACAATCTACGGCTGGCCGCCCGATACGCCGCCGTCCCCGACCGGGCCGCGGACCAGGTCCTCGACGAGGTGGGGCTGGCTCCACGGGCGGGCTCGCCGTTCCGCACCTACTCCCTCGGCATGAAACAACGCCTCGGGGTCGCCGCCGCGCTGCTCAAGCAGCCGAACCTGCTGATCCTGGACGAGCCAACCAACGGGCTCGACCCGGCCGGCGTCGCGGAGATTCGGGAACTGCTCCGCACGCTGGGCCGGGACGGGCGCACCGTGCTGCTCTCCAGTCACGTGCTCGGCGAGGTGGAGCAGGTCTGCGACCGGATCGCGGTGATCGCCCGGGGCCGCCTGGTCGCCGAGGGCACCCCGGACGAGCTGCGCGCCGCCCTCGGCGACGGGGCGCTGCTCATCGTCGCGGACCCGCTGGACAAGGCAGCCGCGTACCTGCGGGACCGCCCGGAGGTCCGATCGGTGGAGACGGCCGACGGGTGCCTGCGGGTGGGCGCCGACCCGGCCCTGGCCGCGGAGCTCAACCGAGGGCTGGTCGAGACGGGCATCCAGGTGCGGGAACTGCGGCCGGTGCGGCACTCCCTGGAGGAGGCGTTCCTGGATCTGACCGATCCGGCCGCACCCGAGCCGGCGACCGAATCGACAACCGAGGGAGGCCAACGGTGATCTCCTCCGTACGCGCGGCCTGGTTCGCCGACCGGAAACGACCGGGGGTCTGGGCGGTCACCCTCACCTGGATCGTGCTGGCGCTCGCGTTCGGCCTGGGGATCCCCTACCTGGTGCACCTGGCGCTCTCCGGTGACCCGGAACAGGCCGACGACGCCGCCACGCTGCTCGACGCCGTGTTGCCCGGCCAGCTCGTGACCACCGGAATCGGGCTGTTCCCCCTGTTCGGCGGCGCGATCGTGGTCATCCTCGGTGCGCTGGTGGTCGGCAACGAGTACCGCTGGGGGACCCTCAACCTCATCTTCACCCAGCGACCCCGGCGGGCTCAGGTGATGGCCGGGCACGCCGTCGCGCTCTGCGCGTTGACCCTGCTGCTGGTGGCGCTCACCTTCGCCGCGATGGCTGGTGTCACCGCGCTGCTCGCCCTGATCGAGGGCCGGGGCATGGCCTGGCCGCCGATCGGCAGACTCGCCGCGGCCGTCGCCGCGGCATGGCTGATCTGCACGGCGCACGCCAGCCTCGGCTACTTCCTCGCGATCGCGTTCCGGAGCACCGCCACCGCCATCGCCGTCGGGCTGGTGTGGACGCTGGTCCTGGAGAACGCGGTCAGCGGGCTGGCGCTGGTCCTGGCCCCGCTGGAGGTGGTCCGCGCCCTGCTGCTCGCGCCCAGTTCCGGAGCGTTGGCTGGAGCGCTCGGTGCCCGCTCCCAGTTCGACGGAGGGACCCCGGGGGTGATCGAGTCGGGCGGGGCGGCGCTGCCCGTCGCGGTCCTGGTCTGCTATGTGTTGGTGATGTTCGGGCTGGGTATCCGGCTGGCAGCACGCCGGGACGTCAGCTGAGCGGAAGGGGTGTCGGGTTGGATTTCCTTCTTGCCTTCGCGCTGACGGGGCTGATGGCCTGTGGCGGCTGGATCGCCTGGGCCGCCGTGCGGGCGTGGTCCCGGGCCCGGGCCCGGCGGCACGAGCTTCGACTCATCCGGGCGCGCTCGGCGGCCGACCTGCGCCAGGCGGAGCTTGCCGCACATGTCCGTGAGCTCGAGCTGGCCAACGAGACGTACGAGGACTTCGTCCGACGCCACCCCGAACGGTGACCGAGAGATCAGATTCTGATCGGCGTCCCGCCGCCGTCCGGGGAATGTAGCGGCACCGGGCCGTCGTCCTTGACGGCCGTGTGCTCCACGCCCGGGCGCTGGTCGCCCGAAGGGCGGTACGGCCGCACGGACCCGACGGGCACGAATGCCGGCCGGGCCGCCGCACCCCCCACAGCGGAGTACGGCGACCCGGGGTTCTCGGGCGGGCCGGTCAGCCGTTGAGTAACGCCAGCATCTGTGCGATCTGGTCGGCGCGGGACTCCGTGACCCGGCGGGCGAGTTCCTTGGTCTCGGGGTTCGCCCCCTCCGCCGCCTCCCGCTGGGACATCTCCACCGCGTTGTGCTGGTGGCCGACGAAGAGGTTGAGGAACTGCCGGTCGAAGTCAGGCCCGGACGCCTGCTCCAGCGCGGCGATCTGCTCGGCCCCCGTGGCCGGCAACCCTCCGTGCGCGGCGTGCGCGCCCGGATCGTGGTCGACCGTCGTCGGCTCGGACCAGGTGCCCAGCCAGGACTTCATCATCGTCACCTCGTCGCCCTGGGTGGCCTCGACGGCCGCGGCGAGGATCTTGATCTCCTCCCGTTGCGCCCGCGCCTTGGCCAGCCGGACGAGCTGCATGCCCTGCTCGTGGTGGGCGACCATCATCTGCAGGTAGGTGACGTCGGCGTCGTTGCGGGTGTCGCCGACCGGCACGGCCGCGGAGGCCGGCGGCCCCGGCTCGTCAGGCTCGGTGCCGCAGGCGGCCATCGAGAGTGGAGCCAGGACGGCCAACAGCAGTGCGACGCCGAGCCTGCTGCCGCGCCTCATGCCGGCAGCCACAGGGCGAGAGTGAACAGCGACGGCTCCCAGCTGCGGATCGCGCTGTGAGCCTGCCGGCAGCGGTAGCGCTTTCCGTCGAACGTGACCTCGTCGCCGACCCGGTACGCGACACCCGCCGCCCAGGCCGCGCCGGTCGGCGCACCGGTCTGGCCCGGGTTCGCCGGCTCGGTGGCCGTCGCGGTCTGCGTGGGCCGCACGGTCGGGGCCTGCGTCGGGACGCCGGTGGGGGCGGGAGTCGGCGTCTGGGCCGGCGGTGTGCCGCCCCCGCCGCCGACGTTGAGGTCGATGCAGTTGTAGAAGGCCATCGGGGTGTCGCCGATGTTCCAGATCGCCAGCACCGTCTGCCGGCCGGGGAACTTGCTCAGGTCGACCTGGTGGGTGACGACCGCCTCGGGCTGTCGGTTGCCGTCGTCGAACACCGCGACGCGGGTGTTGCCGATGAAGTACTCCCAGGTGCTGGTGCGGTGCCGGGCCGTCAACGCCCAGCTGAAGCTGACGGTGGAGCCCACCGCGCGTGCCGGCCAGTTGCGGCTGTTGTCGTTCAGCACGGCGAACTGCGAGAGCCCGCCGTCGCAGCTCTTGAGCCCCTTCGGCCCCTCCACGCTCTGCGGCTCGAACTGGATCGGGCCGCAGTCCGGTACGGCGCGCTGCGCGCACAGGGCCTGCCGGCTCGGCGGCGAGGAGACGTACCCGTGCGCCGCGGCGGGCGACTGGATCGCCAGCGTCGAGCCGGCGGCGGCCGCGACCGCCGCGAGCGGGTAGGCGATGATCTTGCGAATGGCCATCGTTTCGTCAACCGTCCTGTCGTGGGTTGTCGGACCGTCCGACACACCTCGAGTTACGGCTGTGGACGCTAGGCACGGGCGTCGTAACGAAGCCTTAAAGACTCCAGAAAGGATCTTTAAAGCGCGGTCCGTGGTCGCCCGGGCACCGTACGGGCAGGTGACGGCTCAGTCGCGATCGGCGCGCTGGCGTCGGCCACCCGGCCTGGAACGCTGATCCGGCGCGCCGTCCGCCGTGAGGAGGAGCGCCACCCGGGCGCCGCCCAGCGGCCCGCGTCCGATGTCGAGCCGGCCCCCGGCGGCGGTCGCCACCCGCTGCACGATGTCCAGGCCGAGCCCGGTCGAGCCGGCTCCGCTCGCGCCGCGCCGCACGGCTGCGGCGGGGTCGGCGATGCCGGGGCCGGCGTCGTCGACGATCAGCCCGCCCGGGGAGACGGTGACCCGGAACGCCGATTCCTCCGGGGTGTGCGCGAACACGTTGCCGAGCAGGGCGTCCACCGCCAGGATCAGGTCGCCGCGCGGCAGCGGCACCGGCACCGGTTGGTCACCGCCGGCCACCGTCCAGGGGCGCCGCTGATCCTCGGCCAGCACCGACCAGAACGCCAGCCGGTCGGCCAGCACCTCGACCAGGTCGGCGCTCTCGGCGCCGCGCTCGGTCACGCTGCGTCGGGCTCCCGTGATGATCGCTTCCATCTCCTCGTCGAGCAGGTCGCAGGCCTGGCGCATCCGTTCCCCGATGGGCCCGGGTGGCATCGCTTCGGCATCGAGGCGCAGCGCCGTCAGCGGTGTACGCAGGCGGTGCGACAGGTCGGCGGCCAACTCCCGCTCGGCGTCGATCAGCCGGCTCATGTCCTGGGCGAGCCCGTTGAACGCCTGCGCGGCGTCGCGCAGCTCCGGCGGGCCGTCGGGGTGGACCCGGGCGGTCAGGTCACCGGTGCCGAGTTGTCGCGCCGCGTCGGCGAGTCGACGGGTGGGCCGCACGATCCGGCCGGCCAGCCGGTCGGCGACGAGCGTGGAGCCGCCGACCAGGACGACGGCGAGGACCACGAGGGCCAGCCAGGAGCGCCACACCCCGCGCTCCATGTCCTCGCGGGGCACGTACACCTCGATCACCGCGGTCTGGTCATCGCTGATCACTGTGGGCAGCAGGTACGCCAGCCCACCGGCGGTGTCCGCGGTGACCGGGCGCCGGTACCCGGCGGCGAGCGTCACGTCGGCGGCACTGGCGTGCGCCACCCCGACCGGGGCCGCGTCGGGCAGGTGCACGGCGAGCCGCCCCTCGCTGCCCGCGGCGATGCTCGCCACCGCACGCGACAGCGACTGCGGGTCCGCGTCGACGGCGAGCGCCGCCACCATCGCCGCCGACTGCTGGCGGGCGTCGCCGATGGCCCGATCGTGCGCGAGCTGGCGGGTCACCACCGCGAGCGGTACGAGGAAGGCCAGCGCCACCATCGACGTGATGGCCAGCGCCAGCCGGTTGAGCGCCCACCTCATCGCGACCTCCGACCTCTCCCGGAACCGAGGGTCATCCCGGGTCGACCATCATGACGCCGACCCCGCGGACGGTGTGCAGCAGGCGCGGGTTGGCGGCCGTCTCGCCGAGCTTGCGCCGCAGCCAGGAGATGTGGACGTCGATCGTCTGCTCCTCGCCGATGCGGGCCTGCCGCCAGACCTCGGTCATCAGCTCTCGCCGGCTCACCACCTGCCCGACCCGCTCGGCGAGGTAGGTGAGCACGTCGTACTCCCGCCGGGTCAGCTTGATCGGCTCGCCGTTCATGGCGACCCGCCGCTCCTTGCGGCTGATCGTCAGCGGCCCGACGGTGATGGTGCCGGGCCCCTCATCGTCGGTGCTGCGCCGGTACCGCCGCAGCACCGCGGCGATGCGGGCCAGGATGTGTTCGCCGGAGAAGGGCTTGGTCACGTAGTCGTCGGCACCGGAGTTGAGCAGGTGGATGATGTCGGTCTCCGACCGGCGGGCCGTGGCGACGACGACCGGCACGTCGGAGATGGCCCGGATCATGCGGAGCGCATCGGTTCCGTCGATGTCGGGCAGCCCGAGGTCGAGGAGGATCAGGTCGGGCTGTTCGTCGGTCAGGATGCGCAGGGCCTCGGCGGCCTGGCCGACGGCCCGTACGACGTGGCCCGCGTCGGTCAGGGCGCGGGACAGTGCCGCGGTGATGATGCGGTCGTCCTCGACCAGCAGGATCAGCGCCATAGGATCACCCTATGGCGCAGGTGGGAGGGAGGATGATCATGCGTACGTTGCGCAACTGGGTGCCTACGCTGGTGTGGCTGGTAGCCACCGTCACCAGCATCGCGCTGGCCTCGGTCGCGCTGCTCCCCGTACTGCGCACCGCCCCAGCGGAGGAGGCACTCGCCTCGGTCCGCGAGCTGCGCCGCGGCGGCGCCGGCGGCGTCCCGCCGAGCGTCACGGCGCCGGCACAGCCGGTCCCGTCGTCGCCGCCGCCGTCGTCGGCCGCTCCGTCCGCCACGGCCCCGTCGGTCGCTGCGACGCCGACCCGCGGAGCCGGCGTGCGGCAGACGACGACCCGGGACGGCTGGACCGTCACCACGGACGCCGCTGGTGTGGCGACCTACCTGCGCTCGTTCCGGGTGGAGGGTGGCCAGACCGTGGTCCGGGCCAGCCGTGGGCGGGTGCAGCTCGTCACCGCCACTCCCGGCCCCGGGTACTCGGCGGAGACCGTGCAGGACACCCCGGACAACCTTGCGGTCTTCTTCCTCGAGCCGAATCACCACTTCGTCATCCACGTGGTGTGGCGCGACGACGCGCCGTTCGCCCAGGTGAGCGAGATCGGCGGCTGACCCGCGCACGGCCCGCGCATGCCGGGGTCGTGCGCGATCGGTCTGGCACGCGGGCCAGGTCAGCGACCCCGGCCAGCAGCGGATCCGGCGGGCTGAACGCCCGCCGGATCCCGTGGTCGGTCAGCTGCTTCCCTCATGTTTCCCGGTCGGGTCCAGGGCGGTCAGTTGACCGTTGAGGTGACCACGACTGAGCTGGTGGTGCTGCCCAGGAACGGTGTCGAGTCCATGCGTACGCACCTGAGTGAGTCGTTCGGATTCGTGTACCCCGCGGGGCAGTATTCCGGGTCGGCGTCGAGCGCGATGAGTTCGTAGTAGTGCCCGTTGACCAGGGCGTTCCAGCTGAACGGCGTACCGGAGTGGGTCGTCTGCCCGCAGGACCCGTAGTTGGTCCAGTTCGGCTGCTGGCTGCCCACGTGGACCCACGCGGAGCCGGCGGAGAGGTCCTTGACATAGATCTGCAGTGTGTGGGCCTCCGGCCAGGTGCAGTTGACCACCCGGTAGGTCTTGATGCCGGTGGGCGTGGGGTTCGTCGGCGGCGGTGGCGGGGGTTCGCTGACGTTGTACCACTTCAGGTCGATGCCCCAGGTCTGGTAACCCTTGACCAGGTAGGCGTCCGCGGCGGAGTTCCACAGCGCGAAGTAGTTCCCGGTGGTGATGTCCTGGCCGGCGTACGTCTTCCAGCCATCGTCCTCGCTGTCACCGAGGACGTACCACTCGTAGGACGGGGTGTCGGACAGCTGCAGGTTGACTCCGAAGGTCTGGTTGCCGTACTTCAGCCAGCCGCCGCCCCAGACCCGCAGCGCCACCGCCTGGCCCTTCATCAGGTGGGGTCCGCCCTGCGCCTGCACCCGCCACAGCGAGGTGTCCGCCCAGCCCAGGTTGACGCCGAAGGTCCGCTCGCCGTATACGAGTTCGCTCAGCGCGTTCTTGTTGTAGAGCCCCCCGGTTCCGTCATTGGTGCTGCTCAGGCCGTCCCACTGGCGTGCAGCCTTCGCGACGCTCTGCGGGAATACGTCGGGGTCCGGCCGCACCGTGCACAGCTCCGGGGTGTAGGCGGCTTCGGTGTCGTTGTAGGCGGCGATCCGGTAGCACTGGCCGCTGATGTCGCGTTCCGTGTCCACCCAGGTGTAGTCCTCGCGACCCTGGCCGCTACCGACCACGTTGCGCGTCGGAACCTGGTGCACCACCCGCCACTGGCCCTGCTTGTTGCGCTTTTCGACCCGGAAGCCGCGCTCGTTGTCCGAGCGGTCGAACCAGTTCACCGTGACCATCTTCTCGCTGACGAGCAGACCGGAGGGTTCGCCGTACCACCTGCCCGGACGGGTGATGGACGGGCCGGGCACGGCGGCGTACTTCGGGAAGTCGGCTGCGATCGCGTCGGTGACGATGAAGTGTGCTTCGCCGCTCGACCACGCCACCGGGAGGGTGGTCCAGCCTACCGCCCCGGTCAGGACCAGGTCTGTCATGCCGTTGGCGTCGAAGTCACCGCTGACCACCCTGGCCCCGGGCTCCTGCGCTCGGCCCGCGAAGCCCTCAAGCCGCTCCTCGACCACCTTGAACGTGCCATCCTCGTTGGACAAAGCAACCGGCACGCTGTCCCACTTCGCTCCCCCGGTCAACGCCAGATCCGTCCGGCCATCACCGTTGAAGTCACCACCGGTCACCCGCACCCCGGGCTCCTGCGCCCGACCCGCGAAGCCCTCAAGCCGCTCCTCGACCACCTTGAACGTGCCATCCTCGTTGGACAAAGCAACCGGCACGCTGTCCCACTTCGCTCCCCCGGTCAACGCCAGATCCGTCCGGCCATCACCGTTGAAGTCACCACCGGTCACCCGCACCCCGGGCTCCTGCGCCCGACCCACGAAGCCCTCAAGCCGCTCCTCGACCACCTTGAACGTGCCATCCTCGTTGGACAAAGCAACCGGCACGCTGTCCCACTTCGCTCCCCCGGTCAACGCCAGATCCGTCCGGCCATCACCGTTGAAGTCACCACCGGTCACCCGCACCCCGGGCTCCTGCGCCCGACCCACGAAGCCCTCAAGCCGCTCCTCGACCACCTTGAACGTGCCGTCGCCGTTCGACAGGGCTACCGGCAGGCCGCTCCAGGTGCTTCTGGGGCCGGGTGTCAGTGCCACGTCGGTGCGGCCGTCGTGGTTGAAGTCGCCGGTGGTCACTGTCACGCCAGGCTCCGCTGCCCGGACAGGGAAGTCGGACGACTCGGCGCTTGTCACTCGGAAGGTGCCGTCACCGCGAGAGAACGCCACCGGCAGGTGCCGCCAGGCGCTCGCGCCCGTCAGCGCCAGGTCGGTGCGCCCGTCCCCGTCGAAGTCACCGGTGAGGATCTGCGCTCCGGCGACCGCGGCCCACAAGGAGAACCTCGCGATGTCCTCGTCGGTCTCGTCGTCCGGGGCGTGCTTGAGATCGAAGGAGCCGTCGCGTTGGGCGAAGGCCACCGGCACGTTCCGCCACGTGGTCGCGCCCGTCAACGCCAGGTCGGTGCGCCCGTCCCCGTCGAAGTCCCCCGCGACCACCGAAGCGTCGAAGGTGCCAGCGGCGTTGGGTACCTTCACCACCGTTTCCGCGTGTACCGGTGCTCCTGTCGCGGCGACAATCGCCAGCGCGACCGGGCCAGCGGCCCACCGCCGCGCCCGGCGTCCTGCGCTCGGCCGTCCTGTTCTCGTCAAGGGTTTCGACCGCCTACGAGACATCGCTCTCCTCCGGGATCCGCCTGCCGATGGCCGATCCGCCGGAGCGCCATCGGGAGGCCACACCAATCGCTACCAACCGAAGGGCCAATGTCACAGACCGTCGTACGGGACGGATCGAATTCTGGACATCAGCGGACACAGATCCTGACTTATGCTGCGTGGCGCCGGTGCCGGTCCAGGAAGGCACCGGACAGCACCGGACGGCTGGAACGGACAGCGCCGGACACGAGGGAGCGCCATGCCGGTCAGGGTGAGTCCCGAGCGGAAGCTCCTGGCGGAGCTCTGCGACGACCTGCGGCTGCTGCGAGCTCAAGCTGGTGGGCCGAGCCTGCGGGCGCTGGCCTTCCAGGTCGGGCTCGGCAAGAGCCAGGTCGGCGCGATCTTGAGTGGCCGGATCCGCACACTGCCCGACTGGCGTGTGGTGAGCGGCTTGGTGGAGGGCTGTTACCGGTACGCAACTGACCACGGCCGGTTCGAGACGCTCGCGCTGCGCTCCGGCCTCAACGAGTACTGGCGGCCGCGGTATGCGGTGCTGGAGCATGCGTTCAGCCAGCACCGATCACCGACGTACCCGGCCCAGGAGGCGTTTGGGCCGCCGGTGATCCCCCGGCAACTTCCCCGGCCGGTACGGCACCTCGTCGGGCGTGGCGCCGAGTTGGCCGTACTGAGCAAAGCGTCGGGCCTCGTCGTGATCAGTGGTGTCGCGGGAGTCGGCAAGACCGCCCTGGCCCTGTCCTGGGCGCAGGACGTGGCGGATGAATTTCCGGACGGCCAGCTCTACGTGAACCTGCGCGGCTTCGACCCGTCCGGGTCGGTGCTGCTCCCGGGCGAGGCCGTACGTGCCTTCCTCGATGCGTTGGGGATACCGCCCCGGCAGGTACCGGCCGGCGAGGAAGCCCAGGTCGGTCTCTATCGGAGCCTGCTCGCGCAGCGGCGGGTCCTGGTGGTGCTGGACAACGCACGCGACGCCGACCAGGTACGACCGCTGCTACCCGGATCGTCCGGCTGCCTGGCCGTGGTGACCAGCCGCAGCCCGCTGGCCGGCCTCGTGGTCACCGAGGAGGCCCAATCACTGCGCCTCGACCAGCTGAGCGCCGTGGAGAGTGCCGATCTGCTCGCCGTCCGTATCGGCGCGGACCGGCTCGCGACCGACCCGGTCGCCACGGAACGCCTCGTCGCCGCGGCTGCGCGCCTCCCGCTCGCGTTGTGCGTCATCGCAGGCCGGGCCGCGATGCAGCCGAAACTTTCGCTGGCGGCCCTGGCCGACGAGATCTGCGGCGAACGGCAGGAAACCTCCCGGAGGGCGTTGGACGCTCTCCACGTCAGCGATTCGGCCGCCGACGTGCGGGCGGTCTTCTCCTGGTCGTATCACACGCTGGGCGCCGGCGCGGCGAAGCTGTTCCGGCTGTTGGGCCTGCACCCTGGTGAGGACATCGCGGTGCCGGCGGTGGCCAGCCTCGCCGGCGTCGATGCGGGACGTGTGCGGCGTGACCTCGCCGAGCTGACCGAGGCCGGCCTGCTCGATGAGCACCGCCCCCATCGGTACCGTCTGCACGACCTACTCCGCGCGTACGCGGTCGAGCTCGCCCACGAGGTGGACGCCGCGGATGACCGGGACGCGGCACTGAACCGGCTCTTCGACCACTACCTGCACACCGCGCACCTCGGTGCCCAGCGACAGCACCCGCTCTTCAGCCGGATCGCCCTCGCAGCGGTGCCGTCCGGGGTGACACCGGAAGCACTCGCCGACGCCACGGCGGCACAGACCTGGTTCGACGACGAGCGTCTGGTCCTGCTCGCGGTGGTCCATCAGGCCGCTCACCTGGGATTTCCCCGGCACGTGTGGCAGCTCGCCCTGGCGATCGCCAGCTATCTCGACCGGCAGGGACTCTGGCAGGACTGGTACGCCGTACAGATTCTCGCGCTGGACACGGCACGCCGTGACGGCCATCCGATCGGGCAGGCGCAGACCCACCGCACCCTCGCACGGGTCTGCTCCCGGCTGGGCCGCGCCGACGAGGCACGGGCGCATCTCGGCCTCGCACTCGAGTTGTTCGACCGCGGCGGCGACCGCGACGGGCTGGCACACACCCATCTCAACCTGGGGCAGGTACTCGAACGCCAGGGTCACCTGCGCGAGGCGCTGGACCACTCCCGCCGGGCGATGGACCTGTTCACCGAGACCCGCAACCTGGCGGGGCAGGCGTACACCCTCAACGCGGTCGGCTGGCAACTCGCCCTGCTCGGCGAGTACCAGGCCTCCGTCGACTCCTGCGAGCAGGCGCTCGACCGGTTGCGGTCGGTCGGTGACCGCCAGGGGGAGGCCGACGCCTGGGACAGCCTCGGTTACGCCCACCACCGGCTCGGCGACCACCGGAGGGCGATCGCCTGCTTCGGGCAGGCGCTCGACCTGTTCCGAGAGACCGGCGACCGCTACTCCGAAGCCAGCACGCTCGACCACCTCGGCGAGAGCCACCAGGCGGCGGGCGAGCCGGTTGCCGCACACGCGGCGTGGTGCCAGGCGCTGCCGATTCTTCAGCAGCTGGGGCATCCCGACGCCGAGCGGGTCACCGACCGGCTGCGGCAGGCGGCCGAGTCGCCACCGGAGTGAGGACGGCCCAGCACACCGCTGGCAGAGGTCCACGTGCAATCGCTGGTCCCGGACCGGGCCATACGGTCCGCGCGCTCGGCGCCGTGAGACCGACCTGGCGCACAACGGAAGCGAGGCGTTCGTGTTCATGCCGTTTTTGCGGCTTTATGTGATAGTCAGGACGAGGGCACGGGAATACTGGCGGTGCTGTCCGACGAAGCACGGGTGAGAGGCGTTCGAGCATTCCGCGGATTCCGGCGCCCCAGGCCGACCCTGCCCCGCCTTGGGCGCGAGAAGGGGCGGAGGTGGCCTGTGCACTGGGAGTCGATGCGCGGGTCGGATTAACCAGCCGGGAAGCGGCCGACCGGCTGGCCGCCGACGGTCCCAACCTGCTGCGGCGGGTGGCCCGTCGCGGCTGGCTCAACATCCTGGCGGCGCAGTTCCGCGACGTCGTGGTGGTGCTGCTCGCGGTGGCGGCAGTGGTGTCCTTCGCGTTCGGTCAGGTCGCTGAGGGCGCCGCGATCGTCGTGGTGCTCCTGCTCAACGGAGCGATCGGCTTCGTGACCGAGTTGCGTGCCGCGCGGTCGGTGGAGTCGCTGCGCACCCTCGGGCAGGTGACGGCCACCGTACGGCGCGCGGGGGAACGGCGGCGGGTGCCCGCAGAGGATCTCGTCGTCGGCGATGTGGTCCTGCTGGAGGGCGGCGACGTCGTCACGGCGGACCTGCGGCTGCTGGAGTCCTCGCGGCTGGAGGCAGACGAGTCCGCGCTGACCGGCGAGTCGGTGCCAATTGGCAAGACCGTCGAGCCGGTGCCGGGGGACGCCCCACTCGGGGACCGGACGAACATGGTGTTCAAGGGAACCGCGGTCACCCAGGGCAGCGGCGCGGGCCTCGTGGTGGCCACCGGGATGGGCACCGAGCTCGGCCGGATCTCCTCGCTGGTGCAGCAATCGCAGGGCGGGTCCACGCCGCTGCAGATCCGGCTCGACCGGCTGGGCAGGCGGCTGGTCTGGGTGACCGCGATCGTGGCGGCGCTGGTGGTCGTCGCCGGACTGCTCGGCCGCCAGGAGCTTTCCCTGACGCTGCGCACCGCCATCGCGCTCGCGGTGGCCGCCATCCCGGAGGGTCTCCCGGTCGTGGCCACCCTGGCCCTCGCCCGGGGGGTGCTGCGAATGGCGCGGCAGCGTGCGCTGGTCGAGCGATTGTCGGCGGTGGAGACTCTGGGCTCGACCAACGTGATCCTCACCGACAAGACCGGCACGCTCACCGAGAACCGGATGACCCTCGAGATGATCGAGCTGTCCGCCGGTCCCGTCACCGCCGCCGTGTGGCGGCGGCCTGAGCAGCCGCGCTCCCCTGCGCTGCTGCGCGCGCTGCGGATCGGCGCACTGTGCAACGATGCCAGCCTCGGCGACGGGCCGCCGGCCGGGCGCGACGCCGGTGAGGGGCGGGACGGGCGGGGGCCGTCAGGGGATCCGATGGAGATTGCCCTGCTCGTGGCCGCCACCGAGGTCGGGCTGTCCGGGCAGGGCCTGGCGCAGGAGTACCCGCGGATCGCTACTGAGGCGTTCGACCCGGCGAAGAAGATGATGGCGACCGTGCATCGGCACGACGAAGGCCTGCTGGTGGCCGTCAAGGGAGCGCCCGAGGCCGTCCTGGCTGCCTGCCACCAGGTGGCCACCGAGACCGGCGTCGAGGAGTTGGACCGGGCGGCCCGGGACGATTGGCACGCCCGGGCCGACCAGTTGGCCGCCGAGGGGCTCCGGGTCCTCGCCCTCGCCGACCGCACTGCCCAGAACGTCGGCGCGGATCCGTACGCGGAGCTGACGCTGGTCGGCCTGGTCGGGCTGCTCGACCCGCCGCGGCAGCACGTCGGCGAGGCCGTCTGGTCGTGTCGTCAGGCCGGCATCCGCGTCGTCATGGTGACCGGCGACCATCTGCGTACCGGCGAGGCCATCGGCCACCGCATCGGCCTCATCGGGCCGGGCGAGACCGTGGTTCACGGCAGCGAGCTACGCCCGCCCTCGGAACTGGCACCCGCCGAGCGGGACCGGCTACGCCGCGCCGCGGTCATCGCGCGCGCCTCGCCCGAGCAGAAGATCGACCTGCTGGCTCTGCACCAGGACAGCGGCGACACGGTCGCCATGATCGGCGACGGGGTCAACGGCGCACCGGCGTTGAGCAGGGCCGACATCGGTGGCGATGGGCCAGCGGGGTACCGACGTCGCCCGCGAGGCCGCCGACATGATCCTGCGCGACGACCGCTTCGAGACCATCGTGACCGCCGTCGAGCAGGGCCGCACGATCTTCGACAACATCCGCAAGTTCGTCGTCTACCTGCTCACCTGCAACCTCAGTGAAATCCTCGTCGTCGGCGTCGGCAGCCTCGCCGGCGGGCCGCTGCCGCTGTCGCCGATCCAGATCCTCTTCCTCAATCTGATCACCGACGTGTTTCCCGCCCTCGCCCTCGGGCTGGGGTCGAGTAGCAGCGACGTCCTGCGCCGACCGCCCCGGCACCCGGCCGAGTCGGTACTCACCCGTAGGCACTGGCAGGGCATCGTCGGGTATGCGGCAGTGATCAGCGCCGCCACCCTGACGGCCCTGGCGATGGCCACCACCTGGCTGGCCCTGCCCGCACCCCAGGCGGTGACGATCTCATTCCTCACCCTGGCCTTTGCTCAACTCTGGTACGTGTTCAACACCGCCGACCCGGCCTCGGGCCTGCTGTTCAACGAGGTCAGCCGCAACCGATGGGTCTGGGCCGCCATCGCGCTGTGCGCCGCCGTGCTGCTGTCCGCCGTCTACCTGCCGGTGCTTTCCGGGGCCCTGTCCGTCGTCGAACCGGGCCGCACCGGTTGGACGCTTATCCTCGCGATGAGCCTCGTCCCGCTCGCCGTCGGCAGAGCCATGCACCTGGGGCGCCGGGCAACCCCTCGGTAGCCTCGCCGGTCGACGAGGCGGCGCTTGCGGCTCGCCGCGCCCGGCCACGCCACGTTACGAACCCATCTTTCTGCTGAAAATGCGCGCAGATCGGACCGGGCCGACGAAGACTGGACCGTGGCGCGACCGTGAGCGGGTGAGCGCCGGTTCGGGGGGAAAGTGCGTGGAAGAGCGCCCGATGGACGGATGGACCTGGTGCTACGAGGGCTACGACCCACGCGAGGAGGGCCTGCGGGAAGTGCTGTGTACCGTGGGCAACGGGTATCTCGCCAGCCGAGGCGCGGCCCCGGAAAGTCTCGCCGACGGCATCCACTATCCGGGCACCTACGCCGCCGGCATCTACAACCGTCGGGCCAGCGAGGTGGCGGGCCGACGGGTCGAGAACGAGTGCCTGGTCAATCTGCCGAACTGGCTGCTGTTGACCTTCCGGGTCGGCGACGATCCGTGGTTCGACATTGACAGCGTTGACATCCTGGAATACCGCCAGGTGCTGGACCTGCGCCAGGCCACCCTCCACCGCCGCGTTCGCTTTCGGGACGGCAAGGGCCGCATCACCATCGTCACCCAGCGCCGTTTCGCGCACATGCGATTCCCGCACGCCTGCGTACTGGAGTCCACGATCACGGCGGAGAACTGGTCCGACCGACTGGCAGTCCGCTCGGCCCTCGACGGCACCGTCCAGAACACGCTGGTCGCCCGGTACCGGGGACTCGCCGGCGACCATCTCCTGCCGGTGCGCATCGACGAGGTATCCGACGACTCCGTCCTGCTCGAGGTGCAGACCAACCAGTCGCACGTCAGGGTGGCCATGGCCGCCAGAACGGCGGTGCACGGCGAGGGAAGACTCGACCAACGCCGCCTCGTCGAGCGCGATGGATGGATCGGCCACGACATCGACGTCGAACTCCACGCCGGGCGCTCCGTCCGGCTCGAGAAGGTGGTCACCGTCTTCACCAGCCGCGACAGCGCCACCCTGGAGCCGGCCGAGCAGGCCGTGCGATGGCTACGTCGCTTGGGCGCCCCGCGATCGCTGTTGACCGACCACGCCACGGCGTGGCACCACCTGTGGCAGCGTTACTCCTTTGGAACCGGAGTCGGTGCGGAAGAAACGGAAATGCTGCGCATCGTGCGGCTACACCTGCTGCACCTGCTGCAGACCGTGTCGCCCAACAGCCAGGACCTCGACATCGGGGTACCGCCCCGAGGCCTGCACGGCGAGGCGTACCGCGGTCACATCCTGTGGGACGAACTCTTCGTCCTGCCGGTCCTGAACCTGCGCACTCCCGCGGTGAGCAGAGGCTTGCTGCTCTACCGCCACCGGCGGCTGCCCGAGGCCCGTCAGGCGGCGCTCGCCGCCGGCCACGCCGGCGCCATGTATCCGTGGCAGTCCGGCAGCGACGGGCGGGAGGAGAGCCCGCGCCTGCACGTCAACCCCGTTTCAGGACGCTGGCTACCCGATCCCACCCACTTGCAGCGACACGTCGGCCTCGCCGTCGCCTACAACGTCTGGCAGTACGTCCAGGTCACGGACGATCGGGAGTTCCTCGCCCACCACGGCGCCGAGATGTTGCTGGAGACGGCGCGGTTCTGGGCCAGCCTCGCCAGCTACGACGCCAACCGGAACCGGTACGTCATCCGGAACGTGATGGGGCCGGACGAGTTCCACTGGCGCTATCCCGGTGCCGACCACGACGGCATCAACAACAACGCCTACACCAACGTGATGGCGGTGTGGGTGCTCCTACGTGCCGTGGACGCGCTCGACGCCCTTTCGGCGCAGAGCCGGGCGGAACTGCTCGACACGCTCCGGCTCGGTGCCGATGAACTCGTACGCTGGGACGACATCACCCGCAAGATGTTCGTGCCGTTCCATGACGACGGCGTCATCAGCCAGTTTGAGGGCTACGAGAGGCTCGATGAGCTGGACTGGGACTCCTACCACGAACGGTACGGCAACATCCAGCGTCTCGACCGCCTCTTGGAAGCCGAAGGCGACGACGTCAACCGCTACAAGGCATCCAAGCAGGCCGACGTCCTTATGCTGTTCTACCTGCTGTCAGCGGACGAGCTGCGCGACCTACTCCAGAGACTGGGGTACCGACTCGACGCACCGATGATCTCGCGTACCGTCGACTACTACCTCGCCCGTACCTCACACGGCTCCACCCTCAGTGCGGTCGTGCACGCCTGGGTCCTCACCCGCGCCCACCGAGAGCAGGGCGTGGACCTGTTCTTCCGGGCGCTGCGCGCCGACGTCGTCGACATCCAGGGCGGCACCACCGCAGAAGGTATCCACTTGGCCGCGATGGCCGGCAGTATCGACCTCCTGCAACGGTGCTTCGCCGGCATCGAGACCCGCGACGGGCAGCTGTTCCTCAATCCGTACTGGCCGAGGTCACTGCAGGCGCTCTGCTTCGGCATCCGCTATCGGGAACACGTCCTGACGGTGCGGATCAGCGGGCGGACGGTACGGATCGACAGCGCCGCCGGAAAACAGCAACCGATCCGGGTTTCCTGTCGCAGCAGGACGGCCGACCTGAGACCAGGATCCGCTCTCACCTTCGCCTTCTGACGTCGCGAGCCCGGAGCGGGCCCACCTCGGGCTAGGTCCTCGGCGCAATCTCTGGATCCGCCTGTCGCAGCCAGGAGTCGTGGGTAGCGGCGTCAGCGGGCCTCCATCACGGTCGTGTCGACCAGCCGGTTGTCCTCGGTGCCGGGTAACGTTCGGGCCGGAGGAAGTCTGCCCGCCCGGAGCAGAGCGCCTGGGAGTTGATGACCGAGTTTCCGTTCGAGCCAGGAGACGGCCGAGGCGAGTTCCTCCAGGTCCAGTCCGGTGGCCTGCCCCATCCGATCGAAGAGGTAGACGAGATCCTCGGTGGCGACGTTACCGGTCGCCGCCGGCGCGAACGGGCAACCGCCTGCTCCACCGATGCTGGCGTCGAGGGTGGTGACGCCCGCCTGGACGGCGGCAACCGCGTTGGCCACGCCGGTGTGCCGGGTGTCGTGCAGGTGCAAGCGCAGCGGTGTCCGCGATCAGAGCGACGACCTGGTTGTGCCCGCCTCGGCGAGGTTTCATAGTGCTGTGGCAGGGCTGCCTGTCCTGCTCCGCACGGTCTTCGCCGCCGCTGCCCCACCGTCACCCGCAACGCCACCCGAGCCGTGCGATACACCACCGCAGGCGCGGACGGATCTCGACGGCGAGACATGGTTCCAAGCCGCCACAGCCCTGTGATGAACTCCCGCACCCGACCGACCCGACGAGCGTTTAAACACCGCGCTAGCTTTGCGCGGTGCGCGGGTATCGGATCGGCGTCCTCGGACGGATCGAGTTGAGCGTCGACGGGGTAGCTGTGTCGCTCGCCCCGCTGGAACGGGGATTCGTCGCGAGCCTGGCGGCCCACCCTGGGCGCATCGTCTCCGTCGACCGTCTGATCGACGGTCTCTGGTCGGATCATCCGCCCGCGGGGGCGCGCAACCGGGTGCAGGCGATCGTCGCCTCGATCCGGCGCGGTGCGAGCCCGGAGCTGATCCTCACCAGGTCACCCGGCTACCAGTTGAACGCCTCGGTGGTCGTCGACTCGGCGGAGTTCGCCGCCGAGGTGCAGCGCGCCGCGGCCGCCACCGACGCCCGCTGTGCGGTGGAGCTGCTCGACCGGGCGCTGGCGCGTTGGCGCGACGACGCGTTCGTCGACGTCGGTGCGAGGCTGGTCGACTTCGAGCGCGATCGGCTTCGCGAGCTGCGTGAGCATGCGATCGAGCTGCGCGTCGAGGCGTTGCTGTCGCTGGGTCTGCACCAGGAGCTGGTGCCCGAGCTGACCACACTGGTACGCGATCGGCCGCTGCGGGAACGGCTGCGCGGTCAGCTCATGGTGGCCCTGCACCGCAGCGGCCGGCAGGCGGAGGCGCTCGCCGTCTACCGGGACGGGGCCCGGATACTCGCCGACGAGCACGGCATCGACCCGGGGCCACATCTGCGGCAGCTGCACCGGGAGATCCTCGGGAACGAGCAGGAGACGTCCCCCCGAGCGTGGGTGCGTCCCAACCAGCTGCCCGGCGTCACCGGTGACTTCGTCGGACGGGACAAGGAGCTCGGGCTGCTGCTGTCGTTGCTGGGGCGGAACCCGCCGGCGGTCGGCGCCGCTCAGGTCGTCGTCGTGACCGGGCTGGCGGGAACGGGCAAGACCACGCTGGCGCTGCGGGCGGCCCACGAGAGCCGCCATCGTTTCGCCGCCGGGTGTCTGTACGCGGACCTGCGCGGCAACACCACGGACCCGGCCCGGCCGGGTGCCGTGCTCGGCGCCTTCCTGCGCGCCCTCGGAGTGGCCGGCGAGGCCATCCCGGAAGCGGCCGAGGAACGCGCGGCGCTGTACCGGTCCGTGCTGGCCGACCAGCCCATGCTGGTGATGTTGGACAGCGCGGCGGACGCGGCCCAGGTGCGTCCGCTGCTGCCCTCCGCCGGCGGCAGCGCCCTGATCACCAGCACCTCGACGTTGCCCGGGCTGGCGGGCACCGAGGTCGTCGCGCTCGACGTCCTGCCGGTCGACGACGGTCTGGACCTGCTGGCCGGGCTCGCCGGCGCCGAGCGGATCAGCCGGGAGGCCGCGGCGGCGGCCGACGTCGTGGAGTTGTGCGGGCGCCTGCCGCTGGCGTTGCGCATCGCCGGCGTACGGCTGGGCGAGCGGGAGGCGATGACCGTGGCGCGGCTGCGTGACCGGCTGCGCGACGAGCGACGCCGCCTCGACGAGCTGTCGCTCGACGGGCTCGACGTGCGCAGCAGCTTCACCGTCGGGTTCGAGCGGTTGGCGCCGTCCGCCGCGCGGTTGCTCGCGGTGCTCAGCCGTACGTCGTTGCGCAGCTTCGGCATGTGGGACGAGACCATCGAACCACTGCTGGAGCAGCTGTGCCGGTCCCACCTGCTGACCGCCGATGCCGACGGCAGGGTACGCATGCACGACCTCGTCCGGTTGCACGCCCGGGAGCGCACCGACGTCACCGCCGACGAGGTGATCGCCTGGTACGCGCGGCTGCACGCCTACGCCGAACGCGCCGACGCGTCACTGCCCTGCAAGGCCCTGCCGGTGGTGGACGTGGAGTGCGTGATCGACGCCGGGGAAGCCGTCGACTGGTTCGAGGCGGAACTGGAGAACCTGGTCGCGGCGGTGCGGGACCTGCTGGGGTTGGGCGCGGTCGACCTGGCCGGGCGGCTGGCCGGCACGATGGGCAACTTCGCGCTGATGCGCAGCCAGCACCTGCCCGAGTTCGTCGACTGCCTGCGCGGCGTGCTCGAGCGCCACGCCGACCTGTCGTTGCCGACCCGGATGTCGCTGCGGCTGCGCCTGGGCACGGCGTACCGGATGTTGAACCGGCACGGCGAGGCCGTGCCGCTGCTGCGCGCGGCACACCGGGACAGCCGCGGGTCGCTGGTGGCGCACCGGCTCGTCGCGTTGCAGGGCTATTCGCTGTGCTGCCGTCAGCTCGGTCGGTTGCGGGAGGCGGACGCCGCGCTGCTGCTGCTGGTGCGGTTGTGCGCCGCGCACTGGCCGGGCGGCCCGGCCGGCGGGCACGTGCTGCTGACCCTGGGCATGCAGTACGGGCAGTACCAGCACACCTCACCGTTCGCCCACGCCTGCTTCACCGCAGCCCTGCCGCTCTTCGAGGCGGCCGGTGACCGGTGGGGCGAGGCGCTCGCGCGGGAGAGCATCGGGCTGCTGCACCGGCATGCCGAGGAGTGGCCGCAGGCCCTGGAGCACCTGCGGCAGGCGGTGGACACCGCTCGCCGGCTCGGTGACCGGATGAGCGTGACAACCGCCGAGCAGGCGCTGGCCGCGACGCACCTCGCCGCCGGCGACAGCGACTCCGCACGCCGGCTGCTGACCCGTACGGTCCCGGCGTTCCGCGAGATGCGCCACGAGTGGGGCGAGGCGATCTCCCGCCGGCTGCTCGGCAAGGTGTACCTCGAGGAGGGCGACGCGGATCGGGCGGTGGCCGAGCTGGAAGGTTCGGTGGCGATGCTGCGCGGTATCGGGCAGCCGTTCCCGCTCGCGAACTCGCTGAGCCTGCTGGCACGGGCGCAGGCCAGCCTCGGCAGGCCCGACCGGGCGGTGGCGCTCGGCGAGCAGGCGCTGGGCATCTTCGAGCACTTCGACGCCGCGTACGCCGATGACCTGCGCGGATGGCTGGCGCGCTGGCGGAGCGCAGCCCCCGCGCAGTAGAAGCGCAGGGCGTGCGCAGCGGGGGTCAGCACAGTGATGGGCAACCACCCACATAGGAGGTCTGCCCATGACCAGGATCATCACCCGCGTCGGCGACGCCGTCCTCGGCAAGGTGCTCGGGCGCGAAGAGGCCGGCGCCTGCGTGCCGGAGCACGGCCAGGCGTGCTCGTGCGTCGCGTCCGACGGCTACTGCTCGGGCGGCAGCTACTTCCGCCGTTACCGGCAGGGCTACTACAACTGCAACGGCGCGTGCGTGACGTCGACGTCGCGGTCGGTCTGCTACGTCAAGAAGGCCGGCGCCTGCTGACCTTCTCCCCCGCTGGGGGCCGCGCCGGGGGGCGCGGCCCCCGCACCTCTGAGTTGCCGAGGAGTTCCCATGCCGGGTTTCGTCTACGCCGCCATCACCGTCGTCGGCGCGGTCGCCGTACTCAACCTCGTCCTGACCCTGGCTCTGGCCCGGCGGCTGCGCGAGGCGCAGACCGGCCACGCCCACGACGGCGAGCCCGTTCCCGAGGTGCTGCCCGCCGCGGGTCTTCAGGTCAGCGGTTTCCCGCACGCCGACCTGGCCTCCGGCCGGCGCACGGTGGTCCTGCTGACGCCGACCTGCCCGCCGTGCCAGACCCTCCTGGACGCCCTCACCGCCGACGCCGAGCGCTACCGCCACGACACCCTCGTCCTCATGATCGGCACGCCGGAGGAGACGGCGCCCATGGCGCCGCGCCTGGCCGGCTTCGACACCGCGACCATCACCGAGGCGCTCGCCGAGCGGGAGTTCCAGGTCAAGGGGTTCCCCGCCGTGCTGTCGGTCGTCGACGGTGTGGTCGTCGACGCCGATCACCAGCTTCCGGTCCTGGCCTGACCGTGGCCACGCTGCGAGCCGCCCTGCGGCTGGGCTGCGCCGACCCGAAGGCGCTCGCCGCCATGGTCGTGCTCGTCCTCGTCGGCGCGGCGCCACCGATCGGCGTGGCGTGGTTCATGAAGCTGCTGTTCGACGAGGTGAGCAGGGGCCGCGCGGCCAGCCCGTCGGCCGCGACCTGGTACGCCGTGGCGATCGCCGTCCTGGGCGCCCTCGCGGTGATCGCCAACCGCCTGTCCGGCTACTTCACCACGGCGTTGCAGCACGCGATCACCATCGCCGCCGACGTGCGGCTGTACCGGAAACTGAACGGCTTTCTCGGGCTCGGCCCCTTCGAGCAGCCGGCACTGCGCGACCGGCTGGCGCTGGCCCAGCAGGCCGCCGATCAGGCGCCGTACGCGATCGTCATGTTCACGGTCAGCGTGGCCCAGAGCGTCGTGACCATCGGCGGCTTCGCCGCGATCCTGGCCTCCCTGTGGCCACCGGCCGGCCTGCTCCTGCTGGCCGTGGCCGTGCCCGAGTTCCTCATCCAGCTGCGGCTGTCGCGGCGGGCCGCGCGGGCCGTGGAGGACAGTGCCAGCCTGTTCCGGGCCCGCTTCCTGTTCCAGACCGTGCTGACCGACCTGCGCGCCGCCCGGGAGGTGCGCCTGTTCCACCTCGGCCGGTTCTTCCACGACCGGCTCACCGGTGCGGTGCGCTCGGCCGCCCGGATCGAGCTGGCCGCCGCGCGGCACGCCACCGTGGTGCAGACCTGCTGGGCGCTGGCCGGTGCCGCGGTGACCCTCACCGCGACGGTGATCGCGGTGAACGCCGCGGTCCGCGGCCGGCTCAGCCTCGGCGACCTCACGCTCCTGCTGGCCGCGTTCGCCGCGGCGCAGGGCGGTCTGGCGGGCATCGCCGGTCAGCTCGGCGAGGCCGGCACGGCGATGCGGCTGTTCCGGCACTACGTCGCCGTTCTCGGCAGTCCCGCCGACCTGCCCGACGGGACGCGGCCGGCGCCGCCGCTGCGCAGCGGAATCCGGTTCGAGGACGTGTGGTTCCGCTACGACGAGGACGGCCCGTGGATCCTCCAGGGTGTCGACCTCACGATCACCGCCGGTGAGGCCGTCGGGCTCGTCGGCCTCAACGGCGCCGGCAAGAGCACCCTGGTCAAGCTGCTCTGCCGGTTCTACGACCCGGACCGCGGGCGGATCACCTGGGACGGCGTGGACCTGCGCGAGCTGCGGGTCGAGACGCTACGCCGGCGGATGGGGGCGGTGTTCCAGGACTTCATGTGCTACGACCTCACGGCAGCGGAGAACGTCGGCATCGGCCGGCTGCCGCACACGGCCAAGCAGGTCGAGGACGCGGCGGCGCGGGCCGAGATCCACGAGCGCCTGCGCGCCCTCCCCCACGGATACGCCACGTTGCTCAGCCGCACCTTCGCCGGTCAGGACGGCGAGCCCGGGGTGACGCTGTCCGGCGGGCAGTGGCAGCGGGTCGCGCTGGCCAGGTCGCTGATGCGCGCCGACGCCGACCTGCTCATCCTCGACGAGCCCAGCTCCGGGCTCGACGCCGACGCCGAGACCCGCGTGCACGCGTCACTGGCCCGCATCCGCCACGGGCGCACGGGGCTGCTCATCTCCCACCGGCTGAGCACCCTGCGCGACGCGCGGCGCATCGTCGTGCTGGCCGCCGGACGGGTCATCGAGTCCGGTGCCCACGACGAGCTGATGGCGGCCGACGGTGAGTACGCGCGGTTGTTCCGCCTGCAGGCCGAGGGCTACCAGCTGGCGATGTCATGACCGGTTGGCTGCGCCGCCGCTGGCGGCCGGTGGTCGTACGGGGGAACAGCATGGCGCCGACGCTGCGCGACGGCGACCGGCTCGTCGTCCGTGTCGGGCGGGCACCGGCCCCCGGTGACCTCGTCGTGTTCCGGGCCCGCGACGTCGTGGCGGGCACGGACCTGACGTGGATGGTCAAACGCGTACAGCGGGTGGAACCGGACGGTGCCGTGACCGTCCGCGGGGACAACGCCAACAGCCAGGACTCGCGGCACTTCGGAGCGGTGCCACGCGAGGCGATCCTCGGCGTGGCCAGAGGGAGGCGATGAGCATGTACGTCGAGATCGCGTGCCGGGTGCTGCTCGGCACGGTCCTGCTGGCGGCCGCCATCGGCAAGGTCTCCGGGCGGGCCGCGTTCGGCGAGTTCACCCGGTCGGTGCGCGACATGGGCTACCAGCCGGCCGGCCCGCTCGCCGCGGCCGTGGTCGCCGCCGAGTTCACCGCCGTCGTCCTGCTGGCGGTGTTCCCGCCGGCCGGCTTCCTCGCGGCCACCGCCCTGCTGCTCGCCTTCACCGTCGCCGTCGTCGCGAACCTGCGGCGGGGCGGCGCCACCTGCCGCTGTTTCGGCCGCACCGCCGCCCCTCTGGGCCGGCACCACGTGTGGCGCAACGCCTTCCTCGTCGGCTGCGCCCTCGTCGGCGCGCTCGCGCCGACCGGACCCGTGCGCCCGGGTGAAGCGGTCCCGGCGGTCGCGGTCGCCCTGGTCGTCGGCGTGCTGGTCGTCATGCTCGACGACCTGCGCTACCTGTTCGGCGCGTCCGACCGGGGGTGACGCGGGCGAGATCTCTCGCCGACGCCGGGCAAGCCGACGGTGCCGCGCGCGGGGCCTTCCCGTGCACCGCCGACCGCGCGACGTCAAACGGCCGTGGCCGCTCGACGCCGCTCGTCGCGTTCACCTGCTGGCCACGGCGTGGGGTGCGCGGTGGCGTCACGGACAGCATCCCGGCCGGCCTCGGCAGCCGCACGGTGCGCCGGCGGGTCGGTGAGCAGTTCGGCCAGGTACGCCAGCCCTCGAAGACCTGGCAGAGCGGTGCCGTCGGGATCCACCACAACGGGTACGACGGGCCCGCCGGCGGCCAGCCAGTCGGTGCGCCACTGGTGCGACCGGCGCCAGCCGGTCGTGGTCAGGGGGATTCCGTTGGGGGCGATGGTGGCGCCGAGGATCCGGGTGGTGTGCAGGGGGGCGGGGTTGCCGAATCCGGGTGGCGGCAGTTCCGGCGAGTTGAGGTAGGGCTCGATGGGGTAGGGCGGGTAGGTGATGCCGGCGACGACGGCGCGCACGTCGTAGGCGCTGCTGAGGTGCTGCCCACGCAGCCAGATGGCGTCGAACAGGGCGCGCCGCAGGTCGTGCTCGACGTTGTCGGTGACCGCTTCGGCGTACGCGGAGACGGCCGCCAGCGTGTTGCTGATGATGGTGGGGGCCGCCTCGGGTGGGTGCTCGCCGGGCAGGGCGAGCAGGCGGATCTCGGCCAGCTCGCGTTTCCACCGGTCCGGGTCGGCGGCGGCCGGGGTGCCGGTCATCGACAGCCGAGGGTCGTGCTCGACGGCCCGCCAGTCGACCTCGGCGCGGCGGTGTCGCCGTAACGTGTCGACGCGCTGGCTGGCCAGGTAGGAGTAGGAGCAGTTGAAGTCGCCGTAGACGATCAGACGCATCGGTGTCTCCTGCCTTCGCCGCTCACGTCGTCGGACGGGGGTATCCGGCGACCAGTGGAGTGTCGACCGCCAGCCGGCCCAGCTTGGCGGCCCCGCCCGGCGACCCCAGCGGGGCCTCGGCTCCCGGCAGCGGCTCGGCGAAGAACCGGGCGTTGTCGGCGGTGAACACGGACCACCGTTCGGGTAGGTCGTCCTCGTAGAAGATCGCCTCGACCGGGCAGACCGGCTCGCAGGCGCCGCAGTCGACGCACTCGTCCGGGTGGATGTACAGCGCCCGGTCGCCTTCGTAGATGCAGTCAACCGGGCATTCCTCCACACAGGCCCGGTCGACCACGTCGATGCACGGCTCCGCGATCACGTACGTCATGCCGCCTCCCCCAGTGTCGTCACCGGCCGCCTCCTCGCCGCTGTCCAGGCCGCCGCGGTGGGTTGCTGCGGGGCAGCCGGTCCCAGGCCGGAATCGGCAGGGCGATGACCGCGGCCGGGAACAGCCCGTGCTCCTCGTTGTCGATGTGCCGGTGCAGCCGGCCCAGGGCGGCCAGCACCGCCGGCCAGTCCGGTGCCGCGCGATCGACGGCGCCGAGGACACCGTGGATGTCGTCGTGCTCGTCACAGAGCCGGTCAACCGCTTCGGTGAGGCTGCCCTCGGCGCGCAGCTCGACGAACAGACCGCGCTCCTCGACGTCGGTGTGCGGCGTCAACAGCGCGAGCAGCTCGTCGAGCCGGACGACGGGGTCACCGACGCCGGAGGTGATCGCCGTGCGCAGCCGACCGGCGGCGTTGGCGATCGCCTCGTGTTCGGTGGTCAGCTGACCGATCAACGGGAACTCCCGGCAGCCGCAGTAGTTGCACATGACCGATCTCCCGACGCTGTCGTGGTGATGCTCGCAGGTTGTCCCGGTAAATCCCGGGCGGGTAGGGCCGTTAGGCCTGTGCCCCCGGCCGGATGCCGGCCGGGAAAAGGTGGCGACCGCCGGCAACGCGGGGGGGTGGCCGCCGCCGTCGGGGAGGTGGTCTTGGCCAGTTCGTCAACCAGCGAGGTAGGAAGAACATGCGCCACCCGCGGGCCTGGTCCGGTGCCGGTGTCGGTGTCGGTGCGTAGCCTGCACGGCGGCGACGGCGGTTTTCGATGGAAGGGTGATCGGTGGCGCGTACCTGGCTGTCCGTACGGGTTGAGCTGGTCTCCGGTCGTGGCGTCGACCTGTGGCCTCGACCCGGCAGGGTGTTCGCCGCGAGCCGGTCACACACCTTCGCCCAATTGGCTGACGCGATCGACCTGGCGTTCGCCCGCTGGGACCTGGCCCACATGCACATGTTCACGACGGCCGACCAGACCCAGATCACGCCGCTGGCGCTGTGGGATGGCGAAGCGCCCGAGGGCAGCATCGACAGTGACCGGACCAAGCTCAGCCGGCTGGCTGGCGGCGAGCAGTTCGCGTACCTGTTCGACTTCGGTGACGACTGGGCACATCTGTGTACCGTCGCCGAGTCCCGCATCGATCCGCTGCAGACGCTCGGCGGTGTGCCTGCCGGGCCGATGCCGTACTTCGGCTGGGGTGACGTACCCGATCAGTATGGCCGGCGCTGGGACGGCGACGACGGCGGATCGCAGCCGCCGAAACCGCCGCGCCACCCGTTCGCCGAGCTTCCGCCGCTGCTGCCCTGGTGGGGGCCGCGCCAGCGCGGCCAGTAGCGATCCGGGGATCATCGGCCGACAACCGCCTGGGCACGTTCACGCGTACCTGCTTGAGCAGGCGAACCCGTAGTCGACATCCGCCGTGCTCAGGAACCTGGTGAGCAGCTCGGCGATTGAGCGTGTTATCGATAACATGCTATCTTTTGGCGCGCGGGCGAAGGGCACGCTCGCGATCACCTCGATCCAGCCGGAGAGGCGCGCCGAGGGCGCAACCCAGGCCGCCTCGCCGGTGGGTGACCAGTCCGGGCGCTGTGCAGGTGCCAGGCGACCACAGGCGGTCGCCGGCCGACATCGGTCCGGCCACATGCCCGCCTCCGTGCCGTCGTGGACGATCCCGGCGCCGACGGACGGCCACACCCGCGCGGGTACACCGGGCCCGGACTACCGGAGCGGAACGGGCGTCGCCATGCCTACCAGGCGACGCCGGAGAAAGCCGCCAGCACCTCGCTGACCGTCGGTCGGCGGAGCGCGGCCCGTGGTCAACGGGCCGGCCTCGCACCACATCACCGGCACACGACGACCAACGGCAAGGAGCCAAAGCTATGAAACGGAGACTCCTTCTCTCATCCATCTCGGCCGCAGCGGTTCTCCTCGCGGCGACCGCCGTTGGCGCGCGGAGCGTGGGCTTCGGCGACGCGGCGGTGGCCGCGACGAACGGCACCCTCGCCGCGACCGCAGGCTGCGGCAAGGCCCCCACACTCAGCAGCGGTACGCACACGATTCAGAGCAGCGGACAGAATCGAAGCTTCATCCTGCGGATCCCGGACGGATACGACAGGAACCGCCCCTACCGGCTGATTGTCGGCTTCCACTGGCTCAACGGCTCGGCTGCCAACGTCGCCTCAGCCGGCTACTACGGGCTCGCGCCTCTGGCGAACAACAGCGCGATCTTCGTCGCGCCCCAGGGCCTCAACGCCGGCTGGGCCAACACCAACGGTCGGGACCTGACCCTCTTCGACGACATCTCCCGGCAGATCGAGAACGATCTCTGCGTCGACACGACCCAGCGCTTCGTGCTCGGATGGAGCTACGGCGGGGCGATGAGCTATGCCGTGGCCTGCGCTCGACCCACCGTCGTCCGGGCGGTCGCGGTCCTGTCCGGCGCCAACCTCAGCGGATGCAACGGCGGCACCCAGCCCGTCCCGTACTTCGGCATCCACGGCACCTACGACAGCGTGCTGAACATCTCCCAGGGTCGGGCACTGCGCGACACCTTCGTCCGGAACAACGGCTGCGCCGCACAGAACCCACCCGAGCCGAGCCGAGGCAGCCTGACCCACATCACCACGACCTACTCCGGCTGCCGAACCGGCTACCCCGTGCAGTGGGCCGCGTTCGACGGCGACCACACCCCCAGTCCGGTCGACGGATCGTCCAGCCCCAACGACTCCAGGACCTGGACCTCCGGGGAAATCTGGAGATTCTTCACCCAGTTCTCCTCCACCACGCCGCCCACCACCACGCCCCCGACGACCACGCCGCCCACGACCACGCCGCCCACGACCACGCCCCCCACCACCACGCCCCCCACCACGCCTCCCCCGTCGACCAGCTGCGTCGCCACCTACCGCACGGTCAACAGCTGGCCCGGCGGCTTCCAGGCTGAGGTCACCGTGGCCAACAACACCGCCACCACGATCAACGGCTGGACCGTACGTCTGACCCTGGCCAGCGGCCAGGCCATCAGCAGCCTCTGGAACGGCACCAACACCGGCACCACGGGCAACGTCACCGTGCGAAACGCCCCCTACAACGGCACGTTGGGCGTGAACGCCTCGACCACCTTCGGGTTCACCGCCACCGGCGACGGCACCACTCCGGCCAGCAACATCACCTGCACCAGCCCCTGAGCGCGGCATTGCCCGGGGCCCGGTGCCAGCTGGCGCCGGGCCCGTGGGCAGGTGGGCCGGGGCGACGTTCCAGTGGGGATGTCGGCCGTCTTCATCGCCCTGCGCTCAGGTGACGCGGTAGGCCGTGTAGCGCACCCGGTCGCCCTCGCGAATCGCGGACGCCACGAAGACGCACTGCTCCAGGACGGCCAGCGTAGGCGCCGAGGTCTCCAGCCGTACGCACAGGCGGAAGTAGTACTCCGACGCGTCCACCGTGTCGCCGCGTTGCAACGCATCCAGGATCTCCGGGCGGCCGCTGCGGACGCCGACCGTACGGATGTCGACGTGGCCGCCGTCGGCGGTACGCGCCGAATAGCGCGCGTCGATCTCGACCCCGCCGTCGGGGCGGACCAGCTGCCAGTCGGCGCCGCCAGGGAGGATGTCGGCTTCGAAGAGGCCGGTGACCCGGCCGCCGACAACAGGTACGACGCGGCGGTGACCGGCGCGGGTCACCCCATGGTCCTCCAGTGCGCCGAGCCGGGCCTCCACATCGAAGGCGGCCTCCAGACCGGGAACCGGGGGCGCACTCACGGGGTCCCGTCCGGCAGGTCGACGCAGCGGGGGCGGAGTTCGGTGCGGCAGCCGCCTCGGTTGGCGCGGTGCGACGGCCGCCGTGGCGGCGTACTCATGGATTCTCCTTGCCTCGCGTGAGCGCGTCGCGCAGGCGTTCCAGCGCGGGCACCGCGGCGGCGAGGGCGGACCGGTCCTCCTCCGACAAGGTGGCCGCGGCGCGGGCGACCAGATTTCCACTCGCGAGGTCGAAGCGGTCGAACAGGTCGAGGGCCTTCGCGGTGGCGAGGACGTCGACGTGGCGGAGGTTGCCGGGACGGGGGCGGCGCTCGACGAGACCGTTGCCCTCCATGGCGGTAAGGAGGTTGCTGACCGTCGAGCGGCTCAGGCGGAGTCGTGCGGCGAGTTCGCCGGGGGTGGACACCGTTCCGCGGGGCAGCGCCCGGACGATCTCGATCTGCGCGTCCGGGATCTCCGGCAGGTCCTCGGCGGCCCGGGCGGCGGCGAGCAGCGTGCGGCGCAGCGGCGAGATCACCGACGCCAGGCGGGCGGCGTCCAGCTCCGTCGCCTCCGAGCGGGTCACGGCAGGATGCCCGTGAAGACCGTCGGCGTCAGGGAAGCCCGTTCGTTGAGAGCGGAGGGCAGAAAGCCGGCCGCCTTCTTGTAGCCGGTGGCGATCTCGGTGAGCTCCTCCGGCGGAATGACGTCGTGGATGTGCGTGAACCCGTCCGGCGCGCGCTCGTGGGCGAGCACCATCACCTGTTCCGGGCCCTGCCGCCGGTTGCTCAGCACGAGCGCGGTGGTCGCCGGCCGCCGATCCGCCTCGTAGGCGTCGAGCGCCTGCCGAACCGTCGACGCGGTGGCGAGGTGGAAGGCGAGCGTACGGGCGTCCAGGATGGCCTGCGACGCCCCGTTGGAGCCGTTCGGGTACATCGGGTGCGCCGCGTCCCCGAGCAGGGTGGTGTTGCCGTACGTCCATCTTTCGATCGGGTCGCGGTCCACCATGGGATATTCGAGGATCTCGTCGACGGCGCGCAACAGGTGCGGCACGTCGAGCCACGGGAAGCGCCACTTGTCGAAGAGCGCGATGATCGGTGCGGGGTCGACCGGCCGGTTCCAGTCGGCGTTCGGCGCGGCGAGGCCCGGGCCGCGCCGCTCGCCGACGACATTGATCAGGTCCGGGCCGATCGGGTACGCGACGAACTTCTGTTCCGCGTCCCCCGCCATGATCATGGTTCGCCCGTCCAGGAATCCGGGCGCGCGTGCCGTCCCCCGCCACAGGGTCAGGCCGTTCCACACCGGCGCTCCCTCGCCGGGCCGATGCTGCCGGCGCAGCGCCGAGTGGATGCCATCCGCTCCGACGAGCAGGTCGGCCCTGACGTCGACCTGGCCCGCTGCCGTCTCGAAGCGCGCGACACCGTCCTGCACGTCGACGAGCCGATGCCCGGTGCGCACCGCGTCGGCGCCCAGCCGTTCCCGCACCGCGCTGAGGAGTTCCATCTGGAACTGGCCGCGGTGCACGGACAACTGCGGCCAGCGATATCCCGCGTCCAGGCCGCGCGGTTCGCTCCAGATCTGCTGACCGTGACGGTTGTAATAGGCCAGCGAGCCGGGCGCGACGCCCAGCCCTTCCACACGCTCGCGAAGGCCCAGTTCGGAAAGCTCACGGACGGCGTGCGGGAGTAGATTGATCCCGACGCCGAGGGGGCGAAGCGCGGCGGCGCGCTCATAGACGGCGATGTCACGGAAACCGGCCTGGTGCAGGCTCAGGGCGGTGGTGAGCCCACCGATACCGGCGCCCGCGATCACGATCGCCAAGCCGTCGCTCCCTCCGCCGCCGCGGACAACCAACCACACAGTTTGGTGACAAAATCGTCACGCGTCAAGACCGTTCTCAGCGGACTTTCACGATGAGGCGACATCACTCGAATCAATGTGAGTTGCCATATCAGAATTCTTGACAATCGATGCCCTCTGCACGACGCTGATCGGCGCGGTCGGATGGTCCACCTCACCCGCCGGCCGGCACTTCCTCACGATGCACCAGGGCTGCGCACGGAAGGGCTCGTCCATGAAGAAGGCCACCGCCCTCGCTGTTCTCGCCGGCATGGTCATCGCCCTGACGGGTTGTACGGATTCCGACGCCCCGACGCCGTCCAACCAAGCAAGCGGAGACCTGCGAAAGGTCCGCGTCGCGGCCCTTCCCATCAGCGAGACCGCCGCACTGTGGGGCGGCATCAAAGCGGGCATCTTCCGCAAGCGAGGACTCGATGTGCAGGTCCAGCCCGCGCAGGGCGGCGCGCAGGCCATTCCGGCGCTGATCAACGGCGATATCGACTTCGCCATCGGGCAGCCGTTCGGCCCCTTCCGCGCCGACCTGCAGAACCTCGGTGTGGTGATCGTCGGCAACTACGCGTCGTCCTACGCCGACGGCGACGACATCAACGCCGTGGTGGCGTCGGCGAAGTCCGGCATCACCCGACCGGCCCAGCTCGCGGGGCGCAAGGTGTCGGTCAACAGCCTCGGCGCGGCCGGCGACGTCACGATCATGGCGGCGGTCGAGAAGGACGGCGGCGACCCCAGCAAGATCCAGTTCGTCGAAGTCGCCTTCCCCGACGCCCCGGCCCAGCTCGCGGCCGGCAACATCGACGCCGCCTGGGTGACCGAGCCGTTCATCACCCAGCTACGTGAGCGCGGCGACGTCCTCGTGGTCGAGCCGTACCAGGCCACGATTCCCGGCCTCGCCACCCTCACCACGATCACATCGAGCAAGCTGAAGGAGTCCGACAACGCGCTGGTCACCGACTTCTCGGCCGCCATGATGGAAACACTCACCTGGGCCGCTGATCCCGCCAACGAGACGGACCTGCGTCAGGCCATCAAGGACAACCTCGAGCTCCCCGAAGCGGTCGCCGACTCCCTGCGGCTGCCGGCATTCGGGTGGGAACTCGACCGGGCAGGCCTGGAGCAACTGGCGACGCTCGCCCAGAAGTACCGCGTGCTCGACCAGCAGCCCGATTTCGACCGCCTCATCCAGCCGCAGTAACCGGCAATGCGCAAGGTCCTGCTGGGCACCGCCGGCCTGCTGGGGTTCCTCGCCGTCTGGCAACTGATCCCCACGCTGGGCCTGGTCGACCCGCAGTACCTGCCGTACGTCACGGACGTGTTCGCGTGGCTGGTCCAGGAAGTCCGCGACCTGGCGTTCTGGCGGCGAGTCCGGCTCACCATGACGTCGTGGGCAATCGGCCTGGCCGTGGCGACGCTCGCCGCGGTCATCCTGGGAACGACGATCGGGATCGTGCCGTTCCTGCGCCGCGCGACGCACACGACCGTGGAATTCCTGCGACCGGTGCCGTCGGTCGCGCTGATCCCCCTCGCCGTGCTGATGTTCGGCCTGCAGATGCGCGCCGCACTCGTCATCATCGTCTACGCCGCGTTCTGGCAGGTGTTCGTGCAGGTGATCTACGGTGTCGCCGACGTCGACACCGTCGCCCGGGACACCGCGCGAAGCTTCGGCCTCACCCGCGCCCAACGCCTGCGGTACCTCGTGCTCCCAACCGCCCTGCCGTACCTGATGACGGGTCTGCGCCTCGCCGCGGCGGTGGCGCTCATCCTGGCGGTCACCGCGGAGATGGTGATCGGCAACCCCGGCCTCGGGCGCTCTATCGAGCTCTCCCGCTCCGCCGGGGACGCCGTCGGCCTGTACGGCCTCGTCGTGGTCACCGGACTCCTCGGTGTCGCGGTGAACGTCGTGTTCCGCATCGTCGAACGCCGCTCGCTGGCCTGGCACCAGTCGGTGCTCTCGGAGGAGCCGCGATGACCGCCCTTCGCATGACAGACGTCCGCCCCCGCGGCCTGGTGACCCGGATCGCCGTGAACGCCTCGTTCGGGGTCGGGCTGCCCATCCTGATCCTGGTGCTCTGGGGCGCGTGGTCGACCCGGTCGACGAACCGGTTCCTCGTCGGTCCACTCACGATTCTCGACGCATTCCGGCACACCTGGATCGGCCCGGCCTTCGTCGACGACGTCCTGCCGAGCCTGTACCGCCTCGGCCTCGGCCTCCTGGCCTCGATCGCCCTCGGTGTCGCCGCCGGCGTCGTGATCGGCCGACTCCACCGGTTACGCGACATCCTCGAGCCGACGCTCGAGTTCTTCCGCGCGATTCCACCGCCGGTGCTGATTCCGGTCGCGATGCTGCTGCTCGGCATCACCGACACGATGAAGGTCGTCGTCATCGTGTCCGGCGCGATCTGGCCGATCCTGTTGAACACGATCGACGGCGTCCGAGCGACCGACAGCGTGATGCTGGAAACCGCGGACTCGTTCCGCATCCCCCGGTTGCGACGGCTGTGGTCGGTCGTGCTCCCTGCGGCGAGTCCGCGCATCATGACCGGCGTACGGCAGGCACTGTCGGTCGCGCTGATCCTCATGGTCATCTCGGAGATGTTCGCGTCGTCCTCCGGCCTCGGCTACCGAATCGCGTACTTCCAGCGGAACTACCTCGTCGCCGAGATGTGGAGCGGGATCCTCCTGCTCGGCCTCATCGGCGTCCTCCTCGCCGTGCTCTTCGGCCTCGTCGAACGGCGCGCCCTGCGCTGGTATCACGGAATGAAGGAGATCACCCGTGCCTGACGGCGGCCCCCTGCTGAAGGTCGAACACCTGCGTAAGGTCTACCCCTCCGCCGCGGGTGAGGTCGAGGCGATCGGCGACCTCAGCTTCACGATGCGACCCGGCGAACTGGTGTGCATCGTCGGACCGTCCGGATGCGGGAAGACCACCCTCCTGAAGTGCCTGGCCGGACTGCTGCGGCCCACCAGCGGCGTCGTCGAAATGGACGGATCGCCAGTGACGGGCCCGAGCCCGGCCATGGCCGTGGTCTTTCAGGAGTACGGCCGCAGCCTCTACCCGTGGCTGACCGTCCGGGGCAACGTCGAGCTCCCGCTTCGCCACAAGAAGCTCTCCCGCGCCGAGCGCGACCGGATCGTCACCGACGCCATCGACGCGGTCGGGCTGCGCCAGTCGGCGCGCAGCCATCCATGGCAGCTCTCCGGCGGGATGCAGCAACGGGTGGCCATCGCACGCGCCATCGCGTACCAGCCCGAGGTGCTCATCATGGACGAGCCGTTCGCCGCGGTGGACGCGCAGACCCGCGCCGATCTGGAGGACCTCGTCCGCGAGCTGCACCTGACTCGCGGGATCTCGACGGTCTTCGTGACGCACGACATCGACGAGTCGGTGTATCTGGGCCAACGCGTGCTCGTCCTGTCGAGCTCCCCGACCCGGGTGCAGGAGGACCTTGTGATCGACCTCCCACCGGAGCGCGATCAACTCACCACCCGGGCCCTGCCCCGGTTCACCGAGCTGAGGACCCAGGTCTACGAGCAGATCCAGCGGGCCAAACGCGGCCCGGCCGCGATGCCACGATCGGCGCCGTGACCTGCCACCTCTGCGGTCGTCATCATCGAGGCGGCCGGAGGCCGCGCAGGCCGGAGATGTTGGGCGGGGTGTGGTTGTAGCAGGCGGGGTGCACGGCCGCGAGCGGGCATGCGCCGGTGAACGTCCTCGTCCTCAGCACTCGACAGCGTGCCGCTGCCGGTAGAAAACGGGATCAAATGCGGGTGTGACTGCACTTTCCCGACCTGGAAGCGGCGTTAGACTCGCCGGCCATGGGACTCCTCACCTTCAGTCTCAACCTCACCCTGGACGGTTGCGTCGACCACCGGGAGGGGATCGCCGACGACGAGACGCACGCCTTCTTCACCCGTCTCATGGACGAGAGCGGGGCAATGCTGTGGGGTCGCGTCACCTACGAGATGATGGAGAGCTACTGGCCGGCCGTCGCCCTCGACCACGAGGACGCACCGCCGGCCATGCGCGAGTGGGCGGTCAAGCTGGGTGCCAAACCCAAGTACGTCGTGTCATCCGCGCGTACGGACTTCCCGTGGACCAACAGCCACCATATCGCCGGTGATCTGCGCGAGAGCGTGCAGAAGCTCAAGGACGCGACCCCGGCCGGGGTCCTCCTCGGAAGCGGCAAGCTCGCGACCGAGCTCGACCGGCTGGACCTGATCGACGAGTACAAGCTGGTCGTCCATCCCAGGATCGCCGGCCACGGCCCGACGCTGTACCAGGACGGGCTGCCCGGCACGCGCCAGCTCGAGCTGCTCTCGGCGAAGCCGCTCCGCAACGGCGCGGTGGCCATGCACTACCGCCGCGCGCGCTGAATCGCAGGAGCCCATCGCCGCCAGCTCACCGGCAACGCGACGTCCTCCTCGCGCTCGCCGCGCAGCGCCGAACGACTCCTCGAAGGCGAGCACCTTCGGGTTCACCGCCACCGGCGACGGCACCACTTCGGCCAGCAACATCACCTGCACCAGCCCCTGAGCGCGGCACTGCCCGGGCCCGGTGCCAACTGGCGCCGGGCCCGCGGTGGGCCGGGGGCGACGCACCTGGCTGCCACCCGCAGTTGTCATGGTCACCTTGTGGGGCCTTCTCGGCCCGTCGCGGGGTCGGTGGCCAACACGAGGTCTCCCACCCGGATGTTCGTTGATCGCGGCTTCAGGTCCGCTGCCCCGACGCGGCCGGGACCGCTGAGCGGATGCCGCGTCCGGCCCGACGAGCGACGGGACAGCAGACGTCCAGCCAGCGCGGCGGCGAGGCCGGCCAGCCCGGCCACCGCGAAGCCGCCCGCTGGCACGGAGACATCGATCGTCACCCCGACGATCAGGGATCCGACGGTCAAGCCCGCGCTCTGCGTCGAGGATTGCAGACCTGTCGCCTCACCCCGCACGCTGGCCGGCGCCAGCCGGCTCACCGCGTCGGACACCGTGGAAAGGGTCGGCGCGGTGAGCAGCCCGGCGGCGACGACGGCCGCGCACAACCAGGGCCAACTATGGGCGAGGCCGGCGGGAATCGTCACGAGCCCGAGCACGCCGAGCAGCAGCCACGTGGACAGCGGCCGCGGCAACGCGCCATAGATCAGCCCGCCCGCGACGGAGGCCACGCCGAACACGGCTACGACCAGGGCGGCCCAGGACACCTGACCTGCCTGCTCGAGCGTGGCGACAATGGCGAGGTCGACGCCGCTGAGCAGGGCCGTGGCACCGAACGCCGTCGTCAGGACGGCGATCATGCCGGTGCCCAGCCACTCCCGGCCCGGGGGCCGCCCGGCCGCGGCGGCGTCGGCCTCGTCATCGGCACGCAGCGGCGGGTTGAGCATGGCCATCCCGACTCCGCCGACCACGATCGCGGCCCCGACGCCCCACACCACCACACCCGGAGGCATCGTCGCCGCGCACAAGATCACTACGGCCGGGCCCACCAGGTACGACAGCTCGCCCTGCACCGATTCCAGCGCGAACGCGGGCCGGCGCTGGTCTGCCGTCGTCATCGCGGCGATCGCCTGCCTGCTCACCGCCTGGGCGGGCACCATCAGCAGATTCGCCGCGAAGGCGGTGCCGAGCAGGATCCCGAACGGCAGGATCGGCACGCTCAGCCAGAACGCGACCTGCGCCAGGACCGTTACGAGCAGCACGGTACGCGCGCCCCGCCGGTCGATCAGGCGACCAAGCAGTGGCCCGCCCAACGCCATGCCGGCGGTCACACTCGCCCCGACGCCACCCGCGGCCGCGTAGCTCATGTCCAGGCCCAGTACGACATACATCGTCAGCGCCATCACGTCAGCCGAGATCGCGATCCTGGCGAGCAGCGAAACGCCCAACAGCGACGCCATCCCCGGCACGGCGAGCACCTGTCGGTATCTGGTCACCTGCGGGACGCTAAGTCATCCGTCGGTACCTCGGAAGTGGCCAACTTCTTGGGTCTGCCATAATGAATTCTTATGGCCAGGGATCTCGAGACGGTGTTGCTGCGGTCGTTCGTCACCGCCGTGCGGGCGGGCAGCATCAGCCGTGCCGCGTCCGCGCTCGGGCACACCCAGCCCGCGCTCAGCCAGCAGTTGCGCAAGCTCGAGAGCGCCGTCGGCCGTCCGCTGCTCTACCGGTCGCCGTCCGGGGTCTCGCCGACCCGGGCGGGTGAGGAACTCCTGCCGTACGCCGAGCGCATCCTCTCGCTCTCCGCACAGGCCCTCACCGAAACCGGGCGCGCGCTCACCGGCCGCTGCGGCGTCGGGTTGCTCGAAGACCTCGCAGCGTCCCGGCTCCCCCAGGCCCTCGCCGACCTCGCCGGGCTGCACCCCGGCGCCACGCTGGAGGTGCTGATCCTTCCCAACGCGGCGATGCGAGAGGCCTATGACACGGGCCGCGTCCAACTCGTGCTCGACGAGATACCGAGCCTTCCCGGGCCGGCACGTTGGACGGTACGCCGCCCGCTGGTCTGGGCGATCGGCCAGGGTGTGGACGTGGCTGCCGATTCGCTGCCGGTGGTGCTGTTCTCGAACCCGTGCTTCTGGCGTACGTCGGTGCTGGAAACGCTCGACCGCGCCGGTCGGCGCTGGCGGGTCGCGTTCGAAAGCAACAGCCTGGTCGGCGTGCTCGCCGCGGTACGGGCCGGGCTCGGCGTCGCGGCGCTCATGCCCGCGAACCTCGAACCGGTCATGGCCTGCCATGACGCAGACGCCCTGCCCACCCTGCCGGACGTCGAGCTCGGTCTCGCACGGCACCCGCGAACCGAAGGTGATCCGCTGATCGACGCCGTGGAGACCGCGCTTCGACGCATGATCTGAGGCCCGCAGCTGCGGCGACGAGGCGGTGGCCCTGCGGGCGGCGGCGGCAGCGACACCCACGGCCCCGGCCGGCACGTGCGCGACGAGCCGGCGTTCCTGGACCAGCTACCACCTACGCCCTCGATGACCACAGCATGTGGCTGTCCGAACCGAGCGCGCCTTTCGGGCACTCGGCGATGCGGTGGATCGCGTCGCCCGGGGCGTCACTACCGGCGCGACGCGAACGGGTGACGCGGCCGGTCAGGCCGGCGCCGCTTCGCCGATCGCCTGGTCCAGGATTTCCAGACCGAGGGCCAGTTCCTCTCGCGTCGCGGTGAGGGGTGGTGCGATCCGGAAGGTGCTTCCCATGCCGGGCAGCTGCACGACGTTCATATGGAGGCCGAGTTCGAGGCAGCGGCGGGTGACGTGGGCGCCGAGGGCGTCCGAGCCCTCTCGCGTCTCCCGGTCGACGACGAGTTCGATCCCCTGCATCAGGCCACGCCCCCGTACGTCGCCCACCACGTCGTGTCGGTCTCTGATGTCCAGCAGGCCGGCGCGCAGGAACTCGCCGAGTTCTCGGGCCCGTACGTCCATCTGCTCCTGTTCGAGGACGTCGAGCACGGTGTTGCCGACGGCGGCGAGGAGGGGGTCGGACACGTGGGTGGTGTAGAAGAGGTAACCCCGCTCGTGTGCCCGTTGTTCGATCTCTTCTGTCGTGATCATCGCGGCGAGCGGTAGGCCGGCGCCCAACGTCTTGGACAGCGTGAGGATGTCGGGCACTATGCCATCGCGTTGGAAGGCGTACCACGTGCCGGTGCGGCACAGACCGGTCTGTGCCTCGTCGACGATCAGCAGCATGCCGCGCTCACGGCACTTGCGTGCCAAGGCCACGAAGTAGCCCGGCGGCGGTTCGATGACGCCGCCAGAGCTGAGGATCGGCTCGACGATGCACGCCGCGAGACTTCCCGATGACTGGGCATCGACGAGGGCGAAGCCGTAGTCGAGCTGGCGCTGCCAGTCCAACTCGCCGTCGGGGGTGGTGAAGTCGGGGCGGTACGGGTTGGGCGTGGGAATGGCGAAGTTTCCCGGCGTGGGCCCGTAGCCCCGGCGGCCGGCGCTGTACGTTGCGGCGGCCGCGGCGTGGGTCATGCCGTGCCACGACTTGGCGAAGGCGACGATCTCGTGTTTGCCCGTCACGAGCTTAGCCATCCGGATGGCCGCCTCGTTCGACTCGGCGCCGGTCGTCAGCAGCAGCGCCTTCTCCAACGGCGCGGGGAGGGACTCGGCGAGCCGGCGCGCGAGGTCGACGACCGAGCGGGACAGCATGCCGCTGAACAGGTGGTCCAGCCTCCCGATCTCCCGCTGCACCGTCTCGACGATCGCGGGATGGCTGTGCCCGAGGATGGCGCTCATCTGACCCGAGGTGAAGTCCAGGACCTGCCGGCCGTCAGCGGTGTACACGAAGCTACCGGCCGCTCGTTCGATGATCTCGGGCGTGAACGAACCGCCGTAGCGCACCAGGTGACGGGCAGCGTCGGACCAGAACTGTTCGGCGGTACTCCGCTCGGTGGTCAGCGTCATACGCCTCACGATAGGAGCGTTCGTTATGCACGAAAAGCTCATGTTTCTGGCTACGCTGTGCGGAGTTCGCGCACAAGGAGTTTCCGATGCGGCTCAACACAGCACGCCTGGAGATGCTCAGCCTGCTGGACGGCCTCGGCACCATGCGGGCCGTCGCCGCGGCCCTGCACATGAGTCCGTCGGCAGTGTCGGCACAACTGGCGACCCTGGAGGCGGAGACCCAGACCGAACTGCTGCGGCGCAGCGGCCGACGGGTACAGCTCACGCCCGCCGGGCATACGCTCGCCCGGCACGCCCGCATCATCCTGGACCAGGTCAAGGCTGCTGAGGCGGATCTCCAGGGCCGCTCCGGAGAACCGACGGGGCCGGTGCGCCTCGCGGCCTTCTCCAGCGCCATCCGGACCGTCGTCATTCCGCTCGCCGCGCGGCTCCGGGAGGCGCATCCCAGGATCGAGCTCGAGGTCACCGAACTGGACCCGCAGGCCAGCCATCCGGCCCTGCGCCGCGGCGACTACGACATTATCGTGGCCGCAGACTTCATCGACGGATCCATGCCGCTGCATCCTGACGTGCACACCATTCCCCTGCTCACCGATGCCATCGTGCTCGTGCTGCCGCGGCCGCAGGCTGGGTCCGACGCACCGGCGGATCTGGCCGACTTCGCCGAGGCGGCCTGGTCCATCGACATGCCCGGCACGTACCTGTCCAACCTCGTGACGAGCACCTGCCGACAAGCCGGCTTCGAGCCAGTCGTGGCTGGCCGCTTCGCCAGCTATGAGCTGCTGCTGGCGCATGTCGAAGCCGGGCTGTCCGTGTCGCTCCTGCCCGAGCTTGCCGTGGACCGGCGCTACGACGTCGCCACCCGCCCGCTCCGCCGGCCGTTGACCCGCCACGTCTACGCGGCCGTTCGCGGCCGATCAACTCTCACCGCAGCGAGCCAGATCGTCCTCCACGAACTTCGCAAGCTCTCCACGACACCGCTAACTCGGCGTGAACGGATACCGGCCGGGGAAGGTCCCAACCGGGTCGGGTACGGAACGTCGCAGGACGCCCTCGGCAACCGGCACGCCGGCGAGGACGGTACGCAGCCGGTCGACGTCCGGTCGCCTCCACCGGCCAGGGCGTCGTGACGGTGCAGGTCACGGCAGGTGAACCCTGGCGCGCCAGTGCCGCGGCGCCCGCCGCGTCGGTTGTGAAAGTCGCTGTCCCGTTGTCGGGCACAGTGATAGGAAGCCGGGGTGCACAGACTCCTCACGTTCTCTGATCATCTGCGGCTGATTGACGAACGGTCGACCGCCTTCCGCGCCGCGGTCGCTGCGGCGCCCAGCCTCGACGTGCCGGTGCCGAGCTGTCCGAGGTGGACGCTGTTCGATCTCGTGCAGCACCTGGGCATGGGCCGCCGCAGGTCGGCCGCCATCGTCGCCGCAGGGCCGGCCGACGCTCCCCCGGAGAAGTCCGCTTGGGAGGACGGCACGGGTGCGCCTCGGGAACGCGAGGCTCTCCTGGCCTGGTGGACCGAGTCCGTCGAGCGACTGACGAGCGCGCTGCGCGAGGCCGGCCCGGACCGTGGTTGTTGGACGTGGTGGGGTGACTCGCAGTCACCGCAAACCTCCGGCGCATGGGCCCGGCGTCAGGTTCCCGAGATCGCGGTGCACACCTACGATGCCCAGCTCACCGTGGGTGCCCCGCAGCCACTGCCGGACGAGGTCGCCCTCGACGGTTTCGACGACTGTCAGTTCACCCTCTGCTCGACGGATGTCGCCTGGCCGCACGAACCCGCCGTCGTCGATTACTACGCCACCGAAGGCCGCTCTTGGCGCCTTCGGCTGTCCCGCGACGGCGCATCGGCCGCCCGCCTCGGCGCGTTGGCTGCCAGCGAGGACCCGGACCCGGCCGACGCCTCCGCCCGGGGCACGGCCAGTGACCTGGTCCTGTTCTTTTGCGGCCGCATATCGCCGGATTCTCCGCAGCTGGAGCTGGACGGCGACCGTCGCATCTTCGACCAGCTCATCGCCTGGGACCCGTCCGTGTAACAACGATCCCTTCATCCTGCGTAGGCCGCGTTCTCGGCGTGGTGCAGAACCAGGATCGCGGTGGCGCGGTGTGGGCAACAGCGCAGTTTCGTCAGAACGCGCGGAGCCTAGTCGACGTTCGATCCATCCCGTACCGACTCCGGCAAAAATCCCCCAGCGGGTCATCGGCGCAATTAGCGTGAGCGTCACCCTTCCAGTCAGGTCGGGCGGCGCGGACAACCCACAGGACCTGGCGGCAGCAGATCGGAGGCAGCATGGACAACTGGTTCATCTCAGAAGCGGTGTCACGCAGTGCGGAATCCGAAACGGATCGGCGAAGGCTTGCGGCCTTGGTAGATCCAGGGACGTGCGAAGCCGACCCGGCCGGTGGTGGCGGCTCGCCGAGCGACGCGGCAATCCTCAACTTCGCGCTCAATCTCGAATATCTCGAAGCTGAGTTCTACCTCCGTGCGACGACGGGGTCCGGTCTTCCGGACGAGATGACCACCGGCGCCGGGGTCCGTGGTGAGGTGTCCGGTGGTGCATCGGTCAACTTCAGCAGCAAGTTCGTGCAGAGGTTCGCGAAGGAGATCGCCTCCGACGAGATGCAGCATGTGGCCTTCTTGCGATCCGCGCTCGGCGATTCCGCTGTTGCTCGTCCCGCGATTTCGTTGGACACGAGCTTTACCGCGGCGGCGACTGCCGCTGGTCTGGTCAAGCAAGGCGAAACGTTCGATCCGTACGCCAACGACCTCAACTTCCTCTTTGCGGCGTTCCTCTTCGAAGACGTCGGGGTGTCGGCCTTCAAAGGATCCGCGTCGCTGTTGTCGAACAAGACGTACCTTGATGCGGCAGCCGGGCTGCTGGCCACCGAGGCTTACCACGCGGGGATTGTTCGCTCCGCTCTCTACAGCGCTGGGCTCACCGACGACACGGTATTTGACTCGGTACAGAAGATCTCCGACGCGCGTAACAGTCTTGATGGTCCGACGGACGACGACCAGGGTGTCGGCACAGCGGCGGACCCGAATTTCATCCCCACGGACGAAAACGGGATGTGCTACGGCCGGTCGGCTCAATCCGTTTTGAACATCGCGTACTTGAGCCCGACCCCGACGGCTTCGGGTGGTTTCTATCCAGCCGGCATGAACGGCGAGATCGCGGTGGGCGCCGGAGCGGCCTGAGGGGGTCGAGTCGCCCGAGGATGTCAGCACGGCAAGGCCGACGATCGGGGCCCGCGAGGACGTCGCGTTGCCCGCTCAGGCGCGCCGGGGCGCACCCGTTGCGTGCCGGCGCGACCGCCTCAGCTACCCGGCGGCCTCCGCCCGCATCGCGCGGACGGCCTCCCCCGCGAACAGGCAGGCCGCCCCGTGGCCGAGGCCGACCTCGGCGAGAACCGGGTCGGTCCGGGCGCACTCGGCCCGGGCCTGCGGGCACCGCGTCCGGAACCGACAGCCACCGGGCGGATCGATCGGGCTCGGGATGTCACCGGAGAGGATGATCCGGCGACGGCTCCGCTCCACCGCCGGGTCGGCCACCGGAATCGCCGACAGCAGAGCGGCCGTGTACGGATGGGCGGGCTCCCGCCAGATCTGCGCCGGCGTACCGCTTTCCACGATCCGGCCGAGGTACATCACGGCCACCCGATCGCTCATGTGCTCGACGGCGGCGAGGTCGTGGGCGATGAACAGATAGGTCAGCCCCAGATCCCGCTGCAGGCCCCGCAGCAGGTTCATGATCTGCGCCTGCACGCTGAGGTCCAGCGAGGCGATCGGCTCGTCGAGGACGATCAGGTCCGGCTCGCCGGCCAGGGCGCGGGCAATGCCCACCCGCTGCCGCTGGCCGCCGGAGAGTTCGTGCGGGTGCCGGTCGGCGAGGTCGCGGCGCAGGCCGACCATGTCGAGCAGGTCCGCGACCCGCCCACGGCGGGCGGCACCTCCGTCGGTGAGACGGTGCACGATCAACGGCTCGGCTACGCTCGCGCCGACCGTGTGCCGGGGGTCGAGGGAGGCCTGCGGATCCTGGAACACCATGGCGACCCGGCGGCGCAGTCCGCGCAGCCGGCGCCGGGACCACCGGGTGACGTCCTGTCCGGCCACCCGGACTCGACCGGAGGTGGGGTCGACCAGGCGCAGCAGCGCCAGGCCGGTGGTGGACTTGCCGCTGCCGGACTCGCCGACCAGACCCAGCGTCTCGCCACGGCGCACCCGCAGCGACACCCCGTCGACGGCGCGCACCACGCCGGCCGGCGTCGGGAACCACACCGTCAGGTCGTCCAGTTCGGCCACCACGTCGGCCGTCGCGCTGTCCGTGGTCATTCGTCCTCCCGGTCGGGCCGGTGCGGGTAGAAAGTCCGGACCTGGTGCTGCGGGGACACGGGGACCAGCGGCGGCAGCTCGTGCTCGCACCGGGCGTCCCCCCGCACCGGGCAGCGGGACCAGAAGGCGCACCCGGCCGGCAGGTCCAGGGGGCTGGGCGGCGAACCCGGAATCGTCACCAGGTCGGCGCCACCGGCGTCCGGGTCGGGTCGCGCCGCGAGCAGCGCGGCGGTGTACGGGTGCGCCGGCTCGGCGAAGACGGCGTCGACGGGCCCCTGTTCGACGATGCGCCCGCCGTACATGACGGCCACCGTGTCCGCGGTGCCGGCGACGACGCCGAGGTCGTGGGTGATCCAGACGACGGCCGTTCCCATCCGCCGCTGCAGGTCGGCGACCAGCTCGACGATCTGGGCCTGCGTGGTGACGTCGAGGGCGGTGGTCGGCTCGTCGGCGATCAGCAGGTCCGGTTCGCAGGACAGCGCCATCGCGATCACCACCCGCTGGCGCATGCCGCCGGAGAGCTGGTGCGGGTACGCGTCCACCCGCTCCGCGGCGGACGGGATGCCGACGAGATCGAGCAGTTCGACGGCGCGGGCCCGGGCGGCGCGCCGGGTCAGGCCGAGGTGTTCCTCGCCGGCCTCGCCGATCTGGCGACCCACGGTCAGCACCGGGTTGAGCGAGGTCATCGGGTCCTGGAAGACGAAGCCGACGTGCCGGCCGCGCAGCCGCCGCCGACGCTGCTCGGGCAGCCCGACGAGGTCCGTGCCGAGCAGGTGCACGCGCCCGGTGACGCGGGCGGAGCGGGGCGCGAGACCGGTGGCGGCGAGCACGCTCATGCTCTTGCCGCTGCCCGACTCGCCGACCAGGGCGAGGGTCTCCCCTGCCCGCACCGACCAGTCGACGCCGGCGACCGCGCGGGCCGGTCCCCGGCGCGTGCCGATCGTGACGGTCAGGTCCGCGACGGCAAGTACGGGCGGGTCGCTCATCCGGCGTTCCTCCTCGCCTCGCTGACGGTGAGCTGGCGGGGGTCGAGCACGTCCCGCAGCGCGTCCCCGACCAGGTTGAAGGCGAGGACGGTGGCGAAGATCGCGACCCCGGGGAACACTCCCAGCCACCACGCCTCGGTGACGAAGCCCCGTCCGTCGTAGAGCATGCGGCCCCAGGCCGGCGCGGGCGGTTGGACGCCGAGACCGAGGAAGGACAGTGCCGCCTCGGACAGGATCGCGAAGGCCAGCGACAGCGAGGTCTGCACGATCAGCGGCGCCGCGATGTTGGGCAGCACGTGCCGGCGCATGATGCGCAGGTCGGACGCCCCGGTGGCGACCGCCGCCCGGACGAAGACCTGCTCGCGTACGGAGAGCACGCCGGCGCGCGTGACCCGGGCGAAGATCGGGGTGTACACCACACCGATGGCGATCATGGCGGTGACCAGGCCCGGCCCGAGCACCGCGACGATGGCCACGGCGAGCAGCAGGACCGGGAACGCGAACAGCACGTCCATGCACCGCATGAGCACGTTGTCGAGCCACCCCCGGTAGTAGCCGGCGAGCAGGCCCAGGGTCACGCCCACGGCCAGGGCGATGCCCACGCTGACCGCGCCGACCTGGAGCGAGACCCGGGCGGCGACCAGGACGCGGCTGAGCACGTCCCGGCCGAGTTCGTCCGTGCCGAAGGGATGGGACCAGCTGGGCGGCTGGAGCATCTGGTCGACGTCGACCTCGTTGATGCCCGAGGGCGCCAGCCACGGTCCGGCCACGCCCACGACGACCAGCAGCGCGAGGACGGCGCTGCCGGTCACGGCCAACGGGTCGCGGCGCAGCGCCGCCAGCGCCCGGCGTGACGTCGAGTCACCGGCACCGCTCATCGCACCCGAATCCTCGGGTCGAGGCGGGCGTAGAGGATGTCCACCAGGAGGTTGATCAGCAGGAACAGCGCGGCCACCAGCAGGATCGCGCCCTGTAGCACGGGATAGTCCCGGGCCTGCACCGCGTCGTAGGTGAGCCGACCCACGCCGGGCCAGGCGAACAGCACCTCGATCACGATCACGCCGCCGAGCAGGCTGGCCAGTTGCACCGCCACCACGGTGACCACCGGGATCAGCGCGTTGCGCAGGACGTGCCGCAGCACGACCACCCGGGTTCGCAGGCCCTTCGCTTCGGCCGTGCGGACGTAGTCCTCGGAGAGGACCTCCAGCACCGAGGAGCGGATGAACCGGGTGAGGATCGAGGCGGTGACCAGTCCGATCGTGACCGCCGGCAGGACCACGTGGGAGGCCCACCGGCCGGGGTCGTCGGTGAGGGCCACGTAGCCGGAGGGCGGCAGCCAGCCGAGCACCCCGGCGAAGAGCAGGATGCCCATGATGCCCATCCAGAAGTCCGGCACCGAGACCCCGAACTGGCTGAACACCCGGGCCGCGTGGTCGAACAACGACCCGCTGCGCAGGGCCGAGAGCACGCCCAGCGGGAAGGCGACAAGCAGCGCGAAGACGACCGCGGTGACGGCCAGCGACAGCGTCGCGGGCAGCCGTTCCAGCACGATCGACGTGACCGGCCGTCCGCTGCGGAAGCTGACGCCGAGGTCGCCGGTCAGGGCGTGCCCGACGTAGCTGGCGTACTGCACCGGCAGCGGGCGGTCCAGGCCGGCCCGGGCCCGCAGCGCCTCGTACGTCTCCGGGTCGAAGCGGGTACCGAGCGCGACCCGGACGGGGTCACCGGGCACGAGTTGCAGCAGCAGGAACACGACCAGCGTCACGCCGAGCAGCACGACGCCGGACTGCAGCAGCCGCCGCACGACGAAGCGGGTCACCAGACGTCCCCCGTCGGCTCACCGGGCGAGGGCGACGTCGCGGAATCGGATCGCCCGGTCGGTGCGTACCTCGTAGCCGGTGACCTGCTTCGACCAGCCCTGCACGACGTCCGGGTTGTAGAGGTAGATGTAGCTGGCGTCGTCGACGATCTGCTTGGCCACCTGCTCGTACTGCCGCTTGCGGGTGGCCTGGTCGGTCTCGGTCCGGGCCTGGTCGAGCAGCTTGTCCACGCTGGGGTTGCGGTATCCGTGGAAGTTGAAGGTCCCGCCGCTGTGGTGCTGGGCGTAGTAGAACTCGTCGGGGTCGATGTTGCCCAGCCAGCCGAGCATGAACGAGTCGAAGTTGCCCTTGCCCTGTTCGTCGAGCCACTGGGCGAAGTCCAGCGTACGGATCTTGACGGTGATGCCGACGTCCTTGAGCTGCGCGGCGATGACCTGCGCGGCGGTGACCGTCTCCGGGTACTCGCTGGTGACCATCAGGTCCATGGTCAGACCGGTGACGCCGGCCTGCTGGAGCAGTTGCTTCGCCTGGTCCGGGTCGCGCCGGTACGGGGCGTAGTCGTAGTAGAAGGCGCTGTCCTTCGGTATGGCGGTCTGGTTGACGGTCGCCAGCCCGAACTTGGCAGCCTTGGTGATCGCCTCGCGGTCGAGCGCGAAGGCGACCGCCCGGCGTACGTTCACGTCGCCGTACGGCTTGCGGGCCTGGTTCAGCGCCAGGTACCAGTAGTCGGTCGACGGCACCGAGCGGACGGTGAGGTCGTCGCCGTCGCGCAGCGCCGGCACCTGCTGAGGCGGCAGGTTGTCGGTCCACTGCACCTCGCCACCGCGCAGGTTCTGCAGGGCCACCGTCGGGTCCTTGACGAACGTGAAGGTGACCCCGTCCAGCTTGGGCTTCGTGCCCCAGTAGCCGTCGTTGCGAGTCAGCTTGATGCTGTCGCCGGAGGTGTACGAGGCCACCGTGAAGGGACCGCTGCCGACCGGCTTCGTCTTCACCGCACCGGACTCCACGTTGGATTTCTCGACGATCGCCACCCCCTTGAAGCCGCCGAGGTTGGCGAGCAGGTTCGGCGTGGGCGCGGTCAACGTGACGACGACGGTCGTGGGGTCGGGCGCCGTCACCGACTTGACGGTGGCGAACCGGTACGACGCGTTCAGCTTCTCCTTCATGATCCGGTTGTACGAGTAGGCCACGTCCTCAGAGGTAAGCGGCGAACCGTCGGAGAAGGTCACCCCCTCGCGGAGGGTGAAGGTCCAGGTGAGCTGGTCGTCGCTGGTGGTCCACTTGGTCGCCAGCGACGGCTTCATCTCCAGGTTCGCGTCCGGCTCGACGAGCGTGTCGTAGACGTTCTCGAGCACCTGAAAGCTGTGGTACGCGGAGGTCTTGTGCGGGTCGAGCTGGTCGGGCTCGCCGCTGATGGCGGCGACGAGGACGCCCCCGGCAGAGGCACCCGACTCTCCCGCGCCGTCGACATCGACGCCCTCCCCCGCGGTGCACCCGGTCAGCACACCGAGCGTCAGGGTGAGTGCGGCGCCGGCCACCCGGAATCTGGTGCTGGACATGGTCCCCCCTGGATTCTTCCCGGCAAAGTGAACGATCGTGCGAGTCTCGTCCCCAAACTGGAGGATGTCAACAAAGGCGACGAATTGCCTGCCCCCGCAAACCCGGCGTCGATCCCCCCTTCGCCCCACGCTAACCGCAGAGCCACGCCTCGACAGCCCCGGATTGCCTCCCGCCACGGGATCCGGCCGGCCTGCTTCGTCACCATCGGGCGGCCAGCACTTCACCACGGCGCTGGCTACGAGTCCCTCGGGCGCTGTTGCTTCACGGGCTGGTCGGACAGCGAGCGAGCTTGTACCCACAGCGCCCCGTGTTGGCGTACCGGCCAACGTGCACAGCCAGATGCAGATGTGCGTGCACACTGCAGATGGTCGAGGCACATCCGAACCTCCAACCGGCCGCGCGAGGCGGCCAGCGGATTCAGCGAGACCTACAGGAGCAGGCGGGCTCTCGTTCACCTCCGTCGCCAGGCGTTCTCATCGACCCGACGCCGCTGCCTAAAGGTGGTGTGAGGAATCTTGGCGTGACTTGCGGACGAGGCGGGCAAGGCCACGGCCGCCGGCGTAGAGCAACCAACCCAGCCAGGCCACCAGGCCCGCACAGGTGGCCAGGACCGCCGGCGCGGCGACAATCTCCGGCAGCGGCATCGCCGAGGGCGGTAGGAGCGCCATGACGAACATGCCGATGAAACCGGCCATCCAGACCGACATGATCGCCCAGCCACCGACGCCGCCGATGACCACCCGATCCAGTTCCGTGCGGGCGGTATGGTTGGTCGGTTCCGCGGCCAGTACCGCGCTGATGCGCCCGGCGGCTGCCGCCAGCCGCCCTTGGGTGGCCGCGACGCGAGCGAGCCCGCTGAGCGCTTCTTTGTGCTCCCGGTCGAGCGCCAGCGCCCGGCGGTAGGACCGGTTGGCGAACATGTTCCAGTCGACCGAGTGGAACATGAGTGCCCGGATGTAGTGCGGGCCGGCCGCCTCCGGGGCCAGGCCCACGGCTCGCTTGATCGTCCGGAACGCAGAGCGCGGCCCCGAACCCCGGTCTTCTGGACCACCTCGCTGAAACGTGACACTGGTGCCAGCTCCACGACGCGGAAGGAGTCGCCCACAACGTCCAGCGCGCTTCAGGGATTGCATAACGCCCGGGTAGGGTGCTGTTGTGGTACTTCCGCCTACGCCAGCGGCGGACGGATCGCCCTTCCGGGACGACGCCGACATTGCACCGCGGCCCGCATCGAACCTCGAATATACCCCGCCCGGAACGGGTCACCGCGGAGGCGGCCGATCCCGTCCGGGAGCGATGCTGATCGACGAGTTCGAACTTGACGAGCATGGCCGACCGTCGCAGCCGCTCCACATCCTCGACCTCGACGCCCTAACACCCGACCAGATTTACGAAGCCATCAGGGCGAACAGCGGTCGCACGCCGGTGTTGGTCGGCGTAACCCACGCGCGACCGTCCCAGTCGGCCGCTCCCCTCTTGGAGGCGCTCACCTGCACGCTGGTCGCGGCGCCCGGAACCGCGGACCGTGACCTTCCCCGCACGTGCGTGGCCGTCCCCGATCTGGAGGAGGCTATCGCGGCCTTGCAGGCCACCGCGCTGGCCTGTCCGTACGCCACGCTCACCCTGGCCGACCTGCTGCGGATCACCACCGGGACGACCGTCGCCGACGGCCTGGTCGCGGAGTCGCTGGCCTACTCGATGCTGCTGGCCGGACCGGAGTTCCTCGCCTGGCGTGAGCGCACGCCTCGACGGGCCGTCGCTGCCAGCGAGGAGGCGGTACAGCTCTTCCGGGCCGGCGACACACTCCGCGTGATGCTGAACAGACCCGAGCGGCACAACGCCTTCGATCGGGGTATCCGCGACGGCATCGCCGACGCCATGCGGCTGGCGGAACTCGACGACTCAATCACCGCCATCGAGCTCTGCGGCGCCGGGCCTTCCTTCTCCAGCGGTGGCGACCTCGACGAGTTCGGCACCACCCCGAACGTGGCCGCCGCCCACCTGATCCGGCTGCGGCAGAGCGCCGGATATGCCCTACACCGTGTCGCCGACCGGGTCCGCGCGACCTTACACGGCTCCTGCATCGGCGCCGGCATCGAGGTCCCAGCGTTCGCCAACAGGGTCGAAGCCCGCGACGACGCCCGCTTCCACCTTCCCGAGCTGCGCATGGGCTTGGTGCCCGGGGCGGGCGGAACGGTGAGTATCACTCGCCGCATCGGCCGTTGGCGCACCGCCTACCTCGCGCTGTGGGCCGAGCCGGTGGGGGTCGAGACGGCACTCGCGTGGGGGCTGGTGGACGCGCGTGCCTGAGGTGCGGCCGCTGCCGCTGGCTGGCTTCCCGGTCGGCATCGCCGGTACGAGCCGAGCTGCGGTCCTGGCTCGCGAACTGCTCAGCAGCCTCGGCGCCGGGCCCGGCGTCGGTTCCGATCCCATGATTGACCTCGCCGACGCCCCGACACCGTCGGCCGACTGGGCCGCATCCGGTGCCATGGCACTCACCGGCCGCGCCGACGGTCCGCCGCTCATCGCGCCGGGCTCGCCTGCCACGGCAGTCCGCGCCGCGCTCGCGGTCTTCGCCGCGTTGACGCGGGCCCGCACCGACCGGGACCCGGAACTCCCGGGACCGGGGCTGCTCGCTGAACGGGCCTCGATCGCGGGCTTCACGAGACGGGGCCCGATCTCCTGCGGGGGCGCGTTCCGGATCCTGCCCACTGCTGACGGGTGGCTCGGCATCTCCCTGCCCCGCGCGGATGACCTAGAACTCGTCCCCGCTCTGATCGAGAAAGCAGCGGTGGCGATCAGAGAGCCGTGGGCCGACGTGGCCGCCTGGGCCGCATGTAAAGAAGCATCCGCGGCGGCCGACCGAGCCCAGTTACTCGGAATCGCGGCCGGGGCCGTACCCCGCTCGACGTCTGACGACGAACAGCTGCGTCACCGGAGGCAGCTCGCCGGATCCGATCGCACCGCCGTGCTTTTCACCCGGGGCGGACCACGCGCCAGTCCGCCGGGCCGCCGCGACCACCCGCCTCTGGTCGTGGACCTCACCTCTCTCTGGGCAGGGCCGCTCTGCGCGCACCTGCTCGGCCGCGCCGGGGCCCAGGTCGTGAAGGTGGAGGGGGTACAGCGTCCGGACGGCGCGCGTTCGGGGCCGCGCGCCTTCTTTGACCTCCTGCACGGTGGCCACTTGGCGGTGGCGCTGGACCTGAGTGAGCAGGACGGCGTGGCGACGCTGGCGGCGCTCGTGCGGCACGCCGACCTGGTCCTCGAGGCATCGCGGCCGCGGGCGATGCGGCAGTTGGGAATCGACGCCGAGGCGGTCGTCGCGGGTGGGACCACCTGGGTTTCCATCACGGCGTATGGCCGGACCGGACCCTGGGAGCATCGGATCGGTTTCGGCGACGACGTGGCCGCGGCGGCCGGCCTCGTGGTACGCGACAGAGGCGAACCCCTGCCGTGCGCGGACGCGATCGCTGACCCATTGACCGGGGTATACGCCGCTGCGGCCGCGGCCGCGGCGCTGCTCAGCGACCACGCGTGGCTTGTCGACGTCGCTATGCGCGACGTAGCGGCGCTCGCCGCCCAGGGACCGCCTCATCCGCCCGAGAACCTGGCGGTCAGCGCTCCGGTGGCCCGGCGGCCATCCGCCGCCGCCCATGCGCTCGGCGCGGATACCGAGGTCGTACTGCGCCGGCTGGGGCTGCGATGAGTCTGTTCCTCGCCAACGTCGAGGTCGACAGCCGGTCGGTCGCCGTCCGCATCGAGGCGGGCGTGGTAGCCGCGATCGGGCCGAGCGTGAAGCCCGACGTCGGCGACGATGTGGTCGATGGCCGCGGCGGCGCGTTGATTCCCGGTCTGCACGACCACCATATGCACGTGCTTGCTACGGCGGCGGCGGCAGCGTCGGTCGAGTGCGGCCCGCCCCGGGTCGCGCACCTCGAGCAGCTCCGGCGAGCGCTGGCTCGGGCGTCCGCGACACTGCCAGATGGCGCCTGGCTGCGCGGCATCGGTTACCACGAGCAGGTCGCCGGCGACCTCGACCGGCGCGTGCTCGACACCCTGGTCCCCGACCGGCCCCTGCGGATCCACCATCGCAGCGGCGCCCTGTGGATGCTGAACTCTGCCGCTCTCAGTCTGGTCGCACCCGTACTCGACGAGAGCGCAGATGTGGAGCGGGACGACGCCGGAGCGCCGATCGGCCGGCTGTGGCGGTACGACGCCCGGCTTCGGGCGGCGATCCCCGAGGCTCCACCTCGTCTCGCTCCGGTCGGCGAACGGCTCGTCTCGTTCGGCATCACCGGCGTCACCGATGCAACCCCCGACCTCGACCGGCGAGGCGTGGACCTGCTCACCCAGGCGGTGTCGGACGGCGCCCTCCCGGTCCGGCTCCTGCTGCTCGGTTGGCAGGACGCAAGTGGGCTGCCGCAGACGATGGGTACCGGGCCCCAGAAACTGCTGCTGCGCGACCACGACCTGCCTCGGCTCGACGATCTGGTCAATGCCGTGGCAGCAGCCCATCGCCAGGGGCGTGCGGTTGCCATCCACTGTGTCTCCCGCGAGTCGCTCCTGCTCACGCTCGCTGCGCTGGAGGAGGCCGGCGCGGTGCCCGGTGACCGTGTCGAGCACGCGTCCGTGGTTCCGCCCGAGGTCCGGTCCTGGATGGCCCGGCTCGGGGTACGCGTGGTCACGCAGCCCGGGTTCGTGCACGCGAGAGGGGACGACTACCTGGCCGAGGTCGCTCGCGACGACCTGCCGTACCTGTACCCGTACGCGTCGTTGCTCGCCGCCGGAGTGCCGGTGGCCCCGTCGAGCGACGCGCCATTCGGCGACCTCGACCCCTGGTCTACCATCGCTGCCGCCAGCGCCCGCCTGACCCGGCGGGGCAGGCGGCTCGGCGTCGACGAGCGGGTCCCTGCCGGTACCGTCCTGGCGGGCTACCTGTCACCGCCCGAGGCACCCGGCGGTCCGCCGCGGGCAGTGCGTGCCGGGGCGGCGGCGGACCTGTGCCTGCTGCGCGAGCCGCTTGGCCGGGTACTCGCGCGGCCACACGCTGCCCTGGTCCGGATGACGCTCACCGGTGGCGTCGTGCGGTACGGCGGGTAGGCGGGGCCGGCCCGGCGTTGGAGTCAGCCGGCGCCGGCCGACGTGCTGCCGGCCGATCCCGCGGCGTCGCGCATTGACCGGGCGTCGTGGCCCGCCAGCGGGTCCTGCTCGACCTCGGCGTTGTGAGCGTGCGCCAGGTGGTGCAGGCCGAAGGCGGCGTCCATGCCGTCCCGCAGCCCCATCAGATCCTCGGCCTGGTTCACCGCCCGCTTCGCCAGCGCCAGGCCGAGCGGCGGCATCTTTGCGATCCGGCCCGCGATATCCAGCGTCCGCTCCTCCAGCTCCGCCCGCGGCACCACGCGATTTACCATGCCGAGTTGGTGGGCGCGGTTTACGTCGATCCGCTCCCCGAGGAAGAGGAACTCCTTGGCCTGTCTTGCGCCGAGCACCCACGGGTGGGCGAAGTACTCCACGCCGGGGATCCCCATACGCAGCACGGGGTCGGCGAAGAACGCGTCGTCGGCGGCGATGATCAGGTCGCAGACCCAGGCCAGCATGAGCCCGCCGGCGATGCAGGCGCCCTGGACGGATGCAATCGTCGGCTTCGGCAACTCCCGCCATCGGCGGCACATCCCGAGGTACACCTCGGACTCGCGGGCGAACCGGCTCTCCGCGCCCGGGCGGCCGACGTGGTCCCACCAGAGGCCGGCGCGGCGCGGGAAGCTTCGGTCGACGTCCCTCTCCGGGGTCCCGATGTCGTGCCCGGCGGAGAAGTGATCACCTGCGCCGCGCAGCACGATCACCGCGATCCGGTCGTCGTCGGCCGCGCGGTAGAAGGCGTCGTCGAGGGCGTATGTCATGGCGGAGTTCTGCGCGTTGCGGTATCGAGGGCGGTTCATGGTGACGACGGCAATCGGGCCACGGCGCTCGAAGAGCACGACTTCGTCCGTTGATCCAGGTTCGTGCATTGGCACTCGCTTCCTCGTCCCAGCAGTCATCGCGGCATTAGGCCAAGGGACCGGCCGACCTCCCGGCGGTGCCAGCCGGCCCCGCCCCAAGCCTCGGCCAGTGCCCACGTGCGCTTCATGAACAGGTGCAGGTCGTGCTCGACGGTGTAGCCGAGCGCGCCGTGGCATTGGAGCGCGGTGCGGGCAACGACGGATGCCGCGTTGCCCGCGAGCGCCTTCGCCATCGATACGTCCCGCCCGGCATCTGGGGAATCGGCCGCCATGCTGTAAGCCCCGGCCAGGACCGCGGGTTCGGCGAACTCGATCCGCACCAGCGCGTCGGCCAGCGCGTGCTGGACGGCCTGGAAGCTGCCGATTGGAGCGCCGAACTGGTGGCGGTCGCGAACATGCCGCACCGCCATGCCGAGCATCCGGCGGGCGAGCCCGACGAGTTCGGCGGCGGTTCCGAGGACGGCACGCCGCCACGCGCGCAGCACCTCGGGGCCGTCGGCGATCGGCCCTCCGACCGGCGCGGTGTGTTGAACCAGACCGCGGTTCGGGTCCATCGAGGCGACCGGCTTCACGTGTCCGGGGTCGAGGGCGGTGAGGTGGATCGCACCGGCCCCGCCCCAGCCTCCGCTCAGGACGAAATCTGCGGTACGCCCATGCGGGAAGCGCCCGGCGCTGGCGGGGTCGGCGGCGATCGTCAGCTCGCCCCGCAGCAGCGAGCCAAGGATCGCGCGAAGGTCAGGTCGGCCCACGGCCCGCTCGGCGAGCAGCGGGCCCGCCAGCGCGATGGCCTCCAACGCAGGGAGCGGGAGGGCGGCGTGGCCCGCCTCCATCAGCAGCACAACCATCGAGACCTCGTCGAGCCCGAGTCCGCCGTGCTCCTCCGGCACTAGCAGGCCCAGTGCCCCGATTTCGCCGAGCCGCCGCCATAGGCTCCGCAGCGGTGGTGCGTCCGGAGCGGAGCGCAGCACCGCGCCGGGGCACTCGCGCTCGAACAGGGAGCGGGCCAGCGAGCGAAACTCTTCCTGTTCTGCGGAGAGGGCGAAATACATCGTGGGCTCAGTTCCTGGCCCCGAGCGGCCTGGGCAAGCCGAGCAGCCGCTCGGCCACGATCGTGCGCTGGATCTCGTTGGTCCCGGCATAGATGGGCCCGCCCAGCGCGAACTGGAACCCGCGGCTCCACGGTCCGTCCAGCTCGCCCTCGGGGCCGAGCAGTTCAAGCGCGGTGGTGTGCAGGCGGATGTCGAGCTCGGACCAGAAGAGCTTGTTGAGGCTGGCAGCCGGGCCGGGCTCGTGGCCGGCGAGGATGCCGCTGACCTGCCTGAGCGTGAAAAGGTGGTACGCCTCGGCTGCCATCCACCCGTGCACCACATCGTCCGCTAGGCGGGCATCGAGGTCGTCGCCGCGGGAGGCGGCCAGGTCGACGAGGCGCCGGGCGGTCTGCCGGAACCGGCCTGGTGAGCGCAAGGTGAGGCCGCGCTCCGACCCTGTCGTCGCCATCGCCACCCGCCAGCCCTGGTTCACCTCGCCGAGCACGGCGTCGTCGGGCACGAACACGTCGTCGAAGAAGACGTCGGCGAACCCCTCGTCCCCGTCGAGCCGGCCGAAGCCGCGGACCGTGACGCCGTCGGAGTTGAGCGGCACGAGGAAGTAGGTGAGCCCGCGGTGCCGGCCCGCCTCGGGGTCGGTGCGGAACAGCCCGAACAGGTGGGTGCAGAACGCCCCCCGCGTCGTCCAGGTCTTCTGGCCGGTCAACCGCCAGCCACCGGCGTCCTCGTCCCGGACCGCGCGGCTGCGGATGGAGGCCAGGTCGCTGCCGGCCTCCGGCTCGGACCACCCCTGGCACCACAGGTCTTGCGAGGCGGCCATCCGCGGCAGGATGCGATCCTGCTGCTCTTGCGTGCCGAAGCGAAACAGGGTCGGGGCGAGCAGGAATATGCCGTTCTGGGTGACCCGCTGTGGCGCGCCCGACCGGTAGTACTCCTCTTCGAAGATGAGCCATTCGACCAGTGACGCGTCCCGGCCGCCGTACCGTTTGGGCCAGGAGACCACCGCCCAGCCGGCGTCGAAGAGCTCGCGCTCCCACTGCACGTGCAGGGCGAACCCGGCGGCCGTGTCGCCGGATGGCAGGGGTGGGTCAGGGCGGTGCGCGGCGAGCCACTCCCTCGCCTCCGCACGGAACGCCGCCTCGGCCGGGGTGTCACGCAAGTCCAATTGGAGTACCCCCACCGCAGTGACTTCCAGATTGTGGAGACCATATCCACTTCGCTCCGCACCCGTCAATCCCGCACTTTAGGGGTTGACCGGGCGGTTCAGCCTCCGTAGCTTCCACATTATGGAGGTTACTTTCGCACATCGCGGGTGGGAGGAGGCGCCAGGTTGGACTTCAATCTGAGCCAGACCCAGTTGGCCCTTCGCGAATCCACCCGGCAACTCTGCCAAGGCTTCGACTCTCACTACTGGCGCCGGATAGACGAGGAAAAGATCTTCCCGGAGGAGTTCGCCAAGGCGTGCGTCGCGGCCGGTCTTCCCGGCACGATGCTTCCCGCCGAGCTCGACGGGGTCGGACTCGGCGTCACCGAGGCCGCCATCGTCCTCCAGGAGATCGCCGCGAGCAACGGTGGGCTCGACGCCTGTTCGGTGGTGCACATGGGCATGTTCGGGCTCAACCCGATCCTCGTGCACGGCAACGAGGAGCAGAAGCGGGAGTACCTGCCCCGGGCGGCGCGCGGCGAACTGGACTCCTGCTTCCTTGTGACAGAGCCAGACGCCGGGGTCGACACGACCCGGATCACCACGACAGCCCGGCGCGAGGGCGACACGTACGTCGTCAACGGCCGCAAGGTGTGGATCAGCCGGGCCGCCCAAGCCGAGTACGGGCTGCTGCTGTGCCGTACCGAGCCGTACTCGGCGGTGAAACGCAAGACCGATGGAATGACGCTGCTCTTCATCCCGATGCGCGTGCCCGAGGTAATCATCACTGAGATCCCCAAGATGGGCCGCAACGGTGTCTCCTCCAACGAGGTGGTCATCGACGGACTACGGGTACCGGTCTCGTGCCGCATCGGCGAGGAAGGGCAGGGCTTCCGGCACCTGCTCGACGGGATCAACCCGGAACGCATCATGATCGCAGCGGAGGCGGTCGGCCTCGGGCTGAACGTGGTCCTGCGCGCCGCGGCGTACGCGCAGGAGCGCGTGGTGTTCGGCCGTCCGATCGGACAGAACCAGGGGGTGCAGCTCCCACTGGCCGATGCCTACTCACAGCTCAAGCTGGCCGAACTCGCCACCTACGAAGCGGCGTGGCGGTACGACTCCGGGCTGGACTGCGGGGCACAGGCGAACATGGCGAAGCTGCGCGCCACGGAGGCGGCCCACTACGCCGTGAACGTCGCGTTCGAGACGTTCGGCGGGTACGGCTACGCCAAGGAGTACGACATCGAGCGTTTCTACCGGCAGCTGCCGCTGACCCGGGTCGCACCGGTCACCAACAACCTGACGAAGGCCTTCATTGCCACCCAGGTTCTGGGTCTGCCGAAGTCCTACTAGCCCATCAACAGAGGAGCGGGAGTGGAAATCCGCGGCGCGGTCGCCATCGCTGGGATCGGCGAAACACCGGTAGGCAAGGTTCCCGACCGATCGAGCACCCAGTTGCACGCCGACGCGATCGAGTTGGCCGTCCGCGACGCCGGGCTCACGCTGGCCGACATCGACCTGCTGATGACGGGCAACTCCCGGCCGCGGCCGTACCTCTACCACGCCGAGATGGTGGCGGAGTACCTCGGCATCTATCCGGCGCACTGCCTGACGGTCAACACCGGCGGCTCTACGTCAGCTGCGCTGATCCAGTACGCGGCGGCGATGATCATGACCGGCCAGGCCCAGGTCGCGGTCATCGCCAAGGCGGACAACCTGGCCACCGGGATGGGCCGGCAGGCGACGATCGAGTCGATGGCGACGATCGGGCACCCGCAGTTCGAGGCACCGACCGGCCCGCTGATCCCGGCGCTGTATGCGCTCATCGCCGCCCGCTACTACCACCGGTATGCCATCAAGCCGGAGCACGTCGCCGAGGTGCCCGTCGTCGACCGGGCACACGCCGCGCTGCACCCGACCGCGCAGTTCCGCACGCCGTTGACGGTCGACGACGTGCTCGGCTCGCGCCTGATCGCCGACCCGCTGCACATGCTCGAATGCGCGACCGTCTCGGACGCCGGCGCCGCCGTCGTGATCACCTCCGCGGCCCGGGCTCGGGACCTGCGCCAGCCCCCGGTGTACCTGCTCGGCATGGGCGAGTCGCACCCATTCGAGCACGTCTCCCAGGCCGCCGAGCTAACCGAGACGGGTGCCGCGGACTCCGGCCGCGCCGCCTTCGCCGCGGCCGGCTGCCGCCACGAGGACATCGACGTCGCGATGATCTACGACGCCTTCTCGTTCATCCAGCCGATGCAACTGGAGGACCTCGGCTTCTGCGCCAAGGGCGAGGGGGCCGAGTTCGTCGCGGCCGGCCATACCCGGCTGGGCGGGCAATTGCCGACGAACACGCACGGCGGCGTCCTCTCCCACTCCCACGCCGGCAAGCCCAGCGCTCTCTTCATGATCACCGAGGCGGCGCACCAACTGCGCGGCCAGGCGGGCAAGCGGCAGGTCCCCGACGCCAGTACCGCGCTGGTGCACACCGAGGGCGGCATCCTCGCCTCGCACTGCACCGCGATCTTCTCCTCGGAGGTGCCCCAGTGACATCCGCCATGCCACCGGCTCCCGCCAAGCCGCTACCCGTACCGGATCAGGACAGCGCCGAGTTCTGGAGCGCCGCCGCGGAGCACCGGCTCACTGTGCAGCACTGCGACGACTGCGGCGCGGACCAGCTCTTCCCCCGTCTGGTCTGCGCGCGCTGCCACGGTCGCGCACTACGGCTGCGACCGGCCGCCGGTACCGGAACCGTCTACTCGCTCACGATCGTTCGACGCGCGCCCAGCCCGGCGTTCGCCGCCGACGTGCCGTACGTCGTCGCGCTGGTCGAACTGACCGAGGGGCCTCGGCTGATGGCGAACATCGTCGGCTGCGCCCCCGAGGAGGTACACATCGACATGGCCGTACAGGTCCAGTTCGACGACATCGCCGAGGGCATCTCGCTGCCGCGGTTCCGTCCCGTGGACGGGCAGCCGTGAGCGTGCCGCTGTTGCTGGAGATGGCGGCCGAGGCCCATCCCGACCGGCCCGCGCTGCGCACCCCTGATGGCACACTGCTGACCTTCGCGGCGTACCGTGACCGGGTCGCGGCGGCGGCCGGCCTGCTCCGCGGGCATGACGCGCGCCGGGTCGTCCTGCTCTCCGAAGCCACCGCCACCCTTCCGGTGGCGCTCCTCGCGGCCGCCTGGGCCGGCCTCCCGTTCGTACCGGTCAACCACCGGCTGCCCGCCGACCGCATCGGCGAACTCCTCGATCGGCTGCCCGGCGCCTGCGTCGTGTTAGGCGCCGGGATCACGGCATCCCCAGGTCTGTCCACAATCGATGACATCGAGCTGTTCGCGGCACCACCCTCCGCCGACGGGCCAGCCAGCGTCGAGGCCGACAGCACCGCCGTCGAACTCTTCACCAGCGGCACGACCGGGCCGCCGAGGCTGACCACCCTGACCCACTCGAACCTGTTCAGCTACGTCACCAACACCGTCGACCTCGGCGCCGCCGCCGCGGACGAGGCGCTGCTGCTGGCCACGCCGCCCTTCCACATCGCCGCCGTGGCGGCCGTGCTCACCGCGTGCTACGCGGGACGCCGGCTCGTCCCGCTCGGCCGGTTCACCCCGGAGGGCTGGCTTCGCGCCGCCGCCGAGGAACGCGCCACCCACGCGTTCCTGGTGCCGACCATGTTGGCGAGGGTGCTCGACATGCTGGACCGGGAGCCCGGCCTGGCCGCGCCCGCCCTGCGCAGTCTCGCCTACGGCGGTGCGCGGATGCCTCGCCCCACGATCGAACGTGCCCTGCGCGCCTTCCCGGAGACCGACTTCGTCAACGCGTACGGCCTGACCGAGACCAGCTCCACCGTCGCCGTGCTCGGCCCCGACGACCACCGGGCCGCCGCGCTCGGCGATCCCGTCGCGGTCGAGCGCCTCGGATCGGTTGGGCGGGTGCTACCCGGCGTCGAGGTGCGCGTCGTCGACGTCAGCGGCGAGCCGCAGCCGACCGGCGCCGCCGGCCTCGTCGAGCTGCGCGGCGCGCAGGTCTCGCCCGCCGGCGCGGTCGGCGGGTGGCTGCGTACGGGAGACACCGGTCGGATCGACGCTGACGGCTACCTGTTCCTCGGCGGCCGGACTGACGACGTCATCATCAAGGGCGGGGAGAACATCGCGCCGGGCGAGATCGAGGACGTAGTCCTGCGGCATCCGGCCGTCGCCGCCGTGGCCGTGGTAGGCGTGCCGGACCCCGAGTGGGGTGAACGGGTCGCCGCCGCCGTCGTCCCCCACGCGAGAACCGTGGAGCCCGACGCGATCCGGGAATGGGTCCGGCGGCACCTGGGGTCGCTGAAGGCGCCGGACCTGGTCCAGATCCTGGACGCGCTGCCGGAGACCGCCACCGGCAAGATCCCCCGCTCCGCGGTACGCGATCTGCTGGGGGTCCGGTGACCGCCCAGCCGCCAACCCTCCCCCCGGTGGAGCAGGTCCTGCCCGGGGTTTGGGCAATCCCGCTGCCGATGACCGGCACCGGCCTGGCCTACGTGCGGGTCTACGCGATCGAGGCGGACGACGGTTTCTACCTTGTGGACGCCGGGTGGCCGAGCCGCGAGGCGCCGGACCTGCTGGCGGCCGGGTTCGCCGCCGCCGGTGCCTCGCTCGCCGACGTACGCGGTGTCCTCGTCACCCACATCCACCCCGACCACTACGGTCTGGCGGCGCACATCCGGGCGGCCACGGGCGCATGGGTCGCCCTGCACCCCGCCGACGCCGCGATCATCGACGACCGGTACGGCGTCGACGGGAACCGCGCCGCGCTCACCCGGCAGTGGCTGCGTGTCGCCGGCGTGCCGGACAGCAGGGCGACGGAGCTGACCACGGCGATGCTCGCCGGGCCCGGCGAGATCGAGATCTGCCACCCGGACCTGGAGCTGGAGCACGGTGACCGGGCACCGATGCCCGGCCGGGAGCTGATCGCCGTTCACTCGCCCGGGCACACCCCGGGTCACCTCATGTTCGACCTACCCGCCGAGGGGGCGATGTTCGCCGGGGACAACCTGCTGTCCCGGGCGACACCGAACATCTCCTTCGGACCGCACACGGACTCCGATCCCCTGTCGGACTACCTGCAGTCGCTGCTGGCGGTGGACGACCTCGGCCCCCGGGTCGCCTTCCCGGCCCACCAGCAGTTCATCGCCGATGCCGCGGGCCGGGCCAAGGAACTCGTGCACCACCACGACGAGCGACTTCAGGAGGTGCTGATGGTGCTGCGTCGCGGCGCCGAGACGGTGTACGAGGTGTGCGGCGAGCTCACCTGGCACCACCGTCTGGACGTGTTGCCGGCCTACCTGGTCCGGGCGGCGCTCGGCGAGACCCACGCGCACCTGGTGCGGCTGGCCACGATCGGAGCTGCCACGGTCTCGGCCGGCCCACCGCAGCGGTGGGCGGCCGTACTCGTGACGGAGGCATCGTGATCTGGGTGGTGGGAGCCGGTGGCATCGGTGCCGGCATCGCGGCCCGGCTCGCCGGCGCGGGCCAGCCGGTTACCGTTTACGATGATTGGGCCGAACACGTCGACCACATCCGGCAGCACGGGCTTACCTTGGAACATCCGGGCGGCGTGCTGCACACCCGGCCCGCGGTCGTCCGGCTCTCCGACCCGGCCGCGCTGGCCGCGGCGCCAGCGCCGGACCTCGTCCTGCTCGCGGTGAAGTCTGACCGTACCCGGGACACCCTGCTCCGGCTCGCCGACCGGCTGCCGCCGCGGTGCGCCGTGGTGTCGCTGCAGAACGGCCTGAACGAGCCGGTCATCGCCGAGGTTGTAGGGGCGGCCCGCACGGTCGGTGCCGTAGTCCGCTTCGACGGCGCGCTCATCGGTCCGGGCCGGGTGGCACAGCAGCGCTCCGACGGGGACGTGGTCCTCGGGGCCGTCGACGGCGCGACGGGCGGCATGGTCCCGGAGATCGCCGACCGGCTGCGCGTCGCGCTGCCGGTGGTCGTCTCGGCGAACATCTGGGTCGAGCTGTGGAGCAAGCTCACCCGCAACTGCCTGCTGAACCCTGTCTCGACGCTGGTGGGTCTGGGCCTGGGCCGGATGGCGGCCATCCCCGCGGTGCGAACGGTCTGCCTGCGGGCCGGGCTCGAGGTGGTCGCGGTGGCGCGCGCCACCGGCGTCCCGACCGAGCCCGCCATCATGTACGGCCCTGACGTGGAGCGGTTGCTGCGCGGCGATCCCGACGCGGTACGGGAGTTCCACGCCGCGTTCGAGCGGACGTATGCGGCGTTGCCCGACCTCAAGCCGTCGATGCTCCAGGACGCCGAGAAGGGGCGGTCGGTCGAGGTCCGCTGGCTGAACGGGGCGGTCGTCGGGGCCGGGGCGCGGGCCGGGATCGCCACGCCGATCAATCTGGCCCTGACCGAGCGGGTGGAGGAACTGGTCCGCGGCACCCGGACGCCGGGAGTACACAACCTGGAAGGACTTGCGTGAGTACTGAAATCACGGGCTACGCCCGTCTCGTCGACGCGCTCGAGTGCCTTGGCACGCGCGAGATGTTCGGCGTGATGGGCGTGGGCAACATGCACATGGTCGGTGAGTTCGTGAAGCGCGGCGGCCGGTACGTGGCGACGCGGCACGAGGCTGGTGCGGTGAACATGGCCGACGGCCAGGCGCGTACCACCAGCGGGCTGGGGGTGTGCACGGTAATCCAGGGCCCGGGCCTGACCAACGCGATCACCGCGCTGACGACCGCGGTCCGCACCGCCTCCCCGGTCCTGGTCATCACCAGCGAGTTGCCGCTCGGTCGCCGGCCCACCGGACAGGCGATCGAGCAGGAGCCGCTGGTCACCGCGACCGGCGCCGCGTACCTGCGGGCGACGGACGCCGACCCGGGGGCAGCGCTGATCGAGGCCGCCGAGCAGGCGCTGCGGTCGCGCCGGCCGGTCGTGCTGAGCGTGCCCGGCTCAGTGCAGCGGCGGACCTGGGCACCGGCGCCGCTGGCCGCGCCGGTGGTGGGCCTGGACCGGGTACCCCCGGCCGAGGCAGACGTGGCGATGCTGGCGGAGCTGTTCGCCGGTTCCGCCCATCCGGTGGTGCTGGCGGGCCGGGGCGCGCAGTGGTCCGGCGCTGTCGAGGCGGTGGCGGCGCTGGCGGAGCGGACCGGCGCGCTGCTCGGTACCACGGCGCTGCTCAAGGACCGGTTCCGCGGCCACCCGGCCGACATCGGCGTGGTGGGCGGCTTCTCCCACCCGCTGGCCCGCGATCTGCTCGGCACCGCCGACCTGGTGGTCGCGCTCGGCGCGTCGCTGAGCGTGTGGACGATCGCCCGGGGTGGGCTCTTCCCCCATGCCACGCTCGTGCAGTGCGACCACGACGCCGACGCGATCGGCGCGCAGGCACGGCCGGACCACGGGATCGTCGCCGACGTACGCGCGCTGGTGGAGGGACTGCTGCCCCGGCTACCGCAGCCGGACGAGGCGCCGGCACGGTGGGCCGCCGAGGGCGCCTTCGACCGGCTGGCCGGGCGGCAGCCCGAGGACGATGTCGTCGACGGTAGCGACGTGGGCCAACTCGACCCGCGCACCGCGGCCATGGTTCTCGACAAGGCACTGCCCGCCGATCGGGTGCTCACCGTGGACGGTGGGCACTACATCGGGTTCCCAACGGAGTTCATCGCGGTGCCCGACCCCCGGCAGTACCAGTTCACGCTGACCTTCGGCGCAATCGGGCAGGCCCTGGGCGTGGCGGCCGGCGCCGCGGTCGCGCGGCCCGGGCCGGCACACGTGTGCGTGATCGGTGACGGCGGGCTCGCCACGTCCATCGCCGACCTGGACACGGTGGTGCGGGAGGCGGTCCCGCTGCTCATCGTCGTCTTTAACGACATGGCCTACGGCGCGGAGATCCATCACCTGCGGCATGAGGGGCTGCCGGACGAGATCGCGCGATTCACCGGTACGGACCTGGTGAAGGTGGCGGCCGGCTTCGGTTGCGACGCTCAGCGGGTCACCACCGCCACCGAACTGGCCGACGCGGTCCAGGGCTGGTCCGGCAACGCCCCGCTGCTGATCGACGTACCGATCGACGGGCTGCTCCTGGCGCGCTGGTACGCCGAGGTGCTCGACCCGCCGCGGCAGCTCACCAGGCGTACCGGCTGAGCAGCGCGGCGAGCTGGTCGCGCACCTTCTCGGCCGGCCCCGGGGGCGGTGGTACCAGCACCCGCGCCGGGGCCAGCGCCCGCAGCAGCTCGCGGTTCTCGGCGCGGGTGGACGCCCCCAGCGTCACGGGAAGCCGGGCTGGATCGATGCCGTGACGGGCGGCCTGCTCGCGGTAGTACGGCACCAGACGCGCCGCGTCGGCGAGGCGGGCGGGGAGGAAGCCGGCGCCAAGTCGCGCGGCGCGGCGCGCGGCAACGGGCGAGTTGCCGCAGATGTGCAACGGCACCGGGCGTTGGACGGGTGCCGGCCGGACCCACCCACCCGCCTCTGGGTGTGGCCGGTCCCCCCACAGCTCCCGGAGCGTGTCAATCTGGGTCCTTACGAGCCGGCCCCGCCCGGCGAACGCGTGGCCGGTCGCCCGGAACTCGTCCTCCGCCCAGCCGACCCCGATCCCAAGTTCGACCCGCCCGCCGGAGAGCACGTCGAGGGTGGCCACCTCCTTCGCGGTCACCGACGCGTCGCGTAGCGGCAGCACGAGCGCGGCGGTGCCCAGCCGCACCTCACGGCTGTGTGCGGCGAACCAGGTGAGCCAGAGCAACGGGTCGGGTACCGGCTGCTGGTCCGCGAGTACGTCAGGTGTCCGCGGGTCCGGTGGGTAGTGGCGGGCCTGCCGCATCGCTGGCGTCACCAACACGTGCTCGACTGTCCACACCGACTCGACGCCGAGCTCGGTGCATGCGAGGGCCAGCGCCCGCGCGCCCTCCGGGGAGGCGAGCGCGCCGACGTTGGCGTACATCACACCGACCGGTGGCGCACTCACGCCGGTACCCTCCCTCGCAGTTGCTGTTTAAGGACCTTGCCGGCGGCGTTGCGGGGCAGCGTGTCGACCACCTCGACCCGGCGCGGACACTTGAAGTCCGCCAGCAGGGTCCGGCAGTGCGCGATTAGGTCGGCGTCGGTCGGGGGCGGTCCGTCCGCGCTGTCGCTCAGCACGACCACCGCATACACGTCCTCGCCGAGCCGCGGGTGCGGCACGCCGATCACCGCCGCCTCGAGTACCGCCGGGTGAGCGTGCAGCGCCCCCTCCACCTCGGCGCTGGCCACGTTGTGCCCGCCGCGCACGATGATGTCCTTGCGCCGGTCGACGTGGTAGAGGAAGCCTTCCTCGTCGACGCGGACCACGTCGCCGGAGCGCAGCCAGCCGTCCGTGAACGCCGCCGCGGTGGCTTCCTCGTCGCGGTAGTAGCCAACCATCACCGACGGGCCGCGCAGCAGAAGCTCGCCGGTGCCGCCGGGTCCCACGTCCGACCCGTCCTCGTCCATGACGCGGACCTGGGTGAACCGGCCGGCGCACCGATTGCCGATCGACCCGAGCCGCGTGAACGCGTACTCCTCTGGCAGGTAGCAGCCGCCCGGCCCGGCCTCGGTGAGCCCGTACGTCTGCATCAGCCCGGCCGAGGGCACCGCGGCCCGTAGCCGTTCGATCAGCGCGGCCGGCATGCTGGCCCCGCCGTAGTCGAGAATGCGCAGGGTGCCCAGCGAGGCTCCGCTGAGCGCCGGACTGTCCGTCCAGTACGCGTAGATCGAGGGGACGGCGACGTACACAGTCGCCGCGACCTCGGCGATCAGCGCGAGGCTCGCCGCGGTGTCGTAGTCGTCGACGACGACGCACGCACCGGCCCACAGGCATGACAGCGCGTTGAAGTGCAGACCAGCACCGCTGGTGATCGGGAAAGGGCTCTGCAGCACGTCATGCGGGGTGAGGCGGAAGGCGTCGCTCCAACCGATCGCGGCGGCGAGCGAGGAGCCATGGGTGTGCAGGACGCCCTTGGGCCGCCCGGTCGTGCCGGAGGTGTAGAGCAGGTTCGCCGGATCGGTGTCGCTCAGGTTGCCGACCGGTGGCGCCGGCGTGGCGTACAGCGAGGCGAGCGGGTCGGCGCCGTCGAGGACAGCGACGTCGCAGGGTGCCGTGGCGACCCGGTCCCGATGCTCCGCGCCGGCGAGCACGAGACGGGCTCCGCTGTGGCGCAGGATGTGCTCCACTTCGGGCGGCGCGAGCCGGGCGTTCACGGGTACGTTCACCGCGCCGAGTCGCAGCACGGCGTGGTAGACGACGAGCGCATCGGCGCCGCAGCCGTTGTCGAGCACCCAGCCCACCCGGTCTCCGCGCGTTACGCCGGCCGCGGCGAGCCCGCCCGCGACACGCCCCGCGGCCGAGTCGAGGTCCCGGTAGCTGAGCGTGTGGTAGGAACCTCTCCCGGATCGCCCGACGACCGCCCTGGCGTCGGGTGTCCGCGCCACGCGAGCCGCCAGAAGGGAGGGAATTGTGCGCCACGCGTACTCAACTGGTAGTGGTATAGGTCTCATCGGTTAGCCTCAGCAGTCCACGGTATGAAATATACTTCCACGTTATGGCGACGGAAAGTTGGCGGGGAACTATGACCAGAGGGGCGGATGCGCTGCCCACCGGCGATAGGACTAACGGCGCCGAACGGGGCTCTCAGGCGATCCACAGGGCCTTGCAGCTCCTCAAGTGCTTCACCGTGGAGCGTCCGACGGTCTCGCTGACCGAGCTGACCCGGCAGACCGGGCTGACCATGCCGACCGTGCACCGGATGGTCAAAGCCCTGCAGAGCAGCGGTTTCCTGGTGCAGGATTCGGTGACCAACCGGTACAGCCTCGGGCCGGCGGTGATGAACCTGGCCCGGGTGATGATGCACCGCTCTGCAAACGAGGACCTGGTGGCGGCGGCGATGCCGTTCCTGGAAGGGCTGCGCGAGATCACCAACGAGACGGTCGGCCTGCACTGTCCCACGGCCGAGGCCCGGTACTGCGTAGCGGAGCTGGTGAGCCGCCAGCCGCTGCGCCTGAGCACCGGCGTCGGGCACACCTACGAGCTGTTCATCGGCGCCACCGGCCACGCCATCCTGGCGTTCTCGGCGCCGGCCACCGTCGACCGTGTCCTGGGCCGACTGGAGCAGGCCGACCGGCTCGACTACCCGGAGGTTGAGATCCCGACGCGGAAGCAACTGGAGGACGATCTCGCACTGATCCGACGCCAGGGGTACGCGATGAGCCTCGGCGAGGTGGTGGCGAACGCGACCTCGATCGCTGTGCCGATCCTGAGCGACCAGGGCGTCGCCATCGCGGCGGTCAACGTGACCGGGCCGGCGGACCGGTGGACCCGCCCCTTGATGGAGCGGCACGTCCCCGACCTGATCGAGGCGGCGCGGCAGATCTCGGCCCGGTTGGGGTACCCGGGTAGCCACCATCTGGCGTGACCGCCCGCTCAGTCCGATGCGGGCAGCGGCTTGGCCACCTTGAGCCGCATCTGCTCGCCGCAGCAGGAGAGTGAACCGTCGCCCTGCTTGGTGCAGAGCACCTCCGCCGCGCACCGCGCGCATTCGTACCGCTTTCCAATCAGGTTCACGCCGGCCTCCGACCACTCGCCAACGGGGACATCGCCACCTCGCAGCAGATCAGCGGCTGCACAGGTGGGCGTACCACCACGACTTCGGTGCCGCATCGCTCGCAGCGCACCCGGCTGCCGACCCGCACCGAGGTGTCGTCACGTATCTCCGTCATCGTCCCTCTCCTCGTCCGTCCCGAGCATCCGCTCGCTGATCACGCCGCGGCGCCGCAGCTCATCGATCTCCTCCGGGCTCATCCCTAGCCGCCGGCGCAGGATCTCCTCGTTGTGCTCGCCAAGCAGTGGCGAGCGGAAGCGGTGGGTGAGCCGGATTCCGGCACCGGTGCCAGGATCGGCACCGTCGCTGTCGCGGTACCGCAACGGCCAGGTCGGGTACCGACGGATTCCGCTGAGCGGATGCTCGATCGATTGGTAGTACCCCGTCGCCGTCAGCTGCGGGTCGTCGTACATCGCGGCCGGCGTGAGAACCTTTGCCGCCGGGATCCCCGCCTCCTGCAGCAGCGCGGCGGTGGCGGCCGGGTCACGGTCGCGGGTCCAGGCGGACAGCCAACGGTCGAGCGCGTCGTGCTCGGCCCGTCGTCCGTCCAGGGTGGTCAGCCGCGCCGCGGGCAGCCCTGGTGGATCGCCGACGATTGCCACCAGCCGCTTCCAATCGGCCTCGTCGCGGACCGTCAGGGCGAGCCACTCGTCCTCCCCGCGGCACGGGTACACACCCTGCGGCGCGAACTCGGGGGACCGGGAACCCGTGCGCCCGAGCACCTCGCCGGTGAGCGCATGGTGCAGCACCGGCTCCGGCGTCATCGCGGCGACCACCTCGGCCTGCACCAGCTCGATCAGCTGACCCCGCCCGGTGCGCTCCCGATCCCGCAGCGCGGCGACCAGCGCCAGGGCGCCATGCATCGCGACCAGCGGATCGGCATACCCACCGGGGCCGAGCGGTGGGCCGTCCGGGTCGCCGGTGATCCAGCCGATACCGCCGGCGTACTCGAAGGAGTTTCCGAAGCCGACGAAGTCGCGCCAGGAACCCTCCAGCCCGTATCCGGGCATCCGGATCATCACGATCCGCGGGTTGATGGCGGCGAGCGCCGGGTAGCCGAACCCGAACTGCTCGATGACCCGGGGTGAGAAGTTTTCGATCACTACGTCGGCGCTGGCGACGAGCCGCTCGAGCACCGCCCGGCCGTCGTCGGTCCCGAGGTCCAGGGTCAGGCCAAGCTTGTTGAGGTTGGTCGCCTGGAACAGGCCGCTCAGCTCGTACCACCGGCTGCCCTGCTGGGGGAAGGCGGCGAGGAAGCGGAACCCGTCCACGCGGCGCGGTCCCTCCACCTTCACCACGTCCGCGCCCATTGTGCCGAGCAGGCTGCCCAGGTACGGACCGGCCCAGAAAGTGCCCAGGTCCAGCACCCGGATCCCGGCGAACGCCTCCCGCCTAGTCATGCGAGTGCCCCTGCGGCAGCGTTGGCGCGTTTCCGAGGGTCGCGGCCTGGACGTCGCGGAGCCGGAACGGTGGCCCGGGATGCAGCCCGCCGTCGGGCGCGGCCACGAAAAACCCTCGCTCCCGGAACGGCGGAAGCTCCGGCGCCGTCGCGCCGCTCGTTATTGGTGCCGCTGGCACCCGGAAGGCCTGGCAGAGCTCCACCGTCTCGGCGACGGTCGTCTCGGCGAACCACGGCCGCACTGCGGCGTAGAAGGCCGCCATGTCCCCGCGGTCGTAGCGCATCTCGACGTACCGGTCGGCGTACTCCGGCACGCCCAGCAGCGTGCACAAGTCGTGCCAGTGCTGTCCGGTCAGGCAGTTCACCGCGACCATGCCGTCGGCGCAGGGCATCGGTCCGGGGATGTACGCGGTGTACCGGGTCTGGGTGTACCCCAGCTCGACCAGGGTTTCGCGCCGCAGCATGTCGAACGCGACGGTGTTGAAGACCGCCGACATCCGGTCGACCAGGACCCGCATCGGGGTTCCGTCCACGTGTGACCGCCAACCGGTGAGGCCGGCGACCGCGACGTAGGTCCCGGCGGCGTACTCCCCGAGCCGGCCGCCGACCGGCACGGGGTCGCCGTCGGCCCGCCCGCGCGGTGACACCCAGCCCGCCGCGGCCTGCAGCACCAGGTCCGACGCCCGCCACTGCCCGTACGGCCCATCCGGCGCGAAGTCGACCAGCCGCACGACCGTGCCGGCCTGGTCTGCCACGTCCGCGGCCAGCCCGGCGACGGCGCCCAGCCCTTCGTCGACGAAGACCAGGTCAGCCTCCGCGCACAACGCGGCGACCAGGGCGTGTCCGGCTGGGCCGGACGGGTCGGCGGTGAGCGATGACTTGCCGGCGTTGAGGTAGCGGAACAGTGCTCCGGTGCCGGCCGCCGTACCGTTCGGTGTGTGCCGCCGTAGGCGGTCACCCGCCGGGGGCTCGACCTTGCTCACCTCGGCGCCGAGCAGCCGCAGTAGGCGGCCGGCGTACGGGACCGCGATGTCCTGGCCGATCTCCACCACTCGTACGCCGCGCAGCGGCCCGTCGGGGGTTTCCCTCCGGCTTGTGCTCGACTCCGCCAATCCCCTGCTCCTGATGCGCTCAGCCACCGACCGCCGGTCCGGTCAGCAGGTGGCGGATGTGCTTGACGGCCGTGCCCGCCTCCGGCAAGGCCATGTCGTCGATGCTCCGTGGCCGCCCCAGCGGGACCCGGAAGTCCTCGATGACGTGGCCGGGACGGGCACCCATCACGATGATCCGGTCGGAGAGCAGGACGGCTTCGGCGACGCTGTGGGTGACGAAGACGACCGTCTTGCGGTCCTGGTCCCAGATCCGCAGCAGCTCGATGTTGAGCACGTCCCTGGTGAACGCGTCGACCGCGCCGAACGGCTCGTCCATCAGCAGAATGCGGCTTCCGGCGGCAAGGGCCCGCGCGATCGAGGCGCGCTGCCGCATGCCGCCGGAGAGCTCCCGGGGCAGCTTGTTCTCGAAGCCGGCGAGCCCGACCATCTGGATCAGCTCGCGGGCCCGGCGCTCGCTCTCACCGCGGCTCCGCCCGGCGATCTCCCCGGGCAGCATGACATTCTTCAGGACGCTGCGCCAGGCGAGCAGGACCGGGTTCTGGAAGACCATCGCCACATCGGGGTGCGGTCCCGAAACCTGCTTCCCGTCGATCGAGGCCGCGCCGAGCGAGGCCGGGTAGAGACCCGCCATGATCTTGAGCAGCGTCGTCTTGCCGCAGCCGCTCGGACCGACCAGGGAGACGAACTCCCCTTCCCGGACCTCCATCTCGATGTCGCGCAGCGCCAGCACCCGCTCCCCGGAGCGCGTGTCGTACACCTTGGACAGACCCTCGACCGTGATCAGTCCCTTGGCTGCCGGCCGCTCCTGGATGTCGGGCCGGTCACGCTGCTGCACAACTTCGGGCACGCTTCCTCCTCCTGCCATCTCGCCGCGTCAGGACCGCGCGGTCTTGGCGACCGGGAAGCGGAACAGCTCGGCCGCGTTGCGGTGGGTGATCCGGTCCACCTCGTCGGGGTCCAGGTCGCGCAGCTGGCGGTGCAGCACCTCCTGGGTGTCCGGCCAGGTGGAGTCCGGGTGCGGGTAGTCGGATTCGACCAGGATGCGATCGACTCCGATGCGGTGCCGCTGCTCGAACCCGGACGGATCCTCCAGCGAGCTGAACCAGAAGTTGCGCTGCACGATTTCGGCCGGGGTGAACTCCTTGCTGGTCCAGCCGCCGGCGTACCCGGCGTGGTTCTGGTCGACGCAGTAGCGCAGCCGGTCCAGCATCGAGGGAACCCAGCCGATCCCGCTTTCGGCCAGCATGATCTTCAGGTTGGGGATCCGGACCGGGAGCATCGAGTAGAGCCAGTCCACCAGCGCGACGCTCGAGTTGAGCGGGAAGAGCACCGTCTTGGTGTCCAGTGGCGCGTCCGAGGCCGCACCGAGGATGTACGACGCCGACCCGACGTGCAGGCACACCACGGTGCCGGTGTCTGCGCAGGCTTGCAGCAGCGGGTCCCAGTGCCCGGTGTGGACCGATGGGAGGCCCAAGTGCTCGGGGTTGTCCGGGAAGGTCACGGCGCGGAATCCGCGCTCGGCGTTGCGCCGGATGTACTCCGCGCCCTCGACCGGATCGCGCAGCCACGGGATCTGACAGGGGATGATTCGGCCCGGGTACGCGCCCGCCCAGTCCTCCAGGTGCCAGTCGTTGTACGCCTCGAACGCCACCCGGCCCAGCTCCGCGTCGCGGCTCAGGGAGAAGCGGTACCCGCCGAAGCCGGCGAGCTTGGACGGGAAGCACAGCGAGGCCGCGATGCCGTTGACGTCCATGTCCTTGATCCGCTCGTGGATGTCCCAGCAGCCCTGCCGCATCTGGTCGAACCGTTGCGGGTCGAAGCCGGCATTCGTGAGCTCGAAGCCGACCGTCGCGTGCACGCTCATGTTGGGCAGCAGCTCACCGTCGTACAGCCAGGCCTGCTCGCCGGAGGCGTCTTCGACCACTCGCGGTGCCCGGTCGGTGAACGCGGCGGGGACGCGCCCCTCGAACGTGGTCGGTGGCTCGACCACGTGGTCGTCGACCGAGATGACCGTGTAGTGCACTTCCCGCGGCTCGGGCTCAGGCAGCCGGCGCGGCATCGTCTGTGTCATGTTGTGTCTCCTCAGCCCTGCCAGTAGATGACCTTTTTGCGCAACCAGCTGATGAGCATGTGGGCCGCCATGCCCAGTGCAGCGAAGATGATGAGCAGCGCGAAGATGTCCTCTGTCCGCAGCTGGACCGAGAACTGCTGGATGAGGAACCCGAGCCCCTCCCGCGAGCCGAGGAACTCCCCGGTCACCGCGCCGAGGATGGCGAAGACGAGCGCCAGCTCGAGACCGGCGAAGATGTAGGGCAGCGCGGTCGGCAGCCGCAGCTTGATGAACGTCTGCACCGATGACGACCGCAACGAGCGCATCAGCTCCTCGGACTCCGCGTCGACTGCGGTCAGGCCGGCGTAAGCGTTGACCATGACCGGGAAGAACGCGAGGATGCCCGCAATGATGATCTTCGGCTGAGCGTCGAAGCCGAACCAGATCGTGAGCATCGGCACCAAAGCGATTTTGGGGAACGTCTGGAACGCCACGAGGTACGGGTGCAACACCCGCTCCACCATGGATGACGCTGCGAGCAGGCCGCCGACCAGCACGCCGAGGACCGTCCCCGCAGCGAACCCAACCAGCGAGTTGCGCACGGTGTAGAAGAGGTGGTCGGTGTAGCGTCCCTCCTGCGTGTTGCGGATCAGTGCCTCGATCACCTCGGCGGGAGGCGGCAGGACGAAGTCGGACAGCTTCAACCACTTCACCGCCAGGTGCCAGGCGGCCAGCACGAGCACCAGTACCGCCGGCGAGAGCACCAGCTCCGGCCGCCTGCGCAGCAGGCTCGGCTTCTCGACGGGTCGGCTCAGGAGGGCGTCGGCGGCACTGGCCGTCGCAGCGGTGGTCCGCTCCGCTGGGTCGGACACGGTTGGCGGGGATGGACTCACGATTCTTCCTTTCCGCTGCCCGGCCCGGGTCTCGGAGGTGCCACCCGACCTGACATCCGCATTGTGGAAGCTGATTTCACGCTATCAACCGGGTTTCACGAGGTCAATGAAAGTCTGGCCGTCCGCGTCGGGCCTCGACGGTGGGTCCCCACAGGTCAGCGGCGGCCGCAACGACGTCGTCGGCGGCGTAGCCCTGGCTCAGCCGGTCGGCGAAGGCCGGCTCGGCGAACACGGCCGCGAACGCCTCCGGCGTCCAGCGACCCGCCGCGGCGTCTGCCGTGGCCGCGAGAACCGGCGGCGCCAGCACACCCACCCGCGGGCCATAGCTGATGAAGACGTTGCCGCTGACCGGCGCGGACGCGTCCGAGGCCAAATAGACCACGAGCGGGGCGACATGTCCAGGCGAGAGCCGCTGCGCGTCCTCGGGCCGATCCGTGAAGATCGGGGAGGTCATCGCGGTCGCGGCCCTCGGACAGATCGCGTTAGCCCGCACCCCGTACGCCGCGCAGCCCTTCGCGGTCGAGACCGTCAGCGCCACGATCCCCGCCTTCGCGGCGGCGTAGTTGGGTTGTCCTGCCGGCGCGTTGAGGAACGCTTCAGAGGCGGTGTTGACGACCGAGGCCCGGACCGGCCGCCCCGCCTTGGCCTCCGACCGCCAGTACGCGGTGGCCCAGCGGGTGGTGCAGAAGTGGCCCCGCAGGTGGACCCGAAGCACGTCGTCCCACTCTCGCTCGGACATCGTGAAGACCATCCGGTCTCGTACGATCCCGGCGTTGTTCACCAGCACGTCCAGCCGGCCGAACCGCCGTACCGCGCCGGCGACCAGCGCGCCGGCATTGGCGAAGTCCGCGATGTCCGAGTGATCAGCGACGGCCTCGCCGCCTGCCGCGACGATCTCGTCGACGACCTCCTCGGCGGCGCTGTCCACGTCGTTGACGATCAGCCGGGCGCCGGCGGCGGCCAGCGCGAGCGCCTCGGCCCGGCCGAGCCCACGGCCCGCCCCGGTCACGATCGCCACCCGCCCAGCGAGATCCACGGCGGTCATGACCGATCCCCGAACGCGGTACCCGCCAGGTGGAGCACCGCGGCGCGGCCGTGCCGCTCGAAAAGCCGGTTCCAGGCCTCCCGCGCGGGTACGTCGAACTCGCGGAAGTGCTCGGTCCCCGGCGGCCGCCACCACACGGGGTCATCCACCTCCCACCGATCGGCCACGAGGGCTCGCTTGTGCACCTTGTTCGTCGCCGTCATCGGCAGTCCGGTCGCAAGCCGCACGAAGCGGGGTACCGCCTTGGTACCGAGGTCGGGCTGTTCGCTCAGCCACCGCTCGAACGCGGCAGGGTCGAAGGGCCGGTCGGTACGCCAGTGCAGCGCCACCATCAGTTGGTCACCCGCGGCCGGGTCCGGCACCGGGTAGACCGCGAGGTTGACGACGTCCGGGTGGCGCAGCAGCACCCGCTCGATCCCGGCCAGGCCGAGGTTTTCCCCATCCACACGGGCCCAGTCGCCACGCCGGCCGGCGAAGTAGAACAGCCCCGCCTCGTCCCGGAAGGCAAGGTCACCGGTCCAGTACCAGCCGTCCCGGGTGCGCTCCCGCTCGGCCTCCGGATCCTTGTAGTACCCCTCGAACGAGCCCAGGCCGCCGGCGTTGACCAGTTCGCCGACGCACTCCTCGGCGTTGCGGACCCGGCCGTCCTCGATCACGGCCCGCGGGCACTCACGCCCGGTCGCCGGATCCACCACCCGTTCGGCGCCGCTGCCCCGGCCCAGCACGCCCTGCGGGTCGCCCGGGCCGCGGGCGAGGGTCACCCCGCCCTCTGTCTGTCCGTAGTGGTCGAATACCTGGCAGCCGAACCGCCGGCTGAACTCGACGATGTCGCGTTCGGCCCCCTCGTTGCCGAAGACCGCCCGAAGCGGATTGTCCGCGTCGTCGGGGCGCTCGGGTTGGGCGAGGACGTAGCTCAGCGGCTTGCCGACGTAGTTGGCGTAGGTCGCGCCGAACCGGCGCACGTCCGGCAGGAACCCGGACGCGGAGAACGAGCGGCGCAGCGCGATCGTGGCGCCGACGGTGAGCGCCGGCGCAAACCCGGCGATGATGGCGTTCGAGTGGAACAGCGGCATACAGATGTACACGACGTCGTCCGGGCCGAGCGCCACGCGGTCGGCGACCTTCTTGCCGCGGCGCACGATCGCCCCCTGGGAACTGCGCACCGCCTTCGGCTCACCGCTGGTGCCGGAGGTGAACAGCAGCAGGTACAGCGAGTCGGGGCGTACCGGCGGCAGCACCGAGCGGGACGTTCCATCCGGCTGGGTCCCGTCGATCTGATCCACCTGGAGAACCGGCACGTCGAGATCGATCCCGGACAGCAGCGGCGCGAGCGCGGGCTCGGTGACCAGGAGCTGGCAGTCCGCCAGCCGGGCGTCTCGCGCCAGCGCCTCGCCCCGGCGGGTGGCGTTGAGGCCGACGACGGTCGCTCCGCACAGGGCGGCCCCGCAGAGCAGGAACAGGTGCTCCGGAATCGTTTCGAGCAGGGTACCGACGTGTAGGCGCGCCGAACTCCGGTACCCGCTCAGCAGGTCCGCCCACCGGTGCGCCTGCGTCACCACCTCGTCCCAGGTCCACCGCTGGTCCTCGAAGAGCAGGCCGGTCCGATGGTCACCGGCGCGGGCGAGCACGAGGTCACGAACGGTCGTCGCCACTCCGTCGCTCACGGTAGGTCCCTGGGTAGGCCGAGCAGCCGTTCACCGATGACGTTGCGCATGACCTCGCTGGTCCCTCCTCCGATACTGAGCCCCCGGGTATCCAGGAACGCGTGCTGCCAGTGCCGCGCGTCGGCGCCGTCGCCGAGCCCCGCGCGGCCGAGCAGGTCGAGTCCGAAAGCGGCGGTGTCCTGCCGGTGCCCGACGCTGACGAGCTTGCGGACCGTCGGGTCCGGGCCCGGTACGCCCTCCCACCGGGCGTGTGATGCGCGTGTGCCGAGCGCCCGGACGGCGTACTCCGCCGCGGCCAGCCGGCCGAGCCGATTCAGCGTGGCGGGGTCGGGATCCACCGCCCGCGCGGTGGCGAGCACCCGGTCGAAGCCGCCGTCGGCGAAGGCCATGGTGCTCATCGCGGTCCTCTCGGCCGCGAGCGACAACCGCACCAGCCGCCACCCACCGTCGACCTCGCCGAGCAACAGGGAGTCGGGTACGAACACGCCGTCGAGGAACACCTCGTTGAACCTCGACTCCCCGGTGATCTGCCGCAGGGGGCGGATCTGGATTCCCGGCGCGCTCATGGAGACCGCGAAGCAGCTGATGCCGCGGTGCCGGGGACCGCCGCCGGTCCTGGCCAGGCAGAGTCCCCGTGTGGCCTCGTGGGCGCGAGAGGTCCAGACCTTCTGGCCGTGCAGGTGCCATCCGCCCTCGACCCGCACCGCCCGGGTCGACAGTCCGGCCAGGTCCGATCCGGCTCCGGGCTCGCTGAACAGCTGACACCAGCGATCCTCGCCGGCGAGGATCGCTGCGATCAGCCGGTCGCGTTCCGCGCTGCCCGCCCCGTGCAGCAGCACCGGGAGTATCCAGCGGGCAATGCCCAGGTCGGGCGGGTCGATGCCGTACTCCCGCATCACCGTCGCGAGCTGAGCCGCCTGGTGCGGCTCGGCCCCGCGCCCCCAGGGCGGCGGAAGCTCCGGAGCGACCAGCCCTTCGGCGGCCAACGCCGCCCGCTGTTGCCCTGGCGCCACGGCCGCGCATCGGCGTATCGCAGCCCGCGCCCGCTCCTCCACCTCGCCGCCGGACGCCGGCGTGGGCATGGGCAGGCCGTCGGCGAGGCAGCGGCGGCCGAGTTCGGCGGCCCGTTCCCGCGTGGCCGCCAAGCGCTGGTTCACCACCGCGCGCCGCAGGTGCAGGTGCACGTCGTGCTCCCAGGTGAACCCGATGCCACCCAGGATCTGCAGACAGGAGCCGGCGCCGGTGGCCGCCAGGTCCGGCGCGACGGTGGCGGCCGCAGCGACCGCGACCGCGCGGTGCGATGCGTGCCAGCTGCGCGCGGCCTCCCACACGAGGGCCTTGACGGTCTCCCGCTGCACCAGGAGGTCGGCGCACTTGTGCTTGACGGCCTGGAACGCTCCGATCGGCCGGCCGAACTGCTCTCGTGTGGTCGCGTGGGCGGCCGCCGTGCGGGTGCACCAGTCCAGGGTCCCGGCCGCCTCCGCCGCGCAGAGCAGGCCAAGAGCGTCGGTGACGGAGGCAGACAGCCCGGGCGGGAGCAGGCGGTCGTGCCCGAGCCGGGCGTCGACGGTACCCATCGACATCGGCCGCGCCCCGTCCAGCGCCGGAAGCGGGCCGGCGACGACCTCTGCCCGTCTCAGCAGCAGCCACCGCTCCTGCACCGGTCCATCGCCGGCGACTGCGCGGACGAGGAACAGGTCGGCGTCGGCCGGACCGACGAGCAGCGGCAGTTCGCCCCGTACCAGCAGACCGCCGTCTGGGGCCGGGGTGAGCCGCAGCGCGCCGTCCACCGCGACAGCCACCTGGGACCGTCCGGTGCCGATCTCGGTACAGACCTCGGAGGCCAGCGGGTGGTTCAGGTGGTCGGCGAGGGCGAGGGTGGCGAGCAGCCCGGCGAAGTACGCGCCGGTGGTCAGCGCGGCGCCGAGGTGTTCGGCGACGATCGCGAGGTCGAGCGGCTCACCGCCGCCACCTATCGGCTCCGGCAGGTGCGCGGTGAGGAAACCCAGGTCGGCCAGGTCCCGCAGCGGGTCGGCGACCGGTCCGCCGGCCAGAGCGGTGCGGGGGTGTTCCGGTCCCGCGTTGCGTCGGGTCCAGCTCTCCAGGGCTCCGGCCAGCAGCTTCTCCTGCTCGGCGCGCGGGTGTACTGCGACGATGGCCATTACAGCAGCTCAAGAATGGTTCCGGTGGCGAGTGCGCCGCCGGCGCACATCGTGATGAGGGCGTAGCGGCCGCCACGCCGCTCCAACTCGTGCAGCGCGCTGACGATGAGTCGGCTGCCGGTGCTGCCGACCGGATGGCCCAGCGCGATGGCACCGCCGTTCACGTTGAGCCGGTCCGGATCCGCTCCGGTCGCCCGCAGCCAGGACAGTGGTACTGCCGCGAAGGCCTCGTTTACCTCAAAGATGTCGATGTCGGACAGCTTGAGGCCGGCCTTGTCGAGCACCGCGGCGGTTGCTTCCACCGGCCCGTCGAGCAGGTAGTACGGGTCGGCGCCGACGAGCACGTGGGCACGCAGCCGCGCCCTCGGCCGCAGACCTCGGGCCTCGGCCAGCGCCCGGTCCATCCAGAGCACGGCCGCGGCGCCGTCGGAGAGTTGCGACGAGGTACCCGCGGTGTGCAGCGCGTCATCGGCCAGCGGGCGCAGTCCGGCGAGCGCCTCCCGGCTGGTCTCCCGCAACCCCTCGTCCCGGGTCACCGGTCCGGTCCCGTTCGGGCCCGGTACCGCAATGACCTCGCGGTCGAACCGGCCCTCCCGCCAAGCCGCGCCGGCCCGCTGCTGCGAGATCAGTCCGAACTCATCGAGGTCGGCGCGGGTCAGCCCGCGCCGTTCGGCGATTCGTTCGGCGGCGATGTACTGCGTCGGCATGTCCCACGGCCAGGCGGGCGGCCGCGGGGTGTGCAGGCCGGCGGGCTTGTTCGCGTGCAGGGCGACGGTGCTCATCGACTCGACGCCGCAGCCGATCCCGATCCCGATCATTCCTGAGGCGATCTGCGCGGACACCATGGCATTCGCCTGCTGCCCCGACCCGCACGCGCAGTCGACTGTGACGGCGCCGACGTGCGCGGGCAGTCCGGCGCCGAGCCACGCGTTGCGGGTGACATTGCTGCTCTGCTCGTTCGCGGTGGTGACGCAGCCGCCGATGAGCAGCTCGACGTCTTTGGGTTCGACGCCGGCACCGGTCAGTACGGCTTGCAGTGGTTCGGCCAGGAGGGCGGCCGGATGGACGCCGTCCAGCCTTCCGCCACGCTTGCCGATCGGCGTCCGCAGCGCCTGCACGACAACGGGCTCGCTCATGCCTTGTTTCTCTCCCCCCAAATGGAGGCCGGCGGGGTGGACCGGCGACGACGGCGCCGATCCACCCGGTCAGCGGGTGCGCTAGAAGGACGGTGCTTGGTAGGTGCGGGCGAGGTCCTCGATCGGTTTCGGATCGAAGTCCTTGCCGACCTCCTCGAGCAGCGTGAGGTCGCGCCAGGTCTCCAACGTGATGTCACCTGGGACGAGGTTTGCCTGCTTGAGCGGTTCGATGCCCCGGTTGAGGGCGTCGTCGGGCATGAGCCCTAGCCGCGTCTGCGGGTAGCCCGGCGGCGTCGAGTTCTTCATCCGCTCCTTGACGATGGCAAGCGCCTTCTCGAACGCCTCCTCGTCGGTGTCGGCGGCGGGCTTGGACTCCGGGTAGAGCTTGAGGGCGATGGCGGTGGCCTTCTCGGGCGCCGCCAGCGCGAACGCGTATCCCTTGAGGATCGCGTGAAGGAAGCGCTTGAGGACCTCTGGCCGCTTCTCGATCATCGTCTTCGTGGCGACCAGCGTCCCAGGCGGCAGCAGGTCCTTGTCGAACTTGGTGTCGAGGCGGTGGGAGGGCAGGCCGGAGTTGTTGAACGCGATGCCGTCGCTGTCGATGCCGCACCAGGCGTCGATCTTCTTCGACCGCAGCGCCTCGGCGACGGCCGCAAGCCCGGAGTTGATCGGCACCTGCTCGATCTGGTCGGCCGGCACGCCGTCGAGCCGGGCCGATTCGAGGCAGTAGATGGCGGTCCCGGTGCCGATCGACGTGACGCCGATGCGCTTGCCGGCCAGGTCGGCGGGGGACTTTACCGGCCCGTCGTTGGCGACGAAGATGCCGATGTTCGTGAAGGCGGTGAAGTACACCGACTTGGTTACGGGCTTCTTGCCGGCGAACACGACCTGGCTGAGCGTCGCCGGCACGCCGACGTCGAAGCGCCCGGTCTCCATCTGCGCCAGGGCGATCTCACTGTTGGTCTGGCCGCTGGCCTGGATCGTCACCTCCAGGCACTCCTGGGCGAAGAACCCGAGCTCCTGGGGCACCTGGGCGTAGGCCACGGAGCCTAGGCTCACGTTTGCGGCGGCCAGGATGTAGTTCACCTTATCGACGGATTGGCAGTGCCCGGTGTCACCTGACGCGCTCTCGTCCTCGTCGTCTCCGCATCCCACAACGCCGGTGGCGAGCGCGAGGCAGGTCAGGCTGGCAAGGGCTCGCCGGCGCCAGCTTTGAGTGACGTTCATGCTGATCACCTCCTCCTTCCACATCTTGGAATAGGCTTTCACAGGCAGAAGCTATGGCCTTGATCACAGGGGTGTCAAGGCCTGCGGTTGCCCGACACGGATCTCCAACCGCGCGGTCCCACGGGCGTGGGTACCCCGACTGTTGCGGCCTTCGAAGCGCACGGTCACCGCTGTACCGGTCTCCCCGGTGACGCTGTCCAACACGTCGCCGGTGAGCCGCATGACGTCGCCGGGGTAGTTCGGCGCGCCCAGCCGCAGATCGATCTCATGCAGTACCGCCCGCGGGCCCGCCCAGTCGGTGAGGTAGCTACTCACCAGGCCCGCGGTCGTCATGATGTTCATGAAGACGTCCGGTGAACCCGCCCGTACCGCAGCATCGCGGTCGTGGTGGCCGGGGTAGAAGTCGCGGGAGGCGATCGCCCCGCAAACAATCAACGTGGTGGTGACGTCGATCTCCCGCACCGGCAGCGGCTGCCCAGCCGAGATCGCCGCCCTGCCGATCACAGCGCTCCCCCGGTACGGAACTGCGCCGCGAGCGAGCCGCCGAGCGCTGCCAGATGCTCCGCTGCCCCGCCGAGGGTGAACTCCAGCGTCTTGAACCTAAAGAAGTAGCGATGCAGCGGGTAGTCGAGGTCGATGCCCACTCCACCATGCAGGTGGTGCGCGGCGGAGATGATCCGGTGGCCGCCCTCGGTAGCCCAGAACCGCGCCACCGACACCGCGTCCCGCGCATCCTCGCCGTGGTCCAGCAGGGTGGCCGCCTTCCACAGGGTCCAGGTCATCGCCTGCAGGTCGATGAAGGCGTCCGCCGCCCGGCTGGCCACCGCCTGGAAGGAGCCGAGCGGGCGGCCGAACTGCCGGCGCTGGGTGGTGTAGCGGGCGGTGAGCGACAGCGCGGCGTCGGCCACACCGCAGATTTCGGCGGCGCTCAACAACAGTTGGTAAGAACGGACCCGATCGAGCAGCGCGGCGCCGGCCTCGCCGGCGAACACGTCGACCTCGCGCAGGAGCGGTCCCTCCACCGCGACCCGGGCGCAGACCTCCGCACCGCTGGTCTGCACCGGCTCCACGACTACGCCGGGATGGTGCGGTCGCAGCAGGACCGCCAGACGCGCGTCGTCCGGGTCGACGGCGGCGACCAGCAGGTGGTCGGCGACCGTGCCGTACGGCACGAACGGCAGGATCCCGTGCGCGGTCCAGCCGCCCTCGACGGGCTTGAGGGCGACGGTCGGCGTCGCCTCGACCGTGCCGGCCAGGCACGGCAGCACCACTGCCCGCCCCGCGGAGACCTGGGCCAGCAGCTCATCGGGGCGCTGTGTGGAGGGCAGCCCGGCCAGCGCCCGGGCCGCCGCCAGTACGCCGGACAGCGGCACCGGGGCGACCACGCGGCCTGCCTCCCGCGCGACCAGGCACGCGTCGAGCGCGCCGCGAGCTGTCCCGCCCACATCCTCAGGCAGTGCGATGCCGAGCAACCCCGCCTCGGCCAGGACCTGCCACAGCCCGTCGTCCCAGCCGGACGCGGGCAGGGCGGCCAGCCGTTCCGGCGTGACAAGGTCCACCAGCACTTGCCGGGCCAGGTTCGCCACCGCGGTCTGGTCCTCGTCGAACGAAAAGTCCATCACTCTCCCCCGCTCACCCGCGCCGGACGAAACCGCAGCGTCACGAAGTCGACGGAGCCGACCAGCTCACCCGCGGCGTCGGTGTAGCGCATCTCGGTCGTCACGAAGTAGCCCTCGCCGAGGGCGGTCGACTTCCGGGGCGATACCGATCGGATCGTGGCCTGGTAGTGGACTCGGTCGCCGAGCGTGAGGTACCGGGCGAAGCGCAACGTGCAGCCGGTTGCCACGACAGAGGTATAGCCCGCCTCGGCGAGCACTCCGACCAGCTTCTCTTCGGCGTTGTCCGGTTCGGTCGCCGCAGGGAACCGACGGTCGTGATGTGTCCAGGACTGGAGCATGGCCGGTGGAGCCACGATCTGGCCGAACGGGCCGGACTCCGCCCAGTCGGGGTCGGTGTATCCCGGGTTCTCGTCCCCCATCGCCTGGCACCAGTGGCGGATCATCGGTGCGTTGACCTCGTCCGGGGCGACCCGTGGTTGCCCGCTGGTCCGCCCGACGAACTCCAGTAGGCGAGCGTGCAGCTCGTCAGCTCCCGCGTCACTCACGCCCTCACCACCCGATCCAGTCGGCGGGCCACCCGCGGCATCCCGAGGCCTGCCCGGGCCACGATCTCGCGCTGCACCTCGTTCGTCCCTCCGCCGAAGGTGTTGATCACCGCTCGGCGGTACGCGAACTCGAGCGCTCCCCACGGCGACTGTCCCCGGGCGCCGTCCGCCAGCAGGCTCTCCGCGCCGACCACTTCCATCAGCAGCCGGTAGACCTCCAGTACCGTCTCCGTACCGAAGACCTTCACCGCCGAGGCGTCGGCCGCGGCGACCTCGTCCCGGCCCACCTCCCACGCCATCCGGCAGTTGAGCAGGTGCATCGCCTCCACCAGGGCGTGGCTGCGAGCCAGGTTGCGCTGCACCCAGGGAATGTCGATGACCGGCTGGCCGTCGCGTTCGGTCGAGCCGGCCCACGCCACGACCTCCTCGTGCAGCCGGACCGCCAGGCCGCCGAACCCCGCCATCGCAATCCGCTCGTGGTTGAGCTGGGTCTGCATCAGCCGCCAGCCGTCACCCTCCGTGCCCACCAGCCGGTCCCGCCGCACGCGCACGTTCTCGTAGTTGGTGATGTAGGTGTCGTACGAGGCCAGGGTGCGGATGGGTGCCGCGCTGAAGCCCGGTGCCGAGGTGTCCACGATCAGCACCGAAATGCCCTGGTGATCCCGGGTGGCGGGCTCCGTGCGCGCCGCCAACCAGATGTAGTCCGACGCGGCGCCCCGGCTCGTGAAAACCTTGGTGCCGTTGACGACGTAGGCGTCCCCGTCCCAGACCGCCTTGGTGCGCAGTGACGCCAGGTCGGTACCTGCCTCGGGCTCGGTGTAGCCGATCGCGAAGTCGATCTCGCCGCGCAGGATCGCCGGAAGGAAGAACGCCTTCTGTTCGGCGGTGCCGTAATCCATCAGCGTCGGCCCGACGGTGTTCAGCGAGATCATCGGGATCGGTGCACCGGCCCGCTGCGCCTCGTCGTAGAAGATGAACTGGTCCATGGCCGGGCGACCCTGCCCGCCATACTCCACCGGCCAGCCCAGGCCCAGCCAGCCATCGGAGCCGAGACGGCGGATCCAGGCACGGTAGCGGGGACCGTGGTCCTCCCAGCGCAGGTCGGAGAACTCCCCTTCCAGGTGCGTCCGGAAGTACCGGGACAGTTCGGCGCGTAACCGTCGCTGCTCGTCGGTGTAGGTAAGGCGCATGTGGACCGGCCTTCGCCCTTCGACTTGTGAAAGTATATTCCGTATTGTGGAAGCAGCTTAGGAAGCCTGGCCGGCCCCGTCAACAGCCCACCGGAGGAGATCCGATGCACCGCAGCTTCGATGAGTACCGCACCGCGTACCAGCACCTCGCGATGGAGCGTCGCGACGGCATCCTCGAGGTACGCCTGCACACGAACGGTGGCCCACTGGTGTGGGGCGCCGGACCACACACCGAACTCGGCTGGGCCCTGCGGGAGATCGGCGGCGACCCGAGCAACCGGGTGGTGATCCTCACCGGCACCGGGACGGAGTTCATCGCCCGGCTCGACGACAGCTGGGTGGGGCCGATGACGCCACCGAAGTGGGAGCGCATCTACACCAACGGCAAGCGCCTGCTCGCCGCCCTGCTCGACATCGAGGTACCGGTCATCGGGGCGGTCAACGGCAAAGCCACCGTGCACGCCGAGTTCGCCGTGCTGTCGGACATCGTGCTGGCCACGCCGGAGACCGTGTTCTCCGACGCGCCACACTTCCGCTTCGGCACCGTGCCAGGCGACGGCGTGCACGCCGTCTGGTCCACGCTGCTGGGTGTCAACCGCGCCCGCTACTTCCTGCTCACCGGGCAGCGCCTTTCCGCCGCTGAGGCCAAGGATCTGGGCGTGGTCAACGAGGTCGTCCCCGCCGCCGAGCTCCTGCCGCGGGCGTACCAACTCGCGGAGGACCTCTGCCGGCAGGACGACATCACGCTGCGCTACACCCGTGAGGTCATGACCGAGCCGTTGCGACGCCTCCTCGCCGAGCGGGTCGGCCACGGCCTCGCCCTGGAAGGTTTGGGCGCGTTCGCGACCTGGCCCGCCGGCTGACGATCACGAGGCGTCGGCCGGGCTGTCGCCAACGAAGTCCGCGGGGGGCGGCCGATCCGGATCGTCCCGGTAGACCCAGTGCTGCTCGCAGCCCTCGTCGCCCTTCCACCGGCACCGGTGCACCTCCACCCGCAGCAGGTTCTCGTCCGCGGCCCGGTAACCCTCGAAACAGCCCGACTCGAACGCCCCCGTGTAGCGCGCGTTCTCCGGATGCGCCTCGCTGTAGTAGACGCACTCGCGGCGGCGCACGACACAACGCCCTTCGTCGTGCTCCGCGTACAGCGCCGCGGCGTGCTTCGGCCCACGGATGCTGTGCACCAGATCCTGGTAGAGCGCCATCATCCGGGCACTGCCCGCACCCTCCATGCCGTGCGCCTTCAACAACATGGCGTATCCGCGGCCACCGTACCGCCGGCCGATCTCCCGTGCGATCTCCGTGGCCTTCTCGACGCCGACGACCTCCTCGGCGATGCTGTAGAACGTCTGGAAGTTGTTCTCGATCTGCCGGCTCATGCTGTAAACGAGATGGTCCACGGTGAGTTCCTCGATCGGGATCTCGTACCGGTCCATCCGCTCGCGTTCCTGCGCCGTCAGCCGCTGCCCTGGATAGAACAGCAGCGGATCGTTCGCGTACGGCTCCTGCATCCTCTCGATCTCCTCCCGCTTCGGGCCGGCTTCGGGCTATACCCGCAGCAGCACCGCGTTGCCTTCACCGATACCGCCACACATCGCCACCAGGCCGAGCCCGCCACCCCGGCGGCGCAGTTCGGCGACGATCGTCATCACCAGCCGCGCCCCGGTCGCGCCGGTCGGGTGGCCGAGGGCGACAGCACCCCCGTTGACGTTGGTCCGCTCCCGTAGCTCGGCCGCGCGAGCCGGGTCGCCGTCGGCCAGCCGCAGCGTGGTGACGAGCGGCACGGCCGCGAACGCCTCGTTGACCTCGATGAGGTCGACGTCGGCCAGGTCCACCCCGCACCGGTCCAGAACCCGCCGGGCGGCCACCGCCGGGATGGACGCGATCTGCGCCGGCGGCCCCGCCACCGACACCACCCCCAGTACGGTGGCCAACGGTCGAAGGCCACGCGTGCGGGCGAAGCTGGCGGCGGTGACCGCGAGCATCGCCGCTCCGGTGCTCAGCCCTGGCGCGTTGCCCGCGGTCACAGTCGCGCTGCCGTTCACCGGCGGCAGGGCGGCGAGCTGCTCCAGGGTGGTGTCCGGCCGCGGTGACTCGTCGGCGTCGAGCCGGTACGGCCGCGACGCGTCCTCGGGCGACCGGACCGGCGTGATCTCCTCGTCGAGCAGGCCGCGCTCGACGGCGTCGGAACACCTCTGCTGGCTGCGCAGCGCCCAGCTGTCCTGCTCGGCGCGACCCACACCGTGCAGCGCGGCCTCGTCGGACGCCTGAACGGCACGCGGCACGCCGGTATGCGGGCACGCGATCACGAGCTGGTCGGCGAGCCGCACGTCGCCCAGGCGGTGCCCCCAGCGCAGGCCGTCCAGGAAGAACGGCACGGCGCTCAGGTTCTCCGCCCCGCCGGCCAGCACGACGTCGGTCTCACCGCTACGCACCCCGCGGGTCGCCAGAGCGAGCGCGGCCAGCGACGAGCAGCAGGCACGGTCTACCGTGTACGCCACGCCGTCTTCCGGCAGCCCCGCGCGCAGCGCGGCCTGCCTCGCGATCGACCGGTCCGATCCCGGGAAGTTGACCCCGAGGACGAGCTCATCCACATCGGAGCCGATCAGCGCGGCCCGCTCCAGTGTGGAGCGAATCGCGACCGCAGCGAGCGCCGGGACGGACGCCTCCCGCAGCGCGCCGCCGAACGAGCCGAACGGCGTGCGGGCGGCTGCCACGAGTACCACGTCGCGGTCAGACATGACGCTCCCTACCCACCCAGTACGGCTCTCGCAGCAGCCGCTTGGCGATCTTCCCGGTCGATCCCCGCGGCAGCGCGGCGACGAACTCGACCGAGCGCGGCTTCTTGTAGCCGGCCAACATCTCGGCGCAGTGCTCGACCAGGTCCCGCTCCGAGGGCGCGGTCCCCGACCGCGGCACCACGATCGCCTTGACCGCCTCGCCCCAGCGGTCGTCGGGTACCCCGATCACCGCCACCTCGGCGACCGCCGGGTGCCGCGCCATGGCGGCCTCCACCTCGGCCGGGTACACGTTGTACCCACCACTGATGATCACCTCTCGCAGTCTGTCCACGATGGACAGGCTGCCGTCCTCATCACGGCGGGCGACGTCGCCGGTGCGGTACCAGCCGTCCCGGAAGACCTCCCGGTCCGCGTCCGGCCGCCCCCAGTAGCCCCGCATCACGTTCGGTCCGCGAACCCACAACTCGCCGGGCTGCCCGTCCGGCACGTCGTTGCCGTCGTCACCGACAAGCCGGGTCCGCACGGTGGTCACCTCGCGACCGGCCGATCCCAGCCTGGCCTGCTCCTCCGCCCGTAGAACGAGCACCGGATGCGGCGCCTCGCACGATCCGTAGACCTGCACGAACCGCGGCCCGAACACCTCGATCGCCTCCTCCTGCCGGGCCGGGGCGATCGGCGAGCCGCCGTACGTGATGGCGCGCAGGGACTCCGGGCGGTCGGGGTGACCCCGTGCCGCCTCGGTCAGCGCGGCGATCATTGTGGGGACCAGGAAGCTGTGCGTCGCGCGCTCGCGAGCCACCAGTGCCAGGAACCTCTCGGGATCCCAGGACCGCACCGGCAGGTTGCGGCTACCGCGCAGGAAATGCGCGAGCACCTTCGACCCGCTGCCGTGCGCCATCGACCCCACGTGCACCATCCCGTCACCGGGGCGCGGATCGATCTCGTCGGCGAGCATGTTCATCGTCGCCGCCAGCCGGCTGCGGTTGGTCGCGGTAGCCCCCTTGGGTCGCCCAGTCGTGCCGGAGGTGTAGAGCAGGAAGCTCGGCGCATCGGGCTCCAGCATCACGCCGGCGGGCGCGTCGCTGGCTCCGGCGAGCAGATCCTCGTAGTCGAGCCCGAGGCGACCGACCCCGAGCCGGATCAGATGGCGAAGGTCCGGGCAGCGCTCCTTCAGCTCCGCCGCGGACTCCTCCTCGCCGCCGTCGAAGATCAGAACGTCGGCACCTGAGTCGGCGAGCAGGAAGGCCCGCTCGTCCAGTGTCAGCCGGGTGTTGACCGGAACCCGCACGCGGCCGGACTTCGCGATGCCGAAGTCGATCTCAACCGATTCGAGCCGGTTCGGCAGCAGCATCGCGACCCGTCCACCGACCACCCCGCCCAAGCCGGCGAGCGCGTTGGCCAGACGGTTGGAACGCCGCTCGACATCGGCGAAACTGGCCGTACGCTCGCCGTCGACCACGGCTGGTCGGCTCCCGAACCAGGCCGCGGCGCGGGCGACCAGGATGTCGATCGTTACCATGTCGGGCTCCCTGATGGATGTCTCCCTGGCGTCGAGTGGTGTGGACTACACTTCCACAATATGACAGCATCAGGAAGTGCCTGATGACCAATTGGCCGCGGCGGTCGGCCGGTGGAGCGAAGTCCACCGGGACCGCCTCTCCGGGCCTGACGACCGCACCGTCTCCGGGATGCCCGTCGCGCCTCTTTACACCCCGCTCGACATCGCCGACGGGGTTGAGGACCACCTGACCCAACGCGGGCTCCCCGGCGAGTTCCCGTTCACCCGCGGCATCCGGCCGGGCATGTACCGCGAGGGCCTGTGGGTCATGGGGCAGTACTCCGGCCGCGCCTCACCCGCCGAAACGAACCGCCGCATCCGCAGCCTTCTCGCCAGCGGGCAACGAGGGTTCTCGGTCGCCCTCGACCTGCCAACCCAGAACGGGCTGGACTCCGACCACCCACTCGCCGCCGGCGAGGTCGGCAAGGTGGGGGTACCGATCGACACGCTCGCGGACATGGAAGATCTGCTCGACGGCATTCCCCTCGACCAGGTGTCCCAGATCCGGACCACCGCGAACGCCATCGGCCCGATCGCCGTCGCCCTCTTCGTAGCCGGCGCGGAGGCACACGGCTACCGTCCGGCCGACTTCAAGGTGATGCTGCAGAACGACGTGCTCAAGGAGTACCTCGCCCGCGGCACCTACATCTTCCCGCCGCGACGGGCGCTGGAGTTCACCGTCGACGTCATCGAGTACTGCGCCCGGGAGCTGCCGCACTGGGAGCCGATCGAGTTCTGCGGGTACCACATCCGCGACGCGGGCGGCTCGGCTGTCCACGAGGTGGCGATCGCGTTCGCCAACGGTATCGAGTACATCGACGCGGCGCTGCGCCGCGGCCTGCGTGTGGAGGACTTCGCCCACAACGTGTACCTGTTCCTCGCCGCACACATCGACCTGCTCGAAGAGGTCGCGAAGTTCCGGACCGCCCGGCGGATGTGGGCGCGGCTCATGCGTGACCGCTACCACGTGACCGACCCGCGGGCCTGCGCGGCGAACATCTTCGTCTACACCCTCGGCAGCCTGCAGACAGCGCAGGAGCCGTTGAACAACGTCGTGCGCATCGCCTACCAGGCACTCGCGGCCATTCTCGGCGGGGTGCAGACGCTCGCCACGTCCTCGTACGACGAGGCGCTTCAGCTCCCCGGGGAACAGGCCGTCCGCGTCGCGCTGCGGACCCAGCAAATACTCGCCCACGAGACGGGAGTTACACGCACGGCCGACCCGCTCGGCGGCTCGTACGTGGTCGAAGCCATGACCGACCGCCTCGAACAGGCCGTGGCAGAGGAACTCGAAGGTATCCGGGACAAGGGTGGGGCGCTGGCCGCGCTGGAGTCGGGCTGGCTGCGGAGCACGCTCGACGACGAGGCGTACCGCCAGCAGATGCTAATCGAGCAGGGACAGCGCACGGTCGTCGGAGTGAACCGCTTCGCCACCAACGAGCCGCCCGAACTGGGCGACTTCGGCGGCGGCCCTGACGGCGACGTCGAGGCCGCACAGCGCGAACGGCTGGCCAAGGTGCGACGCGACCGTGCCCACAGCACCGTGGCCGACAGCCTCGAGGAGGTAGCCGCGGCAGCACGCCGGGGCGCTAACACCGTACCCCCGATCCTCGCCGCGATCCGCAGCTACGCCACGGTCGGCGAGATCTGCCAGGCACTGGCATCGGTTTGGGGACGCGCCTCGGCCCGCTGAGGCGGGAAAGCATGACGGTTACACGGCGAGGAGCCGGCCAGTCGTGACGACCATATCGGAGGTCCCGGAAATGGATCGCGGCCAGTGATCTTCGCTGGCCATAATTGTGGCCATGAAGCTTGCTGAGGCTCTCGCGCTGCGCGCGGATGCGGCGCGCCGCGCCGAACAACTGCGTGCCCGCATCGCCGCCAGCGCCCGGTACCAGGAGGGTGAGTCGCCCGCCGAGGACGCCGCGGCCCTGCTTGCTGAGGCAGGCGAGGTTCTCGATGAGCTGGAGACGCTGATCCGGCGAATCAATCGCACCAACGCCGCCAGCGTGGTGGAGGGTGGCACCCTCACGGACGCGCTGGCGCGCCGTGACGTGCTGCGCATGCGGCACAGCGTGGTCACGTCCGCCGCGGACGCCGCGGCCGGGGAAGGTCAGCGCGGGTTCCGGCAGTTGCGTTCGGAGCTGAAGATGGTCCCGGCGCTGCCGGTGGCGGACTTGCGTCACCAGGCCGACGATCTCGCCCGGCAGCTTCGCGAGGTCGACACGCTGATCCAGCGGACCAACTGGGAGGTCGACCTGCTGGACTGAGAAAGGGGCGCGGAGCAGGTAGCCGACGTGGAGGCGTGCACGAACCCGAGAGCCGGCGGGCAATCCGGCTCCCTCCTGGCGCGCCGCGGGCAGGCGCAGGGGTTCGACTCCCCCGCACACATCGCACGCCCAGCACAGCGCACAGGTGACGGCGCACGAGGCACGGCACACTACCGGGTGCAGATCCACGATGGCGAGGGTGGGACAGGGGAACTTCCGCAACCCGTCCAGGCACAGTTCGCCTGCTACCCGGATGCGGGCCCTCACCCCCGGCCTGAAGGCCGGAGCACTGGCCCGCATCCCGGTAGCAGGGGGGTCACGGCGAAGAGGCACTGCCCAACGGGAGTGGCGGCCGGCCCGCACGTCGGCGCATGACGAGCCTCTCGTAGGCGCGCAGGGCGCCCCGGCGACTTGGCCGACATCCCGGTATTAGCCGTGGCGTCGTTCTGAGGCTCGATGGCCCGGGAGCCTGATCAGGCTGCCCCGACGGGCTGGAGAACAACGGGAGCCGCCGATCAGGGTGCGGCCAGGATGGTCGTCGGCAGGTCCGAGAAGCTGGTTGCCTGGGCCTGGCACGGTCTCGCCACGGGCGATGTTGGCGTATGGGCCAACGTGCACGGCGAGGTGCAGCTGTATGTGCACAGCACGTGCAGATGGCGGAGGCACATCCGGACCTTCAACCGGCCGCGAGGCGGCCAGCGGATTCAGCGTGGCCCTCAGGAGCAGGCGGAGGGCTGTTCGGTTGGAGCACCCTGGCCCCTGCCCGCAGGACACCGAGTCGGGTTGGTAGCGGCTGCCTCCGCACACCCCGCCGGATTTGACAGCGCTATAGCTAGCGGTTATCTATTAGCGATCTATCCGAAGGGTTGCCTGGGTGCAGGACGTGGTGCTGGCCATGCTGGCCAAGGAGCCGGCGCACGGATACGAGCTGCGCGGCCGGATGCGTGCCGCGCTCGGTCCGCTGGGCGAGGCGATGAACGCCGGGCAGATCTACGTGACGCTGACCCGGCTCGCGAAGGCCGGGCTGGTGACCTCGGAGCGCGCCGAGGGCCTGCCGGACCGGCCGGACCGGCGGGTGTACGCGCTGACCCCGGCCGGGCAGCAGCGGGTCGCGGGCTGGCTGGCCGAGGTGAACTGGCCCAAGCCGGACCTCGCCGAGTTCCACCTCAAGCTGGTGGCTGCCGCGGCCGCCCGGCTGGCCGATCCGGTGGCCCTGGTCGACGCGCAGCGGCGCGAGGTGCTGCGCCGGCTGCGCGACGCCCAGCGGGCCGCGTTGGACCGGTCGGTGGATCCGGTTGCCGGGCTGCTGCTGGAGGGTGTCGTGCTGCGGCTGCGGGCCGACCTGGAGTGGCTGGAGGCGTGTGAGCGCATGTGGACCGGGCTTGATCGGTCCGGAGGGAAGGCGGGGGCGTGACCGGATCGACGCTGTTGCAGGCGCGTGGGCTGAGCATGCTGTACGGCGGCGAGCACGCGCTGGTCCGTGCGGTCGACGAGGTCGACCTGGACGTGCCGGCCGGACAAACGTTGGCGATCATGGGACCCAGCGGCTGCGGCAAGTCGACCCTGTTGCACCTGCTGGGCGGCCTGCAACGCCCGACCAACGGCGAGATCCGGCTGGCCGAGCACCGGATCGACGGGATGAGCGAGCGCGGCCTGGCCCGGCTGCGGCGGCATCACATCGGCTTCGTCTTCCAGTCGTTCCACCTCATGGACGAGCTGACCGCGGTGGAGAACGTCGAGCTGGCCGCGTTGCTGGCCGGACAGTCGCCGCGCCGGGCTCGGCAGCGCGCCATGACTCTGCTGGACCGGGTGGGGCTCGCCGATCGCGCCAAGCACCTGCCGTCGGCATTGTCCGGCGGCCAGCGCCAGCGGGTCGCGATCGCCCGCGCGTTGAGCAACGAACCGCTGGTCGTGCTGGCCGATGAGCCCACCGGAAACCTGGACAGCGCCGCCACCCTGGAGGTGCTGCGGTTGTTCGAGGAGCTGCGTACGGCGGGGCAGACCCTGGTGGTGGTCACCCACGACGCGCGCATCGCCGCGGTCGCCGACCGGGTGATCTCCATGCGTGACGGGTCGTTCGCCGACGACTCCCGGCTCGCCGGCACCACCGGCGGCACGGTCTACGGTGGCTGGCGCTGACGTGGCTGGACGTCTGTTGCTCGTCTGCCGGTTGCTGGTGCGGGACCTGCGCCGGCGGCGCACCGAGACCGTCCTGCTCCTGCTCGCCATCGCCGCCGCCACCGCGACACTGACCCTCGGCCTCACGCTCAACGAGGTCGCCGACCGGCCGTACCAGCAGACCCGGACCGCCACCGCCGGCCCGGACGTGATCGTGACACCCCGGACCACCGGCCAGGCCGCGTTGGACGAACTCGCACCGCTGACCACCGCGGCCGGCGTCACCGATCACAGCGGCCCCTTCCCGATCGCCTACCTGACGATGACGGCCCACGGCAAGTCCGCGCACGCCGTCGTCGAGGGCCGGGACACCACACCCGTATCGACCAACCGGCCCGCCGTGACCGACGGCACCTGGGTACGCCCCGGCGGCGTGGTCGTCGAGCGTGCCTTCGCCGACGCCCTGGGCATCCGCACCGGCGACACGGTCACCGTCGACGGCCATCCGCTGCGCGTGATCGGAACCGCGGTCACCGCCGCGAGAGCGACCTATCCGTACGCCGGGTGGCACTACCCCGGCAGCATCTTGGTCGAGCGCGGCGGCCTGGTCTGGGTCCACCACAGCGACATCGCCACGCTCGCCGGCGACGAGCCGCTGTCCTACACCCTGAACCTCAAACTCGCCGACCCGGCGGCCAGCACCGCGTACACGGTCAGCGAGCAACTCACCACCTGGCAGGAGATCAGCTACCTCAACGGCCGGCTGTACAGCGACGCGCGGACCGTGCTGCTCGTCGGCAGCTGGCTGCTCACCGGCCTTGCGCTGGCCGGCGTCGCCGGCATCGTCGCGGGCCGGATCATCGGCCAGCGCCGCCGGGTGGGGCTACTGAAGGCCGTCGGCGCCGGACCAGCCATGATCGCCGCCGTTCACCTCGCCGAATACCTCGTCATCGGGCTCACCGCCGCCGCCACGGGCCTGGCCGCGGGCTGGTTCGCCGCACCCGTGCTGATCCGCCCCAGCGCCGGGCTCATCGGCTCCGTCAACGGCCAGCCCCCCGCGCTGCGCGTAGTGATCGCCGCCACGGCACTCGCCCTCACGATCGCGGTGGCGGCGACGCTGATACCGGTGGTGCGCGCCGCCGCCACCAGCACCGTTGGCGCACTGGCCGACGCCGCAACGCCGCCGCGGCGCCGGCGGTGGCGTATCTGGCTGTCGCGCCGGCTGCCCACGGCCCTGCTGATTGGAGTACGCATCAACGCGCGCCGGCCGCGCCGCGCCCGACTCGTCATGGTGAACACCCTGATCACCACGACCACGCTTGTCACCATACTCATGGAAAACGGCCGTGTCGTGCACTTCGACCTCGGCTACACGCAACTCGCCAATCCCCGGTGGGAACGGGGTGAGCAGGCCATGCTCCTGCTCACCGTGGTGCTGTGCTTCCTTGCGCTCATCAATGCCGTCGTGAGCACCTGGACCGCGGTTCTCGACGCCCGGCAGCCGCTGGCCGTCGCGCGGGCGCTCGGTGCCACGCCTGTGCAGGCCGGCGTGGGTCTGGCGGCAGCGCAGCTGCTTCCCGCCATACCCGGCGTCGCCGTGGGGATCCCGGCCGGCATCGGGCTTGTTTCGGCCCTGAGCACCGACGAGGTCCCGTACCCACCCGGTTCCTGGCTGTTCGCCACCGCACTCGGAGTCCTGCTCGCCATCGCCGCGCTCACCGCCATTCCCGCGATGGCCGCCACTCGGCGCCCGGTTGTGGACGCATTCCATTCCGCACCGACCTGACAGCCGTCCACGTAGGTGGCCGTGGTCGGGCTGTTCGACTGGCTCGCGCTCACACGGTTTTAGGGGACGACGATGACGATTCTGTCGGCAAGGCTGAGGAGCCGGTAGGAGATTGAGGACCGCAACACGTGGGTGCGTCTGCGTGATCGGCCGATGATGATGGCGTCGGCGCTGAGCCGCTTGGCGTGGCATTCCAGTTGGTCTGCGACGCCGCCGCTGGCGGCTATGTAGTCCCAGGGCAGCCCGAAACCGGCCATGGCCGCAGCAACCTCAGCGGACAGGTCGGGGGGCGAGGCCGGCACGGCGGGCACGGACGACACCGCGCCGCACGCGTCTGCCACCCACTGCCAGGACAGGTCGCTGACGTGGACGACGTCGAGTTGAGCGGTCACGCGGCGGGCCCAGCCTACGGCGAAGGCCAGGGCGTCATAGCTGGCCGGCGAGCCGTCGAAGCCGACCACCACATGTCCCAGACGCGGGCCGCCGGATCCGTCCTGGCTGCTATCGGGTCGGGTTCCGTGACCCGGGTGGGCGTTGGTCATGGTGGCGCTGTCCCTTCGTCCGAGCCGGTGCTCGGGCATACCCGATCCTATTCCTACAAGTGTTTATTGTGTAAACTCCGAACATGACCTCCGTGATCGGCCTCCCGCAGGTGGACGTCAAGGACCAGACCGGCGTCGAGGAGTGCCGGGTCGAGACGATCTACTACGACGACCTGCGCCGGACGCGGCGCGACCACGCCGCCGACACTGCGCACGTCGTCGCCGAGACGCTGCCCGGCCAGCCAAAGCCACCCGGTTCGTCGAACACCGGCACGGCGGTGGCGGCCGACCTACCGGCCCGCAGCGCATGAGGCAGCCCACGACGGCGACGCCCGCCGACCCGGAGATCTCAGGACGGCGGGGGCTGATCCTGGCAATGCTCCGGGCATCCGCGGCCCCGCTGACCATCACCACCATCGCCGACCGGCTCGGTGTGCATCCCAATACCGTCCGCTTCCATCTCGACGCGCTCACCGACGCGGGACGCGTCGAGCGCTTGCTTGGCGAGATCACCGGACCGGGACGGCCCCCCATCGTCTACCGGGCGCATCGGGGGATGGACCGCAACGGCCCATCGAACTATCGGCTGCTGGCTACGATCCTGACCAGTCACGTCGCGGCCAGCACACCCGACCCTGCCAGGACGGTCGCCGAACTGGGCCGAACCTGGGGATCGTCGCTGATCGACTCGCCCCAACGCTCTGGCGCATCGACCAAGACCGAGGCTCTGACCCGGGCTGTCGGGATGCTCGCCGATCTCGGTTTCGAACCGGAGCCCCACAGCGGCGCACGCACGAAACAGATCCGGCTGCGGCACTGCCCGTTCCTGGATCTGGTCGACGACCACGCTGACGTGATCTGCTCGCTGCATCTGGGTCTCATGCAGGGCGCGCTGGCAGCTCTCAACGGTCCTGTCACGGTGGACCGGCTCGACTCGTTCGTCGAACCAGATCTGTGCGTCGCGCATCTGGCCTCGACCAGGACCCGGCCATGAACGAGCTGGCGGTACGGATCGCGACGGCGGCGGCGCTGCTGTGGCTGGGCATGGTGCTGGCGATCTCGTTCCTGGAGGCACCGCTGAAGTTCCGCGCACCCGGACTCGACCTGCGCGTCGGGCTGGCGATCGGCCGGATCGTGTTCCGGGCGCTGAATCTGGCCGAGATCGGGTGGGCCATCGTGATCGCGGTGGCCCTGATCGTCGACCCGCAGTCTGTGCCGGTGGCGGTCGCAGCGACCGTCACGATTGCGCTTCTCGCTGTCCAGCTAGGACTCGTACGACCGCGGCTGAACCGACGCTCGGACCGGGTCCTGGCAGGCGAGGACGTACCACCGTCATCAAGCCACCACGTCTACATCACCTTGGAGGTGGTCAAGGTGATCGCCCTGATCGTCCTGAGCGCCTGGCTGCTGTCGGGCTGAGCGGGCTAGCAGCATCGGATCGGAGACGCATGACTAGGAACACCATGGGCAGCGACGTCGGCCTCCGCGCGTGCGGGATGCACGAACCAGATGCCCCGACTGGGCGGCAGCGGTCTCTCGGCGCGGCCCTCCGTGGCGCGGGATCCCGTCACGCAAGCACAGTTCGCGACCCGGGCAGCGGGCAGGTGTTGTGATGGCCGGCCAACCGCAGGTCGAAGCACTCGGTGACCACAATTACCTGATCCGCACCCGTGAAGGCGAAGACACGGTCGAGTTCAGCATCCACGCCAGCCCTGACGTCGTGGCCCACATCGCCGTCGTCGAAGCCGACGAGAACCGCATCATCGAAGCGACAGTGGCCTACCTGCTCCGGCGGCAACGCGCCGACGACCTGCCCGCAGCACTCGATCTCGACGACGTGGCCGCCGCATACGACGGCTACATCGACGAGATCTTCACCCAGCTCGACCGCCGATGAGCACCAGCTGAAACACGGAGGCGGAATACGTCTATGACGCACGAGACCGCGCGACCCAAGGTCAGAACCCGCCCGAGGTGGTTCGGGACGACGCGTCCTGAACGTCAGGCCGAGCGACAGTGGCCGAGCGGCAGGTGACCTGTTCCACCAGGTTGCGACGACACCTGCCAGTCCATCAGGCCTGACCACCGATCACTCGACTGGCCGTGTCGACAACGCAACGAGTCAATAACTAAGGCCGAGGCCGCCAGGCCCCCTACAGACGACGGCTCAGGGTCGAACTTCCGCCATGATCCGAGCGGCGGCTGCCGTACTAGTGTCGTGAGTCGTTAATTCGGCTGCAGATAGTAGGCTGTGGGGGTGGCTGGTCGTCCTCGTGGTCTTGTCGAGCTGACTGATGATGAGCGTGCGTGTCTGACCCGGTGGGCGCGGCGGGGTAAGTCGTCACAGGCGTTGGCGTTGCGGTCGAAGATCGTCCTGTTGTCCGCCGATGGGCTGGTCAATACCGATGTCGCGCAGCGGCTTGGTGTGTCGCGGGACATGGTGGGCAAGTGGCGTAGCCGGTTCCTGGCGCGCCGGTTGGAGGGCCTGGTCGACGAGCCGCGGCCTGGGGCGCCTCGCCGGATCAGCGACGACCAGGTCGAGGAGGTCATTGTTCGTACGCTGGAGCAGCAGCCGGCCAATCAGGACAGTCACTGGTCGACACGGTCGATGGCCAAGGCCACCGGGCTGTCGCAGACCGCGGTGTCGCGGATCTGGCGGGCGTTCGGCCTCAAGCCGCACCTGGTGGACACCTGGAAGCTGTCGGCGGATCCGCTGTTCGTGGAGAAGGTCCGTGACGTGGTCGGCCTATACCTGGATCCGCCGGTGAAGGCGATGGTGCTGTGCGTGGACGAGAAGTCGCAGATGCAGGCCCTGGAGCGGACCCGGCCGATGCTGCCGATGATGCCCACGGTCCCGGCCCGACAGACCCACGACTACGTTCGTCATGGTGTGGCGAGTCTGTTCGCCGCGTTCGACGTCGCCACTGGCACGGTCATCGGGCAGGTCCACCGCAAGCACCGTCACCAGGAGTTCCTGCGCTTCCTCAAGGCCATCGACGCGAACACCCCCGCCGAGTTGGACCTACACCTGGTCCTGGACAACTACGCCACCCACAAGACCCCGGCCGTGCAGCGATGGCTGGCCGCGCATCCCCGCTTCCACCTGCATTTCACCCCGACCTCGGCGTCCTGGCTGAACCTCGTCGAGCGGTGGTTCGCCGAACTGACCAACCGGAAACTGCGCCGATCCAGCCACCGGAGCCTCGCCGAGCTCGAAGCCGACGTCCGCGCCTGGATCGACGCATGGAACGCCGACCCGAAGCCCTTTGTCTGGACCAGGACCGCCGACGACATTCTCAACAGCGTCGCCACCTACTGTGGCCGAATTAATGACTCATGACACTAGGTCTTCTGCCCACGGACGTCGGTGGCGCCTCGGCGATCTTGAGTGACCAGGTGTTGGGAGAGCGACTCCCCTGCCTGATGGTGGGACGGGCCTGCGCGGATGGGAGAGATGACCAGCCACCGCCATCCGCACAGCGGCTGAGTGCTGGCCGATCTCGGTCGCCAGTGTTCCGCCCTTGAAGCGATTTGCGACAACTGGAGCAGCGGGCCCGCTAATCGGCCTGGTGCACACGGGGCACCAGATGAGAGGGGTTGTGCGAACCGTGGTGACAGTGGACATCTTCGGTCGCTGCCGGTCATACACCGAGAGTCGGGAGGCTCGAACGGACGGGCTGTACCCGTACTTCACCCCCTTCGGGGGTCAGGACGCGACCGTCGCGAAGACCGTGGACGGCGAAATTTTAATGTGCGGCTCGAACAACTACCTCGGACTGACCTCCGACCCCCGGGTGAAAGCGGCGGCGCAGGCGGCGATCGAGGAGTACGGATCGTCGCGCACGGGATCGCGGCTCCTCAACGGCAATACGCCGCTGCACGAGGAACTGGAGCACGAGCTGGCCGATTTCCTCGGCATGCCGGCCGCACTGGTGTTTCCGACCGGTTACCAGGCGAACGTCGGCGTGATCGCGGCCCTGTTGTCGCATCACGACGTGGTCATCCTCGACCGCGAGGCGCACGCCTCGGTCTACGACGGTTGCGGCATGAGCCGGGCCAGAACCCGCCGGTTCGCCCACAACGACATGGACGACCTGGAACGGCGGTTGGCGTCCACCCCCTCGGACGCCGGACGGCTGGTCGTAGTGGACGGGGTCTACTCGATGGCGGGCGACCTGTGCCCGCTGCCCGAGGTGGTGCGCCTGTGCCGGCAGTACGGCGCCCGTCTGCTCGTCGATGACGCGCACGGCATCGGTGTGCTGGCCGAGGGCCGGGGTACCAGCGCACACTTCGGCGTCACCGATCAGGTCGACCTCGTCACGGTCACCTTCAGCAAGTCGCTGGCGTCGATCGGCGGCGCGGTGCTCGGTCCGGAGGATGTCATCGAGTACCTGCGCCACCACGCGCGCAGTCTCATCTTCAGCGCGTCCGCGCCGCCGGCCAACCTGGCCGCCGCGTACACCGCCCTGCGCATCCTGCGGTCGGAGCCCTGGCTGTGCCACCAGGCGGTAGAGAACGCCTCGTATGTGCGGCGTGAGCTCAGCGCCCTGGGTTACGACCCGTTTCCGAGTGAAACGCCGATCGTGTCGGTACGGCTCGACGGCGTGCAGCAGACCCTGCTTGCGTGGCGCGGCCTGCTGGACCGCGGCGTCTATGTCAACGCTGTGATCCCTCCGGCGGCTTCGCCCCGCCTGCGGGCAAGCTTCTCCACCACCCACACGTCGGAGCAGCTCAAGCGCGCCGTCGCCGCGTTCGCCGAGGTCCGCGACCTGATGGCCCTCAAGGACCGATGAGTGTCAAACCGGCTCCAACCCGCAGTCGGGACCCGGGATCCGGCGGTTGCCTGGGCGCGGATGTGGCGGCTGCACTTCGTACCCTTCTCGCTGTCGGCCGGTCTGGTCGGCATGACGGCGCCGCCGGTCGGGCCCGGTGCCGCGAGCATCGTGGTCGGGCTGCTGTTCTGCACTGTCGGGTACCGGTAGATCCACACTCCCGCAGGCGCGCGCAACCCTGGCGGCCGTGACGTGAAGGTCACTCAAGCTCGGACCGTGGGTGCATGACGGGATCCTGTCGAGTGGAGGGTGGTGCCAGGGCTGGAACGTCGACGGTCGAGGGGAGTTAGCGCTGCCCGAGTCCCGTCTTTCCGTCGAGCAACTCGCGTGCGACGTCGAGGTGACCGGCATGGCGCGCGGTTTCCTCGATCACGTGCAGGACGATCCGACGCAGGTCGGTGATCTCGTCCCCGAGTGGACCGGGGTGACGTCCTCGCGGGGGCGCCGACAGTGGGGTGGAGGCGAGGACGGCGTTGGATCGCTCGCATTGGTCGCGGTAGAACGCGATGACCACCGCTGGTGGGCGCGGGGTGGTGAGTGGCGTGTGGTCGTCGTCGGGCCAGGTCATCGGTTCGGCGGAGCCGGTGGCGACTTCCTGGAACCAGTGCCGCTCGGCGTAGCCGAGGTGCTCGATGAGACCGAGCGGCGTCCATCCGGAAGGCAGCACCGCGGTTGTCAGGGCTTCGGCGTCGAGGCCGTCGATGATCGCCAGTACGCTGGCACGTTGCGCCTCCAGGAACATCAACAATGCGTTCTTCTCGCTGCCATCCACCCGGTCCACGCCCCTTGCCGGTCAGATCACCCATAGTCCGTGGAGAAGCCCCACGCGGACCGCCACGATGTCGAACAGCCGCCGGCCGCTGTGCGGCCGGTCGGCGAGCACAGCGGGCGGTACCATCCGCGTCGCACGCTAACAGCCAGCGCAGACACTTCCGGGTGGGCGCATGGCCCGGCAGCCGGGCCGCTGGGCGCACGCGCTATGTCGGCGGCATCACCTACCGGTCTTTGGCCGTGGCCTCCTCTATCTGGCCACCGTCCTGGACCTGCACGCCCGGTACCTGGCCAACCGGGCGATCGCCATTCACCTGTACACCGACCTGGCCGTTGACGCGCTGAGCGCGGGTTGCGATTTCGAGGAGTTCCAGCACGTGCTGGTACTGCTTTCCGCTCGCCAGCGACATGCCCAGCTCGCATGTCCGGTTGGACGATGCGTAACTGTGGAAGTCCCGCCCCGAGAGTTCACGCACCTGGCGTTCCGTCGCGCCCCGGGTGAGCTCGGGAAAGGCCAGACCTCGGTCGCCGGCGAAGCCGCAGCACCCCCAAGTGGTGGGTGTGAAGACCTCCTCTGCGACGGCCGATGCAATGGCTCGCAGATCGTCTTCGATGCCGAGGTGCGTCGTTGCGCACGTCGGATGCAGGGCCAGGGAGGGTATCCGCTCCGTCACGCGGAGCCTCGGCAGCACCGACCGCCGCACAAAGGTCACCGCATCCACGATGTCCAGCTTGGTCAGCTGGCGGCGCCGGGCGTCGTCAAGGAGCCCGGACAATTCGTCGAGACCGAGGCTGCACGAGCTGGCATCGCACACGATCGGCAACGTGCCCCGCCGCGAGGCCGTCCAGAGCGCGTCGAGTGTGCGGCGCGCCATTTCACGAGCCCCGTCGGTGTATCCCTTCGACGTCCAGGGGGTTGCGCAGCAGAGCCCATCGACCCCGTCCGGCACGCTCACTGGGATGGCTGCTCTGCGGCAGAGCTGCAGGAACGCCTCGGTGACCCCGAGACCTGCGTTGGTACCTCCTGCCGCTCCGAACAACGAGCCGATGCACGCCGGGAAGAACACTCCCGCGGATCCCGAGGGTGTCTGTGGTCTCGGGCGGGCCCGACCGGCGGACGGGAGCCCGCCGAGGCTGGCGATGCGTGCCCCCAGCCGTGCCCCGAGTGCAGCACCGATGTTCACGAAGAAGCTGTCCGGAGCGAGGGAGGCCGTACGCAGGCCCGCGCGCAGGGTGGCGATGACAGCACGCCAGTTCTTCGCTGCTAGTACCGCTGCGGCCGCCTGGAAGCGGCCGTGTCGTGCCGTGCGCTGGGCTTTCATGACCTTGCCCGTGTCAATGCCGACCGGGCACGACAGTGCGCACAGTGAGTCTGCGGCGCAGGTGTCCACTGCCGCGTAGTCGTAGCCGCGTCGGAGGTCCTTGCGTGCCTCGTCGTCTGCGGCAGCCATCTCACGAAGCAGGGCGATGCGCTGTCGTGGCGTCGTGGTGGTGTTGCGTGACGGGCAGCCTGGCTCGCAGAAACCGCATTCGACGCAGCGATCCATCTCGCCGCCCAGGACGGGTATTACCTTGAGGTTCTTCAGGTGTGCCGACGGGTCATCACTGATGAGCACGCCTGGGTTCAGGATCATCGTGGAGTCGAACAAGGCTTTGATCTCGACCATGATTTGGTGCAGCTGGTCGCCGTACTGCCTTCGTACGAAGGGAGCCATGATCCGTCCCGTGCCGTGCTCGGCCTTCAGGGAGCCACCGAGGCCAAGCACCAGGTCGACCAGGTCTTCGGTGAATGCCTCGTATCGACAGACCTCGGCAGGGTCCTGCAGCGCTGGACTGATCATGAAGTGGAGATTGCCGTCCTTGGCGTGCCCGAAGATGGCCGCGTCCTGATAGCCGTGTTCGGCGAGGAGCTCCGTGAGGCTGCGGACGGCGCCCGTCAGAGCCGGTGGCGGCACGACTACGTCTTCGAGTAGGGCTGTTGATCCGACCGGCCGGGACCCGGCGAGCGCGGCGTAGAGCCCTTTGCGAATTCGCCAGATCTCACTGCGGACTCGGGGATCGCGGGTGAGCTCGATCGCGGTGTGCGAGTGAACCGTGGCGAGGGTGTCGTGTGCTGCGTGGACGACGTCGTCGAGTTCGGCTTCGGTTGCGGCCTGGTATTCGACGAGGAGGGCCGTGTGCTCGTCAACGGTCAGCCCGAGGGCTGGGAGTGCCTCTCCCCCAGTCTGCTGCGCGACCCGCAAGGAGTTTGCGTCCAGCAGTTCGATCGCCCGCGCCCTCGTCGCAATCAGCGTTGGCAGGGCATCTGTCGCCTGCGGGAGCGACTCGAACACGAGCAGCGTGGTGGCAGCGTGATCCAGCCTGGGCAGGGTCCGGAGCGTGACCTGCGCCAGGAATCCCAGCGTTCCTTCGCTACCGACCACGAGGTGGGTGAGGATGTCAACGGGGTCGGTGTGGTCGACGAGCGCGTTGAGCCCGTATCCCATTGTGTTCTTGAGGGCGAACTGGCGCCGGACCTCGTCACACAGGGATGGGTCGTTCGTCAGGCGCTCTCGTAGCCGAAGGAGTCCGTCGTGGAGTTCGGGTTCGTCGGCGCGTAGTTTCGCCTCGGCGTGCGGGGAGGCGGTGTCGAGTACGGTGCCGCTGGGGAGGACGATGACGGCTGACTCGATCGTCCGATACGCGGTCTCCTCCGTGCCGCTTGTCATTCCGCTCGAATTGTTCGCGACGACACCACCCACCGTGCAGGCGATCTCGCTGGCCGGGTCGGGGCCGAGTCGTCTGCCGTAAGGAAACAGGCGGGCATTGACCGTTCGCACCGTGGCGCCCGGCTGGCAGCGCACGCGCGCCCCCGCGTCCAGGACCTCGACGTCAGTGAAGTGGCGCTGAGTGTCGACAAGGAGCCCTGACGTCACGGATTGGCCTGACAGGCTGGTCCCGCCGGAGCGGAACGTCACGGGTAGACCGTGGCGACGTGCCACCGCGAGCGCCGATGCGACGTCATGCGCGTCCTTGGCCACCAGCAGGGCGGTCGGTTGCAGCAGGTAGTGCGAGGCGTCGTGTGCGGCCGCTGCCAATTCGACGGGCGTGGTGCGCAGACTGCCGTCGGAGACCGCTCGCCGCAACTCGGTCAGGGCAGCGGGGTTCGTTCCACGGCGCGTTCGGGCGGATCTGGAGTTCACGGCTCCTCCTCGATGATCCGCCGAGCGAACTCGAACTGCGCGTCGCCAACCGTGACCGGGGCTCGCTTGCCACCCAGCCCTCTGGCCCAGATGACGGTGAGTCCGGCGGCCGAGGCGGCGTCGTGGTCGATTCCGCCCGGTGGGGAGCTGATGTCGATGACAGCCGTGGAACCCACGGCAGCGAAGGCGTCCGGGGAGATGGCTCGGCGGTCGGGAGCCGTGTTGACGATCAGGCCGGCGTCCTTGAAGAGCTCCGCTCGCCGGTCGTACGGCACGGCCTGTTGCGCGCCGAGCGCCAGCGCCTCGCGGAGGACCTCGGGACGACGTGCGGCCACCCAGACCGGCTCGCCGATCGAGACGAGGAGCTTGGCGATCGCCCGGCCTGTTGCTCCGAAGCCCAAGAGTGCGACCGGCACCTCGCGAAGCAGGCGGTCGGTCAGCCGCACCATTTGGGCGACTAGTTCCTCGGCCACCGCATCGGCAACGATCTCCGCGAGCCGGGGGTCGTCCTTGGTCTCGAAGAGGCGGCATCCGGACTTTGCGGCCCAGGTTCGCAGGCTCGGGCTGGCCCTGCCCAGGATGATCCCGCCGGCATGGACATCCGAGTGCGATAGCAGCCGTTGGTCGAGGACGATTGGCGTCGTGGCGTACGGTGCGAAGACGCTGTCGTCGGGGCCGAGGCCCGGTGCGGGGCAGACGATCCACCGCGCGCCGGCCACGGCCTCTTCCGCCGATTCCGTGACCCGCACGTCTTGGGCAGACACCAGGTCGGTCCCGAAGTGGTTCACGGTGTGCCCGTTCTTACTGAGACGGACCGCGACCCGGGCTTCGCGTCGATCACCGCCGAGGACCGCTACGCGCATCGCCGTTCGGGTGGCGGCGGACGTTGGGTGTTCGTGGTGCTCGTCGGGCACCACGGGGAGGGCGTCCGTCACGAGACGAGCGCCTCGCGGGCATCGAGCGCGTCGAAACGCTCGTCCGCGGACCTCAGCGCATCCTGCAGCACCTGCTGCTGGCGAGCATCGAGCTCGACGTAGGGAAGTCGCACCACTGGCGTTCCCGCGTAGCCGCGCAGTTGCATGGCGGCCTTCACTGCGCGGGGCTGGCCAAGCTCGCGGACCGCTGCCGCGTAGGGCTCGAGTGCGTAGCGGACCTGCTCGGCCAGCGCATGCTGCGCGGTTCCGGCGTGCTGCGCGATCAGCCCGAACGCGCGCGGGAACACCCACGAATTGGTGGAGGTGAAGCCGTCCGCGCCGTCCGCCAGTGCCTGCACCGAGACGAGGTCTGAGGCCCCCAGCACTCGCACGTGTCGTCCGACTGCATCGATGGTGGCGCTGATCCCGCACTCGGCTTTGGTGCCCTGCTTGATCGCGGAGAACCCGCTGTTGGCGGCAATGGCGGACAGCTGGTCGGCTTGTAGGTCGGTGCCGAAGACAGGGTTGTTGTAGATCACCATTGGGGCGTTGACCCTCGTGGCCAGGACCTCGAAGTGCCGCAGGATGTCATCGTTGCTGAGCTCCGCAAGCAACGGCGGGCTCACCATGATCTCGTCGGCGCCCGCATCCGCGAGGCGGTTCGCCAGCTCGACCGTCGCCGTCGTGGACGGCTTTGCTGCGCAGGCCATCACCCGACCGGGCGCCTGCGCGGCGACGATGTCGACGATGCGCTGGCGTTCTTGGTCCGTCAGACTCTGGAACTCGCCGTACGCCCCGGTCAGGAGCACGTCGACGATGCCGTGTTCGGAGAGTGCCAGCAGATTTTGCAGCATGGCTCCTGCATCGACGGTCCCGTCCTGCTTGAACTGGGTGGGCGCGATGGCGTAGACCCGCCGAGTGCTGGTAGGTCTGGAGTCGTCAACTGGCACGATCGTGCACCTCGTTCCGGCGCAGTACGCGCCCTCGGCGGTCATTGACTACGACGCCGTCCTCGACAGCGGCGGCACCCGCCACGAAGACGTGCCTGATACCAGTGGGCGGGAGCAGTGGGTCCTCGTAGGTGGCGTTGTCGTGCACGGTGTCCGGGTCGAAGACCACGACGTCGGCCACCATGCCATCGGATAGCTGACCCCGGCCCGGAATCCCGATGCGCTTGGCCGTGGCGAGGGTCATCCGCCGCACCATTTCGGGAAGGTCCAGTCCCGGCCCGCTACCCGCGTACCGACCGAGGACGCGCGGAAATGTGCCGGCGACGCGGGGGTGCGGGAGTCCCGGCAGCGGAATCCCGTCGGAGCCGATGCTGGTGTGTGGCCACCGCATGAACGTCGTGAGGTCCTGCTCGCTCATGTTGTGCAGGACGACGACCACCTGGCCGTCGTTGTGGTGGAGCAACTCCGCGATCGCGTCCACAGGCGATGTGAGGCCCAACCGGGCGGCCACGTCAGTGATGCTCCGACCGTGGTGTTGCGGGGTTCCGGTCGCCGACGCGATCCGTACGTTATGCCAGCCGGTCGTCGTACCGAGGTTCTGCCATCCGGGGACGCCTGCCGCGAGCTGCGCCTCGACCTGGCGCCGCACCGCCGGGTCACGAAGAGCCTGCAGCGCCGCTGGCACACCGGAGGTGAACAGTGGCGGCGGCAGGAGGGCCAGGAGTCTGGTGCTCCCGGCGGTGTACGGGTACACGTCGGTGGTCACCGACAGGCCGCCGTCCCGAGCCTGGTCGAGCTTTGCCAGCACCTCCGCGCTGCGCCCCCAGTTCGCCTCTCCCGCCAGCTTGAGGTGAGAGATGTGCAGCGCCACGGACGCCTGGGCGGCGACCTCGACCGCCTCGTCCACCGCCTCGAACACGCCGTCGGTGATGCTGCGGATGTGCGACACGTAGAGCGCGCCGGCCGCGGCAACCTCCGAGGCCAGCAGGCCCAGCTCGTCATGCGAAGCCCAGCACCCCGGGGTGTACGCCAATCCGGTGGACAGGCCGAATGCGCCCTGACGCAGGGCCGTGCGCAACGCGCGGAGCATCGCATCGCGCTCCCGCTGGTCGGCCGGCCGGTCGTCGGCGCCGAGAACAGCCGAGCGCAGCGCCCCGTGCCCGACGAGTGGTGCGATGTTCGACGGCAACGGCAGGCGCTGCATGGCCTGCGCGTACCCGGCCATGGTCTCGTACGTGGTGCCCTTCGCGCCGAACGGCGCGCTCGAGTCGGACAGGACCCGCTGGCTGGCCGAGTTGGGTACGGGGAAGGTGCTGAAGCCGCAGTTGCCGACGACCTCGGTGGTGACGCCCTGGAGTAGTCGACAGTGGTGGATGTCGGGGGCTTCCTCGGCGTAGCGGGCGGCGATGTCCGCGTGGCTGTGCGCGTCGATGAGGCCCGGTGCCACTACGGCGCCGGAGGCGTCCACGACGGTCGCCGCTGGGTCGTGCGCTGCCTCCCGGACCAGTCGTACCCGGCCGTCCCGCAACACCACGTCGGACCGGAATGGTGCGCGGCCGGTGCCGTCGATGACCGTCCCACCTCGAATCAGGACATCGGTCATGCGGTTTCCTCCTGGGAGACGGTGTACGCCGCCAGGACGTCCGGGTCGGGGTCGAGCCCAAAGCCCGGGCGGTCAGGGATCTCGAGCCAGCCGTTCTCGGGCAGGAAGAGATCTTGGAAGAGTGCGGAGTACACGCGCAGGTGCTTCAGGTGGTATTCCACGCTCGATCCTGCTGCTGAGCCGCACTGCAGTTGCGCGTTGTGGGGACCGAAGCCGTTCCCGTTCGCGATCCTGACACCGTTGGCGTGTGCCATGTCGGCGACGCGGAGGGCCTCGGTGAACCCCATACTGATGACGTTGGGTTGCAGGATGTCGACAGCCCCGGTCCTGATGTACTCGGCATAGGTCGGGGCGAAGCCCACCGGGTTAGCTGCGATCGGGATCGACGTCTGCTGCCTCAGTTGCCGCAGCAGGCGCGGGTCGTTGCGCACCACGGGCTCTTCGAACATGGAGATGTCCAGAGGTTCGCACAGGCGGCTGAGCCGCACTGCGTCGACGAGGTCCATGCCGGCGCCGCCGTCGAGGATGAGGGCCACATCGGGCCCGACCGCCTCCCTGACCGCGGCGATCCGGCGGAGGTCGTCGGCGGCGTCCCACGGCGTGGTCCGGCCAACCAGCGTCTTGAGGCGACGGTGGCCTTCGGCCACCAGGTGACGAGCCTCCTGGACCAGTTCCTCCACCGAGTAGCGCCGTTGATCCGGTGCCGAGGTGCTGGTGGGCCCGGCGGCGCCGAATGCCACATAGGCTTCCACCCGGGATCGGGCTCCTCCGCACTGACGCCAGACCGGCTGCTGCAGTACCTTGCCGCGTAGGTCCCACAGCGCGACGTCGAGGGCGCCGATCGCGTACATGAGTCCGGGTCCACGACGGGCGAATCGGGTGCGCAGCTCGCCCCATGCCTCCTCGACAAGCAGTGGATCTCGACCCATCAGGGTGGCCCCGATGTGGCTGTTGAGCAGCCGGACGACCTCGGCGAGGGGGACCTCGCCGTAGTGGTGGATCGGGCTCCACCCGGTGATGCCGTCCGCGTTGGTGATCGAGACCAGGGCGCCGGAGGCAGCGGTCGGGCCCGACCGGAACGGAGGTGGCTCGATCGGCAGGTTGGCGTACTGGACTGCGCGCACCTCGGTGATGGGACCGGCCATGTCAGTCCTCGAGGAGGATGCAGGCCGACGGGTCACAGACGATGCTGACGCGCTCACCGACCTGGGCGACCCGTGGTGGGCGGTCCTGGACGCGCACCGGCTCCGATTCGCCGTCGACGCGTACGAAGTAGTCGATGACGTTGCCGGCGTACGTCGTCGCGGTGATCTCACCGACCATGCGCAGGCCCGCGCCTGCGTAGTCGGCAGACTTGACCGCCAGGTTCTCTGGTCGGATCGCCAGGTGCAATTCGGACCTCGGTCCGGTCCGCAGCCGCTCACGGTTGCGGTCAGTCGTGGCGACTTCCACGGTCTGCCCGTTCGCCAGCCGCACCACAGGCCGGTCGCGCAACTCGACCAGGGTGCACGGCAGGATGTTCGCCAGCCCGACGAAGCGCGCGACGAACTGGGTGCGCGGCCGGGTGTACAGCTCCTCGGGTTCGCCCATCTGTTCGATCGCCCCGTCGCGCATCACGGCGACGACGTCGGCGATGGCCAGCGCCTCCTCCTGCGAGTGGGTGACGTAGATGCCGGCGATTCCCAGTCGCTGCTGCATGGCGCGGATCTCGAACCGCATGGACTCGCGCAGGACCGCGTCGAGGTTGCTGAGCGGCTCGTCGAACAGCAGCAGCGTCGGATGGGTAGCCAGAGCTCGCGCGACGGCGACACGCTGCTGCTGTCCGCCGCTGAGGTCGGTTGCTGGTCGGGAGGCAAAGTCCACCATCCCGACCAGCTCCAGCACCTCGCGCACGCGCGGGCCGACGAGGTGCTTGTCCAGGCGCGCCCGACGCAGTCCGTAGGCGACGTTGTCGAAGACGGTCATGTGCGGCCACAGGGCGTAGCTCTGGAACACCATGCCCAGCTTGCGTCGCTCCGGTTCCACGCTGCGTCGGCCGTCTGCGACCACGTTCCCATCGATTGTGATGAGGCCCTCGGTCGGCGTGTCGAGGCCCGCCACCATTCGAAGTGTCGTTGTCTTGCCGCATCCGCTGGGTCCCAACAGCGCAAGGAGCTGGCCGGGGGCGAGCGACAGGCTGATCCCCTTGACCGCCGCGACGTTCCCGAATCGCTTGTAGACGGACTCGATCGTGAGCTTGGGCGGCAGGGCAGAACTGTCTGGCGAGGTCTTGTCCGGAGCTGGTCGAGTACCGTGTACGAGCTCGAGGGGTCTCACTGGCCCATCACCTCGCGGAACTTGTTCTGGTTTGCCTCGCGGTTCTTGCTGACCCAGGTGCCGTCGACCGGGACAAGGCCCGCGGCGATGTCGAGCTTGTAGGGGGCCTCAACGTCCGTCCGCACCGGCTGGCCGCCGTAGCCCTCAACGAACGCCTTCTGTCCATCGGCGGTCAGGGACCACCGGGCGAACTCCTCGGCGACGTCCTTGGCCTTGCTGTCCTTGACGACGCTGACGACGGTGACGAACGACGGCGCGCCCTCGGCCGGCACGACAGGCAATGCCACACCGCCGTCTTGGGCGGCCTCGAAGGCGAGGTTCGCCGCCTGGATTCCGATCTGGCGTTCACCGGACAGCACCAGGTCGTTGATCGGGCCCTGGCTGGACGCCAGCAGCGCGTCGAGCTCGGCCAGGCGTGCGTAGTAGTCCCAGCCATAGGGCGGGCTGCCGGCCTTGTTTTTCAGGTACTCGGTGAGGAACCACAGCGGGGCGTGCGCACCGCCGCTCTGGGTCGGGTCACCGATCGCAATCTTGTTCTTCCACCGGTCGTCGAGCAGATCCGTCCAGCTGTCCGGCACCTCGTCAGGCTTGACGAGCTTGGAGTTGTACTGAATGAGGTACGCCTGCACGGCAGCCGGGATGGCGTACCCACCGCCGGTGGGGTCGCGGACGTCGCGGACGATGGCTGGGTCATCGAGCTCGGGCGGCTGGAACGTCTCGAAGAGGTGGAACTTCTCCTGCTGCTCGATGGCTGTGGTGTGGTTGCCGATGATGACGTCGGCTCGCACCTGTCCGGCAGCCGCCTCCAGTTGCAGGGTGGCCGCGATCTCGCCGGCTGTCTGCGACACGACGTTCAGGGTGAGGCCCTCGCCGTAGTGCTTCTTGAATGCTGCGACGATCGGGTTCATGCCCTCGCTGGAGATACCCGAGTAGATCGTGAGTGTTACCGGGTCCCCCGGCTTCCGCGTGCCGGCATCGGACGAGCCGCCGCAGGCGGCGAGCGTGCTCGCCGTCAAGGCGATGGCGAGTACAGCTGCGATCCTCGGCCGGCGACGTGCAATTGAGTGGGTGCCTGGGTTGTTCCGTTCACGGTTCATGGTGCAGTCCTTTCCCAGAGCGGGTTTTCGACGGATGTGGATCGAGGGGGCGGCGTGCAGTGGGCGGCTGGTCTCCCCCGCCGTGGTTAGCTCAGTGGGCGATGACCGAGCCGATGCGGCCGGATCCGAAGGGACGGCAGAGGCATCTGCGTCGGTGGATCGTGGGCGGGATCTTGTGGTGCGGTTGGGGTGCCGGTGGTGGCGCCCGCCGAGGGTCTGCCGCCGTGTCTGGCTCAGGAGTCCATCGACGCGATGGGGCGACCGCCGATGCGCTGCGCGAGCGCGACCAACGTCATGACCGCCGCGAAGATCAAGATTGCGACCGCGGAGGCCCGGGGCAGGCCGTTCGGTCCGTCCCACAGGTTGAGCAGCGCGGTGGCGGCTACCTCGCTGCCCGGTGCCCGGAGCAGGATTGAAGTGCTGAGCTCCGGGAACGTCTGGATGAAGACGAGGATCCATGCGTAGGCGATTCCCTGGCGCACCAGCGGGACCGTGATGCTGGCCAGGGCCCGCAGTTGCGAGGCACCGGAGACGCGAGCGGCCTCCTCCAGCTCGCCGGACACCTGGACGAGGGAAACCTGTACGGATCGAACGCCGTAGGTGATGTACCTGCCGGCGTAGGCGAGCAGCAGAATCCAAATGGTTCCGTAGAGCCGCAGCTCCTTGGCGGGTGTGAACAGGTAGGCGACCATCATGCCGATCGCGAATGCTGTGCCGGCGATGCCGATCGGTGCGATGGCGATGTAGTCCAGGAGCCCGCGCCCGGGCACCCGCGTCTTCGTCACGATATAGGCGGTGGCTATCGCGAGGATGGCGACGACGGTGGCGGTGACGCCCGCGAGGAGGAGGCTGTTGGCGAACCCCTCCCGCACGATCGGCGCAGCCACCACGAACCGGTAGTTGTCCAGCGTCAGGTTGTCGGCAGTGAGCCCGCGGGTCGGGGACTTGAGGAAGGAGATGATGAACAGCAGGACATAGGGCAGCAGCGCCGCGAGGAGAACGTAGGTGAGGCCGAGCGCGCTCAGGACGTGGCGACCGAAGCCCATTTGAATCGGCGTCGGACGGTAACCCTTGCCGCGGATCGTCTCGAAGCGTTTCGTCAGTCGCGTGGTGTACCGGTAGCAGAACAGCATCGCCATCGACAGCAAGCTGATGATCACCGAGAGTGTGGCGGCGAGCGCGAAGTCGAAGTTGACCAGGATCGCCTGTCGGATGCTGGTGGTCAGGACGTCGATCCCGAGGATGTATGGCGTGCCGAACATCGCAAGAGCCACGCTGAACGACAACAGGGCACCGGACAGGATGGCGGGCCGCATCATCGGCAAGGTGATCCGCCAGATCGTCTGGGCGGACGTTCCCCCCGTCACCCGGCTGGCTTCCTCCAGCGCGGGGTCCATGCTGCTGAAGGTCGGGACGAGCGTCAAGAAGACGAGCGCTACCGTGCCCGGAAGGGCCAGGAACACGAAGCCGTACAGCGAGTAGATGTTGAACGGGCCGAACTCTTGGTCGAGACCGAACACTGCGCGTAGGAGCACGTTGACGTACCCGGCGTTGGGGCCGCCGATCAGGATGTAGGACAGTGCGATCAGGAACGGCGGGCTGATGAACGAGACGATCACCGAGACCCGTACCAGCGACTTGAAACGCATGTTGGTCCGGGCCACCCCGAACGCGAGCGGGGTGGCGATCAGTACGCTGCCGACGGCCGTTGCGGTGGCCACCAGAATGGTGTTCAGAACGGCCTGACGCAGTCGCGAGCTCGCCAGCACCTCCGCGAAGTTGTCCCAGGTGAGGTTACCTGCGTCGTCGGTGACCGCCCGCCACACCATGGCCCCGATGGGCAGGATGACCAGCACGACCAGGATCAGGGCAACCGCGAGCCAGACGAGTTGGGCTGGGGCGATCCGCAGACCACGGCGAGCCGGCACCCGCCGCTCCTCCACAACCTGCTCGAGGCGTGGGCGGTCCTGCACGGACTGCGCGCTCATAGGTCGCTTCCAGCCCTGGGCAGCGGTGGCGGCGGTACCGGTCGCCGCTGACCGGGTGCGGCGTCGGCGCCTTCCGCCGCCAGGCGGGCCGCGATCGACTGCATGACTATGTGCTGCACGTCGAGCGCGTGGGCGGCAGCGGCCTCGGCGGCATCGGTGCCACGTCCTTCCAGGATCGCCGTGGCGATCGCGATGTGCTGTTCACCGCAGCGGCTGGCGTCGGACTTGGCCGGCGCGTCGCGCTGACGGAGCACGCTGGTCAGGCTGAGCGCGTTCTCCACCAGGGTGACGAGCCTGGGGTTCTGCGTGCCCTCAGCCACCATCAGGTGGAAGACACCGTCCCAGTGGCGGAACCCGTCGACGTCGCCGCCGACCGCTGCGTCGCGTGAGTTGACGGCAGCCTCCAGCATCTCTCGACGCTGTTCTTCGGTAGCGCGCTGCGCAGCGACGCGCGCGGCGCCAGCCTCCAGCACGGCTCGCACCTCGTAGGCCTGCTCAATGATCTCGCGTGAGGGGCTCACCACGCGCGCGCCTCGTCCACCGTCGGACTCGATCAGCCCGACGACCTGAAGGCGGAGCAGAGCTTCTCTGACCGGCGTCTTGCTGACCTGCAGGTCGCGGGACAGGCCCGCCTCCGAGACCGGGGTGCCCGGTTCCAGAGCCTTGCTGATGATCGCCTCCCGGATGGAGTCGTAAACCATCTGCGTCAGGCTCTCGGGCTTCGTCTGGAGTGGCTTGAGATGGCGCATCGAACTCCTTCGTATCCGGCGTGCGGAGTACGGTATATCGGATCTCATACACGGGTCAAGGGGTCCCGACGATGCACTCCTGGCCGATCCCGCAAGCGTTGCCAGCCCGACACCAGGCGCAGGCCAACGGCCAGCCGTGGCCGCGTCCGTCGGCGCGGGCGTGGTCGAGCGACCAGGGTCGTGGCGCTGCCGGCAGTGGCGTTCTGGACCGGGTCGAGGCGGCGCAGGTCGCGGTGGCCGTCAAGCAGGGTCGCCCCATCGAGCGCGAGCGCGATCGCGGCCAGGCAGGAACGAACGACCTCATCGGCGGACGGCACGACGAGTAACTGCCGCGGCCCGTCCATCTCCGCAGCGTCGAACGTATGCACGATCTCTGCGTGCAGGAGGTGGTACGGCGGGGCAGGGCGGCATCTGGGGACGCCTGACCGGGCGCGACGTGTGGCTGATCCGCGAAACGCGCAGGAAGACGACGGCTCAGGGCCGGGGATACGGAGTTCGGAAAGGTGCTGTGCTGAGAGTTCGACTCGGAGCCCGAAACCATGGAGACGGTAGATCGTCTGCTGCGCGCCGACACCGCAAGCCGGTGGCGGGAGCAGGGCCACGGCACTCCCCCGCCGGCTGGTGGCGCGAGATGTCATGCCTATGAGCTCGGAATACCCGCCTCGACCGTGCACGCGATCCTGACCCGGCACGGTCCGGCAGTGTGATGACGACCCTCGCCGGTGTCGAGACTGCCAGGCCTACTGGCCGTGCTCGTACCGCATGCAAGCCGAGCGCCAGCTGGTCACGACGGTCGGCGCGGCCACCACGGCGACTTAGAGCCCGTTCGTGATGGCCTAAACGTCGGGCTCACCGGGGAACGATGTAACAAGCACCCGGGTTGATCACGCCTGTACCTACGTGAAGCCAACGCTGCGTGGAGGCCTGGTCGTGCCTGATCTTGCCGCAATCGCCCGTGAGCGGGCAATGCTGGCGTCGACAGCCGACGCGATCGTGGAGGCGTCAGTCGGCAAAGACCTACGGGTCGCCGTGGCCTGCCCCAACTCGCACCTCGCCCTGGTCGACTACCTGGCACAAGCGCTGCACGCCCGCGGCCGCGCCTGCCGCTGCCTGCCCGTGACGCCGAGCCCGGAAGACGCCAGGAGTGTGCCACCGGATCGGCTGGAGAGCGGTTCAACCAATGTGGTGATAGCGAGCGGCCCGGATACCGAAGCCGACCGTGGTTCCCGACCGGTGAAGATCAGCGTGATTGCCGGAGTGCCGCGGGGCAGCGACGTCAGCCACCAGGAATCCGGCGAGCCGTGCTCACGGGCAACCGGCGACTCGGACATCATCATCGATTACCGCGACCCAAACGGGCCGATGATCCGCTACATGGCGCCCTACCTCGCGGGACAGAACCAGCAATAGAACGCGGGAATGGACGACGCTGCCGGAGGGATGCGGACTCAGGCTGTCGCCCGGTGGCGACCTGCGACAACGAGCACGTGCCGGCCACCGTCGCTTGACGCTCGGGCCTAGCCCGCCTCGATGCTCGGGCTGCATTTCTTGCTGCCTCGCTTACGCCGACCCGGTACGTCGAAGTCCGGCGGCGGTTCCTGCGCGAACATCCCGGCCACGTGCTGGACAGCTGGCCGCTGCCGGCCGATTGATTTCGTACAAGAGCGACCGCTCAGGACACGCTACTTTCGGGGCAACCCCAAGCAGAGGAGAGCCCCGTGGGCACGGTGGTCATGTACAGCTCGGTGTCGGTGGACGGCTTCGTCGCGGACGAGAATGACCAGCCCGGACCGCTGTTCGACTGGTTGTCCAACGGCGACGTCCCGTTGGACGAGAGCGGCGAGCTGACGGTGTCGCAGACGTCCTACGACTACACCCGGGCGTACTGGGACCAGATCGGGGCGACAATCGTCGGCCGCCACGTCTTCGACATGACGGACGGCTGGGACGGGAAGCCTCCCGGCGGAGTCGACCATGTGGTCGTCGTGACGCACCGGCCGGAACCCGAGGGCTGGGACCCCGAGGCGCCGTTTCACTTCGTCGACGGTGTCGAGGCAGCCGTGGCCAAGGCGCAGGAGCTTGCGGGTGACCGCATGGTCGAGGTCGCCGCTGGCGACGTCGGCGGCCAGGTGCTTGCCGCGGGCCTGGTTGACGAGGTGCGCATGGACGTCGTACCCGTCGTGTTCGGGTCCGGCAAGCGCTACTTCGGGTCGGTCGACGCGCAGCACCTGTTGGAGGATCCTGATGTGGCGATTCAGGGCAACCGGGTGCTTCACCTGCGCTATCAGGTGCGCCGTTGACCGATCTGAGCGGGTACGCGAAGAAGTCCACTTCGAACGCTGACACAAGATCGGGCCTCCGACCGCGTTTGCGCATCGCTGTCCCTGGTCGGGCGGCCGACGCCGATCCGCCCCAGCACCTCACCTGCGGCAAGTTCAACTCAAGATCACTGGCTGGCGGGCGGCGACGTTTCTGCCTCCCTGCATCGGCAGCCAAAGCCGCGCGCAACGGAACGGCGTCCCACCCTATGCGGCATTGCACAGGGTGGGACGCCAGCGGAGTCCGGATCGTCAGTGCAGGTTGTTGAGGTCGATGGCCTCCGCCATGGCCAGGTAGCCGGCGTCGTTGAAGTGCAGGCCGTCGCGATAGTCATAGCGCCGGTCGATGCGTACCGGGTCGTTCGGGTCCCGTACCGCGGCGTCGAAGTCCACGACCGCGTCGAACTCGCCACTGGTACGGATCCACTGGTTCACCTCCTGCCGGATCGCCTCGCCAGCGGCCGTCCAGTTCCGGGAGCTTCCGTACGGCGTCAGCGTGGCGCCGACGACCTGTACACCGTGCGCGTGCGACCGTCGGATGTAGTCGCGGTAGCCCTCTATCAGATCGGCGGCGGTGACGGCCTGATCAGGAAGCTGCCGGGACTGGATGATGTCGTTGATGCCCAGGTAGAGGATCACGGCGGAGACGTCGTCACCGGCGAGGTCACGGTCCAGACGAGCCAGCCCACCAGGCAGTGACTGCGGATCCGGCTCGGAGGGGGGCGCGTCCCGCAACAGTCGCCCGGCCGCTATGCCATTGTTGACGACCGACACGCCGCCGCTGCCCGGTGGCTGCAGCAACCGGTCCGCCAGCTGGTCGGGCCAGGTCTTTTCGGCGCCGACCGTGGATCCCAGCCCGTCGGTGAGGGAGTCGCCCACCGCGACGATGGATCCACGATCGGCGACGTTCTTCACCTCGACGCCGGAGACGAACATCCACGACTTCGAGACCGGCCGCAGGGCGTCCGCCTCCAGGTCGGCCGTGTGGTCGCCGCCCGACACGAAGCCGGTCTCGCGCGCGAGGTTGTGCGTGGTGGCCTGGCCGGTCGGCCCGGCGACGTAGACGCTCACCGCGAGTTCCTGCCGCTCACCGGTCGCCAGCGGCACGCGGTCGGACACCACCTCGGATCCCGGGGCCGCGGTGATCGACTCCTTGCCGGCGAAGCGCAGTTCGTGCACGGTTCCCGGGACGAGCCGCCCACCACCGGCATGCAGCCCAACGGTGACTCGGTTGAAGGTGACGTCCTAGTTGCCGAACTCGTTCGACAACCGCACCCGTAGGCTGCAGCCTCCGGCTGTCGTTCGCATGACCATGCGCAGCGTCTGGTCGGCGAACCCTTCCTTTGCAACGCTGTTGGCGAGACGGGGTGCCGACAGCGCGGTCTGCCAGGTGCTGACCCACGAATCGTCGGTTGGCTCGGGCGGGCAGGGTGCGGCCGTGGCCGTTGGAGGATCGGCGCGCAGCAGGTACTCACGGATGAGGGAGAGAAGGCGCGAGCGGACGTCCGCGTCGACGAACTTCTCGCCTGGTACGCCCGCGAGCAGGTTCCTGGTCCCCTCCAGCTGCTCACGTGCTTGCCCGTACCGTCCGTTCGCCAGGTGCCCCCGGGCCGCCGACAGATGATCCGTCAGCGGGTCTCGCATCTGGTGCTTGATGCTGCCGGCTGCGATGTACCGCTTGACCTCGGCGGTGAGTACGTCGAGCAGGATCTCGCGTTGGCCGAGTGCCACCCGGTGGATCCGCACGTCGTCGATGCTGCCGCGGAAGTAGCTGCTCCCGTCGGGGCTGCGGCCGATCGAGTCCGGTTGGGTGGGCCGGCCGAACCCGTATCGGTCGCTACTGAACCGGTGTCCGGAGTCGCTGACGTCGGCGCGTTCGACGCCGTCGACGTAGAGCCGGACGGTGTTGTGTTCGAAGTCCAGCATGGCAGCGACGTGGTGCCATTGCCGTGGTCGGATGGTCGCGGCGTCGAAAACCAGCTTTCGATAGGAGTCGCCGGGGGCCCGGCTGCGGCCGGCCACCGCGATCCGTGCCTGGCCGTTGGAGTTTTCGAAGGTGACCTCGAAGCCGGCGGTGCCACCGTTGATCCGCGTGCCGAACAGCCGCTGCGCGCCATTCTGCATCGAGTGGGGGTTGACCCAGGCGCTGAACGTGATTCCGGACGCCCCATGAAGGTGGGGCCCGACGGTGTAGCTGAGGTCGACGTAGTCGTTGAACGCATCGAAGGTCAGGCCGCTGCCGGTGTGGCCGGGCGTCCAGGCCGCCCCGTCCACGGTGCCGTGGTTACCGTAACCCGAGTCGTCGGTGGCGACGTGGCCCGTCCCCTCGTTGAGGTCCCATGATCCGACGAGGTCGGCGAGGTCGCCCTGCGGCTGGGGCCTGCGTTCCGGCAGCGTGGCTCCGTAGTTCCACCGCTGGTAGTAGAGGTGCCCGTCCTCGGCGCTGATGAGCAGCGCCGGCTCCTTGCGGCCGTCCCAGTTCACGGCGGTGGGGGCGGTGTCGTGGCCGACAAGTCGGCCGTTGGAGACAGCACCGGCGTCCCGGAACCGCCACTCGTTGCCGGTGCCCACGTTCTCCAGCAGGCGAACGTTGACATCCCCGTTCCCGATGATGTCCAACCTGCCGTCGCCGGTCCAGTCGAGCATGGTGAACTTCCGCCGGCCGCTGCCACCGTTGATCTCCTGGTTCATCTGCAAGGGGCCAGCGGCACTAGCCTGCGGTACGCCGTTGCGGTTGAACTTCGAGGAGCCCTGCTCACCGATGAAGATCCGCTTGCCGGGCAGCAGGATCAGCTTGCCGTCGGTCTCGGTGCGCTCGAAGTACGCGAGGTACCCGTCGTGGTCGAGCATCACCAGGTCGGTGAGGCCGTCCTTGTTGAGGTCGACAACGAACGGTGTGGTCCGCCACTGGGTGACCAGCTCGGTGCCGGCCGGGTTCCACCAGTTCCATTTCGGCTTCGGCGCGGGGCCGTCCCACGCGACCTCGACCGGCTGCCGGGCGGCCAGTTGAGGGCTGGTGCGGGTGCCGACGTTCTCGTACCAGGTGACCTTGCCCCAGATGTCGTTCACGACGATGTCGGGCAGGCCGTCATGGTTCCAGTCCGCCACTACCGGCGCCGTGTAACCCCACTTGGCCTCGGACGGTCCCTGGATCGATCCGTTGAAGCCGGCCTGGTGCCGGATCTCCTTGCCGTCGGCACTCAAGCGCTGGGGAGCGGCCCAGGTGGGGGTGTCGCCGTCGCCGCCCAGGTTCTTGACGAAGCTCAGCCGACCGGCCGTGTCGCCGACGATGAGGTCCTGTCGCCCGTCGCCGTCCCAGTCCACCGCGCTCGGCGTCGACAGGGCGCCGACCTTGACGTACTCGGCCTTCTGCTGGAAGTACGCCGGCTTCTTGAACACCGGCAGACCGTCGCGCAGGGTGCCGGTGTTCTCCACCAGAGAGACCCGCCCGTCCTCCTCTCCGATCACCAGGTCGACGTGACCGTCCTTGGTCCAGTCCATCGCGGTGACGACGATCATCTGAAGGTCCATCGCCAGCGTTCCCCCGCCCTCCAGCGGGATCGGCCGGCCCGCCGCGTACTCGGGAGCGGTACGGGATCCCACGTTGTCGAAGAACAGCGGAGTGTCCAGGAATTCGCCGGTGATGATGTCGAGGTCACGGTCACCGGTGAAATCGGCGACCACGGGGGTGGGGGCACCGTAGACGTCGATCGGCTTACCAACCGCTTCGATCTTGACCGGGTCGGCGTACACCGGCTGTTCGGTCGTGCCCCGGTTCTCGATCAGGTAGACGTAGCCGTGGAGCGGCCCGTTCGTCCACTCCCCCTTGTCGTTCCAGGCATCGGCCGCCTCCGCCAGCGACCCGTACTCGCTCCAGTCGCCGACGCCGACCACGATGTCCAGCGCACCGTTGCCGTTGTAGTCCACCATGTGCCACTGGACTCCGCGCAGGCTACCGCCGGGCACGTCAGGCTCGTGCACGACACCGTCGAACGGGATCGCCTCACCGCCGGTGAGTCCGGTCTCCTTGACGTTGGGATACAGCCGGCCCGGGGTGGTCACGTAGACCTTGCCGTCAACGTGCGAGATGTGGCTGTTCTGCTTGCCTTCGCTCAGCCGCACCGGCTCGGCGAACAGCGGCTTGCTGTTGCTGCCGGTGTTCCGGAAGTACCAGACCCCGTTGAAGGGCGCGTCCGGTGAGTTGACGAGCAGGTCGTTCGTCCCGTCACCGTCGACGTCCATCGGAAGCGGCCAGGCCCACAGGCCGACGCCGAGGTCGACAGTCAGGTCGGGGTTGTTGTATTTCAGCCGCTCAAGAGCAGGCGGAGGCGGCGGCAGCACGATCTCCTGCGCCGCGGCCGCCGGTTGCGGTGCGAGGGCGACAACAGCGGGGGGCGTCAGTAGCGCGCAGGACAGCGCGCCGAGGAGTGCTTTTCGTGGTCGGTACCTGAGCATGCGTCTCCTTCGACCAGCGGCCGACGTTGATCTCAATCTCGGCGGGTTCGTGACCAACCCTGGCCGGTACGGGCGTGGCGATCGGCATCGTCGATCCACCCGCACCGGCCAGGCATCAGTGGTCAGCGTGGAGTGTTCACGTAGTGGCATGCAGCCGGTTGGTGCAGCGCTCCATGCCGGAACTCGACGGGAACCGTGCGGGGGTCGGATGGCAGGTCAGACCCGGCCCGCACGAACTCCTCGTTGAAGACGAGGTGCCGCATGGACTGGCGGCGGTGCGTGTACGCGAGGTGGATCATGCCGTCGCCGGTCTGCAACAGGTAGGGATACGAGAACTCGGCGCCCGGCTCGGATTCGACATCCACGTGGCTCGTCCATGTCTCGCCCTGGTCGGTCGAGAGTGACAGCCGCAGGATGTTGCGACCCGACGTGATCGGGTTGTAGGCGAGGACAAGATTGCCGTTGGCGAGCTGGGTCAGGGCTACCCGGGAGTTGTTGTTGGGCAGTCCAGTCGGTTCGGCAGCCGTCCACGTCCGGCCGTAGTCGAACGATTCGGTCATGTAGATGCCCCGGTCACGGGTACGGAGGTACGCCAGAAGATGACCGGGTTCGAGCTCCACGGTTGCCGGCTGGATGGCCCCGTTCGGCGAGCGGGGCCAGTCCGCGTCGTCGTCTGACGGATGGGGAACCCACGTCGTGTAGTTGTCGCTGGGGATGTACCAGCCGGCGGACCAGCGCGTCTCGCTGTAGATGGGAACCAGGACCTCGCCGTTGGACATTCGGAAGGGTCGGGTGCCGAAGAGCCAGCCCCACTGCTCGCGGATCTGTCGGGCGCACTCCAGGTACGGCCGTTGTCCTCGGAGCGGATCAGACGAAGATCCGCCTCTGTCCAGCCACCTCCACGGATGGTGGAGAAGAACAGGTACGTGGTGCCGCTGTCGGCCCACAGCACGGCGTTGCCGTCCGGCTGGCCGGGTTCGTCGAAGATCACGCGCGGCTCGGTCCACGTCTTGGACCCCACCGCGAGTCGGCTCAGGTAGGTCGCAACGTCGTCAGCGCCCTCTCGGGTGCCGGCGTAGAAGGAGTAGAGAAGGTCGCCGTCGGGTGCCTTCTCGAGCGACGCGACATGTACGCCCGGGTAGTCCGGGTCCTGCGGGTGAATGTCCTGGCGGCAGGCATAGGCACGGAAGACATCGCTCTGTCCGGGGGGCTCTGCGGCGCGGGCGGCTCCTGCTACCGGTACGGCCAGCACCGCGGCAAGGCCGGGAACAAGCACTCGGCGCAGCATGGTCAGATGCGCGAACATCAAGTCTCCTCTGGCTCGGATGTGCTGTACGGGTGGGGGATTTGAGCACGCACAAGGCGGCGCGCGTATCGGCGCCATGCGATCGCTGTGCCGACCGGCTGAGGCGCGACGTCGACGTGTGAAGAAGCCGTCCAAAGAGGAGATGCCCGGCATCTCGCCTCCGTTAACCGTCTACTGTTAACAGTAGATTGCCAGCGGCTCACCTCGATGTCAACGGCTTCGATGAGGAGCCTCGGGGCGCGGTCCGCAACGGGCGACGCCGGATCAGATGCGCGAGCGGGAGCCGGCCCCGCCGACTCCCGCTCGCTGCCACGATGCCGCCCGATGTCCTAATGGCCGTCGGCGACACCGGCCCGTTGCAGCCGGGCCAGCACGTGCGCCTGGTCCCGCGTGTTCCGGTACAGCGACGTGTACTGCTCGAACAGGAGGTCGTAAGTGCCGCGTACCGCGGGATCCGGTTCGATGATCTCGCCGGGACGGGTCCAGTCCGTTTCCGGCGGCACGAGGCCGCTACCGATGGCGGCCATGAGCGCGTCGCCGTAGCTCGCGCCGATGGTGACCTGCGGAACTTCCTGCCGGTGCCCGGTGACGTCGCTGACGATCCGGGTCCACAGCCCGCCCTGCGTCCCGCCGCCCACGGCGACCAGCCGGCGCACCGGGTTCGCCTCCGTGTCGAGGAGTCCCAGGATCTGCCGGATGCCGAAGGCGATGCCCTCGTACACCGCCCGGAACAGATGTCCGCGCCCGTGCCGGAGGGTGAGACCGGCGACCACGCCCCGGGCGTCCGGGTCGAAGATGGGCGTCCGCTCGCCGGCGAAGTACGGCAGCACCAGCAGTCCCTCGGAGCCGGCCGGGACCTGCGCCGCCTCCCGCACCAGCGTCTCGAACGGCACGTCCCCCACCAGTTCCTGGATCCAACTCGTGAGGCTGCCGGCGGTGGCCATGCCCGCAGCAAGGCAGTAACCGTCCGGGCCGACACCTGCGGTGTTCCACAACTGCGGGTGGCGGGCCAACTCTCGCAGGACCTGAACGAAGAACATGGTCGAGCCGTACATGAGCATCAGATCGCCGGGATTCCGGACGCCGACGCTGAAGGCCTCCGCCCACGCGTCGACCGTTCCCGCACAGACCGGGGTGCCCTCCGCCAGGCCGGTCGCCGCGGCCGCCGCGGCGGTCACCGTGCCGACCGTCTCCGCGGACCAGGCCAGGCGCGGTACGGGCAGGTCGCCGACGATGTCGTCGTACCAGGGCTGGTGCCACTGTCGCGCCTCGATGTCGTACAGCGGCACGCACTGGCTCGCGGTGTGGTGGTCCATGACGTACTCGCCGGTGAGCCGCCGGACGATGTAGGAGCTGGAGTTGTACCAGCGGCGGACCCGCGCCCACACCTCCGGCTCCCGGCGGCGGACCCACAGGGCCTTCGGGCCGACGGCCTGCGAGGTGATGGGTGTGGCGCACCGGTCGAGCACCTCGTCCGCGCCGTACCGGTCGGTGAGTTCGCCGATCTCCGCGGTCGCCCTCATGTCGATGCCGTACAGGATGGCCGGCCGTACGGGTCGGTCGTTCTCGTCGCAGAGCACCAGGCACGGGCCCACGCCGCTGACGCAGACGGCAGCGATCGGGGCGCCGTCCGCCTTCGCCGTCAGTTCGGATGCGATGGCGACGACGTCCTGCCACCACACGTTCTCGGCGTCAACCTCCGCCCAGCCGGGGCGAGGCATGGACATCGACTGCGGGCGGGGCCGGATGGCGGTTGCCACCACCGTCCCATCCGGGTCGGTGAGGACGCCTTTGCTGCTTCCGGTGCCCAGGTCGATGCCGAGCAGGAGTGGACTCATCAGATCCGTACGTCCCCACACAGATGGACGGCCACGCCCAGGGCCTCGAACATGGCTGCCTTCGCCAGCAAGGCGTTGTCCGCGGTCTGCGAGTCGGGCGCGTACACGACGTTGAGGTGGTTGGCCTTGTGTCGGGCCATCAGCTGGTCCCGGCCGACCCCGTGCAGGACGGCGTGCATGATGGGCCACTGTGGCGTCGTGGCGTCGAGGCGGCGCTGGGTCTCTTCCGCTGGCAGTTCCACCACGGTGCCTCGCCCCAGGTCGACGTGCAGCGCGCCGTCCATGATGAAGACCCTGGACCAGACGATCTCGCCCGGCTTGGACACGCCGCTGAGCGTGCCGCCGCCGAGGGGGAAGTACATCGGCGGCTGCCGCATGCTGTAGCTCTTGTCGTAGCCGCCGTTGTGCGAGGCCGGCACGGACCCGGAGATCTCCATCACCCAGACGAACTGGCCGTCGTACTCCTCGCCCCACCGGATGTCGTGCAGCGTGGTGGCCGGGTCCAGACCCATGGCGGTCCAGATGCGGTTGGTGACGAGGGAGTCGACGGCCACGCCCTCGTCAACCTCGTTGAAGTGCGGCAGTGGCTGGCCAGCGTACAGCTCCCGCTTGCCGTCGCGACTCCGCACCGGCGGGCGCTCCGCGTTGTTGAGCAGCCCTTCGGCCAGGTCGCTGGCCGGAACGGTGTCCTTCAGGCCCTGCTGGTACTGGATTCCGACGGCGTCCAGGCCGAAGTCGTCGGAGATCCGCAGAGCAGCGATGTACATGCGGAACTGGCTGAGCAGCTGCGTGTCGGTGAGTTCGGTTGCCTCATCGGTGCCGGTGTGGAACGTCATGCCAGCGGCGTCCAGCCAGTCGCGGACGGCCTGCGCCTCGTCGTCGCCGACCCGGGCCATCTCCGCGACCAGCGCGCTCTGCGAGAGCCGCTCCTTGTAGATGCCCAGGGGGTTGAGCAGCTCGTCGTCGATGATGGCGTTGTACATGCCCATGCAGCCCTCGTCGAAGACGCCGATGATCGCCTTCTCTCGCGTGAGCTGCGCGGCGAGGGCGCGGCCCAGGTCGACCTCCGGGGCAGGGGGGAGTTCTGGGAGATCCCGGACGTGACTCTGGTCGTGGGTGAGCGCGCCGGTCTCCAGCCAGGTTCGGAGTCCCTTGAGCGCCCAGTCGTCGGTGAAGTTCTCACTCCACAGGATGGAGTGGGCGACGCCCGCCTTGGTCAGGCTTGCGGTCAGGCCGAGCAGGCCGACCAGTCCGGGGTACCGGCCGCTCCAGTTCGCCACGACGAGGATCGGCCCGCGATGGGTACGCAGCCCGGCGAGGACGTGGTGGCTGTACTGCCACACCGCCTCGGCGACGATCACCGGAGCCTCCGGCGGGATCGTCCGGAACACCTCGATGCCCTGTCGCTGGCTGGCGATAAATCCGTGGCCGGCCTCTGCGTCCACGGGGTGCGCGCGCTGCGTACGCCAGCCCAGAGAGGCGACGGCCTTGGCCAGATCCGCCTCGAACTGCTGCTGCACCGGCCAGCAGGTGACGTTGGCGCTGAGCCGCAGGTCACCGCTTGCGACAGTGTAGACGACGCCCGGCTCGGCAGTTGCTTCCTCGGCCGGGACGGGAAGGGTGTAGGTGGTCACGGATGGCTCCTCTCGCGCGGGGCGGGTAGGTCAGAGCAGGTCGGCGATGTCGGCCTCGAGCGCGCGGCGCTCCTCGGGCGAGATCGGGTCAAGTGGAGCCCGCAGGCCGCTGGCGGGGATACCCCGCAGTTCCAGGACCGCCTTTAGGTGGGCGAGATTGCCCTGCCGGGTGGCGGCGACGGCACGGTGGGCGCGTTCGCGAGCGATGCTCAGCGCTGCGGTGTCCCCGCTGCGCAGGGCGTCGCGTACCGCGAGGAAGGGTGCCGGCAGCGCCGAACTGACGCCGGAGACCACGCCTGCCGCGCCGAGGTTGACCACCTCGGCGAACTCGGAGTCGGCCCCCGAGTAGACCGGGATCTTCCGGGCGCCGAGTGCGGCGAGGTACTGGCTGACGAGCGCGCTGCCCTCGCCGCTGATCTTGACTCCGGCGATGCCGGTGTCGGCCACCCGAGCGAGCAACGCCGGTGTCACGGAGGTGGTCGTCCTGGCCTCGAACAGATACCCGTAGACGGGAACGTCGCCGGCCCGCGCGACCACCGCCTCGTAGTAGCGCAACAGGGCCGACTCGGTCGCGGCGTAGTAGTACGGCGTCAACGCCGCGAGGCGGCGGGCACCGCGGTCCACCGCGGCCGTGGTGAGGCTAGCCGCCTGGTGCGCGGATGCGGCGCCGACGTGCCAGTATGTCCGGTCGGGGCCGAAGGCGTCGTTGGCGGCGGCGCAGACGCTCAGACGCTCGTCGTCGGTGAGCGTGGTGAATTCACCGGTCGTGCCGGCGACGAACACAGCGTCCAGTGGCGCCTCGGCCAGTTGCGCGTAGGCCGCCTTCGTCGCTCCGATGTCGAGGGCGCCCTCCTGATCGAAGAGCGTCGTCAGGGCGCTGATCAGGTTGGCGGCGGGAAAGGCAGTCACAGTTTGCTCCGGTTCGAGGGGTTGAGCAGGGCGAGCACGATGCCCCGTCGCTGCCAGGTGTAGGTCGCGGCGAGCCCGTCGGGCGTGCGGACGAGGCATGGGTAGGAGAACTCGTTGAAGCCGGTGGTGATCACGCCCGAGTCGGCCGGGTGGTAGGTCTCACTGCCCGCTCCCTCAAGCGATTCCTCGAGGGTTGCCCAGGGCTGCCAGGAGGCGCCGTCGTCGGTCGATCGTGAGATCAGCAGTGGTGCGCGTGATGCCCAGTTGCCGCTGGTGGGGTTGTGGGCCAGGTACACCGTCTCGTCGATGGCACAGACGCTGATCCCGGAGTTGTTGTTGGGGACGCTGCTCAGTGCCCCGGCGGACCAGGTCTCGCCGTCGTCGGTGCTGGACGAGGTGACGAGCCACCCGGCGGTGCTGCGGGCAAGGACGCGGACCTCCCCGGCTGGGGTCTGCCACAGTGCCGGCTGGATGATCCCGGCGCCGGGGAACGTGTCGTGGTCGATGCCGATGTCCTCGGTGCGGCGCCACGATCGGCCGTCGTCGTCGCTGATGTCCACGAAGCAATCCCAGCGCGGTGTCGCTCCCCAGGTCTCGGTGGAGGCGCCGGCGAGCAGCCGACCGCAGCGGAGGCGAAGGGGAGGCGTCCGCACCGGTCCACGTCCGCCGGGGTCGTCCGTCGACAGCGGTTGGGGCGCCGACCACGTCCCGCCCCCGTCCAGCGACGTCGTGTGGAACGTGCGCCACGACGAGATGCTCTTCCCCACCTTGAAGAACAGCAGCAGGGCGCCGGAGTCCTGCCGGTGCAGGACCGGGTTCCAGCACGGTGCCAGGTCCCCGCTGACCACCTCGGGCGCGGTCCACTCGCCGCCGGCTCCGCTGCTGAGCCAGATCCGACAGTTGGCGGCGCCTTCGTGGTCGCCCTGGAACCAGGCGACCACGAAGGAATCCCCAACCTGGCAGACCGTGCTGCCATGGCACTGGCCGGGAACGTCCCGAATGACGAAGTGCTTCTCGGTCACCTGCCGACTCCGGCCGGATCGTGAGTCTCCGCCGGCTCCGGCGGTGCAGGGCGGCGGCGAGCCTTCATCCGGGAGCGGATCCGGGGCACCGCGAGGGCCAGGACCGCGGCGATGAGGAGGAAGACGGCGATCGGGCTCGTGTAGATCGTCTCGAGACCGCCGAGTTCCATCGAGCGGCGGAAGTTGCGCTCGGCCAGGGGGCCGAGGATCAGGCCGAGCACGACCGGTCCGGCGGGGATGCCGAACCTTCGGAACAGCAGGCCGATCACGCCGAACAGCAGCATGAGGCCGACGTCGAAGATGCTGTTGTTGACCGCGTACGTCCCCACGATGCAGAAGGTCACCACGACCACCCACAGGAAGCGGCTCGGCAGCTCGAGCAGCTTGGCGACTCCCCGCATCCGCAGGAGGCTGAGGCCCAGGGTCAGCAGCGTCGCGAAGATCAGGATCCCGGCGATGGAGTACACGAGGTCGGGCTGCTGGGAGAAGAGGCTGGGACCGGGCTGGATGCCCCAGATGATCATCGAGCCGAGCATGACGGCCATCACCGAGTCCCCGGGCACGCCGAGGGCGAGGGTGGTCAGGACCGATCCGCCCACACCGGCGTTCGACGACGAGTCCGCTGCGGTCAGTCCCTCCAGCGAACCCTTGCCGAAGAGTTCCGGTTCCTTGGAGACCCTCCTCGCCTGGTCCCAGGCGACGATGCCACCGATGTCACCGCCCGCTGCGGGCAGGATGCCGACGACGGTGCCGACCGCCGAGCCCACGGCGACGGGTTTGATCATGGCGCGGTTCTCGGCCTTGTTCGGCCACCAGCGGCCGAAGCTGCGCACTGCCTTCTCGTGGGTGTGCGCCCGTTCGAGCATCTGGCTGAACACCTCGGTGATACCGAACAGACCGATGATGACGGCGATGAACGGAATGCCCTCGACGAGTTGGTCGATCCCGAAGGTGAAGCGGTCCGAGCCGTCCAGGGGGTCGCGCCCGATGGTGCCGAGGGTGAGGCCGAAGAGGCCGGCGATCATGCCCTTGATAATCTTCCCGCCCGAGACCTCGATCATCATGGTCAGACCGAAGACCACGAGGGCGAACATCTCCGGTGATCCGAACTCCAGCGCCAGGTTGCTGAGCGGGATGGCGGCCACCATCAGGACCGCGATGCCCACCAGCCCGCCGATGGCCGAGGCGTACGCCGAGGCGGTGAGCGCGATGCCCGCCTTGCCTTGGCGGGCGAGCGCATAACCGTCGAAAGTCGTCGCGATGGAGGCCGGGGTGCCGGGGGTGTTGATGAGGATCGCGGGTACGCGGTCGCCGAACTGTGCGGCGACGAGGATGGTCAGGAGCACCGCCAGTCCCGGCAGCGGATCCATGGTCAGGGTGAAGGCGCTGGCGAGTGCGACCGCCATGGTCGCGCTGATGCCCGGGAACGCTCCGACGAGCATGCCGATGGCGGCACCGGCGAGGACGCACAGGCCGATCTGGAGGGTGAGGAGGGCGCCGAAGCCCTCCACGAGAGCATTCATACCGGGACTCTCAGAACGATCGCGAACAGGGCGTACAGCACCACCGTGATGCCGGCGGGGAAGAGGATGAGGTCCTTGATTCCACGCCCACCGGCGATCCACGTGAGCGCCGCGACGAACACCATCCCGGACGCCAGGAAGTGGATGTAGTACCAGAGCACGCCGAACGCGAGGGTGGCCAGCACGAAGCCGGCCACCCGCAGCGCGCCGACGCGGGTAGCCGGCTCGAGATCGTCACCCTTGGGCGCAGAGATGAACACGCTGATGATCTGCAGGACCGACATGCCGATCATCCCGATGCCCAACGACTCAGGCCAGATGCGGGGGCTGACGGCGAGGGCACGGTCGGGCAGTTCGATCGAGCGGGCGAGGACGAGGATCACGACGCCCAGGACCAGGAAGACTCCTCCCAGTGCTGCCTCGCGCCACGGCGAGGCAGCACTGTGGTCGCCCTGTGGGACCGGGTGGGTATGGGTCATTACTTGTAGATCTCGCCGAATCGATCGAACTCGGACTGGGCGAACGCGGCGGCCTCGTCAGGCGAGGTTGCCATCGGGGTGTTGCCCGCCTTCGTCATGACGTCCTTGAAGGTCTGCGACGATGCCGCCTTCTTCACGGCGTCAGCGAGTCGCTGCTTGACCTCGGACGGCAGGTTCGCGGGCGCGCCCATCAGCCCCCAACCGCCGACGACGAGGTCGACACCGAGTTCCTTCGCGGTCGGGACGTCGGGCAGCGCGGCAACCCGCTCCGGCGCCATCACGGCGAGGATCCGCAGCCGGCCGTCCTTGGCTGCCGCGCCGGACTCGCTCACGCCGGCCATGACGGCGTTCACCTCACCCGACACGCCGGCAGCGACGGCCGGAGCGCCACCGTCGTACGGGACCGGCTTGAAGGTCACCCCGGCGGCGTCACCCAGTGCCAGGGTGGCCGCTTCCCAGATGGCGCCGGCGCCGGAGTTCGAGACGGTGATGGTGCCGGGAGCGGCCTTGGCGGCCGCGATGAGCTCGTCGAACGTCTTGTAGGGGCTGTTCGCCGGCACCGAGAGGGTCGCGGGTGCGTTCATGACCTGGCCGAGGATCGTGTACTGATCCGGCTTGATGTCGGCGCCCTGGTGGCCGAGCATCGACACCTCCACCGGGATGAAGCCGATGCTGTAGCCGTCGGCGGGCCGGTCCTTGAGGTAGGTGAGGCCGACTCGGCCGCCGCCCCCGGTGCGGTTCTCCACCACGATCGACTTCCCCAGGTCCGCCTCCATCTCCTTGGCGAGGGTGCGGGCAGTCAGGTCGGACCCGCCTCCGGCGCCGGCGTGGACCACGAGAGTCAGGTCCTTCTCGGGGTAGTTGGCCGAGGAGGTCTCTTCACCGCCACGGTTGGCGCACGCGGTCAATGCGAGGCTGCCGGCGGCGGCCAGGGCGACAATCTTGACCAGTCTTGAACGCATCGCTAGGTCACTTCCTTTGGACGGGGGTGAGGGGCACTGCGGCCTGAAGCCGCGAGCAGGTCGTCTGCAGGTGGCGGTGCAGCTCGACCTTGACTTCGGTGACCTTGCCGGCGGCGATGAGCGCCGCAAGGTCGTGGTGTTCCCGCGCCGAGGGTGCGAGGTCGTCCATGCGCTTGCCGGAGGCGTGCAGCAGGCCCTCGATCGTGGGGCGGAACTGGTGCCACAGGACGCTGAGCCGGGTCAGGCGAGCGGCCTGGAAGAATGCGCTGTGAAAGCGGATGTCGGCCGTGGTGAAGGCCGTCGAATCGCGATCAGTGACCGCCGCGTCCATGTCGACCAACGCCGCCCTCAGCTCAACGGCGAGATCATCGCGGCTGGTGGCGATGGCACGTTCCACCGCGAGCAGTTCGAAGGACTCCCGCAGGGCCATCAGCTCATCGATGTCAGCCTCGCTGAGTGAGCGGGTGACCACGCTGCGGCCGGCACCGGTGACGAGTCCTTCCGCGCGCAGGATCTTGATGGCGTCCCTGACGGGACCCCGGCTGACCCGGAACGACTCTGCCAGCTCCTCCTCGACGAGGCGCGTGCCCTCGGGTAGATCGCCCACGATGATGCGGCGACGCAGCTCGTTCGCGAGCCTCTCCCCTAGGGACTCCACCCTGATGGGCCTGACATCAAACACTGCAGCCTCCCGATAACTGTTAACAGTTAACACTTGGTTCCAACGACGGTCAACGGTTGACAAGACGAGAGTCTCCCCCGCTGCCCGGCTTCCGGCCGAGAGGCACACGGCGGGACGGATCGGACGCGCAACGGGCCGACGGGTGGAATCGGGCAGCCAGGGAGCAAGGGTGCGAGAAGGCCCTCCATCCGCTGGAGCGGTCCCCGGATAGAGGGCCTTCCGTATTAGCCCTCGGCGGCCGGTCGTCGACGTGGAGTCGTCTTCAGCCCGTCGCCGTTTCACCGCACATCCGTCGACGTACGTGCGCTGGCGGCTTGCCGTCCGAACCGACCTGCCGCAGGACGCCTACCGAGCCCTCGCGGAGGATCCGACTCCCGGCATCCGCGGCGACGTAGCCGCGAACCCAGCCACCGACGCAGCACATCCTCGTGGCCGGTCGTGGCCGCCGCATGCGAAAGGGAGGACCTGCCGCATCCCGGCGGATTCACCACGGCATTCGAATTCCGCCGCTGCTCGGCCTGCGGCCAGCCCGCCACCGTCAAGGACGATCGTCCCAACGGCCGTCGCCGCAGATCCGTTCGTCCGTACATCGCGGAGCCCACCCGGCTGGCGATGATCGAGCAGGTCCCTTCGTGACTCACGGTCCGCCGACAGCACCAAGCATCAGAAGATTGACATCAATAACATTCGTCATCGCATTGCGACGTGCCCGCCGACGCCAGACGTGGTGATCGGCGGTCGGGGCGGGTAGCCGTGGCGGGCGTACAGGTCATGGACCTTGATGGTGAGCGGTCAGTCCAGGCGGGCAAGTCCGCGCGGTCGACGCAGACCTGGTGGTGGGCGAGCATCGCGGCGCCACGGCCGGCGCGCTGGGCGTCGGATTGCACGGCCGGGACTGCCAGGTGGTAGTGCGGTTGTTCAGTGGTGGCCCGGACAGTAGCTGGTCGAGCAGGTTGAAGCGGCCGGTGTGCGGAGTCGGTACCTGTGGTTCTTGACGGCCACGCAGGGTGCTTGCAATTGTCACCGGGTGACCGCTCCCAGTGACCGGCTTAACGTCAAGGTCTTTCTCAGCCACCGCTACCGGTCGCCCGCGGTGAACCTGCAGTTCTTCGACCTGATTGACCAGGTCGCCGATGTTCAGTTCGAGGTCGACCGGGGGCTGAAGGCAACGAGCACAACCCGCCTGGAACGCATGATCCGCGACGTCCAGATCTTCGCTGGCCTCTATTCGTTGAGCGACGATCCGTTTGAGCATCTGCCGACCGCAGCTCTGGTGCGGGCCACACGGTACTTCAGGCTCGAGCTCGACATGGCGATGCGCTACCGCAAGCCGTCGATCCTGTTCATCGACCGCCGGTTCGGGAACAGGCTGCATGGGCCGCCGGGCTTCGTCAGCCTCCGCTACTCGGCGCAGGAGATCCTCAGCGAAGGCATGGAGACGGCACGGCGGCAGCTTCGCGACGAGTTCGCCACGTTCTGCCGATCGATCGGCAACCACCTCCAGAAGCGACCAGCGCGCGACACCGCCGCAGTCGGATTGCTTGTGCCGCCAACGGGCGAGGTGCGAGGCGCTGCCGCGGCCGCCGTCGAGGCCTTCAACTACGCGGTGGAAGTCCTGCCCTGGCCCATCGCCATCGACGGTGACTTCATCGCGCAGCTACAGAGGTGCGACTGGGTGCTAGCCGACATGAGCCAACCGTCGGCCGTACCCGCAGTGGCGTTCCTGCGGGGCCATGGGATACCTGTCCTGCGGATTGGGCCGGTGGATGGACCACCGGACGTCGCAACCGAAGAACTGATCTACGGCGATCTCGCCCCACATTACACAAAGGACCTTATTCGATGGAGTGACCCGGAATGCCTGCAAGTCGCCTTGGAGGAGCGGATCGGGCAGATCGTCAGTGAGCCAAGTCTTATCGACAACCGGGTCGACGCCCAGGACTACTTCCGGTCGGCCGCCAAGCTGAACCACCTCGTGTTTCTCAGCTATGCGAAGGAAGATCACGAGTACGCAGATCGAATCGGCGCCGAGCTCAGCAGCGCTTTCCAAGAGGTCTTCGACTACAGAAAACCAGCCGCAATACCGCACGGGGCACGATGGCTCGACCACATGCTGACCAGCTTGGCGACGGCCGCGATCGGAGTGCCCCTGCTGTCGCCGAACTATGCCGCGAGCTCCTACTGCATGGAAGAAGGGCGACGGATGATGGATGCCGCTCTCAGCGGTCGAATGCGGGTGTTTCCGGTGCTGCTTGCGGGCTCGGGCGTGGACCTGTTCAGCCAACTGGAATACCGTCGCGCCACGCGGATGTCTCCGAGCGAGATCGTTGCCGGCATCGCCCGGGAGGTGGCATGAGCTCGCCAACGGTGGCTGTCGTGGGCAGCGTGACGACAGGACGTTCCTACGATCCACCGCTGCGTGACGTAGCGGTGGCCGCCCGCGCCGCCGAGGAGATCGGGCGGGAACTGGCACAGCATGGGTGCCGGCTGGTGGTCTTCAGCAGCGACGAAAGTTTCGTCGAGTCCGCCGTCGTGCGCGGCTACGCCCGATCCGGCCAGGCGAGGCCGGGCGCCATCGAGGTGCGCGGTCCGTACCGGGCTGACCCAACAGACTTCCCCGAGGCGCAATCCAACCCCGAACTCTTCGACACGCGACCCGAGCCCACACCCGACTGGGAGGTTTCGTTCTACCGGGCGCTGCTGCACGTCGATGCGATCCTGCTCATTGGCGGCGGCCGGTCGACGTTCATCGCCGGGCTCATTGCGCTGTCCCGGCGAGTCGCAGTCGCGCCGGTCGGCACGTTCGGGGGAGCTGCCGAGAAGGCGTGGCAACGCATGCACGGCGAGCCGGACGCCGCGTCTGAGGAAGACCTGTCGGCGATGGTGTCCAGATGGCGTCCTGGCTCAGCAGAGGCCGTGGTCGCGTCGCTGCTACGGCAGTACGAACGGCGCTTGAGCGAGCAGGAACAGTTGCTGCGTCAGACACACGCCGAGACCCGCCGTCGAGCATGGAGTCTGCTTTCCGCGCTGGTCTTCCTGGCCGCCGGCCTCGCAACGCTGCCTGCTGCCACGGCTTGGCGGCCCGGCACCTGGGCCGCCGCGGCGTTACTCGTCTTCGGACCGCTGTGCGCGGCGGTGTCCGGGGCGCTGATCCGCAACGTCTTCGACCAGGGCGGCGAATGGCTGCGCGCTGCGGTGTTCGGTGCTGCCGCCGGTGGACTGTCCGCAGTCCTCTTTGTCGCGGCGCAGCTCACTACCAACCCGGATCTGCTCCAGGGCGACAGCGCTGCTCGCCTCGGATACTTCGTCGTGCCAGTCGGATTCGCGGCCGGACTCGCCTTCGACGCCGTGCTGACCAAGCTACGCGGCACCGACGTGGTGAGGACTCACCCGGTCGATGCCGCAGCGCCATGACAGCACAGCAGCCAGCGTGGCCGCAGCTAGGACCCAACAAGCCACAACGCAAACTTCAATCCGCGCCAGGTCAGAGTCATCTCCGCCACGGAGCGCTGCCGCGAACGGAACCTGTGCAGGTCCCGTCGACGAGACCAGACTCCAAGTGTCCAGAATAATCATTATGTAGGCGTCGTCTGGGCGAGTGATTCCAGGGAATCAGGAGCCGCCCTCTCGGGTCAGCGTGGCGGTGCGACGGGCAGCCGGAGACCCTCCATCCGCCGCTGCAAGCGGGACTGTCCGAGTAAGGGTGTAACCGGTCGAGGAGTTGTCGCAGACGATGGCGGATCCGTTCGTTCAGCCCGCTCGGGCCGCCGGCACGGCGGCTGCAGCGCGGCTGGCAACCTCGCTCCAGCGGCCTGCGGCGAGTACATCGGGGGCGACGATCCAGCTGCCGCCGACCGCGAGCACGGCCGGATGGGCGAGGTAGCCCGCGAGGTTGCCAAGGTTCACCCCGCCGGTCGGGATGAACCGCACCGACCCGAACGCGGACGCCAGTGCGTTGATCGTCGCGACGCCACCCATTTGCTCGGCAGGGAAGAACTTGACGGTTTCCAGTCCAGCGTCGAGCGCCATCTGGATCTCGGTGGCGGTGCAGACTCCAGGGAAGACCGGTACCCCGCGTTCCTGGCAGTGCTGCACGACGGCAGGGCTGAACCCGGGGCTGAGCACGAACCGGGCACCTGCCGCGACGGCTCGGTCGACCTGTGCTGGGGTCAGGACTGTGCCCGCGCCGACGAGCAGGTCGGCACGCGCCGACATCACCGAGATCGCGTCCGCCGCCGCGTCGGTGCGGAAGGTGACTTCGGCGATGTGCAGGCCGCCCGCGGTGAGTGCGGCGGCGAGCGGTTCGGCATCGTTGACGTCGTCGATGACAACGACGGGAAGAATCCGGCAGGCCCGAATCAGCTGTACGGGGTCCGGTGTCGGACCAGTATGTACGCCGGTCATGCGCGCGCTTCCTGCTGTACGGTCCGCAGGCGCAGTGCCCGGCGGGCGTTGGTGACCAGAGCCGCCTCCGGGAGGTCGGCCAATCCAGCCGATCGGAGGCGTGGCACGAACGTGGCGAGCAGGTAGGCCAGCCCTGGGCCGCCGCCGAGCGAGGTCCAGTAACTGCGCCGGGCCAGATCGCTGGCGAGTAGGATCCGTTGGGCGTGTCCTGCGGCGACTAGCTGCTCCAACAGGTCGACGATCTGCGAATCCGGGCCGTACTTGGCTCGCCCTGGCATGTCGAAGGCCAGGTACGCGCCGCGGGCGGCGAGTTCGGCGAGCAACACGGCATCGGGATTGTGGTCGATGTGGCCGAGGATCACCGCGTCGGTGGGGACGCCCGCCTTCTCGAGCAGGTCGAGCTGGGTGTGACCCATGGTTCCCTTCTCCGTGTGGGTGGAGATGGGGACGCCGGTGCGAGTGTGTGCCGCGCCGATGGCTTCTGCGAGCTTCTCTATGACGGGGCCGGCACGGTGGTACTCGGTGGAGAGTTTGATGACTCCGGCGCGGGCCGGGACAGTTTGACGCAGGGGTCCCTCCATGCCGTGCTCGTCCATGCCGATTTCGATCTCCTCGATGAGGAGGTCGGCGATCTGTTGCGGGCTGTAGCGCCGCAGCCAGTGGTTGTCGGCATAGTAAGCGAGTTTGTGGAATCCGGTGCAGGCGATAACGTGGACGCCCGCGCGGCGGGAAATCTCGACGAGACCGGCGGGGCTGCGACCGAAGCCGAACGGAGTCATCTCGACTAGCGCCTGTCCGCCGAGAGCGGTGTATGGCTCGATTTCTCGTACCGCCGACGCGACCGAGTTCAGCCGGAAGTCCGGCTCGCGCATGACCGGCCAACCGCCGGTCATGAGCAGATGTTCGTGCACCATCGTGACCCCGAGGCGGTCATCGTCAATGTCACCTAGCACTGTTCTGATCACAGCAGAACCCCTTCGTCCATGAGCCGGCGACGCAGCCCGAAACGGTCGACCTTGCGTGGGGTTACACCTTCTGCCGCTGCGGTGGCAGCCGCGAGGCCGGCCGCCTGCCCCATCGCCATGCACTGCCCGATCGAGCGCACGGAGGCGTGGGCGTCGTGGGTCGCCGACAGGCAGCGGCCGGCGACGAGCAGGCCCTCGACGTCGCGCGGCACGAGGCTGCCGTAGGGGATGTCGTATGTACGGCCGGTCGGCTGATCGCCACCACCGACGTACTCCCATCGCGTGGCGGAACCGTGTGCGTGGTCCTCGACCGGGGCCCCGCATCGCGCGATGCCGTCTGGGTGGTCTGCGGCTGCCACCACGTCATCCCGTGTCAGCACGTATTCTCCGAGCAGCCGCCGTGTCTCCCGTACGCCGACGCGTGAGCCTGTGTTGAGCAGGTACGACGACTCGTACCCGGGCACCTGTTCGCGCAGTAGGCGCTGGTACTCCTCTACCTGCCGGCGGCCCTCCTGCTCGGCCTTTGTCAGGTCCCACGGATCGGTGAGGTCCAGCCCGGACACCCGGGTCAGGTTGGCGTGCCGCACCCCTGGGATGCAGGTGATGTGAATGGAGCCTTCAAGGCGCGGCAGGCGATACTCGCCGAGCGCCGCAGCCCTTGCCATGATCTCGTGTAGTTCCTTGGTTGTCGCGGTCTCGTTGGCCACCCCGCCCATTCGGAAGGTCGCCGTCGCTGGCTGTAGCCGCTGCGCGTCCGTGCTGCGCTCGAGCGCCGCACCTGCCCGCCACGCGATCTCGGCATCGCCGCTTGCGTCTACGACAACGGCGGCGTCGACGCGCCCCGGGCCACGGCGCGTCTCCACGACGATTCCGACGACTGCTTGGCCGTCCATGACGACCGCTGTCGCCATCGCGTAGAGCAGGACGTCGGCACCGGACTCGCCGGTCATCTCGTCCCACACGAGCTTGAGCGCCTCGGGTTCGTAGGTGACACCGGTGCCAGCGCCGTACGTGTTCGGTCGTTCGAACGCCATCTCTCGGGCGAACAGCCGCTCGCAGACCTCCCACGGGATGCCGCCGACGACCCGCTGCCCGTCTCGGCCGGGTGCGTAGAAGCCGTAGAAGGTGTCGAGGACGCGCGCGCCGGTGCCGCCGAGGAAGGCGCCGGATTCCACGAGCAGGGTGCGCGCGCCCGCGCGGGAGGCTGCGACGGCTGCCGTTGAGCCGGCCGATCCTCCGCCTACGACGACGACGTCACCGGACCACTGCACCGGAAGTGCGGCGACGTCTTCGGGGCGATAGCGAATAGAAGGGGTCATCGAAGCGTCCATCCATTGTCGACAACAATCTCCGCGCCGGTGGTTCCGGCAGCGGAAGGGGAAAGGAGCCAGGCGACGGTGCCGGCGACTACCTCAGGGGTGACCGCGTTTCCTCCGAGTGGTTGCAGCTCGGGCAGGCGGGCACGGCCGGGGCCGCCCTCGCGCAGGGCACGGGCGGCCATTGGGGTGTCCACAAGTCCGGGTGCGACGACGTTCACGCGCACCCTTCGCGGCGCGACCTCCCGCGCCGCGACCCGGCACAGCGACAGGAGACCGCCCTTGCTGGCGGCGTAGGCGGCGGTCAGGAAGTCATCGTCGGTCGATCGGCGCAGCACAGAACCGATGAGTACTGCCGCGCCGCCGTCGGTCAGCGCGGGGAGCCCGGCCCGCAGCACGCGGAATGCGGATTCCAGGTTGACCCGGAGGACTTCCCTCCAACCCTCGTCACTACATTCTGTGACTGCCCCGTCACCAAAATTGCGTCCGCTCATGCCGATCGCGTGGACCAAGCCGTCCAGCCCGCCGAGGGCGTCTACGGCGCCGTTCACCGCTCGCTCCGCACCGCCGGGCCGCGTCACGTCTACCTCATCGCGGTCCACCGACGCGACCGCATGCCCCTCGGCCTGCAGCACCGCAACGCACGCACGACCGATCGCGCCGACCCCGCCGACGACCAGGACTCGACGCGGCGACGGCGGCCGACCCCTCTCCCTGATGAAAATCACGACTCCCGGGTTGACGTTTTCATTTTTCAGAATACTGTAAGGGATCGTAGCAGGGTCGATCGTGCGAAGGAAGGTGACGATGGGCAAGGCCGACGAGGCGCAACAGGTGGTCGCCCGGCTGCTCCTCGGCCTGGCGCAAGGCGCGCAACTGCCTACCACCGCAGAGCTCGCGAAGGCTGCGCGGGCTGGGTTCGGCACGATCCAAACGGCGTTGCGCTCGCTGGAGGCAGACGGGGTCATCGCGACCACGGCGCACGGCGGGCAGGGACGACGCCTGGCAACCCGCAACCTGCCGGCACTATGGGCGGCCACCGGACGGGGCGCCCTCACCGGCGTGCTACCCCTGCCGTACAGCCGAGAGTTCTCCGGCCTCGCCACCGCGCTGACGCAGCTGGCGGAGGATCGTGGATTGGCCCTGCAACTGCTGTTCCGCCAGGGCAACAACGACCGTTTGCAGTTCTTGCGCAGCAGCCGGGTGGACTTCACCTTGATGTCGCTGCTGGCGGCGCAGGCTGCCGCCACCGAGGTACATCATCGCTCTCTCGGCGACTTCACCTACTACGGCCAGAAGTCGGTAGTCGTCATCACGCCCGCCGGTCGCCAACTGGACCCGCACGGCCGGGTGCCGGTGGACCACAAATCCTTTGACCACACCGCGCTCACCCGGGCCGAGTTTCCCGACGCGCAGCTCGTCGATACGCCGTACCTGCTGATCCCCGAGCTTGTCGCCGCCGGCGAGTTCGACGCGGCCGTATGGCACCAGACCAGCTCCAGCCCGCTACTCACTGCCGCGGACCTGGCCATCCACCCACTGCGCAATCCGAGTCCCGCTGAGGATGCCGGCATGTCGTGCGCCGCCCTGGTGTGGCGGGCGGACGACGACGGCGTTGCCGCCGTCCTCGCCGAGGCGTTCGGCACAAGCGAGATCGAGGCCATCCAACGGGAGGTGATGGCGGGTGCTCGCATCCCGCAGTTCTGATCGCGCCGCGCCTCTGCTGCTCGGCCTGGACATCGGCACGACGATGTGCAAGGCCGCCGTCTTTGACCTGGCCGACCCCGGCCGGCCGATCGCTGTCGCCCGCGCGCAGTCGGCCACCACCAGCCCGCGTCATGGCTGGTCGGAGGCGGACCCGACAGAGGTGACGAGGCGGCTGTTCGCCTGCGTCCGAGAGGCTTTGTCGCACGTGGACGCCGACCGCGTGAGCGCGATCGGCGTGAGCGGAACGGCGTGTGGTGCGTGGCTGCTCGACGCAGCGGGCCGACCCGTCCGCCCGGCGATTCTGTGGAACGACGGGCGCGCCGCCGGAATCGTCGAACGCTGGCAGCAGGACGGCACCCTCGAAACGCTCTTCGACCGGTCCGGCAACGTCCCCTTCCCCGGCTATACCCTGCCGGTACTTCGTTGGCTGCACGAGCAGGAGCCGGCCTCGCTGGCGGCGGCGCGCACGCTGCTGTGGTGCAAGGACTGGATTCGGTACGAGCTGACCGGCGAGCTGGGTGCCGAGGAGACAGACGCCTCGTACGTGCCGTTCGACATCCGGGCTCGCCAGTGGGACACGCAGCTTCTCGAGGCCTGCGGCGTCGCCGAGCATGCCGGCCTGTTCCCTGACTTGCTGGACTCGCGGTCCGCTGCGCCGATCCGGCCGTCGGTCGCCCGTGAACTCGGGCTCTCGCCCCGGGTTCAGGTAGCGCTTGGCGCGACCGACATCGTCGCCGCGCTCGTCGGCGGCGGGGCCGTCGACACCGGTCAGGCCCTGACGGTGCTCGGTACGAGCGCCAACAGCAGCATCATCACCACAACGCCGGAGTTTGAGCCTCGACTGGTCGGGATCATGGCGGCGGCGCCGCTCGGCCGCTATGCCCGCACGATGATCAACACGTCGGGTTCCACCACCTTGGACTGGGCGGCACGCCTCGTCGCAGGCGGCGATGTGCCCCGGCTGCTCGAGTTGGCGGCCGAAAGCCGGGCCGGCGCCCAGTCGCCCGTCCTGCTGCCGTTTCTCGCGCACGCCGGGGTCGTATCACCGTTCGTCGACCCGAACGCCCGCGGTGTGCTCGCCGGGCTGCGTGTGGATCACGGCCCGCCGGAGGTCGCCCGTGCCGCCGTCGAAGGGCTCGCACTGGCCGTAGCTGACTGCTACGACAGCATGCCGACCCCGGTGCTCGAGTTGACGGCGGTCGGTGGGGCGGCCCGCTCCGACCTTCTCTTGCAGGCCATCGCTGATGCCTCGGGGGCGCGCGTGCTGCGCCCGTCCGGCGAGGAATTCGGCGCTCGCGGTGTCGCCCTGCTCGCCGCGTGGGCGATCGGACTGCTCTCCGACGACGAGTTCCGGCGCACAGCGCGGGACCTGCGGACTGAGCGCTGCTTCGAGCCCGATCCGCAACGGGTCGAGCGCATCGTGTCGCGGTACCGCGAACTGCGGGATCAGACGAGACCGCTGTGGAGGACCTGGTGAACATGTTGACAACCTCGCCCGCGGTGAGCGGGGAGCCGGTCCGCGGGCCGCGGCTACGGCCGAATCTGCGCCAGTCCGCCGTGTGGTTCGCGCTGGCGGCTGCGGTGCTCGTCGCGGTGGCAGTCGCGCCGTCGGTGGTGGGCCTCGGGAACTGGCCCGTTCTCCTGCGCCAGGCCGCCCCGCTGGGGTTGCTCGCGCTCGGGCAGACCGTGTTGATCCTCGGTCGGGGCTTCGACCTGTCTGTCGGCGGCGTGGTGGGTTTCGTCAACGTGCTCGCCGCCGGTGCGCTCGCGCGTGAGGGCGGGACGCTCAGCGTCGTGCTCGCGTGTCTCGCTGTCGGCGTGGTCATCGGAGCGGTGAACGGCAGCATGGTCGCCTGGGGGCGCGTCTCGCCGCTGGTGGCGACACTCGGCACCGGCTTCGTGCTCACCGGCGCGATGCTCATCTACACCGGTGGCGCACCCACTGGAGATGTCCCGGCGGGTATCCGCGGCCTCTCCAGCGGCCGTTTCCTCGGTCTGTCGTGGGGCACGTACCTCTGGATCGCGGCGAGCCTCGCCGTCGGCCTGCTATTGCGCTTCAGCTGGCCGGGACGCTGGGTCTACGCCGCCGGCAGCAACCCGGATGCGGCCCGGCTAGCCGGTGTGCGGGTGCCCTGGGTCCAGTTCGGCTCCTACATCCTGTCCAGCCTCTGCGCCGTACTCGGCGGCCTCCTCGTGGCCGGTTTCGTCGGCACGGGCACGCTGGGCGCCGGTCAGGAGTTGATGATGGGCTCCCTCGCCGCGACGGTGGTCGGCGGGACGCTCCTCGCCGGCGGCAAGGGCGGGGTCTCCGGCACCGTTGGCGGCGCGATCCTGCTCACCGTCCTCTCCGCCTTGCTGACCGGCGTGGGCATGGGCAAGGCCGGCAACCTGCTCACCCAGGGCATCGTGATCCTCGCTGCCGCGGCGCTCTTCCGGCAACGGCGCGTGAGCACATGACCGTCTCTCGTCTCCAATCTCCGCTCACCACAAGGAGTCCCATGAAGAATCAGTCTCGCCGAACGTTTCTGCGGTGCCTGGCCGCATTCACCGTGGGGGCGCTGCTTCTCACCGGTTGCTCGAACGAATCCGACGCAGCGGGCGGCGGCGCCGTCGATGAGCAGGCACTGGCGCTGTTCAAGGACATGACCCCGGCCAGCGACGCCAAGGAGGTGGACACCTCACCGTACAAGAGCGACAAGGGCAAGCTGACCATCGGCTACGTCGACTTCGGTCTGGTCAACAGCTGGCGTGTGCAGGCGCTTGGGTCGGCGAAGCAGATGGCAGAGCAGCTGGGCGCCGAACTCATCGTCACCGACGCCGGTGGCGACGCGACCAAGCAGATCTCCGACGCGGAGGACACCCTCGCCCGCGGAGTCGACGCGCTGCTCATCTCGCCCGTCTCGCCCGAGGCGGTCGTACCCGTGGTGGAGCGGGCGCACGACGCCGGCATTCCCGTCATCGTCTGGGGCTCGGACGCCAACACCGACAAGTACACCGCAAAGGTTGTCGCCGACGACCGGTTCTTTGGTGAGGCTGGCGCAAAGAAGCTCGTCGAGGACCTCGGCGGCAAGGGCAAGGTCATCATGCTGCGCGGCATCGCCGGAAACAGCGTGGAAACGGCGCGATACGAGGGTGCCGTGTCGGCCTTCAAGGGCACGGACATCGAGATCGTCGGTGAGGAGTACGGCGACTGGGCCTTCGACAAGGGCAAGTCGGTGACCGAGAATCTGCTCGCCGCGCACCCGCAGATCGACGGTGTCTGGTCCTCCGGTGCCGCGATGACCCGCGGCGCGGTCCAGGCCTTCCAGGAGGCGAACCGGCCACTGGTCCCAATGAGCGGTGAAAACCTCAACGGGTTTCTGAAGATGGCCGCGCAGTTGGACCTCAAGACCGGCGCGCCGCAGTTCCCCACCTGGCAGGCGCCGGAGGCGGTCAAGCTCGCCGTGCGCGCGCTACGCGGTCTGCCCATCCAGAACTCGTACCTGTTGAAGCCGCCGCCGGTGACCGACCCGAAGGCCGCGGTTGTCGAGGACGTCTCCGACGACTACTGGGTGGAGTCCTACCTCAAGCGCGAGCAGATCGTCGAGATCTTCCCCAACAACTGACACGGAGGTAGTGGGATGTCGGCGTCGCCGGTACTCGCGGTCGAAGGCATAGCCAAACGCTTTGGATCGACACAGGCCCTGGCCGACGTGTCGGTCAGCGTCACCGCGGGACAGGTTCTCGCTCTCGTGGGCGAGAACGGCGCGGGAAAGTCTACCCTCGTCAAGATCATGAGTGGCGTGGTACGGCCGGACAGCGGCCGAATCATGCTCGACGGTCGCGAGGTGTCCTTCCCCGACGCGCGATCCGCCGCCGACGCCGGCATCCACCTCGTGCACCAGGAACTCGCGCTGTTGCGAGACCGCTCCGTCACCGAAAACGTGTTCCTGGGCCAGGAGCTGCGAAGTGGCCTCGGTCTCCTCGACTGGCGGGCGATGAAGGAGCGGACCCGCAAGGCGCTTGCCGAACTGGGAGTCGCCCACGTGGACGTGAGCACCCCGGTACGGGAACTGTCCACCGCGCACCAGCAGATGACCGAGATCGCACGGGCACTGGTACGACAAAGCCGCCTCGTCATCATGGACGAGCCCACGGCGGCGCTCTCGCCAGAGGAGTCCGTGCAGCTTTTCACGGTGATCCGTCGGATGGCCGCACAGGGGATGGCCTTCATCTACATCAGTCACCGACTCGATGAGGTGCTCGACATCGCCGACACGGTGTCGGTGCTCAAGGACGGCCGTCACGTGGCGACCCAGCCGTCAACGTCCATGACGGTCGACGCCACGATCTCACTGATGGTCGGCCGCAAGGTGGAAGACCTGTTCCCACGGCCGATCCCGAACACGCACGCCACGGACACGGCGCTGGTCCGGATACGCGAGCTGGTCGACCCACCCGCCGTCACCCACGCATCATTCGACCTACATGCCGGCGAGATCGTCGGCCTCTATGGCCTGGATGGACACGGCCAGGACGAGGTCCTCGCCTGCCTGGCCGGCCAGCGGCGCCCAGCGGCCGGCACGCTCACGATCTCCGGCCAGCAACGCCCATGGCGGGATACAGCGCGCGCCGTCGCAGAGGGCTTCGGCTACGTGCCCGAGGACCGCAAGAACGAAGGGCTCCTACTCGACTTCTCCTCCATCGACAACATCACCCTGCCGCTCCTGCCCACCCTCAGCCGTGCGGGTGCCGTCGACGGCGCGCGGGCGACCGCAGTCGCCACGACCGCCGCCGCCGACGCCGGGGTACGCGGAGACATCCACCGCCCTGTCGCCGCGCTATCCGGCGGCAATCAACAGAAGGTGGCACTGGCCCGGTGGATCGCAGCCGGATCCCGCGTCTTGCTGCTCAACCAACCGACCCGCGGCGTTGACGTTGGCTCAAGATCCGAGATCTACCACCTGATCCGCAGGCTCTGCGCCGAGCAGGGCATCGCCGCGCTCGTCGCCTCCCGTGAGATCACCGAGCTTCAGGGGCTGTGCGACCGAATCCTGGTGATGTCGAACGGTCGGCTGGTGGCAGAACACGACAGGACAGCCAGCGAGGAAACGATCCTCGCGAGCGCAGTAGGAGGCTCAGCGTGAAAACGGCGGAACACATCCGGCGCTTCCCCGCATGGCTGCGCGCCGTCGACCCAATGGCCATGCCCGCCCTGGCCTTTGTCGTCGTCCTGATCCTGATCGGCGTCTCCACCAGCGACAGCTTCCTGTCACCATTCAACATCTCCAACGTCCTCGTCCAAGTGACGCCCCTGCTGCTTATCGCACTCGGGCAGAGCTTCGCAGTCGGATCCGGAGGGCTCGACCTTTCGGTCGGCTCAACGGCCAGCGTCGCCGCAGTGGTGGCCGCCACCCTGTTCGCGCCGCTCGGTGCACCGGCCGCGATCGTGATCGCGCTGCTCTGCGGCCTTGCCGTGGGCCTGGCCAACGGGCTCGCGATCGCCTGGGGGCTAGAGCCCTTCCTGGTCACACTGGCCACTCTCTCGGCTGCGCAAGGACTCGCGCTGCTGATCCGGCCCACCCCGGGCGGCGTGGTGCCCACGTGGTTCACCGAGATCGCACAGTTTTGGGGCACGATTCCAAAGGTGCTCCCCATCGTGCTGATCATCGCCGTCCTCAGCGCGATCTTCCTGCGCCGGAGCCGGACCGGATCCGACATTCTCGCCGTCGGCGGTGACGCCGCCGTCGCCCGACTGCTCGGCGTCAGGGTCGAACGCACGCTCATCAAGACCTATGTCATCGTCGCGCTGTTCGCCGCGCTCGCAGGGCTGTTCCTCGTCGCCCGCACGCGGACCGGTGACCCTATGATTGGTAGCCGTTTCGCCCTCGATTCCCTCGCCGCGGTAGTCGTCGGCGGTACCATCCTCGGCGGCGGCCGCATCACCATAATCGGTACAATTTTCGGTGCCTTCGCTCTTGGGTTGCTCCCCAACGTCCTCAACCTCGTTGGCGTGCCGACCTTCTACCAGACCCCGGTCAAGGGAGGACTGCTTATCGCAGCGATCCTGCTACCGAGCATCATCTCGCGGGTCGTCGCCGCGCGCAGAAGGCAAGCAGTGACCCGTACCCTGCAGCCCGCGTCGGCCGCCCCTGCGGCGTAACGACGCCGGCATATAGCCAGCCCATCGGTTCATGCCCACTTGGACTGATCGCTCTACGACCTGACAAGCGCACCGGTGCGATGCGGGCGGCATCGCCCGACTCGGTAAACAGTGCTCTATGGCACCGTAACGGTATGGACCATTTGCCGGGTGGGAGCCCGGCTTGACCCCCGGGCCGAGCCCGACTCCCCCGCTGTTGGTCCGCTCGCGGTCGTGACGACGGCGACGACCTGCCGAACCAACCGGCTGTCGTCAAGCAGCCGGAGCGTGCTCGCCGCCAAATCGGCTCGCGCGGGTGAACCGGCCGGCGGCATGACCCTCGACCATCGTGTAGTCCGTGACCGCCGGAAGTTCGTACGGGCCGGACGGGCGGACAAGGGTCCAGTCCAGGCCGCTCGCCCGGACCAGGGCTTCCATGCGCCGCATGTCGCCGTAGAGCGCCTTGCCGACCACCCGGGTCATGGAGGGCTGGACGCGGTTGAACAGGAATCCGGCGTCCGGGTAGTGCACGGGCTCGACCGCGCTCGAACTGACGACCGCGGGCTGGCGCACGCCGTGCCGCTGCATGGCGGCGACGATGTGAGCGTGCCCTCGGAGTATGTCGTAATCGGCCGTCGGCTGTAGGGCACGCCGAGCACCGACAGCACGGCATCGCTGCCGACGACCACCGCGTCGACGGCTCTCGCGTCGTTGATGCCCAGGTCACGCGCGACCTGAGTCCCCCACGATTTCGGTGACCACCGTGATGGGCAGACCGACGTCGGCCAGCGCCGCGCGTAACTCATGCCGAGCCGGCGCGAGGTTCGGACAGTCCCTCTGGTGTGCGATCTGCTGCCGCGGTCATCACAGCCCACCGAACAAACGGCCCGGGTGGCATCCCGCGTCGCCGACTGGTCGGCACGGCTCTACCCGTACCTGACTGAACCTTTCAGTCAGGGGAAGGTCAAGGCGCGACGAGAGACGCCAGATGCGGATCGGGAACTTGCTTGATGCCGGAGATATGCGCCGGCCGCGTTGACCGGTGTACATCTGGTCTGGCTCGCCGTCGCGGTGGCGGATCCACGCCGCGTAGTGCCTGGGTCAGATCGGGATGACCGGGCCGCCGCCGGCGATGCCGCCATACAGGCCGGGCTGGCCGGTCAGGACGCTGCAACCGAGGTCGATCGCGGCGAGCACCGCGGTGGCGGCGTCGACCCTGCCGACCGTGTCGAGGGTGACTGCGAGGGCCTCCCAGCTGTCCGGATCGGGCGAGAGGATCTCGGCGATCGGGTGGTTGACGAGCAGCTGCAGACGGTCTGTGTCGATGACCACCCGGGCGGCTTCGGCCACGCACAGTACAGGCAGCCCGAACACGCAGTTCTCTTCGTCGGCGACCTCGGCGATCACCTCACCGACGTCGATCGACCCTCGGGTGAAGGCGATGATCGCCGAGGCGTCGAGGACGACCCGGACAGCCGGTTCGGTCACGCGGCGCGGGCCGGCAGGCCAAGCTGCTCGCGAGCCTGGGCGTCGAGCTCCGCCGTCCACCGCTCCCGGGCCTCGTCCAGGCGGCGGCGCGCGCGAGCCTTCCCCTCGTCGGAGACGACGATGCCGGCGGCGGCGAGGATCTCCTCGCTGCGGGCGCCGGTGTTGGGGCTCCTGTCGGCCATGCCCGCAGGATACCCCGTGGTAGGTGCGGGAGTCACCAGCACGCCGCCGACGCTGCTGCCGGGGCGCTGGGGCTACTGGTGCTTTTGGGGCTATTGGTGCTGGTGGGCAGACCCCACCTCTCACGCGAGCCGCGTCAGGCTACCAGCGCATGTGACAGTGCCAGCTTGGGAATCGGATTGATCCACACGGTGCGTAGCGGTGAGGCGGGGTCGCTCTGTACGCACGGTGTCGAGCGTGAAGACCAAGCCGCTGCTGCCCCGTCGTGACCCTTGCATAGGGCACGGATCGGGCACGCGGTCGTCCCCGTCTGTTAATCACCGCCGGCGGTTCCGCCTTGCAGTTCGGATCGCCCATACGTTGGCAAGAAGGCAACCGCCAGCAAGTCCCAAGAGGAGCGCCCCGCCTGCACCGACGAACCCGGTAAACCCGGCGAGGACCGCCCCAACGATGGCGGTCAATCCCGAGATCGTTGCGAACGCGGACGGGATCGCCTGACCGCCGAGCCACCGGCGGATCCCGATGACGATCAGTGACGAGCCGACCGCCAGGCCAACCAACAGGCACAACGCTGCATACGCTACGTGGTTGGAGGCTGCTGCCACCGTGACGTCGGCCGCGACCACCGCCAGACCAACCAGGAAAGAGAAGGGCGCCGCGCCCTTTGGCCATGCACGGTCGTCGCGATACTCAATCTCCGTCTCAGTCGCGGGCGCATCGTGCCTGCCTAGCCATCGCGTAGTCCAGCGGGCTAAATGGTGGTGAGCTAGGGTCCACGCCGCATGGGGGCACGATCCGCCCAGCGGCCGCGATCATCGCGCTTCACAATAGGGCTCGACCTGTTCGGTGTGAACGAGGGCACGGGCCACCGGCGAGTGCCATCCGCTGCGGTTCTGCACCCGTGAGTGTGGCCTCTGTACGAACCTCGATGGGGCCTTGGGACCCTTGAAGGCGAGAGAATCGACCTATGGGTCGCCAACAAGCTAGCGGGCAAGGATCCCAGCACCTTTCCTCAAGTCTTGGCTGATGAGAGTTCCAGGGCCATTCGACGCCTTCGTGGCGAGCGCCCAATAAGCATCCGATGCCCTCTTGCGCTACAGAGCAGAGGCTTCTCCGCTGCCGTTGTTCGTCTCCTGCCGCCCGCTGCTGGTCGTTTCGATGCTTCCTCGCTGCCTATCCCCGCTTGGAGGCCGGCCGACACGGGTCGCCCACCGTCGCCGCGGCCGCATTTAGCACGGCCCGGAGTGGGGCATATGGAAAACCGTCGCCCGTGCCGGAATCCGGCCCTAGCCGCGTACTGTAAAAGGGTTCGCCGTCGCGGTCGGCGTCGTCCTGGTAGGCCCAGAGGTTGCCGGCCTCGTCCCGCTGCCAGATGACGTTCTCACCACGGAAGTCGACGCGTTCGAGCCAGTCAGCGCCGCACGGCCAGTAGCCGTCCCACTGCGGAGGACGTAATGCGGTGTATGCCTCGTCGACGGCGGCGACAGCCTGGTCCACGTCGTCATCGTCAAAGACGGCAGCGAACCGGCACAGCAGGGCCAACGGAGCCCCCGGGTGCTGCAGCTGCGGATCCCGCGCGACGATCGCCCGGCAGATCAGGTCGAGTTCGGACCAGCGCAACGCATGCGGGTGCCAGTGTGCAAGGTCGTCCCATCCGAGCTCGGCTGGCTCGGCCAAGTCAGGGGTGGTGATGCCCAGGCTGTAGGAGTCGGCGGAGGCGTCGATGCTCAGTACGACGTGGTGGCCATCGCCGACCTCGAAGGCCACGTCGAGCGACGAGTCGGCGGAGTCTTCATCCTCATCCGCATCGTCGTCATCGTCGTCCAGCAAGCCTTCGAGATCACCAAGCCGATCCGCCCCGGGTCCCTCCTCGTGAGCGAAGGTGTACCGCGCCCAGAACACCGGATCATGCAGTGACTCTTGCAACACTGATGGAATCGCCACCAAGAGCACTATAGAGACCACACCAGCGGCATCCCGAACGAGGTCAGCGGCGCGGTGGGCCTTCCTGACGTGACACTGTCAGCTTGAACATTGCCGGCAGCCGGCCGGATCGCACGGGTGTTCGACTAGGCTGCCCACGGTGCGGCTGCGCGGTCGCTGGTGCAACGGGTCCCGGGGTCGCCTGGCCCGGAGGATATCTGGCTGTTCTCCGACGGCCATCTGTGGCGGGTCCGTGGCCGCCTCGGTGGTGGCGGGGGGGTTTCCTGCGCAGCCTCGGGCGCCAGCTTAGAAAGCCAGTTCATCTGACGCCGGAGAACAGCCCGCACCACCCCTTGATTATCTACTCGCCCATAGACGACGAGTTCATCCCCACCACTTGACGGAAATAGGCTGAGCGGCCGTGCCGCAAGCACCCGCGGGCCGCGCGCCGCCGGGGCATGCTGCCGACCGATCGCTATTCGAAGGTGAGCTTGCTGCTGCGGCGCGGCATCAGCAACAGCGCGCCCAAGGCGAGGATCGCTATCACGACGAGCGCGATGAAGACGTAATGGGTCGCGTCGTACAGCGCTGTGCGGAGGTACGCGGCGGCCTCCGCCGGGACGGGCCCGCTGTGCCCGCCGGGCACGAGACTTGTCGCGTCCAGGTGCTCAGGTACGGCACCCGCTGGCTCGGGCGGGTGGCTGAGACGGTTGGCGAGGGTGGCGTTGGCGATCGCGCCGCAGACGCCGGCGCCGATCGCCCCGCCGAGTGACCGGCTGAACATGTTCGCCCCGGTGACAACCCCGCGGCGGTCCCACTCGACCACCGACTGCACGGACACGAGGATGGGGCTGCTGGTCAGGCCGAGTCCGACGCCGATGACGAAGGCCGCGCCGGCGACGGCCCACACGGCCGAGTCCGACCGGAGCATGGTGGTCAGCGCGGTGCCGCTGATCACGACGACGCTGCCGATGAGGGCGGTGTCGCGGAATCCGATCCGGAGGTAGATACGCCCTGCGGTGCCGGCGGCCAGTGGCCAGCCGATGGCCATGGCGGCGAGGGCGAACCCGGCGACCGTCGCGTCGGCGCCGAGCACGCCTTCGGCGTAGGTGGGCAGGTAGGAGTTCAGTCCGGCGCTGAGCGCCCCGACGCACATCGCGACGAGGCTCGCCGCGGCGAGGGCACGGCGGCTGAACACCCACAATGGCAGCACGGGGTCGGCGGCGCGTCGTTCTACGACGATGAACGCGCCGAGCGTGGCGGCGCCGACCGCGAGGATCGTCAGGCTCTGGGGCGATGCCCAGGGCCAGGTCACGCCGCCTTGGAGCAGGCCGAGGATGAGCAGTCCGAATCCGACGGCGAGCAGGCTGGCCCCGGCGTAGTCGACGCGGTGCCGGCGGCGGGTGACGCGTTCGGTGAAGTGGCGGGCGAGCATCCATGCCGCGATCGCGCCGAGCGGCACGTTGAGGTAGAAGATCCACCGCCAGGACAGGTATTGGGAGAGGGCTCCGCCGAGCAGCGGGCCGAGTACGGCGGATGTTCCCCAGACGGCGGCCAGGTAGCCCTGGACGCGGGCGCGCTCGGCGACGGTGTAGAGGTCACCGATGATGGTCATGCCCATCGGCTGGACCGCGCCGGCCCCGATGCCTTGCAGGGCGCGGGCGACGATGAGTGCGGGCATGCTCCATGCGGCGCCGCACAGGATGGAGCCGAGCAGGAACAGGGTGATGCCGACGAACATCACCGGTTTGCGTCCCAGTGAGTCGGCGAACTTGCTGTAGATCGGTACGGTCACCGCCTGGGTGAGCAGGTAGATCGAGAACAGCCACGGGAACTGTGCGAAGCCGCCGACGTCGCGGACGATCGACGGCACTGCGGTGGCGATGATCGTGGTGTCCAGCGCGACCAGGCTTGTGCTGAGCATGACCGCGGCGAGTACGGGGCCGCGTTCGGAGCGCAACCCGACGCTCTTCGTAGTCGGGCGGTCATCCGCGGGTTCGGTGCCGCTGCCGGCCGCGGATGTCGCCACCATGCAAGCCATCCCTCTCGTGGTGCGTCGCCGAGTTCACCCTGCTCGGCGACGCGTCTCTCCCCCGGTGTCCGCCGGATCCGTCATTTGATCTTCAGGTCATACACCTTAAGCGCGTTCTCGCGCATCAGCTTGGCCTCCGACTCCGGGCGCAGGCCCCACGCGGCGATCTCCTCCCGGGCGCGGGCGTGCGGGATGACCGGGAAGTCGGTGCCGAACATGACCTTGTCGGCGCCCCAGCCGTTGATGTACGTCACCAGCTTCGGGTCGAGGTACTTGGGGGCGTATGCGTCGATGCCGATGTACACGTTGGGGTGCTTGTACGAGACGGCGATCATCTCCTCGGTCCAGGGCCAGCCGACGTGGATGCCGATGATCTTCAGTTCGGGGAAGTGGCAGGCGAGGGTGTCGAGCAGGATGGGCCGGCCGACCGACGGCAGCGGGTGGTCGTGGCTGTAGCGCAGGCAGTGCCCGACCTGCATCTGGACGGGCACGCCGAGTTCGGCGCACTTGGCGTAGAAGGGGTAGTAGCGCGCGTGGTCGGGTGCGAGTTCGAACCAGTGCGGGTAGATGTGGGCGCCGACCATGCCGTACTCGGTGACCATCCGCTCGAGTTCGCGTACTCCCTTCATGCCCTCGTAGGGGTCGATGCCGACGAGCCCACTAAAGCGGTCCGGGTGGGCCTGGACCAGGTCGACGATCGTCATCGGGTCCAGCCGCCAGGACTCGGAGAGCCCGTCGCGGCCCATCTTGGGGGCGATCATCAGTGCGTGCTCGACGTTCGCCGCGTCGAGTGCGGCGAGGTGCTGCTCGATGGTGAGGCCGCGCAGCGTGGTCTCCGAGGCGTTGACCTTGCCGCCGAGGAACTGCCGGTTCCAGGCGGGCCGCGAGGCGACCACCTCGGGGGTGAACAGGTTGCAGACGATGTCGATGGCGGCGGTGCTCATGCGGACTCCTGTCGTTCGTCGACGAACCGGCGGGGCTTCATCCGCTCGTCGGCGGGGAAGAGGGCGTCGAGGGTGGTGACCTCGATCGTGGGTGTGACCCGGGTGGCGAGCTTGACGGCGGACGACACCTGCTCGGTGACGGCCGGCTCGGTGGCGGGCGCCAGCGCCACCTGCACGACCAGGTCGTCGCCGGAGAGCGGGTCGGCCGGGTCGCTGCGGCGGACGAGCGCGCGGTGGTCGGCGACGCCGGGCACCGCGGCCACGGTCGTCTCAAGCACGGTGGTGTCCACGAGCTGGCCCTTGATCTTCAGCGAGCCGCCGGAGCGCCCGTGGTGCGCCACCACGCGCCCGCCGAGCCGGCCGCAGTGCGGGCACGGGCCGTGGTCGACCTCGACGCGGTCGCCGAGCAGGTAGCGGATCAGGACGGTGCCGTGCCGGTCGAGGTGGGTCATCGTGAACGCGCCCGGGGTTCCGGGCGGCACGGGCCGGCCGTGCTCGTCGACCGCGTCGAGGTGCAGCAGTTCGGGAACGGGATTGTGGAACCCGGCGCCGGGCACGCACTCGACGAGGCCGTACTGCAGTTCGGAGGCGCCGAGGCTGTTGGAGACCACGACGTGCGGGGCGCCGACGGAGGCGAGCAGGTCGGTCAGCTGCGCCGCCATCGGCGCGGTGGTGGCCTCGCCGCTGAGGGCGAGCATCCGCACGTGCGGCAGGGTGCCGCCGAGGCGGGCGACCTCGTCGACGACGCGGCGCACGTAGCTCGGCACGCCCCACAGCACGGTCGGCCGGGTCCGGATGAGCAGGTCCGCCACCTCACGCAGGCGCCGGGTGACGTCGAACCAGGGGCTCGCGCCGCTCATCCCGCACACGACGGTGGCGCCGAGGACCGCGGCGGCGTGGTTCGCCCGGGTCCACGCGCCGTGTGGCTGCGGGGTGAGCGGGTAGAGGTTGGCGATCCGGTCGTCGCCGCGCATCCCGCGGATGGCGGCCATGCGGACCTGCGCGGCCAGGATCGCGTGGAAGTCGTAGGCCGACTGGTAGATCGGCGCGGGCGCGGAGGTCGATCCGGACGTGTACGCGATGTCCCACAGCTGCCGCTCCGGTGACCCGTCGGGCTGCAGGCGGAACCGCTGCGGGGCCGCCGTGAACATCGACTTGGTGGTCAGCGGCAGCAGCGGCAGGTCCTCGACGCCCCGCACCGCCCGGGGGTCGACGTCGTGCTCGGCCCAGAGTTCGCGGTAGTACGGGTGACTCGCGGCCGCCCGGGCGAGCATGGTCCGCAGCGCGCGGTCCTGGACGTCGCGCAGCCGTGCCGGGTCGGCGCCCGGTGCTACGACGTCGTCAGCGAGCGCCACCGGTCACGCTCCCCGAATGCTCGGCGACGAACCGTTCGATCAGGTCGGCGCAGACCTGCGGCTTGCGGACCGGGATCTGGCCGATGCAGTCCGGCACCACCTCGTATGGCAGTCCGAGCTGCTCGGCGGCGCGCCGGGTGCCTTCCTCCAGGAACTCGCCGTCGGCGGCCACGCACAACACGGGGCAGGTGAGGCCGGCGAGCGGGGTGATGGGGTCGTATTCGAACGCCGAGTGGTAGGCCCAGTTGTAGCGGTCGAGCGCGCCGAGCATCGTCCACACCGCACGCTGGCGGGTCTGCAGGTCGCAGCCGCGCCACAGGTCCTGATACCGCTGCCACGCCGACAGGAGATGGGTGGCCTCCTCGGTGACGGGCTCGTCAGGTGCCCAGTTCTGCCGGCGGTCGCGCTGCTGTTCGGGCGTGTAGGTGGCGATGCCGAGCAGCACCAGGCCGGACACGAGGTCGGGCGCCTGGTGCGCGGCCTCGATGGCGATGCTGGCGCCGGTGTGTGATCCGACGAGCACCGCGGGGCCGTCGAGTGAGCGGAGCAGTTCGACGACCGGCTTGGCGTAGCCCGGGATGTCGAGCCGCTCGGGCGGGGCGTCGGACATGCCGTAGCCCAGCGTGTCCGGCGCCAGGACCCGCGCCCAGGGGGCGAGCAGCGGCAGCACGTCGTCGTAGACGAAGGAGGAGAGCGGGCTCTCGTGCAGCAGCACGACGTGCGGACCGTGGTCGCCGGCGACGCGGGCGTGGATCTGCCCGGAGGAGGTCTGGAGGTAGGTGCGGTGCGGCATGGGTGCGTGCCTTTCCAAGATGGGTACGACAGCACGCCACGCGCCGTCGCCGGGTGTGGCGAGGCGGGGCGGGGACGGGTCAGCCCGGCAGGTGCCCGATGGCGCGAGAGGTCTCCTCCGCTGCGGCCCGCACGAGCACGCCGAGGCGCTCGATGTCGGCGGCTTCGAAGCGACCGACCGGCCCGCAGACCGATATCGAGCCGAGCACCATGCCGTCCATGCCGAGCACGGGGGCGGCGACACTCGCGGCGCCGGCGTCACGCTCGCCGGCGCTGCAGGCGTATCCCCGCTCGCGGATCTGGACGATCTCCTCGAGCAACCGGTGTCGGCTGGCTATCGTGGCCGGCGTCAGCAGATGCAGGTCGTGGGAGGCGAGGTACTCGTCGATCGCGGCGTCGGACATCGCGGCCAGGATGGCCTTGGAGGACGATCCGGCGTGCAGCGGGTACGGCACGCCGGTGGCCACCGACATCCGGATCTCCTGCGGCGAGAGCACCTGGTCGACGTAGATGCGGCTGTCGCTCTGCTTGAGGGAGAGCGTCGCGGTTTCCCGTGTCTCGCGTACCAGGCGTTCGAGGACCGGTCGGGCGGTCTGCTGGACGTTGGTCTGGCGCAGCGCGGCCAGTCCGATCGCGAGCGCGCCGGTGCCGAGCCGGTAGCACTTGGTGCTGGTGTCGAAGGCGAGGAACCCGTCGGCCACCAGGCCCTTGAGCAGCCGGTGGGTGACCGCCTTGGGCTGGTCGACCTCGCGGGCCAGGGCCGAGACCCCGATGCCCTCGGGGCCGGCCGCCGATACGGCGTAGATCACCCGCAGCACCCGCTCGAGTCCCGACGTCGGCTCTCGCGTCGGGCGAGCCGACTGGACTTCCGCTAGCGACATCACGTCCCTCGCTTGCTCTGGTCGCCGGACCAGAATACGAACCTACGCTGGCACACCTTCACCACGCCATGGGCGACCATGCCCATGATCGACAGGACGATGAGGACCGCGAACATGGCCTGGATGTCGAACCGGTAGTTGGCCTGCATCAACTGGTAGCCGAGGCCTTCCTGGGCACCGATGTACTCGCCGACGATGGCGCCGAGGATCGCGAAGACCACGCCTGATTGCAGGCCGGCGAAGATGTACGGCAGCGCGCTCGGGAAGCGCACCATCCGGAAGACCTGGAAGCGGGTCGCGCCGAACGACGTCAGCATTTCGATCTTGTCGTTCTCCGCGGACTTCAGGCCCGCGATCACGTTGATGAGGATCGGGAAGAAGGCGATGATCGTCGCCATCACGATCTTCGAGGTCATCCCGAAGCCGAACCAGACGACGAACATCGGGGCCAGGGCGACCTTAGGCACCGACTGGAACGCCACGATGTAGGGCAGCACGGTGCGCTCGACCACGGTGATCTGGGCGACGCAGGTACCGATCACCACCGCGAGCACGGTGGCGATCACGAATCCGGCGCCGGCTTCCTGAAGGGTGACCCAGAAGTTGTGCCAGAACGCGGGCTGGCCGAGCTGGTCGATGAAGACCCGGAAGATCTGGCTGGGTGTGGGGAGCACGAAGTCGTCGATGCCGAGCCAGCCCGGGATGAACTCCCACGCGGTCATCACGACGACGAACACGATCGGCACCAGGGCGATCTCGGGACGCTCGTGCAGGTCGGGCACCAGGCTTCGGCGCCGCTGCGGGGCGGGTGCGCCGGACTCTTCTCTGGCCGGTGCGACTGTCTGGGTGGTCATGTGTCCGTCCTCAGTCGATGACGCCGGCGCTGTTGAAGTAGGCGCGGATCCGTTCGACGTACACTCCGGCGTCGTCGGAGGCCATCATCCGCAGTTCGCGCGGGCGCGGTAGGTCGATGGTGATGATCTCGGCGATGCGGCCCGGGCGCGAGGTCATCACGATGACCCGGTCGGAGAGGAACACCGCCTCGGGGATGGAGTGCGTGACGAGGATGGCCGTCTTGCGGCTCTCCTGCCAGATGCGCAGCAGCTCCAGGTTCATGAACTCGCGGGTCATCGCGTCGAGCGCGCCGAACGGCTCGTCGAGCAGCAGCACGGCCGGGTCGTGGATGAGCGCGCGGCAGATGCCGGCGCGCTGCTGCATGCCGCCGGAGAGTTCGCCGGGGTACTTGTTCTCAAAGCCTCGCAGGCCGACCAGCTCGAGCAGTTCGCGGGCCCGGGCCTCGTGTGCCTTGCGGTCCAGTTTCTGGATCTCGACCGGCACCATCACGTTTTCGAGGATGGTGCGCCAGGGCAGCAGCGTCGCGGCCTGGAACACCATGCCGACGCCCTTGTCGGGGCCGCTGACGCGTTTGCCGGCGATCCTGGTCTCGCCTGCGGTGTAGGGGATCAGGCCGGCCAGGATCTTCAGCAGGGTCGTCTTGCCGCAGCCGGAGGGGCCGACGATGGAGATGAATTCGCCGCGCCGGGCCGCGAACGAGACGTCTGAGAGAGCGTGGGTCGGCGCGGACTTGCGCGGCCGGTAGACCTTGTCAAGGTCGCGGGCCTCGATCCAGCGCGAGTCGAGGTCGCCGTCGAGGGCCGCGGGGACCACGGGGGCTGACGTCACGGCGGGTGTCCTTCGAGTTGGGAGTCAGGGCGGTTCCGAGACGGTTCCGAAGCAGGTCGACCAAGTCGTTCACCTGAGCGGTACGATCGACCGCTTGCCGAAACGCTAGGAGCAGCCCCGGGACGCCGTCAATAGCTGGCGCCAACCTTTCTTACGCACACCCGTCTTGGCTGAACACGGCCATCTGCTGGCGAACGGCCAGGTCATCACATTATGGCGACTACCCCTTGACGGCGATCGCTACCCGTGTTTAGCGTCTGCCATCACCAGCGAAACAGTGTTCCTGTCAGCGGAACAGACCTGGAATCTCCCCCACCACAGTCCAGGAGTCGCGATGCATCTGCGAGGGTTCACCAACCCGCTCTCGCCCACGGGATCCGCCAGCCTCGTCGAACCGCCCCCGCACCACATCGGTTCCGACGCCATCCGCGTCTTGTTTCGCGCCGGCGCCGACCTGGCCCGACGCTACCTACCCGAGCCCCTGGAGCCGGTCGACGACGGCGTCGGCTTCGCGTTCGTGGCCGACATGATCAAGGTCAGCGACAGCGACCCCGACCAGGCGTTCACCGCGCCCCGACGCACCCAGTACGGCGAGGGCATCATCGGCTTCTACGCCACGCACCGGGGCGAGCCCGGCCGGTTCAGCGCCTTCATCTGGGTGACCGAGGACTGGTCGATGGGCTTCGGCACCGTGATGGGTTGGGGCAAGAAGATCGGCGAGGTCCGCCGCACCCACATCAACCCCTACAACCCGGCGATGGGCCCGATCGGGCCGGGCACCAAACTGTCCGGCTCGGTGACCCGGCTCGGTGAGCCGGTGCTCGATCTGGGCATCGAGATCACGGAGGCGGTCGAGGCATCCGAGATGCCGGCGTACGGCAACCGGGGCTTCCTGCTCTCGCACCAGCCGTCACCGTCGCCCGCCGTCCCGACGCGCACCTGTCTGCTCGGCCTGCAGCTGGCCAACGTCCGCACCGGCGAGGTGTTTCGCGGCATTCCGCACCTGGCGATCCACGACGCGGTCAACGAGGATCTCGCGCCCCTGCGCGACGTGGAGCCGTTCGCGGCGTACGCGTTCAAGCAGGGCTGGACCACCGACACCGCCGCCGAGGTGCTGCACGACTACACGCCCGAGCAGGCCAGCCTGCACGACCGCGTCGAGAGCAGGGAGGTGAGGGCGTGAAGACCGTCCGCGGCAAGCGTCCCGTCTATCTCGGCGACGCGCACACCGACCGGCTCCTGGCCGCCATCGTCGTGCTCACCCAGGAGATCGGCGTGCTGCAGCGCCGCCTCGCCGCCCTCGAGGCCGCCAACGGCATCGAGGGCGAGGACGTCGCCGGCGGCTCGATCGCCATGAGCCGCCTGGTCGAGGAGCTGACGGCCCGGACCGAGCCGGCCGGCACGACACCGCAGGGAGGACCATCATGACCAGCTTCCCCACCCTCGCCGACGGCCAGCTCGCCCACGCCGTGCTCGCCACGCCGACCGTGGCCGAGGCCTACCGGCAACAGGAGATCTGGGACCTGAAGGCGCGGCTCGCCTACGACGTCGCCGGTCGGATCCGGCGGCGGTACGAAACCGAGATCGCCCCGGCCTACGCCCGGCAGCACGGCTCCGCTCCCGCGAGCAGGCACGTGATCGGCGAGCTGATGGCCCAGGACCCGGCCACGCAGATGTGGAGCGCGCTGCGCCGCAGCGGCCAGGAGCAGATGTGGGAGCTCGTCGCGCAGAGCACCGCCCGGCAGTTCATCCGGCTCACCGACACCGCCGCCGCCCTGGCCGGCAGCCTCGGGACGCTCAGCCTGGACGCGTCCGTCGAGATTCCGGCGTACCTGCAGACCGTCGACATCCACTGCATGCCGACCGGCTACTACCGGGAGACCGCGCCCGACGACCTCACCGCCGGCGCGCTCTACGACCGCGGTGTCTACATCTACGCCGCCGGCCAGCTCGGTGCCGCCAACGACGACAAGGGCCGCTCCGTCATCGAGCACTACCTCGACGTGAGCTACCCCGACCTGGCGCCGTCGGCGATCCTCGACATGGGCTGCTCCGTCGGCCACAGCACGCTGCCCTACGTCGAGCGCTACCCCCGCGCGGAGGTGCACGCCATCGACGTCGCCGCGCCGATGCTGCGCTACGCCCACGCGCGCGCGGCAGCGTTCGGCCTGCCCGTGCATTTCTCCCAGCGCAACGCGGAGGCGACCGGCTTTGCCGCCGAAAGCTTCGACCTCGTCGTCTCGCACATCCTGCTGCACGAGACCAGCACCAAGGCCGTGCAGAACATCCTGACCGAGAGTTTCCGGCTGTTGAAGCCGGGCGGGCTGATGGTCCACGCGGAGTACCCGCCGTTCAGCACCATGGATCCCTTCGCGCAGTTCCTCGTCGAGTGGGACACCACGAACAACAACGAGCCGTTCTGGAGCACCGTGCGAACGCTCGACCTCGAGGGCATGGCCGTGCGCGCCGGATTCGAGCCCGACAAGGTCAGCCGCGAGCTGATCCCCACCGGCCGCCGCCTGGTGACCGGTCAGTCCTCCGCGGGCCGCATCGGCCTGCTCGTCGCACGCCGTTAGCCGCCAACACCACCGGACCTCGAACCGTACTCCCCCACGCAGCGCGTGGACTCACCCCCGAAGGAGAACAATGACCCGCCGTCCCCTCGCGCTGGCCGCCGCCCTGTCGGCGCTGGCGCTTCTCACCTCGGCGTGCGGTGGTGGTGGCTCGTCGACCACCACCACCGCCGACGGCCTCACCAAGGTCACCTACGTCACCACGGCCTCGGTGCCGGGCTCCACCCAGATCTCGCTGTACGCCGTTCCCAAGCAGATGGGCTTCTTCAAAGAGGAGGGGCTCGACGTCGAACTCAAGACCGCCAACGGCTCCTCCGCGGCGCTTCAGGTGATCGCCTCCGGCGACGCGCTGGCCACCAACGCCGAGGTCGCGTCCACCATGGCCGCCGCCGAGCAGGGCGTGCAGGTCAAGACGTTCGGCTCGATCAACACGTCCTTCCCGTGGAAGATCGGCGTTCCGGCCGGTTCGGGCATCGCCGCACCCGCCGACCTCAAGGGCAAGAAGATCGGCGTCATCTCGCTGGCCTCGGGCTCGAACCTGTTCACCCGCTCCTTCTTGCACGAGAACGGCATCGACCCGGACAAGGACGTCAAGATCCTCCCGGTGGGTCAGGGCCAGCAGGCCAAGGCCGCCCTCGAGGGCGGGCAGGTCGACGCGATCGCCCTCTACGCCGAACTGTTCGCCCAACTCGAGCAGACCGGCAGCACGTTCAGCTACCTCGACAACCCGGCGCTGTTCGACGCCATGCCGAGCATCGCGTTCACGGCCAGCTCCCGTGCTCTCGGCGGCAAGGACCGCGAGGTGCTGGTGAAGTACGCGCGCGCCGCCTACAAGGGCCTGATGTTCGCCCGCCTCAACCCCGAGGCCGCGGTCGACATGGGCCTGAAGACGTTCCCCGAGATCGCCGGCAGCAGCGGTGACACCCCCGAACGGCGCACGGAACTGGTGACCCTGCTCAAGGCGTGGATGTCCACCTCCACCCCGCAGACCGACGACCCGTCCACCTGGCCCGCCTGGGGCGAGCTCACCGACGCGCAGCTGAAGAAGGCCGCCGAGTACGCCGTCTCGACCGGTCAGGTGAAGAAGGAGCCGACCATCGCCGACGTCTTCGACGGCTCGCTGATCAAGGAGATCAACGACTTCGACCACGACGCCGTGATCAAGGCGGCGGCGGACTACAAGACCGGCAGCTGACGCCTCACCGTGCGGCCCGGCGATCCCCCCGGGCCGCACGGTGACCAACCCCCTCCCCCACGGACCAAGGAGCCCTGGTGAGTACCACCCCAGACGTCGATCACCGCTGGGACGTCATCGTCGTCGGCGTTGGAGCCGGCGGCATGTCCACCGCGATATCCGCCGCGCGCCGCGGGGCGCGGGTGCTGGTCGTCGACGCCGCACCCGAGGAGGGCGGTGCCCTCCACATCGCCACCGGGCAGCTCAGCGCCGCCGGCACCCGGCTGCAACGGTCCAAGGGCATCGACGACACCCCTGAGGCGCACCTCGCCGACATCCTGCGGATCAGCAAGAACACCGCCGACAAAGAGCTGACCTGGCTCGCCGTGTCCCACGCCGCCGCGACCCTCGACTGGCTGCTCGACGACCTCGGCATGCCCGTGCTGCCCGAGCACCCGGTCCGCGGCCAGAACCACGAGCACTACAGCCAGGACCGCTACTACTGGGGACCGGACCTCGGCCGCTCGATTCTGGCCGCCGTGCGCACACCGTTCCGCGAGCTGATCGCCAGCGGAGCCATCACCCCCCTGTTCGGCACCGAGGTCGTCGACCTGGTCCAGGAACCCAACGGGCGCGTGACCGGCGTCGTCACCCGACCCACCGGTGACACCACGGCCGACCGCGACACCCACACCGGCAGCAACGTCGTGCTCGCCACCGGCGGCTACAACGCCGACCCCGCCTTCTTCGAGCACATGAACGGTGTGCGCGCCTACGCCGACGCCTCCTACCGCTTCGCCAAGGGCGCCGGGCACCGGCTGGGTGTCGCAGCAGGCGGCTACACCCGCAACCACGACCTCTACCTGTGCTCGTTCGGGTCCGTCCTCCACCACGACGAGTTCCCTGCGCCGGTGCTGTGCCGGCCCATCCACTGGCCGGAGATGCGCATGCCGTGGGAGATCTACGTCAACGTCGAGGGCCGCCGCTTCATCGCCGAGGACGAACCCAGCGTCGACGTGCGCGAACACGCGCTGCTGCGCCAGACCGACCTGCGCCGCTACATCGTGTTCGACGAACGGATGCTGCGCGAAGCCCCGCCCATGATCCCTGACTGGACCGCCGACGACGTGCGCGCCCACGCCGGCCGCCACCCCATGTTCCACGTCGCCGAGGACCTGCGCACCCTCGCCACCGCCGCCGGCATCGACGCCGACAACCTGGTCGCCACCGTGGCCGAATACAACGCCTGCCTCGACGGCGACGACCCGCTCGGACGCACGTTCCGTCCCCTGCCCATCGCCGAGGCGCCCTTCTACGCGATCCGGGTGCAGGGCATGTCGATCACCTCCACCGCCGGCCTCGCCGTGGACACCGACCTGCGCGTCATCCGCCCCGACGGCACGCCCATCCCCGGCCTCTACGCGCTCGGCGAACTGCTCGGCTCCGGCACCTTCATGGGCAACTCGTTCTGCGGCGGCATGCTCGCCACCCCCGCCCTGACCTTCGGGCGGCTGCTCGGCACCGGGATCCTCGCATGGTGACCGGCACCGGCCCGCTGGCCGGCATGCGCGTCATCGACCTGTCCACCATCCTGGCCGGCCCGCTCGCCTGCCAGATCCTCGGCGACTACGGCGCCGAGGTCATCAAGGTCGAACACCCGGCCAAGGGCGACGGCATGCGCGGCCACGGGCCCAGCAAGGACGGCGTGCCCCTGTGGTGGAAGGAGATCTCGCGCAACAAGCGCGCGATCGCCCTCAACATCAAGGATCCCGAGGGTGCCCAGGTGCTGCTCGACCTGGTCGCGTCCGCCGACGTGCTGGTCGAGAACTTCCGGCCCGGCACCCTGGAGCGGTGGGGTCTCGGGCCGGACGTCCTGCACGCCCGCAACCCGCGGCTGGTGATCGCCCGCGTCACCGGCTTCGGACAGACCGGCCCGTACGCGCACCGCGCCGGCTTCGGCACCCTCATCGAGGCGATGAGCGGGTTCGCGCACCTCACCGGCCCCGCCGACGGCCCACCGACCCTGCCCGCGTTCGGTCTGGCCGACAGCATCTGCGGCATCGCCGCCACGTCGGCCATCACCATGGCGCTGCTGCACCGCGAACGCACCGGCACCGGACAGGTCATCGACGTCGACCTGCTCAGCCCCCTGACGACGGCGGTCGGACCCGGCCCCACCGCCTATCAGCAACTCGGCGTCGTCGAGACCCGGCACGGCAACCGCTCGACCAACAACGCGCCGCGCAACACCTACCAGACCCGCGACGGGCACTGGGTCGCGGTGTCCTCCAGCGCCCAGTCCATCGCCGAGCGGGTCATGCGTCTCGTCGGTCACCCCGAGCTGATCGACGAGCCGTGGTTCGCCTCCGGCCGCGGACGCGCCGCACACGCCGACGACATCGACGCCCACGTCGGCGGGTGGATCCGCGAGCGGGACCGCGACGAGGTGATCCGCGCCTTCACCGACGCCGGCGCCGCCGTCGCACCCGTCTACTCCGCGCGCGATCTCGTCGAAGACGAACACGTCCGCGCAACCGGCATGCTCACCGAGGTCGACGACGACGAACTCGGCTCCGTGCTCATGCACAACGTGATGTGGCGGATGTCAGCCTCCCCCGGCTCCATCCGCTTCACCGGGCGCCGGCTCGGCGCCGACACCGAGGACGTTCTGGCCGACCTCGGCTACGACGCCGACCGCGTCGCGGACCTGCGGTCCCGGCAGGTGATCGCATGAGCCACCTGCACGACAGCCGTCACCACCAGCAAGGAGAACCCGTGCCCCACCCGGCCGCCACCGCCGACCCCCTGATCGCCGCGGTCAACGCGGGCGTCGAGATCTACGACCTCGGCCGCACCCTGCGCATCGGCATGCCGCAATCGCCCAACCATCCGCCCTACTGGCACGCCCTGCCGCGCCGCCACGGCGACATGGTCCGCGGCGACGGCGGCTCGGCAGCCAACGACATGATCTCGATGGGCACGCACGTCGGCACCCACATCGACGCGCTGGCGCACGTCAGCCACGACGGCCGGCTGGCCGACGGCACCGACGCCCGCGAGGCGTCCGTCGGCGGCCGCTTCGACAAGCTCGGCGCACACACCATCGACCCGATGGTGCGCCCCGGAGTGCTGCTCGACGTGGCAACCGCCCTCGGCGCGCCGCAGGGCCTCGACGGCGGCCACGAGATCACCCCCGCACACCTCGAGTTCACCGCCGACGTACAGGGCACCCCGATCGAACCCGGCGACGTCGTCCTGGTCCGCAGCGGCTGGGGCCGGCACTTCGACGACTACGCGACCTACGTCGGCACCGACACCGGCGTCCCGGGCGTGAGCGAGGACGGCGCGGCGTGGCTGGCCGGCCACCGGCCACACGCGGTCGGCGCCGACACCATCGCCTTCGAGTGCCTCAAGCCCGGCGCCGGCCACGGCCTGCTCCCGGCCCACCGCGTGCTGCTCGTCGAGCACGGCATCTACATCATCGAAACGATGGTCCTCGACGACCTCGCGGCCGCCGGCGCGCACCGATTCACCTTCGTGCTCTCGCCGCTGAAGCTCTACGGCGCCACCGGCTCGCCCGTCCGCCCGCTGGCGGTGGTCTCCCGTGGCTGAACACACCCTCTCTCGCCGCATCGCGGAACTGGCGGCCCAGACGCAGCTCGACCGCCTGCCCGCCGACGTGGTGGCCAGCACCCGGCTGCGGATCCTCGACACGCTGGGCCTGGCGCTGCGTGCCCAAGAGCTCGACTCCAGCCGAGCAGTCACCGGCTACGTGACCGACCAGGGCGGCCGGCCCGAGGCCACCGCGATCGGCGTGGCCGAGCGGGTACCGGCGGCGCTCGCGGCGCTGGTCAACGGAACCCTCGCGCACTCCCTCGACTACGACGACACCCACCTGCCGTCGGTGCTGCATCCCAGCGCTGGTGTCGTTCCCGCCGCGCTCGCCGCTGCCGAGGCAGTAGGCGCCTCCGGCGCCGACCTGGTCGCGGCAGTGGCGGTCGGGCTCGAGGCCTGCGTGCGCATCGGCATGGCCGGCTACGACCACGAATCCCGCAACTCCACCTTCTTCGAGCACGGCCAGCACGCCACCTCGATCTGCGGGGCGCTCGGCGGCGCCGTCGCGGCCGCCATGCTGCACAGGCTCGACGCCGACGGCATCCAGTCCTCGCTGGGCGTGGCCGCGTCGATGGCCTCCGGCATCATCGAAGCCAACCGCACCGGCGGCACCGTGAAGCGTCTGCACTGCGGCTGGGCCGCGCACAGCGCGGTCACCGCCGCCGACCTGACCCGGCGCGGCATCACCGGCCCGCCGACGGCCCTCGAAGGCCGATTCGGCTTCTTCCAGGCCTTCCTCCACGGCAGGTTCGACGCCGACCAGGTCACCGCCGGGCTCGGTGAGACATGGGCGGTGCCGGACATCTTCTTCAAGCCCTACCCGGCCAACCACTTCACCCACACCACGATCGACGCGGCGGCCGAGCTGCGCCGCCGCGGCGTGCATCCCGCGGACGTCGAGTCCATCGAGGTCCGCGTTCCGGGCCCGGTCATCCGGACCATCGGCGAACCGATCGACATCAAGCGTGCGCCCCAGACCGGATACCAGGCCCAGTTCTCCGCGCCGTACGCCGTGACCGTCGGCCTGTTCGGCGGCGGCGGCCTGGGCGCAGCCCTGCAGGACTACACCGACGACCTCGCCACCGACCCGGTCCGCCGCGAACTGATGGCCAAGGTCAGCGTCGTTGCCGACCCGCGCTGCGACGCGATCTTCCCCTACCAGTTCCCCGCGATCCTCACCGCGCGGCTCAGCGGCGGCCGCACCGAGACCGTCGAGGTCCTCGCCAACCGCGGCGGAGACCAACGGCCACTGACCGACGACGAGGTCGGGCGCAAGTTCACCGACAACGCCTGCGCGGTTCTGCCCGCCGCCGAGGTCGAGCGGCTCCGCGCCACCGTCCTCACCCTCGACACGGTCGCCGACGTGCGCACCCTTCTGCACCCGTGACCCGGAAGGACACCAACATGACCAGCTACGACCTGATCATCCGCAACGTCCGGGTGGTCTCGCACGACGCGCCTGAGCCCGCACCGGCCGACATCGGCGTGGTCGACGGCACCATCGTCGCCGTCGCCGAGGGCCTCGACACCAGCGGCGCCGCCCAGGTCGTCGACGGCGCGGGCAGGCTCGCGTTCCCCGGTGTCGTCGACGCCCACCAGCACTGGGGCATCTACAACCCGCTCGAGGTCGACACCCAGGTGGAAAGCCGCGCCGCGGCTCAGGGCGGGGTCACCACCGGCCTGAACTACATGCGCACCGGGCAGTACTACCTCAACAAGGGCGGCGCGTACGCCGACTTCTTCCCCGAGGTGCTCGGCCTGAGCGAGGGCAACGCCTTCATCGACTACGCCTTCCACCTCGCCCCGATGAGCAAGGAACACATCGACGAGATCCCGACGCTGATCGACAAGCACGGCGTCACCTCCTTCAAGATCTTCATGTTCTACGGCAGCCACGGCCTCCACGGCCGCTCGTCGGACCAGTCGACGTTCCTCATGACCCCCCTCGGGGAGCGCTACGACATCGCGCACTTCGAGTTCGTGATGCGCGGCATCCAGAAGGCCCGCCAACAGTTCCCCGACAAGGCCGAGGCCATCTCACTCAGCCTGCACTGCGAGACCGCCGAGATCATGGCGGCCTACACGAAGCTGGTCGAAGAGGAGGGGCAGCTCAGCGGACTCGAGGCCTACTCCGCCTCACGGCCCCCGCACTCGGAGGGCCTGGCGATCACGATCGCGTCCTACCTCGCCCACGAGACCGGCCTACCGAAGATCAACCTGCTGCACCTCAGCTCGGCCAAGGCCGTCGAGGCCGCGCTGCTGATGGCCAAGACGTTCCCGCACATCGACTTCCGCCGCGAGGTCACCATCGGCCACCTCATCGCCGACATCCACACGGCCTCCGGCATCGGCGGCAAGGTCAACCCGCCGCTGCGCCCCCGCGAGGACGTCGAGGCGCTCTGGAACCACCTGCTCGCCGGCGAACTCGACTGGGTCGTCTCCGACCACGCCTGCTGCCGCGACGAACAGAAGTTCGGCGACGACCGCGACGACGTCTTCCTCGCCAAGTCCGGCTTCGGCGGCGCCGAGTACCTCCTGCCCGCCCTGGTCAGCGAGGGACGCAAACGCGGCCTCGGCTGGGACCGCATCACCGCCCTCACCTCGTGGAACCCCGCCCAGCGCTACGGCCTGCCGACGAAGGGCGCCATCAAGGAGGGCTACGACGCCGACCTGTGCCTGTTCGACCCGGACCGCCTGTGGACCGTCCGGGCCGCCGACTCGCTCTCGGCCCAGGAATACACGCCGTTCGAGGGCTTCGAGCTGACCGGCGCCGTCACCGACACGTTCGTACGCGGCATGCGGGTGCTCTGCGACGGCGTCATCACCGGCGAACCGCGCGGACGATACCTGCACCGCCCCACCGGCCGGGCCGACGCGTGACCCCGACCGCCACCACCGACCCGACCGGAACCCTCAACCTCGTCGCCCTCTACGTCCCCGGTGACCGGCCAGCGCGCTTCGACAAGGCACTGGCCGCACCGGCGGACGTGGTGATCCTCGACCTCGAGGACGCCGTCGCGGCAACGGGCAAGGACGACGCGCGGGCGGCGGTGCGCGACTGGCTCACTGCGCTGCCCCCAGCTTCCCGCGCCCGGGTGTCGGTGCGGATCAACGCGATCGGCACCCCGGCCGGCGACGCCGACCTGGCGGCCCTGGCCGGCGTCACCCGGCTCCACTCGGTGCGCATACCCAAGGTCGAGTCGCCGGCCGACATCGCGCGGGTCGTCGCCGCGCTCGGGCCGGTCCCCGTGCACGCCCTGCTGGAATCGGCCGCCGGCGTCGAGGCCGCGGCGGCCATCGCCCGCGCCCCGCAGGTCGCCGCACTCGCGCTCGGCGAGGCGGACCTCCGCAGCGATCTCGGCGTCACCGCCGACGCCGGCCTGACCTGGTCACGCTCGCGGGTGGTGGTCGCCGCCCGGGCCGCCGGCCTGCCCGCCCCGATGATGTCAGCCTGGACCGACCTCACCGACACCGACGGGCTGGTCGCCTCCTGCCGCACCGGCCGGGCAATGGGCTTCCTCGGCCGTACCGCGATCCATCCGAAGCAGATCGAGCCGATCCTCGCGGGCTTCGCGCCAAGCACCGAAGAGGTCGCCGCCGCCGAGGACCTCCTCGACAGCCTCGCCACCGCCGAGGCCGGCGGGCGGGCCGTCACGGTCACCACGGCAGGCCGGATGGTCGACCCCGCCATGGTTCGCGGCGCCCAGCGCACCCTCACCGTCCACGCCCGCGTCCGCCAGCGCCTCGACAACCCGTCCTGACCACCCTCACCCAGACCGGAGTCGCCCACCATGACCATCGTCCCGCACTGGATCTCCGGCACCGAGCAGCCGGCCACCGACCGCACCGCGCCGGTGACCAATCCGGCCACCGGCGCGGAAACCGCCCGGGTCGCCCTGGCCGACCGGGCCGTGGTCGACGACGCCGTAAGGGCCGCGACAACCGCATTCGCCGCGTGGAGCGACACCTCGCTCGCCCGCCGCACGGCGGTGCTGTTCCGGTTCCGTGAACTGCTCAACACCCGCTCGGACGAACTGGCAGCCATCATCACCGCCGAGCACGGCAAGGTCCTCGACGACGCGCGCGGCGAGGTCGCCCGCGGGCGGGAGGTCGTCGAGTTCGCCTGCGGCATGCCACACCTGCTCAAGGGCGGATTCACCGAGAACGCCTCGACCGCAGTCGACGTGCACTCGCTCCGACAGCCGGTCGGCCCGGTGGCGATCATCAGCCCGTTCAACTTCCCGGCGATGGTCCCCCTGTGGTTCTTCCCGATCGCGATCGCGGCCGGAAACACCGTCGTGCTCAAGCCCAGCGAGAAGGTGCCCTCCGCCGCGCTGTGGCTGGCCCGGCTCTGGAAGGAGGCAGGCCTGCCCGACGGCGTCTTCAACGTCGTCAACGGCGACAAGGAAGCCGTTGACGCCCTGCTCGCGCACCCCGATGTGGCGGCCGTGTCGTTCGTCGGCTCCACGCCGGTGGCGAAGTACGTGCATGAGACCGCGAGCCGGCACGGGAAGCGGGTCCAGGCCCTCGGCGGCGCCAAGAACCACATGCTGGTGCTGCCCGACGCCGACCTCGACCTCGCCGCCGACCAGGCCGTCAACGCAGGGTTCGGCTCGGCCGGCCAGCGCTGCATGGCGATCTCGGTGGTCGTCGCCGTCGGCGACGTGGCCGACCCATTGGTCGAGCGGATCGCCGAGCGGGCACGCAAGCTGCGCACCGGAGACGGCCGGCGCGGCTGCGACATGGGCCCCCTGGTCTCGGCCGCCTCGCGGGACCGGGTGACGGCGTACATCGCCGCCGGGACGGCAGCCGGCGCCCGCGTGGTCGTCGACGGCCGCACCGACACCTACGACGCCGACGGCGACGGCTACTTCGTCGGCCCGACCCTGCTCGACAATGTCGAGCCCGGCATGTCCGTCTACACCGACGAGATCTTCGGTCCGGTGCTGTCGGTCGTCCGGGTCGCCTCGTACGAGGAGGGCGTCGCGCTGATCAACGCCAACCCCTACGGCAACGGCACCGCGATCTTCACCGCCGACGGCGGCACGGCCCGACGCTTCTGCCGCGAGGTACAGGTCGGCATGGTGGGAGTCAACGTCCCCGTCCCGGTACCGGTGGCCTACTACTCGTTCGGCGGCTGGAAGGCCTCGCTCTTCGGCGACGTGCACGCGCACGGCACCGAGGGCGTGCACTTCTTCACCCGGGCCAAGGTCGTCACCACCCGCTGGACGGACAACCGCCGCGGCCTGGAACTGGCCTTCCCGGTCACCACATGAACTCCCCTCCTCGCCGAGCAGCAGCGGCCCCGCCATAGACCAACAGGTCCGCAGTGACACGTGCGTGCCGCACCCACGGCGCCAACGTCCGTACTCGAACGACACATCGGCGTCATCAGCTAGCAGCGGAAGCGTGGGTTCTAGCGGCACACAACCTCGGCTGGAAGACGCCCGCCGAAGCTATTCGACGAGCAGTTACGGTTACTCCAACCAGCAAGCGTTGCAACGACCGGTTGAACCCAGGCAGTACACGTCGTTCCGGTTCACCACCCACCCCGTCGCTGCCGGCATCGACGCCTCCGTCGGCACCGTCGGCGACGCCCTCGACGCGCTGATGGAATCCACGATCGGCCTTAATGGCCCCCATCAAGCGGCGTTGGGGGCTGCTCGCCGTTGCGTCCGTGGTGGCTCTCACCCCGGGTAGGGCGATGGCTCGACCTGGCGGTCCAACGGCTGTCACGTCCGACGACTTTACTGACGCGTTTGATCACGGGTAGGTGCCGGGTCAGCCGGCACGGCGCCGGTCTTCGGGGTGCCGGTCAGCGGGTCTTCCGCGTCGTCCGCTTGCGGGGTGGCGTCAATAGGTCGGCGATTCCCGCGATCGCGGACGGCACGAGGCGGTAGTACGCCCAGACGCCGCGCTTCTCCCGTTCGAGCAGTCCGGCCTCGGTGAGGATCCGAAGGTGATGGCTCACGGTCGGCTGGGAGAGTCCGAGGGGGGCGGTGAGGTCACTCACCGATGCCTCGCCCTCGGGGGCGGACTGGATCAGGCTGAGCAGTCGCAGCCGGGCCGGGTCGGCGAACGCCTTCAGTACTCCCGCGAGCCGTTCGGCGTCGGCGCGCTTGATCGGTTCGCCAGCAAGAGGCGAGATGGCAGGCGTCCTAGTTTTCGCGGTGACCACATCTTGCATCGTTGCAGCATGGCGGCCGGTCGGTTCATGGAACGAGAGGCGGATCACGATAAGTTCACTGGCTCGAGGACCTCCTTGCACTCGTTCGCTTTGTGTCCGCCAGTGTGCGCATCGAGGTTGGTGCCGAGGTGCCGGTCAGGGCCGCGCTCCTCTGGCGGGGCGGGCTGCCTGCCGGGGTCGGTGCCCGGCGGCAGCGAGGGCGGGGTCAGGCGGTGGTACCTAGCTCGGTGAGCAGCTTCTCCACCCGGGTGCGGATCTCGTCGCGGATCGGGCGTACTGCGTCGACGCCCTTGCCGGCGGGGTCTTCGAGCTTCCAGTCCTCGTAGCGCATGCCAGGGAAGACGGGGCAGGCGTCGCCGCAACCCATGGTGACGATGACGTCGGACGACTCCGCGGTGGCGTACTCCAGGAGCTTGGGGGTCTGGTCAGTGATGTCGATGCCGACCTCGCGCATGGCCTCGACGGCGGCGGGGTTGATCTGGTCGGCGGGGGCGCTGCCCGCAGAGCGGACCTCGACCGTGTCTCCTGCGAGGTGGCGCAGCCAGCCGGGGGCCATCTGGGAGCGGCCGGCGTTGTGGACGCAGACGAACAGGACACTGGGCTTGTCGCTCATCGGGTTCTCCATGTATGAGGTGGTTGCCGGACGTGGGCCACGTTGCAGACGCTGTGCATTTGCCAAGCGGGAGAGCCGACGGCGGCCGGACGGCTGATCGGCGTGATGCGGGTCAGGCGTCCATCGCTGATGACCACTGGTTGCCGCGGGCCGCGGCAACCAGTGGATGCAGATCCCGATGACGGGTCGGACTCGCATTTCGAGTTACCTCCCCGCAGGGGTTGCCGGGGTGGGCAACAGCCGGCTGCGGGCCCACAGCGACAGGTAGACCAGGCCGACGAGGACGGGGACTTCGATGAGCGGGCCGACGACGCCGGCGAGTGCCTGGCCGGAGGCGATCCCGAACGTGCCGATGGCGACGGCGATGGCGAGTTCGAAGTTGTTGCCTGCCGCGGTGAACGCCAGGGTGGTGGTGCGTTCGTAGTTCAGGCCGATGGCCCGGCCGAGCAGGCAGGAGCCGGCCCACATGAGGGCGAAGTAGGCCAGCAGCGGCAGGGCGATGCGGGCCACGTCCACCGGTCGGTCGGTGATGGCTTCGCCCTGCAGGGCGAAGAGGATGACGATGGTGAACAGCAGCCCGTACAGGGCGACGGGTCCGATCCGGGGCAGGAACTGCCCCTCGTACCAGTCGCGGCCCTTGGTCCGCTCGCCGAGGCGGCGGGAGAGGTAGCCGCCGAGCAGCGGGATGCCGAGGAAGACGAGCACGTTGCGCGCGATGTCCCAGCCGGAGACCTCCAGCGCGGTGCCGGCCAGGCCAAGCCAGCCGGGCAGGACCGACAGGTAGAACCAGCCGAGCAGGCCGAAGGCGAGGACCTGGAACACGGAGTTGAGGGCGATGAGGACGGCGGCGGCCTCCCGGTCGCCGCAGGCGAGGTCGTTCCAGATGATGACCATGGCGATGCAGCGGGCCAGGCCGACGATGATCAGGCCGGTGCGGTATTCCGGCTGGTCGGCCAGGAACACCCAGGCCAGGGCGAACATGAGGGCGGGGCCGACGATCCAGTTGAGGACCAGCGACGAGACCAGCAGGCGCCGGTCGCCGGTGACGGTGTCGAGGCGGTCGTAGCGGACCTTGGCCAGCACCGGATACATCATGATCAGCAAGCCGAGAGCGATGGGCAGGGAGATGCCGCCGACCTTGACCGCATCGAGCGCGTGGTCCAGCCCGGGAAGGATCCGGCCGAGCAGCAGACCGGTGATCATGGCCAAACCGATCCACACCGGCAGGAGTCGGTCAACGCGCGACAGGCGTGGCACCACCGGTGCGGCGTGGTCGGCTCTGGTGGCGGTGCTCATGGACACTCGCGTGGGCTGTCGGTGCTGGCGTGTGCGCGTCGGGCGAGGTCACCCAGGTGTTGGGCGGCTGCCTCGAGTGCCTGGGGGTTGAGGCGGTAGTAGGTGTAGCGGCCGCGAGGCTCCGGGGTGACCAGCCCGGCTTCCCGCAGGGCGCGCAGGTGGTTGGAGACGTTGCTCTGCCGTGCCCCGGTGTCCTCGACCAGGTGGCAGGTGCAGGCGGGGCCGTCGGCGAGCACATCGACGATGCGGGCGCGGAGCGGGTCGGCCAGCAACCTGATCACATCAGCGTCGCGTGATATCAGCACGGAATGATGTTAGCTGGCCGCTTGTCCCCGCCACTGCCCCAGGCCGGGGGGTTGCCTGGCAGGGCTCAGCCAACGGACGGATTCGATGATCAGGCGGGCGGCGAGGTGCACATCGCGGTGGCGTGGCGCATCGTGACCAGGCTGCAGGCGATCCGAGTGAGGCTCCCGGCTACCGCGACAACAGCGAGTGTCTGCATGGGGATGCCTGACCGGACGTAGGTCACGATCACCGTGACATCTCCGGCGAGCGCAAGGGCGGCGATGGTGGCGGTGGCGGCAAGGGCGTGTTGAGGGCCTGCTTCGGGGAGCCACCGTATGAGGCGGCCGGTGGTGGCAATGGTTCCGGCGGCGGTGGCGATCGCGATGATGATCAGTGGGATGACAGGGATTGCGGCCAGCAGTGCGATGAGGCCGGTGCGCCAGGGGTGGGGCTGCAGGAGCACGAGCCACCAGATGCCCACGAGGGGTCCGGTGGCGATGTACCAGGCGATGGTGCGCCGGGCGTAGGCGGTGGCGAGTTCCCCGGTGAAGGCCTCGGCGACCGCTTGTGGGGTGCCGAACTGGGCGATCGCGGTGGTGACCGCCTCACCGTGGGGTAGGCCGGTGGCGGTGCGGTCGGTGATGGCGTCGTGGAGTCCGTCGCGTAGTTCGGTGAGGATCTGCTCGCGGTGCCGGCGTGGTCCGCGCAGTCGTGCGGCGAGGTCGCCCAGGTAGGCGTCGAGAAGCGCTTCGCCGGCTTGGGTGGTCAGGCGGTCGTCGGCCATGTCCGCGTGCCCAGAACTGCGGTGACGGCAGTGGAGAAGTAGTCCCACACTGCCCGCTGGTCACGGAGTGCGGCCTGTCCGGCTGGGGTGAGGTGGTAGGCGCGGCGTCGGCGGCCGCCGACGGTGTGCCAGTTGCTGGCGATGAGGCCTGCGCGTTCGAGGCGGTGCAGCGCCGGGTAGACGGTGCCGGTCGGCAGGTCCAGTGCCCCGTCGCTGCTCGTTCTCAGGGCTTCGATCACGGCGTAGCCGTGCTGCGGCCCGGGTTCCAGGACCGCGAGCAGCAACGCGTCGAGATGGCCCTTGAGCAGTTCTGGTCGCATCGGCAACACCTGTGGGTCCTCGTTCTTGCTGGTGGCAGCCCAGCGGCTCTACTGTAGCGTCACAAAGTATTGTGACGCTACATATGGTGGTGGGTGATGAGCTCCAACCTGACGGTCGTGGACCTGGCGCAGGCGAGCGCGGTCGACCGGGCGGTGATCGGTGGGAAGGCGGCCGTGCTGGCGGAGCTGTCCGCGGCCGGGTTTCCGGTGCTGCCCGGGATCGTGGTCACCACCGCCGTCCTCGACGATCCGCAGCTTGACCGACGGGTTGCGGCCAGCGTCGTGGGCTTGGGCGGGGACCGGTTCGCGGTGCGTTCGTCGGGGGTGGCCGAGGATCTACCGGATGCCTCATACGCGGGCCTGTATGAGACGTACCTGAACGTGTCGGCCGACGGGCTGGGTGCGGCGGTGCGGCGATGCTTCGCCGCGGCGGCCAGCGAGCGGGTCACCGCCTACCACCGGCGGCAGGGTGGGGCAACGGCGGCGATGGCGGTGCTGGTGCAGGTGATGGTGGACCCGGTTGCGGCCGGGGTGGCGTTCACCGCGCATCCGGTCACCGGCGACCGCGATCAGACGGTGGTGGCCGCCGTCGCGGGATTGGGTGATCCGCTGGTGTCGGGTGAGACGACCGGGGAAGAGTGGACGGTCACCGCGAGCCGTACCGAGATGACCCGGTCTAGCCCCGGCGGTGAGCGGGTCCTCGCTGACGTCCAGGCCGACGCGGTCGCGGAGCTGTCGCGCCGGATCGCTGACCGGTACGACGGCCGCCCGCAGGACGTCGAGTGGGCCATCGACCGGGCGGGCCGGCTGTGGCTGCTGCAGGCCCGGCCGATGACCGCGGTGCCGGAGCCGGTGTCGTGGACGGCGCCGGGGCCGGGGTTGTGGATGCGTAACTTCCGGCTTGGGGAATGGCTCCCCGAGGCGGTCACTCCGCTGTTTGCCAGCTGGCTGCTGCCGGTGCTCGAGGACGGGTATCTCGATGGGATGTACGGCAGCGTCGGGGTGCGGGTGCCGTTCCGGTACGCGCTGGTCAACGGCTGGTACTACAACGCCACGCCGATCCCGTCACCAAAACTCCTCGCTGGGGTGCTGTGGCAGGGCCGCACGCGGGCGGTGAAGATCCTGTTCAACGCGTTGATCCAGGTCAGCCATGACCCGGATGCCGCCGACCGCGCCGTCCTGTCCGAACTGGAGCGGACCTGGCGCGAACAGCAGCTGCCCGGCTACCGGCGCCTCGTCGCCTCGGCAGAGGCGGAGGTCGGCACCGCGCCGGCTCGGCGACTGGCCGAGCTCGTCGACGCACTCGGGCGAGAAGCCGGAATCTACCTCTGGTATCTGGCGATCGTCGGCGGCTCGGCGTGGAAGATGGAAGCCTGCCTGACTCGCTTCGTCCGCCGGCATCTCGGCGACGTGCTACCCGACGAGGAGGGCGGTGCGCAGGTGCTGTTGCGCGGGCTTCCCGGCGCCCAGCCGGTGCCCGGCGCGCACGCCGTCCAGAGCGTCGACTGGTATCACCCGGTCGCCGGAGAACTGGCCATCGGCCGACCAGCCCGAGCTGGGGACCGCTACCGCTCGCTGGCCGAACAGCGGATGGTTGCCGAACAACGCTGCCGAGCGGCGCTGGCCGACCGCCCGCGGCTGCTGGCTGACTTCGACCGGCTGCTGACGGTCAACCAGCGCTACGCGGTCATCCGCGAGGAGCAGGCGGCCGAGTTCACCCTCGCCTGGCCGGTCCTGCGGGCCTGCACCGCCCGCCTCGGGCGGCACCTGGTCAACCTGGGGGCGATCGAGCAGCCCGAGGACATCTACTTCTGCACTCGGGACGAAATGACCACGGCGATCGCCGGCGACCCGAGCCGGCCAAGCGCCAAGGCCGCCGAGCGGCGCGCCCTCTGGCAGCGCCAACGCCGCCTGACCGCGCCGTTGACCCTGGGCCGTCCCGCGCGACTGATCGGCGACGTCATCGAACGCGCGGTTCAACAGGCCCGTGGCACCACGGGGACCGCCGAGGGTGCCATCGTCGGGCATCCCGCCTCGGCGGGCCGGGCCACCGGCGAAGTGGCCATCGTGCACGGACCTGAGGATTTCGACGGCTTCGCCGATGGTCAAGTCCTGGTGGCGAAGGCCACCGCCCCGGCATGGACAGCGTTGTTCTCGCGCGCCGCCGCAGTGGTCACCGACGGCGGCACCCTGGCCGCACACGCCTCCCTGGTGGCCCGGGAGTACGGCATCCCCGCCGTCGTCGGCACCGGCGACGCCACCCAACGACTGCGCCCCGGGCAGTTGGTCACCGTCGACGGAACAGCCGGCACCATCACACTTCACGCCTAACCTGTCACGCCCGCAGGTGCGGTATGCGTATCGCGGGACTGCGCAGCTTCCGGGCGGAGGGCCCTGACTGCCGGTCGCCGGTGGGCGACCTGGTCAGCAGCAGGTCGCCAGGTAGGACTGCAACTCCGCGAGGGCGGCGAGCGCACCGTTCCGATCGGCCCGGTAATACACGGTCTTCCCGTCGCGACGGGAGGTCACCACCCGTCCGCGTCGTAGCAGTGTCAACTGCTGCGACGCCGTGGCCTGGCTGATGCCCGTGCGCTCGGCCACCTCGCCCACCGACAGCTCGGCGCCCTGCGCGAACAGCATCATGATCCGCTGCCTGGTGGGGCTGCCCAGGGCCTTGAGGAACTCCTGCGTCTGCGGCGCCAGGCCTTCGGGGACTCCGGCCGCGCGCACGGGCGAGGGTGCCCCCGTGGGCCCTCCGGCTGTGGCGTCGCTCATGGCCCTACCTTCCCTCACCATCATCGTATTGTCATTCAACAAAATGACGATATGGTCGTCCCATGACATCCGAGCCAGTGATCATCATCGGCGGCGGCCAGTCCGGCCTCGCCGCCGCCCGAGCCGCCCTGACCGCGGGCCTGCGGCCTGTCGTCCTGCAGGCGGGCAGCGAGCCCGTCGGCTCCTGGCCCGACTACTACGACAGCCTCACCCTCTTCTCGCCCGCCCGCTACAGCGCCCTGCCCGGCATGCCCTTGGACGGCGACCCGGACCGCTACCCCCGCCGCGACGAGGTCACGGCCTACCTGCGCCAGTACGCGCAGACCGTGGACGTCGACATCCGCACCCGCACCCGTGTCACGGCCGTGCACTCTCGCCGAGACGACGGATACCTCGTCCACACCGACACCGGCGACGAACTGGCCGCGGTCGGCATCGTCGCCGCCAGCGGATCCTTCGGCAACCCCTACCTGCCGACACTGCCCGGGCACAACGACTACGCCGGCGACCTCCGGCACGTCGCCCACTACCGCCGCCCCGAGGTGTACGCGGGCACGCGGGTCGTCGTCGTGGGTGCCGGCAACTCCGCGATCCAGGTCGCCTACGAGATCGCGGCCCACGCCCGGGTCACGCTCGCCACCCGCGAGCCCGTACGCTTCCTGCCCCAACGCCTCGGCGGGCGGGACCTGCACCACTGGCTGCGGGTCACCGGCGCGGACCGCGTGCCCCGCCGCGTCCTGACCCGTCTTGTCCGACACGCCACCGTGCTCGACACCGGCGTCTACCGCGACGCCCTCGCCTCCGGGCTGCTCTCCCGGCGGGACATGTTCACCGCCTTCACCCCTGACGGCGTCGTCTGGGCCGACGGAACGCCCGAGCCGGTCGACGCGGTCATCTTCGCCACCGGCTACCGCCCGGACCTCGCCTACCTCGAGCCCCTGGGCGCCCTCGACCGGGGCGCGCCCCGGCAGGTGGGCGGGATCTCCACCACCCATCCGGGGCTGGCCTATCTCGGGCTGGAGTTCCAGCGGTCCTTCGCCTCTAACACCCTGCGCGGCGTCGGCCGCGACGCCGCGCACGTCATGACCGCGCTCGCCGCTCACGTGTCCGGACGGCCTCGCCAACGCCGGCAGCGCAAGGCGGAGGTCGCCTCGCACACGGGATCCGGCGCTCAACGCTGATCGCGATCCGCGACCGGCACCGGTAGGTACGGGTTTGCCCGGCGGTTTACGCCTGCGACGCGGGGGCCGGCTCGACCGACAGCAGGCCGGCGAGCTGGCGCAGGATCCCCGGGCGGGCCCGGTAGTAGACCCACGTGCCCCGCCGTTCGGCGTCCACCAGGCCCGCCTCGCGCAGCGTCTTGAGGTGGTGCGAGATCGTCGGCCCGGTCAGGTCGAACGCCGGCGTCAGGTCGCACACGCACGCCTCCCCGCCCTCGGCGGAGGCGATCATCGACATCAGCTGCAGCCGCACCGGGTCGCCGAGGGCCTTGAACGCGGGAGCGAGCACCGCGGCCGTCTCGGCCGGGACCCGGCGCTGCGCCAGCGGGGGGCAGCACGGCGCGTCGGCGTTGAGATCGATGACGGCGAGGGATGCCTGTTGCTTTGACATGCCTCTAGGTTGACATCTCTCTAATCAGCGTGCAAGTCTCTGCTTAGACGGACGTCAAGACAGGCGCCTGGAGGAAGGGGACCACCATGTTCGGCTCCACTCGCCGCTCATCGGCTCTTCGCGCTGGTGTCCGCTTCTGCGACTCCTGCGCCCAGGTGTCCACCGCCGACCAGTGTGCGCAGCGCCGCTACGACCGTGCCCGCACCGCCGTCTACATGCTGATCAGCCCCCGCTGACGAGAGGACCTGTGATGAGCGAGAACACCCAGACCACCGGCGGTTTCGCGGGCGACCCGGCCGCCGCCCTGCAGGTCACCGGCTCCGGCGCCTGCTGCGGCAGCCCCGCCCAGGCCGTGGGCTCGATCCTGCCGCCCGGTCGGCGAGGCACCGGCAGCACCGGCCCGTGCTGCGGCACCCAGGAGGCCGCGGACGCGGCCGGCTCGTGCTGCGGCACCCAGGCCAAGGCCGACGCGGTGGCCGCGGGGCAGGGGTGCTGCGGATGACCACCCCAGACCACCTCGCGGTCCTGCTCGCGGAGGTCAGCGCCGACCGGATATCCGCGACCGTCGCCGCCCTCGCCTCCGACCGCATGGCGGGACGGCGCGTCGGGTCGGCCGGCGGCGCGGCAGCCCGGGCGTGGCTCGTTGACCAGTTCGCTGCCCTCGGCGCCACGGTGCGGACTGAGGGGTTCCCGGTCCGGGCGGTGCCGCAGGTGTACGCAGAGCCGACGGTCATGTGGGGCGACGGGACCGGCTCCGCGCCGCTGGTCTTCGGTCGGCAGGTGGCGATCCATGCCGCTTCCGCCGACGCCGCCGAGCCCCGCCGCGGCCCGCTCGGTGTCGCCGATGCCGACGACCCGGCCGGGCGGTGGCTGGTCGTGCCGGCGGAGATGAGCTTGTTCGACGCGTACCGGGACACCCGCGGCGCGGCCGGGCTGCTGGTCCGCCGAGCCGTCGACGCCGACGGCTGGCAGTTCACCACCCTCGCCGGCCCGGACCCGGGGCCGCTGCCCGTGCTGGCCCTCGACCCGGACACCCACCGCACCGTCCTCGCCGCCGCAACCGGCAGCGCCGGCTGGTTTGCCGGCGCCACGCCGGTTCGCCGCGACGACGTCACCGGCACCAACATCCACGCCCGGCTCCGGCAGGCCGTCCCCGGCGGGGCGGAGCTGCTCCTGACCGCCCACTACGACGGCGTCGGCGACCACCCGGGGCTGCGCCAGCCCGGAGCGTCGGACAACGCCAGCGGCGTCGCAGTGGTCCTCGAAGCCGCCCGCATCCTCGGCGGCGGACTTCCCGAGGGCGTCGGGCTCTGCGTCGCCCTGCTCGACGGCGAGGAGGTGGGCGCGCTCGGCTCCGCTCACCACGCCGCGCAGCTGCGCGACCAGGGCGCCGCACCCCTGGTGGTCAACGTCGACGGAGCCGGCCGCCTGGACGGGGCGGCGGCAGTCGAAGCCGGCGGCCCCGCCCACCGCCTCCTGGCGCTGCTGGACCAGGCCGCCCGGCACACCGGCGTCCCACTCGCTGCCGGCCCGATGGCCTCCGACAACCGCCGTTACGGCGCCGCAGGTCTCGCCGCGGTCGGTATCGGAGCCGGGATGGGCGGCTACCACAGCCCCGCCGACACCCCCGACCGCGTCGACCCCGCCACCCTGACCGCGATCGCCCGCCTCGTCGTCGCAACGGCCCACCTCGTCGGAACGGCGCCTGATAAACTTTCATCGTCAATCGGCGATAAACGATAGAGGGAGTGGTGGTGGGCGAGCTGCTCGACCGGGCGACCGCGCAGACCTACGCCTCGTGGTTCCGGGCCCTGGCGGACCCGACCCGGGTGCAAATCGTGGAGTACCTGGCCCGGCACGCCCGGCCGATGAGTGTCGGGGAGATCGTCGCCGCCGTCGGCCTGGCCCAGTCCACCGTCTCCCAACACCTGAAGATCCTGACCGAGGTGCGGTTCGTGCTCGTCGAACCGGTCGGCACCGCCCGCCACTACCGCATCAACGACGCCTGCGTCGACTGCTTCCCGTCCGCCGCCGACGTCGTCATGGGCCGTCCGGCCCCCAACCCGATCGGAGCCTGCTGATGGCCGACATCACCGTCCGCCCGATGAGCGCGGACGACGCCGATCGTGTCCTGGCCATCTACCAGGCCGGCCTCGACGCCGGAAACGCCAGCTTCGAGACCACCGCACCGACCTGGGCGGCATTCGATGCGGCGAAGCTGCCTGAGCACCGTCTCGTGGCCGTCGACGCGGACGACATCGTCCTCGGGTGGGTGGCGGTGTCGCCGACATCGAGCCGGGCCGTCTACGCCGGGGTGGTCGAGCACTCCGTCTACGTCGACCCGGCCGCCCAAGGCCGAGGGGTGGCCCGGCTGCTGCTGGACGCGCTGATCGCCTCCACCGAGGCTGCCGGGATCTGGACCATCCAGTCCGGCGTCTTCCCGGAGAACACCGCCAGCCTCACCCTGCACCAGCGGGCCGGGTTCCGCGTCATCGGCACCCGGGAGCGGATCGGCCGGCACCACGGCCGGTGGCGCGACGTCGTGCTGCTCGAGCGCCGCAGCCCCGCCATCACCTGAACCCCGTTCGGTTCCGCCCGCCGCAGCACCACTACACCTTCCTGATTCGACAGTTTTCAACACAGAGGAGTTTCCGATGAGTGTCCTGGACGAGCTGCCCGTCGTGGTGATCGGCGCGGGCCCGGTGGGTCTGGCCGCCGCCGCCCACCTGCACGAGCGTGGCCTGCCCTTCCTTGTGCTGGAGGCCGGTGACACCGCCGGCGCGGCGGTGCGGCAGTGGGGGCACGTGCGAGTGTTCTCCCCGTGGCGGTACAACGTCGACCCGGCCGCGCGCCGGCTGCTCGACGACGCCGGCTGGGTCGCCCCGGCCAAGGACGCGCTGCCCACCGGCGCGGAGCTGGTCGCCGCCTACCTCCAGCCCCTCGCGGAGCTGCCGCAGCTCAAGCCCCACCTGCGCTACGGCGCCCGGGTGGAGGCGATCAGCCGCCTCGGCCTGGACCGGCTGCGCACCGCCGGCCGCGAGCAGACGCCGTTCCTGATCCGCCTCACCGACGGCGACGAGCTGCTCGCCCGCGCGGTCATCGACGCCTCCGGCACCTGGGGCACCCCGAACGTCCTCGGCGCCTCCGGCCTGCCCGCCCGAGGCGAAAAGAATGCGGCAGCGTTCCTCGAGCACGCCCTGCCCGACGTGCTCGGCACGGACCGGGACCGCTTCGCCGGCCGACACACCCTCGTCGTCGGGGCCGGCCACTCGGCGGCGAACACGCTGCTCTCCCTGGCCGAGTTGGCCTCCGCCGAGCCGGGCACCCAGGTGACCTGGGCGATCCGCTCGGCCAGCCCGGCCCGCACCTACGGCGGCGGCGACGCCGACGCGCTGCCCGCCCGCGGCGCCCTCGGCTCCCGGCTACGCGAACACGTCGACGCTGGCCGGATCCGGCTGCTCACCGGCTTCTCCGTGCACGCGCTCACCCCGACCGACGGCCGGGTCGCCGTGGTCGTCCGCCACGCCGACGGCGGTGAAGAGTCGATCGTGGCGGACCGGATCGTCGCCGCCACCGGCTTCCGCCCCGACCACACGATCGCCGCCGAGCTGCGCCTGGACCTCGACCCCGTCATGGGCGCCACCCGCGCCCTCGCCCCGCTGATCGACCCGAACGAGCACTCCTGCGGCACCGTCCCACCGCACGGCGTCGACGAGCTCGCCCACCCCGAGGTCGGCTACTACGCCGTGGGCATGAAGAGCTACGGCCGCGCGCCGACGTTCCTCATGGCCACCGGCTACGAGCAGGTCCGCTCCGTCGTCGCCGCCCTCGCCGGCGACTGGCAGGCGGCCCGCGACGTCCAGCTCGACCTGCCCGAGACCGGCGTCTGCAACAGCAACCCCGCCGAGGCGACCGGCAGCGACAACTGCTGCGGCCCCACTCCCGAGCCGACCGCCAAGGGACTCGCCACCGGCATCTCCGGCGGCCTGCTGTCCGCGCCGCTTCAGCTCCTCAGCCTCGACACTGCGGCAAGCGGCCAGACCGGCGGCTGCTGCACGAGCTGATGACCAACACCAGGATGGTGCCCGCCGACCCGACCGCCGGCGGGCACCACACCCACGGCTGGCGGTTGGTGGCCGCCCTGGCCGTCACCTCGACCGTCGGCTACGGCACCCTTTACTACGCCTACGCCGTCCTGCTCAACCCGATGGCCGACAGCCTCGATGCCTCCACCACGGCCGTCACCGGGGCCCTGACCGCCAGCGTCCTCGCCGGCGCGCTGATGGCCATCCCGGTCGGCAGATGGCTCGACCGGCACGGCGGACGCGCTCTGATGACCACAGGCTCGATCACGGCCACCGCGCTGCTGGTCGCCTGGTCCCAGGTCCAGAGCATCGGGCAGCTCTACGCCGTCATGATCGGCATCGGCATCAGCGGCGCCATGGTCCTCTACGAACCCGCGTTCGCCGTCATCGTCTCCTGGTTCACCCCCGACCGACGGCCCACCGCCCTGCTCGCCGTCACCGTCGTCGCCGGGTTCGCCAGCACCATCTTCATGCCGCTGACCGGCCTGCTGACCGCGCAGCTCGGCTGGCGCGGCGCGCTGCTCGCGCTCGCCGCCGTCCACGGCGCGCTGACCGTGCCGCTGCACGCCCTCACCATCCGGCGACCGCCGCACGCCACCACACCCACCACAGCGCCAACGCCGCAGGCCCCGCGGCGGGCGGCCGCCCGCGCCGCGATGCGCGACCCCCGGTTCTGGATCCTCACCGCCACGCTCCTCACCCACGGCGCTGCCACCAGCACCATCGGCGTCCACCTCGTCGGCTACCTCACCAGCCGCGGCCACCCCGCCACCTTCGCCGCCACCGCCGCCGGCCTGCTCGGCGTCCTGTCCGTCACCGGACGACTCGTCCTCACCGGCGCCCGACGCCGCCTGCCCGTCACCACCATCGTCGGCGCGGTCTTCGCCATCCAAGCCGCCGCCGTGCTCGCCATGCCCCTCGCCGCCGCGACCCGTGCCGGAGCCATCGTCACCGTCACCGGCTTCGGGCTCGGCTTCGGCATCGCCAGCCTCGCCACCCCAGCCCTGCTCACCGACCGCTACGGCACCACCGCCTACGCCACCATCGCCGGACGACTCGCCGCCCCCGTCACCCTCGCCAAGGCCACCGCGCCCCTCGCCGGCGCCGCAGTCCTACACACCAACGGCGGATACAACCTCCTCCTCGCCGCCGTGGCCACCTGCTGCCTCCTCGCCGCCACCGGCATACTCACCCGCCCGACGCCTCCACCGCCCCGCGACCCCGGAGGGCGCGCCCGCGGCACGTGGCTGACGATCAGCGACTCTGACCGCACAGCCCAGCGCTGGCCCGTCGAGCGGTGAAGCTGGACAGCGGCATTCTGACCGACTGGTCGCACCGGACGCTGACGGCACGGCCACGCCGGTCGCGTTCGCCCATTCCACGATCCTGAAGTCGAAGGTCACCCGGTGTCTACCGCTGGCGACGATGCGGCCGAACCCGCACAGCCCCGCCCCGGCCCGGCCCATGGCCGTCGAGCAGCTCACCGCCGCTGTCGGCGAGGCGGACAAGCCGGCGAAGATCGTCGAGTGGGTCGCCGAGCAGAAGGGCCCCCGCCCCGAACTCACCCAGGCCTGCGTCGTGGTGCTCAGGTGGTCGCAGAGCTGGGTAACGCCGACAACTTCAATCTCGTCGAGAGCTGGCCGACCTGCTCGGCGGTGCGGTTAGCTCGTCCCGCGGCGCAGTCGACTCGGGCTTTGCTCGCCCCATGTCGGGGTACGGCCTGGAGTGCAGAGCTACGTACAGCCGAATGTGCAGAGCTCGCCGTACCCGCCCGTATCCCAGAAGATCATTCGGGCCATCGACGTCCATCGAGCGCGGCCACTGACCCTGTCCCATGCAGTCCAGCTGCGGCTGGAGCTGTCCGCCGGACAGGCTCGCCTGATCCGCCCGAGGGCCGGTGAGCGTGCTACGGCAAATCGGGACCAAGCCGACCCGCACCGCGGCCGCGCAGCGGCGAGGAGGGGAAGCGGCGCGGTAGAGCCTTTCTGGGCCATAACTTCTGCGGGCGGACTGTCAGATGGATCCTCCTCCCATGGTGCGGCTGGCGGTACGTCGTTGCGACGTACCTCTATCTCTTCAAGGAGATTAAGACACCGTCAGCGGGCCGTCTCGCCGTGCCCGGCGGCCACATCGCCGCTGAACGTGATAAGTCACGGCTGATGCAGCCTCCTGGTCGGATCGTCGCCTCCTCCTGCCGCCCTCTGCGCGGCCCCAACCTCGCAGGCCGAATTCCATCTCTTTCGGCCTGCGGGGTCACCGTCGTCTGATCGAACGACGCGCTCCCCGCCCTTCCTCGGGAGCGTCCCGTGCTCGACTTGCTCAAGTCCCTCCTCGTCGGAGCCGGCCCAGCGGCGTGGATCGTCCTCGGCGTTGTCGCCACCCTCCTCTTCTTCGTCGGGACCACTCTCTTCGTGGCCCTGTTCTCGCCGGACAAGGTGCGCGCCGACCGCGCTCACCGCATCCTGCGCGAGTTGCTGGCGGTGTTCACCTTCCGGCGGCGTCCGTGCGGGAGTATCTGGTGGTCGGCGCGGGTGACCCGGAGATCGGCTGGGGCCTGGAGCAGGTGGCGGCCGGCCGGCGCACCACCGTCGTGGCCGCGACCCGCACCGCCGGCGTCGACGCGGTCGTGGCCGGCAACGGCCGCTTCGTCCAGGGCACCATCGCCGACCTCCCGACCGGATACCAGTGCACCGTCGCCCGGGAGGAACTGCACAACCCGGCACAGCTTCCCGACCCGGAGACCTTCGTGACCCAGCGGGTGAACCGGCTGCGCCCGGGCGGCCAGTGGATCGTCGTGACCGAGTCGCCGCAGGTCGCCCGGCGCCTCGCCGGGATCGCCCCCCGACCGGACGTGCGCATCTGGACCACCGAGTACACCACGATCCGCAACGGGGCCGCCGTCCCGCGCCACGTCGTGGTCGTCGCGCGCCCACGTCCCACGACGATGACACCGATCACCGGCCTGGCGCAGCCGCCCGGACTCACCACCACCCAGGTGAGCGGCTACCTGCAGACGCTGCTGGCGCCAGCCAACCTTCCCCGCCTGCAGCGCAAGCTCACCGACCTGTGGCACCAGGGCATGCTCGAGGGCGGCCAGGTCGCCGACTGGGTGCTGCGCAACCTCACCGGCAACATCGGGGAGATCCTCGCCGACGGCTACAAGGCGGAGGTCCTCGCGGCACGCCGGGCCGAGGCGGCCACCGCCGACGCCGTGCTCCAGCGGGGCGTCCGCCGCATCGACGGGGCGAGCGGACAGTCCAAGGAGTTCACCGACGATCTGCTCACCATCGAACGCGACGGCAACCTGGTCGTGCTGGACGTCTTCGAGATCAAGGCCGGTCCCCGCGGTGGCCAGGAGGGTGTGCGGCAGCTGTTCGAGTGGATGGAAAACGAACTCGAGGTGGGCGACCGGATCCTCGTCGGCGGCCGGGAATTCCGTTACGACCCGGCCAGCACCTCGCGCGGGCGAATCATCCGCCTCGGTTCGGCCCCGCGTCACCTCGTGGTCGCCAAGGGCGCCGAGACCGCCGGACGGCGTACCGCCGACCTGGTCGCCGCACCCGTGATACGCAAGACGTTGGACCTGTCCGCGGCAGAGATCCGCTACCTGGCCCGGCGCATCATCGAAGGACTGCCCCCGGCGCCCTGATCCGGCGGCTACGCCTCCCGGTAAGCGGCCGCGGCGTCGTGCCAATCGGCGACGGCGAGCCGCTGAATCACGTTGTAGTGGACGTTGGTGTTGTCCGGCGGCGGCGCCCCGACCCAGGGGCGCAGCTTCCCAGCCAGGTTGTCCGCGAGAGACCGCGCGGTGGACGGTCGGGAGTTGAACCGCGCGTAGGCGAGGAACCGTCGACTCAGCTCGTCGGACACGGTGACCGGCGGCACTTTACCGGCCAGGTACGCGATCATCTCGTCGAGGCGGACGTGCAGCTCGGCGGCGACCAGTTCGATCGCCGCCGCCCATCCGTTCACCGTGCCCACCTCGAGGCTGCGGGTGAAACCGGCCTCGGTCCGGACCTCGGTGCGGTCCCAGTTCACCGCGGCGGCGACGGCGGGATCGACGTAACCGGCGGTGACCAGGTTGAACGTGTACTCCGCCCGCTCGTCGACGGCACCGGCCGGCACCTCGGGTGGAATCGCGGGCCGGCCGACCGGGAGCCGACCGGTGCGGTAGACGATCAGGTCGAGGCCAACGAAGTCGTACGCCTGCAGCACCTGGTTGGCGTCGAACGCACCGGACGTGGGCAGGGCGAGAGCGCCGCCCTCGCCGAAGAAGGCCACCTGGAGGAACTCCGGCGACAGCCCGTGGCGCCCGGCGGATTCGCGAAACAGGCCGTACAGCGCGCTCTGCGGGCGGTTCTTGTCGCCCCGGGGAACGATCCACGCCAGGCGGGCGTCGACGTTCCAGTGCGTGCTGGCCTTGTTCTGCAGCTCCGCCTGGCGACCCGCCACCGCACGGTAGCCCTCCCAGACCATCGCCGCGTCGTAGGCGCGCAGATGGACGTCGATCGCGGCGCCGGACGCCGCGCCGAGCGCGACGTCGACGGCGGCCTGGGGCGGGCCGCCGGCGAGCCGGGGCGGCGACGGTGGCAGACTCAACTGGACCTGGTCCCCGGAGAGCACGACGGACGGGTCGGCAGAACGGGGAACGACCCACAGCCGGTAGGTGTCGTCGGCCAACGGCACGTGAACAACGCCGGACAGCGGCAGCCGCAGCGACTTCGTCGGGCCGCCCGCACTCGGCCGCCAACACAGCTGGTGAGCGGGGTACGGGCGCCGGGGCGCGGCGCTGGAGTCGGGCCCCGGCAGCACAGGGCGCCTCAGCTCGATGCGTCGGTAACGCCGCCCGTCGGGCAGAGGGGCAGCCAGCGACGACCGCAACGGCGCCACCGCATGGTCCGGCGCGTACGCGAGGTCCGGCGCGTCCTGGAACAGGGCCCACGTGGAGATCACGCTGTGCGCCGGGTGCGCCGGGTTGGACAGCTGATCCGCCAGCGTCCGCAGGGCCGGCGGGACCAGCTGTTCGCCGGACAGGTCGTCGTAGGCGGGGCGCTGGTCGAACCAGGTCGGCGACAGCACTTCGAAGCTCGTCGAGGCGACGCCCACCCGCAGCCGCGCCCTCCCGTCCGAGGGCGGCGCTATCACCGGCATCGGCAGTGCGGCCGTGTCCCTGCCAGGGTCGGCAGGATCGACGGTGATCCAGATCCGTCCGGTGCCCGAGAGGACACTGATCACCAGTTTTCGGTGGAAGTGAGGGTCGTCCTCGGTGATGATCACGCCGCCCAGGGTGAACCGTCGACGCGGCACCGAGGCCAGCGTGGTGAACAGAAAGTCCCGGCTCAACACGACCTTGCTGTACCGCACGATTTGCGGCACGGGCGTGAAGGCGGCCAGGTGCTGTCGGAAAGCGTCCTCCTGCACCGACGCTGGCGTTTTCAACACCAGATCCCCGGTCACCGACCATCGGTCGTAGCGGCCCTCGACGACCTCACCGGGCACCGTCGGATTACCGACGGCGGAGTCCGGAATGAACTGCAGCGCGCCTTCCCAGAGTGGCGCGATCTGAACGGGCAGGTCTGGTGTGTCGGTGTCGAAGGCCAGCTCCAACGTCTGGGGAAAGGGATCCCCCGGCTTGGGGTCGCCCTCCGCCGGCATCTCGCTGACCGTCAGGTTCTGCAGGCGGCTCTGGACGTCGGCTCGGATCGGGGTGCGAAGAAACGCGTTGACGCGCAAGGACGCCTCCTTCAGCTGTGCCGGTGACGGCACGAGTTCGCATCCCCAGGATCAGATGCTGTCGACCACATTGGAACACCCTGGGCGCGACCACGTAGGAAAGCACGGTATCCGCACTGGCGCCTCGACGTGAGCGAGTGGGCTAATCGGTCGAACCGGCCCGCTGGGAACGGGAGGCGACGATCCGCCACCACCAACTGGCCGTCTGGAATCGGCCGGTGATCGCCCTCAGGCAGCGCCGACTTCGGTGGTGAAGGTCGCGAAGGCGAGCAGGCCGGAGTAGGCGGCCAGGCCGACGGTGAACCAGGTGAGGCTGGAGTGCCGTTCGGGGGCCAGTTCGTCGACGAAACGTTGAGCAGGATCCCGCCGCCCAGGAAGGCGGTGAGCACGTTCATCAGCACGCCGGTTGGCTGGATGGCGACAGCGGTCACCCAGCCGCCGGCGGCGCCGGCGACCAGGACGAGGCGCCACCCGGTGGTGAGGCTGACCGGGAAGTGCTCGGCCAGGACGCCGTCGGTGGCCAGCACGTGCAGCCCCATGGCGACGGCGAACAGCACCGCCGGCCCGAGCCCCGCGTCCAGCTTGGTCGCCAGGGTGTACGTGATCAGGCCGCTGTACAGGGCGAAGAAGCCGAGCTGGAACCCGAAGACCAGCCGGGTGGGCTCCTGCCGGCGCTGCTGCGAGCGGTGGGTGAAACGTTCCAGGGCGTAGAACGTGAAGAGGCCGACCAGCGCGACGAGGAACAGCACGAACCCGCCGGCCGGGGTGGGCCTGACCTCCTCCTCCAGGACGTGGGCCACCGCCTGGTTGCCCTCCGCGAGGCGCGGCAGCGGGTAGAGGAACACGTACGCGGCGGCGATGCCGCCACCGAGGGAGGTCGCCGCGTGGGTGGGCACCGGCAGTCTCCGGCGAATGGCCGGCGCGAGAAGGTGCAGGGCTCCCAGCGCCACCGCCGCCGCCAGCGCCGCCCACAGGCTGCCCGCCCGGGTGAGCGTCACCGGGGCGGTGGGTTGCCGGCGGCCGGCTTGGAGCGCTGGAAGATGCCGAACAGCCAGAGCAGGGAGGGCGCCAGCAGCAGCGCTCCGACCGCGAGGACGGCGAGCACCGTGGCGAGCACGGTGGGATCACCGGCCGCCTCGGTGACGGTCAGGTCGGGCGGCAGCAGGTCCGGGTACTGGGCGGCGCCCCAGGCCCAGAGGACGGCCGCGACCGCGAGGGCCGCGGTCACCCGCACCGCCCGGTAGCGGCCGGTGGCGATCAGCACCAGCGACCCGAGCCCCGCGGCGAACGAGAGCAGCACCAGGGCGAGCGCCCGGCCCCGAAGATCGGCGAAAAGGTCCGGCGCGTCGGCGGCGACGACGGCCAGCCCGGCCGCTGCGCCGACGCCCACCACCATGCCGGTGACCAGGGCGCGGCGGCGGAACTGGGCCACGAGGTCGGCGGCACCGGCGCGGCGCGCGTCGTGGATGAGGTAGACCGCGGCGAGGTACGCGCACACGCCGATCGCGAGCAGGCCGGCGTAGATGGAGGTGGGATTGAGCCAGCTGCGCCAGATGTCACCTTCGGCGATGCCGGGTGGGACGCGACCGGAGGCGACTGCGCCGACGATGGAGCCGAGGAAGAACGGGGTGGCCACCGAGGAGAGCGCGAAGGTGGCGCCGTAGAGGCGTTGCTCGGTGAGGGTGTGACTGGCCTTGCGGAAGGCGAAGGCCGCGCCACGACCGATGATGCCCAGCGCGGCCAGGGTCAGCGGGATGTAAAGGGTGGAGGCGAACGCGGCGAACGCGGGCGGAAAGGTGGTCCAGAACAGGGTGATCACCAGGATCAGCCAGACGTGGTTGGCTTCCCAGACCGGGCCGATCGAGTGCGCGATCAGTTCCCGGCGGGCTGCGCCGCGGTGCGCCCCGCCGGCGAGGAGATCCCAGATCCCGGCGCCGAAGTCCGCGCCGGCGAGCAGGGTGTAGAGCGTCAGACCGGCCAGCAGCACCCCGAGCAGGACGTCGACGACGGTCATCGGCCGCTGTCCACCGGTTCGGGTACGCCCTCCTGCGGAGCGACCGGCTCGTCGCGGTGCCGGGCCATCCGCCACAGCACCGCGACGGTGGCGACGGTGAGCACCGCGTAGACGGCGGCGACCAGGGCCAGGCCGGTGGCCAGCCCCGGCGCCGGATTTACCGCCTCGGCGGTGCGCAGCACGCCGTACACGATCCAGGGTTGCCGCCCGACCTCGGTGACGACCCAGCCGGCCTCGACCGCGACGGCGGCGGCGACCCCGGACAGGGCGGCGGCCCGCAGGAACCACGGCGAGCGCGGCGGACCCCGACGCCGCCACCACGCAAGCGCCCACCAGGCGGAGAGCGCCACCAGCCCGAGGCCGATCGCCACCATCAGCTGGAACGCCCACTTGACCACCGTCACCGGTGGCTCCTGATCATCGGGCACCTGGTCCAGGCCCATGACCACGGCGTCCGGATCCCACCTGGCCAGCAGCGACAGGGCGTTGGGCACCTCGACCGCGTACCGCAGTTCCCCGTCGACGTAGACGCCGCCGAGCGAGAGCGGCGCGCCGGCCTGGGTGCGGGCCAGCCCCTCCATCGCGGCGAGCTTGGTGGGCTGGTACTCCCCGACGAAGTGCGCGGCCCAGTCGCCGACCACGACCTGCACCGGGGAGAGCACCGCGGCAACGGTGAACGGGATGGCGAAGCCGAGCCGGTGGTAGCGGTCCCGGCGGCCGCGCAGCAGGGCCACCGCGTAGACGCTGGCGATGCCGAAACCGGTCACCATGAACGCCGCGACGATCATGTGCAGGGTCTGCGGCGGCGTCGCCGGGTTGAACATCGCCTGCCACGGCCTGACGTCGGTGACCTCGCCGGAGACCAGGTCGAAGCCGCGGGGCTGGTTCATCCAGGCGTTCGCCGACACCACGAAGAACGCCGACGCCACGCCCGCGACACAGACCGGCAGTCCGGAGAGCAGGTGCACCCGGGGTGGCACCCGGTCCCAGGCGTACAGGTAGATCCCGACGAAGATGGCCTCGACGAAGAACGCGATGCCCTCCATCGCGAACGGCAGGCCGATCACGTCGCCGAAGCGGCCCATCAGGCCCGGCCAGAGCAACCCCATCTCGAACGACAGGATGGTCCCCGACACCGCGCCGACCGCGAACAGCACGCCCATCGCCTTGGCCCAGCGGTGCGCCAGCCGGGTGAAGGTCGGGTCCCCGGTGCGCAGACCGCGCCACTCGGCGAAGACGGTGACCGCCGGCATGCCGACGCCGAACGAGGCGATCACGATGTGCCAGCCCAGGGACAGGGCCATCTGCACCCGCGCCGCCATGAGGTCTCCCGGGGCGGCGTCCTGGGCCAACAGGTCAACCAGCATCGGGTTCCCCACCTTCGTTGCGTGTCGGCCCCATGGTGGTCTAACGGCCCGGCTGCGGGTCGGCAACGCGAATGCCGCATCCCGGGCGCCGAATCAGGGCTTGTACTCGCTGCGGGTGCGGGGCAGCCACTGCGGGTGGTTCTCCCGCAGGTAGCGAACCATCGCCTCGCGCAGGTCGCAGCGGAGGTCCCAGGCGCTCGGCCCGTCGGCTGCGGAAGCCTGAATCTGGATGACGACCGTCTGCGGGTTGGCATCGACCAACTGGAGCACCCACTGGTGCCGGTCCCACAGCGGCGACGCCTCGATCAGGCGCTGCGCCTCGACGCGCAGGTCGTCCAGGTTGGCGGTGTGGTCGACGTGGATCTGGACCTTGCCGACCACCCGGGACTCGTGTCGCGTCCAGTTCTGGAACGGCCGCTCGGTGAAGTAGGTCGTGGGCAGAATGAGCCGGCGGTCGTCCCAGAGCCGGATCACCACGTTAGTCAGTTTCACCTCCTCGACGCGACCCCACTCGCCGTCGATGACGAGCACGTCACCGACGTAGAGGCCGTCCGCGAAGGCGACCTGGATGCCGGCGAAGGCGTTGCCCAGCGCGGTCCGGGCGGACAGGCCGATCACGGCGCCGATCACACCGGCCGAGGTGAGCACCGAGATGCCGAACAGGCGTAGCGGCTCGAAGCTGGTCATGATCAGACCGATCGCGACGATCGTGACCGCCGTCGAGGTCAACCGTCGCACCGGCCGGATCTGGGTGCGGGTGCGGCGGATCCGACGGTCGGCCACCACCCCGGCCGGCAGCCGGCTGAACGCCATCCTCTCGGCGACGTGCAGCGCCCTGACCACCAGCAAGGCGACGCTGCCGATCAACAGCAACAGGATGGCGTGCCGGCCCTCGCGCAGCCACCAGCTCGGCCCTGCCGGCAACGCGGCGTAGAAGCCCGCGAGCAGCAGAACGGCGGTCGTCGGGCGGCGGCAGGCCTGGCGCAGCGGCACCAGCAGCCATTTGTAGCGACCATGGGCGATCCGGTTGACGAGTACGCCGCTGAGCACGTCCACCAGCACGGCCGCCGGCACCGCGGCCAGCATGATCACCGCTCGGCCCATCAGCTGCCGTTCACCGCGGTACCGATGGTCATTACTTCCGCTCCCGTCCGGGTCGTCCCCACGGCAGCGTGTCACGAGACGGCCGATCGCCGGGCGTACATCGCGACCGGCCGAAGTCCCCCGGCGGCCCCGGCACGCGGCGCCGCCGCCCCGCGCTCGGTGGCGAGGAGGTCACCGTGATCAGCCGCGCCGGCTAGGCGGTGTCTTCAAAGGATCTTGGTGTCGGATGATCTAGCACGTAGGTCGTCGTTACGAGCTGTCGGGAAACCGAGTGGGAGACGTTGTCGCGGTATCTGCCGTCGACGGAACGGGCGGGCGGCGACGCGCTGACGACCGGTGGGTGCCCAACGGGATCGTGTGGAAGGTGCGGGTGGGCGGGACCTGGCGTGACATAGCCGCCCGCTACGACTCTTCGCAATCGATCTACACGCGTTTTCGCAGGCCGGCTCTGGACGGCACGTTCGCGCGGATGCTCGCCGCAGTGCAGGCCGACACGGACGCGGCCGAGGACATCGACTGGCTGGTGTCGGCAGACCCCACCATCGTGCGAGCGCACCAACACGCCGCCGGAGCCAAAGGGGGCGGGAAACGGACGAACCACAAGATCATCCCTCGGTCGAACTGGTGGTGAACTCACCAGGAAGATCCACCTCGCCTGCGACGGCGCCGGCCGCGCACTGCCGTTCGTGCTCTCCCGCGGCAACGTCAACGACTGCACCCGCTTCACCCAGGTCCTGGCTGCGATCCCCGTCGAGCGGTCGGGGCCGGCTCGACCCAGAGCCCGCCCGGACCACGTCATCGCGGTCGAGGGCTACAGCTCCAAGGCCATCCGTGCCGACCCCGCGTCGGCGCGGGGGTCGCACACACGATCCCCGAACGCGCCGGCACCAGCAAGCCGGCCGCCACCGACGCGGCAGCCGCGGCGGCCGGTGTTCGACCAGGATCTATACAACCGGCGCACCGTCGTCGACCGTCGCTTCAACCGCATCAGGCACACCGCAGTGTCGCCACCCGCTACGACAAGGCCGCCACATCCTAGCGGGCAACCATTACCATTGCCGCGCTACTGCAGTGGTTGTAGACCTTTGAAGACAGTGCCTAGGTGCCGACCCGACGCGTCTCGAGCCGTCCCCTCCCCGGCCCGGTCAACTGCCAGAACTCCTGCGGCAACTGGTCGACGAGGTCCCCGTACTCCTTCGCGCTGGCCGACTCACGAAGGGTATCCAGCACGGCCCGTGCTCCGTCGGTGGCCACCTGGCGATCCACCCCGGCCCGTGACTGCATCCGTTCGAAGAATTCGGCCAGCCCGAACCGCTCCGGATCTTCGGTGGGCCTACGCACCAGGCCTTGTAGCTCCTCAGGGAGCTGGGAGGCGAGGTCCTTCGCCTGGCCGCCAGTGATCCGTTCTGCCAACGTCTCGAGCGTGGCGCGGGTGATCGGTTCCGCCTGCCCCGGCGGAACCTTCGGTCGCGCTGCCACGGACTGGATGAACTCTGCGTAGTTCACCTCGGATCCCCTCTCGAACTGGATTGCGGCGGGTACCCGCGCCCGCCGGGGTGAAACGGCGTTTCGCCCGCCCTCAGCCGGGTGGTGGCGGAGCCGGTGGGTGATCCGGCGGGTCACCTGCAACTGGTACAGGCCCGGCGCCGGTGACGGCGTAGAAGACGGGCAGGAGGAGAGAGATTGGCGAGGCGAATAAGCAGGGCCGCAGACTAGTGGTGCACAACAATCTGTCGGTCGCGCACCGGTCCCGCCCGGGGGTCCGGCTCCTGCGTGAGTTCCAGCCGAGGCAGGCGTGGGCCTTTGTTCACCCCCCGCAGCTCGGTAAGCGGCCAGATCTGGGACGTCGCCGCGCCGACTAGCATCAGCGCGGCGGCCGCGAAGAAGGCGCCGACCAGTCCGTCGGAGTGGGCGACAATTCCCAGGCGCAAGCGCCGACCGCCTGCCCACCTTCCGTGGATCACCTGATAGACGGCGAGCCCCGGCGCGCGCACACGGCCATGGACGACCTGGTGGCGGAGCTTGCCTTCCCCGATGGCCGTGGTGCGCCGGTCGCCTCCGGGATAGCCTGTCGCCCAATCTCAACACGGTGACGACCACCAAGCAGGCCGTCACCAGCGCGAGCGGCATGATCGTCATGACCAGCAACGACAACACCGATCGCTGCTGCCATGCCGACCTGTCGTTGGGGTCGTCGTGATCGCGGGCCACAGGTGGGCAGGTCTGCTCACCTCTCGTCTTCAGGACGCAGCTGATCCGCCGTCTCCTCGGCCGCGCCCTGAGCCGTTTGATGCATCCGCACACGGGTAGACCGCGACGCGGTCCAAGGGGGTGGGCCGAGGGCCGGAGCCACATACGGGGTTCCGTAAGGTCCGCATGCGAGGCGAGGCCCGAGGAGTGCGGAATGGCCGAACCGGAGAGCCGGGACAGGGGCGCACGGGAGTCGCCCGCGCAACCGCACGAACAGGTCGATCGGCAACGCGACGCCGAGGAAGGCACGGAAATCGCCGGTCGGGGCCAGAACCTCAGTCCCGGCGGCGAGCCCACGGGTACCGAGCCCGACAAACGCCCCGCCACCAAGCGCGGTGGGCACGACCTTCCCCAACCGGCTGGCGGGCACAGCAGCAAGACGATGTCAGACCCAGACGTTGTCCTCCAGATCCCGCAGGTCAAGGTCGAAGAGATCTACGTCGAGGTCGACGACCTGGACGCCTCCGTCTCACTGCGAGCCCGGCTGGGGAGCCTGCTCCAGCTCGACGTCGGCGTTCAGGCGCATCTCGGCACGGTGAAGATCGACATCAAGGGCGTTGAGGCCGAGGCGATGCTCGAGGTTCGACTCGAAGAGGTCCGCGGCATTATCGACAGCGCCCTGCGCACCATCGAGCGCAACCCTCAGATCATTGAGTCGGTGGTGAAGACGGTGGACACCGCCGTGAACCAGGTCGGGCAGACGGCTCAGCAGGTGCTCGGGCCGCAGGGGCCGCTCGCGCGGACGCTCGACCACGTCGGGCGCACGGCGCAGGAGGCGCTGGGACCCAATGGGCCGCTGTCGCAGACGCTGCAGCAGGCCACCCAACAGGTCGGTCAACAGCTCGGGCAGACCACTCAGCAACTGGCTCAGAACCAGGGGTCGGCTGGCGGCGGTGCCGGGGGTCTGGGTGGCGTGACGGGCGGATCTCCGGCCCGAGCGGCGTGGCAACATATGAAGAAGATCGCCAACAGCAGCCAACCGTTGAGGCAGGTCACGGCGCGGCTGGTAGGACCGCAGGGGCAACAGTCGCAGAGCTGATCGACGTCCGCCGTGGTGCCTAAACGCTTAGTTAAGGGTCGGGTTGCCGGTGCTTTAGAAACGACGGGAGAATTCGGTGCGCCGGATCGAGGCCAAACTGAGTCCAACAGGGACCGGCGAGGTCCGAAGGGGCTCACCGACCGCTGCCTGGCTCACCACCACTCCCCTGCCTCGCGCGCGTTCAAGCCGCCGCCGGGCCCCTCCGAACGCGCGCGCTACCAGCGATAACGCCACGTCTATCGTCATCGAAAGCCGCTCCTCAGCGACGGCGGAGATCCTGCCCGTGCGGATCCGCTCCAGCAGCGGGGGCTTCTAACGCTCGGTGGGTCATGACTGACCAAGGTTGGTGACCAGGTTGACGGCGACGGCCAGGATGCCGGTTCCGAAGGTGTACGAGAGCAGCGCGTGCCCGAGCGCGATGCGGCGCATGTGATTATTCGTCGGTTCGTTCTCGCCCGGGGCGTAGGACATGCCTATCGTGAAGGCGATGTACGCGAAGTCGGCGTACGCCGGTGGGCTGTCCCGCTTGAAGTCGATACCAGTGCCGTCGTCGCGGTAGTACAGCCGGGCGTACTTTAACGCGAAGACCGTGTTCACCAGCGCCCACGCCAGGACCACCGCGATGACGCTGAGGATCACCAGCGTGACGGCCACTGCGTCATGCTGGTTCGAGGCGCGCACGAGCGCCTCGGCCACGGCGGCGAGACTGACAACGGACGCGATCAGGATCGCCGAGTCGGTGGAACGGGAGTGCTGCTCCGCCTCGGCAAGCTGCTCGGTACGCTCTGGGCTCGCCGACCAGCAGGCCCGCCACACCCAGACGAGGATCGTGCCCGCCGCGATCGTCCAGATCACCAGCGGCGTCAGCTCCGGCGCCCCGACGAGCGCGGTGGCCGTCCCGGCGACGACACCGGCGGCCAGCGACCACAGGGCACGCCCGACGGACAGCAGGCGTCCCAACGCGCGTCGTCCCGATCGCCGCTCCACCTGTGCAGCGTCCCGCCTCGACCGGGTCGCTCGGGGGAAACCCCGAGCGATCACCGGATCGGGCGGCATCGAGGGTGGCCAGTCGCCGGCGATGCACGCTCCGGCCTTGGCCGACCTTCATCCGCCAAAGGCCCTGACGTCTGAGCTGAAGTGCCGCCGGCGGCGTCCGGTAAGCGGTGTCCCGGGTGCGCTGCCCCAGTCCAACACCCGGACTGCGGCTTCTCACGGCCGCCGGACGCCGGTTACAGCGGCGGTAGGGTGGGGTGCCGCCGGTGTGCTGCGGGGAGAGTCCCTTATCCGCGACCGCAGGTACACCGCCGCCTTCGATCACGTCTTTGCGGCCGTAGCTCGGCGGAGATGTCTGGGGGCGCACGACGGTGGAGTGCGTGGTGCTGTCGGAACACCGAGCGCGACGTGGTCGCTCGCCGATGGCCAGCCTCGGACGCCTGCCGGACGCCTGGGTCAAGTCCACCGGTAACAACGCAGCGCTCGTGAGGGCAGGCCGCAGGGTCCGCGGGACCGGGAGTCCCGTGCCTCCCGGCCTGCCGATCAAGGCGCGGTCCTTGGCCTTGGCCGGTCTCCGACGGCCCGCGACTGGGCCGAGCTTCCCTGGAGTTCCGGACTGGTCGCGGATCCGATTGGTGGGCAGGCCGCAGGCGCCGACGGGCCCGCGCCTGGGACCTCCACTGCGACCACCCTCGGTGGCTCCCCTGCACCCGCAGCGAGTACAAACCCTGACCTCCCCCAAAAACTCATGAAGGCCAGCTTTATGGGCGAAAGGTGCGTAGCGTTCAGGTGGGCCTGTGCCGAGGGACCCACCCGGCCGACAGGAAGGTACGAGATGTCACTCGACGCGTTCCGCATCCCCGGCGGCTCCTTGGACGACCTGATCAGTCGGTTCTTCGGCGGCGACCCGTTCGCGGAACGTCCGGTGGAGCGCGTGGACCTGTCCCGGCTGCTCTCCACCGAGTCGCGGCAACTGCTGCAGCGGGCAGCCGAGCAGGCTGCGGCGTGGGGCAGCCCGTACCTCAACGTCGAGCACCTGCTGTGGGCCGCCGCCCAGTCCGACCCCACCCGCCGGATCCTCGACGCGAGCGGCGCCGACCCCGACGACCTGGCCCGCCAGATAGAGGCGGCCGTCGCCAGAGACAGGCCACGCGAGGACACGCCTCCGCTCGCGCCAGCGGCGAAGCGCGCCCTGCTCGACGCGCACCGCGAGTCGCGACGCTCTGGCGCGACGTACATCGGCCCCGAACACATCCTGCTCGGCATCGCCGCTAACCCGGAGACGACGGCGGGCCAGGTGTTGCGCGCGCTCGGCGGGGCCGTTACCGGCCCGGCGCGGCCGGCGGGCGGCGGCGACGGGCGTGGCGTCAGCACCACCCCCACCCTGGACCAGTACGGGCGGGACCTCACCGAGGACGCCCGGGCCGGGCGGCTCGATCCGGTCGTCGGGCGTGACGACGAGATCGACGACACGATCGAGGTGCTGTCCCGGCGTACGAAGAACAATCCGGTGCTCACCGGCGAGCCGGGCGTCGGCAAGACGGCGATCGTCGAGGGCATCGCGCAGCGCATCGTCAACGACGACGTGCCCGAAACCCTCGCCAACCGGCGTGTGGTTGCACTCGACCTGTCCGGGATGGTGGCGGGTGCCAAGTACCGCGGTGAGTTCGAAGAGCGGCTGAAGAACGTGATCCAGGAGGTGACGGCCGCCGAGGACGGGCTGATCCTCTTCATCGACGAACTGCACACCGTTGTCGGCGCGGGCGGCGGCGGCGAGGGGGCGATGGATGCCAGCAACATGCTCAAGCCCGCCCTGGCCCGCGGCGAACTGCACGTGGTGGGCGCGACGACGCTGAACGAGTACCGCCGCTACATCGAGAAGGACGCGGCGCTGGAGCGCCGGTTCCAGCCGATCCTGGTGTCGGAGCCGAGCGTGGAGGACACCGTCGCGATCCTTAAGGGCGTACGCGACCGGTACGAGGCGCACCATCAGGTGCGCTACACGGACGAAGCCCTCGACGCCGCGGCCGAGCTGTCCCACCGCTACATCACCGACCGGTTCCTGCCAGACAAGGCGATCGATCTGCTCGACCAGGCGGGGGCGCGGGTCCGGCTGCGTTCCCGCACCCCGGCTCCGGACAAGAAGGAGATTGAGAAGCGGCTGTCCCAGTTGCGCCGGGAGAAGGACAGCGCGGTGGCGAACGAGGACTACCAGCGCGCAGGTGCGCTGAAAGCCGAGATCAGTGCGGCCGAGCGGGACCTGGCGGCGGCGCAGGAGGGCACGCGCCCGGTGCCCGAGGTGCACGTGAGCGACATCGCCGAGGTGGTCAGCCGTCGTACCGGGGTTCCCGTCACCCAGCTCACGGAGGTGGAGAAGCAGAGGCTGAGACGCATCGAGGAGCAACTGCACGAGCGCGTGGTCGGCCAGCACGAGGCCGTGCGGGCCGTGGCGGCCGCCGTACGCCGATCGCGTTCCGGGCTGAGCGACCCTCAGCGACCCGACGGGTCGTTCCTTTTCCTCGGCCCCACCGGCGTCGGCAAGACCGAACTGGCCCGGGCCCTCGCCGCGGCGCTCTTCGGCGACGAGTCCAGCATGATCCGCTTCGACATGAGCGAGTTCCAGGAGCGGCACACGGTCAGCCGGCTGGTCGGGGCGCCCCCGGGCTACGTCGGGTACGAGGAGGCTGGCCAGCTCACCGAGGCGGTCCGGCGCCGGCCGTACTCGGTGCTGCTCTTCGACGAGGTGGAGAAGGCGCACACGGACGTGTTCAACACGCTGCTACAGGTGCTCGACGACGGTCGCCTCACCGACTCGCAGGGTCGCACGGTCGACTTCAGCAACACCATCCTGATCATGACGAGCAACATCGGCGCGGACCGTATTCTGGCCGCCCAGACAGCAGGGCGTGCGGTCAGCGAGCTGCGCGAGGAGCTGATGGGGCTGCTGGGGCAGCGGTTCCGGCCGGAGTTCCTCAACCGCGTCGACGAGATCATCATCTTCACCGGCCTGGACCGGGAGCAACTCTTCGAGATCACCGGCCTGCTGCTGGACCGCACCCGCCGCCGGTTGCAGGCGCAGGACATCAATCTTGAGGTCAGCCCGGACGCCGTGCAGTGGCTAGCCAATCGCGGCTACCAGCCCGAGTACGGGGCGCGGCCACTGCGGCGCAGCATCCAGCGCGAGCTGGAAGACCGGCTGTCGACCCTGCTGCTCGAGGACGGGGCGAATCCGGGCGACACCATCGAGGTCAACATAGTCGGCGGCGAACTCGACCTCTCGGTCCGGCCCGCCGCCGTACCGGCCGGCGCGTGACGCCCGCCCCGGCCGGGCTGACGACACGCAAGAAACGTGCGGGGCGGCGCCCAAGAGACGCGGTTCTCCTGGCTCCCAACCGCAGTGTCCATATCTCAGCGGAGAGCCCCCGAGACGCCCACTGTCCGCCTGCGGCACGCCTGCCCCGGGTAGCACTCACGTCGTCCCTTGGTACGGCCGCGCGGCGGCCTGTTCGAACGCGAAGCCCAGGGCCAGCAGCGACGTCTCGCATGCGGTGGAGTCGACTTCCGGGCCCATTCACGTGAACTTGGTGACGTCGGTACGGGGCGGGACGCGCTCGGAATGATCGGCTCAGGGAACCTTCGTTGCGCGGTGCGGCAGGCCGCCGACCGGCTGCACTCTGGGCGAGGCCGACATCGACCTGGAGCGGCGGGCCACACAGCACTGCGCTACGCCGTGGGGCTCCACCGCAGTGCGGGAGCTTGCACGACCTCAACAACGCCGCACGCGGCTCACCACCCAATCGCTGCTGAGCCGCAGATGCTGGGACCAGTCTCGGCGTACGGGCCAAGGTGTACAGGCAGGTACAGTCGAACGGGGTCTGTCGCTGATCTTGTGACGTCCCTCAGGCTTGCAAGAGGATCCGTTTGCGGAGCAGGTCGAAGTTGGCGCGGCCGTAGCCCATGCGCTTGATCAGCTTTGCTCTGGTGTTCTGGCCTTCGACCTGGCCGGAGCTCCATGGGTTGGAGAGGCCGGCGACGACGGCGTCGTAGTCGTGGTGGAGCCCGTCGGCGAACTGCCGTAGGTGGGGTAGGTCGTCCTGGCGCACCTGGTCGATCCAGGCTGGTAGTTCAGTACCGGTGAGATTGGTCATCATGGCGGCGAACGCGCGCACGTGTCGGGCTGTGGCGTTCAGGTGGGGGCAGGCAGCTTGGACGTCGTGGAGGGTCACGGTGTAGTCGGGTTGGAGTCGGTCGGGGTGGGTCAGGAGCCAACGCGCCATGGCGCGGGGAGCCGGAATCGGCCGGGCCGCTGGCGGGGTGACCATGCCGGCTTTGAGTAGGCGGATGTATCGGCCGACGGTAGTGCGCTGTCCGGTGTACCCCTGCTCGCGGATCTGCCGGTAGAGGTGTGAGGCGTTGCGCTGGCCCTGGGTGAACTGCTCGTAGAGCCAGGGCTTGTAGGCGTCGAGCAGGCTCCGGCGGTGGATCGCCGGCGCGAGGAGTGTGTCGAGGCTGTCGGCGCGTGCGTAGCGCCGCACGGTGTAGTAGTCCAGGTCCAGGTCACGGCTGATGCCACGCAGCGATCGCCCGGCGGCGACCAGCTCCTGCACTGCGGCATAGCGGCTGCGGGTGCGGGCCACCAGCGGTCGAGGACGACCACGCACGTCGCAGTACTCGTCAGGCAGCGGTGGCGGCGGAAGGTCGGCAGGGGCCGGTTCCGCTGCGGCGAACGCGGCTTTGATGCACCCATGGTGCGCGGCGACGGTCTTCTCCACGGCCTCGCACAGGTTGTGCCACAGGTGCCAGCGGTCCGCCACCTGCAGGGCCTGCGGTGCCCCAGCACGGGCGGCTTCGGCGTAAGCGCGCCCACGGTCGCGGCACACCACCTCGATCTCGGGATGCGCCTCCAGCCACGCCGCCACCGGACCGGCGTCGCGGCCCTCGAGCACCTCGACGGGCCGCCGCGTCTCAAGATCCACCAGGATGGTTGCGTAGACGTGGCGTCGGCGCAGGGCGAAGTCGTCGACGCCCACCACACGCACGTCGCCGGTCGGCTGCTCAGGCAACGCGCGGACCAGGCGCAGCAGAGTGTCCTTCGCGACCGGAACACCGAGCCGGCGAGCGAGCCGGGCAGCCGGCCGGGCCGCGAGCGCCACGGCGATCTGAGCAAGGATCTGCTGCAACAGCGGAGTCCGCCGCGCGTGCGGCCGGGTCAGATGCTCCACCTGCTCAACGAACGTCACCACCGGGCAGGAGCCCGCTACGCACTTGAACCGGCGCACCACGAGTTCAACCACCACCGCGCAACCGCCCAGGGCGGCATCGGCCAACCGGCGAGCGTATCGGCCATGCACCCGCCCTGACGGCGTACCGCAACGTGGACATCGCCCGCGGCGAGCGCGCGACCGCCCCCGCATCCGGACCGAGCCAGCTGACGTATCAACCATGTCGATGACCAGGTTGGACAGATGAGGAAGGACTTCCTTCAGGAATCGCGGATGCACGGCGCAGATGATCACGACCGCCGGCAGCCGTCACAAGATCAGCGACAGACCCGTCGAACGTGCACAGCGTGATGCAGACGGACGATGAGACGAGCGAGGCACGCTGGACGCTTCAACAGTTCGACTCGAGCAGCGGACCCAGCGAAACTTACAAGATCCGTTCGGCGGCCATCGCGACGTTCCGTTACGACGACCTCGTCGACCATATGACGCATCCGCTTCGAGGTGAACGCAGTTTCGATAAGACCAGCACGGATGCCGCCGGCCAACACGACCGACGTGCTGAAGCGGACCCACTCAATCCCGAGTAGAGTCCAGGGTTCGAACTACAGGATGGGACCGAAGGATTCGATGAGCCGGAGCAGCGCGACTCCTCGGATCGTGAGGGAAGAGGACCTCGCTGGCTTCACAGCCGGCCAGATTCTGGCCGCGACAAAAGCCCTCACGATGATTCTGGCTCTCCCGCCGTCGGCCGCCGACCACGTCGATGCGCTCGTCATCGCCAGCGGTCAAGGCGAAGAATGGCGTTTCACCCATGCGATCCGCAACTGGGAGGCCAACCCTGAACTCCGTTACCTCCTGGTGGCAAACGGCAACCCGGCCGAAAAGACCTACGTCGAGATCACGCTCGGCTACCTGCGCAGCCTCGGTCTCCGTCGAATCAATGGGGTCCACCTTCAGGCCGAGCCGGCTCCCAACACGGGTCTGCAAGCTACATGGATCGTCAACCAGGTCAAAGGCCACGGCATCACGAGCCTCGCGCTCGCCGTCTCTCCCTACCACCTGCCCCGCGCCTACCTCACGCTCCTCAAAGCATTCAACAAGACAGGTGTTCGCCTTCCCATCATTCCGGTCCCCGTGGCCGTCCCCCCGGACAAACCGGTCCCGGAAACCGGAGCCACCGCCTACGACCTCATACCGGGGGAAGTAGTGCGAATCCTCACCTACATGGACGAGGGATGGATCGCGACACTCGAGGAACTGCAGCAGTACCTACAGTGGCTATGGAGCCATCACGAATCCCTTCTAATCAGAGCCTCGGCCTCCGGCTCGTGAAAGACACGCACCGTTCTTGATCACTGCGGTAGTCACGCAGCGCTCTGCTGGCGCCGACTCCTCCCACACTCAAAGAGTTAGGAATTCCAAGTCTCAATCCACCGGGTCGCCGGGACCGGCGGCCGGGCGTAGGCCTGTGTCACCGCTGCCTCCTCGGGTCCCTCACGGTGCGTCTGCGGCGCCCGGCACCGCTCGGCGCATACGTTGCCCGCATCCCCCACAGGAATCGTAGAAGCTGGGCAGCCCGGAAACAGCCCGTTACGCGGTTCGCCCCTCGCACCCGACCGGTGCCCCGAATCGGTGCGCCGGCGACGGCGGCGCGTGGGCTGGGCAAGAGCAGACTAGTCCCTGAGCAGGTCGACCAGTTCGAAAATGTTGACCGCTAACCGGTTCGGCTACGGCTGCCCCGACCGCCGGACGACGCGGCATCGAACGCGAAAAAATCACCTCGGAAGGCCACGAACTGGAGGGAGCCCGATGACTACCGCAACGATGACCCGGACTGATGAGCAGCTCCAGCGGGATGTGCTGGCTGAGTTGAAGTGGGACGCCCGGGTGCAACCCAATGAGATCGGCGTGTCGGCCAAGGATGGGGTGGTGGCCCTGACCGGGTGGGTCGACACGTACATGAAGAAGTGGGCCGCTGAGCAGGCGGCACACCGCGTACGGGGGGTGAAGGCGGTCGCGAACGACATCGATGTGCGGCTGCCGACTGCGGCGGAGCGCACGGACCCGGACCTGGCGGCGGCGGCGACCCGTGCCCTGGAGTGGGATGCTCTGGTGCCGAGCCAGAACATTCACGTCACTGTCAATAGGGGATGGGTGACGCTGACGGGCGAGGTCGAATGGGAATACCAGCGGCGGGCCGCGGAGCGGGCCGTGCGTCACCTGTCCGGGGTGCGCGGAGTGACCAACCAGGTTTCCCTGCGACCGCGAGTAAGGGTGGACATGGCGGAGGCGCGGCGCCGGATCGAGGAGGCGCTGGTCCGTACGGTGGACACGCCCGGCGAGCGACTCACCATTGCCATCGAGGACGACAAGGTCGTCTTGACCGGTGTCGTCCGATCCTGGCGCGAGCGCGAAGAGGCAGCGCGGGTCGCCTGGTCGACGCCAGGAGTGACGTCGGTGGAGAACCGCATCGTGGTCAACCCGGCGGCCTAGGTGACTGGTGTTAAACGATGGCCGTCACCGGCGTGGCGGCCATCGTCTCTGTCGATTGCTGATAGTCCTTCGGCGTTGGGTGTGGCTTCGGAGCAGTTGGATCTGCTGGATCCGGTGAGCCGGCTCTGCGAACTTTGCTGTCTCGATCGCCGGACGCGCGGCCACGCCCCGGTTGATCGGCTGGGCGCCAGCCGATCAGGAGCCAGTACGGCGTATCACCCGCTGCACCCCGATCAGTGGCGGCCATGGCTGCCTCGGCAGCTGATCCGTAGGGCACGACGACGGTGCCGACATCGCTATCCCGCCGGCACGTCAGGAGTGCAGGCAGGCGGCACCTGCGATTTGGTTACCCTCCGTGATGACGGTTCACAGCAGATCCGCGCATCGGCCCTTCGCTCCGATGCCGTCGGTCTCAGCTCTGGACTCTGCGTGGAGGATCCTCGGGTTGGGCCCCAGGCTGCTTGGCGCGGCGGGCGTTCAGGAGTGTGGAGTCCGTACCTGCTCAGAGTGGAACTCGCGGATGAAGCAGTCTCGTGGTTGACCGACCGCGAAGACCACGCAGTCGATGACTGACTGCGCAGTGAGGTGATGCCTGCCTGCCGCGGCCCGTTCTAGACGAAGTCCGGTGGAAAGAGAGAGATCACCGGGATGCCTTCTGGCCGGAGCCGATGCGACAGGATCTCAGCGAGCCCGGCGTGGGCATGCTTGGCCGCGTAGAACGCGGGATGCGCGCCCGAACGGGGATGCCCACCTCGCCACACGTGGAGATCATGTTGACGACGTCGGGCCGCGGCGATGCACTGCATCCGATTCGGCGTGGTGTCGCCAGCGGCCTCGGCGAGGGTCCAGCCGTTCTTGCTCGCCAACGGCGACAGCAACCCGACCAGGTACGCCAGCGCCTGGCGGCGAGGTTCCGCACGCCCGAACCGGTGCGCGAACCGCGCCAGCAGATCATCCAGACCTGCCCGCCGGCCCACAATCTCATCGATCAACACAAGCACGGCAGCCTGCCCGCCCTGCAACCAACCACAACAGACAGACGGTGCGACCGCTTACCCGTCGGCCGGATAGCATCGACATCCACAGCTACACGGCAGCCACAACTCCGACGTCGATCATCACCGTGAGCTGCTGAAACGTTAGATCAGGCAAGTGCGGCTGGAGTACTAGTGTCCTGAGTCGTTAATTCGGCTGCAGATAGTAGGCTGTCGGTATGGCTGGTCGCCCGCGTGGTGTGGTGGAACTGACCGTCGACGAGCGTGCGTGCCTGACCCGGTGGGCGCGGCGGGGCAAGTCGTCGCAGGCGTTGGCGTTGCGGTCGAAGATCGTGTTGTTGTGCGCCGATGGCCTGGTGAACACGCACGTCGCGCAGCGGCTTGGAGTGTCGCGGGACATGGTGGGCAAGTGGCGAAGCCGGTTCCTGGCGCGCCGGTTGGAGGGGCTGGTCGACGAGCCGCGGCCCGGGGCGCCGCGCCGGATCACCGACGATCGGGTTGATGAGGTGATTGTCAAGACTCTCGAACAGCAGCCAACCAATCAGGACAGCCACTGGTCAACGAGGTCGATGGCGCGTGAGACCGGATTGTCGCAGACGGCGGTGTCGCGGATCTGGCGGGCATTCGGTCTCAAGCCGCATCTGGTGGACACCTGGAAACTGTCGGCTGACCCGATGTTCGTGGAGAAGGTCCGTGACGTCGTGGGCCTGTACCTGGATCCGCCGGTCAAGGCGATGGTGCTGTGCGTCGATGAGAAGTCGCAGATGCAGGCCCTGGAGCGGACCCGGCCGATGCTGCCGATGATGCCCACCGTCCCCGCCCGGCAGACCCACGACTACGTCCGTCACGGCGTGGCCAGCCTGTTCGCGGCGTTCGATCCCGCCACGGGCAAGGTCATCGGGCAGCTGCACCGCCGGCACCGCCATCAGGAGTTCCTGAAGTTCCTGAAGGTCATCGACACCAACACCCCACCCGACGTGGATCTGCACCTGGTGCTGGACAACTACGCCACCCACAAAACCCCGGCCGTGCACCGCTGGCTGGCCACGCACCCCCGCTTCCACCTGCACTTCACCCCGACATCGGCATCGTGGCTCAACCTCGTCGAGCGCTGGTTCGCCGAGCTGACCAACCGTAAACTCCGCCGGTCAAGCCACCGCAGCCTCGCCGATCTCGAAACCGACGTACGGACCTGGATCGAGGCATGGAACACCGACCCGAAACCGTTCGTCTGGACCAGGACCGCAGACGAGATCCTGAACAGCCTCGCCGCATACTGCGGCCGAATTAACGACTCAGGACACTAGGCTGTTCCTTCCGGCCTGGAGCCCACCGGGTCAGGCTGTCGCCATCTGGCGCACGTGTTTGCCCTCTGCGAACTCCTCGACCATCTTGGCGCAGAAGGCCGGAAGGTCGCTGGGGCTGCGGCTGGTGACCAGGCCGTTGTCGACCTGCACCTGTTGGTCCACCCAGTTCCCGCCCGCGTTGCGGATGTCGGTGCGCAGGCTGGGAAACGACGTGACGGTCCGGCCGTTGACGATCCCGGCCTCGACCAACGACCAGGGCCCGTGGCAGATCGCCGCCACCGGCTTCTGTTGCTGGAAGAACGCCCGGACGAAGTCCATCGCCTGCTGGTTCATCCGCAGCCGGTCAGGGTTGACCGTCCCGCCCGGCAGCAAGAGGGCATCGTAGTCGGCCGCATTGGCCTCGTTCACGGTCCGGTCCACCCGATAGCGATTGGCCGGGTTGATGTCCTGGTTCATTGACTGGATCTCGCCAGAATTCAAGGAGATCAGGTGGACCTCGGCCCCCGCCTGCTCTGCGGCGGCCCGGGACTGGGTGTACTCCACGTCCTCCACGCCATCGGCAGCGAGGCATGCGACTCGCTTGCCGGTCAGTGGCTGCTGGCTCTGCGCCATTTCTGTGGGCTCCCTTCACGGCGCCGCCCCGTCGGCGGCGCATCGCTCGCTCGCGGTCGCCTTCCCGGTGGGGACAGCGGCAAACAGGCCAGCGAACGCCGCCCGAGAGCGGACAATCCGGCCAGATGCCCGCTGGGGCGCACAGCGAGGGCCTCATCTATGCACAATTGGCGGGCCGAGAGATTCTCGGTCACTCGCGCCGTCCCGGGCAGGATCTGTGCCGACGCGTAACCCTCGAGATCCAGATGCAGACCCGTCCGCCCCGGGACCGGCGGCGGGCTTCGCATCTGCCAGCGGGGCAGAGCCACAGAGCGCCGAGATGAGGTTCCGACGAGGCCGGCCAGCGCGCGGGGCCAACGCCTTGAAGGGAATGTCTTGTCAGACAGCGCCGATGTCCACCTCCGTCGCCGCGTAGGCCAACCGAATACCGCCGAGGGGTCAGCAGGATGGCGAGGTACGCGAAGTGGCCTTGCAGACCCGGTGAGGGTGTGCGGGTCGGCGAGCCGCTACCGCTTCAGCTGCACCGAAACGCGATGCAACCAGCGCGGCGCGGTCCTTGGGGGAAAGAACCAGTCGACACTGCTCAGGGTCAGGACGTACCCGGTGTCGACCTTGCGGACCAACCGAACTCGGTGAACATGTCCATGGTCGCGGTGACTGTCGGCGGTGTGACCGGGCCGCCGAGCAGCTCGGCGAGGGGTCGCGGTGTGTCCCGAGGGCTCGACCCCGGCCCTTCATGCTGTGCCAACCGCACCTCGGTGTGACCCGCCGCTGAAAGGCGCGCCTCGGGGCCGTTCGGCGGCGGGACGCCACCGCGGGTCGCCGCTGTCACGGCAGACGTACGGCGCGTCGGGCAGGGTTCATGTCGTAAGCGACCTGGGGCGAGCAGGAGTGAGTCAGCGGAGTTAAAGCCTCTGGAGGGAGGATCCGGAGCTGGGCGGAACTACATCGCTTCCAGTTCTCGTCCCTTCGTTTCGGGGAGAAAGCGTTGGACGAAGACGAGGGCGAGGGCCGCGAATCCGGTGAATATGCCGTACGTGAGGGGCAGGCTGACGTCGGCGAGGCTCGGGAACGAAACAGTGACCAGCCAGTTGGCGATCCACTGTGCTGCCCCGGCGACCGCGACCGCCGTGACGCGGATCTGGTTGTTGAACATTTCGCCGAGCAGCACCCAGAGCGTCGGCCCCCAACTCGCCGCGAAAGACAGGACGTAGAGGTTGGCCGCGAGGAGCGCGACGATATCCACGCCGGGCGCAAGTGTGACGTTTTCCCCCGTCCCGGTGGCGCGACTGAAGCACCAGGCGAGGGTAGCCAGAGTCAGTACCATGCCGGCGGCGCCGACCCGCAGCAACGGCTTGCGGCCGACCCGGTCGATGAGGGCGATCGCCACGAAGGTGCCGATGAGGTTGATCAGGCCGGTGATGACGCTCGTCAGGAGGGCATCGTTCTCGGTGAAACCGACGGCCCGCCAGAGTGTGGTGGAGTAGTAAAAGATCACGTTGATGCCGACCAACTGCTGCAGAGCTGCGAGAATAATGCCGATCCACACGATCGGCAGCAGTCCGAAACGTCGGTCCCGAGGAGAACGGCCGCGGAGGTCAGCGAGATCGATGGTCTGCTTTGTGCCGGCGAGCGAACGTTTGATTTCCCCGAGGCGCTCGCCGTCGCCGACATACCGCTGCAGCACCTCACGTGCTTGCTCGTCGCGGTGGCGTCGAACCAGGTAACGCGGGGACTCGGGGATCCGCAGCGCCAGTAGGCCGTAGAGTGCCGCGGGAAACGCGGCCGAGGCCAACATCCACCGCCACGCCGTCCCGCCCCACGGCACGTCGTTGCCGGCACCACCGGCCAAGGTGGCCAAGGCGTAGTCCATCAGGAGGGCGACACAGATCCCAATCACGATGGCCAGTTGTTGCAGGGAGCCCAACCGTCCTCTCTCGCCTGCAGGAGAGATCTCGGCGATGTAGGCCGGGACGACGACGCTGACAGCGCCGACGGCCATTCCGGCGACGGCCCGCCAGGCGGTCAAGCTGATGGGACCCACGGCGAGTGCCGAGCCGACGGCGCTCACCCCGAACATGAGCGCTGTGATCAGCATCACCCGTACACGGCCAATCCGATCAGCCAGCGGACCGGCGAACCACGCACCGATCGCACCGCCGAGCAGCGCTGCGGATACCGCGGTACCCAGCACCAACGCCGAGAGGTGAAACTCGGCCCTGATCGCATCAACCGCACCATTGATCACCGCGGTGTCGTAGCCGAAGAGGAAACCGCCGATGGCTGCGGCCGCAGCAATCAGAACCGCCCCACCTGGCCTTCTGGCTGGCGGGCGGGCGGCATCTTCATCGGCGGTCACACTCGGTGGATCCATGCTGTTCAGCGTGCCGCAACAGCGTAGCATTTGTCCTAATTTCCGGAGCTGTCCGACAACCGGCTGCCCCGCCGCCGGGTGCATCGGGACACCCCGGCTACACATAGCGGCAGGGGCTGCCGCACATCAGTGCGAGGACGTGTCGGACCCGTACGAAGAGGTACCAGCCCGAGGACGCCTACCAGGAGCCCGGCGGGCGACACACAAGGCACCGCCACCAGCAATACGAGCATCACCCCACGACCGATCGTCAGGACGAGTAGCGCGAGGTACGCCGGGACCACGAGCCGTACGGACCGATCCATGCCGGTTCCGTTCACGAGCACGCTTACGGCGCGCACCGGCGGACGAATTCGCGGCCGGAGGTGATGGCACCGAATCTGTCTGTAGGCCTTCGGCCACGGCCGCAACCGCCCGCAGCGGACGACCTCTTGTAATGAGACGACCTCTTGTAATGAATGGCAGCCGCCTCCTGCCGGCGTACTCTCAGGCCAGGCGGCGGGGCAGGCCAACGCGCCGATCAGCCGCCCGGCTCACCAGGCAGCCGGTCGGCCGGGACCCATTCCTGCCTCGACTGGGCGTGTTACGAGCCGGAGCGCCGCCCGCCACCAACAGCGACCGGTTCGATGGCCTGCCGGAACTCCTTCGGGAGCTGGGCCAGCGCATTCTCGAACTCGTCGCGGGTGACAGCCTCACAGAGCGTGGTAAGCACCGCGCCGACCCCGGCATCGGCGAGCGCAGGGTCGACGTCCGGGCGATCCGCCACCCGCTGCACGAAATCGTCGAACCCGAGCGACGCCTCGACCTGGTCCTGCCTAAACGGTTTGCGCAGGCAGTCGTCAAGCCCGTCGGGAAGTTGATAAGCAAGATCCTCAGCCTGGCCGGCGCTGATCCGATCTGCCAATGCCTGCAACGTCGCGCGGGTGACTATCGCCGCCTGATCGGGCGACACCTTTGCCCGCGTGGCCACTGCATTGATGAAGTCCTGGTATTCCACCTGGTTCCTCCCCCTCGGATCGCCGTCGAAGCACCAGTTGCGAGCCGCTTCGGTGCGCCTTGCCACATCTTCCTGCAGCGGTGGGTGACCCTGCCTCATCCCGATCGGGCGACTACCAGGACGCCCTACGCCGGGCAACAGCCCCATCGCAGAAGACGTAGTCGTGCGGATTATGTGACTCCAGCCCGGCCTCGGCATCGTGCTGGCCGCCCGGGTGCTCGGCGAGTTCGGCGACGGTCGCACCATCACTCCGATGCCCGCAGTCCGATGGACTAGCTGGCGCAGGCCCCGGCGTAGCAGGCGCATACGACCGATAAGGCCAGCAGCGCCCAGAAAGCCGACATCCGGCAGAGAGCACCGCCAGCGGACGTAGCGGGCGAGCGCCACTGAAAGCGGCGGAGATCGAGGCCGCTGCTGGCGATCGGGCAGGAGCGGTCCAAGCTTGTAACGAGGGCATCAACCCGGAGTGGGACTCTGGCAGCTGACGCCTTCGACAGCGTTGGAGCCACGTCACCGGGCAGGTAAGCGTCGTGTGGGCTTCCCCCTGAGATCTGGACACTCTGAGACTGGGCGTTGGTCCAGAGGAAGGGGTGTCCCCGTTGGGGCGTCCATCGAAGAACACGGAAGAGTTTCGGCGTGACGCGGTTGACCTGGTCCGTTCGTCGGGGCGGCCGATCAATCGGGTCGCTCGTGAGCTCGGGATGAGTCACGAGACGCTGCGGAACTGGGTGCGTGCCGAGGAACGCCGAACGGCAGGGCCGTCAGCGGGGGATGGCAGCGGGTTGTCGGTGGCGGACAAGGACGCCGAGATCGCCCGGTTGCGCCGCGAGGTGGCTGAGCTGCGGCAGGAGAAGGAGATCCTGCGGAAGGCAGCCGCCTATCTCGCGAAGGAGATGGATCGGTGACCAGCCGCTTCCGGTTCATCTCCACCCACTGGGCCGTCTACGGCGTCAAGCGGCTGTGCCGGGTCCTGGCCGTGTCCCGGTCCGGGTTCTACCGATGGAACGCCAGCGAGCCCGCCCGGCAGCAACGCGCTGCCGCCGAGGACACCCTCGCGGAGCAGATCCAGGCGATCCACTCCGACTCCGGCGGCGCCTACGGCTCGCCAAGGGTGACCGTCGAGCTGCGTGCCCGCGGTGTGCGGGTCAACCGCAAACGCATCGAGCGGGTCATGCGCCAGCGTGACATCGTGGGCCGGCACCAGCGTCGCCGCAAACGGACCACGATTCCAGATCCGGCGGCCCCGCCGGCGCCGGACCTGATCGGCAGGGACTTCACCGCTACCGCACCGGACCAGCGGTGGTGCGGCGACATCACCTACCTGCGGGTCGGCGGCGGCTGGTGGTATCTGGCCACGGTCATCGACATCGCAACTCGGCGGCTGATCGGCTGGTCGATCAACACCCACATGCGCACCGGCCTGATCATCGACGCTCTCGACGCCGCGGTCGCCGCCCGTGGCGGCCGGGTCGACGGCGTGATCTTCCACTCGGACAGGGGTGCCATCCGCGAGGTGATCGACCCGCTGTGCGCGTCGGGTATCGGTGCTGAGCGCCCTTCGCCGGTCAGCTTGGGGTTGAGCGGTCGCGCAGCGGCAATAGGCTGCGCGCATGATTGACTCGTGGACCTTGCGCGTTCTCCTGGAGGTCGCCAACCGAGGGTCGTTCTCCGCCGCGGGCGAGGCGCTGTCCATGACGCAACCAGCTGTCTCGCGGCAGATCAGCGGATTGGAACGGCGCGTTGGCGTGCCGTTGTTCCGTCGGCTTCCGCGTGGTGTGCGGCTCACCGAGGCCGGGCGAACCGCCGTCGAGCTCGCGCGCGACATCCTGGTGCGCACCGACGCCCTGGAAGCCCGGTTGCGCGCGTTCACCAGCCTGACCGGCGGTCAGCTCAACGTGTCGGCGTTCCCGAGCGCCAACTCCCGGCTCACGCCTGAGGCCATCCGGCGCTTCGCCGAGTCTCACCCGGGTGTCGCGGTGAACCTTGTCCGCCCGGATGAGTCCGGCCCGCTGGCGGCCATCCGGGACGGCCGAATCGACCTGGCCCTGGTGACCTCGTGGGAATTGTTCGCCGACCCGAGCAGCGCCAAGCACGACCTGTCAGCGTCTCGGCTCAGCGGCGAGGCACTGGACGGCCTTGACCTGGTGCCGCTGTGCGACGAACGGCTGCACGTCGCCCTTCCGACCGACCACCCGTTGGCGACACGCAAGCGGGTGCGGCTGCGGGATCTGAAAGACGAGCGGTGGATCGAGGGGGCCTTTCCGGACTGTCTCGGTCCGATCCCGCCGATCGCCGAGGCATTGGGCGCTCCCCCGCGGATAGCGTTCTTCTGCGACGACTGGAACGGCAAGCAGGCACTGGTCGCCGCTCGGGCCGGTGTCATGCTCGTGCCGACGCTGACCCAGGCCGCGCTACGGCCGGACATCGTCCTGCGGCCCACCGTTCCGGCCCTGCCGACCCGCCGGTTGTATGCCGCAGCGGCCGCCCCACCGTTCCGGTCGCCAGCGGCGACCGCGATGATCGCGATCCTCACAACGATCTGCCGGCAGCCGGCCGACGGCTGACGGCCGGCTGCCGGCATCTGGAATGCCTGGCGGCGTCTGTGACTATCGAGCGCCGGTGTTTGTCGCCGGTCGCCGGCCGTCCTCGCGAATCGGCCGCTTCGTGGGCCAGCCGGGCGCCACCGCCAGCACCACTGCGGCAGCCAAGGTCAGAACACCCGTGCCCTGGAAAAACACGTCGCCCGAGAGGCGTGCATCGCCGGTGACGGGATAGAGCTCATTGATGAGGGTCTGAGCGTCCAGCAGCCGCAGCACGGCGAACAGGGCGTGATTGAACCCGCCCTCGTACAGGCCGACCGCCGCCACCCAGAAGGCGTAGACCAGCAACCAGAAGATCACGCGAGCCCACCGCATCGCCGGTCCGAGCCGGTACGTCAGGTACGTGACGGCGAAGACGGCGCTGAACACCAACGCCAGAACATTGCGTTCGGGGCTGTCGAACCGCAAGCCCCCGTACACGTGATGGGTGAACGTCACGAGGAAGACCACCGTGACCCAGATGATGGCGGTTCGAGCCCGCTCGGCTGGCATTCGGTTCATCGGTTCTGTCCGTCCTTTCAGATGGCCGGCATCCGGCCGGCCGGCGGCTCGGCCGCAAGCGGCGGCGGTTGCTCGTGCACGGTCAGGTCGTGTCGCTGCATCGCCTTCAGAAACGCGCCGACGTCGACGACTTGGTCGATGTGATGCACACCGGGCGGGTAGCGGCGCTTGATCACGTCGGCGGCGATCTCCGCGGCCACCACACCGGTCGCCTGGCACTCTTGCCGGCCCGTCACCGCCGACCACACGCGCCTCCCGCCTGCGTCGGTGGCCGAGGCGTGCACCACGAACCGGTCCCCGCCACGCCGCAGCCGGCTCGACGCGGCCGTCAGCAGGCGAGCCCCGCCCAGTCGGTCCGCCAGCCGGAGGACGCCGATGGCGCGCAGCCAGAACACCGCCGCCGTGACGGCGCCGGAGTCGAAACACAGGCGGGTGGTCACCGGAACTCCGAGCGTGCGGGCCAACGTGTGCTGATCCGAAAACGGAAACGGGTACGCGGTACGCGATCCGAACCCCGGCAGGTCCACCCGAGCCCGTCCCGGCCGCCGAGTCCGGTCGAGCGGCGCCATCAGTCCCTCTACCGTCCACCGGACCGAGTCGGGTCCATGGTCACCTGCCGTACCCAGCAGGATGGTCACCTCGACGGACGTCGCGGACGGAAGGCGCCCGGTGCAGCGACGGGCCAGCACGTTGGTCAGTCCGGGTGCCAACCCGACGCTGAGAAGCGCGGTCGCTCCGGTCCGCTTCGCGATGGCATCGAGCCGTTCGATGCCGACCAGCACGTCGACTGACGCGCTGATGTCGACAACGGAAACACCGCGTTCCAGGCACGCTCGCGCCAACGCCTCGTTACGGTGCTCCACACACATGACCACCACGTCGGCGTTCGCCAGCAACCCGTCGAGCCCCCGCAGGTCATCCAGGTCCAACCGGCGCGGTACCAACCCGTCCGGACCGGTCCGGACCAGGGCCTCAGCGCGCGCCAGATCACGACCAGCGACAACGACCTCGTTCGCCGACTCCCGGGCCAGCATGGTCGCCACCACCCGGCCCACGGCGCCGTAACCGCCGATCACAACGGCCGTTCCCGCGCTGGTCATGGCCACCTCGCCGCGACAACCCGGTGCGAACCGCTCAGGCGGACACCGGTGCCGCGGTCGTACGGCCGGCCGTCGGCCGGCAAGCGATCGCGCACCGGGGCAGGCGAAACTTCAGGATGGTCTCCCGTGAACGCCCGGATGCGGTCGGTACCGACGAAGAGCTCGGCGGCGGTCGCCCCGAACATCGCCTTTTTGCAGACCGCGGCGGCCCGGGTGCGATCGAGCATCAGCCGTGATGCTGCGGCCGCCCAGCCCTGGGCGCACCGTCGGGGCGCATTCCGAGTGGGGCAACGCGCTCTGCGTCCGGTGTCGGGGACGACGACGGTGTGACTGTTGGCAACCGGCCGGAGGCGGCGGTCGAGCAGCGCAGCGTCGAGGTCGTCCCGCCGGCCACGGAACTCGGCCCGGTGAACCAGTTCTCGGCCATTCCACGCCGTTGCCTGATGAACATGTGCGACGTGCACCCGATCACCTCCTCAGGGGGCGGGCTACGAACATCAGTTTCAACGCGCACAGCTATGAGCACCACTGCGAGGTAGTAGGACATGCCATAACCAGAGCGCATGGCACGGTGTGTCCGGTCTCGGGGACCTGCGTGAAACATCGGTATCAGGAGCTGCGTGACACTCCGCCGAGTGTTGATCGGAACCGGTGCGGGTCGAGCGCCGCGTCAGCTGCCGAGGCGCGCTCGTCATTGCTGGTCAACGCATCCACGTCGGCATAGGCCACGCCGGCCGCGCCGTCACCGTCGAGCAAGCCGAGACCACCTTCCGGGTCTATGACGGCGACCTGCTCCTCAACGAGACCACCCGCACCACCACAGACAGGTGACGCGGTTCAAGGCGCGAAAGCCCGAGCCACCACGACGCCCGCCGCTGCCCACCCAACCGGGTCTGCGACCATCCCCGCATGGTCAACGTGGTGATCGACGACAACCGGGACGACCCCGCTGTCGTGATGGTGATGCTGCAGGGGCCGTCATGGGAACTGCACCTCTGGATCCACCTCAGCGACCTCGCCCGCCTACGCTCACTGCGCGAGGCCGACTGGACAACACGGCGATCCGTGCAAATCGGCGAAGACGGCGGCGGCTCGCCCGTGCACTGGTCGATCAAAGACGACGTCCTCACAGCCCTGATCGGTCCCGACGATGAAACCTGGCACACTGCCATCTCCATGCCCCTCGACATGATCGACGGCCTCACACAGGAAGCTGCGGGCCTCCTGCCCCCGGCAGAGCCGCCGACGCCTTACTCTGGCCAACTAGAGATCTTCTAGCCGGACGTGTCACCCACGTCCCGGGGAGCGTCAGGGGCCGCACCAGCGAGACCCACGGGTCAGCCGACCATTCGTGGCTCCCCTCTGTGTCAAGACACCGCTGGGAGGAGAGTCGTATCCTGGGTCTCGGCGGGTCCGGGAAGTGACTTCTCCGAAGAGCCGGCTGGGGGATGAGAGTCGGTCACGCTGGAGCCAGTTGCCGTTCCCCGGTGTCCTCCCGGGCCCGCCGCCACGGCGGCCGCGTCGCTGACCATGCGGCGGTAGATGATGTCGGACAGGCGTCGTTTCAGGGCGCGCATCGCTTCCATCGATGTCTTGCCGGAGGCTTTCTTCCGGTCGAAGTAGGCGACGAGGCAGCACTGACCGGTGCGCTCGATGACACGAACAACGAAGCAGCCAACGGTTGGTTCGAGTATCCGCTGGCAGGCGTGCCCACGCTGGTTATCCGGCTGGCGCAGTCGCCCGCATCGAAACGCTGCTGGACCTGTAGCGACCCGGGGAGCACCAAGCCGCGCGTGTCCGGATCTGCCACTGGTCGAGCACCGACATTCCGGCAGTCCCTGATCTGGCGCCCGCGCCGCAGGACTGCCCGTATCACGAACGCACGCACCTGGTCGTACGAGCAGTCAACAGGTAGCCGCGATCCGCAGGCGAGGGAAGCAGCACAGCCGCTACAAGGCGTGGCGGCCTGCACGGTGGCAGGCATCCGGACATGCCGAGTTGAGCGCGTCGTCACGTGCAGCACCACGGTGACGTTGAACCTGAAGGTTCAGTGTCGTAAAGTGAACTACATGGTTCACCAACAGGTCCTGGACCGGGTGTTCGCCTCTCTGGCCGATCCGACCCGCCGAGGCATTCTGATCCGGCTCGGCGACGGCCCGGCCACCATCGGCGAACTCGCCGAGCCCACCGGGATGAGCCTGACCGGCATGAAAAAGCACGTTCAGGTGCTCGAAGATGCCGGACTCGTCGTCACGGAGAAGGTCGGCCGGTCACGTCAGTGCCGCCTCGGCGTTGCGCCTTTGGATGAGGCGATGGCCTGGATCAGCTTCTACCAACGGCTCTGGGCCCGCCGCCTCGACGGTCTCGACGCCTACTTCACCCTCCAGCCCGGCCCGAAGGGACAGGATTCATGACGCTCGACATGCGGATGACGCGGCAACTGGCCGCGACACCCGAGGAGGTCTTCGACGCGTACACGGACGCCGAGAAGCAGAAGATCTGGTTCACCATCCTCGACGAGCAGCCGGGCATCGTCGAGATCGAGGTCGATCTGCGGGTTGGCGGACAGCAGACTGCGGTGTGGGGACCCAGCCCCGACATGCTGTTCCGGGAGACGCAGACATTCCTTGAGATCGACCGCCCGCACCGGCTCGTCACCGAGTCCACTGGCGCCAGCCCGGACGGCATGACCATGACGACCCGCATCGAGGTTACTTTCGAAGAGAAGGATGGCGGCACCCTGATGACCGTCGTCCAGAGCGGCTTCCCGGTGCCCGAGGTCCGTGACTTCTTCGTCAGCGAGGTGTGGCTTGGTGCATTCGCCCGTATCGAGGCGTTCCTGACCCGTCAGGGCGGAACGGCGCCTGCTGATGTCTAGGCTCTCTCGGCCGGCGGTCGTCGCTCTCGGCGGCGTCACCGCTGTGGTGGTCAATCTCATCGTCTACGGCGTCGGGCGAGCAGCTGGCGGCACGTTCCAATTCACCTCCGCCAGCGGACCGGCCGAGGTCGACGCCGTCACCGTCGCCGGTTTCAGCGCAATACCGCTGCTGATCGGCCTTGCCGCCGTCGCCCTGCTGGCACCGCGTGCTGCCTGGATCGTCCGGGCCGCCTTGGCCGTCGGCCCGGTGCTGGCGGTCGGCACGATCGCCCTCATGACCCTGCCCACCGACTTCGACACCCCGAGCAAGGCCACCCTGGCCCTCTGCCACCTGACACTCGTCCCGATCACCATCGCCGCCGTGGTCGCCATCGGCCGACGAGTGGCGTCCAATCGCGCCACGAAAGCGACACCCACCTGAGCCGCACGGCACGCCGGAAGGAGATCCGGGGTGCGGGCGCTGGACCTGGACCTGGATCGGCTCAGGTCCAGCGCCCAGGTGATCATCGCCAGGTCATATCGATCTGGCGCTGGATGGTGACGTAGCCGGCCCGGGCGAAGGCGGCCGCCATCGGCGTGTTGCCGACGTCGGTGGCTGCCCGGATCCGCGGTACGTTCTGCGCTGCGAGCACGCTCGTACCCATGGCCAGGATGTCGTGGATGTGGCCGCGGCCGCGATGCGCGGGCACCACTGCGAGGTACGCGATGATCGGGTTGTAGCCGTTGTGCGCGGGGATGACGAACCCGACCGGTTCTCCGTCCGGAAGCGTCGCGATCCGCCACCAATCGTGTGGGCTGGCGTAGCGTTCGAGCTCGTTCTGGTACTGCTCCTGAGCGGCCTGGCGGGCGGTCATGCGGGCCAGGTCGTCGCGACGGTGCGCGTCGAGGGTGCCGTCGAGCACGAGCGTCATCAGCTCGATGAGCTCGCCCTCGTTGCGAACCGGTCGGAAGACGAGCCGCCCGCTGAGCTCGGGGATGGGCGTGCCGGGTCGCCATTCCAGACGCAGCCGTTCGACGAACAGCTTGGCTCCGACACGTTCGAGTGCGCCCATCCGGTCCTCGAGGCCCTGACGGGTGTGGTGGTGGTTGCGCCAGTCCGTCGGGAGGAACCGGCCGTACTCAGGGGGTGTCGCGCCGGCGGGGACCACGGCGGGCAGTGCGGCCGTCAGCAGCCGCACACCGTCGTCGACGTCACCGTCGATGTCGAAGATGTCCATCAACAGCGCGTGCTCGTCCCCGGGACGCGACCACCATCCGGCCCGGGCCACCACGCGATCACCGCGTAGCGCGAGCCACAGCCATTCCGGGCGGCGGCGACCGGCCGCCAAGTCACTGCCGAGTTCTTCGTTGAGGACGTACGGCAAGCTGTTGAACAGGTCTAGCTCATCGGGCCCGGTGATGGGGCGCAGGGTCAGATCATGCTGGTGCAACGTCAAGGCAGTCTCCATCTGGAGGCGCCCGCCCGCTCCGGGGTCAGCTCAGCTGGTCACCCGGGAGGACACGAGCGCGGTGTGCGTGGCGTACATGGCTCAGCCCTCCTTCCTTGTAGGTTCGGCTGCCAGTTCTAATCAACGCGTCCTTTGCCCGCAACCCATTAGCCGAGCACCTGGACAGGGTGTGTCACTGGATCGGCTCCGTGCCGGCGGGACCGATCAGTACCATGACCCGCGCGGCTCGGGCACGGCCATGCCGCTGGCCCCGCGCCTACCAGCCTCAGGTGCACGGATCCGCCGCGATCCGCGCGCTACGCAGGGTTACGCGACCGCTCGGGCTCGCGGTGCGGATCTGCCGGGAAGCGGCTACCGGTTCCGATGTTCGGCCCGTCATGCCGGTTGCGGGGTGCTGCCTGGTGCGTTGTGGGAGACGTCCCGCGACAGTTGTTCGACCCGGCGGAGGCGGCCATCCGGGGTGAGCTCACCGAACATGTGGATCTCCGTCGCGATCACCTGGCCGCGACGCATCACAGCGGTCAGCGTGTAGCGAGCGGCGACCTGCCCGCCGGAGATCAGCGCATCGTGGACCTCGACGTGGATCTGCGTGGCGTTGCGTCGGCCGACCTTCACGTGGGCCAGTAGCCGCTCCTTGTCCAGGGGTATGCCGTCGTTGCGGAGCACGAAGTCGTCGGTGTGGTAGCGGCCGAACACGGCTGCCGGGTCCTCGTCGCCGAACGTGAGTTCCTGCGGGTAGCGGGTCAGGTACCCGACCAGGTCGTCGGCGGGCGTACGGAAGGGTTGCTGAGCCACGACGGCACCTCCACGCTATCTTCGACATGTGTGTCCAAGATAAGCGTGATGCTTAGGCTTGCCAACCGTGGCCGAACCTGTTGCACCCCGAAGCCGTAAACGGCGTCTCGATGCTGAGCGCAGCCGCGCCGCGGTGCTGGACGCGGCGATCGCCGTGCTGGGCCGACGACCGGAGGCGAGCATCGAAGAGATCGCCGCGGCCGCCGGCGTCGTGCGGCAGACGGTCTACGCCCACTTCCCATCCCGTAAGGCCCTGCTCGGCGCCGTGATCGAGTACCTCACGGCGGAAGTCGCAAGAACGCTGGACGCACTCGACCTGACGACACCGCCCGCGGACGAGGCACTACGCCGGTGGTTGACGGCCAGCTGGGGCATCATCGAGCGCTGCCCCGTCCTGCTCACTCCCGCCATCGCGGATGCTGCTGCGCCCGGCGACGAGTACGACCGGCACCGGCCCGTCACCGCACCACTCATGGACCTCCTCCGTCGCGGTCGGCGCATCGGTGTGTTCGAGGCGCGCCATCCCGACGAATGGATCGTCACCGCCGTCATCGCCCTGGGTCATGCCGCCGGAGGGCAGGTCACAGCCGGTCGGATGAGCCCGGATGAAGCCGGAGCGGCCTATCGCGACAGCGTCTTGCGGCTGGTCCTCAGGCAACCAGTCACCGAGGACGGTTGACCCGGCGCGGCAACCGCCCCGCGCTGCACGACAGCCTTCCCCGAGTTCTCGGGCGGCTGGTCCGGTCTCCGGATCGCCCGCAGATTGAGCGTCACGGAACACGACGAGGAGCGGCGGCGGCCCGGTTACGGTCCTGGCCGATGACAGCGTGTCCTGGCTCGCGTACGTTGGCGCCGTGGCACCCCACTGGATCTCGGGATGCGATGCCGACGCGAAGGCCTGACGATATGCGTGAGCGGAGTTTCGCTGGTATGCGGTTGATCTCCGCGGAGGATGTCGCGTCGACGATGTTCACCGCGGCCATGGACGCTCTCGAGGCGGCCTTGCTCGCCGGCTTCGACCCGGAGAACGATGCACCGCGCTCCACGATGTCGACCGCCGCGGGCGAGATCCTGCTGATGCCGTCCACGCTGGGCACCTTCTCCGGGGTCAAGCTGCTGTCCAGCACACAGGGCAACTCGGTTCGCCACCTGCCCCTGATCCAGGGCGCCTTCGTTCTGTTCGAGGGTCCCGGGCAGCGGCCGGCCGCCATCATCGACGGCAGCGCCCTCACCAACCTGCGCACCCCTGCCGTCTCCGCGCTCGCCGTGCGCCATCTCGCCCCGGCACCGGCCGCCCCCGAGCGGCTCACCGTTTTCGGCACCGGCCCGCAGGCCCGCGGCCACGCCCTCGCCCTGTGCGAAAGTCGCGACATCGCGCAAGTGGCTCTGGTGGGCCGCAACCCCCGCGCCGCGGAGGAGATCGCTGCTGACATCGCCGAAACGGGCACGCCCACGGCCGTTCACGCCCTCGACGACTGCGCGGAGGCCGTTGCCCAAGCGGACATCATCTGCACCTGCACCTCCGCATCCACCCCGCTCTTCGACGGAACCCTGGTCAAGGACGACGCCGTCGTCGTCGCCATGGGCTCGCACCACCCCGACGCACGCGAGACGGACGACGCCCTCGTCACCCGGTCGAAGGTTGTCGTGGAGTCGCGCACCAGCACCTTGCGGGAGGGTGGCGACGTCGTTGTCCCGATCAGCACCGGAGTCCTCGACGCCGAGATCCTCACGCTTGCCGACGTGGTCACCGGGCGGGCGGCGCTCCCCGCTACCGGCCCGCGGCTCTTCAAAGGAACCGGGATGCCCTGGGAGGACCTCGTCGTGGCCGTGCAGATCTACCAGCCGAGCAACACGAAGGAACACCCTGGGTCAGCCACGGCGCGGTGGCTTTCCACGGACCGGGCGGTGACCGGCGAACGCGGACTCGAGCACCCCTTCGCCGCCGGTCACCGCCGGCAGCATCCGGTGTAGCTCCTGAGCGTCCGCCGCGGTCAGAACCGCCACGATCACCATCTCGTCCGCGCGTGCCACCTGGTTTTCCACCATGGCCCCCAGCTTGCTGAGCAGGCTCAGCACCCCGCTGAGTGTGCGCGCCGGCACCTCAAGGGTCACCCGGGCCAGCGGTTCGCAGACCACCGTCCCGCCGGCGGCCAGCGCCTGCGCCACGACGATCGGCGTGAGCTTGCGAAAATCCTGTGCCGTGCTCGTCGGCCCGCGCAGCGACGGCGGCCCGTCGGCCACGCTGTAACCCGAGTCGGTCATCGTCACCACGCAATCGGTCACCGGCCATCCGTACGGACCGGCCGTAAGCGCGTCGCGTACGTAGTCGCCCATCGCCTCCTGGAACAGCTCCAGCGTCCGGTAGACGTAGAGCGGCGCTAGGAGAGCCCTGAACAATCCCGTTCTGAGGTCCGGGCGTCAGCGATGGTGACGGGGAAGGCTTCTCAATGGCCGTGATGCGGCAGTCAGGTCACAGCGTGAAGCTGGACAACGAGCTTGCCTTCCCCGTCATGGACAAGGGTGCGCGGTTGGTGCGGGCGGGTCAAGCCAACGTCCACGTGCCGCGCCGGTGGTGCAGTCCGAGGTTGAGCAGGCGGCGGAGGTTGAGTGCGGCCATGCGGTGGTGTAGCCAGAGGTCGTTGGCGTCCACGCCGCGGTAGCGCAGTCTGCGGCATCGGCCTTTCGGGCCGATCAGCCAGGCGATGGAGCGTTCGACCATGGGCCGGTGCCGACGGTAGGTGGCTTGCAGGTCGGGTCTGGCGGCCCAGTCTGCGCGGGCGGCGCGTAGCAGCCGGTCGTGCGGGTGCAGGGTCAGGCTGCGGCCGGTCTTGGCGGTGGTGCAGCTCTGCCGCAGCGGGCAGCCGCGGCAGGCGGCGCCGAACGTGACGGTGCGGCTGGCGGTGATCGGCCGGGTGATGCCGTTCGGGCAGGTGACGGTGCCTGCCGTCTCGTCGACGGTGAAGTCGTCGAGGGTGAATCCGCCCGTGACCGCGGGGCGCAGCGGCGCCGGTTTGATGATCGCGGTGTGCCCGGCCTGGTCGAGGGCAGCGCGGGCGTCGCCGGTGCCGTAGGCCGAATCGCCCAGTACCTCGAACCCGTCCGGTGGACTGTCCTCGATGTCGTTGTCGAGCAGGCCCAGCCCGACGACGGCTTCGTGGTTGGCCTCGCCCGCAGCTTCGGTCATCTCACCGGCGGTGAACAGGCCGCTGTCCGGCTCGACCGCGACGTGGCCCTTGTAGCCGTCCTGACGGTGGTGCACGGTCTTGTGCACGTGCCGGGCCTGCGGGTCCACGACGGAGATCACCCGCTGTTCGGCGACCCGGCGGGCGATGCGCCATCTGCCGTCGGTGCCATCGGAGCCCTCGGCGGGTTCGACGTCCTGTCCGGCCACCAACGCCAGCAGCGCGAGGGCCTGCGCGGCCCGGGAGTCCAGCTCCGCTTCGGCCAGCGCCTCGACGATGGTGTTCGCGTTGTTGACCAGCGCCGAGACGAGCCCGTCGCGGGCTGTCTTGTCGTCCCAGGCGATCCGCGGCTTGCCGGGATCGTCCCAGTCATGGGCATGGCAGTGCTGCGCGATCAGCTCCGCGGCGCCGGGCACCTCACGGCGCACCCTGCGCACGGCCGCGATCAGCTGCGTGACCGTGTCCTGCGTGGCGACCGCGTCGTCGAACACGACCGAGTCCAGGGCCCGGCGGGTCTTGCCCTTGAGCACTCCCGTTTCGGCGATGACCTGACGGACCGCTTCGAAGATCCGCTCCGGGCGGTCCGAGGCACGCAGCCGGTTACGCCACACCGTCAACGTCGTCGGATGGAACCCCTCATGATCAATCGGCAGCCCGCACGCGACCTTCCAACGCAGGTCACAGCGCAACGAAGCCATCGCCTCACTGTCGGACAGGTCCTGCAACGTCTGCAGCACCAGCACCGAGGCGATCACCTCACCGGGCACCGACGGACGGCCCCGCCCCGACGGGAACAGGTCAGCGAACAGCCCATCGGGGAAGACCTCACCACGATGCCCGGCCAGGAACGCGTACACACTGCCCGCCGGCACCAGATGACCTACCAGCGCCGACGTATCAAACAGCTCACGATCAGACGAACAACCCTGCACCCACCAATAATAGACAGTTATCTATTATTGAGCCAACTCCGACACACCGAATTGTTCAGCGGTCTCCTAGGCGGTAGTCCACCGGCACGTGCACCGTCACGCCAGAGCCGGGCGGCCCCGGCTCAACCCGCAACCCGATCGTGGCCTGATAGGGATTCGACGGCGTGTTCAGCCGCTCCAGCCCCTCGCCGGTCGCCTTCGGCCGCTCCACGCACAGCGTCGTGGTCTGCAGGAAGTCCGCGTCGACACCGAAGTCGGCGGCCAGGATCGTCTGGATGACCTCCTTCTGCACCTCGCCGTACAGCGACACCGCCGTGCCGTCACGCTCGTCCGCGCGTACGTTGATCAGCGGATCCTGCTCGGCCAGCAGCATCAGCGCCGAGCGCAGCCGCCCGCCGTCTCCTGGGCGGCGGGCAACGGCGACAGCTTCCAGCATCGGCGGCGCGAAGTGCTGGTCCATCTGGGTGACGCCGTCGCCCAGGGTGTCTCCGACCCGGACGCCCGCCAAGCCGCGCAGCGCCGCGAGCTGGCCCGCCGTCACCGTGTCGCGCCGCACCCACACCCCGTTCTCGAGCATGTGGATCGCCGTGATCCGGTCGCGGCCACCGGTCGGATGATCGCGCACCCGCAGCTCACCGTCGAACATGCGCACGTAGGCCACCTTCTCGCCGGCGTGCCCCCGCTCCACCTTGAAGATCCGGCCCCGCAGCGGCCGGGCGGGCTCGCCGGCGGCCGTGGGCAGCAGATCCACCAGGCCCGCCATCAGCTCGTCCACCCCGGCTCCCGTGATCGCCGAACCCGCGAACACCGGGTGCACGGCGCACCGAGCCGTCTGGGCCGCCAGTGCCGCGCGCAGCCGCCGGGCCGTCACGCTCGCCTCATCCTCGACGAACTCCCGCAGCAGCGCGTCGTCCACGGTGCTCAACGCGTCGGCCAGCGCCTCGGCGGGTGCGGTGGGCACCACCGTCACGTCCAAACGCCGCGCGATCTCCGCGTAGACGCGCCGCGCGTCGGCACCGGTCCGATCCGTCTTGTTGATGAAGATCAGGGTGGGTACGCGCAGCCGTCGCAGCGCCCGCATCAGCAGACGGGTCTGCGGCTGGACGCCCTCGACGGCGGATACGACCAGCACAGCCCCGTCGAGCACGCCGAGCACCCGGTCCACCTCGGCGATGAAATCAGGGTGCCCGGGCGTGTCAATGATGTTGATCTCGGTGCCGCCGATGCGCAGCGATGCGACCGCGGAGCGAATGGTGATGCCCCGCTGGCGCTCCAGCGCCAGGGAGTCTGTCTGCGTCGTGCCGTCGTCGACGCTGCCGAACTGGTCGATGACCCCGGCCGCGTGGAGCAGCCGTTCGGTCAGAGTGGTCTTGCCGGCGTCAACATGCGCCAGAATCCCGAGATTGAGAGTGCGCACAGCGCGCAGCGGATACGACGACAAACGGCACGTCCTTCGAGCGAATGGGCAACCGGGCTCCGAAAGAGGTGACCGTCGCTCGCATGCCTGCTCCCTGCTCGATGGACGTAACTCGTGTGCCACGAAACCACATCACGCCCTCCGCGCGCGACCGAGTTATCCCGTTCACCCGTGAGTTGACTGATCCCGCGCGAAGGTCCAGCCCGTACCGACTGCCAGGCGACAGGCACGACGCCGAGGATCTGGTCGCCGGCCGAGGCCGGACTGTGGTCGAGTTCTTCGACGAGGCCGCCGAACCGCTCGGATATCCGCCGTGATCGGGCACCTGTACGAGCAGCCTGCGGGCCATGCAGCGGCAACCGGTGGCGCGTCACCATCCGCCGGGACCGGGCCGACAAACAGTCCGGCCGGCGTATCGGTGATCGAGCGCGTCGCCGGCGCACTGTCATCGGCCGTTCCGCGCACACTCAGCGGCAGACGAATGCACGGGCGAGGTCGGTTCGTCAGCGAGTAGACGCGACACCGTGCGCGCCGATAACCTGACGTCCGGCCGTGGCATTGCGCGAGGAGGTGAGCACCGTGAACGTTGTATCGATGTGGGTGCTCCCCTCGTCGTCACGGTCGGGCGATTGATGCAGACGTCGCCCGGGAGCGTCTGGACACGGCACTCCCGAGAGGTGACACCCTATGGATTCTGCGCACTTGTTTAGCGGCACCGGCAAGCATGCCGCTGCCATCACGCGGATCGCGGAGCGGCAGTGGCACGCTCTGGAGGACGACCAGGTGGTCGGCCGCGGCGAGGTGTCCCACCGTCCCGACGGGCGGCTCTTCCTCAGCATCGACGCGTGGCACGACGTGGTCTTCGACCGGCTTGCCGACACCATGCTGGCGGACCTGCCGAGGCCGCTGTACACCGTCGTCGACGAGGCCGACCTCGACCTGATGCTCCAGTGGGAACGAGCCGGCTTCGCGCCCCGCCGCCGCGAGTGGGAGTACGTCATGCCCACCGACCCACGGATCACGGGACTCGGCTCGGCGTCACCGCCACACGGCGTGGCAACGTTGGCCGTTGGCGAGGCCGAAGAGGGTCTGCTCCACGCATTGGACCGCGTCATCCGCGACGAGATCGACACCACCGTCGGGTGGCAAGAGATGCCGGCGGAGGTGGTGTCCGGTCCGGACGGCCCGCCCCGACCGGACCGGGCGACGTACGCCGTGGCGGCGACGTCCGATCAATATGTGGGATTGATACGCGTCGTGCCGCTTGCGCGGCAACCACGGATCGGTCTGATCGCGGTCCGGTCCGATCAGCGGCGCCGAGGTATCGCTCGGGCGTTACTGGCCGAGGTGCTGGGTTCGGCCCACCGGCGCGGGATCGCGACGGCGTCGGCGGATGTCAACCAGTCCAACGGCGCGGCGATCGCGCTGTTCGAAGGCATCGGCGCCCGGCGTACGGGCAGCAACCTGGAGCTGGTGCTGCGGTGACGTTCTCTCCTCGACCCAACCGTCTTCGAACGGAGTACTAGGAAACATGGCCAAAGCTAACGGCGGCATCCAACTCGAGGGCACCGTTCTCGAATGTCTTCGCAACGCCACCTTCAGGGTGGAGCTCCAGAACGGGCACAAGGTGCTGGCCCACATCAGCGGGAAGATTCGGAAGAACTACATCAAGATCCTGCCGTTTGACCGCGTGCTCGTGGAGATCAGCCCGTACGACCTCGACCGCGGCCGGATCCTTTTCCGCTACCGCAACTGACTACCGGCGTCCATCGGACCGGAACGTCTCGGCAGGTAGGACAGGCACCTCGCTGAGCAGCACGACGGTGGCATCCGTGCTCGGGGCCCGAGCCTCGTCACGGATGCCGCCGTCGTCTCTCCTTGGCCGGATCCGACGCGCACATCGCCATGAGTGCGGATGTCTGCGGTGACGATCGCGCCCGGGGTACGTCGGTGACAGATTTTGCTGCGCCCGCACCCCCGCCTCGCAAGCGGTGCGCGCGTCCGCTGGTCTAGGGTCTCTAGGTGGTCATGAACGCGCAGGATGTTGTGGGCGTGATCGAGTCAGACCCGGGAGCGATGAGGGTCCTTCGGGCCGCGGCCGGCCTTGGATTGCCGGACTGGTGGATCGGTGCCGGCTTCGTACGCAACCGCGTCTGGGACGCGATCAGCAACCTCCCGGGCGCACCGGAGCGCGACGTGGATGTCGCCTACTTCGACCCGGAAAAGCGGGACCCCCGCGAGGATGCGCGCGCCGAAGCCCGGGCCAGAGTGGCCCTGCCTGGGGTGCCGTGGGAGATCCGTAATCAGGCACGGATGCATCTGCGCAACGGCGATGAGGCCTACACGTCCGCGCTGGACGCGATATCGCGCTGGCCCGAAACGGCAACATGCGTCGCGGTTACTGTGCGGGGCGACTCCGTTCGCCTGGTGTCCTGCCATGGGCTGGCTGACCTTGTGGGGATGGTTGTCCGTCCCTCTCCAGCCTTCGACAACGCAGCGGGCCGCGCGACGGTACAGCGCCGCGTCGAGGTCAAGGGTTGGCTCGACCGATGGGCTGGACTGCGGGTGGAGATCTAGTGTCGTGAGTCGTTAATTCGGCTGCAGATAGTAGGCTGTGGGGGTGGCTGGTCGTCCTCGTGGTCTTGTCGAGCTGACTGATGATGAGCGTGCGTGTCTGACCCGGTGGGCGCGGCGGGGTAAGTCGTCACAGGCGTTGGCGTTGCGGTCGAAGATCGTCCTGTTGTCCGCCGATGGGCTGGTCAATACCGATGTCGCGCAGCGGCTTGGTGTGTCGCGGGACATGGTGGGCAAGTGGCGTAGCCGGTTCCTGGCGCGCCGGTTGGAGGGCCTGGTCGACGAGCCGCGGCCTGGGGCGCCTCGCCGGATCAGCGACGACCAGGTCGAGGAGGTCATTGTTCGTACGCTGGAGCAGCAGCCGGCCAATCAGGACAGTCACTGGTCGACACGGTCGATGGCCAAGGCCACCGGGCTGTCGCAGACCGCGGTGTCGCGGATCTGGCGGGCGTTCGGCCTCAAGCCGCACCTGGTGGACACCTGGAAGCTGTCGGCGGATCCGCTGTTCGTGGAGAAGGTCCGTGACGTGGTCGGCCTATACCTGGATCCGCCGGTGAAGGCGATGGTGCTGTGCGTGGACGAGAAGTCGCAGATGCAGGCCCTGGAGCGGACCCGGCCGATGCTGCCGATGATGCCCACGGTCCCGGCCCGACAGACCCACGACTACGTTCGTCATGGTGTGGCGAGTCTGTTCGCCGCGTTCGACGTCGCCACTGGCACGGTCATCGGGCAGGTCCACCGCAAGCACCGTCACCAGGAGTTCCTGCGCTTCCTCAAGGCCATCGACGCGAACACCCCCGCCGAGTTGGACCTACACCTGGTCCTGGACAACTACGCCACCCACAAGACCCCGGCCGTGCAGCGATGGCTGGCCGCGCATCCCCGCTTCCACCTGCATTTCACCCCGACCTCGGCGTCCTGGCTGAACCTCGTCGAGCGGTGGTTCGCCGAACTGACCAACCGGAAACTGCGCCGATCCAGCCACCGGAGCCTCGCCGAGCTCGAAGCCGACGTCCGCGCCTGGATCGACGCATGGAACGCCGACCCGAAGCCCTTTGTCTGGACCAGGACCGCCGACGACATTCTCAACAGCGTCGCCACCTACTGTGGCCGAATTAATGACTCATGACACTAGCGCTCGCGCCACGCGAACCGGCCGTTCGCCCCTGGTGATCGCCTGTCCGTTGGATGGGACGTCAGCTCGTAGCGGCCCGGGAGATTCGTCTCGATGAATATCTTTGCTACCATCCCCGTTGGAGCCGCCAAGCGAGGTAGGCAGGACGACAGACGTCGCCTGCCGCCACGGATCGTTCACATCGATCGACGCATGTCCCCCGGGTTGGGCATCCCGGGCGACGAAAACCGGCGTCGGCGGATCAACCGGAGCATCGATGAAACTCTCACGCACAGCACGCCGTCTTGGACTCGGCGCGGTCACCGTACTCCTCGCCGCGTTCACGATGGCCGTCATCAACCAGGCCGGCCCGGCCTCGGCGCACGGATCGGTAACCAACCCGCCCTCCCGCAACTACGGATGCTGGGAACGCTGGGGTTCCGACCACCTCAACCCCACCATGGCCCAGACCGACCCGATGTGTTACCAGGCCTGGCAGGCCAACCCGAACACGATGTGGAACTGGAACGGCCTGTACCGCGAGAACGTCGGCGGCAACCACCAGGCAGTGATCCCTGACGGACAGCTCTGCAGCGGCGGCCGCACCCAGGGCGGCCTGTACGCCTCGCTCGACGCGGTCGGCGCGTGGACGGCGAAGCCGATGCCGAACAACTTCACCCTGACGCTGACCGACGGCGCTCGGCACGGCGCCGACTACATGCTGATCTACATCACCAAGCAGGGCTTCGACCCGACCACCCAGCCCCTGACCTGGGGCAGCCTCGACCTGGTGCTCCGCACCGGCAGCTACCCGACCACCGGCCTCTACGAGGCCCAGGTGAACGCCGGCAACCGGACCGGGCGGCACGTCGTCTACACGATCTGGCAGGCGTCCCACCTCGACCAGCCGTACTACATCTGCAGCGACGTGATCTTCGGCGGCGGTAGCAACCCGCCCCCGACCACCCCGCCGCCCACCACCCCGCCGCCCACCACGCCGCCGCCGACCACCCCGCCGCCGACCACCCCGCCGCCGACCGGCAACGGTGCCTGCACCGCCACCTACCGCAAGACCAACGAGTGGGCCGGCGGCTTCGGGGCCGAGGTCGCCGTCCGGGCCGGCAACACCGCCATCTCCGGGTGGACGGTGAGCTGGACCTGGCCCAACGGCCAGGGCATCACCAACTCCTGGAACGCGTCGATCACGTCGAGCGGATCGTCGGTCACCGCCGCGAACGTCGGCTACAACGGCAACCTGAGTGCCAACAGCAGCACCACCTTCGGATTCAACGGCTCGTGGAGCGGCACCAACTCCGCACCAACCCTCAGCTGCACGGCCAGGTAACAGCAGGCACGACGGGGGCGGCGCCGGCCGGCGCCGCCCCCACGCCATCGGGGCGCGGTGTACGCGGACGAGCCACTGTCATGACCATGCCCGCTGGGTGCGGCGCCACCGCTGGGGAGTGATGCCGTAGCGCTCCCGGAAGCGGCGGACGAGATAGGTGGCGTCGCGCAATCCGGTTCGGGCGGCCACGGCATCAAGCGGCAGGTCGGTCTCGCGCAACATCCGCCGTACCTCGATCATGCGCCGTTCCGTGATCCAGTCGAGCAGGGGGCGACCGGTGCGCCGGCGGAGCACGGTCGTGAGGTGCCCCGGGGTGTAGCCGAGAGTGCGGGCCACATCGGCGGCGGAAACCGGTTCGCGAAACGCCGCCTCGATCTCGGCGAAGACCCGCTCGACGAGTGCGTCCGGCGTGACCGGAGCGCCCGGCGCCAGGCGCGCGGCCGCGACCAGAAGCCGGGTGAGCAATGCGGCGACGGCTTCGTGGGCGCCGAGACGGCCCGGGTCGGCGAGTTCCTCGGCCAGGTCCGTCAGCCACGCCGACCAGTTCGCCTGGTCGGGCTCGGCGATCCGAACGTAACCCGCGTCGGAGGCGAACAGAGCGAGGAGTGGATGGTGCGCCCAGGCCAGTGGGGAGACCGCCGACAGGGCGGGGACGGCGTCCGGTGTGAACGCGACCGACCACGCGCGGCCGAGGGCGAGCTCGGGCCCCGCCGCTACGTTGATGACCTGCCCGGGCGATACGGCGTGGACCTCGCCAGCGCGCAGTGACCGTGCGGCGCCGTCGACGGTGAACGAGCCCGTGCCCTCCTCGACATACATCAGGACGAAGAAGTCGTGGGCGTGCCGGCGCTCCGGAAGGCTCGGGTGGTGGGCGGCTTCGGCGTCGACGTGGATCACGGAGACCGCAGGGAAACCGGGGCGCTCCCGGTAGCGGTAAACCGGCGTCCCGTCGGCGCGCACCCTGCCCAGCCTCGACGCGACTTCCGGCACCTCACTGACCGAAGAATGTCCCATGGTCCCCACGGTAACTCCTGCACGATAACCGCAGATTGTCCAAGACTTGAAGGTGCGACAACCGGTCCGTGACGGGCCGCCACCACGCGCACAGGAGGGCATCCATGCCAGCGTCGAACCAGGTACGCATCCTCGACCAGCGAGCCCCGCACGATCGGGACCGCCCGTTCCTGCCCGGCGCGGGAAAGCCCTGGCTGCTCCCGTTCTACGACGCCTTCTCCCGGGTGGCCGGCGTGCGCGCACTACACGACCGTGCGGTCGAACTCGCCGACATCACGCCCGGCCAGACGGTCGTCGACGTCGGTTGCGGCACCGGCAACCTGACCTTCGCCGTGCTCGCAGCACAGCCGAGCGCGCGGGTGACCGGCCTCGACCCCGACGCAGACGCCCTGCACAGAGCAGCACGCAAGGCGCGCCGCCGCAACGTCGCTCTCACCCTCGTCCAGGGATATGCCGACCGGATCCCCGCCGACGACGCCTCGCTCGACCACGTGGTCTCGTCGCTAGCTCTGCACCACATCGACGACGACGGTCGAATCGCCTTCGCGCGCGACGCGCTGCGCGCTCTCCGGCCGGGCGGAAAGGTCACCATCGTCGACTTCGGCGGCCCGGCATCCAGCGCCGAGACCGACGATCGCCCACCACACCGCCATGACCACAGCCCGGTCCACGCCCTGCGGCACCTGACCCGCCTCCTGCGTTCCCGGGTGGCGCACAACCCGGTCCTGGCCCGCAACCACGGCAACGGCATCGTCACACTCCTGACCGACGCCGGGTTCGGCGACGCCCGGGAGGTCGCGCACGCCGACCACAGGTTCGGCCGGGTCACCTTCGTGCAGGCGACGCACCCCTCGAGTTGAACCCGATGGCGTGTCGACAGCCCCACCACCACCCGACGGCAACGGTTCGATGCCGCGGTCCGGTACCGCCACCAGCGTCCGCTCATCGGCTACTTGCTACTGATCCACGCCCGGCCGGGGCTCTGGTCGGTTGTGCGGGAACCTGTGTGGTGACCTGGCCGGTCGGCGGCGTCTGGCGGAGCCGACGCACGCTGCCGCAGCGGCGTCCCGGTCACACATGCCGGGGCCGCCGCTACGCAGGGGTCCTGCCGCGGCTGGCCTGGGTTAGGAGGCGCGGCCGGCCTTGAGTGCCGCCGCGGTGTCGACGACGCGTCGGGCCTGGTAACGGGCCGCTTCCAGAACCACATCGCCGGGCGGTCCATCGGCGGTCACGTGGGAGGTGCCGTAAGGATTGCCGGTCCGGAACTGGACAGGGTCTGTGTAGCCGGGGGGCACGATGACGCCGCCCCAGTGGTAGAAGACGTTCCCCAGCGCCAGGATGGTGGACTCCTGTCCGCCGTGAGCAGTGTTGGACGCCGTGAACGCCGAGTACACCTTGTCGGCGAGTCTGCCCTGGTACCACAGGACGCCTGTGGTGTCGATGAACGCCTTGAGTTGGCTGGCTACGTTGCCGAAGCGCGTTGGGGTGCCGAACAGTACCGCGTCGGCCCAGGCCAGATCTTCGGGGCTGGCCTCGGAGACGTCGGCAGTGTCCTGGATGCGCTGGGCCCACTCCGGCCTGGCGTTGATCGCGTCCGGTGCCGCCAGTTCGGCGACCTTGCGCAGTCGCACCTGCGCGCCGGCCTTCTCCGCGCCGTCGGCGGCGGCTCGCGCCAGGGCGTGCACGGCCGGTGGCGCTGTAGTAGATGACTGCGACCTTCACAGGTTCCATGGTCGGTCTTCTTCCTTCGCGGCTTCTGGTGATGCCCCCGGGGGCCGCGGCGGGGCTGTGTGCTGTCTGCTCACAATTGCCGGCAGGATGGCCAGCGCGGTGGCCCGCTGGATGGGGTGTTCGTCTGAGTAGTACGACGACCTGACCCGTCGGAATGTGAGGTGGCGCGCCGAGCTCACAGTTCGGCGCGATGTTTCGTCGAACTGTGAGGGCACATGCGACCAAGGGAGTCGGCGACACCATGAGCACCCGATCCGAGCCAGGAGACGGCCGGTTCGATCTGAGCTTGAGCGCGGTCATGAGCGAGCGACGTAGGCTGATCAGTCTCGCGTACCGGCTCCTCGGCTCTCTGGCCGACGCCGAGGATGTCGTCCAAGAGACCTACGTCCGCTGGTGCGCCATGTCCCCACAGCAGCAGGGAGCCATCGACTCCCCCGGCGGCTGGCTCACGACTGTCGCCACTCGCATCTGCCTCGACCTGCTGGACTCGGCGCGGGCCCGCCGGGAGCGCTACGTGGGCGAATGGATCCCGGAGCCGTTGCCCGAACGCACGGATTGGATCAACGGGGGGTCGGGCGGCGCCGCCGTCGACCCGGCCGACCGGGTCAGCCTCGATGAGTCGATCAACATGGCCTTCCTCGTCGTGCTCGAATCGATGACCCCGGCCGAGCGCGTCGCATTCATCCTGCACGACGTCTTCCGCTACTCCTTCGCCGAGGTGGCAGAGATCGTCGGCCGTACCCCTGCGGCATGTCGCCAGCTCGCCTCGTCGGCCCGCCGTCGCCTTCGCTCGTCGCAGGCCCCGCCGACCCCGGCGGCACAGCGCGCCGGCATCGTCAGGGACTTCAAACGGGCATGGGAAGCCAAGGACATCGCCGCCCTCATCGGCCTCCTCGACCCCAATGTCACCGCGATCGGCGACGGCGGCGGCCTCGTCAGCGCCGAGCTCCGCCCAATCGAAGGCGGCGAGCAGGTCGCACGCGTCTTTGTCGATGTCGCCAGCAGGGCACCACACCTGACGATCCTTGAGCGGACGGTCAACGGCCAGCCCGGCCTGGTGGCTCAGCAGGATGGCGTCACGGTGACGGTGATCGCGTTCGACATGGCAGGCGACCGGATCACGCACATCTGGGCAGTCCGCAACCCGGAGAAGCTTCGGCCGTGGACGACGGGCTGATGCCGCATCGGGTGTGGTCAGTCGGCTGACCGGAGGCGACAACTGCCAGTTCCCTGTGCCGTGTGAACGCCGATCAGGGGTTCCTGGCCTGCCGCACAACTTCGGCGTTGTCGCGTCAACCGGATCATCGGGGACGAGGAAGCCCTGGCGGGTTCGTGAGGGCTGATCCAAGCAGGTCTACGAGCGCCTGCCTGCCGGGTGGAGCGCAATGCAGTGTGACCGCGGCCGTCGGCTGCCCGACAGCCACCGAAATCCGGGCCGCAGCTGCGCCCCTCAGGGCCACGTACAGCGCGCCGTGCTCGGCCCTGCATGCTCTGCCAATGCGACAACTCACAGTTCTGGGAGGTTGCGGCGCCTACCCGGAGCCGGGTCGGGCCTGCAGCGGCTTCCTGCTCGAATGGGACGGTTTCCGCTTGGTGCTCGACCTCGGCTACGCGACCCTGCCGCGTCTGCTCACCCACTGCCCGGACGCCGACGTGGACGCGGTGGTCATCACACACGAGCACCCCGACCACTACATCGACCTGCACGGGCTGTTCCGGATCTACCTCTACGGCCCGACACGTGGTCGCCGACTTCCGCTGTACTGCCCTCCCGGCGTGCCGTCCCGGCTTGCCGCCCTGGAACCCGAGGTGAACCTGGATCGAGTGTTCGACATCCACCACCTGCCCGGAACCCATCAGGTCGGCCCGTTCACCGTGAACGGCATGCTGCTACCGCACTATGTGCCAAATGTCGGCATCCGGTTGCAGACCACCGGCTTCGCGCTCGCCTACACCGGCGACACCGGCCCGCACGAACGCCTGACCGAGCTCGGCAAAGACACCGACCTTTTCATCGTCGAGGCCACCGACCGCGCCGGGGAGACCCAGCAATCCCAGCGCAACCTCCTCACCTCCGGCGAAGCCGGCCAATGGGCAGCCCGAGCGGGCGCACGCCGCCTGATGCTCACCCACTTCTGGCCGGGCAACAACAGGAGGGCCGCCGTCGAGTCGGCCCGCGTCGGCTTCGACGGCGAGGTGCTCACCGCGGAGGAGGACCTGGTCATCCCGCTCGACACCAGTCCGCCGGCCCGATCCGCCCGGACGCCCTGAGCGGACATCAGGCGTGCCTGCGGCCGACCTGCTCATCTCGCCTGGGCAGGTCACGTCCGCGGTGCAGACCGGGTGCGTGAGGCTCGGTGCGTTGTCCAGTTTCCGGTTCGTTGTCAGTCAACCTGAGGCTGTACGGGCTGGGTCAAAGCCCGGACGAGGCGCTGGCCGTCAGGCCACGCGCCGAACCCGGTTTTGGAGTCCAGGTGCCCGACCGCGCCCGCGTCGAACAGCTCCGAGGCCCAGTCCCGCGCGTACGCTTCGAACTGCTCAAACGTGGCATGCGGGTCGTTGTGACTGGCGACCAGGATCGAGCGGAAGGGCAGTGGCTCACGTGGCACGTGACCGATGAAGACATCGACGGTCTCGCCAGGACCGGGAGTCCAGCCCGGATCCAGGTACGGTGGCGTGACCAGCAGGGCGCCACAGACGGGACCGACGTGTTGGCTGGCCCAGACGGCGACGGTCAGGCAGCCCGCGCTGTGCGCCACAAGGACCGCCGGCTCACTGTCGGCGCTTATCGCAGCATGCAGCGCCGCGACCCGTTCGGTCGCGACGTACGGTGGCCCGGGTGGTTCGGGCGCCCATCGGTACTCCGGGCGGTCCCTGACCCAGCTACGCGACCAGTGGTCGGCAAGCGGCACTCCTCGACCGGGCACGACCAGGTAACGCGTCATGCTCGGGAGAGTAGCGCGACCCTGCCCCGGCCTTGTGCAGCGCCAACGGCCATGGCTCACGTTTGACGACCGTCATGACGAATCCGAGCACGCTGAACGCCACGACGACCATTCTGCGGCCGAATGGCAGATCAGGTGCACGCTCACTGCCGCCGACCGTGCCGGCTGGAAGTCATGTGCGGTCCTCACCGACCAACGGGCGGCGATCGCGTGGAACCCGCAGCACGGCGAGCTGTTCATCGGGCCCGCGCTCAGTCCACGTCGGCCGGGATCGGGTCGAACGACGTTCCGTCCGCCGGGCCTACCTCGTGCAACCGCGCGTCCCGCACCAGGTACACGAAATTGTGCCGAATCCGAGCGGCGAAGTCGGCCCGCTGCTCGTCGGTCCAGTCGTCGCGGTGGGTGCGGGGATACCCGGCATGATCCGGCTCGGTCAGCAGCCGGACCACGTAGACGGCGTTGGCGCGCACCTCGATACGCCAGCGGTCGTCGGGCCACTCGCCCTCGGCCTCGATGACGCCGTCGACGACGTGGTCGAAGGTGAACCTGTCCAGCGCGGGCGGATACACCCGGCCGGGCACCGGGTCGACCCGCTCGCGCGCGACGGTGGCGTCCTGCTTCAGGAACGTGTGCACCAGGTACCCCATCCAGAGTTCGGCACGGTAGAACTTCTCGCGCTCGTTCCAGGCGATCGCGGTGCCGTCAGCGGTCGGCGCCCACTTGCACCAGTACCCAGGCTTGCTGGGGTCTGGATCCCTGGCGTCCTCGATCTCGTCGCCGTAGCCGAGGGCGTAGGGGCCGGTGGACCGGGGTTCGTGTCTGGTCTCGGCGAACGCCAGCAGGTAGTCGATTTCGTGCTGGTTCAGCGGAGGAGCGATCGTCACCTGGCCGGTGAACTTGGTCTCGTAACCCACGGCGGTTTCCTTCCACAAAGCGTCCGGATCCTCGGTTTCGAGGCTGAGGCCTTGCCTGTCGGCGGCGTGGCAGCGCAGGAGCCGATCGCAAGATCTGAAATCGGCGAAGGTATCCGCTTCTGCCGCGAAGAACTCGTCACGGACGCGTACCGGATCGCGGGCGCCTGCATCCGGACGTAGCCGATGTGCGTGCGGGGGGCTTGAGGGGCTGCAACGGCGATGAGTTTCGTGCTGCCGTCCCGTCTGTACTCCGTGCACCCGACCTCCCGACTCACCGGGAAGTGTCATGACCGCTACGTACAGGAGGCAAGCGTGAAACTTCTTCTCACGTCCGCAGGCGTCCAGAACCCGAGCATCCGCGATGCGCTGGTCGACCTGCTGGGCAAGCCGATCGCCGACTCCAGTGCCCTCTGCATCCCTACGGCGGCCCACGCCATGGGCGGGCCTGCCTCGGCCTGGCGCTTCATCACCGGGCAGACGCCGCTACCCATGTGCGACCTGGGCTGGAAGTCGCTGGGCGTCCTCGAGCTGACAGCGCTGCCCAGCATCGGCGAGCAGCGGTGGATCCCCTGGGTTCGGGAGGCTGACGTCCTGCTCGTGGCCGGCGGCGATGCGACATACCTGTGCCACTGGATGCGGCAGTCCGGGCTGGCGGACCTCCTGCCGTCGCTGCGGGACACCGTCTGGGTGGGGTTGAGTGCGGGGAGCATGGTGCTGACCCCCCGGATCGGTGCGGAATTCGTCGAGTGGCAGCCCGCCCCCGACGACCGCACATTGGGGGTCGTCGACTTCTCGATCTTCCCGCACCTAGGTCTCGAGCCGGACAACACCATGGCTGGTGCCGAGAAGTGGGCGGCCGAGATCACCGGTCCGGCGTACGCAATCGACGACCAGACGGCCATCAAGGTGACCGACGGCACCGTCGAGGTCGTCTCCGAGGGACACTGGAGACTGTTCCCCGCGTAGCCGCGGCCAACAGTGATCGGCGTGGCGAAGCGCCCGCTCATGCCGCGATCAGGGCGGTGGCCGTCAGGCGTCGAGATACAGGAGGATCGCCAGCACCCGGCGGTTGTAGTCGGAGTCGTGCGGCAGGTCCAGCTTGTCGGAGATGCTGTTGATGTGCTTTTCGACTGTGCTGAGCGAGACGTGCAGGCGTCTCGCGATGGCCTGGTTGGCGTAGCCGTGGGCGAGGTACTCAAGGACCTGGTGTTCGCGAGGACTCAACCGGGCCAGCGCGTCGACGTGTGTGGTGCGGGCGAGCAGTTGCCGAACCACCTCGGGATCGAAGGCGCTCCCGCCTGAGCCGACTCGCTGCATTACGTCGAGGAACTCGGCGACCTCGGAGACCCGATCCTTAAGCAGGTAGCCCAGGCCTCCGCTGGCACTGGCGAGCAGCTTTGCGGCAGCACCCGGGTGAGCTGACGGAACCAGCGCACCCCGTCGGGGTCGAGCCCATTGACCGGCTCGTCGAACATCAGGATCTCGGGATCGCCGAGCAGCGCCGCAGCGATCCCGAGCCGCTGACTCATACCGAGCGAGAGCGTGCCGGCCCGTCTGCCGGCCACGGATTCGAGGCCAACCAGCCCGATGACCTCGACCACCCGCCGCTTCGGAAGACCGTTGCTGCGAGCCTGCGCCCACAGATGCGCACGGACCCTCCGCCGGGATGAACGGCCCGGGCGTCAAGCAGCGCGCCGATGACCCGCAGCCGGTCCTTGAGGTCGGCGTAGCGCACCCCGTGCACCAACGCCGCCCCCGCGGTCGGATGGTCGAGACCCAGGACCATCCGCATCGTCGTCGACTTCCCGGCACCGTTCGGCCCAAGGAAACCGGTCACGGCTCCGGGTCTGATCGACAGCGTCAGGTCATCGACCGCGACCTTCGCGCCGTAACGCTTGGTCAGACCGTTCAGAGTGATCATGCCTGTCGACGCTAAGCTCGCTGGACGCCCGCAACCACCGGGACGGCCGTAGACCCTCATGGCGGAAACCCGTAACTGCGAGGCAACCGCACCGCGGCCGGCACGTCGATCTGACCGCGGCTGCCTAGGGGGCCCGCTCGTCGCCTACCCGCCTCGGCAGGGCAGTTGAGGGCGCCGCTCGCCTCGCGAGCCACCCGAGTGCGCGATCAAGCATGCGGATGTGGCGATCCAAGCTGCCGCAGTTTCCGGATCGTCAGCAGACCGCCCTGGTGAGTCAACACGCCGACGCCGGTGTTGGCCATGGCGAGCCCAGACGCGACGAGCAACCCCGGCTCGACACTCATCACATCGCTTGCGACCAGCAGGACTGGCCATCCCACAGCAGCGGCGATGAGAGACAACCGCCACCAGCGTCCAAACAGAAGGCCGAACACGATCAGTGCCGGGATCACGACGACCTCCTCCCCCGCTGTTCCACCCTACGCTCACCGAAACGGATGGCGGCGGGTCTGCATCCACCCATCGACCAGGTCGCCGCGACACAGGCGTACCCCAGGGTAGAGGGTTTTCTGGCCCATCACCGTGCTCCATCGCCCACAAGTCTCAACGGGCGATTCAACGATACGGTTGATGCAATGACGTCCTTTCTCGATCTGCTTGCCGCACCGCCGAGCCTGCTTGCGCTCGGTGAGCCGACCCATGGCGAGTCCGCGTTCCTCCAGATCCGCAACGAGGTCTTCATGTCGCTGGCCGAGCATGGCTACCGGTCGATCGCGCTGGAGAGCGACCGGGCCGCAGGGCTGACCGCCGACGAGTTCGTCCACGGCTCCGCCGCCGTGACGCTCGAGGGTGCGCTCGCCGAAGGGTTCAGCCACGGGTTCGGCGCCGCCCCGGCCAACCGCGACCTCCTGCTGCGGATGCGCGAGTGGAACGCCGGGCGACCGGCTTCCGAGCACCTGACGTTCCACGGCTTCGACGCACCGCTGGAAATCGATCACGCCCCAAGCCCACGGCGCCACCTCACCCGGGTCTGTGACTTCCTCGGCCTCGACCGATCAGCGGAGATCGACGACCTGATCGGGGACGAGGCTCGGTGGAGCGACACAACCGCGATCTGGGAGCCCGGCAGGTCGATCGGGCGCTCAGCGGACGCCCAGCGCCTGCGGGCAATCGCCGACGACCTGCTGACCGAGCTCTATCTGCAGGCACCCCGCCGGACCGAGGGCTGGCAGGCGGCGTTCGTCCACGCCACGTCCGCGGTCGCCGTGCTGCGCTACCACGCCGCGGCCGCCGCGCCACTGCCGCGGGAGGAACGCCTCGCCCGCCTGGCCGGGGTCCGGGACGCGCTGATGGCCGAGAACCTGCTCGCGATCCGCTCGGCCGAGGCACACCGTGGGCCCACGCTGGTCTTCGCGCACAACACCCACCTGCAGCGCCACCACAGCACGATGACGATGGCCGGAACAGACCTGTCGTGGGCCGGCGCCGGCGCGATCATCGCATCGCTGCTCGGCGACCGGTACGCCGTGATCGTCGGCAGCCTCGGCGCGAGTCCCACGCTCGGCATCGACGCGCCCGCCCCGTCGACCTACGAAGGCAGACTCCAACAAGAAGCCGGCCTTCCCCGGTACATCCGCGCATCCGAGATCGAACCGGCCGAACGCAGAACGCACGACTACCGCTACGTCCCGCTGGACCAGGCCACCATCGACAACGCCGACGCGGTGCTACACATCCCGACCGGCGTCAACGCGGCCACGCTCGCCGATCGGATCCGCACGCTGCCCGGCGTCGAGCAGCTCGTGGCGAGCAAGGAAAACGGATCACCCGAGGGATCCTGGGGCGACCGGTTCTTCTACGTCGGCCCGGACCGCCGCCAGCCGTTCGCCACCATCGTCGAACACGACGTACCCGGCTTCGACGAGGCCTCCCAACTCGACCGCCCCGGCGTCTTCCGCCTCAACCTCGACCTGGGCCGCACCGAGTTCGAGAGGCTGTTCGGCTTCCCACCCAAGGCCTTCGAGGACCACCGGCACGACTTCGACTTCGCCCGGCTGGACACCCTCGTACCGCACCCCGGCTACGCCCTGTACGGCTTCGGCAGCATCGTCATGCCCGGCCCACAGATGCTGCCCGAGATCGACCGGCTCCTCGCGATCGCTCACGCCCGAGCAGTCGACCGCGACGAGCGCGCAGCGCGCCGGGCGGCCGACCAGCAGGACTGAGACCAGCGCCGTAACGAGGGGCGAGTCCCGGCCCATCTCGGCCGCATCACCGCCCCTCGGGTCGGCTCGGCGCGTGCGCACATGTGCTCTCATCGGGCGGCCTCGGCGCCGCAAGCGGCTGCTCAGTGTGCCGCCCGGTCCGCGGCATGGGCGGATGCGGGTCAGCGCAGGACCTTCGCCCGGCGTCACTGGCGGCCGATCGCGAACATGTAACAGCCGTGGAGCACGTTGCGGCTGTGGACGGTAGCCACGCGCGGGGAGGCGAGCAGGTGCTCGATGCCAGCCTCTGCCTGGGCGCCCTCGACCAAGAGCGCCTCGGCAATACGGCCCGCCTCGTCGTACGCGCGGAAGACCTGGCGGCGGTGCCGGAATTCGGCCGGATAGGTGTCCCGCTCGGCATAGCCCTCGCACGGTTCGGCGTGCACGAACACCGGTCCGACCTCGCGGTAGGCGCCAGCGGTGCCCTCGGGACGGTATGCGATGAGGGCCAGCCACTCACCGGCGCGAGCATCGCGCAGGCAACACCGCAGCGGGGCACCGCTCTCTTCGGCGACGAACGGCTCGAAGCGGCCACCCGCATCGTCGACACCGTCGCGACGCAGGGCCACCAGCCGCTCGGCTGAAATCGGGGAGATGACGAAGCTCATGACCGTACGGTCCGGCACGCGGACGGCAAAGTCTCGCGGAAATCGGCCGCGGCGCTCGACGGGCACCGGCTGCTCTCCTCGGCCAATGGCCCGAGCGCACTTCGATCACCGCTGCGCGGCGGCCTCGGGATGTGTGGATACGAGCGGTCGAGGCGCTCGGAGTCGACTCCACCGTCAAGCCCTCGCTCACGGCTGGAAGTACTCCGACATCAGGTCACTGACCCATTCCGGCTGCTGCACGTCCACTGGCAGGAACTCGGTCATCGTCGGCTTCAGGTCGATGACGGGCGTGCCCGAGACCGCGTCGAGGCCGACCACCGTCAGTTCGCGGCCGCGCACGGATATGATCCGGCAGCACGTCACGCCGATGCGGTTGGGTCGGCGGGGACCGCGGCTGGCGAAGACGCCGACGGGCGGTAGGTCGGTGCGGCCGCGGTTCGGGCGGGGCTGGCGGTAGTCGTCGCGCTCCGGGAACTGGTCGAAGATGAACAGCACGTCGACGTGGGAGAAACCCTCCAACCCTTGCAGGCACGCGTCGCCGAAGCGCGCGTCGATGGTGATCGTGCTGCGGACCGCACCCCAGTGGTCGGTGTGCTGGACCTCCGTTCTGTCGTTTCGGACCGTGCCGATCGGGTTGATCTCGAAGCTGAGCATGGAAAACGACTGTTCCCTTCCGTGGATGCGATCGTCGTCGGAAGCGGCGCGACCCGTGCTCACGCGACGCGCAGGAGCGCCCCTGGTCGCCACCATCATCGCGGTGGCCCCCTGGATGCTGTACAGGGCCGCCGCGGCCTACTCACCCGTGGGGGCGCGCCGGTTGATCGTGACGGCGGAGGTTGGCTGAAGGTCAGGGGACGATCACCACGCCGCCGCGGACGCCGCCTTGGGCCAGCCGGTCGTGAGCCGCCGCGGCGTCGGCGAAGGGGTACACGCCGGCGACCCGGAGCGGGATGTCGCCGCTGGTAACGAGTGTGACCAGGTCACCCAGCCGTGATCCGTCCGGACGCACCTCCAGCGCGAAGGTCCGGATTCCCCGCACTGGTTCCGGGCGAAGCGGAGGCGACGCGGCCACGTAGCCGCCACCGTCGCGGACGAGGCCCAGCAGCGAAGGGCCGATCACCGCCAGATCGATGACCGCGTCGAACGTCCCCGTCGGGTCGTCGGAGCGCGACAGGAATGCCGCGCCCATCGACTCCACGAACGCACGGTCGCCGGCTCCGGCCAGTCCCGTGGCGTGCAGGCCGCCCGCGCGGGCCAGCGCCAGGACGAACCCGCCGACCTGCCCGGCGGCGCCGGTGACGAGCACGGTCGAACCCGCCGGGAGCGCGAGCAGGTCGAGGGCCTGGGCGGCGGCGAGACCGTTGGTCGGCAGGGTCGCCGCCTCGGTGGCGGGGGCGCCGGCGGGCGCGGGGGTCAGCCATGCGGCGTCGAGCACCACGTACTCCGCGTGGGCACCGACCGTGGTGTGCAGCCAGGGCGAGAAGCCGATGACCTCGTCGCCGATCGTGAACTGCTCGACTGCCGGGTCGAGCGCGTCGACGGTGCCGGCCACATCCCAGCCGGGCGTGTACGGCAGACCCGTCGGCAGCGGAGCCGGGAACCGACCGGAGCGGATCATCAGGTCGACCGGGTGGACGACGGACGCGGCGACCCTCACCCGTACCTGCCCCGGCCCCGGCTCGGGCACCGGCACGTCGACCACGTGCAGGACCTCCGGCCCGCCGAACTGTGCATAGCTGACTGCGCGCATCGCTGTCTCCTTGGTGGCTCTCGTGATCACCAAGACGGTAGGAATCAGCGGGCACTGTGAGAAAGTAGGTACCGCAAAGTGCCTAGGGCACCGATGGAGGGCAGGATGGCGACGACGACCGCGGCACAGCGCCGCGAACAGGCCAAACGCGACTACGACGCGTTCCTGGCACGGTGCCCGACCCGCGAGCTGCTAAGCAGACTCACCGACAAGTGGGTCGCACTGGTGATCCCAGCCCTCGCCGACGGCCCGCAGCGGCACAGCGAACTCGCCGGCCGCATCGCCGGCGTCAGCCAGAAGATGCTCACCCAGACCCTGCGCACGCTGGAGCGCGACGGCCTGGTCACCCGCACGGTCACGGCCTCGGTACCGGTCCGCGTGGACTACGAACTCACTCCGCTCGGTCATGAACTGCTTCCGGTCATGACCGCGATCAAGGACTGGGCGGAGACGCATATGGACCGAATCTTCGAAGCCCGCGCCCAATTCGACGCACGCCCCTAAACCTCCGCAGAGACGGCGTGACATGTCCCTCATCCGCAGATCCGGGCGTCGGCCGTACCACGTGCCGGAGAATCCCTGATCTGCTGGCACCGCCTGCACACCGTGATCGCACCGCCGGTTCAGGACAGCACACGGTAGGTCACGTGCGTGACCCCGGTCGCCGCTCGGGACGACACCTGCTCGAGCTTCAGCGGCGGCACCCCGTCGAACAACCGCGTGCCGGCACCGAGCGTGAGCGGCACGTAGTGCAGCCGCATCTCGGTGATCAGGCCGGCCGCGAGGTACTGGTTGACCGTGGTCGCGCCACCGTGGACGGAGATGGTGGCATCGTCGCCTACCGCCGTGCGGGCCTGCCGGAACGCCGACTCGATGCCGTCGGTGACGAAGTAGAACGTCGTGCCGCCGTCCATCGGCTGCGGGTCGCGCGGGTGGTGGGTGAGCACGAAGACTGGGCCGTGGTACGGCGGATTGTCGCCCCACCAGCCGGTCCACGGCCGGTCCCACTCACCGCGCACCGGGCAGAACATGTTACGACCCATGATGAACGCCTTCGCCTCAGCCATCCGGGCGATCTCGGCCCGGTTCTCCTCCTTGTTCTCGTACCACGCGTGCAACTCGCTGCCCCAGCCGTCACCGCCGTCGTCGCCGAACGGACGCTGTTCGCTCTGGTTGTGCCCCGCCGCGTACCCGTCGAGGGAGATCGTCAGGTCACAGCTCACCGTGCCGGTTCGTGTCCTATGGCGTCAGCATCGGACAGCCCGATGCATGCCGTCCAATGCCAAACCGACGCCGGAACCATAGATATCGTTGATAAGTGCTGAACCTGGTTCACCTCAAGGTCCTGGCCGCCGTCGCCCGGCACGGGTCGGTGACCGAGGCGGCGCGAGAGCTGCACTACTCCCAACCATCAGTGAGTCACCACCTGTCCCGCCTGGAGGCCGCCACCGGCGCCAAGCTCGTGCAGCGAATCGGCCGCGGAATCCGGCTGACGCCGGAAGGACTGCTGCTGGCCCACCGGGCTGCTGAGATCGTGGGCCGCGTCGACGCGGCCACCAGCGAGCTCGCCGCCCGGGTCGGCCTGCACGCAGGGCGGGTCCGGCTGGCCAACAACGCGTCCACGCTGAGCACGATCGTGCCCGCGGCGGCCGCCGCGCTCGCCCAGGCGCACCCGGGCATCGAACTGAGCCCCATCGAGCGGCACCCGGTCGAGGCGCTGCAGATGCTGCGGCACGGCCACGTCGACGTGGCGCTGGTGTTCCGGTATGCCGACGCTCCCGTCGAGGAGGAGGACATCCGCCTGCTGCACATCGGCGACGACTCGCTCAACCTGCTCAGCCGGCAACCCGACGACCGGCTCGCGAACCATCGCGACTCCGCCTGGATCGGCGGGTGCGACCGGTGCGAGGCGGAGCTGCGCGCCGCGTGCCAGCGCGAGGGCTTCACCCCGCGCATCACCGCGCACAGCGACGACATCGTCGTCGTGCAGTCCCTCGTCGCCGCCGGCATCGGTGTGGCCACCCAACCCGGCCTCGCGCTCCGCGCCCACCACCGGCCGCACGTGTACGCCACAGAGATCCCCGGCTGCCGCCGCCGCATCCACGCCGCGACATACGGCGACCCGCCCGACCCACCAGCGGTCGCCGCCGTCCTCGCAGCGCTCGCCGAAGCCGGGGCGCCACCGCCGTGATCTGTGCTCGCCCGCGCGAATGACGGCCTGCTGCCGGGCTCACCTCCGCCAGAGGGGAGCCAGGTGTGGACGCGCCCGCGGACCCCGAAGGCGTAAGCCCTCCCGACTATTCAGATCATCGTTATAGACGTGCAACACGCAAAGCCAGCGGAAAACAACAGCAGCGACCGCGCAAGTCACCACCGAAGACAACGGCGGCACCCGGCACCGCCTTGAAGGCGCATAGCCGTTGGACACCCCGGCCTTGTCGGTGGCCGCGGTCACCGGGCGACCCCTGGAGGGCCGAGAATCCTCCATGCAGTACGCGTAGCCCGCGCACATGTCCGCAGGCCGGGCGCTCGTGCGGGACCGCCGGCTCGATGCCGGCGGCAGTGCGGCTGGACCGTCCCGGCGCGCGACGCCGGCGGGGCGTCGGCGATGCTGTGGAGGTGGAGTACGTGTCCAGAGTGCCGCGACCGCCGCTGGACGGGCTGATCGACGACCTCTACTACCTCGAGGGTGCGCCTCCGTACGCCCGGCTGATGCTGCCGCCGATGCCCGCGGCGTTGCTCATCATCAACCTCGGGGCGCCGTTCCGCATCCCCGCCGGCACCGACATCGAGACGGCCGACTACGCCGACGGCTGCGTGGTCACCATGCCGACCCGCGCGGTGGAGTTCGGCTACCCACTCCGCACCCGGTCCGTCGGCGTGCACTTCAAACCGTGGGGGCTGGCGCCGTTCCTGCCGATGCCCGCAGCCGAACTACGTGATCGGCCGGTGACGGTAGAGCAGGTTTGGGGCCGGTCCGCCAGTGCCGAGCTGCGAGACCGGCTGGCCACGGCGGACGGACCGCACGAGATGCTGACGCTGCTCGAGGAGGAGCTGACGCGACGGCTGTGCGAGACCGCCGGCCTGGGGCTGGTCCGGCATGCGAGCAGCGTCATCGCGGCGACCAGCGGGGCGGTGGCGATCGGCGACCTGAGCGTGGCAGCCGGTGTCAGCAGCACCCATCTCGCACAGCGGTTCAAGGAGCTCATCGGCGTCACGCCGAAGCGGCTGGCCCGCACCTACCGCTTCGCCGCCACCGTGTTCGCGATCGACCCCGCCGGACCGATCGACTGGGGCGACCTCGCCGGTGGCGCCGGCTACTTCGACCAGGCCCACTTCGGCCATGAGTTCCGGGCGTTCACCGGGCTCACGCCGACCCGGTACGTCGAAGTCCGGCGGCGGTTCCTGCGCGAACATCCCGGCCACGTGCTGGACAGCTGGCCGCTGCCGGCCGATTGATTTCGTACAAGAGCGACCGCTCAGGACACGCTACTTTCGGGGCAACCCCAAGCAGAGGAGAGCCCCGTGGGCACGGTGGTCATGTACAGCTCGGTGTCGGTGGACGGCTTCGTCGCGGACGAGAATGACCAGCCCGGACCGCTGTTCGACTGGTTGTCCAACGGCGACGTCCCGTTGGACGAGAGCGGCGAGCTGACGGTGTCGCAGACGTCCTACGACTACACCCGGGCGTACTGGGACCAGATCGGGGCGACAATCGTCGGCCGCCACGTCTTCGACATGACGGACGGCTGGGACGGGAAGCCTCCCGGCGGAGTCGACCATGTGGTCGTCGTGACGCACCGGCCGGAACCCGAGGGCTGGGACCCCGAGGCGCCGTTTCACTTCGTCGACGGTGTCGAGGCAGCCGTGGCCAAGGCGCAGGAGCTTGCGGGTGACCGCATGGTCGAGGTCGCCGCTGGCGACGTCGGTGGCCAGGCGCTTGCCGCGGGCCTGGTTGACGAGGTGCGCATGGACGTCGTACCCGTCGTGTTCGGGTCCGGCAAGCGCTACTTCGGGTCGGTCGACGCGCAGCACCTATTGGAGGATCCTGATGTGGCGATTCAGGGCAACCGGGTGCTTCACCTGCGCTATCGGGTACGCCGTTGACTGGCTAGCGCCTCGGTCCAGCGGCTCAGGCGATGACCAACGCGACGGGCATCCTTCTGGGCCGCAGTGATCTACAGCGGTTCCAGCTTGTCGAAATCCGCCGGGATGCCGACGTCAGGCAATCTCAGACCGCTCGGACTTCGGCGAGCCGCTTGACGGCATACTCGTCGTCCCAGCAGACAGCGGCCTCCCACGCGGCGGACGCTTGCGCGGCAATGTCGAGCGCGCCGTCGTCGAGTGCCGCGGCGTTGCCGGGCAGCACCAAGTCGAGGTCAGGCACGTCGACGTGCGCCTCGTCCCAGTCGATCATGGCGACCTGATTCGCGGTCATGCGGACGTTGCCAGGGTTCGGGTCGCCGTGCACGACGCAGGTCCGACGTCCGGCGAGCCGCGCCCACGCAGCCCGGCATCGAGCAACGCCCTCACGGGGCATCGCGCCGAGGTCGATCTTCGTTCCTGTCTCGGCGTGCAGGAGGTCGGTCGACGATCGCCAACCCGGACGCTGCGGCCACCCCTGCGTCAGCCGATGCAGCTCGCGGAGCGTGCCGGCCACGCGGCGCCAGTCGGCCTGCGTTTCGGGCGGTCCGCCCTCCAGGTAGGTCATCACCACCAGACCATCGGCGAACAGCCGGCCGTCCGTCGTCGGGATCGGGACCGGCACGGTCAGACCTTTACGGTCGAGGTAGTGCAGGAGCGCGGTCTCCCAGGCCAGATCAGCGTCGCTCCTGCTGCCGAGACGACCGACCGCGAGGCGTCCGTTGACGCGCACGCTCCACACGTCGTTGGCCACTCCGCCAGCGAGCGGTTCGATGCGAGCGACGTCGTCACCCCATTGCCCGAGTGCCTCCCATCCCACTGGCCGTACCTTACGGGGTTCCGAACATCACTGTTCTCGGCTAGCGGACGCGGAACGGCCAGCGCTCTCTCGGCCCGCGTGCCGCTGAGATCGGCAGCGCGCCACTGGTGGTCGCTCCTCGTGGATGAGAGGTCGAGTGCGTCTGCTGCGGCCACCGGTGGGCCGTGTACGGATGTGGTCGCTCGTTCGAGTGTCAGTCGGTGCGGCGCCTGCAGTGCAGCCGTTCAGCGTCGTTCCACGTCACCCGGGCTGCGGCGACAGGCTCGAAGCGGATGCACTCATTGCTCTGCAGCAGGCGCATCAGGCGCCGACCGGCGAGGAGGCAGCGCCGGGGGCCCGGCCGCGACGCCGGGCCGAGGGCGCGATGCATCAGCAGCGTGCGGACGGCCGGACGGCTCAGCAGCAGCTCGGCCGGCGAAACCGGCCGGACGGCTCCACAACCCGACGTACCCTCCAGGGCCTCCTGCGGGTGCAACCCACCAGGGGCTCAAGGGCGTCGGCGACCGGCATGTCGTGCCGCTGCGGCAGGAGCTGCCGGGCCGGCACCTCCTGGTTCAGGGTGCGGCGGTCGAGCACGCTCATGACGGACGCCATCGGGGATTGAGTCAGTCCGAGGCTGGGATAGCGAAGCCGACAACAACACGTTGACCCGCTCATCGAGCTTGCCGTCCCTCGCGGCCGGTCTGCGGCCGCAGAAGTGAACCGATGTGCATACGGAGGGTCGTGAGAGCGACATCCGGGGCCAGTTCCGGTGGAAAGACCACTGCGAGGGCGAGTCCGTCGAGCACCGCTGCGGTCCGCTCCGTCTCCAGGTTCAGGTCCTCGATTTCGAGCAGCCCACGCCGCTCGGCACCGGCGAGCACCCGACCGACCACGGTGCGAATCCCGGCGCCGACCGAGGCCGCGACCTCAGCGAGGGCAGGCCGGGTGCGCGACGCCGCGACGAAACTCAGCCAGACTTCGGTCTCGACGCGCCGGTCCTCGTCAAGCGGCAGCAGTTCGGCGAGCATCGCCTCCACATGCGCGGGGGTGACATCGCCGTGGGCGACCCGCTCGAGGTGAGCGCTGAACCTGGCACTGACCCTGTTCCCCAGCTCCGTCATCGCGAACAACAAGATCGCGTCGTGATTCGGGAAATAGTGGCGGACAGAGCCGATCGCCAGTCCCGCCTCGTCGGCGATCGCGCTCAACGAGGCCTCCGCAACGCCGACCCGCCGCACTACCCGCCAGACCGCCTCACCGACCTCGCGTCGGCGCGCAGTCGGGTCAACCAGCTTCGGCACGTCCTCATTACAGCAGATTGCTGATACGGTTTTAGCATGGCCTTGCTAAATAATCCGCTGGTCGTCACCGCCGTCGTCTGCGCCGCGCTTGGCTACGTCATCGTCCGGCGCTCCGTCGGGGAGCCGCTACACCTGCGTGATCTCGCGGTCCCACCGCTCATCCTGCTCGCGCTCGGCGTCCGCGAGGTCATGGCCGGCGACACCCTGAGCACCGGTCAGACCGCGGCACTGGTGGCCGTCGGCGCGATTGCCGTGATCCTCGGTGGCCTCCGAGCGGCCACAACCCGCCTCTACCTGCGTAACGGCGAACTCTGGTACCGCTACCGACCGGTCACGTTCCTTGCCTGGGGCATCACCGCCGTCGTCGGCGCTCTCGTCCGACTCGGTGTCCACGCCGGCGCCGCCCTTCCCGACACCGCCCGGTCCATCTACCTCTCCGTCGGCCTCACCCTCGCGGGCGAAAGCGTCATCCTTGCAGCCCGTGGCTGGGGCACCGGCGAACGTTTCGCCGCTGCCGGACGCGACTCCGACGTCACCAAGAAGATCATCCACGAGGAAGTGAGGAACAAGCTCCGCGGCCGGAGTTCGATGAGATGAGTGACGGCATGACCCGCGGACAGCAGCCGCAGTGCAGGATTCTGGTCGCCATCCGCGCACGAGCAGCCGCGGGCAGGGCACGGCACGAAACCGTCAACGCCTTCACCAGCGCACACCGTCGAGCCGCCCGACGTCGCGAGGAGCGACCGCAGCAGCGCGCAGCCGCTGCCCGAAGGCCCAGCTGGCGTATCGGCTGCCGTGATCGGAGTACACGGTCTGCCCCTCGACCCGACGGCTGGTCTGGTATCAGGCAGGACCTCAGTCGGCGACCCCGGCGGACGGGGCCGGCCGTGGACCTGTTGCCGACTCCGCCCCGGCGACGGCGGCCAGCAGCCACCGAGCCGTACCGAAGACGGCGGCGTCCCGGTGGCGTGCGCCCATCACCTGCAGGCCCAGCGGGAGGCCCGCGTCGCGCAGCACCGGAAGGGTCAGGGCCGGCGCGCCGAGCACCGAGCTGGGAACCACCGGGGAAGCGTTGCCTGTCGAGGTGAGGCCGACCGGGGCCGCACCGGTGGCGGCGAGGGTGATGACCACGTCGGCGCGATCCATCACGGCGGCGAAGGTGCGCCGCGCCGACCGCCGCCAGTCGAGCAACTCCTGGTACGCCTCGGCCGACACCTGGTCGGCGGCGGCCAGCCGCGCCGCGAGGGTGTCACTGAACGAACCCGGCGCGATCCGCTGCACGGCACGCAGGGGCCAGCGGGACTCGACGTCGATGATGCTGCGCGCCTTCGCCAACGCTCCGGCCAAAACCTCCTCGAGCTCGGCCACCTCCGCATCGTGGTGCCGCCGGCGTACCTGCACACCGGCGCGTTCCAGCCGGTGCAGGACAGCCTCGACCTGCTCGCGGGCTTCCTCGGTCGCCAGCGGCCAGCCGTCGGTCTCGAGGTGGACGACGACCGACGGCCGCGATGGGGGTGCGAGCTCCAGGGCGCCCACGAGCCCTCGCCTGCCGGGGTCGCCGCCGACCCGGCAGACGATCTCCCACGCGGTGTGCCACAGGTCCGGCAGGCTCGCGCCGATCACGCCGATCGCGCTGTGGCTCTGGGTGTCGTGGCTGCCGCCGCGGTTGATGGCGCCGCTCGTCGGCTTGTAGCCGAAGGCGCCGCAGTAGCTCGCCGGCCGCAGCACCGATCCGACCGCCTGCGTGCCCAGTGCCGCCGGCAGGATGCCCGCACCCACCGCGGCGGCGGAGCCGGAACTGGAGCCTCCAGGGGTGCGTTGCAGGTCGTGCGGATTGCGCGTGACAGCCGGGTGCGTCATCGCGAACTCGGTCGTCGCCGTCTTCCCGAGTACGACGGCGCCTGCCTCGCGCAGGCCCAGAACCGCGGCCGCGTCGACGAGCGGACGGCGTCCGGCGAAGGCCACGAGCCCCAGTTCCGTGGGCAGGTCGGCGGTGTCGATGACGTCCTTGACGCCGACCGGCATCCCATCGATGCTCGACCACGGCCGACCGGCACGCCACCTCTGGGTCGAGGCGTCCGCCGCCCGGCGCGCCTCCTCGATGCCGACGGCAGCGAACGCGTGCAGCTGGCGCTCCCAGATCTCCAGCCGGTCAATGACCCGCTCCAGGTAGTCGCGCGGCGTGTCGCGTCCGCTACGGAAGTCGGCGACCGCCTGCTGGAACGGCAGCAGCTCCGGCGCCGGCAGCCCCTCGGACACGCGCTCGTCGGTCAGTCGATCCATTGGTCCACCTCGAATCTGGTTACGCCGGCCCGGCGAGCTCGACGGCGGGCGGGAGCGTCGAGAACGTGATCCTGCGTGCGACGGCCCAGCCCAGGGCGGGCGCAGACCGCCCGCCTACAGTGGTCCCGTGCCAACTGCCGAGCAGTACCTCAGCGTCCCGGACGTGGTCGCCGAACTGGTGGCCGGCCGGCCGGGACTCGACCAGACAGAGCAGGCCTTCCCGTTCCTGACCACGGATCCGGCGGGCTTCCCACACGTGGCCCTGCTGTCGCGCACCGAGGTGGACGTGACGGCGGACCGGCGCCGCCTGGTGGCCGCGCTCGCCAGCACTCGGACGTCGCAGAACGTCCTGCGCACCGGCCGCGCGACGCTGGTCACCGTCGGCGGCACCACTGCCCACTACGTCAAGCTGGCGCTGGTCGGCCATCACGAGGCTCCCGGGCTGCTCGGCTGCGAGCTCGCGGTCGTGAACGCGGTCGCCGACAGCATCGGGATCGAGCTGTCCCCGATCCTGTTCCAGACCAGCGCCGACCTGGCCCGCAGCGAGCACTGGGACCGGACGTCGGCGCTGCTCTCGGCGCTGCTCACCCGTTCGTCCTGACGAGTACGGCGTCGCCGTCCACGCGCGGACGGCCCGAACCCGGCGGCGGGGAGGATGGAGTCTCGACCGGCCCAGCATCGACCGGCCCGGCATCGACGGGCCGCTCCGGACCCGTCAGGCGGTCGATCAGCGGCGCGGACCGGTTGTCGACCGTCAGCCGGTAGACGTCGGAGCGGTTGTAGTGGCCAGCCACGTCGTGCAGCATCCGGGCCCGGATGCAGGCGTCGGTGTCGACCTCGGCGTACAGGATCCCCTCCTGGTCCCCCGGCATCGGGCCGGCGATCACCTGGGCCTGCGGGTCGATGATGCAGGTGCCGCCCGTCCAGGACGGGTCGCGCAGGAACCGCTCGTCGGCCTCGGTCGCCGCGCAGTCGGCGATCATGGCGTCGTCGTTGATGCCGGTCGAGCAGATGACGAAGGCCTTCGTCATGTAGGCGACGTTGCGGCTGGCGAGCATGCTGGCCGCCGGCATTCCCAAGCCGCCCGGCACGAAGTGGTTGGGCCAGCTGGCCACATGGACGAGCGGGTGGGCGGCGGCGATCGCGGCGACGGCGAGCGGGTTTGAGTTCTCGCCGCAGGCCAGCGCGCTGACCGCCCCCAGCTCTGTCTCGAACGGCACCTGGGTCTCGCGGCTGCCACAGCCGTGCACCAGCCGCTCGCCGACGGTCGGCAGCAGCTTCTGGTGCTTCCCGGCCACCCTGCCGCGCGAGTCGATCAGCAGCTGGGTGTTGTACAGCGTGCCGGTGCTGCCGGGTGCCCGCTCGGTGAGCCCCATGACAACATTGACGCCGGCCCGCGCGGCCGCCCGTCCCAGCGCCGCCACGTCCGGGCCGGGTACCTCCACCGACTCCTTGAACAGCCGGGTGGCCAGCCGCATGCTGTGCGGGGTCGTGGCGGGGTGGTAGTAGTACCAGTTCGGATGTCCCGGGATGAAGTTCTCCGGGAACCCGACGAGGTCCGCACCGGCGCGGCCGGCCTCCTCGATCAGGGCGCAGGCCTTGTCGACGGTAGCGGCGCGGTCGAGCCACACCGACGCCGCCTGGACCGCGGCGAGAGTGAGAGTGGCCATGCTGGTGCCTTCCTGTTTCGTCGGTTCAGGGACGTCCTATCGGGCCGGGCTCGACGGCGCTCGCGACGGTGAACCCCTGGCCGAGCCGGTCGGGAGCGACCCCGCGGAAGCGGGTGCCGGCAGGCCCAGCTGGGGCATCCGATCCGCGGCGCCGATCGGTGAGGAGAAGGCGTGGAGCAGCAGGAGGCTCGGGGCGTACTCCGTCGGCGCCTTCTCCAGGCAGGAGGTCCACACACCGTTCACGTCGATGTGTCGCCGGACGATCCCCCTGCCGGCCGGCCCGCCACTCCTGCCTGCCGGGTTCGCGCCCGTCGTCGCGCCGGGCACGGTGGTCACGGGCGCACGTTATGCGGGCAGGTGGCCAGGTACGCCACGGCGGCGGGCCGCCGGCTGGAGGTTCGCTTGCTGAGCCGACCGAGGAGCAGACCCAGGACAAGCCCGACCGCGACAGGCGGCAGGAGCCGGCGCGCGGGCTCCTGGAGCAGAGACATGACGTTGAGGCTCTGCTCGGCCAGGTCGTCGTCCGGTGACCGGACGGTCGACGGAGCAGGCGAGGAGGTGGACAGGCCGGTGGACGACGAGGCGACGGCCGGGGAAACCGCGGACGGCGCGCCGGCGGACACCTGCGTACCGGCGTCGGGGGCCCGGGCAGGGGCCTCCGACTCCAGCTGCCGGGCCAGGTTGCGGGCGAACTGGCCGGCCAGCTGCTTGCTGACGTCGGCCATCACGCCGCGCCCGAACTGGGCCGGCTTGCCGGTCACGTCGAGGTCGGTGGCCACCGTCACCTCGGTGCTCTCCCCCGAGCCGGTGAGGTGGGCGGTGATCGTGGCGCTCACCGTGCCGCCGCCGCGGGTCTCCTGCGCCTTCGCGATCATCACGGCGCGGTGGGCCTGCTCGTCCTTCTCACTGAAGGTCATCACGCCCTTGTAGCGCATGGTGATCGGCCCGAGCTTGACCCGCACACTGCCGTGGATGTCATCGCCGTCGATCTTGTCGACGCTGGCACCCGGCACACACGGCGCGACGCGCTCCACGTCCAGCAGCGCGGCCCAGACCGTGTCGACGGGCTTCGGGACGGCGAAGGTGTTGGTCAGTTGCATCACGTGACATCAGACCTTTCAGCGGTGGTTGAGGGCCGTCATCGCGGCGAAGACCTTCGCGGGCGTGACCGGCAGGCTGGTGATCCGCGCGCCGAACGGGCGCAGGGCGTCCTCGACCGCGTTGGCGATGGTGGCCGGTACCGGGATGGTGCCGCCCTCACCGGCGCCCTTGACGCCGAGCGGGTTGAGCGGGCTCGGCGTGAACTGGTGGACGAGCTCCACCTTCGGCACCTCGATGGCCGAGGGCAGCGAGTAGTCGAGGTAACTGGCCGACTGCGGCTGGCCGGCGTCGTCGTAGAACGACTCCTCGTAGAGCGCGTTGCCGATGCCGTGGGCGAAGCCACCGAGCACCTGGCCGTCCACGAGCAGCGGGTTGATCACGTTGCCGCAGTCGTGGCCGATGACGTAGCGCAGGATCTTGATCTGACCCGTGTCGGGGTCGACCTCCACCGTGGCCGCGTGGATGCCGCTGGCGTACGACGCCCGCTCCGGCGAGAAGTACGACGTCACCTCGATGCCGGCCGCCACTCCCCTGGGCATGGTGATCCCGTGCCGGCCGATGTTCGCCACCTGGGCGATGTCCCGCAGGCCCACGAAGCGGCTCGGGTCCTCGCCCACACAGACCCGATCACCCTGGAAACACAGGTCCTCCGCCGGGGCGTTGAGCAGCACCGCGGCGACCTCGAAGATCCTCTCGCGCAGCTCTCGTCCCGCCTGGAGGGTGGCCGACCCTGCGGTGACCGTCGTCCGCGACGCGAAGCTGCCCTGGCCGAAGGGGATCCGGCTGGTGTCACCGGTGGCGACCTGGATGTGCTCCATGTCCAGCCCCATCGCGTCGGACGCGATCTGGGCGTAGATCGTCTCGTAGCCCTGCCCGAGCGGCGTCGCGGCGAGCGTCACCAGCACGGTTCCGTCGTTGGTGAGACGCAGCCGGGCGCCCTCGTAGGGACCGAGACCGCAGCCCTCGACATATGCGCCCAGACCGATGCCGACCAGCCGGCCCGCCGAGCGCGCCAACGCCTGGCGCTCCCGCTCGCCGTCGTAATCGAACCGCTCCAGGACTGCCTTGGCGAGCGAGGGGAAGTCGCCGCTGTCATAGGTCAGCGGCGAGCCGTCGCGGAAGGTCAGGCCGACCTTGTAGGGGAACTCGTCGGCCTGGACCATGTTGCGCAGCCGCACCTCGGCCGGGTCGAGCCCGAGGTGCTCGGCGATCCGGTCCATCATCCGCTCCATCGCGACCACGGCCTGGGGCCGGCCCGCGCCGCGCACCGAACTGGTCGGCACCATGTTCGTGTAGCAGCTGATGAGCTCGGTGTGGATGTTGGGGATGCGGTACTGCCCGGGCAACGTGCTGAGCGTGATCATCGGGACCTGCAGTCCCGCGCAGTAGGCGCCCTGGTCGTGCTCGAAGACGTTCTTGACGACGATCAGCTTGCCGTCGTCGTCGAAGCCGACCTCCACGTGGTGCACCTGGTTGCGCTCCATCATCGTGGCCACGAAGTTCTCGCTGCGGTCCTCGATCCACTTCACGGGATGCCGCAGCAGCTTGGCGACGTACGGGATGACGGCGTCCTCGCCGTGGAACTGGGCCTTCGGCCCGAACCCGCCCCCACTGTCGCGGGGCACGACGACCCGTACGTCGTCCTCGTCCATGCCGTAGAAGTAGGCCAGCATGTTGCGGGTGTAGTGCGGCGACTGGGTCGCCGGCCACACCATGAGCTGGCCGGTGCCGGCGTCGTACCGGGCCGCGACGCCGCGGCACTCCATCGAGTGGCCGCCGCCGCGCGCGACGACGAACCGCTCGCTGAGCCGGTGCGGAGCGGTGCGCAGCGCCTCCTCGGGATCACCGGCCACCTGGGTCACGTGAATCGCCACGTTGTCGTCGAGCTCGTCGTGCACCCGGGGGGCGTCCGGCGCGAGCGCCGCCGCCGTCGACGAGACCGCCGGCAACACCTCGTAGTCGACCTGGATCAACTCGACGGCGTCCTCGGCGACATAGCGGGACTCGGCCACCACGACCGCCACCGGCTCACCGACGAAGTGGACGCGCTCGGGGGGCAGCGGGTAGCGCGGCACGTCCTTCAGCAGCGGGTTGGACACCTTCGGCGGGATCGGCTTGACGAGTTCGGGAAGGTCCGCACCGGTCCAGATCCCGATCACTCCCGGCAGCTGCGCGGCCGCCGTGGTGTCGATGGACCGGATCCGCGCCGACGCGTGCGGGCTGCGCACGAACGCCGCCTCATACGCGCCGGGAAGCTCGAGGTCGTCGAGGTAGCGGCCCTGACCGGTGAGCAGCCGGCGGTCCTCGCGCCGGCGCACCGAGGAGCCGATCATCGGCTGCCTGCCGGGGGCGGCCTGTTCGGGCCGCACGAGGGCTTCGGCGGTCATGCGTCCTCTCCCTTCGCCGTCGGGTACGACGTCTGCGACGCCTCCAGCACGGCCTCGACCATGCCGGCGTAGCCCGTGCAGCGGCAGATGTTGCCGCCCAGCACCTCGCGGGCGGCCTCCTCGGTCTCGATCGGTCCCTCCTCGAGCGCCTCGGCGACGCTCATCAGGAAGCCGCTGGTGCAGAAGCCGCACTGCAACGCGTGGTGCTTGCTGAACGCCTCTTGGATCGGCGCCAGCTCGCCGTCTGGGCCGGCCAGTCCCTCGACCGTGTCGATGCGGCGCCCGTTCGCCTGGACGGCGAGCATCAGGCAGGAGCGGACGGCGGCACCATCGACGTGGACGGTGCACGCCCCGCAGACGCCGTGCTCGCAGCCGACGTGGGTGCCGGTGAGTCGAAGCTCGTGGCGCAGGAAGTCGGCGAGCGTGAGCCGGGTCGCGACCTCGGCCTCCCGCTCGACGCCGTTGACGGTGGTCCGCACAACCCGGGTCTCGTGCCCCGTGCGGGTCCCGAACGCAGACTCAGACATGGTCGCCCTCCTCGGCGATCGTGGTCAGGACCCGGCGGGCGAGCACGCCCACCAGGTGGCGGCGATAGTCCGCCGACGCATGGATGTCGCCGGTCGGGTCCACCTCTCCGCGGGCCGCCCGCTCGGCGGCGCCGACGACATCCGGGGTGGGCTGCTGGCCGAGGAGCACCTCCTCGGCGGCGGTCAGCCGCTGCGGCCGCGCTGCCACACCGGACGCGACCAGGCGGACCGCACCGACGGTGCCGTCGGACGAGCGGGTCACCACACCCGCCACCGCGGCGAGGGCGAAGTCCCCGTGCCGCGGCGCGAACTCGGCGAACCCGGTGGACGTCCCAGATGGCAGGTCGTCGACCGTGACGCCCACCAGGAGCTCGTCGTCCTCCAGCGACGTCGTGAAGTGGAACTGGAAGAACTCCTCCGCCGGCACCTCACGCTCACCCCGCACCGAGGCGACCCGCATGGTGGCGCCGAGAGCGGTCATCACGGTGGGCAACTCGGCGGCCGGGTCGGCGTGGGCCAGGCTGCCGCAGACCGTGCCCCGGTTACGGATCTGGGGGTGGGCCACCTGCTCGAGCGCCACGGGGAGCAGCGGGAAGGCGGCGCGCAGCTGGGGCGAACGCTCGACGGCCCGCTGCCGCACAAGCGCCGGGATGTGCCACGCACCGTCGACCCGGCGGATCCGGTCGAGGCCGGCGACGTCGTTGATGTCGATGAGGTACTCCGGCGAGGCCATCCGGAGGTTCAGCAACGGCGCCAGGCTCTGGCCACCGGCCAGCACCTTGGCGTCGAAACTGTGCTCGGCCAGCGCCTCCAACGCCTCCTCGACCGAGGTGGGCGCGAGGTAGGTGAACGTGCGCGGCTTCATCGGGCGAACTCCTTCGACTCGGTGGCGACGGCACAGCCGCACGAGGACGCCGGCGCGTCGGGCAGCTCGCGGCCCTCGAGGTGGGCCGCCACGAGCCCGTCGAGCTCGGGGCGCTCGATCAGGGACAGGTGCCGCAGCCCGGCCAGGGTCAGGGCACGACCGTCGGCGACATGCTCGGCGGCGTACTCGCCCATGCTCGGCGGCGTCGCGTAGTCCTCCTCGCCGGCGATGGCGAGGGTGGGCGCGACGATGCGCGGCAGCAACTCGCGGCTGTCCATGGCACCCATGGCGCGGCAGGCCTGAGCGTGCGCGGCGGAGTTCGTGGCGAGGAAGACGGCGACGACGTGCTGCACCCGCTCGGGGTGGGTCCGGCGGAACCCGTCGGTGAACCACCGGTCGACCTGGAACGGGATCTGGTTGGCGCGGGTGCTCGCGAGCACCCGCTCGGCGCGCTCGTTCCACGTCGCCACCGCCTTCTCGCCGTACCACGCGGTGGTGTCGGCGAGCACCAGCCGGTCGACCCGGCCGGGGTGGCGGGCGGCGAGGCTGATGGCCACGCTGCCGCCCATCGACATGCCCACGACGTGGGCGCGCTCGAAACCCAGCCCGTCGAGGAGGGCCACCACGTCGTCGGCCATGTCGTCGATCGAGAACGGCGTGCCGTCCCACTCGCTGGCGCCGTGGCCCCGAGCATCCGGGGTCACCACGTCGTACCGGTCGGCGAGGCGCTCGGCGAGGCCGTCCCACACCTGCCCCGCGAGGGCCAGCGGGTGCAGCAGCACCACCGGCGCTCCCGCACCACGACGGCCGTAGGCGATGCGGCCCGCCGAGCCGACCACGAACTGCATGGACACGTCGGTCATGTCAGGCCCTTTCCAGGAGGTCCAGCACGTTGCGGCCGAGGACGCGCGCCGCGTCGTCGGCCTCGAGGTGCAAAGAGTTGACGGCGCCGACGGGATCGGGGTCGCCGAGAGCGAAAGGGAAGTCGGTGCCGAGGAGAACGTGGTCCGCACCGAAGGCGTCGACCAGGAACCGGATCGCCGACGGGCTCATCGCGACCGTGTCGTAGTAGAGGTCCGCCAGGTAGTCGGAGGGCTTCTCCCGCTCGATGGGGTACGACGACAGCGCGTCGGCCCGGTGCCCGCCGTCAAGCCGGCCACTCTGGAACGGGAGCATGCCACCGCCGTGCACCGTCACCAGCCGCAGCGCGGGGTGCCGGTCGAGGACTCCGGCCAGGAGCAGCTTCGCGACCGCGAAGGAGGTGTCGACGAGCCGGCAGTACACGTTGGCGAAGGGGGCGCTCCCCGGCAGGACGCGCGACGGCCCGTCCGCGGACGGGTGCAGCATCACCGGCACCCGCAGCGCCTCCGCCGCTGACCACACCGGCTCCAGCCGCGGGTCGGCGAGGGACTCGCAGTGCACCGGGTCGGTGCTCAGCACCAGGCCGCGCATGCCGACCTCGACCGCCCGCGCCAGGTCGTCGGCGGCCGTCGCCGGGTCGTCGACCGCGACGCTGGCCCAGCACCCCACGACCGAGCCCACCTCCTCCTGGCTGGCCAGCAGGGCCTCGTTGAGTCGGCGGGCCCAGCTGCGGGCCCGAGCGCTCGGCATCGCGGCGGTGGGCTGCACGTCGAGCCACGGGGCGAGCACGTGACCGTCGATTCCCATCGCTGCCAGCGTCTCGTCCCGCACCGCAGCACCCGACATGCGGGGGCGGACCAGCCGCTCGGGAGCCCCGGGCATGGTGACGGCGTACCCCTCGGGCGTACGCCGCACCTCCACGCCGTCGGGGTCGGGCCGGTCGGCGACTTCCTCCAGCAGCGCCTCGGGCACCGCGTGGACGTGGCAGTCGACCACCTGGGGCTGATCCTGCGTCACGTGCTTCCTCCTGCCGTGCGAGCCCGGCCGTTGATCGACTCGAGGGCGCGCTCGACCACGGCGGCGTCGCCGCCGTGGTCGGGTGGGCCTCGCTGTCCGGGCTCCGTCTCGTATGTGCTGTGTTTGTGGGTGGGCCGCAGTGGCGCCGCGGGCCTCAGGAGTCGATGCCGACCCAGCCCGAGCCTTCGATGGTCCTGAGACCCCGCATGACCAGTGATGCGGAGAACGCCGCCGCGAGCGTCGCGTCGCGGTCGCGGTAGGCGCGGATCAGCCGCTCGTGGTCCTCGACCGACGTCGCCAGCCGACCGGGCAGCGACAGGCTCAGGTGCCGCAACCGGAGCATCCGCAGCCCGAGCGAGTCGAGGACCCGGACCAGCGTCGTGTTCCGCGCGAGTCCGGCCTCGGTGTTGCGGAACTCCACGTTGGTCCAGAAGTAGCGGTCGACGTCGTCGGAGTCGGCCGCCCGCTGGAGGCGGGACTGGACCTCGTCGAGCCGGTCGAGGTCCTCGTCGCTCGCCGCCGCGACGACGCAGTGGCTGACCATCTCGTAGAGGTGGGCCCGCACCCGGTACATGTCCTGCACCTCGCGGAGGGACAGCCCGGCGACCCGCGGCCGGCGGTGCGCCTCAATCTCGACGAAGCCCTCCCGCTGCAGCGTGAGCAGCGCCTCGCGCACCGGTGTCCGGCTGGTCTTGAACAGCTTGGACAGCTCCACCGAGTTCAGGTCGTCGCCCGGCTTCAGGCGACCCTCGATGATGTCGGTCCCGACCTTGATGATGATCTCGTCGACCAGGCTGGTGCCGGACTCGGGGCGGTTCAGCGCCCGCAGCAGCTCGGCGCGGCTCAGCGCCTCGATGTCGGGCGCGGCGGACTGCTCGGCCACCGCCACGTCGCTGTTCGTCAGGTCCGTCATCTCAGCGCCCACCCAGGATCTCTGGCCACTTCGCCACGACCTTCGCACGCAGATCCTGGCTCGCCTCCGCAACGCGCGGGAACGTGCCGAGCAGCTCGTAGGGCCGGCAGGCGTCGATCACCGCGCGGGTGTTGAACGCCGGGCCGGTGCCGGGGCCGAGCGGATCCACCCGGCTGCCCCACGTCTGGCGGAGCACCTCGATGTCCTTGCTCGGCTCGGTCCGGGTGCACACCGCCCACATCACCTCGCTGAGGCTGCGGGTGTCCACGTCACCGTCGACCACGATGACGAACTTGTTCATGTACGCCGCAGCCGGGATCTGGGAGGCGAGCAGCCCCGCCTGACGGGCGTGGCCGGCGTACTTCTGGTCGATGGCCACGGCGAGGAGCTGGCGACCGCCGCCCTCCTCGTGCGCCCAGACGCTGCGCACCTGGGGCAGCCCGGTGGCGACCAGCGCGTCGAGGATCATGCTCGACTTCATCACGCTGCGCATGTACGAGTAGTCGTGCGGGGGTTTGCCCGGCGGTGTGCCGAGCAGGATCGGGTCGGGGCGCCGGTAGATCCGCTCGATCTGGAGCTCGAGCACCTCGTCGCGGCCGCCGCCGCCGCTGTAGTAGCCGGTCCACTCCCCGAACGGACCCTCGTGCGAGGTGCGGTCGGGGTAGAGCCAACCCTCCACCACGACCTCGGCCCGCGCCGGCACCGGCAGCCCGGTGACCTCGCCCCGCACCACGTCGACCGGCCGGCCCTGGATGGCGCCGATGTACTCGAGCTCCGAGACGCCCGCCGGCACCTCCGTGCCGGCCGCGATGACCAAAAGGGGGTCGCCCCCGAGGGCCGCCGTGATCGGTGCGCGGCCCTCCTTCTCGAACCACTCGCGGACGTGCAGCGCGCCGTGCTTCCCCGCCTCCATGTTGATCGTGGCCGCGCGCGGCCCCTGGATCTGCATCCGGTAGGCGCCGGCGTTCACGCTTCCCGTGTGCGGGTCGGTCGTGAACACCGCGCAGCCGGTCCCGATGTACCGGCCGCCGTCCTCCTCGTGCCAGAACGGGGCGGGGAACGCGCCGAGGTCGATGTCGTCGCCGGACTCGACGATCTCCGTCACCGGACCCGACGAGACCTCGTTGACGGTGTACTTCGGGGCCTGGGCCACCCACTCGCTCGGCTTGCCGCGAAGCGCCTGCACGAGGGCGTGGTCGTCGAGATCCATGCCGAGTCGGAGAGTGACGCCGAGCCTGCGGGCATTGGACATGCTGCCCGTGAGCACCCGCATCCCGGTCGGGTAACCCTCGATGTCGTCGAACAGGAGGGCGGCCGGGTTGGACAGCCGGTAGTTCACCTCCGACGCCGCGCCGATCTCGAGGTTCCAGTGCGCCCCGGTGACGTCGCGGACGTCCCCTAGGTCACGGACGACGTCCAGCCACGAGCGCAGGTCGTCGATCTGGTCCAGGGGCCTCGGCATGCTCTCTTCCTCCCTCTCCATCAGCGGGTCGACGCCATGATCGCGGATGCCTGACGCCCCGGGAATCTGGAAAGTGTCGACATATCATTCTCTCAGGGGTCTGGCCGAATGTCCAGCCGGTCCGCGCGCTCGGGCGCGCGGACCGGCTGTCATTGAGCGACTTTGGCTTGCTTTTGAGCGTGAATTGGGTTTCCGACGACGGTCTGGAGCGCCGGACGGGCGTCCTCGCCGAGCCGATGGCCAAGCCGCCCGAGGTTGACCCGCGACACCTTCACTCGGCCAAAGTGTCGACTCTTTGCGGGACTAGCCCGCCGCGGGCGACGCAGAGGCACCGCCGCCCGCGTTCGCGATCGCGTCCTGAACGAAGCTGTTGTCGATGGAGTCGGCCGGGTCCGGGACGTTTCCACCCTTGGCGGCCTCCTCGAGGGCGGTGCGCCACAGCGCCTCATCGACGACCGGCTCGTGGGACCAGATCTTGACGAAGAAGTCGAAGGCGTACGCCGCGAGCTCACGGTCCGCGGTCTTGGTGTACTTCGCGATCGCGTCGATGCTGGCATCACGGTTCGCCGGGTCCTTGAGGAAGTTCAGACACTCCACATCGGCCGCGACGAAGTTGGCGACCACGTCCTTGTTCTGCTTGGCGTACGCCCCCGAGACCGTGTAGACGCTGGCGGCCGTCTTGTACTCCGTCATGTCGGTGATCTTGTGCCAGCCGTGCTTCTCCGTCGCCGCACCCTGCGGCGGGGCCGTCACCAGGGCGTCGACCGCGCCGTTGCGGCCGGCGGCCAGCAGCGCCGAGAGGTCGGACAGGTTCACCACGTTCACGCCGTCGATGAGGCCCTTGTCCTTGAGCATCACCCTCGTGGCGGTGTCGGTGACCGAGCCCGGGGCCGTCACGCCGACCTTCTTGCCGGTCAGGTCCGCGACGGACTGGATCTCCGGCTTACCCCACATCTCGGTGAAGTAGGTCGGAAGTTTCAGCTCGATCAGCTTCAGATCGGTGCCCTTCACGGCGCCCGAGGCGATCGCCTTGCCGTCACCACCGGCCACCTGCACCGAGCCGCTCGTGAGCGCTGCGAGCAGCTGGGAGCTCGTCTTCAGCAGGGTCAGCTCCACCTCGAGCCCGTGCTTCTTGAAGATGCCCTCCTCCTGGCACACGTACAGGTCGCCGTAGGAGGCCGTGTCAGACGGATAGCCCACCTTGATCTTCGTGAGCCCGCCTGCCGTCGTGCCGCCATCGTCGCCACCACAACCCGCGAGCGCCGCGGTCGACATCACCATGGCCGCCGCGATCCCCACGATCTTCCGCATATACCGCACCTCTTCTCGGCTGAGATTTGTCGGGCCGCGGGCGTTCGACCTCCGGTGCCGGCCGGGCCCGCGTGAGCGATGTCACACAAGTGTCGACACCTTAATTGTCGACACCCTTGGTCGTCAAGGGCTTGCCAGCTCAGGAACTCTCCGCACAGACTTGGCCAAGTTGCCGTGACTGGCGACCGAAAGTGTCGACGGTTTGCTCGGATCCTGAGCGCCGTCGTTAACCGCCGCCCCGCCGCACACACCGGGGCGGACGACGGAGAGGAGCCGTAGTGAGGCGCGTGGTGGTGGCGATGACAGGTGCCAGTGGCGCGCCGTACGGGGTGCGCGCGCTCGAGCTCCTCGGCAAGCTGACCGACGTCGAGAGCCACCTCGTGCTCTCCCGCTCCGCGGCGATGACCGTGACCCACGAGTGCGGCGGCCGCACCGTCCGAGAGGTCGAGAAGCTCGCCGACGTCGTCCACAAGCCGACGGCGATCGGGGCCACCATCGCGTCCGGGTCCTTCCACGTCGACGCGATGCTCGTGCTGCCGTGCTCGATCAAGACGCTGTCGGCCATCGCCTACAGCCACGCCAGCGACCTGATCACCCGCGCCGCGGACGTCACCCTGAAGGAGGGGCGACCCCTGCTGCTGCTGGTGCGCGAAACGCCGCTGCACCTTGGCCACCTGCGCGCCATGACGGCGGCCGCCGAGGCCGGCGCCGTCGTGATGCCCCCGGTCCCGGCGTTCTACGCCCTGCCACGCTCCGTCGAGGAGATCGTGGACCACACCGTCCGGCGCGCGTTGGCGCGCGTCGGTATGGCGGATATGGCGCCCGCCGAGTGGGACGGCACGATCGGGTGACCGCACCCTCGCAAGTGGAGCCCACCGGTCGCACCCGCAACCGCCGCGCACGACCGGTGAAAGCCCGTCAGATGTAGCAGCCGCCATTACATGTAGCCGCCACCGTTGACCGCGACGATCTGCCCGGTGATGGGGTCCGAGCCCGGTGAGGCGAAGAAGACGACCGTCTCGGCGAGATCATCGGGGAGCAAGGGATCGGTGAGCACCTGGCTGGCGATCGCCTGTTCGCGGCGCGCCGGCGACGGCTCAGGCTCGCTGAGCACGATGCCCGGCGCGATCGCGTTCACCCGGATCCCGTCCGGGCCGAGCTCGGCGGCCAGGGTGCGGGTGAACCCGAGGATCGCGGACTTGCTCGCCACGTAGTGGATCCGGTTGGGCGACCCCTTCAGTGCGGTGTCGGAGCTGACGTTGATGATCTTGCCGTACCCGGCCCTACGCATGTGGGGCACGACCGCCCGGCAGGCGAGCCAGGTGCCCCGCACGTTGACCTCCATCATCCGGTCCCACTCGGCCACCGTGATCTCGTCGAACGGCACCCGCGACATGCCCACGGTGAGGAAGATCGCCGCGTTGTTGACCAGCACGTCGAGCCGGCCGAAGCGATCCAACGCCGCGTCGCACATCGCGGCCAGCATCGCCTCGTCGCTCACGTCGACGTGCGCGGCGAGCGCGTTCCCGCCGGCCGACTCGATCTCTGCGGCAACCTCGATGGCCCCCGGGCCGTCCAGGTCCGCCACGACGACCGCCGCGCCCCGCGCGGCGAGCCGGTGGGCGTAGGCCCGGCCGAGCCCGTGTGCCGCGCCGGTGACGACCGCTACGCGCCCGGCCAGGGGCGCGTCGGCGCTCACGCCACACCCCCCGGCGCCGCCTGGAGCGAGAGATTCTTGGTCCGGGTGAAGCTGAGCAGCTCGTCCAAGCTGTTCTCGTTGCCCATCCCGCTCAGCTTGTACCCGCCGAACGGCGCACCGAGCGGACGCTGACCGGCCCCGTTCACCCAGACATAGCCGGCCTGCACCCGTTTGCCGAACACGATCGCGCGGCCGAGGTCGTTGGTCCAGATGTTCGCGGTCAACCCGACGGGCAACTCGTTGGCGATCTGCAGGACGCGCGCTTCGTCGGTCCAGCCAAGCACGCTGACGACCGGCCCGAAGATCTCGTCGCGGGCGATGGCCATGTCGGGGGTGACGTCGTCGAAGACCGTCGGCGCGACGAAGTAGCCCACGGTCCGGCCGTCTGGCCGCTCGGTCCCGCCGGTCACCAACCGGGCGCCTTCGGCCTTTCCGCGCTCGATGTACGACAGCACCCGCTCGTAGTGGGCGGCGAAGGCGAGGGGGCCCATCGCGATCCCCGAGTCGAGCGGATCGCCGATCGTGAGGGCCCGCGCCTTCTCGACGAACGCCTCGACGAACTCGGCGCGGACCGCGTCATGAACAAGCATCCGTGACGGCGAGCCGCACGACTGGGCCTGCCCGCGGTTGAAGTTCATGGCCGTCACCGCCGCAGCGGCAGCCGCGTCGATGTCGGCGTCGGGGAAAACGATCAAGGGGTTCTTGCCGCCGAGCTCGAGCGTCACCAACTTGAGGTGCTCGGCGGCACCGCGAGCGACGGCCTGGCCCGAGCACACGCTGCCGGTGAACGCGATCCGCGGCACCTGCGGGTGGGCCACCAGGGCCTCACCCGCCTCCCTGCCGCCGGTGACCACGTTGAGCACGCCGGGCGGCAGGATGCCCTCGGCGAGCTCGGCCAGGCGCAGCGCCGACACCGGCGTCGTGTCGCCCGGCTTGAGCACCACAGCGTTGCCGGCCGCCAGCGGGCCAGCGACACCAGAGCCGGCGAACTGGATCGGGTGGTTGAACGGAACGATCCGGCCCACCACTCCGAACGGCTCGCGGAGGGTCATGTTCAGGGCGGCGCCGGGCATCTCGATCGTGTGGCCCTTGAGCTCGCTGGCGAGGCCGGCGAAGTAGCGCAACGTGTTGACGGCATTCGCTACGTCCTTCGCCATCCCGTCGACGGGAATCCCGCCGTCCACGGCGTCCATCCGGCCCAGCTCGCCGGCCTGCTCGGCCACCCGGTCAGCCAGGGCGTGCAGCCGCGCGGCGCGCTCCTGCCAGCCGAGCGCGGCCCACGCGGGCGCGGCCTGCGCCGCCGCGTCGACCGCACGGCCCACGTCGGCGGCTCTGGCTACCGCCACCCGCGTCACCGGCTGCTCGGTGCTCGGGTCGATGCTCTCGCTCATGCCACCGTCCGCGGCCGGCACCCACCGGCCACCGATGTACAGCTGGTACTCGTCGCGGATGCCGGCCCGCGAACGTCGCTCCTGGGAGGTGCTCATCGTCCCTCGCCCCCCGTCGTGGTCACAGCGCCGTCTGTGGTCGACGTGGCCAACGCCGCCACGACTCCCGCGTATCTCCGCACTAGTACCTCCTCCGAAATTTCCCGGTGCGCTTGGCGCTCCGTGTGGGTGCGCGTGTCCCGGTCACTCGGCCGGACCGGGTGGCTGCCTGAGAACGTGCTCAGCGAGCCAGTCGGGCGGCGAGCCAGTCCGCCGCCGCGGGCCGGACCCGGTAGCCAAGGTTGTGCAGCACGTGGTTGCCTTCCGGCTCCAGCACGAGCTCGGCGCGGTCACCGAAGTGCCCGGCCAGGCGCTTGGCCTGCTCGGTGTCAAAGAGCCGGTCGCGCTCGCCGTGGACGACCAGGAAGGGGATCCCCGTCTCCGCCGGGGCGTGCGCGAGCGTGAACGCCTCGGCGTTCCCGCGGGCCACCTCGAGGTCTGCCGCGCGGGTGCGCACCTGGAACGCCTGCCGGCTCAGGAACGCCAGGTTCGGCCAGGACTCGGCCATGCTGTAGCAACCGCCCAGCGAGGCACCGGCGCGCAGCCCGGGCACCCGCGAGGCCGCCCGCGCCGCGTAGTAGCCGCCGAGGCTGACCCCGGCGATGCCCATCCGGTCCGCGTCGACCTCCGGCTGCTCAACGAGGACCGCCAGGACGGCGGCGGCGACGTCCTCCCAGGCCGCGGTCAGCGGCAGGTCGAACTCGGCCTCGCCCTGTCCGGGGCCGTCCACCACGAACGTCGCCATACCGCGCCGCAGGAAGACCTCGCTGAACAGGTGGAGCTCCTCCTTGGCGGCATCGAGGCCGGGAACGAGGAGCACGGTCGGGAACGGTCCGTCGCCGGCGGGGGCACGCAGGACGCCGGGCAGCGGGAAACCGTCGAACGGCACGTCGATGATGCGACCCGGCCACGGCAGGTCGGCAACGGCCTGGCGGTAGGCTCCCGCGGCCTTGGCCTCGCCGACCCGCAGCACCGCCTGGTCGTGCACGAACAGAAACTTGCCGAAGTGGTACTCCAGGGCGGCGATGAGGCGCAGCTCGGCCGCCGTGAGTCTGGCTCCGGCCTGCTCCGCGGCGGTCGCGTCACGCATCCGTGCGTCGCCGGCCCGCTCCCACGCGGCGTACCACGCCGCCCAGTCGCCCAGCTCGGACTTGATGTTCTCCAGGTCGGCCAGTGGCACCCCGTTGCTCACGAACCGGTGCGTGAGGTGGTCGGCCTGGTCGATCGCGTTCGGAAAGGTCATCGTCTTCTCTCGTTCGAGGACAGGGAGGGTGGATCGGTCGGGACGCACGCCCACAGGACGTGCGGCGAGCCAAGCGGTACGTCGCGCAACCGTCGCCGGCCGCGCCACCAGCGCCACGCGACGTAGCAAGCGACGACGGATGCGACGGCGACCCCCGGCCGGGCGAGGACACGACCGGAGTCGGTCGGTTGGCGACCGGTCGACCGGCGGGCCGTCTCGGGCGGCTCGGGCGGCTCCTGGCCCGCGACCGGCGCCGCCTGCTCGTTGACCGTCAGCGGCGGCCGGGCTCCGGCGGTGTCGGGCAGCGGTACCGCGCCGAGCTGTTCGTGGACCTCGAGCACCGCACGCACGATCCCGCCGTAGCCGGTGCATCGGCAGAGGTTGCCGGACAGGCCCTCGCGCACGCGGGTCTCGTCGAGCTCCTCCTCGGCGAGCAGCTCGAGGGACGCGACGAGGAAGCCCGGGGTGCAGAAGCCGCACTGCAGTGCGTCGTTGCGGGCGAAGGCCTCCTGCAGGGCGCGGCCGGCGGGCGAGGCGTCGGCCAGGCCCTCGACGGTGAGCACGTCGGCGCCGTCCGCCTGCCCGGCGAGCACCAGGCACGAGCGCGCCGTGGCGCCGTTGACCAGCACCGTGCAGGCCCCGCAGACGCCCTGCTCGCAGCCCAGCTTGGTGCCGGTCCTTCCGAGCCGGTCGCGCAGCACGTCGGCCAGCGTCATGCGGTCGGGTACGGCGACCTGCTCCGGCGCGCCGTTGACGCGCAGCGAGATCTCACTGTCCATGACGGCCTCTCGTCGCGGCGATCCCGGCGGCCGCACGTTGCAGGGCGCGCCGGGTGACGGCCAGGGCGAGCCGGTGCCGGTCCGCCCGGTCGGCGTCGGTCGGCGCCGGGAGCGAGGCGACGGCCGCCTGCGCGATCGACACCCAGTCGCACTCCTCGGGTCGCACGCCGATGGCGATCTCGACGTGCTCACTGACGTCGACCGGCCGGTTCGCGACCGCGAACAGCACCAGCCGGGCGGCCGCGATCCGAGAGTCGGGCCCGGGGCTCAGCATCGCCAGCGCTCCGGCGCGGGCGTAGTCGCCGTGCCGGGGCGAGAACTCGACGAACCCGTGGCCGGTGCCGGAAACGGGCCGGCGCACGTGGACGGCGGTGAGCAGCTCGTCGTCGGCCAGGGTCGTGAGGTAGGGGCCGGTGAAGAACTCCGCGGCCGGCATCAGCCGGGTCCCGGCCGACGCCGATCGGCACTCGATCTCCGCGCCGAGCAGAACCATGACCGCCGGCAGCTCTGCGGCCGGGTCGGCGTGCGCGAGGCTGCCGCCGATCGTGCCGCGGTTGCGGATCGCGGTGTGCCCGATGTGGCCGGCCGCCTCCGCGAGCACGGGCAGCAGCGAGCGCAGCGGCTCCTCGGTGAGCTGGTGGTGCCGGACCCGGGCGCCGATCCTGACGGCCTCGGGACCGACCTCGAGGTGCATGAGCTCGTCGAGACGGCCGATGTCCACCAGCACGTCGGGGTTGGCCATGCGTAGGGCGAGCAGCGGCATCAGGCTCTGACCGCCGGAGATCACCTTCACGACGGCCTCCTGCTCCGAGCGCAGCAGGCCCAGGCACTCCTCGACGGAGGCAGGCCTGCGCAGGGTGAGCGGCCCGGGCTTCATCGGCGACCCTCCTCGATGAGCTCGAGCAGGTAGTCCGATGTCATCGGCGTCCGCGTCACGTGCACTCCGAACTCGCTCAGGGCGTCGTCGACGGCGCCGGCGATGGCCGCGGCTGAGGCGATGATCCCGCTCTCCCCCACGCCCTTGATGCCCAGTGGGTTGAGCCGGCTCGGCTCGTCCAGGTGAGCGAGCCGGATCTCCGGTACATCGGAGCTCTCCGGCACCAGGTAGTCCGCGAGCGTCGCCGAGAGCGGCTGGCCCGCGCTGTCGTGCTGGACCTGCTCCAGCAGGGCGCCCCCGATGCCCTGCGCGACACCGCCACGGATCTGGCCGTCCACGACGCGCGGGTTGATCGAAGGGCCGGTCTCGTGGGCGACGCCGTAGCGCAGGACGCGCACCTGGCCGGTCTCGGTGTCGACCGCGACCGCGACCGCGTGGACGCCCATGGTCCAGGTGACCGTGGGCGGGGCGTAGGTGTGCACCTCGTCGACCACCGGATCCGCGGCCGCGCCGCCGGTTGCCAGCAGCTCCGCCGCCGCGGCCCAGGTGAGCATCCGCTCAGTGCCCGGCACCGAGAAGCCGCCCGCGACGTGCTCCACCACGTCGTTGCCGAGGGCACGGCGCAACCCGTCGAGCGCGGCCGTGACGACCTGCTCGGTGGCGTAGCGGACGGCGGAGCCCGCCACGACCGCTCCACGGGAGGCGAAGCTGCCCAGGCCCTGCGGCACGAGGTCGGTGTCACCGGTGGTGACCAGCACGTCGTCGTACGCCACGCGGGCGGTGTCGGCGGCGATCTGGGCGAAGACGGTCTTGTGTGCCTGTCCCGAGGGCCCAGTGCCGGTCGCGACCTCCAGCCGTCCGTCGTGGCGCAGGACGACCCGCGCCGACTCCGGCTCCGCCGGCCCGCGAGCCGTGGCCTCCATGTAGACGCCCACGCCGAAACCGACTCGCTCGTGCTCGGCGGCCTCGGCGCGCAACGCCGCCACCTCCCGCTCCGGGACCAGGTCAAGCGCGGTCCGGAGCACCCGGCCGTAGTCCTTGCCGTCGTAGACGATGTCGACACCGTCGCGGTACGGGACGCCCTGCGCGTGCGGCAGGTCGTCGGGACCGAGAATGTTGAGCTCCCGCAGCTTCGCCGGCTGGATGCCAAGCCGCTCGGCGGCCAGGTCGATGCTGCGCTCGAGGACGAACGACGCCTCCGGCCGCCCCGCGCCGCGGTACTGCGACGTCGGTGTCTTGTTGGAGAACACGCCGGTCCCGGTCACGCGAACGTTCGGGATTCGGTAGGCACCGAGCAGATGCATGGCGGTGTTACCCACGACGCCGACCATCCAGAGGTTGTGCACGCCGAGGTCGACGAGGTAGTCGTCCTCCCAGGACACGAAGCGGCCGTCGCGGTCGACGACGAGCCGGGTCCGGTGGATGTTGTCGCGCGCCTGGGTCGCCGTGGTCAGGTTCTCGTAACGGTCCTCGATCCAGGTGACCGGTTCACCGAGTTCGCGCGCCAGCCAGGGCACCACGATCTCCTCGGGGTAGACCGACGCCTTGGGACCGAAGCCTCCCCCGACCTCGGGGGTGCGGACCCGCACGCTCTGGGGGTCCCAGCCGGTGGCGGCGCACAGCAACTGCCGCACGATGAACGGGACCTGGGTCGAACTCCAGACCGTGATCCGCTCGCCCTCAGGTACGCCGAGCACCCCACGCCCCTCCATCGACAGCCCGGCCTGGCGGGCCACCCGGAACTCCTCCTCAATCACGACCAGGTCGTGGACGTCCTCGGGGATCTGCCCCTTGGCGAGGCGGAGGCGGACTGCGCTGTTGTCCTTGAGGTCGCGGTGCACCACGGGCGACTCGGCAGTCAGCGCGCGGGCGAGATCGGTGACGGCCTCGCGGACGTCATAGTCCACGACGACGGCTTGGGCGGCGTCCTCGGCGAGGTAGCGGTCCGTCGCGACCACCACGGCAATCGGCTCGCCGACGTACCTGACCTCGTCGACTGCCAGGCACGGCACGGAGCGCGGGTGCGAGACGAGGTCGTAGAACGCGCGGAACCGGTCCTGGCTGGTGCTGTTGGCCGGCGGCCGGATCGGCTGCACGTGCCGGGCCAGCTCGGCGCCGGTGAGGACGCGGACGACGCCGGGCATGGTGGCTGCCGCGGAGACATCGACACCTCGCAGCCACGCCGACGCCACCGAGCTGCGGACGAAAGCGGCGTGCAGACCAGCGCCGGCTCGGAGGTCGGCGACGAACGCGCCGCTCCCGTCGAGCAGCGAGGCGATGTCGTTGCGCTCCACCCCACGGCCGACATACAGCTCCGGCCCGGCGGGAGCGGACCTGTGCTCAGCCATCGACCCGCACCCGGGCCAGCCAGTACGTGGAGTCGTCGTGTTCCCTCGCGAGCCTGAGGACCCGCCGGAGGGCGTCCAGCGTGTGCTCCTCCATCGCGCGCATCGCGGCGGCCGAGTCGCCCGCCGCGACCGCGTCCGCGATCGCGCGGTGCTGCGCGGCGGAGACCGTCAACTGGCCCGGCTGGCTGAGGTTCTTGAACCGCAGCAGCCGGACCCGCCCGTCGACGACCGACAGGGTCTCGGCGGCGGGGGGTGACCCGGCCATCTCGAGGAGCAGGGCACGGCACTGCTCGAGCTGAGCGACGTACGCATCGACGTCGCCCGTGGGGGCGACGGCCTCGAGGTCGGCGATCAACCTCTGGTGGGTCTCGCGCTGGCGGGTCGTGGCGCGCTCCGCCGCCCATCCGGCCACCAGCGGCTCGATCGCCGCCTTGATCCGGTAGATGTCGGTGGCCTCCGCCGGCGTGACCTTGCGCAGGAACGCCCCGACCCGGGGGCTGACGGTGACCAGGCCCTCGCCCGCGAGCTGCCAGAGCGCGTCGCGCACCGGCGTTCGGCTGACACCCAGTTGGTCGGACAGCGTCGCGGTGGAGAGACGACCGTCCTCGTCGAACTCGCCCGCGTGAATCATCGCGCGGATGTGTCTGACCGCGAAGGCCTTGGCGGAGAGCAACTCCTCCCGCACCATCGGGACCTCCTCTTAAATGTGATACGCCAGACCGATGACTGGATATCGATCGAGCCAAAACCGGTACCCGGGCCGGCGGCCGCGCCGCCGGCCCGGCGAGGGCAGGGACGACTGTCAGCCGACGCTGGCCGACCAGAAGGTGAGCCGGTTCTCCAGCCAGGCCACACCTCGAGTGAGCACCACCGCGACCACCGCGATCACCGCGATCGCGGCCATAGAGTGGTCCAGCTGGAAGTTCGCCGTCTCGGTCTGGACGACGTAGCCGAGCCCGCTGGTGCCCATGAAGAGTTCCGCGACGATGGCGCCGACCAGCGCCCGGCCGACGGCCTGGCGCAGGCCCGCCAGGATGTACGGCATCGTGCCCGGCAACGCAACCGACCACAACGTGCGCAGCCGGCCGGCGCAGAAAACGCGCGAGACCTGCAGATAGTTGCCGTCAAGGTTGCGAGAGCCCGAGACGACGTTGATCAGCAGCGGGAACAGCGAGCTCCAGACCACGATCACGAGCCGTGCGGTGCTGTCGATGCCGAACCAGAAGATGATGATCGGCAAGAAGACCACGAACGGCACGGAGTACATGACCCCGATGAGCGGCTCGAGGAGACCGTGGAGGACGACGCTGCGCCCGATCACCAGACCGACCGGGATGCCGATCCCCATCGAGATGAGCATGCCGAGCCCCACCGACTGGAGGGTGTCCAGCGTCGGCTGCCACAACAGGCCCGAGTCGTTGAGGTACCTCAGGCCCTCGACCGCACCCAACGGCGAGCTGCTGAACTTGGGGTCGACGAACTCCGCCCACACCGACAGCTGCCAGGCCAGCAGGACCACGAAGGCGCCCAGGAGCCCCAGTAGGACAGTGCGGTTGCGAGCAAAGAAGCTCGGTCGGCGGTCGAGCGCGGTAGCCGGAAGAACCGCCTGGTCGATCTCCGGTCGCGTCTGCGTCTGGGTCATCGCCCACCTACCCTGCTGATCGCCGCCTGCTGCATCACGAGGCCGAGCACCCGGTCGTTGAGCTCCGCGAACTCCTTGGACCGCTTCAAACCGGGGTCACGCGGCCGCGGCAGGTCGATGTCGACCGTCTCGACCAGCCGGCCGGGGCTTGCGGAGAAGACGAGGACGCGGTCGGCGAGGTAGACCGCCTCCGGAACGTCGTGGGTGATGAACAGGGCGGTCTTGCCGCCGCCGGCGCTGTCGGCCTGCCAGACGCGGGTCAACTCCTCCTGCATCACCTCGCGGGTCTGGGCATCGAGCGCGGCGAACGGCTCGTCAAGGAGCAGCAGATCCGGGTCGGTCGCGAGCGCGCGGGCCAGGTTCACCCGCTGGCTCATGCCGCCGGACAGCTCGCGAGGGTACTTGCCCTCATTGCCGTTCAGGCCCACAAGCTCGATCAGATCGGACACCCGGCGCCGGCCCTGCTCGTCCAGGCGTCCCTGCGCCTCGAGGCCAAACCCGACGTTCGCGGTGACCGTGCGCCACGGGAACAACGAGTGCTGTTGGAAGACCAGCGACCGGTCGGGGCCAGGACCCTTGATCGAATGTCCGTTGAGCTCGAGTGAGCCGGACGCGATCTCGAGCAGACCGGCGACCGCCGAGAGGAACGTCGTCTTCCCACAGCCACTCGGACCGACGATCGCGATGAACTCGTTGTCCTTGATTTCGAACGAGAGGTTCTGCACGGCCGCGAAGAACCGCCCGCTACGGCGCTCCCGGTAACCGATACTCACGTCCCGGACCGCGAGCTTCACCGCCCGGTCCGCGCCACCGGGCCCGGCTGCCGCCGATCCTCCGGCTCTCGACCGGTCCAGGCCCTCGACCTGTGCTCTGGAGTCCAGCACCACGGCATCATCCCCTGACTCTCTGGGCAGTCGACCATCTGAACGTGGGAGACCTGTCGACACTTGGAGCAGTAAAGCAGGGACATGTGACCTGCGTCTAGCCCCTCACGCCTGTAGATCGACATCTGATCGACGAGCGGCGGCGGCACTTCCTCAAGGGCTTACGCTCCACAACCGAGCGAACGGCTACGCCGCTTCGTACAGACGTCCGAGGCAGTGTCGCGATTCCACGGGACCACCCACCCCCTGCCCCAATGCCCAAACTGTCGGCACTAGTACGGCTACCGCGATTGCGGTTCCGCGAAGATCGGCCTATCTTTTGGCCAGCTCACCTGGCTGACGCCAGGCCCCGCTGCCGGCTCCATGGCGAGCCCGGACTTGCCACCAGCCAGGCACCCAACCGGGCCAGGAAGGCCTGAACCTCGCTGGCGACCAACGCTGTCGCCGACAAAAGGGAGCATTTGATCGAATGTCACCCCGTCCATCTCCAGCGTTGGGGGCGATCGCCAGCAACGATCGCACCCTCCGAGGTCCCGGTCTGTGGCCGTCGGGCGCGGCCGATCTCCGCAAGCCTGCCCCTCGGCGGAGCCGCACCGGCGTCGGCTCCGCATGCTCCGGCTGGGGTGCGCGCTGAGTACCGTTGCCGGATTGGTTCTCGCGGCCGGCGGTGGCCGGCGGTATGGGCGGCCCAAGGCTCTGGTCCGGCACGATGACGGTCGGCTGTTGGTGGAACGTGCGGCGGTGACGCTGCGCGTGGGAGGCTGCGCGCCGGTCGTCGTGGTGCTCGGTGCGGGGGCCGACCAGGTGCGCGGGCAGGCGCGGCTGGGCGATGCGTTGCTGGTCGACAATCCCGACTGGAAAAGCGGTATGGGCTCGTCGTTGCGGGTCGGATTGTCCGCGCTGGCCGAGGTCGACGTGGACGCGGTGGCCGTGCTGCTCGTCGACACGCCCGGCATCGGTCCCGACGCGGTGCGCCGCCTGGTCGCCACGGTCGACGGCCGTGGCGCGCTGGTCACGGCCGCCTACGGCGGCAGACGCGGACACCCGGTGATCCTCGGACGCGACCACTGGGCCGGGGTGGCGCTACTCGCGACCGCCGACGTCGGCGCGCGCGCCTACCTGGCGGCGCGCACGCCCGAGGTGCGCGCCGTGCCGTGCGAGGACATCGCCGACGACACCGACCTGGATATCGCGCCGGCCAAGACCGGTGCCGAACCGGCGGCGGGCCCATGAGCGGCAGCCACGAGCATGGAGGTGCCATGCGTGACGTACTGAACGACCTGCTCGCCTGGTGGCGGGCCGGCCAGAAGGTCGGCCTGGCCACGGTCGTGCGGACCTGGCGCAGCGCCCCCCGCCCCGCCGGCGCGACAATGGCGGTCGGACCCGATGGCACCGTCGTGGGCAGCGTGTCCGGCGGCTGCGTCGAAGGCGCCGTCTACGACCTGTGCAACGAGGTCATCCAAACCGGCCGGCCCCGCGTGCAGCGCTACGGGGTCGGCGACGACGACGCGTTCACCGTCGGGCTCACCTGCGGCGGCACCATCGACATCCTCGTCGAGCCCGTCGATCAGCACACATTCCCCCACCTCGACGAGGTCGCACACTCGATCGAGTCCAACGAACCGGTAGCGGTGATCACCCGCGTGGACGGGCCAGAAGACCAGCTCGGTTCCCGCCTACTGGTCTGGACCGACCGCCACGCCGGCTCGCTGGGATCCGCGCGCCTGGACGCCGCCGCCGCCAACGACGCCCGAGGCCTGCTCGCCGCCGGCCGCACCGGCACCCTTCACTACGGCCCCGACGGCCAACGACAAGGCGACGCACTGACCCTGTTCGTCGCCTCGTACGCACCCCCGGCCCGGATGATCGTCTTCGGAGCCATCGACTTCGCCGCCTCCGTAGCACAGATCGGCACGTTCCTCGGCTACAACGTCACAGTCTGCGACGCCCGACCCGTATTCGCGACACCCAAACGATTCCCCAGCGCCGACCAGGTCGTCGTCGACTGGCCACACCGCTACCTACGCACCGAAATCGACGCCGGCCGCACCGACAACCGCACCGTGGTCTGCGTCCTCACCCACGACCCCAAATTCGACGTACCAGTACTACAGATAGCCCTACGCCAGAACCTCGCATACGTCGGCGCAATGGGCTCCCGCCGCACCCACAACGACCGCCTCACCCGCCTACGCGCGGCCGGCCTCACCGACCAGGAACTACAGACACTCTCCTCCCCCATCGGCCTCGACCTCGGCGCCCGCACCCCCGAAGAAACCGCCATCAGCATCGCCAGCGAAATCATCGCAGCCCGCTGGGGCGGCACCGGCGCCAGACTCACCACACTGCCCGGCCGCATCCACCACGACTGACACCCATCACGGATCGGCCGTCACGGTCGTCGCTGACCGCGGCGCAGAAGGCTGGTCTGTCATGCGTGAAGGAGCGGCGGCAGCTGTTGCCTACTCGCGGGTGCCGGCCGTGCGGGGTGCGTACACGATGCTCCAGGGGCGTGCCGCGTCCGCCGCGGGGACGGTCATCGGCGTTGGCGCCGCCTCGTCCAGCGTCTCGGCGGCGATCTCGGCGAACTGCTCGGCGGCGGGGTGCGGTGCTTGCGCCGGCCACGCCGCGGAGGTCGTCTTGTGCAGTGGGTGATCGGTGAGGGGACGCCAGACCACGCGCGGTTCGCGTCGGGCGGCGTTCTCCGGTTCGAACGCGACGCCGTGGCCGGCGAGCACCAAGCCGAGCAGGAATTCGGGGTTGCGGGCGTGCCGGACGCGGGCCGGTTTGTAGCCGTGCTGGCGGCACACGTCCAGGACGTGGTCGTACCAGCCCGGTGCGGTGGGGCGCGGGGGCAGGACGAGGTCGTGGCCGGCGAGGTCGGCGAGGGCCAGTTCGTTCGCCGCCGCCAGCGGCGAGGCGCGCGGCACGACCACGCCGAGCCGTACCCGTGCGGCTGGCCCGAACCGCAGGTCGGGGGCATCGACCGGGTGATGGATCAACCCGATGTCGAGCCGGGCGTCGGCGAGCATCCGCAGCTGCTCGCCGGTGGCCAGCTCCTGCAGGTCGACGTCGAGGCCGGGTATCTGGTCGGCGAGGCGCCGCAGTAAGGCCTGGAGCGTCACCGCGGATGTCTCCGGCGGCACGCCGGCGCGCAGGGTGCCAGCCTGCCGTCGCGCACCATCCGCATGACGGTGCGCATCCGTTCCTCGCCGACGAGCAGGGCGCGCGCCTCGTCGAGCAGCAGCCGGCCGGCGGGAGTGAGGTCGACCTGGCGGCGGGACCGGTCAATCAGCTCGACACCCAACTCCCGCTCGAGCCGCTGTATCGACTGGCTCAGCGGAGGTTGCGCGATGCCGAGCAGCTCGGCGGCCCGGCCGAAGTGCAGCTCTTCTGCCACCACCATGAAGTAGCGCAGGTGCCGGAAGAGATCCACCCCCCGACCATAGGCGTACTAGGGTGGCGGCCGTGCTGGCGGGGGAGATCTTCGACAAGGTGGGCGTCGACGCGCGCCTGCACGCGGTTGACATCGACGGCGACCGCGAGGTCGGGATGCGCGCGGACGAGCAGGTCGTGATCGCGTCCGTGTTCAAGATCCTGCTGGCGCTGGAGTTCGCGCGGCAGGCCGCGGCCGGGCAGCTCGACCCCACCGAACGGGTGCTGGTGGGCGCCGAGGACCGACTGGGTGGCTGGGGCACCGCCGGCTGCGCCGACGACGTGGAGCTGTCCCTGCGCGACCTGGCGTACTTCGCCATGTCGGTCAGTGACAACACAGCGGCCGACCTGCTCTTGCGCCGGGTCGGCCCGGACCTTCTCCCGCTGCTCGCAGATGAGTTGGGGCTCACCCGCACCCGGGTTGTCGGGGCCCCCGACAGTTGCTGGAGTCGATGTTCGCCGATGTCGGCGCGCGGGACGCGACCGAGTTCGCCCGCGCTTTCGCCGCCCTGCCAGAGGAGCGGATACGGGCCATGCGGGTCTTCGACCCCGGCCACACCACCTCCAGCACCGCACGGGAGATCACCCGGCTGCTGGCTCTGATCTGGCGGGACGAGGCCGGCCCGCCCGCCGCCTGCGCGATGGTACGTGACCTGATGGCGCGGCAACTGTTCTGGACCCGGCTGCCATCCGGCTTCCCGCCCGAGGTGCGGGTGGCCGCCAAGACCGGCACGCTACCCGGGCTGCACATCGAGGCCGGGGTGGTGGAGTATCCCGACGGCGGCCGCTATGCGGTCGCGGTCTTCGCGCAGACCCAGCGGCTGGCCACCCGCCGGATCGACGTCGACCTGGCGATGGGCGAGGCGGCCCGAGCGGCCATCGAGACGCTACGGACGATGTGATCAACATCTCGGCGGCCGCTGTGGTGAGCCACGCTCTGCTGGGTCGATATGCGGCCGCGTATCGGCGCTGGCACAGGATGGTCTTGGACGCCGCGCGTGGGGCGATGGTGGGCTGCGCGTCATGACCGAATCACCACTGAGTCGCCGCCGATTTCTGGGTACCACCGCCGGCGCCGCCCTGGGCACCGTGGCCGGCGCGACCGTGATCCCGTCCACCGCGTCCGCCGCTCCCCGCCGCCCGCTACGGGGCGTGTCGGCCACGTTCCGCTGGCTCGGCACCTCCGGGTGGCGGATCGACATCGGAGCGAAGACGCTGCTGATCGACCCGTACCTGAGCCGCTTCCGCACCGGGCTGTTCGAGGGGCAGTTCGACCCTGACACCCCGCTGACCGTCGACGTCGAGCGCATCGCCGACCATCCCGGCACCCCGCAGGCAATCCTCGTGACCCACACCCATTGGGACCACTACAACGACGTACCGCACATCGCCCAGCGGTCCGGCGCCCGCGTGTTCGGCACCCTCACCGCGTACCACCTGGGGTTGGCCGGTGGCCTGCCGCCCTCCCAGCTCAGCCCGGTCAAGGGCGGCGAGGTGCTCGACTTCGGCGACTACACCGTCGAGGTGGTCGCGGCGCTGCACAGCCGCAACGGCTCCTACTCGATGGCCTTCCCCGGTGTCCGCACAGCGGTGCCCGACAAGCCGGCCACGATCGCGGACCTCCCCGAGGGCGACACCCTCGCCTACCAGGTCGCCGTCAAGGGCGGGCCGTCCGTGTTCTTCATGGGCGCGAGCGACTTCGTCGAACGCAACCTCGTCGGCCTGAACCCCGACGTCGCCATGATCGCTCTACCGAGCACCGACGTCACCCACACCTACGTGCCGCGCCTACTCGCGGCGCTTGGCCGGCCGGCGACCCTCGTGCCGGTGCACTGGGACAACTTCGAGGTCCCGCTGACCAATCCGCCGACGGCCACGCCCGGCGACCAGAAACGGCTCGATGCGTTTCTCGCCGCCGTACGCGAAGCCGCACCGCGCACCAAGATCCTGCTGCCGCGGTACCTGACCCCGTACGCATTCGCTTAGTACCGGAACCATGTCGCTCATCGCCGGCTCCCTCGTGGCCGCCGCACCCGCCCTGCTCGTGCTGTGGCTGTGGGGCAGACCGCTGTTCACCGGCCGGTGGAAAACCCCCGGCTGGCTCCTCGGGACCGCCGGGCTGTGCGTCGTCGCCGCCGCGGTCACCTGGTTCATCGGCGCCTTCTCGGGTCCCTCCCTGGACCCGGAAGAGTCCTGCCGCGCGGCCGGCACCACCTACGACGGTGCCTACCGTTCCACCCATTGGCAGGAACCTTCGCGATTGTTCCCCCTGCACAACAAGTGCAACGCCACCTACGACCTGGTGCCGGCATGGGTCAACCCGACTCTGGTGCTCCTGCTGCTGCTCACCACCACCTGCCTGGGTGCGGCCGTCTGGCTGGGGATCGCGAACCGGCGAGCCAAGGCGGGCAGAGCGTGAACGAACCGATCGCCGGTCGGAGCGTTTCGGAAGCCCTGAAGGGGCCGGACGGTCATGGTGGAGATCGCGCCGGCCCCGAAGGCACCACCGGAAGGCGCTCGTAGTCGAGCAGGTACCGATGTCCATCGTCGGCGATCCAGCCGTGCGGCTCAGGATTGCTGGCGTGCGGCGTGAGTTCGGATGAGTCCCTCGACCCCGCGAAGGAAGGTCTCGGAGATCAGCACCGGGTCGAAGAGGCAGCCGGCCGCCATGGCGCCGTCGCGGAGCATGACGAAGTGCCGCGCCGCGGACTCGGCCTCGGTCTGCTGGATGCTCGCCAGCAGGGTGTGGATCGTGTCGAGGAACCACCGCCGGTGCGCGAGGACGGCCTGGTGCACGGGGTGGTCGGGATCGGGATACTCCGCCACGGCGTTCAGAAAGGCGCAGCCGCGGAAGCCCGCGGACTGGATGTCACGCGCAATCGACTCCGCAGCGGCCCGAAGGGTGTCGGGCGCCGGTCGGCCGGCGGCGATGGCGGTGTCGAGTTGGTCGCGGATGGCGTGATCGGCCGCCTGCAGATAAGCAACGACGAGATCTTCCTTGCCCGGGAAGTGCCGATAGAAGGTGGCGCGGGTCACCTTCGCCTCGGAGATGATCCGATCAACGCCGACCGAGTGGATTCCCTCCCCGTAGAAGATCCGGGTCGCCGTGTCGAGGAGCCGCTGTCGCGCCCGCCGTCGCAGTTTGGGCGGCCAGTGGCCAATGATCGTCAGTGGCGGTCTCTCCGTAGTCGCCGGCGGGTCGTTCGTCGCCAGCGCCCTCGCGGACCACCCGGCGCTGACCAACGCGATCGGCTACGCCATCCCCGGCGCCATCTTCTTCCTCATCGCGGCCATCCGCCTCGGCCGTGCCGCCACGGCGCACTGATCCCGGACATCGCCGGGCTGAGCGAGGCGCCGCCGCAGACCAGCCGGGAGGCAGCCGCCACGAGCGAGGGGTTCCCGGTCGACTCGCCATCATCTGCGGCGGCGGGGCGGCATCGGAGGTGGCGACCGCGCTCGCGAGCCTCGGATCCGCGGTAAGCAGACAAACGTCTCGTACAGGTTGGTATCGGATGCCCCGATGCTCACCGGAGCCGCGACCGAACGGGATCAGCCGCACGTCCGGTGCCGGGTGACGCGCACGGTCCACCTCACGGCTCGGCGCCGGACTCAACCCGATCGATAACCCAGGCGGCGTTGATGAGACCGATGTGGGACAGCGCCTGGGGGAAGTTCCCGATCAGGTTGCCGTCGCGGCGGTCGATCTCCTCCGACAGGAGACCAACATCGTTCGCCCGGGCGGTGACGGCCTCGAAGATCTGCTTGGCCGCGTCAACCCGCCCGGCCCGGGCCAGCGCCTCGACCAGCCAGTACGAGCAGATGATGAAGGCGCCCTCCTCCCCCGCCCCCGTCCACCGCTGCACCAGGCCGTCGCTGCCCAGGTCACGCCTGATGGCGTCCACGGTATCGACGACCCGGGCATCATCGCCGGGGAGAAACCCGACGATCGGCATGACAAGCACCGAGGCGTCGAGATGGTCGGATCCGAACGCGCCGGTGAACGTCCGACCGGAGTCGCTCCAGCCCTCGGTCAGGATCGCCGCGCGGATCTGCTTCATGGCCTGCGACCACCGTGGGACCTGCGCCTCAGCGTTCAGGACCCGCGCCAACTTGACGGCCCGGTCCAGGGCTACCCAGCACAACAGCTTCGAGGTCAGGTAGTGCCGCTCGCCCTCGCGTCCTTCCCACGGGCCGGCATCCGGCTCCCGCCACGTGTCGGCGGCCCGGTCGGCCAGTGACCGCAGCAGGTCCGCGGCGGCGGGCGAGAGGTCCGCGAGTTCGTCACGCAGCACCCAGGCGCACTCCAGGACCTCGCCGAGCACGTCGAGCTGCTTCTGCTGCCAGGCGTCGTTGCCGATCCGCACCGGTCGGCTGCCCTGGTAGCCCGCGAGGTGATCCAGCGTGTGTTCGGTCAGGTCCCGCTCGCCACCGGCACCGGACATGATCGGCACGTGGTCCTCCGCGGCCACCGATCCCATCGAGTCGGCCATCCAGTCGAAAAAACGGTGCGCCTCATGGGGACAGGCAGCGACCCACAGCGCCCGGAGAGTGGCGCTGCCGTCGCGGGGCCAGCCGAACCGGTAGTCCCAGTTCGCCGGACCGCCGACCTTCTCCGGCAGCGACGTGGTGGCTGCCGCGATCACCGCTCCGGTCGGCTGGTAGGTCAACGCCTGAAGAACCAGGGCACTGCGCCGGACCTCCGCACGGTAGGACCCCTGGTATTCCCGGTGGAGCCGGTCCCAGGACTGCCACGCGGCGACCGTGTCCCGCAGTGCCGCGCGTCCGTCGAGCGGCACGGTCCGCGGGTCGGCGGCCCGGCGGTGGTGCAGCGCGAACACGACGCTGTCGCCCACCGCGAGGGAGAACCGCCCGGTCACGAGGGAACCGTCAACGGCAAGATCATGATCGGCGGTCAGGAGCAAGCGCTCGGCGCCTCCGGAGATCTCTATCCCACCCGGCGCTTCGGCGACCCTGGGACTGATCAATCCGTACTCCGGCCGGGCAGCGACCTCCACCGCCACGTCCACCGCACCAGCGACGACGTCGACCTGCCGGATCAGGACGTGCGGGGACGTGAAGCCGATCCGATGACCACGTTCCCCGGCACCGAGGCCGAGGGCGTCCGTCAACCGCAGCACACCGCTGGCGGTGTGGAACTCCGTGCGCAGCACCATCGTCCCGTCGAGGTAGTGACGGGAGGTCGTGTACCGCCCGAGCGGCCGGATCGACCAGAAGCCGCCGGTCGGGCCGAGCAGACGCGCGAAGACGCTCGGCGCGTCGAACCGGGGCGGGCACCACCAGTCCACGGACCCGTCCGAGGAGACCAACGCCGCGCCGTGACCGTCGCCGAGAAGCGCGTAGTCACTGATCACACCCATGCCCGCTCGTACCCGCGGGGATGCCCGCTACGCCAGGGCCCCGTCGCCGGCGCCCCGGAGTTGTGACCTTAACCAAAAGGGCTTAGGTTTTTTGCTACGCGGATTAGGATAGGCGCATGGCACGAGCGAACCTGACCACAGCCGTCGTCATCGCGGCAGCGGCGGAGCTGGCGGACCGGGAAGGGTTCGACGCGATCACCCTGTCGGCGCTGGCCCGCCGCTTCGGGGTGCAGACCGCGAGTCTCTACTCGCATGTCCGCGATCGGTCCTCGCTGCTCGACGGCGTGCACGAGCTGGCACTCGGCGAACTCGCCGACCGGGTCGCGATCGCCATCGGCGGGCGCTCAGGACGAGACGCCCTCATCGCCCTCGCCGAGGCGCACCGTGGCTATGCCCGCCAGTTCCCTGGCCGGTGGGCCGCTCTGCAACGCCCGGCCGCGTCATCGACCGTCGGATCGGAAGCGGCCGGCCGCCTTGTCGCGCTGACGCTGGCGATGCTCCGCGGCTACCGGTTGCCCGAGACCGAACTCGTGCACGCCACCCGGCTGCTCGGCGCCACCATCAACGGCTTCCTGGCGCTTGAGGCAAGCGGCAGCCTCGGACACCGCGAACCCGCCACCGAGGTCTCCTGGCGGCGCGCGCTGGATGCGCTCGACACCGTTTTCCGCAACTGGCCCACCGAAGGAAAGCCCTGATGCACGTCCTTTCCGAACTCCTCCACGGCGTCGCCGAGGTCGAGGTCACCCCTCGCGGCCTCCGGCCACACCGGCTACCCGCCTGGGTACGCGAGCAGTTCCCGGACGGACAACTGCTCTCGATGGAGAGCCAGCCCTCCGGCGTACGCATCGTGTTCCAGACGACGGCGCGCGCGATCGACCTGGTGACCCACCCGACCCGGATCGCCTACGCCGGCGCCGAGCGACCACGTGGCCGCATCGACGTCTACGCCGACGGCGACCTCGTCGTCCGCGACGTGCTGGACGGCGGCGACCGGTTCGAGGTCGACCTCGCCAGTGGCCGGACCATCCTGCACGCCGGCGAGCCGCACACGACCACGGTCGCCGATCTGCCCGCCGGCCGCCGCCGGATCGAGGTCTGGCTGCCGCACAACGAGACCATCGAGCTGATCGAGCTGCGGGCCGACGCCCCGATCGAGCCGGACGACGCGACGATGCCGCGGTGGGTGCACTACGGCAGCTCGATCAGTCAAGGCTCGAACGCGCTGGCGCCCAGCGAGATCTGGCCGGCCGTCGCCGCCCGACGGGCCGGCGTCGAGCTGCGCAACCTCGGCCTGGGCGGCAGCGCGCTGGTCGATCCGTTCCTGGCCCGCGTGATCCGCGACGCTCCGGCCGACTACATCAGCGTCAAGCTCGGCATCAACGTCGTCAACCTCGACGCGATGCGGCTACGTGCCTTCGTCCCCGCCGTCCACGGCTTCCTCGACACGATCCGCGACGGCCACCCGGACGTCCCGCTGCTCCTGATCTCGCCCCTGTTCTGCGGTGTCCACGAGGACACTCCCGGCCCGGGCGCGATCGACCCCGCCTCGATCGGCACCGACCAGGTGCGTTTCGTCAGCACCGGAGCGCCTGGGGACGTCGCCCTGGGACGCCTGACGCTCCAGGTCATCCGGCGCGAGCTGCGCTCGCTGACCGACCGCCGCGCGGCCGACCGGAACCTGCACTACCTCGACGGCACCTCGCTGTACGGCCCAGCCGACGCCGTCGACCTTCCGCTGCCCGACGGCCTGCACCCGAGCCGCGAGGCCCACCAGCGCATCGGTACCCGGTTCGCGGCGTACGCCTTCGCCGGCGCCGGCCCCTTCGCCCGTTGACGCCAACCCGACGCCGGCACGTCTCCGGTCGCGGTCCCCCCGGATCACAGCCCGGTGCTCTCGATCCGGCGCGGTCCGCTACAAGCAGCGCACCGCCGCGGGGCGCCGCGACCGCCGGAGTCGGTTGTCGGGTTGGCAGCAGATGAGTGTGCGCGCACCTTCCGGCCACATAGCCTCCAGCCACCTGCCAGACGGCAATCGGGAGGCGCGGTGGCGACCCGGGACCGGCACGACGCCCAGCCGCCCACACCCGCGGTCCTGCCCGGCGTGACGTTGCCGACGCCGGGCGGTGCGGTCCGCGGCCTGGGTGAGAAGTTCGCCGCCAACCCGGTGACCGGCAGCGCCTCGCTCACCGTGCCGCTCGGCGCCACCGCCGGCCGCTCCGGTTTCGGCCCGGAGCTGGCGATCGGCTACGACTCGGCGGCCGGGCAGAGCGTCTTCGGGTACGGCTGGCAGCTCGACCTGCCGGCGATCAGCCGGCAGACCGAGCGAGGCGTGCCCCGCTACCGCGACGACACCGACGTCTTCGTGCTCTCCGGCACGGAGGACCTGGTCGCCGTCCCGGGTTCCGACCTGGTTCGCGACGGGTACCGGATCCGGCGGTTCCGGCCGCGGATCGAGTCCGGCGACGCGCGGATCGAACGGTGGAGCAGCGTCGCAGACCGGACCGACGTGCGGTGGCGGGTGATCACCGGCGACAACGTCACCTCCTGGTACGGCCGCGACGCCGCCAGCCGGATCTTCGACCCCGCCGACCCGGGCCGCGTCTTCAGTTGGCTGCTGTGCGAACGCCATGACGACCGGGGCAACGTGATGGTCTTCGAATACCGGGCCGAGGACTCGTCCGGAGTCGACGCCGGCACGGTCGACGAGCGGCACCGCACCGACACCGCGCGCGGCGCCAACCGGTACCTCAAGCGGGTGCGCTACGGCAACGAGACGCCGTACCACCCGGGTGACAGGACCGGGCCGGCCACCCAGTGGCACTTCGACCTGGTCCTCGACTACGGCGAGGACGGCGACGGGCCGTGGCCGGTCCGCGCGGACCCGTGGTCCAGCTACCGGGCCGGATTCGAGATCCGCACCTACCGGCTGTGCCGGCGCGCCCTGATGTACCACCGGTTCCCGTCCCTCGGCGACTCGCCACAGCTGGTCGCGTCGACCGACTTCACCCACGAGGTCCGCGACGGGTACACGTTCCTGACGGCGGTGACCCGGCGCGGGTACGACGGCACCGAAACCGGCGAACTGCCACCGCTGTCGCTGTCGTACCAGGCGGGTGTGGTGGACCCGGCGGTGCACGAGGTTGCCGGCCTGCCATACGGGTTCGACGAGGCGACCCGGTTCTGGGTCGACCTCGACGGTGAGGGCACCGCCGGCCTGCTCACCCGACAACGCGGCACCTGGTGGTATGCGCGCAACCTCAGCCCGCCGGCCGGCCGGGCACACTTCGCGCCGGCCCACCCGGCCACCACCCAGCCCAGCGAGGTACGCAATGACGTCCCCGGTCTGCTGCTCGACCTCGACGGCTCCGGCGCGCCCGACCTGGTCCGGCTGGCCGGCACCGGCTCGGTCGTGGCGCGACGCGGCGACGACGGCGGCTGGCGGGCGGCTGAGCCACCGACGGCGGCGCCGACCGCGCCCGGGGACCCCGACCGGGTGCACCTGGCCGACCTGACCGGCGACGGGCTGCCCGACCTGGTCGCCGAGAACGAGAGTGGCGCCCGGTGGCACGCGTGTCTCGGGCGGGACGGCTTCGCCGCCGCGATGGCGCTGGTGGACGGCGAAACCGGTGCGCCGCTGCCCCGCTTCACCTCGGGCGACCGCACCGAACTGGTGCAGTTCGCCGACCTGACCGGCGACGGCCTGCCCGACCTGGTGCGCATCGGCAACGGCTCGGTCCGTTACCGACCCAACCTCGGGCACGGCCGGTTCGGCACCTGGGTACGGATGGCCGACGCACCCTGGTTCGACCGGCCCGGCCAGTTCGACCCGCGGCGCCTGCTGCTCGGCGACGTCGACGGGACCGGCCCGGTCGACCTGGTGTACCTCGCCGCCGACGGGGCCCGGCTGCACCGCAACCGCTGCGGCAACGGCTTCGCGCCGCCCCGATTGCTCAACGGCGTGCCCGCCCCCGACAGCGTGACCGGCGCGGCCCTGATCGACCTGCTCGGCGTCGGCACCGCCTGCCTGGTCTGGTCCTCGCCGCTGCCGGCCGGCGGTCGAGGGCCGCTGCGCTATCTGAACCTGATGGGCGGGGTGAAGCCACACCTGCTCACGGGCTACGACAACGGGCTCGGCGCGCAGGTGCGGATCGAGTACCGCCCGTCGACCGCCTTCTACCTGGAGGACGAGGCGCGGGGGCGGCCCTGGGCGACCCGGCTGCCGTTCCCGGTGCAGTGCGCGTACCGGGTCACCACCACGGACCGGGTCCGGGAGACGGTGTTCATCCGCCGCACCTCCTACCACGACGGGTGCTACGACCCGCGGGAACGGGAGTTCCGCGGCTTCGGCCTGGTGGAGACCCGGGACACCGAGAGCTACGACAGTTTCGCCGGGGCGGCCAACGCCACCGACCCGAGCCTGCACCAGCCGCCGGTGCTGACCCGTAGCTGGTACCACACCGGCTCGCTGGCCGGCGAGCGGCTGCTGCACGCCCGCCGCGAGCAGTACTTCGCCAACCCGGAGTGGACCGAGCACGACCTGCCGGAGCCGGTGCCGCCGGCCGGGCTGACCGACGACGAGTACGCCGAGGCGGTGCGGGCGCTCAAGGGGCTGCCGCTGCGCACCGAGGTGTACGCCCTCGACGGGTCGCCGCGGGAGGACTTCCCGTACGCGGCGACGCAGTGGTCGTACGAGATCCGGCGGGTGCAGCCGCGGGTGTTCCGGGTGGCGCCCGCCGAGGCGATCCGGTACGGCTACGACCGGGTGCCCGCCGATCCACGGGTCGAGCACATCCTGGTGCTTGAGCTGGACGACCTGGGAATGGTGCGCCGCTCGGCGAACGTCGTCTACCCGCGCCAGCGGGTCGATCCGGCGCTGCCGGAGCCGGTCCGCGCGGCACAGGCCCACCGGCACGTCACGTACACCGAGCACGACCACACCGACGACGTGTCCACCGCCGACACGCACCGGCTGCGCGCGGTCCACGACAGCCGCACCTACCAGCTCGCCGGCCTCACCGCCCCCACCGGTTTCCTGTCCCGACCCGACCTGCTCGCGGCGGTGGCCGGCGCTCCCCGGGTGCCGTACGAGCAGCTCGACGGCGACACCGTCCGCTTGCGCCTGATCGGCCGGTGGCGGGTCGGCTTCCTGGCCGACGACCTCAGCGGGCCGCTGCCGTTCGGCACCATGCAGTCGTTGGGCCTGGTCCACCGGGTGTACCGGCTCGCGCTCACCGACGGCCTCGTCGCGGCGGGCTACGGCGGCGCCGTGTCCGCCGCCGACCTGACCGCCGCCGGGTACGTCCCGGCCGACGGCGGCTGGTGGCTGCCGTCGGGCACCGACGTCCTCCCGGCCGACGCCGCGGACCACTTCTACCTGCCGAGCGGCCATCGCGACCCGTTCGGCCTGCTCACCGCTGTGGAGCGGGACCACGACCTGCTGCCCCGGCGGTTCACCGACCCGGTCGGTCACGTGACCTCGGTGCGGAACGACTTCCGCGTCCTGGCACCGGACCGGATCACCGACCTCAACGGCAACCACCGCGCCGTGCGCTACGACCCGCTGGGGGTGGTCGTCGCCGCCGCCACCGCCGGCAAGGACGGCGCGGGTGACACCCTCGCCGACCCGACCGCCACCGTCGAGTACGACCTGTTCCGGCAGCCGGCCCGGCTCCTGGTGCGGCACCGCGAGCAGCATGGTGCCGACAACCCACGCTGGCAGGAGAGCCACGTCCACCTCGACGGCTCCGGCACCCCGCTGATGACCAAGACCCAGGCACCGCCCGGCCCGGCCCTCGCCGTCGACCCGGCGACCGGCGAGGCGGGCGAGGTCGACACCGGCGTCGAGCTGCGCTGGATCGGCACCGGTCGCACGATCCTCGACAACCGTGGGGCCCCGGTCAAGCAGTACGAGCCCTACTTCAGCACCACTCCGGACCACGAGGCGGAGGCGAGCCTCGTCGAAACCGGGGTCACCCCGGTCATCCGCTACGACCCGGTCGGCCGGGTGACCCGGGTGGACGCGCCCGACGGCACCTTCACCCGGGTCGAGCACGGCGCCTGGCTCACCCGGGAACACGACGCCAACGACACGGTGCTGGACAGCCTCTGGTACGGCGAACGCGGCTCGCCGTCGACCGCGGAGCCGGAGCCGGCCGACCCGCACCGGCGGGCGGCGTGGCTGGCCGCCGCCCACGCCGGGACGGCGGCGGAGCGTCACCTCGACGGGCTCGGCCGGGTGGTGCTGGCCAGCGCCGACAACGGCCCGGCCGGGCCGGTCCGGTCCCGGTCGGAGGCCGACCTGGCCGGGCACGTCGTGACCGCCTTCGACACCCGGGACCGTCCGATCGCGACGGTGGTCACCGACCTGCTCGGCAACCCGGTACGGACACACGGCGCGGAGTGGGGCACCCGGTGGATGCTCACCGACGTGGCCGGCGTGCCGGTACGGGTGTGGGACGACGCCGGACGGGTCTTCGCGACCGACTTCGACGCCTTCCGCCGGCCCACCACGACAACCTGCACCCACCCCGGCGGACAGGCCGTGGTCGGCCGGGTGGTCTACGGCGACGCGCATCCCGAGGGGGCGCAGCGCAACCTGCTGGGCCTGGCCCACGTCGTGTACGACGCGGCCGGCTCCGTGACGCTGGAGCGCGCCGACTTCCGGGGCCGGCCGCTCGAGCTGACCCGCCGGTTCACCCGCGACATCCACTCGCCGGTGGACTGGAGCGGCGACCTCGACGCGCTGCTGGAGCCGACCGGCCACCCGGCGTCGGCGCGTTACGACGCCGTGGACCGGGTGACCGAGACGACGCTCCCCGACGGGACCGTGCTGAGCCCCGGCTACGACGTCGCCAACCGGCTCGTCAGGCTCACCGCCACCGTGCACGGGACCGTGCACACGTTCCTGGTCGGCGAGCGGTACGACGCCCGGGGGCGGCGGCTGAGCGTGGAACTCGGCAACGGCGCGGTCACCCGGTACGCGTACGACCCCCGCTCGCTGCGGCTCACCGGGGTCACGACCACGGCCCAGGGCGGTGGCCGGCTCCAGGACCTCGCGTTCTTCCACGACCCGGTCGGCAACGTCACCGAGATCGTGGACGACGCGCAGCAGACCCACTTCTTCGCCAACGCGGTGGTGCGCCCGGACACCCGCTTCAGCTACGACCCGCTCTACCGGCTCGTCCGGGCCACCGGGCGGGAGCACGCGGGGCTGGACCAGGCCGACCACCACGACCCGGCGCCGGTGGCGCTGCCGCACCTCAATGACGCGGCGGCGGTGCGCCGCTACACCCAGCACTACAGCTACGACGACCTCGGCAACCTGACCGAGGTGCGGCACGTCGCGGGCGGCGGCGGGTGGACGCGGCGCTACCGCTACGCGTACGACGCTGACCCGGCCGACCGCACCAACCGCCTGCTCGCCACCAGCCTGCCCGGCGACCCCCCGGGCACGTTCAGTGCCGGCTACGGACACGATGCCCGGGGCAACATGGTCACGATGCCGCACCTGGTGTCGCTGACCTGGGACGTCTTCGACCGGCTCACGGACGCGGACCTGGGCGGCGGCGGCACCGTCCGGATGGCGTACGGGGCGGGCGGCGACCGGGTTCGCAAGGTGGTGCACCGGCAGGGTGGGCTGCGCACCGAGCGGCGGTACCTGGGCCCCGTCGAGCGTTACCGCGAGTGGATGAACGGCACGCTCCGGCGGGAACGGTGGACCCTGCACGTCTCCGACGGCCAGGGACGGCTGGCGCAGGTCGACACGACATCGGTGGGCGACGGGCCGCCGTCGGTGGTGCGCTACCGCTACACCAACCACCTCGGCTCGTCGATGCTGGAGACCGACGCGGACGGGGTGCCGATCTCGTACGAGGAGTACCACCCGTTCGGCGCCACCGCGTACCGATCGTCGCGACCGTCGCCGCACCACGGCCTGGCGCGCTACCGCTACACCGACGGGGAGCGCGACGAGGAGACCGGGCTGTACCAGATGGGAGCCCGCTACTACGCCGCCTGGCTGGGCCGGTGGACCAGTCCCGATCCGGCCGGCTTCGCCGACGGGCCGAATCTGTACGCCTACTGCCGCAACAACCCGGTCACGTTGGCCGATCCGACCGGAACCAACGGCCGACGGCGTCGAGGGCCGCACGAGTACCCGGAACTCGACCGGGCGATGGCGGCCGACCCGAGCAGTTTCCGGGACACCGGCGAGGTGGCCGCCACCCACTCCGGCAGCGGCGCCGAACTGCGCTGGCGGGTGCTGCAGCACGACACGTTCGGACGGGTCTGGCAGTACGCGGGGGCGGTGACCGGCCCGTACCAGACGGTCGTGTGGGGCGGCCCACCGCTCATCCGGGAGTCGGACGCGCTCGCCCGCTGGCCCGGCTCCCGGGTCGGCCCGCCGGCACCGCAGCCGCAGGAGGGCGAGCTCACCGGGCCACCGGGCCCCGCCGAGCCGCCCCCCGAGGACGCCGGCGGCCCGAGCGCCGGCACCGGGGACGAGCCGGCGCCGGACGCCGGGTCCGACACCGAACCGGGCGCCGGGCAGGAACCCGGCGAGGCACCGGGCCGCACCACCGGGCAGGGCGCGGTGACCATGTGGGACACCCGCCAACGCAGCCAGTACATGCAGGGCAACCGGGCGGCCTCCGACGCGGCGCAACGGTCGATCGCGCAGAGCGTCGCCCGCGGCGACACCGCCGGTGCGATCCAGACCGCCCAGGAGGTGTCGGAGGGGCGCAACGCGCGGCGGCTCGCCACCCAGAGCCGGCTGAGCCCGGGCGGGCGAGCCCTGTCCCAGGCCATCGAGGGCGAACGCAGCTTCGCCTCGATGCTCAAGACGTACCTGAACCGGCTGCCCGGTGTGGAGGGTGGCGGTCGAGTCCCGTCGTCCGGCGCGGGCGAGACCGCCCGGCGGATCGCCGTCGCGGCCGGCGAGAGCCGGGGCTCGCTGAAGACCCTCACCCGGATCGGGCGGGTGGCCGGGCCGGTCGGGGTGGCGGTCGGCGCCGTCCTCGGCATCCACGCGGTCGCGACCGCCCCTGAGGGGCAGCAGGGCCGGGTCGCCGCGCGGGAGGTCGGCAGCTTCGTCGGCGGCGCGATCGGCGCCTCGGTCGGCATGACCGCCGGAGTGGCGCTGGCCGGCGGCATCTCCGGGTTCCTGATCGGTCTCGGCGTGATCAGCGGCCCGATCGGCTGGCTCGCGATCGGCCTCGGCCTGCTCGGCGCGGCGGCGGTCGGCTGGTGGTGGAGCAAGCGGGGCGGCCAGATCGGCGAAGCGATCTACGACTGGTGGTAGCGGTGACGACGGTGGGAGTGAGGCCGACATGCCGGTGAACGACGGACGGGACGAGGAGACGGTCCGGCTCTCCCCGGTCGGAGCGCGGACGCAGCACGAGTTCACCACGGGCAGCAAGACCCGGGTGGCCCGGATCCACCGGTTGCTCGCCCAGGCCGGGCACCAGGTCGACCCGGGCGAGGTGTCCGCCCGCTCGTTCGGCCCGAGCACGACCGCGGCCCTGCGCGCGGTGACCGGCGACGCCGTCGTCACCGCGGAGACCACCGAACGGCTCAAGGCACGGGCGCTCGCCGCGAAGCTCAGTTCCCGGACCCAGGTCGCCGGGGCGCAGCGCGCGCTGCGGCGGGCGCTGGAGATCGCCAAGGTGAGCGCGCCGATCGACGGCGGCGAGCTGCGCTCGCGCGAGCTGGGCCCGTCGACCCGGGCGGCGATCACCGCCTTCCAACACCGCTACGGGCTACCGGCCACCGGCGAGTTCGACCCGGCGACGTGGGAGCGGATGGCGTCGGTGAACGCCTCCCGGCCCCAGCCGGTCCGGGCGCTGACCGTCAACCCGGACGTGGTGCTCGCACCGGTGCGCAGGACATTGCGGCTCAACATGCGCGGCCCCGAGGTCGGCCGGGCCCAGCAGGCGCTGGCCAAGCTGGGCCTGACCATCGCCGTCGCCGAGCACGGCCAGCAGCGCTTCGGTGGCACGACGCGCGCGGCGGTGCTGGAGTACCAGCGCCGCAAGCGCCTACCGGCCACCGGGCACCTGGACAAGCCCACCCTGCGGGCGCTCAACCTGGAGATCACCGGCGGCGTGGTGGAGCATCCGTACCGGCTGCGGGGCAGGGTCCGCGACGAGCACTGGCGGGGCCTGGGGGCGGTGACCGTACGGGTGCGGGAACGTCCGGTACGGGGCGAGGGAGCCGTGCTGGCGGAGCGGCGGACGCTGGCGAACGGCTTCTTCGACATCCCGTACACGCCGACGTCCCAGCCGGTGCACCTGGAGGTCACCTTCGTGCGCTCCGGGCAGTCGCTGGGCAGCCAAGTGGTGGTCAACCCGACGAGGATCTCGTGGGTCAACCTGACCCTGGGCGACCAGCCCTACCGGGGTACGAGCGACTTCGAGGCGCGGATGCGCGCGGTGGCGGCGGTGCTCGGCGAGGTCTCCGTCGCCGACCTGGTGGAGACCGAGCAGGAGCAGGAGGTCACCCGGGTCGCGGTGGCGGCGCGGCTGACCCAGGACGAGGTGATGAGGCTGCTGCTGGCGCACCGGGTCTCCGCCGAACTGGGCGCGCCGTTCACACCCGCGGCCTGCTACGGCTTCCTCGCCCAGAACCTGCCGCCCACCCTGCCCGACGACCTGTTGACGGCGACCGACGAGTGGAGCGCCATCGACCGGCTCGTCGACGAGACCGCCACCGGGCTCGGCTTCGTCGACCCGGAGGTGGCGACGGCGGCCTTCGACGCGGCGACCGCCGCGAACCTCTTCCCGATCGGCGTGACCCGCCAGCGCGACGCGATCCTCGCCGCGCTCGCCGCCCGCCGTACCGCCCTCACCCTCGACAAGCCGATCCTCACCGGCTCCGGTACGCTGCGCGGCGTGCTGGCGGCCTCGGCCGTCGCGCAGTCCGCCTTCGGCACGGTCGCCGACGCCTTCGTGCGCCACCAGGGACCAGGGCCGGAATTCTGGGCCGAGCTGACCGAGCGCGCCGGCGAGGTCGGCGGCGACGACGCCGTCGCCGACCTGCGCACCACAGTCGAGGTCGCGCAGGTCGCAGCGAACGACGCCGCGCTGGTGCGGCACCTCAAGCAGGTCATCGCCGACCCCGGCGAACCCACCCTCACCGGCGCCCGGGACCTGGCCAAGCTGACCGAGGCGCAGTGGCGGTCCGTGGCCGAGGCGGCCGGCGGCGGGGTGGCGGCCGAACTGGCCGGCCGCGCCGAACAGCTCTTCCCCGCGGTCGCCCTCGTCGCGCACGTCGGCCGGGCGACCGGGCACGGCCTCCAGCACGTGCCGCAGGTCGCGGAGTTCCTCGACGAGCGACCCGACTTCGTGCTGCGCGAGGCCAACGTGGACAGCTACGTGGCGAGGAACGCCCCGGACACCGACCCGGCCGTGGTCGCCGAGCTGCGGGTGATGCAGCGGGTGCACCGGCTCGCCCCGGACGCGACCACCGGCAGCCGCCTGCTCGCCGCGGGGATCCACAGCTCAGCCCAGCTGCTCGCGCTCGGGCAGGACGGGCTGGCCCGCACCTTGGCCGGGGTCGGCGCGCCAACCCGCAGCCACCTGCTCGCCACGGCCCAACTGCAGTACGCGCAGGTGCTCGACCGGATCGCCGAGTTCCGCCGGGACCTGCGCCCGGGCGACCCGTACGTGTTGTCCGAACAGAACCTGACCGCCGAGCAGGTGCAGGAGGTGCTCGGCGAGATCCCGAACCTGGAGGCGCTGTTCGGGCCGCTGGACTACTGCGACTGCGCCGGCTGCCTGTCGGTGTACAGCCCGGCCGCGTACCTGGCCGACCTGCTGCGGTTCCTGGGCAACCGCCCGGCGGTCGCAGCCGGCACGACGGTCCTGGACGTGCTGCTCGACCGGCGGCCCGACCTGGCGGACATCAAGCTCAACTGCGCCAACACCGAGACACCGATGCCCTACGTGGACCTGGTCTGCGAGGTCCTGGAGAACCAGGTGCCGGGCGCGACGCCACCGCCGACGGCGTTGCAGACCACCCGCGGCGCGGCCGAGGTCCGCGCCTTCCCGGAGCACCTGCGCGCGGCCGCGTACGACACGCTGCGCCAAGCCGACCACCTCACCGGCGGCTTCGACCTGTGGCAGGAGGAGGCCCGGCTGCTCCTGGAGCACCTGGGCGTCCCCCGGCACGAACTGATGGCGGCGTTCGCCGGCACCAATCCCACCGAGGTGAGCGTCGCCGGCGAATACTTCGGTCTCTCCTCGCACGCGACGACGCTTGTCGTCACCGCGGCGGCGGACGCCGCCGCGCAGACCGGTATCTGGGGGCTGGACGCGACCAGAACCCAGCTCACCGTCGCCGAGTTCCTCCAGCACAGCCGGCTCTCCTACGACGAGCTGCGGGAGCTGCTGCGGGTGCCGTGGCCGGGACCGGTCACGCTGGACCGCCCGGACGGGACGTGCGACCTCGACCAGCAACGGCTCACCGGCCTCACCCCGGCCGTGTTCGACCGGCTGCACCGGTTCCTGCGGCTGTGGCGGCACACCCCGTGGCGCCTGCACGAGCTGGGGCAGTTGCTCGCCGCGCCGGGTGTCGGCGGCGGCGACCTGAGCGGCGACGCGCTGGTGGCGCTGCACCGGTTCGCCCAGGTGTGCCGGCGGCTGGCACTGCCGTTCGCGTCGGCGCTGAGCCTGTACGACACGATCGGCACCACCGCCGAGCCGGGGCAGGTGTCGCAGTACGACGCGCTGTTCCAGAACAAGCTGCTGACCAACCCGGTGGACGCGGCGTTCACCCGCCCGCTGTCCGGCACCGAGCCGCTCGCCGCGCACCGCGCGACGCTGGCCGCGGCGTACCAGGTCACCGAGGCGGAGCTGGTGCTGCTCCTGGCCCGGACCGGCCTGCTGCTGACGCTGGACAACCTCACCGTCGCGCTGCGCCACGTCACGCTGGCCCGCGGGCTGCGGATCCCGATCGCGGACCTGCTGCTGCTGGTGGACCTCTGCCACGGCACGCTGCCGGACCCGTTCGCCACCCCACAGGCCACCCTGGACCTGATCGACCGCTACGAGGAGATCGCCCGGTCCGGGTTCTCGGTGCCGGAGCTGGACCACCTGCTCCGGCACCGCCCGGAGTCCCCGTTCGAGCCGCGCGAGGAGACCGTCACCCAGCAGGTCGAGGCGCTGCGGGAGAGCCTGCGGAGCACGCCCGCCACGGATGTGGACGGCCAGATCGTGGCGCACGTGGCGGTCACCTTCGGCCTCGCCGACCAGCAGAGCGGGATCCTGCTCGAAGCACTCGGCCTGCTCACCGACCTGTCCGACGCGGGCCTGACCGAACAGGACGCCGACGGGGTCTTCGTCAACCCGGTCACGCCGGCGGTGTTCCCGGCCATCTACCGGGCCTGGCGGCTGCTGCACAAGGCCGCGATCCTGGTGCGCCGGCTGCGCGTCGAGCCGGCGGTGCTCGGTTGGCTGCTGGACCACGCGGTCACCTTCGGCTGGCTGCACCCGGGCGATCTGCCGGTCACCGCTCCACCCGCCGGACCGCTGTTCGACCGGTGGCGCCAACTGGTGCGCTGGCTGCAACTGCGGGCCCGGTATCCCGAGCCGGAGGAGATCACCCTCGCCGGAATCTTCGACGCCGCGCTGGCGGCAGCCCCGGTCGGCGACCTACGCGCCGCCCTGGGCACGCTCGCCCACGTCGACCCGGGCGATCTGAGCGCCCTGGACGGCGGTGACGCGGCCGCGTACGGGGACGTGGTGCGGCTGAGCCGGATCCTCGAGGTGCTGGGGCTGGCCCACCGGCTCGGCGTCGACGTGGTGACGGCGCGCACGTGGGCGCGGCGCGACGGCCCGGCGGCGGCGCAGCGGGCCGCCACCCGGGAGATCGGTCAGATCGTGAAGGCGAAGTACGACCACGACGTGTGGCTGGCGCGGATCACCCCGATCCAGGACGCGCTGCGCGAGCGCAAGCGCGCGGCCCTGGTGGCGTACCTGCTGGAGCGGTCCGCCCGCAGCACGCCGCCGACCATCACCGTCGACGGTCGCCAGTACGCCAACCCCGAGTTCTGGGGCGACCCGAACGACATGCTGCGCTGGTTCCTGCTCGACGTGGAGATGTCGGCCTGCCAGCTCACCTCGCGGATCAAGCAGGCCATCGGCTCGGTGCAGATGTTCGTGCAGCGCTGCCAGCTCAACCTGGAACGTCCGCTCGTGGTGATCTCCGCCGACGAGGCCGCCGACACGACCTCGCTGGACAGCTGGCGGCAGTGGACGTGGATGAAGAACTACCGGGTCTGGGAAGCCAACCGCAAGGTCTTCCTGTACCCGGAGAACTGGATCGAGCCGGAGCTGCGCGACGACAAGACCCCGTTCTTCACCGACCTGGAGGACGACATCCTCCAGGGTGAGATCACCGACGCGAGCTGCGAGACGGCGTTCCACCGCTACCTACGCAAGGTGCACGAGGTGTCCCGGCTCACCGTGGTCGGCACGTACCACGAGATCGACACCGGCACCAACGTGCTGCACGTGGTGGCGCGTACCCCGGCCGACCCGGCCCGGTACTTCTACCGCACCTTCGACCTGGCCTACGGGCGCTGGTCGGCCTGGGAGAAGATCGAGCTGGACATCGTCGGCGACCACGTGGTGCCGGTGGTCTACAACCGGCGCCTGCACCTGTTCTGGCTCGTCTTCGCCGAGAAGACGCAGAAGGTCCGCAAGCAACCGCCGGCCCGCGCCACCGAGACCCCGACCGACACCCCGGAGCCACCGAAGCTGCTGGAGATCCAGCTCGCCTGGAGCGTCCGTACGCCCGACGGCTTCGCCGCCCGGCGTACCTCGCCGTTCCTGCTGGTGCATCCCTGGCAGCGACCCACGTCGGCCTACCACCTGAAGCCGCGCTACAAGTCCCGGGAGAACCACCTCTGGCTGGACGTCTACCTCTCCACCACGCAGGAGTTCAACAACACCCGCTTCTACGACCCGTACGCCGACCAGTACGCGTACGTGACGAGGAACCGCTTCGACGAGCGGCTGCGGCCGTGGCACTCCTCCTCGTTCGTCTTCGACGGCGAGGTGGTCGCGCTGAAGCTCAAGCCGCTGCGCGGGCAGTACCGGGTGCTGCTGCCGGGTGGCACCATGTCGACGAATCCGGTCACCACGGACTCCTACGCGTACGTGCACGACTCGCTGGAGAGCCGCAGCCTGGCACCGCTGAGCGGGCCGTACGAGATCGCACCCCGGCTGGTACTGCCCGAGGGCATGCACTTCGAGTTCACCCGGCTGACCAACAACCGCCGGCACGCGGCCAACGGCAGCGCGGTCCGGGTGGTCTCCGGCGGCACCACCGTCACGCTGGCGCGGGGCGGCAGGGCGCCGTTCGAGGTGGCCCAGTCCCCGCACCACATCCAGTACGACGTGCAGACGAACCTGTCGCCGCTGCTCTACCAGGACCGGAGCCGGTCGTTCTTCATCCTGCCCCGATGGCGTCCGCTGCTGGTCTCCTGGTGGGGTTCCGGTGCCGGGGTCACGTGGTTCAACGTGCTGGGCTTCACCTGGTACCCGTTCCACCACCCGTACACCGCGCTGTTCCTGCGGGAACTGAGCCGGTCAGGGTTGGACGGCCTGCTGAACCGGCGGATCCAGCGCTTCCCGCACCACTACCCGCCGGGCAACACGTTCAACTTCGCCAGCTACCAGCCGGCGGGCTGGAACGCGCCGGACAGCACCGCCGCGACCGACGCCGTCGACTTCTCCGCGTACGGCGCGTACGCCCAGTACAACTGGGAGATCTTCTGCCACGCACCGCTGCTGATCGCCGGCAAGCTGGTGGCGAACCAGCGGTTCGAGGAGGCGATGCGGTGGTACCACCGCGTGTTCGACCCGACGAACACCGAGGCGCTCTCCGCGCCGCAGCGCTACTGGATCACCAAACCGTTCTTCGACCAGAACAGCGAGGACTACCGCCGGCAGCGCATCGAGGCCCTGCTGAACAACCTCAGCGGCAACCTCGACCAGGTACGGGAGTGGAAGAACAACCCGTTCAACCCGCACCTGATCGCCCGGCGGCGGCCGGTGGCCTTCCAGCGCGCGGTCGTGATGAAGTACCTCGACATGCTCATCGCCTGGGGCGACCAGCTGTTCCGGCGGGACACCCTGGAGTCGATCAACGAGGCGACGCTGCTCTACGTGCTCGCCGCCGAACTGCTCGGACCCCGCCCGGTGAAGGTGCCGCCGGTCGAGCACGCCGAACTCTCCTACCGCGAGCTGGTCGCCGAGGGCCCGCTCGACCCGCTCGGCAACACCACGGTCGACGTGGTCGTCGAGAACTTCGTGCCGACCCCCGGGCCGGTCGACGACCTCGCCGCGCCGGACGTCCCGACACCGCCGCTGCCACATCTGGACACGCTCTACTTCGGCATCCCGGCCAACACCCGGCTGCTGTCGTACTGGGACACGGTCGCCGACCGCCTGCACAAGGTACGCAACTGCATGAACATCGAGGGCGTCGTGCGGCAGTTGCCGCTGTTCGAACCGCCGATCGACCCCGCCCTGCTGGTCAAGGCCGCAGCCGCCGGCATCGACCTGTCGAGCGTGCTCGGTGTCGGTGCACTGCCCCCCGGCCAGTACCGCTTCCGCACCCTGACGGAGCGGGCCGCGACGCTCTGCGCCGAGGTGCGTGCCCTGGGCGAGCGGCTGCTGTCCGCGCTGGAACGCCGGGACGCCGAAGGGCTCGCCCTGCTGCACGCCGGCAACGAACTGTCGTTGCGGCACGCCGTCCGGGCGGTACGCGAGGAGCAGGTCGACGAGGCGCTCAAGACCCGGGCCGCGCTGGAGAAGGGCCTGGCTGTCCTGGACAAACGCATCCAGTACTACGGCGACATCCCGCGGATGAACGCCTGGGAGATCGCCGGGACGGTCAGCCACGGCCTCGGCATCGTCTCGGAGATCGTCGCCACGGTGCTCAACGCGGTCGCCGGTGGCACGGCCTTCATCCCGTACGTCACCGCCGGCGCGGCGGGCTTCGGCGGCTCACCGCTGTTCACCGTCTCGTACGGGGAACAGCCGTCGAAGGCCTCGTTCAACTTCGCCGCCATGTTCGCCGGGCTCTCCGGAATCCTGCACCACGGCGGCGAGATGCTGACCGCGCAGGGCGGCTACACGCGCCAGGACGAGGCCAACCGGTTCAACAAGCAACTGGCGGAGCTGGAGCGACAGCAGCTGGAGGTGCAGATCGAGGTGGCCGGGATCCGGCACGGTATCGCCGGGCTGGAGCTGGCCAACCACGAGCTGTCGATCGCGCACGCCGACGCGGCGCACGCGTACCTCAAGGACAAGTACACGAACGCCCAGCTCTACGACTGGCTGCTCGGGCGGCTGTCCACCACGTACTTCCAGGCGTACCAGCTCGCCTTCGACCTGGCCCGCCGGGCGGAGCAGGCGTTTCGGCTGGAGCTGGCCGAGCCGGACGCGACGTTCGTTCAGTTCGGCTACTGGGACAGCCTCAAGAAGGGGTTGCTCGCGGCGGACCGGCTCGGCAACGACCTGCGCCGCATGGAGGTGGCCTACCTGGACCGGCACGCCCGCGAGTTCGAGATCATCAAGCACGTGTCGCTCGCCGAGGTGGCCCCGCTGTCGCTGCTCGCGCTCAAGCTCACCGGGAGCGCGACGGTGGCGCTGCCAGAGTGGTTGTTCGACCTGGACTACCCGGGACACTACCGCCGGCGGATCCGGTCGGTGGCGCTGAGCGTCCCGTGCGTCGTCGGGCCGTACACCAGCGTCAACTGCACGCTGTCGCTGACCAACAACGGGGTGCGGCTGACCGACAGCGTTGCCGGAGGGTACGGCGACCCGCTCGCCGGGCCGGACGAGCGGTTCGTCCGTAACCCGGTGCCGGTGGCGGCGATCGCGACGTCGCACGGCGCCAACGACCGTGGCATGTTCGAGTTGAGTTTCGCCGACGAGCGGTACCTGCCGTTCGAACTCGCCGGGGCGGTCAGCGAATGGCGCATCGACCTGCCGAGGCAGAACAACCGCTTCGACTTCGGCACGATCAGCGATGTCGTGCTTCACCTGGACTACACGGCGGTCGCCGGCAGCACCGCGCTGGCCGACGCGGCCCGGGCGAACCTGGACGCGACGTTGCCGACCGCCGGCACCCAGCTGTTCGTCCTCGACGAGCAGTTCGCCAGTGCCTGGCACCGGATGCTGCACCCGGAGGAGGGCACCGAGCAGACGTTGAGTTTCACCCTCACCCCCGACCACCTGCCGTTCTGGGCGAAGGCGCGGATAGCCGGCGGCGGCACGGCGACGGTCACCGGGGTCGATGTCATCATCGACGCGTCCGCGGCGTTCGACGGGCGGGTGGCGGCACCCGGGGGCTCGTTCACCGACGTTCCCGGCCCGCTCGACGGCGCCTTCGGCGGCGTTCCACACCTCGCCCTGACCCCCGCCCCGGGCACCGCCGTGCTCGGCGAGTGGCGGTTGCGGCTGCGTCGGGCGGGCGTCACCGGCTGGGACGAGCTGGTCGAGAGCGACGTTCGCCGGGCCTACCTGGTGGTCCGCTTCACGGTGGCCTGACGGCTAGCCGACACGACCATTGCCGTCCGGGCCACCGGGTGGGACATTGGTTTCGCTGGGTGGTACTTAATGGTGTGGTATTGGTTGCTGAATTGTCTTGGGAGAGAAATTTAGCGGCGTCAAAAAAGGCTATCTCAGCTGTTTCACGAGGGGGCGGTCGCGCACTGGCTCGGGCGCCCTTTCTTTATGCCCGAGAGTTTGAACCCCACGTCATCCTCCGCGGACCCGCAGGTCGCGCCGATGCGTGCGCACGCGGTCACCCTCGGGCGCGCGCCACTCACATCCGGCCTCCCAACCCAACCGCTCGTAGAATCCGGTCGCCCCCAGGGTCGCCCGGTCGACGTCTGCGCCTCGGCCCACACGGCACCGGCGTTCCGGACCAGCTCGACGACACGGTCGACCAGCATCACGCCGATGCCGCTCTTGCGCCAATCCGGGCGTACCGCCAGCGCAGGACTGCCACCCGCGCCCCTACGCCTGCCGGCCTGTCGTTCGGACGTTCATTCGTTCGCCGGGCCGTGCAAAGATGCTGAGGATCTCCCCGGGCTCGTCACCTGTGCTGCCGAACCAATGCGGCACCTGGGTGTCGAATTCGGCGACCTCGCCGGCCCCGAGCACCCAGTCGTTGTCGCCGAGAACGAGACGCACATGGCCGGATAGAACGTAGATCCATTCGTGGCCGTCGTGCGCCCGCGGCTCCGGATCGACCATGCTGGTCGGGATAACTATCTTCCAGGCCTGCATGCCATCGGGCTGCCGGGTCAGCGGGATGACGGTCCTGCCTTTGACACGGCCAGGTTTGAGCCTGATGCGCGGGTCGCCCACTTCGGGCGCGCCGACGAGGTCGTCCAGCGGCACCCGGTAGGCCTGCGACAGCGCAAGGAGCAGTTCCAGGGTGGGCCGCCGTTGCCCGGTCTCCAGCCGCGACAGCGTGCTCTTCGAGACTCCGGTGGTCTTCGCCAGGCCGGTCAGGGTCATCCGCCGCTGCGCGCGGAGTCGCTTGAGTCGGGGCCCCACCTGGTCGAGCGCGGCGACGATCGCCGCAGACGTGTCGTCCACGAGGCTCATCCCACTCCCGTTTCCCAGGAACAGCAACGTTCGTTGGCGCCCGACCCACGCGGCTCCAGGCTGGTGGGCATGACTCAGTATGACGTGGCGGTCATCGGCGGAGGCGCCGCCGGACTGTCCGCAGCACTCGTCCTCGCCCGGGCCCGCCGCAAGGTCCTCGTGGTGGACGCCGGCACGCCGCGCAACGCCCCGGCCGCCCACATGCACGGCTACCTGTCACGCGACGGCCTCCCACCCGGCGAGCTGCTGGCCTTCGGCCGCAACGAGGTGGAGAGCTACGGCGGCGACATCGTCGCCGGCACCGTCACCGACCTCGTGCCGGGTGGCGGTGCCGGATTCGAGGTTCTGCTCGCCGGTGGGCAACGGATCTCGGCACTGCGGCTGCTGGTCACGACCGGCCTGCGCGACGAGCTGCCGGACATCCCCGGGCTCCGCGACCGATGGGCCCGCGACGTCCTCCACTGCCCCTACTGTCACGGCCACGAGGTCCGAGACCGCCGACTCGGCGTCATCGAGGGCGCCATCAAACAGCTGATCGTCGACGACGACAAGCTTCGCGGCGTGCAGATGGACGACGACTGTGTGGTGCCCCGCGACGCGTTGTTCGTGCCACCCCGCTTCGTCCCGAACAACCACCTCCTCATCGGCCTCGGATGTGACACCGACGCCGACGGCTGGATCACCACCGACGGCACCGGACGCACCACCGTCCCCGGGGTCTGGGCCGCCGGCAACGTCGTCGACCCACGCGCCCAGGTCATCACCGCCGCCGGCGCCGGCTCCGCTGCCGCCATCGCGCTCAACGCCGACCTCGTCGAGCACGACGTACGCGACGCCGTCCGCGACTTCACCCCGGCCCGCCTCCCATGAACCACCGCAAACGTGCCCTGGAAGGAATCACCATGACCGCCTCCACCCCGAGCGCCCGGCCCGCCGCGACACGGCCGCCGACCAGGCACGAGCTGGCCGTGATGATCTGGCTGGCCGTCTTCCCGACCCTCACCGTGTTGAATCTGGCGCTCGGTGACTGGCTCGGCGCGTTGGCACCGGTCCTGCGCACCTTCGTGCTGGCCACGATCGCGGTGCCGATCGTCATGTACGGCCTGATGCCGCAGCTGCACCGACTTCGCGGCCACCTCCTGCACCGCGTCACGTCCCCCAGGGAAGGACGCTCATCGTGAGCGCACCGAACAAGGCTCCGACCGCCGTTCACGGCGACCCGGGTCGAGCGACCATTCCGCCTGCGACTCAGCGGCCACCTAGGGCGTCTGGGCCAGACCGCGACGTCATGGCACCGGAGCAACTGTCGACGCGCCGTCTGAACGTCATGCGTTCTGGCTACGCGTTCATGGGGGTGGGACTGGCCATCGCCAAATGGCCGGTTTCATCCAGGACATCGGATCCCTACCGGTGATGGAAGGGGTGGTCACCTGTCTGCTGACGGCCATGTCGCTCCTGGCACTCCTCGGCCTCAGATACCCCGCCCGGATGCTGCCGGTCCTGCTGATCGAGGTGGCCTGGAAGGCGATCTGGATCGCCGCGGTCGCCATCCCGCACCTGGTCTCCGACGACATGACCGCCGCGAGCCGCGAGGTCCTGTTCAACTGCTCCTTCGTCGTCGTCATCCTCGCCGTCGTCCCGTGGCGGTACGCCTGGAGGCGCTACGCCAGGAGCCCCGGGGACGCGTGGCGTTGACCAGCGTGCCGTGAACGGGTGCGGCCATCGCTTGATCATCAGGTGTTGTGAGGACAACCGAAGATCACGCGATGGCCGATTTTCGCTGCCCGTACGGAGTGAGTCCTTTCGGCTTGAGCACGGAGAGAACCAGCGCCGTGAGCAGGAGCGCCACCGCCGCTGCGGCGTGCACAACTGGAGACAGGCTGTTCATGTGGTCGACGTCTGCGGGAAGGGCGGAGGCGCGGGCACGGTCCGCCAGATAGGCCAGGGTCTGCATGTACAGCAGCAGCACACCAACCGCGAGAAGGTTCAGCACAGACTTCGCGATGATCCAGTAGTAGCGGAACAACCCCCACCTCGTGCCCAGTGCCTGGACGAGCCCGGTCAGCAGCGAGGCAAGGCCTAGGGGGACAAGGGCGTACCAGCCGACCACCTCAAGAAGGATGTAGGCAGCCCTGGCCGTTTCGGTGTCACGAGTACTGAACCCCACCACGGCCAGGACCAGAGACGTCAAGATGGCGCCCAGCCAGCCCACCGAACACCCGACGTGCACCACCAGACCGACCTTGCGCCCAAGCAGACGCATCCGCAGGTTCAACACTGTCAGCGCCCGCGCGCGCTGGCCGCTGGCACGCCTTGGACTGCACCGACACTCCCGTGCATGTGGCGGCTCGGCCCGTGACCACTGAGTAGCAGCGCCACCACCAGCAATAGGAACACCGCACCGACGACTGCCATCACCTTGAACCAGCGGGGCGCCCCACTGGTCGCCGCCGGCCTCGTGGCGGCCTGACCGTCTGCCACCCGATCCGACGGGGTGCGGGAGTGGGACTCCGGCTCGTGGCCACCGCTGGGCGTCTGTTCAGTCATCGAAACTCCTCGCGCCTCACCAACACCGACTCGCTCGAGATTTTGCAAGACACACCGTATCGCACCAAGACAACATGACGCGATGTGAGCACCTCGTATGCTGGAGCGGTGCCCAAGCTGTGGAACGACACGATCGAGGAGCACCGTCGGACGGTGCACGCCGCCATCCTCGATGCGGCGGCGCGCCTGGTGGCACAGCATGGACTGGCGTCCGTGACGATGACGCAGATCGCGCAGGCCGCGGGGATCGGCCGAGCGACGCTGTACAAGTACTTCCCGGACGTCCAAGCGATCATGATGGCGTGGCACGAGCGTCAGGTCAGGCGCCACCTTCACCAGCTGGCCACTGTCGGCCTCGATGCCGGTGGCCCCGGGCAGCGCCTGCACGCCGTTCTGCATGCCTATGCCGCGATCCAGTACGAGCACCGTGACCACCCGCTCTCGGCGCTCCTGCACTATGGCCCTCATCTGGCCGACGCGCGGCAGCACCTGCGCGGCTTCCTCGCAGACCTGCTGACCGAAGCCGCCGCGGCAGGCCAGGTCCGCGGCGACGCCCCGCCTATCGAGCTGGCGGCCTACTGTCTGCATGCCCTGGATGCGGCCACCGAACTGTCGACCAAAGCCGCTGTCGAACGGCTTGTCGCCACCACAACCTCGGGGCTGCGACCCTAGCTTTGTCGTCCACCAGCAACGCGGCGTATTCTGGACGCAATGGTCCAGTTAACTTACGCCGGAGTGCCGGCGACCACATCCCCACCGCGGAAAATCTCATCACCGGGGCACTTGCTGACGATGACGCCATGGGCGGGTACCACATCGACGTCCAGTGGCCGAGTGGAAGCACGGATGGCAGCGGGATCGCGGCCGCCCGGCCGCTACCTGGGGAGGGGCGCATGGCAGTGATCACACGCGGTTTCGGCGGCCGCAGACGCGACGACACCGATCTCCCACCCGGCCAGTACCGCACGGACGACTTCCCGGTGCTGTCGGCGGGACCGACACCGCGCATCGGGCTCGACGAGTGGGAGCTCGCCGTCGTCACCGAGACCGGCGAGCGGAGCACGTGGTCTTGGGCGGAGTTCACCGCCCTTCCTGCCGACGAGCCGACCGTTGACATCCATTGCGTCACGCACTGGTCGAAGTTCGGCACGCGCTGGCGAGGCGTATCCATAGACACGTTGCTGGCCGACGTCGAGACTGCGGCCGAGTACGTCGTCGCCCACTCCTACGGCGGCTACACCACGAACATCCCGCTCGAGGACCTTCTCGACGGCCAGGCCTGGGTGGCGTACGAGTTTGACGGCGAGCCGCTGGCTCCGGTGCACGGCGGGCCAGCTCGTCTCCTCGTTCCTCACCTGTACTTCTGGAAGAGCGCGAAATGGCTACGCGCCCTGGAACTGCGGCTCGACGACGAGCCTGGGTTCTGGGAGACGGCCGGCTACCACAACTACGGCGACCCATGGCTCGAGCAGCGATACCGGGCAGACTGACCTGGCAGCCGGCGACCGTCACGACCACCCGGGCGGAGACTGCGACCGCGCGGACCTTGGTCCTCGACGTCGACGGCTGGACAGGTCACGTGCCGGGCCAGCACGTCGACGTCCGGTTGACGGCTCCCGACGGCTACACGGCGTACCGCAGCTACTCGATCTCGTCCGCCCCGGGGCCCGACCGGCTCGAGGTGACTGTCCAGGCGGTGACCGACGGTGAGGTCTCGCCGTACCTCGTCGACGTTGCCGAGCTGGGTGACCAGCTCGAGATCCGTGGGCCGCTCGGCGGCTGGTTCGTACGCCGACCCGCCGATTCGCGCCCTGCGTTGCTGATTGGCGGCGGGTCCGGCGTGGCGCCTCTGATGTCGATGGTGCGTGCGGCGACGAATCCCACCAGGCTGCTCTACTCGACCCGATCCCCGTCGGATGCGCTGTTCACGTCGGATCTTGCAGCTGTAGAGGCCGCAGGCGATGGTCGCGTCGCCGTCACTCACGTCTATACCAGGGTCGCGCCCCCCGGCTGGCCGGCCCCACCCCGACGACTGGACGCGGACGCCCTGGCCCGCGTCGCCTGGCCCCGCGATGCCGACGCTGTGGCGTTCGTCTGCGGGCCCACCGGATTCGTCGAGACCGTGGCCGACCTTCTCGTCGACATCGGCCACGACCCCGCGAACATCCGCACCGAACGCTTCGGACCCACCGGAGGATGACCATGTCGATCACCAATATCGGAGCAGACGACGCACCCTGGGTGGACGGCAACGCCCTCGCCGGACCACTCGGCGAGATCATGGGGAACGACCTCACCGTTGCCGAGCTCACCTGCGCCGGCTGCCGGATGGCCCGTCCGCTGGCCGCGATGCGCGTGTTCGACCGAGCGCCCGGCCTCGTCGCCCGATGTCCCGGCTGCGAGGACGTCGTCCTGCGCCTGGTGCGCACGGCTGGCTGGGCCCTGGTCGACCTGCGTGGATCGCTCGTCGTCAGCCTCCCGATGCCCAACGCCTGAACACCGAGAATCCGGCTAATCGGGGCGGACCGGATGAGTGCCGACGCCTCCACCGTCGATCAACCGATAGTCCGAGGCGGGATCCTCCTGCCAATTCATCCGACCTGACTTGGGCACTCCCAGATCGTTGGTCAGACGCGAAATTCAGGGAGACAACATGGCGAACAACGCCGAGGACATGATCACGTTGACCAGTGCCGAGCAGGATTCGGGTGGCTCGAACCTGTCGGGAACCACCGCGCCCGACGTGGAAGACCTCGTCATCACCAACAACAGCGCGCGCGGCATCTACGAGGCCGCGATTGGGGGCCGGACAGCCGCTGGACTCGTCTACAGCGAGGTCGGAAGCCGCGTCATCCTGTTGGCGACATCCGTGTTCCCCGAGTTCCGGGGGAAGGGAGTCGCCGCCAGGCTCATCAGCGGCGTCCTCGACGAACTGCGCAGGCAAGGAAAGACCGCTACCGTGACGTGTCCGTTCGCGACTGCGTTCGTCAATGCTCATCCGGAATATGCCGACGTTCTAGACCCGGCATTCCCTCGGTCGCACGCAGCCGGGCAAGGGCACTGAACGCGTCGTCGTCTGAACACGCGCCGAGCGCTGCGGAAGGTTCAGGCGTCCCCGACATCGCGTGAAGGCTAAGTACGCGCAGGCGACGAGTGTCGCGATGCACTCGGCAAGCTCATCGACGTCACGCCGGAGCAGCGCTCGTCGGCCAGGGCGTAAGGACGACTCTCTGCTGGACGGGCGGCGGCCGAGGGGCGTCGTCGAGGCCGCGCCGAACGGGCCGCACTGGTCGCCCGGAGGGTGAATTGGACCGAGCCGCCGATGCCGTGGGAGCGTACTCCTCAAGGTGACCGACCTGCGGATGCTGCCGGAGTACGTGCCCGCGGGCTCGGGGTCGGCCGAGCCACGGTCTCGCCGAAGGTGCGGGGGTCCCCGGTGGCTGCGGGCTCGGACGCGCACGGGCTCGTCCGCAGCCCCGCCGGCGTGATCCCGGTGTTCCGTCCCGAGGGTCGGTTTGCCGCCGATCATGACGTCGGCACCGGTCATCCAGCTCGACTTGTCCTACGGCAGGAAGCTCGTGATGTCCTCCGGGCTGCCGGAGCTGGTTTACGCCGGGCGCCCACCCTGGACCAGTCCGATGACGTCTTCCGGTACGAGTTGTCCGACCTGGCCACGCCGTTGACGCCAATCCACAAGGAGCGCGGGACTGTTCGCCGACCCCGATTCCTTACGCGCGAGCGCGGATGATCGTCTTCCCGGTTATCCGCTCGGTCGGGTTGAGAGCGGCGACGGCGTCGTCGAGGGTCGCGACGTTGCCGATGTTGGTCCGCAGTCGCCCGTCCCGCACCCGCCGGACAATTTCACCCAGTTGGACGCGATCGGACGTCACGACGAAATCGATCGCCAGGCCGTCCGCAGGCCGCGCCTCGGGCGGCCCGACGACGGACACCAGGGTTCCGCCGGCTCGAATCAGGCCTGCGGACCGCTTCCCGATGTCGCCGCCAATGACATCGATAACCAGATCGACGCCACCGACGGCTTCGAGGACGTCGTTCTCGAGGTCGACGAACTCCTGCGCGCCGAAGTCGAGCGCCTTCTGACGGTCGGCAGCACGCCCGGTGCCGATGACGTAGGCGCCGAACTCACGTGCGAGCTGCGCCACCATCGAACCGACTGCGCCGGCCGCACCGTGCACGAGGACGCTCTGCCCCGTCTGAAGGCGGCCGTGCTCGAACAGTCCCTGCCAGGCGGTCAGGCCAGAGATCGGCAGGCTCGCGCCCACCGTGAAGTCGACGTCGCCGGGCAGCGGCGCGAGGTTGCGCGCCTCGACGGCCACATACTCCGCCAGGGTGCCGTCGCGAGTCCAGTCCGTGAGGCCGAACACCCGCTGCCCCACCGACAGTCCCGTCGTGCCATACCCGAGAGCGCTGACCACTCCGGCCAGCTCGTGCCCGGGAATCGACGGCGTCCGGTCACGGCCGAGACGATCGGTCCAGGTCGAGGGCCACGCCGTCTCAGTCGGGACGAATCCCGACGCGTGAACCTGAACGACGACGTCGTTGAGCGCCGGTACCGGCTCAGGCCGTTCCACCAGCGTCATCCCGGCCGTTCCCGCAGCCTCGTCCGTCACCACGATTGCCTTCATCCGGCACCTCCTCGTATCCATTCCTCGTCTGCACTGTCACGAGGAGCAAGTTTCCGTTTTCCTAGCATTTGCGACGGCAAACCTCGGCGCCTCACCGGGTTGATCGGTGGCGGTTGAGGCACGAGAGTGTCCCCGGGAGTCGCGAGACGCGCCGGGCTCGGCACCGGCGGACAGTCGGACAGCTCGTCCGGCAGCCAAGGCACCCCGTCGGGGGACCCCGAACCTAGTCGCAGCGAAACTGGTCCGTCAAGTCCAATCCTGGATCAAGCGGGTGCTATCGTGGCCGCGAGAAACGCCAGTTAAACTCGGTAGTCAGACTCCCCGCTGACCTCCTCCGAAACACTCGTGATGGACCTAGTAGTCCATGAGGTGTGGAGCTGCGAGAACACGACCGGCCCGGAGGGCGCCTGTTTCTTGCGTGTCCAGGGGCGCTTCACCTGGTTTCGCAGCTTCGCGTCGAAAGATCGCCGAAGCCGACGCCGTCGAGCGCGAAGACTCAGCCACGGGAAATCCGGACTGAGGCCCGCTCGCTGGGGACAGCCACCTCGGCCACGTCTTCGACGACGGCTCCCGGACGAGGGCGGACTGCGCTACTGCATCAACTTCGCGTCGTTGCGGTTCTTCCACCTCGACGACCTGGAGAACGCAGGGCACGGCGAACACCGCACCCTGTTCACGGGAGACACCAACTCCGGCAACAACGACAAGCTAGGAGACGACATGACCACCGAAACGGCGATCCTCGCCGGCGGCTGCTTCTGGGGCATGGAGGAGTTGTTCCGCCGCCAACCCGGCGTCGTGTCGACGCGCGTCGGCTACAGCGGCGGCGACGTCCCGAACGCCACCTACCGCAACCACGGCACCCACGCGGAGTCCATCGAGGTCGTTTACGACACCGAGAAGACCGACTTCCGCGCGCTGCTCGAGTTCTTCTTCCAGATCCACGACCCCTCGACGAAGAACCGCCAGGGCAACGACATCGGCACCAGCTACCGCTCGGCGATCTTTTACACGGGCGACGAGCAGAAGCGGGTCGCCGAGGACACGATCGCGGACGTCGACGCCTCGGGCCTGTGGCCCGGCAAGGTCGTCACCGAGGTCACCGCGGCAGGCGTCTTCTGGGAGGCCGAGCCCGAACACCAGAACTACCTGCAGACCTACCCCAATGGCTACACCTGCCACTTCCCCCGCCCTGGGTGGAAGCTTCCGAAGCGCCCGACTGCCTGACACCCCCGGCGCGCGGACCCCGGGGTCCGCGCGCCGGCCCGAGGCCGAGGTGGTCGGCCCGCACGAGACGTCGGCCGGATGGGCGGGGCTCTCTTCGAGGGATCGCTCATGACGGGTGGCCGAGCAACGCCTGAACAGCAACTCGTTACAGGTAGGACCAGATAGTCCAGTCGAGGCTCGCCCTATCGATGATCCAGCGATGGTGGCACCCGTTCATTGTGCCGACGGCGCGTGCCTTGTCCTTACGGTCGCGAATGTGACCATGACACTGGGTGGACTATATGGTCCCATTCACTCTAGGGACATCTGGTGCGCTGGATACACTTGACAGATGAGCGACGAGCAGGTGGCTGCGCCGACGAATCAACGGAGGATCAGTAAGCGGGGCATCGCGACGCGAGAGCGGATCCTCGAGGCAGCAAACCGGCTGATGTTCGTCCGCGGAGTGAATGCGACGACCCTTGACGACGTCCGCAGAGCAAGCCAGACGAGCAAGTCTCAGCTCTACCACCACTTCGCCGACAAGCAGGAGCTCGTGCGCGCGTTGGTCAAATATCGAGGCGCGCTTGTGCTTCAGCGTGAGCGTGCAGGGCTCGAACGACTGAGATCGTTCTCAGGGCTGGTCCGGTGGCGTGACGCGCTGGTCCAAGCCAACTCGCTGAACAACGGCAAGTACGGGTGCGGCCTAGGGTCGATGGCTCTCGAGCTGTCCGATCAAGATGAGCAGGCTCGATCGTCTCTGTCGGAGACGTTTGCGACATGGGAGAAGCTGATCAGTGATGGCCTGCGCCGGATGCGGGACAGCGGTGCACTGCGCCAGGACGCCGACCCGGAGAAGTTGGCCACGGGGTTGATGGCCGCCTTGCAAGGCGGCTACCTGCTGGCGAACGCCGCGCACAACGTCGCACCCATGGAAGTTGCTCTGGACATGGCGCTGGAACACATCAAATCGTTCCTCGTGGAGCCGTCCGGTGAGCCGACCCGATAATTGGGCCCTTTAGTCGTGATCAGGCTGCTCAGGTCGGGTGCGAGCAGCCCGGAGATCGATGAGAGCAAGGCGCTCCAGCACTGCAGCAGTTGATCGGATGCCCCCGACCTGCAGGCTCGCCGTGCTGTCGCAACCCGCCACGATCCGGCTGTCCAACCGAACCCTGACCACCTCGCCGAATGCCTCTCAATCACCGCCAGCAGCATCGATCGCGGCGGCGGAGGATCTTCTAAAGGACGGCGAACGTTCGCGGACACCGCACTAAGACAAACCGCGGAGACAGCCGCCAAGAAATCCGCACCCTGACGATCCTGACGATCTCCACCGGCATCGACTCCCCACGCCGGCTCCCCGGCCCCGAGGTCATGGCCGCCCTCCCGCAACGGCGTCGGCGCCCTACGCACCACCGGCGTCACCATCATCGCTGCCGCCGACCGGCATCACGCCACTGAGTGCGTGTTTGAGAAGGTCTGTTGTGGACGGCGTGGCGGCATGACATCCGCTGGTTGGCCGGGCAGGGTGGCGCGGTGTCTGCGCGTCGTGGCTACCCCTCCGACCTGACTGATGCCCAGTGGGCTCTGATTGAGCCGCTGTTGCCGGAGCCGAACACGGACGGCCGCAGGGAGAAGCACCCGCGGCGCGAGATCGTCAACGCGATCCTGTACGTCGTGCGGTCGGGGTGCCCGTGGCGGTACCTGCCCGCTGACCTGCCGCCCTGGCAGACGGTGTACTGGTACTTCACCCGGTGGGAAGAAGCCGGCGTGACAGAGAAACTCCTGGCCACGCTCCGGATCAAGGCCCGGGTGCAGCAAGGCCGGCAGCCGGAGCCCTCGGCGGGGATCATCGACTCCCAAAGCGTTAAGGGTGCCGACACCGTCGGCCGGAGCAGCCGGGGCTACGACGCGGGCAAGAAGATCAACGGACGGAAGCGGTTCATCATCACCGACACCCTGGGCCTGCTGGTCACCGTGACCGTCCTGGCCGCGAGCTGGCAGGACCGCGACGGCGCCAAAACTGCCCTGCTCAGCACCTACATGGCCGCCCCGATCCGGCACGTCTTCGCCGACCAGGGCTTCGCCGGACGACTCGTCGATTGGACCCGCGAGACCCTGCGCACCACGCTGGAGATCGTCCGCAAACCCGCCGACCAGCGCGGCTTCGCTGTCCACCCACGCCGCTGGGTCGTGGAACGCACCCTGGCCTGGCTCACCGCCTGCCGCCGGCTGACCCGCGACTACGAACGCCACCCCGCCGTCTCCGAAGCCCTCATCCGCTGGGCCGCCATCGCCGGCATCACCCGCCGCATCACCCGCGGCCAACCGGCACGCCGTCAAGCCCGCCGCACCTTCACCTGGCCCTGATCAACCCATCTCAAACACGCTCTGACAGCGCCCGCCCGCTGGCACTACTCGGCATCACCTGACGACTTTGCCGGGGCCCCGCCGCCCGGTGTGCTCTGATGTTTGAGACGGCATCTTGGGTCGCCCTGCCCACCTAGTGACGGAGTTCATCACGCCGCCACCAGCGACATCGCATCGAACGCCCAGAGCGAACGGAGATCATGGTGCAACCGACGTGGCTGGTGATGCTGTCGTGGGCAGCACTGATCGTGGTGTTGACCAGCACCGTCGTTGTCGTTGTCGACCAATTTGTTCTTGGATATCGTCAGGCCTCCAAGATCATGGAGATAGTCTGGCCGGCAACCGCCCTGTACCTTGGCCCAGCAGCCGTCCTGACCTACCGAAGATGGGGTAGAACCCAGACTTCCCGGTGGCTGGACCGACACGGCAAGCCGCCCAAGAGCTCGCGACATGCTCCGACGATAATTCAAACTTATCATTGTGCAACGCACTGCACTCTGGGTGTCCTCATTGCTACACCTATCACCTACGGCGTCGGTCTCGAAATATCTGGCAGCACACTATGGCCTGAATTCGTCGGCGATTTTGTCGGCGCAGTGGCCATAGGCGTTGCATTCCGCTACTCCACCGAAACTCACACGGGTGGCCGACGAGCGTGGGCCGCAATGCGGAAGTTTTTCAGGGCCGACCTGCTGACCGTGTCCGTCTTCGAGCTCGCCCTAGTAGGTTGGCTGGCGCTAATGCATCTTCACTTTTTCCACGAGACCCTGCGGCCTGGCAGTCCGGTATTCTGGCTCATTATTCAGGTCGGGCTGATCCTCGGCTTCTTCGCCGCTTGGCCGCCAACCTTGTTGCTGATCCGCCGCGGAGTAAAGACGGAATTGCTGGGCACGCCGCGGTAGGTGGTGATGCGCCGATGCCCCGAGGCGGAGGGGACGCCGGCGTCCGCGTGGTGGTCCGAAGGCTTCCGACGCCGGCCGTCGTCGGGAATCAAAACCCCGTAGCCTGCGATCTGGACTGGACGATCGTGCGCCCGAGCGGGCTCTACCACCTGCCGTCGCCCACCGACTGCACCCCTGGTGGAGGGCCACGCCGACGGCAGGTTCACCTTCCGTGTGGACCTGGTCGCGAGCATGCTGGCTGTGCTGGACGACGACCACTACGTCCACACCACCGTCAGCGTCATCACCACCGTCGACAACCGCACCTTGCTCCAGTGGACCGCCGCGAAGCACTCGCCAAGAGCTGAGCCGATTCGTCCGCATCCCGCCGAGGCGCTGGTAGCGGTCCGCGGATTCCCGCCCTCATCAACGCCGCCAGCGTTGGACGCGCTCGTGAAGAAGTTGATGGTGGAGCAGCACGTGTCGACGCAGCGGCCGGTGGAGGCGCCGCCTTCGGGGTGTAGCGAGATTCCCGTCGACAGAGGCGGCAGTCGCCCGTACTCCTCGCGCATCACTGAGCCTCGATCCACCGACGCGGTTTCCACCGAACATCGGTTGATCATCTCGGTATTGGGTGATTCGGCGGGTATGGGGAAGCCGCTGATCACGTGATCGGCTTGCTCCGGGCGTGTTTGTTCGGGGTGGGACCGGGGTTGTGGCCTGTGGTCGGGCCGCCTGGTTTCAGTCGTTATGGCGTGGTCAGCCGGGCGCTGGGTGGACGGCGGTGAACAGGTTGTCGAATCCTGCCTGCCAGGGCCAGTGCTCGGGTAGGTGCAGGTGGATGGCGCGGGCCCGGTGCGCGAGGCGGGCGGTGACATTGATGATCCGGGTGCGGATGGTGGCGGTCCGAGCGGTGGCGTAGCGGCCGGCGGCGAGGTGTCCGGCGGCGCGGTTGAGGTTGTGACTGATGGCGGCGCAGGTCAGCCAGGCGTCGTTCGCGGCGAACCGGCCGGACGGCAGGTGCGCCAGGGGCCCGGCGATCAGATCCGCGTTGACTTGCTCGATGACAGCATGTTGGCGGTGCTGGGCTTCGGCCTGCACCAGGGTGAACGGGCTGTCGGTGAACACCGCGTGATACCGGTAGGCGGGCAGCAGTTCTTCCTGGCCGGGGATCTGTGCCGGGTTGTCGCGGCGAACCCTGCGCACGATCAGCCGGGCGGTCACAGCGTGCCGGGTGCCGACGAACGCGGTGTAGACGGTTTCGGCGATCTGCGCGTCGGAGATCCACCGCTGGGCGTCGTCGTCCCAGACGGCTTGCGGATACCGGATGTCGATCCACTGGTCCTCGTTGATGCTCGCGCACGCGGCACGGATCTTCGCATCGATCCGGCAGGTGACCGAGAACCGCACCTTCCGGCGGCGGCACGTGGAAATCACGGTCTTGGCGTAGAACGCCGAGTCGGCCCGGACCACGATCTCCCCGGTGGCGCCGCACGATCGGGCGGTGGTGATCGCTTCGGCGAGCATGCTCGCGGCACCGCGCGCGGAGCCGGCGTTACCGCTGCGCAGCCGGGTGGCGGCGATCACCGGCGCGGACAGCGGAGTGGACAGCGTTGTGATCAGCGGGTTGTAACCGCGTAGCCAGACGTTGTAGCCGCCGACCTTGGCATGGCCGAACCCGGTGCCCTGCTTCTGCTTGCCGTAGACGCGCCGCAGCATCGAGTCGATATCCACAAAGGTCAGCACGTCGGCGCCGGCCAGCAACGGTGTGCGCCCGGCCAGGCCGATCAGGGTGTCGCGGGCGGCGCCCTGCAACTGCCGCACGTGCCCGTGGGTGAACGTGCGCAGGAACGAGCCCAGCGTCGAGGGCGCGTACACGCCGGTGAACAGCGACCGCATGCCACCGTGCCGGGCGATGCCCAGGTCGTCGATGCTGTCCGCGCCGGCCAGCATGCCCGCCACGACCGTGGCGACCTTGCCCGCCGGGTTCGCGCCCTTGTCCGTCGGCAGCCGCACCCGGTCGGCGACCGCGTCGTGCAGACCGGCCTGCTGAGCCAGGCGCATCACCGGGACCAGACCGGCACAAGACACCAGATTCGGATCATCGAACGTCGCGCGCACCACCGGCGCATCATGGCGTAATCTCACCTGCGAGGTGCCCTCTCGGACCGGCGGAATAGAAGCGTCGCAACTCCTATCCTTCCAGTTCAGAGGGCACTTTCTATCTCCGGGGTCCCGTCATCCCAGCATTGATCGGTGGATCGAGGCTGAGGCGCCGTGATGACCGTCGGGATGAGCCGTTCGGTGGCGGCAGGTGCATTCGTGACTATCGACCGGAATGCCCACACCCTCGTCCCATGTTGTGGGATGGCGTTGGCTGGATCAGATATTTGATATCAGATCACGGCCAGAGGGAGGGACTTCCAATGAACCTGCGACGTGGCACCCTACTAACCTGTCTGATCACGACCCTCGCCGTGGCACTCACCGCATGCGGCTCCGACGACACGGCCGGCCAGGCCGACGGCAAGAGCGCCAAGTTCGGTTTCAGTGGCTGGTCTGTCGGCTACCTGCCGACCGCGATCGCGATCGATCGGCTGAAGGATCAGGGCTTCACCGTTGAGGCGGTGGAGCTCGGCGGCAACGCCAATCAGTTGCAGGCTGCGGCCCAGCGGCAGGTGGACATCACCGCCATCGCGCAGGTGATGGACGCGGTCGACGAGGGGGTGCCGCTGCGGTTCTTCCTCGGCGGCAACTCCAACGAGTTCGTGATGGCAGCCCAGGCGAAGTTCAGTACCTGCGCATCGCTGGACGGACGCAACGTTGGCATCCAATCTGAGAGCTCCTTCGTGGGTCAGCTAGCCATCCAGTGGGTGCAGCGGGAGTGCCCGAGCGCCAAGCCCAAGTACACCGTCGTCGAGGGGTCAGAGAACCGGCTTGCCGCGATGTTGCAGGGACAGATGGACGCGAGCCCAATCGATCTTCAGGACTGGACGCTCCTGTCCCGAGAACGCCCAGGCGAGTTCACCATCGTCGCCGACCTGACCCAGAGCTTCCCGATCATGCGAGCCGCGTTCGCCGCCCGGCCTGAGTTCCTCAGCGCGAACAAGGACCTCGCCACCGCCTGGGTGGCGACCCACCTCGACGTTTACCGGGATGCCTACCAGAACCCGAACCTGCTGGTGGAGAAGGGCCGCGAGCTGCTCCCCGAGATCGACAGCGCGGCACTACCGGCAATCGTCGATGCGTTCCTCAAGGCAAAGGTGTGGCCCGAGGACGGCGGCCTCCAGCCCGCGGCGGTGCAAGCGACCATCGACTTCTTCAACGCCGACGGCAAGCCCTACCAGACGATCAAGACGCCGGCCGATGTGAGCGACCGGAGCATCCTCGACGCCGTCCTCGCCGACCGGAAGTGACGTGAGTACCCAGGTCGTGCCGGAGCGTCGAGCGTTGCAGGCGGCGCGCACCGGCGGAGTCCGGTTGGCCGATCGGACCTGGGGCCGAGCCGGGCTGCGTGCTCTCACGCTCACCGTGCTGCTGGCCGCCTGGCAAGCGGCCGGCACCGCCGGCGGGGTGGGTCTGCCCAGCGTGTCCCGGACCCTCTCCGCCCTGGCGGAATTGGTCGGCGATCCCGCTTTCTACCAGGCGCTCTGGGCGACCAACCAGGCGCTGCTGCTCGGCTTCGGGCTTGCGGTCGCGGTCGCCCTGCCACTGGGGCTGCTGATGGGGCGGCTCGACCTGGTCAACCGGACGGTACGACCGTACCTAAGCCTGCTGATAGCGGTCCCGGTGATCGCCTTCATTCCGGTCATCCAGGCCGCCCTCGGGCTGACCCTGTCGGCCCGGGTCGCGGTGGTGTTCCTGTTCAGCGTGGCGTACGTGGCGGTCAACTGTGCCGTAGGTGTGCGCTCCACCGACCCGGTGCTGCTGGAGATGGCCCGTAGTTTCGGCGCCGGACGGCTGGCCGCCGTCCGCGAGGTGATCCTGCCGGCGGCGGTGCCGGGGTTGATGGCAGGGATCCGGGTCGGTCTGGGCCAGGCTTTGATCGGCATGGTGGTGGCCGAGTTGGCCTTGGTCGGAGCAGGGGTGGGCAGCCTGATTGCGGAGTTCCAGGGACGTTTTCAGGTGGCCTCGGTGATGGCCTTGACGCTGGTCGTCGTGGCCGAGGGAGTGCTGCTGCTGTCGCTGGCCGCATGGTGCGAGCGACGACTCAGTCGATGGAGGGGAGGCACGACATGACGGAGCGCACGGCCACCGCGGCCGCGATCAGCGTGCGGGGTGTGGGAAAGACGTACGTGGACGAGCGCCGCCGGGGGGTCACGGCACTGCAGGACGTGAACCTGACCGTACGGTCCGGTGAGTTTGTCAGCATCATCGGCCCCAGCGGGTGCGGCAAGACCACCCTGTTGAAGATGGTCGACGGCTTGATCCCCTTCGACCAGGGCCAGATCGACGTACTCGGCGCCCCGGTGCACGGCCCCGGCCCGGAGCGCGCAGTGGTGTTTCAGAGCTTCGCGCTGCTGCCCTGGCTGACCGTGGTGGACAACGTCGCCTTCGGGCTCAAGCAGCGCGGATTCGGACGGGCCGAGCGAACCCGCATCGCCCGCGACCTGCTGACCCGGGTCGGGTTGCGCGGCTTCGACGACCACTACCCCCGGCAGCTGTCCGGTGGTATGCAGCAACGTGTCGGGTTGGCCCGGGCCCTGGCGGTGAACCCGTCGGTGCTACTGATGGACGAGCCGTTCTCGGCGATCGATGCCCAGACCCGGCTGCTGTTGCAGACCGACCTGCTGCGGATCTGGGACGAGACGGCGATGTCCGTGTTGTTCGTGACTCACGCGATGGATGAGGCGGTCTTCCTCTCCGACCGGGTGGTCATCATGAGTCCACGGCCAGGAACCGTGCATGAGGTGATCGACATCGACTTGCCGCGGCCGCGTACCGAGCGGACCCGGCAGGACCCGCGGTTCGTCGAGCTGACCGGCCAGATCTGGGAGCAGCTCCGCGGCATGATCGTCACTGGGGATGCGGAGGACGCCGAACCCAGCGGCCGGACCGTCGGGGCGAACGCGTGACCGGCCGGACGGTGCAACGCGCCCTCGCCCAACCCGCCCCCTTCCTGGTGTCCCTGGTGCTGGTCGCCCTTGTCTGGGAAGCCGTCGGCCGCACCGCTGATCTGATCACCCTGCCACCACTCAGCGCGGTCCTACGCCAGGTCGGCACCATGCTGACCAGTGGGGAGCTCATCGACCCGCTGGCCGACAGCCTTCGCTCGCTCGGCATCGGCCTGGCCATCTCCATCGTCGTCGGTACCACAGTCGGGGTCGCGATGGGGCTCTCCCCCGCGGTCGACGCCGCTCTGGACATCTACGTCAAGGCCGGCCTCGCAGCGCCGATCATCGCCTTCGTACCGCTGTTTCTACTGTTGTTCGGCATCGGAAGCACCACACGCATCGCCACCGTCGTCGCCTTCTCCATCTGGGTGATCATCGTCAACACCGCCACCGGAATCCGGCGCACCGATCCCGCCCTGCTGGAGATGGCCCGGTCCTTCGGCGCCTCCCGCACCGCCCAACTGCGCGAGATCCGGTTGGTGGAGGCGTCACCATACCTGTTGGAAGGGCTGCGGCTGGGCGTCGCCCGAGGCGTCAAGGGCCTCATCAACGGCGAGGTGCTCATCGCCATCGTGGGCCTCGGCGGCTTGGTCAAGCGGTACGGCACGGTGTTCAGCATGGACAAGCTCTATGCAGTGATCCTCTTCATCGTGGTTCTGGCCCTGGTCTGCGTCGGGCTGGTGGGTCTGGTGGGCCGGATACTGTTCCGTCACCGTCCGCAAGGGACATGACCCGGATACCGGGAACCGGGTACGCAGAAGCCAGGCTGGCGCACACGAATCGGCATCAGGACGGGAGAACAGCCGACATGGAACGAGGGTTTCGCTTGTCGCCGACGGGCGGTACGCGCCAGCGCACGATGGCGGAGACAGCCGCAGCCGAGCTGCACCGGATGATCATGTCTGGCGAACTGCCCGCTGGTACCCACCTCCGGCTAGCAGACCTGACTGCGACGCTGGACATGAGCGCCATGCCAGTCCGGGAGGCACTGCGCCGCCTCGAAGCGCTGGGGCTGGTGGAGATCATCCCGCACAGGGGCGCCTGGGTACGGGACGTCTCTTTGGACGATCTGGCCGACACCCACCAGACCAGGCTGGCATTGGAGGCGCTGGCCATCCGCACGGCAGCCGAACGGTTCACCGCCCACGACGCCGAGACCGCCCGGCAGGCCCTACTCGACCACGCCAAGCTGGCGGGAGCGGACGACCCCCTCCCGGCCCGACAGGCGCACACCGAGTTCCACTTCGCCCTCTACCGGGCCGGTGGATCCCGCTGGCTGCTTCGGGCAATCGAGCCGGTCTGGGAAAACAGCGAGCGGTACCGATTCGCCACCCGGCCGACGCCGGAAAGGCTGGCCCGCATCCGGGCCGAACACCAGGCCATCCTGGACGCCTGCGTGGCGAACGACCCAGACGCTGCGGTAGCCGCACTGACCCGGCACCTGGAGACCGCCATGCGGCGGATCCGTGAGTCGATGCCGGCCCGGCTGCGCCACGCGGCGGAGCAGCCGTGACCGCCGAGACGACCCTGCCTGGCCAGAGCCAGCTCGATCCGGCCTGGCTCACCGCCCTGGTCAGTGACATATTCGCCGCCGCCGGGCTACCGAGGACGGCCGCGCGCACGGTCGCCGAGTCTCTGGTCGACGCCGACTGCCGGGGGGTGCCCTCGCACGGCACCATGCTGGTCCCGATGTACCTCGACCGGCTGTCGCAGGGGTCTGTGAGCACCGCTACTCGGGCAGAGCTGCTGGTCGACATCGGCGCCGTCGCCGTCCTCGACGCCGGACACGCCCTTGGCGTCCTCACCGCCGACCAGGCCATGGAACTGGCCATGGACAAGGCGCGGGCACATGGCGTCGGAGTGGTGAGCGTCCGACATGCTTTTCACTTCGGGGCGGCCGGCCGCTACGTCCGGGCTGCCGCTCGGGCCGGGCTGGTCGGGGTCGCCATGTCCAACACCCGGCCCCTGATGCCAGCACCGGGCGGTGGACACCCGGTGGTCGGCAACAACCCGCTGGCGGTGGGCCTACCGGCCAGCGCTCCGGGCGCGGAGCCGGTGGTGCTGGACATGGCCCTCTCCGAGGTGGCCCTGGGTCGGATCCGACTCGCGGAAAGCAGCAAGACGCCGATCCCTACCGGCTGGGCCACCGACGCGGCGGGCCGGGACACCACCGATCCCACCGAGGCCCTGGGCGGGATGCTGCTACCCGCCGCCGGACACAAGGGCTTCGGATTAGCGCTCGTGATCGACGCGCTCACCGGGGTGCTGTCCGGCGGAGGATACGGCCAGCGGGTCCGCGGCTTGTATGCCGACACCGCCGTACCCAACGACTGTGCCCATTTCTTCCTGGCCCTGGACCCGGCCGCCTTCGGTGATCCAGCGGCGTTCACCACCGGCCTGGCCAACCTGGAACGGGAGGTCACCGCCCCGCCGTACGCTCCCGGCGTCGAGCGGGTCCGCCTGCCCGGCCAGCGCTCCGACGAGCGGCTGCGCGAGTCGGCGCACCGGGGCGTCGCCCTGGAGCAGTCCCTGGTGAACACCCTGACCACCCTCGCGGAGGAACTGGGCGTGCCCGTCCCACCGCCAACCCCCGTGGCGCAGCCCGAAGGAGTTGACTGATGCCTACAGAAGATCCGATCGTCGACAATCTCTCCGCCCCGGCCGCCTACTCGGGCGAACTGCCGGACCGGTCCGCCGAGCCGGCCGGTGCGGATTCCTCCCTGCGCCGGTTCCGGGAGATCATGGTCAACGTCGCTGACCTGGAATGGGTGGATAAGACCCTGGCCGGGCTCTCGCACAAGATGCTCTGGCGCGACGACGAGACCGGCGCCTCGATTGCCTTGGTCCGCTTCCAGGCCGGCTCCGGCATCCCCTCCGCGCATGCTCACGCCTCGAACCAGTTCATGTACTGCCTCTCCGGCCGCTACACCTACCAGCCCACCGGGATCACGCTGGTAGCCGGGTCCTTCTACTGGAATCCCAAGGGCAGCGTGCATGGACCAACCCGAGCCGAGGAGGAATCCGTGCTGCTGGAGGTCTACGACGGACCGCACTATCCGATGCAACCCGACTGGTACACCAGCACCGACGACGCCCGCTGAGTGCAGAGGAAGGACCGTCATGCCCAAGGAACTGCTCGTCTCACCGGAACTGGCACCGCCGAACGGCCACTTCGCCCAGGCCACCATCGTCCGTCCCGGACGGCTCGTCTTCATCTCCGGAATGACCGCGCGCGCCGCCGACGGGACCATCGCCGGCATCGGCGACATCACCGAACAGACACACCAGGTCTGCCGCAACCTCGACGCCGCCGTGCGCGCCGCCGGCGGCACCCTCGACGACATCGCCCGTGTCGACGTGTACGTGCTCGACATCACCCAGTTCGACGCCATCCACGCGGTCCGGCGACAGTACTTCACCGGTCCACCGCCAGCCTCGACCATGGTCGAGGTGTCCCGGTTCGTACGCCCGGAGTACCTGATCGAAATCAACGCCATCGCCGTCGTTCCGGCCGAGGAAACAGTATGAGACTGGGACGAATGTGGCTGGACGGCGAGTGGCGCACGGTCTCCGTCCGGCCCGAGGAAAAGGAGGCGGCGGTCCTCCCGCCGGAACTGGGTACGGTCGACGACCTCGTCCGCGGCGGCCGGCACGCGCTGGCCGCCGCCCGAGCCGCCGAGGCGGGGGCTCCGCTGCGCCGACTCGACCCGCACCTGCTCGGCGCCCCGCTGACCCGCTTCAACCGGGACATCCTGTGCACCGGCTGGAACTACTGGAGCCACTACGAGGAGTCGCAGGGACGCCGGGAGGGGCAGGATCCCACCGAGCGACCCCGCCACCCCACCTTCTTCACCAAGGGCCCGGACACGGTCATCGGCCCGTACGACGACATCCGGTACGACGCGCAGGTCTCCAGCAAGTGGGACTACGAAGCCGAGGTGGCCCTGGTGATCGGCGAGCAGGGTCGCTCCATCCCGGCGGAGCGGGCCCTGGACCACGTCTTCGGCTACCTGGTGGCCAACGACATCTCCCAACGGGACCTGCAGCGCGCCCACGGGGGCCAGTGGCTCAAGGGCAAGAGCATCGACGACACCATGCCCCTGGGCCCGTGGGTCACCACGGCCGACGACATCGACGACCCGTCGCGTATGCGTATCCGGTGCGAGCTCAACGGCGAGGTGATGCAGGACGCCAGCACCGCCCAGATGGCTTTCCCCATCGCGCAGCTGATCGCCGAACTGAGCTGGGGGATGACCCTGCGCCCGGGGGATGTGCTGCTGACCGGCACCCCTGCGGGCATCGGCAACGCCCGGGTCCCGCAGATCTTCCTCACCCCAGGGGACACGGTCACCACCGACGTCGACGCCCTCGGCACCCTGCGCAACCGGGTGGTTGCCCGATGAACCCGGGCCCCGACTCCGCCCTGCCCTCGGTCGACGTGCACACCCACCTCGCCCCGATCCTGAACCACAGCAACATCGATGACCTTGTGACCATCACAGCCGACGGGCGGCACCTGGTGGCCGGCCACCCCACCGGGCCGCCTGCCCTGCACCGGCCGCAGGCCCTGCTGGACCACCTGGACGCGGCCGGCCTGGACGCCGCGGTGGTGAGCGTGCCGCCGCCGTACCACGGCCAACACCTCACCCCCGCCCAGAACGCGCGGTGGGCGGTGGCGGTCAACGACGGACTGCTGGCCCGGGTCGCCGACCAGCCCCGGCTGTGGCCGCTGGCGTTCCTGCCGTTGCACGAGCCGTCGGCGGCGCTTGCCGAGTACCGGCGGATCCGCACCGACGACCGGTGGTGGGGCGTGACGGTCGGCGCCGGCGGGCGGATCCCCTCACTGGCCGAGCCGGCCTTCGAGCCCTTGTTCCAGGCCCTGCACGCCGACGAACGTGCCGTACTGCTGCACCCCTCCGCGTCCCCGGATCCCCGGCTGGACCAGTTCTACCTCAGCAACCTGGTCGGCAACCCGGTGGAGACGGCCGTCGCCGTGGCACAACTGGTCTTCGGTGACGTAGTGGCCCGGTACCCCGGACTGCGCCTGGTACTGGTGCATTGCGGCGGCGCCGTCCCGGCCATGGTCGGCCGCTGGGAGCGCGGGGTGGCAACCGACCGACCGGGACTGCTTCCTCTCTCACTCCCACCCGCCCAGGCGGTACGGCGGATGTGGACCGACTGCCTAAGCCACCAGCCCGCGCTGACGGCCCTCGCGGCCGAGGTGTTCGGTCCGGATCGACTACTACTCGGCAGCGACTGGCCATACCCGATGGGGATCGACGACCCAGCAGCCTTCCTCGGCGGACGCGATGCCCGGCTGGCCCGGCAGGCAGCCACGGTCAACGCCGCGGCAGCCCTCGGTACCCGCCTCGGGTCTCCGCCCGGCCGCTGACCAGCAGCCCGGCAGAACCACCGAGCGGATCGAGGCGGACTGTGGGCCACCGACAAGGACCAGTGGTCGTCATCAACGGCGAGCTGTAACCGGCGCGACGAGCGCGTCTGGTAGGCGCCGCAACGGTCAGGGCTGGTGCGGCGACCGCAGACTCGCCGGGTGGGCATCCCAACAGCTCTGCCCAGATAGGTGCCTGGCGGTCAGCAAGGCCAGAGCCGGCAGTTGGGGCAGCGACGACCGGATACGCGCACTCATCTTGTTTTCCAACCTCGACGGCAGGCGCCGCGCCGGGTGCCAAACGGTGCCGGCAAATTTGACCTTGCCGCGCGCTGTTGGGATTCAGGCGGGAGAGCCAGTCCGGAATGCGCAGCAGACCGACGCCAGCCACGAGGCTGAGTGCGCTCCGGAGATCAGGTACAAGGGCCTCCTACGAGTCCGTGCCGGGGGCGTTCGGCCCGCGTCAATCGCGCTGACGGGCCGGATTAGTGATGGGCACACACCGAGAACCTGTACTGCGGACGGAGTACTCCATCCGTGGTAGCGGGATCCGCAAGGCTACTTCATCTGTACGTCGACACAGGACGGCCGGCACACGAGCATCGAGCGGAGCGCTTACTGGCTTGAGGAGAAGATGGTGCCTACCGAGACTTCACGTACGGACGGAACTTTGGCGGGACTGGCGCGGTTCTGTTACCGGCGTCGTCGGCTGGTACTCCTGACCTGGATCGTCAGCGTCATCGCGCTGGCGTTCGTCGGCTTCACATACGGTGCCCCTTCGGACAACTCGTACGCCCGTGGTGACTCACCTTCCGCGAAGGCGCAGGCGCTCATCGAGAAGCACTTCCCCGAGCAGCAGGGAGACACGCTCACTCTGGCGATCAGGGCGGACAACGGGATCGACGAGCCGGCGGCCCGGCAGAAGATCGAGAGGGTCCTCGCCGACCTGGCCGCCTCACCCGTCACGGGCCGGTGACATCGCCGTACGAGGACCCGAACCTGGTGACGCAGGATCGTCGCATCGCCCGTACGACCATCCCGCTGACCGACGTGGACATCGAGCGGACCGAGGTCAAGCCTCTGGTGGACACCGTCAAGGACGCCTCCGGCGACGGCGTGACGCTGGGGCTGGGCGGACAGATGGCGGAGAAAGCGGAGACGCCCCCGCAGGGTCCGGCCGAGGCCGTGGGTGTCGTGACGGCTGCGGTGATCCTGTTCATCACTTTCGGGTCGCTGGTGGCCATGAGCCTGCCGATCGTCACCGCGCTGCTGGCTGTTCTCGGTGGTGTCGCCCTGACGATGCTCGTGGGGCACCTGGTCCCCTCGCCGGATTTCACGGTGCTCATCGCCGTGTTGATCGGGCTCGGTGTTGGCATCGACTACGCGCTGTTCATTCTGACTCGCTACAAGGACAGCCTGCTGGAGGGTGAAGAACCCGAGGCGGCGACGGTCAAGGCCATCACCACCGCGGGTCACGCGGTGCTCTTCGCCGGCACGACCGTGGTGATCGCGCTTCTGGGCCTGATCGCCATGGGGCAAAAGATGATGAACGGCGTGGCCATCGGCGCGTCGGCGACCGTGCTGGTGACGATGATCGCTGCGGTCACCCTGTTGCCGGCGTTCCTGGGCTTCGTCGGCCTCAAGATTCATGGGTTACGCCTGCCCCGCCGTACGTCTCGCGGGCGGGGAGACGCGGGTGCCCCGAAGCAGGAGCGCCGCACCCCGGCTGAGCGCTGGGCGGGCGTGGTCCAGCGCAGGCCGCTGACCGCCGCGATCCTGGCCACCGCGGTCCTGCTGGTGCTGGCCGCCCCGTTGTTGTCGATGCGGCTGAGCCTGCCCGACGCCAGCGTCCAGCCCCGGGACAGGAGCAGCTACACCTCGTACGAGATCCTTTCCGAGGGCTTCGGCCCCGGGTACGGTGCTCCGCTGATCTTCGCCACCGCGGTCGACTCCAGCGACGCCGATCTGAACCCGGTCATCGCGGCGGTGCGGAGTACCGAGGGCGTCGCCTTCGTGACTCCGTCCCAGGTCAGCGAAGATGGACAGGCAGCCATCTTCATGGCCTTCCCCAGAACCGGTTACCAGGACGAGGCGACCACAGACCTGGTGCACGAGCTCCGCGACGACGTGCTGCTCCGGGCATCTGGTGGCGAAGAGGTGTACCTCGGTGGCCCGAACGCCGCCACGATCGACCTCGCCGAAGAGACCAGCGCACGCCTGCCGCTGATGATTGCGGTGGTCCTCGTGCTGTCCCTGCTACTGTTGGTCGTGCTGGTCCGATCGGTCACGATCGCGCTCCAGGCCGCCATCATGAACCTGCTGTCGATCGGTGCCTCCCTCGGCGTGCTGGTCGCGATTGTGCAGTGGGGGTGGCTCGGCTCGGCCCTCGGTTTCCCCACCGAGATGCCGATAACGACCTGGGTGCCGATGATCATGTTCCCGCTTCTGTTCGGCCTGTCGATGGATTACGAGGTCTTCCTGATCTCGCGGATCCGCGAGGAGTACGAGCGCGCCGGTGACACCCGCCTGGCCGTCACTCGTGGGCTGGCTCGGACCGCCAAGGTCATCACGGCTGCGGCCGCCATCATGGTCGCCGTCTTCACGACCGGCCTGCTGGGCCCCGACGTGTCGGTCAAGCAGGTCGGCCTGGGCATGGCTGTCGCCGTGATCGTCGACGCCACCATCATCCGAATGGTCCTCGTACCCGCGTTGATGGAGTTGTTCGGCGAGGCCAACTGGTGGCTGCCCGGGCGTCGGGTGAAAGCGGGCCCGATGCCCCCGGCCAAGATCGATGAAGCGGTCAGCATCTGACGTTTCCCCAGGGAGTGCGGGTGTACGTGTTCGACCAGCACCAGCCTCGCGCCCCGGACTCGGTCAAAGCTCGGTCCCGGGTCGAGCATCCAGTGCCCCGTCCTGGTCCAGCCGAGCAGCCGTCGGCCGGTGCCGGCCCTGCCGTCCGCGTCGACCTTTCCGGCGGAATGACGGGAGCCACAGTTGTGCTGACTGTCGAATTGACATGGATGCTGGCTGCCGACGTCGCATGATCATGACGTGGCTGGCCCGCGTAGCGGGCCAGCCACGTTCGGCGTTCGGTCTGGTGGCTAGATCCGCATCAGGCAACGTTCGCCCTGTTGACTACCTCGCGTAGGCGTTCATCGGCGGCGTTCTTGTTCCGCCAGATGATGTAGCGGCGGATCATGCTGCCCTGCTGCCGGTGGCTGGCGTGGTCGGTGCCGTCGAGGGTGAAGTAGCGCAGGGCGGTGAACTGGGCCTCGATGCGGTTGAGCCAGGAACTGTTGGTCGGCGTGTAGGCGAACTCGACGTTGTTGGCCGCGGCCCAGTCACCGACCCGGGTGTCCTTCTTCGTGCTCAGGTGCGGGGAGTAGTTGTCGAGCACGATCGCGATCCGGATCTGCGGCGGGTGCAGGCTGCGCAGGTAGCGGCAGAACTCCAGGAACCGGGTGCGGGTCTTCGTCGGCTTGATGTGGCCGTAGAGCTGGTCCTTGCCCAGGTCGTAGGCGGCGAACAGGTGCCTGATCCCGTTCGGGCGGGTGTAGGTCGCCCGCCGGCGGGGCCTGGGCTCACGGTCAGGGTCCTTGTGCCGTCCACCGCGCTCGGCCCACTGCCGCCCTGGATGAGGTTGGAGATTCAAGGGACCGAACTCGTCCAGGCAGAACACGACCTCGGGCTCGCCGTCCTCGGGTACGACCTCACCGTCAGCGATCGCGCAGAGGTGCTCGACCCGGGCCTTCTTGGCGGCGTAGTCCGGGTCGCGGGAGATCTTCCAGGTCTTCACCCGTTGAAACGACACGCCCTCCTCGCGGAGCAGGACCCGCAGGCCCTCGTGGCTGATGTCGTCGACCACCCCCTCAGCGACCAGGAAGTCGGCCAGCTTGGCCAGGCTCCAGGTCGAGAACGGCAGCCCATGCTCGGCCGGCTTGGACTTGGTGATCTTCTTGATCTCACGCCGCTCCGGCAGCGTGAACGTCCTCGGCCGGCCGCCCTTGTACTTCGGGTAGAGCGAGTCGAAGCCGTCGGCGTTGAAATTGTGGATCACGTCCCGGACCCGATCCGCGCTGGTGAACGTCACCTCCGCGATCTTCCCCACCGACATGCCCTGCGCGGACAGCAACACCATCTGCGCTCGCCGCCAGGTCACCACCGAACCAGTGCCTCTACGAATGATCCGCCGCAGCCGCTGCCCCTCGTCGTCATCGACCTCGCGTACACGTACCCGTTCTGCCACCCGGACAGCCTGGCGACACCGCATCGCCCGGACCAGCACCCGCACGGCGCGTCGTCACGAGGCAAACGTTCCCTGATGCGGCACCAGTGAGGCTCCGCCTCGGACCGCCGAGGTGGGTGGCTGGGCTGGTCGGACCGGTGCCGGCGGGTTCATTCTGGCATTCGTAGGCGTGGATGCGGAGGTTGGTCATGGCCTCACGTCTGGCGAGAACGAATGCGGTCACGGTCAATGACGTGCTCGATGGGCAGAAGCTGTTGGAGATCGACTGCCTGGACCGGATTTATCTGACCATGTCCGTGCCGAACCTGGTCGTGGGTGGGCAGGTGGTCAGCTTCCTCACCCAGCACGAGGGCATGCCGGTGCCGTCTCCTGCGCTGTTGGAACGGCGTGGGCAGGCTTTCCGCCGGGCGGTGCTGTCGTTCGCCGAGGCCAACGACATCCCGGTCATCAGCTTCACCGGCAGGAAGGAGAAGACCCGCCCGGGTGTGCTGGCGGACAGCCCGTGGCCGGAGCGCAAGATCGATCAGGTGATGCCGTTGATGCGTGAAGCCGCGGCTAGTGGCCGGTCTCAGGTCGTCGCGATCGGTGTGGCGCAGGAGTACCAGCGCGTGTTCACCGGATCGAAGTCCGCCACCGGCACCGGGGCCGTGTGGTTCTCATACCAGCGCGTTGACCGGCGGGTCACCTGCTACTACTTCTACCTGTGGGACGTCGACGTCGGGCCGGCGTTCATCAAGATCTGCGCCTACTTCCCCTACCCGGGAAAGATCTGGTTCAACGGGCACGAGTGGGCCAAACGCCAAGCCACCAAGGCGGGCATCAGCTTCCGTGAGCTGTCCAACGGCTTCGCCGCCTGCGACGACCCCACCGGGCTGCAGGACATCTGTGACCGGCTCGGACCCGGCACCGTCACCGTGTTCGCCGAGCGCTGGTGGGCACGGCTGCCGCTGCCGTTCACCCCCGCCGATCGGGCCGCCGGCTACTGGTGGGACATCTCCATGCGCCAGATCGAGGTCGCCAAGACCATCGTGTTCACCGCGCCCCGCCATGCCCGGGCCTTCTTCGAAGCCCTCGCCGCGGACAACCTCGACATCGGCCGCCCCGACAACATGGAGATCATCTTCAACCGGCAGGTCCGCTCCACCACCAAAGGCGTGTTCCGCACCGCGATCGACCGTGACAACGACGGCGTCGTGGTCAACGCCTTCTACCGCCACAGCCGGGTCAAGTACTACCTCAAAGACCGGCGAGCCCTACGCATCGAAACCGTCATCAACGACACCTACGACATCGGCGTGCTGCGCCGCCTGGAACACCTCGATGAAGTCGTCGCCAAAGCCCGTGACGCCAACCGCCGGCTGCTGGACACTATCCGTGCCGGTCAGAGCTGCGTCCTTGCGAGCCCAGTCATCGAACGGGTCGCACAGCCCACCCTCACCGAGGATGGCAGGAGGGCCCCAGCGCTACGCTTCGCCGACCCTCGGGTCATGGCCCTGACCGGCGCCCTATGCCTGAGCCTGTTCGCCGTCACCGGCGTCACCAACAAGAGCCTTCGCGCCTTGACCGCCCGGCTGCTCGGCACCGGCTACACCACCAGCCAGATGACCTACGACCTACGACGCCTGCGGTTCAACGGCCTGATCCGACGCATCGAACACACCCACACCTACGTCCTGACCCCCGACGGCCAACGCCTCGCGATCTTCTACACCAAACTCAACGACCGCCTCCTACGCCCACTCCTCGCCGCCGACCAGCCCCAAGCCCGACCCGCCCTGCGCCAAGCCCTGGCCACCATCGACCACCACGTCGACGACTACATCGCCCGAGCACGCCTCAGGCCCGCAGCCTGAAAACCTGACTCAGTTGTTCAGATTCTCGAACCCAAGGATCTAGTAACGGCCCCGCCAGCGAAGCCATCTTCATCGGTGTCACGAACGGTGACCCGTGCGGCCGCTCTACGACGTAGCGGTCGACACGGACGCGGTTCCTTAGCCGCCGCTGGACCTGCCACTCATCGAAACCCCGCGAACAGGTCCGCCACCCGTACTGGGGCACCGCCGGTGATATCGCGGAAGGTGCTAATGGTCGAGTTCCCCGGCGTGCTCGTCGTGCCTGGTCTGGGCTGGCGTAGCGGACCAGGTCGCGCACATCCTTCTTGCTCGACGGCTGCTCAGCCGACCCCAGGACGCCGAGAGGTGCCGCCACTCGCGACCCGAGGATGCCCTTGCGGCAAGTTTTCCCTAGTAATCATACGCATAGACATGTTAGAAATAGCGATGTCAGCCACGCCGAGTCCCTGGGAGCTTGCCGATGACCCAGACCACCGACGCTTCAGGGAGTAACGCCGTCCACGGGTTTCCCCACCTGTTTGCGCCGATCACCGTGGGGACGATGCAACTGCGCAACCGCGTCATGCTGCCCCCGCACGCCTCGGCGATCGGCAACATCTACGGCACCGACGAGGAAGCCGCCCGCAACATCGCCTACTTCGAACAGCGGGTCCGCAACGACGGGGTCGCCTGGGTGGCGAGTCTGTCCACCCACGTCAAAAACCACCTCATCCCCGGCTTCGAGCCAACCGGGGTCGGGGCGGCCACGCTGGGATTCTTCCGGCTACCGTTCTTCGTCGAACGCGTACAGCAGTTCTCCGACACGCTCCATGCACACGGTGCCACCGTGTCGGTGCAGATGGTGCACCAGGGCGGGATGCCACACGGCGCCTCCCATGTGATGAGCGCGCCGACGATCAACCTGATGCCGCACGTGATGAACCAAGACGACATCGACGCGTTCGTCAGGGAGTACGCCGAGTCCGCCCGGCTGTCCATGCAGGGGCGCGCCGACGGGATCGAACTGCACCTCAACCACGACGATCTACACGAGTGGTTTCTGTCCCCGCTCACCAACCACCGCACCGACCGTTACGGCGGCTCCCTGGAAAACCGATGCCGATTCGCGGTGGAAACGATGCAGGCGATCCGCGAGGTGATCGGCACGAGCATGACACTCGGCATCCGACTCAACATCCGCGAGGAGGTCCCCGGCGGGTACGACGTCGCGGGCGGCGTCGAACTCGCGCAGTACTTCGAGTCCACGGGGCTGATCGACTACGTGCACGGCGTGGTGGGCAGTCCGTGGGGCAACCCGAGCTACATCCAGCCGACATACTACGACCCAGCCCAGTTCGCCGGGCTCGCCGCCGAGCTGAAGAAGGGTATCTCGCTTCCCGTCGTGCACACCGGCCGCATCAACGGACCGGAGATCGCCGAGCGGGTGCTCAGCACCGGCAGCGCCGACATCGTTGGCATGGCGCGGGCGCATATCGCCGACGGCAAGGTGCTGCTCAAGGCACGCGAGGGCCGCCTCGCCGAGATCCGGCCGTGCGTGGGCGGCAACGAGTGCATCAGCCGCCGTTACGTGGAGGGCCTGCCGTTCGGCTGCGCGGTGAACCCGGGGACCAGCCACGAGGTGGAGGGGCCGTGGCCGCGGCCGAGCACAAACCGCCGGCTGCTGGTCGTCGGCGGTGGCCCGGCCGGTATGGAGCTCGCCGCACTGACCAGCGAGGCCGGCCTCGACGTGGAGCTCTGGGAGGCCGAGGACGAGCTCGGCGGCCAACTGCGCTACGCGCCGATGGCACCCCGGCACGAGATGTACGGCGAGTACCTCGCCTGGCAGCGCCGCCGCCTCGAAGGCCTCGGTGTCAAGGTCACGCTCGGCAAGCGCGCAACCGCCGACGACGTTCCCGCCGCGGGTGCCGACGTGGTGGCGGTCGCCACCGGCGCCGGACCCCGCACCCCGGCGATCCACGGCGTCGAGGCCGACCACGTCCATGACATCCGCGACGTGCTCGCTGGACGGGCGACTCCCGGCCACCGGGTGCTGGTTGTGGCACAGGACGACCATGTCGCTCCCCTCTCGGTCGCCGACTACCTGGCCAGCAACGGCCACGAGGTGACGGTCATCTACGCCACCGCACAGGCGGCGCCGCTGATGGGTCGCTACATCATCGGCGGCATCCTGGGCCGGTTGGACGACAACAACGTGCGCTTCCACTTCAACGAGGAGGTCGTGCGTATCGACCGGCACACGGTCGAGTGCCGTCACGTGTACTCATGGAAGAGCCGCACGTACGGCCCGTTCGACTCGGTCGTGCTCGCCTGCGGCAGCGTCTCCGATCCCACGCTGTACGACGACCTGCACGCCCACCTGCCGCAAGTGCACATCCTGGGCGACGCCTACGCTCCGCGACGCCTGGTGTTCGCCACCCGGCAGGCCTGGGCGCTCGCCAAACAGCTCGTCACCGCCTGAAGTCGAACCGATACCGAAACGGAGACATCATGCTTCTCAAGGACAAGGTCGCGCTGATCACCGCTGGCGCCTCCGGCATGGGCCGCGCGGCAGCCGAGCTGTTCGCCCGCGAGGGCGCCCACGTCATCGTCGTCGATCTGAACGCGGCGGCCGCCAAGGAGACGGTCACGGCCATCGAGGCCGAGGGCGGCAGCGCCACCTCATCGGTCGTCGACGTCCGCGACCTCGGGGCGCTCAAGGCACTCGCCGAGCAGGTGACCGCCGAGCACGGTGCGCTGCACGTGCTCTACAACAACGTCGGCATCCCGGGCGCGGCCGGTCTCGACCTGACCGTAGAGGAATGGAACACCGGCCTGGAAATCAACGCCCGGGCGTCGTTCTTCCTCAGCGGGTATCTGACCGACGCGCTCAAGGCCGCCGGAAACGCGTCGGTGATCTTCACCAGCTCCACCTCGGGCCTGATCGGCTCGCCGTACAGTCCGATGTACTCCTTCACCAAGGGAGGCCTCATCGCGCTGGTCCGGTCGATGGCGCTCGCCTTCGCGACCGAGGGCATCCGGGTGAACGCGATCGCGCCGGGTTCGGTGGAGACCCCCGGTCTGCCCGCCTTCTTCCGTATCGACGACCCGGAGGAGATCGAAAAGCGCAAGCAGGCGTTTTTCGCGACCATTCCGATGGGACGGGCAGCCGACCCGAGCGAGATCGCCAAGGTCGCGCTGTTCCTGGCCAGCGACCTGTCCTCGTACGTCACCGGCGTGACCATCCCCGTGGACGGCGGCATCACCGCGAAGTGACCGCAGGACTCGCGGCCTCGGCCCCGGGCTCAGATCGCAACCTCCTGGCACTCCGCCAGATTCAGACGACGCGGGTCGCCTGCTGCCACTATGGAGCAGGCGTTGCCCGGAGTCGGCGTCGTTGTCGACCGGATCGACGCGACCAGTCGCTGCGCCTCCGCAACGTCGGCCAGTGCGAGTGGTCTGGTGTCACGCGCCTTCGGAGCACGGCACCATCGGTGGGCTGTCCGCGACGGCGACACCACAACTGCGCCGAGGTGACCCGCCCTCGGCAGACATCCCGAGCACGGTCTGCCCGCCCCGGCCGCCGTCGAGCACCGCGGCGAGCGCACGACACGCTACCAGCGGTCCGGTGTCCACGCCGCGATCGGCTGTCACCTCAGATCAGCTCGAGCAGTGTGGCGTTCGCCATCCCTCCACCCTCGCACATGGTCTGCATGCCGTAGCGCAGGTTCTCCCGCCGCATCCGATGCAGCAGCGTGGTGAGCAGCCGGGCACCGGTGCCGCCGAGCGGGTGGCCCAAGGCGATAGCGCCGCCTTGCGGGTTGGTGCGCGCCGGGTCCGCACCGGTCTCCCGTAACCACGCCATCGGCACGCTCGCGAAGGCCTCGTTGACCTCGAACGTACCGATGTCCGACAGCGCGACACCCGCGCGTTCCAGAAGTCTCTCCGTCGCTGGAATCGGGCCGGTGAGCATGGCGACTGGGTCTGAGCCGACGACGGTCATCGTGTGCACTCGGGCCAACGGGGTGAGGCCCTGCTCCCGCACCGCGCGCTCGGAGGCGACGAGCAGCGCGGCGGCACCGTCGGAGATCTGGCTGGCCAGCGCCGCTGTGAGCCGGCCGTCCTTCCGCAGCAGTTGTAGCGTGGCGAGCTTTTCGGGCGTCGTCCCCGGTCGTGGGCCCTCGTCACGGGTCACATCACCGAACGGCAGGATTTCGTCGTCGAAGAGCCCCTGCGCGATGGCCTCGAGTGCCCGGCGGTGGCTCTCAACCGCGTACGCCTCCATCGCCTCGCGGGTGAGCCCCCACTTCTCGGCGATCAGTTCCGCACCGCGGAATTGGGAGATCTCCTGGTCGCCGTAGCGCTCCGCCCAGCCCTTCCCGCCGCGCGGGTGCGCCATGCCCGCCGCCAAGCCGATCGTGGTCGGCGATGCGATGGGCACCTGGCTCATCACCTCGACGCCGCCTGCGACGACGAGGTCTTGGGTTCCCGACATCACCGCCTGCGCCGCGAAGTGCAGGGCCTGTTGCGACGATCCGCACTGTCGGTCCAGGGTTGTGCCCGGCACCGACTCGGGCAGTCCAGCAGACAGCGCCGTGACCCGCCCGATGTTCGAGGCCTGCGGGCCGACCTGACCGACGCACCCCCACAGCACGTCGTCGATGCGCGCGGGATCGACCCCGGTCCGCACGACCAGGCCCCTGAGAACGTGTGCGCCCAGGTCGGCCGGGTGCACGGCTGACAAGCCGCCGCCGCGCTTGCCAACCGGTGTACGGACCGCTCCGACGATGAACGCCTCAGCCATGCTCGCTCCTGTCCCCGTCGCCCTGTTGGGCCGGCGGTCGTGTGTCGAGGAAGGCCGAGGCACCCTCGGCCAGCCGCTCCCGAGGAAGAACCTGAGGTTCACGCACTGCGTGGCCTGCGGCGACTGGCCGGCGTCCGCGAGCAGACCGATCGTGCTCCGGCGGAGCGCCGTTGCCGTGGGGCTGGTGCCGGCGAACATCGCAGAGGTGGTCGATGTCGCCGCGCTCGACCATCTCGATCGCGGGCCGGACAGTCGCCCCAGAACGCCGTCGCGGCGCCGAGCCGGACGGTCCCGTTCACGCCCCGCTGCCCGCGAGGCCAAGGATCCTGGCCAGGTTGCCGCCGAGGATCGCGTCCTCCTCGCTTCTGGTGAGGCCGAGGTTGCGGATCGCGGCGATTTCCGCCCCGGGGTTCGCCATCGGCCAGTCCGAGCCGAACACCACCCTGTCGGCCCCGTGGGTGCGAATCAGGTCGCGGATCCGCTCCGGCTCGAGTTCGGCCATGCTCGGCGGCCACGAGCTCTCGATGACCACGCGCGTGCCGACCACGTGCTCCTGCGCCTCCTCGAGCCGGTGGTAGCCACCGTAGTGGCAGGCCACCAGGGTCAGGTCGGGGATGGTGTCCGCGACCTTGCGCACCAGGTGTGGTGCCCCCCGGTCGCTCGCTTCCTGATCCCCGCCGGCACCGGCGTGGGTCACCACCGGGATACCCTCCGCGGCGAGGGCGGCCAGGATCTCGTGCACCTTCGGGTCGGCCAACGATACGGACTGGAACAAGGGGTGCAGCTTTACACCGACGATCCCGTTGTCGCGCAGATGGGTGAGATTCTCCTCGACCGACAGCTCCGGATGCACGGTGCCGAAGGGCAGCAGCCGGTCACGCGGCACGCTGCCGATGAACTCATTGGTCCGGGCAACCGTGGAGGCCTTGACCGCGACTCCGAGTGCCACTGCCTTGTCGATGCCTGCATCGTCCATGGTGCGGAGCAGCCCGGACAGCTTGCCGTCGTACATGAGCTTCAGTCCGGCCGGTCTCTGCTCCTGCATCGCGTCGGCGATGTGATCGGGCCAGACGTGTGCGTGGCAATCGATGATCACTTCTTGGTCGCTCCCTTGGCCCGGTCCTTGACCAGCTTCCTGGCGAGTGAGTCGAGGATGACCTCGGTCGACCCTTCGTAGATCCGCATCGGCCGGGCCGCACGGTAGAGTCGCTCAATCTTGCTGCCGCGGACCAGCCCGAACCGGCCCATCACCTGCACGCAGCGGTCGGTGACCCGGCCGGCCATTTCGGTCGCACCGACCTTCGCCATCGACGACAAGTCCAGCGCGCCGAGTGGGTCCTGCGCGGCGGCTGCGGCGGCACGGTAGGTGAACGAGCGAGCCATCTCGATCTCGACCCAGCTGATCGCGAGTGACGCGGGCACACCGCCGAGCCTGGCCAATGGCATACCGAACTGTTCCCGCTGGCTGGCGTGCCGCACCGCCTCGTCGAGAGCGGCCTGAGCCACCCCGACCGCAGCGCCGGCGACGGACACCCGGAACGTGGCGAGGGTGGCAAGCATCAGCTTGAAGCCGCTACCGGGCTCCCCGAGCCGGTTGGTCACCGGCACGTGGACGTCGTCCAGGATCACGTCGCCGAGCACGTGCGGCGCGATGATCTGGTGCGGCTTCGCCACCGAGACTCCCGGCGTGTCCGCGGGAACGAATACCAAGGAGTAGGCATCGCCCTCCTTGGCCAGGATTTCGTAGAAGGATGCATCGCCGGCGTTGGTGATGAAGGACTTGTGGCCGTTGAGAATCAGCTCACCGCCCTTCTCCTCGACGGTGGTTGTGATCGACCGAAGGTCAGAGCCGACGTCGGGCTCGGTGAGGCCGATCGCGGCGATCGCATCCAGAGCAGCGACCTTCGGCAGCCACTCCTTGCGGATCTCGTCGGAGCCACCGACGGAGACCGCGTAGCTGCCGATCCCCTGCATCGCGAACATCGAGTCGAGGTGGCTGCTCTCGTAGGCCAGCGCCTCGCGGACGACGGTGGCGGCGAGAGAATCGACCGCCTCGTAGCGGCCGCCGTGCTCCGCCGCCACCTGCACAGCGGCAAGACCGGATTCTTTGAGCCGCGCACGCACGTCGGGGTCGAAGTTGTCCGCCTCGTCAGCGCGGTCGGCAATGTCCGCGCATGCAGCCGCCAGTGACCGCGCCTCGGCCTGCAGGTCGAGGTACTTCTGGCTCAGCCCGAACCAGTTGGACATCAGCCGACTCCCTGCAGAGGCCGTTGGTTGAAGCTGCGACCCGTCAGTTCCGAGGCGATCCTGACCCGCTGGATGGCTGGCGTTCCCCCTGCGATCGCCCAGCCGTGCGCGTCCCGGTGCAGCCGCTCGATGCCGTACTCCTCGCTGTAGCCGTTGCCACCGTGCAGCTGCATCGACCAGTCGGAGACCTGCTTGCCCATCTCGTTCGCGAAGCACTTGGCAATCGACACCTCGTAGGGCACCGGCAGCGCGGAGCCGGCGTTGAGCGCGGCGCGCTGGATGAGCAGCCGGGCCGCCTCGACCTGGGTTGCCATCGACGCGAGTGTCATCTGCACGTTCTGGAAGTCGATCAGCGGTCGGCCGAACTGCTCGCGGTTCTGAACGTAGGCGATCGCCCGGTCCAGACTGGCCTGCCCGATGGCCAGGCTCATCGTCGCGTTCCCGAGCCGCTCGATCGAGAACACGCCAAAGAGGCGGTTGAAACCGCCCGCCTCGATCACGAGGTTCTCGGCGGGCACCCGTACCTCGTCGAAGTACAGGTCAGCACTCGGGATGCCGCGGAAGCCCATCAGTCGCTCAGGAGCACCGGTCGAGAAGCCCGGTGTGTCGGCCGGCACGATGATCGCGCCGATGCCCTTCGCGCCCGGCTCCTCGTTCAGGCGGCAGTAGACCAGGTAGTGGTCGGCGTGCCCGCCATTGGAGATCCACCGCTTCGTGCCAGTGATCACGTACTCGTCATCCACCCGGCGGGCCCGGGTGCGCATGTCGGTCGCCGCGGAGCCGGCGTCCGGCTCGGAGATGCCAATCGCCATCGTCACCTCGCCGCGGATGACCGCCGGGATGTACCGCTGCTTCTGCTCCTCGGTGCCGAAGAACTGGATCACGCGAATCGGGCCGACGTTGGCCTCGAAGACCTGGAAGGCTGCGGGGCGGCACTCCTTCGCCAGCTCCTCTATGACGATCAGCGCGTCGTAGAGGGTGCCCCCTTGACCGCCATATTCCTCGGGGAAGACGATGCCGAGGAAGCCCAGCTCGGCCAGCCGCTTCACCTCGGCATCGGGAAGCGCGGTGCGATGCAGGTCCCATTCAGCGGCGTGCGGGGCGTAGACCTCGCGAGCAACCTGGGCCGCCAGTTCACGCAGCTGGACTTGTTCTGGGGTCAGTTGGAAGCCCGTCACCTAGGACCCTTCCCTGATGGTCGAGTGAGCTGAGGTCCGGCTCACCGGAGAATGATAACTATGATCACCATACTGATAGATTATTGCCGCACGGTCAAGTAACTTCCGACAAGAGAGAGAGCAGGAGCCGCAGAATGACCACCTCCCCGCCGCAGTTTGATTTGTCCGGAAAGACCGCCGTGGTCACCGGAGGTAGCCGAGGGCTGGGCCGGGCGATGACGTGGGGATTGGCCCGCGCGGGCGCCGATGTCGTGATTGCCAGCCGCAACGGCGACTCCTGCGATGAGCTCGCGGCGGAGATCGCCCGGGAGACCGGTCGCCGGGCGGTCGGCATCGGCCTGCACGTCGGCCGCTGGGAGGCGCTGGACGGCTTCGTCGACCAGGTGTACGACCAACTCGGCCGAATCGACGTCTTCGTGAACAACGCCGGCATGTCCCCGCTCTACGACCGGGTCGTGGACGTCTCGGAGGCCCTGTTCGACAAGGTCATCGACGTCAACCTCAAGGGTCCGTTCCGACTGATGGCGCTAGTCGGGAGCCGGATGGCCGACGGCGACGGCGGTTCAATCATCAACATCTCCAGCGCCGGAGCCGTCCGCCCACGCCCGCATATCCTCCCCTACTCGGCAGCCAAGGCCGGGCTGAACGCGCTGACGGTCGGCTTCGCCCACGCCTTCGGCCCGAAGGTACGCGTCAACGCGATCATGGCCGGTACCTTCCTCACCGACGTGAGCAAGGCCTGGGATGCCGAGGCGTTCACCCGACGCGCCGAGGGCTTCGCGCTCAAGCGCGGCGGCGAGCCGGAGGAGATCGTCGGTGCGGCGCTGTACCTCGCCAGTGATCTGTCGAGCTACACCACCGGCTCGATCCTCGCGGTCGACGGCGGACAGCCCTGACCTCATCCCCTCGACCCGGACCGCGCACGAGCGCGGTCCGGTGGGCGTCCGACGGCGGGGCACTGCCGGACGACGCACATGAGCGGTCCTTCGGGCAACGGATCACCAGTCCCGAAACTGCGCGGGACGTCGCTCCAGGAACGCGGTCGTCGCCTCCCGGAAGTCGTCGGTCGCGGTCATCATGATCTGCGTCCGGTTCTCGTACTCGACCATTTGCTCAAGGGAGACGCCGTCGCGGGACAGGTTGAGCAATGACTTCGTGGCCCGCGTGGTGAAGGGCGCCAACCGGCACATTTCCTCACCCAGGGCGATGGCTACATCGACGGCATCGCCCTCCTCGACCAAGGTGCTGACCAGGCCGATCTCAAGCGCACGCGCGGCATCAACATCACGGCCGGTGTAGAGGATCTCCGCTGCCTTGTCGAAGCCGACGATCCGCGGGAGCAGCCATGACGAGCCGAGGTCGCCGCCGGAGACACCGAGTTTGACGAATGCGGCGTTGAACCGTGCCCCAGGCTCGGCGATCCGCAGGTCCGCCGCACAGGCGAGGGAGAGCCCGCCGCCGGCCGCCACGCCGTGCACGGCAGCGATGACCGGCTGGGGAATGCGTCGCACCTTCACCACCGTCCGTCCAACCGCCTCCTGCAGCGCGTAGCGAGCCTGGATGTCGCCTACGCCGTCGACCCATCGCATGCCCTCGGCCTGGCCCTTAAGATCGGTTCCGGCGCAGAATGCCCGGCCGGCACCGGCGAGCACGACCACCCGTTGCGAGTAGTCATAGAGCAGGTCGTCGAGGATCGCGTTGAGCCGGCGAAGCAACCCGTGGGAGATGGCGTTCAGCCGTTCGGGCCGATTCAGCGTCAGCAGCGTCACCGCGCCGTGGCGCTCGACGGTCACCGACTCCTCGTCCATCACCCCGCTCACTGGTTCACCCCGCGAGCCGACTCATCGGGAATCCATGACCGCGCAGCCTCCAGTACCTCAGGCGGCAGGTCGAGCTCCGCGAGGACCGCCTGTGTGTGCGCGCCGACAGTCGCTGCCGCAGGAGCCGGGGCGGACACCGAGCCCGGCAACTTGATCGGGTTCCCCACCTGGAGCACCCCAGGAGCGCCGGGGACCGGCACGAACATCTTGCGGGCATGAAACTGCTCGTCCTTCTCGACCTCCGCGAAGTCCTGCACGGGCGAGACGCACGTCTCCAGGCCGCGCAGCAACTCCACCCAGTGGGCAAGGTCGCGGGAGCCGAAGAGGTCGGCCAGATCAGCGATCACAGCCGGGTCTGCCTGACGCTCGGCGAGGTCGGGACGGTCCAGGGCGTGAACGAGTTGTGTCCAGAACTGCGGTTCCACGGCGGCCACGGCGAGGTGCCGGCCGTCCGAGCAGCGATAGACGCGGTACGACGGCGTCGCCCCAGTCACCGCCGTCGACTCGGGCCCGGCGGCGTCCCCGCCGGCGAGCCACGACGACACGTGCAGCCCCATGGCCCAGAGGGCCGCATCGGCAAGCGCGACCTCGACCCGTGTCCCTGGGCCGCCCGCGCGGACCTGGTGCAGTGCGGCCAGCAGTCCGATGCCGCCGGTGAGACCACCAATGATGTCGGCGACCTGCACGCCCGCCAACTGCGGACCGTGCTCGCGGCTCCCCCCGAAGTGCGCCGCCCCGGCGTAGGAGAGGTAGTTCAGGTCATGGCCGGGCTCCTGCTCCCGCGGTCCACCGGTGCCGTAGCCGTTCACCGAGCAGTAGACCAGCTGGGGATTCGCGGCTCGCAGATCGTGGTACCCGACACCCAGCCGGTCGGCGACACCGGGCCGGAACGACTCCAGGACGACGTCGCTGCGGGCGGCGAGCGCGCGCACCAACGCCACACCGTGCCGGCTCTTGAGGTTGGCCGCAACCGACCGCTTCCCCCGGTCCAGAAAGGCATGCGGGGCAGTCGTCCCCGCGACGCGAGCGCCGAAGACCCGAGACTCCTCACCGGTGAAGGGCCGCTCCACCTTGACCACCTCGGCGCCCAAGTCGGCCAACAGCTGGCTCAGGGCCGCCCCCGGTAGCATGCGGCTCAGATCGAGCACCCGTACGTCGTGCAGCGGTCCCATGTCAGGCTTCCTCTCGTTCACGGCCCTCGGAACCGAGCAGGCTCGCCATCGCCTGGTCGGCCATCCGGGCCACCACCTCGTCGGCGGTTGCCGGTCCATCGGGCCCGTGCCAGTCGTACATTCCCTTGCCATGCTCGAAGATCACGCGCGAGGCGAACGCCGGATCGACGGTCTGCCGGAAGGCTGGTCGTGACCCGACGCCTGCGGCAGCTCCGCGTGGTGATGCGGTCGCCGCTCGTCCTTTCGTCTGCGGGACGACCGCATCCCACTCGGCCTCGGTCATCCGGAGCACCCCCTACCGAGGCCGCACGTCATTGCGACGCCTTCCGCTCCTCAACCCAACGGGAGTCGTGCGGCGCCCGCTCGACGACGTGGTAACCGGCAAAGCTGCCCTCGTCGAACCCTGCCCGGCATAGCGCCCCGCGCACCTCAGGGCGGGCGAAGAAGGAATCGCCCCACACCTCGTCGTCGAAGTACACGGCGAGGTAGGCCACCCGCGTGCTGTCCGGGAGCACGCGCCCCGTCGGTCGCTGCCCCGGCTCGCGCATTGCCACGGTCTCCCGCTCGCACAGCACGCGGTTCTCCAGCAGCAGCCGGGCTCCGTAGGCGTCCTCGAGCAGCCCCGACAGCCGGCCCGCGACGTCCTCGACCCGACTCCAACCCTCCTCCTCCCCGACCTCGGCCGGCCGGTCCAGCACCACGACGTACTTGGCAGAGGTGAGCTGCCCCGACCGCCGGTCGAACCAGAGCCGCTCGACAACGTCGAAGCGGCGCAGGTAGCTGAGGAAGTTCTCGTGATCCCGGCTCAACATCTTCATCGTCCCCGGAGGAAACTCGAAGGACCCCTCGGGCCGCGAGCGCATCTCCGCGAACCGCCACAGGTCGGGGGGCGCCCGAAACCCGCCAGCGATGTCCCACCGCCGCAGGACCAGGTTGGTGTGGTAGCTGACGAGCTCGTCCATGTCGTGGAAGGCGCGCACCGCCCAGGCGCTGTGCACGTCGACATAGTGCCGCTCGCACTCCTCGCGGGGTCGAAGCGCGCTCGGCTGGAACTGCATGATCCGCTTGGTCCAGGGCTGCGTGACCGGTCCGGCGACCGCGTCGCTTGAGATTTCCATGACCCTCCTCACTGAGCTTGGCTAGCTTGTACGCCTGACGCGTGCCGAACGAGATGCGGCGGAGGGCGTACGCGTCCCCGAGGACGTGACCTCCCACCCCGACCCAGCCAGGCTCCGGTACAACTCGTCGCCGGCAGACCAGGGCGACCCCGCTGGCGGCCCTGCGCCCAGTAGGCGACGTTCCGCGCTGGCTGCTGCTCGGTCCCGAATTTCGAGCCGATACCTGCACCATGCGGCGGCATCCGGCTGCGCAGGGTGAGTGGGCCGATCTGCATCGGCTCGAAGAGCTGGGATGCTGCCCCAGTCCTGGACCACGTGTGGCTCCTTCGACGGCGCGCTCTTCCGCAGGAAGGTAGGAGTGCCACGACCCACTGTCAACCAGACGGTTGGTTATCAACTCGCCGTCGCGGCGCAGCTTGGCGCCCCGGCCCGCGGTCCGGAACCAACCAACCGAATGTTTGATTCGTCGACACCAAACCCTTGTCGCCGCCAGACGGCGTGTGATTTCATGCACATCATTAGCCTCAGTTTCGGGTGCCGGGAAACCGCCGCCGCCCGCAGAGGAAGGTGCAGGAACATGTCGATCCCTTCCGCTGCACCCGCAGCCACCACCTCGGACGAGTCAAGCCACCCTCGGGAGGTCGTGCTCACCGTCGACTCGGTAGGGCTGCGCTACGGCGCGGTCACCGCCCTCCATGACGTGAGCTTCACCGTCCGGCGCAGCGAGGTCGTCGCGCTCGTGGGCCCCAATGGCGCCGGCAAGACCTCGATGTTCAACTGCATCAGCGCCTTCACCCGTCCCTCCTCGGGGCAACTGTGGTACCAGGACGTGGACCTGACGAAGGCAAGCCGGCACGCGGTCGCATCAGCAGGAATAGGGCGGATGTTCCAGAACCTCTCCCTGTTCCCCGGCGCGACGGTGCTGGAGAACACCCTGGTCGGCCGCCACTGCCTGATGCGCAGCTCCATCGTCGAGAACCTCTTCGCGTGGCGTCGTGCCCGCCGGGAGGACCGGCAGCACCGGGAGGCCGTCAGCGAGATCCTCGCCCTGCTCGACCTCTTCGAACTCCGCAACGCCCCCGTCGGTGCCCTGCCCTACGGCACCCGCAAGCGGGTCGAGCTCGCCCGTGCCCTGGCCTCCGAGCCGACCTTGCTGCTCATGGACGAGCCAGTCGCCGGCATGAATCCGACCGAGACCGACGAGCTGACCGAAATCCTCGGCCGGATCCGGGCGGAGCGCGATCTGTCGATCCTAGTGGTCGAGCACGACATGACGATGGTCATGCAGGTGGCCGACTGGATCACCGTCCTGGACTTCGGGCAGGTCATCGCCGAGGGACGACCGCTGGACATCCAGCGGGACCGGCGCGTCCGCGAGGCATACCTCGGCAACTCCGCCCCGTCGACAACGGAGATCTGACGTGCAAGAACCGTTCCAGCTTATTGTCAGCGGAGCGTCGCTCGGCTCGGTCTACGCACTCGTGGCCGTCGGCTTCGTCCTCATCTATAAGGCCACGGGCCAGATCAACTTCGCCCAGGGCGACGTGATGACCATGGGCGCCTTCCTCGTCTACCTCTTCGGGGTGGGCGAGTTCGGGCTTCCCTTCTGGGCCGCGGTGCTGCTCGCCATCGTGGTCGCAGCCGCCTTCATGGTGCTGGTCGAACGGATCGTCGTACGGCTGGCGCAGTACTCGCACGAAGCGGTTCTGATGGGCACACTGGGCATCGGGATCCTCATCCGCGCCGTGCTGGCCGCGGCGTTCGGGACCGACAAGCTCGGGATCGGCGACCCGTGGGGCGACCGCACTGTCTCCGTGGCGGGCGTCGCGCTGACCGTCTCCAGCATCGTCGCGATCGCGGTGACGAGCGTGATCATCACTGCGATGGCGATCTGGTTCCACCGCAGCAGGACCGGGATCTCGATCAAGGCGATGTCCCAGGATCCCGTCGCGGCCGCTGCTCTGGGCGTGAACACCAGGCGCATGACGGTTGCGGTCTGGGCCAGCGCCGGAGCCCTCGCGGTCATCGCCGGGGTCTTCCTGGCCGGATACCCACGGGCCATCGACCCGCACATGGGGCTGATCGCACTGGCTGCCTTCCCGGGGGCCGTCCTCGGCGGCTTCGACTCGATCAACGGCGCCGTCGTCGGCGGTGTCTTCATCGGAGTCCTGCAGACGATCGTCGCCGGCTACGAGGCACCGTACTCCGGCCTCATCGGACAGAACTTCCACGTCATCGTGCCATGGCTGGTCCTCGTCCTGGTCCTGCTCATCCGGCCTCATGGTCTCTTCGGAACGAAACGAGTGATCCGTGCCTGACACCGCAACCGATGACCTCCCCACGGCGCGCGCGACGGCTCGGCCCCCGCGTCTCGCCCGGAGTGAGACGACCTCCCAACTCCACCTGCTCGGCACCGCTCACGCCCGGTGGGCCGCCCTGCTCACCGCTGTCCTCGGCATCGCCATGCTGGCGTCGGCTGAGAGCAAACTCCTCTCGGTTGCGAACTTCGGGCTGATCGCGGCGATCGCCGCCATCGGCCTGAACATCGCCATGGGCACCACCGGCATCATGTCGCTGGGCCACGCGGTGTTCGTCGGCTTCGGCGCCTTCACGGCCGCGGTGGCCGGCGACCACGGCCTGCCGTTCGTCGCCGGGGCGCTCGCGGCGATGGTCGTGGCGGCGCTGGCCAGCCTGACAATCGGCCCACTCGCACTGCGTCTCTCCGGCCTCTACCTCGCCGTCGGAACCATCGGAATCGCGTACGTCGGTAAGCACCTGTTCGTGAATCTGCGATCGTTGACCGGCGGCGGAGCCGGCCGCAGCGTCAAGTCGCCGTCGATCCTCGGCGTACCGCTCGCGGACTCGTCCGCCGTCGCCGGACGGCTGGTCACCGGGGACATGAAGTGGTTCATCCTGCTCGCCCTCGTCACCATCGCGGTCGGGACGGCGGTCGCCTCCCTCAATCGGCTCCGCTGGGGGCGCGCGTTCCGCGCCGTGCGGGACAACGAAAACTCCGCGGCCGCGGTCGGGGTCAACGTCAACCACGCCCGGGTCGTCGCCTTCGCGATGTCGGCGGCGCTCGGCGGCCTGTCGGGAGCGCTGCTGGCCGGTTATCTGCGCTACCTCAACCCCGAGACATTCGGGCTGGAGTACTCCATCCAGTACATCGCGATGATCATCATCGGTGGGCTCGGCACCGTCAGCGGGGCGGTCATCGGCGCGCTGGTCATCATCGCCCTGCCGACGGTGCTCAACAACCTCTCGACCAGCCTCGGCCTGGTCGAGCAGGCCAGCGGCACGTCCGGGAGCTTCAACACCGGGACCCTGGCGGTGATCGCCTACGGCCTCATCATCGTCTCGGTCATGGCCCTCGCGCCGAACGGCGTGATCGGCGGCCTGTCGAGGCTCCTTGGTCATTTTGGCCGACGCTGCTCAACGCGGTCGAGCCACAACGCATAGTGGCCCCCCTGCACTGCGCATAAGCAACATCCCTTCAGGAAGGACATGACGATGCGTAATCTCCGCACGTGGCTGCTCGCAGGCCTCACGACCTTGACCCTTGCCGCGGCCGGCTGCGCCGCAGCCGACCAGGACGGCGCCGGCCCGGCCGGAGGGCTGAAGACCGGGAACGGCGTCACCGCCGACACCATCAAGATCCTCTCGATCACCGACCTCACCGGGCCCGCCGCCTCTGGCGGCAAGCCGGTCCAGGCCGGGTTCGACGCCTACGTCGAGCAGCTCAACAAGAACGGTGGCATCGACGGTCGGAAGATCGAGATCGTCATCGCCGACACGCAGTACGACCCGCAGCGGGCGGTGCAGGCCTACCAGGGTGCGCGGAACGACATTGTCGCCGTCCTCAGCTACGGCACCCCGACCACTGACGCGATCCGGCCCTTCACCGCCGACGACGACGTACTGCTGCTCGGGCTGAAGGGCCCCTTCGCGGAGGCGAACACCTTCGCCCAGGGCACCGCCTTCGAGGTCGACGCCGCCAACCTCGTCTCCTACGTGTTGGAACAGCAGCCCGACGCGAAGATCGGCGCGATCTACCAGACCGATGCCCTCGGCGAGGGCGTCAAGCGAGGTGTCGAGGCCGCCGTCGAGGCCGCCGGCTCCAAGGTCGTGGCCGAGGCCACCGCCGACGCCACCAGCCAGGACCTGACCGCTCAGGTGACCGCGATGCGCAAGGCGGGCGTAGACCACATTGTGCTCGGCATGGGGCCCAGCACCACCATCGCCGCCACCGGCGCCGCCTCGGCCCTTGGGTACGACGCCAAGCTGCTCTCCCCCGGCACGGCGTACAACCGCGTGCTGCTCAGCCTCCCCGTCGGCCCGACCATGGAGAAGCAGATGCTGATCACCTGCTCCTACCCCGAATGGGACCAGAAGAGCGAGGGCAACAAGGAGTTCCAGGCGGCACTGCCGGCCGGCACAGAGGCAAATCCCACGATCGTGCTGGGGTGGATCTCCGGGATGATCCTGCAGGGCTTCTTCGAGCAGGCAATCGAGGACGGTGACATTACGCCGGCCGGCGTGATCAAGGCAGCGCAGCACACCACGGTGAAGACCAAGGGGCTGACCCCGGACATCACCTACGGCGAAGACATCAACGAGCGCACACCGTTCCGAAAGTCGCGCGTCTGCAGCGTGAGCAACGACGGCAGCGACGGCATCACCGTGGTCAAGGAATGGTTCGAGAGCGCCGCCGCCACCTCGGTCAAGCTCAAGTGAGCGCTCCGGTCACCGATACCAGGAGCTGAGGACGTGCTCGAGGTCAACAACCTCACCGTGGCCTATCCCGGAGGGGCAGTCGCCCTTCGCGGGGTGGGCCTGACGGTGGAGACTGGCAAGATCACAACGGTGCTGGGCGCCAACGGGGCAGGGAAGAGCACTCTCCTCCGCGCCGTCGGCGGCCTCCTGCCGCAGTACCGCGCGTCGCTGCGCTCCGGCACGATCACCCTCGCCGGCGACCGCGTCGAAGGGCTGCCCCCGTGGGAAATGGTCAGCCGCGGCGTGGCGCAGGTCCTCGAGGGCCGGCACATCTTCACCGACCTGTCCGTTCACGACAACCTCGTGGTCGGTGCCCAGGGGCTGCCGAAGGCGGCGCTCGGTGAGGCAGTCCAGCGGGTCTACGAGCGATTCCCCGTACTGGAGAAGAAGGCGCACACCAGCGCGGGCTACCTGTCGGGCGGGGAGCAGCAGATGCTGGCGATCAGCAGGGCCACCCTGCGCACGCCGCGGCTGCTGATCCTCGACGAGCCGAGCCTCGGGCTGTCGCCGCTGCTCCAGGAGCAAATCGCCGAGGTCGTGGCGCAGATCGCGGCCGACGGGGTCACCGTACTCCTCGTGGAACAGAACGCCCATCTCGCTCTCGGGATCAGCGAGCAGGCGGTCGTGCTGGCCAATGGCCGGGTCGTCACCACCTGCCCCGCAGCCAACCTCCTCGACGACGAGGCCCTCGCTGCGGCATACCTGGGGGTGGCGGTCACCTGAACGCAAGGCGCCGCACGGACACGGAGGCGGGTGAGGAGACGTGCTCCTCACCCGCCTCCGGCGTCCTGGGCCGGGCTCAGTCGCGGAGCTCGACCGCCTCGTCGAAGGTGGCCCGGGTGGTGCGGAACCCGTTGGCCGGGTGCTCCTCGTCGGCGTACCCGAAGGACACCGCGCAGACGACCATCCGGTCCTCGGGCAGCCCGAGGTGGTCGCGGACCGCGTCGGAGTACATCGCGATGGCCGCCTGGGCCACCGTGGCGATCCCGAGCGACCGAGCCGCCAGCAGGAGGGTCGCGACATAACCCCCGCAGTCGATCGCCCCGTACACGGCCTGGTCCCGGTCGGTGGTGACGACGGCGACGTGCGGCGCCCCGAAGAAGGAGAAGTTCTCCGCCGCCTGCTCGGCCCGGGCCTGACGGTCCTCGCGGGCGATCCCGAGGCTCTCGTAGAGCGCGAACCCGCTCTCCCTGCGACGGACGTCGTAGACCCCGCGGTACGTCGCCGGCATCTCGAAGTCCGATCGGGGCGGGTGGCTGCGGGCGTGCTCAGTGAGGAACCTGGCGAACCGTTCGGTCGCGCCGCCGCTGGTGACGACCACCTGCCACGGCTGGGTGTTGCACCACGAGGCAGTCTTCTGCGCCATGGTGAACATCGTCCGGATCGTCTCGACCGGCACGGGGTTGGAGAGGTAGGCGCGGCAGCTGTACCTGTCGTCCAGCAGGTGGTCGAGCGCCTGCGCCCTTGACGAGTGGGAGTCGGTGGGCCTCACGACCCCACCTTCTCGTCCTTGATCCTGGGGACCACCTCCGCGGTGTCGTAGAACGTCCTGACCGACCGGATGAGCCCGTCCTGCAGCTCGATCACGTCCGCCGCCGGGAAGGTGAGCGCCGTGCCGTCCTTCTTGACCACGGTCGCGGTGATCTCCACGACGACCACGTCGCCGTCAACGAGCATGCGGGTAGGGCGGTCCTCGTGCTGTCCCTCGCGGTACTGCTCGACGATGGCCCGGTAGAGCCGCACGACCTGCGGGACCCCGTCGGCGGAGAGGAGAGACATGTGCCGCACGGAAACGTCCGGGTGCAGCACCAGGGCAAGGCCCTCCCAATCCCGAGAGTTCACCGCGTCGAAGTAGCGGGTCACCAGCTCCCTCGTCATGCGGTCCCCACCCGCTCGGCCACCTCAGCCCGGAGGGTACGACGGAGCATCTTGCCGTTCGCGCTGCGCGGCAGGAGCTCCTGGCGGATCTCGATGCGGCTCGGCACCTTGTACCCCGCGAGCCTCTCCCGCAGGCCGGCCTCCAGCAGCTCCGCCGTCAACCCCGGGTCGTCGGTCACCACGAAGGCGTAGGGCGTCTCCCCCCACTTCTCGTGCGGCACGCCCACCACGGCGCACTCCCGCACCCCGGGCAACTCCTGGAGGGCCCTCTCGATCTCGGCCGGGAAGACGTTGATGCCGCCGGTGATGATCATGTCCTTGAGCCGGTCGACGACGTACAGGAATCCGTCCTCGTCCTGGGTGACGATGTCGCCGGTGGCCAGCCATCCGTCCTGGAGGGTGGTCGGGTCGGGCGCACCGTCCCGCCAGTAGCCGGCCATCACCGCGGGGCCCCGGAGCCACAGCTCCCCCGGCTCCCCGCGGGGGCACTCGTTACCGAGCGGGTCGACCACCTTCGCCTGCATGAGCATCATCGGGCGGCCGATCGAGCCCTGCTTGCGATCGATGTCCTCGGGCCGCAGTGCGGTGGCCACGCCGGAGCACTCGGTCAGCCCGTACCCCTGGCAGAGCTGGATCCCGTGGGCCTGAAGCCGCGCCATTAGCTCAGGGGTCACCATGGCCCCGCCGGCCGAGGCCGTGGAGAGCGTGTCGACCTTGGTGGTCGCGACGTCGGGGTGGTCGACGATCGCCTGCCACAGGGTGGGAACCGCCATGAGGACCGTGATGCCCTCCTGCTCGATGCGCCGCAGGGCAAGCCCGGGCTCGAACACGGGGTCGACCACCGTCATTCCCCCAGCGACCGTGGTCGCCATCCAGCAGGCGAGGATGCCGGCCGAGAACGCGAGCGGGTAGGGCACGTAGGTGCGGGTGTCCCGCGACCAACCGTCGTTGACGATGCGGTCGTGGGCCATCGCGTAGATGCTGCCGTGCGTGATCGCGATGCCCTTCGGGCGACCAGTCGTCCCCGACGAGTAGAGGATCACGGCCACGTCGGAGAAGTCACGCTCCACCCGCAGCGACCGCTCCCCGTGGGGCATCTCGCGTACCTGGCCTGGGGCAAGCAGCCGGATCGACACGTGCGCTGCGGCCTTCTGCGCGAGCCCGGCATAGGCCTGGTCGTGGAGCAGGACCGCCGCGCCTGCGTCCTCGAGCTGCTCGGCGATCTCGCGGGCGTGAAGCCGGAAGTTGATGGGCACAACCACCGCCCCGGCGGCGAGGCCGGCGAGCACCGAGACGCAGAACTGCCGCGAGTTCGCCATGAGCACGCCGACGCGATCGCCGGGGCGCACGCCGAGCCCGGCCAGTTCGGCGGCGCCGTCCTGCGCCGCGACGACGAGTTCCGACCACGTCAGGTCCCCGTCGGCGTCGCGGAGGGCGGTCGCTCCGGGCAGGAACCGGGCCCAGTAGGCGGGTGCGTCGAAGATATCCATCGGTATCACCGGTCCCTCCGTCGCTGCGCATCGAGCCACAGCCTATAGCAACCAAACGGATGGTTGCTATAGGCGGGAAGGGCGTGATGACATGGCCTCATGGTGCATGACCTGAAGCTCGGTCTCGGTCTCGGCTACTGGCAGAAGCACCCCGACGACGCGACGGACGTCGTCCTCGCCGCCGAGCGATCCGGATTCGACTCCGTGTGGGTCGGCGAGGCCTACGGCTCCGACGCCCTCACCCCCCTCACCTGGTACGCCGCGCGCACGACACGCATCAAGCTGGGCACCTCGGTCATCCAGCTCGACGCGCGTACCCCCGCCAACGCGGCCATGGCCGCGATGACGCTCGACGCCCTCAGCGGCGGACGGCTCATTCTGGGGCTGGGCGTCTCCGGCCCGCAGATCGTCGAGGGCTGGTATGGGCGACCGTTCCCCAAGCCGCTCGCCCGCACCCGCGAGTACGTCGAGGTGATGCGCCGGATCTGGGACCGGGAGCCGCTCACGAACGACGGCGTGTTCTTCCCCCTCCCCCACCCGGGCGGAGCGGGACTCGGCAAGCCGCTGCGCCTGATCACCGAGCCGCTCCGGCCCCGGGTACCGATCTACCTCGGCGCCCAGGGACCCAAGAACGTCGACCTAGCCGTCGAGATCGGCGACGGCTGGATCCCCGCCTTCCTGCACGTCGAGCGGTTCGAAGCGATGTACGGAGCGGCAATGGCCCGGCGGAGACCCGGCTTCGACGTGGTGGCGACCGTCAACACGTTCGTCGACCGCGACCTGCGAGCCGCCTTCCGTCGCGCCAAGGAGCCTCTCGCCTGGTACGTCGGAGGGATGGGCGCCAAGGGCGCGAACTTCCACTTCGACGCGGTCAGCCGAGCCGGCTACGCCGACGCGGCCCAGAAGATCCAGGAGCTCTTCCTGACCGGACGCCGCGAGGAAGCGGTCGACGCGGTCCCCGACGATCTCGTCGACGGCACCTCGCTGATCGGGCCCCCGCGACGGATCAAGGAGCGTCTGCAGCTGTGGCGGGAGTCGAAGGTGGACACCGTCGTGCTCATGGGGCTGCGCGACGAACGAGACCTGACCGTGCTCGCAAAGGAGATCGGGCTGTGACCACGCAGACGACCGGACAGCCTCACACCGCCGCCGACCTGCGCTTCCGCCCGGGGGTGGCTGCCTGGATCACCCGACACGCCGATCGCTTCCCCGACAAGCCAGCCATCGTCATGTCGGACCGTACGCTGACCTACGCGGAGCTGGAGCGGCGCACCTGGCAGATCGCCACCGCCCTGACTCAGCTTGGCGTCAGGCGGGGCGACCGCGTCGCGGTGCTGCACGAGAACCACGGGGAGTTCATGCCCACGACGTTGGGGATCCTGCGGCTCGGCGCGATCTACGTCCCACTCAACCCACGCCTCTCCGACCGCGAGATGGAGGCCCTGGTGGCCGACAGCGAGCCGGTCGTACTCGTGACAACCTCGCGCCACGGCGCGCGCGCCGAACGCTTCGCCACGGTGGCTGCGGGACTCACGTCGATGTTCACCGACGAGGTCCCTGCCGGCGTCACCGCACCGGTCGCCGCCTGGCCCGGGCCGGACGCACCCGCGACCGCCTTCGCCGTCGAAGAGTTCGACGACAACTCCGCCGCAGGGATCTTCTACACGTCAGGCACGACAGGGACCCCCAAGGGCGCGGTCATCACCCACGGCAACATCCGCTCGGTGGCGACCTCGCTGGCGGTGGACATCGGGTTCACCGCAAACGACCGACCGCTGGTCTCCCTCCCGATCAGCGTCTCGGGCGCGATGCTCGCTGGCGTGCTCCCGTTCCTCCACCTCGGCTGCACCTTGCGGATCCTCGAGGCGGGCACGCCGGAGGCAATCTCTGCTGCCATCCTGGACTACCGCCCGACTTACATGGCGAGTGTGCCGACGGTCTACAAGATGCTGCTCGACCACCCCGCCTTCGCCGAACTCGACCTCAGCTGCTTCAACCGCGTGCTCTCGGCGGCCGCGCCCATGCCCGTCTCGCTGATCGAGCGGTTCCACGACCGCGGCCTCTCGGTGTTCGTCCAAGGCTACGGGCTGACCGAATCGTGCGGCTTCTCGACGTACCTCATGCCGGAGGACGCGGTGCGCAAGGCCGGGTCGATCGGGAAGTCCCTGCTCTACAGCGACGTGCGGGTGTTCGTCGACGACCGGGAGGCCACCCCCGGCGAGATCGGCGAGTTGCGCGTCTCCGGCCCGTCCATCATGGCGGGCTACTGGCGCCGGCCCGACGAGGTCGCAATCGTCGACGGGTGGCTCCACACCGGCGATCTGGGGTACGCCGACGAGGACGGATACCTCTACGTGACCGGCCGGCTGAAGGACATGGTCGTCACCGGCGGCTACAACGTCTACCCGGCCGAGGTCGAGAACGTCATCTACGGGGTCGCCGGCGTCGCTGAGGCCGCCGTCGTGGGCGTCGCTGACGACCACTGGGGCGAGCGGGTCGTGGCGGTGGTGCGGCCCCGTCCCGGCAGCGGCCTAGACGAGGCCGAGGTGCGCGCCGCGTGCATCGACGCGTTGGCCGACTACAAAGTGCCCAAGGACATCGTGTTCGTGGATGCGCCGCTGCCGGTGAACCCGACCGGGAAGATCGTCAAGGCCCGAATTCGTGAGGCGCTCCAGGCCGGAACGCTCGGCTGAGCCCAGGAGGAGCAGCCCCGGAACATGGGAGGGTCTCCCATGTTCCGGGCTCAGCCCTCCGCGACGCCAGTTCGTCGCGGATCTCCCGCTTGAGAATCTTGCCGCTCATCCCACGCGGCAAACCGTCCTGCCAAAGCTCCAACCGCCGCGGACGCTTGAACTTCGCAAGCGAGTCCTGGGCGAACTGGTGGAGGTCCGCGAGGGTCAGGTTCGGGTTCCTGCTCACCACGCACGCCACCGGTGTCTCGCCCCACTCGTCGTCCGGCACGCCGACGACCGCGACTTCCACGATGTCGGGATGCCCGGCGAGCACCGACTCGATCTCCGCGGGGTAGACGTTGATCCCGCCAGAGATGATCATGTCCTTGGCCCGGTCCACGATCCGGTAGTAGCCGTCCTCGTCGACGGTGGCGAGGTCGCCGGTGTGCAGCCAGCCGTCCCGGAGGGTCGCGGCGGTGGCGTCCGGGTCGCGCCAGTATCCCTGCATCACACAGGCGCCGGAGAGCAGCAACTCGCCGGGCTCGCCGGGGGCGACGGGACGACCCGACGGGTCGACCACCTTGGCCTCCTGGCCGAGCAGCGGGATGCCCACCGACCCGAGCCGCTGGATCGACTCGTGGGCGGGAAGCTCGAGGTTGAGCCCGGACCCCTCGGTCAGGCCGTAGGCGTTGACCAGCCCCACGCCGCGCGACTGGTAGAGCCGGATCAGATGCTCGGGCACCGGCGCGCCGCCGGCCTTCGCCACCCGCAGCCCGCTCAGGTCGCGGCTCTCGAACTGCGGGTCGGCCGCCATCCGCTCCAGGACCAGCGGCACCACGCCGATGAAGGTGACACCTTCCCGCTCGATGTCGGCCAGGAGCTGCTCTGGCACGAGCCCCTGGCGGATCACGATCGATCCGCCGGCCCGCAGGAGCGGAATCGCGAACGAGACACCGGCCCCGGTGAACGCCAGCGGCACCGGCACGATCGCTCGGTCGTTGTAGCCAAGGGCGTCGACGCACGCGGCACTGGTGGCCACCCCGTCCATGTTGGCGTGGGTCAGCACCGCACCGCGCGAGCGGCCCGTGGTGCCGCTGGTGTAGCAGATCATGAGCGGGTCTGTCGGGTGGACGTCGACCTCGTCGCGGAGCAATCCGTGGCCACGCAGCTCATCGAGCGCCCGGCCCTGCTCGGGCGGTGTGCCGACGAAGAAGATCCTCTCCGCCCCCACCTGTTCCTCCAGTGGGGACAGCACGCTGACGAAGCTGTCGTCGGTGACCACAGCGGACAGCTCGGCATCGCCGGCCAGAGCGGACAGCTCCCGCGACGTCAGAAGCGGGTTGAGGGGGACGAAGATCGCGCCGATCCGGGCACAGGCGAGGACCAGCTCGAAGTGCTCGGGGGCGTTCTGCATCAGCCCCCCGACCCGGTCGCCCTTGCCGACACCGACGGCGAGGAGCCCGGCCGCAAGCTGGGCGCACCCCTCCTCCAGTTGCCCCCAGCTCCGGTCGCCTCCTTCGAAGAGAAGCGCCGCCCGGTCGGCTCCGAACCTGGCCCAGTGACTTGCCCAACGACTAATTCCCACGTTGCTAGTCTACCAATCGGTTGGTAAGTTGAAAACTGTGCACGCCCGCCTCACAACGGGCCCGGCGACTCCGCCAGCGCGGCTCCGCGCCGGTCGCAAATAGAGATCGCACGATCGCGAAGGGAAGCTCCATGACGATCAACAAGGTGATGGTGGTCGGTGGCGGCGGCCAGATGGGCAACGGGATCGGTCAGGTCGCAGCCGTGGCCGGGCTCGAGGTGACCCTCGTCGACCTCACCCAGGCCGACCTGGATCGCGGCGTCCGCCGGATCGAGAAGAGCCTGGAGCGGCTGGTTCGCAAGGGCAAGCTCACCGACGCCGCGGCGCAGGAGGCCCGCGCCCGCATCTCCACCAGCACCGACCTCGAGAGCACCGGCGCGGAGACCGACCACGCGATCGAGTCGATCGTCGAAGACATCGAGGCCAAGCAGGACGTGTTCCGCAGGCTGGACGCGGTGTGCCGGCCCGAGGTGATCCTCGCGTCGAACACTTCCCAGTTCGCCATCTCCAAGATCGCGAGCGCCACCGGCCGCCCCGACCGGGTCATCGGCACCCACTGGTTCAACCCGCCGCCGCTCATGCGGCTGATCGAGATCGTGCGCGGGGTCGAGACCAGCGACGAGACCCTCCAGACCATCGAGGAACTCGCTAAGCGGTTCGGCAAGGAGACCATCGTCTGCCGGAAGGACGCCCAGGGGTTCCTCACCTCCCGTCTGATCATGATCCTCGCGATCGAGGCAATGCGGATCGTCGAGGAGGGCATCGCCTCCGTCGATGACGTCAACCGCGCGTGCCAGCTCGCCTTCAACCACGCCATGGGCCCGCTCCAGACCGCCGACATGGGCGGCCTCGACACCTTCGTCAAGGCGTCCGAGGCGATGACCCACCACTTCGGCGACCGGTTCCGCCCCACCCAGGAGCTCCGCGCCCTCGTAAACGCCGGGCACTACGGGTACAAAACCGGCCGCGGCTTCAGCGCCTACGGCGACGCACGCTGATCCCGGTCGGCTGACATCATGGACACGACGACGGAGGCTTTGGCGGGCCGGGCTGCGTTCGAGGAGCTCTGTGAGGTCCTTCGCCCGGCACCCGGCAGGCGGGCGACCTTCATCGGGCAGCCGTGGCCCGTGCAGTGGGGTGTCCCCTACGGCGGCATCCTGGTGGCCCAGGCCTTTGCGGCCGCTGCCGCGACGGTCGGCCCCGGGTTCTGGGTCCGGAGCCTGCACGCCTACTTCCTCCAAGCCGGTAGCGCCGACGCCCCCGTCGACATCGACGTCACGACGGTCCGTGACGGGCGGGGCAGCAACTGGCGCTCGGTGGAGGTGCTGCAGGAAGAGCGGCCGCTGATCCGCGCCGAGCTGATGTTCTCCATCGACACCGTCGGGCCCCGGCACCAGGACCCGATGCCGTCGGTCCCCCGTCCCGACGGGCTGGACAACGTCGGCGCCGTACTCGCGCCGTACCGGGAGGACACCTTCACCCCCTGGGGCGAGCACTCCCCCTTCGACCTCCGCTACGTCACCTGCCCGCCCCGGATCGACGCAGAACGGGGCCACGGCGAGGCGCGCTCGGCTGCCTGGCTGAGGGCGCTTGGCTCGGCCGGCGAAGACCGGCACCTCGCCACCGCACTCCTAATCCACGCCAGCGACATGTGCATGCTCGACCCGTGCCTGCGTCCGCACGCCATGTGGTTCGGCGCGGGAAGCGCCGAGGGCCGGTCGGTCGACCACAGCATGTGGTTCCACGGGACACCCCGCGTCGACGACTGGATCCTCATGAGCCAACGCTCCCCAGGCATGCGCGACGGCCGCGGCCTGGGACTCGCCGAGATGTACGCCGCGGACGGCGAGCTGCTCTGCTCCATCGCCCAGCTCGGCTTCATCCGCCCGACCGACCGCTCCTGACCCCGTCAGACCGAAGGAAACCTCCGTATGCAAGTGCAGGCCCTCGTCGAGAAGTACTTCGACGCCGTGAACAACCACAAGTGGGACCAGCTCGCCGAGGTCTTCCACCCCGACGTCACGATCCAGCATGGGATGACGCTCAACACCCAGGGCAAGGACAAGGCGGTCAAGCTGCTCAAGGCCGTAGTCGGCCAGTTCGAGGAGCACGAGGACCTGCCGACCCGTTACATCATCGACGGCAACGTAGCCGCGGTCGAGATCTGGTTCACCGGCAAGCGGCCCCAGGGCGAGACCATAAGCTTCAATGCCGTGGACATCATTGACACCGACGGCTCCTCGATCACGAAGATCGTCTCGTGGTACGACACCGCCGAGGTGCTCCCGCTCATCAAGAGCTGACCTCCCGCGAACGGCAGAGCCCCGCCCCCGCAGGGCGGGGCTCAGTCGCCACCTGGCCCGACAAAGGTACGGATGCCCCGAGCAAGACCTGACTGAACTGATGCGCCGATCTCACCATCGGGCACCCACCGGTTCGACCGAAACGCCGCTCGGACCATCCGTTTCACCGTCAACGAAGGACCGTCGTGCATGCCCGGATGCTCATGCACATCCCCACCTCGTCGGCATTGTCGCTGCCGGTCGGGCCCGGCCGAACGGAGCAGCGGACGCCGACATCCGGATCAGTAGGAGCGTGGCAGACCCAGCCCGGCGACGGCGATGTGGTTGAGGGCGAGTTCGCGGGCGACGGGCACCGAGCGGAGCAGCCGCAGGTAGCCGAACCGCTCGAACATCAAGGTCTCCTCGGTGAAGCCGCTGCCGCCGAAGACCTGCAGCGCCGCGTTGGCGGCCTGCAGCCCGGCGTCGCACGCCTTCACCTTCGCCAGGTTGCAGGTCAGCCCGGCATCCTGGCCGCTCTCATAGGCCGCAGCCCCCCGCTCGACCATCCCCCAGGCGGCCTCGATCTCGATCAGCGCCTCCGCGAGAGGGTGCTGCACGGCCTGGTACTCACCGATCGGTGCGTCGAACACGACGCGGCGTTTGGCGTACTCGGCTGCCTTCGCCAGGCACCAGCGACCTATACCCACCGCCTGGGCCGCGACAACAAGTCGCTCCGGGTTGAGCCCGTCGAAGAGCGCCCGTCCGCCCTTGCCCGGGGCGCCCACCAGCGCGTCCTCGGGCACTTCGACGTCGTCGAAGTAGACCGTCCACTGGTTCTCCGGAACTCCCACCATCACCGGCACCTGGTGAAGCTGGATCCGGTCGCATGGCAGAGGGATGGCGACGAGGCTGAGTCCTCCGGACTCGGAGTCCTTGACGACCGCGAGCATCAGGTCGGAGTCGTCGACGGCGGAGATGTAGGTCTTCTGGCCGGAGATCCGCCAGCCGCTCGCCGTCCGGGTGGCCGTCGTCATGATCCGCGTGGAGTTCGAACCTGCGCCGGGCTCGGTCAGCGCGAAGCAGAACCGGATCGAACCGTCGCCGATGCCGGGGAGCCACTTCGCCTGCTGCTCCGGCGAGCCATGGCGCAGGAGCACTGCGCCCGCCATCGCCGTGGAGATAGTGAGCTTGCCAGCCGGATAGCCACCCGCCGCGAGCCGCTCCACCACGAGCAGCAGGTCGGAGATTGATCCCGCGCCGCCGTACTGGGGCGGAAGAGACACGGCCGGCAACCCGGCCTCGCACACCTCGCGCCAGTGGTCGCGGGCCGCCTGCACGTCCGCGAACCGCTTCCGCTCGTACCTCGCCCCGAGCGCAAACGCCACCTCGGCCAACGCTTGGCGCTCGTCATCCTCGAGCGGCTCTCCCAGGTGAGCCGCCTGCGAACGAGCGTCCAAGGTCAGCATGCGCGTAGCGCTGCGGCGTCGCCCTGCCCCAGCCCACCGCAGATAGCCGCGACCCCACGCTCCAGTCCCGAGCTGCGCAGCTCCCGGGCAAGGGTCAGCAGAATGCGGGCACCGGACGCACCCGGCGGGTGGCCCATCGCTACCGCACCGCCGTTGACGTTCAGCCGGTCGAGGATGGCCTGCTCGCGCCCCTTGTCGCCGTCGCTGAGGACGCGCGCGGAGGTGAGCGGGACACAGGCGAAAGCCTCGTTGATCTCGATCCGGTCCACGTCGTCGAGCGCCCACGCCGCTGCGGCGAGCGCCTTGCCGATGGCGTCGGCGGGCGTCAGCGCGATCTCCCGGGGCGACCGGGCAGCGGCGCCGAGCCCCTCGATGACGGCCAACGACCCGAGGCCCCGCTCCTCCACCCAGCGGCGGCGGGCGAGCACCACGTAGCAGCCGCCCGCGTCCTGGCCGGGAGCGTTGCCCGCAGTGACGATGGGACCGCCGAAGATCGTCCGCAGCCGAGAGAGCCGTTCCAGGGAGCTGTCGGCCCGCGGCCCCTCGTCCTCGCCGAGCTCGCCGAGCTCGCTGGAGAAGGCAACGACCTCGTCGTCGAAGTAGCCGCGCTTCTTGGCCTCGAAGTACCGCTCGTGGCTGCGCAGCGCGAACATGTCGGACTCCGCACGGGTGATGCCGTGCTCGGCCGCCACCTCGCCGGCGTCGACCGCCACCGGTTTACCACCGATGTCGGCACCGGGCTCAGCCATCGGGTCCTTCAGCCTCGGCCCGCCCCGGCGGATCCCCCAGCGGATACTCGGGGTCATCAGGAAGGCCGCCCGCCCCATGTTGTCCGCGCCGCCGACGAGGACAACGTCCGCGTCGCCGCCACGGATCGCCCGCGTGCCCAGGTGGGTGGCGGTCATCGAGGAACAGCAAGCCCGGTCGATGGTCAGGGAGAGCCGGTTCTCGGGGATGCCGGCCCGGAGCATCGCGACCCGGGCGGGGATCGACCCGTCGAGAGCCTCCTCCGCCGGGATGGTCACGCCACTGTAGACCTCGTCGACATCCTCGGGCCGGACACCGGTCTTGTCCAAGGCGGCACGCATAGCGAACGCCGCCAGGTCGACGCTGGGGACCTCGCGGAGTGCGCCGCCGAAACGGCTGAACGGCGTCCGGGCGCCACCCACCAGCATCACGTCGTCTGCAGAACCAGGCATCGGAACTCCTTGTCGTGGATACGGCGGCGACGGCGGGCCGGTGAAGGCAGGGCTCAACGGTGGGTGAATCGTGGCGCGCGCTTCTCGGTGAACGCGGTGAACCCCTCGACGAAGTCCTGCGACGCCACAGCCTTCAGAAACAGCTGCCGCTCGTTAGCGAGAGCCGCGGTGAGGTCTGGTTTCGTCGCGGCCTTGATGGCCTGGACGGCCACCCGGGGCATCGCGGCGATGCGGGACGCCACCTGCTGTGCCTCGGCGAGCACCGATCCGGGCTCGGACACGTAGTCGACCAGCCCCATCTCGGCAGCACGGGCGGCGTCGACGACCTCGGCGAGGTACATCAGCCTACGGGCCGCGGCGGTCCCGACGCGGAGCGGCAGCCGCTGGGTGCCGCCACCGCCGGGGAGAAGCCCCAGCCGGACCTCCGGAAGCCCGAACTTCGCGCGCGGCTCGGAGACGATCAGGTCGGCGGTCAGCGCGATCTCGAGACCACCGCCGACGGCGCTGGCTTGGACTGCCGCGATCAGCGGTTGTGGCAGGTCGGCCCAGGCCCGGAGCACTCCACCGGCCCAGACGCTATGCCGGTCCATGCCGTCGGGCTTTGCGCGGAGCTCCTCGAACTCGGAGATGTCGGCACCGGCCATGAAGGCCTTCGTACCGCCACCGGTGAGGACCACGGCTCGGACGTCTTCGGTACCGGCAATCAGCTGAGCCGCGGCCTCCAGCCCCGCCAGCACGGCGCGCCCCATGGCGTTGACCGGCGGACTGTCGACAAGCACAGTGGCCACGCCGTCGGAGAGCTCGAGGTGCACCGGTCCGAAGGACTCGGTCCGCTTGCCGGAGATGGCTTCATCCGGCGCATCGATGACTTCAGTTCCCATGATGGTGTGGGAGTGCGCACGCGGCGCCCCGACCCCTCTCCTCCGTAACGGGCTGTGCGGCGGGACCGGGCACGATCGCCCCGGCCCTGCCCCGCCAACGTAAAGCGCCCCACGGCACCTTGTCAACCAACCGTTTGATAGTGAGGAGTAGGAGGGGTCGCTTCACAGGCGGGTGAGGGCTCAGCTCGCCGGCTCCTGCTGGGCCCACCCCCGCGGACCCAGGAGGCTCGCCATGGCGTAGTCGGCCAACTCCGAGACGGTCCGTTCCAGCGTCAGCGACCTGCCGGGCCGGTACCAGTTCACGACCCAGTTGATCATCCCGAAGACAGCGCGGGCAGCGAAATCCGGGCGCACGCCGGGCCGCAGAAGGCCTTCGTCGATAGCCTCCCTGACGAGCCCACGGAACTCCTTGTCGTAGGCCTCCTGGGTCTTCACGATCTGCGCGGCCCGCTCTGCGGACAGGGCGCGGAAGTCCCGGATGTAGACCTCGCTGTCCACCGGGTGCTGCAGGGACTGGCGGATGTGCCCCTCGACGAACGATCGAATCGCCGCCACCGGGTCGCCCTTGATCTCACGCCAGGCGCTGTTCCCCATGGTGATCCGCTCGTGGTTGCGCTGGATGATCGCGTAGAGCAAGTCTTCCTTGGTGTCGATGTAGTGGTAGAGGCTCCCCTTGAGGATGCCGACCTCGTCGGCAATCTCCTGCAGGCTGGTGGCGTCGTACCCCTTGCGCTGGAAGATCGCCGCAGCGGTGTCGACCACCAGTTCGTAGCGGTCGAACCTGCGCGGCGTCACCGCGTGGCTACCGGCACCGCTCTTCCGGGCGTGCGTCCCCTGGTCCCTCACCGGCGTTACCCCTCTTGCTCGTGTTCCGCGACATCTGAGTCTGTCAGACCCGAATTCGCAGCTAGCGTCTTGCCGATCACTATCTATCGTCAAATGTGGATCGCGTGCGTGTCAGATCGGATGGCGGGCGGTGGCTTGCGACGTGATGCGCGATGGCTACCCAGCCCGCTTCGATCATGGAAACAGCCGCGCCTGGGCGATCAGGATCATGACGTCAAGATGGGGGCCCGCGCGGCTCGTGCCGTTGTATCTGTATTGTTACGCAGCGTTCACATCGGCACCAATGCGGCCTCGCTGGGAGACGAGGCACTCGGCCCCTCACGGCGGGCTGGGATCAGGCTGATCACCCCGCGGGAAGCTTGGCCACCTCGAGAGCTTCGGCCAGCAACGCCGTACCGGTAGGCCCTCCGGCACCGAATCGAGCGCCACGGTACGACCGACCGCGGGTCGGACCGATCTTGAGCGACGCGGTGGCAACCGGACCGTTTCACGGGCTGGCAATCCTTCCGGCCCGGCCGGGTGGACACCTATCGAGGTCAGGGCCTTCGAAGTATCCAGGTACCCGTCGCCACCGCGCAGAGGACCCCCGCAGCGTCCTTGATCCGGATGCTCGGCACACAGTTCCGCCGCCCACGGCGCAGCACCACCGCCTCGATGGTGAGCGGCCCATCCACGGCCACGGCCAGGAAGTGCATGCTGAGATCGGTCGTCGCCGAAGACTGCGACAGTGGTCCGGTGGAGCTGACAGCCGCACCGGCGGTCACGTCCGCAGCCGCGAGCAGGAACCCGCCGTTTATCGAGCCGTTCGGGTTGCGGTGGTGCGGCTGGGGGTCGAGAACACTGACCGCCCTACCGTCTCCGAGCTCGATGCACCGGACACCGAGCGCACGCATCACGCCGAGCTCGTTGAACCAGGCCAGGAACTCCTCTCGGCCGAGGGACCCCTCGACCGACGTCCCGTGGTCACCGGAAACACGCTGGGTTGCCATGTGCAAGACTCTACCAAGCGTTTGGTCGGCAGCGAAGTCGGTCGGCGCTCGGAGGCGGGGCCGTACTGATCAGGGTGGTTCGGCATGATCAGACGGGAACAACCCAGACCAATGCCAGCCGGAGCATCCACGTCAGGTCGTGGGAACGCTGACTGCCGCGAGGACCAGTTCGGCGATCCGTCGCCATGCCGAGGGGTCAACCACTCCGATCTCGCTGAGCCGGCTGGCCGTGCCGAGCACCAGGACAGACAGCTCGGCGTAGGTGACGTCCTCCTTCACCGCACCTACCTCGATCGCGCGATGGAGGGCCTGCGTGAACAAGGCCTCCACGCGCATGCGAGCCGTAGTGACCTCATCGTTGATCGCTCCCGCCCGCAGCAGGTCGGCGGCCAGGCGGTCGGTGCGAAGCCGTTCGAAGACCTCGAACATCAGCTCACTGAAGGCCTCGGCGGGTTGATCCGAGCCGACCCGATCCTCGAGCACCCCGGTCCAGTCGGTCAGCCACCGGAGTGCGACCTCGGCCAGCAGGTCGAACTTCGAGGGGTAACTGCGGTAGATCGTCGCGCTGCCCACCCCGGCGCGTTCGGCGATCGTGGTGATCTTCGCGTTCACGCCCTGCTCGGCGAACACCTCGAGCGCCGCCTCGGAGACCCGAAGCCTGTTCCGGACCGCATCCTTGCGCATCGAGGCGGCCCGGACGCCCGTCGTGTGAGCCATAGGCAGGAGGCTAGCTCAGCCGGTCTTGACCAGAGCGGTCGCCGCGACCTGCTCCCGGGCTGCGTCCGCGATCGCGGACGCGAACTGGCGGAGCTGCTCGTCGGACTTTGTGGCGACGGGGTGCGGCACCACCAGGCTGTGATAGCCGGGCGCGCCCAGGTTCGCGGCGAACCGCGCAACGTGGGAGGTGAAGACTTCGGTGATCAACACGGTGGCCGGCACACCGGCCCGCTCGAAGAGCAAGGCGTCCTGAAGTGAGCACGCGCTGCAGGCCCCACAGTCCCCCAGGCCGGTCACCACGAAATCCGCCCGGCCGGCGAGGACAGCCACCTGCTCCTCCTCGAGGGGCGCAGCAGCCGATGGCTTGCTCTCGACGTCTACGCTGCCGATCGGCAGCCGGTCGCGCAGCTGCTCGGCCAGATGCAGCAGCAGGTCCTTGGCCTTCGGCTTGCCGTTGTCGACCAGCAGCAGCCGCGCGCCCGGACCGACGTCCGCACGCGGGGCCAGCGCCACCGGGTCGCTCGGCGTCTCCTCGACGACGGGAACGTGCACTCGGATGGTTGAGATTCTGGCCATGACTGCTCCGCTGTGGGTGTCGATGGTTCTGTCGGTCACAGTGTCGGCGGCGGTCACGAGGCCCCCGCGGTGGAGCGGCGGGTCAACGCAGAGAGATCGACCTCGCAGGCGTCCGGACCGCAATCCGGCATTGCCTCGCCCGGCAGGCGGACTCGGCGGGTAACCGCCTTGATGTGCTGGGACGGCGCGAACGCGGGGATGTACGCCGACCAACCAGGACCCGCTCCCCCCGCGGTCACCAGGAACACGTCAGCCTCGGTGATGAGCGTCGGAAGCTTCCCGTCGGGCCCGGGCACCATGTCATGCTGGTTGCCGAGCTCGAGCGGCACCCCTGAGCCGGTGAGGTGCTCCGGACGCACCCTGCTCTCGGCACTCAGGAACTGCTTGACCCTGGACTGAGTCCAGCCGGCCTGGCGCAGCGCCTGGGCGTGCTCCGGGCACAGCACGACGATGCCCTGCCCACCCTTGCCGACGATGTAGTTGGAGGGCGCGGTTATCGCGCCGAGGAAGGTCCGCAGCAGGTCCTCGGGAACCTCGCTGAGGTGGTTCGCCACCTGTCGCGGAGCCTCAGTCGCCATCACCGTCACCGTCGTGTCGACCTGCGCGTAGCCGAGCTGGACCCGCAGCGGCACCCACGGTGCAGCAGGCTCCTCTTCGGCGAAACAAAGCGTGAATCTGCCGGGATTGCCCATCGACGTCGCGTCATAGCCCCCGGTCACGGCGCCGAAGACGTTGCGGGCCACCAGCCGAATCGCCCGGCCGATCGTCGCGTTGGCCCGGTTGCCGGCGCCGAGCGCGTTGTGGCCGGCGTTCATGCCGATCTGCGCGGCGAACGGCCCGCTAACCACGACGCCGGTGGCGGCGCCACCGGTGCTGGTGAACGCGGCGTGCGCGTTGAAGGCCGGATCGAGCGCCGCCCCGAGCGCCGCGACGACCACCGGGAAGTACGACGGATGGCAGCCAGCCATCACCGCGTTGACCGCAGCCTGCTCGACGGTGACCGTACGGCGGCGGCGCGGGATCGAGCCGATCACGTCCTCAGGAGCGAGGTCGACGGCGGCGACCATCGCGCTCACCAGCGCCGGGGTGGGCGGCACCACGGGCAGGCCGTCGGTCCATCCGCGCTCGAAGAACTCCTCCATGGCGCGCTCGGGGTCCAGATCGATCAGGTGAGACATCGCTGCTCCTCTCGCTGGACTGCGGATGCATCCCGCGCGCTTCATCACATCGTAGCGATGAAACGGAATCGGTCAATCCGTTTTCCGCAGCCTCGTGCAGTGGCTTTACACCACGCCCCGGCTTCTCTATGTTGTCCGTCACAGAGCAAGATTCATGATCATTATAATCAACATGATGAGGAGCCAGGTATGGCACGGTTCACCCGACGTACGCGTCGCCTCAGAGCACAGGCAGCAGTCGCAGCCACGATGTTGCTGGCCCTCGCCGCCTGCGGAGGCGACGTAGACGCGGAGGCCGGCAAGCTCACCGAGCGGGTCAAGCTAATCTCGATCAACCCCACCACCGGGCTCATCGCCTTCGCCGGGAGCTCCGCCAACAAGGGCTACGAGCTGGCAATCAAGGAGATCAACCAGCAGGGCTTCCTCGATGGAGCCACCGTGGAGATCGACTTCAAGGACACCAAGAGCCAGCCGCAGACGGCGGCCCAACACATGTCGCAGGCGATCGCCGGAGGCAATTACGCTACCGTCTTCGGGTCCGTCTCGAGCCCTGAGGCCGTCGTCATGGCTCCGCTGGCCGAGAAGGCGAAGCTGCCCACCATCTTCACCCAGGCGGGCAGCGAGGGGGTGGTGATCGGCGACTACACGTACCGCGCGACGCCCCTGATGAGCGAGTACTACCCGCTGCTGACCGAGTGGCTGAAGAACACCGGCGCGAAGAGCATTGGGATCGTCTACACCGGCGCGACCCCGACGTTGGCCGAGATCGGCAAGAAGACGTTGCCGCAGATGGCCAAGGACCTCGGCATAGAGGTCACCGCCTCGGTGGAGACACCCGCCACGACGCAGGACTTCACGGCACCCATCTCCCAGATACTCAAGTCCAAGCCGGACATCGTGTCGGTCCTGCTGGCTGGCGCGCAGAACGCAACGGCGATGACGCAGCTGCGTCAAGCCGGCTACGCCGGGCCGGTCGTCGGCAACCTCGGTGCCGGCTCCGGCAACCTCGATCCCGCTGGTGACGCCGGTTACGGGATCGTGTGGGCGACAAACTTCCATCCGGACATGAAGGCCGCGTCCACCCGGAAGTTCGTGGAGGCGTACAAGGCCGAGTATGGCGAGACACCGCTGAACTTCGCGGCCGAGGCGTACGACGCGGCCTGGTTCGTGGCCAAGGCCATCAAGACAGCGGGATCGACCGAGCCCGCCAAGATCCAGAGTGCGATGGCCGCCATCGCCGGCGAACCGTTCGACGGGGCACTGGGCACCGGGCTCCGGTGGGTGGATCGCAACCTGCAGGTTCCGGGTGCGGCAGTGGAGCTGACCGCCGACGGCGAGAAGCTCCTCTACGAGGGAGAACCGGTCTCCGGCTGACGCCGACTCAACGGCGAGATTCAGCCAGGTCCCGTGCGACAGGGGTCGGTGGCCGGCAGGCCGGCCACCGACCCCTGTCGGTCCGAGACCATCCGTCTAGTCCGTGTTTCGTAAGGCCTTGCGGGCGGTGAGGTGAGCCCGGCGTGGCGGTGATCGACAAAAGTTGAGGTCTCCGGTGGATCGGTTAGCGACCAAGCAAACCGAAGACCGACCGGAGACCTCGTGCCCAGGGTGGCGGCAGCCAGGCGGCATGATCTCACCGACGTTCAGTGGGCAGGAGCCCGTTCTGCCTGCGGAGTCGGGTCGGGGTCGGCCGCCGCGGTGGACGAACGGCAGATCATCGGCGGGATCCGGTGGCGGGTCCGGACCGGGACGCCGTGGTTCGCGGCGGCGAAACGCCGCAACGCCGGTGACGGGGCGGCGCGGTTTCCGCGTCGGCGGCGCCGGTTGGTGCCGGTGCACTGGTATCACGGCACCTTCAGGATCGACGGGGTGGCGGGTGCGTATCCCCGCCGGCAAAGGCCGCCCGTCGTTGTTGGGTGCGGTTGGCGCGGGAGTTGCCGTATCCGGTGAAGCAGGTCCGCTCGATCACTCTGCTGTGCGAGGACGGCCGTCTGTTCCTCGACGTGACCGCCGAAGTCCCGATCGCCACCTACCCGCCGGGCGAGGAGCCGGATCCGGCCGGGTAGCCAGCATGGACCTGGGGATCATCCACCCGTTCGCGGTGCCCGGCCTGGACGGTGAGGGGCTGCTGGTGTCCGGGCGGGCGATCCGCGCCGAGCATCGCACGCATCTTGCCGACACCAAGGCCCGCCGCCGCGCCGTCGCCCGCCGGGCACCCCGGCCGGGCGTGAAGGGGTCGCGGCGGTGGCGCACGTTCCGGCGCCGGGCCCGGCTGGTCGAGCGCCGGCATCGGCGGCGGACCCGCCAAGCCCGGCACGAGGCCGCCACCGCATTGGTTTCCTGGGCGCAGCAGCGGCAGGTCGGGGTGCTGCACGTCGGCGACCCTCGCGGCGTGCTGGACCTGCCGGCGGGGCGGCGGCACAACCTGCGGCTACGGCAGTGGCAGATCGGCCGGCTTTTGCAGGTGCTGACCGACAAGGCCGCCCTGGCCGGGATCACGGTCCGGCTGGTCGACGAGCGCGGCACCTCTTCCACCTGCCCCACCTGTCACCGGCGGGTGCCGAAGCCGCGTGGGCGGGCCCTGTCCTGCCCACACTGCGCAATTTCCGGGCACCGCGACCTCGTCGCGGCGGCCACCATCGCCACCCGCACAGCAGTTGTGCTGCCTGAGGTGGTCACGCACCGTCGAGCCGGCCGGCACCTGCTCGGTGCCGGCCGGTCCCGACGTGGCCCCCGCCGCCCGCCCCGGACGGCGCGAGGATCAGTTGGCCCGCGGAGGCCCGCCCCCACCACCCGGCGGGGAGTCGCTCACCCCAACGGTGAGGACCCACCACACCCATCGGCAACCCGGTGAACGTAAGTGGACACCGCACTAGTAGTACTTTGTTAGGTGTCGGGCGTGTCGTTGGTGATTTCCACTATGGATGGTGGTTGGCTGGTGGCGTGACTCCGGAGCAGATCGAGCAGGTACGCCCGCGGCTGGTCGAGTTCGCCGCGCAGATGTTGGACGGTGCGGTTCGGCGGTCGGATCAGCGGGTCAAGGGCGAGTTGTATGTGCGGGGCCTGCTCACTGACGGGGCGCGTAAGTCGATGCAGCCGATGGCGGAACGTCTCGGGGTCGATCATCAGCAGTTGCAGCAGTTCGTGACGTCCTCGACCTGGGACTACGCGACGGTGCGGGGGAACGTGGCCCGGTGGGCCGCCGAGGCGATCGACCCGGTTGCGTATGTGATCGACGATTCGGGGTTCCCGAAGGACGGCACTGCTTCGGCGTGCGTGGCCCGGCAGTACTCGGGCACGTTGGGTAAGACCGGGAACTGCCAGATCGGGGTCAGCGTGCAGTTGGCCACGGACACTGCGTCGGTGGCCGCGGACTGGCGCCTGTTCTGCCCGGCATCCTGGGACGACACCACGATCAGCGACCCGGACAAGGCGGCGACGGTCCGCGAGAAACGGGACCGGGCCGGTATCGGCGACGATGTGCGACACCGGGAGAAATGGCGCCTCGCACTGGACATGCTCGACGAGATGATCGACCAGTGGGGGCTGCCGAGGCTGCCGGTGGCCGCCGACTCCGGCTACGGGGACTGCACCCTGTTCCGGCTCGGACTCGCCGAACGTGGCCTGCGCTACGCGGTGCAGGTCGACCCGACCGCCACCGCCCACCACGGCGACGCCGTTCCGGTCACCCCGCCCTACACCGGCCGGGGACGCCCACCCAAGCCCGCCTACCCCGACCCGCCGGCCACCTTCAAAGACGTCGTCCTCGCCGCCGGCCGAGCCACCGCACGGCAGGTGACCTGGCGACAGGGCAGCCGCCGCACCAAGACCAACCCGACCGCGGTGATGCGCTCACACTTCCTACGCCTACGCATCCGCCCGGCCAACCGCGACATCCCCCGCAACAGCGACGGCACCCTACCCGACGTGTGGCTGATCGCCGAATGGCCACCCAACGCCGCCGAGCCCGTCAAGTACTGGCTGTCCAACCTAGGCACCCGCACCTCACTGAAAGCCCTGGTCCGGCTGGCGAAGCTACGCTGGCGGGTCGAACACGACTACCGCGAACTCAAAACCGGTCTCGGCATCGACCACTTCGAAGGCCGCAGCTTCACCGGCTGGCACCGCCACGTCACCCTCGCCGTGCTCGCCCAAGCCTTCTGCACCCTGCTACGCCTCGACCCAAAAGCGGATGCGCCGGCCTGACCCTCTACGCCGTGCTCCGTGAGCTGCAACAACTGCTCACCGTCATGGCCGGCGCATGCCCACCTGCAACCGCCCATACGACGACACGACATAACAAAGCACTACTAGTATCGTGAGTCGTTAATTCGGCTGCAGATAGTAGGCTGTGGGGGTGGCTGGTCGTCCTCGTGGTCTTGTCGAGCTGACTGATGATGAGCGTGCGTGTCTGACCCGGTGGGCGCGGCGGGGTAAGTCGTCACAGGCGTTGGCGTTGCGGTCGAAGATCGTCCTGTTGTCCGCCGATGGGCTGGTCAATACCCATGTCGCGCAGCGGCTTGGTGTGTCGCGGGACATGGTGGGCAAGTGGCGTAGCCGGTTCCTGGCGCGCCGGTTGGAGGGCCTGGTCGACGAGCCGCGGCCTGGGGCGCCTCGCCGGATCAGCGACGACCAGGTCGAGGAGGTCATTGTTCGTACGCTGGAGCAGCAGCCGGCCAATCAGGACAGTCACTGGTCGACACGGTCGATGGCCAAGGCCACCGGGCTGTCGCAGACCGCGGTGTCGCGGATCTGGCGGGCGTTCGGCCTCAAGCCGCACCTGGTGGACACCTGGAAGCTGTCGGCGGATCCGCTGTTCGTGGAGAAGGTCCGTGACGTGGTCGGCCTATACCTGGATCCGCCGGTCAAGGCGATGGTGCTGTGCGTGGACGAGAAGTCGCAGATGCAGGCCCTGGAGCGGACCCGGCCGATGCTGCCGATGATGCCCACGGTCCCGGCCCGACAGACCCACGACTACGTTCGTCATGGTGTGGCGAGTCTGTTCGCCGCGTTCGACGTCGCCACTGGCACGGTCATCGGGCAGGTCCACCGCAAGCACCGTCACCAGGAGTTCCTGCGCTTCCTCAAGGCCATCGACGCGAACACCCCCGCCGAGTTGGACCTACACCTGGTCCTGGACAACTACGCCACCCACAAGACCCCGGCCGTGCAGCGATGGCTGGCCGCGCATCCCCGCTTCCACCTGCATTTCACCCCGACCTCGGCGTCCTGGCTGAACCTCGTCGAGCGGTGGTTCGCCGAACTGACCAACCGGAAACTGCGCCGATCCAGCCACCGGAGCCTCGCCGAGCTCGAAGCCGACGTCCGCGCCTGGATCGACGCATGGAACGCCGACCCGAAGCCCTTTGTCTGGACCAGGACCGCCGACGACATTCTCAACAGCGTCGCCACCTACTGTGGCCGAATTAATGACTCATGACACTAGTGCCCGTCATGCAGCCTTGAACGGGTAATCCGGGTGGCGGATCTTGGATCCGGTGGCGAATCCGGATTTCGGTCGGGCGCGTTGGTTGCGCCAGCGGATGTAGTCGCCGATGGCGGCGTCCTGTTCGGCGTGGCTGCGGTGGTCGGTGCCGTTGAGGGCGAAGTAGCGGACCGCGGCGAACTCGGCCTCGATCCAGTTCAGCCAGGACGCGTAGGTCGGTAGGAACACCAGTTCCACCTGGTTGGCGGCGCACCAGGCGCGGACCTCGGGGTGCTTGTGTGGGGAGAAGTTGTCCACGATCAGGTAGAGGCGCTGGTCGGGCCAGCGGCGGCGCAGGGTCTTGAGGAAGGACAGGAACTCGCGCCAGCGTTTGCGGTCGCGGATGCGGTAGTGCAGCTTTCCGGTGGCCAGGTCGAGGGCGGCGATCATGTGCCGTACTCCCTGGTCGCGGGTGTAGGTGGCCCGCAGCCGCACCGGCTGGCCCTGCGGGCGCCAGGCCCGGCCGGGGCGGGGTTGCAGGTTCAGCGGCCCGAACTCGTCGACGCAGATCACCCGCCCGTCGGCTGGAGGGTCGTCGTAGAGGTCGAGGATCCGGCGCATCTTGGTCGTGAAGTCGGGGTCGGTGCTGGCCTTCCACGTCTTGGTGGCCTGCCAGGAGACCCCACGCTCGCGCAGGATCCGCCGGATCGTCTCCACGCTGGTGGTGCTCACGTAGCCGGCCTCAATCAGGTAGTCGCGCAGCTTGGCAAGCGACCAGCAGGAGAACGGTTTACCGAGGAAACGGGGGTCGCACCGGGCGATGACGCAGATCCAGTCGCGGGTCTGCTCATCGATCCGTCTCGGTGCGCCCCCGCTCCATTTTGGGTCCAGCGCGTCGAACCCCCGCTCGTTGAACGCCTGGATCACGTCCCGCACGTAATCCTCGCTGGCCTTGAGCAGGTGAGCGATGTCCGGAGCAAGGCTGTCCCTGGGCGGACATCAGCACCACGATCGCCCGCCGCAGCTTCACCGGATCCTTCGCGGTCCGGGTGATCCGCTGCAACCGCTGCCCCTCGGCCATCGACACCTGCCGGACGAACACCTCCGGGCGTCTACCCACCCGGCACCACCTCCCGCAGCCTTATGCACTGGGAGACAGCCTGCCTGACGGCTCCTCAGAACCGATGGATTACACGATCAACGTTCAAAGACGCGGCACTAGTTGATGACGGCTGGACCGATAGAGCACCCGCACGACCAGCGGGCGCGGACACGGAAAAATCGTCACCCGGCACAGTCAGGCAAGCTTGATGATCCCCGCGCTGACGAGGGCCTTCACCGCATCACCGTCGAACTTCAGCAGCTCACCGAGCACCTCACCGGTGTGCTCGCCGACCGACGGCACCCCGTCGTACACAGGCCCGTCGTAGCTCTTCACGTGCAGCACCGGCCCCGGCATGAGCACCTTCCCGAGCGCCTCACAACCGGTGAGCTCCACCAGCGTCCGGTCCAGGTAGTGCGGGTCCGCCACGATATCGCTGGCGTCGTTCACCTGTGAGCACACCACCTCGAACTTTTCCAGGATCTCGAGGACCTCCGAGCGGCTCCGCCCGGCAACCCATTTCTTGACGATCTCCTGGAGTTCGTCGTTGTGCTGCATCCGGACCTCGTTGGTCGCGTAGCGCGGGTCTTCGATCATCTCCGGCCGGCCCATCGCGGCGAAGAGCCGCTTGGCAATCCCCTGGTTCGACGCGGCAATCGACAGCCACTTGCCGTCGGCGGCCTCGTACACCCCGCGCGGCGACGCGGAGCCGGTGCCGTTGCCGACCCGCCCCTGGATGAAGCCGGTGCCGGTGTAGTTGAGGATCATGTCACCGACGATGAACATCAACGGCTCGTAGAGCGCGATGTCCACGTGGTCCCCCTGGCCCGTGCGCTCGCGCCGGTACAGCGCCATCGCGGTCCCCATGGCGGCAGAGATACCGGCGATGGAGTCGGCAAAGCCGAACGGCGGAGAGGTGGGGGGCGTCTCAGGCCATCCATTGATGTACGCGAAACCACTGCCGGTCTCGGCGACTGTGCCGAAGCCCGGACGCTCACGGTACGGGCCGGTCTGCCCGAACCCGCTGACGCTGGTGAGCACAAGGCCGGGGTTGTCAGCGGAGAGTACGTCGTAGCCAATCCCCCACTCCGCCATCCGGCCCGGCCGGAACGACTCGATGACGACGTCGACCTGCGCCGCCAGCCGACGGACCAGGTCGCGGCCCTGTGTGGTGCGCAGGTCTATCGCCACCGAGCGCTTGCCGGAGTTGATCCGGGCAAAACCCATGGACTGACCGTTCTTCATCGGCGTCCACTGCCGGGCGTAGTCGCCCGACACCGGGTCCTCGACCTTGATTACCTGCGCGCCGAAGTCGCGGAGCATGCGCCCACACGTCGGCGCGGCGTACATCGAGCCAAGCTCAAGCACCTGCACGCCCGCAAGCGGCCCGGACATCAAACCCTCCACTGGATGTGCTTGACCTCGAGGTACTCCTTCACGCCCCACTCGCCGAGCTCCCGCCCGAGGCCAGAGCGCCCGTAGCCGCCGAACGGCGCATCCGGACGCATCGCGCCGCCGCCGTTGATCCAGACCGTGCCGGCACGAACCTGCTCGGCCACGCGCCGCGCCTCCACCGGGTCATCACACCAGATGTTGGCTGCGAGCCCGTACGCCGTGTCATTCGCGAGCCGGATCGCCTCCTCGGTGTCCTTGAACGGCAGCACGACGGCGACTGGGCCGAAGATCTCTTCCTGGACAGCTCGGGCATCGTGCGGGAGGTCACCGAGCAGCACCGGGTTGACGAAGTACCCCTTCTTTGGGAGCGGCTTGGTGACCTCGAGCAGCTTGGTACCGCCGGCCTGCACCGCCTCGTCGATGAAGCCGAGCACCCGAGCTTTGTGATCGGGCCGGATCATCGGGCCGATATTCGTGGCAGGGTCCCAAGGATCGCCGACGACCATCTGGTCAAACGCTGCCGCACCTGCCTCGAGGAACTGGTCGTACTTGCTCTCGTGCACGAGCAGCCGGGCCAGTGCGGCGCAGCCCTGCCCTCCGTTGCGGGACCAGCGCAGGTGCATCTCGACAGCGATCTTGGTGACGTCGGCATCCGGCATCACAATGCTGGGCGACTTGCCGCCGAGTTCGAGGGTGACGCCGGTGAGGTTCTGCGCAGCCTGCTCCATGATCTTCGCTCCGACGGCGTCCGAGCCGGTGAAGGAGACCCGGTCGACGCCACGGTGGGAGGACAACTGCTGCCCAACGTCGGCACCGCCGATCACCACGTTCATCACGCCGGCCGGCAGCCCGGCCTCCTGGATCAGCTCGCCGAGCAGCAAAGTGGTCAACGGGGTCCGTGGCGACGGGAGCAAGACGACGGTGCAGCCGGCTGCGAGCGCGGCACCGAACTTGAAGATCGCCAGGTTCAGGGGGTAGTTGTACCCGGTGATCGCGGCCACCACGCCGACGGGCTGGTACACCACGTCGCTCTCCGTCGGGTGCGGCTTGTCGTAGCCACCCAGGTGGATGGTCCGGTCCACCTTCGCGGCCTCCGCGGCCCACCGCAGATGTTCGTCCACGGCCATCTTGACCTGAAGGTACGCCGCGAGGGAGACCGGAGTGCCGACCTCGTTCACAATCGAGGGCAGCAGCTTGTCGGCGGCCTTCTCGAGCACGTCCGCAAGGCGGTGGATATGCGCGGAACGCTCGTCGCCAGACAGCGCGGCCCAGGCCGGGAAAGCCTTGCGAGCCGCAGCGACGGCGGCATCGACCTGTGCGGAGGAGGCGCCGCCAACGGTCGCGATGACCTCCTCGGTGGCCGGGTTCACCACATCCCAGGTCTCGCCCTGCGGGTCCTGCATCTCGCCACCGACGAGCAGCGTTCGGGTCGAAGGGACCCAGTCCTGCATGGGGTGCCGTGCGGTCTCGGTGATGGCGGTCATGATGCATCTCCGTTCGTGGGTCGCTTCGCCATCAGGCCGACGCGGATCATCTCGACGACCACCTGGTCACGCTGGTTCAACCCGATGTGTTCGAACCAGACGATCCCCGAGTCGGTGCGGCTGGTGGACTCGCGCTTGTCGAGGATGGTGGTCTCGCCGCGCAAGGTGTCGCCGTGGAACACGGGGTTGGGAAACTTGATCTTGTCGTAGCCAAGGTTGCCCAAGGTGGTGCCCATGGTCAGCTCCGGCACGTGGAAGGCGCCGATCAGCGCCACAGTGAAGAGGCTGTTGAGGACCCGCTGGCCGTGCACCGTGTTCTTGCTGAACTCCTCGTCGAGGTGCAGCGGCTGCACGTTCATCGTCAACGAGGTGAACAACACGTTGTCCATCTCGGTGATAGTCCGAGTGAGGCCGTGCTTGTAGTGCGCACCGATCTCGAACTCCTCGAAGTAGAGGCCTCGCATCCTCATCGGCCTTCTCCTGTCCACTTGTTTCCGGTGACCCGCGCCGCCTGGTCGAGCCACTCGACCGCCTTGTCGTAGTGCGCCCTGTCGATGTGCAGGCCGTGGTAGCGCAGGGCGCCCGTGCCCTCCGCGGCGGCGGCCTCGTATGCCTTGACCATGCCCTGGTAGAACGTGATGTCGTCCGACGACGGTGTGAACACCTTGTTGATCGTCGCCACGTGCGAGGGATGGATGGCGATCATCCCGCGGAAGCCGAGTTGCCGGCCGCGCAGCGCGAACTCGCGGAGCCCGTCGAGGTCTTCCAGGTCCTCCCAGAGGCCGGTCAGCGCGTGGATGCCAGCCTCGCGGCACGCGAGCAGCACCCGGCTACGCAGGTAGAGCGTCTCCAGCCCTTCCGGGGTCCACTCGTAGCCGACCGCCCGGGCGACGTCGGCGTGCACGGCGCTCGGGCCGATCATCGCGCCGACCCGCGGAGAGGCGAGCGCGACCTCACGGCAGTTCTGGATCGCCTGCACGGTCTCGATCGGCACGATGTACTCCAGGCCACCGACGCCGTTACGTGCCTCGAAGTGGTCGAGCAGTGCGTCGTACTGGAGCACGTCGGTAGCCTCTTCGATCTTCGGCGTGAAGACCCCGTCCAGGCCGGGCACGACGGCCGCCTCGAGGTCGGCGCCGGTCATCCTGGTGGCGAGCGCGTTGACCCGAACCAGCAGGCCCACCTGATCGTTGGTCTTGCGGACCCGGGAGATCGACTCGGCAACCACGGCGCGAGCAGCCTCCTTCTCGCCGCCGGGCACCGAGTCCTCAAGGTCGAGGACGATGCAGTCGGCGCCGGCGGCGATCGCCTTCTCGACCCAGGTTGAGCGGTGGCCGGGAACGAAGAGGATCGAGCGGTACGGTTTCATCAGTAGCTCCGTGGCAGCCCGAGCACATGCTCGGCGACGTAGTTGAGGACCATCTCCTGGCTTATCGGAGCGATCCGCATCAGCCGGGCCTCGCGGAAGTAGCGCTCCACGTGGTACTCCTTGCTGTACCCGAACCCGCCGTGCACTTGAAGGGCGACGTCGGCGGAGAAGAATCCCGCCTCCGCGCACAACCACTTGGCGTAATTGGCCTCAGCGCCGCAGGGCACCTTCTTGTCGACCATCCAGGTCGCTCTCTGCAGCACGGCGTCGGCCGCCTCGATGCGGATCTTCGCCTCAGCCAACTGAAACGCGAGGCCCTGGTTCTGACCAATCGGGCGACCGAAGACCACCCGATCCTTGGCGTAGCGCGTGCCGCGGCGCAGGGCAGCCTCGCCGAGGCCCAACATCGCGTTGGCCGCGACCACCCGCTCGGCGTTGAGACCGGTCAGGATGACCTTGAAGCCGTCACCGACCTCGCCGACGACGTCCTCGTCGGCGACGAAGAGGTCATCGATAAACAGTTCGTTGCTGTCGACGGAGTTGCGGCCCATCTTGGGGATCCGGCGAATGGTGACCTTCTCCCGGTCCATGGGGGCGAAGAAGACGGTCAGGCCGTCCGTCTTCTTCGCACACTCCTCCTTCGGGGTCGTGCGCGCCAGGAGCAGCATCCGGTCAGCCTGGTGAGCGTTGGAGATCCAGACCTTCTTGCCGGAGATTGACCAGCCACCGTCGACCTTCTTCGCGAAGGTCGAGAGGTTGGTGGTGTCGGTGCCCGCGTCGGGTTCTGTGACCGCGAACGAGATCTGGAGCTCACCGGTGGGCACGAGCGGGAGGAAGCGCTCCTTTAGGTCCTCGCTGCCATGATGGAGGATCGGCTCGAAACCGAAGATGCCGATGTGAACGGCCGAGCAGCCCCCCATGCCCGCACCCGATGCGGAGATCTCCCGCTCGACGATGGCCGCTTCGGTTACACCGAGCCCGCCACCGCCGTACTCCTCGGGAATCGTGAGGCCGAGCCAGCCACCCTCGACGACGGCCTTGTAAAAGTCCCAGGGAAACTCGTGCTTCTCGTCCCTTTCTGCCCAATATTCGTCCGGGAACTTCCTGCACAACGTCCGGACCGCCTGACGAATATCATCGTGCACCGGGTCGGTGGTGTAGTCCACTGCCTTGTCTCCTGCGTGAGTCTCAGTTCGCAACCGTCATGCGGTCGAAGGTGTCGACGGTGATGCCTTCCTCGCGGAGCGCGGCCTTGCGCACTTTCTCCGACGGCGTCTTCGGCAGAGCGTCCACCATCCGCAGGAATCGCGGGATGGCAAACGCTGGGATCTTTCCCTCGCACCAGGACAGCAACTCCTGGGGGTCCACCGGCTCGGAGACGACCACGACGGCGAGCACCTCGTCCTCACCTGCCTCCACGTCCGCCGGTACGCCGACGACGGCGCACTCGGTCACCGACGGGTGCTGCAGAAGCGCCTGCTCGACCTCGTAGGAGCTGATGTTCTCCCCGCGGCGGCGCAGCGCGTCCTTGTATCGGTCGACGAAGTAGTACCAGCCGTCCTCATCCTTGCGCAGCGCGTCACCGGTGTGGAACCACAGGTTGCGCCAGGCCTCGAGCGTCTTCTCCGGCATGTTGTAGTAGCCGTTGCTGCATGTCCACGGATGCACCGGGCGTACCACGAGCTCGCCGATCTCCCCAACCGGGACCTCGCGGTCGGTGTCCGGATCCACCAGCCGGATGTCGAACCAGTCCGCAGCCTGCAGCCCCGCAGCGCCGGGGGGCCGCTGCACCCCGTACGGCGCGAGGATCGGCGCGCACGTCTCGGTCAGGCCGAAGGCGTCCACGAATGCCTCGATGCCGTAGCGCTCCTTGAACTGCTCCACGATCGTGCTCGCCGTCGGTGCGGCATAGACGCAGCGGAGCTTGTTGTCACGGTCGTTCTCCCGCGGCGCCTGTTTCCAGGCGAAGTCCATCATCACGCCGACAAAGTTGGTCACCGTGACGCCGGAGTCGCGGACGTGGTCGATCCACCGGCTGGCGCTGAACTTTGAGCGGACGACGGCACGACCCCCGGCCACAATCATCGGATAGACGGCCATAAATTGTGCGTTGCCGTGGAACAACGGCGTGGTGGTCAGGTAGGTGTCCTCCGGCGTGAGCCGGGTCAGGCAGACCACCTCCTGGGCGAAAAAGTAGAGCTGGGAGTACGGCATCGCGACCCCCTTGGAGGGACCGGTCGTGCCGGAGGTATAGAAGATCGCACCAAGGTCCTGCGGCTTCGGGGTGGGCAACTCGACCTTCCCGCCGCTCTCGAGCTCCTCCCACGCCGACGCCCGGAAGCCGGTCTCGATGAGGAGAGCGATCGCCTTGTCTCGGATACCAACACCGCTGTCCCGGACCCAGAACTTCTCGATCCCCCGGACGTGCTCGGCGATCGCCACCCACCGCTCGGCGAAGGCATCGTCGATGACGGCATACCGGGCCTGCGCGATGTCGAGTTGGTGGCGGAGAAACTCACCCTCGTAGTTGGTGTTGATCGGCACCTCGACGAGCCCCCCGACCGCCGTACCCCACCAGGTGCGAACCATCTGCGAGGAGTTCATCGTCATGATGACGACACGGTCGCCCTGGACCGCTCCGCTGCGGTAGAGCGTGCTGGCGATGTGCTCGGCGCTGTCCAGGGCCTGCGCGTACGTCCAGGTCGCGTCCTCCTCCGGCACGTCGAGGCACACGGCGTCCGGACGTTCGGCGGCGTGATGTCGGATCACGTGGTCGAAGGTCCACGTCTCCGGGTCCGGAAAGGTCGGCACCAGGTCCCGGTAGACCATCGGCTTCGACTGGCTCATTCGGCACCCTCCGGCGTGCGGAACGACTCCTCCGAGATGTCTGTGCGCGGGCTGATCGCATTCATCGCCGGCACAACCTCTCTGCCGAAGCGGCGGATCGCGGCGATGGTCTCGTCGCAGTCCATCGACGGCCACTGCGGGCGGATCAGCAGCGGGTCAACCGGCAACGTGGTGACCAGGTCGACCAACTGGTTGACCACGTCCTCGGGGGTGCCGATCACCGCGTGCCCAGACACGGCCTTGGCGAACTCGTTCTCCAGGTCGGTGCCCGCCATCACGTCCAGGCCCTTCTTCGCGTAGGTGAGGTAGCGCCCCTGGGCGACCCGGGCGTACTCCACCACGGCCTGCTCTTGGCTGTCCGCGATGAGGCAGTTGCGGCGCAGCGGCTGCGGGGTGAACACCTTGCCCCGCTTTGCGAACCCCTCCCGGACGATGGCGTACCGCTGCGCAACCTCGTGCTTCGGGGTCTCTGGCGGACAGGCGTAGGCATCGCCGTACTTCGCCGCTCGCCGCACGCCGGGAATGGCGTGCGCACCGATCCAGATCGGTGGATGCGGCTGCTGGACCGGGAACAGGTGCGGGTGCACGTCCTCCAGAGTCCAGTACTTGCCCTGATGGTTGACGGTCTCCTCGGTCCAGAGCTTCTTCATCAGCTCCAGCGACTCGTCGAACCGGCCGGCCCGCTGCTTGTACGGCACATCGAGGTAGTCGAACTCCTCGGGCCGGTAGCCGAGGCCGGCGCCGAAGATCAGCCGACCCTCGGTGACCACGTCCAGGGTCGCGATCTCCTCGGCCAGCATCACCGGGTGGTAGAGCGGCGCGATCATGATCTGCGTAACCAGCCGGACGTCGGGATCGACCTCGGCGGCCAGCCGGGCCAGGAGCGGCACGGGCTGCAACCAGCGCAGCTCGCCGTACAGGAAGTGCTGCCCGATCGCGATGTACTTGAAGCCGTTCTCCTGAGCGGCCGCCACGATGCGCCGAACGTCGTTGAACTGCTGCGCCGGGCTGACCGACTTCGGCACGTCGCTCAGGAGCAGACCGACCTGGACCATTGTTGCCTCTTCTCTTGGCCGGGGAAACCAGTGACGGAGCGGAGTCAGCCGGAGGCCGGCAGACCGCCGCCTGCCCAGCCGCCGTCGACAGGGAGGACCACTCCGCTGACGTAGCTGGCCTGGGGTGATGCGAGGTAAAAGACGGCGTCCGCGATCTCGTGAGGCTCCCCCACGCGCTTGAGGGGGATACGGCCGAGGTACTGCTCGTTCGACGCCGCACCGCTGGCCACGGCGGCCCGCTGCATGTCGGTCCGGACGGTGCCGGGGGCTACCGCGTTGACCCGGATCCCGTCCGGCCCCCACTCCATGGCCAGCGAGCGCACCAGCCCGTTGATCCCCGCCTTCGAGGCGCCGTACGCGGCGCGACCGGCGAAGCCCTGCGAGGCGCAGATCGACGAGAGCATCACGACGCTGGAGCCGTCGGCGAGGTAGCCGCGCGCCACCCTGGCTCCGACGAACGCCGCCCGCAGATTCACCTCGAGCAACCGGTCCCACTCCTCGAGCGGGTAGTCAGTGGTAGCGCCGGTCGAGTGCACGCCGGCGTTCACGACGAATGTCGCGAGCCCGCCACCGAGTTCGGCCGCTCGTTCGCACGCGCGGGCGACCGCCTCGGGGTCTCCGGCATCCCCCATGATCGCGTCGTGTCCGGCACCGGCATTGCTGGCAAACGAGGCCGCGTCGTCGGAGACGTCGAGCGCGACTACCGCGTGGCCGGCAGCGGCGAACCGCTCGGCGATGGCCTTGCCGAGCCCGCGGGCAGCGCCGGTGACGACGACACCATGAGGACGTTCCGCGGCAGCTGGTGCAGCGCTTTCGGCTGCGGAGAGAACGCTCACGACCTGCTCCTCATGAGGTCCGAAGACCGTAGCGGCTAAGGCCGCTGCCAGATGATCTGGGGACGGTAACACTAATCGAAAGTCTCTGACAATCATGCGCCTGAAATGGCCGCCTCGGGGCTCAGCCGGCCCCTTGACGTCCGAGCAGATGGAGACCTACGGCTTCCGAGCTGGCGCCAAACGGGGCACGTCACCAGGCGCCGAAGTCGATCAGGACGTGCCGACGTGCGTGAACTGGCTGGCAGCCGCCGGCAGTTGCAGCACGCGCTGCACGCGGATCTTCTTGTGGGCGAGCTTGAGCCGGCCGCCCTGCTCGACGTGCACGTCGTCGTACACGCCGATGACCACCCGGGTCGCCTCGGCCTCGAGCATGGTCGCCTGGAAGCAGGCGTGGGTGACGATTCGGTCGCCGGCCTGCTTCGCGAGCACGTTGGTCACCACGTGCTTGCAGACGGGTATCCGCAGTGCGTTGTGGGCGCGATAGACATCCAGGAACGCCTCGACACCCTGCTCAGTAGGGTTGTCTCCGCGGGTGATCCGGACGTCGTCGGTGACAATGTCGCGCAGTGTGTCCAGGTCGCCCTCGTCAACGGCGCGGGCGTAGATGTAGTAGAGCTCCGCGCTGCGGGCGCCGAGGATCGCGGTGTCGGTCATTTCGCGGTCAGTCCTCCGTCGATGGGAATGGTCACGCCGGTCACGAAACCGGCGTCGTCGCTGGCCAGGAAGGCCACGACCCCCGCGATCTCCTCAGGGCTGGCGGGCCGCCCGAGCGGGACCAGGCCGATGAAGCTGGACATCAGGTCCTGCATGTTCGCGCCCGGGTCACGGCCGAAGAAGGTCGGCAGCATGGGGGTGTCCACGGGACCGGGGCAGATCACGTTCACCCGCACCTTGTCCGGCCCGGCGAACAGGGCAAGGGCCCGGGTAAAGGAGGTCAGTGCGCCCTTGGTCATGGAGTAGAGCGGGCTGAAGGGCGAGCCGACGAGCGCGGCGGTAGACGCGGTCATCGAGATCGACCCCTTACCGTCGGCCTTCTTCACCAGCTCATATCCAAGGGTCGCGGCGTAGAATGCGCTCTTCACGTTGACGTCGATGGACCGGTCGAAGTCCTCCACCGACACGTCAATGCCGCCAGCTCCGGGCATGCCCACCTGGTTGTGCAGCACGTGCAGCTTGCCGTGCGCGACCTCGATGCCGGCGTAGAACGAGCGGAGCGCGCCGGGGTCAGTCGCATCCACCTCCCGGGCGTACGCCACACCGCCGGCCTGCTCAATTTCGGACACCACGGCCTTGGCCGCCTCGTCGGACAGGTCCGCTACGTACACCGCCGCCCCCTCGGCGGCCAGTCGAAGCGAGATCGACCGCCCCATGCCGGAGCCGCCACCGATGACCGCGGCGACTCGGCCGTCGAAACGTCGGGTACCGCCCGTGCTCATCTGCTCACCTCTGGTAGACGGTGGGATCCGGTCAGTGATCGCGAAGGAAAAGCCAGTAAGGACGTACTCGGGATCGAGCGCATACAAGACCGCCGGACTCGGGCCCATCGGCAAGGCGACCTGCTCCTGTCGCCGACGGTCGAGCTGTACGCAGGCGTAGCCGTCGACCTCGCAGGTCGTACCGAGAGTGCGCAGGCCGGAGTACCTGCGGTTGGACTCGTCCGCCCCGGCCTGACCTGGTGTTGCTCAGGACCACCGGGTGCGCGGCCATGGTTCAGCCCTTCCTCGACATGCCGCGGCCGTTACCGGGCAGCTTGCGCTGATCGTGGCTGGCGGTGATCCCAACCGGGCGAACCTCGATCACCACCCGGTTCGGGCTGTCGAGAAGCCTCCGCCACGAAACCGGGTCCTCGGGCTGGAGCCGGGTGGTGAACTCGTCGAGGAACCAGTCGAGCGTCTTCCGGTCGCGGTGGACCGTCGCCTCGCCTCGCACCGAGAGCATCCGACGGCCTTCCAGCCCACTTCCGGCACTGGAGACGACGATGGAGACGCGGGGGTCCCGCTCGACGCCGCGTACGTGCCGCCGCCCCTCCACCGCGGTCAGCCAGAATCTCCCGTCGACCACGACGAAGCTCATGACGACACCGGCCGGCCACCCCTCGTCGTTGTGAAAGATCACGGTGCACTCGGTCTGGACGGACAGCAGCTCCGCCTGGTCCGCCTTGTCGAGATGGGTGCCCTTCAGTTGCTCCAGGTCGTCGATGCCGAGCCGCGCCAACGCTGCCTCCTCGGGGTGGTGGCCAGTGTGACCGGCCTGTTACGAACTAGTGGACAACCGCTAAACATGATATTCGTAGGCAGGGATTGGGAAGTCAAGACTTCCCCCTACACCGAGTTCGGTATATGTTTTTGATGATCACTAATTTTGGGAGGGGCGATGGCCTACGCCGTGATCGTCGACGCGGTCCGCTCGCCGATGGGACGGGGCAGGGCCGGGGGAGCCCTCTCGAGCGTGCACCCGAGCGACCTGCTCGCCGCCGTTCTCACCGGCCTCGTCCGCCGCACCGGGATCGACCCCGGCATCGTGGAAGACCTGATGGTGGGCTGCGTCAGCCAGTCCGGCGAGCAGTCGGCGACACCGGGCAGGCAGGCCTGGCTCTCGGCCGGCTACCCCGTGCACGTTCCTGCGGTCAGCATCGAGCGCAAGTGCGGCTCCGGCCAGCAGGCGGTCGAGTTCGCTGCCATGGGCATTGCTGCCGGTGTCTACGACGTGGTGATCGCCGCCGGCGTGGAGTCGATGAGCCGGGTGCCCATGGGTTCGAACCGTCAAGGCGCCGACCCACACGGGCCCGGCGTGGCAGCCCGCTTTCCGGGACTTGTCTCCCAGGGCGTCTCCGCCGAACTGGTCGCCCAGAAGTGGGGCCTGTCCCGGCGCGCCCTGGACGAGTACGCCGTCTCATCGCACGCTCGTGCCGCCGCCGCAGCCCGAACCGGCGGCTTCGACAACGAGATTGTGCCCATCACGCTGGCCGACGGCAGCGTCGTCGACCGTGACGAGACGATCCGTCCGGACAGTGACGCGGGAAGGCTCGCCGAACTGCGCGCGGCGTTCAGCACTGACGAGTTGGCCTCGCGCTTCCCCGACATCGAGTGGAAGGTCACCGCAGGGAACTCCTCTCAGATCACAGATGGAGCAGCTGCTCTGCTGCTGATGAGTGAGGAGAAGGCCGCTGCGCTCGGTCTCGCCCCGCGTGCCCGGATCGTCGCCTCGTCCGTGGTCGGCGACGACCCGATGCTGATGCTGACCGGCCCCATCCCCGCCACCCGGAAGGTGCTCGAACGCGCCCGGATGTCGATCGAGGACGTCGACGCGATCGAGGTCAACGAGGCGTTCGCCTCGGTACCGCTGGCCTGGCAGGCGGAGTTCCCGGTTGCCTCCGAGCGGCTCAACCCGCGCGGTGGCGCGATCGCGCTCGGCCATCCACTCGGTGCCTCCGGCGTGCGACTGATGGCCACCCTCATCAACCACCTCGAGCAAACCGGCGGCCGCTACGGGCTGCAGACGATGTGCGAGGCCGGCGGGATGGCCAATGCCACCATCATCGAGTCCCTCGCCTGACCACGGAGACAACATGAACCTCACGAGCAGCTCCGCCGTCGTCACCGGCGGAGCCTCCGGCCTCGGCCTCGCCACAGCGACGATGCTCGTCGACCGAGGCGTAGCGGTCACCATCATCGACCTGCCCTCCTCGGCCGGCGCCGAGGTCGCGGCGAAGCTCGGCGACCTGGCGAGCTTCGCCCCCGCCGACGTTCGCGACGCCGAGGCGGTGGAACGCGCGCTTGACGTCGCCGAGTCGGCGGCACCGCTGCGGGCACTGGTGCACTGCGCCGGCAGAGGCGGGACCGTCCGGCTGGTCAACAAGGACGGCACCCCCGGCAACTACGACCTGTACCGCGAGCTTGTCGACATCAACCTGATCGGCAGCTTCAACATGCTACGGCTCGCCTCGGCCCGGATGGCCGCGCACGAGCCGGTCGACGGCGAGCGCGGCGTTTGTGTGCTCACCGCCTCGGTCGCCGCCTGGGAGGGCCAGATCGGCCAGATCCCCTACGCCTCGGCCAAGGCCGGCGTAGTCGGGATGACGCTGGTCGCCGCCCGCGACCTGGCGCAGCGCCAGATCCGGGTCTGCTCGATCGCCCCAGGCGTGTTCGACACCCCGATCCTGTCCCGCTTCTCCGACGAGATACGGGAAGGGCTCGCCAAGCAGGTCCCGCACCCCGCCCGGCTCGGCCGCCCCGAGGAATTCGCGGCCACTGCACTGCACATCCTGGACAACCCGATGCTGAACGGTGAGACGATCCGTCTGGACGGCGCGATCAGAATGGCGCCGCGCTGATGTCGGACTCCGTGCTCACCGACGTCGTCGACGGCGTCCTCGTCGTCACCCTCAACCGGCCCGACGCGCGCAACGCGATCAACACCGAAACCGCCGTCGCGGTTGGCGAGGCGATGGACCGGCTGGACTCCGATTCCTCCCTCGTCTCCGGGATCATCACCGGCGCCGGAGGCACCTTCTGTGCCGGCATGGACCTCAAGGCGTTTTTGGCCGGTGAGAAGCCGTCGATCCCCGGCCGTGGCTTCGCCGGCATCGTCGAGGGCCCACCTGCCAAGCCGATCATCGCCGCGGTCGAGGGGTACGCGATCGCCGGCGGGTTCGAAATCGCGCTGGCGTGCGACATGATCGTCGCCGCCGACAACGCGAAGTTCGGTCTGCCCGAGGTCAAACGCGGACTCGTCGCCGCCGGCGGCGGCCTGATGCGGTTGCCACAGCGGATCCCCTACCACGTCGCGATGGAGTGGGCCCTGACCGGTGACCTGGTCACCGCGCAGCGCGCACACGAGGTGAGCCTGGTCAACCGCCTCGCTGAGCCGGGAAAGGCTCTGGACGCCGCGCTCGAGCTGGCCAATGCGATCGCCGTCAACGGCCCACTCGCGGTGGCGGCCACCAAGCGGATCATCATCGAGGCGCCGGAGTGGAGCGCTGCGGAGATGTTCGACAAGCAGCGGGAGATCAGCGTGCCGGTCCGGGAGTCCGAGGACGCCCGCGAGGGTGCGACCGCGTTCAAGGAGAAGCGAGCCCCCCGATGGCGCGGCGTGTGACATAACGGCCCTGCAGGGACTTCCCACGTCTGGCTCACCGGTGACCTGGACTCAGCGCCAAACCGCCCACCGATTGTTGGTGGGCGGTTTGCTCGCTACGGGCTCCTTGCCCATCAGGGCGCCGAGTTCTCACTCGGGGGCGGGAAACTGCGGCTTGCGCTTTTCCATGAACGACGCCGCGCCCTCGGCCATGTCAGGGCTGCCGATCGCCTGCACCAGCATGCCGAGTCCGGTAAAGAACGAGTCGCGGGCAGCGTTCCACCAAATATTCGAACTCACCTTGGTGATCTCAAGATAGCGCGGGCTCAGTGCAGCCAGTTCGTCACACCACGCGGTCACCGTGTCCTCAAGCTGGTCGTCATCGACGACATCGTTGACCAGCCCCAGCTCCATCGCCCTCTCGGCCGGGTACCGGCGGCACAGCATCGCGAGCTCCTTCGCACGCTTCTCGCCGACCTGCACGCCCATCACATTGGTCGCACCGGTCACCGGCGAGCTGCCGACCTTCGGTCCGGTCTGGCCGAAGGTCGCCGACCGGGCCGCGATGGCGAGGTCGCAGGCGACCACCAGTTCGTTGCCACCGCCTGCGGCCGCACCGTTCACGGCCGCGATTACCGGTCGAGGACAGGTGCGCACCGCATCGAACAGCCGCAGACTCGCCCGGTAGAGCGCCCGCATGTTCGCTACGTCCGGCGCGGCGAGATTGGTCAATGCTCCACCGGCACAGAACGAGCCGCCCGAGCCGGTGATCACGACCGAGTGGTACGACGACGCGCCCTCCAGCGCGTCCGCGATCGCGTGCGCCATGGGCCCGTCGTACGCGTTGCGGCGCTCCGGCCGGTTGAGGCGGATCCACAGTGCATTGCCACGAGGCTCGACCTCGATGTCTGCCATAGCTCTCCCTGCGAAGTTCGTGCGATGCTTATCCATGTTCTTTAATCCAGCGGTCGTCGACGATCAGGATGGCCTGGATCTTCGCCGGCCCCTCGCCGGCCAGGGCTTGGCACAAGCTGACCGGCAGTTCGTTGCGGAAGCCGGCGCCGACCGCGCCTGCGTAGGACGTCGTGCTGGAGCTTCATCGGAGGCGGCCAGCAGCAGGCAGACCCGGGCGAATCGCCCACCACGAACAGTCTGTGTCACCATGACTCAATCCCCTGCCACTCACCTGGGCCGGTCGGCGCCAATCAACAGTCTGTGACGTGCGCCACAAGACCCTGATTTGTGCTAATCTTAAGCATCATTCCAGTTATTGAGGACGGAGTCGCCTGATGACCCTTGCTGAGCCAGCACAGCGCCCTCCGAAGGCCGCCATGCTGGTAGCCCAGCGCATCGTGCGTGACGCGCTGCGTGACAATCTCCAACCGGGAGACCTCCTGCTGCCCGAACGCACAATGCTGGAGAAGTACCAGACCGGCCGGGGAACCCTGCGCGAGGCGCTGCGCCTGCTCGAGTTCCAAGGCGTGATCGCGCTCAAGCCAGGCCCCCGCGGTGGACCGGTGCTTCTGAACCCGGACGCCAGCCACCTCGCGAGCACCATCGTGCTGCTCATGCAGCTCAAGCAGGCACCCTTCCGCACGATCGTCGAGGTGCGCAGCGCCATGGAGCCGATGATCAGCAGCCTGGCCGCCCAACGGATGTCGGACGAGTCGCTCGATGACCTCGCCGGCACGATCGAGCAGATGCGCGAGGAACTGGACAACCAGCACTCGTTCCTCGACGCCAACAAGCGGTTCCACGACATCATCGCCTGGTCGTCGGGCAACACGCTGTTCGGCTACATCGTCGACTCGCTGCTCGGCATCATGGACGGCACAGTGCTCGGTGTGGACTACCCCAGCCACCGTCGCAGCGCGATCCTGAAGGCGCACGAGGAAATCTACGCGGCACTCAAGGCCCGTGATCCGGAGGCAAGCGAGGCCCGCATGCGCGAGCACATCGCCGCCTACGAGCGGTACGCCCAACGCAAGTTCCCCCAGGTCCTCAAGGAAACCATCCCCTGGGATCAGCGCTTCTACGGGTGACCTGACCGAGCACCTGGCACGGCCCCGGCTCGCACTCGCGGACCGGGGCCGATGCCTGCGCCTGATGGTCACTGTCCGGCCAGAGCAGCCTCGCCCAGGAAGGCGCGCAGAAGCGAGGCGTGATTGCGCGCATCGCCGGCGACTCCGGAGTAGACGACCGTGCCGCGGGCGATCGCGACCACCTGGTCAGCGACGTCGAGACCGGCCTCGGCGTTCTGCTCGACCATCAGAATGCCGATCCCCGAGTCGGCCATCTGACGCACCTTGGCGAGGATCGAGTCGACGACCACCGGAGCAAGGCCCATCGACGGCTCGTCCATCAGCATTACCTTCGGCTGCGACATCAGCGCGCGGCCGAAGGCCAGCATCTGCTGCTCACCGCCGCTGAGCAGCCCGGCCGCCCCATTGGCCCGGTCGGCGAGGATAGGGAACATCTCGTGGACCCGGGCCAACGTCTCGTCGTACGCGTCCCTCGACGCGGTGTAGCCGCCCAGGCGCAGGTTCTCGGCCACCGTCAACGGGCCGAACACCCGCCGTCCTTCCGGCACCAGCACAACTCCCCGGCGGACCATCTTGTGCGGCGCCAACCGGGTGATGTCCTCACCGTCGAGGTGGACACTTCCCCGCACCGGCGGCTGCAGGCCCGCCGCTGCCTTGAGCGTACTGCTCTTCCCGGCACCGTTGGCGCCGAGCACCAGCGTGACCTTGCCGGGCTCTACGCTGAGGCTCACCCCGCGCACGGCCTCGATGTTGCCGTAGTGGACGTGGAGATCCTTGATCTCAAGCATTCCTGCCCCACTTCCTTCCGAGGTAGGCCTCCTGTACGGCCGGGTTGCGCACGACCTCGCGGGGCTCACCCTCGGCGATGAGCTGGCCAAAGTTCATCGCGAAGACGTAGTCACAGGTGTCCATCATCATCTGCACATCGTGCTCGACGAGCAGCTGCGTCAGGCCTTCGTCCCGCAGCTCTCGCAGCAACCCGGAAATCTCGGCCCGCTCGGACTGGTTCATGCCCGCGGTGGGCTCGTCCAGCAGCAGCAGGCGCGGGTCCATCGCCAGCGCCCGCGCGATCTCCACCCGACGCTGCGTGCCGTAGGACAGCTCCGGGGGGTAGTAGCTCTCGAAGCCCTGGAGGCGGGTCCGGCGGATGGCGTCCGCCACTCCCGGTGATGCTGCCGGCCGCAGCCGCTCGAACCAGCGCCGCTTGACCTTCTCCTCGGGGGTGCTCCGCGCGTCCGCGCCGACCTGGACGTTGGCGCGCACATTCAGGTCCGGCAACAGCCGCACGGTCTGGAATGTTCGTGCCACCCGAAGCTGGGCGAGCCGCGACGGCGGGACATGCGCGTAGGACTCCCCGTCGAAGAGCAGCTCGCCGCGGGTCATCCGGGTGAGCCTGGTGATAGCGCCAAGCAGGGTGCTCTTGCCGGACCCGTTCGGTCCGATGATCCCGTAGATCAGGCCCGGCATCAGCCTCATGGAGATGCCGTCGACCGCCTTGACGCCGCCGAAGTGCACGGCGAGGTCACGAAGCTCCAAGACGGGGGTTGTGGTCTGCTCGATCGACCGGACGCTCACGGCACGACCTCCTTGAGCGCGAGCTCTCGCACGTCGCCGGTCGTCGGGTCGACGTCACCGGCCTCCATCGCTGCGGCAGCAGTCGGCGGCTGGTGCCGTAGACGACTGCGCCGCTGGAACACCTTCTTCAGGTCGACCAGTACGCCGTAGATGCCGCGCGGCAGGAACACCGCGGCAAACGCCACGATTACCCCGTAGACGAGTTCCTGCCACTCGCCGATAGCGGTGAGGATGTCCGGCAGCCACGTGAAGATGACCGCGCCGATGACCGCGCCCTTCCAGGAACGGGAACCACCCACGATGATCATGGTCAGGCCGAGCACGATCAGGCCGAAACCGATGTCCAGCGGGCCGATCGCGCTGCGGACGAGCACGTTCATCGAACCGGCCAGGCCACCGAGCGCGCCGCTGACCACGAAGGCGGTAAGCCGGTAGCGACGCAGGCTGATACCCATCGACGAGGCGAGTTCGGGGTCGTCACGCACCGCATCGACCCGGCGCCCGGTACGACCAACCTCGCTCAGCGCCACGAGCACAAGGGCGATGAGCGTGACCATGAACATCTGGCTCATCGTGAAGTCGGTGATAACGCCGTACAGGCCGGTCGAACCGCCCGTGGTCTCCCCACCGTTGATCGCGATGACGCCGATGATGAGGTCGAATGCGACGGTGGCCATCGCCAGGTAGAGGCCGTTGAGCTTGAAGATCAGGAGACCGAGCAGCAGGCCGATGGCGGCGGTCGCCAGCATCGCCGCCCCGATCGCCACGAACGTTGGTGCCTCCTGCTCGATCACGAGGATCGCAGCGAGGTATGCACCGATCCCGTACGAACCCGCGCCGGCGAACGAGAAGACGCCCATCCGCAGCGGCACCTGAATCGACAGCGCCAGGATCAGGCCGGTAAACGTGGCCTGGATGAGAACCAGGTTAGAGTCGTAGAAGTCGATCATGTGCGTCGCACCTCCGCGCGACCGAAGACACCAGACGGCCGGAGCAGCAGGACTAGGAAGATCAGGCCAAAGCTGACCGCTTCTACCCAGGATCCGCTGGTCCGGGTGAGCACCACCGTCTCCGCGGCGGCCAGGAAGAAGGCGCCGAATGCGACGCCGCGCATGCTCCCGACGCCCCCGAGGATGATGCACGCAAAGGCCTTCACCAGCAGCGTGTCACCGCTTTCGGGAGTGATTGCGCCAAGGCCGAAGGTAAACAGCACGCCGGACAGGCCCGCCATCCCGCCCGAGACGGCCATCGTGGCCAGCGCCATCGTCCGGCGGTCGATGCCCATCAGGGCGGCAGTCTCGGCGTCCACGCCGATGGACCGGAGCGCCAGGCCCTGACGCGATCGCCGTAGCCACACCGCGGCGGCGACCCACAGGACGACGGCGACCACGACGCTGAGAGCGGCGATGTTGGTGATCCGCAGCTCACCCACCGTCCAGGTGTTCACGTCGAACGTGGAGTTGGTGAACCCGAACGGGTTGCTCTTGGTGTGATGCTGGGCGATCGCCAGTGGGATGATCGCGACGCCGATCCCGCCAATGAGGATCTGCATCTCGGCGGTCCGTTTGTCTTTCGCACGCTTGATGATCTGCTCGAAGGCGAGCACCTGGATCAGCAGGGACATGAGAGTGCCGACGATCAGGCCGATCAGCACGACGAGCGGCAGGCCAAGTTCGGTCTGCTGCAACACCAGATGTGCCGTGAACGATGAGAACATGAAGATCGCACCGTGGCTGAAGTTCAAGATGTCGATCGTGCCCCACGTCAAACTCATGCCCAAGGCGAAGAGCAGATAGATCGACCCCAGGGTCACCACACTCAGAAGGTCTTGCACGACTTGCTCCCGTCTGCTTCCTTCTCGACCGGCCGCCTGGCGGGACAGGGCGTCCCACCAGGCGGCATCGGTCACTGTCCGGTGCCCTCGTAGAGGAGCTTCTCGCCCTCGGTGGTGTACTCCACCATCACACCGGACACCTGCAGGGTGCCGTCCACCCACTTCAGGTCCTTACCGAGCGCGCCGTCGAAGGTCTTGGTCGCCTCTTCCTTCATGGCATCCTTGATCGCTTCCCGGTCGATGGAGCCCGCCGCCGCGATCGAGCGGGCCAGGAAGTAGGCCGCGTCGTACGCCTCGGCCGCGTAGTTCAGCGGGTCCTCGCCGTACGCGGCACGGTAGGCCGCCACGAACTTCTGACTGCTCGCCGCGCTCTGCTGAGAGTTGAAGTCAGCAGGCCAGACCATGCCCTCGCCGGCCTTACCCACGGGCTTGAGGCTGCCCGCGCTCGCACCCGAATTGCCGAGCACTTTGCCCTGGTAACCGGCCTGACGCAGCTGCATCATCGCGGTCGGGTTGGACGCACCCACCTGGAGCACGGCGACGACATCAGGCTTTGACGCCAGTAGCTGAGAGATCGGGGCCGCGAAGTCCTGCGTCGTCGCCGACGTCGCGATGCTCTTCGTGATCTTGATGTCGAGCTCCTCGGCGAGTTGGGGATAGGTCTTCTCACCGATCTCCTGCAGCGTTGGAGTCACGCTGGTGTACATGACACCAACCGACTTGTAGCCCTGCTCCTTGATGAACTTCGAGATGATCGGGTAGTAGGAGCTCATCAGCGGGGTAGCGCGGTAGGTGTAGTCGCCCACCACCACCCCGTGGCTGCCGGCCTGCGTGTAGACGATCGGCATGCCCCGCTTCTGCGCCAGCGGCGACATCGCCACCGCCTCGGTACTCGAGACCGACCCGAACACGGCCGCGACATTGCGATCCGCGATCGCCGCCGTCAAGGCGCTCGCCGCGGTCTGCGCCTCGCTCTTGGTGTCTACGAAGTCAAGCTTGATCTTGCTGCCGCCGAGCAGGTCAGAGTCGTTGATCTCTTTCACGGCGAGCTCGTAACCCTTGTTGGCGGAGGCGCCAGCGAAGGCCACTATGCCGGTGGTCGGGTTGATCGACACCAGCTTGATCTCACTCGGCAGGCCCTTGTCCGAGGCAGGCGCGTCACTGCTCCCGCAGGCCGCCCCGTTCAGCAGTACTGCGGCGGCCAACGCCGCGACCGCGATCTTGCGCCATCCCCCTCGGCGTGCGTTCCAGATCATTCACGTCTCCGATCAGGCATGCATATGATGCACATGATTGGCATGTGTTTCGTTTGTGATGGGCACCATACGGCGTGGCAACGCTCCTGTAAAGCAGTTCAGGCGGCCCAAACGGCTTGCATCCCGGCCCGAAGGGGTTGGGACAACCGACCGACGTCCAGACCTTCGAGCAGGCCGAGCCACTGCCCGGTCTCTGCAGCCAGCCTGCCGCAGCTGCTTCGACACGCGGCGAAACCGTCGCCTGCGGCGCAACCCGCTCGACGCAGCGGACCGCGCCCGTGGACGCGGCCCACCCGCTAGACCAAACTCCATGGAGGCCTCGACCGCCAGCAGCCGCCGCGCGTAGTCCACCTTCTCGCCGACGAACAGCCGAGTTCGATGGGTGCCGATTCAACTCCTCGGCAGCCGCCCGCGCCAGGTCGGTGGACCGAGCGACGTACGCCGGGACCAGCTCCGCTGCGGACAGGCATGTCGTCCACGTGACAGTCAGGCCGGCTGCCCACCGCAGCCGTGGGTGGAGACGGCACGGGCCACGGGTCGTCCTGTTCCACCCGGCTACCTTGTCTCGCCGTGGTGCACGGCCACGACCTCCGAGCCGAGTTACTCCAAGAGGCGCATCACGCCATTCGACCGCAGCGCTTACCGGGGGTGAAGGTCGCCGGGATCCGTTGGAAGCCGGCGTTGACGCCCTGGTGCGGATAGGTCTCCACGCCGTTCAGATCGACCTGGTAGTCAGGCATCCGTGCCAGTACCTGGCCAATCAGCTCTCGAGCGATTGCGCGGCCAAGATGGGCTCCGGCGCACCGGTGAATGCCAATGCCGAAGGCGGTGTGCCGGTTCGGCCACCGGTGCAGGTCGACCTCGTCCGGGCACTCAAACTGCGCGGGATCCCGGTTCGCCGAGCTCCAGGCCAGCAGCACGCGGTCGCCCGCCTTCATCGGGCACCCCCGAAACTCGATGTCCTGGGTTACGGTCCGTGCCAGCGCCTGGGTCGGTGAGAACGCGCGCAAGAACTCCTCAATCGCGCGCTCGAGGAGTTCAGGCCGCTCGATCAGCTCGGCCCGCTGCTCCGGGTGCCGGTGCAGGTGCACCAGCGTCTGGCTGACCAGGGAGGCAGTGGTGCCCACCCCACCGGAGATCAACAGCTCGATGATGGAATACGCCGCGTCGTCGGTGATCGGCTCACCGTCGACCTCCTGCGCCAGCAGGTGACTGATCAGATCCTCGCGCGGTTCACTGCGGCGTACCGCTATGGCCTCGGTGATCTGCCGTTCCATCCATGGAATGTCGACCTCGACCGACCGCTTGTGCGCCGGACTGCCCGGCGAGTCAGCGAGCACGGAGTGCAGGGTGCGCGTGTAGCGCTGCCAGTCATTGACGTCAAGACCGAGCCAGTCCAGGGTGACCACCGCGGGCACGCCGATCACCGAGGCGAGGTCGCACTCCCCCTTCTCGATCACCTGGTCGATGAACCACTCGGTCCACTCCGCGATCATCGGCCGCAGCTGCTCGATCGCCGCCGGCGAGGTGATCGGGTTGAGGATCCTTCGGTACTTGCGGTGCTCAGGCAGGTCGAGCTCCACCGGGATGTGCAAACGGACCGGCGCCTTCGGGATCACGTTGTTCAGGCCTTCCCCGCCGTGCGAGCTCCGGCCCGATGAGAAGACGGCGTCGTTGCGCGCGGCCTCGAAAACAGCGGCGTAGTCGGTGAGCACCCAGTAGCCACCGTGCGCATCGGTCCACACGATGGGCGCCTCGGCTCGCAGCCGGGCGTACGAGGCGACCGGGTCGACCGAGTGCTGCGGGGAGTTGTGGTCGAAGTGAACAACAGGGCAACCACGTCGCTCGGCCATCGTTCCACCTTCCAGCTGGCAGAATTTATGCTTATGATAGCCAGGATCGCGTTGCTGTCTACCTGACGCCTGGACAAGGAGTGCTGCGGTGCAGATCGGTGTGATTCTCGGAGATGTCCACGCGAGCGTCTCCCCCAAGGACCACCTCGACGGCCTGCTGCGGCAGGTCGAGGCGGCGCAACGCAATGGCATCTCCTACCTCACCATCGGGCACCACTACCTTTACGGCGACCTCCGCTGGTTGCAGCCGCTCCCGACACTCGCCCGGATCGCGGCAGAACTCGACGAGCACGTCACGCTCGCGACCACCGTCATCCAAGTGCCGCTCTACCACCCGATCGCACTGGCCGAGGAACTCGCCACCCTCGATATCCTCGCCCGCGGCAAGCTCGTGGTGGGCGCGGGCGCCGGCTACCGCCAAGACGAGTTCACCTACTTCGGCGTCGACTTCACCAAGCGGTTCGCGATGATGGACGAGTCGCTTCAGCTAATGAAGATGTTGTGGACCCAGGACGTGGTCGACTTCGACGGCAAGTTCTGGAAGCTCGAGAACGGCCGCACCCACATCCGGCCGTGGCAGGACCCGCACCCGCCGATCTGGATCGGCGCGATGAAGGACGCCGGCGTCCGACGCTCGGCGCGCCTCGGTGACGGCTGGCCGGTCACCCCGGAGACGAAGGTTCCCGAGATGGTCCGGCTGATGGCGCTCTACGAGGACGAGCGGAACAAGCTCGGCCGGCCCCACGTCAAGCATCCACTGCGGCGGGAGATCATCCCCGGCCGAACCACTGACGCGGCATTCGAGCGATTCGAGTCCATGGCCAAGGAGCGCCTGCTGGCATACGCCGCGCGCCAACTCGCGACCCGCAACGCCGACGAGCTGAATCGGGAGTTCCGCAACGTGGCCGCCAAGGAAACCTTCATCGGCACGCCGAGCCAGTGCATCGCGCAGATCCGCGCACTCGCCGCGATCGTTCCGATCGACCCGATCCTGGTCCGTGCGCAGTGGCCACACATGAGCACCGAGCAGGTGGTGGAGTACCTCGACGATCTGGGTCGGGACATCGTCCCGGCCCTACGCGAGATCGAATCCGTCGACCACGTCGTGCGCGACGTGGTCGACGGATTCGATCCGACCTCAGTCGGCGCGGTCTAGCCCGACCTCACTCGGCGACCGCACCTGACGCCAACAGCCGCTCGATATGTTCCTCGCTGAACCCGTGCTGGGCGAGAACCTGCCGGGTGTGCTCACCCGGCCGGGGCGGCAGCGCCGGCACCGGCGTGGCTGAACGGCTGAAGCGAGGGGCGACCGCTGGCTGCACATGCCCGGTATCCCCGATCGGCGCATACATCCCACGTTGCCGGGCATGTGGGTGTTCGGCCGCCTCGTCCATGTCCAGCACGGGCGTCACGCAACAGTCCACGCCGGCGAAGGAAGCGGTCCACTCGTCCCGGGTTCGGGTGGCGAATGCCGCGGTCAACGCCTCGCGCAGTAGCGGCCACCTGCTGCGGTCCTTGTGGCTACCCGTCAGCCGACCATCGGTATCCAGGCCGAGCACCCGCAGCATGTTGACGAAGAACTTCTCCTCGATCGCACCGACCGCGATCCAGCGCCCGTCCGCACAGGTGTAGATGTCGTAGTAGGGACAGCCGGTGTCGAGCAGGTTCGTGCCACGCTCCAGGGACCAGCGCCCCGCCGCACGCAGCCCGTGCACCAGTCCCATCAACGTGGACGTCGCGTCCAGGACGTTGCCGTCCACGACCTGTCCCCGGCCCGACGTCCGTGCTTCCAGGAGCGCGCAGACGATCCCGAACGCGAGCGAGGACGCTCCCCCACCAAAGTCGCCGACAAGGTTGAGCGGCGGGACCGGCCGCTCACCCGCCCGGCCCATCGCGTACAGGGCGCCGGTCATCGAGATGTAGTTGATGTCATGGCCGGCAACCGGAGCGAGCTCACCGTCCTGGCCCCACCCCGTCATCCGGCCGAAGACCAGTCGCGGGTTGCGGGCCAGACAGACGTCCGGACCGACACCGAGCCGCTCGGCCACGCCCGGCCGGTAGCTCTCCACCAGCACATCGGCCGACTCCACGAGACGGAGTAGGACCTCCACCCCATCCGGGTGCTTCAGGTCCAGGACAATGGAGCGTCGGCCCCGCTCGATGACCGGGTTGGGCGTGTAATCGGCCCGCCCGTCGCCGGGCCGGTCGACCCGCACCACGCTCGCCCCCATGTCAGCCAGCAGCATCACACAGAATGGCCCGGGCCCAATGCCGGCCAGCTCCACCACGGTGACCCCGGCGAGCGGTCCGGCCGCCTCAGGCATCGCAGGCCTCTGTGCAGAGCAAGTCACGCAGTCGGGACTTGGCGACCTTGTTCAGCGTGGACCGCGGCAGGTCGTCGACGATGCGTATCTCGCGCGGCCGCTTGAAGTCGGCAAGCATCTGCGAGCACCGGCCGGCCAGCGCGCTGACGCTGACCTCCGCGCCGTCGTCCGTCACGACGAAGGCGACCGGCACCTCACCGAGCATCGCGTCCGGCCTCCCGACCACGGCCGCCTCCCGGACACCGGGCACCCCGAGCAGCACGCGTTCGACCTCCGTAGCGCCGATGTTCTCTCCCCCCACCTTCAGCACGTCCTTGTCCCGCTCGACAAAGGTCAGCGTGCCACCCATGTCGAGGCGAAGACGGTCACCGGTGACGAACCAGCCGTCGCCTGCGTAGGCCGCGGCGGTGGCCTCTGGGGCGTGCAAGTACTCCTTGAAGAGCGACACCCCCGGCACCCCCCGCACGTGCAGGCTGCCGGTCTCACCGGGAGCCACGCAACGCCCCTCGTCGTCGACGACGCGTACGTCGTACTCCGCGGCTGGCCGGCCTATCGTGCCGGGCGCGTCCTGGTGATGCAGGTCGCCCACCACCGGGTGCGAGACGGTCTCGGTCATCCCGAACCAGCCCACCACCGGCACGCCCCCGGTAACCGGTGCAGGATCGAGGTTCGCGCTGTTGCCCCAGCCGCGGTATGTGTGCCGGTCAGGCACCTCGCGGTCGGCGAGGGCGCGCAGCACGAAGGAGACCACGGAGGTCCAGGTAACCCGATGATCCACTGAGACGCCCCAGAAGCGGGAGGCGGAGAACTTCGGCTGCAGCACCAGTGCGGCACCCGACCACAGGCACGACAGGAAGGAGTAGGACAACGCGTTGGTATGGAACAGCGGAAGGTGGATCAGGTAGGTGTCGTCGGGGCGCAATCCCTGATGCGCGGCGCCGACCTTGCCCGCCCACAGGCAGTTCGCCTGGGTCCAGACCACCCCCTTCGGCCGAGCGGTGGTGCCCGAGGTGTACTGCACCGAGGCGGCATCCATGCCCGCAACCAACGGTCGACGCACGACTGGATCGGCGCGCAGCAACGCCTCGACCGCGTCAGCACCGGTTCCCTCGCTGACCGCGACCCACGCCAAGTCCGGCATCGCGCCGGACACGACGTCGGCGACCGCACCGCTCACCACGGCGCCAACCGGGCCGCAGTGCGAGCCGACGTAGCCCAGTTCGTCAGAGCTCAGCCGCGGGTTCAGGCATACCGCGACCGCCCCCATGGCGCTCAGTGCGGTCCACGCCAGCAGAAAGTCGGGGTGGTTCGGCATCACCAGCGCGACCGGATCCCCCGGCCGTACGCCGCGCCGAGCAAACCCTGCCTGCAAGGCCCCGACGTCTCGGGCGAACTCCGACCACGTCCAACGGCGCACGGGTGCGTCGAACGGTACCCACGTGAGAAACGTCCGGTCCGGCGCGGTCGCCGCCCACCGGTCGACCAGCCAGCCGACATCGCGGCCGGCGAACGCCGACAGTGGGGAAGCGCTCACGCCGGCCATTGCAGGTGCTTAACCGTGAAGAACTCGGCGAACCCGTCCTCGCCCATCTCCGAGCCCGTGCCGGACCGCCGACGGCCGGTCCAAGGAACATCGGGCCGGGCACCACCACCACCGTTCACGGCCACCGTCCCGGTGTCGAGCCGTCCGGCGATCTCCATCGCTTGCGCCGGGTCACCCCACACCAGGGCGTTGAGCCCGTAGCGGCTGTTGTTGGCGATCTCCACCGCCTCGTCGACGCTGTCGTAGGGGAACAGAACGGCGACCGGCGCGAAAAGCTCGTCCTGCGCGATCTCGTCGTTGGGGTGGACGCCGGTGAGCAGCGTGGGCTTCAGATAGTAGCCGTCCAGGTCTGCGGGACGGACACCCCCGACAAGCACGGTCGCGCCCTTGTCCACCGCCCGCTGCAGGTAGCCCTCGACGCGGCTCCGGTGCTCTTGGGTGATTAGCGGGCCGACCTCGGTCGACTCCTGGGTAGGGTCACCAACCGGCAGCTCGTTGAGGAAGGCGGTGGCCCTGGCGACAAACGCATCGAAGTCATCTCGATGCACAAGGATCCGGGTGGTCGCCCCACACCCCTGCCCCGCGTTGCGGCAGAACCGCAGCATCGACGGGCCCACGGCCCGGTCCAGGTCGGCTCCCGGGAGCACGACCGTGGGTGACTTGCCGCCGAGTTCGAGGACCACCTTCTTGTGGGTCTGCGACGCGGTCGCCATCACCGCGGCGCCGATCCGGTCGGAGCCGGTGAAGGAGACCATGTCCACCGCGGGGTGGCCGGCCAGCCGCTCACCCACCGCGGCGTCACCGACCACCAGGTTGAGCACGCCGGCGGGAACTCCAGCCTCCTCGGCGAGCCGCACGAACGCCACGGTGCAGAGGGCGCCGCGCGGTGAGGGCAGCAGCACGACCGAGCATCCGGCAGCCAGTGCCGGCCCGACCTTCCAGGCGATCAGGTTGATCGGGTAGTTGTAGGCCGTGATCGCACTGACCACACCGATCGGCTCGCGCAACAGCACGCTCCGGGAAGCCGGCGGGCCTTGCTGATCGGGCAGCTCCTCGCGGTACCCGCCCCTCGGGCCACGCTCTGCGGCGTCGGCGGCCCACCGGAGATTGACCGCCGGGGTCGCCGTCTGCAGCGTCCGCGCCAGGCTGATCGGGGATCCGACCTCGGCCGTGATCAGCTGCGCCAGCTGCTCCCGGTCGCGATCCAGCAGGTCCGCCAGCCGGCGCAGCACCGCCGCCCGCTCAGCCGGCGGCTTGGCCCGCCACAGCGCGTGGTCGAAGGTACGGCGGGCCGCGGCGATCGCGGCGTCCGCCTGATCCACCGTCGCCATCGACCATGTGGCCAGCTCCGTCGCGGTGCCCGGCTCGATGCTGGTGAACTCCCCGGCATCCCCGGTGCTCCACCGCCCGTCGATGAAGCAGGTCCACAGGGCGAGGTCGGCCGCGAGCTCGGACACGCTGATCACCGCTGGTCTCCGGGAAGGTCGATGTCGAGAATGAGGGACTGGAAGGACTTGCCATGCGGGTCCACTCGCAGCGTCATCGAGACGCCGCCGTCCAAGGCCTTGTCCAGCACGAAGTTGAGGCCGTGCACGTTGGGTAGCTCGTACCGGACCACGTTGCCGTTGACCAGCGCTCCGAAGTGCTCGCGGACGACGTCGGCGGTGAGCATTTCAACCAGTCTCGGGTAGTCGGCCTGGTCGTAGACGAACACGCAGATGTTACTGACATCGCCCTTGTCGCCGGACCGGCTGTAGGCCATCTCGCGCAGTTTCATGACTCCAGCACCTCGGTCTCGAGCCGAACCTGATCCCGCGGCACGTAGGCGGGGGTGACACCGAGTGCCGGAACCACGTTCCCGGTAGCGCCACCGCCACCGGCTGGCCCGAAGTAGAGGAGTTCGACCTCGTGCACGGCGGCGCGGGCGGCCTCCAGGTTCGGCGTACGGACCGCGAGGCGGAGGCGCACCTCGGTCGGCTCGCCACCGACCAGGCGGTCACCGAACAGCGATCCCATGCCCTGCAGATCGACCCGTAGATCGTCGATGTCGCTGCCAAATGCCTCCAGCCTGGCGCGGACGATCTCCTCGGCCCGACGCGCGCGATCAACGCAGCCCGGTCCGCCGTAGGACATCTCCCCGACGGCCCGCCAGCCCTGATCCACGCCGACCAGCACCTTGAGGTGGCTGGGCCGTTCCCGACCCCGGGCGCCGGAGAGGCGGACCCGGTTGTCTCCGAGGTCCTCGATGGTGACGCCGGTGAAGTCCGCGGTTACGTCGGGCGTCAGGTAGCGCTCAGGATCGTGGATCTCGTAGTACAGCTGGGTCTTCATGGTGAGCTCGTTGACGGCGCCGCCGGTGCCGGGCAGCTTCGTGATCACGACCGATCCGTCCTCGACGTCGGCCAGGGGGTAGCCGAGGTTGTGCGGGTCTGGGACCACCCGGTACGGCGGATCCTCGAAGTTGCCTCCGGTGGAGTGCACGCCGCACTCGAGCAGGTGGCCCACCATGGTGGCGTGCCCGACGCGGTCCCAGTCCGTGAGATCCCACCCCAGCTCGTGGCAGATCGGCCCGACGAACAGCGACGGGTCTGCGAGGCGGCCACCGAGCACGATCTGTGCGTCCTCGCGAAGGCAGTCGACGATCGGCGCGGCACCTACGTAGGCGTTGGCCGAGACGACCCGATCACCGAGCGCGCCTACCGTGGTACCTAGCTCAGGCAGCGCGCAGTCCAGCCGGGTGACCAAGTCGTGCACATCGTCCCCGCGGATGACACCGATCCGCACACCCGGCAGGCCGAGCTTGCGCAGGTGCGCCGCGAACTCCTCGTAGGCGGCGTCGGGGTTGGCCGCGCCGAAATTGCCGACCACCTTGCCGCCCTGGGACAGGTAGCCACGCAGCAGTGGGACGAGGGCGCCGATGCGCTCGTCCTGCCCGGCCGAGGGGTCCTGCCGACGCCGGACATGGGCGAGCGCCATGGTCCGTTCGGCCAGGCAGTCGAAGCCCATGAACGAGACCCGACCGCTGTCGGCCATGGCCGCGGCCGGCTCCAGCCGGTCGTTGGCGTACGCCGAACCCGATCCGATACTCACAACCGGAGCCAACGCCTTGGGCACGGTCAGTCGACCTCGATCGCGAGCTCGGGACAGCTGTCCGCGGCGAGCTGCGCCTCGTGCTCCATGCCGAACGGCACGTTCTCGTCCTTCACATACGCGTGCCCGTCCTCCTCACGCGCGTGGAAGAGCTCAGGGCCGCTCAGACGGCACAGGCCATGGCCCTGGCACTTGTCCTCGACAACGCGCACCTTCATCTGCTCCTCCTCGGTGAAGCCTCACCTTGACACCGGCGGCATCGAGTATAACGATGATCAGAGTAAAGGGAACCCTAGGGAGGCGTCGACATGACGGAAACGGTCCGTTGTCCGGTCGTTCAGTTCGACCACAACTCCGACAAGCACTCCGCTGACCCAGCCGGCTCCTACAAGGCCCTCCGGGAGACGACGCCGGTGGCGTGGTCCGAGGCGCACGGCGGGTACTGGGTGCTCTCGGACTACAAGGCCGTCTTCGAGGCTGCGCGCGACGACGCCACCTTCTCCTCTGAACGCAACAGCTACGGCGGTGAGGGATTGTCGGTGGTGATCCCGAAGACCCCCGCGCCGTTCCACATCCCGATCGAGATCGACCCGCCGGAGTTCCGGAAGTGGCGAAAGATCATCAACCCGATCACCGCACCGGCCGCAGTCGAGCGGATGGAGCGAATGGTCAGACACTACGTCACCGCCTTCATCGACGACATCATCGAGGTCGGGGCGGCCGACATGACGTCGGTCATCGGGGTGCCCGCCATCGTGACGGTCGACTGGCTCGGCTTGCCGATCGAGCACTGGAAGACCTACGCCAGCGCCTTCCACGCCCTGCTCATCGCAGTGCCCGGCACGGACGAGTTCGAGCAGGCCGTCAAGCTCGACCTGCCCCGCCTCGAGAAGGTCACGCGCCAGGTCATCGCCACCCGGCGGGCAAGGCCGACCGACGACATCATCAGCTACCTGGTGCAGCAGGAAGTCGACGGCCGACCGGTCACCGACGACGAGGTGTTCGCGATGGTCGACCTGCTACTGTCCGGCGGCGTGGGCACCACCGCGTCGCTCGTCTCGAACACCGTGGTGTGGCTGTACCAGAACCTCGAGGTCCGATCCGAACTGCAAGCCGACCTCTCACTGCTGGACAAGGCCGTCGAGGAGTTCCTCCGCTACTTCTCCCCCACCCAGGCGCTGGCCCGGACCGTCACCCGGGACACCGACAAGCTCGGTTGCCCGATGAAGAAGGGCGACCGAGTGCTGCTGTCCTGGGCCTCCGCGAACCGCGACCCGAACCAATTCGAGAATCCCGACAAGCTCGACATCCACCGATGGCCGAACCGGCACACCGCCTTCGGCATCGGGGTGCACCGGTGCGCCGGCTCCAACCTCGGACGGTTCATGGCCAAAGAGCTGCTCAGCCAGATCCTCACCCGGCTTCCCGACTACGAGGTCGACCTCGATGCGCTGAAGCCCTACCCGCACCAGGGCACCAACACGGGCTACGTCAGCATCCCTGTCACCTTCACGCCCGGTCCCCGGATCCTCCCGTCGGCGGCCCCCGAGGCCACCACCCCCTCCTACTGACCTAGGCGGCCCTTGCATGGAGTCCTACGACGTCGTTGTCCTCGGCACCGGGGCCTCCGGACTCACCGCGGCGCTCGCCGCCGCAGACGCCGGCGCGTCCGTCGGGCTGTTCGAGAAGGCCGACAAAGTCGGCGGCACCACGGCGCTGTCCAGCGCCGTGGCCTGGATTCCGAATAACAAGTACGCCGCACAGGCCGGCGTCGCGGACTCACGCGAGGACGCCCTGGCCTACCTGGCGTCCCTGTCGCACGGAATGATCCTGCCCGAACTCGCCGAGGCGTTGATCGACACCGGCCCGGAGCTGATCGAGTGGCTGGAGTCAGCAACGCCGCTCAAGCTGCGGCTCGTGCCCGGGTTTCCCGACTATCATCCGGAGCACCCGGGCGGAAAGCCCCAAGGCGGCCGGTCCCTGGAGCCGGAGCTCTTCTCCTTCGACGAGATCCGCGGTTGGGGTGACCGCATGGTCGGCGTGACTCGACCGATGCGGGTCACCGAGACCCCCATCGGTGGGGGGACCGGCGTCGTCGATCCCGAGGTGGAGGCCCAACGACGATCCCGATCCATCGAGGGACTCGGCCGGGCGATGGTAGGCGCGCTGCTCAAGGGGTGCTTGGAGCATGGTGTCGTGCCACATCTCGAGCACCGTGCCATCGAACTGCTGATGGACAACGGCGCTGCGCGTGGTGTCCGCTTCGACATCCCCGACGGGACCCGTGAGGTGTGGGCCAGGTCCGTGGTCATCGCCACAGGTGGATTCGAGTCGGACGAGGCCCTAGTCCGTGACTTCCTCCGCGGCCCGATCAAGTATCCCGCCGGCGTTGCCACCAACACCGGGGACGGCCTGCGGATGGCGATGAGGATCGGCGCGCAGCTTGGCAACATGCGTGAGGCGTGGTGGGTCCCGGTAGCCGCCCTCCCGAAAGCACATGCCGACGATCACCAGCCGGTGATGCTGATACTGCGGGAGCGGACGCTTCCCCGGTCGATAATGATTAATCGGTTCGGCAGGCGTTTCACCAACGAAGCCGCAAACTACAACGCGCTGGGCGGGGCATTCCACCAGTTCGATCCCACCTCCTTCAGCTATCTCAACCAGCCCTGCTGGCTCGTCTTCGACCAGGGGTTCGTCGAGCGGTACGGCGGTTTTGGGGTCGGCCCTGGCGGACCGGCACCAGAATGGGCTGTGCGCGCGGACTCGCTGGCCTCGCTTGCCAGGAAAATCGACGTGCCGGCCGACCAGCTGGAGAAGACGGTCGCCCGGTTCAACGACCTGGTCGCCTCAGGGCACGATGATGACTTCAATCGGGGCGACAGCGCGTACGACGGCTGGTGCGGTGACCGGACCAAATACCCGGGGCCGATGGCGACTCTCGGACCGCTCGACGAAGGCCCGTACTACGCCGTCGAGTTGGTCTCGTCGGCGCTGGGCACCAAGGGTGGCCCACGCACTGACGCCGACGGTGCGGTGCTCGGCGTGGACGGCGAGGTGATCCCCGGCCTGTTCGCCGCGGGCAACGCGATGGCCGGTGCGACTGGCATGGTCTACGGGGGCGCCGGTGGCACTCTCGGCCCTGCGCTGGTCTTCGGCTACCGGGCTGGTCGGCGGGCAGCAAAGGGCCGCTGACGACGACGTTCGGTATCGAGACGACGCTCGGTGCCGACAGCACGCAACGAGGGGCTGGGACACTCATGTCCCAGCCCCTCGCGGCGTACCGGCTCGACGTCCAGGCTGGTACGCGTAAACGTGCCCGGGGTCGTCCGATCACCAACCACCCTCGCACCGACACCTCCGCCGCGAAGGCTAGGCGACAACCCCGAATCCGGCCTGGCCGGACCAGCCGGTTTGGTACGTCCAGCCGCGCCTGCCCAGGCGCCCGAAGTCCCCCGCCGGCAGCCCTCGTTATTGGTCACGCCGCAGCTCAGGATGGTGTTCCTGAAGCGGGAGCGCGGCGACCATCGGGTGGTCCCGGTCGGTGAAATCGAGTCCCGATGCCCCGCCCGGTGAGCCCAGCCCGGCGAAGAACTCGACGTTGGCCGCGTGGAATGACTTGAGGTCCTCCGGCACGTCGTCCTCATGGGCGATCGCCTCGACCGGGCAGACCGGCTCGCAGGCACCGCAATCGACGCACTCATCGGGGTGGATATAAAGCATCCGTGAGCCTTCGTAGATGCAGTCCACCGGGCATTCATTCACGCAGGCGCGGTCCTTGAGGTCCACGCACGGTAGCGAGATGACGTAGGTCATGTTGGATTCTCCTTCAGGTCGAGCACCGGCTCGCCGGTCAACTCGTCGGCCGCCAGGTAGGCCGGGGGTAGTCCATGCCACGCGCGAAGCCGCGGCTGCAGCAAGTTCCTGTTGTCGTAAGCGCTGCGCACCAGCCGATGGCGCGCAGACCGAGCTCGATATCCGCTCACCGACAGGACATGTCCACCGCCGTCGGCCGGCGGCCTCCTCGACCCGGTTCCCGTCGATGCCCAACGGCGATGACCGCAGCCTCAGGCGAGCCTGTGCTCATGGCCGCCTCCCTGTTGTGTCGACTGCCGCGGATCGGTGTAGAGCGTCGTGCGCTGACGGGCCGGCCTGCCGGCGAGGGCCGCCATCTCCTCGAGTTCGGCCACCGAACGCCGGGAGCCGTTGGTGGACCCGGCCATCCGGCTGATGGTCTCCTCCATCAGCGTCCCGCCCAGGTCGTTCACGCCGCCGTGGAGAACCTTGGTGCACACGTCCGGGCCGAGCTTCACCCAGGAGGTCTGGATGTTCGGAACCAGCCCGTGGAGCATCACCCTCGCCAGTGCGTGCACGGCACGGTTGTCGCGCTCGGTGGGACCGGGCCGGGCAATCCCGGCAAGATAGATGGGTGCCGACTGGTGCACGAACGGGAGCGGTACGAACTCGGTGAACCCGCCGGTGTCGCGCTGGATATCCGCGAGGACACGCAGATGCGCGACCCAATGGCCCGGATGATCGACGTGGCCGTACATCATCGTCGATGTCGTGGGGAGCCCGATCGCGTGCGCGGCCCGGATAACCTCGATCCACTGCGAGGCGGGAAGCTTGCCCTTGGTCAACACCCATCGGACATCGTCGTCGAGAATCTCCGCTGCCGTTCCAGGCAGCGAATCCACGCCCGATTCGCGCGCCTTCAGCAGGAAGTCGCGAATGGACAGACCGGTACGGGCAACGCCGTTCATCACCTCCATGGGGCTGAACGCGTGCAGGTGCAGGGACGGCGCCCGACGCTTCACCTCGGCAGCGATATCGAAGTACGCCGAAGCTGGCAGATCCGGATGGATGCCGCCCTGGATGCACACCTCGGTCGCCCCGGCGGCTACCGCCTCCTCGGCTCGCCTGCCGATCTCGTCCAAGGAGAGCGTGTAGGCGTCGGCGTCCGTGCGCCGTTGCGCGAACGCGCAGAACCGGCAGCCCGCGTAGCAGACGTTGGTGAAGTTGATGTTGCGGTTCACCACGTAGGTGACGTCGTCACCGACTGCCTCCCGGCGGAGGTCGTCCGCAAGTCGGCACAGCTGTTCGAGAAGATCGCCGTCGGCAGTGACCAGTGCGAGCGCGTGCCGCTCGCTGATGCTGGCTGGATCCCGTTCCGCCGCAGCCAGCGCCTCCTTCCCGGCCGCGTCCATTCGAGCAGGGACAATGCCGCGTGGCTCCGGGCCGCCGGCGATCCCCTCACGGAGAGCGTTCCAGTCGCCGTAGACGTCGTCGAAGTCCTCCCGGCGGTCCGACATACGCCCCTCGCGGTCAATGCTCGCGTGCAGGTCGGTACGCCCAGCAGATGACCAGCCCTGCCCGTCGTACGCGCCATCCGGCTCCTGCCAGGGGATGCCGCGCGGTGTGACGTCGGTCCGGGCCAGCCCCGCCGGACCCGCAAGCGCAGCCACGTGCGGCCCGAGCCGCGGATCGAGCCAAGGTTCCCGGAGATAGGGCGGGTGCGCGGTGAGTCGTTCCACGAGTCGGAAACCGACTGATTCGCAGGCTCGGCTCAGTTTCTCGATCTCAGGCCACGGACGTTCGGGATTCACGTGGTCCGGCGTCAGCGGACTCATGCCACCAAAGTCGTCGATGCCCGCAGCCAGGAGGGCCGTGCACGCTTCAGGCTCGACCAGGTTCGGTGGCGCCTGCAGGCGCATGCCCGGCCCGAACACGACCCGTGCCGTCGCGATGGCAGCAAGATACTCCTCGAGCCCGAGGTCACCGTGCCTGCGCATCGCAGTATCCGACTTGGCCCGGAAATTCTGGATGATGACCTCTTGCACGGCCCCGTACTGGCGGGCGATCCGTCGGATCGCGAAGATCGACTCGGCTCGTTCCCGCAGGGTCTCTCCGATTCCGACGAGGATGCCGGTGGTGAAAGGGACGCTCAACCGCCCAGCGTCTTCCAGGACCCGCAAGCGGACCGCGGGATCCTTGTCCGGCGAGCCGTAGTGAGCAGCGCCACGCTCGGCGAAGAGTCTCGTGGACGTCGTCTCGAGCATCATCCCCATCGACGGCGCGACAGGTTTAAGCCGGTTAATCTCCGCCCAGGTCATGACGCCCGGGTTGAGGTGTGGCAACAGGCCGGTCTCCTCCAGCACCAGCACTGCCATTGCCCGCAGGTAGTCGAGCGTCGAGTCGTAGCCCTGTTCGTCGAGCCATTGCCTAGCCTCGGGCCAGCGGTCCTCAGGACGGTCACCAAGAGTGAAGAGCGCTTCCTTGCAGCCGAGCGCCGCACCGTGAGCGGCGATCGTGCGAACCTCGTCGGGACTCAGATACGGTGGCTCGCCGGCTCGCGCAAGGCGGCTCGGAGTCGACACGAACGTGCAGTAGTGACAGCGGTCGCGGCACAGCCGCGTGAGTGGGATGAACACCTTCCTGCTGTAGCTGACCGTGCCCGGCCGCCCGAGCGCGACGAGCCCGGCGTCACGCATCCGAGCGGCGGCGGTCATCAGGTCGGTCAACTGCTCGCCGCGAGCGGCCAACAGCGCGGTCGCCTCCGCGATGTCGATTGACTTTCCGTCTCGGGTTCGCGCCACGGCGCGGGATACCTCCCGTGGCGTCGGGAACGAGACGTCGGGGCGCACCGAAGACATGGCGGCGGCTCTCAGATGTCCGTGACGCGCAGCGATGCGTGCGCGTTGTAGCGCTTGTTGATGGCGATGAGGTTGGCTGTCAGCGCCTCGACCTGGCCGGCGTTGCGGAGCCGTCCCGCGTACACCCCTCGGCAGCCGGCGATCCGGCCGGCGAGATCCTGCACCAGATTCGTGGCCTCACGGTCGTCGCCCACCACCAGCACGTCGGCTTCCAGCTTCGCGACCGTGTCGTCGAGCAGCGCCACTGCAGACAGGTGGTGGAAGGCGGCGACCACGGTCGCGTCGGCGAGCAGCGCCTGGGCCTGCTCGGCCGCACTGCCTTCGGGAACGCGAGGCGCAAACGGGCCCATCTTGTCAAAGGCCAGGGGGTTGACGCAGTCGACGACGACCTTGCCCGCCAACTCCTTGGCCAACGCCTCGACCTGACTCCGATGCCCTTCCCAGGGCACGGTGACGAGCACGATATCCGCGGCCTCGGCGCACTCCTCGTTGGTCGTCCCACGGACGCTGCCACCCAGTTCGGCAGCCGCAGCCGCCGCGCGTTCGGCGGACCGAGATCCGATTATCACCTGCAGTCCGCCGGCAGCGAACCGGCGGGCCAGTCCCCTGCCCTGCGGGCCGGTTCCACCGACGATCCCGACGATCTTGCCAGCGACCCGGTCCACGACCTGGTCGTGTACGTCGGTGCTCATCTTGACTCCTCAGCTTGCCGAATTGGCTTCTAAGGATAATCATATGCATAGAATGGCACAAGGGTGGAGGGCTGGATGACAAGAGCGGTCGTGGTGGTCGGCGCCGGACTGGCCGGGCTACGAGCAGCCGAACAACTGCGCGCCGTCGGCTGGGTCGAGCAGGTCACCGTCATCGGTAGCGAGCCCCATCCGCCGTACAACCGACCACCGCTTACCAAAACGGCCCTGCGCGATGGAGTGGACCCCACGGCCCTCGCATTCCGGCAGCGACCGTCCACCGCCGACGTGGAATGGCGCCTCGGCACAACGGTTCGGTCGGCTGACCTGAACGACCGGACGCTGAGCCTCGGCGACGGATCCACCCTGCCGTACGACGGCCTGGTCATCGCGACCGGAGTGTCCGCACGGCGGCTTAACCTCGCTGCCCCCCGCTCGTGGCGGCACGTCGTGCGAACCATCGAGGACGCCAGGGCGCTCCGCGCGGCCCTCGGAAACGCCCGCCGAGTGGTCGTCATCGGCGGCGGGTTCATCGGCTGCGAGGTCGCAAGCACAGCGGTTTCGCTCGGCTGCGAGGTAACTGTTGTCGAAGCCTTTTCCGTGCCGCTCGAAGGCCCTGCCGGAAAACTCCTCGGGACCGAGGTACAGCGCCGGCATGAGAGCCACGGCGTCCGGTTCCGGACCAGGCGGACCGTGGCGGCCCTGCATCGAGAGACCGCCGACGGCCCGATGACCGTCGAACTCGACGATGGCAGTCAGATCGTCGCCGACGTCGTCGTCGAAGCAGTGGGCTCCACCGCGAACACCGACTGGCTCGACGGACAGGGCCTCGACCTCACCAACGGGGTTCTGTGCGACGCGGACCTACACCCACTGACTGCGGCCGGCCCACTTCACGACGTGGTGGCCATCGGCGACGTTGCCAGGTTCCCAGTACCCATGTTCCGAGGCATGCCATGCCGCGTCGAGCACTGGACGATGCCCACGGACATGGCCGGCCACGCGGCACGCTCGCTCGTCGCCGGAATCATTGGAAAGCCGGTAGCAGGTCCGGCATTCAACCCACTCCCCACGTTCTGGAGCGACCAGTACGGCACCCGAATCCAGTCCTTCGGAATCCCCGCCCTCGGGCGAGACGACGTCCGCGTCCTGGAGGGGGACCTGACGTCCGAGGCGGTACTCGGCTACTACCGCGACACCATCCTGGTCGGCGTCGTCCTCCTGGGCATGCCGAAGCAGATGATCACCTATCGCCAGGCGCTGATCGACGCCAACCCACCGGCAGCAGCCGCCGAGCTCCTGAAAGAGGGCACGCGATGACGTCGAGCACCGAGACCACACGCGCAAGCAGTCGAGATCTCCAGATCGAGAGGCTAGACCGGGTGATCATCCGATTCGCCGGGGACTCCGGCGATGGGATGCAGCTGGTTGGGGATCGGTTCACCCAGGAGACCGCGTCATTCGGCAATGACCTGTCGACGCTGCCCAACTTCCCGGCCGAGATCCGGGCCCCGCAGGGCACCATCCCTGGCGTGTCCTCGTTCCAAGTGCACTTCGCCGACTACGACATCCTGACGCCGGGCGACCGTCCCGACCTACTGGTGGCGATGAACCCGGCAGCCCTGAAGGCGAACATCACCGACATGCGGGCCGGTAGCACGATCATCGCGGACTCACACGACTTCACCTCCCGCAACTTGAGCAAGGCCGGCTACTCGGACAATCCGCTTGAGGACGGGTCGCTCGACGACTTCAACCTCCACGCGCTGGACCTGACCGGAATGACCATCGAGGCAGTCAAGAAGTTTGGTCTCTCCCGCAAGGACGCCGCCCGGGCAAGAAACATGTTCGCGCTCGGCCTGCTGTCATGGATGTACGGCCGGCCGACCCAGGGCACCATCGACTACATCGAGGCCCGGTTCGCGAAGAAGCCAGCAATCCGAGACGCCAACCTCACCGCATTCAAGACCGGCTGGAACTTCGGTGAGACCACCGAGGCGTTCGCGGTCCGGTACGAGGTCAAGCCGGCCACGATGCCGACGGGCACCTATCGCAACATCACCGGAAACGTCGCGCTGTCATACGGGATCGTTGCCGCCGGTCAGCTCAGCGGACTGGACGTCCTGCTGGGCGCCTATCCGATCACCCCGGCCAGCGACATCCTGCACGAGCTGAGCAAGCACAAGAACTTCGGTGTGACCACCTTCCAGGCCGAGGACGAGATAGCGGCCATCGGTGCCGCCCTCGGCGCCTCGTTCGGCGGGTCGCTCGGGGTGACCACCACGTCCGGACCCGGAATCGCGCTGAAGTCGGAGACCATCGGACTAGCTGTAATGCTTGAGCTTCCGCTGCTGGTGATCGACGTGCAGCGGGGCGGCCCCTCGACCGGTCTGCCCACCAAGACCGAGCAGGCTGACCTGCTGCAGGCGATGTTCGGCCGCAACGGCGAAGCGCCGATCCCGATTGTGGCGCCGCAGTCGCCGGCCGACTGCTTCGATGCCGCGGTCGAGGCGGCCCGGATCGCAGTGACCTACCGGACTCCGGTGATTCTGCTGTCGGACGGGATGCTTGCCAACGGCTCCGAGCCATGGCGGATCCCGGACGTCTCGGAACTGCCGACCATCGACCCCGCGTTCGCGACCAGCCCGAACCACCTCGCCGCCGATGGGACCGAGGCTTTCCATCCCTACAAGCGGGATCCCGACACGCTTGCCCGCCCCTGGGCGCCTCCTGGCACCGCTGGTCTGGAGCACCGGATCGGTGGAATCGAGAAGAAGGACGGCACTGGCGAGATCTCCTACGACCCGGCCAACCACGACTTGATGGTCCGCACCCGGCAAGCCAAGGTCGACGGCGTGGCACGGTCGATCCCCGACCTCGAGGTGGACGACCCGTCCGGCAGGGCCCGCGTGCTGGCGCTCGGCTGGGGTTCCACCTACGGCCCCATCGGGGCAGGAGTACGGCGAGTACGCGCGGCCGGCTACGACATCGCACAGATTCACCTACGGCATCTGAACCCGTTCCCGTCGAACCTCGGCGACATCCTGCGCTCTTATGACCGGGTGATCGTGCCGGAGATGAACCTCGGACAGCTGTCGATGCTGCTGCGGGCCAGGTACCTCGTCGACGTGCATAGCCACACAGCCGTTCGGGGGATGCCGTTCCGAGCCGAGGAGCTCTACGGCGTGTTCATGGGCATCGTCAAGAACCTGTCCACCCCAGACTCAGCCGACCAGAGCTGAGCTGGCAACCAGCAAGGAGCCGTTGACGTGCGCAATCTGACCGAGCTCCCGTTCCCGGGTCTGCGCGGCGTTCCGGTGGCGGAGTCCCGGGGAAACCGCAAGGAGTACACCTCCGACCAGGAGGTGCGCTGGTGCCCAGGCTGTGGTGACTACGCGGTGCTCGCCGCGGTGCAGGGTTTCCTGCCCCAGCTCGGGCTCAAACGCGAGAACGTTGTCTTCGTCTCGGGCATCGGCTGCTCGTCCCGGTTCCCCTACTACCTCAACACCTATGGGATGCACTCCATCCACGGTCGCGCCCCCGCGATCGCCACCGGCTTGGTTATGAGCCGTGCGGACCTGAGCGTGTGGGTAGTCACCGGCGACGGCGACGCGCTCTCGATCGGCGGAAACCACCTGATCCACGCGCTGCGCCGGAACGTGAACCTGAAGATCCTGCTGTTCAACAACCGAATCTATGGACTCACCAAGGGCCAGTACTCCCCCACGAGCGAGCCCGGCAAGGTCACCAAGTCGACTCCGATGGGTTCCCTGGACAACCCGTTCAATCCGGTCTCGCTCGCACTCGGCGCAGAGGCCACCTTCGTCGCCCGCACCATCGACTCCGACCGCAAGCACCTCACCGAGGTGCTCACCGCAGCCGCCCGGCACCGCGGCACCGCACTGGTCGAGATCTACCAGAACTGCCCCATCTTCAACGACGGCGCGTTCGACACGATCAAGTCGGACGACACCAAGGCAGATGCAATCATCCCGCTGGTGCACGGCGAGCCGATCCGGTTCGGCGCCCTCGGCGAGGACGGGCTCGGTTCGAAGGGGGTCGTCCTCGACCCGGACACCGGCGGCGTTCGCCTGGTCCGGGTCGCCGACATCGACGCCGCAGATCTGCTGGTGCATGACGCGCGCGCCGAGGACCCGATCACCACATTCGCGCTGTCGCGGCTCACCGACGCCGGTCACCTCCACCAGGCCCCGATCGGCATCTTTCGTTCCGTCGACCGCCCCACCTACGACGACCTCGTCCGCGATCAGATTCGCACCGCCACCACCGGCCAGGACCCCTCTCACGCACTCGCCAGGCTTCTAACCGGCAAAGACACATGGACCGTGGACTAACCCGTTGACGCAGCCACGGGTCCCTCCACCCCACGACGTAGACGAGAGTGCTGCCTCCCCCGAAGACAAGTTACTTCCCGCTTGGCTTTTCGTGGCGCTGGCGACCCTGATCGGGCTCAACCTTCGCGCGGCCCTGGGCTCGGTACCTCCGCTGCTACCGCCGATCACCGATGAGCTCAAGCTGTCGAGCACGGCACAAGGAATGCTCACCTCGATCGCGATCCTCTTCACTGGACTGTGCGCACCGTTAGTACGGCAGCCCGGGTTTGTTATGTAGATGCGTGTTGATGCATTGGCCGCGCGCGGTGGCGGTAGTGGCTGGTCTGGGCGCGTGCTTGGTGTTGGCGTCGCCAGTGTGACCAGGTCAGCCAGTGGCTGATCGGGTGGACGGTGTTGGTGATCAGCTTCGCGAACAGGCGGCGGATTTCGGGCAGGGTCATCGGGATCGACTGGTGGTCGGCTGGCCGGTGGTGAGCGTGTTCGCGGGCGGCGATCACGGTGAGGATCGCGTGGGCGAGCATGACGAGGGTGACGTGGCGGTGCCAGGCGTGCCAGCGGCGGACCTGGGGTTCGTCCAGGCCGATGGTCTTGCCGGTTTGGAAGCAGGTCTCGATGGACCATCGGGTTCCGGCCACCCGGACGAGGACGCGCAGCGGGACTGGTTGGGGTGACCAGCAGCGGTAGAAGGCCAGCTCGCCGTCGCTGATCCGGCGGCGGATCAGCAGGGTGTGCTGCCCGGTGGTCTCGTCGGCGGGCGCGGTGATGGCGATCCAGGCCCAGTCGTAGTCGCGGGCGCCTTTCGACCCGGCGCCGGCGGAGAGCCGGTTCCAGGCTCGGGCGGGTAGGTCGGCGGCGAGCCGGTCGGCGCGCAGCGGGCCGTCGGCCGGACGGGCGGTGACCCGGTGGCTGCGGGCCACGGCGAGGACGTGGCCGATCCCGTGGTCTTGCAGGTCGCGGCGGAGTTGCCGGTCACCGCCGTAGGCCTCGTCCGCGGTGGCCCACGCCGCCGGCACGTTGGCCTCCAGGGCGCGGGTGAGCATCCGCCGGGCCAGGACGAGCTTGGTGGCGAACCCGACGTCAGCCGGGATGCCGGCGGCGGCGCACCGATCGGGATCATCGGTCCACGCCTTGGGCAGGTAGACCTCCCGGTCGATCAACGTGTAACCGCCCGGCGCGGCGTAGGCGAGGTAGACCGCGACCTGCGCGTTCTCCACCCGCCCCGCCGTGCCGGTGTACTGCCGCTGCACCCCGACGGTGTGCACACCTTATGACGAGCCGGTGGTTATGCCGCGTTGCTCGTGAGCCATGCTGGTCAGCGCGCTGATTCTTCGGCGTCGCGCGGCATTACGCAGCGGTTGTCCGTCGTGGTCGAGGGTTTCTCGTGTCTGGTCGATGGGTCCATCGACAGACAGGAGAGGATCATGGACGCGGAGGATGTGAGACGGCGTCGCCGTCGAGTCGTGGTGCAGGGACCGCTCGCGCCGTTCGTTGACGGGCTGCGCGAGGACTTGGCGGGGCAGGGGTTCTCGCCGGACACCATCGTCGATCATGTGCACCGGTTGGCGGATCTGAGCCGCTGGCTGGTCGAGCGTGGTCTGGTCACGGGTGAGTTGACCAGCGTGGTCGTGCGGGAGTTTCAGCAGGAACGCCGGTCAGTTGGTGTCCGGGCCGGGACCAGTGAACGGGCGTTGGCGCCGGTGCTGGGGTATCTGCGCCGGCTGGGGGCGGTCCCGCCGCCTGCGGTGATTGCCGCGGTGGCGCCAGTGGATGTGCTGTTGAGCGAGTACCGCCGGTACTTGGAAGACGAGCGCGGGCTGGCCGCGGGCACGGTGAAGCACTACCTGCGATGCGCTCGGACGTTCTTGACTGGGCTGTCCGGGCCGCTGGAGGAGGCGCTGCTGGGGCTGTCGGCGGGGCAGGTCATCGACTTCGTGCGGGACTGGAGCACACGGCGGCGGAGTACGGCGTTGGACATGGTGACGCTGCCCGCGTTGCGGTCGCTGCTGCGGTTCTTGCACCTGACCGGGCGCGTTCCGGCCGGGTTGGCCGGTGCGGTCCCGGCTGGGCGGGGTCGGCCCCGCAAGCTGGCCCGGCTGCGGGCGGCCGATCGCGAACAGGTCCGGGCGGTACTGGCCGGCTGTGATCGGGACAGCGCGGTCGGGCGTCGGGACTACGCGATCCTGTTGATGCTGGCCCGGCTGGCGGTGCGTGGCGGTGAGGTGGCCCGACTGGAGTTGGCCGACATTGACTGGCGGGCGGGCGAGTTGACCGTGCGCGGCAAGGGCGGCCGGGTCGATGTGCTGCCGTTGCCGGCTGATGTTGGCGCGGCGATCGCCGACTACCTGCTGCACGGCAGAGCGGCCACCGCAGCGCGGAACGTGTTCATCACGGTGAAGGCGCCGTTCACCGGGTTGGCGACCTCGTCGGTGACCGTTCTGGTCGGTGCCGCGTGCGGCCGGGCCGGGGTGTCCCGGTTCGGGCCGCACGGGATGCGGCACGCGGCGGCCTGCGATCTGCTCGCGGCCGGCGCGTCGATGGAGGAGATCGGGCAGTTGCTGCGTCATGCCCAGCAGCGGACCACCGCGATCTATGCCCGGCTGGACCAGGCCCGGCTGGCCGAGTTGGCCAGGCCCTGCCCGCAGGGAGCACCGCGATGAGGATGCGAACCTGGGCGCAGCAGTACCTGGCGATGCGCCGCAGTCTGGGTTTCAAGCTTCGCGGCGAGGGCCGGATGCTGCTGGAGTTCGCCGACCGGCTCGACCACAACGGCCAGAGGACCGTCACGGTTGCCGCGGCGCTGGGATGGGCGAGCGAGCCCAGCGGCACCACTACCGCGCACCGGCAACGGCGGCTGGCGGTGGTGCGCGGCTTCGCCCGCTACCTGGCGGCATTCGACCCGGACTGCCAGGTCCCACCGCCCGGGCTGCTGCCCGGCCGGGCGCATCGGCCGACTCCTTACCACTACTCGGCTGAGGAGGTCGCGGCGTTGGTGCACGCCGCGGGAACGATCGCCGCGCCGCTGCCCGCGGCCACGATGCAGACCTTGATCAGCTTGCTGGCCGCCAGCGGTCTGCGGGTGGGCGAGGCCCTGGCGCTCGACCGCAGCGAGGTTGACGAGCACGAGGCGGCGGTGACGGTGACCGGCAAGAACGATCAGACCCGCCTGGTCCCGCTGCACCCCACCACGGCGCAGATGCTCGCCGGCTACGCCGCGCGCCGCGACCGGCTCTGCCCCACCCCGGTCTCGCCCGGGTTCTTCCTGACTGCCACCGGCCAGCGAGTCCAGCACCGCGGTGTTCACCAGATCTTCGCCAGACTCCTGGCCGCCGCTGACATCCACACTCCGCCCGGACGCCGCCGCCCCCGCATCCACGACTTACGTCATACCTTCGCGGTCGACGTCCTCATCGCCTGGTATGAGGCTGGTGTCGACGTGTCGGCCCGGCTTCCGGTGCTGTCGACGTTCCTCGGCCACAGCAGCCCGGAAGCCACCTACTGGTATCTGCAGGCCACTCCGCAGCTACTGGCACTGGCCGCGCAACGCCTCGACGCGGCAGTCCACCAGGACACGCCACCCGAGCGAGGCGAGGTGACCGGGCCGTGACCGCGCTCGCCCCGCTGCTGCAGGCGTTCTTCACCGACCGGCTGATGACCCAGTACGGCGCCAGCCCACACACCATCGCTTCCTACCGCGACACGCTGCGGCTGCTGCTCACCCACATCCACCAGCGGACCGGCAGGCTCCCCGCCCAGCTCGACCTGACCGACCTGGACGCCGTCACCATCGGCGAGTTCCTACACCACCTGGAAACGAAGCGCGGCAACGCCGTCGCCACCCGCAACAACCGGCTGGCCGCGATCCACTCCCTGTTCCGCTACGCCAGCCTGCACGCACCCGAACACGCCGACCTGATCAGCCGGGTCCTGGCCATCCAGACCAAACGGGCCACCACCACGATCGTGAGTTTCCTCAACCCCACCGAACTCGACGCGCTGCTGGCCGCACCCGACACCACGACCTGGCACGGCCGCCGAGATCACGCCCTTCTCGCACTGACCGCACAGACCGGACTACGCGTCGCGGAACTGACCGCGCTCACCGCCAGCGACCTCCAACTCGGCGTCGGCGCGCACGTCTACTGCCACGGCAAAGGCCGCAAGGACCGCTGCACCCCGCTGACCGCGCACACCGTCAGCGTCCTGACCACCTGGCTCACCGCCCACCGGCCAGCCGGCACCGACCCGCTGTTCGTCACCCGTCGCGGCACGCGGCTGTCCCATGACGCCGTCGCCGGCCTCGTCGCCAAACACACTGCCACCGCAGCTCGCACCTGCCCATCGCTGCAGGCCAAGAACGTCACCCCGCACACCCTGCGCCACACCGCAGCGATGAACTTGCTCCACGCCGGCGTCGACATCACCGTCATCGCGCTCTGGCTCGGCCACAAATCCCCAGCCACGACCCGCATCTACCTACACGCCGACCTGGCCCTCAAGGAACAAGCCATCGCCCGGACCACCCCGCCGAACACCGACCCCGCCCGCTACCAGGCCAGCGAGGACCTACTCGCCTTCCTCAAACAACTCTGACCTGGCCCCCACCAGCAGTTATGCCGCGTCCGACGGTGAGGACCCGAACAACCACACGACATTCCCGTCGGCCGCGGCATAACCGCCGGCTCGCCATAAGGTGTGTAATGCCGAGTTCGGCATTACACACCCTTCTTCAGGTCACCGGTGTCATCCAAGATGAGCACCCCGCCCGGGTCGCCCAACGCGTCGATCACATAGCCCCGTACGTCATCACGGACCGCGTCGGCGTCCCACACCGCCTCCCCCAACAGCCGCTGCATCGCATGCGGCGACGCATCCCCAGCCTGCTCAGCCAACTGCCAACACGACCGTCTGTCCACATCCGACAACAACCCGAGCAGGAACGACCTGGCCTGCCGGCGCGGCTCGACCCGGAAGAACCGGCCCGCGATCCACGCGAACCCGGTGTCGAACTCCGCCAGCCATCCCTCGGCATCTACGCTGTGCCCAGCGGCCGCCGCACGATCTTCACTTGTCCTCACAAACAGTGCATGATCAACCGGCGGCCGCCTCCATGCCCGCAGACACGCCCACCAGCCCCGACCCAGCTGAACTCATCGCCGGTCATCTACATAACGAACCCGGGCTGCCGTATTAGGACAGAAGCTGGGCGCCTGGATCGGACCGGAGCGGGCCACCGCCGTGATGCTGGGCACCCTGGCGGCCGGCTGCTCGATTCGCTTGGTGGCCAACCACACCTGGATCTTCCTGCTTTCCAGTGCGGTGGCCGGGGCGGGCATGGGCGGTGCCACCGCCCTGCTCCCGAGCCTGATCGCCCATCACGTACCAAAGATCCGCGGACTCGCAATGGGTCTGTACTCGACCGGGCTTGCCCTGGGTGTAGCGGTTGCCGCCTGGATCGCGGTACCGACCGACGACTGGCTCGGTGGATGGAAGCCGGCACTTGCGCTGTGGGGGCTCGTTGCCCTGGTGACCCTCGCCCTGTGGCTTTGTGCCATTCCCCGTCTACGCCGCGCGCACCCGTCCCGCGGTGTGTCCGGACTCGTGGTTAACCACACCCTGCCGTGGCGCTCCCACACGGCTTGGTGGGTCACGTGGTACACGACCGCAACCATGATCATCGGCTTCAGTGGACTGGCCTGGCTAACACCGCTGTACGTCACCCTCGGCGTACCCGACCAGCGGGCGGCCGGCTACTTCGTGACTTTCCAGGTGGTCCAGCTCACCAGCATGCTCACCCTGCCCTGGCTGACGGACTACACGCGTGATCGTCGTCCCCTTCTGGCATTGGTCCTGATCTCCAGCGCCGCGGGAATCGCTTGCCTGCTGATCGACCCGCTCGGACTCGTGTGGCCCGCAGTCTGCTTGTTCGGAACAGGTGCTGGCGGGGGCTCAACGTTGGCTCTCGTGCTCCTGGTGGACGTGGCGAGCAGCCAGGCGGACGCAGCGAGGCTGAGCGGGATGGTCATGCTGGTCGCCTATGTCGCCGGCGCGTTCGCCCCGGTACTGCTCGGAGTCCTTCACGACCTAACCGGCGGTTTCACCGCCGGTTACGCCGCCATCTTTGGCCTGACCATCGCCGTATTGGTGACGATCCCGGCCTTCCGGCCCGGCCGCCGGCTGGAGCACCCACGTCGACCGGAGTAGTGGGCGGGCCTCGGCCGCCACCGGCGCGGCGCCGTGGCTGCAACCCGCGGTGGGGCACTTGCGGTCGCTCTAACGGATGCGAAACGGGTGCTGTCGACCCGGCTCAGACCACCCGTCGGTTAGCTCAGCTGGCTCCGATAGTCCTTGAGAAAGGCGTTGCCCTGATCGGAGTAGAGCACCTCGGGCCAGTCGGACGGCCTGTGGTCGCCATAGGCCCGGACGCTGTTGCGGTCGCCGAGGCCGGTCGCCAACTCCGAGAACGGCAGGTAGTACATGTAGCCCATCTTCCGGTCGGCGAAGCGCCACCGGCCGTCGACGCGGCGGTAGGTGTCCTTGTACCTCAACGCGACCTGCATCGCGACGCCGTTGCGATCGACCTCGGCGTGGCCCGCGAGAAGGCCAGTCGCCCGGTCGGGATCGGACTCGTCGAACCGGACCACGTGGCCATGTGAGAAGTGGTTGGTTGGTCCCAGCGCGGCGAAGCGGCCGAGGTACGTCGTGACGATCTCCTCGATCCCATTGGCGGCGAACACGCCGTCCTCCGAGCGGAGGGTCGCGTCGTCGCAGAAGATCTCGCGGATCCCCTCCTCGTCACGCTCGTCCATGATGAAGCCGTAGAGCACACCGAGTTCCTGGATTGCGAGCCGGTCCTCTAGCCGACCGACTCGCGTCTCAAGAGACGTTAATTCACTCACGTGCAGCTCCTTTACAACCTTGCCACGGGCGAGAGATTTGCTGCTCATTATATGCATGGATTGGTGACCTTGACAACGTTCCTCTACGCACTCCCACCGAGTGACGGTGGGCGCCCTCGGGAAGAGGTATAAGGGCACCTGGACGCGACGTGGAATGTTGAAGCGCCGGCTGAGCGGACGGCCGTGCCGAGGCGCCACGAGACGCACGGTCGGCGGCAGATCCGCACGTGGTCACGACGGCGCAGGTGGTTAGGGTCGGGGCACTGCGGCGCATCGGTGATCAAACAGGGCGAGCTGGTGGTGGACCGCGGCCGTCACCCGGTCGTGGTCATCGGTGGCCAGCAGGTCGAGCAGGGCGCCTCTGAGTATGGCGAGGGCAAGGGTGCGGCGGGCGGCACCCTTCTCGCTGTCCCTCTCGTGCGGGGGCTGGCATGCGGCGAGGACGGCGAGCCAGTCGCTCACCGTGGTGGCGGCGAAGCCACCCCACACTCCGTCGGGTTCGATCAGGGAGCGGGTGTACGCCTCGGCCCACAGCCTCAGCAACTGCCGATGCTCATCGGCGACGAGCCACGCCCAGACGCGCTCGATGGCGGCGGCTAGGCCGATGGCCGTCGTGTTGCCCGGTTCTTGGATGTGCTCGAGCATCGCAAGTTCGTCGATGCGGGCGCGTGCCAGCAACTCGCGCAACAGGCCGTCCTTGTTCCCGAACAGGAACATGAGCACCCGGGGGCTGGAGCCGATCGCCGCAGCCAGCGGGCGTAGTGACAGGTCGGCCAGGCCGTGCGCGAGCGAGTACCGATAGGCGGCTTCCAGCAGTTCGATCTTCCGCGCGGACGCGATTGTCGTCTCCTCGGACACGGGCGTAGCCTACCCTCCACTGAAACAGTCGTGTCAGTATCCTTGCGGAAGGGGTTCATGATGGCGCAGCAGAACCAGCCGCCGGCGAACGTGACCGTGCGCCGAGCCGACCACCCCGGCGACCTGGGCTGGGTGGTGATGGCCCATGGTGAGATCTACGACCGGCAGTTCGGATGGAACATCGACTTCGAGGCGCTGGTAGCCAGAATCGTCGGCGACTTCGCCACCGGCCACGACCCGGCTCGCGAAGCGGCCTGGATCGCCGAAGTCGACGGCGAACGGGCCGGATGCGTCTTTCTGGTCTCGAGCGACGAACCCGAAACGGCCAAGCTGCGTATCCTGCTGGTCACTCCGACATCCCGCGGCCTCGGCATCGGCACCCGCCTGGTCGACGAATGCCTCATCTTCGCCCGCAACGCCCACTACCAACGGGTCGTCCTATGGACCAACGACGTGCTCGTGTCCGCACGCAGGATCTACCAGGCCTTCGGGTTCACCCTCACCGACGAGGAACCACACCACAGCTTCGGCCACGACCTCGTCGGTCAGACCTGGACCCTCGAACTGGACCGTCCAAGCTCGATCGTCAGGTAAGGGCCGACATCATCGGCATGTCCGAACGTCGTCGCACCTGTACGCGCATGGGTCGACGGATACCGGTAGTGACGGACGCGTCAGCGCCGCCGCGAGCTGACTGCGGCAGATGAAAGCGTCCGCGACGTCCAATCGCGAACGTGACTACTCGATCGCCGTGGCGTCGGCAGCCGCGCTGCGGACCGCACTGTCGTACTGGGATCGCGGGAAGACGACGGGTCCGAAGGCCGCGTAGTCGCGCTGCGGGCGGAAGGGCTGGGAGAAGCCGCGCCACGCGATAAGGCCGTCTTGTTCAGGCGTCGCTGCACCAATCCCAACCAACGCGTCGAACATGGGAACCTCACTCGGAGGGACGATTCCTGGGCGGCCGGCCACCCTATGGCTACCGACTCGTCGACGCCCACTCCCTACCTGTCCGTGCCCGGCCTACCCGTGGCGTACGACTACCCGGCCTGGCTGCGCGGCCGGATAGCCGGCGCGGTCGTCGAATCAGCGCCGATCGCCACCCACTACCCGCACCTGGCCGACCCCGCCTGGTTCGTCGGACGGCTGATCGCCTTCGACGATGCCCACTCTCGGTAGGGGGCCAGCTTCAGCTCGGGGTGAGCGGTGATGTCGGCCTCGGAAACCACCGTGTCGTGCTCACCTGCCGGCGTTGGCCGAGCGGGCTGGAGGCGGCGCACCGCCTGCCGCAGGGGACGTGCCCGCGTCCGTCTCGCGGCCCGGCTGGCACCCGGTGTCAGGACTGTCGCCCGGACCTTGGCAGGGCCAGTGCCACGAGGGTGGCCGCCAGCATCACGGCGGCGTTGACCAGGAAGGCGGCGTGGAATCCGTCCACGATGGCCTCGGCTGGCGTCGTGTCAGGCAGGGCCCGCTCGGTGGTCGTGGTGGCGATGGTGACCAGGACGGCCAGGCCGACCGCCCCGCCGATCTGGCGCGAGGTGTTGAGCAGACCGGACGCGGCGCCGTCATCGCCGGGTGCCACACCGGTGGTGCTGGTTACCGTCGCCGCGGGCAGCAGCAGGCTCATGCCGAGGCCGGTCACCAGGGTGGGGCCCAGGACGTGGGTCAGGTAGGCCGGCTCCGCCGGCATCCTGGTCATCCAGAGCAGGCCCACGGTCGTGACGAGACCGCCGGCGAGCAGGAGCGGTCGGGTGCCGACCCTGGGCAGGAGCTGGCGGGCACCGAGACCGCCGGCGATCACGATGGCGGACATCGGGAGCAGCGAGAGGCCCGTGGTGAACGGGTCGTAGTCGAGCGCCTCCTGGAAGTACAGGGAGAGCAGGACCATGCCGGCCGTCATCGTGACACCCATGCAGAAGATCAGGAAGTTTCCGATGCTGACGGTGCGGAGGCGGAAGATGGTCAGCGGGATCAGCGGATGACGGCTCTTCGCCTCCACGGCCACGAAGCCGATCAGGAGCACGGCGGCGGCGATCAGGGCGATCAGCACGTTCGTCTCGGTCCAGCCGTCGGTGGCGACCTCGGAGAAGCCGTAGGTCAGGGCACCGATGCCGAGGGTGGCCGTGAGCGCACCCGGGAGGTCCAGGCGGCGGCGTTCGCCGGTGTCGCGGTCAGGCAGCAGCCAGAGCAGGCCGGCGACGAGCAGGATGAGGCCGGGCGGGACGTTCACGAACATGACCCAGTGCCAGCTCAGGCCGGCGGTCAGGACGCCGCCGAGGATGAGCCCGGCGACGCTGGAGAGGGCGCCCATCAGGCTCCACAGCGTGACGGCTCGCTCGCGACGGTCCTCGTCGCTGTGGCTGGCGGTGATCAGGTTGAGGCTGGTGGGTGACAGGGCCGCAGCGCCGAGGCCCTGGAAGACGCGGGCCACCAGGAGCATCCAGGGGCTGGTGGCGAGTCCACCGGCGAGGCTGGCCAGGGTGAAGATCACCGCGCCGGCCAGGAAGACCCGCCGGTAACCGAACAGGTCACCGGCCCGGGCCGCCAGCAGCAGGAAACCGCCGAAGGCGATGAGGTATCCACTGACCACCCACTGCTGTTGGCTGGTCGACATTTCGAGGCTGGCACGCATGTCGGGCAGCGCGAGCGTGACGATTGTGGCGTCGAGCACGACTGTGAACTGGGCCAGGCAGGAGATCGCCACGACGACGCCGAGCGGCAGGTGGGGCCGCACGACGCCGCGGGGTGTCAGGCCGGTTCGGGAGTCGAGCATGTGATCTCCTCACTGGTCCAGAATCACGCACGGGAACTGGATGAGGCCGACGTTAACACCGTTCACGGTGAACGGTGTTGATGCTAGGAATGACCGCAAGTCGTTGTCAAACCAGAGGAGCGACGGGTGCTGCGCAAGGCTGACGTGGTCGACGGCGCGTTGAAGCTGCTGGACGCCGAGGGGCTCGACGGACTGACGATGCGCCGGCTCGGCGCCGCGCTCAATGTCCAGGGCAGCGCCCTCTACCGGCATTTCCCGAACAAGGAGGCGTTGCTCGATGCCCTGGCGGACCGGATCGTCGACGGGCTCGGCGATCCGCTGCCGGAGGCCGACTGGCGCCGGCAGCTGTACGTCCTCGGCGACCGGATGCGGTCGGCGATGCTGGCGCACCGGGACGGCGCCCGGGTGGTGGGCGGCACCTTCGCCCCCGGCCTGAACACGATGCGTGGCGCCGACCGCGCGATCACCGCACTCTGCACCGCCGGCCTGGCGCCGGCCCAGGCCGGGTGGCTCGCCTTCGCCCTCTTCTACTACGTGCTCGGCCACGTGATCGAGGAGCAGGCGCTGGCCGAACTGCCGGCGGGTGACAACTGGCGTCAACGCATCGAGAAGCTCGACGCCGAGATGTCGACGCACTGCTCGGCCGCGCTGGTCGCGCTCACCGGCGCCGATCCGGAGGAACGGTTCCGCTACGGCCTGCAGGTCTTCATCGACGGCGTCGCTCAACAGATCGACCGGGCCGAAAGCTGAGATCCGCCCCCACCACGGATGCGAAATTCACATCCATTCATGAGCCGATCCGGGTCCGCGAGCGGGGCGTCGCCGAGTACCGGCGGCGGGTCGCTCGCGTGATCCGGGCGATCAGGAACGGCTCCCTGCAGAAGGTCATCCTGTCCCGGAAGATTCCGGTCCACGACGACATCGACCTCGTCGGTACCTACCTCGCGGGCCGTCGGGGCAACACGCCGGCGAGATCCTTCCTGCTGCGGCTCGGTGGCATCGAGGCGACGGGGTTCAGCCCGCACAGCGCGCTGGACGTGACCGCGGACGGTTGCGCGACGACCCACGGGCTGGCCGGTACGCGCGCGCTCGCGGCCGACGACGACGAGCACAACCAACGGCTACGGGCAAACCTGCTCCGGGATCCCAAGGAGGTGTACGAGCACGCGATCTCCGTGCAGGCGGTGATCGACGACCTCAGCCGCGTCTGCGCGAAGGATTCGGTGGCCGTCGCGGAGTTCATGGCGGTACACGAGCGCGGATCGGTACAGCACCTGAGTTCCCGGATCACAGGTCAACTCGCGCCCGGTCACGGCACGTGGGACGCCTTCGGGGCGGTGTTCCCCGCGGTCACGGCCTCGGGCGTACCGAAAAAGGGCCGCCTTCCGCTGCATCCGGGAGAACGAGGACGGTCCGCGGCAGCTCTACGCCGGATCCGTCCTCACCGTCGGGCATGACGGCTCCATGGACGCGGCGCTTGTGCTCCGCGGGGTCTATCGGCAGAACGGGGCGACGTGGCTGCAGGCCGGGGCGGGGATCATCGGACAGTCCGATCCGGACCGCGAGTTCGAGGAGACCCGCGAGAAGCTCGACAGCGTGGTTCGCTTCCTCGTTCCAGCCCAGGGCAGCTGACGGCACTGGTTGCGCAACTCCGACACCGGCTACTCCTATTTTAGGAGTTCCATCAGGTGAGGGAGTTCGGGATGCCGCATGTGTACTCAGTCGACGGCACGTCGATCGGCTACGACCAACTCAGCGACGAGGGGCCTGCGCTGAAGCTCATCGGAGGCGGCCTGGACGACGGCACGGAGAACCGACCGCTGGGCGAGTACCTGGCCAACAACTTCGGCGTCGTGAACTACCGGCGCCGCGGCCGCGGCGACAGCGACGACAGCCAGCCCTACACCGTCGAACGGGAGGTCGAGGATCTGGCAGCGGTAATCGACGCCGTCGGAGGGCGAGCGCACCTGTTCGGGGCGTCGACCGGAGGCGCACTCGCGTTCGAGGCCGCCGCCGCAGGACTTCATGTCGACCGGATCGCCGTCCACGAGGTGCCCTACCTGGTTGACGACGCGATGGTCTCCGCTTGGCAGGCGTACCGGCGTGAGCTCGACGCCGTGCTCGACGCCGGCGACCTCGATCAGGCACTCAGGCTGTTCATGCGGCTCGCTGGATCCTCCGAGCAGACCGTCGCGGACGCGGCGGCCGCCCCGCGGGTGACCCTCGAGATCGAGGGTCACGTGGCCGATCCGGCCGTGCTCGGCCCCATCCTCAGCACGTTCTTCGCTGGCTGACGCGTCATTCGGTGGCCATGCGCAACTGGTGGGCAGCGCGCGGTAGCGGCTGGTCTCAGACCGTCAAGCGCCAGCCTTTGGCCCGTTCCCGTTCCCGCCAGAAGTCCTGGTAGCGACCGGGTTGGTCGATCAGCTCAGCGTGCGTACCGCGCTGGGTGATCCGGCCGCCGTCGAGCACGAGAATCTGGTCTGCCGCCGCCACTGTGTGCAGCCGGTGCGCGACGACGACAAGGGTCCGCCGTTCGGCAAGCATGCGGAGGGCGGCGGTGACCGCCGCCTCGCCACCCGGGTCGAGGGCCGCGGTGGCCTCGTCGAGCAGCACGATCGGCGCCTGCTTGACAAGTGCCCGCGCGATCGAGACCCGTTGGCGTTCGCCACCGGAGAGGCTGACACCGCCCTCCCCGACGCGGGTGTCCCACCCGTCCGGCAGCCGGTTGACGATCTCGTCGACCCGGGCGAGCCGGGCCGCCTCGTGGATCTCCTCGGCCGTGGCGTCCGGCCGCCCGAGCCGGATGTTGGCCTCGATGGTGCCGTCGAACAGGTACACGTCCTGGAACACCATGGCGAGCTGGTCGGCCAGCGCCGCGGTCGTCAGCTCGCGCACGTCGACGCCGCCGACCCGGACCGCACCGGCGTCGACCTCCCAGAACCGCGCCGCCAGCCGAAGCACCGTCGTCTTCCCGGAGCCCGAGGGTCCGACGATCGCGGTGAGGGTGCCCGGCCGCGCCGCGAAGCTGACGTCCCGCAGCACCTGACGATCGTCGTAACCGAAGGAGACGTTGTCGAAGCGCACCTCGCCCGGTTCGGTCAGTCGGTCCACGCTGCCCTCGGGCAGCGGTCGAACGGCGAGCACCTCGTCGATCCGGTCGATGTCCTCCGACGCCATCCGCAGCGCAGCCGCATGGTCCACCACCTCGATGAGTGGGCCGATGAAGCGGGTCACGAGGACGAGCAGCACGATCAGCTCGGCCGCGTCCAGCGAGCCACCGAGCGCCAGCGTCACGCCGACGGCGATCAGGGCGACGAAAGCGGCCTGCACCGCGGTGGAGAAGGCGATCAGAGCGATCACCGCGTTGCGGCTCATCTCCCCGTACGCCCGGCGCTGCCTGACCAGGGCGTCGTCGAGCAGCCTGTTGTTCTCGCCGGTCCGGCCGAACGCCCGCAGCACCGGCTGGCGCTGCGCGAACTCCACGACCCGGCTCGCCGATTCGACAGCGGCACTGTCGATCGTGCCGAAGCTGCGGGCGATGGCGGCCTGAGCCCACTGGTGCGTCGCGAGCAGTACCAGCCCGGCGACGAACAGCGCCGTCGCGAGCCGCCAGTCGAACACGAACATGCCGAGGGCCACCACGACCGGGGTGACCGAGGCGCTGATCACAGGCTGCATGAGATGAGCGGGTACGCCGATGATGTTCGCGGTGCCCTGGGACATGGAGTGCGTGAGGCGACCACGGCGGTCGGTGCCGAACCAGCTCAGGGGCAGCCGGGCCAGATGGTCCCCGATCCGGCGATGCATGCCGAGCAGCAGGTCGTCGGCGATCTGTTGACCGTGCAACGCCTGAGCGTAGAACAGGACACAGGTCGCAGCCGTGACCGCGGCGAGCACGACCAGCCACGGCACCGCCGCGTCACGGTCACCGTCGAGCAGTGGCCGCAGCACGGGAACCACGGCCAGGACACAGACGCCCTGTAACACGGAGAAGGCGACAAGCAGCACGATCCATCGGATGAACCGTGGCCGGTCCGCGTGGTCGACGATGCGGAACAACTTGCGGATCATGCCGGCTCCTCCGATGCCGCCGTCTGGGTCGCCCACATCCGGGCGTACTCGCCACCGGACGCGATCAGGTCGTCGTGACTGCCGGATTCGACGACCCGGCCACCGGCGAGGACCACGATGCGGTCGGCGCTGCGGATCGTGTGCAGCCGGTGCGCGATCACCAGCAGCGTGCGGCCGGACACCAGACTCGACAGCGCGTCCTGCACCGCCGCCTCGGACTCCGGGTCGGCGAAGGCCGTCGCCTCGTCGAGGACCAGGACAGGGGTGTCGGCCAGGATCGCACGCGCGATCGTGACCCGTTGCGCCTCGCCGCCGGACAGTTGGGCGTCCTCACCGACCACGCTGTCGTAACCGCGGGGTAGCGACATGATGCGGTCGTGGATCTGGGCCGCACGGGCCGCTGCCTCGATCTCCGCGCGGGTGGCGTCGGGGCGGCCGAGGGCGATGTTGTCACCGATGCTGGTACGCAGCATCGACGTCTCCTGGAAGACGAATCCGATCTGGCGGTACAGATCCTGCTCGGACACGTCCCGGACATCCACGCCGCCGATCCGGATGGCGCCTTCGTCGACGTCCCAGAACCGCGGGAGCAGCCGAGCCAGTGTCGACTTGCCGGAACCGGACGAACCGACGAGCGCGGTAACGGTGCCGGGCTCGAGCACGAGGTCGATGCCGTCGAGCACGAAGGTCCGCCCGTCGTAGGAGAAGCGCACACCGTCGAGTTCGACGCGGGCGCCGGCCGGCCGGCGCGGCTCGGCGGCACCAGGCAGTTCGGGAGCCGCCAGCAGTTTCGCCACCCGGCTCGCGGCATCGGTCGCCACCTGCATCGCCTGTGCCCCGAAGCCGAGCGCCAGCACCGGCGCCCCCAACCCGACCGCCAGCATCACGAACGCGACAAGCTCGGCCGGATCGGCGTCGAGCCACACGCCACCGGCGAGTGCCACGAGCAGCATCACCTGCGGGGAGATGATCATGGAGGCGAGTGAGTCGAGGTGACGCATCCCGCCGGCCCACTCGCTGAGGAAGCGCGCCAGGTCGTCGCCGGCGCGGCGGTACCGGTCCTGGGCCCGTCCGGCCTGGCCGAAGGCCTTCACCACAGCGATCCCGTCGACGAATTCGACGACGGCGGCGTTGACCTTGTCCAGCTCGGCACTCCAGCGCGCGGTCCGCTCGCCCTCGTCGCGCATCATGTACGCCACGAGGCCGAACCACACCACAAGCGGACCAAGGCAGAGCAGCGCCAGCCTCCAGTCGAGCCAGAACAGGTAGCCCAGCGCGATGAGCGGGGTCACCACGGCGGCCACCAGGTCGTTCACCACGTGCGCGACCGCGTGGTGGACGGCCGCGACGTCATCGGCGAGCACCCGCTTCACCTGGCCGGAGCTGCGTTCGGTGAACCAGCCCAGAGGCACTCGGCTCAACCGTCTGGCCGTGTCGCGCCGGATCTTCAGACCGACGTCGGCGTCGGCGACATGACTGATGGTGTACGCGGTCGTGGCGCAGATCGTGCGGACCACGAAGCCCACCGCCGCCACCACCACCCAGAGCCACACCGCGTCGCGGTCCACCACGGCGGCACCGAGGAAGTCGCGCGCGATCTCCACCACCGCGATGTACGGCGCCAGCCCGGCCACCGCGCCGATCAGCTGGAGCACGGCGGCCACCACGAGCCGCCCGCGCACCGGGGTGAGCACGACGCCCAACCCGCTCGACTTCTCCGCCTGCTCCGGTCGCGCCTGTCGGGTCGCCACCGGATCCTCAACCGCTGTGCTCACGGCGCCCCCACGGCCCATTGGATCGCTGTTCCAATTCGGACTCTACCGTTCGGACGGCCGGTTCGGACAGCTGGTGGGCGGACCCGGGTCATCCGGGCAGCGGCGCGGGCTCGACGAGGCGCCTGCAGCTGGGACCGGCTGCACCCGCGGTTGACCCGCCGCACCTGCTGGATCGACCACGACGGTGACCTGCCCGTCATCGCCGGCACCCTGATCCGGCTGCAGGTCGAGCACCTACCCGGCGACCGCAACCCCAAGCCCGTGTGGCTGTGGTGCTCCACCGTCGGCGCCACCGCCACGGACGTCAACCGGTGGTGGCAGGCGTTCCTGCGCCGCTTCGACCTGGAGCACACGTTCCGGCTGTTCAAACAGACCCTCGGCTGGACCCGCCCGAAACTGCGTACCCCCGAGGCCGCCGACCGCTGGACCTGGCTGATCATCGCCGCCCACACCCAACTCCGCCTCGCCCGACCCCTCGCCGCTGACCTGCGCCGCCCCTGGGAACGACCCACCGCACCAGGCCGGCTCACGCCCGCCAGGGTCCGCCGAGGATTTCGGAACCTACGCGCGAACAGTGCCCTACCCGCTGGTGCGCCGAAACCCGCAAGACCAGGCCCCGGACGCCCACCCGGCTCCACCAACCACCGACCAGCACCCCGCCACGACGTCGGCAAAACCGCCAAACGCGACCTGAGCATCACCGCACGTAAACAGCGCACAGGTTAAAGATCAAGCTAAGATCCGCGGATCCGTCGCGCTGCCCTCCCGCCGCCCGGCATCCCGACAGCCGACCCGGACGCCCGCGGACAATCCGCAGGCGTCCACGGAGGATGGCCGACGGGGTCCGCAGGCGTCCACGGAGGGTCAGCGCGGCGCCGAACCCCCGCTCACGATCTCGCTCAACCGCGCCTCCAGCCCGTCCAGGATCCGGTCCAGCGTGTACCGGCAGTACTCCTGCCGCGCCGCCGCCCGGTCGGCGACGTCGCCTGTGAAACGGGCGACCATCCACTGCATCTGAGCAGCACCGGAACCGGTCGACGGATGCGATTCCAGCATGCGTCCCAGGCCGACCAAACCCGAATCGGGATCGCTCACGTCCAGGTCACCGAGCGCGATCGCGCCCAGGCAGGTGTTGAACGCGAAGGAGTAGGCGATGGCGGCCTCGTCGCCCCACCCGGCCTCAAGCATCCGGGTCACGCCGACGTCGAGCAGGGGCAGCAGCAGCTCGGTCTGCGGACCGTTGCGCAGCAGCCAGCTGGCGACGCCGGGATAGCGCGCCAAGTGGTCGATCATCAGCGTCAGCACGTCATGCAGCAGGGTGCGCCAGTCGGATTCGTCGACAGTCAGGTTCATCCCGGCGTAGATCCGGTCGACGACGGACGCGCACACCCGCTCCTTGTCACCGACGTGGTGGTAGATCACCGACAGCGAGGTGTCCAGGTAGGCGGTCAGGTCGCGCATGCTCCAACCGTCGAGCCCGCGCTCGACGGTGAGCGCCACGGCGGCATCGACGACGATCTCGCGCGACAGTCCTGTTCGGTAGGTGCGCCTGGGACTCTTCGACATCACACGACCCTTGCTTACGGTGAGCAGCCATGTTATTGGTTCGGCGAAAGGCTGGAAGCCGGGGCCGACCCCCACCCGAATCCGAGCAAGGTAGCCGACGGCCGGCGACTTCACCGCCTGGAACCCGATCCGCTCACGGCACCCGTCGTACGGCGCATCTACGCCGAGCACCTTGCCGGAAACGGCATCCTCGCCATCGCCGAAGGACTCACCCGCGACGGCATCCTCTCCCCCTCCGCCTACGAGGGCGGCGCAACCCGCACCGCACTACCAGCGCGTGGAGCAAGAGCGCCGTCCGGGTCATCCTGACCAACCCCCGCTACACCGGCCGACAGCTCTGTAACAAACAGCGCAAGGCCGAAATCCTCATCGATGTCGACGACGTCGCCCTCGGGCACGAGACAAAGATGCGGTGGAACCCGGCCGAGGAATGGATCTACTCCGGTGCCTTGGCACACGAGCCTTTGGTCGATGACGAGACCTTCGCCCGCGTCCAAGCCCTGATCGCCACTGCGGGCAGGCGTCCCGATGGGGTCAGAAAGCCGCGGGCCAGCAAGCGCAACTACGTGCTGTCCGGCCTCCTGCACTGCGGCATCTGCCAGCGGCGCAGGATCGGCAGCTTCAACAACGACCGCAACCACTACCGCTGTACCTACGCTGCCGAGTACGCCGACGCCAACCGCATCGCCCGCCCCCGCAGCGTCTACGTCCGAGAGGACCACATCCTCGAACAGTTCGACCCGTGGCTCGCCCAAGCCTTCTCACCCAGTCGGCTCACCGAAACCCTCCACGAGGACGATGTCGTTGCCGCCGCTGCGGGCGGCGCCGTTGATCTCCTCCAGTTCCTGCGGGGTGAGGGCGCGGCGGGTGTTGGGCAGCCGGCGAGGCTTGCGCACACGGTGGGCAGGGCTGGCTGTTGGCGTGATGAAGCCGTCGGCGATGGCGCGGTTGTAAGAAGGCTCGGGCGGCGGCGATGAAGTGCTCGCCGGCGTGTCGGCCATGACGGGAGTTGCGGCGGGAGCGGGCGCCGGCGGTGGCCTGGCGCATGAGGGCTTCGATGTCGCTTGCGGTGACCGTGTCGAGGCGGCGGTCGCCGAGGGTCGCGGCCATCCGGTTCCAGTATGGGCGGTAGCTGCGCCGGGTGCCGGGGCTCGCCGCCGCCACGACACGGGGCAGATATTCGGCGACTGTCGGCACCGCGCGGCTGGACGTGTCGGTGAGGTCGGCGACGGTGAGGCCGAGATGGTCCAGCAGAGCTCGGGTGATCGTGATGCGGTCCGGGTCAGCGTGCATCGGGGTCTCCGAGGATGTGGGCGTGCAGGTCGGCCAGGAGCGCGGTGATGGTGTTTGAGGGGTGCACGACGATCAGGTCTCGGCCGCGGAAGGCGGCCACGAGCACAGGTTCCCCGCTGGTGATGCCGCACAGGCGGCGGGCGGCGGCCGGCAGGGGAAGCTCCTCACGGACACCCACGACGTGCTCTCCGTCAACGGCGGGGGCGATGAGCACTGCGGCGTGCACGACGTCGACGCGCAGGGCGAGGCCGGGCATCCAGCCCAGGGCGCGCAGCAGTGGACGGGCGGTCACCCGACCCGCGGAATCGGGGCGGGCGACGTCGGACAGCACCCCGCCGCAGGTCTGGTCAGCGGGCGGCGGCAGGGCCGGCATGGGTACTGGCTGCGGCGGCGTGGTCGGCCGTGGGGTGGGCACGAGCGCCTCGACGAGCTGCTCGTCGTGCCGGCGAGGAGAGGGGCGCCGGCGGCTCACGGCCGCCCCCGCCAGTGCGGCCGCGCCAGCATCAGCGCAGGCGGGATCGCCCCCCGAGGTTCGTCATGAGCACGGATGCCACCGGTGGTGAGCCGCTGCCCCGCCGTTACCGGTCGATCTTTCGCGAATCTCCACAAAGACTGGTGTCCGAGGGGGGATTCGTGCGCAAATTTGCGGCACCCATGCCCAGCATGGGTGCTCATGCCGTAATCCTATAGCAGTCAGCGGGTGTGGAGAAGCAGCTGCTGGCCGGGGTGGTCATCATCGCTGCTCGCTGCGGCCCTCACCCCGGTCGGCCCGCCGGGAGCGGCGTGAGGGCTGCCGCGAGGTGCGCTACTCGAGCAGGTCTCGGATGTCGGCGGCGGTCAGCTGCGCGGAGGCGAAATCACCGCCGTCGAGGACGCTGCCGAACAGTTCGGCCTTGCGGGCCTTGAGCGCCATCACTTTCTCCTCGATCGTGTCCTTGGCAACTAGGCGGTACACCATCACGTTGCGGGTCTGCCCGATGCGGTGCACGCGGTCCACGGCCTGTGCCTCTGTGGCGGGGTTCCACCAGGGGTCGAGCAGGATGCAGTAGTCGGCCTCGGTCAGGTTCAGCCCGAAACCGCCGGCCTTGAGGCTGATTAGGAACACCGGTGCCGTACCGTTCTTGAACTCGGCGAGCACCGTTGCCCGGTCGCGGGTGGCCCCGTCGAGGTAGCAGCAGCGGATGCCCGCTGCTTCCATCCGCTGCCAGGCGGCGTCCAGGAAGCGGGTGAACTGGCTGAACACCAGAGTCCGGTGGCCTTCGGCGACGAGATCGCTGACCTGCTCGGCCAGTACGTCCAGTTTGGTTGATGGCACGGATGTGTGTTTCGGGTCGACCAGGGTGACGTCGAGGCTGGCCTGCCGCAGCAGGGTCAGTGACCGGAAGATCTCGAACCGGTGCTGCTGCAGGTCGCCGAGCAGTCCGAGCACCTTCTGCCGCTCCCGCTGCAGGTAGGTCTGGTACACCTTGCGGTGTTTCGGGTTGAGGTCCAGCTCGATGACCTGTTCCTGTTTGTCCGGCAGGTCGGCGGCCACGTCGGCTTTGCGGCGGCGCAGCATCAGCGGCCGGATCCGCCGTCGTAGCTGGGCGAGCCGTTCCGGGTCGTGGGCCTTCTCGATCGGATTGCGGTAGTGATCGGTGAACCGGTCCGCGCGGGGGAACAGGCCAGGCGCGGTGATGGAGAACAGCGACCACAGTTCGAGGAGGTTGTTCTCCATTGGCGTGCCGGTGATGGCGAGCTTGAACGGTGCCGGGAGTTGCTTCGCGCAGCGGTATCCCTGGGAGTGGGAGTTCTTGACGAACTGGGCCTCGTCGAGGATCAGCCCGGCCCAGTCGAGGGCCTCGTAGTCTTCGAACTCGAGTCGGAACAGGGTGTAGGAGGTGACCACCAGATCAGCACCGCGGACCGTGTCGGCGAGGGTCGCGTTGCGACGCGCGCGGGTCTGGGTGATGGTGACGACCACGAGGTCCGGTGTGAACCGGTTCGCTTCGCTCGCCCAGTTGTGCACGACGCTGGCGGGGGCGACGACCAGGAACGGCGCCTGTGGACCGCCGGTCTCCCGGACGTGGCAGATCAGGGCCAATGCCTGCAGGGTCTTGCCCAGGCCCATGTCGTCGGCGAGGATCCCGCCGAGTCGGTGTTCGTGCAGGGCGGCCAGCCACCGGAACCCGTCCTGCTGGTACGGCCGTAGCGTGGCCTTCAGCCCCGATGGGATCCGATGCTCGACGCGGCTGCCCACGTCGGACAGTGAGCGCACCGCCTCCTGCCAGGCAGCGGCCTGGCCGGTAACCTCGCCGAGTTCGGCCAACTCCTGCCACAGCCCGGCCTGGAAGCGCCCGACCCGCAGTACCCCGGGCGGCGGGTCGTCCAGCGCGCGGGACTCGGCGATCAGGTCGCGTAGCTGGCGGAACTCGGCACGGTCGAGGCTGAAGTACGCGCCGCTGGGCAGGATGAGGTACTGCTGATCTGCGGCAAGCGCGACGAAGAGCTCGTCGAACGGCACCTGCTCGCCGCCGACTGCCACCTGTACCGACAGGTCGTACCAGTCCGGCTGCCCGCTGGTGTCTGCGCTGGCGAACGTGATGACCGGGGCCTGCAGCGTCTCCTGGTAGGCGGGGCCCGCGTCGTCGAGCTGCGTGACGATATCGACGCCGTCGATGTCGGTCAGCCGGGGCAGGATGTCGTTCAGGAACCGGATCATCGTATCGCCGGCCACGTCGGCGGTGGCCGCCAGCTGAGGCCCCGCGGGCGTTGATTCCAGTAGGCCCAGCGTCGGGTCGGCGACCATTTCGGTCACCCGCCGCACCGCCTTCTCCCGGTCGGCGGCGTGGGCGACGGGTGCGGGCGCCCACAGCGGCTCCCGATGATGGCGGTCCCCGACCGGCAGCACCCACTCCCATCTCAGCGAGAGCCGATGCCCAGCCATGCGGTTCACCGTCAACGTCAACGCAGCCGCCCCGAGATCGGGCAACCGCACCGACGGATCCACCGCTACCATTTCCGCCTGCCGTAGCAGACTCGGATAGTACTGCTCGAAGAACCGTGCCTCGTCGTTGGCGGGAACCTGGATCGCCGGCTTTGTCAGCATGGCGATGAAGCCCGGCTCCAGCGGCCGCGCCAGCGGCGCGAGCCGCAGCACCCTGTCCCTTGGCCGCGGGGCATCCTGGCCCCGCACGCCCCACCAGGCGACGCCGTGGACCGGCTGGCCCACCAGCAGGGACGAATTCGGGGCGACCAGCATGCCGTCGGCCAGCAAGGTTGGTACGAGTAGCAGGCCGTCGCTGGTCCGGTCGACCTGTATTGATACCCGCGCTGGTTCCCGGCACACGACGACAGGCCCGGCGGTCTTTCCGGCCTGCATCATCGGCAACCCGGTCTCCTGAGCTTCGCTGAGCAGGTCCCAGATCCGCCGGCTCGCGAACGCGTCGAGGTAGATCGTCTGCTGGTAGCCGCTGTAGTAGTGCCGGTCCTCGGCCGCCGTGGACAGCGCCAGGATCTCCTTGAGGAGTTGCCAGTGCTGCTGCACCCGCCTCGGCTGCCCGTAACAGGCGTAGCTGAGATTCGACCAGGAGATCCCCGACCGCACCCACCCGCTGCGACCTGGCACCACAGGGCGCAGGGCGATCCGCCACGAGGATTCCGCGCCGGCCTGCCCAGCAGCCGCAAGATCGAACTGCAGCCCGACGCCGGCCCGGTCCGACTCCGGATCGGCGGAAGGCTCGGGCGCCGTACCGACCAGCGGGGACAGCGCGGTCTCCCACGCCGGCGGTGGCGCCACGGCACGCGGGCGGGGCACACCTCGGGCCGACAGGACGGCGAGGATCAACGCGGCCGGATGGGCGCAGCCAGGATCGTCAGCGCACCTACACGATCCCTGCACCGCAGTGATGTCGCCACTCGGATCGGTGCGCGCGATGGCGGTCACCGTGCCGGACGGGTCGCCACGGAGCCGGGCATGAGCGTGCCCGGCCTGCGGATCCCACTGCATGTCGACCAGCTCGCCGCGATTGAGGTGGGCCCGTGCCTGGACGAACAACCGTGTACCCACCGCCACGCGCACGGACTCCTCGTCCTCGGTCAGCAGCAGCCGCGCCAAGGTCACCTCCACGACATCTGGCCCGGGCATCCGCGAGCGTATCCTCTAACAAGGTGGGCAGTGCCAACGCCACCCGGTCCGTCCGCCCCGTCGGCTCGGGCACAAGCGGACTGCGGCCCGGCAGTGGTCGACCGGAGGCTGCCGACGTCCGGCGCAAGACCTTCGAACCCCGCGGGCGGCGGCACCCTGACCTGACCCGCCTTTGGTGCGCATCGGCACGCGGTGTTCGCCCTTCCAGCGATGATCATCAGGCCGCAGGCCGATCCCGAGAGATCAGATGGCCGGCAGGTCGATGTCGTACCAGCCGGCGACACCGCCCACACGTACGATCGGGGCAGGAGGTAGAGACATGGCCAGCGGCAGTGGTGCACCGCCTGGGTCACGGTATGTGGACCAGCGGCACTTCGTGGTCGCCGCCACCCTGTCCGACCTGCGCGGTCCGGTTCGCGGTGTGGTGACGCTCGATCGATGGTTGGACTGGTCCGGCGACAGCACCTACGACTTGGACGACGCCGGTGATCTGCAGCTGATGTACCAGACGGTGCTGAACCAGGCCAATTCGGTCGACGACTTGCGCCGGTGGCTGCACGGTCCCACGCTGCGCCGTTTGTGGCCCAGCTTGTGGCTCCCGGCCCGGCTGCGGGCGTTGTGGCAGGCACGCTTTCCCGAGCTGAGCACGCCGCCGCAGACCCTGGCCGGGTAGAAGTGGATCAAGTTCACCTCCGCTTGGCGGAGATCGGATTGCGGGTCGCTGCCCGCTACGGGTTCGCGTTGGCCGGTGGCTACGCCGTACAGGCCCACGGCATCCTGGACCGGCCGAGCGAGGACGTCGACCTGTTCACGGCGTGGGAGCGGCGTGGGGAGTTCGCCGCAGCAGTGGACGCGGTGGTCGACGGCTACCGCGCCGGCGGGTATTCCGTCGAGGTGACGCAGCAGTTCGACACCTTCGCCCGGCTCGCGGTCACCGATCCCGCTCAACCTGAGCACCCGTACAAGGTCGAACTGGCGGCCAACTGGCGTGCGTTGCCGCCGGTGATGATGGACGTCGGGCCGGTGCTGCACCCCGACGACGTCGTCGCGGGCAAGATGTCCGCCCTGTACACGCGCGCCGAGCCCCCGAGATTTCTTGGACATCGACGCGGCGCTCGCGACCGGTCGCTACACCCGGACGCGGCTGTGCGAGCTGGCCGAACAATCCGACGCGGGGTTCGACCGGCGCATCCTGGCGGACCTGTTCGGCATGCTGGAGCGCTACCCGGACCGACGGTTCGCCGCCTACGGTGCCGACCCCGCTCACATCGGCGAGATGCGCAAACGCTTCGCACAGTGGCGCGATGAACTCACCGCCAACCTGCCCTAGCGCACGAAGCAAGGGGGCATGATGGCCACCCGTCCCCACCGGGCGGTGGCCCGCATCAGGTTCACTGAACACCACGCGGCCCGCCTGGGTCGTCGCGCGCGTTCTGGTGTGATGTACCGGTGAGGGCAGGGAACGAGAATGAGCTGACTGTGCTGGTGGACGGGATCGCCGTCGTGACCCGTACGCGGGCCGGCAGGCCTACTCGCAGGCGGCGCGTGAGGTCGCGGACCACTGTGCCCGGCTGATCGACGCGGGTGACGCGGCGGTCGCGGTGCCGGTGCTGCGCAAGGCAGTCGATCGGATGACGACCGCCTTGATGTACATGGACAGCTCCTCCGGGGTCCTCGGCAACGACCTCGCTCATCTGATGGAGCTCTACGCCCGGGCGTGCCGGGCCGCACCGCCACGACCCGCTGGCCTGGCCGCGTGGCTGGTCCGGCTCGTCTGCGACGGTCCCGGCTGGCCGGACGTGATCCTGCGCGAGTGGGCGCCGGCTCTCGGGGCGAAAGGCCTGGCCGAAATGACTCGCTTGGTCAAGCAGCGTGCCGCGGTGGCGGATCCGGACAACTGGCACCAGCAGTGGACGATACGGCACCTACGCGAGCAGCTCGCCGAGGTCTCCGGCGACGTGGACCGGTACGTGGCCGTGCTGGCGGAGCACCTGGTCAGCGCCGACCAGTACGAGCGTGCCGTACCGGTGCTGGCCGAGGCGGGACGACCCGCCGACGCAATCGACTGGGCCCGACGCGGACTCGCCGAACACTCCACCGGCCACCAATCCGCGCGGCTGCGTGACTTGCTGGTGGGGCTGCTGATCGAGACCGGCGACCCGCGGGCCGCGGTGGCCGAGCGTCGGGCTGCGTTCGACAAGCAGCCGACCATCGACAACCTCCGGTCACTGCTGGCGACGGTGGCCGAGACCGACCGCGACGAAACCCACACCGAGTGGGCGCTGACCGTGGTACGCCACCGCGTCGCCCAGCAGCCCGGCTACCTGCCCCACCTGATCGACGCCCTGCACCACATCGGCCGTGATGACGAGGCCTGGCACACCGGACTCGCACGCCTGGACGAGTTGCCCGCCCGGCAACGCGTCGAACTCCTGCACCGCCCGGCAACAAGGCCATCCGGCCGACGTACGGGAACCCTACCGGGCACTCGTCAACGCCCACCTGCTCGATCCGCATGACAAGCGCCGCTACGACACAGCCATCACGCTGCTCCGCCATCTGCGTGACGCGTACGCCGCCACCGGCGAAACCGACCAGTTCGCCAAATACCTGGACGAGTTGCGTGGACAGCACCGGCGCCGGCCGGCGTTCCTGGCTAAGCTCGACACCGCCCGCCTCCACGCCGGCCGGTAGAGCGCCCGCCCATGGCAGTCCGCATGGACATCGACGCGTTCGACCGTTAGCCGGCCTCCAATTGAAGGGCCCGCTGCACGGTTGAGTCAACAGATGGTGCGACTAGCCGAGTCCCACGTACCACCGCATCGTTAGTCATCCATATCGAGATGGATGGCTGCAGCGCCCCTGGGTGTGGGAAGGGTACTGATGCAATACGCGCCGGAACTCGACGGCCCCGACCTGCTCGCCTGGTGGATACGGCAGCCGAACCAGCGAGGCCGCCATCGGGCGCGGCGCCCGACAACATCACCTTCACCCGGCATCCGCTCCGCCTTCTATGGTCGGATGTCCACCGTCGACTTTCAGGATCGGGCTTCGTCGTGTCGGTGGCAGCGCAACTACGCTGAGGACCTGATCGCCGGTCATGGTCGGATCGTGGCCGAGTTCTTCGACGAGGGTGTCTCTCGCCGGTGGCCTGGCCGGACCGGCCGCAAGCGGCCTTGCTGCTCGCCGCGGTAGCGGACCCGGCGCGCGCGTTCGACGCGATCGTCGTCGGCGAATACGAACGCGCCTTCCATGGCCAGCAGCTCGAACAGTTGACCCCCACCCTTGTCAAGCACGGCGTGCAGCTGTGGCTGCCGGAAACCTACGGGCCGGTGGACTTCGGCAACCCGCGACAGGTGGCGCTGCTGGACCTGCTGGGCGTGCACTCCCAGCGGGAGGTGTCCCGGGCCCGGTACGCACCACCGCGGCCATGCGTGCCCAAGCCGAACGCCAAGGCCGGCATCTCGGCGGCCGGCCACCCTACGGCTACCGACTCGTGGACGCCGGCCCTCATCCGAACCGCGCCCACGCCGCCTGGGGACGCCGTCTGCACCGCCCGGAACCAGACCCGGCCACCGCGCCCTGGGTGAGGTGGATCTTCGAGCAGCGGCTCGCCGGCTACAGCGTGGCCAGCATCGCTCGCAGGCTCAACGACAACGGTGTGCCATGCCCATCCGGCGCCGACCCGGCACGTAACCGGCACCGCAGCGGCCACCAATGGATGCTGACCACCGTCGCGGCGATCCTGGCCAACCCCCGCTACACCGGCCGCCAAGTGTGGAACCGGCAACGCACCGACCACGACGATGTCGACCCGGACGGCACCATCACGCGGCGTCACGAGGTCCAGCGCTGGAACGCGGCCCCGCAGTGGGTCATCTCGCGCCAGATCGCCCACCCGCCGCTGGTCAGCGAGGAGCAGTTCGTCGCGGCCCAGGCGATCCGCACCGCGCCTACCCCAGCCGATGGCGCTCCTCGCCGCTACCTCCTGGCCGGCCTCGTATGCTGCGGCGTCTGCGGCCGCATCATGGACTCGCACTGGGTCCACGGCCGTCCTGGTTATCGCTGCCGGCACGGCCACACGAGCACCCGCACCAAGGCCTCTCCCCGACCGAAGATCCTCTACATACGGGAAGACCATCTCCTGGACCGCGTCCAGCACGACCAGGCGCTCCACCGCAACCACCCCAGGCTGCGCAGCCTCGACCCTGAGAACGTCGCCGCCTACCTGCGGACCAACAACATGATCATCGTGCGCGATCACCGCGCCTGGACCGTCGAAGCCGAGGCCGCGGTCTATACGCTCAGCCCCGCGGGAAGCTTCGTCGCCGCCGCAGCAAAAATCCCCGCCCAGCGGGACGGGGATCACGCAAAACACGAAGAACCATCACGCTTCGTGTGGAAATAACGTGTCCGAGGGGCGACGTTGACCAGGAATCCATGATCGTCGTTCGCGGCGAACTGCAACTCAGGCCCAGATAACCGCATCAGCCGATTGGTGGCGCCGCTGTTCCGGCTCGTGTTCGAGAGGGGATTCGGACACGCCTACGTAGCACCCATATTCGAAATGAGTATTCATGCGCCAACAGTAGCGAACTACGTTGCGTAACACCGAGAACTTCGAGAAGCCGCGCCACCCTGCCCGGCCGACCAGCGGATGTCATGCCGCCACACCGTCCACAACAGACCTCTCAAACACGCTCTAAGAGGGCACGACCCGCGAGGGCTTCATGTCAACGTTGAAGTACGCCCCTCTCCGACCGATGATGTGGAGCAATTATGAATTTCGGGAAGCTGAAGAGCATTACCGTCCAATATAGCAGCGCACCCACAAGCGCAAAGCCAAGGAACACAAGAATTAATAGTTGAGCCCAAGCCGGAGGTTTCCCCGGCGTCGCCGACGGAAGAAAGAGAAGCGACATCGCAATCGCGCATGAGAAACCGGTGAGGAAGACTACAGGGGTTGCCCTGATATGCCCTTGGCGGAAGCGCTTCGACCGATACCAAATTGCCGCAGACTGCCCTTCATAAGAACTGGCCTTACCCCGCCAATGCCGATACGTTACCACTGGCGAAACGAAAATAGCTAGAGCAATAAATATTGCTATAAACCAACCCATACTACGATTCAATCCTATCGCAGCAGCGACCACTAATCCCAGTCAGACCAGCTTCTGGTCCAGTCATACGGCCTCCATCCAAAAATGCCACCGTCCGATTCAGCCAACTGGTTAAGCTTGGCTCCGCCGCTGGCCCCGCCGATGGCTCCAGCTACGCCAAGGGCGGGACCGCAGACCACTGCAAACGGGCCACAAGCAGCACCCATCGGCACTAGTAGCGCGGCGCCAACCACGCCCAAGCCGGTCTCGACGCCAGCTTTTGCCACGGAAGTCGTCACGTCGTCGCCGTCGACATAGTAACCAGCGGCAGAAAATACAAACCCAGCCACGATCAGCGCTCGCGCCCCTCCACGAATCCATCGATTCTTTCCAAGTTCCCCGATCCGGCCGATGATCGGGTATTTCTTCAGGACGAGCATCCGCCGCGCGGCTGCGGAACGCTCGGCCTTAGTCTCTCCCCATCGCATCGTACGAGCGGCCTCTCGCCGCGCGTCAGCGGTGTCCTTCAACCCGCCTGTCGTTGCTCCACCGGACGCAGCACCGCATGCGCCCTTCGCATAGCCGCTGTCGATATTCGTACAAGGTACCGGCGGAATATTTGCAGGTTTCTTTCCTGCCCTGATGGCAGCGGTCTTCTTAGCTTTGCTGCGCTTGTCCGCAGCCGCCTGACACGCGTACGGGCTGCCTTGCGGGCAGTGGTTGCTCTTCCGAGTACTGGAAGAGCCTCCCTTACCGTACGCGCCATATCCTTCCGTGCCCGCGCCCTGACCGTTGAAGTGAGGGTCCGTGCCGACCTGGAAGTCAGTCCAAATTAGTCCCGTCGGGTCGCTGTACGTGACCGGATTGTTGTTTGCGTACGCATACCCGTGCCACTGCTGCGGATCGGTGACATCTTGGACTGGGTCGACGGAGATGAAGCGGCCGAGGGTGGGGTCGTATTCGCGGGCGCCGAGGTGGGTGAGGCCGGTGTCGTCGGTGGTGCCGCCGACGAATCCCTTGGTTCCGTACCAATCGGCTGGGGGTGTGCTGCGGTCTTCGCCGTAGGGCATGGTGCGGCGGCGTTCGCTGTCGAGCGTGCTGGGGTCGATCTGGATCTGGCCGGTGCCTTGGTGGTTGTTGATCGTCCATTTGAGGCCGGTGATGGTGCGGACGGCGTAGCCGTCGTAGTAGCGGGTGCCGTCGGGTTGACTGCTGCCGGTGGTGAGTTCGAGTTCGGTGGCGCCGAGGTAGAGGGTGGTCTTCTCAGGTGCGCGGGCAATGAGTCGGTTACCGTCGGCGTCATACAGGTAGCTGGTGGTTTGGCCGTTCTCGGTGAGGGTGGCGAGGTGGCCTTCGGGGTCCCAGGTGAGGGTTTGGTTGGCGCCGGTTTCGGTGGTGCGGGTGAGCATGTTGCCGGCGTTGTCGTAGGTGAACGTGCGGGTTGGGGTGCCGGCCTTGGGTCCGGTCGCGGTCACGCTGGTCAGCGCGTGCGGTCGGGGCTGTCCCGTGGCGGGGGTGGTGTAGGTCCAGGTGGTGTCGGTGCCATCGGGGTGTTTGTCGGTCTGGGTGAGCCGGTTACCGATCTTGTCGAACGTCCACTGACGCCAGTACGGGTCGGCTCCGGCGCGTTGTGGGGTGGCGCAGTTCCAGGTCGCTTCGGTCCAGGCCTCGTTCAGGCGTTGCAGGTAGTCGTAGGTGAAGCATTCGACCTGGTCGCGCTGGCCGTTGGTCTTGCCGGCGATGACGCTGATCAGCCCGTTGTCCCGGTAGGCGTACTGGGTGCTGAACTTCTCATCCCAGGTGTTGGGGGTGGTCTCGTTTTCGGTGTCGACGCGGGCGTCCAGCAGGCGCCGGTCGGCGGTGCCGTGCTGGTTGGTCAGCCGTACCCGCTTGCCGCCCGCCCCGAGGTAGGTGCGGTAGGGCAGGCCGTCGTAGGCGTAGTCGACGTCGGCGAGGTAGGTCTGCTGGCCGGAGCTCATCGAGGTCAGCAGGCCCAGGTTGCGGTAGGTGTAGGTGAGGGTTTCGGCGGGCAGACCACCGACGCCGGGCAGGCTGACCGTCGCAGGCGCGCCGTTGACCTTGTAGGTCATGGATGTGGTGTAGGTGCCGGCGAGGGCCCCGTTGGCGGTGGACGCGGGGATGGTGACGGTGGAGGACAGGGGCCGGTAGCCGTGGTCGTAGGAGCCAACGCTCGTGGTGTAGGCGAGCCCGTCGGTGTCGTATCGGGTCGAGCTGGTCAGCTGGCCCTTGGCGATGGTGTCGTAGGTCCAGGCGGCCATCAGCCTGCCGGCGGAGTGGTCCTCGCGTATCTCCTTACGCCGGTTGAGGTTGTCGTAGGCGTAGTACAGCCGCTTGCCGCGGCCGTCAGTGGTCGCCTTCAACAGGCCGTTGCTGTGGTACTCGCTGGTGGTGCTTCCGGCGTCGGGGTCGACGGCCTGGGTCTTGCGGCCGAGCAAGTCGTAGGTGTAGGTCCAGCGGTTGCCGGCCGGGTCGGTGACAGAGGTCAGGTCGCCGCGCAGGTTGTAGCCGTACACGGTCGTGTCGTGCGCGCCGCTGGTGTTCGAGGTGTGGTACTGGCGCTTCTCCACGATCCGGCCGTGGTCGTCGACGATTTCGCGGGTGGGGAAGGATCCGGCCGGTGGTGTGACGGTGGTCGAGTTCCACGCATACGAGGTGCTGATTTTCCACTTGAGCGCGTTCAGCGACCAGGTCTCGGCCGCGGTCTGTCGATCTCGCCCGTCGTAGGCGAACCGGGTCTGCCGTTCGATTGCCGTGTCAGCGGCTGTGACCAGGTTGCTGGTTGGTCCGGAGTCGGTGTTCCAGAAGGTCGACTCCTTGACTGTCAGGCCCCGCTCGTCGTACACCCGTTCGGTGATGATCCGGTTGCCGTCGGCGGCGGTGGCTTGGGTTTGGCGGTGCTGCAGCAAGCCGTCGTAGATGTCGACGGAGCTGACCTGGGTGCCGTTGGGCCCGAGCGTCTTGGTCCACACCCAGGATGGTGCGGTTTGGGACAGGCTGTAGCCGTACTGCTCGTCCGGTGTACCCGTGGTGTTGCCCGGCCTGGTCACTGTCAGCAGTCGACCCAACGCGTCGTAGGTGCCGGTGGTCACCTTGTCGTTGGCGTCGGTGACGGTCAGCGGCAGCCCCCGCGTCACGTCGAAGGTGCTGGTGGCCGTGTGACCGGCCGGGTTGGTGACAGTCGTCTGCGCGGTCAACCGGTCGGCGTTCTCGCTGTAGGCGGTGGTCGTGGTCCGGTTCAGCGCGTCGGCGGACGACGTGATCTGGCCGTGGGGGTCGTAGACCACGTTCTGCGACGCGACCTGCCAGCCGCCGTCGACGTAGTTTTCCGTCTTGGTCACGTTGCCCCGGCCCGGCGCCCCACCGTGGGCGAGCCCGTCGTAGTAGTAGCGGGTGTCGGAAAGCAGGGCACCTGGGGTTTCCTCGCAGCCTTCGGCCCGCAGCGTCTCCTGTCTGACGAAGTCGTACTTGTGGGTGGCGGGGTTGTCGGCGTACGCGTAGGTGGTGCAGGTTTCGTCGTCGGTGGCGGGACCGCCCTCGTCGGAGACGGTCAGGATCCGCCCGTTAGTGGTGTCGTAGGTGGTGTCGACCAACGAGCGCTGGGACCACGCGCCGTCGACCCACTCCCAGCGGATCTCCTTCTTCGTCCTGGTGACATAGGAGCGGTGCACGTTCGGCACCGCCCACGAGGTGGACAGTGTCCGGGTGCCGGTGGTGACGGTCCACGGGTCGTGCTTGAGGATCTGCACCACGCTGCCGCCGGCGCGGTCGTAGATCCGCTCGTTGAGTAGATGCCCCCGCCGATAGTCCGCATCGGTGGCCGCTTGCCCGCCGACCACGGAGTCGAACGGGGTCACCGAAACGCTGCGGGTGCCGGAGTCGGTGCGGTCGCCGTGCAGGCCGCGCAGGTACAGGTAGTCGACCTGTGACCTCGTGCCCGAGGTGGGGTTGCCTGTTCTGACGGTGACGTTGGTGTAGCCGGCCCACTGCGACCAGGACCGCTTCTCCAACGGTGCTCCCCACACCGCGGCGCCGTCCGCGTGCCCCCACAGCACATTGCTGGAGGAGTTCGCCGTCGAGTAGCTGTACTCGGTGGTGATCGGCGCAGAGCCGCCGACCTGGTCGGACTCGACGACCTTGCTCACGATGCGCTTGTGCCACCACGCCCACCCCGTCTGACCGGACGGGTTGGTGTAATACTGCGGGAAACAGCGCTTGGTGTTGTTGTCCGGGTTCGGGAAGCTCCCGCCGAACACGCAGCCGGAGTCGGTGGCCGCGTAGGTGACGTCGATGTCGGCACCGGACTCGGTGCGCAGCTTGGTGATGCGGTACTTCTCGTGCGACTGCATCGACGCGTTCGGGTCGTAGTCGGCCCGGTTCTGTGACTTCGTGCCGTAGGTCAACAGCTTCGGCAGCTTGATCGACTCGCCGGCGGTCTTGCCCGTGCGCTCGATGCTGGACAGCCACAACACCGGCGACGGTGCCGACGGGAACGTGTGCCCGATCGCCCACTCGTCTACCGCTGAGTACGAGCCGTTCTTTCGCACCTCTGTGGAGATCTTGGACACGCGCTTGCTCGACCAGAAGCTCGGCGTCAGGTTGTTGGAGCAGGGCGCGTTGACGCATTCCAGGTCCCATGGAGTGTCCGGCCAGTTCGCCTTGTTGTGGGTCCCGCAGGAGGTGGTGACGCAGCGGTCGGAGTTGGTGAACACCACCCGCGCCGGCGCCGCTACCGACGAGGCGTCGGAGGTGTGCGTGCCGTACTCGATCCGGTTGAGGTACACGTCGCGGTGATACCCGATGGTCGTTGACGCCGAGTTCATCAACCCGGTACGAACGGTCGCTCGCTCGTACCAGTACGAGATCTCGTTGCCGTTGCGGTCCACGACGTAGTCGAGCATCCACCGCCACGCCTGCTGACAGCGCGACGCCAACGCCGAAGCGGTGCTAAAACACGGCTCACCGGAGTGGTTGGCGAACACTGGCACTACCGGCGTGGAGTTCGTGTTGCCTTTGCCGTTGGGCATCGTCTGCCGGCCGAACCAGTACTGCGTCCCGTCGGTCGTGGTGATCTTCCAGTGCTCACCGTCGTTGTCGCCGTTGGGTGCCCCGGTCAGCAGCTCCACCTTCGAGCCGTCGTCGTCGGCCAGCCGCCACTTCCCATCGCCGCCCAGAACGATCTCGCTGGACGTGCCGTTAAGCATGATCTGCGCGTTGGGCAGCCGCCAACACAAGTCCCCCGTGTAGTTCAGCGCCGTCCAACGCGGGGAATTCTCCGCATCGTCGGCACATGGCCGGTAGGTCCGCTCGATGAAGCCAGGCGTGTAACTCCAGCCCTCACCGAACATCGACGGCTGCGTGTTCGACCCGGCGATCTGCCCGTCCACCGCACCGGAGCTGTAAGCCAACGCAACGTCTGGCACCAGGCCACCCGGCACCGCCGGCGCCTCCACCGGATAGGAGTAACTGAAGTCACCGGAGTTACCGCTGACCGCCCACGTCGAGGACTCCTTCAAGTCCGTCTTCGAGAAGTCCCCGGCCTCCGTCGAGGCACCACTCGCGGCCAACACCACCACCTGACCGACAGCCGCGGCCTCAGCGTCGGCGCCCTCAGCGCGGGCCTCCCCCGCCGCCTGCGTCGAGCCGCGCATGTCAATCTCGGCCCTGATCACACCGGACTCACCGTCGTTGACCGAGTCAAGCCACGTGACCTGGCCACACTGCTCAGCCTCCGGGGTAGTCAACGCGCACGCCGGCATCGTGGCCAGCCGCAGCCGCCACGCCCAGTCACCCCCGTACGCACCCGCGAACCCCGAATAGTCGACCCGCACCTCGGCACGCCCACCCGCCGCACCGTCGGCACGGTCGACCTTGAGCGCAAGCGCCACACCCGCCCGCTCAGCCACCTTCCGATCAAGAACCTCGACCCGCACCTTCCCCGGCAGCTCGGACGCGTCCGCCGCGTCCGCCAGCACCTTGCCGGACAGCACATCCGTGGCGTGCACGTCCACCGCCGTCACCGCAACGGGCAACCCACCGGGCTTCGCCGTCCCCTGCAGGCGTCGCGACCGATTCTCCGACAGCGGCAAATCCACCACTGCAGAACCGGCAGACGGCCACACCGCCGGCTCACCCTCGAACACCGGCATCTCCGGCAACGGCTTCGGCTTCGTCGCCGCCGACGACACCGGCACCGGCCGCTCCGGTCGGACCGGCTCCTCAGCGGGCGCGGCCTGCGCCGCAGGCACCCCACCCAGCAACGAGGCCACCAACGACCCCACCAACAACGGCGACAGACGCCGGACCCGGCGATGGGCTGAAACCATGCGACGGCGAGCAGACACGCGGAACTCCGGGGGCGGGATGATCAACGAGTCCTGGGAGTATCCGAAGAGATCAACAACCTGTCAAGATCCGCATCGAAATACCTCCACATCAGGGCCGCCAGACACGGAGTTGCCCAACACATCCCACTCGTGACCGGTTTCAACCGGACTAGCGCTGCTCCTTGACGAGGATCGCAGCGAGTAGCGGGGTGGCTCAGCGTGGGCAGCAGTGCAGCTTGGCCAGGAGCTTCCACGTGGCGTCTCATACCACAGATTTCGCATGATCCTTGCGTCATCCACAGCCCGTCCAATTGTCCGCAGTGCATTCCCCAGGGCTGCGCGCCCGTCGACTTTCCTGATGAGCTACTTCAGCACGTGACCAGGGCCGCGCACTTGTTGAGAGGACACGAGCATGACGAGGAAGTGCGAACGTTGGGTACGCCGAACAGGGAGTTTGAATGAAGCAGCACTACGGTCGGTTGGTTGGCGTGGTGACCGCACTCGCGAGCTTCGTCACAGCGGTCGCCGGGCTGGTGACTGCGATCGGCAACACTGTGGGCGGTCGCTGATGCCCGCCGTGCAGGTCTGGTTTCTGGGCGGCCCGGTCGACGGCCGCCTGGCACCGGTCGAGGTCGACGCGGCTGGAACATTGCCGCAGATGGTGTTCCTCCAGCAGGCCGGCTTCTACATCGGCCCGGGCGACCACCCCTGCCAGCCGGTCGAGCATCGGTACGTCCGAGACGGCGCGGAGGACAGCCCGCCGGTGTACCGCTACGCCGGACCACCGCCGCTGCCGGGTGAGGACGAGGAGTACGAGTGGCTCGTGAAGGACGTGGGATGGCGCCCGCGGCTGCGCCTGACCGGGTGGTGTCGACGATCGTTTGGCCGTTGCGTCGCGTCGGGCGGCTACGGACGCAAGACTCGCGACGCTCGCGGGTTGTCGCGGATACCGCTCGACAGGTCGATCTCGCACTGACCGCCATCGAGTTCTAACTTTGACGGCCGGCACCGCCGCTCGATGCTCAGGCCTGTGCACGGCGATCCCTTCATGGCCGCCTTGGTCGCCCGGTAGGAGCGGCACGTGGTAGCAGAAGCGCGCATGGTGCCGCGCCCAGTTGCGCTACTGCTGGTGTTCGAGCACCAGGTCGGGGTCTCCGTTGCGGCGGTCGCGTCGTGAAAGTTGGCAACCTGCCCGGCGCGGCGTCGCCGAGCGGCGACCCTCTCCCGCTAGTCTGCCTGTGGCAGAAAGCCATGGGCGAATCGGAAATTGCGTTTTGCAACTCGAACAACTGGGCGGTTGTCCAGCGGAGGGAAGACGATGGTGGGTGCGGCGGAGGTTCTGATGACGGACCGGCTGTCCGACTCCGAGGCGCAGTCTGTACAGCTTGCTGTGGCAGCGACGCCGAGCGGCATGACGGCCTGGTCGTGTCGGGCGGCGCTGATGATGCGGTCGGACGCGGTGTGCCGGGCGGCGGTGCCCGCCGTGGCGCTTGTGGTCGGCGCGGCCATCAGCGACGTGCGGACATCTGCGCTGATGGCCGCGTTGCTGCTCGTGTCGCCGTACGTGACGGGTCGCGCGCCGGCGAGCGTGGTGATCGTGCAGCCGATTCGTCAACGCCGCCTTGGCCCGTGCGGTGAGCGGCGCCGAGGGGAGGCGGGTGCGGTCCGGTCGGATGTCGGGGCGGTGCGCGTTCCGGGTCCCCGGCATGCCCGAGGTGGTGACCGGGATGGTCAGTGATGTAAGCGAGCCTCAAGTATCTTGCGCGCGGCGTCGGAGTCGCTGGCCTGTTGGTAGAGGTCGTGGAAGGAGGCCTTGTAACCGGCCACCATGTCGGCGTCCTCGACGAGGGCCACGTCGTCGGGCTGGTTGTCCAGGTAGACCACGTCCGGGTCGAGGTCGGAGTCGAACTCGTGGAAGGAGAACGGCCCGACGAAGCCGGATTCGGCGGCGCTGTCTTGCCGGAGGATGACGAGGTCGAGGCGCGGTAGCAACTGCAGTATCTTGTCGATCTGCCGCTTCATGACATCGGGGCTGTGGACCGGTTTGAGGGCGCGTTCGTCCAGTACCACCCGCACGGTGCAGTGTCGGTTGGCGGCGAACACTCGGTCCTGGCGGGCCATTCGTAGCCGAACCCGCGCCTGGGCGGCGGGGTTGTCTGTCCGGTAGTGCGGCCCGGCGGTGACGACGAGCCGGGCGTAGTCCTCGGTCTGGAGCAGCCCGGGGATCAGGAATGGGTGGTACTGGCTGATCCGTGAGGCGTCATCCTCGTACCCGAGGAAGTCCATGTAGGAGGCGGATACGAATTCGCGGAACTCCGCGGCCCAGTGGCGTCTGCGCGCTAGCCGCGCTAGGTCGACCATGCGACCGGTCTCGTCAGCGTCGGTGACGCCGTAAAGGGACAGCAGCGCTCGCAGGTCGTTGACGGAGATGCTGACTAGGCCGCTCTCGATTCGAATGACCTTCGATAGTGACCAGTCCATCTCGCGGCGGACGTCGTCGAGGGAGTAACTGCGCGTGAGGCGCATCTGCCGCAGGGCCAGCCGTAGGCGTCTGCGGTTGGTCGTCGGCCCCTGCCCGCCCGTCGTCACGTCCACGCCTTCCTGCCGGAAATTGCGACAGGCGAGATGAGAAGGGAAGCTTGCCATTGGCATATTGCTTCTGCCCGTCGGATTACGGCTAGTGGCAATAAGCTAGCAGACCATCGCATCCGTTCTCGTCGGGGCTGCCGGAGTGCGACATTCGTAGCCGAACCAGTCATCACCCTGATATCTTGCTTACATAGCGCGACGGCCCCAAAGACGGAACGTGAGGCCGCTTGGGTCGACCTCGACTCATCGCCCCCTTCGCTGTGGGCTACGCCGGAAGACTTGGCCCGAACCGAACAGTCACCCATAAGAGAAACCCCCACCCAGAGGTTCGACAACATTTAGGAGGTTGCGATGGAGAGGATCGGGCCTACACAGCCCCTATGGACGCGACGCAGTTCCAGATGCGCCAACGACCATTGCGTCATCGTCTCGCGCCACCATGACGGAGTCGGCGTATTCGACTCCACCGCGCCCGGCTCCGTCCTGTCCTTCTCTGACAGTTCATGGCGATCCTTCCTTCTCGGGCTCCGAAACAACACCCCCGTGATCCCGTAGACGGGACCGGCTAGGGCAACCTGATCAGCGTTGCCGAGTCCAGTTATGTGCCAACCCACAGCTGTCGGCTAGTTGACAACGTCGGCGGGCGTCCGATCAGGGACGCCCTGCCGTCCCCAGCTCGCTTGGTCAGCCCGAGCACAACGAGACCAGCGAACTACCTCAAGAGGTGCCCGAATGCACTTGCTGCCGACAGACCCTACGGAATTTCGACCCTCTGATGCTGCCGCGACACGACGGATGTGGACAGGGCCACTCGGCCGCGCTGACTCACCACCAGGTCTGAACAACTCTCGACCCCTAGGGCTGCACCCGCCCGTCATCTCTGCCTTTGGCGCCGCAGAGGGCAGGAGGACAACCGGGCGCACTTCCCACTGCAAGCCGAAGCCACATCAAGGAACGACCTGCCGGAATTGGCCCCGGCCACCTGAAGGCCACGCCGACAATTCTGCAGGGCCCATTGCCGCCCCGACAACGACTTAGCCTCGATCCACCGACGGGGTTTCCACCGAACATCGGTTGATCATCTCGGTATTGGGTGATTCGGCGGGTATGGGGAAGCCGCTGATCACGTGATCGGCTTGCTCCGGGCGTGTTTGTTCGGGGTGGGACCGGGGTTGTGGCCTGTGGTCGGGCCGCCTGGTTTCAGTCGTTATGACGTGGTCAGCCGGGCGCCGGGTGGACGGCGGTGAACAGGTTGTCGAATCCTGCCTGCCAGGGCCAGTGCTCGGGTAGGTGCAGGTGGATGGCGCGGGCCCGGTGCGCGAGGCGGGCGGTGACATTGATGATCCGGGTGCGGATGGTGGTGGTCCGAGCGGTGGCGTAGCCGCCGGCGGCGCGGTGTCCGGCGGCGCGGTTGAGGTTGTGACTGATGGCGGCGCAGGTCAGCCAGGCGTCGTTCGCGGCGAACCGGCCGGACGGCAGGTGCGCCAGGGGCCCGGCGATCAGATCCGCGTTGACTTGCTCGATGACAGCATGTTGGCGGTGCTGGGCTTCGGCCTGCACCAGGGTGAACGGGCTGTCGGTGAACACCGCGTGATACCGGTAGGCGGGCAGCAGTTCTTCCTGGCCGGGGATCTGTGCCGGGTCGTCGCGGCGAACCCTGCGCACGATCAGCCGGGCGGTCACAGCGTGCCGGGTGCCGACGAACGCGGTGTAGACGGTTTCGGCGATCTGCGCGTCGGAGATCCACCGCTGGGCGTCGTCGTCCCAGACGGCTTGCGGATACCGGATGTCGATCCACTGGTCCTCGTTGATGCTCGCGCACGCGGCACGGATCTTCGCATCGATCCGGCAGGTGACCGAGAACCGCACCTTCCGGCGGCGGCACGTGGAAATCACGGTCTTGGCGTAGAACGCCGAGTCGGCCCGGACCACGATCTCCCCGGTGGCGCCGCACGATCGGGCGGTGGTGATCGCTTCGGCGAGCATGCTCGCGGCACCGCGCGCGGAGCCGGCGTTACCGCTGCGCAGCCGGGTGGCGGCGATCACCGGCGCGGACAGCGGAGTGGACAGCGTTGTGATCAGCGGGTTGTAACCGCGTAGCCAGACGTTGTAGCCGCCGACCTTGGCATGGCCGAACCCGGTGCCCTGCTTCTGCTTGCCGTAGACGCGCCGCAGCATCGAGTCGATATCCACAAAGGTCAGCACGTCGGCGCCGGCCAGCAACGGTGTGCGCCCGGCCAGGCCGATCAGGGTGTCGCGGGCGGCGCCCTGCAACTGCCGCACGTGCCCGTGGGTGAACGTGCGCAGGAACGAGCCCAGCGTCGAGGGCGCGTACACGCCGGTGAACAGCGACCGCATGCCACCGTGCCGGGCGATGCCCAGGTCGTCGATGCTGTCCGCGCCGGCCAGCATGCCCGCCACGACCGTGGCGACCTTGCCCGCCGGGTTCGCGCCCTTGTCCGTCGGCAGCCGCACCCGGTCGGCGACCGCGTCGTGCAGACCGGCCTGCTGAGCCAGGCGCATCACCGGGACCAGACCGGCACAAGACACCAGATTCGGATCATCGAACGTCGCGCGCACCACCGGCGCATCATGGCGTAATCTCACCTGCGAGGTGCCCTCTCGGACCGGCGGAATAGAAGCGTCGCAACTCCTATCCTTCCAGTTCAGAGGGCACTTTCTATCTCCGGGGTCCCGTCATCCCAGCATTGATCGGTGGATCGAGGCTTAGCAAAGACCCCGAGAAGCACTCAAAGCGAGTGCTGATTCTCCTTCTCGATATGGCGAAGCCAGCAACCCCCACCGCAGCGGACGTTAGGAAGTGTTGGAATCCATTCGTTTCGGGAATCACGTGTCAATCAGTCGAGAATTCGCGAATTGAAAAGCGGTGCGGGGTCTGCACCGCCGACCATCGCATTGATTAGCGAACGGGCGCTATGAGGCGTGCCCGCAGCGGATCAAAGGGCACCTGCGGCCCATTAGCCATCCACCGGCGCTCACCTCGGGCCGCGGTTCTCCTCGCCGAGCAACAGCGGCACGTCATCGACCGACAATTCCGTTCGCACGCGCGCGTATCGCACTCGGTGGCGCCACTTGTGGTGTTCGAAGGCGACGTCGGCGTCGATTTCCGCCACGAGGGTCGGCTCTACCTGTACGTACGGCAGGGGTTCGGGTTGATCGAGTTGGCCGGACCAGGATGCGGGCAGTGGCTGCGGCCACGGGTGTGCCACGCCGGGGCGTGGCGGCGCGAGCAGGGCGGCCAGGCTGACGGCCTGATCGGTGGTCAGCGGGTGGGAGCGGCCGGTGTAGCGCAGCCGCCCCTGCCGGTCGAAACGGCCCAGCAGCACGGTCTCGGGTCGGCTGAGGCTGCCGGTGACTCCGCCGACGATGGCCTCCGTGACGATCCGGGTCCGGAACTTCGACCAGCCGCGCCGGCCGGGCTCGTACCGACCGGCCACACGTTTGCTCACCACTCCCTCGATGCCCGCCGCGACGGTCCAGTGCAAGAGCCACTCCCCTACCTGCCTCATGTCCGCCGTCTGCGGAGTCAGGGTGAGCTGCGGCGGCGCGTCGGCGAGCAGCTGCTCCAGCAGGGCTCTCCGCTGCGACAGCGGCAGGTCCACGATCACCCGGCCGCCGGCGTCAGCGAGCAGGTCGAACAACACGTAGTGAGCCGGGCACTCGGCGGCCAGGCGCTGCAGGGCGCGGCCGGCGGTAACCCGGCGTTGAAGCAGAGCGAAGTTGGTGCGGCCTCGCTCCCAGACGATCAGCTCGCCGTCGAGCACCACCCCGGGCGGGATGGCCGTCCGAATGGCCCGGGTGATGTCCGGGAAGTAGGTGGTCAAGTTTCGGCCGGCTCTCGACTGCAGGTACACCTCGTCGGCCTCGCGGAAGGCGATCGCCCGCCACCCATCCCACTTGGGCTCGTGCACCAGGCCTGGGCCGTCGGGTACGACGTCAACCGGGGCTGCGAGCATCGGCGCGACCGGCCGGCGCAGGACAGGTTCCGCTCGGGCGTGCGCGCGTGGGTGGGTGGGAGTCACCTCCTGTCCCCACGACGCCAGCCGCCGGTGCCACTCATCCTCCGCCCACCCCCACCTCATCGTGAGAGCGACACGGGATGTCCCGGGCGAAGATCCGCGACAACGAATCCGCATGCGCCCGGCCCGGGCTCGCTTGCGTCGTCGGAAATGAGCTTGATGTGGGATGTGTGGTGCGGACGGTACGTCGTGCGGTGCGGCGATAGTTCGACTTGATGACCGGCGTCGCCGGTGAAATGAACCGCCCGCCGACCAGGCGGCGAACAGCGCGCCTGGCCTGCCGGGCCTGCCGATCGTGGTAGAGGTCCGACGACTGATCCGGCGGAACAGGTGGGCCACGATGACCGGACGCGACGCCACCGGTGCGGGGACCGGCCACCAGCCGGCCCCCGCACCGCTCCTGTGTACGGACGGCAGTTAGGTCATAGGACCCATGGGGCTGTCGTGCGTTGACAAAGCCTGGTCGGGTCGGCCTGTCAGGACGAGCAGGTGTTGAGCATGCTCTGCAGCGCGGACTTCTCCGACGACTGCAGGGTCAGGCCGTAGGCGTACTTCACGGTGATCCACATCTTGCTGTAGGTGCACCGGTACGCCGAGCGCGGCGGCTGCCACGTCGACGGGTCCTGGTCACCCTTGGACTGGTTGACGTTGTCGGTCACCGCGATCAGCTGCGGCCGGGACAGGTCGTTGGCGAAGCTTTGCCGCCGGCTGGTCGTCCACGAGCTCGCCCCCGACCGCCACGCCTCAGCCAGTGGAACGACGTGGTCGATGTCGACGTCCGAGGCGGCGGACCAGGTCGCCCCGTCATACGGGCTGTACCAGCGCCCGGAGGTCGCCGCGCACGAACTGTTCACGACGACGGAGGTGCCGTCGCGCTTGAGGACCTGCTCGCGAGTGTTGCAGGTGCCGCTGATGGTGATCCAGTGCGGGAACTTATCCCGCGAGTACCCGCTCATCGAGCCCTCGGCCCGAACGGTGAGAGCGTTGAGCTGCGACTGTGCGGTCGCCTTCGACGGAATCCCGGGCGGGGTCGCCGACGCCGGGGCAGCCCCCGCGACCAGGACGCCGGCGCCGACGATCACGGTCGCCGCGGTCGCTGCGGCTCGGTGCACGGCACGGCCAGGGCGGGTGATAAATCGGGGGAAACTCATGGCAGGCCTCCTCGGCGTTCGGGACGGGACAACGATGGTCCCCCGCGATCATGTCCATCGAACGCCATCCACGTAAAGGGACGACGACGCGGCTACCGCACATGCTCGCCGTCAACCACGGCTACGCGCGGTTGCTGACCTGTGCGACGCTGACCCTGCGTCCGAGGGCGCGTCCAGGTGAAGGTGCGATCTCGCACCACCTCGCGTCCGGCGGAACCCGCCTGTAGAAGCTCCGCCGTGCGGCGAAGCAGCGGACCTGATCTTCGGGCACGTCGGCACCGCCCGGCCCGCCGCGAGTCGGAGGCACCAGGGCTACTGGCGGTGGCGCTCGCCTCCGCGCGCGAGGCAGCTCGCGGTCCGAACCTTCTGCATGATCGAACACATGTACTATCCCTGTGTGCAGGAAGTGGTACGGCGGTGGTGGAACGGCATCTGGGGGCGCCTGACCCGCCGCGACGTGTGGCTGGTTCGTGAAACCCGTTGGACAGTGATGGCCCGGGCCGGCGATACGGAGTCCGGGAAGGTGCTGCGGTGGGAGTTCGACTCGGAGCCAGAGGCCCTGCAGATGGTTGATCGTCTGCTGCGCGCGGACACCGCTGGCCGGTGGCGGGAGCAGACAAATGGCACTCCTCCGCCGGCTCGTGGCGCCGGGTGAGGTGTCATCGGCTACGCAATGCGGATTGTTGTGCTCCCCCTGGCGAGGCGGCATCCCGCCGCAACCGTGCCACCGTTACGCCACTCACACGCCGAGCCGCGGGCAGGGTTTTGCGGAGCGCCCGGTGACCAATTCAGTGCAGGTGCCCGTCGGCAGGCTCCGCGTCGATCGATCGTTCGTACACTGCGCGGTGCTTTCCTGGCCACTTGTAGTCGCAAATCACGGACACGCCCTGTAGATCGTTGACGGGTCGACCTGGCTTCGGAAGGCGATCACGCTGCCGATCACCTGCCCGTCGATGATGGCGAGTGGGCAGGTGTTGGCGAACAGCGTGGCGTACAGCCAGTAGTCCGATGAGCCCCGCAGCCTGATGTACGGCTCTCCCAGCGCCAGCAGCTTCTCCAAGTGGGGAATCCGGTCGACCGTGAGCGGAGTGATGTTCATGAGCGGCCTCCTTCAATGAGCTCGGTCGATGCGGCGAAGGGCCGAAGATTTCAGTCGCTTTGGCTTCGGTGGGCTGCCCACTCGCCGGTCCAGGCTGCGAGGTCGTGTACCCATCGCTGTGGGGCTTTCCGGGACTTGGTAGCCCACTTCGCGGCGTTCCTTGACGCGAAGTCGTTCAGGACGTCGCGGTCAGCGGTGGTCCAAGCGGGGAACTGTGTCAACCATTGCTCTGCCTGCTCGGGCGTGTGGCCGCTGCCGATGAGCCACTGCGCGAGCAACGCGAGCTCGACCCACGGGGCAGCCTTGGTCGCGTACGCCCAGTCGACGATGCGCAGGCCGCCTGCCGTCACGATGAGGTTGGCCGGATTGAGGTCGGAGTGCACGAGCGCCTGGCCGTCCATGGCCGGAAGGGCGAAGCCGAGGCGGCCGGCAGGAGTGAACCACGTTCCGGCGGGCGCCGGCGTTTCTTGCAGTCCTTTCAAGGCCGCCGCGAGCAGCCCCAGGTCGTGGCTGTCGGGCGACAGGTCCGGGTGGGGGCCGTCCAGGTGTTCGACCCCCACCACGAACCAGCTGTCGTACGTGAAGTGCCAGAGCACGGCCGGCGGATACCAGTCGACCGCTGTGGTTGCCGCCAGCTCGTAGCGCAGTGACCGGACGCCCAGGTCACCTGATGCCGCCTTGACGAAGACTGTGCCGGTTGAGCCGGTGACGGTCGATGCGATCTCCGCGTGGTTGCCGCACGGAGCCGGGTACACGTCGATGATGCCGCCGACTCGTTCGGCTATCCCCGCCGTGACGGCGTCGGGTAGCGCGGTCCAGTCACTGCGCATGGGTTACCTTCCGCTGTTACTTGCCGCCGCCGGGCTGGGGCGGGTTGGGCGGGCAGCACGACTCCGCCTCACCGGCCCAGAATTCCATGTCGACCCGGTAGCCGGTCTTGTGCAGTGCCGCGAGTGTGAAGGTCACGGCGGTTCCGTCCATCATTCCCTCGGTGAGGATGGGGATGTGGTGGACGAAGCCTTCGGCGATCTGCTCGCACGCGGCGGCGTACGGCACGGTGTGCTGCAAGACGGAGTGCCACACTGCGTCGATCGGGAGGGTCGGCACGACGCGGCCGATCGATCCGTCCGGAAGCGGCATTCCGAAGTTCGGGTTGTCGACGTTGTCGGCATGTGCCTTGAGGAACACGCAGAACTGCTCGACGGCCCGCTCGGCGTAGGTGCGGGTGACGTGCCGGTCGGCGGCGAAGTAGTCGACCAGCTTGCCGAACGTTTCGGCGTCGATGAGGGTTCGGGGGTCGGCGGCGATCGTGGCCGGTCTGTCTGCGGTGATGGTCACGGCTTCTCCTTCAACCTGTGCGGTCAGCGGCGCTGGACTCGCGCCGAGCGCGGAGGTAGGGGCCTCGGTCCCTTGTCTGTTCTTCGGCGAAGCGTGCAAGGTGCGGGTGGCTCGCGGCAGGGCCGCACGGAGGGCCCCTCACCGTTGGCCAGCGGTGGCGCACCATCACAGGTGCCCGATGACCGGCTTGCGGACCTGGCTACAGCTGGCATGGGGGGTGTTGAGCGGCCACGCGCCGCTGCCGCTGTCGGGGTTGCGGCGCATCGGATGGATGGTCGGGCCGTCGGGCAGGGTGATCGGCTGTCGGGGTGTGTAGCCGTGGCGGGCATACAGGTCCCCGACCCCGGTGGTGGTGTCGGTCCAGGACGGCAGACCGACCCGGTCGACGCGGGTGCGGTGGTGGGCGAGCATCGCCGTGCCGCGGCCGGTGTGCTGGGCGTCGGGGTGCACGGCTAGGACTGCCAGGTGGTAGTGGGGTTCGGTCGGGCGTGGGCCGGACAGCAGTTGGTCGAGCAGGTGGAAGCGGTCGGTGTGCGGGCCGGCGGCGTCCTGGAGTCGGAGGCGGTAGTTGGCCGGTGGTGGGATGGGGCGGTAGCGGTGGAAGCCAACGGTGGCGGCGGTGAGGTCGTCGGTGAGGTAGATGTCGCCGAAGAACATGGCGTGCTCGACCCAGATGGCGAGGACGTCGGCGAGGATCTGCCGTCGGTGTGGTGGCTCGGGGACGAGCCAGGTCGCGAGGGCGCTCGGTTCGAAGGCGTCGGCGATGAGGGCGGTAACTGGGTCCTTGTCCGTCCAGCGGGCGGCGCGAATGCGAGGTACGGAGTCCATGGGGCTGCTCCGGCGGGATGTCGGGTTGGCGGGTGTGTTCATGTCAGGTGCCTCGGTCGGGTGGTTGGCGGTGCCGTGAGCAGTGGTGCGGCGGGTGTCTGGGAGGTTGTGGGCAGGCGGGGTCGCGGTACCGGTCCCGCTGCGGCGGTGTTGAGGGCGGTGGCGAGGTCGGCGGCGAGGGCGTCGATTTGGCCGCGGGTGATGCCGGGCATGCAGATGATGTGGCTGGTGGCGCCGTCGGTGGCCAGCAGCCATTTGGCGCGGACGGGTTCGGGTGGTGTGGGTAGGACGACGGTGAAGGCGTGTGGGTGTCGCCAGGCGGGCCAGCCGGTGGTTCTGATCTGGTCGACGGCGTACGCGGCTAGGCGTCGGGCTTCGGTGGTGCGCCAGTGGTGTCCTTCGCGGCCGTGGGTGGCGATGGCGTGCCACAGCAGCGCGGCGGACAGGCCGCAGCGGGAGCCGGTGATGGTGGTGTCGGCGCTGTTGGTGTAGGCGACCTGCCAGGCCGGTTTGCGGACGCTGTCGCGGATGAGGACGACCCCGCATGGGGTGGGTGTGGCGAAGAACTTGTGGCCGGAGATGGCGATGCTGCCGATGCCGCTGGTGTCGTCGAGGCGTAGCCGGCCGTCGAGGGCGAGGGGGATGCCGGACAGGGCGGCGTCGACGTGCAGGTGCCCGGCGATGTTGTACTGGTCGAGCAGGGCGCGGATGCGGTTGGTGTCGTCGACGGCCTCGGTCATCGTGGTGCCGGCGGTAGCGACGATGATCGCCGGCCAGCGCCTGCGTCGGCGTAGTTGCGCGGCCAGGTGGGTGTAGTCCATCTCCCCGTCCGGGCCCGCGTGCACGATCGCTTTGTAGGCGCCGAGCATGTTCACGATCTTCGGGATCGAGTAGTGGGCGGCGGTTGAGAAGTAGATGCGGGCGGTGGGCCAGCGGCGGTAGGCGGTGTGCAGGGCGGACAGGTTGCCTTCGGTGCCGCCGGTGGTGACGTATCCCCAGCGGTCGTCGGTGGGCATGGCGAGCAGGTCCGCGACCCAGGCGATCACCGCTTGTTCCAACACGCGGGTGTGGGTGACGCCGCCGGTGTCGGCGGGGTCGCCGATGTTGTTCCACAACCGGTGGCCGAGGCGGGTCATGACCGTGCTGTGGTCGAGGTCGACCGCGCCCGGGTAGCCGATGCTCGTCGCCGCGGCGGCGTCGGCGTCGCGGAGGAGCTGGTCGAGGACGGCGGTGATGTCGATCGGGGCGCGGGTGAGGTCTGCGGCAACGGTGAGGTCGAGCGCGATGTCAGTCACGCGGGCTGCCCTCCACGGCACAGGTATGTGGTCAGGGTGTCGTGCAGGACCGCGAGTTGCCGCCACACCTCTCGGATCGTGTAGTCGCCCCGCTCCGGGAGGTCGGCGTGGGGGTTGTGCCAGTGCGCTGGCCGGTCCGCGTCGAGTGTCTTGGTGCTGCGGATGCCGTCGTCACCGAGGCGGGCGTGCGGGTTGCGGTCGATGTGCATGGCGGTGCCGTCGGTCAGCAGCACGTAGCACTGGCCGCGCAGGTCCCAGGCCGAGCGGTACCGTCCGGTCGCGGCCGGCTCGCGCAGGCTCCGGGCGATCTGGTACCAGTGGCCCTCCTCGGAGTCCAGAGTGCTCACCCCGATTCCGACGTAGGCGGCGTCGGATGGCGTGTTCATGTCGCCGCCGTTGACCATCGACCCGTCCGGGCCCAGCGGATGCCACCGGTGGCGGCCGGCCACGGCGCGGGCGATGTTGGACGCGGCGACCTGCGTGAGGTCGGCCAGCAGCCGAGGCAGGTTGTTGGACTCCGGTGAGGCGAGGAACAGCCGGTAGGCGGTGTGCAGTCGGTAGCCGTGCGGCTCGCTGGGCGCGCCGGAGGTGAAGAACAACGCCACGGCGTGCGGGCCGAGCGCGTCGCGGGTGCCGAACCGCTGGTCGGCTTCGATCATGTGGCCGGAGTTGAGGCGCTTGCACCGGTAGGCCACCTGGCGGCGGACATCCGCCCACCATCGGGCCTCGGCAGAAGGCGCCGCCCCGTCCGGCTCCTCCCCCACCACGTACGACGGCTCAGGTAGGGCTGGGGCTGGCGGTGGAGGGGGAATCGGCGGTCCCGGCGGGCGCTGGTGCGGGTACGGGCCGGGAGCCGGGCCGTGTCCAGGTGGTGGTATCTGGGTGGCCGGAGGCCGGTGGCCGGGCGGCGGTGCCGTCGCGGGTCGCTCTGGCCGCCAGTCGGGGTGTAGCGGGTCAGGGCCGTACCGCCCGGCGGGCATGGTCGCGTGAGTCCTCATCGTTGGTTCCCTTGTCAGATTGAGACGGTGATGGCGTCGGGAACGGCGTGCGTGGCCGGGGTGCCACGACCGATACCGGCGTAGACCTCGGGCCGGGACTGACGCAGATGACCTGTCCACGCCCCGCCGGCCGCGGCGGTGCCGGCCAGGATCGCCGGCAGCAGAAACGGCAGAGGCGACCCGGGATCCGCGCCCAGCAGGGAGCCGACGTTGACCACCATCAGCGCCAGCACCACCGCCCCGCCGAGCAGGCCGAGGGCGGGCGCCAACCGCCACTGCCACACCCCCGCCCGGTCACCCCGCATCCGCGCTGGCGCCGCCAGCGCGGCAACCGACGCCGCCAGCAGCAGGCACAACAAGCCCATCGCCCCCAGCGTCGACAACCACGTGAACATCACCGCGAGGGGGTCGACGCCGGCGACGGTGAACGCGGCCACCACGAGCGCGGCGACCGTGGTCTGCGTCAAGGAGCCGCCGCGCGGTGCGCTGACGCGCGTGCCGGTGCCGGCCCGCGCGAGCCCCGCCGGCAACACGCCCTCCCGGGCCATCCCGAACACATACCGGGCGATAACCGAATGGAAGGCCAGCATCGAGGTGAGCACCGCGAACACCAGCACCACGCTCGCCAGGGAAACCCACCAGCCGCCGGCTCGCTCCAGGACCACGAACGGCAGCCCGCCCGTCGGATCCGCCGCGACCGCCGCCACCGCGTCCGGGCCGACCGCCGCACCCATCGCCCACGCCGCCGCCGCGTACACCCCGCCGAGAACCAGCGCCCCGGCGATGGTGGCCCGGCCAACCGACCGCCGATCGGTGGCCTCTTCGACGAACGAACCGGGGGCGTCGACACCCATGAACGCCGCGACACACAACGCGACCGCACCGCCGATACCGCTGACCGCCAGCCGCGAGGCGTTGAACCCGTCCCAGGACAACCCGCCGTCGGCGGGCTGGCCGAGCCCGGCGAGGATGAACACCGTCACGATCAGCAGCGACACCGCCAGCACCGTCGCGAGGACCCGGGTCGACAACACGATCGCCCGCACCCCCAACACCCCGACCACCGCCAGGGCGATGCCCGCCCACACCCACCAGGTGCCGCCGAGCTGAGCGGCCATACTCGCCCCGAACAGCCCGTAAAGGCTGATCTGGATCGCGTTGTAGGCCACCAGCGCGACCAGGCCGGCGGCCACACCCCAACCAGGGCCCATCCCGCCCGCGAGGATGCCGTAGTAGGCCGCCGGGTGACCAAGCTGCCGGGCCATCGCCGTGTACCCGACCGCCAACAGCGCGACCACACCGGAGACCAGGAGGAACGTCAACGGCAGCGCCGTCACCCCCGTGGTGGCATACGTGGCGACGATGCCACCAGCGAGCACCACCATCGGCGCCGACGCCGCCGCCCCGAACACCCACAACCCGGTCGGAGTCATCGTCCGCCGCGCCAGAGCCACCTGCGCGTGCGTCGCCCTCACCGCTGCCCCCGCCCCACAGCGTCCGGGCAGCCAGAGCGCCGGCAGCCATCCACCGGGTGCCGGTCCACGTCGGCGGCGCTGGCGGCCACGAGATACACCGCCACTGGCCGCACCGGGCCAGCCCGCCAGTAGCCCTGGTCACGGTCGAGCCGCCGCTGTGCGACGTGAGCGTCCGGTGTGAACCCGAACAGGTCGTGAGCACCGTCGGGCCACTCGCGTCGAATCGCGTACCCCCACGCGAACTCGACCGACGTCACGCCTCCCGCGTCCGCCACGGTGGCACCGGTGCGGGCGGTGGTCAGCCGTGCCGGCCACCACCGTCCGGCATCGAGCCGTCGCGGTGGAGCCAAGGTGCGCACATGGGTAATAGCAGGCAGCATGAAAGCAGCCCTCCTACGAGATCAGGGGTGCAACGAGGTAGCCCGCCGGGCGCGAGGTCATCGCCCGCAGGTGATCGGCTTTCGGTACCGGCCGGTAATCAGGGAGAACGCGGTGACACCGGCAACACCCGGCTCGCCCGCCGGTATCACGGCTCGGCCGAGACGAACCCGACGGGGAAGGCCGTCGAGATGCCCGCCGCCGGCAGCGGGACGCCACAGCCGCCACAACGCCGGCCCACCCGGCTCCAACAAAATCGGCGAGCGCGGCACATACCCGAGCCGGGCCAGCAGACCCTCCCGCGGCCGATCACCGCACACCTCCGCGTACGCCGCCAGCCCGCCACCATCCAGCACCCGGTGATGACTGGCCAGCAACACCGCCGCAGCAGCGTCCTGACCAGGGCGCGCCGCCACCTGCGCCAGATAGTGATGCGGCGCTTGCGGATGCGCCGCGTCACGGTAAGCGTGCAACAACGCGAACCGAGGCGCGTACGGGCCGAGCAGCCGGCGCAGGTCGTAGCGCCACAGCACCGACGACGGCGGCGGTGGCCGCAACCGCGCGTACCAGACCGCCACCGCACACCGGTCAACCGTGGTATCGACCCGGCCATTCGCCAACCCACGCTCCAGCACGAACCGTGCGTAGCGGCACAGCACCTCACCGCGATCGGCCGCGTCCGGCACCAACCACACACCCAAGCCACCAGCCATCAACGCATCCGCGACGACCGGCACCAGCACCTGCACGTCCTCGCCGGACGCCCGATGCACGATCACGTCCACCGGCGTCATGGCTCATCCCTCTGGCATCCGGCATCGACCGCCGGCCCCAACCAGAGCAGCTCGCCCGGCGCTACGTGCCGCACCAGCATCCGGGACACCGAGCCCTCCTCGGCGGAGCGCACGTTCCGCTCCACCGGCCGCCCGCCCGCGCGCCCATAAGTGGTCGACGGCGCGGTCTTGCGCGTCGACGGCCATCGCCACGGCGGCTCCGGATCCTGTCCGGCTGTTTCTGGCGTCGGCTGCACAGGACTGCCCGGGAGCCCAGGGCTGTACTGGCCCGGGGAAGGGCAGCCGAACGGATTGAACGGCCGGTCACCGGCCGGGAGAAACCACTTCATCCGGCGCACTCACCCCCTCCTTTGTCGCCAGCGCTGGGGCATTCACGAGTAGCTCGTTTGCCAATTAACGATCACGCAACGACCCGGAGCTGGGAATACCGACTTCCGGTCCGACTTCCCGCACCGACCTGCGATCCGACCACCGGACGACCTGCGCAAACGTGACGCACCGTCAGCTGCGGCGACGTAGCAGGCGGCACGAAATCCCAGTACACCTGCGGCCGCAACTCCAGCCACAGCGACGATGGCAGCTGCTTCGAGGTTGCCTACACCCACGAGCGGGTCCTTGTGCGCGACTAGAAAACAGCACCGGGCCGTACTGCGATTCGACCCGACACAGTGGCACGTGTCAATCCCCCGGAATCGTGGAGGACTCCGTTATGCGGCCTGGGCTCCTCGGGCCTCGGCCATGAAGCGTTCGTAATCGATGGGTGACATGCCGTCGCAGGCGCTGTGACGCCTGCGGGCGTTGTAGAAGTCGACGATCCAGGTGGCGATCTTGATGCGGGCCTCGGCTCGGGTACGGAACCGTTGCCGGTGGATGTACTCGACCTTGATGGTGGAGTTGAACGCCTCGGCCGCGGCGTTGTCCAGGGCGCAGCCGACCCGGCCCATGGACTGGGCCACGCCGAGGCGCCGGCATGCCTTGGCGTAGTCGGCGGCGCTGTATTCGCTGCCGCGGTCGCTGTGGAAGATCACCCCGTCCACGGCACCGCCACGGGTCGCGGCGGCCATCGACAAGGATGCGGTGGTCAGGTCCGCGTCGTGATGCTCGCCCATCGCGTAGCCGAGCAGCCGGCGGGAGTACAGGTCGATCACCGTGGACAGGTACAGCTTGCCCTCGTCGGTGGTGATCTCGGTCAGGTCACCGCACCACAACAGGTTCGGCGCTACGGCGGTGAACTGCCGCCGGACCCGGTCCGGCGCGGCCGGGCGTTTGCCCTGCTTGGTGAGGCTTCGCCGGCGTCGGGATGTGCGGCCGGCCAGGCCGAGGGCGGCCATCCGCGCGGCGACGTGTTCTCGCCGACCCGCCAGCCGGCCGCCCGCAGGTCGAGGGTGACCCGGGGGGAGCCGTAGGTACTACCGGAAGCCGCGAAGCTCCTCCGGATCGCCTCATCCAGGTCGGCCTGCCGCCGCTGACGAGCCGTCGGCGTCCGACCGCGCCACTTGTAGAACCACGACTCGGACAGCCCCAGGGCGCGGCAGGTCACCGTGTGTGGCACGCCGTGCTCGGTCCTCTGGGAAGCGATGAACGCGGCCACGCTCACTTCGTCGCCTCTTTGACCCACAGGACCACGGATCGCTTGAGCACTGTGAGGATGGACGGGTGCCGCCCGGCGGCGGGGTTTGACTCAGCTTGAGACTGGCCCTGCGGGTGCCTTCGTGATGACCCGTCGACCTCGCTGCGGGTGGCACCGACCCGGCCGGGCGTGGCTGTGTCCCGATAGGGGCCTCGCCGATGGGCACCGTCACAGTCCTGACCACCGCGTCCGGTCGACGTCACCGCCTTGACCCCGCACCGAAGGAATCCCCGGTTTGTCCACCGTCACCTCGACCGATGCCACCGCCGTGGATGAGGAGATCATCCTGGGCGTGGACACCCACAACGACACGCACGTCGCCGCGGTGATCACCGTGCTGGGCGCCCTGCTGAGCACCCGCGCGTTCCCCACCACCACCGCCGGATACACCGACCTGCTGGCCTGGGCCAGCGAGCACGGCCGACTGCTGCGCGCCGGCGTGGAGGGCACCAGCTCGCACGGCACCGCCCTGACCCGGCACCTGCACCGCAACGGCGTGCAGGTCATCGAGGTCAACCGGCCCGACCGCGCCACACGACGCCGGCGCGGCAAGACCGACGCGATCGACGCGGAGAACGCCGCCCGAGCAGTGCTGTCCGGTCAGGCCACCGGCCTGGCTAAAAGCGGCGACGGCGCCGTCGAGATGATCCGCATGTTCAAGATCGCCAAGGACTCGGCGGTCAAGGCCCGCACCCAGGCCATCAACCAACTCAAGGCCGTGCTGGTGCGCGCCGACCCGACGCTACGCGAGTCACTCGACGGCCTCGGCCGCGTCGCGCTGATCCGCGCATGCGCGACCCTGCCCGGCACCACCGAACACAGCACCCACGCGGCGACCACCACCGTCCTGCGCAGCCTGGCCCGCCGCGTCCTCGCCCTCACCGACGAGACCCGCGCCCTGCAACAGCAGATGAGCAGCGCCGTCGCCGCCTGCGCGCCGCAGCTGCTCGACCAGTACGGCGTCGGCCCGGACACCGCCGCGGCGCTGCTCATCACCGCCGGCGACAACCCCGACCGGCTGACCAACCAGGCCGCGTTCGCCGCCCTCTGCGGCGTCAACCCCATCGAGGCGTCGTCGGGCAAGACCCGCCGCCACCGCCTCAACCGCGGCGGCGACCGGCGCGCCAACAGCGCCCTCTACACCATCGTCCTGACCCGACTCGGCCGCGACCCACGCACCCGCGACTACGCCACCAAACGGGCACACGAGGGCAAATCAACGAAGGAGATCATCCGCTGCCTGAAACGCTACGTCGCCCGCGAGGTCTTCCCCCTCATCACCGCAGCCCTGCCACCAGCGACAACACCGAACCCGGCGACTTGACAACCATAGGGGCGTCGTCACGCTCCATCGCCAGCTCGGCGTTCTCCCGCCGCAGCCGCAGCAACTCCGCACGCTCGTCGGCGTCCAGACCGCCACCGGCAGCGGCCTCACCACGGGCCCGCTTGTCCTGGTTCACCCAGTTACCGAGGGTGCCCTCGTTGATCCCGAGATCCCGAGCGACCTGCGCGATCGGCTTACCCGTCTCCCGCACGATCCGCACCGCGCCCTCACGGAACTCCCGATCGAACCGGCGTCTCGTTTCAGCCATGACCATCTATCCCCTTAGGTCTGGCCTCCACGCTAACGGGGGAACCTCACACGTTCTCATGGAAGGCCCTTGCTATGACGGATTCGCATCTCCGACCGCAGACACGGGCCGGTAGCGTCACGGCCCGGGCTGAGCCTCGATCCACCGACGCGGTTTCCACCGAACATCGGTTGATCATCTCGGTATTGGGTGATTCGGCGGGTATGGGGAAGCCGCTGATCACGTGATCGGCTTGCTCCGGGCGTGTTTGTTCGGGGTGGGACCGGGGTTGTGGCCTGTGGTCGGGCCGCCTGGTTTCAGTCGTTATGGCGTGGTCAGCCGGGCGCTGGGTGGACGGCGGTGAACAGGTTGTCGAATCCTGCCTGCCAGGGCCAGTGCTCGGGTAGGTGCAGGTGGATGGCGCGGGCCCGGTGCGCGAGGCGGGCGGTGACATTGATGATCCGGGTGCGGATGGTGGCGGTCCGAGCGGTGGCGTAGCGGCCGGCGGCGAGGTGTCCGGCGGCGCGGTTGAGGTTGTGACTGATGGCGGCGCAGGTCAGCCAGGCGTCGTTCGCGGCGAACCGGCCGGACGGCAGGTGCGCCAGGGGCCCGGCGATCAGATCCGCGTTGACTTGCTCGATGACAGCATGTTGGCGGTGCTGGGCTTCGGCCTGCACCAGGGTGAACGGGCTGTCGGTGAACACCGCGTGATACCGGTAGGCGGGCAGCAGTTCTTCCTGGCCGGGGATCTGTGCCGGGTTGTCGCGGCGAACCCTGCGCACGATCAGCCGGGCGGTCACAGCGTGCCGGGTGCCGACGAACGCGGTGTAGACGGTTTCGGCGATCTGCGCGTCGGAGATCCACCGCTGGGCGTCGTCGTCCCAGACGGCTTGCGGATACCGGATGTCGATCCACTGGTCCTCGTTGATGCTCGCGCACGCGGCACGGATCTTCGCATCGATCCGGCAGGTGACCGAGAACCGCACCTTCCGGCGGCGGCACGTGGAAATCACGGTCTTGGCGTAGAACGCCGAGTCGGCCCGGACCACGATCTCCCCGGTGGCGCCGCACGATCGGGCGGTGGTGATCGCTTCGGCGAGCATGCTCGCGGCACCGCGCGCGGAGCCGGCGTTACCGCTGCGCAGCCGGGTGGCGGCGATCACCGGCGCGGACAGCGGAGTGGACAGCGTTGTGATCAGCGGGTTGTAACCGCGTAGCCAGACGTTGTAGCCGCCGACCTTGGCATGGCCGAACCCGGTGCCCTGCTTCTGCTTGCCGTAGACGCGCCGCAGCATCGAGTCGATATCCACAAAGGTCAGCACGTCGGCGCCGGCCAGCAACGGTGTGCGCCCGGCCAGGCCGATCAGGGTGTCGCGGGCGGCGCCCTGCAACTGCCGCACGTGCCCGTGGGTGAACGTGCGCAGGAACGAGCCCAGCGTCGAGGGCGCGTACACGCCGGTGAACAGCGACCGCATGCCACCGTGCCGGGCGATGCCCAGGTCGTCGATGCTGTCCGCGCCGGCCAGCATGCCCGCCACGACCGTGGCGGCCTTGCCCGCCGGGTTCGCGCCCTTGTCCGTCGGCAGCCGCACCCGGTCGGCGACCGCGTCGTGCAGACCGGCCTGCTGAGCCAGGCGCATCACCGGGACCAGACCGGCACAAGACACCAGATTCGGATCATCGAACGTCGCGCGCACCACCGGCGCATCATGGCGTAATCTCACCTGCGAGGTGCCCTCTCGGACCGGCGGAATAGAAGCGTCGCAACTCCTATCCTTCCAGTTCAGAGGGCACTTTCTATCTCCGGGGTCCCGTCATCCCAGCATTGATCGGTGGATCGAGGCTGAGACCCGCATCCGGGAGGCCGATATCGGCCCCGCCCTCACGGCGACGCCGTCCGGGACTTCCTTGACTCTGTGTGTGCCCGCAACCACGATGGCGGCGGCAGGTCGCGCGACGCTTATGCGCTCGCCGGCCCCGGCGAACACGCCTGCACACGAGGGAGGTGTAGATGCCGCGGCACCCTGACACCGTCATCACGCCCAACCGGCTGCTCGTCCGTGCCCGCCAGCGCCGGACGTCACCGCATCGGCCCGGCCAGTACCTGTCCCGAGCCGAGTTGGCAGACGCCGTCAACGCCGCCCTCGATCGCCTCTACCCCGGGCGAAACCTCACCGCCCACTACGTTGACCACCGCTGGGTCGGCAAACTCGAACGCGGAGAGCACCGCTGGCCCAGCCGCGAACGCCGCGCCGCCCTCCGCCAGGTGCTCGACGCCGCCACAGACGCCGACATCGGCCTCTACAGCCCTCGACGTACCGATAGCCGCGCGATCCCTGGTCGCCGGCAGGTGACGGCTGCGTGGTTCGGCAAGCTGCCAGGTGACCTTGCGGAGCTTCCGGGGCCGTGGGCGCCCGGACTGGGGTTGCAGGCACCGGCCAGGATCGAGCGGCCTCATGTCGAGGCGCTTCAACGCAGCATCGCTCTGTTCGAAGAGTGGGACCACCAACATGGTGGTGGACTCGCCCGCGCGGCGATGGCTGGGCAGTTCGAGTGGGCCTGTCGGGTCGCCCGTCAGGCGTCGGCAACCGAGGCGGTACGCCGAACCTGGCTGTCGACTGCAGCCCGACTTGCTGATCTTGCCGGATGGGCGTGCTTCGATTCGGGCGATGAAACCACGACCACTCAGCGGTACCTCGTTACGGCGATACAGTTGGCCAGCGAAGCCGATGACGTGCAGCAACGGGCACACACCGCTACCACATTAGGCCGGCATCTCACGTACGTCGGGCAGGTCTCGGACGCTCTTGATGTGATTGGTCTCGTCCACTCGCATTGGCGTGAGATTCCTCCGCTGGGACGTGCGGCGGTGCGGATCGTAGAAGCTCGCGCCTATGCAAGGAGCCACGATGGACGAGCGTGCATCCGCGCGGTCGCTCTATGCGATGAAGAGTTTTTGGCCAGCGGTTTGGATGGGGCAGAAGATCCGGTATGGGGCTATTACGCCGATGCCGGACAGATTCTCGGTGACGCTGGTCATGCCTTGTTTGACATCGCTATGTCCAACCATGACCACCAACAGGTACCTATGACGATCGATCGGTTACGCTCGGCGTACTCCTACCATTCGATAGAAGCTGCCAGATCACGGGCTCTCACCATGATTAGGATTGCCTGTCTCCAGGTTCGAAGCGGCGATTTCGCCAGCGGATTGAACTCGATACGGGCTGCTTTGACAGATGCGCGGGGCGTTCACTCGAGCCGTCTACGCGATGACCTTCGCGCACTGGATTCCATCCTCGCAAACTCCAAACCGGAGCCGAGCCTTGCGGGTGAACTCGCGGCAGCGCGGGCGCACGTAGCCGAGACCGTACGCCAGCAGATCTAGTAACCTGTCCAGCCAGCGGGAGCGGTTCCGTCGCGCAGCGTGTCGATGCGATGCCGTAGCTGGCGAAGTCGTTGCGGGTCGTTGTCCGCTGACTGGGCCAGCCATAGAGTCATCCGCAGCATGCGAATCAGCCGCAGCACCGGCCACGACGGGCTGCGCCGGACATCGAATCCATAAGCTTGGACAAAGTCAGCGTATTCCTTGGCGGAGAACCATCCGCACTCGTAGTAGAGGGCCGTCAGGGTCAGATCCCATTCCGGGGGTCCGATACTCACTGTCTCCAGATCCACGAATGCCTTCCGACCGTCGGCCGTGACCAGAAGATTCTCCATGTGCGCGTCACCGTGGAGCACCGCCTCGCCTAGCGTGAATTCCGCGGTGGTCCACTGCGCCGAGACGTCATCACGGAACTGGCGAAGGAAAAGACGGTCGCCGGTATCGAGACCAGCGCCGGTCTCTAGCCGCTCTTCGAACTTGTCAAACGGCGACAAGGGGGGCAGCAAGTTTCTCGGGATAGGGACTCGGTGAAGCAGACGCAAGCACTCGGCGAGGGTGACCAAGTCGGCCGGGCGGCTATCGGGAAGATACTCCCACAGCGACACCGCGTACTGCCTGACGATGATCGGCTCCGGCCGTGCGGCGTGAACGACCGGCACCTGTCGCGAGGCCAACCAATCGGCTATCTCGATCTCCCGACGGTCGCTGTCCATGGCCGCCCTTGGTACCACCCGCGCCAGCACACCAGCGCTCGCCAGCAGGACCACACCGTTCTCCCCGACACGCACCACAGTGGCGTCGTGAACAGGGAGGCCCACTCCGGTGGCTGCCGATGTCGCCGCTTCGATCGCCTCTTCCGCACGCACCCGACCATCTTCCTCTCGGTGCGGCGCACCGCCTCGTTGCCTCTCTAAAGGTCCGACTGACACAAGATGACGGCAAGTCGGACCGCAAGTCGGTATTCCCGCAACGTTCACTATGGGTAATCGTGTGAGGCGTGCATGGTAGGCCTCCGGGCGCAGCTGGTCGCTCTACAGCCATCTTGTACGTAGATCAAGGGCGAACGACGCGGTGCAGTCGTGGCATCTAGTCACCGTAGGAGCCGTCGCGGCTGGTGTAGGCGTCATGCGCGACGTCGTGTCCGTCTTCCGGCGGACATCGGTGGGACCGGGTCGTCCTGTCGAAGCGGCCCTGACGATAGGGAGAGTGGCGCAAACATGAGTGTCGGCACGACGAGCAGCAAGGGCTTACGTGACGCAATGGTCGACCACCTGGTTGCCGATCACGAGGCCAAAGGGCTCATGATGCGGCCCGAGGTGGAGGCGGCGCTACGGGCGGTGCCGCGTGAGCTGTACACGCCGGGTGTCCCGGTGGAGGAGGCGTACCGCAGCGACACCGCTGTCATCACTAAGCGGCAGGGGGATGAGACGGTCAGTTCGGTCTCGGCGCCGTGGCTGATCGCGGAGATGCTCGGTCAGGCGGCCGACGCCCTCGACGGCGGTTTGACGGGGCGGCATGTGCTGGAGATCGGGTCGGGTGGCTATAACGCGTCGCTGCTTCGGGAGTTGGTTGGTCCGTCGGGGTCTGTCACGACCGTGGATATTGACCCGGAGGTGACCGAGCGGGCCGTGGCGTGCCTCGCGGCAGCGGGGTACGGCGACGTCACCGTGGTATGCGCCGATGCTGAGAAGCCGATCGACCCGAACCGTCGTTTCGACCTGATCATTGTCACGGCCGGCGCGTGGGACATCCCCCCGGCCTGGATCACCCAGCTCGTCGATGACGGCGTGCTGGTGGTGCCGTTACGCACGTTCGGGATGACCCGGTCGTGGGCGCTGCGCCGTGTTGGCGGCCGGCTGATCAGCCGCAGTCAGCGCCTGTGCGGGTTCGTGGCGATGCAAGGCGCCGGAGCCCACGAGATGCGGTATGTCGACATCGCAGATGGCGTCCACCTGAGGCTGGACGAGGGCCAGCAGGTCGACCCGGACGTCATTCGCGGTCTGCTGTCGCAGCCGCGGGAGCAGGCGTGGGCCGGGGTGAGCTTGCCGGCTCGGACCGTCCTTGCCGACTTGGACCTGTGGCTGGCGACGCGCCTCGCCGATGAGGCGGATCTGTTTGTGGTGCTGTCGGCGCAGCAGGCGGCCGTTGATGCCGGCATCGTCACCCCTGCCTGGCGGTTCGGCACCCCCGCCGCCTTGCACAACGGAACCTTTGTCTACCGCTCGTCACTGGCCTGGACCGACGAACTGTTCGACCTGGGCGCGTGTGTGCACGGGCCCGATGCGGTCGTGGCGGCTGAGCGGATGGTGGAGCACATGCGCGCGTGGGTGGAAGCTGGCGAGCCTGCGCCGGTGCTGCACGTTCTGCCCCATCGGACTCCCGACGGCGACCTGCCGGCCGGGACGGTGCTGGACAAGCGGCACAGCCGCGTCGTCCTCACCTTCACCCCCGCATAGGAAGGGAAACGCGAGTGGACGCCACAGAACTCGACGAGCTCGACCTGGACATCACTCTGGTTGACGCCGGCCCCGCCGCTGGCGGGTACGCCACCGCCACCGACGACGGCTGCGGCTCGGGCAACACGGGCTCGAACGCCTGCTCCGGCGGCGGCAAGTAATCGATCCTTACGCTTGCGGCCCGGCGTTCACGGACGCCGGGCCGCGCCTTTCGGTGGTGCGTCATGTTTTCCGCGGCTGCTGCGGCGCTGGTCAGAGTCGCCGCCTACCCGAGTGGTCTGTCCCTGCCGGCGTGGCCCGACCTGGCGTCCGGGCACCCCGATCAGTGGCGGCAGTGGCTGGACACGGTGTGGGCGTTGCCGGGGTTCGCCACGGCCGTTGCCTTCGCCACACCGGAGCTGGCCGAGCAGATCAGCCGGGCTGTGACCGGCGAGCCGACTCCACACCGTCGGCTGCGACGCCTGGTCGAATCGGCGGTCCGGTACCTGCTGAGGTGGACCACCCGTGCCACACCCTTCGGCATGTTCGCCGGGGTAGCTCCGGTCGAGTTCGGTGCCCGCGCATCTGTCCGCGTGGGCGAGGCACACCACGCGGTCGTTCGCCCCGACGGCCAGTTCATCGCCGAGCACACCGCGCGGGCCGAGCAGGACCTGGACGTGCTCCAGCGTGTCGCCGTGGTGACGAACGCGTTGGGATACCAACGCGGCGGGGTGTGGGTGCTGCCCTGCGCCCGCTCCTACGACGACCGCCGGTGGGACATCGAGATCCCACTGACCACGCACGTGCAGGCGGCGTTACAAACAGCGCGTTCTCCCGTCGTGTTCGGTGAGCTCGCCGCGACGATCGCCGGTCCGACGCTTACCGGGGTGGACGCGGTCGAGCGGTTGCTGGCCTCGCTGGTCCGCACCAGTGTCCTGCTGTCGGCGCTACGGCCGGCGATGACCGTCACCGACCCGGCCGCCCACCTGGCCCGTAACGTCCCAGTACCGGATCCAGGCGATCGGGTCGCGGTCGACATGCGGGTCGACGTCTCGGTGACACTGCCTCCGGCGGTTGTGCACGAGGCGGGCAAAGCCGCCTCGACGCTGGTGGCGGTGGCACCCCAGTTCCCCGAGTGGGCGGAGTACCACCGCGCGTTCATTCAGCGGTGGGGCCCTGGCGCGGCCGTGCCGGTACGTGATGTCCTGACCGTGCTGGGGTTCCCCGCCGGATACCGCGGTTCCACCCGCCGCCTACCTGCGGTGTTCTCCGCCCGCGATCGGCTCCTCGCGCAGCTTGCCCAGCAGTCCGCTCTGAACGGCTGCGCGGAGGTGGTCCTCGACGACGAGTTGATAGGCCGCCTGCGGGCCGACGATGACCGGCCGCCTATCCCGCACACCGAACTGCGGTTCACCCTCGCCGCCGCGACGCCACAGGATCTGGACCGGGGCGCGTTCACGTTGACGGTCATCAGCGGGGCCCGCCACGCAGGGGTTTCCGCCGGCCGATTCATGCACCTGCTCACCCGCGCAGAACTCGCGTCGTTCCAGCGCGCCTACCGCAACCTCCCCACTGCGATCCCCGAAGCGGAGCCCGTTCAGCTGTCCGGTCCTCCGCTGGATGCCCGCCTGACGTCGGTCGCCCGGACACCCGAGATGCTGCCCGTCCTGCCCGTCGGCGACTTCCATCCCGACCCGCCATACACGGTTGGGGACCTCGCGGTGACCGGGGATGGCCAGCGTCTGTGGCTGGTGTCGCGGACCAGCGGCCGGCCGGTAGAGCCGCTGCTGTTCAACAGTGTTCTGCTCCCCGGCCTTCAACATCCGCTGACGCGGTTCCTGACCGAGATCTGGGCGGCGTGGACGGCTCCCTGCAGCAGATTCGACTGGGGGCACGCGAGCGGCCTGCCGTTCCTGCCCCGCATCCGGCGCGGACGTAGCATCCTGCATCCCGCTCGCTGGGTCATCGACCGATCAGCCCTTCCGCACACGGCGCCGTGGCCGCAGTGGCGCGACGCCTGGCAGCGCTACCGCGACCAACACCGGATCCCCGGCGAGATCCTGGCCGGCGACGATGACGTGCAGCTGCGTCTGAACCTGGACGACTGCGCCTACCTGACCATGCTGCGCCGACACCTCGACCGGCAGGCCCGCACCGTCGTCACCGAAGCCCCCGGCCCGGCCGGCTGGATCGACGACAGGCCCGCCGAAGTTCTCCTCACCCTCTCCCACGCCTCCCCCGTCAGCCGACCGAGACGACCGGTTCGAGCCGCGACCGCACTACCGCACCGGCCCGGATCGTCACCGTGGCTGGAGGCCCGGCTACATGGCCGGCCCGACGACATCCTCACCGACCTCGCCCGCCGGGCCGACAATTTCCTCACCCCCGGCTGGTGGTTCCTCCGGTACCCCGAACCCGAAACGCACCTGCGGCTACGCATCCCGGTCCGAGATGCCGACCGGTACACTGGCGCCGCCAAGCGCCTGGCCGAGTGGGCCCAGTACCTCGAGCGGCAAGGCGTCCTGCACGACTACAGCCTGCACAGCTACCGGCCCGAGGCACGCCACGGCACCGGGCCCACGCTCGCCGCCGCCGAATCAGTGTTCGCCGCGGACTCCCGCGCCGTCCTGCAACGGCTGACCGGCGACCGCCACGCCACCACAGCCGCCGGCATGATCACCATCGCCGACGGATTCACCGACGGTGACGGGCTACGGTGGCTCGCCGACCACGTCCCCCATCGCAGCGGCCCCCGCCTCAACCCAGCGCAGCTCGACCTCGCCCGCACCCCCTACCGCGACGACGGTCTGCAAGCGGCGTTGGCCACCTACCGGCCTCTGGCCCACGCCGACAATCTCGACCTCGACCACGTGCTGGCCGACCTGCTGCACCTGCACCACGCCCGCATGATCGGCGTGGACACCGCCTCCGAACGGCACTGCCTACGCCTGGCCCGAACCATCGCCCGCTCCACCCAGGCACTGTCATGACCGCAGGACAGTCCCTCGCTGACGGCGCCGCCGGCGTCGCCCTCCTGCATCTGGAAGCCGGCAACTGGCCAGCCGCGTACGCGGCCCTGCGGGAGGCCACCGCCACCGGCGTCACCACCGCCGCCGGAGCCAGCCTCTTCTACGGCGCCCCCGCGCTCGCGTTCGTCCTCGCCACCACCAACCACCCACGCCTCGCCCGAGCACGATCGATCGCCGCAGCCGCAACCGCCACAGTGACACGTCGACAGTTGCAGGCAGCTCACCGCCGCATCGACTCTCACCGGCAGCCCCACTACGCCGAATACGACCTCATCCGCGGCCTGACCGGACTCGGCGTCGCCCTACGCCGCCTCGGCAACCACCACCTGCTCCGCCAAGTACTGGACTACCTGGTCCGACTCACCGAAACGATCAACGACCTGCCCGGCTGGTGGTGCGCCAACGGACCCGACCGCAACCAAGCCCCGCCACCCGGAGGCCACGCCAACCACGGCATCGCCCACGGCATCACCGGCCCACTCGCGCTTCTCGCCCTCACCCTTTACGACGGCATCACCGTCGACGGACACACCGAAGCGATCACCCGCATATGCCAATGGCTGGACACCTGGCAACAGCACACCGAGCGCAACGTCTGGTGGCCGCAGACCCTCACCCTCGATGACCTGCACCGCGGGACGCCGGCACAACAACAGCCGCTGCGCCCCTCCTGGTGCTACGGCACCCCGGGCATCGCCCGCGCCCAGCAACTGGCCGCCCTCGCCCTGCACGACACCACCCGCCAACAGCTCGCCGTGACCGCGTTCACCGCCTGTGTCAGCGACCCCGCCCAGATCCGCCGCCTCACCGACCGCAGCCTCTGCCACGGCACCGCCGGGCTCCTGGCCACCGGCCGGCGCATCACCGCCGACGCCCTCACCCCGGTACCCCTCACCCCGCTGGCACACCTGCACCACCGCACCGCCCCGTCCGCCGACGAACCCACCGGACTCCTCGACGGAACAGCCGGCTGCGACCTCGCCACAGCCCCCGCCACCTCAACCGGGTGGGACGCCTGCCTCCTCCTCACCTGAACGAAAGAGAACGCCGTGGAAGACAACCCCTGGCGACAGGTCAACATCGCCTATCCCGGCCACAGCCGCCGCGAGCGCGAACGGCACGCGACGACCCACCTCAGAAGCGTTCTACCCGCCGCCGAAACCGCCGGCCTCATCACCTCATGGTGGTTCATGCGCAAAGGACCATGGCGCATCCGCTACCTGCCCACCACACAAAGCGGCCCCGATCCCATACACCGCCTGCTCACCGAGACCGTCACCTGGACCAGCGACATCTACGAGCCAGAAATCCACGCCTTCGGCGGCCCAGCCGCGATGCACGCCGCCCACACGCTGTTCCACCACGACAGCCACCAGATACTCACCTACCTCGACGACCACCCGACCGACCGGCGGGAACGCTCACTCATCCTGTGCACCGCCCTCATGCGCGCCTCAGGGCTGGACCTCAACGAACAAGGCGACGTATGGGCACGAGTCACCCAACGCCGCTCCGAAACCCTCGGCTGGCCCCCTGCCCCCGACCCGGACGCATGGAAGACCTTCACCAGCAAGGTCCGCCACCTGCAACTCGGCACTCCCCGCCGCCCCAGCGACTGGCACACAGCGTTCGAACATGCAGGCACAACGCTTCGACGCCTACGCGAAACAGGCAAGCTCACACGCGGACTACGTGCCGTCATCACCGAACACGTGATCTTTCACTGGAACCGGATCGGGATACCCGCCAAAACCCAAGCCACCCTCGCGCAAGCGGCCACGGAAGCCATCCTCGGTAAGACTCCAGTCCGGGAAGGACAAAAGTGACTTAAGCTGGGGCATTCAGCCGACAAGACGGTCTGCCCCCACCCTCATTACACCGGCCTGGCTGGTCCTCGCCTGATGATCGCCGCCGCCGGGGTGGAGACAGTAAGGTTCGGGCCGTGTCTTCCCGGCTCAGCCCCGGCGCCTCTGGGCGATCCGCCGCTTCGCCGGATGGGTCGCCCGCGGCTCGGTCGGCCATCCCATGCTCGACGCAGTCAACTACTGGGACGAGTTGAAGGACTCACCGTCGCAGATGGAGATCTGCTTCGCCATTTTCGCGAACCTGCTGGAACTCGACGATCACGGTGAGCCGGTCAACGAGAAGTACGCCGAGCGGCGCGCCGCTACCTGGCTATACCGGTACTGCACCGGACAACTCCCGCCAGGCGAGCCCGACCTCGAACCGTGGGAATGCGAGCTGTACTGACACCGACGCCCCTCGCCTCACCCGTCCAGTTGCGGAGCAAGCCGCGTCTACACATCTCGGCAAGTCTCGCCGCGACGGCGTCACCGTCGAGGAGCACTCGGGCTTCCACCGGCCAGCAGACCACCTCCCCGCCATCGCAGCCGAGCAGCGCGACGACACCCCGCCTCACCCAGTAGGCGTTGTCCGGTTTCCCGCGAAGGTAGGCCGCCAGGTCGCCGAACCTGAAGTGATCGAGCACGAGCTCGGCATACCCGCCCGGCACGTCGTAGCCGGCGGCCCACTCGTAAAGGCGACCAGGTCGACCAGGCGGACGTCATCCACGTATGGCAGCAGCTCGCGCGCAGGCGGCGAACCGTCGCCCCACGGGCGGACCCTCGGACCTGATCTTGCGTACGGGCGGCGAGTTGGCACGGACCACGTGTGATGCAGCCTCAGACGCCTCGGCCCACCGTGCGTCCTGCAAACGGGGACAGCGACACTGGCCGGGTAACCGCATTAATGGATCTCGTCCGGGCGCGCTCGTGGGCACAATGAACGCCGTGCTCGCCGCCACCCGTGCCTTGCTGACGTCGCTTGATCCGCTGCCGTATCGAGCGCGGATGAAGCGCTTCGTGGAGTGGGCGCGGACCACGCCCGACTGCGCCCAGGTCTGCGCCGATCTGCGCGAGCAGGGTCCGCATGAGCGGTATCTGGCCCTGGTCGCCGCGATGGTGGTCCGGGACAGCGCCGGCATCGCCGCCGCAGTCGACGACCCGCTGCCGTCGATCAGGGCAGCCGCGCTCACCGCCGCGCTGCGCGCCGGCGTTCCAGTCGGTGGTCTTATCGATCGGCCGGCGGTGGAGCGGCGCCACGTCTACCGGGTGCTGCGCCGATGGCGTGCGCCGGGCGTCGCGGACGCGCTGATCGGCGAGGTCCGCGCGGCGTTCGGCGACGAGGAGGCTGCCGTGCTGTTGCCTGCCTGCGGCGCCGATACGGTACGGACGTTGCTGCCGGACCTCGAGCACGCGCTGAACCTCGAGCGGCTGGTCCGGTGGCACACCAGGCCGCTGCTGGAGCGGGTCCGTGAGCGCCTGGCCGCGGCCCCGCCAGAGCTGTGTGCCCGGGTCTGGGGCGAGGTCGCCGGTGCGGTGTTGCGCTGCGACCCGGGGCAGGCCCTCGACCTTCTGGAACGGTACGCACCGGAGGAGTCGCTGCCCGGTCCGCTGTCCGCGTACGGCGTGCTCGCCGCGCACGACGCGGGTCGCGTGGTCCGCCTGCTCACCGCACCCGGCCGCGCTGGCTGGCTGCGACGGACGGCGCTGCCGCCAGCGGTGCTGCGCCGCCTCGCGGCGCTGCCCGTCGACGAGCTCGCGCCGCTGGCCAGCCGGCTGCGGGAGCACAGCCGGGCGCTGGCGGCGCTGCTGGACGCCGTCGCACCGGCCCGCCGCGCAGAGTTGTACGACCGGGCCCTGGCCGACGTCGACACGGCGGTGCTGATACCTGCGGCCGAGGTCATGGAGGTGATTCCGGCCGCCGCGCGCATCCGCGAGGCGACCCGGGTCCTGGGTCTGCCGAAGATCCGCGAGCGGGAGGCCGAGGTACGCACCTGGAGTGCCTACCTGGCCTGGCCGGATGCGTCCGCAGCGCTGGACGTCGCGCTGCGCTCCGGCGACGCCGACGAGCGGGCGCACGGCTACACCCTGCTGGTGGAGGCCGCCCGCCGCTCCCGGAACCCGCAGGCGGTGGCGGAGATGATCGGCCGGCTGGGCCGGCTGCGCAACGAGCAGGATCCGGTACGCGCGGCCGCGCTGACCGCGCTGGCGAAGGTGGCGCCGCTGCTCACCGCCGACACGGCGGTCGGGCTCACCCACTTGACCACCGACGCGGTCGACGCCCGCGACGCGTCCGCGGCGACCACGACGGCGTTGAGCGCACTGGCCGTCGACGTCCTGCAACACCACGTCGGCGTACCACAGCTGTGTGAGTGGGCGCTGCTCACGATCGACCTGGTAAGCACCGGTGCGCACGTGCCGGTGCTGCGCCGCTTCGACTCGGTGCTGCGCCGTGGGCAGGAGGCGATGGTCTTCCAGCGGCTGCAGGGCTGGGTCGAGGCGGGCGTCGCCCGCAGCCGCTACGGCCCGCTGTTCGCGCTCACCCGGGCGCTCGGCAAGCGGGCCTGGCGGCTGCCGCCGCTGCAGGATCTGCTGCGCCGGGCGGCCGGGCCGCACACGCTGCCGTCCGTGGCCCGCACGGCGATCGGGCTGTGGCTCGACGACCCGCGCACCCGTCCCGACCGGGTCGCCGAGGTGCTGGCCATCGACGTGTCGGCAGTGGCGCTCCCCGAGGTGTGGGCGACGCTGTGCACCTCCCGCACCGATCTCCTCGACCGGGTGCTGGACGACCGCCCGCGCGGCCGGTTCGTGGAAGCGGGGGTGCGCTGGGTGCCCGGCTGGGCGCCGCGCCCCGAGCGGTGGCTGCCCCGCCAGCAGTCCCGCTTCGTGCACCTGCAGGAGCTGATCATCGGCGACACCGGGCAGGGCGTGTGGCAGCGCGCGTCGGCGGTCCGGGCCGCCGCACCGGTTCCCGGCGCCGGTCGCGAGCTGGTGCTACGTCACCTCGACGACTCCGAGGTGGTAATCGCGGAGGCGGCGTTGGGCGCGCTGGTCTGGACCGACCGGCCGGCCGAGGCGCTGCCGGTGCTGCTGGGCTACGCCGACGGCGACCGGGCACGGGTCGCGCTGTACGCGGCCGCCCGGGCCGCCCAGCACATATCCCCGTCCCGGCTGCCCGGCATACTCGGCGAGGTAATGACCGGCCCCGCGAAGATCACCAGCCGCAAGGAAGCCGCCCGGCTGCTGGCCCGCTACGGACCACCGCAGGTGATGGACACGCTGTTCGAGGTGTACACGAACCCGCACACGCACCGGGACCTGCGCGCCGCGATCGTCTCCGCCGCCCGGCAACGCCTGCACACCGAGACAAGCTGGACAATCCTGCAGACCGCGGTGGACGGCAGCCGCGAGGAGCGCCGGGCGGTCCTGGCGACGTACCCATACACCATCCCGGAACGACACCGCCCCCGCTACGGCGCGCTCATCATCGAGGCGTGCCGCGCCACCGACCGGGAGGTCAGACGCGCCGCGTTCGGCCAGCTCGGGCAATGGTCACCCTGGCTCACCGGGGCCGGCGACCTGGTGGTCGACCGCCTCACCGACCTCGGCGAGACGATAAACCAGATCGAGGTCGCCAACCTGCTCAAGGCCGGCGGTGACACGGCGCTCGGCCTCGCGCTGGCCCGGCTCGTGGACCGCGAAGCCGGCGACCAGCATCCCGGCGACCCGGTCGCGGACCGGCCGGCCCGGCGCCGCATCACCCTCCTGGCACGCGGCGCCGCCACCCGGTCCCACAGCCTCCCGGCCGGCGCCGACCGGACCGCGCTGGTGGAATCGGCGCGGTGGCTCACCCGCCACACGGCCTTCGCCGGTGTCGGCACCAGGCTGTTGGTCGACCTCCGACAGCTGGACAACCTCGACGAGATCGCCGACCTGTGCGCGGGCCGGCCCGTCCTCGCGGTCCGCAGCGCCGAACACGTCGCCGACCGTCTGCGCAGATTCCGCGAGTGGCCCAACCCCGCCATCCTCACCGGCAGCATTGCCCGACTGACACGCCGCGGCGACCTCGCCGGAGGGCTCATCGCCGTGGCGCTGGTCCGCCACGGCGCCGGCTTCGGATGGACCACACCGTGGCGGGACCTGCTGATCGGGCTGCGCCGGCACCCCGACACCGACGTACGCGACGAGGCCTACGCCATCGACATGAGCTGAACGCCTCGCTGACGACCGGACGTCCACGGACGAGGCTGCTGATTGCGATGCCCGGCATCACCGTCGCCCGGTCAACGGTCCGGATGCGGGCGTCCCTGTGCTACCTGCGGAAATGTAGTTGGGGCAGATCGTTCTCGGTCAGGACAAGCGTCGCGGTCGCGTCGCGTGGTCGGGAGGCTTGGTCGCTCGCTCTCAGCGATTGGTGGACTGGGCACAGGCAGGCCCCGTGCGTCGGATCGGGGCAGCGGGTCAGCGGGGCCTCCAGGCGATGCACGTCCTGAACAGTCACGGGCCACCGCCAGTTCATGTCCCACGGCTCATCGTAGGGAGGTGCGAAACAGTCGTGGTCGAAGTGGACGAGCACTCCCGTACCGCAGCGCAAGCACACGTAGAAGTCTGTCCATCGATACGTGTGCTGGTGGCCGGGGCTTCCGTGTGGCACGCCGCCCTCGTCAATCCGGATCCGGTACTCCTGACCGCTGCCGCAGGTCGCGCAGACATCCATCGGTCCTCCCCCGTCCGAGGTAGATAGCATTCATTGTCTTCCCGGACGCCAAACGGCCCAGGAGCGGCCTCGATTGCAGCCGCGAGTTGCCGAGCGTCTGTCGTGTGCCGCCGACGGCCGGCGGCCCCAGACCGGGATATGCAACGGCTACAACAGTGGTACCAGCTAGTTCTTCCGATCTCGGTGGCGCCACCTCCAGCCCGGCCACCCGTACGTTCCCGTCGAGGTCCGACATCGGTGGTGGCAGGGGACTCGCCCCTGCCACCACGTGGTTACCGCCGTCTAGTCATGATCTTTTGGTTTCGGCCGGTGGCTTCTGAGCACGCGCACGCTGGTGCTGAGTTTGATCGGCGCGTCGTCTGGGCCTCGCAGGAACGGGTTGATGTAGACGGGCCGGCGCAAGGTGCGGCCGGGTCCGAATGGCTGGTTGCGCCAGTGGCCGGACACCCAGAAGCGGCTGGTTGTAGGGCGTTCTGGGCCGGCCGTCGTTGATCGTCGGCTGGGTGGCGTGGTGTCGCGGCTGGCGCGGATGCGGACGACCCGCACCTCTGGCGCGGGCCGGTTGGTGCGGGCATAGGTCTTGCGAACGGCCTTGTCGACATCTGCCGTCGTGATGTCTCCGGCTTGCTGTGTGATCAGCAGCCATGTGGCGATCAGCGCTGCGGCTGGGTGGCCGCTGGGCAGCAGGTGTCGTTCGTGAACGTGCGCGGCGTGCATCGGGGCGAACCATCCGACCTGTTCGCGTAGCCGCTGCAGCGGTGTGCCGTCCAGGCCACCGCCGATGGTGCGGTAGGTGACAAGGTGCCAGCCGTCGCCGGTGACGGTCCAGGACGCGGCGGTGATCTTCCGACGCGTGACGGGTCGGGACCACACGAGCAGCCCGTCCGTCGAGGGCATGAGGTCACGCCCGACAGCGACGTCGGGCAGCTTCTCGGCGGCGTACTCGGCCAGGTCGGTGAAGTCGTCGTCGATCCAGTACAGGCGTGACCGGTCCAAGCCGTCGGCGGTCTGCTGCCGTATGTCGGTGGACGCGAGCGCGAAGGGCAGGTTGTCGCTGCCTCGGTAGAAGCGGGCGAGCCGGTCGCGCACCCTGGGCAGGTCGCGGGCGGCGACGGCGGTGGCCGGCCACGCGGTCGTGGTGATGAGCGTTCGTCCCGAAACCCGGGCACTGAGGAACGCCACATGCAGCTGCTCGATGCGTTCTCGTGCCTCGGGATGGTTGCCAATCCCGAACGTCCGCACGGCCCGGTCGACGACTTTGTCGGTTCTGCCGTCGTCGATGTAGGTCTGGCACGTCGCGCACGCTGCCCATGCCTGGCCGAAGTTCTGCACCAGTCCCCCGGCGGCGCCGATCGCAACGGCGGCGACCTCGCCGCCGACGAGGGTCCATGTCGGATACGGGTCGCCGCAGAAGTCGCAGCGGCGCTGCACGGTGTCAAGCTGCCTGACCGGGATCGGCACGGGTTCGTGCCCGTCGATGGTGAGTTGGATCGGGTGTACGTAGGTGGGTGGGACGCCGAGGGTGTTCAGTGGGGACAGGCAGATCTGGCAGGCCATCTCCTCGGGCGCGCTCATGCCGTCGCCTCGCCGCTGTGGCGGCGGTCGCGCAGGCGGGGCCCGCGGCGGTGCTGCGTGGCGGGCATTGCCATGCCGGGTTCGTAGACGACATGACAGTTCCGGCCGTTGTGTTTGGCGTGGTACATCGCGATGTCGGCGCGGCGCAGAGCTACCTCGTCGAGCGGGTCGGTGGCTTCGGCGAGCACCAGTCCGACGCTGGCGGTGACGGTGAGGGGTTCGCTGTCGGTGGTGAGGTGGACGGGTTGGGAGATCAGGGCGACGAAGGTGTCGGCGATGCGGGCCAGGTCGTCGGTGCGGGCCGGAAGCAGTGCGGCGTATTCGTCGCCGGCGAGCCGGGCGGCGGTGCCGCCGTGGAGTTTGGCGACGTCGGTGATGCGGGCGCCGATCGCGGCCAGGACGTCGTCTCCGCGGTCGTGGCCGTGGGTGTCGTTGACCGGTTTGAAATCGTCGAGGTCGATCAGGACTACGATGATCGGCCCAGCGGTGTCGGTGAGGGTGGCGTGTGCGGCGAGCAGGCCGGTGCGGTTGAGCATGCCGGTGACCGGGTCGTGTTCCAGCTGCCAGATCGCTGTGTCGAGTCGGTTGCGGAGTCGGCGGATGGTGGGCCATGTAGTGAGGCCGCCGAGGGTGAACGCCACCACGGCGGTGGCGATCATGATCAGTGGTAGGGACACTGGAGTCCTCCATTTCAGTGGAGAACCCGGGGCGCGACGTTTCCTAGGCGGGCGTCCCGGGTCCTGAATGTCAATCCCCCGGAATCGTGGAGGACTCCGTTATGCGGCTTCGGCTCCTCGAGCCTGGGCCATGAGTCGCTCGTAGTCGATCGGTGACATGCCGTCGCAGGCGCTGTGACGTCTACGGGCGTTGTAGAAGTCGACGATCCAGGTGGCGATCTTGATACGGGCTTCGGCGCGGGTGCGGAACCGGTGCCGGTGGATGTATTCGACCTTGATGGTGGAGTTGAACGCCTCGGCCGCGGCGTTGTCCAGGGCGCAGCCGACCCGGCCCATGGACTGCAGGATGCCCAGCCGGCGGCAGGCGGTGGCGTAGTCGGCGGCGGTGTACTCACTGCCGCGGTCGCTGTGGAAGATCACCCCGTCGATGGTGCCGCCGCGGGTCGCGGCGGCCATGGACAGCGACGCGGTGGTCAGGTCCGCGTCGTGGTGGGCGCTCATGGCGTAGCCGAGCAGCCGGCGGGAGTACAGGTCGATCACGGTGGACAGGTAGAGCTTGCCCTCATCGGTGGTGATCTCGGTCAGGTCGCCGCACCACAGCAGGTTCGGTGCGACGGCGGTGAACTGCCGCCGGACCCGGTCCGGCGCGGCCGGCCGTTTGCCCTGCTTGGTGAGGCTGCGCCGCCGGCGCGGGGTGCGGCCGGCCAGGCCGAGGGCGGCCATCCGCGCGGCGACGGTGTTCTCCCCGACCCGCCAGCCGGCCGCCCGCAGGTCCAGGGTGACCCGCGGGGAGCCGTAGGTGCCGCCGGAGGCGTCGAAGCTGGCCCGGATCGCCCCGTCCAGGTCGGCCTGCCGCTGCCGGCGGGCGGTCAATGGACGATCGCGCCACTTGTAGAACCACGACTGCGACAGCCCCAGGGCGCGGCAGGTCACCGCGTGCGGCACGCCGTGCTCGGTCCTCTGGGAGGCGACGAACGCCGCAACGCTCACTTCGTCGCCTCCTTGACCCACAGGACCACAGATCGCTTGAGCACGTCGCGCTCCATCGCCAACTCGGCGTTCTCCCGCCGCAACCGGACAAGCTCCGCGCGCTCGTCTTCATCCAACCCACCGGCGGCGCCCTCACCACGGGCCCGCCGGTCCTGCGCCACCCAATTGGCAAGGGTGCCGTCGTTGATCCCCAGGTCCCGGGCCACCTGTGCGATCGGCTTGCCCGTCTCCCGGACGATCCGCACGGCGCCCTCGCGGAACTCCCGGTCGAACCGTCTCCTCTTCTCAGCCATGACCATCTATCCCCTTAGGTCTGGCCTCCACGCTATCGGGGGAACCTCACGAATGCGACGACGGCCCGCCGTGTGGCGGGCCGTTCTTTCTTGTTGGTGCCGCCCGGCTGGCGGCACGGCCGTGGCTGCCTCAGTTGCGGAGGCTTTCCCCTGCATCGCTCACGCAGGCGATGTGGCCGGCGGCGGGGAGCTAGGACGTCCCAGTTGGGCCGCGATGGGTGCGGACGGGGCGCGGCAGGTCGGTCGTGCCGCGGGCAGCGCTGCAGGGTTCGCGCGAAGCGGCCGGGCGACGGCCGGTGGCCCCGCTGTGTGCGGGTGCGATGCGGCCCACAGTGCGACGTTGGGCCTCGGGTGGTGTTAGCGGCGGGCCGGGTGCGCGGCTTGGTCGGCACGCAGTGTGGCGGCCAGGTCAGCCGGGATGGTGGCGTAGGGTTCGACGGCCAGGAGCACCTCGGTCGGGTCGAGGATCGTCTCGACCAGGCCGACGCGGACCGTGTCGGGTGGGTGGTCGGCGTCGGTGACGGGGTCCCAGGCGTAGTCGGCGACGGTTGCGAAGTAGGTGCGGCGTGGGTTCCAGCCGACCTGAATGGTGTAGCGCTCGCAGCCGGGCTTAGGCGTGAGCGTGTAGAGGCTCATCGGTTCCTCTCACAGGGGTACGTGGCAGGGCCCGTCTCGCAGGAGTCGCGCCACGATCGAATCGCCGTACGGCAGACAGGACTGGTAGGACACCCGGACGAGTTTCATGCCCCTGAGTGGCGGGCGCGGTCCTCGGCCAGTTCGATGATCTTGTCGCGGCGGGCGGCGGGAAGGCCGGCGAGCAGATCGACGTACTGCTGCTCTTCTGCGGTGACGGGTTCGGCGTAGGCGGCCTTGTAGGCCAGCCGGGCTGCCTCGTGTGCGGCCTCGATCGGGCCGCTGTGGTCGTAGGCGACAACCGCCTGACGGAGTTGCTTGGCCGCGGTGAGGGGGTCGCGGGACAGCGTGATGTCGTAGATGCGGAAGCTCGCCGGAAGGTCGGCGGCGTCGATCGCGGTGATCAGGCACAGGTTGGCCTGGACGTGGTAGGCGTACGCCTCGGTGTGGGCGGGTGTTTCGCCGCGGGCCCTTACTGCGGCGCGTTCGGCGTTGCAGCGCAGCCGGGCTTCTTCGGCGTGTTTGGCGAGGGCGAGCAGCATTCTGCGAGCGGGATCCACTGTGATCCTCCGGTTCCTGGCCGACATTGCGGATTACTGAGTCGAGGAGTTGCTGCGGGTCTGGCCGGTGGTCTGCTCGAACGCCGATGGCGGCAGTCCGGCTTGCAGGGCTTGGCGCAGCAGGTCGGCGAGTTGGTAGGCGGGGTCGACCTGTAGGGCGCGCTCTGCTGCCATGGCGGCAAGGGCGCCGTCGCCGCAACGCCACGCGGTAAGCGCGAGCAGGGTGGCCGGTGCCGGCACGAGCGCCTCGTCGGCGCGGCGGGTGATATCGGTCCAGAACGTGACATGCTGGTCGTGTGGCTGGGTGAGATCGACGGCGAGGTCCCGCACCGATGTGCGCTTCAGCAGCAGGGTCAGGCAGGCGACCTCGTCGTCGGTGAGGTGCTCGCCGGCCTTGTGCCGGCGCAGCGCGTCCCGCACCGCGTGCGCGCCGACCTGGTCCAGGACGGCAGCGCCGGCCCCGGTCACCACTTTCAGGCGAGCGGCCGCCGCGGTCGTGGCGCGGCGCATGCTGTCGCGGGCGACGCCGGTGACGGGCGCGAACCGGGCGGCTACGGCTGCCCGGTCCGGTAGCGCGACCAGCCCGGCGGCGGTGGCCTGCACGGCGACCAGTGAGGCGGTGGGGTCGAACGGGATTCCCTGCGGTGGGCAGCAGTCGGGGTTGTCGCAGGCGAGATTGACGATCCGCGCGCCGGTGACGCGCAGCAGCGTTCGGACGGTGATGCCGCTGGCGGTGAACGCCTCACCGACGGCGGGCAGTGCCAGATCGACGTGGTCGGCGGTCCCGTAGCCGACGAGCATGACGTCGGTGATCGGCTGCTGGCGCCGCACGACCGGGACCAGGGAGGCGGCGAGGTCGGTGACGTGGTGTGCGGGCGCGGGCAGGTCGGCTCGGGCGGCGAAGACGATCCGCCGGTCTCTGCTGGCGATGACGACGATGCTGCCGTCGGCGGGTCGGAAGCCGAGCAGGTAGGGCACTGCGGCCGCCAGGTCGGCCGGGGATCGCACGGTCAGCTTGGTGTCGGGAACCGACATGATGATCTCCACTTCAGATGTCGGGGTCGGCAGGATGCGGAAGGCGGCAAGCCGGAGAGCCGTGTCTGCCCGCGACTGGTGCGACACGGCGTCTTGCGGAGGCAGGCGCGCCCACCTGCCGGTGGGCGCGCTGACGGGGTTCAGTCCCGGTCGGGGTCCAGGTACAGGTCGACACCGACGCCCTCGACGCTGACGCGCACCGTGACCACGGTGTGCTCCACGCCGGTCAGCGCCCGGCTCAGATCCGCGCGCACGAGGGCCTCGGCTGCGGTGGTCGCCTCGGCGGTGGTGGTGTGTCCGCGCAGCCGCATGTCGTACTCGTGGCGCCAGAGGATCCGCCAGCCGTCCTGCTCGCGCGCGGCGTGCTCGGGGACCGTCCACCCGTAGGCGGTCCAGGGCCGCTGCTTGTCAGGGCTGCTGGTCGTGGCCGCCCGCATCGCGTCCCGTACCGCGTCGTATGCCTGCCGGGCGGTGCCGGTCCCGGCCGACAGGATCAGGTCGGCGACCACGGTGACGTGGTGTGCGCGCGGCAGCGGGTCAAGCCCTAGATCGACCAGGAACCGGCCGGCGCGCTGCGCGGTGTGCTGATAGACCCCGCCGATCTCGTCCTCGACTAGGGCGCTGATCGCGCGGGCGCGGATGCTGCGCCGCAGGTCCGCGAGAGCCTGTACCGCTGCGTCGCGTGCCGCCGTCGCGGCGGTGAGGTCGTCGACGTCGGGCAGCTGCGCGGTGCCGGACGCCGGCCGCACGCCGGGGTCGATGTCGTCGGCCGGGACGTCGTCGGCGCCGTCGACGCCCTGCCAGGTCAGGCCGGTCAGCGTGATGCCGGCGTCAGCCAGCGCGGGCAGGTGGCCTTCCACGATCGCCCGCGCGTCGTCGAGCGCGGTGGCTTCACTGGTCGCTGTGACCCACGTCTGGAGCGTGACCTGCACCGTGATGCGGTACCGCCGCGGATCAGGCTCACCGGTCCCATCGGGGGTCACGTCGATGACGTGTCGCGGGTGGACCGCCATCGCCGGTTCCAGGTGGCGCAGGTCGTCAGGAGCGCCGAAGCGTGCCTGCTCGCGGGCCTCGCCGAGGTCGGCATGCGGGCGGGTGTATGACAGGTGGGCCTGGGCGGAGACGGTCCAGCGCTGCGGCAACGGTTCCAAGCCCCAGGTGGCGAGGGCGTCCTCGCAGCCGGACCGGCAGATCAGCCCGTCGCGCAGCGCGCCGATGAGGGCAGCGCGGGCTTCGGTGGCCAGCGTCTGCCGCTGCTCGATGGCGGCGATGGTTTCGGCGTGCAGGGTACGGATCTGGTTCGGGAGGGTGGCGGCTGTCAGCCGCTGGGTGGAACGAAGCATGTGTCCTCCTTGGACATGCAGAAGGGGGCGGCCACCGGTGGTGGCCGCCTGACGGGATAGGGGATGCCGTGCCCGGGGCCGCAGGTGCGGCGAGGGGCACGATGTGCTGAGGGTCTGCGAGTGATCGACGGCAGCCGACCGAAAGGGTGGGCGCGATACCGTCGCGGGACGCGTCAGATCAGCACATGGAACAAGGAAAGAGCCTTCAGGCTAACGGTGTTGCTCCTGGTGAGCGCTGGGCTGTCAGGTCCGGCCGCCTGGCACGACCTGACAGCCCAGCCGGCATCAGCCCTCCCCTGAGCGCGGCTGCGCGCCTCGCCTCAGGACCAGCACGTCCTCGTGGGCGACGAGATGCACAGGCACGCCCTCGGCCCTGGACCTGCGAACCGCCATGAGCCCGAACATCGAGGCACGGTGCACGATCTGACCGTCGCGGACGGCGGCGAGCAGTGCCGCGCACCGCTGCACCGGTATCAGCCCGACCGACTGCGCCACCGTCAGGAGCTCACCGGGCAGGTCGATGAGGTCGTCCGGGCGGCGGCGTACCGGTCGGCAGGTGATGACCACGGTGCCGCCGGGGCGCAGCAGTTGGTGGCTGGCGGCCAGGATGGCGGCGAACCCGTCGAGTAGCCCGGACCATCCGGCGTAGGCGAGGTTGCCGCGCTGCCGGTCGCCGTACAGGTGGGCCCGTTTCCTGACCCTGGCGCCGGTGACATGGACGAGTCCGTGGGTGGACCGCCCGTACGGCGGTGAGGTGAGCACGAGCCCGACCTCGCCGGCCGCGGACGCGGGTGCGAGGTCGAGCAGGCGGGTGGCGTCGCCTGTGATGACCGTCGCCGCGCCGGCTGCGCCTTGGGAGACGGCGAGGGCGACGTTGGCCGCCGCCAGGGCGGTGAACCGCGGTTCGATGTCCACGCCGACCGCGTGCCGGCCGAGGTGCATGGCCTCGACGAGGGTGGTGCCGGACCCGCACATCGGGTCGAGCACCAGGTCCCCCGGCGCGGTGTAGGCGGCGATCGCGTGCGCCGCCAGGTGGGGCAGCATCTTCCCGGGGTGGCTGGAGGTCTGCGGGACGTAGCGGCCTCGCCGTTGGTCACGGGCTGGCTGCTGGCAGGTCAGCCACACCGAGGTGATCGGCAGGGCTTCAGGCATCGGCGTCGCCGGTGTCTGTCGCGCTGCAGGTCAGGATCAGCACGTCGGTGTGGATGTCGAGCTGCGTTCGCTGGCCCCGGCGGGGCGGCCGATCAGCCGCCACGACGTGCTGTAGATATGCCAGCCCGGCTCGCTTGGCGGCGATGACGACGTCGACCGGAAGTGTCACGTCGCCGTGTGGCAGCAGGACCGCCACGCAGCCGCCGGGCACGAGGCTCGCGCGGCAGCGGGCGAAGAACTCGCCCGGTGAGGTCTCGGGCGGCCAGTCGGTGACGATCAGCGTCGCCGGCTCCCGACCCCACCCGCCGGTGTCGGCCGGGTGGAGGTGGCTGCGGCGGTGCGCGGCGATGACCGCGCGGGCCAGCTGCGGCCCCACGGTCAGGTCGATGACCAGATCAGACGGGTGGGTGAGGTTGTGGACCAGCCGCACGCCCATCGCGTTGGACATGGTTGCGTCCGGCGGTGGGGCGGGGACCGGCCAGACGGTGATCGGCACGGGCGGGTCGCCGGGCACCACATCCCCCACAGGGACGGGTGCGCGGCGCGGGTTTCGGTCGGTCATAGGCACGGTGGCCCCCGGGACCGGCGGGCGTCCTGACGATTCCCAGGGCCGCGGTGACAGGCCGATCGAACCCGCCCCCGGTCTGACAGGACCCGTCACCGCGTCCTGCTGACAACCACATCAGCGGGTGGACCGGCCGCCTGACCGGCGGTGAACCTGACGCGACCTGTCCCGGTCTGACAATCGGCCCTGGTGTCAGGTCGGGCTGTCCCAATCGGGGGCCTCGGGGCCGTCGCACCGGGCGACGCGTCCCAATTCGAGGGGACATCACCATGGCAACGACCACCCACGCCAGGGCGGCCGGGACGGCGCTGACCACCGCCGAGACGGCGTTCACGCTGCTGACCTGCGCACCCGCGCCGCTGGTGTTCGACGCCCGGCCGGTACCGGGCCTGCCGGACACCACGATGCCGCTGGACGGGCTACGCAACCTGCTGGTGTTCGAGCGCTACGACAGCACCACCACCGACGCCCTGTGGCGGCAACTGGCCCACCACGCCCGCGAATGGGGACCGGCCTGGGTCGTCGGCGCGATCGGCGTCGCGCTGCCGGCGCTGACCCACCTCGCGGCGAAGATCAGCCGCGGCCACGCCCGGCACGCCGACGACGTCGACTCCGAAGTCCTGGCCGGGTTCCTCCACGCGCTACGCACGGCGGACCTGGCTGCGCCCCGGCTGTGGCTGCGGCTGTGCTGGGCCGCCTGGCGCGCGGGCATCAGCGTCATCAAGGCAGACGACGGCGAGGAACTCCCACCGGATGTGCCGAGCGGGTCACGGTCGCCGAGGATGCCCTACGGGCATCCGGACCTGCTGCTCGGCCGGGCAGCCGCCGCCGGACTCATCACCGCCGACGCCGCCGAGCTGATCAGCGCCACCCGCTTCGGCGACGCGTTGATCGAGCACCTAGCCGCCGAGCAGGGCGTGACCGCCTCGGCGCTGCGGATGCGCCGCCGCCGCGCTGAGCGTGTCGTGGCCGCCGCCGTGGTGCGAGGCGACCTGTCCGGCCCCATCCGCTCGTCCGATCACCGCGAGACCGCCACAGCGGCCTGACAACACCGCTCTGTCGGCATACCGAGGAGCACGCGGGTCGTGGCAGATCGGGATGGGGGTAGCCCGTGACTGTGACGGCGATGACGTCGCCCGCCAACCTCAGTAGCTCTCCGTCATCCGCTCAGGCTGACATCGGACTACAGTGTTTGGCCTTGCTGGGCGCGGCTTCCCCGACGGGCATCGAGTCCACCAGCTCAGGCGCTCCGCCGGTCAGGCGCATAGTAGGCGTACAGGGCGTTGAGCTGCCTGATCCAGAATTCCTGCTTCGCCAAGGCGGATGGGCGACGCGGCAGCATGCCGAGTTCGACCGCCAACGCGTAGAACCCCGGGCCGGCGTCATTGGCGTTCAGGTACTGCACTAACGCGGAGATCATGAGCTTGGTCGTCGGACGGTTACGATCCACAATCAGCCCCAGTAGGTGCCCCATGGCCGCACGCTCGCTGTCCTGCTCGAAGTCGAATCCGCGCGAGCCGGTCCGGCGGCACAGCGTGGCATTGAGCTCGGTGTACGTCGTTGTCTTCTTGAGCCGCGCCCGCTCGATGAGAAATGCCAGGCCAGCCTCAGTCAACCGGTCCCACTCGTCGTCGTCGCGCCCGTATCCACTCATCGCGGCCACCACAACCGGACCGCCGAGCAACGCAGGCCCTCGGCCTCCCTGCACGTACGCAGCACCCTGTCGCCTTGAGCTTGATCACGCTTCACGTTCCATGCCTACCGTCGGCCGGTGTCATCGCGCCACCATCCGGCTGGCCACAATGGCCGCTCGGAACGAGTAATCCGTGTCTACGGCAGCGGCAGTTTGCTCGCAGGCGTCTGGCATTCGGCTCGGCTTGGTGCCGTCTCGGGCGACCGCCCAGACGCCTCCACCTGGTCTCCCCTGTCCTCTCCGAGGCGGCAATGCGAGTCGCTGACCGATCCTGTTAGGGCGTGACAGGCGAACGATGGGTTCGATCCACCTGACAGCCGGGATCTGAGCGGTGCATGTCATCCACGGCATGCCCGCTGCGGTGGGGACCTCCCATCCAGTGAGGCCAATGGCCCGGCACGGCTGGCGCGGCGTCCTGACACCGCGATCCCTTCGCCACCCGCAAGGGAGGAGCGCCCCCGACCGGACCGCACTGGTCCTTCACCCTGGTCCCCACCGCGGCGGCCACACATCCCTTGTGGAGCGCCGCAATGCACACGACTTTCTCCGTGCTGTCCGACCTCGCCGCGTCTCAGCCGATGGCGGCCAACAGCATCAACCAGGTCATCTCGAACATCACCGGCTGGATCATGGGCATCATCGCGTTGGTCGCGACGATGTTCCTGGTCATCGGCGGGCTGCGCTACATGGCCGCCGGCGGCGACCCCGCCCAGGTCGAGCAGGCGAAAGGCAACGTCAAGTCCGCGCTGGTCGGCTACGCCCTCGCAGTGCTCTCCCCAGTCATCCTGCAGGTGCTGCAGGGCATCCTCGGCGGCTGAGGCGGCCGGTCATGGTCGACTGGATGATGAACGGCCTGGTCAGCTGGCTCGCCGAGACGGTCGTCAACCTTCTCGGCGGCCTGCTGGCCTTCCTGGCCTCCTCCATCTTCGTCTCACCGGACGTCACCGTCCTGCCGCAGGTGCAGTCGATCGCCGGCAAGAGCGCGCTGGTCGTCAACGCCTGCTTCATCCTCGCGATCATCGCCGTCGGGATCGCCACAATGGTCGGCGACTCGGTGCAGATGCGCTACACCGTCAAGGAACTGGTCCCCCGGCTCGTCGTCGGGTTCGTCCTGTCCGCGTTCGCGATCCCGCTGACCGCCGTGCTCATCGACGTCGCCAACGCCCTGACCGTGTCGCTGGCCGGCACGTCCGCGCCAACCACAGAGGCGGTCACCTTCGTCAAAGCCCGCATCACCTCGGCGATGACCGACGAGAGCAGCGCCCTCCTGATGGCCATCATCGGACTGCTCATCGTCGTGCTGATGTTCATGCTCGTCGGCAGTTGGCTCGTGCGCATCGGGGTGCTGATCGTCCTGGCCGGGATCGCGCCGGTGGCCCTCGCGTGCTACGCCACCCCCTGGACGCAGGGCGCCGCCGACCTGTGGTGGCGCACCCTGCTGGGCTGTCTGGCCACACCCACGCTGCAGGCGGTCGCGTTCTCGGCAGGCATCAACCTGCTGATCGACCCGGAAGCCAACCTGCCGATCCTGCTCGGCCTACCCGGCTCGGACACCCTCAACTTGCTGCTCGTCATCGTCGTGCTGCGGGTCACGGTCAAGATCCCCGGCATGGTACGCCGGTACGTCACCCGCGCGGGCTCGCCGAACATGGGCGGGGTTCTGCTGCGCGCGGTGTTCATCCAGGGCATCACCCGCACCCTGCCGCTCGGCCGGCTCGCACGGTTGCGGGGCGCGCCATGAGCAGCGAGGACACCACTCCGCGCGCCGTCGTACCGGCCAACATCAGCGAGGCCGACCGGATCGCGTTCGGCCTGACCTTCCGGCAGCTCGGCATCATCGGCGGTACCGGCCTGGCCGGCTTCGGCGTCTACCGCGCCGTCGGGCACCTACTCCCGCCGATCGCGTGGATCGTCGCCGGGGTCATCGTGTTCGCCGTCGCGATCGTGATCGCGCTCGGCCGCCGCGACGGCCTACCCCTCGACGCCTGGCTGCGGCACGGTCTGGCCCTGTCCCGCAGCCCACGGACGCTCGCGCCGGGCACGCCTCGGGCCAGCGCGGTCGCGGCCATGGCCGGCACGCCGAGCGTCCCGGCGCCGCTGCGCTCACCGGTCACGGCGATCAGCCCGACCGGAGTCCTCACCTGCGAGGGCAAGAACCGGGTGCTGATCGGCTGCGGCACCACGAACATCCACCTGCGCACCGGTAGCGAGCAGGGCGCACTGCTCGACGGGTTCGGCCGGTTCCTCAACTCCCTGACGGGGCCGGCGCAGATCGTCGTGGCCGCGCAACGGCACGACCTGACCGTTCACGCGCAGGCCATCGTCGACCACGCGCCACGCCTGCCGCACCCGGCGTTGCAGGCCGCCGCCGACGACTACGCCGAGTTCCTGCTCGACCTCGACAGCGAACGCGACCCGTTGCGGCGTCAGGTGCTCGCGGTCGTCACCGGCGAGCAGGCCGCCGACACCGCCGTGCGTACCCTGTCCGGCCTCGGCGTCGAAGCCACCGCCCTGGACGGGCCAGCGGTCGCCGCGGCCCTGGCCAACGCCGTCGATCCCTTCTCCCCACCGGTGCCCGGCCCCCGAGCGGTGCCCGGCGCCCCGATCACGCTACGGAGCACACCGTGAACCTGTTGAAGACCCGCAAGAAGAACGTCGCGGCCGGGGAGCAGATGCCCTCCCCGGCCGCCCTGTCGGTCACCCCCTCGCACGTGCAGGTCGGCGACGGGTACGCCGCCACCTACGCCGTGTGCGGCTACCCCGCCGAGGTCGGCCCGGCCTGGCTGGACCCGCTGCTGTCCTACCCCGGCCGCGTCGACGTCGCCGTTCACCTCGACCCGGTGCCGCCGCAACTTGCCGCGCCGATGCTCAAGCGCCAACGCGCCCGCCTCGAATCCTCCCGCCGGCTCGACGCCGACCAGGGCCGCCTCGGTGACCCGATGGTCGAGGCGGCAGCGGCCGACGCCGCCGACCTCGCCGAGCGGGTCGCCCGCGGCGCGGCGAAGCTGTTCGAGGTAGGTATTTACGTCACGATCCACGCCCGCACCCTCGACGAGCTTGCCACCGTCACCGCGGGTGTGAAGTCGGCCGCCGCCAGCGTCCTGCTGGACTTGCAGCCGGCGACGTTCCGCCACCAGCAGGGCTGGATCTCCACCCTGCCCGTCGGGGTGGACCCGCTGCGGATGCGCCGCATCCTCGACACCACCGCCCTGGCAGCGGCGTTTCCGCTCGCGTCGGCGGACCTGGCCGCCCCAGCACCGGGCGCCGTCGCCCCACCCGACGGGGTGCTCTACGGCGTTAACACCACCAGCAATGGCGTGCTGCTGTGGAACCGGTGGGCGCAGGACAACCACAACAGCGTGGTCCTGGCGCGCAGCGGCGCCGGGAAGTCGTACTTCGTCAAGCTGGAGGTGCTGCGCAACCTGTACCAGGGCACAACCGTCAGCGTGATCGACCCCGAGGACGAGTACACAGCGCTGGCCGAGCACGTCGGCGGCACCGTCGTGCAACTCGGCCAACCCGGCGTAAGGATCAACCCCCTCGACCTGCCCACCGACAACCGGCCCGACACGCTGACCCGCCGCGGCCTGTACCTGCACACCCTGATCACAGTCATGCTCGGCACACCGCCGCCACCGGCCGAACGCGCCGCCCTCGACCGGGCCATCACCACCACCTACAACAGGGCGGGGATCAACGGCGACCCGGCCACCTGGACCAAGCCGGCCCCGCTGCTGCGGGACCTGGCCGACACCCTGGCCGCCGACGACGGCGACCCGGCCGCCGGGCAGCTCGCCGCCCGGCTCGCCCCATGGACGGCCGGGAACTTCGCCAGCCTGTTCGACGGACCGACCACCACCACCCCGCGCGGGCACCTGGTGGTCTGGACGCTGCGACACCTGCCCGACGAGCTACGCACCGTCGGCACACTGCTGGCTCTCGACTCGATCTGGTCGGGCATCGACACACCTGCCAACGGCGCCCGCCGGCGGCGGCAGCTCGTCGTGGTCGACGAAGCCTGGTTGCTGATGCGCGACGGGGAGGGAAGCCGGTTCCTGTTCCGGATGGCCAAGGCCGCCCGCAAGCGCGCGGCCGGGCTGTGCGTCATCACTCAGGACGCCGCCGACGTGCTGTCGACCGACCTCGGCCTGGCCGTGGTGTCCAACGCCGCGACCCAGGTGCTGATGCGGCAGAGCACGCAGTCGATCGACGCGGTGGCTGAGGCGTTCTCCTTGACCGCTGGGGAGTCGCGGCTGCTGCTGTCGGTGCCCAGGGGCGAGGGTCTGCTCGTCGCGGGGCGGTCGCGAATTCCCTTTCGCAGCGTCGGGTCGGCCGCGGAGCACACGATCGCCGTCACGGGGATCGGTGAGGCCGAATGACGACCACTTCGGCCTGGCCGGCAGAGGTCGGGCACTGGATCGTCGTCCGGCCGTGGCTCGGCTTCATCGCCGCCGCCGCGATCGTGGCGACGGTGTTCGGCCACGACCAGCTGCTCGCCTGGCGGCACCGCCGGTTCGCGGCCGGGGCGCGGTGGTTGACCATCGCCGCCCCGCCGGAGGTCACTGCCGAGGCCGCCGCCGCGTTCTGGACCACCCTCATGGGCGTCCTGACGCCGTCGGTGTGGCGGCGCAGGGTGTTCGGCTACCCGCACGTCGGGTGGGAGTACACCTGGACCGGCCGCGCCCTGACGATTCGGGTGTGGGTGCCCGGCACGGTGCCGCCCGGCGCGGTCGAGGCCGCCGTCCGCGCGGCCTGGTCCGCCGCCACCCTCACCACCGCCGACGCCGCCGCGCCGATCCCGCCGACGGTGGGTGAGCAGGTCGGCGGGGCGCACTGGCCGCAGCACACCGACGGGCTGCCGCTGCGCGCCGAGCACGACACCGACCCGCTGCGGTCGCTGCTCGCGGCCGGGGCCGAGGTCCGGCACCGCGAACACGCGTGCGTGCAGATCCTCGCCCGCCCGGCACCCGCCCGCCGCGTCCGCGCCGCCCGTCGCGCGGCGGCGGCCACCAGCACCCATCCCCACGGGGGGCCCGACCTGGCCGCCCGCGCGGTGTCGGGGGCTGCTCGGCTGGCCATCGAGCCGCTGCTGTGGCTGCTCGAGGTGTTCACCCGCGGCCCGTCCCGGCCGCCACGCACACCGGCCACGGTGCGGCGGGGGGCCGAGCGGGACCCTGTGGCCAGCGCGGAGGCCCGCACGGTCGTGGACAAGGCGGTGCGCGTGCCGCACTTCGAGATCTCGGTCCGCTTCGCCGTCGCCGCCGATCCGGACAACACGCCACCGGACAAGGAGCGGGCGACGCAGATCCGCGAACGCCTCGTGGGGCTCGGGCACACCATCGCCTCGGCCGCCGCGGCGTACACCGGCCCGAACCGGCTACGGCGGATGAAGATGCCCCAACCGGTGGCCACCCTCGCCGGACGCTGGCTGCGGCGCGGGTTCCTGGCCACCGTCCCGGAACTCGCGGCCTTCGCCGCGCTGCCGCAAGACCTGGCAGTGCCGGGCCTGGACCGGGCTCGGGCCAAAGCCGTGCCGGCGCCCGTGCAGGTGCCCTCCGGCGGTCGTGGTGTGAAGGTGCTGGGCCGCTCGCAGATCGGCCACCACAGCATCGGCCTACGGGTGACCGACGCCCGCCAGCACGTCCACGTCGTGGGCAAGACCGGCGTCGGCAAGTCCACGCTGCTGCTGAACATGATCCTCGGCGACATCAAAGCCGGCCGCGGCACGGTGGTCATCGACCCGCGCGGGGACCTGATCACCGACATCCTCGACCGGCTTCCCGCCTCGTACGCCAAGAAGATCGTGATCATCGACCCGGACCAGGAGAATCCCGGCTGCTTCAACCCGCTCGACGACCGGGGCGATCCGCACCTGGCGGTCGACAACCTGGTGGGAATCTTCGCGAAGATCTTCCAGGGTCAGTGGGGTCCGCGGATGGACGACACGATGCGGGTGGCCTGCCTGACCCTGATGCGCCACGCCAAGCCCACCCTGAGCCTCGTACCGTCGCTGTTGCAGGACAAGCAGTTCCGGGCACGGTTCACCCACGGCTTGGACGACCCGGACGGCCTCGGTGGGTTCTGGCTGTGGTACGACGGCATCAACGAACAGTTCCGGGGCCAGGTCATCGCACCCGTCCTCGCCCGGCTGCGGGCGTTCCTGCTGCGCGACTTCGTCAAGTCGGTCATCGGCAACGCGCACAGCTCGTTCGACATGGGCACGATCCTCGACGGCGGTGTGCTGCTGTGCCGGCTGCCGAAGGGCATCCTCGGCGAGGAGACGAGCCGCATCCTGGGCTCGCTCATCGTCGCCCGCGTCTGGCAGGCCGCCATCGCCCGCGCCTCGATCCCCGAAGACCAGCGCAAAGACGCCACGTTGTACGTGGACGAGTGTCAGAACTTCCTGACGCTTCCCGGCTCGGTTGGGGACATGCTGGCCGAGGCGCGAGGGTTTCGGCTGGGTCTGGTGCTGGCGCACCAGGATCTCGCCCAGCTGCCCAAGGACGTCGCCGCGGCGGTGTCGGCCAACGCCCGGTCGAAGCTGTTCTTCACCGTCGATCCGGCCGACGCCCGGGAGCTGTCCCGGCACACCCGCCCGGAGTTGGACGAGCACGATCTCGCCCACCTCGACGTCTACACCGCCGCCGCCCGGCTGCTGGTCGGCAACCGGGAGCTGCCGGCGTTCACGTTCACCACCAACCCACCGGCCGACATCGTCGGTGAGGCGACCGCGATCCGGCAGGAATGCGCCGCCGCGCACAGCCGCGCCGACGATGAGCCGCCGATGCAGCAGCTCGCCCGCACGGCGATGAAACGACGGATGGCCGAACGCTGATCACCGCCGCTCGTTTCGGGCCTCGTCCGGATGCGGCATTGGGGGCTCGCTTGGGGGTGTCCGCGACACGAGACCTCAAGCGAGTCCGCTCCCACCGGCCTGTCAGGTGCCTGACCTGCCCAAACCCGACCGATCCCCGGCCAGATAACAAGATCAACCCATCCAGACTCCCTACCGGGACTCCCTCTCCAGGGGTGACCACGTATGCCGCAATCGCGCTCTCCTGGCCTGCTGGCCATCTACCCGCACATCACCGCCCGTGACCGACAGCTCCTCCAACTCCTCGACGACCATCACGTCCTCACCACCGGTCAGATCCACCAGATGTTCTTCCTGGCCCGGCGTACCTGCCAGATCCGCCTCGGCGAGCTGTACGGGCTGAGCCTGGTGGACCGGTTCCGGTTCGCCCGCATCGGTGGTGGCAGCCAGCCGTGGCACTGGACCCTCGGCCACAACGGCCACCGGTTCCAGGCCGCCGCCCACGAACGCCCCGAGCCCACGGCCCGGTCGAGTCGTCAGACCGTGCAGCGGCTGTCGGCCAACCCGAACCTGACACACCACGTCACCGTCAACGAGTTCTTCGTGCGGCTGCGGGCGTATGCCCGCCGGCATCCCGAGGCACGCCTGGACCGGTGGTGGTCGGAGACGATGACCACACGGCAGTTCCGGACCATCACCGCCGACGGGCACGGCCTGTGGAGCGTCGCTGACGCCACGACCGGGTTCTTCCTGGAGGTCGACACCGGCACCGAATCCCTCGGGCGGGTGGTGGCCAAGCTCGACCGGTACACAGGGCTCATCCGGCGGGGCGGCCCCCGCTACCCGGTGCTGTTCTGGCTCGGCAGCGAGCAACGCGAAGAACACCTCCACCAGGTTCTGCGCGGCCGGCGCGGCGACGTCCCGATCGCGACCGCCACCCACCACCATGACCCCGCCGCAGCGGTCTGGCTCGCCGGCGGCGCCACCGGGCGGGTCCGGCTCACCGAGTTGCCCAGCGACCACGGTCATCCCGTGGCGGACAACCCGAACTTCGACGACGACGGACTCTTCGTGCTCTGACAGACCCTGACGGTCAGACGGCCAATCCTGTCATCGCAGGTCAGAGGCGTTGTCGTGATTCCTGGCAGGGCTAGTGCTGTCAGGTCACGAAGCTACGGTGCAGTTTCTTCTCATGCTCGCGCCGCCGCCCGTCTGGTCCTTTCTCGGATCTGCCCGCGCCAGCGGGATCACCCACAGCCCACCTTCTGGTCGGCTCGTGATCCACGCCCGCGCCCCGCACGGCAGCGTCCCCGGTCCAGACGCCCGCGATCCGGTGGCACCACCACGCACCCCTGCCCACTGCTTCGCGAAGGGAGCCCTCGCCATGCCCATTTCCCGGCCGCTCACCGACCAGGTGGTCACCGTCTGCTTCGCCCCCGGCGACGACGCGGACTGGTTCGCCGCCTCCGAGAAGGTCCACGACCTTCTGCACGCCAACGGCACCCCGGCCCGCCGCTACCACGTGCGCCACCGCCGTCTCATCGGCTGGCTGACCCGGTTCATCGGCTACTACCTGCTCGACGCCGCCCGCCGCTTCGGCGCGGTCACCATGGCCGCCGGGGGCCGCAAGAGCCGCCTGGACCTGACCGGCACCGCCGCCAAAGCCGCCCACGACGCCGCCCTGCGCTGGCGTGCCTGGAACACCCACATCGCCGCGACAACCCGTCCGGCCCGCCCCTTCGAGGACTACCTCGCCCAGCACCACGCCGACCCGGCCAAGGTCAGCGTGGCCGAGGCCCGCCGCCGCTTCGAGCAGCAGCCCCGCGTCCTGGCGATGCTCGCCCACCACTTCGACCCGTACGAGCTGTCCGTCTTCCAGGCGGGCGAAGCCACCTACGCCGGTCTGCACTGGCGCATCGCGCTGATCGGCGACGCGCTGATCACCACCGACGGCCGGCTGCTCACCCCGGCCAGCGACTCCGTCGCCGACCGGTTCCGCTTCCTCAACGACGCCTGCGCCTACGTACGCGGCCTGCGCTCCAGCGCCCGGCTGTGCGCCGTCGCCATCGCCTAAGCCCGCCCCGCTGAACACCCGAGACCGGTCGCAGCCCCGCTGCGACCGGCCTTCGCCATGCCCACACACCCTCGTCCGCGAAAGGAGATACCCGGTGTTCCTGACCGATCCGGCGCTGCGGCGTATCGCCGCCGACACCAACGATGTTCTGCCCGAGCACCTGTGGCGCCACGACACGGCCACCCTCGACCCTCTCGGCGACCTCGCCCGCCTCCTGCACAAGACCGCCCGCGAGTTCACCGACAGCACCGCCGCCCTCGACCACGCCCTCGCCCGCGTGGGTGAACTGGCCGCAACCGCACGGCACGGGCTGGCTGCTCGAGCCGACCTGCACATGCCCGGCTACCACCAAGCCCTCACCGACGCGCTCGCCGCCCGCGAACGGCACATCGTCCTCGGGGCGGCGCTCGTCACCGCCTACCGCGCGTGGCGCAACCACCGACCAGTCGGCGTCGGCGACGAGCGACACCTGCTCCTGCGACGCAGCGACCCGTCGCAGGGCGTGGCGACGCTGCGGCTCACCGACCAGCGCACCTGGCTGGTGGTACCCGACGCCGAAGCCGCCAGTTCCTTCGACATCCCGTATCCGGACCGCGTCGTCGGCGAGGTCACCGAAACCGACCACGGGTGGGCGCCGACCGCGTACACCGACCCGCAGCACCGCCGGACCCAGCCGGGGATGACCTATCCCCTGCCGGTCTGTGACGACCTCGCCTCGGCCTGCCGGTCGCTGCTGCGCTGGTGGCACCTGCGCCACTCCGACGCCTGGCGAAGCCGCACCCCCGCCGAGCTCACCCCGGCCGAACTCGCTCACCTGGCCAGCTAGGAGCAGACCTCATGCTCCACCTCGAGGCGATCGGCCGCTGGATGGCCCTGACCACCGGTCGCACCCTGTCAGCACGGTCGCCGGCCCGGAGGAAACGATCAAGGAGCGGCCCGCGCGTACCGCTACGCCCGCAACTGGATCAACACCCTCATCGACGACCGCGCCCGCGCCGCGTACGCCGAGACGAACCCGGGCCGCTCGGGGCAGCGGCGGTGCGTCAACCCCGGCGACACCGTCCTGGTCGTGCTGCCGCACACCGACTCCTGCCGCCGACAGAACCTTGCCGGATACGTCATCCACATCACCGTCGGCACGTCCGACGCCCGCGCGGCAGCGTCAACCCGCTGCGGCTGTCCCACGGCGACGCCGGCATCTACCGGGAGCCAACCGAGGACCGCAACTACATCCTGCAGGCCGCGACCTCCGGTCGCTGACGTATCAGCGCGGCGGCCCCACCGCCAAGACCACCGGACCGCACCCAGGCGGCATCCCGCATGGCAGACACCACTTCGCCGGTGCTTGCCGCGCTGACCGCTGCCCGCGACCCGGCGCACCACCGCCCGGCACAACCCCGCGTCCGGCGTCCCAACACCGCGTTCCCAAGGAGGGAAACACTGATGGATCACCTGTCCCTGACGCCTGCCACGCAGGCCGTCCTCGACGCCCTGACCGCCCTCGGCCAGGGCAACGTCCACGAATTGAGCGAGCGGTCCGGCAAGGCCCGGTCGACCACCGACCGGGCGATCAAGACCCTGGCCGACGCCGGGCTCATCGTGCCGGTGGACCCCGACGCCGACCCGGCCGAGGGCACCCCTACCCGGTGGACCCTCTCCGAGGGCGTCGCGACCGAGGCCCATGACCACGACTTCAGCACCGACGCCGACCGCGGCGACGGCGACCCGGCCGGCGGCGAGGACTACACCGACATCGCCGAGACCGACGAGCCCGACACCGATCCGGCGGAGAACCGCCAGGCCGAGGACGACGACGCCAACGGCGACGACGTGGAGCCCGGCGACAAGCCGGACGGCGCCGACGCCGACCAGAACCCGGCCGAGGTCGACGAAGCCGACCAGGGCGACGCCAACGACCACGACACGGGCGAGGACACCGATGACCCGGGCAACTCCGACGACGGCGCGGACGAGGGTGACTCCCACGACGAAGACTCGGACAAGGGCAACGGCGGCCAGGTCACCGTGGTCCAGCCCAGCCGTCCCGGCGACCGCAAGGTCATGACGATCAAGGCGGTGCTCAGCGAGCACGGCGACGACGGCGCGGCCATCGGCGAGATCGTGGCCGAGAGCGGCATCGGGGAGGCGACCGTCTCCCGGCTGCTGACCGCGATGGAGCAGGCCGATGCCGCCCGCCGCCTGCCCGGCGTCCCGGCGCGGTGGATCGCCGGGCCCACCAAGGCCAGCGAGGTCGACCCGAACCCGGAGCCGCCCCGCTGCCCGCTGTGCTTCCAGGTGATCAGGGGCCTGTCCGAGTCGCCCGAGGCGGTAGCCCAGGTGCAGCCCCTCGTCCGCCCGGACGGGACGCTGCACATCGTCGCCGAGGACGGCACGGTCCACACCGTGGCCCTGCCCAAGCGGACGCCCACCCGCACGCCGGGTCTCGCGACGGCCGGGGCGCGCCGCACAGACGTCACGGCCAACGCGGACGGCAGCCAGCCGTTCGCCAAGGGCGAGCTGGAGCGGCTGACGTTCGACACGCTGAAGGCCAACGCGGGCCGGACGATGACGCCGCAGGAGATCGCCACCGCGATCAGCAACCAGCTCGGCGGCCGGACGGTCAGCTCGGGGGCGGTGCGCAACAACTGCGGCAAGCTCGGTGCCGCCGGCCGCATCGTCATGGTCTCCGAGTCGCCGTGGGCGTTCCAGTACCCGAGGCAGGGCGAGGACGGCGGCGCGGACCAGGCCGACGACGCCACGGCCGAGCAGTCCTGACGGCCGCCTCGCCCAGGTCGACCCGGCGCCCATGACGCTCGCGCATCCCGCACGGGCCGACGGCGACGCCGGACAGCAGTGACCCAGCCCATCCCTCCGGGGGCCGAGCCGTGCGGCTCGGCCCCCGCGGCATGTCGAGAGGAGACCCCTGTGCCGCACGAACTTGAGACCTTCGCCAACGGACAGACCGCTTTCGCCAGCGCCCGCCTGTCGGCTTGGCACCAACTGGGCACCGTCACCCAGAACACCATGAGCGCCCAGGAGATCATGGGTGCCGCCCTGCTCGGCGACTGGGGCGTGCGCACGATCCGCGTCCAGGGCATCGACATCGTGGACGGCGTCGAGGTCCCGATCCCGACCGACGACAAGCGCATGACCGTGCGCCGCAACCCCGTGACGGGTGCGACCGAGTATCTGGGAATCGTCGGGACCGACTACACCGTGGTCCAGAACGAGCAGTGCGCCGAGATGCTCGACCGGCTCGTGGACCAGGTGGGTGGCGCCCACTTCGAGACCGCAGGCAGCCTCCGCAACGGCAAGTCGGTGTTCGTCACCATGAAGCTGCCCACGGCGATGGAGATCGCCGGGGTCGACCGGATGGACCTCTATCTGATCGGGACGACCTCCCACGACGGCACCGCCGCGCTGCGCGTGGACGCCAGCCCGATCCGGGTGGTGTGCGCCAACACCCAGCGCGCGGCCTTCGCCGACGCCGTGGGCCACTACACGTTCCGGCACACGAGCAACGTGAACTCCCAGATCGCCCAGGCCCGCGAAGCGCTGGGCCTGATGTGGAAGTACATGGACACGTTCGAGAAGGCCGCCGAGCGGATGCTCCAGACGGAAATGACCATGCGCGAGTTCGAGCAGATCGTCGCGCAGGTGTGGCCGGTCAAGGACAACGCCTCGGAGAAAACCCGCAACAACGCCAAGGAGCGGCTGGGCACGCTCAAGTACCTGATCACCGAGGCAGACACGCAGCGCGCCATCGCCGGCACCCGGTGGGCCGGATACCAGGCCATCACCGAGTACCTGGACCACTACCAGCAGGCCAAGGACGCCACCACCCGCGCCAACCGAGTGGTGACCGGCAAGGTCGGCGAGCTGAAGGTGGCCGCCTTCGACCTGCTGAAGGTCTGACCGTCGCCCACCCATCGGCCGGGGCGGCGGTCGCACGACCGCTGCCCCGGCCTGCCAGAACGGAGCCAGCCACCCCATGACCCGACGCACTGCGTGCCATCGGATCGGAGGACCCGCTGATGATCGGCCACATCCGTCACCCGCGCGACGAGCGGCAAGCCGTCTGCGGCCTGCTCGCCACCGCCGTGACCCGGTGGGAGGCCGAGGAGCCGCCTCGCGTGGACCGCACCTGCGAGGACTGCCTGACCCTGCTGCCCGAAGCCGTCCGGCCTGACGACTACAACCACCCGCCCGGCGACCCGACGCTCATCGAGTCGCTGCGGCGGATCGTCGCCGAACGGCAGCACGCCAAGATCGATGGAGTGCTGGTGGACCTGTGGTCGGCCGGCGTCACCATCGAAATCTGGGACCGCCTCAAGGAGAAGCACCGGCAGCAGCTGCTGACCCTGCCGTCGCACGAGCTGATCCTGCGGTGCATAGCGATCTACTCCCGTGTCACCTGTGGAGGCGGCCGATGACCGAGCCGACCCACCAGTGGTTCCACTTCGGCCCATGGGTGTTCTCGGTCGACGCCGCCTTGGCGCTGATCGCCGCCACACCCCGCGACACCCGGCCGCTGGACGTCGCGACGTGGGCGCAGGCGTACGGCCTGACCCACCACGACAACCCGGACAGCTCCACGATCGGCCTCATCGGTCCGGCCCGTGATGGCCTGGACCGCGCCTACGCCATGACCGCTGACCTGACCAAACCCGTGATCGTCGCGCAGCTCCTCATCAGCGGCCAGCCATCCTCCCCGCTGCTCATCGACGGCACCCACCGGCTGTACCGCGCCTCGCGCGAAGGCGTGCCACAGCTGCCCGCCTACCTGCTCACCGACGAGGAGACCCGCCAGGTCCAGCGCGACGTGCGCCTCGGACCCGGCCGGACCCGCCTCGCCCCGCCTCGCTGACCGCGGCCGTCACCCCACCCACGGCGTACGCCTCGGTAAGCCGCCCACGCCGGCGGTCCCGAGGCGTACCCATGCCACCCCCTCAGGAGGAACCACATGGCCTACACGCCGCCGTGGCAGCGGCTCTGAGACTGCCCCTGCCCGCAGCACCACGGCCACCAGCGCACGACCTACAACGACGACCGCTGCGCCTGCGCGATCACCTGCGCCACCCAGCCGACGGCCCTGATCACCGAGCACTGGAACTGCGCCCTGTTCCTCGACCACGGCGGAGACCTCTGGTTCGTCAACCGTCTCCCCGGCGGCCAATGGGACTGGCCCAACGCCGACCACATCCACGAGCACCACGACTTCTACGACGCCAGCCTCATCATCGAGCGGCAGCTACGCCAGACCGCCACCATCCTGCGCAACCCCCTACGAGCAGCGCCGCCAGGCGTAGTCGCTCCGAACTCACCCACACCCATGGACCTGTCGGGCCGCCCCGCGAGGGCGGCCCACGGCCCTTTTGCGTTTCACGACCCATCAGGGAAGCAGCGTGTACCGCACCTACCGCAACGCCTACGAGCGCTCCTGCGACTGCACCTGCCCGACTCACCACGGCCAGCCGCGCTCGATCTACAACGACCCCCGCTGCCACTGCCTGACCACCTGCGCCAGCAAGCCGATGACCCTGCTCGCCCCGCAGATCGGCGAGGCGCTGTTCCTCAACTATCACGGCGCGCTGTGGTTCGTGCCCGCTTTCGAACCGGGTCACTGGGACTGGCGCAACGCCGCCCCCGTCGACTCGGCCACCCGCTGTTCGACGCAGCCGACCTGATCGCCGAGTTCCTCCGCCAGACCCACGCCGAGCTGGTTCCGCTGATCCACCGCATGTAGCCGATATCCCGTCTCGTCCCCGGCCGGCCGCTCACCCGCGCGAACACCGGCCCTTTCTGTTTTCACCTGGAGGCATTCGCCATGACCAAAACCATCATCGGAATCGTCACCGTCGTCATCGGCTGCTTCGGCCTGCCGATGCTGCTGCTGTCCTCCGTCACGGGCGGCGGCCCCGGCGGGTGCGGCGTCGCCGCCGTGCCCGCGCTACGGCCTTCCGGGCAGCCACCCGGCCTCAGCTGGGACACCGAGCAGCTCGAGATCGCCGCGACCATCATCGATGTGGGTGTCGCCAAGGGCGTGCCCCGCTGGGGGTGGGTCGTCGGTCTCGCCACCGCGATGCAGGAATCCGGCCTGCGTAACCTGCCGCACCTCGGCAACCGCAACGACCACGACTCCATCGGCGTATTCCAGCAGCGCCCCAGCCAGGGCTGGGGCACCGTCGAGCAGCTGTCCCAGCCGGAGTACCAGGCCGGAAAGTTCTTCGACAAGCTGCTGACCGTCACCGGCTGGGAGCAGATGCCCCTCACCCAGGCCGCGCAGGCGGTCCAGGTGGCGGCCTACCCCGACGCGTACGCTAAGTGGGCCGACGACGCGATCCAGCTCGTCGAACAGCTGACCAGCACCCTGACCGACTGCGCCACCGACGCGCTCGCTGCCCTGCCGGACGGATTCACCCTGCCGATCGGCACCCCGCCCCAGGTCACGACCGCGATCTTCTGGGCGCTCGGGCAGCTGGGCACCCCATACCACTTCGGCGGGTCGTGCACCGACCCGCACTCCGGCGACCCCGACAAGCAGTGCGACTGCTCCTCGCTTATGCAGTCGGCGTACCGGGCAGCCGGCATCACCATCCCGCGCATCACCACCGATCAGGTCAACGCCGGAGAACCCGTAGCCGACCCGGCTCTCTTGCTGCCCGGCGACCTCGTCTTCATCCCCGGCAGCCGAGGCACCATGGCCGACCCCCGCCACGTCGGCATGTACCTCGGCCAGGGACTTCTCATCCAAGCACCAAGAACAGGCCATACAGTAAAAATCATCTGGTTGAGCGGATGGCTCGATCAGATCGCAGACATCCGCCGCGTCGTTACCTGGTGGCAGAATGCAGGTCTAAGCTCGCTTACACATCCTCAAGATCACGCCGACGCCGATGTCGCTACCAACATCGGCAGGCGGCCCGATGGCACCCGGATCTAGCCGATGAGCGGGCGCTCCGACTAGCGTTCACACATGGCCGAGTCTTTGGACCTCTGGAGTCCGGCTTCGCGTCGGGAGGCGCTCCGGATGGTTGACGTAGACGATCCTGGCCCTTACCACGCGATGCTCCGAGAGATCTTCGACCTCGAAAGGGCGTGGCGCGAAGGTCCGGACGTGGGCGAGAGCGACGAGTACGAGCAGGTCTACGTGACGGCCTTTCTGCTGTTCCTCATCGGCGATCCAGCGGACTCGCCCCGCCTGTATGGGGCGAAGTTCCGCACGGGCGACATGGACCTAGGCATCGGCTTCGACGCCCAGGCAATCTTCGGAGCGGGCCGGGGCGACACGCTTCGGTGGCTCCTGGAGAACGGATACACCGACGAGCACGCGCGTCTGTCTGAGTGGTTGTCGCAGTCGGAAGACCCGAAGATTGAAGACTGGGCTTGGCCCGTGCGCGATTACTTCTACTCACCGGACGGCGTGCTGCTCCTGAATCCGCTCTAGACACGCCCTGGCCAGCAGGATCCGTCCGCTCTTGCCGCCGACCGTGCGCCAAGTTCAGTAACGGGCGTGGTGGCGCTCGACGCGCGCTCCTGCCGAAGCGGATGTTTTCTCGACCTGCTCGCACCCGGTCACCTTGACGTTGTTGACGAGATCCACCCCGGCCGGCGGTGTCGTTGTGGCGTGCCTAATCGGCGGATACCTGAAGCTCGGGGTTATGCCGGCGCATCTCGTCGACGAGCGCCTCCAACGAGTACGGCAGGGCGGACTCTGGCAAGTTAACCGGCGGGAAGCCGGCTGCGCGGTTCATCCGTAGGAAGGCGCGGCGCACGAACCCGGATCGGGCAACTACCGTATCGGGGTCATGCGGCAGGATCGCCAGCATCCGTTGCCCCGCAACGGAGTGGATCCTCACAACGCCGATCTCACGCCACCGGAGCCGGCCAGCCGAGGCCAGTGACGCCCGATCGGTAATGCCCTCCGCGTCAACCTGCAGGGACGGCCGCCGATAGATCAGTTCGAGCAAGAAGTAGACACCGGCCAGGCCAAAGAACGCAACGCCGGCCATCGCGACGACAATGCCGACGACCCCCGCGAACGAAGCGATCCACAGACTCCCTGACACGAAGCCGGCGGAGGCGAGCAACAGAAGCAGCAGCCTCGATCGGGGGGCGTAGACGCGGACCGTTTCCACGATGGGACCGTAGCGGCAACTGCCGCTCAACCCAACACCGTCACCTGACCCCAGTCATGTGCTTCAGCTTCCGGTACTGGCCGTTGAGCGACCAGCGTGCTGTCGAGGCGGTCCCAGGTACGAGCCCGTCGTCACGCTGCCGCGGTCGGATACCCGATCGCGGTGAGGTCCTCGTGCAGCCTGGCGACGGTCATTTCTGGGTTCAAGGCTTGCACAACGACGTCAGTGAGCGGGCGGTGCGCGACAACGTGCTCGACCACCGTCGGGTCCACCTCGATCTCGTAGTAGTCCTCGGCGAACGTGACGTACCGGTCGACGATGTCGTCGAGCAGGATCTCGAGCAGCCCGGAGCCGTCCGGGGCGTTGCCGTCGTACGGTCCGCGGAGCGGGGGGAACGTGATGCCTTCACCGGCGTGCCAGCGGTCGTCACCGGATTGCCGCCACAGCACAGCGGTGGCGAGGAACTGTCGCTCCTCGTCGCCGAACGCTGGTTCCTCGATCTGCGGACGGAACACCGCCGGGATTCCGTCGAGCAGGCCGGGCCACAGTTCCCGGTCCGGACTGCGGTAGGGCGTCATCGCCGACTCGTGGTCGAACACACGGATGAACGCGCCCTCGGCGGTGAACACGACCGCCCACTCGTCGCCGCTGCCGTTGTTCATGAACGCTGCCTCGTCGTCACCCCAGGCGCGGGTGTAGGCGTAGTAGGGCTCACCACCGTCGAGGATGCACTCCAGGACGGCGAGTGTCTTGCAGCGGTCACGCAGCACGCCGATGGAAGGCAGCTTGGCGGCGATGTCGTACACAGTCACCCGGGGAACCTACGCCAGGACAGCATCAAGATCGTCGCATGCCTCCAGGCGTCTGCGACACCTCGGCGGCGGTGCACGCTTCATGGCGCGATATCGACGGGTCCGGTTTGCGCTCCAGGCATACCCTTTGGATCTCAGCGTCGGCAGACGTCAGGTGGGCGGGCTTGCAGATCATCGAGCACAGCATCATCGGGACCCGCTCCGCGGTGTTGCGCCTTCGGCGCCCCGGCAGCCAGTTGCAGTTCGTGCTGTTCCCCATGCTGCATGTGGCGAGCCCCGAGTTCTACGCGGCGGTGGCGCAGCGGCTCCGGCAGTGTGACCTGCTCGTCGTCGAAGGCGTCAGCGGACGCTCGGTACTGACGTGGGCCCTCACGCTCACCTACCGGGTCATGCCAGCCAACAAGCGCTCCGGACTCGTGGTCGACAACATCGCGTACCGGTCGCTCGGCGTCGAGCTGATCAACCCGGATGTGACGACGGCGGAGTTCACCCAGGGCTGGCGAGCCATGCCGCTGCGATACCGGCTCTTGATGTGGTGTGTCATTCCGATCGTGGCCGTGGCCCAGTTCTTCGGGGGCACGCGACGGCTGCTCTCGCCTGAGGTCGAGTTGAACGACCTGCCCAGCGCCAAGGACGAGATGTACTCAGACGACGAGTTCGCCGAACATTTCGAGCGCACATTCGGCGGCGACCGGGATGAGCGAGTGCTTGCCACGCTGTCCGAGCTGATCCGTACGCGTTCGTCCGAACGGATCGACGTCGCGGTCGTTTACGGTGCCGGGCACGTCCCAGCGATCGTGCGGGGCCTCGCGGACCGACACGGCTACCGCCCCCGGACCGCCGAGTGGCTCACCGTGCTGAACACCTGAGCGGCATCCACAGATGCCGCGAGTCGCGTGGTACCAAGCGATCTGTCGAGCTGGCCTGAGTGCCGTTCAGCCATGTGCCGATAAGTGCGCACAGCCGGGCGATCCAGCGGCCCTCGATCTGCGGCAATCAGCTCTCCGGTCATGACAAACGCGCCTTGCCGAGCACACGTGTATCGCCGTTGCCTGGCAAGATCGCTGTGGGAGGTGGGTCATTGCGGTACATGTGGGTTTCGTCGGCTGGCGGACCGCTGCTCGTTGCTCCGCAATCGGCGCTGTCGCTATGGACCGGCGCTGATAGCACTGACGGTCCCGTGGAGAGTTGGGGGGACTACGGCCGGGCGTGCGCGATCGACGGTTACGTCGGCGTGGTCGCCATCGGTCAACGGCAGGCACTTGTTCTGGGCGACGAGCCGGCAACGACGACGTATCTACCCTCGGAACGGCTGTTCCTGCGGTGGGCAGCGGCAAACGAGGAAGACGACCTGGTGAGCGCTGCACGCCGAGCGCTGCGTGACGGCGTGAGTTGGGACGAGGACGAGGATGTCCGCTGGGCGGTGGACGGGCCAGTCGTGCTGTTTGATTCGGCATGGCCCGGGGCGGAGTTGGAGCCTGACAACCACCTCGTGATCGATCTACGCCCGAGCGAGTACCGGGTCCGGGCGACATCTCGCGCCGACGGCGCCAACTGGATGATCCTCGTTCAGCTTCAACCCGTGTTGTGAACTCGCACAGCTGCAGGCAGACGCAGCTTCCACCAGGTCGTCCGGATCTGCTGCGGATCGGGCTCGACGCAACGGATGAGGGTCGTTCCCTGGTGGCCGCCGGGCTGCCTGAGACCCCAAACGTGGCGGGCCACGGGCGCAGGTCATTGATAGAGGTAGCCAGCGACCGCGCGCCCGATCTGCATCCGCTCGTTTGACGACCGGAGCTGATGGCTCGGCTGTGTTCAGTCCTCGAGTGGATCCCAGTGGTTGCTGTAGCGCAGCAGTGATTGCGCCAGGTCGGAGTGAGCGGCCGCCCACAGGGTGTCGAATAGGAACCACTGCTGGTACCCGAATGACCCACCACAGTGCATGGTGACTTGGGCAAGATGTTTGTCGGCCTCGATGCGTGATGCGTCAGGGCGTCGCCCGTCGACGTATTTGCCCGTCGTGAGAAGCGCCATGGCTTCGTGGTGGGCGGGGGTGTGCTCGTTGGGCAGGTTGGGCCACGGGTCGGCGTTGAGGTTGAAGCCGGGCCATCTGTTGCACCGCTCCAGCGCCGGCCTGATGGCGTCGTCTTCGGGTGCGACGAGTGCTCGCAAGACCAGCAACTCGGGTGGCCATGCTGCACCGCTGTCGGGGTCCGCGGTCCGCAGATGTCCGGGCAGTTCCCACAACCCGACCCCCGGGAATACCAGCGGCCGGGAACAAGCGAGGCTCGCGCCGTCGTAGAACGTGAGGAACACCGCGTACGTGCTGGCGCCACCGGTGCCGGCGGGCGTAACGACTGTCACTGGCACATCCGTGACGAACGACGTCGACTCACCGCCCGCGCCGGGCAACGGCCACGACTGGAGCGGGTATGCCAACCGGTCGAGGGCGGTCGCGACCACCTCGTCATCGAGGAAGAAGTACGCCAGTTCCACCTCGTCGTCATCGGTCCGTACCCGGAGGCTGTGATCGTCGAGGCGGATGAAGTCCTCGTCACCCTCCACGTACAAGTGCTCATGCAGGAGCTCGCGCAGCTCGCTGGTCGTGGCCGCCCGAGACAGCCCGTGCTTCCGTGCCGCCTCGAAGATCGAATCGAGGCCGTAGACGTCACCGCCCAGCTCGTTCTCAACCCACGACTCCGGATCGTCGCTGTCCCAACCTCGTTGAAACCAACTCAGCACAGTCTCGTCCGGCAGCCGCCGGACCCGCTTACTCAACAGGCCCTCGTAGTGGGAGCGATACACGAAATGCACGGCGTGACGGTACTGCAGCCGGTCACGCAGACGGGGACGGCGGAAGCCACTCATCTGGCAACAGGTGCGGCCTGGGCTGGGATAGGGCCTGGTGGTGGTCACGGTGTGCGACTGGTGGAACGATCACGATCATGGCGGCTTTCCGGCTCTTACGGCACACCGACCAATCCTCCCGATTCGCCCACGTCAGGTCCTGGCAAGCGACGTTTGCTTACGTCGATCTGCGCGCAGTCGACCGACTGGATCGCGCTCCACGGTGTGACCTTGTCACGGCTGACGAAGCCGCGAACGCGGACACCGCCTGCGTCGATGACCACGCCGAGTCGAAGAGCCCGCCAGATCCCGGCCAAGCCGCTCGTGACGAGCACGCATCCCAGCACCCTGCCGAACCATTCAGGCTAGGGTTTGCGGGCGACGCCGGCCCAGTAGTAGGCGGCGTGCGGGTCGGTGGGCTGGCCGGTGTCGGGTTGCCAGGCCATCACGGGCACGATTCCCGGTTCGACCAGGTCCCAGCCGTCGAAGAACCGGGCCACCTGTTCGCGGGTGCGGGGTACGAGGGTCATGCCGTTGTTGACGGCCGCGGTGACGGCTGTGGCCATGGCCTGGGGGTTGAAGTCGCCGGTCGGGTGGGTGATCGCCACGTAGCTGCCGGACGGTAGGGCGTCGAGCAGTACGCGGACCGTGTGCCAGGGGTCGTCGGCGTCGGCGAGCAGCATCAGGATCGCGATCATCGTCAGCGCGACCGGCTGGTCGAGGTCGAGTGTTTCGCGCAGCGTCTGGTGGTTGAGGATCATCTTCGGCTCGCGCAGGTCGGCGTGGATGTATTCGCTGCGCCCTTGCTCGGTGCTGACCATCAGGGCGCGGGCGTGGGCGAGCACGATGGGGTCGTTGTCGACGTAGACCACTCGGGTCTCGGGAGCGATTTGCTGGGCGATCTCGTGCAGGTTCGGTCTGGTCGGGATGCCGGTGCCGATGTCGAGGAACTGCCGTACACCGGCCTGGCCGACCAGGTAGCGAGCGACGCGGTGCACGAAGTGGCGGTTCTCGGCGGCCATCTCTCGGATCGTCGGGATCGCCGCGGCGAGGGCTTCGGCGACGGCGCGGTCGGCGGCGAAGTTGTCCTTGCCGCCGAGCCAGTAGTCGTAGATCCGCGCCGAGTGCGGCACGCTGGGGTCGATCCCGGACGGCGGTGTCTGTTGCTGGTCTGCCGCAGTCTCGTCACCGGGCCGCACGGGAGCCTCCTACAAAGGACAGTTGAGAGCAAGCAGCGTTCAGCCTAGCCCGAGACGGACACCGGTCTCGATGGTGTCCTGCAGAGAGCCAGCCTTCGGCGGCTGAGCGCCAACCGCACGTAGCGTGGACTGCCCTTGCCAGAGGCTGCCGACGTGTCGGAGCGATGTCGGCGGCGGTTACTTCTGGTCCAGGTCGCTGCGGAGTTGGGTGGCCAGCGTGACCGTGTCGTCGTGGGGTGTGGCGTCGAGGTCGGTGAGGGCTTTGGTCAGGGCGCGCAGGAGTGTGGTGATGCCGTCTGCGTCGCCGAGGGTGTGGCGGGCGTGCATCGCTTTGATGTAGAGGGTCTCGTTGTAGCGGTCTAGGTTGAGCGCTTTGTCGAGTAGGCCGGATGCGGCCTGTGGGTCGTGATGGAGCAGGTCGTCTGCCAGCAGTAGGTGCGCGTCGATGCCCCAGCGGTGGACTGTCTCGCGGTGCGGCTGCAGCCATTCGTAGTCGTGGCCGTCCGCGAGCGGCGCGGTGTAGAGGTCGCAGGCGGCGGTGAGCAGGTCGCGGCGGCGTGCTCCGGTGGCGATGGTGGCGGTGCGCAACAGGTCGCGCAGTGTCCACACGTCGACGTCGACGGTGGCGGGGTCGAGTCGGTAGCGTCCGCCGGTGGTGATGACGTAGGCGTTCTTGCGGTCGGTGGTGGCGGCGCGGCCGAGGACGTGTCGCAGGTTGCTGGCGTTGGTGTGGACGCGTTGGTCGGCTTGGCTGAGGCGGGCGTCGGGTTCGAGGTATTCGCCGATGTCGCGGGTGGTGGCGCCGTCGGGGTGGCAGGTGAGGAACACGGCCAGTTCGAGGGCTTTGGCGCGCAGTGGCCGGCCGGGTTTGGTGATGTTGTCGATTCGTGGCTGGCCGAGGACCCGCAGCCGTGCCTTCCCCGTCGCGGCGGGCGGGGCTGGCACGACGGATGGCTTGTCCGGCTCGGTGTCGGTTCGGCTTGTGTGCAGTGGTACGACGGCGGCCTGTGCCGGTGCGGCGGTGGGTGGTTCGCCGGTGTGTGCCTCGCGCAGGGTGGTGAGGATCTGGATCGTCGTGTCGGCGTCGAGGACAGGCAGCCGCGGCGGCACCGGCTCGACGGTTTCATTGGCAACGAGTGTGGTGTGGCCGTCGTGGGTGACGTCGATGGTGGCGCCGTGCGGCCATTCGCCGAGCAGCAGAGCGGACACGTGCAGGTCGCTGCCGAGGGTGAGGGCGACTTTGGCGCGCATGCTGGCCGCGGCCGGCGGGGTGTGTGTGATCAGGACGAGCGGTGGTAGCGGTTCCTCGCCGGAGGTTTGCTGGCGCGGGGTGTCCAGGTCGGTCAGGGCGTGTTCGTCGAGGATGCGGCTGCGGTGCAGGAGCCGTGCCTCGATCGCGGTGAGCGCGTTGTCGATGGTGTCAGTGACGTGCAGCCGTGACCACGGGCTGAGGGGCGCCTCCTGGGGGCCGAGTAGGTCCGTCAGGGTGGCGGCGTCGGTGATGACTTCACCGCGCGCGTCGGGGTGGTGCGGGCCGCCGGTGGACAGGGTCGCGACGAGGACACCGCGAGCTGCGGGGTGCGCCCCATTTCCGATGAGGCCGGTTCCACCCGGGGGCAGCGGTACGAGGTCCGGCACACGCGCGGCTGGCTCGGTGTCGTCCGGGCGCGGAAGGTCGGGATTGCGGGCTACGGCGCGGCGCAGCTGCCGCACGGGTGGTGGCAGGTCGGTGGGCGGGTCGGTGTCGGGCTGGCCGGTGTATCGGCGGCGGCGGTGAGCCCAGACGAGCGCGGCGGCGGCGCTGACCGCGGCGGCGAGTGACCAGGGCAGCCACGCCGACGGCGACAGACTGACGCCATCACCGTCGGTTGCCGCAGTCGGGCTCGGTTGGCCGTCGACCGCTGGCGTGGTGGATGGTGATGCCGGTGTGGTGGGGCTGGAGGTTGCGGGCGGCACGGTCGTGGGCGCATCCGTCGCTGACGCGGTGCCGTGTGGGGTGGCTGGTTTCTGCGAGGCCGTGGTGGCCGGCGGGGTAGGACGTGAGGGGTCCGCAGCGGTGCTCGGCGTCGCCGACGGCGTGGCGGTCGCCTGTGGTGGTGTCGGCCGGTTTGGTGCGGTGGCGGGTATGGCGTCTGCTGGTGGGCGGGCATCGGCGGGCAGCCGTAGGTCCCAGCCGGGGTAGATGAGGTCGCAGTCGCGCAGGGTACCGCCGGTTCGGGGGAAGTGGCGGTGCTTGTTCAGCCGGCAGATTTCCGGCCACCGGTTCGCGTCGCCGAGCCACTGTTTGGCGATCTTGGAGATGGTATCGTGGCGCTCGACTGTGTAGAGGTAGCGGGTGTCGGCGACGCGGATCAATGCGGGGCCACGCGCGATGGCTTGCCGAGGGATCACGCCAGGGTTGTCAGCGGAGGCGACGAGGGCTGTGGGCCTGCCGGCGTCGTCTTCCGTGTTGAGTTGGCCGGCGGAGGTGACGGCGATCGCGGCGGTGCCGGCCAGGCCGAACACGAGCCGGTGCAGCGGTGCCGGAAGTCGCAGCGCTGGGATCCGCCAGCGGGTCACCACCGCGACCAGTTCGGTGACCAACAGCAGGGCCAACACGGCCCAGAGCAGCCACAGCGCCCAGACCGCTATGCCGGCGAGGACGGTCGGGGTGAAGCGTCCACTCGGCTGGTCGAACCAGACGGCGACCTGCGACCACGACGGTAACCGCCGCAGCGGATCGCCGCCGACGACCCACAGCAGCGCGGGCACCACAACGAGGAACACCGCGGCGCCGAGTGCCGCTCGGATCAGTCGGACCACCACTGCCGACCGCGCAGGCCGGGTGTGCGGTGCCTGCTCTCTGGGCTTGTAGAAGGTGGGACGCGTGCCGTACTCGGCCAGCCGGCGAACCTTGTCTGGGGACTCCTGCGGCACCGTGCCCTCCCCTTCACCCGACCCTGACCTTCTCCCGCATACACGAGGATGCATGCCGATGACCATCCCGCGAAGAAGGATTCTCACCATGCGCGCACGAAGGATCACTGCGCGGGACGGTGGTTGACGGTCCACCGCCGGGTCGGGTGAGACTGCCGCACATGCCAAGCGGGGGCGCACAACTGTCGATCGACCTCAACTCGTCGGCCATTGCCGCCGCCGTCGGTCACCACGGCGCCCGGATCCCCATCATCCTCGACGGTCACCTCGTCATGCCGCGCGGCATCGCCCTCGACCCAGCCGGCAACCTCTACCTCGGCGTGCCCGCAACGACCCCTCCGCCAGCCGGCCACCAGTTCGTACCCGACCCGCTGGACCTGCTCGGCACCCAAGCGGGCGGACCGGCCCTCGACGCCGTCGACCTGATCGCCGCACTACTGCGGCACGTCGCTGGTCAAGCCGTCAATCAAGTCGGTGAGCCGATTGGCACGCTCACCATGACCATCCCGTCGAGTTGGGGACCACGCCGACGTGACGAGCTCACCGAAGCGGCGTCCCGCGCCGGGCTGCCCGCGCCCGCCATAGTCACCGCACCAGCAGCGCTCGCCGCCCACGCCCAAGCCCTAGGCCTCACCGCCCCCGACGGCTCGTGCCTGCTGATCTGCCAGGCCGACCGCCACCCGGTCGCCCTGACCATCCTTCAAGTAGACGGCGACGGATACCGCGAACTGGCCACCCGAGCGATCGACTCACCGGGCGACCTGGACCAGGTCCTCGCCCAGCAACTCCTGGACGCGGCCACCACCAACGACGACCCGCTGCGCGCCGAGCTGACTCAGCCCACGCAGGACGGGCGAATCCTGCTGGAATCCGTGCGCCAGGCCAGACACCGTCTCGTCACACAGAACCGCGCACCAGTCCTGCTCCCCGCGCCGCGCACACCCGCCGTCATCACCCGCGATGACGTCGCGGCCGCCGCACAACCCCTCCTCGACGCAGTCCACGACGCGGTCTCCGACGTCCTCGACGCAGCCGACATCAACCTTCAGCACCTCGTCGGCGTCATCCTCCATCAGGTCGAGCCGGTGCCCGGACTGGCGGATCGGCTGGCCACCGCGACCAGCCTCGCCCCGGCCACTCTCACCGGCCAGCCCCACGCCCTCGCTGACGGCGCCCTCGCCCTCTCCGCACCGCACCACCACACAAGGACGGCCGCGCACGCCCACCTGCCGCGTGTGCGACTTCGCGTCCGGGACCTGACCAGCGCCACCGTACTCACCGCCTGCTCGCTCGCCCTGCTGCTGCAAGCAGTCCTCACCGCCGACATCACCACCATCGCCTACCGAATCATCGGCGTGCGCACCTCCCTGCCTCAACTCGGCGCCGCCGGCGCACTGGCCATGCTCACCGCCTTCGCCGTGGCGCACCTCGCCCCCACCACCTGGCTCTCCGGTGCACCCACCACCGCAACACCTGAATCCGCCACCGGCGACCTCATCCAACGCGGATACCTGACCGCCGCCGTCGGCGGCGCCGTCGCCGCCGCCCTCTACGGCCTGGCCACCGGCACCTCCGTCGGACACGACTACAGCCCCTATCTGAGATGGACCCTCGGCACCGCCCTGCCGCTCGCGGTGTGCGCCGCCGTCATCGCCGCCACCGCACCCCGCATCCCCGCCACCGATCTGCCCACCTGGCTCCACCACACCCGACCCGCCCTCCTGCACGCCGCCATCGCCACCGTCGGCATCTACCTCATGCGCGCAGCCCTCACCCTCACCCCACCCGTCGACTGGACCGGCATGCCCGGCCTCATCGGCAGCGCCGGAGCAGCCCTCCTCGGCATCGCCACCGCCCTGACGGCCATCCGAAGCCGCACCATCCGCATCATCACCGCACCAGGCCTCGCCATCGGCTACGCCATCGTCTTCACCAACGCCACCAGCGGCGCCCTCATCGTCGGCTACCTGATCGCGGTCACCTGGTGGGCAGTACGGCTGGTCGGGTCCACGCTGCAACTCGCGTTCCCCGCCGCGGGCGCGGCACTCCGCCGCCTCATAGACGCTCGTAAGACCTGACGGGCTCTTTTCGCTAAACGCCGTCGCCAATGGCCTCTGTCCGTCGTCAGGAGAATTTTATCAAGGCCAGCACCGGCCGAAATTGCACTGCGTGCTGCCCGATTCCTGTCGTCCGACGACTCGCTGCGAATGAAGCAGCCACCCACCGAGCAAGAAACACCAGCAAAAGGCAGTTTTCGTGCCCTCCACTGCCGTCTAAGGCTGCCTGGAACCCGCCAACGTGGACTCCACGCCGCAAAGCGCCGCTGCCGCGAAGTCCCTGCTCACACCAACCTGTGTTCAGACTGAGCACGGGACAGCACGGAGCCAACGCCAACCATCCATATCCGATGACCGCCAAGTGACCGAAGGAGATCCCGCGATGACTGCAAGCCATCAGGTGAGAAAAATGTCAAGCCAATGGGGGAACAATCATGCCATTCCAACCAGACATCCCGGATCAGCCCACGCTGAATTACAATTTCAGCGACCATCCAAAAGAAACCACAGACAGCAGATCCGACGAACTGCGCGTCATTGCGCCGCCCGAACCGCCCGCGTTCGGGCCGGTCGGCGCGCGCGCTCTCCTACGCCTTCTCGTCGCGGTACACGTTAAACGCTCGGGTGCCGATCACCACCCTGTGGAGGAAACATGACCATTGACCAGCAACGCTTGAGACAAGACCTCGCGAAGGAGAGCTTCGAAGCGCCGAAGCTCTCCTTCGCCTTCTACGGTCGCGTCTCCACCGAGGACAACCAGGACCCTGAGTCGTCCCGACACTGGCAACTGTCCCTCGCCCAGACGTTGATCACCCCGAGGGGCGGAATGATTGTCGAGGAATTCTTCGATGTCGGCCACAGCCGAGCGCTGCCGTGGCAGCGCCGCCCGGACGCCAGCCGGCTCCTGGCCGCGCTACGCAACCCGCGGCGAGGCTTCATCGCAGTGGTGATCGGTGAACCCCACCGTGCCTTCTACGGCAACCAGTTCGGCCTGACCCTGCCGTTGTTCACCCACTACGGCGTCCAACTGTGGGTCCCGGAGGTCGGTGGACCAATCGACCCCGACAACGAGGCCCACGACCTGGTGATGTCCGTCTTCGGCGGGATGAGCAAGGGCGAGCGGAACCGGGTCAAGGTCCGCGTCCGCACCGCCATGGCCTCCCAAACCCAACTCGAAGGACGCTACCTGGGCGGACGCCCACCGTACGGGTACATGCTCAAAGACCTCGGGCCGCACCCAAACCCGGCGAAGGCCGCCGACGGCAAACGCCTCCGCGGACTGACTCCAGACCCGCAGACCGCCCCCGTCGTCCAGCGCATCTTCGCCATGTACCTCGCCGGATACGGCATGTTCGCCATCGCCGAAGCACTCACCCGCGACGACATCCTCTGCCCCTCGGCGTACGACCGCGCCCGCAACCCCCACCGAGACGGGCTCGCCTGGTCCAAGACCGCCGTGCGGACGATCCTGATCAACCCCCGCTACACCGGGCGGCAGGTCTGGAACAAGCAGCGCACCGACGAGGTGCTGCTCGACGTCGACGACGTCGCGCTCGGGCACACCCCGGTCATGCGGTGGAACCAGCGCGACCGGTGGGTCACCTCCAACGACATCGTCCACGAACCTTTGATCGAACAGGCGACCTTCGACCGCGTCCAGGAGATACTCGGCGTGCGGGCGCGCACCGCGACCGCGCCGAAACGGGCGCACCGATCCCGGCACCCCTACATCTTCAAGAGCCTGGTCCACTGCGGCATCTGCGGCAGGAAGATGCAGGGCCAGCACTCTCACGGCGTCGCCTACTACCGCTGCCGCTTCCCCCAGGAATACGCCCTGACCAACAAGGTCGACCACCCCCGGAACGTGATCATGCGAGAAGACGTGCTGATCCGACCATTGGACACCTGGCTCGTGCAAGGCTTCGGGCCGCTGCAGCGGCGGCACACCATCGCTGGGCTCCTCGAACAGGCCAACCTCGACACGCCGACCGTGACCCCGGTCGCACCGCAAGGACCCACCATCGCCGAGTGCGACGCGAAACTGGCCCGCTACCGGGCGGCACTCGACGCCGGCGCCGACCCGGCGGTGGTCGCCGGCTGGATAGCCGAGACCCAAGCCGAACGCCAACGTGCCGAACAACACCAGCACACACCGGTTGAGGACAGACCCGGCAACATCCCTCCTCGCCTCACCGAGGAACAGATCATCGCCATCGTCGAGGAACTCGGCGACCTCGTGAACGCACTGCGGGACGCCGAGCCGGAACACAAGCTAGAGGTCTACCGCAGCCTCGGGCTACACCTGTCGTACGACCCGAAAACACAAACGGTGCGGGCAAGTGTTGACCTTGCCGCGCACCGTTGGGATTCGGTTCGTGTCCGAGGGGGGACTTGAACCCCCACGCCCTATACGGGCACTAGCACCTCAAGCTAGCGCGTCTGCCATTCCGCCACCCGGACCTGCTCGTCCAGCCTACTGCGCCGGCCAAGGTGATCTTCCCACCCGTTGGCCGGCCCGCAGGCCGCACGGGTGGTTACTGTACACCGCCCAGATGGATCATGCACATCGACTCCCGGCCGGTGGACGATACCGGACGAGGGGATGGTTGTGGGTAGCGTCGGGGCGCATCGTGGCGGCAGCATGACCACGTGTCGCATCCCTCCTCCCTGGCCGCGATCCAGCACCGAGCTCTCGCCCTACGTAATGCCGGCGACCTGGCCGGCGCACGTCACCTGCTCACCGACGCCGTCGAGTCCGCCCAACCGCCCTACGGCCCGGACCACCCCGACGCGCTGAGCACCGCGCACCTGCTGGCGCGGCTGCACCGGGAGGCCGACGACCCGGCCGCCGCCCGCCGGGTCCTGGAGCAGGCGTTCGCGGCCGGGGAGCGCCGCTGGCCGCACGGCGACCCGCTGATGCTGGCGCTCTGCTTCGAGCTGGCCACCGTCGCGGACGAACTCGGCAACCGGCACGAGGCCCGCCGCAACTACCGCCGCGTCGCCACCGCCGGGCCCGCCGTGCTCGGTGCCGACCACCCGGCGGTACGCGAGGCCCGCGCCTACCTCGGGGAGGCCGCTCCCCCGCCGGTTGACGCCGCACCCGCTGCGACAGACGCCCCGGGTCACCCGCCAGCGGGCACGCGGCCGGGCACCCCGACGGCCACCGCGCCGCCGGTGCCGCGCCGACCTGCCGATCCCGCGCTCGGTCGCCCACCCACCGGTGCCGCGCCGGCCGCTCCTCTGCCCGCGGACCCGGCGGCGGTGAGCAGTCTCGCCGCCCTCAACGGACCGACGGTGTCCCTGGCCGTCCTCTCCACCGCCTGGCGCCCACACGACCGAGCGACCACCGTCGACCGCGCGGCTGGCCCGCAGCACGAGCAGGTGGCCGAACACGTAGCCGCGCCGGGATCATCCGGGGCCGGACAACCCGTTCCTGGCACCGCACCGCCCACGGGCGTCGACCCGCGCGCCACGCCACCCCGAACGGTGGAACCGGTCGCCGCGCCTCCCGCTGCGCACGTGGCGCCGCCACCCACGGTGCCGCCGACGGCCGCGCCGGCCGGTGCGTATGCCCGACCGACCCGCCCGGCCGACCCGCCGGCCAACGCACCGGCTCCCCCGACTGCCGTACCGACGCACGAGCCCGCCCCGCCGGCCCACCCGGCTGGCGTACCGACGCACGCGGCCGCCCCGCCGGCCCACCCGGCTGGCGTACCGACGCACGCGGCCGCCCCGCCGGCCCACCCGGCTGGCGCGCCGACGCACCACGCCGAGCCGCCGGCCGGCGTGCCGACGCACGGCGTCCACGCGCCGGCCCGCCGGGCTGACGTGCCGGCTCACGTACCGGGACGGCGGGTCGACGAGCCGGATCGGCGGGGCGGCGCCGGCGAATCCCGGCCCGGGCCGGACCAGCCCGTCGGTGGAGTCGCCCCGTCTCCGGGCACGCCACCCGCCGCCCACCCGCCGGTCCGTGAGGCGCCTTCCGGTGACCGATCCTCCGCCGCGCCTCAGCCCGGGCCACCGACGGCCGGCCTGCCCGCAGCCACTCCCGGCCCGACGGCACGTCCAGGCTCCGCGGGCTGGGACTCGCCGACCGTCCAGGTCCAGCAGATCGAGCCGCTGCTCGCCGGCGGGCCGCCGACCTCCGCCACCACCAGTGCGCGGGGATCCCAGGCCGGCCCGTCCGAGGTGACCACTCCGCCCGCCGGTGACCCGACCCACACCCACCCCGCCGGCCCTGCTCCCGGTGGTCCGGTGAGCCCTCCGCCCCCGGCGACCTTCCCGGTGAGCGGGCGGCCGTTCCCCGTAAACGCACCGCCGGTCAGCGGGCCGCCGTTCCCGGTCAGCGCACCCCCGGTCAGCGCACCGTCGGTCAGCGGGCCGCCGTTCCCCGTGAGCGCACCGCCGGTCAGCGGGCCGCCGTTCCCCGTGAGCGCACCCCCGGTCAGCGGACCGCCGTTCCCGGTCAGCGCACCGCCCGTGAGCGGAACGCCCGGCTCGCCGGTCAGCGCACCACCCGGCTCGCCGGTCAGCTCGGCGCCGGTTCCGCCGTGGATCATGGACGGTCCGTGGGAGGCCGGCACGCCCACCTCGCCCAGTGGGCCGCCGCAGGCGCCGGCGGCGAGCCCCGGCGCGGCGGTACCCGGCGTCGCCCATCCGGCTCCACACCACACCGGCGCCGCGTACCCCGGCGCGCACCCGCAGCACATCGGGCACCACCCGGCTCCACATCAGACCGATCCGGCGCCGCCGGCGCACCCGGGCGAGCACGCACCGCCGCCCCTGCCGGGAACCCCACCCGCCGGCCCGGCGGCGACCGCGCACCCCGCCATCGCAGGGCACGTCCCAGCGGCGCGACCGCAGGCCGGGGACCCGGCCGGAGGCGGGACGCTGCCCGCGTACTTCCCGGCGGAGCCGGAGGGGCACGGCCGGAACCGGACGGCGGGGATCGCGGTGCTCGGGGCCGTGGGGTTGGCCGTGACGGCGGTCGCCGCAGGCGTGGTGGTGCTCGGCCGGGGCGAGCCGACGCCGCCGCCGGCCGCTCCCCTGGTCTCGGCGGCGCCGGAGGCGGCGGTGCCGACCGAGACCGCGCCGACCGGGCCGCCACCGGCGGACCTGCGGCTGCGGGACGACGCCGCGACGATCACCCTGACCTGGACCGACCCGTCCGGAGGCGTGGTGCCGTTCATGATCGCGGCCGGTCGGGCGGGGCAGGGGCTGGGCGTGCTGGCCAGAGTGGACCCGGGGCAGACGAGCTACACGGTCAACGGGCTGAGTTCCCGGGTGGACTACTGCTTCACCGTGCTCGCGGTCTACGCGACGGACACGTTCGCCACCTCCGGGCAGGTGTGCACCGACCGCGAAAGATGAGTCGGACGTCGCACACGCAGTGTGTCCACAGCGGGACCCTACGGGTTCCCCTGGCCATGGCCGGACCCATATGATGGCACCCGACTTCCGGGGAGGGTCGCCCGTCTTCAGGCCCGTCACCTGCTCAAACGACACGGGAAGGCAGCTGGTTGTGGCCACCGTCGACGATGCCGTGAACGGTCCGCGCCGCCGGTTCCGGGGCGGGCTGGTCACCGTCGCGACGGTGGCGGCGCTGCTGGCCGCGATGGGGCTGACCGTGCTCGGGGTCGGCGCCGCCGACAACGCGGTGGCCAGCTTCGACGCGAGTTCCTGGCTGTGGAGCACCGCGCGCGGGGAACTGGCCCGGGTCAACGGGGTGACCGCCCGGGTGGACACCCGGATGGAGGTGCCGGGCGCCCGGCGACACCCGATGCAGGTCACCCAGACCGACCGGCTGCTGGTCCTGCGGGACCTGACCACCGGCCAGGTCAGCTCCCTGGACCTGGCCACCCTGCAGATCACCGCCAGCTCGCGCACCACACCGGGCCTCGGGGTAAACGTGGCGCTGCACGAGGACGCGGCGTTCGTGGTGGACGCGGTGCAGGGCATCGTCCGGCAGCTGGACCCGCGGTCGCTGGCGCCGGTCGGGGAGCCGGTCCGCTACCCGCCGGGCATCACCGGCGGGTCGTTCGACGGCGAGGGTCGGCTGTGGATCGCCGTGCCGAGCGAGGGCACGGTGTCGGCGGTCACGGCCGCGCCGCTGCCGTCGGCGCCGGCCGCCGCCGGCGCCGGGGTCGGTCCGCAGCGGGTCGAGACGTACGACGTGGCCGAGCCGCACCACGAGCTGGTGGTCTCCACGCTGGACGACGGCGTGGCGGTGCTCGACCGGACGGCGGGAGTGCTGGTGCTGGTGCGCCGGGGCGACGTGACCCGCACCCCGCTGGCGATGTCCGCGCCGGCCGTGCTGCCCGCCCGCACCAGCGGGCCGGCGGTGCCGGTGACGGTGCCCGCCGAGCGCCGGGTGCACGTGGTCACCGACGGCGTGGTGCGCAGCTTCACCGTGCCCGGGGCCGGGGGCGACCTCAGCCCGGCCGTGTCCTGGGCCGGGCGGTTCTACTGTGCGGACGAGGCCACCGGCACGGTGTACGCGTTCGACGGATCCGGCCGGCTGGTCGACACCGTGCGCGGCCGGCCGACCGGCCCGCTGGAGCTGGAGGTCCGGGAGAACCACCTGTTCATCAACGCTCCCGACTCGGCGACCGCCCGGGTGGTCGACGACCGGCATCAGGTGCGCGAGGTCGACAAGTACGCCAACGACGTGCTGGGCGGCGACCCGCCGCCCGCTCCCCCGCCGCCGCCCCCGCCGAGGAAGCCGAAGGTGGGCAAGCCCGGCCCGCCGCGCTCCGTGACGGCCGCGGCCGGCAACGCCCGGGCCCGGGTGAGCTGGCGGGCGGCCGCCGCGAACGGCGTGGAGATCATCAAGTACGTGGTGACCGGTGGCGGGCAGCGCGTCGAGGTGGGCGCCAACCAGCGGGCGGTGGAGATCGAGGGCCTGACCAACGGCAAGACCTACCGGTTCTCGGTGTTCGCGGTCAACTCCAAGGGGCAGGGCCCGGCCCGCACCAGCAACCCGGTGACGCCGACGGCGGCCGTGCCGGATCCGCCGGCCAGCGTGACCGCCGAGGCGCGCCCGGACGGCACGGTGGTGGTGCGGTGGCCGGCGGCCAACGGGCAGGGCAACCGGATCGCCCGGTACGTGGTGACGGCCGCCTCGGCCGGCACCAACGCCCCGGCGGGCGAGGCCACCAGGACCGAGCTGGTGGTGCCCGCCGGTGAGCTGGCGTACGGCACGCAGTACGCGTTCTCGGTCGTCGCGGTCAACGACAAGGGCGCCGGCTCGGCGGCCTCCCCGGTGAGCAACACGGTGGTCCCGTACGCGCCGCCGGGGCGCCCGGTGAACCTGCGCGCGACGACGGTGGCTGACCAGCCGGGCACGGTCGCGGTGCAGTGGGCGCCGGCCGAGGCGAACGGGCGGCCGGTGACGGCGTACCAGGTCGACGTCGGCGGACGGCGCAGCGAGGTGACCGACACCCGCGCCACCGTCAGCGGCCTGGGCGACGGGCAGGACGTGCGGGTGTCCGTGAAGGCGGTCAACGAGGCGGGGCCGGGCCCGGAGGCCACCGCCACGGCGCGGACGGTGGCTCAGCCGCGGGTGACGGTGACCGGCTCGTCGGCGACCGCGACGTCGGCGACGGTGACGTTCACCGTGGACGCCGGCGGCGGACAGCCGACCTGCGCGCTGAGCGCCGCCGGCGAGCCGGCGAAGTCCGGCCCGTGCTCCCGGATCACGATGTCCGGGCTGACGCCCGGCACGGCGTACACGTTCACCGTGACGGCGACCAACGCGGCCGGGCGGGGCACCGCCACCCGGGCGCAGAGCACCGCCGCGCTGTACGGGACGGCGACCTGCCGCAACGGCGACTCCGGCGAGGAGGCCCGCTACTGCGACGCCGACGTCGACGGCCGCAACGGCAACGAGATCTTCTCGGTGCCGCGGCAGGACAACGACCGGCAGGTCGGGTGGGCGCGGCCCGGCTCGCGACTCAAGGCGTTCTGCAAGAAGCCGGGCGAAGAGGTGTACGCGTACATCTACAACGACCACAAGCGCAGCACCTGGTGGGTGCAGGTCGACTACAAGGGACGCAACTACATCCCGTGGGCCTGGCTGAACCTCGACGGCGGCGACGACATCGGCGTCCTGCCCACCTGCTGACCGCACCCCAAGGAGCACCACCGGTGAATCCCCCCGAGCCGCTCACCCAGGCGGAGGTGCAGGGCTTCGCCGCCCTCGCCGCCCGGCTGGCGGAGAACGTCAACGCGGTCGTGCTGGGCAAGCCCCAGGTGGTGCGGCTGGCCCTGACCGCCCTGTTCGCGCAGGGGCACGTGCTGCTGGAGGACGTGCCGGGGGTCGGCAAGACCACCCTGGCCCGGGCCATCGCCGCCACCGTGAAGGGCGAGTGGCGGCGGATCCAGTTCACGCCAGACCTGCTGCCGTCGGACGTGTCCGGGGTGACCATCTTCAACCAGGCCACCCGCGGGTTCGAGTTCCACCCGGGGCCGGTGTTCGCCAACATCGTCATCGCCGACGAGATCAACCGGGCGTCGCCGAAGACCCAGTCGGCGCTGCTGGAGGTGATGGAGGAGCACACCGTCACCGTCGACGGCGTCCGCCATCCGGTGCCGCAGCCGTTCCTGGTGGTCGCCACGCAGAACCCGGTGGAGATGGACGGCACCTACCGGCTGCCCGAGGCCCAACTGGACCGGTTCCTGGTGAAGCTGTCCGTCGGGTACCCGGACGAGGCGGTCGAGGTGGAGGTGCTGCGGGGCGCGACGGTCCGCTCCCCCGAGGCGCTGACCCCGGTGACCGACACCGCCACCGTCGGGGAGATGGTGCGCATGGCCCGCCGGGTGCACATCGCCGAACCGCTGTACGCGTACGCGGTGCGGATCGCCGCCGCGACGCGTACCCATCCGCAGGTGCGGGTGGGGGTGAGCCCGCGCGGGGTGATCGCGTTGACCCGGGCGGCGTGCGCGTACGCGCTGATCGACGGGCGGGGCTGGATCATGCCGGAGGACCTGAAGACCCTCGCCGAGCCGGTGTTCGCGCACCGGCTGCTGCTCACCCCGGACGCGCAGGTACGCGGGGTGACCGCGGCGGAGGTGCTGCGCCAGGCCGTCGCCTCCGTTCCGGTGCCGCTGCCGACCGGCCAGGCCGCCCCGGTGCACGGCTGAGTCGTGGGGATCACCGCCCGGGGTGTCGGGCTGCTCGTGGCCGCCGTCGTCCTGCTGGTGGCCGGCTTCCGGTTCGCCTACCCGGAGCTGGTGCTGCTGGGCGTGGCGGCCGCGACCGCGGTCGGCTACGCGCTGGCCGGGGCGGCCTGGCGGCCCCGGCTGGCGGTGACCCGCCGCGCCGATCCGGACCGGGTGGCGCGCGGTCAGCCGACCGCGATGACGGTGACCGTGTGCAACACCGGGCGGCTGCCGGCGGCGAGCCTGGTCGCCGAGGACCGCTGCGGCGGTGTGACCGTGCCGGTGCCGCTGCTGCGCCTGCGTCCCGGCCGCGACACCACGGTCCGGTACCCGGTGCCGACGTCGCGCCGGGGCGTGGTGCCGGTGGGGCCGTTGCGGGTGACCCGGCGCGACCCGCTGGGCCTGGTATCCCTGTCCCGCCCGTACGGCGCGACCGTTCCGGTGTGGGTCCATCCGCGGGTGCACCCGCTGGCGGCGGTCCCGACCGGGGCGGGGCGCAGCCTCGACGGCCGGGTGGACGCCGTTCCGCAGGGGTCGATCACCTTCGACTCGCTGCGGGAGTACGTGGTCGGCGACGAGCTGCGCCGGGTGCACTGGCGGACCAGCGCGCGGGTGGGTGAGCTGATGGTCCGGGAAAACGTGGACACCAGCCTGCCCCGCCTGGTGGTGCTGCTGGACAACCGGGCGGTGGCCCACCCGGAGCGCTCCGGTGGGGTCGCGGAGTCGTTCGAGTCGGCCTGCGAGGCGGCGGCGTCGGTGCTGACCGCCGCGTACCGGGCCGACCTGCCGGCGGTGCTGGTGCTGGTGGCCCCCGCCGCGGCGGCGGTCACCGCGGCACCGAGCCACGCCCCGGCGCCACGCTCGTGGAGCAGGAGGTTCTCGGCAGGCCGTCCCGCCGCGGCCGGCGGGAACCTGGTGAGCAGCGCGGGCGGGGCCGGTGGGCGGGCCGACGGGCCGGGCGACGCCCCGCTGGACCGGCTCGCGGCCGCGCAGCTCGGCGACGACACGCTCGACGCGGCGCTGACCCGGCTGCGTGGCGACCGCCTCGGCGACACCCTGGTCGTCCTCACCGGCCCGGGCAGACGGGCTTCGCTCGGGCGGGTCGCCGCGCTGCGTGGCGCGTACCCGTCGGTGGTGGTCGGGGTCTTCGGGGCGACGGAGCCGGCCCCCGCGACCGGCCTCGTGGTGATCGACGCCGCGGACGGCGCGGCGTTCGCCGCCGAGTGGGACCGGGTGCGGCGGTGGTGACCGCGACCGGCCGGGCCGCGCCGCCGCAGGCCATGGGCGCGGCGCCCGAGGTGTCAAGCGGCGACCCCGCCGCTACCGCAGGCGTTGCGAAGCGGCCCTTCCGCACCGACCTGCCGGTGGCGGTGGCCCTGGTCGTGATGGTGGCGCTGGCCGGGGTGGTGCTCGGGCGGGTGTACGCCGGGGGGCTGCTCACCGGGCTGGTCGCGGGCGCGGCCGCCGGGTCGGTGCTGCTCGGGGTGGCCTGCCGGCGGCTGCCGTCCTGGCTGGTGGCGCCCGTGTCGGTGGTCGGCCTGATGGCGTGGACGCTGTGCTCGCTGCGCGTGGCCGCGAACCGCGCCGAGCTGCCCGGCCCGCTCACCGAGGTGGCCGCCGACGCCGCCCGCAACGGCATCCCCCGGCTGCTGACCGCGTTGATCCCGGTCGAGCCCGCACCGGACACAGTGCTCGTGCCGGTTGTCGCCGCCTGGCTGGCCGGGCTCGCCGCCGCCGAGGTGGCGCTGCGGGCGGGCCGGGTGCTGCTCGGCTACCTGCCACCGGTGCTGCTGTACGCCGGCGCCCTCTACGTGGTCGGCCCGAACGCCGACCCGGCGGTACGGCCGACGCTGGTGTTCGTGGCCGTGGCGGCGCTGGGGCTCGCCGTGCGGGGGCGCACCGCGGCGGCGGGCGCCGACCCGGCCGCGGGGCTGCCGGCCGGAGTCCGCTCGGCGGTGCGCCTCCGCCTCGCCGGGGCGTCCGTGGCCGGGACGGCGACGGTGGTCGCGCTGGCCGCCCTGCTCGGTCCGGCGCTCGCCGGGCAGGTCGGTGGCCGGCCGGTGGACCCCCGCCGGTACGTGGAGCCGCCCCGCGTGGACTCCCTCGACGAGAACCCGCTGATCCGCATCTCCGGCTGGGCCCTGCACCCGGACCAGAAGCTGCTCGACGTGACGACCGGGCGGGGCAGCCCGGACGACGGCGGGGACCCGGACGGCGGCGAGGGGCCGGCCGGCGGCACCGGTCCCGCCGGCGGGGACCCCGACGGCAGCGGGGACGTGCCGGGCGGCGACGGGCTGCGGATCCGGCTGGCCGTGCTCAGCGACTACGACGGTGTCACCTGGCGGGTCGGCGCGACCTACCGCAACGCCGGTCGCGTCCTGCCCGCGACGGCCCCCGCCCCGGCCAGCACCGTCGAGGCGGTACGGCAGGAGATCACCGTCGCCGACCTGACCGGACGGCTGCTGCCCGCCGTGCCCGCCCCGCGTGAGGTCACCGGGGCGCGGGTGGCCTACGACCCGGCGACCGGGACCCTCATCAGACCCGAAGGACTGACGCCGGGCCTGCGCTACGCGGTGACCTCCGCCCGGGAGCGGCCGGACCTCAACCTGCTCGCCACCGCCGACGTCCCGGCCGGCCCGCAGGCGGCCCGGGTGCTGCGGGTGCCCGACGGCGTGCCGGAGCCCCTGCGCCGGCTGGCCGCCCAGCTCGCCGAGTCGGCCGGCGCGCCCTACCCGCGGGCCGCCGCCGTGGAGCAGTTCCTCGCCGAGCACTACCGCCTGGTCGCGGACGCGCCGAGCGGGCACGCGTACCCGAACCTGGCCTTCTTCCTGTTCGGCCCTCGCGAGGGGGGTGGGCAGCGCGGCACCTCCGAGCAGTTCGCGGCGGCGTTCGCCGTGCTGGGCCGGCTGGTGGGCCTGCCGACCCGGGTGGTGGTCGGCTTCCGCTCCCCGGGCACCGGCCCGGTGCGGGCGGGTGACGCGTACGCCTGGCCGGAGGTGCTCTTCGACGGGCTCGGCTGGGTGCCGTTCGATCCGCTGCCCCGGCCGGACACCGAGCCCCGCCCGATCGAGGAGGACTTCCGCCCGCCGCCGGAGGACCCGCCGCCGTCGCCGGCCCCGGAGCCGAGCGCCGCGCCGACCGACTCGCCGCAACCGCTGGCCGCGCCGGGCCGGCCGACCGACGCCGGTGGCCTGTCGATACCGGTGCTGGTGGGCGCCGGCGCCGGCGGCACGCTGCTGCTGGTCGCGGCCCTGCTGCTGACCCTGCTGGGGATGCGCCGGTCGCTCAGCCACGCGCGACTCAACCGGGGCGACCCCGGCGAGCGGGTGGCCGGTGCCTGGCGGGAGGTGACCGACGCGCTGCGGCTGGCCGGGCATCCGGTCTCCGGTGACCTGGCGGCCACCGAGGTCGCCGCCGTCGCGCACGAGGTCCGGCCCCGGCCACCGGCCGGTGCGGCGGTGGGTGTCGCGGAGCTGGCGGGCCTGCTCAACCGGGCGGCCTTCGCGCCCGGCACGCTCACCGAGGAGCAGGCCGGGCGGGCCGTCACGGCCGCCCAGGCGTACGTGGTGGCGCTGCGGGCGGCCCGCCCCCGGTGGCGCCGCCTCCTCTGGGCCGTCCACCCCGGCCCGCTCCGCGCGGCGACCGCGCCGCACGGCGGGCGGCCCGGTCGCGGGCGGCGCTCGACCGGGCCGGCGGGGGATGCTTCCGGTTAGCCCGTTCGGCTCCCGCCGCCGCGGTGCGGATCAGGAGAGGCTCGTCGCCCCCGCGGCGGCGCCGGCGCGCTCGCCGCGCGACAGCAGCGCCGTCGCGCGTTCGGCGCGACGCGCCATCAGGTACGCGTCGGGCGACCTGCCGTAGGCCAGCCGGAACTGGCGGCTCAACTGCGCGGCCGGCAGGTTCACGCCGCGGGCGAGCGCCTCGACGTCCAGCGGCTGCGCGTACTCCCGGTCGATCCGGTCGCGGACCCGGCGCAGCACCGCCAGGTCGCGCAGGCGCTGCGCCGCGACCCGCGCCCGCCCCCAGGAGGGGTCGCACATCGGAGAACTCCTTCCGGCGGGTCCGGCTCGACCGGACGGATCAGCGCAGCTCCTGGATGCGGACCAGGTTGCCGGCGGGGTCGCGGAACGCGCAGTCGCGCACGCCGTACGGTTGCTCGGTCGGCTCCTGGACGACCTCGACGTCACCGGCCTGCACCTTCTCGAAGGTGCCGTCGAGATCCCGGGTGGCGAGCAGGATCCAGCCGTAGGTGCCCTTGGCCATCATCTCGAGGATCGTGCGGCGCTCGTCGTCGGTGATGCCGGGGTCGACGGCCGGCGGTGCCAGCAGGATCGACGTCTCGGGCTGGCCGGCGGGACCGACGGTGATCCAGCGCATCTTGCCCTGGCCGACGTCGCTGCGGACCTCGAAGTCGAGGACGTCGCGGTAGAAGGCCACGGACGCGTCCGGGTCGACGTGCGGAAGAACGGTCGTGTGAATGGTGAGGTCCATGGCGATCAGGTTAGGGCGATCCCGGTACCGGGACTTCTCGATTCCTGATCGAATGCGCCCCCTCGATCCGCCCCGGCCCCCGCGCCGGGCAGCGCGGCGACCCCTCAGCAGAACCAGCCGTCCTGGACCCAGCCGCGCCGGTTGATGTGGCCGTAGGCGAACCCGTAGACGTATCCGCCGCTGCGCGGGCCCTCGACCAGGAAGGTCTGACCGCGGTACAGCGTGCCCATCCACGCGCCGTTGGGTTGGGTACGCACGAACAGGTCCTGCGCGCACACCGTCTCGCGCTGGCCGATGGTCCCGTTGGCGGCTTCGGCCGTGCCCGGCGCGAGCACCGCGGCCGTCACGGCCACCGCGAGCAGGGCGCCGCTGTGGCGCGCCCACGTCCGCCTCACCACGTGTCGTACCCTCCGATGCACTCGATACGCAGGTAGCCCCAGTCGTTGGGCCCGAAGTCGAAGGACGCCGCCCACCCGTTGTAGACCGGGTGCGCCCCGGGCGTGTGGCCGATCTTGTTGCCGTAGGTCAGCACCCGCTTGAGGCCACGCGGGCCACTGGCCGAGTCGTAGTTGGCGTAGAAGCTGGCGGTCTGGCAGACGACCACGGCGTGCCGGGGCACGACCGGGTCCGCGGTCGCCGCCGTCGCTCCCAGCGGTGCCAGCAGCATCCCGACGCCCAGTGCGGCGAGGAGTCGGCGGGTTCGTCCGACCATCGTGAACCTCCTTCGAGGGCACCGCGCCCGGCACCGGCGACGATAACCGATACATCGAAGGTTGTCTACGTGATCAGTCGCTGCGGCCGAAGGGTTCCTTCACCCGGCCAGGCGGCGCACCAGCTTGCGCAGGCCCGCCTGCCAGCCGTCGGGGTCCTCGGCGCGGCGGCGGGCGTACCCGGCGACCTCCGGGTGCGGCAGGATCAGGAAACGCTCCTCGGCGAGGCCGGCGATCACCGATTCGGCCACCTGGTCCGGGGTGAGCACCGCGCCGGAGGCGGCGATCACCTTCGCGCCCAGGTGGCCCGCCGCCAGCCCCTCGGACAGCATCGGCGTGTCCACCCCCTGCGGGCAGAGCGCGCTGACCCGCACGCCCCGGTCCCGGTAGGTGATCGCGAGCCACTCGGCGAACGCGACCGCGGCGTGCTTCGTCGCCGTGTACGGGGCGTCCCCGACCGCGGTCAGCACCCCCGCCGCCGAACAGGTCATGAGCAGGTAGCCGTCGCCCCGGGCGAGCATCGCGGGCAGCACCGCGCGGGCAGTGTGGACGTGGGAGAGCACGTTGACCCGCCACGCCCGGTCCCAGTCGGCGTCCGGGGCGTCCACGCCCCCGCCGGTGGCCACGCCGGCGTTGGCGCAGAACAGGTCGATCCGCCCGAACCTCTGCTCGGTGTCGGCGACCAGCGCGCGGACCTGCGCCTCGTCGGCCACGTCCACGCCCACCGGGTGCGCGACCGGCCCCACCGCCTCGGCGACCGCGCCGGCCGCGTCGGCGTTCAGGTCGGCCACCACGACCGCCGCCACGCCCTCGGCGGCGAACCGCCGGGCCAGCGCCGACCCGATGCCACCGGCCCCACCGGTGACCACCACGACCCGGTCGGTGAGGTTCACCGCGACGCACCCCCGCCCAGCCGGTTGATCACGTCGAAGAGGGCCTTGGCTCCCCCGGCGGCCAGCTCGGGCGTGGGCAGCAGCGCCAGCACGGGGACGTCCACGCCGGCCTCGGCGTAGCGGCGCACCTGCGCCCGGCACGTCTCCGGGGCCCCGTGCAGCACGAGCGCGTCGACCACCTCGTCCGGCACGGCCGCAGCCGCGCCCCGCCGGTCACCGGCCGCCCAGGCCTGCCACATCGGCGCGAACACCTCGCCCCGGCCCAGCCAGCGGTGGAACTCCGCGTACGCCGGGACGGTCAGGTAGCTGGTGATGAGCCGGCGGCCGAGCGCGCGGGCGTGCGCGGTGTCCTCGGTCGGGCAGACGAAGATCCGCGCGACCACGTCGAAGCCGGGACGGCGCTCGCCGAGCTCGGCCAACGCCTGCGCGACGTCACCGGCGGCGAGCCAGTTGAGGATCACGCCGTCGGCCTCGGCCGCGGCCAGCCGCAGCATCCCGGGCCGCAGGGCGGCCAGCAGCAGGCGCGGCGGCACGGCCGGTGGCCGTTCCAGCCTGAACCGGCGCACCGCGAACGTGTCGTACGCCCCGTCGACGGTCTCGCCGGCCAGCGCGGAGCGCAGGAAGCGCAGCACGTCCCGGGTACGCCGGAACGGCTCACTGAACTCGCCCGCGTTCCAGTCCCCCACGATCACCGGCGAGGACGCCCCGATGCCGAGCGCGAACCGGCCGGGTGCGGTCTCGGCGAGCGCGGCGGCGCTCATCGCGAGCAGGCCGGGCCCGCGGGTGAAGACCGGGGCGATCGCGGTGCCCAGCCGCAGCCGCGGCGCCCACGCGGCGGCGAGCGCCAGCGGGGTGAACGCGTCGGCCCCGGCGACCTCCGAGGACCAGGCGTCGGTGAAGCCGGCCTCGTCGAGCGCGCGGTAGACCGCGGCGTGGTCGGCGAGCGGGATCCCGCCCAGCGGAACCGTCATGCCCCATCGCGTCGTCATCGGTCGATGATGTCGGCCCGCGACCGCACCGGGCAAGATCGGTGTGAGGTTTCCCGGTTCCCGGTCGCCCGCCCCCGGCGGATGCTACGAACCTTGCGTGGGCACATCCGACCGCCAGGTGCGCTGACCGTGGGGACGGCCGGCGCCCGACGGCTCGTGCCCGCCACCACCGCCGCCGGGCGGGCGACCTTCCTCGAACTCTTCTTCGACATGGTCTTCGTGTTCGCGCTGACCCGCGTCTCGGCCCGCGCGTTCGAGGACCTCGCGGTGGAGCCGGGCGGCGCCCGGGGTTGGGCGGCGCTGACCGGCGGCGGCAAGACACTGCTGGTGATCTTCGCGCTCTGGGCGGTGTGGCAGGGCACCGCCTGGACCACCAGCCGCTACGACCCGCACCACCTCTGGCTGCAACTGATCGTGCTGACCGCGCTGGTGTGCAGCATGGTGATGGGGGTCGCGCTCATCCGGGCGTTCACCCAGACCGGACTCGCGTTCGCGGTCGCCTACGTGGTGGTCCAGGTCTCCCGGTCGCTGATCCTGCTGCTCGCGCTCGGCGCGCATCCGTACCGCCGGCTGAAGCTGCGGATGCTGCTCTGGTTCACCTCGACCGGGGTGCTGTGGATCGCCGGGGCGCTCGTGGCGACCAATCCCCGGGTGCTTCTCTGGTCGGCGGCACTGGCCCTGGAGTACCTGGCCATCCGGTCCGGCTGGCCGGTACCGGGGATGGGCCGCTCGACGACCTCGAAATGGGACATCGCCGGCGAGCACCTGGCCGAACGATACCAGCAGTTCTTCCTCATCGCACTCGGCGAGACGATCCTGGTGGCCGGCTTCGCCTTCAGCAACGGCCCGTTCCATCCGGCGCAGACGGCGGCGTTCGCGATGGCGCTGGCGACCACGATCCTGCTGTGGCGCATCTACGTGCAGCGCGCCGGGCAGATCCTCAGCGAGGCGGTGCTGAAGTCCCGCCACCCGGCGCGGACCGGCCGGTCGGCGGCGGACACCCACCTGGTCATGATCGTCGGGCTGGTCGCCGTGGCGGTCGGGTACGAGCTGGTCATCGTCCACCCGCTGGATCGGCCGGAGACGTCGTGGGTGGTGATGGTGCTGGGCGGGCCGGTGCTCTTCCTCGTCGGGCGGGCCCGGTTCGAGTACGAGGTGTTCAGCCGGGTCTCCCCGTCCCGCTGGATCGCGGCCCTGGTGTTGCTGGCCGCCGTACCGGCCCTGGTGTACCGCCCGGTGCTGGTCGCCGCCGTGCTGGCCACCGTCGTGCTGGCCGCCGTCGCGGTCGCCGACGCGCGCCGGGCGCACGGCCGTCCGCCGGAGGCGGCGGCACCGCCGTTCTGATGATCCGGACCGCCGGCACGCCGCGCTACGCTGCGTCACGTGACCTTCTCCCTCGTCGCCCGCTCCGACGACGGCCGGCTGCACGGCGTCGTCGTGGCCAGCCGTTTCCTCGCCGCCGGCGCGCTGGTCCCGGCCGCCGAGGCCGAGATCGGCGCACTGGCGACCCAGGCCCACCTGAACCTGGCGTACCGCCCGCAGGGGCTGGCCCTGCTACGCACCGGCGTCGCCGCGGCGGACGTGGTCGCCGGGCTGGTCGCCGCCGACGGCGCACGGGCCCACCGGCAACTCGGTGTGGTCGGCGCCACCGGTGCGGGCGCCACCTGGACCGGCCCGGCCTGCCATCCGTGGGCCGGCGGCCAGGCCGGCGACGGCTGGGCGGCGCAGGGCAACATCCTCGCCGGCCCCCAGGTGATCGACGCCCTGCGCGACGCCTGGCTGGGCGGGTCCGCGCTGCCGTTCCCGGACCGGCTCGTGGCCGCGCTGCGCGCCGGCGACCAGGCCGGCGGGGACCGGCGGGGCCGGCAGAGCGCCGGGCTGCTGGTGGTCGAGCGCGGCGGCGGGTACGGCGGCACCGGCGACATCCTGGTGGATCTGCGCGTCGACGACCACCCCGACCCGGTGGCCGAGCTGAGCCGGCTGCTCGCCGTGCACACCCTGCTGTTCACCCGCCCGGACCCGGCGACCCTGCTCGAGTTCAGCGGCGCGGTCGCCGCCGAGGTGACCGCGCTGCTCATCGCCCTGGGACAGCCGGTCGACCCGGCCGATCCGGAGGCGGCGCTGTTCGACTGGGCGGGCATGGAGAACCTGGAGGAGCGGCTGGTGCCCGGCCGGATCGACCCGGTCGTGCTCGACCACCTCCGCAAGGCCGCCCCGCACGTCCCCGCGCCCCGCCCCGCCGGCGACGCCCTGTCGGCGCCTGACGCCGACCGGCCGCGCGGGGATCAGCGCCCGCGCGAGCAACCCACCGCTGGCCGGCGGTCGGCTCCGTCGCCGGCGGGCCGCCCGGCGGCCGGTCAGGGCGCGAAGCTCAGCCAGCGGAAACCGGCGGCGTCGGCGGTCGCGCGTTCCGCGGGCGTCAGCGGCGCCCGCCCGGTGGCCTTGCGTACCAGCGCGAGCCGGTCCCAGCCGAGGCCGGGCGGCACCGGGCGGCCGCCGGTGAGCAGGTCGGCGACGACCGCGGCGGCGGCCGGCGTCAGCCACGGCGGCCGGTCCAGCGCCGCCGCCAGGTCCAGGCCGTGCACGCCGACCTCGACCACCCGGGTACGCAGGAACTCGACCACCGTCATCGCGTCCCCGTGCCGGGTCCGGACCACCCGGTGGGCCGGCTGGGCGTCCACCGCGTGCAGCGTCGCCCGCCAGACCCGGTCGACGTCGTCGGCGAGTTCCGCGGCGCTCAGCCGCCGACCCTCGCGACGGCCGCTGTCGATCCGCTCGGCGTCCACGTCCGGGCTGAACTTCGCCGCGCCGAAGTAACCCGCGGCGTCCACCTCGGCGCGCGGGGGCGCGGGATCGGCGAGCATGCCGGCCAGCCGCCCGACGCCGGCCCGCACGTGCCCGAGCAGGCCCCGGACGTCCCACGGCCGGCAGTCGGTGGGCCGGTCCAGGTCGGCCTCGGTGAGGTCGCGGAGCACCTCGACGAGTCGCTCGCACTCGTCCCGGAACGCGGTCCGGACCTGCTCATGGTCGACCACCTGGTCGCCCATCGCTCAGCCCGCCCGTCGGGGGACGAGACGGTGCACGCTGATCAGCACCAGGGCCATGACGACGCCCACGGTGCCGGCGATCCCGGCGGCGCTGCCGGCGTACCCGACGAAGAGCGGACGGCGGCTCAGGTCGTCCGGGGCGGTGCCGCGAAGGTCGGTCAGCCAGGCCAGGGCGAGGATGCTGGCCAGCACCGCGAGCAGGCCGGCCGCGCCGAGCACCCCGGCGGCGAGGCGGTGCGCGTCGGCGGAGTCGACCTCCGCCCGCGGGCGCTGCGTGACCAGCAGCAGCAGACCGGCCAGCGCCGCCCACACCCCGACCACCAGGTACGCGGCGACCGCGTCGCTGGGCCGGTGCCAGCCGGCGGAGAGGGTGGCCACGCCGGCGGCCGCGGCGTAGCCGGTGCCGAGGAACGCACCGGCGGAGCGCACCGTCCGGGGCAGCACGAGCACCAGCGCCACCGCGACCGAGGCGGCGACGGTGGTGTGGCCGCTGGGGAGGCTGTTGCCGGCGAAGATCCGCTCCGGGTCGATGCCGAGGTCCGGTCTCGCGAGGCCGTACTTCAGCGCCTGGGTGCTGACGTTGGCGCCGACGATGAGCAGGGTGGCGGTGATCGCGAGCGCGACCCGCCCGCGCATCAGGGCGATGAACCCGATCACCGCGGTCGCCGCCAGCAGCGACACCACCGACATGGCGTTGAGGATCCGGTCGACCGGTTCGTCGATGCGGTCCTGGCCGATCCGGTTCCCGGTCAGCGCGACCGTGTCGAACCACTGGCCCAGCTCGGTGTGCACGGCCGCCCGCCACAGGGCGAGGAAGGCGGCCGCCTGGGCCAGCGCCAGCACGACCAACCAGACCGCCGTCCACCCTCTCGCCGTCTCGCGCACCCGCACAACTTAAGCGACACGTCACACCTCCGCCCGGGTGGCCCGCCGCCCGATCGCGACTAGGTTTGAGGCTGGTCCGCCGGGGTCGCCACGCCCGCGCCGCGGCGGGAGGTCAGGGAGGTGGGTGTGGGCAGCGCAGCGGAGCACACGACACCTCCGCCCGGGCGGCCGGAGCCGCTCGCCGACCTGCTCGGCGGGCGTCGCGGGGCGGTCGACGCCACCCTGCCGCCGGTGGCGTTCGCCGCCGGCTGGCTGCTCGGCGGGGAGTCGCTGCCGATCGGGGTCGGCGCCGCCCTGGTGACCGGGGTGGCGGTGGCGGGGTGGCGGTGGCGCCGCGGGCGCCGGCCGCGTTCGGTGCTGCTGGGTCTGCTCGCCGTCTGTGTCGCCGCGCTGATCGCGCTGCGCACCGGCCGGGCCGAGGACTTCTTCCTGGTGCAACTGGTGGCCAACGCGGCCAGCGCGCTCGCCTGGGCGGTGAGCATCGTGATCCGCTGGCCGCTGCTCGGTGTCGTCGTCGGCGTCGCGCTGCGACAGCGGACCCGGTGGCGCCGCGATCCCGCGCTGCTGCGCGCGTACGGGCGGGCCAGTTGGCTCTGGGCGGCCAGCTACCTGTTGCGGGTGGCGGTGTTCCTGCCGCTGTGGCTCGGCGGGCAGGTGGTGGCGCTGAGCGTGGCCCGGGTGGCGCTGAGCTGGCCGCTGGTGGCCGCCATGCTCGCGGCGAGCTGGGTGGTCGTGCGCCGGTCGTTGCCGGCCGGGCATCCGGGCCTGCGCCATCCGGTGCTCCAGGAGCCGGCGTCGGCGCCCTCGCCGGCCGGCCGCTGACGGGACCGGCTCGACGGAGAAAAAGTGGAGAGGCCGCCACGGGGGGAGCGGCCTCTCCGGTGACGTACGTTACCCCGTCATGGTCTTCTCCGTGATCCCGGGAGGGCCTGTTTTTCGGGCTTTTTCGCGCCCTGTGCACAACCGGGTGGTGGGGTGGGCCGGTCGATCCGCTGCGTCGGCCGGATGACCGGCCCACCCCGGCCTGACCGTGGGCGTCAGGCCGTCCGCCGGGCCGGGTGCCGCGTCCCCCGCGCCCCGGCCGGCTCTCCGGGCGGACGCTGCGGCGCCCGCCCGGAGAAGTGTGGTCAGCCGTTCGGGAACAGCTTCCCGTAGTCGGCGTACGCCATCGCGACGTCCGCCTGCGCCCAGAACCGGTGGTAGCGGAACTCCGGCTCCGCTCCGCCGTTCAGGTACGCCTGCACCTTGGGCCACGCCGGGTCGTTCTTGTAGAACGAGCGGATGTCGACGAAGCTCTTGCCCGGGGCGATCTGGTCGCCGTTGGGCATCCGCCCGGTCCAGCCCTGCGGGATGTAGAGGCCCTGGCCGGTGGCGGCGTCGTAGACGTCGTCGAAGCGGCGGTAGTCGCCCCGCTTCTCCACCGTGGAGACACCCTGGGTGTCGCTGGCCGCGTGCAGCGCGTCCAGCAGGCCCTTGGCCGTGTTCTTGGCGGCCGTGTTGCCCGACTTCGCCGCGTACGCGATGAGGGTGCGGGCGTAGGCGGCGGCGACGCCGACGTCCTGGCCCTTCACCGTGACCTCGACGTGCAGGTTGGTGTTGGGCTGCGGGTTGGTCGGGTTCCAGGTGGCCGGCTGGCCGGTCCAGCTCATGTCCGACGGGATCGACCAGTTGGTGCCGAGCGTGGTGTTGGCGATCGCCCACGGCACCCACTTGTCGAGCAGCGCCTTGGCCTTGGCGTTGCCGGTGACCAGGTACAGCTCGGCGATGCGCTGCATCGACCAGGCCTGCATGCCGAACCACTGGTTCGACGGCGGGTCGTTGTAGACCGGGTCGACGTCGTAGAACATTCCGTAGAAGGTGGACGTGCCGGCCGGCGGCTGGCCGTAGTGGCCACCCCAGCTGTTGGTCGCGCCACCGGCGATGCCGCCCTCGGCGGACTGCAGCCAGGTGTAGAACTCCAACTGCCGCTCGAAGCTCTTCTCCCAGTCGGCGACGGCGGTCGGCGACCTCGGCTTCAGCTCGTTGACGTTGGTCATCGCCCACGCCGCGAACGGGTTCTGGTAGCCGAAGTGGTTGTGGCTGGAGCCGATCCGCCACGACCAGTTCTGGCTCGTCTCGTACGCGCCGCCCCAGGCGTAGTACCAGGACAGCAGGTAGTGCGCCGAGTCCCGGCCGGTGCCCGCCGGGCAGGCGGTCGCGCCCACGCAGTTGCCGATCTTCTTGAAGTACTTGTCGAACAGGGCGTAGCGCAGGTAGTCACCCATCTTCGCGGCCTTGGCCACGGTGGCCGACACGTCGGCCGCCTTGTTCTGCTCCTTGGCCCAGGTCAGGGCCCAGTACGCGGCCTGCACGGCCCGGGCGTCGGCGTCCGGGGCGTTGGTGAACTTCCACTGCTTGGCCGGTGCGTTGGCCTCCTTGATGAACAGGTCCAGGTAGCCGTTCGGGCCGCCGTGGCGGAAGGTGTCGCAGGACGGCTGCGGGACGGTCTCCCAGACCGACTCCTGGGTGCCGCGCTGGAAGGTGTTGATGTACGCCGGCCGGGTGGTGCCGTCGCCGCAGCGGCCGTAGCCGTAGACGTTGTCCACGTCGAGCAGCCAGTGCATGCCGTAGATCTGGCCGTTGCCGTAGGTGGACTGCAGCTCGCTGCGCAGCGGGTCCTGGCCCACCGGCACGTTCGGCTCCAGCTGGGACGGGTACTGGCTGGGCAGGTCGTGCTCGGCGGCGTACTGCGGGGTGCCGGCCGCGCCCGCGGTGGGCTGGTCGGACTGCGACGGGATGATGTACTTCTCCATCACCGTCCAGGCGTTGTTGAACGGCGCCCAGTTCTGGGTCACCCGGCCGTAGTAGGCCTCCAGCCACAGCCAGAAGCTGAACGCCTCGGAGGTGGTCTCGTGTCCGTGGTCGGGCGCCTCGACGATCAGCGTCTCGATCGAGTGGTACGGCACGCCCTCGGGGCTGAAGTACCCCGAGTTCTTGATCTTGCCGTACTGGGCGAGGAAGCGCTCGACGTACTCGCTGTCGCCGCCGGGCACGTCGTTGTCGATCTCGGTGGCGGTGATCGCCAGCGGCGCGTACCCGCTGGCGGACGCGGTGATGGTCGCCGTGCCGCCGACGGTGTCGCTGTCCTCGGCGGCCGAGACGGTGACGTTGACGCCGGTGCTCCAGTTGCTGGGCGTGAGCGTCACCGACGTCGGCGCGACGGTGATGTCGGCGTCGCCGGTGCGGGCCAGGGAGACCGCGACGTTGGCCGAGGGCGCCCGGCTCAGCTTGAGGTTGACCGTCGAGCTGCCGCCCTCGTTGACGCTCACCGCGGACGGCGTGGCGACCAGTTGCGGTCCGGAGGCGGGGGTGACGGTGAACGCCTGCTCGGCGACCGCGCTCAGGTTCGCGTTGTCGTACGCCCTGGCCTGCACGGTGTAGTCACCGGCCGGCAGGTCCTCGAGCGTGTACGCGTACGGGGCGGTGGTGTCGGTGTTGACCAGCAGGCCGTTGCGGTAGAACTCGACCTTGCTGATCGTCCCGTCCGGGTCGCTGGCGGTGGCGGTCAGCGGCACGTCGGCGGGGGCCTCGAACGGCCCGTCCGGCACGCTCAGCGTGACCGTGGGCGGCTGCTGCGCCGTGCCGCCGCAGGTGACCCCGTTGACCGAGAAGGAGGTCGGCTTGGCGTTGGTGCCGCTGTAGGAGGCGTTGAAGCCGATGTTCGTCGAGCCGCCGGTGCCGATGGCGCCGTTCCACGACTCGTTGGTGGCGGTGACCTGGTTTCCGGTCTGGCTCCATCTCGCCGACCAGCCCTGGGTGATCTGCTGGTCGCCGGGGAAGGCGAACCGCAGCGTCCAGCCGTTGATCGGGTCGCCGAGGTTGTTGATCGTGACGTTCGCGGTGAAGCCGGTGTTCCAGTCGTTGGTCGCGTAGACCACGTCGCAGGCCGGTGCGGCCTGCGCGACGCCGGCGGGCAGGGTCACCCCGCCGATCGCCAACGCGGTTACGGCGACGATCGCCAACCGGCGACGTCTGGCCAGATGTCTCATGTGCGCGGTGTCTCCTCGGACCGGGCCGGGACGGGTCGATGCCCCGGCGGGGCGCCTGGCCGGTGTCGTACCGGTGGGCGAGGCGCCCGGGATGAGGGTCTCCCCGGCGGGGCCGGGGCGGTGGCGCGGCGGTGGGGACGCCGGCTCACCTCGGGTGCCGTGCCGGCGGAACCGGCTGCCCTCGGCGACCCACGCGTGACGGTGGCTCGGCGGTCAGTGTGCCATCAATGGAAGCGCTCCCACAAGAACCGCAGGCACGTTGCAGCAGGTCGATGTTTCGATCTCGTTTTGGGGCTTTCACAAAGCGGTGACGGGCGTTACAGTCGCACCATCGCCGATGGGAGCGCTTCCATCGACGGAGTTCCACCAGGAAGATCGCCCGGTACCGGCCCCGGCCGGTACCGGGAAGACCCGGAGGGGCTGACGGCGGGCCAGCCCGGACGCCGCCGCCAGCCATCATCCCACCACAGCGGAGGGAGGTGGATCCTCAAGCCACTCGCGTGGCCCGGCTCCCGCGCGACACGCACGACTGGACGCCAATTCCGAACGTGCGTGTACAGCACCGGTGGGGACGGGGGTTGCCCTCCCCCGTCCCCACACTAAACCCCCGTTCACGGTGGGAGAAGAGGCGAACGCACGCCGTCCCCCACCGTTTCCTAGAATTCCCTCGCCCCCGGACTCCCACCGGGAGAGCCGGAGGCGAACCCTACCCAATCGTGGGAGCGCTCCCGGTGGCGGTTCAGGCCCAGCTAGAGGAGACCCTCGATGTCGATACTCACCCGGCGGCGACTGCTGCGGCGCGCCGCGCTCTCGGCCACCGCCACGGCCGCCACCAGCGCCGGGCTCGCCGCCACGGCCGTCGCCGGCACCTCGCTGGCCGGCTGCGACGACTCCCGCGACGACGAGCCGCGCGACCCGGAGAGCCAGCCGGCACCCGATGGCGCCGTGCGCTTCCCGCCCGGCTTCGGCTGGGGCGCCGCCACCTCCGCCTACCAGATCGAGGGCGCCGCCAAGGAGGACGGCCGGGGTGAGTCCGTCTGGGACACGTTCAGCCGCACCCCGGGCCGCGTCCGCAACGGCGACACCGGCGACGTCGCCGCCGACCACTACCACCGGTACGTCGAGGACCTGGACCTCATGCGGGACCTGGGCCTGCGCAGCTACCGGTTCTCCATCTCCTGGCCCCGCATCCAGGCCGACGGCACCGGCGCGCCCAACCAGCGCGGACTGGACTTCTACCGGCGACTCATCGACGGGCTCCACGAACGGGGCATCGCGCCGATGGCGACCCTGTTCCACTGGGATCTGCCCCAGGCCCTGCAGGACCGCGGCGGCTGGGAGTCCCGGGAGATCGCCTACCGCTTCGCCGACTACGCCGACCACGTCTTCCAGGCCCTCGGCGACCGGGTGCCGGTCTGGCTCACCATCAACGAGCCGAAGACCGTCGTGCAGAACGGCTACCTGCAGGGCCACCACGCACCCGGGCACCGCGACCCGCAGGCCGCGTACCTGGTCGCCCACCACCTGCAGCTCGCCCACGGCCTCGCCGTACGCGCGCTGCGGGCGGCCGGCGGCGCCGGCCGGATCGGCCCGGCGTTCAACCTGCACCCCTGCTACCCGGCCGACTCCTCCCCGGGCGCGGCCGAGGCCACCCGCCTGTACGACGGCTACGAGAACCGGCTCTACCTCGACTCCGCGCTCACCGGCCGCTACCCCGAGGACGTGCTGGCCGACCTCGGCCCGGACAGCCGCATGGTCCGCGGGATCCGCGACGGCGACCTCGCCGTCATCGCCGCACCGGTCGACCTGGTGGCCGTCCAGTACTACACACCGATCTACGTGACCGCCGAGGGCGGCACCGTCCGCCGCTGGCCCACCTCCGAGGCGGAGTGGCAGCAGATCCACCCCGACGGCATGTACGACATCCTCACCCGGGTCACCCGCGACTACGGCCCGATCCCGCTGACCGTCACCGAGAACGGCCTGCCCACCCCCGACACGCTGGCCGCCGACGGCACCGTCGACGACGCCGGGCGGATCCAGTTCCTGCGCGACCACCTGGCCGCCGCGCACCGCGCCATGGCCGACGGCGTACCGCTGGAGAGCTTCCACGTCTGGTCACTGCTGGACAACTTCGAGTGGGCCGAGGGCTACGAGCAGCGCTGGGGACTGGTCTACGTCGACTACCCCACCCAGCGGCGGATCCTGAAGCGCAGCGCGCACTGGTACCGGGAGGTCATCGCCGCCGGCGGCCTGTGACCGGCGGCACCCGCCCGGCGCGCCGGACGCCGGGCGGGACACGGTCAGCGGGGCAGCGCCTGCTGCAGCTCCGCGCGCAGCGCCGGGGTCAGCATCTCCCCCGCCTGCTTCGCCAGCCGCGCCATCTCGTAGCCGACCACGCCGATGTCGGCGTCCGCGGCCGCCAGCGTGGCCAGGATGGAGCCGTCGCGCACCTGCATCACCAGGAAGTAGCCGCGCCCCATCTCGACCACGGTCTGCTTGACCACGTCCCCGTCGAACATCTGGGCGGCGCCGGCGGTGATGCTCATCAGGCCGGACGTGACGGCCGCGAGCTTGTCGGCGTGGTCGCGGGGCAGGTGGTCGGAGATCGCCACCAGCAGCCCGTCGGAGGAGACCACGACGGCGTGCGCCACCCCCGGTACCCGCTGCGCGAAACCGCTGACCAGCCAGCTCAGGTCGCGAGCCTCCTGGCTCAAGGTCGTCACTGCTGTCCCCCTTCGGTGATCCCGCGCGCCGGCGGCACGGGCAACTCGGTCGTGTCCTCGGCCTCGGCCTGGCGGACACCGCTGTACAGCCGCGACAGCATGCCGCCGACCGCCTCCGGGTCCGGATCGTGCCGCTTCACGGGTGCCTCCGGCCGGGCCGGCTGGGTGACGGCGGCCAGCTGCGCCATCGGCACCCGCACGGGCAGGCCGCGCTCGTTCGTACCGCCGGTCACCGGGACCGCCGGCGGGGCCGTGTCGTCAACGGCTCCGCCCGGACCCTGCCGGCTCCACCAACCGCCACCGGCCGAGGTGGGCGCGCCGGCCGCCGGAGTGAGCACGTCCTCGGCCCGCACCGGCACCCCGCGCGCCTGCCGCGGCACCGCGGCCTCCGGACGCCGACCCGCCACCGGCAGCTCCACCGGCCCCCGCAGCCCGACGTACCGGCCGTTCACCGGCCCGGCCGGCGCCACGTCCGCCGGAGGCGCGGACGCCAGCAGCTCGCGGGGCAGGCGGACGCGGGCCACCAGACCGGTCGCCGCCGCCTGCAGCCGCACCTGGACGCCGAGCCGCGCGGCGAGATGGCTGACCACGAACAGGCCCATGCGCTCCACGGTCGCGACGTCCGCGGCCGGCGGCGTGGCGAGCACCGCGTTGGCCTCGGCCAGCGCCGTCGGACTCATGCCCAGACCCCGGTCGGTGATCTCGATGAGCGCCCCGCGGGCCTCCTGGACGCCGGTGACCTCGACGAACGTGTCCGGACGCGAGAACGCGGTGGCGTTCTCCAGCAGCTCCGCGAGCAGGTGCACCAGCTCACCGACCGCGTGGCCGACGACATGCAGGTCGACCATGTCGCCGTGGCGCACCCGCTGGTACTGCTCGATCTCGGCGCTCGCGGCGAGCAGCACCGCGCCCAGCCCCACCGGCCGGTTCCACCGCCGGGTCGACTCCGTGCCGGCCAGCACCAGCAGGCTCTCGTCGTTGCGTCGCATGCGCGCGGCGAGGTGGTCCAGCTTGAACAGGTTCTCCAGCTGCTCCGGGTCGTCCTCCTCGCGTTCCAGGTCGTCGAGCAGCTCCAGCTGCCGTTCCACCAGGACCTGGCTGCGGCGGGCGAGGTTGACGAACATGGCGTTGACGTTGCGCCGCATCGTGGCCTGCTCGACGGCGACGCTGACGGCACTGCGGTGCACGGCGACGAACGCCTCGGCCAGCTCACCCATCTCGTCGAGCGAACGGACCACCGGCGCGGCCACGTCGATGGCCGGGACGCCGCCGGTGACCGCGCGCAGCCGGTCCAGGGCGTCCGGCAACTCGATCTGGGCGATCCGCAGGGCCTGGCTGCGCAGCAGGCGCATCGACCGGGCGATGCTCCGCCCCACCAGCAGCGACATGAGTACGGCCGCGAGCAGCACCACCGCGACGACGCTGACGACCAGCAGCGTGGTACGCAACTGGGCGTCGCGCACCGTGTCGGCCTGCCGGACCGCGTCCGCCAGCACCGACGCCTCGATCTGCCGCAGCAGGTCCTGGCGCTGCTCGCTGGCCGACCACCACTGCGCCGCCGGCAGCACCAGCGGAGTGGAGCCGTCCCTCGGCACGCTCTGCTCCTCCAGCCGGGCGGCGGCCAGGAACGCCGGATCCACGGAGATCTCGTCGTACCGGCGGATCTGTTCCGTGGTGGCCGCGACCCGGAACGCGCCCAGCGCGGTGAGCTGCTGCGCCCGCAGGTCGGTCAGCAGGACCCGGTCCTCCACGCCGTACCCGCCGGCGCGCGCGGCCTCGTACACCTGGGCCCGGACCCGCGAGGACAGCTCCTTGACGCGGGCGATCTGCACGTAACGCGCCACCGCCTCGCTGAGCGCCGGCCGCTCCTCGCCGGGGCTGGGCATGCCGAGCAGGTTGAGCAGCGCCTCGACCACCCGGTTGTACGCCCCGACGATGGTATCGCTGCCCAGCACGCCCTGCGGCACCGCCGCCCGCACGGAGCTGACCTGCCCGTACGCCTCCTGCACCTCCGAGTACGCCAGCCGCCACGTCGCGTCGGCCTCGGCGAGCGGCTCGGCGGCCCGGGCGAGCTCGGCCATCGCCCGGTCGGTGCTCTCGTGCGACACCCGCAGCGCGAGGATCGCCGTGTTCGGATCGGCGGCCGGACCCGCCCGCCGCAGGGCACCCAGCTCACCGGCCGAGCGGTCGCGCTCCTGCTGCAGCTCGTGCATCGCGGCGGTGATCTGCCGCCCGACGCCCACCTGGTCGGCGAAGTCACCCAGCTCGGTGGTCCGCCCGACCAGACTCTGCGTCTGCACCGCCGCCAGCACCACGAACGCCAGCGAAGGGATCACCAGAACCGTGGTGAGCTTCGTACGCATGCGCCAGTCGCGCAGCCGAAGCGCCGACGGCCGCCGGTGGGGAACGACCCGGACGTCGAACCGGCGGCGGCGGTGGTTGGGCACCGCGCTCTGCGCCGGCTCCGGATCTGCCCCCACACGTGCCTCCCGCTGTTCCCGCGTCCTCCGACGCGAGGAGCGGAGTCCATCCAACCAGGCCAGACAGCCGTGTCAACGGGCCGAGCGAGCTGCGACTCAGGAAGGTGAGGCCATGTCGTCCGTCCGGCCGATGTCGGCCAGCCGTGGCGCGTCGGCGATCCGCCCGAGCGCGACCAGCGCCGCACCGGTCGCACCGATCTCCGGGTTGCGCTGGTACCACACGGACCGCGGCGCCAGCGTGGCGGCGAAGGCCTGCCGCCACCACCGGGACGCCGCCACCGCCCCTCCACCCAGGACCACCTCCAGCCGCCGGTCCACCTCGGACTCGAGTAGGCCCACGTCGTCGACGACCAGGTCGCACAGACCCCGCATCAGGCCGGCGAGGATCTCCACCGCGGTCGTGCCGAAGCTGAGCCCGCGCAGCTCACCGGTGCCCGCCGGCGCCACGCCGGGCGGCCGGTCCCCGCCGAAGCGCACGTTCGCCGCCGGCCCGCCGTCGACCGGCACCGCGGCCAGCGCCGCCTCCAACACCGGTTCCTCGGGCAGGCGCAGCTCCCGGTTGGCCCAGGCGAACAGGTTCCCCCCGGAGGAGTACGCGGTGCCGGTCACCACGCGCTCGTGGTCGACCCGGTACCGCCACAGCTGCGGCGCCAGCCGGGGCAGCGGCGCGCCCACCGGAACGGTCTGCACCACGCGTACCGCCGCCGAGGTGCCCACCGTCACCGCCGCCCGTCCCGGATCGACACAACCGGAGCCGATGTTCGACGCCGCCCCGTCGCCCACGGGCGCGGCCCACCACGCGCCGGCCAGCTGCGGCCAGCGGCGCGCGTACTCCGGACGCAGCCGCCCGCGCCAGCCCGCCGGCGCCAGCTCGGGCAGCTCGGCGGGGACGACGCCGGCCAGCTCGCACGCCTCCGGGTCCCAGTCCATCGTCCACAGGTCGAGCAGACCGGTGCCGGAGGCCTGGGACACCGACATGGGCGCGGCGTCGAGCAGCGCGCGGAGAACGTACTCGGCCAACCCGGCGAAGCGCGCGATCGGGCGGTCGATCCGGTCCCGCAGCCAGGGCAGCCGCATCGTCCAGTAGCAGCGGTGCCACCAGGTGCCGGTGCGCTGGTGGAAGGCCTGCCCGTCGGCCGGCCCGGGCCGGCCGACGGCCGGCCCGGGCCGGGTGTCCAGCCAGGTGAGCACGGGCCCGAACGGCCGGCCACCGGCGTCGAGGGCCACCACCGAGTGCCACTGCGCCGAGGTCGCCACCATCTCCACGCCGTCCAGGTGCCCACCGGCCGCCAGCTCGTCCAGGCACTCGACCAGGCACGCCAGATAGCGTTCGGCGTTCAGGGTGCCGGTGCCGTCCTCGCCGACCGCGAGGCTCACCCGACGCCGGGCCAGCGCCCCGGGCAGCGCCCGGGCGTCGTCGTCCAGCACCAGGCCGCGTGTCGAGGACGTGCCCAGATCCAGCGCGAGAATGGTCATCGCCGGTCACGTTATCCGGCCAGCCGCCCGCCCGCCGGTCGACGCACCCGCTTCCGCCCTCGACGCCGGCCACGTAGGCTGGCCCCATGCTCGCGCACCTGTCCTGCTGGTGGCCCGCCGATCCGGCGGCCATCCCCCGCGCGTAGCTTCCCCACGCGGCCGCCCGTCGAGGCGGCCGCCGGTCTCACACCGGGCACCGGAGCGCCCCGCCGGGCGGCAACCGGCACCGAGGAGACCCGATGACCCACCTTCCCGCGCTGCTCGCCGACGTCGCCGCCGGCGGCGACCCCGGCCCGTTCGCGCTCGTCCGCCGCGAGGGCGCCGACCACCTGGACCTGTTCACCGGCCCGGTCGACGCGGTGCGACGGCTCGCCGACATCCCGCTGCCCGACGGAGCGTCCGGGCCCCGCACCCTCGCGCTGGTGCCGTACCGGCAGATCGCCGAGCGCGGCTTCGCCTGCCGCGACGACGGCACCCCACTGGAGTGCCTGACCATCGACCGGCACGAACGCGTCGACCTCGCCGCGGCCCTGGCCGCGCTGCCCGACGTCCCGGTGCGCACCCGCGACGCCCGCTTCGACGTCACCGACGAGGAGTACGCCGCCACGGTCGCCCGGGTGCTCGCCGACGAGATCGGCCGCGGCGAGGGCGCCAACTTCGTCGTCCACCGCACCCTGCACGCCACCGTGCAGGGCCCGCCGCTGCGGGCGGCGCTGGCGGCGCTGCGCTCGCTGCTGCGGGCCGAACGCGGCGCGTACTGGACCTTCGTCGTGCACACCGGCACCCGCACGCTGGTCGGGGCCAGCCCGGAACGGCACGTCAGCGTCGACGACGGGCTGGTCATGATGAACCCGATCAGCGGCACCTTCCGGCACACCGGGGCCGCCGCCGACCGGGCCGCCCTGCTGCGCTTCCTCGCCGACCCGAAGGAGGTCGAGGAGCTGTACATGGTGCTCGACGAGGAGCTGAAGATGATGGCCACCGTCGCCGACCGGGGCGGCCAGGTGATCGGCCCGTACCTGAAGGAGATGTCGCACCTCGCGCACACCGAGTACCTGCTGGCCGGCCGTGGCTCGATGGACGTCCGCGACGTGCTGCGGGAGACGATGTTCGCGCCGACGGTGACCGGCAGCCCGATGGAGAACGCGTGCCGCGTCATCGCCCGCCACGAGCACACCGGCCGGCGCTACTACGCCGGCGTGCTGGCGCTGCTCGGCTGCGACGAGGCCGGCCGGCAGACGCTGGACGCGCCGATCCTGATCCGCACCGCCGAGATCTCCCCCACCGGTGAGCTGCGGGTGCCGGTCGGCGCCACCCTGGTCCGCCACTCGACCCCGGCGGGCGAGGTGGCCGAGACCCACGCCAAGGCCGCCGGCGTCCTGGCCGCGCTGGGCCTCGGCCCGCAGGCACCGGTGCCGGCCGCCGGGTCGGTCAGCCGGCTCACCGACGACCCGGAGGTACGCGCCGCGCTCGCGGCCCGCAACGCGCCGCTGGCCCGGTTCTGGCTCGACCAGCGCCCGGCGGACTCGCCCGGCCGCCCCGGGCTCGCCGGCCGCCGGGCGGTGATCGTCGACGGGGAGGACACCTTCACCGGCATGCTCGCCCACCAGTTGCGCGCGCTCGGCCTCGCCGTCGACCTGCGCCCGTGGGACGCACCCGGCCCGGTGCACCGGTACGACCTCGTCGTGGTCGGCCCTGGCCCGGGCGACCCGACGGACCTCGCCGCGCCGAAGATGGCGGCGCTGCGTGACCTGCTGGCCGGGCTGCTCGCCGCCGGCCGGCCGACCCTCGCGGTCTGCCTCGGCCACCAGTTGCTCTGCGGCCTGCTGGGGCTGCCCCTGCACCGCCGGGACGCCCCGTACCAGGGGTTACAGCGGGAGGTGACGCTCTTCGGCGCCCGACGGCGGGTCGGGTTCTACTCGACGTACACCGCCCGGGCGGACGCGGACCGCCTGCACACCCCGTACGGCCCGGTGGAGGTGGCCCGCGACGGCGCGGACGGGGCGGTGCACGCGCTCCGCGGCGCGGGCCTGGCCGGGGTGCAGTTCCACCCGGAGTCGGTGCTCAGCCCGGACGGCGTCGACGTCCTCGCCGAACTGCTGGGCGGGCTGCTGCCCACCGCGAGCGTCGCCCGGGCATGACCCGGGCGGTGCGGGGTACAGGTGGCGGCGACCGGCGGTCGAGGACGGGCCGAGAGCCCCCGTCCGCGACCGCCGGTCCCGCGGCCGTCATGCGGCCAGGCCCTTCTTCAACGCCGTGCCGATCTCCACCGCCCGCCGGGCGGTGAGCGCCGCCGCGCCCAGCGCGATGCTGTCCGGGGCGATCTCGCCGTTGTTGCTGGTGTGCGACGCGCCGTACGGGTTGCCGGCGACGAACTGGCTCGGATCGGTGTAACCGGGGGTGACCACGACCCCGCCCCAGTGGTAGAAGACCGAGAAGAGCGAGGTCAGCGTCGTCTCCTGGCCGCCGTGGGAGGTGGCCGTCGAGGTGACGGCCGAGTAGACCTTGTTGGCCAGCGCGCCCTGCGCCCACAGCGGACCGGTGGTGTCGATGAACTGCTTGAGCTGCGCGGCCACCATTCCGTACCGGGTCGGCGACCCGAAGATCACCACGTCGGCCCAGGACAGGTCGTCGGGCTGGGCCTCGGGCACGTCCTGGGTCTCCAGGTGGTGTGCCTGCCAGCCCGAGTTCGACCGGATCGCCTCGTCCGGCGCCAGCTCACGCACCTTCCGCAGCCGCACCTCGGCGCCGGCCTCGCCGGCGGCCTCGCACACCGCCTGGGCCAGCTGGTACGTGATGCCGGTCGCGCTGTAGTAGATCACCGCGACCTTGGTCTGGGCAGCCATCGGATGTCTTCCTCCCTCAACAATCGGATCAGCCCCGGCGACTACCCGTTACTTGCGACGTCAAACGCCGCCGCCCCGAAAGCGGATGGCATGCTCCATGCCGTGGAGATCCGCGCCGCCCGGCCCGACGACTGGTCCGCGATCTGGCCGTTCCTCCGCGAGATCGTCGCCGCCGGTGAGACGTACACCTGGCCGCGGGACCTCGACGAGGCGCAGGCCCGCCGCCGGTGGCTGGTGCCGCCGCCCGGCCGGGTCCTCGTCGCGACCGACGGCGACGGTACCGTGCTCGGCACGGCGAAGCTGGTCCCCAACCAGGCCGGGCCGGGCGACCACGTGGCCAACGCCAGCTTCATGGTCGCCCCCGCCGCCGCCGGCCGCGGAGCCGGCCGGGCGCTCGGCGCGGCCGTGCTCGACCTGGCCCGCGCCGAGGGCTACCGCGCGATGCAGTTCAACGCGGTGGTCGCGACGAACACCCGGGCGGTGGCGCTGTGGCGGTCGCTGGGGTTCGAGGTGGTCGGCCGGGTGCCGGAGGCCTTCCGGCACCCCACCGAGGGGTACGTCGACCTCCTGATCATGCACCGCCGGCTCTGAACCGGTCCTCAAGATTTCCGCAAGTTCCATCGATGTTCATGCCGTTACTACCCGGTAGCGGGAATCCTGGTCGCACCGCCGCGGCGGGACACGCGACGGTCGACCCGGCATGGGGGGATCGCGCTTCGCCGGCAACGGCGCCGGCGTAGCGCGGTCAGGGGGCGCCCGGGCGCCCCGCCGCTCGCGTCCCGGCGCCTCGGCTCTGTCGGTGGTCGCTCCTAGGCTGACCGCGACCGACCGAGGAGGCCGATGGGCGTGCAGATGACCGGCCGGGCGGCGCTCACGCTGCGGATGGCCAGCCTGCTGCTGCGCCCGCACCCCACCGCCGCGACTGGCACCGTGGCGGACGTGGTGACGTGGTTCGGCGCGATGCAGGCGCAGGACCTGGCCAGCGGCCTGTGGTCGCTCGGGCTGCGGCTACCGGCAGTGAGCCAGGCCGACGTGTCGGCCGCGCTGGAGCGCCGGGAGGCGCTGCGCACCTGGCCGATGCGGGGCACCCTGCACCTCGTCCCGTCCCGGGACGCCCGCTGGATGCTGGAGCTGACCGGTCTCCGCAGGCAGCGGGCCGACGCCACCCGCCGCGCCCAGCTCGGCCTCACCGAGCTCGACGCCGAGCGGGCGGTGGACGTGCTCGGCGACGCCCTCGCCGGCGGCGGCCGGCTGACCCGCGCGCAGTGCCTGGCCACGCTGGAGGCGGCCGGCATCGGCACCACCGGGCAGCGCGGCTACCACCTGCTGGCGCACGCGAGCCTCAAGGGAGTCACCTGCCTGGCCCCCAACGTCGGCAACGAGCAGACCTTCGTGCTGCTCGACGAGTGGGCCCCGGGCCAGCACCGGCCGGACCGGGAGGAGGCGCTGACCACCCTCGCCCACCGGTACGTGCGCTCCCACGGGCCGGTCACCGCCCGCGAGTTCGCCGGCTGGTCGGGGCTGACCCTCACCGACGCCCGCCGGGCCTTCGCCGCCGCCGGTGACACGCTCGCGCCGGTCCAGGTCGACGGCGAGGCCGCCCTGGTCGACCCGGCCCTGCTCGACACCGCGCCCCGCCGCACCGACGACGTCCTGGTGCTGCCCGGTTTCGACGAATACCTGCTGGGCTACCGGGACCGCTCGCTGATGCTCGACCCCGCGCACGCCGACGCCATCGTGCCCGGCGGCAACGGCGTCTTCCAGGCGACGGTCGTGCGTGCCGGCCGGGTCGTGGGCACCTGGAAACGGACGCTCGACCCCACCCGCGTGACCGTGACGGTGCGGCCGCTCGTGCCCCTGGACGAGCGGGTCCGGGCTCGGGTGGAGCGCGCCCTGGGCCGCTACGCCGACTTCCTCGGCCGGGTACCGCGCCTCGCCTGGTCCGGCTGATCCTCGACCGTCAGCCCCCGGCGACGCGGCCGACGAACGGTCAGCCGACAGCTCCGGCCGGTCAGCGCGGCGGCGAGACGTACAGTCCGGTCCGGCACCCCAGCTCCCCCGGCTCCAACCAGACGCGGTCGTACCCGGGCGACTCGATCGCCCCGTCGGGCATCCGGACCAGGAGGAGGCAGTCACGCTCGGCGGGCACCCCCACCGCGGCGACCAGGGCGCCCTCGTGCGTGGCCGTGTCGACGGTGACCTGCTCCTCGGGGAACGCCGCCCGCACCGCCTCCGCGAGCGTGCCGGGCGTGGCGGTGCGCAGCGCCGCGGCGAGCCGGTCGCGGCTGTCCTCGGGCAGCCTCGGGACCGGCGCGGCCGTGGGCACCGGAGGTGTGGCCACCGCAGGGCAGTCGATCTCGTGGTACGAGGTGTACCGGTACAGCTGGAGCACGTAGCGGTAGCACCGCGTCGCCTGACCGGCGGAGTGGCCCCGGGCGCCGAAGCTCACCGGCTCCTCCTCGGCCACCCGCACGACGAACCGTACGTCGATGGTGGCCTGCTCGCTCCCGGCGGTGCGACCCGTCCAGGCCACCGGCTCGCGCCGGACGGTCGAGCCGGTGCCCTCCTGGGGGATCTCGGTCGCGGCGACGTACTCGGCATCCCGTACCCGGTTGCGGTGACCGAGGTCGTCACCGAGGCGCTCCGCCTCGGCCGCCGCCATGTCCCGGGCCACCAGGTCGCCGTCACGGTCGCCCGCACACCCGCCCAACGTCAGCACGGCCAGCGACAGGGCGACGACGGGCCGGCGTACCAGGGCGACTCCCGCCCGTCGCCGCGCTCCGGCCGGCGACTCAGGCAGCGACATCCGCGTCCCCGTCCACGGCGACACCGTACCGCCGGCATCGCGAGCCCGGGATCCCGCCCGTCGGCTCGCCGGGACGCCGTCCCGCGTACCCGAACCGGCCGTGCGGTACGGTGCCGCCGGAAATCGTCAGCCGGCGCGGACGACGCTTACCCATCGAAGGAGCCGCTGTCGTGGGCATGGTGTTGATCGGGCGCCGGTTGCCGGCCGAGGAGCTTGCCGCGGTGCGCGCCGACCCGACCGTGGTCGACACGCTGCTGTACGGCGACCTCGACGACGACGACGCCGAGATGCCCGAGCCGGAGCTGGATCTGGACAAGTCCTGGCACGGCCTCCACTACCTGCTCACCGGCAGCGCCTGGGAGACCGGCGCGGGCGCGGGCGCCGGCGCGGCGCTCCTCGGCGGTGAGGAGATCGGCCAGGATGGTGGCTACGGCCCGGCCCGGCTGCTCGACCCGGCCACCGTCCGCGTCGTCGCCGGGGCACTCGACGCGCTGGACGTGGAGACGCTGCGCACCCGCTTCGATCCGCAAGCAATGGCGGACGCCGACATCTACCCCGCCATCTGGGCCGAAGGTACGGCGGCGTTCGACGGCTACCTGGCGCCGCACTTCGCCGAGCTGCGCCGGTTCTACGCTTCCGCGGCCCGGGATGGCCACGCTGTCCTGCTGGTCATCACCTGAGGCAGCCGCCGGCTCACCCCGCTGCCCGCGCAGCAGTGGCTGCGCGAGTGGATCCTTCAAGCGGGAGGCGACCGTGCTGCGCTGGTTCGAGCTGACCCATCTGCCCCGCGCGCGGATCACACCGACGAGCCGAGGCAGAACCTGGTTGCCGGTCGCGGATGACCACGCATAGCGTCGGCCCGCGTCGCTGATCGTGTTCCTGGATGGACAGTGGTATCTCGATCCCGAGGGAGAGGTCCGGGGCGCGATAGTCCTGGACAATCTCATCCACCGTGGCGACATTCCGGTCACGATTGGCCTGTTCGTCGACCCGGGCATCCGTGTCGGCACCGAGCATCCCAAGAACCGCAACGTCGAATACGATGCGTTCGATGATCGCCTGGTCACCTTTCTGCTGACCGAGATCATCTCGCAGGTCGCGCAGCACTACGCAATCACCGACGACCCAGACCAGTGGGGCATTTGTGGCGGTAGCAGTGGCGGCAACGGCGCATTCACCGCTGCGTGGCTCCGCCCGGACAGGTTCCGTCGCGTGATCTGCTGCCTGTCCAGCTTCGTACAGATGCCCGGGGGAAACCCCTACCCTGACCTGATCCCCAACGTGCCACACAAGCCGATCCGGATCTTCATGCAGGCCGGCCACCGGGACCTGCACTGGAACGAGTCCCGCGGGAACTGGCTCGCCAACAACCTGCGCGTCGCAGCCGCTCTGGCCGAAGCCGGCTATGACTTCCGACTCGTGCTCGGCGATGGCGGCCACAGCCCCAACCACGGCGGCGTCCTCCTGCCCGACGCGCTGCGCTGGCTCTCCCGGCCCACCGCTGCCTGAGCAGGAAGCGCCCACGCCCAGTGCTCCCGTGGGTACCGATGTCGTTGCCCTCGCCGCTGCGGCCTGCGATGCTCCGCGACATGTCGTTCCCGCCGGCCACGCGCACCGAAGACGTCACCCGCCAGCCGCTCCGCGCCCAGTTCGAGGCGTTCCTCGACGAGCACCGCCGGGCGCTGCACGACTGCCTGGACGGGATCACCGAGGAACAGGCCCGACGGTCCCTGGTGCCCTCCCGGACCACCCTGCTCGGCCTGGTCAAGCACGCCACGTTCGTGGAGAGGGTCTGGTTCGACGAGGCCGTCACCTGCCGGTCCCGCGCCGAGATCGGGATCCCCGCCACCCCGGACGAGTCGTTCATCCTGGCCGACGACGACACCATCGCCAGCGTCCAGCAGGCGTACCGTGAGGCGTGCGCGGCCTCCCGCCGCGCGACGTCGCCGCTCGGGCTGGACGACCTGCTGCACGGGAACCGGCGCGGGCCGCTGCCGCTGCGCTGGGTGCACCTCCACGTGCTGCGGGAGCTCGCCCAGCACTGCGGGCACGCGGACATCCTGCGCGAGCAGATGTTGGCCCGGTAAGGCGACGAGGGGGCGGATGCGGCTGGAGGACGCATGGCACTGGGGCGGGTACTGGTGGTGGGTCTGGATCCGGCCCGGATCCCGGGATGGGATCCGGCGCCTGTCCAGGCGGCGATAAGGCGCGGCCAGGCCCGCTTCGCCGATCACGGCATCGAGGCGGACCTGTGCCTGGTGGCGCTCGACGACAACGCCGAGGCAGCGATCGTGGCGGCGTTGACCAGAACGGACTACGCCTGTGTGGTGATCGGGGGCGGCATCCGCAAGCACGAGCCGTTGCTCGAGTTCTTCGAGAAGGTGGTCAACCTGGTTCGGCAACACGCTCCCAGCGCGGCCATCGCCTTCAACCGCAGCCCCGACGACACCGCCGACGCTGCACTCCGGTGGCTGCGTCGGGCCCCGAACCCGTCCTAGGCGTAGGGATCCCGGGGCTGAATGTCCCGGAGCCAGGCGGGACGCGTCCCCCACGAGTTGGTCTCCGTGCTCCCCCATTCGCAGGCCGGCCCCAGGTCCTGATGGATCACCAGGGTCGAACGATCAGGAGCGCTCGCCAACAGTTCGAGGTCCTCGGCGTAGCGAACGAGCAGCTGCGTCCAGGACGGGGCCAGCACGTCCCACGAGGAGCACTCGACATCGACGCGAACCACCTGTCCGGGAGTCCCGCCCGGTGCCGGGTCGAAGTCGAGCAGCCAGTGCACGTCGCCGTTCATGTCGCCCACCATCACCGCACCCGACGAACCCACGATCGGCCGTACCGGCCCGTTCAGGAAGATCTGCCCCTCGTCGGCCAGGTACGCCCAGACCCGGGGATCGTCGAAGACCGGATCGGGAGCGTAGTTGTCGCGCCACATCCGGGTCGCCTCGACGACCTGCCCGGTGTCGTAGAGGTGCTCCAGCGGTACCGGACTGGGCTGACCCGAGCCGGGGGACGTCCAGCTCGTTCCGTTGTGGATGCGGAGACTGGCGCGGAAGTCCGGCGACAGCGTCACGGCCAGGGCAGCCTCCACCGCGTCGATCGCCGGCGCTTCGGCCGGTGCCGCGAGTTGCCCGAGGGATGCCGGCAGGACATGGCTCAGGACGGCCTCGACCCGTGCCCAGGCGTCGGCAACGCGCTCGTCGATGGTGTCTGCCACGGCGCGCAGTCTAGATTCTTCTGCGCGGGCGCGCGGAGATGGCCGTTCGGTCCATGACGCGGCCTACCCGATGGACTGCACCTCGCGCGGTAGCGTTTCTCACCAGTCACCTGGACCGTCTGTTCAGGTCGTAGGTCACCGCGGCCGGTCATACGTTGGTATCGGAAAGGCCCGATTAGTTCTCACCACGGGAGCGGTCAACACTGCCATGACGACCACACACACGCTTGCGACGCCCGAGGTCGACCTCGTCTACGACGTCCGCGGTCCGCTGCCGACCGCCGACGGACGCCCGCCGCTGTTCATGATCGGCCAGCCCATGGACGCCAGCGGCTTCGCCGCCCTGGCATCGCACTTTCCGGACCGCACGGTGGTGACCTACGACCCGCGTGGGCTCGGCCGCAGCCGGCGCAAGGACGGCCGGATCGACAATGATCCCGCCGTCCAGGCCGGCGACGTGCACGCCGTGATCGAGGCGCTCGGTGCCGGCCCGGTCGAGATGTTCGCCAGCAGCGGCGGCGCGGTGACCGCGCTCGCGCTCGTCGCCGCCCACCCGCACGACGTGACCACCCTGGTGGCGCACGAGCCGCCGCTCATCCGGTTGCTCCCGGACGCCGAGGCAGCCCAGCGTGCCAGCGACGGCATCCGGGACGCGTACGAGGCGAAGGGATTCAACGCCGGCATGGCCGCCTTCATCGCCATGACCTCGTGGCGAGGCGAGTTCACCGACGACTACTTCGCTCAGGGCGCGCCCGATCCCGCCGCGTTCGGGATGCCGAGCGAGGACGACGGCCGCCGTGACGATCCCCTGCTCTCCGACCGGTCCTGGGCGGTCAGTGGTTACCGCCCCGACCTCGACGCGCTCGCCGCGGCGCCGACCCGCATCGTGATCGCCGTCGGCGAGGAGACGCTGGACACCCTCACGGCACGGACCGCGGTGGCCACCGCCGAACTGCTCAGCCAGCAGCCGGTCGTGTTCCCGAGCCACCACGGCGGCTTCCTCGACGGCGAGTTCGGCTATGCCGGCCAGCCGGAGGCCTTTGCTCGCAGGCTGCGCGAGGTCCTCGACAACCGCATCTGAGCTCAGCCTTCCCGCTCGGCCGACCGGCCGTCGCCGGCTTGGGTCACGCCCAGCCTCCGGGCGACCTGTTCGATGGCGACCAGGTCCTCCGGGGCGAGCCGATCGATGAAGTGGCGTCGCACCGACTCGACGTGGGCCGGTGCGGCGTCTTCGAGCGCGTCCAGGCCCTGCGCGGTGAGCACGAGGAAGCAGCCTCTGCCGTCGGCCGGGTCGGGTTCGCGGCGCAGGAGGCCGCGCGCCTCCATCCGGGTGGCGTGGCGGGACAGTCGGCTGCGGGACCAGCCCATCTTGTCGGCCTGCTCGCCCAGCGTGCTGGTGTGGCCGGGCCGCTCCGACAGGGTGCTGAGCACCTCGTAGTCGGGCTCGGAGAGACCGATCGCGGCCAGGTCGCGGGCCGTGCCGGTCTGGACGGCGACCATCACGCGCAGGAACGCCCGCCACGCCCGCTCCTCGTCCGGGTTCAACCAGCGTACGGCCCCGGCCGGCGGCTTCGTTGACATGGAATCAATCTAGCACCTAGACTTCGTTTCCATGTTAACGAAATCAGCCCGTGTCCTCGTCCTGGTCTGCAGCTCCCGCCCAGGTGCCCTGGGCCCCTCGGTCGGACAGTGGCTGATCGACGCGATCACCCCACGTGCCGCCGAACTCGGCGTCGAGCTCGTACCGGTGTCCCTCGGCGATCTGAACCTGCCGTTCCTCGACGAGGAGGAACATCCGTCGTCGGGCGTCTACCAGCACGAGCACACCCGTCGGTGGAGCGCGATCGTCGACGCGGCGGACGGGTTCATCGCGGTCACTCCGGAGTACAACTACGGGATGCCCGCGACGCTGAAGAACGCGCTGGACTACCTCAGCCGCGAGTGGGCGTGGAAGCCGATCGGCTTCGTCAGCTACGGCAACACCTCGGCGGGCACCCGGTCGGTCCAGCACGCCAAGCAGGTGGTGACCACCCTGCGCCTGGTCCCGTTGGGCGCCACGGTCGCGATCCGCATCGGCGACGCCACACAGAACGGGCGGCTGCGGCCCGACGCCGCCCGCGACCGGGCCGGTGTCGGCCTGCTGGACGAACTGGTCCGGGTCGCCCACGCCCTACGGCCCCTGCGCGAACGCGCGCACGCCGGCGCCCGCCCCGGCCCGCTGCCCGGGTCGTACGCGAGGCGGCTGACCCCCGACGACGCGCCCCAGGTCACCGTGCTGCAGCGGTGCTGCTGGGTGGACGAGGCCGTCGCCAACGACACGATGGCCATACCGGCCCTGCACGAGTCGCCGGACGAGGTGCGCGAGTGGCTGGCGGCCTGGCACAGCACCGGCGTCTGGCTGGACGGCCGGCTACTGGGCATGGTGCGGGCCCGTCGGGTCGACTCCGACTGGCACGTGGGTCGGCTCGCCGCCGTGCCCGACCTGCGCGGCCGGGGGCTGGGCCGGTGGCTGCTGCGTACCGCCGAAGCCGCGGCCGAACCCGGTTGCCGCCGGGTCGTGCTGTTCACCGGCGCGAAGAGCCTGCGGAACATCGACCTCTACCACCGCGAGGGATACCGGTCGGCGCCGGTGGCCAGCGCGGACGGAACCACCTGCCTCACCAAGGACATCGGTTCGCCCGAGGTGCCATCGCGGCCCGACGAGTACTCAGCACGGGAGCGGCCAGCACAACGGTGAAGACCGCGTTCCCGGTAGCAGGGCCGGATCCCCTTGCGTACGCGCTCTCAGCCGCCGACGTAGCACGACGGTGACGCGGCGGGTGCCCACCCGCTGATCTCGCGGTTCGCGGTGCCGCTGTCACGCCGGCCGGGCTGGCCGTCTCACCGGGGTCCGCGGGACGACGTCCAGCCCTGCCGGTGCAGCCGTTCGATGCCGTCGAGCAGCAGGTCCAGCGCGAACTCGAACTCGAACTGGTCGTCGCAGCCCGACCCGACGACCGAGTCGTCGTCGTGCGACGCCGCCCCGGCGATCTCCGCGAGGTGCGGGAACCGGGCGGCGACCTCCGGCGGCAGGGCCGCCGGCGGCTCCGGGTCGGCCGTGCCGGACCGGCCGGCCTGCCGGGCCGCGTCGAACAGCTCCTGGCTGAAGCCCAGGATGCGGCTGCCCATCGCGTGCATGACGTGGTGGGCGAGGTCGGCGGAGAACCCGCCGGCCCGCAACCTCCCGACCATCGAGTCGAGGTAGGCGAGGATGGCCGGCGTCGCCATGTTCCGCGACTCGATCGCGAGCGGTGCCCAGGGGTGCCGGCGCAGCACCTGCCGCGCCGAGAGGATGCGCCCACGGACCGCGTCCTTCCAGTCGGCGTCGGGCACCAGCGGGTCGATCTCGCCGACGACCATGTCGATCATGCCGTCGAGCAGCTCGTCCTTGTTCGCCACGTGCTTGTAGAGGGCCATCGGCACGACGCCCAGGTCCTGGGCGAGGTTGCGCATGCTGAGCGACTCGATCCCGGCCTGGTCGGCGAGCGCCACGGCGGCGAGCAGGATCCGGTCCCTGCTCAGCGGCGCCCGGCGCAGCGTTTTTACCTGCTCAGCCATGTCGGTCCTCGTCTTTCGGCGGCGTTGAAACCATAGCCGCCTTGACAGGCGTACGGCGTACACTTACCGTTCATGACTATCAGGTGTACGCCGTACACCTTCAGGGGAAGGAACGCGCGATGAAGGCGATCGTCCAGGACCGGTACGGCCCGCCGGAAACCCTCAAGCTCGCGGACGTCGACCCGCCGGTGCCCGCCGCCGACGAGGTGCTCGTCCGGGTCGAGGCCGCCGCGCTCAACGCGTACGACTGGCATGCCATGCGTGGCGACCCGCGGATGGCACGACTGGCCTTCGGCCGGTCACGCCCCCGGGCCCGCATCCGTGGCCGCGACTTCGCCGGCCGGGTCGAGGCCGTCGGCACCCAGGTCCGCCACCTGCGCCCCGGCGACGCCGTCTTCGGCGACCTCGGCGACGCCAACGGCGCGTTCGCCGAGTACGTGTGCGTACCCGAGAGCCTGGTCGCGCCGAAGCCGGCGAACCTCACCCCCCAGCAGGCCGCCGCCCTGCCGCTGGCCGGCGTCACCGCGCTCGTGGGGCTGCGCGACGCCGGGCGGGTCGAACCCGGCCAGCGCGTCCTCGTCAACGGCGCCTCCGGCGGCGTCGGGACCCTGGCCCTCCAGTTGGCCAAGGTCCTCGGCGCGACCGTGACCGGGGTGTGCAGCACCCGCAACGTCGAGCTGGTCCGATCCCTCGGCGCCGACCACGTCGTCGACTACACCCGCGCCGACTTCACCCGCGCCGACCGCCGCCACGACGTGGTGTTCGACCTGGTCGGCAACCGCTCACTCACCGCGCTCCGGCGGGCGCTCACCCCGACCGGGACGTTGGTGCTCTCCGGCGGCGGTGTGTACCGCGGCGGCAGTCTCGTCGGACCGGTCTGGCTCCTCGCGCGCGGGCGGCTGCTGGCCCCCTTCGTCCGGCACCGCATCGTCGCCCCCAGCACGGTGCCCGGCCGGCAACACCTCGACACGCTCCGCGCCCACGCCGAGGCCGGCCGCCTCACCCCGGTCATCGACCGGACCTACCCGCTCCACGAGGTGCCGCAGGCCATCCGGTACCTCGAAGGCGAACACGCCCGGGCCAAAGTGGTCATCACGATCTGACCGTTCCCCGGTGACGGTTCCCGCTCGCAGTTTCGGGGAAAGTGCGGCCTGCGCTGGCAGGAGAGCGCACCTTCCCCGAAACTGCTGGCTACCGACGCCGTCGGGGGACCGCTCCCGGTCAGTCGGCCAGCGCTCCGGCGGCCCGGCCCTCGTGCAGCGTCAGGTTGCGGCCGTTGGACGGGTCGAACAGGTGGATCTTCTCCAGGTTGAACCAGACCCGCCGGCTCTCCCCCTCCCGGACGCCGGACTCGGCCGACAGGCGGGTGACCAGGCTGGCGCCGCCACCGGTGAAGTCCGCGCCCGCGTCGGCGGCCAGCTCCTCCAACTCGGCGGCGCTGGCCCGCTCCCCCTCGACGGAGAAGTAGACGTACTTGTCCGAACCCATCGACTCGACGATCTCGACCGGCGCGTCGAACTCCATGCCGCGCCGGCGGGTCTCGTCGTCGACCAGCTCGGCGTCCTCGAAGTGCTCAGGGCGGATGCCGAGGATCAGCTCGCGCGGCGCGTCGGCGCCCTCGAGCTGCCGGCGGACCCGGTCGCCGATCGACACGTCACCCAGCGCCGTCCGCAGCGAACCGTCCTCGACCGCGGCGTGCAGGAAGTTCATCGCCGGCGAGCCGATGAACCCGGCGACGAACAGGTTACGCGGGTGGTCGTACAGCTCCTGCGGCGGCCCGACCTGCTGCACCGCGCCGCCCCGCATGATCACCACGCGGTCGCCGAGGGTCATCGCCTCGGTCTGGTCGTGGGTGACGTAGACGGTGGTGGTGCCGAGCTGCTTCTGCAGGCGCGACACCACGGTGCGCATCTGCACCCGCAGCTTGGCGTCCAGGTTGGACAGCGGCTCGTCCATGAGGAACGCCTTGGGCTGGCGGACGATCGCCCGTCCCATCGCCACCCGCTGCCGCTGGCCGCCGGAGAGGTTGGCCGGCTTGCGGTCCAGCAGCGGGGTCAGCTCCAGCACCTTCGCCGCCTCATCGACCTTCTGCGTGATCGTCTCCTTGTCCAGCTTCGCCAACCGCAGCGGGAACGCCATGTTCTCCCGGACGGTCATGTTCGGGTAGAGGGCGTACGACTGGAACACCATCGCGATGTCCCGGTCCCGGGGGGCCTTGTCGTTGACGCGTTCCCCGCCGATGCGCAGCTCACCGGAGCTGATGTCCTCCAGGCCCGCGATCATGTTCAGGGTGGTGGACTTCCCGCAGCCGGACGGTCCGACCAGGATGACGAACTCGCCGTCGGCGATCTCCAGGTCGACGTCGCGCACCGCGACGGTGCCGTCCGGGAACTTCTTGCTCACCTTGTCGAGCACGATGTCAGCCACGACTACCACCTATCCCTTGACTGCGCCGGAGGTCAGGCCGGAGACGATGCGGCGCTGGAAGAAGAGCACGAACAGGATGATCGGAACGGTGATCACCACGGCGGCGGCGCAGATCGCCCCGGTGGGGTCCTCGAACTGCGACTCGCCGGTGAAGAACGACAGGGCGACCGGCACCGTACGGGCGCGTTCGGTGGAGGTCAGCGTGATGGCGAACAGGAAGTCGTTCCAGCAGAAGATGAAGACCAGGATCGCCGTGGTGAACAGCCCGGGCGCGGCCAGCGGTGCGATGACCCGCCGGAACGCCTGCCCCTGGGTGGCGCCGTCCATCTTCGCCGCCTTCTCCAGATCCCACGGGATCTGCTTGAAGAACGCCGACAACGTGTAGATCGCCAGCGGCAGCGCGAACGTGATGTACGGCAGGATCAGGCCGGGCCAGGTGTCGAACAGGCCGAGCTGCCGCTCGATCTCGAACAACGGCGACACCAGCGACACCTGCGGGAACATCGCGATCAGCAGCGAGACACCGACGAGCAGCCGCTTGCCGGGGAAGTCCAGCCGGGAGATCGCGTACGCGGCCATCGCGCCGAGCACCACCGCGATGAGCGTGGCGATCAACGCGATGCCGATCGAGTTGACCAGGGCCCGCACGAACTGGTCGGTGGCGAAGATGCTCCGGTAGTTGTCCAACGTCCACTCGCGCGGGATGAACTTGCCGTCGGTCAACGTCGCCGGCGTCTTGAACGACAACGACGCGATCCACAGCACCGGGATCAGCGCGAAGACGACCACGATGACGTCGAGCAGTCCCCAGCGCAGCTTTGCCTTGGTGGTGGTGTCCGCCATCTCAGCGCCTCTCCCCGTCGTCGCTGCCGGGGGCAGCGGTACCGAACAGCTTCACGAAGATGAACGCGATGATCGCCACGGTGATGAAGATCAGCACCGACATCGTCGACCCGATGCCGAGGTTCAGGCCGCGGATCAGGTTGTTGTAGGTGATCATCGACACCGACGAGGTGTCGTTCGCCCCGGCCGTCAACACGTAGATGTTGTCGAAGACCCGGAACGCGTCCAGCGTGCGGAACAGCAGGGCGACCAGGATCGCCGGCTTCATCACCGGCAGCATCACCTTGGTGAACCGCTGCCAGGCCGTCGCCCCGTCGGTGGAGGCCGCCTTGAGCAGGTCGTCCGGCACCAGAGCCAGGCCGGCCATCAGCAGCAGCGCCATGAACGGGGTGGTCTTCCAGATCTCGGCGAGCATGATGATCGCCAGCGAGCTGGCCCGCTCGGTCAGTGGCGCGCTGCCCTCGAAGAGGTTCGCCAGGTAGCCGGTCCCGGGCGTCCACGCGTACCGCCAGGAGAAGGCGGCGACGACCGTGACGATGCCGTACGGGATCAGCGCCGCGGTCCGCACGATGCCCCGGCCCACCAGCGTCCGGTGCATGATCAGCGCCAGTCCCATGCCGAGCACCAGCTCGATCGCCACGGTGACGACCGTGATCAGCATGGTCACGCCGAACGCCGTCCACCAGAACTCGTTGGTCAGCACGGTGACGTAGTTCTCCAGCCCGATGAACTGGCGCTCGTCGGGGAAACGCAGGTCGAAGCGCTGCAGTGACAGCCAGACCGAGTAGAGGATCGGGTACGCCGTCACCAGCACCATGACCAGCGCGGCGGGCGCGCAGAGCAGCCAGCCGAGCTTGCGCTCGGCGCGCTTGTTCTCGCTCAGCGGCGCCTTGCGGCGACCGGCCCGCTGGGCCGGCACGGCCGCGTGCCGCCCGGTGCGGGTGGCGGTCTCGTCGGCGGAGACGTCCGCGCCGGCGGGCGTCGCGTTGATACTCATGCCGTCACCTCCCGACGGTCCGTGCCCTGGTGTCCCTTGCTCACGGCAGGACCCCCTTCGACTCGAGCGCGTCCGAGATGGCGTCGCGCAGCTCGTTCGCCGTCTGCTCGGGACGGATCGCCGACGGCGGCGAGAGGATCGCCGACATGACCGTGGAGATGCTCTGGTACGCCGGGGTCAGCGGCCGCACCGCCGGCTCCTTCAGCTCCTCGAGGATCGTCTCCTTCATCGGGTACGCCTCGGTCATCTCCGGGTCGTCGTAGATGCTCTCGATCGTCGGCGGGACGCCGTCGTTGATCGCGGAGAACTTCTGGTTCTGCTCGTTGCGGATGCACCTGGCGGCGTCGAACGACTCCTCCGGGTGCTCCGAGTAGGCGCTGACGGCCATGTTCACGCCGCCGATCGTGACCTTGCTCGGAGTGCCCTCCTCGACGCCGGGCACCCGCGCCCAGCCGACCTGCTTGGCCAGGTCCGGGTTCGCCTCCTGCATCGCCGGGTAGACGAACGGCCAGTTCACCTGGAACGCGCCCGCACCCGACTGGAACTCCAGCCGTACCGGGTCCTCGGTGGCGTTGCTGAACGACGGCGACGCCACGCCCGACGTGGCGAACCGCTGGAGCTGGTCGAGGGCTCGCACCGTCCCCTCGTCCATCACCGCCTCGGTGCCGTCGTCGTTGAGGATCTGTCCGCCGGCGCTCTCGGCGAGCGTGTTGTAGAGGACGACCAGGCCCTCGTACTGCGCGCCCATGGTCAGCACCTGGTAGGGCTTGCCCTGCTGCTTCAGCTCCTGGGCCGTCGAGATCATCTGGTCCCACGTCGTCGGCGGCTCGGGCACCAGGTCCTTGCGGTACCAGAGCAGCTGCACGTTGGTGTTCTTCGGCGCCGCGTACAGCCGGCCCTCGTAACGGGCCGTGTCCAGCGGGCCCGCCAGGGTGCCCTGCTCGACCTCGGCCCGGTCCTCGCCGGTCCACTCCAGGATCCAGTCGGCGCTGGCGAACTCCTGCGTCCAGGTGACGTCGAGGCCGAGCACGTCCATGCCGGTGTCCTCGGCGGCCAGCCGGCGGACCATCTGCACCCGCTGCTCGTCGGCCTGCCGGGGCAGCACCCGGTAGACGATCCGGTAGCGCCCATCCGCCGCCGCGTTGCAGTCGTCCACGACCTTCTGCAGGTTCTGTTCCGGCGGGTAGTACAGGTTGATCGTGGGCGTGCCCTCGTCTCCCCCGGTCCCGCACGCGGCCAGCGGCGCCACCAACGCCAGCGCGGCGGCCGCCGCCACCGCGCGGGCCCGCGGTCGCCGTCGTCGGGCCTGGTCAGAGTCGCTCATCAGGCACTCCTCCCCTCCTTCTCGGCCAAAGCCGGGGGAAGGCTCCCGTGCCCCGGCGCACGGCGAGACGGACGGGGCGCCAGCCTGGCAGTCCGGCCGCGCCCCGGGCGTTTCGTGGCCCCAACACTGCCCGACCTGCGAAGTTCCGAAACCTGCCGCGACCGCGACCGGACCGACCGTGGCCACGTGTGACCCAGCTCACCGCCCTGCGCACCCCCGCGCGGGCCCGTACGCTCGGCCGATGGACGTCACCTTCTTCTTCGACCCGGCCTGCCCCTGGACCTGGCGCACGTCACGCTGGCTGGTGGCCGTCGCCGACGTCCGCACCCTGCGCATCGAGTGGCGGGCGTTCAGCCTGGCCATCCTCAACGAGGGCCGGGTCCCGCCGCAGTACGCCGAGGCGATGGAGGCCTCCAGTCGGGCCCTGCGCCTGGTCGAGGCGCTGCGCGCGGAGGGCCGGCACGACGACGCCGGCCACTTCTACACCGAACTCGGCGCCCGCACACACGACGCCGGCAGCCCGCCGGGCCCGAAGCTCGTGGACGCGGCCGTCGACGCGGCCGGACTGGGCGAGGCGGCGCCGGCCCTCGACGACGAGCGCTGGGACCAGGCGGTACGCGAGTCGCACGCCCTCGCGTACGCCTCGGCCGGCCGGGACATCGGCTCGCCGGTGCTGATGGTCCCCGGCGCCGACCGGGGCCTGCACGGCCCGATCCTCACCGAGGTGCCCGCCACCGACGACGCCCTGACCATCTGGGACTGCACCGTCCCCCTGATGCGCCTGCCGACCTTCCACGAACTGAAGCGCGCCCGCCACTGACCCACCCCGCCTGCGCCCAGGATCCAGGCAACTTCGGGGAAGATGTCCCCTCAACGCGCGACGAGGCGGCAGCTTCCCCGAAGTTGCTGCCCGGGCGGTCGGGGCGGGGGCTCGGGAGGGGGTTGTCCACAGGGGCAGACGGGGGCGGTCGGTGTCGTCCAGGGTGGATGGACGCCGGTTTCTCCGCGACGGCCCGCGCGCCTGCAGGGGCGCATCTTTCGTGGCTCCCAGGTGGTGTCCCAGGGGCTGCTCACCCGCGCCGAGCCGCAGCAGCGCCTGGCGGCCGCTCTTCAAGGACGTCTACGCCGACGCCCGCCTCGTCGTCTCGCATCGGGCACGCTGTGCGGCGGCGGCCCGATGGCTGATCCCACCCGGCGCGGCGATCGCCGGGCGAAGTGCCGCGGCACTGTTCGGAGCCGGACGCGTCGAGCCACACGAGTCACTCGACGTCCTGGTGCCCACGGCGCGACGCTTCGGTCCGGTGGCCGGCCTGGCCGTGCACTCCGCCGGTTTCCCCGACTCCGACGTGGCCCTGCGCGCCGGCATTCCGGTCACCACACCGGAACGCACCTGCTGGGATCTCGCGCAGTGGCTCCGGGTCGAGGACGCCTTCGCGATGGTCGACGTCCTCGTCCGCCGTCGGCTCGTCGACCCCGGGCGGCTGAGCGAGCGGGCGCGCCGACACACCGGGGAGCGCGGCTGGAAGCGGATGCTCCGGGTCGCCGACCTGACCGACGGCGGTGCGGAGTCACCACCGGAGTCCCGCCTGCGGGTCCGGCTCGTCCTGGCCGGACTGCCCGCCCCGGTCACCCAGTTCGTGGTCGAACGTAACGGCGCCTTCGTGGCCCGACTCGACCTCGCCTGGCCGCGGTGGAAGATCGCGATCGAGTACGACGGCATTGGCACCACGATCCGGAACAGCTCCACCGGGACCGGCGCCGGCTCAACCGGCTGGTCGGTGACGACTGGATCGTCCTCCACCTGACCTCGAAGCGCTTCGCGACCGACTTCGACGGCTTCCTGGCCGAGGTCCGCCACGCCATCCGCACCCGCGAGCGCTGACCCAGCGGCCTCGCCGAGCGTGCGGAGGCGCGGGGCGGGCGGGGGCCCGGCGGCGGCGGGGCGGGTGCGGGCGGGCCGGGGGTGCGGGCGGGCCGGAGGGGTGTGCTCGGGGCGGTGGGATGGGCGGGGGCGGGGCATGATGGGGGCCATGATCGCTCGGTTCAAGGATCTCTGTCTGGATGCCGCTGACGCCCAGGCCCTGGGCGGGTTCTGGGGGCGGGTGCTCGACGGGGAGGTGGTGGACGTCGGGGGCGGTGACACCCGGGTCGACCCCCGGAAGGCCGGCTCCGGCGCCGAGTCGATCTGGGTCAACCGGGTGCCCGAGCCGCGTACCGGCAAGACCCGCGTACACCTGGATCTGCGGCTGGCCGGCGGGGACCCGGCGCCGCTGCTGGCGACCGGCGCGCGACTGGTCCGCGAGCCGGACGCGGAGATCGAGTGGTGGGTGCTCGCCGACCCGGACGGCAACGAGTTCTGCGTCTTCGCCGCCCGACCGGACACCCGGCCTGGGCCGATCGAACTGGTGGTGGACTGTGCCCAACCGGAGCGACTGGCCGGTTGGTGGGCCGGGGTGCTCGGCGGCGAGGTGGAGATGACCGGCTGGGACGCTGCCTCGCTGATCGGCGCGACCGGCTTCCCGTGGGACGAATGGATCTTCACCCCGGTGCCGGAGCGCAAGACCGTCAAGAACCGGATGCACTGGGACGTCGACCTGGTCGACCCGGAGCCGACCGCGCTGATCCGGGCCGGCGCGACGCTGCTGCACGAGCCGACCGAGCAGACCCGGTGGTGGGTGCTGGCCGACCCGGAGGGCAACGAGTTCTGCGCCTTCCCGCCGCGTCCCACCGAGTGAGCGGACGGTTACCCGGCGCCCACCAGGTGGACTAGCGTTTACCTGCGCGTTCGCCACCGACGTCGACACGCCTCGGCCGACCCCGGCCCGCCCGATCGGTTGGTTCTCGCGGGAACTCCCACCGCTGCCGCTCCGGTTGGGCAGGATCGTCCCCAACGAGGAGGTGCCGTCGTGCAGGACACCCGCGCTCTCGCCCTGACGTTCGAGGTGAGCGGCCTGCCACCGGTCAAGACCGAGGCGCTGTCCATCTTCGCCGCCGGGCACCGGCAGGCGACGAGGGTCCGCGCCCTCCTTCAGGCGGCCTGCGCGGCGGCCCAGCAGACCGGCTGGACCCCGCTGTCCGGGCCGGTCGAGGTGGACCTCGTGCTGCGCTGCCCGCCGGGGCACCGCACCTCCGACGCGAGCACACTGCTCGGCGGGGTCTGCGCGGTGCTCCAGGACAAGAAGCGGGTGAGCAGCATCGGCCTGGCCCACCTCGGCGTCCTGGTGGACGTCGCCCTGTACGACGACGACCGGCAGATCCGGAAGTTGTCCTACCGGGAGGAACCGGCGGAGGACTTCTCGTACCAGGTACGGGTGGCCGCCGTACCGGCCGCGGTTTGACCGACGGCCGCGGTGGGGTACCGCGGTCGCCGAGGAAGGGAGCGCCGATGTCGGAGCCACACGTCACGCTGGACCCCCGTGATCCCGTGCAGGAGAAGCTGCGCGGCCCGCTGGAGGAGCAGCTGACATCGGCGCTCAAGGCCGCCACCGAACGGGTTCGGGCCAGCTACGCCGGCGAGCCGGTCGAGCAGGTCTGCCAGCGCCTGCTGGACGAGACCCGCTCCGGCCTGCACCCCGACATCGCAGCGGGCTTCAACCCGGACATGGAGGAGTTCTGCCGGGTGGCCGTGGCCATCGTGCGCGGCGCGAACACCTGACGCCGCCGGCAGCCCGAGCAGCGCCGCGGATCAAGGGGTACGCCAGCCACGGCGAGTCCTGGTCGCCTCGCCGGTCCCCGTCGTTGTCGAGCCTGTCAACACACGTGGGGCAGCGTCACGCCGCGACCCGTCGAACGGGCCGGCCGACGGTTGTCGCGGCGAGTTCGGCCGCGTCGTCACTGACCAGCGCCGGCAGCCCGCCGGCTCGTCCCGGTACACCACCTGAGTTGGCTCACGGTGCCGCGCTCGTGCGGCCTGCGCCGCTTCACCTGCGGTGATGCCTGCAGGTGGGGCTGTTTTCACGCACGAACCGAATGAGTCAACCGGGTCTGACCGGCCAGCCGTCCGGCGGCCTCAGAGCCGCAGCAGCCCCGCGGCGAGCGACTCACGCAATCCGGCGGGCGGCTCCTGGTAGCCCTCGTCCCACAGCGCACCGGGAAAGCCGCCGGCCGCGAACGCAGTGTTGAGATCGTCGACGAACCAGATCGCGGGCCCCACCTTCCCGTCGATTCCGGGGCCGGGCAGGTCGATGCCGTAGGGCGCGTCGCCGCTGATGTTCGCCTTGTGGAGCTCGTCGGGCGCGTAGTCGAGCTGGAACGGGATGCCGGCGTCCCGGCGCGCGGTGTCCCTGAGGTACGCGGCGTGCTCGGCCTCGTAGTAGGAGCGCGAGCCGCCCCGCTCGGCCCACTCGAGCTGCACCACCAACGGGTCCGCGAGCACGCTGGCCGGCCAACCCGGCAATTCCCCGACGAGCCACACATCGCCCACCTGCCGGATCCACGCGCTGATCGTCATCGGGAACGGCGCGAACATCACCTCCAGCCAGTCGGCCAGCGCGGGCGCGCCCGGCGACGGGGGAACGTGGGCGCGACGCGGCGTCCCCTCGTCGTCGTTCTCCTCCGCACGGAAGCCCCGCGCCTGCAGCCGCTCAACGAGCGTCTCGACGTTCCTGCGGGCACGGTCGGCGAACTCGCGCGCCACCGCCTCGGCGTCCTCGCGGTATGGGGCGTCGAAGACCCGTAGGCCAAGACCACGCAGGTCGCGCCACACGTCGTCGGGATCACCGGACACGTACCGCGCGTGGAAGCTCGCCATGGCCACCATCCTTGCAGGGAGCGGTGGCGAGGTCTCGGTTGCCGACTCAGCTGGCGATCCGCAACGTCATCAAGCAGCCGCGGCCCGCTGCGCTCGGCGACCATCGCGATCAATGGCACGACACAGACCGTCGCCCCGCCATCCCCGCCGAGAAGCAGGCCATCCTCGATGATCCACGCCCGCACCGTCATCGCCGCGCAAAGAATGCGCGATGCGCCCAACGTCGCCGCAGAACGTCCAGGTCCCGACGCAGCACAACCACCGAGACAGCGATCCCGACCGGGAGGCCGACCAGGGCGCCGACGGCCAGTCGCGAGTACGGACCCGCCCTGTTCCGCACCACCCTGTTCGGGTTGCTGGCCGAATACTCGATCTCCAATCGGTCGCCCTCCCTCGGACAGGAGGTGCCACAGGAGACCCACGCTTCGTAGCGCTTGGCATCGACGACGTAGTCGACCTTCGCCTCGCCTGGCCGGCCCCGCACGACGTCCAGCGCGCGGACAGTGACGACCTGGCCGTCGCGGTACATGCCGTCGCGGAACTGGAAGGTGCTCACCACCGACGAGACGGCCAGCAGGAAGAGCATCGCCAACACAGGTATGACGGCAAGAAGTGCCGGCACCCGGAGTTCCCGGACGTCATGGCCATTTCGGCTCCGCGGCCACCGCTTCACGTGAACTCCGATGTCCTTCCAGGGGAGCACTCCTTCAGTACCGGGACAGGTTCTGGACCGGGCACATGACGATGCGCGGGTTCGCCCGGGGGTCCAGCCACCGCAGCACTCCGACCAGGTGGTCGTGGGACAGGCCGACGCAGCCGGCGGTCGCGTTGCCCCCGGCGGTGCTGAACTCGTGCAGGAAGATGGCGCTGCCGGCGTACGGAACGGGCTTCGGCACCGACGGCGGCATGTTGTAGGTGATCACCGCGAAATGCGTGTACGCGGGCTTCACCGTCCACAGCGCCTCGCTCCACCCGCCCGGATTCGTGCTGGTGTGCTGGAACGTGTTGTACGCCGCCGACTCCGGGTTTCCGTTCCACCAGTCGTTGGTCACCAGCCGGTGGTAGGGGTAGCGGACGCCCGGGCTGGGGGCGATGCCGTACATCGTCGGGCCGATCGCGTACGCGCCGGTCGGCGTGGTGGACCCACCCTCGACGTGGTTGTCGCTGAAGCCCTTTGAGCCGATCCGCGCCGGCAGCGGCGCCGAGACGGGCCGCCAGCGCCGGCCGGAGAGGGCGAAGCTCTCCAGCGTCGCGTAGGAGGTGCCGTAGCCGGTGGCGGTGACCAGGATGACCTGCCGGGTGTCGGCGGGCAGGGTGGTGAGCTTGTCAGCCTTGGTCTTGCCCAGGTAGCGCCGCGGAAGAGGGCCGGTGGGCACGGTGCCGCCCGCGTCGGGATCGGTCACGACCGCAGCGGCGGGGGCGGCTCCGGCGACGACGGGCGCGGCCACACCGGCCGCCGCGCCGAGGATGAGGGTACGCCGTTTCATGCCGACGATCCTGGCAGGCGACGCGGACGTCCGCTGCCCCGAAAACCATGACATTTCCGACCGGTACGCCATCGTGATGCTCTGCGGCGAAAGGGATGGGTCAGGACCGGGTCCGCAACTCCCCGGTCCTGACCCCAGCCGTCCGGCGTGGTAGCGGACATCGCCATGGTGGACCCGCGGGCGGGGCACGCCGCCCACGCAGGGCCACCACAGCGAGCCGGCCCGCCTGCACTCAGCTCCACGGTGCCCAACTACCGGACTCGGCGCGCCCCCGACTCACCCCGAAGAGCCGTGGGCGCCGGCTCAGGTTAGGAGCGTCTCTCCAGCTCGGACAAGGTGTGCGACGCCCGCGAGAGCGTGATTGATGTCAACCTGCAAAAGCGGCATGTCGGCGTAACACGACGCCCGGGCTCAACGCTGTTTCCCCTCGAAGCGAGGACTACGCCCACCCCCGATCAGGGCGGCCGCGAACGCGCCGGCGATCAGGGCGCACGCCAGCACGTGCAGCAGGCGTACGCCGGTCGGCGCGACCTGGTCCGCCGCCGGCAGCACCGCGACCAGCCCCACCCCGGCGGCGAGGGTCACGGTCGCCACCGGCAGGAACGCCGCCGATCGGGCCGGATCCGTCCGCTCGTCCCCGGGCAGGATGTCACGACGCCGGGCGACCCGCCCGGCGAACCACACGGCGACCACCGCGCCGAGGAGGGTGCTGGCGGGATCCGAGACCGTCCACCAGTGCAGACCGGTGGCGGCGTACCAGTCGACGCCGAACGTCCGCAGCCAGTCGGTGTGCGTCACCAGATCCCACCCGATGTGGCTGGCGGCACCCAGCAGCGCCGACGCGGCGGTGACGGCCAGCGGGTGCCGGTGGGTGCCGAGCACCGCGTAGTCACGCCAGCGGAACACGCGACCGCCCGGCAGATGCGGAACGACCGCCGCGACGACACGGCGGGCCAACCAGGCGTACGCGAGCGCCACCGGCAGGCACCACCAGAGCAACCCGGCGAGCGTGTGCGTCCGTGGCAGCTCCCACGGCGTCCCGACGAACAGGTACGCCACATCCGGTGACACGGCTCCGGTGACCAACGCGACACCGTCGAACCAGCGTGGACGCCAGAGCTTCAGCGGTAGGACGGCTGCCGGGTGGGAGGGGAAGGTCAACGGCACGCCGGGAGGCTATCGCTCAGAAGTGGTCAAGCAGCTCCGGGAAGGCGGCGAGCTGCAGCACCCCCGCGTCCGTCGGGTCCAGCTCGTCGTGCTCCAGCACCCACGTGTGCTGGTTGGGGATGTACACCGCGTTCAGGCCGGCCGCCCGGGCCGGCGCGATGTCCGACTTCGGGGAGTTGCCGATCATCCAGGCCCGGGCCGGGTCGAAGTCGTGCTCCTTCGCCAGCCACCGGTAGGTGTCCGCGTTCTTCTCCGGCACGATGTGCGCGGCCCGGAAGTGGTGCAGCAGGTCGGCCGCGTCGAGCTTGCGCTGCTGCTCCTCCCGCTCGCCCTTGGTGAGCAGCAACAGCTCGTGCCGGCCGGCCAGCTCGTCCAGCGCCTCGGCGACCCCCGGCATCAGCTCCACCCGGTGTTCGATCAGGGCGACGGCCAACTCCTGGATCTCCCGCCGCTCGGCCTCGGTGGCCGGCCGCTCCCGCAGGCGCTCGAAGCACTCCCCCAGGCTGCGCAGGAACACCTTGCTCCCGTAGCCGTGCACGACCGAGTTGGCGCGCTCGATGTCGTCGAGGATGCCCCGGATCTGCGTACGGTCCAACGTCGGGTGGTCCATCCAGTCGAGGAAGTCGTCGATGACCCGCTCGAAGACGACGTTGTTCTCCCAGAGCGTGTCGTCGGCGTCGAAGACCAGCACCTGCCCGTGCCGTCGCGTCCCGTCCAGCATCCCTGTCCTCCCGTCGCGGCCCGGGCCACCGTACTGGGCGCCGCCCGCTCGGTCACGGGCTTTTCGGCGGGACAGCCGCCGGTTCGACGGAGGTCACCGACAGCCGCGGTCCTCGGATCCGGGCCCCTGCTGACGGAGGGCCGTTCGGGCGGCAAGGGTCAGCCGGTTGCGGATCTGGGCCCGGGACAGGAATGCGACCTCACCCGGTCAACCCACCCCGTGGGTGACGGCGAGCCGCGTGATCATGGTCGGGGCGCGCGGGTCCCGGGCTACCTCGGCGAGGACGTCCCGGGCGGCGGGCCGGTGCAGGACCTCGGCCGGCGCGGCGCGCTCGACCTCGATCAGCATCCGGGCGGCGTTGATCGCATCATCGGCGTGCAGGAAGGCACGTGCGACGTTGAGCAGATGCGCGGCGCGGTGTTCGGCCGGTAGCCACCGCCAGCCGGCCCGTTCGGTGACCTTCTCGTGCCAGGCGATCGCCTCAGCGGCTTCGCCGGATTCGACGGCTACGGCGACGCGGGCAAGGTCGACGGCGGTGGGTCCGAATCCCGTGCGGTGATGGTCGTGCCCGTCGCCGACCCGCTCAGCCATGCTGGCGGCCTCGTCGATCAGCTCGGTGGCGGCCCGCTCGTTTCCGCACTGTGCCGCTGCCAGGGCAGCTTGGATGAGCAGGGTTCCGCACAGGGACAACTCCGGCGGTGTGCCGTCTTCAACCGCGGGCGGGGCAATCTGGTACGCGGCGGCGAGCATCAGCGCCTTCGCCGCCCGCGCCCGCCCCGACGCGCGCAACACCTGGCCGAGCTGCACGGCTGCGGCGGCCACCAGGTCCCGGTGACCGGTGGCGGCCAGCATCGCCCGGTCAGTGGCGAGCCACGCCGACTCGGCGTCGCCGAGCTTCACCAGCACAGCGGCGGTGACTCGGTACGCCTCGACCAGCGGCACCCGACCCGCCACCGGGGCTTGGGCGTGCGTGCGTTGCGCATTGGTGAGCAGGTCCGGTACCAGGTCAATCACCTGCGGATAGCGGGCGTACTGGAACGTCGTCCAGGCGTGCCCCACCTCGCGCAGCATCCGGTCCACAGGCAACACTGACCGGCGAGCCGCCGGCCTACTCAACGGGATCTCGTACCGGGACAGCGCCCGTCCTGATCCGGTCGACGCCCTCGGCGCGATCCGTCGCCCCGACCGGCTCGGCGTCCCGACCGACCAGAACGGCGGTGTCGCTACGGAGCACGCGGGCGATCTCCTGGAGCGTGGACAGCCTGTCCAGCGACCGGACTCCACGTTCGACCTTGTCGACCCAGCTCGTCGACTTGCCGAGCCGGTCGGCGAACACCTGCTGCGACAGCTTCCGCCGCCCCCGCTGCCCTACGAGCCTTCGACCTCTCGCCTGGTCCCGGCGGTAGCTGACGGAAGGCTCACGCGGAGCGCCCGACGGGTGCCAGGAGTCGGACACCCAGCTCGTGGCCGTATCGTTCGATTTCGGCCACGCTCTCCTGCTTCTGCAAAATGTTGGCGTGCAGGCACTGCACGCACTTGCCCTCATGCATGAGGACCGCCCAGTCGAAAAGGGATTTGTGTGCCGCAATGGTGACGTACAAGAATCGGATCATGGTGTCGACTGCAAATTGATCGATAATGCCCGGTGAGGGATCCAGGCGCACGAAGGTCTCGAACCGTCCATACATGCCTTGGGCGATATCAGACCGTGCCGCACGCAGCGAGGTATCCATTTCCGCCGCACAACATTGGAGGTTCTCCTCCCACCCCGAGCATTCCTCTTGCTTGTTCCGTACGATTTGCCGGAGGTCGTCGCTACTGACCCGGTGAGCCAAAAAGTCCAGGTTCTGCCGCCCGGCTCTTTCCATCTCACTCAGAATGCCCAGCTCATAGATGAATAGGTCGCGCGTCGTGTGGATCCCCATGTGCTCCCCCTGATCTCGCTGGCGAGACGCCACGGCCTACCCACCTGAAGACCGGGAAAACCGCTGCCGGTTGTGTCCGGTCTCGGGACCTGTGACGTTCAGAAGCGGCGGGTCACGTCAGGCTCGCGGGACGTCATCCTGAATGACACGTGGGCGCGCGCCAGCACGTCAACCGGGGAGACGGGCGGCCGTGGCTGACGGGTTCACCGGCGAAGGGTGAGGATGAGGTCGGCGACCAGGGCCGTCCAGCCGGTCTGGTGCCAGGCGCCCAGGCCGGCGCCGTTGTCGCCGTGGAAGTACTCCGGGAAGCAGATCAGGTCCCGCCAGTCCGGGTGGGTCTGGAAGAGCTGCGCCGCGCCGTAGATCGGCCGGCGGCCCCAGCCGTCCCGAGTGAACAGGCTGATCAGCCGCGCCGACAGGTCGTCGGCGATCTCGTCGAGGCTGCGCTTCACGCCGGACCGGGTCGGGTACTCCACCTGCAGGTCGTCGCCGAAGAAGGCGGCGTAGTCGCGCAGCGCGCTGATCAGCAGGAAGTTCGTCGGCATCCAGATCGGACCGCGCCAGTTGGAGTTGCCGCCGAACAGGCCGCTGGTCGACTCCGCCGGCTCGTACCCGACGCAGAACTCCTGCCCGCCGAGGGTGACCGCGAACGGCTTGTCCAGGTGGGCGCGGGAGAGCGTGCGCAGCCCGTACTCGGAGAGGAACTCGTCGGTGTCGAGCATCCGGGCGAGCAGCCGGACGAGCTGCTCCGGCCCCACCATCGACAGCAGGCGCTGCTGGCGGCCGTCCGGGCCGAGCCGGCGCTCCCCGATCACGGCGGCGTACTCGGGACGGTTGGTGAGGAACCAGCGCAGCCGGGCGCCCAGCTCGGGCAGCCGCTGCAGGGTCCGCGCGGTAAGCCGGGTGACCGCCGCGAGCGGCAGCAGCCCGACCACCGAACGCACCTTCAACGGAACCTTGGTGCCGTCGGCCAGCCGCAGCACGTCGTGGAAGAAGGCGTCCTCGTCGTCCCACAGACCCTGCTCGTACGCGGCGGCGGCAATGTAGGCGAAGTGCTCGAAGAACTTCGTCGCGGTGTCCACCCAGGTGCGGTCCTGCTCGGCGAGGACGATGGCGATGTCCAGCAGGTTGAGCGCGTACATCGCCATCCAGCCGGTGCCGTCCGACTGCTCCAGCACCCCGGCGACCGGCAGCGCCGCCGAGCGGTCGAACGGCCCGACGTTGTCCAGCCCGAGGAACCCGCCCTCGAAGACGTTGTGGCCGCCGGTGTCCTTGCGGTTGACCCACCAGGTGAAGTTCAGCAGCAGCTTGTGCATCACCCGGGCGAGGAACGCGTGGTCACGACCCCCGTCGATCTCGAACACCTTGAGCGCCGCCCAGGCGTGCACCGGAGGGTTGACGTCGCCGAACGCCCACTCGTACGCCGGGATCTGCCCGTTGGGGTGCAGGTACCACTCGCGCAGCAGGAGCAGCAGCTGCTCCTTGGCGAAGCCCGGGTCGACCCGGGCGATGCTCACGCAGTGGAACGCCAGGTCCCAGGCGGCGTACCAGGGGTACTCCCACGGATCCGGCATCGAGATCACGTCGAAGCTGGTCATGTGCCACCAGTGGCTGTTGCGCCCGTGCCGGCGGCCGGCCGGCGGCGGGGCCGAGCCGGGATCGCCCTCCAACCACCGCTGCACGTCGAAGTGGTAGAACTGCTTGCCCCACATCAGCCCGGCGATGGCCTGCCGGGCGATCAGCGCCTCGTCCGGCGTCGCCGCCGCGGGGATCAGTCCGGCGAAGAAGCGGTTCGCCTCGGCCCGCCGCGCCCACACCACCGCGTCGAACCCGTCGCCGAGGTCGGCCGGCGGGGGCGGCGCCGCGCCGGGCGGCGGCGCGGTCCGGGTCAGCCGCAGCCGGATCTGCCGCTGCTCGCCGGCCGGCACGGTGAGCACGTAGTGCAGGGCGCCCTTGGTGCCCTGCCGCTCCGGGTTGACCGTCGGCGCGCCGCCGACCACGTGGTCGTTGATCCCGTCCTTCGGGTAGCGGGACCGGCTCGGCAGCCCCCACAGCCGCTCCGCGTTGGTGTCGTTGTCGCAGAGCAGCGGGGTGGGCTCGCCGTCGCCCTCCAGCAGCAGTTGGCCGAGCACCCAGTGCTCGCCCAGCAGCCGGGCGCCCGGGCCGCCGGGCGCCGGGTCGGCCGCCGATCCCACGAGCAGCGGCACCCGGTCACCGCCGGGCAGCCCCCACGCCCAGGTGTTGCGGAACCACAGCGTCGGCAGCACGTGCAGCGTCTCGGCCCGGTCGCCCCGGTTGGCCACGGTGATCAGGACGCACAGGTCGGTCGGGCCGGCCTTGGCGTAGTCGACGGTCACCGCCCAGTACCGGTCGTCGTCGAAGATCCCGGTGTCGACCAGCTCGTACTCGGTGTCGTCCCGGCCGCGCAGGGCGTTGACCGCGACGAGTTCGTCGTACGGGAAGGTGGCCTGCGGGTAGTGGTAGCGCCAGCGCATCCACGAATGCGTCGGCGTGCTGTCGAGATACCACCAGTAGTCCTTGGCGTCCTCCCCGTGGTTGCCGCCGTCCCCGCCGAGGCCGAACATCCGCTCCTTCAGGATGGGGTCCCGCCCGTTCCACAGGGCGAGGGCGAAGCAGAAGGTCTGCCGGTCGTCGCAGACGCCGGCCATGCCGTCCTCGCTCCACCGGTAGGCTCGGGACCGCGCGTGGTCGTGGGGGAAGTAGTCCCACGCCGTGCCGTGTTCGCTGTAGTCCTCCCGTACCGTCCCCCACGCCCGCTCGGACAGATAGGGACCCCATGCGCGCCAGTCCTGCTCCCCCGCGTCGGCCTGGGCGAGCCGGATCCGCTCAGGGTCGGGGGCGGGAGCGTCGGAGGGCGGCACGTCGGTGATCACTCGCCCATCTTCGACGCCGCCGGGGTACCTCACCACAGCGGCCATTCTTCCCATGCCGTGTCACTCCGCGCCGCCGGTGGAGGGAAATTGATCGACATCGCGTTCGGCCCGCAGGTGTGCGGCGACCTGAGCAGCGCCGCGACCCGCGAATGGCTGGTCACCGACGGCCTCGGCGGGTACGCCATGGGCACCGTCGCGGGGCTGCGCACCCGCCGCTACCACGGGCTGCTGGTGGTCGCCGGCGTCACCCCGGCGTCCCGGCGGGTGGGACTGGCCAGCCTCGATCCGGCGGTGCTCCTCCCGTCCGGCGCCCGGGTACGCCTCGGGGCACACGAGTGGGCCTCCGGTGACGTCGACCCGCGCGGATTCGAGCTGCTGGAGCGCTTCGACCTGACCGACGGGCTGCCCCGCTGGCGGTGGCGCATCGGCGACCTGGTGATCGAGCGGGAGCTGGCGGCGGTGCCCGGCCGGCCCGGCGTCGCGGTGGTGCACCGGCTGGTCAGCGGCGGTCCGGTGCGGCTGGAACTGGCCGCGGCGTGCACCTGGCGGGACGCGCACGGCGAGCGCCGCGCCGACGGGCCGGCTCCGCGGATGGACCCGGTCGCCGACGGCGCCGTGATCGAGGGGGCGTTCCGGCTGTCGGGCCCCGGCTGGGCGCCGGAGGGCCAGTGGTGGCTGGGCGCGCACCACCGCGAGGAGGCCGCGCGGGGCCTGAACCCGGACGAGGATCTCTGGTACGCGGGCCGCTTCGCCGGTGCGCTGGACCGGCCCGGCGACACCGTCTCGGTGCTCGCCTGGGCGGGCGATCTGGCCGCCGAGCCACCGGCGGGGCCGGAGGTGGTGGCCGCCGCCCGGGCCCGCAACCGGGCCGTTGTGGCCGCCGGGCAGCCGGCCGACCCCGTCGAGGCGACGCTCGTCCTGGCCGCCGACGCGTTCGTGATCGACACCGATCGCGGGCCGGACGTGGTGGCCGGATATCCGTGGTTCGGGGCCTGGTCGCGGGACACGATGATCGCGTACGAGGGGCTGTTCCTGTGCACCGGTCGCGCGGACGAGGGCCGGGCGCTGCTGCGGTCGTACGCGGCGACGCTGTTCGAGGGGATGCTCGCCAACACCGCCGACACCGGCCGGGTGGAGTACAACACCGTCGACGGCACCCTGTGGTTCCTGCACGCGGTGAGCCGCCACGTCGCGGTCACCGGCGACACGGACCTGGCCGCCGAACTGCTGCCCGCGCTGCTGGAGGTCGTCGGCGCGCACGTGGCCGGCACCCGGTACGGCATCGCCGTCGACGCGGCCGACGGGCTGCTCACGCAGGGCGCCCCGGGCGCCGCGCTGACCTGGATGGACGCCCGGGTGTACGGAGTGCCGGTGACCCCGCGGACCGGCAAGCCGGTCGAGGTCAACGCGCTGTGGATCAACGGGCTGGCCGGGCTCGCCGAGCTGGCGGAGGGGGTCGGGCAGGACGCCGCCGAGCTGTGGCGCCGGCACGGCCGGGCGGTCGCGGCGTTCCGGGAGCGGTTCCCCGCGCCGACCGGGTGGCTGTACGACGTGGTGGACGCGCCCGCGCCGGCGTACCCGCTCGGCGCGGCCGCGGTCCACGACGACGACCTGCTGCGTCCCAACCAGCTGCTGGCCTGGTCGCTGCCGTACGCGCCGCTGGACCCGGACGAGCCGACGCTGCGCCGGATCGCCGCCGAGCTGCTCACCCCGCTCGGCCCCCGCAGTCTGGCTCCCCGGGCACCCGAGTTCGTGGGCCGGCACCGGGGCGGCCCGGCGGACCGGGACAGCGCCTACCACCAGGGCACGGTGTGGCCGTGGCTGCTCGGGCCGTTCGTGGACGCCGGCCGGCGCGCCAAGCTCCCGGTGGACGGGCTGTTCGTCGGCGTGGAGGCCCACCTGGCCGAGTTCGGCCTCGGCTCGGTCAGCGAGACCGCCGACGGGCTGCCCCCGCACCGGGCGACCGGATGCCCGTTCCAGGCGTGGTCGGTGGCCGAGCTGCTGCGGGTCCGCCGGGCCCGCTAGGCGCGCTTTACAGTCTCGCAACGACCGCGTCTCCGCTGGTTAGCCCGCAGCCAGCAGGATGAGTCCCGATCCGGTCGCGACGAACGGGGCGCCAGCGAGGGTGCCGGTCGGCGCGTGCTCGGGAACAACTCAAAGGGGGGCCACGCGTGTCAGCAGACGCCGACGTGATCGACATCCAGCCCGCCCGACAGCAGCGCGTGCTGATGCTGTCCTGGGAGTACCCGCCGGTGCTCGTCGGCGGCCTCGGCCGCCACGTCCACGCCCTGTCCGTCGCCCTCGCCGCCGCCGGCCACCACGTCACCGTCGTCACCCGCCACGCCGACGGCGCGCCCTTGGAGGAGTACGCCGACGGCGTGCGCATCATCCGCGCCGCCGCGGACCCCGTCCGGTTCCCCCTGGCCACCGACTCCCTGCTCGCCTGGACCATGGCGTTCAACCACACCCTCACCCGCGCCGCCCTGCGCGCCACCGAATCCGGTTCGTACGACGTCATCCACGCCCACGACTGGCTCGTCGCGCACACCGCGATGACCCTGCGCGAACACCTCGGCCGGCCGCTGGTCAGCACCATCCACGCCACCGAGGCGGGCCGCCACCAGGGTTGGCTGCCCGCGGAGATGAACCGCACCATCCACGGCGTCGAACACTGGCTCGCCAACGAGTCCGGCCGGCTCATCACCTGCTCCCGGTACATGCGCGACCAGGTCACCACGCTCTTCGACATGCCGGCCGGCCGCGTCGACGTGGTGCCCAACGGGGTCGACGACCGGGCGTGGCGGGCCCGTCCCCGGGCGGTCGCCTCCGCCCGGGCCCGGTTCGCCGGGGACGGCCCGCTGGTCGGCTACGCCGGCCGGCTGGTCTACGAGAAGGGCGTGCAGCACCTGGTGGACGCGGCGCCGTACCTGCGCCGGCGGCACCCCGGGCTGCGGGTGCTGATCGCCGGTGACGGACCGTACCGGGACGAACTCGTCGAGCAGGCGCGGCGGCTGCACCTGGACGGCACCGTCCGCTTCGCCGGGTTCCTGGACGCCGGACAGCTGCCGGCCGTGCTGGGCGCCACCGACGCGACCGTGGTGCCCAGCCTCTACGAGCCGTTCGGCATGGTCGCGCTGGAGGCGGCAGCGGCGGGAGCGCCACTCGCGGTGTCCGCGACCGGCGGCCTCGCCGAGATCGTCGAGCCGGGCGTCACCGGTGTGACCTTCCCGCACGGCGACCCGGACGCCCTCGCCGGGGCGGTCGACGAACTCCTCGCCGACGAGGTGTTCGCCCGCCGGGTGGCGCGCCGCGCCCGGGCGATGGTCGGCGAGCGGTACGGCTGGGCGGCGATCGCGGCGCGGACCGCCGGCACCTACGTCGCCGCGCAACGGGAGCACGGCCCGGCCGGACGGTGCGTCGCGGCGCGGCCCGGCGATGGCCGGCCGGCCATCGAGATCCCCGACGGCAACCTGCTCGCGGTCGGCGGCGCCTCCGGCTGAACCAGCCGACGCCGACGGACGGCCCGCCACCGCGCCCGCTTCGGCCGATGGGCGCTCCCTCCCTTGGCCGGAACGCTCTCGGGTGACGCGCGGGTCCGCGCGGGCAGCCCGGCCACCCCGACAGCCTCTAGGGTGTACGCCGGGCCACGGATGGGAGCACTGTGGAGCGAGTGCTGATCGCCGGCCGGTACCGGCTTCTCGAACTGGTCGGTCGCGGCGGCATGGGCCGCGTCTGGCGGGCCCGCGACGAGGTGCTGCACCGCGAGGTCGCGGTCAAGCAGGTCGTTCCGCCGGCCTGGCTGACCGGCGCGGAACGCGACGAGGTCCGCCGCCGCACGCTGCGCGAGGCCCGCACGGCCGCGCGCATCGACCACCCGAACGTCGTCAAGGTGTACGACGTCGTGTCGGTGGGCGACAGCCCGTGGATCGTGATGGCGTACGTGCCGTCGCGGACCCTGCAGGACCTGCTGGACGCCGACGGGCCGCTGTCACCGGCCCGGGCCGCCGCGGTCGGGCTGGACCTGCTCGCCGCGCTGCGCGCCGCCCATGACGCCGGCGTGCTGCACCGGGACGTCAAACCGCCGAACGTGCTGATCACCCACGACGGTCGGGCGCTGCTCACCGACTTCGGGCTGGCCGTCTTCGACGGCGGCGACGGGGCGATGACCCGGCCGGGAATGGTGCTCGGTTCACCGCAGTACGTGGCTCCGGAACGCGCCGCCGAGGGCATGTCGAGCGTGGCCGCCGACCTGTGGTCGCTCGGTGCGACCCTGTACGCGGCGGTGGAGGGAAAGTCCCCGTACGCCCGCAGCACCGCGATGGCGACGCTGAGCGCGCTGGCCGCGCAGCCACCGGACCGGGCGGTGAACGCCGGGCCGCTGGCCCCGGTGCTCGCCGGGCTGCTGCGCCGCGACCCGGCGGACCGCGCCGACCACGAGGAGACGCGCCGCCGGCTGGCGGCGGTGGCCGACCTGGCGACCACGCCGGCGGTCGATCCCGGCCCGGCGACCGGGCCGGCGGCGGCCGTCCCGGCGGCGGAACGGGAGGCCGGTGACGACCGGACGACGCAACCACCGGCCGATGCCGGCCCGACCGGCACGTCCGCGCCGACGGGACCGGTCACCGGGGTCGACGGGCCGGGCGGGCGGGCACGGCGACCGCTCACCCGGGGCTGGGCGCTGGCCGCCACGGCGACGCTGGTCGCGATCGCCGCCGGCGTGGGCACGGCCCTCGCGGTCACCGACGAACCCGGCTACCGGGCGGACGGGTTCGTCCCGACCGGGAGCCCGGTCCGCGGTGAGCGGCCGGGATCCGGGGCACCGGACGGCCCTGCCGCGACCGCCGTGGACCGGCCCGGCCATCCCCCGCCACCGCGCGGCCGGGGCGGCTTCCCGCCGCCGCCGTTCCCCTGCGTCCGCCCCGACGTGGTCGGCGAGCCGGTGGTCGCGGCGACCCCACCCGCCGGTGAGCGGTTCCGACCGCCGGACGGCTGGGTGTGGCACGCCGACCGGCGGGGCTTCCGGGTCGCGCTGCCGGCCGGTTGGCGCCACTCGGGTGACGGTGACGTGGCCTGCTTCCAGGACCCGACGACCGGGCGGGCACTCAGCGTCGCCGGCGCACGGGACGCGGCGGGCAGCGCCCTGGACCGGCTGCGCGCCGTCCGGCAGCGGGAACTCGCGGCCGGCACGCTGCCGGCGTACGAGGAGTTCCGGCTCGGCCCGGCCGGCCGGGCGGCGGAGTGGGAGTGCGGGTGGGAGACCCCGCACGGCAGCCGGCTGCGCGCGGTGCAGGCGGTGCCCACCGAGGGGCCCGCCGCCGGCTGGACGCTCGGCTGGATCATCCACGGCGACGACTGGGCCGCCGCGAAGGAGCAGTTCGCCACCGTCCGGGCCAGCCTGCGCGTCGACCCCTGACCCGACACCGCCGCGCCCGGATGAGAAACCCGGCGACGCTGGATATCTTGTGACCGGGGGTGACCGAGGGGGAACGCGACGTGCGGCAGCGGCTGATCGCGGGACGGTACCGGCTGCTCGACCTGGTCGGCACCGGCGGCATGGGCCGGGTCTGGCTGGCCCGGGACGAGATGCTGCACCGCGACGTCGCGGTCAAGGAGGTCGTCCCGCCGGGCTGGCTCGCCGAGCGGGAACGCGACCAGGTACGGCTGCGCTCGCTGCGGGAGGCACGGACCGCCGCCCGGCTCACCCACCCCAACGTGGTACGCGTCTACGACGTCGTGCACGTCGGGGACAACCCGTGGATCGTCATGGAGTACGTGCGGTCCCGCTCACTGCACCAGATCATCACCACGGACGGGCCGCTGAGCCCGCGGCGTACCGCCCGGATCGGGCTGGCCGTGCTGGCCGCGCTGCGGGCCGCGCACGCGGCGGGCGTGCTGCACCGGGACGTCAAGCCGCACAACGTGCTGGTGGCCGACGACGGCCGGGTGGTGCTGACCGACTTCGGGCTGGCCACCTTCGACGGTGGCGACGGCGCCATGACCGGGCCGGGCATGGTGCTCGGCTCGCCGGAGTTCGTCGCACCGGAACGCGCCCGCGACGGGGTCTCCGACCCGCGCACCGACCTGTGGTCGCTGGGCGCGACGCTCTACGCGGCGGTCGAGGGACGCTCCCCGTACGCCCGGGCCAGCGCGATGGCGACGCTCAGCGCGCTGGCCGTCGAGCCTCCCGACCCGATGCGCCGGGCCGGGCCGCTGCGACCACTGCTGACCGGCCTGCTGCAACGGGAACCGTGGCGGCGGTTGACGGCGATCGAGGCCGAGCCGCTGCTGCGTGCCGCCGCGGCCGACCCGGAACGTGCCGTCGGGCCGGCGCCACCGCCGGACGCGGGCAGCGGCCGGTCACCGTCCGGCCGCGACGGCCCACCGGCACGGCCCGGACAGCCACCCCCGCCGCCTGGCCCGGACGGCACGGCAGCCGGCGGCGCCGGTACGCCGGCCCCGGCCGTACCGCCGCCGCGGGGGCCCGGCGGTCCGGCACGACGGCGATCACCACCGCGCCGGATCGCCGTCGCGGCGGTGGCCCTGGTGCTCGCCGCGGTGGGGATCGGCGGGAGCCTCCTCACCCGGGCCGGCGGCCCGGTCCACCAGCCGGACGGCACCGGCGGAGGCGCGACACCGGAGCAGCGCGCCCCGTTCGCCTGCGCGGCGCCCCCGGCGGTCGCGACACCGGTGCCCTCGGTGCCGCCACCCGCCGGCGCGCTGCGCCTGGTCCCCGGCTGGACGTGGCACGTGGACCCGGGCGGGTGGCGGATCGCCGCGCCGGTGGCCTGGCTGCGCTGGACGGAGGGGCCGGTCACCTGCTTCCGGGAGCCCGGCGGCGTGCGGGTGCTCAGCGTGGAGACGGGACCGCGCCGGCCCGACCCGGTGTCCTGGTGGCGGGCCGAGGAACGGCGGCTGACCGGCGACGGGTCGCTCGCCGGCTACCGGAACGTCGCCATCTCCGCCCTGGGCGACTTCTTCGAGGGCGCCGCCGTCTGGGAGTGCGCGTGGGTGAGCGCGGCCGGCGAGCGGGTGCACACGGCACGGCTGCTGGCGAACGTGTCGCCCGGGCGCTCGTACACGGTCTCCTGGCTGACGAAGGAGTTCGACTGGGCGGTGAACAGCCAGTACTTCCTGATGATCCGGCAGAGCTTCGCACCCCTGTCGTGACCGTCCACGCCGGAGCGGCCGGGCGTCACCCCACGCGGTGCGGCCCTGAACTACAGTGACGTAGTTTCCGGCGTCCAAGATCCTCAGGATGGTGAACGGGCAATGATGGGACCGTCGCACGCGCTGTCCGGCGCGGCGGTATGGCTGGCCGGGTCCTGGGCGCTGGACCACTTCGCCGGCTACGAGCAGTCACCGCTGGCGCTGGCCGTCGGCACCGCCGTCTGCGCCGGTGGAGCGCTCTTCCCCGACCTCGACCTGTCCGGCAAGGTGACCCGCAACCAGGGCGGGGCGACCGTCGCCCGCACCTTCGGCGTCTTCTCGCTGTTCATCGCCGAGGTGATGGAGAAGGTGTCGCTCGGCGTCTACTACGCCACCAAGCTCAGCAAGGACCCACGCCGCACCAACGGCCACCGCACGCTGACCCACACCATCCCCTTCACCGTGCTGGTCGGCTGGGGCACCACCGCGCTGTGCGCCGCGTACGGCAAGTGGGCGGTGATCGGCATCCTGTTCTTCATGTTCGGTCTCGCGCTGCGCGGTCTCTTCGACGAGTGGGCCGAGCGCGCCGGCTGGGTCGTCGTCACCCTCGCCTCGCTCGGCGCGGCCTGGTTCACCTTCGCCACCCTGCCGGGCGACCGCGGCTACCCGATGATCGGGCTGGCCGTCGGCGTCGGCTCCTTCGTGCACATCCTGGGCGACATGATCACGAGGGCCGGGGTGCCGATCCTGTGGCCGATCCCGATCAAACGCCGGATGTGGACGATGATCAGCCTGCCGGACTCGATCGCCCTGCGCGCGGGCGGCAAGACGGAGGTCGTGGTCGTCCGGGCCGCGCTCACCGTCGTCGCGGTGCTCGCCGCCGTCGGGCTGGTGGCGCCGGCGGTCCTGCAACGGTTCGACGTCGGCGGCTGACCGAGGTGACCGGGGCCGGCACGGGCCGGCGCGCCGTCGCCGCGGTGCGCAGCCCGACTAGGCTCCCGGTCGTGGAGCCGGAACGGTACGCCGACCCTGATCGACTGCGAGTCTCCGAGCGGGAGGAGGCCGTGGCACCGCTCGGCGGGGCCACGGCCGAGGGCCCGCTCACCCTCGACGAGTACCGCGAACGCCGGTGGTGACGCCCGGTCCGGTGAGCACCGTCGACGACGCCGACGTGCCGGCGTTCTGGCAGCGGCTCGGGCTGCCCGGCCTCGCCGACGTGCACGTGCACTTCCTCCCGCCGCGGCTGCTGCGCCGGGTGTGGGCGTACTTCGACGCGGCCGGGCCGCTGGTCGGCACCGAGTGGCCCATCCGGTACCGGTGGAGCGACGCGGAGCGGGTCGCGCACCTGCGCCGGCTGGGCGTACGGGCGTTCACCGCCCTGGCGTACGCCCACAAGCCGGACATGGCCGTCGAGCTGAACCGGTGGACGCTGGACTTCGCCCGCGCGACGCCGGGCTGCCTGCCGTCCGCGACGTTCTTCCCCGAGCCGGGCGCGCCCCGGTACGTCGCCGACGCGCTCGCCGAGGGCGCACGGGTGTTCAAGGTGCACGTGCAGGTCGGCGGGTTCACCCCGACCGACCCGGCGCTCGACCCGGTCTGGGGGCTGCTCGCCGATGCCGGCGTACCGGTGGTGGTCCACGCGGGGCACGCGCCGGTCGGCACCGCGCACACCGGCCCCGACCCGTTCGCCCGGGTGCTCGCCCGGCACCCGGCGCTCACCGCCGTCGTGGCGCACCTCGGGGCGCCGGACTATTCGGCGTTCCTCGACCTGGCCGAGCGGTACGAGCGGGTCCGGCTGGACACGACGATGGCGTTCACGTCGTTCTTCGATCGCTTCGTGCCGTTCCCCACCGGTGACCTGCCCCGGTTGCGGGAACTGGGCCTGGCCGGCAAGGTGCTGCTCGGCAGCGACTTCCCGAACCTGCCCTACCCGTACGCGGAGCAGCTCGCCGGGTTGGCCCGGCTCGACCTGGGCGACGACTGGCTGCGGGCGGTTTGCTGGGACAACGCGGCCACCCTGTTCGACCGGTCCGCCTGACTCACACGCCGACGCGCTGTTCCGGGACGGTCAGGCCGTAGAGGGCCATCAGCTCCGGGCTGTCGACCCGGCTGCCGTCGGCGACCGAGTCGCAGGCGATGTCGACGATCTGGTCCTTGTGGGCCAGCAGGTACGGCCGCGCGCCGACGTCGGCGTTGGCCAGCGTGGCGATGCCGGACCAGTGCCGGCGGCCGAACAGCATCGGGTACCCGCGCAGCCCACCGTAGGTGGCGCAGACGAGCACGTCCGGGTACGGCAGCGCGACGACCCGGCGGACCGCCGCGACGGTCAGGCCCGGCATGTCCACCGGTACCACGACGACCGCCTCGATCCCGTCGTCGTCGATCGCCGCGAGGCCGGCCCGGATGGACGAGCCGACGCCGGTCCCCCACGCCCGGTTGACGACCACCGTGGCGCCGGTCAGGTCCGCCGTCTCGCGCACCTGGTCCGCCGCGGCACCCAGGACGACCACGATCTGCTCGCAGCCCGCCTCCGTCATCGTGTCGATCATCCGGCTCACCAGCGGCTTCTCGCCCTGGTGCAGCAGGGCCTCCGGGCCGCCGATCCGGCGTCCCCCGCCCGCGGCGATGATCATTCCTGCGATCCGGTTCAGCGGTGCACCTCCGTCGTAGGGACGGACCGGGCAGAAGCTGCTGCCCGGGCCGTGACGCACAACGGACCCAACGAGCGCGGCACGGCGCGGGTAGCGGGGCAAAATAGGAAAATTGTGCCTAAGCCGCGTCGGCGTAGCAGTCCACGATCGACAGGTCGAGGGGAAACCGCACCGGGGTGTCGCCGAACAGCAGCGCCGTGGCCCGCTCGCCGGAGCGGACCACCGCCGCCGCGACCGCGTCGGCCCGCTCCTTCGGGCAGTGCACGACCACCTCGTCGTGCACGAAGAACACCAGCTCGCCGCCGGTGCCGGTCAGCTCGCCGCGCAGCGTGGCGAGCAGGGTCGACGCCCACTCGGCGGCCGTGGCCTGGATGACGAAGTTGCGGGTGAACCGCCCCCGCGACCGGGCCCGCGCCGACCGGTCGCCGCCCTCCGGGGCCGGCTCCTCCCCGTCGAACCCCACCGAACCGGGCGGGCAGGTACGCCCCAGCCAGGAGCGCACCAGCCCGCCCGCCTCCCCCGTGCGGGCGGCCGCCTCCACATACGCGAACGCCGTCGGATAGCTGCGGCGCAGCACCTCCAGCGCCGGCACCGCCGACCCGCCCGTCTGCCCGTACATGGCGCCGAGCAGGGCCAGCTTGGCGCGGGCCCGGTCGCCGCCGAAGGCGTCCCGGGCCAGCGCGGCGTAGAGGTCGCCGGCACCGCCGGCGGCGGCGAGCCGGGCGTCGCCGGAGACCGCCGCGAGGACCCGCGGCTCCAACTGCCCGGCGTCGGCGACGACGAACGTCCAGCCCGGATCGGCCACCACCGCGCGACGGATCACCTTGGGGATCTGCAACGCGCCACCGCCCCGGGTGGCCCACCGGCCGGAGACCACACCGCCGGGAACGTACTCCGGCCGGAACCGCCCGTCGCGCACCCACGCGTCCCGCCAGGCCCGACCGTGCGCCGTCCAGATCCGGTAGAGCTCCTTGTACTCCAGGACCAGCGGCACCGCCGGATGGTCGACGCCGCGCAGCACCCAGGCCCGCGTGTTCGGCACCTCCACGCCGGCCCGGGCGAAGGCCTTCACCAGCTCCGCCGGCGAGTCGGCGTGCAGCTGCCGGACCCCGAAGGCGTCGGCGATGCGGGCGGTCAGCTCCGCCAGCCGCCGGGGCGGCCCGCCGACCCGGGACGGCTCGCCGAGCAGCTCGGTCAGGAGCGTGTCGTGCACGTCGACCCGCCATGGCAGCCCGGCCGCACCCATCTCGACGGCGATCAGCGCACCGGCCGACTCGGCGGCGACCAGCAGCCGGAACCGGCCGGGATGCTCGGTGGCCGCGCCCCGGGCGAGTTGGTCCGCGTACACCCGCCGCAGGGCCTCGACGCCGGGGCCCGGCGGGCCCGGCAGCGTCTCGAAGAGCGCGTCCTGGCCGTGGCCGGGCGGCTCGGCCGGGCGCGGCGGCGGGTCCGGCGGCACCGGCGCGCCGGTGAGCCGCGCCCAGGCGGCGGCCAGCGAGCGCGGCTCACCCCAGCGGCCGGCGTGCCCGAGCAGCAGCGCCTCGGTCAGCTCGACGTCGTGGCAGCGGTCGACGCGGACACCGGCGCGCACCAGCGCCGGGTAGAGCGCCGCCCCGGACGCCCACACCCAGCGTGGCTGCCCGGCGCGCTCGCGGGCCGCCACGGCCGCGGCCAGGTCGGCGACCGGCTCGGGCGGCGCGGTGGGCCGCCCGGCGGCGTCGAGGGGTTGCAGCACTCCCCCGCCGCCCTCGCCCGCCACCACCGCCACCAGCACGAACGTGATTCTGCCTCGCCGGTGCGACACTCGCGTCGGGACGTGCCGCGCCCGGCCGGGACGCGGTCAGGGCAGCCGCCGGCGCCGGCCGTCGACGGCCGCACGCCGGGGCGCGGTCAGGCCGGCGTACCGGGCGGGGCTTATCCCGAGGTGACGCTTGAAGTGCCGGGTCAGGTGGGACTGGTCGTAGAACCCCGCCGCTGCGGCGACCTCGGCTGGACGCTGGCCGGCGAGCAGCAGCCGGCGGGCGACCTCGACCCGCCGACCGGTCAGGTACGAGTGCGGCGGCAACCCGTGTGCCCGGGTGAACGCCCGGACCAGGTGGGTGGGGTGCGCGTGCAGCACGTCGGCGGCCTCGCGGAGCGTGACGCCCTCGGTGATCCGGGCGTCCAGCAGTTCGCGCAGCCGGACGGCGAGGACGTGGGCGCCGCCCGGCTCGTCCCGGACCCCGGCCCGCCCGCGCAGGTGCCGGTCGAGCCGCTCCAGGACGAACGCGAGACGGCTGTCCGCCTCGAACGCCTCCCCTGGCTCGACGAGCGCCTGGTGCAGCTGGTGGATCCGGTGCCGCAGCCGGTGGTCGGGCAGGATCGGCCGGTCGGCGGCGGCGCCGGCCAGATCCGCGCCGAGCAGCGACGTGTCGAGGTACAGGACCCGCTTGCGGAAGCCGTGCCGGGTGGCGGCCCGCCCGTCGTGGGGCACCTGCGGCGGAAGCAGCGCGACCGACGCCGGCAGGGCGCCGTGCTGATGCCGGTCGAGGTCGAAGCGGATCGCGCCCGCGTCGACGATCAGGAGCGTCCAGACGCCGTGCGTATGCGCCGGGTACGCGTGGTCCACGAAGTGCGCGTGGAACACCTCGGCGATCCCGGCAACCGCGGGTCGCCAGGCGGTGACGTGCGGACCGGCCGGCCGGATGGCCACGCTAACAACGTACAAGACCGGTCCGCCGCGGCCGGGGCAGGCTCGAAGCCATGAGTGAGCCCATCCGCTTCGACACCAAGATCGCTGTACTGGTCCGGGACGACCTGGCGGTCTGGCAGCGTCTGAACGTCACCGCGTTCCTGGTCAGCGGCGTCGCCGGCGCCGAGCCCGAGTTGCTCGGCGAGGAGTACCTCGACGCGGACGGAACGCGGTACCTGCCCATGTTCCGCCAGCCGGTGCTGGTCTTCGCGGGCGACCGGACCACCCTGACCAACGCGCTCGCCCGAGCCTACGATCGCGGCCTGCGCGCCTCGATCTTCACGTCCGAACTGTTCGGTACCGGCAACGACCGTGACAACCGGGCAGCCGTGCGAGCGGTGTCCCGCGAGAAGCTCGACCTGGTCGGGCTGGCGCTGCACGGCCCGCGCAACGCGGTGGACAAGGTGGTCAGGGGAGCCGCCCTGCACCGCTGATCGCTGGGCCGGTCCGGCCGGTCCCGCCGGACCCTGCCGACGTACGGAAGCCGGCCCGGCGCTCAGGCCGAGGCCAGGGTCGGCCCGTACCCGACGCCGGTCAGCCGCTCGGACTCGGCCCACAGGTCCCGGGCCAGCACCTCGTCGTGCGCCTCGGCGGTCGCCTGGACCAGTTTCGGGGCGCCCCGCAGCTCGCCCAAGCCGCCCGGGCCGTAGTACTGGCCGCCGACGGCTTCGGGGTCCGTCGCGGCCCGCAGGATGGCCAGCGCACCCCGCTCCGGCGACTGCGTCATCAGCCGGCCCAGCGTGTTCACCAGCAACGTCGGGTTCGCGTCGCGGAACAGCCCGGTCCAGACGCCACCCGGGTGCGCGGCGAGCGACCTGGTCGCCGCACCGGCCCGCGCCAACCGGCGGTGCAGTTCGAACGCGAACAGCAGGTTCGCCAGCTTGGAGCGCGCGTACGCCGCGGTGTGCTGGTAGCTGTCGAGCATCGGCAGGTCGGCCAGGTCGATCGCGCCGGCGCGGTGGCTCACGCTACTCACCGTGACCACTCGCGAGGCCGGCGTGGCCAGCATCGCGCCGAGCACCAGGCCGGTGAACGCGAAATGCCCGAGGTGGTTGACGCCGAGCTGCAACTCGAACCCGTCGCGGGTCTCGGTCCGGGTGGCTGACCACGCGCCCGCATTGTTGATCAGCAGGTCGATCCGGGGATACGCGGCGGTCAGCTCGGTGGCCGCCGACCGCACCGAGTCGAGCGCCGCGAGATCCAACCGGACCACCGCGGTCGAACCGCCGATGCGCGCCGCCGCGTCGGCGCCCCGCGCCGGGTCCCGCACGGCCAGCACGACGTGGCACCCGTGCTCCGCCAGCGCCTTGGCCGTCGCGAAACCGATGCCGGCGCTGGCACCGGTCACCACGGCGACCCGACCGGTCTGGCTCGGCATCTCGTCGATGCTCCACATACCACTCTCCCCGACGTCGGCTCCCGTGAACCGCAACCTACCCGCTCCACGCCGGCCCTGGGCACCGTGATCCGCCGAGCGCTGGACGCACTAATCGATTCCGGACAGGCCCAGGAGGTCCCGCAGCGCCGCCTTTCCGTCCGGGGTGAGCCGCACCGCCCGGGCGGACCCGATCCGCACCACCCAACCGTTGGCCAGGAACGTCTTGCAGAGCTTCGCCCCGGCCAGCCCGGCGAGATGCTGCCGCCGCTCGGTCCAGTCGAGGCAGCCACGCACCAGCGGTCGTTTCCCGGGCCGTAACGCCTCCCGGTCCAACCCGAGGGTGTCGGTCAGCCAGGTCATACCGTCCGCCGTCAGGGCGAAGCCAACCGTCTGGTCCAGCAGCCCCGCCCCGGTCATCGCGTCGGTCACCGCGACGCCCAGCCGCCCGGCCAGGTGGTCGTAGCAGGTGCGGCCCCGTCGCAGGGCCGCGCTCGCGGTCACCGCCCGAAGCCCGCTCGACGCGGCCGGGCGGCGCTCGATCCGGGCCGCCAGATCCTCCAGAAGCTGCGCGACGGAGGGACCGGCAAGCCGCACGTACCGGTGCCGGCCCTGACGCTGCTCGACGAGCAGCCCGCCGTCGACGAGGCGGTGCAGGTGCTCGGTCGCGGTGGAGCGCGCGACGCCGGCGTGGGCCGCCAACTCGCCCGCGGTCCAGGCGCGGCCGTCGAGCAGCGCGAGGCACATCGCCGCCCGCGTCTCGTCGGCCAGGAGAGCCGCGAGCGACGCCAGGTCCGATGCGGAGGTCACCTACCCAGCCTAGGCCGGGTCCGTTCGGCGACCGCCGAACGGACCCGGCCGTACCGTCGCCGCATGCAGCAGATCAACGGTCACGACGCCGCGTTCGCCGTCCTGAACGACCCGGCCTTCGTGGTACCGCCGGTCCCACCCGCGGACGCCGGGGTCGCCTGGCTACGCGCCACAGTCGGTCGATTCAGCACCGGAGCGGCCCACGAGCGTCGGCGTGCGCTGTCAACCGCGATCCTCGACGCGATCCCGCTGAGCGTCCTGCGGGAGCACGGTCCGGCGCACCCGGTGGCGATCCTCGCCCGCACGATGGGCATCGACGAGCCCGTCGTGGACCTGGTGCGCGACGTCGCCCAGGCGTACCACCCGGGCACCGGCGACGAACCCACGGCCGGCGCGGCGGTCGCCCGGCTGGTCGCGCTCCTCGGTGGCGACTACGACGAGCCGACCGCGGCCCGCATCGGGGTGCTGGTGCAGGCGTGCGAACCCACCGCGGCGCTGATCGAACGGGCCCGGCGCCGCCACGTCGAGGCGGCGTTGCGCGACGATCCGCCGGTCGCGGCGACCAGGCGGCAGGCGCTGGTCCGGACCACCGTCGGTGACGTCACGGTCGAAGCCGGCGAGGTGGTGCGGGTACGCCTCGCCGGTGAGCTGGCGTTCGGGGCCGGGCCACACCGCTGCCCGGGCCGGGCGCACGCCCTCGCCCTCGTCGAGGGAGCCCAGGCATGAGGGACTTCGCCGCCCTGCACCGCGCCGGCGAACCGCTCGTCCTGCCGAACGTGTGGGACGTCGCGTCAGCCCGGTGTCTGGTCGAGGCCGGTTTCCCCGCGCTCGGCACCACCAGCCTCGGCGTCGCGGCTGCGCACGGCCTGCCCGACGGTGCCGGTGCCGCCGACGCCGAGACGCTCCGCCTGACCGCGAGCCTGGCGAGCCTGCCGGCCCACCTGACCGTCGACATCGAGACCGGCTCGGTCGACACCGCGGTCGCGGTGGCCGCGGCCGGGGCGGTCGGCGTCAACATGGAGGACGCGCTGCGCCCGGCCGCCGCCCACGCCGCGTTGATCCGAGCCGTGAAGCGGGAGGCGCCGCAGCTGTTCGTCAACGCCCGGACGGACACCCACTGGCAGCGACCCGGCGACCTGGCCGAAACCATGCGCCGGGTGCGGCAATACGCGGGCGCCGGCGCCGACGGCGTGTTCGTTCCCGGCCTGGCGGAGCCCGCCGACATCGCCGCCGTCGTGGCGGCGGTCGACGTGCCGGTGAATGTCCTGTTCCTGCCCGGCCGGCACACCGTCGCCGCCCTGGCGGACCTCGGCGTGCGGCGGGTCAGCACCGGCTCCCTGCTCTTCCGCGCCGCGCTGGCAACGGCCGTGGACACGGCCGTTGCCGTCCGCGACGGGCACCCCGTCCGGCCGGACCTGCCGTCCTACGTGCAGGTCGACGCCGGGTCGACGGCACGCTGAAAAGCGGACGGAGGGCGGCCCGGGTGGGCCTCGGCGCGGGTCGCGGCGGTCAGCGGCTGGCGGCTGCCACCCGTAGCCCCAGGGCGATGAGCACGGTGCCGCTCACCGCTTCCAGCCGGCGGCGGATCACCGGTCGACGGAACCACGCGCCGGCGCGCCCGACCACGGCTGCCAGACCGAGGTAGAGGACCACCTCGACCGCCACCTGGAGCAACGCGAGCAGGGCGGTGGTCGCGAACAACGGCCGGTCGGCCGGCACGAACTGGGGATAGAACGCGATCATGAACATGGCGGCCTTCGGGTTGGCGAGCATCACCACCGCACCCTCGCCGAACGCCTTCCACCAGCCCCGCTTCGGGTCGGCCAGCAGGTTTGCGGTCGGCTCCTGGACCGGCCCCGGCTTCCGGCTCCGCCAGGCGGTCCGCCAGGCCTTGACTCCCAGGTAGATCAGGAATCCGGCACCGATCACCCGGAGGACGAGGAAGGCCGCCTCCGAAGCGGCGACCATGGCTGCCAGACCTGCCGCGGCGAACAACGCCCATAGGTACAGACCGGCCTCCAGGCCCAGTACGGTCGGCACCGCTCCGGCGAATCCGCGCAGCGCGGCCCGACGCAGGATCAGCGCCATCGCAGGGCCTGGCGACGCCGAAATCAGCACAACGGCAACGACGAAGGCCGGTAGCGACGCGACGACATCCACCAGCGGATCATCCCGGCCGCCGCCGCCGCGCTCAATCCCTTTCCAGAGCCAACCGGCGACCGCGCCGCAGCGGGTGGCCGTTGCCGTGGAACGACCACCCGCTGCGGCGGTACGTGTGCCCGCGGTCTACTTGCCGACGCCGGCGGTCAGGCCGGACTGCACCTGGCGCTGGAAGACGATGTAGACGACCAGCACCGGCAGCATCGCCATCGTGACCCCGGCGAACAGGCCGGACCAGTCGGACTTGTAGCCCTGGTTGACCGACAGCTCGATCAGGCCCTGCGCGATGACCTGGTTCTTCGGCTCGCCCGCGACCGACTGCATGAGCAGCGTCGGCAGGTACCACTGGTTCCACTGGCCGAGCACGTTGAAGATGCCGATGCTGATCAGGCCGGGCTTGGCCATCGGCAGCATCACGCTGAAGAACAGCCGGCTGTGCGACGCGCCGTCCACCATCGCGGCCTCGGCGATCGCGTTGGGCAGCGTCCGGAAGAACGAGTGCATGAAGAAGACCGTGAACGACAGCGACCAGGCCACGTAGACCAGGATCAGCATGACGTGCTTGTTCGGCCCGAGCGGCGGCAGGACCACGCCGGTGTTGTAGACGCCCTTGAACAGCGGGACGGCGGCGAGGTAGATGGGCAGCGTCAGCCCGGCCAGGAACATCCAGTAGATCAGCCGGTTGCCGGGGAAGTCGTAGCGGGCCAGCACGTACGCGGCCATCGAGCCGAGCAGCATGGTGAGGGTGACGCTGCCGGCGAGCACCAGCAGCGTGTTGAGGAAGAAGCTGTCGATGCCCGCCGTCCAGGCGCGGGCGAAGTTGTCCCACTGCAGCGACTCCGGCAACAGCGACAGCGGTTCGCGGATCACCTCGGAGTCGGTCTTGAGAGCGGACATCACCACCCAGACCAGCGGGTAGACCACCATGACCGCCCACACCGCGAGGAACAGGTGCGAGAAGCCGTTGAAGATCCGCGCGCCGGCGCCCTTGCCGCCGGGCTCGTGCGACCGGCCCGACGTGGGGCGGGTCGGCGGGACCAGGTCCGGCCGGGCGCGGCCGGAGTCGTGGGTCACCGTGCTCATCACCAGTCTCCTCAGTACTCGATCCGCTCGCGACGGGTGATCCGCAGCTGCAGCGCGGCCAGCAGGATCGTGAAGATCGCCAGCGCCACGGCGATCGCGCAGGCGTAGCCGAACTGGCCCTTCTGGAACGCGTTGAAGTTGATCACCGAGGCGAAGATCTCGCTGGCGTGGTTCGGTCCGCCCTGGCTCGGCGTCATCACGAAGACCAGGGCGTACATGTCCAGGGCGATGAAACCCAGGTAGACCCAGGCGACCGAGACGGTGTCCCGCAGCAGCGGCAGGGTGATCCGGAAGAACGTCTGGAACCGGCCGGCGCCGTCGAGGATGGCCGCCTCGAAGACGTCCTTGGGGATCGACTGCATGGCCGCGGAGAAGAGCACCATGTAGAAGCCGGCACCGCTCCACACCGCGATCAGCAGCAGCCACCACAGCACGGCGGGGACGCCGAGGAACGGCTCCGGGTCGTTGGTGAACGCGATCGGGTTGTCCGCGTCCACCAGCCCGAACTTGATCAGTACGCCGTTGATCAGGCCCTGGCCGTCCGTGCGGTAGATCTGCTGCCACATGACGGCGATGACGACCAGCGACAGCACCTGCGGGAAGAAGAAGATGACCTTGTACACGCCGGAGCCGAAGACGCCCCGGATGCCGGCCCTGTCCTCGCGTCCGCCCACGTTGAGCAGGAACGCGAGGAACAGGGCCAGCGCGATCGTGAACAGCGGCACGGTGACCAGGAAGAACACGTTGTGCCAGAACGCCTTCCTGATCAGCTCGTCGGAGAGCAGCCGGACGTAGTTGTCCAGCCCGACGAACTGCTGCCGGTCGGAGTAGCCACCCCAGTCGGTCAGCGAATACCCGGCGGCCTGGGCGAACGGCCAGACCACGTAGAAGAGGTAGAGCGCGACCGGCAGGGCCAGGAAGCCCGTGACGAACCGCGCGACACCGTGCCGCATTGGACTCACTCTTTCCGTTCGGGGGTCAGGCGTCCCGCGTCTGCTTCTTGATCGACGAGTCCTTGGCGACCTTGTCGGCGGCCGCCTGCATCTTGTCGATGAACTGCTGGGCGGTCAGCCGGCCGGCCATCAGCTCCTCGGAGAGGTTCTGGCTCTCCTTGTCCAGGTCGGCGTAGAAGTCCCAGAGCTTGACCGAGATGAGGTCGGAGCCCGCGTTCTTCATCAGCGCGTTCGCCGACGCCAGCGCCGAGTCCTGCACGTTGTCCCCGGAGCCCTTGGTCGAGGCCAGCGACTTGGTCAGCTCGGCGAACTTGGCCGAGCCCGCCTTCGAGAGCACCGCCCGCAGGAACTCCTTCGCGGCCTCCTTGTTGGGCGCCTTGCTCGGGATCACGAAGCCCTCACCGGAGCCCGCGTAGACGTCCTTCGCCGCCTTGTCGCCGGCGTTGCTCCAGTAGTCCGACAGCGTCAGCTCGAAGCCCGGCGGGATGGTGGCCGCCATCTCGTTCTTCAGCCACGTGCCGACCTGGATGAACGCCGCCTTGCCGTCGAGCCACGCCTGCTGCGACTGGGTGTGGTCGAGCTTGCCCGGCAGCAGCAGCTTGTCCTTGACCAGCTTCTCCCACGGCTCGAGCGCCTTGAGGACGCCGTCGGCCTTCCAGGCGTTGTCCTTGAGGTTGTCGATGTCGACGACCGCCTGCTTGCCGGCGGACTTCCAGATGCTCGCCATGAGCGCCCAGCGCGGGTAGTAGCCGTGCACCGCGTCGTGGACGTACGGGGCCATGCCCTTGGCCTTGATCTTCGGCGCGAGGGCGAAGAACTCCTCCCAGGTGGTCGGGGCCTGCCAGCCCTCCCGCTTGAAGAGGGCGGCGTTGTACCAGTTGCCCCAGACCGTGTAGGCGATGTTGACGACGTAGAACTTGCCGTTCTGCGTACCGTCGGAGACGGTGCCCGGCAGCAGCGTGTCGGCGACCGTGCCCTCGCTGTCCCAGGCGGGCGCGCTGAGCAGGTCGTCGAGCGGCTCGATGGCGCCCTCGTTGATGAGCGTGCTGCGGTCCATCGAGTCGGCACCCGAGTTCATGATCAGGTCGCTCGGCTGGGTCGCCATCTTCGGCTGCTCTTCGGTCTTGATCTTCTGGGTGGAGCTCATGTTGACCGTGATGTTCGGGTGCTTGGCCTTGAAGATGACCTCGTCTTCCTTGGCCCACTGGTCGCCCAGGCCGCCGTTGAAGATGACCACCTTGACGGCGCTGCCGTCCTTGACGCCGAACGGGTTGTCCTTGCTCTTCGTGCCTTCGTTGCTGTCGTTCTTGGCCGGCTCGCTGCCGGCACAGGCGCTGAGCAGACCGGCGGCCGGTGTGACCAGCAGACCCGCGGCCGCGGCGCGACGCAGCAGGGTCCGGCGGTTCAGTTCGGGGGAAACGGACATGATGCGACTCTCCTTGGGGTTCGGGTCAGGCGGTCCGCCGGAGGCGCCCGGCGTACCGCGACTCGAGGGCGTGGTTGTGCTCGTCCCCGCCGGGGACGTTGGCCGAGAGGTAGATAGGGGGCACCTCTCCGGCCTGGTGGAACCGTCGTACGACCTCCGCGGTCAGCAGCTGCGCCAGCAGCGCAGCGGTGACCGAGGAGACCGCACAGACCGCGCCGCCGCCCTCGAGCGGCAGCAGTGCGTCGCCGTACGGCGCGCCGTTGTCCAGCACGACGTCGGCGAGTTCGGCGAGCCGGCGACCGGACGGGTGCCGGGGGGCCACCCGCGCGGTGTGCTCGACCGAGGTGACCGCGATCAGCGGGTGACCGCGCCCGGTGACCAGCGCCGCCAGCTCGACCACCGAGCCGTTGATGCCGGACTGGGACGCCACCACGAACACGTCCTGCGGTTGCGGGGCCGCCAGGGCGTAGATCTGGTGGGCGATGGAGGGGTCGCGCTCCAGCTTCGGATCGGCGAGCACGTCCCGTGGGGCGTTGCCGTGCAGCACCAGGTCGTGGATGGCGAGCCGGTTGGCGGGGACCAGCCCGCCGGCCCGGGCGACCAGTTCCGCGGCGAACGCCTCGGAGTGCCCCGCGCCGAACGCCTGGAGCACGCCGCCGGCGCGGAGGCTGGCGGCGATCAGGTCGGCGGCGGCGGCGAGCGCGTCGGCGCTGGCGTCGACCAGCCGGTCGAGCACCGGCCGGACCGCCTCGGCGTACCGCTGCGCACTGATCACTGCGTACTCCCCTTCGCGGCCTTGTGCCCGTCGACGGCCTGGGCGGTACGCCGGAAGGCCGCGTGGGCGCGGTCGTGCGTGCGTTGGGCGACGGCGATGTAGAGCAGGTCGAGCACGACCAGCTGGGGATGCCGGGCCGACAGCGCGTCGGGGCGGAAGGTGGTGGCCTGGCTGGCGGTGAGCAGCACGATGTCCGCCAGCTCGGCCAGCGGCGAGCGCGGGAAGCCGGTGACGGCGACCGTCGTCGCGCCACGGCTGCCGGCCTCCGCCAGCATCTCGATGGTCTCCCGGGTCTGGCCGCTGTGCGAGACGCCGAGCGCGACGTCGCCGGCGCGCAGCAGGGCCGCCGAGGCGAGACCCTCGTGGACGTCGTTCCACGCCCAGGCGGCGACGCCGATGCGGTGCAGCATGAACTGCATCTCCTCGCCGACCAGGGCGCTGCCGCTGGCGCCGAAGATGTTCACCCGGCTCGCCCCGGCGATCGCCACGGCGGCCCGTTCCACCTCGGCGAGGTCGAGCAGGGCGGCGGTGTCGTGCATGGCGCGGGTGTCGGCGGCGATGATCTGGTCGAGCACCCGGCGCAGCGGGTCGCTCGGCTGTATCTCCCGTCCGATGTCGACGGTCCAGCCGGCCGAGCGGGCCCGGCCGGTCTCGGCGGCGATGCCCAGCCGCAGGTCCGCGTATCCCTCGAAGCCCATCGCGCGGCAGAAGCGGGTGATGGTGGCCGGTGAGGTGCCGCTGCGCTCGGCCAGCTCGACGATCGTGGCGCGGGCGGCGCCCTCCGGGTCGCTGAGCACGTGCTCGGCGACGCGCCGCAGCGCACCGGTCAGCTCGCCCGCACCGGCCCGGACCCGGGCCAGCACGCCCTCGGCCGGGCCGCGGCCGCGACGGTCGAACCCGTCGGTGTCCACCACCGCGGTCCCCGCGGCGGTGTCCACCTCGTGATCAACCATCGGGCACCCTTTCGGAAAAGACTGTTAACTGTTAGTGGTAAAAGTTCTTACTGAAGGGGTGTCTATGTCAAGGGCGTGGGCGAAGTTTTCAAACTGTTACCTGGCGCACAGCTGCGACGGCGCCCTCCGCCTTGCCCCCGGGCACGAGGCCGACCAGCATTAACCCCGCTTCGATCAAGGAGGTGGGCCGGTGTCCGGCGCCGTCGTGGTCGGTCTCGACATCGGGGGTACGTCCACCCGGGCGACCGCCCTGACCCTGGACGGGCAGCGCCTCGGCACCGGCCGGGCCGGCGGCGGCAACCCCACCAGCCACGGCGCGGACGCGGCCGCCCGCGAACTGCACGCCGCCCTGAACGCCGCGCTCGCCGACGTCGACCCCGCCCGCGTCCGCGCCGGGGTGATCGGGCTCGCCGGCGCCGGCCGGCTGCTCGCCGACCCGGACGGGCGCGCCGCCTTCGACCGGGCCTGGCACGACGCCGGACTGCGCTGCCCGTACGCCGTGCACGGCGACGCGCTGGTCGCCTACGCCTCCGGCACCGCCGCGCCGGACGGCACGGTGCTGATCGCCGGCACCGGCGCCATCGCCGCCCAGGTGTGCGGCCTGCGGCTGGACCGGGTCGCCGACGGGCACGGCTGGCTGCTCGGCGACGCCGGGTCCGGCTTCTGGCTGGGTCGCGAGGCGGTCCGCCGGCTGCTGGCCGACCTGGACGCCGGCCACGCCCCCGGCCCGCTGGGCCGGCAGGTACTCACCGACCTGCTCGGCTCGGCCGAGGTGGCACCCCGCTCCCGGGACACCGTCGACGTGGTCGTCCAGGCCGTCACCCGGCGCCCGCCGGTGGAACTGGCCCGGCTGGCACCCCGGGTGGTCACGGCCGCCCTCGACGGCGAACCGGCGGCCGGCCAGCTCGTCGCCGAGGCCGCGGCGCACCTCACGCGCACCGCGGCGCGGATCCGGCCGGCCGGCGACAGCACGCCGATGGTGCTCGGCGGAGGGCTGCTCACCGGCGACACCCCGCTGGCCACCGCGGTCCGCGCCGAGGTGGCCCGGCGCTGGCCGGACGCCGACGTACGCTCCGCCGGGGACGGCGCCGCCGCTGCCGCCTGGCTCGCCGCCCTCGACCTGCCCGAGGCCGGTGACCCGGCCGCCCTGCACGCCCTGCTGGTCCCCGCCCGCTGAGCGTCCCGCCCCGTCCGGCGGGCCGCCGGCTCGCCTCCCGGCCGGACCGGCGGGCCGGCGGGCCGGCGGGCCGGCCAAGGTCACCCTCGAACGCCGAAGTAGTGGCCTCCCACACGGCAAGCGGCAGGAGGCCACTACTTCACGGATCGAGCACTATCGTGCAGCGGGTCAGATCGTTTCCGGACGGGCCAGCCGCCTCACTTGAGTTGGCCGGCGGTCAGGCCGGTCTGGATCTGGCGCTGGAACAGGATGTAGACGGCCAGCACGGGCAGCGTGGCGATGGTCAGGCCGGCGAAGAGGCCACTGTAGTCGCCCTGGTAGCCCTGGCTGACCGCGAGCGCGGCGAGCCCCTGCGCCAGCACCCACTTGGAGTCGTCGCCCTGCATGAGCACCTGGGGCAGGATGAACTGGTTCCAGTGGCTCAGGAAGTTGAAGATCGCAATGCTGATCAATCCCGGTCGGGCCATCGGCAACATGATCCGGAAGAACAACCGGAAGTGACCACAGCCGTCCATCAGCGCGGCCTCCGCGACCGCGGTCGGCAACGTCCGGAAGAAGGCGGACAGGAAGAAGACCGTGAACGGCAGCGAGTACGCGGCGTAGACCAGCATCAACCCGGTCCAGGTGCCGAACAGGCCGGCGTTGCGCACCACGAAGAACAGCGGCACGAGGGCCAGGAAGACCGGGAACATCATCCCGCCGACGAACAGGTAGTACAGGAACTGCCGGCCGCGGAACTCGTACCGGGCGAAGACGTACGCGGCCGTCGCGCCCAGCAGCATGGTCAGCGTCAGCGAGCCGGCCACCACGATCGCGCTGTTCAGGAAGTACCGGCCGATGTGCGCCTCGGTCCAGGCGCGCGCCCAGTTCTCCAGCCGCAGCGCGCCGGGCAGGCCCCACGGGTCGGACAGGATCTCCCCGTCGCTCTTGAACGAGCTGAGGAACATCCAGAGCAGCGGCAGCACGGTCAGCGCGCCCCAGAACAGCAGGAACCCGTGCGAGAAGACGTTCACACCGCCGGCCTCGCGGCCCGGTCTGCGCTCCTTGGCCGCCGGCCGGTCCCCGGCCGCGCTCGCGGCGGAGGCGTCCTGGTCGAGAATGGTCACGAGTACTCGATCCGATCACGCCGGGCGGCCCGCAGTGCCAGCACCGCCACCGACAGGGTCAGGAAGAACAACACGACACCGATGGCCGAGGCGTAGCCGAACCTGCTCTCGCTGCCGAACGCCGTCTCGTACATCCGCAGGCCGATCACGTCGGAGGAGAAGTTCGGCCCGCCGTTGGTCATCAACTGGACCAGGATGAACCCGTCCAGCGCCGCGATCGCCAGGTAGATCCAGGCCACCTGCACGGTGTCCCACAGCAACGGGATGGTCACCTTGCGCATGGTGGTCAACCGGGACGCCCCGTCGAGCATCACCGCCTCGTAGATGTCGCGCGGGATGGCCGACATGGCCGCGCCGAACAGCACCACGTAGAAGCCGACGTTGGCCCAGACCATCACCGCCAGCACGCACCAGAAGGCCGTCCGCGGGTCGCCGAGCCAGGTCGGCGCGGGCAGGCCGAGGGCCCGCAGCGTGCCGTTGAGCAGACCGCTGTTGGGGTGGTAGACCTCCCTCCACAGCAGGGCGATGATGACCACCGAGAGCACCTGCGGGAAGAAGTAGACCATCCGGTAGAAGGGGGTGCCGCGCACGCCGGTCACCCCGGCCCGGCCCTTGCGACCGCCCATGCTGAGCATCGTGGCGAAGAAGAGGCCCAGCCCGATCGTCACCACCGGCACCACGGCCAGCAGCCAGGCGTTGTTCTTGAGCGCGTTCCACACCCGCCCGTCGTCCAGCAGCCGCTCGAAGTTCGCCAGGCCCACCGAGTTGGCCTCCGCCGAGTAGCCGAGCCAGTCGGTGGTGGAGATCTGGAAGGCCTGCAGGTACGGCGAGATCACGAAGATGCCGTACAGCAGCAGCGGCGGCACCAGGAACGTGATGATCAGCGGGTACTTGCCATGTTTCACGTGAGGGACCTACTCCTGAAGGCGGTGGGCCGGTGGGGACGGATGATGCCGTCCCCACCGGCCGGATGTCACGCGGCCCGCTTGTACTTCTTGATCGAGCTGTCCTGGGCGATCGAGTCGGCGCCCTGCTGGCACTGGTCGAGGAACTCGGCCGGGCCGATCCGGCCGCTGAAGAACTCGCCGCACGCCGCGTCGACGAGCTCGCGCTCCAGCTTCCGGTAGTAGTTGTTGTAGACCCAGTTGAAGCCGTTGCTGCCGGAGGCGTCCAGCGCCTTGGTCACGGAGCTGAGGCCGAACGGCAGGTCGATGCCCTCGGTCGCCCCGGCCACCACGGTCAGGCTGGAGACCTTGCGGGTGAAGTCCTGGGCGCCCTTCTTCGACAGCATGATCCGGAAGTACTCCAGGCCACCGGCGATGTTCTTGGCCTTGGCCGGCACCATGAACGGCTCGCCGGCGGTGCCGCGGATCGCCTCGAACGGCAGCTTGTCGCCGCTGCCCAGGCTCGGCGTCGGCTGGATCGTCATGTTGAAGCCCTCGGGCGTGACCTTCGCCTGCTCGCTCTCCAGCCACGACCCGCAGGAGATGAAGGCGGCCTTGCCCTGGCACCACGCGGTCTGCGACTGCACGTGGTCGAGGCCGGGCGAGCCGTCCAGGATGTACTTGTCCTTGACGATCTGGTGCCAGGCGTCCGCCGCCGCCTTCATCGCGTCGGACTTCCAGGCGTTCGGCTCGAGGTTGTCGATCGCGGTGGCGACGGAGGGCCCGCCGAACTTGATGGCCGTGGCGATCAGCGGCCAGCTCATGTAGCGGGGGTGCTTGCCGGCGTACGTCCACGGCGCGATGCCGGCGGCCTTGATCTGCTTGCAGAGCGCGATGTGCTCGTCCCAGGTCTTGGCGTACTGCCAGCCCCGGTCGGCGAACAGCTTGGTGGAGTGCCAGATGCCGTACGCCGTGTAGGTGTAGTTCAGCACCAGGAACTTGCCGTCGTAGGACCCGACCTCGACCGCGCCGGGCAGCAGCGTGTCCTTGACGGTCTTGCCGGGGATGTCGAGGCTCGGGGCGTTGAGCAGGTCGCCGAGGTCGGCGATGGCGTTCTGCGAGACCAGTCCGTTGAAGTCGATCTGACCGGCGCCGGAGTTGTTCACCACGTCCGGCGGGGTGCCGTCGACGAAGCGCGGCTGGAGCGTCTTGTTGATCTCCTGCGTCGCCGAGTGCTTGATCGTCGCCTTCGGGTACTTCTCGGTGTACATGGCCTCGTGGGCCTTCGCGTACTCTTCGCCGAAGCCACCGTTGAAGATGACCACCTCGAGCGGGGCGTCCTCCTTGACGCCGAGGGGGTTCTGCTCGCTCTTGGTGCCCTTGTGGGTGCCGGCGTCGCTGTCGTCACCACCGCCGGTGGCGCAGCCGGCGAGCAGGCCGGCGGCGGGGGTGGCCAGGAGGCCGGCGGCGGCGGTACGCCGCAGGATGTCACGCCTGTTCATGGTCGCTCCTCGGATCGGGTCTCCGGCGGCCGCCGGACACGGGGGTGGCGGGCCGTCGCGCGAGGCGGGGGGAAGTTTGTCTTCAGTTTGTTGAATCTTGCTGAAGAATTTCTACGACAGGAGCGCCCGGACTTCAAGCCCCGAACACCGAACCGTTACCGCCGGGGTCGCCTACGCTAGCGGCCATGGGCCGACTGCGCCGGCTCGCCGAGGCCACCCCACCGGGCCGGGACCGCTACATCGACCTGCTCCGGGCCCTCGCGATCGTGCTGGTCGTCCTCGGTCACTGGGCGGTCGCCGCGATCGCGTACGACGACGGCCGGCCCACCGCCCGCTCCGCGCTGCCCGACCTGCCCTGGGCCTACCCGCTGACCTGGGCGGTTCAGGTCATGCCGGTCTTCTTCCTGGTCGGCGGCTACGCCAACGCCGCCTCCCTGACCACGCACCGCGGCCGGGGCGGCGACGGCACCGGCTGGCTGCTCGGCCGCAGCGCGCGGTTGCTGCGACCGACCAGCGTGCTGGTGCTCGCCCTGGCGGCCGGGGCCCTGGCCGCCCGGCTCCTCGGCGCCGAGCCGTCGCTGATCCGCACGGTGGTCTGGTTCGCCACCATCCCGCTGTGGTTCCTCGTCGCGTACCTCGTGGTGGTGCCGCTGACGCCGCTGATGTACGCGCTGCACCGCCGCTACGGGCTTCTCGTGCCGGCGGCCCTGGCGCTCCTGGTGGCGGCGGGCGACCTGGGCCGCGCCCTCGGGCCGGGCGAGGCGGCCCTGCCGAACTACGTCCTCGGCTGGCTGGCCGTGCACCAACTCGGCTTCGCCTGGTACGACGCCCACCGCGAACCGCCGGCCGAGGCCCGGGGCGGACCGCGGACCCGGCGGTTGCCGCTGTCGAGGCGGGCCGGCTGGGCGCTCCTGCTCGGCGGCCTCGCGGTGGCGGCGCTGCTCACCGGGCCCGGCCCCTACCCGATCAGCATGATCAACATCCCCGGCGAGCGGCTGGACAACGCCGCGCCGCCCAGCCTCGCGCTGCTCGCGGTGACCACCGCGCAGCTCGGGCTGATCCTGCTGCTGCGCGGGCCCGCGCGGCGCTGGCTGCGCCGCGACCGGCCCTGGCTGGCGGTGATCGCGGTGAACGCCGTCGTGCTGACCGTCTTCCTGTGGCACCTGAGCGCGGCGATCCTCGCCGTCGGCGGCCTGCACGCGCTGGGGCTGCTGCCGACCCCGCCGGCCGGCTCGGCCGCCTGGCTGGCCTGGCGGATCCCGTGGCTGCTGCTGCTGGGGGTGGTGCTCGCCGCCCTGGTGGCCGTCTTCGGGCCGGTCGAGGCGCGCACCGGCCGTCCCCCGGCCGCCCGCGTCCCCCCGCCGTCCGGGGGCCGCGCGACGCCGGCCGACCGGGGGGCGCCGACCGGCGGCCGCGCCACCGTCCGTACCGCCCTCACCGCCGCCGGTTTCGCCGCCGTGGTGTACGCGCTGGCCGACAACGCCGTCACCGCCCGCGCCGCCCCGGAGCCGCTCGGGCTGCCCGGCCCGGCCCTGGTGGCCTACCTGGCCGGGGCGGGCACCCTGCGGCTGCTCAGGACTGGGTGGGGAAGCCGAGGTTGACCCCGCCGTGGCGGGGGTCCAGCCACCGGCTGGTGACCACCTTGCCCCGGGTGTAGAAGCGCACCCCGTCCTCGCCGTGCGCGTGCAGGTCGCCGAAGAGCGACGCCTTCCAGCCACCGAAGGAGTAGTACGCCATCGGGACCGGGATCGGCACGTTGATCCCGACCATGCCGACCTCCACCTCGTGCTGGTAGCGCCGGGCGGCGCCACCGTCGTTGGTGAAGATCGCCGTCCCGTTGCCGTACGGGTTGGCGTTGACCAGGTCGACCGCCGCGTCGTACGAGCCGACCCGGAGCACCGACAGCACCGGCCCGAAGATCTCGTCCGTGTAGATCGACATGTCCGTGCTGACGCGGTCGAACAGGGTCGGGCCGAGCCAGAAGCCGTTCGGGTCACCGTCCGGCCGCACGTCCCGCCCGTCCACCACCGGGACCGCGCCGGCCGCCACGCCCGCCTCGACGTACGACCGCACCCGCTCGGCGTGCGCGGCGGTGACCAGCGGGCCCAGGTCGCAGCCGCGCCGGCCGTCGCCGGTGCGCAGCCCGGCCATCCGCTCGGCGATCCTCGCGACCAGCGCGTCGCCGACCGGCTCCACCGCGACCAGCGCCGAGATCGCCATGCACCGCTCCCCCGCCGACCCGAACCCGGCGTTGACGGCCGCGTCGGCGGCCAGGTCCAGGTCGGCGTCGGGCAGCACCACCATGTGGTTCTTCGCGCCGCCGAGCGCCTGCACCCGCTTGCCGGCCATCGACCCGCGCTGGTGCACGTACCGGGCCACCGGCGTGGACCCGACGAACGACACCGCCTTCACCGCCGGGTGCTCCAGCAGGGCGTCCACCGCCTCCTTGTCGCCGTTGACGACGTTGAGCACCCCGTCCGGCAGGCCCGCCTCCGCGAACCACTCCGCCAGCAGCAGGGCCGCGCTCGGATCCTTCTCGCTGGGCTTGAGCACCACCGCGTTGCCGGCGGCCACCGCGACCGGGACGAACCACAGCGGCACCATCACCGGGAAGTTGAACGGGCTGATCACCGCCACCACGCCGAGCGGCTGGCGGATGCTGTACGAGTCGACCTCGGTCGACACGTTCTCGCTGAACCCGCCCCGCAGCGCCGACGGGATGCCGCAGGCGTACTCGATGACCTCGAGCCCGCGCTGCACCTCGCCGGCGGCGTCGGCGAGCACCTTGCCGTGCTCGGCGGTGATCACCTCGGCGAGCCGGTCGCGCCGCGCGTGGACCAGCTCGCGGAAGGCGAACAACACCGCCGTCCGCTTCGCCAGGGAGGCGTCCCGCCAGGTCCGCGCGGCACGCTCGGCGGCCTCGACCGCGACCGCGACGTCCGCGACCGAGGCCAGCTCGACCTGCCCGGTACGCGCGCCGGTGGCCGGGTCGAAGACGTCGCCGCGCCGCTCGGCGGCGCCCGAGACGCGCTTGCCGTCGATGAAGTGCCCGATCAGGTTCATGCGTCGGCCCCCTCGACCGTGCCGGCGTGGATCGCGTCGACCAGGATGGCCAGCCCCTCGCGGGCCTCGTCCTCGGTCAGCGTGAGCGGCGGGCCCATCCGCAGCACGTTGCCGTACAGGCCGCCCTTCCCGACGAGCAGGCCGCCGACCCGGCACGCCTCGAAGACCCGGGTGGTCAGCGCCGGGTCCGGCTCGCCGGTGCCCGGCCGGACGAACTCGACGCCGAGCATCAGGCCCTTGCCGCGTACCTCGGCGACCTCGGGCAGCCCGCCCACGGCGGCCCGCAGTCCGTCGGCGAGGATCGCGCCGACCCGGGCCGCGTTGGCCTGCAGGTCGTGGTCGAGCAGGTAGTCGAGGACCGCGTTGCCGGCGGCCGTGGAGACCGGGTTGCCGCCGAAGGTGGAGAAGCTGATCGCCGGCACCGACTCGACCACCTCGGCCCGCCCGACCACGCCGGCGAGGGCGAAGCCGTTGCCGATGCCCTTGGCGAAGGTCAGCAGGTCCGGGGTGACGCCGTGCGCCTGGTAGCCCCAGAAGTGCTCGCCGGTACGCCCCCAGCCGGTCTGCACCTCGTCGCAGACGAGCAGGATGCCGTGCTCGTCGAGGACCTTCTTCCACGCCGCGAAGAGCCCGTCCGGGCCGTGCACGAATCCGCCGACGCCCTGGATCGGCTCGGCGATCAGGCAGGCCACGTCCCCGGCGGTCTGGGTGGCGAGGACCTCGCGCAGGTCGTCCACCGCCGCGTCGATCCGGTCCGCCTCCGGCAGCCGGGCGAGCAGGCCGCGCAGCCGCTCGCCCGAGTGCAGCCAGGCCACCTGCAACGGGTTGAGCGGGCTGGCCGACCAGCCGCGGTTGCCGGTGACGCCCATCGCCGCGTACGAGCGGCCGTGGTAGCTGTTGCGCACGGCGAGGACCTGGTGCGAGCGGCGGTGGTTGGTGGCCATCAGCAGGGCCGCCTCGTTGGCCTCGGTGCCCGAGTTGGTGAAGAACACCCGCGCGTCCGGGATGCCGGACAGCCGCGCCACCTTCTCGGCCAGCTCCACCTGCTGCCGGATCAGGTACAGGGTGGAGCTGTGCACGATCCCGGTACGCAGCTGGCGCTGCACCGCCGCGCGGATCTCCGGGATGTCGTAGCCGATCATGTTGGTCAGCACGCCGCCGAAGAAGTCCAGGTAGGTGCGGCCCTGCGCGTCGGTGACCCGGCGGCCCTCGCCGGAGACGAGCTCGATCGGTTCGGCGTAGTACAGCGGCATCCAGGACGGGAGCACGGCCCGGTGCCGGGCCAGCAGGTCGTCGGCGGTCATCGTGCACCTCTCAGCGCGGTAGGGGTCTTCGCACGCTCTCACCGGGCCGCGCCGGGGACAACTGGCACGGTGTAGCGTGCCCGGCCCCGCCGCCTGACAGGACGTCAGGCGACGGGCTTCGTCCGCGTCCGCGGCCACCGCCGCGGCCGGCGCGTCCCGGCGCCGCCGGACGGACCGTCGGCGCCGGCCCGCCGCCACCGTCGACCGCCGCCGCCGCGGGGCGCCGGCCCGGCGCCCCGGACCCACACCGGCAGCTGCAGCGCCGCGGCGACCAGCGCGTACGCGGCCCAGGCAGCCGCCAGGGCGGAGCCGGTGGAGACGTCCTGGAGCCGGTGGTAGGCCGCGAGGAAACCGACCAGGGCCAGGCTGTTGCGGCTGAAGTGCCGGGTGAACTCCACCAGGTGCCGGCGCGCCTCCACGGCGACCAGGACCCCGGAGTACGGAAACGTGACCACCATCCCCCGCAGCAGGTGACCGAGCAGGCCGGTGCAGACCGACCCGGCGAGGATCACCGCCAGCTTCGCCGGCGCCGACAACCCGTCCCCGCCGCCCGCGCCCGGCTCGACCGGGTCCGCGGCCCGGCCGGCCCACCGGTGGCCGGCCACCATCGCCCCGGCCCAGAGCAGGAGGGCCACCGCCAGCGCGGCCCCGAACGGCAGCGGGACGGCCAGCAGCACGGCGCTGGTCGCCACGTACAGCCCGATCCCGGCCAGGTCGGCGAGGGCGATCGGCCACCGCCACCGCTGGTGGGTGAGGGCGACCGTGCCGAAGAAGAGGTTCAGCCCGACGACCCCGAGCAGTTGCGCGCCGTCCACCCGGTGCCCGGTGGCGACCAGGGCGAGCGTCATCGGCAGGGGCAGGCTGTAGACGAGGGCCCGCAGCCGCACCGACCGGATCAGGCTGACCGCCCAGACCACGGCCGTCACGAGCAGGACGCCGCTCCACGTCACCGGGCGGTCAACCGTCCTGGTAGGTCGCGGCCGCCGCGCACCGGTCGAACGCCCGCGACAGCCGCTCGACGTCCGGCGGGTGGACCGAGAAGATGTTCTCGGTGACCTCGCCGTGCGCGCTCATCCGGGCCTCCCAGCAGCTCGTGCCGTCCCAGACCGCCAGGTTGCCGTGCCACCGCGGGCCGATCACGCCCAGCTGCAGCAGGCCGACCCGCACCCCGGCCCGGCGCTGCTCCGCCACGAGCGCCGACAACTCCTCGGACGCACCGACGTAGACGAAGATCCGGGTGATCGCGACGCCGCGGCCGAGGGCCGCGAGGTTGGCCGCCCAGTACCGCCGCCCGATGTCGCTGCGCCACCACGCCAGCTCCCCGCCCAGCCGCGGCACCACGTTGGTCACCGCGTCCAGCCGGCGCACGCACTCCCGGGTGGCGGCGAGCAGGTCCTCGTCGTCGTCGCCCGGCCGGCTGATCCGGCCGGCGGCCAACTGCTCCGCCTCCTGCCGGAACTCCTCGAAGCGGCGGCGCGCCTCGGCGGCCACCCGGGTGCCCGCGTGCTCCTCGGCCGCCGTGCGCACGGCGGTGACCAGGTGCGGCGTGGCCTGCGCCAGCCAGGGCGGGCCCTCCAGCAACGACCGCAGCTGGAAGCGGCGCTCGCCGCGGGCGAGCGAGTCGACCAGCAGCGAGATCGTGATGCCCATCAGACCGGCCAGCAGGGACTCGACACCGGTCGCGGCGTTGGTCAGGTCCAATGTGATCGACAGCAGGACGGACAGCCCGATCCCGGTCAGCGCCACCGGATCGGTGTGCGCCAGCAGCCGGACCACTCCACCGGCCGCCCTGCCCCGCCGGCCCGCCCCGCGCCGGAGCACGTCACCCACCATCGGTGCCCTCCAATCGGGATCCGCCGCCAGCGTACGAGCCGGACACAAGGCGTCACCACCCCACCACGCCGGGTACGTCGTTAGGATCGTCCGGTGCGGATGGAGACTGTGGCCCTGCCCCGCGCAGCCACCGGCACGGACGCCGGACGGATCGCCGCCCAGGTGCGGGACTGGGTCGAGTCGGCCCCGCTGCGGGCCCTCGTCGCGCGCTTCGGCGGCACCTGGCCGAGCGGCGACCTCGCCGACGTCCTCGACGGGTTGGACGCCTTCTCCGCACGGCACTGGGGCTTCCGCGCCGGCCGGGAACGCCCGGACGCCCGCGAGCCGGTCCTCGACCCGGCCACCGCGAGCCTGGTGCTCGACGCGGCCGCCGCGCTCGGCCTGGTCCACCCGGTCCCGCCGGCCCGGTCCGGCTACGCCCACCTGGTGGTGCTCGGCGGCCTGGCGCACGCCTGCGTACGACGCGTGGCGTACGCCGCCCACCTGCTGCGCGCCGGCGTCTCGGCGAGCGGCGAGCTGGCCGTGCTCGGCAGCTTCCGCCCGCTGTCCGACCTGGAGCGGCGGGCCCTGGCCGACGCCGGGCTGCCGGCCGGCCCGACCGAGGTCGACGTGCTGGACGCGGCCGTGCGGCGGCTGTTCGGTGTACCGGCGCCGGCCGAGGAGGACGGGCACGCGGCCGGCCACCCGCACCACTCGTGGTCGTCGCGCACGTACCGGCCCGGTGGCCTGCCGCCGGTGCGGGTGCTGGCGGCGCCGTCGAGCGAGCCGGAGCGGCGGCGGGCGCACACCGCCGACACCCAGCGGTTCTGGGCCGGGCACGTCGCCCTCTCCCCCGGCGATCCGGTGCTGCTGGTGACCGCACCGATCTACGTGCCGTTCCAGCACTGCGACGCGCTGCGCACGCTCGCCCTGCCGCACGGCTGCGGCATCGAGACGGTCGGCGTCGACCCGGCCCTGCCCGAGGTGGCCGTGCTGCCCGAGCCGACCCTCACCCCGGGCCGGTACCTGCAGGAGATCCGCTCGGCGATCCGCTCGCTGCGCGCCCTGCACGCCGCGCTGCGGTGCGGAAGGGCCCCTTCCTGACGCCTGGCGTCGTAGCGGATCCCTTCCGCACACGTCACCCGGCGGTGTCGCGGACCGCCTGGGCGAACACCTCCGAGCGGTGCTCGAAGTTGCGGAACCGCCCGTAGCTCGGCGCGGCCGGGGACAGCAGCACCACCCCGCCGGCCGGGGTGACCTGCCGGGCCAGCCGGACCGCGTCGACCAGCTCCTCGACGGCCTCGCAGCGCACCTTCGGCAGGCCGTCGAGCGCGGCCACGATCCGCGGCCCGCTGTCCGGGATGCCGATCACGGTGAGCTCCCGCTCGGCGAGGTGCTCGCGCAGCGGCGTGTAGTCCAGGCCCCGGTCGGTGCCGCCGACGATCACCGTGAGCGGCCGCCCGTCGTACGCGTCGATGGCGTGCATGGCCGCGTACGGGCTGGTGGCGAGCGTGTCGTCGACGAAGGTGAGCCCGGACGGGTCGACGATCTCGGTGAGCCGGTGGGCGAGCCCCTGGAACTCGGCGACCGCCACGGCGAGGGTGTCCCGGCGGCCGGCCACGTCGACGCCGAGCGCGTCGAGCACGGCCAGCGCCACGCAGAGGTTGCCCTCGTTGTGCCGGCCCACCAGCGGCAGCACCGCGCGCGGGAAGAGCGGCTGGTCGCCGAGGTGGAACCAGGACGCCCCGTCCGGGCCGCTCGCCACGTGGGTGGTGTCCGGCGCGCCGGCGCGTACCGCGGGCCGGTCGCCGAGCTCGGCGGCGAGCCTCGGGTCGGCGCCGTTGACGACGATGGTCTGCGGGTCGTGCGCCAGCAGGTTGAGCTTGTCGTGGTAGTACTCCCGTTCGCCGCCGTGCGCGTCCAGGTGCTCGGGGAAGAGCGCGGTGACCACGGCAACCCGGGGCGAGTCGGTCAGGTCGCTGCACTGGTAGCTGGACAGCTCCAGGACGTACAGCTCGGCGTCCGGCAGGTCCAGGGTCGGCACGCCGATGTTGCCGCCGAAGACGTTGGGCCGGTCCACGGCGGTGAGCAGGTGGCTGATCAGGCTGGAGGTGGTGCTCTTTCCCTTGCTGCCGGTGACGCCGACCGTGCGCGCCGCGTGGTCGGCCATCCACAGCGCGGTGCCCTGGGTGACCGGCACGCCGCGGCCGCGCAGCTCGACCAGCCACGGGTGGGTGTTCGGCACGCCCGGCGACCGGACCACCACGTCGGCGGCGGCCAGCCGGTCGAAGCCCGCCGCGCCGGTGACCAGCGGCGCCGCCTCCGCGAGCGGGCCGTCCCAGGGCAGGCTGAGGAACGATCCGCTGTCGTCGACGGCGACCAGGTCCGCCGGGCCGTGCGCGGCGATCGCGGTCACCGCGGCCCGGCCCTCCCGGCCGGTCCCCCAGACGGCGACTTTGCGTCCGCGCAGGTCAGACAGGCGCACGGGGCTCTCCTCGAGGTGTCGACGACGTCGGCGGGCGGGTCCGGCGCACTCGGGCACGGCGGACGAACCAGGGCCTAGTATGGCGTGTGCCCAACGAGCAGCCGCGGCGGATGGACGCCTTCACCTTCCCGTCCTACTCCATCGACCTGTCCACCGGAGAGGCGTTGTTCGACTACGCCCTGACCGGGCCCGACGGCGAACAACGCTGCACCGAGGTGGTCACGCTCCCGCTGCCCGCGGCGCCGCCGTCGGACGAGCAGGTGGCGACCCTGGGCCGGGTCCTGGAGCTGTTGCACGTGGTCGCGGGCGTCAGCTACTACAAGACCGCCGCGCCGCGCCGGCTGGTGCTGCCGGCGCCGCTGGGGTCGGCCGCCGTCGAGCTGGTCACGGCCGTCTACACCAAGGGCCTCGGGGAGTACGCGTACCGCAACGCGCTGCCGCACGTGCTGGAGCTGCGTCCCGAGGTACCGCCCGGTGAGGTGGCGCCGGCCGTCGGGTACGACACCTACGGCCGCCGACCGGTCTCGGCGGTGGGGGGCGGCAAGGACTCGATCGTGAGCCTGGAGGCACTGCGCCGGGGCGGGTTCGACCCGATGCCGTTCTCGGTCAACCCGAACCGGGTGATCGAGTCGGTGAACGCGGCCTCCGGCCTGCCGGCGCTGGCGGCGCGGCGGCGCATCGACCCGGTGCTGTTCGACCTGAACGCGGCGGGTGCGCTGAACGGCCACATCCCGGTCACCGCGATCAACTCGCTGATCGCGGTCGCCACGGCGGTGCTGAACGGGCTCGGCCCGGTGGTGATGTCCAACGAGCGCTCGGCCTCGGACCCGAACCTGGTGTGGAACGGGCACGAGATCAACCACCAGTGGTCCAAGGGCGTCGAGGCTGAGGGGCTGCTGCGGGCGGCGCTCGCCGAGCACGCCGGGCTCACCGACCCGTACTTCTCGCTGCTGCGCCAGCTGTCGGAGCTGCACATCGCCCGCCTGTTCGCCTCGATCGACCGCTACGACGACGTGGTGACCAGCTGCAACGCGGCGTTCAAGCTGCGTGGCGCGACCGAGCGCTGGTGCCGGAACTGCCCGAAGTGCCGGTTCGTCTTCCTCGCCCTGGCGCCGTTCATGCCGCGCGAGCGGATCACGCACATCTTCGGCGGGGACCTGCTCGCCGACCCGGCGCAGCTGCCGGGCTACCGCGAACTGCTCGGCGTGGACGGGCACAAGCCGTTCGAGTGCGTCGGCGAGGTCGAGGAGTCCGTGGTGGCGCTCAGCCTGCTCGCCGAGCAGGACCAGTGGCGCGACGCCCCGGTGGTCCGCGCCCTGATCGACGCGGTACCGGAGACCGCCTGGAGCGCAGCGGCCAGCTCCGACGTGCTGACCCCCGGCGGCCCCACCCACACTCCCACCCTCTACCTGAAAACCCTGGACACCCTGACCTAACCCCACCCCACCCACCCCCACCCCACCCACCCCCACCCCACCCACCCCCACCGCGTTGATCAAGAAGTTTTGGTCCTGATCGAGGCTGAATCAGGACCAAAACTTCTTGATCAACCTGGTGAGCGGCCGGGGCGGCGGGGGCGGGAGGGCGGGGCGGGGTGGGGGCCGGGTGGGGCGGGGTTACGGGGTGCGGATGGCGTCCAGGGCCAGTAGGGCCACGTGCAGGCTGAGGCAGGCGTCGACCGAGTCGAGGTCGACGTCCAGGATGCGGCCGATGCGGGCCAGCCGCTCGTAGAACGCCGGGCGGGACAGGTGCGCCGCGCTCGCCGCCGCCGTCTTGTTGCGCCCCTGCTCCAGGTACGCGCGCAGCGTGCCGAGCAACTGCTCCCGCGGGTGCTGGGCGTCGTACGCCAGCAGGGCGCCCAGCTCGCGCTCGACGAACGTCTGCAGGCGCGGCTCGTCGCGCAGCAGGTGCAGCAGGCCGGCCAGCCCGACGTGCGGAAGCCGGAAGACCGGCAGGTCCCGCCGGTCCCGCCGGGCGGCGTCGGCGACCTGCCGCGCCTCGACCAGCGAGCGGCGCGCCTCCCGCAGGCCACCCACGCCCGAGCCGGCGGCGATGACCACCGCCCCGACCGCGGCGGTGGGCACACCCGCCTCGCCGGCGCGCGGCAGCGGGGCGCCGCGACCGATCGGGACGCCGTCCGGGCGATCGGCCCACGCCGCCTCGCCGGGGCCGGGCGCCCCGTCGGCGCCGGGCCGGTCACGGGCGGCGAACGCCTCGGGGCGATGCCGGCGCAGGGCGGCGGCGAACGCCGCCAGCGCGCGCTCCTCGGCCGCCGCGTCCGGCACCGCGAGCAGCGCGCCCACGGACTGGTCGTCGAGGGCGCTGGTCAGGGCGCTCACCTTCGCCTCGCGTACCGCGTGTCCGACCGCCTCGGCGAGGTCCCGCAATCGGGCCGGCCCGGCCTCCTGCCCGCCCGGGGCGAGCCAGTCGCCGGCGGGTTCGGCCCCGCCGTCCGGGGGCGCGTCGTCGCGGTACCGGACCACCACGCCCACCAGGTGCCGCCGCTCCAGCACCACGCCCAGGGCCCGGGCCCGCAGCGCCACCTCGTCGACCGGCCGGGAGTGGTCGAGCAGCGCCGTCAACAGGGTGCGGTGCAACTGCCGTTCGAGGCTCTCGGCGTCGCGGCGGATGAGCCGGCCCAGGGCCAGGGTCGAGGCGGCCCGCTCGACCAGGATGGTGAGCCGGGTCGGTGCGGTGTCCGGGGTACGGCCGGGGACCGGCGTCCGCCCGCCGCCGTCGGCCCGGCCGTGCGCGGGCGCACCGCGCCGGGTGGTCAGTTCGCCGTCGCCGGGCCAGCGCAGCAGCAGCCGCCCCCAGTCCTGCCCGCGGGCACCGACCATGGTCACCAGCCAGCCGCTGTCGGCGTCGTACGCCGTCCGCCCGGCCGGCCGGATCCGCCGGGAGTGCTGCTCCCAGCCGTCGAGGAGCAGCTCGGCGCTCTGCCCCGCCGGGTCGTACGCGAGCACCTGCCGGGAGAGGTTCTCCAGCACCACCGGGCAGCCGGACAGCTCGGCGGCCTGCCGGACCACCTCGCCCGCCCCGGCGCCCTCCACCGACAACTCGGTGAAGCGCTGGTGGATCTCCTCGGTGGCCCGCAGCTCGGTGAGCTGCGCGTCGACGATCAGCGCGTGCACCGCCTCGGTGATCCGCACGAAGGGCGTGGTCCGGCGCAGCTCCACCAGCGGCAGCCCGCGCCGCTCGGCGGCGGCGGCCATCACCCGGGGCACCCCGCCGACGTAGCGGCGGCCGAGCTCGACCACGAGGCCGGACACGCCGACGTCGGCCAGGCCGCCGATGAACGCCCGCAGCCCGGCGTCGTCGGCCGGCAGCCCGATCCCGGTGGTCAGCACCAGCTCGCCGCCGCCGAGCAGGGTGGCGATGTCGGGCACCTCCGCCACGTGCACCCAGCGGACCGGCCGGTCCAGCCCGGCGTCGCCCGCGACGAGGCGTGGCGCGCCGTGCCGCAGGGGCTCCAGCGCGAGGACCTCACGGACGGTAGGGAACACGGGCGATACGCTACCGTCCGTCACCAGGCAGGGCGAGCGGCCGAACCGGCGCAGCGTACGGCCCTCGTGCTGAGTGCCTCCGGCGGTCAGAGCGGGTCGTCGCGGCCCAGTTCCCAGGCGGCGACGGCGGTGGCGGCGGCGACGTTGAGGGAGTCCACCCCGCGCCGCATCGGGATCACCACCCGCACGTCGCTGGCGTCCAGGGCGGCCCGGGTCAGGCCCGCGCCCTCGGCGCCGAGCAGCAACGCCGCGCGGGCGCGCTGGCCGGCGTCGAGGTGCTGGATCGGGACCGCGTCCGGGGCCGGGGTCATCGCCAGCACGGTGAACCCGGCGGCGCGGACCTCGGCGAGCGCGTCCGGCCAGGGGTCGAGTTTCGCGTACGGCACGGCGAACACCTCGCCCATGCTCACCCGTACGCTGCGCCGGTAGAGCGGGTCGGCGCAGGTCGGCGACAGCAGCACCGCGTCGACGCCGAGCCCGGCGACGGCCCGGAAGATCGCGCCGAGGTTGGTGTGGTTGTTGACGTCCTCCAGGATCACCACCCGGCGGGCGGCGGCGAGCACGTCGGCTGCCGCCGGCAGCGGGCAACGCCGGAACGACGCCAGCACACCCCGGTGTACGTGGAAGCCGGTGGCCTGCCGCAGCACGTCCGGCGTGGCGGCGTAGACCGGCGCCTCGCCGGTGTCCAGGTCGGCGATCTGGTCGACTCGTTTGGCGTCCACCAGGTACGACCGGGGTGGGTACCCGGCCCGCAGGGCGCGGCGCAGCACCAACTCGCCCTCGGCGATGAACAGCCCGTGCGGCGGTTCCCAGCGGGTCCGCAGTTCGACGTCGGTGAGCGCGCGGTAGTCGGCGATCCGCTCGTCGTCGGGGTCGGTGATCTGGTGGACGGGCACCCGACGATTCTGCCGGACGGCGGGGACGGCTCGACGAGGACCGGCACCGGTCGCGTTATCGGGAATCTTCCGGCCGCTCGCCCCGACCACGACTTGGTCTGCTGGCCGTCATCTGCGGGAAACCAGTCGACATCGACGGTTGAGGCTTCCGGAAACATTCCGATAGCATCGATCCGCGCGGATGAGATTCTCCAGGTCGTGATCTTCAGCAGGCCTCCGGGCGGCCTGCGCGGGTCGCTCCCGGCGCGGATGGGCAGCGCCGGCCCCGGCACCCGCACCCACCATCCGACTTTCCCGGAAGGCATCGACATGAGCAACCCCCCGGTCCCACGTGGGGACCGATCGACCCGGGCCCATACCGCCCGGCGCCTCGCCCTGACCGTCGCGGTCACCGGCGCGCTCGTCGCCGGCGCGACGGTCGCCCTCGCCCCGACGGCCAGCGCCGGTACGACGCTGGGCGCGTCCGCCGCCGAGAAGGGCCGCTACTTCGGCGCCGCGGTCGCGGCGAACAAGCTCTCCGACGGCACGTACGTGGGCATCCTGAACCGCGAGTTCAACTCGGTCACGCCCGAGAACGAGATGAAGATCGACGCGACCGAGCCGCAGCAGGGGCAGTTCAGCTTCGCCAACGCCGACCGCATCGTCAACCACGCCCGCTCCAACGGGATGAAGGTACGCGGCCACACGCTGGCCTGGCACTCGCAGCAGCCCGGCTGGATGCAGAACATGTCCGGCAGCGCGCTGCGCCAGGCGATGCTCAACCACGTCACCCAGGTCGCCACCTACTACCGCGGCAAGATCGACTCGTGGGACGTGGTGAACGAGGCGTTCGCCGACGGCAGCAGCGGCGCCCGGCGCGACTCCAACCTGCAGCGCACCGGTGACGACTGGATCGAGGCCGCGTTCCGCGCCGCCCGGGCGGCCGACCCGAACGCGAAGCTCTGCTACAACGACTACAACACCGACGACTGGAGCCACGCCAAGACGCAGGCCGTCTACCGGATGGTCCGCGACTTCAAGCAGCGCGGCGTGCCGATCGACTGCGTCGGCCTCCAGTCGCACTTCAACAACCAGTCGCCGTACCCGAGCAACTACCGCACCACCCTGTCCAGCTTCGCCGCGCTCGGCGTGGACGTGCAGATCACCGAGCTGGACATCGAGGGCGCCTCGGCCGACACCTACCGCCGGGTGGTCGAGGACTGCCTCGCCGTCGCCCGGTGCAACGGCATCACCGTGTGGGGCATCCGGGACAGCGACTCGTGGCGGTCCTACCAGAACCCGCTGCTCTTCGACGGCAGCGGCAACAAGAAGCCCGCGTACACCGCGGTGCTGAACGCCCTCAACAGCGGCACGCCGCCGCCGACCACCCCGCCGCCGTCGACGCCGCCGCCGAGCACCCCGCCGCCCACCACCCCGCCGCCGACCACGCCCCCGCCCGGCCCCGGCGGGTGCTCCGCCGCGGTGAGCCTGCAGACCTGGAACGGCGGCTTCGTCGCCACCGTCCGGGTGACCGCCGGCTCCTCCGGCACCAACGGCTGGGCGGTCACCCTGGCGCTGCCCAGCGGCGCGACGCTGGTCAACACGTGGAACGCCACGCCCAGCGCCAACAGCGGAACGGTCCAGTTCAGCAACGTGAGCTACAACGGCCGGCTGGGCGCCGGCCAGACCACCGAGTTCGGGTTCCAGGCCAACGGCAACGCCAGCGGCACGCCGACCCCGAGCTGCTCGGCGAGCTGACCCTCGCCACGGCGCCCGGTGCGGGCTTCCCCTCCCCGCACCGGGCGCCACCCGTTCGGGGCGTTTCCACGCCGACGCCCGGGGAATGTCGCCCCCGCGCGTAAGGAAGGGCCCCTGTCAACGCCCGCGATAGAGGAAGGGCCCTTCTCAACACCCGGGCAGCGGAGGGGATTCGATGAGCATCGACGGTGACGGGTGGCGGCCGACCGCGCCGTGGTCCCTGCCCCGCAACCCGACGGTCGCCGACCACCTCGTGCAGCGGCTGGCCTGCTGGGGCGTCCGCCGCTACTTCGGCTTCCCGGGCGACGGCATCAACGGCATGACCTCCGCCCTGCAACGCACCGCCGAGAAGGCGCAGTTCATCCAGGTACGCCACGAGGAGACCGCCGGCTTCGCGGCGTCGGCGCACGTCAAGTACGGGGGCGGGCCGCTCGGGTGCGTGCTGGTCACCAGCGGCCCGGGGGCGATCCACGCGCTCAACGGCCTGTACGACGCGAAGCTCGACCACCAGCCCGTCGTGGCGCTGGTCGGGCACACCGCCCTCACCGCCGAGGGCGGCGGCTACTACCAGGAGGTCGACCTGCTCGCCCTCTACAAGGACGTCGCCGCCGCCTTCCTCGCCCAGCTCGACCACCCCGCCCAGGTCCAACACCTGGTCGACCGGGCCTGCCGGACCGCGCTCGCCCGGCGTACCGTCACCGCCCTGGTGCTCCCGCTCGACGTGCAGGACAAGCCCGCCGTGCCGGAACCCCCGTACGCCCACGGCTACTACCACACCAGCAGCGTGCCGAGCAGCGCGCCGACCGTGCCCCCGGAGGCCGACGTCCGCCGCGCCGCCGAGGTGTTGCGCGGCGGTGAGCGGGTGGCGATGCTCGTCGGGCAGGGCGCGCTGGGCGCCGAGACGGAGGTCCGCGAGATCGCCCACCGGCTCGGCGCCGGCGTGGCGACCGCCCTGCTCGGGTTCACTGCCGTCGACCACCGCGAGCCCTGGGTGACCGGCGCGATCGGCCTGCTCGGCAGCCGCCCGAGCTGGCAGCTCATGCAGGGGTGCGACCGGCTGCTGATCGTCGGCAGCAACATGCCGTACTCGGAGTTCTACCCGCCGCCCGGGCAGGCCCGCGCGGTGCAGATCGACCACGACGGCACCCTGCTCGGGCTGCGCTACCCGACCGAGGTGAACCTGACCGGCGACGCCGCCCCGACGCTGCGGGCGCTGCTGCGCGAGCTGGGCCCCGGCCCCGGGCCGACGCGCTGGCGGGAGACGATCGCCCGGGACACGTCGGCGTGGCGGCAGTCGCAGCGGGAGCTGGCCGGGCAGTCGGCCGACCCGGTCAACCCGCAGCTGCTCTTCAGCAGCCTCAGCGACCGGCTCCCCGACGACGTGCTGCTCGCCGTCGACTGCGGCACCGCCACCGCCTGGTACGCGCGGCACATCCAGGTCCGCCCGGGGATGCTGGCCAGCCTGTCGGGCACCCTGCTGTCCATGGGCGGCGCCATGCCGTACGCCCTCGCCGCCAAGTTCGCCCACCCCGACCGGCCGTTGGTGGCCCTCATCGGCGACGGCGCGATGCAGATGAACGGCGTCAACGAGCTGATCACGGTGGCGAAGTACTGGCGCGGCTGGGCCGACCCGCGCTTCGTGGTGCTGGTCCTGAACAACCGGGACCTGGCGTTCGTGAGCTGGGAGCAGCGCTCCAGCGAGGGCACCCCGATGTTCCCGGACAGCCAGCAGCTGCCCGACATCGGCTACCACCGGTGGGCGGAGGTGCTGGGGCTCGGCGGCGAGCTGGTCGACTCCCCCGACCAGGTGCCCGCCGCCTGGGATCGCGCCCTGAACGCCGACCGCCCCACGGTCATCAACGCCCTGGTGGACCCGGCCGAGCTGATGCTGCCGCCGCACTTCACCGCCGACCAGGCCCGCAAGACCGCCGCGGCGGTGCTGCGCGGCGACACCGACTGGGCCGGCATCCTCCGCCGGGGCCTGCCGGCCACGGTCAGCGCGTACAAGCCGCGCCGGGGTTGAGCGCCGCCGGTCAGTCGCGCTTCACCGCGGCGACGAAGACCCGCCAGGCGTACGGCTCGAAGCGCAGCGTCCCGCCGTCGCGGTCCTTGGAGTCGCGCACCAGCACCACGCCGGGAAGGTTGTCGGCAACCTCCACACAGGACCCGCCGTTCGACCCCGAGCGGGTCGACTTCCGCCACTGGGCTGCGGTCACGTCCATGGCTTGGCCACCTCCTCGATCAGTGCGAGTGACTGAATCCGCGACAGAGCTTCACCCCGCACCGTCTCCCACATCCCTTGAAGAGTAACGATGTCGTCGGCCTGCGCGACGACCTGCGCCCTGACCTGGTGGTCAAGGTGGGCCACTGTCGCTCCGTCCGGCAGCGTGCCCAGGATGAAGCCGCCCTGCAGTCCGGGGTGCAGGCCGGCGGTCGTCGGTACCACGGCCAGCTGGATGTTCGGCTGCCGCGCGCGGTCAAGCAGCAGCCGGAACTGCTCCGCCATGACGGATGGGTGGTTGGCCGTCGGCCGGCGGAGCGCCATCTCGTCGATCACCACGAGAACCTGCGGCGGGTTCTCCCGATGGAGGATCTCCTGGCGGGCGAGCCGGGCGGAGACCAGCTGATCCACCCGGGACGCCGGCAGCGGAACTCCGGCGAGCGTCGCTCGGGCGTACCCCTCGGTTTGGAGCAGGCCCGGGATGAACGCCGGTTCGTACCAGCGGAGCAGGACCGCCTCGCGTTCGACCTCGATCCATTCGCGCAGCCAGACCGGGGCGGCGTCGCCTTTGACCAGGTCGGACCAGAGCCGGACGAACAGCCCGCCGGTGTCGAGCGCCTTGTCGATCGCGGCGAGGTAGTCCTCGCGGGGCGGCCGGGTGCCCAGCTCGACGGCGCTGACCTGTTTGCCGGAGAAGTGCGCCCGCTCGCCCAGCTCGTCCTGGGTGAGGCCGGCGAGGGTGCGCTGGCGGCGCAGCTCGGCCAGGAGGAACTCCGACGCGGACACGCTCATCGGCTCTCCACTCGCTCTACGCCGACCCGGCGCGGCTCACGGTCGTTCTCCGGCACCGCGCCCGGGCTCCCCGGCTACCTGCGGAAGCTTCCCAGCGTAACGGTGTCGTCACCAGGCTGGGGGCGGCGGCGCCGGGCGTACCAGATCCCCCGCTCGTTCCGGCGCCGCCGCCTGTGGAAGGAGGCCCATGACCGCCCTACCGTTCGTGCTGCCGTTCTGTGGCGAGGCGGCGTCGGCGCGGATCGAGGTCTACTCGGCCGGTTCGCTCGACGCGAACGCGTACGCCTGCGACCTGCACACCGACCCGGCTCTCGCCGCGATCGGCCGGGCCGGCCTCCAGGGTCATCCCGTCCCCCTGGCCCCGGACGTCACCCGGCCCTGCGGGCACGTGCACGTCTACCCGACCGGCCGGCTGGGCGACCGCCGCGACCCCGGCCATCCGCCGTGGTGCGACCGGCGGGACTGCCGCGCCCGTGGGCGTCACCGGTCGGTCCGGCTGCCGATCGGCGGCGGCCAGCCGGAGTCCGGCGTCGTCCACCTGACGCTCGCCCAGGGTGTCGCCCCGGGTGCGGAGCCGGCTCTGGCGCTGGCGGCCGTCGACACCGGCGCCGAGGTCGCGGTGTCCCTGCGGCACGGGCGCGTCCTCACGTGCCAGATCCGCCGGCTGCTCGACCTGGCGGCGCACCCCAGCGCCCGGTCGCCGTTCGCACCGGTCGACCGGTGGCGCTGAGCGGGACAGGTCCACGACGGGCGGGTGTCACGTGGACGGTTCGGGATGCTGCTCGGTCACGGCCAGGTAGGCCTCGTGCAGGCGTTCGCGCACGCTCCTGCCGTCGGGTGTCGGCTCGACGGGGATGCCGAGGTGTTCTTCGCGAAGCTCGGCCATGAACCGCTCGTGGAGTTCCGGCCCGCCCTCCTCCAGCAGCTGCGCCCGGATCGCCAGGTCGGGGGTGACCGGCAGCCACCGACGACCCCAGCCGCCCAGGGCCGCCAGCACCGGGACGAGCTGGATGGACGCCTCGGTCAGGCTGTAGATCGTCTTCTGTTTGTGCCCCGGATCGGGGTGTCTGGTGAGCATGCCGAGATCGACCAGGTGCTTCAGCCGGGCGGCCAGGATGTTGGAGGCGATCCTTTCCTGCGAGCCGTTGAGCAGCTCACGGAAGTGCCGCCGCCCGCCGAAGATCATGTCGCGAAGGATCAACAAGCTCCACCTGTCGCCGAAGACCTCGAGCGACAGGTTGATCGGGCAACCCGAGCGGGGCGCGACGGCCACTCCGGTCCCCCCTCTCCGACGACTGGTTGCGATATGAAAGCAGTCTACGCTACGGTCGGCGAGCTGGTTGCAGACCGCAATCGGTCACGACGACGAGGCAGGGAGGCCCCGCATGGGCAAGCTGATCTACTCGATGATCACGTCACTCGACGGCTACGTCAGCGACCGGGACGGCAACTTCGGCTGGGGCGCACCCGACGAAGAGTCGCACCAGTTCATGAACGACCGCATGCGCTCCATCGGCACATACCTCTACGGCCGCCGCATGTACGAGGTGATGAGCTACTGGGAAACCGCCCACACCGTGCCGGACCAGCCACCGTTCATCCTCGACTGCGCGCGGATCTGGCAGGCGGCCGACAAGATCGTCTATTCCACGACGCTGGACGAGGTGTCCACCGAGCGGACCCGGATCGAGCGGACCTTCGACCCGGAGGCGGTGCGGAAGCTGAAGGCGGAGTCCGAACTCGACCTCACCGTCGACGGGCCACACCTGGCGGCACACGCGATCCGGGCCGGGCTGGTCGACGAGTACCAGCTCATCGTCGGCCCGGCGATCGTCGGCGGCGGCAATCCCTTCTTCCCCACGGATGTGCGCGCCGACCTGGAGTTGCTCGACGAGCGGCGGTTCAGCAACGGCGTGGTCTACCTGCGCTACCGGGGAAGGTGATCCACCGTGGCCAAGTTCGTGACGATCGGGTACGGCGACCAGGACGGCTACCACCGCACCGACACGGCGGTACGCGACGAGGCGCACGCGCACGATGCGCGGTTGCGCGCGGCGGGAGCCGACCTGGGCATCGCCGGTGAACCCGTGCAGGTGCGCAACCACGACGATGCCGGCGTCACCGTGGCGAGTGGCCGCTTCATGTCGTCCGCACTCCCGGTGGCCGGGTTCGCGATCATCGAAGCCGCGACGATCGAGGAAGCCATCGCCCTGGCGTCGAAGACGCCGTGTGCGGTCGCGCACGGCGTGGTCGAGGTCTGGCCCCTGCGGGAGTCACCCTAGGCCGGGAGGGGTAGCCGGGCGGCCGGCGCCGGTGACAGCATCCAGGGATGCAGATCTGTAGATTTCTGCCGTCGCGCGCGCTCCGGTCGGCGGTGGTCTTCACGACCGTCCTGGCCGCCGCCGGCGTCCCCGCCCTGCTCCCCGCGCCGGCCAGCGCCGCCGAACCCGATCCGGTCATGAACAAACCGGTGTTCAGCCGGCCGCTCGGCACGGTCGCCGAGCAGAACGCGATCTTCACGCAGCTGGCCCGGATCATCGACCGGGTCCCGGCCGGCGAGGAGATCCAGATGTCGTGGTTCCACTTCTCGTTCTCCGACGTGACCGACACGGCGAGCACCCCGGACATCCCCGGCCGCCTGATCCGGGCCCACCAGCGGGGTGTCCGGGTGAAGATCATCCTCGACCACTCCTCGGCGACCGGACGCCCGTTCCAACGCCTGCAACCGGTCCTCGGCTCGAACGACACCGCCGGCTCGTACATCGTGCACTGCTCGGACCGGTTCCCCAGCCAGGACCGCGGTTGCATCGGCACCCGGGCGATCAGCTACACCGACTCGACGGTCACCGCGTACAACCACAACAAGTTCCTCACCGCCTCGAAGGTCGTGCTCGACACCGGGGTGACCGTGCCCAACGTGGTCTTCCAGGGCTCGGCGAACCTGACCTGGTGGGACGCGAACGAGGCGTACAACAACGCGGTGACCTTCAGCGACGCCACGACGTACAACGCGTACCGGACGTACTTCGCGGATCTGCGCTCCCACCGGTACAGCTCGACCGGCGACAACAACTACTACTGGCTGACGCCGACCGGCAGCACCTACAAGGCGCACTTCTTCCCCCGCCGGGAACGCTCCGGCCAGCCGATCTCCGACCCCGCCACCGACACCGTCGTCAGCATCCTGAACTCGGTGACCTCGTGCAGCTACGACGACGCGGGCACCCGCCGGCAGACCGACGTCCGGGTCAACATGTACTCGTTCACCCGGCCCGAGGTGGCCAAGCGGCTCACCGCGCTGCGCAACGCCGGCTGCTGGGTGGACGTCGTCTACACCGAGGCGAACACGGCGGTGCTCAACGCGCTGGGCGGCAACATCCAGCTCACCAGGTGCAACTTCAACATCGGCCCGGGGCTGGACGTCCGGACCCACAACAAATACATGCTCATCGACGGCGCGTACGACGACGACATCGTGCCGCGGGTCTTCACCGGCAGTCACAACTACGCGGTCTCGGCGCTGCGGCAGGCCGACGAGACCCTGGTACGCATCATGGGGCGCGGCATGCACGACGACTACCTGCGCGACTTCTGGCACGTGCGGGACACCTGCCGGGCCCGCGGCGGAGCCGTCCGCTGAGCGGTGCCGCCGCGCGGGTGTGTTTGAGAAGGGCCCTCCTCCAACGCCTGGCGTTGGACAAGGGGGCCCCTCCGCGCACCTCAGCCGCGGCGGTCGAGCCAGCGGCGGAAGGTCTCCAGCGGATCCTCGGCGCGGTCGCGCTGCGGCCCGCGCTCGTCCCGCTCGGGGCGCTCCACCCGCTCAGGGCGCTCGACCGGGCGGCGCGGGTCGCCGACCAGCTCCGGGCTGGGCGCGGCGAACGCCAGCTCCGGCTCGCCCTTGACGGCGGTGGCGATCACCCGGGCGACCGCGTCGATCACCCGCGCCTGGACGGCCGCGCCGACCGCGTCGGTCGCGTCGTCCGGGTTGGCGGCGATCCCGGCGACCGCGACCTGCGGGGTGAAGCCGACGAACGTCTCGGTGGCGTTCTCCTCGGAGCTGCCCGTCTTGCCGGCGACCGGCCGGCCGTCCAGGATCCGGTTCACCGAGGTGGCGGTGCCGCCGTTGCACTGACCGAACGGGGACTGCTGGCCGACCGGGCAGCGGGCCGCGTCGGTGGCGGCCCGGGCCACATCGGCGTCGAGCACCCGCTTGCAGGACGGTTCGACCGGCACCGCCGAGCCGTCCGGCGCGGTCACCGAGACCACCGGCAGCGGCTTGCAGTACGTCCCCTCCGCGGCGACCGTCGCGTACGCGTTGGCCAGGTCGAGCGGGGTGGTGGAGGCGACGCCGAGAGTGAAGGCGCCCCAGTTCTCGGCGTCGTTCGCGGCGAACGCGGCGTCGGCGTCGGCCCGGAACGTGATGCCGAGGCGCTGGGCCATCTCGACGACCTTCTCCGGCCCGACCTGCTCGGCGAGCCAGACGAAGTACGTGTTCACCGAACGGCCGAAGCCGTCCCACATCATCCGGTAACCGTCCATCCACTCCGGGTTGGCGTTGGCCGGGCACCAGCGGCCGGCGCAGGCGCCGTCGCCGTCCGCGGCGTACCGGGTGGGCAGCCGGCTCGGCGCGTCGAAGCCGGTGGACAGGGGCTTGCCGGCCTCCAGGGCGGCGAGCACGGTGAACAGCTTGAACGTCGACCCGGCCTGGTAGCCGGCGACGCTGCCGCCACCGGAGATCAGCGGGTTGACGGTGTTCGGGTGGTTGGTCTGGCCGTCCGGGTTCGCCGCCAGGCTGTAGTGCCGGTTCACGGCCATCGCGAGGACCCGGCCGGTGCCCGGCTCCACCGCGGCGATGGGCAGCGCACGCTTGTTGCCGTACCCGTAGACACCGGTGGCCTGCTTCTGCGCGGTCGCCTGGATCTGCGGGTCCAGCGAGGTGACCACGGTGTAGCCACCGCGGCGCAGCGCCTGCTCGCGCTCCTCGACGGTCTCCCCGAAGGCCGGCTGGGTGAGCCACCACTGGCGCAGGTAGTCGCAGAAGAAGCCCCAGTCGTCGTGGCCGCCGGCCATCGCGGTGCAACCGTTGGGCTGGGCGGAGGGCCGCAGCGTCAGCTTCTCGGCCGCCGCCGCGGCGGCCTGCTCGGCGGTGATCGCGCCGGTGGCGACCATGGCGTCGAGCACGTACGCCCGCCGGGCCAGCGCCGCGTCGGCGTCGCCGTCGATCGGGCTGTACGCCTCCGGCGACTGCACCAGGCCGGCGAGCAGCGCCGCCTCGGCCAGGGTCAGGTTCGCCGGCGACTTGGCGAAGTACCGCTGGCTGGCTGCCGCGATGCCGTACGCCCCGGACCCGAAGTACGCGATGTTGAGGTAGCGGTTGAGGATCTCGTCCTTGCCGAGGCGCTGCTCCAGCGCGTTGGCGTACCGGATCTCCTGGAGCTTGCGCCCGACGGTCTGCTCGGTGGCGGCGGCGCGCTCCGCGGCGGTGCGGCCGGGGTCGGTCTTGAGCACGTTGCGGACGTACTGCATGGTCAGCGTCGAGCCGCCCTGCGCGGTCTCGCCGCCGGAGACGTTGGCGACCAGGGCGCGCGCGATGCCGCGCAGGTCGACGCCCCCGTGGTCGTAGAAGCGGCGGTCCTCGGCGGCCACGATCGCCTGCCGCATCACCGGGGCGATCTCGTCGAGGGTGACGTCGGTGCGGTTGACGTCGTAGAACGTGGTGATCAGCGTCTTGCCGTCGTTGGCGTAGAGGTAGGAGCGCTGCGGCGTGGCCGGGGTACGCAGGGCGTCCGGCAGCGCTTCGTAGCTCCCGAAGGCAGCGCGGGTGGCGTAACCGAGCAGCAGGTTGCCCGGCAGCGCGGCGACCGCCAGGACGAGGCCGGCGAGCAGGCCGGCGAGCAGCACGGTGAACAGCCGCGCGAGGGGCGTACGGGAGGCCATGGTCCCCAAGGATTGCCACGAAAGCCACCAATCGACCACCCTCGGGGGTGACCTGTCAGCAACCTCACGGCAAGTAATCACCCCCCTCCCAGCCGAACTCCCCCACTCCCCCCACAACGGGGCGGGCGGGGGTCAGGTGGGGAGGGGGCCTTGGGGGGTGGTTGGGGTGGTTGGGGCGGGGGGGATTCCGGGGGTCGCCGAGAGGCTGGCGGCCGTCGCGTCGCGGATGATGTCGCGCGGGATCAGGCGGCCGGAGCGGTAGCCGATGCCGATACCGGCGATCAGCACGAAGATCGCGCCGAAGGTCTGCAGCGAGCCGATCAGCGACCCGGCCAGGCCGAGCAGCGGCGCCGCGATCATCAGCATGGTGCCGTCCCCCATGCTGAACATGCCCGAGCGGGCGACCGCCCACCCGGTGGCCAGCCAACCCAGGCTGTAGCAGGTGGAGCCGACGAGCACCAGGGTGCGGGCGCTGGTACCGAAGACCGGCGTCTCCTCGGCCAGGCCGGCGAACGGCAGCATGAGCACGGTCCCGGCGAGGCTCAGCAGCAGCCCGGTCACCGCGGCCCGGCGGCTGCGGGCCGCCGCGAGCAGGCCGGTCAGGGCGAGCAGGGCGAGCAGCCCGAGCCAGACCGCCGCGACCCAGCCCACCAGGTAGAGCGGCCGGCCGTCGGCCGGGTACGGGTCGTTGCCGATGCCGCCGTCACTGGCCATCGACACGAGGCCGTAGAGCAGCGCGTACGCCGGGAGCAGCCAGACCGCCGCGCGGGCCAGCCGGCGCAGCGACCACGCCCAGGTGGCGTTGGTGGCCGGCGCCGTCCACTTGGGCTCGGCGACGAAGGGCAGCACCCCGAACCCACCCCCGGTACGCCGGGTGCCGAGGGGCGCGACCGGATCGTGTGCCCCGGTCTCCGCCGCCGAGGAGGGTGATCGCCTACCCGGATCCTTCATGCGTCACCTCGCTCCGCACGAGCGGTGCGGGACGCGCCGGGGCGCCCCGAGGCCTGGTCACCACCCGCCCTACGACCGATGGTGGCAGGCACCGGAGCGCCCCATGAGTGTTTCTCGTATTTGCTGGACCGGTCTCCGGTCAGCCCCGCTCGCGCTGGTCGGCCGGATCGGCGAGCAGGCTCGCCGGGGAGACCGGCTCGGGCGCCGGAAGCCCCTGCGGCGCGCCCTTGCCGCCGGTGGCCTGCGCCTCGGCGACACGTACCTCGTCGTGGATCTCCTGGGCGGCGGCCGCCGCGGCCTGCGCGGCCTCGGCCGCCTCGCGCTCGACCTGGCTGGCGCCGTCGGCGGCCTCCGGCGCCGGCTCGTCGCCGACCATCTTGCTCAGCCCGCCCAGCGCGCCACCCATGCCCTCCAGGGCCTTGCTCAACTCGGCCGGGACGATCCAGACCTTGTTGGCGGTGCCGTTGGCGATCTGCGGCAGCGCCTGCAGGTACTGGTAGGCGAGCACCTTCTGGCTCGGGTTCGCCTGGTGGATGGCGTCGAAGACGGTACGAATCGCCTTGGCCTGACCCTCGGCCTGCAGGATGCGGGCCTGCCGGTCACCGTCGGCGCGCAGCACCGCCGCCTGCTTCTCACCCTCGGCGGTGAGGATCTGCGACTGCTTGTGCCCCTCCGCGTTGAGGATCGCGGCGCGGCGGTCCCGCTCGGCGCGCATCTGCTTCTCCATCGAGTCGCGGATGCTCGGCGGCGGCTCGATCGCCTTGATCTCCACCCGGGTCACCTTGATGCCCCACCGGCCGGTGGTCTCGTCGAGGACGCCGGACAGGTGCCGGTTGATCTCCTCGCGGCTGGTCAGCGCCCGCTCCAGGTCGAGCGAGCCGATGACGTTGCGCAGCGTGGTGACCGTGAGCTGCTCGATGGCCTGGAGGAAGTTCGAGATCTCGTACGTCGCCCGGACCGAGTCCACCACCTTGAAGTAGAGGACCGTGTCGATCGAGACGACCAGGTTGTCCGAGGTGATGACCGGCTGGGGCGGGAAGCTGACCACCTGCTCGCGCATGTCGACCTTGGTGCGCACCGAGTCGACGAACGGCACCAGCAGGTTGAGCCCCGGGTTCAGGGTCCGCTTGTAACGGCCGAGCCGCTCCACCACGTCCTGGCGCTGCTGCGGCACGATCCGCACCGACTTGGCCAGGGTCACCACGGCGATGACCGCCACGGCGATCAGCAGGGCCGGGAACACAAATTCCATGTACTCACCTTTTCGCGTCGGGTAGCTCACCGGGGGAAGAAATGTCATCCCGCCAGACCAGGGCGGTCGCGCCACGAAGCTGGATCACCTGCACCCGGTCGCCGGGGGCGAACGTCTGGGTCGCGTCGTAGGAGCGGGCCTGCCACAGCTCGCCGTCGATCTTGACGAGGCCGTGGTCGACGTCGACCTGCTCCAGGACGAGCGCGGTGGTCCCCTCGATCGCCCCGACGCCGAACGGCTCCTCGTTCCCGGTGAGCGAGGAGCGCCGGCGCAGCGAAGGCCGGAGGCCCAGCACGGTCAGCGCCGAGACGATCGCGAAGACGATCGCCTGGATCTCCACGGGAGCGCCCAGCGCCGCGGCGCCCGCGGCGGCGAAGGCGCCGACCGCGAACATGATCAGGAAAAGTGTCGTCGTGAAAATCTCGGCTATGGCGAGAACCACGCCGAGCACGATCCACAGCACCGCGTCCACGTACACGATCGTGACACGCCAATGCACGTTTCATCGAACCGTCATGATCCGTAAGCTGCGGACAACCGCCCACCGAGGAGGAAACGTGCCCGTGTTGTCCGGTACCGCCCGCCAGATCGACACCATGGTCGCCGAGGTGCAGTCCGCCGGCCGGGCGCCATCGCTGGTCATGGGCGTGGTCCGCGACGGCGCACTGGCCCACCTCGCCACCGCCGGCGAGCACCCCCGCCCGGACGCCGACCTGCAGTACCGGATCGGCTCGATCAGCAAGACGATGACCGCCACCCTGCTGCTGGGCGAGCGCGACGCCGGCCGGCTCACCCTGGACGACCCGCTGGAGCGGCACCTGCCGGGCACCAGGGTCGGCCAGCTCACCCTGCGCCAGCTGCTCGGGCACGCCAGCGGCCTGCAGCGGGAGCCGGTCGGCGACTGGTGGGAGCGGGCGGCGGGCGGGGACCTGGCCACCCTGCTCGGCGGGCTGACCGCCGACAAGATCGCCTATCCGCCGTACCGGTCGTACCACTACTCGAACCTCGCATACGGGCTGCTCGGCGGCGTGCTCGAACGGATCACCGGCACGCCCTGGGCCGACCTGGTGCGGGAGCGGATCCTGGAACCGCTCGGCATGCGCCGCACCACGTACGCGGCCACCGAGCCGTTCGCCCGCGGCTACGTCGTACACCCCGTCACCGACACGCTGCGCGAGGAGCCCCGGACCGACACCGGGGCGATGGCCCCCGCCGGTCAGCTCTGGTCCACGGTCACGGACCTGGCCCGCTGGGCGGCCTTCCTCGCCGACCCCGCGCCGGACGTGCTGGCACCGGAGAGTGTCGCCGAGATGTGCGCGCCCGTGGTGATCAGCGACCTCGACTCGTGGACCAGCGGGCACGGGCTGGGGCTGGAGCTGGTCCGGCGGGGCGACCGCGTGTACGTCGGACACGGCGGCTCGATGCCCGGCTACGTGGCCGCCCTCACCGTGCACCGCCCGAGCCGCACCGCCGTGGTCGGCTTCGCCAACTCGTACGGCTTCCGCACCGGCGGAATCGGTCGCCTCGCCCAGCGGATCCTGGACCTGGTGCTGGACACCGAGCCGGCGCCCCCGGCCCCGTGGCGACCGGCCACCCCGGCGCCCGAGGGCATCGCCGAGCTGGCCGGACGCTGGTGGTGGATGGGCGTGCCGATGGACGTCACCTGGGACTCCGGCGAGGGTGAGCTGGTGGCCGCCGTGCGCGGGGAGCGGATCAGCCGGTTCGTGGCGGAGGGCCCGGACCGCTGGCGGGGCCGCCACGGGCCGGAGAACGGCGAGATCCTGTCGGTGCTGCGCGACGGCTCGGGGGCGGTGGTGGCGCTGGACATCGCCACCTTCGTCTTCACCCGCGACCCGGACGACGAGCCCTGAGCGGCCCACCCCGCTCCGCCGTGCGCCGGCCCGGCCCCCAGGGCCGGGCCCGCCGGCTCACCCCTCCGGCCCGGTCACGAAGTCGATCAGGCGCTCCATCGCGTTGATCAGCGGCGTCTCGACGTCGGCGAAGCTGTTCACCCGGGCGAGGATGCGCCGCCACAGCTCGGCGGGCTCGGCCACGCCGAGGGCGGCGCACACCCCGTCCTTCCAGGGCTGGCCCGGCGGCACCACCGGCCAGGCCCGGATGCCCAGCGCCGCCGGCTTCACCGCCTGCCACACATCGACGTACGGGTGCCCGGTCACCAGCACGTACGGCGAGGTCACCCGGGCCACGATCCGGCTCTCCTTGGAACCGGCCACGAGATGGTCGACGAGGACACCGAGCCGCCGGCCCGGGCCGGGAGCGAACTCGCGTACCTCCGCGTCGAGGGCGTCGACGCCGTCCAGCGGCTCCACCACCACGCCCTCGATCCGCAGGTCGTCACCCCAGATCCGCTCGACGAGAGCGGCGTCGTGGACGCCCTCGACCCAGATCCGGCTGGCCCTGGCCACCTGGGCGGGTACGTTGTCGACGGCGATCGAGCCGGAGGCGGTCCGCCGCCGGGCGGCCGGGACGACGGGCCGCGCCGGACGGCGCAGGGTCACCGGCTGGCCGTCGAGCAGGAACGCCGCCGGCAGCAGCGGGAAGTTGCGCCGCCGTCCGTGCCGGTCCTCGAGGACCACCGCCCCCGACTCGAACCCGACGACCGCACCGCAGAACCCCGAGTCGACGTCCTCGACCACAAGATCGATCTCGGCGTCCACCTCCGGGGTGACCCGGCGCCGCCGCCAGTCGCCCGCCAACACGTCCCGGTCGTACCGCCCCGCCATGTCGATCACGCTAACGCTCCCGACCCCGGCCCCGGGCCACGGCACGCCGCCGCCACCCCGTCGGTCTTGCACGTGGTGCCCGGGCGAACCGGTCTGAACGCCGCGAAGAGCGGGCCAGAACTCCATGATCGGCGCGAGAGGGGGCGACCTGGCGCGAGTCGGACGGCCGGAGCGGCAGTCGAGACAGGGGAGGCCGTCAGCACGTACCCTTTCGGCATGTCCACCCCCGCAGCGGGCGCGGTCACTCTTGCGCCGCGCCGGTCCAGCCGGTTCGTTGCCTGGGTGCGCGCGTGGCGCGCCGGGCTGGTGCCCTTCGACGAGGTCGCCGACGCCATCGCCGGCGACGAGGAGCACCTGGTCGCGGACGCCCCGGGCACCTGGACCGACGTCCCGCTGCCCGAGGCGCTGCCGACGCTCGCCAAGCTCTCGCCCGACGACATCCGCCTGGTGCTGCCCGCCCCCGGTGACCCGCGTGGGCTGCCCGGGCCCGGCGACTTCGCCGGCGCCGCGCTGCTCGCCGGCGAGGCCGTGGTCGCCGGCGTGCTCGGCCTGATCCCGCAGGTCCGCACGCACACCTCCGGCTCCGGGGACACCTTCGAGACCGTGCTGTGGCGGGTCTACCCACTGCCGGCCGACGCCCCGGCCGCCTCGCTCGCCCTGCCCGGCGCCGCCGAGGCCGAGGCGGAGCTGGCCGCCGCCCTGGCCGAGACCACCGCCGCGCTGACCCGGCTGGACGTCGCGCAGTGGCGTCCCGAGCTGGCCGGCGCGCTGGAGGCGCTGCGCCGCCCCGACGGCATCACCGACCTGCCGCCGGGATTCGACCCGCGGGCCCGCCGGCTCTTCGCCCGCGCCGCCGTGCTCGACCGGGTGCTGGCCCTGGCCGGGCACGCGGCGCCGGGTGGCGCGATCAACAACTACGAGGCCCAGCAGCGCGACGCCGCGCTGCGCCCGCTGACCACCGCCTGCCGGCAGGCGCTGGTCGCCGCCTGCAACGCCCCGCTGCGCCCGTAGGCCGTCCCGCCGGCCCACCAGCCGTCTCCGGCCCGCCCGCCGGCCGTACCGGCCGCGCGCCTGCCCGCCGTCCCGGTGGCTGCCGTCCCGTGCCTGCCGCGCCCGGACGGGCGGCCCGCGACGGCGACGGGCCCCGGTGTCAGATCTCGTCGATCAGGTCGGCGACCGAGTCGACGATCCGCGACGGCCGGTACGGGTAGCGTTCGGCCTCGACGCGGCTGCTGATGCCGGTGAGCACGAGGATGGTCTCCAGCCCGGCCTCCAGCCCGCAGAGGATGTCCGTGTCCATCCGGTCACCGATCATCGCCGTGGTCTCCGAGTGGGCGTCGATGGTGTTCAGCGCCGACCGCATCATCATCGGGTTCGGCTTGCCGACGAAGTACGGCTCCACCCCGGTCGCCTTCGAGATCATCGCGGCGACCGAACCGGCGGCCGGCAGCGCGCCCTCGACCGACGGGCCGGTGGCGTCCGGGTTCGTGCAGATGAACCGGGCCCCGTCGTTGATCAGCCGGATCGCCTTGGTGATCGCCTCGAAGCTGTAGGTGCGGGTCTCCCCCAGCACCACGTAGTCCGGCGCGAAGTCGCTGAGCACGTAGCCGACCGCGTGCAGCGCCGTGGTCAGGCCGGCCTCCCCGATCACGTACGCGGTGCCGCCCGGCCGCTGGTCGGCCAGGAACTGCGCGGTCGCCAGCGCGGACGACCAGATCGACGACTCCGGCACGTCCAGCCCCATCCGGGCCAACCGGGCCTGCAGGTCCCGCGGGGTGTAGATGGAGTTGTTGGTCAGCACCAGGAACGGCTTGCCGGAGGCGCGCAGCCGGGCGATGAACTCCGGCGCGCCGGGCACCGGCTGGCCCTCGTGCACCAGCACGCCGTCCATGTCGGTGAGCCAACTCTCGACGGGCTTGCGGTCATGCATCTCGTCAACCCCCGGGGGTGTCGGGCCGCCGGGGCGGTCAGTTGGGGCGGCGGGCCGGGACGCAGCAGACCGACGGGCAGGTGTCCCACATCGGCAGCTCGCCGAGGCGCCGGCGCAGCGCCGCGCCGTCCGGGTCGGTGCGCTCGCGGACCAGTTCCCGCACCATCGCCACGAAGCGGGGATCGGTGCCGGGCGTGCCGGCGCGGACGAAGTCCAGGCCGACCTGCTTGGCCGTCTCAAGGGCCTCGGTGTCGAGGTCCCACACCACCTCGAGGTGGTCGGAGACGAAGCCGATCGGACTGACCACCACGCTGGTGACGCCCTGCCCGGGGAGGGTGGCCAGGTGGTCGTTGACGTCCGGTTCCAGCCACGGCACCTGCGGCGGCCCGGAGCGGCTCTGCCACACCAGGTCGTACGGCAGGTCCGGGGCGGCGGCCGCGTGCACCAGGCGGGCGGTCTCGGCCAGCTGGGCGGTGTACCGGCCGCCGTGCGGACCGGCGCTGGCCGCGGCCGACAGGGGAACCGAGTGGGCGACGAACACGATCCGGGTGCTGTCCCGCCGCGCGGGGTCGAGCTGGGCCAGCGCCGCCCGCACCGCGTCGGCGTGCGGCTCGACGAACCCCGGATGGTCCCAGAACTGCCGCAGCTTCTCGATGACCGGGGCGTCCGGGCCGACCGCGGCGCGGGCGGTCGCGATGTCCTCCTGGTACTGCCGGCAGGACGAGTAGCCGCCGAACGCGCTGGTCACGAACGCCAACGCCCGCTCGACGCCGTCGTCGCGCATCCGCGCCACGGTGTCGGCGAGCATCGGATCCCAGTTGCGGTTGCCCCAGTAGACCGGCAGGTCGACGCCGTTGGCGGCGAAGTCCTCCCGGACGGCGGCGAGCAGCTCGCGGCACTGCTGGTTGATCGGCGACACGCCGCCGAAGTGCAGGTAGTGCTCGGCGACCTCGGCCAGTCGCTCCGGCGGCACGCCCCGGCCCCGGGTCACGTTCTGCAGGAACGGCATCACGTCCTCGGGCCGCTCGGGCCCGCCGAAGGAAACCAGCACCACCGCGTCGTACGCCATGGTCCTATTCTTGCCCGCCGGCCGCGGCGGCCGGACGAGGCCCCCGGGTCCCGGGCGTCAGGAAGGGGCCCTTCCGCTACCGGAGGCGTTGCGAAGGGCCCTTCCTTACCCCTCAGGCGCCGATGGCGTGGTAGCCGCCGTCGACGTGGACGATCTCGCCGGTGGTGGCGGGGAACCAGTCGGACAGCAGCGCGAGGCAGGCCCGCGCGGCCGGCTCGGAGTCGGTGAGGCTCCAGCCCAGCGGCGCCCGCTCGGACCAGGCGTCCTCGAACTGCTCGAACCCGGGGATCGACTTGGCGGCGATGGTGCGCAGCGGCCCGGCCGCCACCAGGTTGCTCCGGATGCCCTTCGGGCCCAGGTGCAGCGCCAGGTACCGGCTCGCGGACTCCAGGCCGGCCTTGGCCACGCCCATCCAGTCGTAGACCGGCCACGCCTTGGCCGCGTCGAAGGTGAGCCCGACCACGGCCCCGCCCGGCGACATCAGCGGCAGCGCCGCCATCGCCAGCGACTTGTACGAGTACGTCGACACGTGCACGGCGGTGGCGACGTCCTCCCAGGGCGCGTCGAGGAAGCCGCCGCCGAGGCAGCTCTGCGGTGCGAACCCGATCGAGTGGACGACGCCGTCGAGGCCGTCGACGTGCTCCCGGACCCGGTCGGCGAGACCGGCAAGGTGGTCGCTGTTGGTCACGTCCAGCTCGATCACCGGCGCCGGCTCCGGCAGCCGCTTGGCGATCCGCTCGACCAGGGAGAGCCGGCCGTAGCCGGTGAGCACGACCTGCGCGCCGTTCTCCTGGGCGAGCCGCGCCACCGAGAAGGCGATCGAGGCGTCGGTGATGACCCCGGTGACCAGCAGCCGCTTGCCGGCGAGCAGTCCTGACATGTCTCCTCCGTGCTTGTTCAGTGACCCATGCCCAGGCCGCCGTCGACCGGGATGACGGCGCCGCTGATGTAGCCGGCGGCGTCGCTGGCCAACCAGGTGACCACAGCGGCCACCTCCTCCGGCGAGGCGAACCGGCCGGCCGGGATGGCCTTGCGGTACTCGGTCTTGCGGTCCTCGGGCAGCTCGGCGGTCATGTCGGTCTCGACGTAGCCGGGCGCGACCACGTTCGCGGTGATGTTGCGGCTGCCCAACTCCCGCGTGATCGACCGGGCGACGCCGACCAGACCCGCCTTGCTCGCCGCGTAGTTGACCTGCCCCGGACCGCCAAAGAGGCCGATCACCGACGAGATGAAGATCATGCGGCCCCACCGCGCCCGCAGCATCCGCGTCGACGCGCGCTTGGCGCACCGGAACGACCCGGTCAGGTTGGTGTCGACCACCCGGGTGAACTGCTCCTCGGTCATCCGCAGCAGCAGCGTGTCGTCGGTGACGCCGGCGTTGGCGACCAGCACCTCGACCGGGCCGAGCTCGGCCTCCACGGCGTCGAACGCCGCGTCCACCGAGGCGCTGTCGGTGATGTCGCACCGTACGCCGAAGAGGCCGTCCGGCACGCCGCTGCCGCGGTGGGTCACCGCCACCCGGTCGCCCTGCTTGGCGAAGGCCTGCGCGATGGCCAGACCGATTCCACGGTTGCCCCCGGTCACGAGCACGGTACGGGCCACGCTTCCCCCTCTGCTCAGCCGATCTCCACGTCGCGTCGGAGCCTAGGGGTTACCGACAGGTAAGCGCTAACCGCGGACACCTCGTACCGGGGTACGAGACGCGGGTCAACCCACGGGGGCACGACCCGCCGCGCGTACCGACGTAGCCTGCGGTGATGGCCCGACCGGACAGCGCCGCGCGGCTGGCCCTGCGCGACCTGGGCCGGCTCCTCGCCGGTCCCGACGCGCCGGCGCCGGCGGTCCGCTGGACCCGGTGGCGGCAGTTCCTCGTCCAGGCGGGCCTGCTCGCGGCGATCGGCCTCACCGTCGCCGCGGCCCAGTACCTCCAGGACACCCGGGGGCTGCCGGAGCCGTGGGCGCTCGCACTGGGTGTCGCCTCCACCGTCCCACCCGCGCTGGCCGTGCGCCGGCCGCTGTGGGCGTGGCGCGTCGGCTACCCGGCGCTCTTCCTCGGTGTGCTGGGCACCACCGTCGAGGAGCCGTGGCCCTGGAACCCGGTGCAGATCATCGGCTGGCTGCTCGTCCTCGTCGCCGTGGCGGCCCGGCGGGACACCGGCGTGGCGGCCTGGGCGGGTCTGCTCACGCTGCTACCGGTCTACCTGTTCGTCGCCGAGCGGGCGAACGCGCACGGCGTCACCGTCCTGGTGGTCATCCTGCTGGTGCTCGGCGACCAGATCCGGCGCCGCCGGCAGAGCCAGGCGGCCCTGGTCGAGCAGGCCGAGCTGAGCGAGCGGGAACGCGACCGCCGGGCGGTGCTGGAGGAGCGTGCCCGGATCGCCCGCGAACTGCACGACGTGGTGGCCCACCACATGTCGATGATCGCCGTGCAGGCGGAGAGCGCCCCCTACCGGCTCGGCGACCTGCCGGAGCCCACCCGCGCCGAGTTCACCGCCATCGCCGGCTCCGCCCGGGCCGCGCTGGCGGACATGCGTCGGCTGCTGGGCGTGCTGCGCAGCGCGGCGGAACCGTCGCCGGTGACACCGCAGCCCGGCCTGCCGGACGTGCCCGACCTGGTGGACACCGCCCGCCGCGCCGGCATGACCGTCACCCTGGCCACCGACCCGCCACCGGCCGTGCCCGCTCCGGTCGGGCTCGCCGCCTACCGGATCGTGCAGGAGGCGCTGGCGAACGCGGCCCGGCACGCGGCCGGCGCCGCGGTGCGCGTCACGCTCGGCGCGCACCGGCGGACCCTGACCGTACGGGTCGAGAACGATCCCGCCCCGGCCCGCCCGGTCGAGCGCGGGAGCGGGCACGGACTGACCGGCATGCGGGAACGGGCGTTGGCCCCCGGCGGTACGTTCGCCGCCGGGCACACGGCCGACGGCGGCTACGCGGTGCACGCCGAGTTGCCCTGGGACCACACGGAGGACGGGAACGGATGATCCGGGTACTGATCGTCGACGACCAGGCGATGGTCCGGCAGGGCTTCGGGGCGCTCCTCGCCGCCCAGCCCGACCTGCTCGTCGTCGGCGACGCCGCGGACGGCGCGCAGGCGGTCGCCGCGAGCCGCCGCCTGGACCCGGACGTGGTGCTGATGGACGTGCGGATGCCGGTGCTCGACGGCCTGGCGGCCACCCGGCAACTCCTCGGCGACCGGCCGGCCGACCGGCCGCGCGTGCTGATCCTCACCACGTTCGACCTGGACGACTACGTCTATGAGGCGCTGCGGGCCGGCGCGAGCGGCTTCCTGCTCAAGGACGCGCCCGCCGCCGACCTGGTGCACGCCGTGCGGGTGGTGGCCGCCGGTGACGCGCTGCTCGCGCCCGCCGTCACCAGGCGGCTGATCGCCGAGTTCGCCGCCCGTCCCGACCGGCGGCGCCCCCGCCCCACCGCCCTGGCCGCGTTGACTCCCCGGGAGACCGAGGTGCTGCGGCTGATCGCCCGGGGCCGGTCGAACACCGAGATCGCCGCCGACCTGGTGGTCGCCGAACAGACCGTCAAGACCCACGTCGGCCGGATCCTCGCCAAGCTCCACCTGCGCGACCGCGCCCAGGCCGTGGTCCTCGCGTACGAGACGGGTCTGGTGGCCGCCGGCGAGTGACCCCCCGGTACGGGGTCGGGAACCCCGCTCGGGGGTGACGCCGCGGCGCCGGCGCCCCGCGCACGCTGCCCACCGCAGGATCTCGCGGAGGGAGAACGGCGATGCGGTGGAGCGGCGTGGTCCGGGTCGCGCTGGCGGCGGTGCTCGGCACCGGGCTGGTCGTCCCGGCCCGACCCGGCCCGGACCCGGTGACCGGCTACGTCGAGGCGTACCCGGTGACGGCGGCGGCGATGCGCGCGGCCGGTCCCCCGTACGACGGGTGGGCGCGGCAGGGGCGGCGGTTCCTGGCCTTCGACCCGCGCGGCGACGGCCGGGCCGTGGAGGTCGTCGGCGACCTGGCCGCCGCGGACCGGATCGCGGTCCTGGTGCCCGGGGTGGGCAGCACGGTGCGCGACTTCGACCGGGGGCTGGGCGGGATCGCCCGGCGGGCCCCCGGGCGGCAGGCCCGCGACGTGCACGCCGCGGTGCGGGCGGCGGAGCCGGGGGCGCGGGTGGCCGTACTGGCCTGGCTCGGCTATGACCCGCCCGACCGGGCGTTCGGTGCGGCCGGTGCGGCCAGCGCCCGGCGTGGCGGCGCGGCCCTGGCCGGCCTGCTGCGCACGCTGGCCGCGCACCGGCCCCGGGCGCGGATCACGCTGATCGGGCACAGCTACGGCGCGCTGGTCGTGGGCCACGCCGCCGTCGGCGCGCCGCCGCAGGTGACCGACCTGGTGACCCTCGGCGGCGTCGGCGCCGGCGTGGACCGGGCGGACCAGCTCGACGGCGTGCGGTTCTGGGCGGCCGAGGCGGCGACGGACTGGATCCGCCGGGTACCCCAGGTACGCCTGCCCGGCCTGGGGCACGGCACCCGGCCCGGCGACCCCGCCTTCGGGGCGCGGCCACTGCCCGTCGCCGGGGTCACCGGCCACGACGGCTACCTGGCGCCGGGTGGCCCGACACTGGACGCGGTCGCGTCGGTGGTGCTCACCGGCACGACGGAGCCGGCGGGAGCCGCCCGGTGAGCGGCCCCGGCGGGCCGCGCGACGCCGCCGTCGACGGGCTCCGGGCGTACGCGGTGGCCGGCGTGGTGCTCGGCCACTGGCTGGTCACCGGCCTGGTGCTGACCTCCGACGGCTCGTTGACGCAGGCCAGCCCGCTGGCCGCGATGCCCGGCCTCGCCCCCGCCACCTGGGCGTTCCAGACCATCGGCCTGTTCTTCTTCGCCGCCGGGTACGCCTCGGCCCGCTCGGCGTCCCGGGCGTCGGGAGGCCGCGCGTGGCTGGCCCGCCGGCTGGGCCGGCTGGTGCTGCCGGCGGTGGCCCTGCTCGGCGCCGGGTCCGCCGTGCTGCTCGCCGCCATCGTGGCGGGCACCCCGGACGCGACCCTCACGGTGGCGCTCACGCTGGCGGTCAGTCCGCTGTGGTTCCTGGCGCCGCTGCTGGTGCTGGTGACGCTGACCGGTCCGCTGCGGGCCGCCCTGCGCCGGTGGGGACCGGGGCGCTGCGCGGCCCCCGCCGTCGGCGTGGTGGCCGTGGCCGACCTGATGGCCCGCCTGACCGACGTCGAGCCGGCGCCGGTCGGGGTGCTGGCCGCCTGGGCGGTGCCCTACCTGCTCGGACTGGCCCACGCCGACGGCCGACTGCCCGGCCGGCCGTACGGGCCCCGGCTGGCCGCCGCCGGGGCGGCCGGGCTCGCCGCGCTCGTGGCGCTGGGCTACCCGGTCAGCGCCGTCGGCGTACCGGGCGCCGGGGTGTCCAACCTGAACCCGCCCACGCTGCTGGCGGTGGCGCTCGCCGTGACCCAGGTGGGCCTGGGGCTGACCGTCCGACCGGCGCTGGCCCGCGTGCTGAGCCGGCGACTGCCCGGGCGGCTGGCCGGCGCGGTCAACCGGGACGCGGTCCGGATCTGGCTCTGGCACCAGCCGGTGCTCGTCGGCGTCGCGGTGCTGCTCGGCCGCGCCGGGGTCGCGCTGCCCGGCCTGCACACCGCCCCGGCCGACCCGGCCTGGATCGCCGCGCGGCTCTGCTGGCTGCCGCTGCTGGCGGCCGTCCTGCTGGCGCTGGTCCGCCGGCCGGATCGGCCGATCGGGCGAGTGCGGACGCCGCGCTCGGCGGGTGTACGATGATCCCGTTTGCGAGCCGGTCGTTCGGCTCGTGTCTTCCGGGCCCCGCCGACCGCTGGAGGTGATCGCTGTGCGAGATAGCGATCCTCCCAGTCGTGGCCGGGCCGACCGTCAGCCCCGCTGAGCCCCACCGCGCCAGCCCCGGCTGACCAGCCCCGCTCCTCCGCGCCACCGACCCGGCCACCGGCCGGGCGGAGCACCGGTGCGCGGCCGGAGCCGCCCGGTCACGACTTCGTGTGTGCGTACTGACCCACCCTCGCGGGCCGCCCCGTGCCCGCGCCCAGCCGCCACCGGAGCCGATCCCATGAGCCGTTACGTCGCACCGCTGGGTTTCACCCTCGCCGCCGTCTGGGTGGCCGTCCTCTTCGTGCTGGCCGGCGGCGGCCACTGAGCCCCGCCGGCCCCACCGCCGGCCGTCTCCGTCGCCCGCGGCGCCCCGGTCAGAGGATCCGGGACGACCACAGCAGGCTCGTCGCCCCGGCGCAGAGCGCGAACAGCAACGCGATCCCGGCGTACCACTGGGTGATCTCGCGCGGTTCGGTCCGGAACCCGATCGACGAGCCCATGTCCTGGTAGACCTGCTTCAGCTCGGTCACCGAGGCCGCCTCGTAGAAGTACCCCTCGGTCGTCTCCGCCAGCTCCGCCAGGGCGAGGCGGTCCACCGGGACCCGCTGGAGCTGGCCGCCGATGTCCACCTGGCCGCCGTCGGTGCCGAACGCGATGGTCGAGACCGGCACGTTGGCCGCCTGCGCCGCCGCCGCGGCCTCCTCCACCGACCGGCCCGACGTGCGGTAGCCGTCGGAGAGCAGCACGATCCGCGCCGGCGGGATCCCGGCCGCCCCGTCGGCCGGGACCGCCCGGATCGCCTCCAGACAGGTGAACACCGCCTCCCCGGTCGCCGTGGACTCGGCCAGCACCAGGCCGTCGATGGCGGTCACCACGGCCTGCCGGTCCTTGGTCGGGGACACCAGCACGTTGGCGGCCTTGGCGAACGAGACCAGCCCGAGGTTGTAGCTCTCCGGCAGCTCGTCGACGAACTGCTTCGCCGCCTCCTGGGCCGCCTCCAGCCGGTTCGGCGCCACGTCGTCGGCCTGCATCGACAGCGACACGTCGACGGCCAGCATGACGGTGGCCCGTTCCAGCGGCTCCCGGGTGTCGACCGCCGGCCGGGCCAGGGCGGAGGCCAGCACCAGCAGGCACAGCAGGAACGCGGTCGCCGGCACGTGCCGACGCCAGCCCAGGCCCTTCGGCGCGAGGGTACGCAACAGGTCCACGTTGGTGAAGCGCATCGCGTACGCCCGGCGGTGCAGCTGCCGCCACACGTAGAGCGCGGCGAGGGCGAGCACCGGCAGCACGGCCAGCAGCCACCACGGTTGCAGAAAACGGATCATCGCGTTGTCCCCCGGGTGCGGGCGTGCCGCTGCGCGGCGACGAAACGCACCATGTCCAGCAGCCAGTCTCGGTCGGTGCGCAGTCGTAGGTGGGCGGCGCCGGCGGCGCGCAGCGCGGTGGAGATCTCCGTCCGCTGGGCCGCGGCCGCCTCGGCGTAGCGGTGGCGCAGCCGCGGGTCGGCGGTCTGCACCTCGTGCAGCTGCCCGGTCTCCGGGTCGACCACCGGCAGCACGCCCACGTCGGGCAGTTCCAGCTCGCGCGGATCGACCACCTCGACGGCCAGCACGTCGTGGCGTACCCGCAGCTTGCGCAGCGGGCGGGCCCACTGCTCGGTCGGGGCCAGGAAGTCGGAGACGACCACCGCCACGCCCCGCCGGCGCGGCGGCCGGTTGAGCATGTCGACGAGGACGCCGAGGTCGCCCCGCCCGGGGCGGATCTCGGTGCCGGCGACCGCCCGCACCAGGCCCTGCGCCTCCTTGCGGCCGGACCGGGCCGGCAGCCGGGTGAACTCGCCGGGCCCGGGCACCGGCCGCCGGCGCCACCGGCCACCGCCGGCCGCCTCGCTGCCGGTGCCGATCACCGCGCCGATGCGGTTGCCGCCCCGCACGGTCAGGTGGGTCAGCGCCGCGACGGCGGCCACCACCACGTCCCGCTTGAGCCACCGGCCGGTCCCGAAGTCGAGGCTGGCCGAGAGGTCCACCGCCAGCCAGGTCTCCAGCTCCCGGTCGGCCACCGTACGCCGGACGTGCGGCATGGTCGTCCGGGCCGTGACCGGCCAGTCCATCCGCCGCACGTCATCCCCCGGCCGGTACTCGCGCGACTCGCCCGCCTCGCTGCCGGGCCCGGGCAGCAGGCCGACGTAGTCGCCCTGGAGCAGGCCGTCGAGCTTGCGGGTGACGAGCAGTTGCAGCCGGGACAGGACGGCTTCGGTGCGGTCGTGGGGGGCGGCGTCGGGGGATCGGCGGGTGGGTGGGGTCACGGCCGCTGCCCGGGCCACCCGGCGCCCGCAGGCGGAGCGGCCGGTGTGGCGTTCTGCCGGGGCGCGACCGACGGCAGCGGGATGGTGGCCATCACCCGCTGGACGACGTGGTCGGCCGGCACGTCGTCGGCGAGCGCGTCGTAGCTCAGCACGAGCCGGTGGCGCAGGATGTCGGGCGCGATGTCCTGTACGTCCTGCGGCAGCGCGTAGTCCCGGCCGCGCAGCAGTGCCAGGGCCCGGGTGGCCCGGACCAGGCCGAGCGAGGCGCGCGGGCTGGCACCGTACTGGATCAGCTGGGCGACGTCCGGCATGCCGTGCTCGGCCGGGGTCCGGGTGGCCAGCACCAGCCGGACCGCGTAGTCGACCAGCGCGTTGTGGACGAAGACCTGGTCGGCCTTGCGCTGCAGCGCGACCAGGTCGGCGGTGGTGAACACCGGCGTGGGCTCCGGCGGGGCGACGCCCATCCGGTAGACGATCTCCCGCTCCTCGGCGTCGGTCGGATACCCGACGATGATCTTCATGAGGAACCGGTCCCGCTGCGCCTCCGGCAGCGGGTAGACGCCCTCCTGTTCGATCGGGTTCTGGGTGGCCATGACGAGGAACGGGTCCGGCACCCGGTGCGTCTCGCCGCCGATCGAGACCTGCCGCTCGCTCATCACCTCCAGCAGCGCCGACTGCACCTTCGCGGGCGCCCGGTTGATCTCGTCGGCGAGCAGGAAGTTGACGAACACCGGCCCCAACTCGACGTCGAACTTCTCGCTCGACTGCCGGTAGATCCGGGTGCCCATGATGTCCGCCGGAACCAGGTCGGGCGTGAACTGCACGCGCGCGAACGACCCGCCGACGACCTTGGCGAGGGTCTCCACGGCCAGCGTCTTGGCCACGCCCGGAACGCCCTCCAGCAGGCAGTGGCCCCGCGAGAGCAGCGCGACGACCATCCGCTCGACCATCCGGTCCTGCCCGACGATCACCCGCTTGATCTCGAACAACGCGCGCTCCAGCAGCGTCGCGTCCTCGGCCGGCGTGGTCGCCGGGGCGGGTGTCTCCGGGCCCGACCCGTTCGGGGTCGTGGCGTCGGGCGTGGTCGGCTGGGCCACCGGTCCTCCACAGCATGATCGGTTGTCGGGCGTGGTGCGTAACAAGACTGACATGCCCGGCTGCGTACCGAGGCGGCGAGAACCCGAATTCCGCCACGCCGTCCGCTTTGCCGAATCGCCGGTGCGGGGTGGACAGCGACGGGTGTTCCGCGTGTACCATTCACCCCGTCGCCGGGCGGCTCCCCCCGTGGCCGCCCGGCGCTCATCTCTCTTGTCTCCCGCCACCCTAGACTGGCCGGGATGGACGCCCCCGCACCCGACGCCCTGGTCTGCTCGGCCCGTGGCTGCCGCGCCCCCGCCGAGTGGGCGCTGCGGTGGAACAATCCCCGCCTGCACGACGCCGCGCGGCGCAAGACCTGGCTGGCCTGCGCCGAGCACCGCACCACGCTCGGCGAGTTCCTCGACGTACGGGGCTTCCTACGCGAGGTGGTCCCGGTCGCCGGATCGCCTACCCTCGAATCGTGAGCGCGCACAACGGATTCCCGCGGTGACCGGCGACGACCGGCTCGGGCCGGCTCCGGCACCGTCCGGCCCACCACCCGCCGACCGGCCGCCGGTGGATCCGCCCGCCGGTCCGCCGCCCGGTCCGCTGGAGCCGTGGCCGGAGACGGTCCGCTGGCAGTCCGTCTCGGCGGACCTGATCTGGGTCGAGCTGCTCCGGCTGGCGGCGCTGCTCGTCGTCGTGGCGGCCGGGCTCGCCGTGGCCTGGGCGGTCAGCGGCAGCGGTCTGTTCGGCGTGGCGCTGGCCGGCGTGGCCCTGCTGGGCGTGCTGCGCACCGTCGCCATCGTCCGGGCCGTGCACGCCTGGGGGTACGCCGAACGCGAGGACGACCTGCTGGTCCGGCACGGCCTGCTGATCCGGCGGCTGTCCATCGTCCCGTACTCGCGGATGCAGTTCGTCGACGTCAGCGCCGGCCCGCTGGAGCGCGCGTTCGACCTGGCCACCGTCCAGCTGCACACCGCCGCGGCGGCCAGCGACGCCCGGGTGCCGGGCCTGCGTCCGGCGGAGGCCTCCCGGCTACGGGACCGGCTCACCGCGCTCGGCCGCGACCGCGCGGAGGGCTTGTGAGCGATCCTGCCGCGCGGGGCCCGGACGGGGTCCGGCCCTCCGTCCCGGAGCCGCCCCCTGGCCCCTACCCGCCCGCCGGGCCACCACCACCCGCGGGCGCTCCGCCCGCGGGGCCCGGGGCGTCGCCCGGCGGGCCGCCGGCACACCCGCCACTCGCGCAGCCGGCACACCCGCCCGCCGGCCCGTACCCGCCGCCGGTCGCCGCGCCGCCACACGCCGGCCCACCCGGGTACCCGCCGCACGGCGGCGCGCAACCCCAGCCGCCCCACCCCGGCCCGCAGCACCCGCCGCCCCACCCCGGCCCGCAGCACCCGCCGTATCCGGGCGCGCCCGGGCACCCGTACCCGTACGGCCCGGCGTACCCGTACGGCGCTCCCCGTCCGCCGGGCGGGCCACCCGGCGGGGTCGAGCCCCGGCAGCGGCTGCACCCGCTCTCGCCCGCCCTGCACGGCGCCAAGTCGCTGGTCGTGGTCATCGCCGGGCTCTCCTGGTCGACGCTGAACCGGGTGGGCTTCGGGTGGTTCGCGGCGCTGGCGGCGCTGCTCGCGCTCGGCGCCACCGTGCTCGCCGTGGTCAGCTGGTACTTCACCGGCTACCACGTGGTCGGCCGCGAGCTGCGGGTGTACGAGGGCCTGCTCTGGCGGCGCACCCGGGCCATCCCGCTGGAACGGCTCCAGGCCGTGGAGGTGGTCCGGCCGCTGCTCGCCCAGCTCACCGGGCTGGCCGAGCTGCGGCTTGAGGTGGTCGGCGGCGGCAAGACCGAGGCGCCGCTGGCCTACCTGAGCGTGGCGGACGCGAACGCCCTGCGGCAGCGCCTGCTCGCCCTGGCCGGCCGGGCCCCGGCGGGCGCACCCGTCGGCCCCTCCGCGCCCGGCACCGCCCCGGCACCCGGCACCGCGCCGGCACCGAGCATCGAGGCCGTCCCGCCCGGCCGGCCGCTGCACGCGGTACGGAACGAGGACCTGCTGCTCAGCCAGCTGCTCACCCCGCAGGCGTTCATGATCCCGTTCGGCGTGGCGTTCGTGGCCGCGCAGTTCCTCTCCGAGGGCTCCTGGTCGTTCGTCGCGGTCGCGAGCACGCTGACCGCCATGGCCGGCGTGCTGCTGCAACCGATCCGCCGGGTGCTCGACGACTGGAACTTCCGGCTGGCCCGCGACGCCGAGACCCTGCGGGTACGCAACGGGCTGCTGGAGACCCGGGCGCAGACCGTGCCGCTGCACCGGGTGCAGACGGTCCGCGCGACCTGGCCGCTGCTGTGGCGGATGAAGGGGTGGCTGCGGCTGCGGCTGGAGGTGGCCGGCTACGCGGTCGGCGAGGCCGACGAGCGCAACCGCCCGGACCGGCTGCTGCCGGTCGGCGACCTGCCCACCGCCGAGGCGATCCTCGCCGAGGTGCTGCCCGGCGTGCGCCTCGACCACCTGCCACTGACCACGCCGCCGTCCCGCGCCCGCTGGCTGAACCCGCTCAGCCGCCAGGTGCTCGGCGCCGGGCTGCACGAGCGGGTGTTCGCCGTCCGCTCCGGCCTGCTCACCCGCCAGGTGGTCGTCGTGCCGTACGCCCGGATCCAGAGCGTGCGGGTCGTGCAGGGACCGGCGCAGCGGCGGCTGGGGCTGGCGACGGTGCACGCCGACACCGCCGGCGGCGCCGGTGCCGCCGCGCACGACCGGGACGTGACCGAGGCGTGGGCGCTGGCGGCGGACCTGACGGCCCGCGCGCACGCCGCCCGCCGGGCCGGCTGAGGTTCACCCGGCGCGGCCGGGCCTGGCGGTCAGCGCGGGCACCGCATCCTCGGCCGGTGCGGCGGCGTCCTCCCCCGCGGCCCGGTCCGGCGCGCGCCGCGCGCGCCGGGCGGCCCACCAGCGCTCGGCCAGGCCGACGACGAGGAAGGCCATCCCGACGTACGCCCAGCCGACCAGGACGTCGATCACGTAGTGCTCGCCGCAGTAGACCAGCGTGAACGTCATCGCGAGGGGGTACGCGAGCAGCAGCGGCCACCATCGCTTCCGGGTGGCGCGGAGGAAGAAGAGCACCACGAACAGGGCGAACGCGGTGTGCAGCGACGGCATCGCGGCGACCGGGTTCGAGGCGATCTGGCCGGCGTTGAGCAGGTTGCCCGCGCCGTGCAGCCCGAAGGCCTTCCAGCCCCGGGTGGAGATCCGCGCGACCTCCTCCAGCAGCCCGTTCTGCGCCGCCCACCACGGCGGGGCGGCCGGGTAGAGGAAGTACGTCACGAGGCCGGTGGCGCAGAGGAACCCCCAGCGGCGCATGAAGGCCGCCCACCGCCCCCGGTCCCGCAGCCACAGCACCGCGGCGGCGGCCAGCGCCACCACGAAGTGCGAGAAGTACACCCAGCTCGCCAGCACGTCCCACCAGCGCACGTCGGGCTGGTAGAGGTGCTGCTGGAGCCAGACCGTGGGCACCTGCCCGTCGGTGGCCCAGCCGAACATGACCCGGTCGGCGACGATCAGTTCGTACGCGTGCGGCACCGCCCCGTTGTCGGCGAAGCCGCGGGACAGGTTGTAGGCGACGAGGAGCAGCACGACCGGCAACCAGTCCCGGGCGAACCGCAGGTGGCTGCGCCACGGCCGGGCGGAGTTCCAGGCGACCGTGGCCGCCCAGATCCACAGGAACGCGTACGCCGGGTCGGTGGGCAGGCCGATGGCGAGCCAGCCGGCGACGAAGGCGACACCCCAGGCGGTCATCGCGACCACACGGCGGCGGCCGCCGTCGGCCACCGGGGGCGGGCCGGTCGGGGCGGGGGGCTGGGGGTCGGTCGCGACAGACATCGCGGTCAAGGTTAACGGCGGTCGCCGCGGCGGCCGACGCAGGACCGAGCGGGCGGTTCGGCGCTGGCGTGGCCCGCCGGTGGCAAAGCACTTAGGCTGTGGCCATGCAGGAGCAGCCCTTCGCGCCCGGGTTGACCGCCCGGGTCGAGCTGACCGTCACCGACGCCGACACCGCGCAGGCGGTCGGCTCCGGGGACGTGCCGGTGCTGGGCACGCCCCGGGTCCTCGCGCTGGCCGAGGCGGCGACCGTCGCGGCGACCACCGTCCAGATGCCGAGCGGCTGGACGACGGTCGGCGTGCGGGTCGAGCTGGAGCACCGGGCCGCCACCCCGGTCGGCCGCACCGTCGCGGCGCTGGCCCGGCTGACGAAGGTCGACGGGCGGCGGCTGCTGTTCGAGGTGTCCGTCACCGAGGGTGACGAGACCGTCGCCGAGGGCCGGGTGGAGCGGCTGCTGGTCGACCGGCAGCGCTTCCTGGAGCGCGCCGCCCGGGCGTCATGAACGGCCACTTCATCGAGGTCGCCGACCGCGTCCACGTGCTGTGCGAGCCGCTGCTGCGAGTCAACGTCACGCTGGTCGTCGGCGACGGCGAGGCGCTGCTCGTCGACACCCTCTCCACCGCCGGCCAGGCGGCCGAGCTGGCCGAGGCGGCCCGGGCGGTCACCCCGCACCCGTGGACGGTGGTGAACACGCACCACCACTTCGACCACTGCTTCGGCAACGCCACGCTGGCCGGCGACCCGCCCCGGCCGGTGTACGCGCACGAGCTGGCCGCCGCCGCGATGCGCGACCCGGAGCGCCTGCGCCGGGAGGCGTACGAGGAGGTGCGCGAGGAGCTGCCCGCCCTCGCCGCCGAGCTGTCCGGCACCGAGCTGCTCGCCCCGACGCACACGGTGCACACCGAGGAGGTGCTCGACGTCGGCGGGCGGCGGGTGGTCCTGCGGCACCCGGGCCGGGGGCACACCGCCGCGGACCTGGTGGTGCACGTGCCCGACGCCGACGTGCTGGTCGCCGGTGACCTGGTGGAGCAGAGCGGCCCGCCGGCGTTCGAGGAGTCGTACCCCCTGCAGTGGCCGGAGGCGGTCGCCGACCTGCTGCGGATGACCACGCCCGCCACGGTGGTCGTCCCCGGGCACGGCGACGTGGTGGACGTCGACTTCGTACGCGCCCAGCACGCCGAGCTCAGCGACCTGGCGTGGCTGATCCGTGCCGGCCACACCGGCGGCGCGCCCCCGGAGCGGGTGGCGGCGGAGGCCCCCTTCGGCGCCCGCCCCGCCCTGATCGCCGCCCGCCGCGGCTACGCCACCCTGACCAACACCCTGTAACTCCCCACCCCGCTTTCCCGTCGATCTTGCACCGTCTGCCCTCGATTCGCGGCCTCAGGTCCGGTTGGTCGGGGCAGGAAAGTGCACGATCGCGGCTGGGTGGGGTGGTGTTGAGCACGTTGGTGAGGCCGGGGACGGAGGTGGGGCTAGGGTCACGCGGGCAGAGGGGACCGAAACCGGGGGACTTGGCATGCGCACCGCTTCGTCGACCGCGACGGCAACGACGCCGACGGAGCGGCCGGACGGCACGGCCGGCGGGGGCCTCGGGCTGCTGATCCTGCTCGGCGCGATCACCGCGATCGGACCGCTGTCGCTCGACATGTACCTGCCGGCGTTCCCGGCGATGACCCGCGACCTCGACGCCGGCCAGGCGCAGATCCAACTCTCCCTGACCACATGCCTGGTCGGGCTGGCCCTCGGGCAGTTCGTCACCGGCCCGCTCAGCGACCGGTGGGGCCGGCGCCGCCCGGCGCTGGTCGGCCTCGGGGCGTACGCCCTGCTGGCCCTGGCCTGTGCCGCGGCGCCGAGCGCCCCGGCGCTCGCCGCGGTCCGGTTCGCCCAGGGCTTCGCCGGCGGCATGGGCGCGGTGGTGGCGCGGGCCGTCGTCCGCGACCTGTACTCGGGCCGCGCCGCGGCGAAGTACTTCTCCCGGCTCACCCTGGTCTTCGGCCTCGCCCCGATCGCCGCGCCCGCCGTCGGCAGCCTGGTGCTGCGGTTCGGGTCCTGGCGGGCCGTGTTCGTCACCCTCGCCGTCATCGGCGCGCTGCTCACCGTCGCGGTGGCCGCCCGGTTGCCGGAGACGCTGCCCGCGCACCGGCGCAGCACCGGCGGGCTCGGCGGGACCGCCCGGGCGCTGCGCGCGCTGCTCGCCGACCGGGTCTACCTGGGATACACGCTCACCCAGGGGCTGGCGTTCGCCGGGCTGTTCGCGTACATCTCCGGCTCGTCGTTCGCCTTCCAGGACGTGTTCGGGCTTTCGGCGGGGACGTTCAGCCTGCTGTTCGGCCTCAACGCGCTGGCGTTCGTGGTGGTCGGGCAGGTCAACGCGCGGCTGCTGGACCGGTTCGAGCCGCGGACCCTGCTGGTCGGGACGCTGGTGGTGGGCACGCTGGCCGCGGCCGGCGTGCTCACCGGGGCGCTCACCGCGGGCGTGGTGGTCGTCGCGGCGGCACTGCTGGTCTTCGTCGGTTCGCTCGGCATGGTGATGCCGAACGGCACCGCCCTCGCCCTGGACCGGCACGCGAACCACGCCGGCACCGCGGCCGCGCTGATGGGCGCCCTGCAGTCGGTGATCGGCTCGCTCGCCGCACCGCTGGTCGGGCTGGGCGGCGAGGGCAGCGCCGTCCCGATGGCGGCGGTGCTGGCGGCCTCGGCCGCGCTCTCGCTCACCGCCGTGCTCACCCTGGCGCGCCCCGGCCGGTCCTGACCCGGCCCGCTCAGCCGGCGAAGCGGCGGATCACCTCCGCCCTGGTGGGCATGGCCGTGGCACCGCCCGGCGACTCGCAGACCAGCCCGGCGACGCGCAGCGCGTACGCCACCCGCTCGTGCCAGCCCTCGGGCGCCACGGGCTCACCGTCGGCGAGCAGGTCCGCGACGAGCGCGGCCATCACCGAGTCACCCGCGCCGGTGGCGTCCACCGCGCTGACCTTGGGCGCCGGGACGCGTACCGGATCCCCGCCGGCGGGGGCGACCACCGCGCCCTGGTCGCCCAGCGTGACCACCACGGTCGCGGCCCCCAGTTCGCGCAGGTACGCGGCCACGCCCTCGACCGGCTCGGTGGGGTACAGCAGTTTGGCGTCGGCGCTGCTCAACTTGACCAGGTGCGCGCCGGCGGCGAACTCGGCCACCACGCCCCGCAGATCGTCCAGCGCCTGCGGGCCGGTCAGCAGGCGGGGACGGACGTTCGGGTCGAACACCCGCAGCCCGGCCGCGAGGGACCAGGCGCGGCGGGCGGCGGCCAGGGTCGCCGGGTACAGCAGGACGATCGAGCCGCAGTAGAGCACGTCGGCGCCCGCGACCAGGTCGGCGTCCAGGTCCTCGGCGGTGAGCAGCGCGTACGAGCGGGGCTCGCCGTAGAAACGGAAGTCCGGCTCGGGGCCGGTGTAGGTGGCCACCGCGAGGGCGGTCGGCGCCGGGACGGTGACCGCCCCGGCCAGCCCGACACCGGCGCCGGCGAGGAGACCCCGGATCCGGGTGGCGAGGGCGTCGTCGCCCAGCGAGCCGACGAACTCCACGGCACCGCCCAACCGGGCCACGCCGACCGCCACGTTCAGCGGCCCGCCGCCGACCGCCTGCCGGTAGACCGGCTCGCCGTCGTACTCGGTGTCGAGAAGGTCGACGAGCGCCTCGCCCAGCACCACCGCGTATCCCATGCAGACACGGTAACCGCTGGCGAGCAAGGGCCCCTCGGTAACGCTGGCGGTAGCGCACGGGCTCCCGCGCACCGTCCCAGCCGCCTGGGCGCGGCAATCAGCACATCGAGCAACGGCTATTGCATGGGGCGCGGCGCCGTGATGGGATGGCGGTTGCCGGGCGGCCCGGGGGCTGCCGCGCCGCCGGCACGGGCATCCACGCGAGGGCACCGGTCCGCAGGGACGGACCGCAGGGCGCGCGTGCCCTCCTCTCCCGCGCACGCCGCCGACCGTCGTGTCCGCTCGTCGCAGCGGGGCCGGCCGAACGCCACCCCGCGCGTCACCCGCGGGGTCGTACGCGCCCCGCGAGTCAGGAGTTCCCGTGTCCTACCGTTCCAGAACGGCCGCGCTGCTCACCGCGGCCGCGACCCTCCTCGTGGGCGCCGTGACGCTCACCGCCGGACCCGAACCGGCCGCGGCGCACGGCGCCGCGATGGTCCCCGGCAGCCGCACCTTCCTGTGCTGGAAGGACGGCCTGTCCCCCACCGGTGAGATCCGGCCGAACAACCCCGCCTGCTCCGCCGCCGTCGCCCAGAGCGGGGCGAACTCCCTCTACAACTGGTTCAGCGTGCTGCGTTCGGACGCCAACGGCCGCACGGTCGGCTTCATCCCCGACGGCCAACTGTGCAGCGGCGGCAACACCGGGTTCCGCGGCTACGACCTCGCCCGCACCGACTGGCCGCTGACCCACCTGACCGCCGGCCGGACGATGGAGTTCCGGTACAGCAACTGGGCACACCACCCGGGCACCTTCTACTTCTACGTCACGAAGAACACCTGGAGCCCGACCCGGGCGCTGGCCTGGAGCGACCTGGAGGAGCAGCCGTTCCTGACCGTCACCAACCCGCCGCAGCGCGGCGCGGTCGGCACCAACGACGGGCACTACTACTTCACCGGGACGCTGCCGGCCAACAAGAGCGGCCGGCACATCATCTACTCGCGCTGGGTCCGCTCGGACAGCCAGGAGAACTTCTTCGGCTGCTCGGACGTGACCTTCGACGGCGGCAACGGTGAGGTGACCGGGATCGGCTCCGGCGGCACCACGCCGCCACCGAACACCACGCCCCCGCCCAACCCGACCACCCCGCCGCCGAACCCCACGACCCCGCCGCCGAACCCGACCACGCCGCCGCCGCACAGCGGTGACTGCATGGCGGTCTACAAGGTGGTCAACTCCTGGTCGGGCGGCTTCCAGGGTGAAGTCGAGATCATGAACCACACCAGCTCGACCTGGTCGGGATGGACGGCGAACTGGACCTGGCCCAGCGGCCAGTCGATCACCCAGGTCTGGAACGGCACCCACACCGGTTCCGGGTCGTCGGTGACGGTGACCAACGTGTCGTACAACGGCACGCTGGCACCCGAGGGAAGAACCACGTTCGGCTTCCTCGCGAACGGCAGCAGCGCACTGCCCACGGTCACCTGCACCGGCCGCTGACCGGCGCACATGAAGGAGGGGCCCCTGGCGTCGTCCAGGGGCCCCTCCGCACAGCTCAGCGGACCATGCTCCCGACGACCGGCTTCGTCAGCAGGGCCGACTGGTTGCGCTGGATGCCCGGGTCGAGGGTCTTGGCCACGAAGATCGCGTGCCAGATGCAGAAGATGAGCACCGTCCAGACCTTGCGGGAGTGGTCGGCCTCCTCCCGCTTGTGCTCCTCCAGCAGCCGCAGCGCGTACGACAGGTCGAGCAGGTCGCCGGCCCCGGAAGTGGCCAGCACGTGCCGGGCCCACTCGTACATCTCGCCGCGCAGCCACACCCGCGTCGGGGTCGGGAAGCCGAGCTTCTTCCGGTTGACGATGGCCGGGGGCACCACACCCTGCAGCGCCTGACGCATCGCGTACTTGGTGGCGTCGGAGCGCGGCGGCAGCTTCAGGTCCACCGGGATCGTCGACGCCACCTCGAACACCTCGCGGTCGAGGAACGGCACCCGCACCTCCAGCGAGTGCGCCATCGAGATCCGGTCGGCCTTGACCAGGATGTCACCCCGCAGCCAGGTGTAGAGGTCGACGTACTGCATCCTGGTCACGTCGTCGAGCTCGGTGCACTCGGCGTAGATCGGGGCGGTGACGTCGGTGTAGCGCACCGACGGGTCGTAGCGGCGCAGCAGGTGCTGCTTCTCCTCCTCGGTGAACATCCGGGCGTTGCCGTAGTAGCGCTCCTCGATGGGGGTGGTGCCGCGCTCGAGGAAGCTCTTGCCCTTGACGCCCTGCGGGATCGCCTTCGACACCGCCCGCAGGCCCTTCTGCACCCCGCCGGGCAGGCCGTTGACGGCGCTCAGCGACAGCGGCTCGCGGTAGATCGTGTAACCGCCGAAGAACTCGTCGGCGCCCTCACCGGAGAGCACCACGGTGACGTGCTCGGCGGCCTTCTTCGCCACGAAGTAGAGCGGCACCAGCGCCGGGTCGGCGACCGGGTCGTCCAGGTGCCAGACGATCTTCGGCAGCGCCTCCATCATGTCCTGTGGCCCGATCTTGGTCGGGATGGTGGTGACGTCGAGGTGGCGGGCCGACTCCTGGGCGACGTCGATCTCGGAGTAGCCGGCGACGTCGTAGCCCACGGTGAAGGTCAGGATGTTCGGGTTGAACTCGCGGGCCAGGGCGACCACCGCGGTGGAGTCGATGCCGCTGGACAGGAACGAGCCGACCGGGACGTCGGAGCGCATGTGCATCCGGACGCTCTCCCGCAGCGTCTCCCGGATCTCGTGGTACAGCTTCTGCTCGTCGGGCACCGGCGCGGGCCGGAACACCGGCCGGTACCACCGGCGGACGTCGATCCGCCCGCCCGGCGTCCAGGTCAGGTACTCCCCCGAGCCGATCCGGCGGATCCCCTGGTGCAGGGTGCCCGGCTCCGGCACGTACTGAAGCGTCAGGTAGTGGCTGAGGTTGGCCGTGTCGATGCCGGCGTCACCGGCGTAGTTGGCCGGCGCGAACGGCAGCAGCGCCTTCTTCTCCGAGGCGAGGTAGAGACCGTCGGCGGTCTCCAGGTAGTGCAGCGGCTTGATGCCGAAGTAGTCGCGGCCGCCGAACGCGCGCCGCTCCTGCCGATCCCAGATGACGAACGCGAACATGCCGCGCAGCCGGGTGAGCACCTGCTCGCCCCAGTAGTGGTAGCCGGCGACGATCACCTCGCCGTCCCCGGCGGTGGCGAACTGCGCCCCGAACTCCCGGGCCAGCTCCTCGCGCAGCTCGATGTAGTTGTAGATCTCGCCGTTGAACGTCAGCAGGTAACGCCCGTTGGCGTAGGGCAACGGCTCGTGGCTGGAGGCCACGTCGATGATCGCCAACCGCTTGTGGGCGAACACCCCGTCCGCGTACCGGCCGGACGCGTCGCCGACCACCTCGACCCCGGTCTCGTCGGGGCCACGGTGGTGCAGGCATTCCAACGCCCCGGCGATGTGGTCGCGGTGGGCCGCGGCATCGCCGCGCGCGCTGAAGAAGGCCAGGAGTCCGCACATGGTCGTCATCTTTCCACGCGACCCTCACGACCGTCGCGGCCGTCCGGCTAACGGGGCGGCCGTCGCCGGATCCCCCGCCGGCTCCCCCGCGCGGTACCGTCGGGGCCAGCAACGACGCGAAGGGAGCGGGACCATGACCGAGGAGCGCACCGACAGCAAGCCGGCGGACGGCACCGAGTCGCACGACCCGGACTTTCCGGAGGCGTTCCTGGCGTTCATGCGGCAGGGCTGGCGGGACACCACGCTGCCGGTCGGCCCGCGCCCGGAGGTGCCCAACTACGCCAAGCGGCGGGCCGCGCTCTCGGCGGCCTTCCCGGGCGAGACGCTGGTGATCCCCACCGGCGGTGAGAAGGTACGCGCCAACGACACCGACCACCGGTTCCGGCCCGGCAGCGACTTCGCGTACCTGACCGGCGACTACGACCCGGACAGCGTGCTCGTGCTGCGCCCGAACGGGTCGGGCCACGACGCCGTCCTCTACATGCGGCCCCGCTCGTCCCGGCTGACCGACGAGTTCTTCCGCAGCCGGCATGGTGAGCTGTGGGTCGGCCGGCGGCACACCCTCGCGGAGAAGTCGTCCGAGCTGGGCCTGCCGACCGCCGACCTCACCGAGCTGGACGGGGCGCTGGCCGACCTCGCCCCGGCCCGGACGCGGGTGCTGCGCGGCTTCGACGCCCGGGTCGACGCGGCGGTGCGCCCCTACGACGGGCCCCGCGAGGAGGGCCAGCCGGCCCGCGACCGGGAACTGGCCACCGCGATCTCGGAGCTGAAGCTGGTCAAGGACGAGTGGGAGATCGCCCAGCTCCAGGACGCGATCGACGCCACCGTCCGCGGCTTCGAGGACGTGGCCCGGGCGCTGCCGGCCGACCGGGCGGTCTCCGAGCGGCTGCTGGAGGGGATCTTCGCCCTGCGCGCCCGGCACGACGGCAACGACGTCGGCTACGGCTCGATCGTCGGGGCCGGCGAGCACGCCACGATCCTGCACTGGGTGCACAACCACGGCACCACCCGGCCGGGTGAGCTGCTGCTGATGGACATGGGCGTGGAGAACCGCAACCTCTACACCGCCGACGTGACCCGGGTGCTCCCGGTGAACGGCCGGTTCACGGCGCTCCAGCGGCAGGTCTACGACATCGTGCACGCCTCGCAGCAGGCCGGCATCGACTTCATCAAGCCCGGGGTGAAGTTCAAGGACGTGCACCTGACGTGCATGCGGGTGCTCGCCGAGGGGCTGGCCGACCTGGGTCTGCTGCCGGTGAGCGTGGACGAGGCGATGGACGAGAAGTCGACCGTCTACCGGCGCTGGACCCTGCACGGCTTCGGGCACATGCTCGGCATCGACGTGCACGACTGCTCCAACGCCCGCAAGGAGATGTACCGGGACGGCTCGCTGGGCGAGGGCTACGTGCTCACCGTCGAGCCCGGCCTCTACTTCCAGCCCGAGGACGAGCTGGTCCCGGAGGAGCTGCGCGGCATCGGCATCCGGATCGAGGACGACGTGCTGGTCACCGCGACCGGCGCGGTGAACCTCTCCGCCGGGCTGCCCCGGACGGCCGAGGACGTGGAGCGGTGGCTGGCCGAGCAGCGGGAGGCGGGCCCGCGGCTGCCCGGCTGACCCGAGGCCTGACGTCGCTGACGGCCCGGCCGGATCTCGATCCGGCCGGGCCGTTCCACGCGTACGGGGATGTCTAGTTTGCCCCTAACGCGGGTATCCCTCACCTAACGCCCCCATTGCGAAGAAACCTCGCCTACGGTTTCCCCATCCGATATTGGTGCGTCTGCCGGCTACGAGCTGACGCATCTGTTGACTCCGAGGAGACATGGGTGAGGGATATGTCAACGAATGAGGCTGGAAGTACCGAAAGCGAACGACCGCCCGGGCGACGACGCCGTACTGTCTGGGTCGCAGCCGGTGTCGTCGGCCTGACCGGCGCGGTCGGCCTCGCGGCCGCCAGCGTTGCGGCCCTGCCGGATGGGACCGACACTCCCACCCGGCTCTCCGACCAGCACCTCGCCGACGTGTCCGCTCAGGCGGCGAAGGCCGGCGCCGACGGGAACGCGACCAGCCGCGACGGCGGGAAGCCGGGGCCGAAGGAGCCCACCGGCAAGGGCAAGGACGGCAAGGACCACCGCGTCACGGACGTGCCCTGCGACTCCGACCAACTGATCGTGGCGCTCAACCGGCTCAACGCCGGTCACGGTGGAACGCTGAAGCTCGCCAGGAACTGCACCTACCTGCTCACCCTGAGCCGGAACGGGAACGGCCTGCCGGAGATCGTCCGGCCGGTAACGATCAAGGGCGAGGGCGCCACCATCCTCCGTGCCGCCGGCGCCCCCGCGTTCCGGATCTTCAGCGTCGGGCTCGGCGGCGACCTGACCCTGCGCGACCTCACGGTCAAGGGCGGGTTCGCCCAGACCGATCTCGGCGGCGGCGGCCTGCTGGTGCAGGCCGGGGGCAGGGCGACGATCCAGGACAGCCGCATCACCCGGAACCAGAGCAGCACCGCGGGCGGCGGCATCACCAACTTCGGCGTGACCAGGATCCTCTCCGGCAAGGACGGCAAGGACGGCAAGGACGGCAAGGAGCACGGCGACGCCCGGAACGGTAGCTACGGGCCGGCTGGCCCGGCGGCCGAGAACGCCGGCGCCGACCAGCTCGCCCCCGGGGCCGAAGGCCAGCCGGCCGGGGAGGCCGTCCTCGAGCTGCCCGCCGCGGAGACCGCCGTCGGCCCGTCCGCGGCACCCGCCGTGGCCACCGAGCCGTCGGCCGCGCCCGCCGCGAGCAATGCGGCCTCCGCCGCGCCCGCGGTGGGCACCGAGCCCTCCGCCGCGCCCGCCCCGAGCAACGCGGCCTCCGCCGCGCCCGCGGTGGGCACCGAGCCCTCCGCCGCGCCCGCCGCCGAACCTGCGGCCGCCGAGACCGGCGCCCCGGAGGGGGGTACGGCGGGCGCGGCTACCGGCGACGGCTCTCCGCTCGCCGAGGCGACGGCCGGCGAGGGCACCACCTCGCGACCCGGCACGGGTGGCCAGGGCGAGGGGGAGGGTCACGGCAGCGAGGTCAGCTACAACACCGCGGTGAGCAGCGGCGGTGGCATCCGCAACGTGGGCCTGCTGTTCGTCGAGGGCACCCGGCTGAGCCACAACCAGAGCGGGGACGCCGGCGGCGGGCTGACCAACGCCGGCACCGCGGTCGTCGCCGACAGCGTGATCGCGGACAACCACGCGGCCGGCTCGGGCGGCGGAGTCCAGGCCGGCGGGAACCCCGTTGTCGTCACCACCATCAAGAACAGTGTCGTGACCCGCAACAGCTCCGACTCGTCGGGCGGCGGCATCGACAACGGGGGCCGGATGTTCGTGCAGGACAGCACGGTCAGCCGCAACGACGCGGACAGCGACGGCGGTGGCATCGCCAACTCCGGGGTGATCTTCGGTGGCCTGGTCGTGTCCAACAGCAAGGTCAACGAGAACGTCAGCCGGTTCAACGGCGGTGGTATCGCCAACCTCAACGGCGAGGTGATGATCTTCAAGTCGGAGGTCGACCGGAACCGGATCGCCGCGGAGGAGGTGAACGGCGGCGGAGGCGTCTACAACCAGGGCGGAACGGTGCACCTGGTCAAGTCGCAGGTCATCCGGAACTCGTCGCTGCGGGCACCCGGCGGCGTCTACTCGGACAACAACCAGGTCACCGTCGACGACAAGACCGTGATCATCAAGAACACGCCCACCAACTGCGAGGGCAGTGCCGTCCCGATCCCGAACTGCTTCGGCTGATCGAGGCGACCGCCGGCGTGCGACCGGCGTACGCGGGTGGGATCCGGCGCCGTCCGGGAGGGGCCGCGACAGCGGCTGCCCCCGGGCGGCGCCGCACCCTGTTCGCCCAGACCAGCCACAACCTGGCCGCGGCGAACCCCCATCGGCCCGTCCCCACGGCGGGCACCCCGTCACTGATCCACCGAGCGGCCCGCACACACCGAGGAAGGTCCGTCGCAGGCTCGCCCGATCTTGGACAGGTTCCGTTCGACGCGAGCGGAAACTGTCCAAGACCTCATGCCGACTCCCGTGAACAGGGCCGCTCGACAGCGCCCTGGTGTGCTGAACGACCATGTGACACCCCGGGGCGGTGTCCCGATCGCGGCCGTACGGCGCTCTTTGCGCTGGTCACACGGCTTCATACCGCACGGCACAGTTACGGACAGGCGACCGCGCTGCGGCGAATGTGGGGGTTTTTCGGATACGTCCTCGTCGCGAGGATCCTTCTCATACGGTGTTCATCAGAAGCTGCAACCGATTTGTAGCGGGACGCCCCGGCTTCGGCCGGTGCGGCCTTCTTCGGTAGCCGAAAGGGCGGAAGCTCTGATGTCTGATGACGTAGTGACTCCTGGCGGCGCGGCCGACTCCGGCCCGCCGAACCAGGGGCGGCGAAAACTGTGGGTCGCCGCAGGCGTTGCCGGGATCACCGGCATCGTCGGACTGGCCGCCCTGGGTGGTGTCGCCACCCGTGACAACTCCCGCGTCCCCTCGGACCGGTCGGACGCGCAGGCCAACGCACAGCGGGCGGTCAGCGACGCCGGTAGGGCCGACGACGCCGGCGAGGAGAAGGGCAAGGACGAGCGGTCCGGGAGCGGCAAGGACGAGCGCCGGGATCACAAGGACAAGGGCAAGGCCAGAGACGTGCCGTGCATCGCCGACAAGCTGATCCAGGCGATCGTGCGCGCCAACGAGACCGGCGGCGGCGTGCTGGAGCTGGCCAAGGGCTGCACGTACGAGCTGACCCGCGCCGAGCACGGCAACGGCCTGCCGGTGATCAAGGAGCCGATCGTCCTCAAGGGCCACGACACCAAGATCGTCCGGGCGGCCACGGCCGAACATTTCCGGATCCTCAACGTCGGGCGCGGTGGTCACCTGACGCTGAAGGACGTGACCGTCAAGGGCGGCCAGACCACGCCCCGGACGATGGCCGCACGGCCGATGGGTACCGGGCTGTTCGGTAAAGAGACCGGCGCCCCGGCGGCGTCCGCCGCGGCGCCGGCGGTGGCCGCACCCCGACCGGCGGCCACGGGCGCACCTCAGGTGTCTCCCACACCGGCGGCCGACAGCGGGCTGGTGGCTCCTTCACCGGTGGGCACCCCGGCACCCGCGCCGGATCTCACCCCGCCCACCACCTCGCCGCTCGGCAGCGCCGACGGAGCTGGCCTCCTGGTCCAGCGCGGCGGCCACGCCGACATCGAGCACAGCGCCTTCGTGCAGAACCAGGCGGGCGGAAACGGCGGTGGCATCGCCAACTACGGCACCACGAACGTCCGCCACAGTACGGTCGAGCACAACACTGCGGAAGCCTTCGGCGGCGGGCTGTTCAACGCCGGCGTCCTCCGTGTCGAGGAGTCGAAGGTCGCCAACAACACCGCGGGCGAGGGCGGCGGCGGGATCGCCAACGGCACCGCACCGAACGGCCTGACGGCCAAGGCCGGCACGGTCTGGGTGTGGAAGAGCACGATCAGCCACAACCGGACTCCCGGCCTCGGCGGCGGCGTCTTCGACAATGACGGCAACGTGACGATCAGCCACAGCCGCATCACCGACAACATCGGCAGCGAGGACGTCGGGGGTGTGATCGCCTTCCGCGGCACCAGGCTCAGCCTGGAGCACGTCCTGGTCGCCAACAACTACACCGAGGGTGAAGGCGCCGGCCTCGGGATCGGCGCGGGTGCCAACGCGGTGATCGAGCACAGCGTGATCAAGGAGAACGTCGCCGAGGGCTTCGGGGGCAGTATCTACACCGACAACCTGGGCAGCGCCACCCTCCGCGACACCGAGGTGCTGGCAAACCGGGCGGTCGGCCCGGACTCGGTCGGCGGTGGCATCATCAACGACTTCGGCCAGACCACGCTGATCAGGACCAAGGTGGCACACAACGTGGCAACCCGGCCGCCGGGCGGCATCTGGACCAACAACGACCGGGTCTTCATCGACAAGAAGTCCGCCGTCAACGACAACCGGCCGACGAACTGCCAGGGCAGCCCGGTCATCCCGGACAACTGCTTCGGCTGACTCACCCAGAGCGACACCACATAGAGGAGGGCTCCTCCGGGCCGCCGCGGCGGCCCGGAGGAGCCCCCGCAGTGCGGGGTCCGGGCGCTCGTGGTCGTCCAGGTTGTTCATTCTTCCGCCCGCGTCGAACCAAAAGCGGGACAGCATCACATACAACCGTATTATGAGAGATTTTCCCATACGGTGGATCTCGGGGGGTTGTAGCCGATTCATGGTTGGCCGCACCCTTCGGCGGGAGCGGTCCTATCTGGTAGCAGGAGAGGGCGGAAGCTCTTATGTCCAGAATTACAGCGAACCAACACGGCGAGCGCGCGCCGGGGACAGGACGACGAAGACTGTGGCTGGCCGCCGGGGTGGCCGGGGTGGTCGGCCTGGCGGCAATCGGCGGCGTCGCCGCGCGGGACACGTCGTCCGACGGCACCTGGGGCGGGTCGGACTCACCCGCCTCCGCGCCGAGGCAGAACGTCAGCGACGCCGGCCCCGCCGGCGGCAACGACTCCGGCGGGGTCGCGGACGACCGGGCCGGTGACGGGCAGAAACGCGACCGGCGCGAGAAGGACCGCAAGCACGACGGTCGCGCGCAGGAGGTGCCCTGCCACACCGACAAGCTGATCCAGGCGATCGTGCGCGCCAACGAGACCGGCGGCGGCGTGCTGGAGCTGGCCAAGGGCTGCACGTACCAGCTGACCCGCTCCGAGCACGGCAACGGCCTGCCGGTGATCAAGGAGCCGATCGTCCTCAAGGGCCACGACACCAAGATCGTCCGCGCGGCCACCGCCGACTTCTTCCGGATCCTCAACGTCGGCCGGGGCGGCCACCTGACCCTGAAGGATGTCACCGTCAAGGGCGGCCAGACGGCGGCCGACCTGATCGGGTCGATGCCGGCGCCGGTGCGGGTCGATGTCGCCGGCGCGAGGGCAGCCAAGGCAGCGCAGCCGGGTCCGGCGCCGGGGCGCGGGACCGTCGCGACGCCTCCGGCCACGAGCACCGGCGGTGCTCAACCACTGGTGTCGGGCGGGCCCAGCGACGGTGCCGCCATCCTGGTGCAGCGGGGCGGCAAGGCCCACATCGAGGACAGCAAGCTGCTGCAGAACCAGGCCGGCGGGCATGGGGGCGCCATCGCCAACTACGGCACCACCACCGTCGCCGGCAGTCTGATCGAGCGCAACAGCGCCGCCGGGGTCGGCGGCGGCGTCTTCAACGCCGGTGTGCTGCGGGTGGAGCAGTCCAGGGTCTCGGCGAACACCGCCGCCCTCGGTGGAGGCGGCATCGCCAACGGCGGTCCGACACCCGGCGGCACGGTCTGGGTGTGGAAGAGCACCATCGCCCACAACCGGACCAGCGGCGGGGGTGGCGGCGTGTTCGCCTCGGGCGGCGACACCACCCTCCGCGAGAGCAAGGTCATCGACAACTACACCGGCGCCGACGTCGGCGGCATCGTCGTCCAGGACTTCGGCAAGCTCTACCTGGAGTACGTCGAGGTGGCCCGCAACTTCGCCAGGGGCGACATCGGTGGAGTCGGGGCGCAGTCCAGCACCGCGGTCATCCAGCACAGCGTCATCCGGCAGAACGTGGCCAGCGGAGACGTGGGCGGCCTGTTCAACTTCCAGGCCTTCGTCACCGTGCAGGACTCCGAGGTCGTGGCGAACCAGGCGACCGGCGGGAGCGCCGTGGCCGGCGGCGTCTTCAACGCCATCGGCGTGACGAAGCTGATCCGGACGAAGGTCGTCCACAACATGTCCACCCTGCCGCCGGGCGGCATCTGGACCAACAGCGACGGGGTGACGATCGACAAGAAGTCCGCCCGTCAAGGACAACCGGCCGACGAACTGCCAGGGCAGCCCGGTCATCCCGGACAACTGCTTCGGCTGACCATTCCCTGCTACGCGAGGGTGCGGGCTCCTCCGCGTCGCCCCGGCGACCGGAGGAGCCCGTCACCGCCCGGCTCGTCCCCGCCCGAGCCGTCCGACCCAGAGGGCGCCACCTGCAGCGACTACGTTCCGTAATCGTCGGTGCGTGGGCCTAGCGACCGGCGTGCGCCGATGCTGCCGTCCCATGCCGCGCTCGGCGGACGCCGCACCGAATGTGGGGGTTTTTCAGATATGCCTCCGAGGCGAGGAAGATTCTCATACGGTGCTTCTGGGAGCTACAACCGATTTGTAGCAGGGGACGCTCGCCTGTGGCGTCGCGACCCTGTCTGGTACGAGGAGAGGGCAGAGAGCTCCGATGTCCAACTACCTAGCTAAGAACAACGCCGCCGAGCCGGGGGCGACGCCGAATCGGCGGCGCAGGCGCTGGCTCGTCAGCGGCGTCGCCGGTCTGACCGGCGTGGTCAGTATCGCGGCAGTCGGCATCGCCAGCGGCGCCGGCGCGGTCGGCGCCAAGGATCTGGCGTGGTCGACGGCTCAGGTCACCAAGGACGGCGAGAGGGCCGCCGAGGAGGACCGCTCGAAGGAGAAGGACCACAAGGACAAGCGGGACGACCGGTTCGACGACAAGAAGGAGCGCGGGAAGGAGGTGCCCTGCAACTCCGACAAGCTGATCCAGGCGATCATCTTCGCCAACAACAACCACGGCGGCGTGCTGGAGCTCGCGAAGAACTGCACCTACAAGCTGACCCGTTCGGACCACTACGGCAACGGCCTGCCGGTGATCAAGGAGCACATCACGCTCAAGGGTCACGACACCAAGATCGTTCGGGACTCGCAGGCCGACGACTTCCGGATCCTCAACGTCGGCCGGGGCGGGCACCTGAAGGTCAAGGGCCTCACCATCAAGGGCGGCAAGACCATCGAGCACGAGCGCCTCGGTGACACGCCGGAGGCGGTGTGGTCGCGGTTCTCGAACTCGGTCGAGGCGGGCAAGGCGGCCGAGGCCGGCAAGCCGTACCTGCCGCTGCTCCAGGCCCAGCCGAAGGGGGCGGCGCTGAAGGCCGCGCAGGAGGCCAAGGCCGAGTTGGCCATCGTCAAGGACGGCAACCACAACGACGGCGCCGGCGTCCTCGTGCAGGAGGGCGGCACCGCGGAGTTCGAGAAGACCCACATCGTGGACAACCAGGCCGGTGGCGTCGGAGGCGGCATCGCCAACTTCGGTAAGACCAGCCTCCACCACACCACGGTCGCCGACAACCACGCCTTCTTCTACGGCGGCGGCATCTTCAACGCCGGCATCCTGAAGGTCTCCGAGTCGACGGTGAAGAACAACGACGCCGTCATCGGCGGTGGCGGCATCGCCAACGGCGCGGCGTTCCTCTTCCGCCCGGACATCAAGGGCGGCACGGTCTGGGTCGAGAAGACCGAGATCGACAGCAACGAGGTTCTCGGCTTCGGTGGCGGCCTGTTCGACTTCGCGGGCGACACGACCGTCCAGCACTCCAAGATCACGGAGAACCTGGCGGTGCTCGCCGGTGGCGGCGTCGCGGCGGCCTTCGGCAGCAACCTGGACCTGAAGGGCGTCAAGATCGCCAACAACAACACCTTCGGTGTCGGCGGTGGCCTGGTCCTGGCCTTCAAGGCCGTCGCCAACGTGGAGAAGAGCGAGATCAAGGACAACAAGGCCGGCCTCTTCGGCGGCGGGGTGTTCGTCTTCGCCTCCGCGGTGACCTTCCGGGACAGCGAGATCTCCGGCAACTTCGCCGGCATCGCCGGCGGCGGGATCTTCAACGTCCTGGGCAAGGTCGACCTGAACAAGACCAAGGTGTCGCACAACAAGTCCACCTTCAAGCCGGGCGGCGTGTTCAGCATCGGCGGCGACGTGGACGTGGACGACAAGTCCGCGATCAAGGGCAACGACCCGACGAACTGCAAGGGCAGCTTCGACAAGATCGAGAACTGCTTCGCCTGACGCGACAGCACCGGAGCCCCTCCCCACCGCCGGTGGGGAGGGGCTCCGGTCAGCCGGAATGGACAGCGCGCACCGCTCAATTCGGACCAATGATGAGCAAAGCTCGTATACCGTCCTATTAAGAAACTCATTCCGGTTGGGGCAGGACCGCCCGCAGCGGGGCCGCCCTGTCCCTATCAGAGAGGACGGAGAGCTTCGATGTCCGATCATCTGACCAACGACCACCGAACGCCCCGACCGACCTCCGCGGCCCGGCGGTGGTGGGTCGCCGGCGTGGCCGGCCTGACCGGCATGGTCGGCCTCGCGGCGGCCGGCCTCGCGGCCACCGCGGGCGCCGCCGACACCGGCGGCCGGGGCGGCCTGTCGTCGGCGGCCCGCCAACTCGTCAAGGACGACGGCCCGGCACGGGACGACCACCGGCGAGCCGGCGAACACGGCGGTCAGGACCCCGGAGGTGGTCGGGACCGCGCCCGGGACCACGACGACCACGGCGGCAAGGTCCGCGAGGTGCCCTGCCACACCGACAAGCTGATCCAGGCGATCATCCTCGCCAACCAGGACCGCAGCGGGACGCTGAAGCTCGCCAAGGGCTGCACGTACCGCCTGACCAGGTCTGACCAGGACGGCGACGGCCTGCCGGTGATCACCGGGCGGATCGCGCTCAAGGGCGAGAAGACCACCATCGCCCGCGACGCCGCCGCCACCGAACGGTTCCGCATCCTCAATGTGGGCCCGGGCGGTCACCTCAAGCTGCACGGCCTCACCGTCACCGGCGGCCTGACCGCACCGCCGGCTCCGGCGCTCGCCACGCCGCCCTCCGCCGACGGCGCCGGCATCCTGGTGCAGTCCGGTGGTCGGGCCGACGTCAAGGACAGCCGTGTCGTCCGCAACGAGAGCGTCGGCAACGGCGGCGGCATCGCCAACCACGGCACCACCACCGTCGAGCACACCACCGTCGACCACAACACGGCGGCCCGCTTCGGCGGCGGCATCTTCAACGCCGGCCTGCTCAAGGTCACCGAGTCCCGGGTGACGTACAACAACGCCGTGCTCGGCGGCGGTGGCGGCATCGCCAACGGCGCGCTCGACGAGATCGAGGGCGTCACCGGCGGCACCGGGCCCACCCGCCCGCTCCAGAACGGCACCGGCATCGACGGCGGCACCGTCCTGATCGACAAGAGCACGGTCAGCCACAACCGGGTGGTCGGCTTCGGCGGCGGACTCTTCAGCCTCGACGGTGAGGTGAAGATCGGCCACACCGAGATCACCGGCAACGACGCCTCGCTCGGCGGCGGCGGCATCCACACCCGCGGCACCCAGGTGACGTTGCGGCACGTCAAGCTGACCCGCAACACCACCGCACAGGGTGGCGGCGGCGCCGCTTTCGACCAGAACAGCCGGGCCACGATCGAGAACAGCACCGTCAAGGAGAACCGGGCCGACGTGCTCGGCGGCGGCGTCCTCGTCGCCGTAGGCAGCATCACCACCGTACGCGACACCGAGGTGGCGGCGAACCAGGTGAGCAACCGGGGCGGCGGCTTCTACGTCACCGGAGTGAGCACACTCCGGCTGATCAACTCCAAGGTGGTGTTCAACAGCGCGGTCTTCGAGGGCGGCGGGATCTACACCGGCCCCGGCAACACCGTCACGCTGGACGACAAGACGAAGGTGTCCGCCAACCGGCCGGACAACTGCTTCGGGGTGCCGGGCTGCTTCGGCTGACCGGGACGGCACGCGACCGGCCCCCTTCCGCCAGCGCGGAAGGGGGCCGACGCGTCACCGCTACCGCTGCACGAAGACGGCCACGCTGCGGGCCGGCACCGTGAACGTGCCGCTCGACGTCGCGAACGACGCCGTACGCAGGGCCGGGTCCGCAGAGTCCCGCAGCACCGGGTGCAGGGCCACGTCCGCACCGCGCAACCCGGCGAGCCGCTGGGTCGCCGTCCCGGTGGTGGCGTTGAAGATCACCGTCAGCGACGTCCAGCGCCCGTCCAGGCCCCGACCGTCCAGCGTCATGGTGAGCACGCCGGGCGTCTCCGCCTCGCCGGAGAGCGGGAACGCCACCCGCTTCTGCACCTGCTCGGCGGTGGCCAGGCCGAACACCGGCGAGGACGCGCGGATCCTCAGCAGCTCCGCGTACCGGGCGTCGGTCAGGTCGATCGCCGCGCAGTCCGGCACCAACCTTGGGTCGGCCAGCAGCGGCTTCGCGTACGGCCACTTGTCCCGGTTGTCCTGCTCCGGCGGGAGTCCCACACCGAACCCGTTGCCCTGCGCGCAGTCCCAGCGGATCTGGTTGAACCAGTCCCCCGAGTTGTACGAGTTGCGGTCCAACGACTTGGACCGCAGCCGTTCGCTGCCGGTGGTGACGAAACCGGTGCCCTGCCCCAGCAGGACGGTGCCGAGCGCGAGCACCTGCATCCGCGCCCGGTCCACCGCCGCCGTGTCCTGCGGCAGCTTGTACGCCAGCGCGTCGTACAGGATCTCGTTGTCGTGCGCGTCGACGTAGGTGACCGCCTCCCCCGGCGCCGCCGTGTAGCCGGCCGGTGCGCCGTTGTAGTCCACCTCGGCACCGGTGACCTGCTCGCCGGCGGAGTTGGTGAACCGGTAGCCGCGCAGGTTGCCGGTGAGCCCCACCTTGATCAGGTCGTGCTGGTGCAGCAGCCGGGCCCGCTGGGCGGCGGCCGAGCCGTTGACCGGGTCACCGTTCGGGTCGGTGAACAGGCCGGAGGCGAAGCCCTGCTGGCGCGGGTTGGCGTCGAAGGGACCGCCGCCGCGGACGGCGTCGCGGAGCCGGTCGTTGAAGGTGCCGATGCCGGTGCCGGCCATGTTGGCCTGGGTGGCCTGGACGAACCGGGCGTCGTTCGCCACCTCGCCGAAGTTCCAGCCCTCGCCGTAGAGCAGGATCTTCCGGCCGTCGACCCCGTCCCGGCCGAGGGTCAGCCGGTCCAGGGCGGCGCGGACGGCGAGCATGTTCGCCTTCGGGTGGTGGCCCATCAGGTCGAACCGGAAGCCGTCCACCTTGTACGCCTTCGCCCAGGTGACGACGGAGTCCACCACGAGCTTGCCCATCATGGCGTGCTCCGGGGCGGTGTTGGCGCAGCAGGTCGAGTTGGCGACCGTGCCGTCCTCCAGCAGCCGGTGGTAGTAGCCCGGCACGATCTGGTCCAGCACCGACTTCGGGTCGGTGCCCGCCGCGGAGGTGTGGTTGTAGACGACGTCCAGCACCACGCGCAGACCGGCGCCGTTCACCCCGGCGACCAGCTGCCGGAACTCGGTGGTCCGATTCGCCGGGTCGACGGCGTAACCACCCTCCGGCACGGTGTAGTGCAGCGGGTCGTACCCCCAGTTGTAGCCGTCGGTGTCGGCGACCTCGGCGACGCACCTCTGCTGCTGGTCCGAGTCCGGCGGCAGGCCCGCCAGGTCGCAGGCGGGCTGCCGCTGGTCGGCCCGGCGCTCGGGGATCGTGGCGAAGTCGAACGCCGGCAGCAGGTGCAGGTGGGTGACCCCGGCGTCGGCGATCCCCCGCAGGTGCTTCATCCCGGCGGTGCCGGGGTCGGTGAAGGCGAGGAAGGTGCCGCGTCGCTCGGCCGGGACGGTGGTGTCGGCGATCGAGAAGTCGCGCACCGACAGCTCGGAGATCTGCACCTTCGCCGCGGGCACCGCGGCCGGCTTGCGCAGGTCGCCCCAGCCCTTCGGCGCGAGCCGCGGGTCGGCCAGGTCGACGATCCGGCTGTGCGTGGAGTCCGGTGCGAGGGCCAGCGAGTAGGGGTCGGTCACCGACGCGGTGACCATCTTCTGCGCCGCCGGCTGCCACGCCTCCACCCGGTAGCGGTAGTACTTGCCGATCCAGGACCGGGAACCGCGTACCGACCAGGCGCCGGTGCGGTCGTCCCGCCGCATGCTCACCGTCTCCGGCTGCGCGGCCGGCGAGTCGAACAGCTGCAACGACACGCTCCGGGCGGTCGGCGCCCACACCGCGAGCGCCGGCACGCCGCCGGTGAACGTCGGGCCGAGCCGCGCCTGGGTCGCCCGGGAGTAGACGTCGTCGAGTACGCCCGGGATCTGCACGCCGGTGGCCGCCAGCAGCGTGCCCTGGGCGTCCCGCTCGGTCACCACGAGCTGCCCGCGCAGCGCCGCCGGGACCTTCGCCAGCTGCGCCCGGTCCAGCGTGAAGGCCTGGTACGCCCACAGGTGCGGGAACCGGTCGCGCTGCGCCTCGGTCAGGCCGTTGCGCTGCGCCCGCAGCGGGATCGTCGTATACGTCCCGGTCAGCTCCCCGTCGGCGACGGTCACCCCGCCGGCCGGGGCGGCGACCAGGGCGTACGTCTTGCCGTCGGTCGGCCCGGTCGCCCAGGCGACGGTGGAGCGGTCGATCCAGTGCGCCTTCCGCTTCGTCACGTCGAGATCCTTGGCGGCGCCGGTGGTGGCCGCCGGCAGCAGCCGCCCCCGGGTCCCGGCGAGCAGCCACACCTCCCGGCCCGCGCCGGCGAAGTCCAGCCGCTGGTCTTCGGGCAGGTCCTTCTCGTCCCCCTTGTGGACGATGTAGCTCAGCCCGCTGGCGCCGGCCGCGAGCGGCACCCGGAACACCGCGCCGAAGGAGTCGACGCTGGTCGGCGGCATCGGGTTCGCCCAGTCGGTCGGGCTGGCCGCGCCGTCCCACAGGTGCAGGCCCCAACCGTCGTAGTTGCCGTCGGCCCGCCGGTAGTGGAGGATCGCCGTCCCCTCCTCGACGGGCGAGTCCGGCTCACCGGTGGCCGCCTGCCGGGTCGGGTGGATCGCCGGGTCGCCGGCCTTGAGCCAGATCTCGCCGGTCTGCGTCACGTCGACCGTGCGATCCTGGTCGACGTCCTTGGTGCCGTTCCGGTCGACGACGAGGAAGCCGACCGACCTCGCGCCGGGCTTGAGCTTCACCCAGGCGAACCGGCCGTAGGAGTCCTCGCCGGCGAACGGCTGCCCCTTCGGCCACTCGGTCACGTACGCCGGGTCGATGTCGCCCCAGGCGTACAGGCCCCAGTCGTCGTACCCGCCGGCCGGCCGCTGGTAGTGCACGACCAGCCAGTCACGGGACTGGCCCTGCTCCGGGGTGCCGACGACCGCGGCGGTGCGGGCGGTCGCGGTACGACCCCGGCCGTCCCGGACCACGGCCTTGTACTCGACCTTCGTGCCGCCGGCGAGGCCGGCCAGATCGTGGTGCACGGTGTACGGCGCGCGGTCGGCCGACCCGAGCAGCGTCCACCGGCCGCCCCCGACCCGGGCGGCCACCGTGACCGTGGCGAGCGGGTCCCCGGTGACCTGGGCGGTGACGGCGACGCGGGTCGGGACGACGGCGCCGGCCTCCGGCGCGGTGATCGTCACGGTGGGCTTCGCCGAGGGCGACGCGATCGGCGTGCCGGCGCGGTACGCGACGGCCGACAGGGCCGGCACGGTCAGCGTGAGCCGGCCGTCCCCGCCGGCCACCGGCGCGTCCGAGGCGCCGTGTACGCCACCGAAGGTGGCACCGGCCGACCAGGTGTCCACGGTGACAGTCTGCGGGGTGGTGGCGTTGTTGACGGCGACGACGTACTCCGTGCGTTGCCGCGGATCGACGCGGGACGCGGCGAAGACGCCCGGGCCGTCGGCCGCGTACCGGGTGACCTGGACGCCGTCGCGCAGCGCGGGGTGCTCCGCACGCAGCTTCGCGAGTTCGGCGATCGTCCGGTACAGCGGGTGCTGCGGGTCGAACTGGTCGACGGCGTGGGTGCGGTCGGTGCCGAGCAGGTCGTCGTCGAGGTAGTCGGCGGTCTTGGAGGCGAACATGTCCTGCCGGGCGTCCTTGTCCCCGCCGGCGCCGGTGAAGCCCTGCTCGTCGCCGGAGTAGATCACCGGCTGGCCGCGGGTGAGGAACATCAGCTCGTGGGCGAGCTGGGCGCGGCGCAGGTGCGTCGCGGCGTCGGTCTGCCCGTTGGCGATGAACGCGCCGATGCGGCCCATGTCGTGGTTGCCGAGGAAGGTGGTGAGCCGGTTCGCGTCGGTGTCCCGGGCGTGGTACAGGTCGTCGCGCGCGTACACGTCGGCGAGGGCCGTGGCGGAGCCGGCGCCCGCGACGAAGCCGCGCGCCGCGTCCTGGAACGGGAAGTCCAGGGTGGCGGGCAGGCCACCCCGGCGCACGTACGTCGAGGTGATCTCCGGGTCGGCGCTGTAGACCTCGCCGAACATGAAGAAGTCCGGCTTGCCCGCCCGGTCCGCGGCCTGCTCGACGCCCTGGCTGAACTGGGGCCAGAACTCCAGGTTGGAGTGCTTGACGGTGTCGATGCGGTAACCGTCCACCCCGGTCTCGCGCACCCAGTCGGAGTAGATCTTCGTCATGCCCCGGACCACCTCGGGACGCTCGGTCCACAGGTCGTCCAGCCGGGCGAAGTCGCCGTACTCGGCGTTCTCACCGACGAACGTCGAGTCGCCGCGGTTGTGGTACATCGTCGGGTCGTTCAGCCAGGCCGGGACCTTGACCTTGGCGTCCGCGGGGGTGGCGAACGTCGGCGTGTACGGGAAGGACTGCGTGTTCACCGCCGGGAAGTCGCGGCTGCCGTCGGCGTAGTGGCGGTCCTCGAAGGGCCGGCCCTGCGCGTCGCGGTACGGCGAGGTCTTCTTGTCGACGTAGGTGAACCGGTCCTCGGCGTACGTGATCACGTCGGCGGTGTGGTTGACGATGATGTCCAGGTAGACCTTCAGGCCGCGCTGGTGCGCGAGCCGGACCAGCTTCTTCAGCTCGTCGTTGCTGCCGAAGTGCGGGTCGACCTGGGTGAAGTCGGTGATCCAGTAGCCGTGGTAACCGGCGGAGACGTCGTCGTCCCTGCCCTGCACCGGCCGGTTCTTGAACACCGGCGCGAGCCAGATCGCCGTCGTGCCGAGGCCCTGGATGTAGTCCAGCCGGTCCATCACGCCCCTGAGGTCGCCGCCGTGGTAGAAGCCCTTGTCCGCCGGGTCCAGGCCGGTCTTCAGCCGGTCGCCGGTGAGGCCGCCCCGGTCGTTGCGCGGGTCGCCGTTGGCGAAGCGGTCCGGCAGGACGAAGTAGAACTGCTCGGCCCGGGCGCGGCTGTCGCCGGCGGCGAGCAGGGCCGCGGCGGAGGGCTCGGCGTCCCACTGCTTCGCGCCGGCCGCGGCGAGCGCGTCGGCGCCGGCCGCCGTGCCGGTCGGGCTGTTGCGCTGGTCGCCTCCCAACTGGTGGACGGCGACCGGCGCGCCGACGAGGGTGAGGGCGAGGAGCGAGACGAGGGCGAGCAGAGCCTTGCGCGATATCGGCGGGCGTTTCATCGACGGCCTTCCTCTGGTCGCTGATTCGCCCGCACGCTAGTCCTTGCCGAAACATTCTGCAATACCTTGCAAACACAGTCGCAACAATGCAGTCCGCTTTCAGGCGCCTCGCTGCCACCCGGACCGGCGTCCGATGTCCGACGTGGACGTCAGAGGATCACGCAGGGCCGGCCGTCGACCGTGCAGGAGGTCGGGCGGGAGTCCGTCCGCTCCAGGTGGAACCGCAGGCTGGCGGTGCCGCCCGGGGCCACGTCGACGCCACTGCGGTAGGTGAAACCGCCGTCGAAGACGGTGGCGGTCCCCTGCTCGACGCCCTCCACCCACGCCGTCACGAAACGTCCACCGGAGTAGGTCAGCCGGACCGTCCACCCACGCCGGTCCGCCGTCGCGTTGATGATCAGCACCTCGGCGATGAAACCGCCGTCGAACGAGCTCACCACCCGGTACCGGCCGGTGAGCCCGGCCGGGGGCGGCGGTGCGGGACGGGGAGCACCGGCGGTGGCGGCCCGCGTGGGAACCGGCGGCGACGCGACGCCGGTGGTCGGCGGGGCGGACGCGCGCGGCGACAGCCCCGGCCGGGTCGGTCGGCTCGGGCTCAGCGCCGGCTCACCGGTCGTGGGCGACGGTTCGGGCAGGAGCAGCGGCGGGGCGGGCGGCTCCGGCCGGGCGTCGACGCCGTCGCTCCGCCCCCGGTACGCCCCGAGCGCGACGACCAGCAGAACGACCATGACGACGACCCCGGCGGCCACCACGATCCACGGGGAGGAGGCGATGGCGGCGAGCGCGCGGGACCGCGGGGCGCGACGTGAGCCGGACATGTCCCTCCTCAGCGAGCCGTCGAGGAAGCGTACCGACCGGCGGGCAGGACCCGGCGGGCCGCCGGGCGGGCGCTCATCCGATGACGCAGTCGACACCGTTGACGGTGCACCGGCTCGGCTGGTCGCCGCCACCGTCCCGCCGGATCCGGAGCGCCAGCCGCTCCTGCTCCCCGGGGCGCAGGTCACCACGAAGGACGTACCGCCCGCGGCCGTCCGTCCACACCGAGATGCCGGAACCGCCGTACACCCGGATGCTCCTGACGGCGTCGGTGAACTGGAGTTCCACCCGCCAGTCCCGGCTCCGGTCGGTCCGGTTGGCCAGCAGCAGCTCCGCCCGGAACGAGTCGCGGTCGCTGTCGGTCACCTCGTACCGGGCGGTGACCTCGGCCCCGGCCGGGTCGGCGGCCTCGCCGTTGGCCACCAACGGCTGCGGGCTGGCGGAGCTCGACGCCCCGGAGCCCGGCCCGGGCGACGAGGTGCGGGCCGCGCGAGAGGGCGTGGCCGCCGTGGTCGGCGGCCGGGTGGGCGACGGCGTCACGCTGGTGGGCGACGGGTCCACGGGGGTGGTCACCGCGCGGGGCGTGGGCAGGGGAACCGGCGGCGCCGGCGCCGGGGGCAGCGCCTGCCGCTCCGGGCCACGGAAGGACAGCAGCGCCACCAGGAGCAGCGTCGCCAGCAGCCCGACGCCGAGGACCACGACGACCCACGGGAACGACGCGAGCAACCGGGACGCGGTCCGCCCGCCGGCCTCCCCGGCTGGCCGCAGAGACAATTGAGGTTCCCTTTCGTCGAGCCGACGCGCAGCCTATCCATCCGTTGCCCGGAGACGGAACCGCGTGGTCACCGATCCGACCGAACGGATGGCCGGCCGGCCGACGTCCGGTCCCCGGCCGGACCCCGGTGGCGTGACGCTCACGCGGACCGGACGACGGTGCAGATGACCGGCCCCTCATCGGTCGTGCGCAGCAGGTAGCGGTAGCGCTCGCCGGGCACCCGGCGGCCCTGGCTGTCGAGGAACTCCCACTCGACCGCCACCATCGTCAGCAGCGCCGACACCGGCTGCACGTCCTCGATGGTCGCGTGCGCCGCCACCAGCTCCCGGTCCCGGTAGTCGGGCGCGGCGCCCACGAAGGACAGTGCCACCGCCGCCGGGGACGTGAACGAGAAGCTGTAGGTGTCCGAGACGACCAGGCCCGGCAGGGCGTAGCAGCTGGTCAGGGCGGGCACGTCGCCTGCGGTCAGCGCTGCGCCGTACCGGCCGAAGAAGTCGGTCAGCGCGTCCAGGTCGGTGAAAGCCGTCACGACCGGAGAGATTTCCGGTGCGCGGCGAGCCCAAACCTCAGCGCGGCGGTACGCGCACCTCGATCTCCGCGCCGAGTCGCGCGCCGCCGGCCAGGCCGAGGTCGTCCCCGCTCCAGAACCGGCCCGGGTCGTACCAGTTCGGGTGCCGGCCGGGTGGCAGCAGCCCCATCGCCTCGTACGTGACGGCCACGACCTCCGCGCAGTACGCCGTCTCCAGCCGGTGCTCCGGCACCGCGCGGTCCCGGCCTTCGGGCGCCCGGCCGTTCAGGGCGTCCGCGCGGGCCGGACCCGCCGGCCGCCGCCCGCCGGGCAACCGCACGGGCGGCACGCGACCCCGCAGCCACCGCCAGGCGAGCTGGGCGGTGGACGGGAACGGCGTGCCGTCAAGGCGCGCGACGGTGCGCAGCACCGCGTTCTCCATCGCCGCGTCGGCCGGCGGGTCGAGCTGGCGCAGCCAGGCCCGCTGCCCGTACCGGTTGGCCCAGACGCCGACCGCGTCACGCAGGTCGTGCAGCTGCACGCCACGCTGGTGGGTGCCCGACCACAGGTCGGGCAGCGAACGGCCCAGCTCGGCGTGCCACATCAGTGGAGGCATGTCGTCCAGCACCACCGCCATGCCCACGTGGTTGACCGGGCTGTTGGTGGTGAGCTGGATGGCCCGGTCGGGCACGCTGCGACCACGGAACACCCACACGTCGCCGGTGCGGGTCAGCTCCACGGCCTCGTCCAGGTCGAGGATCACGCCGACGCTCCGCTCCGCTTGCCGAGGGTCACGTCCATAAGCGTCTACCCTAGGCCGATGCGGCGACGGATGCGGTGGTGGAAGGTGCTCGGGCTGGCCGGCCTGGCCGGCGTTGCGGCGTCCGGTGTGGTCATCGCCCGGGCCGAACGGCGGCGCCGGGCGTACACCCCGGAGGAGATCCGGGCCCGGCTGCGCGACCGGCACGCGGAGGCGGCGGCCGCGCCGGGCGACGACCGCCGCTGAGTCACTCGCCGCCGCGCCGCGCGCGCCGCACGGCCTCGGCCAGCGCCTGCGGGGTACGCCCGACCAGGGCGCTCCCGTCGTCGAGCAGCAGGATCGGGCGCTGGATCAGCTCCGGCGCCGCCACCATGGCCTCGACCCAGCGGGGTTCGCTGGCGTCGTCCCGCGGCCAGTCGGCCATTCCCCGGTCGACCGCGGCCGGCTCCTGGATCCGGCAGACCTCCCAGGCCCGGACGCCGAGCCGGCGCAGCACCTCGGTCAGCTCGGCCACGGTCGGCGGCCGGTCCAGATAGGGGCGCACCTGGTAGGCGACGCCGGCCTCGTCGAGGGTCTCCCGCGCGCCGACACACTTCGAGCAGGACGGGTTGTTCCAGATCTCCACGCCGGCCATCGTGGCATCCGGCGGTCGGAATGGACAGCTGCGGGCGGACCGGCGAGCCGCCCATGGTGAATCATGACGGAATCTCCTCGTCCGCACCGTGCACGAGGTTGCGCGAATAGCAAGACGGACGTACGGTTTGGATAGGCGCCCGAGGCGGGTAAGTGTCACCTAAGCACGGCACGTCCCCGGCCGGTGCGACAGACTGCTCAGGACTACTCACGGTCGCTGGTGTGAAGGAGTACGACGTGGCGAGCCTCGACACCTTCGGTGCGAAGACCCAGCTACGCGTCGGAGACGCGAGCTACGAGATTTTCAAGATCAGCAAGGTGGAGGGCCAGGAACGGCTCCCCTACAGCCTGAAGATCCTGCTGGAGAACCTGCTCCGGACCGAGGACGGCGCGAACATCACCGCCGACCACATCCGGCAGCTCGGCGCGTGGGACCCGACCGCGGACCCGAGCGTGGAGATCCAGTTCACCCCGGCGCGGGTGCTGATGCAGGACTTCACCGGCGTGCCCTGCGTGGTCGACCTGGCCACCATGCGCGAGGCCGTCCGCGACCTGGGCGGCGACCCCACCAAGGTCAACCCGCTCGCGCCGGCCGAGCTGGTCATCGACCACTCGGTGATCGCCGACCTGTTCGGCCGCGAGGACGCCTTCGAGCGCAACGTCGAGCTGGAGTACCAGCGCAACAAGGAGCGCTACCAGTTCCTGCGCTGGGGCCAGAGCGCCTTCAACGAGTTCAAGGTCGTCCCGCCCGGCACCGGCATCGTGCACCAGGTCAACATCGAGTACCTGGCCCGCACGGTGATGGAGCGCAACGGCCAGGCGTACCCGGACACGGTCGTCGGCACCGACTCGCACACCACGATGGTCAACGGCCTGGGCGTGCTCGGCTGGGGCGTCGGCGGCATCGAGGCCGAGGCCGCGATGCTCGGCCAGCCGGTCAGCATGCTCATCCCGCGGGTCGTCGGCTTCAAGCTCTCCGGCGAGATGCCGGCCGGCACCACCGCCACCGACCTGGTGCTCACCATCACCGAGATGCTGCGCAAGCACGGCGTGGTCGGCAAGTTCGTCGAGTTCTACGGCCCCGGCGTGAGCGCGGTGCCGCTGGCCAACCGGGCCACCATCGGCAACATGTCGCCGGAGTACGGCTCCACCGTCGCGATCTTCCCGATCGACGCCGAGACCGTCCGCTACCTGGAGCTGACCGGCCGCGACCCGAAGCAGGTCGCGCTCGTCGAGGCGTACGCCAAGGAGCAGGGCCTCTGGCACGACCCGGTCGCCGAGCCGGCGTACTCGGAGCGCCTGGAGCTCGACCTGAGCACGATCGAGCCGTCGCTGGCCGGCCCGAAGCGCCCGCAGGACCGGGTGCCGCTGGGCAGCGCCAAGACGCTGTTCCGCTCGGCCCTCAAGGACTACGTCGCCGCCGACGAGACCGGTGGCGACCCGGGCCGCAAGCCCGGCGTGCCGCAGCAGGATAAGCCGTACGGGGTCGTGGGCCACGCCGACGAGGCCAGCGCCGAGTCCTTCCCGGCCAGCGACTCCCCCGCCAACGGCGTCAACGACCCGGCCGACGCCCCGCGCGACCTGGCGACGGCCGCGGTCGGCGCCGGCGGGCGGGCCACCAACCCGATCCGGGTCACCGGCGACGACGGCAACGAGTTCGAGCTGGACCACGGCGCCGTGGTGATCGCCGCGATCACCTCCTGCACCAACACCTCGAACCCGCAGGTCATGATCGGCGCCGCGCTGCTGGCCCGCAACGCGGTGGAGAAGGGCCTGTCCCGCAAGCCGTGGGTGAAGACCACCCTCGCCCCGGGCTCGAAGGTCGTCATGGACTACTACGAGCGGGCCGGCCTCACCCCCTACCTGGAGAAGCTCGGCTTCCACCTGGTCGGCTACGGCTGCACCACCTGCATCGGCAACTCCGGGCCGCTGCCGGAGGAGATCTCCGCCGCGGTGAACGAGAACGACCTGGCGGTCGTCTCGGTGCTCTCCGGCAACCGCAACTTCGAGGGCCGGATCAACCCCGACGTCAAGATGAACTACCTGGCGTCCCCGCCGCTGGTCGTCGCGTACGCGCTCGCCGGCACCATGGACATCGACCTGGCCAACGAGCCGATCGGCGAGGACGCCCAGGGCAACCCGGTGTTCCTGCGGGACATCTGGCCGAACAGCGCCGAGATCCAGGACGTCATCGCCTCGGCGATCGGCGCCAGCGGCTTCAGCTCGGCGTACTCCGACGTGTTCGCCGGTGACGAGCGGTGGCAGTCGCTGCCGACGCCGACCGGGGACACCTTCGCCTGGGCGGACGGGTCGACGTACGTCCGCAAGCCCCCGTACTTCGAGGGCATGCAGCGCGAGCCGCAGGCGGTCGGCGACATCACCGGCGCCCGGGTGCTGGCCAAGCTGGGCGACTCGGTCACCACCGACCACATCTCCCCGGCCGGCTCGATCAAGCCCGACTCGCCCGCCGGCAAGTACCTCGCCGAGCACGGCGTACCGCGCCACGAGTTCAACTCCTACGGCTCCCGCCGCGGCAACCACGAGGTGATGATCCGGGGCACGTTCGCCAACATCCGGCTGCGCAACCAGCTGGTGCCCGGCGTCGAGGGCGGCTTCACGGTCAACCACCTGACCGGCGAGCAGACCACCATCTACGACGCCTCGGTGGCCTACCAGGAGGCGGGTCTCCCGCTGATCGTCCTGGCCGGCAAGGAGTACGGCTCCGGCTCGTCCCGGGACTGGGCCGCCAAGGGCACCATGCTGCTGGGCGTCAAGGCCGTCATCGCCGAGTCCTACGAGCGGATCCACCGCTCGAACCTGATCGGCATGGGCGTCCTGCCGCTGCAGTTCCCGGCCGGCGAGACCGCCGAGTCACTCGGCCTCACCGGCACCGAGACCTTCTCGATCACCGGGGTCACCGCGCTCAACGACGGCGCGACCCCGCGCACGGTCAGGGTCACCACCGACACCGGGATCGAGTTCGACGCGGTGCTCCGCATCGACACCCCGGGTGAGGCGGAGTACTACCGGCACGGCGGCATCCTGCAGTACGTGCTGCGGCGCATGATCGCCAGCTGACGCACCACCCCGACAGGGCCCCTTCCCGGCAGCGGGAAGGGGCCCTGTCGCGCTCTCGCCCGGCGCTCCCGGCTCGGCCTGGTCAGTCGGCCTCGCGGCGCGCCTCCAGGGTCTTCATGGCGTGCTCCATCAGCGTGATGAGCACCTCCTTGCCGGACTCCCGCTCCCGCGCGTCGCAGAGCAGCACCGGCACCCCCGGGTCCAGGTTGAGCGCCGCCTGCACCTCGTCCAACCGGTACCGGCGGGCGCCCTCGAAGCAGTTGACCGCCACCACGAACGGCGTGCCCCGCCCCTCGAAGTAGTCGATCGAGGGGAAGCAGTCGGCCAGCCGACGGGTGTCCGCCAGCACCACCGCACCGATCGCGCCGAGCGCCAGCTCGTCCCAGACGAACCAGAAGCGGTCCTGGCCCGGGGTGCCGAACAGGTACAGCACCAGGTCGTCGCTGATGGTGATGCGGCCGAAGTCCATCGCCACGGTGGTGGTGCTCTTGTCCTCCACACCGGACAGGTCGTCGACGCCGACCCCGCTCTCGGTCAGCACCTCCTCGGTACGCAGGGGGCGGGTCTCGCTGACGGCACCGACCAGCGTCGTCTTGCCGGCACCGAAGCCACCCGCGATCAGGATCTTGAGCGCGGTGGGCAGGGTCGGCGCTCCCGCCGGCCGCTCAGAGGGCCCGAAGTCCATTGATTACCGCCTCGAAAACACTGTTGTCGGGAAGGCCGGCCGTCGTCCGCGGCTCGCGTACCTGCACCAGGTCACGGGCCATCAGGTCACCGAGCAGGACCCGGACGGTCCCCACCGGAAGGTCCAGGTGGGCAGCGATCTCCGCCACTGACTGCACCCCCTGGCAGAGCCCGACGATGGCCACGTGCTCCGGGCCCAGACCGATCTCCGGCGTGACATCCGCCCGGGTGGCGGTCACCAGGGAGATCAGGTCGAACGTGCCGGCGACCGGGCGGGCCCGCCCGCGCGTCACCGCGTACGGACGCACCACCGGCCCGGCGTGGTCGTCGACCCACTGCTGCTCCGCGGACTCTCCCTGGACCGTCATCGCCGTTACTTCCCGGCGGCCGGCTGCTCGGTGCGTGACGGCGACGCCACGTACTTGCCGACGCGGGTCACCAGCATCGCCATCTCGTACGCGATCAGGCCCACGTCGGCGTCCTCGCTCGCCAGGACCGCGAGGCAGGCGTTGCGACCGGCCGCCGTGACGAACAGGAACGACGATTGCATCTCGATGATCGTCTGCTGCACCTGGCCGCCGCCGAACCGCTTGCCGGCGCCCCGCGCGAGGCTCTGGATGCCGGCCGCCATGGCCGCCAGATGCTCGCCGTCGTCCCGGCTCAGCCCTCGGGAGGCCGCCATCAGCAGGCCGTCCGTCGACAACGCGACCGCGTGCTCGGCCTGCTTCACTCGGCCGACAAGATCGTCCAGCAACCACGTCAGGTCGGCCGTCGAAGCCGTCTTCTGCGTCACTCGTCGCCCTCTTCTCCCCCGGCGCTGCTCGCCGGCTCGTCCTCGGCTGGCTGTCACGCCGGGGGCGTCCGCGACGCCTCGCCCGGCGGTGCCGATCAGGTTGCCTGCTGGTCTCCCGGGTCGGGGCCCGCGTCCGGCGGGTCACCCGCGCCGAGCAGCCTGGCCGCGTCGGTGCGGCCCCGGCGGGTTCCGGTCTGGTAGGAGCTCATCATCCGGCGCACCTGCTCCGGTGGACGCACGATCTCGACGGCCTCGACCTCGGCCGGCTCGTCGCGAAGCTCGGGGGCGATGCTGGCCTGCCGCACGCGCACCGGCAACCCCGACTCGGTCCGGTCGGGCACCGGCGGGGACCCGCCCTCCGGCGCGGCCGGCACCTCATCCGTCCCGGCGACCGCCACCTCCGTGGCCGCGGCGGTCTCCGCCGGCCCGGTCGGCGCGTCGGCCGGGCCGTGCGCGGACGACTCCTCCGACACCGCCGACTCCGCGACCGCGCCCTCGGCCACCGGCCCGACAGTCGCGTCCGCGGACGGCTGCCCGTCGGCGGTCGGCGCCGGGACGGAGGTCGTGGTGGCCGCCGCGGCGACCGGCAGGCCGGTCGGGATCGTCGGACCGTCCAGCGCGCCGGTGCCACCCCTGGACCGGACGGGCAGACCTTCGGCGGTCGCCTCGGCGAGGGCCTGGCCGCGCGACCGCACCGGCAGCCCATCGTCGATGTCACCGCCCGACCCGGGTTGCGTTCGGGGCCGGGGTGCGGCGGGCGGCTCGGCCAGAGCCATCGGAGCCGACGAGGGGGAGCGCTGCGGGTGCGCACCGGCGCCCGCGCCGGCCGGCAGCCCGGTCGCGCCCGCCCCCGCCAGGAAACCAGCCGGGGCGGCCGGGTCGTCCTCCGTGGTCACCAGCTCGGCGGGGATCAGCACGACCGCCGTCGTCCCGCCGTACGCGGACTCCTTCAACTGCACCCGCACGCCGTGCCGCTCGGTCAGCCGGCTCACCACGTACAGGCCGAGCCGGGTGGCGTTGGCCAGGTTCAGCTCGGACCGGTCGACGATGCGCTGGTTCGCGGCGGCGAGGTCCTCCTCGCTCATGCCGAGGCCACGATCCTCGATCTCGATGACGAAGCCGTTGGCGACCAACTGGCCCCGCACCTCGACGATGGTGTGCGGCGGCGAGAACGACAGGCCGTTCTCGATCAGCTCGGCGAGCAGGTGGATGACGTCGCCGACCGCCCGGCCCGCGAGCGAGACCCCGCCCAACGGCAGCACGGTCACCCGGGTGTAGTCCTCCACCTCGGCCACCGCGCCCCGGACGACGTCGACCATCGGGACGTTGCGACGCCAGGCCCGGCCCGGAGTGGCGCCGGAGAGCACGATCAGGTTCTCCGCGTTGCGTCGCATCCGGGTGGCGAGGTGGTCGACCCGGAACAGGTCCTCCAGCTCCTCCGCGTCCTGCTCGCGCCGCTCCATCGCGTCGAGGAGAGTGAGCTGCCGGTGGACCAGCGCCTGCGTGCGCCGGGCCAGGCTGAGGAACACCTCACGCACGTTCCGGCGCAGCTCGGCCTGCTCGACGGCGGTCCGGATCGCCGTCTCCTGGACGGCGTTGAACGCCTTGCCCACCTGGCCGATCTCGTCGTCGCCGAACTCCAGCGGTGGCGCCTCCGTGCCGACGTCGACCTCCTCGCCGCGGCCGAGGCGCTCGACCACACCGGGCAACCGCTCGTGGGCGAGCGCCCACGCCGCCCGGCGCAGCCGCTCCAGCTGGCGGACCAGCGCGCGGGCGGTGGTGATCGACACCACGATCGAGGCGATGACGGCGAGCAGGCCCAGACCGGCAGCCAGGATCAGCCGTACGATGACCCAGACGGCGACCGGCGTGGCCCGCTCGACCAGCGCGTCACCGCCGGCCAGCACCGCCTTCTCCTGCTCGTCGAGCGCGGGACCGACCACCGCCGCCCAGTCCGCGGCGCTCACCGGCAGGCTCGAACCGGGCCGCCCGTCCCGGATGATCCGGTCCTCCAGCTCCCGCAGCCCGGCGAACGCCGGGCTCCCGGCGAGCTGCTCGAAGCGGTCCCGGTCGGCGTCGGGCAGCTCGGCGGCGGCCTCGGCGGCGAGGAACCGCTGCGCGCCGACCAGCTGCGCGAACCGCGCGTACTCCTGCTCGGTGATCCGGCCCGCCGCCGCGACCCCGCTGAGCAGGGCGTCCTCCTGCGAGATCAGCTCACGGACGCGGACCAACTGCACGAGGGTGGTGGTGTCCTTGGCGATCTGCTCGTCGTCGAGCTTCGCGAGCGACCCGTACACGTGGAACAGCGCGTCGAGCGCCCCCGTGTAGGCGTCCGCGGCGCCGGCCCGGTCGACCGACCGGGCGGTCACCGCCTCCCGGACCGACGTCAGCCCGTCCAGCTCGACGATCGCGGCGTCGAGCCGTTCGATCAGCTCGTCGCTGGAGGCCAGTCGCGCCTGCCAGGTCCGCGACGACTCCTGGAACCGGGCGGTCAACTCGACCGTGCGCTCCCGCTGCTCCGCCAACTGCTGGAGGGTCTCCTCGGTCGGCCGCCCGAGGTAGACGACCGAGAGCCGGCGCTCCTGCTGGAGCTCGTTGCGCAGCGTCTCGCTCGGCTCGGCGACCCGGGTGTCGAGGGTCTGCACGCCGAGGACGTTGAGCCCGTCCTGCAGCGTCACCCAGGCCGCGAAGGCCCAGAGCGCGGCAAGCGAGACCAGCATGGCCACAACCTTGGTGCGCAGACTTGCACTGCGGGGACCCATCACACCGTCTCTCGCCCGTCTTGGTTCACGGTAAGGAAGGGCGGCACCTCATGTGGCCGGCCTCGGCGCACGCTAGCAGTGTCCACAACTTCACTCAAGCATCGCTGATCATGAACCAGTTGGTAGGTCGGTTACGGTGGCCAGTCGCGTGGCCTGCCACCGGGCGGCCACCACGGCCGCCCGGACGATCACCGGCGGCTGGTAGAGGTCCTTGTCGTGCCACAGCGGCGCACCGGTCGGCGCACCGTCCAACCCGGACAGCGCGGCCGCGGCCCGGGTGGCGGCGACCGCCGTCCCCGCCTCGGCCCTCGGCGCCGCCGCGAGCACCTGCACGGCGTACGCGGTCTCTTCGGCGGTCCCGTCCCACCGACCCCACGTCCCGTCGGCGCGCTGCTCGCCCAGCACCCACCGGACGGCGCGGGCGACGGCCGGCCGGCCGCGCGGTCCGCCGTACCGGGCGAGCGCCGCCGCCGCACAGCTCGCGGCGTAGTACGGCGACGCGTGCCAGCGGTCGGACCACCGCCCGTCGGCGGCCTGCCGGTCGACCAGCCAGTCGGTGAGCCGACCGACGGCGGCGGCGAGGCGCGGCGCCGGCCCGGGGGCCCGCGCCAGGTGCCAGCCCAGCACCTCCAGCACATGGGCGTTGGTGGTCACCGAGGCACCGTCCTCCCCCGGCCAGGTGTCGAAGTGGACGCCGGTGTCGTACGACCACAGCGACGCCGGGTCGACCGGCTGGCCGAACCGCGCGAGGGCGTACAGGGTGACGGCGGTGGTGTCGGCGTCGGTGGGCAGGCCCGGCCCGGTCGCCGCGCCGCCCGGTCCGACGGCGGCCCGCAGGCTGTCGAGCACGGCCTGCGGCGGTTGGACCGGCACGCCCGCCCGAGCCAGCGCCGCGAGCGTCCACGAGCGCTCGAAGACCGTGATCGGCGTCGCGCAGGGCACCGGGCCGGCGTGAGCGTCCACCGCCCGCTCCAGGTAGCTCACCGCCTCGCGCACCCCGGCGTCGGGGGTCCCGATCCAGCCGGCTGTCGCGGCGGGTGAGGCGCCCACCGCCCCGCCGCGGCCCGGCCGCACGCGGGCGTGCCGGCGGGCGCCCGGGCCGACGGCCTCCAGGGCGTGCAGCAGCTTGTCGGGCAACGGCGCGCCGGAGTCCACCAACCGGCGGACCCGGTCCAGCCGGCCGCGGTCCAGCCCGGGCGGCAGCGGGAGGCGGGGGTTCCACCCGCTCAGCTCGACGGGTGGGCGGGCCAGCCGCCGGCCGATCCGCTCGACCAGCCCCGGCACGATCAGGTCGGCGGCCGGAAGGTCCGGCAGTGTGCCCTTCCCGGTCTCCCCCAGCCGCTCGTGCAGCCGCGCCAGCGCCCGGTGGACCGCGCCCGTGACGTCGGCGCGCGACCAGCCGTCCGGCTCGTCCCGGTCGAGCGCGGCGAGCAGTCCCTCGGTGGCGCTGAGCGTGGGCACGACCCAGTACCCGTCCGGGCCGCCCCACCCGCCGTCCGCCCGCTGCGTGTTCAGCAGGAAGCGGATCCGCTCGGCGTGCCGGCGCACCCACGGCGCGAGCGACACCAGCCGGGCGGTCTCGTACACCGACGCGGTGGTCCGCCCCGCCGGCACCCGCACCAGGTCGGCCACCACCTCGGCGGCGGCGCGCAGTTGGGCGTCCGGCGCCGGCTCGACCGCCGGCGAACGGCCGACGACCGCCTCGGCCGTCACCGGACCCCCCAGAAGTCGGTCGAACGGTAGAAGCCGCTCGTGTACCCGAGTTGCCGGGACAGGTAGTCGACCTCGCGCGGCGCGTCGGGCCGCAGCCCGGCGAGCAGCTCACCGCACTCGGTCATCACGCCGGCCAGGTGCCGCTCCACGACCGCCCGGTCACCGACGAGCAGGATCGCGTTCAGGTCCCCGGTCCGGACGTCCCGGTCGACCGTCGCCAGGTCGTTCACCAGGCGCAGCGCGCGCTGCACCGCGTCGCTGGCCGCCACCAGCCGGTCGGCGTGCCGGGCCGCTTCCGGCCCGCCGGTGCGGATCCAGTGGGCGACGTTGACGACCGTGCACGCCAGGTTGTCGGCGTTGGCGAGGTACCCGTCGAGGTCCGGCGCGGTGCCGGGGTCGGCCCGCCAGTCCCACTCCCGGCTCATCGCGGTGAGCGTCCGGTCCACCGCCTCCTGCCATGCGCCGCTCAGCGCGGCGAAGGCCGGCGCGGCGGCCAGTTCGGCGCGGATGTCGGCCAGCAACGAGCCGAGCGCGTCGCCCGGCTCGGGCACCGCCCCCGCCGCGACGGCGCACTGGCGGCGCAGCAACTCGTCCAACTCGACCCGGTCGACCGCGAGCCGGTCGACCTGCCAGTCGAGCGCGAACCCCCAGAGCACCAGCCGGTTGGTGGTGCGCAGCTGCTCGGCCTCCGCACCGGGCTCGCTGAACGCGATCGCCAGGGCGATGTTGCTCAACAGCGTCGCGTCGAACGGGTCGTCCGGGAACAACGCCGGGTACGCGGACCGGCACCGGGCCAGGTCTCGCTGCCCGGACGCGGCGAGGGCGCAGACGCGGCCGTTAGCGGCGGCCTGCTGGATCGGGTCGAGGACGCTCGTCGTGCTCATCGGCGGCTCAACTGAGCACGTGCTGACGGTGCGGCGTGAGCAGCAGGTCGACCCGCTCTCCCGGGCGCAGCGAGGCGGCGAGCTGCGGCCTCGGCATGCCCGGTCGACAGAGCCGGAAGCGGTACCGGCTGAGCAGGGTGGCCACGATCAGCGGCGCCTCCAGTTGGAACAGGTACTGCCCGATGCACTGGTGCGCCCCGCCCCCGAAGGGGTAGTAGACGTAGCGGTGGGCGCGGCGCGGCTGGTCGGGACCGAACCGTTCCGGATCGAACACGTCCGCCCGGTCCCAGTACCGCGCCAGCCGGTGGGTGACGTACGGGCTGAGGACCACGATGCCGCCGGCTCGGATCCGGGTGCCGCCGATGACGTCGTCGTCGACCGCCGTACGGGGCACCAGCCACCCGGACGGGTAGGTGCGCAGCAGCTCGTCGAGGACCATCCGGGTGTAGTGCAGCCGTGCCAACTGCTCCCGCCCGACCACGTCACCGGGGGCGACCACCTCGTCGATCTCCGCGTACAGCCGCGCGGCGATGTCCGGGTGCTGTTCGAGCAGCGGAAACAGCCAGGTGAGCACCACGTACGTGGTTTCGGTGGTGGTGGCGAACATGGCGACGACGTCGTCGCGTACGCGCTGCTCGTCCAGCGGGCGCCCGGCGGCGTCGCGGGCCCGGGCCAGGGCGGCGAAGATGTCGTCGCCGCCGTCCGGGTGCGCGCGCTCCGCCCGCACGATCGGCAGCAGGATGTCGTCGATGTTGCGGACCGCCTGCCGGAACGCCCGGTCGCCCGGCATCGGCACCCGGTCGGGCATGAAGGGGGCGAGCAGCCGGAACCGCAGCGCGGTCGCGACGGTGTCCTGTTCGGCGACCACCCGCACGCCGTCGGCCACCTTGATCTTGTCGCCGAAGAAGACCCGGATGACCGCCTGGCAGATGATCCGGGAGATCTCCTTGGCGGCGTCGATCGGCTCGCCCCGACCGGTGGGCGCCGCGAGTTCGTCCACGGCGTCGCTGATCGCCTGGCTGAGCGCCTCCACCGCCGCGTCGACCCGCTTGGCGGTGAAGTGGGGCTGGAGCCGCCGCCGGCTCGCCTCCCACTCCGGTCCCTCGCCGAGAATGCCGTCGCCGGCGAGCTTCCGGACCGACTTCCACAGCATGCTGTTCCCGCCGCGGGTGTAGTTGGCGGCGTTGTCGCGGAGCACGTGCTGGACGTGCGCCGGCTCCGTCACCAGGTACGGGCGGATGGTGCCCAGGTTGACCTGCACGACCCGCCCCGGCGCGCGGTCGGCGAGGGCGACCAGCGTGCCGAGCGGGTCCCGCGACAGGCCCGGCAGGGTCCGATGAAGTGGCGCGCGGACGGGACGGCCAGCGGGCGCCCCATCGTACGAATCGTCATTCTGGGGCACCCGCACGGTTACCTCCACTCACAGAAGCGTCACTGTCGGCACATCGCGTCGTCGCCGAGCGTGAGTCCGTCTCGCAGAGCATGCCATTGACGCGACAACTTTCTCTAGGAGTCGCACGTGTGGAATTTTCATCAATAGCGGCGTCGGTCCTCTGTGGCAGGTCGGCGGGGCGCCCGCCCGGCGACGCACGCGAACCTGCGGAGGGAACGCCGAACCGGTGTGGCCGCCGGGAATCCGGGCGCGTGCGGGCACCCTGTGCCAGGCTCATGGCCATGGACGACAAGACCATCCTGAAGCGGATCTCCGAGCTGGTCGACGAGGAGCACCGGCTCCGCGCCGAGGCCCAGGCCAACGAGGCGGGCACCGACGAGGAGGGCCGCACCCGCCTGCGCGAGCTGGAAGAGTCCCTGGACCAGTGCTGGGACCTGCTGCGCCGCCGGCGCGCCGCCCGCTCCACCCACGGCGACCCGGACGCGCAGGGCGTACGCCCGCTGCCGGAGGTCGAGCGCTACATGCAGTGACGCGGCGGGGTACGGCCCGAACCGCGCGTCGGTCCACGCCCGGTCCCGGGCGGCCACGCCGGCCGCCCGGGACCGTCGTGGTCAGCGCAGGCCCGCCTCCCGAAGCAGCCGCTCGGTGAGGGCCAGCCGATCGGCCTGCGGCGCCGGCAGCCCGCGCGCCGCGAACCAGGTGGCGACCACCCGCACGTCCCGGGCCAGGAACTCCGGGCCCTGCGGGTTGGCGACCAGGTCGACCACCTGGGGCAGGTCGATGAGCACCAGGCGTCCCGCGTGCACGAGCAGGTTGTACGGCGACAGGTCCCCGTGTGCGTGCCCGGCGCGGGCGAGCACTGTGAGCGCTTCGACGAGCTGCTCCCACAGGTCGCGAAGCTCGGCGCCGTCCGGTCGCAGCTGCGCCAGCCGGGGCGCGGCCAGGCCCTCGTCGGCGTCGCCGATGAACTCGAGCATCAGTTCGGTGCCGCGTAGCTGGACCGGGTACGGCACGGCGACCGTGCCGTACCGGGCGCCGATCTCCCAGAGGCGCGCGAGCGCCGCGAACTCGGCCGCCGCCCACTGGCCGGCGATCATCTGACGGCCGAAGGCCGTCCGACCCGCCATCGCCCGCATCTCCCGGGACCGGCGGACCCGGCGCCCCTCCAGGTAGCCGGCGTCGCGGTGGAACAGCCGGTGGTCGGCGTCCCGGTACCGCTTGACCGCGAGCAGGCAGGACCGGTCGGTACCCGGCACGGCCCGGCGGACGAGGTGGACGTCCGCCTCCTTGCCGGTCTTGAGCACGCCGAGCTCGGTGTCCTTGGCGGCCAGCTCGGTGACCAGCCAGTCCGGGTGCGGCTGCGGGCCGTGGACCGCGTCGTCCCAGGACGACCAGGTCTCGCCCGTCTCCGGGTCCGGTTCGGTGTCGGGCTCGGCGAGCAGCGGCTGGGCGGGCCGGCCGCGCTTCAGGAAGTGTGGTTCGTCGTCGTCGAAGCGGCGCTTGCCGCGGGTGCGGCGCTCGGGCGCCGGAAAGTCATGGTCACGCACTGCGGTGAAGATCCCTTGGTCGAGGTTGCTGGAGGCCGGTGGAAGCGACCTGCGAAGACGGCCATGACCGACCCCCTCTCCTCGACCGGGCGTCGACGCCCGGGTGCACGATGCGGCACCATGCTCGCCGCCGGGCTGCCGGCGGGGCAACCGATTTACGCCCCGAGCACCGCCGCGATCGCGGCGATCACGCTGTCGACGGTGAACGTCGGGGCGAATCGCGCGTCGCTCCAGGTACGCCCCCGGTGCAGCCAGACGCTGGGCAGCCCCACCGCCGTCGCGCCGCCGATGTCCGCCTCCGGACCGTCCCCGATCACCCAGGCGCCCCGCAGCGGCATCCGCACCCGCTGCGCGGCCAGCGCGAAGATCCGCGGGTTCGGCTTGCTGACCCCGGCCTCCTCGGAGACGACCCAGTCGGCGACGTACCGGTCCAGCCCGGTGCGCCGGATCTTGCCCTCCTGGTGGCGCACCGCGCCGTTCGTTACCACCACCGGCACCCAGCCGGCGTCGTCGGCGATCCGCAGGGCGCAGGCCACCAGCGGGTCGAGGCGGGAGAAGGCGACCACCCCGTCGTGCAGTTCCTCGACCAGGTCGATGGACGGGATGCGCAGGGCGTACCGGTCGCGGATCGCGTCCGCCACGTCCCACCGGTCGGTCAGCCCGTCCGCGTCGATGGACAGCAACCAGTCGATGTCGGCGGTCGGCGCGCCGATCTCGGCCAGGAAACGCTCACCCCAGGCGCGGAACGGACCCTCCCGGTCGAGCAGGGTGTTGTCCAGGTCGAGGAGGAGCAGCGGCACTCGGGCACCTTACGGGACCGACGCGCCCCGCCGACAGGGTCCAGCGGCCCGCCTCCGGATCAGGCCGTGAGCGACGCGCGGGCGGCACCCTGGTGCGGAAGCCGGTCGAGCAGCATGGAGTGGGCTTTCCGGGTGCGGGCCAGCGCCGCCGGGTCCAGCGTGGCGACCAGCACCGCCTCCTCGGTGTCGCCACCGCGCGCCAGCGGGCGGCCCTCGGGGTCGTACACCGCGGCGCCGCCGTTGAACCGCCACGGGTCGGCGCCGCCGACCACGTTGGCGAACACCACGTACATCGTGTTGTCCAGGGCCCGTGCCGGGTAGTAGAGGTCGCGGCGGTGCTCGGAGCCGGCGAGATAGCCGCTCGGGCAGAGGTAGCCGTGCGCCCCGTCGCCCGCGGCCGCCCGGCCGTGCTCGGGGAAGCAGCCGTCGTAGCAGATGCCGAGGCCGAACCGCCAGCCGTCGACGACCAGCGTGGCGCCCCGGTCCCCGGGGTCGAACAGCTCCCGCTCGCCGCTCCAGAGCTGCTGCTTGTCGTACCCGACGTGGACGTTTCCGGCCCGGTCGACCACCAGGGCGGAGATGGTCCGGCGACCGTCCGGCTGCCGGACCGCCGCGCCGACCACCACCACCGCGCCGCCGTCGCGCGCGGCGTCACACAGCGGGGTCAGGCGGGAATCGGCGACGCTCCGCGCGTCGTCGGCCACGACGTCGGTGCCGGCCGGGTCGGCGGCCAGGGCCGGCGGATGGTACGCGGGCAGGTACAGCTCCGGCAGGACGACGACCCGGGCCCCCTCGGCGGCGGCCCGGCGCACCAGGGCGGCGCCGGTGACCGCGTTGGCGGCCACGTCGCCGGGGACGGGCGCGGACTGCACCGCCGCGACCGTCAGGGGCGTGGCGGGAAGGGTGGGGGCGGTGGGGGATGGCGTCACGGCCGGATCCTAACCGGCGGGCCGGTGGGACGAGCAGAACCAAGCCGTACGTACGGTTTGCATAACGCGGCGTTACCTGACACGATCCACGTGTGCCCAGAGTAAGTCAGGACCAGCTCGACGCGCGCCGGCAGGAGATTCTCGCCGCCGCCCGGGCCTGTTTCGCCCGGCACGGGTACGAGGGCGCCACCGTGCGCCGCCTCGAGGAGGCCACCGGGCTGTCCCGGGGCGCGATCTTCCACCACTTCCGCGACAAGGACTCGCTCTTCCTCGCCGTCGCCGAGGACGACGCGGCGACGATGGTCGAGACGGTCGCCCGCAACGGCCTGGTCCAGGTGATGCGGGACCTGCTCGCCGGCGCGGTCTCCCCCGACACGACCGGTTGGCTGGGCAGCCAGCTGGAGGTCTCGCGCCGGCTGCGCACCGACCCGGCCTTCGCCAAGCGGTGGGCCGAGCGCTCGGCGGCCATCGCGGACGCGACCCGGGAGCGGCTGCTGCGCCAGCGGGAGGCCGGCGTGCTGCGCGACGACGTTCCGATCGACGTGCTGGCCCAGTTCCTGGAGCTGGCGTACGACGGCCTGGTCCTGCACCTGGCGATGGGCCGGCCGGCCGGCGATCTCGGGCCGGTGCTGGACCTGGTGGAGGAGGCGGTCCGCCGCCGCTGACGGCGACAGGTTGCGGTCCGGTAACTGCGTCCCAGCGGCGGATCCGGTCTGGCGGGCCTGCTCCACAATGGGGCCGCGTTCCCCTCGCGACAGGAGCAGACCATGACCGTCCTCGCCGCCCCCGGCGACACCTGGGGCATCCCCGGCCCGGTGTTCCTCCAGCTCTACCTGCTGGCCGCGGCCCTGCTCGTCGTCGGCGGCCTGGTCCACCGGGCCCGGCTGCTGGGCGGCCCGTCGACCGCCGCCGGTCCCCTCGGCCCGCAGCAGGTCGCCTACCTCAACGGCGGTGCGCCGCTGGCCGTCCTGACCTCCATCGGCGGGCTGCGCAGCAGCGGCGCGATCGGCGTCACCCCGGGCCGGCAACTCACCACCGGCGGCCCGCTGCCCGCCGGCACCACCCCGCTGGACCAGGCGATCCACGTCGCCGCCGGCCGGGGCCTGCGCACCCGCGAGATACGCGACGACCAGTGGGTGCGGCAGGCCCTCGACGAGCTGCGCACCGGGCTCGAACAGCGCGGGCTGGCGTTGACGGCGGAGCAGCGGGCCGCGCTCCGCGTCGTGCCGCTGCTGCTCACCGCCCTGTTCGCGCTCGGCATCCTGCGGCTCTTCGCCGGCCTGTCGAACGACCGGCCGGTGGGCTGGCTGTTCCTGGCCCAGTTCCCGCTGCTCGTCGCGACGATCCTGCTCTACCGGCGGCCGTGGCGCACCCGCGCGGCCAACCGGGCACTACGCGAACTGCGCCGGGAGCACACGTACCTCTCGCCGCGCTCCGCGCCGGCCTACGCCACGTACGGCGCCGCCGGCGCCGCGATGGGAGTCGCTCTCTTCGGCACGGCCACCCTGTGGGCCATGGATCCGGGCTTCGCCGAGCAGGCGGAGATCCAACGCTCGGCGCTCGTCAGCGGCGGCGGCACCTCCGGCGGCTGCGCCGGCGGAGGCGGCGACAGTGGCGGTGGCGACGGCGGCGGCGGTGGCGGCTGCGGGGGCGGCGGCTGCGGAGGCGGGTGCGGCGGATGAGCGGACCGGCCGGGCTGGGCATCGGCTGGCGACCGGAGATCGCCGGTTTCGTCGCCGAGCTGCCCGGGCTGCGGTTCGTCGAGGTGATCGCGGAGTCGGTGCCGCCCACCGGCCCACTGCCGGAGGGGCTCGCCGCGCTGCGGGAGCGCGGCGTCACCGTCGTACCGCACGGGGTGCGGCTGTCCCTCGGCGGCGCCGAGCCGGTCGACCCGGCCCGGGTGGCCCACCTGGCCGCGGTCGCCGAGGTGGCCGGCGCGCCGCTGGTGAGCGAACACATCGCGTTCGTCCGCGCCGGCGGCCTGGAGGCCGGTCACCTGCTGCCCCTGCCGCGCAGCCGGGAAGCGGTCGCCGCGGTCTGCGCCAACGTGGCCCGCGCCCAGGCCGACCTGCCGGTGCCGATCGCGCTGGAACCGATCGCGGCGCTGTTCGACTGGCCCGACGACGAACTGGACGAAGCCGCGTTTCTCACCGAGATCCTCGACCGCACCGGCGCCCTGCTGCTGCTCGACGTCGCGAACGTCTACGCCAACGCCCGCAACCGCGACGCCGACCCGCTCGACCTGCTGGACCGACTGCCGCTGGAGCGGATCGCGTACGCGCACGTCGCCGGCGGGGCCGAGCACGGCGGCTTCTACCACGACACACACACCGACCCGGTGCCACGCCCGGTGCTCGACCTGGTGGGCGAGCTGTGCGCGCGGCACCGGCCACCGGCCCTGCTCCTGGAACGGGACGGGCACTACCCGCCCGCCGACACCCTCCGCGCCGAGCTGGACGCGCTCGCCGCCGCGTCCGGATTCCCGGTGGTCACGTGAGCGACCTGGCCGCCCGGCAGGCGGCACTCGTCGCCGCGCTGGTCGCCGGAGCGCCGGCGCCGTCGGGCTTCGCGCCGGGGCCGCTCGCCGCCGCGCGTACCGCCCTGCTGCGCAAGCGGGCCGGCGAGGTGGCCCGGCACTGGCCGCTGCTCGCCGCTGGCCTCGGCCCACGGTGGCCGGAGGTCTTCGCGGACTGGGCCGAGGGGCGACCCCCCGCGGGCAGCCTGCGCGACGGCTGGGACCTCGCCCGCGCCCTGCGCGACGCGGGCAGGCTGCCGCCGCTGGGCGCGGACGAGCTGGCCACCCGGGAGGCCGGCCAGCGCTACGACGGACGGAGCGCGCCCCGGCCGCGTCGGCTGCCGGCCTGGGGGCGCGCCGGCAGCGCCGTCGCGGTCCAGCTCGCCGGTCGGGTACGCCTGCTGCGCCCCGCCCGCCGCTGAGGTCCCGGGCCCGCGGGCCTCTCAGGCCGCACCTCCGGCGCCGACGTCGCCACCAGCACGGCCGCCGCGGATCACGCCTCCGGCACCGACGTCACCACCAGCACGGCCGACCGCCGATCGCACCTTCGCGGCACCGCCATCGCCGCGGCCGGCTTCGGGTCGCCCCCGATGTTCGGCGGCTTTGGAGCTGATCCGAAAACGTCATCAGGCGGTTGCCCCGTCTCCCGTACAGCACGGCGGCCGTCCCAACAGCTTCGGCCGCAGCCGGCGATCCTCGCGGTCCGCCAATGGCCGGCAGTCCACGCGATCCCCCCCCCCCCCCCCCCCCCCCCCCCCCCCCCCCCCCCCCCCCCCCCCCGCGACCCTCGCCCTCCAACAACCGCCCGCGACCCACACCGTCCAACAACCGCCCGCGACCAACGCAGCCCGGCAACCGCCCGCGACCCAACCGCCGGCGACCCACACCGTCCGACAACCGCCGGTGGCATCGGGACGTCCAGGCGATCCACCCACGACATCAGTTCCAAAGGACGGCACCGCAGACCAATAAGGCAGGATCAGCGGTATGGATCTCGGACTGACCGACCGGGTGTACGTCCTGACCGGCGCCTCCCGCGGGCTCGGGTACGCGACGGCCGAGTGCCTCGTCGCCGACGGCGCCCGGGTGGTCCTCTCCGCCCGCGACCCCGACGCGGTGACGGCAGCAGCGCGGCGCCTCGGCGGCCCGGCGCACGCCGTCGGAGTGGCCGCCGACCTGTCCGACCCTGAGCTGCCCGAGCGTCTGGTGGCGACGGCCCGCGACGCGTTCGGCCGGCTCGACGGCGCGCTGGTCTCGGTCGGCGGCCCGCCGCCGGGCAGCGCGGCCTCGGCGACCGACGAACAGTGGCGGCGGTCCTTCGAGACGGTGTTCCTCGGCACCGTCCGCATGGTGCGGACCGTCGCCGCCGCGCTGACCGACGGCGGCGCGATCGGGCTGGTCCTGTCCATCTCCGCCCGGGCGCCGCTGCCCGGCCTGGGCATCTCGAACGGCCTGCGCCCCGGCCTGGCCGGCGTGGCCAAGGACGTCGCCGACGAGTACGGGCCCCGGGGCGTACGGGTGGTGGGGCTGCTGCCCGGACGGATCCTGACCGACCGGAACGCGCAACTGCTCGCCGCGAGCGGCGACGCCGAACGGGCCCGGGCCGAGGCGGAGGCGGAGATCCCGCTGCGCCGGCTGGGCGAGCCGGCCGAGTTCGGCCGGGTGGCGGCGTTCGTGCTCTCCCCCGCGGCCGGCTACCTCACCGGGATCACGATCCCGGTCGACGGCGGCGCGCTGCGGGGGCTGTGATGGCCAGCCCCCGCTACCCGCGCCCGACCCGCGAGGAGCTGGCCGCGGCAGCCGACCGCCTTCTCCCGGACGTCATCGCGCCCGGCCTGGACGTGCTGTTCGTCGGGATCAACCCGGGCCTGTGGTCCGCCGCGACCGGATGGCACTTCGCCCGGCCGGGCAACCGATTCTGGCCGGCCCTGCACCGGGGCGGGTTCACGCCTCGCCAACTGCACCCGAGCGAGCAGCACGAACTGCCCGGCTACGGGCTCGGCATCACCAACATGGTGGCGCGGGCGAGCGCCCGGGCCGACGAGCTGACCGCCGCCGAGCTCGTCGCCGGCGCGGACGTCCTGGCCGGCAAGGTCGCCCGGTACCGGCCGCGGTGGGTGGCGGTGGTCGGGGTGACCGCGTACCGGATCGGGTTCGCCCGGCCGAAGGCCGGCTTCGGGCCGCAGCCGGCGACGCTCGCCGGCGCCCGGCTCTGGGTGCTGCCCAACCCGAGCGGGCTGAACGCGCACTTCACCCCGGAGTCGCTCGGCGCGGCGTTCGGCGAGCTGCGGACGGCCGTCGCCGAGGGCTAGTTGGCGGCGGCCGGAGGCAGTGCCTCGTCGGCTAGGTACGGGCGCATCGGCACCGCCACCGGCTCCGGCCCGGTCGCGTCCTGGTACGGCGCGGGCGAGTCGGCGACGGCGAACTGCGTCCGGTACAGCTCGGCGTAGAGCCCGCCGACGGCGACCAGTTCGTCGTGCCGGCCGCGCTCCACGATCCGCCCCTCGTCGAGCACCAGGATCTGGTCGGCGTCCCGGACGGTGGAGAGCCGGTGCGCGATGACCAGCGCGGTACGCCCGGTCAGCGCCACCGACAGCGCCCGCTGCACCGCCGCCTCGCTCTCCGAGTCGAGGTGGGCGGTGGCCTCGTCGAGGATCACGATCGACGGTGCCTTCAGCAGCAGGCGCGCGATCGCGATGCGCTGCTTCTCACCGCCGGAGAAGCGGTAGCCGCGCTCGCCCACGACCGTGTCGAGGCCATCCGGCAGGGCGCGCACCAGGTCCGCGACCTGGGCGCCGGCCAGGGCGGCCCACAGCTCGTCGTCGGTGGCGTCCGGCTTGGCGTAGCGCAGATTCTCCGCGATGGTCTCGTGGAACAGGTGCGAGTCCTGCGTGACGACGCCGATCTCGTCCCGCAGCGAGTCGAGCGTGGCGTCGCGGACGTCGACCCCGCCGACCAGCACCTGCCCGTCGGTCACGTCGTAGATGCGCGAGATCAGCATGGACAGCGTCGACTTGCCGGCGCCGGAGGGCCCCACCAGGGCCACCATCTGCCCCGGCTCCACGCTGAACGACACGCCCCGCAGCACCGGCTCGGTGACCGTCCGGTCGAGGGCGGCGACCTCCTCCAGGGACGCGAGCGAGATCTCGGAGGCGCTCGGGTAGCGGAACCGCACGTCCCGGAACTCGACCCGGCCGGCGCCCTGGGGCACCGGGACCGCGTCCGGCTTCTGCGTGATGGCCGGCTGGAGGTCGAGTACCTCGAAGACCCGGTCGAACGAGACCAGCGCGCTCATCACGTCCACCCGGACGTTGGACAGCGCGGTGAGCGGACCGTAGAGGCGGGTGAGCAGCAGCGCGAGCTTGACCACCGTGCCCGCGCTGACCACTCCGGCGACGGCGAGCCAGCCGCCGAGGCCGTAGGTCAGCGCCTGGGCCAGCGAGGCGACCAGCAGCATCGCCACGAAGAACGTACGCGAGTACATCGCTGACTGGATGCCGATGTCGCGCACCCGCTCGGCCCGACCGGCGAACCGGCGCGCCTCCTCGTCGGGCCGGCCGAAGAGCTTGACCAGCAGCGCCCCCGAGACGCCGAACCGCTCGGTCATCGTGGCGTTCATCTTGGCGTCGAGGTTGTAGGACTCGCGGGTGATCTCGGCCAGCCGGCGCCCGACCCGGCGGGCCGGGATGATGAAGACCGGCAGCAGCACCAGCGACAGCACGGTGATCTGCCAGGACAGGATCAGCATCGCGCCGGCGGTGAGTACCAGTTGGATGACGTTGCTGACCACGCCGGACAGCGTCGAGGTGAACGCGCGCTGGGCGCCGAGCACGTCGTTGTTGAGCCGGCTCACCAGCGCGCCGGTCTGCGTACGGGTGAAGAACTGCAGCGGCATCCGCTGGACGTGGTCGTAGACCCGGGTCCGCAGGTCGAGGATGATCCCCTCGCCGATCCGCGCCGAGTACCACCGCTGTGCCAGGGAGAAGAACGCGTCGGCGACCGCGAGCCCGGCGATGATCAGGGCGAGCCGGATGACAGTCGAGCCCGCCTCCGCGCCGCCGTCAGCGATCGCGTCGATCACCTCACCGGCGAGCAGCGGGGTCGCCACCCCGATGACCGCGGCGATCACCACGGTGAGCAGGAAGATGTGGATGTCGCGCCGGTATGGTCGGGCGAAGGCGAGGATCCGCTTGGCGGTGCCGCGCTTGAGCTGGTGGCTGGAGATCTCGTCGCGGTTGCGCATCGACCGGAGCATGCTCCAGCCGCCCATGCCGCCGCCGGCCATCGGGTTGGACACACTCACCTCCGGGTCGTCGGGCCGACCGCACCGTCTGAGTCAATTTTCCCGACGACTGTGACAACCTCGGTCGTAACCCGGATCTTCCCGAACGGTCCTTACTATTCTCCGCGCCCGGCGAGGTCCCGCAGCCGGCGGGTCTGTGCCTCCCGCTCCGCCCGCTGCTGCTCGGCATGGGTGCGGCCGGCGGCACCGGCGATCAGCGCCTTGATCTCCACCACCGCGTCCCGGTTGTTGGCGAGCAGCCCGGCGGTCAGGTCGCGGACCGCACCGTCCAACTCGCCGGGCGGCACCACCAGGGTGGCCAGGCCGATCCGGTCGGCCTCGGCCGCGTCCATCCGGCGCCCGGTGGCGCAGATCTCCAGGGCCCGCGAGTAGCTTACGAGCTCGACCAGGCGCTTGGTGCCGGCCAGGTCGGGGACCAAGCCGAGCGTCACCTCGGCCATCGAGAGCCGGGCGTCCTCGGCGAGCACCCGCAGGTCACACGCGAGCGCCAGCTGGAAGCCGGCACCGATCGCGTGCCCTTGCACGGCGGCGATCGAGATCAGGTCGGGCCGGTGCAGCCACGTGAAGGCGCTCTGCAAGTCGGCGATGCGGTCGGCGCACTCCTGCTCCGGCAGGGTGGACAGTTCGGCGAAGGAACCCGGCCCGGACGCGCCGGCCACCGACAGGTCGAGGCCGGCGGAGAACGCCCGGCCCTCCCCGCGGACGACCACGACACGCACGTCGCCGGGCAGGTCCCGGGAGAAGTCGCTCATCGCGCGCCACATCGCCGGGGTCTGCGCGTTGAGCACGTCGGGCCGACACAACGTGACCGTCGCGATCGGCCCGTCGCATTCCAGCCGGACCCCGGTCGCCTCGGCGGTCACCGGGCGGCCCGGGGAACGGCGCTGATGGACGACGCTGCTCGGCGGGTCACGCCTTCTTGCGACGCCGGGCGCCGCCGCGCTGCCGCAGTTGCACCCCGGACTCGGTGAGCACCCGGTGGATGAACCCGTAGGAACGGCCGGTCGAGGCCGCGAGGGCGCGGATGCTCTCTCCCCCGGTGTACCGCTTTACCAGGTCCTTGGCGAGCGTCTGGCGCTCGGCTCCGACGATCCGGCGACCCTTCTCAGTGCTGGTGGCTGTGCCGGTGGCTGCCATGCTGTGTCCTCACGTCCCAGACTGTGCGGTTCGGATACGGTCCCACCTATTAGACCGCCTCGAACGATCATGCGCCAGATATCAACTATTCGCCAACCGACACGCTGCGCGATGTCAGCTTCCCGATAGGGTGACCCGCGTGGTGGTCGGCACGTTCGGCGTGGCCGACGTGACGATCGCCATCGGCGCGGTCATCCTGGTCACCTCCGGCGTCCTCGGCCACCTGCTCGACCTGACCGCCTGACCGGCCGCCGCCGCCCGCGGTCAGGCCAGTTCGACCAGTTCCAGGAGGTCGTCACTCCACGCGTCCTCGTCCCCGTCGGGCAGCAGGATCGCCCGGTCTGGCTTGAGCGCGGTCACCGCGCCGGGGTCGTGCGTGACCAGCACGATCGCCCCCGGGTAGCGGGCGATGGCGTCCAGCACCTGCTCGCGGCTGACCGGGTCGAGGTTGTTCGTCGGCTCGTCCAGCAGCAGCACGTTCGCGCCGGAGCAGACCAGGGTGGCCAACGCCAGCCGGGTCTTCTCCCCGCCGGAGAGCACCCCGGCCGGCTTGTCCACGTCCTCCCCGGAGAACAGGAACGCGCCGAGGATCTTCCGCAGGTCCGTGTCGCTCTGCTCCGGGGCCGCGCTGCGCATGTGCTCGAGGATCGTCCGCTGCACGTCCAGCGTCTCGTGCTCCTGGGCGTAGTAGCCCAGCCGCAGCCCGTGGCCCGGCCGCACCTCCCCGGTGTCCGGCTCCAGCAGGCCGCCGAGAATCCGCAGCAGGGTGGTCTTGCCCGCGCCGTTGAGACCGAGGATCGCCACCCGGGAACCGCGGTCCACCGCGACGTCCACGTCGGTGAAGATCTCCAACGACCCGTACGACTTCGACAACCCGGTGGCGGTCAGCGGGGTCTTCCCGCACGGTGCCGGGGTCGGGAAGCGCACCTTCGCCACCTTGTCGGCGACCCGCACCTCGTCCAGGCCGGACAGCAGCCGCTCGGCCCGGCGGGCCATGTTCTGCGCGGCGACCGTCTTGGTGGCCTTGGCCCGCATCTTGTCCGCCTGCGCCATCAGCGCGCCGGCCTTCTTCTCCGCGTTCGCCCGCTCTCGGCGGCGCCGCCGCTCGTCGGTCTCCCGGGCCTCCAGGTACGCCTTCCAGCCCAGGTTGTAGACGTCCACCACCGACCGGGTGGCGTCCAGGAACCAGACCTTGTTGACCACGGCCTCCAGCAGCGAAGCGTCGTGGGAGATCACGATCAGGCCGCCCTTGTGGTTGGCGAGGAACCCGCGCAGCCAGGTGATCGAGTCGGCGTCCAGGTGGTTGGTCGGCTCGTCGAGCAGGAGGATGCCGCCGCCGTTGTCGCCCGCGTCCCGGAACAGGATCCGGGCCAGCTCGATGCGGCGGCGCTGGCCGCCGGAGAGGGTGCCGATGGGCTGCGCCAGGGCCCGGTCGGGCAGCCCGAGGTTGGCGCAGATTCGGGCCGCCTCCGCCTCGGCGGCGTACCCGCCCAGGGCGGCGAACTGATCCTCGAGCGCGCCGTAGCGGCGGACCAGCTTGTCGTCGGGCTGCTCGGCGAGCTGCGCCTCCAGCTCCTTCATTCGGGCCATCAGCACGTCGAGGCCGCGGGCGGAGAGCACCCGGTCCCGGCCGGTCACCTCGAGGTCGCCGGTGCGCGGGTCCTGCGGGAGGTACCCGACGTTGCTGCGCCGGTCGATCTGCCCGGCGTATGGCTGGCCCTCGCCGGCGAGGACCTTCAGGGTCGTGGTCTTGCCGGCGCCGTTGCGGCCGACCAGCCCGATCCGGTCGCCGGGCTGTACCCGCAGCGTGGTGTCGGACAGCAGGATCCGGGCGCCGGCGCGGAGCTCCAGGCCGGTGGCAGTGATCATGTCGGAGGACTCGCTCTCGAGGTCTGGAAGGGCTGACTCAGGGCACGCGAGAGCGCCGGCGGGCCTCAGGACCGTCGGCGCGGGGCGGTTCAGCCTTCGCAGAGCAGCACGCGGCAAGTGTACCGGGCGCCGCCCGGCGCTCCCGCCGGATTACCGGCCAAGATCATCGGGTACCGAAACGGACGTCCGGACCCGGTCCGGTACCGCAACCACAAACGGATTCAGACGCTGATCGGGGTAGACATGGAGCTGAACGAGAACGCGCGGATCGACACCAGCCAGGTGGACGACCGGCGGGGATCCGGGGGCGGCGGTGGCATCGGCGGGATCCCCATCCCGATCGGCGGCGGCCGCGGTGGCATCGTCGGCATCATCATCGCCGTGCTGGTCGCCCTCGTCGGCGGCGGTTTCGGCCTGAACGCGGCCATGGACGGCGGCGAGCAGCAGGGCGACAACACGTCCCTGGAGCAGAAGTGCTCCGCCGACGACGCCCTCCAGCAGCTGGACTGCCGCAACACGCTGTACGTCAACTCGATCCAGGCGTACTGGCGGACCGCCCTGCCGGAGGCGTTCGGCGAGCAGTACGGGGCCACCGACACGGTCTTCTTCAACCAGGCGGTGAGCACCGCCTGCGGCCAGGCCGACTCCGGCGTGGGGCCGTTCTACTGCCCGGCCGACGCGCAGGTGTACATCGACCTCGCCTTCTACCAGGTGCTCGCTCGGCAGCTCGGCGCCGAGGGCGAGTTCGCCCAGCCGTACGTGCTGGCCCACGAGTACGGCCACCACGTGCAGAACCTGCTCGGCACCAACGAGCAGGTACGCCGCCAGCAGCAGCGCGACCCGGACGGCGCGAACGCCCTGTCGGTTCAGCTGGAACTGCAGGCCGACTGCTACGCCGGCGCGTGGGCGCGCAACGCCACCGGCACCGCCGACGACAGCGGCCAGAAGATCTTCAAGAGCATCACCGAGCAGGACATCGCCCAGGCGATCGACACCGCCGAGAAGATCGGCGACGACGCGATCTCCGAGCGCGCCAACCGGCCGGTGAACCCGGAAGAGTTCACCCACGGCTCGTCACAGCAGCGCCGCGAGTGGTTCACCCGCGGCTACGAGACCGGCGACCCGAAGTCCTGCGACACGTTCCGCGGCGGCCGCTAGCTGTAATGCCCATGAGCGTTGTTGACGGCGTGGCGGCCTGAGACGAGGCGAGGCTGACCATCCACGGCCGGCGGCTACTCATCAGGCGTGTCATCGACCAAGGTCGCCTGGTCGCCCATGTCGTGAAGGAACTGGGCTGTTCCCGCGCCACCGGCTACAAGTGGCACGATCTGCACCGCCTGGCCTGGCTCGACCGGCCCACCGGCCAGGTCATCCGCCCGCTACGAACGCGACCGGCCCGGCGAGCTGAACCGATCACCGCTCGCGGGTAGCGTCGACCTCCGTCTCCCGTATCAGGATGCGTACCGACCGAGCGGCGGCGACGGCGGCCACCAGCACCGCGTGCCGGGGTTCGGGCACGTCGAGCAGGCGCTCGGCCCGCAACTGCGCCAGCGGCGCGAGCCGGCGATCCGCCAGCACGGTGTCCACCCTCCGCCGGTCACCACCGCAGACCAGCGCGGTGAGCCTGCCCACCTCCGGAAGCAGCAACCGCTCGGCCAACTTCACCGCGTTGGCCGTGGCCGCCTTAGCCTGGTTGTCCCGGCGCCGAGCGAACCGCTGCTGCGACCAACCGCCGGCCGCGGTGCGACCCTGCACGTAGAAAGTGTCCACCTTGGACGTCTCCAGCGTTTCTCCCACCGCGACGCCGACCGCCACCGCGCCCTTCCGGGCGAGCAGCAGGCCGACCCTGCGGGGCGCGGTCGCGGCCGCCACGAATTCGGACAGATCGCGTGGGGCGGGTGCTCCGGGTGGACTATGCAGCTCGGCGGTGGTGCCGTCAGGCGCAGCGAGGAGTATCCCGTAATCGCGGCTGGTAGCCGCCGAAGTACCGTGCCGCGCGGTGAAACGGTCGATCCAGCGGGCAAGGCGGATCGGGTCGACGTCAACCCACCGGCCGCCGTGACCTGCGGGTCGGCTACTCATGCGCAGAACCGTACAGCCCCTGCCGCCAGACCAGCCATCCTGGGAACCAACGGTGGTCAATGGTCGAGTTGCGCGTTGCGCCGGTTTGCCTTCGCGCCTGTAGTTCGCGCACTTCTGGCTGATGACGTCCCTTGGCCACGAACAGCCCGATCGCCACGTTCACCAACCGCCTTCGCCGCCCGCTCCAAGATCCGACACCCCGATTACTCGTCAATACCGGTTCGGAGCGCCCCAGCTGGTTACGGCCCTGGCCGACACGGCACCTGCCGATCGCAAAGAGGAGGGCAGGTGAACGGACGATCAGCGTCGAAGCGCCCGGTTCGGCGCGATCATGGCAGCCCGTACCGCGGGGTACGTCCCGGCGACCAGTCCGACCCCCGCGCCCAGCAGCGGTGCGCCGAGCACCGTCCACGGGGCGATGATGGCCGTCCACTGCTGACCCAGGGCGACACTGACCACCACCGTAGTGCCGAGCCCCCCACCCACCATGCCCCCGAGCAGCCCGAGAGTGGTCGACTCGGTGAGGAATTGAGCGGCGACGTGACGTGGCCGCGCGCCGAGGGCGCGACGGAGCCCGATCTCCCCGGTCCGCTCCAGGACGGATACGAGTGTGGTGTTGGCGATACCCACCGCGCCTACCACCAGCGAGGTCAGCGCGAGGAGGAGAAAGAGCGTGTCCAGGTCGTTGGCGACCTGGCTGCGCAGCACCTGCGGGCTCTGCGGGACGACCGCCTTGATCCGCGCCGGCAGATCCGGTCGTAGGGCGAGTGGCGCCTGGGACGCGATCAACTCTGCCGCCCCCAGTTTCGTCTCGACCAGCATCTTCGCCCGTTGTCCGGTGGGAACCCCGTAGTCGGCGAGGGCGGTGGCGGTGGGAATGATGATGCTGAACAGCAACTCGGGCATTCGCTCGAAATCCTCGACAACGCCGAGCACGGTGTAGGGCATCTGATCGACGAAGACCGCCGGATAGCCGTCCAGTCGGGTTATCCCGAGCCGCGAGGCTGCTGCCGCGCCCAACAGCGCCACCCGCTCCCCACGGTCGTTGTGAAAGCGGTCGTAGAGTCGCCCTTCGCGCAGTTTCGGGTGCATCGCGCTGAGTCCGGTGGGCTCAACCGCCGTGATAGTCAGGCCCGCGGCATCCATCGCCATGTCCGGCACCGCACCGATCTGCGCGGCCCGCGGCGAGACCGGCCACCAGAGACCAGCGTGTACGACGCCGTTCAAGGACTCGATCCGGGTCGCCGCGTCCTCGGGGAAGGAGAGCGCCGTGTCCGCCGGATTCGAACTGCCGACGTCCTCGATGACGACCTCGGTAGCGGCCAAATCAGTGAAGCGCTTGTCTATCTGCCCGCCTGCGGTGGCGGTGAGTCCCAGCACCGCAACGGACGCGCCGACCCCGAGCACGGTGCCGAGCATGGTCAGCAGCGAACGGGAGGGGCGTTGGAGTAGGCCGGCGAGGGCTTCTCTGAGCAGGTCCGGCAGCGGTAGGCGACTCGACCGGATCATGTCAGCGCCCCGTCACGGATTGTCACAGTCCGTTGTCCTCTAGCCGCCACGTCCCGGTCATGCGTGATCACCATGATCGTCATGCCTTCGCGGTGCAGCTCATCAAGCAGATCCAAGACATTCCTGGCGGTTGCGGTGTCCAGACTGCCGGTGGGCTCGTCACAGAGCAGCAAGCTGGGCGAGTGGGCCACGGCCCGGGCAATGGCCACCCGCTGCTGCTCCCCTCCGGAGAGCATCGTCGGCAGTGCGTGCGCCCGGTGGCTCATGCCGACCCGGTCCAGGGCCTGCCGCGCCACGGTTCTGCGCCGGCTCCGGTTGACCCCGCTGTAGAGCTGGGCCAGTGCCACGTTGTCGAGTGCAGTGCGGTACGGCAGGAGGTGGAAGGCCTGGAACACGAAGCCGATGTGCTGGGCGCGGAAGGCGGACCGTTTCCGCTCCCCCAACTGCATGACGTCCATTCCGGCGAGTTCGTACGCACCCTCGGTGGGACGGTCCAACAGCCCGATGACGTTCAACAGGGTCGACTTGCCGGAGCCGGACGGGCCGACGACGGTCACGTACTCGCCGGCTGCCACGTCGAGGTCACTGGGGAGCAGCGCACGCACCGGCGGAGGGCCGGGATAGACGAGCCCGACCCCGGTGAGGCTGATGACCGCGCTCATGCGCCCGCACCCACACCCACCACCACCTCGTCGGCTTCGGTTAGTCCGCCCGCAACCGGGGTGACCTCGACGAATCCGTCGCCGGAGATGCCCGGGCGCACCTCGACCCTCCGGATCTGGCCGGTTGACTCGACCACCGAGACTGTTGTCTGGCCGTCCGCTCCAGCGGAGACCGCAGACAAAGGTACGACCAGTACAGGGGCCTTGGTGCGGGCGGCAGTGATGGTGACGCGCACGTCCAGCCCTGCCCAGCCCGCCGCCAACGGCTTCTCCGGCGTCAGCATTGCCGGGTGGTGGGGCGGCTCTTCCTCGCCGTCGCCAGCGGAGAGGTCACCGATCGAGGTGACCTTCGCGTCCACCTGTTGCCCCAACGCCTCGGAGGCGAGCTTCACCGGCATGCCTGTACGTACCAGGCTGGCCTGCTCCGGACGGAGCTTCACCGAGACCCCAAGCCGCCCGGCCGCCAGCGTGATCAACGGTGCACGCACCTGGTCCGCAACCTTCGCCGACAGCGCGGCAACCCGGGCGGGAAAACTCGGCACGAAGACGAACTCGGCGAGCGGGAGCATCGGCCCACTCTTCGCGATCAGCTCCGACCGAGCCTGCTGCGCACCGGCCAACCGCTGCCGCAACCGGGTTAGCTGATCGCGCAGCGGCTCAGCGCCGGCCGGTGCGGTCTCTCCGGCTGCGATACGCCGCTCGAGATCCGTCACTGCCTGGTGCGCACTCTCCACCTCTCTCTCGGCGGCCGACAGGGCAGCCCGGCCCGCGGCGGCATCCGGCCCGTTGTTCTCAGGCACGTCGTAACCGACCCGGCTGTACAGCCGCCGTACTGCGGCCTTTGTCGCGGCGCCGAAGTGACCGGCGGGGTCCCCGCCCCGATAGTGCCCAAGCACGTCCAGAGCACGTTGGAGTTGCTTTACGTCGGCGCCGCTGTCGCCGGGCTTGAGATCCCGGTAACCCGGCAACTTCCCCGGCAACGCGATCAACGGACGGCCGGAGACAGCTAACAGCACCTGACCAGGCTTAACCGTGCCTCCCACCTTCACGTTGATCGCCGTGACCACCTGCGCAGCAGCCGATGCGACCACCGGAGTCACCTCAAGCCTGCTCTCCGCCTCCACGGTGCCGCGGGTGACCAGCGTGTTCGCCAGTACCTTCCGCTCGACCTGAGCGGTCAGTCGGGAGGCCGTCGGCGGACCCGCCTCCGCACGAACCTGCTCCGGTGACCTGACGAATGAGTCAGCGAGCAGGCCGCCAACCGACAGCACACCGAACACCAGCACTGAGGTCACCAGAATGATCTGGCGGCGCAATAGATGAGCACCCTGCCCGTCGGGCTTCGCCTCGGACACCGGCATTCCTCGCTTTCAGGTGAAGGTTCCCCAGTCGTCAGGACCGGCCGGCCACCACATCCGCCGCCGCCCGCAGCTGCTTCTCCAGTCGCTCCCGGGCCGCCCGCAGCTGCTCCGCATGCTGGTCGATCGACCGCCTCTGGTAGGCCGACTCGACTGCCGCCATCAGGTCGATCAGACTCGACTCCCGTTTGCATCGCACATCAGCAACGGCGGTTGCGATCTCCCCTTTGGATGCCGTCGCGGTGGCGAAAACCGGATCATCATTCGCGCGCCCGGGATCCGGGTAGTTGTAGCCGGCCCGGCTCATGCACTCGCTCCAGCGGGCAACAGCCGCGACCACCCGGCTGTCCTTCTGCGTCCGGCTGTAACTCTCGTTCGTAAGCCTATGAACAAGTTCCCGGCCGGACTCCGCGCCCTGGTCGGCACCCAGGCCCTTGCTTGCCTCACCCAGGCAACCGCCTTCGGGTACGGACAGTCCACCCACGACGCTCGCCCCCTCACCGCTCATCACAGAGCGGGCCTCCAGCGACAGCTCCGGTTCCGCTGGCCGTGGCGCCTGAGTTATCTCCGGAACCTTGTACCCGTATGTCTGAGCCCGCTCCTCATCGGCGATCAGATAGCGCAGCTGGTTGTTTCCGATCGACGATGGCTCCGGCAGCTCCGGGGCCTTGATAGCGAAGCCGAATCTGGCCAGACATCGAAGGGCAAGAATGTTGCGGGCCTCAGTCAATGTACGTGCCTGCCTCGGGTCGGGGAGGTAGGCGTCCAGCGGAAGCTGAAACGTGGTCATATCTATCTGGGGCAGCGCCGCAGGTAACGACGGTTCACCCTGCGGCACCGCCTCCGCCTGCACCGAACATCCGACCGGAAGCAGCATCGACAGGACTGCCGCCGCGAAAATCACACTTCGCCGTCTCATTCCAGATTCCCCTTAATCTGAGACATCGCTGATGGCTGCGGAGTCTCCACTCCGCAGCCATCAGCGCTGTTCACCCGTGGATCCTCGCGCTGACCGACGGTCTAGCGTCAGTCAGCACAGGCCACAGAAAACGAACTTGTGCGACGAGAACATGTTTCCCCAGTAGCTACCGAAGCTCCCGTTCGACTTACCCTTCATAAGCCAGTACGCGTCGCCGCCGTAGTTGGCGTGCTGGTAAAGCAGAACGTCCGACCACGATGCCTTGTTCTGTGCCGAATCCACAGCGTCATTGAGCCAGACCGAAGAGTTCCAGAAGTGCCACGCCGTGTAGTTGGAGACGTTGTCGTAGAAGTCAGCGCGCGCGCCCGTGTAGTTGACCCCGTCCCAGAGACACACCTCGCCTGATTCGCAGCTGCCGTTGAAGTTGCCGGCGTGGGCAGGCATCGATACGAGCCCCATACTCACGGTGGCGACAACGGCGGCAAGCAGCATTGCAATCGATTTTCTCATGCCACTACCCCCTATTTGCAGAACCTGAAGTCATGTGATGACACCTTGTCGTTCAGGTCGACGTTCCCGTTGTTAAGGCTCGTCATCCATTCGCTCTTGGTCATGATGATGAGCCGACCACCGTAGTTGGCGTGCTCAAAGAGGTACGGGCAGGTGATCCATGTATTGGCCTTCGCTGACCGAGTATTGTCATTCAGCCAGTAGCTAGAATTGTAGAAGTGCCAGGCCGTGTAATTCGATACGGCATCGTAGAAGTCCGCGCTGGGCCCCGAGAAATTGTACTGGTACCAGAGGCACACTTCGCCCGACTCACACTTTCCGTTGAAGTTCCCGGCGGCGGCCGGCGCGGCCGAGGTCAACGCCAAGCCGGTTCCGACCAGCGCGCTGACCAGTACGGATGCAAGCCACCGAGGGGCCGAAATCTTGCCCGACATGTGCTTCCTCCTTGCATAGTTTGATAAAAATGCAACCCGGCCAACGCAGAAGGAACCGACGGCAATGCCTACAGGCTGACCGGACGCGTCTGGGCAACTGGGCGGAACCACTCGGCACGAGTTGCAGGGTTAGCAGAGGATCCAGTCGTGTGACGATCCCCTGTCGTTCATCCACCCGAAGTCCGAGACGCTCTGACCCGGCGTGAAATGTCTCCAGGTGCCACCGTAGTTCGAGTGCTCGTACAGCTTCGCACACCAGAAAACGGCCCGACTCTTGCCAGAGCGCGTGTTGTCGTTGAGCCAGGCACTGGATTTGTAGAAGTGCCAGCCGCTGTAATTCGGCACCTCGTCATTCATATCCGCGATGTACCCGCTGTAGCCGCTGAGGTAGTAGAGACAAATCTCGCCCGACTCACAGCTACCGTTGAGCGTCTCGGCTGAGGCCGGCGCGGCCGTTCCGACCGCCACTATTGCGCCCGCTGCCAGCGAGACCGCAGCTACGGCGGATCGACGCACCGAGGCCCGAGCAATGCCCATTCTTCATCCTCCCGCTCCTGGTGACCTGGGAACCGGCAGGCGTACTGCCGCCGTACTGCGAACGTAGACATAGGCGTGGTCCACAGCAATAGATGACGGTGCTCGATGCGGTTTTCCGCAACGGACGATGTGGGACGGACCGGCTGCACAATCAGCAAGAGGGGGAAGTCAGGGCTATTGCATAGGGGTCACTCCTGGTCACGGCGTCGATGAGGGTCGTGTGGACGGTGGTTGGCGCGTCGGGTGGCCTCGGCGAGTTGGTGGCGCCGTTGGTGCGGTGGTGGGCCGACCGAGGTGTTAGGGAGCGTGGCGAAGACGGTAGGGGCCGTTGCCGGTTCGGGTCTGATGGGCGTCTTCACGCAGCGTCACGTCCTGACGTAGTGCACGCGATTCTCGATGTGCCGCTCAGACCGTGGCCAGGTGCCCAGGTCGGCGGGCTGGGCCTGTTCGGCGGGCAGGGACATGGCCGTTTCGCGGGTAGTTCTGCCCTCGATCGTGCGGTCCCGGCCGGACGGCCTGCTGTGCGTGGGGAAAGCCCAACCCCCCGGGGTCTGGATGGTGATCGCTTTGACGGTTCGGGTCTCTTTACTGCAGTGGCGGGGTGTCCGAGTCTGTCCCCCGACCGGCACCTGTTCCCACGGCAGGGCCTTGAGCTGCGCGAACAGCTTCGGTTGGTTCCCCTTGACCGCGGGAACTCGATCAGTGAACCCGAGCCGGCCCCACACCGATCGATCCTGATCGCGCACCCAATCGGCGATCATGGCGTGTGAATGCCCTGGCCAGCGCCTTCGTGGCTGGCGTCGGCCAGGGTCGGCGGATCCAGCGTGGCGGCCGCCCAGTAGAGGGCGCCGGTGACGTCCAACCGCTGGGCGCAGGTGAGGTCATGGAGGTGTCCGGGGCACCGCGTCGGACGTCCAGCTCGGTAGCCCGTTCGGGCGCGTGATTGCGATGGACTTCGCCCCGGGGTCGCGGTGTTTCCCGGAGCACCAGGCGTCGATGGTGTCTCCCTTGGCGCTGGTGGTGGTTTCGACGAGCCGGTCGTGGAGGAGCCCACTCGGAGAGCGGGCCGTATCGCAAAGACCTGTCTACCGATGGCTCCACATCCTTAACCAACGCCATCCGCTATGGACGCTACGCCCGTTTCATCCGCGATCCGCTGCTCTCACCTTGCTGAGATCACCTCGATAGCCCTGGGGGACAAGTTGAGGCATAAGTAATAAGACGCGTCATCCCCCAATGCCACAGATTATCGGCCGGAGAAACCCTTGGCGTCCGAGCCCAAGCACACCGCACCGTGGCCCGAAGGAAGAACCAGGGAAAGCCAAGAAATGAGACTGAAGGACACCAATATTCCCAGCCAACTGCTAGCATGATTTATGCCGGACTGGCGCGAAATGGTCCACAGGCGACCACGGGGGAAGGAGCTGTCCTGTCATGGATACCAATGCCTCACATGCCGCAGCTTCTAGAAGAAACACACTTCTTAGACTCAATGGAGACGAACGTCGGCTGCTGCACCTGCTGCTGTCTGGACATACGGTGGCATCCGCAGCGTGCCAGTTATTCATCAGCGCTCGGAAAGCTGAATTGATGCTAGCCGGCCTTCGGGCACGAACCGAGACCAGCAACCTGTATGGCCTGGGTGCCGCAGCTGAACGGCACGGCTGGCATGCGTCCTGGCCGGAGAACCAGCCGCATCCGCCGGCCGGGCATCGCGAGGAGGCACAACCGGACGCGTAGGTGAATCGGGGTCGGCAACCCCCGGTAAGCCGGCTCTTCATTGCCGGGGCGGTCCAGGGTGTAGGTCGACAACCGCTTCGCCTTCGACGGCGGCCGGTCCGCCCGCCTTCGTCACGGCGACGCCTTCCACCTTCCGCCACGGCCGTCGGCCAGCGCCGCCTTCGCCTGGTTGTCCCGCCGTCGCGCGAACCGCTGCTGGGACCACCCGCCCGCCGCCGTACGGCCCTGCACGTAGCGGGTGTCCACCTTGCACCGGCAGCCGCTCCCCCTCCGCGACGCCGACCGCCACCGCGCCCTTACGGGCGAGCAGCAGCCCGATCCGGCGGTCCGCGGTCGCGGCGGCCACGAAACCGTCGAGGTCGGTGGCGGCGGGGGCACCGGGTGGGGTGTGCAGCTCGGCGGTCGCGCCGTCCGGGGCGGCCAGCAGCAGCCCGTACTCCCGGGCGGCGACGGTGGGCGGGCCGTGCCGGTCGGCGAAACCGGCGACCCAGCGGGTGACGCGGGCCGGGTCGACCTCGACCCACCGGCCGCCCCCGGCGGCGGGTCGGCTGCTCATGCTCCCGACCGTACGCCACCGGGAACCTCCGCCCGACGGCGGGAAACCGAACGCGGGAGGACACCTGGAAACGGTGTCCTCCCGCGCTGTCAACCGGTCAGTGCACGGTGAGGTTGCCGCTGGTCAGCTTCACCTCGCCGGTCCCCTCACCCGTCCAGTCGGAGGAGAGGAGCAGGGTGCCGCCCTGCCACAGGGTGACGCCGACGGTGTCATTCCGGCCCGGGGCGCCCCGGTCGGTCACCGTCACCGCCAGTGTCAGGCCGGCGGCCACCACCCGGCCCTGGCTGTCGTACAGGCTCGCCCGGTAGCGCACCTCCGCCACCTTGCCGGCGGAGGTGACACCGAGACCGTCGATGGCGCTGGCCTTCACCCGGTACGTCCGGCCGTCGGACCGGAACTCGATCTCCGCGGCGCCGGAAGCCGGCTTGCCGGACCTCGGTGGCTTCGCGGTCAGCTCCACCGCGACCGTGGACCGCGGGTCCGCCGGGTGGGTTCCCGCCGAGCGGGCGAGGGTCACCGCACCGTCACCGGTGAGGAACCCGCCGTCCGAGGCGCCCACCGTCACCGTGGCGCTGGTGCTGCCGGCGTAGTGCCCGCCGACCGTCGCGGTGACCGTGTGCCGTCCCGCGGGCAGGCCAGCCTCGCACGCCGCGGCCCCCGTGGTGGTGGCTGCGGCAAGCAGCTCGACCGGGGCCGTGCAGAGCGTGGCCCCGCCGGCGGTGAAGGTCACCGTGGCATTGCGCAGGTCACCAGCGGTGGTGTCCGACGCCGACGGGAGCACCGAGCTGTCCCGCAGGACCGCCCGGAGCAGTGCCGTGCCGCCGGCCCCGCTGCCCGCGGTCGTCACCAGCGTGTCACCGGCCCAGGTCGCCGCCGCGTCCTCCGCGGTGACCGTGACGGTGAACGACGTGCTGGCCGCCAGCCCGCTGTCGTCGGAGACGGTCACGGTCACCGGATAGGCGCCCGGGGCCGCCGTGGTGGCGCCGGTGACCGTCCAGCTCCGGGTGCCCGGTCGGGCGTCCGGGGCCGAGGCGCCGGCCGGGGCCAGCGACAGGCCCGCGGGCAGGCCGGAGGCGACCGCGGTGAGCGCCGGGCCGGCGCTGTCCGCGTCGGACGCGGTGACCGTCACGGTCGGGGACAGCGCGTCGCTGTACTGGACGGCGACCCCGCCGGCCGGGGCGTCGGTGGAGACCTCGGGCACCGCCCGGATCGTGAGGTCGGCGTCGTTGAGGTCGAAGAAGACGTTGCCGACCGCCTCGATCCTGATCCGCGCCTGGTCGGTGGCCACGTTGGGCAGGGTCACCGTGGCGCTGCCGGTGTTCGGGACGCTCTCCGCCAGCACGTGCGGGAAGGTCTTCCCGCCGTCGGTTGACAGCGTGATCCGCACCTGGCTGACGTTCACCGGCGCCACGTCGGTGCCCGCGACGTCCCAGGTCACCGGCTGGGTCGAGGCGCCGTCGAGGACGGCGCCGGCGTCCTGCGAGGTGACCAGGAACGGCCCGGCGTCCGGGGCGAGCACCACCGCGACGTCGGCGCTGCCGATCCCGCCGCCACCGAGCCGCCCGTCCCGGGCGGTCAGCTTGAAGTGCATGGTCCGGTCGTTGGTGAAGCCGACCCAGTCCCGGGTGGGCAGGAACTCCGAGTAGCAGTCGAGGATGTCCGCCGGCACGTTGGAGGCGCCACCGCTGGCCGGCGGCGGCGGGGCCGCCGGGCAGGCACCCGTCCTGGCGTTGGTGTTGTTGGCCGCGATCTGCGCCAGGTCCGGGAACACCCGCGTCGGATCGGTGGTGACCGCGTTCTGGCCCGGCGAGTGGTACTTCAGGGTGTCCTCAGGGGACACCCACGCCGGCTCGCTGAACACCCGGAACAGCGGACCGTTGGTCTTGGTGTTGTTCATCAGCGCCGTGCCGGCGCTGCCACCGCGGTCGTTCTGCTCCCAGAGGTACGTCAGCGTGTCGCCGTCGGCGTCGGTGGCGCTGCCGGTGAGGGCGAACGGGGTCCGCACCGGGATCGTGACGGTGTCCGGCACGGTGACCACCGGGGCGTGGTTGCCGGTCTGCTCGACCAGGTGGCCGCCGTTGTCGATGGCGCCACCCTTGGCGGTCTCGCCGACGAACCCGGACGCGCCGGAGGTGTTGGTGAGGGCGAGCTGGCCGACGTTGGTGGCGGCCAGGGTGCCACCGAAGGTGACCTGGAAGCCGGTGTCGGCCAGCGCGCCGCTGCCACCGAAGGCGGCGACGGTGACGGTGGCGCCCGCCGGCCAACCCGGGATCGCCTCGATCGCGGCCTTGATGCCGGCGGTGGTGTAGTTGGTCCCGCGCACGATCGGCGCCGAGTCCGCGCCGCCGTAGCTGACCGTGAACGAGTCGCCGTCGGTGTCGAAGTCGCGCAGCGACACCGTCTGCACCTCGTTGATCGCCGGCCGGGTCGACGTGACGTAGTTCGTGATCTCCGTGTAGCTGCGGTGCGACCAGTACGGGTCGGTGTGCGGCTGGAGGTTGTCCTGCTGGCAGATTCCGGCGTACGCCATGATCGAGGAGCCGCTGCCCGGCTCGTACGAGTTGGCGGCGCTCCGGTTGCCACCGGAGCAGTTCCACTGGTTGCCGTTGAAGGTGTGGTTGCCGGCGAACTGGTGACCGATCTCGTGCGCGACGTAGTCCACCGCGAAGAAGTCACCGATCGGCGTCGGCAGGCCGGTGCAGCCCTGCGCCTTGCCGTTGCCGCCGACCACGCCGAGGCTGGCGATGCCGCCGCCGTTGACGCCGAGGCCGATGTGGCCGACGTCGTAGTTGCTCGCCCCGACGAGCTGTCCCAGCACGACCCGGTTGCGTTGCAGGGTGCTGCTGCCGCAGGAGGTGAGCTGCGCCGGCGTGAAGCAGGCCGCCGCGCCGCACGGGCCGTTCGGTTCGGTGGCCAGCGCCGGGGTGTTCAGGTTCGTCTTCTCGGTGTCGTCGATCAGGACGAGCCGGATCGCGGTCTCGTCCTCGTAGATCTGGTTCACCCGGTTGATCAGCGTCACCTTCGCCGCGGTCACGTTCTCCGCACCGAAGAAGGTGGCGTACGACGGGTCGGTGACGAACGCGAGGCGGTAGGTGCGCAGCGTCACCAGCGGACCGACCACCGGCTCGCTCTGGGCCGCGGCGATCTCGTCCTCCAGCGCCTGGGCCGCCGACGCCACGTCCTCCCGCTCGACGAAGTCGCCGTGCTGGTTCACCAGGTCGCGGGCGAAGTAGCTCGCGTACAGGCTCTGGTCGCGGTGGTAGTACGGGTCGACGTACCACGTGCCCGCGGCAGAGCGGACCGCGGCGTGGAAGCCGAGCGGGGTAAGGTCGGCCCGGACCGTCGCGGTCGGATCGTCCACGCCCTGGCCGACGTACGTGCTGATCTCCGGGTGGGCCGCCGCCAGGCCGGCCTCCAGCACCGGCGACTCGACCAGCGCGAAACGCTGGAAGGTGCCGTCCGGGGCGGGCAGGGAAACCACCAGCCGCTGCTGGCGCGCCGCCCGGCGCTGCTCCATCGGCGCCCGGTCGAGCAGGCTCTCCATGCCGGCCCGGTCCAATGTGTAGGTCGACAGCCGCTGCGCGTCGACGGCGGCCGTCCGGCCCGCCTTGGTCGCGGCGGGCTTGCCGTCCGCTTTCCGCCACGGTCCGTCGGCTGAGGGCGCGGCGCTGGCCGGTGCGGTCACCGCCAGGACCGGAAGTAACGCCGCGGTCAGCGCCGCGGCCAGGATGGCGGCCAGTCGACCACGGCGTGCTGTGCCGCCGCTCGACCGTCCGCGCGCTCGGCGGGTGAGGTTGGTCCTCAATTCGTCCCCCTTTTCGTGCAGGGTGAGACCGGCCGCGCCTCCTCCGGGTCGCCGGAGGGAACGCGAATGATCTATGGATTGGCCTGCACCCTAGATGGACGAAGGAGGTCGGACATCAGCCGGAAGTCGGAAACGCCGCTGCCATGCGGCCGTCCAACCTGGGCAGCCGGCGGTGTGCGGCCGGGCTCACCGACGCTCTCGCCGGCCGTCGATCTCATCCACCGAGGACGGTCGCGGCGGCCAGCGCCCCGATGATGCCGCTGGAGAGCAGCGCGGTGACCAGCCGCCCACGGTCGCCGGTGAGGACCCGGCCGACCAGCGAGCCGCCCCCGGCGATCAGCAGTTGCCAGCTCGCCGACGCCAGGAACGCCCCGAGCACGAACGCGGCCGCGACCGCCGGGTCCGCGTCGCCGGCGTCCCGCCGGCCCAGGACGAGCGCCGCGAAGTAGACCACGGTCGCCGGGTTCAGCAGGGTCAGCGCCAGCACCCCGGCGAACGCCCGGCCCGGGGCCTCCAGACCGCCCCGCCGGCCGGGCGTGGCGGCCGCCGGCCGGTGCCGGGAACGCAGGGCGCGCCCGGCGGTGTGCGCGGCGAGCCCGAACAGCACGACGGCGGCCACCACCCGCAGCGGCCCGGCGACCGGCGTGATCAGAGCGGCCAGCGCGGCCCCACCGAAGGCGGCCAGCGCCGCGTAGAGACCGTCGGCGGTGGCAACCCCGAGCGCGGCGGCGGCGCCCACCCGGAACGAGGTCCGCGCGGCCAGCCCCATGATGAGCACGGCGATCGCGCCGACCGGGATCGCGACGCCGTAGCCGGCGACCAGGCCAGCCAGGAACGCCCCGGTCACGACGGGTGGCGAATCGAGCCGGACCCGGGCACGGTCCGCTGTCGACGCGCGGCGACGGCCGCGCGGACAGGAACCTGCCGGGGGTACGTCTCGATCACCCCGCCATCCTGCGCCACCGTCCGCCCCGCGGCCACTGATTTCCGTACGAGATCATCTCGATGCCAGCGGCATCGGAGCGTTCCTGCTCTGGCCATGCTCCGATGACGGCGGCATGGAGTCGATCCGCCTCGAAACGCGATCGGCCGGTCCGGGCTGCGGCGGGTGGGCGCACGGGGGCGGAACCGGATTCCGGGCCAGCACCGCGAGGCAGCGCACGGCGCGGAACCCGGACGCACCTCGGGCGCGGCACCCGCTGGGGTGCCGCGCCCGATCGGGACCGGTCGGTCAGACGTTGAAGCCGAGGGAGCGGAGCTGCTCGCGCCCCTCGTCGGTGATCTTGTCGGGGCCCCACGGCGGCAGCCACACCCAGTTGATCCGGATGTCGTCGACCAGGCCGCCGCCCGGCCCGGTGGTCAACGCCTGCCGGGCCTGGTCCTCGATCACGTCGGTCAGCGGGCAGGCCGCCGACGTGAGGGTCATGTCCAGGGTGGCGACGTTGTCGTCGCCGACGTGGACGCCGTACACCAGGCCCAGGTCGACCACGTTGATGCCCAGCTCGGGGTCGACGACGTCCTTCATCGCCTCCTCGATGTCGGCGACGGCGGCCTTGCCGTCACCCGGCACGGCAGCACCGGTTGCCGGGGCAGCAGTACCCGTGGTCGGCGTCGCGGCTTCTTCGCTACTCATGACATGCGCGGCGTAGACACCTGGCCGTTGAGGGCCTGGAGGAAACGCCGCTCCTCCTCTCGCGTGTAGGCCCATCCATCTGCTCGTTGCAGTCGGCGGATGTGACGGTGGTGCACGCCCTGCACGAGGGCGTGTCTGGTTCTGATGTTGAAGGAGCCGGTGTTGCGTACGGCGACTCGTCCGGTATGACGGCCGCGGTTCTTCCCGGAAGGTACAACCGCGTGTACCAGGTCGCCGGTCTGGAAGCCGCGTACGGATTTGCTCCTGGGCAGCCGCAGTCGGGGAAAGCCGTACCGGTCGCAGCGGGTGCGAGCGTACGAGCCGCGACCGGATGCGGCTGCCACCAACACCCATCCTGGGTATACCTTTACGGCGGTTAGCCTCCCGACGTGGAGGGCGTCGAGGGTGTGAGTCTTCGGCGCGCCGGTTCGGTGCCGGTTCCACTTCGTGCGGCCGCCGGTGGCAACTGCTACCGGCAGGCCGGTGCCGTGCAGTTCGTGCCACAGCCTCGCCCGGGTGGCCGACACGGCTGCGGCGTCGGGTAGCGGCAGCTTCTGCAGGGAGCGGATCCGGGCCAGCACAGCTGGCCGATCCACGAGGAAGATCTCGATCGAAGTGGCGCCCTTAGCCTGATTGCAGCCCACGCATGCCAGCGTCAGGTTCGACACACGGTCCGAGCCGCCCCGCGAACGCGGCACGATGTGATCGATGTTCAATGGCACCCCGGCCGCGCCGCAGTAGGCACACGCACGCCCCCACGTGGCGAGCAGATACTCGCGCACCTCGTAGCCGTGCAGGGTGCCGTGCTGGTACTCGACCCCTGCAATGTCAGGGTCTTGCATGAGTTGGGTGTCGAACGCGACCCGCTCGACGTGGACCTGCCGCACAGGTGCCCAGCGGCACAGCCGACCGACCCAGGACATGATGCCCTCAACCCGGTGTCGCAACGACGGTGCCAGCCATCCGTCCGGCCGAGTGCGATTGTCGAACCGGGGCGCACGGTAGCGCAGGTTCCGCGACCGGCGACCACGGCGGAAAGCGGCGCGAGCGGTCAACTTATCGCGGATCTGTCCGCCCCGATGACGAACTTCGAGCGCGAACAGACCCGTCCGGACCGCGTCGTCAGCGCGGAACACTGCGAAACCGCTGAACTTCGAACCCGGGTCGATGCCCAGTTCGACACCGGCCACCTGCGAGCACTCGACGTCACGATCCCTGAGCCGGATCACGAAAGGCGTGTGACGGTGTACCACCGCGCGCCCAGCGGCGAGCAGCTTCCGGGCCCGCGCCGGAGAGCACGGCTGCAGCGGCCGGTGGCGGCGGTCAACAACGAACACCACCGGATGGATGTGGGCCTCACGGCCCGCTCCGGTTCCCGCAGATGCGAGTTCCGGGTGACGCCGGCTCACGCCGGTCTCCCCTCGCCCATGTCGCACACCGGCTGCCTTGCGGCGTCCGCATCCCGTTTCGTGGCTTCTCGGGGCCGTGTCTGCTGACGCGGATTCCATAGTCCGGGGCTGAGGAAGCACCCCGGAGTGGGTCTTCACACCTGTGTACAACGTAGATCCCTCCCTCAGAAGTTTCTGGGGCTGGTCAACCACCCCGAGGAACCGAGCAAAGCTCACTCCTTCAGGGCCGAGAAGTTGACGCCTTCACCTCCGTCGGGCTCGCGCCCACGCCGGCGCGTGCCGCCGCGTCCTTGAACGCCATCCACGGCAACAGCGCGCACTTCACCCGGGCGGGGTAGCGGGCGACACCCGCGAAGGCCACCCCGTCACCGAGCACGTCCTCGTCCGGCGTGACCTGGCCACGACCGGACATCAACTCCACGAACGCCTCGTGCACCGAGAACGCCTCGCCGGCCCGACGACCGGTGAGCAGCTCGTGCAGCACGCTCGCCGAGGCCTGGCTGATCGAGCAGCCCAGCCCCTCGTACGAGACGTCGTGCAGCACCTCGCCGTCGGTGGCCACCCGCACGGTGACCTCGTCACCGCAGGTCGGGTTGACGTGGTGCGCCTCGGCGACGACGGTCGCCGGGTCGTCCGCGTCGCGCAGGCCCCGGCCGTGCGGATGCTTGTAGTGGTCCAGGATGATCTCCTGGTAGAGCTGGTCGAGCTGCATCAGCCGAACACCTTCCGCACCTGCTCCAGGCCCGCCACCAGGGCGTCGATCTCCTCCGTGGTCGTGTAGAGGTAGAACGACGCCCGAGTCGTCGCCGGCACCCCGAAGCGGGTGCACACCGGGCGGGCGCAGTGGTGGCCGACCCGGACCTGCACACCGAGCGAGTCGAGGACCTGGCCGACGTCGTGCGGGTGGATGTCACCCAGGGCGAACGAGATCGTGCCGCCCCGGCCGACCGGCACGGTCGGGCCGAAGATCCGCAGCCCGGGCACGGTCGCGAGAGCGTCCAGCGCGTACGCGGTCAGCTGCTTCTCGTGCCACTGGATGGCCGCCATGCCGACGCCGGACAGGTAGTCCACCGCCGCGCCGAGCGCCACGGCCTCGGCGATCGGCGGGGTGCCCGCCTCGAACCGGGCCGGCGGCGCGGCGAAGGTCGACCCCGACAGCGCCACGGTCTCGATCATCGAACCGCCGCCGAGCACCGGCGGCATCGCGGCCAGCAGCTCGGCCCGGCCCCACAGCACGCCGATGCCGGTCGGGCCGCACATCTTGTGGCCGGTGAAGGCGATGAAGTCCGCGTCGTAGTCGACGACGTCCATCGGCATGTGCGGCACCGACTGCGAGCAGTCGAGCAGCAGCAGCGCGCCCACCGCACGGACCCGCGCGGTGATCCGCGACGTCGCGTTGACCGTCCCGAGGATGTTCGACATGTGCACCAGCGAGACGATCTTCGTCCGCTCGGTGATCAGGTCCTCCAGGCCCGACTCGTCGAGCCGGCCGTGGTCGGTGACCGGGAACCACCGCAGCGTCGCGCCAGTGCGCTCGCAGAGCAGCTGCCACGGGACGATGTTCGAGTGGTGCTCCATCTCGGAGATCACCACCTCGTCGCCCGGGCCCAGCCGGAACCGCGGGTCGGCGTCGGGCCGCAGCGACGCGTTCGAGAACGCGTACGCCACGATGTTGATCGCCTCGGTGGAGTTCTTGGTGAACACCACCTCGTCCACGCTCGGGGCGTTGATGAACGCCGCGACCTTGGCCCGCGCCGCCTCGTACGCCTCGGTGGCCTCGGTGCCCAGCGTGTGCACCGAGCGCGAGACGTTGGCGTTGTGCCGCTCGTAGTGCTGGCGCAGCACGTCGAGCACCTGCCGCGGCTTGTGCGACGTGTTCGCGCTGTCGAGGTAGACCAGCGGGTGCCCGTTGACCTCCCGCCCGAGGATCGGGAAGTCGGCCCGGACGGCGGCCACGTCGAAGCGCGGCACGCCGTCGTACTGCGGCATGCCCGGTGGGATCGCGATGCTGGTCATCGTCGACCGACCCTTCCTTGAGGTCAGGCTCGCGCCGAACCGGCTCCGGCGGCGTACCGCTCGTAGCCCTCTTCCTCGAGCTTGTCGGCCAGTTCCGGGCCGCCCTCCTCGACGATCCGGCCGGCGACGAAGACGTGCACCTGGTCCGGCTTGATGTAGCGCAGGATCCGGGTGTAGTGGGTGATCAGCAGCAGGCCGGTGTCGCCGGTGTCGCGCACCCGGTTGACGCCCTGGCTGACCACGCGGAGGGCGTCGACGTCGAGGCCGGAGTCGGTCTCGTCGAGGATCGCAATCTTCGGCTTGAGCAGCTCCAGCTGCACGATCTCGTGCCGCTTCTTCTCACCGCCGGAGAAGCCCTCGTTGACGTTGCGCTGGGCGAACGCCGGGTCCATCTGGAGGCGCTCCATGGCGCCCCGCAGCTCGCCGCCCCAGGTGCGCAGCTTCGGCGCCTCGCCGTCGATCGCGGTCTTGGCGGTACGCAGGAAGTTGGCCACCGACACGCCGGGCACCTCGACCGGGTACTGCATCGCCAGGAAGAGGCCGGCGCGGGCCCGCTCGTCGACGGACATCTCGAGGACGTCCTCGCCGTCGAGGGTCACCGAGCCGCCGGTGATCTCGTACTTGGGGTGACCGGCGATCGAGTACGCCAGGGTGGACTTGCCGGAGCCGTTCGGGCCCATGATGGCGTGGGTCTCCCCCGAACGCACGGTCAGGTCGACACCGTGCAGGATCGGCTTGAGCTCACCCTCGGGCAGCTTGACCGACACCTGCAGGTCACGGATCTCCAGGGTGCTCATTATCGGGTCACTCCATTGCTCGGCGTCAGGCTGACGTAGATGTCGCCGTCGCGGATCTCGACGGGGTAGACGGGTACGGGTTCGGTGGCGGGCAGCCCGGTCGGCTCGCCGGTGCGCAGGTCGAAACGGGAACCGTGCAGCCAGCACTCCAACGTGCAGCCCTCGACCTCGCCCTCGGAGAGCGGGACCGCGGCGTGCGAGCACTCGTCGTAGACGGCGTAGAACACGCCGTCCTCGCCGTGCACGATCGCCAGCTGGGTGCCGTCGACGTCCGCGCTGATTGCGGTGCCCTTCGGCACGTCCTCGGTGGAGCAGATGCGGATCATCAGGCGCCGGCCTTCGTCAACCGGGCCTCGATGGTCTCGCCCAGCCGCTCGCGCAGCTCCTCGACCGGGATCTTGTTGAGCAGCTCGGCGAAGAAGCCGCGCACCACCAGCCGGCGCGCCTCGGCCTCCGGGATGCCGCGGGCCATCAGGTAGAACAGCTGCTCGTCGTCGAAGCGGCCGGTCGCGCTCGCGTGGCCGGCGCCGGCGATCTCGCCGGTCTCGATCTCCAGATTGGGTACGGAGTCCGCCCGCGCGCCGTCGGTGAGCAGCAGGTTCCGGTTGATCTCGTAGGTGTCGGTGCCGGTCGCCTCGGCGCGGATCAGCACGTCGCCGACCCAGACCGTGCGGGCGCTCTCGCCCTGCAGGGCGCCCCGGTAGCCCACGTAGCTGCGGCAGTCCGGCACCGAGTGGTCGACCAGCTGCCGGTGCTCCAGGTGCTGGCCCGAGTCGGCGAAGTAGACGCCGTACAGCTCGGCCTCGCCGCCACGCTCGGTGTACTCGACGGTCGTGTACTGCCGGACCAGGTCGCCGCCGAGGCTGACCTGGACGTGCAGGACCCGCGCGTCACGGCCCAGCCGGACCTTGAGGTGCTGCGCCTGCACGGCGTCGTCGGCCCAGTCGGAGACCGTGACCAGGGTCAGCTTCGCCCCGTCGGCCACCGTCACCTCGACGTTGTCGGCGAGGGTCGCCGAGCCGACGTGCTCCAGCACCAGAATCGCCTCGGCGAACCGCCCCACCTCGACGAAGGTGTGCCCGAACGCCAGGCCCTCGGTGCCCTGCCCGACCACCCGCAGCGTCACCGGCTCGGCCACCACGGCCTCGCGGGCGACCTGCACCAGCAGCGCCTCCGCCGCACCGCCGTAGGCCAGCGCGCTGATCCGGTCGACCGGCGTGAGCACGCTGCCGACGCGGGGGGCGTCCTTCGCGATCCGCTCGACGGTGACGCCGGCCGGCAGGTCAGCGTGCTCGTGCCGGACCGTGCCGGTCGCCGCCGGCGCCCCACCGGTCAGGCCGCGGAGGCGCTTGAGCGGAGTGAACCGCCAATCCTCCTCCAGGCCGGTGAGGGCCGGGAAGTCGGCGACGTCGTACGAGCGGAGCGCCTGCGACTTGGTGCTGGGCGGCGCGGAAGCCTGGGTAGTCATCTCTTCCTTGCTGTTCTGCGACGATGTCTGGTGCTCGGTGCGGCGGGCCGGGGTCGCCCCGACCCGCCGCTCGGGTCGGGCCGGCGTCAGCCGACCGCGCCCTCCATCTGCAGCTCGATCAGGCGGTTGAGCTCCAGCGCGTACTCCATCGGAAGCTCCTTGGCGATCGGCTCGATGAAGCCGCGGACGATCATCGCCATCGCCTCGTCCTCGCTGAGGCCCCGGCTCATCAGGTAGAAGAGCTGGTCCTCGCTGACCTTCGAGACGGTCGCCTCGTGCCCCATCGACACGTCGTCCTCGCGGATGTCGACGTACGGGTAGGTGTCCGAGCGGGAGATCGTGTCGACCAGCAGCGCGTCGCACTTGACCGTGCTCTTGCTGCTGTGCGAGCCCTCCAGCACCTGGACCAGGCCCCGGTACGAGGTGCGGCCGCCGCCCCGGGCGATCGACTTGGAGACGATGGTGCTGCTGGTGTGCGGCGCGGCGTGCACCATCTTGGCGCCCGCGTCCTGGTGCTGGCCCTCACCGGCCATGGCCACCGACAGCACCTCGCCCTTGGCGTGCTCGCCGGTCATGTAGACCGCCGGGTACTTCATGGTGACCTTGGAGCCGATGTTGCCGTCGATCCACTCCATGGTCGCGCCCTCGTGGCAGACGGCGCGCTTGGTGACCAGGTTGTAGACGTTGTTCGACCAGTTCTGGATGGTCGTGTAACGGCAGCGGGCGTTCTTCTTGACGACGATCTCCACCACGGCGCTGTGCAGCGAGTCCGAGGAGTAGATGGGCGCGGTGCAGCCCTCGACGTAGTGCACGTACGCGCCCTCGTCGACGATGATCAGCGTCCGCTCGAACTGGCCCATGTTCTCCGTGTTGATCCGGAAGTAGGCCTGCAGCGGGATCTCCACGTGCACACCCTTCGGCACGTAGATGAACGAGCCGCCGGACCAGACGGAGGTGTTCAGCGCGGCGAACTTGTTGTCGCCGACCGGGATCACCGTGCCGAAGTACTCCTTGAAGAGGTCCTCGTGCTCCTTGAGGGCGGTGTCGGTGTCGAGGAAGACGACACCCTGCTCCTCCAGGTCCTCACGGATCTTGTGGTAGACGACCTCGGACTCGTACTGCGCCGCGACACCCGCGATCAGCCGCTGCTTCTCCGCCTCCGGGATGCCCAGCCGGTCGTAGGTGTTCTTGATGTCCTCGGGCAGGTCCTCCCAGCTGGTGGCCTGCTTCTCGGTGGACCGCACGAAGTACTTGATGTTGTCGAAGTCGATCCCGGTGAGGTCGGCGCCCCAGGCCGGCATCGGCTTGCGCTCGAACAGCCGCAAGCCCTTCAGGCGCAGGTCGAGCATCCAGGCCGGCTCGTTCTTCTTGGCCGAGATGTCCCGCACCACCGCCTCGTTGAGGCCGCGCTGGGCGGACGCCCCGGCCACGTCGGGGTCGGCCCAGCCGTACTCGTAGCGACCGAGGGCGGCGAGCTGCTCCTCCTGGGTCAGGGGCTGGACGATCTGCTCGGTCATCTATCTGTCCTCACAGTGGTGACGGTCTTTCCGGACTGGGCGCGCCCCGGCTGGGCCGGGATGTGCGTCGTGCACACCCCGTCGCCGTGCGCGATGGTGGCCAGGCGCTGCACGTGGCTGCCGACCAGACGGGAGATCACCGCGGTCTCGGCCTCGCACAGCTGGGGAAACTCGGCGGCCACGTGCGCCACCGGGCAGTGGTGCTGGCACAGCTGGCCGCCCGAGGCGATCGTGGACGCGTTGGCAGCGTAGCCCTCGGCGGTCAGCGCCCCCGCGAGCGCCTCCGCGCGCGCGAGCGGATCGTCGCCGGCGTCCTCCATGGCGGCCCGGCAGCGGGCCTCCAGCGCGGAGACCTGCTCGGCGGCGAACGCGTCCACCGCGTCCGAGCCGCCGTTACGCGCGATCCAGCGCAGCGCCGCGGTCGCCATGTTGTCGTAGTGGTGCGTGCCACAGCGGACCCGGGCGGCCTCGGTCAGCACGAACACCTTGGCCGGGCGGCCGCGCCCCCGGTGACCCCGCACCACCTGCTGACGGGCGACCACGTCACCCTCGGCGAGCATCGCGTCGAGGTGCCGGCGGATGGCGGCGGGGCTGAGCCCGAGGGCGTGCCCCAGCTGCGCCGCGGTGGTGGCACCTCGCTCCAGGAGCAACTGGGTGACCCGGTCACGGGTCGAGAGATCGGACGCGGCAGACTGGGGTACGCCCGGCTGACCGGCGGCCCCGACGGGCGCCGGCCGGTGCCCGGAGACTCCCGCCGCGTTTTTCACAACGCCAACGTTACGTATTTCGTCAGGCGCCTGCAAACCCGGGGTCCGGTGATCCGAGCCACCGCGCGTACGGAGGTCACCCGATCGGGTTCCACTACAGTGCGTAGGATTTGGCCGTGACTCCTGCCGTCCGGTTCCCGGTCTCCCGCACCCTGCTGCGCCGTCTGGCGTTCGCCAGCATCGTCGCGAACGTCGCGATCGTCGTCACCGGTGGGGCCGTCCGGTTGACCGCCTCCGGTCTGGGGTGCCCCACCTGGCCCCGGTGCACCGACGAGTCATACACCACCACGCCCGAGATGGGCGTGCACGGGGTGATCGAGTTCGGCAACCGCCTGCTCACCTTCGCGGTCGGCGTCATCGCGCTCGCCGTGGTGCTGGCCGTCCTGCTGCACCGGCCCCGTCGGCGGGGCCTGCTGCCGCTCGCGGTCGGCGTGCTGCTCGGCATCCCGGCACAGGCGGTCATCGGCGGTATCACCGTCCTCACCAACCTCAACCCGTGGGTGGTCGGGCTGCACTTCCTCGCCTCGATGGTGGTGATCGCGGCCGCGTACATCCTCTGGCGACGCAGCGGGGAGCCGGACGGCCCGGTGACGCCCGTGGTGCCCGGCCCGCTGCGCGCCCTCGCCGTGCTCACCACCGTGGTCAGCGCGTCCGTGCTGGTGGTCGGCACCTGGGTCACCGGCAGCGGCCCGCACGCCGGAGACGGCGGCGCGGCCCGCAACGGCCTCGACCCGGAGCAGATCTCCCAGGTCCACGCCGACGGGGTCTTCCTGCTGATCGGCCTCTCCGTTGCGCTGGTCTTCGCGTTCCGGGCGGTCGGGGCGCAGCGCGCCTACCGGGCGGCGCTGGTGCTGGTCGCGGTCGAGCTGGGCCAGGGCGTGATCGGCTTCGTGCAGTACTTCACCGACCTGCCGGCGATCCTCGTCGGCGCCCACATGCTCGGCTCCTGCCTGGTGCTGCTGGCGACCCTCTCGGTGCTCTGGTCCACCCGCGAGCGCCACCCCGTCGGCCCCGCCCCGGCCCCCGCCGCCGCGACCGAGGCGTCCGTCCCGGCCCACGCCTGACCCGTCCCGACCCCGATCACGCCACCGGCACGCTCACCGCGGCCTGCCCGCTCCTGCTCGCCGGTGGGTCCGAGGGCGCCCCGCGCCCCGCGCCCGAGCCCGAGCCCGAGCCCCACGCGCGTCGGCACACGGTTCTCGCGGCCCCCACGCGACTCGACACCCGTCGCAGCCCCACGCGCGTCAGCACCCGCGTACGAGCTTGCGCGGGCACCGACGTCCGGCACCTTTCAGGTGAGGTGCGTGCGGATCGCTTCGGCCAGGCGGTCGGGAGCGCCGTCGGCGTACCCCAGGAACAGCGACGGCTCGGTCAGCTCCAGCTCGACCAGGACCGGCGCGCCGTCCGCGCCCGGGATCAGGTCGACCCGGGCGTAGAGCAGGCGGTCCGGCCCGCCCGGCACGGCCGCGAGCGTCTTCTCCGCCACCGCGAGCTGCTCCGGCGTGGCGGTGCGGGCGGTGATCCGCTCGGGCTTGTACAGGCCGTCCACGCCCAGGTCGGGGCCGGTCAGCATCGCGCCCTTGCGGATCGCGTGGCTGAACGCGAGCCCGTCGGGGCCGGCGAGGAACAGCAGCGCGGTCTCCCCGTCGGTGTCGACGGCCGAGAGGTACGGCTGGACCATGGTGACCCGGCCGGCCTCGCCGAGCCGCCGGACGTGCGCCCGGGCGAGTTCCCGGTGCTCGGGGTCGGCCAGGTCGTACCGGCCGGTGTCCTGGCTGCCGGCGCTGACCGAGGGCTTGAGGACGTACTCCCCCCGGTCGGCGGGGAGCTCCCACTCCGCGCCCGGCGCGACCCAGGAGGTGGGCACCGTGGGTACGCCGGCGGCGGAGAGCTCGTCGAGGTAGCGCTTGTCGGTGTTCCAGGCGATGAGGTCCGCCGGGTTGGCCAGGGCGGGCACGGCGGCGGCCCAGGCGACGAACTCGTCCCGCCGGGGCATGTAGTCCCAGGGCGAGCGGAGCACCGCGAGGTCGTAGGCGGCCCAGTCGACGGTCGGGTCGTCCCAGACGGCCGGCTCGGCGGTCACACCCCGGGCCGCCAGTGGAGCGATGACGAGACGGTCGTCGTCCTCCAGCTCGGCCAGGGCGGCACAGGTGACGAGAGCGACCCGGGGTCTCCCCCGGGTCGCCTGGTAGTGGTTGGTCAATTCGGTTTTCTCAATATCTCAACGGGCCATCGTACGCCGGGCCATCGACCGCCAGAGGTCGTTGCTCGGACGCATCTGGTCCATCAGTTCACGCTCCCAGGCGTTCTCGACGGTGACTCCCGCCTTGGCGCACGCCTGCCGCGCGACGACGGTGTCGTCCGCGAACTGGTCGCCCCAGGCCCCGTCGGAGCCGACGAGGACGATGCGTGCGCCGCGCTTGCCGACGTACTCGATGACCGCCTTCGCCCCGCCGTGTCCGGCGGCGAACGACTTGATCCCCGCGACCAGGCCGCTCGGGGCCGGGTCGGTGGCGGTCTGCTCAGCCGTCAGCGTCGTATCGGAACCATCTGCCATGACGCGAAGCCTAAGCAGACTTGCACCCGGCCGGGCGAGTTCCGTGAACCTTTTGTGATGCCAATTACCTTGAGGTTTAAGGAAGACCAAAGGTGATTCGCCCGGTTATATCCGTATTTTCCTCGTGATTTTGCCAGGACAAAGTTGCCCAGACGTGAACAGCCAGGTCAGGCCGGATGTGTGGGAAATACCTCCGACTCATTGTCGGAAGCAGGACAGGCCATCGATCGCGACGAAAGCTGGTGCGGCGGTCAGATCAGCGCGTCCACGGCGACCGCCGCGAACAGGATGGTCAGGTAGGTCGTCGACCAGTGGAACAGCCGCATCGGCTTGACCGCCTGGCCCCGCGCCGCCCGGCGCGCCAGCTTGTGCGACTCCAGGATGAAGACCGCCCCCACGACCAGGGCCGGCAGCCCGTAGACCGCGCTCATCCCGAGCGGCCAGACCGCGAGCGACGTCAGCACGGTCAGCCACGCGAAGATCAGGATCTCGGCGTTGACCCGCCGGGTCGACGCCACGACGGGCAGCATCGGTACGCCCGCCCGCGCGTAGTCGTCCTTGTACTTCATCGCGAGCGGGTAGAAGTGCGGCATCTGCCAGAAGAAGACGACGCCGAACAGCGCCCAGGCCGCCGGCGAGAGCGAGCCGGTCACGGCGGCCCAGCCGATCAGCACCGGGGCGGCGCCGCACGCCCCGCCCCAGAACGTGTTCGCCGTCGTGGTCCGCTTCAACCAGAGCGTGTACACCAGGTCGTAGTAGAGGATCGCGGCGAGGGTGAGGCCGGCGGCCAGGAGGTTGGTGAACACGGCCATCAGGGCGACCGCGACCACCGCCAGCACCACGCCGAAGATCAGGGCGTTGCGCGGCGTGACGGTGTGCGTCGGCAGCGGGCGGCGCTTGGTCCGCCGCATCACCTCGTCGATGTCCCGGTCGATGTAGCAGTTGATGACGCTGGCCGCGCCGGCCGCCAGCGATCCGCCGACGAGCACCACGGCCACCAGCCACAGCGACGGCATGCCACCGTGCGCGAGCATCATCGCCGGCACCGTCGTGACCAGCAGCAGCTCCACGATCCGGGGCTTGGTCAGCGTCAGGTACGCCGCGAACACCGCCCGCAGGTCGCGCCGGGGGGGAACCGGCTCGGTCGCCGCCGTGCGCCCCGGCCGCCCCGCAGTCTTCCTGACGGGACGCTCGGTGATCATGCTCACGGATTGCCACCCTTCCGGCGTCGGCTGGGGAGGTCGGTGTCGGTCAGGCCCGCTCGGGCCCGCACACCGCCCCACACACTACGCGCTGTCGTTTTGGCTGCCCGGGCGACCCGGTAACGGTGCGAGCCGTCACACCCACGATCGAACGATCCAACCACCCGGAGCCGTACAGAACGGCATGCAGAGATCCCCGGGCGGACGTTTAGGACCGCTCGATAGGGTCAGCAAGTGAGGGTTCCGCCCATCTGCCGAGGAGCACAACCAACGTGGCTGCCAACCGATCCGAGCATCCTCCACTGAACTGGTCCGACCTCGACCGCCGGGCTGTCGACACCGTCCGGGTGTTGGCCATGGACGCCGTCGAGAAGTCCGGCAACGGCCACCCGGGCACCGCGATGAGCCTCGCGCCCGCGGCGTACCTGCTCTTCAACCGGGTGATGCGGCACAACCCCGCCGACCCGACCTGGCCCGGCCGGGACCGGTTCGTCCTCTCCGCCGGCCACTCCAGCCTCACGCTCTACATCCAGCTGTTCCTCTCCGGTTACCCGCTCAGCCTCGAGGACCTCAAGTCGCTGCGGCAGTGGGGCTCGCTCACCCCGGGCCACCCGGAGCACGGGCACACCCCGGGCGTGGAGACCACGACCGGCCCGCTCGGGCAGGGTCTCGGCAACGCGGTCGGCATGGCGATGGCGGCCCGCCGCGAGCGCGGCCTGTTCGACCCGGAGGCCGAGCCGGGCGGCTCGGTCTTCGACCACGACATCTGGTGCATCGCCTCGGACGGCGACATCGAGGAGGGCATCAGCCACGAGGCGAGCGCCCTCGCCGGTCACCAGCAGCTGGGCAACCTCTGCGTGATCTACGACGACAACGAGATCTCGATCGAGGACGACACCCGCATCGCGAAGAGCGAGGACGTCGCGGCCCGCTACGAGGCGTACGGGTGGCACGTCCAGACCGTCGACTGGCGCCGCGGCGACGCCGACCAGGGCGACTACCACGAGGACGTGGAGGCGCTGCACCGGGCGCTGCTGGCCGCCAAGGCCGAGACCGGCCGCCCGTCGTTCATCGCGCTGCGCACCATCATCGGCTGGCCCGCGCCGAACAAGCAGAACACCGGCAAGATCCACGGGTCCGCGCTCGGCGCCGACGAGGTGGCCGCCACCAAGCAGATCCTCGGCTTCGACCCGCAAGGGACCTTCGAGGTCGACGACGACGTGCTCAAGCACGCCCGGCAGGTGATGGAGCGCGGCGCGGCGGCGCAGCGCACCTGGACCGCCGCCTTCGAAGGCTGGGCGCAGGGCAACCCCGAGCGCAAGGCCCTGTACGACCGGCTGGCTGCGCGGAAGCTGCCGGACGGCTGGGCGGACGCGCTGCCGGAGTTCCCGGCCGACGCCAAGGGCATCGCCACCCGCGCCGCGTCCGGCAAGGTCCTGGAGGCGCTCGCGCCGGTGCTGCCGGAGCTGTGGGGCGGTTCGGCCGACCTGGCCGAGAGCAACAACACCACCATGAAGGGCGAGCCGTCCTTCGTCCCGGCGGTGCACGCCACCAAGGACTTCCCGGGCCACGAGTACGGCCGCACGCTGCACTTCGGCATCCGCGAGCACGCGATGGGAGCGATCCTCAACGGCATCGCGCTGCACGGCGGCACCCGCCCGTACGGCGGCACCTTCCTCGTCTTCAGCGACTACATGCGCCCCTCGGTACGGCTGGCGGCGCTGATGAAGCTGCCGGTGGTCTACGTCTGGACGCACGACTCGATCGGTCTCGGCGAGGACGGCCCGACCCACCAGCCGGTCGAGCATCTGAGCGCGCTGCGGGCGATCCCGGGCCTGGACGTGGTGCGCCCCGCCGACGCGAACGAGACCGCCTGGGCCTGGCGGCAGGCGCTGGAGCACACCGACCGGCCGACGGCGCTGGCGCTGAGCCGGCAGGCGCTGCCGACCCTGGACCGCTCGACCCTGGCCGGCGCCGAGGGCGTCGCCCGCGGCGGGTACGTGCTGGCCGAGGCGTCGAACGGCAAGCCGCAGGTGATCCTGATCGGCACCGGGTCGGAGGTGCAGCTCTGCCTCACCGCGCGGGAGCGGCTGGAGGCCGACGGCACCCCCACCCGGGTGGTGTCCATGCCCTGCCAGGAGTGGTTCGCCGAGCAGGACGAGGCGTACCGGGAATCGGTGCTCCCGAGAGGGGTACGCGCCCGGGTGAGCGTCGAGGCGGGGATCGCCATGTCGTGGCGGGCGATCGTCGGCGACTGCGGCGAGTGCGTCAGCCTCGAGCACTACGGGGCGAGCGCTCCCCACTCGGTGCTCTTTGAGCAGTTCGGGTTCACCCCCGACCGGATCGTGGCCGCCGCGCACGCGGCGCTGACCCGGGTCGGCGACATCACCGGTTTCACGACCGGCAACTGAGGGGAGCGTGACGGGCATGACGGACAGGTTGGGTGAGCTCACCGCCGCGGGCGTGGCGATCTGGCTCGATGATCTCTCGCGGGTACGGCTGAGCACCGGCGGGCTGGACCAGCTGCGCCGGGAGAAGCACCTCGTCGGGGTGACCAGCAACCCGACGATCTTCGCCAAGGCGCTGAGCGACGCCGACGAGTACGACTGGCAGCTGCGCGACCTCGCCACCCGGGGGGTGGACGTCGAGGAGGCGGTCCGCAACCTCACCGCGTACGACGTACGGTGGGCGTGCGACGTGATGCGCCCGGCGTACGACGCGACGGCGGGCGTGGACGGGCGGGTCTCGCTGGAGGTGGACCCGCGGCTGGCGTACGAGACGGACAAGACCGTCGCCGAGGCCAAGGCGCTCTGGTGGCTGGTCGACCGGCCGAATTTGTTCATCAAGATCCCGGCCACCGAGGCCGGCCTGCCGGCGATCACCGCCGCCCTCGCCGAGGGGATCAGCGTGAACGTCACCCTGATCTTCGGCCTGGACCGGTACTCACAGGTGATGGAGGCGTTCCTCGCCGGCATGGAACAGGCGAAGGCGAACGGCCACGACCTGTCGAAGATCGGCTCGGTGGCGTCGTTCTTCGTCTCCCGGGTCGACACCGAGGTCGACAAGCGGCTGGAGAAGATCGGCTCGGAGCAGGCCCGGGCGCTGCGCGGCAAGGCCGCGGTGGCCAACGCCCGGCTGGCGTACGAGCGCTACGGCGAGGTCTTCTCGTCCGCCCGCTGGCAGGCCCTCGCCGATGCCGGGGCGCACCCGCAGCGGCCGCTGTGGGCCTCCACGTCGACGAAGAACCCGGACTACCGGGACGTGATCTACGTCGAGGAGCTGATCGCCCCGGGCACGGTCAACACGATGCCGGAGGCGGTGATCCACGCCTACGCCGACCACGGCGAGACCCGTGGCGACACCGTCACCGGGGCCTACGACGAGGCCCGGAAGGTCTTCGCGGACCTGGAGTCGGCCGGCGTCGACATGGCCGACGTGATCGACATCCTGGAGCGCGAGGGTGTGGAGAAGTTCGAGGTGAGCTGGAACGAGCTGATCGACGGCGTCCGCAAGTCGCTCGCCGCGGCCGCCGGCGGCACCGGCCACCCGGGCGACGCCGCGAAGGGCAACGCGAAGGCCGCCGAGCGGGCCGGAGGAAATGCATGAGCGAGCTTCTCGCGCAGCCGGCCGACACCGCGGCCGGGCTCACCGTCCACGGCGCCGACTCGGTCGACAAGGCCGCCGCCGCCTCCACCCGGGAGGCGGTCGTCGCGAACGGCGTGCCGGGCCGGCTCGCCGCGAAGGACCCGACCCTGTGGGGCCCGGAAGCGGAGGCCGAGGCGAAGATCCGGCTGGGCTGGGTGGACACGCACACCCGCAGCCGGGACCTGCTCCCCCAGCTCGCCGAGCTGCGCGCGGAGCTGGGCGACCTGGACCACGTCGTGCTGGCCGGGATGGGCGGCTCCTCGCTGGCGCCCGAGGTGATCGCCCGCACGCTCGGCCGGCCGCTGACCATCCTGGACACCACCGACCCGGGGCAGGTCCGGGCGGCGCTCGCCGACCGGTTGGACCGTACGGTCGTCGTGGTGGCCAGCAAGTCCGGCTCGACGGTGGAGACCGACAGCCACCGGCGGGCGTACTGGCAGGCGTTCCTGGACGCGGGGATGTCCGAGGCGGAGGCCGGGCGGCACTTCGTGATCGTCACCGACCCGGGTTCGCCGCTGGCGGCGACCGCCGCCGAGATGGGCGCGTTCACCGTGCTGGCCGACCCGAACGTGGGCGGCCGGTTCTCCGCGCTGACCGCGTTCGGGTTGGTGCCGACCGCGCTGGCCGGCGTCGAGGTGGTCGAACTGCTGGACCAGGCCGACGCGCTCGCCGCCGCGCTCAACGGCGAGCGGGACAATCCGGCACTCGCGCTGGGCGCCGCCCTCGGCGCGGCGGCCACGATGGGCCGGGACAAGGTCGCGCTGGTCTCCGACGGCACCGGCATCGACGGGCTGGGCGACTGGGCCGAGCAGCTGCTCGCCGAGTCGACCGGCAAGGCGGGGGTCGGCATCCTGCCGGTCGTCGTCGAGTCGCCGACCAGCCCGGGCGCCACCGGCGACGACGTGCTCACCGTGACGTACGGCGGGGCGCTGGCGCCCGGGGCCGTGCCGGGTGGCGGGTGCGAGCCGGACGTGGCGGTGAACGGGCCGCTGGGCGCGCAGTTCCTCGCCTGGGAGTACGCCACCGCGGTCGCCGGCGTGGTGCTCGGCATCGACCCGTTCAACCAGCCGAACGTCACCGAGAGCAAGGACAACACCAACCGGATCCTGGCGTCCGGCCTGCCGGCCGAGGCGCCGTCGAGCACCTCGGGCGCCATCGAGGTGTACGCCCCGGCGGGCGCACCGGGTGACCTGGCGGGCGCGCTGCGCTGGCTGGTCGACGGGCTCGGCGACGACGGGTACCTCGCGGTGATGGCGTACCTCGACCGGTTCGCCGAGGCGGACGCGGCCCGGTTGCGGCCGGCGCTGGCCGAGGCGGCCGGCCGGCCGGTGACCTTCGGCTGGGGCCCGCGGTTCCTGCACTCCACCGGGCAGTACCACAAGGGCGGCCCGCAGGTGGGCAGCTTCCTCCAGATCACCGGTGCGGTCGACGTTGATCTGCCGGTGCCCGGCAAGCCGTACACCTTCGGGGAGCTGCAGGCGGCGCAGGCCGCCGGCGACCGGCAGGCGCTGGCCGGCCGGGAGCGCCCGGTGCTGCGGCTGCACCTGACCGACCGGTCCGCGGGCGTGGCCCAGCTGCTGGATACGGTCGGGGCACTGCGCGCGTGACGATGACCGAGGTGACGAGGCGGAGCGAGGAGACGGTGTGACGAACCCGCTACGCGACCCGCAGGACCGGCGGCTGCCGAGGATCCCGGAGCCCTGCGCCCTGGTGATCTTCGGCGTCACCGGAGACCTGGCCCGCAAGAAGCTGCTACCGGCCGTGTACGACCTCGCGAACCGGGGACTGCTGCCACCGGGCTTCGTCGTGCTCGGGTTCGCCCGCCGCGACTGGGGCGACGGCGACTTCGAGTCGCTGGCCCACGAGGCGGCGAAGGCGCACTCCCGCACCCCCTGGCGGGAGGAGGTGTGGGCCCGGCTGGCCGGGAACATCAAGTTCGTCGGCGGATCGTTCGACGACGACGCCGCCTTCGACCACCTGGCCGCCACGCTCCAGGACCTGCGCCAGTCGCACGGCATCACGGGCAACGCCGCGTTCTACTTCTCCATCCCCCCGGCGGCGTTCCCGGTGGTGCTCAAGCAGCTCGCCCGCACCGGGATGGCCGACAACGACAAGTGCGGCGGGTGGCGGCGGGTGGTGGTGGAGAAGCCGTTCGGGCACGACCTGTCGTCCGCCAAGGCGCTCAACGAGCTGGTCGACGACGTCTTCACCCGCCGGGACGTCTTCCGGATCGACCACTACCTGGGCAAGGAGACCGTCCAGAACATCCTCGCCCTGCGGTTCGCCAACAACCTCTTCGAGCCGCTGTGGAACTCGAAGTACGTCGACTCGGTGCAGATCACCATGGCCGAGGACGTGGGCATCGGCACCCGGGCCGGCTTCTACGACTCGGCCGGCGCGGCCCGCGACGTCCTCCAGAACCACCTGCTCCAGCTGCTGGCGCTGGTGGCGATGGAGGAGCCGACCAGCTTCGACGCCGACGAGATCCGCACCGAGAAGCTCAAGGTGCTCAAGGCGATCACCCTGCCGAAGGACGTCAGCCAGGGCACCGTACGCGGCCAGTACCTGCCGGGTTGGGTCGCCGGCCAGCGGGCGGTCGGCTACCTCGAGGAGGAGGGTGTCCCGCCGGACTCCACGACGGAGACGTACGTGGCGGTGCGTCTGGGGATCCAGAACCGCCGCTGGGCCGAGGTGCCCTTCTACATCCGTGCCGGCAAGCGGCTGCCCCGCCGGGTGACCGAGGTCGCCATCATGTTCAAGAAGGCCCCGCACCTGCCGTTCAACGCGACCGACGTCGAGTCGCTGGGCAACAACCAGCTCGTCATCCGGGTCCAGCCGGACGAGGGTGTGGTGCTCAAGTTCGGCTCCAAGGTGCCCGGCACCGCGATGGAGGTCCGCGACATCGCGATGGACTTCCAGTACGGCGAGGCGTTCACCGAGGCCAGCCCGGAGGCGTACGAGCGGCTGGTGCTGGACGTGCTGATCGGCGACCGGACGCTCTTCCCCGACGCCGCCGAGGTCGAGCAGAGCTGGGCGGTGGTGGACCCGCTGGAGCACGCGTGGGCGGGCACGACGCCGGAACCGTACCGGGCCGGCGAGTGGGGCCCCCGCGCGGCCGACGAGATGCTGGCCCGCGAGGGCCGGGCCTGGCGGCGGGCGTGACAACCGAGCGACGCGAGCGGACCGGGAGGCTCCTGTGATCAGCCTGTGGGACACCACCGGCAACGAGGTGGTCAAGGCACTCGCTGCCGAGCGGCGCAGCGCCGGCGGGGTGGCCAGCGGCATGGCGCTCAGCCTGATCGTGGTGGTGGACGAGAAGCGGGTCCGGGAGGCGGAGGCGGCGGTGACGATCGCCTCCGCCGCGCACCCGTGCCGGCTGCTGGTGGTGGTCCGCTCCGACGTGGAGCGGGACCGCAACCGGCTGGACGCGGAGATCGTCGTGGGTGGCCGGCTCGGGCCCGGCGAGGCGGTGGTCACCCGGATGTACGGGCGGCTCGCCCTGCACGCCGAGTCGGTGGTGCTGCCGCTGCTGGTGCCGGACGTGCCGGTGGTCACCTGGTGGCACGGCGAGCCGCCGGCGGAGATCGCGACCGACTTCCTCGGCGTGGTGGCCGACCGGCGCATCACCGACGCGGCGCAGGCCGCCGACCCGATCGAGGCGCTGCGCCAGCGGGCCCGCGACTACGTTCCCGGCGACACGGACCTGGCCTGGACCCGGATCACGCTGTGGCGGACCCTGGTGGCGGGCGCGTTCGACACCACGGCGGCGGAGGTCACCGAGGCGACCGTGGTGGCGCCGCGGAGCGACCCGACGGCGGCGCTGATGCGCGGCTGGCTGGCCGCCCGGCTCGGCATCGAACCGCAGTGGGCGCACACCGACCAGCACCCGCGGATGCACGAGGTGCAGCTGCGCTGCGCCAACGGCGACGAGCTGACGCTGACCCGCAACGACAGCATGGCGGTCTTCCGGCGTACCGGCCAGGAGGACCGGCACCTGCCGCTGGTGCGCCGGCCGCTCGGCGACGAGCTGGCCGAGGAGCTGCGCCGGCTCGACGCCGACCAGGTGTACGCCGAGGCGCTCGGCGCCGCGGCGGGGCTGCCCGGGCTGGAGCAGCGCCCCGCCCAGCGGGTGCACGTCTGGAAGGACCCGGCGGAGGCCCAGCGGGCCGAGGCGGGGGTCACCGCGCACGCAGGGACCGCGCAGGCATGAGCGAGGCTGCTGTCGCGGTGCACGCCGACCCCGACCTGCTCGCGCAGGCGGTGGCGGCCCGGCTGGTGGTCCGGCTCCTCGACGCGCAGGCCGAACGCGGCCAGGCGTCGGTGGTGCTGACCGGCGGGCGGATCGCCGCCGCAGTGTACCGGGCGGTGGCGGCGCTGCCGGCCCGGGACGCGGTGGACTGGGCCCGGGTGGACGTGTGGTGGGGTGACGAGCGGTTCCTGCCGGCCGGCGACCCGGAGCGCAACGAGACGCAGGCCCGGGCGGCGCTGCTGGACGCGGTGCCGCTGGATCCGGCCCGGGTGCACCCGATGCCGGCCTCGGACGGCCCGGCCGGCGACCCGGAGGAGGCCGCTGCCGGGTACGCCGCCGAGCTGGCCCGGGCGGCCCGCCCGGGCACCGCCACGCTCCCCCACTTCGACGTGCTGCTGCTCGGGGTGGGCGAGGACGGGCACGTGGCGTCGGTCTTCCCGGAGCATCCGGTGCACTACGAGAGCCGCCCGGTCAGCGCGGTGCGGGGCAGCCCGAAGCCGCCGCCGGTCCGCACCACCCTCACCCTGCCGGCGATCAACACCGCCGAGGAGGTGTGGCTGGTGGCCAGCGGCGCGGACAAGGCCCGTGCGGTCGGCATGGCGCTCGCCGGGGCGGGCCCGGTGCAGCTGCCGGCGGCCGGCGTGCAGGGCACGAGCCGTACCCTCTGGTTGCTCGACCGGGCCGCCGCGGCCGACGTGCCGGCCCGCTTCCGCAGCCTGCGCTGACCGGCAACGAGGGGCCCTGCTCAACGCCGGGCGTTGTGGAAGGGTCCCTTCCTAGCCCTCCGGGCGGCCGCGGCGGCGGCGCAGCGCGGCCAGGGCCTCGGCGAGGATCGCCGCGCCCTCGGCGTCGGTGCGCCGCTCCTTCACGTACGCCAGGTGGGACTTGTAGGGCTCGGGCCGGGCGCGGCCGGGCGGGTTGCCGGGGTCGCGACCGGCGGGCTGCCCGCAGCGCGGGCAGTCCCACAGCTCGGGGACCGGGGCCTCGGCGGCGATGCGGATCTCGACGTGGTGGCCGTTGCGGCACCAGTAGGTGACCGGCCGGCACGGCACCGGCTCGTAGCGTTCGGTGGGGCGGGCCGGGGCGGACCCGACCCGGCTGCCGCGGAGGACGTTACCGTTGCGCACGGCTGCTCGCTCCTGTCGTCGGAGGGGAACCGCCGTCGGAGGGGGGTGGCGGCGGGCGACGCGGTGCAGCGGGTTTGAAACGGACTGCGCGCGGCCCGTCGAGGACGGACCGCGCGCAGATTCTACGACTTGGCGGGCCTGCTCAGGCGACGCCGGTCTGCTGGAGTCGCAGCCACAGCCCGAGCCCGACGATGCAGGCGAACCAGACGATGCCCACCAGCACGGTGTAGCGGTCCAGGTTCTTCTCGGCGACCGACGACCCGGCCAGGCTGGAGCTGACCCCGCCGCCGAACATGCTGGACATCCCGCCGCCCTTACCGCGGTGCAGCAGGATCAGCAGGGTGAGCAGGATGCTCGTGATGACCAGCAACACGATCAACGTGTATGCGAACCAGATCGGCATGGCTGGGGACAGTCCTCTCGTTGCGATCCTCGCCCGGACAGATCGGGCACCGTGGCACCGACCGGCGGACGGGCGGGGTCAAGGATACCGAGCGATCAGCCGGCGGTGTGCTCCGGGAACCGGCAGATCTTCGCGAACTCCTCGGCGTCCAGGCTGGCGCCGCCGACGAGGGCCCCGTCCACGTCCGGCTGGGCCATGATGGCCGCCACGTTCGCGGACTTGACCGAGCCGCCGTAGAGGATCCGGACCTGGTCCGCGGTGTCCTGGCCGAAGTTCTCCGCCAGGCGCTCACGGACCGCCCCGCACACCTCCTGGGCGTCCTCCGGGGTGGCCGTCTTGCCGGTGCCGATCGCCCAGACCGGCTCGTACGCGACGACGACCTTGGTGACCTGCTCGGCGGAGAGCCCCTTGAGGGCGCCGTCGAGCTGCTCGCTGCAGTGCGCCACATGGGTGCCCTGGTCGCGGACGTCCAGCCCCTCCCCGACGCACAGGATCGGCGTGAGGCCGTGGGTCAGGGCCGCCTGCACCTTGGCGCCCACGAGCGCGTCGTCCTCGTGGTGGTACGCCCGCCGCTCCGAGTGGCCGACCACCACGTACGTGCAGCCCAGCTTCGCCAGCATCGGACCGGAGATGTCCCCGGTGTACGCGCCGGACGCGTGCGGCGACAGGTCCTGCGCGCCGTAGCCGATCAGCAGCTTGTCGCCGTCCACGGCGGTCTGCACGGTCCGCAGGGCGGTGTACGGCGGCAGCACGACCGTCTCGACGTCGGTGAGCTGCTTCTCGGTGAGGCTCGCGGCGAGCTTCTGCACCAGCAGGTTCGCCTCGAGGTGGTTGAGGTTCATCTTCCAGTTGCCGGCCATCAGCGGCCGGCGGGTGCTGCTCGCCATTCAGTTCTCCAGAGCCGCGATGCCGGGGAGGGTCTTGCCCTCCAGGTATTCCAGCGAGGCGCCGCCCCCGGTCGAGATGTGCCCGAAGGACGACTCGTCCAGACCGAGCGTCCGCACCGCGGCGGCGGAGTCGCCGCCCCCGACGACGGAGAACGCGCCGGACTTGGTGATCGCCTCGGCGACACCCCGGGTGCCGTGGGCGAACGGCGCCATCTCGAACACGCCCATCGGGCCGTTCCAGAAGACGGTCTTCGCCTGGGACAGGGCGGCGGCGAAACCGGCCACCGTCTCCGGCCCGATGTCCAGACCGAGCCGGTGGCTCGGGATGCCGTCGGCGGGAACCGTGTCGTGGGCCGCGTCGGGCGCGAACGCGTCCGCGGCCACCACGTCGACCGGCAGCAGGATCTTGCCCGGTGCCCGCTCCATCAGGTTGCGGCAGGTCTCGACCATGTCCTTCTCCAGCAGCGAGGTGCCCACCTCGTGGCCCTGCGCCTTGAGGAAGGTGAAGCACATGCCGCCGCCGATGAGCAGCCGGTCGACCTTCGGCAGCAGCGCCTCGATGACCGCGAGCTTGTCGGAGACCTTCGAGCCGCCGAGCACCACCACGTACGGGCGCTCCGGGTCACCGGTGAGCGTGGACAGCACCTCCACCTCGCGCAGCAGCAGCCGGCCGGCGACGTGCGGCAGCCGCGCCGGCAGGTCGTACACGCTGGCGTGCTTGCGGTGCACCGCGCCGAAGGCGTCGTCGACGTACGCGTCGCCGAACGCGCCGAGCTGGTCGGCGAACGCGCCCCGCTCGGCGTCGTCCTTGCTGGTCTCGCCGGCGTTGAAGCGCAGGTTCTCCAGGAGCGCGACCTGGCCGTCGGCCAGCCCGTCCACGGTGGAGCGCGCCGAGTCGCCGACGGTGTCCCCGGCGAACCGGACCTCGGCGCCGAGCAGCTCACCCAGCCGTCCGGCGACCGGGCGCAGGCTGAACTGCGGGTCCGGGCTGCCCTTCGGGCGGCCCAGGTGCGAGCAGACCACGACCTTCGCGCCGGCCTCGACCAGCGCGCCCAACGTCGGCAGCACCGCGCGGATGCGACCGTCGTCACTGATGTCGCCGGTCTGCTTGTCGAGCGGGACGTTCAGGTCGGCGCGCACCAGCACGCGCCGACCCGACACCCCCTCGGCGAGCAGGTCGTCGAGGGTCCGGATGCTCACAGCGACGAACCCACCAGCTTGACCAGGTCCACCAGGCGGTTCGAGTAGCCCCACTCGTTGTCGTACCAGCCGACGACCTTCACCTGGTTGCCGACCACCTTGGTCAGCGGCGCGTCGAAGATGCAGGACGCCGGGTCGGTCACGATGTCGGCCGAGACGATCGGGTCCTCGTTGTAGGTCAGGATGCCCTGCAGCGGACCGTCGGCGGCGGCCTTCATCGCGGCGTTGACCTCGTCCACCGAGGTCTCCCGGCCGACGGTGACGGTCAGGTCGGTGGTCGAGCCGGTCGGGATCGGCACCCGCAGCGCGTAGCCGTCCAGCTTGCCCTTCAGGTCCGGCAGCACCAGGCCGATCGCCTTCGCCGCGCCGGTGGAGGTCGGCACGATGTTCAGCGCGGCGGCACGGGCCCGGCGCAGGTCCTTGTGGGGGGCGTCCTGCAGGTTCTGGTCCTGGGTGTACGCGTGGATGGTGGTCATCAGGCCCTGCTGGATGCCGAACGTGTCGTGCAGGACCTTCGCCATCGGCGCCAGGCAGTTGGTGGTGCACGAGGCGTTGGAGATGATCGTGTGCTTGGCCGGGTCGTACTGGTCCTCGTTGACGCCCATGACGACCGTGACGTCCTCGTTCTTCGCCGGGGCGGAGATGATGACCTTCTTGGCCCCACCGTCGATGTGCGCTTTGGCCTTGGTGGCGTCGGTGAAGAAGCCGGTCGACTCGATCACCACGTCGACGCCCAGGTCGCCCCACGGCAGCTTCGCCGGGTCCTTCTCGGCGTACGCCTTGATGGTCTTGCCGCCCACGGTGATCTCGTCCGCGGTGGCCTTGACCTCGTGCGGCAGGCGACCGAGGATGCTGTCGTACTTGACAAGGTGGGCGAGCGTCGCGTTGTCGGTCAGGTCGTTGACCGCCACGACCTCGACGTCAGCGCCGGACGCCAGCACTGCCCGGAAGAAGTTGCGGCCGATCCGGCCGAAGCCGTTGATGCCAACCCGGATGGTCACAGGTCCCATCTCCTCGCGTTCTGGTCCGCCGGCGTGGTGACCCAGGGCCGGCGGAGTGGTGTGCGCCGACCGTTGGAGCCGGCCGTTGACGATTCATCTCGGCCGCCCCGCCGCGGTCTGAAGGGACCTGACCGCCCGAGGCGGTGAGCACGACGAGGAGCCCGGTGCCGGCCCCCTTGCCGTACTCAGCGACCATATCCGAGCGCACGTGCTCGCGCTGCGGCGGGTGGTGATCCCGACCGCATCGTGAACCCGCCACCGTCCTATCAGACCACGAGCATGTCCGGCGTGACGGCCGCTTCGGTATCCGGGATGCCAAGGTCACGGGCTCGCTTGTCGGCGAGCGCCAGCAGCCGCCGGATCCGGCCGGCGATCGCGTCCTTGGTCAACGGCGGGTCGGCGAGCGCGCCGAGTTCCTCCAGCGAGGCCTGCCGGTGCTCCAGCCGCAGCCGGCCGGCCGAGGTGAGGTGGTGCGGCGCGTCGTCGGCGAGGATCTCCAGGGCCCGGGTGACCCGGGCGGCCGCGGCCACCGCGGCGCGCGCCGAGCGGCGCAGGTTCGCGTCGTCGAAGTTGGCCAGCCGGTTGGCGGTGGCGCGCACCTCCCGCCGGACCCGGCGCTCCTCCCAGGCCAGCACGCTGGAGTGGGCGCCGACGCGGGTGAGCAGCGCGGCGATCGCGTCGCCGTCCTTGACGACCACCCGGTCCACACCGCGCACCTCGCGGTTCTTGGCGGTGATGCCGATCCGGCGGGCGGCGCCGACCAGGGCGAGCGCCGACTCCGGGCCGGGGCAGGTGATCTCCAACGCGCTGGAGCGGCCCGGCTCGGTCAGCGAGCCGTGCGCCATGAACGCGCCCCGCCACGCCGAGACCGCGCAGCAGACGTTGGCCGCGACGACGTGCGGCGGCAGGCCCCGCACCGGGCGGCCGCGCACGTCGAGCAGCCCGGTCTGCCGGGCGAGGGACTCGCCGTCCTTGACCACGCGGACGATGAAGTGGCTGCCCTTGCGCAGGCCGCCCGAGGCGAGCACGTGGATCTCGCTGGGGTAGCCGTACACCTCGGCGATCTCGCGCCGCAGCCGCCGGGCCACCGCGCCGGTGTCCAGCTCGGCCTCCACCACCACCCGGCCGGAGACGATGTGCAGCCCGCCGGCGAAGCGCAGCAGTGCCGCCATCTCCGCCCGCCGACAGCAGGGCTTGGGCACGTCGACCCGGCTCAGCTCGTCCTTGACCGCCGCCGTCATCGCCATTGTGCGTCCCCTCACGGACCGGTTCCGGCGTGTCGCCGGAGATTACGTACGTGTCTAACGAGCGGCGCCCAGTACCGGCACCAGAGCGGCGCCGAGGGCGGCCGGATCATGACGGGGAGTGCCGTCGGTGACCGCGACGGGGGCGAGGACCAGTCGGGCACCCAGCGATTCTGCCGCACGCTCCACCGGTTCGGGGTCACCCACTGCCTTGGAATCACCGAGCACGTAGTCCACCTTCAGCTCCGGGAGGTACCACCGCAGTTCAGCCAGGTGGTCGGCGACCGACAGGCCGAACGTCTCCTTCTCGGCCGCGAGGTTCAGCGTGACCAGCCGGCGGGCCGGGCTCGCGACGATCGCGGCGGCCAGCTCCGGCACCAGCAGGTGCGGCAGCACGCTGGTGTACCAGCTGCCCGGGCCGAACAGTAGCCAGTCGGCGCCACCGATGGCGTCCAGCGCCTGCGGGCAGGCCCGCGGCGCGTGCGGGTTCAGCCGCAGCGACTCGACGCGCCCGGTGGTCACCGCCACCTGGTGCTGGCCGGTGACCGTGGTGACCTCGTCCGGACGCCCGGCATCGGCGCCGCGCACCCGGGCCTCGATGCCCACCGGCTCGCACGACATCGGCAGCACCCGGCCGACCGCGCCGAGCATGGCGCCGGCGTGCTCCAGCGCCGCCACCGGGTCGCCGAGCAGCTCCATCAGCCCGCAGAGCACCAGGTTGCCCACCGCGTGCCCGGCCAGGCCCTCGCCCTGCGGCGCCGGGACGCGACCGGTACGGGTCGGCGCGCCCGTGCCGGGCGGCGGAGCGACCGACGACGTCGCGTCCCCCGCCGGCACGATTGACCCGCCGGTCGCAGCCGGCGCGCCGGGCCCGGCGGCCACGACGGGCGCGCTGACCCCGATCGGCGCGCTGACCTCGGCGGGCGCGCTGGCCCCGGCGGCCGCGGCCGGTGCCGGCACCGCCGCGAAGCGGTGCTGGAACAGCCCGGCGCTGCGCCGCGTCGACGGGTGGTCCCCGGCCAGCGCGACCAGCGCCTGCCGCAGGTCCCCCGGCGGCAGGCCGCCCCGCTCGGCGCGCAGCCGGCCGCTGGAACCCCCGTCGTCGCCGACGGTGACCACGGCCGTGATGTCCAGGTCGAGCTCGGGGGCACACCGGCGCAGCGCGCGCAGTGCGGCGGAGAGGCCGTGCCCCCCGCCGAAGGCGACCACCCGGGTGGCCGTCACTCGCGCCCCAGGTCGCGGTGCTGGGCGTTGGCGGCGATGCCGATCCGCCGCAGCCGCGCGGCCAGCTCCTCGGCGATGGCGACGCTGCGGTGCTTGCCGCCGGTGCAGCCCACGGCGACGGTCAGGTAGCGCTTGCCCTCCCGCTCGAAGCCGGCGGTGGTGGCGTTGATCAGGTCCGCGTACGTCGCCACGAAGGCGTCGGCGCCCTCCTGGCCCAGCACGTACGAGCTGACCGCCTCCTCCTGGCCGGTGTGCTCCCGCAACTCGGGCACCCAGTACGGGTTCGGCAGGAACCGGGCGTCACACACGAAGTCGGCGTCCGGCGGCACGCCGTACTTGAAGCCGAACGACACCACCGTGACCCGCAGCCGGCGGGCGTCCTCGCCGCCGAACAGCTCCTCGATGCGGCGGCGCAGCTGGTTGACGTTGAGGTGGCTGGTGTCGATGATCACGTCGGCCTGGTCGCGGGCACCCTCCAGCAGCCCGCGCTCGACGGCGATGCCGTCGGCGAGGCGCCCCTCGCCCTGCAACGGGTGCGAGCGCCGGACGCTCTCGAAGCGCCGGATCAGCACCTCGTCGTCCGCGTCCACGAAGACCACTCGCGGCGCGAAGCCCCGCTCCTTGAGCTCGTGGATCGCCCCCACCAGGTCGGTGGAGAACGCCCGCGAGCGCACGTCCAGCACCATCGCCGTGCGCCGGGCCGCCCCACCGGCCTTCATCGCCAGCTCGGCCATGTCGAGCATGAGCGCCTGCGGCAGGTTGTCCACCACGTAGTAGCCGACGTTCTCCAGGGCCCGGGCGACCGTGCTGCGCCCACCACCGGAGAGGCCGGTCACCACGACCAGCGTGGTGTCCGACTCCGCCGGCGCCGGCCGGCCCATCGTCTCCTCGGCCGTGTCGGCCGGCACGCCCTGCTCCGGCGTCCGCGCCTCGCTCACCTGAAACCCCCACCTGGTCACACCGCGGCCGGTCGGGCCGCGCATGGTCAGTCAGCGACTCTAACGGCTGCGACCCCGCCCGGGATTCCACGGGTGACGGTGGGAACACCTGTTCGTCCGGTTCGTCCGGCTCCGCCGCGGCGTCGCCCGGCCCGTCGGTCGGCGCTCGTAGACTGCCCCAATGTCCTCCCCCACCCGCCTGCGGACCGACCGGGCCGAGCAGGTGCTCCGCCGGGTGTTCGGCTACGACGCCTTCCGGGGCTTCCAGCGGGAGGTCGTCGACCACGTGGTGGCCGGCGGCGACGCGCTGGTGCTCATGCCGACCGGCGGCGGCAAGTCGCTGTGCTACCAGATCCCGGCGCTGGTCCGCGACGGCGTCGGGGTGGTGATCTCGCCGCTGATCGCGCTCATGCAGGACCAGGTCGACGCGCTGACCGCGGTCGGCGTCCGGGCCGGTTTCCTCAACTCGACGCAGGACCTGGCGGCCCGGCGCCAGGTCGAGGCGGCGTTCCTCGCCGGCGAGCTGGACCTGCTCTACCTGGCCCCGGAGGCGCTCGCCGGCCGGGGCACGCTCCAGTTGCTGGAGCGGGGGCGCATCGCGCTGTTCGCGATCGACGAGGCGCACTGCGTGTCGCAGTGGGGGCACGACTTCCGCCCCGACTACCTCAACCTGTCCATGCTGCACGAGCGCTGGCCCGACGTCCCCCGCATCGCGTTGACCGCCACGGCGACCAGCGCCACCCGCGCCGAGATCGCCACCCGCCTGCGGCTGGCCGAGGCCCGGCACTTCGTCGCCAGCTTCGACCGGCCCAACATCCAGTACCGGATCGTCCCGAAGCGGGAACCGCGCCGGCAGCTGCTCGGCCTGCTGCGCGACGAGCATCCCGGCGACGCCGGCATCGTCTACTGCCTGTCCCGCGCCTCGGTGGAGAAGACGGCGGAGTTCCTGGTCGACAACGGCATCCCCGCCCTGCCCTACCACGCCGGCCTGGACGCGGCCACCCGCGCGACGCACCAGCAGCGGTTCCTCCGCGAGGACGGGCTGGTCATGGTCGCGACCATCGCGTTCGGCATGGGCATCGACAAGCCCGACGTGCGGTTCGTCGCCCATCTGGACCTGCCCAAGTCCGTCGAGGGCTACTACCAGGAGACCGGCCGCGCCGGCCGAGACGGCCTGCCGTCGACGGCCTGGCTCGCGTATGGGCTGCAGGACGTCGTGCAGCAGCGCAGGCTGATCGACACCTCCGAGGGCGACCTGGCCCACCGGCGCAACCTCGCCGCCCACCTGGACGCGATGCTCGCGCTCTGCGAGACGGTCCGCTGCCGCCGGGTCCAGTTGCTGGACTACTTCGGCGAGACCTCCACCGCCTGCGGCAACTGCGACACCTGTCTCGAGCCGCCCGAGTCCTGGGACGGCACGATCGCCGCGCAGAAGTTGCTCTCCACGGTGTTCCGGCTCGACCGGGAACGCAACCAGCGCTTCGGTGCCGGGCACTGCATCGACATCCTGCTCGGCCGCGACACCGAGAAGATCCGGCAGTACGGCCACGATTCGCTGACGGTGTTCGGCGTCGGCACCGAGCTGAGTGAGGCGGAGTGGCGGGGCGTGGTCCGCCAACTGCTCGCCGAGGGGCTGCTGGCGGTCGAGGGCGACTACGGCACCCTGGCCCTCACCGACACCAGCGGCGAGGTGCTCGGCCGGCGCCGCACGGTCATGCTGCGCCGGGAACCGGCCCGCACGCCGACCAGCCGGTCGGCGAAGCCGCGCGGCGCGGCCACCGTGGTCGCCGAGCTGGCCCCGGCCGCCGCCGGCACCTTCGAGCGACTGCGCGCCTGGCGGGCGGCCACGGCGAAGGAGCAGGGAGTCCCGGCGTACGTGATCTTCCACGACGCCACGCTGCGGCAGATCGCCACCGACGCGCCGGCCTCCCTGGCCGAACTGTCCCGGGTCAGCGGGGTCGGCGAGGCGAAGCTCGCGAAGTACGGCGAGCAGGTCCTCGCGGTCCTCGCCGACGGATCCGCTCCAGCGTGACCAGGCAGCGCTGCCCGAACGTCACCCGGCCCTCCCGGCCCGGACGGCCGCCCGGTTGATCGACTCGGGATGCGGGAACCGGCGGTGTCCCGCGGCCCGGACGACCCGACGGCCCGCGCACCGTGGCGGTCCCGCCGAGCGGCCGCGGGCGGCTGAGCCGTTGGTCAGTCGGCCGCCGGCGGGGTCGGGCCGCCGCCGAGGGCGGTGCGGATCGCCTCGGCCGTGCGCCTGCCGACACCGGGCACCTCGGTGATCTCCTCGACCGACGCGGCGGAGAGCCGCTTGAGCGAGCCGAAGTGCCGCAGCAGCGCCTTGCGCCGCACCTCGCCCAGGCCGGGCACGTTGTCCAGCGCCGACTCGGTCATCCGCTTGGAGCGCCGCTGCCGGTGGAACGTGATGGCGAAGCGGTGCGCCTCGTCCCGGATCCGCTGCAGCAGGTAGAGGGCCTCCGAGGCGCGCGGCAGGATGACCGGGAAGTCGTCGTCGGGCAGCCACACCTCCTCCAGCCGCTTGGCCAGCCCGCACAGCGCCACGTCGTCGACCCCCAGCTCCGCGAGGGCCTGGGCCGCCGCCGCGACCTGCGGTGCGCCGCCGTCGACCACCACCAGCTGCGGTGGGTACGCGAACTTGCGCGGCCGCCCGGTCGTCGGGTCGACCAGGGCGCCGACCCGCGGCTCGTCGGTGACCCCCTGCCCGGCCGGGGCGTCCGGGTCGTCGGCCGACTCCACGCCCGCCTCGCCGGTCTCCGCCCGGGCGTCGAGGTAACGGGCGAAGCGCCGGCGCAGCACCTCGGACATCGCCGACAGGTCGTCGGTGGCGCCCCGGATGATGAACCGCCGGTACTCGCTCTTGCGGGGCAGCCCGTCCTCGAAGACGACCATGCTCGCCACCACGTCGGTGCCCTGGATCTGGGAGATGTCGAAGCACTCGATGCGCAGCGGCGACGTGCGCATGCCGAGCGCGTCGGCGATCTCGTCGAGGGCCTTGCTCCGGGTGGTCAGGTCACCGGCCCGCTTCAGCTTGTGCCGGGCGAGCGCGTCCCTGGCGTTGCGCTCGACCGTCTCGAGCAGGGCCCGCTTGTCGCCGCGCTGCGGGACGCGCAGGGTCACCCGGCTGCCCCGGTGACCGGAGAGCCAGTCGGCGAGCGCGTCGGCGTCGGCGGGCAGCTCGGGCACGAGCAGCTCCCGGGGGACGTCGGCCTCGCCCTGCTCGCCGCCGTACACCTGGGTGCAGAAGTGGTGGACCAGGTCACCGGTGCTCAGCTCCTCGGTCTTCTCGACGACCCAGCCGCGCTGGCCGCGGACCCGGCCGTCGCGGACGTGGAACACCTGGACGGCCGCTTCGAGGGGGTCGTCGGCGAACGCGACCACGTCGGCGTCGGTGCCGTCGCCGAACACCACGGTCTGCTTCTCCATCGCCCGGCGCAGGGCGGCCAGGTCGTCGCGCAGCCGGGCGGCGCGCTCGAACTCCAGCTCCGCGCTCGCCTCGGCCATCTCGCGCTCCAGCTTGCGCACCATGGTGTCGGTCCGGCCGGCCATGAAGTCGCAGAAGCCGTCGACGATGGCCCGGTGCTCCGCGGCGGAGACGCTGCCGACGCAGGGCGCCGAGCACTTGCCGATGTAGCCCAGCAGGCAGGGGCGCCCGACCTGGCCGGCCCGCTTGAACACGCCCGCCGAGCAGGTGCGCGCGGGGAACACCCGCAGCAGCAGGTCGAGCGTCTCGCGGATGGCCCAGGCGTGTGAGTACGGCCCGAAGTAGCGCACCCCCTTGCGCTTCGCACCGCGCATCACCTGCAGCCGGGGGAACTCCTCGTCGAGGGTCACCGCCAGGTACGGGTAGGACTTGTCGTCCCGGTAGCGGACGTTGAACCTCGGGTCGTACTGCTTGATCCAGGTGAACTCCACCTGGAGCGCCTCGACCTCGGTGGCGACCGAGATCCAGTCCACCGACTCGGCGGTGAACACCATCTGTCGGGTGCGCTGGTGCAGGTTGACCGGGTCGGCGAAGTAGGAGTTGAGCCGGCTGCGCAGGTTGCGCGCCTTGCCGACGTAGATCACCCGGCCGGTGCCGTCGCGGAACCGGTAGACCCCGGGTGACTCGGGGATCGTGCCGGGAGCGGGGCGGTAGGTCGAGGGATCAGCCACGCCATCGAGCCTAGTCGCCGGGGCTGACAGCCCCGGTCACACCGACGCCGCCATTCTCCCGATCGACATCTTCCGATCCCCGGCCCAGGACCGTTACCATCCGTTAACCGAAATTTCTTCGCGTCCTGCTGTCCGGTCCGACCCGCCGCCGACCCGTCCCGCTGCCCGGCCCGTCCTGATCCCCATCCCCCGGGAGATCGCCATGACCCGTCCCCGCCGCCTGCTGGCCGCCGCGACCACCCTCACCGTCATCGCCGCACTGCTGACCGCCGCCCCCGCCACCGCCGGCGCCGCACCCGCGACCACCGCGACGCGCGGCTCCGTCACCACGTTCCACCCCGACGACCACTGTCTCGGCGAGTGCTCCGACATCCTGCCGCCCGGGCAGAACGGCAACGCCACCCTGATCGAGATCCTCGGCAACCAGGCCCTCGGCACCCTTCCCCGGCACTCCGCCGACCAGCTCGGCCGGTACGCCAACCTCGTCTACGGCTACGCCGGCCTGCGCGAGGACCAGATCGGCAGCTTCTTCAACGACGCCTCCTTCGGGGTCCCGCCCGGACAGGTCGAGCGCGACTACTCGCCCCGCGCCGACGTACGCATCGTCCGCGACCGCGCCACCGGCGTCCCGCACATCACCGGCACCACCCGGGGCGGCACGATGTTCGGCGCCGGTTACGCCGGCGCCGAGGACCGGCTGTTCACCATGGACCTGCTGCGCCACGTCGGCCGGGGCACGCTCACCTCGTTCGCCGGCGGCGCACCGGGCAACCGGGCACTCGAGCAGAGCGTCTGGCGCAACTCGCCGTACACCGACGCCGATCTGGAGGCGCAGGTGCAGGCGCTGCGGACCAAGGCCGGCGCGCGCGGCGAGCAGCTCTACGCCGACGTGCGCGAGTACGTCGCCGGCATCAACGCCTACATCGGCACCTGCATGGCGAACCGCAACTGTCCCGGGGAGTACGTGCTCGCCGGCCACCTCGACGCGATCACCAACGCCGGCGGTCCGAAGCCGTTCCAGATGAGCGACCTGATCGCCATCGCCGGGGTCGTCGGGGGCCTGTTCGGCGGCGGGGGCGGCGCCGAGATCCAGTCCGCGCTGGTCCGCGTCGCCGCCCGCGCCCGGTACGGGCCGGTCGAGGGCGACCGGGTCTGGAACGGGTTCCGGGGCCGCAACGACCCGGAGACCGTGCTGACCCTGCACGACGGGCAGAGCTTCCCGTACGGTGACGCCGCCGACGACGCCCCCAGCGTGGCGCTGCCCGACGCCGGGTCGGTGCGGGTCGAGCCGGTGGTCACCGACGCGACCGGTTCGGCGACCGCCACGGCCACCACCAGCCGTTCCTCGCAGCTGGCCGCCGCGCTGTCCGGGCTCACCATCGGCACCGCGAACCGGGGCATGTCCAACGCCGCCGTCGTCTCCGCCGCGCATTCGGCCACCGGCCACCCGGTCGCGGTCTTCGGCCCGCAGACCGGCTACTTCGCGCCGCAGCTGCTGATGGTCCAGGAACTGCAGGGCCCCGGCATCAGCGCCCGGGGCGCCGCGTTCGCCGGGCTCAACCTGTACGTGCTGCTCGGCCGCGGGCGGGACTACGCCTGGAGCGCCACCTCCTCGACCCACGACATCACCGACACCTACGCGGTTCCGCTCTGCTCCCCCGACGGCGCGCCGCCGACCCTGGCGAGCAACCACTACCTGTTCCGCGGCACCTGCCTGCCGATGGAGGAGGTCACCCGGGTGAACCGGTGGAGCCCGACGGTCGCCGACGGCACGCCCGCCGGGTCGTACAAGCTGGTCGCCCGGCGGACCAACCTCGGCCTGGTGGCGTGGCGCGGCACGGTCGACGGCCGGCCGCACGCCTTCACGCAGCTGCGCTCCACCTACCGGCACGAGGCGGACTCGGCGATCGGCTTCCAGATGTTCAACGACCCCGACCAGATGGGGACGGCCGACGCCTTCCAGACCGCCGCGAACCACATCGAGTACGCGTTCAACTGGTTCTACGTCAACTCCACCGAGTCGGCGTACTTCAACTCCGGCCTCAACCCGGTCCGGGCCGCCGGGTCCAACCCCAACCTGCCGATGCGGGCCGAGCAGCGCTACGAGTGGCAGGGCTACGACCCGACGACGAACACCGCCGCGTACGCGCCGCAGTCCGCTCACCCCCATTCGATTGACCAGGACTACTACGTCAGCTGGAACAACAAGCAGGCCCGGGACTTCGGCGCGGCCGACGGCAACTTCAGCTTCGGTCCGGTGCACCGGGGCGACCTGCTCGACAAGCCGGTACGGGCGGTGATCACCGCCGGGCAGAAGTTCGACCGCGCATCCCTGACCGCGCTCGTGCAGAAGGCCGGCCTGACCGACCTGCGCGCCGCCGAGGTGCTCGGCGAGCTGATCCGGGTGCTGGAGAGCCAGCCCGTCACCGACACCGCGCTCGCCGCGGAGATCGACCGGTTGACGGCGTGGCGGGCCGCCGGGTCGCTCCGCGTGGAGACCGCGCCGGGTTCGAAGGTCTACCAGCACGCCGAGGCGATCCGCACCCTGGACGCCTGGTGGCCGCTGCTGGTCCGGGCCATGTTCCGGGCGCCGCTCGGCCCGGACCTCTACCAGTCGCTGGTCAACGCCCTGCAGGTCAACGAGTCGCCGTCCGGCCGCCAGGCCGGGGACGTCTCCACCCTGCCCACCTCGGCCAACAGCGCCCAGACCCACCGGGGCTCGGCCTTCCAGTACGGCTGGTGGGGCTGGGTCGACCGGGACCTGCGGGCGGTCCTCGGCGAGCCGGTACGTGGCGGACCCGGCCGCGCGTTCTGCGGCGACGGGAGTCTCGGCGCCTGCCGGCAGGTCCTGCTCGACACCCTGCGGACGGCGAGCACCACCCCGGCGAGCGAGGTGTACCCCGGCGACGAGCACTGCGCCGCCGGCAACCAGTGGTGCGCCGACGCGATCGTGCAGTCCCCGCTGGGCGGCATCAGGCACGCCACGGTCGCCTGGCAGAACCGGCCCACGTACCAGCAGGTCGTGTCGTTCCCGGCGCGACGCGGCGACGTCCTGCCGAACCTGGCGGCGGGCCGGACCGTCACGGCGTCCAGCAGCCAGCTGTTCCACGGTCCCGGGCGGGCGGTCGACGGCGACGACCGCACGCGCTGGGCGAGTTCCTGGTCGGACGGCCAGTGGCTCCGGGTGGACCTCGGGACGGCCCGGCCGGTCGGCCGGGTGGTGCTCGCCTGGGAGGCGGCGTACGCCCGGTCGTACCGGATCGAGGTCTCCACCGACGCGACCACCTGGCGGACCGTGTGGTCGGCCACGGCCGGGGACGGCGGCACCGACGTGGCCGCCTTCCCCGCGACCTCGGCCCGGTACGTACGCATGCACGGGCTCACCCGGGCCACCTCGTACGGCTTCTCCCTCTGGGAGATGGCGGTGTACGCCCGCTGAGCCCCCGGACGGCCGGCGCGGTCCGGCGGGCGGGACTTCCGCCAGGATCGTGCTCGAACGCCGATGTAGTGGCCTCGAACGCACGGCGAGGCCACTACATCGGCGTTGCAGCACGATCCTGCCCCGGCGGGCCGGCGGGTGCCGGCGGCCGGAGCGGTCGGTGGTCAGGCCAGCGAGATCTGGTCGCCGGTGACCTTGATGTCCTTCGGCGCGAGCGGCTTGGTGGCCGGGCCGGCCTTCACCGAACCGTCCTCGATGGAGAACTTGCTGAAGTGGCAGGTGCAGTTGATCGTGCCGCCGTCGACGGTCGACACCGGGCATCCCTGGTGGGTGCAGATCGGGTCGAAGCCCTTGAACTGGCCGGGGGACGGCTGGGTGATCACGACGCCCTGGGCGGCGAAGACGGCGCCGCCGCCGACCGGGATGTCGCTGGTGCGGGCCAGGGACTGGGCGCCCTGCCGGTCGCCACCGCCCGCGTCGCCGCTGCTGGGCACTGCCGGGCCGGGACTGACCGGCGCCTGGTCGCCGGAGTCCCCGCCGCCACAGGCGGACAGGGCCACCGCCACGCCGACCGCGCCCGCGCCGGTCAGCAGCGCGCGCCGGGTCTGCGTACCGGCCCCGGTCGGCACCTGATCGTCACTCATCCCGCACCCTCTCCTCGGCTGGTCGCCGCCCGTCATGATCCACGGCATCGCCCGGATACACGCACCACTCTGCCGGACGGTTCACCCGATCGGCGACCTGGCCCGGGGCGCCCACCCAGCCAGCCGACAGCCGCCCGGCGCCGCACGCCCACGCGCCATGCTTCGTTCGCCGGCGGGTTGACCCCGACCGGCGCTCAGCCGTCGTGCAGGGCCGGCGAAGTGCGCCCGCCGGTCGGGTCAGCGGGCGCCGGCCGGGACCTTGCGGGTCGGCCGCGCCTTCGTGCCGTTGGCCTTGGCCGCCCGCGAGGTGGCCGCCGCCGCGCCCTTGGCCTCGCCGTCGAGCTTGAGCACGTGGCGCAGGAACTGCCCGGTGTGGCTCTCCGGCACCTCGGCCACCTCCTCCGGAGTGCCGGTCGCCAGCACCGTGCCGCCACGGTGACCGCCCTCGGGCCCCATGTCGATGATCCAGTCGGCCGTCTTGATCACGTCGAGGTTGTGCTCGATGGTGATCACCGTGTTGCCCTTGTCGACCAGCCCCTCCAGGACCATCAGCAGCTTGCGGATGTCCTCGAAGTGCAGGCCGGTGGTCGGCTCGTCGAGCACGTAGACCGTCCGCCCGGTGGAGCGCTTCTGCAGCTCGGACGCGAGCTTCACGCGCTGCGCCTCACCGCCGGAGAGGGTGGGCGCGGGCTGGCCCAGCCGGACGTACCCGAGACCGACGTCGACCAGGGTCTTGAGGTGCCGGTGGATGGCCGGGATGGCGGAGAAGAACTCGGCCGCCTCCTCGATCGGCATGTCCAGCACCTCGGCGACCGTCTTGCCCTTGTAGTGGACCTCCAGGGTCTCCCGGTTGTAGCGGGCGCCCTTGCAGACCTCGCACGGGACGTACACGTCGGGCAGGAAGTTCATCTCGATCTTGATCGTGCCGTCCCCGGAGCACGCCTCGCAGCGCCCGCCCTTGACGTTGAACGAGAACCGGCCCGGGCCGTACCCCCGGACCTTGGCCTCGGTGGTCTCGGCGAAGAGCTTGCGGATGTGGTCCCAGACGCCGGTGTAGGTGGCCGGGTTCGAGCGCGGAGTGCGCCCGATCGGCGACTGGTCGACCCCGACGACCTTGTCCACGTGCTCCAGGCCGGCGACCCGGGTGTGCCGGCCGGGCACCAGCCGGGCACCGTTGATCTGGTTGGCGAGCACGGCGTACAGGATGTCGTTGACCAGGGTCGACTTGCCGGACCCGCTGACGCCGGTGACCGCGATCAGCTGGCCGAGCGGAAAGCTCACGGTGAGGTTGCGCAGGTTGTGCTCGCGGGCACCCTGCACGGTCAGCTCCCGGCCCGGCGTCTGCGGGCGGCGCTGCCGGGGCGTCGGGATCGCCTTGCGGCCGGACAGGTACGCCCCGGTGATCGAATCCGGATTTTCCAGCAGGGCCGGCACCGACCCGCTGTGCACGATCCGGCCACCGTGCTCGCCGGCGCCGGGGCCGATGTCGACGATCCAGTCGGCGGTGCGGATCGTGTCCTCGTCGTGCTCGACCACGATCAGCGTGTTGCCGAGGCCGCGCAGCCGGACCAGCGTCTCGATCAGACGGTGGTTGTCCCGCTGGTGCAGGCCGATCGACGGCTCGTCGAGCACGTAGAGCACGCCCACCAGGCCGGAACCGATCTGGGTGGCGAGCCGGATGCGCTGCGCCTCGCCGCCGGAGAGCGTGCCGGCCGGCCGGTCCAGGGAGAGGTAGTCCAGGCCGACGTCCAGCAGGAACCGCAGCCGGGCGTTGATCTCCTTGAGGACCCGCTCGGCGATCAGCTTCTGCCGGTCGGTCAGCTCGATGCCGGCCAGCAGGTCCGCGCACTCGCCGACGGACAGGTTGCACACCTCGGCGATGCTCTTGCCGGCGAGGGTGACCGCGAGCACCTCGGGCTTGAGCCGGGCGCCGCCGCAGGCCGCGCAGGGCACGTCCCGCATGTAGCCCTCGTACTTCTCGCGGGACCACTCCGACTCGGTGTCCGAGTGGCGGCGCTCGATCCACTGCACCACACCCTCGAACCCGGTGTAGTAGGACCGCTCGCGGCCGTACTTGTTGCGGTAACGCACGTGCACCTGGTCGTCGGAGCCGTGCAGGATCGTCTTCTGCGCCCGCGACGGCAGCGCCCGCCACGGGGTGTCGACGTCGAAGTGCTCCGCCTCGCCCAGCGCCTCCAGCAGGCGCAGGAAGTATTCCAGGTTGTGGCCGGTCGACCAGGGCTGGATCGCGCCCTCGCGCAGGGTGCGCTCGGGGTCGGGGATGACCAGCTCCGGGTCGACCTCCTTCTTCGTGCCCAGGCCCGTGCACTCGGGGCAGGCGCCGTAGGGCGCGTTGAAGGAGAAGACCCGGGGCTCCAGGTCCTCGATGGCGAGCGGGTGGTCGTTCGGGCAGGCCAGGTGCTCGGAGTAGCGGCGCTCCCGGTCCGGATCGTCCTCCGGCAGGTCGACGAAGTCGAGCAGGACCAGGCCGCCGGAGAGCCCCAGCGCCGCCTCGACCGAGTCGGTCAGCCGCTGCTTGGCCGTCGGCTTGACGGTGAGCCGGTCGATGACCACCTCGATGGTGTGCTTCTCCTGCTTCTTCAGCTTCGGCGGCTCGGTCAGCGGGTGCACCACTCCGTCGACCCGGGCACGCGCGTAGCCCTTCGCCTGGAGCTCGGCGAACAGGTCCACGTACTCGCCCTTGCGGCCGCGGACGACCGGCGCGAGCACCATGAACCGGGTGCCCTCGGCCATGGTGAGCACCCGGTCGACGATCTGCTGCGGGGTCTGCCGGGAGATCCGTTCGCCGCAGACCGGGCAGTGCGGCTCGCCGATGCGGGCGAACAGCAGACGCAGGTAGTCGTAGACCTCGGTGATGGTCCCCACGGTCGACCGGGGATTGCGCGAGGTCGACTTCTGGTCGATGGACACGGCCGGGCTGAGACCCTCGATGAAGTCCACGTCCGGCTTGTCCATCTGGCCGAGGAACTGCCGGGCGTACGACGAGAGCGACTCCACGTAGCGCCGCTGACCCTCGGCGAAGATCGTGTCGAAGGCCAGGCTCGACTTGCCGGAACCGGACAGCCCGGTGAACACGATGAGGGAGTCCCGCGGCAGGTCGAGACTGACGTCACGCAGGTTGTGCTCGCGCGCGCCACGGATGATCAGTCGGTCGGCCACGGTGCGTGTACTCCCGGGTGCAGAAGAATGAGGTGGATCTGTCCACTCGACGGCCTGTCCGAGCGGTTGTGCGGGCGCGGAAAAGCGCCTGGGCAAGACTAGCCCCGAGGTACGACACTTTTCCTCGCCCGCACATTCCCCCAGCTCAACCCGGTCAGCCCGGACCGGGGAGGCGGCCCGGCCGGGGCGCGAACGGCTCAGTAGTCGCCCGCCGCGGGCGGCCGGGCCGGGCGGCCCGCCCGACGGCGCGTCCCGCGCCAGCCGCCCCGCCGCTCGGCCGCCAGCCGGGCGTCGCGGCGCCGCGTCTCGTGGGCCACCTCGCGCTGCAGCCGGCGCCAGCTCTCCCACCGCCGGGCGGACAGGTCCCCGGACTCCAGCGCGTCCCGGACCGCGCAGGCCGGCTCGCCGTCGTGCGAGCAGTCGCCGTACCGGCAGCCGGTGGCGAGCGCGGCGATGTCCGCGAACGCCCGGTCCAGCCCGGCGGAGCCGTCGAGCAGGCCCACCGCGCGTACCCCCGGGGTGTCCAGGACCGCCCCGCCGCCCGGCACCGGCACCAGCGCCCGCCAGGTGGTGGTGTGCCGGCCCTTGCCGTCGACCCGCCGGATCGACTGCGTCGGCATCACCACCGCACCGGCCAACGCGTTCACCAGGCTCGACTTGCCCGCGCCGGACGGACCGAGCAGGCCGAGCGTGCGGCCGGGCGCGACCTCGCCGCGCAGCGGGTCGAGGCCGTGGCCGCGCTCGGCGCTGACCGGCAGCACCGGCACTCCCGGTGCCACGGCGGCGATCTGCCGCGCCAACGCGGCCGGATCGGGGGCCAGGTCGGCCTTGGTCAGCACCACCAGCGGGCGGGCGCCCGACTCGTGCGCGAGCGCGAGCAGGCGCTCGATCCGCCCGACGTCGGGCTCCGGGTGCACCGGCTCGACCACCGCCGCGGCGGTGAGGTTCGCGGCCAGCACCTGGCCGCTGGCGTCCTTGCCGGCGGTCCGCCGGATCAGCGCGGTACGCCGGGGCAGCACCGCCTCGACCGTGACGTTCCGGTCCGGCCAGGTGCCCAGCAGCACCCAGTCGCCCGCGCAGGGCAGGCAGGTCAGATCACGCGCGGCGGCGGCCAGCACGGCCCCGCCGAGCGTGGCGCGGACGGGTCCGTCCGCGCCCAGGACGGTGCACACGCCCCGGTCGACCCGGGCCACCCGGCCCGGTCGGTGGTCGGTGCCCCGCCGTGTGTCGTTCGCCCGGTCGGCGTCCCAGCCGAGGGCGGTCAGGTCGATGGTCATGGCTCCTCAAGGGTTTCGGTTCGGATGGCTCACGCGTGCTACGACCGGCACGATTCACCACCTCCTCCGACCTCGCGGCGCCGCGTTGACGCCGACGGTAGGGCCCGCAACGGCGCACCGAAACCGATTTCCCCGGCGACGTGGGAGCACCCGAGCGCTAGGGTCGATACGTGACCTCCGATCCGCTTCTGCTGACCGGCGAGGTGGACGACGCCACGGCCCGTCTGCTGCGCACCGCGGCCACGTTCGACGACGCGGACCTCGCCGCCCCGTCCCTGCTGCCGGGCTGGTCGCGGGGGCACGTGCTGGCCCACCTCGCCCGCAACGCGGACGGCTTCGTCAATCTGCTCACCGCCGCGCGCACCGGCGAGCCGATCCCGATGTACGCGAGCCCGGCCGCACGTGACGCGGACATCGAGGCCGGCTCGTCCCGCCCACCCGAGACGCAGCTGGACGACCTGCGGCGCACCGCGGACCGCTTCGCCGAGGCCGTCGCGGCGATGCCGGTCGAGGCGTGGGGCGCCACCGTCGAGACGCGCCGCGGTCCCTGGCCGGCCGCGCTGCTGGTGTGGGGACGCCTGCGCGAGCTGGAGGTGCACCACGTGGACCTGGCCGCCGGCTACCGGCCGGCCGACTGGCCGGAGGTGTTCGGCCACCGGCTGCTGCACGAGGTCGCCACCGGCCTGGCCGGGCGCGCCGACGCGCCGCCGATGGTGCTGCGTTTCGACGGCAGCCGGCACGAGCTCGTCATCGGCGACCGGGCGGCGGCTCCGACGGTGACCGGCGTCGCCACGGAACTCGCCGCCTGGCTCATCGGCCGCAGCCCGGGCACCGTGCTCACCGTCACCCCCGACGGCCCCCTGCCGACCCCACCGGAATGGATATAGGCGATCTCATGACCTACACCGGAGACGTCACGCCCGGCGGCCCGCCGGCCGTGCGCCACCTCGACCTGCTCACCATCACCAAGGTGTCGGTGGGCCCGATGGACAACAACGCCTACCTGCTGCGCTGCACGGCGACCGGCGACCAGGTGCTGATCGACGCCGCCAACGAGGCGCCGCGGCTGCTCGAGCTGGTCGGCGACGCCGGGCTCACCGCGGTCGTGACCACCCACCAGCACATGGACCACTGGGTGGCGCTGGAGGAGGTGGTGGCCAAGACCGGCGCCCGGGCGCTGGTGCACGCCGAGGACGCGGCCGGGCTGCCGATCGAGGCCGAGTCCCTCGCCGACGGCGACACCGTGCCGGTCGGCGACTGCGCGCTCGAGGTCATCCACCTGCGCGGGCACACGCCGGGCTCGATCGCCCTGCTCTACCGCGATCCGGCCGGCATCCCGCACCTGTTCACCGGCGACAGCCTCTTCCCCGGCGGGGTGGGCAACACCAACCAGGACCCGGAGCGCTTCGGCCAGCTCATCGACGACGTCGAGCACCGGCTCTTCGACCGGCTGCCCGACGAGACGTGGTTCTACCCCGGGCACGGAAAGGACAGCACCCTGGGCGCCGAACGCCCCGCCCTCCCCCAGTGGCGTGCCCGCGGCTGGTGACCCACCCGACCGAGGACGGCTCCACCCGGCCGGCGCCGCGCCCGACGGTCAACTCCGAGCGACGTCGGGGTGGGGCCGACCGGGACCGGCGGAGGGATCGAGCCTGACCGCCCGGAGCCGGTCACGGTCGGCCCCGCAACCACGATCAGGCGGAAACCAGCCGCCGCCGCGTCGCCGCCAGCACCAACCCCGCCAGCACGACGCCGGCCCCCATCGTCACCAGCATCGGGCTCGGTTCTCCGGGCAGCAGGCCGGCGACCGTCCGGGACGCCGTGCCGAGCGCCAGGTAGAGGCCGGACCAGGCCGCCGCGCCGAGCGCCGCGCAGACGACGAACCGCCGGTACGACATCCGCAGCCCGCCCGCGGCCAGCGGCAGCAACGCGTTGAACACGGGCAGGAACGGCGCCACCAGCACCATGCGCCCGCCGCCGCGGCGCAGGATCCCCTCCGCCGCCGCCCAGCGCTCCTCGCCGATCCAGCCGCCGATCCGGCTGCGCCGCAGCCGGTCCCCGAAGTGCCGGCCGGCCAGGAAACTCAGCGACCAGCCGGCCAGGCAGCCGACGACGACGGCGGTGATGGTGGCGAGGCCGGTGCTCGGCCCGCCCGCCCCCACCGCCGCGAGGATGGCCACGTCCCCGGGGACCAGCACACCCAGCAGCGGCACGGCGTCGAAGACCATCACCACCCCGAGCACCCCCATCAGCAGGGTGGTGGGAAGCTCTCCGACCTGGGCCAACCAATCCGCCATGCCACGTACGGTATTGCCGCCGCTCCACGCGGGCATCCGGTTTGATCCCCCGCCCACCCCTGGTTCCCGCCTCGGGGTCGCCCCTGAACACGTCAGCTCGGCCGCAGCACCTGGACCGTACGTACCGGTGAGTCGGGCGCCGGTTCGGTGGTCGGCACGGGATAGTCCGCCACGACGGCCAGGCTCCCCGGCGGGACGTGCCCCCGGCCGGGATCGCCCACCAGTACCTCGACGCCGGCGGACGCGGCGCGGAGCAGGAAGGGCAGCATCCGGGCCGCCGTCGCCCGGTCGTAGAGCACGTCGCCGGCGACCAGCAGGTCCGTTCCGGCCGGCGTGGTGTCGAGCAGGTCCTGGGCGGTGGCCTCGACCGCCACGCCGTTGACGCGGGCGTTGACGGTGACGGCCGCGACGGCGTACGGGTCGGTGTCGTCGGCGGTGACGTGGGCCGCGCCGGCGAGCGCGGCGGCGATCGCGACCACCCCGGAGCCGGCGGCCAGGTCGAGCACGCGGCGGCCGGCGACCAGGTCGGGGTGGTCGAGCAGGTGCCGGGCGAGGGCCTGCCCGCCGGCCCAGACCGACGCCCAGTACGGCGGCGGCAGGGTGTGCCCGGCCCGGGCCTCCATCCGCGCCCACCAGACGATCGGGTCCTCGGCCAGGTGCAGCCGGACCTCGGGCACGAACGGGGCGGGCACCAGGCACAGCCGGTCCAGGCCACCGCCGGGCAGGGTGACCTCCCGTTCCAGCTCCACCAACGCGCTCGCGGCTGCACTCACCGGCGCCAGCATGCCGCACCGGGCGGGTCGCCGCGCCGTGTTCGGCCGTGCGGTTCGGAGAGTTCACCCCATCGCCTGCGGCACTTCGCCCGGCAGATTGGGGTTTGGCCGGTTACTGTCGGGAAGGTACCGGGCGATCATCGGCCCCCACGGTCGGCGGTCGCCTGCTTGGACAGGGAGAGATGCATGGCTACCGGCACCGTCAAGTGGTTCAACGCGGAAAAGGGCTTCGGCTTCATCGAGCAGGACGGCGGAGGTCCCGACGTCTTCGTCCACTACTCGGCGATCTCGATGAGCGGTTACCGGGAGCTGAGCGAGGGCCAGAAGGTCGAGTTCGATGTGACCCAGGGCCAGAAGGGCCCGCAGGCGGACAACGTCCGCCCGATCTGACCCGCGCGGGGCCGCGCACCGGCGCGGTGCCGGTCCCCGGGGCGGTCGGGTGACCGGCCGCCCCACCCGTCATTCGGCCAGCCGTCGGGCCAGCTCGTCGGCCACCTGCTGGGCGAGCGTCGGCGGGATCGCCGCGGCGATCATCTCCGGGGTGAGCCCGGCCAGGACGCCCTGGATGATCGCCGGCTCGTCGACCAGGTCGGCGCCGGCCAGGCCGGACAGCATCGGCGCGACCACCAGGGCCGCCAGGTTGGCCTTGATCGATTCGCCGATCGATCCCGGCCCGGTGTAGGCCAGATCGCGGTACGGCTTGCCGTTGGCCGCCACCCACAGCGCGTCGTAGATGCCGCGCGCGGTCGCCGATCGCACCTTGTCGAGGTCTTCTTTCGTGAGTGGCATGTCGCCCTCCAGGAGTCCGATGCTGGTGAGGTAGCGGCGGAACAGCGGGGTCTGGTCCCGGCCCGCTTTGATCGAGTCGCGGAAGAAGCTGAAGTGCGTGTGCCAGAGGTGGGACTTGTCTCCGCTGGTCCGTCGCCGCAGCCGGTCCCACCGGCGGACGGACTTGCCGTCCGGACTGTAGATGATCTCGCGGATGTCCTGGGTGTCCGCTGCGCCGGCGGCGCACTGCTCGACGCACCAGACCGAGAAGCTGCGCAGGTTGTGGGTACGGCCGCCGGAGCGGATCTCGAACATGCCGACGTCCAGCGCGGCCGCGTCGAGGGTCAACCCCGACCTGTCCCGCGGCGATTCGACGACCGAGTAGTCGTTGGCCACCACGCGGTCGGAGCCGCAGTGGTACCCGCCCCGGTGGTTGGCGTCGCCCACGATGCCGACCTCGCCCGGTTCGAGGTCACTGTCGCGTACGGCGCCGGGGTCGACGTTGAGATAGGCGAGGAGCAGTCCGCGCACGGTCAGCAGGTTTTCCGGAGCCCGCGTCATGGGTCCCCCTTCCGGATGGTCGGGGCCGGGCACGACGGTGACACCGCGTACGCGGTGTGGGGGCCTCACGAGCGAACCCGGCCGAGGTGCGCACGGCGCCGGGCGTAGCCCCACGATAACCCGACCGCAGGACAAACGCCCAGCTCAGAGCGGCACTGTTTACCGTGGACGCGAGACCGGGGCCTACTGGACGGTGGGCAGGACCACGGCGGAGGGATGCGCCGGATCGTGCAAGATTTCTCGCCATCCGGCACGCAGAGTGATCGCCGTGCCGAGCGGTTCGCCGGTGCCCGGGTTGCGCGCGTACCGGGGATGCGCGCCACCGGAGACCTGGACCCGCAGCCGGTGGCCGGCCGCGAACCGGTGCGCCGCCGGCCACAGCTCCACCGGCACCCGCACCGCGCCGGTCGGGTCGGCGGGGAAGGTGTCCGGGCCGACCCGGACGAGTCCGTCGCACACGTTCCAGGACCGCCCCCGGCGGTCCACGTCGCACAGTCGCACGAAGACGTCGAGGTACGGCAGGTCACTTCGGACGAAGACGGTGGCCCGGACCGGCCCGACGACGTGCACCGGCCGCGCCAGGGGGGCGCTGGTCCAGGTGAGCACGTCGGGGCGCGCCTCGACCGGCCGGTTGTCGACCGGCCCCGCCCGTTGGGCCACGAGCAGCGGGCCGCCCAGCGACGGGGTGGGGTCGGCCGGGTCGTACCAGAACCCGTCCGGGCTCGACTCCGGCGGCGGCGCGGTGTCCAGTCGGCCGTGCGGGTGCAGCCGCCAGGTGGTCGGCGTCGACGGCGGCGGCCAGTCCGGCAGGTCCCACCAGCCACCGCCGGCGCCCCCGACGTGCACGCGAACCGGGGCGCGGGGCGGGACCGGCCGCCCGCCCAGGTGCTCGTCGAGCCAGTCGAGCCCGTTGCGCAGCGCCGCGACGAACAGCCCGGGGCTGCCGTGCGTCCACGGCCCGACGGTGAGCCGGGGCGCGCCGCCGGCGGCGCGCAGGGCCGCGAAGTCGCGCAGCTGCGCGGGCAGGAAGATGTCGTGCCAGCCGCTGATCATGGCTACCGGGGCGCGGACCTCCGCCAGCCGGTCACCGAAGACGCGGCTGCGCCAGTACGCCGCGTCGGGGGTGTGGTGGCGCAGCCACTCCTGGAAGAAGGGCACGGTGACGCCGGTGGCCACCCGGTCCGCCTCGGCCAGCGGCAGGTGGGCGAGCGCCGCGGCGAGGCGGGGCTGGCCCCGCTTGAGCTCCCACTGCCGGGCCAGCCACGGCACGGTCTGCGCCTGGAGCAGTTCGGCCCAGGTGAGCACGGTGTCCAGGGCGAAGGACTCCCCCGCGTACGTCGAGTCGCGGGTGCCGGAGGCGGTCACCACGGCGACCATCGCGCGCAGTTCGTCGCCGGCGTCGGCGGCGAGCGCCCACTGCACGAAGCCCTGGTAGCTGGCGCCGAACATGCCGAAGGCGCCGTTCCACCAGGGCTGGCGGCGCAGCCAGTCGAGGGTGTCGAGCCCGTCGTCGCGCTCGTGTACGAGCGGGTCGAAGACGCCGCCGGAGCCGCCCGTGCCCCGGCAGGACTGGATCACCACGTGGTAGCCCCGCTCGGCGGCCAGCCGGCCGAGCAGGCGCATCGGTCCACCCCGCCCGTACGGGGTGCGGATCAGCACCGTGGGCGCGTCCGGCAGGTCCGGCGCGTGGTGGTCGGTGCGCAGCGGGACCCCGTCGCGGACCCGGACCGGCAGGTCACGGGTCAGGGCGACCCGTCGGGTACGCGGCGGCGGCAGGCGCAGCGCGGCCGTGGCCACCCGGGTCACCAGCGCCGCGAACATGGGTGGGGCTCAGCCGTTGGTGGGCCGCGGCTCGGGGCGGGTGGCCCGGACGGCGTCGCGGTGCTCCCGCAGGGTGGCCCGCATCGCGGCGACGAACCGGTTCACGGTCTCCAGCTCCTCGTCGGTGAACTCGGCCATCACCGCGTCGGTGCGGCGGCCGAGCGGCCGGAAGAACTCCATCGCCACGGCGGCGCCCCGGTCGGCGTAGTGCAGCAGGATCTTGCGCCGGTCGGTGGCGTCGCGGTCGCGGCGGATGTGGCCGGCGCGCTCCAGCCGATCGACCAGGGCGGTCACCGACCCGGAGGAGAGGTTGAGCTGCTCGCCGAGGCGGCCCGGCGTGATCGGGTCGCCCTGCAGCTCGGCGTCCATGACCGCGATCAGGGCCTGCAGGTCGGTCGCCCCCAGACCGTGCAGGCTGGCGAAGGCGTGGCCGACGTGCTGGGCGTCGACCGCGTACCGCCGGAGGTTGTTGGTGATCTCCGCGGCCAGCTGCTCGCGTCGGGTGTCGCGCCGCCGGTACATGCCGTGAGCTGCCACGTCCCGTCGCTTCTCCTCGTCCTCGCCTGCGGTTGCAGCATATCTGATCAGTCGATAATCTCGGCAATCGAGATACTCGACAGTCAGGATGTTCGCGTACGCGAGTTCCGGCGGTCGCAGCCGTTCTCCCCCGTCGAGCCCGTGAGGAAACGATGTCCCTGTTCACCCACGTCGCCCGGAGCCGGTGGGCCGCCTGGCTCACCGTGGTCGCCGCGATCGTCGTCGGCGCCGCCGTCTTCGGGCTGCCGAGGCCCGACAACCCGGCACCCGTCTCGTCCACCGGGCTGTCCGAGCGGTGGCAGTCCACCCAGGTGGAGCGGCTGCAGGAGGAACTGCCGGCCAGCGAGGTCCAGCCGGCCGTCGTGGTCGTCAGCCGCGCCGACGGCGGGTCGCTCACCGCCGCCGACCAGGAGGCGGTCACCGGCCGGTCCGGCGAGCTGAGCCGCCTCGCGGCCGGCGGCCGGATCCCGCCGCCGCAGGTCTCTCCGGACGGAACGGTCGCCCTGGTCGTCGTGCCGCTGTCCACCGCCGGCGGGCAGGAGCGCGTCGTCGACCGCGTGGCCGAGCTGCGGACCGCCCTGGCGGACCCGCCGCCCGGCCTCACCGTCGAGGTGACCGGCGCGCCGGCGTTCACCGCCGACCTGACCAAGGTCTTCGACGGCGCCGACGTCACGCTGCTGGCGGTCACCGCCGGCGTGGTGGCGCTGCTGCTGCTGATCACCTACCGCAGCCCGTTCCTGTGGATCGTGCCGCTGGTCGTCGTCGCCGCGACCGAGCAGCTGACCCTGCGCGCCATCGAGACGATCGTCCCGGCGGTCGGCATCAACCTGCAGACCGGGGCCGTCACCGGCATCGCCAGCGTCCTCGTCTTCGGCGCCGCCACCAACTACGCCCTGCTGCTGATCGCCCGCTACCGGGAGGAGCTGCGCCGCGAAGCGGACCGTTTCGTGGCGATGCGCGCCGCGCTGCGCCGCACCGCCGAGCCCATCCTCGCCAGCGGCTCCACCGTCGTCCTGGGCGTCCTCACCCTGTTGCTGTCCGAGCAGGAGATGAACCGGGCGCTCGCCGTCGCCTGCGCCACCGGCGTCGTCCTCGCGATGCTGTCGGCGCTGCTCGTGCTCCCCGCCGCGCTGGTGCTCCTCGGCCGGGGCCTGTTCTGGCCCTTCATCCCGCGCGTCGGCGGCACCGCCCGCGAGGGCCGGCTGTGGGGCCGGCTCGGCGGCGCCGTCGTGCGCCGCCCGGCGTCCGTCGCGGTCCTGGCGACCCTGCTGCTGGCCGGCCTCGCCCTGGGCGGCCTGGGCCTGCGCACCGGCCTGTCCGAGACCGAGCAGTTCCGGGTGGAGCCGGAGGCCGTCGCCGGCGCGAAGACCCTGGCGCGGGCGTTCCCCGCCGGGGCGACCCAGCCGATCGCCGTGCTCACCACCCCGGCGGCGGCCGGCACGGTCACCGAGGCCGCGGCGGCGGTGCCGGGTGTCGCGTCGGCGCGGCCGGGCAGCGCCGGCGAGACGGTCGCCCAGATCGACGTGGTGCTGGAGTCCGAGCCGGGCACGGCCGTCGCCGACCGGACGGTGGAGGCGCTGCGCGACGCGGTCGCCGCGGTCCCCGGCTCGGCCCCGCCCGCCGTCGCCGGCGTCGGCCCGTTCGACGGGGCCGTGGTCGGCGGCACGGTCGCCGCCACCTACGACTCCGACGAGGCGAACGCGAAGGACCTGCGGCTGATCCTGCCGATCATCCTGCTGCTGGTCGCCGCCGTCCTGGTGCTGCTGCTGCGCGGCCTGCTCGCCCCGGTGCTGCTGGTGCTGACGGTGATCGCGTCGTACTTCGCCAGTCTCGGGGCGGCGTGGCTGCTCTTCGAGCACGTCCTGGGCTTCCCCGCGCTGGACAGCGGGGTCATCCTGCTCGCGTTCGTGTTCCTCGTGGCCCTCGGCGTGGACTACAACATCTTCCTGGTCACCCGGGCCCGGGAGGACGCCCGGCGGGCGGGCACGCGCGACGGGATGCTCTCCGCCGTGCGGGTCACCGGCGGGGTCATCACCAGCGCCGGTGTGCTGCTCGCCGCCGTCTTCGCCGTCCTCGGCGTGCTGCCGCTGATCCTGCTGACCCAGATCGGGATCATCGTCTGCATCGGCGTCCTGCTCGACACCCTGCTCGTGCGTACGGTGCTGGTGCCGGCGCTGGCGTTCCTGCTCGGCGACCGGTTCTGGTGGCCCGGCCGGGTCCACCGCCAGACCGTCGAGGCGGCCCCGGCCGATCCCGCGCCCGCGGCCGGGAACCACTGACGACAGCCGCGGTCCGGGGCGGGCCGGTCCCCGCACCCCGGTCCGGTCAGTACGTGAGGCAGACGCACTCGGTCATCAGGGCGCGGACGTTGCGCACGTAGCGGGGGTTGGGGACGGTGAGCGGCTCCCCCTCCCGGGCGACCGCGCCATGCCCGTAGTTGTACGCCGCGATCACCGCGTTGAGCAGGCACGAGTTCAGCTCGGTGGTGCACAGGGCGGCGTCGAGCCGGTAGTCGGATTCGAAGTACATGTCGCCGATGTACTTCGTGAGCCAGGCCAGGTAGTTCGCGCCGAGGTACGCGTTGTCGCGGTAGTCGCGCACCTCGTAGCTCTGCCCGAACCGCTGGTTCATCCAGTCGGCGGTCGCCGGCATCACCTGCATCAGCCCGATGCCGCCGTCGCAGGCGATGATGTCCGACTGCCAGCCGCTCTCCTGCCAGGCCGTGGCCTTCACCAGGTCCGACGGGATCCGGATGTCCGGCGCGGACGTCGGCCAGTACGTCCTCGCCGCGGCGTCGGCCAGCGCCGCCTTCACCTGCGCGCGGGTCGCCCGGGTGCCCTCGTAGCGGGGCGTGCAGGCGGTCGACGACGGCTTCGGCGGCGCCGGCGGCACCTGCGTCTCCGTCGGCGGCTTCGCCACCCGGCGCGGGGCGGTGGCCCCGGTCGGCTTCGGCGTGGCCCGGGCACTGGGCGAGACGCTGGGCCGCGGCGCCGCCCCCAGCGCCTGCCGGGCCGACGGCGTAACCGGCACGGTCGGCTCGGCCGCGGCGGTCGCCTCGGCCGTCGTCTCCACGCTCGCCCCGGCCGGGGCGCCGACCGGCTCCGCACCGTCCCGCGCGCATCCGGACAGCCCGGTCACCAGCACGACCGCGAGCGCCGCCGCGCGCACCGAACGCCTGTCCACCTCGGCCCCTCTCCCCGTGCCCGCCGCACGGTAACAGGCACCGACGGTCGCCCGCCGCCCCGTCACCCGCCGGCGACGCCCTGCGGGGGCCGCGGGCCCGGATCGACGGTCGCCACCCCCGCCGGATCCCCGGCGCCCTGGGCCACGACGCCCCGATCCCCGGCGCTCTGCTCGCCGGCGCTCCGATCCCCGGCGACGGCCCGGTCGCGGGTCACCCACGCCACCATGAACACAGCCGTCCAGGCCACGCCGAGCAGCACGCCGGTCAGGGCGCTGCTGGCGCTGCTGAGCCCCAGGTAGAGGCGGGCGCCGCCGAGACCGACGGCACCGGCGGCGGCGACCGTCCACGCCGCCACCGCGACCGGCCAGCGCGCGCCCCGGGAGAGCAGCCACGCGAGGGTGCACAGACTCGCGGTGACCACGGCGGTCTGCGTCGGGAACCACACCGGCGGACCGGACTGGTCGGGCCGGGCCACGTCGGCCGCGATGGCCAGCACCACCAGCGGCACGAACGCCCCGGCGGTGCCCAGGACGCTGAGCAGATCGGCCTGCCAGGGCCGCTGCCGCCACGCGACCACCGCGGCCACCAGCGCCACCACCAGGATCAGCACCGGCCCGCGCACCATCGAGACCACCGCCAGGGTCACGTCGACGGCCTCCGGCGTACGGCGGGCGGCGAACCAGTCGGCGATCGCACCGTCAACGGCCGACAGCCCGCTGTGCCGGATCACCAGGCCGAGCGCCCAGGCGACGGCGAGCCCGGCCACGAACAGCAGCAGCAGACCGGCGGCCAGGTTCAGCAGCAGCGTCCAGCCCGGCCCGATGTGCATGGCGAGCAGGAAGAACAGCACCCCGTACCGACCGGTGAGCCAGCGCACCGGCGGCAGCGCGCCGGCCCGGGCCAGCAGCGCCCGCACCGGGTCCGGGTTGCGGCCCAGCCAGCGCCCGGCCAGCAGCACCGCCACCACTGACCCGAGCAGCACCAGCACCGCGCCGGTGGCCCGGCCGAGCAACTGCGACACCGTCTCGTACGACTCACCGGCCAGGTTGCCGGCGACCACCGAACCGCCCACCCAGGTCACCACGCCGCCGAGGTTCCACACCGCGAACCGCCGGTACGGCATCTCGGCGGCCCCGGCCAGCCGGGGCACCAGGGTGCGGGCGAAGGCCACCCACCGGGCGGTGAACACCCCCCGGCCGCCCACCTTGCCGAGCATCGCGTCGGCCCGCCGCCACCGGTGCGGCCCGACCCGGGCCCCGAACCGGCTGGCCCGCAGCCGCGGCCCGTACCGCCGACCCGCGCGGAAGGCGAGTGTGTCCCCGATCACCGCTGCGACCACCATCACCAGTAGCGCCGGGCCGAGCCGTAACGTCCCCGCGTACGCTAGAAAGCCGACCAGCAGCAAGGTCGCCTCGCCCGGCACCAGCAGTCCGAAGATCACGGCGGTCTCCGCCATCACGATCAGGGCGGCGACCAGGTAGATGAGCAGGGGCGGCAGACCCTGCAGCGCGGTCAGCAGGTCGTGCACGTGGCCCCCATGAACACGAGGGTCAGCATGCCAGCCGATCGAACGGCTGGGACAGGAGTTTCGCCAGAGACCCGGGCCATCTGGGGGTTGACCCCGACGCGTCCTGGGCGACCGCAGACAGGAGAGTATGGAGGGTATGCAGCTTCGCACCGACCTCCGCAACGTCGCCATCATCGCTCACGTCGACCACGGCAAGACCACCCTGGTCGACGCCATGTTGCGGCAGGCCGGCGCCTACGGCGCCCGGGGCGAGGTGACCGAACGGGTGATGGACTCGATGGACCTCGAACGCGAGAAGGGCATCACCATTCTCGCCAAGAACACCGGCGTGCGGTACCTGCCGGCCGACGGCTCCGACCCGGTCACCATCAACATCATCGACACTCCGGGGCACGCCGACTTCGGCGGTGAGGTGGAGCGCGGCCTGACCATGGTCGACGGGGTGCTGCTGCTGGTCGACGCCAGCGAGGGCCCGCTGCCGCAGACCCGGTTCGTGCTCCGCAAGGCCCTCCAGGCGCGGATGCCGATCATCCTGGTGATCAACAAAGTGGACCGCCCGGACGCCCGGATCAAGGAGGTCGTGGACGAGGCGTACGAGCTCTTCCTCGACCTGGACGCCGACGAGGAGCAGATCGACTTCCCGATCGTCTACGCCTGCGCCCGCGACGGCATCGCCTCGCTGACCCAGCCCGCCGACGGCTCCGTACCCCAGGACAGCCACAGCCTCGAGCCGCTGTTCCGCACCCTGCTCGACACGATCCCGCCGCCCACCTACGACGAGACGGCCCCGCTGCAGGCGCACGTCACCAACCTGGACGCCTCGCCGTTCCTCGGCCGGCTCGCCCTGTGCCGGGTGCGTCAGGGCACCATCGCCAAGGGCCAGACCGTTGCCTGGTGCCGCACCGACGGCAGCACCCAGCGGGTCCGCATCTCCGAGCTGCTGATGACCGAGGGGCTGGAGCGCAAGCCGGCCGACTCCGCCGGGCCGGGCGACATCATCGCCGTCGCCGGCATCCCGGAGATCATGATCGGCGAGACGCTCGCCGACGCCGAGGACCCGCGGCCGCTGCCGCTGATCACCGTCGACGAGCCGGCCATCTCGATGACCATCGGCACCAACACCTCGCCGCTGGTCGGCCGGGTCAAGGGCGCCAAGGTCACCGCCCGGATGGTCAAGGACCGCCTCGACAAGGAGCTGATCGGCAACGTGTCGCTGCGGGTGCTGCCCACCGAGCGACCCGACGCCTGGGAGGTGCAGGGCCGCGGCGAGCTGGCCCTGGCGATCCTGGTCGAGCAGATGCGCCGCGAGTCGTACGAGCTGACCGTCGGCAAGCCGCAGGTGGTCACCAGGGAGATCGACGGGAAGACCTGCGAGCCGGTCGAGCGGCTGACCATCGACGCCCCCGAGGAGTACCTGGGCGCGATCACCCAGCTGCTGGCCACCCGCAAGGGCCGCATGGAGCAGCTGGTCAACCACGGCACCGGCTGGATCCGCATGGAGTGGCTGGTACCGGCGCGCGGCCTGATCGGCTTCCGCACCGAGTTCCTCACCGAGACGCGGGGCACCGGCATCCTGCACCACGTCTTCGAGTCGTACGAGCCGTGGTTCGGTGAGCTGCGGACCCGCAACAACGGCTCGCTGGTCGCCGACCGCGCCGGCGCCGCGACCGCCTTCGCCATGATGAACCTCCAGGAACGCGGCACGCTCTTCGTCGAGCCGGGCACCGAGGTGTACGAGGGCATGATCGTCGGGGAGAACTCCCGCTCCGACGACATGGACGTCAACATCACCAAGGAGAAGAAGCTCACCAACATGCGCTCCTCCACCGCGGAGGAGACGGAGAAGCTGATCCCGCCGCGCAAGCTGTCCCTGGAGCAGGCCCTGGAGTTCTGCCGCGAGGACGAGTGCGTCGAGGTGACCCCGGTCGCGGTCCGCATCCGCAAGGTGGTGCTCGACCAGACGCAGCGGGCCCGCACCGCCGCCCGGCGCAAGCACGCCGGCTGAGCGTCGGGACGGGGCCCCGCCCGCGTGTCGGGACGGGGCCCCTCCCGCGCGCGAGGCGTCCGGAAGGGGCCCGGCCGCACCGGCTACCCTCGGCGAGTGATCTTCGACGATCTCGACGCGCGCCTCGACCGCGTGCCCGGCACGGTGTCGGCGTACGTGGGACGCCTCGACGCCGCTCCCACCTGGACCCGGCACCCGGACGCCACCCACTACGCGGCCAGCACGATGAAGGTGGCCGTCCTGGTGGCGCTGCACCGCGCGGCCGAGGCCGGCCGCCTGGACCTGGACGGCCAGGTGCCGGTCCGCAACGAGTTCGACTCCGCCCTTCCCGGCGCGCCCCGGTTCTCCTGCGCCCGCCACTACGACAACGACGACGCCGTCTGGGACCGGGTCGGTGGCAGCGCCCCGCTGCGCTGGCTCGCCCAACGGATGATCGTCCGCTCCAGCAACCTCGCCACCAACCTGGTCATCGGTCACGTCGGCCGGCCCGCCCTGGCCGACGTGTGGGCCCGCGCCGGAGCCCGGCACAGCGTCACCGGCCGCGGCATCGAGGACTTCGCCGCCCGTGACGCGGGCATCACCAACCTGGTCACCGCCGCCGACCTCGCCGCCCTGCTCGGCGCCCTGGCCTTCGGCGCCGACCGGCCCGGCCCGCTGGCCACGCCGCCCAGCTGCGCCGCCATGCTCGACACCCTCGCCGCGCAGGAGCACCGCGAGGACCTCGCCGCCGGCCTGCCCGACGGCACCCGCGTCGCGCACAAGAACGGCTGGGTCCGCGGCGTCCGCCACGGCGCCGGCGTCGTCTACCCCGACGACGCGCCGCCGTACGTGATCGCCGTCTGCACCACCACCGACCTCGCCGACGGCGGCCCGAGCGGCGACGCCGACGACGACGCCTGCCACCTGATCGCCGACATCTCCCGCGCGGCCTGGACCGCCCGCCACACCCTGACCTGACCCCGCCCAACCCCCGCGATCTTGCAGTTTCGGCCCGTGACTCGCGACTTGTGCGGCATATGTCCGGGCCAAGAGTGCAAGATCGCGGAGAGGGGCGCTGGCCGGGGTGTCCCGGGGCCGCCTACGCTGCTGCCACCCGCCCCGAGGAGCCGCTCATGCCGTCCAGCCGGGCCCTGCTGGCCGCGTTCGCCGTCGTGACCGCCGCGAACCTGGTTGCCAACGCCACCGGCAGCGTCGTCGGGCTGTGGCTGACCAAGCCGCTGCTGATGCCGCTGCTCGCCGCGTACCTCTGGCGGGCCGCCGCCGACCGCGGCGCGCGTCCGGACCGCCTGGTCCTCGCCGCCCTGGCCTTCTCCACCGGCGGCGACGTCGCGCTGCTCAACGACGTCGACGTCGCCTTCCTCGCCGGCATGGCGCTCTTCCTCGCCGCCCACGCGTGCTACGTCGCGGCCTTCGTCCGGAGCGGCGCCGCCGCCGCGCTGCGCCGTCGGCCGCTGGTCGCCGTTCCCCTGGGGTACGCGGTGCTGACCGTCACCGCCCTCGCCTGGATGTGGCCGGGGCTCACCGACGCCGCTCTCGCCGTGCCGGTGGCCGCCTACGCGGTGGCCCTCGCGACCATGGCGAGCACCGCCGCGGCACACGGCTGGCGGGTCGGCCTCGGCGGCGCCCTCTTCCTCGGCTCCGACCTGCTCATCGCCACCGGTGTCGCCGGGGTGGGCACCCTGCCCGGCCCGCCGATCTGGGTGATGGCGACCTACGCCGCCGGCCAGGCCCTCATCGTCACCGGCTGGGCCGCCCGCCGGCCCGCGCCCACGGTGCTCACTCCAGCAGCCGCGCCCGCAACGCCGTGATCGTCGACCGGTCGACCCCCAGCCCGTCGCACAGGTACGCCCCGAACGAGCCGTGCACCCGCCGCACCTCGGCGTACCCGGCGTCGAGGTACTCGTCGCGTACCTCCAGCACCGGCCGGATCGCGTCGACGTCCACCTCCGGGTTCCGCCGGCGCATCGCGGCCAGCAGCACCTCCCGCAGGCTCTCGCTGAGCGCGTTGTTGGCCAGGTAGTCGGCCCGGATCGCCGCCTCGTCGACCCCGAGGGCGTGCAGCAGCACCACCGTCAGCCAGCCGGTCCGGTCCTTGCCGGCCGAGCAGTGGTAGACCAGCGGGAGGTTCTCCGCCTCCGCCGCCAGCCGCACCGCCGCAGCGAACCCGGCCCGCGCCGACTCGCCGGTCACGAACCAGCGGTAGATGGCCGCCATCGCCGCCGGGGTGCCCTCCTCCGCCAGCTCGTCGTACGCGGTCAGGTCGTGGCCGAGCAGCACCGCCGACACGTACGTGAACACCGGGTGGGCGGCGTCGTGCACCGGCAGGTGCACCACCCGCGGCTCCCCCGGCAGCCGGTCCGGCGGGGCGACCGCCTGCTCCGCGGCGTCCCGCAGGTCGACCACGCAAGCCGGCCCGAGCTTCGCCAGCACCGGCAGATCCTCGTCGGTCAGCCGGCCGAGGGCCGGGGTACGGATGAGCACACCCGGGCGGATCCGCCGCCCGTCCGCGCCGACCAGACCACCCAGCTCGCGCGCGTTCGGCGCGCCCACCAGCTCCCACTGTCGCTCGGACATGCAGCCTCCCCATCGTCCCCCGGTCTCCTTATAGGGTGCCCGACATGACGATCACCGCGGTACGCACCCACCGGCTCTCCGCGCCGCTGCACACCCCGTTCGTGACCGCGCTGCGCCGGACGACCACCGTGGACACCCTCGTGGCCGAGGTCGTCGACGCCGACGGGCGGCGCGGGTTCGGGGAGGCGCCGCAGGTGTGGCAGGTGACCGGCGCGTCCGTCGCCGGCTCGGAGGCGTGCGTCCGCGAGGTGCTCGGCCCGCTGCTCACCGGCCGCGACCCGGACGACCTGGTGGCGCGCTGCACCGAGGTGCAGAAGGCGGTGGCCGGGAACGACGCCGCCAAGGCCGCCGTCGACGTCGCCCTGCACGACCTGGCCGCCCGGCGGCTCGGCGTACCGCTGGTGCGGCTGCTCGGGGGCACCGCCCACCGCGTCCCGACGGACGTCACGCTCGCCGCCGGCGACGCGGTGGACCTGGCGGCCGCCGCCCGGGCCCGGCGGGCGGAGGGCTTCCACGTGCTGAAGCTCAAGGTGGGTACGGACGCCGCCGGGGACCTCGACCGGGTCCGCGCGGTCCGCTCGGCGGTCGGCAACCGGCTCCGCATCCGACTCGACGCCAACCAGGGCTGGACGCCCCGGGAGGCGGTCCGGGTCATCCGGGGCATCGAGGACGCCGGACTGGACGTCGAACTGGTGGAGCAGCCGGTGCCCCGGTGGGACCTGGACGGGCTGGCCTGGGTGAGCGACCGGGTGAGCACCCCGATCCTCGCCGACGAGGCGGTCTTCGGCGCCCGTGACCTGGTGGAGGTGATCCGCCGCCGCGCCGCCGACCTGGTCAACGTCAAGCTCGCCAAGTGCGGCGGGCTGCACCCCGCGCGTACCCTGCTCGACCTGGCCGTCGCGCACGGCCTGGGCACGGTGGTCGGCTCGATGATGGAGAGCCAGGTCGGCATCGGCGCGGCGGCCAGCCTGGTCGCCGCGTACGGCACCAGCGCGGTGTCGGATCTGGACGCCGCCTGGTGGCTGGCCTGGTCGCCGGTGCGGGGCGGCCCGGTGTACGACGGGGCCTCCGTCGTCCTGCCGGACGCTCCCGGCCTGGGCATCGACTCCGTGAATGAAGTAAAGATTCAGCCAAATGTTTGATCTCCGGCGGAAAGTTTCATAGGGTTCGCGGCAGCGCACGGGTGAGCGGGGGGTGGACCGTGGAGCTGCAACCAGGCCGCGAGGCAGTCGTCGGGGTCGGCGTGGCCACCCTGTGGACAGCGCCGGAGGCGGTACGCCCGGTCGACCGTCCCGTCCTCGCCGCACAGGTCGACCTACCCGCCTGGATCGCCGCCCTGGACTCCGACCAGCAGGTCGGCGACTGCGTCCTGAGCCAGCTGCTGCTCGGCGAGCGGGTGCTCGTCACCGAGCTGCGCGCCGACGGCTGGGCCCACGTGATCGCCGTCGAGCAGCCGGCCGCGAAGCTGGACCCGCAGGGCTACCCCGGCTGGCTCCCGGCCGCCCAGCTGGCCCCGGTGACCGCCCACCCCGACGGCGACCCGGTCGTCGTGGACGCCGCCGTCACCGCGCTGCACGCCACCCCGGACGGCCCGGTACGGCTGCCCGGCGTCGTACTGGGCACCCGGCTGGCCGCCGCCGGCGCGGCCGTGGACGGATGGCGCCCGGTGCACGCCCCCGGCCAGGAGGCGCCGCTGTGGCTGCCCGCCGCGCACACCGCCGCCCTGCCGGACGCGGCCCCGACCGCCGAGCAGGTGCTCGGCGTCGCCCGCCGGCTGCTGGACGTCGGATACGTCTGGGGCGGCGTCTCCACCTACGGCATCGACTGCTCCGGGCTGGTGCACCTGGCCTGGCGACGCTTCGGCGTACGGCTGCCCCGCGACGCCGACGACCAGGCGGGCGCGACCACGCCCCTGCGGCCCGGCACCGAACGCCCCGGCGACCTCTACTTGTTCGCCCGCCCCGGCCGGCGGATCCACCACATCGGGATCGTCACCGCGGATCCGCGCCCCGGCGACGACCGCCGGATGCTGCACGCCTGCTACCGGCAGCGCCGCGTCCTCGAGGAGCGGCTGCCCGCCGAGCGCACCGCCACCCTGGTCGGCGCCCACCGGGTCTGATCGGCCGGCGGCGCCCACCGGGTCTGACCGGCCGGCGGGGCGCACCGGACGGCGCCGCGGTACGCGGTCGCGGCTGCGTGCGCGCCGGTCAGCCGCGGGCCTTGACCAGGCTCCGCCGGCGGTCCCGGGACGACTTGACCAGGCTGGCCACGGTCGCCACCAGCAGCGTGCCCAGGATGACCGTCAGCGAGAGCCAGATCGGGATGTGCGGGGCCCACGCGACGTGCTCACCGCCGTTGACGAACGGCAGATTGTTCTCGGCCAGGGCCTCCAGCACCAGCTTGACACCGATGAAGCCGAGCACCACGGCGAGGCCGTAGCTCAGGTAGATCAGCCGCTCCAGCAGGCCGCCGAGCAGGAAGTAGAGCTGCCGCAGGCCCATCAGCGCGAACACGTTCGCGGTGAACACCAGGTACGGCTCCTGGGTGATGCCGAAGATCGCCGGGATCGAGTCGAGCGCGAAGATCAGATCCGTCGTGCCGATCGCGATCATGACGATCAGCATCGGGGTGAACATCCGCCGGCCGTTCTCGTGCGTGGTCAACTTCGCGTCGTGGTAGTCCCGCGAGATGGGCAGCGCCCGCCGGCTCCACCGGATCAGCACGTTCTCGGTGAACTCGTCCTCGTCCGGCTCGCCCTGCCGCGCCAGGTTGACCGCCGTGTAGATGAGGAACGCCCCGAAGATGTAGAAGACCCAGGAGAACTGGGAGATCAGGGCGGCGCCGGCGGCGATGAAGCCGCCGCGCATCACCAGCGCCAGCACGATGCCGATGAGCAGCACCTTCTGCTGGTAGGCGCGGGGCACGCCGAAGCGGGCCATGATGATCACGAAGACGAAGAGGTTGTCCACCGACAGGCTGTACTCGGTGAGCCAGCCGGTGTAGAACTGCCCCGCCGCGCTCGGCCCGGAGGCGAGCCAGAGGCCCGCGCCGAAGACGAGGGCCAGCCCGACGTAGAAGCCGACCCAGAGGCTCGACTCGCGCACGCTGGGCTCGTGCGGACGCCGGCCGATGATCCACAGATCGGCGACGAGGATCGCGGTCAGTGCGACGAGGGTCCCCGCCCACACCAGTCCGGACACGTCCAAGGTTCATTCCTCCGGCAGACACGCAACGTCCGGCACACCGTACGCTCCTGCGGAGCGCGGTGTGCCGGTGACGCTGACTCTGGTGACTGTCGGAGGTCTCTTCCACCACCGTCCGGGGACGGTGACCTACGGGGCCGGGTCGTGTCACCGGGGGCCGGTGGACGACCGTGCTGACGACTCCGTCGCGGGGGAATACTCCCCTCCGCCGTTCATTGTCACCCACCACCACCGCTGACCGCATCCCGGGGGTTGGTGTCCCTCGCCACGCCGGCCGACCCCTTCCTGCCGTACGCCCCTGGTCGAGTGCCCCGCCGCACGTCACGCAGGGTGTCCTAGGAGGCTAGCCCTGGTTCGCGGAGCGGGCAGGCGGCTCCGCCCGCCCGCGGGGAACCCGGCCCCGCTGCGAACTCCCCGGGCCCCCGTGGGAGGCTGCGCATATGGTGCTTGAGGTCGCGCTGATCGACGTACTGCCCGGACACGAGGACGCGTTCGCCGCCGCGTACGCCGAGGGCCACCCGGTGCTCGCCGGCACGCCCGGCTGCCGGTCGGTGCGGATGACCCGGGGCGTCGAGTCCCCCACCCGGTTCGTGCTGCTGGTCGAGTGGGACTCGGTCGAGGCGCACGACGAGAACTTCCGCGCCACCGAGCGGTTCACCCGGTGGCGGGAACTGATCGGCCCGCACTTCGCCAACCCGCCGCTGGTCGAGCACTTCACCGACGTGCCGGCCTGAGGCTGTCGTACCCGCCGTCTATCGTGCTCCCGCACGCGCCGGCCGCCGGTCCCGACGGGCTCGGGGGCGCCGGGCCCGGTGGCCGCGCGGCGTGCCGCCGGTCAGCCGGCGAGCCGCCCGCCGAGCGCCGCCACCGTCTCCTCCGGCGAGAGCGCGGCGTCCAGCAGCCAGGCGGTCAGCCGCTCGTACCGGTCCACGTCCAACGGAGCGACCAGCCGGACGTCGGTGGTCAGCGCCTCCAGCATGACGGTGCGGGGGTCGGCCGGGTCCGGGAAGGAATAGCAGGAGTACGGCGTCAGCGGCTGCACCCCGCCGCGCGGCACCCGGTCGCGGGGGAGCAGGCGGATCGTCACGTTCGCCAGCTCGGCCAGGTCGAGAAGGTGCCGCAGCTGCTCCCGCCACACGTCCGGCGGCATGTCGCCCGGGTCGCACACCGCCTCCGCGAGCACGGCCGTGTACCGGGGCGGGTCCTCCCGCCGCAGCACGTCGTGCCGGATCAGCCGGGCGCGCACGTCGCCCTCGACGTCCACGGTGGAATCCACCAGGTGCGCCGCGCTGATCCGCAGCCGCGCGTACGCCGGGGTCTGCAACAACCCCGGCACGACGGCGGGCTGCCAGTCCACGATGCTCGCCGCCCCGGCCTCCAGCTCCGCGTACGTGCGCTGCCGCTCCCCCATCTCGCCCAGCGCCCGCCACCAGCCCCGGCTGGTCGCCGCGTCCCGCGCGATGACGATGAGCGCGTCCCGCTGCGCCGGCGGCACCTGGTAGACGTCGAGCAGGTCCAGCACGTCGGCGAGGTCCGGCCGGCTCTGGCCGAGCTCGATGCGGGACAGCTTCGAGGTGGAGGCCCAGCCGAGCCGGTCGCAGACCTGCTCCAGGGTGAGCGCCTCGCGTCGACGCAGTTGGCGCAGCTCGGCACCGAGTCGCGCGCGTCGGATGACCGGACTTGTTGGCAACGGCATTTCCCGCCTCCCCACCGAGGGAGAGTACGCAGGACGGTCACCCAGCGCAATAGAGCGCTCGCGGAAAGCGACGGTCCCGGGACCCCGGCCACCCCCGTGCGCCGGCCATCCCCGTGCGCCGGCCGGGCCCGGGTGCCGCCTCAGGGCCGGTACGTGCCGAACGACCAGACCTGCCCGGCCAGGTCGCGGGCCACGTAGTCGCGCGAGCCGTAGTCGGTGTCGAACGGGGGCCGGACGATCTCGGCGCCGGCGGCCCGGGCCCGCTCGTGATGCCCGTCGAGGTCGTCGACGGCCACGTAGACGCTGTAGTCGTCGTCGGCCGGACGGGCCCGCGGCCCGGGCCCCGCCCCGATCATGATCATGCCGTCGCCGAGGACGAGTTCGGCGTGCGCGACGCTGCCGTCGGGCGCGTCGTGCACGGCGTGGACCTGGAAGCCGAATGCGGCGCGGAGCCACTCGATCGCGATACGGGCGTCGGGGTAACGGAATACCGGGTAGATGCTTCGCATGCCTCGATCCTGCCGCGCGCCGATCAGGCCGGATTGGACGAATGTGATCCCGCCAGCGCGGCCGGGGTGGCGCCGGCGAACTGCCGGAAGTCCCGGATCAGGTGCGACTGGTCGAAGTACCCGCAGCGCACGGCCAGCTCGGCCCAGCCGGCGTACTCCCCGACCGGCACGGTGCCGCCCGTCGGGACGGGCAGCACATTCCGGGACAGGGTCGCGTACGCGCGCTGGAACCGCAGCAACCGGGCCGCCGTCTTCGGCGCCAGCCCGATCTCCTGCCGGAAGCGGACGGCCAGGTGCCGGCGGCTCCAGCCCAACTCGTCGGCGAGCTGGGCGACGCCGACCCGGCCCGCGGTGCGGGTGAGCAGCCGCCAGGCGTGACCGAGCCGGGGGTCGAGCGGCGCGGCCTCCGCCAGCCGGCCGGCCACCGCCCGGTCGAGCAGCGCGAACCGGGCGGGCCAGGTGGCCTCCGCGGCGAGCCGGTCGCGCAGCCGGGCCAGCCACGGGTCGGGCAGCCGATCGGCGGCGACCGCCCGGTTGGTGAGCTCGCCCAGCGGCAGGCCGAGCAGCCGGCGCGCGGCGAGCGGCGTGAGGAGCAGCTCCACCCCCGTCCCGACGCCCTGCGTGGACGTGGTGCACCAACCGTCGTACGGCCCGGCGACGAACGACGTCACACCGGCGGCGCCGAGGTCGGGCCCGCGCGGGTCGACCACGTCCAGCGGGTCGCCCCAGCCCAGGATGAGGACGACGAACGCACCGGCCGCCTGGCGGCGCACCAGCGGGACCCGGGCCGTCTCCCGGTAGCCGAGGTAGTGGTCCACGTACGGGCGCAGCCCCGCCCCGGGGGTGCCGACCACCATCTCGTCAAGGCCTGTCATGCCGTCACTTCACGCCGGCGGCGTCCATGCCGCGTAGCTCCTTCTTCAGCTCGGCGATCTCGTCGCGGATCCGGGCGGCGAGCTCGAACTGCAGCTCCCGCGCGGCCGCGAGCATCTGGTCGTTCAGCTCCTGGATCAGCTCGGCCAACTCGGCGCGGGCCATCCCCTCCCGGGCCGGTCCGGCGGCGGCCCGGCCCCGGCTACGGGTCTCCTTGACCGGCGCCTTGCCCCGGGACAGCTGCCGCACCGCACCGCCGATGCGGGTGTCGGTGTCCTCCGCCTCGCGATAGATGTCGTCGAGAATGTCGTGGATCTTCTTGCGCAGCGGCTCCGGGCTGACCCCGTGCGCCTCGTTGTGCGCGATCTGCTTGGCCCGCCGCCGGTTGGTCTCCTCGATCGCCTCCGCCATCGACGGAGTGATCTTGTCCGCGTACATGTGGACCTGGCCGGACACGTTGCGCGCCGCCCGGCCGATCGTCTGGATCAGGGACCGGCCGCTGCGCAGGAAGCCCTCCTTGTCCGCGTCGAGGATGGCGACCAGCGACACCTCGGGCAGGTCCAGGCCCTCACGCAGCAGGTTGATGCCGACCAGCACGTCGTAGTCGCCCTTGCGGAGCTCCCGCAGCAGCTCGACCCGGCGCAGCGTGTCCACCTCGGAGTGCAGGTAGCGCACGCGGATGCCGTTCTCCAGGAGGTAGTCCGACAGGTCCTCGGCCATCTTCTTGGTCAGCGTGGTGACCAGCACCCGCTCGTCCCGCTCGGTGCGCAGCTTGATCTCGTGCATGAGGTCGTCGATCTGGCCCTTGGTGGGCTTGACCACCACCTCCGGGTCGACCAGGCCGGTCGGCCGGATCACCTGCTCCACGTACTCGCCCTGCGCCTGCTCCAGCTCCCACGGGCCGGGCGTGGCCGACAGGAACACCATCTGACCGACCCGCTCGAGGAACTCGTCGAAGCGCAGCGGCCGGTTGTCGGCGGCGCTGGGCAGGCGGAAACCGTGGTCGATCAGCATCCGCTTGCGGGAGGCGTCGCCCTCGTACATGCCGCCGATCTGCGGGATCGTCACGTGCGACTCGTCGACGACGGTGAGGAAGTCGTCCGGGAAGTAGTCGAGCAGGCAGTGCGGCGGGCTGCCGGGCAGCCGGCCGTCGATGTGCATCGAGTAGTTCTCGATGCCGGAGCAGAAGCCGACCTGCCGCATCATCTCGATGTCGTAGGTCGTGCGCATCCGCAGCCGCTGCGCCTCCAGCAGCTTGCCCTGCCGCTCCAGCTCGGCCAGCCGCTCGCCCAGCTCGGTCTCGATGTCGCGGATCGCCCGCTCCATCCGCTCCGGGCCGGCCGCGTAGTGCGTGGCCGGGAAGATCAGCAGGTGGTCGACCTCACGGACCACGTCGCCGGTCAGCGGGTTGAGGTAGTAGAGCTTCTCCACCTCGTCCCCGAACAGCTCGATGCGGACCGCCAGCTCCTCGTACGCCGGAATGATCTCCAGGGTGTCGCCGCGAACCCGGAACGTGCCCCGCTGGAAGGCCATGTCGTTACGCGTGTACTGGATGTCGACCAGCCGGCGCAGCAGCTGGTCGCGGTCGAGCTCCTGGCCGACGGTCACCCGCACGGCGCGGTCCAGGTATTCCTCGGGCGTGCCCAGGCCGTAGATCGCCGAGACGGTCGCGACCACCACCACGTCGCGCCGGGTGAGCAGCGACATCGTCGCCGAGTGCCGCAGCCGCTCCACCTCCTCGTTGATCGAGGAATCCTTCTCGATGTAGGTGTCGGTCTGCGGGATGTACGCCTCGGGCTGGTAGTAGTCGTAGTAGGAGACGAAGTACTCCACCGCGTTGTGCGGCAGCAGCTCGCTGAACTCCTTCGCCAGCTGGGCGCAGAGCGTCTTGTTGGGAGCCAGGACGAGCGTCGGGCGCTGCATCCGCTCGATCAGCCACGCCGTGGTGGCGCTCTTGCCGGTGCCGGTCGCACCGAGCAGCACCGTGTTGCGGTCGCCGCGGCGGACCCGCCGCTCCAGCTCGTCGATCGCCGCCGGCTGGTCACCGGCCGGCTGGAACTCGCTGACGACCTGGAAGCGGCCGTCGAGCCGCGGAATGTCGAGCGCCATGACCCCAACGGTACGCCCGGGGTCCGACACTCCGGCGCCACTACCGACGGTCCCTGATCGGCTTCGATATTCCCATTGTGTGCCCCATCCCGCCGGGCTACGCTTTCCGCGTAGGCCGCTCGCGGCGGCCGACCGGGCCGGTGGCCAGCCCTCGACGGCCGGCCGCCCCCGGCACGAGGGGTCGCAGCACCCGCATCGGCGTGCGCACCCGACGTGGTCGCGCTGAGGGCGCCGACCGGCCGCCGCGAGCGCCCCTATACGTCACCCCCGGCGGGCGAATTCCGTTCAACATCCGTGGAGTCCTCCGCCCGTCCCCGCCGCACGCCCACCGAGTCCGGCCGCCGGCCGCGCACCGGTCCCGGCCCGGGCCGACCGGACCCGCCAGAGCCGGACCTGGTCGCGCCGGATCCGCCCGAGGCGGACCTGGTCGCACCCGACCCGCCCGAGGCGGACCTGGTCGCACCCGACCCGCCCGAGGCGGACCTGGTCGCGCCCGACCCGCCCGAACCGGATTCGCCCGAACCGGACCTGGCCGCGCCGGGCCGGCCCGAACCGGACCGCCCCGAGCCGGTCCCGCCGGTCGCCGGCACGGCCCCACGCGGCCTCCGCCGGCCATCACGCGCCGCGCGCGGCATCGGCCGTCGGCGCCGGGCCCCCGCCAGCATCCCGGTGCCGCCCGCGCACCGGCCGCTGCCGGCCGGCACCCAGACGGGACAGTTCCCCCGGGTGGTCACCGGCCACCGCCGGGCCGTCCTCGGCGCGCTCGCCGCGGTCGCCGTGCTCTCCGCCGCAGCCCTCGTCGTCGGGCTGAGCTGGGCGCCCGAGCGGCCCGAGCCGCGCGCCCTCACCGTCGACGAGCGCACCCGGCTCGCCGCCGTGCGGGTCACCAACTACCGGGACCTGCGGGCCGGAGTGCACGTGACCATGGGCACCGGGGCCGGGCGCACCGAGCTCATCGGCTGGGTCGACTGGTCCCGTCCGCTGGTCTACCTGGACGTCGGCGGCCCGGGGGCCGGCGCTGAGCGGGGGCTGCTCCAGGCGACACCCGGGGTGGCGCTGCTCCGCCCGGACCCGGCCGCCGTACCGACTCCGGCGTCGCCGCCGCTGGTACCGCCCGCCGACCGGTGGCGCCTGGCCGCGCTGCCCGCCGGCGGGCGTCTCGCGGTCCTGCTCGACCTGCTGTTCGGGCTCGCCGCCGACCGACCCGACCCGCCCGACCCGGGCGCCGCCCGCTGGACCGGGCGGACCGACCTGCCGGCCGGGCCGCTGGACGTCCTCGACGCGCCACTGCCACCGGCCCGCTCCGGCACGCCGGCACCGCCGGCCGCGGCGGGGCCGGCGCGCTGGTGGGTGGACCGCGACGCCCGACTCAACCGGCTGGAGGTCCGGCTGGCCGGCGCCGGCCCCGTCGCCGTGCAGCTGAACCGGACCGACCGGCCCACACTGCGCCCGGTGGAGGCACTCGGCGGACGGCCCGGGACGCCACGGGCACTCACCGCGGCCGAACGGCGCCGCCTGGCCGCGCTGCCCGCCCGGCTACGGGCGGCGGGCGGGGCCGCTGTCACGCTGACCGCTCCCCTCGCCCCGGACCGGAACCTGACCGGAGCCGGGTGGATCAGTTGGCGCCGGCACAGCGCGTACCTCGCCGTCACCGGCCTCGAGACGCCGGGACGGCGGACGCTGCTGCGGCACGACGGTGCCCGCGCCACCCAGGTCGAGGTGTCGGCACCCGTCGAGGGCGGGCCGCCCGGACAGCCACCGCTGCCGGCACCCGCCCGCGGCTGGACGCCGGCCCCGGTCGACGGCCTCACCGCCCTGGTGGCCGCCGCCCTGCGCACGGCGACCACCGCCCCGGCCGGCACGGTGCTGCGGGTCCGGGGTGAGCGGCTGGCCGAGACCGACCTCGACGTGCTGGAGATGGACACGCCGGACGGCCCCGTGCGCCACTGGCTCGACCGGTCCGGGTTGCCGCACCGCGTGGAGCTGCGGACCGCGGCGGGAACATGGGCCCAGCTGGACCTCGTACCGGGGCCGGTGCCCCGAACGGACGGCCCGGGCGGGCCGGTCCGACGCTGAGCGGTCAGGGCCGCCAACCGGTCTGCGCGGCCCACTCCTCCGCCCGCAGGTACTCCTCGTCGAACCACGGGTCCTTGGCGGTGGGGTACGCGGCGCTGTCCGGCGCGGACCCCGCCAGCTCGCGCTTGAGCTGCAGGTACGCGGACCGCTGGTCCGGGTCGGCCCGCAGGTGGTCACGCATCAGCAGCGCGTACCGCCAGCCCGGCGAACCCGCCGCACGGATGTGCAGGTTCACCGGCCGGCCCGGGTCCGCGCTGCCGTGCAGCCGCTTCGGCCACCGGTCCGCGCTCGGCAGCCGGGCCGTGTCCCACCACTGCCCGGGCAGCCGGGGGAACCCGGCGGCCGCGAGGCGCTCGGCCATCGGCCCGTCGGCGTCCTCGAGGCGCGGCACCGTGAGCTGGATGTCGATCACGTCCTTGGCGGCCAGACCCGGGACGGCCGTCGAGCCGATGTGGTCGATGCGCAGGTCCGCCGGGGCGAGGGCGTGCCGGATCCGGGCGGCCAGCCGGGCGTACTGCTGCGGCCACGTCGGGTCGGCGTCGACCAGCTCCACCCGGGACGTCCGGACCGCCCGCCGATGCCGGAGGTTCGCCTCGTAGGGCAGCAACCGGTCCGCCCAGAGGGCGTCGATCGCGGCGTGCAGCTCGGCGAGGGTGCCGTCGTTGGCGAGCACCACGTCCGCCGCCGCCCGGCGACGCTCGTCGTCGGCCTGCGCGGCGATGCGCCGCCGCGCCTCGGCCGGATCCATCCCGCGGTCGCGGGTCAGCCGCTCCAGCCGGATCGGCACGGCCGTCTGCACCACGACCACCAGGTGGTACGTCGCGGCCAGCCCCACCTCCACCAGCAGCGGCACGTCGTTGACGACGATCGCGTCGGCGGGCGCCGCGGCCACCAGCTCGGCGGTGCGGGCCCGCACCCGCGGATGCGTGATGGCCTCCAGCCTGCGGCGGGCCGCCTCGTCGGCGAAGACCAGGGCGCCCAGCGCGGCCCGGTCGAGCCCGCCGTCCGGGCGGAGCACGCGGTCGGAGAACGCGGCGACGACCTCGGCGAGGCCCTCCGTGCCCGGTGCGACCACCTCACGGGCGACCACGTCGGCGTCGACGATCACCGCGCCCCGCTGCGCCAGCCGGGCCGAGACCGCGCTCTTGCCGGACCCGATCCCGCCGGTCAATCCCACCATCAGCACCGCACCAGTCAACCGGATCAACCGCCAACCCGCAGACCCACCCCCTCCTCTCTCCCAAACCTCCGCGATCGTGCGGTTGTGCCCGCGAGACGCGGCTCTCGCGGCTCGCCCGAAACCGCGCGATCGCGGGCGGGGTGGGTTGGGGGTTGGGCATGCGGAAGGGCCCCGCCTCCGGCGATCTCTCGATCGCGGGGACGGGGCCCTTCCTCAGTGCCGGTGCCAGGCCGCCCTGCGGCGAACTGGACTTCGTCGGGTCACTTGCCGCCGGCGAGCTTCTCCCGCAGCGCGGCGAGCGCCTCGTCGGTGGCGAGGGTGCCAGCCGGCTCCTCGGCCTGCCGGCTCGGAGCCGGGCTGGTCGTGGTGGTGGTGCCGGTGGCCGGGGCCGGGTTGGCAGCGGCCTCGGCGTCGGCGGCGCGGGAGGTCTGCACCTGCTTCTGGTGGGCCTCCCAGCGCTGACGGGCCTCGGCGTACTGCTGCTCCCAGGTCTCGCGCTGCTTCTCGTAGCCCTCGAGCCACTCGCCCGTCTCCGGGTCGAAGCCCTCCGGGTAGATGTAGTTGCCCTCGGCGTCGTACGTCGCGGCCATCCCGTAGAGGGTCGGGTCGAAGTGCTCCTCGCCCTCGACGAAGCCCTCGTTGGCCTGCTTCAGCGACAGCGAGATCCGGCGGCGCTCCAGGTCGATGTCGATGACCTTGACCATGACCTCGGAGCCGACCTGGACGACCTGCTCCGGGATCTCCACGTGGCGCTCGGCCAGCTCGGAGATGTGGACCAGGCCCTCGATGCCGTCGTCGACCCGGACGAACGCGCCGAACGGCACCAGCTTGGTGACCTTACCGGGCACGATCTGCTGGATCGCGTGGGTGCGGGCGAACTGGCGCCACGGGTCCTCCTGGGTCGCCTTCAGCGACAGCGAGACCCGCTCGCGGTCCAGGTCGACGTCCAGGACCTCGACCTCGACCTCCTGGCCCACCTCGACGACCTCGGACGGGTGGTCGATGTGCTTCCAGGACAGCTCGGAGACGTGCACCAGGCCGTCCACGCCGCCCAGGTCGACGAACGCGCCGAAGTTGACGATCGAGGACACGACGCCCTTGCGGACCTGCCCCTTCTGGAGCTTGTTGAGGAACTCGGTGCGCACCTCGGACTGCGTCTGCTCGAGCCAGGCCCGGCGGGACAGGACCACGTTGTTGCGGTTCTTGTCCAGCTCGATGATCTTGGCCTCGAGCTCACGGCCCACGTACGGCTGCAGGTCACGCACGCGGCGCATCTCGACCAGGGAGGCCGGCAGGAAGCCGCGCAGCCCGATGTCGAGGATGAGGCCACCCTTGACCACCTCGATGACCGAGCCACGGACGACGCCGTCCTCGTCCTTGATCTTCTCGATCGTGCCCCAGGCGCGCTCGTACTGCGCGCGCTTCTTCGAGAGGATCAGACGCCCCTCCTTGTCCTCCTTCTGGAGGACAAGGGCCTCGATGTGGTCACCGACCGAGACGACCTCGGCGGGGTCCACGTCGTGCTTGATCGACAGCTCCCGAGAGGGGATGACGCCCTCGGTCTTGTAGCCGATGTCGAGCAGGACCTCGTCCCGATCGACCTTGACGACGGTGCCTTCGACAATGTCGCCGTCGTTGAAGTACTTGATGGTCTCGTCGATCGCGGCGAGGAAAGCCTCCTCGGAACCGAGATCGTCGACGGTGACCTTGGTGGCGCTCGAGGGGGCCTCGATGCTGCTCGTCATGTGGGCGGTTGCTCCGGTCGGATGGGTTGTCATCGCGGACGTCGGCCGCGGTGACCTGTTCGCGCCAGCGGATCCGCCGCCGGGTACACCGAACAGTCACCAAGTGAGATCATGATGAAGCTTCGCCAGTGGTCCCGGAGACCGCGCACCTGCTCCCTGCCGAGGCACACGATCCGCGAGCGCATCGTCTAGCCTACCCGCTGCATTACCACAGCGTGCAAGCCCTCCCACCTCATCGCCACCTCGTCAGCTGCGAAAGCGGAGATTTCGACCGGAAGTCGCCTCAGTTGTAGCACGAGTCACACCGGCCCCGTTGGTCGCACCGAGCACCGTAGCGGCCCCGCCGTGCGGCGGCGACCGGGCGCCGCCTAGCGTGAGGCGGGTGGACGACGACAGCCGGGTGACCCGCCGCGCCGTCGGCGACGCCGAGGCGCGCCGGGCGAACCGCCGCTGGTGGGACGCCGACGCCGACGCCTACCAGGCCGAGCACGGGGCGTTCCTGGGCGAGGTGGACTTCGTCTGGTGCCCGGAAGGGCTGCGCGAGAAGGACGCGCGGCTGCTCGGGGAGCTGGCCGGACGCCGCGTCCTGGAACTCGGCGCCGGAGCCGCCGCGGCCGCCCGCTGGCTCGCCACGCAGGGCGCGCGGCCGGTCGCACTGGACCTGTCCGCCGGCATGTTGCGGCACGCCGCGCTCGCCGCCGACCGCACCGGCGTACGCGTGCCGCTGGTGCAGGCCGACGCGCTCGCCCTCCCGTTCGCCGACGCCGCGTTCGACGTGGTGTGCACGGCGTTCGGGGCGGTGCCGTTCGTCGCCGACTCGGCGGCCGCGATGCGGGAGGTCGCCCGGGTGCTGCGCCCCGGCGGGCGGTGGGTGTTCTCGGTCACCCACCCGATGCGCTGGATCTTCCTCGACGACCCCGGGGAGGCCGGCCTGGTCGCGGTGCACTCGTACTTCGACCGCTCCCCCTACGTGGAGCAGGACGAGCACGGCGTCGCCACCTACGTCGAGCAGCACCGCACGCTGGGCGACCGGGTCCGCGAGCTGGTCGGCGCCGGTTTCCGCCTGGTGGACCTGGTGGAGCCGGAGTGGCCGCCGGAGCACGAGGGGATCTGGGGGCAGTGGAGCCCGCTGCGCGGCCGGCTGTTCCCCGGCACCGCCATCTTCGTCGCCGACAAGCCGGGCACCTGACGCCCAGATCCCCGGGGTCGTTACCACCCGGTCGGACCGGGTAACCGGGCCGCATGGCCGAGCAGGAGTTCCACGAGGGCGACCACGTCTCCTGGGCCAGCCACAGCGGCCGGGCCCACGGCGTGGTCAAGGAGAAGCTGATCGACCGGACGCACGTCCGCGGGCACCCGGTGAACGCCTCGCCGGAGCACCCGCAGTACCGGATCCGCAACGACCACTCGGGACGGGACGTCGCCCACCGGCCGGAGGTGCTGCGCCGTGAGCCGTCGTGACGAGGATCCGCAGCAGACGTACCGGGAGTTCACCGAGGCGGTGAACATGAAGCCCGGCGAGCTGTCGAAGTGGCTCGAGACCGAGGAGTCGAAGCACGTCGGCTGGCGGAAGTCCACCCGGGGCGGCGAGTCGGTCGGCCACGAGTCCGGACGCCGGATCATCGGCCTGCTGCGACGCAGGCGCGCCGACCTCACCGACGACGACTACCGGCACATGCGCAAGGTGGTCGGCTACGTCCGCCGGCACATGGCCCAGCGTCCGAGCGGTGACGTCCGCGCAACCCGGTGGCGTTACTCCCTGATGAACTGGGGCCACGACCCGACCAAGGGCCCGCTGCCGCCGCCCGGCGGCCCGTCCCGCAAGGCGCTGCAGCGGCACGGCGCCCCACCGAAGGAGCGCCGGGGGCCGGGACGCTGACCGCCGCCGGTCAGTGGTCGGCGCTGTTCCAGTCCCGGCCCTCGCCGACCGACACCTCCAACGGCACCGACAGCGGGTACGCCCCACCCATCTCCCGCCGCACCAGGTCCTCGAGGGCCTCCCGCTCGCCGGGGGCGACCTCGAACACCAGCTCGTCGTGCACCTGCAGCAGCATCCGGGACCGCAGCCCCGCGTCGCGCAGCGCCGTGTCGACGTGCAGCATCGCGACCTTGATGATGTCGGCGGCGGAGCCCTGGATCGGGGCGTTGAGCGCCATCCGCTCGGCCATCTCCCGCCGCTGCCGGTTGTCGCTGACCAGGTCGGGCAGGTAGCGACGGCGACCGAGGATCGTCTCCGTGTAGCCGTCGTGCCGGGCCCGCGCCACCACCTCCTGCAGGTAGTCGCGCACCCCGCCGAACCCGGCGAAGTAGTCCTCCATCAGGCCGCGCGCCTCCTCGGCGGTGATGCCGAGCTGCTGGGAGAGGCCGAACGCGCTCAGCCCGTACGCCAGGCCGTAGTTCATCGCCTTGATCTTGCGCCGCTGGTCGGCGGTGACCGCCTCGACCGGCACCGTGAACACCGACGACGCGGTGGCCGCGTGGAAGTCCCGGCCGGAGTTGAACGCCTCGATCAGGGCGTCGTCCGCCGACAGGTGCGCCATGATCCGCATCTCGATCTGGCTGTAGTCGGCGGTGAGCAGGCACTCGTACCCCTCGCCGACGACGAACGCCCGGCGGATGCGCCGGCCCTCCTCGGTGCGGATCGGAATGTTCTGCAGGTTCGGCTCGGTGGAGGAGAGCCGACCGGTGGCCGCCACGGTCTGGTTGAAGGTGGTGTGGATGCGGCCGTCGTCGGAGACCGACTTGAGCAGCCCGTCCACCGTGGTCTTCAGCTTCGCCACGTCCCGGTGGCGCAGCAGGTGCGCCAGCACCGGGTGCGGGTTCTGCGCGTACAGCCACTGCAGCGCGTCCGCGTCGGTGGTGTAGCCGGTCTTGATCCGCTTGGTCTTCGGCAGGCCCAGCTCACCGAAGAGGATCTCCTGCAACTGCTTCGGCGAGCCCAGGTTGAACTCCCGCCCCACCGCCGCGTACGCGCCCTGCGCGGCGGCCTTCACCTCGGCGGCGAAGTGCGCCTCCAACTCCGACAGGTAGTGCGTGTCGGCGGCGATACCGGTGCGCTCCATGCCGGCGAGGACCCGCATCAGCGGCAGCTCCACCCCGGCCATCAGCCGGGCCGACTGCTCACCGTCGCGGGACAGCTCGGCGTCGATCGCGTCGGCCAGGTCGAGCGTGGCGCGCGCGCGGAGCATCAGGTTCTGCTCGGCCTCGCCGTCGTCGCCGAGACCGTCGAAGGTGAGCTGGCCGGTGTCCGGCGTGTCGACCCGCAGCTCGCGGTGCAGGTACCGCAGGGCCAGGTCGGTGAGGTCGTAGGACCGCTGGTCGGGGCGGGCCAGGTACGCGGCGATCTGGGTGTCGCGGGCGATACCCGCCAGCGACCACCCGTGCGCGGCGAAGGCGAGCACGGCCGGCTTGCTGTCGTGCAGCACCTTGGGCCGGGCCTCGTCGGCCAGCCAGCCGGCCAGCGCGGCCTCGTCGGCCGCGACCAGCCCGGCCGGGTCGAACCACGCCCCCGCCCCGGCGGCGGTGGCCAGCGCCATGCCGGTCACCGAGGCGGTGTGCCGCCGGTTCGGGCCGGTGTCCAGCGTGACGGCGACACCGACCGGCGTGCCGGCCGGCGCGTGCGCGCCCAGCCAGGCGGCCAGCGCGCCCGGCTCGGTGAGCACCTCGCCGGCGAGGTCGAAGCCGGCCTCGGCCTCCGGCTCGACGGCCTCCAGGTACTGGTAGAGCCGGTCGCGCAGGATGCGGAACTCGAGCGTGTCGAAGACCTGGTGCACCGCCTCCCGGTCCCACCCCGGCCAGCGCGCGTCGTCCGGGCGCAACGGCAGCTCCAGGTCGGACACCAGGCGGTTGATCTCGTAGTTGCGGATCACGTCGGCGAGCCGCTCCCGCAGACTCTCGCCGGCCTTGCCCTTGATCTCGTCGGCCCGGGCGACGACCCCCTCCACGCCGCCGTAGGTGGCGATCCACTTCGCGGCGGTCTTGGGCCCGACGCCCGGGATGCCGGGCAGGTTGTCGCTGGTCTCGCCGACCAGTGCGGCCAGGTCGCGGTAGCGCTCCGGGGGCACCCCGTACTTCGCCTCGACCGCCGCCGGGTCCATCCGGGCCAGGTCGGAGACGCCCTTGCGCGGGTAGAGCACCGTGACGGCGTCGCCGACGAGCTGGAACGCGTCCCGGTCGCCGGTGGTGATCAGCACCTCCATGCCCTGGTCGCGGGCCTGACAGGCGAGGGTGGCGATGACGTCGTCGGCCTCGTAGCCCTCCTTCTCCACCACCGGCACGCGCAGCGCCGCCAGGACCTCCTTGACCAGGCTGACCTGGCCCTTGAAGTCGGTCGGGGTCTCGCTGCGACCGGCCTTGTACTCCGCGTACTTCTCCGTGCGGAAGGAGCGCCGGGACACGTCGAACGCCACGACGATGTGCGTCGGCCGCTCGTCGCGCAGCACGTTGATCAGCATGGAGGTGAAGCCGTAGACCGCGTTGGTCGGCTGGCCCGTCGTGGTGGAGAAGTTTTCCACCGGCAGGGCGAAGAACGCCCGGTAGGCCAGGGAGTGTCCGTCGACGAGGAGCAGGCGCGGCGTCGTAGCTGTCACGGTGGCGACTCTAGTCCGTACCCCTGACAGCGCCCGGCGCCACCTCGCAGGGGGACAACGAACTTCCGCCAGAGCCGTTAGAGTTAGACGATCTTCTCTGAAACGGGGGTTGCCAATGAAGAGATGGACCAGCCGTGCCCTGGCGACGACGCTCCTCGGGCTGACCGGGGTGATCGGCGTGGCCACCCCGGCCCAGGCCGGCTTCTGGATCCACAACACCACCAACCCGTACGGCACCGAGGCGGCCTGCCACGAGGCGGGCTCCCAGTACGAGGCCCACTACTGCACCTTCACCACCTACCCGAAGAACTGCGGCCGGTGCGGCAAGCGCGGGTGGTACCTGAGCTACTACATCAACTGAGGTCCGCGGCAGGACCGGGTGAACGACCCGTCGCACCGCGACGGTCCCCGCACGCGAGCCGGCCGGCGAGGGGTGCCTCGCCGGCCGGCTCGCGTCTGCGGTGCGTCAGGCGACGCCGAGGTACGCCTCCTTCACCGCCGGGTCGTGCAGCAGGTCCTGGCCGGTGCCCTCCTTGACGATCCGGCCGGTCTCCAACACGTAGCCCCGGTGGGCGCGGGAGAGCGCCTGCTGGGCGTTCTGCTCCACCAGCAGGATCGTGGTGCCCTGCTGGTTGATCTCCGTGATGATGTCGAAGATCTGCTGGATGATCATCGGGGCGAGACCCATCGACGGCTCGTCCAGCAGCAGCAGCTTCGGCCGGCTCATCAGCGCCCGGCCGACGGCCAGCATCTGCTGCTCACCGCCGGAGAGGGTGCCACCCGGCTGCTTCCGCCGCTCCCGCAGCCGCGGGAACATGTCCAGGATCCGTTCCAGATCGGCCGCGATCCCGGCGTGATCCCGCCGGGTGTACGCGCCCATCTCCAGGTTCTCCAGCACCGACATGCCGGGGAAGATCTGCCGGCCCTCGGGCGACTGGCACAAACCCCGGACCACCCGCAGGTCGGCCCGCAGCTTGCTGATGTCCTCGCCGTTGAAGCTGATCCGGCCCGCCGACGGCGCCCGCGTTCCGGAGATGGCCCGCATGGTGGTGGTCTTGCCGGCGCCGTTCGCGCCGATCAGCGCCACCACCTCGCCCTCGTTGACCGAGAGACTGATGCCGTGCAGCGCCTCGATCCGGCCGTACGACACGGTGACGTTGTCCAGCTCAAGCAGCATCGGCGGGCTCCCCCAGGTACGCGGCGATCACCCGCGGGTCACGGCTGACCTCGGCCGGAGCACCCTCGGCGATCTTGCGGCCGAACTCCAGCACGACGATCCGGTCGGTGACCCCCATGACCAGGCGCATGTCGTGCTCGATCAGCAGCACGGTGACGCCCATCTCCCGGATCTTCCGGATCAGGTCGTTCAGCTCCTCCTTCTCGGCCGGGTTGAACCCGGCCGCCGGCTCGTCCAGGCAGATCAGCTTCGGCTCGGTGCCGAGCGCCCGGGCGATCTCCAGCCGACGCTGGTAGCCGTACGGGAGGTTGCGCGCGGCGTCGTTGGCCCGGTCGGCGATGCCGACGAAGCGCAACAACTCCATCGCCTTCTCCTCGGCCGCCCGCTCCTCCAGGATGTGCCGGGACATCCCGAACGTCTTGGCGAACGTCCGCCGCAGCTGCTGCCAGGTGCGCACGACGCCGCCGTCGGCGGTGACCTCCGGCAGCTCCTCCGGCCTGGGCCGCTTGCGCGGGATCCGGAACAGCGCGCCGATCACGCTGGTCTTGTGCCGGGAGTCGGTGCCGACGATGACGTTCTCCAGCGCCGACATCTCGGGGAAGAGCCGGATGTTCTGGAAGGTCCGGGAGATGCCCATCCGACTGATCTGGTGCGGCTTACGCCCGGTCACCCGCTGCTCGCGGAACCGGACCGCCCCCGAGGTCGGCTTGTAGACGCCGGTCATCACGTTGAAACAGGTCGTCTTGCCGGCACCGTTCGGGCCGATCAGGCCGAGGATCTCCCCCTCGTGGATCTCGAAGTTGATCCCGTCGAGGGCGACCACGCCACCGAAGCGGAGCGTGACGTTGTCGATCTCCAGCAGCGGCTTGCGCGGGCCCGGCTGCGCCGGGATCTTCGGCGCCGCCGTGGTGGTGGTCTCGTCAGACATGAGCGGGCGCCTCCTCCGCCTCCGCCGCGCGGTCCTTCAACTCGCGGGCACGTCGCCGGCTGGGGATCAGACCCTGCGGACGCAGGACCATCACCAGCACCATCGCCAGGCCGAACGCCAGCCACCGGTAGTCGGCGATCTCCCGGAACCGCTCCGGCAGGTACGCCAGCAGCACCGCGCCCAGCGACACACCGATCATGTTGCCGGAACCGCCGATGACCACCATGGCGACGAAGAGGACCGAGAGGTTGACATTGAACTGGGTCGGGTCGATGAACGCGTACCGGCTGCCGAACAGGAACCCGGCGAAGCCGCCCAGCGCCGCGCCGATAGCGAACGCCCACAGCTTGAACTTGAACGGGTACACGCCCATCACCGCGGCCGCGTCCTCGTCCTCACGGATCGCCAGCCAGGACCGGCCGACCCGGCTGTTCTCCAGCCGCCGCACGGCGAACACCATCACCAGCACGACCGTGATCGCCAGCCAGTACCACGGCTTCACGTCCACCAGGCCGAAGACCTTGTTGTCCGCCGACGGCGGCCCCTCCGGCCCGGGGATCGCCGCGATGCCCTGCGGGCCGTTGGTGACGCCCTCCAGGTTGCGCGCGACGATCCGGATGATCTCGCCGAAGCCCAGCGTCACGATCGCCAGGTAGTCGCCGCGCAGCCGCAGCGTCGGCCAGCCCAGCAGCACACCGGAGATCAACGCCAGCACCAGCGCGATGAACGCGCAGACCGCCCAGGTCACCGCCCACGTCGGGGGCAGGTCGAACTCCTGCTGGAACCACTTGACCACCGGCGAGTTCACCGAGCCGAACAGCGCCACCGCGTACGCGCCGATCGCGAAGAAGCCGATGTAGCCCAGGTCGAGCAGGCCCGCCAGACCGATCACGACGTTCAGGCCGATCGCCACCAGCACGTAGACAGCGCAGGTGAACAGCACACCGGCCCAGTTGCTGCCGCCGTCGATCGAGTCGGTCCGCAGCCAGGTCAACCCCGGGATGCCGAGCAGCGGCAGGTAGTAGAGGAACACCACGAAGGCGAGGAAGCCCACGGCCCGCTGCCACTTCGGCAGCGCCCGCCAGCGGTCCCCGACCGCCTCCAGGGCACCGACCCGGCGACGATCCGCCTTGCGAAGCTTGTCGATCATGCTCGGGCCCTCCCCAGCGACTCGCCCAGCAGACCGGTCGGGCGGAACATCAGCACCACGACCAGGACCACGAACGCGATGACGTCCTCCCAGTTGGACGCGAAGAGCGTGGCGCCGTAGACCTCGACGATGCCGAGGACGAAACCACCCAGCAGCGCGCCGCGCAGGTTACCGATGCCACCGAGCACGGCCGCGGTGAACGCCTTGAGACCGAGCACGAAACCGATGCTGCTCTGGGTGAACCCGAACCGCATGCTCCACAACAGCGCCGCGGCGCCGGCCATGATGCCGCCGAGCACGAAGATCAGCATGATCACGCGCTCCTGGTTGACGCCCATCAGGGCCGCCGTCTCCGGGTTCTGGGCCACCGCCCGCACACCCCGGCCGTAGCGGGTCTTGTTGATGAACCAGTCCAGGATCGCCATCATCGCCACGGCGGCCACGAACACGATCAGCTGGATGTTGCTGATCCCCGTACCAAGGACCGTGAACAGCGTCTTCTGCTCGATGATCGTCGGCATGCCGAGGATGATCCGCTCCCGCTGGAACATCGACGGCACCACGCTGCCAAGGAGCCTCGGCAGCACCAGGCCGAAGACCTCGACCAGCACCAACGACAGACCGATCGCGGTGATCAGGAAGATGAGGGGCGGCGCGTTCTTGCGCCGCAGGGGCCGGTACGCGACCCGTTCGATCGCCAGCGCCGTGCCACCGGAGGCGATCGCCGCGACGATCAAACCGAGCACCAGGAAGAGCACCGCCTGCCCGATCGGCGGGTTGTTCTCCACCCCGAAGGCGGTCCACAGACCCAGCACCGCGAAGGTACCGACCATGAACACTTCGGAGTGGGCAAAGTTGATCAGACGCAGAACGCCGTACACCAGGGTGTAGCCCAGGGCGATCAGGGCGTAGATCGCTCCTTTGGACAACCCGTCGACGGTGTGCTGGCCGATGTGGCCAATGAGGTCGTCGAAATTCACCGGGGTCTCCTTGCATCGAGTGCGGCCGGGGCGAACACCCCGGCCGCACTCCCAATGCGGGTCAGCTGAGCTTGAGCTCCTGCATCGGCTCGAACGTCGTGCCCTTGATCTGGTACGACCAGATGACGACCTTGGTCGGGTCGACGTCGCCGTTGTCAGCGAACTTGATGTACTTCGACACGCCCTGCTTGTCGTACGACCGCACGTACTCCAGGATCTCGCCGCGGGTCTTCTTGCCGTCCTTGAAGGCGTCCACGAAGATCTGCGCGGCGTCGAAGCCCTCAGCACCGTAGGAACCCGGCGCCTGGCCGAACTCCTTCTGGTAGTCGGCCGAGAAGGTGCCGCCGGCCTTGTCCGCCGGGAGGCACGGGCAGGTGATGATGGCGCCCTCGGCGCCACCCGAGGCGCCCTGCGGGAACGCCGGGTCGTACAGACCGTCCGGGCCGACGAACTTCGCCTGCACGCCGGCGGCGCGCATCTGGCGGACCAGCGGAGACGCCTCACGGGTGTAGCCGCCGTAGAAGACGTAGTCGGCACCCGCCGCCTTGATCTTCGAGATGGTGGCGTCGAACTGCGACTGCCGCTCCTGGATCTTGTCGCTGCCGGCGAGCGCCGGGCCCAGGTTCTTGGTCAGCTCGGCGGTGATGCCCGCGCCGTACGCGCTGCCGTCGTCGATGAGGAACACCTTCTGGGCGTTCTGCGCCTTCATGAACGTCGCCACCGCGACCCCCTGGGTGGCGTCGTTGCCGACCACCCGGAAGAACGACTTGTTGCCCTTCTGGGTCAGGTCGGTCCGGGTCGCCGACGGGGCGACCATCGCCATGCCCGCGGCCTCGTACACCGGCATCGTCGCGTCGGTCTCACCGGAGAAGTGACCACCGATGACGCCCAGGAACGAGGTGTCACCCGCGACCTGGTTGGCGACCGGGGTCGCCTGGGCCGGGTCACCCTGCGTGTCGAACTCCTGCAGGGTGATCTTGCAGTCCGCGTTCGCGTCGTTGTGCTGCTTGATAGCCAGCTTCGCGCCGTTCAGCGACGGCAGCACCAGACCCGCGTTGTCACCGCTGAACGCGCCGAAGATAGCGATCTTGCCGCCGCAGTCGCCCGACGCGGTGTCACCGTCACCGCCAGTGTCCTGGCACCCCGCGGCGGCGACCAGCACCGCGGCGAGCGCGGCAGTACCCAGCGCCCTTGAATAGCTACGCCTCACGGCTTCTGACCTCCTCCAGAAGCAGGTCGGCGCCTGACTGCGAGGGGTGCCGACAGACCAGTCCGCGACCACCACCACCGGCAGGGACGCCCCCTGCGTTACGGCTCGTGATGGCGGAGCGTACCGACACTCACACCCGCTAGGAAGGCCCAGACGCGGGGTCTGCGAAACCGTTACGAAGACGTGCGTGATTGACCCCGAACCCGTAACAGGTCAATCCCCTGACCGGTCCTTAGACGATTGCCGTCCGGAAAGTGAGACGCCCACCCCCGCTCGGATCCCGAACTCCGGCACACTCCACGCTCAGCAGCTCAACTCAGCCGGAGCCCACCACAGACGCCCACCCCCGCCGTCATCCGTCGCCACCCACCAACGGTCACCCACCCCGACCACCGTGACGTCCTGATCGACCCCCGTCGGCACCGCGACCGGCAACGCCACCTCCCGCCACGACCCACCCCGATCCCCGGAGCACCACAACGCGTGCCCCGCCCCGTCCGACACCGCCGCCAGAAGCCCCCCACCCGTGGCGGCGAGACCCGCCACCGTCGGCACCCCCGAAGCACCCGGCACGCCGAACCCGCCGGCCGCCACCCACTCCTTCGAATCCTGCCGCCAGGCGCCGAACGACCGGCCCCGCAGCCCGACCGCCACCGGACCGCCACCGGCGAAGGCGACCCGCTGCAACTCCTCGTACTCGGTCGTGGCCGGCAGCACCGTGCGCCGCCAGGACCGCCCGTCACCGGACGTCCACACCGCCGGGTCCCGGTCGATCCGGCCCGGCGCCAGCAGCCCACCCACCGCCACCCACCCCGCCCGCCCGGCCGCCGCCGCATCGAACGCCCAGGTCACGCCCCGCGAGTCGGTCGCCAGCTCCGGAGCCCCCTCGACGATCTCGAACTCCGCCGCGTCCGGCGACACCCACGCCGCCGCACCACTGGACCGGTTACCCACGATCAGCCAACCCGCCGAGCCCCCGGCCAGCCGGGACACGTTCACCGCCTTCGGCCCGCCGTACGTCTCGAACGACGCCGCCTGCACCTCCACCAGCGTCCCGTCCGGACGCTGCCGCCAGGTGCTCACCCGCGGGTTGCCGTGCGCGCCGCCGACCTTGCCACCGACCACGGCGGCCACCCCGTCCCGGCAGCCGACCGCGAACAACACGGCCTGCCGGCCGTAGTAGGAATCCGCGACCACCGGCACCGACGACCAGGACAGCCCGTCCCCGCTGGACCAGGCGGCCGGGCGGGTCGCCCCGGACGGATCGGCCACCCCGCCGACCGCGAACCACTCGCCCCGGCACGCGACCGCGTCGCGCAGCAGCACCCGACCCGGCGAACCGGGCGGCGCCGGCAGGGTCACCGACGACCACGCCGGACGCAGCGGCTCGGGCTCCGGGTCACCGTCCACGGTGGTCCCCTGCTCGCAGCCCGCCGCGAACAGCACCACGACGGCCGCGAGCACCGTCGTCCACCGCCGCATCCGCACGCATGTGATCCTATCGATCAGGACGCGGAACGCGAGGGCCACAACGGCACCGGTGGCCCGGCTCGTGCTCAGGTGGCCGGACGCGTCACCTCACCGCCGGCGGTCTCCTGAAGGATCCGCTCGGCGACCTCCTTCATGGTCATCCGGTGGTCCATCGCCGTGCGCTGGATCCACTTGAACGCCTGCGGCTCCGTCATCCCGTACGTCGTCATCAGCGCGCCCTTGGCGCGCTCGACCGTCTTGCGCACCTCGAGCCGGTCGGTCAGCCCGGCGACCTCCGACTCGAGCGCGGCGATCTCGGAGTAGCGCGACAGCGCGATCTCCACCGCCGGGACCAGGTCGCTCTTCTGGAAGGGCTTCACCAGGTACGCCATCGCGCCCGCCGCCCGCGCCCGCTCCACCAGGTCGCGCTGGCTGAACGCGGTCAGGATGATCACCGGGGCGATCCGGGCCCCGGCGATCCGCTCGGCGGCGGCCAGCCCGTCCATGATCGGCATCTTGATGTCGAGGATGACCAGGTCGGGCTTCAGCTCCTCGGCGAGCCGGACGGCCGTCTCGCCGTCACCGGCCTCCCCGACGACCGCGTAGCCCTCCTCGGCGAGCATCTCGGCGAGGTCCAGCCGGATGAGCGCCTCGTCCTCGGCGATCAGTACCCGCCTGCGCTCGGCATCCGTCTGCGTCTCGGCCACGAGCCACTCCCACGATCGTTCCCGGCACGGCTACCACCCATGCTCTCGCATGAGCCTAGTCAGGTACAGTGAGCCACACCCTCACCAGGGTGAGGCCGGGATGATGGAATCGGCAGACATGAATGCCTCAAAAGCATTTGCCCGAAAGGGCGTGCGGGTTCGAGTCCCGCTCCCGGCACTTTTGTCATACGCCTGTTCGAAGATGCGCGTGTGCACCCACCCGAGATGCGCTCCCGCGCCCGTGCCCTGCGCACCCGTGGTCTGAACATTCACGCGGTAGCTCGCGCCCTCTCCCTGCCGTACTCGACGGTCTGGCACTGGTGCGTCGACCGGCCCGAGCCCGCGATCTTCGGCACGGCGACGCGCTGCTTCCGGTGCGCGCCGGATGTCGCCAATCTGACCGACCCCGCGGCCTACGCGTATCTATTCGGCCTGTATCTCGGCGACGGGCACCTGGTGACGACTGACCGCACACCCGTCCTCCGGATCTACTGCGCCAACGCCTGGCCCAACCTCATCGAGGCCTGCGACGCGGCGATGCGTGCGGTCCTCGCCAACAAGGTCCAGCACGTCCAGAAGCAGGGTTGCGTGGCGGTGCAGAGCACCGGAAAGCACTGGCCGTGCATGTTTCCGCAGCATGGTCCGGGCAAGAAGCACGAGCGGCCCATCGTTCTCGCCAACTGGCAGCGAGAGATCGTCGCAGTGCACGCCGGGCACTTCCTCCGTGGCCTCTTCCACTCCGACGGCACGCGGTTCACCAATCGGGTCAAGGTCCGCGGCAAGGAGTACGACTACCCCCGCTACATGTTCTCCAACCGGTCAACCGACATCATGGGCCTCTGCCAGTGGGCGCTCGACCTGCTCGGCATCGCCTGGCGAATGAACCTGCCGTGGTCGCTCTCTGTCGCGCGGCGGGAGGCGGTCGCCGCGCTCGACAGCCACGTCGGTCCCAAGTCTTGAGGATGCGCGGTAGACGCTCCGTCAGCCGACCGCCGAGAGCGCCTGTTCCAGGTCGGCGCGCAGGTCCTCCGGGTCCTCCAGGCCGACCGACAGCCGCAGCAGCCCGGCGACCGGCTTGGCCTCCCCCTGCACCGGCCGGTGGGTGAGCGACGCCGGGTGCTGGATCAGCGTGTCCACCCCGCCGAGCGAGACGGCGTGGGTGATCAGCCGGCAGGCACCGGCGACGGCGGCCGCGGCGGGCGCGCCGCCGCGTACCTCGAAGGCGAGGAGGCTGCCCGGCCCGGACATCTGGCGGCCGACGAGGCCGGCGGGGTCGTGCAGCGACGGGTGGTGGACGCGCTCCACGGCCGGGTGGTCGGCGAGCCAGGCGGCGATCTTCTCGGCGCCGGCCTGCTGGGCGCGGACCCGCAGTGGGAGGGTCTGCAGGCCGCGGTGGGCGAGGTACGCCCCGAGCGGGTGCAGGATGGCGCCGGTGAGGGCGCGGATCTGGCGGAGTCGGGTGGCCCAGTCGGCGTCGCAGGCGATGACGCCGGCGAGGACGTCGCCGTGGCCGCCGATGCTCTTGGTGGCGCTGTGCAGGACGAGGGCGGCGCCCTGCCGGGCGGGCTGCTGGAGCACGGGGGTGGCGACGGTGTTGTCGACGAGCAGCGGCGCGGGGCCGGCGGCGCGGGCGAGGGCGGCGATGTCGACGAGGTCGAGGGTGGGGTTGGCGGGGGTCTCGACGAGGACGAGGGCGGTGTCGGGGCGGACGGCGGCGGCGACCTCGTCGGGTCGGGCCCAGGTGACCTCGGTGCCGAGCAGGCCGGTGGCGAGGACGTGGTCGGTGCCGCCGTAGAGGGGGCGGATGGCGACGAGGTGGCGTTTTCCGTCGCGGGTGGCGGCGAGCAGGGCGGCGGTGAGGGCGGCCATGCCGCTGCCGAAGGCGACGGCGTCGGTGGTGTCCTCGAGGTCGGCGAGGGCGGTCTCGAAGCGGGCGACGGTGGGGTTCCAGAGCCGCTGGTAGACGGCGCCGCCGTCGGGCGGGAGGGTGCCGCCGGTGGCGAGGGTCTCGTACGCGTCGCCGCCGGTCTCGACGGAGGGCAGCGGGTTGGTGGTGGAGAGGTCGATGGGGGCGGCGTGGACGCCGAGGGCGGCGAGGTCGTCGCGGCCGGCGTGCACGGCTCGGGTGTCCACGGTCGTCATGGCGGAAGGATCGAACATACGGGAGGTGTTGGGCAACAGTTCCGAAGATGATTCGGTATTGCCTCTTGAAGGGTGAGTCGGATTCGGGAAAGGTTGGCGGCATGCCCGTTGCACCGAATGATGTGCGGCCGTACGTGAGCCTGGACGACACCGATCGCGCGATCCTGGCGGAGTTGGCCGCGGACGGCCGGCTGCCGAACAATGCCCTGGCCGAGCGGGTGGGGGTGGCGCCCTCGACCTGTCTGGCGCGGACGAGGGCGCTGCGGGAGTGCGGGGCGATCCGCGGGTTTCACGCCGAGGTGGATCCGGCGGCGGTGGGGCTGCCGCTGCAGGCGTTGGTGTCGGTGCGGTTGTCGGCGCACGACCGGGCGGTGGTGGACGCGTTCCGGGCGCGGTCGGTGCGGCTGCCGGGGGTGGTGGCGGTGTTCCACGTGGCGGGCGCGGAGGATTACGTGCTGCACGTGCGGGCGGCGTCGGCGGACGCGCTGCGCGACTTCGTGCTCGATCATCTGGCGGTGGATCCCGCGGTGCAGCACACCCAGACCGCGTTGATCTTCGAGCAGGCGCGGGGCGTGGGTTAGCGCACGTTCCGGAACAACGGGGCACGTCGCGGGGTTGGGCAGGGTTGTGATCGACGTACCGCTCTCCGTTCTTGATCTTGCTCCGGTGGCTCGTGGCGCGAACGCCGGGGAGGCCCTGCGGCACACGACCGAGTTGGCGCGGCGCACCGAGGAACTGGGGTACCACCGGTTCTGGGTGGCCGAGCACCACAACATGCCGGCGATCGCGTCGTCGGCGCCGGCGGTGCTGTTGGCGCACCTGGCGGCGCACACGGCCACGATCCGGTTGGGCTCGGGCGGGGTGATGCTGCCCAACCACGCGCCGCTGGTGGTGGCCGAGCAGTTCGGCACGCTGGAGGCGCTGCATCCCGGGCGGATCGATCTGGGTATCGGGCGGGCGCCGGGCACGGACCAGGTGACGGCGCTGGCGCTGCGCCGGACGATGGAGGGGCTGTCGGCGGAGGGGTTCCCCCGGGAGCTGGCGGACCTGATGAACTACTTCACCGGGGAGGAGCCGGGGCCGATCACGGCCACTCCGGGCCGGGGTCTGCGGCCGGAGGTCTGGCTGCTCGGGTCGAGCGGGTTCAGCGCGCAGCTGGCCGGGCTGCTGGGTCTGCCGTTCTCGTTCGCGCACCACTTCAGTGCGCAGAACACGCTGCCGGCGTTGGCGCTGTACCGGCAGAGTTTCCGGCCGTCGCGGTGGCTGGAGCGGCCGTACGCGATGGTGGCGGTCAACGCGGTGTGCGCGGAGACCGACGAGCGGGCGGAGTGGCTGGCCGGGCCGGCGGCGTTGTCGTTCCTGCGGTTGCGGGCGGGCCGTCCGGAGCCGCTGGCCACGCCGGAGGAGGCGGCCGCTTACCCGTACACGGAGCTGGAGCGGGAGTTCGTCGAGCAGCGCCGGGAGGGGCAGGCGACGGGGTCGCCGGAGACGGTCGCCCGGCAGCTCGGTGACCTGGTGGCGCGCACCGGGGCGGACGAGCTGATGCTCACCACGCTGGTGTACGACGTGGCGGACCGGGTGCGCTCGTACCAGCTGATCGCCGAGCGGGTCGCCGGTGGCCTGCACCGGAGGCCCTGAAACACGATCTTTACGCCGACGTCACCCCCGGGACGCCTGCCGCCCGTAGCTTTGGTTCCGGTGGTGGTAGGGCGTTCCCGGTCGGGACGGGTCGGGAGCGCCACGGTGTGGCGCACCGGGCCGGAGCTGGTGGATTCCTCGGCTCCGGCCCGGTGCCTCACGCTCAGCGCAGGTGGATGTCCGGCGCGGGCGGTGTGCTCATGCCGGCCCCGAGGAAGAAGCTCGGGTGCGGGGGCTGGTTGTAGGCGGTGTTCTGCCAGGCGATGGCCACGCGGTACTGCGGGTCGTGCATGAGGGTGTGCAGGCGGACGTCGGTGATCGTCGGGGTGCTGTAGACGCGCAGGGCGCGGCTGTCGCTGGTGCGCCAGACGACCTCCTCGCGCCAGTCGCCGAACAGGTCGGCGGAGAGCGCCGGGGTGGCCTTGGTGCCGTTGTTGGCGGCGACGTCGCTGCCGGTGAGCAGGCGGGTGTCGCCGCCGGTGCCGTACTTGTCGATGTGGGTGGCGTCGAGCAGTTCGCGGACGGGGTCGCCGTCCCACCAGATGAGGAAGTTCGCCGAGGAGGGCTTGCGGCCGACGTTCTGGCCGCGGGTGTTGGCGAGGCCGCTGACGGCTGACGACCAGGACTCGGCGCCGGGGCTGCCGGCCCAGATGTCGGCGGAGACGCCGCGGCCGTTGTCGCCGGAGGCCGGGGTGGACCAGATGACCTGGCCGGTGCGGGCGTCGGCGAAGTAGGAGCTGGGCTTGCTGCCGTCCTCGTTGACCTTGAAGACCTCCAGGCCGGCGCGGTTCGGGTCGAGGTCGCCGACGTGCATGGCGTCGCCGTGGCCGAGTCCGGTGGAGTGCAGCAGGCGGCCGTCGTCGTCGATGGTGGCCGCGCCGTACACGATCTCCTGGCGGCCGTCGTTGTCGACGTCGGCGACGGAGAGGTTGTGGTTGCCCTGCCCGTGGGCGGCGCTGTTGCCGGCGGCGTTGGAGTCGAAGGTCCATCGCTTGCGCAGGGTGCCGTCGCGGAAGTCCCAGGCGGCGATGACCGCGCGGGTGTAGTAGCCGCGGGCCATGATCAGGGAGGGGCGCCGGCCGTCGAGGTAGGCGGTGGCGGCGAGGAACCGGTCGACCCGGTTGCCGTAGTTGTCTCCCCAGGAGGAGACGGTGCCGCGTGGCGGGTCGTAGTTGACGGTGGACAGGGCGGCGCCGGTGCGGCCGTCGAACATGGTGAGGAACTCGGGGCCGGCGAGGACGTAGCCGCTGGAGTTGCGGTGGTCGGCCGAGGCGTTGCCGATGACCTGGCCGGTGCCGGAGCGGGTGCCGTCGGCGGTCTTCATGGCCACCTCGGCGTCGCCGTCACCGTCGTAGTCGTACACCTGGAACTGGGTGTAGTGGGCGCCGGCGCGGATGTTGCGGCCGAGGTCGACGCGCCACAGCCGGGTGCCGGTGAGGGTGTACGCGTCGACGTAGACGTTTCCGGTGTGGCCGGACTGGGAGTTGTCCTTGGCGTTCGACGGCTCCCACTTGAGGACGAACTCGTAGTCGCCGTCGCCGTCGAGGTCGCCGACGCTGGCGTCGTTGGCGGAGTAGCTGTAGGTCTCGCCGGTGGGGGTGGTGCCGCCGGGCGGGATCTGCAGGGGGACGTCGAGGTAGCCCGCCGGGAACTGGAGTGCCGGGGCCGAGGCGGCCTGTTCGGCGCCGTTGACGACGGCTCGGACGGTGTACGACGCGCCGGCGGCGGCGCCGCTGTCCAGCCAGGTGGTGGCGCCGGTGATCGGGGTCGCGTTGACCCGGGTGCCGCCGCGGTAGAGGTTGAAGGCGACGCCGCTGGTCTCGGTGCCGAGCAGGCGCCAGGACACCAGGTTGCCGGTGCCGGAGCGGACGCTGACCAGGCCGCGGTCGAGGTCCTCCAGCTGTGTCCGGCCGGCCGGTGGCGGGGTGGTCGGCGGTGGCGTGGTCGGCGGTGGCGTGGTGGGTGGCGGCGCGGTCGTGGGTGGCGGCGCGGTGGTGGCGGGCGCGCCGGTGCAGGTGGTGCCGTTGAGGGCGAACGTGGTGGGGTCGGGGTTGCTGCCGGACCAGGAGCCGGTGAAGCCGAACCCGACGCTCGCGTTGGTGGCGATCGCGCCGTTGTAGTCGACGTTGCGCACGGTGACCTGGGCGCCGGTCTGGATGACGACGCCGTTCCAGAGCTGGGTGACCTGTTGACCGGCGGCCCAGGTCCAGGTCAGCGTCCAGCCGTTGACCGGGTCGCCGAGGTTGGTCACGGTGACGTCGGCGCCGAAGCCGCCGGGCCACTGGTTGGTGACCCGGTAGTCGACCCGGCAGCCGGCGGCGGCGGCCGAGGCGGTCAGGGCGGTGAGCGCTCCGGCGGTGAGGATGGTCGCGGTGGCCGCGGCGAGCAGGGCGACGCGGCGGGTGGCGCGGGGCATGGGGCGTCCTCCGGTGGAGGTGGGTGCGGCCCGGGAACCGTCCGGCCTGCCCGGGGCCGGCGGGGACCGCGCTGGCGGCAGAGGGCCGACGCATCGACGTCGGTGAGCGTTGCTCCGCGCAGCAGTGATGCTAGGGCAAGCGCTTTCTCAGCACAATCGGCCAGATTCCCTTGCCCCGACCCCGGCATCCTTGATCCACTCGCGGGGTGGCTGCGCACATGACCCCGGAGGAGTTCCGCCAGGCCGGGCACGCGGTGGTGGACTGGCTCGCCGACTACTGGAGCACCCTGCCGGAGCGACCGATCACCTCGCCGGCCCCGCCCGGCGCGGTGTCCGCCGCGCTGCCGGCCGGCCCGCCGGAGCGGGGCGAGCCGGTCGAGGCGGTCCTCGCCGACCTGGACGCGCTGGTGACGCCGCATCTCACGCACTGGCAGCACCCCGGCTTCTTCGGCTACTTCCCCGCCAACACCTCCGGCCCGAGCGTGCTGGGCGACCTGGTCAGCGCCGGGCTCGGCGTGCAGGGGATGCTCTGGGCCACCGGCCCGGCCTGCACCGAGCTGGAGACGGCGATGCTCGACTGGCTCGCCGACCTGCTGGACCTGCCGAAGCGGTTCCGCAGCGACGGCGCCGGCGGCGGCGTCATCCAGGACTCGGCCTCCTCCGCGACCCTCGTCGCGACCCTGGTCGCGCTGCACCGGGCCGGGGGCGGCCGGTGGCGGGAGGTCGGGATCGACCGCCGCTACCGCGTGTACGCGTCCACCCAGGGCCACTCCTCGATCGAGAAGGCCGCGCGGATCGCCGGGCTGGGCGACGACGGGGTCCGGGTGGTCGAGGCCGACCCGGACACCCTCCGGATGTCCCCGGCGGCGCTGCGCGCGGCGATCGAGGCGGACCGCGCGGCCGGGATCGTGCCCGCGCTCGTGGTGGCCACCGTCGGGACCACGTCGACGACCGCGATCGACCCGCTGCCCGAGATCGGCGCGATCTGCGCCGAGTACGGGACCTTCCTGCACGTGGACGCCGCCTACGCGGGCGCCGCCGCGGTCTGCCCCGAACTGCGCTTCGGGCACACCGGCCTGGAGTACGCCGACTCGTACTGCTTCGACCCGCACAAGTGGCTGCTCACCGGGTTCGACTGCGACGCGTTCTGGGTGGCCGACCGCAGCGAACTGATCGAGGCGCTCAGCGTGCTGCCGGAATACCTGCGCAACGCCGCCACCGAGTCCGGCGCCGTCATCGACTACCGGGACTGGCAGGTGCCGCTCGGGCGCCGGTTCCGGGCGCTGAAGCTGTGGTTCGTGCTGCGCTGGTACGGGGCGGAAGGGCTGCGCGCCCACATCCGGTCCGGGGTGGCGCTCGCGGCGCGCTTCGCCGAGCGGGTCCGCGCCGACGGGCGCTTCGAACTGGCGGCGCCGTACCCGTACTCGCTGGTCTGCTTCCGGCTGCGGGCCGAGGACCCGGTCAACGAGCAGCTGCTGGCCCGGGTGAACGCCTCCGGTCGGGTGCACCTGACGCACACCCGGGTGGCGGGACGGTACACGCTGCGGCTCGCGGTGGGCTCACCGCAGACCACCGAGGCCCACGTCGACGAGGCGTGGCGGCTGCTGGCCGAGGCGGCGGGCGCTCTCCTTCCCCGGTGACCCGCACCTCGCCGGCGGGCCGGCGGGCCGGCGGGCCGGCGGGCCGGCGGGCCGGCGGGCCGGCGGGCCGGCGGGAGCATGTTTCCGGAACCAGCGATATGCCGGAGAGGCATATTCATGACGCACAGGAATATCGCTCTCTCGCGACATTGCCTGCCGGCCACAACCCGCCGTGAAGACCGCCAACGGCGGGTGGGCTAGCGGCCGGGCGCGGCTGCCGGCTCGGGTGCGGCGTCGGCAGCCGGAGCGAGCGGGTCGGCGACGTACGGGCCGCCGCCGGCCGCAGCGAGCGGGTCGGCGGGGCGCGGGTCGGCGGGGCGCGGGTCGGCGGGGCGCGGGTCGGCCGCGAGGGCGGCGACGGACCGGGCGCGGCGGGCGCGCAGCAGCGCCCGGACGGCGAACGCGAGCGCGGTGACCCAGGCGGCGGCCAGCAGCGCGTACAGGGCGGGCCGGGCAGCGCCGCCGACGTCGGTGGCGCGCATCAGCGTGCGCGCGTTGGTCAGCACGATCACGCCGCCGATCGCCGCGCCGAGCAACTGGGCGGGGACGATGCGCACCAGCCAGGCGGCCACCGGCGCGGCGATGAGGCCCCCCACCAGCAGCGCCGCCACCATCGGCAGCAGGAACCCCTCCGAGCCGAGGCCGATGAGGAACCCGACGCTGGCCGCGCCGGCGACGAGGAACTCGGCGGTGTCGACCGAGCCGATCACCTTGCGGGGCTCCATCCGGCCGCTGACCAGCAGGGCGGGCGTGGCGACCGGGCCCCAGCCCCCGCCGCCGGTGGCGTCGACGAAGCCGGCGACCAGGCCGAGCGGACCGAGGAAACGCCCCCGCAGCCGGCCGGCGCGCCGCTCGGCGCGCAGCGGCCGGGAGAAGCGCACCAACAGGTACGCCCCGAGCGTGAACAGGATGCCCGCCATCCAGGGCGCGGCGGCCTCGGTGGAGATGGCCGACAGGAACGTCGCCCCGGCGAACGCCCCGAGCGCGCCGGGCACGGCGATGCGCCCGACCACCCGCCAGTCGACGTTGCCGAACCGCCAGTGCGCCACTCCGGCGGCGAGCGTGGTGCCCATCTCGGCGAGGTGCACCGACGCCGAGGCGGCGGCCGGCGCGACGCCGACGAGCAGCAGCAGTGTCGAGGAGGTGAGCCCGTACGCCATGCCGAGGGCGCCGTCGACGAGCTGCGCGGCGAGCCCGACGAGCGCGAGGACGAGCAGCTTGCGCACCGCACCTCCCAGTTTTTGGGTATCTCCTATCGGCTTGGTCGACAATGCGGGACGGGCGGCGCCCGGTCAACCCTCTGTTCGGTCAGTGGGACGTGGGCCCGGTCCGGCGGGACGGGGGAATCAGGTCCAGGCGCGCGGGTCGGCGGCCAGTTCGGTGACGCGCGGCGGGAGCGTGCCGCCGGCCACGTCGGCGATCGTCACCAGCTCGAGGATCTGCCGCTCGCTGGCCCGCAGGGCGATCCAGACGTCCTGCAACGCCCGGGCCGCGCCGTGGTAGCCGAGTTCCTCCGGCCGCTGCCCGCGGACGTGCGCCAGCGGCCCGTCGATCACCCGGATCACCTCGGCCAGGGAGATCTCCTCCGCCGGCCGGGCCAGCCAGTACCCGCCCTCCGGACCGCGCTGGGCGTGCACGACACCGCCCCGGCGCAGCTGCAGCAGGATGCTCTCCAGGAACTTCGGCGGGATGTCCTGGGCGCGGGCGATCTGGTCCGCGGTCACCGGCCGTCCCCGCCCGGCGGTGGCTCCGCCGGTCACCGAGGCGAGCTCGGCGACCGCGCGGAGGGCGTAGTCGACCCGGGCGGAGAGGCGCATGCCGGAAAGGTTATCCGGCCGGCCGCCCCGGCCGGCTGATCACCCCTCGGCCGATCAGGCAACCCGCGACCACCGCCGGTAGGCGTCAGCCGCCGACGCGGCGCAGCAGGCCCTCCTGGACGGCGCTGGCGATGTACCGACCGTCCCGGGTGAACATGCGGCCGGTCGCCAGCCCGCGGGCCCCTGACGCCGACGGGCTCCAGCAGTCGTAGAGGAACCACTCGTCGGCGCGGAACGGCCGGTGGAACCACAGGGCGTGGTCGAGGCTCGCCCCCACCACGCCGCCGGGGCCCCACACCTCGCCGTGCACCGAGAGCACCGAGTCCAACAGGGTGAGGTCGGAGGCGTACGTCAGGGCGCACGCGTGCAGCAGCGGATCGTCGGGGAGCTTGCCGTCGAGGCGCATCCACACCCGCTGGTGCACGTCGGCCGGGCGGTCGCCCGGGCGGACCCAGCCGGGCTCGCCGACGTAGCGCACGTCGATGGGGCGCGGGACCTGCGACCAGATGCCCAGCCGCTCCGGGTACCGGGCGAGCCGGTCGCTCATCGTCGGCACCTCGTCCGGGCCGGGAACGGCCGGCGGAGCCGGCGCGTGGTGGTCCAGCCCCTCCTCCATGCGATGGAAGGACGCGGACATGAAGAAGATCGGTTGGTCGTGCTGGAGCGCCACCGAGCGGCGTACCGAGAAGGAGCGGCCGTCGCGGACGTTCTCCACCTGGTACTCGATCGGCTCGGCCGGGTCGCCGGGGCGCACGAAGTAGCCGTGCAGCGAGTGCACGAAGCGCTCCGGGTCGACCGTGCGGCCGGCGGCGACCAGGGCCTGGCCGGCGACCTGTCCCCCGTACACCCGCTGCGGCCCGACCTGCGGGCTCATCCCACGGAAGGTCATCTCGCCGGTCGAGGTGAGGTCGAGGACCTCCAGCAGCTGATCGACGGCGGCCTGGCCGACCGCGACGCCCGGCCCGCTCACTGGAGCGCCCTCGCGGACGCGGCGTCGACCAGCGACCCGAGCTGGTGGACACGCAGCGTGTTGGTCGAGCCCGGCGTGCCGGGCGGGCTGCCCGCGACGATCACGACGTACTCGCCGGGGTTGGCCCGGCCCAGGCCGAGCAGCGCCTCGTCGACCTGCCGGAACATGTCGTCGGTGTGCTCGACGAAGGGCATCAGGAAGGTATCCACCCCCCAGGAGAGGGCGAGTTGGTTACGCACCTCCGGAACCGGGGTGAACGCGAGCAGCGGCAGGTCGCAGTGCAGCCGGGACAGCCGCCGGACGGTGTCGCCGGTCTGCGAGAACGCGACCAGCGCCTTGGCGCTGATGGCCCGGGCGATCGAGGAGGCGGCGATGGTGAGCGCGCCGCCGTGCGTACGCGGATCGTGCTGGAGCCGGGGCACTCCGATCGAGCCGGACTCGGTGGTCGTGACGATCTTGGCCATGGTGCTGACCGTGAGCACCGGGTACTTCCCGACGCTGGTCTCGCCGGAGAGCATCACCGCGTCGGCGCCGTCGAGCACGGCGTTGGCGACGTCGGAGGCCTCGGCGCGGGTCGGGCGGGAATTGTCGATCATCGAGTCGAGCATCTGGGTGGCGACGATGACCGGCTTGGCGTTCTCCCGGCACAGCTGCACCGCGCGCTTCTGCACCAGGGGCACCTGGTCCAGCGGCAGCTCGACGCCCAGGTCACCGCGGGCCACCATCACGCCGTCGAACGCCAGCACGATCGCCTCGAGGTGGTCCACCGCCTCGGGCTTCTCGACCTTGGCCAGCACCGGCCGGTGCACGCCCTCCTCGGCCATGATGGCGTGCACCAGCTTGATGTCGTCGGCGGAGCGGACGAAGGAGAGCGCCACCAGGTCGACGCCGAGGCCGAGGGCGAAGCGCAGGTCCGCCGCGTCCTTCTCGGACAGCGCGGGGACGCTGACGGCCACGTTGGGCAGCGACACGCCCTTGTTGTTGGAGACCGGCCCGCCCTCGGTGACCAGGCAGCGGATGTCGTTGCCGGTGACGTCGGTGACCTCGACCGCCACCCGACCGTCGTCGATCAGCAGCCGGTCGCCGGGCTTCACCTCCTGCGGCAGCTTGCGGTAGGTGCAGGAGACGCGGTCGCGGGTGCCGAGAATGTCGTCGCTGGTGATCACGACCGAGTCGCCGGTGCGCCACTCGTGCGGGCCGTCGGCGAACCGGCCCAGCCGGATCTTGGGCCCCTGCAGGTCGGCCAGCACCGCGACGGGCCGCCCGGCCGCGGCGGCCGCCTCCCGCACCAGCCGGTAGACGGCCTCGTGGTCCTCGTGGCTGCCGTGGCTGAAGTTGAGCCTCGCCACGTTCATCCCGGCCTCGACGAGCCCCCGGATGCGTTCGGGCGAGGACGTGGCAGGGCCAAGTGTGCAGACGATCTTCGCGCGGCGTGTCACGCCCATCAGGCTAGTCTCTCCTCCGGGCCGGAACACGGGCCGACCCCTGTCGCACTGCGAACATGGTTCTCCGACGACGCGCGGCTGCGCGACCGGCGGTGACACCTGCCGGGGACGTCGTTGGGGGCGGGCATCGGCGACCGCGCGCCCGGAATCGTACCGTCCGCCGCCGGGCGTGCCGGAAGGCCCACGTGAACGGTATCCGCACGGTCGACGAAGGTCGCTGGACCAGCGCTCAACTCTGGGTCTTGGCGAGCGGGAACTCCAGCGAGCCCGCCGGGCAGTAGAAGCTCATCACGTCGACCTTGTAGAGACCGGCCTGCACGGCCGGGTCGGCCTCCATCACGCTGCGGACGTCGTCGACCGAACCGGTGCGCGCCAGGCCGAACCCGAGCGGCGGGTCCGGCTCCCGGGCCGGCCCGTCGACCGCCCCGGCGACCAGGATGATGCCCCGCCGCTGCAGGGCCCGCATGTGGGCGAGGTGCTCGGCCTGGAGCCGCTGCACGGTCTCCGCCGGCAGCGCCCGGCCGGACGCACCGGGGTAGAGCACGATGCACTCGTACGTGTCGAGCGCGAAGTCGACCTCCGGCGTCCCCGTCATGGCGCTCTCCTCCCGCCGGTCGCCCGGTGGCGGGTCGGCGCCGACCGGCACCGGCACAGCGTCCCACGAGCCGGCGCCCGGCACGGCCAACTTCGTCGGCAACGCCGCGGCGGCGGCCGGGCGGATCCGGGGCGCCGGCGCGATGCCGGAGCGGCCGGTGCACCGGCGGGGCGGCCGGCGCGCCGACCGCCCCGCCGGGTGCCCGCGCCTACAGCGCGAAGCAGTTCGGCCGGATCGCCGCGTCACGCAGCGCCTGCCGGATCACCGTGTAGGTGGTGCCGTCCAGCGCCAGCCCGAGGTGCCCGACCAGGCGCAGCGGGCACCACGACTGGATCAGCACGTTGGTCGCCCCGTCCGCGAGGGCCGCGTTGCCGACCGGCCGGACCAGTTCGTCCTGCCAGGTACGGACGGTGGCGTACCGGACGGCGCCGGGGGTGTCGTCGCCGGCGTTGAGATCGGCGAGGAACGCCGAGCCGATGCTCATCTGCTGGCAGGAGACGACGCCGGCGCAGTTGCCGAGCCCGAGGAAGGCGAGGATGTTCGCCACGTACGTCCCGTACTGCGGGGTGCCGAGGCTCACGTACCGGCCGACGGCTCCGGTGCCGCCGAGCCGCTTGAGGTAGTAGCGGGCCGCCAGGCCGCCCTGGGAGTGCCCGACGAGGTCCACCTTCGCCGCGCCGGTGCGGGCGCGGACCCGGTCGACGTAGCCGGCGAGGGCGCGGGCCGAGGTGGGGATGTCGCCGAAGCCGAGCCCCGGCAGTTCGTAGATGAAGGGACGGAAGCCGTCGGCGCGCAGTCGCGCGGCGAGCGGCTCGTAGACGGCGGCGAAGCCGCTCAGGCCGCCGATGATGATCACTGGGTTGGCGGCGGCGAGGGTGGCCCGGTCGGCCCTCGCCGGGTCCCCGGCCAAGGTGCCGGCGGATGCGGTGCCGGCGGTGGCGGGTGCGGTGGCGGTGTGGGCGGGTGCCGCCGCGGCGCCGACGCTCGGGGTGAGGAGCGTGGCGGCGAAGGCGACGGCGAGCACGACGGCGGTCTTTCGGAGCAGCATGGCTGCACCTCCGTTGCGGTGGTGGGTGCATGTCCGATCGACCGGTGCGAACGATGATGCGGCTAACAATTCAGGAACGTCAATGGTCAGTTACCCTGCGGTAACCCGTTGTTCCAGCAGAGGCGCATTCCGGCAATCCGGATGCCGCAACTTCCACTGAGGAGAGTCGGAACCCGTTGCGCCGCAATGCTCCCGGCGCGGCCCCCCGCCCGGTCGTACCCCGATGGCATGCTGTGGGCCGTGACCTCACCTCGGGACGAGCGGCTGCGGGTGATGCCCTGGTGGCTGGCGCTGGTCGGGCTGCTGCTCGCCATCGCCCTCGGGTGGTGGGTGCTGGCCTGGCTGCTCGGCGAGGCCGACCGCGCCACCCAGCCGGACACCCGGGCCACCCTGCGCGTCGACGCGATCCGCACCGGCCTGACCGTCGTCGCCGGCACCGGCGGCGGCCTGGCCCTGCTGCTCGCCGCCCGCCGGCAGTGGATCAACGAACGCGCGCAGCGCCACCAGGAGGCCGTCGCCGCCGCCGACCAGGCGCACAACGAACGCGTCCAGGCCCACGCCGAGACCATCGCCGAGGCCGCGCAGCACCATCAGGACCGGCAGGCCGCGACCGCCGAACACGACGCCGCCGAGCGCCGGCTCACCGAGCTGTACACGCGGGCGGTCGAGCTGCTGGGCAGCGACAACGCCGCCGTCCGGCTCGGCGGGCTGTACGCGCTGGAGCGCCTCGGTCAGGACAACCCGGGGCAGCGCCCGACCATCGTGGCCGTGCTCTGCGCGTACCTTCGGATGCCGCCGGCCGACGACGCGCGCGAGACGGAGGTACGCCGCACCGCGCAGCGGCTGCTGACCCGGCACCTGCGCGCGGGCGACGACCGGTTCTGGCCCGGGGTCGGGCTGGACCTGACCGGCGCCCGCCTGGACGGCTTCGACGCCGGCGGGTGCACGCTGACCGACGCGGATCTGACCGGCGCCGTCTGCACCGGCACCACCCGCTTCACCGGGGCGCAGGTGCACGGCCGGCTGGCGCTCGCGGCGACGTTCGAGGAGCTGGTCCTCGACGAGGTCACCGGCGACGCGGAGATCACGCTCGACGGGGCGAGCGTCGAGCGGGCCAGCTTCGACCGCGCCGACCTCGGCGGCCCGCTGTCCGGCCGGCGCGCCAGCTTCGGCCAGGTGACGTTCCGGGGTACGACGTTCCACCGGTCGGCGACGTTCGACGCTGCCCGGTTCGCCGGGAGCGCCACGTTCCGGGAGGCGGTCTTCCGCGGCGGGCTCTCGATGGAGCACGCCGTGTTCGGCGGCTACGCGGGCTTCCGCCAGGCCCGCTTCGCCGACCTGGCGCTGTTCCGGTTCACGGAGTTCACCGGCGAGACGTGGTTCGAGCAGGCCCGCTTCGAGAGCAAGGCCAGCTTCGGCCGGGCCCGCTTCGGCGGCCCGGTCCGGTTCGACGCGGCGACGTTCGCCCGGCGGCCCAACTTCGACCAGGCCCGCGCGGGCGCGGCGCACGCGCACGCCTGGCCGGAGAAGACGCAGATCAGCCGGGCCGACGACGACTGGCTGCTGCTGACCGACCCGTGACCGGCCGTCGACCGACCTACTCCTTTGCTACAAGCACGGGAGGAACGTCCAAGCGCCGGCTAGCGAGCTCCAAGCCGCGCTCCTTGGCGACTGTCTTGTCGGTGAACCCGGCACACCACTTCCAACCGAGGTGCGACAGCTCGTTCGCTCCGGCGTTAAGCACAACGTCCGCGTAGCTGTCGATAACCTCAACCACCACTTGATCAGCGTGCTTGTGGACAGCCGTCGTCGGGCGTCTGGTAGGCCGCGTACTCGCGGAGGGTCTGCTTGCCGAGGTTGTTGCGGTCGACCAGGAACAGGATCCGCCGCGCCCGCGCGTGCTTGAGCAGCCGGTAGCTGGCCGTCACCGCCGTGTAGGTCTTGCCGGCGCCGGTCGCCATCTGGATCAGCGACCGGGGTCGGTCCTCGGCCAGCGACCGCTCCAGGCCGTCGATCGCGTCGATCTGCGCGGGCCGCAGGCCGAGCCGGTCCAGCGCCGGCATCCGGCGCAGCCGGGCGCGCAGCGTCGGCGCGGCCGGGTCGTCGTCCGCCTCCCGCATCCACCGCGCGAGGGTCTCCGGCCGGTGGAAGGCAGAAACCTCACGGGTACGCGGGTACGGGTCGAGCCGGTTGACGAAGGCGGTCTCGGTGCCGGTGGCGACGTACCCGAACGGCAGTGGCGCGTCCCGTCGCCACGCGGCGAGCTTCTGCGCGGCGGTCAGGCCCTTGAGATAGCGGTCGAGCTGCGCCTCCACCCCGCGCGGCGCGGTGCCCTCCCGCTTGGCCTCGATCACGCCGACCAGCCGCTGCTCGACGTAGAGCAGGTAGTCGGCCCGGCCGGTCGCCAGGGTCACCTCGCGGACCGCGACGCCGGTGCCCGCGTACAGGTTGAGCTGGCTCTCGTCCTGGACCAGCCAGCCGGCGGCGGCGAGCTGCCGGTCGATCTCGGCCCGGGTCTGCAACTCGTTGAGCGGCTCCCGGGATGCGCGCCGGGCGCGGGCGATGAACTCCTCCCGCTTCGCCGCGGAGATCTTCGGTGCCTTGGCGCTCTCGAACTCCTGCTGTGCCACCTCGGCTGCCGGTGTCAGGCTCGCCACCAGGGACGCCGCCTCCCCGCGCCGGGCGTCGGCGGCCAGGATGGCCCGTTCCGCGGCGAGGGTCGCCTCGTCGCGCGCCTGGGCCAGCGACGGCTTGTCCTCCAGCAGCAGCTTGGTGTCGGCCAACTGTTGCTTGTAGCGGGCGATCTCGGCTTGCAGTCCCTCGACGACAGTGGCGGGCACCTGCGCGGGCGGCGGGGTCGGCGGCACGAACCCGATGGGCGCGCGGTCCCCGGTCAGGAGCCGGTGGAACCACAGCCCCAGTTCAAAGCAGGTGTGCAGCAGCTCCAGCGCGGTACGCAGCTCGTCGAGGTGGTCGTGGACGGCCTTGTTCCCGACACTGCGCAGGCGCTCGAACGCGGTGAAGACGTGCGGGACCAGTGCGCCGGCGGCGTTGAGCGCCTGCACCTGGTGCACGAACCTGCCGCTGGTCGGCTTGGCGTTGGTCCGACGTACGACGTCCTTGGCGAGCACCTCGCCGAAGGTCCGCATCTTGACCATCGCCGCCTGGGCATCGACATAGACCAGCGCCTCCGCGCCCGCACCGTAGAAGACCAGCAGCGGATGGTCGAGCGGTGAGCCGCGGCATCCTCGACACCAGCGTTCTCATCGCCAATGACGTAACCCCGATTCCAGGAGAACTGGCCATCAGCGTCGCCAGCCTCGCCGAGCTCCAGTTCGGTGTCCTGATCGCGAAGACCGCCGAGGCGAGGGCGCTCCGGTTGGCGCGGCTGAGCGCCATCCAACGCCGATTCGATCCGCTGCCCATCGACGACGCCATCGCCGACAGCTACGCACGACTGGCCGCCCGCGTCGTCGAGACCGGCCGCCAGCCGCGAGCCCGGGTGATGGACCTACTCATCGCCGCTACCGCCCATGCCCACGACGCCGCCGTTTACACCCGCAACGCCGACGACCTCGCAGGACTCGAAGACCTCATCACGATCCGCACCATCTGACGTGATCAGTTAATCCGGATCCGGCAGCCGCACTCCGCCGGCGATCGGCAGCAGTTCCGCCGAGTCGACCAGCTCGGAATCGATCACGACGTTGACGGCGACGCCGGGCTCGGCAAGCCAGAACGCCTGCGTGCCGTCGAGCAGGCCGGCGCTCTCGCCGTGGGTGAACTCGGTCAGCGACCAATCGGCCGGATCGCGCTCGTGATACTCGGCGAGGAAGTCCCGCAGCGCGTCGAGGTCGGTCAGCCGCTCACCCCGCAGCACATGGATCCGCAGGTCCACCCGGTAGCCCTCGGGCACCTGCCGCTCCCATACCCGGGTGGCGAAGCTGACGTCCTCCCACTCGCTGGCGAAGTCCGACACCTCCTCGCCGACCTCGGCCGGCACATGCTCGATGTGGAACCCGTCCAGATCCCCGCCGTCGCGCGCCGCATCGCTCATCCCGCCGCCTCGATAGCCGCCTCCACCTTGTCCAGATAGTTGAACCACCACTCGCCTTCGCCCTTCGGCCGGAGCGCTAGGGCGTGTCTCCTGGATCTTGGGTGCAGATTCGGCTATCCACGTCTGTCGTGAGTGGGCGGTTTGAGCTGAGCGAGGTCGAGTACGCGCGGATCGCGCCGTTGCTGCCGGCGATGACACCGCAGCGTGGCGGGCGATGGCGTGATCACCGGCAGGTGATCAACGGGATCGTGTTCCGAGTGCGTACCGGGGTGCCGTGGCGGGACGTTCCGGCACGGTACGGGCCGTGGAAGACGCTGTACAAGCGGTTCGTCCGCTGGCAGGAGGACGGGACCTGGGCGCGGATCGAGGCGATGCTGCACACCGAGGCGGACGCTGCCGGGGACCTGGACTGGCACGGCAACGCCGATTCCACGATCGTGCGGGCCCACCAGCACGCCGCCGGCGCGCGTAAAGGGGGCTGAACAGCAGTGACGCAGCGCGACGGGAAGGGCTCGGCAAGTCGCGCGGCGGGTGGACCACGAAGATCCACACGATCGGGGACGGGCGGGGCCGGAACCTGACCAGCCACCTGACCCCAGGCCAGGACCACGACACCCGCCAGCTGGTGCGGCTGCTCGACGACGTGGCCGTGGCCCGCCCCGGCCGGATCGGCCGCCCACGCAAACGCCTCGATTCCCTCTCCGCGGACAAGGCCTACAGCTCGCGCGGCAACCGCCGATCGCTGCGGGCCCGGCGCATCCCGCACGACATCCCCGAGAAAGACGACCAGAAGGCCAACCGCGCCAGGAAAGGGTCACGCGGGGGTCGTCCGCCCTCGTTCCGCCCGCAGCGTTACCGGCAGCGCAACACCATCGAACGGCTGATGAACCGGCGCAAGCAGTTCCGCGCCGTGGCCACCAGGTACGACAAGCTCGCCTGCCGCTACCGCGCCACCGTGCAGATCGCCGACATCCTCATCTGGCTACGCGCGAAACCAGACCGCCCCAAACCATGATCCAGGAGACACGGCCTAGGAGGCTTGCTGCGACAACGAACGCCAGGACACGCACCGACAGTGACCACAGAGGAGAGTACGAGACTCGCGCACCCACCGCGACCCCGCGATCACCAGTGGTTCAACCTTCAGCGCTCGGCGACGAAGACGCCCACACCGGGGACGCCGACAAGCAAACCTTCGGCCTTCAAGGTCAGCATCGCGTTGCGCACGACGATCGACGAAACCTTATGGATCTCGCAGAGTTGCGAGGTGGACGGCAGCTTCTCACCGGGCGACAAGGCGCCCGACGCGATCTGCTCACGGATTTGCTCGGCAAGTTCGACCCATTTCGGGCTCGGCGGCATAGCGATACTCCCTGGTCAGCGCCTACGGAGTTGGTCCTTCCCCACCGCACAGAGCGCCCGGCCAGCCAGCCCCCGGTCGGCCGGGCGTGCCGTGGCCGACCCGCACACCGGCCACGGTCACCCGCACGGCTACCGGCGGACGGGAGACACCCTCGTGCGCCACGAACCCGACGACTTCCACCCACCACCCGCGAGACACAGCCCCGGACCGGCCGACCGGCTGGCATTCACCCAGGACGTCGAGGACGTCGCCGAGCCGTGGCCGTAGCAACCTCAGCGCTCCGTGACGAAGACTCCGAGCCCGTGCACTCCATGCACCCAGCCCTGCGTTTGCAGCACGAGGACGGCTTGTCGCACCACAGTGCTCGACACCTTGTGCTGCTCCTTGAGCTGAGCAGTCGACGGCAGCTTGTCGCCGGGTTGGAGCTGACCCGACTCGATCTGCTCCCGGATATGGTCCGCGAGCTGCTCCCACTTTGGTTTGACGGGCATTCGCACTCCCAGGTCTGCACCGTCATTCGATCACGCACGACTACTTGTGACAAGTAACGTGATGAGGTCCTTGCTTTCCGTGACTAGTTGTGTAAAGTTCGAATCGACCGGCTCCCAGGTCTGCAAACCGGAGTTGGTTTTCCCACCGCACAGAGCGCCCGGCCGGTCGATCCCCCCGGTCGGTCGGGCGTGCCGTGGTCGGCCCGCACACCGGCCACGGCCACCCGCACGGCTACCGACGGACGGGAGACACCCTCGTGCGCCACGATCCCGACGACTTCCACCTTCCACCCGCGAGGCACAGCCCAGGACCGGCTGACCGGCTGGCATCCGCTCAGGACATCGAGGACGCCGACGACATCCTCTTCGCGCACCCACCCCGCACGGTCACCCGCTGGGTGTGCGGGTGCGGCGAGGCGTACCCCTGTCCTGAAGTCCGCTTCGCCCAACTGGTCAAGGCAGCGACCGTGCGGACCAGCCGGTGAACGCCGCCGAGCTGCGCCGGCACGTCGACCGGGAGCTGGCCGACGCGCGGCAGACGATCGCGGAGCACGGCACCGAGGCGTACACCGGAGTCTGCCGGCGCTGCGGGCGGCCCGGTCCGTGCGACGAGCAGCGCGCCGCGCGCAACCGGCTCACCCGGTACGCCGCCCCGGTGGACCGGTTGCGTACCGCCTGGTAGGCCGGCATCGCGCCGGCCGACCGGGCCGGCGCGGTGCTGCACGGAGCCGGGCCGCCCGGCCGGCGGCTGCCCTGGCGGGACGCGGTCACCGAGAGCTGGCGGGCACTGAGCCTGGTGTACGCCGGCCTGGCCCAGGCCGGCGCCACCGACGCGTCGGCGGGTGACCTGCTGGCGGCGCTCCGGGAAGCCCGCGCCGACGCGGACCGGGCGGCCGCCGAGGCGGCTCGGGTGCGCTGGTGGCTGGGGGGCGGCCGAGGACCGCCTCCGTCGGGCGGCCCCGACCCACGGCGGCGTCGGGCGGCAGCGTGCCGCGCTACCCCCGGGCGATGCCACTGCGGCGCGGCGGTTCGCCGCCGCCGTCGGCCGGCTCGACGTGGTGGCGATCCGGCTGGCGATCGGCGGCCGGGCGATCGACCGGTGGGTCGCCGGGCTGACCTGCGCGCCGGAACCCGCCCGGACACTCCCCCTCGCTCCGGGCATCCCCGCCGCCGTGCTGGCCGACGGGCTGCGCGCGGCGGCGGCGCTGGCCGTCGCACGTGCACGGAACCGACCCCGACGACTCTGGAGGCACCGATGACCGACGACCTGACCCGCACGCTGCGTGCCCTGCTCGACGGCCGGATCAGCCGCCATGATCGGCGCCTGCGGCGGCTGACCGAGCCGCAGTGGCGACGGTACGCGGACCTGCTGGCCGGGGCGCTGCTGGTGGCGGTCCGCCGCCGGTTCGCCGCCGGCCAGGATCGCGCGCCGCTGATCCGGTTCGTCTCGGCGGCCCGGGAACGCTACGACCTGACCGGGTGCGACGTGGACCCGGCGCTGGCCGAAGCGCTGCTCGGTGCCGCGCTCGGGGAGCGACCGCCGCCACCCGGGACCGCCACAGCCGTCACTGTCGGCACCGTGCTGCTGCTCGCGCTACTTGAGGACGAGGGCTTGACCGCGGACGAGATGGACGCCTTCCTGACCGCCGCCGAGGCCGCCGCAGCCAGCTCCACTCCCGTCCCCGACCCGCGTACCGAAGCCGAGTCGACCTGAGCGTCGGCGTTCAGAGCACCGTGCGGAAGAGCACCAGGTAGCCGCAGTAGGCCAGCGGCACCGCCAGGAAGCACACCGCGATCCCGAGCAGCGGGTAGCGCGGCGGCGTACCGGCGACCATCGGCGCCCGGCCGAACCGGCCCAGCACCAGCCAGCCGGCGATCAGCGCCACGGCCGGCAGGCCGGCACACATCCACGCGTACAGGGTGAAGGAGTCGACCATCCCGACCCCGGAGGCGAGCACCATCACCAGCATCAGGACCACGCCGAGCGCGGCGCAGCCGAGGTACACCGCGAGCGCCCGGGACACCGGCGACCAGGTCGGCAGCAGCGGGGGCCGCTGGGCCAGCAGCTCGGCCTGCTGCCCGTACCGGTCGGCCTCGTCGGCGTAGCGCCGCGCCAGCTCCAGCTCCGCCGCCGGGTCCGCGTCGCCCGCGCGGGGCCCCGGCACCGCCAGCGCCGTCTCCCCCACCCCACCGGAGGGGTACGCCCCGACCCCCGGCCGCCCCGGCGCGGCGGCTGCGCCGCCGATCATCCCCGTCCCCGGCCCGCTGCCGGTGGGCCCGACCGGTGCCAGCGGCGGCAGCGGCGCACCCGAGACCGGCGCGGCCGGCGGTGAGCCGGGCTGTGCGGCCGGCCCGCCCCACGCCGGGGCCGGGGACGGCGGGCCCGGCGGCGGCAGCGGCGCACCCGAGACCGGCGCGGATGCCGGCGGTCGCGCCCACACCGATCCGGCAGTCGGCACGTCATCGCTGACCGGGGCCGTCGGGCTGCCCGGCACGGTGGGTGCCGGTGGGCCAGGGGGCGCGGCCGGCGGCGGACCGCCGGGCGGAGACGGCGGGCCGACCGCGGCGGGCTGCGCGCCGATCGCGCGGCCGAGCTGGTCGAGGCGCTGCCCCTGGGCGGTGAGCCGGTGCTGGAGGGACGCGACGGCGGCGTGCAGGTCGCGCCGGCGCTCGGCCTCCGCGGCGGCGCCCCGCTCGCCGGCGCGGCGCTGCTCGGCGAGCAGCCGGGCGAGGGCGGCGTAGTCGGCGAAGGACATCAACCCTCCCCGTCGTCGTCGGCGGGCTGGCCGTCGCGGGCGAACGGCACGACCAGCCGGGTGCGGTGGTCGTGCCGGTCGACCAGCAGGGCCCGGTCGGCGCGCGGCTGGTAGCTGAGCTCGGGCACGCCGAGGTGCAGCGCGAGGTCGGCGCCGGGCACGTTCAACGCGACCAGGCAGGCGACGTCGTCGCGGTTGTGCGTGCCGCCCAGGTCGTCGGCGAGCCGGCGCAGCCCGCGCCACCAGCCGAGCAGGTGCACCCCCCGCCCGGGGCCCTGCCGCAGCAGTTGCCGCAGGTCGTCGTGACCGGTGCGGAAGGTGGCCGGGTCGGCGGCGGTCAGCACGCCGGTCGCGGCGTCCACACCGAACACGACGAGGTAGGTGCGGCCGCCGGCCGCCTCGCCGGGAGCGGTCGCGCCACCGGAGGCCGCCCCACCTGAGGGCGCGCCACCGGAGGTCGCGCCGTCGGGCGCCTCGGCCGAGGGGTCCGCCGCCAGTTCCCCGAGCCGGGCGCGCAGCGCCGCCGCGTCGAGGCGCTCGACCGGGTGGCCGGCGGCGGCCAGCGCGCCGGCCGTGTCGGCCACGGCCGGCTCGGCGGCGGTCACCAGCGGGGCGAGCAGGAACCGCGCGTCGCCGGGAGCGTGCTGGCGGGCCAGGCTGAGGGTGGCCGCGCGCAGCACCTCGGCGCCGGCGGCGGAGGTGCCCACCACGGCCAGGTGCCGGCCCGGGGCGGTGTCCATGATGAACAGGGCGGTGGTGCCGTCCACGTCGACCGTGCGGCCGACCAGAGCCAGGGGACGCCGCCCGCCGGGACGCAGCCCGGTGTAGGTGGGGTCGTCCTCCAGCCGCGCGGTCTCGTACCCCTTGAAGACCGACGGCGGGCGCGCGCCGGTCGGGCGGGCCGCCCACAGCTCGTGGCGCAGCCGGGCGAGCTCGGCGGCGCTCGCGTGGGCGTCGGGGAAGCGGACCACGCTGTCCGCGCCGGCCGCGCCGGCGGCGGTGTTGAGCACGGCGGACCCGACCGGCAGGGTGGCGGCGGAGTCGTTCAGCGGGTCGAGCACTCCACCGCCGCCGGGCAGCGCCACCCGCAGCGCGAACTGCCCGAAGATCGCCTCGGCACGGCCGTAGAGGGCCTCGATGCCGGTGGTGGCCTGGCTGGCGAGCACCAGGTGGACGCCGTACGAGCGGCCCTTGCGGGCCAACTCCTCCAGCAGGTCGACCGACTCCCGGGCGGGGGCGTCGTTGCCGGCGAGCAGCACATGGAACTCGTCGACCACCGCGACCACCCGGGGCAGCCGCGCCTCCCGGGGCAGGTCGGCCAGCTTGGTGACGCCGTGCCGCTTGAACGCGGTGGCGCGGCGCTGCAGTTCCCGGCGCAGCTCGCGGAGCACCGCCACGCCGTACTCCCGGTCGGATTCGATGCCGCACGCCCGGGCGTGCGGCAACCAGGACGGGTCGCGGCCGGTGGGGACGAACTCGGTGAAGCTCACCCCCTCCTTGAAGTCGAGCAGGTAGAGCTGCAGCTCGGCCGGGGAGTAGCGGGCGGCCAGCCCGTACAGGACGTCGAGGAGGAACACCGTCTTGCCGGCGCCGGTGCGCCCGCCGACGAGCCAGTGCGGGGTGGCGTCGTCGAAGGCGACGGTGACCGGATCCCGCCCGCAGCGGCCGACCACGGTACGCAGACCGCCCGCCGACGACTCGGCCCAGCGCCGGCCGGGCAGCAGGTCCGCGAAGTGCGGCAGCGCGCCCTGCCGGACGGCGGCGCCGAGGTGCCCGGCCAGCGCCGCCACGGACGCGGCGGGCGGGTCGCCGTCGAGGCGCACCGGGGCGGCGAGACCACTGCCGTCGGCGCTGAACGGGTGCCCGGGCGGGTCGCCCACGTGGGCGTCGTCGCCGTCGAGGCGTACCGTCGTCGCCGTGCCGAGCGCGGGCGTCCCGGTGTCGCCGGCGAGCAGGACGCACACCGCGGCGGCCGGGCCGGCGTGGGTGAGCGCGGCGAGCCGGGCGGCCTCCCGCGGCGGCGGCGGGCCCGCGGCGACCACGAGCAGCAGGTCCTGGTCGGGCCGGTCGGCGGCGCGGGCCGTGCGGGCGTGCGCCTCGGCGGCGTCGAGTACGGCGGTGACCTCCGCCTCGGTGGTCGCCGGCGGGTCGAGCACGCCGGCGTCCAGCAGTGGGCGCAGCGGCCCGAAGGTGGCGCCGAGGGCGGCGGTGTCGAGGCCGGCGACCCGCACCGCGCCGGGCGGGGCGGTGGCGAGCAGCCGGAGCACCACCGCGCGCAGCAGGCCGGCCACGCGCGGGTCGCGGGCGTCGGTGTCGACCGCGAGGTGGTGACCGCCGCCGAGCGGGACGACGACCGGGAAGCCGCCGAGCGGCGTGGCCGCCTCGCCGAGGCGTACCGGCACCGGGCCGGCGCCGAGCGGGGTGGCGCCGGGGGTGGGGGTGGCCAGCTCGCCGCCGAGATGGGCGAGCCGGGCGAGCAGATCGGCCGCGCCGGCCGGCGGCGCGGGCGGCGGGGCGGCGCCGAGCGCGCGGCGGGCGGTGTCGAGGTGCGCCCGGGCCGCGCGGTGGGCCGCGGCCGCCTGCCCGTACGCCGACGCGAGCCTGCCCACCCTCGTTCCCGCTCCCGTCGCCTCGCCCGTCCCGGTCCGCCGAGAACCTTAACCGACCGCGGCGGCACCGGGACAGTCCGAACACGACCCGACACGCCGGTCAGCGCGGCGGCGGTCCACAGGGGGCGGGGCTCTCGGCCGGGCGGTCGGTGACGCCGCAGGCCCAGACCTCGACCGGCTCGACGGTCACGTCCGGCACCCGCTCGACCCGCATCAGCGCGAGCCGCTTGTCGACCGGCTCGCCCGAGTCCGGCAGGTACCGGATCAGGCCGGACACGCCCGGGTAGCCCCGGCCGGCGTTCTGCCGCAGCACCTCGGCGTGCACGCCGACCGGGTTGACCGCGGTCGGCTCCCACCGCTGCCCCGGGTCGGCGTGGTGCAGCCGGGCGGCCAGGCTCTCCACGGCGCGGACCATCATCATCGCCGCGTCGTACGCGAGGCTCACCCGCTCCCCCACCGGGTGCGGCCGGTCGGGCCGGCAGCGGGGCGGGTCGAGCAGGTCGTCGGCCTGGATCCAGGTGAGGAACGTGGCCCGGGCCTCGTCGCGCCGCTGCTGCGCGGCCCGCAGCGCGTCGCAGGTGCCCAGCGACGCCTTCGACACGTACGTGACGGGGATGTTGCCGGGTGCCGCGGCGCGCAGCCCGGGGTTGGCGATGTAGCGGTTGACCGAGTCGTCGCCGACGAGGTGCCGGGGCGGGTTGTCGCCGCACTCGCGCAGCGCCCGCAGGAACCCGTCGAACTCCGACCAGCGGCCGGCGAAGAAGAGCAGGCCCGGGTAGCCGCACTCGACGGTCAGCCGCTTACCGGTGCGCCACTCCTCCAGCCGGGTCAGCCGCGGGCCGAACCGCTCCCGCAACCCGTGGACGAGGGTGTTGACGTACAGGTCCCGCTCCAGCGAGCTGCCCTCCCCGGTCGTCCAGTACACGTGCGCCTCGTCGACCTTGAGCACCTGCCGCGCGTACGCCTCGACCATCCGGACCTGGTCGGTGTTGGGCGCGCTGACCTGGAGGTACAGCCGCGAGTTGGCGTCCATCCGGTCGGCCGACAGGGTGGGCGCCAGCACCGGCAGGCCGACCCGGTTCAGCTCGGCCAGCGCCCGGGCGGTGCTGGCGCGGCTCTCCACCATGCCGATCACGCCGAGCACCGTGGGGTCGTCGCGGGCCAGGTCGGCGAGCATGGCCACGGCGCGGTCGGCGTGCCGCATCTGCCGGCCGCCGTTGGCGACGACGATGCGCAGCAGCGCTGCCCCGTCCGCGCCGGCCGACTCCTTCAGCAGCGCGTACTGGGCGGTGGCCATGCCCTCCAGCTCCTCGCGTTCGGACACGTAGGACTCCTCGTCGGCGCGGGTGCGGTTGCCGGTGAGGGTGCCCAGGTAGACCAGCGTCAGGTAGGGGCGGCGGCGGTCGCTGCGCCGCCACACCTCCTCGGTGGCGCGGTTCTGGGCGAAGATGCGTTCCTGCACCGCGCGCAGCCGGTCCTGGCCGGGGTCGTTGTTGAACAGCTGGGCGGCGCTGTCGCTGTAGCCGACGCACTCGCCGTCGACCATCTCGACGGCGACCCGACCGCCGGTGAGCGACGGGTGGCAGCCGGGCCCCCAGCGGGTGCCGGCCCAGGTGCTGCCGGCAGCCACCAGCACCAGGGCCAGCGCGGCCGGCAGGAAACGCCGGGACCACCAGGGCGGTTCCGGCGCGCTGAACGGACGCAGGCCGCCGCGCGGCGGCGGGCCGCTCTCGGCGTTGTCCGGCCGCAGTACCACCAGCCAGGCGGCCGCCCGGCGTAGCCGGCGCATCTCGGGCAGCGCCTCGGACCACTCGTCGTACGCCTCGTCGGCCTCGTCCAGCGGGTGCGGCTCAGGCAGCTCGGGCGGCGGCCCGTCGGCGGCGGCGACCACCAGCAGCGGGTCGTTGCGCCCGGTCTCGTTGCGGACGTCGGTGAGCAGGCGGACCAGCAGGTGCCCGGGGTTGCCCGGTGCGACGCCGTCGAGCAGCAGGACCGGGTACGCCGTGCGCCGCCAGTCGGCCGGGCGCCACAGCCGCCGCCGGTACGCCTGGCGCAGGTCCTCCAGGAACGCGTGCAGCAGCAGCTTGTCGACCTGGTCGGGCTGCTCCCCGTCGCGCCAGCCCGCGGTGAGCCGCTCCGCGAAGCCGAGGAACGTGACCGACTGGCGGGGCGCCAGGTACTGCTGGCGCATGAACCAGCGGTAGCGCCGCCCGAGCACCGGCACCCGGCCGGAGACGGCGACCCGGAAGACCGCGCCGGGCACCGCCCGGCGGACCAGCCAGAGCAGCAGCTGCGACACGATCGAGACGGTGTCGCCGCCGGCCGGCACCGGGTCGGCGAGGCCGCGCGGCCCGCGCCGGTCGCGCAGCCGGCGGACCAGCGCCGAGCGGCCCTCGCCGGCGTCCAGGCCGACGCTGAGGCTCTGCTGCATCAGCCAGTCGGCGAGCCGGTAGTGCTCGAAGCGCAGCCGGGTCGTGCCGAAGGCTTCCAGCGACAGCTGCCGGTGCAGCTCCCGCAGGAGCGTGGGCATGTCGGCGGGCTGGGCGGCGGTGTCCAGGACGGCGTGCGGGACGCGGCGCCGCGGCCCCTGCCCGAGGAAGCGGCGGACGAGGGCCATCAGGTCGGCGGTGCCGGGTGGCCGGACCAGCCACAGCACCGGGAGCCGGCGGTCGCCGCGGCGGGGCCGGCGCAGCAGGCGGGCGAGCAGCCCGAGCAGCTCCCAGCCGCCGGCCGGCAGCCGGTCCCGGCTGGCCGGTGGCGGCTTCTGGCTGGTCGACTCGCGCATGGTCACCCCCGGGTCAGTGGCGCAGCGTGCCCGTCCGATCACCTCAGTGTGGCGGTCGGGAGCAAGCGGGCCGGCGGCCGGTGGTCCGGGGTGGACCACCGGCCGCCGGGTGGGCGCGGTCAGCCGGTGACGGCGTTCAGGGCCGGCAGGTAGCCGTAGCGGTAGCCGTCGGCGTTCGGGTGGTACGCCTCGATGATCCCGGTGACGTCTTTGATCCATGGGCTCGACGCGCAGACGCCGTGCCCGGCGAAGTAGGGGCGGGTGTCGGCGAAGGTGGCCCCGGCCGCGGCGGCCCGGGCGGCGGTGACGCTGGCGAGGACGTCGGCGGCCTCGTTGAGCATCTGTCGCTTGGTGCTGCTCATTCCGAGCAGCCCGCACCAGCCGGTCTCGAACAGGCGCGGGTAGCCGAGCACGATGAGCCGGGCGTTGGGCGCCCGGTTGCGGATCGCCGCGTACGTGGCGTCCAGCCGCCCGGGCAGGGTGGTGGTGGCGAACGTCTTGGCCGCGTTGACGGCGTTGGTGCAGTTGGCGGTGCTTTCGAAGCGGCAGGTGGTCATCACGTCGGCGAAGCCGGCGTCGTTGCCGCCGATCGTGATGGTCACCAGGGTGGTGCTGGTGCTCAGCGAGCTCACCTGGTTGTTGATGACGTCGGAGGTGACCGCGCCGCCGCAGGCCGGGAACCGGAAGCTGGTCACCGCGTTCGCGGCGGCCCAGAGCGGGGCGTACGACTTCTGGCTGCGCAGGCAGGTGGACAGGTCGTACGGGCCGGCGCCGACGCCGGAGGAGTACGAGTCGCCGAGCGCGACGTAGTTGACGGTGGCGGCCTGGGCGGTGCCGGGGACGAGTACCGCCCCGGCGACGGCGGTGAACAGGGCGACCAGCGCGGCCAGGGCGCGGGCCAGCGGGCGGTGTGGCATGAGGGACCTCCACAGGACAGGGGTGGTGGTGGCCCTGTGACCGCGCGCGTGGCCAGGGGTGCAACGGTTGTTACTAGTCGGTAATGCTATCGAAACATTTGGATAAAGTGAATAGCCGTTAAGCCGCGACGGCGGGCCGGCAGGGGCCCCTTAGCAACGCCTGGCGGAGTGGCAGGGCCCCTTGTCAACGGCCCGGCAGCGACCGGCCGGCCGCGCTCCGGTTGCGCGGGCGCGGCGTCGCCGGCCGGCGCAGGGCCACCCAGCGACGCCCGGCCGACCGCAGGGGCCGGAACGCGCCGGACACCACCGGTCGGGTCCGCCCGACGACCTGCGGGGCCGGACGGACGACCCGGGCCGCCGCGACCACCCGGCGGACCGGACGCCGCACCACCCGGGCGGTCAGGATCCGCGCGACCCGGTGCCGCAGCCGCCGCTCCCGCAGGTGGTCCAGGGCCACCCCGGCCGCCACCGTGGCCAGCATCGTGGCCGTTCCGGCCAGCACCAGGGTCTGCCGCGCGCCGGCGTGCTCGGACAGCCAGCCGAGCAGCGGCGCCCCGACGGCGGCGGAGACGGAGCCGGTCACCGCGAGGGCGGCGAGCACCCGACCGCGCATGGCGTAGTCCGTGTCGAGCTGGGCCCGGGCGCCGACCGTGGTGTCGATGACCACCGCCGCGGCGGCCACCGGCAAGATGACCGCCGCGAAGCTCAGCGTGCCCGGCGCCAGCCCGGCGACGACCTGCAACGTGCTGGCCAGCAGTCCGGCGCCGACCAGGACGCCGTACCCGAGGTGGCGGCGGCGGGCCGCCACGAACGCGCCGAGCACCGTGCCGACGGCGAAGACGGTGGAGAGCAGCCCGTACCCGGCGACACCCCCGCCGAGCGGGCCGTCGCTCATCGCGGCCATCGTCACCTGGTAGTTGCGACCCAGGCTGCCCAGCACGAACGACAGCGCCAGCGCGACCAGCACCACCGGTTGACGCAGCAGGTAGCGGAAGCCGGCCCGGATCCCGTTGGCCTCCGGGGCCGCGTCGGCCGGCTCCGGGGCGTACCGGTCGCGCTCCCGGATCGCCGACAGGGCGGCGATGACCGCGACGAAGCTGACGGCGTTGACCGCGAACAGCAGCGCCGGGCCGACGGCCGCGACCACCACGGCACCCGCGCTCATGCCGAGGATCCGCCCGGCGGAGTTGGTCAGCGAACCGAGGGCGAGAGCGTTGCCGAGGGTGTCCCGGTCCACCAGGGTCGAGCACCAGCGGCCCATCATCGGACCCTCGACGGCGGAGACCGCGCCGGTCGCCAGCGAGATCGCGTAGATCGCCGGCAGGCCGCCGGCACCGGTCGCGGCCACCAGGGCGAGGCCCGCCGCGAGCGCCGCGTGGGCGCCCTGCGCGGCGATCAACAGCGGCCGGGCGGACAGCCGGTCCGCCAGCGCCCCGCCCCAGGCGCTGAGCAGCAGCGCGGGGACCGCCTGGAGGAGGACGGCCAGGCCCATCGACGTCGCCGAACGGGTCTCGGCGAGGACGTACCAGTTGACCCCGAGCACCTGCATCCAGGTGCCGACGACGGAGACGAACCCCGCGCCGGCCCAGATCCGGTAGTTGCGGTGGCGTAGCGCGGCGAATGTGGCTCCGAACGCCACGGGGACCTCCCGACCGGACCGGCGGACATGCGAAGGCCGGACCACTCCGGGCCCGGCCGGCGCCAAGTCTGACCGGCGCGAACCCGTTCCGCCGCCGTACGTGAGGGGGTTCACCGAGCCGGTTCGGGCGGGCCGGACCGCCGTGGGACGAACCGGGCACGACGACGCCCCCGGTCCGGGCTCGGCCGGACCGGGGGCGTCGGGTCAGGTCAGCGGGCCGCCAGCGGCTGCGCCGCCGGGTACACCGGCGCCGGCAGCGACCCCGGGCCACCCAGGTACGCGTGGATGGCGGCGGCAGCCGCCCGGCCCTCGGCGATCGCCCACACGATCAACGACGCGCCGCGGTGCATGTCGCCGGCGACGAAGACGCCGTCCACGGCGGTCTGCCAGTCCGGTCGGGCGTCGATCGTGCCGCGCCCGTTGCGGGCCACCCCGAGCTGGTCGAGCAGCGGCTGCTCCTCGGTGCCGTCGAAGCCGATCGCCAGCAGCACCAGCTCGGCCGGTAGTTCGCGTTCGGTGCCCGGCAGCGCGGTGACGACGCGCCGGCCGTCCCGCTTCTCCACGGTCACCTCGGCGATCCGGACCGCCCGCACCGCGCCCGTACCGTCGTCGACGAACTCCCGCACGGCGACCGCGAACACCCGCTCGCCGCCCTCCTCGTGGGCCGGGTACTCGCGCAGGATCCACGGCCAGGTCGGCCACGGGTCCCGGGCCTCGTCCCGGCCGCGCGGCGGCTGCGGGTAGAGGTCGAGCTGGTGCACACCGGCCGCGCCCTGCCGGTGGGCGACGCCCAGGCAGTCCGCCGCGGTGTCGCCGCCGCCGATGATGACCACGTGCCGGCCCGCCGCGTCGATCGGCGTGCCGTCGGGCAGCACGGCGCGGGCCGGCCGGCCCGCCCCGGCCGCGGCGACCACCCGGTTGGCCGCGACCAGGTGATCCATCGCCTGGTGGACGCCGCGCAGCGCCCGGCCGGGCGTCTCCGGGGTGTCCCGGCCGGCGAGGGCGCCGCAGGCCAGCAGCACCGCGTCGTGCTCGGTGCGCAGCTGCTCGGCGGTCACGTCGACGCCGACCTCCACCCCGGTCCGGAAGCGCACCCCCTCGGCGGCGAGCTGCGCCAGCCGCCGGTCGATGTGCCGCTTCTCCAGCTTGAAGTCCGGGATGCCGTACCGGAGCAGGCCGCCCAGCGCGTCGTCCCGCTCGTACACGGTGACCGCGTGACCGGCGCGGGCCAGCTGCTGCGCGGCGGCGAGCCCGGCCGGGCCGGAGCCGACCACGGCGACCGACCTGCCGGTCGGCGGCGGCACCGGACGCGGCCGCAGCCCGCCGCCCGCCACCGCCGCGTCGGCGATCTCCACCTCGACCTGCTTGATGGTGACCGGCTGCTGGCCGCCGAGGCCGAGCACGCAGGCCGCCTCGCACGGCGCCGGGCAGAGCCGACCGGTGAACTCCGGGAAGTTGTTGGTGGCGTGCAACGACTCGACCGCGGCGGCCCAGTTGCCGGTCCGGACCAGGTCGTTCCAGTCCGGGATGCGGTTGCCCAGCGGGCAACCGTCGTGGCAGAACGGGATGCCGCAGTCCATGCAGCGGGTCGCTTGCTCGCGGATCAGCTCCTCACCCGCCGGTGGGTAGACCTCGCGCCAGTCCATGATCCGCACCGGCACCGGCCGGCGGGCCGGCAACCGCCGGTCGTAACGCAGGAAACCGTTCGGATCAGGCACGAGCCACCTCCTGGGCGGTCGCCCGCGGGGCGGGCGGCACCGGCGTTGCCGGATCGGACGGCGCCGGCTGCGCCGCCGGGGCGGCCAGCGCGCTCATCACCGCCTCGTCGACGTCGTGGCCGGCGGCTTCGGCGGCCCGCATGATCTCCAGCACCCGGCGGTAGTCCCGGGGCACCACGGCGGTGAACTCCTCCACCGCCTCCGGCCAGCGCTTGAGCAACTCCTCGGCGACCGCCGAGTCGGTCTCGGCGAAGTGCCGCTGCACCAGCTCGTGCAGCGTCGCCCGCTCCTCCTCGCCCAGTGCCGCCAGGTCCACCAGCTCGGTGTTCACCAGCCGCCGGTCCAGCCGCCACACGAACGCGGTGCCGCCGGACATGCCGGCGGCGAAGTTACGCCCGGTCGGCCCGAGCACCACGACGGTCCCGCCGGTCATGTACTCGCAGCCGTGGTCGCCGACGCCCTCCACGACGGCCACCGCGCCCGAGTTGCGCACCGCGAACCGCTCCCCGACCCGGCCGCGCAGGAACACCTCGCCCGACGTCGCGCCGTACAGGATGGTGTTGCCCGCGATGATCTGGTCCTCCGCCCGCGCGCCCGGCGCGGCGGCGGCGGCGACGAACGGCGCCGCGTCGTCGGGGCGGACCACCAGCCGGCCGCCGGAGAGCCCTTTGCCGACGTAGTCGTTGGCGTCGCCGTACAGCCGCAGGGTCACCCCGCGGGGCAGGAACGCGCCGAACGACTGCCCGGCGGTGCCGCGCAGGTCGAACTCGATCGTGCCGGCGGGCAGGCCGGCGCCACCGTAGCGGCGGGTCACCTCGCCGCCGAGCATCGCGCCGACGCTGCGGTGCTCGTTGCGGATCGGCACCTCCACCCGGACGTGCGGCGCCCGCGCCTCGGCGCCGGCCGCCTCCGCCCGCGACGCCGCGTCGCGCAGCGCCGGCGCGGCGAGCGCGATCAGCTCGTTGTCCAGCGCCAGGTCGAGGCCGTGGTCCTGGGCGCGTACGCCGCGACGGGCCGTGCCCTCGGGCAGCTCCGGCAGGTGCAGGACCGGGCTCAGGTCGAGACCGGACGCCTTCCAGTGGTCGACCGCCGGCGTGACGTCGAGCAGCTCCGTCCGGCCGATCGCCTCGTCGATCGAGCGCAGCCCCAGCTCGGCCAGGTAGCCCCGGACCTCCTCGGCGAGGAAGAGGAAGAAGTTCTCCACGAACTCCGGGCGGCCGGTGAACCGCTCGCGCAGCACCGGGTTCTGCGTCGCGATGCCCACCGGACAGGTGTCCAGGTGGCAGACCCGCATCATCACGCAGCCCTCGACGATCAACGGGGCGGTGGCGAAGCCGAACTCCTCGGCGCCGAGCAACGCCGCGACCAGCACGTCCCGGCCGGTCTTGAGCTGCCCGTCGACCTGGACGGTGACCCGGTCGCGGAGCTTGTTGAGCAGCAGCGTCTGCTGCGCCTCGGCGAGCCCCAGCTCCCACGGCGTGCCGGCGTGCTTCAGCGAGTTCAGCGGGGACGCGCCGGTGCCGCCGTCGTGGCCGGAGATGAGGATGACGTCGGCCTTGAGCTTGGCGACGCCCGCCGCGACCGTGCCCACGCCGACCTCGCTGACCAGCTTGACGTGCACCCGCGCCGACGGGTTGACGCACTTGAGGTCGTGGACGAGCTGGGCCAGGTCCTCGATCGAGTAGATGTCGTGGTGCGGCGGCGGGGAGATCAGGCCGACGCCCGGCGTGGCGTGCCGGGTCCGCGCGATCCACGGCCAGACCTTGTTGCCGGGCAGCTGACCGCCCTCGCCGGGCTTGGCGCCCTGGGCCATCTTGATCTGGATGTCGTCGGCGTTGACCAGGTACTCGCTGGTCACCCCGAACCGGCCGCTGGCGATCTGCTTCACCGCGGACCGGCGGGTCGGGTCGTACAGCCGCTCGACGTCCTCGCCGCCCTCGCCGGTGTTGGACTTGCCGCCGAGCCGGTTCATCGCGATCGCGAGCGTCTCGTGCGCCTCCGCCGAGATCGACCCGTACGACATGGCGCCGGTGGCGAACCGCTTGACGATCTCGCTGGCCGGCTCGACCTCCTCGACCGGCACCGGTGGGCGTACCCCGGTGCGCAGCGTGAACAGGCCGCGCAGCGAGCCCGCCTGCGCGGCCAGCTCGTCCACCTTGGCGGTGTACCGGCGGAAGACGTCGTACTGGCGGCTGCGGGTGGCGTGCTGGAGCAGGAAGACCGTCTCCGGGTTGAACAGGTGCAGCTCGCCCTCGCGGCGCCACTGGTACTCGCCGCCGACCTCCAGCCGGTCGGTCGCCGCCGCGCCCGGCGCCGGCCAGGCGCGCGAGTGGCGGGCGGCCACCTCGGCGTGGATCTCCGCCAGCCCGATCCCGCCGATCTTGCTGGGGGTGCCCCGGAAGTAGCGCTCGACCAGGCGGGCGTCCAGCCCGACCGCCTCGAAGACCTGGGCACCGCAGTACGACGACACGGTCGAGATGCCCATCTTGGACATGATCTTCAGGACGCCCTTGCCGAGCGCCTTGACGTAGTTGCGGACGGCCGCGGCGGGCTCGACGCCGGCCAGCACGCCGGTGGAGATCATGTCCTCCACCGACTCGAACGCCAGGTACGGGTTGACCGCCGCCGCGCCGTACCCGATCAGCACCGCCGCGTGGTGCACCTCCCGGCAGTCACCGGACTCGACGACCAGCGCCACCTGGGTCCGCGTCTGCTCGCGGACCAGGTGCTGGTGCACCGCCGCGGTGAGCAGCAACGACGGGATCGGGGCCAGGTCGGCGTTGGAGTCCCGGTCGGAGAGCACCAGGATGCGGACGCCGTCCTCGATGGCCTCGGAGACGTGCCGGCAGATCTCGGTCAGCCGGGCCTTGATGCCGGCGCCGCCCTCCCGGACCCGGTACAGCCCGGAGACCCGGACCGCCTTGAAGCCGGGCAGGTCCCCGTCCTCGTCGATGGAGAGGATCTTCGCCAGCTCGTCGTTGTCGATCACCGGGTACGGCAGCACGATCTGGCGGCAGCTCGCCGGGCCCGGGTCGAGCAGGTTGCCCTCCGGCCCGATGGTGGACTGCAGGCTGGTCACCAGCTCCTCGCGGATGGCGTCCAGCGGCGGGTTCGTGACCTGGGCGAAGAGCTGGTGGAAGTAGTCGTAGAGCAGCCGCGGCCGGGTCGACAGCGGGGAGATCGGCGTGTCGGTGCCCATCGAGCCGATCGGCTCGGCGCCGGCCCGCGCCATCGGCGCGAGCAGGATCTTCAGCTCCTCCTCGGTGTAGCCGAAGGTCTGCTGCCGGCGGCGTACCGAGTCGTGGGTGTAGACGATGTGCTCGCGGGCCGGCAGGTCGGTCAGCTCGATGAGACCGGCGTGCAGCCACTCCTGGTACGGCTGCGCCGCCGCCAGCTCCGTCTTGATCTCGTCGTCGTGCACGATCCGCCCGCCGGCGGTGTCGACCAGGAACATCCTCCCCGGCTGGAGCCGCCCTTTGGCGACCACGGTGGCCGGGTCCAGGTCGAGGACGCCGGCCTCGCTGCCGAGCACGACCAGCCCGTCGGAGGTCTGCCACCAGCGTCCGGGGCGAAGGCCGTTGCGGTCCAGCACCGCGCCGACGATCTCGCCGTCGGTGAACGCCACCGACGCCGGCCCGTCCCACGGCTCCATCAGGCTGGCATGGAACCGGTAGAAGGCGCGCTTGTCGGCGCGCATGTCCGGGTCGTTCTCCCACGCCTCGGGGATCATCATCAGCACCGCGTGCGGCAGGCTCCGGCCGGCGAGGTGGAGCAGCTCCAGGACCTCGTCGAAGTTGGCCGAGTCGGAGGCGCCCGGCGTGCAGACCGGGAAGATCCGGCGGATGTTGCCGGGCAGGTCCGGCGTACGCAGCAGCGCCTCCCGGGCCTGCATCCAGTTCCGGTTGCCGCGGATGGTGTTGATCTCGCCGTTGTGCGCGATGAAGCGGTACGGGTGGGCCAGCGGCCAGGACGGGAACGTGTTGGTGGAGAAGCGGGAGTGCACCAGCGCGATCGCGCTCGCCACCCGCTCGTCGGTCAGCTCCGGATAGAACTCCGGCAGCTGGTCCGGCGTGAGCATGCCCTTCCAGACCATCGTGCGGCCGGACAGCGACGGGAAGTACGCCGGCACGCCACGCTCGGCCGACTCCCGCTCGGCCTGCTTGCGGACGCAGAACGCCACCCGCTCCAGCTCGAGGCCGCCCAGCCGGGACCCGGCCGGGCCGGCCGGCGAGTCGGTGAGCCGGTGCGCGGCCAGGAAGAGCTGCCGGATCCGGGGCAGCACCGCGACGGCCGTCTCGCCGAGACCGGACGGGTCGACCGGCACGTCCCGCCACCCGAGCAGGTCGGCGCCCTCGACCAGCGCGTACTTCTCGACCACCCGGCGGGCGCGCGCCTCGGCCTCGTCGTCGTCCGGGAGGAACACCAGCCCGGTCGCGTACTCCCCGACCGGCGGCAGCGGGAAGTCCACCACCGCGCGCAGGAACGCGTCCGGCACCTGCGTCATGATCCCCGCGCCGTCGCCCGTGTTCGGCTCGGCGCCCCGGGCGCCCCGGTGGTCCAGCCGGCGGAGCGCGGCGAGCCCTTTCGCCACCACCCCGTGCGACCGTCGGCCGTGCAGGTCCGCCACGAAGGCCACGCCGCACGCGTCGTGCTCGTACGCGGGATCGTAGAGCCCGGCCGCGGGTGCTCCGGGGCCGAGGTGCGGGAGCTGCTGCAGGCTGCGGTGCGGGTACGGAAAGGCCACCGGGCCTCCTGTCGTCACTCAGTTGATCTCGGTGGGGACGACGTCGGCCCGCAGGGGTCATTTGAGTTTACGTTAAGGGGGTCCGCGCAAGGCCAGTGCAGATTGATCACACCTTCCAGACTGTGGGACAGGTAGTCTCGCGCGGTGGATTCCGTGCACAAGGATACGGTCGAGCGGCTGGAACGCTTCTACGACGCCGTCCCCCGCGACACCGCCCGCGCCGAGGAGCATGGCGGCCTGGTGCTGTTCGTCCGGGAGGGCGCGGGCTGGCCGTTCTACGCCCGGCCCCGGCTCGACGCCGCCGGTCCGCCCACGCTCGCCGACGTCGCCGCCGTCCGGGAGCGCCAGCGGGAGCTGGGGCTGCCGGAGGCCTTCGAATGGGTGCACGAGATCACACCCGACCTGCTCCCCGTCGCCCGCTCGGCCGGCCTGGCCGTGCTCGAGGCGCCGCTGATGGTGCTCGACCCGGCCGCCCTGCCGGACCCGGCGACACTCGGCGACCTACCGGTGCGGCTGCTGGACCCGGCGGACCCGGACTTCGCGGCGGCGGTCGCCGCCCGCCGGGCCGTCGCCGCCGTCGGGTTCTCGGCACCCGGCACCGATCGGGGCTCCGCCGGCCCCGCCGAGCGGGACGCCGCGGTCACCGAGCTGGACGTGGCGGCGCTCGACGAGGAACGGGCCCGCGTCGCCGACGGCCGACGGCTGTCGGCGCTGGCCGGCACCTCCGCGGAGGGGGCGCTGGCGAGCGGGATGGCGATGCGCGTCGACGACGTCGCGGAGATCGCCGGTGTGGCCACCCTGCCGGCCGCCCGCCGCCGCGGCCTGGGCGCCGCGGTCACCGCCGCGCTGGCCCACGCGCTGCTCGCGGCGGGCACCGACCTGGTCTTCCTCTCCGCCGGCAGCGAGGAGATCGCCCGCGTCTACCTGCGGGTCGGCTTCCGCCGCATCGGGACCGCCTGCATCGCCGAACCCACCCCCGTCCTCCCCTGACCGCCCCCGGTCTCCCGGCCCCCGCGCCGACCCGGGGTCAGGTCGGGGGGCGCCACTGGGCGGCCGTCGCGGCGGCGCTGCCGAGCAGGCGCGGGGTGAGGGTGCCGAGGGCGGCGTCTCGCGCGCGCAGGGCCAGGCGGCCGCGGGCCTGGAGCACCGCCGACATGCGGCGGGTCTGCCGGACCACCGCCGCCGCGCGGGGCCGGCGCGCCCGGTCGTACGCGGCCACCGCGTCCGGCAGCCGGGATTCCCGGACCAGCGCGGCGAGCGTCGCGGCGTCCTCGAAGGCGAGGCAGGCACCCTGCCCGAGGTGCGGCGGCATGGCGTGCGCGGCGTCACCGAGCAGCACCACCCCGCCCGGGCCGGCCGGGAAGCCGTACGCGCGGGGCAGTGGCCGCAGCTCGCGGATCTCCCGCTGGACCAGGTCGGCCGGGTCGGTGGCGTCGAGCAGGTCGGCGATCGGCGCGGGCCAGCCCGCGTACCAGCGGCGCAACAGGGCGAGCTGGGTCTCCGGCGGCTCCGGCCGGGGCGCGCCGGCCGCGGTCGCCACCCAGTAGATGCCGCCCCGGCTGGACGCCCCCGAGGAGCCGCGCTCGCCGAGCGAGGCGGACACGAAGCGGTAACCGGCGCCGAGGACCTCCCCGGTGACGGGGACGTCGGCCGGCAGCCGTGGCGCCCGGTACCAGGGGATCACCGCCCGCCACGCGGCGCAGCCGGAGCTGACCACCGCCGCCTCGGGCGCGAGCTGCGCACGGACCACGCTGTCGACACCGTCGGCGGCGACCACCAGGTCGGCCTCGACGGTCACCCGACCGTCGCCGACCGAGGGGCGGGCGCCCCGCTCGGCGCGCACGGTACGCACCGTCACGCCGGTCCGCAGCTCGACCCCGTCCCCCAGCCCGGCGATGAGCGCGTCGTGCAGGTCCTCGCGGTGCACCACGACCGGCGTCCGGTCGGCCGGCCCGGAGCGGGGCGGCACGAGCCAGTGGCCGTCCGGGCGGCGCACGCCGCCGTCGGGCAGCGGCGTGGCGATCGCGTCGAGCCCGGCGCCGAGGCCGAGGGCGTGCAGCGCGCGTACGCCGTTGGGCCAGAGCACCACGGCGGTGGGTTCCGGACGGATCCGGTCGGCGCGCTCGACGAGGGTGACCTGCCAGCCCGAACGCGCCAGCGCGCCCGCGACCGCGAGGCCACCGATGCCGGCGCCGACCACGACCGCGCTGCGCATGCGGCCCTCCCCGCTCAGCTGTCGCGGTCGGCGGGGCGGGTGCCGGCGGCGTCCGCCGCCCCGGCCTCCCCGTCGCTCGCCGACCGGCGCGCCGGCTCGGGCGCCCGGTCGGCCGCGTCGGTCGTCCGGTCGACGTCGGTGGTCCCGTCCCCGTCGGTCGTCCCGTCGGTGCCGGCGGACCGGTCGGCGTCGGTCGTGCCGTCGGCGTCGGTTCCGGTCCCGGTTTCGGTCTCGGTCGCGTTCTCGGTCTCGGTCTCGGTCTCGGTCGACGGCACCTCGCCGGTCTCCCGCCAGCGCCGGAACTCCTCCTCGCCGACCACCCGGTACCCCTCCGGCGCCGCCGACCGGGAACCCGCCTCCCGCGCCGACAGGTCGACCTGGGACACGTCCGAGTCGGGGGCGGGCGTCGCCGCCGCGCCGACCGGGATCAGGTACTCGCGAGGGCCGCGCACCCGCAGGAAGTAGACCAGCGCGGCGAGGAAGACGACGGCCGCGGTCCAGACGTTCAGCCGGACGCCGAGGATCGTGTTCGCCTCGTCGGTGCGCATCATCTCGATCCAGAACCGGCCGGCGGTGTAGCCCATCACGTACAGGGCGAAGGCCCGGCCGCGGCCCAGCTTCAGCCGGCGGTCGAGGAGCAGGACCAGGGCGGCGACGCCCAGGTTCCACAGCGCCTCGTAGGCGAAGGTCGGGTGGTAGAGCCCTTCCTCGAGGATGGGCTGCCCGGCGTCGTCGCGCAGCGCCCGGCCCGGGTTGTCCGGGTCCATCCGGTGGATCTCCAGGCCCCACGGCAGGGTGGTGCGGCCGCCGTACAGCTCGTTGTTGAACCAGTTGCCGAGCCGGCCGATCGCCTGCGCCAGGGGCAGGCCGGGGGCGGCGGCGTCGGCCACCACCGCGAACGGGATGCCGAGCTGCCGGGCGGCGAACCACGCGCCGAGCGCGCCGCCGGCGACCGCGCCCCAGATACCGAGACCGCCCTCCCAGACGGCGAACACCTTGAGCCAGTTGCCGCCGGTGCCGAAGTACTTCTCCGGCGAGGTGATCACGTGGTAGACGCGGGCGCCGATGATGCCCGCCGGCACCGCGTACAGCGCGATGTCGAGCACCGCGCCGGGGGCGACCCCGCGCCGGCGCAGCCGTCGCTCGGTGACCCAGCAGGCCACCACGATGCCGGCGATGATGCAGAGCGCGTACGCGCGGAGCGGGACGGGGCCCACCTGCCACACGGCGGTGGTCGGACTCGGCAATGCCGCCAGGGGTGTCTGCGAGGCGAGGGTCACGGGTGCACAGGCTACCGCCGATCGGCCCTCGCGTGGCACCCCGGTCCGCCGGGCGATCGCCATTCCATGACTTCCGGTCGGCACCGCCGTAGGCTCGACTGTCATGAGCGCGCTCACCTGGGCGGTCGCCGCCGTCGTCACCGACGGTGCCGGGCGGGTGCTGCTCTGCCGGCAGGGCGAGCGGCGGTACGCGCTGCCCGGCGGGCGGCTGCGCCCCGGGCGGAGCCCGGCGCGCGCGGTGACCCGCGACATCCGGGTCGAGACCGGCTGGGATGTCGAGGTGGTCGACCTGGTCGGGCTCTACCACCTGACCGAGCCGGGAATGCCCCCGGCCGGGCGCGGCGGCCCGCTGCCCGACGTGCTCGTGCACGTCTTCCGCGCCCGGGCGCTCGGGACGGCGCCGGCGGACGCTCCGGTCGGCGGCTGCCGACTCTCCTGGCACGACCCGTCGGAGCTGCCCGGGACGCTGACGCCGGCGACGCGCGCCGCCCTGACCGACGCCCTGGCAGGGCGCAGCGGCGTACTCCACACCGTCCCCCCATCCCCCCCATCCCCCGCATCCCCCGCCCGCACCCCACCCCCGCGCCCGCCAGCGCCGGTCGATCATGGGCTCATGGTGGGAACAGAACGGGATGGACCGGGCGCAACACCCACCACAACTCCATGATCGACGCGGCGGTGGGTGACCGGGGACGGGTTACGGGGTGCGGACGCCGGTCGCCAGTTCGGCGCTGAGGGCGCGGAGGGCGGTCAGGCCCGACGCGAGGTCCGGGACGTCCAGGAGGCAGCGGACCAGGGCGCTGCCGACGATGACGCCGTCGGCGTACCCGGCCACCGTGGCGGCCTGCTCGCCGCTGCTGACGCCCAGCCCGACGCCCACCGGCACGTCGGTGACCTCCCGGAGGCGCGACACCAGCACCGGCGCCGCCTCGGAGGTCTGTGCCCGGGCGCCGGTCACCCCCATGAGCGCCGTCGCGTAGACGAAACCGCGGCAGTGCTCGGCGGTCATCCGCAGCCGGGCGTCGGTCGAGGACGGCGAGACGAGGAACGTCCGGTCCAGCCCGTGCGCGTCCGAGGCGGCCAGCCACTCCTGCGCCTCGTCGGGGATCAGGTCGGGGGTGACCAGCCCGGTCCCGCCGGCGGCGGCGAGATCCCGGGCGAACGCGTCGACGCCGTACTGCTCGACCGGGTTCCAGTAGGTCATCGTCACCACCGGCGCGCCGGTCGCGGCGACCGCCTCGACGACGCGCAGCGCGTCGGCGACCCGGACGCCACCGGCCAGCGCGATGTCGCTCGCCTTCTGGATGACCGGCCCGTCCATCACCGGGTCCGAGTACGGGATCTCCAGCTCGATGACGTCCACGCCGGCCTCGACCATGGCGGTCATCGCGGCGATGCTCCCCTCGACCGTGGGGAACCCGGCCGGCATGCAGCCGACCAGGACCGCCCGGCCGTCAGCCCGTGCCTTGTCGAACGCGACCCCGATCCGACTCACGCTCGTCACTCCTTGTCGAGGATGCCGAAGTACTCGCCGGCGGTGTGCACGTCCTTGTCACCCCGGCCGGAGAGGTTGACCACCACGACCGGCTCGCGCCCCAGCTCGGCGGCGAGCTTCGGGGCGATCGCGACGGTGCCGGCCAGCGCGTGCGAGCTCTCGATCGCGGGGATGATGCCCTCGGTGCGGCAGAGCAGCTCGAACGCGGCCATCGCCTCCGCGTCGGTCACCGGCAGGTAGCTGGCCCGGCCGGTGTCGTGCAGCCAGGCGTGCTCCGGCCCGACGCCCGGGTAGTCCAGCCCCGCGGAGATCGAGTGCGACTCGACGGTCTGGCCGTCGGCGTCCTGGAGCACGTACGTGCGGGTGCCGTGCAGCACGCCCGACGACCCGCCGGTGATGCTCGCGGCGTGCCGGCCGGTCGCCACGCCGTCGCCGCCGGCCTCGAAGCCGTACAGGCGCACGTCCGGGTCGCCCACGAACGCGTGGAAGATGCCCAGCGCGTTGGAGCCGCCGCCGACGCAGGCGGTGACCGCGTCGGGCAGGGCGCCGGTGAGGTCGAGGCACTGCTGGCGCGCCTCGTCGCCGATGCCGCGCACGAAGTCGCGGACCATGGCCGGGAACGGGTGCGGGCCGGCGGCGGTGCCGATCAGGTAGTGCGTGTCGTCGACGTTGGCGACCCAGTCGCGCATCGCCTCGTTCATCGCGTCCTTGAGGGTGCGCGACCCGGTGGTGACCGGCACGACGGTGGCCCCCAGCATCCGCATCCGGGCCACGTTCAGCGCCTGCCGCCGGGTGTCGACCTCGCCCATGTAGACCACGCACTCGAGGTCGAACAGGGCGGCGGCGGTGGCGGTGGCCACCCCGTGCTGGCCGGCGCCGGTCTCGGCGATGACCCGCTTCTTGCCCATCCGCTTCGTCAGCAGGGCCTGGCCGAGCACGTTGCGCACCTTGTGCGCGCCGGTGTGGTTGAGGTCCTCCCGCTTGAGCAGGACCCGCGCGCCGACCTTCGCGGAGAGCCGCCGGGCCTCGTACAGCAGGGACGGGGTGCCGGCGTAGTCCCGCAGCAGGGCGGCGAACTCGGCCCGGAACGACTCGTCGGCGACCGCCGTGCGCCACGCCCCGTCGAGCTCGTCCAGCGCGGCCACCAGGGCCTCGGGGACGAACCGGCCGCCGAAGCGGCCGAAGTGCCCGGTGGCGTCCGGGTACGAACCGGTCGGGGCCGGCGCGTCGACGCTCATCGCGGCTCCTCTCGCTGCGGGCCCGGGGCGTTCAGCGCACCGGGCGGGGTGTCGCCGGGTGGTTGCCGGCGTTGACCAGTTCGGCCACCGCCTCGCGGGGACTCTTCTGGGTGACCAGACCCTCGCCCACCAGGACCGCGTCGGCGCCGGCCGAGGCGTACCGGATGAGGTCGTGCGGGCCGCGCACCCCGGACTCGGCGATCTTGACGACACTGCTGGGCAGGCCGGGCGCGATCCGCTCGAACACCGAGCGGTCGACCTCCAGGGTACGCAGGTCGCGGGCGTTGACCCCGATGACCTGCGCCCCGGCCTCCAGCGCCCGGTCGGCCTCCTCCTCGTCGTGCACCTCGACCAGCGCGGTCATGCCGAGCGACTCGATCCGCTCGAGCAGGCCGACCAGCGCGTTCTGCTCCAGGGCGGCGACGATCAGCAGCACCAGGTCGGCGCCGTGCGCGCGGGCCTCGTGCACCTGGTAGCTGGAGACCACGAAGTCCTTGCGCAGGACCGGGACGTTGACCGCGGCCCGGACGGCGGCGAGGTCGTCCAGCGAACCGCCGAACCAGCGCCCCTCGGTGAGCACGCTGATCGCCCGGGCGCCGCCGGCCGCGTACTCGCCGGCGAGGTCGGCCGGGTCGGCGATCTCCGCCAGCCGTCCCTTCGACGGCGAGGAACGCTTCACCTCGGCGATCACCGCCACGCCCGGCTTGCGCAGGGCCGCGTACGCGTCCAGCGGAGGCGGTGCGGCGGCGGCCAGCTCGCGGATGCGCTCCAGCGGCACCTGCTCCTGCCGCCGGGCCACGTCCTCGCGTACGCCGGCCAGGATCTCGTCGAGCACACTCCCGGGCTTCGCCGGACCGGCGTCGGCCCCTTCCGCGTGCGCATGCTCAGCAGTCACCAACGGACTCCCCTCTCCGGGTGTCATGGGCCGATGCTAGGGGGCGTCGCCGGACGCCGACCGCAGGGGGTATGGCGCTCCTCACGAAATGGGCTGCGGCATAATGCCCGACTTCGGGTGAGGACCGGATCACGTACGGCCACCACGCCCAGCCGCGGGGCGTGGCCGACCGGCGCCGGAAGAATCACCCAGGACATCGACGTCATGCTATCTGGGTGCGGATCCGGCCGGGGGCGGCGCGTGGCCCGGCGACGTCGCTCACGGACGCCGCCACGACGGCCGTCGATGTTGTGAGCAAGCTCAAGGACGAACGGCCCTTCCCTGGCCAGGGCCCAGGCCGGAGAGTTGACCCGGCGGTCACGTCAGCGAAACGTGAGCCGACGAGCATGTCCCTCGGGCAGACTCGACCTGGCGTCCGCCCGAGTCACCAGAACGATCCGTACGGGGTTGACATGAGCACTGAGAGCATCGGCCTCACCACCATCTCCCGTACCGTCGCGTCGCTGGCCGTCGGTGTGGTGCACACGCTCGAGCGGGCCGTGATCGGCGAGGGGCGCATGCGTACCGCCCGGGGCAACGCGTGGGAGGCGGTCTGCGCCGACCGCGCCCGAGCCGACCAGCGGGCCGAGCTGGACCGCCTGGTCGCCGAACTGGCCGCGGCCCGCGCCGCCGCCCGTGACCGCCGGCCGGCTCGCGACCGGCAGCCGGTGGGCTGAGCCCGGCCGCGGGCCGATGCCCGCCGCCGCCCGGAGGCCGCCGGAGGCCCGACCGCCCGCGCCGGGCGGTCAGTCGTCCGTCGGGTCCTCGCCGCGGTCCAGCGCGTCCCACGCCTCCGCGGTGCGGCGACCGGTCACCGGGCCCGCGACCGGCGCCGGCTCCGGCGTCCGGGCCCGCCGCTCGTAGCGGGCGCCCATCGCCGGCCACCGCGCGCCCCGGGCCACGGTCAGCAGGCCGCCGGCCGCGGCGAGCACGCCACCGAGCAGGCAGAGCAGGGGCCACTGGCGGTCGACCTCGCCGGCGAACGCCGCGCCCAGGCCGTAGCCGCCGCCGGCCGCCACCGCCGCCCCGAGCACCGCCAGCAGGCCGCCGAGCAGCCGCCGCGCCCGCCCCCGGGTGGCCAGCACCGCTCCGCAGCCGGCCAGCGCGACCAGGGCCAGCGCGGGCAACCAGGGCAGCAGGTCGGCGCCGGTGCGGGCCTCCCGGACCGGCGGCAGCGGCGCCGGGCGGGGCGTCAGCTCGACCGCCCAGCCGCGGGTCGCCGCCCACACCGCGAGGCCCGCGCCGGCCAGGCCGAGCAGCATGGCGTACGTCAGCTCACGCCGGCCCGCCAGGTCACTCCTCGCGCTCACCGGACCGCCATTTCGTTCGCGACTGCGGGGCTCGCAAGCTCACTCCTCGCGCTCACCGGACCGCCTTTCGTTCGCGACTGCGGGGCTCGCAAGCTCACTCCTCGCGCTCACCGGGCGGCCCGGAGCGTCTCGGCGGCGGCGATCGCGGCCAGCACGGCGGCGGCCTTGTTCCGCGTCTCCTGGTCCTCGGCGGCCGGGTCGGAGTCGGCCACCACCCCGGCGCCGGCCTGCACGTACGCGCGCCCGTCGCGCATCAGCGCGGTGCGGATCGCGATCGCCATGTCGAGGTCGCCGCCGAAGCCGAAGTAGCCGACCGTCCCGCCGTAGAGACCGCGCCGCACCGGCTCCAGCTCCTCGATGATCTCCATGGCCCGCACCTTCGGCGCTCCGGAGAGCGTGCCGGCCGGGAAGGTCGCGGCGAGCGCGTCGAAGGCGGTGCGATCGTCGGCGAGCGTGCCGACCACCGTGGAGACGATGTGCATGACGTGGCTGTACCGCTCGATGGTGGCGAACTCGGGCACCTCGACCGTGCCCGGCCGGCAGACCCGGCCCAGGTCGTTGCGGCCCAGGTCGACCAGCATCACGTGCTCCGCCCGCTCCTTCGGGTCGCCGAGCAGCTCGGCGGCGAGCCGGGCGTCGGCCTCCGGGGTGCCGCCGCGGGGCCGGGTGCCGGCGATCGGGTGCAGCAGCGCCCGCCGCTGCCCGTCGGCCTCGGTGGTCACCTTCAGGTGCGCCTCCGGCGACGACCCGACGATGTCGAAGCCGTCGAAGCGCAGCAGGTACATGTACGGGCTGGGGTTGGTGGTGCGCAGCACGCGGTACACGTCGAGCGGGTCGGCGGAGGTCGCCCGCTCGAAGCGCTGGGCGAGGACGATCTGGAAGCACTCGCCGGCGCGGATCGCCTCCTTCGCCTCCTCCACCGCCTTCGGGTAGCCGCCCTCGGGCGTACGGCAGCGCACCTCCCCCGCGGGCGCGCGGTCGACCGTGGAGATCATCGGCGGGATCGGCCGGGACAGCGCCGTGGTCATCGCGTCCAGCCGCCCGACCGCGTGGTGGTACGCCGCGGCGACCGCCGCCTCGCGGTCCGGCGCGTCCGGCGGCGGGAGGATCGCGTTGGCCACCAGGATCGCCGAGCCGTCGTAGTGGTCGAGCACCACCAGGTCGGTGGCGAGCAGCATGCCCAGCTCGGGCACGCCGAGGTCGTCCTCGGTGCGCTCGGGCAGCCGCTCGAAGCGCCGGACCAGATCGTACCCGAGGTAGCCGACCATGCCGCCGGTCAGCGGCGGCAGGCCCGCGTCGGCGGCCGGGCCGGCCAGCGCCGCGACGGTCTCCCGCAGCACGGTCACCGGGTCGCCGCCGGTGGGCAGCCCGGCCGGCGGCCGGCCCGCCCAGACCGCCGAGCCGTCCCGCTCGGTCAGGGTGGCGACGCTGCGGACGCCGATGAACGAGTACCGGGACCAGGCCATCCCCGCCGAGCCGACGCCCTGCTCGGCGGACTCCAGCAGGAAGGTGCCGGGGCCGCCGGCCAGCTTCCGGTAGACGCCCACCGGCGTCTCCGCGTCGGCGAGCAGCCGCCGGGTGACCGGGACCACCCGCCACCGGGCGGCCAGTTCCGCGAAGGTGCTCTCGTCCGGGCTCACCCTGCCGTCGGTCATGCCTCGACCTGCCCTTCGTTCCCGAGCACGCCGGCCACCGGAAGCTCGGTGTGGAAGCACGTGCGCTGCCCGGTGTGGCACGCCGGGCCGACCTGGTCGACGCTGACCAGCAACGCGTCGCCGTCGCAGTCGAGGGCGACCGAGCGGACGTACTGATGGTGGCCGGAGGTGGCGCCCTTGACCCAGTACTCGCGGCGGCTGCGGGACCAGTAGGTGGCCCGGCCGGTGGTGAGCGTGCGGTGCAGCGCCTCGTCGTCCATCCAGGCGACCATCAGCACCTCGCCGGTGTCGTGCTGGCGGACCACGGCGGCGACCAGGCCGTCCGGGGTGCGCCGCAGGCGGGCGGCGATGGCCGGATCCAGGCGGGAGGGCCGGACCGGGCCGGAGGCAGCGCGGGTCACCGGGGCGTCAGGTACGGGCACAGTCAGCCATTCTCCCGTACGCCGCCCGGCGGACGGAGCGGGCTCCCGCGAGGTGGGCCTTGCTAACCGGGCAGAATTTCACCTACCGTTGAGTTCAACAGACGATGAGTTTCGGGGAGGTGTGCGATGGAGGACGCCGTCGCCGTCCGTGACCTGGTCGTGGACCGGGGCGGGCGGCGGGTGCTGCACGGGATCGGCGCGACGGTGCCGCGCGGGACCGTGACCGGCCTGCTCGGGCCGAGCGGCAGCGGAAAGACCACCCTCATGCGGGCGCTGGTCGGCGTGCAGCTGGTCACGTCCGGCACGGTGACCGTGCTCGGGCGCCCGGCCGGCGCCCCGGAGCTGCGCCAACGGGTCGGCTACCTGACCCAGGCGCCGAGCGTGTACGCGGACCTGACCGTCCGGGAGAACGCCCGCTACTTCGCGGCGCTGCACGGCCGGGGTCAGGCCGACGCCGACCGGGCGATCGCCGACGTCGGTCTCGCCGACGCGGCCACCCAGCTGGTCGGCACCCTCTCCGGCGGCCAGCGCAGCCGGGCGTCGCTGGCCTGCGCGCTGGTCGGCGACCCGGAGCTGCTGGTCCTGGACGAGCCGACGGTCGGGCAGGACCCGGTGCTCCGGGCCGAGCTGTGGGCCCGGTTCCACGCGATGGCCGCGACCGGCACCACCCTGCTCGTCTCCAGCCATGTCATGGACGAGGCGGCCCGCTGCGACCGGCTGCTGCTGATCCGCGAGGGCCGGCTGATCGCCGACGACACCCCGGACGCGGTACGCGCGAGCACCGGCGTCGACGACCTGGAGGAGGCGTTCCTGCGGATGATCCGCGCGAGCGAGGCCGGACGGGAGACGTCATGAATCCACGCATCCTCGCGGCCACCACCGGCCGCATCCTGCGCCAGCTGCGCCACGACCGGCGTACCGTCGCGCTGCTCGTGCTCGTGCCGGCGGTGCTGCTCGCGCTGGTCTACTACATGTTCGTCGACCAGCCGGCGCCGCCGGGCGGGCCGTCGCCCTTCGACCGGATCGCGCTGGTGATGCTGGGGTTCTTCCCGTTCATCATCATGTTCCTGGTGACCAGCATCGCCATGCTGCGCGAACGCACCACCGGCACGCTGGAGCGGCTGCTGACCACCCCGCTGGGCAAGCTCGACCTGCTCTTCGGGTACGGCATCGCGTTCGGCCTGGCCGCCGTGGTGCAGGCGGCGGTCGCGTCGGCCGTGGCGTACTGGCTGTTCGGGCTGGAGACGGCCGGCAGCGCCGGGCTGGTCATCCTGATCGCGGCCGTCAACGCGATCCTCGCCGTCGCGCTCGGACTGTTCTGCAGCGCCTTCGCCCGCACCGAGTTCCAGGCCGTACAGTTCATGCCGGTCGTGGTGGCCCCGCAGCTGCTGCTCTGCGGGCTGTTCGTGCCGCGGGGCGAGATGGCCGGCTGGCTCCAGGCGGTCAGCGACGCGCTGCCCCTGTCGTACGCCGTCGAGGCGCTGCAGGAGGTCGGGGCCAACGCCGAGCCGACCGGCACGATGTGGCGCGACCTGGCGATCGTGGGCGGCGCCGCGGTGCTGGCGCTGGTGCTCGCCGCGGCCACCCTGCGGCGGCGCAGCGGCTGAGCGGCTCGCCGCCGCCGGTCCCCCGGGTCCGGCGGCGGCGCACGGCCGGCGGAGACCCACCTACGGCGACGAGCGAAGGGCGGCGATGAGGCGGCGGACCGGACGGCGACCGGGCAACCCGGACACCCGGGAGGCGATCCTGGCGGCGGCGCGGACGGCGTTCGCCGAGCGGGGCTTCGACAAGGCGTCGATCCGCGCCATCGCCGGCGAGGCCGGGGTGGATCCGGCGCTGGTGCACCACTACTTCGGCAGCAAGGACAAGCTCTTCCTGACCGCGATGAACGCGCCCGCCGATCCCCGGGAACTGCTGCCGAAGGTGCTCGCCGGTGACCGCGACGGCATCGGCGAGCGGCTGGTCCGGATGTTCCTCGGCCTGTGGGACTCGCCGGCCGGCACCGCCGGGGTGGCCCTGCTCCGCTCGGCGGTGAGCAACGAGTGGACGGCCCGCCTGCTGCGCGAGTTCCTGACCACCCAGGTGCTGCGCCGGGTCCTCGACCACCTCGACCTCGACCCGGCGGAGGTGCCGCTGCGCGGGTCGCTGGTGGCCAGCCAACTGGCCGGCCTGGCCATGATGCGGCACGTCATCAAGCTGGAGCCGGTCGCGTCCGCCGACCCGGAGACCCTGGTCGCCGCGATCGCCCCCACCATCCAGCGCTACCTCACCGGCCCCCTGACCAGCTGACCAGTTCCTCGCCGAGCATGGAGTTCCGGTGGTCGCGAATCGCCATATCCGTCACCTGTCCGGCACCACAACTCCGTGATCGGCGCGGGTGGGCGGGCGCGGTTCACGCGTGGTCGTGGGCGGTATGGAGCACTGGGTGCAGCACGCGCGCCAGGTCGGATTCGCCGGCCAGCGGCGTCGGGAACGTCAGGCGCGCGCGTCGTGGGGCACCACGCCGGCCGTAGGTGACGAGCAGCCCGTAGCGGTCGATGCGCACGACCCGCGGCGCGGCGCCGGCGTCGCCGAGGCCGAGCTGCCGGCGCAGGTACCCGGACAGCTGGTCGGCGTGGTGGTCGGCGAGGTCGGCCAGCAGCGCCGCCTCGACGGGGTGCAGCGGATCCGGCTCGGCCTCGGCGTACGCCTCGGGGTCGATCCGGCGCACCGAGCCGGCGCGTTCCCAGCGGGCCTCGACCACCTCGAAGCGGTGCAGCCGGAACCGGGTGCCGACGTCGAGCAGGTCGCCGGTGGGGTCCACGGCAGCGAAGTCGACCGCCGCGGCGCGCGCCTCGACGCCGTGCAGCTGCCGGGCCCAGCCGGAGACCCAGGCGCGGCCGAGCGTGGGTGCCCCGGCGGCCGGCGGCAGGTCCAGCACGTCGAGCACGGCCGCCACCTCGCCGCCGCCGTCGACGGGCCGGAGCGCGGCGGCGAGGTCGCTGACGACCGGCACCAGCAGCAGCACGCGGCCGTCCGGGTCGGTGACGTGCCGGACGTGGTGCGGGCCGGGCCGGTGGGCCACGTGGACGAGGCCGGGCAGCCGGCCCGCGACGAGGGTGCGGACGATCTCCGCCGGGCTGGGCCGCATGGCACGACCTCCTCAGTAGGTTAGGCTCACCTAACTCGGAGGGTAGAGCACCGGCCCCGCCACGTCTACCGGGTCTGCTCCAGCCAGGAGGCGTAGAGCTGCGCGTACACCGACTCGGGGTCGCGCACCAGCTCCTCGTGCGGGCCGCGCTGCACGATCCGGCCCCGGTCCACCACGATCACCTCGTCGGCCGCCTGCGCGGTCGACAGCCGGTGCGCGATGGCGAGCGTCGTCCGGCCCCGGGTCACCGCGTCCAACGTGCGCTGCAGCCGCACCTCGGTGGCCGGGTCGACCGCGCTGGTCGCCTCGTCGAGGACCAGCAGGTCGGGGTCGGCGACGTACGCCCGGGCCAGCGCGACCAGCTGCCGCTCCCCCACGCTCAGCGCCTCGCCCCGCTCCCCGACCGGCGTGTGCACGCCGGCCGGGAGGCCGTCCAGCCAGTCCGCCAACCCCAGCTCGGAGAAGGCGGCGGTCAGCTGCTCGTCGGTCAGCTCCGGACGGGCGAACCGGACATTCTCCCCGACGGTGGCGTCGAACAGGAACCCGTCCTGCGGAACCATCACCACCCGCGAGCGCAGCGAACCGAACCGCACCTGCCGCAACGGCACCCCGGAGAGCAGCACGTCGCCCTCGGTCGGGTCCATCAGGCGGGTGAGCAGCTTCGCGAACGTCGTCTTGCCGCTACCGGTCTCGCCGACCACCGCCACCCGGCTCTTCGCCGGGATCTCCACGTCGATGTCGTGCAGCACCGGCACCCCGCCCGGGTACGCGAACCCCACCCCGGCGAACCGGATGTCCAGCGGGCCCGGCGGCAGCTCCCGGCCCTGCTCGCCGGGGTCGGCGACGTCCGGGGCGACGTCCAGCACGTCCAGCACCCGGCGCCAGCCGGCGATCGCGTTCTGCGCCTCGTTGAGCACCTCGGTGGCGATCTGCACCGGCTGGATGAAGAGCGTGACCAGGAACAGGAACGCGGTCACCTCGCCGATGCTCAGCGTGCGGTCGGCGCCCAGCAGCACGCCCAGCACGACCACGCCGGCGAGCGCGATCCCGGCGGCGATCTCCCCGACCGAGCTGCCCAGGATGCTGATCCGGATCGCCTTCTGCTGGGCCTGCCGCTGGTTGTCGATCGCCTCGTCGAGCCGGCGGGCGGTGCGCCCGGAGATCCCGTACGCCCGGATCACCGGCGCGCCCACCACGCTCTCGGCGATCGCGCCGAGCAGCGTGCCGGTGCGCTGCCGCACCACCCCGTACGCCCCGGCCAGGCGCCGCTGGAGCAGCCGGATCACGAACACCGCCGGGCCGAACGCCACGTACACCACGAGGGTCAACTGCCAGGAGTACGCGAGCATCACGGCCGTGGTCACCACCAGCTGACCCAGGTTGATCAGCAGGATCACGCCGCCCCACTGGAGGAACTGGGTGATCTGGTCGACGTCGCTGGTCACCCGGGACACCAGCGAGCCGCGCCGCTCGGACTGCTGGTGCAGCATCGACAGGTCGTGCACGTGCCGGAAGGCGCGTACCCGGACGTTGGCCAGCGCGGTCTCGCTGACCGTGAACAACCGGCGCATCATCAGGTAACCGCAGGTCGTGGTGACCACGAGCACCGCGGCGGTCACGGTCACGACCGTCCACACCACGGTCAGGTCCAGGCCACCGGCGATCCCGTTGTCGATGCCCTGCTGCACGGCCACCGGCACGGCCGCCCGGCCGACCATGAAGACCAACGCCAGGCCGATCGTGCCGGCCAGGCCGACCCGCAGCTCCGGGGAGAGCGCCAGGCCGCGCCGCAGCGTGCGCCAGGTCGACTCGGTTGCCTCCGGTGCCTCCGGCGCCTCCGAGACCGTCACCGGTCCACCTCCAGTTCGAGGCCGGACGCCAGCGGCGGCGTGGCCTCGTCGTCGTACGTGCGCTGCTGGGCCTGCTCCACCTCGGCCTGCTCGTAGGCGGTCACCAGGTCGGCGTAGGCGGGAACGGTGGCCAGCAGCTCGGCGTGGGTGCCCCGGGCGACCACCCGGCCCTGCTCCAGGTAGATCACCTCGTCGGCGAGCGCGATGGTCGCCCGGCGGTACGCGACCACCAGGATCGACGCGGCCGCCGACCCGCCGGCCGACGACCGGAGCCCGGCCAGGATCGCCGCCTCCACCCGGGGGTCGACGGCGCTGGTGGCGTCGTCCAGCACCAGCAGGCGCGGTCGACCGGCGAGGGCCCGGGCCAGGGTGAGCCGCTGCCGCTGCCCGCCGGAGAGCGAGGTGCCCCGCTCACCGACGTGGGTGTCCAGCCCGTCGGGGAGGGCGGCGACGAAGCCGTCGGCCTCGGCCAGCCGCAGCGCCGCCCAGACGTCGTCGTCGCCGATGCCGGGCCGGTCCAGGGTGATGTTCGCCCGGACCGTGTCGTCGAAGACGAACGGCACCTGCGCGACGAGCGCGGCGGTGCGGGCCAGCGAATCCGCGGTGAGGTCCCGCACGTCGACGCCGTCGATCGCGACCGTGCCGGCGTGGGGGTCGACCAGCCGGACGGCGAGGGAGGCGATCGTGGACTTCCCGGCGCCGGTCGGCCCGACCAGCGCGACGGTCTTCCCCGCCGGCACCGTGAAGCCGACCTCGCCGAGCACCTCGGTGCCGGGCAGGTGGGCCTCGGCCGGCTCGTACGCGAAGTGCACGTCGCGGAAGGTGAGCGTGGCCGGCCGCGGGTCGGCCGGGTCGAGCACGGTGTCGCCGTACGGCATCTCGCCGGTCGCGTCGAGCACCCGCCGGACCCGGTCCCAGCCGGCGACGCTGCGCGGCAGCTCGGCCAGCACCCAGCCGATGGCGCGCACCGGGAACGCCAGCACGGTGAACAGGAACGCCACGCTGACCAGCTCGGCGACGCTGATCGCGCCCTGCCGCAGCCGGACGGTGCCGACCACCAGCACGGCGAGGGTGCCCAGGCTGGGCAGGGCCTCCAGCATCGGGTCGAAGACGCCGCGCAGCCGCCCGACGGAGACCAGGGCGTCGCGCAGCTCGCGGGCGCGGCCGGCGAACCGTTCGGTCTCCTGTGCCTCCCGGCCCATGGTCTTGACCACCAGCGCGCCGTCGAAGCTCTCGTGGGCGATGCCGCTCACCTCGGCGCGCAGCCGCTGCGCGCGGGCCTGCCGCGGCGCCATCCGCCGGGAGTAGACGACGTTGAGCGCGAAGAGCGCCGGGAAGACGCCCAGGCCGACCAGAGCGAGCGCCCAGTCGGTGACGAACAGCGACGCCACCGCGCCGACCAGCATCACCAGCGTGCCGACGGCGAACGGCAGGGGCGCGATCGGGTACCAGGCGGCCTCGACGTCGGAGTTGGCGTTGGCCAGCAGGGTGCCGGTGGCGTTGCGGTGGTGCCAGGACAGCGGCAGCTCCAGGTAGCGGCGGGTGACCCGGCGGCGGTAGGCGGCCTGCAGGCGGAACTGCATGTAGCCGGCGCCGAGCCGGCGGCCGAAGATCCCGACCACCCGCAGCACGCTGATGCCGAACAGCGCGGCGGCGGCCAGGGCGAGCACCCCGGCCTCGGCCCGTCCGTCGGCGATCGCCGGCACGACCACGTCGCCCACCACCGCGCCGACCACGAACGCGCTGGCGATGACCATCAGCCCGAACAACACACTGCCGGTCACCGCGACCGCGAAGATCCTCGGTTGTTCCCGGATCGCCCGGCCGAGGACGACCAGCCCCCGCCAGAGCACGTCCCGACTCGTACCGCTCGCCACGCTCTCCCCCGCCGTAAGCCGCAATTATCTCTCCCATCCTTACGCGTGGGGGCCCGGGCCGCCGCACCGGGACGACATGTCCGCCGTCACCCCGCCGGCGGGTGGGGCGGGGCCCACCGGTCACCCCGTCGCGGCGTTCCGGCGCGCCGGCACCGGACGCAGGCCCTACGATCGACGCCATGCCGCGGTACGCCCGATCGGAGCGCGAGTCGCTCGCCGATCTCTTCCAGACAGTGGGACCGGAAGCGCCGACGCTCAACGAGGGCTGGAGCACCCGCGACCTCGCCGCCCACCTGGTGCTGCGGGAGCGGCGCCCGGACGCCGCCGGCGGCATCTTCCTACCGCCGCTGCGCGGGTACGCCGAGCAGGTCCGCCGGCGGCTCGCCGCCGGCCCGTGGGAGCAGCTGGTCGAGCAGGTGCGCCGCCCGCCGGTGTGGAGCCCGGTCAGCAACCCGCTGACCGACGAGATCGCCAACACGATGGAGTTCTTCATCCACCACGAGGACGTCCGCCGCGCCGGCTCCGGCTGGCAGCCCCGGGACCTGCCCGCCGGGTTGCAGCAGGCGCTGTGGCGACGGGCGGGCGGGCTGGCCCGGCTGGCGCTGCGCCGCTTCCCGGCCACCGTGCTGGTGCAGGCGCCGGGGCACGGCGAGCGGTCCGCCGGCCGGGGCGGCGAGCCGATCCGGGTCGTGGGCGCGCCCGGGGAGCTGGTGCTGTTCCTGACCGGCCGGCAACGCGCCGCGCGGGTGCAGGTCGACGGCGCGGCGGCCCTGGCGGACCGGCTGCGCGGCGCCCGCCTGGGCCTATGAGGCTCGGTACGGCGATGGCCACACGCATGAGTGGGATTCCCTCGACCCACTGATCGCATCCGATGCCTGCCTCCCGTACGCTGTGCCGCGCCGCCACCCTCCCGGCGGCGCGACAGGGGGACGCATGCGGGCCTTCGCGGTCTCTGCGCTTCGGGAACCTCCCTTCCCCGCCGGACGCCACGTCGACACCGAGCGGGTGGGCGGGGAGAGTGTCACGTGGGCGCGACGCTTCGGTCTGGTCACCAGCGGGCACCGACTGCGCCGGGCCGACGCCGCCGGCCTCGCCGGACGCGCCTGCCCCGTCGGTCCGACCGACCGCCTGCGCCTGCTGGCGGACCTGATCTCCTGGCTGTTCGTCATGGACGACACCTGTGACGAGGACGGGCTCGGCGCGGCGCCGACCCGGCTGGCCCCCACCGTCGCGGCCCTGCTCGACGTGCTGGACCGGCACGGCGACCCGCGGGCGGCGCTGCCGACCGGGGTCGGGCCGCTGGGCGAGGCCCTGGACGACCTCTGTCGCCGGGTCCGCGACGCCGGCCCGCCGGACCTGCTGCGGCGCTTCACCAGCCAGGTCCGCACCTACCTGCTGTCGCTGCTGTGGGAGGCGGCCAACCGGGAGAAGGGCCGGGTGCCGCTGGCCCGCGAGTACGTGCAGATGCGCCGGCACACGGGCGCGGTCCAGCCCAGCTTCACCCTCACCGACCTCGCCGCCGGCGGCCTGCCCGGCCCGGAGCGGTGCGCTGATCCGGACCTGGCCGCGCTCGACCTGCTCGCCGCCGACCTGGTCTGCTGGTGCAACGACCTCTTCTCCTACGGCAAGGAGAACCGCGGCAGCCGGGACGCGCACAACCTGGTCACCGTGCTCGCCGAGACCTCCGGCGGCGACGAGGCGGTGGCCCTGCGGGCGGCGGCGGACCGGTTCAACCAGGCGCTGTCGGCGTACCTGGAGGCGGAGGCGGCGCTCCGGACGGAGGGGGACGAGGCGCTGCGCGTCGTGCTGGACAGCCGCCGCAACTGGATCCGGGCCACCTACGACTGGTCCCGGACGGCCGCCCGGTACGCCTGACCGGCGCGTTCCGACTTCCGGGACGGCGACCCGCCCGGGGCGTGGAGGGCTAGCCGATGCCCGAGGGAAGGCAATACTCTTCGGTAACGCACATTGGCGTGACAGCCGTCACGCCACCACCCCCGAAGGCGGCTACAGCGATGGCTCTCGATGTACCGTACCGTTCCATCCCTGACATGTTCCTGAAGCGTGTCGCGGCGACCCCCGACCGCCGCGCCTTCGCTTACCCGGCCCCGGACGACTCGGGGCCGATCTGGTTGAACTGGGAGCAGGTGGCCCAGCGTGCCAAGGCGATCGCCGCCGGGCTGCACGGCCTGGGCGTCGGTCAGGAGGATCCGGTAGCGATCCTGGCGAACACCCGGCTCGACTGGGTGCTCGCCGACCTCGGCATCATGTGTGCCGGCGGCGCGACCACCACCATCTACCCCACGACCGAGCCGGAGGACGCGACGTACATCGTCGCGGACTCGGGCTCGCGGGTGCTGTTCGCGGAGAACCCGGCCCAGGCCGAGAAGCTCGTCGGCGCCGACCTGCCGGCGCTGACCCATGTGGTGCTCTTCGACGGTGCGGCCGACCCCGCGGCGCAGATCCCCCAGCTCACCCTCGCCGAGCTGGAGGAGAAGGGCCGCGCGGCGCTCGCCGCCGAGCCGGATCTGATCGACATGCTGGTGGCCGGGATCGGCCCGGACCACCTGGCCACCCTGATCTACACCTCCGGCACCACCGGCCAGCCCAAGGGCGTCGAGCTGCTGCACGGCGGCTGGTGCTGGGAGGGCGTCGCGCAGGCCGAGCTGGGGCTGCTCCGCGAGGACGACCTGCAGTACCTGTGGCTCCCGCTGTCGCACTCGTTCGGCAAGACGCTGCTCTGCGGCGCCGTCCACGTGGGTCTGCCGACCTACGTCGACGGCCGGGTCGACAAGCTCGTCGACCTGCTCGCCGTGGTCAAGCCGACGCTGATGTGCGGCGCGCCGCGGGTCTTCGAGAAGGTCTACAACCGGGCGGTCACCACCGCGCAGGGCGCCGGCGGCGCGAAGGCCAAGATCTTCGCCTGGGGCGTCGGCGTCGGCAAGGAGAAGGTCGCGCTGGAGCAGGCCGGCAAGCCGGTCCCGCTGGGCCTCCGGCTGAAGTACGGGGTGGCCGAGAAGCTCGTGTTCAGCAAGCTCCAGGCGCGCCTCGGCGGGCGGATCCGGGTGCTCGTCTCGGGCGCCGCCCCGCTCAGCCCCGAGATCGCGACCTTCTTCGCCGCCGCCAACCTGCCGATCTCCGAGGGCTACGGTCTCACCGAGACCAGCGCCGGCAACTTCGTCAACCCGCCGGACGGCCTGCGCATCGGCACCGTCGGCAAGGCGATGGGCGACCTGGAGTGCCGCATCGACACCGACGGTGAGATCCTGATCAAGGGTCGGCCGGTCATGCGCGGCTACCACAACCTGCCCGAGGAGACGGCCGCGGCGTTCACCGAGGACGGCTTCTTCCGCACCGGCGACATCGGCACGCTCGACGAGAACGGGTACCTGCGGATAACCGACCGCAAGAAGGACCTGGTCAAGACGTCGGGCGGCAAGTACATCGCCCCGTCGCACATCGAGGGGATGTTCAAGGCGACCTGCCCGTACACGTCCCAGGCGATGGTGATCGGTCAGGCGCGCAACTACTGCACGATGCTGGTCACCCTCGACCCGGACGCGATCAAGGGCTGGGCGGCGGGCACGCCCCTGGAGGGCCGCAGCTACGCCGAGATCGTCTCCTCGCCCGAGGCGCAGGCGATGGTCGAGGAGTACGTCGCGCAGCTCAACGGCAAGCTGAACCGGTGGGAGACGATCAAGAAGGTCACCATCCTGCCGCGCGACCTGACCATCGAGGACGGCGAGATCACCCCGTCGCTGAAGATCAAGCGGCGCGGTGTGGAACAGAACTTCGCCGCCGAGATCGACAAGATGTACGAGGGGACGCTCGCCGAGCTCTGACGGCCCGACCGATCGGCCCCGCACCCGCCCCGGGTGCGGGGCCGATGCCTCGTCACAGGTGGTGGCCGCGCCACGCGGTCTGCTCGGCCTCGGCCGCGAGCTGCTCCTCCAGCGCCACCGCCCGGACCTCCCGGCGCAGCGGCGCGTCGACGGCGGTCTGGACGGCGACCACCACCACGGTGGTCGACGCGAGCAGGAACAGGTCGACCATCTCCGGCAGCGGCGCCACCACCGGCACGAGCGCGAGGACGAGCAGCACGGCCGTCACCGCCGGCCAGCCCACGGACCGGAGCACCCGGCGGCGGAGCGCCGCCAGACCGGACAGGTAGAGCGCCACGCCACCGTAGAGCGCCAGCAGGTCGAAGCCCGGTAGCGGCAGCCCCCACACCCCGGTGGCCGGCTCGGCGCCCTCCTCCAACAGGCCCTTCAAGCCGAGGGCGAACAGGATGATCCCGCTCACCAGCACGAGGTGCAGATAGGTGTAGGCGTCCCGGGCCAGCCCGGCGCGGGCCCGCTGCTCCCGGGTGCGGTGCAGGGCCTGCTCGCAGGCCAGCGCGAGCGTGTCGAAGTACGCCCACCACAACGCGGCCACCACGGCGATGCCGATCACCGCCGCGATGATGACCGGCCAGGTCAGCGCGAGGCCGGCGGTCTCGCTGGGCCCGATCCCGAGCGCGATGACCGACTCGCCGAGCGCCACCAGGACGATCAACGCGTGCCGCTCGGCCCAGTGCCCGGCGGACAGCACCGTCCAGCCGGTGCCGCGTACGGCGGTGCCCACCCCGTACTCGACGGCGATGGCCGCCAGCCAGAGCCCGAACCGGACCAGTCGCTCCGTGGTCTGGTCGGCGAACCGGTCCGGCAGCACCGCCGCCAGGAGGAGGAAGCCGGTCGCCGCCAGCACCGGCAGCGTCAGCAGCAGGAAGCGGCGGCGCAGCTCGGGATCGTGCCGGACCACCCAGCCGAAGATGGTCACCTGGCTGGCCCGGACGAGGAGGTAGCAGACCGCGAAGACCAGCGGCCCGGACAGGCTGCCCGGGCGGTCCACGAACGCGTTCGGCGTGGCCACGGCGAACACGAAGGCCGCGGCCGTGGTGGCGAAGCCGACAAACGGAACGATGCCCTGGTCGGTACGGACGACGTTGCCCAGGGCCGCGAACCCGGTCCAGGCCCACCACAGCAGGCTGAGCACCAGCAGGCACTGGACCAGGCCGCGAACGGTCAGGTTGCCGGCGGTGGCCGTGGTGACGTTGAGGAACGCGAAGACGAACACCAGGTCGTAGAAGAGCTCCAGGCGGGTGGCTCGCGAGCCCGGCGCGCTCGGCCGGATGCCGCGCGGCCACGGCAGCCGGTACACGCTCTCCACCCGCGCAGTCTCCCAGCCGGCGGGTGCCCGACCGGGCCGGATCGGGCGAAGCGTACTCAGGCGATGACGGCGGGCTCGGCCCACTGCGGACGGCGCGCCCGGTCCAGGTCGTAGCGCACCGCGGCGATCCGGCCGACGGCCTCCACCAGGTCGGCGGCGGGCAGGGTGAACGGCAGTCGCAGGAAGCGCTCCAGCGTCCCGTCCAGGCCGAACCGGGGTCCGGGCGCGAGGCGTACGCCGACCTCCTCGGCGGCGCGGGCGAGGGCGCTGGAGATCGGGCCGTCCAGCTCCGCCCAGAGGGTGACCCCGCCGTGCGGCACGGTGACCCGCCAGTCCGGCAGGCGCTCGGCGAGGGCGCCGAGCAGCGCGTCGCGCTGGGCGGTGAGCTGCGCCCGGCGGGCCGCCACGATCGCCGGCGCCTGGGCGAGGAGGTGGACGGCGACCAGCTGGTCCAGCACCGGGCTGGCCATGTCCACGCCGACCCGGGCGGCGGCGAGCCGCTGCACCTGCGGGGCGGACGCCCGGATCCAGCCGATGCGCAGCCCACCCCAGAACGGCTTGCTCATCCCACCGACGGTGACCACCCGGGAGTGCCGGTCGAAGCTCGCCGCCGGCGGCGGGACCAGCGTGCCGTCCAGCGGCAGGTCCACGAACGACTCGTCGATGACCAGGTCGGTGCCGACGGCGTGGGCGGTGGCGACCAGCCGTTCCCGCAGTTCCGCCGGCATCAGGTGGCCGGTCGGGTTCTGGAAGTCCGGGATCAGGTAGGCCAGTTTGGGCCGGCCCTGGCGCAGGGTGCCGAGCAGGAGGTCGGCGTCCCAGCCGGGCTCGCCGAGGGCGAGACCGTGGGTGGTGATCCGGGCCCGCCGGGCGGCCAGCGCGGCGAGCGCGTTCGGGTAGCTGGGGGCCTCGACCAGCACGCTCCCGCCGGGGGTGTGCGCCAGCCGGAGCACCAGGTCCAGGGCGTGCTGGGTGCCGTTGGTGACCATGATCTGCTCGGGCGAGGTGGGCAGGCCCCGCTCGGCGTACGCGTGGGCGATCGCCTCCCGCAGCTCGATGACGCCGGTCGGGTGGTAGCCCGCCCCGCCCAGGTAGCGGGGCAGGTCCTCGGCGGCGGCCCGGGCGGCGGGCAGCAGCTCCGGCGGTGCGGCCAGTGCGGCGACCCCGAGGTCGATCATGTCGCGGTCGTCGAGCGGGGTCCAGAGGCCGCTGCCGGCCATCCGGTGGTTGCCGGGGAGCATCGTCCAGCTGCCGGCGCCCCGCCGGCTGGCGAGGTGGCCGCTCTCCCGCAACTCCCGGTACGCCGCGGTGACCGTGGTCCGGCTGATCCGCAGCGACTCGGCCAGCTCGCGTTCGGCCGGCAGGCGTACTCCGAGCGGCAGGCGACCGTCGGCCAGCAGGCCCCGGACGGCGGCGGCCAGGGCGGCGTAGTCCGGGCTGCGCCGGCGGCCGGGGAGGGCGTGCCACTGACCGAGGAGCCGGGCCAATTGGACTCCGCGCACCTGACTGGTCATGGGCCACTCCCGCGATATTGGCTCTTCAACACCATCAATTGGACCCTAGAGTGGCACGCGTGGCACCGATTGGCAATCTCCGGTACCGGCCGACGCGACGGCTGACCCAGCTCTACGCCGGGCTCGTGCTCTACGGCCTGAGCATGGCCCTCATGATCCGCTCGGGCCTCGGCCTCGACCCGTGGGACGTCTTCCACCAGGGGCTCTCCGAGCTGACGGGGCTGTCCTTCGGCACCGTGACCATCGCGGTCGGTGCGCTGGTTCTGCTGCTGTGGATCCCGCTGCGCCAGCGCCCGGGCCTCGGCACGGTCAGCAACGTCGTCGTGATCGGGCTCGTGGTCGACGCGGCGCTGCCGCTGCTGCCGGCGGACCTGCCGCTCGCCGCCCGGGCCGCCCTGCTCGCCGCCGGCATCGTCGCCAACGGCGCGGCCACCGGGCTCTACATCGGCGCCCGGCTCGGCCCCGGCCCCCGCGACGGCCTGATGACGGGCTTCGTCGCCCGCCGGCCGGGCCTCTCGATCCGGCTTGTGCGTACCACCATCGAGGTCACCGTGCTGGCGCTGGGCTGGCTGCTCGGCGGCACGGTCGGCGTGGGCACGGTGGCGTACGCCCTCGCCATCGGTCCGCTGACCCAGTTCTTCCTCCCCCGCGTGACCGTCCCCCTCCCGGCCCCACCACCCCCCGCCCCCGTACCCACCCCCTGACCAGCGATCTTGCGCTTCGACCCTCGTTTCGAGTGCTCTTCCCTTCGGTCGGGGCACGACCACGGGGAGCGGTGCGGAGGGTGAGCGCGGTGTGGCGTACCGGGGTGGGGTGTTTTCTTTCCCGCCGGGGCTCGGCAGAATCTGGCCATGGGGGAGAACCGATGGCGGTGGACCGACGCCTGGATCTTCGTCTCGTTGGTGATCGCGAGCGGTGCCGGCCGGCACCGCCGGGCGGCGTCCAGTCGCCGGCCGGAGGGGGTCCGCCTCGCCGACGTGCTCTCCACCGCCGACCACCTCAACCACGCGATCCCCGAGCGGCACGAGGTCGAGACGGCCGTCCGCCGGCTGGCCGGCGCCGGCCTGGTCAGCGTCTCCGACGGCTGGTTCCGGATCACCGCGGACGGTGAGCAACTCTGGCGCACCCGGCCCAGCGCCGGCCTGGCCACGACCGTCGACACCGTCCAGAGCGCGCTGAGCCGCCGGCACACCCCGGGCGACGCGGACTGGCATCTCGACGAGGCCGATCACGCGGCGGCGGTGCAGGAGTACGCGGTGCGGTCCATCCCGATGCCGCGGCGCTCCCCGGAGAACCACGCCCGCCAGGAGTGACCGCCGGCCCGCGCACCTTCGCGGGCGCCGGGCCGGGACGGCACGGTCAGCCGACCGGGTGGCGCGCCCGCACGCGGCCTCCTCGACCCGGCCGACGGTCAGCGGACCGGGTGGCCCGCCCCGCGCAGCGCGTCCTTGACCTGGCCGACGGTCAGCTCACCGAAGTGGAAGACGCTCGCGGCGAGCACCGCGTCCGCGCCGGCGCCGATGGCCGGCGCGAAGTGGGCGACCTCGCCCGCACCCCCGCTGGCGATCACCGGAACCTCGACCACCTCCCGCACCGCGCGGATCAGCTCCAGGTCGAAGCCGGCCTTGGTGCCGTCGGCGTCCATCGAGTTCAGCAGGATCTCGCCCGCTCCCAGCTCCGCTCCGCGCCGCGCCCACTCGACCGCGTCGATGCCGGTGCCGCGCCGCCCGCCGTGGGTGGTGACCTCGAACCCGCTGGGCGTGGTGCCGCCCGGCGCGCGGCGCACGTCCAGGGAGAGCACCAGCACCTGCCGGCCGAAGCGGTCGGCGATCTCGGCGATCAGCTCCGGCCGGGCGATCGCGGCGGTGTTCACGCCGACCTTGTCGGCGCCGGCGCGCAGCAGCGTGTCGACGTCGGCGACCTGGCGCACGCCGCCGCCGACGGTCAGCGGGATGAAGACCGACTCCGCGGTGCGGCGGACCACGTCCAGCATGGTGCCGCGGTCACTCGCGGAGGCGGTGACATCGAGAAAGGTCAGCTCGTCGGCGCCGGCCCGGTCGTACGCCGCGGCCAGCTCCACCGGGTCGCCGGCGTCGCGCAGGTCGAGGAAGTTGACACCCTTGACCACCCGCCCGGCGTCGACGTCCAGACAGGGGATGACCCGTACCGCCACCGTCATGCCCGCGAGCCTATCCAACGCCGCCCCCACCGGCGGCCGGCGTGTGAGGCCGGCCACCGGCGGGTGGCTGGTGTCAACCAGGGGCCTCCTCACACCCGGACGAGCATCTTGCCCAGGTTCTCGCCGCGGAGCAGGCCCAGGAAGGCCGCCGGGGCGTTCTCGATGCCGTCGACGACCGTCTCGTCGTAGCGGAGCTTCCCCTCGCGCAGCCAGCCGGACACCTCCCGCACGAACTGGTCGCGCAGGTGGCCGTGGTCGCCGACGAGGAAGCCGCGCAGGGTGAGCCGCTTGCCGATGAGCAGCGCCAGGTTGCGCGGCGCGGCCGGCGGCTCGGTCGCGTTGTACTGCGCGATCATGCCGCAGATCGCGGCCCGGCCGTGCAGCCGCAGCGCGCCGATCGCCGCCTCCAGGTGGTCGCCGCCGACGTTGTCGAAGTAGACGTCGATGCCGTCCGGGGCGGCGGACCGCAGCAGCTCCCGCACCGGGCCGTCGTGGTAGTCGAAGGCGGCGTCGAAACCGAGCGCCGTCAGCCGTGCGACCTTGGCCGGGGAGCCGGCGCTGCCGACCACCCGGGCGGCGCCGCGGAGCTTGGCGATCTGGCCGACGATGCTGCCCACCGCGCCGGCCGCGCCGGAGACGAAGACGGTCTCCCCCGGCCGCATCCCGGCCACGTCGAGCAGCCCCGCGTACGCGGTGAGGCCGGTCATGCCGAGCACGCCGAGGTACGCGGTGACCGGCGCGAGACCGGGGTCCACCTTCCGGGCGGCCTTCGCGTCCAGCAGCGCGTACTCGCGCCAGCCGAGCCCGTGCAGCACGGTGTCGCCCGGCGCGAACCCGTCGACCCCGCTGGCCACCACCTCGCCGACCGCCCCGCCGTCGAGCGGCGCGTCGAGCGCGAACGGCGGCACGTACGACTTGACGTCGTCCATCCGCCCGCGCATGTACGGGTCGACGGACAGGAACGTGTTGCGGACCAGGAGCTGCCCCGGCCCCGGGTCGGGGACGTCGGTGGTGACGAGGCGGAAGTTCTCCTCGGTCGGCCAGCCGCGCGGGCGCGAGGCCAGGTGGATCTCGCGGCTCGCGGTCACGCCAGCGCCTCCCGGACCCGCAGCGCCACCTCGACGTTGCCCCGCGTGGCGTTCGAGTACGGGCAGACCTGGTGGGCCTGCGCCACCAGTTCCTCCGCGGCCGGTCTCGGCACGGCCGGCAGGTCGACCACGAGGGCGACGGTCAGTCCGAAGCCGCCGCCGTTCGGCCCGATGCCGACCTCCGCCGCGACCACCGAGCCGGTCACGTCCGCCTTCGCCCGGCGGCCGACCAGGCGCAGGGCGGAGTGGAAACAGGCGGCGTAGCCGGCGGCGAACAGCTGCTCCGGATTTGCGGCGCCACCCGCGCCCCCCATCTCCTTGGGCACCGCGAGGTCGAGATCCACTGTGGCGTCGGAGGTGCGGACGTGCCCGTCCCGGCCGTCACCGGTGGCCGTGGCGTGGGCGGTGTAGAGCACCTGCATGGTCGTCACTGCTCCTTCTGTCGGTGGATCGTCTCGGTGACCCGGGTGAGGGTGTCCCGGAGCGCGACGAGGTCGTCGGCGCCCAGCCCGGTCGCCCGGGCCACCCGGCGGGGCACGTCGGCCATGCGCTCGCGCAGGGCCCGCCCGCGCGGGGTCAGCTCCACCGCCACCCGCCGTTCGTCGGCGGCCGACCGCCGCCGGACCACCAGGCCGGCCCCCGCCAGCCGCTTGAGCAGCGGGGAGAGGGTGCCGGAGTCCAGGTGCAGGCAGCCGCCGAGCTCGGAGACCGTGGGCGGGTCGTCGTGCTCCCCCAGCACCAGCAGCACCAGGTACTGCGGGTAGGTCAGGCCGAACTCGTCGAGGATGGGCCGGTACACGTCGGTGAGGGCGCGCGACGCGGCGTAGAGCGCGAAGCACACCTGCCGCCGGAGCACCAGATCATCGGTCACCGGAGGAACGGTAGCGCACGATTAAGTTGTGCACAATCTAATCGTCCGGCCGAAGGCCGGCGCGCGGCACCGGTCCGGACGCAGCCGGCGGACTCAGGCCGCGGCCAGGGTCGCCAGGGCCTGCGCCACGGTGAAGGCACCGGCGTACAGCGCCTTGCCGGCGATCACGCCCTCCACGCCCAGCGGTTCCAGGTCGGCGAGCGCCCGCAGGTCGTCCAGCGTGGACACGCCGCCGGAGGCGATCACCGGCGCGTCGGTGCGGGAGCAGACGTCGCGCAACAGCTCCAGGTTCGGCCCGCGCATCGTGCCGTCCTTGGTGATGTCGGTGACCACGTACCGGGACGCGCCGGCCTTGTCGAGCCGCTCCAGCACCTCCCAGAGGTCACCGCCGTCGCGGGTCCAGCCGCGCGCCGAGAGGGTACGCCCCCGCACGTCGAGCCCGATCGCCACCCGGTCCCCGTACTCGCCGCAGACCCGGTCGCACCACTCCGGATCCTCCAGGGCGGCGGTGCCGATGTTGACCCGGGCGGCCCCGGTGGCCAGCGCGGCGCGCAGCGACGCGTCGTCCCGGATCCCGCCGGAGAGCTCCACCTGCACGTCCAGCCGGCGCACCACGTCGGCGAGCAGGGCGGCGTTGGAGCCCCGGCCGAAGGCCGCGTCCAGGTCGACCAGGTGGATCCACTCGGCGCCGTCGCGCTGCCAGGCGAGCGCGGCCTCCAGCGGGTCACCGTAGGTCGTCTCGCTGCCGGCGGCGCCCTGCACGAGACGGACGGCCTGGCCGTCGGCGACGTCGACGGCGGGCAACAGGGTGAGGCTCACAGGTCTCTCCTCGGGTCAGGTACGACGGTCCAGCGCGATCACCACGATCGCCGGCAGTACGAGCAGCAGGAGCGCGACCAGCGCGAGGCGCAGCGCGAGATCGTCCACCAGGGTCCAGATCAGCAGGATCGCCGCGGCGGTCAGCCCCACGATCGCGGCCCGCTCGCCCCGGGTGTGCCGGGGCAGCCGGCCGGTCCGCCCCCGACGCAACGTCGGCGTCAACCGGCGGACCAGCGCCCGCCGCCGCGCCCGGCGGGCGACCTGCCGCTCCCGGACGACCCGCTGCCGCGCCGCCTCCGCCTCGCGGGCCGCCCGGCGACGCGCCCGCTCCTTGCTCACCGGACGCCCCCGAGCCGGCGCCCGCCCGGTCGCTCAGCCATCGGCGGGGAGCGTGGCCAGCCAGTTCCGCAGCAGGGCGGCACCGGTGTCGGCGGACTTCTCCGGGTGGAACTGGGCGGCGGAGAGCGGGCCCCGCTCCACCGCGGCCACGAACTCCGCCTCGTGCCGGGCGGTGGTGACCGCGGCGCCGGCAGCGGCCAGCCCCGCCACGTCGCCCACGGCGTACGAGTGGACGAAGTAGAACCGGCTGTCGTCCGGCAGGCCGGCGAAGAGCACCGAGCCGGCCGGCGGGTGCACCGTGTTCCAGCCCATGTGCGGCAGCCGCCGGGCGGGCAACCTCGTCACCCCGCCGGGCAGCAGCCCGAGGCCCTTGGTCACCACCCCGTGCTCATCGCCGTGCTCGAAGAGCACCTGCATGCCGACGCAGATGCCGAGCACCGGCCGCCCGGCGGCGACCCGCTCGGCGATCACCGGGCCGGCGCCGAGCGCCTCGATCCCGGCCATGCAGGCGGCGAAGGCGCCCACACCGGGCACCACCAGGCCGTCCGCGTCGGCGGCGACGGCCAGGTCGGCGGTCACCGTCACGGCCGCGCCGGCCGCGGCCAGCGCGCGCTCCGCCGACCGCAGGTTGCCCGACCCGTAGTCGAGCACCACCACCCGGCTCACGATCCGTCCCCCGGCAGCAGCCACAGCCCGCCGGCCACGGCGGCCAGCACGGCCAGCACCGCGGTGACCACCACGGCACCGCGCGGGGCCCCCTGCCGGTGCAGCGACAGCACGCCGCCCGCCAGCACCCCGGCCAGGATCAGCAGCAGGACCGGCAGCAACGTACCCATCAGAGCGCGCCCTTCGTGCTGGGCACCACACCCGCCGAGCGCGGGTCGATCGCGGTCGCCTCGCGCAGCGCCCGCGACACCGCCTTGAACTGGGCCTCCACCACGTGGTGGGCGTCCGGGTGGCCGCCCGGCCGGGCCGCCCGCAGCACGTCGACGTGCAGCGTGATCCGGGCCGCCTGACCGAACGACTCCCAGATGTGCCGGGTCATGCTGGTCGGGTAGACCGGCCCGATGTACGGGGCCAGCGGCGGCTCGTCGTGCACCACGTACGGCCGGCCGGACAGGTCGACGGCCGCGCGGACCAGCACCTCGTCCATCGGGACGGTGGCCGAGCCGTACCGCCGGATGCCGGCCTTGTCCCCCAGCGCCCGGTCGAACGCGGCGCCCAGGGCCAGCGCCGTGTCCTCCATCGTGTGGTGGGCGTCGATCTCCAGGTCGCCGACGGTGTGCACGGTCAGGTCGAAGCCGCCGTGCCGGGCGATCTGGTTGAGCATGTGGTCGTAGAAGCCGACGCCGGTCTCGATGTCGGCCTTGCCGGTGCCGTCGAGGTCGATCTCGACGAGGACCTTGGTCTCCTTGGTGACCCGCTCGACCCGGGCGGTGCGACTCATGAAAGCTTCTCCATTGCGGACAGGAAGGCATCGGTCTCGGCGGGGGTGCCGGCGGTGACCCGCAGCCAGCCGGGCAGGCCGACGTCCCGGACCAGGACCCCGACTTCGAGCAGCGTGCGCCAGGCGACGGCCTGGTCGCCACCGACCTCGAACAGCACGAAGTTGGCGTCGCTGTCGGCGACCCGGCGGCCGCGGGCCCGCAGCTCCGCCACGATCCGGTCCCGCTGCTCCTTGATCGCCGCGACGGTCCCGAGCAGGGCGTCGCGGTGCGCGAGGGCCGCGCGGGCCGCGGCCTGGGTGAGCGCCGACAGGTGGTACGGCAGCCGGACGAGCTGCACCGCCGCCACCACCGCCGGATCGGCGGCGAGGTAACCCAGCCGGCCGCCGGCGAACCCGAACGCCTTGCTCATCGTGCGGGTCACCACCAGCCGCGGGTGGCCGGGGAGCACCGCGAGGGCGCTCACCGTGCCCGGCCGGGCGAACTCGGCGTACGCCTCGTCGACCACCACCACGCCCGGCGCCTCCGCCAGCACCGCGGCGACCACGGCCGGGTCGAGGGCAGTGCCGGTGGGATTGTTCGGGGAACAGAGGAAGACCACGTCGGGACGGTGCTCGCGGATCTGCGCCACCGCGTCGCCGGCGGTCAGCCCGAAGTCGGCGCCGCGCCGGGCCGGCACCCACCGGGTGCCGGTGCCGAGCGCCAGCAGCGGGTGCATCGAGTACGCGGGGGTGAAGCCGAGCGCGCTGCGCCCCGGCCCGCCGAAGACCTGGAGCAGCTGCTGCTGGATCTCGTTGGAGCCGTTGGCCGCCCAGACGTGCTCGACGGTGAGCCCGTGGCCCAGGTACGCCGCCAGGTCGGCGCGCAGCGCCACCGCGTCCCGGTCCGGGTACCGGTTGAGGTCGCGCAGCTCGGCGGCGAGGGCCTTGCCGATCGCCTCGGCCACCGCGTCCGGCACCGGGTAGGAGTTCTCGTTGGTGTTCAGCCGGACCGGCACGTCCAGCTGCGGCGCCCCGTACGGCGTCAGCCCGCGCAGGTCGTCCCGGATGGGCAGGTCGTCCAGGCTGGTCACGAGCCGTCCCCCGGGAAGCGGGCGCTGACCGCCTGGCCGTGGGCCGGCAGGTCCTCCACCGTCGCCAGCGTGACCACGTGCGGGGCCACCTCGCGCAGCGCGTCCCGCGTGTACTCCACCAGGTGGATGCCGCGCAGGAAGGACTGCACCGACAGGCCCGACGAGTGCCGGGCGCAGCCACCGGTGGGCAGCACGTGGTTGGAGCCGGCGCAGTAGTCGCCGAGCGACACCGGCGACCACGCGCCGACGAAGATCGCCCCGGCGTTGCGCACCCGCAGCGCCCACTCGCGGGCGTTCTCGGTCTGGATCTCCAGGTGCTCGGCCGCGTACGCGTCGACCACCCGCAGGCCCGCCGCCAGGTCGTCGACCAGCACGACGCCGCTCTGCTCCCCGGACAGCGCCGTGGTGACCCGCTCGGCGTGCTTGGTCGCCGGGACCTGGCGGGCCAGCTCCCGCTCGACCGCGTCGGCCAGCTCCGGCGAGGGCGTGACCAGCACGCTCGCCGCCAGCGGGTCGTGCTCGGCCTGGCTGATCAGGTCGGCGGCGACGTGCGCCGGGTCGGCGGTGTCGTCGGCGAGGATCGCGATCTCGGTGGGGCCGGCCTCGGCGTCGATGCCGACGACGCCGCGCAGCAGCCGTTTGGCGGCGGTGACCCAGATGTTGCCCGGGCCGGTGACCAGGTCGACCGGATCGCAGTGGAGCGCGCCCTCGGGGTCGACCGCGGCGCCGTACGCGAGCATCGCCACCGCCTGCGCGCCGCCGACGGCGTACACCTCGTCGACGCCGAGCAGGGCGCAGGCCGCCAGCACCCGCGGGTCGGGCAGACCCGCGTTGTCCTTCTGCGGCGGGCTGACCACGACCAGCGACCGCACCCCGGCCTCCTGGGCCGGGACCACGTTCATCACCACGGTCGACGGGTACATCGCCAGGCCGCCGGGCACGTAGAGGCCGACCCGGTCGACCGGCACCCAGCGCTCGGTGACCGTGCCGCCCGGCACCACCTGCGTGGTGTGGTCGGAACGGCGCTGGTCGGCGTGCACCCGGCGGGCCCGGCGGATCGACTCCAGCAGCGCGGCGCGCACCTGCGGGTCGAGCGTCCCCTCGGCCTCGGCGATCGCCGCCGCGGGTACCCGCAGCACCTCGGGCGAGACGCCGTCGAACCGCTCGCTCGCCTCCCGGATCGCCGGGTAACCATGCTCCCGGACCGCCTCCACGAGGGGCCGGATCCGCTCGACGGCCACCGACACGTCGAGCTGGGCACGGGGCAGCAGGCGGCGCGGGTCACGGACGCCGCCGCGCAGGTCGATCCGGTTCAACACCCTTGCGAGTCTAGGCGGCCGGCGGCCCGCCCGGCCCGCGCCGCCCGCACGGCGGGACGGTGAGCCGGGACACGCCGCCGGCAGCGGATCGGGCTACCCTCGACGCGTGACTGCGCGGCTTCCGGTGTTCCCGCTCGGGACCGTCCTCTTCCCCGGTCTGGTGCTGCCGCTGCACATCTTCGAGGAACGCTACCGCGCCCTCGTCCGCCATCTGGTGGGCCTGCCCGAGGGGTCGACCCGCGAGTTCGGCGTGGTGGCGATCCGGGCCGGCTGGGAGGTCACCCCGAAGGGGCCGGACGGGCGCCCGCTGCCGGGCGCCGGCGACGTCACCCTGCACGAGGTGGGCTGCACCGCCGAGCTGCGGCAGGTGACCGAGCTGCCGGACGGCGGCTTCGACATCGTCACCGTCGGCCGACGGCGGTTCCGGGTGGGCGAGGTCGACCGGGCCGGCGCGCCCTACCTGACCGCCGAGGTCGAGTGGCTGCCCGAGCCGGGCACCCCGGACGAGAGCGCCGACCTGCTCGCCGCGCGCGTGATCGCGGTCTTCCGGCAGTACCTGAGCCTGGTCCGCGCCGACCCGGAGGAACTCTCCGAGCAGCTGCCGGAGGACCCGACCGTCCTGTCGCACCTGGTCGCGGCGACGGCCGCGCTGACCGTCGCCGATCGGCAGCGGCTGCTCGCCATCGACGACACCGCCACCCGGCTGCGCGCCGAGCTCCGGCTGCTCAGCCGCGAGGCGGCCCTGCTGCGCCAGGTGCGGGCGGTCCCGGTGCCGCTGGGGGAGCTGGCGTCGCCGCCGACCCCCAACTGACGCCCGGCCCGTGGCCGCCGTCGGGCGCCGGGCCGGGCCGCAGCGACGGCCAGCGCGACCAGCCGGCCAGCAGGGTGTACGCGACCGCGGCGCCGAACGCGGGCAGCAGCACGTTGCCGTACGGCACCGGCAGCACGCCCAGCACCCACTCGATCCCCCCGGCCCGCAGGTCCGCCGGCTTGCCGAAGGACTGCCCCTCCGGCGCGGTCGCCAGCAGGCGCTCGAAGGTCGCCAGCCCCACCCGGCGGCCCACCTGCCAGGCGACCAGGGCCGCACCGAGCGAGCCGAGCACCACGGCGACCAGCCCGACCGGGCCCCGGGCCCGGCGCAGCACGAACCACAGCCCGACCGCGGCCAGGACGCCGAAGCCCAGCCCGAGCAGGCTGAACCAGCCGTCGGCGGCGATCGGCTGCTCCGGCTGCGGCTCCCCGTAGACGGCGCCCGCCGCCGTCTTCACCACCGGGGTGTCCGGCGCGAGCTCGGCCCAGAGCAGCCCGAGCGGGACGCCGAGGAGGACCACCGCGACGGCGCCGACCACGGCCCGCGCGACCCGGGGGCCGAGCGGCTCCCTCGGCTCCGGCGCCGGGGGCGGCCCGGCGTACCAGGTCGCCGGGTACCCCGGCCCGGCCGGTGCGGGGCCCTCGGGCGGCGTGCCGCCGCCGGGTGTGCCGTGCGGGTACGGCGCGGCGGGGTGGCCGACCGGGGGGTCGGCGTACGGCGGCACCGCCGTGGGGCGGGGCCGATCGGGGTCGGGGGTGTCCGGGCTCACCCGGTGATCCTCTCAGGCAAGGCGGCGCGTCGGGGTGCGGGTGGGCCAGCGACCCCTCAGCGGGCGAACGGCTCCAGCATCACCGCCGCGGCGGCCAGCCACGCCTCCCGGGTCGCCGGCTGGAGCTGGTGGTACTCGATCGACGAGCCGCTCTCCAGCGCCGGGTCGTACGGCACCACGGTCACCGCGCGGGTGCGGGTGGCGAAATGGCGCTCCAGGTCCGCTTGGAGGTCGGTGCGCCCCGGCGTCGGGCAGGAGATCAGCGTCACGGCGTTGTCGGCCAGCTCGCCCATGCCGACCTCGTGCAGCAGGTCGAGCATCCAGTCGGCGCTGAAGGCGGCGTCCTCCCGGGGCACCGTGGTCACCACCAGCTGGTCGGCGGCCTGCATGACGGTGCGCCAGTTGTCGCTCTCCACGTTGTTGCCGGTGTCCACACAGACCACGTCGTGGGTGCGGCGGAGCAGGTCCAGCACCCGCCGGACGGTGAACTGGTCGAGCCGCTGGGCGAACCGGGGGCTCTCCTCGCCGGCCAGCACGTCGTACGAGCCGTCCGAGGCGTGCCGCAGGTAGTCGTCCAGGTGGTCCAGCAGCTCCGGCCCGTCCTTGATCTCGATGTGCGCGAGGTCGTTGACCAGGTGCCGGATCGTCCGCGCGTGCCGGGCGCTGCCGGCGCGCAGTCCCAGCGTCCCGCGCAGCTCGTTGTCGTCCCAGGCGAGCACGCCGCGGCCGCGTACGCTGCCGACGGTCGCGGCGGCCAGCACGGTCGCGGTGGTCTTGTGGACGCCGCCCTTCGGGTTGGCGAACGCCAGCACCCGGGGGGTGCCCAGGTCGCGGCGGAGCACCGAGGCGGCCCGCTCCCGCTCGTCCTCCACCGAGGGGGCGCGCCACTCCACGCGGGCGTAGCCCCGGTCGGCCGGCGGTGCGTAGGCCGGCTCCGGCTGGTACCCGTTCGCCGGCGGGTAGCTCGGCCGCACCGGTTGCGCGTGCCGGTAGCCGTTGTCCAGCAGCGCGTACCGCGACTGCAGGGGCGGCGGCTCGGGCTCGGGGTAGCGGGGCTCCGGCGGCGCGGCCGGCGGATACGCCGGATCGGCCCGGTACGCCGGATCGACCCGGTAGGTCGCCTCGGCTCGGTAGCCGCCGTCGGCCCGGGGTTCCGCACCGTACGGCGGCGCGTCCGCACCGTACGACAGCTCGGCGGGGTGCCCGATGGCCGGCACCCGGGCCGCGTAGCCGCCGCCGGTGCCGCGCCGGGGCAGCGGCTCGGGCGGCGGGGCGTCGGCCCGCCGGTCCGGCTCGGCCTGCTCGGCGGCACGGCCGGCGTGCCGCGCCCGGTCGAGCAGCGCCCGCCACCGCGGTGCCGGTTCGGCCGGCCGTCCCCAGCCGGTCTCGCTGCCCTCCACGGCTCGCCCTCCCAGCGCCATCCTGCCCCGCCTGACAGGCTACGAACGAAACCCTATTAGGGCTACTCCGGTACGCCACCGGACGGGCCCGCCCGACGTCACGGCGCCGGCTCGGACGACCGGCTGGCCGTCGGGTTCGCCGAGGTCACCGACGTCGGTGCGGCGGTGGGCGACGGCGGCGGCGACGGCGAAGAATCCGGTGACGAATTCGTCACCTCGGGTACCGGCTCGGAGCTGACGCCACCGCCCGGCGTGCTCGGCGCGGGCGACGCCGAGGTCGCCTCGGCCGCCGGTGGCGCGGGCGTGGGCAGGGCGGCGTCCGCCGGCGGGCTCGCCACCTCGTCCTGCTCGGGCAGCGGGGGCGTGAACACGGTGCGGTCGAGCCGGCGCACCTCCGGCGCGGGGTCGACGACCCGCACGTCCGGCCGGGACGCCACCCGGCGCAGCGCCACCGGCTCCGCCCGGACCACGGCCGCGTAGACGCAGGCGCAACCGCCGCGGTACGCCGTGGCCTCCGCCGCCGCCACCTGCGCGCCGCTGACGTACAGCTGGCGCAGCTCGCGCTCCTCCGGCCCGCCACCGGTCAGCGCGGCGGCCCGGGCCCGGTAGTCGGCCGCCTCCCGGTCCTTGCGCGCGGCGAGGTCGGCCATACCGGCGACCACGTCGTCGGGCAGGCGCTGCGCGGAGATGCGGACGATCTCGGTCTGCCGGTCGGGCAGCGGCACCCGCCCGAACACGGCGGCGACCGGCACGTCGCCGAGGACGGTGGCCGCCCGCTGCGGTGTCAGGTACGCCGTGAGCGAGACCAGCGCGTAGGTGCCGTCGCCGGACTGCGGGTCGGCGGCCGGCAGGGCCGCCAGGTCGGCCGCGGCGGCCCGCACGTAGCCGGGGATCGACTCCCCGGCGGCCACGCCGACCCGGGTCACCTCGCCCACCGTGCGGTCGCCGACGGGCCGGTCGGCGCTGGCCCACACGGCGGTGAGCAGCACGGCCGCGCAGGAGAGCAGTGCGGCCGTGGGGAGCACACGGGGCCGGGCCGGGCCCTGGCCCAGCCGGGTCACGGCACCCAGCAGGCGGGGCAGCAGCCGCTGGTCCAACTGGCGCAGCAGGTCACCGGCGCGCACGGGCGGACATCCCCCTCGTCGGGTCGGGTCGGGTGGTCGCCGCCGCGGTCAGTCCCGCAGGAGTGCCAGCGCACGGTCCAGATCGTCAGGGTAGTCGCTGACGAAGCGGACCTCGTCCCCCGTTCGGGGGTGGCGGAACCCCAACTCCCGGGCGTGCAGCCACTGCCGGTCCAGCCCGAGCCGGGCGGCCAGGGTGGGATCGGCCCCGTACGTGAGGTCACCCACGCACGGGTGGCGCAGCGTCGAGAAGTGCACCCGGATCTGGTGGGTACGGCCCGTCTCCAGCCGGACGTCGACCAGGCTGGCCGCCGGGAACGCCTCGAGGGTGTCGTAGTGGGTGATGCTGGGCTTGCCCCCGGAGACCACCGCCCAGCGGTAGTCGTGGTGCGGGTGCCGGTCGATCGGGGCGTCGACGGTCCCGCGTAGCGGGTCGAGGTGGCCCTGCACCACGGCGTGGTAGCGCTTCTCCACCTCGCGGTGCTTGAACGCCCGCTTCAGCGCGGTGTAGGCCAGCTCGCTCTTGGCCACCACCATGATCCCGGTGGTGCCGACGTCGAGCCGGTGCACCACCCCCTGCCGCTCGGCGGCGCCGCTGGTGGAGACGCGGTGGCCGATCGCGGCCAGCCCGCCGACCACGGTCGGGCCCGTCCAGCCGGGGCTGGGATGGGCGGCGACGCCGACCGGCTTGTCGACCACCACGATGTCGTCGTCGGCGTACACCACGCGGAGGCCGGGCACGGCCTGCGGCACGACGGTCGGTGGGGCGGCCGGCGCGGGCAGGGTCACCTCCAGCCAGGACCCGGCCCGGACCTTGTGCGAGTTGGCCCGGACGGCGCCGTCGACCAGCGCGTCCCCGGCGTCGACCAGGGCCGCCGCGGTCGTCCGGGACAGGCCGAAGAGCCGCGCGACGGCCTGGTCGAGCCGCAGGCCGTCCAGCCCGTCCGGCACGGGCAGCGACCGGTGGTCACCGCCGGCCGCGAACGCGGACGTCATGCCCGCTCCCGCGGCCCGGCGGACGGCCCGGCGTCGCCGGCCGTCGCCGGCTCGCCCGCCGGTCGCCCGTCGCGGCCCAGTCGGCCGCCGTCGCGCTGCCGGCCGGTCAGCTCGAGGAGCACCGCGAGGATCACGCCGCAGACCAGCGAGCTGTCGGCCACGTTGAACACCGGGAACACCCGACCGTACGGCTCGAACACACTGATCATGTCGACCACGTGACCGACGAACCAGCCCGGGGCCCGGAAGATCCGGTCGGTCAGGTTGCCCAGGGCCCCGCCGAGCACCAGGCCGAGCGACACCGCCCAGGGCAGCGAGCGCAGGCGCAGCGCCATCCAGAGGATCCAGCCGACCACACCGACGGTGATCAGCGGGAAGACCCAGGTGTAGTCGGAGCCGATGCTCCAGGCCGCGCCGCTGTTGCGGGTGAGGCTGAGGTGGACCAGGCCGCCGAGCAGTTCCACCGGCTCGCGGCCCTCCAGGGACCGCAGCGCGAGGTGCTTGGTGAGCAGGTCGAGCGCCAGGATGGTCAGCCCGACGGCGAACAGGACCGACACGGCGCGCCGTCGGGGCCGCCCGCCGACCGCGGGCGGGCGGGCGGGCCCGGAGTCGGTGGCGGGCCGGGGCTGGCCCGCCGTCTCGGCGCGGCCAGGGCCGGGGGTCGGTCCTGCGGTCATCTGCTCCCCATCGACGTCAGCGGCGACGCCGGGGCGCCGCCTTCTCGGGCCGCCGGGGAGCGGGCCTCAGCGCCGCTCCTCCAGCTGTTTGCAGGTCACGCAGAGGGTGGCCGACGGGAAGGCGGCGAGCCGCTCCACCGGGATCGGGTTGCCGCACCGCTCGCACCAGCCGTATCCGCCCTCGTCGAGCCGCTCCAGCGCCCGCTCGACCTGCGTGATCCGTTCCAGGATGCTGTTGGCGAGAGAGATCTCCTGCTCCCGCTCGAACGTCTTGGTGCCGGTGTCGGCCTGGTCGTCCCCGGCCGAGTCGGTCAGCCGGTCGCGCTGCAGCTCGGTGATCTCGCTCAGCGTCTGATCGTACTCGGCGCGAAGCTCGTCACGCCGTGCCGCCAGGGCCGCCCGGATCTTCTCGGTCTCCGCCGCGCTGCGGGTGGCCTTGGCCACCGGCTTCCGGCCGGTGGTCCTGGTGTCGGCTGGCTTCGCCATCGTCGCTCCCTAGGCCGCGGAGCCGCGGCGGACCGCGGCACCTGGACAGGGCCACCGCGATCGGCGGCCCCAGGTACAAAACGGGCGCGCCACCACAGGGCAGCGCACTCCGGAGGGTGGCAAGAATACGGAACGTACAGGCGTCCGACAACGTGCCGCACCGACGCACCGTCGCTCGGCCCCAAGTTATGCCAAATCGGGGCAAAGGGAACGCTAGCAGATCAACCGTCCCGGTCCTCGCCGTACTCACCAAACCAGCGGGCCAACCGGCCCTGCCGGCTGACCGCCCGCAGCCGCCGCTCGACCTCGTCGCGCGCCCCCTGGGTGGCCACGATCAGCAGGCTGTCCCCGATCTTGAGGCGGAAGTCCCGGCCGGGCACGAAGCCCACCCCGTCGCGGAGCACCAGGGTCACCGCGGCGCCCGGCGGCAGCCGCAGCTCGTCGATGTGCACCCCGGCCAGCCGAGAGCCCGGCGGCACCTCCAACTGGAGCAGGTCGGCCCGCATCCGCTCCAGCGGCGCCGTCTCCACCCGGATCTCGGTGGCCTCCGCGGGCGCGGTCACCCGCAGCCGTCGGGCCACCGGGGCGAGAGTGCCGGCCTGCACCAGCGTGAAGATCACCACCAGCACGAAGACCGCGTCGAAGAGCCGGTCGGCCCCCGGCACCCGCTCGGACAGCGGGATGGTGGCGAGCACGATCGGGACGGCGCCACGCAGGCCGGCCCAGGACAGGAAGGCCTGGTCCCGCAGCCCGAGCCGGAACGGCAGCGCGGACACCGCCACCGACACCGGCCGCGCCACCAGCGCCAGCGCGAGCCCGGTGACCAGCGCCGGCAGCACCGCCGCGTCCAGCCGGGCCGGCGAGACCAGGAGTCCGAGCAGGACGAAGAGCCCGATCTGGGCCAGCCAGGCCAGCCCGTCGGCGAACCCCAGGATGGCCTGCCGGTGCGGCAGCCGCGCGTTGCCCAGCAGGACGCCGGCGACGTACACGGCGAGGAAGCCCGAGGCGTGCAGCACCGAGCCGGCCGCGTACGCCAGCACGGTCAGGCCGACCGCGGCGATCGGGTAGAGCCCGGCCGAGGGCAGCGCGGCCCGGCGCAGCGCCCACCGGCCACCCACGCCGGCCAGGTAGCCGACCAGGGCCCCCAGGAGCAACTCGTAGCTGAGCAGACCGGCCTCGTACCACCACGGATGCCCGCCGAACTGCCGGGACAGCAGCACCACCAGGAGCACCACCGGGGCGTCGTTCATGCCCGACTCGGCCTCCAACGCCGCCACCAAGCGGGGCGGCAGCCGCAGCCGGCGGAGGGTGGCGAACACCGCCGCCGCGTCGGTGGAGGAGAGCACCGCGCCGTAGAGCAGGGCCAGCCGCCAGTCCAGTCCGAGCAGCAGGTGCACGACCAGCCCGACCACCACGATGCTCACCACCACGCCGACCGTGGCGAGCACCGCGGCCAGGCCCAGCACCGGCCGCAGCGTGCTCCAGCGGGTGCTCAGTCCCCCCTCGGCGATGATCACGACGAGCGCGCAGAAGCCGAGCGTGCGGGTCAGGTCGACGTCGTTGAAGCGGATGCCCAGCCCGGCGTCGCCGATCGCCACCCCGAGCGCGAGGTAGACCAGGAGGCTCGGCACACCGAACCGGGTCGAGAGACGGATCGCGCCCACCGACACCAGCACGACCGCAGCGCCGAGCAGGAGCGCGACGTCCAGGCCGGGCGTCACGGGCGGGCCGCGCCGACGGCGCCCGGGCGTGCCCTCATCCGTCGCGGAGGCGGTGCAGCGTCCCGACCAGGTCGGGGTCGGCGCCCTCGACCAGGAAGAGCTTGTCCCGGCTGGCCGCCCCGGTGCGCAGCGACACCGCGGCCGGCCGGACGCCGAGCGCGTCGGCGACGGCCCGGCGGGCCGCCTCGGTGGCCCGGCCGTCCACCGGCGGCGCCGTCACCGCCACGACCAGGGCCGGACCGTGCGGGCCGTCGTAGCGGCCACCGACCCGGGTACGGGAGGCGCCCGGCTTGACCCGCACGGCGACGGTGAGCGGGTCACCGCCACGGCCGGCGGCCACCTCAGGCACCCGCGTCGCCGCTGGCGATCCGGCCGGCGTCCGCCAGCAGAGCGGTGGCCGGGGCGCAGTGGGCGCACGGGGTGAAGCCGAGGTCGACCGCCTCGGCGGCGGACAGCGCCTCGTGCTCGCGCCCGATCAGGTGCGGACAGCCGGCCAGGTGGTAGCGGGGGCGGCCGTCCACCACCCGCACCTCGCGGTCGACGCGGGCCAGCCGGGCGGCGTCCGCCGGCGGGAGGTCCTGCGCGGCCGGCTCGTCGTCCATCGGGTCCGCGGGCACCGGACCGCCGCCCGCCGACGGCTCGGGTGGTTGCCGCCACCCGGCGTCGTCGGTCGACGGAGGAACGTGCTGGACCGGGATGTCCGGGTCGGCGGCCCGCCGGGACGCGGCTCCGACGGTCGCCGTGGTCGACGGTCCGACCCGCTCCGCCGTCAGCCGGGCCGCGGCCGCCTGGCGGGCGCCCGCCACCAGCGCGACGGCGGCCAGCAGGCTGGCCGCGATGGAGAGGATCAGGAGGAGGCTGGAGCCGCCGGCCAGGCCGACCACCAGCAGCACCACCGCGAGGAGGATGAGCAGGAGACTCGCGACAATCACGGCTCACTCCCGCCGTGTCGTACCGATGTGGCGGGGCCGGCGACCGTCAGCGGGACGGCCGCCGGCCGTTGATCAGCGACCGGCTTCCAGCGCGCCGGAGCGACCGCCGCCGTAGGAGCCGGCGAGACCGGCTGCGGCGAGGCCGTTGCCACCGGCGGCGCGGCCACCGCTCTCGGAGCGGTTCAGCTCGGCCTCCAGGCCCTGGCCGCGACCGTCGAGGTCGCGCAGCTGGCTCTCCAGGTACGCCTTGAGGCGGGTGCGGTACTCGCGCTCGAACTGCTTGAGCTCCTCGATGTGCTTCTGCAGGGCGGTGCGCTTGGCGTCGAGGCCCCCCATGGCCTCCTGGTGCCGCTGGCGCGCGTCCCGCTCGAGGGCGTCGGCCTTCGCGCGGGCCTCGCGGGTGACCTCCTCGGCCTTGGACCGGGCCTCGGAGAGCAGCTGGTCGGCCTCGCGGCGGGCGTCGGAGACGTGGTCGTCCGCCGTCCGCTGGGCCATCATCAGCACCCGCAGCGCCTGCTGCTCGCCGTCGGCACCCACCGGGACGCCGCCGCCGGCGGCGCGGACCTGCTCCAGCTCCGCCTGCATCGCGCGGGCGGCCTGCTCGGCCGCCGACTTGTCCCGCTGCACCCGGTCGAGCTGGGCCTTGACCTCGTTGAGCTCCGCGGCGAGACGCGCGTCGCCACCGGGACCGGCGGGGGCACCGCCCCGGCCGCCGCGCTCCACCTGGGCGCGCAGTTCGTTGTTCTCCTCGATGAGACGGGCAAGCTCGCGCTCGACCTCGTCCAGGAAGGCGTCGACCTCCTCCTCGTCATACCCCCGCTTGCCGATCGGCGGCTTTTTGAAGGCGACGTTGTGGACGTCGGCCGGGGTCAGCGGCATCGAAACTCCTCGGGTCAGTTGCGGCCGCGAAAGCGCGTCGGTCATCAGGCGGTCCTGACGATCGACGGCCCTAACACGAACTCCATCAGCACGAACAGGATAACCAGGAGCACAAGCGAGGCCAGGTCGATGCTCACGGTACCAATTCGCAGCGGAGGGATCACTCGCCTCAACGCGTGGAGAGGGGGATCAGTGACGCTCCACACGGTTTCCAGTCCCGCCGATGCCCCACGCCCCGGTTGCCACCGCCGGCCGTACTGCAGAACGGCGCTCAACACGAAGCGGGCCAGGAGAACCAGGAGGAAGACGTACACGATCAGGTAGAGGACCTGGAGCACGATCGACAACACGACAGGAGACGTCCCTTGCGCTCGGGCGGGATCAACTGAGACTGAAAAAGCCGCCCTCAGCGATCTTGGCCTTGTCCTCAGCGGTGACCTGGACGTTGGCCGGTGAGAGCAGGAACACCCGATTGGTCACGCGCTCGATCGTACCGCGCAGCCCGAACGCGAGACCGGCGGCGAAGTCGACCAGTCGGCGGGCGTCCGCCTCGTCCATCTCGGTGAGGTTGATGATCACCGGAACGCCGTCGCGGAAGTGCTCGCCGATGGTCCGCGCCTCCCGGTAGGTGGTCGGGTGCAGCGTGGTGATCTGGTAACGCTGCTCCTCGTCCGCCGTCACGGCGCGCTCGCGCACCGGCGCCTGCGGTGCCAGGGCCAGGTTGTCGCGGGTGTGGTAGGTCAGCGCACCGGACGGCTCCGCGGCGGACCGGGTGATCGACCGGACGCTGGACCGCTCGACGCGCTCCGGCCGCTCGGCCTCGACGCGATCGAGGTCGCCGGACCGCGCCGCGGCCCGCTCGAGGCGGCCCCGGTCACCGAGCCGCGGCCGGGGCGACGGCGCGTCCTCGGCGTCGTCCTCGTCCTCGTCCGCGAACTCCTCGGAGTACCGGCTCGACCGGTACCGCGAGTCCCGGTAGCCGCCCTTGTCGTAGCCACCGTCGTCGTAGGCCCGCTCGTCGTCCTCCTCGACCAGACCGAGCCAGACCCCCGCCTTGCGCAGCGCACCCATCCCGCGCCCTTCCCGTCCGCCGTGCGGCACGCACCCCCGTGCCGTGTCGCTAGTCGCGAGTGGATCATCTCTGCCCACCGGACCGGATCGGCAATCCCCCGGCGCGCGATTCGCGTCGCGCGCCATGACCCCCGATCCGGGGTATGCCGCTCCCACAAACAACACTGATGTAATTTGCTCTCCTGCCGGGTCAGGCTACCGCAGCGTGGGACGCATTCCGAGCAACGCGCTGCCCACCCGGACATGTGTCGCGCCGTACCGGATCGCAATTTCCAGATCCCCGCTCATGCCCGCCGACAACAGCGTCGCCTCCGGATGCCCGCTCCGGAACCCGGCCGCCACCTCCGCCAGCCGGGCGAACGCCCGTTCCGGTTCCCAGCCCAGCGGCGCCACCGCCATCAGGCCGGCGAGTCGCAGGCCGTCCGCCCCGGCCACCGCCTCGGCCACCGGGTCGAGCCCGGCGTCCGGGTCGGCCGAGCCGGGCAGCGCACCGCCGCGCGCCGCGTCCCCGTCGATGCTGACCTGCACGAGCACGTCCAGCGGCCGGTCCCGGACCCGCGCCGACGCCGCGTCCAGCGCCCCCGCCAGCCGGACACTGTCGACCGACTGCACCACGTCGGCGTACCGGACCACCGACTTCGCCTTGTTGCGCTGCAACTGCCCGATGAAGTGCCACCGGGGCGTCACCCCGGCCCCCGCCACCTCGGCGGCCTTCGGCGCCGCCTCCTGGTCGCGGTTCTCCCCCACGTCGGCGACCCCGAGCCCGACGAGCGCGACCACGTCGCTCGCCGGGTACGTCTTGGTCACCGCGATCATGGTCACCTCGCCGCGGTCCCGGCCCGCCGCCGCGCAGGCGTCGGCGATCCGGGAACGGACGCGGGCGAGACCGGCCGCGAGGTCCGCACGCCGCTCCGGGCGCACCGAGGTGGAACTGTCGGTCATCGGAGCGGCTCAGGAACCGTTCTTGAGGAAGTCGGGCACGTCGACGTCGTCGAAGAGCACCCGGCGGGGCGACTGCTGCGGTGCCGGCACGGTGGTCTGCGGCGTCACCGCGGGGGTGGCCGGCGCCGGCTGGTTCTGGTTGGTCTTGCGCGCCGGCTCGGCCGCCTTGTACGCCGGAGCGCCCCCGTCGAAGCCCGCCGCGATGACGGTGACCCGCACCTCGTCGCCGAGGGCGTCGTCGATGACCGCGCCGAAGATGATGTTCGCGTCCGGGTGCGCGGCGTCGGTGACCAGCTGCGCGGCGTCGTTGATCTCGAACAGGCCGAGGTCGGAGCCGCCGGCGATGGAGAGCAGCACGCCACGCGCGCCGTCCATGCTCTGCTCCAGCAGCGGGCTGGAGATGGCGGCCTCGGCCGCCTCGACCGCGCGGTTCTCGCCCCGCGCGCTGCCGATGCCCATGAGGGCGCTGCCGGCGCCGCTCATCACGCTCTTGACGTCGGCGAAGTCCAGGTTGATCAGACCCGGGGTGGTGATCAGGTCGGTGATGCCCTGGACACCGGAGAGGAGCACCTGGTCCGCGGTGCGGAAGGCGTCCATCATGGAGATGTTGCGGTCGCCGAGCGCGAGCAGCCGGTCGTTCGGGATCACGATCAGCGTGTCGCACTGGTTGCGCAGCTCGTCGATGCCGGCCTCGGCCTGCACCTGGCGGCGCTTGCCCTCGAAGGAGAACGGCCGGGTGACCACGCCGATGGTGAGCGCCCCGAGCTTGCGGGCGATGTTGGCCACCACGGGCGCACCGCCGGTGCCGGTGCCGCCGCCCTCGCCGCAGGTCACGAAGACCATGTCGGCGCCCTTCAGCACCTCCTCGATCTCGTCGCGGTGGTCCTCGGCGGCGTTCTTGCCGACGTCCGGGTTGGCGCCGGCACCCAGGCCGCGGGTCAGCTCGCGGCCGACGTCGAGCTTGACGTCGGCGTCACTCATCAGCAGCGCCTGCGCATCGGTGTTGATCGCGATGAACTCGACGCCCTTGAGCCCAACCTCGATCATTCGGTTGACGGCGTTCACGCCGCCGCCACCGATGCCGACGACCTTGATGACCGCCAGGTAGTTGTGCGGAGGTGTCATCTGAAGGTCCTTTCCCCCTCGAGATTGGCATGGGCCGCCCCACACGGCTTCGCCAGGTCAGCGGTCGACGGAAGCTGTCACCAGCGGGGCTCGGGCGCAAACCCTCACCCTCTACTAGAGGGTTACAGTTATGTCAACCACTGATCCTCTTCGGGGCAACGTAAGCGCCCCCGCCCCATGAGCCAAGCAACCGCGGCGGCGTGTCGCCACCCGGTACGCGTCACACGTCAGCGGAAGGTCACGACGTCCGGAGCGCTCACGTCGATCGTGTCCGCCTGGCGGTCCAGCAGCGCGGTGGCGACCCGGGCCTTGTCCTCGCCCCGCGTCGCGTCGCCCCACACCACGCTCCGCTCGCCCCGCAGGTTGAGCGTGATCCGGGCCAACCCCTCGACCGTGACGTCCACGAGCTGCTCCCGCAGCTGCGGAGTCAGCGCCGCGAGCACCTCCAGGGCGGCCCCGGTCTCCGGGTCCGCCGGCCCCGGGGCCGCCAGCCGGACCAGCGGCAGCCCGTCGGGACGCTCGGGCAGCGTCCGGAAGACCACCCCGGCGCCGTCCACCACCGCGAACTGCCCGCCCTGCGGCACCACCGCCACCCCGGTCCGCTCGGTCACCCGGACCACCAGCGCGTCCGGCCAGTCCCGGGTCACGTCCGCCCGCTCGACCGCCGGCAGGGAACCGATCCGCCGGGCGGTGGCGGCCAGGTCGACCCGGGCCAGCGGCATGCCGTCGGGCACCCGGGCGGCGTCGCGCACCTGGACCGCCGTGACCAGCTCGGCGCCCTCCACCCGGACCTCCCGCACCCCGAACAGCCCGGTGCTGAGCAGAGCCCAGGCGACCAGGCCGGTCAGCGCCAGCACGCCGGCCGCGACCGCCCAGGGCAGGGCCGCGCGCATCCGCCGCTGCCGGGCACGGGCCATGAACCGCCGGGTCGAGGCGGGTACCGCGTCCCGGCCGGCCCGGACCAGCTGCCAGCGGCGGGCGGGACCCCGACGGCCCGCGCCGCCCTCCCCGCCCGAGGGGCGCGCGGGCGCCCGACGACCGGCGCCGCCGTCCGCGCCCGCCGGGCGACCGCGCGCGGGCCCCGGGCTCATCCGGCGGCGGAGGCGTCCGGGACCGGGCCGCCGGCGACACCGGGGACGGTACCCCCGATCGTCGTCGCACCACCGGTCTCGGCGCCGGGCGGCGTACCGGTCGGACCGTCGCGCCGCGCGGACAGCGCGTCGAGCAGCTCGTCGCCCATGAGCGAGATCGGCGGGGCGCCCATGGTCACCACGACGTCGCCCGGCCGGGCCCGGCGGGCGACCTCGACCGGCGCGGCCTCCCAGGAGTCGACGAAGACCTTCCGGTCGGCCGGCAACGGCACCGCCTCGACCAGCGCCGCCGAACCCTCCCCCGGCGCCCGCAGCTCACCCGGCCCGAAGACCTCCAGCAGCACCAGCTCGTCGGCGATCGCCAGGGCCTCGGCCATCTCCGCCTGCAGATCCCGGGTGCGGTAGAGCCGGTAGGGCTGGAACACCACGATCAGCCGGCCGTCGCCGGCCACCTCCCGCAACGTCTCCAGGGCCAGCGTCATCGAGGTCGGGTGGTAGGCGTACTCGTCGTAGACCAGCACGTCGTCCGCGACGCCCTTGCGCTCGAAGCGCCGCCGGACGCCCGGGAACGCCGCCAGCGCGGCCTCCGCCGCCTCCAGCGGCAGGTCCAGCAGGTACGCGGCGAGCACCGCCGAGGCGCTGTTGAGACCCATGTGGCGGCCCGGCACCGGCAGGCGGAACTCGCCCAGCGACCGCCCGTCGATCTCGGCCAGGTAGCGGACGCCCTTGGCGGAGGAGGCCATCTCGGTCAGCCGCAGGTCGGCGTCGGCCGACCGGCCGTACGTGTGCACCCGCCGGCCCTCGGCGCGCAGCGTCTCCGCCAGCCGCCGGCCGCCCGCGTCGTCGGCGCAGGTGATGATGAACCCGTCGGGGTCGGTGAGCCGGGCGAACTCGGCGAACGTCGCCTCCAGGTTGGCCAGGTCCCCGTACGTGTTGAGGTGGTCCGCCTCGATGTTGGTGATGATCGAGACGAACGGCCGGTAGATGAGGAACGAGCGGTCGCTCTCGTCCGCCTCCACCACGAAGTACTCCCCCGTGCCGTGGTGCGCGCCGGAGCCGACCTCGGAGATCTCGCCGCCGATCACGAAGGACGGGTCCACGCCGGCCTGCTGGAGCACCATGGTCACCATCGACGTGGTGGTGGTCTTGCCGTGGGTGCCGGCCACCGCCACCGTCCGCCGCCCGGTCATCGCCGCGGCGAGGGCCTCGGAGCGGTGCAGCACCCGCAGGCCGCGGCGGCGCGCCTCGACCATCTCCAGGTGGTCCTGGGGGATCGCCGAGGAGTAGACCACGGTGTCCACGCCGTCGAGGTTCGCCGCCTCGTGGGTCATGTGGATCGTTCCGCCGAGGGCGCGCAGACCGGCCAGGGACGGCCACTCGCGCAGCTCGCTGCCGGAGACCGGGATGCCGCGGGTGAGGAAGAGCCGGGCCAGGCCGCTCATGCCGACCCCGCCCACCCCGATCAGGTGGATGGTGCCGAGATCCTCGGCGGTCAGCGTGCCGGCCGGGGTGAACTGCCGCGCGCTCACCGGACCACCGCCTCGTAGACGAAGTTGAGCAGCGCCTCGTCGCCGTCCCGACGCCCGTAGGCGGCCGCGGCGGCGCCCATCGTGGCCAGCCGCTGCGGGTCCCGGATCAGCGGGATCAGCGTGCGCTCGGCCCACGCCGGCGTCAGCTCGGCGTCGTCGACGAGCAGCCCGCCCCCCGCCTCCACCACCGGCAACGCGTTGCGTTTCTGCTCCTGGTTGCTGTGCGGGTACGGCACGTAGACCGTGGGCAGCCCGATCGCCGCCACCTCCGCGCAGGTCATCGCGCCGCCCCGGCCGAGCATCAGGTCGGCCGCGGCGTAGCCCAGCTCCATCTGCGACAGGTACGGCAGGGTCACGTACGGCACCGGCAGGTCGCTCGGCACCGGCACCGGCTCGTTGCGGGCGCCGATCACGTGCAGCACCTGCACGCCGTTGCGGGCCAGTTCCTTGGCCGCGCCGGCGACCGCCAGGTTGATCGACCGGGCGCCCTGCGAGCCGCCGGCCACGAAGAGCACCGGCAGGTCGGGGCGGAGTCCGAAGTGGGCCCGGGCGGCGTTGCGGGCGGCGTACCGGTCCAGACCGGCGATGGCGCGGCGCAGCGGCACGCCGACGACCCGGGCGTCGCGCAGCGCCTCGGCCTGCGCCGGCTGGTGCGGGAAGCCGACGGCGACGTGCTTGGTGAACTTCATGCCGAGCCGGTTGGCCACCCCCGGCGGCACGTTGACCTCGTGGATGACGATCGGCAGCTCGCGCCGCCACGCGGCGAGGTACGCCGGGACCGAGACGTACCCGCCGAAGCCCACCACCACGTCGGCGCGCACCTCGTCGATGACCTTGCCCGCGGCGCGGGCCGCGGTCCACATCCGCCCGGGCGTCTTCACCAGGTTCATGTTGACCGAGCGCGGCAGCTGGTACGCGGGGATCTGGCGCAGGTCGTACCCGGCCGGCGGGATCAGCTCGTTCTCCAGGCCCTTGGGGGTGCCCACGCAGGTGATCCGGACGCCCGGGTCGTGCCGGCGCAGGCAGTCGGCGAAGGCGAGCAACGGGTAGATGTGTCCCCCGGTGCCACCTCCCGCGAGCACCACCGAACGCAGCGGACCCATCACCGTCTCCTCTCGTCCGCCGACCCGCGCCGGACCCGGTCCTGCCGGGCGCCACGCGAAGCGGCCTGGTCGTCTCCGCGCCGCTCCCGGGGCACCCGTGCTCGGGTGGCCGAACCGGCCTTCGCCCGGCGGCGGCCGGGAAGCGGCGGCAACGGGGCCCACACTAGTCGGACCCATCGGGCCGGCGGACGGGCATGGAGGGCTCTCGCCGCATCAGGTTCGGCGCGGGCGAACGACGCCAGCATGCCGACCGCGGCGAGCGTGACGACCAGGGCGCTGCCGCCGTCGGAGATGAACGGCAGCGGCACGCCGGTCAGCGGCAGCAGACCGACCACCCCACCGATGTTGATCACGGCCTGGCCGACCAGCCAGGCGGTCGCGGCGGCGGCGGCCAGCCGCCGGAACGGGTCGGCCACCCGGCGGGCGATCCGCAGCCCGGTGTACGCGAGGACGGCGAAGAGCGCGACGACCACGCCGCACCCGACGACGCCCAGCTCCTCGGCGATGACGGCGAAGATGAAGTCGTTCTGCGCGGCGGGCAGCCAGTCCCACTTCAGCGAGCTCTTGCCCAGGCCGGTGCCGAACCAGCCGCCGTTCTCGATCGCGTACCGGGCCTGGACCATCTGGTAGCAGTCCTCGAGCTTGCACTGGTCCGGCGGGGGCGGGTTGATGAACATGGTCAGCCGGGCCAGCCGGTAGTTGTCGGCGTCCTTGGAACCCGATCCGGCGCCGAGCGAGGCCACCGCGACCAGCAGGCCGATGCCGACCAGCCCGACCGCGGTGAGGGTGGCGAAGACCCGCAGCCGCACGCCGGCCGCCCAGAGCAGGCCGATCACGAGGGCGAGCAGGCAGAGCATGGTGCCCAGGTCGTTGTAGCCGACCAGCACGAACAGCAGCCCGACGACGGGGAAGAGCGGCGTCGCGAGCTCCCGCCACCAGCCGAGCTTCGCGCCCTTGCGGGCGACGACGTCGGCCCCCCACAGCACCAGGGCGAACTTGGCCAGCTCCGACGGTTGCAGCTGGATCGGGCCCAGGTGCAGCCAGTTGAGGTCCGCGTACACCGGGCCGAGCCGCTCGACGTCGGCGAGGGACTGGAGGGCCATCAGCACGTTCAGCAGGAGCAGCAGCACCACGGAGACGCCGAGGGCGGGCCAGCCGACCACCCGGAAGGTGCGCGCGGGCAGCCGCTGGCAGGCCCAGAACGCCACGATGCCGATCACCGCGAAGATCGCCTGCTTGGTGAGCGAGGCGGTCGCGTCGCCGCCCGCGGCGTAGTCGCGCACGCTGGTCGCCGAGAAGACCATGGTGAGGCCGATCAGCAGCAACAGGCCCGCGCTGGACAGCAGCAGGTAGTAGGAGGCCAGGGGCCGGTCCAGCAGCCCGCGCAGGGCGGCCAGCCCGCCGGCGGCGTCCAGCCCGCGCAGCGTCCCACCGCCGGGCTCCTCCGGCGGTCGGGTGCCGCCGGCCGGTTCGGGCGTACGCCCGCCCGACCGCCGGGTTGTCGACTCCGTCGTCACCTCGCTGCCTCGCGCCTCCCCCACCCCGCCATCATCGCGCCTGACCGCCGCCCGTACGCCCGCAACCGCCCCCTCGGCGTGTCGGCAGGTGCGCGCACTTTCCCGGAAAGAGTGGCCTTCCGGCGCCCGGAGGCCACTCTTTCGGTGCAAGTGCGCGGATGTTGAAGGGGGTGCTGCGGGGTGTCTCAGCCGACGTGGGCGAGGAAGTCGCTGTAGAACAGGCCCAGCGCGATCGCCACGCCGATGCCGGCGATGATCCAGAACCGCACCACGATGTTGACCTCGCTCCAGCCGGCGAGCTCGAAGTGGTGCTGCAGCGGCGACATCCGGAAGACCCGCTTGCCGGTGGTGCGGAACGAGATGATCTGGATCACCACGGACATCGTGATGATCACGAACAGCCCGCCGATGATCGGCAGCAGCAGGATCGTCCGCGTGGACATCGCCATGCCGGCGATCAGGCCGCCCAGGCCCAGCGCACCGGTGTCCCCCATGAAGATCCGTGCCGGGGAGGTGTTCCACCACAGGAAGCCGACACACGCCCCGGCGGCCGCGCCGGCGATCAGGGCGATCTCCAGCGGGTCCCGGACCGCGTAGCAGTAGTCCTGGGTGTAGTTCGGGTCGGCGCACCAGTGCCGGTACTGCCAGAAGGCGATCAGCGCGTACGCCGCCAGCACCATCACCGAGGCGCCGGTGGCCAGGCCGTCCAGGCCGTCGGTGAGGTTGACGCCGTTCGTCGCGGCCATCACCACGAAGATGAAGACGATCACCGCGCCGACCTTGGTGAGCTCCAGCGCCGGGATGTCCCGGATGAAGCTGAGCGTGGTGCTGCCGACCGTCTCGGTGTTGGTCACCTGCCCCTGGGCGTCGGTCATGGTGCTCGGGAAGTAGAGGGCGATCACCCCGAAGACCGCGCCGACCAGGATCTGACCGAGCAGCTTGCCGCGCTTGTTGAGACCGCCGCTGTGCCGCTTGCGTACCTTGAGGAAGTCGTCGATGAAACCGACCGCGCCGGAGAACACCATCAGCCCGAGCAGCACCAGCGCCGTGATGGTCGGCTCGACCTGGGCGATCTGCGCGTCCGGCAGGGTGGTCAGGGCCAGGTGGCCGGCGACGTACGCGATGACGGTGGCCAGGATGAAGACCACGCCGCCCATCGTCGGCGTGCCCTTCTTGCCCTGGTGCATCGCCGGGCCCTCGGCCCGGATCGGCTGGCCGGCCTTGAGCCGGGTGAACACCCGGATCGCGATCGGCGTGCAGAACAACGACACCAGGAAGGCCACCCCGACCGCGACGATGACCGCCCTCATGCGGCCTCACCGCCAGTCGACCCGGCACCGTCGCCGGCCGACCCGCCGGCGGCCACCGCGTCGGCGCGCAGCGCGTCCGCCACCTCCCAGGTGCGGTACCGCGAGCCCTTCACCAGGACGACGTCGCCCGGCCGCAGGTCGCCCCGCAGCGCCTCGACAGCGCCCGCCTGATCGGTGAGCAGCACCGATTCTCCTCCCCAGTCACGTACCGATGTCGCGCCCTCGTGGATCGGCGCCGCCGCCTCGCCCACCACGAGCAGGCGGTCGACACCCAGCTCGGCCGCGAGCCGGCCGACCTCGGCGTGCCCGTCCCGCTCGAAGGGCCCCAGCTCGGCCATGTAGCCGAGCACCGCCACGGTGCGCCGCCCCTGCCCGACGCCGGCCAGCGCGCGCAGCGCGGCCGCCATCGAGGCGGGGTTGGCGTTGTACGAGTCGTCGATGACGGTGACCCCGTCGGTGCGCTCGAACACGTCCATCCGTCGGGTCGAGACCAGACCCAGCGCGCCCAGCGCGGTCGCCAGCTCGGGCAGCGGCATGCCCAGTTCCCGGGCCACCGCCGCGGCGGCGAGCGTGTTGGACACCTGGTGGCGGCCGGTCAGCCCGAGCCGGACCGGCGCATCGCCCTCCGGCGTCACCAGCGTGTACGACGGCCGGCCGCGCTCGTCCAGCGTCACGTCGACCGCGCGGACGTCGGCGTCCGCCGCCTCGCCGTACCGGATCACCCGGGCCTGCGTCCGCGTCGCCATCGCCGAGACCAGGTCGTCGTCGGCGTTGAGCACGGCCAGCCCGTCCACGGGCAGCGCCTCGACCAGCTCGCCCTTGGCCAGGGCGATGGTCTCCCGGGACCCGAACTCGCCGATGTGGGCGACGCCGACGTTGAGCACCACGGAGATCCGCGGGGGCACCACGTCGCACAGGTACCGGACGTGCCCCACCCCCCGGGCGCCCTTCTCCATCACCAGGAAGCGGGTCTCCGGGCCGGCCTTCAGCGCCGTGTACGGGTGCCCCAGCTCGTTGTTGAAGGATCCGGGTGGCGCCACCGTCGGCCCGAGCCGGCCGGCGAGCTGGGCGATGAGGTCCTTGGTGGTGGTCTTGCCGGAGGAGCCGGTGAGACCGATGACGGTCAGGCCGGACAGCCGGTCCACCACGGCGCGGGCCAGCCGGCCCATGGCGGCGAGAGCGTCGTCGACGAGCACCATCGGCACGCCGGGCACCTCGCGGGTGCCGAGCACGGCGACCGCGCCGGCCGCGACGGCCGCCGCGGCGTAGTCGTGCCCGTCCACCTGCTCCCCGGGGAAGGCGACGAAGAGCCCGCCCGGGGCGACCTTGCGGGAGTCGAACTCGACCGGGCCGGTGACCGTGCCACCCGGGTCGGCGGCCACCAGCCGACCACCGACGGCCGCGGCCACCTCGGCCAGGGACAGCGGGATCACGGCTGCCCCGCCGGGTCGCCGAAGCGGGCGCCGAGCGCGGCGGCCAACTCGGTGCGGTCGTCGAAGGGGTGCACCTCCCCGCCGACCTCCTGGCCCTGCTCGTGGCCCTTTCCGAGCAGCGCCACGATGTCGCCGGGCTCGGCGAGCCGGACGGCCTCGACGATGGCCGCGCGCCGGCCGGGCACCTCCAGGATGCGGGCGTCGGTGCCGGCCCGGTACGCCCCGGCGAGCACCTCGGCGCGGATCTCGGCCGGGTCCTCGGTCCGGGGGTTGTCGTCGGTCACCAGCACCACATCCGCCCCCTCCGCCGCCGCCGCGCCCATCAGGGGGCGCTTGCCCCGGTCGCGGTCGCCGCCCGCGCCGAGCAGGCAGATGAGCCGCCCGGCGCTGAGCTCCCGCAGAGCGGTGAGCGCGGCGACGATCGCGTCGGTCTTGTGCGCGTAATCGACCACGCCCCGCACCGGGCCGGGGGCCCGGACCAGCTCCAGCCGCCCCGGGACGCCGCCGCAGGCGGCCACGCCCTCGACGGCGGTCTTCGGGTCCACCCCGGCCGCCACCAGCACGGCGACGGCGAGCAGCGCGTTGGCGACGTTGTGCCGGCCGGGCAGGGCCACTCCGGCGGGCAGGGTGAGCCCGTCCGGGCCGTGCAGCATGAACCGCTGCGCGTACCCCTCGCCGCCGATCTCGTCGGCCCACCAGGTGGCGGACCGGTCACCGGCCGCCGAGTACGTCACGGTGGCCGGCTTGTACAGCGGTCGCAGCGCCGGGTCGTCGTGGTTGAGCACCTCGACGTCGCAGCGACCGTCGAACAGGCGGGCCTTGGCCGCGAAGTAGTCGGCGGCGTCGGCGTGGAAGTCGAGGTGGTCGGAGCCGAAGTTGGTGTATCCACCGACGGTGAACCGGACGCCGCCGACCCGGCCCATCGCGAGGGCGTGGCTGGACACCTCCATGACGACGGCCGTCACGCCGCGTTCGCGGGCGGCGGCGAGCATCGCGTGCAGGTCGGTCGCCTCGGGCGTGGTGCGGACGCTGTCGATGACCAGGTCGCCCAGCCGGGTCTCGACCGTGCCGATCAGCCCGGTGGTGTGCCCGGCCGCGCGCAGCCCGGACTCGACCAGGTACGCCGTGGACGTCTTGCCGGCGGTGCCGGTCAGCCCGATCACGGTCAGCCCGGCGGTCGGGTCGCCGTACACCGCACCGGCCAGGTCGCCGAGCACGGCACGCGGGTCCGGCACCACCAGGGTCGGCAAACCCGCCTGCTCGGCCGCCGGAGCGCCGGCCGGGTCGGTGAGCACGGCAACCGCGCCGGCCGCGGCCGCGGCGGGGATGAATTCGGCGCCGTGGCGCCGGGCGCCGGGCAGCGCCGCGTACAGGTCGCCGGGGCGGACCTCCTGGCTGGCGTGGGTGATCCCGGTGACGACCGGCTCCCGGGCCGCGGACCGGGGGTCGACGGCGCCCGCGCCGGGTTCGGCGGCGAGCCGGGCGGCGAGGTCGCCGAGCCGGACGCCGGTCACGGTACGGGGACGAGGATTGCCGGACACGGCGTCAGACCCTACCCGGTCGTCCGGTTCCGGCCGTACAGCCGCCCCGGTGGTTCGTCCGCACGCACCGATGATGTCCCGTTTCCGCCGCTCAGCGCGGAAAGACCTGGAACTTCGGCGCGGCGGTCGACGACGGCGGCACCCGGTAGTGCCGCAGCGCGAACTGCATCATCTCCCGGAACGCCGGGGCGGCGATGTCCCCGCCACCACCGCCGGGGGTGTGCGCGAACACGGCGATCACGTACCGGGGCTTCTCGGCCGGCGCCATCCCGATGAACGACGCCACCTCGCCGGGCTGCTTGCGCCCCTCGACCAGCCGCCAGCCGGTGCCGGTCTTGCCCGCCACCCGGTAGCCGGGGACGGCCGCCGCCAGGCCGGTCGCGTGGTCGACGGTGGTCACCGCCTCCAGGATGGTGCGCAGCTCGGCGGCGATGTCCGGGCTGAGCACCTTGCGGGTCACCGGGGGTTCCGGCTCGGTCCGCTTCCCGTCCGGCCCGATGATCTCCTTGACCAGGCGCGGCTGCACGTACGTGCCGTCGTTGGCGATCGTCGCGTACGCGGTGGCCATCTGCAGCGGCGTGGCGTCGACGCTGTGCCCGATCGGCACCGACCCGTACGACGACCCGCTCCACTCGTCCGCGGGCAGCAGCCGGCCGCTCGCCTCGCCGGGCATCCCGACCCCGGTCGGCTCGCCGAGGCCGAACCGCTTCTGGTAGTCGATGAGCCGGTCCCGGCCGAGCTGCTCGGCGATCGTGATGGTGCCGACGTTGGACGAGTACGCCATCATCCCGGCCAGGCTCATCCGCCTGCCGCCCACCGGGTGAGTGTCGGGGAACCAGGTGTCGCCCATCTTGATCCCGTTCGCGATGGGCAGCGTCGTGTCCGGGGTGATCACGCCTTCCTGGAGCGCCGCCCCGAACGTGATCGCCTTGTGCACCGAGCCCGGGTCGACCACAAAGCTGGTCGCCACGTCCTCCCGCTCGGTCGGCTTACTGTCCAGCGGGTTCGCCGCGTTGTAGGTGGGGTACGAGGCCTGGGCCAGCACCTCGCCGGTGCCGACCTCCAGCACGACCGCCGCCCCGGTCGAGCCCTTGACCTTCCCCATCTGCTTCGCCAGCAGGACCTGCACCATGTACTGCAGGTCGCGGTCGATGGTGAGCCGCAGCGAGCTGCCCGGCTTCGCCTTCGTGGTCTCGCTGTAGCCGCCGGGGATCGGCGCGGCCAGGTCGCCGAGGCCAACCTCATAGACCCGCTTGCCGTCCACGCCGGCGAGCAGCTTGTCGTAGCGCGCCTCCAGCCCCTCCAGGCCGTTCATGTCGGCGCTGGTGAACCCGATGAGGTTCGCCGCCAGGTCGTCGCCGGGCACCTCGCGCCGCTCGTCCCGGTGGGTGTTGATGCCCGGCAGGTTCAGCGCCGTGATCTGCCGGGCCCGACCGACGTCCACCCCGCGGGCCAGGTACTCGAACTGCGACGGCTTGCCGTTGGGCCGGTTGCGCGGCGCCATCCGCTCCGCCAGGTCCGACGGCGGGATGCCGAGCAGCGGTGCGAGGGCCTTCGCGGTGGCCTGCACGTCCTCGATCTGGGTGGGGTCGGCGTAGACGTACCGCGCCTCGACGCTGTGCGCGAGGGCCGCGCCGCCCCGGTCGTAGATGGCGCCGCGGGGGGCCGGCAGGACCACGGTGCGCAGCCGGTCGGCGAGACCCGCGTCGGCGTACGCCGGGCTCTCCACGGCCTGGAGCACGACGAGCCGGATCCCGATGACGGCGAACAGCGTGAGGGCCAGCGCGGTGCCCAGCCGCAGCCGCCGGCCGGGATCGGCCAGCCGGGGCGGCTTCGGCGGCTTGCGTGCCGGGCGCCGGGCCGCCGGTCGGGCCGGCGCGGCGCGTGCGGGGCGGCGACGGGCCGGCGGCTCGTCGCGCGGCGCGCGCTCGGGCACGGTCCGGACCACCGACGTACGGCGCGGCGGCGGCTCCCGCCGGCCGGCGCGACCGCCGTCGAGCACCTGCAGGGCCGGGCGGAACGGGTCACCGGAGCGGCCGCCGCGCGGCGTCCGGCGCTGCTCGGCGCGGGTCGCCCGGGCGTCACCCAGCCGCTCCTCGCCGATGGTGCGACCCCGGGGGGTGTACGCCCGGGCGCCGGAGATGCCGCCGACGCCCGGCTCGGCCGAGCGGTGATCGGCGGCTCCGTCGCCACGGGACGGGCCGCGCCGGGAGCCCGTGGCGTCCCGGCGCGGTTCCTCCGATCTCGGCGGCACGGCCTACCCCCCGGTGCCCTGCTGGCTGGTGACCGACGGCTGCCCGCTGGCCGGCTGCGGCACGCCGATGGTCTTGCCGTCCGGCAGCCGGATGTACGCCGGCTCGTCGGCCTCGACCAGGCCGAGCTTGCGCGCGGCGGCGGTCAGGTTGCCCGGCGCCTCCGCCTCGGCGATCTCCCGGTTGAGCTGCTGCTGCTCCAGGTCCAGCTTGGCCTGCTGCTGCTGCAGCTTCTCCAGGCGGAACGCGTTCTCGTTGATCTTCGTGTTGACCAGCAGGATGCCGAGCACCCCGCCGACCACCAGCAGCACGATCAGCGCGGCGAACGGCGCGCGCGGCACCGACACCGGCGCCGGCGGCGCCACCCGCAGCCGGGGCGGACGCGCCGCGTTGGCGGCGGTCCGCTCCGGGCGCAGCGCGGCGGTGCCCTGCGTCGGGAACTCGCGCGCCCCCCGGGCGCGAGTCTCCGCCGACCGGGTCGCCCGCGGCGTGCCCGTTCCGGTGCGCGTGGCCCGCTCCGCCGCGATCCGGCCCCCCGACCGCGGTGTGCGCTGCCCGCCGCCGGTCACGTCCCGGCGGTCGCGCTTGTCAATCGTCATGTCCCTCCCCCTCTTCGTCCGTCCCTGTCCCGTCCCTCGGGGCCGGCCGTCGCACGGTCGACCCCGTCCCCGGTTGGTGCATCGCCCGGACCCGCCGGCGGTACCGTTCGCGGTCGGTACGCCGGTGCTGCTCCGCGGTCGGGTCGAGCCGCTCTGCGGCCCGCAGCCGCACCGAGGCGGCGCGCGGGTTCGCCGCGACCTCCGCCTCGCCCGGCAGCTCCGCGCCCCGGCTGAGCAGCCGGAACGTCGGACCGGTCCCGGGCAGCTCGACCGGCAGGTCGACCGGGCCCGTGCTGCGGACCCGGTCGGCCAGGGCGACCTTGGTGAGCCGGTCCTCCAGCGAGTGGTAGGACAGGACCACCATTCGGCCCCCCACCGTGAGCCGGTCGAGCGCCGCCGGCAGCGCTGCCTCCAGCGCCGCCAGCTCTTTGTTTACCTCTATCCGTAAAGCCTGAAACGTTCTCTTTGCCGGGTGTCCACCGGTTCGTCGGGCTGCTGCCGGAATGCTCTCCCGGACCAGTTCCGCCAGCCGGGCCGACGAGGTGATCCGGGCGCGTTCCCGCTCCCGCACGATCGCCGACGCGATCCGGGTCGCGAACTTCTCCTCGCCGTAGACCCGCAGCACCCGGGCCAGATCCGGGTGCGGATAGGTGTTGACCACCTCCTCGGCGGTCACCCCCCGGGTCTGGTCCATCCGCATGTCCAGCGGTGCGTCCTGCGCGTACGCGAACCCGCGGTCGGGCGCGTCGAGCTGCAACGAGGAGACACCGAGGTCGAACAGGACCCCGTCGACGGCCGGCAGACCGAGCCGGTCGAGCACCTCCGGCAGCTCGTCGTAGACGGCGTGCGCCAGGTGGATCCGGTCGGCGAACCGGGCCAGCCGCGCACGCGCGTGCGCGAGCGCCTCCCGGTCCCGGTCGAGCCCCACCAGCACCGTCCGCGGGTGTGCCGCCAGCACGGCCTCGGCGTGCCCACCCAGCCCGAGCGTGGCGTCCACGTGGACGGTCCGCTCGCCCCGGTCGAGCGCGGGGGCCAGCAGCTCGAGACACCGCTCGAGCAGCACCGGCACGTGCGTGCCGCGTAGCTCCCCCATCTCGACCCCCACTGGTTCAGTCCGTCCGTCGTCTCGCGCCTGTCGTCGGACGACGCCGTGCCGCCGTACCGCCAGATCCCCATCCGCTTCCGCCCGCCTTCCGGCCACGGCCCCCCGATCGGATCGTGCGCCTGGCACCGGGGAAGGGGTGCCAGGAACTCGAAAGCGGCTGGAGATCTCGCAGTACGCCGGGCGCCGTCACGCCCTACAGACCGCCGGGCAGCACCCCCTCCTCGATGTCGGCGAAGTCGTCTTCGCTCTCCGCGAGGTAGGTCTCCCAGGCGGTGCGGTCCCAGATCTCCACCCGGGTGTGCGCGCCGATCACGACCAGGTCGCGGTCGAGGGCGGCGTACTGCCGCAGGTGGGCCGGGATGGTCACCCGTCCCTGCTTGTCGGGGACCTCGTCGTGCGCGCTGGCGAAGAAGACCCGGCTGTAGGCCCGGGCCGCCTTGTGCGTCATCGGCTGTGCGCGCAGCTGCTCCGCGATCCGCTGGAACTCCGGCGTCGGGAAGACGTAGAGGCAGCGCTCCTGCCCTTTGGTGATCACGACACCCCCCGCCAGCTCGTCCCGGAACTTCGCCGGAAGGATCAACCGGCCCTTGTCGTCGAGGCGCGGAGTGTGGGTGCCGAGGAACATCGGCCCAACCCCCTCGCCCTCTAGCGGCGTTCGCGGCGCCGCTGACCCCCCGGGCCGGTGGGCCCTCCCGGCCTCACCATCGCGCCCCACTCTACTCCACTTCCCTCCACCTGCAACCGGAAATGCCCGCGTGGCGCGCGTGGCGCGCGGGCAAAACCGCACGTCAGAAGGGGTGGAGCGGAGTGGAGGGCGAAACGGCTCCGGCGACCGCGTCCGCTTTCCGACATAGATCAACTCCATCCGGCCGATGCCGGTCCGACCGGCCGACAGACGGTAGCCGGCCGAACGGTTCGCCGTCGGCGGCGATCTGGGGGGCCCGCCGGTGGAGTAACCTCGCTCGCGTGACGGACCCGAAGATGCCCCTGCGGGCGAAGGTGGCCAGCTCCGTGTCGCGGACCGCCGCGGCGCTGTCGCGCGCCGCCGGCCGAGGCGACGGCTCGGTCATCGGCGGCTGGATCGGCCTCAAGATCGATCCGGACCTCCTCGCCCACCTCGCCGCGGGCCGCGCCATCGCCCTGATCTCCGGGACCAACGGCAAGACCACCACCACGCGCCTAGCCACCGCGGCGGTCAGCGTCCTCGGCAAGGTCGCCACCAACTCCTTCGGGGCGAACATGCCCACCGGGCACACGTCGGCGCTGGCCAAGGCCGGCAGCACCCCGTACGCGGTGCTCGAGGTCGACGAGCACTACCTCGCCCAGGTGCTGGACTCCACCGACGCCCACGTGGTGGCGCTGCTCAACCTCTCCCGCGACCAGCTCGACCGGGCCAAGGAAGTCGCCATGATGGCGCAGCTCTGGCGCGCGGCGCTGGTCCGGCACCCCGAGCTCCGCGTCGTCGCGAACGCCGACGATCCGATGGTGGTCTGGGCCGCCACCCCGCCGCCCAACCACGACCACCGCATCACACCGCCGCAGGTCACCTGGTTCAGCGCCGGCCAGCGCTGGCACGACGACTCATGGGTCTGCCCCGAGTGCGGCTCGACCATCGCCCGGGAGGGCGACCAGTGGTGGTGCACCGGCTGCCCGCTGCGCCGGCCCGCACCGCAGTGGACGGTGGAGGACGACGGCGTGCTCGACCCGACCGGCGCCTGGCACAAGGTCAAGCTCCAGCTCCCGGGCAAGGTCAACCTCGGCAACGCGGCCACCGCCCTCGCCGTCGCGGCCGAGTTCGGCGTACGCCCCGTCGACGCGGTGCTCAAGCTCGGCTCGGTCACCTCGGTCGCCGGCCGGTACGCGCAGGTCGAGCGCGACGGGCGGCTGATCCGGCTGCTGCTGGCGAAGAACCCGGCCAGCTGGCTGGAGGCGTTCGACATGGCCGACGAGGCGCCGACACTGCTCTCCATCAACGCCCGCGACCCCGACGGGCTGGACACCTCCTGGCTCTTCGACGTCGACTTCAGCCCGCTCCGGGGCCGGCAGGTGCTCATCACCGGCGACCGGGCGTACGACCTGGCGGTCCGGCTCGACGTCAACGACGTGCCGTTCCAGCACGTCCGCACGTTCGCCGAGGCGATCCGGACGGCCCCGCCGGGCCGGCTGGAGGTCATCGCGAACTACACCGCGTTCCAGGACATCCGAGCGGAGTTGGACCGTGTCCTCTGACAGCCTGCGCATCGTCTGGGTCTACCCCGACCTGCTCTCCACCTACGGCGACCGCGGCAACGCGCTCATCCTGGCCAGCCGCGCCCAGCGGCGCGGCTACCCGGTCGAGGTGCTGGAGATCCGCTCCGACCAGCCGCTGCCCGCCACCGCCGACATCTACCTCGTCGGTGGCGGCGAGGACGGCCCGCAGGCGCTCGGCGCGCAGCGGCTGATCGCCGACGGCGGCCTGCACCGGGCCGTCGCGCAGGGCTCGGTCGTGTTCGGCGTCTGCGCCGGCTACCAGCTGCTCGGCTCCTCGTTCTTCGCCAAGGGCACCAAGTGCGGCGGGCTGGAGCTGCTCGACCTGTCCTCCGACCGGGGTTCCACCCGCGCCGTCGGCGAGCTGGCCGGCGACATCGACCCGCGCCTCGGCCTGCCGCCGCTGACCGGCTTCGAGAACCACGGCGGGCGCACCCACCTCGGCCCGGACGCGTTCCCGCTGGCCCGGGTGACCGCCGGGGTCGGCAACGACGGCGTCACCGAGGGCGCGTGGCGGGGCAAGCTGCTCGGCACGTATTCGCACGGGCCGGCCCTGGCCCGCAACCCGGACCTGGCCGACCTGCTGCTGCGCTGGGCGATCGGGGTCAACCAGCTGCCCCCGCTCGACGACACCTGGTCGGACCGGCTCCGCGCCGAGCGCCGCGCCGCGGTGGCAGCCGCGCGGCCGTGACCCGTCCCGGCCGCCCCGCGGCCGGGACCCGCGACGGCCGTCGCCACCTGTTCCGCGCCGTCCGCCGGGCCCTCGCCGATCCGGCCGCCATCCGGTTCGGCGTCCTGCTGCTCCTGCTCGCCGGGTTCGGCCTGGCGCTGCTCGTGGTACCCCGCCCGGAGCCGGCCCAGCTGCCGGACGGGGCCGACCGACTCGGCGGGTACGCCCCGGTCGCCGCGATCGTCGGCGGCGCGCTGCTGCTCGTGGCGCTGGTCCCCCGGACCTTCATCACGCTGGCCGCCGGCGCGCTCTTCGGCGCGCTGGCGGGAGCCGTCTACGCCCTCGGCGCGGCGCTGCTGGCCGCGGCCGCCGGGTTCGCGGTGGGCCGGGTGCTCGGGCGCGAGTTCGTCGCCGAGCGGGTCCGCGGCCGCCTGGCCCGGCTGGACGGCTGGTTCGCCCGGCAGAGCGTGCTCGGCGTGGTCACCGTGCGGCTGCTGCCGATCGCCGGGTTCGGCCTGGTCAGCTACGGCTACGGGACCACCGGCGCCCGGCTGCTGCCGTTCCTCGCCGGCAGCGTCATCGCGTCCGCGCCGACCGCGTTCGGGTACGCGGCCGTCGGCGCCGCGGTCACCTCTCCCGACGACGTCAACTGGTTCGCCGCCGCCCCGGCCGGGCTCGGCCTGATCGCCGCCGCGGTGCTCATCCGCCGCTGGTGGCGTGCCGAACGCGAGCGCCGCGGCGCCCCCACCTGAGGCCCGCGCGCCCGGGCCGCGCAACGTCGGTGGGGCCGCGTCAGGCGGGCGGGGCGACCAGGCCGGCCTCGTAGGCGGCGATCACCAGGTGCACCCGGTCACGCGCGCCGAGCTTGGTGAACAGCCGGGCCACGTGCGCCTTGGCGGTGGCCACGCTGATCACGAGTTCGGCGGCGATCTCCGCGTTGGACAGGCCCCGGCCGACCAGGGTGAGCACCTCGCGTTCCCGTTCGGTGACGCCGTCCAGGCCGCGGCGGGCGGCGGCCGGGGCGGGCCGGCGGGCGAACTCGGCGATCAGCCGGCGGGTCACGGCGGGCGCGATCAGCGCGTCACCGGCGGCGACCACCCGGACCGCGGCGAGGATCTCGTCCACCGCCATGTCCTTGACCAGGAATCCGCTCGCGCCGGCGCGCAGCGCGGCGTGCACGTGCTCGTCGTCGTCGAAGGTGGTGAGCACCAGCACCCGTGCGGGCCCGCCCTGCGCGGTGATCGCGCGGGTGGCGGCGATGCCGTCCGTGCCGGGCATCCGCAGGTCCATCAGGACCACGTCCGGGGCCACGTCGCGGGCCAACCGGACGGCCTCGGCGCCGGTGCCGGCCTCGCCGACCACAACCAGGTCGGGCGTGTCGGCGATCAGCACCCGCAGGCCGGCGCGGACCAGCGGCTGGTCGTCGACGAGCAGCACGCGTACGCTCACCGCTCCCCCGTCCCGGGTCGCGACCCCACCGGCTCCCCGGTCACCGGTGACACCGGCAGCCACGCCGCCACCCGGAAGCCACCCTCCGGCCGCGGGCCGGCGCGGAACCGGCCGCCGGCCAGGGCGACCCGCTCCCGCATGCCGACGAGCCCGTGCCCCGCACCGCCGACCGCGCCGCCCCGGCCGTCGTCGACGACCTCCACCGCGATCTCGTCCGGGCCGTGGGTGACGGTGAGCCGGCACCGGTCGGTGCCCGCGTGTCGGACCACGTTGGTGAGCGCCTCCTGGACGATCCGGAACGCGGCGAGGTCGACGTCGGCCGGGACCGGCCGCCGCTCGCCGCGCTGCCGCACCTCCACCCGGACCCCGGCGTCGGCGGCGGACGACACCAGCCGGTCGAGGTCGGCCAGGCCGGGCGTCGGATCCAGCGACGCCGCCTCCGACTGCGGGCGGCGCAGCGCGCCGAGCGTACGCCGCAGGCCGGCCAACGTGTCCCGGCTGGTCGCCTCGATGGTGGCCAGCGCGGCGCGGGCCTGTGCCGGCTGGCTGTCGATGACCCGGGCCCCCATGCCGGCCTGGATGGCGATCACCCCGATGCTGTGCGCGACCATGTCGTGCAGCTCGCGGGCGATGCGCAGTCGCTCGGCGGTGACCGCCTCGGCGGCGGTGTGCGCCCGAACGGCCTCGGCGTAGCCGCGCCGGGCACGGGCGGAGTTGCCGACCGTCCACGCGGTCAGGACCGCCAGCACGGAGAGCGTGGCCCGGCTGACGGGGTCGGTGGAGGGGTTCACGAAGCTCGCGGTGATCTGCACGACGAGCACCCCGACGGCCACCGGCACCGAGACCCGGCGGGACCGGGTCGCCGCGATCAGCCCCACCACCAGGTCGACCGCCAGGAACTGCGCGTACCAGATGTCGGTCAGGTAGCCGTCGTCCGGGACGCCGACGGCCGCGGTGACCACGCACGCCGCGACGAGCATCAGCGCCAGGGCGAGCACCGGCCGGCGGCGCAACAGGCCGGCGGGCAACCCCACGGCCAGCAGCGGCACCAGGTAGCGCTCCTCGAGCCACCAGTCGCCGAAGCCCACGCCGTCCCGGCTGCTCGCCAGGACCGGGGCCGTGAGCACGGCCACCGGCAGCACGGCCACCCCGACCCAGGGCAGGGCCGTCCGGGCCAGCGACGAGGCGCGGCGCGACAACGGCACGGTGGCGTCCATGCGGCCACGTTAGCCAGCCCTCGGCCGCCCGGTCATCGGCCCACGGGCGTACGCCCGGCGGCCGATGGCCGCCCTCCGGTTGTGACCGCCGGGGCGACGCCCCGCCGGCCGCCGCCCGGCAGCGTGGACCCCGTGATCGAACTGACCGCCCTGACCAAGAGGTACGGCCGCACCACGTCCGTCGACGGCCTCACCCTGACCGTGCGCCCCGGTCACGTCACCGGGTTCCTCGGCCCCAACGGGGCCGGCAAGTCCACCACCCTGCGGATGATCCTGGGCCTCACCACGCCGACCAGCGGCAGCGCCACGATCGGCGGGCTGCGCTTCGCCGACCGGCCGCGCGGGCTGCGCCACGCCGGCGCGCTGCTCGACGCCGGTGACGTGCACGGCGGCCGGACCGCCGCCGCGCACCTCTCGGCGCTGGCCCGCAGCAACGGCATCGGGCGCGCCCGGGTCGACGAGGTGCTCCGCGAGGTGGGGCTGGCCGGTGCCGCCCGGCGGCGCATCGCCGGTTTCTCGCTCGGCATGCGGCAGCGGCTCGGTATCGCCGCCGCCCTGCTCGGCGACCCGCCGGTGCTGCTGTTCGACGAGCCGTTCAACGGCCTCGACCCGGAGGGGGTGCGCTGGGTCCGGGAGCTGTTCCGGCGGCTGGCCGGCGAGGGACGGACCGTCTTCGTCTCCAGCCACCTGATGAGCGAGATGGAGAACTGCGCCGACCGGCTCGTGGTGCTCGGTCGCGGTCGGCTGATCGCGGAGCAGAGCCTCGGCGAGTTCGCCGCCCGCAGCGCCCGGGCGAGCGTGACCCTCCGGACGCCCGACCCGGCGGCACTGGCGGCGGTGCTGGCGGCCGAGGGCGCGCACGTCGTACCCGCCGACGGCGGGACGCTCGCCGTGACCGGCCTGACGGCCGCCCGGATCGGGGACCTCGCCCTCGCCCACCGGATCGGGCTGCACGAACTGACCACCCGTACCGCGTCGCTGGAGGAGGCGTTCATGGAGCTCACCGCCGGCAGCGTCGAGTACCTCGCCGGGGAGGAGACCCGATGACCGCCCTGACCGAGCTGACCCGTCGGCCGGCCGCGACCGAGGCACCGGCCCGGTTCCGGGACCTGCTGGCCGCCGAGTGGATCAAACTGTGGTCGCTGCGCTCCACCCGGTGGACGCTACCGCTGGTCTACCTCTTCGTGATCGCGGTCAGCGTCAACGCCAGCCTCGCCGACCACCGGAACTGGCCGTCGTACCCGGAGGGGCGGCGGGAGCTGTTCCACCTGTACGGACCGGTGCGGGACGCCTTCCCGGAGGCCGGCTACCTGCTGCTGATGCTGGCCGCGACGACCGTCGGCGCGCTGACCGTCGTCGGCGAGTACCACAGCGGACTGATCCGGGCCACGTTCGCCGCCGTTCCCGCCCGCCGCTCGGTGGTCGCGGCGAAGGCCACCGTGCTGACCGGGGTCATGCTCGCCCTCGGTCTGGTCACCTCGGGGACCTCGTTCTGGGTGTCCCAGGCGATCCTCGCCGACCGGAACGCCGGCTGGTCGATCGGCGAGCCGGGGGTGCTGCGCGCGGTGCTGGGCAGCGGTGTTCTCGTCCCGGTCTGCGCGCTGCTCGGCATGGGTCTGGGTGCCCTCATCCGGCACGCGGCCGGGGCCGTGGTCGCGGCCACGGCCGTGCTCGTGCTGCTGCCGCTGATCGTGGGCAGCGACGAGCACCGGTGGATCGCCGAGTGCCGCAACGCGCTACCGGTCGGGGCCTGGCAGCGGCTGATCGCGGTGCACCCCGACATCGTGAACCCGGATCCGTTCCCGGCCACGGTCACCGGTGCCTGGCTCGCCTACGCCGGCTGGTCGGTGGCCGCGACGCTCGCCGCCCTGACCGCCGTCCACCGCCGCGATCCCTGACCGACCGGCCGGGGCGCCGGCACGACGAACGGCGCCGGCGACCCAGGTCGCCGGCGCCGTTCGCGCCCGCTTCACAGCACCACGGAGACCATCCGGCCGGGAACCACGATGACCTTGCGCGGCTCCCGGCCGGCCAGGGAGCCGTCGACCGCCTCCAGGGCCGCGATCCGCACCGCCTCCTCGGCGGCGTCGGCCGGCACCTCGACCCGGCCGCGCACCTTCCCGTTGACCTGCACCGGGTACGTCACCGTCTCGGTCACCAGCAGGGCCGGGTCGGCGACCGGGAAGTCGGCGTACGTCAGGGAGGTCGGGTGGCCCATCCGGCGCCACAGCTCCTCGGCGACGTGCGGGGCGAACGGCGCCAGCATCAGCACCAGCGGCTCGGCCACCTCGCGCGGCGTCGCCGGCAGCCGGGTCAGCGCGTTGGTCAGCTCGATCAGCTTGGCGATCGCGGTGTTGAACCGGATCCCCTCCATGTCACCGCGGACCCCGTCGATCACCTTGTGCAGCAGCCGGCGGGTCGCCTCGTCGGCCGGCGTGTCCACCACCCGCGTCGCGCCGGTCCCCTCGTCGACGATCGCCCGCCACACCCGCTGCAGGAACCGGAACGAGCCGACCACCGCCCGGGTCTCCCACGGGCGGGACACCTCCAGCGGGCCCATCGACATCTCGTACACCCGGAACGTGTCCGCGCCGTACGCCGCGCACATCTCGTCCGGCGTCACCACGTTCTTCAGGGACTTGCCCATCTTGCCGTACTCGCGGTTGACCTGGACGTCGCCCAGGTAGTAGCCGCCCTCGCGCTCGACGACCTGCTCCGCCGGCACGTACGCCCCGCGCGCGTCGGTGTACGCGTACGCCTGGATGTAGCCCTGGTTGAACAGCTTCCGGAACGGCTCGAAGCTCGACACATGGCCCAGGTCGTACAGCACCTTGTGCCAGAACCGGGCGTACAGCAGGTGCAGCACGGCGTGCTCGGCGCCGCCGACGTACAGGTCGGTGCCGCCGCAGTCGCCCTCGCCGCGCGGGCCCATCCAGTACCGCTCGTTGTCCGGGTCGACGAACCGGCCGGCGTCGGTCGGGTCCAGGTAGCGCAGCTCGTACCAGCAGGAGCCGGCCCACTGCGGCATCACGTTGGTCTCCCGCGTGTAGCGCTTCGGCCCGTCGCCCAGGTCCAGTTCCACCTCGACCCAGTCGCGGCGGCGCGACAGCGGCGTCTCCGGGTTCGACCCCGCGTCCTCCGGGTCGAAGGTGCGCGGCGAGAAGTCGTCCACCTCGGGCAGCTCGACCGGCAGCAGCTCCTCGGGCAGCGCGATGGCGGCGCCGGTTTCGTCGTAGACGATCGGGAACGGCTCGCCCCAGTAGCGCTGCCGGCTGAACAGCCAGTCCCGCAGCCGGTAGGTCACCGCGCCGGCGCCGTGGCCGGTGGCCTCCAGCCACTCGATGATCCGGGCCTTGGCCTCGGCCACCCCCAGGCCGTCCAGGTCCAGGCCGCGGTCCGGCGCGGCGCTGTTGATCGCCGGGCCCTCCCCGGTGTACGCCTTGCCGGCGAAGCCCTCCGCCGGCTGCACGGTGCGCACGATCGGCAGCTCGAAGACCTCGGCGAACGCCCAGTCCCGCTCGTCCTGGGCGGGCACCGCCATGATCGCCCCGGTGCCGTAGCCGGCCAGGACGTAGTCGGCGATGAAGATCGGGATCTGCGCGTCGTTGACCGGGTTGGTGGCGTACGCCCCGATGAAGACGCCGGTCTTCTCCTTCGTGTCGGCCTGCCGCTCGACGTCGGTCTTCGCCGCGGCGGCCTTCCGGTACGCCTCGACCGCCGCCCGGGGGCTGGCGTGCCCGCCGGTCCAGACGTCCTTGGTGCCCTCCGGCCAGGTCGCCGGCACCAGCGCGTCGACCAGGTCGTGCTCGGGGGCCAGCACCATGTAGGTGGCGCCGAAGACGGTGTCCGGTCGGGTGGTGAACACCCGGATCGGCGCGACGGCGGTCGGGAAGTCGATGTGCGCGCCGGTGGAGCGGCCGATCCAGTTGCGCTGCATCAGCTTGATCGGCTCGGGCCAGTCCAGCTTGTCCAGGTCGTCCAGCAGCCGGTCACCGTACGCGGTGATCCGCATCATCCACTGCTTCAGGTTCCGCTTGAAGACCGGGAAGTTGCCCCGCTCGGAGCGGCCGTCGGCGGTGACCTCCTCGTTGGCCAGCACCGTGCCCAGACCGGGGCACCAGTTGACCGGGGCCTCCGAGACGTACGCCAGCCGGTGGTCGTCGACGATCGCCCGGCGCTCGGCCTCGGTCAGCTCGGCCCAGGGCCGCCCGTCCGGGGTGTGCCGGGTGCCGCCGGAGAACTCGGCGATCAGCTCGGCGATCGGCCGGGCCCGCTGCGCCTCGGTGTCGTACCAGGCGTTGTAGATCTGCAGGAAGATCCACTGGGTCCAGCGGTAGAAGTCGGTGTCGATGGTGGCGACCGAACGCCGCTCGTCGTGGGCCAGCCCCAGGCGGCGCAGCTGCGCCTTGTACCGGGCGATGTTCGCCTCGGTGGTGGCACGCGGGTGGGTGCCGGTCTGCACGGCGTACTGCTCGGCGGGCAGCCCGAAGGCGTCGAAGCCCATCGCGTGCAGCACGTTGCGCCCGGCCATCCGCTGGTAGCGGGCGAAGCAGTCGGTGCCGATGTAGCCCAGCGGGTGCCCGACGTGCAGGCCGGCGCCCGAGGGGTACGGGAACATGTCCAGCACGTACAGCTTCTCCGCCCCGGCGCGGGGGTGGTCGGGGTCGGCCAGCGGGCCGGTCGGGTTGGGGGCGTGGAAGGTGCCCTCCCGCTCCCAGGCGTCCTGCCAGCGGCGCTCGATCTCGTCGGCCAGGGCGGCGGTGTACCGGTACGGTGGGATGTCGCTGGCCGGTGCGGCTGCCTCAGTCATGGCTCTCCTCGCTTCGCTCGGCGCGGGTCGTCTCGTGCGGTCTCGGTCGGTGCTCACCGCCCGCCTGACACGGACCGGGCCGACGGCGGGCACAAAAAAGCCCCTCGCGCAGGAGGGGCCGCCGTGCTGTCGCGCGCTCAGCGCATCAGCACGGCCCGGTAAGAAGCAGGAAGACTCCGGCCATGCTCCGCAGTGTAGCGCGCCGCCGGGCCGGCCACGTGGCCGCCACCACGCGGCAGCGCTCCGTGATCGACTGCGGCACCAAGCGCAGTCGCCCCCTCCCCCGTATCGGCGAATATTCGGGGCGTAACCGGCGGTCCACCTGCGGGGGTCGGCGACAGCGACAAACATGGTTAGCCTGAGAGACCAGTGAGATTTTTGCGGCAGACGTGGCACGCTCGCGCGAACCCAACGGCGGGTCCAGGTGCTCTATTCAGAGCTGCCGTCCAGGCGACGAGGAGGAGGCCCGTGACACAACAGACCTGGGACGAGGTGGGCGGTCTGCTGCCGCACGACGAGTTCCGCGCCGCCAGTGACGCCATCGTGGCGAACATCGAACAGGTCATCGAGGGCAAGACCGCCACCGTTCGGCTCGCCCTGGCCGTGCTCCTCGCCGAGGGCCACCTGCTCATCGAGGACGTGCCCGGGGTCGGCAAGACCAAGCTGGCCAAGGCGCTCGCCCGCTCGATCGACTGTTCGGTGCGCCGGATCCAGTTCACCCCCGACCTGCTGCCCAGCGACGTGACCGGCGTCAGCGTCTACAACCAGGAGACGCACGACTTCGAGTTCCGCCCCGGCGCCGTCTTCGCCAACCTGGTGGTCGGCGACGAGATCAACCGGGCCTCGCCGAAGACCCAGTCGGCGCTGCTGGAGTGCATGGAGGAGCGGCAGGTCACCGTCGACGGCGTGACCTACCAGCTGCAGACGCCGTTCATGGTGATCGCCACGCAGAACCCGATCGAGATGGAGGGCACCTACCCGCTGCCCGAGGCCCAGCGCGACCGGTTCACCGCCCGGATCGCGATGGGGTACCCGGACGCCGGCGCGGAGCTGGCGATGCTCGACGGGCACGGCGCGACCGACCCGCTGCAGGAGCTCCGGCCGGTCTCGGACGCCAACACGGTGCGCCGGCTCATCGGGCACGTCCGGCAGGTGCACGTCGCCGACGCCGTCAAGCAGTACGCGGTGGACCTGGTCACCGCCAGCCGGGAGGCGCCCGACCTGCGCCTCGGCGCGTCGCCCCGGGCCACCCTCCAGCTGCTGCGCACCGCCCGCGCGGTCGCCGCGCTCGAGGGACGCGACTACGTGCTCCCCGACGACCTGCAGGTGCTGGCCGTGCCGGTGCTGGCGCACCGGATCATCCCCACCGCCGACGCGCAGCTGGCCCGGCGCACCACCGACGCGATCGTCTCCGACCTCGTGCACCGGCTGCCGCTGCCGCACGAGCGCCGCCGCTCGCCGTACGACACCCGGCCCGCCACCGGCAACGGCCGCGCCCCGTACGAGCCGCGGAGGCCCTGACGTGCGCGAGGGGCTGCGCGGGCTGACCACCCGGGGCCGGTCGTTCCTCGCCGCGGCGGCCGCCGCGGCGATCTCGGCCCTGATCCTCGGCGAGAGGGACCTGCTCCGGGTGGCCGTGCTGCTCGCCGTCCTGCCGCTGCTGGCGGCGCTCTACGTCGGCCGCAGCCGCTACAAGCTGGCCTGCCACCGGTCGCTGGACCCGCACCGGGTGCCGGTCGGGGCCAGCTCCCGCGTGGTGCTGCGCCTGCAGAACCTGTCCCGGCTGCCCACCGGCACGCTCCTGCTGGAGGACCGGCTGCCGTACGCGCTGGGCAGCCGACCCCGGGTCGTGCTGGACCGGCTCGGCGCGCACCAGGCCAGCTCGGTGGCGTACACCGTCCGGGCCGATGTGCGCGGCCGGTACGAGGTCGGCCCGCTGGTGGTCCGGATGACCGACCCGTTCGGTCTGTGCGAGCTGACCCGGGCCTTTCCCAGCACCGACCGGCTCACGGTGATCCCGCAGGTCACGCCCCTGCCGGTGGTCCGGCTCCCCGGTGAGTACGTGGGCAGTGGCGACAGCCGGGCCCGCTCGGTGGCGGTGCACGGCGAGGACGACGCGGCGACCCGCGAGTACCGGGTGGGCGACGACCTGCGCCGGGTGCACTGGAAGTCGACCGCGCGCACCGGCGAGCTGATGGTGCGCCGCGAGGAGCAGCCCTGGGAGAGCCGCGCCACCGTCCTGCTCGACACCCGGGCGTACGGGCACCGTGGCGACGGGCCCACGGCCAGCTTCGAGTGGGCCGTCTCCGCCGCCGCGAGCATCGCCGTGCACCTGCGGCAGGGCGGCTACAAGCTGCGCCTGGTCACCGGCTCCGGCGCGGACGTCGACGCCACGGAGGTGGCCGGCGACGGGGTGCTCCTCGATCACCTCGCCGAGGTCCGCCTCGACCAGCGCGTCGAGGTCACCACCCTGGTGCAGGCGGTGCGGCAGCGCTCGGACGGCGGCCTGATCATCGGCTTGTTCGGGACGCTCAGCACCGCCGAGGCGGAGTTGCTGGCCGGGCTCCGCGGCAACGGGGCCACCTGCGTGGCGTTCCTGCTGGACAGCTCCACCTGGCTCACCCTCCCGGCCAAGGCCCGGGCCGAGGCCGACCACGCGCACGCCACCGCCGCCCTCGCCCTGCTGCAGAGCGGCTGGCGCGTGATCGGCGTCGACCACGGCGCCCGGCTGCCGGCGCTGTGGCCGCAGGCGGGGCGGGGCTCGCAGGGCTTCGCCCTCCGGGCGGCGCTGGCCGAGACCGTGGCCGGCGGCATGCGATGAACGGAAGGTTCCCCTCATGATCGCCCACCGGAACCTGGGCCTGGTCGCGGCCGCCGCGACGGTGCTCGCCGCGGCGCCGCTGTCGGCCATCTTCGACCGCTGGACCTGGCTGATCCAGTCGACCATCGCGGTCGCGGTGGTCGCCGCGGTGGCCGCGCTGACCCGGCTGGGGCGGGTGCCGCTGTGGGGGCAGGTGCTCGCGATGCTGGGCGGTCTGACGCTCGCCCTGGCGTGGCTGTTCCCCTCCGGCTCCGAACTGTTCGGCGTGGTGCCCACCCCGGGGACGTTCGGGCATTTCGGCACCCTGGCCCAGACCTCGATGGAGGACATGCGCTCGTACGGCGTCAAGGTGCCGGACACCGACCCGCTGCTGTTCATCACCGTGCTCGGGGTGGGCGGCGTGGCGGTCATGGTCGACCTGGTGACGGTCGGGCTGCGCCGGCCGGCGCTGGCCGGCCTGCCGATGCTGGCCGTCTACTCGGTGCCGGTGGCCGTGTACGTGGACAGCGTCCCCCCGGTGCCGTTCGTCATCGGCGCGGCCGGCTACCTCTGGCTCCTGGTCACCGACAACGTCGACCGCGTCCGCCGCTTTGGCCGGCGCTTCACCGGCGACGGCCGGGGCGTGGACGTCTGGGAGGCCTCCCCGCTGGCCTCGGCCGGCCGCCGGCTCGCGGCGTTGGGCGTGGCGGTCGCCGTCATGTTGCCGCTCGCCGTGCCGGGGATGACCGGCGGCCTGCTCGACACGCTGGGCTCCGGCACCGGTGACGGCACCGGCCGCGCCGGGCGGGGCGGTGCCCCCGGCCGGATCGACCTGTTCGCCGCGCTCCGGGGTGAGCTCAACCAGAGCGAGGTCACCGACCTGGTCAAGGTGACCACCAACGAGCCGAACCCGTTCTACCTGCGCTTCGGCGTCGCCGACCAGCTGCGGACCGACGGCTTCCACGAACGCCCGCCGACCGGGCGGCCGATCAACCGGGAGTTCGGCCCGGCCGAGCCGGACCGCGCCGGGATCGACCGCAACCGGTACCGGGCCACCGTCGAGGTGACGAAGAACCTCGAAATGCCGTTCCTGCCGGTGTACTCCGAGCCGACGCGGATCGAGGGCCTGAACGGCAACTGGTACTACGACACGAGCATGCAGGTCGTCTTCTCCAACCGGGAGAACTCGCCGGGCAGGCGCTACGAGTTCGACTACGTGCGGTCGGCGTACACGCCGGACGCGCTGCGCCAGGCGAGGCCGTTGCCCGCCGACCACGCGCTGCGGCGGCAGATGATCACCCCGCAGGTGCCGGAGGTGGAGAAGCTCGTCGGCACCCTGATCGAGCGCAAGCGCACCGAGTACGACAAGGTGCGGGCGATCTACGACTACTTCTCCACGGACAACGGGTTCAGCTACGCCCTCAGCACCGAGGGCGGCACCAGCGGCCAGGACATCGTCAACTTCCTCACCAACAAGGTCGGCTTCTGCCAGCAGTACGCCGCCGCGATGGCCTGGCTGGTCCGCGCGGCCGGTGTGCCGGCCCGGGTGGCGTTCGGCTTCACCAACGGCTCGAACTCCGGCGACGGCACGTACACCCTGACCAACCGCAACCTGCACGCCTGGACCGAGGTCTACTTCGACGGGTTCGGCTGGGTGCCGTTCGACGCCACCCCGATGTACGGGGTGCAGGGCGGCGCCCGGTCGGCCTGGGCCCCGGACCTGGACGCCCCGGAGACGACGACCCCGGAGCCGGGTGCGACGGCCGGGCCGGACGAGCCGGGTTCCGCGGCGGACCGGGAGCAGCGGGACGAGGGGTCGGAGGGCGCCGCCTCCGGGCTTCCGGACGACACCGGGACGTCCAGCCGCCCGGTGCCGGTGTGGCTGTGGTGGACGATCGGCGCCCTGGCCCTGCTCGTGCTGCTCGCCGTCCCGGCGCTGCGCCGGCTCGCCCTGCGCCGGCGGCGCAGCGGCGGCCGGGCGCCGGCTCCGGTACCGGCGGAGGCGGTCGCGTCGGAGGCCGGCGAGGTGCCCGCCGACGGGCAGCGGATGGTCGTCCTGGCCGACGCGGACCGGGCCCGGGCCGACGCGCACGCCGCCTGGGACGAGCTGCTCGACACGCTGGTGGACTTCCGGGTCCGCATCGACCGGACGGAGACGCCGCGGGCCACCGCCGACCGGCTCGCCCGGGAGACGCTCCGCGCGGACACCGAGGCGGGGTCGGCGGTACGCCTGCTGGGCCGGGCCGAGGAGCGCGCCCGGTACGCCCGCGACCCGCTCACCGGCGAGCCGCTGCTGCCGGCCCTGCGCCGGGTCCGCGGCGCGCTCGCGACCGGGGCCGACCGTCGCACCCGCCTGCTCGCGACGGCGCTGCCCCCGTCGGTGCTCCTGCGCTGGCGGATCGCCGCGGCGGACAGCTCGGGCCGGCTGGTCGCCGGCTACGGGCGACTCCGGTACGCGGCGATGCGCTGGAGCCCTCGCCGCCTGCTCGCCAACCGCCTCGCCCGCTGACCGACGCTCAACCCGCCCCCGACCGGCTGGTGGCACCGGCCCGCTCGGGGCGGGTGCCCAGCGTGCCCGGGCACGCGAAAACGCCGGACCGTCGTCGACGGCACGGCGACGCGGCTCACCGTCGACGGTGGGCCGCGGTGGTCAGGCGGGCGTCAGCGGTGCCCCTCCGGGCGCTGCCGCCACCGGTCCTCCATCCGGTCCAGGATCGACGGGCGGCGCCCCGCCCGCCCGCGCGGACGCCGACGTGTGGTCGTCGTCGTCCCACCCACGACATGCAGGTCGGGTGACTGCGCCCGACGATGCGACTGCACCCCGAAGCCCAACGCGGCCAGCATGACGACGAACCCCGCCACTGCCAGCGGCGGAGTCTTGATCACCGCGCCGTAGACCAACAGGGCCAGGCCGACGACGACCACGCCGGCAGCGACGAGCAGGCGACGCCGCGCGTGGAAACGCGGATCGCTGGCGCGCACGGCCGAGGCGAATTTGGGGTCCTCGGCAAGCGACCGCTCGATCTGCTCGAACAGCCGCTGCTCGTGCTCCGAGAGCGGCACGGCACTCCTCCCCGGTCACGTGGGTCGGCCCGGTCGGGCCGACAGACCGTGGCAGCCAACCGGCTGCTTACCCGCAAGTCTACGAGGGGCCCCGCGCGTCGGAAAGCGGGACGACCTATGGCCGGCTCTGATTTTCCTCCGGGCGCCGATCTCGGGCTTGGAGCAGACTGGCCGGACCTATGACGGAACGCCCGAAACGGGCAGCGGCGGCGTCTGCGGCAGCTTCCGCTTCCCGCCAACCGTGCTCGGGCGCACCCAGCGCGAGCTGGCGAGGCGTCTCCCGGGCGGCCGAGAGCCCCTCGGCCCGGACGCCGACCAGCCGGATCGGCTCCCCCGGGTCGAGGGCGGTGTAGAGCGCCCAGGCGGTGTCGAACATCTCCCGACCGACGTCGGTCGGCACGTCGAGGGTGCGGGAGCGGCTGACCGTGCGGAAGTCGGCCAGGCGCACCTTCAGCGCGACCGTACGCCCGACCTGGCCGGAGCGGCGCAGGCGGGCGCCGACCTTCTCGGCGAGACCGAGCAGGGCGCGGCGGATCTCCTGCGGGTCGACCACGTCGACGTCGAACGTCACCTCCGCGCCGATCGACTTGTCCGGGCGCTCGGGGCTGACCCGGCGGGGGTCCCGCCCCCACGCCAGCTCGTGCAGATGCCGGGCGGCGGCGTCGCCGAGCGCGTGGCGGAGCATCCCGTACGGCGCCCGGGCCAGCTCGCCGACGGTGGTCAGGCCGAGCCGGCGCAGGGTCTCGGCGGAGCGCTCCCCCACCCCCCACAGCGCACCCACCGGCAGCGGGTGCAGGAAGTCGAGCACCCGGGCGGCCGGGACGACCAGCAGCCCGTCCGGCTTGGCCCGGGTCGAGCCCAGCTTGGCGACGAACTTGCTCGGGGCCACCCCGACCGAGCAGCTGAGCTGTTGCTCGCCCGCCACCCGCTCGCGGATCAGGCGGGCGATCGCCGCCGGCGGGCCGAACAGCCGCCGGGCGCCCGCCACGTCGAGGAACGCCTCGTCCAGGGAGAGCGGCTCCACCAGCGGGGTGACGTCCCGGAAGATCCGCATGACCGCCCGGGAGGCCGCCGAGTACGCGGTGAAGTCGGGCGGCAGGAACACCGCCTGCGGGCAGAGCGCGCGGGCCCGCAGGGTCGGCATGGCGCTGCGGACGCCGTACCGGCGGGCCTCGTAGCTGGCCGAGCTGACCACCCCGCGTGGCCCGAGCCCGCCGACCACCACGGGCCGCCCGCGCAGCTCCGGCCGGCGGCGCACCTCCACGGACGCGAAGAACGCGTCCATGTCGACGTGCAGCACCGGGCAGCCGGTGTCGTCGGCGTCCGGCCCGAAGCGCGGATCGCCGCCCCGGGGCAACGACTGGCTGCGGCCCATGCCGGGAAGGCTAGCGCCCGGGTCCGACGGAAACCGCCGGTCAGCCCCGCACCACCAGCAGCGGGATCGCCATCTCCGCCGCGGTGTCGGCCCCGTGGTACGCGACCAGCCGGCTCGCCATCGGCGGCTCGGACCGGGTGGCCAGCACGGCGTAGGTGTCGTTGCAGACCACCACCACGTCCCCGATCCGGCCCAGGTGCTCCTCGGGCACCGGCCCGAACCAGCCGGCCGCCACCAGGTCCTCCCGCGTGCTGACCCGGGCCGCGGCGCCGAGCACCGCCGACCAGGCGGCCAGCACGTCGTCCCGGGCACCGGGCCGGACGTGCAGGTAGCGGACCCGGGGCTCGCCGGCCACCACGGCCACGCCGTCCCGCAGCCGCGGGTCGGTGTCCAGGTCGAACCGGTGCCCGGCCGGGATGTCGAGCTGCCCGTGGTCGGCGGTGACCAGCAGCGCGGCGTCCGGCGGCAGCCCGTCGACCAGGCGGCCCAGCAGCCGGTCCACGTCGGCTGCGGCGACCCGCCAGGGCACCGAGTCCACCCCGCTGAGGTGGCCGTGTCGGTCCAGGTCCGGGTGGTAGCCGGAGACGAGGGTGGGCCCGGGCCCGGCGGCCAGCGCGGCGAGCATCTCCCGGCCCAGCGCGTCGACACCGGCCGCGCCCCGGTAGTCGCCGCCCCGGTTGGCGGCGACGGTGAGCCCACTGCCGCCGAACTCGGGCCGGCTCACCACCGTCACGTGGACACCGGCCGCCCGGGCCCGCTCGAGCTGGGTGGGGACCGGCTGCCAGCGCAGCGGCTCCGGGTCGCCGGTCCACTCGATGTGGTTGAGCACCCGGTCGGTGCCGGGAACCCGCAGCGTGAACCCGAGCACGCCGTGCGCGCCCGGTGCGGTGCCGGTGCCCAGGGTCACCAGGCTGGTCGGCGTGGTGGACGGAAATCCGGCGGTGAGGGGCCGGCCGACCGTCGCGGCCAGCCCGGCCAGTGTCGGCGCGTACGGCGCGGCGGTCGGGATCTGGTGCCAGCCGAGCCCGTCGACGAGCAGCACGGCGACCCGGCGTACGCCGGCCAGCGTCGCGGTCAGGCCGAGCGGGTCGGCGGCTCCGGGCACCCCGAGGACGGCGAGCGCGGCGGGCAGGACGTCGGCGAGGCTCGCCGCCCCGTACCGGGGGGCGATCGTCGCCAGCGGGTCGTGCGGCCCGGCGGCGTCGCCCCGGTCGGGCGGTCCCGCCCCGAACGGCGGGGCGTCCGGGCCCCGGCCGGCCCCGGACCGCTGGTGCGGGCCGGTCATGCCGGCCGGCGGGCGAACAGGTGCAGCTGGGCGGCGAGGTCCCGCCAGGGGGTACGCGCGGCGAGCGCCCGCTCCAGCTCCAGCAGGGCGGCCGGCTGGCCGTCGGCGACCGCGGCGGGAAGCAGGTCGGCGAGGACGCGTACGCCGTGGATCTCCTCGACCGCGAGGCCCGCGGCGGTGAGGAGCGCGGCGGCGCCCTCGGCGTCGTAGCGCCGGCGCAGCGTGTCCCGGGGCCCGGCGCTGCCGGCGGGATCGGCGGCGAGCGCGGCGGCGACGTCCAGGTGCCCGTTCATCGCGCGGCCGAGCACGGCGGCGGCCCGCCCGGCGACCAGCACGCTCGCGGCGCCGCCCGGGCGCAGGGCCCCGACCAGCGCGGTGACCACCGGAGCGGGGTCGTCGACCACCTCCAGGACGGCGTGGCAGAGCACCAGGTCCACGCTGGCCGGTTCGACGAGCCCGGCGAGCGCGTCACCGTCGCCCTGCAGGGCGCGTACCCGGTCGGCGACCCCGGCCTCGGCGGCCCGGCGGGTCAGCGCGGCGAGCGCGTCGGGACTGGCGTCGACCACGGTGACCCGGTGCCCGGCCTGGGCCAGCGGTACGGCGAAGCCGCCGGTGCCGCCACCCACGTCGAGCACGGTGAGGTCGGTGTCGCCACGGCGGTCCAGCTCGGCGCGCAGCACCGACCAGATCACGGCGGTACGGGGGGTCAGCGGCGGCCCGGCGAGCCGGCCTGGGGTCTGCTCCACCCCGACGAGCCTAGTCACCCCGTCCAGAGCCGCCCGGGACGTGGCCCGCGGGTGGTCAGGACTCGCCGCCGGCGTTCTCCTCGTCGTTGCGCGAGCGCACCGAGTTCGCCACCGGCCCGTCGGTGACCTCGTACTCGCGAGCCTCGGTGTGGTGCGCGGGCACCCACCCGGCGTCGAGCCGGGTCCGGCGCGTGTTGGCCACTCCACCGCTGTAACCGCGATACCCCGTCATCGGTTCGTTCTCCCTCGTGACGCGCGGGCCACCCTGCCCGCGCGGGCAGGAGTCTCCCTCCGGCGGCGGCCGGAAACCGTAACGGGAATCACTTATTGATCAACGGAAATCGCGTGCGGCGGGGCGGACCGGAGGATCAATCGGGTCCAACCGGTCGGCGGTGAGATTGATCACCCCCTCGTTCCGCTGGAGGCGACCGCGAACCACCAGGGCGGCGCTGGTCCTCGCCACCCGCCGGTAGCGCTGCCACAGCCCCGGGGAACAGGTGACGTTGAGCATCCCCGTCTCGTCCTCCAGGTTGATGAAGGTCACCCCGCCCGCGGTCGCCGGGCGCTGCCGGTGGGTGACGATCCCGCCCACCCGGACCCGCCGGCCCGGCTCCACCCGGCCGAGCCGGGCGATCGGCACCGCGCCCAGCGCGTCCAGCTGGTCCCGGATGAACCGGGCCGGATGGCTCTCCGGCGACAGCCCGGTCGCCCACACGTCCGCGACGAGCCGGTCGACCGCCGCCATCCCGGGCAGGGTCGGCGCGGCGGTGCCGGTCACCGTGCCGGGCAGGCGGCCCGGCCGGTCCTGGGCCGCCGCCGCGGCGGCCCACAGCGCCTGCCGCCGGGTCAGCCCGAAGCAGGCGAAGGTGTCCGCCGTGGCGAGCGCCTCCAGCTGCGCGGCGGTGAGACCCACGCGGCGGGCCAGGTCCGGCATGTCCCGGTACGGCCCGTGCGCCGTACGCTCGGCCTCGATCCGCTCGGCCACGTCCTCGCCGAGGGTGCGCACGCTGCCCAGCCCGAGCCGGACCGCCGGGCCGCCCAGCCCCCAGGCGTGCGGCGGCTCCCCCGGCCGGCTGCCCCACCGGGTGTCCGGGGTGGACTCCAGGACGGCCTTGGCGCCGCTGGCGTTGACGTCCGGCCGGCGGACCTCCACCCCGTGCCGGCGGGCGTCGTCGACCAGGGTCTGCGGCGAGTAGAAACCCATCGGTTGGGCGTTGAGCAGCGCGGCCAGGAACGGGCCGGGGTGGTAGCGCTTGAGCCAGGAGCTGGCGTAGACCAGGTACGCGAAGCTCATCGCGTGGCTCTCCGGGAAGCCGTAGCTGGCGAACGCGGTGAGCTTGCGGTACACGTCGTCGGCCAGCTCGCCGGTGATCCCCCGCTCGGCCATGCCGGCGTAGAGGCGGTCGGCGATCTGCGCCATCCGCTCCACCGACCGCTTGGCACCCATCGCCCGGCGCAGTTGGTCGGCCTCGGCCGCGTCGAACCCGGCCAGGTCGATGGCGAGCTGCATGAGCTGCTCCTGGAACAGCGGCACGCCCAGGGTCTTCTCCAGCGCGTTGCGCATCAGCGGGTGCGCGAACGTGACCGGCTCCTGGCCGTTCTTGCGCCGGATGTACGGGTGCACCGAGCCGCCCTGGATCGGGCCGGGCCGGATCAGCGCCACCTCCACCACCAGGTCGTAGAAGCAGCGGGGCTTGAGCCGGGGCAGGGTGGCCATCTGGGCCCGGCTCTCCACCTGGAACACCCCGACCGAGTCGGCCCGGCAGAGCATGTCGTAGACCTCGGGATCGTCCAGGGTCATGTCGCCCAGGTCGAGGCTCGTCCCGATCAGGTCGTAGCCGTAGTGCAGCGCGGTGAGCATGCCGAGGCCGAGCAGGTCGAACTTGACCAGCCCGACGGCGGCGCAGTCGTCCTTGTCCCACTGGAGCACGCTGCGGCCCGGCATCCGCCCCCACTCCACCGGGCACACCTCGATCACCGGCCGATCGCAGATCACCATGCCGCCGGAGTGGATGCCCAGGTGCCTCGGGAACCCCGCCCACCTCCCCGAGCCACCAGCCACCTCGTTGGCGTACGTGACGACCTGCTCGGGGATGTCCGCCACGTCCACCTCGGCCACCGACCCCCAGCGGTCGATCTGCTTGCTCCAGGCGTCCTGCTGGCCCGGGGAGAAACCGAACGCCTTCGCCACGTCCCGCACCGCCGACCGGGGCCGGTACGAGATGACGTTGGCGACCTGGGCGGTGTGCTCCCGCCCGTACCGGGCGTAGACGTGCTGGATCACCTCCTCCCGGCGGTCGGACTCGATGTCCACGTCGATGTCCGGCGGGCCGTCCCGTTCCGGGGCGAGGAACCGCTCGAAGAGCAGCCGGTGCCGCACCGCGTCGACGTTGGTGATCCGCAGCGCGTAGCAGACCGCGGAGTTGGCCGCCGAGCCCCGGCCCTGGCAGTAGATGTCCTGCTCGCGGCAGAACGCGACGATGTCGTAGACCACCAGGAAGTAGCCGGGGAAGCCCAGCTCCTCGATCATGTTCAGCTCGTGCTCCAGCTGCGCGTACGCCTCCGGGTGCGCCTCCGGCGGCCCGTAGCGCTCCCGGGCTCCCTGCGCGGTGAGGTGACGCAGCCAGCTCATCTCGGTGTGCCCCGGCGGCACCGGGTACGCCGGCAGCGCCGGTGCGACGAGCTGCAGGTCGAAGGCGAGTTCCGCGCCGAACTCGGCGGCCCGGGCCACGGCGCCCGGATACGCGGCGAACCGGGCGGCCATCTCGGCGCCGCTGCGGAGGTGGGCGGTGCCGGCGGCGGGCAGCCAGCCGTCGATCTCGTCCAGGCTGCGCCGGGCCCGGACCGCGGCGAGCGTGGTGGCCAGCCGGCGCCGCCCGGGGGTGGCGTAGTGCACGTTGTTGGTGGCCACCGTGGGCAGCCCGGCGGCGACCGCCAGCTCGGCGAGGGCGTCGTTGCGGTCCGCGTCGACCGGGTGGCCGTGGTCGGTCAGCTCCACCGCGACCGTCTCCGCGCCGAAGAGCGCGGTCAACCGGTCCAGCTCCCGGGCCGCCGCGTCGACGCCCTCGGTGAGCAGCGCGGCCGGCACGTGCCCCTTGCGGCAGCCGGTGAGCACCAGCACGTGGTCACGCAGCTCGGCGGCCACCTCCTCCAGCTCCCCGTAGACCGGGCGGCCCTTCTCGCCGCCGCGCAGCTGGGCGCGGGAGATGGTGGCGGCCAGCCGCGCGTACCCCTCGTGGCCGTGGGCGAGCAGCAACAGGTGCCGCCCGAGCGGGTCGGGTTCGCCGTTCTGCGGGCCGGGCAGGTCGAGGGAGAGTTCCGCGCCGAAGATCGTCGGCAGGTGCAGGGCGCGGGCCGCCTCGGCGAAGCGCACGACACCGTAGAAGCCGTCGTGGTCGGTCACCGCAAGGGCGGTCAACCCCAGCCGGGCGGCCTCCTCGGCCAGCTCCTCGGGGTGGCTGGCGCCGTCGAGGAAGCTGAAGTTGGTGTGCGCGTGCAGCTCGGCGTACGGCACCGCGCCGGCCGGGCGCTCCACCTCGGGCGGCTCGTACCGCTGGCGCTTGCGGGTCCACGCCGGGGAGTCCCCGCCGTCGGCGTCCACCGCCAGGGGATCCACCACGTGCAGGTGCCGCTCGCCGCGCTTCGTACGCCGCCCGCGGGCGGGCTTGCCGGTGAGCACCCGCTCCAGCTCCGACCAGGGCAGATCCGGGTTGTGGAAGCTCACCGGACGCCTCCCACCCCGCGCCCTCGGGGGCGGTCGGGCCGGTGCGGCCGGTCGGGCCGGTTGGGCATTTCGGACGGCTCCGGGGAAGGACACGCCGACGAGCGATATTCCTGCCAGGCATGAATATGCCGGACAGCCATATCGCTCCCGGGGGCATCGGTCTCCCGGCGCCGTGACCGACCGTGACCGCCACCGGGCCGGCCCGGTCCGCGACCGTTCCGGGCGGCTCGCGGACCGATCGGGCGGGTGCCGGCGGTGACCGGCGGGGCCGCGCGCTGGTCAGTCATAGATCGCCTCCACCAGCCAGCGGCCGCCCTCGACCGCGAGCAGCAGGGCGGTGCCGTCGGCGAGGCAGACCTGGAACCGGGCCCGCCGGCGGGCCTCGGCCGGCGCCCACCAGCGCTCGTCCACCGGCCACGGGCCGGTCCAGCCGGTGATCTCCACCGCCCGGGCGGTCCCGACGGCCAGCCGGGCCGGCGCCGCGCTCACTTCCAGGCGCGCGCTGACCACGACCGGCTCGCCGGCCGCGTCGTGCACCGTGGCGGCGAGCGGTTCCGGTAGCACCACCGCCGGCGACGGCGGCGGGAGCCGACCCGGCCAGGGCGGCTCCGCCGCCCGGCCTGGGCTCCCCGACCGGCCCGGACGCCTCGACCGGGACGGCCGGCCCGACCCGCCCGGCGACCCGGACCCGTCCGGGCCGGAGCCGGGCACGCTCTGGCCGGTGGCGCCGGCGGGGCGGCCGCCGGGCCGGGTGGGCGGTGAACCGAGATGGGCCGGCAGCGGATCCGGACCGCCCGGGTCGGGGTGGGACGGCGGCGGGCCCGGGCGGGCGGGGTGGCGCTCGTCCCCCCACGGCACGAGGCGCACCTGGTCGGCCGGGGAGCGCCCGCCGCCGAGCACCGCGGTGACCACCGCCTCGGGGCCGAGGATGCCCTGCACCCGGCTCAACGCCCGGTGGGCCCGTTCCCGTTCCTCGCCGGCCTCGCCCCACAGGCCGGGTTGCAGGGCACCCTGCGCGATCACCCCGTCGGGGACCAGCCGCAACCGGATGATGCCGGCGGTCGGTCGGGGCGGCCCGGCGCCCGCCCGGCCCGGCCGGCCGCCGGAGAGCCATCCGTCGAGCTGCCACCGCACCCGGTCGGCGATGGCGGCGGCGGTGAGCAGGCCGTCGTGCCGCCAGACCCGGTGCAGCTCCTGGCCGTGCGCGGTCACCGCCTCGATGCCGAGGCGGGTGCAGGCCAGCCCGTACGCGGCGAGACGCTCGTGCAGCCGCTCGGCCAACGCGCGGGCGACGAAGGCCGCCGCGTCGACCCGGTCGAGCGGCTCGTCCTGGTCGGCGGTGACCGCCAGGTCGGCCGGGGGCTGCCGGATCGCGAGCGGGCGGTGGTCCCGCCCGGCGGCCAGCCGGTGGGCCAGCGCACCGTCGAACCCGAACCGGGCCAGCACGTCACCCGGGGGCAGCGCGGCGAAGTCGCCGAGGGTACGCACGCCGAGCCGGCGCAGCAGGTCGGCCAGCGCCGGACGGCCGAGCGCCTCGACCGGCAGGTCGGCGAGGAACCGCGGCGTCCCGCCGGGCGGTACGACCCGGCCGGTGCGGGCGGCCAGCCCGGCCGCGAACACCCCGTCGGCGATGCCGACCTGGCTCTCCACCGCGCAGGCCTGGGCGACGTGCTCGACGATCCGCTCCGCCGCCGCCTCCTCACCGCCGAAGTAGCGCCCCGGCCCGTGGGCCGCCACCGCGCAGGTCCCCGGGCGGACCACCGCCACGCCGGCCACCAGTTCCTCGACCGCGGCCACGACCGGCTCGAACGCGCGGGCGTCCCGGGCCGGATCGTGCTCGACGACGGTGAGGCGGGGGCACCGGCCCTGCGCCTCCCGCCGGCGCAGCCCGCGGCGTACCCCCTCGGCCCGGGCCTGCTCGGAGCAGGCGACCACCCGGTTGGCGTGCAGGACCACGACCGGGCCGGTGGCCGGCACCCCGTCGACGATCTCGGCGGCGATCACCGGCCAGTCCGGGCACCAGAGCACCAGCGTGCGTACCGGTGCGGCGAGCCCGTCGGCCGGCTCCGGCCGGGGCGCGGCGGTCATGTCGGAGCCACCAGGGTGAGCGCCGGCGGCGGCTCGGCGGCCGGTGGCACCGCGTGGAGCCGGCCGGCGGCCGACCGGCCGGTGGCCGAGGCGGCGGGGGGGCCGGGAACCGGGCCTGGGATGACCCGGGTCAGTGCGTCGCCGGGCAGCCAGACCGTCGCCTCCCGGGGACGGGCGGCCGCGCCCCGCCCCCGTGCCGAGACGGTGACCTCCCGGCGCCGGAGCCGGCCCCGACCGGCGCCGAGCCCGTGCCAGGCCCCCCGGGTCACCTGGAGGGTCACGTCGGCGCCGTCCCACCGCCCGTACGGGACGAGGACACTGCCCCGCTGCCGGGCCCGGGCGGCCAGCCGGTTGGCGACCGGCGCGGAGATCCCGGCCGGGACCGCGGTGACCACGACGTCCACCCCGTCGATCAGCGCGGCGACGACGGTGGCCCAGTCCGGTCCCGGTTGCGGCACCAGGGCGAGCCGGTCCAGGACGATGCCGAGCTCGGCGGCGGCGACCGCCCCGAAGGCCGGCACCCCGACCACGGCGCACCACGAGCCGGCCCGGGACGCCTCGGCGAGCAGCGCCAGGATCAGGGAGGTGGCGCCGCTGTGCCGGGGCTGGCCCGCGGCGACCGCGATCGTGCTGCCGCGCCGCAGCCCCCGGTTGGGCAGCAGGCCGGTCAGCTCGGGGGCCACCGGCAGCACCCGGTGAGCGCCCGCCGGATCCGGCGCGCTCGCCGGGCGCACCAGACCCGCCAGCGCGGCGGAACCGACCACCATGCGGCCCGCCATCGGACCTACCCCCTGTCGTGCTGCTGTGCTGATGGCTCAAAACTGCTCGAAACGGGCCAGTGGCGGCCGGCTCCGTTCCGGGGCCTGCCGGCTCGGGCCCCGGAACGGAGCCGGAGATCAGGCCGCGAGGTCGCCGAGCACCGGTTGGTGGGCCACGCCGAGCGCGGCCTCCACCACCGTCACGAACTCCTCCGCCGCTCGCAGCAGGTCGTCCGCCTCCCGGGCGGTGACGACCCGCGGGATGCCCGCCTCGGCGGCGGCGCGCTTGCTGGCGCCGACGGCGAAGAACCGGGCCCACTCGTCGAGCTCGGGGGCGACTCCGGAGAGCAGGACCCAGACGCTGGTGACCCGGTGCCGCCGGGTCGGCGCGGGGCGGGCACGCGCGGCGAGCAGCGCCGCGGCGGCGCGCAGCGCGGCCAGGTGGGCCGCGGCGTAGCGGAGGCCGTCGGGGCCGGTCCGGGCGGCCTCGGCCAGCCCCTGGCGGGCCACCGCGAGGAGTTGGGCGGGGGTGCGGTGCGGCAGCACGTGCGCCGGCACCGTCGGTGCCTGAGCCGGGTTGGTCGGCATGTCTGTCTCCTCCACGTGGCCGAGGCGCGCACCCCGCGGCGGAGACCGCCGGCGGGACCGCCGGGACGAGTGGTGCGGAGGAAGACGCACCGGTGTGGGGGCCGGCCGGGTGTGGACGCTTCCCCACACCACACCCGGCCGGCAGTACCGGCGGGTTCGTCGCCCGCCGCCCGGGGGTCGAGGGCGGCGGGCGACGCTCCTGCCTGACGGGCCCGGGCTCGCGACTGCCCGGAACCTGGTGCGGCCCGCGAAGCCGCACCGCCCGGACCGACGCCGCGAAACACCGCTCCGGGCTGTTGGAACGAGCGTACGAGGCAATCGAACACTCGTTCTAACTACTGCTGACAGTACACCCTCCCTCCGACGAAAATGCAACGTGTGACGCGCGACGGATGCGCGCACCGGGCGGCGCGCCCGGCTGAACCCGCCCGAGGCGTACCGGGAAGAATGGCGGAATGCAGCCACACCCGAACGTACGGGCGGTGCAGGAGGCGCTCGACGGCGCCGGCGCGCGGGACGGCGCCGGCGCGCCCACCGCCGTCCGCCTGCTGCCCGACGCCGTCCACACCGCCGCGGCCGCCGCCGAGGCCCTCGGCGTCGAGGTCGGACAGATCGCCAACTCCCTGGTCTTCGACGCGGACGGCGCGCCGCTGCTGGTGCTGACCTCCGGGGCGCACCGGGTGGACACCACCGGCCTCGCCGCGTCGATCGGCGTCGCCCGGCTCCGGCGGGCCACCCCGGAGTTCGTCCGCGAGCACACCGGGCAGGTCATCGGCGGGGTCGCCCCGGTCGGCCACCCCCGGCCGCTGCGCACGCTGGTGGACGTCGCCCTGGACAAGTACGACGAGATCTGGGCCGCCGGCGGCGTACCCCGCGCGGTCTTCCCCACCACCTACGCGGAGCTGCTGCGGGTGACCGGCGGCGCGCCGGCACAGGTGGCGTGAGCGAGCGGAGCGAGCGAACCATCAGGCACAGAAGCGTGGCTCGCGCCGCCGCCGAGCGCAGCGAGGGGGCGGCGTGAGCGAGGCCGATCACCGGGAGCCCGTCCCCGAGCTCGTCACCCTGCACGTGTGGCGTACCGGCCGGGCCGGGCTTCCCCGGGCGCTGGCCCGGATGGCGCGCGACCCGCGCCGGCTGCGCGCGCTGCCCGGCGTCCGCTTCGCCAAGCTGCTCGGCACCGGGACCGGCACCGGCTTCGGCCCGGGCGACGCGGACCTGACCCGGTGGGCGGCGCTGACCGTGTGGGACTCCCCCGCCGCGGCCGCCGGCTTCGACGGCTCCCCGGTCGCGCGGGCCTGGGCGCGGATCGCCCGCGCCACCGTCCGGGTCGACCTGCGCCCGCTCAGCAGCCGGGGCGCGTGGTCCGGCCGGCGACCGTTCGGTGACCCGCCCGGCGGGCCGGCCGCCGGGCCGGTGCTCGCGCTGACCCGGGCCCGGCTGCGCCCCGCGCGGGCGGTCACCTTCTGGCGGGCGGTCCCTCCGGTGGCCGCCGCGCTGCACACCGCACCGGGCCTGCTCGCCCGGTTCGGGGTCGGTGAGGCACCGCTGGGTTGGCAGGGCACGGTCAGCGTGTGGCGCAGCCCGGCGGACCTGGTCGCGTTCGCGTACCGTCACCCGGGGCACCGCGCCGCGATCATGCGGACCCCCACCGAGGGGTGGTACGCGGAGGAACTCTTCGCGCGGTTCGAGGTGCGCGACGTGGTCGGCGACCGGGCGGTACTGGGCTGGGTCGCGAACGAAGAAGGTAGGACGGCATGAGGCTGGTGCGGTGGACACCGGACGATCTCGTCCGACGGCTGGACGACGTGGTGGCCGTCTACGGCGAGGCGATGGGGTACCGCACCGACCTGCTGGAGGCACGCCGCGGCTACATCGCCACCCACGTACGCCGGCCCGGTTTCCGCGCCGTCGCCAGCCTCACCACCGAGGGCCACCTGGCCGGCTTCGGCTACGGCTACCTCGGTGCGCCCGGCCAGTGGTGGCACGACCAGGTGTGGCGGGCGCTGGACCAGGCGGCCCGCCAGCGCTGGCTGACCAACTGCTTCGAGGTGGTCGAGCTGCACGTCCGGCCGCCCGCACAGGGGCACGGCCTGGGCGCCGGCCAGTTGCGCGCCCTGTTGACCATGGCCGAGGGGACGACCACCCTGCTGTCCACGCCCGAGGCCGACGAGCAGCGGTCCCGGGCCTGGCGGCTGTACCGGCGCTTCGGCTTCGTCGACATCCTGCGCGACTTCCACTTCCCCGGCGACGAGCGCCCGTTCGGGGTGCTCGGCCGGGACCTGCCGCTGCCGCCGCCCGCCGCCCCCGGGCCGGCATGACCCGCCCCGGCTCCGCACCGCCGGGCCGCGCCGCCCGTGCCGCCTGGGCGCTGCTGGCCGTGCTGGTGCTGGCGCAGATCTGCTACCCCCTGACCACCGGACCGACCCGGGCCCGGCTCACCGTCGCGACGGTGCTGCTCGGCTGCCTGCTCTCGGTCAGCCACGCGCTGCTCAGCCGCGGCCTCCGGGCGGCGGCGACGCTGGTCGCGGTGGCCACCGGCGGGGGCTTCGCCATCGAGGCGCTCGGCGTGGCCACCGGCTTCCCGTTCGGCAGCTACGACTACTCCGGTCAGCTCGGACCGAAGCTGGCCGGGGTGCCCCTGGTCATCCCCCTCGCCTGGACCTGGATGGCCTGGCCCGCCTGGCTGGTCGCGGTCCGGCTCACCGGCGGCCGCCCGGCGGGTGGGCCGGCCGGCGCCGGGCCGGGGCGGGCGATCCGGCGGATCGCGTTGGCGACCGTCGGGCTGGCCACGTGGGACCTCTTCCTCGACCCGCAGATGGTGGCGGAGGGCCACTGGGTCTGGCGGGACGCCACCCCGGCGCTGCCCGGCCTCCCCGGCATCCCGGTCAGCAACTACCTGGGCTGGCTGCTCTTCGCCATGCTGCTGATGACCGCCCTGCGCCCCCTGGCCGGGCCGGCCGTGGCCACCACCGACCGCCGCGACCACCCGATCCTCGCGCTCTACCTCTGGACGTACGCCTCCAGCGTGCTGGCCCACGCCGTCTTCCTCGACCTGCCCGCCTCGGCGTCGTGGGGTGCGGCCGGCATGGCGGTGACCGCCGTGCCGCTGGCGGTGACGTTGCTGCGCGACCGCCGCCGCCCGGCCGACCGGCACCCCCGTCCCCGCGTCGACGTCCCGGCATGAGGAAGCGCGACGGGCGGACCGACGCGCGGTGCAGCGGGGCGCCGGCATGAGTCCGACGCTCGCGCCGCTGCTGGTGGTGGCCGCGCTGACCGCACACACCCTGGTCAACGCCGGCCGTTGGCTGCGCCGGCCGACCACGGCGCCGGCCGAGGTGGGCGAGCCGGTGGCGGTGCTGCTGCCGCTGCGCGACGAGGCCGGGCGGGTCGCGCCGTGCCTGCGCGCGCTGCTGGCCCAGCGCGGCGTGCCGGGGCTGCGGATCGTGGTGCTCGACGACGGGTCGACCGACGGCACCGCCGACGTGGTCCGCGCGGTCGCCGGGGACGACCCGCGGGTCACCCTGCTCGACGGGGCCGCCCCGCCGCCCGGCTGGCTGGGCAAGCCGTACGCGTGCTGGCAGTTGGCGACCCGCGCCGATCCGGCCGCGACCGTGCTGGCGTTCGTCGACGCCGACGTGGTCCTCGCCCCGCAGGCGGTGGCGGCGGCGGTCGGCGAGCTGCGTGCCGGCCGGCTGGCGCTGCTGTCGCCGTACCCCCGGATCGTGGTGACGACGGCGGCCGACCGGCTGGTCCAGCCGCTGCTGCAGTGGTTGTGGCTGACGTTCCTGCCGCTGCGCGCGATGGAGCGGTCGGCGCGGCCGTCGCTGGCCGCGGCCGGCGGGCAGTTCCTGGTGGTGGACCGGGCCGGCTACCTCGCCGCGGGCGGACACGCGGCGGTGGCCGACAAGGTCCTGGAGGACATCGAGCTGGCCCGGGCGGTCAAGCGGTCCGGCGGCCGGATCGCGCTGGCCGACGGCTCGCGGCTGGCCAGCTGTCGGATGTACGACGACTGGCCGCAGCTGCGCGACGGCTACTCGAAGTCGCTGTGGGCCTCGTTCGGGCACCCCGCGGCGGCGGCCGCCGTGGTGACGCTGCTGCTCCTGCTCTACACCGCTCCCCCGCTGGTCGCCGTGGCGGCGCTGGCCGGCGGCGCGCCCGGGACGGCCGCCGTCGCCGCCGGGACGTACCTGCTGGGGGTCGCCGGCCGGGCGGTCAGCGCCCGGGCCACCGGCGGCCGGTGGTGGCCCGACGCGCTGGCACACCCCGTGTCGGTCGCGGTCCTCGGTTGGCTGACCCTGCGGTCGTACCATCTGCGGAAGCGGCGGCGCCTGAGCTGGCGGGGTCGTCCGGTTCTCTAGGGGGGCGCGGCATGGCGCGGATCGTGGTCATCGGCGCCGGGGTGGGTGGCCTCGCCACCGCCGCCCGGCTGGCCACCACCGGGCACGAGGTCACCGTCTTCGAGCAGGGCGACACGGTGGGCGGCAAACTCGGCAGGTACGTGCACGAGACCCCGGCCGGCCCGTTCCACTTCGACACCGGGCCCAGCCTGCTGACCCTGCCCCAGGTGTTCCACGACCTGTTCGAGGACACCGGCGCGAAGCTCGACGAGTACCTGGACCTGGTCCCGCTCGACCCGATCGTGCGGCACGTCTTCCCGGGCGGCGGGCCCACGCTGGACTCGGGTGCCGACCCCGGCGAGTTCGCCACCCGGATCGGGGCCGCCTTCGGCGAGCGGGCCGCGGCGGACTGGCGGCGGCTGTGGCGCCGCGCCGGGCGGGTCTGGGCGGCCTCGGAACGGGACGTCCTGCGCCGCCGCGTCGACTCGCCCCGGGACCTGGCGACGCTGGCCTGGCGGCTGGGCGACCTGGCCGCGATCGGGCCGGGCCGCACCCTGCGCGGGCTGGGCCGGGCGCACCTGTCCGATCCCCGGCTGCGGATGCTGCTCGACCGGTACGCCACCTACACCGGCGCCGACCCGCGCCGGGCACCTGCCGCGCTGGTCGCCGTCCCGTACGCCGAGCTGGCCTTCGGCGGCTGGTACCTGCGCGGCGGCCTGGGCACCCTCGCGGACGCCCTGCTGACCCGCTGCCTGGACCTCGGCGTGGTGGTGCAGACCGGCGCCCGGGTCACCCGGATCGACGCGGCGGGCGGGCGGGTGCACGGCGTACGCCTCGCCGGGGCCGGCGCCCCGGTGCCCGCCGACGCGGTGGTGGCCAACGTCGACGCGCTCGCCCTCTACCGGGACCTGCTGCCGGCGCCGCGCCGGCTGGCCGCGCTGACCGACCGGAGCCTCGCCGGCTTCGTGCTGCTGCTCGGCGTACGCGGGGACTCCGGGCTGGCCCACCACAACGTCTTCTTCCCCCACGACCACGACGCCGAGTTCGACGCGGTGTTCGGGGCACCCGGACGGGGCGTCCGGGCCCGGCCGGCGCCGGACCCGACGGTCCTCGTCACCGTCGCCGCCGACGAACTGGTCCGCCCGGCCGGTCACGAGGCGTGGTTCGTGCTGGTCAACGCGGCCCGGCACGGCACCGCCGCCGGCGCCGTGGACTGGCGGCGGCCGGGCCTCGCCGAGGCGTACGCGGACCGGATCCTCGACGTGCTGGCCGCGCGCGGGGCGGACGTGCGGGACCGGCTGGTGTTCCGGGAGATCCGCACCCCGGCCGACCTGGCCGCCTCGGCGGGCGCGCCGGGCGGGGCGATCTACGGCACCGCCGGTGGCCTGCTCCGCCCGCCCAACCGGGGGCCGGCCCGCGGGCTCTGGCTGGTCGGCGGCTCCAGTCACCCCGGAGGCGGCCTGCCGATGGTCGCCCTCTCCGCGCAGATCGTCGCCGACTCCATCGGCCCCGCCTGGTGAGGAGGGGCCCCTTCGCAACGCCTCCGGCAGTGCCCGGGCCCCGCTCGGCATCCGCGCTCACCATCCGGGCGCGCGCGACCCGCGCCGGCGGTACGGCGTGGCTCAGCCGGCGTCGACCAGCGTGCGGCGGACGGCGGCGAGCAGCTGCCCCAGGCCGAACGCGGCCAGCAGCACCCAGACGGCGGTCGCCATGGTGATGGTGCCGGCGGCCAGGTCCGGCTCGATCAGCCCGGTCAGCCCGGCCAGCAGCAGGCCGGCCAGGGCCACCGAGACGCGGGTCGGCCGCTCCCCCACCGTCACCGCCCCGATCTCGCGCATCCCGGCGGCGACCGACCGCGCGCGCACGTACTCGTGCAGCCAGGAGAGCCCGCCGGCGGCGGCCGCCAGCGCTCCCGGCGCGCCGATCAGCCAGAACGCGACCAGCCAGGCCGCCTCGCCGAGCCGGTCGGCCACCGAGTCGTAGACGTACCCGAGCCGGGTGGTGCGGTTGGTCGCCACCGCCACCGCGCCGTCGACGCTGTCCGCCACGGCGGCGAGCAACACGAACAGCGCGCCGAGGAACGGCCCGTCCTGCGGGCGTACGGCGAACAGCGGTACGCAGAAGCACAGCAGCACACCGACGACGGTGACCGCGGTCGGGCTGACCCGCAGCCGGCCCAGCACGTAGCCCACGTGGTACGCGAAGCGCAGCCAGGCGCGGACGACCGGAGCGGCGGCGCGCGGGTCGAAACCGCCGTGCAGGCGCGCCCAGGCCGTGGCGTACTGGTCCCAGTTCAGCTGTGTGCCCACCACGGCTCAACCGTCGCACCGATCGGGAGGTGTCGCGGCCCGTCCGCTCACACGCGGGCGCCGGCCCGCAGGTGCTGCCAGACCTCGCGGGTGGCGGTGGAGCGGTTGAGGGTGATGAAGTGGATCCCCGGCACGCCCTCGTCCAGCAGGCGCCCGCACATCTCGCTGGCCTGCTCGATGCCGAGCCGGCGGACCGCCTCCGGGTCGTCCGCGACCCGCTCGAAGCGCGCGGCCAGGGCCGGCGGGAAGGGCGCGCCGGAGAGCTGCGCCGACCGCTCGATGGTGCGGATCTGGGTCACCGGCATGACGCCGGGCAGGATCGGGGTGTCGCAGCCCGCCGCCGCCACCCGGTCGCGCAGCCGCAGGTAGTCGTCGGCGTCGAAGAACATCTGCGTGATCGCGAACTCGGCGCCGGCCCGGCACTTGCGGACGAAGTACGCCGTGTCGGTGGCGATGTCGGGCGAGCGGGGGTGCTTGTACGGGAAGGCCGCGACGCCGACGCTGAAGTCGCCCGAGTCCCGGACGAGACGGACCAGGTCCTCCGCGTAGTGCACGCCCTCCGGGTGCGGGACCCACTCGCCGGTCGGGTCGCCCGGCGGGTCGCCGCGCACCGCGAGCACGTTGCGCACGCCCGCGGCGGCCAGCCGGCCGATCACGTGCCGCAACTCGGCGACCGAGTGGTTGACCGCGGTCAGGTGCGCCATCGGCAGCAGCGTCGTCTCGGTGGCGATCCGCTCGGTGACGGCGACGGTCGTGTCCCGGGTCGAGCCGCCGGCGCCGTAGGTGATCGAGACGAACGACGGGCGCAGCGACTCCAGCTCGCGGATGGCCTGCCAGAGCAGCCGCTCGCCCTCGGGGGTCTTGGGCGGGAAGAACTCGAAGGAGAACGTCGGCTGGCGGTCACGGATCAGCTCCCCGATCGCCGGCTGCGGGTTGGGGAGGACCGAGGGGAGACCGAGCGCCACTCCCCGACTGTAACGGGCGGGGCCACCCGTACCCAGGTCTTCCCAAGCGGCGGACGGGTCCGCCGGGTGGCGGGGCGACGGTGAGCGGCCGGCGCGTCGCGTACCCGCCGGTACATCACGCACCGGCCGGACCGGCTAGCGTCGGGGCGTGACCCACGCTGCTCCCGTTTCCCCGGTCGACCGCGCCGGGCTGCGTCAACGCGTCGACAAGGCGCTGACCGAGTTCCTGGCCGCCCAACGCACCTGGATGACCGGCGTCGACGACGCCCTGGCCCCGCTCGCCGAGGCGATCGAGGCGTTCGTCCTCGGCGGCGGCAAGCGGCTCCGGCCGGCTTTCGCCTACTGGGGGTTTCGGGGTGCCGGCGGGGTCGACACCGACCAGGTGGTGACCGCCCTGTCCGCGCTGGAGTTCGTGCAGGCCAGCGCACTGATCCACGACGACCTGATGGACCGGTCGGACACCCGCCGGGGCGAGCCGGCGGTGCACCGGCGGTTCGCCGCCCGGCACCGGGCGGCCGGCTGGGGCGGGGACGCGGACGGGTTCGGCGACGCGGCGGCGATCCTCCTGGGCGACCTGTGCCTGGTCTGGTCGGATGAGCTGCTGCACTCCGCCGGGCTGGCTCCGCACACGGTGGCCCGGGCCCGGCCGGTGTTCGACCAGATGCGCACCGAGGTGACCGTGGGCCAGTACCTCGACGTGCTGACCCAGGCCACCGGTGACACCTCGCTCGAGCGGGCCGGGAAGGTGGCCCGCTACAAGTCGGCGAAGTACACGGTCGAACGCCCGCTGCTGCTCGGCGCCGCGCTGGCCGACGCCGCCCCCGACGTACGCGTGGCGTACTCCGCGTACGGGCTGCCGCTCGGCGAGGCGTTCCAGCTGCGCGACGACGTGCTCGGTGTCTTCGGCGACCCGGCGCAGACCGGCAAGCCGGCCGGTGACGACCTGCGCGAGGGCAAGCGCACGTACCTGGTGGCGGCGGCGCTGGAGGCGGTCGACGACGCCGGGCGGGAGGTGCTGCTCCGCGGCCTCGGTGACCCGGCGCTGGACGAGGCGGGGGTGGCCCGGCTGCGGGAGCTGATCGAGGCCAGCGGCGCGCTCGCCCGCACCGAGCAGCGGATCGGCACGCTCACCGACGCGGCGCTGGCCGCGCTGGCCACCGTCGACCTGGACACCGAGGCCCACCAGGCCCTGGTCGACCTGGCCATCGCCGCCACCCGCCGCCCCTCCTGAGCCCACCCCGCCCCGCGCCCGCACGCGCGCCGATCCCGCGGGTGGGGACGGGTGGGTCAGAAGCCCAGGGCTTGGGCTCGGCGTTTCACTTCACGGGCCTGGTCGCCGGCGAGGGCGGCGGCCGCGGTGCCGCCGGGGAGCGTGTCGTCGGGCTGGTACAGCCAGCGCAGGCTCTCCTCGTCGTCGTAGCCGGCGTCGGCCAGGAGGTTGAGCACCCCGGGCAGGTGCTTGAGCGCGCCCCCGGTCGCCACCAGGTCCGCCGGCACCCGGCGGACGCCGTCGCGACGGACCGCGATCAGCTCCCGGTCGCGGATCATCTGGTGGACCTTGCTGATCGGCAGGTCGAGACGCTCGGCGACGTCCGGCAGCGTCAGCCACTCGGCCGGTTCGGCGGCGGGGGTCCCGGCGGGTACGGAGTCGGTCACCCGACCACCCTGCCACGTCCGCCCCGGGATCCGACGACGGCACCCCGCAGCCGGCGGCCGGGCCCGGCGGGCGCCCCGGCGAGCGGGTCGGCGACCTTCCTCCCGGACCCCGGCGCCACCGCCCGGACCTGCGACGACATCGTCGTTGACGGTCGGCGGACCCGACCCGTCGGCCCTCGGCTGTAGCATCCTGTTCAACCTTCACCCCCTGGACACATAGACTCCCTGCCGATGGACACACAGGTCGCCGACACGTTGCTGGGCTCGCTGATCGACGGGCGCTACCGCATTCGCGGTCGCGTGGCCCGTGGCGGCATGGCGACCGTGTACACCGCCACCGACGAGCGCCTCGAGCGCACCGTCGCCGTGAAGATCATTCATCCGACCCACGGCCCGGACGCCCGGGGCCGGATGGCGGGCTTCGTGGAGCGCTTCACCGACGAGGCGAAGACGATCGCCCGGCTGACCCACCCCAACGTCGTCGCGGTCTACGACCAGGGCACCCACGCCGGCCGGCCGTACCTGGTGATGGAGTACGTGCGGGGTCGCACGCTGCGCGACGTGCTGGCCGAGCGGCGCCGGCTCAACCCGGACGAGGCCCTCGCGATCGCCGAGCAGATGCTGGCCGCGATCGCCGCGGCGCACCGGGCCGGGCTGGTCCACCGCGACGTCAAGCCGGAGAACGTGCTGGTCGCCGAGGCGCCGACCGGCGGGGTCGCCAACCTGGTCGACAGCGTGGTGAAGGTCGCCGACTTCGGGCTGGCCCGGGCGGTGGAGGCGAGCGCCGACGACGAGCACGGCAGCCAGCTCATGGCGACCGTCGCGTACGTCGCCCCGGAGCTGGTCACCCACGGCCACGCCGACCCGCGCACCGACGTCTACTCCGCGGGCATCGTGCTGTTCGAGATGCTGACCGGGCGCGTTCCGTACGACGGCGACCGCCCGGTCGAGGTGGCCTGGCAGCACGTGGACCGGGACGTGCCGGCACCCTCGACGCTGGTGCCGGGGCTGCCGAGGGCGCTCGACGACCTGGTCGCCCGGGCCACCCGGCGCGATCCGGGTGCCCGGCCGACGGACGCCGGGGCACTGCTGGCCGAGGTGCAGGTGGCCCGGGAAGACCTGGGCAACCCCAACACGCGTACGGCCGTGCTGCGCCGGGTGGCCGACGAGCCCCCGGTGGCCCAGCCCACCATGGTCGTCGCGGCCGTGCAGCCGGCCAACCGGCCGTCCTGGGCCCGCCTCCCCGACGGCGCGCCGCGCGGCGGCCGGCGGCGCGCGGCCCCCGACGACGGCGACATCTGGTCCCGACTCGCCGCGCTGCGGTCCAGCGTGCTGGGCGACCGGCGCGGCCGGATGGCGGTGGCCGCCGCCGTCGTGGTGCTCGGGCTGATGGCCGCGGTCGGCGGCTGGTGGGTCGGCGTCGGCCGGTACACGGTGGCGCCGCAGCTGGTGAGTCTCACCAAGGCCGATGCGGAGGCGCAGGCCGCGAAGGCCGGCCTCGACCTGCGGTACGCGGATCCGCGTCACGACGAGCAGGTCCCGAAGGACACCGTCCTGGCGCAGGACCCGGCGTCCGCCAGCCGCATCGAGAAGGGGGGCACGATCACGCTCACCCTCTCGCTGGGCCCGGAGCGCTTCCCGGTGCCGGATGTGGTGGGCAAGGAGTACGAGCTGGCCGCGACCGACCTGACGGACGCCAAGCTCACGGTGGTCAAGGGGGCCACCCGCTACGACGACAGCCTGCCGGAGGGGGTCGTGGTGGCGACCAACCCGAAGGCGGGCACCGAGGTCAAGCCGGGTGACGAGGTCACCGTCATCCTCAGCAAGGGCCGGGCACCGATCTCGGTGCCCAACCTTGTCGGCAAGAGCCTGGACGAGGCACGGCGGACCCTGGCCCGGCTCGGACTGGTGCTCGTCGAGCCGCCGACGGTGAAGGAGTCGGACAAGCCCAAGGACGAGGTCCTCGGGCAGAGCCCGGCCGACGGCACCGGTGTGGAGAAGGGCGCGCAGGTCCGGCTGGAGGTGAGCCAGGGCCCGCCGCTGGTCGTCGTTCCCCGCGTGATCGACCTGCCGTGCCCGCAGGCCAAACAGGTCCTCGAGGCTCAGGGCCATCCGGTGGCGGTGCAGTTCAACCCGAACGGCGTCGTCCGGTTCCAGAGCCCGGGTGAGAACTCGCAGGTGCCACCGGGCACCCAGATCACCCTCGGATGCCTGTGACGACGACGGCCCGGCCGGCCGGCCCGCACCCGCCGACGACGGCGCGGCCGGTCGGCACGCACACACCGACCTCGGGCGGCCTGGCGAAGGCGGCCCTGCCGTACGTCGACGCGGCGGGCTCGGAGGTCGTCCAGGTCTACGTGTCCAACTCGCGGGGCTGGGCGCTGCCGCCCGGCGACCCGGTGCAGGACGAGCTGTTCCGCACCGGCTGCGCCGACCGGGGCGTGCCCGTCTTCATCCACGCGTCGCTGCTGGTCAACCTGGGCTCCCCCACGGAGGCGACGGTGGAGCGGTCGGCCCTGACGCTGGCCCACGCGCTGCGCCGGGGCGCCGCGATCGGCGCCCAGGGGGTGGTGTTCCACGCCGGCAGCGCGGTCGACGCCGGGCACGCCGACGCGGCGATGCGGCAGGTCCGCGAGGCGTTGCTCCCGCTGCTGGACGCGGCGGGTGACGCGGGCGGGCCGATGCTGCTGGTCGAGCCGAGCGCGGGCGGCGGGCGGTCGCTCGCGTCCCGGGTGGAGCAGCTCGGGCCCTACCTCGACGCGGTCGACCGGCACCCGTGGCTCGGTGTCTGCTTCGACACCTGCCACGCCTGGGCGGCCGGGCACGACCTGGCCGTCGAGGGTGGCATGGCCGCCACGCTCGACACGCTGGTCGGGACCGTGGGTGCGGACCGGCTGCGGCTGGTGCACGCCAACGACTCGAAGGATCTGTGCGGCTCGACCCGGGACCGGCACGAGAACATCGGCAAGGGCGCCATCGGCGAGCCCGCGTTCGCGGAGCTGATGCGCCATCCGGCCACCGCCGGCGTACCGGTCGTGGTGGAGACGCCCACCGAGAGGCACGTGGGCCACGCCGCCGACGTCGCCACCCTCAAACGCCTGCGCCCCTGACCCCCACCCCCACCCCCCCCACCCCGCCCCACCCACCCCCGGTCCTCCCGCCCAAAACCGCGTTGATCAAGAGGTTTGCGTCGCCCGAACGCCGGAATCATGACCAGAACTTCTTGATCAACGGGCAGGGGGCCTGGGTGGGGGTGGGGTGGGGTGGGTGGGGTGGGGGGTGGGGGGTGGGGGATGCTCCTATGGATGTCAAGCAGCGAGTTCAAGATCGTTTGCTGTGATGATCTGATAGAGCTCGCGGGCGACGTATCGCTTTAGGCATCGAATGATCTCTTTCTTGGACAGGCCTTCTTTGGTGCGTCGCTCGGCGTAGGCGCGGGTGCGGGGGTCCCAGCGAAGGCGGCAGAGCACGACGCGGTAGAGGGCGGCGTTGGCCTGCCGGTCACCGCCGCGGTTGAGCCGGTACCGGGTGGTCTTGCCCGACGAGGCGGGGATCGGGGCGACGCCGCAGAGCATGGCGAACGCGGTCTCGGAGTTGAGTCGGGCGTGGTTTTCGCCGGCGCTGACGAGCAGTTGGCCGGCGGTGTCGGCGCCGACGCCGTTGGCGGCCAGCAGGCCGGGGTTGATGGCGGCGACGAGAGGCTGCAGCAGTTCGTCCAGGTCGGCGATCTCGGTGGTGAGCTGTTGGTGGCGGCGGGCCAGAGCACGCAGGGCGAGCTTGACGGCGGTGGCCGGGGTGGCGGCGTCGGCCCGGTCGGGTCGCAGGTTCGCGCAGGTGGCGATCAGCTGCTTGACGGTGAGACCGCACAGCCGGGCACGCAGTTCGTCGGGGGCGGTGACGATCAGGCTTTTGATCTGGCGTTGGGTGTCGGCGCGCTGGTCGACCGCGCTGCGCCGGGCCACCCGTAGGTTGCGCAGTGCTTCGACGCGGCCGTCGCGCTGCTTGGGGATGCCGGTGCGTTCCCCGGCCAGGGCGGCCTTGGCGGCCTGAATGGCGTCGATCGGGTCAGACTTGCCCTGGAACCGGCGGGTCTTGCGGTCCGGGCGGTCAACCTCGATCACGTCGACGTCCTCGTCGCGCAGCAGGCGAGCGAGTCCCGCGCCGTAGGCGCCGGTGCCCTCGACCCCCACGCGCAGCAGCCGGCCGAACCCGCGCATCCAGGCCAGCAGGGCGGCGTATCCGGCCGCCGTGGCGGGGAGCTGCTGGGTGCCTAGCACCCGCCCGACCAGGTCGATCACCGCTGCAGTGTGGGTGTCCTGGTGGGTGTCGACTCCACCGACGACCTCGATCGCGGCTTCTTCAGGTGTAATAGAGGGCATCGTCGTCCTGTCGCTCGTGACTGTGGGCAGGGCGGCACGCACCAGCCGGGCAACGCGGACAAGACAGAGATGGGGCCTCTGGCCAGGCTCCTATTAAGTCACAACGCCACGTCCAGTGAGTGCACGAGCACCTCCCGACCGAGGCCGACAAATCCCGTGAAGGACCCGAAGTCAGTCAGGCGCTGGGTCAGACCCCGGCGGGAGGTGCTCATGAACATCATCTCTGTCAGGCGCGCAGGGCGCGGGTTAGGGCGTCGATCGCGCGGCTGATGGCGGCGTCGTCGACGTCCATGTGGGTGACCAGGCGGGCGGTACGGGGGCCGAGCACCGAGACCAGGACGCCCTCCGCACGGGCGGCGGCGGCGAGACCGTGCGCGTCCTGGGGGTGCTTGCCGAGGTCCAGCGGGACGATGTTCGTCCGGACCGGACCGGCCAGCACGCCGAACGGGGCGACCGCCTCGGCGAGCCGGGCCGCCTTAGCGTGGTCCTCGGCGAGCCGCTCGACGTGGTGCGCGAGGGCGTACCGGCCGGCCGCGGCGAGGACCCCCGCCTGCCGCATCCCGCCGCCCATCCGCTTGCGGATGAACCGGGCCCGCTCGATCCGGTCGGCGCCACCCACCACCAGCGAGCCGACCGGCGCGCCGAGGCCCTTGGACAGGCAGACCGACAGGGTGTCGAAGAGTCCGCCGTACGTCGCCAGGGGCACCCGGTCGGCGACGTGCGCGTGCCAGATCCGGGCGCCGTCGCAGTGCAGCGCCAGCCGCGCGTCGTCGGCGACGCGCCGCAGCTCGCGCAGCGTGTCCAGCGGGATGATCCCGCCGCCGCCCCGGTTGTGGGTCTGCTCGACGGCGATGGCGCGGGTGGGCACCGCCCAGTAGCCGTCCGGCCGGATCATGGCGGCGACCGCGTCGGGGTCGACGTCCGCGCCGACCGCCGGCCAGGTCCGCGACGAGATGCCACCGTACGCGGCGGCGGCGCCGATCTCGTACGTCACCACGTGCGCGTCGGCGTCGCAGAGCAGCTCGTTGCCGGGCGACACCAGCAGTTGCAGGGCGATCTGGTTGGCCATCGAGCCGGTCGGGCAGAACAGCGCCGCCTCGTGCCCGAAGAGCGCGGCGACCTCGGCCTCGAGGGCGTTGACGGTCGGGTCCTCGCCGTACACGTCGTCGCCGACGTCGGCGGTGGCCATGGCCTCCCGCATCCCGGCGGTCGGCCGGGTGACGGTGTCCGAACGAAGATCGATCAGGTCAGTCACGGTCGTCCTCTCGGTTGCCGACTGCGGGGCTCGCAAGCGCACTCCTCGCGTCAGCCACTGTCATCCTCTCGGTCGCCGACTGCGGGGCTCGCAAGCGCACTCCTCGCGTCAGCCACGGAGCATCTCCGCGACGAGGAAGGCCAGCTCCAGCGACTGCTGGGTGTTCAGCCGCGGGTCGCAGGCGGTCTCGTACCGGCCGGGCAGGTCCAGGTCGTCGATGCCCTGGGCGCCGCCGAGGCACTCGGTGACGTCCTCGCCGGTCAGTTCGACGTGCAGGCCACCGGGGTGGGTGTCCAGGCCGCGGTGCACCTCGAAGTAGCCCAGCACCTCGTCGACGATCCGGTCGAAGTGCCGGGTCTTGTAGCCGTTGGACGACTCGTGGGTGTTGCCGTGCATCGGGTCGCACTGCCACACCACCTTCGCGCCGGCGGCGGTGACCTTGGCGACGATCGGGGGGAGCACGTCCCGCACCCGGTGGTTGCCCATCCGGCTGATCAGGGTGAGCCGTCCCGGCACATTGTCGGGGTTGAGCTTCTCGCAGAGCTCGATCGCCTCGTCCGGGGTGGTGGTCGGGCCGAGCTTGACGCCGATCGGGTTGGCGATCCGGGAGATGAAGTCGATGTGCGCCCCGTCGATCTGCCGGGTGCGCTCGCCGATCCACAGGAAGTGCCCGGACAGCCCGTACGCCCGGTTGCCCGAGACCCGGGTCAGCGCCCGGTCGTACTCGAGGGCGAGCGCCTCGTGGGAGCAGTAGAGGGTGACGGTGCGCAGCGCCTCGTCGTCGGTCATCCCGCAGGCCCGGATGAACGCCAGGGCCCGGTCGATCTCCCGGGCGATCGCCTCGTACCGCTCGCCGGCCGGCGAGTTGCGCACGAACCCCTTGTTCCAGTCGTGCACGGCGTGCAGGTCCGCCAGGCCGCCGGCCAGGTACGCGCGGAGCATGTTCATGGCGGCGGCGGAGTTCGCGTACGCCCGGATCATGCGCTGCGGATCGGCGACCCGCGCCTCCGGCGTGGCCTCCAACGAGTTGATCATGTCGCCGCGGTACGCCGGCAGTCCGCGCGCGTCGGTCGGCAGCGACCGCGGCTTGGTGTACTGCCCGGCGACCCGGGCGACCTTGACCACCGGCAGCGAGGCGCCGTAGGTCAGCACGATCGCCATCTGCAGCAGCGTGCGGGCGTTCGCGAGCAGGTGGCTCTCGGTGTTGTCGGCGAACGTCTCCGCGCAGTCGCCGCCCTGCAGCAGGAACGCCTTGCCCTCGCAGACCAGCGCGAGCTTCTGGCGGAGCTGGTCGACCTCGTAGGGCGCCACGACCGACGGCACGTTCTCCAGCACCTTGCAGACCTCGGCGACCTGGGCCGCGTCCGGCCAGGGCGGGGTCTGGGCGCGGGGCAGGTCGCGCCAACGGTCCAGACCGAGGGCGGCGTCCTCGGCGGAGTCGACGGTCGGCCGGCTGGTCTGCAGCACGGGGCTGCCGACGGCCGGATGGCTCAGCTGATGCCACTCATGGCGCATGACAGAAAGCGTACGGCGACCGACCCGGCCGCCGGCCGGCGAGGGGGACCGTTCCGTCGGGTGAGAGATCCCTCACCGCGGGTCAGGGCGTGACGGCTGGGCTGGGGGTGTGGCCGCCGGGCGCCTCCGCGGCGATGCACCAGTCGGCGCCGTCCCGGGTGACCGTGAACAGCAGCGGGCGGGTCAGCTTGCGCGTGCCGGCGGTCACCGACACCGTCGCGCTCACCTCCTGGCCCTGCGGGCCCGGCCGGATGTCGGTGATCTGCGCCTGCGGCACCTCGAAGTGGTCGGCGAAGTCGCCGTTCGGCCCGGTGGCGGCGGCGTCGAACGCCTCGTGCAACACCGCGCAGAGCTGGCTGCGCCCGGCGGCCGCGTCCTTGGCCGCCATGGCGTCGAGGTACGCCTGCACCCGCTCCCGGGCCTTGGCCGAGGCCTCCGCGGCGGGCGCCCGGCCGGGCCGCTCCGCCGGCTGGTCGTCGCCGCCGAGCCCGCAGCCGAGCAGAAGCACCGGCAGGGTCGCGCCGAGCGCCCCGACCGCCAGCCTCCGGTACGCCGTACGCATGCCACCTCCGAACGGTCAGGGACAGCCAACCCCGTCGAGCGGCGAGTCTGTCACATCCGACCCGTCACCCGCCCGTAGGGAAGGGCCCGTTCGCCACCCTCTCGGCCGCGCACCCGGGCGGGGAGGGACCGGTGTGCGGTCCCTCCCCGCCGGGTGGGTGGTGCGTCGGCCTCCGGACTAGCCGAGACCGCCCTTGATGGCGCCGATCAGCTCGCCGTTGCTGGTGTCGCCGGAGAGCTCCCAGAAGAACGCGCCACCGAGGCCCTGGTTCTTCGCGTACGTCATCTTTCCGCCGATCGTGGCCGGTGTGTCGTAGCTCCACCAGTTGCTGCCGCACTTGGCGTACGCCGTGCCGCCGACCGTGCCGGTCGCCGGGCAGGAGTTCTTGAGCACCTTGTAGTCCTCGATGCCCTGTTCATAGGTGCCCGGGGCGGGACCGGTCGCGGTGCCGCCCGGCGCGGTCTGGGTCACCCCGGTCCAGCCCCGACCGTAGAAGCCGACGCCGAGCAGGAGCTTGTTGGCGGGGATGCCCTTGCTCTTGAGCTTCTGGATCGCCGCGTCGGACCAGAAGCCCTGCTGCGGGATGCCCGGGTACGAGTGGAGCGGGGAGTGCGGGGCGGTCGGACCCTGCGCGTTGAAGGCGCCGAAGTAGTCGTACGTCATCGGCATGATCCAGTTGAGGTGCTGTGCCGCGCCGGCGTAGTCGGCGGCGTCGATCTTGCCGCCGTTGCTGCCGTCGGCGGTGATGGCCGCGGTGACCAGGGCTGACGAGCCGAAGCGCGAGCGCAGCGCGCTGGCCAGGTTCCGGAACGCGTTCGGGCCGCTGGAGTCGCAGGTGAGACCGCAGGCGTTCGGGTACTCCCAGTCGATGTCGATACCGTCGAACACGTCCGCCCAGCGCGGGTCCTCGACCAGGTTGTAGCAGCTCTCGGCGAACGCGGCCGGGTTCTGCGCGGCCTGGGTGAAGCCGCCGGACCAGGTCCAGCCGCCGAAGGACCAGATCACCTTGAGGTGCGGGTACATCCGCTTGAGCTTGCGCAGCTGGTTGAAGCTGCCGCGCAGCGGCTGGTCCCAGGTGTCGGCGACGCCGTCGACGCTGTCCGCCGCGGTGTACGCCTTCTCGTAGTCGGCGTAGCTGTCGCCGATGGTGCAGCGCCCGCCGGTGGTGTTGCCGAAGGCGTACAGGATGTGCGTCAGCTTCGAGGCTGAGCCGCTGGTGTGGATGTTCTTGACGTGGTAGTTGCGGGCGTAGACGCCCCACTGCGCGAAGTAGCCGACGACCTTCTTGCCGCCCGGGTCCGGCGGCGGGGTGGTCGGGGGCGCGGTGGTGGGCGGCGCCGTGGTCGGTGGGGCGGTGGTGGGCGGTGCCGTGGTGGGCGGAGCGGTGGTGGTGGGCGGCGTCCCGCCGGCGCAGGGCACGCCGTTGATGGTGCAGTTCAGCGGCGCCCGGTACGGGCCGCTGCCGTTGTAGCCCCAGTTGAACGTGGCGCCCGGGGCCAGGGGGCCGGCCCAGCTCTTCTTGACCGCGACGTAGTGGTTGCCGGTGCGGGTGACGTCGGCGTCCCAGAAGCTGCTGATGCTGGTGCCCGTGGGCAGGTCGAACTCGATGCGCCAGGTGCTCACCGACGTGCTCGAGCCGTTGGTGACCGTCACCCGCGTCTCGTGACCGGTCCCCCAGTCCTGCACCCGGGTGAAGGCGGCGGTGACACTGCCGGCCCCGAACGCCGAGGCCATCGGGACGGTCGCGGCCGTCAGCGCGACCACGGCGCCGACCCAGAGGGCCCGGCGGAGCGATCTCTTCATGTGGCGTCTCCCCAAACAGTTAGGAAACTTTCCAGAATGATGGGGTGACGCTACTCAGGCGTCACCACTTCGTCAAGATGTACATGCTTCGATTTGCGCTGGGTGCCGACGCGGGCCACCTCGCCCGCCGCCTGGACCGCGAGCCCGCCGCGAGCCGGGACCGCACCCGCCCCCGGCGAACGACCCGCGACCGGGCGTCGCCGGCCCCCGCCGAGCGGGACCGGACGCCACGCTCGGCATTTCGAGAGCGGTCGACACGTGCCGGACCACCGAAACCCGCGGCGCCGAGGAACTGTCCATGTAGGTCGCGTGTAGGTCCTGCATAGGTTTCATGTAGATCCTATGAAGGTTTCATGAAAGCGGAATTCTGTATCGCCTTTAGGCGCGGCGCCGATAAGTGCGCAGACGTCTCCCCGACACCCCCGGAAACCGACCTCGCGACGCAATTAACCGGAACGGCGGACGGGTGCGGAACGGGGCTGACGGTCACCCCGAGGCGACCAGCCGATCGGGTCACTCCGATCACCCACCGTCAAACCACCCGTCCGTTTGGGGAGCGATTGTCCGCAGAAGCGCGGCTCCGCGCCGCGCCTTCCCGGCCTACGCATTTCGAGCGGTAATCGCGGTGAATCACCGATGGACGAATACGCTGCGAAAATCACCTGGCCCCATTCGGGGCGTTACCACTGTCACTCCCCGTGCAACAAGACGGCAACGAGGTTGCCATTCGGGGACCGGCGTCGGGTAGGGTCGGCCAGGTTCCGCCCACCCGGGACTGTCCCGACCCGGCAGCCCGACGACTTGATTGATGCCGATGGCCGACAGGCCCCTGCACATCGTTGGAAATGGTCGTCACGCCGGATGTCCCTTGGAATGGAGACCGTGTCCGCACTCAGAGTGAAATCGCTGTACAAGATTTACGGCAACCGCGCCGAGAGGGCGGTCGAGCTTCTCCGCGACGGCGCGCACCGCGATGAGAAGCTGGCCGGCCAGTCCGTCACGGCCGCGGTCATCGACGCGAACTTCGAGGTCCGGCGCGGCGAGATCTTCGTGGTCATGGGGCTGTCCGGTTCGGGGAAGTCCACCCTGATCCGGATGCTCAACGGACTGCTGACCCCGACCGAGGGCACGGTGGAGGTCGACGGGGTCGACATCACCAAGCTCAAGCCGGCCGCGCTGCGCAAGCTGCGCCGCGAGAAGATCAGCATGGTCTTCCAGCACTTCGCCCTCCTGCCCCACCGGTCGGTGTTGGACAACGCCGGCTACGCGCTCGAGGTCGCCGGCCTGCCCAGGCCCGAGCGCCGGGAGCGGGCGCTGCAGGCGCTGCGGATGGTCGGCCTGGACAACTGGGCGGACAAGCTGCCGCAGGAGCTGTCCGGCGGCATGCGCCAGCGGGTCGGCCTGGCCCGCGCGCTCGCCGCCGGCACCGACATCATGCTGATGGACGAGGCGTTCTCCGCGCTCGATCCGCTCATCCGCCGCGAGGTCCAGGACCAGCTGATCGAACTGCAGGCCCAACTGGGCAAGACGATCGTGTTCATCACCCACGACCTCAACGAGGCGATGCGCCTGGGTGACCGCATCGCGGTCATGCGGGACGGCCGGATCGTCCAGATCGGCACCGCCGAGGAGATCCTCACCGACCCGTCCAACGACTACGTCGCCCAGTTCGTCGCCGACGTCGACCGGACCCGGATCCTCACCGCGTCGTCGGTCATGGAACGGCCGCTCGGTGTCGTGGACGTGAACTCCGGACCCCGGGTGGCCGCCCGGATCCTGCGCGAGACCCAGACGGCGGCCGTCTACGTCACCGGGCGGGACAAGAAGTTCCTCGGGATCGTGACCGCCGACGCCGCCGCCGAGTCGGTCCGGAAGGGCCGGCAGGACCTCCGGGAGATCGTGTCGACCGAGGACGTCCGGAGCGTCGGCGACGACACGCCCGTGGCCGACATCTTCGCCCCCTGCGCGGAGAGCCCGTACCCGGTCGCCGTGGTCGACTCCGCCGGGCGGCTGTCCGGCGTGATCCCGCGGGTCACGCTGCTCAGCGCGCTCGGCAGCCTCAGCACCGACACCGCCGACGACCGGACCGGGTCACCGCCCGACGCGTCGGCCGGATCGACGCCGACCGAAGGCGACGCAGCGACCGTACCGGCCCAGACCGTGGCCGCAGCACCCGTCCGGCTGGAGGGAGAGCCCGCATGAACAGCGCTGACGGACTGGACGGCCTGCTGCCCTACGTCCCGATCGGCGAGGTGTTCGAGGCCGGTGTCGACTGGTCGACCGAGCACCTCTCCGCGGTCTTCGCCGGCATCGCCTCATTCGTCGAATCGCTGGTCGGGCCGCTGGCTGACCTGCTGACCGCGCCGCCGGCGATCGTCGTGGTGCTGCTCTTCGCCGGTCTCGGGTGGTGGCTGCGCGGCTGGAAGTTCGGCCTCGGCACGGCTCTCGGGCTCGGCATGGTGGCCGGGATGCCGATCTGGGCACAGACCATGAGCACGCTGGCGCTGGTCCTGGTGGCCAGTGGGCTCGCGCTGCTGCTCGCCGTACCGTTGGGCATCTTCATCGCGGAGAACCCGCGCGCCTCGGCAGTCGTCCGGCCGGTGCTGGACCTGATGCAGACGATGCCCGCGTTCGTCTACCTGATCCCGGCCATCTTCTTCTTCGGCGTCGGCGTCGTGCCCGGCGCGCTGGCCACCGTGGTGTTCAGCATGCCGCCCGGCGTACGCCTGACCGAGCTGGGCCTGCGCCAGGTCGATCGGGAGGTCGTCGAGGCCGGCGAGGCGTTCGGCGCGTCCCCCTGGACGATCCTGCTGCGCACCAAGCTGCCGCTGGCCCTGCCCACCATCATGACCGGCGTCAACCAGGTCATCATGCTGGCGCTGTCGATGGTGGTGATCGCCGGGATGGTCGGTGCCGGCGGTCTCGGCGAGGTGATCACCACGGCACTCTTCCGGGCCCAGGTCGGCGCCGGTTTCGAGGGCGGCATCGCCGTGGTGATCCTGGCGGTGGTGCTCGACCGGCTGACCGACTCGATCGGCGCGCGCACCCCGTCGGCGAAGGCGCAACGCGCCATGCAGCAGGCCTGATCCCCCGTCCTGAACCAAGCAGGGAAGTCACGGTGCCGGTGCCCTGCCTCGCTCCCGCGAGTCCCGCCGGCGTAGCGGCAACAAGGAAAGGAACTCCACATGTGGGGCAGAAATGTTCTGCGTCGGGTCGCGCTGGCGGCCACGGCCGCCTTGGCGCTGACCGGCGTCGCCGCCTGCGGCGATGACTCCGGCGACTCCGCCGGCGACAAGAAGAAGATCTCCATCGGCTACATGGCCTGGGACGAGGCCATCGCCGCCTCCTACCTCTGGAGCAACCTGCTGGAGGAGAAGGGCTACGAGGTCGAGCTCAAGAACGTCGAGGCCGGGGTCGTCTACCAGGGTCTGTCGACCGGGGACATCGACCTGTTCCTCGACAGCTGGCTGCCGCAGACCCACGCCGACTACATGGAGCGGTACGGCGACAAGATCGAGAAGGTCGGTGTCTGGTACGACAACGCCAGCCTGAGCATCGCCGTGCCGGAGTACGTCACGGGCGTCGACTCGCTGGCCGACCTGGCCGCGAACGCCGACACGTTCAAGGGCGAGATCATCGGCATCGAGGCCGGCGCCGGCCTGACCGCCGCCACCCAGGACAAGGTGATCCCGGAGTACGGCCTCACCGGCAAGCTGAGCCTGAAGACCTCGTCGACCCCGGCCATGCTGGCCGCGCTGGACGGCGCGATCAAGGACAAGAAGCCGATCGTGGTGACCCTGTGGCACCCGCACTGGGCCTACGCGAAGTACCAGCTGAAGGACCTGGCGGACCCGAAGGGCACGCTCGGCGGGGCCGAGGAGATCAACACCCTGGCCCGGAAGGGCTTCAGCGAGGACTTCCCCGAGGTCACCGAGATGCTGAAGAAGTTCAAGATGGACGACCAGCAGCTCGGCACGCTCGAGGACCTGATGTTCAACGTCCACAAGGACGACGAGGCGAAGGCCGTCGAGGAGTGGCTGAAGGCCAACCCGGACTTCGCCACCTCGGTGGGCGGCGGAACCGCCTGATCCCCCACTGAGCGATCAGCCGCCGGGACGGGGCCGGCTCGTCCCCTCCCGGCGGCTGATCCGTCTCCGACGGGGCGCACCGGCGGCCGACGGGTCCGGCTCGCGTAGGGTCGGGCCCATGACCGTCTTCGACACCTCGATCGGCGCTCTCACCGGCGGCTCCGCCGACCTCGCCGGCTACCGGGGCCGGGCCCTGCTGGTGGTCAACGTCGCCTCGCGGTGCGGCCTCACCCCCCAGTACGCGGGCCTCCAGGCGCTGCACGACGAGTACGCCGGCCGCGGCCTGGTGGTGCTCGGTGTGCCGTGCAACCAGTTCGCCGGCCAGGAGCCCGGCAGCGCCACCGAGATCAGCGACTTCTGCCAGGTGAACTACGGGGTGACCTTCCCGCTCACCGAGAAGGTGGACGTGAACGGCCCGCACCGGCACCCGCTCTACGCCGCCCTCGTCGACACCCCCGACGCCGACGGCCACACCGGTGACGTGCGGTGGAACTTCGAGAAGTTCCTGGTCGCCCCGGACGGCACGGTGGCGGCCCGGTTCGCGCCGACCGTCGAGCCCGGCTCGCCGGAGCTGCGGGCCGCGATCGAGAAGGTCCTCCCGCCGGCCGCCTGACCCACGACACCGCCGGCGGGCGCAGGGGTCGCGCGGGCCGGCGTGTCGCACGTTGCGCGAAAGTCCCGTTGACGGGACTCTGGGACGGCGACCCACCCGTCCCGCGTCCCGGAGGCGACATGCACCCGCTCCGCACCGCGTCCCGCCGGCTGCTGGCCGCGGCCGGCGCGGTCCTGCTCGCCGCCGGGTCCGCCGTGGGGATCGCCGTGGCGGCCGCCGGTCCGGCCCACGCCGCCCCGGTCGGCTACGTCCGGCTCGCGCACCTCTCCCCCGACACCCCCGCCGTCGACGTCTACCTCGCCGCACCGGGGCGCGGGGAGCCGCAGGTCTTCCCCGGTGTCGGCTACGGGGTGGTCTCGGCGTACCTGCCGCTGCCGGCCGGGCGCTACGCGGTGGCCATGCGGGAGGCGGGCGACCCGCCCGACGATCCGCCGGTACTCACCACGGAGGTGACGGTGGGCGGCGGCGCCGCGTACACGGTGGCCGGGGTCGGCCGGCACGCGGACCTGGGGCTGCGCGTGCTCACCGACGACCTGAGCGCCCCTGAGCCGGGGCGCGCCAAGGTACGCGTCGTGCAGGCGTCGGTGCGCGCGCCGGTCCTCGACGTCGCGACCGTCGACGGCCCGCCGGTCGCCACCGGTGTCCGGTTCGCCACCACCACCGACTACCAGCAGGTCGAGCCCGGCCGCCTGCGCCTGCGGCTGAGCAGCACCGGTGGTCCGACGACCGACGCCGAGGTCACGTTGACCGCGGGCACCGTCTACTCCCTGCTCGTGCTCGACGCCGAGCGGGGCGGCCTCAGGACCGAGCTGCGGCAGGACGCCACCGGAGGCGTCGTGGTCGTGCCGTCGGGCGGCGTCGACACCGGGGCCGGCGGCCTGGCCGGGCCGTCCGCGTACCCCTTGATCGTGGGCGGGATCGCGGCGGCCGCGCTACTCGCGGGCCTGGCGCTGCTGCGCCGACGCCGGTGACCGGCCGGCCCGATCCCGTGCTCCGGCGCCACCGCGACCGCCGCGCGACGGGCGCCCTGCTCGTCGCGGTGGCCGCGGCGCTCGGCGTGGCCGCCACGACCGGGGTCGGGCCGGCCGCCCCCGCGACGCCCGGCCTGGCCGCCGCGACCGGGCCCGCCGTCCCCGCGGCGCCGCCCGTGGTCCGGCCGGGCTGCGCCGACTGTCCGGGGCCCGCTGCCGGGCCCGCGCGGGTGCCCGCCCCCACCCGGGTACGCGTGCCGCGGATCGCGGTCGACGCGCGGCTGGCGGCGCTGGGGGTCGACGCGGCGGGCGCCCTGGTCCCGCCGGCCGACTTCGCGGCGGCCGGCTGGTACGCGGGCGGCCCCGCCCCCGGCGACCCCGGCCCGGCGGTGCTCGCCGGGCACCTGGACTCCCGGGACGGGCCGGCGGTCTTCGCCCGGCTCGGCGAGCTGCGGCCGGGCGACCGGGTGCAGGTGTCGCGCGGCGACCGGGTGGTCTCGTTCCGGGTCACCGGCCTGCTGCGGGTGCGGAAGCAGCGGTTCCCGACCGCCGCCGTGTACGGCCCGACACCGGGGCCGGAGCTGCGGCTGGTCACCTGCGGCGGCGACTTCGACCGACGTACCGGTCACTACCGGGACAACCTCGTGGTCTTCGCCGTCGCCGAGCCGACCGACCCGTCCATGTAGCTAACCTTCCTTGACGTCCCATCGGCCCGTAGCTAAGTTTCATCGCAACCGACGGGAGGTCGATCATGGAGCGTAGGAGGTTCCTGGCCGGCGCGGGTGCGGTGACCGCGGGCGCGGTCGCGGCGGCCGCCCCCGGCTCACCTGGAGGCGCCGTGCCCGGCATCAGACGCGTGCAGACCGGCCTGGACGTGCTCGTCCGCTCCGGTTTCGCCGACCTGCGGGGAGGGCGGGTCGGCGTCATCTCCAACCCCACCGGCGTGGACTCCGCCTACCGGCACCTGGTGGACCTGATGCACGCGTCCGGCGCCGTGCGGCTCGCCGCGGCGTTCGGGCCCGAGCACGGGTTCCGCGGCTCCGCGCAGGCCGGCGGCAGCGAGGGCACCGGCGTCGACGCCCGCACCGGCATCACCGTCTACGACGCGTACGGCGCGTCGCAGGCCAAGTGGGAGAGCATGTACGCGGCGGCCGGCGTGGACACCGTCGTGTTCGACATCCAGGACGTGGGCGCCCGCTTCTACACGTACATCTGGACGATGTACACCTCGATGCTGGCCGCCGCCCGGGCCGGCAAGCGGTACGTGGTGCTGGACCGTCCGAACCCGATCGGGGGCCGCGCGTACGGGCCGATGATGACGCCCGCCTACACCTCGGGCGTCGGGCTCAAGGAGATCGTCCAGCAGCACGGGATGACCGTGGGCGAGCTCGCCCGGTTCTTCAACGCCGAGTTCCTGCCCGCCGAGGTCGGCCGGTCGGTCGACCTGCAGGTGGTGGAGTGCCGGCACTGGAAGCGCGACAAGCTCGCCGCCGACACCGACCTGCCCTGGGTGATGCCCAGTCCGAACATGCCCACTCCGGACACCGCGCTGGTCTACCCCGGCACCGGCCTGTTCGAGGGGGTTGCCTCGATCACCGAAGGACGGGGCACCTGCCGGCCGTTCGAGCTGATCGGCGGGCTGGCCGACGACTTCGACTACCACTGGTGCGACCGGCTCAACGCCCGCGAGCTGCCCGGCGTGGAGTTCCGCGAGGCGTACTTCACCCCGACCGCGGCCGGGCAGAAGCCGGCACTGCTCAACAAGCTCTGCGCCGGCGTCGAGGTGAAGGTCGTCGACCGGGCGTCCTACGACCCGATCCGGACGGCGGTCGCGATGCTGGTGGAGGCCCGGAAGTACCCGGCGTTCGCCTGGCGGCAGGACTCCTGGGACGCGGCGCGACCGTACTGGGTGGACAAGCTGACCGGTTCGCCGCGACTGCGCACCATGGTGGACGCCGGCGCCGACGTGGACGACGTGGTCGGCGCGTGGGCCGGGGAACTGGCCACATTCGAGCGGCGCCGGAAGCCGTACCTGCTCTACTGACCCTTCGATCAGGCGCGGACGCGAACCGATCCAGCCGGATAATTGGATTCCGGCTCGCGTCCGCGCCCGGCTCGCTACTCTCGGCTGCGGGACCCACACGGACAACCGCGGTGCACGTCATGCCGATAGGAGCGCCATGCCCGCCACGTCACGACCCCCCGTCCTCCACCTCGTCGTCTGCGGCGCCGACCAGATCGCCGACCTCGACTCCTTCGTCACCGCCTGCCAGCAGCTGGGCTGGGAGGTCCATCCCGTCGCCGCTCCGGACGCGCTCGACGCGATCGATCCGGACGACCTCGCCGAGCTCACCGGCCACCCGGTTCACACCGACGACCACGCGCCGGACGCACTGCCGCTCGCCGAGGCGTACGCGGTCGCGCCGGCCGGCTTCGACCTGGTCAACCGCTGGGCGTGCGGCTTCAACGACAACCTGGCCCTGCGGCTGCTCAACGAGGCCACGTCGATCGGCCTGCCGGTCGTCGTGGTGCCGGTCCCCGAGCCGGCGCTCGCCCGGCACCCCGCGTTCCTGGAGAACCTGGAGCGCATGCGGCACTGGGGCGTCGTGGTGACCGACCCCGCCGAGGACGGCGACCCGGCACCCTGGCGGGCCGCCGTACGGGTCATCACCGAGTGGACCCGCTTCGCCCGGGTTCCGGCGCTGCCGGTCGCGGTGCCGGCCCAGCCGACCGAGCCGGTCGACCAGTCCGCGGACTTCCCGACGCAACCGCTCGGCGTGCCCGTGCACCAGTTCGGCGAGCAGCGTGCGGCGGACGAGTTCGCGTTGCAGTCAGGCTGACGGCTCCGGTCGTCGCCCACGATCCGTCGACCCGCTCCGCCTGCTCGGACGGACAGCGGGCCGGCCGGCCCGGTGCGGTCACCCGCCCCGGGCCGGCCGGCCGAGCGGCGCGCGCTCGGTCTACCGCCGACCGCCGGATCAGCCGGCGACGCCGCGGAAGACCGGGTAGTAGCCGCCGGACTGCCCGGCCGCCGTCGGGTGGTACGAGACGGAGAGGTTCAGGTAGTTCAACGCGTGCAGCCACTTCTCGCCGTAGCTGCACAGTTGGTGGCCGACGAAGCTGGACCGTACGTCGGCGAACTGGAAGCCGGCCGAGGTGGCGGCCGTCTTGATGATCTCGTCGATCAGGTTGATGCCCTCGTTGATCTTCGCGCGGGACGTCGCGCTGAGTCCGACGCAGATCGTGCCGAGCTGGTAGAAGACCGGGTACCCGACCACCACCACCCGGGCCGACGGGGCCCGGCTCCTGATGCCGTTGTAGACGTTGGCCAGCTTGGCGGGCAGCTCGGCTTGCGCCTTGTTCTCGGCGGCCTGCACCGCGGCGACGCACTGGGTCTCGCCCTGGAGCACGCAGGTGGTCATGATGCTGGCGAAGCCGGCGTCGTTGCCACCGACGGTCACGCTGACCAGCGTGGTGGTCGACGACAACGCGGAGAGCTGTTTGTTGATGACGTCGGCCGTGGTCGCGCCGGAACACGCCACCGAACGGTACGAGGCCGGCCGGATGTTGGCGTTGTACAGGGCGGGGTAGGCGTTGGTACTGCGCTGGCAGGACCCGCTCTCCGCGGTGTAGCTGCCGGCGCCGACGCCGGAGGCGTACGAGTCGCCGAGGGCGACGTAGTGGTCGGCCGGCGCGGCCTGGGCGGGGGACGCCAGTGTCAGGGCGATGCCGAGGGACGAGGCCAGCGTCAGGGCGAGGGTGGCAAGACGGGATCTCCGCACGTCGCACTCCTGGGGGTGGGAAGTGGTGGTGCGAGATAGATATCAATGAATCGAAGGCCGCCGACAGTCCCCCGGATTCGCACGAAGAGCTGATAGATACTTATGGATACAAATAGTTTCCGCTACCTGGCGCGGGAGTGAAGGATTTCGCCACGCCCGACCGCGGGGACCGGCGGGGCGCCGGCACAGCGGCGAGGATCGGGAGGTCAGTCGGCCTGGGCGGCCAGCTCGCGGGCGCGGTCGCGGGCCGCCTCGAGGGCCGCCAGCAGCGCCGCGCGTACGCCGTGCTTCTCCAGCTCGCGCACCGCCGAGATGGTGGTCCCGGCCGGCGAGGTGACCGCCTCGCGCAGCTTGACCGGGTGCTCGCCCGAGTCGCGCAGCATGACCGCCGACCCGATCGCCGTCTGCACGATCAGGTCGTGCGCCACCTGGCGGGGCAGGCCGAGCAGGATGCCGGCGTCTATCATCGCCTCGACCAGCAGGTAGAAGTACGCCGGCCCGGAGCCGGACAGCGCGGTCACCGCGTCCTGCTGCGACTCCGGCACCCGGACGGTGGCGCCGAGGGGCTTGAACATCTCCTCGGCGAGCGCCAGGTGCGCGCCGGTGGCGTGCGCCCCGGCGGAGATGGCGGTCATCGCCTGGTCGACCAGCGCCGGGGTGTTGGTCATCACCCGGACCACCGGAGTGCCCCCGGGTAGCCGGCGGCTGAAGAAGGTGGTCGGCAGGCCCGCGCAGAGCGAGATCACGAGCTTGTCGGCGGGCACCTTGGGGCCGACCTCGTCCAGCAGCGCGGCGGCGTCCTGCGGCTTGACCGAGATAGCGAGCACCTCGGCCTCGGCCACGGCGGTCAGGTTGTCGACCACCCGTACGCCGTAGCGGGCGGACAGTTCCTCGGCCCGGGCCGGCCGCCGGGCGGTGGCCAGCAGCCGGTCCACCGGCCACCCCGAGCGCAGCAGCCCGGAGAGCATCAGCTCGCCGATCTTGCCGGCCCCGATCACCGCGACCGTGTGCACCGAACTCGCCATCGGGCCGTATCCCCTTCCTCGCGGGCCGGCGTCGCGGCGGACCGGACGGCCCGCCGCGACGCCGACGCGACGATCAGCTGCCGAAGAAGACCTCGGCCTCGGCGTACCGCTCCAGCGGGACGGTCTTCAGCTCGCGGGTGGCCTCGGCCAGCGGAACCCGGATGATGTCGGTGCTCTGCAGGGCGACCATCTTGCCCCAGTCGCCCTCGTGCGCCGCGTCGATCGCGTGCAGGCCGAGCCGGGTGGCGAGCACCCGGTCGAAGGCGGACGGGGTGCCGCCGCGCTGGATGTGCCCGAGCACGACGGTACGGGCCTCCTTGCCGGTCCTGGCCTCCAGCTGCTCGGCCAGCCACTGACCGATGCCGCCGAGGCGGACGTGGCCGAAGGCGTCCAGCTCCTGGTTGTGCAGGACCATCTGGCCCTCGAGCGGGTGGGCGCCCTCGGCGACCACGACGATCGGGGCGTACTGGTGCTGGAAGCGCTTCTCGACGTAGCCGGCGACCTGCTCGACGTCGAACTGCCGCTCGGGCAGCAGGATCACGTTGGCGCCGCCGGCGAGACCGGCGTGCAGGGCGATCCAGCCGGCGTGCCGGCCCATCACCTCCACCACCAGGGTGCGGTGGTGGCTCTCGGCCGTGGTGTGCAGCCGGTCGATGGCCTCCATCGCGATGTTGACGGCGGTGTCGAAGCCGAAGGTGTAGTCGGTGGCGCCGAGGTCGTTGTCGATGGTCTTCGGCACGCCCACCACGTTGACGCCCAGCTCGTGCAGCTTGGTGGCCACGCCGAGGGTGTCCTCGCCGCCGATCGCGATGAGCGCGTCGACGCCCTGCGCGGCGAGGTTCTCCTTGATCCGCTCCACGCCGTTCTCGATCTTGAACGGGTTGGTCCGGGAGGAGCCCAGGATGGTGCCGCCCCGCGGCAGGATGCCCCGCACCTCCGCGATGCCCAGCGGACGGGACAGGCCCTCCAGCGGGCCCTTCCAGCCGTTCCGGTAGCCCACGAACTCGTGGTCGTAGTTGGTGACGCCCTTCCGGACCACCGCCCGGATGACCGCGTTGAGACCTGGGCAGTCGCCGCCGCCGGTGAGCACGCCGATACGCATGATCTGCTCATCCTCCTGGAGCATGTGGGTGAAGCCCGGTAAGCCCCAGGATATGTGTCGGATCAGACCATCGGCGCCATTGCCGGCCCGGGGCGGGCCGTCAGTGCGAACTGTAGCCCGCTCAGCCGCACGCCGGCACCGCGCCCCGGCTACCGTCCAGTAGCCGGCCGCGGGGTCTCCAGGCCGGTCATGGCCCGCCACCGCGCGAGGTTGTGCCGCGCGTCCACCAGGGCGTCGTGCCGGGCCGCGTCGGCGTCCGGCAGCGGCGGGCGGCCCCGGTCGTCCCAGAGCTGGCGGAGCTCCTTGGTGAACCGGGGGATCTCCCGGGGCAGCGCCGGCATCGCCCCCCACAGCTGCGCGAGGGCCACGTGGTCGTACGCGGCGTACCAGGCCCACAGCTCCAGCTGCTCGCCGGGCCGGCCCCGGACCGGTTCGAGCAGGAAGTCCAGCAGGTCGTCGCGGATCCGCTCCCGGGACCGCCAGGCCCGGTCGGCGGGCGAGGGCAGCTTGTCGAGCACGTTGCGGCGCACCCAGGGCACGGCGCGGGAGTCGTCGAACTCGGTGGAGACGGCGTAGAACTCGCGGCCGTACTCGTCGACGACGCCGATCGACACCAGGTCGACCACGCGGCCGTCCTCGATGAACTCGCAGTCGTAGAAATAGCGGTAGACCATCACCGCCATCCTCGCCTACCCGGCCGTGGGCGGGGCGCCCGGGTGCCGCCGACCTGGGGCTCGTCACGTACGCGCAGGTCAGGGCCGGCTTCGACAGCGGCTCGAACGTCACGGAGACGAATTGAGGGGTGTACAGCAAGCGACCGGACCGTCATGATCTGATGTGTACCGCTACCGGAGGTGTCGGAGCGCCTGGGCGGGGGGGCCGCCAGCTTCACCCGGTGCGCGAGTTGGGGTTCTTGACCGGGGAGGGGTTGGACCGTGGAGGTGCGCCTGCCGGAGCCGGGTGACGCGCTCACGGGTGTCGAGATGTTCGCCGGTCTCGAGCCGGAGGTGCGGCAGCGGGTGATCGCCGCGGCGGTTCCCCGCACGTACCGCAAGGGCCAGCTGCTCTTCGTGGAGAACGACCCCGGCGAGTCGCTGATCGTGCTGCGCCGCGGCGCGGTGGCCGTCTTCCGCACGGCACCGACCGGCGAGCGGGCGGTGCTGTCGGTGATCCGGCCGCCGGACGTGCTGGGCGAGGTCTCGCTGCTCGACGCCTCCACCCGGTCCGCGTCCGCCGAGGCCATCGAGGACTGCTCGGCCCTCGCGCTGTCCCGGGGCGCGTTCATGGAGCTGGTGCACTCCAACCCGCGCATCCTGGACGCGGTGATGCGCTCCCTCGGCGGTCTGATCCGCCGGCTCACCGAGCAGAACGCCGACCACGTCTTCCTCGACCTGCCCGGCCGGGTGGCCAAGACGCTGGTGCGGCTGGCCGGCGAGAGCCAGGCGCCGATGATCACCATCGAGCTCAACCAGAGCCAGCTCGCCGAGATGGCCGGCGGTTCCCGGCAGAGCGTCAACCAGGCGATCGGCTCGTTCGCCAGCCGAGGCTGGCTGCGCACCGAGGGCCGGCGCATCGTGGTCACCGACGTGGCGTCGCTGCGCCGCCGCGCCGGCATGAGCGACCGGTGACCGCCCCCGAGGGTCAGGCGGCGACCGGCTCGCGTTGAGCCGGGGCGGGCGGCGTCTTGGCCTTCTGGGCGTACATGTCGACGTACTCCCGGCCGGACAGCTCCATCAGGTCGTACATGATCTCGTCGGTGACCGCGCGCTCGACGAACCGGTCCCCCGCCATGCCGGCGTACCGGGAGAAGTCCAGTGGCGGGCCGAAGCGGATCCGGACCCGCTGCACCTTCGGGACGATCTTGCCAGGTGGCTGGATCTCGTCGAGGTTGAGCATCACCACCGGCACGACCGGGGCACCGCTCTCCAGCGCGAGCCGGGCGACGCCGGTCTTGCCCCGGTAGAGCCGCCCGTCCGGGGAGCGGGTGCCCTCCGGGTAGATGCCGGCGACCCCGCCGGCCCGCAGCACCCTCAGCTGGGTGTCCAGCGCCGCCCGGGCCGCCCGGCCGCCGGACCGGTCGACCGGGATCGTACCGGTGCCGACGAAGAACATCCTCGTCAGCCAGCCCTTGATCCCCTTGCCGGTGAAGTACTCCGCCTTGGCGACGAAGGTGACCTTCCGCGGCACGATCAGCGGCGTGAAGATCGAGTCGGAGAAGGAGAGGTGGTTGCTGGCGAGGATCACCGGGCCGGTCGCCGGCAGGTGGTGCAGCCCCTCCACCTGCGGGCGGAAGATCAGCTTCAACAGCGGCCCGAGGATGACGTACTTCAACAGCCAGTACAGCACCGGCGTCCTCTCCGTGGGGTTCCCGGCAGCGCCGCCCGGGAGCGCTGCCATCCTCGACGAGCGTACGGAGCAGCGGCCACCCCCCACAACGGACGACCGATCAGCTTCCCGTCACACCACCCTGACCCGGCCCGGCCGCGTCACCACCGCAGTGGTGCGGCCCGGCTGGAATCGGCGGGAGGCACCTGCCATGATTCGGCGCATGCCGATCTCCCGGCGTACCGCGCTCGGCGCCGGCCTGGCCACTGCCGCCGCCACCCTCGCCGGCTGCCGCGAGGCGGTCCGGTCCGCGGGTGCGGGCGTGACCGCCGCGCCGAGCGCGAGTCCGAGCGCGAGCGCGTCGGCCGCGCCGAGCCGGTCGGCGGCACGCGTCGCCGCCCCGGACGTCACCGGGACGACCGGCGCGGCGGTACGCGACGGCGCGCTCGCGGGGGCCCGGCTGCGGCTGGCGCTGCACCGCCACCTCGCGCCGACCAGCGTCAACCCGAAGCACCCCGGCTACGCGGGCGCGGTGGCGCTCTGCCAGGTGAACGGCGCGACCGTGACGAGGGCGGTGGTCGGCAGGGCGCTGCGCTACGACGCCGGCCCGGTGCTGCTGCCCGAGTCGAAGCAGGTGGGGATGCGGTACGACTCGATCTTCGACCTGGCCTCGATCACCAAGGTCTACACGGCGATCCTCGCGCTGCAGCAGGTCGACAGGGGGCGGATCGACCTGTCCGCGCCGGTGGTCGACTACCTGCCCGGCTTCACCGGCGCCGGCAAGGACAGGGTCACCGTCGCGATGCTGCTGGCGCACACCAGCGGCCTGCCGGTCGGGGCGAAGGTCGCCGGGCTGCCCGACGACGCGGCCCGCCGGGCGGCGGTCCTGGCCACCCCCCTGGTCAGCGGTGCGGTACCGGGCACGGTGTTCCGCTACTCCAGCGTCGGGCTGATGGTGCTGGCGTTCCTGGTCGAGAAGGTCACCGGCGAGCGGTTCGACCAGGCGCTGAAGACCGGGTTGACCGGACCGCTCGGCCTGACGGACACCGGCTTCACACCCAGGACCTGGCTGAGCCCCGCCGACCAGGCGGCCCGGCTGGTGGCCACCGACGCCCGCTCGTCCCGAGGGCTGCTGCGCGGCGTGGTGCACGACGACGTCGCCAACCACATGGGCGGCGTCGCCGGCCACGCCGGCATCTTCAGCACCGCCGCCGAGGTGGCCGTGATCGGCCGGCTGCTGCTGGACGGCGGGACGTACCAGGGCACCCGGATCCTCTCCGAGGAGATCACCCGGCGGATGCTCAGCAACGTCAACGCGGGCCTGCCCGCGGTCGACCCGGAGCGGCCGAACCGCACCGCCGCGCACGGCCTCGGAGTGGTGCTGGACCAGCCGTGGTTCATGGGGAAGCTGAGCGGTCCCGGCACGTTCGGGCACACCGGCTTCACCGGCACCTCCCTGGTGGTCGACCCGGCCCGCCGGATGGTCCTGGTCCTGCTGACCAACCGCGCCCACCCCAACTGGAGCTGGGCGAACCCGGACCCGGTCCGGGTGGAGGTGGCGGACATCGTCGCGCCGATCCGGCCCTGACGCGCGCTTCGCGCACAAACGGACAATCATCCCCGTCCGCCACCAGCGCAACGGGCACCGGCGGCGCAAGACGCGACACAACGCACTCCCGGAACCTGCCCTCGACGTGTCACGATTCAAGGCACGGCGGGCGCAGAGACGCCGAGGGGGCTCGGGAGGTCGCGCCACGGGCGCGCGATGAGGAGGTTGTCCGGTGTCAGCGGGTGGGGCCCGCCGGGGGCGGCGGGACAACGGGCTCGACGCGAGCGAGTACGCGGTCGCCGGCGACGTGGATCCGCGGGTCGGCGAGCATCTGCTCGACGTGCTCGCGGCCGGCGGCATCGCCGCCTACCTGCAACCCTCCGCCGACCTCAACCCGGTCACCCGCACCACGACGGTTCCGGCCCGCCCGGTCGACCGCCTGTACGTGGACCGGTCGCACCTGCGGACCGCCCGGGACTACCTCACCCAGCTCGCCGACGAGGGCGCCGCCGACCGGGCGCGCGACCCGGAGCCCGACATCGAGGCCGAGTGGGCGCGGATCGTCGCCGGGTTCCACACGACCACCGCCGGCGGCGACCACCCGTGGCCCGCCGCCGAGGACGTCGACGACGACCAGCCCGGCCGGGCCGGCGGCGGCGCCGGCGAGGGCCCGACCGTCACCGACGTGCGGCGGCTGCCGTACGCGGCGGACGTCTCCGGGGTCACCGTCGGTCGCGACCGGGAGGACGAGCCGTCGCTGCTCGACGGGCTGGACACCTTCGGGGCGGACCTGCCCGACGACGAGGACGACGAGCGGTACACGCCGCCGCCGCCCCCGCCGCTGCCCCGGATCTCCAAGTACGCCGCGGCCGGCACGCTGGCCATCGTGGTCGGCTTCCTGCTGTTCCTGTTCCCGTCGCTGTTCCCCGCCGACCCGGGCATCGTCACCCTGCTCGGCTTCACCGGCATCCTGGCCGGCTTCGTCACGCTGGTCTGGCGGCTGCGCCCCGGCGACCGCGACGAGCACGACCCGGACGACGGCGCGGTCGTCTGACCGACCCGCCCGGCGGCGGGCGCCCCGGCGCCCGTCGACCACCGTCACTGCGCCCGTATCCCGGGACACCCGCTCCCCCGCCGGGGCCGCAACAGTGGTGTAACTTACGGTCAGTAGGAATACCGCTGTCCGTCATGTCCCCTCCGTTGACTGCCGGCCGTTCCTTCCCCTTCCACCCGGCGGTCGCTCCCCGGCAGATCGGAACGCCCCGAGATGCGACAGAGCTCCCTGGTAGTGGTCGCCAACCGCCTCCCCATCGACGACAGCGTGGCGCCGGACGGCGCCTGCGAGTGGCGTCGCAGCCCCGGTGGCCTGGTGAGCGCTCTGCACCCGCTGCTGCGACGCACTCCCGCCACCTGGGTGGGTTGGGCCGGCGGCACCGGGCCGGCCCCCGCGCTGCCCGACATCGACGGCGTCCGCATGCACACCGTGGCGCTCAACGCCGACGACCTGCGCGACCACTACGAGGGCTTCGCCAACGCCACCCTGTGGCCGCTCTACCACGACGCCGTCGAGCAGCCGGAGCACCACCGGCGCTGGTGGGAGGCGTACCAGCGGGTCAACCAGCGGTTCGCGGAGGCGACCGCCGGCGTGGCCGAGACCGGCGCGGTCGTCTGGGTGCAGGACTACCACCTGCAGCTCGTGCCGGGCCTGCTCCGGGCGCTGCGCCCGGACCTGCGGATCGGCTTCTTCCTGCACGTGGCGTTTCCGCCACCCGAACTGTTCATGCAGCTGCCCCGCCGGGCCGAGCTGCTGCGGGGGATGCTCGGCGCCGACCTCGTCGGCTTCCAGCGGGCGCAGGCCGCGCACAACTTCGCCCAGCTCGCCGTGAAGGTGCTCGGGCTGCCGGCCACCGACCGCCGGATCGCGGTCGACGACCGGGTGGTCCGCATCGGCGCGTTCCCGGTCTCCATCGACACCGCTGAGATGGCCGCCCTGGCCGCCCGGCCGGAGGTCGCCGACCGGGCCGCCCGGCTCCGCCGCGACCTCGGCAGCCCCGAGCACGTGATCCTCAGCGTCGACCGGATGGACTACACCAAGGGCATCGAGCAGCGGCTGAAGGCGTACAGCGAGCTGATCGCCGACGGGCACGTCAAGGTCCGGGACACCGTCCTCGTGCAGGTGGCGGTGCCGAGCCGGGAGCGGGTCGGGCAGTACCAGATTCTCCGCGAGCGGGTCGAGCGCGAGGTCGGCCGGATCAACGGCGAGTTCGGCCGGGTCGGTGAGCCGGCCATCCACTACCTGACCCAGCCGTTCGACCGCGCCGAGCTGGCGGCGCTGTACCGGGTCGCCGACGTGATGGCGGTGACCCCGCTGCGCGACGGGATGAACCTGGTCGCCAAGGAGTACGTGGCCGCCCGGGTCGAAGACACCGGGGCGCTGCTGCTCAGCGAGTTCGCCGGCGCCGCCGCCGAGCTGTCCCAGGCGTACCTGGTCAACCCGCACGACCTGGAGGGCCTCAAGCAGGGCCTGCTCGCGGCGCTGCGGGCGCGGCCGGACGACGTCCGCGAGCGGATGCGGGCCATGCGCGAGCACCTGCGCCAGCACGACATCCACGCCTGGGCCCGGTCCTACCTGTCCGCCCTCGACGAGGACGGCTCGCTGCTGAGCCGGCTCGGCGCGGCGGGCTGAGCCGGCCCTCAGCGCTGCCCCGGCTCCTTCGCCAGCCAGTCGAGGATCGCCTCCACGGGCTCCTGCCACCGGGTGTCCAGCATCAGGTCGTGCCCCATGCCGGGGAAGAGCAGCGGCGCCGAACCGTACCGCCGTGCCGTCCGGGCGAGCGCCGACGCCGGCACGACCCGGTCGTCCGGGCTGCCGAGCACCAGCACCGGCGGGTCACCCACCGCCGGCTCGGGCTCCCGGCCGAGCAGCAGCTGCCACTGCGCGCGCCGACCGGCCCGGCCCAGCCGGGACAGGTGCCGCCGGGCATCGTCCGCCGGCAGCTCCCGGCTGAACAGCTGCGCGCGGTTGAGTCGGAGCCGGCCGCCGACCAGCGCCGGCAGCGTCCCCAGCGGGTTGCGGCGCAGCGCGGCCACCGCCGTGGCCCAGCCGCCGAACACCGGCGCCACCAGCACGGCGGCGCGGGCCGGGTAGCGCGCCAGGGCGTGCGCGACCACCAGCGCCCCGGCGCCGTGCCCCACCAGCACCGCCTGGCGCGGCAGGCTCGCCGCCACCTGGACCACGTCATGGGCGTACGCCCGCAGCGTCGCGTCCGGCGCCGGCTCGCTGCCGGCGTGGCCGCGCAGGCTCAGCGCGTACGCCGGGAAGCCACGCGCGGCGGCGTGGCCCAACCAGTGCTCGGCGAACGCCCACGCGCCGTGCCCGAAGCCGGGCACGAACAGCAGCGGCGGGCGGCCCTCCTCGAACTCCGGGGTGGCGCCGAGCACCTCGCGCCGGACCGGACGGACCGGTCGGGCCCACTCCCATCCCCGCAGGACCCGTGTCTGCGCGGTCACTGTGCCAACCTCTCGTTCGCGACTGCGGGGCTCGCCGGCTCGCTCCTCGCGCTCACCGGGGCTTCTCCAGGTCGTGCAGGGCGCGCTGCAACGCGCGCAGGTAGTCGGCGTGCCCGACCTCGAACCAGTGCCGGCTGGTGTCCTTGACCGGCCCCGAGTAGCGCTCCCCGGCCCGGGCGGCCGCCGTCGCGGCGAACGCCGCCGCCCGGTCCGGCCGGGTCACCCGCAGCCGCAGCAGCCGGGCGAAGAGCACCGTCTGCCAGTGCGACAGCGCGAAGATGCCGGAGTCCGGTTGCACGAGGCCGGCCACGGCGAGGGTCGGGTGGTTCGGCACGAACGCGTTGAGCCACAGCACCGGCCGGCCGGTCCCGCCGTCGTCGCCGAGGACCTTCGGGTCGAGGAACTCGAACCGGGGCAGGTAGCCGGTGGCGAACACGACCAGCTCCGGGTCGACCTGCCGCCCGTCGGCCAGCTCGACGGCGGACCGGTGGAAGCGCGCGACGTCCGGCACCGGGTTGATCCGGCCGTGGCCGACGTAGTAGACGAGCTGGCTGTTGGCGATCGGGTGCGTCTCGTACACCCGGTGGTCGGGCCTGGGCAGGCCGAACCGGGTCAGGTCGCCGACGGTCAGCCGCAGCGTGAGGTGATAGAGCCACTGCCGCACCCGCCGCGGCACCCGCAGTGCCAGCAACGCGTCGTTGACCTGGTCGGCGGGGCGGCCGAGCACGTACTTCGGCGCGTACCAGTAGCCCCGCCGCGTGGAGTGCCAGCATCGCGCCGCCTGCTGCGCGGCCTCGACGGCGATGTCGCAGCCGGTGTTGCCGCCGCCGACCACCAGCACCCGCTTGCCGCGCAGCTGCGCCGGGTCCTTGTACGAGGAGGCGTGCATGATCTCGCCCCGGTACTCGGCAAGGCCCTCGTAGCCGGGCAGCTTCGGTGCCCAGTTGTGGCCGTTGGCGACCACCACGGCGGCGTACCGGGAGGTGCGTTCCGGACCGTAGCCGCCGGTGCTGCGGGTGGTCACGTCCCAGCGCTCCCCCTCGACCGGCTCGACCCGCACCACCTCGGTGCCGAACCAGATGTGCCGGCGCAGGTCGAAGTGGTCGGCGTACCGCTCGAAGTAGGACAGCAGCTGGCTGTGGTGCGGGTAGTCCGGCCAGTCGTCCGGCATCGGGAAGTCGGGGAACTGGGTGAACGGGCGCGACGAGATCAGGTGCGTGCTCGCGTACACCGGGCTGCGGTCGTGCCGCCAGTTCCACGCGCCGCCGACACCGGTCTCCCGCTCGTAGCAGTCGACGCCGAAGCCGTGCTCGGTGAGGTTCTTGACGGCGGTCAGGCCGCTCGCGCCCGCACCGATCACGCAGACCGTGTCACCCCGGTCGGAGACCGGGCGGCCGTCGCGGGTCAGGGCGAGGGCGTTCGACTCCGGGTCGGGCCGGCCATGGTCGGTGGAGGTGGACACCGAGGATCTCCTTTGTGCGGCACGTGTGCCGGGTCGCGCAGCATCCTGCCCACATCGGAAGGCCGATGTCCAGACCCGGCCCGGGCGGCGCGGTCAGTCCGTGGGCAGCAGCAGGTCGACCAGGACCGGGAAGTGGTCGCTGGCCCGCCGGGTCTGCGGGGTGTCCACCACGTCGTAGTCGACCACCGTGATCCGCGGGTCGACGAAGAGCGCGTCGATGCGGCGCCGGGGGTTCGCGCAGGAGAAGGTGAGCCGGTCGGCGCGGTCCATCGCCAGGGCCGCGTCGGTACTGCCGGCCGCCACGGTGGCCCAGGCCGGCCCGTCCGGCCCCTCGTTCAGATCCGCTCCGGCGATGACCGGGGCGGGCGCCCCGGCCAGCCCGCGGGCGAAGAGCTCGGCCTGCGCCGGCCGCTCCGCCGGGTCGGTGGACAGGTGCGATCCGGCGACGGTGAACCGGGTGTCGCGACCCACCACACAGTCGGCGTACGCGGCGCCGCGCAGGTGCCGGCCGGGCGTCAGCGGGAACCGCTGGCAGCGGGTGGCGGTCACCCGGACGCGCAGGCTGGTCAGCAGCAGGTTGCCCAGCGCGGGCAGCCCGCCGGCGGCGACCACCAGCCCGAACGAGTCGGCGAGCGCGGCGCACTTCTGCCGCCACCGGAACCGACGCGGCCCCTCCTGCACGATCACCACGTCCGGCGCCGCGGCGCGGACCACCCCGGCGAGGGCCGCGGTGTCGTCACGCTGGCTGTGGATGTTGTACGAGACGACGCGCAGCGGCACACCGGCACCCGACACCGACACCTCAGCTCCGGCGGGCGAGGTCGGCGGCGCCGATGACGCCCGCGGTGTTGCCCAGCTCGGCGGGGCGGATCTCGGCCACCGGCAGCCGGCCGCGCTGGGCGAGCGCGTCGATGAAGGAGCGACGGGTGGGCCCCATCAGCAGGTCACCGGCCTCGACGACGCCGCCGCCGACCACCAGCACCTGCGGGTCGAGGATCTGCGCCATGTCGGCGAGGCTGGTGCCGAGCCAGCGGCCGACCTGGGCGAACGCCTCGACGGAAACGGGGTCGCCGTGCTGGGCGGCGGCGGTGACCATGCGACCCGTGATCGCCTCGGCGTCGCCGACGGCCAGTTCCAGCAGGGCGGTGGCGCGGTGCGGCGCCTGGCGGGCGGCGGCCCGGGCGAACCGCACCAGGGCGCTGCCGCTGGCGTACTGCTCGATGCAGCCCAGCCGGCCGCACCCGCACAGGTGGCCGTCGGGCACGGTCATCATGTGGCCCAGCTCGGCGGCGACGCCGTTCGCCCCGCGCAGCAGCTGGCCGTTGAGGACGATGCCGCCGCCGACCCCGGTGCCGATCGTGAACATGACCATCGAATCGTCGGCGTCGCGGGCCGCGCCGTAGCGGAACTCGGCCCAGGCGGCCACGTTCGCGTCGTTCTCCACGATCACCGGCAGGCCGGTGGCCGCGCCGACGTAGTCGCGCAGCGGTTCGTCGCGCCAGGCGAGGTTCGGGGCGAAGAGCACCGTGGAGCGGCCCGCGTCGATCCAGCCGGCCGCGCCGATGCCGACCGCCTCGATCGGACGGCCGGTGGCCAGCTCCTGCACCACCTCGATGATGACGTCCCGGGTCTTGCCGACGTCCTCTGCGGGAGTGTCCCGTCGGGTCTGCACGAGCACCGTGCCGGTGTCGTCCACGACGCCGCCGGCCACCTTCGTGCCACCGACGTCCACTCCGATGGTCAGCGTCACCGCTGCCACTCCCCTCTGTCGTGCTGGCCCGGCCCACGGCGCTGCCGCTCCGGTCACCCGCCGCCGCGACCCTGACCGGCTACGTCTCAGCGGCGCCTCGCCCGGCGGGTCGGCTCGCTCACACGTATCCGATCATGGTGCCCGGTTCGGGTGCCTCGTGCTCGGCCCCCGGTCGTCGGCACCCGGGCCACCGGGCGCCCGGGCGGCGGGCACCACGGCCGGCGTCGGTGCGCCCTCCTGCCCGGCGACGTCGGCGGGCGGTGCGGCGGCCGGCTGGGGGCCGTCCGCCGCGCGGGTGGCGGCGGACCAGACGTCCCCCTCGGGCGCCGACGGAGAATCATGCCCGCTCCGGGTGGCCTCGCGCCACACGTGCTCGTCGCCGTCCGCAGCCGGGCCGGGCGGCGCGGCGGGCGCCGCCCGCTCGGGGGTCGACGCCGCGGGCTCCGCCCGCCCGGGGGCCGACGCCGCGGGCTCCGCCCGCCCGGGAGCCGACGCCGCGGGCTCCGCCCGCCCGGGAGCCGACGCCGCGGGCTCCGCCCGCCCGGGAGCCGACGCCGCGGGCTCCGCCCGCCCGGGAGCCGACGCCGCGGGCTCCGCCCGCCCGGGAGCCGACGCCGCGGGCTCCGCCCGCCCGGGGGCCGGCTCGGCGGGCGCGAACGCGCGCAGCAGGCTGGCGACACCGGCGGCCAGGTCACCCGCCCCGGTGGCGAGACGCTCGGCGAATTCGGGACTCGGGTCGCGCAGGGCGGCGATCGCCCGACAGACCGGACAGACGCAGCATTCGGCCGTGCCGGTGGCGAAACCGCCCCCGGTCGACCCGGCGGACCCACCGCGCTCCGCGCTGTGACCGAGCACACCCGACACGATCCCACCGAGCGGACCCCATGGGCCGCTGCCGCCGGCCGCGGCCAGCCGCGCGGCGGCCAGCAGGGTGGCGACCAGCCGTTCCGCCTCTTCCCGGGCCGAACCCGGATCCGTTGCCCCCATGGTCGGCTCCTCTACCGCGGCGGCCGCGTCACTGCGCCGCACCGGGTGCTTCTACCCGGCGCTTGAGCTGCTTCAACGCGGTATCCATGATCATTTTCTCGGCCTTGCGCCGGAACATGCCCAGCATCCCGACCGACAGCTCGACCTCCAGCGTGTAGGTCACCGTGGTCGTGCCGTCCGGATTGCCCACCAGGTCGTACGAGCCGCGCTGCGCCTTCTGCATCTTCGAGGGCGCCACCAGGTGCCACTCGATGCGGGTGAGGTCCACCGCGTACTCGTAGGCCAGCACGTACTCGTCGGCCAGCACGCCCGCGTCGATGGTGAACCGCACCTGGCTGGCGTAGCCGTCCTCGTACTCCTCGACGACCTCGACCCGCCGGATCGCCTCGGTCCACTCGGGGTAGCTGGGGAAGTCGCAGATGACCGCCGCCACCCGTTCCGGTGGCGCGCCGATGATGATCGACTGGGTGGAGGAGTCCGCCATGGGGGGAGGCTACCCGGCCATGTGACGAACCTGCCTGCGCCACCCACCCGCCGGGCCGGGTAGGTTTCGACAGAGCCGACCCGAGGTGGCGGCCCGACCCCGGCCAGTGTGAGCACGAGGAGTGCAGGTGCGCGAGTTCTCCGTCCCGCCGATCGTCACCGTCGGCGACTCGGCCAACCTCACCGACCCGGTCTGGGACAACGCCGAGGTCGCCCCGGACGCGGTGCAGTTCGTCCGGTCCGGCCCCGACGGCGCCCGGATCGAGGTGACCTGCCGGCAGTTCCGCGACGAGGTGGTGGCGGTGGCCCGCGGCCTGGTCGCCGCCGGCGTGCAGCCGGGCACCCGGGTCGCCCTGATGAGCCGTACCCGCTACGAGTGGACGCTGCTCGACTACGCCATCTGGGCCGCCGGCGCGGTCACCGTGCCGATCTACGAGACGTCCAGCGCCGAGCAGGCCGCCTGGATCCTGTCCGACTCGGGTGCGGTCGCCGCGCTGGTGGAGACCAGCGCGCACGCCACGCTGGTGGCCGGCGTCCGGGACCGGCTGTCCGAGCTGACGAACGTGTGGCAGATCGACGTCGGCGCGGTGGACGAGCTGATCGCGGCCGGCGCCGCGGTCGACCCGGCCGAGATCGAGCGGCGCCGGGCGGCGGTGCAGGCCGGCGACCTCGCCACCATCATCTACACCAGCGGCACCACCGGCCGCCCCAAGGGCTGCATGCTCACCCACCGCAACATGTACGCCGACATCGCCAACGCCGTGCCGGTGCTGCCGAACCTGTTCCGCGAGGGCGCGTCCACCCTGCTGTTCCTGCCGCTCGCGCACTCCTTCGCCCGGCTGATCCAGATCGGCGTCGTGCAGGCCCGCGCCACGCTCGCGCACTGCTCCGACACGAAGAGTTTGGTCGCCGAGCTGCAGGCGTTCCGGCCCACGTTCGTGCTCTCGGTCCCCCGGGTCTTCGAGAAGGTCTACAACGCCGCCAAGCAGAAGGCCGAGGCCGACGGCAAGGGCAAGATCTTCGCCCGCGCCGAAACGGTCGCCATCGCGTACAGCGAGGCCCTGGACACCTCGAGCGGGCCGGGCCTGGCGCTGCGCGCGCAGCACGCGCTCTTCGACCGGCTGGTCTACCGCAAGCTGCGGGCGGCACTCGGCGGCCGGTGCCGCGACGCCATCTCCGGCGGCGCTCCGCTCGGCGCCCGGCTCGGGCACTTCTTCCGGGGCATCGGGGTGACCATCTGCGAGGGGTACGGCCTGACCGAGACCTCGCCGGCGGCGGCCGCCAACCTGCCCGGCGCCACCCGGATCGGCACCGTGGGCCGCCCGCTGCCCGGCGTCGCCATCCGGATCGAGGACGACGGCGAGATCCTCATCGCCGGCGAGCTGGTCTTCGAGGGCTACTGGCGCAACGAGGCCGCCACCGCCGAGGTGCTCACCACCGACGGCTGGTTCCGCACCGGCGACCTGGGCCGGCTGGACGGCGACGGCTACCTCAGCATCACCGGCCGCAAGAAGGAGATCATCGTGACCGCCGGCGGCAAGAACGTCGCCCCGGCGGTCCTGGAGGACCAGGTCCGCGCGCACCCGCTGGTGAGCCAGTGCGTGGTGGTCGGCGACCGGCAGCCGTTCATCGCCGCGCTGGTCACCGTCGACGAGGAGGCGCTGCCGGCCTGGCTGGAGTCGGCCGGCCTGCCGGCGGACACGCCGGTCGAGCAGCTCCGCGAGCACGAGCGGCTGCGGGCCGAGATCCAGTCCGCGATCGACCTCGCCAACCAGGCCGTGTCCAAGGCCGAGGCGATCAAGGTCTTCAAGATCCTGCCGCGGGACTTCACCGAGGCGACCGGCGAGCTGACCCCGTCGCTCAAGGTCAAGCGGCAGGTCGTGCACAAGTCGTACGCCGCGGAGATCGCGGAGATCTACCGGACCTGACTACGATCCGTCACGTGCCCGCCTCGACATCCGGTCTGCCGCGCCCGCACCCTCTCGCCGCCGCCGCGCGCGTGGTCATGCTGGCGCTGGTGGCGGTCCTCACCCTGTTCGCCACGCACGACGTCACCCAGCTGTGGTGGATCGCGCTGCTGGCGGTCGCGGGGCTGCCGGCGATGCTGGCCCCGACGCACGAGCGGCTGGGGCCGCTGAGCCGGATCGCCGAGGTGGTCGTGCTGGGGCTCGCCGCGAGCCAGGTCGCCTCCGTCGCCACGATCGGCGCGACGAACGGCGGGCTGGGCGCCTCGGCGGTGCTGCCGTACCTGGCCGTCCCGGTCACCGTCACCGCGCTGCGCCGGCGGTTCCGCGAGGGCGCGGTGCTGCTCGCCGTCGCCGCGGTCACCCTGCTCGCGGCGGGCGCGCTGACCGAGGTCGCCGGCCGGCGACAGCTCGCCCAGGTCGGCTACCTGGCCGTCTGTGCGCAGTGGCTCATCCTCGCCGTCCTCGGGCTCTACGCGGCGCGCACGCTGCACCGGGTCATGCAGGCCCGCGGCGACGGCAAGCCCCAGCCGTACGCGGAGGCCACCCGCCTGCTCACCCAGCTGCGCACGGTGGCCCGGCAGCTGCCCGGCGCGACCCTCGACCCGGGCGGCATCTCCGAACACCTGCTCGAGGAGCTGCGGTCGGTGGCCCGGGCGGACCGGGCGGCCGTGCTGTCCGCCAGCGGCGGCGGTCGGCTGGTGGTGCTGGCCCAGTCCGGCGTCGACCGGGTGGACTGGGAGACGACGCTCGACGCGGACTCCGCGATCGCCGACGCGTGGGCCAGCCAGCAGCCGCAGACCGCCGCCCGGTCGCAGGCCCGCTCCCACGCCGGCGGCGACGTCTCCGCACTGATCGTCCCGCTGGTCGCCGGGGTGCGCACGGTGGGCCTGGTGGTGCTGGAGGCGGACGCCGCGCACGCGTACCCGGCCGAGGTCGTGTCCCGGGTGACCGCGCTGACCTCGCCGGCGGCGCTGCGCCTGGAGGCGGCCCTGCTCTTCGACGAGGTGCGCTCGCTGGCCACCAACGAGGAGCGGCAGCGGCTGGCCCGGGAGATCCACGACGGGGTGGCCCAGGAGCTGGTGATGGTCGGCTACGGCATCGACAACGCCCTGGCCACCGTCCACGACGACGCCGAGGAGACCGCCGAGTCGCTGCGGCAGCTGCGCCAGGAGGTCACCCGCGTGATCACCGAGCTGCGGCTGAGCCTGTTCGAGCTGCGCAGCGAGGTGGACCGGCACGGCGGCCTGGCCGCCGCGATCGCCGAGTACGCGCGCACCGTCGGCGCCTCCGGCGGGCTGCGGGTGCACCTGTCGCTGGACGAGTCGACCGCCCGGCTCCCCGCCGCCACCGAGGCCGAGCTGCTGCGCATCGCCCAGGAGGCGGTGACCAACGCGCGCAAGCACGCCGGCGCCTCCAACCTCTGGGTCACCTGCGAGGTGGATCCCCCGTACGCGCAGATCGAAGTGTCGGATGACGGTCACGGCATAGGTGACCAGCGCACCGACGGGCACTACGGTCTTGCGATCATGGCCGAGAGGGCGGAACGTATCCGGGGCCGGTTGGAGATCAGACCGCGACAGCCGAGCGGCACGACCGTCGCGGTCGTGCTCGGTTCGTCGCCCCGGCGAGATAACGTGCGTGGCAGCGCAGCAGGAGAAGGGGAGTAACCCGAGGATGACCACACCGACACCGGCCACCCGCACCAAGGTGCTCCTTGTCGACGATCACGACCTGATCCGCAAGGGGCTCCGGCACGCGTTCGAGCGCGACCGGCAGTTCGAGGTCGTCGGCGAGGCCGCCACGGCGGCCGAGGGCGTACGCCAGGCCGGCGCGCTCCAGCCGGACGTGGTGATCATGGACCTGCGCCTTCCCGACGGCAGCGGCCTGGAGGCCACCCGGGCGCTGCGCAAGTCCAGCGCCACGATGGGCATCGTCGTGCTGACCATGTACGCGGGTGACGACCAGCTCTTCGGCGCGCTCGAAGCTGGCGCGAGCGCCTTCGTCCCGAAGACCGCCCCGGCGGACGAGGTGGTCGCCGCCGCGCGGCACGCCGCCTCCTCGCCCAGCGCGTTCACCGCCGCCGACCTGGCCGAGGCGATGAAGCGCCGGCTGGCCCCCTCCGGCCCGCAGCTCTCCCCCCGCGAGGGCCAGGTGCTGCGGCTGCTCGCCGACGGCATGAGCGTCGCCGGCATCGCCAAGCAGCTCTTCGTCAGCGAGTCCACCGCCAAGACGCACATCTCCAAGCTCTACGAGAAGCTGGGTGCGGCCAACCGCGCCCAGGCGCTGATGACCGCGCTGCGGCTCGGCCTGCTCGAGGCCCCGGACGCTCCGAAGTTCTGACCTGCCGCCCGCGTCGATCCGCGCCCGCCCCTCGGCGGGCGCGGATCTTTTTCATCGACCGCTGTATTCGACCGGCCTGGCGGCGCGCTATGGTCTCCCCCGTCGGAATGCGGTCCACGGGCGGTGCGGCCCGTGCGCGGCGAAGAGGTGAGGCATGCGACGGCCGGACTGGGCACCCGAGGACATCGATATCGAACGCCCCAGCGTCGCCCGGATGTACGACTACTACCTCGGCGGCTCCCACAACTTCGCGGTCGACCGGGCGGCGGCCCAGGCCATGGTCGCCGCGGTCCCCGAGGCGCCGCTGATGGCCCAGGCGAACCGCGCCTTCCTGCGCCGGGCGGTGCAGTTCCTCGTCGACTCCGGCATCCGGCAGTTCCTCGACATCGGCTCCGGCATCCCCACCGTCGGCAACGTGCACGAGATCGCCCAGCGGGCCGCGCCTGACGCCCGCGTGGTCTACGTCGACGTCGACCCGGTCGCGGTGGCGCACAGCCGCGAGATCCTCGCCGGCAACGACGGAGCCGCCGTGGTCCAGGAGGACCTGCGCCACCCGGAGCGGATCCTCGACCACCCCGACGTACGCCGCCTGCTCGACCTCGACCAGCCGGTCGCCGTGCTGATCATCGCCGTGCTGCACTTCGTCTCCGACGACGACCGTCCCGCCGACCTGCTGCGCCGGTTGCGCGACTCCCTCGCCCCCGGCAGCTGGCTGGTGCTGTCGCAGGCCAGCGCCGACGGGCGCGGCGACGACGAGCGGGCCGAGGCCGAGGCGGTCTACCGGCGCACCGACAATCCGCTGTGGATCCGCAGCCGGGCCGAGTTGACCGGGTTCTTCGACGGCTTCGAGCTGGTCGGGCCGGGCGTCGTGTGGGTGCCGCAGTGGCGCCCGGAGTCGCCGGACAGCGCCGAGGACGCCGAGCGCTCGGGGTTCATCGGTGGGGTGGGACGGCTCGGTGGCTGAGCCGCCGGCGGCGGAACCCGGCACTCCACGCGGGGCCGGCCCGGCGACCCGTGCCAGGACGACGACGAACGCCGCGCCGTCGGCCGGCGTCAGCGCGGCGGCCCGCACCGGCGCGGCGGCGACCGGGGCGACCGCCGGCGCCGGCGGAGCGGTCAGCTCCGGCGCCGCGGTCTTCGCCCGGGCGTGGGCGAAGGCGGTCACCGGGACGAGTTACCTGCCGATGGCCCAGGCGCAGCTCGAAGGACTGCTGTGCCGCCTCGCCAGCCAGTTGGCGGCGGCCCTGCTCGCCGAGCCGTTCGACCTGCGTACCGGGCAGCGGGTGGGCGCCGAGCTGGTGGAAGCGCACATCGCCTCCGCCGAGGCGTTGGGACGTACCGTCGAGGTCGTCCAGCTGCGGCTGGTGCGCGACCTGGGACTGGTCGCCGAGGACGTGGAGGACCGGTTGGCCCGGCTGCTCGCCGCCGTCGCCACCGGGTACGCGCGGGCGCTCCGCGACCGCACCCTGGACGAGCAGGAGTCGATCCGGCGGGCCGCGCTGACCGCGCGGGTGGAGGCCGAGCGGGCCCTGCGGGTCAGCGAGGCGCGCTTCCGCCACCAGGCCACCCACGACCCGCTCACCGACCTGCCGAACCGGACGCTGTTCACCGAGCGCCTCGCCGCCGCCGTCGACGCGCCGGCGCGCAGCACCGAGCGGATCGGCCTCTGCTTCCTCGACCTGGACCACTTCAAGCGGGTCAACGACTCGTACGGGCACCGCGTCGGCGACGCCGTGCTCACCATGGTCGCCGGTCGCCTGCGGACGGCCCTCGACGGCCAGTTGGTCGCCCGGCTCGGCGGCGACGCGTTCGTCGTCCTGGTCGAGCGCACCGGCGGCACCCGGGACGTGATCGCGGTCGCCGAGGCGGCCCTGGCCGCCGTGCACGAGCCGGCCGTCGTGGCGGGGCACGAGGTGGCCGTGCGCACCAGCATCGGCATCGTGGAACGGCAGATCACCGGCACTTCGCCGAACGAGCTGATGCGCGCCGCCGACTGCACCCTGCACTGGGCCAAGGCGGCCGGCGGCGGCCGCTGGGAGCTGTACGACGCCGAGCGCGACCACCGGGAGCTGGCCCGCCAGGAGCTGTCGGCGGCGATCCCGGTCGCGCTGGACCGGGGTGAGTTCTTCCTCGACTACCAACCGTTGACCTCCCTGCAGGACGGGCGGCTGCTCGGGGTGGAGGCGCTGGTGCGCTGGCGCCACCCGGAGCTCGGCGTGCTTCGCCCCGACCGGTTCATCGGCCTGGCGGAGGAGACCGGGCTGATCGTCCCCCTCGGCGGCTGGGTGCTGGCGGAGGCCTGCCGGACGGCCGGCAGCTGGTCGGCGGCGGCCCGGGCGCCGTTCGTGAGCGTCAACCTGGCCGTCCGGCAGGTGCACCGGCCGGGCCTGGTCCAGGAGGTACGCGACCTGCTGCGGCACACCGGCCTGCCGCCGGAACGCCTGCAGCTGGAGATCACCGAGAGCGCCATGATGAGCACCGCCGAGGAGCCGGTGCAGACGCTGCGGGCGCTCGCCGACCTCGGCGTCCGGATCGCCATCGACGACTTCGGCACCGGCTACAGCAACCTCGCGTACCTGCGGGCGCTTCCGGTGACCGAGCTGAAGGTGGCCGGCGAGTTCGTGGCCGGCCTGCGCACCCCGGAGACCCGGGCGGACGAGCGGATCCTCGCGTCGCTGGTGTCGCTGGCGCACGCGCTGGACCTCACGGTCACCGCCGAGGGCGTGGAGACGGCCGGGCAGGCCGAGCGGCTGCGCGCGATCGGCTGCGACGCCGGCCAGGGCTGGCACTTCGGCCGCCCCGAACCCGCCGACCGGATCCTGGCCCGCCTGGGTTGAGCCGCCAGACGCGCCGGCACCTGGCAGCCGCGGCGTCGCAACCTCCCGCCGACCGCACGGACGCCGGGCTGAGTGGTCAGCCGGTGAGCAACTCCGTCATGCGCCGGGCCTGGGTCTCCCAGCGCCACTCCTGCTCGACCCAGGCGCGGCCGGCGGCGCCGAACTGGCGGGCCAGGTCCCGGTCGGCGAGCAGCGTCGCCACCCGGTCGGCGAGCTGGGCCACGTCCCGCCCGCGCACGACGTAACCGGTCTCCCCGTCGCGGACGGCGTCCGGCGCGCCGCCGGAGTCACCGGCCACCACGGGCAGCCCGGTCGCGGAGGCCTCCAGGTAGACGATGCCCAGCCCTTCCACGTCCAGACCGCGGTTGCGGGTGCGGCAGGGCATCGCGTACACGTCGCCGGCCGCGTAGTGGGCGGGCAGCTCGGCCGCCGGCACCGTGCCGGTGAACACCACGTCGCGCTCGACGCCGGCCTGCCGGGCGAGCTTCTCCAGGCTGGCCCGGTACGGGCCGCCCCCGACGATCAGCAGGGCCGCGTCCGGGACCCGACGGCGGATCTCCGGCATCGCCCGGATCAGCATGTCCTGGCCCTTGCGGGGCACCAGCCGGGACACGCAGACCACCACGGGACGGTCGGTCAGCCCGAGCCGCACCCGCACCGGCTCACCGTCGACGGACGGGTGGTAGGCGTCCACGTCGACGCCGGGGGCGAGGCGGCGCAGCTCGGTAAGGCCGTGCAGCGCGCGGTCCAGCCGGACCCGCGTGTACTCCCCCAGGTAGGTCGTCACGTCGACGCCGCGGCCGATGCGGCGCAGCGCGGCACGGGCACCGGGCAGCGCCGCCCAGCCCACCTCGTGCCCGTGGGTCTGAGCCACCACGCGGCGGATCCCGGCCCGGCGACGCAGGCCCGCGGCGAGCAGGCCGAGCGGCGCGGCCGCACCGAACCACACCGTGTCGCAGCCGTACGCGCGGGCCAGCCGGGCCGCCCGCCGGGCCACCAGCGGGGTGGGCAGGAGCACCCGGGTGCGTTCGCGAACCACCTCGAAGGGCTGGTCGGCGTCGAACTTCTCGGCGCCACGCCACCTGGAGGCGTAGACCACCACCGAACCCGGTGGCTGACGGACGGCGAGGTTGTGCACGAAGGACTGGATGCCCCCGGGCCGGGGCGGAAAGTCGTTCGTCACCAGCAGGGTACGGCTCATGCCGGCACTCCCGTGCGGCCCGGGGTCGGGCCGGTGTGGTGGCCCGCTCGCCGCCGGCCGCTCATCGCCCGGTCTCCCGGGCGTAGGCGCGGGCGGCGGCGATCCGCTCCACGGTGGACGGATGGCTGGCGGAGTAGAGGTATTCCAGGCGGGGCGGATCGGGGTCGGCGAGGTTGATGCCCGCCAGCCGGCGCTGCATCGCCTCGAACGCGGCCGGATCGCGGGTGAGCGCCAGCGCGTGCGCGTCGGCGCGCGCCTCGACCCGCCGGGACATCAACGCCTGTGCCGGCGCGGAGACCAACCCGGCCACCGTCACCAGCGCCACCAGCAACGGGAACGCGCGCGGCTGGGCGACCGAGTCGACGCCGGCGAGGCGGAGCAGCGGGCCGGAGGAGCCGAGCAGGTAGAGCGCGACGACCGCGGCGGCCGCGCCCAGCGCTCCGGTGAGCGTGCCGACCGCCACGTCCCGGTCCTTCGCGTGGCCCAGCTCGTGCGCCACCACCGCGGTCACCTCGGCGGGGCTCGCCTCGCGCAGCAGCGTGTCGTACACCACGATCCGGCGGGTCGGCCCGAGACCGGAGACGTATGCGTTGACCGCCCGGGTGCGGCGCGACGCGTCGGCCACCAGCACGTCGCGGACCGGCACCCCGTCACGGGCGGCCAGGTCCATCAGCTCGGTGCGCAGCGGGCCCGGCTCCATCGGGGTGAACCGGTTGAACACGGGCTCCACCAGCACCGGGAGCACGAACGACAGCAGCACCACCAGGCCGGCGGCACCGGCCGCGCCGAGCGCCCACCACCAGCGCGGCGCCATCCGGATCACGGCGTAGAAGCCGAGCAGCGCCACCGCGCCGATGACGGCGCTCACGGCGTACGACTTGAGCAGGTCGACCGTCCAGCCGCCCCAGCCGTTGGTGGCCAGTCCGTACCGGGTCAGGACGGCCTGCCGCCACGCGGCGAACGGCAGGGTGACCAGGTCGGCGACGAGCACCACGGCGAGCCCGCCGAGCACGGCCTCGGCCGCCCAGTGCCCGCCGAGGGGGCGCCCGGCCAGCTCGACCAGGCGGCTGCCCAGCGGGGTGAGCCCGAGCGCGAGCGCCACCAGCAGCCCGACGCCGACGGCCGCCCAGCCACCGGGCCGCAGCGCCGCCCGGAATTCCCGGCCCCGGGCCACCTGGTCGGCGGGGAGGTCCCGCAGGGCGGCCAACTGGTCGGCGCGGGGGGCCGGCGGGCGCTGCCACGGGATCAGGACCGCGGCGGCAACTCCCAGCGCCACCACCAGGCCGGCCAGCGTCAGCACCGCCCAGGCGCGGGGGCTCACCGGAAGGCCTCCGGGCCCGGCGGGTCGGCCGCCGCGACGGAGCCACCGGCCGCCGCGACGGACCCGCCGTCACTCCGCCGTACGCGCGTCATGCCGCTCCCTCCGCCGTGAGCGCCCATCGTAGTGGCCGCACCCACCGCCCCGATCGCGGTGGGCCGGGCATGGCCCGGCCACCGGCGCCGCCGCCGGATCGCCGCCGCGACGGCCGGGACGCGGGCCGCTCAGGCCACCCGACGTCGCCGAGGACGTGCGGGCACCGGCGCGGGCCGGGCCTCGGGCAGCAGCTCCACGTCGAAGCCGGCCCGGGCGAACACCTCGACCGCCCGGACCTCGGCGGCGCCGAGGGCGGGCGACGCGTCGTCGAACAGGGCGGCCACCAGGCAGCCGGAGCAGCCGTCGCCGCGGGCGCCGCACCGGTCGCAGTCGATGAGCATCGTCGCCTCCTGTCACGCTGGCGGCGGAGACTGTCGCCAGCCGGCCACCGTCGGTCACATCGACGCTAACGGCGGGGTACGACAGGAACCGGACAAGCGGCGGCCATCCGGAGATCCTGGCAGGAAACGGCCCGGGTGCCGCAGCCGGCTCGGCGGGCGGTCAGGAGCGGGCGAGGCGCCGCAGCAGCGAGTCGGCGCCGAGCGGGTACGCGCCGTGGCGGCGTACCCCGTCGGCGACCTCGCGGTCCGACGAGACCACCACCACCGGGCGGCCCGGCGGCTCGGCCCGCACGAGGCGGCGGATCAGCTCGTCGGCCGTCTCCCCCTTGCGGGAGAAGAGCACCCGCACGCCGCGCGGAGCCGGCGGCAGGCCGTGGATCCGTTCGGCGCCGTCGAACACGACGGTCACCTCGTCGCCGGTCTGCGCGGCGATCCCGCCCAACCCGGTGATGAGCCGCTTGCGCTGCTGCTCCAGCGACATCTCGCCGAACCCGCGCTTGGTGACGTTGTAGCCGTCCACCACGAGGTGCGCCCGGGGCAGGGCGAGCAACTGGTCCAGCCGGGCGGGGTCGTCGGTGTCCCGGGCGCGGGCCGCGGCGCCGGCCGCGGTGGTGCCGGACTGGTCGGCGAAGGCGTTGGCGACGAAGTCCGCGGGCAGCGTGTCCACCGGGTCCAGCGCCAGCTCGCGCCGCAGGCCCACGGCGGCCTGGCCGATCGTCTCCAGCAGCAGCCACAGCCGGGCGTCGTCGACCGACCGGGCCTCCTTGGCGCTGGCCCGGGCCGCACCGGCCGCGGCCTCGGCCTCGGCCAGCCGCGTCCGGGTCCGGCGCAGCTCCGCGTCGGCGTCGGCCGCCGCCCGGGTGGCCCGGCCGCGTTCGGTGGCGAGCATCTCGGTGGCCTTGCGTTCCCGCGCCTGTGTCTCGCGCAGCGAACGCGCGAGCTGCCGCGCCTCCTCGCGCAGCTGCCCCAGTTCCTCGCGGACGCGGGCCAGCTCGTCGCGGAGCTTCTCCGCCTCGACCCGGGCCACCGCCCGGTCGTGCTCGGCGCGGGTGGCCCGCTGTTCGGCCTCGCGGACCAGTTCGGCCACCACCGCGCTGTCCGCCTCGGCACGGACCGCCGCGCCGCTGGCCTCGATCAGGTCCCGCCAGCCCCGCGGTCGGGCCAGGTACGCCAGCGCCGCCACCTCCACCGGGTCGGCGGCGGCGGGCGCGGTGCCCTCGACCACCGCGCTGCCCAGGTCGCCCGCGTCGGCGAGCACCCGAGCGGCGACGCGCTGGCGGAACAGCGGGTCACCGGTCAGCTGGGCGGCGATCGCCGGCGCCCCCAGGCGCGCCCGGCGGTTCGGAGCGAACTTGGCCACCCGCCGCAGCGGGACCGGCACCTCGTCGGCGGGCAGCCCGGGCAGCACGGCCGCGGCGAGCGCCACGATCCGCTGACGGACCGGCTCGGGCAGGACCGGCTCCGGCTCAGGCCCGCCGCCGTCGGCGGACTCCCCGTCGGGACCGGCCGCGGCCTCGTCGGACGGGCCGGCAGCGGCGCCGGACGGGCCGACCCCGGAGGTGCCGGGCGTCGCGGGATCGGCGGCGGGCAGGGCGGCGCCGGCCGCGACCGGGTCGTCGAGGGTGCCCCCCGTACCCTCGCCGCCCGTGTCCGGCGCAGCGGCGACCGGTTCCTCCGCGGGGAGGTGGTCGTCGTACGGCTCGGCGAGGGGCATGTGGCAAGTCTCCCACCGCGACGGGGCCCACCGCCCGGCGAGTGAGCTGATCTCTCATCCTAGGTGCCGAGCGGGACGGACGGGTCGGGTGGGGCTGGAGTGTCGGACGGGACGGCTAGCGTGCCGCCGATGGCACAACAGGAGTACGTCCAGGAGTCGCTGGCCGGGCTCGACCCGGCGGTCGGCGGCGTCGACCCGGAGCTGCCGCTCCACGCGACCACGTTCGTGGTGGTCGACCTCGAGACGACCGGCGGCGCGCCGGACGGCGGCGGCATCACCGAGATCGGGGCGGTCAAGGCTCGCGGCGGCGAGGAGCTGGGGGTGCTCGCCACCCTGGTCAACCCGGGCGTGCCGATCCCACCGTTCATCACCGTGCTCACCGGCATCACCCAGGCGATGCTGCTGCCCGCCCCGCCGATCGAGCAGGTCCTGCCGAGCTTCCTGGAGTTCCTCTCCACCGACGCGGTACTGGTCGCCCACAACGCCCCGTACGACGTCGGGTTCCTCAAGGCGGCCTGCGCCGCGCACGGCTACCGCTGGCCGAGTCCGCGGGTGCTGGACACCGCGGCACTGGCCCGGCGGGTGCTGACCCGGGACGAGGTGCCCAACCGCAAGCTGGGCACCCTCGCGGCATACTTCCGCACCGCCACCCGGCCCACCCACCGCGCCCTCGACGACGCGAAGGCCACCGTCGACGTGCTGCACGGGCTGATCGCCCGGCTGGGCGGCCACCGGGTGCACACGATCGGCGAGGCGATCGAGTTCGCGCGGGCGGTGACGCCGACGCAGCGCCGCAAGCGGCACCTGGCCGAGGGGCTGCCCAAGGCGCCGGGGGTCTACATCTTCCGGGGCGCCGACGACCGCCCCCTCTACGTCGGCACCTCGGTCGACATCGCCACCCGGGTCCGCAGCTACTTCACCGCCGCCGAGAAGCGGGCCCGCATCTCGGAGATGCTGGCCGCCGCCGAGCGGGTGGAGGCCGTCGAGTGCGCGCACTCGCTGGAGGCGGAGGTGCGGGAGCTGCGGCTGATCGGCGCGCACGCCCCGCCGTACAACCGGCGGTCCAAGTTCCCGGAGCGGGTCGTCTGGCTGAAACTGACCGACGAGCCGTACCCCCGGCTGTCGGTGGTCCGCGGCCTCGCCCCGGGCGACGAGGCCTATCTCGGGCCGTTCACCTCCCGCCGGGCCGCGGAGCTGGCCGCGGCGGGCTTCTACGACGCGGTGCCGCTGCGGCAGTGCACGCACCGGCTCTCGGTGCGGACGGTCACGCCGGCCTGCGCGCTGGCCGAGCTGGGCCGCTGCCCGGCGCCCTGCGAGCACCGGATCACCCCGGAAGAGTACGCGGACCGCGCGGTCACGCCGTTCCGCACCGCCACCACCAGCGACCCCCAGGCGGTGGTGGACGCGCTGCTCGCCCGGATCGAGGTGCTCGCCGACGCGCGACGCTACGAGGAGGCCGCGGTGGTACGCACCCGGCTGGCCGCGGTGCTGCGCGCGGCGTCGCGCATGCAGCGGCTCGCCGCGCTGACCGGTATCACCGAGCTGGCCGCCGCCCGGCCCGCCACCGGTGGCGGCTGGGAGCTGGCGCTGGTGCGGCACGGGCGGCTCGCCGGTGCCGGTGTGTCACCGCCGGGTGTCCATCCGCGACCGACGATCGCCGCGATCCGGGCCACCGCGGAGACCGTCGTTCCCGGCCACGGCCCGGTCCCGGCGGCGTCCGCAGGAGAGACCGAACGCATCCTGTCCTGGTTGGAGCGTCCGGAGACCCGGCTGGTGGAGATGTCCTCCGGCTGGGCGTCCCCGGTGGCCGGTGCGGGCCGCTTCCGGGCCCTGTTGACGAAGGCCGAGAGCGCCGCGTCCCACCAACTCTCGACCGAACGCTCATGACCAAGTGACCGATCGGACTACGTCGACTCCCTTACCCTGTTAAGGAAGTGCAGTCCTGCCCGTTTCGTGGGCCTGCTCCCGGTTGCCGGGTCCGGCCGCCGCGGGGCCGGGGTGAGGAGGTGTCCCTCGTGGACGTCGACGCCGGACACGGCGCCGCCCTCGGGGGCGCGCTTCCGACCCAGCCGGGTGACCTGCCACTGACCCGCCGCCTGCGTTCGCTGCTGGCCTGGCCCACCACCGACACCGAGCCGGTCGGTCCGCTGGTCCGCGCGCACCGGTCGATCCACTCCGGCGCCGATCCGTCGGTGCTGCGCCGGGCGTACACGATCGCCGAAACCATGCACCGGGGCCAGTTCCGCAAGAGCGGCGAGCCCTACATCACCCACCCTCTGGCGGTCGCCCAGATCTGCGCCGACCTCGGCATGGACACCATCACCCTGGTCGCGGCGCTGCTGCACGACACCGTGGAGGACACGCGCTACACCCTCCAGGCGCTCGCCGACGACTTCGGGCGCGAGGTCGCCCACCTGGTCGACGGGGTGACGAAGTTCGACAAGGCGTTCTACGGCCAGGCCGCCGAGGCCGAGACGATCCGCAAGATGATCATCGCGGCCGGCAAGGACGTCCGGGTGCTCATCATCAAGCTGGCGGACCGCCTGCACAACATGCGCACCCTGGGCGTCCGCTCGGCCGCGTCCCGGGAGCGCATCGCCCGCAAGACCCAGGAGGTGCTCGTCCCGCTCTGCGACCGGCTGGGCATCCAGACCCTCAAGCGCGAGCTGGACGACGTCGTGCTGCTGCACCTCGAGCCGGACGAGCACGCCCGCATCGCCCGGCACGTGCACGACCGGCCGGGCTGGGACGCGTACCTGGCGGAGGTCGTGGCCCGGGCGAAGTCCGCCCTGCGCCACAGCCGGGTGACCGCCGAGGTGACGCCCCGGCCGCGGCACCTCTACTCGATCTGGAAGGACACCGTGGCCGGCGGCCACGCCACCCCGTACGACCTGCCCCGCATCGCGGTCGTCGTGGACGGTCCGGCCACCGACTGCTACGCGGCGCTGGGGGCGATCCACGGCACGTGGCGCCCGGTGCCGGGCCGGTTCAAGGACTACATCGCGTCCCCGAAGAACAACCTCTACCGGTCCCTGCACACCAGCGTCTGCGGCCCGAAGGACCGCACGGTCGAGGTGCTGATCCGCACCGAGGAGATGCACCGCTCCGCCGAGTACGGCATCGCCGCCAGCTACCGCTTCCCCCGGGCCGGGGCCAGCGCCGCCATGCGCGCCGAGCAGCTGGACTGGCTGCGCCGGGTGCTGGACTGGGAGCAGGAGACCGCCGACCCCGCCCAGTTCCTGGAGTCGCTGCGCAGCGATCTCGCCGAGGCGCAGATCCAGGTCTTCGCCGACGGGCGCCAGGTGGTGCTGCCCGCCGGCGCGACGCCGGTCGACCTCGCGTACGAGCTGGGCACCGAGCGGGGCGACCACTGCCTGGCCGCCCGGATCAACGGCCGGCTCGCCCCGCTCTCCTCCTGTCTGGAGGACGGCGACGTGGTGGAGATCTTCACCGAGACCGACGACCCGGCGAACGGCCTCGACACCGCCCCCCGGGGCCCGCGTAAGGAATGGCTGGGCTTCGTCAAGTCGCCGCAGGCGCAGATGCAGATCAACCGGTGGTTCGCCGACCACACCGAGCCCGGGATCTCCATCACCGACAAGGTCCGGCTCGGCCGGGCCACGATCGGGCTGGCCCTGCGCAAGCACGACCGGGGGCTCGCCAGCGACCTGCCCCTGCTGCGGCTCTCCGAGGAGCTGGGCTACCCCGACCTGGAGACGTTGCTCGTCGCGGTCTTCGACCGCGTCATCGAGCCGGACGCGGTGGTCCAGCAGCTCATCGACCTGGTCGACCATCGGCAGTGACCGGTCCGCCCCGGGCCGTCCGAACGTTCCTCGTCCGCACTAGCCTGGACGGATGATCCCCCGTTCGCGCGTCACCGGACGTGCCGTCGCGTACCAGGTCTTCTACCGGCTGCCGCTGCCGGTGCGGCGACGCCTGGTCCGGCTGGCCGTGCCGAAGTACATCGTCGGCGCGGTCACCCTGGTCCGGGACGCCGAGGCCGACGGTGCCGGCCGGCTGCTCCTGCTGCGGCAGCCGCCCGGCAACGGCTGGACGCTGCCGGCGGGGCTGCTGCAGCGGCGGGAGGCACCGGTGGTCGGCGCGGCCCGGGAACTGTACGAGGAGACCGGCATCCGGTTGTCCCCCCGCGACCTTCGCCCGGCCGTGCCGAACGCGATCGTCCACGACAAGGGGTGGGTGGACGTGGTGTTCACCGTCGAGGTGCCGGCCTCGACCACGGCCCTGAAGGTCGACGGCGCGGAGGTTTTCGAGGCCGCCTGGCACCCGCTGGACGATCTGCCGCGGCTGACCTGGCCGACGGCACGCCTCCTGGGTTACTACGACATCGGGCCGCTGGCGGGCCGGTTCCCGCCGCCGGTGCCGGACGTCCGGCCGTGAAGAAGCTGAGCGGGTCTTCGCTCGCGACTGCGAAACTCGCCGGCCCGGCTCATTCCTCGCGCTCGCTGGACGGCCTGTGCGCGGTGGTCCTCGCCGCCGGCGAGGGCACCCGGCTGCGCCCGCTGACCGACCGGGTGCCCAAGGCGCTCTGCCCGGTGGGGAACGTCCCGCTGCTGGATCGGGCGCTGGCTCGCCTCGCCGGCCTCGGCCTGGCCGGGCCCGACCGGGTGGCGGTCAACGCCAGCTACCTGGCCGGGCAGGTGGTGAGCCACGTCGGCGACCGGGCCCACCTGTCGGTGGAGCCCGACGGCCCGCTCGGCACCGCCGGTGGGGTGGCGAAGCTGCGGGACTGGATCGGCGGGCGGGGGGTGCTGGTGGGCAACGCCGACGCGTACCTCGACGACCCGGACCGTCCGCCCGGGCCGGACATCGCCGCGTTGCCGCGCGACTGGGACGGCGAGACCGTGCGCCTGCTCGGCCAGCCGGCCGCGGACCCGGCCGCGCCCGGCACGTTCGACGGTCACGCCTTCACCGGGTTCTCCCTGCTGCCGTGGCGGTGGGTCCGCGACCTGCCGGTCCGGTTCGGCGACCTCGTCCGGGCCGTGTGGCGGCCCGCCGAGGCGGCCGGCGCGCTGACCGTCGTCCGGTACCCGGGCACGTTCTACGACACCGGCACGCCCGGCGACTACCTCGCCGCCAACCTGCACGCCGCGGGCGGTGGCACGCTGGTCGACCCGACCGCCTCGGTGACCGGCCGCTGCCGGCAGGCGGTCGTCGGGGCCGGCGCGGTGGTGCGCGGCGATCTCAGCCGCGCCGTGGTCTGGCCGGGCGCCACCGTACGCGCCGGCGAGCACCTGCGGGACGCGATCCGCGCCGGCGACGATCTCACCGTCGGAGTCGACCGGCCGGCGTACGGGACTAGCATGAGCGGCGACGCCGACGAACGGAGAAATGCCCCGTGATCACCGCGATCGTGCTGATCGACTGCGCCACCGACTCCATCCCCGAGGTGGCCGAGGCCCTGGCCGCCCTGCCCGGCGTCAGCGAGGTCTACTCGGTCGCCGGGCACGTCGACCTGATCGCGATGGTCCGGGTCCGCGAGTTCGAGCAGATCGCGCAGGTCATCGCCGGAAGCATCTCGAAGGTGCCGGGCGTGCTCGACACGGAGTCGCACATCGCGTTCCGCGCGTACTCCCAGCACGACCTGGAGGAGACCTTCGCGATCGGCCTCGCCAACGCCGACTGACACCGCCGCCGGACGACCCTCGGCGCGCACGCGGCCGGCCCACCCCGAGGTGGACCGGCCGTCGTGTCACCCGTCCGGCGTCAGCTCACGCCCGGAGCCGGCGTCTCGGTGGTGCCACCGCCCGGGGCCGGCGATTCGGTGGTGCCGCCCGGAGCCGGGGTCTCGGTGGTGGTGCCGGGACCCGGCGTGGTCGCGCCCGGGCTCGGCGTACCGGTGCCGCTGGCCTGCGGAACCGGGATGCCCAGCTGCTCGGCGAGCTGGACCAGTTCGTCGTAGTGCGTCTGCAGCACCGGCAGCGCGGTCTGCGCCAGCTGGATCACCGTCTGCTCGGAGCCCTGCGAGATCTCCGTCTGGGTCGCCTGGATGGCCTGGACGTGGCCGGCCAGCTGGCTGGTCACCCAGAGCCGGTCGAACTCCTCGCCGCTGGCGTTGTTCAGCTGGTCGATCACGTCCTGCTGGTCCGCGGTCGGCTCGCTCGGCAGGTCGACGTTCAGCTGGCTGGCGGTGTCCTGGACCGACTGGTCGAACTGGGTGTGATCCGTCTTGAACATCTCACCCAGGTTCTTGACCTGCTCGTTCTGGCCCTTCTGCTGGGCCAGCTCACCGGTGGTGATCTCGAACAGGTTCACCTGGTGGATCGCCTGCAGGTACTGGGTGTCCTGCTGTGACGGCTGCACCGCGGCCTGGGCGGCCGCGGCGGGTGCGATACCCACCAGCACCAGTGCGGCCAGCAGGCCCAGACGTTTGATTCCCAACATGCTTCCCCCCCTTGAGACGTTGGACCGCACGGATACCCGGCTGGCCGGGGTTATTCCTCCGTCGTCACCCGTCCCGGAAGCGCCCGTGGCGCCCGCCGGATGCTCCGGCGGGCGCCACGCGAGGGTGCAGGGGGTCAGCGGCGTTCGCCGCTGCCGATCTCCTCCCGTTCGGCGCGGGCCTCGACCGGCGGGTGCCCCGGCGAGACCGGCGCCTCGGCCGGCTTCTCGATCGGGTAGAAGAAGCCCCGGATCGCCGGGCCGAGGGCGCCGAGCCGGTTCATCTTCTTCGGGACGACCCAGCCGGCGTACTCCAGCTCGCCGTGGCCGTCGTGGTCGGCGGCGCTGAGCGGCTGGTGGACCTCGATGAACCGGCCGTCCGGCAGCCGCCGGATGATGCCGGTCTCGACGCCGTGGGCGAGAACCTCCCGGTCGTGCTGCTGGAGGCCCAGGCAGATCCGGTAGGTGACGTAGTACGCGATCGGCGGAAGGATCAGCAGACCGATCCGGCCGATCCAGGTCATCGCGTTGAGGCTGATGTGGAACTTCTCGGCGATGACGTCGTTCGCCCCGGAGAAGGTCAGCACCAGGAAGAAGGCGATCGCCATGGCGCCCAGGCCGGTGCGGGCCGGGACGTCCCGGGGCCGCTGGAGCAGGTTGTGGCTCCGGTAGTCCTTGAGGCGCCGGGCCTCGAGGAACGGGTAGAGCGTCGACAACGCGACCAGGATGCCGGGCAGGACGACCGTGGGCCAGAACAGCGGTGGGATCACGTACCCGTCGCCGATCGGAATGTTGATCTCCCAGGCGGGCATCAGCCGGGTGGAGCCGTCGAGGAACATGACGTACCAGTCCGGCTGGCTGGCGGCCGAGACCACCCACGCCTCGTACGGGCCGAACAGCCAGACCGGGTTGATCTGGAACAGACCGGCCATCAGCGCGATCACGCCGAAGACGACCATGAAGAAGCCGCCCTGCTTCAGCGCGTACCGCGGGAACATCCGCTCGCCGACCACGTTGCCGTTGGTCCGGCCGGGGCCGGGCCACTGGGTGTGCTTCTGCTTGAAGACCAGGCCCAGGTGGACGCTGATCAGGGCCACCAGCAGAGCCGGGACGAGCAGCACGTGGGCGATGTAGAAGCGACTCATGATGATCGTGCCGGGGAACTCCCCGTCGAACACCGCCGCGGTGACCCAGGAGCCGATCACCGGGATCGACAGCATGATCGCCGAGGCGATCCGCAGGCCGGTGCCGGAGAGGCCGTCATCCGGCAGCGAGTAGCCGGTGAAGCCGGCCAGGAAGCCCACCCAGAACAGCAGCGAGCCGATGATCCAGTTGGTCTCGCGCGGCTTGCGGAACGCGCCGGTGAAGAAGACGCGCAGCATGTGCACCACGATGGCGGCCATGAACAGCAGGGCCGACCAGTGGTGCATCTGCCGCATGATCAGACCACCGCGGACATCGAAGGAGATGTCCAGGGTGGAGGCGTACGCGGCCGACATCGGCGTGCCCCGCAGCGGGGCGTAGCTGCCGTCGTAGACCACCTCGGTCATCGCCGGCTCGAAGAAGAAGGTGAGGAAGACACCGGTCAGCAGCAGGACGATGAACGCGAAGAGCGCGATCTCGCCGAGCAGGAAGGACCAGTGGTCCGGGAAGACCTTGTTCAGCAGCCGGCGCAGCGGGGTGGCCACCTGGAAACGGTCGTCCACCCCCCGGGCGATGTTGCCCGGGACGGCTGCCCTGTCAAACTTACGCCGCTTCACGGCCGCTCCCAGAAGTCGGGCCCGACGGTCTCGGTGTAGTCGGACTTGGCGACGAAGTAGCCCTCGGCGTCGACCTCGATCGGCAGCTGGGGCAGCCGCCGGCTGGCCGGGCCGAAGATGGGCTTCGCGTTGTCGGTGATGAGGAACTGCGACTGGTGGCACGGGCAGAGCAGCCGGTTGGTCTGCTGCTCGTACAGGCTGGCGGGGCAGCCGGCGTGCGTGCAGATCTTCGAGTAGGCCGCGTAGTTGCCCCACATGTAGTCGCCGTGGCCCTGCCGCTCGTTGTTGCGGCGCGACATCTGCGCGTCCTCGTCACGCAGGTGGATCAGCAGCGTCGGCGAGTCGGCGTGCCGGTTGCTCACCCCGTGGTCGATGCCGGGGAACACGGTGATCTGGCCGCCGGCGCTGACGTCGGCCGGCCGGATCGGCCGCCCGTCCTCGCGGACCAGGCGGATCTTGGTGCCGTCCTCGGCCGGCGCGAAGCCGGTCCGGAACATCTGGTTGTCCTTGTGGGGATCGGAGATCAGGCCACCCACCAGCGGCGCCGCGGCCACCGCGCCGACCGGCGCGAGACCGGCCAGCAGCGAGATGCCGAGCAGCGGACGGCGCTTCACGCCCAGCTCGTCGGCCATGTAGAGCATGGTCTGACCGGTGACGGTGCGCTCGTCCTCGCTGACCGCGCCCTCGTGCCGGTCCTGGATCGAGACCTCCTTCGGCAGCAGCTTCTTGCCCCAGGTGAGGATGCCGAAGCCGATGCCGAGCAGGGCGATGCCCAGGGTGACGCCGAGCAGCGGCGTGTACAGCTTGTCGCCACCGCGGCCGGGAGCGTACTCCCACGGCCACCAGATGTAGATCGCCAGGAAGGCGGTGGCGGCGAGGCCGGTGAGCAGGAAGAACGACGCCACCGTACGGGTCATCCGCCGCTCGGCCTTGCTGCCCGGGACGAACTGCGGCTCGTAGTGGACGATCTCGATGTCGTCCCGGCGCGCGCCCTCGCGGACGATGTCGAAGCGGCTCAGCCGCGGGTCGTTCACGTCGAGCGGCTCCCGGCCCTGCTGGGCCTGGTGCTCGGTGTGGGTGGTCATGCGGTCACCTCGCTACGGTCGGCGTCGGCACACGACACCAGCGCACTGTCACTCACCATTCGCCCGGTCACGACTTGCCCGCAATCCACAGGCTGGTGAAGACCAGCGCGACGATGCCCACCAGGAAGATCGCCAGGCCCTCGGTCGAGGGACCGTAGCGGCCGAGGTTGAAGCCGCCCGGGTCCCCGCTGTTGTTGAGCGTCTCCTGGATGTAGGCGATGAGGTCCGCCTTCTGCTCCGGCGTGATCTGGTTGTCGCCGAAGACCGGCATGTTCTGCGGGCCGCTCAGCATGGCCGCGTAGATCTGGCGGTCGGTCGCCGGGCGCAGGCTCGGCGCGTACTTGCCCGAGGAGAGGGCACCGCCGCCGCCACCGAAGGCGTGGCACTGCGAGCAGTTGATCCGGAACAGCTCACCACCGGCGGCGATGTTCCCGCCCTCGTGCAGGTCCTCGCCCGCCGGCACCTCCGGGCCGCCACCGAGCTCCTGGATGTACTGGGCGAGCTGGCGGGTCTCCTCCTCGGTGAAGAGCTCCGGCTTGCGCTGCGCCTGGGCCTCCTGACGGGCCATCGGCATGCGGCCGGTGCTCACCTGGAACTCGACGGAGGCGGCGCCGACGCCGATCAGGCTCGGACCGCGCCCCTCGACACCCTGCGCGTTGCGACCGTGGCAGGTCACACAGCTCACGTCGAACAGCGCCTTGCCCTCCGCGGCGGCGCCGGACAGCGGCGGGTCGTCCTGCGCCTGCACGCCGGGGGCGAAGACGGTGTAGGCGCCGCCGGCCAGCATGAGCGCGGCCAGCAGGCGGACCGCGGCACCCAGCCGGCGACGGCCCCTGCTGCGCGCTGCGGGCCGCTCGCGCAGCCGCGCGAGCAGACCGCGTCGGCGGTCGTTGTCAGAAGTCATGACCTGTGTCCTTAACCGGTTGGACCTTGCCTGAGGGAGACGGAGCAGCGGCGCGGTTCGTGACGCGCCAAGATCACTGGAGCCAGTAGATCATGGCGTACAGCGCGATCCACACCACGTCCACGAAGTGCCAGTAGTACGACACCACGATCGCCGAGGTCGCCTGGGCCGGCGTGAACCGCCCCATGGTGGTGCGGATCATGAAGATGACGAAGGCGATCAGACCGCCGGTCACGTGCAGGCCGTGGAAGCCGGTGGTCAGGTAGAACATCGACCCGTAGCCGTCACCGTTGATCTTGATGCCCTCGTGCACCAGCTCCCGGTACTCGTTCAGCTGGCCGAGCACGAAGATCAGGCCCATCACGAAGGTGATCGTGAACCAGCGCCGCAGCGCGTGCACGTCACCCCGCTCGGCGGCGAACACGCCGATCTGGCAGGTCACCGAGGAGAGCACCAGAATCGTCGTGAACACCGTCGCGTACGGGATGTTCAGGACCGGGGTGTGCTCCGCCCACTGCTCCGGCGCCGCCGCGCGGATGGAGAAGTACATCGCGAACAGCGCCGCGAAGAACATGAGTTCACTGGAGAGCCACACGATCGTCCCGACGCTGACCATGTTGGGTCGGGTCAGGGAGTGGATCCGGCTCTTGTCAATCGCTGGGGCCGCAGTCACGGGCTCATTATTGCCCTTGACCGGGGCCGGCGATCACCGGGGTGCCAAACCGGCGCCCAGGGCAGCCCGATCGGGGAGGTCCGGTTCGCCTGACCTAGGCTGAAAAGCGTGCTGCACGTCGATCCGATCTTCACCGCGACCTCGGTCGCCGCACCGACGGTGACCGCGGCCACCCAGCCACCGTTCACCATCACCTCGGTGTTCACCGAGACCCGGCTGGACAACTGGCTCGCCGTCGGCCTGGTGCTCGCCGCCGGGCTCTACCTCTACGGGGTGCACCGGCTCCGGGCCCGCGGCGACCGCTGGCCGGTCGCCCGGACGGTCTTCTTCCTCGGCCCGGGCCTCGGCGGCATCGCGGCCGTGACGGTCACCGGGCTGGGCGCGTACGACACCACGCTGCTGTCGGTGCACATGGTCCAGCACATGGTGCTGTCCATGGTCTCGCCGATCTTCCTGGCGCTCGGCGCGCCGGTGACGCTGGCCCTGCGCACGCTGCCGCCGCGCCCGCGCAAGCGGCTGCTGGCGATCGTGCACAGCCGGATCGCCCGGCTCTACAGCTACCCGCTGGTCGCCTTCGCGATCTTCGTGGTCAACCCGTTCGCGCTCTACTTCACCGACCTGTACCGCTACACCCTCGAGCACGTGTGGGCGCACGAGCTGGTGCACGCCCACTTCATCCTGACCGGCTGCGTGTTCTTCTGGCCGCTGCTCGGCCTCGACCCGCTGCCCGGCCGCTGGCCGTACCCGGGTCGGGCCCTGCTGATGCTGCTCTCCGTGCCGTTCCACACCGTGCTCGGGCTGACCATCATGCAGTCGAGCACCCTCTTCGGCGGCGACTGGTACCCCTCGCTGAACCTCACCTGGGCCGACCCGTGGCAGGACCAGGTGGTCGCCGGCGGCATCCTGTGGGCGGGCGGTGAGTTCGTCAGCGTGACCATGCTGGCCGTGCTGGTCGTGCAGTGGATGCGGCAGTCCGAGCGGGAGGCCCGCCGGATCGACCGCGAGCTGGACCGCCAGGAGGCCCGCCAGCGCGCCGCGGAGACGGCGGGCTGAGCCACCCCGGCGGTACGCCCACCGCCCCGCGTAGCCTTTCTCACACCGACCGGTACGATCGGCGGGCAGCTACGAGGTGGGAGCCAGTAAAGCGATGAGCGATCGTCTGTGCACCGTCCTGCTCTACAGTGACGACCCGGAGGTCCGCGACCGGATGCGGCTCGCCGTCGGCACCCGGCCCGCGCCCGGCCTGCAGATCGAGTTCGTCGAGGCGTCGGCCTACGACGAGTGCGTCCGGCTGGTCGACGACTACGAGATCGACCTCCTGCTCCTCGACGGTGAGGCCAACCCGGGGGGCGGCATCGGCATCGCCCGCCAGATCAAGGACGACTTCGCGGACCCGCCGCCGACCTGCGTGGTGATCGCCCGCGCCGCCGACCGATGGCTCGCCGCGTACGCCGAGGTCGACGCCACCCTGGAGCACCCGCTCGACCCGGTGACCACCGGCACGACGGTGGCCGAGCTGCTGCGGGCGCACGCCCCCGCCTGAGGTCCCCGCTCCGGCACCGCCTCGGCGCCGGATCCACCGGCGCCGGTTCCCCCATCCACTGGACCCGCTCGGGAGGCCCACCATGGGCGATCGGACCTGGCCGCACCTGCTCGCCACGCTGCTGCGCGGCGCGGAACTCTCCACCGCCGACACCTCCTGGGCCATGGGCGAGATCATGTCCGGCTCGGCGGCCCCGGCGCAGATCGCCGCCTTCGTCGTCGCCCTGCGGGCCAAGGGCGAGACGCCGGCCGAGGTGTCCGGCCTGGTGGAGGCGATGCTGCGGCACGCCGTCCCGGTCCAGCTGCCCGAGGAGCTGCGGGCGACCGCGGTGGACGTGGTGGGCACCGGCGGTGACCTCGCGCACACCGTGAACATCTCCACCATGGCCTCGCTGGTGGTCGCCGGCGCCGGCGTGCGCGTCGTCAAGCACGGCAACCGCGCCGCCTCTTCCTCCTGCGGCACGGCGGACGTCCTGGAGTTCCTCGGGCTCCCGCTCGACCTGGGCCCGGAGGGGGTGGCCACCTGCGTCGCCGAGGCCGGCATCGGCTTCTGCTTCGCCGCCCGGTTCCATCCGGGCATGCGGCACGCGGGGCCGGTCCGCCGCGAGATGGGCGTGCCGACCGCGTTCAACTTCCTCGGCCCGCTCACCAACCCGGCCCGGCCCCGGGCCGGCGCCGTCGGCTGCTTCGACGCCCGGATGGCGCCGGTGATGGCCGCCGTCTTCGCCGCCCGCGGCGACTCGGTGCTCGTCGTCCGCGGCGAGGACGGGCTGGACGAGTTCACCACGGCCGCGCCGACCCGGGTCTGGGTGGCGCAGGGCGGTACGGTCCGGGAGGCGGTGCTGGACGCGGCCGACCTCGGCGTGCCCCGGGCCACCCTCGCCGACCTGCGCGGCGGCGACGCGGCGTACAACGCCGACGTGGTACGCCGCCTGCTGGCCGGTGAGAAGGGGCCGGTGCGGGACGCCGTCCTGGTCAACGCGGCCGCCGCGCTGGCCACCCAGGGGCCGCTGGACGGGGATCTGACCGGTGCGCTGCGCGCCGGCCTGGACCGGGCCGCCGAGTCGATCGACTCCGGCGCCGCCGCCCGCATCCTGGACCGCTGGATCGAGGTCGCCCGCGCCGCCCGCCCGGTCGGCTGACCGGGCCGCAGGCACCCGCGGCGGGCCGGGCTCGGCCCGGTCGAGCGTCCGGGCGCGGCAGCGCGGGTGGCGTGCGGGAGAGTGTCGGACGGGCGTGGAAAACTACATGCGAGTAGTTCTCCGCCCCGTCGGCGTCCGACGGAGCCGCACCGAGAGGAGCCGCCCGTGTCGACCCGCGACCTGCACTGCGACGTCTGCCAGGGCGTGCGGCCGTTCGAGGCCCCGCCCTGTGCCGACGGGCACGGCGCCGACTGCCCCGAGCTGATCTGCACCGGCTGTGGCGCGGCCGTGCTCATCGCCACCTTCGCCTTCCGCGCCCCACGCCTGGCCGCCCGCCGACGCCAGCCGGCCACCCTGCACCGCCACGCCGCCTGACGGCACCTCAGCGCACCGGCTCCCCTGGTCCCCTCGACCTCGCGGATGTCGGGCGGTCCGCGCACGGCTGGACGACCCGGAACGCCGGGCCCGGAGCCGCCCCAACGCGGCCCGGGCCCGGAACGCCGAAGCCCGCCTCCCGGTCGGGGAGGCGGGCTTCGGCGTCGGTTACGGGTGCCGGTTCAGTGCTCGGCGGTGCGCCGGGTGCCGCTGTAGTACTCGAACAGCAGGCCGCAGGCGGTGAGGATGACCGCCACCGCGCCGACGCCCATCAGCCAGTACTGCCAGAACGCCAGGCCGAGGCCCGCGATGGTGGCGGACAGCGCGATGCCGATCGGCCAGTAGCTGCCCGGGCTGAAGAAGCCGACCTCGCCCGCGCCGTCGGCGATCTCGGCGTCCGGCCGGTCCTCCGGCCGCAGGTCGATGCGCCGGGACACGAACCAGAAGAAGCCACCGCACATCGCGCAGAGCAGGAAGCTCAGCAGCAGGGCCACGGTGCCGACCCACTCGACGTTGCCGCCGTCGGCGTAGGTCCACGAGGCGTAGAGGACCGTGGCGAAGAGCAGGAACCCGGCGATGGCGAGGAAGATGCGCCACTCGGTCTTCATCGGTGCCCCCTCAGTTGCCCGCGCCGGCGGACGCGTTGTCCTGGTTGAAGTTCGCCTGGGTGCGCCGCGTCTCGAACGGGCGGGTGGTCGTCGCGAACGGCTTCTCGCCGATGGCGGTCAGCGCCTCCTGGGTCGACCGGCCCTCACGCTTGGCGGCGAGGAACCGGTCGTACTTCTCCGGCGTGACGACCCGCAACTCGAAGTTCATGAAGGCGTGGTAGCTGCCGCACAGCTCGGCGCAGCGGCCCACGTACGCGCCCTCGGACTCGAACTTGGAGACCTCGAAGACGTTGCGGACCTTGCCCGGGAAGACGTCCCGCTTGAACAGCATCTCCGGCACCCAGAAGGAGTGCACGACGTCGCGGCTGGTCTCCTCGAAGCGGATGGACCGGTCGGTCGGCAGCACGAGGACCGGGATGACCTCGCTGGTGCCGAGCACCGAGGCGACCGTGTTGGCCTCCGGGCCCTGCCCGTCGCGGTAGTTGAACTGCCAGTTCCACTTGAAGGCGACGACCTCGACGGTCACGTCGGGGTTCTTCGTCGTCTTCACCACGTCCGTCTGCACGACCGCCGTGTAGTAGAAGAGCACGGAGACGATCAGGATCGGCGCGATGGTGTAGAGGAACTCCATCGGCAGGTTGTAGCGGGTCTGCACCGGCAGCTCGTTGCCCCGCTTCCGGTAGCGCACCACGCACCAGAAGATGAGCCCCCAGACGAACACGCCGACCGCGAGCGCGGCGATGCACGACGCGATCCACAGGTCGTACATCCGGTGCGCCTCGGGCGTGATGCCACCCTGCGGCCAACCGAACCCGCCGAACGCGGCGCCGACGTCGCAGCCCGTGAGCAGGAGCAGCAGCGCCGCTCCGCCGAAACCGAGCCCGGCGACCCGACCGGCGCCCCGACCCCGGCGCCCACCGGCTCCCGGGGAAGCGCTGCGCCGCACGGCCGTCGGCCGTACCTCCGAACTCCTTGCGACCACCTGGTCCTGCCTCCCTAGCGCGCCGCGGTGCGTCCTGCCCCTCCCGCCCGGGGGCGGATCGGCAGCACCGGCGGCAAAGGCGTCACCGACGGTCGCAGATTACTCGACCATGACGGGCTGGGCCGCCGTGGGGTCACTGTCCGCCCCCATCGGGGCGATCGCGGCCCAACGACGCGATAGCGTGGGCCACCGTGAGCGCGAGGAGTGAGCCGGGCCGGCGAGCCCCGCAGCCGCGAACAAAGGCGGCACCGTGAGCGCGAGGAGTGAGCCGGGCCGGCGAGCCCCGCAGCCGCGAACAAAGGCGGCACCGTGAGCGCTTCCCCGGTCTACCTGGACGCGGCGTCGGCCGCGCCGCTGCATCCGGTCGCCCGGCAGGCGCTGCTGGCCGCGCTGGACGACGGTTGGGCCGACCCGGCCCGGCTGTACACGCAGGCCCGCCGGGCACGCCAGCTGCTCGACGCCGCGCGGGACGCCGCCGCGGCGACGCTCGGCGTCCGGCCGGACGAGCTCTCCTTCACCCCCAGCGGTACGAGCGCGGCGCACTCGGCCGTCCTCGGCGGGCTCGCCGGGCGCCGCCGGGCCGGGGCCGGCCTGGTGCACTCCGCGATCGAGCACTCGGCGGTGTTGCACGCGGCCGGGAAGCACGTGGCCGCGGGCGGTTCGGCGACGTCCGTCCCGGTGGACCGGCTCGGCCGGGTCGACCTCGACGCCTGGTCGGCGGCGGTCGCCGCGCCGGGGGTGGCGCTCGCCGCGCTGATCGCGGCGAGCCACGAGGTCGGCACCGTGCAGCCGGTCGCCGAGGCCGCCGCCGCCTGCGCCCGGGCCGGTGTGCCGCTGTACGTGGACGCGGCCCAGGTGGTGGGCCGGGTGCCGCTGCCGGCGGGCTGGTCGGTGCTGAGCGCTAGCGCGCACAAGTGGGGCGGGCCGCCCGGCGTCGGGCTGCTGGTCGTCCGCAAGGGCACCCGCTGGGAGTCGCCGTGGCCGGCGGACGATCGCGAGTCGGGGCGTACCCCGGGGGTGGTGAACCTGCCCGCGGTGGTGGCTGCGGCGGCGAGCCTGCGCGCGGCGGCGGCCGACGCGGCCGCGGAGGCGGCGCGGCTCGCGCCGCTGGTGGACCGGATCCGGGCCCGGGTGGCGGCGGACGTGCCGGACGTCGAGGTGGTCGGCGACCCGGTTCACCGGCTGCCCCACCTGGTGACCTTCTCCTGCCTGTACGTGGACGGAGAGGCGCTGCTGCACGCGCTGGACCGGCGGGGCTTCGCCGTCTCGTCCGGCTCGTCGTGCACGTCGTCGACGCTGCGCCCGTCGCACGTGCTGGAGGCGATGGGGGTGCTGTCGCACGGCAACGTCCGGGTCTCGCTGCACCGGGAGACGACCGAGGCGGACGTCGAGCGGTTCCTCGCCGAGCTGCCGGGGATCGTGGCGGGGCTGCGTGCCGAGGCGGGGGTGGTGGGGCTGTGACGCTGCCGCAGGAGGTGCTCGACTGCCGGGGGCAGCGCTGCCCGCTGCCGGTCATCGCGGTGGCCCGGCGGCTGCCGGAGCTGCCGGTCGGCACGGTGGTCCGGGTCCTGGCCGACGACCCGGCGGCGGCGGTGGACATCCCGGCCTGGTGCCGGATGCGCGGCCAGGAGTTCCTGGGCCGCCTCGACGGCGAGGACGGCCCCGCCTACGACGTCCGCCGCCACCACTGACCGCGGCCCCGGAACTGAGGCTCCCCCGTGGTCAGGGCAGCAGGTGCGGCCGGACGTCCTCGGCGGCCTGGTCGCCGTACGACTCGGCCAGGCGCTTGACGAAGAGGTCGCGGCGGACCTGGTACTCCTGGGTGCCGACGGTCTCCAGCACCAGCGTGGCGAGCAGCGAGCCGACCTGGGCGGCCCGCTCGAGCCCGAGGCCCCAGGAGAGCGCGGTGAAGAAGCCGGCCCGGAAGCCGTCGCCCACCCCGGTCGGGTCGACCGCGCGGATCTCCCGGGCGATCGGCACGTGGATCGGGTCGATGTCGCGCCCGGCGATCTCCACACCCTGCTTGCCCAGCGTGGTGACCCGCACCTTGACCAGGTCGAGCAGCTGTTCGTCGCTGAGGCCGGCCTTGCTCTGCAGCAGCGACTTCTCGTAGTCGTTGGTCATCAGGTAGTCGGCGCCGTCGATCAGCGCGACGACGTCCTCGCCGGGCATCCGGGCCAGCTGCTGGGACGGGTCGGCCGCGAAGGCGTACCCCCGCTCCCGGCACTCGGCGGAGTGCCGCAGCATCGCTTCGGGGTCGTTGGCGCCGACCAGCACCAGGTCGAGGCCGTCCACGCGGTGGGCGACCGGCTCCAGCTCGATGTTGCGGGCCTCGCTCATCGCGCCGGCGTAGAAGGAGGCGATCTGGCACATGTCGGTGTCGGTGGTGCACACGAAACGGGCGGTGTGCGCCACCTCGCTGACGTGCACCGAGTCGCAGTCGACCCCGTGCCGTTCGAGCCAGGAGCGGTAGTCGGCGAAGTCGGCGCCGACCGCACCGACCAGGACCGGCCGCAGGCCGAGCTGGCCCATCCCGAAGGCGATGTTGGCGGCCACCCCGCCCCGGCGCAGCACGAGGTCGTCCACCAGGAACGAGAGGGACACCTTGTGCAGCTGGTCGGCGATGAACTGGTCGGCGAACCGGCCGGGGAAGCTCATCAGGTGGTCCGTCGCGATCGAACCGGTCACGGCGATCTTCATGTCAACCCTCGGGGTCGGGAAGCGGGGCGCGGTCAGCCTACCGGTCCGGTCAGCGGGGCATTACCGCTCGGTCGGGCGCCGTCCACCCCGCCGGACACCCGCAGAAACGCCGACGGGGCCGCTCCCTCGTCGAGGAGGGAGGCGGCCCCGCCGGCGGTACGGCTCAGCTGAACGAGTCGCCGCAGGCGCAGGAGTTGCCCGCGTTCGGGTTGTCGATCGTGAAGCCCTGGGCGTCGATCCGGTCGGCGAAGTCGATGGTGGCGCCGGTCAGGTAGGGGGCGCTCATCCGGTCGACAACGACCTCGACGCCGTCGTAGTCGGTGACGATGTCGCCGTCGAGCGACCGCTCGTCGAAGAAGAGCTGGTACCGCAGGCCGGAGCAGCCGCCCGGCTGCACCGCGACGCGGAGCCGCAGGTCGTCACGGCCCTCCTGCTCGATCAGAGCCTTGACCTTCTGCGCCGCGACGTCGGTGAGGACGACGGTCGTGGGGGCCTGGGCCTCGGTCGACTCGGTCTGCGCTGGCGTGGTCACGTGGAATTCTCCCTGCACGCGTACGGTGTGGTCGTCCTGGCCAACGTCACCTGTCGGTCAGCGATTCCCACTGTGGTCCGGTTTCCGATTGTAGGCCTCCCGGTGGCGGGTCACCCAGGTGACGCGGCCCGCACCGGCCCGGGTGGTCCCATCCGTCACCGGCTCCACTGCCGGGCCAGCCGGGCGGCCAGCGCCCGCAGCCCCTCGGCGGGCCGGCCCATGGCCGCCTCTACGCCGCCGCGTTCCTCCCCGCCGAAGTGCTCGACCAGGCTGTACGCCTCGGTGACGCCGGCCGCGGCGGCCTCCCGCCGGCCGGTACTGACCCGTCCGGCCAGCACCACGCAGGGCACCCCCCGGTCCCGGGCGGCGCCGGCCACCCCGGCGACCACCTTGCCGCGCAGCGACTGGTGGTCGAACGAGCCCTCGCCGGTGATCACCAGGTCGGCGGCGTCCAGCGCGCGGTCCAGGCCGATGGCGCGGGTGACCAGGCCGATGCCCGACTCGCACCGGCCGCCGAGGGCGAGGATCGCCGCGCCGAGTCCGCCGGCCGCGCCGCCGCCGGGCAGCGCGCCCAGGCCCGGCGGGCAGCCCGGCAGGTCCCGTTCCAGAACGGCGGCGAAGCGCTCCAGTGCCGCGTCGAGCAGCAGCACGTCGGCCCGGTCGGCGCCCTTCTGCGGGCCGAAGACGTTGCTCGCGCCGTGCAGCCCGAGTAGCGGGTTGTCCACGTCCGTGGCGGCCACCAGGCGGGCGTCGCGCAGCCGGGGCGCGCCGGCCAGCCCCGCGACGGCGGCCAGCGCCGCTCCCCCGTACGGCAGGGCCGTGCCCGCCTCGTCCAGCGGCGTCACGCCGAGCGCCGTGAACAGCCCGGCGCCCGCGTCGTTGGTGGCCGAGCCGCCGAGACCGATCACCACCTCGCGGGCGCCGTGCTCGACGGCGGCGGTGACCAGCAGCCCCAGACCGTACGAGGTGGTGCGTTTCGGGTCACGTTCGGCCGGGGCGAGCAGGTGCAGGCCGCACGCCTGGGCGCTCTCCACGTACGCGGTGCCGTCGGCGGTGACCAGGATCTCACCGGCCACCGGCCGGCCGAGCGGGTCGACGGTCGGCACCGGCACCCGGTGGGCGTCCACCGCGTCGGCGAGCACGTCCAGGAAACCGGGGCCGCCGTCGGCCAGCGGCCGGACGATCAGGTCGTCACCGCGGGCCACCTCCCGCCAGCCGGCCGCGACGGCGGTGGCCACGTCGGGGGCCGACAACGTGCCGGCGAACTTGTCGGGACACAGCAGCACGCGCATGCCGAGCAGTGTGGCAGCCCACACCGGTGGCGGCTGCGGCACGCCCGCGCTGTGGGACCATGGGGTACGTGACGTCGACCTGGGTAGAACCGTCCAACACCGCAACCGCACTGCTGCTGCTCGGTCGGGGCAGCGACCCGGCCGCCGAACGCGGCGTCGAGTGCCCGGGCGACCTGCCGGCGCCGAGCGACCCGGACCTGGTGGCCCGCGCGGCGACGGCGAAGGCGAAGCTGGGCAGCAAGGTGTTCGTGCTGGGCCACCACTACCAGCGGGACGAGGTGATCCAGTTCGCCGACGTGACCGGCGACTCGTTCAAGCTGGCCCGGGAGGCCGCGGCGCGGCCGGAGGCGGAGCACATCGTCTTCTGCGGCGTGCACTTCATGGCCGAGAGCGCCGACATCCTCACCTCCGACGCCCAGAAGGTGATCCTGCCCGACCTGGCCGCCGGCTGCTCGATGGCGGACATGGCGGTGCTGTCGCAGGTCGAGACGGCCTGGGACGTGCTGGCCGACCTCGGCCTGGCCGACCGCACCGTCCCGGTCACGTACATGAACTCCTCGGCGGACATCAAGGGCTTCGTGGGGCGCAACGGTGGCGTCGTCTGCACCTCGTCGAACGCGAAGCGGGCCCTGGAGTGGGCGTACCAGCGGGGCGAGAAGGTGCTCTTCCTCCCCGACCAGCACCTGGGCCGCAACACGGCGGTGCTGGAGATGGGCTTCTCGCTGGACGACTGCGTCCGGTACGACCCGCACAAGCCGAACGGTGGGCTCACCGCCGAGCAGCTGCGCGACGCGCGGATGATCCTCTGGCGCGGGCACTGCTCGGTGCACGGCCGCTTCACGCTGGACAGCGTCAACGACGTACGGCAGCGGGTCCCGGGCGTGAACGTGCTGGTGCACCCGGAGTGCCGGCACGAGGTGGTCCGGGCGGCCGACTTCGTGGGTTCGACGGAGTACATCATCCGGGCCATCGAGGGCGCGCCGGCCGGCTCGGCGTGGGCGGTCGGCACCGAGCTGAACCTGGTCCGCCGACTCGCGCTGGCCAATCCGGACAAGCAGGTCATGTTCCTCGACCGGGCGGTCTGCTACTGCTCGACGATGAACCGGATCGACCTGCCCCACCTGGTGTGGGCGCTCGAGGAGCTGGTCGCCGGGCGGGTCGTCAACCAGATCACGGTCGACGCCGACACCGCCCACCACGCCCGCGTGGCGCTGGACCAGATGCTCGCCCTTCCCGGCGTCTGATCACCCTCGGTAGCGGAGTTGGTACGGGAAAGTGCCGGATCACCGATAAATGCCCCGTAGGGCGAAGTGACCGGGTCCATTCTCGTCACGGAGGGCTATGCTGCCGGGGCGACGACGCGCGGGCCCGGTTACCGCCGCCGCCATCGCGGGTAGCAGGACACCCGCCCACCATCGACACACGGCACCACCCGACGCGCTGGAGGTTGCGTTGACCGACGACGTCCTGGTCGTACACGGAGGCACTCCGCTGCAAGGGCGGATCCGCGTGCGCGGCGCGAAGAACCTGGTCTCCAAGGCGATGGTCGCCGCTCTGCTGGGTGACAGCCCGAGCCGGCTGTACGACGTGCCGAAGATCCGTGACGTCGAGGTCGTCCGCGGGCTGCTCGGCCTGCACGGCGTCAAGGTCACCGACGGCGACGAGGACGGTGAGCTGGTCTTCGACCCGGCCAACGTGGAGAGCGCCAGCACCGACCAGATCAACGTGCACGCCGGCTCCAGCCGGATCCCGATCCTCTTCTGCGGGCCGCTGCTGCACCGGCTGGGCCACGCGTTCATCCCCGACCTGGGCGGCTGCCACATCGGTCCCCGCCCGATCGACTTCCACCTCCAGGCGCTGCGGGAGTTCGGGGCCACCGTCGACAAGCGGCCGGAGGGCCTGCACCTGTCCGCGCCGAACGGCCTGCACGGCACCAAGTTCGCCCTGCCGTACCCGAGCGTCGGCGCCACCGAGCAGGTGCTGCTGACCGCGGTGATGGCCGAGGGTGTGACCGAGCTGCGCAACGCGGCCGTCGAGCCGGAGATCATCGACCTGATCTGCGTCCTGCAGAAGATGGGCGCGATCATCAAGGTGCACACCGACCGGGTGATCGAGATCCAGGGCGTGCCGAAGCTGCACGGCTACTCGCACCGCCCGATCCCGGACCGGATCGAGGCGGCGAGCTGGGCGGCGGCCGCCCTGGCGACCCGCGGCCACGTCGAGGTGCTCGGCGCGGAGCAGGCCGACATGATGACCTTCCTGAACATCTTCCGCTCGGTCGGCGGCGAGTACGAGGTCACCGACGCCCGCCCGCCCCGCCTGGGGGACCCCGGCCAGGAGGGCGGCATCCGGTTCTGGCACCCGGGCGGCGAGCTGAAGTCGGTCGCGCTGGAGACCGACGTGCACCCCGGCTTCATGACCGACTGGCAGCAGCCGCTGGTCGTGGCGCTGACCCAGGCGCGGGGCCTGTCGATCGTCCACGAGACGGTGTACGAGCAGCGGCTCGGCTACACCGAGGCGCTCAACTCGATGGGCGCGAACATACAGGTCTACCGGGACTGCCTCGGCGGTACGCCGTGCCGCTTCGGGCGGCGCAACTTCAAGCACTCGGCGGTGATCGCCGGGCCGAGCAAGCTGCACGCCGCCGACCTGATCATCCCCGACCTGCGCGCCGGGTTCAGCCACCTGATCGCGGCGCTGGCCGCCGAGGGCACGTCCCGGGTGTACGGCGTCGACCTGATCAACCGCGGCTACGAGGACTTCGAGGCCAAGCTCGCCGACCTCGGCGCGCACGTCGAGCGGCCGTAACGTCGACCACTGACGCCGGCGCCCGCCGCACCGCGATGTGCGGCGGGCGCCGGCGTTTGGCTACCCTTGCCGCGTGTCGCTGTTTCGCCGCAAGTCCACCGACCTCGTCGACGAGGCCACCGCTCCGGTGACCCCGGAGGAGGAGCCTGCCGCCCGCCCCCGTGGCTACACCCCCGCGAAGGGGCGCGAGACGCCCAAGCGGCCCGCCGCCGGCCGGCGTCCGCCGGCTGCCACCAAGCCGCTGACCAAGGAGGAGCGGCGGGAGCAGCGGCGCAGGCTGCGCGCCGAGTCGGCCGCGGAGTTCCGGCGTGAGGGCGGCCCCCGCGACCGCGGGCCGGAGCGGCTGCTCGCCCGCAACGTGGTCGACTCGCGGCGCACGGTGGGCACCTGGTTCTTCGGCGGCGCGCTGGTGGTGCTGATCGGCTCCAACCAGGCGATGCCCCCGGTGATCCAGCTCGCCTCCAATCTCCTCTGGGCCGTGCTCGCCGTCGCCGTGATCGTCGACTCGATCCTGATCGCGCGGAAGATCAGGAAGCTGGTCCGCGAGCGGTACCCGAACACCGGCCAGCGGATGGGCTCGCTCTACCTGTACGCGATCATGCGGTCGCTCACCTTCCGCCGGATGCGGGCGCCCGAGCCGCGCGTCAACATCGGCGACCCGATCTGACCCGTGACGACGACGGCCCCTCCCGCTGCGGGAGGGGCCGTCGTCGTCACGGCGTTCACTCCACGCCGAGCAGTCGCAGCAGCGCGGTGGTGCCGGCGGCGGCGAGCACGACCAGCACGAACGGCACCCGGCGCCAGGCCAGCAGCACCCCGACCAGCACGCCCGCGGGTCGGGCCCAGCCGGCGAACCGGCCGGCCTCGGTGAGCGCGGCGGTGGCCGCCAGGGCGGCGAGCAGGGCCGCCGCACCCACCGGCAGCAGCCGCCGGGACCACGCGGGCAGGTCGAGCCGGTCGCGCAGCAGCACACCGGCGATCCGGAAGCCGTACGTCCCGGCGGCCAGCGCCACGATGACGGCGATCAGCACGAGTCCTCCTTCCGGCTGGCCGACACCGGCTCCAGCGCGTTCGGCTCCGTTCCGTCGGTCGTACCGGCCCGGCGCGCGTGGCGGACGGCGAGGACCGCCGGGCCGGCCAGGGCGAGCAGCACCGGAAGCCCGGCGGGCAGCAGCGGGGTGGCGAGCACCGCCAGCGCCGCGCCGGCCAGCGCCACCCGGCGGGTGTCCCGGTCCCGCAGGGTCGGCATCAGCAGGGCGATCAGGCCGGCCGGGAAGGCCGCGTCCAGCCCGAGGGCGGCCGGGTCGCCGGCCGCCCCGCCGGCCAGCACGCCGAGCAGGGTGCCGAGGTTCCAGGCGACGAAGAGCAGGACGCCGGCCAGCCAGAACGCGCGCCGCCGGGCGGCGCCGGCCGGCCGCCCCAGCGCGAAGGCGGTGGCCTCGTCGGTCATCAGGTGGCTGCCCAGCAGCCGGCGCCAGAGTGGGCCCCCGATGCTGTCGGCGAGGGTCAGCCCGAACGGCAGGTGCCGGGCGTTGAGCAGGAGCCCGGCGAGGACGGCGGCCAGCGGGCTGCCGGCGGCCACCAGCCCGACCGCCATGAACTGCGCGCCGCCGGCGTAGACCAGCACGGACATGGTGACGGTCGCCCACACCGGCACGCCAGCGGCGACGGCGACCGCCCCGAAGGAGGCGCCGACCGCGACCATCGCCGCCCCGATCGCGGCGACGTCGCGGAGGATGGCACCGTCCGCTGTTCGCTGTACCGTACGCACGGTACAGAATGATGAACGCGACCGGACGTGGTCGTCAAATCGAACAAACCGACTGATGGAGCGAACATGTCCGCGGAGCCGGCTCCCCCGCTCGCCACCATCGCCGCCGCGCTGCGCCGCGAGCGGGAGCGGGTCAACATCTCACTGACCGAGCTGGCACGGCGGGCCGGCATCGCCAAGTCGACCCTGTCCCAGCTCGAGTCCGGCGTCGGCAACCCGAGCGTGGAGACCCTCTGGGCGCTCGGGGTGGCGCTCGACGTCCCGTTCAGCCGGCTGGTCGAGCCGCCCGATCCGGCCGTCCGGGTCGTCCGGGCCGGCGAGGGCCCGCGCATCCGCTCCGAGCACGCCGAGTTCACCGCGACGCTGCTCAGCTCCGGACCCGCCCACGTCCGCCGGGACGTCTACCTGATGGAGCTGGAGCCGGGCACCGTGCGCACCGCCGAGGCGCACACTGCCCGCAGCGTCGAGCACGTCGTGGTGGGCGCCGGGCGGCTGCGGATCGGGCCGGACCCGGAGCTGGTGGAGCTGGGCCCCGGCGACTACGCCGCCTTCCCCGGCGACGTGCCGCACCGCTACGAGGCCCTGGCCCCGGGCACCTTCGCCGTGCTGGTGATGGAACACCCCTGAGGATCCCCCCGGTACAGGCGCGCGACCACGTCCTCGATGTCGGGCTCGACGATCGAGACATCGCGCAGCGCGCCGAGACCGGCGAGGGCGGCGACCACCTCGGCCACGCCCGCCGACTCCAGCGCGTACACCAGGCGGTGCCCGTCGGCCTCCACCCGCTCCAGCGGCGCGCCGGGCAACGCCGGCGGCCGGGCCGGCGCGGTGTCCAGGTCGGCGACGAGCAGGCGGCGCGACCCGTACCGGCGGTGCAGCGCGGCGATCGACCCGTCGTGCACCACCCGGCCGTGGTCGACCACGACCAGCCGCGCGCAGAGCCGCTCGATGTCGGCCAGATCGTGGGTGGTCAGCACCAGCGTGGTGTCGCCGGCGCGGCCCAGCTCGGCCAGGAAGCCGCGGAGCGCCTGCTTGCTGACCACGTCCAGGCCGATCGTCGGCTCGTCGAGGAAGAGCACCTCGGGCCCGTGCAGCAGCGCCGCGGTCAGCTCGCCGCGCATCCGCTGGCCCAGCGAGAGCTGCCGCACCGGCACCGCCATGAAGGCGTCCAGGTCGAGCAGGCTCCGGCAGCGGCGCAGCCGGGCCGCGTGAGCGTCGGCGGGCACCCGGTAGACGTGCCGGAGCAGCGCGAACGAGTCGCGCAGCGGCAGATCCCACCACAGCTGCGAGCGCTGCCCGAACACCACCCCGATGCACAGTGCGAGGCGGGTCCGGTCCGGGACCGGGCGCAGTCCGCACACCCGGGCCTCCCCGGCCGACGGTGTCAGCACGCCGGTGAGCATCTTCAGCGTGGTCGACTTGCCGGCGCCGTTCGGGCCGATGTAGCCGAGCATCTCGCCGCGGGCGACCCGCAGGTCGACGCCGTCGACGGCGGTGACCCGCCGCTTCTCCCGGCGCAGGCGGCCGGCGCGGACCCGCACCGTGAACTCCTTGCGCAGCCCGTCGGCCACGATGACGTCGGTCATGATCCCGTACTCCGGTAGTGGCGGACCCCGGTGCGCCAGGCCAGCGCGGCCAGCGCCGCGGCGACCAGCGCGACCGCCGGCGCGGCCCAGCCGACCACGGCCGGCAGGCCCAGCGGGTCGGCCCGGCCCAGCAGCGCCAGCGCCGGGTGGTAGCTGACGAAGGCCAGGCCCAGGCCGTACGCGAACAGCGCCCGGAACCAGCCACCGTAGACGGTGACCGGGTACGAGGTGAAGTCCCGCCCGCCGTAGGTGACCGAGTTGGCCAGTTCCCCCGAGTCCACCCAGAAGAACGAGACGGTGGCGGTGGCGACGAACACCGAGCCGAAGAAGACCACCCCGGCCAGCGGGGCCACGACCGCCAGCACCGCCCGCGCCGGGGTCCAGTCGATCCCGGCCGAGGCCAGTGCGACGGCGAGCACGGCCACGCCGAACACCGCCCGGGACACCTTGCGCAGCGGCAGGTCCATCAGCAGGAGCTGGGGCAGGGCGCCGAGTGGGCGGACCAGCACCGCGTCGAGGAGCCCGCTGCGCACGTACCGCGGCAGCCGCTCGATGTTGCCGACCAGCAGGTCCGCGGTGGCGAACGCGGCGGACGAGAGCCCGACGATCACCAGCGTCTCGGCGAGCGTGAAGCCGCCCAGTTCCCGGGTCACCCCGAAGATGACCAGGACGGTGACCACGTCGAAGACGGTGGAGCCCACGTTGCCGAGCAGGTCGACGACGAACGACGTCCGGTACGCGGCCTGCGCGCGGGCCTGGGCTCCCAGCAGCGCCCGGTACGCCCCGAGGGCGCCGCCGGAAGGAGGCTCAGCCACCCTGCACCACCAGCCGGTGCTCCGCGCGACCCTGCACCCACCGGGCGGCGAACAGGATCAGCGCCGTCCAGCCGGCCTGCAACCCGACCAGGCCGGCCTGTACGCCGGTCGGGTCCCGCTCGACCAGCACGTCGAGCGGGGTCTGCAGCAGGCTCGGGAACGGGGTGCCCAGCCACAGCGCGAGCTGCAGCCACTCCGGCAGGAAGCGCAGCGGGAAGTAGAGGCCGGCGAGCACGCCCGCCCCGACCGTCCAGAGGATCATCGGGCCCCGGACGTCGTGCAGCCAGTACGCGGTCGCGTTCACCAGGAACCGGCAGCCGAAGCAGAGCACCACGGCCAGGGCCGCGGAGACCGCGAACAGCGGGACGGTGGCCCACCGTGCCGGCAGGTGGACCTCGAAGAAGAGCGGCCCGATCAGCACCGGCGGCAGCATCCGGACCAGCACGGCGTGCCCGGCCCGGCCGAGGTCGGCCGCGAGGTACGCGGTGACCGGGTGCACCGGCCGGAGCAGGTCGGCGGCGATCTCGCCGGAGCGGATCCGGTCGGCCAGGTCGGTCCAGCCCCAGAGCAGGATCACGGCGAGCAGGCCCTGGCTGGCCCAGACGAACGTGGCCAGTTGGCCCCGGTCGTACCCGGCCACCGTGCCGGCCGCCCCGACGGCCGCGAGCAGCACGTAGCAACGCAGGAAGCCGAAGACCACGTTGGTGGCCAGCCCAGCGACCGAGGCCTGACGGTAGGTGGCGTAACGTCGGAAGCCCGATCCGGTTATAGCCTTAAATGTCCGGAACCATAGGATAACGTTTGATGCCCGGGACGGTGCCACAGTGGCGGTGACCGAGCCCACGCCGCTACCCTCCTTCCGCAGCTACGCCATGCCGGGACGGGGGACTCTACCGGCGGGCGGGACGCCCAGCGCGACAATGTGCAACGAGGTGACAATCGCCGTGAGCGAGCGGACGCGAGCCGGCCACCGGGGCGCGGCCGTGAGCGAGCGGACGCCCCTCGGGCGGTCCGTCACGCCCGTCCGCGCGGGGCACGGCCGCACCCTCGTGCAGACCGGCGACGGGTCCTCCGGATGAGTCGCGGCTACGGCGACCGGTGGCACGACCCCGCCGAGCCGTCCTGGGTGGTCGAGCCGACGAAAGAATGGCACCCCCAGTTCCCCGGCCAGCGCTACCCCGGCGACATCGGCATCGACCATCCCCCACCGCCCGCCCCGCGCGGCCGGGCCGCCGTGGTCGGTCGGGCCGAGGTGCCCCCGCTCGCGCCGACCCGCCCCGACGGCACGTACCTCGGCCGGTCCTGGGAGGACGAACCGGACGGCCGCCCACTGCCCCACGACGACCACCGCACCGGCGACCAGATGTACCGGCGCCCGGCCGACGGGGCGTACCCCCGTTCCGGCGACGAGATGTACCGCCGCCCGCCCGACGAGGCGTACCGCCATCCCGGCGACGAGATGTATCGCCGCCCGCCCGGTGACCCGGCCGGGGTGGGCGACCGGGGCCACCGGTCGGAACCGCGCAACAGCCGGGGCGGCGCCGACCCGGGACGGGGCCCCGACCCGCGACGCGCCGACCACACCGGGCGCGGCCGGTACGACGACCGGTACGCCCGCCGTGAGCCGGGCGGGCGCGACCGGCCCGTCTCTCCCGCGGGCCGGCCGGACGCGGACTGGTTACCCGAGCCGGACGAGGATCTGCCCAGGGGCCACGACCGCGACACCGGGCGGGGCGGGGCGGAGCCGCGCCGCACCCGCTACCCGTGGGGCCACTCGGGCGCGGGGGGCCGGGGACGGCCCGCCGAGGCGTACCCGGACCGCCCGGCCGGCGGACCTCGGGAGCAGTCGACCGCCGGCCCGCGTGACCGCGCCGTCGGCGCCGGGCGCGCCCGGCCTGCGGACGGGCCGGTCGACCGCGTGGTCGACGCGCCACCTGGCCGGCCCGGGGACGGCCGGTGGGACCGGTCCGTCGACGGACCGCCCGGGGTGGGCAGCCCGCGTGCCGCGGACGGTTCCTGGGACCGGGCGGCCGGTGCCGGGCCGGTCGAGCGACGGCGGGACGGCGGTTGGGACCGGTCCGTCGACGGACCGGGACACCGCCCGGCCGACCGTGGACCGCACCCGGACCGGTCGCACGGCGACCAGCAGTGGGCCGAGAGCCTCCGCCCGGACCGGGACGAGGCCTGGCCGGCACGCGAGGGGCGCGCCGAGCCGTACCCGCAGCGCCGCCCGGCCGACCCGGGCCGCCCGGCGGTGCACGGCGGCCCCGATCGGCACCGCGACGACGCGCCTGGCCTGGACCGCCGGCCCGACCGCCACGGTTCCGAGCAGGCGCACCCCGACCGGCGGCCCGAGGCCGGCCTGCCGTGGCCGCCACCGGGCCCGCTCCGGCCCGGCGCGGACCGCGAGGCCGCCCGGCACGGCGAGCCCGGCCCGCACCACGGCTCGCGCCCCGCGCCGGTCGACCGCCACCCGCACGACGGCCGGCCGGTCCGGCCCGAGACGCACCCCGCCGGCGCACCGGTGTCCGTCCCGCCGGCGCAGCCGCACGACCGATCCGGCTCCGGCGCACCCCCGCGTCCGGTCTCCCCCGCCCACCCGACGACCGGCCCCGACCACCGGCCCCCGGCGAACAGGCCGGTCGGCCACGGCACCCGGCCGGTCCCACCGGCCCCGGTCACCCGGCCGGTCTCCCCCGCGGCCGGCCCGCCGGTGTCGCCGGCTCCGGGCAGCTTCGACCACCCCGGCGCGGCCAGGGCCGGCGGCCCGTTCCCTGACCGGCCCCACGCCGGCACGCCCGTCCCGTACGGACCGGACCGCCCGGTGCCGCCGTCCCACCGACCGGACGAGGCCCACGTCCGACCCGTCTCGCCGGCACCGGACCGGGAGCGTGCCCGACCCGTCTCTCCCGCGCCCGAGCGGGGTCACGCCCGGCCGGTCTCCCCCGCACCCGGCCGGGAGCACGCCCGACCCGTCCCGCCGCCACCCCACCCGCAGGGACCGGCCGCCCCGCACAACCCGGACCGGCCCGTCTCCCCCGCACACCGTCCGGGGCCGACGGCCAACGTCCCGACCGACGGACCGCGGGCGGAGTTCCACCCCGGGCGGGGCGGCCTGCCAGCGGCCCACCCCGACGTGCCGGCGGAGCAGCCGACGCCATCGGAGCCGCCGGTCAGCGCGGCGGACTCCGGCACCACCTCCCCGCCGATGCCGGCCATCACGCCGTGGAACCCGCGCCGGTACGTCCCGCCGCCTCCCTCGGACCCGCCCGTCGTCGAGCCGCCGCCCACGCGGCAGCGCGGCGGACCGGGCTCCTGGTTCGCGCCGGCCACGCCGGAGTCGACGCCCGATCCGGCACCGGCCGCGACGGATGCGGCCCCGGTCGTCCCCGCCCCGCGGCCCGACCCGACGCGGGCCGCCCCGCCGTCGACAACCGGCCCGGAACCGGCACCCGACCTGCCCACGGACGTCCCGGAACCGGCCGCGCCCGGGGAAGCCGCCGCCGGACAGCCGGTACCCACGACGGCGGCACCCGGCACCGACGGCCTGGTCGACGCGTCCGCGCCCACGGTGTCCTCGGCGGCCCCCGGCGACCGTCCGGTCCCGGCACCCCCCTTCGAGACCGGACGCACCCGGCCGGTCTCCGCGCCGCCGGCACCGTCCACATTCGATGCCGCGCCGCCGGCCTCACCGGTCGCCCCGTCGCCCAGCGCGTCCACGCCGGCGCCGGCGGATCCGGCACCGGACGCCGTCGCCGCGCCGGCCACCGAGCCGGCAGCGGTGCCCGGCACCACACCCGAGCCCGCCACCACGGCCCCGACCGAACCGGCCCGCGCATCCCTGGCCGGCGATCAGCCGACCGCGCACCCGGCCGCGCCGGTGCCGGGCCCGGCGCCGGACGCCTCGGTCTCGACCGGACCGGGCCACGTCCCGCCGCCCGAGGAGCCGGTAACCGCACCACCGGCCGGACCGCAACCCGGCACCGTGCCACCGCCGGCCGACGCCGCAGCGGCGCCCCACCCGGACACCGCGGTCCCCGCGCCGGCCGTTCCACCGGCGGCCCCCGCACCGGACGCGACGCCACCCACCGCACCCGGGGTGGCGACGCCGGAGCTGGTAGGCCCGGACGCGGCACCGCAGACCGCACCGGCGGCGGCACCCGCCGAGCCGGTCGGCACCGCCGCGCCGCCACCATCCGCGGCCGTCCCGGTCAACAACCCCGACCCGGTGACCGAGGTTCCGGCCGGACCGGCGCCAGCCCACGCCGACGCCGCACCGACCCCGACCGCCGAGCCGGACCCGATCGCCGAGCCGGACCCGATCACCGCACCGGCGGCGGGGCCGGCACCCGGCACCACGGCGGTTCCCCGGACGTCCAGCACCGCGGAGGCCGCCCCCGGGGCCGGCCCGAGCGGCGCGCGGAAGGCCGCGCCGGACGGCGCGACGGACGCCGCCCCGCCGGCACAAGCCACGGACGCCGCCCCGCCGGCACAAGCCACGGACACCGCCCCACCGGAACAGGCCACCGACGCCGCGGGGGACGCGACCGACGCCGCCGCGGAGCGCCTGGCCGCGCAGGGCGACCCCGAGCAGATCCTGGCCAGCTACCGGTGGCAGCTGGACCCGGTGACCCTGCGCGAGATCAGCACGGATCCCGAGGAGTTCCTGGCGATCCGGCGCCGCCTCACCGAGAAGCTCGGCACGGCCATCGACAACCGGTCCCGCGCCCGCCTGCTCAGCCTGCGCGCGGTGGTGTCCCGGCTCGCCGGGGACCTCGACGACGCCCTGGCGGACGGCCGGCTCGCCCTCACCTACGCGGAGGCGACCGGCGAACTGCGCCGGACCGCCCTGGCCCAGGCCCGGCTGGCGCACGTGCTGCGCTGGCGGGGCGAGTACGCCGAGGCCGACCGGCTCTTCGCCGAGGCCAACTCGCCGGAGCTGCCCGACCGGCTGCGGGCGGCGCTGCACGAGCACGCCGGGCGGTGCTGCTTCGACCAGGGCCGCCTGATGGAGGCCTGCGCGCACTTCGAGCGGGCGCTGGACCTGCGCGGTTCCGCCGACCCCGAACTGCTGGCCCGGGTCCGGATGAGCCTGGACGCGGTGACCGACCGGGCCGCGGTGACCGGCTTCGGGCCGTACCCGCGCAAGCGCGAGGAAGTGCTGGAGCCGGACCGGCCCCCGGTGCCGGCACGCGACGGTGACCGCTGGGGGTACGCGGACCCGGAGGGCGACCTGGTGATCGCGGCGGAGTACGCGGAGGCGCAGCCGTTCCGGGAGGGGGTGGCCTGGGTCCGCCGGCCGGGGGACGACCGGTGGTCACTGGTCGACCTGGCCGGTACCACCGTGCTGGAGCCGTGCTGGCTGGCGGTCCGCCCGTTCTCCGACGGGCTGGCGTGGGTCTCCCGGGGCGAGCCGGGCGGCTGGTGCGCGATCAACCCGGGCGGCGAGGTGGTCGTGCCGCCGGGCTTCGCGGAGGTACGGCCGTTCCGGCGCGGGGTCGCCGCAGTCCGCCGGGAGGGTTGGGGCGCGGTGGACAGCACCGGCCGGCTGGTGGTCCCGACCCGCTACCACGGGTTCGCCACGATGCTCGCCGACGGCCGGCACGTCGACGGCTTCACCGACGACGGGCTGGCCGTGGTGGACGCCGCCGGCCGGTACGGGGTGGTGGACCGCACCGGGCGGGTGGTCGTGCCGCCGGTGCACGCGGCGGTGGTGGTGCACCCGGTCGCGTTCCTGGTGGCGACGGCCTCCGGACGGTGGGGCGCCCTGGACCGGCGGGGTGAACCGCTGATCGACCCGACGCACCCGGACCGGGACGGGGTGGTCGCCGAGATCGACCACCTGCTGACCGACACCGTGCCGGTGATCTGACGGCCGGGTCCGCCGGCCCGCGCCGACCGACCCGGATGGGACCGCCGCGCCCGGACTAGGGTCGGGTCATGGAATTCCGACACCTGGGCCGCTCCGGCCTGATGGTCAGCGAGATCTCGTACGGCAACTGGATCACCCACGGCTCGCAGGTCGAGGAGGAGGCGGCGTTCGCCTGCGTCCGGGCCGCCCTGGACGCCGGCATCACCACCTTCGACACCGCCGACGTGTACGCGGGCACCCGCGCGGAGGACGTCCTCGGCCGGGCCCTGCAGGGCGAGCGGCGCGAGGGGATCGAGCTGTTCACGAAGGTCTACTGGCCGACCGGGCCGGGCCGCAACGACCGGGGCCTGTCCCGCAAGCACATCATGGAGTCGATCAACGGCTCGCTGCGCCGGCTGCGCACCGACTACGTCGACCTCTACCAGGCCCACCGGTACGACTACAGCACACCGCTGGAGGAGACGATGGAGGCGTTCGCGGACGTCGTCCACTCCGGCAAGGCCCTCTACATCGGCGTCTCGGAGTGGACGGCGGCGCAGATCCGGGAGGCCCACCAGCTCGCCCGCGAGCTGCGGATCCCGCTGGTCTCCAACCAGCCGCAGTACTCGATGCTCTGGCGGGTCATCGAGGCCGAGGTCGTCCCCACCAGCGAGGAGCTGGGCGTCGGCCAGATCGTCTGGTCCCCGATGGCGCAGGGCGTGCTCTCCGGCAAGTACCTGCCGGGCCAGCCGCCGCCGGCCGGTTCCCGGGCCACCGACGAGAAGTCCGGCGCCGGCTTCATCGCCAAGTGGCTGAACGACGAGGTGCTGACCCGGGTGCAGCGGCTCAAGCCCCTCGCCGAGCAGGCCGACCTCAGCATGGCCCAGCTCGCGATCGCCTGGGTGCTGCAGAACCCCAACGTCTCCTCGGCGATCGTCGGCGCGACCCGCCCGGAGCAGGTGCACGACAACGTCAAGGCCGCTGGCGTGAAGCTCGACGCCGACCTGCTCAAGGCGATCGACGAGATCGTCGAGCCGGTCACCGAGCGGGACCCGTCCCGCACCGAGTCGCCCGCCCAGCGTCCGTAACCCTGCCCCGTCGATCCGGGGCCCGTCGGGCCCCGGATCGGCGCGTCGAGGGGCGCGGCCCGGGCGGGGGCCGCCCAGCCAGGCCGCTCAGCCCTGCCAGAAGCGGACCAGGTCCAGGCCGAGGGAGTACAGGCCCCGGGGCAGGCCGAGGGCGTCGCCGATCGCGAAGACCGCGCCGAAGAACCAGCCGGCGATGCGGGGGCTCCACAGCAGGGCGAACAGCAGGAGGAAGCCGTACGGCGCGAAGAGGTCGTACATCCGGCGGTACGGCGGGCTGAGCCACGGCTGGATCATGTTGCCGCCGTCCAGGCCCGGCACCGGGAGCAGGTTGAGCAGGCTCGCGGTGAGCTGGAGGAAGGCGAGCAGCGCCACCGCGGCCCAGAATTCGAGCGTCCCGCCCCCGGGCGCCAACAGCCGGACCGCGAGGACCAGCAGCAGCGTGAACACCACGTTGGTGGCGGGGCCGGCGAGGCTGACCAGGGTGTGCCGCAGCCGCCCCGGGATGGCGTGCCGGTCCACCCAGACCGCGCCGCCGGGGAGGCCGATGCCGCCCAGCAGCACCACCAGCACCGGCAGCGCGATGGACAGCAGCGGGTGGCTGTACTTCAGCGGGTTGAGCGTGAGGTAGCCCTGGTGGGCGACGCTGCGGTCGCCGGCGCGGAACGCGACGATCGCGTGCGCGTACTCGTGCAGGCAGAGGGAGACCAGCCACCCGGAGACGACGAAGAGGAAGACGTCGAGCCGGAGATTGCCGACCCCGCGCCAGGTCAGCACGCCGCTGGTCACGAAGATCGCCACCAGGGCGAGGAACACCGGGCTGGGACGGAACGCCGCCCGGGGCACGCCGAGCAGCAGCGGCCCGCTCCCCGGACGGTCGCCCGCCATCACTCCGCCGGGGGCAGCAGGCTCATCCGGTACTCCACGCGGTCGTCCTCGACGAGCGCGACCGAGGTGACGCCGGACGCCGCGAGCTCCCGCCAGGTCTGGCCGATCCACGACTCGGCATCCGCCTGGCTGCCGAACTGCTCCGCCGGCCCCTGCGCCGGCTCGCCGTTCGCGCCCTCGTACCGCCAGCTCCACGCCATGTGCGCGTCTCCCCTCGCCGCTGATCCCCCGCCAGACTAGTCGGCGCCGCGGACAACGGCTGCGCGTCGGGTGAGGGCTTGATCGTCCCCGATGTGCGGGCCGGTACCGTGGCCGGGTGCTGACTCAAGGTGTTCTGCTCGGCGACCGCTACCGGTTGGAAGCGCGGGTGGCGACCGGCGGCATGGGCGCGGTGTGGCGGTGCACGGACGTCGCGCTGGAGCGCGAGGTGGCGGTGAAGGTGCTGCTGCCCGCGCTGACCGAGGACCCGGACTTCACCACCCGCTTCCGCGCCGAGGCCCGCATGCTGGCGGCGCTGCGCCACCCCGGCGTGGTCGCCGTGCACGACGTCGGCCGGGCCGGTCTCGCCGACGGCAGCCACGTCGACTACCTGGTGATGGAGTACGTCGACGGCGAGCCCCTCGGCGCCTGGCTGCGGCGGGCCGGGCGGCTCGACCCGGCGTCGACCATGTCGGTGGTCGCCCAGGCGGCCGACGCGCTGCACGGCGCGCACGCCGCCGGCATCGTGCACCGGGACGTCAAGCCCGGCAACCTCCTGGTGAAGCGGGACGGCCGGGTCGTGCTGGTCGACTTCGGCATCGCGCGCTCGGGCACCACCGCCGGCCTGACCGCCGCCGACATGATGCTCGGCACCGCCACGTACATGTCTCCCGAGCAGGCCGCCAACCGGCCGGTCGGCGCCGCGTCGGACATCTACGCGCTCGGCGTCGTGGCGTACACCTGCCTCGCCGGGCGGCCGCCGTTCGACGGGGACAGCCCGCTTCAGGTCGCGCTGCGGCACGTGCAGGAACAGCCCGCGCCGCTGCCGGCGGAGACGCCACCCGCGGTCGTCGCCGTGGTGGAGCGGGCCATGGCGAAACGGCCCGGCGACCGCTGGCCGGACGCCGCCGCGCTGGCCGACGCCGCGAACCAGGCCCGGGAGGCGACGCTCGCCGTGGTCCCCGAGTCGGCCCGGCCGCCGTGGGCGGTCACCGGTCCGTCCCCGGCGGCCGCGCCGTTCGGGCCGGCCGGGCCGCCCGCGCCGCCCGCCGGGCCGACACCCGCCGCGGCACCCCCGGCCACGCCCGGCCCGGCCGCCGCGCCGCCCCCGCCACCGGCCACGCCCGGCCCGCACCCGGCCGACCCGATGACGGCCGGCCCGGCCGCCGCACCACCGACCGCCGGCCCGGCCGCCGCACCGGCGGGCACCGGCCCGGATCCCGCCACGCCCCACGGCTACCTCGGGCCGCCCGGTGCCGCCGCCCCGACCGGGCGGCCTGCCCCGTACCGGGAGACCCCGACGTCGCCCACGCTGGAGGAGCCCACCGGCCGTCGGCCGGTCCGGCGGGCCGCACTCGTCGGCGCCGCCGCCGTGTCCGTCGTGGTCGCCGGGGCCGTCGCCGCCACCGCGCTGCTCTCCGGCGACCCGGCCGCTCCCGGCGCCGCCGGCGGCGTCCCGGCCACCGCCGAGGCGACGCCCGGAGCCACCCCGGCGACCGAGACGGCACCGACCGCCGGCCAGCCCTCGACGGCCCCCACGGCGAGGCGCTCCCCGGGTGGCGGCGCCCCCGCCGGGGGCGTACCGGCAACCGGGGCACCGGAGCCGGGAGCCAGCAGCACCGGGGGCCGGTCGACTCCCCGCCCGACGGCCACCACCGGGGCACCCGCCAAGCCCAACCCGTACACGCCGGTCGAGGCGTGCGGCAGCGGCTACCGGGTGATCGACTCGGCGGCGCTGACCTCCGGCGGCGTCCGGCGGGGTCGGGTCTACCTGCTGTACCACGACGGTGCCGGCACCAACTGCGTGGTGACCATGAAGGAGACCGCCGTGGGCACGGCGACCGCCACCTCCGCCTGGCTGGAGGTCCAGGGCGGGCGCCGCGACACCGACAGCGGGTCGTTCGCGTACTACGCCGGACCGGTTCGCGCCAAGGCCGCCGGGGTGTGCGTCAAGTGGGGCGGGTCGACCGGCGGCGCCAGCTACGGCAGCGGCTTCGAGCACTGCGGCTGAGGTCCGCCCGGCGGCCGCGCCGGCGCGGGGCGGGAGGCGACCGGACGCCGGGCGGCTTTAAGGTACGGGCATGTCCGTTGACGGGTGGAACACGGTCCTGGTGCTCGGCGGTATCCGGTCCGGCAAGTCCGAGTTCGCCGAGTCCCTGGTCGCCGACGCGCCGGCGGTCCGGTACGTGGCCACCGCGACCGATGCCGGCGCCGACGACGAGGAGTGGGCGGCCCGCCTGGCGGCCCACCGCGCCCGCCGCCCGGAGTCGTGGACCACGGAGGAGACCGCCGCGGACCCGCGCCGGCTGGCGGACGTGCTCGCCGCCGCGGAGCCGCACGAGACGCTGCTCGTCGACGACCTGGGTGGCTGGGTGACCGTCCTGCTCGACCCGGCCCACCAGCCCGCCGACGACACGGCCACCATCGCCGAGCTGGCCGACGCCGTCCGCTCCTGCCCGGCCCGGCTGGTGGTGGTGAGCCCCGAGGTCGGGCTCTCCCCGGTCCCCACCACCCCGCTCGGGCGGGCCTTCACCGACGCGCTCGGCGCGGCCAACCGCGCGGTGGCCGACGCCGCCGATGCCGTGGTCCTGGTGGTCGCCGGTCAGCCGGCCTGGCTCAAGCCCGCACCGCCGGCCCGCCCGGGCACCGTACCCGCGCGGGCCACCCCGGACGTTGCCGCGGCGCCGACCGCTGCGCCCGCCGGGGAGCCGGAGGCACTGCCGGAGGTGCTGACGCCGACCGTCCCCGTCCCGACCGCCGAGCCGGACGAGGACGGGCGCACTCCCTGGTCGGCGCCGACGATGGCCCTGCCGATGGTGGCGACCGGCCTGGTCATCCAGCCGGGCATGGAGCTGCCCATGCCCGACGAGTACGCGGGCCCGCAGGCCGTCGACCGGCTGGCCACCCTGGACGTGCCCGGCGCCGGGTTCGGCGTGCTCGACCGCGTGGTCGGGTTCGCCGCCGGCACCCAGGGCACCCCCACGCCCGCCCCGTGGGACACGGTCCGGGTGCTGCTCGTGCACGGCGACCACGCGGGCGGCGCCGCCGCCGGCACCGTCCCCGGTGACTCCGCGCGCCGCGCCCGCGAGGCGCGGGCCGGCCGGGGCGCGCTGGCCCGGCTCGCCGCCGAGGCCGGGGCGAGCCTGCAGGTCGTCGATGCGCCGCCCGCCCGACCGATCGAGGTCGAGCCGGCGCTGACCCTGGACGAGGTCGAGTCGGCGCTGCGCCACGGCTGGCGGCTCGCCGAGCAGGCCGCCGACGCCGGCGTACGCCTGCTGGTACTCGGCGCGTGCGGCGCCGGCACCGACGCCGCCGCCGCGGCGGTGCTCGCCGCCACGGCCGGCGCCGAGCCGCCCGCGGTGCTCGGTCGGGTGCTGAGCGATTCGGGCGAGTACGACGACGCCGCCTGGATGGTCCGCTGCGCGGCCGTCCGGGACGCGCTGCACCGCAGCCGCCACTCGTCCCGGGGCGCCAAGGACATCCTGGCCGAGTTGGGCGGCGGGGACGTCGCGGTGGCGACCGGTGTGCTGCTCGGCGCGACCGCGCGGCGACTGCCGGTGCTGCTGGACGGACCGGTCGGGGTGGCCGCCGGCCTGGTCAGCCGGGACCTGGCCGGGCAGGCCCGGCACTGGTGCCTGCTCGCCGACCACGGCGGGCACCCGGCCGTGACGTTGGCGGCCGACGTGCTCGGCCTGACCCCGCTGCTCGACCTCCGCCTGGACCTGGGCGAGGGCGCGAACGCGCTGGTGGCGCTGCCGCTGCTGCGCTCGGTGCTGGGGCTGGCGGCGGCGCTGCCGACGCACCCGCACCTGGGCGGCCCGGTCCCGGACGAGCCGGCCGACGAGCCGCAGCCGGACTTCCGCGAGCCCGAGCCGGCCGGTCCCGGCCCGACCACCACCGAACCGGACTTCCGCGAGCCCGAGCCGGCCGGCCCGGGCCCGACCACCACCGAACCGGACTTCCGGGAACCCGAGCCGGTCGGCCCGGGCCCGACCACCACCGAACCGGAGTCCGCCCCGCTGGACCCGTCCGGCCGGCGTGCCGGCTGAGGGGCGGCTCGCCGCCGGGGCCCGGCTCGCGCTGACCACGTTCACCACGCTGCCGGTGCCCGCCGGCCGGATCGACCGGACGGTGGCGGGCACCGCGATGGCGCTCGCGCCGGCCGTCGGGGCGTTGCTCGGGGCCGTCCTCGGCGGGGTGCTGCTGCTCACCGGCGCGCTCGCGCCGCCGCTGGTGGCGGCCGGCGTCACGGTCGCCGCCGGCGCGCTGCTGACCCGGGGACTGCACCTCGACGGGCTGGCCGACACCGTGGACGCGCTCGGGTCGTACCGGCGGGGCCCGGCCGCGCTGGAGATCATGAAGAAGCCCGACGTCGGCCCGTTCGGGGTGGTCGCGCTGGTGGTCGTACTCCTGGTGCAGGCAGCGGCCCTCGCGGAGCTGGCCGGCCGGTCGGCGCCGGCGGCGCTCGCGGCGGTTGTGGCCGCGTCCGCCGCGGGCCGGCTCGGGGTGGCGGTGGCCTGCCGGCGCGGCGTGCCCGCGGCCCGGCCGGACGGGCTGGGCGCGCTGGTCGCCGGCACCGTCGGGCCGCTCGCGCTGGCCGCCGGCACGGCCGCCGTCGCGCTGGTGGCGGTCGCGGCCGTGCCGGGTCGCCCGTGGCAGGGGCCGCTCGCCGTCGCCGCCGCGCTCGCCGTCGCGGTGGGGCTGCTGCGACACGTGGTACGCCGGCTCGGCGGCGTGACCGGCGACGTGCTCGGCGCGACCGTCGAGCTGGTCACCACGCTGGTCTACCTGGGACTGGTGTTGTCCGGCTGAGTTCCGCCCGGCCCGGCGGGTAGCGTTCGGGGCGACAGCACCGGCACGGCCACCCCGGGGGAACCCCATGCTCATCACGGACGACTTCCTGCCCGTACCGGTCCCGGAGTCGTTGAGCGCGACCTACCTGGTGCCGATGGCCGGGCTGCCGGTGGTGAGCACGAAGACCGCGGTGGAGCGGCTCACCGGGCGGCTCGCCGGTTCGGTGCACGGGCTCGCCCGGCAGATGCTGGACAGCCCCTTGATGAGCGTGGACACCCGGCCGATCCACGAGTTCCCGGAGCTGCCGCCGGATCTGCTCACCGCGTTCGGCGCGACCGAGGCGCAGCTGGCCCGGTTGGCGGCGGCGACCCATCTGGTGGTGGTACAGGCCGAGTACCGGCCCGGGTGGCCGCCGGCGCACGAGTGGGCGGCCCGGGCGGTGGCCGCGGCGGTCGCCGACACGGTCGGCGGTGACGTGGTGGACGTCTTCGGACTCCAGTTCCTCGACCCGGCGACCGCGCTGCGCTCGCTGCCCGACGCCGAGGGGCGGATCCGGCTGGTCGACTGGGTGCTGGTGCCCTACTCGTCCGACGCCGACGGGCTGTGGTTCACCACCAAAGGGCTGCGCCGCTTCGGGCTGCTGGAGCTGCAGACGCAGGGCGTGCCGGACCACCTGACCCGGGCCTGGGGCGCGGTGCTGACCGGCGCGGCGCGGCGACTGCTGCGGGACTGGACCGACGGCCTGGCCGGCGAGGAGGTGCCCGCGTTCGTGCAGCTGCCGGTGCTGGCGACGGTCACCGGGCACGACATCGCGGTGGCCTACGGCAATCCGGAGCAGCACGGGGCGACCGCGCCGGTGTTGCTGCGGCTGGAGCTGGACCCGGCGACCGACCCGGAGGCCGACTCGTTCCTCAGCCTGCGCCCGCCGGCCGGCTACCCGGGGTCGGACGGCCGCTACTACGCCGCCGCGTGCGCGACGCTGTTCAGCGGCATCCAGCCGGACGTGCGGTACGCCCGCTCGGGCGACGCGATGAGCCGCGCGGTCGCCACCGCCCGCGCCTCGCTGGGCGACATCCGCGCCCGGTTCCTCGCCGGCCAGCTGCCGCCGGAGACGCAGCTGGTGGTGAAGTACGGGCTGTCCGGCGACGACGGCCCCGAGTACGTCTGGGCCGGCGTCACGTCGTGGGACGTCCCGGAGCGGATCGAGGGCGCCAGCGCCAGCGACGCGAACTCCGACCCGACCGTCCGCATCGGTTCCCCGGTGGTGGTCGAGGCGACCGACGTCGTCGACTGGGCGGTGCTGGACGGCACCGGCGTCATCGAGGGCGGTTGGACCCAGGCCGTCCTGGACGCCGGCGAGCGCCCCGCCCCACCGCTCTGACCCGGCGGTGCGGAGCGCCGCAGCTTCGTGATCAACCAGGGTCAGCGGACCGAGGGCTTGACGAACGGGGGGCGGGTCAGGCGCATGCCGGCGCGGCGGCCGCGGATGTCGACCGCGACCTCCGTGCCGTCGGCCAGGCCGGGGGCGGTGTCGACCAGGGCCAGGGCGATGCCCTGCTTCAGCGTCGGGCTGAAGGTGCCGCTGGTGACGGTGCCGACCCGCTCGTCATCCGAGTAGACGGCCATGCCGGGACGGGGAATGGCGCGGTCGACGGCCACCAGGCCGCGCAGCGTACGCCGGGGGCCGGCGGCCTTCTCCGCGAGCAGTGCGGCACGCCCCCAGAACGCCGGCTTGTCCCAGCCGACCGCCCAGCCCGAGCGGGCCTGCACCGGGGTGATGTCCGGTGACAGGTCCTGCCCGTGCAGCGGGTAACCCATCTCGGTGCGCAGCGTGTCCCGGGCGGCCAGGCCGCAGGCCCGCAGCTCGTACGCCGCACCGGCGGCGAAGAGCGCGTCCCACACGGCGACCGCCTCCCCCGCCGGCACCACCAGCTCGTACCCCAGCTCCCCGGTGTAGCCGGTGCGGCAGACGGTCAGGCCGGCCCCGGCGACCGAGCCCTCCGAGAAGCTCATGTAGTCGTGCCCGGTGCCCAGGCCCAGCTCGCCGAGCAGCTCCGCCGAACGGGGACCCTGCACGGCGAGGACGGCGTACGCCTCGTGCTCGTCGGTGACCGTGACCGACGACGGCGCGGCGGCGCGCAGCCGGCGGACCACCTCGGCGGTGTTCGCGGCGTTCGGGACGAGGAAGATGTGGTCGTCGGCGTACCGGTAGGCGATGATGTCGTCCACCACGCCACCGGTGGCGTCGTCACAGCAGAGCGTGTACTGGGCCCGCCCGGGGCCGATCCGGTCCAGGTCGTTGCTCAGGCAGGCGTTGACGAAGTCCGCCGCGCCGGGGCCGGTCACCCGGGCCTTGCCGAGGTGGGACACGTCGAAGACGCCGACCGAGGTGCGGACCGCGGTGTGCTCCTTCAGCACCCCGCCGCCGGCGTACTCCAGGGGCATCTCCCACCCGCCGAACGGGGCGAACTTGGCGCCGGCGGCGGCGTGCCGGTCGTGCAGCGGGGAACGGCGCAGCCGGGTCTCGGCGGGGCCGGAGGTCACGTCGGTCATGGGTGGGAACTTACCGGTGCTGGGGGCGCTGGTTAGCATCGGCGGGACCGCCGGTGCTGTCGGCGGGACAGCCCTGACCTCCGGCGGGTACGGTCCGCCGGAGACCTTCATCGCCGGTACGCGACGACGCGACCGGCCCGGCCCGCCCGGAGTAGCTTCAGTGACATCGCCCAGCACCAACCTCAGCCTCGTCGACACCGACCCCGCCGAGCTCGCCGTCGACGCGATCGTCATCGGCGTGCACAGCCAGACCGGTGAGCAGGCGGCCGCCGGCGGCCCCGCCGCCGCCCTGCTGCTGGCCAGCGGCGCCGAGAGCATCGCCGCGGCGTTCGACGGAAAGCTGACCGAGACGCTGGCGCTGCTCGGCGCGACCGGCGGCCCCGGCGAGGTGATCAAGCTCGCCACGCTCGGCACGGTGACCGCTCCGGTGATCGCCGCCGTCGGGCTCGGTCCGGAGCCGAGCGGCGCGGCTCCCGCCCCCGAGACGCTGCGCCGGGCGGCGGGCGCGGCCGTGCGGGCCCTGGCGGGCGCCGCCCGGGTCGCGCTGGCCCTGCCGCTGCCGGACGACGCCGACGCGCCGGCGGCGCTGCGCGCGGTGGCCGAGGGCGCCCTGCTCGGCGGCTACCGGTTCGCCGGCTACAAGACCCGCCCGCAGCCGGCCCGGCGGGAGCCGGTCGCCGAGGTGCTGGTGGCGGTGCCGGACGCGGGCGACGCGGTGGCCACCGCCGAGGTCGCCCGGGCGCGGACGGTGACCGACGCGGTGCGCCGCACCCGCGACTGGGTGAACACCGCCCCGAACGACCTGCGCCCGCCGGCCTTCGCCGACGCCGTGGCCGCCGCCGCCCGCGAGGCCGGCCTCGAGGTGGAGGTGCTGGACGAGACCGCCCTGCGCGAGGGCGGCTACGGCGGCATCGTCGCGGTCGGTCAGGGCTCGGAGGCCCCGCCGCGGCTGGTGCGGATCAGCTACACCCCGGCCGGCGGCGGCGCCGGCAAGCGGGTGGCGCTGGTCGGCAAGGGCATCACCTTCGACACCGGCGGCATCTCGATCAAGCCGGCCCAGGGCATGTGGGAGATGAAGTCCGACATGGCCGGCGCCGCCGCGGTCGCCTCCGCCATGCTCGCGGTCGCCGCGCTCAAGCCCGACGTGTCGGTGACCGCGTACGTGCCGATGGCCGAGAACATGCCGTCCGGCACGTCGTACCGGCCCGGTGACGTGATCACGATGTTCGACGGCAAGCGCGTCGAGGTGCTCAACACCGACGCCGAGGGGCGGATGATCCTCGCCGACGCGATCGCCCGCGCCTGCGCCGACGGCTGCGACTACCTCCTCGAGACCTCCACCCTGACCGGCGGCCAGGTCGTCTCGCTGGGCAAGCGGGTGGCCGGCGTGATGGGCACGCCGGAGCTGTGCGAGCGGGTGCGCGACGCCGGCGACGCGGTCGGCGAGCCGGCCTGGCCGATGCCGCTGCCGGACGACGTGCGCAAGGGCATGGACTCCGACGTCGCGGACATCTCCCAGGTGAACGCCGGCATGGACCGGGCGGGCCACATGCTCCAGGGCGGCACGTTCCTGCGCGAGTTCGTCACCGCCGAGGTCGCCTGGGCACACATCGACATCGCCGGCCCCAGCTACCACTCCGGCGAGGCGACCGGCTACTGGACCAAGGGCGGCACCGGCGTCCCGGTCCGCACCCTGCTGCACCTGATCGAGGACGTCGCCGCCAACGGCTGAGTCGAACGCGAGCGGGGGCGGCCCGTCCGGGGCCGCCCCCTCGCGTCTCCGCGCGGTTCATGATCCGCGCAGCTTCGGGGAAGTTGTCGCCGCACCGCCCGTGGAGGCGGCAGGTTCCCCGACGTTGTCGCCGCCGGGGCGACGTCGGGCGGGTCAGAACAGCTCGGGGCGGCGCTTGCGGCGCTCGTTGTAGTCGCGCATCCGCTGCGGGTAGCCCATCAGGCGCACGTCGTACACCGGAATGCCCAGCCGGAACGCGAAGCGCCGCGCGCCGTCCGGGCCGTCGATCCGGCGGCGGGTCCACTCACCGTCGCCGGCGATCAGCATGACCGTGGTCTCGGTGACGGTCGTCCGCGGCTCGATGTACGCCTCGACGCCGCGTCGGGTGCGGACGAAGTTCTCGAGGTGCTCCAGATCGGCACGGTCGGCCGCGCGGTCCAGGCTCACCGGACGCGCCTTCTTCCGTCGTCGGAACAGTCCCACCGGCCGTCTCCCCCAAACCCTCGTCATCGAAGCCCGTGCCAAGGGTACGTGTCACGGACGTGTCGTTGGGCACCTCGTTACGCGCACTGGGCGCAGTGGTGACAAGATGACCGAGGTGGGGTGTGTCCGCAATACCCCGCCGTGACCCCCCGAATGCAGCGACGCGACCTGGGAGTTGGACGTGAGCGAGCCGAACGAGACCTTCGACATCGTCATCCTCGGAGGTGGCAGCGGCGGCTACGCGGCGGCGCTGCGCGCCGCCCAGCTGGATCTCTCCGTCGCGCTGGTCGAGAAGGGCAAGCTCGGCGGCACCTGCCTGCACAACGGCTGCATCCCCACCAAGGCGCTGCTGCACGCGGCCGAGATCGCCGACCAGACCCGCGAGTCGGAGCAGTTCGGTGTCAAGGCCGAGCTGGTCGGCATCGACATGGCGGCGGTCAACTCGTACAAGGACGGCGTGGTCGCCCGGCTGTACAAGGGCCTGCAGGGTCTGGTCGGCGGCGCGAAGAACATCACCTTCGTGGCCGGGGCCGGCAAGCTGGTCGCGCCGAACACCGTCGAGGTCGACGGCAAGCGCTACACCGGCCGCAACGTCGTCCTGGCCTCCGGCTCGTACGCGAAGACCCTGCCCGGCCTGGACGTCGACGGTGAGCGGATCATCACCAGCGACCACGCCCTGGTGCTCGACCGGGTCCCGTCGTCGGCGATCGTGCTCGGCGGCGGTGTGATCGGCGTCGAGTTCGCCAGCGTCTGGAAGTCGTTCGGGGTGGACGTCACGATCATCGAGGCGCTGCCGCGGCTGGTCGCCACCGAGGACGAGGAGTCGTCGAAGGCGCTGGAGCGGGCCTTCCGCAAGCGGAAGATCAACTTCAAGGTCGGCAAGCCCTTCGAGAAGGTCGAGAAGACCGGCAACGGCGTCAAGGTGACCATCGCCGGCGGCGAGACGGTCGAGGCGGAGCTGCTCCTGGTCGCGGTCGGCCGCGGGCCCAACACCGCCAACCTCGGGTACGAGGAGCAGGGCGTGAAGATGGACCGGGGCTACGTGCTGGCGGACGAGCGGCTGCGCACCAGCGTGCCGAACGTCTACGCCGTCGGCGACATCGTGCCCGGCCTCCAGCTCGCGCACCGCGGCTTCCAGCAGGGCATCTTCGTCGCCGAGGAGATCGCCGGCCTGAACCCGGCGGTCATCGACGAGGCCGGCATCCCCCGGGTCACCTACTCGGACCCGGAGCTGGCGTCGGTCGGCCTGACCGAGGCGAAGGCGAAGGAGCAGTACGGCGCCGACAAGGTCAAGTCGTACAACTACAACCTGGGCGGCAACGGCAAGAGCCAGATCCTCAAGACCGCCGGCTTCGTGAAGCTGGTGCGGGTCGAGGACGGGCCGGTCGTCGGCGTGCACATGGTGGGCGCCCGGGTCGGCGAGCTGATCGGCGAGGCCCAGCTCATCTACAACTGGGAGGCGTACCCGGCCGAGGTGGCGCAGCTCGTGCACGCCCACCCGACGCAGAACGAGGCACTGGGCGAGGCGCACCTGGCCCTGGCCGGCAAGCCGCTGCACGCGCACGCCTGACACGACAACCGCGGCGTCCGGCGACGGGCGACGATCCCACCAGGGGAACCGAAGGAGTCTGGAGAACATGCCGGTATCGGTCACCATGCCCCGCCTCGGCGAGAGCGTCACCGAGGGCACCGTCACGCGCTGGCTCAAGCAGGAGGGCGACACCGTCGAGGTCGACGAGCCGCTGCTCGAGGTGTCGACCGACAAGGTGGACACCGAGATCCCGTCCCCCGCGGCCGGCGTGCTGACCCGGATCGTGGTCGGCGAGGACGAGACCGCCGAGGTCGGCAGCGAGCTGGCCGTGATCGACGGTGAGGGCGGTGGCGGTGGCGAGGCCGCGCCGCAGCAGCAGGAGGCCGCGCCGGCCGAGCAGGCGGCCGAGGCCGCCGCGGAGCCGCAGGCCGAGGCGGAGCAGCCGGCCGTCGAGGAGCCGGCCCAGTCGCAGGCCGCCCCGGCGCCGTCGGGCGAGGGCACCCCGGTGAAGATGCCGGCCCTCGGCGAGAGCGTCACCGAGGGTACGGTCACCCGCTGGCTCAAGCAGGTCGGCGACACCGTCGAGGTGGACGAGCCGCTGCTGGAGGTCTCCACCGACAAGGTGGACACCGAGATCCCGTCGCCGGTGGCCGGAACGGTCCTGGAGATCACCGTCGCCGAGGACGAGACGGCGGAGGTCGGCGCGACGCTGGCGATCGTCGGCGCGGCCGGTGCCGCCCCGGCCGAGGCGAAGCCGGAGCCGAAGCCGGAGCCGAAGCCCGAGCCCAAGGCGGCGGCCCCGGCGCCCAAGCCGGAGCCGAAGCCCGAGCCGCAGGTCACCGAGCCGACCCCGGGCGTGTCGTACAACGAACCGGCCGCCGAGGCCGAGGTCGCCGCCGAGCCGGCCAAGGCCGAGCAGGCGGCCACCCCGCCGTCCCCCGCGCCGCAGCAGCGGCCGTCGACGCCGGGCGCGGAGGAGGCCGCCGGGTACGTGACCCCGCTGGTCCGCAAGCTCGCCGGTGAGCACGGCGTGGACCTGTCCACGGTCAACGGCACCGGGGTGGGTGGCCGGATCCGCAAGCAGGACGTGCTGGCGGCGGCGGAGCAGGCCCGGGCGGCCAAGGCCGCGCCGGCGCCGGCCGCGCAGCCCGCCGCCGCCCCGACCGCTCCGGCGAAGCCGGCCGCCAAGCCGACGCCGAGCGCCAAGCGCGGCACCACCGAGAAGCTGCCCCGGATCCGCGCGGCCATCGCCAAGCGGATGCACGAGTCGCTGCACGAGATGGCGCAGCTCACCACGGTGGTCGAGGTGGACGTCACCAAGATCGCCAAGCTGCGGGCGCAGGCGAAGGAGTCCTTCCAGCAGCGGCACGGCGTGAAGCTGTCCTACCTGCCGTTCTTCGCCCTGGCCGCGATCGAGGCGCTGCAGACGTACCCGATCGTCAACGCCCGGATGGATCTGGCGGCCGGGACGATCACCTACCCGGACGCGGAGAACCTCGGCATCGCCGTGGACACCGAGCGCGGCCTCCTGGTGCCGGTCATCCACAACGCCGGTGACCTCAACCTGGGCGGCATCGCCAAGCGGGTCGCCGACCTGGCCGAGCGCACCCGGACCAACAAGATCAGCCCGGACGAGATCGCCGGCGCGACCTTCACGCTGACCAACACGGGCAGCCGGGGCGCGCTCTTCGACACCCCGATCATCCCGTCGCCGCAGTCGGCGATGCTCGGCACGGGTGCCGTGGTCAAGCGTCCGGTCGTGGTGAACGACCCGGATCTGGGCGAGGTCGTCGCGGTCCGCCACATGGTCTACCTGGCCATGTCGTACGACCACCGGCTGATCGACGGCGCCGACGCCGCCCGCTTCCTGGTCGCGGTCAAGGAGCGGCTGGAGGCCGGCAACTTCGAGGCCGAGCTCGGCCTGTAACACCCGGTCCGCCGACGGAGGCTCCCCGGATCACCGGGGAGCCCTCCGTCGTTGCCGGCTGAACCGATTCCGGCCCGCGCGCCGCCGGGCGCTGGGACAGTGGTCGGGTGGGCGGGAAGGGCTTACGCGGGCGGCTGGGGCCCGCCATGGCGATCGCCCCCGGCGCCCGGGTGGACCGGTTCGAGGTCTTCTTCGACCTGGTCTTCGTCTTCTCCTTCTTCATCATCACCCGGGCCACGGCGGCCCACATCACCGCCCAGACGCTGCTGCACGCCATGCTCGTGCTGGCCGTGCTCTGGTGGGCCTGGGTGATCCACAGCGTGGTCGCCACCCGCGTACGGCTCGGCGTGGGCTTCGTGCCGGTGCTGATGGTGATCGGGATGGCCGCGCTGTTCTGCTTCGCGCTCGCCCTCCCCCAGGCGTTCGGCGATCCCCGGGAGGGCGCCGCCGGGCCGGTGGTGGTCGCGCTCAGCTACATCGTGATCCGGGTCGTGCACTTCCTGCTCTTCTGGCACGTCACGCGCGACAGCCCGGACGAACGGCGGCAGCTGTACCGCTTCGCCCCGGAGGTGGTGTTCAGCACCGCGCTGCTGATCGCCGCCGCCATGGTGCCGTCGGTGATCGAGGATTCGGGCGCGGCCATGCTGACCCGGGACGGGCTGTGGCTGACCGTGGTGATCCTCCAGTACGCGACCGGCATCCTCGTCGGCACCTGGGGCTGGGGCGTCACGTCGGCCGAGCACTGGACGGAGCGCTACGACCTCATCCTGATCATCGCGCTGGGCGAGTCGGTCATCTCCGTCGGCGTGGGCAGCAACCTGCTCGGCCAGCCGCCGACCTGGCCCGCCGTCGCGGCGGCCGTGCTCGGCATCGTCTTCACCGCCGCTCTCTGGTGGGCCCACTACGACATGATCGGCCCGGCCGCCCGGATCGCCCTGCACGCTGCCAAGGACGGCCCCCGGGTGGCGATGGCCCGCGACGCGTACGCGTACCTCTACCTGCCGATGATCGCCGGCATCATCCTGTTCGCGTTGGGCGCCGAGGAGATCGTGCACGAGATCGCCGACCCGCTGAGCTCGGTCATGGAGCCGGCCCACGACCTGGGCGTGCCGCTGCTCTTCGGCGGGGTCATCTGCTACCTGCTGTCGAACATGCTGTTCCAGCTCCGGACGCTGCACACGTTGTCGTGGACCCGGGTCGGGGCGGTGCTGACGCTCGCGGCGAGCATCCCGATCGCCTCCCGCCTGCCCGGGCTCGCGGCGCTCACCCTGCTGACCGCGATCTGCGTCGGTCTGGTCGCGGTCGAGGTGGTGCTCTTCACCGAGGCCCGGGACGCGCTGAACTCCACCGTGCTGGAGGAGCGCACCACGCACGAGGCGCACGAGGCCGCCTGGCGGGCCCGCTGGCACGAACCCGCCCCCGACGAGCCGTCGACGTAACCCCGTTCAGGTCGTAGCACCTTGTAGCACCTTGGACTAGCATCAAGCCATGGCCGAGCGTGCTCATCGAGAAATCACCCAACGCGAACTGCGCAACGACTCGGGTGCCATCATGCGCGGGGTCGAGCAGGGCGAGTCGTACCTGATCACCCGTAACGGCACACCCATCGGCAAGCTCATCCCCCTCCGCCGGCGCACCTTCGTCCCGCGAGCAGAGGTCATGGCGGCGTTCGCCGCCGCACCGGTTCTCGACACCGACCGGTTCCGCGAGGACATCGACTCGGCCGCCGACCAGGACCCGTTCAGCCGTGAGTGGTGACGCGGCGAGTCGCGGCCTCATCGACACCAACATCGTGATCCTCCTTAGTGCTCTTGACCCTGATGAGTTGCCCGACGAGCTGGTCATTTCGGCAGTCACCCTCGCTGAACTGTCCGCCGGCCCCCACCACGCCGACGACCGCACCGAGCGAGCGCGCCGGATGAGCCTCCTCCAGCACGCCGAGGCCACCTTCGAACCACTACCCTTCGACGCCGAGGCGGCACGCGCCTTCGGCATGATCACTAGCGCTGTCCTGGCTGCCGGGCGGACCACCCGGCGGCGCCTGGCCGATCTGATGATCGCCTCGATCGCGTACGCCAATGGACTGCCCCTCTACACGACCAACCCGGCGGACTTCGTCGGCTTGGACGATCTCGTGACCGTCCAGGCGGTCCGGCGCCCCTGACCGGCAGGGGGCGGCGTCTGCCGTTGGCAGAACCGGGCCGCCGAGGCTCGCCGGACGCACGCCCGGCCGGGCAGGGTGGTCCGGTGACCACGTTCAGCCTGCAGGCCTCCCCCACCGATGCCGCCGACTGGCTCGCGCTCGCCCGACGGGCGGAGGCGGCCGGCTACGACGCCCTGCTCGCAGCCGACCATCCCGGTGCGGTGGCGTCGCCGTTCGTCGCGCTGGCCGCCGCGACGCCGGTCACCACCACGCTCGGGCTCGGGTCGTACGTGTCGAACGCGGGCGTCCGCGAGCCGGCCCTGCTCGCCGGTGACGTGGCGACGCTCGACCTGGTCTCCGGCGGGCGGGCCCGGCTCGGGCTCGGCGCCGGGCACACGCCGGCCGAGTGGCGTGCCGTGGGCCGCGAACGCCCCGACGTCGCCGGTCGGGTCCGCCGCTGCGTGGCGGTCGCCGAGGCGGTGCGCGCGCTGCTCGACGGCGAGCAGGTCGACGTCGACACCCCCGACCTGGTCGTGCGGTCGGCCCGGCTGGCGAAGCCCCGGCCGGTGCGGGCCCGGATCCCGCTCACCATCGGCACCGCCAACTCGCGCCTGCTGCGCTGGGCCGGCGCGCACGCCGACGTGGTGGGGCTCGCCGGGCTCGGCCGTACCCTGCCGGACGGCTACGCGCACGCGGTGCGCTGGCGGGAGGCCGACATCGAGACGCAACTGGCCCAGGTCGCGGCCGGCGCGGCGGGCCGTGCCACGCCACCGGAGCTGGAGGCGCTGGTGCAGCGGGTCGCGGTCACCGACGACGCGGAGGCCGCCGCCGCACCCACGGCCGCCGAGGTCGGTCTGACCGTGCAGGAGCTGCTGGCCACCCCGTTCGTGCTCATCGGCACCGAGGACGAGATCGTGGCGGCGGTCGCCGGGCACCGGCGCCGCTGGGGCGTCACCCGCTTCGTGGTACGCCGCGACGCGCTCGACCCGCTCGCCCCGGTGCTGTCCCGCATCGCCGCCAGCCCCTCAGCCACGCCGCCCTCACCGGCGAACCGATGATGACGTGCCGGTCGAGGCGCCCCGCCGGGACCCGCTCGCCATCATCCGAGCACCGCGCCGTCGCCCTGGCGTGTCGCACGGCGGAGGTGATGTCGCCGACGAGCAGTATGCCTGAGCGGCATATTCATGACTGACAGGAATATCGCCCAGATGTCGTTACACGGTCGGCCGCTCCTACGTAGTCACTGGTGAGTTGAAGAGCAGGATCGACCGCCTCTGAGACGCCTTCTGGCGGGGTGACCCAAGCGTCGTCCGCACACGAAAGCGCTCGCCCCAACCTCAGGGCGAGCGCTTTCGTGTGTCTGCGGTCTGTCAGCCGTGCTCGGCGATACGGGTGACGAACGCGCGCCAGGCGGCCGGCGTGAAGACCAGCGCCGGGCCGGCCGGGTCCTTCGAGTCCCGAATGCCGACCACGCCAGGGATATTGTCGGCGACCTCGACGCACGAGCCACCGTTGTTGCCGCTCTTCGTGCTCTTGCGCCACCGCGCACCGGTCATGTCCATGATGCTGCCGCTTCCCTGATCAGGTCCAACGATTGCGTCCGGGAGAGGGCTTCGCCCCTGATGCGTTCCCACCTACGACTCAGCGTAGCAACGTCCGCCGGCTGCTTGAGGATCTGCGCGGGGGCCTGGCTGTCGACGTGCGCGACATGCTCGCCGTCTGGTAGCTCGGCGAGGATGAACCCCCACCGAGTCCCGGGTACATGCCAACGTCCTTCGGCACGATGTGCACCTGAACCGCCGGCAGAGCCGCGCACTGTGCAAGGTGCTCAGTCTGCTCACGCATCAGGGCCCGGTCGCCGTACGCCGACTGGTAGAGCACACCTTCGAAGATGACGGCAGTCAGCAGGGGTGGACGCTCCCGCCGCAGGATGGCCTGGCGCTCGATACGAGAAGCGACCAGTTCGTCAACCTCGGCCGAAGTGAGTGCCTCCCCGGCGAGCGTCGCCCGTGCATACGCCTCGGTCTGAAGCAGCCCGGGTATCCATGTGTGCTCGAACCAGCGCAGCGCGACCGTCTCCCGTTCCCAGTCCACCCATTCACGCAGCCACTGCGGTTCACGTCGCTTCAGGACATCGGGCCATAGGTCACTGATGTCCCGCCCAAGGATCACGGCCACTTGCGCACGCCGACGCGGTTGCGGCACACGTCCTGGCGAGATCCAACGTGCTGCCGTCTTCGGATCCACGCCGGTCTGAGCTGCGAGGCTTTCCGCCCGTCCGGGACGCGAACCTGCCGGCCGCCCTGTTCGCGCCGACCCGACCGATCCCGACCGTCCAACCCGGCCGCGCGGGGACGCTGACCCCGGGGCAGCAGTTCCGCGCGAACGGCGGCCGCTGGTGAACGCCGGTCCCCTGCGCGCCGGAGATGTCGTCCTCCTGACCCGCGCGGCGTCGCCTCAGTTCATCCGCCCGCTTACCGTCCGCGTGATCCGGGAGCTGACCGACCGGCATCCCTACGCCGGCTGGTTCTGGTTCGAGGGGTACGAGCTGGATCGGCGCGCGGGGTTGCGTCCCGCAGCGGCTCACGGAGTGCAGCCTCGCGGCCTCGGAGGAGAGCGGACGCCGACGCGAACGGGTCAAGAACCGGTTCGATGACCACCGCCGACAGCTGTTGAACCGGCTGGACCGAACCGGTCCGGTGACCCGTCTGGACAGCTGGCAGCGGCTGGTCGAGGCGGTCGACCAAACGGTCAAGAGCTGGCGCTAGGCGTCGGTGTTGATTCGACCTCAGCGATCCGCTCGTAGTAGCGGATCTTCCCGCGGAGGTGGTCGTACTGGCGCTGGAGCAGGCGCATCTGCTCCTCGACCCGCTCGGCGTGGCGCTCCAGCAGAGCCTGCCGCTCGCCGACCGTGTGCTCGCCCGCGCGGGCCAGTTCGGCGTACCGGCACATCTCCGCGATCGGCATCCCGGTGTCCCGCAGGCACCGGAACAGCTCCAGCCAGCCCAGGTCGTCGTCGGTGAAGACGCGCCGGCCGCCGGCCGTGCGACCGACGCTGAGCAGGCCGATCTTCTCGTAGTAGCGCAGCGTGTCCAGGCTGAAGCCGCTGCGGCGGGCCGCCTCGGAGGGTGCGTACATGTCCGGCACCGTACCTCTTGACCTGGAGTGCGCTCCAGGTTGAAAGCTGTCCACATGACGATGACACGGACACTGGGCCGCAGCGGTATCGAGGTGGGCGCGATCGGCATGGGCTGCTGGGCGATCGGCGGTCCACTGTGGGGCGACGGCGGGCAGCCGTTCGGCTGGGGCGAGGTCGACGACGACGAGTCGGTGCGCACCATCCACGCCGCGCTCGACCTCGGCGCGACGCTCTTCGACACGGCCAGCAACTACGGTGCCGGACACAGCGAACGGATCCTCGGCCGGGCGCTGGCCGGCCGCCGCGACCGGGCGGTGATCGCCACCAAGTTCGGCAACCGGTCGGACGAGGCGACCCGCCGGTGGACCGGCACCGACCACAGCCCCGGTTACGCGGTGGCGAGCCTGGAGGAGTCGCTGCGCCGGCTCGGCACCGACCACGTCGACCTGTACCAACTGCACATCAACGAGCTGCCGGTGTCCGCCGCGCTCGACCTGGTCGACACCCTGGAGGGCCTGGTCACCCAGGGCAAGATCCGGGCGTACGGCTGGAGCACCGACAACCCGGAGTCGGCGGCGGCGTTCGCGACGGCCGGCCCGCACTGCGCGGCCGTCCAGCACGACCAGTCGGTGCTGGCGGACAACGCCGCGATGCTCGCGGTCTGCGACCGCCTCGACCTCGCCAGCGTCAACCGTGGACCGCTGGCGATGGGCCTGCTCACCGGCTCGACCCGGGTGGTCGGCGCGGACGACGTACGCGGGCGGGCGCCGGAGTGGCTGGCCTGGTTCACCGACGGGCGGCCCACCCCACAGTGGGCGGAGCGGGTGGCGCAGGTCCGGGCGGCACTCACCGCCGACGGCCGTACCCTGGCGCAGGGCGCGCTGGGCTGGCTGCTGGCCCGCAGCCCGCGGACGGTCCCGATCCCGGGTTGTCGGACCGTCGCCCAGGCCGAGGAGAACATCGGCACGCTGGCCCGCGGTCCGCTCCCCGCCGACGCGTACGCCGAGGTGGAGCGCCTCCTCGCCGACCTGCGTCCGGCGCCGGCCGAATCCGGGGTGTGATCCGCTCAACGCATCCGGATCGGCGTGCGTACCCGAAGATATGAGCATGCGGATCCTCATGGCCGGCGCGTCCGGCTTCCTCGGCACCCGGCTGGCCGACCTGCTGACCGCCGGCGGGCACGAGGTGACCAGGCTGGTCCGCCGCCCCCCGCGCGGCGCCGGCGAGCGGGAGTGGAACCCGTCCGCCGCACAGCTCGATCCGGCGGTGGTGGCGCGGGCCGACGCGGTGGTCAACCTGGCCGGTGCCGGGGTTGGCGACCGCCGGTGGAACAACGAGTACCGGGGGGTCATCCGGTCCAGCCGGGTGGACACCACCACGACGCTGGCGATCACGATCGCCGGGCTGCCCGCCGCCGACCGGCCCCGGGTGCTGCTGAACGCCTCGGCGGTGGGCTGGTACGGGGACACCGGTGACCGGGCCGTGGAGGAGGACGCGCCGGCCGGCGAGGGCTTCCTCGCCGACGTGTGTCGGGTGTGGGAGGCGGCGACGCGTCCGGCCGAGGATGCCGGCGTACGCGTGGTCCGGATGCGGATCGGCCTGCCGCTGCATCGCGACGGCGGGATGCTCAAGCCCCAGTTGCTGCCGATGCGGCTCGGGATCTCCGGGCCGCTCGGCGGCGGGCGGCAGTGGTGGCCGTGGATCTCGATGGCGGACTGGCTGCGCGCCACCCGCTTCCTGCTCGACTCCGACGAGATCGCCGGACCGGTCAACCTGGTGGGTCCGGCGCCGGTGACGAACAAGGAGTTCACCCGGGAACTGGCCCGGCAGCTGCACCGGCCGGCGTTCCTGCCGATCCCGGCGCTGGCGCTGAAGGTGGTCCTGGGCGGCTTCTCGGTCGAGGCGCTGAGCAGCAGCCGGGTCCTGCCCGGCGTGCTGACCAAGGCCGGCTTCGCGTACCACCACCCCGACCTGCGCTCCGCCCTGCACGCCGCCCTGCAGGAGTGACCGCCCAACCGGGTGATCATGAAGTTGTTGCCGCGACACGCGGGGGTGACGGCAACAACTTCATGATCAACCCGGCGGGGGCGGCGTCAGCAGCCGATCACCCAGTAGTTGGGGCCGGTCTGCTTCAACGTGCTCGTGTAGAAGGTGTTGTAGAGGCCCATCCGCTGGTTGGAGCCGTTCGCGTAGGCGTACCCCAGCGAGTGGTAGGCGCGGCCGGCGGCGACGTGCGCGTAGTTGCTCGCGGTGACGCACGTCGGGCTGGTCGTCGGCGTCGGCGAGGGCGACGCGGTCGGGCTGGCGGTCGGGCTGGGCTGGGTGCCGCCGTTCAGGCCGAAGAAGACCGCGTCCCGGTAGGTCGAGCAGATGGTGTCCAGGAAGTACGCGCCCGCGGTACCGCACTGCTCCGCCCCGGAGCCCGGGTCGACCGGCGTGCCGTGGCCCATGCCGGAGACGCGGTACACGCGTACCCGGTCGGCGCCGTAGACCTCGAGGCTCGTGCCGGCGGGCAGCGAGGACGTGCTGGTCGGGGTCTGGCTCACGCCGAGGACGTTGGTCCACTGGTCGCGGGACTCGGTGGCGTTCGCCACCGCCACCGTGTAGTCGCTGGTGCCGTGCCAGATGGCCACCTTCGGGCGCGGTCCGGAGTAGCCGGAGTACGCGCCGCGCACCAGGTCGCCCCACTGGGCGGGCGTCTTGTCCACGCCCGGGTTCATGCAGGAGAACGCGTTGATCGTGCTGGTGGCGCAGCGGTACGGGATGCCGGCGATGACCGACCCGCCGGCGAAGACGTCCGGGTACGCGGCCAGCATGACCGCGCTCATCGCACCGCCGGCCGACAGGCCGCTGACGTAGACCCGGTTGGTCGCGACGCCGTAGTTGGCCTTGGCGTGGTCGACCATCTGCTTGATGGACAGCGCCTCGCCCTGGCCCCGCGCGGTGTCGCCGGTCTCGAACCAGTTGAAGCAGGTGTTGGAGTTGTTGGCGGACCGCTGCTCCGGCACGATCAGCGCGAACCGCCACTGGTCGGCGTACTTCTGCCAGCCGGAGTTGGCGAAGTAGCCGGTCGCGTTCTGGGTGCAGCCGTGCAGCAGCACCACGGCCGGCGCGCCCGCCGGCAGGTTGTCCGGGCGGTACGCGTACATGGCGAGGTTGCCGGGGTTGGAACCGAAGCCGGTGACCTGCTGGAGGCTGGCGGCCTGGGCGGGGGTGGCGGCGACGACGGCCGCGGTGGCGGCCAGCACGAGACCGGCGGCGACGCCGGCCAGCCGGGCGAGGAGGGAGTGGTTGCGGCGCACGGGGGCCTCCTGACGGGAATGTGAACTGGGTCACCCGCGAATTGCCGCGACGTTACGCCCGAGTGTCGAACCTGTGACATGGGTCGGCGTCACACATTCACCGTCATGGACGTGTGTGCCGGCCGGGGCGGTGTCAAGAGGGGGAGCCTCTGCGACGCGAGGCGTTAAGAAGGGTCCCTTCCTTGCAGGTCTGACCGGCGTGTCCAGGTCCGGTTGGTAACGTCCGCTGCGTGTCGACCTCCCCGTCCGTGGCGTCCGCGCCGGCCGCACCGTCCCGGGTCCACCGCGACCGCCGGGCGGATCTGATCGTGGCGCTCGTCGCGCTCGCCCTGGCCGTGTGGGTGACGAGCGGGCTGTGGCGCGACCCGAACGGCCGCGCGATCACGGTCAACTCCAGCGACCAGGCGCTGTTCGAGTGGCTGCTGGCGTTCGGCGGGCACGCCCTCACCCACGGCCAGGACCCGCTCTTCACCCACCTGATCAACGTCCCGGACGGGGTGAACCTCGCGGTCAACACCTCGATCACGGTGTACGCCGCCGTCTTCGCGCCGCTGACGTACCTGATCGGGCCGCCGGCCACGTTCCTGGTGATCCTCACCCTCAACCTCGCCGCCACCGCGTTCGCCTGGTACTGGCTGCTCAACCGCCAGTTCGGCCGCGGCCCGCTCGCCGCCGGGCTGGGCGGGCTGTTCATCGGTTTCTCCCCAGGCCTGGTCTCGCACGCCAACGCCCACCTGAACTGGACCGCCGGTTGGCTGGTGCCGCTGCTGATCTGGCGGGCGTTCGCGCTGCGCCGTCCCGGCCACCGGTTCCGCGACGGTGTGATCCTCGGCGTGCTGGTCGCGGTCGCCTTCTCCATCGCGGCCGAGGGGCTCTTCTTCACCGCGCTCGCCCTCGCCCTCTTCGTCGCCGTCTGGGCGCTGCACCCGGCCAGCCGTGCCGAGGCACGCGCGGCGCTGCCGGGCTTCCTCGGCGGGCTCGCGGTGACCGCCCTGGTCGCCGCGGTGCTGCTGGCGTACCCGCTGTGGCTGCACTTCGCCGGTCCGCAGCGCTTCGAGGGCACCGGCTTCGACCCGGTGATCCACTCGGAGGACGTCGTCTCGTACGCCGCGTACCCCCGGCGGTCTCTCGCCGGCGAGGCCGGGCTGCGGACCAGCCTCGCCCCGAATCCCACCGAGGAGAACTCGTTCTTCGGGATTCCGCTGCTGCTGCTCGCCGTGGCGGCCTTCGCGCTGCTGTGGCGGCGCACCGCGGATCCGTCCCGACGCCCGGCACCGGCCGGAGCGGCGGCGCGCGACGGGGCCGAGGCACGCGACGGGGCCGAGGCGCCGGGCGGGCCGCCGCGCCGGGCCACCCTCTGGGCGCTCGGCGCGGTGGCGGTGGTCTTCACGGTGCTGTCGTTCGGGCCGGAGGCCAAGGTCGACGGCCGCCGGTTCGACCTGCCGCTGCCCTTCGACCTGCTGGGCCACCTGCCGGTGGTGAACGCCGCCCTGCCGGCCCGGCTGGCGCTGGTCGTGGCGCCGGTGATCGGCGTGCTGCTCGCGTACGCGGTGGACACGCTGCGGGCCGGTCCGCCCCGGTCCCGGCCGGCCCGGGTCGCCTGGGCGGCCGCGTTCGCCGTGGCGCTGGTGCCGCTGGTGCCGACCCCGCTGCTGACGACCGAGCGGGAGCCGATTCCCCGGTTCTTCACCTCCGGCACCTGGCGGGAGTACGTGTCGCCGGGCGGGGTCCTGACACCCGTGCCGCTGGCCCTCGACGTCTACCCGGACGGGCAGCGCTGGCAGGCGTACGCCCTCGCCCACCGGCAGGGCGAGTTCGCGATCCCGTCCGGGTTCTTCCTCGGGCCTGGCGGCCCGGACGGCCGGGGCCGGATCGGCCCGCCGCCCCGGCCGTTGAGCGCGTTGATGGACGAGGCCGCGCGGCTCGGCGCGGTGCCGATCGTCACCGAGGGGACCAGGAAGGACGTGCAGGCCGACCTGCGCCACTGGCGGATCGAGACGGTGGTGCTCCCGGACCGGGTGCACGGCGCGAAGTGGGACGTCGACGAGGACGCGGTCCGCCGCACCGCCACCGCGCTGTTCGGCGAGCCGGAACGCGTCGAGGACGTCTGGGTCTGGCGGACCCCGCAGGAGTGACCCACCAACCGTCCCACGCGGGGCGCGGCCCGGTGAGCCGGCTCACGCGCGGGGGTGACCGGCCAGTACGGGACTAGGCTGAAGCCGTGAGCACGACGACCTCCGGCCTCACGGCCGTCCGCGCCGGTGTCCTCGACTACCAGGCCGCCTGGGCGGAGCAGCGCCGGCTGCACGACTCGGTGGTGGCCGGCGAGCGCGGCGACACCGTGCTGCTCCTGGAGCACCCGAGCGTCTACACCGCCGGCAAGCGCACCGAGCCGTGGGACCGGCCGATGGACGGCACTCCCGTCGTCGACGTCGACCGCGGCGGCAAGATCACCTGGCACGGGCCGGGGCAGCTCGTCGGGTACCCGATCCTGCGCCTGCCCGACCCGGTCGACGTGGTCGCGTACGTGCGCCGCGTCGAGCAGATGCTGATCGACGTGTGCGCGGAGGTCGGCCTGACCGCGGGCCGGGTCGAGGGGCGCAGCGGCGTCTGGGTGCCGGCGGACGACCGGGGTCCGGCCCGCAAGGTCGCCGCCATCGGCATCCGGGTCGCCCGCGGCGTCACCCTGCACGGCTTCTCCATCAACTGCGACTGCGACCTGGCGTACTTCGACCGGATCGTGCCCTGCGGCATCCGCGACGCCGGGGTCACCTCGCTCACCGCCGAACTGGGCCGCCCGGTCACCGTCGCCGACATGCTGCCGGTGGTCGAGCGCCACCTGCGTACCGTCGTCGAGGTCTGAGCCCGCCCGGCGCCTACCCTCGCCGGATGCGTCTCGATCTGGTCACCGTGGTCGTCGCCGAGTACGACCCGGCCATCGCCTTCTTCACCGACGTGCTCGGCTTCGAACTCACCGAGGACTCTCCCTCGCTGACCACCGACGGCCGCCCCAAGCGCTGGGTGGTGGTGCGCCCGCCGGGCGGCGGCACCGGCCTGCTGCTGGCCCGCGCCGACGGTGACCGGCAGGCGGCCGTGGTCGGTGACCAGGTGGCCGGCCGGGTCGGTTTCTTCCTTCGGGTGGACGACTTCGAGGCCAGCTACCGGCGGCTGGTGGCGGCCGGAGTGCGGTTCGTCCGGCCGCCCCGCACCGAGGCGTACGGCAGCGTCGCGGTCTTCCTGGACATGGCGGGCAACCGGTGGGACCTGCTCGGACCCGCACGGCCCGGCACGGCGGCCTGAGCGGGACGGCCGGTTCCGCATCGAGGTGGCCGTGACCAACCGCCGGTTCGGGCCGCTGTTCGGCTACACCGGCAGCCTCTCCGTCCGCTACCTGCGGCCGGACCGCGCGCCGGTCCCCGCCGCCGTACGCCCGTTGCGCGAGAACCCACGGGACTGACCGGCGCGCCCAGCCGCCCGCGTCCACGGTGTCAAGAAGGGACCCTTCCGTTCACGGCGTCAGGCGGTGCAGGTCGCGCGGGAAGGCCGTCACCTCCCGGACGTTGGCCGCGCCGACCACCCGGGCCACGAAGCGCTCCAGCCCGACGGCGAAGCCGCCGTGCGGCGGCATGCCGTGCCGGAACGCGTCGACGTAGGCGGCGTACGGCTCGACCGGCTCGCCCCGCGCCGCGAGCGCCGCCAGGTAGTCGGCGTGCCGGTGCAGCCGCTGCCCGCCGGTGACCAGCTCCAGGCCGCGGAACAACAGGTCGAACCCGTTGGCGTACGCCGGCCGCTCCGGGTCGGGGTGGGTGTAGAAGGGGCGTTTCGCCATCGGGTACCCGGTGACGAAGACGAACTCCGACCCGTGCTCCCGCCGCGCCCACTCCCCCAGCGCGCGCTCGTGCGCCGGGGCGAGGTCCGGCTCGTCGGCGGGCGCTCCGGCGATCTTCAGCGCCTCGGTGAAGTGGACCGCGGGGATCTCGGCGGGCACCTCCGGCGCGGTCACGCCGAGGGTGGCCAGCGCGCCGGCGGCCCGGTCACCGACCGCGTCGAGCATCCCGGCCAGGGCGTCCCGCAGCACCGCCATGACGTCCCGGTGGTCGGCGACGAAGCCGAGCTCGGCGTCGAGCGAGGTGTACTGCGCCAGGTGCCGCACGGTGTCGTGCGGCTCGGCGCGGAACACCGGGCCCACCTCGTACACCCGCTCGAAGACGCCCACCATGAGCTGCTTGTAGAACTGCGGGGACTGGGCCAGGTACGCGGGCCGGCCGAACCAGTCCAGCGCGAAGACGTTCGCCCCGCTCTCGGTGGCGGAGGCGGTCACCTTCGGCGTGTGGATCTCCACGAAGCCCCGGCCGTCGAGCGCGGCCCGGAAGCCGGCGACCGCCGCCGCGGAGACCCGCAGCGCCGCCGAGCGGGTCGGGTGGCGCAGCGCGGACGGCGCGTGGTCGAGCTGCGTGGGCAGGGTGGCGGTCAGCGCCGGCCGGTACAGGTCGAACGGCGGCGGGACGGCGGCCGGGCCGAGCGGCCGTACCGCCGGGCCGGTCAGCTCGACCCCGGCGGGGGCGGCGCCGTTCGCGATTACCGTGCCGGTGACCTCCACGACCGTCTCCTCGGTGAGCTGCTCCAGCTCCGCGCGGACGCCCGGGTCGGTGACGACCACCTGGGCCAGGCCGGCAGCGTCCCGGACGATCAGGAAGGCCACCGACTTGAGCAGCCGGCGGCGGTGGACCCAGCCGGCGATCCGCACGGTCGCGCCGACGTGGGCGGGGAGCTGGGAGGACAGGATGCGTTGCACGGGTGACTACCTCCTTGATCATCGCAACGCGATCCCCAGGGAGGTGTGGGCGAGCGGGAACCTCGCGGTGCCACCACACCTTCGCCCCCGCCGCAGCGGGGGCCTCGTTCGTCGCCTTTTCGCCGGGGCCAGCCGGGCGGGTTCTACTGGGTGTCAAGAGGGGCCCTGCCGCCACCGGAGGGGCCCTTCCCTACCGTTCTTCCCGCGGCTCGGGAGGGTCTTCGCGGCCCGGCGCCAGACCGCCTCGCAGCGAACGGCGGCTCTCTTCAACTGGCGGTCGGGGCGCTACTCGGCTCCGTCACAGCTCTGCGCGCACGCTAGCACCGCCCCGGACCGAATGTGACGGCGTTTTTCCGTCCCGGGTGTCCGGCGTCACAACGTTCCGGGCGTGACGGCGGTCGCCCGAGGTGTATCGACCGGCGCCGACGGGCGTAGGCTCGGTTTCGTGACGATCGAGCACTCCGCGCCGACGAGCCAGGCAGCGCGCCCCGCGACGCCCGCACCCGAGGGGCGGCGTCTCCTGCGGATCGAGGCGCGCAACGCCGAGACGCCGATCGAGCGCAAGCCGCCGTGGATCAAGGTCAAGGCCAAGATGGGCCCGGAGTACACCCAGTTGCGCGGGCTCGTCTCGCGCGAGGGGCTGCACACCGTCTGCCAGGAGGCCGGCTGTCCCAACATCTACGAGTGTTGGGAGGACCGGGAGGCCACCTTCCTCATCGGCGGTGACCAGTGCACCCGCCGCTGTGACTTCTGCCAGATCGACACCGGCAAGCCGGCCGAGTTCGACGCCGACGAACCGCGCCGGGTCGCCGAGTCGGTGGTCTCGATGGGCCTGCGCTACGCCACCATCACCGGCGTCGCCCGCGACGACCTGCCCGACGGCGGGGCCTGGCTCTACGCCGAGACCGTCCGGCAGATCCACGCTCTCCAGCCGGGCTGCGGCGTCGAGCTGCTGATCCCCGACTTCAACGCGGTGCCCGACCAGCTCGCCGAGGTCTTCGGGTCCCGGCCCGAGGTGCTCGCCCACAACGTCGAGACGGTGCCGCGGATCTTCAAGCGGATCCGGCCGGCGTTCCGCTACGAGCGCTCCCTCGACGTGATCCGGCAGGCCCGGGCGGCCGGCCTGGTCACCAAGAGCAACCTCATCCTGGGCCTGGGCGAGGAGCGCGCCGAGGTCTCCCAGGCGCTGCGTGACCTGCACGAGGCGGGCTGCGAGCTGATCACCATCACGCAGTACCTGCGCCCCTCCCCCCGGCACCACCCGGTGGAGCGCTGGGTCAAGCCGGAGGAGTTCGTCGAGCTGCGCGAGGAGGCCGAGGAGATCGGCTTCTCGGGCGTCATGAGCGGCCCGCTGGTGCGCTCGTCGTACCGCGCCGGCCGGCTCTACCAGCAGGCCCTGGCGGCCCGCACGGTCGCCGTCGGCTGACGACACCCGGCCCCCGCGGGGCGCACCGCGGCACGCGGGCCGCCGGCCGGGTGCCATGATCGGCGCATGACCGTCCGGGTACGCGAGGGGCACCGCGCCGCGCCGCGCGCGCTGCCGGCCGCCCGGTGGCCCCGGCTGCCCGACGCGCTGGCCCTCGCGGTGCTCACCGCCGGTGTGGCGTACCGCCTCGGCCTGCTGCTGCACGACACGCCGCCGACGAACAGCGACGAGGCGACGATGGGTCTCGCCGCGCTGCACATCGCGCAGGGGCGGGAGTTCCCGATCTGGTTCTACGGCCAGGCGTACATGGGCGCGCTGGAGGCGTACCTGGCCGCGCCGCTGGTCGCCCTCGCCGGCCCGTCGACCCTGGCGCTGCGCCTGCCCACCCTCGCCCTGTACGCCGCGTTCGCGCTGCTGGCCTGGCGGCTGTCGGTGCGCCTCACCGGGGACCGGTGGTACGCGCTGCTGGTTGTCGGGGTGCTCGCCTTCGGCTCCGACCGGATCGTGAAGAACCAGCTCATCGCCGGTGGCGGCTACCCGGAGATGAACGCCGCCGGGATGGCCCTCGCCGTGCTCGCGTACGACCTGGCGGCCGGCCGGCCGGGCCGGCGGCTGCCTCGCTGGGTGGCGTGGGGGTTCCTCGCCGGACTGATGGTGTGGGTCGATCCGCTGGCGCTGCCGTACGTGGCCGCCGGCGGAGCCGTGCTGCTGGCGTTCCGCTGGCGGGAGCGGCGCGGCCTGCTCCTGCTCGGCCTCGGCGCGCTGGCCGGCGCCGCGCCGCTGCTGCTCGACAGCCTGGCCACCGGCCGCGGCCCGCTGTCCGCCGTGCTCGCCGCGGGTGGCGCCGGGCAGCCGGCCGGCTGGGGCGAGCGGCTGCACGGGGCGCTGGTGCTCGGGCCGGCACTCGGCATGGGCTTCTGTTCGCCCGGCCGCTGCGCCGGCTGGCAGCTCTGGTGGTCGGCCGCCCTGCCGCTGCTCCTGCTCGCCGCCGCGGTGGCGGCGTGGCACCGACTGCGCGGCCCGGGCGATCGGGGACAGGTTCCGGTCGGAGCCAACGGAACCTGGCCAGGATCCGGCGACGACGCGAACGTGACCCGGGTCCGGGCCGCGCTGGCGCTGGCCCTCGTCGCGGCGGCCGCCCTGACGCTGGCCGTGTACGCGCTCAGCAGCTCCGCCGGCCGTACCCCGGTCGAGAGCGCGCGGTACCTGTCCTGCCTGCTGATCTCCGTACCGGTGCTGCTGTGGCCGCTGTGGGCGGCGACCCGGCGGCGGACGGCCGACGGAGCGCGCGCCGGCCGGCCCCAGCTCCCGGGGCTGCCGCTCCGCGCCGCTCCGCGCCGGGCCGTCGCCGTCGCGGTGCTCGCCGCCACGCTCGGCACCGCGGCGGTCGCCACCGCCGGTGCGGTCGCCGCCGCGCCCGCGCACCGCGCCGAGGCGGCCCGGCACGCCGACCTGGTGGCGGCGCTGCGCGAGCTGGGCGTACGGCACGTGTACGGCGGCTACTGGACCTGCAACCGGCTCACCTTCGCCAGCGCGGAGGACGTGGTCTGCGCCGTCGTGGACGACGACCTGGGCCCCGGCCACGACCGCTACCCGCCCTACCGGCGCGCCGTCGACGCGTCCCCGGCCCCGGCCTGGGTGGCCCCGGAGGGTTCCCCCCTCGCCGCCCGCCTGGACGCCCACCCGGGCCCGCTCACCCCGCACACCGTCCCCGGCTGGCGCCTCTACCTCCCACCGCCCTGACCTCGACTCCGTCGATCATGGAGTTCTGCTGCCCGAGAAACCGGCACCAGACGGGACGGAACGCCCACCAGGACTCCATGATCGAAACGACGGGAGGGGCTAGCGCGTGGCGGGGTCGGCCAGCAGGTTCAGGCGATGGGCCAGGGCGGCGGCCTCGACCCGGTTGCGTACGTCCAGCTTGGCGATGATGCGGGAGACGTGGACGCTCGCCGTCTTCGGCGAGATGAACAGCTCCTCGGCGATCCGGCTGTTGCTGTGCCCCTCCGCGACGAGCCGCAGCACCTCCCGCTCGCGCTCGGTGAGCAGGTCGGCGCCGGGGCGGCCCCGGGTCGCGCCGCGCAGCCCCACCCGTCGGGCCAGGGTCGCGGCCTGCTCGGCCAGCGGCGCGGCGCCGAGCCCGTCGGCGAGCGCGGCGGCCTCGGCCACCGCCGCCGCCACCTCGTCCCGCTCCCCCGCCGCGGCGGCCGCCTCGGCCAGTGCGAGGAGCGCCCGCCCGAGCGGGTACGGCTGGCCGTCGACCCGCCAGGCCGCGACCGCGGCCCGCCACCGGGTGAGCCCGTCGACGGGTTCGGCGGCGGCGCGTGGGACGGGCACCACCGGCGTTTCGCTGGCCGGCAGGGGCACGCACAGGGTCGCCGCGATCTGGGCGGCGTGGGCCCGCTCGGCCGGGAAGCGAGCTGGCAGGGCGGCGGCCAGCGCGGCGGTACCGGCGGCCAGGTCGTCGTCGCCGAGGTGTCGGGCGACACGGGCGAGGGCGGCGAGCACCGCCCAGCCGTACCGGGGGTGCCCGGCGAGGGTGGTGTCGGCCAGCGCCGCCTCGGCGGCCCGCCGCGCCTCGGCCGGGTCGTCCGCGGCGAGCGCGCTCTCCAGCCGCAGCTCGAGCAGGGGCAGCCGCTGGTGCGGATGCAGGTACGCCTTGCTGAGGAAGCTCAGCGCCCGCCCGACCGTCTCCTCGGCAGCCGGGTGGTCCTGGGCCAGCCGCAGCGCGGCGCACAACTGAAGCCAGTGCGAGCCGGTCACGCCCGGCGGGTCGATCCGCGCGGCGTCGGCGAGCACCTCCTCCGTCTCCGTCCAGCGGCCGAGCGCCAGCAGCGCCTCGGCACGGTTCGACAGCAGGTACGCGCCGGTCGAGCGGCTGATCCCGTACCGGCGCGCCTCGGTCACGCCGTCGGCGGCGGCGCGGGCCGACTCCTCGTACCGGCCCAGCTCGTACAGCACGTCGGAGATGTTCACCAGGGCGGCGACCAGCTCCGGCGCCGCCCCGGCGGCCCGGGCCAGCGCCTCGGCGCGGCGCAGCTCGGCCAGGCCCAGGTCGGGTGCGTCCTCGCCTCGGCGCAGCGCCGCCAGCTGCATCGGCAGCTGCGCGGCATCCATACCGGCGGCCCGCGCCGCCGCCAGCACCTCGGCGGCCAGCCGGGTGCCCTCGGCCCGGTCCACCCGGGCCACGTGCGAGGCCACGTCGGCGAGCAGCCGCAGCCGCTCCGGGCCGGCCGGCACGCCGGACGCCAGCCGGTAGGCCTCGCGCAGTTCGGCGCCGCCGTCGCTCTTGCCGAGCATGGCGAACATCCGGCCACGCCGGTCGAGCAGCCGCGCGGCGCGCAGCGGCTCGGCCCCCTCGTCCACCTCGGACAGCGCGGCCCGGGTCAGGGTGAGCACCCGGTGGTAGTCGCCGGCCGCGGCCGCCGCCGCGATGGTCTCCTCCAGCAGCGCGAGATGGTCCATGCCCAACCGGTCGCCCGCGTCGGGGACCAGCTCCCACAGCTCGAGGGCCCGCTCCAGCAGGCGGCTCTGCTCGGCGTACGCGTAGCGGTCCGCCGCCGCGCACGCGGCCGTCCGGGCGGCGACCAGCGCGCGGGGGTGGTCGTGCGCGGCGTACCAGTGGTGGGCGATCTCGGCGGGCGCGCGCCCCGCGGCCACCAGGTGCGGCTGTGCCTCGATCGCGGCGGCCCACCGGGCGTGCAGCCGGGCGTGCTCGCCGGGGAGCAGCTCGTCATGGACGGCCTCGCGGACCAGCGCGTGCCGGAACTCGTAGTCGCCCTCCGGGTCGGCGACGACGAGCTGGGCGGCGACGGCGGCGCGCAACGCGTCCTCCAGTTCGGCGTCGGGCAGCCCGGCGACCTCGGCGAGCAGTTGGTGCGCGAAGCGGGTGCCGCCGGCCGCCGCGATGCGCAGCACCCGCTGGGCCGGCTCGGTCAGCCGGTCCACCCGGGCGAGCAGCAGGTCGCGCAGCGTCTCCGGCAGGGTGGCGCAGCCGATCGGGTCCCCCGCCGCGGCCAGTTCCTCGATGAACAGGGGGTTGCCCTGCGTCCGGTCGTGGATGTCGTCGACCGCGCGGGCGGCCGGCTCGCTGCCCAGCAGCCCGGCCAGGACCGCGCCGGTGCCGTTGCGGTCGAGCCGGCTCAGTTCGAGCCGCTCGACACCCCGGGCCCGGTCCAGCTCGGCCAGGAACGGCCGTAGCGGATGGCCGCGGTGCAGCTCGTCGGTGCGGTACGTGCAGATCAGCAGGAGGCGGTCGGCTCGGGCCGCGCGGACCAGGAAACCGATCAGGTCGCGGGTGGAGCGGTCGGCCCAGTGCAGGTCCTCGATGACCAGTACCAGGGGCGTGTCCGCGGCGAGCCGCCCGAACAGGTCGGCGACCAGGTCGAACAGGTAGCCACGGGGCGCGTCGGAGACCGCCGGCACGGTGCCGAGCGGGCCGCGGGCCAGCTCCGGCAGGAGCCGGGCGAACTCGCCCTCGTACCCGTCGAAGACGGCCGGGCCGTCGCTGCGCAGCACCGCGCGCAGCGCCGCGGCGATCGGCGCGAAGGGCAGGCCCGCCTCGCCCAGCTCCAGGCACTGCCCGACCAGCAGCCGGGCCTCGCCGACCCCGCGCCCGAACTCCTCCAGCAGGCGGGTCTTGCCGATCCCGGCCTCGCCGCCGACCAGGACGGTGCTCGGGTCGCCGGCCCGGGCCCGCGCGAGCGCGCCCCGCAGGGCGGCGAGCTCGTCCTGGCGGCCGACGAGGGTGGTGCTGGCGGCGCGTGCGGTCACGGCACCGAGCATGCCACGCCCGCCGCCGTCGCCGTCCCGGCCGGCCCCGTCGAGGTCCGGCGACCCGGGTGGTACGCCGGGAGGCCCACCGGCCTGCCACGGCCGACCGGCGAGCCCCGGTGTGGCGGGGCCCGCCGGGGCCGCGGGCTGCGGGTGGGCGGGTGCGTCAGCCGGGGCGCCGGCCGGCACGCGGGTCGGGGTGCCGGCCGGCGGGGCCGGCGCGGTGCTCACCGGCGGCTGTCGCCGGGTCGGCCGGCCCGGTGCCGGCGACTCAGCCAGCCGCGGGCGGAGCGTTGCGGCACGCTCCGGGCCAGCCGGTCGGCGGCGGCGTCGGCGCGCAACTCGGCGGCGTGCGTACGGTGGACGGAGAGCAGGAACTCCGCGTCGTTGACGAACATCTCGGGCTCCTCGTGGTCGGTCTCGATTTCCGACTCTGACTCTCCGCCGGAAGGTGGCCCGGGGGCATGGGTGCGCCGCCTGATCTTCGCCCGGCCACCCTCCTTACCTCGGCCCCGCCGGACCCGGATCGCGGCGTAAGGTACTCAGCCGCCCGCCGATCACCGCACGTCCCGCCGACCACTAGACTCGGTGGCATGGCAAAGCCCCAGGAGAAGGTGTCGTTCGGCCAGCGGCTGAAGCAGATCGGGATGGTCTTCCGGTTCACCGCCAAGCAGGACAAGTGGTTCGCGCCCTTGGCCTTCGCCGCGGTGGTCATTCCGCTGGCGCTGACCGTGGTCGCGTTCCTCGCCTGGGGCTGGTTCTGGATCCCGCTGGGCATCCTGTTCGCGCTGCTCTGCCTGCTGATCGTGCTCAACCTGCGGTCGAACCGGGCGATGATGAACGCCGCCGAGGGCCAGCCCGGCGCGGCGGCCCAGATCATGGAGAGCATGCGCGGCGACTGGCGGGTCACCCCGGCGGTCAGCTCGACCACCCAGATGGACATGGTGCACCTCGTCATCGGCCGGCCCGGCGTGATCCTGCTGGCCGAGGGCAACCCGTCCCGGGTGCGCGGGCTGCTCGGCCAGGAGAAGCGACGGCTGGCCAAGGTCATCGGCTCGGCGCCGCTCTACGACTACGTGATCGGCCAGGAGGAGGACGAGCTGCCGATCCGCAAGTTGCGGATGACGCTCATGCGGCTGCCGCGCAACCTCAGCGGCAAGGACGTCAACGCGCTGGACAAGCGTCTCAAGGCCCTGACCGCCCGGCCGCAGCTGCCGAAGGGCGCGATCCCCAAGAACATGCGCCCCCCGAAGGGCGCCTTCCGCCAGACCCGCGGCCGCTGACCCACCGCCGCATCAAGACCCGCCCCCCCCACCCGCTCCCCAACCCCGCTCCCCAACCCCGCCCCTCCCCGCCCCTCCCCGCCCCTCCCCGCGGCCCCGCGCCCGGAGCCCCCACGCCTCGTCGATCTTGCAGTTTCGGCCCTCGTTTTGCGCCCTTCATCCCTTATGCCGGGGCACAAAGTGCAAGATCGCGAGCCGGGCGGGGTGGGGTCCCGGGTGGGGGTGGGTGTTTAGGGGGTACGGGGTGGGGCGGGGGTGATCACCGAGCCGGCGGCGCGGTCGTGCAGGCCGCGGCGGTTGCCGTCCATGAGCAGAGCGGGCACCACCAGGGCGAGCAGGACGCCGCGCAGCAGCCCACGGAGCACCCCGATGCGACCACCGTCGGCCCAGGACACGCAGCGGATCCTGGTGATGTACATACCGGGGGTCTGCGCGAACAGGCCGAGGAAGAAGGCGTACTCGAGGATCAGGACCAGCACCGGCGCCCAGCCGTCGGTGAGCGGGTCGGCGAAGCCCCGGGCGACCAGCAGGCAGAGCAGCCAGTCGATGACCAGCGCTCCGAAGCGCCGGCCCAGGTCGGCCGGGGTGAAGGCGGGGTCCGCGGCGGGCGGTCGGGGCGGCTGTCCGGGCGTGGTCACAGCGGTCAGGGTAGCCAGCCGGCCGAGGCGGTCCCCGGGCGGACCACCCGGGCGAGATCCGCTCGACAGCACGAACCCGCGGCGTCCCACCGACCAGGACGCGGCGACCCCCCGACGGCCGGCGACCCCCCGACGACCGGCGACCCCCCGACGGCCGGCGACCTCCCGACGGCCGGGTCGATCAAGAACCTCACTCGCGCAGCGCAAAAAGGGACTAAAGCGTTCAAGTTTCACTACACTGGCACAGCCGGTCGCCTCCCGCCGGCTGGCCGAGCCCCCGTCGAGCCGGCGGGTGACGCTCCGCGAGGGACGTAACACGGCAGAAACACCGGAGACACGGCCGGGCAACGGCGCGGCCATAGCGTCGCCAGCAGCCCAGCCACCCAGTGGACGTGCCAGGAGGACGAGTGTTCGCCAATCCCGAGGAACTCCTGCGTTACCTCAAGAACGAGGACGTGAAGTTCGTCGACGTTCGTTTCTGTGACCTGCCCGGCGTGATGCAGCACTTCAACCTGCCGGTCGAGTCGGTCGACGACGACCTCTTCACCGACGGCCTCGCCTTCGACGGGTCGTCCATCCGCGGCTTCCAGGCCATCCACGAGTCGGACATGCTCCTGCTCCCGGACGTCGCCACCGCCTTCATCGACCCCTTCCGCGCGCAGAAGACCCTCGCGCTCAACTTCTTCATCCACGACCCGTTCACCCGGGAGGCGTACTCCCGGGACCCGCGCAACGTGGCGAAGAAGGCCGAGGCGTACCTGGCGGCCAGCGGCATCGCGGACACCGCGTACTTCGGCCCGGAGGCCGAGTTCTACATCTTCGACTCGATCCGCCACGAGACCTCGGCGCACCAGTCGTACTACTACATCGACTCGATCGAGGGCGCGTGGAACACCGGCCGCGAGGAGGAGGGCGGCAACCGCGGCTACAAGACCGCGTACAAGGGTGGCTACTTCCCGGTGCCGCCGGTCGACCACTACGCCGACCTGCGCGACCGGATCGTCCGCCGGCTGATCGACACCGGCTTCACCGTGGAGCGCTCGCACCACGAGGTCGGCACCGCCGGCCAGGCCGAGATCAACTACAAGTTCTCCACCCTGCTGCACGCCGGCGACCAGCTTCAGCTGTTCAAGTACATCGTGAAGAACGAGGCGTGGGCCAACGGCAAGACGGCCACCTTCATGCCCAAGCCGCTCTTCGGTGACAACGGCTCGGGCATGCACACCCACCAGAGCCTGTGGCTGAACGGCGAGCCGCTGTTCTACGACGAGACCGGCTACGCCGGCCTGTCCGACACCGCGCGCTGGTACATCGGCGGTCTGCTGCACCACGCCCCGTCGCTGCTGGCCTTCACCAACCCGACGGTCAACTCGTACCGCCGGCTGGTGCCGGGCTTCGAGGCGCCGGTCAACCTGGTCTACTCGCAGCGCAACCGCTCCGCCTGCACCCGCATCCCGGTCACCGGCAGCAACCCGAAGGCCAAGCGGGTCGAGTTCCGCGTGCCGGACCCGTCGGCGAACGTCTACCTGGCCTTCTCCGCCATGCTGATGGCCGGCCTGGACGGCATCAAGAACAAGACCGAGCCGCCCGCGCCGATCGACAAGGACCTGTACGACCTGCCGCCGGAGGAGTGGGGCGACGTCAAGCAGGTGCCGGGCTCGCTGCCGGCGGTCCTCGACTCGCTCGAGGCCGACCACGAGTACCTGCTCGACGGCGGCGTGTTCACGCCCGACCTGATCTCCACCTGGATCGAGTGGAAGCGCACCAACGAGGTCGACCCGGTGCGCCTGCGCCCGACCCCGCACGAGTTCGCCATGTACTTCGACTGCTGAGCAGGCACCAGCAGCACCGGCCGGGCCGGCCTCCGCGAGGACGCGGGGCCGGCCCGGCCGGTTCGCGCGGCACGGCGAGGGTGCACGCCCGCCCTCACGCTCGGCGGGCGAGCAGCGCGTCCAGCTTGGTGAAGGAACTGCCCCAGCCCTGCTCGGCGTTCGACGCCACGCCCGCCGGGAACGGCCCCTGCCGCAGCTCCAGCCGCGTCTTCCCGCCCGGCTCGTCGTGGAACTCCAGCCGCAGCGTCATCCGGGTGCCGTCGGGGAAGCCGGGGATGCCCTTGACCTCCTCGTAGCCGACCAGCAGCTCGTGCTCGACGATCTCGGCGAAGGTGCCGTCGCCGGGCGAGGTCAGGCTCGGGTCCTCGTCGTTGACCATCGTGAAGCGCTGGTGCCCGCCGACCCGGACGTCGAAGTCGACCGTGTCGCGGGGCACCGACCAGCCCACCGGGCCGAACCAGGCGGCGAACTGGTCGGGGTCGGTGAAGGCCTGCCAGACCAGTTCCCGGGGCGCGTCGAAGACGCGGGTCATCACGAGCTCGGTGGGGGCCGCGGTCTCGGTCATCGTGTTGTCCTCTCTCACTGCGGATCGTCCGTCGTCTGCCGGGCCTGCGCCTGCATCCGGCGCAGGTGGGCGTCGAGCCGGTCGAAGTTGGCGTCCCAGAACCGCCGGTAGCGCTCCATCCAGGCCGTCGCCTCCCGCAGCGGCTCCGGATTGAGGCTGCTCGACCGCCACTGGGCGGTCCGGCTGCGGGTGATGAGGCCCGCCTGTTCGAGCACCTTCAGGTGCCGGGAGATCGCCGGAAGGCTGATGTCGAACGGCTCGGCGAGCTCCGAGACGGTGGCGTCCCCGTCCGCGAGCCGGGCGAGGATCGCCCGGCGGGTCGGGTCCGCCAACGCCGAGAAGATGACGCTGAGCCGGTCGATCGCCACTTACTTAACCACCTCGTTAATTAGCAGATGCGTTAAATGTAGAGGTCGGCGCGGTGCCGGTCAAGCCTTCCGAGGGGAACGAGTCAGCCGAGACGGGCGTGGCGCAGCCGGGGCAACCCCCACGCCAGCGCACCGACGACCAGCGCGGTCATCGCCACCGCGCCCGGGGCCTTCACCAGCCGGGCCACGTTGGTGCCGTCCGGCAGCGCGAGGAAGGCCGCGACCGCACAGGGCGCCACGAACCAGGCGGTCCGTGCCGCCACGACCGCGAGCACCGCCAACGGCCAGGTCGCGTACCAGGGGTGGAAGACCGGGGCGAGCGCGACCGTGGCGGCCAGCGCCAGCCCGGCGCCGAGCAGGGCCACCCGGGGGCGGGCCGCGCCCAGCCGGACCACCCGCTGCCGGACGTCGTTCAGCCCGCGCAGCGCCGACCACGCCCGCCACCACAGCAGCGCCAGCAGCGCCACCAGCAGCGCCAGGGCCACCGCCCGCGCCACCGGCACCGCGCCCGGCCGCCGGCCCACCACCTCACCGGCGTAGTCGACGACCATGCCGACCGCCGTCGGGGGCGAGGTCCACTGCTCCGAGTCGCCGCTTCGGTTGAGCCCGCCCACCCAGCCGAGACCGAGGCCGGACAGCGCCGAGGCCGCGGCGAGGGCGGCCACCGCGCCGGCGGCCAGCCAGCCGCCGTCGCGCAGCAGCGACCGTACGGTGTAGCGGCCGAGGACGGCGGCGAGGGCCGCGAACGGCAGCACCACCACGGCGGTCGCCTTCACCCCCACCGCCAGCCCGAGCAGCGCCCCGGCCACCAGCAGCGCCGGCCGCCGCCCCGGAAGCCGCACCAGCACCAGCAGGCCGAGCAGCAGCAGCCCGAGCATCACCGCGTCGTTGTGCGCCCCGGCCACCAGGTGCACACCGACCAGGGGGCCGGCCAGCGCCAGCCAGACCGCGCGGCGGGTCGGCACCCCCGCGGCCCGGGCGAGCCCGAGCAGGCACAGCGCGGCGAGCAGCACCCCGGCCACGGCGATCAGGCGCAGCACCACCACCGTGCCGACCAGCCCGCCGCCGAGCGTCACCGCCAGCGCCGCGAGCAGGACGAAGACCGGCCCGTACGGTGCCGGCGTGTCGCGCCAGATCGGGGCGACCGCGTCCACCCACGGGCAGCCGGCGGCCGCCACCCCGGTCGCGTACGGGTCGACGCCGTGCGCGTACGCCCAGCCCTGACAGGCGTACGAGTAGACGTCCCGGCTGCCCAGCGGCGGCGCGAACAGCAGCGGCAGGGCCCACAGGCCGGCGGTCCGGTACGCCCAGCCGGTCGACGGCGCGCCGGACCGCAGCGCCCACCAGGCGCCGGCCAGCAGGCCGGTGCCGAGCAGCCAGAGCCCGACCGTCAGTGGACCGTCATCCGAGTCCCACACCCGGTCGGTGGTCGCCCCGGGCAGCGCTCCGCCGGCGTACCCGGCGACGGCCAGCAGCACGGCGCCGGCCAGTCCGGCGTACCGTGCGACGAGCGCCCGGGTGGGCCCGGGCGGCCCCGGCGAAGCGCCGGGTTCCGTCACCCGCGTACCCCTCCCGACTCGGCGGCGGCCGGCCGGCGGGCCGCCCGAGCCGACCGTACCAAGCGGACCGCCACCACGATCACGAACAGCGTCATCAGGGGCGCCCCCAGGGTCTTGGTGTACCGGGGCAGGCCGGTGCCGTCCGGCAGCACCAGGAACGACGCCACCAGCGTGACCACGACCGCCCAGTCGACCCGGCGGGCAGTGGCCGCCAGCACGGCCAACGGCCACGTCCAGTACCAGGGGTGGAACAGCGGTGCCAGCACGACGGTCGCGGCCAGCGCGAGGCCGGCGTACCGCAGCGGCTCGCCGGTGCGGGCCCGCCACCACAGCCACGGCAGCACCAGCAGGAGCACCACCACGCCGATCACCCGGGTGACCGGCAACGCGTCGATGTGCCAGCCGAAGGGCAGCGCGAGGTACCCGAGGGTCTGCCCCACCGCCGTCGGCGGGGAGGTCCAGGCGATCACCAGGCCGCCCTGTTCCAGGCCGGCGATCCAGCCGAAGTCCAGGCCGGCGGCCAGCGTCACGCCGACCACGGTGCCCACCGCGCCGCCGACCACCCAGCCGCCGTCGCGGAGCAGCCCGCGCACGGAGTACGCCCCGACGAGCGCGGCCAGCGCCGCGAACGGCACCACGACCAGCGCCGTCACCTTGACCGCGCCGGCCAGGCCGAGCAGCACCCCACCGGCGAGCAGCGCACCGGGACGCCCGGGCCGGGACGCCACCACCGCCAGCCCGGTCACGAGCAGCCCGACCATCAGCGCGTCGTTGTGCGCGCCGGAGACCAGGTGCACCCCGACCAGCGGCGAACCGACCGCCAGCCACAGGGCCCGCCGCTCCGGCACCCCGCAGCGGCGGGCCAGCGCCGGCACCCCGGCCGCGATCAGGGCGACGCCCGCGACGGCGAGCACCCGGAACAGCACGATGCTGCCGACCAGCGAGTCGGTCAGCGCCACCACCGCCGCGGAGAGCAGGACGAACAGCGGCCCGTACGGCGCCGGGGTGTCCCGCCAGATCGGCGAGATCGTGTCCAGCCACGGGCACGGCAGGGCGGACACCCCCTGCTCGTACGGGCTGAAGCCGGCCGCGTAGGTGGCGCCCTGGCAGGCGTACGCATAGACGTCCCGGCTGCCCAGCGGCGGCGCGACCAGCAGCGGGACCAGCCAGAGCCCGACGGTGACCAGCGCCCACCGCGCCGACGGCACCCGGTCGCGCAGCGCCCACCACGCCCAGGCGAGCAGCCCCAGGCCGGCGGCCCACAGCGCGATCAGCAGCGGGCCGTTCGGGCCCTGCCACACGCCGAGCGGGGTGACCCGGTGCGGCGAGGAGGGCCGGGCGCCGCCGAGGAAGGCGGCGACGGCGAGCATGATCGAGCCGGCCACGCCGGTCCAGCGCGCGAGGTGGATAGGCACGGAAGGACATGCTGCCAGTACGGTGGTCGCGGTACGGAGGTGGGCATGCGGGGCAGACGGGTGGTGGCGCTGGCCGCCGCGTCGGCCGTGCTGCTCGGTGTGACGTACCTGACGCTGCCGCCGATGGGTTCGGACCTCGCCGCCCAGGTGGCGCGCGCCGACTTCTTCGCCGCGTACGGCCCCACCCCGGTCGACCTGCGCTGGTACGGCGGCGTACACCAGTTCGGCTACAGCCTGGTCGCGCAGCCGGTGATGGCGCTGCTCGGCGTCCGGGCGACCGGCGCGCTGGCGCTGGTCGCCTCGGCGGCCGCGCTGGCCGCCCTGCTGGTCCGCACCGGTGTGCCCCGGCCGCTGCTCGGCTCCCTGGTGGGGGTGGTGACGCTCGCCGGCAACCTGGCCGCCGGGCGGGTCACCTACGGCCTCGGGGTCTCGTTCGGGCTCGCCGCCCTGCTGGCCCTCACGCTGCCGGCCGACCCCGGCGCGGCGTCCCGTCGCCGGGGCGCTCCGGGTCCCGGCGCGGCGTCCCCGGCCGGCCCTCCGCGGCCCGGGTGGCGGCGGCTCGGGCTGGCCGCCCTGGGGGCGCTGCTGGCCGCCGCGACCAGCCCGGTCGCCGGGCTCTTCGTCGGGCTCGCCGGCGCCGCGCTGCTGATCTCCCGCCGGTACGCCGACGGTCTGGCCCTCGGAGTGGCCGCCGCGCTGCCGCTCGTGGTGACCACGCTGCTCTTCGGCGACGGCGGCTGGATGAACATCAGCCGCACCGACGCCGTCCGGGCGGTGGTGACCAGCCTGCTGGTGGCGGCGCTGGTGGGCTACCGGCCGGTGCGGGTGGGCGCGCTGCTGTCCGCCGCCGGGGTGCTCGCCGCGGCGCTGCTGCACACCCCGGTCGGCCTGAACGCGACCCGCCTGGCGACGATGTTCGCGCTCCCCCTGCTCGCCGCCTGCGTACGGAAGGGACCCCGGCCAACGCCTCCGACAGCGGAAGGGTCCCCGGTTGACAGCCGCCGGGCACGGTGGGCGAGCCACCGGTGGACCGCCGGGCTCGCGCTGGCCGGGCTGCTCGCCGCCGTGTGCTGGTGGCAGCCGCCGGTCGTCCCCGCCGACCTACGCAGCGCCGCCGATCCCGCCGCCCGGCCGGCCTACTTCACCCCGCTGCGGGAGTTCCTCGCCGGGCAGCGGCTCACCGGACGGGTGGAGGTGCCGCCGACGCGCACCTACCGGGAGGCGGCCGCGCTGGGCGAGGTGCCGCTGGCCCGGGGCTGGCTGCGGCAGGCCGACATCGATCGCAACGGGCTCTTCTTCACCACCGTTCCGGGCGCCGCGGGCACCGGCGTGCCGTTGACCGAGGCGACGTACCGCGCGTGGCTCGCCGACAACGCGGTGCAGTTCGTCGCCGTACCCGACGCGGCGCTGTCCTGGGTCGGCCGGGCCGAGGCCGACCTGGTGCGCGGCGGCCTGCCGTACCTGCGCGAGGTGTGGTCCGGCGGGCACTGGCGGGTGTGGGCGGTGGTCGAACCGACGCCGCTGGTCGGTGCCCCCGGGGAACTGCTGGGCATCGACGCGGCGGCGGTCACCTTCCGCACGGCCGGCCCGGCCACGGTGCCGGTCCGGGTCCGGCACAGCCGCTGGCTGGCCGCGTCCCGCGGCGCGAGCGTACGGGCCGACGGCGAGTGGACGGCCGTCACGGTCCCGCGCGCCGGGGTCTGGACGCTGACCAGCTGAGCCGTCAGGGGGACCCTTCCGCTACCGGAGGCGTTGACGCGGGGCCCTTCCTCACATCTCGAGCACGCGTTGCATGGCCGCGCGGGACCGGCGGCCGGTGCGCAGGTACTCGTCGAGGAACTCGCCCGGGTCGTCGCGCCCGAGCAGCCGGACCACGCCGGCCAGCTCCACCCCGTGCCGGGGCAGTTGGTCGCCGGCCCGGCCGCGGACCAGCATCAGCGCGTTGCGGACCTGCGCGGCGAGCGTCCACCCGGCCGCCATCGCCTCGGCGTCCGCCGGGTCGACCAGGCCCGCGTCCCGGGCGGCCGCCAGGGCGTCGAGCGTACGCGTGCCGCGCAGCTCCGGGTGCCGTCCGGCGTGCCGGAGCTGGAGCAGCTGCACCGCCCACTCGACGTCGGCCAGGCCGCCCCGGCCCAGCTTCGTGTGGGTGGCCGGGTCGGCGCCCCGGGGCATCCGCTCGGTCTCCACCCGGGCCTTGATCCGGCGGATCTCGATGATCTGCTCGCGGGTCAGGCCGTCCGCCGGGTACCGCACCGGGTCGACCATCGCGACGAACTCGGCACCCAGGTCGTCGTCGCCGCAGACCAGGCGGGCACGCAGCAGCGCCTGCGCCTCCCACACCCTCGACCAGCGGGCGTAGTACTGGGCGTACGCGGCGAGACTGCGCACCAGGGGGCCCTGCCGGCCCTCGGGACGCAGGTCCGCGTCGACGCCGAGCGGCGGATCCGGCGCGGGCATGCCGAGCAGCCGGCGCAGCTCCTCGGCGATCGCCTGGGCGGCTGCGCTCGCCTCGCTCTCGCTCACCCCGGCCGGCGGGTCGTAGACGAACAGCACGTCGGCGTCGGAGAGGTAGTTGGACTCGTACCCGCCGAGCCGGCCCATGCCGATCACGGCGAAGCGCAGGCCCGGCATCGGCGGCTGGGCCGCGCGGGCGGTCCGCAGGGCGGCGGCCAGGGTGGCGTCGGTGACGTCCGCCAGCGCGGTGCCGACCGCGGTCACGTCGGCCAGGCCGAGCGCGGCACGGCCCTCGGCGCGGGGCGGCGACGGCGCCAGCGAGCCGGCCCGGCTGAGCACGTCGGCGCAGGCGAGGCGGACCAGCTCCCGCCGGCGCAGCGCGCGTACCGCCCGGGTCGCCTCGACCGGGTCGTCGGCGTGCCGGGTGGCGGCCGCCGCGAACCCCTCGCAGAGCACGTCCCGGGGGCGCGGGGTCAGCTCGCTCTCCTCGGCGAGCAGGCGCAGCGCCTCCGGCTCGCGGGCGAGCAGGTCGGCCGCGTACCGGGAGGAGGAGAGCACCCGCGCCAGCCGGCGGGCCACCGGGCCCTCGTCCCGCAGCAGCCGCAGGTACCACGGCGTGCTGCCGAGCTTGTCGGAGACCTGGCGGTAGCTGAGCAGGCCGCGGTCCGGCTCGGGGGCGTCGGCGAACTCGCTGAGCAGCACCGGCAGCAGGGTGCGCTGGATCGCGGCGGTGCGGCTCACCCCGCCGGTGAGGGCCTGGAGGTGCCGCAGCGCCCCGGCGGGGTCGGCGAAACCGAGGATCTCCAGCCGGTTGCGGGCCGCCTCCGGGGTGAGCCGCAGCCCGTCGGCGGGCACCCGGGCGACGGACTCCAGCAGCGGCCGGTAGAGCAGCTTGGCGTGCAGCCGGCGGACGTCGGTGGCGTGCGCGATCCACTCGGCCCGGAACTCCTCGACGGCGCTGCGACCGGGTGTCGCGACGTAGCCGAGCGCGGCGGCCAGCCAGCGCAGCGCCGCCGGGTCGGTGGGCACGGTGTGGGTGCGGCGCAGGCCCTGCAACTGCAGCCGGTGCTCGACAGCCCGCAGGAACCGGTAGCCGCGCAGCAGCGCCTCACCGTCGGCCCGCCCGACGTAGCCGCCGGCGACCAGCGCCCGCAGCGCCGGGATGGTGCCCGGCGCCCGCAGCGTCTCGTCGCCGCGGCCGTGCACCAGTTGCAGCAGCTGCACCGCGAACTCGATGTCGCGCAGCCCGCCCGGGCCACGCTTGATCTCGCGCTCCAGCTCCTTCGGCGGAACGTGGTCGATGATCTTGCGACGCATCGCGCGGACGTCCTCGACCGCCTCCGGCCGCTCGGCGGCCCGCCAGAGCAGCGGCGCCAGCTGGTCGATCCACTCCCGGCCCAGCGCCAGGTCCCCCGCCGCCGGCCGGGCCTTCAGCAGCGCCTGGAACTCCCAGGTCCGAGCCCACCGTCGGTAGTAGGCGAGGTGGCTGGCGAGGGTACGCACCAGGGGGCCCCGGTTGCCCTCGGGGCGCAGTGCGGCGTCGACCGGCCACGCGACCAGCCCGCAGATGTGGATCAGCCGGGTGGCGACGGTCGTCGCCACCGGGAGGTCGTCGTCCGCCGCGGCGACGAAGATCACGTCGACGTCGGAGACGTAGTTCAGCTCCCCGCCGCCGCACTTGCCCATCGCCACCACGGCCAGCCGCGGTCGCGGCGTGCCCTCGGGCAGCTCACCGACGGCGATCCCGTACGCGGCGGCGAGCGTCGCGTCGGCCAGCCCGGAGAGCGCGGCCATCGTCTGCTCCAGGCCGCGGCCGCCGGTCAGGTCGGCCGCCGCGATCCGCAGCAACGCCAGGCGGTACGCCGACCGCAGTTCCGCCACCGGCTGTCCCGCGCCGGTCAGGTGGAGCTGCCCGTCGGCGGCTGGCGCCAGCCCGTCCGGGGCGGTCCGCAGGGATGCCCACTGGTCCGGGTTGGCGACGAGGTGGTCGCCGAGGGCCGAGGAGGCGCCCAGCACGGCGACCAGGCGTCGGCGCAGCCCCGGGTCGTCGTGCAACGCGGCGAGCAACGCCGATCCCGCACCGATCCCGGTCGGCGCGGGAGCCGACCCATCCGGCGGGCCGCCCGGTGCGCCGCCGCCCGCCGGACCGGACCCACCGGCGGCCGGACCGCGCGCCGCCGGTACCCCGTCGACCCGCGCCGGTGTGCCGTTGCCGGTGCCGGTCGCCCGGCGCTCGGCCTCCACCAGCCGGTGGAGCTGGCGCAGCGCCAGGTCCGGATCGGCGGCCCGGGACAGCGCGGCGAGCAGCTCCCCGGCCGGCTCGTCGACGGGTTCCTGCGTGTCCGGCCGCCACAGGCCCAGGCCCTCGGGGCCGAGCAGGTCGGCGGCGCGGGCGCCGCCGTCACCGGTGCCGAAGCCGTAGCGGGCCAGCCGCCCCGCGGCTCTGGTCGGCCGGCTCATCCGTGCCCGAGCAGGGGCAGGCTGCGGCGGGTGCCCTCGTCCAACTCGCCGAGGGCCAGGGCGGCGAAGCGCGCCGCGAAGGGCTGCCACACCTCCTCGACGTCGCCCATCACCGCGTCGCACGCGGCCACCACCACCTCCGGGTCGTAACCCAGGTCGGCGAGGAGCGTCGAGTCGCTGGCCCAGTCGGCGATCATGGCGGTGTCGCACTCGATGTGGAACTGCAGGCCCCACGCCCGGTCGCCGACGCGGAACGCCTGATGCGGGTAGCGCGTGGAGGCGGCCAGGAGGGTCGCGCCGGCGGGCAGCTCGGTGATCTCGTCGGAGTGCCACTGGAGCACGTCCGGGATCAGCGGGACGTACCGGAAGAGCGGATCCTTCTCGGCGGCGTCGCGGCGGCCCACCACCCCGGGGCCGACCTCCGGACCGGACGGGCTGCGCTCGACCGTGCCGGCGTGCGCCGTGGCCAGCAGTTGCGCGCCGAGGCAGACGCCCAGGGTCGGCACCCGGTACCGGACGGCCTTGCGCAGCAGCGCCTCGACCCGGGGGAACCAGGGCGCCCCGGGCGAGCCGTCGGGCTGCGGGTACGCCTGCTGCTCGCCGCCCAGCACGATCAGCGCCGACCACCCGTCCAGGTCGGCGGGCAGCTCGTCGCCGGCGTGCGGGCGGACCACCCACAACTCCAGGCCGGCCTCGGTCAGCCACTCCCCCAGCCGGCGCACGTCGTCGGTCGGGTCGTTCTCGATCACCAGCGCGGTTGCCACGACGTCGAGGCTATCCCGTACGGCCGGCGGAGAGCTGGTTAGGCTCGGCCCCTGTGATCACCGACGAGGTCCTCCGTCCCCCGGCGCTGCGCCCGGGTGACACCGTCATGCTGGTCTCGCCGTCCGGGCCCACCCGGCCGGAGCGGGTCGCCCGGGGCGTCGAGCTGCTCACCGGTTGGGGCCTGCGGCCGGTACCCGCCCCGAACGCGTACGCCCGCGAGGGCTACCTGGCCGGCTCGGACGGGCAGCGGGCGGCCGACCTGAACGCGGCCTTCGCCGACCCGGACGTCCGGGGGATCATCTGCACCCGCGGCGGCTACGGGGCCCAGCGGGTGGTCGACGCGATCGACATGGCCGCCGTACGCCGGGATCCGAAGGTGGTGGCCGGCTTCTCGGACATCACCGCCCTGCAGTTCGCGCTCTGGCGGGGCGCCCGGCTGGCCGGGGTGCACGGGCCCGGGGCGGCCTGGCGGGACGAGCGGACGACGCTGGACTCGGCGCAGTCCCTGCACGCGGCGCTGATGACCACCGAGCCGGTGACCGTGGCGGCCCGCGACGGCGAGGAGACCTACGGCGTCCGGCTGCCCGGCCGGGCCACCGGCCGCCTGCTCGGCGGCAACCTCTGCCTGATCGTGGCGTCGCTCGGCACGGCGGACATGCCGGACCTGACCGGTGCGGTGCTGCTCGTCGAGGAGGTGCAGGAGCCGCCGTACAAGATCGACCGGATGCTCACCCAGCTGCGCCGGGCCGGCGTGCTGGCCGGAGTGGCCGGGGTGGCGGTCGGGCAGTTCACCGAGTGCGCCGACGGGTGGGCGGTGGACGTCGCGGACGTCCTGCGCGAGCGGCTCGGCGACCTGGGCGTACCGGTCCTGGGCGGCCTGCCGATCGGCCACGGGGCCGGGCAGCTCACCGTCCCGGTCGGTACCGAGGCGGTGCTCGACGCGGACGCCGGCACCCTCACCGTCGCCCCGGCGGTCCGCTGACCGTCAGCGGGTCAGCCGCGCCAGCGCACCCGTCTCGAGGGCGGCCCAGACCGTGCCGTCCGGGGCGACGGCGAGGCCGTGCGGTTCACTGCCCGGGGTCGGCAGGTCGTACGTCTCGACGCGCCCGCCCGGGTCGACGCGGCCGATCCGGTTGCCGCCCCATTCGGTGAACCAGCAGCCGCCCGCCGGGTCGGCCACGATGGCGTGCGGCCGGGCGGCCCGGTCGGGCAGCGGGAACTCCTCGACCCGGCCGTCCGGCGTGATCCGCCCGAGCTGGCCGGCGAGGATCTCCACGAACCAGACCGCGCCGTCCCGGTCGCAGGTGACGCCCACCGGCCCGGCGCCCTCGGTGGGCAGCGGGTGGACGGTGACGCCGCCGTCGGGCGCCACCCGGGCGAGCGCGTTCGCCCGGTTGAGCGTGCACCACAGTGCGTCCGGCCCGGCGGCCAGCATCGAGGGGAGGCTGTCGGCCGGCAGCGGGAACTCGGTCACCGCGCCGTCGAGGGTGACCCGGCCCACCGTGGCGGCGGTCATCCCCGCGTACCAGAGGGCCCCGTCGGGACCGGCGGCGATGCCGCACGGGCCGGTGCCCGCCCGGAGCACGACGCTGCTCTGCTCCCCGGCCGGGGTGAGCCGGCCGATCCGGTCGTCGCCGGAGCGGGTGAACCACAGCGCGCCGTCCGGGCCGGTGACGACGGCGAGCGGCCGGCTGCCGTCGGCCACCGGGTACGTCCGGACGTCGCCGTCCGCGCCCACCCGGGCCACCGCGCCGGCGTGCACCAGCGTCACCCACAGCGCCTCGTCCGGCCCGACCGTGATCGCGTACGGGCCGTCGCCCGGCCCGGTCAGCGGGAGCTCGCGAATCGGCACGGGTACCACCTCTCCGTCGATCGGCTGCCGACCGCCCACCCTCGCCGCCGTGCCGCACCGACGCAACCGCTTTCGCCCGCCGGCCGGGCTCGGCGTCGCCGTCCGGACGCGGATTGCCAGCCCGCGCACAGGCTCGCCACGGGTCGCCTCCAGCCACCGCGGTCACCGTCGGTGGCGTCATCGCACCACCACGTTGGAGGACGACATGTCCCGCACGATTCGCAAGAAGCACCTGCTGGTCGGGCTCGCCGCGGCGGGTGTGCTCGGCGTCGGGGTCGCCGCGCCGACCGTCGCGCCGGCCGCCGACAACGCCACGCCGACCGTCGCGCCGGCCGCCGAGAACGCCGCACCGGCCCCGAGCGCCGGCACCAGCGAGGGCACCGACCGGGAGCGGCGGCGGGCCGACCGGCAGGCCGAGTTCGCCGAGGCGCTCGCCGCGGAGCTGGGCGTCGACGCCGGGAAGGTGACCGCCGCGCTGGAGAAGCTGCGCGAGCAGCGCAAGGCCGACCGGCCCGAGCGGCCGGACGCCGCCGACCGGCGGGCCGCGCTGACGGAACGGCTGGACCGGGCGGTCGAGGACGGCAAGCTCCCCCGAGCAGGCCGACGCGATCATCGCCGCGGTCGAGGCCGGGGTCTTCCCGGGCCCGTTCGGCCACGGCGACCACCGCGGCCCGGGCGGCTTCGGCGGCCCGGGCGGCTTCGGCGGCAGGTGACCGGACGCCGCCCGCCCCGGTGTCACGGCCGGGGCGGGCGGCGCGGGGTCTGCCGAGGTACGGGCCGTCGGCGTTTCCCGGGACGACGCGGAGCCGTCAGGCGATGCAGGCGCAGACGATCAGCGCGGCCCCGAAGTGCGTGGCCGCGCTGACCCGGGCCGCCGGGTGCGGCTCGTCCGAGCAGATGATCTCGCCCAGCCGGCCCGGGGTGAGCAGGTCGAGCACGACGAACGCCAGCGCCATGATGCCGAGCCCGATCAGGCCGAACACCACTGTCGACGCCAGCCCCTTGGCGAAGTCGCTGTAGCTGGTGAGGATCGCGGTGAACACGATGGCCGCGATGCCGAGCTGGTTGGCGGTCAGCAGCAGCGCCGCGTTGCCGTTGCGCCGGGCCCAGATCAGCTCCCGCAGCCGGCCGGGGGTGAGCAGGTCGACCAGGCCGAACCCGGCCGCCAGCAGACCGACCCCGACCACCCCGAACACGATGCTCTGCCAGGCACCGCTGAGCAGATCCTCCAGCACCCGTACCGCCTCCAGACCTCCGGCGCCCGCCAGGGGTGCGGGCGCGGTGATCGAGACGATATCGGCACCGCGCCGGGCCGACGATCCCCCGATCAGAGCGACAGGTAGCGCTGCCGCTCGTACGGGGTGACCTCGCGGCGGTACTGCTCCCACTCGGCCCGCTTGTTGCGCAGGAAGAAGTCGAAGACGTGCTCGCCGAGCACCTCGGCGACCAACTCGGAGCCGGCCATCACGTCGATCGCCTCGGAGAGGTTCTCCGGCAGCGGCTCGTACCCCATCGCGCGCCGCTCGGCGCTGGTCAGCGACCACACGTCGTCCTCGGCGCCCGGCGGCAGCTCGTACCCCTCCTCGATGCCCTTGAGCCCGGCGCCGAGCAGCACCGCGAAGGCCAGGTACGGGTTGGCGGCCGAGTCCGGCGAGCGGACCTCGACGCGGGCCGAGTTCGGCTTGCCGTAGGCGGGGACCCGGACCAGCGCGGACCGGTTGAGGTGACCCCAGCAGACGTACGCCGGGCTCTCGGTCACCCGGTCCGGCAGGGCCTGCGGGAACAGCCGCTTGTACGAGTTGACCCACTGGTTGGTGACCGCGGTGTACTCCCGGGCGTGGGCCAGCAGGCCGGCGATGAACGCACGGGCCACCTTGGACAGCTTCATCGGGTCGCCGGCGTCGTGGAACGCGTTGCGCTCACCCTCGAACAGCGACAGGTGGGTGTGCATCCCGCTGCCCGGCTGGTCGGTGAACGGCTTGGGCATGAAGGTGGCCTGCACGCCGGTGGAGAGCGCCACCTCCTTCACCACGTGGCGGAACGTCATGATGTTGTCGGCGGTGGTGAGCGCGTCCGCGTACCGCAGGTCGATCTCCTGCTGGCCGGGGGCCACCTCGTGGTGGCTGTACTCCACCGAGATGCCGATCCGCTCCAGGGCGAGCACGGCCTGCCGGCGGAAGTCCCGGGCGACCGCGTGGGTGGTGTGCTCGAAGTAGCCGCCGGTGTCGACCGGGACCGGCACCGAGCCGTCCATCGGCCCGTTCTCCAGCAGGAAGAACTCGATCTCCGGGTGGGTGTAGAAGGTGAAGCCCTTCTCGGCGGCCTTCGACAGCGCCCGGCGCAGGACGTGCCGCGGGTCGGCCCAGGACGGGCTGCCGTCGGGGAGCAGGATGTCGCAGAACATCCGCGCGCTCTCGCCGCTGACCCCGCCCTCGAACGGGAAGACCTGGAACGTGGTCGGGTCCGGCATGGCCACCATGTCGGACTCGAAGACCCGGGCGAAGCCCTCGATCGCCGAGCCGTCGAACCCGATGCCCTCCTCGAAGGCCGCCTCCAGCTCGGCGGGGGCCACCGACACGCTCTTGAGCGTGCCCAGCACGTCGGTGAACCACAGCCGGACGAACCGGATGTCCCGCTCTTCCAGCGTACGGAGGACGAACTCCTGCTGACGGTCCACTTCCACCCCTCGCGACACTGTTGTCCGCCTTCGGCCCGGAGCCGACCCGGCTTGACCGACCAGTCTCCACCGGCCCCGTTACGCCGACGTTACGCGACCGCCCGGCGCGCGTCCCGCCCTGTCCCACCCCGCCACGGCACGACCGCCGGGGGTGCTCGCCATCTCCCCGCCGCCGGCGTGTCGGCCCCCACCGGCTGGGGCAAGATGAGGGCATGCCCACCCTGCGTCTCGCCCTCTGCCAGGTCAACCCGACCGTCGGCGACCTCGCCGGCAACGCCGGGACGGTCCGCTCGTGGACCCGCCGCGCCGCCGACGCCGGCGCCCAGGTGGTCGCGTTCCCGGAGCTGATGCTGACCGGCTACCCGGTCGAGGACCTGGTGTTCCGCCGGTCCTTCGTGGCCGCGTCGAGGGCGGCGCTGGAGCGGCTCGCGGCCGATCTCGCCGCGGACGGCCTCGGCGACCTGCCGGTGCTGGTCGGCTATCTGGACGCGGACGGCCCGCCGCAGGTCAGCGGCGACGCCGAACCGGGCCGCGGCGCGCGCAACGCGGCGGCCCTGCTGCACGGCGGGGCGGTCGCCGCCACCTACTTCAAGCACCACCTGCCGAACTACGGCGTCTTCGACGAGGATCGCTACTTCGTCCCGGGCGACATGCTGACCGTGGTGCGGATCGGCGGGGTGGACGTGGCGCTGACGATCTGCGAGGACCTGTGGCAGGCCGGGGGCCCGTTCGCCGCCGCCCGGCAGGCCGGCGTCGGCCTGGTCCTGAACATCAACGGCTCGCCGTACGAGCTGAACAAGGACGACGTCCGGCTGCCGCTGGTCCGCCGCCGGGCCGCCGAGGCCGGGGCCACCATCGCGTACGTCAACATGATCGGCGGCCAGGACGAGCTGGTCTTCGAGGGCGACTCGATGATCGTGACGGCGGACGGGAGACTGCTCGCCCGGGCGCCGCAGTTCGTCGAGCACCTGCTGGTGCACGACGTGGACCTGCCCGAGGCCGCGCACCGGCCCGACGACGACATCGAGCTGGCCGACGGGCTGCGGGTGGTCCGGCGTACCGTCGGATCGGTGCCGGCGGCCCCCACCGGCCCGGCGGCGGCCGGCGGCGTCATCGAGCCCGTTGCCGACGAGGCCGAGGTGTGGCAGGCGCTGGTGCTGGGCCTGCGCGACTACGTGAACAAGAACCGGTTCCCGTCGGTGGTGCTCGGCCTCTCCGGCGGCATCGACTCGGCGGTCGTCGCGGCCCTCGCGGTCGACGCGCTCGGCCACGAGCGGGTGGTCGGTGTGTCCATGCCGAGCCAGCACTCCTCCGAGCACTCCCGCGACGACGCGGCGGAGCTGGCCAAGCGCACCGGGCTGGACTACCGGGTCGAGCCGATCCAGCCGATGGTCGACACGTTCCTGGCCAACATGTCGCTCTCCGGCATCTCGGTGGAGAACCTGCAGGCGCGGGTCCGCGGAGTGATTCTCATGGCCCTGTCGAACCAGGAGGGCCACCTGGTGCTGACCACCGGCAACAAGAGCGAGCTGGCGGTCGGCTACTCCACCCTGTACGGCGACTCGGTCGGCGGGTTCAACCCCGTCAAGGACGTCTGGAAGACGCTCATCTGGCGGCTGGCCAAGTGGCGCAACGCCGACGCGACCCGGCGGGGCGAGACCCCGCCCATCCCGGAGAGCTCGATCGGCAAGCCGCCGTCGGCCGAACTGAGCCCCGGCCAGTTGGACAGCGACACGCTGCCCGACTACGACGTGCTCGACCCGATCCTCATCGGGTACGTCGACGGCGACCTCGGGCGGGACGGGCTCGTCAAGTCCGGCCACGACCCGGCGATCGTCGACCGGGTGCTGCGGATGGTGGATACCGCCGAGTACAAGCGACGCCAGTCCGCTCCCGGCACGAAGATCTCGATGAAGGCGTTCGGTCGGGACCGCCGGCTACCGATCACCAACCGCTGGCGGGAGGACGGCTGAGATACCCGCGAGCCCGGCTGCCGTCGCGCCGCCGGCGCTCGCGGGGCGGGAGTGAGATCTTCCACTGACCTCTGCCGACAGCCGTCGCCCCGGTGCGACGATCGCGGAGGAACCCGGGGACCGCGCACGCGGCCTCGAGGAAGGAGAGAACCATGGTGGAGTCCACCCCGCCCGAGGTGACCGCCCTCTACGGCGGGCCGGCGACCCGACGGGTCCGCACCCGCGACCTCATCGCCGCCAAGGAGCGCGGCGAGCGGTGGCCGATGCTCACGTCGTACGACCAGTACACGGCGGCGATCTTCGACGCCGCCGGCATTCCGGTGCTGCTGGTCGGCGACTCGGCCGCGAACAACGTCTACGGCTACGAGACCACCCTGCCGGTCACCGTCGAGGAGCTGCTGCCGCTGGTCCGGGCCGTGGTCCGGGCCACCCGGCACACGCTGGTCGTCGGTGACCTGCCGTTCGGCTCGTACGAGGAGGGGCCGGCGCAGGCCCTGCGTACCGCCGTCCGGTTCATGAAGGACGGCGGCTGCCACGCGGTGAAGCTGGAGGGCGGGCGCCGCTGCGCCGACCAGATCGCCGCGATCGTCGGTGCCGGCATCCCGGTGATGGCGCACATCGGCTTCACCCCGCAGAGCGAGCACACGCTGGGCGGCTACCGGGTCCAGGGCCGCGGCGACGCCGCCGACGAGGTGATCGCCGACGCCCGCGCGGTGGCCGAGGCGGGGGCCTTCGCCGTGGTGCTGGAGATGGTGCCCGGCGAGGTGGCCAAGCGGATCACCGCCGAGCTGCACATCCCGACGGTCGGCATCGGCGCCGGCCCGGACACCGACGCCCAGGTGCTGGTCTGGCAGGACATGGCCGGCCTGCGCACCGGCAAGGCTCCGCGCTTCGTCAAGCGGTACGCCGACCTAGCCGGCACGCTCGACGAGGCGACCCGCCGCTTCGCCGACGAGGTCCGGGACGGCGAATTCCCCGGCCCCGAACACACCTTCTGATTACCCGGCCTCCGACACAGCCCGGCCGACGGCCTGCCGATCGGTAGGCCGTCGTCCGGTGGATCGGCGTCGTGCGCTGGATCGTCGCTCGGCAGCCGGCATCCGTCGGGCCGTTGCTCGCAGGCCCACTCGCCCGGCCGCCAACCGCCCGGCCGGCCACTACCCGCCCGGCCACCACCCGTCGGGCCGTCGCTCGTCCGGCCGCTACCCGCCCGGCCGTCCCTCGTCGCGCCGCCCCTCGTCGGGCCGCCACCCGCCCGACCGCGACCCCACCCGGGCCATCGCCTGTCAGGCCGCTGCTCGTCGGGCAGCCACTTGCCCGGCCATCACCCGCCCGACCGCCACCCGTCGCGCCGTCGCTCGTCGGGCCGCCACCCGCGCCCCCCGACCGCCTCGGCCATCACCCACCCGACCACCACTCGTTCGGCCGTCGCTCGTCGGCCGCCGGGCCTGCCGACCGCCGCCTGGCGGGCCGGCGGGCTGGCGGGCTGGCGGGCTGGCGGGCTGGCGGGCTGGCGGGCTGGCGGGCTGGCGGGCCGACAAGACATCGGCACGCGGACGGCCGGCTGCGACACGCCGCGGGCGAAAGTGTCGTACACGTGTTCTAGCGTGATCGTGTGTTGGAGGAGCTTGCGCAAGCGGAGGCGGTGACCCGGCCCTGCGCCGACGCGGCCGTCTGGGCGATGCCCGAGACGCAGCTCATCGACGCCCTCGACGCCGCGCACCGGCTGGAGCAACGGCTCGTCGCGCTGAAGCTGGCGCTGGTCCGCGAGCTGGACGGACGGAGCACCGCGACGGCCCAGGGGGCGACCTCGACCGCGGTGTGGCTACGCGACCGGCTGCGGCTCACCGTTCCCGCCGCCCGCCGCCTCGTCACCCTCGCCGCCGCCGTCGACGCCCAGCCGATCGCGCTACGCCGGGCCCTCGCCGACGGTCTCCTCGACAGCGAACAGGCCCGCGTCATCGCCGAAACCACCGCCACCGTCCGCGCCCAAGCCGACCCGGACGCTGCCGACCAGGCCCTCGACCTCCTCATCGACTGGGCCGGCCAGTTCGACGCCACGCTGCTGCGCCGACTCGGCACCCGAATCCTCGACCACGTCGCCCCCGACGTCGCCGACGCCGCCACCGAACGGGCGCTACGGGCCGACGAAACCACCAAGGACCGGGACCGCCACCTCACCCTCTCCAACCTCCAGGACGGTCGACTCCGCCTCACCGGCAGCCTCGACACCGAAACCGCCGCCCTGCTCCGCGCCGCCATCGACCCACTCACAAAACCATCCGGCCACGACGACACCCGCAGCCCCGGCCAACGCCGCCACGACGCCCTCACCGGCCTCTGCCGCCTCGCCCTACGCACCGGCGACCTCCCCGACCACGGCGGCGACCCCGCCCAGCTCGTCGTCACCACCACCTACGACACCCTCACCCGTCAACTCACCGCCGGCACCCTCGACACCGGCCCGGCCCTCAGTCCCGCGACGGTCCGCCGAATGGCCTGCGACGCCGCCATCCTCCCGGCCGTCCTCGGCAGCGCCGGGCAAGTCCTCGACGTCGGCCGGCAGCGCCGCCTCATCACCGGCCCGCTACGCCGCGCGCTCGTCCTACGCGACCGCGGCTGCGCCTTCCCCGGCTGCGACCGCCCACCCCGCTGGTGCGAAGGCCACCACCTCCACCACTGGTCCGACGGCGGCACAACCAGCCTCACCAACGCCGTCCTGCTCTGCCGCCACCACCACCGCCAAATCCACCACCACCACTGGCAGGTCCGCCTCGGCACCGACGGCCTACCCGAATTCCTCCCACCTGCCTGGCTCGACCCCGAACGCCGCCCCCGCCGCAACCACTGCCACCGACAGGCACACGAACAAGCGCGGAACTCCACGACCACCACCGGCACCGCCACCACCGCCACCACCGGCACCGCCACCACCGCCACCACCGGCACCGCCACCACCGGCACCGCCACCACCGCCAGCGTCGCCACCGCCGCCGCCACTGGCAGGGCCACCACGGGGAGCGCCACCACCGGCAACGTCACCACGGTCACGACAACTGCGCCGGCCGCCGCCGTCGCCACTGGCAGGGCCACCACGGGGAGCGCCACCACCGGCAGCGCCACCGGCACTGCCACCACCGGCAGCGTCACCACGGTCGCGACAACTGCGCCGGCCGCCGCCGGCCGGGCGAGGGCGTTGGCCGCAACCCGGTCCGCCGCGCGTCCTCCGACCCGGACGCGAGTCGCCTCCCGACCACCGTGACCAGTAGCCGATCCGGAACAACCCTGCGTGCTCGCGCCGATCCGGACCGATCGGCGGCGGAAGCTGACCTGACTGCGCAACCGGGGCGGTAGGTCGTCACCGCGAACGCCAGCGGCCCCGTCCACGACCCCGGCACCAGAGCGCCGACGGTTATCCTCCGCCACCATGTCGGACGCCGGCTTCCTCGACGCCACCCGCAACTCCTATGACGCGATGGCCGTCGAGTACGCCGAGGCGCTCGGCACCGAACTGGATCGCCGGCCGCTGGACCGGGCGATGCTGGCCGCCTTCGCCGAGTTGGTCCGCGCCAACGGTTGCGGCCCGATCGCCGACGTGGGGTGCGGTCCGGGTCGGGTCACCATCCTGCTGCATGAACTGGGCCTGGAGGCGTTCGGTGTGGACCTCTCCCCCGCGATGGTCGCCCTGGCCCGCCGTACCTATCCACACCTGCGGTTCGAGGTGGGGTCGATGCTCGCGCTTGATCTTCCGGACGCGTCCCTCGGCGGGCTGCTCGCGTACTACTCGCTCATCCACGTCCCGTGGGACCGACGGCCCGCGGTCCTCGCCGAGTTCCACCGGGTGCTCGCGCCCGGCGGGCAACTGATGCTCGTCTTCCAGGTCGGCGATGAACGGCGCCACCGGAACGAGGCCTTCGGCAAGGCGATCGACCTCGACTCGTACCGGCAGCAACCCGACGAGGTGACCGACCTGCTGCGCGACGCGGGCTTCGAGATGTGGGCGACCGTGGTGAAGGAGGCCGAGGGAACGGAACCGACCCCGCAGGCAATCCTGATCGCCCGACGGCTCGCCGCGAACACCGCGTGAACCCGCAGCCCGCCGCGAGCCCGCACGGGCGCCGCGTGAACCCGCAACCCGCCACTAGCCCGCACGGCCCGCCGCGTGAACCGCGGCCCGCGCGTGAACCGCGGAGCGGCGCCGACAGGATCGGATCGGGCGGCCGCCAGCTAGGACGTTCGCACGGTCAGAGGTCGGTGACCCGGATTCCGGCGTGGGCCTTGTAGCGCTTGTTGATGGCGATCAGGTTGGCGGTGAGCGCCTCGACCTGGTGGGCGTTGCGGAGCCGGCCGGCGTAGATGCCACGCATGCCGGGGATGCGGGCGGCGAGGGCCCCGACGATGTCGACCAGTTCCCGCTCCTCGGTGCAGATGAGCACGTCGAGCTCGATCCGGTCGACCTCCGGATCGGCCAGCAGCGGAGCGCTGACGTGGTTGAACGCGGCGCACACCCGGGAGTCCGGCAGCAGGGCGGCGGCCTGCTGGACGGCGCTGCCCTCCTCGACGGTCAGCGGGTACGGGCCCTGCTTGTCGAAGCCGAGCGGGTTCACACAGTCGACGACGATCTTGCCGGCGAGTGGCCCGGCGAGCGCCGCTACGGTGGCCGCGTGGCCGTCCCATGGGACCGCGATGATGACCACGTCGCTGCGCCGGGCGACCTCCTCGTTGCCGGCGCCGGTCACGGCCGCCCCGGCGGGCACGCCCGGCAGGGCCGCGATCTCCTCGGCGGACTGGGCCGCCCGCTCGGCGGACCGGGACCCGATCAGCACGGTCTGGCCGGCGCGGGCGAACCGGTAGGCGAGGCCCCGCCCCTGGTCGCCGGTGCCGCCGATGATGCCGACGGTGAGCCCGGACACGTCGGGCAGGTTGCTCGCGTCGTAAGCCATGGGCACATCCTCGCAAACACGGCCGTCCCACAGCAGCGGCCGACGCTGTGACAATCGCCGCTGCCCGGTACTGCACCTCACGGCCGATCGCCGTGCGCGCCGCGGCGTCCGGCAGCACCGCCGCCACCCGCGTCGGCCTCGTCCGATGGCGGTCAGGCGCGTTCGAACGTCACCGTCCGGGTGGTCGGGTCGGCGGTGACCAGGCGGACGCGGACCCGCTCGCCGAGCGGCAGGTCACCGACGCAGCGGGCCCGTACCGGCGGGTCGTCCAGAGCCACCGTCCCGCCCGGCGGTCGGGGGCGGGAGCGCCCGTTCGGCGGGGCGTCGACGTCCAGCACCGCCGCGTCGAACGTCTCCCCGACGCGGTGCTCCAACAGCACCGCCTCGGCGAGTTCGATCGCGCCCCGGGTGGCGGCCGAGGCCGTGCGGTCGGTCGCGGCCATCACCTGCGGCAGCCGGGGCAGCGCGGCCCGTGCCCACTCGGGCACGTCGCGGCCGTCGTGCAGAGCCAGGCAGACCTCGGTGGCGTACCGGTCGGCCAGGCGTCGCAGCGGCGCCGTGACATGGGCGTACGCGGCCGCGACCCCGCCGTGCCCGGGCCGCTCCGGAAGGGCGCCGTCGAAGGCGGTGTACGCGGCGCCGCGCATCAGTTCGGCGGCCTGGTCGACGAAGGCGGCGGCCCGGGGACGTGTCGGGTCCAGCCCGGCGATCACCTCGCCGGGGCCGGCCTCGTCCGGCCAGTGCACGCCGAGCGGGGCGGCCGCGGCCCGCAGCCGCTCCACCGCCTCCGGTTTCGGTGCGGGCATCGTCCGCAGCAGGCCGACCCGTCCGGCGAGCATGAGGTCCGCGGCCGCCATTCCGGTCAGCAGCGAGACCTGCGCGTTGTGCTCCTCCAACGGCAGCGGTCCACGCAGCACCAGCCGCCAACCGTCGCCGTCGGGCTCCACGTCCTGCTCCGGCAGGGGCAGGTTGATCGCGCCCCGGCGCAGGCCGCGCGCGGTGAGCAGGGCGCCGATCTCGGGCAGCAGAGCGATGGGCTCGGGCAGCCGGCCGGCGTCGGCGGCCGCCTGCGCACCGGTGTAGTCGAGCTGAGCCCGGCTGCGTACCAGGGCCCGCTCCAGCCGGACGGCGGTGGTCGCGCCGTCACCGTCGAGGTCGATCGTCCACACGACGGCCGCCCGGTCGACGTCGGGCAGCAGGCTGGCGGCGGCCTCGCTGAGCGACTCCGGGTGCAGCGGCACGTTGCCGTCGGGCAGGTACACCGTCTGCCCCCGGTGCCACGTCTCCTGCTCCAGCGCGCCGCCGGGCGCGACGTGGGCGGCGACGTCCGCGATCGCGTACGTCAGCCGGAAGCCGCCGCCCGGACGGCGCGCGAGGTGCATCGCCTGGTCGAGGTCCCGCGAGCCGGCGGGGTCGATCGTGACGAACGGGACGTCGGTGCGGTCTACCGAAGGTCTGGGCGGATCGGCGGCGGCGAGGTCCGCCTCGCGCTGCGCCCCGGCCGGGAACCCGTCGGGGAGTTCCAGTGCGCGGCGCAGCGCGCGGAAGTCGATGCGGGGCGCGAGGACGCGTCGGATCACCACGGCGTCCATCCTGACAGCGCACCGGGCGATCCGCTCCCCGCCGGGAGGCGGTCGGAGGGCCGGCCGGACCCGGGGTCAGCCGGCCGCCTTGCGGGCCACGGCCCGCGTACCCCTGGTGGTGGTCGACCGGGCGGCGGCCGTTCGCGCGGGCGCCTTGCGGGCGGTGGCCTTGCGGGGCGTGGCCTTCGCCGCGGCGGTCTTACGCGCCGGCGCCTTCGTGGCCGCCGTCGTCGTCTTCCTGGCGGTGGTCTTCTTCGCGGTGGCCTTCTTCGCGGGCGCCTTCTTCACCGCGGCGGTCCGGGCGGTGGCGGCCGGGCGGGTCGCGGGAGCCTTCCTGGCCGGTGCCTTCTTGGCCGGCGCCTTCTTCGCGGGGGCCTTCTTCGCGGTCTGCTTGGCCGTGGTGGCGGTCTTCTTCGCGGCCGAGGTGACCTTCCGGGCCGCGGTCGAGGTCTTCGCCGGTGCCTTCCGCGCCGTGGTGGTCGCCTTCGTCGCCGCCTTGCGGACCGGAGTCCGTGCGGACGTCGTCTTCTTCGCGGTCGTCTTCTTCGCCGCCGCCGTGGTCTTCTTCGCCGCCGCGGTCGTCTTGGCGGGCGCCTTCTTCGCCGCCGCGGTCGTCTTGGCGGGCGCCTTCTTCGCCGCTGCGGTCGTCTTCTTCGCCGTGGCCCCGGCCTTCTTGGCGGGCGCCTTCTTCGCGGTGGTGGTCTTCTTCGCCGGGGCCCGACCGGCCCCGCCGGCCGCCTTCTGCGCCGGCGCCTTCCTGGCCGCGGTCGACGACGTACGCGCCGTCCGCGTCGCCCCCGCGGTGCGCTCCGCCGCGGCGGTCCTCTTCGCGGTGGTACGACGGGCCGGGCGGGTGGCCTGCTGTGCTTCGGCCATCTCGGTTCCCTCCTTGGGGGCCGTGCTCTCGCCCTCGCGGAGCACGGAGTGCCTCGGCGCGGGCCGTCCCGCGCCGCCTATCTGTCCTCCCCGGCCCAGCGGGCGTCCTCGGCTTCCCACGCTTCGTTGCGCTCCCGCACCTGCTGCAGCGCGTTCTCCGCGTCGGCGGCTGAGGCGTACGGCCCGAGAACGTGCCGGGCGGGGCACACGTCGGCGTCGGTCTCGACCCGGTGGTGTCGGGTGCACCAGTAGTAGTGGCTCCCGCTTCCGCTGTCGCTCATGGGATCACTGTGCCCCGCGATCCACCCGGCCGCCATCGGAACACCGCAAGTCGCCGATGATCTCCACAGTAGACGTGCTTCCGGCCGCAGGTGGCACGAACAGCGAAAACAGCCACCGAAGGGCCAGCCGGGGTGGCGGCGGACAGTGCGTCGGGGGTCGGCCCGGTGAACGCGGTTAGGGTCGCCGGGTGCCTGTTCCCGAGTACATCCGGCGGTTGCGCGCACGGGTGGGCAACGACCTGCTCCTGCTGCCGAGCGTCAGCGCGGTCATCGTCGACGACGCGGGCGAGCTGCTGCTCGGGCAACGTACCGACGACGCGCGCTGGTCGGTCGTCAGCGGCATCCTCGAACCGGGCGAGCAGCCCGCCACGGCCATCGTCCGCGAGGTCCGCGAGGAGACCGGGCTGGACGTCGAGCCGCTCCGGCTGAGCAGTGTGCTCGTGCACCCGCACACCTATCCCAACGGGGACCGGTGCGAGTACGTCAACCTCGGCTTCCGGTGCCGGGTGGCCGGCGGCGTCGCTCGGGTCAACGACGACGAGTCGGTGGCCGTGGGGTGGTTCGCGCCGGACCGGTTGCCCGAGCTGGATCGGCACGCCCGCCTGGTCATCCGGCACGCCCTGGCCGACGATCCGGCGGCCGGCTTCCTGCCCGCCGGCGCGGTGTGGGAGTGACGTGGACACCGACGTCAACCGCTACCTGACCGCGCTGGTCGCCGGCGCGCGCGGTGTACTCGGTGACGGGCTGGTCGGGGTGTACGCGGCCGGCTCGGTCGGGCTGGGCGCGTACCTGGCGGGCCGCAGCGACGTCGACGTCGCCCTGGTCACCGCGGGTGCCCTCGCCGGGGAAACCAAGCGGGCACTGGTGGCACGGCTGCGGCACGAGATGTTGCCGTGCCCGGCACGGGGCCTGGAGCTGGTGGTCTACCGGCGGGACGTCGCCCGGTCGGGCACCCCGGGACCCGGCTTCGAGCTCGAACTGAACACCGGGGCCCGGATGGCGTTCCGGGCGACCTACGACCCGGCGGACCGGCCGGTCGCCGACGGCCACTTCTGGTACGGCCTGGACCGCAGCATCCTGCACCAGCGCGGACACGCGCTGCTCGGGCCGCCGGCCGGTGAGGCCTTCGCCGACCTCTCCCCCGTCGACCTGCGCCGGCTGCTCGTCGACGCGCTCACCTGGTGGCTCGACCGGCCGGTCCCGCCCGGTGCCACGCCGGCGCCCGGCGCGGAGGACGCGGTGCTGGGGGCGGCCCGGGCGCTGGTGCGGTTCCGGCACGGCGTGTGGCTGTCGAAGGCGGACGCCGGGCGGCGGCTCGCCGCGAACGGAACCGCGCAGGGCGAGCCGTGGATCGCGGAGCTGCTGGAGCGGTCCGTCGCCGCCCGGCACGGAGGTGAACCCCCGCGCGGTCCGGAGGCACAGGCCTTCCAGCGCCGGGTGCTGGCCGAGATAGCGGCCGGCTGACGGCCCGCGCGGCCGTCGGGCCGGGCCGGGCGGCGAACCCGGCGTCCGTCGGGCCGGGGGAACCGCCTACGGCACCCGGCGCGGCGTCGTCAGCGCGACTCGACCGCCAAGGTGGGAGCGGTCGCGGGGCGCGCGCGGGTAGCCCGGACCGTCCACGCCAGCGCGTACGGCGTGACGGCCAGGTAGAAGTGCGGCAACGGCACCACGACGTCGGTGATCCGGAAGACCTCGGGACCGGTCGGCCGGGGCAGGCCCAGCGCCGAGTCGGTCCACGAGATCAGCAGCCACAGCGGCGCCGAGACCGGGTCGACGGTGTCGCCCTGCGGCACGCCGTCGAGGATGGTGTCCGGGCCGGTCGGGACGGCGTTCAGCACCGCCAGCACCACCGCGAGGTCGGCGACCGCGAACGCGCCGAGCAGCCCAACGGCCCAGGCGGCCCGGACCCGTCCCGTCCCGGCGAGCGCCCCGACGGCACGCAGCACCAGGGCGAGGCCGGCCAGCCAGGCGACCAGTGCGGGCGCGCCGGCCGGGAGCACCCGAGCGACCGGAATGGTCATCCGCACGGGCGGGACTATATCCGAACTCTACATAGGGGTGGGGCGGCGCCCGTGCCGCTCGTCAGGCCGGAACCCGCTCCACCGGGATCCACAGCTCCGCGTCCGCGGTCGCCCCGTCGGCCGAGATCCGGCTGCGGGAGATCTGCGGTCCCGGACGGCTGCGGTACGGGTTGGACGGGAACCACTGGGTGAAGACGTCCCGCCACAGGTACTGCACGGCCTGCGGGAACGGCCCCGAGACGGTGAAGACCGCCCAGGTGCCGGCCGGGACCGCCATCGCGTCGAGGTCCTCCGGTACGTCCGAGCCGGTCACCACGCCGTGCCAGTAGTCCAGCTCGGTGCCCTCCTCGTAGCCCTCGGCGACCTTGTCGCTGACGTTGACGATGCCGCGGGGCTCCTGGTCGGACAGCGCCTCGATGCGGGCCACCGTCGCCTTGTCGATGCTCTTGACGAACTCGACGATCGCCGGGTTCATCCCCTCGTGCACCAGCGGCACCCGGGCGCGCCGGCCCACCAGGTGGAAGCCGTCCTTCTCGACGATCCGGTACTCCATGCTGCTGCTCCCTTCGACGGTGAGACGGAAGGACATCCGGGGCTGGGCGCGCAGGGTCGCCCCCGTACGCCGGGCCTCGCCGGGGCCCACGCCGTGCATCGCCTGGAACGCCCGGGCGAACGCCTCGGTCGAGCCGTACCCGTGCCGGACCGCGATGTCGAGCAGCGTGCGTTCCCCCGCGAGCACCTCCGCCGCGGCGACGGTCAGCCGCCGGCGCCGGACGTACTCGGACAGGCCGATCCCGGCCAGCGCGGAGAACAGCCGCCGGAGGTGGTACTCCGACGTCGCGGCGATCCGCGCCAGCTCGGCCACGTCGACCGGTCGGTCGAGCTGCCGCTCGATGTGCTCCATGACCTGGTTGAGCCGTTCCAGCACCCGGGTCTCCTTCCCTTGCGCCGACAACGCTAGGGCCGGGCCGGCACCCTCGACCCGACAAGCCGTGCCCGATCCGGTCGGGTGCCGCGCCGGCGCACGGCGGACCGGCCCGCGGTGCGGGGCTGCCGCGCCGGCCTCACGGCCAGGTCTTCGCCTCGGCGTCGAAGACCTCCGGGGCGCTCTCCACCGGCAGCACGCAGAGCAGGTGTCCGCCCGGTGCGCGCAGCACCCGGCACTCCTGCCAGCGCGCCACCGGTGCGGCGCCGAGCGCGATCAGCCGGGCCGTCTCCGCCTCGACGTCGTCGGTCTCGATGTCCAGGTGGAACCGGGGTGCGTCGTCGACCGACTGGACGGCGGCGACCAGGCCGGGCAGCGCGCCGTGCAGACTGGTGAACTGTGGCGCCGGCGCGTACGGCTCGGGGGTGGCGCCGAGCGCGGCCGCCCAGAACGCGGTGGCGGCGGCCGCCTCGTCCTGCGGCGCGTCGATGATCAGGGCGTAGCGGCGGCTGCGGTGCATCGACGCAGCCTAGCCGGGGGTGTGGCGGCCCCGGGAACCGGCGAGCGAACGGTCAGCCCGAGGCGGTCGCGGCCGACGTCCGGCGGATCGCCAGCAGGGCGACGTCGTCGGCCGGGTCCTCGGCGCCCAGGGTCGCCATGACGGACGTGGCGACGGCGTCGACGGGTGCCGGCGTCACCGCCTCCATCAGTCGCGTCAGCCCGGCGTCGAACAGTTCACCACGGCGTTCGACGAGCCCGTCGGTGTAGGCGACGAGGACCGCACCGGTCGGGAAGTCGACCGTGGTGGTGCGCCGTGGCGGTTGCCGGCGGCCGGCGCCGAGCGGAGGGTCGATGTGCAGGGAGAGCACGGTGGCCGGCTGATCCGGCAGGGCCAGCACCGGCCGCGGGTGTCCGGCCAGCGAGACGCGCACCGTCGCGCCGTCCGGGGAGACCATCGCGTACAGCGCGGTGGTGAGGTTGCCGGCCTCGAAGTGGACCACCTTGCGGTCCAGGAGGGTCAGTGCCTCCGCCGGGTCGTCGCAGATGAGGGCGTACGCGCGCAGCGCGCTGCGAACCCGTCCCATGACCACCGCCGACTGCAGCCCGTGCCCGGACACGTCGCCGACCACCACGCCCAGCCAGCCGGAGGGAAGGGTGAAGACGTCGTACCAGTCGCCGCCCACCCCGGAGGCGTGGCCCGGGACGTAACGGCCGGTCATCTCCAGCCCCGGCACCCGGGGCAGCCCGGTGGGGATGAGGCTCCGTTGCAGCGCCAGCGCGGCGGAGCGATCCAGGGTGTTGGCGCGAGCGCTGCTGGCGAGGCCCACCCGGTCGGCGGCCAGTTCCAGCAGGCGGACGTCGTCGTCCGAGAACCGGCGCGGCGTGAGGCTGCCGACGTGCAGGACGCCGACCAGGTCCCCGGCCGCCACGATCGGCACGCCCAGCAGGGAGCGGACGCCGATCTGGAACAGCAGCGGGTTGACCACGCTGCCCGGCGCCACGTCCGGGATGATCACCGGCCGTCTGGTGAGCGCGACCTGGCCGGCGAAGCCGTGCCCGACGGAGACCCGGAAGCGCTGGCGGACCTCCTCCTCCAGCCCCTTGGCGGCGGTGGCGACGAGTTGCTGGGCTGGCGCGTCGAGCAGGAGGATGGCCGCGGTGTCGACCTGCAGCAGATCGCGCACCCGGTCGAGGAGTTCGTCGAAGAGGTCCGCGACGTCGAGCCGAGACAGCGTGGCATCGGTCACCGCCTCGATGCGGCGTAATCGCTGCTCGTCTCTCAGTACCTCGGCACGGACCACTCCAGGATCTTAGTTGCGTCCGGGCAACTTCCCGAACCCCGGCAGTCGGAGAAAATGAGCCCAATCAGGGACGAAACCGGATTCCGGAACAGCAGACCGCTGTTGCCGGGGGACCGGGCACGCCGGCGGGGCGGGATCGGACGGGACCTGCCGGCTGAAGGCAGCAGAAACGAGCGGCCGCCGCCGCTGGTCGCCGCCGGTGGTCGCCGCCGCTAAGGGAGGCGCTTCCGCATCTGCTGGGTGACAACCTGATAGCCCGAGCTGGCGTAGAGCTGGACGGCGGTGGTGTTGCTACCGAAGACGTTCAACTCGATCTGCTCGGCCCCGTGCTCCCTTGCGACAACCTCGCCGGTCCGCAGCAGCGCGCGGCCGTAGCCCAGTCCCCGGTATTCCTGGTCCACCTCGATGTCGTACAAGAAAGCGCAGCCCGGTACGGCGCGAGGGTGGACGAGGCCGATCCACAGCCGTCCGATCGGCGTCCGGTCCTCCCGCAGCCCCCTGAGCAGCAACATGCCCGGCGTGGCGAGTCCGTTCGGCAACAGCGCCCGATTGCCCTGAAGGGCGAGTTCGAACGCCTCGTCCGCCGACCAGACGCCGGCGGCGACCTGCTCGTCGGCGAACTGGCGGGCGACAGCCCGCTGCCAGCTGTCGAACTCGGCTTGAGTCATGGTGCGGGTGATCACGTCAGGCACCCGGCGATGCTCGCACCGGTTGCGCACGGCCGGCAAGCCGAGCGGAGTGGGCAGATTGGTCCTCGACGGTCAGGCGGCGGCACCTTCGACGGGCCGAGGGCTGGCGTCGACCGGTCCCGCGGTGATCGGGGAGGGCCGGAAGCCGTTGACGATCAGGTAGACCCCCAGCGCGAACTCCCACACTGCGATGGGGAGAACCGCGACCGCCGTCACCGGCGACAGTCGGTCCCAGAGGCCGAACAGCGCGCCGGCGTCGGAAACGACGAGCAGGGGCGCCCCGACGAGCCCGAGCACCGGAAGGACCCGCGGCACGAGGCGTGACTGGTAGAGCAGGGAACCCAGCAACACGGCGTTCACCGCCGGGATGAAGCCCTGGCTGAGAAGGAAGACCGAGTCATAGAAGGCGACCAGCGCCTGGCCGGTCGCCAACGCATCTGCTCCGGCTCCGTCCTGCCGCAGGGCCACCAGGGTCAGGAGGCTCGCGACGCCGACGAAGATGCTGGTGGCTTCGAGCACCCGGGCGCAGACGAAGCCCAGCGCCCGGGCTTCGCCCTGCCGCTTGACCACCGGGTACAGCACGACGGCGGTGCCGATGCAGGCGAGGGCGACGATCACCTCGAGGACGCCACCGATGAGGACCGGGGTTTCCGAGGTGGTGACGATGTAGTCCGCGTCGTGCATCGGACCGTACAGGGCGGCGGCCGGGATCGAGACGAAGGTGAGCAGGTAGAACGTGCCCGCGACCAGCGCGGTCCTCCGCAGAGAGTCCACCGGGGTCCTTTCGGCGCTGTCGTTCAATCGATGACGGTCATGCCGTCACCCTCCTGCGGATCGGTGCGACAGCGAATCGGCCACTCGGGCAATCCTCGCGGCGTGGATCTGACCCGGGATGGACCCGGTGGTCGCAGCCGTGATCGAGGCTGCGACCCGGTGGGCGACGGACGAGTCGACCTGTACGCCGGATTCTGTGCCCGGCGCGTACCCGAAGGCCGCGCCGGCGGCGGTCATCCATCTCGGCCTGCCGTCACCGACAGGCTCCAGCGGCCTACCCGCAGACATCGGGCGGGCAGCCCTCGAGCGTCTGCGCGGATCGCCTCCTAGCGGGGGAACGACCCTTCTTGGCCTTGCTCCGGGTGGGGTTTACCGAGCCACCCCGGTCACCCGGGGTGCTGGTGGGCTCTTACCCCACCGTTTCACCCTTACCGTCCCCGATGGGGCCGGCGGTCTGTTTTCTGTGGCACTGTCCCGCGGGTCACCCCGGGTTGCCGTTAGCAACCACCCTGCCCTGTGGAGTCCGGACGTTCCTCGGCGGCGGGCCGGAGCCCGCCGACGCGACCGCCCGGTCGACTCGTCCGTCGCGCTCTCATCCTAACGATGTGGCGGTGCCGTCCATTTCCGCCCCGAGCCACCCGGCGGCCACCGGGCGGCGCACGGCGCCGAGGCGGCCGGTCGGCGGGCGTACTAGCCTGACCTGATCATGCACATCGCCGACGCCGCCCTGCTCGTCGTCGCCGGTCTGGCCGCGGGCACGGTCAACGCGGTGGCCGGTGGGGGCTCCCTCATCACGTTTCCGGCGATGATCGCCGCCGGGCTGCCGCCGGTCCCGGCGAACGTGAGCAATTCGGTGGCGGTCTTTCCGGGGTACGTGGCGAGCGTCGCGGGCAGCCACCAGGACCTGCCGCCCCGGCGCACGCTGGCCACCCTGGTGCCCACGACCGTCCTCGGCACGATGGCCGGGGCGGCGCTGCTGCTGGCCACGCCCGCGCGGGCGTTCGAGCTGGTCGTACCGTTCCTGGTGCTCGGCGCCACGGCGGTGCTGGCCTTCCAGGATCCGCTGCGCCGGTTGGTCGGGCACCCCCGGGACCTGCCGCCGCGCCGCCGTACCGTCTCGCTGCAGGCCATGGTCGCGCTCGGCGCGGTGTACGGCGGCTACTTCGGCGCGGCGCTCGGGGTGATGCTGGTGGCGGGCCTGGCGCTGGTGCTGGACGCGACGCTGGCGCAGGTCAGCGCGATCAAGAACCTGCTGTCGACGGTGGTCGGGCTCACCACGCTGGTGGTGTTCGCGCTGTTCGGGCCGGTGAACTGGGCGGCGGTCGCGCTGGTCGCGCCCGCGACGCTGGTCGGCGGGTACGCGGGCGCGCGGCTGGTCCGCCGGCTGCCGTCGCTGGTGCTCAAGACGGTGATCGTCGCGTTCGGCACGGTGATCGGCCTGTACCTGCTCTGGCGTGCCGTGGGCTGACCGGGTCCCCGCCGGCGGCCGGCGAGAAGGGCCCCTTTCCAACGCGAGGCGTTGACCAGGGGCCCCTTCCCTCACCTCAGGCGACGGGCTCCGGGGCCGCGTCGGCGTCCTGCCGGGTGCCCGGGGTGACTCGTGCGTCACCCTCGTCGACGAAGTAGTCGTCCGGCGTGGTGCCGTCGCCCTCGTCGCGCACCTTCGCCGCCCGCAGCACCAGCGTCAGCAGCGCCGCCACCGCGAGGTTGACCAGCACCGCCACGATCCCGACGTAGATGGTCTTCGGGGTGTCGAAGCCGAACTTCTCCAGCGGGAACGCCGACCCGGCGAAGTGCTTCCGGGTCGGGCTGGACACCTGGTAGAGCATCCACATGCCGAGCCCCATGCCGGCCACCCAGCCGGCGATCAGCGCCCCCCGGTGGAACCAGCGGGTGTAGAGGCCCAGCGCCACCGCCGGCAGCGTCTGCAGGATGATCACGCCGCCGATCAACTGGAGGTCGATGGAGAACTGCGGGTCGAGGAAGACGATGCAGGCCACCGCCCCGATCTTCACGACCAGCGAGGTGATCTTGGAGACGTTCGCCTCCTGGGCCGGGGTGGCGTCCCGCCGCAGGTACTCCTTGTAGATGTTGCGGGTGAACAGGTTCGCCGCCGCGATCGACATGATCGCCGCCGGCACCAGCGCACCGATGCCGATGGCCGCGTACGCGACGCCGGTGAACCAACTCGGGAACTGCTGGTCGAAGAGCAACGGCACGATGGTGTTGTTGTCCACCGTGCCCTCCTTCGCCCCCGGCAGCGGCGTCACGTCCGCCGCGATCGCCATGAAGCCCAGCAGGGCGATCAGGCCGAGCAGCAGGCTGTACGCGGGCAGCGCCGACATGTTGCGCTTGATGACGTTCCGGTTCCGGCTGGCCAGCACGCCGGTGATGCTGTGCGGGTAGAGGAACAGCGCCAGCGCCGAGCCGAACGCCAGCGTGACGTACTGGAGCTGGTTGTTGGCGTTGAGCAGGACCCCGTCCGCCGGGCTCGGCGAGGCGTCGAACTTCGCCTGGGCGGCGTCGAAGATGTCACCCCAGCCGCCCAGCTTGTACGGCAGGTACAGCACCGCCACCAGGATCACCACGTAGATCAGGGTGTCCTTGACGAACGCGATCAGTGCCGGCGCGCGCAGCCCGGACTGGTAGGTGTACGCGGCCAGGATGGCGAACGCCACGATGATCGGCAGATGCCGGGCCAGGGCACTCTCCCCGGTCACCCCCATCGACTTGAGCACGGCCTCGATGCCGACCAGTTGCAGCGCGATGTACGGCATCGTGGCCACGATGCCGGTGATCGCGACGAGCAGCGCGAGGATCGGCGAGTTGAACCGGCTGCGGACGAAGTCGGCCGGCGTGACGAAGCCGTGCCGGTGCGAGACCGACCAGAGCCGGCACAGCACCAGGAAGACCAGCGGGTAGATCACGATGGTGTACGGCACGGCGAAGAAGCCCATCGCCCCCGCCCCGAAGACCAGCGCCGGCACCGCCACGAAGGTGTACGCGGTGTAGAGGTCACCGCCGATCAGGAACCAGGTGATCCAGCCGCCGAAGTTGCGCCCGCCCAGGCCCCACTCGTCGAGGTGGGCCATGTCCCGTGGGGCGCGCCAGCGCGACGCCACGAAGCCCATGACGCTCACCAGCAGGAACAACCCGCTGAAGATGATGATCTCGGTGAGGTGGTCCCGCCACATCAGCGGCCACCCCGCTTCTTCGTCAGCTGGTAAACGAGCGTGGTGGTCGCGACACCGAGCAGGATGTACGTGAGCTGGAGCCAGTAGAACCGCGGGAAGCCGAGGATCCGCGGTGAGTCGGCGTTGAACAGAGCGGGGATCAGCGGCACGACGATCGGGACGAAGAGGAGCCAGTTCCAGGGGCTCTTGTCCTTCGCCCGGGTCGTCGCGGTGGCCCGCGTCTCCGGGTCGGGTGCGGCCATCGGCAGACCTCCGGTCGGTGGTGGTTGGGATGTGACGGGCGGAGGCTACGGTCGTGTGACTGCTGTCACGTTCGCCCGGCGGATCCCGCTGCGCCTAACGGCCGATCCGCTGCGCCGAATGGTGGGCCACCGGTCGCCGACTGGATCTGGCACGATGCCCCGATGCCGACCTTCTCCTCCTACGACGGCACCACCCTCGCCTACCACCGCCGCGGGCAGGGACCGCCGCTGCTCTGCCTGCCGGGCGGGCCGGCACAACCGGCGCGCTACCTGGGCGACCTCGGCGGGCTGACCGCCGGCCGGACCCTGCTGCTGCTGGACAGCCGGGGATGCGGCGACTCCGCCGCGCCCGCCGACCCGGCCACGTACCGCTGCGACCGGATCGTCGACGACGTCGAGGCGCTCCGCGCCCACCTGGGGCTGGACCGGATGGACCTGCTCGCGCACTCGGCCGGCGCGAGTGTCGCCCTGCTGTACGCCGCCCGCTTCAAGCACCGGCTCCGCCGGCTGGTGCTCGTCACGCCCAGCCTGCGCCTGCTGCTGGCCGCGCCGGTCGGGATGGCCGAGGCGTACGCCCGCCGCGCCGACGAGCCCTGGCATGCGGCGGCGACGGCGGCGCTGGACGCGTGGGGCGAGGCGCTGCGGCGCGGCGCGGACGACGTGGAGATCGCGCCGCTGCGGCTGGCCGCCGCTCCCTTCTGGTACGGCGCGTGGACCGAGCGGGCCCGGGCGCACGCAGCCGCCCAGGAGGACGACCGGGCGGTCGACGCGGCCGCCGGCTTCTACGCCGGCGTGGACGTCGACCGCGACGCCCTCCGCACGGCCCTGGCCGGTGTGGCGGCGCCCACCCTCATCGTGGCCGGCGCCCTCGACGCCGCGCCGGCCCCCGAGGCGGCCGGTCTGCTGGCCGTGCTGCTGCCGGACGCCGAGCTGGTGACGCTGCCGGACACCAGCCACTTCCCCTTCGTGGACGAGCCGGAGTCCTTCGCGGCCACCGTGGAACGGTTCCTCGCCGGCTGACTCACACCGCCGTCAGGTGGGCGGTGTCGTTGACCGTGCGGACCGCGACACCGCCGTCGGGCCACAGGTCCACCAGGGAGATGCCGGCCGCGTCCAGGAACAGCCGGTGCAGCAGGGTGTCGTCGGCCCCGAGCGCGTCGCGCAGGATCAGCTTGATCGGCGAGACGTGGGAGACCACCACGACGGTCTCCCCGCGGTACGCCTGCCGCAGCCCCTCGACCGCCCGGCGGCAGCGCGCGGCCACCTCGGCGAACGACTCGCCCTCGGGCGGCGCGACCCGGGTGGAGGCGAGCCAGGCGTCCAGCTCCCCGGCCCAGCGCTCGCGCACCTCGGCGAAGGTCCGGCCCTCCCAGGCCCCGAAGTCGCACTCGATCAGGTCGTCGTCGACCCGTACCGGAAGGCCGCCGAGCGCACCGGCGATGGCCTCGGCGGTCCGCGTACACCGGGTCAACGGCGAGCTGACCACGGCCGCCGCGGACGGCGCCAGCGCGGCCACCCGGCTGGCCGTCGCCTTGACCTGGGCCTGGCCGCGGTCGGACAGCGGCACGTCGCCCCGGCCGGAGTAGCGGCGCTGTTCGGTGTACTCGGTCTCGCCGTGCCGGACGAGGATCAGCCGGGTCGCCGTGAAGCTGGGCCGTGGCTCCCAGGAGGCCGGGGCGGTGGCCGGGTCGGTGCCGGTGGTCCGCGCGGTCGCCGCGCGGGACGCCGCCTCCCGCGCGGCCGCCCGGGCCGGCGAGTCGGGCGCGGTCACCTGCCGCGGCGGCTCCGCGGCCGGGCGGGCCGGCCGCGCCGGCACCCCCGCGGCGGCGTCCATCGCCGCGTTGGCCAGCGCGTCCGCATGCCGGTTGCGTTCCCGGGGGATCCAGCTGAACCGGACGGCGGCGAACCGGCCGACCAGCGCGGCGGCCTGCGCGGCGAGCGGGCGCAGGCCGGGGTGCTTGATCTGCCAGCGGCCGCACATCTGCTCGACCACGAGCTTCGAGTCCATCCGGGCCTCCACCTCGGTGGCACCCAGCTCGGCGGCGGCCTCCAGGCCGGCGATCAGGCCCCGGTACTCGGCGACGTTGTTGGTCGCGGTGCCGATCGCCTCGGAGCGCTCAACCAGCACCTCGCCCGTGTCCGGGTCGCGGACCACCGCGCCGTAACCGGCCGGACCGGGGTTGCCCCGGGACCCGCCGTCAGCCTCGATGACGACCACACGCGGCGCCACGGCTACAGGCCGGACTCGTTGGTGCGGACCATGATCCGGCGGCACTCCTCGCAGCGGACCACGTCGTCCGGGTCAGCGGTGCGGATCCGGGCCAGGTCGGCGCCGGACAGCTCGATCCGGCAGCCGCCGCACCGCCCGGCGGTGAGCAGCGCGGCGCCCAGCCCGGTGTCCTCGCGGATCCGGTCGTAGAGCGCGACCAGGTCGCCGGGGAGGTCGGCGGCGAGCGGCTGGCGCGCGCCCCGCTTGAACTCCTCCTCCTTGCCGATCTCGGCCAGGCTGTCGTCGCGGCGCTGCTCGACGGCGGCCCGCTTCTCCCGGGCCTCGGCGATCCGCTTCTCGACGCCGTCCAGGACGCCCTGCGCGGTCTCCCGCTGCTCCATCAGCTCCAGCTCGGCGTCCTCCAGGTCGCCCTGGCGGCGGTTGAGCGAGGCCAGCTCGTGCTGGAGCGCCTCCAGTTCCCGCGCCGGGCCGGTGCCGGCGGCGAGCCGGTCCTCGTCCTTGCGCTTGCGGGCACGGACCTGGTCGACGTCCTTCTCCAGCCGGGCGATGTCCCGGTCCAGGTCGTCGACGGCCACCTGGGCGCGTACGCGCTCGTCCTCCAGCGCGGACAGCTCCCGGGCGAGCGCCTCCAGCTCGGCCCGCTCGGGCAGCGCCCGGCGCCGGTGGGCGAGCTGGGCGAGGGCGGTGTCGATGGCCGCCAGGTCGAGCAGGCGGCGCTGGACGTTCGGGTCAGCCTTCACGGTCGGGCTCCTTGTCGTCCGCCACGGGCTGGGCGGCGTGTACGGTCCACGGGTCGGTGTCCAGGTCGGACACGATCGTCTCCACCCCGGTCGCCTCCCGCAGGACGGCGGCGAGGTCGTCCAACCAGGGTCGTTCCGTCGCCCAGTGTGCGGCGTCGAGCAGGGCGGGACCGTCGGCGGCCAGGTGCTCACCGGCGGGGTGGTGACGCAGGTCGGCGGTGAGAAAGGCGTCCACCCCGGCGGCGGTCGCGGCGCCGAGGAAGCTGTCCCCGGAGCCGCCGCTCACCGCGAGCGTACGCACCACACGGCCCGGGTGGCCGGCCGCGCGGACACCCCAGGCGGTGACGGGCAGCACGGCGGCCGCGTGCCGGGTCAGCTCGGCGAGGGTCATCGGCTCGGGCAGCTCGCCGATGCGGCCGATGCCCCGGCCGGCGCCGTGCGCGGCCGAACCGGGAGCGGGCGGGTGCAGCGGGCGCAGGCCGGTCAGCCCGAAGCGGGCGGCCAGCGCGTCGGAGACGCCCGGTTCGGCCACGTCCGCGTTGGTGTGCGCCACGTACAGCGCGACGTCGGCCTTGATCAGCCGGTGGATGATCCGCCCCTTGTACGTGGTCGGGGCCACCGACGAGACGCCGCGCAGCAGCAGCGGGTGGTGCGCCACGATCAGGTCGGCCCCGGCGTCGAGCGCCTCGGCGACCGTCTCGGGCACCACGTCGACGACGCAGAGCACCCGGCGGACCGGCGCACAGGGCTCGCCGAGCACCAGGCCGACCCGGTCCCACTCCTCCGCCCACGCCGGCGGGTAGCGCCGCTCCAGCTCGGCCACCACGTCGGCGACCGTCGGGAGTGCGGTTGTGCTCACGGCGGGCCAGCTTACCCGGCGCGGGTGGCGACGCGGCGCGTCGCCACCCGGACGGGATGCCGACCGCCGGCTACGCGGCGGAGCTGGCCGGGGACGGGTCGCGCAGCGCGGCCACCGCCACCTCCCACGGGAAGGCGTGCAGGTGCCGCTCGCCGGAGCCCGGTGGGTGCAGCGGGACGATGTGGTCGCCGAAGAGCACCGTGACGCCCCACTCGGCGAGCCGGGCCAGCGCCGCCCGGAACGCCGGGTGGGCGGCCATCGCCGCGTTGGTGTACGGCACCGCGACCAGCGGCACCCCGAGGCCCTGCGCCTCGACGAGCAGCCCGAGGGCCAGCGTGTCGGCGATCCCGACCGCCCACTTGTTGACGGTGTTCACCGTCGCCGGACAGACGATCATCGCGTCGGCCGGCGGCAGCACGTCGGGGTCACCCGGGTTCTTGTAGTGGGTGCGTACCGGATGGCCGGTCTGCCGGGCCAGTGCCGGACGGTCGATGAACTTGGCGCCGTCGGGCGTGGTGACGACGCAGACCTCCCACCCGTCCTGCTGGGCCAGCTCGACGAGCCGGCCGACGTGACGCGCCAGCGGCGAACCGCAGGCGATGACGTAGAGCACCGCACGGCGCTCGGCGGTGCGCGGCGGCCCGCCCATCAGACCGGCTCCGCGCTCATACCCCTACTCCCATGTGCTCAGCCAACTCCGCAATCGGCGAAGGCGGCGCACCACGTGTGCGACGGAGGATGTCGGACATCACCTCGTGGGCGATCGGCCGGCAGCGGATCTCCGACGGCGCGAGCCGGTCGCCGCGCAGCAGCGTCTCGCCGGCGTTCGCCACGTCACCGACCTGCGCGTAGCCCCGGGCGATGTCGAGCAGGTGGTGGGCCCGGCGCTCGGGCAGCAGGGCGCTGAAGGCCGGCTCGTGGATGCGCTGCTGGTGGATCTCCACCGCCCGGCCGCCGTCACCCAGCTCGACCGCCGCCGCGGCGCGGTGCAGCTCGACGTTGGTCGGCCCGAAGGACGTCCAGTATCGGTTCTGGTCGCCGCCGAGCAGTTCGGCCGCCTCCGCGGCGCCGCCCAGCAGGTCGTCCACGGTGGCGGAGTCACCGATCCGGGACGCGGCCATCGCACCCTGCAGCAGCAGCATGCCGTAGACCGACAGGCGGTCGGCGTCCGCGTCGTTGCCGCCACCCGGGGCGAGCCGGTTCGCGATCGTGACGTTCAGCTCCAGGGCCGGGCGGGGCCGGCCCATCGCCACGAGCGCGTTGCAGACCCGGGTGGTCGCGATGCCGGCCAGCAGCGGGTCGTCGGCCCGCTGGGCGACCGCCATCGACCGGTCGGCGGCCAGCCAGGCCAGGTCGCACTCGCCCAGCTTGCGCAGCACCGACGAGGCGATCTGGTAGACCTGCCCGAGCAGGTGCGCCGCCTCCCGGGCGTCGTCGCCGCCGAAGCCGGCGTCGGCCGCCTGCGCGTCTCGCAGCAGCTTGGGCAGGGCGCGGGTGAGCATCCCGTACCGGCCGTACTGGTAGGTCAGCCAGGCGTGGGTGAGCGCCTTGCGCATGTCCTGCAGCGGCGGCGGGTACGGCGCCGCGTCGAAGTAGGCGCTCATCGAGTCGTACCGCTCGAGAGCCGCCCGGATCTCCTGCACCTCGACCTGGTCGATGCACTTCAACGCGTCGCTGCGCCGCTCCGGATCCTTGCCGAGCAGCAGTTGCACGTCGACCTGGAGGATGTCGGCGATCTCGTAGAGGACGGAGAACTTGTCGAGCCGGCGTACCCCCCGCTCGACCTTGTCCACCCAGCTCTTCGACTTGCCCAACCGATCCGCGAAGACCTGCTGCGACATCTTGCGTCGCCCCCGCCAGTAGGCCACCCGCCGCCCTATGGGTAACTCGTCCATGTCCCCATCCCTCCCCTAGCGTCCACTCCGGCCGGTCGACCGAGGGTCCCTCCGCGGGCGCGGCGTTGCTTGTTCAGGTTTTCGCTGGTCGCACAGCGTGTGCGTCAGCCGTACGGCCGATCCTCGTAGTTTTCGTGCAAGTTGCATCAGCCGTTCGTCAACTCAACGATCGCGGGTTACGGCAGTGACGGTGCTCGACATGGGACATCGACGCAGGCCAGATCCGGCGAGGGGAGATGACACACATGTGGGGGAATGTCGGACCACGCGTCGCCCAACTGTCGCATCTGGAACGGGTCCGGCTGCGCCGGGTCGCCGTGCGCTACGCGCTGCACGGCTGGGAGGTGACGCCCGGCGCCTGCCTGGCCCGCAGTCGCTTCGTCTGTGGGCGGGCCGGCTGCCCCACGGTCGGCTGCCACCCGGCGCTGGAGGACTGGGAGCGCGCCGCGAGCGCCGACCCGGCCCGCGTGGCGACCTGGTGGCACAGCCGCCCGCACGGGGTGCTGCTGCCCACCGGCCGGGCGTTCGACGTGCTGGAGGTCCCCGCCCACATCGGACGGCAGGTGCTCGCCGCGGTGCAGAACCACCCGGCGGGCCTGGCCGTACGCGGACCGGCCCTGGCCACTCCCACCGGGCGGTGGATGTTCCTGGTCCGGCCCGGCGACCCGCTGCGGCCCGAACTCGACCACTGCTTCCACGTGGTACGGCACGGCCCGGGCTCGTGGATCCCGGCACCGCCCACCCGACTGCCCGAGGGCACCGTCCGCTGGGTGGTCGCGCCGGAGCAGGCCCGCTGGCAGCTGCCCGACTCGTACCTGCTGCAGAACACCCTGATCGGCGAGTTACGCGCCAGCGGGGTGACGCTCGTCGCGGACCTGCTCCCCGGGCACCTGCCGCTGCCCCGCCGCGGCCGCTGACCAGCGGGGCAGCGACGTCGGGCGGGTCCGGATCGTTGAACCGGCCGAGGGGCGCGGACGCGCCACGATCGGGGGTTGGTCGCATGTCCACCGACGACACCACGCGCGAGCCGTGCGGCGCCGAGCCGCCCCGCCACCGTCCCCGGCACCGCTGGGCGGGCACCCGGCCGGCGGGCTCCCGCCCCGGCCGCCCCCGCCCACCCGGTTCCCGCCCCGCCAACACCCACCGCCCCACCCGCTGAACCACCCCACCCCACCCCACCCCGGCGATCTTGCACTTTCGGCCCCGGAATAAGGCGCAGAAAGGGCATAACGAGGGCACAAAATGCAAGATCGCGGCGGTCAGGGGGCGAGGGGCAGATTCGGCGAGTGCAGGAGGCGGGCGTCGTCGGTGACGATGGCGTGGCGGTGGTCGGGGCGGCGGTCGAGCCAGGACCGGCCGGCGGTGCCCATCGCGACGGCCGCGGTGGCGTACGCGTCGGCCACGCCGAGGTCGGTGCCGACCACGGTGACCGAGCGCAGTCCCCGGGCCGGCGCGCCACGGCGCGGGTCGAGCACGTGGTGCCCGCGCTCGTACCCGCCGGACGTGGCCACCGCCAGGTCGGTGCCGGCGAGCACCAGGCAGGTGGCCATCGGGTTCCACGGGTGCCGGACCCCGATCCGCCACGGCCGCCCGGACGCCGAGCGACCCCGGACCCGCACGTCGCCGCCCGCGTTCAGGCAGTGGTTGGCCGCCCCGGCGGCGAGCAGCCGGTCCGAGGCGACCTGGGCGGCCCAGCCCTTGACGTAGCCGGACGGGTCGAAGGCGCCGGTGGCGTACGCGTCGAAGAACCCGTCGGTGGCGGCCCACAGGTCGGCGCAGCGCTCCAGCACCAGCCGCAGGTCCGCCGACGCCTCCGACAGCAGCAGCTCCCCCCGGTCGAAACGGCACACCTCGCTGTCCGGCCGGTACGTGCTGAACCGCGCGTCCACCTCGCGCAGCCAGCGGAAGGTCTCCTCGGCCAGCCGGTCCAGCTCGGCGCGGGGCAGGTCGTCGGCGAGGTCGAGGCTGATCGCCGTACCCATCACCTGCTCGACCCGACGCAGGCCGGGACGGGCCGGCGCGGCCGGCACCCGGGACTGCGTCGCGGTCCCGGCGCGGACCGGCGGTGACGTCGGCACGGGCTAGCCGGCCCGGTCGATCGCGGCCTGCAGCGACCGCTTGTACGACGTGCTGGTCGCGGTCGCCCCGGAGACCGTGTCCAGGTCCGCGCTCTGCAGCTCCACCACCTGCCCGGAGGTGCCGCTGTACGCGTCGTCGACCTGGCGGCTGCGCTGGTCGGACTGGGCCGTGTCCTCCGGGAGTTCGAGCGCGACCACGTCGACGATTCGCGAGCCGGACAGGGTGATCTGCACCTGGACGTTGCCGTACTCGTTCTCCACCACCGGTCCGACCACCGTCCGGGTGGTCGGCTGGGCCGGCCTGCTGCTCGTCTTCCGCCCGGACGGCGTCCGGGTGCCGGCGGTCGGGCTCGAGTTCGGCCGGTCCGCCGGTGCCCGGCTGGCGCTGCGGCCCGGCCGCGGCGCGGCGGCCGTCGCCGACGGCGCGGCGGCCGTGGCCTCGTCGGTGGGGGCCGCGCCGGCCGGAACGACCGGCTGCCCCTCGGCGGGCAGGTCCTGGGCGACCGGAGCGGCGCCCGGCGAGGTCTTCAGCACCACCATCGCGGTGGTGCTGGCCGCCAAGCCGGTGATCGCGAACAGGGCGCGACGCATCAGATGCCTTCCTACAGCTCGAACGTGGCGAGGTGGACCTGCCGGCGGGGCACGCCGGCCCGGCGCAGCGCGGCCAGCGACTGCGCGACCAGGCCGGGCGGGCCGCACAGGTAGACGTCCCGGCGGGCCAGGTCGGGAACCAGCCGGCGCAGCCCCGCCGGGCTGAGCACCTCGCGCGGGCCGGGGTCGCGGCGGGAGCCGATGACGTACCAGATCCGCACGTCCCGGGCCTGGGCCAGCCAGTCCAGCTCGCGGTGCAGCAGCACGTCGGCCGGCGTCCGCGCCCGGTAGATGAGCGCCGAGCCGGGCGGCAGCTCCTCCAGCATCGCCCGCAGCGGGGTGATGCCGCTGCCGCCGGCGATCAGCAGCGCCCGGTCCCGGACGCGGTGGGCCGCGGTGAAGGTGCCCGACGGTCCCTCGGCCCAGACGCGGGTGCCCGGGTCGAGGTCGCGCAGGTCCCGGGTGTACCCGCCGACCACCTTGACGGTCAGTCGCAGCCAGCGGTCGTTGGCGGCGGCCGAGACGGAGAACGGGTGCGACTGCCACCAGCAGCCCCGGGTGAGGAACCGCCAGCGGAAGAACTGGCCGCCGAGCAGGTCCAGCTCGTCGAGCCGCTCGCCGGTCAGGTAGATCGAGACGGTGTCCGGGCTCTCCGCCACCACGTCGGCGACCTGGAGCCGGTGCCGCAGGTTGAACGCGAGCGGCGCGACCACCCGACCCCACACCAGTGCGGCGACGACGAGCACGTACATGGCGATCCACAGGGTGCGGACCGGGCCGGGCCGGAAGAGCTGCGCACCGTTGCTGAACTGGTGGCCGAAGCCGAGCAGCAGCGCGAGGTAGCTGGCGAGGTGCAGGACGTGCCAGAGCTCGTACGGCAGCACCCGCCGGACCGCCCGCACGCCGGTGAACCCGATCAACACCAGGATGCCGGCGGCGGCGAACGCGGACACCATGTCCGGGTAGTCGCGCAGCAGGACGCCCGCCTCGGTGAGGACCGGATTGTCCTCCAGGTCCGCGTAGCCGACCAGGATCAGCGCGGCGTGCGCGAGCACCGCCACCAGCAGCGTCGCGCCGACGTCCCGGTGCCAGCGGGCGAGCTGCTCGCCCCCGATCCAGCGTTCCAGCACCGGCAGCCGGCTCACCATCAGCACCTGCACGAGCAGCAGGTAGCCGGCGACCAGCCCGGTGATCCGGCCGGCGGCGGTGACGGTGGCGGCGGTGCTCTTCAGCGAGCCGGCGGGGGTGTCCAGCCACCAGGGCAGCACGCTGGCGAGCAGGCCGAGCACGAGCAGCACGGCCAGCAGCCGGCGCCCGCCGGGTCCGCGCCGGGCGGGCACCCACGGGTGTCCGCCGGCAGCCGGCCGGCCGTCGGCCCGGGACGGTGTCGTCGCGGTCCGGCGGCCGGCGGCATGGGTACGGGGGTACGTCACGCGTACAGCTTCATCGGGGCGTACTTCATCCGCGGGAAGATCTTCGCCACCTCCGCGTTGGTGAGCCCGAACCGGCCCTGCGCGACGGACCCGTAGACGTTGAACATGTTGTTGTACTCGGGTACGTCGCCGGAGTCGAGCTGGTTCAACCCGTTCCAGGTGCCGAGCAGGGAGCCGGCGAGCTTGCGGCCGGACAGGACGGTGATGACGCCGCCGTGCCCGTGGTCGGTGCCGCCGCCGTTGGAGGCGACGCGCCGGCCGAACTCGCTGGACACCATGATCGTCACGTCGGCCGCCTGGTCGCCCAGGTCGGTGAAGAACGCGGCCATCGCCGAGGCGAGTTCGTTCAGCCGCCGGTGCAGCTGGCCGCCCTCGCGGCTGCCCTGGTTCTCGTGCGTGTCGTAGCCGCCCATGCCGACCGTGGCGACCCGGACGTTCGCCCCGCCCTTGATCAGCTGGGCGAGCTGCTGGAAGGCGCGGCCGACGCCCCGGTACTCGACGCCCTCCGCCGGCTGGTACGGCTTCGCGGCGAGCCGCTGCGCGGTGGCCAGCGCGCCGAGGCCGTCCTGGACCGCCTCCTGAACCGGGTGGTTGATCCCGGTGAACAGGCCACGGATCGCCTTCTCGGTGGCCGCCCGGAACTTCTCCTCACCGTTGAGCCGCAGTTGGCCGACGCTGTTCAACGACAGCGCGCCGTTGGTGCCGACCAGCGACCGGGGCAGGGTGCTGCCGATGCCGACGCTGCGGAAGGCGGTGCCCTTGCCGAGCGCGTCGACCAGGCTGTCCAGCCAGCCCCGGCCGCCGGTCTCACCGGGCAGCCCGCCCAGGTTGCAGGCGTCCGCGGCCTGGAAGTGGCTGCGCGACAGGCGTTCGTCGGACACGCCGGGGATGAAGCCGAGGTTACCCGAGCGCAGCCACGGTTCCAGCGGCTTGAACGCGCTGGTCAGCTTGAAGCCCCGGCCGACGGCCAGGGAGTCGTCGGCGAGCAGCAGGTCGGGGCGGGCCTTGGCGAGCACCGGGTCGTCGGCCGGGGCGACCAGGCTCAGCCCGTCCAGGCCGCCGTAGAGGAAGACGTGGATCAGCGTGCCGGTCTTGGCCGCGGCGAAGGACGCCGACGTGGTGACGAACTGAGCGGTGGCCAGCGCGGTCGCGGTGGCGGCGGCACCGGCGACGAAGGTACGGCGGGTGACGCCGCGGCCGTCCTGCTGGGCCTCCTCCAGTTCCTCCAGCCGGCGGTAGCGGTCCCGCTCGGCGGCGTTCTCGGCGGCCACGACGTCGGCCTCCGCCCGCAGCAGCGCCTCGGCCGGGTTGTCGGCCAGCCGCCGCACGTCGGGGCATTCGGGGTGCAGGGGGTACGAGTACACAGTCTTCTCCATCGGAGGCCTCACCGGAGGTGGTGCTGGGGGGAAGCGAGGATCGCCCGCGCGACGGCGGCGACGGCCCCGTTGAACGTCGCGTCCACCCGGGCACCGGCCGAGACGCCGGCGATGCCGAGGATCAACGCCTTCTCCTTGGCGCTCAGCTTCTGGCCCAGCAGCCGCACGGCGAGCGCGTCCACGTACCCGCCGGCGGTGGCCGGCGGCCGGGCCACCAGCTTCTCCGGCTTGGTGAACGTGAAGACGGTGCGGCGGGCCGCCACCAGGTCACCGGCCTCGTTCCAGCCGTTGACCATCGTGCCGGCCGAGGTCCACGCCACGTAGACGTCCGGGTAGCCGTCCGGCGTGGGCTGGCCCATCGGGTACTGGCCCAGCTCGCGCATCTTGTCGTGGATCTGCCGCAGGCCGCGCCCGAACGGGGTGCGCTGGTTGTCGCCGTTGTCGTGGCCGGGCGCCGCGTCCGGCGAGACGCCGAGCGCCCGGTACGTCGCCACCAGGTACTCCATCGGGCGGCGGACCTTCTGCCCCACCCCGGCCCAGAACTCCGAGGAGCTGAACAGGGTCATCAGCAACGGCTTGACCAGACCCTTGTTGGCCAGGTACGTCTTCGCCAGCCGGTCCACCAGGGACTTCGGCGGGGTGTCCGAGACGAACCGGGTGGCGAGGCTCTGCGCCACGTACCGGGCCGTCGACGGGTGCAGCGCGATGTACGACAGGTACGCGTCGATCGCCGCCTCGGCCTTCTTCGGGTCGTCCGAGTTGTTGGCGTGCGTGAAGCCGAGGATCTTCACCTTGCCGACGTAGTGCCGCTGGGCGCGGAAGACGTACTTGCCGTCCTGCACGCCCCGGCCGGTCTGCAGCAGGGCGGCCTGCCGCACGTCCTTCTCGGTGTAGCCGCCGTCGACGCCGACCGAGTACAGCTCCAGGTTCTCCCGGGCCAGGTTCTCGTTGACCGCGTCGGCGCGGGACTCGTTCTGGTTGAGGTAGAGCAGCAACGCCGGGTGCCGGTTCGCGGCGAGCAGCATCTCCGGGTAGCTGCCGAGGGCGTGCTTGCGGACCACGTCGCGGTCGAACGAGTTGCGGTACACCTCGCCGCCGTCGAAGTCGGCCGCCACGTGGAGGAAGTCGTTCCAGAAGTCGACCATCACCTCGAACAGCTGGCGGTCCGACCAGATCTGGCGGGCGATGGTGGCGTCCACCATCTCCCGCTCCGGCCGGGCGCCCCGCTCGTTGAGCTGGTCGCGCTGCGCGCGGAGCTGCTCGGTGCTGAGCTTCAGGGTGGGCAGCTCGGCGAGCTTGAGCTCGGCCTTCGTCGGCGCGATCCGGTCCGGGTCGAGCTGCCGGCGCAGCCAGGCGTCGATGCCCTGCGCCTTGATGTCGGCGACGACCTTCGGGGTCACCCCGAAGGTGGCCCGCCGGGCCAGGTGCAGGACCGGGTCCTTGGCGAGGACCGTCTTGACGGTCACCTTGGTCTCCGCGGCGGCGGCCGCCGGTCCGGAGAAGACCCGGCCGCCGGCCGGGTTGTTCTTCTTCAGCACCTCACCGGCCCGGGAGCCCATGTAGCTCTCGTTCTGCTCGGTGTAGGTGCGCACGGTGCTCGGCTGCTGCCCGCTCGGCCGGGCCGCGGTGCCGTCGGTCACCTGGGTGCCGGTGGCGTCGCCGGCCACCACGTCGTCGCCGAAGAGGCCGCGGACCTGGGGCGACATCGCCAGTGCGCCGCCGGCGAACACCGCGGCGGTGCCGCCGAACGCGGCGAGCGCCTTGCGGCGGCCCACCTTCGGGCCGGGCTCGTCGCCGTCGTCGTCGTCCAGGGTGGGCAGTCGACCGCCGCCCGGGGCCGGGGCGGTCGTGCCGAAGCCGGCCGGGCCGACCCACTGTGGTCCCTGCGGTGCCGGCGACTGGGGGGCGTCGTAGGCGTACGGGGTGGGCCGGTACTGCTCGTGGTACGAGTCGGGGTGGGATCGCCCGTCCCGTCCGCGGTCGTCCCACGGTCGATGTGGTGGCACATTCTGGTTGGCCATGTACCAATCCGTTCCTGCTGCGCCGCGACGTCCGTGACCGGGCGGGATTCGGGGTGCGGCGGCCGATGCTTGCGGGGGTTGGTACGGGAAAGTAACCAAGGGGTGAGACGCCTTCAAGAAGCCCCGGAGACGGTGAAACCGGCACTTAAGGCAGTGCACAGCGCACTCGTCGCGTCCGCTGCGGCACACCGCTTCGGACCGGCGCTCGCGAGCAGGGCGGACGTGCCGCACGGACGTAACGTTTCCGGACCACGCGACGCTCCCCGCGCCGTTCGACACCACAGGCAAACTTAAGGGTCGGCTAAGCCGGTCCTGAGGCGCCGGCAGCGCACCCGCCAAGCGCCGGGTCGCGTGATCCGGCGCGGGACCGGAAAGTGGCAGCAGCAGGAGCGCGTGAGCCCTCGCCCCAGCGGGTATGCCGCCGAACCGCTGAACACGTGAGGGGAAGGCACATGCTCAGCAAAGAGGATCAGCGCAGGTTCGAGCAGATCACCCGCAATCTCCGGGAGAGCGACCCGGCGTTCTTCGCTCGGCTGGACAACCGGGCACGGGGCCGCCACGGCCGCTGGCTGATGCTGTTCACGATCCTGCTGTGGGCGGCGCTCCCGGCCACGACCGTGCTCGCCGGCCGGGTGGCCGGCGCGATCTGCGCCGTGGTCCTGGTGGCCAACGCCGCGGTCATGTGGCGGTTCCGCCGCCGCTGGCTGTGAGCCACGTCCGGGCTCGCCGATCCTTCCGCCGGCGGACGGTCAGGGGTTCGCGGCGTCCTGCTCACCGAGCCGCCGGTACGCCCGGCGCAGCCGTTCCACCAGCCCCGGGCCGCCGATTGCGGGGGCGGGCGCGCCGAGCTGCCGCAGCACCAGGTCCGTCCCGGTCACCAGGGTGGGCGGCCGGTCGGGCAGCGGAACCGGCGGGGACCAGAACCGGTCCACGGCGTCGCCCAGCGACGCCGGCGGCAGGCCGGTGACCGCCCGCGCGGCACCCACCGCCGGCACGTCCACAGTGGCAGACGCAGCGTCCTCGGCGGACCGCGTGGCCGGCGCGGGCGCGGCGGTTCCGCGCAGCACACGCAGCCGGTCGAGCAGCTCGTCGCGGCTGCGGCCCCGCCAGTGCAGCAGCGCGAACGGGTCGGCGTCGAACGCCTCGGCGAGCAGGTAGAACGTCGCCGCGAGGTGCTTGCACGGCACGGCGACGTCGGGGCAGCTGCACCGCTGGCCCAGCTCGGCCACGCCGGCCGGGAACAGCGGCGCGCCGGCGGCGGCGAACAGCTCCTCCAACTCGGCCGGCAGGTCCCCGGCGAGCAGGCGGGCGCTGAAGAACGCCTGCGCGGCCAGCTCCTCCTCGACCCGGGCCCAGAGCGCGGGCGGGAAGGCCGGCAGGCCGATGCGCACGTCGTACGGCCGGGGTCGGGAACCCTGCACGACGGCGGTCACCGCGCCCGGCGCCACGTCCAGGCGGAGCACCTGCCCGGCCCGCGCGTACGAGCGACCCCGGGTGAGGCGGGTGCCGAGCGCGAACGACTCGAGCACCTCCAGGAAGCGGCGGGACCACCAGGACCGGCCGATCGCGCCGCGGGTGCTGCGGGCGCGGAGCCCACCCGCCACCCGCCGCGGCGGGCCGTAGTCGGCGAACCGCCCGGCGTCGCTGCGCGGGGCGCCGCCGCCGGTGGTACGCGGGCTCACTCGACCACCGCCCCCGCCTCCAGCCGGAACAGGTCACGCAGTTGCGCCGTGGACAGCTCGGTGACCCACTGCTCGCCGGTGCCGACCACCGTCGACGCGAGCCGGCGCTTGTCGGCGATCAGCGCCGCCACCTTCTCCTCCACCGTGCCGGCGCAGACGAACTTGCGGACCTGGACGCGCCGCCGCTGGCCGATCCGGAACGCCCGGTCGGTGGCCTGGTCCTCCACCGCGGGGTTCCACCAGCGGTCGACGTGCACGACGTGGTTGGCGGCGGTCAGGGTGAGTCCGGTCCCGCCGGCCTTGAGCGAGAGCACGAACAGCGCCGGGCCGTCCGGGGACTGGAAACGGGTCACCATCGCGTCCCGGTCGGCCTTGCCGACGCCGCCGTGCAGGAACAGGGCCTCCTGGCCGAACCGCGCCGACAGGTGGCCGCGCAGCATGCCGCCGAACTCGGCGTACTGGGTGAAGAGCAGCGCCCGCTCCCCCGCCGCGAGCACCTCCTCGAGGATCTCCTCCAGCCGGGCCAGCTTCCCGGAGCGCCCGTCGAGCGCGGAGCCGTCCCGCAACAGGTGCGCGGGGTGGTTGCAGACCTGCTTGAGCCGGGTCATGGCGGCCAGCACGAGGCCGCGCCGCTCGATGCCGTCGCTGGACTCGATCCGCGCCAGCATGTCGTCGACCACCGCCCGGTAGAGGGCGGCCTGCTCGGCGGTCAGGTTGCAGACCACCTCCATCTCCAGCTTCTCCGGCAGGTCGGAGATGATCGAGGAGTCGGTCTTGAGCCGGCGCAGCACGAACGGCCCGGTGATCCGGCGCAGCCGCTCGGCCGCCTCCGCGTCGCCGTGCCGCTCGATCGGCTCGGCGTACCGCTTCTTGAACGTCGCGGCCGGGCCGAGCAGGCCCGGGTTGGCGAACTGCATGATCGACCACAGGTCGGCGAGCCGGTTCTCCACCGGGGTGCCGGTGACCGCGATCCGGTGCCGGGCGGGCAGCGCGCGGACCGCCTCGGCCTGGCGGGTCGAGGCGTTCTTGATGGCCTGCGCCTCGTCCACCACCACCCGGTGCCAGTCGATGCCGGCCAGGTCCACCGCGTCGCGCGCGGCCACCGTGTAGGTGGTGAGGACCAGGTCCGCGGCGTGCACGGCGTCGGTGAACGCGGCCCCCCGCGCCCGCTCCGCGCCGTGGTGCACGTGGACCCGCAGGCCGGGGGTGAACCGGGCCGCCTCCCGCTGCCAGTTGCCGACCAGCGACATCGGACAGACCAGCAGCGTCGGGCCGGCGTCCGGCGGGTCGGCCGCGAGCAGGGCGAGCAGCTGCACCGTCTTGCCGAGTCCCATGTCGTCGGCGAGCACCCCGCCCAGCCCGAGCGACTGGAGGAAGGCCAGCCAGGCCAGTCCCCGCCGCTGGTACGGGCGCAGGGTGCCGTGGAACGAGGGCGGCGCGTCGATCGGGGTGAGCCGCCGCTCGACCGCGCCGGCGAGCAGGTCGCCCAGCGCACCATCGGCGCTCACCGCGAGCACGGGAAGCGCGTCCGCCGCGCTGTCGGAGAGGCCGAGCCGCAGCAGGTCGCCGACGGTCAGCTCGCCGGCCGAGCGGAGCAGCCGCAGGCCGGCGGCGAGGCGCTTCGGATCCAGCTCCACCCACCGGCCACGCAGGCGGACCAGCGGCGACTTCAACGCGGCGAGCGAGGCCAGTTCCGCCTCGGTCAGCGGCTGGTCGCCGACGGACACCTCCCAGCGGTAGTCGACCAGGGCGTCGAGCCCGACCCCGCCGCCCGCCCCGGCCACGGTGCCCGGCGCGGTCCGGCTCCGGGCCTGCAGGCGGGCGCCGAGCCGCGCCGAGGGACGCCGCCACCACGACGGCAGCAGCACCGCGAACCCGGCCGCGTGCAGCACCGGCGCCCCCTCCCGCAGGAACCGGTGCGCGCCCTCGACGTCCAGGTCCAGCGACTCCGGCGCGGCGGTACGCAGCGCCGCGTCCAGCTCCGGCCAGAGCCGGCTGGCCCGGCCCAGTTCGGCCAGCAGTGTCTCCTGCGGCGCGTCCAGCCCGGTCACCGTCGCCGGCTCGTGCCAGATCCGCCCGGCGTCGACGTGCAGGCCCGGCTGGTCGGCCGGTTGGAGGCCGAACTCGACCCGCCAGCGCCCGTCCGGGGCGGCGGCCGGCACGACGGTGACCGGCTCGGTGATCTCGTCGAGGAGCGGCTCCACCAGGCGGAAGCTGGCCCGGACCGGGCCGCCGGCGGCGTCGCGCTGCCAGGCGTCCAGCTCGGACCGCAGGGTCTCCAGCGCCGCCGGGTCGGCGGTGAAGTCGCGGCGCGGTCCGGTGAGCGCCGCCAGCCATGCCGGCACCGCGCCCGAGGGGCGTACGCCCCGGGCGAGAGCGACGTCGGCGAGCGTCGCGCGTGCCGCGGCGTCGGCGAGCGCGTCCAGCGCCTCGGCGACCAGCTCCCCCGGCTCCGGCGGCTCGCCGTCCGGCACCGTGCCCGGGAAGGTGGCATCGAGTGGATCGAGCCGGACCTCGACGGCGGAGCGGGCGGCCGGCGGCAGGGCCAGCGCGAGCGACCGCGCCCAGGCGGCGTCGGTGCCGGTGAGCAGGGGCCGCCAGACGGCCCGGGCGGCGACCGCCCGCCCGGCCGGGACCAGGACGCCGGGCAGGATCCGGCCGCGGGCGACCAGGTCGACGGCGAAGTCGGCCAGCTCGGCCAGGTGGCGCAGGGTGGCGCCGGGCACGGCGGCCGCCTCGGCGAGCCGGCGTAGCAGCGGCAGGGCGGCGTCCGGGGCGTACACCAGGACGGGGGCGCGCCACCCGGCCAGGGTGACCGGCCCGCGGACCGGCTCGACCGGCTCGGTGCGGACGAGTTCCGGCGAGTCCAGCGGAGAGCCGCCCCGGGTGGGCAGCGTGAGGCGGGCCGTGCCCAGCGCGGTCGGTTCGGCGAGCTCGGCCACGGCGGCGGCGAGCGCCGCGTGATCGGCGCCGAACGGGTGCGGGCGCTCCCGGGGCGACCGGCCGGGCCGGCGTGCTGCCCGGGGCGGGAGCGCGCTGTCCTCGGCCCAGACGGCGAGCCCGACGCCGGAACGCCACGACCCGTGGATGACCAGCACGCACTCCCCCTCGTCGACGCCCCGCCCAGGATAGGCCGCGCCCCGACGCCCGATCGCAGGCGACTGTCCCGGGCCGGCGCGACACGCCGGGGCGGCGGTCGCGACCGACCGGCTATCGTCCCCGCCGTGGACGACCTGCTCGTGATCGGCGGCCTCGGGGTGGACGTGCGGGTCCGCGTCCCGGCCCTTCCGCTGCCCGACGCCGACTCGGTGACCGTCGACCCGATCGACCTGCGGATCGGCAACACCGGCGCCGGGGTGGCGCTCGCCGCGCACGCGCTCGGCCTGCGGGTGACGGTGGTGGACGTGCTCGGCGCCGACCCGGCGGGGGACGTCGTCCGGGCCGCCCTGGCCCGGACCGGGGTGCGTGCGGTGCTGGCCGAAGCCCCGGCCGGCACCCGACGGTCGGTGAACCTGGTCGACCCCGCCGGGCGGCGCAGCTCCCTCTACGACCCTCGGCCGTGGCAGGGACCGACGCCGTTCCCGGACCTGCCCGCACTCGTCCGGGGCGCGGCACACGTCCACGTGTCGATCATGGATTGGGTCCGGGACCTGCTGCCCGCCGTCCGGGCGGCGCTCGGTGGCGGCGTGGCCCTCTCCACCGACCTGCACGACTGGGACGGCACGAACCCGTACCACCGGCCGTTCGCCGAGGCCGCGGACCTGGTCTTCGTCAGCGGGGTCCGGCTCGGCGACCGGGCCGGCGCGCTGGCCGCCGGTCTCGCACCGCGCACGGTCGTGGTCACCCGTGGCGGGGACGGTGCCGACGTGTACGCGGCCGGCGGGACTCCGGTCCGGGTGCCCGCGGCGACGCCGCCCGCGCCGGTCGTCGACACCAACGGCGCCGGGGACGCCTTCGCGGCGGGCCTCGTCGCCGCCCGACTGCGCGGCGCCACGCTGCGGGACGCCGCGGCGTACGCCGCCCGGGTGGCGGCCGCCGCCTGCACCCGGGACGGCATGGAGTACCCGCCGGGTCTGCTCCCGCCATCCGCCTGAGCCCGCGTCTGGGCGCTGCCGACCGCTTCCGCTGCGCCCCTCCCTCGCGCCGGGCAGGATGGGCGCATGGCATCAACCGTGGAGATCCCCCTGGTCGGTGGCACGGCCGACGGCCAGACGGTCACCGTCGAGCTGGACCCGAACGGCCGTCCCCCGCTGACCCACCATCACATGGGCGACGCCGGGCTGGCCGAGGCGGAGATCTACGAGTTGGAGACGGTGGGGACCGAGACCGGCCGGTGGCGCTACTGCTGGCGCGGCCCCGCGGTCTGACCGGGCTCACGTGCCGACGCGGATCACCGACTGGGCCCGCAGGCTCTCCAGCACCGCCCGGGTGACCTGGGAGGTGCCCCGGGCCTCCTCGCACACGTCGGCCACCCGCCGGGCGGTGGCCGCGGCGCGCTTCTCCCGCTCGTCCCAGAGCCGGTCGACCTCGGCCAGCAGCGGGCCCTCGACCTCCCGCTCCACGCCCCGCAGCGCCGGGACGCCGAGCCGCTGGGCCAGGTCGAAGACCTTGCCGGCGTACGGCAGGGGCAGGAACGGGGTGCCCACCATCGCGGCGAAGATCAGGAAGTGCAGCCGCATGCCGACCGCCAGGTCGAAGTGCCGCATCAGGCCGAGCACCTGCTGGGGCGAGTAGGTGCCGTGCAGGATCCGCCCCCGCTCGGCGGCGATCATGTGGGACAGCACGCCGTGCGAGTGCCGGATGTCGTCCCGCTCCATCGGGACGAACAGGACGTACGCGTCGATCCGGTGCACGAGGAAGTCGCCGATCTGGGCCAGCAGCCGGTGGTACCCGTCGACGTCGAGCCGTTCCGCGGCCCGCCCCGGCTCGCGGACGCTCATGCCGACCAGCCGCTTGCCGGCCGGCACCCCCTCCTCGCGCAGCAGGTGCGCGGGGAAGTCCTCGGCTTCGAGCAGGAACGCCGGATCGGCGGTGACCGTGATCGGGTTGAGCAGGCCGGCCTCCTCGAGGAGCATCCGGGACTCCTGGTCACGCACCGTCACCTGGGTCGCGCCCGCGAGGGTCTCACGGACCATCCCGGTGTCCACGGTCTCGCTGAGCGGGCCGACCCCCACCGCGTAGGTGAGCAGCGGCAGGCCGCGCTCCTGGGCCACCCGAACCACCCGCAGGTAGCGGCGCGCCTCCCGGTCGTAGAGGATGCCGCCACCGCCGAGGATGAGCAGGTCGAGCTGGGCGAGCACCAGGGACGAGTCGGTGCGGCTCACCCCTTCCCACGGCACCGCCTCCACGTACGGGTGCGCCACCCGGGTGTGCTCCGGGTTCCGCGAGAAGACGATGATCCGGGCGTTCGGCTCCTGCTCGCGCAGGTCGGCCAGGAGGCCGGTGAGGATCGCCTCGTCACCGAGGTTGCGACCGCCGTACGAGCCGAGCACACCGATGGTCAAACCGGCGCCACGCGTCATCCGTCGCTCCTCCCCAGGTGCGTCCCGGCCGGTTTCCCGCAACGCCGGGGAACAGTCCTCCCCGGCGGCGGTCACCGCGAATGGGACGCCGGGACCAGGCGGGCGACGAGAGCCGCGGCCACCTCGTCCGGGTCGAAATTGGCGCCGATGCCGGTGGTGAGCAGGTCGAGCAGCAGGCCGTCGACGGCGTAGCGCAGCAGGGCGATCTCGAACGCCCCGCCGGGCAGCCCGGAGGCGGTGTGGAAGGCCACGTCGTCGCGGTAGCCCCGACGCAGCGTGTCGCCCAGGATCCGGGCCAGGTCGGGGCGGCGGACCGCTTCCAGGCGCAGCTCGATCAGGGCCCGGGTCAGATCCGGCTGCCGGGTGGTGCGCTCGACGATGTAGCGCAGGTAGTCGGTGAACAGCTCCAGCGACGGCTCCCGGGCGCCCAGCTCCGCGAGGACCGCCTCGTCCGGAGCGAACCGCTCCATGATCCGTTCGCCGAGCGCGCCGAGCAGCGCGTCCCGGGAGCGGAAGTAGTTGGACGCGGTGCCGACGGGGACGCCCGCCTCGGCGTCGACCGCGCGGTGGGTCAGCCCCCGCGCACCGGTCGCCGCCAGCACCCGCAGCCCGGCGTCCGCCAGAGCCGCCCGCCGCGCCTCGTTCCTCGCCACGGGAACACCCTAGCCAAACCACGACAGCTGTTGTAGCTTCCTCCCGGTAACCACGACAGCAGTAGTGATTGAGGAGATCCTTGCGCAAGCTCGTGTACTTCGTGGCCGCCACCATCGACGGCTTCATCGCCGCCCCGGACGGGTCGTTCGACTTCTTCGGGCTCGAACCCGACGTGGCCGCCCACATCGCGACTCACTGGCCGCAGACGCTCCCCACCTTCGCCCACCCGCAGTTCGGCATCGACCGGCCGGAAGGCCGGTTCGACGCCCTGGTGATGGGTCGGGCCACCTACGACCCGGCCCTGAAGATGGGCGTCACCAGCCCGTACGCCCACCTCAAGCAGTACGTCTTCGCCCGCACCCTGCCGCCGGCCCCCGACCCGGAGGTGGAGATCGTCTCCGGTGACCCGGTCGGGTTCGTCCGGGCGCTCAAGCGCCAGCCCGGCCGCGACATCTGGCTCTGCGGCGGCGGCCAGCTCGCCGGCCAGCTCCTGCCCGAGGTGGACGAGCTGGTCGTCAAGCTCAACCCGTTCGTGGTCGGCAGCGGCGTCCCGCTCGCCGACCGCGACTTCGACCCCCGGCGGTTCACCCTGGTGGAGGCCCGGCCGCTCGCCAGCGGAGTCGTCGTCCTGCACTACACGCGCCCGGCCACCGACGGGACCGCCGGGTAATCCGATTGCCGGCCGGCCCGGCGTCCAGCACGGTGGACCGGGTGAGCACGCGCACCGCGACCCGGATCGGCTGGGCCGACCTGCCCGACCACGTCCGGTCCGCCGTGGAGGACATCCTCGGCGACCGGGTGGTCGAGGCGGTGTCGCAGCCCGGCGGATACTCGCCGGGCACCGCCGACCGGGTCCGCACCGCCGCGGGCGGTCGGGCGTTCGTCAAGGCGGTCAGCCCGGCGCAGAACACCGACAGCGTCCGCATGCACCGCGCGGAGGCGCGCAACACGGCCGCCCTTCCGCCGTACGCCCCGACGCCGCGCCTGCTCGGTCTGCACGACGACGGCGAGTGGGTGGCGCTGGTCCTGACCGACGTGGACGGACGGCACCCGGCCACCCCGTGGCGCCCGGACGAGCTGACCCAGGTGCTGGCGGCGCTCGCCGACCTGGCCGCCGCCCTCACCCCGAACCCGGTGCCGCACGTGCCGGCCGCCGCCGAGCACCTGGCGTACGACCTCGCCGGCTGGCAGCGGATCGCCGCCGACCCGCCACCGGACCTCGACCCGTGGGCGGCGGCCCACCTGACCGACCTCGTCGACGCCGCCCGGCTCGCCCTGGCCGCGCTCGACGGCGACACCCTCTGCCACGTCGACATCCGCGCCGACAACCTGCTCGTGGACGCGGCGGGCACGGTCACCGTCGTCGACTGGCCGTGGGCCTGCCGGGGACCGGCCTGGCTGGACACCGCGCTGCTGCTGGTGAACGTCCGGCTGCACGGCGGGCACGACACCGACGCCCTGCTGGGCCGGCTGCCGCTCACCGCCGACGTCGACCCGGACACGCTGACCGGCCTGTACGCGGGCCTCGCCGGCTTCTTCCTCGACGGCGCCCGGCGGCCGCCCCCGCCCGGCATCCCCACCGTACGGGCGTTCCAGCGCGCCCAAGGTGAGGCGCTGCTGCCCTGGGTGGCGAGCCGCCTCGGATGATCCCGGGCGGTCCTCAACCATCCGTGGGCCCGGCGGCGTTACTGCTGCCGAGGGGGTGGCGATGACCGAGACGTTCCACGACTTCGTGGTGCACCGCTCGCCGGCACTGTCCCGGACCGCCTACCTGCTCACCGGCGACCACCAGCTCGCCGAGGACCTGTTACAGGGCGCGCTGGCGCGGACCTACCGGCACTGGCGGCGGATCCGCGACGGCGACCCGGAGGCGTACGTCCGCCGGGTCATGTACCACCAGCAGGTCTCCTGGTGGCGGCGGCGCAGACTGACGGAACGGCTGGTGGCCGAGCCCGCCGAGCGGGCCGGCGGCGGCCAGCCGGACCACGGCGACGCCACCGCGCTGCGGCTGACCCTGGCCGCCGCGCTGCGGCAGCTGACCCCGCGCCAGCGGGCCGTGGTCGTGCTGCGGTTCTACGAGGACCTGACCGAGGCGCAGGTCGCCACGGTGCTCCGCTGTTCCGTGGGGACCGTCAAGCGGCACGGGCACGACGCACTGCGCCGGCTGCGGGCCCTGGCCCCCGAACTGGTCGACCCGGCGCCGGAGAGGAGCAGCCGATGACCGCCCGGCTCCGCGAGGTGCTCCGCGCCGCGGCGGCGGAGGTGCCCGCGTACGACCTGGCGGAGCGCGCGCTGCTGGCCACGGCCCGGCGCGGCCGGCGGCGCCGGGTCACGGCGGCCGCCGCCACCCTGGTGCTGGTCGCGCTCGCCGGGCTCGCCCTGCCGGCCACCGGCACCTCGCCCGCGGGCCCCGCCGCCACCGCGGCGGCCGGCGCGCTGCCGGACCGGATCGGCCTGCCGCCGATCGGCAACCGGCACGCCACCGACCGCCCCCGGATCGGCGCCGCGTCGGTGGTCTTCACCGGGGAGGCGGGCCGGCTGACCTACGACGACGAAGGCAGCATCATCACGATCGTCGACACCGACTCGGACACCTACCGGATCATCCGGGGAGGCTGGGAGATGACCGCCGGGACGGACGTGGTCCTCTCCCCCGACGGCCGGTGGATAGCGCACGACCCGGCCGAGGAGGAGCCACGGGTCGTGATCGTCGATCTCGTCACCGGAACGACCCGAGACGTCCGCAGCGGGGTGCCGGGCACCACCGGCACCGAGCCCGCCGCATGGTCGCCGGACGGTTCGTCGCTGGTCGTCCGGGACACGGTCCCGACCGACCCGCAACGCAGCGCGCACCGGCGGACGCTCAGCCTGATCCGGGTCGACGGCGGCCCGCCGGTCCGACTCGCCGAGACGCCGGACAGCATGGTGCCCGGGTCGGTGGTGGCCTTCGCGCCCACCGGCGACCGGCTGGCCTGGCAGGCGGGCGGCGTGGTCATGGTCGCTGCTCCCGACGGACAGCGGCTGGCGACGTTCCCGCTCGCCCCGGACACCCACCTCGCGGGCAAGGGCGCCTGGGCTCCGGACGGACGGTCGCTCACCGTCGCCCAGAAGACCGACGAGACGTGGACGCTGCGCCGCGTCGACCCCGCCACCGGACGGGACCTGGGCGAGTTGGGGACGCCCGCGGTCGAGGGCGTGGTCGGCATCCAACTCCTGGGCTGGACGGCGTCCGGGGCGGCGTGGGTGGTGGCGTACCTGCCGCACCCGCCCGGGTCCGCGGCGATGACCCGGCCCTGGCCGAACGACCACCGCGAGCCGTACGGGCTGATCGGCACCGTCCGGGTGCTGTCGCTGACCGTGGGCGCCGCCGCGCCGGCCACCCTGCTCACCGCCCCGGCGCAGGTGGTCTCCATCGACGTCGCCGACGACGTGATCCGGGCCGGCCGCACCCGGGTGGCCGATCCGCCGGGTGGGGTCGGTGCCCGGTTCTGGTACTGGACCGCGCTCATCGCGGTGGTGCTCGGCACGGTCGTGGCGTACCCGAGCCGGACGGCGATCGTCCTGTGGTGGGACGACCGGCGGGTGCGGCGGATCCGCGGCCCGGCGGGTTGACCGGCGGGTCAGCCCGGTGGCCGGGCGGGGTGGGTGAGGAACGGCAGCACCGCCGCCGGCAGCGCCGGCGACGCGAGGATGTCGTGGTGGGTGAGGCCGGGCAGCACCGCCAGCCGCGCGGCCGGCCGCCCGGTGCCGTCCCAGCCGGCGTCCCGGTGCCCGCCGCCGAGCAGCCCGAAGAACTCCACCGCGTGGGCGGTGGTCACCGAGTCCGCGTCGGCGAACACCAGCAGGACGGGCAGGGTCAGGGCGGCCACCTCGGCGGACCAGTCGTACTCGCGGCGCAGCAGCTCACCGGAGCTCGCCCACAACCGGGGCCAGTCCGCCGGGCGGGGCGCGACCCGGGCGTAGCGCTGGTGCACCGGTGTGCCCCGCATCCGCTCGCCGGCCGCCTCGTCCTGCTCGGCCATCGCGGTGAGCACCTCCGGGTACCAGCCCCGCCGGCGGCACGGCGCGGAGACCACCACCAGCCGGCCCACCAGCCCGGGATGCTGGATCGCGGTACGCAGCGCCACCCCACCGCCCAGCGAGTACCCGAGCACGTCCACCTCGGCCAGGCCGAGCTGGGCGGCGAGCGCGGCGACGTCGTCGGCCAGTGACTCGTACCGCAGCGGCCGGTCGACGTCCGGGGTGCGGCCGTGGCCCTGGAGGTCAACCGCGATCACCTGCCGGCGCGCCGCCAGCGCCGGCAGGAGCGGGCCGAACGTCTCCGTCGACCCGAAGCCGCCGTGCAGCAGCACCACCGGGCGGCCGGCGCCGTGCCGCTCGTACCAGATCTGTCGCCCGTCGACCTCGGCGTAGCTCACGACCCGCTCCCCGCCCTCACGCCGCCGCCCGAGTGAGCGCGATGACCGCGCGGGTCGCGGCGGTGCGGACCCGCGCCGACGGGTCCTCCCCGAAGGCGACCACCAGGGGGAACGCGTCGCCCAGGTGATGCCGGGCGACCACCTTGACCGCCATCTCACGCACTCGCCAAGCCGGGTCGCGCAGAGCCGTGAGCACCGCGTCCCGCGCCGCGTCGTCCCACACCCAGAGCAGCCCGCGCAGCCCCCACACCCGCAGCCAGTGCTCCTGGTCCGGGCGCGGTCCGCCCACCAGGACGTGCCGGGCGTGCGGACCACCGAGCACCGTTACCAGGCCGTCGTCGACGTCGCGCCCCTCGACGAGCCGGCGGCAGCCGGCCACCAGCTCAGCGCGGCCTCGCCGCGCCGCCTCTGCCTCCGCCCGCCGCCGGGGAGTCAGCCTGGGTACGCGCGCCGCCATGTCGTGAGTATGCGCACCACCGGTGACGTCGGGTGGGTCACCCGGCCGGCGCGGTCGTGGTGACCTGGATGAGGAACCGGCGTATGGCCTCGGCCAGGTCGGGCCGGCGCAGATCCAGGGCGCCGTGCTCGCCGTCGGTCACCGTCACATGCACCCGGTGCCCGGCGCCGATCAGAGCGGTGGCGAGGTCGAGGGACTGCGTGGCCGGGACCGCCGCGTCGTCGAGCCCGTGCGCGAGCAGCACCGCTACACCGTTGCCGACGTGCGTGGTGACGGTGCAGTCGAGGGTGGCCGGGTCGGCCGACGCCGGCAGGTGCCCGAGCAGTTGGTGCCAGGGGTTCCCCTCGCTCCGGCCGCGCGGCCAGTCCGCAGCGAGCGGGTCGACCGGCGGCTCCAGGGCGACCACCCCGGTCACGTCACCGGGCACGTCCACCCCGCGGAGCCCGACGTGCAGCGCGAGGTGGGCGCCGGCGGAATCACCGGCGATCAGGAACGGCAGGCCGGGCACCCGCGCGGCCCGCGCCCCCGCCCGTACGTCGTCGAGCTGCGCCGGCCAGGTCGCCTCGCGGCGAACTGCGGTACGCGGGACTCTTGGCACGGGTCGAGCGAGAGGTGCGCGGACAGGGCCCGGAGGAAGTCGGCTGCGTCGAACATCTCCCCGGCGGAGGCGACGCCGCTCGTCCTGACCCGGCCGTCGAGAACACGACGGACCGCTTCGACCGCCAGCGGTGCGCTGATGGCGTAGATGTCCTGGCCGCGGGCGACGACGCGCCGCCGCGTGTCGCCGGAACGCACGACGACGTCGACCAGGAACGTCTGCTCGGACCGCCCGCGCTCGTCGGCCGCGACCGGTGCGGGCGTGCCGGGGGCGGCCAGGTCCCGGGCCGCGTCGGTCGTCATGTACGTGCGCACCTCCGGGATGGACAGGTGGCTGGGGACGGTGACGACATCGGCCATCGTGAACTCGCCGAGGACGGTCCGGGTGCCGACCGGAGCGGGGAACTCCCATTCCAGGGTCGGCAGGTCGCCCCCGCAGTACTCCAGTCGGCCGCCGGTGTAGCGGACCCGCCGGCCCGCGCGCCGTTCCCGCGAGACGGTGCCGGAGGCCAGGGTCCCGGCCGTGGGGTGCCAACTGCTCAGTCCGTACGCGACGTGGGCCTCGTCGGCTGTCGCCCAGTCGCCCATCGCCGTGGTGACCAGCAGGTCACCGAGCCCGCCGAAGAAGGCCATCGCCGGGACCACCGCGACACCCGCGGCCCGGGCGCGGTCGGTGAACCGCGTGAACGTGTCGACGTTGGCCTCGATCTCGGCCGCCACGTCCACGTACGGGATCCCGGCGCGCAGGGCGGCCTCGATCACCGGGGCGGCGGTCGAGGCGAACGGGCCGGCGCAGTTGACGACCGCGGCCGCCTCCCGCAACGCCCGGTCGAGTGCGGCCGGGTCGTCGACCGACGCCACCCGGTACTCGAGCCCCGGATGCGACGCCGCCAGCGCCTGGAGCCTGTCGGCGTCGCGGCCGAGGAGCAGCGGGACGAACCCGCGCTCACGCAGCTCCGTCACCACGAACCGCCCGGTGTGTCCGTACGCACCGAACACCGCCACCGGCTGTCCCGCTCCCATCGCGGTTCCTCCCGTTCGCCTGAAAGATCGACTGAGTGAATCCTCCCGGCGGCGGCCGGCCCCGACCAGTGTCTGGAACGCCACGTCCCGTACAGTTTCAGACATGGCCACTGTCGCGATCGCCGCCACCGACGGGATGCTGCACTTCGAGTTCGCCATGGCCTGCGAGGTCTTCGTCCGCGACCCGTCCGGGCTGGCCGACCCGTGGTACGACCTCGTGGTGTGCGGCCCGGGCCCGGTCCGGATGGGCCGTTTCCGCGTCGATCCCGACGACGGGCTGGAGCGGCTCGCCCGCGCCGACACCGTGCTCGTCCCGTCCGTGGCGGACGTCGACGCGGACGTGCCACCCGACCTGGTCGCCGCCGTCCGCGCCGCCCACCAGGCGGGCGCCCGGTTGGTCTCGCTGTGCACCGGTGCGTTCGTGCTGGCCGAGGCCGGGGTGCTGGACGGGCTGCGGGCGACCACACACTGGGCCCACACCGAGGCGCTGGCGGCCCGCTATCCCCGGGTGACCGTCGACCCGGACGTGCTCTACGTCGACAACGGCACCGTGCTCGCCTCCGCGGGCAAGGCCGCCGCGATCGACCTGTGCCTGCACCTGATCCGCCGCGACCACGGGTCGACGGTCGCCAACGCCGTCGCCCGCCGCCTGGTCGTGCCGCCGCACCGCGCCGGCGGGCAGGCCCAGTTCGTCACCACCCCGGTGCCCGCCCGCGACGACCACCCCCTCGCCGACCTGCTCCCCTGGGCGATGAAACGGCTGGACCGTCCGCTGACCGTGGCGGACCTGGCCCGCCAGGCGAACCTGAGCTCGCGCCACCTGACCCGGCACTTCAGGTCGGCAACCGGCACCACCCCGCTGCAGTGGCTGTCCACGCAGCGGATCCGCCGGGCCCAGGAGCTGCTGGAGAACACCGACGACAGCATCGACGCCATCGCACAGGCCGCCGGCATGGGGACCGCCACCACGCTGCGCCGGCACTTCGGCCGCACCGTGGGGGTGGCGCCGGACGCCTACCGCCGCACCTTCCGCAGCGGCCCGACCCGGCCACGGGACAGATCCGCCGACGAAAGTTAGCGATTCCGCCACGTCCGGCGGACGGCCAATCGACATCCTTCGGCAAGAGTGGGGCGCCGGCCTCGAGGTCAACTCCGTGTCGTCCTTCCTCAGCATCCAGCGCCCGACGACCCTCCTGGACGTCACGGTGATCGGCCTGCCCAATGCCTCCGCGGCCCGCACGGCTGCCGGCGAGGCGCGCACCGCAGGCTGCCCCAGTGGTGCGTTCCGCCTCAACACCGGCATGGCGACCGCCCGGTGGGGCGCACGCTCGGTGACCATCGAGTCGACGAGCGCACGGCTGACCACGGCGACGGTGAGCCGGGTGGACCCGCAGACAGCAGGCGGGATGACGTACCTGCCCGGCGACGCGCGGCTGATCTCGCGCACGGCCGGCTGCTGATCAGCATCGAGGCGCTCACTTTCGCGCCACGCGAACTCAACAGTGCCTCCCAGGTCACCGCCATGGCCCAGGAGAAGGCGACCTCCCTGGCCACGGCGATCGTGACGACTCTCCCAGCGGCAACCGAGGATTGAGCAGTCCGGGTCACCCGATCGCCCGGCGAGCGGCCTCGCCCATGGGGTCGTCGCGCGTGGGCAGCTGTTGGATGGTCGGCAGCACTTCCTGCCGGAAGACGCCGTGCAGCCGGCGCAGCTCCCGCACCGGATGCGCGGCGTCGTCGACCCGCACGTCCCAAATCGGGTACGGCTGATCGCCGACCACCGTCACCGTCGCCGACCGTGCGCCGTGCCGGTCACCGCCGGTCGCCTCCCCGGCCTCGACGGCCAGCACGAGCCGCTCCGCCAGGTCGAGTTCCCGGCTCTCCTGGAACACCCGGATGATCTCCGCGAGTGTCTCCGGGCCCACCACCCGGTTGCCCTGCACCGCGTACCCCGGCCCGGTGAGGTGCCCCGCCCAGCCCTTCGTACGAAAGCCGGTGAAGGCGTGCGAGCGGCCCTGCCGGTCGACCATGCCGACCTGCCGCACCTCCCGACCCGGGTCCCGGGCCAGCAGCTCGGCCAGGACGTCCTGCGGCGAGCGGCCCGCGGCGAGCATCGGCAGCCCGTCGTAGGCCAGGAACGGGTTGACGGTGGCCTGGGTCGCCACCGCGCCGCCGCCGGCGTGGACGTGCGCGACCAGCTTGCCGACCGCGGGCCGGGCCGTCAGGGCGCCCACCCCGAGCTGGTTGGTACGCGGACACCGTGCGGCGATCGAGAAGGTCACGCCCGGCAGTACCCGGACGCCCGCCCCGACATGCCCGGGGGCTGGTGGTGAATGGTGGGCGCGGCAGGTTTCGAACCTGCGACCCCTCGCTTGTAAGGCGAGTGCTCTCCCACTGAGCTACGCGCCCGGACACCCGTACGGCGGGCCGGAGTTGGCAAGCTTACCCTGCCGATCCCCGGCCACGCCGCACGGCCGGACCAGGTGTCAGCCAGCGGCCGCCTCGGCGAGCGCCTTGCGCCAGCCCTGCTGGTCGCGGGGCTCCCCCGGCATGTTCATCTCGGCGAAACGGACCACGCCCGCCCGGTCGATGACGAAGGTGCCCCGGTTGGCGATGCCGACGACGTCATTGAAGACGCCGTACGCCTGGGCGACCGCGCCGTGCGGCCAGAAGTCCGCCAGGAGCGGGAACTGGAAGCCCTCCCGGTCGGCCCAGATCTTGTGCGCGTACACCGAGTCGACGCTGACCGTGAGCACCTGGACGTCGTCGTTGACGTACTCGTTCAGGTTGTCCCGCACCTCGCACAGTTCGCCCTGGCAGATGCCGGTGAACGCGAGCGGGTAGAAGACCAGCAGCACGGTGCGCCGACCGCGGAAGTCGGAGAGTCTGACCTCCTGGTTGTTCTGGTCCTTGAGCACGAAGTCCGGCGCCTCGGCGCCAACCTCGATGGGCATGGGTGAACTCCTCGCGGGTCGGGTCGACGTCACGACGAGCGTGCCACACCCCGAGTTACTTCTTGCTCTTCGACCCTCGGCGCAGCACCAGCCGCGCTCCGCTCCAGTCCCGGCCGGCGTTGATCGTGGAGGTCTGCTGGAGACCGGCGGTCGGCGCGGACTCGGCGATCTCGCTGGGCTCGACGTGCCCCTCGCGCCCGGCCTTGGGCGTGAGCAGCCACACCACACCGTTGTCCGCGAGCGGGCCGAGGGCGTCGACGAGCAGCTCGAAGAGGTCACCGTCACCGTCCCGGTACCACACCAGCACCGCGTCGACCACTTCGTCGGTGTCCTCGTCGACCAGCTCCCCACAGCGGTCGGTCAGGGCGTCGCGGAGATCCTGGTCGACGTCGTCGTCGTACCCCATCTCCATGACGACCATCCCCGGTTCGATCCCGAACCGGTCCGCCAGGCTGCGTACCCCGTCGGCGGCCTGACCAGCGGTCGCGCTCACTGTCGCGTGCCTCCTCATCTCATCCCTGCTCGCGGCGTCGTCCGACGCCGTGGGCCAAGTCCACACACTTGCGGCTCGCCGCGCAAGTGGCGCACCGGGTGGAACGGAATTTACCGTGCCAGGAGCGTGCGGGCACCCTGGGTAATGGCATCCTCGGAGACCAGAACCTGTCGGGCAGCCGGACCTAATGGTACAAACGAGTCAACTGCGGCCACCCGCCGCGCCGCACCGACATATCCGGCATCGACCAAAGCGGCGATGATCCCCTCACCGACTCCGCCGGACCGCCGCGTCTCGTCCACGACCAGCACCCGCCCGGTCGCCGTGGCCTCCCGGATGAGGTCGGCGACCGGCAGCGGCGCCAGCCAGCGCAGGTCCACCACCCGGCTGCCGACGCCCTCGGCGGCGAGCGTCTCGGCGGCGCGCAGGGACAGCCGCACCCCGTTACCGAAGGTGATGATCGTGATGTCCTCGGCGGAGCCGACGCCGTAGCTACGGGCCCGGCCGACCGGCACGTGGGCGCCGGGCCAGTCGCCCGGCCCCGCGTACCCGGCGAGCCACTCCCCGTCGCCCTCCGTGTGCAGGTCGCGGGTGTGGTAGAGCGCGATCGGCTCCAGGAACACGCAGACGCTGCCGTCGACCGCCGCGCTGGCCAGGCAGGTCCGCAGCAGGGACGCGGCGTCGTCCGGCCGCGCCGGCACCGCGACCACCAGGCCGGGGATGTCCCGGAGTACGGCCACCGAGTTGTCGTTGTGGAAGTGCCCGCCGAACCCCTCCTGGTACGCGAGGCCGGCGATCCGGACCACCATCGGGTTGCGGTAGGCCCCGCGGGAGAAGAACTGCATGGTGGCCGCCTCGCCGCGCAACTGGTCCTCGGCGTTGTGCAGGTAAGCCAGGTACTGGATCTCCGGGACGGGCAGCAGTCCGGCCAGCCCGGCGCCCAGGCCGAGTCCCAGGATCGACGTCTCGTCGAGCAGGGTGTCGAACACGCGGGCGGCACCGAACCGCTCGCGCAGCCCCTTCGTCACCCCGTACACCCCGCCCTTGGCGCCGACGTCCTCGCCGAACACGGCCATCTGCGGGTGATTGAGCAGGCCGTCGGCGAGGGCGGCGTTGATGCTCTGCGCGAGGGTGAGCGGGCCGGCCAGCTCGGGCAGCTTCCCGCCGAACGCCTCGGCACGGGCGGCCGCGCCCGGACCGGCCGCCCGGACCGCCGCGTCGGCCACCGCCCGGGCCACCCGCGCCGGCCGGCGCGGCGCCAGCGCGGCCACCACTTCGGCCGGGTCGGCCAGCTTCGGCTCGTCCAGCACCTCCTCGGCGATCCGGCGGACCTGCCAGCCGATCCCGTCGTACCGGGCGAGCAGTTCCGCGCCGGTGACGACGCCCGCACCGACCAGCAGCCGCGCGGTGGCCAGCAGCGGATCCCGCTCCAGGTCGGCGGCGATCTCGGCGCCGCTGCGGTACGCGGTCTCGGCGTCCGCGCCGGCGTGCCCCATCAGCCGGACCGTCGACAGGTGCAGCACCGCGGGGCGCCGGTGCCGGCGCACCCAGGCCGCCGCCTCGGTCGCCACCGCGTACGCCCCGGGCAGGTCGCTCCCGTCGGCGGCGAAGTACCGGATCCCCGGCTTGGCGCGCAGGGTCGCCGCCACCCAGCCCTCGGGCGAGCGGACGCTGATGCCGAGGCCGTTGTCCTCGCAGACGAACAGGACGGGCAGGCGCAGCCCGGTGTGGTCGTACCAACCGGCCGTGTTGAGGGCGGCGGTCGCGCTGGCGTGGTTGACCGACGCGTCCCCGAAGGAGCAGACGACGATCGCGTCCGGCGGCCACGGCGCTCGGGGTGCTCCGGCGCCGGCCGGGGATCGCCGGCCCGTCCCGTCGAGCCGCCGCAGCCGCTCCACGGCCAGTCCCAGGCCGACCGCGCGGGGCAGGTGCGAGGCGATGGTGGAGGTGGTGGGCACGACGGCTAGGTCGGCCCGGCCGAAGACCTTGTGCCGCCCGCCGGCGATCGGTTCCCGCGCTGAGGCGACCATGCCGCGCAGCACGTCGCGGGCCGCCTCGGCGTACCCGGGGGCGAGGGGTCGCTCCGCGACCGGCCCGGCGGCGACGGTGGCGGCTCCCGGCCCGTCGTCGACGGCGGGCCGCGGCGGTTGCCCAGCCGGGGCATCCGCGTCGGACGGCCCCGGGGAACCACCGTCCACCGGGCCGGCGGAACGGTCGTCCACCCGGGCGTCCGCCCGGCCCGCGGCGCGGTCGTCGACCGCGTCGGCGGGCCGCTCGTCGACGGTGCCCGCGCCCGGGCTGGCAGAGCCGTCCGGGCCGGCGGAACGGTCCGAGCCGGCAGGACCATCCGAGCCAGCAGGACCACCCGAGCCGGCAGGACCACCCGGGCCAGCAGGACCGTCCGAGCCGGCAGGGTCGCCGTGCTGGTCGGTTGCGTCGTCGCCCGGAGGAGCGACGCCGTCGCCCGGGCCCCGGGCGTCGCCCGGACCGGGCGTGCTCCCGGCCGGATCGGCAGCGGCCTCCCCGTCGACCGGATCGGCGGCCGGCCGGCCGGCCGCGGCACCGGCGCCGGCCGGCACGCCGCCGGCCAGCGGACCGACCGGTACCGCGAGGGGCCGGCCCGCGCCGCCACCGCTCCGCGGCGCCGGGACGGCTCGCCGGCCACCCGACCCCGCCGGCGCCGCCTCCGCGCCGGCCGGCCGGGCGGCGTGGGCCGCCTGGGCGGAGCGGACACAGTAGAAGGCGCCCGAGCGGTAGTGCAGCAGGGCCGGGTCGGTCGGCCGCAGGGCGGCGGCGACGGCGGCGTTGCCCTCGTGACCGGCCGAGCCGATCGTGTAGAACCCTTCGCCGAAGCCGCGCAGCCACCGGCCGGCCAGGTCGAGCTGGCGGCTGACGACCTGCGCGTCGAACAGCTCCAGCGCCTGCGCGCCGCTCAGTGACACGTCGTCCGTGACGGGCCGGGAGGGGTCCCGCCGGTGCTCGGCGGCGGTCAGCGCTCCCAGTGCCTCGCGGAGCCGTTCGTCAAGATCCTGCGGGGTGGTCACGTGGGACAGCATTACCGACCGGGGCCCGCGTCGCCCACCGGGACACGATCGACGCGTCGGGACTACTCGTCCCCACAGGCCTCCGGGCAGCCGCCATCGGACACCTTGAACACCAGGTCGCGCAAGGTGGCGAGCTCGTCGTCGGTGAGCCCGCAGAGGAGGCGGGAGTCGGACATCACCTGGTGGACGCGGGACCGGACGTGCCGCCCGGCCTCCGTCACCACGAGGGTCTTCTGCCGCCGGTCGGCGGGATCGACCCGGCGCTCGACCAGACCCGCCTGCTCCAGCTTGTCCACCAGCGCGGTGACGTTGGAGCGGTCGCACCGCAGCTGCTCGGCGAGGTCACGGGCGGGCAGCGGACGATCCGGATCGAGTTCATGGAGGGCCCGGGCCGCCGCCGGGGTGAGCCCCAGCTCGGCGATGTCCAGATCCTGGTAGTGCCGGATGGCCGAGGCGATGTGCATGATCCTGCGCACCGCGTCTCCGGCCAGCCGGGAGCGGCCGGCCGTCTCGGGGCCGGTCGACGGGACGGTGCTCTGCGCCATGTCTCACATTCTACTCGCGGCTCCATAGTTGGTCTGCTCAGCTGTTTATCAGCTCACGCATCACGCTCGGTGAGCCCACGCCCCGAGTCAGAAAGGTCAACGATGTCCGACTTCTCGGTCCTCGCTCTCTCCGGCAGCCTGCGCGACGCGTCCCTCAACACGGCCCTGATCCGGGCGGCGCAGCACCTCGCCCCGGCCGGCCTCGCCATCGACCGGTACGAGGGCCTCGCCGCGATCCCGCCGTTCAGCGAGGACACCGAGCCGGAGCCGCCCGCGTCCGTCGTCGACCTGCGCGAGCGCATCGCCGCGGCGGACGCGCTGCTGATCGCCACACCCGAGTACAACTACGGCGTGCCCGGCGTGCTCAAGAACGCGCTCGACTGGGCCTCCCGCCCGACCTTCCCGATCACCACCTGGGTGTCGCCGCTGGCCCACAAGCCGGTGGCCATCATGGGAGCCGCCCCGACCGGCATGGGCACCGTCCGGGCCCAGCTCCAGCTCCGGCAGCTCTTCCTCTGGACCGACTCCGCGGTGATCGGCAAGCCGGAGATCATCGTGACCAACGCCCACGAGAAGCTCGACCCGGACGGCACCGTCAAGGACGAGACGACCGAGGTGCTGCTGCGCGGTCTGCTCGACGCACTGGTCACCCGCATCCGCATCACCCAGCTCGCCGCGGCCGCCGCCTGAGCCCGTCCCCGGCGCGGGAGATCACGCTCGGTGTGCGATGTAGTGGCCTCGTTCGCGGGTCGCGGCCGAGGCCACTACGTCGGCGAACCAGCACGATCATGGACCGGCCCCGGCGGCCGGCGTCACGGTCATGGACGGCCCCGGCCGCCGGCGTTCAGCCGGGCAGGAACGAGAAGCGGACCTGGCGGGTGGGGTTGTCGCCGTTCGGGTCCACCAGGCACACCGACTGCCAGGTCCCGAGCGCGAGCCGCCCGTCGACGACCGGAAGGGTCGCGTACGGGGGCACGAACGCCGGCAGCACGTGGTCCCGCCCGTGGCCGGGCGAACCGTGCCGGTGCCGCCACCGGTTGTCGGCGGGCAGCAGCTCGTCGATCGCGGTGAGCAGGTCGTCGTCCGAACCGGAGCCCGTCTCGATGATCGCCAGCCCGGCGGTCGCGTGCGGCACGAAGACGTGCAGCAGGCCGTCACCCGCCCCGGTGACGAACCGCTCGGCCTCGGCGGTGATGTCCCGCACGGTCGGGCGGCTCCCGGTCTGGACGGTGATCACCTCGGTACGCATACCTCACATTCTTCCGCAGCCGGCCCCGCCGCACACCGGCGACCGCCGCCGTCCGGCCCAGCCCGGCCCGACCGGACCGCCGATTGCGCAAAGTTACTGGTCGGTACCTGTGTCCCGCGTCGCGTCTGCTGGCGGTGGAGGTGACGACAGGTGCCACGAGGGGGCAGGATGGCGCTAGAGACCTATCCCACACACAACCGAGGGAACGCCTGTGGCTACGGAACGCAAGCGCCCGGTGATCACCGCCGGTCTGCCGAGCCAGCTTCCGGACATCGACCCTGAAGAGACCAGCGAATGGGTCGAGTCGCTCGACGGTGTCATCGACGAGCGCGGGACAAAGCGCGCCCGCTACGTCATGCTGCGCCTGCTGGAGCGGGCCCGTGAGCGCCAGGTCGGGGTGCCGTCCCTGACCACCACGGACTACATCAACACGATCCCGCCGGAGCGCGAGCCGTGGTTCCCGGGCGACGAGCACGTCGAGCGACGGATCCGGGCGTACGTCCGGTGGAACGCGGCGATGCTGGTGCACCGGGCACAGCGCCCGGAGATCGGCGTCGGCGGGCACATCTCCACGTTCGCCAGCTCGGCCTCGCTGTACGAGGTCGGCTTCAACCACTTCTTCCGGGGCAAGGACCACCCGGGCGGTGGCGACCACATCTTCTACCAGGGGCACGCCTCGCCCGGCATGTACGCGCGGGCGTTCCTCGAGGGCCGGCTCACCGAGCACCAGCTCGACGGGTTCCGCCAGGAGCTGTCACACCCCGGCGGCGGGCTGCCGTCGTACCCGCACCCGCGGCTGATGCCGGACTTCTGGGAGTTCCCCACCGTCTCCATGGGCCTGGGCGGCCTGAACGCGATCTACCAGGCGCGGTTCAACCGTTACCTGCACCACCGGGGCATCAAGGACACCTCCGACCAGCACGTCTGGGCGTTCCTCGGCGACGGCGAGATGGACGAGCCGGAGACGCTCGGTGCGATCGGGGTGGCCGCCCGCGAGGAGCTGGACAACCTCACCTTCGTCATCAACTGCAACCTGCAGCGCCTGGACGGGCCGGTCCGCGGCAACGGCAAGGTCATGCAGGAGCTGGAGGCGTTCTTCCGGGGCGCCGGCTGGAACGTCATCAAGGTGGTCTGGGGCCGCGAGTGGGACCCGCTGCTCGCCGCCGACACCGACGGCGCGCTGGTCAACCTGATGAACACCACGCCGGACGGTGACTACCAGACCTACAAGGCGGAGTCCGGGGCGTACGTCCGGGAGCACTTCTTCGGCCGCGACCCGCGTACCCGCAAGATGGTCGAGCACCTCTCCGACGACGAGATCTGGAACCTCAAGCGGGGTGGCCACGACTACCGGAAGCTCTACGCGGCGTACAAGGCGGCGATGGAGCACACCGGCCAGCCGACGGTGATCCTGGCCAAGACCATCAAGGGCTGGACGCTCGGCTCGCACTTCGAGGGCCGCAACGCGACCCACCAGATGAAGAAGCTGACGCTGGAGGATCTGAAGACCTTCCGCGACCGGCTCTACCTGGACATCCCGGACAAGGCGCTGGAGGAGAACCCCTACCTGCCGCCGTACTACACGCCGGGTGAGAAGTCCGACGAGATCCAGTACCTGCACGAGCGGCGCCGGCAGCTCGGCGGCTACCTGCCGTCCCGGCGGGCCGGCACCAAGCGCCTCGCCATCCCCGGGCCGGAGCGTTTCGCGGACGTCAAGCGCGGGTCCGGCAAGCAGAAGGTCGCCACCACGATGGCCTTCGTACGCCTGCTCAAGGACCTGATGAAGGACAAGGAGTTCGGCAAGCGCTGGGTGCCGATCGTCCCCGACGAGGCGCGCACGTTCGGCATGGACTCGCTGTTCCCGACGCAGAAGATCTACTCGCCGCACGGCCAGCGGTACACGTCGGTCGACCGGGAGCTGTTCCTGTCGTACAAGGAGGCGACCGGCGGGCAGATCCTGCACGAGGGCATCAACGAGGCCGGCTCGGTCGCCTCGTTCACCGCGGCCGGCAGCGCGTACGCCACGCACGACGAGCCGATGATCCCGATGTACATCTTCTACTCGATGTTCGGGTTCCAGCGCACCGGCGACGGGCTCTGGGCGGCGGCCGACCAGATGGCCCGCGGCTTCCTGCTCGGCGCCACCGCCGGGCGGACCACGCTCAACGGCGAGGGCCTCCAGCACGAGGACGGGCACTCGCACCTGCTCGCCGCCACCAACCCGGCGGTGGTCGCGTACGACCCGGCGTTCGCGTTCGAGATCGCGCACATCGTGGAGAGCGGCCTGCACCGCATGTACGGCGAGGCGCAGGAGAACATCTTCTACTACCTGACCGTCTACAACGAGCCGATCCTGCAGCCGGCCGAGCCGGCGGACCTGGACGTCGAGGGCGTGGTCAAGGGCATCTACCGGTACTCTCCGGCGCCCCAGGTGGACGGCCCGAAGGCGAACGTGCTCGCCTCCGGCACCGGCATGCAGTGGGCGCTGAAGGCGCAGGAGCTGCTCGCCCAGGACTGGGGCGTGGCCGCCGACGTCTGGTCGGTGACCTCGTGGACGGAGCTGCGCCGCGACGCGGTCGAGGCCGAGGCGCACAACCTGCTCAACCCGGGTGGTGAGGAGCGGGTGCCGTACGTCGCGCGGAAGCTGGCCGACGCCGAGGGTCCGAAGGTGGCGGTCAGCGACTGGATGCGGGCCGTACCGGACCTGATCTCGCGCTGGGTGCCCGGCGACTGGACCTCGCTCGGCACCGACGGGTTCGGCATGTCCGACACCCGGCACGCGCTGCGCCGGCACTTCCACGTCGACGCCGAGTCGATCGTGGTCGCGACGCTGCGGCAGCTCGCTCTCCGCGGCGCGGTCCCGGCCAACGTTCCGGCCGAGGCGGCCAAGAAGTACGCCATCGAGGACGTGACGGCGGCACCGGTCGGCGAGACCGGCGGCGACAGCTGACCACAACCGTCCAGCACGAGGGGCCCGGCGCGGTGCGCCGGGCCCCTCGTGGCATCCGGACGGGGGCGGGGTGGGACGGCGGGCACCGAGCGGCGGTGGCCCGGGGGTCCCTGGCGGGGACGCCGGGCCACCGCCGGAGCGGGTGGCGCCAGGACGAGGCCCGGTCAGCCGACGGCGGCCAGGTCGGTCAGCCGGGCGAGCGAGTCCTCCAGGTCGGCGCCGACCCGACGCAGGCCGAGCCGGAGCAGGGCGGCCTTGACCGGACCGGCCGGCCAGCGTACGACGATGAGCCGCACGATCGTCCCGCCCTCCTCCTCGTCGGCGGTGAGCTGGACGTAGATCTCGGTGCGCGCCTCCGCCCGGGCACCGGCGCCCTTGGCGCGCTCCCGCCAGCCGATCAGGGTCGGCTCCTGGTAGGCGATCACCTCGGCCTCATGCGCCGCGCCGCGCCCGGCCTGGACCAGCTGTCGTCGGCCGAAGCCCTCCCCCGAGAGCACTTCGGCCGCGCGGACCCCCGCCAGCCAGGCCGGTAGCTGTTCGGCCCGCTGCACGACGTCCCAGACCGCTTCGATCGGCGCCATCACGTGCGCACTGCGTTCCACGAGGATCATTTCCGTCTTCCTCCAGTGAGGACATCCCACGATATCGGCACTCTATGCGCAAATTCGGACGTACTTGGACGGGTTCGGAAAAGACACGCCGAAAAGCATTGCGCTGACGGTATTCCCGCCCTATAGCGCTCCGCGCGGCCGCCCCCTAGAGTCGCGAACACATTTCGCGTACGACGGGAGGGCGCATGCCGACCGCTCCGCTGCCGCAGTTCCCCGCCGGGTTCCGGTTCGGGGTCTCCACGTCCGCCTACCAGATCGAGGGCGCGGTCGACGAGGCCGGGCGCGGTCCGTCCATCTGGGACACCTTCGCCCACTCCCCCGGCCGGATCGTCGACGGCAGCACCGGCGACGTCGCCTGCGACCACTACCACCGGTACGCCGAGGACGTCGCGCTGATGGCGCGGCTGGGCGTGACCGGGTACCGCTTCTCGATCGCCTGGCCCCGCGTCCGGCCGGCGGGCGACGGCCCGGTCGACCCGCGCGGCCTGGACTTCTACGATCGGCTCGTCGACGAGTTGCTGGCCCACGGCATCGACCCCGTGGCGACCCTGTTCCACTGGGACCTGCCGCAGCCGCTCGAGGACGCCGGCGGCTGGCTGAACCGGGAGACCGCCCACCGGTTCGCCGAGTACGCCGACGCGACGGCCGCCCGGCTCGGCGACCGGGTGAAGCTCTGGATCACGCTCAACGAGCCGTTCGTCCACATGAGCCTCGGGCACGGCATGGGCGTGCACGCGCCCGGGCGGATGCTGCTCTTCGACGCGTTCCCCGTCGCCCACCACCAACTGCTCGCGCACGGCCTCGCGGTGGCCGCGCTGCGGGCCCGTACCGCCGCCCCGGTCGCCATCGCCAACAACTACTCCCCGGTGCGGGTGCTCGGCGACACCGACGCGGACGCCGCCGCCGGCGCCGCGTACGAGGCGCTGCACAACCGGCTCTTCACCGACCCGGTGCTGGGCCGCGGCTACCCGGCGGAGCACGGGTTCGACCCGGGCGTGGTCCAGGACGGTGACCTGGCGGTCGTCGCGGCGCCGATCGACGTGCTCGGCGTCAACTACTACAACCCCACCGGCATCCGCGCGCCCGAGGAGGGGTCGCCGCTGCCGTTCGAGATCGTGCCGCTGCCCGGCTACCAGCGGACCGCGTTCGACTGGCCGGTCGCCCCCGACGGCCTGCGGGAACTGCTCGGCTGGCTGCACCGCCGCTACGGCGCCGACCTGCCGCCGGTCCAGGTCACCGAGAGCGGCTGCGCGTACGACGACAGGCCCGACGCCGACGGGCGGGTGCACGACCCGGAGCGGATCGCGTACCTGGACGGGCACCTGCGGGCCGTCCGCGCGGCGATCGACGACGGGGTGGACGTGACCGGGTACTTCGTCTGGTCGCTGCTGGACAACTGGGAGTGGGCCGAGGGCTTCACCAAACGCTTCGGGCTGGTCCACGTCGACTACGCCACCGGGACGCGTACGCCGAAGTCGTCGTACGCGTGGCTCCGCGACGCGATCGCCGCGTCGCGATGACCACCGTCGACCCGACGCCGACGTCGCTGCCGGCGGCGCTCGCCGAACCGACCGTGCCGGTCCGGCGGGGCTGGATCGCGCTGCTGGCCGCCGCCAACCTCGGCGTCTGGATGGCCTTCTTCACCCCCATCCAGGTGCTGCTGCCGCAGCAGGTGGAACGGATCGCGCCGGCCGACAAGGAGACCATGCTGGCCGTCGTCACCGGCCTCGGCGCGCTGGCCGCGGTGCTCGCCAACCCGCTCGCCGGGGCGCTCTCCGACCGGACGGCGCTGCGCCTGGCCGGCCGCGCCCTCGGCCGCCGGCACGTCTGGACCGCGGGCGGGGCGGTGCTCGGCGCGCTCGCCCTGGTGCTGCTGGCGCAGCAGCGCACGGTGCTCGGCGTGACGGTCGGCTGGGTGGCCGCCCAGGTCTGCTTCAACGCGATGCTGGCCAGCCTGACCGCGGCGGTACCGGACCGGGTGCCGGTGGCCCAGCGCGGCGGCGTGTCCGGGTGGGTCGGCATCCCGCAGGCGCTGGGCCTGGTGCTCGGCGTGGTGCTGGTGACCGCCCTGGTCACCGGCAACGCCGCCGGCTACGCCGCGATCGCCGTCGCGGTGCTGGTGCTGGCGCTGCCGTTCGCGCTGCTCACCACGGACGACCCACTGCCACCCGCGCACCGCCCGCCGCTGCGCGGGCTGCTCGCCTCGATGTGGGTGTCGCCCCGCCGGCACCCCGACTTCGGCTGGGCCTGGATCACCCGGTTCCTGGTCCAGCTGGGCAACGCCCTCGGGACCCTCTACCTGCTGTACTTCCTCACCGACGAGGTCCGCCTGGCCGACCCGGAGGGCGGCCTGCTGGTGCTGATCCTGCTCTACACCGTCGGGCTGGCGGCGACCGCGGTGGTGGCCGGGCGGCTGTCCGACCGCTCCGGACGCCGGAAGGTGTTCGTGATCGCCTCCGGCGGCGTCATGGCGGTGGCGGCCCTGCTGCTGGCCGTCGCGCCGGTCTGGCCGGTGGCGGTGGTCGCCGCGCTGCTGCTCGGCGCCGGCTACGGGGTCTACCTGTCGGTCGACGCGGCGCTCATCACGCAGGTGCTGCCCCGGGCCACCGACCGGGCCAAGGACCTCGGCGTGATCAACATCGCGAACTCGGCGCCGCAGGTCCTCGGCCCGGCGATGTCCGCGCCGATCGTGGTCTACCTGGGCGGCTACCCCGCGCTGTACGCGGTCACGGCGGCCGTCACCGTGCTGGGCAGCGTCCTGGTCCTGAAGATCCGCTCGGTGCCCTGAGGCGTACCCCTGGCCAACGGCGGTAGCGCGCCGCCGTAGGCTGGAGGACGTGACGGTACGTGTGCGCTTCGCCCCTTCCCCGACCGGTATGTTCCACGTCGGCGGCGCCCGCTCGGCCCTGCAGAACTGGATCTTCGCCAAGCAGCACGGCGGGGTGTTCGTGCTCCGCATCGAGGACACCGACGCGGCGCGCAACAAGCCCGAATGGACCGAGGGCATCCTGTCGGCGCTGGAGTGGATCGGCATCGCGCGGGGCAGCTACGAGGGGCCGTACTTCCAGTCCTCGTACGCCGGCGAGCACCGCGCCGCCGCCACCCGCCTGTACGAGGGCGGTCGCGCGTACTACTGCGACTGCACCCGCGAGGCGGTGCAGGCCCGGACCGGCTCGCAGCACGCCGGGTACGACGGCTTCTGCCGGGACCGCGGCCTGGGTCCCGGTGCGGGCCGGGCCCTGCGGTTCCGGACGCCGGACGAGGGCGCCACGGTGGTGGTGGACCTGATCCGCGGCGAGCCCACCTTCGAGAACAAGCTGATCGAGGACTTCGTCATCGCCCGCGGCGACGGCTCGGCCGTCTTCCTGCTCGCCAACGTCGTCGACGACATGACCATGGGGATCACCCACGTCATCCGGGCCGAGGAGCACCTGCCCAACACCCCCAAGCAGCAGCTGCTCTGGGACGCGCTGGGCGTCAAGCCCCCGGTCTGGGCGCACGTGCCGGTGGTGGTGAACGAGAAGCGGCAGAAGCTGTCCAAGCGCCGCGACAAGGTGGCCCTGGAGGCGTACCGCGACGAGGGCTACCTGGCCGACGCCATGCGCAACTACCTGATGCTGCTCGGCTGGGCCCCGTCCGGCGACCGCGAGATCGTGCCCTGGTCGGTGATCGAGGAGGAGTTCCGCCTGGAGGAGGTCAACCCCTCCCCCGCGTTCTTCGACGAGAAGAAGCTGCGCGCGTTCAACGGCGAGTACATCCGGGCGCTGCCGCTCGACGAGTTCATCGCGGCGTGCCAGCCGTGGCTGACCGGGACGGACACGATCGCGCCGCCGCCCTGGCAGCCGGACGAGTTCGACGCCGAGGCGTTCGCCGCGGTGGCGCCGCTGGCGCAGACCCGCATCGCGGTGCTCAGCGAGATCGTGCCGAACGTCGACTTCCTGTTCCTCGACTCGCCGTTGATCGAGGAGGCCGCCTGGGCGAAGGCGATGAAGGAGGGCTCCGGCGAGCTGCTCGACGCTGCGGTGGCCGCCTTCGCGGCGCTGCCGTCGTGGGACGCGGAGTCGACCAAGTCGGCGCTGGAGGCGGTCGGCGCGGAGCGCGGGCTCAAGCTGGGCAAGGCCCAGGCCCCGGTCCGGGTCGCGGTGACCGGCCGCACCGTCGGTCTCCCGCTCTTCGAGTCGCTCGAGGTCCTGGGCCGCGAGCGCACCCTGACCCGCCTCCGCGCCGCCCGCCTCCGCCTCCCCTGACCCGCCCCCGGCCGGGGCGGGGGTCAGCGGGTCCGGCGGCGGCGGTGCAGGAGGGCTGCGGTTGCGCCGGTGATGGCCAGGGCAGCCGCGGCCAGCGTCAGCCAGAGCCAGGTCGGCGTTCCCCCGTCGCGGGCGGCCGCCACCGGTGAGTTGCTGGCCGTCGGGGTCGGCGTGGCCGGGGGCGTGGTCGCCGGCGAGGCCACGGCCGGCGGGGTGGCGGGGCTCGGCGTGGCCGACGCGTCGGCGGGCGTGCCGGTGGTCAGGGTGAACCGCACCTCTCCGGAGACCGGGTGGCCGTCACCGGACCGGACCTGGTAGCCGACGATGTAGAGACCGGCCCGCCCGGGGCGGAACGGCACCGTGACCCGGCTGCCGGCGAAGCTCGCCGCGCCGCCGGCGGCCGCCACGTTGTCCGGACCGGTCACGGTGATCTTCGTGGTGGCCGGGTCGAGCCGGGACAGGAAGCGCAGCTCGATGCGGGCCGGCGCCTGGGCCACCCGCGCCCCGTCGCGCGGGTCGCTGCCGGTCAACTGGTTGTGCGCGGCGGCCGGCGCCGGCGGCGCCAGCAGCGACGCACCGAGCGCCAGCAACGACACACCGATCACGCCTGGCCAGGCGCGTGCCGCACGTGCGACCCTGCCCCCCATGGGCCCCTCCTCGAAGGTACGATCCGCCCGTTGATCAACGGCTGCCGGTGAGTTAGTCGGTCGAGGATCGCAGATAGTTCCAAATACAGTTCCACGAGCTGCAACCGATCGCCGTTCCACGGAGTCTCTGAGGTGGGGCCTCCGGCCCGCGGGTCCGACCACCTCCGTCGACCCGCCAACGCGTAACCTGCAGCGAAGCCATCCATCGAACGGGGCGAGGAGGCGGCGATGGTCCGAACGGTACGGCGACTGGTCGCCGTGGTGGCCGCCGGTCTCACGGCGGGTGTGCTGTCGCTCGGCCTGGTGTCGCCCGCGAAAGCGGCTCCGAAGCCGCCCCCCGCCGGTGTGGACATCACCGGTGAGGGCCTGGACGAACCGCTGCGCCTGCGCGCGAACGTCCACCCGGCCGAGGTGGTGGCCGTCATCGACCAGGTGAACTTCCTCGGCCGCACCGGCCAGACCGCCGGGCCCCGCAAGGCCGACCTGGGTCCGAAGTACACCGTCGTCGTGCTCTCCGGCGAGACCCCCAAGCAGACGTACGACCTGTACCCGAAGGCGGTCGGCGGCCCGCGGGTCTACCGGCCGGCCAAGCAGCCCGACTCCCGGAAGACCACCGCCGGTTGGTTCTTCGGCCGGCTCAGCATGTCGGAGACGCTGCGGAGCGTCGGCGTGCCGCTGGAGCGCCAGTTCGACACCGTGACCGGCGGGATCGGCGGCGGCGAGCGGGTGATCCCGGAGGACGCGATCAACCCCGCCCGGGACATCGACGAGGCGCTCGGCGAGTTGCAGCGGCTGCTGCTGCTCAACGTCGCCGTCGTCGTCACGATCACGTCGGGTCTGGCCGGGATCGCGCTGCTGATCCGCCGCCGGACCCGCTGACGCGTCCCGCGGTCAGACCTCCAGGACCACCTTGCCGCGGACGTGGCCCGCCTCGACCAGGCGCTGCGCGGCCGCGGCCTCGGCCAGCGGAAACGTCCGTGCGACGTGGACGGTCAGCCGGCCGGCGTCCACCAGGCCGGCCAGCACGCCCAGGTCCGCGCTCGACGGCTTGACGAAGACGTAGCTGCCGCCGAGGCGGGCCACTCGCTCCGCGTCGGCGATCGAGACCAGCCGGGACGGCCGGGCGAGCAGTTCGGCCGAGACGTCCAGGGCGGCTCCGCCGAACAGGTCGAGTGCCACGTCCACCCCGTCCGGCGCCAGGCCGCGTACCCGGTCCAGCAGCCCGTCCCCGTACGCGACCGGCTCCGCGCCGAGGGACCGTACGAAGTCGTGGTTGTCCGGGCCCGCGGTGCCGATCACCCGGTCGGCGCCGAGTGCCCGGGCGATCTGCACGGCCAGATGACCGACCCCGCCGGACGCGCCGTGCACCAGGACCGTGTCGCCGGCGCCGGTGCGGGCCAGCCGCAGCGCCTGGTACGCGGTGAGGCCGGCCAGCGGCAGGCCGGCCGCCTGCGCCCAGGACCCCTGGACCGGCCGGTCGGCGAGGGCCCGCTCCGGCGCGGGCACCAGTTCGGCGTACGTCCCGTACTGGATGTGGTCGCGCCGGACGTACCCGATGACCTCGTCACCCGCCGCGAAGCCCGGCACCGCCGGACCCGCCGCCACCACGACGCCGGCCACGTCCCAGCCGGGCACCAGCGGGAAGTGGCTGGGGAAGGCGCGGGCCAGGCGACCCTCGCGGATCTTCCAGTCGACGGGGTTGACTCCCGCGGCCCGGGTCCGGACCAGGACGGTGTCCGGCCCGACGGGTGGATCGGGAAGCTCCCGGAGGGTGAGCAGATCGGCCGGGCCGTACTCGTCGATCGCGATCGCCTGCACCCCAACCACGCTAGCCGCTAAACGGCGCGGGCGCGGTCAGCACCAGCGGCGCGGCGGTCGCTCCCGGCGGCCGGCCCGCGGCCGCGGCCGGACCGGACCGTGCCGGTGCGCGCCCGCCCAGCCCCGCAGGTCGCTGAGGCAGCCGCCGAACGGCATCGCCACCGGCAGGACCGGCTCGGCGGACCGCTGCCGCGGCACCGGGACGTCGTCGTCGGCACGCTCGGGCAGCCATCCGGTCGGCGAGTCGCCCGGGTGCGCCGGCAGGCCCCCGACCAGCCGCCGGTGGTGCTTGGTCACCGGCGGCTCGGGGTGACCCGGCCGGCAGGGCTCACCCTGGGCGCAGCCGTGGTCGGCCTCCCCGTGCGCCATCCCGGACTCCTCACATTCGCCGTCGCCCGCCGGCGCTCCCCCGGCGTGCCCTGTCACCGTACTGGCCGGCACCGACGGGCTGTGCAGCGCGTACCCCAGGTCAGCCTCCGCGCGCGGCGCGGGTGGCCCGTCTCCCCGCCGGATGGTGGATGGGGTGGCCTCCGCCCCGCTCGGAGTGCAGGCGGCCATCCCGGTCCAGGAGTCGGGCCTGCCGGCGTCCCCGCCGGCCGGCCCCTGAGCACACCCGGCGCCGGCGGCGTCGGGGCAGCCGGACGTCGGCGACGGCACGGGTCCCGGCGGGGCCGCGTGCCGCCGGGCCCGTGTCGCCGGTCCAGGTCAGGGCGTGTCAGGCTGGTGCGGTGAGCGAGCCGGAGACCGAACTGGCGGCCACGCTGCGCCGGATCGAGCGGGCGGCGGGGGGCCTGGCCACCGCCAGCGTGGCGCGGATGGACGAGACGCTGCCCTGGTTCCGGTCGCTCCCGGCCGACCAGCGCTCCTGGGTCATGCTGGTGGCGCAGGCCGGCGTCCGGTCGCTGGTGCAGTGGCTGCGGTCGGGCGGCGGCACCGCCGACAGCACCCAGGAGGTCTCCGACGAGGTCTTCGCGGCCGCGCCGCAGGCCCTGGCCCGCTCGATCAGCCTCCAGCAGACCGTGGCGCTGATCAAGGTGACCATCGACGTGGTCGAGGAGCAGGTCCCGCACCTGGCCGCCCCCGGCGAGGAGCCGCGGCTGCGCGAGGCGGTGCTGCGCTTCTCCCGGGAGATCGCGTTCGCCGCCGCCCGGGTGTACGCGCGGGCCGCCGAGTCCCGCGGCTCCTGGGACGCCCGGCTCCAGGCGCTGCTGGTGGACGCGCTGCTGCGGGGCGACTCGCCGGACGTGCTGGCCAGCCGGGCGGCGGCGCTGGGCTGGGTGGACGAGCCGCCGGTGGCGGTGGCGGTGGGCCGCTCCCCGGGCGGCGAGGTGCCCGCGGTGCTGCACACGGTCTACCGGCAGGCCCGCCGGATCGGCGCCGAGGTGATCGGCGGGGTGCACGGCGACCGGCTGGTCATCGTGCTCGGCGGCGCCGCCGATCCGGTGGCCGCCACCGGCAAGCTGCTCGAGGCGTTCGGCGACGGGCCGGTGGTGGTCGGCCCGGCCGTGCCGAGCCTGGACGAGGCCACCGAGTCGGCCCGCGCCGCGCTGGCCGGGTTCCGCGCCGCCCCGGCCTGGCCGACCGCGCCGCGGCCGGTGCCCGCCGCCGACCTGCTGCCGGAGCGGGCGCTGGCCGGGGACGCCGAGGCCCGCCGCCGGCTGCGGCACGACGTGTACGCGACGCTGGTGCGCTCCGGCGGGGAGCTGCTGGAGACCCTGGACGCCTTCTTCGCGGCCGGCGGCACGCTGGAGAGCGCGGCCCGGGCGCTGTTCGTGCACCCGAACACGGTGCGCTACCGGCTGCGGCGGGTCGCCGAGGTGACCGGGTTCTCGCCGCTCACCGCGCGTGACGCGTACGCGCTCCAGGTGGCGCTCACAGTGGGCCGGCTGGACCCGGTGGTCACTCTGGTCCCGACCCAGACAATGACCCCAGCCGTGAGGAAAACATCACAGACAGGTGACGACCTCGGCCGATCTTTGTAGGAACCCTCCAAACGTTCTAGTGCGGTTTGGTCGGGGGCGGCACAGCGCTACCCGTGCGTATCCGGGAGAGTCATAGACGTGCTCGCCGTACTCTCCCCCGGCCAGGGTTCACAGAAACCCGGCTTCCTGACCCCCTGGCTCGACCTGCCCGGCGCCGAGGCGCGACTGCGCTGGTGGTCCGCGCTCGCCGGGGTCGACCTGGTCCACCTCGGGACGGCCGCGGACGCCGACGAGATCAAGGACACCGCCCGCACCCAGCCGCTGCTCGTCGCGGCGGCGCTGCTCGCCGCCGAGCACCTGCCGATGTACGACGTCGCCCTCACCGCCGGCCACAGCGTCGGTGAGCTCGGCGCGGCCTCGCTCGCCGGCGTGCTGGCTCCGGAGGCGGCGGTCACCCTGGCCGGTGTCCGCGGCCGCGAGATGGCCGCTGCCTGTGCGCTGGAGCCGACCGGGATGGCCGCGGTGCTGGGCGGCGACCCGGACGAGGTGCTCGCCGCCATCGACAAGCACGGGCTGCATCCGGCCAACCGCAACGGCGCGGGCCAGGTCGTCGCCGCCGGCGTCCTCGGTGGGCTGGACCGGCTCGCCGCCGAGCCGCCCGCCCGCACCCGCATCGTCCGGCTACAGGTGGCCGGCGCCTTCCACACGCCGTACATGGCACCGGCCGAGACGGCGTTGGCGGCCGTGGCGGCCGGTATCACGCCCGCCGACCCGGCCCGCATCCTCCTGTCCAACCTGGACGGGGCGGCGGTGAACCACGGGCGGGAGATGGTGCAGCGGCTGGTCCGCCAGGTCACCGCCCCGGTCCGCTGGGACCTGTGCATGCGTACGCTCGCCGACCTCGGCGTGACCGGCGTCATCGAGCTGCCCCCGGCCGGCACCCTCGCCGGCCTGGTCAAGCGGGAGCTGAGGGGCGCCGGCGCCCCGGAGATCGTCACCCTCAACACGCCGGACGACCTGCCCGCCGCGCGGGACCTGATCGCCCGGCACAGCGGCCTCGGCGGTCACGAGCCGGTCATCCAGTTCCGGGTCGTGGTCTCCCCCGCGGCCGGCACCTTCACCCCGGCCGGGGGCCTGGCCGAGGGCGCCGACCTGCGCGCCGGCCAGGTCATCGGCCACGTCACCACCCGGCAGGGCCCGGTGGAGGTCACCGCCCACGACAGCGGCCTGCTCACCGAGTGGCTCGCCCACGACGACGACCCGGTCGCACCGGGACAACCGCTGGCCCGCATCGGCGGCCACGCATGACGCCGCGGCACGCGCGGCCACGCAGGGAAGGACAGCTCCGATGACGGGCAGCCGGATCGTCGCGCTCGGCCACTACCAGCCGTCGCGGGTGGTGACCAACGACGAGATCGCACAGCTGGTGGAGACCAGCGACGAGTGGATCCGCGACCGCGTCGGCATCGTCACCCGGCGCATCGCCGACAGCGAGACGGTGGCCGACATGGCCGCGGCCGCCGCCGGCAAGGCGCTGGCCAACTCCGGCCTGACCGCCGCCGACATCGACCTCGTCGTGGTGGCCACCTGCACCTCGGTCGACCGCAGCCCGAACGTCGCCTGCCGGGTCGCCGCCAAGCTCGGCATCCGCGCGCCGGGCGCGTACGACATCAACACCGCCTGCTCGGGCTTCGCGTACGCGCTGGGGACCGTCGATCACGCGATCCGGGCCGGCGCCGCGCGCAACGCGATCGTCATCGGCGCGGAGAAGCTCTCCGACTTCACCGACTGGACGGACCGTTCGACCTGCATCATCTTCGGCGACGGCGCGGGCGCCGCGGTGGTCACCGCCGCCGCGGCGGACGAGCCGGCCGGTGTCGGCCCGGTGGTGTGGGGCTCGGTGCCGGAGCGCGGCGACGCGGTCCGCATCGAGGGCTGGCGCCCGTACATCCAGCAGGAGGGGCAGTCGGTCTTCCGCTGGGCCACCACCGCGCTCGCGCCGCTCGCGCTGCAGGCGTGCGAGCGGGCCGGGGTCGCCCCGTCCGAGCTGGCCGCGTTCGTGCCCCACCAGGCCAACGCCCGCATCATCGACGGCATCGTGAAGCGCCTCGGCATCCCGGACGCGATCATCGCCAAGGACATCGTCGAGTCCGGCAACACCTCGGCGGCCAGCGTGCCGCTGGCCCTGTCCAAGCTGGTCGAGCGGCGCGAGGTGCCCTCGGGCGCCCCGGTGCTGCTGTTCGGCTTCGGCGGCGGCCTGACCTACGCCGGTCAGGTCGTCCGCTGCCCCTGAGACCCGGAGCGGTCCCACCGCGCCGCCTTCGCCACCCGGCGAAGAACAACCCCCCATCGAGAGGAACCAACCGCAATGACCCGTGACGAGATCACCGCCGGCCTCGCCGAGATCCTCGAAGAGGTTGCCGGGGTGAACCCGGACGACGTGGCCGAGGGGAAGTCCTTCACCGACGACCTGGACGTCGACTCGCTGTCGATGGTGGAGGTCGTGGTGGCCGCCGAGGAGAAGTTCGGTGTCAAGATCCCGGACAACGAGGTGCAGAACCTGAAGACCGTCGGGGACGCCGTCAGCTACATCGAGGCGCAGTCCTGACATGACGCACACCGACGTCGTCGTCACCGGGCTCGGCGCGACCACCCCGCTGGGCGGGGACGTCGCGTCGACCTGGGACGCCATGCTCAGCGGACGCTCCGGGGTGAGTGCGCTCACCCAGGAGTGGGCCGAGCAGTTGCCCGTCCGGATCGCCGCCCAGCTCGCGGTCGATCCGGCCGGCCTGCTGGATCGGGTGAAGCTGCGCCGGCTCGACCGCTCCGAGGCGATCGCGATCATCGCCGCGCAGCAGGCCTGGGCGGACGCCGGCCTGGCCGACTCCGGGCTGGACCGGGACCGGCTCGGGGTCAGCGTCGGTTCGGGCATCGGCGGCGCGCTGACCCTGCTCGCCCAGGACGACGTTCTCGAGGCGTCCGGTCCGCGGCGGGTCTCCCCGCACACCATCCCGATGCTGATGCCCAACGGCCCGGCCGCCTGGGTCGGCCTGGAGCTGGGCGCCCGCGCGGGCGTGCACTCGGTGGCCAGCGCCTGCGCGACCGGCGCGGAGGCGATCGCCCTCGGCCTGGACATGATCCGGGCCGGCCGCGCCGACGTGGTGGTGGCCGGCGGCACCGAGGCGGTCATCCACGCGCTGCCGATCGCCGGCTTCTCCTCGATGCGGGCGATGTCCACCCGCAACGACGAGCCCGAGCGGGCCTCCCGCCCGTGGGACAAGGGCCGCGACGGCTTCGTCCTCGGCGAGGGCGCGGGCGTGCTCGTACTGGAGCGCGCCGACCACGCCGCGGCCCGGGGCGCCCGGGTGTACGCGCGGCTCGCCGGCGCCGGCATCACCTCCGACGGCTACGACATCGTCCAGCCGCACCCGGAGGGCGTCGGCGCGGTCCGGGCCATCGCGAAGGCGATCGCCGACGCGGACGTCGCCAAGCGGGACATCGTGCACGTCAACGCACACGCCACGTCGACCCCGGTCGGCGACATGGCCGAGATCAAGGCACTGCACCAGGCACTGGGTGACCACCCGGTACTGACCGCGACGAAGTCGATGTCCGGGCACCTGCTCGGGGCGGCGGGTGCGCTGGAGTCGATCGCCACGATCCTGGCGATCCGCGACGGCGTTGTGCCGCCCACGATCAACCTGGACGACCCGGACGACGGTCTCGACCTGGACGTGGCCGCCAACAAGGCGCGCCACCTGGAGATCCCCGCCGCGCTGAACAACTCCTTCGGCTTCGGCGGACACAACGTGGCTCTCGTCTTCACGCGGGCCTGAGACCACAGCCTTGGAGGCTCACGTGACCACCACTGTTGCCGGGCCGGACACGGCCACCGTCGATTACCGGGACCCGGAGCTGCGGCTCCGCTCCCTGTTCGACGCGGGCACGCTGCGTCTGCTCGCACCCCGCGACACCTCCGGCGTCCTCTGGGCCCGGGGCGAGATCGAGGGCACGCCGGCGATCGCGTACGCCACCGACGCCACGAAGATGGGCGGTGCGATGGGCACCGACGGGTGCCGGCACATCGTCGACGCGATCGACACCGCCGTCCGCGAGCGGGTGCCCGTGCTGGGGCTCTGGCACTCCGGCGGCGCCCGGCTGGCCGAGGGCGTGGTCGCGCTCGACGCGGTCGGCCAGGTCTTCGCCGCGATGGTCCGGGCCTCCGGCCGGGTGCCGCAGATCTCCGTCGTGCTCGGCCCCGCCGCCGGCGGCGCGGCGTACGGGCCGGCGCTCACCGACGTCGTGGTGATGAGCGGCAGCGGCCGGATCTTCGTGACCGGGCCGGAGGTGGTCCGCAGCGTCACCGGTGAGCAGGTCGACATGGAGCGCCTCGGCGGCCCCGAGCCGCACGGCCGGCGCTCCGGCGTCGTGCACGTGACCTGCAAGGACGACGAGGAGGCGCTGGCCGAGTCGCGCAAGCTCGCCGCGCTGCTGGGCCACCAGGGCCGGCTCTCGCCGGACGACGTGCCCACCTCCGGCGGCGACGGGCACGACCTGGCCGCGAAGATGCCCGCCGAGGCCAACCGGGCGTACGACGTCAAGCCCGTCGTCAAGGCGCTGCTCGACGTACCCGGCGTGGAGCTGCACGCCAAGTGGGCGCCGAACATCGTCACCACGCTGGGCCGGTTCGCCGGCCGGACGGTCGGCGTGATCGCCAACAACCCGCTGCGGCTGGGCGGCTGCCTCGACGCGTCCAGCGCCGAGAAGGCGGCCCGGTTCGTGCGGATGTGCGACTCGCTGGGCGTGCCGCTGATCGTGCTGGTCGACGTCCCCGGCTACCTGCCCGGCCTCGGCCAGGAGTGGGACGGCGTGGTCCGGCGCGGCGCGAAGCTGCTGCACGCCTTCTCGGAGGCGGTGGTGCCGCGGGTGACGCTGGTGACCCGCAAGGCGTACGGCGGCGCGTACATCGCGATGAACTCCCGCTCGCTGGGCGCGACCGCGGTCTTCGCCTGGCCGAACGCGGAGGTCGCGGTGATGGGTGCCAGCGCGGCGGTGAACATCCTGCACCGCAAGAAGCTGGCCGCCGCTCCGGCGCAGGAGCGCGAGGCGCTGCGCGCCCAGCTGATCGAGGAGCAGATCCGGGTCGCCGGCGGGGTGAACCGGGCGCTGGAGATCGGCGTCGTCGACGACGTCATCAAGCCGGCCGAGACCCGGCGGCGGATCGCCGAGGCCCTCGCGGCCGCCCCGGCCGCGCGCGGCGCCCACGGCAACATCCCGCTGTAAGCGAGTAACGAAGGGCCCCTTTTCAACGCCTCGGGCGGTAGAAGGGGCCCTTCTCAACGCCCCCCTGACGTCCGCTCCCCGCACCGGCTCGCGGTCGGCGGGCTCACCGCCGGCTGATCGCGCTTGACCCTCCAGCCGCTGGAGGGTGGAGGCTGACCGTCGTGGACGACCGCACCGAACTGTTCACCATCGGGCAGCTGGCCCGGCGGACCGGCCTGTCGGTCCGGACCATCCGGTTCTGGTCCGACCTCGACCTGCTCCCGCCCACCGCCCGCTCCGGCGGCGGGTACCGGCTCTACGACGCGCGGGCGGTGGCCCGCCTGGAGCTGGTACGCAGCCTCCGCGAACTCGGCGTCGGGCTGGACGACGTCCGGCGGATCCTGGCCCGGCAGAGCACGGTCGCGGACGTGGCGCGGGCGCACGTGCGTGCGCTGGACGCGGAGATCCGAACTCTGCGGCTACGCCGGGCGGTGCTGCGGTCGGTCGTCCGCCGAAGCGGCACGACCGAGGAGTTGAGACTGATGAACGACCTGGCCCGCCTCTCCGCGCAGGAGCGGCAGCGGATCCTCGACGACTTCGTCGCCGAGGTGTTCGAGGGGGTGGCCGACGGCCCCGCCGCCGGACTGGCCCAGGCGATGCGGACCCTCCCCGCCGACCTGCCCGACGAGCCGACCGACGCGGAGGTGGACGCCTGGATCGAGCTGGCCGAACTGGTGGCCGAGCCGGATTTCCGCCGCCGGGTGCGCGAGATGGCGGTGGCGGGGGCGTCGGACGTGGGCGGTCCCCCGCCCGAGCCGATGCCGCCGCTGGAGCCGGCCCGGGACGCGCTGGCCTCGGGCATCGACCCGGCGTCCCCGGAGGGGCGCGCGGTGCTCGACCGGATGGTCGATCCCGCGCTCGCGGCGGCCGAGCGCCGCGCGATGGCCGACGGGATCGAGGCCTTCACCGACCGCCGGGTGGAGCGCTACTGGCAGCTGATCGGGGTGCTCAACCGGAGGGAGCCGTTCCCGTCGGTGGTGCCGGCGGTGGAGTGGTTGATCGCCGCGCTGCGGGCAGCCGGCTGACCCCGGCCCGGGGCACCCAGCCCGGCGCCGGTCAGGAACAGGCGGTGGCCGGCAGGCCGGACACCGGCACCGGGGAGCGGCCGGCGGGGGTCGCCCTGCCCGCCAGCACCGCGGCGAGGGCGGTCATCGACGCGCGGCTCGACGAGTAGGTGGCCAGCAGCGCCGGAGAGGCGGCCTTCGCCAGCACGTACGGCGTGTCCATGGCGACCGTCACGGCGGCGTCGGCGCGCAGGTCGTCGGCGCCGTCGCCGTACCCGACCAGGTGGACCACCGCGCCACCACGCGGGACCACGGGCACCCCGGCGGCGGTCAGCGCCTCGGTCAGCGCGGCCCGGGTGCGGTCGCGGCCGGCGGAGGCGGTCACCGTCAACGGCCCGCGCACGGGCGGGCCGCACGGGCCGCGCAGCACGGTCACCGAGGCGGCGGCGAGCGCCGCGGCCGCGTCGCGGTGCGCGGGTGCGCCGAGCGTGGACAGCTCGGGGGCCGGCCGGTCGGCCAGCGTGAACTTCATGGTCAGCACCCGGGTCGCCGCCTCGACCAGCCGGGCCCGGGGCAGCGAGCCGTCCCGCAGGGCGGCCAGCAGGCCGTCGTACGCCTTGCCGACGTGCGGCGGCATGAGGATCAGGTCGTTGCCGGCGTTCAGCGCGCGGACCGCCGCCTCCCCCGGGGGCCAGCGCTTCGCCGGCTCCATGTTCATCCCGTCCGTGACGACCACGCCGCGGAAGCCGAGCTGATCCCGGAGCACGCCGGTGAGCAGCTTGTGCGAGAAGGTCGCCGGGGTGCCCGGGTCGACCGCCCGTACGTCGAGGTGGCCGGACATCACCGCGAGGGCACCCGCGTCCACCCCGGCGCGGAACGGCACCCACGCGCCGGCCTCCAGGGTCGCGCGCGGCTGGGTCAGCACCGGCAGCGCCTTGTGCGAGTCGGCGGCGCTGTGGCCGTGCCCCGGGAAGTGCTTGAGGGTGGCCGCCACTCCGGCGGCCTGCAGGCCCCGGACCGCCCCGCCCACCTGGGCCGCCGCCACCTTCGGGTCGGCGCCGTAGGACCGGGAGCCGATGACGGTGCTGGGGGTGGCGAGCACGTCGGCGACCGGCGCGAAGTCGACGTTGACGCCCATCGCGGCGAGCTCCGTGCCGGCGGCCCGCCAGGCGGCCTCGGTCAGCTCGGGCCGGCCGGCGGCGCCGGCGGCGAGCGCGCTCGGCAGCAGGGTGACGCCGTCGGTGATCCGGGTGACCACCCCGTACTCCTGGTCGGTCCCGATCAGCAACGGCGCGGCGCCGGCGGGCAGCCGGGCGGCGGCGTCGCGCAGGCCGGTGGTCAGCGCGCGGACCTGCTTCGGGTTGTCGACGTTGGTGGTGGCCTGGTTGCTCCCGGTCGGGTCGTCGGCGCTGAAGCCGACCAGGATCAACCCGCCCAGCCGGTACCTGGCGATCATCTCGGCGGGGGTGTCGACGCCGGCGAGGGCCTGGTTGCCGGCGGCCGAGCCGGGCGAGACCCGGGTCGCGGCGTCGCCGTAGGCGTACGGCATGAGCACCTGGCCGACCAGGTCCTCGTCGGCGAGCGAGCCGACCAGGGCGGCGGCGCGGCCCGCCGGGTCGCCGGCGGGGACCGGGACGGGGGTGGCCGACGCCGCCGGGGAGGCGCCGCCGGACGCGCCGGCGCCGTGCCCACCCTCGCGCAATGTCGGGCCGCTCCGCTCCGGCGCGCCGGAGCAGCCGGAGACGAGCAGCGCGGTCAGTGTGGCGACCGCGACACCACGTCGCGAGAAAATCGACACGCGAGCCATCCCACCAGGTCGACGCTAATCGGGGCAACCCGACCCTACTCGCACCGACCGGACGATCGCCGCCTCACGCGCTCCGGACGCGGCGGCGGCGTAGGGCTCAGCCGACGCGGGTGAGCAGAGTCACCGGTGCGCCGTCACCGGCGTACCGGTAGGGCTCCAGCTCGGCGTCCCAGGCCGTGCCGAGCGCCTTGTCCAGGGCGTGCGCGAGGGCCTCCGGCGCCCGCGCGCCCGCCATGATGCTGCGTAGCCGGTCCTCGCCGAGCTGGATGTCACCGGCCGCGCCGACCGTGGCCCGGAACAGCCCCCGGCCCGGAACGTGCATGAAGCGCTCCCCGTCGGCGCCCGGGCTGGGCTCCTCGGTGACCTCGAAACGGATCATGGGCCACTGCCGGAGGGCAGCAGCCAGCTCGGCGCCCGTCCCCGGGCTACCGGTCCACCCGCACTCCGCCCGGCGGGCACCGGGGTCGACGGGTTGGGCCGTCCACTGCAGGTTGACCGGCGCGGAGAGGACGCGCGCGATCGCCCACTCGACGTGCGAGCACACGGCGAGCGGGGTCGAGTGGACGTATACGACGCCACGCGTTGGCACGGTGACCTCCCGGAGAGCGAGGTGCGTCTTCCCCTACGACCTCGACCAGCCGGGTGGCCCTGGGACACATCATGACCGGTGTGACGGATGGTGCGCCAGAGAATCGGAAAACTCGCCGGTGGAATAGCCGGTCGGGTGAGCGCGGTTGACCCGCACGACGCGGTGACCAGCCAGGGATCGTGGTCGTGTACAGTTCCATCGGCGGCCTGTGCCGCGAACGTCTTCCGCGGGTCCACCCACCGGGTGCGAGCCGCATCCAGCCCCCGGACGTCTACCCGCGTCCTCCCGTACGTCTTGCAAGGAGTACCTCCGTGGCGAGCAACACCTCTAAGACCGCGCGCGCGTCTGTCCGGGCCGGCCAGGGCCAGGGTGGCGCCCTCAGCGTGCTGGGCGAGTTCAAGTACCTCATCCCGCTCAACGGCGGCAAGCACGCCTACCTGCGGAACCTCACCAACGGCAAGACCTCGCACCTGCGCACCGACTCCGAGGCCTTCATCGAGGAGATGCGGACTCTCGCCGCCGCCGGCCACGCCGCCAAGATCCGGGCCGAGCTGGCCACCCTCAACGCCGCCCACCCGGGTGACGGCTGGGACGCCACCGAGAAGCGCCTGGTCGAGGCCGGCGTCTTCGAGGGCTGAGTCCCTCCGCCTGCACGACCGAACCGCCCGCCGGGATACGTCCCGGCGGGCGGTTTCGTGTCTGCGGGGCCCGTCGGGAAGGGATCCTTCCGCTACCGGAGCCGCCACGATCTTCTCACTCCCGCGGTTGGCGTGGTGTCATGACGGGTAGCCGGTGTTACCACCGGGTATCGCCGGTGTGAACGGATCCGCGCGGCCCGGGGGGAGGTGGCGATGCCGGAGGTACACGAGGTCCGCCTGCCCGACGAGGTCCGTCTGCACGTCGAGGTGCACGGCCCGGCCGACGCCGAGGTGACCGCGGTGCTCCTGCACGGCTGGACGCTGGACGGGCGCGCGTGGCACCGGCAGCTCGCCGACCTGCGCGAACGGTTCGCCGGGGCGGTCCGCGTGGTGGCCTACGACGCGCGCGGCCACGGGCGGTCCAGTTGCATGGCGCTGCCCACCGCCACCCTCGCCCAGCTCGGCGACGACCTCGCCGCGGTGCTCGACGCGGTGGCCCCGACCGGGCGGACCGTGCTCGTGGGGCACTCCATGGGCGGCATGACGATCATGGAGTACGCGCACCGCCACCCCGCGCACTTCGCCGCCCGGGTCGCCGGGCTGGTCTTCGTCTCCACCACCGCCGAGGGGCACACGCACACCGCCTACGGTCTGTCGCCCCGGATCGCCCGGTTGATCCGGCTCGCCGAGACCACCGGCGCCGGGGTCCTGGCCCGGTGCGGATCCTGGCGACCGCCCCGGGCGCTGCTGCGCGCGCTACGGCCCAGCATCCGCTGGATGCTCTTCGGTGACCGCTGTGATCCGGGCGACATCCGCCTGGTCACCTCCGCGGTGGCCCGGGCGTCGCTGCGGTCGATCGGCGGTTTCCGGGCCTCGATCGGGGCGCAGCACCGGCTGGAGACGCTCGCCGAGTTGGCCCACCTGCCGGCCGCGGCGCTGGTCGGCGACCGGGACCGGCTGACCCCGCCGCCGTGCGCGGAGTCGATCGCGGCCGCGCTGCCGGCCACCGAGCTCACCGTCTGTCCCGGCGCGGGACACATGCTGATGATGGAGCGCCCCGACGAGGTGAACGGCGCCCTGGCGGGGGTGCTGCGCCGGATCCTGGACCGTCCCGCCGCGACCGTGGAGGTCACCGGGTAACGCCTGCGTACCTCCAGCGGGCGGGGTGACGCCGGGGCGTACCCTCGTGCGTTGGCCGGCGTACGGCCGCGCGTACCGCGCCGCCCTCGCCGCCGTTGTCAGGAGGAGCGAGCGTTGACCGACCAGACCGCGCTGGAGCAGGAGATCGCCGTCGAGCAGCGGCATCTCGACCGGGTGTACGCGCGCCTGGCCGAGCTGCGCCGGTCGGCGGTCCGCGCGGAGAAGGAGGGCTACCGGCTGGCCCGGGTCGGCAACTTCGGCGCCCTGGTGGAGCGGGACGCGATGGTGTTCCACGCGGCGCAGCGCCGGCACCTGTTCGACGCCGAGCACGAGGGCCTGGTGTTCGGCCGGCTCGACCTGCGCGACGGGCAGGTGCTGCACGTCGGGCGGCTCGGCATCCGCGACGAGAACGCGGCCACCCTGGTGGTGGACTGGCGCGCGCCGGCGGCCGCCGCCTTCTACCAGGCCACCCCGGCGCGGCCGCTCGGCGTGGTCCGGCGTCGCATGATCCAGTCGAGCGGCGAGCGGGTCACCCGGATCGAGGACGACCTGCTCGACCCGGCCGCCGCCCCGCCCGACCTGACCGTGGTGGGCGACGGCGCCCTGCTGGCCACCCTGTCGAAGGCGACCGGGCGCGGCATGCGGGACATCGTGGCCACCATCCAGCGGGAGCAGGACGAGGCGATCCGGTCGCCCGGCCCGGGTGTCACGATAGTCTCCGGCGGCCCGGGGACCGGCAAGACGGCGGTCGCCCTGCACCGGGCCGCGTACCTGCTGTACTCCGACCGCAGCCGGTACGCCGGCGGCGGCATCCTGGTGGTCGGGCCGTCGGCGGTCTTCGTCGAGTACATCGCCTCGGTGCTGCCGTCGCTGGGCGAGGACACCGCCACGCTGGCCTCACTCGGCAGCCTCTTCCCGGGGATGCGGGCGACCCGCACCGACCCGCCGGAGGTGGCCGCGGTGAAGGGCTCGCTGCGGATGCGGCGAGTGCTGGAACGGGCCGCCCGGGACGCGGTCCCGGGTGCCCCCGGGGAGTTGCGGCTGCTGTACCGGGGCCAGCTGCTGCGCGTCGACCGCCGGGAGCTGGACACGATCCGGGACCGGGCGCTGCCCCGGGGGGCGCGGCGCAACGAGGTGCGCCGTGCCGGCTTCGACGGCGTCTTCGCCGCGCTCTGGGCGCAGGCCCGGCGGTCGGGGATCCCCCGCCTGCCCGACCAGCGCGCGTTCGAGGACGAGATCGCCGACCGGCCGGAGTTCCGCGAGTTCCTGAAGGCGTGGTGGCCCCGGCTGCACCCGCGCCACGTGCTGGGCTGGCTGACCCGGCCCGAGCGGCTGCGCCGGTACGCCGGGGGTGTGCTCTCCGGCCGCGAGATCCAGCTGCTCGTCGAGGCGTACCGGACCCTGGACACCGAGGGGCTGACCGTCGCCGACATCGCCCTGCTCGACGAGTTGGACACGCTGCTCGGCAAGCCGATGCGGCCGGCGAAGCCGAAGCGGGACCCGTTCCAGCTGACCGGCGGCGTACGCGAGCTGAGCACGTTCGCCGACCGGCAGCGGGCCGCCCGGGAGGCGGCCCGGCAGCGCCCCGAGGACTACCGCGAGTACGCGCACGTGGTGGTCGACGAGTCGCAGGACGTCTCGCCGATGCAGTGGCGCATGATCGGCCGTCGTGGCCGGCTGGCCTCGTGGACGGTGGTGGGCGACCCGGCGCAGACGGCGTGGACCGGCGACCCGGACGAGCTGGCCCGGGCCCGCGACCAGGCGCTCGGCCGGCGGCGGCGGCACCACTTCACGCTCACCACCAACTACCGCAACTCGGCGGAGATCTTCGCGGTGGCGGCGGCGGAGATCCGGCGGGTCGACCCGGACCTGCCGCTGCCGACCGCCGTCCGCTCGACCGGCGTCGACCCGATGCGGCTGGTCGTGCCGCCGGACGAGCTGGAGACGGCTGTCGTGGAGGCGGCCGGCACGCTGCTCGGTGAGGTGGCGGGGACGGTCGGGGTGATCACGCCGGTGCCGCGCCGGGACGCGGTCGCCGGGTGGCTGGGCGGCCTCGGCGCCCCGCGGCTGCAGGTGGTGACCAGCCTGGAGGCCAAGGGCATGGAGTACGACGGCGTCGTCCTGGTGGCGCCGGGCGAGATCCGGGCCGACCCGGGGTCGGGCGTGCGGACGCTGTACGTCGCGCTGTCGCGCGCCACCCAACGGCTCACCACCATCGACCCCACCGGCTGAGCCGGCACCGCGACCGACAGTTGCATACATAGCGATGTGAGCATAGGTTAGGCACGGATCGGGACGGGCGACGGAAGGTGTCCGCGTGGGCGCAGGTCATGACCACCACCACGGGTCGGTCGCGAACGCCGCGCAGCGGCACCGGGGGCGCCTCTGGGCGGCCTTCGGCCTGCTCGCCACCCTGATGGTGGTGGAGGCCGTGGCCGCCTTCCGCACCGGGTCGCTGGCCCTGCTCAGCGACGCCGGGCACATGTTCACCGACGTGCTCGGCATCGGCATGGCGCTGGCCGCGCTCACCGCCACCCGCCGGCGCAGCGGTGACCCGCAGCGCACCTTCGGGCTCTACCGGCTGGAGGTGCTGGCCGCCCTCGCCAACGCCCTGCTGCTCTCCGGCGTGGCGGTCTACGTGCTGGTGGAGGCCGTCCGCCGGTTCGGCGACCCACCGGAGGTGCGCACCGGGCCGATGCTGGTGGTGGCCATCCTCGGCCTGCTCGCCAACCTGGTCGCCTTCGCCCTGCTGCGGCCCGGCGCGAAGGAGAGCATCAACCTCCAGGGCGCCTATCTCGAGGTGCTGGGCGACCTGCTGGGCAGCCTCGGCGTGATCGCCGCGGCCCTGATCATCACCGGCACCGGCTGGTGGTGGGTCGACCCGCTGGTCGCGGTCGCCATCGGCCTGTTCATCCTGCCCCGCACCTGGCGGCTCGGGCGGGCGGCGCTGCGCATCCTGGTCCAGGCCGCGCCGGAGCACCTCCAGGTCACCAGCGTGCACGACCGGCTGGTCGCCGTGCCCGGCGTCGCCGAGGTGCACGACCTGCACGTCTGGACGCTGACCTCCGGGATGGAGGTGGCCTCCGCCCACCTGACGATCGCCACCGGCGCCGACGTCGCCGTCGTCCTCGCCGCCGCCCGGGCCACCCTGCGCGACGAGTTCCGCATCGAGCACGCGACGCTGCAGATCGAGCCGGGCGCGGCCGCCGGGACCTGTGGGGCCGTTGAGTGGTGAGGGGCACACGGCGATCCGCGCTGAGCTTCGTACCCTTATGTCTGATTGAGCGGTGACCACGCGGGCACCCTCAGTAACATCCGCTGCATGCGTCACCCCTGCCCCGGTAGGCTCTGACCCGGCCTCCGCCAGGCGGCACCCACCGGTGCCGGCGGCGGCCGCCGCCTAATCGCCCGCCCGGGCGAGCCGGGGAACCAGGTACCTGGGGTGCATCCGCGCCAGCGGTAGGGATCTTCCGTCCCGAACCCGTCAGCTAACCCGGTCGGCGGCTGACGGAAGGACATGTGCATATGCCAGCAGTGGCACCCGTACGACGACGACCCGCCGCCCGCGTGGCGGCCCTGATCATCGCGGCGCTCGCGCTCGGTCTCGGCGTCGCACCGGTCGCCCCGGCGGCGGCCGCTCCCCCGGCCCGCCAGGCCGCCGCACCCGGGGACGACCCGGAGGGCGGCACCCCCGCCCTCCGCGCCCAGCTCGAGGCGGCCAGCAAGGGGTATCTGGACGCCAAGCGGGCCCTGGAGACCTCGGTCAAGCGGCAGCAGGAGCTCGCCGCCCAGCTCAAGGCCACCGAGACGCAGCTCGCCGAGCACACCAGCCGGGTCGGGCAGATCGCCGGCCTCGCGTACCGCACCGGGCGCCTCGGCGCCGCGTCCGCGCTGCTCAACAGCTCGTCCCCCGAAGGCTTCATGGACCGGGCCGCCGCCCTCGACGCGGTGGCCGCCAACGAGGACCAGGCACTGCGCGAGCTGCTGGACACCCGCGACCAGGTCAACCAGGCCAAGCTCGCGGTGGAGGTCGAGATCGGCGAGCAGCGCAAGCAGCAGGCCGTGATGGCCAAGCGGAAGCAGCAGGCCGAGCGGGCGCTCACCGTGGCCAACGAGCGGGCCGGTTCCGGCCCCGCCAGCCGCGGTTCGACGCGGGCGGCACCCGCGCCCCGGAACTCGGACGGCTCCTGGCCCTCCGAGTCGTGCAGCGTCAACGACCCGACCCCGGCCAACGGCTGCATCACCCCGCGTACGCTGCACGCGCTCAACCAGGCCAAGGCGGCCGGCTTCACCCGGTACGTCTCGTGCTTCCGCTCGGGCGGCTCCGGTGAGCACCCGAAGGGCCGGGCCTGCGACTTCGCGGCCCAGAAGAACGGGTTCGGCGGGGACGCGACCGGTGGCGACCGGACGTACGGCAACAACCTGGCGGCGTTCTTCGTGAACAACGCCGACCGGCTCGCCGTGCTCTACGTGATCTGGTACCGGCAGATCTGGTTGCCCAGCAGCGGGTGGAAGTCGTACAGCGGCGCGGGTGGCGACCCGTCCAGCGACCACACCAACCACGTGCACCTGTCGGTCTACTGACGCGGGCGCCCGGGCGGGGCCGTCGGGCGACCGGCGGCCCCGGTCCGCCGGCGGCTTCAGGCTGCTTCCAGCGCGGCGCCGAGCCGGCTGGCGAGCGCCAGGTGCGCGGCACGGGCCCGCGCGAACGCGTACCCGAACAGCGGTGCCGGCGCCGCGAGGGTGATCTCCACGTCGATGCGTACGCCCTCCGGCTCCGGCGAGAGCCGGGTGCGGTTGCGTATCATCGTGGCCGGCCACTGCCGGGCCACGGTGACCACCTCGTCCTCCGTCGCGACGAGCACGTCGGCGCGGTAGGTGACCGGCAACCGCAGCCGGCCGAGCGGGAGCCGGTCGGTGATCGCGTAGCTGGCACGGGCGCCGCGCCGGGGCGCGACCCGGCGGACCCGGGCGATCAGCGGATGGAACTCGCCGTGCCGGAGCAGGTCGGCCAGCAGGTCGGCGGCGGCCGCGGGCGAGGACCGCGCCTGGACGGTGTAGCTGAAGGATTCCCGCCTGAGCACGCCGTCTCCCGCCGTCGTCGCTCCCCCGATCGTCACCCACTCCCGCCCGGGCTGGCAACGTCCGGCCGGTGACCGCCCGGACGCCCGGCGGTCGCCCGCCGGCCCGACTACGGTCGGCGGATGGGGTACGACGCGACATGGACGACGGCCGGGAGACGCGGGCATGGCTGAACACGTGATGGTCTTCGCGCCGACACCGCGGCTCACGGTGACGATCGACCAGCCCAGCGACGCGCCGGAACTGCACCTGCATCCGGGCGGGCAGGGTGTCTGGCAGGCCCGCATGATCATGTCGCTCGGGGTCGACGTGGTGCTCTGCACGGCACTGGGTGGCGAGGTCGGCCAGGTGCTGGAGCCGCTGCTGGTCAGCGAGGGCGTCGACCTCAAGGTGGTGGTCCGGGACTCCGGTGGCAGCGGAGGGTACGTGCACGACCGGCGCGCGGGCGCCCGCCGGGAGGTCGTGGACGTGCCCGGCCATCCGCTCGGCCGGCACGAGCTGGACGAGCTGTACAACCTGGCGCTCGGCGAGGGACTGCGCGCTCCGGTCAGCGTGCTCAGCGGGCCGAACGAGCCGTCCCTGGTCCCGGCGGAGCTGTACCGGCGCTTCGCCGCCGACCTCGGCGCCAACGGCGCCCGGGTGGTGGTCGACCTGGCCGGCGAACACCTGGCCGCCGTACTCGACAGCGGTGTCTTCTTCCTCAAGGTCAGCCACGAGGAGCTGATCGCCGACGGGCGGGCCGCCGGCGACGACGAGGACCAGCTCGCCCGCGCGATGTACGACCTGCACGCCGGCGGGGCGGAGAACGTGGTGGTGAGCCGCGCCGACAAGCCGGCCCTCGCGCTCGTCGACGGCGAGGTGTTCGAGGTCGAGATGCCCCGCCTCCAGGCCGCTGATCCGCGCGGGGCGGGCGACTCGATGACCGCCGGGGTGGCCGCCGTGGTGGCCCGGGGCGGGGACATCCGGACGGCCGTCCGCACCGGAGCCGCGGCCGGAGCGCTGAACGTGACCCGGCACGGGCTGGGCACCGGCCGGCTCGACTCGATCACCGGCCTGGTCGACCGGGTACGCCTGGTCCCGGCCGGCAGCCGGCCGCAGGAACGCACCACCCCGGACGAACTGGCGGGCCGGGCGGCCGAGCGATGACGCTGCGCGTACTGATCACCAACGACGACGGGATCGCCGCGCCGGGCATCGCGGCGCTGGCCCGGGTGGCGGTCGACCTGGGCCTGGACGTCGTCGTCGCCGCGCCGCTGGAGGAGGCCAGCGGCACGAGCGCGGCCATGACCGCGGTGGAGCGGGAGGGGCACGTCGTGGTGCGGGATCACCCGCTGCCCGGGCTGGACGGCGTGCCCGCGTTCGGGGTGGGCGGCTCCCCCGGCTTCATCGCGCTGATCGCGGTGCACGGCGCCTTCGGCCCCCCACCGTCGGTCCTGCTGTCCGGCATCAACCGCGGCGCGAACGCCGGACGCGCCGTCCTGCACTCCGGCACCGTGGGCGCCGCCTTCACCGCGGCCTCGAACGGCTGCCGCGCGCTGGCGGTGTCCCTGGACGTGCTCTCGGCCGGGGAGGCGACCGCGGTCAGCGGCGGCGCCGCGGTGGCCACCGCCGCCCGGGTCCGGGACGCCGAACGCCACTGGGCCACCGCCGCCCAGGTGGCGATGGACCTGCTGCCGCGGCTCACCGCCGGGCCGGTGGGGAGCGTGCTCAACGTCAACGCCCCGGACGTGCCGCTCACCCGCCTGCGCGGCGTGCGCCGGGGCCGGCTCGCCAGCTTCGGTCAGGTGCAGATGACCGTTGCCGAGTCCGGGCACGGTTTCGTGCGGACGGCACTGGAGGAACCGGGCGAGGCCGCGCAGGCGGGCACCGACGTGGCGCTGCTCGCTGAGGGGTATGCCTCGGTGACGGCGGTCCGGGCGGTCACCGAGGCGACCGACATCGACCTGAGCGGACTCGACGGGGAGTGATCGTCCGGGCGGGGCAGGCTGAACGGGATGGGTCAGGCGCCCGGGAGGACCTCCGGGGCCGCGGCACCCGCGTAGTAGGGCTCGGGAGCCCCGAAGAGACCGAGCAGGCCGGTCACCCAGAGCTGCCGGTGCACGAACCGGCTCGGCTCGGTGACCACGAGCTTGACGCCGCTCACCTCGGCGGTCTGGAAGCCGGCCACCATGGCGCTGATGCCGACGGAGTCGATGAAGGTCACCAGCCGCATGTTGAGTTCGATGCGGGTCGGACGGCCCTTCGCCAGGACTTCGGCGATCGCCTCGCGCACCTCGTACGCGGTGTCGACATCGATCTCGCCGCGCGGCGCGATCTCGACGACACCTCCGGGCAGGACCGACTTCACGATCGACAGGCTCACGCGAGCACCTCCACTCGCCCATCCGACGGGCGCCTCATCAGTACGCGGGCCGCGACCGAGAGTATTCCTCTTACGCCCTCGGTCGCCACCCCTCGGGATGAGCAATTCTTGTGGTCCGGGGCCTCAAGTCCCCTATATCCGGACATTTCGCATTCTACTTACCCAACGATCAGCGACCGGCATCGGCCGCCGCCCCAGGGTAGCCGCCCCCGGCGACAGCCGCCGAGAACGCGACTCCCCGGCGCGCCCGCTCGCGCGGTCGCCCCGCCGGGAGTGCGGGTGTCGAGCGCGGGCAGGCGGGCCCGTCGGCACGGTCCGGGGCACCGGCGGGCGCGTACGCCGGGCGCGGCTTGTCCGGCGCGCCTAGCATCGGCGGGCAGGACGGTACCGCGACGGAGAGGACGATCGATGATCCGGAGACTTGCCGCGCTGGCCGGCGTCAGTGCGCTGCTCGCCCTCGTGCTGGCCTGCGGTTTCGGCGGGGGTGGCGACGACGACGATGACGATGACGACTTGGCGCGTGCTGGCGTGACGATGGTCGTCCTCCGCTGAGCCGGGTTTGCCACGCCGCGCCCCGGGGCAATGCCCGACCAGGGCGTACCGCGACACGCCGGAGTTACGCCGTCCGAAGTGGCCGCCGGCTTCGGCACCCGAGGAGGTAGACGATGATCGGATCCAACCTGCTGGACCGCCGCGGCAGGGCCGAGCGGATCGCGGACCAGGCGTGGCAGCACCTGGTCGCGAGCATCAGCTCCGCCGGGGAGACCGTCCGGGACACGGCCCGTTCCGCCCGCCGCGGCGGCACCGGCTTCGCCGACGACGCCGGTGAGCTGGTCGGTTCGGCTGCCGAGGAGGCCCGGCGCCGGGCCACCCTGGCGTTCGACGCCCTCGCCGGCCGGCGGCCGGCGCTGCCGTGGACCCTGCTGATCGGCGCCGCGCTGGCCGGTGCGGCGATCGGCTGGGCGGCCGGCACCGCTGCCCGCGCCGTCGGCAGCCGCGCCGACCGGTCGGTCGACGACATCGAGTTCGTCGACGTCGACCGCCCCAGTTCCCCCGCCAACCCCACACCCTGACCCGACCCACCGAGGGCCCCGGACGACCCGTCGCCCGGGGCCCTCGGCGCTCCCTGCCCCGCGATCCTGCGGCGCTTACCTGAACCGGCCACGAGCATCCATGGAACCGCTCCCGTGCTGCTCACCCGATCCACGCGAGGTCGCCTCACCCGCCCCCGGCGCAGGATCGTTCCCGGACGGGCGCGCGCCTGCCATCGACGAAGGGAGTCCAGCGATGACCGTCGCGACTGTCAGCCGCACCGACCAGGACATCCAGGCCGCCGTGCTCGACGAGCTGACCTTCGAGCCACGGGTCCGGCCGCACGAGATCGGGGTGACCGTCGCCGAGGGCGTCGTGACGCTGACCGGCCGGGTGGACAGCTACGCCCGCAAGTGGGCCGCCGAGCGCGCCGCGCACCGGGTCCCCCGGGTCCGGGCCGTCGCCAACGACCTCACCGTGCAGGTCGGCAACGGCGCCGAGCGACCGGACCGGGATCTCGCCGCCGCCGTCGAACACGCCCTCGAGTGGGACGCGTTCGTCCCGGTGGAGCGGATCGACGTGGCCGTCTCGAACGGCTGGGTCACCCTGCACGGCGAGGTGGAGTGGGAGTACCAGCGCCGGGCCGCGGAGCACGCGGTCGCCCGGCTGACCGGGGTCCGCGGGGTGAGCAACGGCCTGTCCGTCCGCCCGGCCGTCCGGGCCGACGGGCACCGGCTCGCCGAACGCATCATCGACGCGCTCGCCCGCAACCACGCCACCGAGGCCGAGCGGATCACCGTACGCGTGCACGGGGACACCGTGGTGCTCAGCGGGCTGGTCCACTCGATGCCGGAACGGGCCGAGGTCGAACGGGCCGCCTGGTCCGCCCCGGGCGTACGGGAGGTGCAGAACCACGTCGCCGTCGCCCCCGTGCTGCGGTGACCCGCCGAACCACCCCGGCGGGGTGACCCGCCCTCACCCCGGCGGCTGGGAACGTGGGAGTCATGACTGATCCGGACCGGCCGGCCCCGCCGGCACGCCGCCGCACCCGGGCGGTGCCGCGATGACCACACCGCTGCAGGTCACCGCCCGCCTGCGGACCCCGGTCAGCGGCAGCGACCACGTCCGGGGGCCGGCGGACGCGCCGGTGACGATCGTCGAGTACGGGGACTTCCAGTGCCGGTTCTGCGGGGCCGCGCACACGAACATCGCCGAGCTGCTCCGCCAGCGGGCCGACACGGTCCGGCTGGTCTACCGGCACTTTCCGATCGCCAACGTGCACCCGTACGCGGAGAGCGCCGCCGAGGCGACCGAGGCGGCCGCCCTGCGGGGACGCTTCTGGGACCTGCACGACTGGCTCTACGAGCACCAGGACCAGCTCGACCCGGTGCACCTGTCGCTCGGTGTCGAGCAGCTCGGGCTGCCGGCCGACGAGATCGGCGCCGAGGTCGGCCGCCACGCCCACGGCGACCGGGTGCGGCGCGACTTCGTCGGGGGCATCCGCAGCGGCGTGGCCGCCACGCCGACCCTGTTCGTCAACGACGTCCGCCACGACGGCGGGTACGACCTCGCCGACCTCCTCGCGGCGGTCGACGCGGCCGCGCCCCCCTGACCGGGCGGTCCGTTCAGATCAGCCGCAGTTCCCGGGCCCGGCGGACCGCCTCGCGCCGCCGGGTGGCGTCGAGCTTGCGGTAGATGTTGCGCACGTGGGTCTTCACCGTGTTGACCGACAGCGACAGCTCGGCCGCGATCTCCACGTTGGACAGGATGCTCTGCAGGTAGCGCAGGATGGTCAGCTCGCGCTCGGTGAGCGGCTCGTCCAGCACGACCGGGACCGGCTCCCCGGCCGCCCGCTCCACCGGCTCGTCGGCCCCGCGCACCAGGTCGCTCACCGTCGGCCAGTGCGCCGTGCCGGTGTCCAGGTGCGCCGCCAGCAGGTCCCGCACCCCGGGCTCGGCCCGGGTGAACGGCCGCCGGAAACCCTCCGGACCGGCCAGGTCCAGGGCCAGCTCCAGCGTCCGCCGGGCGCGCCGCTCGTCCCCCGCCCGACCGGCCAGCACCGCGTCCAGCACGGCGGCCTCCAGGCGTACGGGCAGCGGCCAGGTCTCCGCCTCCGGCGTCTGCCAGTCCGGCAGGGCAGCCTCGGCGGCACGCCCGTCACCGGCCCGCAGCGCGACCCGGGCGAGACCGACCGCGAGCTCGGGTCCGTCGCCAGCGAGCAGATCCCGGGCGGTGTCCAGGTCGCCCCGGGCACCGCGCAGGTCCGCCTCGGCGGCCCGCAGCCACCGGTCCAGCTCCCCCGGCCGGCCGCCCAGCCGCTCCCGGGCGACGGTCAGCAGCCGGTGCCCGCCCGCCAGGTCACCGGCGTCCCGCAGCAGGTACGCCCGGCACAGCGCGGCGACCGCCGCGGCGTCGGGTGCTCCGGTGGCCGGTTCCGCCAGGGCCAGGTTCGCCTCGGCCTCCTCGGGCTGGTCCCGGTGCAGCGCCACCACGCCCAGCGCCAGGTACGCGTACCCGCAGTCGGTCCGGCACGACCACCCCTGGCAGAGCGGCAGGGCCAGCGCCGCCCGGGCCAGCGCCTCGCCCTCGCGCAACTCGCCCCGCACGGCGTGCAGCAGCGCCAGCCGGCTGGCGCCGGCCAGCTCGGTCCGCGGCCGCCCGGCCGCGCGCGCCGCCGCCACCGCCGTACCCAGGTGCCGTTCCGCGGCCGCCAGGTCACCGGCGGCGAGGTCGGCCAGGCCGAGCGCGCTGCCCGCGACCGCCCGCACGTCGGCGTCCTCGGCCGCCCCGCCGCGCGGCTCGGCGGCGAGGGCCGGCACGGCGAGCAGCCCGTCGACCGGTCCGGCGGCCGGCTCCGGCCCCCCGGCCGGGTCATGGTCCGCCGGGCGGGTGGCGAGCAGCCGGGCGGCCGCGTCGCGTACCGCCGGGGTGTCGCCGGACCGGCGAGCCACCGCCAGCTCGACCGCGGTGACCAGCCGGGCGAAGCGCGCCCGGCGCGGCGCCGGCAGCGACCGGGCCGCCTCGGCGGCGGATCGCAGGTACCCGAGGGCGGCCGGCACGTCCCCGGCGTGCGCGCGCTCGGCGGCGCACGCCAGCGCCAGCTCGGGATCCCGCGCCACGGCCTCGGCGGGTGGCGGTGCGGGCGCCGGCGCCGCCTCGGGCGGCCGGTCGTACGGGGCCAGCTCGGGCCAGGCCGCCAGGAACAGCTCCGCCGCCCGGACCCAGTCGGCGCCGGCGAGCGCGTGCCGGAGCGCGTCGGCGGGCCGCCCGTTGTCGGCGTACCAGCCGGCGGCCCGCAGGTGCAGGTCCCGCACGTCCTCGACGGGCAGGCGGTTCACCTCGGCCCGCAGCAGCTCGGCGAGCAGCGGATGGCAGCGGTACCAGGGCGGCCGCCCGTCGTCGCGGCGCAGCAGCCCGCCGTCGCCGGACAGGTTGGCGAGCGCCGTCTCCGCGTCGGACCGGCCGGTCAGCGCGTCGGCGAGACCGGCGCAGACCGCGTCCGCCACCGCCGTGCGGCGCAGCACCTCCCGGTCGTCCGGGTCCAGCCCGGCGAGGACCTCCTCGCGCAGGTAGCCGGCGACGTCCGGCTGCTCGCCACCGAACTGTTCGACCCAGCGGGCCGGGTCGGGCTGCGCCCGCATCGCCAGCGCGGCGAAGCGGAGCGCCGCCGGCCAGCCGCCGGTGCGTTCCCGCAGCCGGCGGACCGCCTCGACCGGCAGGGCCACCGAGTGCGCGGTGAGCAGGTCGGCGATCTCGTCGCCGGTGAACGCCAGGTCGTCCGGGCCGATCTCGGTCAGGTCGCCGGCCAGCCGCCACCGGTGCACGGCCAGCGGCACCCCGGCCCGGGCACCGGCCACCAGGCGCAGCCGCCGCTCGGCGTGCCGGAGCAGGAACTCCAGGCCGGCGACCGCCGCCGGGTCGGTGACCCGGTGCAGGTCGTCGACGACCAGCAGCACCGCCCGCTCCCGCGCGGCGAGCGCCGCGGCCAGCAGCTCCAGCTGGTCGGGACGGGGTGCCCGCTCGGGCACCCGCAGCGGGTCGGCGCCGGACTCGCCGACGGCGGCCCGCAGCGCCGCCGCCAGGTACGCCCACAGGCGCTCGCCGTCGTCGCCGGCCTCCACCGACAGCCAGCCCAGGTCCGGCCGCTCCCCCGACCCGGGCCCGGCCGCGCCGAAATCCCCCGGCGGGGCGGTCGTCGGCGGCGCGTTCCGGCCCCCGTCGGCGGCGCCGGTCACCGGGCCGCCCCGCATTGGGGCGCCGCCGGCCGTCCCGGCCGCCCGGCACCAGGACGTGAGCAGGGTCGTCTTGCCCCAGCCGGCCGGCGCGGCGACGAGCGTCACCGGCGCCGCGGTCCCCTCGTCCAGCGCGCGCAGCAGCCGGGGCCGGAGCACCACCGGTTCGGGCAGTGTTCCCGGGCTCAGCCGGGACGCCAGCAGGGGCGTACCCGGTCCCGTGGCCACCACGGTCCCCCGTCGGTCCTCCGGCACCCGGCCCCACCCCCATCGGACGCGTCCTCCCCCAGTCCCTGCGGCCCGGCGGTTACCCGGCCGGCGGCGGTTCACCCCTTCCGGGGGAGCCAGCTTCACCCCGGCCCGGCCGACCCTTGGGCTACGCGGGTGCGCGGCGGGCGCCGCGCGTACCGGACGGGGAGGCACGGGTGGGACGGAGCGCGACCCTCGCCGCGACGGCCGCCGGCACGCTGGCCGGGCTGGTCGGGGTCCGGATGCTGCGCGGCGCGCGGCGGCAGCGGGCGGCCGGCGACCGGCGACCGGGCGGTTGGCAGGTGGTGACGGTCGACCGGCCGCCGGGCGAGGTGCTGCCCGGCGGGCGCTGGCCGGAGCCGTTGCGCCGCCTCGGCGCCGCGATCCAGGTGGAGGGGTGGCCGGCGCCCGGCTGCCGGGGCACCGAGTTGGCCGCGCGCGCCCGCCCGGGCGTGCCGCTGCCGGGGCTCACGGCGCACGTGGTCGGCGACGACCCGGCCCGGGCCGTGCGGACCGCCCTGCGGCAGGCCAAGCAGCTCGCCGAGACCGGCGAGGTGCTGCGTGCCGACCGGACGCCGATGGACCGGGGGCCGGCGGGATGAGGGCGCTGTGCTGGACGGGCACCGACCGGGTGGCGGTACGGCGGGTGCCGGACCCGGAGCTGCGCAACGGCCACGACGCGATCGTCCGGGTACGGCAGAGCGCCACCTGCGGGGGCGACCTCCCGATGCTCGCTGGCCGGACGCCGGACGTGTCGGTGGGCGACGTGCTGGGGCACGAGTTCCTCGGCGAGGTGGTCGAGGTGGGCCCCGAGGTCCGCCGGCACCGGGTCGGCGACCGGGTGGTGGTGAGCGGCACGGTGGCCTGCGGCGCCTGCTGGCACTGCCGCGCCGGGTCGCCGTCGTGCTGCGACAACGGCAATCCGGCCCCGAAGGCCGGCGAGGAGGCGTACGGGCAGCCCGTGCCCGGTGCGTTCGGCCGGCCGCGGGCGACCGGTGGCGTCCCCGGTGGGCACGCCGAGTACGTGCGCGTCCCGTACGCCGACGTCGGCGCCTTCGCCGTGCCCGACGGCGTCAGCGACGACCGGGCCCTCTTCGCCTCCGACGCCGCGCCCGCCGGCTGGCTGGCCGCGGACCTGGGCGGGGTACGCCCCGGAGACGTGGTGGCGGTCTGGGGAGCGGGCGCGGTCGGCCAGCTCACCGCCCGGGCCGCCGGGCTGCTCGGCGCGGACCGGGTCATCGTCGTCGACCCGCACGACGACCGGCGGCGGATGGTGGAGCGGCACGCGGGCGCGGAGACCGTCGACCCGGGGCGCGCCGACGTCCCCGCCGAGCTGCGCGAGCGGACCGGCGGGCGGGGCCCGGACGTGTGCGTGGAGGCGGTCGGTCCGGCCTGGGTGGGGCGGGTCCGCTCCCTCGCTGAGCGGTTCACCGGCGCGGCCGAGCGACCGCCGGCGGTCCGCGAGGCGGTGCACGCCTGCCGCAAGGGCGGCACCGTGGTCGTGCTCGGCGAGTTCAGCGGGCAGGTGGACGCCTTCCCGTTGGGCTCGGTGACCGCCAAGGGGCTGAGCGTGCGGGGCGCGCGGCAGCACGGGGCGCGCTACGTGCCGATGCTGCTGGAGCGGATGGCCCGCGACGAGCTGCGCACCGAGCACCTGGCCACCCACCGGCTGCCGCTGGAGCAGGGCGCACTCGGGTACGGGCTGTTCCGGGACCGGCGCGACGGCTGTGTGCGGGCCGTGTTCAGCCCCGACCCGCCCCCTGCCCGGTGAGCGGCCCGGGTGGCAGACTCGGCGGATGCGTGAGGAGCGGACGTACGACCTCGTCCTGTTCGGAGCCACCGGTTTCACCGGCGGCCTGACCGCCGAGTACCTGGCCCGGCACGCGCCGGCCGGGCTACGGTGGGCCCTGGCCGGGCGCAACCCCAGCAAGCTCGCCGCCGTGCGGGACCGGCTCGCCGCGATCGACCCGCGGCACGCGGAGCTGCCCCTGCTCAGCGCCGACGTCACCGATCCCGCGTCGCTGCGGGCGGTGGCCGGAAGCGCCCGGGTGGTCGCCACCACCGTCGGCCCGTACGTCCACCACGGCGAGCCGCTCGTGGCGGCGTGCGCCGCGGCGGGCACCGACTACCTGGACATCACCGGCGAACCCGAGTTCGTCGACCTGATGTACGTGCGGCACCACGCCGAGGCGGTGCGCACCGGGGCCCGGATGGTGCACACCTGCGGGTTCGACTCGATCCCGTACGACCTGGGCGTCTGGTTCACCCTCAAGCACCTGCCGGCGGACGTGCCGATCACCGTCGACGGTTTCGTCCGGGCGGGCGGGCGGTTCTCCGCCGGCACGTACCACTCGGCGCTGACCGCGTTCTCCCGCAGCGGCGAGATGAGTCGGGCCGCGAAGGCCCGCCGCGCGGTGGAGCCGCGGCCGGAGGGCCGGCGGGTACGCGCGGTACCCGGACGGGTCGCCCGCTCGCCCGAGCTGGGCATGTGGACCGTGCCGCTGCCGACCATCGACCCGCAGGTGGTGCGCCGCTCGGCCGTCGCCCGCCCGGAGTACGGGCCGGACTTCCGCTACCGCCACTTCGCGGCCGTGCGGCGCCTGCCGACCGTGCTGCTCGGCGCGGTCGGGCTGGGCGCGGTGGTCGGCCTGGTGAAGCTGCCGCCGACACGGCGCTGGCTGCTCGGGCGGCTCGCCTCCGGGCAGGGGCCGAGCCCCGAGCAGCGGGCCCGGTCCTGGTTCCGGGTGCGGTTCCTCGCCGAGGGCGGCGGACGGCGGGTACGCACCGAGGTGGCCGGCGGCGACCCCGGCTACGACGAGACGGCGAAGATGCTCGCCGAGTCGGCGCTCTGCCTCGCCCTGGACGACCTGCCGCCGACATCCGGCCAGGTCACCCCGGTGACCGCCATGGGTGACGCGCTGCTCGACCGTCTCCAGAAGGCCGGCCTCACCTTCCGCCTGCTGTGAACGGAACGGCCCTGGTCAACACCTGCGTAGCGGAAGGGCCTCTGCTACACCTTGACCCTCGACCTGCTTGAGGAGACAGGATCGACCGCCGTGGAGAGCGACCTGCACAGCATCGGCGCGCTGGCCCGGGCCAGCGGCCTGACCGTCAGCGCCCTGCGGTTCTATGACTCGGCCGGGGTGCTGGTCCCGGCCCGCGTCGACCCGGTGACCGGCTACCGCTGGTACACCGACGACCAGGTACGTCCGGCCCGCCTGGTCGCCGGGCTGCGCCGGGTCGGCATGCCGGTGGCCGAGATCGCCGCCGCGCTGCGGTCCGAGCCGGCGGACGTGCACCGACTGCTCGACGCGCACCTGCGCCGGCTGGAGGACGGTCTCGCGGACGCGCGTCGCGAGCTCTCCCGGATCCGTACCCTCGTCGATCTTGAGGAGCACCCGTTGGCCACCCGTCTCACCCTCCCCCGCGCCGAGCTGGCCGCCGCCGTGGACGCGGTCCGCTTCGCCGTGGGCACCGACCCCGACCTGCCGGCGCTGACCGGCGTACTCCTGGACGTGGCGGCCTCCGGCGTCACGCTGGTCGCCACCGACCGGCACCGGCTCGCGGTGGCCCGGGTCGGCGCGGACGTCGACGGTCCGGCCGTCCGGGCGGTCGTCCCGGCGGACCTCGTCGACCGGGCCCGCGCGCTGCTCGACGGTTCCGGCGCGGTGGCGCTGACCGTCGGCGACGGCGCCGTCGTGGTCTCGGTCGGCGGGCGTACGGTCGAGGGCGCCACCCTGCCGTACGACTTCCCTGACCACCGGCGGCTGCTGCACGCCGGCCCGGACCGCCCTGCGCACCGGGCGACGGTCGACGTGGCCGCCCTGCGCGCGGCGCTGACCAGCCCGGACGCCCCCGTCGTCCACCGCGAGCACGCCGGCTCTGCGCTGCCGGTCAGTGTGCTGGGCCCGGACGGCCGGGGCGGCGTGCGACTGTACGGGGAGGACGAGCTGACCGGGGACACCTTCCGGGTCGGCGTCAACGCCGACTACCTGCTCCAGGCCCTCGACGCGGGTGGGCGGGGCCAGCTCGTCCTGGAGCTGGACGGGCCGATCACGCCGCTGGCCGTCCGCCGCCCGGACGACGCGGACGCCTTCTCGGTGCTGATGCCGATCCGGCTCTGACCGCCGGCCGCTCGACGCGCGGCGGGGCCGTCCACGCGCGGCCGGGCCGTCCAGTCGCGGCCGACCTGCGCGCCAGAGGGCTGCATGATCACGCTCGATCGCACAAGTAGTGGCCTCGACCGCACGGCGGGGCCACTACTTCGCCCATTCAGCGCGATCTTGCGGCAGGACGCCGAGCCGTGGCGCGGACGCCGAGCCGCGGCGCGGGCCCCGGGGCAGGCGCGGGGCACCTGTGGCGGGCGCGGGCCGTGGCCGGCGGGTGGCCGCCGGTGACACCGGGCCGGGGGCGGGCGGGCCGCGACGGTAGCATCTGGAGGTCCACCTGACGTCCGGACGGAGGCGTACGGAGCAGCATGCTCGACATGGAGTTGATCCGGAAGGATCGCGACGCGGTGGCGTCCGCGCTGGCCAAGCGACTGGACCCGGCGGAGGTGACCCGCGCGCTGGACGAGATCCAGCAGCTCGACCAGCAGCGGCGCAGCCTGATCACGGCGATCGACGGCGAGCGCCAGCGCCGCAAGGCCGAGGCTCGGGCGTACGCGGAGGCCAAGCGGGCCGGCCGCGAGCCGGAGGTCGCCGCCCCGGAGGCCGGCCGCAAGCAGCTCTCCGAGCTGGAGGCCGAGCTGGACGAGGTGCAGGTCCGGCTGCGGGACCGGATGAGCGAGCTGCCCAACCTGCCCGCCGACGACGTGGTGGCCGGCGGCAAGGAGGCCAACCGGGTCGTCAAGACCTTCGGCGAGCCACCGGCGATCGAGAAGGTCCGGGACCACATCGAGCTGAGCCGGATGCTGGGCCTGGTCGACCACGAGCGGGGGGTGAAGCTCGGCGGCTCCGGCTTCTGGATGTACACCGGCGTGGGCGCCCGCCTGGAGTGGGCGTTGCTGAACTTCTTCATCGAGGAGAACATCCGGGCCGGCTACGAGTTCCTGCTGCCGCCGCACCTGCTGCTGGAGAGCGCCGGCTTCGCGGCCGGCCAGTTCCCGAAGTTCGCCGAGGACGTCTACCACCTGGACCGGGCGTCCGCGCCACGCGGGCAGTTCCTGCTGCCCACCGCCGAGACGGCGATCCTCGGCGCCTTCCAGGACGAGATCATGGACCCGGCGAAGCTGCCGCTGAAGGCCTTCGCGTACACGCCCTGCTACCGCCGGGAGGCGGGTGGATCGCACTCGGACGAGCGCGGCACGGTGCGCGGCCACCAGTTCAACAAGGTGGAGATCTTCCAGTTCACGCTGCCCGAGCAGGCCGAGGCGGCGCACGAGGAGATGGTCAGCCACGCGGAGAGCCTGGTCGAGAAGCTGGGGCTGCACTACCAACGCAGCCTGCTGTCGGCCGGCGACGCCAGCGCGGCGATGAAGAAGACCCTCGACATCGAGGTGTGGATGCCGAGCACCGGCCGGTACAAGGAGGTGTCGTCGGTCTCCTGGGCCGGCGACTACCAGGCCCGGCGGGCGGCGATCCGCTACCGGGTGCCGGGCGGCAAGCAGACCCGGTTCGTGCACACGCTCAACGGCTCGGCGCTGGCCACCAGCCGCCTCTTCCCGGCGATCCTGGAGCAGTTCCAGCAGCCCGACGGCAGCGTCCTGATCCCCGAGGTCCTGCAGCCGGGCCTGGGCACCGACCGCCTCACCCCACGCTGAAACCGCCGCCCGTCGGCGGGCCCGGAGGGCTCCGGGTCCCGCCGACGCGCGGGCGTGGGCGGGGCCAGGTGTTGAGTAAAGCCCCTTTCCTACACCTCGGCCAGGGTGGCCAGGCGGGCGGTCAGCGACTCGCCGTCGAGGAAGCCCCGGTGGATCACCTTTCCGGTGCGGTCGAGGATGACGAAGGTGCTCTGCTCGACGACCTCGAAGCGGCGCCACACCGCGCCCGCCCGGTCGTCGAGCTGCGGCACCGCGGCCAGCTCGAATTCGGTGACGAAGTCCTTCATGGCCTGCTGCTGGCCCAGGCCGGCGACGCCGATCACCGGCACCCGGTCCCGGTAGGCCGGCGCCACCTCGGCGACCGTCCACGCCTGGCTCGCGCAGGTGGCGCACCACGGTGCCCAGAACCAGAGCACCACCGGCTTCCCGGCCAGTGCCGCGGTGTCGAAGGCCGCGCCGTCGAGCGTCTTCGCGGCGAACTTCAGGGTCTCCGGCACGGTGGCGGGCGGCCCGGCCGGGCTCGGTGCGGCCGTCGGCGAGCCGGCCACCGGGGCGCCCGCGGCGGGTGGCGACACCCGGTCGGCTGACGTCGCGGCCGGTGGGGAGGCCTCGCCGGCCCCGCAGGCGGCGGTGGCGAGCAGGGTCGCCGCGGTCACGGCCGCCAGGACGGTCCGCCGCACCGGCGTCCCCCGCCGGTACGCGGTCACGACTCGACCTTGGTCAGCCGCAGCGCCAGCTCCGGGCAGACCTTGACCGCCTTGAGCGCCCCCTCGCGCAGCCAGCTGGGCACGGGCGTGGTGGGGAAGGCCGGGTACCCGTTTGCGTCCAGGCGGATGAAGTCCGGCACCACGTGCGCGCACAGTCCGTGCCCGTCGCAGCGGGACCAGTCGAGCATCAGCTTCTGCGGGTTCGGGTCCGGTGCGCCGGGCAGCCCCATCAGGCCCTTGACCCGGCGGCCGCACCCTTCCCCGGTGCTGTGCGCCCGCAGGTCCTCGGCGAACACCTCCATCGCGGAGAGCGCGAAGCGCGCCGTACCGTCCGGGTGGCTGCACGCGCCGCGGCCCTTGACGTCGCCGGCGGCGGCCCGGACGACCTCCACCGGCGCGCTGCCCGACACCGCGAGGTCGACCGAGCGGGCGAGGTCCGGCAGGCCCCTCTTGCAGGGCCCGCACTGGCCGGCGGACTCGCCGGCCAGGTAGCGGACGACCTGGGCCGCCTCGCCGAGCGGGCAGGTGTCCGGGCCGAGCGGCACGATGATGCCGGCACCGAGCGTGCCGCCGACCGCGGCCAGCCCCTTCCGGGAGACCTCGGCCCGGTCCGCCGCCTCCTGCGTGATCCACTTGCCGTGGTACCCGCCCATCAGGATGCCCGGCCCGTCCGGCACCTCGCACAGGTCGAGGATCTCGCGCAGCGGGGTGCCGGCGGCGCACTCCACCACGGCCGGCCGCTTCGCCGCGCCGGTGACGGTGAGCAGCACCGTCCCGGGTTCGTCGTCGGTGCCGAGCGCCGCGTACTCGTACGGCCCGAGCCGGGCGGCGATCGCGACCTGGGAGTACGTCTCGGCGTTGGAGAGCAGGGTGGGCAACCCGCCGACACCCGAGTCGCTGGAGCGCTTCTTCGTGCCGGGCGGGATGTGCGGCAGGCCGTTGATCCCGTTGACGAGCGCGCCGCCCTCACCGCTGATGAACCGGTGCGGGACGGTGACGACGCTGGTCGGCACCGGCATCCGGCGCTCCCCCAGCGCCTCCATCAGGGACTCCTGGCCCACGCCGTCGTCGGCCACGCCGATCACGATCTCGTCGGCGTCCAGCGCGTACGCGGCCAGCGCCGCCCCGTCGAGGATGAGGTGCGGGGCGCGGGTGAGCAGCACCTTGTCCTTCCAACTGGCCGGCTCGCCCTCGGTCGCGTTCACCACGACGACCGCCGAGGCGTCCTGCCGCTCGCAGGACTCCAGCACGGCCCGCAGCTTCTTGGCGAACGGGAAGCCCGCGCCGCCCTTGCCCTTGAGCTGGATGCCCTCGACCAGGCGCAGCAGGTTGGCCGGTTCCATCGGCCCGATGGGGCCGTGCACCTCCTCGTGGGCCATCAGGTCGAGCCGGCCGAACTCGGCGAAGCCGGCGGTCAGCCGGGGCTCGCCCACGCACGCCACCGGCGGCACGGTCGCCCGCTTCACTTCGCCTCACCCCGCAGCTCGCTGAGGTAGGCGATGTCGACGACGTCCGCCTCGGCCCGGCGGCGACGCCGGCTCTTGCTCTCGGCCTTGCGGGCCCGGCGGGAGGCGAGGTCCACCAGGGTCGGCGTGTCGTCGGGCGGCAGCGTCGGCTCCGCGGGGGCGTACCGGGCCGGGGGCCGCCAGTAGTCCGGCTCCTCCGGCACGTCGTCCTCGGCGCTGTGCCGGCCACCGGAGGAGACCGGCGTGCCGGAGATCGGCCCCGCCGAGATCGGGCCGGCGGAGATCGGCTCGCTCTCCCAGCGGCGCGGGCTGGTCCACGGCTCCTCCGGCTCTTCGCGCCGCTGCGGCGGCACCGGGTACCGGGTGCCGGCGTCCATCTCGGCGCGGGAGCGGCGGGAGGTGTAGGAGTCCTCGTCGTCCCGGTACCGCCGCCCGGCCGGGGCCACGTCCTCGTCGCGCCGCCGCGAGGGCCGCTCCCGGCGGACCACCTCGGCCTCGTACTCCTCCGTGCGCCGCCACGACGGCCGCTCCCGGCGCACCACCTCGGCCTCGTACTCGTCCGCACGCCGCCGCGACGGCCGCTCGGCGCGGCGGTCCGCGACGGTCTCGTACTCCTGCGTGTCACGCCGCGACCGGGTGGGGACGGGTTCCTCGGTGCGGCGCCGGGAGGGCCGCTCCCGCCGGGCCGGCTCCACCTCGGGCTCGTCGCGGCGGCGTCGGCTGGGCGCCGGCTCGCGCAGGGAGCCCGGCTCCGGCACCACCGGGACGGTGAACCGCTCGGGGTCGCGACGGCGGCTGCCGGGGGCGCTCCACGTGCCGGCGAGGGTGGTCTCCGACCACGTCGACGCCCGCCGGCTCTCGCCCTCGCCGCGCTTGCGGGCGCTGCCGCCGAGCAGCGCGCGGCCCTTGCCGTCGTCGGTGATCCGCGCGGTCATCGCCTTGTTCATCGCGGCCGCCTGGTGCTGCTCCCGGGTGCGCCGCTGCAGCGTCACCGAGAGCCGGACCAGCAGCGCCAGGACGACCAGCAGCACGCAGGCCAGGTAGCTGAGGGTCACCCAGGCCGCCGCGGGGCGGCCGGCGTTGAGGCCGTGCATGATGGCGAACGGCCAGGAGACGTACGCGGCTGAGTGCAGCGTGCGCCACAGCCACTTCGGACCGACGCCGGCGAAGCGGGCGCGGATGATGCCGGTCCAGAGCACGCTCGCCATCAGCAGCCCGGCCACCGTGCCGAGGCCGACGTACAGGCCGCGGCCGCTGACGAAGGGGATGACCGCGTCGGTGCTCCCGGCCCGCCCGGTGGCGACCTTGGTGATCACGTGGAAGACGAGCCCGGCGACGCCGAGGATGCCGGTCGCGCGGTGCGCGGACTGCAGCAGCACGCGGTGGCGGATCATCAGCACGAGGCGGTCGGTGGCGAGCAGTCCCAGCATCACGGTGAGGCTGAGCGACACCAGGGCGATCACCCCGGCGAAGAACTCGGTGAAGAAGAAGCCGTAGGCGTACACGGACGAGCCGACGCCGGTCAGCATGGTGGCGGCCCAGAGCGCGGCCAGCGTGGAGATGGTCAACAGGACGAACGCGGACCTCGACGGGGCGCGGACCCCCCGGCTGCTGGTGCTGGTCCGGACGGACGTCGCCTTCGGTTTCTGCTGTGCCCGGGCCATCTGCTCCTCGATCGTCTCGCGGTGGCGCGCCACCGGCCGACCCTGCTCCCTCCTCCAGTACGGACCGACCGCGCCGGCGGATCACCGGTCGGCCAAAAATTTCCCCGCCGTCCGTCGAACCGGGTCGCCGCCCGGCGCGTGTAGACGGGTTTCGCGCAGATAGCAGTGACGGACATCCATGCATTGACAGCTCTTGCAACAATCTCGTAAAGTTTCGGAAACTTTCAGCCCCGGGTGCAAGATCCCGGCAGTTGAGGGTCCCTCCCGCGGCTCCACCACCACCCCTTCCCCCAACCCCCGTAGGGAGATTCCGATGCATCGACGTCGATCAATGTCGGCGACCGTCGCCCTTGGCGTGATCGCGAGCCTCCTCGTCCCGACCGCCGTGGCGGCACCCCCGGCCGCCGCGGCCCCCACCGGGTCCAAGAAGGTGATCGCCAACCTCTTCGAGTGGAACTGGAACTCCGTGGCCAACGAGTGCCGCACCACGCTCGGCCCGAAGGGGTACGGCTGGGTCCAGGTCTCGCCGCCCCAGGAACACGTCCGCGGCTCCCAGTGGTGGGTCGCGTACCAGCCGGTCAGCTACCGGATCGAGTCCCGCAAGGGCACCCGCGCCCAGTTCAAGTCGATGGTGGACGCCTGCCACGCGGCCGGCGTCAAGGTGATCGTCGACGCCGTCGTCAACCACATGTCCGGCCAGGACAACCCCGGCACCGGCTGGGCCGGCTCGTCGTACAGCCACTACGACTACCCGGGGATCTACCAGTCCCAGGACTTCCACTACTGCGGACGCAACAGCGGGCACGAGATCACCAACTACAACGACCGGTGGGAGGTGCAGAACTGCGAGCTGGTCAACCTGGCCGACCTGAAGACCGAGTCGGAGTACGTCCGGTCACGGCTCGCGGCGTACCTCAACGACCTGCTCGCGCTCGGCGTCGACGGGTTCCGGATGGACGCCAGCAAGCACATGCCGGCGGCCGACATCGCGGCGATCAAGGGCAAGCTGTCCCGCTCGGCGTACCTCGTGCAGGAGGTCATCCACGGCGCCGGCGAGCCGATCCAGCCGGGCGAGTACACCGGCAACGGGGACGTGCACGAGTTCCGCTACGGCAAGGACCTCGCCCGGGTCTTCCGGTCCGAGCGGCTCGCGTACCTGCGGAACTTCGGCGAGGGCTGGGGGCACCTGCCCAGCTCCGTCTCGGCGGTCTTCGTGGACAACCACGACACCCAGCGCGACTCCGGCGGGGTGCTGACCTACCGCGACCGCGGCATCTACGCTCTCGCGAACGCGTTCATGCTGGCCTGGCCGTACGGCTCACCGACGGTCATGTCCAGCTACACGTTCAGCCAGCGCGACCAGGGCCCGCCCTCGGACGCCAGCGGCCGCAACCGCGACGTCACCTGCTACTCCGGGTGGGAGTGCGAGCACCGGTGGCCGGTCATCGCGAACATGGTCGGCTTCCGCAACGCCACCGAGGGCGCCGGGGTCGCCAACTGGTACGACAACGGTTGGCAGCACATCGCCTTCAGCCGCGCCGGCAAGGGGTACCTCACGATCAACGACGAGGACTACGCGGTCACCGGCCGGTCCTACTACACCGGCCTGCCCGCCGGCCGGTACTGCGACGTCATCCACGGCACCTTCTCGGGCGGCACCTGCAGCGGTCCGGTGATCACCGTGGACGGCAACGGCTGGTTCGCCGCGAACGTCCCCGCCCACGACGCGATCGCCATCCACGTCGGCGCCCGCCTGAGCTGAGCGGAGAGGAAGGGCCCCTTGTCATCGCGTTTTGCAGAGCAAGGGGCCCTTCTTCACGCCTTCGCCCGTTAGAGTGCTTTGGTGCTGTTTGACCGGATCAACCCGCGCCTGCGCTGGGCGTCCCTCGCGGTGGGCGTACCCCTGCTGCTGGTCGCCGCCGGAACCACCGGCTGGGCCCTGACCCCCCGGTCCGCCCCCGAGCCCGCACCGGTCGCCGCCCCGACGGTCGTGGCGCAGCCGGTGCCGCACAGCGAGCCGCCCCCGCCGGAGGAACCGGCGGAGACCGTGCCGGCCGCGGCGCCCGCGCCGGACGACCTGCCGGTGGTCGACTACGACCCGGCGCCCGCCGGCTTCCCGGCCGACCCCGACCCGCTGGACACCACGCCGCTCACCGAGGGCCTGCACCCGACCCGCCGGCTCGCCGCCTACACCGCCCCCGGCGGGAAGCCGGTCGCGTTCCTCGCGCCGACCATCAACGGCGTCGAGGTGACCATGCCGGTCGTCGAGCGGCGCAGCGGCTGGACGGCCGTCCTGCTCCCCTCGGCCAACCGCACCCTGGCCTGGCTCCCGCCGGGCGGCTTCGACACGGTGCCGCTGCGCGACCAGATCGTGATCGAGCGCCGGCACCACCGGCTGACCTGGTACCGCGGCGGACGGGCCGTCCGGTCCTGGCAGGTCAGCCTCGGGCAGGACGGCCAGGAGACGCCGCTCGGCCGCACCTTCGTCCTCGGCCGCACCGCACCTCCCACCTCCGTCTACGGCGGCGTGGACATCTTCGCGCTCGGCTCGGTGCCCGACGACCCGGACTCGGTGCCGGCCGGGCTGCGCGGCGCCCACATCGGGATCCACAGCTGGTACCACGACGGCGAGCTGGGCCGGAACACCACCAACGGGTGCATCCGCCTGACGAAGAGCGGGCAGCGCGAGCTGCTGACCGAGGTACGCCCCGGCAGCGAGGTCGTCGTCGTCGACGAACTGCCGGAACCGCCGCCGACGGCCTGAGCGGCAGCGCGCCGGCGAACCGTTCGGCCTGGGTCGAAATGATTGCCGGCTCCCGGCCCGGCGGGACAGGGTGACGCCCGGCAACCGGCCCGACCGCGGGCCGGCGATCGGGAACCCCTGGAGGTTGATCGTGCGTCCTGCCCGAGGCGGGCCCCGGCCCTCGCCAGGGAGCGCGATCCGGTGACCTTCGCCCCTGGCATGAGGGCCACCGCTGCGGGTATGACGGGAACATGAGGGCGAGTTTCCGGCTTGGCCGGATCGCGGGCGTACCGGTCGGGGTCAACTGGAGTGTCCTTGTCATCTTCCTGCTCATCGCCTGGGGGCTGTCGGTCAACCAGTTCCCCCGCGCGTACCCGGACCGACCGTGGATCGGGTACGCGCTGGCCGGCCTCGCGGCGGCGGTGGTCTTCTTCCTCGGCCTGCTCGCGCACGAGGTCTCCCACGCGGTGGTCGCCAAGCGCAACGGGATCGAGGTCCGGGGCATCACGCTGTGGCTCTTCGGCGGCGTCGCGGAGCTGAAGGGCGAGGCGCCGAACCCGGGCGCCGAGCTGCGCATCTCCGGGGTCGGTCCGCTGGTGAGCCTGCTGATCGGGCTGTTCTTCGGTGCCATCGCGGTGGCGGTCGCGATGACCGGGTACGAGGGGCTGTGGCTCGGGGCGCTGGCCTGGCTGGCCGGCATCAACGTGCTGCTGGCGATCTTCAACGTGCTGCCCGCCGCCCCGCTGGACGGCGGGCGGCTGCTGCGCGCGGCCGTGTGGAAGGCCACCGGTGACCGCACCAAGGCGTCGGTGGTGGCCGCCCGGTCCGGGTGGGTGCTCGGCGCGCTGCTGATCGGCCTGGGCTTCTGGCAGTTCTTCGCCGGCGCCGGGTTCGGCGGGCTGTGGTTGATCCTGATCGGCTGGTTCCTCATCGGCGCCGCCGGGATGGAGGAGCGGCAGGCGCGGATGGGCAGCGCGCTGCGTGGCATCCGGGTCGCCGACGTGATGACGCCGCAGCCGCAGACCGCCTCCGGCGACCTGACGGTCGCCGACTTCGTGGACAACTACCTCTTCGCGTACCGGCACTCCGCGCTGCCCCTGACGGAGGAGGGGCGACCGGTCGGGCTGGTCACCCTCGACCGGGTCCGGGACGTCGCGGTCGACCGCCGGTCGGCCACCACCCTCGCCGAGGTCTCCTGCCGCGCCGACGAGCTGGTGCTCGCCTCCCCCGACGAGTCGCTGAACGACCTCCTGCCCCGGCTCAGCGAGTGCGCCGACGGCCGGGCGCTGGTGGTGGTCGACGACCGGCTGGTCGGGATCATCTCCCCCAGCGACATCAGCCGGGCGGTGCAGCGCGGCAGCATGCGCGACCAGATGACCGGCCGTCCTGGTCGGCTGACCGGCTACCGGGCCGGAAAGTAGCGGTCGAACAGCTCGGTGCGGAACTTCCCGGCCGGGTCGAGCCGGGCCGCCAGCGCGGCGAAGTCCGCATGGCGGGGCCAGGCAGCGGTGACCGCCACCGGGGCGGTCCCGAAGACCTTGCCCCAGTGCGGGCGCGGCGCGAACGGGGCCAGCCGCTCCTCCACCGCCGCCACCACCGGCGCCACCGCCTCGGCGTCGGCGATCCAGGTGAAGTGGATCGCGAAGCTGTCCCGCCCGTGGTTGGGGCTGAGCCAGAGGCGGTCCGCGGCGACCGTACGCAGCTCGCAGACCTGGAGCACCGGGGCGATCCGGTGGGCCACCCCGTCCAGCGCGGCCAGCGCCGCTACGGCCGCCGCCCGGGGCACGTGGTACTCCGACTGGAGCTCCTCGCCGCTGCTCGGCGTGAAACCGAGCCGGAAGTGCGGCAGCCGCTCGTGCCACGGACCGGGCACGCCGAGCTGCGGCGTGCAGTGCTCGGCGGGCATCCCGGCCACCGGGTGCCGCGGCCGGTCGGCCGCCGTCGTGCCGAGCCAGTCGGCCGGTGGTGGGGGCAACTCGGCCCGCTGCTTGATCCACACCTCGCGCAGGAGCGTGGACCGCCAGTCGGTGAAGACACTCACGCTGTACGCCGCGCCGAGCGCCTCCTCCAGCGCCTCCCGGGGCAGGCCGAGGCGGACCTCCTGGCGCAACGTGAACGCCGGCACGACGTCGAGGGTGACGCGGGTGACCACGCCGAGCGCGCCGAGCGACACCACCGTCCCGTCGAACGTGTCGCCGTCCGCGGCCCGGTCGACGCTGACCACGTCGCCGTCGGCGGTGACCAGGTCCAGCGCGGCGACGGCCGTGGCCAGGTTGCCGTTTCGCTCGCCCGAGCCGTGGGTGCCGGTGGCGACCGCCCCCGCGATCGAGATGTGCGGCAGGGAGGCGAGGTTCGCCAGGGCGTAGCCCTCGGCGTGCAGGTGGGTGGCGAGGTCGCCGTACCGCATGGCGGCCGGCACGGTCACCGTCGACCGGTCCCGGTCCAGCGTCACGTGCTGTGGCAGCCCGGCCAGCGACACCAGATCCCCGGTGGTGTCCCCGAGCCGGTTGAAGGAGTGGCCGCTGCCCACGGCGCGGACCCGGTCGCTGCCCGCCACCAGCCGGCGCAGCTCGTCCAGGGATTCGGGGCGATGGCGACGGCGGGCCGAGTAGGTGACGTTGCCCGCCCAGTTGCGCCGCACCACGATCGCCTCCCCAGCCGACCCACCACCGCCCCCAGACGCTACCCCCACCCCCCGCCCCACCCGCCCCACGGGCCCGACCCGCCCCACCCGCCACCCGCCGTCCGCCACCCGCCGTCCGCCGATCATGGAGTTGTGGTGGCTGCGGATGCGGGTGAAACGGGGCAGGTCTGGCACCACAACTCCGTGATCGACCGGGTGTTGCGGCGGGCGGGCGGTTTCCTGGTTTGTCGGCGGGGAATCCTGTCCGGATGAGCAGCTACCGCGATCCGACGCCTCGGGGGGACGTCTTCCCGTCCGAGGAGGAGCTGGACCCGACCGGTGTCGGCGTGCTGCCGGCGAGCGCGCCGCCGGACACCACACCGGGACCGCAGCCCACCCCGGCGCCGCCACCCGCGCCCACGCCGGTGCCGCATCCCGGGCCGGCTCCCCGGGGCGCCGGCCGGTCGATCGTCACCCACCACCTCGACGGCTCGGTGCAGGTGGTCACCGATCTGGACGGTGACGGTGTCGCCGACGTGGTGCAGGTCGACCTGGACGGCGACGGGGTCCCGGACCTCACGTACGTCGACCGCGACCGCGACGGCCGCCTCGACACCGTGCTCCGCGACCCCGCCGCAACCGGACGTTGAGCCGGGACGCCACGTCGAGCACGGGCGTGCCGCCGAGCGCGCGGCGCGGCGTCAAGCGCGCGGACGCGGGTTAGGCGCGCCGGCGCGGGTCTAGGCGCGGGGCGTGGGTCTAGGCGCGGGGGCTCGGGTTAGGCGCGCGGCGCGGTGCTAACCGGGGCCCTTCCGCAACCGCAGGCGTCAACAAGGGGCCCTCCCCTAGACCTGGGGCAGCACCTCGGTGGCGACCAGGTCCAGGTGGTCGAGGTCGGCGAGGTCGAGCACCTGGAGGTAGATCCGCTGGCTGCCGGTCTCGGCGTACCGCCCGATCTTGTCGACGACCTCGGCCGGGGTGCCGGCGAGGCCGTTGGTCCGCAGTTCGTCGGGCTCCCGGCCGATCGCCGCCGCCCGTCGCGCCACCTCGGCGTCGTCCCGCCCGCAGCACAGCACGAGGGCATTGGACCAGGTCATCGTGGCCGGATCCCGCCCGATGCCGGCGCAGGCGGCGCGGACCCGCTCGAACTGGGCGACGGTGTCCTCGATCGAGGCGAACGGCAGGTTGAACTCGTCCGCGTACCGGGCGGCGAGGCCGGGGGTGCGCTTCGGGCCCATGCCGCCGAGCAGGATCGGCGGGCGCGGGGACTGCACGGGCTTCGGGAGCGCCGGCGAGTCGCTGACCGGGTAGTACCGGCCGGCGAAGTCGAACGTCTTGCCCGGCGGGGTCTCCCACAGGCCGGTGATGACCGTGAGCTGTTCCTCCAGCCGGTCGAACCGCTCGGCCAGCGACGGGAACGGGATCCCGTACGCGGTGTGCTCGTCGCCGTACCAGCCGGTGCCGAGGCCCAGCTCAACCCGGCCACCGCTCATCTGGTCGACCTGGGCGACGGTGATCGCGAGCGGCCCGGGCAGCCGGAAGGTGGCGGCGGTCATCAGCGTGCCGAGCCGGATCGACCGGGTGTCCCGGGCCAGCCCGGCCAGGGTGGTCCAGGCGTCGGTGGGCCCCGGCTCGCCGCTCACCCCGCCCATCTTCAGGTAGTGGTCGGAGCGGAAGAAGGCGCCGAAGCCCGTCTCCTCCGCCCGCCGGGCCACGGCGAGCAGGTCGTCGTAGGTGGCGCCCTGCTGGGGTTCAGTGAAGATCCGCAGTTCCATTCTCCCGAGCATACGAAGGCCGCCCGCCGGTCGCCCGGAGACCTGGTATGCCTGGACCGGCCCCGTTCCTCGCCGACCGCGGCCTGGGCGCACCCGGCGACGCAGGCGGGCTGCTCGACGGGACCCGGTCGGCCCGATCCGGGGGTGGCGAGGCGAAGGACTTCGGCTGGCCGGAGCTGCGCGACACGTACGCCCGGCGGCTGGCCGGAGAGTGACCAGCCGCGCGGGCGTCGCGGGTGTTGACCAGGGTCCCTTCCGCTACCGGGGGCGTTGAAAGGGGGCCCTTCCTTAGACGTAGGGCCGGGTGGCGTACGCGGCCCTCAGCGCGGCCAGGCCGGTGGCCTTCGGCGAGAGCGTGCCCCAACCGGAGTTGAAGTAGTTCGTCCGGACGATCCGGGGGCCGCGTTCGGCGTTCAGCGCGGCGATGGCCGCCGGGACGGTGCGGATCCAGCCGGCCTGGTCGGGGATCTCCGCCGACCGCACCCCCCACTCGGCGATCAGCACCGGGCGGGAGAGCGCGACCGGGCCGAGGTCGGCGACCGCCCAGTCCTTGGTGCGGCGGAACCGGGCCAGCGCGGTGTCGGTCGGGTTGGTGGCGTAGACGTTCCACTGGAGGAAGTCGAGCCGGGACATCAGCGTCTCCGGGTGCGTGCGCTTGTAGCAGGCCCGGTCGAAACCGCCCAGCCCCACCGAGAAGGTGGTGCCGGCGGGCAGGCCGCGGGCCTTGAACCAGTTGACGATGTACGTCACGGCCTGCACGGCGCGAGCGTCGGACTCCGCCCAGGTGTAGGCCTTACCGGCCTCGGTGGTGCCGAACTCGTGGTCGGTGTCCAGTTCGGAGGCGACCTGGATGTTCACCCCGAAGCCCATCGTCCGGTACTGCGACAGCGCCCGCGCGAACAGCCCGTCGCACTGCCCGGCGAGCACCTGGCCGTAGCCGTACGCCTTCGGCCAGGTCGTTCCCGGCCGCTGCTGGATCGTCATGGCGGGCGCCGGGACGGTGTACCTGGTGCCGTCGACGGTGAACGTCTGCGCCCCGTCGGGGGCGCCGTAGTGCTTCAGCTCCAGCACCATGTTGATTTTGAAGCCGGCCTTGCCCAGGTCGACCAGCCACGGCTTGTTGTAGCCGGGGAAGGTGTAGCCATCGGCGAAGCTGCGGTACTGGGTGAGCGAGCGGAAGTTCCCGCCCACCATGTCGGCCGTCGGGTCGGCTCCCCCGGCGAGGTAGTAGCCGCCCAGCACCGGCGGGGCGATCGTGTAGTCGGCGGCGGCGGTGACACTGCGCCCGCCCGAGTCGCGCACCGTCACCGTGACCCGGGGCATCACGCCACCGCCCGGTAGACGGCCACCGCGCCGTTGTCCGACAGCTTGGTCCAGGTGCGGCCGGAGTCGTCGGTCACGGCGAGGGTGAGCGGGTCGATGACGGCGGTGACCCGCGCCGGGGCGCTGCTGTTGCCCTGCGCGTCGGTGACCACGATCGTGACGGTCACCGGCCGGGTGTCGGCGTCGCCGTACGTCACGGTCAGTGTCATGGGATCCCCGGGTGAGTAGACCGCCGCGTTCAGGGAGGCGGTCGCGGTGGGAGCGGCCATGGCCCTCTCCTCTCGTGCTCGCTGGGCCGCCCGGCGGGCGTCCGCGCCCGGCCGGTCCGGCCGTGGTCGGTTCCCCCGGCGACCGCCCGCGCCGGCTCCGGGCCGGGCGGCGGACGATCCGGGGGTACGCCGGACCGCCCGGCCGCCGGGCACGGCGGGAACGCGCGCGGGGGCGTGCCGGTGGGGTCTGGAGCTGCCCGCGCCGCGAACGGCGGCGGTTCACCCGGCGGCGCCGGCGCGGCCGGGTCGGGCGGGTCGAAGGTGGTGACGTCGGTGTCCGGAGGCGGCACCGGGCCGGTGGCCGGACCGGTGCCGGTCGGAGCACGGCTCGCGGACGAGGGTCGGCGGTGCGCTCGCCGGGTTCGTGGAGCCGGGCTCGGTGGCGGCGGTGTCGGCGGGGACGCTGCTGTCCCCGCCGGGCCCGAGGATCGGGATGTGGCCCGCCATCCTTACGCCTCTCACCTGCTACAACAGTGCTTCAGCGGGGTGCCTGACGTCCTGTCCGTTAGCCGACGGCCGGCCTGTCGCTCACCCGGTTGCGGCATGCTGCCTGATGTGCCCGGAAGGAGACCCTGGTGAAGTACCTGATGCTGATCTACGGCAACGAGGAGATCTGGAACAGCCTGCCGGCCGGCGACCTGAGCACGCTGATCGGCGAGGTCGACGCGTTCAACGAGTCGCTGCGGGCGTCCGGCGAGCTGGTGGAGAGCCAGGGGCTTGTCCCCCGGCCCCGGTCGGTCCGCATGGTGGGCGACGCGCCGGTGGTCACCGACGGCCCGTACCTGGAGGCGAAGGAGTACGTCGGCTCGTACTTCGTGGTGGACGTCGACAGCGAGCAGCGGGCGCTGGAGATCGCCCGGTCCTACCCGGCCCTGCGCTTCGGCAGCGGCCGCAGCGGGGGCGGCCTGGAGGTGTGGCCGCTGATGACCGGCACCGGCGGTGATCTCTGAGTCGCGACGACCGCGTCGGTGACCTGCTGCGCCACCTCGCACCGCAGGTCACCGGCGCCCTCGTGCGCCGGTACGGCGACTTCACCCGGGCTGAGGACGCGGTGCAGGAGGCCCTGCTCGCCGCGGTCGAGGCGTGGCGCGCCGACGGCGTACCGGAGCATCCGGCCGGCTGGCTGCGGACGGTGGCCGCCCGCCGCTACGTCGACCAGGTCCGCGCCGACGCGGCCCGGCAGCGCCGGGAACACGCCGTGCTGGACGCGACGCCGCGCGACGCGCTGGTGGCGCCGCCGCCGGACGCCGAGCCGCCCCGGGACGACCTGCTGGAGCTCCTGTTCCTCTGCTGCCACCCGGCGCTCGGCCCGGCCGCGCAGGTGGCGCTCACCCTGCGGGCGGTCGGCGGGCTCACCACGCCGGAGGTCGCCGCCGCCTTCCTGCTGCCGGAGAAGACGATGGGCCAGCGCATCGTTCGGGCCAAGCAGCGGCTGCGGGAGGCGGGTGCCCGGTTCGACCTGCCGCCGGAGCCGGAGCGCGGGCCGCGGCTCGCCGTCGTCCTGCACGTGCTCTACCTGATCTTCAACGAGGGGTACGCGGCCAGCAGCGGCCGCACACTGCGCCGGGCCGAGCTGACCGGGCAGGCGGTCCGCCTGACCCGGCGCCTGCACCGCCGGCTGCCCGACGACGGCGAGGTGGCCGGGCTGCTCGCGTTGATGCTGCTCACCGAGGCGCGCGGTCCGGCGCGTACCGGCCCGGAGGGTGACCTCGTCCCGCTGGCCGAGCAGGACCGGACCCGCTGGGACCGGACGGCCATCGCCGAGGGCACCGCGCTGATCACCCACGCGCTGTCCACCGCGCCGGTCGGCCCGTACCAGGTGCAGGCCGCGATCGCCGCCGTACACGCCGAGGCGCCGTCCACCGAGGACACCGACTGGCCGCAGATCCTGGCGCTGTACGAGCTGCTGGAGCGGCTGTCCCCCGGGCCGGCGGTCACCCTCAACCGCGCGGTCGCGCTGGGGATGGTGCGCGGGCCCCGGGCCGGCCTGGACCTGCTCGGGGAGCTGGCGGACGGCCCGCTCGCCGGGCACCACCGGCTGCTGGCGGTACGGGCCCACCTGCTCGAGCGGGCGGGCGAGCCGGCGGCCGCGGCGCGCGCGTGGCGGGAGGCGGCCCGCCTCGCCGGCAGCCTGCCCGAGCGGCGCTTCCTCGTCCGGCAGGCCGCCCGACTCACGTGACCCAGGTCACATGGCGGTGCTGTCGAACGGGCCTGCCCGGCTCCGATCCCTCGGTGAACGGGCACCGGACAGGTGCCCCGCACCCGAAGGTGGGAACCACGATGACCAAGGTGACCGCACAGCTGTCCGTCTCGCTGGACGGGTTCTACGCCGGCCCGCGCCACACCGGCGGCGGCGACTGGCTGGAGTCGGCGGAGGCGGCCGGCTTCTTCCGGGTCACCCGGTGGGCGACCGACGCGATGGCGTGGCGCGAGCGGCAGGGCTTCAGCGGCGGCACGCACGACACCAACTCGGAGATCATGGCCGAGACCTTCGAGGCGGCCGGCGCGTACGTCATGGGGCGGCGGATGGCCGACGGCGGCGAGGTGCCGTGGGGCGACGAGCCGCCGTTCCGGGCGCCGGTCTTCGTCGTCACCCACCGGCCGCGGGAGACCCTGGTCCGGGGCGGCGGCACCAGCTTCACCTACGTCACCGACGGGGTCGCCGGCGCCGTCGAGCGGGCCCGTGCCGCCGCCGGGGGCAAGAACGTGGCCGTCGCCGGCGGGGGCAGCCTCGTCCGGCAGGTCCTCGCCGCCGGCCTCCTCGACGAGTTGGAGCTGCACATCGCGCCGGTGGTGCTGGGCACCGGTCTGCGGCTACTCGACGCCGACCTCGGCCTGGCGGAGAAGGAGGGACTCGAACTGACCCCGACCCGGGTGATCCACGACCCGGCCGTCACCCACATCCGCTACACGGTCACCGGCCGCGCCCCACTGCTCCTCGACGACCGAGGCCGCTCCGGCACCCCCACCCAAACCCTGCACCCATAGCCCCGCCCACCCATCGCCTCTCGTCGATCTTGCATTTTCGGCCCTCGATATGCCCGTCTTCTTCGGGTTTGTCAGGGCAGAAAGTGCAAGATCGCGAGGGGTTGTTCGTGCCATGAGTCATCCGGTAGCGATCACCAGTAGGCACTGCTGGTAGCTGCCGGGGTTGCGCTGCCCGGCTCAGGGTCCCGCGGAAGGTGGGGAGGGCTCAGTCGGCAAGTGGACGGTGACCGGCTCCGGTCAGGGCATGCGGGCAGGCCGGGCCACACCAGGGGGCAGCGGTCAGGTCGGTCGGGTCGTACAGTGTGCCCACCATTGATCAAGGAGTGTGCCGTGACCCAGCCCCCACCGGCGCCCCGACCCCCCGCCGACGACGCCGGCGACGGAGCCCCGCCGTACCTGCTCGCCATGCCGGCCGGTGACGGCGCGCCCGGCGCGATCCCGTGGCCGGAGGGCCAGCCCGCCTGGGCGATCCCGGTCAGCCTCCCGCCCGGCACCCGCGGGTACGCGGTCTTCATCCCCCTGGTCCCGGCCGCCGAGGCAGGTGCGGCGACCACGCCGGCCGCTGGGACGGCCACGGCGACCCCGGTGTCGACCGGTGCGGCGGCCACGGCTGGCGGCCGACCCGCCCGGGTGACCGACAGCGCGCTGGTCACCGGCACCGACCGGCTCGGGCCGCAGCCGGCGGCGTCGGGCACCGCCGAGAAACAGTCGTCGTCCGCGGACGCCGCTCGTGCCGTCGACTCGTCGGCGTCGCAGGCCACCCCGCCGGCACCGGCAACGCCCAGCGGCGACGCCGCCCCGGCCGCCGCAACCTCGACCGCAGTCGCACCGGTCACCGGCGCTCAGGCCACCGGCGCTCAGGCCGGCGAGACACCACCGGCTGACGGCGCGCTCACCGCCGGCCACACCACAACCGACACTCCCCCGACGACCGGCGCACCCGCGGCCGGCACGTCCCCGGCGCGCACGTCCCCGGCCGGCGGCACCGGCCCGGCGGTCACCGCCACCCCGCACGCAGCTGCCCGATCCGGGCCGGCCACCGCACCGCCACCCGGCATGCCCGGGCGACCGGGCTACCCGCCGTACCCCGGTGGGTTCTACCGGCCGGCGCCACCCGGTCCGTCCTTCTTCCAGCGGCACTGGCCCGGTCCGAAGCCGGCGCGGGGGCGGGCCGTGCCCGTCGCGGTCCTGGCCGGCGCTCTCGGGCTGGCCTTCTTCGTGCCGCTCGGCCGGACCGGCATCGGGTGGTTCCTCGGCTGGCTCACCCTGACGGCCGGTGTGGTGTTCGCGGTCCGCCGGTCGGTCGCGAAGCTGCCGCGCACCGAGCGGTGGGTACGTGTCGGTTGGGCGGCGGCGGCACTCGCGCTGCTGTCCGTGCTGACGTTCCGCAACGCGTGGTGGCTGGTGACGTTCTGCGTCCTCGGCGCGCTCGGCTGCGCCACCCTCGCGGTGATCGGTGGCCGGCGCATCCGGTCCATCCTGTTCAGCGTGGTGGCGGGACCGATCGCGGCGTTCCGCGGCCTGCCCTGGGTACGCGCCCAATTCCGGTCCGACGCCGACCCGGGCCTGATCCGTCGGGTGGTCGGCTCGGTCGCGGCCACCGTCGCCGCGCTGGTGGTCTTCGGCAGCCTGCTCGCCTCCGCCGACGGCGCCTTCAACGTGGTGCTCGGCACGATCGTGCCCGAGGTGCACGCCGGCGCGGTGTTCCGCTGGATCTTCCTCGCCGCGGTCGGCGCGCTCTGCGTGGTGGCCGCCGTCTGGACGCTGGCCGCCCCGCCGGATCTGTCCGCCGTGGACAAGCCCGCCGGCCGCAGCCTCGGCATGGTGGAGTGGGCGCCGGCCATCGGCGCGCTCACGTTGCTGTTCGGTGGTTTCGTGGCGGTGCAGTTCACCGTGCTGTTCGGCGGCCAGCGGCACGTGCTGCGCACGGCGGGGCTCAACTACGCGGAGTACGCCCGCAGCGGTTTCTGGCAGCTCGCCGCCGTCACCGTGCTGACGCTGGCGGTGCTGGCCGGCGTGGGTCGCTGGGCGCGCCGGGAGAGCCGCGCCGAGCGGCTCGTGCTCCGCCTGCTGCTCGGCGCGCTGAGCGCGCTCAGTGTCGTCATCGTGATCTCGGCGCTCTCCCGCATGTACACGTACCAGGAGGTCTACAGCTTCACCGGAGAGCGCATCTTCGTGATGGCGTTCGAGCTGCTGCTCGGCACCGTCTTCCTGATGGTCCTCGTCGCCGGGCTGCGCCTGAGGGGCGGCTGGATCCCGGGCGGGACGGTGGCGCTCACCGTGGTGATGCTGCTCGGCCTGGCCATCCTCAACCCCGAGGGTTACGCCGCCGGCCGCAACATCGACCGGTACGAGCAGACCGGCAAGATCGATGCGTGGTACCTGCGGGCACTGTCGGCCGACGCGACGCCGGCCCTGACCGCCCTGCCCGACCCGGCCCGGCGCTGCACGCTGAGCTGGATCGCCGAGGATCTCCGGGAGCCGGATCCCTGGTACGCCTGGAACCTCGGCCGGGTCCGCGCCCGGCAGGCGCTGGAGCGGGTCGGCCCGGACGCCGTCGGCGGGCCGAAGGACTGCCGGGCCGCCGACAAGCTGGACCTGCCCAAGACCCGCCAACCCCGCTGACGCTGCCGGCTACCGGGGGCGACGACCGCGGCCGCTGAGGTCCAGCAGCCGCCGCACCTGGTACGACAGCACCCGTCCCTGCCTCAGCGACAGCGTCAGGTCGGGGCCGTCGGGGCCGACGACGGCCAGGGTGAGCACCGGTTCCAGCCCGGCCGTGAGCCCCTGCGACAACGCGACCTCGGCAATGACGGCCTCCGGCTGCCCGGCGCTCACGGGCAGCCGGAGGGACCGGTGCCGGCGGCGGTCGAGGCAGTCGCGCCGGTCGCACCAGTGCGGATGCGCGAGGTCCGCGAGACTCCCGGTCGGATAGCGGTACGCGTACCCGCACGGCCGGGGCGCGAGCGGGCCGACCGCGGCCGGTTCCGCCCGCCAGCCGTACGCGTGCAGGGCCGCGACACCCGCGGTCACGTGCCGCCGGCACACGTAGACGGACGCGTCGAGGCTGTCGGCCCCGTACACCTCGATCCGCACCTCGGCGGCCCGACCGCAGCTCGGCAGCGTGGGTATTTGCTCCGGTAGTACCGTCATCGCTCCCCCTCACCTTGCCGTCCCACCCGTAGCCTTACCCATGAGGCCAAGTTGCGCAAGCCTTGTTTGGCCTAATTGACTCCATATCAATTTGGCCAAGATCCAACATGGGACGATGGCCCCGTGGCGGACGACCTGGCAGCTGCGGTTCGGGCCTACGAAGAGGCACGGGCGGCCGTAGAGGGCGCCCAGGCCGAGGCGGACCGGCTCGTGTCCGAAGCGAGGGGTCATGTGGTCGAGGCACGTTCGCGTCTCGCCGACGCGATCGTCCAGGCCGCACGCGACGGCATGCGGCAGGTGGACATCGTCCGGGTCACCGGCTACACACGCGAGCGCGTCCGGCAGATCCTCCGCGCCGGTGGCATCGAGGCCGAGTAATTCGGGCGGTGGTCAGGGGGCGGTTCCGCGTACCGCCCAGGCGCGTGCGGTGAGGCGGACCGAGCCGTCCGGCCCGACCGGCAGGCGGTCGCGCAGCAGGTCCCGCAGCGCCTCGCGGTGTTCGCCGGTCAGGGTCGCGACGTACGTGGGCGCGGCCCCCTGCCCACCGAGGAACGGCCGCCAGTAGTCGTCGAAGTCGGCGAACACCGTGGGCACCTCGATGCCCCGCACGGACACGTCCCCGAATCCGGCCTCCGTCCACACCGCACCCAGCCGCTCCCGGCGGCACACCGGGAAGCGCGGTCCCTCGTCCCGTTCGGCCGCGGCCGGATCGATCGCGGCGGCGGCGTCCCAGAAGTGCCGCATCATCGCCATCCCGTCCGCGTAGTCCCAGACGTACGCGGCGGCGACACCACCCGGCCGGAGCACGCGGGCGAACTCGGCGACCGCGCGCTCCGGCTCGGGCACGAAGTTGAGGGCCAGCCCGCTGACCACGACGTCCGCGTCACCGTCGGGGACGGGCAGCGACCGGGCGTCCCCCACCTGGAAGGCGGCCCGCCCGTCGGCGACGGTCGCCCGGGCGTGTGACACGAAGCCCTCGGACCGGTCGACCCCGGTGACCTGCGCGGGATCCGCCACGGCCAGCACGGTCGAGGTCAGCGCACCGGTGCCGCAGCCCACGTCCAGCCACCGCCGACCGGGCGGCGCGTCCAGCCAGCGCAGGAACTCCTCGGCGACACGCCGGCTCCACCGGCCCACGTACGCCTCGTACGCCGCACCGTCCGCCCAGTTCGGCCCCGCCATCGCGTGGACGATACGCCGGCCGACGTCAGCCCGGGCTCCCCCGCACCGTCAGTCCAGGTGCTCGGCCGGGTCCGTCTGGAGCAACCAGGACAGCGGCATCCTGGCCTGCTCCTCGTAGTCACCGTCGTCCGACCGCCGGTACAGGGTGACGGTCTGCCCGCTGTCCCGGTTCACCACCCAGTAGCGGGGAATCCCGGCAGCGGCGTACTCCCGCACCTTGGTGACCGAGTCGATGGCCTCGGAGCCCGGCGACACGATCTCGACCACCAGCGCGACATCCGCCGCCACGGACCAGACGCTCCTGGGCGGCGGCTTACGCCAGACGGTGAGGTCAGGGATGCGCCCGCCGTCGCCCGCGGGACCCGGAACCCGGACGCCGGCGGCCTGCAGGACCTGGTCGGCGGGCCACCCCGCGATGATGAGCCAGGCCATCAGGCGGCTGGCGATCGTCGCGTGCTCCGAGTCCGGCGGCGGCATGACCGACAGCACCCCCTCGGGGCTCGTTTCGTACCGGTGACCGTTGGGATCTGCGCCGTTCATCGCGGCCAGATCCTCGAGCGTCACCACAGCGGGCATGTGCCTGCCGACGGCCTCTGCGCTCATGAGCTCATCCTAGGTCCGCCGCCCCTCACCTCGGTTGCTCAGCCACGCCGGCTCGGCGCGGGCGTCGGCGGGCGCGGAGCACGGTGTCGCGCAGCGTCAGCTCGCGCCCGTGGTGGCTGGTCGTCCGCGTGCGGGCCTCGGCGACCACGATCTCCCACCGGTCCGGGTCGAGGCACGCCGCGGCCCGCTCGGCGGTGACGCCGGCCTCCGCGGGGGCGTGCGCGGCGGAGTGGGCGTCGGCCGGGTCGTGGTTGGCCAGGAGCAGGGTGCCGCCCGGCGCGACCGCCGCCGCGAGCCGCCGGACCAGCGCCTCCGGCGAGCCCGCCGGGTGCACGTACTGCGCCGTCACCAGGTCGTACCGCTCCGGCGGCGGCGTCCAGTCGGTCAGGTCGGCGGCGATCCACTCGATCCGGTCGGCGACGCCGGTGGCCTCCGCGCGCTCCCGGCCGCGCTCCAGCGCGGTGGGCGCGATGTCCACCGCCGTGACCCGCCAGCCGCGCCCGGCGAGCCAGACCGCGTCGGCGCCCTCGCCGCAGCCGGCGTCCAGCGCCGCACCGGGCGCGAGATCCGCGACCTCCGCGACCAGCTGCGGGCTCGGCGGGCGGGTGCCGGCCGGGCCGTGGGCGCGGTAGCGCTGCTCCCAGTACGCCGCGTCGAACGCCGCCGGCACCGCTCCCCCGCTCACAGTCCGTGGCGGCGGTCGCCCGCCACCAGCTCGGCGACCCGGGCCTCCGCCGCGGCCGAGAACGAGCTCCGTCCGGCGGCGACCGCCTGCCGGGTCTCCTCGGCGATCAGGTCCGCGTTGATCATGGCGCCGGCGACCGCCCCGCCCGCCGCGGCGGCACCCACCTGGGCCGCCAGGTCGGTGACGTTGCCGGCCACCCACACGCCGGCCACGTCGGTACGCCCGCTCGGGTCGACGGTCGGGAGGTGCTCGCCCATCCCGCTCGGGTGCTCGACCGGCTTCAGCCCGAGCCCGGCCAGGAACTCGGCGCGCGCCACCATCCGCGACCCGACCGCCAGCGCGTCCCGCTCGATCACCGTGCCGTCGGCGAGCCGTACCCCGACCAGCCGGTCGTCGGCGACGTCCAGCGCCCCCACCGTGCCGGTGACCACCCGTACGCCGCGGGCCGCGAGCTGCTCCGCCTGCTCCTCGTCCGGACCGGCGGTGAGGTGCGTGAAGTACGTGACGTCCGCGCTCAACTGGCGGAACAGCAACGCCTGGTGCACTGACATCGGGCCGGTGGCGAGCACGCCGATGGCCCGGTCGCGGACCTCCCACCCGTGGCAGTACGGGCAGTGGAGGACGTCCCGACCCCAGCGTTCCCGGAGCCCCGGGATGGCCGGCAGGACGTCGACCAGCCCGGTGGTCACCAGCAGCCGGCGGGCCCGGACCGAGCGGCCGTCGGTCAGTGTCACGGCGAACCCGTCGCCGTCCCGGGCGGCGGTGGCGACCTCCGCGGTCACCACCTGGCCGCCGTAGCCGCGTACCTCGGCCCGGCCGCGTTCCAGCAGCTCGGCCGGCGGCATGCCCTCCCGGCCCAGCAGCCCGTGCACCCCCTCGGCCGGGGCGTTGCGCGGCGCGCCCGCGTCGATCACCACCACGGACCGGAGCGCCCGGGCGAGCATGAGCGCGCCGTTCAGGCCGGCGGCGCCGCCACCGACCACCACCACGTCGTAGGAGCCTCTCAGTTGATCGGTCACTCTGACCACCTCCCGCGACAACGGTGCGCGGCCGCCAGCCTACTGGCAAACTTTGTTGCTGTTCTGGCAAACTGACGGCGTGGACGGCGATCTGGACCAGGCCCTCGACGCGGTCGGCCCCCGGCTGCGCGCGCTACGCCGGCAGCGCGAGACGACCCTCACCGACCTGGCGGCGGAGACCGGCATCTCGGTGAGCACCCTCTCCCGGCTGGAGTCCGGCGCCCGCCGGCCGACGCTGGAGCTGCTGCTCCCCCTGGCCCGCGCCTACGGCGTCACGCTCGACGAGCTGGTCGGGGCGCCGCCCACCGGCGATCCGCGCGTCCACCTGCGGCCGGTCACCCGGCACGGCATGACCATGCTGCCGCTGTCCCGTCGAGCGGGCGGCATCCAGGCGTACAAGCTGGTCATCCCGGTCAGCAAGCGGGAGCCCACCCCGCAGACCCACGAGGGGTACGAGTGGCTCTACGTGCTGAACGGGCGGCTACGGCTCGTGCTCGGTGAGCACGACCTGGAGCTGACGCCGGGCGAGGCGGCGGAGTTCGACACGCGGGTGCCGCACTGGTTCGGCGCCGCCGGGGACGAGCCGGTCGAGATCCTCAGCCTCTTCGGCCGCCAGGGCGAACGGGCCCACCTGCGCGCCCGCCCGCGGGGGCAGCCGTCGGGATAGCGGACGCTCAGGTCGCCCGCAGGTCCCGGAGGTCGCGGGCCGTGGCCTCGTCGGCGGGGTAGCACGACTCGATCGACAGTTCGGAAATGGGCGTCCGGGCCGGCCCGTCGCGGGCCGGCCCGGCGCGCTCGATCAGGCGAGGTCGAACCGGTCCAGGTTCATCACCTTGACCCACGCCGCGACGAAGTCCCGCACGAACTTCTCCCGCGCGTCGTCGCTGGCGTAGACCTCCGCGACGGCACGCAGCTCCGAGTTCGAGCCGAAGACCAGGTCGACCCGGCTGCCGGTCCACTTGACCTCGCCGGTGGCGAGGTCGCGGCCCTCGAAGGTGTTCGCGTCCTCGGAGGTCGGCTTCCACGTCGTACCCATGTCAAGGAGGTTGACGAAGAAGTCGTTGGTCAGCGCCCCCGGGGTCGCGGTGAGGACGCCCAGCGGCGACTGCCGGTGGTTGGCGCCCAGCACGCGGAGACCGCCGACGAGGACCGTCATCTCCGGCGCGCTCAGGGTGAGCAGGTTCGCCTTGTCGAGCAGGAGGAACTCCGCCGGGAGGCGGTTGCCCTTGCCGAGGTAGTTGCGGAACCCGTCCGCGGTCGGCTCCATCGCGGCGAAGGACTCGACGTCGGTCTGCTCCTGCGTCGCGTCGGTACGCCCCGGCGTGAACGGGACCTCGACCTCGACGCCGGCGTTCCGCGCGGCCTGCTCGACGCCGGCGTTGCCGGCGAGCACGATCAGGTCGGCGAGCGAAATCTTCTTCCCACCGGTCTGGGACGCGTTGAACGCCTCCTGGATGCCCTCCAGCGTGTGCAGCACCCGCGCCAGCTCGTCCGGGTCGTTGATCTCCCAGGCGTTCTGCGGCTCGAGGCGGATCCGCGCACCGTTGGCGCCACCCCGCTTGTCGCTGCCCCGGAACGTCGACGCCGACGCCCACGCGGTGGAGACCAGCTGGGCCACCGACAGCCCGGAGGCGAGGACCTGGGCCTTGAGCGCGGCGACGTCGGCGGCGTCGACCAGCTCGTGGTCCACCGGCGGCAGCGGGTCCTGCCAGACCAGCGTCTCGGCCGGAACCTCCGGGCCGAGGTAGCGGGCCTTCGGGCCCATGTCGCGGTGGGTCAGCTTGAACCACGCCCGGGCGAACGCGTCCGCGAACTCCTCCGGGCGCTCGTGGAAGCGCCGCGAGATCTGCTCGTAGATCGGGTCGAACCGGAGCGCGAGGTCGCTGGTCAGCATCCGCGGCTCACGACGCTTCGTCGGGTCGTGCGCCTCCGGCACCATGTCGCTGCCCGCGCCGTTCTTGGGACGCCACTGGTGCGCGCCGGCCGGGGACTTCATCAGCTCCCAGTCGTACGCGAACAGGATGTGGAAGAACTCGTTGTCCCACCGGGTCGGGTGGTAGGTCCAGGTCACCTCGAGACCACTGGTGATCGTGTCCCCGCCCTTGCCCGTACCGAAGCTGCTCTTCCAGCCCAGCCCCTGCTCCTCGATCGGGGCGGCCTCGGGCTCCGGGCCGACGTGGTCGGCCGGACCGGCGCCGTGGGTCTTGCCGAAGGTGTGGCCGCCGGCGATCAGCGCGACGGTCTCCTCGTCGTTCATCCCCATCCGGCGGAACGTCTCGCGGATGTCCCGCGCTGAGGCGATCGGGTCCGGGTTGCCGTTCGGGCCCTCCGGGTTGACGTAGATGAGACCCATCTGGACCGCGGCGAGCGGGTTCTCCAGCTCCCGGTCGCCGCTGTAGCGGGCCTCGCCCAGCCACTCGGTCTCCGGGCCCCAGTAGACGTCCTCGTCGGGCTCCCACACGTCGGCGCGGCCACCGGCGAAGCCGAAGGTCTTGAAGCCCATCGACTCCAGCGCGACGTTGCCGGCCAGGATCATGAGGTCGGCCCAGGAGAGGCTGCGGCCGTACTTCTTCTTGACCGGCCACAGCAGGCGGCGGGCCTTGTCCAGGTTCCCGTTGTCCGGCCAGCTGTTCAGCGGCGCGAAGCGCTGCTGACCGGCGCCGGCGCCACCGCGGCCGTCGCTGATGCGGTAGGTGCCCGCGCTGTGCCAGGCCATCCGGATCATGAACGGCCCGTAGTGGCCGAAGTCGGCCGGCCACCACTCCTGCGAGGTGGTCAGCAGCTCGGCGATGTCCTGCTTCACGGCCGCGAGGTCGAGGTTCTTGAACGCCTCGGCGTAGTCGAACTCCGCGCCGTACGGGTCCTTCGCGGGCGCGTTCTTGGCCAGGATGTTGAGGTTGAGCTGGTTCGGCCACCAGCCACGATTACCGCCGCCCTGGGTGGGGTGGGGAGCGCGGCCGTGCGCGACCGGGCAGCGGGACTCGCTCCCCGCCTCGGCGTCGTGGACGATCGCGTCGTGGTTCTCGGGCATTTGTTTCCTTCCGTGACTTGGCGGATCGGGGATCAGGAACTGCCGGCGGCAGAGCAGTCGGGGCACCGGCCCCAGTAGGTGACCTCGGCCTCGTCCACCGAGAAGCCGTTGTGGTCGGAGGGGGTGAGGCAGGGCGACTCGCCGACGGCGCAGTCGACGTCGGCGATCCGACCGCAGGACCGGCAGACCACGTGGTGGTGGTTGTCGCCGACCCGCGCCTCGTACCGGGCCACGGAGCCGGACGGCTCGATGCGCCGCACCAGACCGGCGGCCGTCAGCGCCCGCAGCACGTCGTAGACGGCCTGGTGGGACACCTCGGGCAGGGCCCGGCGCACGGCGCGGATGATCGAATCCGTGTCGGCGTGCGGGTGCGCGTGCACCGCGTCCAGCACGGCCACCCGGGGCCGCGTCACACGCAACGCGGCCCCGCGCAGCAGCTGCTGGTAGTCCGGGATGCTGGCCACGCCGTAGAGTCTGGCGCGTTTTTTGGAATCAGTCAAGATTATGGGTCGGGCGTCACCGATCTCCCTTGCTCGCGGCGGTCCCGGTACCGCACACTCCCCCGGTGGAGCTGAAGCGGGACGAACTGCCGCACGAACGGGCGTTGCGGCACGTCGCAGCACTGTCCTCGGGCGCGCCGGTCGATCCGAGCCTGCGGGTGACATTGAACTTCCACCCGGACCGCTGGGCCGGCACCCAACTCGTCCTTGAGGCGCTGGCCGACGACGGCGTCTACCTGTCGCAGTTCATCACCGGCACCAGCAACGGCGGTCTGACCGCGTACCCGGGCGGTGACCGGTGGCGCTGGGAGAGCCGGATCTTCGGCGGCGCCTACGACGGTGTCGACCAGATCCACCGGCCCGTCTACGGCGCGCTGAACTTCCGCCGGAAGCCGGTCGGTGCGGCGGCACGGTTCGGCTCGGCGCACTTCCGCCTGAGCGCCGCCACGCTCGCCCGCACCACCTTCTGCTACCCCGACAGCCACCTGGAGCCGGCGCACTTCGCGGTGGCCGACCGGATGGCGCTGATCGAGCTGGCCCTGGCCGACCGCCAGGACGACCTGGACGACTACGTCGAGGCCCACGTCCACGGCACGGTACGCCTCGACCGCGACGTCGAGGCGCTGGTCCTCGACCCCTGCTACCGGGACACCGCCGTCGAGGAGGCCGCCGCCGCCCTGCCGTGCCCGGTCGAGTGGCACCCCGGGTTCCGGCTCCCCGTCACCGAGCTGCGGCGCCACCCCGACTACCGGGGGCAGGAGTACGTCGAACTCGGGGCCCGGCTGGCGGTCGACGGCCACCTGACGCCGCGGATCATCGGCGACGCCGCTCGGACCGGCCGGCACGACCCGCAGGACCTCAAGCGGGTCTGGCACTACCTGGCCCGCTTCGGCGCACCGGCCGGGACGACGACCTCCGCGCCGACACCCGCCACGGCGTCCTGACCCACGCCGCCGCTGCCGCGGGCATGGTCGCTGACCCTGGTTGTCCGAATGGCTGTGGCGATGCTGGCAGCTGGGCTCTATGGTTCACGATCGTGGATGCCTCACTCCTCACCGTCCTCTTTCCCGTGCTGAGCCTGGTGGTCTTCTACTGGGTGATCCGGCTGGCGGTCCGGCACGCCATTCAGGACGCCGACAAGCGCCGACGGGGCGGGACCTGACGGCGTCCCCGCGCCAAGGTCACGCTGGACGTGCGAGGTAGTGGCGTCGCGGGAGTTGGAGGCCACTACTTCGCACATCCAGCGCGATCTGTCCGGTGTCTGGAGCAGCTCCTCGACCGAGCGGCGGCGCGTACGGTTGCGGACTCGGTGCGGACCGGCGGGGGTCGGGATCCTGACGCGGTTCGTCCGGTTCGTCCGGGGTCAACCTGCCTGAGCTGGGCGTTTTTGCGGTGGGGCGGGCGGGACTCGAACCCGCGACCGAGGGATTATGAGTCCCCTGCTCTAACCGGCTGAGCTACCGCCCCAGCACCGCGCCGGATCGTAACCCGCCTGGTTTGTCAGCGGAAAGCACGAACCGGCTCCCCTCGGTACGTGCGTCATGGGGGCGCAGCAGCACGACGGGCTACGCGAGAATAACAGCGCGCAGCCGGTCCGCCCCGACGAGGAGTCCGTCAGGTCGGTGGGCGCAGGTACGCCAGGACGGCACCGGCCGTACGCCAGCCGCTCGCCAGCGCCCCCTGGATCGACGGGCTGTCCCGGTGGTCGCCGGCGACGAAGAGCCCGTCGCCGAGCGCAACCGGTTTCCGCAGCCGCCGCTGCGGCGGCGCGGCCGCGGGCAGCGCGGCCGGGTGCGAACTCGGCATCTCAGGGGCACACAGTGCAAGATCGAGGGGTGGGGACAGCGAAACGCCCGTCGGGGTGATCGACGGGCGTTGGGTGTGAGGAGGAGCTCCCCCGTTTGGACTCGAACCAAAAACCTGCCGGTTAACAGCCGGCTGCTCTGCCAATTGAGCTACGGGGGACCGTGCTGTCACGCGGCGTCCGGATCTCCGGCGCCGTGCGACGGGACAAGAGTACAGGACTGCCGGGGGTGTTGGTCCAGGGGGTTACCTGTGCCCCGGCTCGCTCGATAGCCAGGATGTTCCGGACAAATCGTCATCGGGGCACAAGGAGGCATGAGCGGAGAGCAGGATGGGTAGTTAGCTGCCGACGACAGGACGCAGGCGCGAATCGGTCTGTCCCGACGGGGTATGCCACGGGACGACGGCGCGTCAGGTACGGAAGGAGCCGCCATGCGCGGAAAGATCATGTTTCTTGGCGGGCTGGCTGCGGGATTCGTCCTGGGCGCCCGTGCCGGCCGGGAGAAGTACGAGGAGCTGGTGATTCGGGGTCGCAAGGTCCTGGACCACCCGACCGTCCAGGAGGCGGCGGGCGTCGCGCAGGCACAGGCGACCCGGCTCTACAGCGAGGGCAAGGACAAGCTCGGCCAGTCGAAGCTGGGCGAGAAGCTGGGCGGCAACGGCCACAAGCAGGAGTTGACCGCCGCCGACGACGCGTTCGCCGGCACGCCGGCCACCGTGGGCGCCAAGTCCGGCTCGCCGGGCTCGACCTCCACGGCGACGGGCTCGACCTCCGGGTCCACGTCAGCCAGCGGCACGTCCCGCTCCAAGCCGTCCGGCTCGGGCAGCAGCGGCAGCATGTAACGCCGTAGGACTTGACGGGCCGGTCGTCTTCGGACGACCGGCCCGCTGGCGTATGCGCCGGGCCGGGTCAGTCCTTGCTGGCGAAGGCGGCGTCGAACGCGGCCGCTGGGGCGTCGAACGCGAGGCGGCGGACGAACTGCAGCGCCTCCGGAGCCCCGACGAGGCGGTCCATGCCGGCGTCCTCCCACTCGATGGAGATCGGGCCGTCGTAGCCGATCGCGTTCAACGCGCGGAAGCAGTCCTCCCACGGCACGTCACCGTGCCCGGTGGAGACGAAGTCCCAGCCGCGACGCAGGTCCGCCCAGGGCAGGTGCGAGGCGAGCCGGCCACGGCGGCCGTCACCGGTACGCACCTTCGCGTCCTTGCAGTCGACGTGGTAGATCCGGTCGGCGAAGTCGAAGATGAAGTTCACCGGGTCCAGCTCCTGCCACACGAAGTGCGACGGGTCCCAGTTCAGCCCGAAGGCCGGCCGGTGGCCGATCGCCTCCAGGGTCCGCTTCGTCGTCCAGTAGTCGTACGCGATCTCGCTCGGGTGCACCTCGTGGGCGAAGCGCACCCCCACCTCGTCGAAGACGTCGAGGATCGGGTTCCACCGGTCGGCGAAGTCCTGGTAGCCGCGCTCGATCATCGCCGGCGGCACCGGCGGGAACATGGCGAGGGTGTGCCAGATCGACGAGCCGGTGAAGCCGACGACGGTCTTCACGCCCAGCTTCGCCGCCGCGCGGGCAGTGTCCTTGATCTCCTGGGCGGCCCGCTGGCGTACGCCCTCGGGCTCGCCGTCGCCCCAGATCCGGGCCGGCAGGATGCCCTGGTGCCGCTCGTCGATGGGGTGGTCGCAGACCGCCTGGCCGACGAGGTGGTTGGAGATCGCGAAGACCTGGAGGTTGTGCTTGGCGAGGGTTTCCCGCTTGCGGTCGACGTACGAATCGTCGGCGAGCGCCTTGTCGACCTCGAAGTGGTCACCCCAGCAGGCGATCTCCAGGCCGTCGTAGCCCCACTCGGAGGCGAGCCGGCAGACCTCGTCGAACGGCAGATCGGCCCACTGGCCGGTGAAGAGCGTGATGGGTCGCGCCATGGTCCTTCTCCCCTGTCGTGTGGGGGATTCCGTGCGTGCGTGACCGGGGCGAGGGATGACCGGGTGCGGACGGCCCCCGAGAGTACGCCGGTGGGCGCCTGTCGCGCCTGGGACCGACGGGGTTGCGCCTCCCGTCGGCTCACCGGCCACCTCGCGGTCGCCGCCCTCACTCTAGGCCGGATGCGCGCCGATCAAAAGGGCACGTCCCGCGCTACCCGCTTCCCGGCGGCGTGTCGCGCCGGCGGGGTCATGGCGCCCGCGAGCGATATGACTGACCGGCATCTTTATGCCCCACAGGAATATCGATCGGGTGCGACATGTGTTCCGCGACGCGACACGCCCGGGCCGCGAACGGGCGGGTCGGGTCAGGGCAGGGTCCACTTCTGGTTGGCGCCGGTGTGGCAGGTCCACAGGTGCACCGCGGTGCCGTCGGCGGAGTTGTTGCCGGAGACGTCCAGGCACTTGCCGGACTGGGGGTTGCGCAGCGTGCCGTCGGTCTGGGCGGACCAGTTCTGCGCACCGGTTCCGTTGCAGGTCCACAGCTGGATCTTCGTGCCGTCGGCCGAACCGCCGCCGGAGACGTCGAGACACTTGCCCAACGCCCGGACCGTCGAGTTCGGCGTCACGGTCCAGGTCTGGGCGGCGCTGCCGTTGCAGGTCCAGATCTGGATCTGCGTGCCGTCGGCGGTGGCCGCGTTGCGCACGTCCAGGCACTTGCCGCCCAGGCCGCGGACCGGACCGGTCCCGATGCCACCACCGCCCCGCACCAGGGTGAAGTCGTCCACGTCGTAGAGCCCCGAGCCCGAACCGGTGAAGGTCAGGTAGACGGTGTGCGTACCGGACGGGACGCCGGAGAGCGCGGTGGTGACGTCGGCGAAGGTCGTCCAGCTGCCGGTGTTCGGCACCGCGACCGAGCCGAGGAGCGGCCCGGTGGTCGAGCCGGTCCGCACCTGGAGCGTGCCGCCCGGCCCGCCGGAGACCACCCGGGCGCGCAGCGAGGTGACCCCGGTCAGGTCGACCCCCTGGTACGCGGCCCAGTCGCCCGGGTCGATGTAGCCCAGGGTCTGGCCGCCGTTCGCGCCGGCCTTGGTGAACGGCGTGACCCCGCCGGCGGAGCTGTACGCCTCGGCCTGGATCGTGGTGTTGCCGGCGGGCGGCGGGGTGGAGCCCAGTTCCTTGATCCGCACGTTGCGGAACGAGGCGTCGTCGCCCGTGCCGTGGTTCTGCAGCCCGATGTGCCCGGCGAGCGACCGGGCCGGGTCGGTGTTGGTGAAGTCGTTGATCTTCACGCCGTTCAGGAAGACCTGGAGGCGCTCCCCCTCCACCAGCAGCTCGTACGTGTTCCACTCCCCCGGCGGGTTGAGCGCCGCGTCCCGGGCGGCGATGTCGGCGGACTTGAATGTGTAGACCGCGCCGGTGGTGCGGTCGGCCGCGTCGGTCGCGTCGATCTGGATCTCGTAGCCGTTGTTCACCGCCGACCACGGGTCGCTCGACGGCGGGAAGCCGATGAAGACGCCCGAGTTGTCGTCCCCGGCGAGCCGCCAGTCCAGCTTCAGCGAGTAGTTGGTGAACTGCTTCGCGCTGTACCAGTACAGGCCCATCCCGCCGACCGAGGTGAGGGTGGCGTCGGCGTTGCTGAAGCTGCCCGGGCCGGCCTGGGACCAGCCGGCCGTCGAGCCGTTGTAGAGGGTGGTGTAGCCGGTCTCGGGGCGGCAGTCCGCCCTGGTGCGGCCGGCCGCGTACCGGATGCCCCCGAGCAGGTGGGCACGGAAGCCCGGCTCGGCGTACGACGACTGGGTGTGCCCGCCGCCGGTGTAGAAGGCCCGGCCGCCGCTGTGCGTCTTGCACCAGGAGTGCGGGTGGTCGCCGCCCATCGAGCCGCCCGAGTACGACGACTCGTCGAGGGTGGCCAGCACGCGCGCCGTGGAGCGGGCGTTGGTCTGGTAGTTGTACCACTCGTCGGTGCGGGTCCAGGTCTGCGGCAGGTGGGCCGTCGCCGCGTGGGCCCGGTTCTCCACCTTGACGTTGGCCTGCTGGATCGCCGGGTGCGAGGCGAAGTACGCCCCGACCAGGTCGCCGTAGAACGACCAGCCGTACTCGGTGTCGGCCGCCGCGTGGACGCCGACGAAGCCGCCGCCGGAGCCGATGTACGACTCGAACGCGCTCTGCTGGCCGGCGTTGAGCACGTCGCCCGTGGTGTTCAGGAAGACCACCGCCTCGTACTGGGCGAGGTTGCCGGTGGTGAAGGCGGCGGCGTCCTCGGTGGCGGTGACGGTGAAGTTGTTCGCCGTGCCCAGCTCGCGGATGGCCTGGGTGCCGGCGGCGATGGAGTCGTGCCGGAAGCCGGCCGTCCTGGAGAAGACCAGCACGTCGTACGCGGCGTCGGCGGCGCTCACCGGCGCGGCCGGCGTGGTGCAGGCGAGGACGGCGAGGACGGCGGTGGTCACGCCGAGGAAGGGTCGGAGGATTCTCATGGCAGCGTCCACTTCTGGTTGGCGCCGGTGTGGCAGGTCCACAGGTGCACCGCCGTGCCGTCGGCGGAGCTGTTGCCCGAGGCGTCCAGGCACTTACCCGACTGCGGATTACGCAACGTCCCGTCGGCCTGCGCCGACCAGTTCTGCGCACCCGTGCCGTTGCACGTCCACAACTGGATCTTCGTACCGTCCGCCGAGCCACCACCGGACACGTCCAGACACTTGCCCAACGCCCGCACGGTCGAGTTCGGCGTCACCGACCACGTCTGCGCGCCCGTGCCGTTGCAGGTGTAGATCTGGATCTGCGTACCGTCGGCGGTGGCCGCGTTGCGCACGTCCAGGCACTTGCCGCCCAGCCCGGTGATCGGCCCGGTGCCGCCGCTGCCGCCGCCGGTGGTGAAGGCGAACGAGTCGACGTCGTAGAGCGCGCCCGTGCCGGCGCCGGCGAAGGTCAGGTAGAGCGTGGTGGTGCCGGCGGGCGGGTTGCTGACGGTGCCGGTGACGGTGGTGAAGGCGTCCCAGGCGCCGGTGACCGGGACGGTGGCGGAGCCGAGCACGGTGCCGGTCGCCGAGCCGGCGCGGACCTGGAGGGTGCCGCCGGAGCCGGCCGAGGAGACCCGGGCGCTGAACGAGGTCACGTTGCCGATCCGGTACGGCTCGAACGCGATCCAGTCGCCGTTGTTGATGTTGCCGACGGTCCTGCCGCCCTCGGCGGTGGCCTTGTCGAAGGTGGCGACCCCGGCGGAGGTCCTGAAGTGCTCGGCCTGCCGCTTACGCGGCTGGAGGGTGTGCTGCGTGTGCGTGGTCAGGCCACCGGCGTCGGTGTACTCGGCGTCGAAGATCGCGAAGATGTTCGCCGCGTCGTCGTGTTCACCGTCGACCGGGATGGTGATCGAGCCGGAGCACCCGGTCTTCGAGGTGATCTGGTGGCCGTGGTTGTCGTGGCCCAGGACGTACGTCATCTTGACCCGGGCGCAGTCGACCGTGCCGTCCTCCGGGTCGCTCACCGTGATGCTGAACGGCACGGTGTCGCCGTAGCTGAACAACTGCCCGTTGCCGGGGCTGGTGATGGTCACGGCCGGCGCGGTGTTGCCGACGCGGATCTGCACGCTCGCCGTGCCGGTCGCGCCCTGCGGGTCGCGGACGGTCAGCGTGGCGGTGTAGGTGCCGTTGGCGGTGTACGTCCGGGTCGGGTTGGCCGCCGTCGAGGTGCCGCCGTCGCCGAACGCCCAGGAGTAGGTGAGCGCCCCGCCCTCCGGGTCCGCCGACCCGGCCGAGGAGAAGTTCACGGTCAACGGGGCGACTCCGGACGTCCTGTCGGCCGCCGCCACCGCCGTCGGCGCCCGGTTGCCGCCGGCGATGTAGTCGTACCGGTAGAGGGCCGAGTTGGCGTCACCGTTGAAGTAGCCGGTGCCGTAGTCCAGGACGTACAGCGCGCCGTCGGGCCCGAACGCCATGTCCATGACCTGCTTGCCGTTCCACGGGAACGTGTCGATGGCGCCGACCGAGCCGTCCCCGTTCACGTGGACCGGCTTGATCCAGCCCCGGCCGAACTCGCCGGCGAAGAACTGCCCGTCGAAGCTCTGCGGCCACTTCGTGGCGGAGGTCGAGGCGGCGTCGTACCGGTAGACCGGGCCACCCATCGGCGATTCGGAGCCGCCGCCGAACTCGGGTGGGCTGCCGGCGTCGCCCGCGTACCGGATCCAGGCCGGTTTGGCGCCCGGGAGGGTGGGGAGGCCGGTGTTGCGGAACGAGTTGTTGGTCGGGCCGCCGGTGCAGTTGTACTTGGCTCCGGCGGTGCCGGCCGCGAAGTCCCATTCGGCGTACGTCTCGGCGGCGGTGTTGGTGCCGGTGCAGTACGGCCAGCCGTAGAAGCCGGGGCCGGTGACCCGGTTGAACTCGACCTGTCCGCTCGGGCCGCGGGCGGTGGTGGTGCCGGCGTCCGGCCCGTAGTCGCCGACGTGGACGACGCCGGTGGCCTTGTCGACGCTCATCCGGAACGGGTTGCGGAAGCCCATCGCGTAGATCTCGGGCCGGGTGCGGGGGTCGGAGTCGACGAACATGTTGCCGGCCGGGATCGAGTACGTGCCGTCCGCGTTGACCTTGATCCGCAGGATCTTGCCGCGCAGGTCGTTGGTGTTGGCCGCGCTGCGTTGCGCGTCGTAGGCGGGGTTGCGGTTGGTGCGCTCGTCGATCGGGGCGTACCCGCCGGAGTCGAACGGGTTGGTGTCGTCCCCGGTCGACAGGTACAGGTTGCCCGCGGCGTCGAAGTCGATGTCGCCGCCGACGTGGCAGCACATGCCCCGGTCGGCGGGTACGTCGAGGACGTCCACCCGGCTGGCCTGGTTGATGGTGAAGTCGGCGTTCAGGGTGAACCGGGAGAGCCGGTTGACGCCCTGCCAGGCGGCGAAGTCGGAGCCGGTGGCCGGCGCGTCGCCGCCGGGCGTGGCCAGCGGCGGCGCGTAGTACAGGTAGATGTGCCGGTTGCCGGCGAAGTTCGGATCGGCCCCGACGCCCTGCAACCCCTCCTCGTCGTGGGTGTAGACGGCGATGGTGCCGATCACCGCCGTGTTGCCCGCCGCGTCGGTGCGGCGGACGGTGCCGTTGCGGGCGGTGTGCAGGACCGAGCGGTCCGGCAGCACCGCGATGGACATCGGCTCGCCGACCTCGGCGACCCCCTTGGCGAGGGTGACCTGTTGGAAGTCGGTGCCGACGATGGGGTGGGCCCGGGCCGGGGTGGGGCCGCCGAGCGCGGCCGGGCCGGCGCCGAGGGCGACGGTGCCGGCGGCGGCGACCAGGAGCAGTGCCGCGCCGGCGGCGGACCAGGAGCGTTCGGGGCTGTCCTTCTTGGACATCGCTGTGCTGTCCCTTCCTGACGAGTGACTGCCAGGGCGGGGCGCGCGCCGTCGCGCCGGATGCCGTAGCGGGGGATCGTTCAGTCGATGGTTCCCGCGCCGCCGGTGCACCTCGACGAAACAAACGGATACTGGCCCCGACATTAAACGGTGAACTTCGATGTGTCCATACCTTCTGACGATTCGGCATGGACTTTCGTCGATTCAATCGAAAGTCGTCCGGTCCGGAGCGGTCAGTGGTGGCGGTCGATCGCCTGGGCGGCCAGGGCGGCCAGCGCCGAGCGGCTCTCCGGGATCACCGGAGCCTCGGCGAGGGCGGCCAGCGCCGCGTCGGCGCGAACCCGGATCATCTGCTCGATCTTCTCCCGCGCGCCGGTGCTCTCGATGATCCTCCGCAGCTCGGCGGCGCCGTCCGCGTCCAGCTCCGGGTTGCCGAACAGCTCCCGCAACCGGGCGGTCTGCGCCCGGTCGGCGGCCTGCCGGGCCAGCGCCATCATCACCGTGGGCTTGCCCTCCCGCAGGTCGTCCAGGACGGACTTGCCGGTGACCGCCGGGTCCCCGAAGACGCCGAGCACATCGTCCCGGAGCTGGAACGCGTCGCCGAGCGGATCGCCGAACTCGGCCAGCGCGGCGATCAACTCCGGCGGCGCCCCGGCCAGCGTGGCACCGATCTGCAACGGCCGGGTGACCGTGTAGCGGGCGGCCTTCATCCGGATCACGGTGAGCGCGCTGGCGACCGAGCCGTCGCCCACCCCGGAGACCAGGTCCAGGTACTCCCCCGCGATCACCTCGGTGCGCATCAGCGCGAAGACGGCGTACCCCCGGTGCACGACATCGGCGCCCAGCCCGCACTCGTGGAACATCTGGTCGGACCAGGCGGCGCAGAGGTCGCCGCAGAGCAGGGCCGTGTTGCGCCCGTACGCCTCGGGGTCGCCCCGCCAGGACGATCGGGCGTGCAGGTCGGCGAAGACGCGGTGCAGCGACGGCTCACCCCGGCGGCGGTCGCTGCCGTCCAGGATGTCGTCGTGGATCAGCGCGAACGCGTGGAACAGCTCCAGCGCGGCGGCGGCGACCACGATCGGGGTCCCGTCCGGCGCACCCGCGCTCCGCCACCCCCAGTAGCAGAAGAGCGGGCGGAGCCGCTTGCCCCCGGCCAGGACGAAGCGGTGCAGCGCCGTGAAGACACCGCGCGGTGCCCCGTCCGGCCATTCCGGGTACCGCCGGTCGAGGAACGCGGCCAGCTCGGCGTCGAACCGGGCGCGCAGCGCGGCGGCATCGTTCGGCGTCACCGTGACGGTCACCCCGGGGTCCATACCGGACGGTACCCCAACCGGGGTGGCCGGTCCGCTCCACCGGGCAGCCGGACCGGGTCCGCCCCCATCACCCGGACACCCGTACCCATGGCGCTCCTTCCCGGACGGGCCCCGTCCGCCGCCCCGCTCCGGGGGCTCGCCGGCCGGTGCCGAAGTCGGCGGCGACGACACCGGACCGGCACCCGGCGCGGATGCGGACGGACGGGGCTGGCAGGCAGGGCCGGTCGGCGTCTCGTCCCTGCCTCCCCCGCATCCGCCCGGTCGGGGTGGGGCGTGGTGGGAACCGCCCGGCCGGAAGCCGGGTCGGGTGGCGGTCCGGACGGGCCGCCGGAGCGGCGGTCCTCCGGTGCGACCGGGGAATCCCGGTCCGGCCGCACCGGACGACCGCGTTGCTCGCACCCGCCGGCCGGGTGGCCCGCGGGCGCGCCCTCCGGTCCCGACCCGTTCCCGGCCGCGGGGCGCAACCGCGGCCGGCCCTCGCCGGTCGGTCCCGGAGGTGACTCAGGCGGCGACCGTCGCCAGCGCCGGCTCCACCGCGGTCCACGAGGACCCCAGCTCGGCCGACCGGCCCACCGCGTCCAGCACCAGTTGGACCTGCAACGCGTCGGCGAACGAGGGCGCCGGGTCGACGCCGGTGGCCACCGCCTCGATGAAGTCGCGCATCTGGTGGGTGAAGGAGTGCTCGTACCCGATGATGTGGCCGGGCGGCCACCAGGCCGACATGTACGGGTGCTCGCCCTCGGTCACCAGGATCCGGCTGAAGCCCTGCTCGGCGGCGGGTCGCGTCGCGTCGTAGAACTCCAGCTCGTTCAGGCGTTCCAGGTCGAAGACCACCGAGCCGAGCGACCCGTTGATCTCCACCCGGAGGGCGTTCTTGCGGCCGGTGGCGAACCGGCTCGCCTCGTACGTCGCCAGCGCGCCGCCGTCCAGGCGGGCGACGAACACCGCGGCGTCGTCGACGGTCACCGGACCGGTGGCCGGGCCGTCACCGTCCACCGTGGCCGCCAGGCCGCTGGAGTCGGCCGGCAGCGGCCGCTCCTTGACGAACGTCTCGGTGACCGCACTGACACCGGTGATGAGCTGGCCCGTGACGTACTGGGTCAGGTCGATGATGTGCGCGCCGATGTCGCCCAGCGCGCCGGAGCCCGCCCTGTCCTTCTGGAGGCGCCAGACCAGCGGGAACTGCGGATCCACGATCCAGTCCTGCAGGTAGGTCGCCCGGACGTGCCGGACCACCCCGAGCCGCCCCTCGGCGACCAGCTGCCGCATCATCGTCACCGCGGGCACCCGGCGGTAGTTGAACCCGCACATCGACCGCACCCCGGCGGCCTGTGCGGTGGCCGCCGCGGCGGCCATCGCACGAGCCTCGGACACCGTGTTGGCCAGCGGCTTCTCGCACAGCACGTGCTTGCCGGCGGCCAGTGCGGCGAGCGCGATCTCGGCGTGGCTGTCCCCCGGCGTGCAGACGTCGACCACGTCGATGTCGTCCCGGGCGACCAGCTCACGCCAGTCGGTGGTGTACGCGTCCCAGCCGAGCCGGTCCGCGGCCTCGGACACCTTCCCGGCGTCCCGACCGCAGATCAGCGCCATCCGGGCGCGCGCGGGCAGGTCGTACACGCGGTTCACGGTGCGCCACGCCTGCGAGTGCGCGGCGCCCATGAACGCGTAGCCGACCATGCCGACCCGCAGTTGCGTTTCTTTCGTGGACAAGGTGGGTCTCCCCCCGTGTGTCAGAACCCGAGCTTGACGTAGTCGCCCGCGTTCTCCTTGGTGATCGTCTCGGAGGCGAGGATGATCTCCTTGGGCACCTGGAGCTCGACCAGGTCGGACATACCCCGGCCCTGGGCGATCAGGCGGGCCAGCGAGATGGCCGAGGAGGCCATCGACGGGCTGTAGGTGACCGTCGCCTTCAGCACGGTGCTGTCGGCCCGGATGTCCTCGATGGCCTTCTTCGACCCGGCGCCGCCGACCATGAAGAACTCGCTCCGGTTGGCCTGCTGGATCGCGGCGAGCACACCGATGCCCTGGTCGTCGTCGTGGTTCCACAGGGCGTCGATCTTCGGGAGCGCCTGGAGCAGCTGCGCCGCCTCCCGCTGCCCGGTGTCGGCGGTGAACTCCGCCGCCCGGCGGTTGGTGACCTTGAGCCCGTTCTGGGCCAGCGTGTCGGCGAAGCCTTTGGAACGCTCCTGGGTCAGCTCCAGCGAGTCGATCCCGGCGATCTCGGCGATCACCGGGTTGCTGGCGCCCTTCGCCTTGAGCTGCTCGACGATGTACGTGGCGGCGGCGACGCCCATGCCGTAGTTGTCACCCTTGATCTGCAGCCGGTAGGCCTTCGCGTCCGGGAAGGCCCGGTCCAGGTTGACCACCGGGATGCCGGCCTTCATCGCCTCCAGCCCGAACGCGTTGAGCTCCTTGCCGTCGTGCGGCAGCAGCACGATCACGTCGGGTCGCTGCGAGATCAGGGTGGACAGCGCCGCCCGCTGGGCCGCCGCGTCCGCGCCGGCCTCGACCGTCTTGAACTCCACGTCGGAGTACGTCCCGGCCTGCGCCTTGGCGTTGTTGGTGATGGCGGCGATCCAGCCGTGGTCGGCGGCCGGCGCGGAGAAACCGATCGTCACCCGCTTACCGGGCTCGGCGTTACCGCCGGGCGCGGCGGCCTTGGTCTGCGCCTCGGTGGGCTGCTGCTCGTTGCTGGTGCAGCCGGCGAGCAGGACGCCGGCGCCGACTGCGGCCCCGCCGAAGAGCAGCCGGCGGCGCGACAGGTCGCGGCTGTGCTGGGTCATGACGACCTCCTGGTTTTCACGGTGTGGGGGATGTGCGGGTGTGCGAGGTCCGGCCACCGTCGACTGCTCGGGCGGCCCGGGTGCTTCCGGATCGGGTCAGGTGGTGGTGGGCCGGTTTCGACCGAGGAACTGGGTGAGGCTGCGGAACTGGACCTGCTGGACCAGGACGGCGGCGACGATGATGCCGCCCTTGACCATGTTCTGGGCCTCGGTGGAGAGGCCGTTGATCGCGAAGAGATTGGTGATCGTCGCGAAGATGATCACCCCGAGCAGGGAGCCGATGATGGTTCCCCGCCCGCCGCTGAGCAGCGTGCCGCCGATGATCGCGGCGGCGATCGCGTCCAGCTCGTACAGGTTGGCCATGGCCGCCTGGGCCGAGTTCGCCTGGGCGGTCAGCATGATCGCCGCGATGCCGCAGCACAGGCCGGAGAGCGCGTAGAGCAGCAGCGTGTGCCGCTTGACGTCGATGCCGGCGAGCCGGGCGGCCTCCGGGTTTCCGCCGACGGCGACCGTACGCCGGCCGAAGGTGGTGCGGTTGAGCAGCACCCAGCCGGCCGCGACGACGGCGGCGAGGATGTAGACCAGCAGCGGGATGCCGAGCAGGTTCGTGCTGGCGATGCCGTTGATGAAGTTGTTGTCCGAGACCTGGGTCTGCTTGTCGGAGATCTCGGCGGCGAGCCCCCGCGCCGCCACCAGCATCGCCAGCGTCGCGATGAACGGCACCAGCCGCCCGTACGAGATGAGCAGGCCGTTCACCAGGCCGACGCCCAGGCCGACGGCGAGCGCGCAGAAGATCATGCCGCCGGCCCCGTAGCTCTGCGTCGCGAGGGTGGTGCACCAGACCCCGGCCAGGGCGACGATCGCCCCGACCGACAGGTCGATGCCGCCGCCGATGATCACGAACGTCATGCCGACCGTGACCACGCCGACCACCGAGGCGAGCTTGAGGATGCTGAGCACGTTGTCCCAGACCCAGTCCGGATTGGAGTAGAGGTCGGAACGCGTGACCGCACCGATGATGATCAGCACGATCAGCACCCCGACCAGGGCGAGGTTGCGGCGGGCGCCCTCGCCGCCGTCGCCGTGCCACCAGGACAGCCGGCCGCCCGCCGCGGCCTGCTCGCCGGCCGGGGCGGTCTCCGCCGGGTCCACCGGCGGCGACTGCGCCGGCAGCTGCGCCCCGCGCTCCGGCGCGGCGGTGGAGGTGGGCGGGCTTTCGCTCATGCCGGTGCGCCTTCCATCAGGGACCCCGCCATGACGAGGTCGAGCACGATGTTCTCGTCGAGTTCGGCGGCCGCTGCCTCGCGGACGACCCGGCCCTCCCGCATGACCAGCACGCGGTCGGCCAGGCCGAGCACCTCCGGCACCTCGCTGGAGACCAGCAGCACCCCGACACCACGGGCGGCGAGGGCGCGGACCACCTGGTACAGCTCGGCCCGGGCGCCGACGTCCACGCCCCGGGTCGGCTCGTCCAACAGCAGCAGCTTCGTGTCACCGAGCAGCCACCGCCCGACCACGACCTTCTGCTGGTTGCCGCCGGAGAGCGTGCGCACCGGCCGGCGTACGTCCCGGGGGCGCAGGTCCAGGCTCGCCGCGATGCGGTCCGCCTCGGCCCGCTCCTTCCCGGTGTCGGTGAAGCCCGCCCGCGCGTACCGGCCGAAGGTGGCCAGCGTGACGTTGCGGTAGATCGGCTCGCCGAGCAGCAGCGCCTGGCTCTTGCGCTCCTCCGGGGCCATGCCCAGGCCGGCCCGGACGGCGGCGCCGACGCTGCCCGCACGCAGTCTCCGCCCCGCCACGGTGACCGTGCCGGCCTCGGCGCGGCGGGCGCCGTAGATCGTCTCCAGCAGCTCCGAGCGGCCGGAACCGACCAGACCGGCGATGCCGACGATCTCGCCGGCCCGCACCGACAGCGACACGTCGGCGAACTCGCCGGCCCGGGTCAGCCCGTCGACGCGGAGCAGCTCCGCGCCGGACGGCGCTTCGGCGGGCCGGTCCGGGAAGACGTACTCGATGGTGCGCCCGGTCATCCGGGAGACCAGGTCACGGGTCGGGGTGTCCCGCGCGGACAGGTTCGCCGCGGTGGTCCGGCCGTCCTTGAGTACGGTGACCCGGTCGCCGATCTCGCGGATCTCCTCCAGCCGGTGCGAGATGTAGATGACCGCGATGCCCTGGGCGGTCAGCTCCCGGACGATCCGGAACAGGTTGTCGACCTCGTCGTGCGCGAGCACCGCGCTCGGCTCGTCCATGATGATCAGCCGGGCCTCGTGCGACAGCGCGCGGGCCATGCTGACCACCTGTTTCGCGGCGGCCGGCAGCGACCGCACCAGCCGGTTCGGCGGGATCTCGGCGTGCCCGAGCCGGCCGAGGATCTGCCGGGTCCGGCGGGCCATGTGACCCCGCCGGACGAAGCCGAAGCGGCGTGGCTCGTGGCCGAGGAAGGCGTTCTCCGCCACCGACAGGTCCTCGACCAGGTCCAGTTCCTGGTAGATGGTGGCGATGCCGGCGCGCATGGCCGCCTGCGGGTTGGCGAAGGTCACCGACTCGCCACGCCACTCGACGGTCCCCGAGTCCGGGCGGTGCACCCCGGCCAGGACCTTGATCAGGGTGGACTTGCCGGCGCCGTTCTGCCCGAGCAGGCAGTGCACCTCGCCGGCGCGTACCTCCAGTTGCACGCCGTCGAGGGCGCGTACGCCCGGGAAGGTCTTCACCACGTCGGTGAGGCGCAGGACCACCTCGCCCGCGACGGTGTCCGCGGGGGCCTCGACCAGCGGAGCTTCGGTCACGGCGACCTCCTCGGGCTGCTGCTCGCTCATCCGCGGCCCTCCGCTTCGCTCGCTCATGCCGCCTCCGCGAAGGCCAGGTCGCTGGCGAGGACGGCGGCGCCGGCGACGCCGGCCCGCGATCCCAGCTCGGACAGGACGACCGGGAGGTTGCCGGTGGCCAGGGGCAGCGACCGGCGGTAGACCACGCTGCGGATCTCGGCGAGCAGGATGTGGCCGAGCTGGGCGAGCCCGCCGCCGATCACGATCATTGACGGGTTGGTGAAGCTGACCAGCGCGGCCAGGACGCCGCCGACGCGCCGGCCGCCCTCCCGGATCAGCTGGATGCAGGTGACGTCCCCTTCGACCGCGCCCTCGGCGACGTCCAGGGCGGTCACCTGTCCCCGCGCGGCGAGCCGCTCGGCCAGTGCCGGCGACGTGCCGTTGCGGGCGGCCACCGTCGCGTCCTTGGCCAGGGCGGCGCCGCTGAACAGCGCCTCCAGGCAGCCGACGTTCCCGCAGGAGCACATCGGACCGTGTGCGTCGACCTGGATGTGGCCGATGTCGCCGGCGCAGCCGTCGGTGCCCCGGTAGACCTCACCGTTGAGGTAGATGCCGCACCCGATCCCGGTGCCGATCTTGACGAAGAGGAAGTCGTCGACCGAGTGCGCGACCCCGCCGTGGCGCTCGCCGATCGCCATGATGTTGACGTCGTTGTCGACCACCGCCGGGCAGCCGTGCTCGCGGGTGAGCAGCTCGCGGACGGGGAACCGGTCCCAGCCCGGCATGATCGGCGGGGAGACCGGGACGCCGTCGCGGAAACTGACCGGGCCCGGCACGCCGATGCCCACCGCGTCGAGCCGCTCGTACGCGCCGTCCACCCGGGCCTTGTGCAGCAGTTCGTTCACCCGCTGGAGGGTCACCTTCGGACCGGTGCGGATGTCGGCCGGCTCGGCGTACGCCGCCACCGGCTCCAGCCGGCCGTTCACCACCTCGACGTCGATCGAGCTGGCGCCCAGGTCGACGGCGGCGAAACGGAGCTTCGGGCTCAGCTCGACCAGAGTGGAGCGACGCCCGCCCCGGGAGGCCGCGAGCCCCGCCTCGGCGACGTATCCCAACCCGACCAGACGCTGCAGCTCGGCCAGCAGCCGCGGGCGGGGCATCTGGAGACGGTCGGCCAGCTCGGCCCGGGAGACGGCGCCCTCGTCGCGGAGCAGCCGCAGGAGGCGTACGTGCAGGGGGTCGATGGTCCGCACCCGGACTCACCTCTTCGTCGGGTCGTCCACATCGACGCGACGCCGATGTGCGTGCCGACACAGTAGGAGCCTTCCGCGCCGCCTGTCCAGACCTTCAACCAATCCGCCGCCAACTTTTGTCCATCCGAACAAAAGCAATCGAGTGGATCAAGAAAACCCGGAGCCCCGCCCCCGCGATCTTGCACTTTGTGCCCCGACAAAGCGGACTTATAGGGCACTACGAGGGCCAAAAGTGCAAGATCGCGAGGGAAAAGGGGGGTGCGGGTCAGGGGCGGGTGTTGCGGTGCTTGCGGAGTTTGCGGTCGTCGCGCAGTTCGACGTACGGCTCCTTGTCGCGAGGGCTCAGGCCCGCCTCGATGGCGCGGCTGCGCTCCAGCTCGGCGTCGAACTCGGCGCCCAGCAGGATGGCGATGTTGCTCAGCCAGAGCCACACCAGGAAGATGATCACCCCGGCGAGGGCGCCGTACGTCTTGTTGTACGAGGCGAAGTTGCTGACGTACAGCGCGAACAGACCGGAGATCACCAGCCAGATCACGACGGCGAGCACGCCGCCGGGGCTGACCCAGCGGAAGCCGCCGTGCCGGGCGTTCGGCGAGGCCCAGTAGAGGATCGCGAACATCAGGCTGACCAGGACCAGCAGCACCGGCCACTTGGCGATGTTCCACACCGTCACGGCGGTCGACCCGAGCCCGACGGCGTCCCCCACCGCCTCGGCGAGCCCGCCGGTGAAGACGACGATCACGGCGCTGGCCAGCAGCAGCACGCCGATCACCGCGGTCACGCCGACGCGGATCGGCAGTGTCTTCCAGATCGGCCGGCCCTCCGGCACGTCGTAGATGGTGTTCGAGGCGCGCATGAAGGCGGCGATGTAACCGGAGGCGGACCAGAAGGCGGCCAGCAGACCGACGATCGCGGCGATGCTCGCCAGCCCGCCGTTCGCCTGCGCCTGGCCGATGGCCGTGTCGATGATCTGCCGGATGTTCTCCTGCGGCACCGCCTGGTTGACTGTGTCCCGGACACCCTCGGTCGCCCGGTCCCCCAGCAGGCCGAGCAGGGAGACCAGCACCAGCAGCCCGGGGAAGATCGAGAGCACCCCGTAGTAGGTCAACGCGGCGGCCCAGTCGGTGAGGCTGTCGTCGGAGAACTCGCGGACGGTGCGCTTCAGCGCCGCCCACCAGCCGGTGCCGGGCAGGTCGGTCGGGCCGTCCGGCCCGTCGTCCGGGCCGACCGGTTCGTCCCGGAAGGCACGCCCGTCGCGGGCGTTCTCGTCGGCGGCCATCGCCCCTCCCTCAGGTCGGCTGCGTGCCCTTCGACATGCCCCGACCGCGCCGCCGGTTAACCACCTACTTGTAGAGCAACCGGCCCATCCGGCGGGACGCGACCAGCAGACCGAGCGCCAGCGCCGCCACCAGGTAGAGGACGTCGAGCAGCCAGCCCCAGCCCCCGGTGCCGGCCGTGATCCCACGGACCAGGTGCACCGCCCGGTAGAGCGGGGTCACCTCGACCAGCCAGCGCAGCAGCGTCGGGTACGCCTGCGCGGGGACGAACGTGCCGGAGAACAGGAAGAGCACGAACTGGGCCGACCCCATCAGGTCGAAATCCTGCCAGCTGCGCATGAACGTGGAGATCGCCATGCCGAGCGCCCCGAAGGCGAAGCCGACCAGCACCGCCGCCGGGAAGGCGGCCAGCGCGCGGGCGGGGGTGGTCAGGTCCATCACGGCCATCACCACCAGGAACGCGGCCGAGTACGCGCTGCCCCGCAGCATCGCCCAGGCCAGCTCACCGAGGGCGATCTCGAACGGCTGCACCGGGGTGGCGATCACCCCGTCGTACAGCTTCATGTACTTCATCTTCCCGAAGAAGTTGAAGGTGGTCTCCGCGAGCGCGCCGGTCATCGCCGACGAGGCGAGCATCGCCGGCGCGACGAAGGCCGCGTACGTGACGACCGTGCCGCCGGGCAGCGTGACGTCGCCGACCAGCGCGCCCACGCCGACGCCGATCGAGAGCAGGTAGAGCAGCGGCTCGACGAACCCGGAGACGAGCAGCAGCCAGTAGACCGACTTCAGGGCCGCGACGTTGCGCTCGGTCACCGAGGCCGACCGCCGCGACGCGGCGGAGACGTCGACCAGCCGGGGCAGGACCAGACTGACCATCACTTGCCTCCCTAGACGACGAGCTTGCGGCCGAAGGCGCGGCGGGCCAGCAACCAGCCGCCGACGACCCAGGCGGCGAGGTAGAGCAGGTGGCCGGAGACGGACCACTGCGGAGCGACGCCGAGCGTCGCCGCCCGGCTCAGGTCGACCGCGTGCCAGAGGGGGGTGGCGTACGCGAGCCAGCGCAGCCCCACCGGCAGCGACTCGACCGGGAAGAACACCCCGGCGAAGAGCGTCATCGGGATCACCGCGAACCGGAACAGCATCGCGAGCCAACTGTCCGTGTCGACCGCCGCGGCGTACGCGAACGTGGGCGTGGCGACGGCCAGGCCGAGCAGCGCCGCGACCGGCAGCGCCAACACCGCCGACGGCGACCGCAACGCCCCCAGCAGGCCGGTCACCAGGATGAACCCCGTGATCGAGGTGAGCACCCGGAACAGGACGAAGGTCAGGTGGCCACCGAGGATGTCGCCCACCCGCAGCGGCGCGGCGCCCTGCGCGAAGTAGACCTTGATCCATTGCAGGTTGCCGTACACCGGCCAGGTGGACTCGGCGATCGCCACCTGCAGGGCCGTCGAGGCGACCAGCCCCCCGACGATCCACTCCAGGTAGGACACGCCGCCGACGCCCTGGTCGATGTACGCCCCGACGCCCACGCCGAACCCGAGCACGGTCAGCGCCGGCAGCAGGAACGACGAGAAGACCCCGGCCCGCCAGGTGCGCCGGTAACCCACCAGGTAGTACTCGAACACCGCCAGCGCCGGCACCCGCGGCAGGCTGGGCGCGGCCCGCTCCCCCGCAAGCTGTGTCATGCCACTCCGCTCCCCGTTCACCCGGCCTTCCTACCGGACCGGTACGACAGACCTCGGCCACCCTACGGCCGGCGGGTACGGAAGGGCCTCCGATTAACGCCTCCGGTAGCGGACGGGGCCCCGGCTCAACGCGGCGCCCGGAGCAGCGCCGTCAACGCGTACCCGAGCAGCAGCAGCCCCGCGTGCTCCCCGTGGTCCCGGCCGGCGGACGCGGTCCGACCCGCTCGGCGGGGGCCGATCCTACGGGCGAGGCCGTGACGGCGGCGACGGGAAGCCTGGACAGCCTTAATCTACATAGGTAGAGTAGCGGCATGGAGCCGCTCGAACGGATCGGCAGGACAACCGTCGACGTGCTGCGGGTGCTGCTCGACGGCACGCAGCCGCGCTGGGGCCTGGAGATCATCAAACTGACCGGCCGGCCGTCCGGAAGCGTCTATCCCCTGCTGGAACGCCTCGAACGCCATGGCTGGGTCACGTCCTCCTGGGAGGAGGAGACCGGGCGGCGCGGGCCGCGGCGGCGGATGTACCAGCTCACCGCAGACGGGGCCCGGGAGGCCCAGCGGGTGTGCGCCCGGGCGGCCGCACGCGCGACCCCGGTCCGGACCACCCGGCCACGGGAAGCCTGATGCGACAGCTCACCGCCGCCCTCGCCCTGGTCCGCTGCGCCGCCGCGCTGCTGCCCGCCGCCCACCGCGCCCGCTACCTCGAGCAGTGGCGGGCCGACGTGCACGGCGCCGCCGAACTCGGCCTGTCGCCCCTGCGCCTGGCGGCGGGGACCGCCGTCGCCGCCGCCCACCTCACCGTCGTCACCCGGAAGGACACCCACGCCATGCAACCCATCGGCCCGCTCGCCCTCGCCCTACGCCTCGTCGGCGACGCCGGCGCCCGCCGCCGCGCCACGACCCTGGCCGCGCTGCTCGGGGCCGCCCTGCTGGCCGGCGTCGGGCTGCTCCTCGCCGGCTGACGCGCTCACCCGGCTCGCGCCCGGTGACGTCCGGTCGCCGGTCCGGTCAGTCCACCAGGGTGCGCCCGGTGAGGTGCAGGAAGACGTCCTCCAGGCTGCTGCGGCGGACCAGCACGTTGACCGGGTGCAGGCCCAGCGCGGCGACCTCGGCCACGGCCGAGTCCCCGTCCGGAACGTAGAGCAGGATGCGGTCGGGCAGCACCTCGACCCGCTCGCCCAGCCCGTCGAGCTTGCCGGCGAACGTCTCCTGGGACTCGGTCGCGAAGCGCAGCTCGACCACCTCACGGGTGGAGTGCTGCTCGATGAGCGCCCGCGGCGACCCTTCGGCGACGATCCGCCCGCCGTCCATCACCACCAGGCGGTCGCAGAGCTGCTCGGCCTCGTCCATGTAGTGCGTGGTGAGCACCAGCGTGACGCCCTGCTGCTTGAGCCGGAACAGCCGCTCCCACACCAGGTGCCGGGCCTGCGGGTCGAGCCCGGTGGTCGGCTCGTCGAGCAGGACGATGTCCGGCTCGTTGACCAGCGCGCGGGCGATGGTCAGCCGGCGCTTCATGCCGCCGGAGAGCGGCTCGACCTTGCTGTCGGCCCGCTCCGCGAGCTGCACGAAGTCGAGCAGCTCGGCGGCGCGGGCCCGGGCCACCCGGCGGGGGATGCCGAAGTAGCGCGCGTACGTCGTCAGGTTTTCCCGGACGGTCAGCTCCGGGTCGAGGTTGTCGAGCTGGGGGCAGACACCCAGGCGGGCCCGGATGGCAGGCCCGTCGCGGACCGGATCCATGCCGAGAATGCGCAGCTCCCCGCCGCTTGGCGGCGAGATGCAGCCCACCATGCGCATGGTGGACGACTTGCCGGCGCCGTTGGGCCCGAGGAAGCCGAACGCCTCACCGGCGCGGACCTCCACGTCGATGCCGTCGACGGCGGTGAAGTCGCCGAACCGCTTCACCAGCCCCCGTGCCTGGATGAGTGGTTGAGCCGTGGTCACGGGCCGACCCTACCGGCGGCCTCCGACACTCCCCACCGAGTTACGCCGGCCGCCGTACCCCTGTCCGCGCCGGCCGACGCGGTCACCGCCGCGCCACCGACCCCCGCTCGCGTCACCGCCGCGACCGCGCCGGTGGCGAGTGGAACACCATGGTCGTCTCCGGCCCTCGGTGGCACCCATGGTGTTCCACCCGTCGCGTCGACCAGCGGCGGGAGCGCACGGTGCCGGCGGCTTGGCGGCGTCCGACGGGCAGGGACCGCGGGCCGCCGGCGAACGCGGTCGCCGCCGGCAGCGCGCGCCGCTGGACGATCGGCGGGAACGGTCAGAGGGTCGCGTCGGGGGCGGTCGCCGCGCGGGCCGCCGCGACCAGGCGGTCGGCCTCGGCCAGCACCGCCGGGTCGTCGGCCGGGGTCCCCGGCTCGAACCGGACCGTCCAGGTCAGGCCGTCGACCCCGGGCTCGCGCCGGGCGACCACCCGGCCCGCGCCGCCGGGCACCGGGTGGACCTGGGTGTACGCCACCGAGCGGGTGACCCGCGCCCGGACCTGGTGCGGCAGGTCCCCCGGATCGAGCAGCAGGTACGTCTCCGCCGGCGCGTCGGCGACCACCAGGTAGCCGTCGCGCTCGGCGACCTGCTCGGCGGGGGTGACGGTCAGCTCCCGGCCGGACCAGACCGCCTTGAGGATGTCGTGCCACCCGATCCGGTGCCCCCGGCCCGGCAGCCAGAGGCCGAGGTTGGTGGCGACCAGCACCCCGTCACCCTCGCCGTTGCCGGCGGCGGCCCAGCCGAGCACCCGCTCCTCGGCGGCGAGCGGCGGGCGGTCGGCGGGCGGCAGCTTCGGCCGGCGACGGAACAGTGCCATGTGCTACAGCCCTCCCGCGGCCTGCTCGCGCAACGCCCGGGCGTGCTGCTCCAGCGACAGCAGCTCGCCGAAGGCGGCGAAATAATCGTCCTTGTTGCTGACCGGGTTGATCCGCTGGATCTTCGACTTCAGATCCCGGATGCGGCCGGTCACCGACCCCCACTGCAACCGGGCCATCGTCACCGAGACGTAGCGGGGATCCGGCTCGCCGTCGATGCGCAGCGGCTCGACCGCCAACTCGCCGACGAGCGCCTTGGCCGCCAGGTCGTCGCAGGCGTCCCGGACCGACTCGATCCAGACCGCGCCCCCGGTGGCCGCCGCCGCGCCGCCGGCCGCCGCCACCGCCGCCCGGACCGCCACGTGCACGGGGTGCCGGTACTCCGACGCCTCGACCGCGTCGAACATCGGCCCGGCGAGCACCGGAACCTGCAGGGCCAGCTTCAACGCCTCCCGCTCGACCATCGACTGCGGGCTGTCCACCGGTGGCTCCGCGGGGACGGGACGCGGCGGGGCACCACCCGCCCGGCCGGACGCCGGGGCGTTGGCGGCCGCCAGCACGGCCCGCTGCACCGGCTCGATCTCCATGCCGAGGTCACCGGCGAGCTTGCGGACGTACTCCGGGCGCTTGTCCCGATCCTTGAGCTTGGCGACCAGCGGCGCCGCCCGGCGCATCGCCTCCACCCGGCCGTCGACGGTGTCCAGGTCGTACCGGCTGATCACGTGCCGCAGCGCGAAGTCGACCAGCGGCTCGCGGCGGGCGACCAGATCGCGTACGGCCAGGTCGCCCTTGGCCAGCCGCAGCTCGCACGGATCCATGTTGTCCGGGCTGACCGCGATGAACGTACGCCCCACGAAGCGCTGGTCGTCGTCGAAGGCGCGCAGCGCCGCCTTCTGCCCGGCCGCGTCCCCGTCGAAGGTGAAGATGATCTCCCCGGCGACCGCGTCGGTGTCGAGCAGCAGCCGCCGCAGCACCCCGATGTGGTCGGCGCCGAACGCGGTGCCGCAGGTCGCCACGGCGGTCGGCACCCCGGCCAGGTGGCAGGCCATCACGTCGGTGTAGCCCTCGACCACGACCACCTTGCCCTGCTTGGCGATCTCCCGCTTGGCCTGGTCGATGCCGTAGAGGACGTGCGACTTCTTGTAGATCGGTGTCTCGGGGGTGTTCAGGTACTTCGGGCCGTCGTCGTCGTCGAAGAGCTTGCGGGCGCCGAATCCGATGACGTCGCCGGTCAGGTCCCGGATGGGCCACAGCAGCCGGCGGCGGAACCGGTCGATGAGGCTGCCCGAACGGGCCGGCCGGGACAGCCCGGCGGTGACCAGCTCGTCGTGGCTGAAGCCCTGCTGGCGCAGGTGCTTCGTGAGCAGGTCCCACCCGTCGGGGCCGAAGCCGCAGCCGTACCGCTCGGCGGCGGCCCGGTCGAAGCCGCGCCGGGCCAGGAACTCGCGGGCCGGCCGGGCCCCGGGCGTGGTGAGCTGCGCCCGGTAGAACTCGACGGCGGCCGCGTGCGCGGCGACCAGGCGCTGCTTCTGGCCCTGCTGGGGACGGGCGCGCGGCGCGGAGTGGTCGCTCTCCACGTACCGCAGCTGGAGGCCGGCGCGGCCGGCCAGCCGCTCGACGGCCTCCACGAAGCTGAGGTGCTCGGCGTCCATCAGGAACTTGATCGCGTCGCCGCCCGCGCCGCAGCCGAAGCAGTACCAGACGTTGCGGGCCGGCGAGACGTTGAACGACGGGCTCTTCTCGTCGTGGAACGGGCAGAGGCCCTTCAGGTTGCCGCCGCCGGCGGACCGCAGGGTGACCGTCTCGGAGATGACGTCCGCGATGGAGGTGCGCTCGCGGACCAGCGCGATGTCCTCGTCCCGGATCCGCCCAGCCATGGCCGCCACCTCCTCGGCCTACATCCTGCCCTGCCCGACCGACGTTCCGGCGGCGGGGGGACGTGCTGTGGCGTGGACCGGCGGCCGTCCCCCCGCCGGCCCACGTGCAGCCCGGCCGTCGCCCGCCGGCCCGCGTGCGGCGCGGCTGTCGCGCCGCTGGTGGATCAGAGGACGCAGCTGCCGTTGTCCGGGTTGACGCACTTGGCGCGGCTCCACAGCGTGGCGAAGTTCGTCCGGAAGTCGGCCGACACGGTCGGGTGCTCGATCTTGACGAAGGTCTCGTCGTGGTCGGTCAGCGACGGCCCGGTCAGGTTGTGCGAGCCGGTGAAGACGATCGTCCGCCCGGCCGTGCCGTTGTAGTTGCCCTTGACCACCAGGTACTTCGAGTGCACGCCGACCACCCGGCCGTCGTGGTTGCCGCTCTCGCCGTCGTGGTACTTCTTCAGCGCCACGTTCGCGGAGCGGGTCAGGATCGCCCGGACGTCGTCGCCCATCGACCCGTAGACGATCCGCACCTGGCAGCCCAGCCGGGCGATCCGCAACAGCTCGTCGGCGACCGCCGTCCGCGGGTTGGTGAACATCGCCTGGGCCACCTCCACCGAGCAGCCGCTCTCGTACCTGGTGACGTAGCTGAGGACGTTGCGGACCGTGTCGCCGCTGGCGCGCGGTGAGTGGTAGACGGTGACCGCGGTGCCGGGCGACTTGTAGTAGCCGTCCGGCGCCGAGTAGAAGTCGTTGTTCTTCCGCTCCGCCCGCAGCTGGTTGAAGTACCGGGTGAAGTGGTCGTACAGGTCGTAGTCCTCGTGCACCACCACGGCGTTGTTGAACAGGTTGTTCTGCGAGAACGTGAGGTTCTGCGAGGTGATCAGGACGACCCGCTTGCGGGTACCCGACGTGGAGAACGTGAAGAACTTGTTGTGGTTGATCGAGGTCGACCGCCGGTTGGCCACGCAGGCGCTCGACCCGGCCACGGACGCCGCGGAGCTGCCGCAGAACACCAGGTCGTCGAGGCCGGCGGAGCGCAGGGTGGCGATCGCGGCGTTACCCGGGTCGAGGTTGACGTTGTCGGCGCCCTCCCGGTCGACCACCACCCGCACGACCACGCCGCGGGCCGCCGCCCGGGCGAGCGCCTCGGCGACCACCGGCGAGGTCCAGCTGAACATCGCGCCCCGGATGTAGGACCCGGCCGGGGTGGCGTCGGCCAGCGCGGCGATCTCGTTCTCGATGGTCCGGTCCCGGGTGGCGTCCTCGCTCGGGACGTTGAACCGGGTGTAGGCCGGGAAGCTCGCCAGGGCCACGGTGTCGTCGGCCAGCTCGGGCGCGTAGCCGCCCGGTTGGGGCGCGGGACCGGCCGGTGCGGCCGCGGCGCCGGGTCCGCCGGCGAGCAGGGCGAGAACGAGGGCGGCGGCCACCACGCCGGTCCGGCGCGTTCGCAAAGTCATGCACTGATGTCTATGTCAACTCTTGCCACTCTTCAATACCTGTGCGGCGAAAATCTGCAACCGGAGGCGTTCAGCGGGGCCGGCGACGCAGGTAGCGGGTGACCGGCGGCGGGTCCTCCTCCTCGTAGGAGCGGGCCGCGCGGACCGCGGCGGCCAGGCCGTACCGTTTGCTGGGCGGCGCCGGGCGGACCGCCGGATCCTGCGACATCTCCTTGACCAGCGCGGCGGCCAGGGCGAGCATCACCACCACGAACGGCAGCGCGACCATGATCGTCGCCTGCTGGAGCGCGTCCAGGCCGCCGGCGAGCAGCAGTGCCGCCGCGGTCGCGCCGATCAGCACGCCCCAGCTGACCACGAGCACCCGGTGCGGGCGCAGCGCACCCCGGGAGGTGAGCGACCCCAGCACCAGCGAGGCGGAGTCCGCGCTGGTGACGAAGTAGAGCGCCACCAGCACCATGGCCAGCCAGCTGGTCAGGACGGCCAGCGGCAGCGCGTCGAGCAGCCCGAACAGCGCCTGCTCGGTGCCGGCCGCCGTGTCGGCCACCAGGTCGCGGGTGCCGGTGGCCTGGGTACGCAGCGCGCTGCCGCCCAGCACCGCGAACCAGATCGCGCTGGCCCCGCTGGGCACCAGCAGCACGCCGACCAGGAACTGCCGCACCGTGCGCCCACGGGAGATGCGGGCGATGAAGGTGCCGACGAACGGCGCCCAGGAGATCCACCACGCCCAGTAGAAGATCGTCCACGAACCCAGCCAGGACGGGTCGGAGAACGCCCCGGTACGGGTCGACATGAAGATCAGGTTGCTGAGGTAGTCGCCGACCGAGGCGGGCAGCACCTCCAGCGTGTAGACCGTCGGCCCGACCACGAAGACGAACAGCATCAGCAGGACCGCCAGCACGACGTTGGTGGTGGACAGCCACTTGATGCCCCGGTGCAGCCCGGAGAAGGCCGAGACGACGAAGGCCAGGGTCAGCGCGCCGATCACCACCAGTTCCACCGCCCTGCTGTCCGGCACCCCGGCGACCAGGTCCAGGCCGGCGGCGACCTGGAGCGCGCCCAGACCGAGGCTGGTCGCGGTGCCGAAGACCGTGGCGAAGACCGCCAACAGGTCGATCACCCGGCCGGCCGCGCCGTCCGCGTGCGCGCCGAGCAACGGCCGGAACACGGCCGAGATCCGGTTCTCCCGCCCCTTGCGGAACGTCGAGTACGCGAGCGCGAGCGCGACGACCGCGTAGATCGCCCACGGGTGCAGCGTCCAGTGGAACAGGGTGAACTGCATGGCGGCCGAGGCGGCCGCGCCGGTCTGCGGCTGCACGCCGGTGGCCGGTGGCGGCGTGGCGTAGTGCTGGATCGGCTCGGCGACGGCGAAGAACACCAGACCGATGCCCATGCCGGCGCTGAACATCATGGCGATCCAGGCCAGCGTGCTGAACTCGGGCTGGTCGGAGTCGGCACCCAGCCGGATCGCGCCGAACCGGGACAGCGCCAGCACCACGGCGAGCACCAGGAAGGCGTCGGCGGCGACGACGAAGAACCAGCCGAACGTGTCGATGGCCCAGCTCAGCCCGGACTCACCGAACGCGGCCAGCGACTCCCGGGCGAGGATCCCCCAGGCCACGACGGCCAGGACGCCCGCCACCGCGAGCGCCAGCACGACCCGGTCCACGCCCTCGGCGGCGGGCCGCCGCTCCACCTGCTCGCCCATGACCACCCCCAGCCCATCCTGCTGGTCGGGCCGCCCCGGCAGGGTCGAAATCGACGGACGGGCCGCGGGAGTCCCCGGTGCCGGCTGCGGCAGCGGGCGGGTGGGCGCGGGCTCAGGCGACGTACGCGGTGGCCTCCTCGGCCTCGACCTGACGGTTCCAGTCCGGCTTGCTGGCCCGCCAGCCCTCGTCGTCCATGCCGCGCCGCCAGTAGCCGGAGATGGAGAGCCGTTCGCGCGGGATGCCCCGCTCGACGCGCAGCAGCCGGCGCAACTGCTTGACGAAGGACGCCTCGCCGTGGACGAAGGCGTGCACGTCCCCGGGCGGGAAGTCGAGGGCCCGGACCGCCGTGACGAGCGCCTCCCCGACCGGCCGGTCACCGCGGTGCAGCCAGGTCAGCCGCACGTCGCCGGGACTGGGCAGGGGCTGCTCCTCGGCCGGGCCGCTGGTCTCGACGACGACGGTGGCCGGCGCCCCGGCCGGCAGCCGTTCGAGCGCGGCGGCGATCGCCGGCAGCGCGCTCTCGTCGCCGACCAGCAGGTGCCAGTCCGCGTCCGGGCTCGGGGCGTACCCGCCGCCGGGGCCGACGAAGCGCACCGGGTCGCCGGGGCGCAGCGCGGCCGCCCACGGCCCGGCCAGGCCCTCCTCGCCGTGGTGCACCACGTCCACGGTCAGCTCGCCGGTGCGGGGATCGAAGGCCCGCACGGTGTACGCGCGCAGCCGCGGCCAGTACGCGGGCGGCAGGTCACGACGGATCGCCGCCAGGTCCATCGGCTCGGGGTAGACCACGCCCGGCACCGGGAAGAGGATCTTGATGTAGTGGTCGGTGAACTCGCCCACCGGCAGGCCGGCCAGCTCGTCGCCGCCGAGCACCAGCCGGACGACGTGCGGGGTGGGCCGCCCGGTCCGGACGACCCGCGCGGACGTTACCTTCTTCGGGCGCTCCGTCATGCGACTTAGGCTAGCCTAAGTTGCTGACTCCGCCCACCGGCGGGGTGCCGCCGACCAGGCGGGCGTGCCAGTCCACCGCCCCCGGGTCGGTCAGCGACGCGACCTGGTCGACAACCACCCGCAGCCGGGCCGCGTCGTCCGCCGCGGCCCGCCACAGCGGGGCGAACACCGCGTCCAGCGCGTCGGGCGCCCGGTCGGACAGCGCGCCGACCAGGTCGGCGAGGATCCGGCGCTGGCGCTCGTAGCGCTCGGCGGAGCCGGGTCGGCGCATCACGTACCGCAGGGCGATGCCCTTGAGCAGTGCGCACCGGGCGCGGACCTCGCGCGGCACGATCAGGTCGGCGGCGTACCGGCGGTGCGGGCCCGGGCCGAATCCGGCCTGGGTGGCGGCCACGGCCGCCGAGACGAAACGCCCGGTCAGCACACTGGTCGTCGCCTTCAGGGCGGCCTGCGCCCGGTGGCTGCCGTCGTACCCGGCAAGGGGCGCGAGCACCGGGTCGGCGAGCAGGTCGACGAGCACCTCCGCGAGGTCCGCCGGAGACTCGCCCGAGTACGTCGTGGCCACGTCGGCGCAGAGCGCCGCCCGCTCGTCCGCGTCCAGCAGCAGCGGGCGCAGGGTCAGGTAACCGCCGTGGATGCCGTCCTCGACGTCGTGCACCGAGTACGCGACGTCGTCGGCCCAGTCCATCACCTGCGCCTCCAGGCAGCGCCGCTGGTCCGGGGCGCCGGCGCGCAGCCAGTCGAAGACCGGGCGGTCGTCGGCGTACACGCCGAACTTCCGGTCACCCGGCCGGCGGGGCCACGGGTACTTGCTGACCGCGTCCAGCCCGGCCCGGGTCAGGTTCAGCCCGGCGGAGGCGCCGTCCGGTCCGATGACCTTCGCCTCGAGGCGGGTGAGGACGCGCAGCGTCTGGGCGTTGCCCTCGAAGCCGCCGCACGGCGCGGCGAGGACGTCCAGCGCGTCCTCGCCGTTGTGCCCGAACGGCGGGTGCCCCAGGTCGTGGGCGAGCCCGGCGGTGTCGACCAGGTCCGGGTCGCAGCCGAGCCGCGCGCCCATCTCCCGGGCGATCTGGGCGACCTCGAGCGAGTGCGTCAACCGGGTGCGCAGGAAGTCGTCGGTCCCGGCCGTGTGCACCTGGGTCTTGGCGGCCAGCCGCCGGAACGCCGCCGAGTGCAGCACCCGGGCCCGGTCCCGCTCGTACGCCGACCGGCCGTACCCGGTGTCCTTCGGGGGCTCGTCCACCCACCGCCGCTCGTCCGGGTCGGGTCGGGTCACCCGGAACGCTGCCGCAGGACGCAGAACTCGTTGCCCTCCGGATCCGCGAGCACCGTCCACCCCACGTCGCCCTGGCCGACGTCCACGTGCCGGGCGCCCATGTCCACCAGCCGCTCGACCTCCGCCTCCTGGTCCTCCGGACGCAGGTCGATGTGCAGCCGGTTCTTGCCCTCCTTGCCGCCCGTCACCGGCACGAAGACGATGCCGGGCAATCGGTCGGGCGCCTGCCGGATCGCCACCTCGCCCGGCTTCTCCGTCACGACCTGGTAACCCAGCGCCTCGGCCCACCAGCGGGCCAGCCGCGCGGGGTCACGGGCATCGACGATCAGGCTCTCCCAGGCGCTGCTCATCCCGACAGGTTACGCCCGAACGCTCTCGGCGGCGCGCCCACGACAGCCGGCGGAACCGGCCGCAACCCCCGTTCAGACAGGAGTTGCCGGCCGATCGCAGACGGTCACCGGGGTCGCGGCCGGAGGTGGGCCGGCGGTAACGTTCCCGACGCGCACGGTCACCGTACGGAGAGGACAGACGTGGACGTCGACACGATGGTGGAGTCGGAGTTGCTACGCCTGCGACGGCGCCGTCCGGAGGTGGCCGGCGCGGTGCTGTCCGGCACCGACGGCATGGTCATCGGCAGCGACCTGCCGGGCACGGACGCCGTCCACCTGGCGGCGCTCGCCGCGGCCGGCTACGGTGTGGCCGGCCGGGTGGCGGCCACGGCGCGCCGGGGTGAGTTCCGGGAGGCGATGGTCCGCACCACGGCCGGCGCGGTCGTCACCTACCGGGCCGGCCGGGACGCCCTGCTCACGCTGGTCGCCGACAGCACGGACGACCTGGAAGGGCTGCACGCCGAGGCGCGCGCGGTGGCCGATCGGGCCGGCTCCGCACTGGACGCCCGGCCCCGCGTCCCGGCGCCCGCCACGGCCGCGCCGCCGGCCTACCACACCCCGACGACGACGCTGCCCCGCCGGAGCGCCCACCGCACCGCCTGGCGCCGCCCGCCGATCCGCTGACCGGCAGCGGCGGCGGGCCGTGCGGTAACGGGCCGGGGGAACCCGGGGTGGGTTCCCCGACGGCCGGGCCACGCCCGCCGTCGCCCGCCGGACGTTCGTCAGCGGCTGTCGGACCCGGTGGTCTCCACGGCGGCGCGGCCCGCCTCGAGTCGGGCGACCGGCACCCGGAACGGTGAGCAGGAGACGTAGTCCAGCCCCACCTCGTGGAAGAAGTGCACGGACTCGGGGTCACCGCCGTGCTCACCGCAGACACCGAGCTTCAGCTCCGGCCGCGCCGCGCGGCCCTCCTCGGCGGCGATGCGCACCAGCCGGCCCACGCCGTCGCGGTCGATCGACTCGAACGGCGAGATGCCGAAGATGCCCAGCTCCAGGTAGCGCCAGAAGAAGGCGCCCTCCACGTCGTCCCGGGAGAAGCCCCAGCCCATCTGGGTCAGGTCGTTGGTGCCGAAGGAGAAGAACTGGGCCGCCTCGGCGATCTGGCCGGCGGTCAGCGCCGCGCGGGGCACCTCGATCATCGTGCCGATCAGCACCTCGACCCCGCTGTCCCCGACCACCTCGGCGATGATCTTCTCGGCCTCGGCTCGTACCGTCTCCAGCTCCTGCACCGCACCGACCAGCGGGACCATGATCTCCGGGCAGGCCGACCCGCCGGCCCGGGTGACCTCGACGGCGGCCTCGGTGATCGCGCGTACCTGCATGGCGAACAGCCCGGGAATGACCAGGCCGAGCCGGACGCCGCGCAGGCCGAGCATCGGGTTCTCCTCGTGCATCCGCCGGACGGCGGCGAGCAGCGCCTCCTCCTTGGCCACGTCCTCGCCCCGCTCCTGCGCGACCGCGACGTTGACGGCGAGCTGTTCCAGCGGAGGGAGGAACTCGTGCAGCGGCGGGTCGATCAGCCGCACGGTGACCGGCAGGCCGTCCATCTCCCGGAAGATCTCGATGAAGTCCTCCCGCTGCAGCGGCAGCAGCGCGGCGAGGGCGTCCTGCCGCTCGGCGTCGGTGGCCGCGAGGATCAGCCGCTCGACCAGCTCACGGCGGTCGCCGAGGAACATGTGCTCGGTGCGGCACAGGCCGATGCCCTGGGCGCCGAAGCGCCGGGCGCGCGCCGCGTCCGGACCGGTGTCGGCGTTCGTCCGGACCGCCAGCCGCCGTCGCGCGTCGGCGTGGGTCATGATCCGGTGTACGGCCTTCATTAGCGGGTCGTCGGTCTGCTCCGGGTCCAGCTCGCCCTCGAAGTACTGCACCACCTCGGAGGGCATGACCGGCACCTCGCCGAGGTAGACGCTGCCGGTGGTGCCGTCGATGGAGATGACGTCGCCCTCGTTGACGGTCTGCCCGGCCACGGTGAACTGCTTCGCCGGAATGTTGACGTCGAGCTCGTCGGCGCCGGAGACACAGGTCTTGCCCATGCCGCGGGCGACCACGGCGGCGTGGCTGGTCTTGCCGCCGCGCGAGGTGAGGATGCCCTGCGCGGCGATCATGCCGTTCAGGTCGTCGGGGTTGGTTTCCCGGCGGACCAGGATCACCGCCTCGCCCTCGCCGGCCAGTTCCACCGCCCGGGCGGAGGTGAAGACGACCTTGCCGACCGCCGCGCCCGGTGACGCGCCGATGCCCTTGGCGACCGGCTTGAACTCGTGGTCCAGCTTGAAACGCGGGAACATCAGCTGGGCGAGCTGGGCGCCGTTGACCCGGTGCAGCGCCTCGTCCACGTCGATCAGGCCCTCGTCGACGAGCTGCCCGGCGATGACGAACGCCGCCGCGGCGGTGCGCTTGCCGACCCGGGTCTGGAGCATCCAGAGCTTGCCGCGCTCGATGGTGAACTCGATGTCGCAGAGGTCCTTGTAGTGCCCTTCGAGGCGGGCCATGTAGTCGAGCAGCTCGTCGTAGGACTTCTTGTCGATCCGCTCCAGCTCCTGCAGCGGGACGGTGTTGCGGATGCCGGCGACCACGTCCTCGCCCTGCGCGTTGGCCAGGTAGTCGCCGTAGATGCCCTGGGCGCCGCTGGCCGGGTCGCGGGTGAAGGCGACGCCGGTGCCGGAGTCCGGCCCGAGGTTGCCGAAGACCATGGCGACCACGTTGACCGCGGTGCCCAGGTCGGCGGGGATCCGCTCCTGCCGGCGGTAGATGATCGCACGCTCGGCGTTCCACGACTCGAAGACCGCCCGGATGGCGAGGTCGAGCTGCTCACGGGGGTCCTGGGGGAACTCCCGGCCGGTGTGCGTGCTGAAGATCTTCTTGTACGCGTCCACCAGGGCGCGCAGGTCGTCCGCGTCCAGGTCGAGGTCGTCGGTCGTGCCCTTGGCGCGTTTGGCGTCGTCCAGGGCGTGCTCGAACTCGTCGCCCGGCACGTCGCAGACGGTCTTGCCGAACATCTGGATCAGCCGGCGGTAGGAGTCCCAGGCGAAGCGGTCGTTGCCGCCGGCCTGCGCGCTGAGGCCCACCACGCTGTCGTCGTTGAGGCCGACGTTGAGGACGGTCTCCATCATGCCGGGCATCGAGAACTTGGCGCCGGAGCGTACCGAGACCAGCAGCGGGTCGCGCGGGTCGCCGAGCTTGCGGCCCATCGCCCGCTCCAGCCCGCCGAGATGGGCGCTGATCTGGCCGGCCAACCCGGCCGGCTCGGCGCCGGTGGCGAGGTACGCCTTGCACGCCTCCGTGGTGATCGTGAAGCCGGGCGGCACCGGCAGGCCGAGGTTGGTCATCTCGGCAAGGTTGGCGCCCTTGCCGCCGAGCAGGTCCTTCTGCTCCTTGTTGCCCTCGGCGAAGTCGTAGACGTACTTGTGATCGACCGTCTCTTGCGCTGCCACCAGAGCCTCCCACGCGCGCCGGAATTGACACTTAACGAAGGTTCAGCTGCCACATACCCCGGGGCCGGTCACCGGTAATCCCGGGGCACATGCCGATCGGTGGGCGAAGGTTAAGCGAACATCGAGTGGCCTGGGACCGTTCGGTGACAATCGGCACAGCTATCACGACTATCCGCGTTCGCGCGGGTTGTTGGGAACGCTTCCATGCGCACGAACACGCAATTGCCGCCTCCCTCGTACTCTTGACGCACCGCAATCCCTGAACCTGCCTTTGCCATAACCGCCGCGAATACACCCCTCGGAGCCGTACCCGTGCCCCCCACCGCCGCCACGCCCCAGCAGCCGCCGGAGCCCCGACCCGGCACCTCGCCGGCGCCCGCGCCCGAGCCGGTCGCGCCCGTCGCGGAGCCCGCTGGCCTCCCGACCGACGAGCCCGCCCCGGCTGACGAACGCGTGGCGGCGGGCCAGGCCGTCCCGGCCGCGGTGGCGGCGGCCGGCGAGCTGGCCCGGCTGGCCGCCCGTGCGGCCGGCGCCCGGCTGGCGTCGGCGCCGGTCCGGCTGAACGCCGTGGTGCCCGCCCCCGAGCAGGTCCACCCGGCGCCCGGCGACGACTTCACGCTGCCCGCCGACGCGGCGATCCGGGTCAGCGCCGTTCCCGCCGCGCGGGCCGTCGCCGAACGGCTCGCCGGCCTGCTCCGGCCGGCCACCGGGTACCCGCTGCCGGTCGTCGACGCGGCCCGTCCCGAACCGGCCGAGAACATCGCGCTCGTGCTCGACGACGACCCGGGGCTGGGCCCCGAGGGCTACCGGCTCGACATCACGCCCGCCGGGGTCCGGATCGGCGCCGCCACCCCGGCCGGGCTGCACCACGGCACGCAGACGCTGCGACAGCTCCTCCCGGCCGCGATCGAGCGGACCGGACCGGTCGCCGCCGCCTGGACGCTGCCGGGCGGGTCGATCACCGACCGTCCCCGCTTCGCGTACCGGGGCGCGATGCTCGACGTGGCACGCCACTTCTTCGGGGTCGACGACGTGCTGCGGGTCATCGACCACCTCGCCCGGTACAAGCTCAACCACCTGCACCTGCACCTCACCGACGACCAGGGCTGGCGGATCGCGGTGGACGCCTGGCCCCGGCTGGCCACGGTCGGCGGGGCGACGGCGGTCGGCGGGAACCGCGGCGGCTGGTACACGCAGGACGACTACCGGCGGATCGTCGCGTACGCCGCCGACCGGCACATCACCGTCGTACCGGAGATCGACCTGCCCGGGCACACCAACGCCGCGCTCACGGCATACCCGGAGCTGGCGCCGGACGGCGTCGCGCCGCCGCCGTACACCGGCACCGAGGTCGGCTTCAGCTACGTCGACCCGGCCAACGAGCGGACGTACGACTTCGTCGCCGACGTGCTCCGCGAGGTGGCCGCCCTCACCCCCGGCCGGTGGCTGCACGTGGGCGGCGACGAGGCGTTCAAGGTGAAGGGGACGGCGTACACCGGGTTCGTCGAGCGGGTGCAGCAGATCGTCGCCGGGCTCGGGAAGCGCGTGCTGGGCTGGCACCAGCTCGCGCCGGCCGCCCACGTCGAGGGGCGGGTGCTGCAGTGGTGGGGCACCGATCGCGCGGATCCCGCCACCGCCGACGCGGTCCGCCGGGGCGCGCGGCTGATCCTCTCCCCCGCGAACCACGCGTACGTGGACATGAAGTACGCCCCGGACACCCCGATCGGGCACGACTGGGCCGGCCTGATCGACGTGCGGCGAGCGTACGACTGGGATCCGGCGACGCATGTGGCGGACGTGCCGGCGGAGGCGGTGCTGGGCGTGGAGGCCCCGCTCTGGACCGAATCGGTCACCTCGCTCGCGGAGATCGAGTTCATGCTCCTGCCCCGGCTGCCCGCGATCGCCGAGCTGGGCTGGTCGTCGCCGGCCACGCACGACTGGGCGGCGTTCCGCGAGCGCCTCGCCGGGCACGGGCCCCGCTGGGCGGCGGCCGGCATCCGGTTCCACCGCTCCCCGGAGATCCCCTGGCCGGCGTCGCCGGGCGCGGTTCCCGCCCCGCGTACGGAGGCCGATACCGCCGGGAGCACGACCGCGTCCGGCTGACCCCGGACATGGCCGCGGACGCGGCGGTCACTGGTGCGTGACCGGGTCCGGTTCCTGCGTTTCGGGGGTGGCCGGGTGCCGGAGACCCCGATGTCGTGGATGTCGAGCCCGGGTCCGGCCCGGGCCGGTGCGCGGTTTCCGCCGGGTATCCCGGGCGCGGTTGTCCGGTTTGGGGTGCGGTGTCGGGTGGTGGGGGTCACCCGGGTCGTGGAATGGGTGGGTGGGCCGGGTCGTTGTACATGGTCGTGACCGCGGGACCCTGGCCCCGCCCCCGTCTCGGGGTGGCCGGCCGCCGGGAATGACCCGGGACCCCCGACGGTTACATCTCCCCGGACCCCCGGAGCACCCCGGCCGGGCTGGTCCCTTCTTGATCCACCTTTCCTGACCGCGCCGCACGGCATCCCCCTCGCCGGTGGCGTGTACCCCCGAGTGAAAGGGCTTCGATCATGCGTACCGATCTGCTGCGTAAGACCGTGCTGACCACCGCTGGTGTCCTCGTCACCGGCGGCGCGGTGGCCGCCCCCGCGACCGCCGTGTTCGCCGCCCCCACCACCGACAAGCCGGCGGCCGTGCAGGCCGACCGCAAGGGCGAGCGGGAACTGCGGGTGGACTACCAGGCACAGCCGAACTTCTACTACTGCGGCCCGGCCGCGGCCCGTAACGCCCTGTCCGTGCAGGGCAAGGACATCGACGTCGACTCGATGGCCGAGCGGATGGGCACCACCGAGGCCGGCACCAACTCGATCAACGACATCACCCCGGTACTGAACAAGGAGACCGGTAAGGACGTCTACCGCAGCGTCGAGATCAGCTCGCCGCGCGCCGACGACAAGCAGACCGACAAGCTGCGCGCCGACATCGTGCGCACCATCGACGACGGCCGGGCCGTGGTGGCCAACATCGCCGGCACCGCCACCGACGTCGACGGCGGCCTGCACTCCTTCGAGGGCGGACACTACATCTCCGTGACCGGCTACCGCGACAGCGGCCACGAGGTCAAGATCACCGACTCGGCGAACCCGAACACCGCCGAGTACTGGATCACCACCGACGCCCTCGCCGACTGGATCGCCACCCGCGGCTACTCCACCAACTGACACCCGCACCACCCACCAACGGGCCGGCCCCCACCAGGGGCCGGCCCGTTCGCCATCCCCACCCCCGCCTCCCCCGAGGAAACGACAACATCAGCGAAGACATCCCCCCAACACCGACCGAGACAGCACCTTCCCCGAACCTGCCGCACCTCGGGAGCGCGGAGGGGACGCGCGGGGGCAGGGTCAGCCGCCGGAGGCGTCCAGCTCGGCGCCCTCGGGGACGGTGTCGTCGTCGCGGCTGGCCAGCCAACCGTCGGGCAGGAAGACCTTGCCCGGCGAGTTGGTCCGGCCGCGCGGCTGGCCCAGGGTCTCCACCGGGAACGGCGCCGCCGGGTCGAGCTTGCCGAGCAGGTCGTCGAGCTGGGCCAGGCTGTCGATCATGGCGAGCGACCGGCGCAGCTCGCTGCCGACCGGGAAGCCCTTCAGGTACCAGGCGACGTGCTTGCGGAAGTCGGTGCAGCCGTCCCGCTCGCCCCGCGTCGCGCTGCTGGCGCCGGCCGTGAACTGCTCGACCAGCAGTTCCGCGTGCCGGCGCATCGTCGTCGCCACCTCGCCCAGCGTCGGCAGCCGCCGCCGCGGAGACCCGTTGAACGCGGCCTCCAGGTCGGCGAAGAGCCACGGGCGGCCGAGGCAGCCACGCCCCACCACGACCCCGTCGACGCCGGTGTGCGCCACCATCCGCAGCGCGTCGTCGGCCTCCCAGATGTCGCCGTTGCCGAGGACCGGCACGTCGAGCGCCGCCTTCAAGGTGGCGATCGCGTCCCAGTCCGCGGTGCCGGAGTAGCGCTGCGCCGCCGTACGCCCGTGCAGGGCCACCGCCGCGACGCCCGCGTCCTGTGCGGCGAGGCCGGCCTCGACGTACGTCAGGTGGTCGTCGTCGATGCCCTTGCGCATCTTGACGGTGACCGGCACCCCGGCGGGCGACGCGGCGTCCACCGCGGCCCTGACCAGGCGCGCGAAGAGCCGACGCCGCCACGGCAGGGCGGAGCCGCCGCCCTTGCGGGTGACCTTGGGGACCGGGCAGCCGAAGTTCAGGTCGATGTGGTCGGCGAGGTCCTTCTCGACGACGATCCGCACGGCGGCCGCCGTGATCTCCGGGTCGGTGCCGTAGAGCTGGAGGCTGCGCGGGCGTTCCTCCGGACCGAAGGCGATCATGCGCAGGGTCTTCGGGTTCCGCTCGACCAGCGCGACCGTCGTGATCATCTCGCAGACGTAGATGCCGCCACCCTGCTCCCGGCAGAGCTGGCGGAACCCCACGTTGGTGATGCCCGCCATCGGCGCCAGCACCACCGGCGGCCACACCTGGTGCCGCCCGATCGTCAACGGGCGCAGCGCAGGAACGGTCGTCGCGGTCACCGGACAAGTGTACGGGCCCCGACCGGTGCCGGTCGGGGCTCGTACTCGCAGCTCAGCAGCCGGGGAGGCGCTCCATGAGGTAGCGCTCGACCTGGTCCAGCGCGATCCGCTCCTGGGCCATGGTGTCCCGGTTCCGCACGGTCACGGCGTTGTCGTCGAGCGTGTCGAAGTCCACCGTCACGCAGAACGGGGTGCCGATCTCGTCCTGCCGGCGGTAGCGGCGGCCGATCGCCTGCGAGTCGTCGAACTCCACGATCCAACGCTTGCGCAGGTCGGCGGCGAGCTGCCGGGCCTTGGGCGAGAGCGCCTCGTTGCGGGACAGCGGCAGCACCGCCACCTTCACCGGGGCGAGCCGCGGGTCGAAACGCATCACGGTGCGCTTGTCGACGCCGCCCTTGGTGTTCGGCGCCTCGTCCTCGTCGTACGCCTCCAGCAGGAACGCCAGCACCGCGCGGGTGAGGCCGGCGGCCGGCTCGATGACGTACGGGACCCAGCGCTCCTGCTTGCTCTGGTCGAAGTACGACAGGTCGACGCCGGAGTGCTTGCTGTGCGTGGACAGGTCGAAGTCGGTGCGGTTGGCGACACCCTCCAGCTCGGCGAACTCGGTGCCGCCGAACTGGAACCGGTACTCGATGTCGACCGTGCGCTTCGAGTAGTGGGAGAGCTTCTCCTTCGGGTGCTCGTACAGGCGCAGGTTGGACTCGGTGAGGCCGAGGTCGACATACCAGTTCCAGCGCTCCTGGAGCCAGTACTCGTGCCACTCCTCGTCGGTGCCCGGCTCGACGAAGAACTCCATCTCCATCTGCTCGAACTCCCGGGTGCGGAAGATGAAGTTGCCCGGGGTGATCTCGTTGCGGAACGACTTGCCGGTCTGCGCGATGCCGAACGGCGGCTTCTTGCGGGCCACCGTCTCGACGTTCTTGTAGTTGACGAAGATGCCCTGCGCGGTCTCCGGCCGCAGGTAGTGCAGGCCCTCGTCGCTCTCCACCGGGCCGAGGAAGGTCTTCATCAGGCCGTTGAACATCTTCGGCTCGGTGAAGGTGCCCTTGTTGCCGCAGTTCGGGCAGTTCAGCTCGGTCAGCGAGGCCGGCGGGCGGCCGTGCTTGGCCTCGTACGCCTCCTCGAGGTGGTCGGCCCGGAACCGCTTGTGGCAGGACTGGCACTCGGTCAGCGGGTCGACGAAGGCGTCCAGGTGGCCGGACGCGGCCCAGACGTCCCGGGCCAGGATGACAGCGGAGTCGAGGCCCACCACGTCGTCACGCTGCTGGACCATCGTCCGCCACCACTGCCGGCGGACGTTCTCCTTCAGCTCCACGCCGAGCGGACCGTAGTCCCACGCCGAGCGGGTGCCCCCGTAGATCTCACTGGAGGGGAAGACGAAGCCCCGGCGCTTGGCGAGGCTGACAACGGCGTCGATACGGTCGGCTGGCATGTTTCCTCCTACGCCGGCTGGCGGCCGGCGGGGACCGGGGATGGATCAATCAGTTCGGGACAACGGTACGGCCGGCGGCCTCCCGAGCCCAGCAGAATACCGGTGGCGGGTCAGTTGACCCCGCACACCTCCAGTTCGCCGGTCTGCCGGTCCTGTTCGAGGTTGACCTGCTGGCGTTCGCGGTCGCCGCCGGTGAACGTGACGTCGACCGGCACGGTCAGCGTGTTCGGGTCGACGTCGCCGACCCGGAACGACGCGATCCGCGGCTCGTCGGCGACGCGCCGCTCGAACTCCCGCCGCGACTCGCGCCGCTGCGCCGAGTCGCAGAGCTGGTCGTAGGCCGCGCCGTACCGGCGTTCCACCAGGGCGCGGTAGTAGTCGGTGGAGACGGCCCGGCCCTGCTCCTCGATCGCCTGCACACCGGTCACCGCGAGCCCGATCACCGCCGCCCCGCCGCCACCGCAGCAGAGCAGCAGGGCGAGCGCGCCGGCGCCGAGGCCCAGCCAGAGCCGGGTGTTGCGGCCCTCGGTCGGGGGCGCCGCGAAGGGCGGCGCCACTCCCGGGCCGGCCGGCGGGGCGGGGACGCCCGGCTCCGGGGGCTGGCCGGGCACGGCGGGCGGTGGCGCGCCGCCGGCCTGGCCGGGCACCGGGGGGTACGGCGAGGAGGCGGCCGGTCCGGGAGCGGTCATGAGATCAATGTAGTGCGTACCGGCTCAGCGGTAAGGACCGGCGGCCCGATCGCTCGCGGCCACGACCACCTCACCGCCGGGCGCGGCGGTGGCGAGCGCCTCGTACGCGGACGGCTCGTCGAGCGACTCGGCGAGCAACGGGATCGCGGTGACCTTGACGTCGAAGTCGCCGAGCGCCCGCCGGTAGGTGCCGACCGACTCCCACTCGGTGAGCAGGCACCAGTGCCGCGGGTCGTCCAGCGACCGCGCGAGTTGCCCGCGCAGATACCCGGGGCGGGCGGCGAGCGCGGCGAGCGCGGCGTGCGCCCGCGCGGTGAAGTCGTCGGCGACATCGACCTCGACCACGAACCGGTTGGTCACCAGCACGGGGTTCCTCCTCGTAGAGTCTGTGGGATGCAGCGTACGCAGAGCCCGATGGCGACCCGGCTGGCCCGGGCGAACCCGACGACGGTCTTCCTGGTCACCCTGGTGCTGGTGCTGGTCGCCTTCTTCACCCCGGGCGTGCTCGGCGGGCTGCTCACGCTGGCCCTGGCGGCGGGCGTGGCCGCGCTCCTGGTCACCACGTGGGCGGTCCAGGCGCCGCAGACCCGGGTGATCCGGCTGCTGATGCTGACGCTGCTGGTCACGGCCGGTCTGGTCAAGCTGCTCTGACATGCACTTATGCGTTTTTGACAATCATTATCGTTGGCGCGGACAGTTGACTTCATGAACAACCGCTCCGTCGCGCGTACCGTGGCCGCCGCCACCACCGCCCTGCTCGCGCTGGGCGGCGCCACCGCCTGTTCCGGCGGTCAGACCGGTGCGGACCCGCAGCGCGTCGACGTCGTCGCCGCGTTCTACCCGCTCCAGTTCCTCGCCGAGCGGGTCGGCGGTGCCGCGGTGACGGTCAGCAACCTGGTCAAGCCCGGCGCCGAGCCGCACGACGTCGAGCTCAACCCGAGCCAGGTCGGCGAGGTGGCGCAGGCGGAGCTGGTCGTCTACCTGAAGGGCTTCCAGCCGCAGGTCGACGAGGCGGTGGAGCAGAACGCCGCCGACCGGGCCTTCGACGTGACCACCGTCGCGCCGCTGCTGGACGCCTCCGCCGGCGGGCACGAGCACGAGGGCGAGGGCGGGCAGCAGGCGGCGGGGACCGGCGGCAGGGACCCGCACCTGTGGCTGGACCCAACCCGGCTCGCGGCGGTCGGCGACCGGCTCGCCGAGCGGCTCGGGGAGGCCGACCCGGACCGCGCCGCCGACTACACCGCCCGCGCGACGGCCCTCCGCGGCGAACTGGAGAAGCTCGACGCCGAGTTCGCCGCCGGCCTCGAGAACTGCCAGCGGCGGGAGATCGTGGTCAGCCACACCGCGTTCGGCTACCTGGCCGAGCGCTACCGGCTGGAGCAGGTCGGCATGACCGGCCTGAGCCCGGAGACCGAACCGTCACCGCGACGGCTGGCCGAGGTCGCCCAGGAAGCCCGCGAGCACCAGGCCACGACGATCTTCTTCGAGACGCTGGTCAGCCCGAAGGTCGCCGAGACCATCGCCGGCGAGGTCGGCGCGAAGACCGCCGTGCTGGACCCGCTGGAGGGCCTGCCCGGCGACACCGGCGGGGACTACTTTTCGGTCATGCGCACCAACCTGACGACCCTGCGCACGGCCCTGGGCTGCTCGTGACCGCACCGGTCATCGCCATCACGCATGCGGCGGTCGGCTACGAAGGCCGCGCCGTGCTGCGCGACGTCTCCCTGACCGTGTCCGCCGGCGAGGTGGTCGCCGTGCTCGGCGCCAACGGCTCCGGCAAGTCCACGCTGATCCGCGCCGCGCTCGGGCTGGTCCCGCTCGGCGCCGGGTCGGTCACCCTCTTCGGCCAGCCGCTGCGCCGGTTCCGGCAGTGGCACCGCATCGGGTACGTCCCGCAGCGCCTCGGCGCCGGCGGCGGCGTACCGGCCACCGTCCGCGAGGTGGTGGCCTCCGGCCGGCTGGCCCGCCGCGGGGTGCTGCGCCCGCCCGGCCGCGCCGACCGGGCAGCGGTGGCGGCCGCGCTGGCCTCGGTCGGCCTCGCCGACCGGGCCGGTGACCCGGTCGCCACCCTCTCCGGCGGGCAGCAGCAGCGGACGCTGATCGCCCGGGCGCTGGCCGGCGAACCGGAGCTGCTCGTCCTCGACGAGCCGACCGCCGGGGTCGACGCCACCAGCCAGGAGGCGTTCGCCGGGGCGCTGACCGACTTCGTCGCCGGCGGCGGCACGGTACTGCTGGTCGCGCACGAGCTGGGGCCGCTACGCCCGCTGATCTCCCGGGCCGTCGTCGTGCACGCCGGCGGGATCGCCCACGACGGGCCGGTGCCCGAGCCCGCCGGCCACCACGCCGACCCCGACCACGACCACGTGCACCCGCACGGTCCCGACGAGCCCGCCGGGCTCTGGAGCAGCTGAGCATGGAACTCTTCCAGTACCCGTACATGCAGCGGGCCCTGATCGGTGCGCTGGTCATCGGCCTGGCCGCTCCGGCGCTCGGCATCTACCTCGTGCAGCGGCGGCTGGCGCTGATCGGCGACGGGGTCGGGCACGTGGCACTGACCGGCGTCGGCGCGGGCCTGCTGCTCAACCGCTCGCCGGTACTGGTGGCGGTGATCGTGGCGAGCCTCGGCGCGATCACCATCGAGCTGGTCCGGGCCCGGGGCCGCACCTCCGGCGACCTGGCCCTGGCCCTGCTCTTCTACGGCGGCATCGCCGGCGGCGTGATGCTCGTCGGGCTCTCCGACAGCACCAGCGCGAGCCTCAACGCGTACCTCTTCGGCTCGCTGTCCACCATCAAGCCCGCGGACCTGGTGACCATCGCCGTGCTCGGCGCGGCGATCCTGGTGACCATGCTGGCGCTGCGCCCGGCGCTGTTCGCGATCTGCCACGACGAGGAGTACGCCCGGGTCTCCGGACTGCCCGTCCGTACGCTCAACCTGCTTCTCGCGGTCGCCACCGCGGTCACCGTGACGATCGCGATGCGCGCCGTCGGCGTCCTGCTGATCAGCGCGCTGATGGTGGTGCCGGTCGCCGCCGCGCAGCAGGTGACCCGCGGCTTCCGCAGCACGATGACGGCGGCCATGGCGCTCGGCCTCTTCGCCGCCGGTGCCGGCGTCTACGTGGCCGCCAACGCCGACACCGCCCCCGGCGCGTCGGTGGTGCTGATGGCGATCGCCTCGTTCGCCCTGGTGGCGCTCGGCGGCGCCGGCTGGCGTACGCTGCGCCGACGCCGGGTCACCCCGCCCGCCGCACCGGCCGCCGAGCCGCACGAGGTCGTCCTGGACCGGTCCTGAGCAGCGGCCCGCGCGTGACATTGGTTACCGTTACCCGGTGAGCAGCGGGTCCGGCTACGACGCCTTCGAGGGGGCGAGCGAGCTGTTGCGCGCCCTGTCCGCGCCGATCCGGCTGGCCATCGTCAGCGAGCTCGCCGCGGGCGAGCGGTGCGTGCACGAGTTGGTCGACAAGCTCGGCGCACCGCAGCCGCTGGTCTCCCAGCACCTGCGGGTGTTGCGCGGGGCCGGCGTGGTCCGGGGTTCCCGGCGCGGGCGCGAGATCGCGTACGCGCTGGTGGACGAGCACGTCGCGCACATCGTGGCCGACGCGGTGAGCCACGCCGGCGAGAGCGTGTAAGGGTCCCCGGTTCACCGCCGGGCGTTGTCCACGGGCCCCGTCCTGACACCTGTCCGCACGGGGTGCCCCGGCCGCGCCGGCGTGCGACGCTGTCCGGCGTGAAGATCTACGCCGATCGCTTTGTGACCGCCGCCCGCCAGTTCCTCACCGACCTGCTCGTCGTCGCCTGGGTGTACGCGTCGGTGCGCGGCGCGCTGTGGCTGCACGACCTGGTGCAGAAGCTCGCCGTACCCGGGCAGAAGCTGGAGGGGGCCGGTGGCGGCCTGGCCGACAACCTGGCCGAGGCCGGCGGCAAGGTCGGCCGGGTCCCGCTGGTCGGGGACGAGCTCACCGCGCCGTTCGAGCGGGCCGCCGGGGCGGCGCGGTCCCTCGCCGAGGCCGGCCGCGACCAGCAGGAACTGGTCGACCAGCTGGCCCTGGCCCTCACCGTCGCCGTGCTGGTGTTCCCGCTCGGCGTGGTGCTGCTGGGCTGGCTTCCGCTGCGGGTGCGGTGGATGCGCCGTGCCGGCGCCGCTGCCCGGCTGGCCGCCGCGCCCGCCGGCCGCGACCTGCTCGCCCTGCGGGCGCTGGCCACCCAGCCGCTCGGCCGGTTGACCCGGATCGCGCCCGACGTGGCGGAGGCGTGGCGGCGCGGCGACGACGACACCGTCGAGGCGCTGGCGGCGCTCGAGCTGCGCCAGCTCGGCGTACGGGCCAGCCGCTGACGCGGTACCCCGGCCGGCGGACGGCCGGGGTGCCGGCCACGGCACCGGGACAGCCTGCCCGACCGGTCGGGTGCGGCCGTTAAGGTCGTCGGGTGTTCTACTTCCTGGTCGTGATCGCCGTGCTGCTGCTCGGCTACGCCGCGGTCCTGCTCCGCTTCGTCCGGCAGGGGCGGCGGATCCCGCCGGCGGCGTACCTCGGACTGGCCGTGCTGAACGGCCTGATCCTGGCGGCGGTGCTGGCCTGGGCCGTCGCCCGCTGACCGATCCGGCGCCCCGCCCCGGCCAGATCCGGCCCGCCCCGGCCCGGCCGGCCAGGTCGTGATCGAGAACGAGAGGCCACAGGTCGCGGTGTCGGACCGCCTGGCACACCGCGACCTGCGGGATCCCGCGTCGATCAAGCCGGTCGGTCCGGGCGCGGGATCCGGCGACGGGCGTCGGTGGCGGTGGACGGGCCGGGTGACCATCGGGCGACCCAGGGCAGGTCGGCCGGCGGCGTCAGCACGCCCTCCTCCAGGCTGGCGTAGCGGCCGGCGAGGATCCGCTTGGCCGCCGCCGTGTCGACCGAGTCCGTGTTGTCCCACAGCGCGGTGAAGAGCGCGTCCACCCGGACCCGGGCCTGCCGGCAGAAGAGGTCGGCCAGCTCGACGTTCTCCGGGTGCGTGTCCCGCTCGGCCGCCGCCCGGACACAGACGGCCGCCATCGCGAACAGCTCCGCGCCGATGTCCACCACCCGGCCGAGGAACGCCTGCTTGCGCTCCATCTTCCCCTGCCACCGGGACATGGCGTAGAACGTCGACCGGGCCAGCTTGCGCGAGAAGCGTTCCACCTGGCGGAGGTGACCGGCGAGCGGGCCGAACTCGGCGTACCCCCGGGGCGCCTGCCCCCGACCCACCGCGAGGGTCGGCAGCCACTTCGCGTAGAAGACCCCGGCCCGCGCGCCGGCGCGGGCCTTGCGGCCGAGCCCGGCGTCCGGGTCGATGATGTCGCCGGCCACCGACAGGTGCGCGTCGACCGCCTCCCGGGCGATCAGCAGGTGCATGATCTCGGTCGAGCCCTCGAAGATGCGGTTGATCCGCAGGTCCCGCAGGATCTGCTCGACGGCGGCCGGGCGCTCGCCCCGGGCCGCGAGGGACTCGGCCGTCTCGTAGCCGCGCCCGCCGCGGATCTGGATCAGCTCGTCGGCGACCCGCCAGGCCATCTCGCTCGCGTAGAGCTTGACCAACGCGGCCTCGATGCGGATGTCGTTGCGGTCGTCGTCGGCCAGCAGGCAGCACAGGTCGAGCATGGTCTCCATGCCGTACGTGGTCGCGGCGATGAAGGCCAGCTTCTGCGCCACCGCCTCGTGCTCGCCGACCGGTCGGCCCCACTGGACCCGCTCGGCCGCCCACTCCCGGGCGACGTTCAACGCCCACTTGCCCGCGCCGACACACATCGCGGGCAGCGAGAGCCGGCCGGTGTTCAGCGTGGTCAGCGCGATCTTCAGGCCCTTGCCCTCACCGCCGATCACGTTCTCCTTCGGCACGAAGACGTCGTGGAAGCGGGTGAGGCTGTTCTCCAGGCCGCGCAGGCCGAGGAAGGCGTTGCGCCGTTCCACGGTGATCCCCTCGGAGTCGCTCTCGACGACGAACGCGGTGATTCCGCCGCGCCGGCCCTCGCCGGCCGGTACGCGGGCCATCACCACCAGCAGGGTGGCGACGGTGCCGTTGGTGGCCCAGAGCTTGACGCCGTTGAGCCGGTAGCCGGTGCCGTCCGGGGTCGGCTCGGCGGTGGTGGCCAGCCGGGCCGGGTCGCTGCCGACGTCCGGCTCGGTGAGCAGGAACGCGGACACCTCGCCGGCGGCGAGCCGGGGCAGGAAGCGCTGTTTCTGCTCGGCGGTGCCGAACATCTTCAACGGCTGCGGCACGCCGATCGACTGGTGCGCGGAGAGCAGCGCGCCGATCGCCGGGTTGATCGAGCCGGCCAGCATCAGCGCGCGGCAGTAGTGCAGGTTGCTCAGGCCCAGCCCGCCGTACGACGGGTCGATCTTCATGCCGAACGCGCCGAGCCGGGCCAGCCCCTGGAACACCTCGTCGGGGATGGCCGCGTCCCGCTCGATGGCCGCACCGTCCACCTCGGACGCGAGGTAGTCGCGGAACCGGCCGAGGAACTCGTCGGCCCGGGCGACGTCCTCCGGCGCCGGGCGGGGCCACGGGTTGATCAGGTCGAGGCGGAACCGGCCGAGGAAGAGCTCCTTGCCGAAGCTCGGACGGTCCCAGGAGGACTCGCGGGCGGCCTCGGCGACCTGGCGCGCCTCCTTCTCGGAGACCTGACCGGCCTCGGTGGGCAGCGGGCCGGCGGTGCCGGGGGTGGTGGCCGGATCGGGCTCGGCACCGTCGGGTGCGGACCGGCTGTCCTGCGTCGTGGTCACGGCTGCCTCCTCGAACCTCGGTCCGGATGCGTCGACGTGCTCGACACCTGCCACGCTACCCCCGGGTGTTACCCAGTGGTAGCTCTCGATGAAGATCGACTGACCGGTTCCGCCGGAGCCGAGCTCTCGTACGGCGCGGGGGTGTCGTCATCGTCGTCCAGATCGTCCTCGCCCCAGTTGCGGCGGGCGAACGGCAGGCCGGCCCAGAAGCCCAGGAACCAGAGGCCGGTGACCGCACTGAGCACGAAGGCGATCGGCCGGTCGAGAACGAAGTCGGTGATCAGCAGCACCGCGGAGACCATCGAGACCAGCATGAACGCCAGCCCACCCGTGGCCATCCGGTGCGCGAAGCGGACCAGTTCCGGCTTCCGTCCCTGCCGGAACAGGGCCCGGTGGAAGGCGACCGGCGAAATGATCATCGCGGTGGCGCCGGCCGCGGCCAGCAGCGCGACGATGTAGACGTCCTTCTGGAAGGGCGTCGTCCGGCTGAACCCGGCGCTGAACGGCAGGGTGAGCAGGAAGGCGAAGAGGATCTGCACACCCGTCTGTGCGACCCGCAGTTCCTGGAGCAGGTCGGCGAAGTTGCGCTGCCAGCGCTGCTTCTCGGTCTCCTTGGACACGCGCCCTACCTCCGGTCGAGTACGCCCGACGGAGCCCACCCCGTCAGCAGGAACGCAGATGCCCCGCCGCGCGGGCCGCGAAACCGGCTCACGGCAAGCGGCGGGCACGCCGGCCGACCGCCGCCGCCGTGTCAACAAGGCCCCTCCGCTACCGGAGGCGTCGAGAAGGGCCCCTTCCTGACAGCTCAGGCGCCGCGGCGGATGCGGCCGGCGTACCGGGCCTCGAACTCGTCGTTGTGCGCGTCGCCGCCGGCGATGTTCGCCGACAGGTAGACCGGTGGCCGCTCCCCGGCGGCGAGCAGCCGGGCCACCACCTCGACCGTGATCTGCTGGGCCAGCAGGGCCGCGGTGATCGACGACACCGCCCCCACGGCGCCGCCGCCGGGCAGCGGCAGGGTCGCGTCACCGTACGGGGCGCCGTTGTCGAGCACCACGTCGGCGAAGTCGGCGAGCTTGCGCCCCGACGGGTGGCGCGAGGCCATCCGTCCCGAGTGGTCGGCCGAGGTGATGGCGATCAGCCGGTGCCCCCTGTCCCGGACCAGCGAGGCGAACTCGACCATCGCCCCGTTGACGCCGGAGTTGGAGGCCAGCACGAAGATGTCCGCCGGGCGGACCGGCGCCAGGTCGTACAGCCGGTGCGCGACCGACGGGTCCCGCTCCAGGCGGGGACCGAGCAGGTCCGGCGACTCACCGCCGACGAGGACGAGATCTCGCAGCGCGATCCGGTTCGTCGGCACCAGACCGCCGGCCCGGCCGGCGATCTCCATCGCCAGCGCCTCCGAGTGACCCGTGCCGAACGCGTGCACCACCCCGTCGGCGCGCAGCGCGTCGGCGATCAGGTCGGCGGCCCGGCCCACCGCCTCCCGCTGGCTCGCCGCGACACGCTGCATGGTCGCGGTCACCACCGCCAGGAAGTCCTCGGCGCTAGGGGTCACGTCTCCGCCGTCCATCTCCGTCTCCCTCACCTCGGCCGCCGGCGCGGCGACATCCTCCAACCGCCGGCGCGGCGACATCCTCCAACCGCCGGCGCGGCCGGCACCCCTCAGCCGGCGCGGGCCAGGATCGCCTCGACCAGCGGCGCGGGCGCCGCGTCGGGAATCCAGTGGCTCACGCCGGTCAACTCGACGAACCGGTAATCGCCGGTCACGTGCGCCGCGCAGGCCGCGGCGGCGGTGCGGCCGATCGCGACGTCCCGGTCGCTCCAGACGTACGTCGTCGGCACCGGCACCGGCCCGACGGCCGCCAGGTCACCGCGGGACATCGCCCGGTACCAGTTCAAGGCCGCGGTGAGCGCGCCGGGGGCACGCATCGGCTCGGCGTACGCGGCCACCCGGTCGGCGTCGCCGACCCCGGAGAGCATCCGGCGCAGCCCGGCCGCCTTCAGCGCCAGCAGCGCCGTCTCCGCCTTGCCGGTCTGCCGGAACAGCAGCATGTACGCCGAGCGCGCCTTCTGCTGCGGGTCGTTCGCGAGGGCGTGCGCCATGGCGGCGGGGTGCGGCACGGAGACCGCGGTCAGCGTGCGTACCCGATCGGGGTGCGCCGCCGCGAGGGCCCAGCCGACGACCGCTCCCCAGTCGTGCCCGACCACGTGTGCCGCGTCGACGCCGAGGGCGTCCAGCACCGCCACCGCGTCGGCGACCAGCTCTCCCAGCCGGTACGCCTCGACCGCCGCCGGGCGGGCGCCGGGCGAGTAGCCGCGCTGGTCGAGCGCGTAGGTGCGCAGGCCGGCGGCGTGCAGGGCCGGCAGCACGTCGGCCCACTCCCCGCTGTGCTGCGGGAACCCGTGCAGCAGGAGCACGGGCGGACCGCCCTCCGGCCCACCGGCGCGTACGTCGAACGTGAGGCCCCGGGCGTCGATCCGCATGATCGGCAGCCTACCCAGCCCGGGCGGACGCCACCGGTCCCCGGTCCACCGGCCGGGACGCCCGCGCTGACCTGCGCGTAGATCACTTTGCCTGGTGATCTTCAAAGGTGTTAGCGTCATGGGACAACTTCACATCCGACAGGGGAGCGCACAGCGCTGAGAGTGCGGGCACCGCCCGCAGACCCTCGAACCTGATCTGGGTAATGCCAGCGCAGGGAGTTCGGTCGACCTCACAGCCGCGCCGCCGTCCGGGCACACCGGGCGCGGCGTGCGTCTTCTCCTGGTTCGGCGACCCGCGGCAACCGCCGCGGCACAGCACAAGGACTGGGAGGATTCGATGACCCAACCCACCACCACCCGATGGCGCACGGTCGACGTGATCGTGGCCGCCGTCATCGCCGTCGCCTTCGGCGTCATCTTCTGGGCCTGGGGCCTGCTCTGGCGGGCCGTCGACCCGGCGTTCGCCTTCTTCCCGGCGGGCCAGGCGATCATGTACGGCGTCTGGCTGATCCCGGCGGTCCTCGGCGGCCTGGTGATCCGCAAGCCCGGCGCGGCGCTGTTCTGCGAGGCGGTGGCCGCGACCGTCTCCGCGCTGCTGGGCTCCGAATGGGGCGGCGTCACCATCGTCCAGGGCCTGCTCCAGGGGCTCGGAGCGGAGTTGGCCTTCGCCGCGTTCCGCTACCGCTCCTTCCGGCTGCCCACGGCGGTGCTGGCGGGCGCGCTGACCGGCCTCGGCGCGGCGCTGTTCGACTTCTTCGTCTGGAACCACGAGTACGCGCTGGCCAGCTACCGCATCCCGTACGCGCTGCTCACGGTGGTCAGCGCCACGGTGGTCGCCGGTGCCGGGGCCTGGTACCTGACCCGCGCCCTGGCCGACACGGGCGTCCTGGACCGCTTCCCCGCCGGCCGCGAACGCGCGACGGTCTGACCCCCGCACCCGTGTTGATCATGAAGTTGTCGCCCCGTGGCACGGCGTGTCACGGGGACAATTTCATGATCAACGGGGTGGGGTGGGGCGGGGGGCCGGCGCGGTGAGCGAGGTCAGGCTGCGGGGGTTCGGGTGGCGGCACGCCGGCCGGAAACGGTGGGCGCTGCGCGACCTCGACCTGCGTATCGGGCACGGGGAACGGGTGCTGCTGCTCGGGCCGTCCGGTGCCGGCAAGAGCACGCTGCTCGCGGCGCTGGCCGGGCTGCTGCCCGACGACTCCGGTGAGCAGGAGGGCACCGTCGAGATCGACGGCCTCGACCCGCGCAAGGCCCGGGAGCGGGTCGGGCTGGTCTTCCAGGACCCGGAGACCCAACTGGTGATGGCCCGCTCCGGCGACGACGTCGCCTTCGGGCTGGAGAACCGCGGGGTGCCCGCCGAGGACATCTGGCCCCGGGTGGACGAGGCCCTGGGCCGGGTCGGCTTCCCGTACCACCGGGACCGCCCCACCGCCGCCCTCTCCGGCGGCGAGCAGCAGCGCCTCGCCCTCGCCGGGGTGCTCGCCCTGTGGCCGGGCCTGCTGCTGCTCGACGAGCCCACCGCGAACCTCGACCCGGCCGGGGCGACGCTGGTCCGGGACGCGATCGCCCGGGCGCTGGACGCCGACACCACCCTGATCCTCGTCGAGCACCGGGTGACCGAGGCGCTGCCCCTGGTCGACCGGGTGGTCGTGCTGGCGCCCGGCGGCGGCGTCCGGGCCGACGGCACGCCGGAGGCGGTCTTCGCCGCCCAGGGCGAGGCGCTCGCCGCCGACGGGGTCTGGGTGCCCGGGCGTCCGGTGCCGCCCCGGCGGGCCACCGCCCCGGCCGGCGACGCGCTGCTCAGCGCCGAAGGGCTCGGCCTGCCGCCCCGGCTGGGCGCGGTCGACCTGACGGTACGCGCCGGCGAGGCGCTCGCCGTCCTCGGACCCAACGGCGCCGGCAAGTCCACCCTGGCCCTGCTGCTGGGCGGGCTGCTCACCCCCGGAACGGGCCGGGTGGCCGCGACCGCCGAGCTGGCCGGTGGCGACACCCGCACTCCCCCGCACCGCTGGCGCGCCCCGGCGCTGGCCGGCAGGATCGGCTCGGTCTTCCAGGACCCCGAGCACCAGTTCCTCACGAACACGGTCTTCGACGAGCTGGCGCTGGGCCCACGCCGCGTCGGTCGGCCCGAGCCCGAGGTCCGCGGCACGGTCGACGCACTGCTGGACCGGCTACGGCTGGCGGCGCTCGCCGGCGCCAACCCGTACACCCTGTCCGGTGGCGAGGCGCGGCGGCTGAGCGTCGCGACCGCCCTGGCCACCGCGCCCCGCCTGCTCGTCTGCGACGAGCCCACGTTCGGCCAGGACCGGCGGACCTGGCTGGAGCTGGTGGACCTGTTCGCCGAGCTGCGTGACGCGGGGCACGGGCTGGTGACGGTGACCCACGACGCGGAGTTCGTCGCCGCGCTCGCCGACCGGCGGGTACGGCTGGAGCGCGCGCCGTGATCGGTCTCGAACCCGTCGCCCGGCCGGACGCCCCGCTCGCCCGGCGCAACCCGGTGGCGAAGCTCGCGGCGGCGCTGGTCTTCTCGATCGTCCTGATCGCGACCCTCGACCCGGTGGCGCCGGCCATCGCCATCGCCGTAGAGCTGGCCGTGCTGCCGCTGTTCGGGGTACGTCTGGGCGTGCTCGCCCGGCGGGCGTGGCCGCTGCTGCTGGGTGCGGTCGGCATCCTCGCCACGCTGGTGCTCTTCGCCGCGGACCGCTCCGGCCGGGTGCTCGCGGACGCGGGGCCGGTCGTGGTGACGACCGGTGTCCTGCTCACCGCGCTCGGGCTGGTGCTGCGCATGTTCGCGGTGGCGCTGCCCGGGGTGATCGTCTTCGCGACCACGGACCCCACCGACCTGGCCGACGCGCTGGTGCAGAACGCGAAGGCGCCGGCCCGGTTCGCGTACGGCGCACTGGCCGCGTTCCGGCTGGTGCCGCTGCTCGGCCAGGAGTGGCAGATGATCAGCATGGCCCGGCGGGCCCGCGGCGTCGACGCCGGCCGGCATCCGGTGGCCCGGCTGCGGCTGTTCGTCTCGACCGCCTTCACGCTGCTGGTAGGTGCGATCCGCCGGGGCACCCGGCTGGCGGTGGCGATGGACGCCCGGGGCTTCGACGCCGCCACGCCGCGGACGGTGGCCCGCCGTCAGCACTTCGGCGCCGCCGACACGCTCCTGATCGCCGGCGCCGCGGCGCTGGCCGGCGCCGCCCTCACGGCCAGCGTCCTCCTCGGGACCTTCCGCCCCCTGATCGGCTGACCGCGCCGGGCGGTGGCGGTCGCCACCGCCCGGCGCGGAGCTGGTTCAGCGGAAGCCGGAGTCGCTGGCCGGCGCGGCGGAGCGGGTGCTGCCCGCGGCCGCGTCAGCTGCGCCGGAACGCGTACCGGCGGGGCTGGGCAGACCGCTGGTCGCCTCGCCCGGCCGCCGACCGTCCTCGGGTGACCGGCGCGGCGGCCGGCCTGTCCGGCCGGGGCGGCGAAACGGCGGTGCCCGGCAGCGGTGGGACGACCGGCGCGACCGCCAGCCGGTCGAGATCGGCCGGCGTCAGGTCCGCGACGGTCGGCGCGGGCTGGGACGTACGGGACTTCTTCGGGTTGCGCCTGGCGGGCATCCGGACCTCCTCGTTCTGCCGACCGGCCGACTCGGCCGGCGACCGGATCGATCGCGGCGTCGGTGCGGGGACGGTCGGCGGGGTGCTGGGGACCGCGCTGCTGAGACAACCGCGGTCGGAGTGGACGGAACCTGAGCCCGGACGGCCGGAGGGCACCGCCGGGACACGGCGGGCCGGATGCGGGACGCCCGGGAGCACACGGACCCGCGCCGGCAGGGCGGCGGGATCGGCTCGGAGACAGGGCATCAGTACCGCATGCCCACACGCTAACCGGCGGTCGGCACCAGGTGCACCCGAATATCGGCCGCACCTCCCGGACGGGCCGCGTGCACCCGGCGCGACGCCACGGTGACCGACCGTCCGTCCCGGCGCCCGCTCGGTGGTGACCCGCGATACGGTCGCAGGCAGGCTGTCGACGCGGAAGGTGGACGGATGAGCGGACAGGCACAGATCGGCGTGACCGGGCTGGCGGTGATGGGCCGGAACCTGGCCCGGAACCTGGCCCGCAACGGTTTCCCGGTGGCGGTGCACAACCGCTCGCCGGAGCGGACCCGCAGCCTGGTCGCCGAGCACCGCGACGAGGGGCGGTTCGTGCCCGCCGAGTCGATGGCCGACTTCGTCGCCGCGCTGGAGCGGCCCCGGGCGGTCATCGTGATGGTCAAGGCGGGCGGGCCGACCGACGCCGTCATCGACGAGCTGGTGCCGCTGCTCGACGCCGGCGACATCATCGTGGACTGCGGCAACGCCCACTTCGCCGACACCCGGCGACGGGAGGAGGCGCTGCGGAAGCAGGGCCTGCACTTCGTCGGCACCGGCGTCTCCGGGGGCGAGGAGGGCGCGCTGCGGGGTCCGAGCATCATGCCGGGCGGGTCCGCGGAGTCGTACCGGAAGCTCGGCCCGATCTTCGAGCGGATCGCGGCGCAGGTCGACGGTGTGCCCTGTTGCCGGCACATCGGTCCGGACGGCGCCGGGCATTTCGTGAAGATGGTCCACAACGGCATCGAGTACGCCGACATGCAGCTCATCGCCGAGGCGTACGACCTGCTGCGGGCCGGACTGGGCGCGGAGCCGGCGGAGCTCGCGGAGATCTTCCGGGAGTGGAACTCCGGCGAGCTGGAATCGTTCCTCATCGAGATCACCGCCGACGTGCTCGGGCACACCGACGCCGCCACCGGCAGCGCGTTCGTGGACGTCGTGCTCGACCAGGCGGAGCAGAAGGGCACCGGCCGCTGGACCGTGCAGAGCGCGCTCGACCTGGGCATCCCGATCACCGGCATCGCCGAGGCGACGTTCGCCCGGTCGCTGTCCGGGCACGCCGACCAGCGGGAGGCCGCCCGGCGGGCCTTCGCGGAGGCCGGATCGACGTGGCGGGTCGACGACCGGGAGACCTTCGTCGAGGACGTGCGGCGCGCGCTGCTGGCCAGCAAGATCGTCGCGTACGCGCAGGGCTTCGACCAGATCCGGGCCGGCAGCCGGGAGTACGACTGGGACATCGACCTGGGCGGTACCGCCACGATCTGGCGGGGCGGTTGCATCATCCGGGCGCGCTTCCTCGACCGGATCCGGCAGGCGTACGACGACCAGCCGGACCTGCCCACCCTGCTGGTGGCACCGTGGTTCGCCGACACCGTGCGGGACGGGGTCCCGAGCTGGCGGCGGGTGGTCGCCGAGGCGGCCCGGGCCGGCGTGCCCGTCCCCGCGTTCGCGTCCTCGCTGTCCTACTTCGACGCCCTGCGCGCGGACCGCCTGCCGGCCGCCCTGATCCAGGGCCTCCGCGACAACTTCGGCGCCCACACCTACCGCCGCACGGACCGGGCCGGCTCGTACCACACCCTCTGGGCCACCCCGGACCGCACCGAAGTCGAACCCTGACCCACCTCCCCCGCGATCTTGCACTTTCCGCCCCGACAAACAGCTCAAAAGGGCTCAATTCGAGGGCCAGAACTGCAAGATCGCGGGAAGGGGTGGGGGTCAGGACAGGGTTGCGTGCATTTCCCAGACCAGGATCTCGGCGGGGGCCGTCGCCGTCACCCGGCGGGCGCCGGCACCCGTCAGGCGGGCGGCGTCACCCGTGCCGAGCACGCCGCCGCCCTCCAGCGTGACCGCGCCGTCGGGGACGTAGAGGTGGACGAAGGGGGCGTCCGGCAGGGTCACCTCGTCACCCGGACGCAGGCGGGCGGCGTGCAGGGTGGCGTACCGGTTGCGGATCCGGATCGCCGACTCGTCCGCGTACCGGTCCATGCCGGACGCCACCGGCACCAGGCCGCCGCGCAGCAGCTGGTCGTCGATCTCGAGCTGCTCGTAGCCCGGGTCGACGCCCGCCTCGTCCGGCACCACCCACATCTGGACGAAGTGGACGGGGTCGGTGTGCGGGTCACGCCCGTCGAGGCGCCACGAGTCGTTCTTCTCCGAGTGCAGGATGCCGGTGCCGGCACTCATCCGCTGCGCGAGGCCGGGATAGATGACGCCGGAGTGGCCGGTGGAGTCCTGGTGCACCAGGGAGCCGCGGAGCACCCAGGTCACGATCTCCATGTCCTCATGGGGATGGGTTTCGAAGCCGGCGCCGGGACGCACCACGTCGTCGTTGTTGACCAGCAGCAGTCCGTGGTGCGTGTTGGCCGGGTCGTAGTGCCGCGAGAACGAGAACGAGTGGCGCGAATCGAGCCAGGAGATCCGGGTGTGGAACCGGTCGTCGGCGCGCCGTACGTCGACGGCGGGCCCGGTCACCACGCCCGCTGCCCGGTCTCGGTGGGCGCCCAGGTCAGGGCGGGCTCCCCGGTGGCCAGCTCGCCGATCTCGCCGGAGCGGACCTGTGGGGCGTGACCCGCTTCCCGGCAGTGCTGCTCGGCGATCTCGGCGCAGATCTCGGCCACCTGGCTGCACATCGGCTCACCGATGTCCGCGGCGTTCAACGCCATGAGCATCCGGTACCGCAACTCACGCATGCCCCACCCCCATACCCCTGCCCCCCGATGCTAGGCCGCCGAAGCCCCCCACACGCCCAAACCGCTCCCCCTCCGGCGATCATGGAGTCGTGGTGGGCGGAGAGTGACGGAAGGCGGCTTTCGTACGGCACCACAACTCCATGATCGACCGACGGCGCGCCGCCGCCCGCCCGCCCGTGCAGCGGGCGGGCGGGGGGCGGCGGGGGCGGGGTCAGAAGAAGCGGCGGCGCTTGGTCTTCTGCGGGCGGATCAGGTCGGCGCCCTTGGTGAGCAGGCGGGAAACGCCGGACGGGCCCCGCCGGGCCTCGATGGTGTGGCTGAGCTTGCGCGCGCCCGCGGCCGCCACCGGTACGGCGAGGGCCATGAACGCCCACTGGGCGATACGCTTCTGGATCATCGGGTTCACCTCCGTCAGTGACTGCTGACGGAAGAGGTACCCCGCGCGAGCACCCGGTAAGCGTCAGGTGGTGGGTGCCACCGGGTTGGGCAGCGCACCGCCGAACCGCCGGTCCCGCTGCGCGTACAGCTCGCAGGCGTACCACAGGTGCCGGCGGTCGAAGTCCGGCCAGAGCGTGTCCAGGAAGACCAGCTCGGCGTACGCGCTCTGCCAGAGCAGGAAGTTCGACGTGCGCTGCTCGCCGGAGGGACGCAGGAAGAGGTCCACGTCCGGGACCTCCGGGTGGTAGAGGTACTTGCCGATGGTCTTCTCGGTGACCTTGGCCGGGTTCAGCCGGCCGGCGGCCGCGTCCCGCGCGATCGCGGCGGCGGCGTCGGCGATCTCGGCCTGCCCGCCGTAGTTGACGCAGAACTGGAGGGTCAGCGTCGAGTTGCCCCGGGACATCTCCTCGGCGGTCTGCAGCTCGGCGATGACGCTCTTCCACAGCCGCCCGGCCCGCCCCGACCAGACGACCCGGACGCCCAGGTCGACGAGCTGGTCCCGGCGCCGGCGGATGACGTCCCGGTTGAAGCCCATCAGGAAACGCACCTCGTCCGGCGAGCGCCGCCAGTTCTCCGTCGAGAACGCGTACGCCGACAGGTAGGGGATGCCCAGCTCGATCGCGCCCTCGATGGTGTCGAAGAGCGAGTACTCCCCCGCCTCGTGCCCCTTCGTCCGGGGCAGGCCACGCTCCTTGGCCCACCGGCCGTTGCCGTCCATCACGACCGCGACGTGCCGCGGCAGCGCCTCGGGCGGCAGCGCCGGCGGGCGGGCGCCCGACGGGTGCGGGGTCGGCGGCACCGGCTCCCGCCGGGCACCCCTGGTCGATCGGATCACTCGGTCTTCTCCCTGTCCACGCCGTCCGCGGCCGGCCCGCCGCCAGCCGGCGACGGGACCGCGCCGGCCGCCGGGGCACCCCGGTCGACCAGCGGCAGCGAGCGTAGCGCGCGTTCCAGGTGCCACTGCAGGTGCGCCGCGACCAGACCGCTGCACTCCCGGCGTACCCCGGTCTCGGTGGCGTCCGCGACCCGCCAGTCGCCGCTGGTGAGCGCCGACATCAGCGCGATGGTGGCCGGGGCGGGGTGGGCCGCGCCGGGCGGCCGGCAGTCGGGGCAGACGGCGCCCCCGGCCGGTACGGAGAAGGCCCGGTGCCGCCCCGGCGTGCCGCAGACGGCGCACGCGGCCAGCGCCGGCGCCCAGCCGGCGAGGGCCATGCCGCGCAGCAGGTACGCGTCCAGGACCAGGGTGGTGGCGTGCTCCCCGCCGGCCAGCGCGCGCAGCGCGCCCAGGGTGAGCTGGAACAGCCGCAGCGACGGCTCCCGCTCCACCGGGGTGAGCCGCTCGGCGGTCTCGCAGATCGCGCTGGCCGCCGTGTAGCGGGGGTAGTCGCCGAGGAACCGTTTGCCGTACAGGTCGATGCCCTCGACCTGGCTCACCGTGTGCAGCGAGCTGCCGTGGTTGCCCTTCGGGTCGCCGGCGAGCTGGAGGTCGACGTGGCCGAACGGCTCCAGCCGGGCCCCGAACTTGCTGGTGGTGCGGCGCACCCCACGGGCCACCGCGCGCAGCCGCCCGTGCCGGCGGGTGAGCAGGGTGATGATCCGGTCGGACTCGCCGAGCTTCTGCACACGCAGCACCACCGCGTCGTCGCGGTAGAGCTGTCGGCGGTACCCGGCCATCGGGCCATTCTCCCTCGGGGTGGGAAATCAGGGTCGGTTCGGGGTGGACGGGTGGACCGCCCCCGATGCGGGGTGGGGGCGGCCCGCCGTAGCGTGCTCACCATGGCACTGCACCGGAGCACCGCCGCGCTCGCGGCCGCCGCGCTGATCGTCGTCGCCGGGTGTGACAACCTGTCGTTCCGCCGGCTCGACTTCGACAACACCGAGGCGGCGAAGATCAGCACCGTACGGGTGCTGTCCGGTGCCGGCGACGTGATCGTGCGGGCCACCGGCGCCCCGGGTTCGGTGCGGATCAAGCGGGTGGTGCGCTACCAGGGCGGCCAGCCGGCGTCGGCGCACCGGATCGAGGGCGAGGAGCTGGTGCTGGACACCAACTGCGGCCCCCGGTGCAGCGTCTCCTACGAGGTCACCGCGCCGGCCGGGGTGACCGTACGGGGCGAGACCGGCTCCGGGGACGTCGACCTGAGCCGGACCGGCGCCGTCGACCTCGAGGTGGGCTCCGGTGACGTCCGGGTGGCCGGCGCCACCGGCGAGGTACGCGTCAAGACCGGCTCCGGCGACATCGAGGTGGTCGACGTCGCCACGCCGGTGCGGCTGCGGGCGTCCTCCGGTGACATCACGGCCCGTGGCCTGGGCGGCGGTGTGGACGCCGAGGCCAGCTCCGGGCGGGTGACGGTCGAGCTGGTCAAGCCCGCCTCGGCGCGGGCGCACGCCTCCAGCGGGGACGTCGAGCTGGTCGTCCCGGCGGGCAGCTACCAGGTGCGCTCCGACGTCGGCTCGGGCAACGCCGACCTGGGTGTGCCGAACACGCCGGGCGCGGCGCTGGTGCTGGACGTGTCCACCGGCAGCGGTGACCTGCGGGTCACCTCGCGCTGACCTCCACCGACTCGGACTCCGGCGTCCGCTGCCCGGGCACGACCGCCCCGCCCTCGTGCGGCACGGGCTCCGCGGGAGGCCGGCCGCCGGGAACCAGCTCCGGACGGCGCCGGGCCGCCACGTCCTCCACCCACCCGACGAGCAGCGTGACCACGCCGACCAGGGCGAAGACGAGCAGGACGCGGATGGCCAGACCGAGCGGGTTCTGGTGCGACCAGCCGACCACGTCCACCAGCGGGGTGAGCGCGACGACGAACGCCATGTGCCAGAGGTAGACGGTCAGCGCACGCCGGTTGAGCACGGTGACCGCCCGGCCGAAAACGGCGTTGCGGTCGACCCAGGCCGCGCCGGCCGGCCCCCGGCCGAGCAGGACCAGGATGAATCCGGCCGACCAGAGGGCGTTGCCGAGCGGGATGTCGTTGAGGTCGAAGCCGCGCGGCCCGGGATGGGTGACGATCCAGGCGCCGCCGGCCGCGACCAGGACGGCCGCGGCGGGCCACAGGACGCGGTTCGCGAGCCGGCCCAGCGTCCCGTCCTGGTGGGCGAAGCCGAGCAGCCAGGCCCCGAAGTACAGGCCGAACTCCCGGAGCGCCGCCGGCGGGTTCTGGTACACCCCCGACTCGATCGCGACGAGCAGCGCGTACGGGGCGAGGAGGGTGGGCAGCGGGGCGCGGCGGAACAGCCACAGCGCCACCGGCGACGCGAACACGAACCAGAGGTAGTCGCGCAGATACCAGATGGGGCTGAGGGCCAGGGCGCCCCAGTAGTTGGCCGGCGGGTCGGCCACCGGGAAGAGCCAGAGCAGGATCTTCGGGGTGAACGGCAGCCCGGTCAGCAGCATGGCGGGCACGAAGACCGCGGCGAGCACCCACAGCGACGGCAGCAGCCGCCGGAGCCGCCGGCCGACCGCCGGCACCCCGGACCGCCGCAGGGACGCCGCCATCAGCGAACCGGCCAGCGCGAACATCACCGACATCGCGGGAAAGACCAGCGTCAGCGTCGCCCAACCGGTGACGTGGTAGACGACGACCCGCACGATCGCGAGGAAGCGCAGCAGGTCCAGGTATCGGTTTCGCATCAGCCTGCATCTGTGTCCGGGGGCAAGACGGGCATACCGTTCCCTACCCTGCGCCAGGCGAACACGAAACCGCGAGGAAGGCGGGGCGATAGTGGCAAAGCCCATCGACCTGGCCGAAGACGATCAGGGACGCGGCGCCGGCCGGGGCGCGGGACAGCGGGCCCGGCCGGCTCGCGGCGGGCTCAGAAACCGAGCCTGCGGAGCTGCTTCGGGTCGCGCTGCCAGTCCTTCGCCACCCGGACGTGCAGGTCGAGGTAGACCCGGGTGCCCAACAGCTCCTCGATCTGCCGCCGGGCCCGGGTGCCGACGTCCTTGAGGCGGCTGGCCCGGTGCCCGATCACGATCGCCTTCTGGCTCGGCCGCTCGACGTACACGTCGGCGTAGATCTTCGTGAGCTGACCTTCCGGGATCATCTCCTCCACCACCACGGCGATGGAGTGGGGCAGCTCGTCGCGTACGCCCTCCAGCGCCGCCTCCCGGATCAGCTCCGCCACCAGCACCTGCTCCGGGTCGTCGGTGAGCATGTCGTCCGGGTAGAGCTGGGGCGACTCCGGCAGGTAGCGGGTCATCACGTCGACCAGCGTGTCCACCTGGTGCCCGGAGACCGCGCTGACCGGTACGACGTCGGCGAAGTCGGCCAGCTCGCTCACCGCGAGCAGTTGCTCGGCCAGCCGCTTCCGGTCCACCAGGTCGGTCTTGGTGACCACGGCGAGGACGGTCGCCTTCAGCTCGGCCAGCTCCCCGGAGATGAACCGGTCACCCCGGCCGATCGGCTCGTCCGCCGGGACGCAGAGGCCGATCACGTCGACCTCGCTCCACGTCTGCCGCACCAGGTCGTTGAGGCGCTCGCCGAGCAGCGTACGCGGACGGTGCAGGCCGGGAGTGTCGACGAGGACGAGCTGCGAGTCGGGCCGGTGCAGCACCGCCCGGATGACGTGCCGGGTGGTCTGCGGCTTGCTGGACGTGATGGCGATCTTCTGCCCGACGATCGCGTTGGTCAGCGTCGACTTGCCGGCGTTCGGCCGCCCCACGAAGCAGGCGAAGCCCGCCCGGTACGGCCGCCGCTCCAGCTCCTCCGGCGTCACTCGACCACCGTGCCGAGGACCGCGCCGTCCGGGGCCGCCACGTGGATCGGTGCCTCCGCGCCGAGGTCGCGTACCGCGGCGTGCCCGGCGCCGTCCAGCGTCGAGGCCTCGGTCACCACGGCGGCGGCCTCCAGCCGGGTCGCGCCGGCGGCGGCCGCCGACGCCACGGCGAGCTGCAGCGCGGTGAGCGCCAGCGAGGGCAGCGAGACGCTGGCCGCGGCGTACGTCCGGCCGTCCTGGTCGCGGACGGCGGCGCCCTCGACCGCGCCGACGCGGCCCCGTGCGCCCCGCGCCAGCACGACCAGCTTGGTGTCCTCGGCGCTCAGCTCCACCGGGGTGGACGGTGCGGTCGGCGTGGCGGGTGACTCAGGCATCGGCGGGTTGCCTCTCCTCGGCTCGATCGGTGCTGCCCCGGGTCTCGGTCGGCTCACCGCGACCCGGGGTCTCCTGCTTGTCGGACGGCTCCACGCGGCGCACCAGCACCGTGTCGATCCGGTTGCGCCGGCCGGTGGTGCCCTCGGCGACCAGCCGGAGGCCGGCCACCTCGACCTGCGCGCCGGGGATCGGGACCCGGCCGAGGGACTGGGCGAGCAGGCCGCCCACGGTCTCCACCTCGTCGGTGGGCAGCTCCGTGTCGAACAGCTCGCCGAGATCCTCCACCGGGAGCCGCGCGGTGACCCGTACCGCGCCGCCGTCGAGCTGCTCGACCGGCGGGCGCTCGACATCGTACTCGTCGGTGATCTCGCCGACGATCTCCTCCAGGATGTCCTCGATGGTGACCAGGCCGCCGGTGCCGCCGTACTCGTCGACGACGATGACCATGTGGTTGCGGGCGGCCTGCATCTCGGAGAGCAGGTCGTCGACGGGCTTGGACTCCGGCACGAAGGTGGCCGGGCGCATCAGCTCGGCGACCGGAAGCTGCCGGTCCTCCGCGGCGCCGCCCTGCGTACGCCGGATCAGGTCCTTCAGGTAGAGCACGCCGAGCACGTCGTCGACGCTCTCACCGATCACCGGGATGCGGGAGAAGCCGGAGCGCAGGAAGAGCGCCAGCGCCTGGGAGAGCGTCTTGTGCCGCTCGATCCACACCATCTCGGTGCGCGGCACCATCACCTCGCGGGCGATCGTGTCGCCCAGCGCGAAGACCGAGTGGATCATCTGCCGCTCGCCGTGCTCCACGACGCCGCGCTGCTCGGCCAGGTCCACCAGCTCGCGCAGCTCCACCTGGGTGGCGAACGGGCCCTCGCGGAAGCCACGGCCCGGGGTGACCGCGTTGCCGATCAGGATCAGCAGCGAGGCCAGCGGGTTGAGCGCCCGCCCCAGCCAGCGCACCAGCGGCGCGACCACGCGGCCCACCGCGTACGCGTGCTGCCGGCCGAGGGTACGCGGCCCCACGCCGACCACCACGAAGCTGACCACGGTCATCGCCCCCGCCGTGACCAGCGCGGCGCGCCAGCCGGCGCCGAAGGTGTCCACCGCGACGAGCGCCACCAGAGTGGTGGCGGTCAACTCGGCGAGCAGGCGCAGCAGCAGGAGCAGGTTGAGGTGACGGACCACGTCACCGGCGAGGGCCTGCAGGGCGCGCGCGCCCCGGGCCCCGTCCCGGGCCAGCTCGGCGGCGCGCGCCGGGGAGACGGCGGTGAGCGCCGCCTCGGTCATCGCGATCAGGCCGGCGAGCACCACCAGCCCGGCCGCGAAGAAGATCAGTTGCAGGTCGGGCAGGCCGGCCGCGCCGGCCGCCACTGTCGCGGAGGCGGACATCACCGGGACCGGGTCGACCGCCAGCTGGCCAGCAGCCGGGCCTGGAGCGCGAACATCTCCCGCTCCTCCTCCGGCTCGGCGTGGTCGTAGCCGAGCAGGTGCAGCACGCCGTGCACGGTGAGCAGGTGCAGCTCGTCGGCGGCGGAGTGGCCGGCGGCGGCCGCCTGCTTGGCCGCCACCTCGGGGCAGAGCACGATGTCGCCGAGCAGTGCCGGCTCGGCACCGGAGGCGGCGTTCTCGCCCGGCCCGTGGTCGACGCTGCCCTCGTCCATGGGGAAGGCGAGCACGTCCGTCGGCCCGTCCCCGCCCATCCAGCGGTGGTTCAGCTCGGACATGTAGTCGATGTCGACGAGCAGCACGGACAGCTCGGCGAGCGGGTTGACCCCCATCTCGTCGAGGGCGTGCCGGGCGACGGCGAGGACCGCGTCGGTGTCGACGTCGACCCCGGACTCGTTGGCGATCTCGATGGACAACTGTCTTCCTTCGCAGTCGTTAGCGGCGCCGGCCGGCCCGGCCGCCCTGGGCGGTCCGCCCGGGCACGGCGTGCACGCTCTGCGCCTGCTGGTTCTCCCGCTCGGCGTCCCAGCGGGCGTACGCGTCGACGATCTCTCCCACCAGCCGGTGGCGCACCACGTCGGAGCTGGAGAGCTGGGCGAAGTGCACGTCCTCCACGTTGCTGAGGATCTCCCGGACGACCCGCAGGCCGCTGGTCGTCCCACCGGGCAGGTCCACCTGGGTGACGTCACCGGTGACGACGATCTTGGAACCGAAGCCGAGCCGGGTGAGGAACATCTTCATCTGCTCGGGCGTGGTGTTCTGCGCCTCGTCCAGGATGATGAACGCGTCGTTCAACGTACGGCCCCGCATGTACGCCAGCGGCGCCACCTCGATCGTGCCCGCCGCCATCAGCTTCGGGATCGAGTCCGGGTCGAGCATGTCGTGCAGCGCGTCGTACAGCGGCCGCAGGTAGGGGTCGATCTTCTCGTTCAGGGTGCCGGGCAGGAAGCCCAGCCGCTCGCCCGCCTCGACCGCCGGCCGGGTGAGGATGATCCGGTTGACCTGCTTGGCCTGCAGCGCCTGGACCGCCTTCGCCATGGCGAGGTAGGTCTTGCCGGTGCCGGCCGGGCCGATGCCGAAGACGATCGTGTGCGCGTCGATCGCGTCGACGTAGCGCTTCTGGCCGAGCGTCTTGGGACGGATGGTGCGCCCGCGCCGGGAGAGGATGTTGAGCGTCAGTACCTCGGCGGGCCGCTCGGCGCTGCCCTGCTCGAGCATGCCGACGGTACGCCGGACGGCGTCAGTGGTCAGGGTCTCGCCTTTCTCGATGAGTTCGAGCAGCTCGCCGAAGAGCCGCTCGGCGAGGGCGTTGTCCGCGGGAGCGCCGGTGATCGTGATCTCGTTGCCCCGGACGTGCACGTCGCTGTTCACCGAGCGCTCGACCAGTCGCAGGATCTCGTCACCCGCGCCGAGGAGATTGACCATGATCTTCGAATCCGGAACGGTGATCCTGGTCTGTGCCCGGAGCGGGCCGGGAGGTGGGGTGCTGGTCATAGGTCGGGCCGCGCGGCCCTGAGCCACCTGCTCTCGATCTCGGCGCCGGGCCGGGTGCCACGGCGTGCTGGCGTTGCTCCCATCGTATCGGTTCAACACCGCCGGCACCTCGCCCATTTCCCCCGATCCCACCCCCGTGATCTTGCACTTACGGCCCGCGTTACGTCCCGTTTGCGTCGTTCGCCCGGGCAGCAAGTGCAAGATCGCGGAGTGGGGCGATCGGGGTCAGGAGCCGGTGCGGAAGTCGTAGCGGTCGAAGGTCTCCTGGGTCCGGGTGAAGCGGTAGGTGGCCCAGTGCATCCGGACGACCGCTCCGGTTCCGTCCCGGGTGAGGCGCAGCAGTTCGCCGACCTCCCGGCCGGAGACCGTGCGGTAGACGTCCGGGCGGTCCGGCACCGGGGCGAAGACGGCCGGCGGCTTGCCCGGCGGGTCGTCCGCGCCACGGGCCCGCAGTGCGCCGTCGTGCCAGCTGAAGACGGACTCGAAACCCTCGCCCCACCAGCGGCCCAGCAGCCCGCGGACCGCCGGCGGAGCCGGTGGCCCGGGCCGCCAGGGCTCGACGTCGGCCGGATCGTGCTCGACCGCGGCGGCGAGCAGCCGGTGCGGCAGGTCGAACAGCTCGCCAGCCGTGCCGCTGGAGCCCAGCACCGCCGCACCCATCGCGCCGGCGGTGCCGTCACCGCCCCGGCGGCCGTAGACCGCGGCGAGGAAACCGGGCATCGCACCGTCGTGGCCGACATGCATGATCCGCTTGCCCTGCGGCACCAGGATCAACCCGAGCCCGAAGCCGCCGGTCCAGAGCGTCTCGTCGGTCACCGTCACCGGCCAGCGCATCTCCTCCAGCGTGGCGGGCGAGAGCACCCGGCCGGCCGCGTCGAGCGCCGCCGGGTCGGCCAGGAAGGCGGCCCAGCGGGCCATGTCGCTCGCCGTGCTCCACAGCTGGGCGGCCGGGCCGACCGCGCCGAAGTCGGTCGGCGGCTCCGGGCGTGCCTCGTCGGAGTACGCGTCGACCAGGAACCCGGTGGCGGCCCGCCGGCCGGGGCTCACCGTGGTGGTGGTCAGCCCCAGCGGGATCAGCACCCGCTCGGTCAGCACCTCCGCCCAGGTGCCGCCGCGCAACTGCCCGACCAGCCGGCCGAGCAGCGCCAGGCCGAGGTTGGAGTAGTGGTAGCGCCGGCCCGGCGGCAGCACCCGCTCCGCCTTCGCCAGGTCGGCCAGCAACTGGTCCGCGTCCGGGGCGCGCAGGGTGTCCCAGACGTCACCGTACGGTTCCCGCTGCAGGCCGGCGGTGTGCGACAGCAGCCGGCGTACGGTGAGGTCCCCGTGCGCCGGCAGGTCCAGGTGCCGGCTCAGCGGGTCGTCCAGGTCGAGCAGGCCGTCGTCGCGGCACTGCAGGACCAGGACGGCCGTGAAGGTCTTGGTCACCGAGCCGATCCGGAACCGGGTCTGCGGGTCCAGGGCGGTGTCGTTGCCGGTCCAACCGACCGTGGACGTCCACAGCGGCCGGTCGGCGCGGTGCAGGGCCGCCGAGATCGCCGGGATCCGCGCCTGCGCCTGGACCTGCCGGACCAGCCGGTCCAGCCGGTCACCCACCGCCGTCACGCGAGGTCCCGGGCCAGCATCGGGCCGAGCGGCGCGCCGCCGAGCAGGTGCGCGTGGACGTGGAAGACCTCCTGCCCGCCGTACGCCCCGGTGTTGAACATGAGCCGGAAGCCGTCCCCGAGCAGGCCCTCGTCCTCGGCCACGGCGGCCGCGGTGGCGAGCACCGCACCGGCGAGCCCCGGGTCGCCCTGCGCGAGGGTGGCCACGTCGGCGTAGTGCTCCTTCGGGATCACCAGCACGTGCACCGGCGCCTTCGGGTCGATGTCCCGGAAGGCGAGGGTGGTCTCGGTCTCCCGGACGACGGTGGCCGGGATCTCCCCGGCGACGATGCGGCAGAACAGGCAGTCAGGTGTGCTCACCGGGGCAGTGTAAGGAAGGGCCCTTCCGGACGCCTCCGGTAGCGGAAGGCTCCCCGGTCAACACCGCCGACGGCGCTGCGGCAGGATGGCCGGCGTGACTTCACGGGCGGTACTGGTGACGGGGGCCTCGCGGGGCATCGGGCGGGCGGTGGCGCGGATGTTCGCCGCGGGCGGCGACCTGGTGGCGATCCACCACCGGGACTCGGCCGCGGCGGCCGACCAGGTCCGCGCCGAGCTGCCCGGCGACGGCCACCTGGTGGTCCGCGCCGACCTCACCGACCCGGACGCGGTCCGCGCCATGGTGGACGAGGCCGCGACCCGCCTGGGCGGGCTGGATGTGCTGGTCAACAACGCCGGCGTGTACGGCGAGCGGGACGACCCCCACCCGGTCTTCGGCGCCTCCTACGAGGAGTGGCGGGCACGCTGGCGGCGGGTGGTGGAGACGAACCTGACCGGCGCCGCCAACGTCACCTGGTGCGCGGCGCAGCACATGCGGGAGCGGGGCGGCCGGGTCGTCAACGTCTCGTCGCGGGGCGCGTTCCGGGGCGAGCCGGAGCAGCCGGCGTACGGGGCGAGCAAGGCGGGCCTGAACGCGCTGGGCCAGTCGTTGGCGGTCGCCCTGGCGCCGTACGGCATCGCCGTCGCCACGGTGGCGCCCGGCTTCGTCGAGACCGACATGACCACCGAGCACCTGAGCGGCGAACCGGGCGCCGCGATCCGCGCCCAGTCCCCCTTCAACCGGGTGGCCCGGCCGGAGGAGATCGCCGCGGCGGTGCACTGGCTGGCGAGTCCCGCCGCGGAGTGGGCCTCCGGCACGATCGTGGACCTGAACGGCGCCAGCTACCTCCGCACCTGAGCAGGGGCAGGTCACCAGCGGGACAGGCGGGTGGAGAGGACGGACAGGGCCGCCACGCCGGCCGTCGAGGTACGCAGCACCGACGGGCCGAGGCGGACCGGGCGGGCGCCGGCCTCCCGGAACGCGTCCAGCTCGCGGTCCGCGATGCCCCCCTCCGGGCCGACCACCAGCACGATCTCACCGGTCGCCGGCAGCGCCACCGTCGCCAGCCGCTCGTCGGCCTCCTCGTGGAGGACGAACGCGGCGTCCGCCCCGGCGAGCCGGCGAACCACCCGGTTCGTCGACTCGTCCGGCGAACCGGCGATCACCGGGAGCCAGGGCCGACGGGCCTGCTTGGCCGCCTCGCGTGCGGTGACCACCCACTTCTCCCGCGCCCGTACGCCCCGGTCACCGCGCCACAGGGCGATCGACCGTTCGGCCGCCCAGGGCACGATCTCGTCCACCCCCACCTCGGTCATCGCCTGCACGGCCAGCTCGCCACGGTCCCCCTTGGCGATGCCCTGCACCACCACCAGGCGCGGGACGGGCGCGTCGACGTACCCGCGGGAGGTGATCTCGAGATCGAGGGTGGCCTTGCCGACGGCGGTGACCTCCGCGGCGGCCGTGCCGCCCCGCCCGTCGGCGAGCAGCAGTCGCTCGCCCGGCCGGAGTCGCTGCACGGTCGCGGCGTGCCGCCCCTCCGGGCCGTCGAGGGTCATCGCATCGGCGGTGGGCAGCGACTCGACGAGGAACAGCGGCGCGGACACGATCACCAGGCTATCGGCCCGGCGGTGGACCGGGGCCGTCAGCCCGAAGCCGCCCACCCGAGCCGGCGGGCCGGAGCCGCCGGCCGTCAGGCGTGGCCGTTGAAGGCGTCGCGCATCCGGGAGAAGAAGCCGCCCTGCTTGGTCAGCTCGGCGACCTCCTCGCCCCGGGTACGCGCGAACTCGCGCAGCATCTTCTCCTGCTCGGCGTCGAGCTTGGTGGGCGTACGCACGTCGAGGTGGACGTAGAGGTCGCCGCGCCCGGTGCCGCGCAGGTGCGGTACGCCGCGGGCGCGCAGCCGCAGGGTGCTGCCCGGCTGGGTGCCGGGCTTGACGTCGACCGGCTCCTCGCTGTCCAGCGTCTTGATGGTGAGGCGGGTGCCGAGCGCCGCTGCCGTCATCGGGACGGTCACCCGGCAGTGCAGGTCGTCGCCCTTGCGGGAGAAGACGTCGTGCGGCCGCTCGTGGATCTCGACGTAGAGGTCGCCGGCCGTGCCGCCACCCGGGCCGACCTCGCCCTGCTGGGCCAGCCGGATCCGCATGCCGTCCTCGACGCCCGCCGGGATCTTGACGGTCAGCGAGCGGCGGGTGCGCACCCGGCCGTCACCGGCGCAGGTCGGGCAGGGGTGCGGGATCGTCGTGCCGTAGCCCTGGCAGACGGTGCACGGCCGGGCCGACACGACCTGCCCGAGGAAGGTGCGCTGCACGGACTGGACCTCGCCGCGGCCGCCGCACGCCTCACAGGTCGCCAGGTGGGTGCCGGCCGCGGTGCCGGCGCCGGAGCAGGTGGTGCAGAGGACGGCGGTGTCGACGGTGATCGGCGCCTCGACGCCGAACGCGGTCTCGTGCAGGTCCAGCTCGAGGCGGAGGATCGCGTCGGCCCCCGGCCGGGTACGCGGGCGCGGTCCCCGGGCGCCGCCGGCGGCGCCCCCGAAGAACGCGTCCATGATGTCCTGGAAGCCGACGAACGGGCCGGCTCCGCCGGGACCCCCCGGACCGCCCGCGCCCCCACCGCCCGGCGCGAGGGGATCGCCGCCGAGGTCGACGATCTGCCGTTTCCGATCGTCGGAGAGAACCTCGTACGCGGCGTTGATGTCCTTGAACTTCTCCTGCGCCTCCGGGTCCGGATTGACGTCCGGGTGGTACTTGCGCGCGAGCTTGCGGTAGGCGCGCTTGATGTCGTCGTCGGAGGCGTCCCGGCTCACGCCGAGGATGCCGTAGTAGTCCCTGGCCACTGCGTTCCGTGTCCTCATGTTCGTCTCGCGTTGCGCCGGCCGCCGGCCCGAACCGGCCGGACGGTACTGCCTAGTTCTGGGCCAGCAGGTCGCCCACGTAGCGTGCCACGGCCCGCACCGTGGCGATGGTGCCGGGGTAGTCCATCCGGGTCGGGCCCAGCACCCCGAGACCGCCGACGATGGTGGCCCCGGGGCCGTAGCCGGTGCTCACCACCGACGCGGCCCGGAGGTTGTCGATCTCGTTCTCGTCGCCGATGCGGACCCGCATGGTGCTCGGCTCGACCTCGCCGATGAGTTTGAGGAGGACGACCTCCTCCTCGAGCGCCTCCAGGATGGGACGGAGCGACCCCTGGAAGTCGAGGAGGCCACCCCGGGCGAGGTTGGCGGTGCCGGCCAGCGCGATCCGCTCCTCGTGCCGCTCGACCAGGGTCTCCAGCAGCACCGTGGAGAGGGTGGTCATGGCGGGGCGCAGCTCGGCCGTGGCCTCGTCGACCAGCGCCTGCACCAGGGGCGGCGTCTCGGACAGCCGGGTGCCCACCAGCTTCTCGTTGACCAGCCGGCGCAGGTCGGTCACGTCGTCGGCGCGGATCGGCCCCGGCAGCTCGACGAGGCGCTGCTCGACGCGACCGGTGTCGGCGATCATGACGAGCATGAGCCGGGTGGTGGAGATGGGCACCAGTTCCAGGTGACGCACCGAGGAGCGGGCCAGCGACGGGTACTGCACGACGGCGACCTGCCGGGTCAGCTGGGCCAGCAGCCGGACGGTGCGGTGCACCACGTCGTCGAGGTCGACCGCGCCGACCAGGAAGCGCTCGATGGCCCGGCGCTCGGCCGGGCTGAGCGGCTTGACGCGGGACAGCCGGTCCACGAAGAGCCGGTAGCCCCGGTCGGTGGGGACCCGGCCGGCGCTGGTGTGCGGCTGCCGGATGAAGCCCTCCTCCTCGAGCACCGCCATGTCGTTGCGGACGGTCGCCGGGGAGACGCCGAGCTGGTGGCGCTCGACCAGGGCCTTGCTGCCGACCGGCTCCTGCGTGGCGACGTAGTCCTCGACGATCGCGCGCAGCACCGCGAGCTTGCGGTCGTCGAGACCCATCCTCCCCACCTCCTGTCGCGCGTCGGCCGCCGGCTGCCCGGGCGGAGCCTGGCACTCGACTGTAGCGAGTGCCAGTCTACGTCGGCGGGCCCGTCACCGCGATGATCAACGACGGGCGAATGGCGCGCCAGGGCACCCCGGCGTTACCGCGCCAGGGCCGATCAGCCGGAGATCCGGGTCGGTGTCGCTCTGGTGCGCGCTTGTGGGCTGCCCCTACCGTGATCCTCATGACTGAACCACCTCGCCCTCCCGGCAGCGGAGAGCCGGGCCCCCAGGGCCCCGACGACCCCACCACGCCACTGTCCGGCCAGCCCGGCAGCGGCGGCTATCCCCCGCCCGGTGGCTATCCGCCACCCACCGGTGACACTCCGCCGCCGGGTGGCTATCCCCCGCCCGGCGGCTACCCGCCCCCCGGCGCCGGCTACCCCACCGGCGGCGCGTACGGTCCGCCGGCCGGCTACGCCAACAACGAGGACAAGACCTGGGCGCTCGTCGCGCACTTCGGCGGCGCGCTCGGCGCGTTGATCAGCTTCGGCCCGCTCGGTTTCGTCGCCCCGCTGATCGCGTACCTGGCCCGCGGCAACCAGTCGCCGGCGGTCCGGGCCCACGCCCTCGCGGCGCTGAACTTCCAGATCGTCTGGTCGCTCATCGCCTTCGTGCTGCTCTTCGTGAGCTGGTGCCTGCTCTTCCTGCCCAGCGTCGCCGTCGTGGTGATCCAGATCGTGTTCGGCATCATCGCCGGCCTGCGGGCGAACGAGGGCACCCTGTACCGCTACCCGATGTCCGCGAGCTTCATCAAGTGAGCCCGACCGGCCGCTCCCCCGGCCGGTCGGCACCGCTCGCGCTCACCCCGGGCGGGTGAGCCGGGCGGGGGGGGCGGTCACGGCAGCAGGTCGCGCACCACGGCGTCGGCGAGCAGCCGGCCGCGCAGGGTCAGCACGGCGCGGCCGGCGGCGAACTCCGCCCTGTCGAGCAGGCCGGTCGCCCGCGCCCGCTCGGCGCCGGCGCGACCGGGCGGGTCGAGCACCTCCAGCGGCAGGCCGGAGGCGAGCCGCACCCGCAGCATCACGTCCTCCATGTGCGCCTCGTCGGCGGTCAGCACCTCCCGGGCCAGACCGGGGGACTCCCCGGCGGCCAGCCGCTTCGCGTACGCCGTGGGGTGCTTCACGTTCCACCAGCGCACGCCGCCGACGTGGCTGTGCGCCCCCGGGCCGAGGCCCCACCAGTCCCCGCCGGTCCAGTAGAGCAGGTTGTGGCGGCAGCGGGCGGCCGGCGTCCGCGCCCAGTTGGAGACCTCGTACCAGGAGAAGCCGGCCGCGCCGAGGGCGGCCTCCGCGGCCAGGTAGCGGTCCGCGGCGACGTCGTCGGACGGGTACGCCAGCTCGCCGCGGCGCATCCGGGCCGCGAGCCGGGTGCCCTCCTCCACGATCAGGGCGTACGCGCTGACGTGGTCCACCCCGGCGGCGACCACCTGATCGAGCGAGGCGGCGAAGTCCTCCGCGCGCTCCCCCGGCGTGCCGTAGATCAGGTCCAGGTTGACGTGCGCGAAGCCGGCGTCGCGGGCCTCCCGCGCGGCGGCGACGGCCCGGCCGGCGCTGTGCCTCCGGTCCAGGATCGCCAGCACCCCCGGCGACACGGACTGCATGCCCAGCGAGATCCGCGTGTAGCCGGCGGCCCGCAGCGCGGCGAGCGACTCCGGGGTGACCGACTCCGGGTTGGCCTCGGTGGTCACCTCGGCGTCCGGGGCCAGCCCGAACGTCCGGTCGATGCCGTCGAGGATCCGCGCCAGATCGGCGGCGGGGAGCAGGGTGGGGGTGCCGCCGCCGACGAAGACCGTGTCGACCCGGGGCGGCGGGCTGTCCCGCAGCACCCGCGCCGCGAGCGCCAGCTCGGCGAGCACGGTGTCGGCGTACTCCTCCCGGCTGGCGCCGCCGCCCAGCTCCGCTGCCGTGTACGTGTTGAAGTCGCAGTAGCCGCAGCGGCTGGCGCAGAACGGGACGTGGACGTACACGCCGAAGCCGCGCGCGCCGACCGAGGTGCGGGCGGTGGCGGGCAGCGAACCGTCGGCGGGGACGATCTCGCCTGCTGGAAGGACGCCGGGCATGGCCACTAGTGTGCCCTTCCATGACCTCTCCCGACGCGCTCGTGCGGGTCGCCACGGCCCGCGGGGTGACCACCCTCACCCTGGACAGCCCGCACAACCGCAACGCGCTCTCCACGCCGCTGATGACGCAGCTGCTCGACGGCCTCGCCACGGCGGTCGCCGACGACGCCGTACGCGTGGTCGTGCTGGACCACACCGGCCCGGTCTTCTGCTCGGGGGCCGACCTGAAGGAGACCGCCGCCGCGTACGCCAGCGGGACCGTGCCCGCCGGGATGCTCGGCGACGTGCTCGCGGCGGTCTGGGAGTGCCCGAAGCCGGTGATGGCGCGGGTGGCCGGGCCGGCCCGGGCCGGCGGGCTGGGGCTGATCGCGGCGGCCGACCTGGCGGTCTGCGCCCAGGAGGCGACGTTCGCGTTCACCGAGGTCCGGATCGGGGTGATCCCGGCCGTGATCTCGGCGACCGTGCTGCCCCGGCTGCACCCGCGCGCCGCCGCCGAGCTGTACCTCACCGGGGACACCTTCGACGGGCGGCGGGCCGCCGACATCGGCCTGGTCACGGCCGCCGTACCGGCGGCGGAGCTGGACGCCGCGGTGGCCCGGTACCGCGACTCGCTGGTCCGGGGCGCCCCGGGCGCGCTGGCCGGGACGAAGGGGCTGCTGCGCCGCCCGGCGTCGACGGACCTGCGGGCCGAGATCGCCGACCTGGCCGCTTTGTCCACCGGATACTTCCTCTCCGACGAGGGTCGGGAGGGCGTCCTGGCGTTCCGGGAGAAGCGCCCGGCGAGCTGGGTGCCGGCCGAGTAACCGGTTTCCGTCCGGACGGCGCGGGAACGTCGGAACCGCCCGGACGGTTCCGGCACGACGGCCCGGCGGACCGTCCGGAACCGGTCGGACGACCCGCGGGGCGCAACGGGGACGTACGCTTGTCGAACTGTCGAACAGGGGGTGCAGGTGCGAACTCGGGCAGTCGTGACGGGCGGCGTCGTCCTCGTTCTCGTCGCCGTGGTCGGGCTGTTCATCGTCCTCCGGCAACTCGGCGACGGGCTGCGGCTTCCGCTCGCCAGCCGGACATGCACGGTGCAGGCGGACGGCCGGGTTGCCCTGGACGCCGATCAGATGGCCAACGCGGCGACGATCGCGGCCATCGGGATCCAGCGCGGCATGCCCGAGCGGGCGGTCGTGGTGGCGCTCGCCACCGCGTACCAGGAGTCGGGGCTGCGCAACCTGGCCGGCGGCGACCGGGACTCGGTCGGCCTGTTCCAGCAGCGGCCGAGCCAGGGCTGGGGCACCCCGGCCCAGATCCGCGACCCGCGGTACGCCACGAACAAGTTCTACGCGGCCCTGAAGAAGGTGCGGGGCTGGGAGCGGATGCGGGTCACCGACGCCGCCCAGAAGGTGCAGCGCTCGGCGTTCCCGGAGGCCTACCAGAAGTGGGCCGACGAGTCGGAGGTGCTGACCCGGGCGCTGCTCGGTCACGCCACCGGGGCGGTCGCCTGCACGGTCGGCGGTGACCCGCTGCGCCGCGGCGCGGCGGCGACCGCGGCACTGACCCGGGGGCTCACCCTGGACTGGGGCCTCGCCGCCACGGCCGCCGCGACCGACCTGACCCGCCTGACGGTCACGGCCGACGACGAGCGGGGCGGCTGGCGGTACGCGCACTGGCTGGTGTCGCACGCGCAGGACAACGGCGTCCGGCTGGTCCGCTTCGGCGACCGGCAGTGGACCGCCGAGAAGGGCACCTGGGACCGGGTGAAGGCCGACCAGGCGGCCGCCCACGTGGTCGCCGAGGTGTTCGCCGCCACCTGAGCCGGCGTCGCCGGCTCAGCCGCGAGCGGCGACCCGCCGGCGGGCCTTCTCCCGGATCCGCTCCGGCAGGTCCTCGGCGTCGAGCAGCCGCGACAGCAGCTCCGGTTCGAGATTCAACGCCCGGAACACCTCGCCGATGGTGACCGTGTGCCCGGGCCGGTCGAGTACCTCGACCGGGTCGCCCGCGCCGATCTCGCCCTCGCGCAGCACCCGCAGGTAGGCCCCGGGCCGGGCCCGCACGGTGAACTGCTTGATCAGATCGGGTACGCCCCAGAAGCCGGCGAACGTCGTGCAGGGCGTACGGGGCATGCTGACCTGGAGCACCGCCGACCCGATCGCCCACCGCTCGCCGATCACCGCGCCGGTCACGTCCACCGCCCGGGTGGTCAGGTTCTCGCCGAAGGCGCCCGGGCCGATCCGCCGCCCCAACTCGGCCGCCCACCACGCGGCGTCCTCCTCGGCGTACGCGTACACCGCCTTGTCCGGTCCGCCGTGGTGGGCCCGCTCGCCGATGAAGTCGCCGGCGAGCCCCTCGCCGTGCACGTGCACCGGACCGCCGGCAGGACGTTTGTCGATCCCGCTGCGGCCACTCGCGTCGCCGGCCCACTCCGCCTCGGTCACGGTGCCGAGGTTCACCGATACCACCCTGCCCGCCATGGCGGCCACCCTAGTCGCGAGGGCAGGCCAGCCTGCCGGCGGGCAGCGCGCACCGCAGCGGCACGTTGACCGGAGGCCCATCGCAACGCCGGGCGTCGGGAACAGGCCCCTTCCTTACCCCTCAGCCCTTCACGGCGCCGGCGACCAGGCCGGAGACCATTCGGCGCTGCACCAGCAGGAAGAAGATGATCACCGGGAGGGTGAAGATCGTGGAGGCGGCCATCACCGGTCCCCACGCGGTGTCGTCCCGGCCGAAGAAGAACGTCATCGCCACCGGCAGCGTGTAGCGGTCCTGGTCGCTGATGAACGTCAGCGCGAAGATCAGCTCGTTCCACGCGGTGATGAAGGAGAAGATGCTGGTGGCCACCAGGCCCGGCATGACCAACGGGAGGAGGATCCGCCGGAAGGTCTGGGCGCGGCTGGCGCCGTCGATCGCGGCCGCCTCCTCCAGCTCCTTGGGGACCGCGGCGACGAAGCCGCGCAGCATCCAGACCGCGAACGGCAGCGAGAAGCCGAGGTACGTGAGGATGAGGCTCGGCAGCGTGTTGTAGAGCCCGAGCCGCTGGATCATCAGGAACAGCGGGATGACCAGCGCCTCCAGCGGGATCATCTGCACCACCAGCAGCATGATCAGGAAGCTGGTGCGCAGCTTGAAACGGAAGCGGGCCACCGCCGTCGCCGCCAGCAGCGCGACCAGGCCGCTCAGCAGCACGGTCGCGACGGCGACCAGGGCGCTGTTGAGGAAGAAGTCCGCGAACGTCACGCCGGGGATCAGGTTGCCGGTCAGGATCTGCCGGTAGTGCTCCAGCGTCGGCTCGGCCGGCACCGGCCGGGGCGTGCTGGAGAAGATCTCCCCACTCGGCTTCAGCGAGGTGGTGATCATCCAGTAGACCGGGAAGGCCGCGAAGAGCGCCACCAGCAGGCCCGCGCCGTTGAGGGCGAGGCGTTTCACGCGTTCTCCTCCTGCTTGAGCACCATGCGGACGTAGACCCCGGTCACCACGAGCAGGATCAGGGTCAGGATCACCGCGATCGCCGCGCCCAGCCCGTACTTGGGCGGTGGCGAGAAGGCCTCGGCGTACGAGTAGACCGAGAGCATGAAGGTCGGCCGGTCCTGGGTGCCCCCGGCGAGGACGTAGTACTGCGTGAAGACCTTGAAGTCCCAGATCGTGGAGAGCACCACCAGGATCCCGAAGACCGGCCGCAGCAGCGGGAAGGTGACCCGCCAGAACACCTTCCACGGGCCGGCCCCGTCGACCCGGGCCGCCTCGTGCAGCTCGCTGGGCACGCTCTTCAGGCCGGCCAGCACGCTGACCGCGATGAACGGGAACGAGTGCCAGACCACCACCAGGGTGAGGATCGAGAAGAACAGCAGCGGGGAGTTGAACCAGCCGTAGCCGGTCCACTCGGTACGCCCGAAGATGGCCTGCGACAGGCCGTCCGGCAGCGCGTTGAACAGCCAGGTGACCAGGCCGCTGGTGTCGTCGAAGATCCACTTCCAGACGATCGTGCCGGTCAGCGCCGGAGTGGCCCAGGCGAGCATCACGCAGCTCGCGACGAACGCGGCCATCCGCTTGCCGAGCCGGTTGAGCAGCAGGCCGACCAGGGTGCCGAGGACCATCGTCAGGGCCACATTGGCCGCGGCGAAGAGGACGGTGTTGCGCAGCACCGTCCAGAAGAACGGGTCACCCAGGATGTCGGCGTAGTTCCCCAGGCCGAGCCACGGCCACTCCCGGTCCCCCCGCAGCTGCCGCACGTTGTCGAGCTTGAAGAACGACATTGCCACGACCTGGCCGAGCGGCCAGAGCAGCAGCACCGCGATGATCGCCAGGCAGGGCAGGAGCAGCAGGTACGGGAGGCGGTCCGCGCGGCGACGCCGCCGCGCGGGGGTCTCCCGCGCGGCGGACGTCTCCGGTGCCTCGGTCAGCGTGGTCACTTGGCGTTGAGGATGCTTTCCATCTCCGCGGCCGCGTCGGCGGTGGCCTTCTCGACCGTCTTCTGACCCTTCATGACCGAGCTGTTCATCGCCTGGGTCACCGTCTTGTTGCGGCTGACCTCGACCCACTTCGGGGTGAGCGGCGTGAGCTTGGTGTTCTGCATGGCGGTGGCGAACGGCGCCATGATCTTGTCGCTGGCGTACTTGTCGCCGCCGACCAGGTCCTGGTACACGGGGAAGAAGCCCAGGCTCTCGGCGAACGCCGCGTCGTTCTTCTTGCTCAGCAGCACCGTCATGTAGTCCCAGGCCAGGTCCTTGCGCTCGCTGTCCTCCCACATGGCGATGTCGGAGCCACCGGCGAAGGCGGGCGCGGCCTGGCCGTCCGGGCCGGGGATCGGGAACGTACCCCAGACCTTCTCGATCTCCGGGTTGTCCTTCTTGATGGCGTTCTGCTGCCAGCTGCCGCCGAACGCCATGGCGGCCTTGCCGGTGGCGAACTGGGTCCGCGCGTCGATCTCGTTCCAGCCGGCGGCGGCCGGCGGTGCCACCTTGTGCACGGTCACCAGGTCCGTCCAGAACTTGACCGCCTTCTGGGCCTCCGGCGTGTTGTAGCCGGACTTCCAGTTGTCACCGTCCTTGATGGCGATCTCGGCGCCGGCGGCCCAGAGGAAGGAGTAGAACGGCAGCTCGGAGTTGCCGGGCAGGGCGATGCCGTAGGTGCCGGGCTTCTTCGCCTGCACGGCCTTGGCCACGGTGACCAAGTCGTCCCAGGTCTTCGGCGGCTGCACGCCGGCCTCGGCGAACCAGTCGGCGCGGTAGTAGATGCCGCGGACGCCGGCGTACCACGGCACGCCGTACTGCTTGCCGTCGAGCTGGGCGTTCTTGACCAGGTCGGGGAGGATGTCCTTGCCCTCGCCCCAACCGCCGAACCGGTCCGTCAGGTCGGCCAGCGCCTCCTGCGCCGCCCAGCCCTGGGTCTCGGTGTTGCCCAGCTCGGTGACGTCCGGTCCCTCACCACCGGCGAGCGCCGCCTGGAACTTCTTCGGCGCCTCCAGCCAGGGGATGTACTGGACCACCACGTCGGTTTCCGGGTGCTTCTGCTTGAACTCGGCCTCGACGTCGTCCAGGAACTTCGTCTGCGCCTCGCTGCCCTCGCCCATCATCCAGACGGTCAGCTTGCTGTTGTCAGCTGCCTTTTCGTCGTCGGAGCCACCGCAGCCGGCCAGCACCATCGCGGCCGAGGCCACGACGGCGGTGACCGGGGCCAGCCGCTTCCACCTGTTCACGCCATATCTCCCTCGCGCCTCTTGGCACTAACCTTCTGCGCCGCACCTTAGTAGGAAAAAATCCTTTACGACAGTGGGCGCCGGGGGCGAAGGTGGCGACCGTATCGCAGGCGGCCGGCGAGCGGGCCGACGGGACGGGGGCGAAACCGGTCGTATCGACAGTGAACGGGCGCCCGACCCGAAGGTCGAGCGCCCGTTGTTCCAGGCTGTGCGAGTTTTACCGGTGGCTGTTGCCGATTCACCGGTGGGTGACGCCGCGGCGTCGGCCCACGCCGGCCACCAGGGCCACCGCGATGGCGGCGAACAGGACCTGCAGCATCAGCTCGCGCCAGTCGATGCCGGCGGTCTCGGCGAAGCCGGCGGCCCGGGCGACGATGGTGCCGAGCAGCGCCGCGCCGACACCGATGAGCATGTGCAGCCAAATCGGCATGTTCTGCCGGCCCGGCACGACCAGACGGCCCAGCGCGCCGACGATCAGACCGACGATCAGCGCGGTGATGATGCCCCAGACGGTCAGCTCCACGGTCGTTCTCCTAACGGGAAGTGTGAGTCGGTGTTGAATGGGTCTTTCTGTGGTGACCCCTCAGTTCCCGACCCGCGGATTTCCCAAACCGACTTTGCGGGACAGCCGGTTCCGGGACCGCCAGACCGGGCGTCGACGCCCTACCCGCACGCGACGGGCGCCCGACCAGACTGGTCGGGCGCCCGCGCCGAGGATTCAGTTGTCGACGGTCAGTAGCGGCTGACGCTGCGGCGTCGACCCACGCCGGCCACCAGGGCCACGGCGATGGCGGCCAGCACGACCTGGACCAGCAGCTCGCCCCAGTCGATGCCGGCGGTCTCGGTGGCGATGCCCACGGCCCGCGCCAGCACGGTACCGAGCAGCGCGGCGCCGACACCGATCAGCATGTGCAGCCAGATCGGCATGTTCTGCCGGCCCGGCACGACCAGACGGCCCAGCGCGCCGACGATCAGACCGACAAAGAGCGCGGTGATGATGCCCCAAACGGTGAGCTCCACGGTCGCCCTCCTTCACGAATTCTTTCCACGGACGGGTGGTGTTCCTGACGTGCCCACCCATTGCCCGACCCGCCGGATTCCCAAACCGGTCCGGCCACCGCGGAAAGCGTCGCCCGTCGATGACGGGCGCCCCGCCGATTCGACGTACGGCATCGTCCGCGCAGCTCACGCCGGGGTGCCGGAGAAACGGCCGGCGCCGCTGCGCGGTGGCGGAAATCGCCGTCGCCGGACCTGACGACGGCGCCCCGCCCGGGCTGTCGATACCCGGACGGGGCGCCGTCGCACGTGTGGTCCGCCCCGCGGCGGCGTTCACTTCTTGCCGGGGGCCTTCCCGTCACCAGAGTCGGAGGAGAGCGCGGCGATGAAGGCCTCCTGGGGGACCTCCACCCGGCCCACCATCTTCATCCGCTTCTTGCCCTCCTTCTGCTTCTCCAGCAGCTTGCGCTTCCGGCTGATGTCACCGCCGTAGCACTTCGCCAGCACGTCCTTGCGGATCGCCCGGATCGTCTCGCGGGCGATCACCCGGCTGCCGATCGCCGCCTGGATCGGCACCTCGAACTGCTGGCGCGGGATGAGCGCGCGCAGCTTCGCGGCGATCGTGGTCCCGTAGTTGTACGCCTTGTCCTTGTGCACGATCGCGCTGAACGCGTCGACCGGCTCGCCGTGCAGGAGGATGTCGACCTTCACCAGGTCCGAGGACTGCTCGCCGGAGGGCTCGTAGTCCAGCGACGCGTACCCCTTGGTGCGGCTCTTCAACTGGTCGAAGAAGTCGAAGATGATCTCGGCGAGGGGCAGCGAGTAGCGCAGCTCCACCCGGTCGGCCGAGAGGTAGTCCATGCCGAGCAGATTGCCCCGGCGGCCCTGGCAGAGCTCCATCACCGCCCCGACGTAGTCGTTCGGGGTCAGCACGGTGGCCCGCACGGTCGGCTCGTACACCTCGGCGATCTTGCCGGTCGGGTACTCGCTCGGGTTCGTCACCACGACCTCCTCGCCGTCCTCGGTGAGGGCCCGGTAGACCACGTTCGGCGCGGTCGAGATCAGGTCGAGGTTGAACTCCCGCTCCAGCCGCTCCCGGATGATCTCCAGGTGCAGCAGGCCGAGGAAGCCGCAGCGGAAACCGAAGCCGAGCGCTCCGGAGGTCTCCGGCTCGTACGTCAGCGCCGCGTCGTTGAGCTTGAGCTTGTCCAGCGCGTCCCGCAGGTTCGGGTAGTCCGACCCGTCGATCGGGTAGAGGCCGGAGTAGACCATCGGCTTCGGGTCCTTGTACCCGCCGAGCGGCTCGCCCGCCGGACGCGCGTTGATGGTGACCGTGTCACCCACCCGCGACTGCCGGACGTCCTTCACACCGGTGATCAGGTAGCCCACCTCGCCGACGCCGAGCGCGTCGGCCTTCACCATCTCCGGCGAGATGACACCGAGCTCCAGCAGCTCGTGGACGGCGCCGGTGGACATCATCTTGATCCGGTCCCGCGCACTGATCCGCCCGTCGACCACCCGCACGTACGTGACCACACCCCGGTAGACGTCGTACACCGAGTCGAAGATCATCGCGCGGGCCAGCGACTCGGCGTCCCCGACCGGCGGCGTGAACTGCCGGACGATCTCGTCGAGCAGATGCGGCACCCCCTCGCCGGTCTTGCCGGAGACGCGGATGCAGTCCGCCGGGTCGCCGCCGATCAGGTGCGCCAGCTCCTCGGCGTACTTCTCCGGCTGCGCCGCCGGCAGGTCGATCTTGTTGAGCACCGGGATGACGTGCAGGTCGTTCTCGAGCGCCAGGTAGAGGTTGGCGAGGGTCTGCGCCTCGATGCCCTGGGCCGCGTCCACCAGCAGGATCGCGCCCTCGCACGCGGCGAGGGAGCGGGAGACCTCGTACGTGAAGTCGACGTGCCCCGGGGTGTCGATCATGTTGAGCACGGCGCTCTCGCCGGCCCGCTCGCCCTCCCGGATCGTCCACGGCATCCGGACGGCCTGGCTCTTGATGGTGATGCCGCGCTCGCGCTCGATGTCCATCCGGTCGAGGTACTGGGCGCGCATCTGCCGGGGGTCGACCACGCCGGTGAGCTGCAGCATCCGGTCGGCCAGGGTCGACTTCCCGTGGTCGATGTGGGCGATGATGCAGAAGTTCCGGATGCGCGCCGGGTCGGTGGCACCGGGAGCGTTCGCGCCGGGATCGAGCGTCGGTGGCACAGCTGTCCGTTCTGGTCGGCTGACGTTGAGCGGGCCGGCGTGACACCGGCCCCCTCCATGCTCCCACGTCGCCCGCCCGCACCCGCTGCGCGGGCGAACCCCGCTACTCTCCCGGCGGCTCGACGAACAGGGCGGCGAGCCTCGGCAGCCGTCGGCGGGCCTCGTCCTCGTCGTCGAAGTCCCAGAAGTCGTTCAGATCCGGCACCGGGACCGGATCCCGGTCGGCCGGCAGGTCGGTCGCCGTCGCCTTCCGGTACGCGTCCCACGGCACGGCCAGCATCTCCGCGCAGGCGAACTCCTCGCCGGACAGCGACGCGGCCCGCACCTGCGGCAGCTCGGCCAGCGAATCCGGCTCGGCGACCGCCCGGGCGAAGACCGCCCGGCCCTGGGTCATCAACCAACCCCGGAAATGGTGGAAGCCGTCGCCGGAGACGCCCCCGTTGATCAGGTACGCCGCGCCCCACAGGTCCACCCGGTGCGACGCGGCCAACACGCGGGCCTGATGCCGCGCATACCCGACGATCTCCTCCGGGTCCCGCAGCGCGAGCAGGGCGACCGCCCGGGCGGCGACCGCGTGCGGCTCGCCCCCACCGCCGGTGCGCGCCTGGTCGATCAGCTGCCAGAAGTCGTCGGTCCTCATGGCCTGGCAGTCTCCCAGACGCCCGCACCGCTGCCCGTGGGCGGCGCGGGAGGACACCGCCACCTCGACACGTCCCGGTTCATCCGGGCAGTTTCGCCGGCCGGTACGACACTGGTGGAGTGCCCAGCTCACCGCCGTACCCGGAGACCGCCCGCCGGCCCGGCTGGTCCGCGCTGCCGGTGGGCCTGCGGGCCGCGCTCGCCGACCGGCTCGGCGCCCCCGTGGTCGCGGCCCGCGCCGCCACCGACGGCTTCACCCGCGGCTTCGCCGGCCTGCTGACCGCCGCCGACGGCGGGCGGGTCTTCGTCAAGGCCGCGCCCGGCGACTCGCACCTGACCCACTGGTACGCCCGCGAGGCCGCGATCCTCGACCGGCTCCCCGGCGACGTACCGGCGCCCCGCCCGCGCTGGACCCTGCACGAGGCGGGTTGGTTCGCGCTCGGTCTGGACGTGGTCGACGGGCATCCGCCCCGGCGCCCCTCGGACCCGGCGGAGCTGGCCACGATCCTCGCGGCGTACGCCGACCTGGCCACCGCCCTGGCCGACCCGCCCGACGACCTCGCCGCCCTCGGCCCGCCCCACCTGGCCGACCTGGCCCGTGACGACATCCTCCGCTGGCGCGACGTGGCGGCCGGCCGGGAGACGGTCCCGGCGCTCCCCGCCGGGCTGGCGCGAAGGCTCCCCGAACTGGTCGCGCTGGAGTCCCGCCTCCCCGAGTACGCCGCCGGTGCGCCCGGCCTGATCCACGGCGACCTGCGGCCGGACAACGTCCTGCTCGACCGGGACGGGCGGGTGTGGTTCTGCGACTGGACCTGGCTCTGCCACGGCCCGGCCTGGTTCGACCTGGTCACACTGCTGCTCGGCGGGTACGAGCCGGACAACCGCGGGGAGTCGCCGGGCGCCACCGGGCGGGCCGCGGCGAGCGCGGTGGATCCTCCCGGGCCGGCGCCGGGCCTCCCCGGGCCGACCGCCCCCGCGCCCGACCTCCCCGCGCCGGCCGCCCCCGCGCCCGACCTCCCCGCGCCGGCCGCCCCCGCGCCCGACCTCCCCGGACCGGCCTCCCCTGCGCCGGACGAACTCGGCTCGGCGTCGCCGGACATGCTGGGCCCGGCGGCGCTGGACGTCCTCGGGCCGGCGGTCCCCGGGCTGGATGCGGCCTTCGCGGCGCATCCGGCCGCCGCCGACGCTCCCCCGGACGTCCTGGACGTCACGCTGGCCGCCCTGGCCGGCTACTTCCTCACCACGGCGTCGTCGGTTCCGGACACCGCGACCGAGCACCTGGCGGTGCACCAGCGCCGCAGCGGCGAGGCGGCGCTCGCCTGGCTCGCGCGCCGCCAGGGTTGGGCCTGAACTCGCCGGCCCCGCCCCCGGCCCCGACGCCGGGCGGCCCGGGCTCCGGCCGACGGGAGGCGCTTTGGCCCGGCCCGGGGCAACCTGGTAACCTGACTCTTCGCGCGGCGATGACGCATGCTCGCGGCGCAGGCAAGCAGACCAACCCGAGCTATCAAGACGAGGCTGTCGCGTGGCGAACATCAAGTCCCAGATCAAGCGCAACCGGCAGAACGAGAAGCGCCGGCTGCGCAACAAGTCGGTCAAGTCGTCGCTGAAGACCGCCATCCGGAAGTTCCACGAGGCCGCTGAGGCGGGCGATGTGGAGAAGGCGACCGTGCTCATGCGGGACGCCACCCGCAAGCTGGACAAGGCCGCCAGCAAGGGCGTGATCCACGCCAACCAGGCCGCGAACCGCAAGTCCGCCATCGCCAAGCGCGTGGCGTCGTTCTCCGCCTGAGACATCAGACCTGACGGAGCCCCGGGTGCCGGACGCCCGGGGCTTCGACCTGTCCCGGGGCGCCCACGACCACTCCTCGCCGATCTTGCGCTGTCGGCTCTCGGCGTAACGGTCTTGTGGGGCACGAACTGCACGATCGCGCGGAGTCGCGCGACCGGGGGTGCTTCAGGTGGGTTTGGTCGGGGGGATCGGCCCGCGTACGGCGGGCTGGTTTGGCCCGACGGGCGGGGGTGGCCCGGCGGGCGGGGGTGGCCCGGCGGGCGGGGGTGGCCCGGCGGGCGGGGGTGGCCCGACGGGCGGCTCGGGTGCCGGGGTGGAGGCGATGACGACGCCGGGCACGCTGTGCCGGATCCAGTCCACCCGCGCGGTGCCGACCACCGGCTCCATCTGCCGGCGGAAGCGGTCCCGCTCCTGCTCGGGCACGAGCGCCGCGGAGCGGACGACCCGCGCCGCCACCAGGTCGTTGAGCTTCACCATCACGGCGACCGTCGCCGGCAGCACCAGCACCGCCCACCAGGTGACCAGCTCGGCGAGGGCGAGCAGCGCGGCGAGCGCGATCGCGCCCTCGAAGAAGACGAAGCAGAGCACCCCACCCGGGTTGACGAACCGCAGCCCGAGCACGCGCGCGTACAGCGGCCGGTAGCGGTCCTCGTCGACCGCCACGGTGGCCCACGACCCGGCTCCGGTCACCGGGTGCCGCCCTGCCGCGCTGCCGCGACCGTGAAGACGGCCCGCTCGAGGGCGTACGCCCGGTCGTCCGATCCACCCTTCACCGCCGCGTTGCACTCGGCGGCGGCCTGCATCGCCCGGACCAGGCCCTCCGGCGTCCAACCGCGGCTCTGGCGCTGCGCCCGCTCGATCTTCCAGGCCGGCATCCCAAGGGTGCTCGCCAGCTGGTACGGGCTGCCGCGCCCGGCGGAGGCGACCCGCGCCACGGTCCGTACACCGTCGGCCAGGGCGTCCGCGATCGGCACCGGATCCACGCCGACGTGCAGCGCCCAACGTAGTGCCTCGAGCGCGGCCGGCACGTCACCCACCATGGTCGCGTCGGCGACCGTGAACCCGGTCACCTCGACCCGTCCCCGGTAGTAACGGGCCACGGTCTGCGGGCTGATCTTCCCGTCGGTGTCGGCCATCAGCTGGGAGCAGGCGGCGGCCAGCTCACGCAGGTCGGTGCCGACCGCCGCGATCAGCGCCTCGGCGGCGTCGTCGGTGCACCGCCCGCCCGTCCGCCGGATCTCGTCCCGGACGAACGCCACCCGCTCACGGTGCCCCTTCAGCTTGGCCGCCGGCACGACCGTCGCGCCGGCCGCCTTGAGCCCGTCGGCGAACGCCTTGCCCTTGGCGCCGCCGAGGTGGAGCACGACCAGCTGCACGTCGGGGTCGGGGGTCTTCGCGTACGCGAGGAGCGCGCCGGTCAGGTCCTTCCGCGCGTCCTGGCCGGAGCGGAGGACGAGCAGCCGCCGCCCGCCGAAGAGCGACGGGCTCAGCATCTCCGCGATCTCGCCGACGGTCAGCGATCCGGCCTGGTACTCGCGGACGTCCACGTCCGGGTCCACGCTCCGGGCCCGGGCGACCGCCTCCGTGACCGCGCGCGTGGCGAGCAGCTCCTCGTCGCCGAGGACTAGCACAATGGGAGGGAGGCTGGCGGCGGTCACGCCGCCCATACTCGCACGGCCGGCCGCGAGCGCCAGCCTGCTCGTCGGCACTCCGGTGGTGGGCCCCGCACTCAGCGCAAATCCCGACATTCATCTCCGTTGCTGACTAACCGTAGCAATAGTCATCGATAGGACGCCCGCTCGGCTCCGCGGGTGACGACGCCCAGGCCGGACGCCCTGACCACGGTCGCCACGTCACCGTCGACGTCGGTACGCAGGACCCGGGCCCCGCCCCGCGCGAGCCGGCCCAGCACCGACGGATCCGGATGCCCGTAGGTGTTACCCGTCCCGACCGGGACGAGGGCGACCAGCGGGCGGACCGCGTCGAGGAACGCGGGATCCTGGTACGCCGAGCCGTGGTGGGCCACCTTCAGCACGTGCGACCGGAGCCCGCCGGGCGGGGGGCGGTCGAGCAGCGCACGCTGCTCCTCGGTCTCCGCGTCGCCGGCGAGAAGGATGCGCACCCCGGCGACCGTGGCCAGCAGGACCAGTGAGTTGTTGTTCGGATCCGACCGGGTGCCCCGCAACGGGGACGGCGGCCCGATGACGGTCAGCTCGACCTGACCGGCCCGGTAGCGCCAGCCGGCCGGGGCGGACCCGAGTTCGGCTGAGCCCGTCGCCGCCGCGCCCCGGACCAGATCCCGCCCGGCCGCCGGCTCCGGCCACGGCGGAGCCAGCACGGCGGCGACCCGGCGGCCCCGGAACACCCCGGCAACGCCACCCACGTGGTCGACGTGGAAGTGGCTGATCACCAGCAGCGGCACCTCCCGTACGCCAAGCCCGCGCAGGCAGCGGTCCACCGCACCCGGTTCCGGGCCGGCGTCCACCACCACGGCCCGCCCCTGCCCGACGGGCAGCACGACCGCGTCACCCTGCCCGACCGCGCATGCGACGACGACCCAACCTCCGGGCGGCCAGCCCGACGCCACGAGCCGCACCGGCAACGCGCCGAGCACGGCCGCGACGGCGGTCACCGCCACCAGCCGGCGTACGACCCGGCGCCGCGCCGCGACCAGCAGCGCGAGGGTCAGCCCGGACAGCAGCAGCGCCCCCGCCACGCCCTCCGGCCAGGGCAGCGTCCCGGCCGGTACGCGGGCTCCGTGGTGCGCCACGGTCACCAGCCACCACGCCGGCCAGCTGGCCAACCAGGTGACGAACCCGGCCCCCGCGGGCCAGAGCGGCGAGAGCGCCGCCGCCACGACGCCGAGCACCGTGGCGGGTGCGATGGCCGGCACGACCAGCAGGTTCGCCGGGACCGCGACGAGGCTGACCGTGCCCGAGATCCCCGCCACGACCGGGGCGCAGGCGAGCTGCGCGGCGGCGGGCACCGCGAGCGCCTCGGCGACTCCCGCCGGCACCCGGCGGCGCCGCAGCGCGTCCCGCCAGCGCGGCGCGAGCAGCAACAGCCCGCCGGTGGCGAGGACGGAGAGGGCGAAGCCGGCGTCCCCGGCCAGCTCGGGGTCGACGAGCACCAGCACGGTCACCGCCGTGGCCAGCGCCGGCAGCGCCGCGCGGGGCCGGCCGGCGGCGAGCGCGGCGAGACCGACCGCGCCCATCGTGGCCGCCCGTACCACGCTCGGTGAGGGCCGGACCAGGATCACGAAGCCCACCAGCGCGACCGCGCACAGCCCGGTCGCGAGCAGGGGCCCGGCCCGGCCCCAGCGGGCGAGCAGCAGCACGGCACCCACGATGATCGCGACGTTGGACCCGGAGACGGCCGTCAGATGTGTCATGCCGGTGGCGAGGAAGTCCTCCTCCACCGTGGCCGGCAACCGGCTCGTGTCACCAACCACCAGCCCCGGCAGCAGACCACCCTGCTCGTCGGGCAGCGGTTCGCAGGCGTCCTGCAAACCGGCGCGGAGCGAGCCGGCGGCCCGCTGGGCGCCCGGTGGCGTGCCGTGGAGCACCGGCGCCCGCGTCGACCGGAGGACGGCGGCGGTCAGGTCGCCGCCGTTGGGCGCGGCGAGCCGGCCCTCGGCGGTCACCCGCTGCCCGGGCAGCAGGCCCCGCCACGCCGGGTCGGTGGCGAGGAGCAGCATCCGCACCTGCGCCTCGACCCGGCGGCCGTCGGGACCGGTGACGCGGATCGACTCCGCCCGCACCAGGAGCATGGCCGGTCGTCCGGGCACGCCGCGTACCGGCCGGGGATCGTCGCGGACGACCAGCTCGGCGGTGACGGTTGACCGCTCGTCGACGAGGGCGCGCACCGGCGCGGCGTCCCGTACGGCCACCCGGGCCGCCGTGGCGCTCGCCCCGCACACGACGCCGAGCAGCACGGCGACGGCGATCCACCCGTACCGCCGGACCGGGGCGGCCGGCCGCCCGAGGAGCCCGAGCAGGTGCAGGACGCCGGCACCGGCCACCCCGGCGGCGGCCACGGCGACCAGCAGGGTCGTGCCGGCGCTCAGGTGCAGCCCGGCGAGCGCGGTGAGCCACGCGGCGACGGCCAGGCCGGCCAGCCGCAGGTCCGGAACGTCGTGCGCGGTCGTTCCGGACACCGCGTCGCCGGGAGCACCGCCCGGCCGGACCGCTGCGCTGCCCGAGAGCGCGGCCGGCCGCCCCGCGTCGGCCACCACCGGCCCGACCGCTGCGGCGTCGGCGGGCGCGACCCGTCGTGCCTCGTCGGCTGCCACCGGCCGGACTGCCTGGTGCCGCTGGTGGCCACGGCCCGCCGGCCGGCCGCTGCGCCCACTCACACCGTCACCAGGTCCTTGAGCTGCTCATACCGCGCGTCACCGATCCCGTCGACCTGGCGCAGGTCGCCCACCGACCGGAAGCCGCCGTGCTGGTCCCGGTGGGCGAGGATGCGCTGCGCGAGCACCGGCCCGACCCCGGGCAGCGCGTCGAGCTGCGCCAGCGTGGCGGTGTTCAGGTTGACCTTGCCGCCGGCGCCGGGGTCGGCACCCGGCGCCCCACCGCCCGGGACCGCTCCGCCCGGAGCCGCGCCAGCCGGAGCCGGAACCCCGACGAGGATGAGCTCCCCGTCGGCGACCTTGCGGGCCGGATTGAGCAGCGCGACGTCCACGCCCGGCAGCGCTCCCCCGGCCGCCTGCACGGCGTCGGCGACCCGGGCGCCGGCCGGTACGCGCACCAGCCCCGGTCGACGTACCTTGCCGGCGACCGCCACCACCAGCTCGCCGCCCGGCGTCGGCGTCGCCTCGGCCGGCGCGTCCGGGGCGACCGTGGCGGCATCCGCCACCGGCGCGACGGGCTCGACCTGCGGCCGGGAGCGCCAGGCCCAGAGACCGGCGCCGAGCACCACCAACACGGCGACGACGGCCAACGCGCGGACCCCGCGCCGGCCCGGGTCGAACGCGCCCGGCCCGGGCAGCACCCGACCCGTCGGCCGACCGTCGACGCCAGCGCCGAAGCCGTCAGCCGCGGCGGCCTCCGGCGCCGCCGGACGGACCGGTCCGGAATCGTCGTGCCACCCGGCCGGCTCGGTCGACGCCGCGCCACCGGACCATGCCCGGGAGACGCCCCCGTCGGCGCCCGCAGACCACGACCGGGAGACGCCCCCATCCGCACCGGCAGACCACGACCGGGAGACGCCCCCATCCGCACCGGCAGACCACGACCGGGAGACGCCCCCGTCCGCACCGGCAGACCACGACCGGGAGGTATCCCCATCCGTGCCACCGGACCACGACCGGGAGGTGCTCGCATCGGCGTCACCGGAGCCCGGGAAAGCGGCGCCCACGCCCTCCCCGGCCGGGCCCGGCCGGCCCGCGCCGAACCCTCCGACCACCCCCGTCGGCTCGATCAGGGGGACCGGCGCACCGACCGGCACGCCGCCCACCGGCGGCGACAGCAGCCGGTGCAGGCGCTCCCGCACCGCCGTCTCCTCGTCGTACGACACGGCGCGAGGTTAGGCCGCGACAGGCGGTAGCCGTGACCCGTGCGGGCGTCGCCTGTGGACAACGTCGTCGCTGTGGACAACGCCCTGATCATGCCCGTGCTGTGCTATGGCCGGCGCACGTACGGTCAACGGGCCTCGGGGTCGAGGCCGAGGACGGACCGGCCACCGTCGACCGCCAGGGTGACCCCGTTGACGAAGCCGGCCGCCGGGGACAGCAGCCAGGCCACCGCCTCGGCGACCTCCTCGACCCGGCCGACCCGGCCGACCGGGTGCAGCCGCCGTAGCTCGGCGTCGATCCACTCCGCCTCCGCGGGTTCCCGTCCGGCCAGGAAGGCGACGTGCCGTTCGGTGGCCACCGAGCCGAGGGCGACCGCGTTGGTGCGGATTCCGCGCGCGCCGTACTCGACGGCCAGCGCCCGCGTCAGGCCCTCCACGGCGGCCTTCGCGGTGGCGTACGGCAGGCAGCCCGGCACGGGCCGGCGGGCCTGGTGCGACGAGACGTTGACGACGGCCCCGGCGCTGCCGGCGGCGAGGAAGCGGCGGACCGCCACGGTGGCCCCGACCAGCGCCGGACGAAGATTGTTCGCGATCAGCTCGAACACCTCCGCGGCGGACGCCTCGTGCACCGACGCGTCCCGGAAGACCGCCGCGTTGTTCACCCACCCGGTCAGCGGCCCGGTCCGCTCGGCGAGGCCGGCGGCGTGGGCGGCCACGTCCTCGTCCGCGGCGTCGCCGACGACCGCGGCCAGCCGGTCACCGGCCGGGTGAGGGCTCACCCAGGCGACGGCCTCCGGAGCCCGCTCCAGGACCACGACGGTCTCGCCCGCGGCCAGGAGTCGTTCCACGACGGCGCGACCGACCCCGCGCCCGCCACCGGTCACCACATACGTCATCGCGGACCTCCTCCCAGACCCAGGCTGCCGGATGATGTCGCAGACGACTCAGCTCCACAGTGCCTCATCCGGCACCTCGACCGGACGCGGACCGCCATGACGTCCGCGGTCAGCGCGACACCGCGCAGCGCCGACGGCCGGGAGGGGCACAGCGACCCGTCCCGGTCACACCGGCCCGGACCCGGTCGCCGCGTCAGTCGGTCGCCGGGCGGCGGCGCACGACCACGCACGCCAGGCCCGGCCCCGCGTGCGCGGCGACCACCGCGCCGGCCTCGGAGACGTACGTGTCGTGCAGGCGGTCGCCCAGCCGGGTGGCCAGCGCCTCCCGCAGCGCCTCGGCGCGCTCGGGTGCCGCCAGGTGGTGCAGGGCGACGTCCACCTCCGCGTCACCGGCCGCCTCGACGGCGAGGTCGACCAGGCGGGCGACACCCCGGCTGGCGGTGCGCACCTTGTCCCTGAGGACGATCGCACCGTCCGGCATGTGCATGATCGGCTTCACCGAGAGAGCGGTGCCGAGCAGCGCCGAGGCGGCGTTGATCCGGCCGCCCCGGCGGAGGAACTCCAGCGTGTCGACGTAGAAGAAGACGGCGATCCGCTCGACGTCGTCCTGCGCGGCGTCGCGTACCCCGGACCGGCCGGCACCGGCCGCGGCGGCCGTGGCGGCGGCGACCGCCGGGAAGCCGACGCCCATGCCGCAGGAGCGGCTGTCCACCACCGCCACCCGGTCGCCGAACTCGGCCGCGGCCAGGCGGGCGGCCTCGACCGTGCCGGACAGCTCCGCGGACAGGTGCACCGAGACGATCCCGTCGGCGCCGCCGTCGAGGAGCCGGCGGTACGTCTGCGCGAACTGTTCCGGAGCGGGCCGGGAGGTGCTGACCGACACCCGCCGGCCGCTGAGCGCGCGGGTGGCGTCGGCCGGGAAGATCTCCACCCCCTCCAGCCCCTCCGCGCCGTTGAGCACGACGGTCAGGGGCACCACGGTGAGTGGGTGGGCGGCCAGCAGCTCGGGGGGAAGGTAGGCGGTGGAGTCGGTGACGACCGCGACGGGCATGCCGGAACGCTAACCGATCTCGCCCGGATCGCCGAGGCCGGACCAGGCCGCGCTCAGGTCGCGTCGGCCGCCGGTGCGGAGAGCGGGCCCACGTTGTGCGCCCGCAGGTGCCAGCCGCGCGCGTCGTCGTGGCGCAACTCGGTCCAGTGGCAGTTCTGCAGGGTGCCGATCGTCCGCAGGACGCCGTGGTCCCAGCCGAGCAGCTGGCCGACGCCCTGCCGGGCGCCGCCGCCGTGCGTGGCGACCACGACGGTGCCGCCGGGTGCGGCGTCGGCGGCCTCCTGGAGTGCGGCGCACAGGCGCTTGCCGAGGTCGTCCAGGGTCTCGATGCCGGCGCCCGGGTCCGGGTCGCCGGCCCGCCAGCGCGCGAACTCGGCCGGGTGGCGTTCGGCGGCCTCGGTGAGGAGGAGCCCCTGCCAGAGCCCGAAGTACCGCTCGCGCAGCCGCGGGTCGGTGCGGACCGGCAGCCCGGTCAGGGCGGCCAGCGCGGCGGCCGTGTCGGCGGCGCGGCTCAAATCGCTGGAGACGATCGCGTCCGGACGGCGCGTGGCGAGCAGCGGTGCGGCGGCACGGGCCTGCTCGCGGCCGAGATCGTTCAGCGGAACGTCGCTCTGCCCCTGTACGCGCCCGGCGGCGTTCCAGTCGGTGTTGCCGTGCCGCCAGACGATCAGCCGGGTCATTCGGTGGCGGCGCCGGACTCGGCGGCGGCGAGGTCCCGATCGACGAACGGGATCTGCGGGCAGTCCTTCCAGAGCCGGTCCAGCGCGTAGAACTCGCGCTCCTCGGTGTGCTGGACGTGCACGACGATGTCGACGTAGTCGAGCAGGACCCAGCGACCGCCCCGCTCCCCCTCGCGGCGGACCGGCTTGGCCTTCTCGGGCAGCTGGAGCAGCCGCTCCTCGATCGCGTCGACGACGGCGAGCACCTGGCGCTCGTTGGGGGCGGCGGCGAGCAGGAACGCGTCGGTGATGGCGAGCTGGTCACCCACATCGATGATGACGATGTCCTGCGCCTTCTTGTCGGCGGCGGCCTGGGCGGCGGCGGTCGCCAGCTCGTGTGCGCGTTCGGAAACTGTCACCGTTCTCCTTCGATCATCCGTGCGACCCTGCAAGCCTCTCACACCCGGGCGCGTCACGACCGGTCAGTTAAGCCGCGTCGAGGGCACGAACCACCGCATAGCGGGACAGATCACTGCTGGTAGAGGCGCCGCTTGGCGATGTACTGCACCACACCATCGGGCACCAGGTACCACACCGGTTCGCCCCGGGCGACCCGGGCCCGACAGTCCGTGGACGAGATCGCCATCGCCGGCACCTGCACCAGGCTCACCGTATCGGCGGGCAGGTGGGCGTCGGACAGCTCGAACCCCGGCCGGGTGACCCCGACGAAGTGGGCCAGCTCGAAGATCTCGTCCAGATCCTTCCAGGACAGGATCTTCGCCAGCGCGTCCGCGCCGGTGATGAAGAAGAGCTGGACCTTCGGGCCGTACTCGGCGTGCAGGTCGCGCAGCGTGTCGACGGTGTAGGTGGGGCCGCCGCGGTCGATGTCGACCCGGCTGACCTGGAAGCGGGGGTTGGAGGCGGTGGCGATCACCGTCATCAGGTACCGGTCCTCGGCGGGACTGACCGGCTCATCCGCCTTCTGCCACGGCTGGCCGGTCGGGACGAAGATGACCTCGTCCAACCCGAACCGGTCCGCCACCTCGCTGGCCGCCACCAGGTGCCCGTGGTGGATCGGATCGAACGTGCCGCCCATGATGCCGATCCGCCGGATGTCTTCCTCCACCCCGCGATCCTAGGCCGCTGGCGTCCCCGACCGTCCCCCGCCCACCGGCCGGCGCGGAAGGCCCGCGCCGGCCGGACACCGTCAGGCCGAGGCCGCGGCGACGGCGGTGCGGGCGACCAGGGCACGACGCAGGTCGTCGTCCCGGTCGACGACCCGCCGGCGCAGGCCGGGCGTGAGGTCGTCCCGGGTGAGCAGCGCCGCGACGGCCTCCCGGGTGCTCTGCGCGACGGCGTAGCGCGGGAAGGCGAGATCCGCGACCCGGTCCGCCACCCAGGGGGTACGCAGCCGCGCGGCGCCCGGCATGTCGGCGAAGTACCGCGCCACGTACGAGGCGGTCAACTCGGCCTGCTCGGGCTGCCAGAACCCCTCCGCCGTGGCCTCGACCAGACGGTTCGACAACTCCGTGTCGGCCACGATGATCTCCCAAGCGGCCTGCTTGGCACCCGCGTCGGGCAGCGCGGCGCGACAGCGGGCGGCCCGCTCGGCGCCGGTGGCGCTCCGGTCGGCGGCCGCCTCGGCGGCGATCTCCGCCGCGCCCGCCGCACCCAGCACCACCAGCCGGCCGAGCGCCGACCAGCGCAGCTCCGCGTCGACGGCGAGCCCGGGTGGCACGTCCCGGCCGGCCAGCCAACCGGTCAGCAGGTCGGCGTCGCTGGTCGCGGCGATCCAACCCCGCGCCGCGGCGAGCTGCAGCGAGCCGCCGGGGGGCGCGGTGGCCAGCAGCCGCCGGCAGGCCTCGGCGACCCGAGCCAGGGCGGTCGCGCGGGCGAGCGGGTCGAGGTAACGGTCGATCAGCGAACGGCTGAGCGTGAGCACGTCCTCGGCGATCACCACCTCGGTCTCGGCGGGCAGCGCCGCGGCGATCAGCTCCACCAGGGCGGTGACGGGTCGTTCCCCGTCGGTCGCGGCATCCAGCGCCTCACCCCACAGCAGCGCCCGCGCGAGCGGGTCGGGCAGGCCCGGCAGGACCAGCGGCACGGCCTCGGCCGAGGCGGGGTCGAGCCGGATCTTCGCGAACGTCAGGTCGCCCGCGTTGGGCAGCAGCAGCCGGGCGGCCGGCGTACCGGCCAGGTCGGCGAGCACCGTCCGGCCCCCGTCGGCGTCGGGGTCGAGGTCCACCTCGCGGTGCTCGACGCCACCGTCGGCCGCGTACCCGGCGACGCCGATCCGGTGCGGGCGCAGCACCGGGTGTGACTCGGGAGCGGTCTGCACCACGGCCACCTCGGTGTAGCGGCCGTCCGGCCCGACCGTGACCTCGGCGCGGAGCGTGTTGACCTGGGCCGCACGCAGCCAGCGATCTGCCCACCCGGTCAGGTCGCGCCCGCTGGTGGCCGAGAGGCTCTCCAGCAGATCGGCCAGGGTGGCGTTGCCGAACCGGTGCTTCGCGAAATGCGCGTTGAGCCCGGCCAGGAAGGCGTCGTCGCCGAGCCAGGCCACGAGTTGGCGCAGCACCGCGGCGCCCTTCGCGTACGAGATGCCGTCGAAGTTGAGCAGGCCCTGGGCGGCGTCGGAGACTTCCGCCGGTGCGACCGGGTGTGTGGACGGCCGCTGGTCGGCCGCGTACCCCCAGGCCTTGCGCTTCATCGCGAACGTCGTCCAGGCGCGGTCGAAGCGGGTCGCCTCGGCGGTGACCCGGGTGCCCAGGTACTCGGCGAACGACTCGTTCAGCCACAGGTCGTCCCACCAGCGCATGGTGACCAGGTCACCGAACCACATGTGCGCCATCTCGTGGGCGATGGTGGTGGCCCGCAGCTCGCGCTCGCTGTCGGTGACCGCGGAGCGGAAGACGTAGTCGTCACGGATGGTCACCAGACCCGGGTTCTCCATGGCGCCGGCGTTGAACTCCGGGCAGAACGCCTGGTCGTACTTGCCGAACGGGTACCGCTCGCCGAAGAGCTGGTGGAAGCGGTCCAGGCACCCCTTCGTGACGGTGAAGATCTCGTCGATGTCCGCGTCCAGGTGCGCGGCGAGCGAACGACGGCAGTAGACGCCGAGCGGGATCCCGTCGTGCTCGTCCCGGCGGACGTGCCACGGCCCCGCGATCAGCGCGACGAAGTACGTGGCGAGCGGCTCGGTCGGGGCGAACTCCCACCGCCCGGGCCGCGGGTTGGCGGCCAGCCGGCCGTTGGCGGCGACCGTCCAGTGCTCGGGGGCGGTGACCGTGAGGGTGACCGGCGCCTTCAGATCGGGCTGGTCGAACGCGGCGAAGAGGCGCTGCACCTCGTCGAGGAAGGACATCGCGTAGAGGTAGGTCTCGCCGTCGGCCGGGTCGACGAAGCGGTGCATCCCCTCCCCGGTGTTCGTGTACGCCATGTCGGCCTCGACCGTCAGCGTGTTGTCGGCGGCGAGGTCGGGCAGCGCCAGCCGGTTGTCGGCCAGCGCGGCGGGGTCAAGGTCGGCACCGTTGAGGCGTGCCCCGCGCAGCTCCGCGGGTTTGCACTCGACGAACGTCGCGGCGCCGGGGGTCGCCCGGAACCGGATGGTGACGTGCGAGCGGAACCGCTCGCCGCCGCCGGTCAGGTCGAGGTCCACCTGGTAGGACTCGACGGTAATCAGCGCGGCGCGCGCGGTCGCCTCTACACGGGTCAGGCTCGGCATCCGCTTATCCTGCCCGATGGGGATCCCGAACCGCTCCCCTGACCTGCGGCACTGGAGGACTGGACCATGACGACGCACCCCAAGGGCGACTTCGACCTTTCGCGGGCCGTCTGGCAGCGGGCCGAGGATGACACCTCGGACGGCGCCGTCGAGGTGGCGTTCGTCGACGACCTGATCGGCATGCGCAACTCCGCCGACCCGGACGGGCCGGTGCTGGTGTTCACCCAGGCCGAGTGGGACGCCTTCGTCGCCGGCGCCCAGGACGGCGAGTTCGACCTGGGCTGAGCCCCGACCTCCCGGCGGCCCGGCTGTCCGGCCCAGGCCGACGCCACGACCGCAGGGAGGTCGCGTCGACCGTGCGGCGGCCGACGCGCTCCACCTGCCGGCGCGGGATTCAGGGGCTCTGACCTGGGTAGTTGCACCACGAAGAGCGCCGAGCCCGAGCGGCGCTCAGCGGCGGCCGCCCGGTGGCGGACCAGCGTCAGGAGGAGCGATGGGGACGATGCCGGTGGATCGCAGCCCGGACAGCAGCCTCGCGTTCCTGCGGTCCGGCTACCGGTTCGTCGGCGAGCGGTGCGACCGCTACGGCACCGACATCTTCGCCACCCGTCTCCTGCTGAAGCGCACGATCTGCATGCGGGGGCGGCCGGCGGCCGAGCTGTTCTACGACGACGAGCGATTCGTCCGGGCCGGGGCGATGCCGAAGCGGGTCAAGCGGACGCTGACCGGCGTCGGCGGCGTGCAGGGGCTCGACGGCGCGGAACACGCGAACCGCAAGGCCATGTTCATGTCGCTCATGACGCCGAGCGCGGTCACCCGGCTCGGTCAGCTGTTCGAGGACGAGTGGCGGGCACGGATCCCGGTCTGGGAGACGTCCGGACCGGTGGTGCTCTACCAGGAGCTGGGCCGCATCGTGACCCGGGCGGTCTGCGCCTGGGCCGGTGTGCCGCTGCCCGAGTCGCAGGTGCGGCTGCGCACCGCGGAGCTGCACGCGATGATCGGGAGCGCGGCGGCGATCGGCCCCGGGCACTGGAAGGGCATGATCGCCCGACGCCTCGGCGAACGCTGGGCCGGCGACCTCGTCGACCGGGAGCGGGTCGGCACGCTGCCCGCGCCGGAGGGCAGCGCCCTGCGGGTGATCGCGGAGCACCGGGACCCGCGGGGGCGGCTCCTCCCCCGCCGGATCGCCGCCGTGGAGCTGCTCAACGTCCTGCGCCCCACCGTCGCGGTCGACCGCTTCGTCGTCTTCGCGGCACTGGCCCTGCACGACCACCCGGGCTGGCGCGAGCGGGTCCGCGAGAGCGCGGAGGTCAATGAGGCCTTCGTGCAGGAGGTACGCCGCTACTACCCGTTCTTCCCGGTCCAGGCGGCGCGGGTGCGGCGCTCCTTCGACTGGCAGGGCCACCACTTCCCCCGGGGCCGCCGGGTACTGCTCGACCTCTACGGCACCAACCACCACCGGGCGCTCTGGCCCGCCCCGGAGGAGTTCCGGCCGGAACGCTTCGTCGGTTGGCGCGGCGACCCGTTCAGCCTCGTCCCGCAGGGTGGCGGCGAGCACCTGGGCGGGCACCGCTGCGCCGGCGAGTGGGTGACCATCGAGCTGATGAAGCGGGCGGTGACCATCCTGACCAGCGCCATGTCGTACGACGTACCCCCGCAGGACCTCGCCCTGGACCTGGGCCGGATGCCGGCGCTGCCGCCGAGCGGATTCCTCGTCACCAACGTCCGGCGCACCGCCTGACCCGGGGTTTCCCGCGACCTTGTGGCCGCGGGAAACCCCGGGTCAGGGAGCCCGGACGGCACGTGGGAAGGCCCGCGAAGGGCGAGGTCAGGGGTGCGCGTGTTGCGCGCGGTCCTTGACGTCGTCGGCGGCGGAGCGGGTGTCGTGCTGGACCGTCTGGACGGCGTCCTGGGTGGTCTGCTTCACCGACTCGGCGGCCTGCTGCGCGGGCTCGCGCAGCTCCTCCTTCACCTCCTGCGCGACCTCGGTCAGCTTCTCCTTGACCGCACCGGAGTGCTCGCCGGCCCGCTCCTTGACCTGCGTCGCGACCTGCTGCTCACGCTGGCTGGCCGGGATCAGCGACGAGACCAGCCAGCCCACCCCGAACGCGACCAGGCCGGCGGCGAGCGGGTTGCCCTCCGACTTCCGCCGGATCATGTGCGGGGCCCGCTGCGCGGCGTCACTCACCGTCGACGCGGCCGAGTGCGCCTTGTCGCCGACCGCCGAGGCGGCCGAGGACGCGTGGTCGCCGACGGCGTGGGCGCCGTGCTTCGTGCTGTGACCGAGGTCGGACGCGCTTCCCATGACCTTGTCCCTCACATTCTGCAGCGCGCCACGGACCCGCTGCTTGCGGTCGTCGACGATGCGGCCCGGGCTGACCTTGTACGCCAGCGCGTCCACATCGGAGCTCAGGTTGCTACGGGTGGCTTCGATCTCCCGGCGGATCTGCTCGGGGTCGGTGCTCATCGGGTGACCTCCTGCGGGTGGGGCTTGAGCGCGTCGGGGATCCGCTGCACGCTGTCGTTGGTCTGCTTGAGGCCGCGGATCCGCTCCGCGTTCCTCTTCGCCATGGCGTAGAGGGCGGCGGCGATCCCGGCCCAGATGACGGCCACGATCAGGGCCGCCCAGCCGGCGTCCAGCACGTTGGACAGCCCGGCCCAGAGAGCCAGCGACAGGAACAGGGCGACCATGTAGCCGCCGAACCCGGCACCGCCGAAGAACCCGGCCGCCTTGCCGGCCTTCTTCCCCTCCTCGCGGATCTCGGCCTTGGCCAGCTCCACCTCCTGCCGCAGCAGCGTGGACAGGTCGGAGGTGACCTGGCGCATCAGCTCACCGACGGAGCTGTTGCGCACCTCGTCCGCGTCGTGCGGGTGATATCCCGGCGTGGTCATGCCACCGCCTCCCTTCGGTCGTGTCGGCCGGTCACGGGCGGGTGGTCCCGCTGGACGGCACGCCGGGCAGCGGGTCGGTCTGAGTCGCCGGGGGCAGCGGCTGCCCGGCCCCGCCGGCCGGGTCGGCGTAGCTGGTCCTGGTCTGCGGGTCGACGTACGCGCCCGGGGTGGGGTCGAGGTAGCCGCCCGGCGGGATCTGGTCGGGCACCGCCCGCGACGACGGGATGACCGCCGTACGCTCCGGGTCGTAACCACCGTCGGACGTCCCGCCGCCGTCGTCGCTCGCGGCCGAGAGGCCACGGGTCATCCGGCCGGCGAGCACGCCGAGAACGGCGGCGCCGACCAGGAACGTGCCCGGGTTGCGGCGGGCGTAGTTCCGGACCTCGGCGATCAGGTCGCCGGGCTCCCGCTGCTCCAGCCAGCCGGCGACACCGTGCACACGGTCGGCGGCCTGGCGGGCGAGTTCGCTGACCGGGCCGGCCTGGCCGCCCTGCTCCGCCATCGTGCGCATCTCGTCGGCGAGCGAGCGCAGCCCACCGGCGGCACGCCGCTGCTGCTCACCGGCCTGGCCGGCGAGCTGGCTGCGGGCCTCGCCGTAGAGGCTGCGCGCCTGCCGCCGGGCCTCCCCGACGACCTCACGGCCCTGCTCCTTGGCGGTCTCGGCGACCGCGCCACCGGCCTGCTTGGCCTCCGAGCCCACCTGGCGGGCCTGCTCGCGAGCCCCGCCGCCGTTCGCGGACTCCGACGCGTACGTGGAAGTAGTGGGTGACAGATCGTAGGTCATGATGTCCCTTCCGCTCGGATGACCGTCGCGGTCTTCTTGGGGGATGGACGGCGGTCGTACCGCCGCCGGCAAATGACCTACCCTGCATTTTTCCTTCCATACCTGATCCGCCGTTTCTCTGCGGGACGGCCCGCGCGGACTTCAAAATGGAGGATCGTCGGGCCCGGGTGTCGTCGCCGTCGCGGACAGCGACGGGCGATCCGCGCGACCGGTACCGCGGGCGGGGGTCCGCGGATCCACGGAGGTGCATGGATGGCACAGAACGCACGCGGGGGATCGAGGCACGCGGTCCAGATCGCCGCCCTCGCGGCGGCCGGGGTCTTCCTCCTCATCGGGGTACTCGGGTTCATCCCCGGCATCACCACCGACTACGGCGAGCTGCGCTTCGGCGGGCACCACTCGAAGGCGAAGCTGCTCGGCCTGTTCCAGGTGTCGATTCTGCACAACGTCCTGCACCTGGGTTTCGGCCTGGTCGGCCTGGTGCTGGCCCGCCGGGTGAGCGGCGCACGGCTCTTCCTGGCCGTCGGCGGCGTCCTCTACCTCGGCCTCTGGCTGTACGGATTCGTCATCGACCAGGAGAGCCCGGTCAACCTGGTCCCGCTGAACGACGCCGACAACTGGCTGCACCTGTTCCTGGGCTTCAGCATGCTCGCCCTCGGGCTGCTGCTCTCCAACCAGGTGGGCACCGGCGGCCGGCTCGACACACCGTTCGACCGGCCCTGACCGCTAACCGGCGTCGTCCACGTCCGGCTCGCCGGGCCCGATCTCGCCGGGCCCGATCTCGTCGGCCGGCCGCTGCCGCCGGGCCTTGCGGGACGCCAGCCGCTCGGCCGCCGTGGGCCGGTTCGACTTCTCCTCCAACCGGATGTCGGCGCCCCGCACGCCGGGCACGAACTCGGCGCCCGCGTACAGGGTGGGCTGCCAGTCGAACTCGCGGTCCCCGATCCGGACCAGGTCGCCGGGCTGGGCGCCGGCCTTGCCGAGCTTCTCCTCCACGCCGAGCCGGGCCAGCCGGTCGGCCAGGTAGCCGACCGCCTCGTCGTTGTCGAAGTTGGTCTGCCGCACCCACCGCTCCGGGCGGGATCCGCGTACGACCCAGGCGCCGTCGGGCGCGGCCTCGATGGTGAAGCCCGCGTCGTCGACCGCCTGCGGCCGGATGACGATCCGGGTGGGCTCGGCCGGCGGCGCCGCGGCCCGCGCCGCGTCCACCAGCTCCGCCATCGCGTACGTCAGCTCCTTCAGCCCTTCGCGGGTGGCCGCCGACACCTCGAACACCCGGTAGCCGCGGGCCTCCAGGTCGGGGCGGACGATCTCGGCGAGGTCCCGCCCGTCCGGCACGTCGACCTTGTTGAGCGCGACCAGGCGCGGCCGGTCAGCCAGCCCCCCGTACGCGGTCAGCTCCGCCTCGATCGTGTCGATGTCGGCCACCGGGTCCCGCTCGGTCTCCAGGGTCGCCGTGTCGACGACGTGCACGAGCACCGCGCAACGCTCGATGTGCCGGAGGAACTCCAGGCCGAGCCCCTTGCCGGTGGCCGCGCCCGGGATCAGGCCGGGCACGTCCGCGACGGTGAAGGTGTGGTTGTCCACCCGGACCACGCCGAGGTTGGGCACCAGGGTGGTGAACGGGTAGTCGGCGATCTTCGGCTTGGCGGCGGAGATCACCGAGATCAGCGACGACTTGCCGGCGGACGGGTAGCCGACCAGGCCGACGTCGGCGACGCTCTTCAGCTCCAGCACCACGTCGAGCTGCTCGCCCGGCTCGCCCAGCTCGGCGAAGCCGGGCGCCTTGCGGCGGGCGTTGGCCAGCGACGCGTTGCCCCGGCCGCCGCGCCCGCCGCGGGCCGCCTCGTAGGTGGTGCCGGCACCGACCAGATCGGCGAGCACCGTGCCGTCGGCGGTCTGCACGACCGTGCCGTTGGGCACCTTGAGGACCAGGTCGGCGCCGTTCGCGCCGTCCCGGTTCGACCCGGCGCCCCCCTTGCCGTTGGGCGCCTTGACGTGCGGGCGGAAGTGGAAGTCGAGCAGCGTGTGCACCTGCGGGTCGACGACCAGCGAGACGCTGCCGCCGTGCCCGCCGTTGCCTCCGTCCGGGCCACCGAAGGGCTTGAACTTCTCCCGGTGGATCGAGACACAGCCGTGCCCGCCGTCGCCGGCCTGCAGGTGCAGGACGACCCGGTCAACGAACGTCGTCACGCTGCCAATCCTTCCAGCGGAGGCCAGCCCCGCACGAGAAAAGGCGAAGCGGGCCGGGACACCAGGTCCGCGGCCCGCTTCGCCCGAGAACTACTGCTGCGGCACGATGCTGACGGTCTTGCGACCCCGCCTGGTGCCGAACTGGACCGCACCGGCGGCCAGGGCGAAGAGCGTGTCGTCGCCGCCGCGGCCGACCAGGTCACCCGGGTGGAACTTGGTGCCGCGCTGGCGGATGATGATCTCGCCCGCGTTGACGACCTGACCACCGAAGCGCTTCACGCCGAGCCGCTGGGCCGCGGAATCCCGGCCGTTACGCGAGCTGGACGCACCCTTTTTGTGAGCCATTGGAGGACGACCTACTTCCCGCTGGAGATGCCGGTCACCTTGACCTGGGTCAGCGGCTGGCGGTGACCCTGGCGCTTGTGGTAGCCGGTCTTGTTCTTGAACTTGTGGATCCGGATCTTCGGGCCCTTGGTGTGCGCGGCGATCTCGCCGGACACCTCGACCTCGGCAAGCTTCGCCGCGTCGGTCACCAGGTCGTCACCGTCGACGAGGAGCACCGCGGCGAGCTTCACCGCGTCGCCGGGGGCACCGGCGAGCTTCTCGACCTCGATCACGTCGCCCTCGGCGACCTTGTACTGCTTGCCGCCGGTCTTGACGATCGCGTACATCGGAGGCGGACTCCCTGTCGTTGAGGCTGCTGGCGGTCGTTCCCACGGCGGCTCGCCGGGCGGCTGAGGCACGGCGGCGCGGGCACGCGGGAACTCGGCACACAAGAGTGCGCCGCAGGCAAGCGTACGCCATGCTCGGGCCGACTCCCAAACCGGGCCGGCCGGAACGCTCCCAGCCTACCCCGCGCGACGACGAGGGCCCCCGCCCGTCGGGGCGGAGGCCCTGCTGCCGTACCGGAGACCGGTCAGGGGCGGGTACGCCGCCGCGCGCTTCCCCGGCGCGAGCGCCGGCGGCCGGTGCCGCCCTCGGACTCCTCACCGTCCCCCTCGCCCAGCGCGTCCGGGTCGTCCGGCGCCGCGAGCCGCGCCGAGTCGCCGGTCTGGGCCTCCGCGATGTCCGGAGCGGCCGCCGTCTCGGTCTCGTACCGGGACAGGTCGTAGCCCATCGTGTCGTAGTACTCCGGGTCCGACCCGGTGGTGGTGGCGTCGGTGGTGGCGATGACCTCGGCCGGGCTCTCGGTCTCGGCGACCTCGACCACCGTCCGCTCGGCCGGGGCGCCCTTGCGCGCCCGGCGGCGGGAGCCGGCCTCGGCGGCCGGGGCGGCCGAGGCGACGGCCTTGACCTTCTCCCCCGCCCCGCCCGAGCGCGGCTTCTCCGGCACCGGCTCGGTGTGGATGATCAGCCCCCGGCCCTTGCAGCACTCGCAGGTCTCGCTGAACGCCTCCAGCAGGCCGGCGCCGATCCGCTTGCGGGTCATCTGCACCAGGCCGAGCGAGGTGATCTCGGTGACCTGGTGCTTGGTGCGGTCCCGGCCCAGGCACTCGGTCAACCGGCGGAGCACCAGCTCGCGGTTCGACTCCAGCACCATGTCGATGAAGTCGATCACCACGATGCCGCCGATGTCGCGCAGCCGCAGCTGGCGGACGATCTCCTCGGCGGCCTCCAGGTTGTTCCGGGTGACGGTCTCCTCCAGGTTGCCGCCGGCCCCGGTGTACTTGCCGGTGTTGACGTCCACCACGGTCATCGCCTCGGTGCGGTCGATCACCAGGTGGCCGCCGGACGGGAGGAAGACCTTCCGGTCCAGGCCCTTGAGGATCTGCTCGTCGATGCGGTACTCGGTGAACACGTCGGTGGTGCCCACGTGCCGCCGCAGGCGGGCGACCAGGTCCGGCGAGACGTGCGACAGGTATGACTCGACCAGGTCGTAGGCGCCCTCGCCCTCGATCACCAGCTCCCGGAAGTCCTCGTTGAAGAGGTCCCGGACGACGCGGATGACCAGGTCGGGCTCCTCGTAGAGCAGCACCGGCGCGCCGCCCTCGGCGGCCTTCGCCTGGATGTCCTCCCACTGCGCCTGCAGCCGCTTGACGTCACGGGCCAGTTCGTCCTCGCTGGCGCCCTCGGCGGCCGTGCGGACGATCACACCCGCGCCGTCGGGGACCAGCTTCTTCAGCGCGTCCCGCAGGCGCTTGCGCTCGTTGTCCGGCAGCTTGCGGCTGATCCCGGAGGCGTTGCCGCCGGGCACGTACACGAGGTGGCGGCCGGAGAGCGCGACGTGGCTGGTCAGCCGGGCGCCCTTGTGCCCGATCGGGTCCTTGGTGACCTGCACGAGCACCGAGTCGCCGGACTTGAGCGCCTGCTCGATCGACCGGGCCCGGCCCTCCAGGCCGGTGGTGTCCCAGTTGACCTCGCCCGCGTACAGCACAGCGTTGCGGCCCCGGCCGATGTCGACGAACGCGGCCTCCATGCTGGGCAGCACGTTCTGCACCTTGCCCAGGTAGACGTTGCCGGCCATGGTGGCGGACGAGTTGCGGGTGACGTAGTGCTCGACCAGCACGCCGTCCTCGAGGACGGCGATCTGCGTCCGGTCGCCGCGCTGCCGGACAGCCATCATCCGGTCCACCGACTCCCGCCGCGCCAGGAACTCGGCCTCGCTGAGGATCGGCGGCCGGGTACGGCGCTGCTCGCGACCGTCGCGGCGCCGCTGGCGCTTCGCCTCGAGGCGGGTCGAGCCGGAGACCCCCTGCACCTCGTCGACGGTGCGGCGCGGCTCGCGGATCTTCACGACGGTCGGCACGCCGTCCTCGGCGGTGGCCTCGACGTCGCCCGCGCCGCGGCGGCGGCGCCGCCGCCGGCGGCGGGTCAGCCCCTCGCCGTCCTCGGCCTCGGGCTCCTCGGCTTCGGCCTCCTCCGCCTCCGCCTGGACGGCGCCCTCGGCCTCCTCGTCCTCGATCTCCTCGGCGCCGCCCTTACCTCGGCCACGACCGCGGCGGCCGCGCCGCCGCCGGCGGCGACCGGCGGCCGTCTCGTCCTCGTCCTCGTCCTCCTCCTCGGCGGCCGCCACGACCTCCTCGGTCGGCTCCTCCTCGGCCTCGACGGCCGCCACGGGCTCGACCGGTTCGACGTCGCGGCGGCCCCGCCGACGCCGGCGTGCCGGCTCGGCCGGCTCCTCGGCGGCGGGCTCCTCGGCGGCCGGCGCGGGCACGATCTCCTCCGGCTGCGGGGCCATGAACAGCACGGTGGGGGCGGAGAGCACGGCGCGCCGGCGGCGCCCCGGGCGCTCCGGCTCGGCCTCCTCGGTGGCCCCGCCCACGGTCACGCCGGGCGGCACCTCGCCCGCGCCGCTCCCGGCGCCGCTGGCCGGCGGCGGCTGCGCCGCGCCGAACTCCGTGCCGGCCTCCGGCTCGACCTGCTCCGCCTCGGCCTGCTCCTCCTCGGCGACCAGGTCGGCGGCGGGCTCGGCCGCCGCCGGGGCGACCGGCTCCGAGGTCGGCTCCGCGACCGGCTCGGTCGCCTCGGGTTCGGCGGCCTCGGTCGCCGCGGCCGGCTCGGCCGCCGCGGGGGCCGCCTTCCGGCGGCGGGTACGCGTCACCTTCACCGGTGGCACGACCTCCGCCGTCGCCTCTTCCGCCCCGTCGACCGCCGGCCGCTCCTCGGCGGCCTTGGCCGTCGTGGCCTTCCTCCGGCGACGGGTCGCCTTCGCGGGGGGCTCGCCGTCACCGGCGATCGGGGCGAGCACCTCCGCCTGGGGGGCCTCGCCGCTGCCCGCCGCCGCGGCGGCGCTGCCGGCGTCGACGGGGGCGTCGGTCTGCTCCGGCCGGTTCACCGGGGTGGCCCGCTTCCGGCTGGCCCGCTTACGCGCCGGGGCCACCGGCTCGCCCAGTTCGGCGACGCCGGTGCCGGCCGTCTCACTCGGCGCCGGACCGGTCGCCTCCGCCGGGGCGACGCCCGACGGCTCGGGCGGGGTGGCGGCGGCCGGCTCGCCGGCGGCCGGGGTGCCCGCCGAGGCGGCGGGGACGCCGCGCTCGGCGGCGGGGTGCTCGGCGGTCTCGCCGGCCGGCTGGGAGCCGGTGCGTTCGCCGCCCTCGGGCTCGTTCTCGAGCATGGAGGTTCTCCAGTTCTGGCTGCCCCGGGCGCGGGTGAGCGCTGCCACGCAGGGTCGCCGCAAAAGGTGTTTCCGCCGCTCGCGCGAGCCGCGCGAGCGCCGAAGTCTGCCTAGCCGGGCACCGACCGTCGGTCAGTGCCCACCGATGGTTGCCCCGTCACGGTCCGCGTCCAACGGATCCGCGATCGCACCCTGCGCGGTCAACGTGCCCTGAGCCAGCCGGGTCACCCGAGGCGAGACCGGCGGCTCCAGGTCGGCCACCACGCGGAGGCCGGAAAGGACGTCATCGGGCCGGACGGCGGGGGTGACCTGCCGCACGACCAGTTCGAGTATCGCACACGGTACCGCCGCGACCCCGGAAGGCGTCTCCGTCGGCGCCACCACATCGACGGAGATGACCGCCGCCCGGGCGTCGAAGGTGCGTCGGCCCTGCTTGGTCATTCGCTCGACCAGCACCTCGTCCGCCGCGGTGAAGGCGGCGACCGCCTTGTGCAGCAGGGCCGACTCGACCTCGGGCAGCTCGATCCGCCAGTGTGACGCGTCGATCCGGTCGGCGAGGCTCCCGCCGGTCGCCACCACGGCGTCCAGCACGTCGAGCCCGGGCGAGAGGGCGGCGTCGAGGGCGGCGCGCAGCTCCGCCGGGTCGACCGCCTCGCGCAGCCCGATCTCCAGGTACTCGGCCTCACTCGCCACCCCCGTGGGCGCGGCGCTGGCGTAGGAGATCTTCGGATGGGGGGTGAAGCCCTGGGAGTATGCCATGGGCACGCCCGCCCGGCGCAGCGCCCGCTCGAAGGCGCGCGCGAAGTCCCGGTGCGAGGTGAACCGCAGCGGCCCCCGTTTGGCGTACCGGATGCGGATGCGCTGGACGACCGGCGCCTGCCCGCCCTCCGGCTGTGGTTTTCTGATGATCGTCGTGCTCCTCGGGTGTCGGGCCGGCGGAGGTCGCCGGCACCGGGGCTACCGCCGGGCGCCGCTGGGGGCCCGCAGCCCGTTGATCGGGGTCAGCGGGAGCAGCTTCTTCCCGGTGGGGCCGATCTGGATCTCGGTGTCCATGGACGGGCAGACGCCGCAGTCGAAGCACGGCGTCCACCGGCAGTCGTCCTGCTCGTACCCGCTCAGGGCGTCCTGCCAGTCCTGCCAGAGCCACTCCTTGTCCAGGCCCGAGTCCAGGTGGTCCCAGGGCAGGACCTCCAGCTCGTCGCGCTCCCGGGTGGTGTACCAGTCGAGGTCGACCCCGAAGGCCGGCAGCACCTCGGCGGCGGCGTCCACCCAGCGCTGGTACGAGAAGTGCTCGCTCCAGCCGTCGAACCGGCCGCCGTTCTCCCAGACCCGGCGGATGACCGCGCCGACCCGGCGGTCGCCGCGGGACAGCAGGCCCTCGATCAGCGACGGCTCCCCGTCGTGGTAGCGGAAGCCGATCGCCCGGCCCAGCGAACGGTCCGCGTTGATCGCCTGCTTGAGCAGCTTGAGCCGGCCGTCGATGACCTCCGGCCGCTCCATCGCGGCCCACTGGAACGGGGTGTGCGGCTTGGGCACGAAGCCACCGATGGAGACCGTGCAGCGGATGTCCCTGCTGCCCGTCGCCGTCCGGCCGGCCCGGATGACCTCGTGCGCCATGTCGGCGATCTCCAGGACGTCCTCGTCCGTCTCGGTGGGCAGGCCGCACATGAAGTAGAGCTTCACCTGCCGCCACCCGTTGGTGTACGCGGTGACGACGGTGCGGATCAGGTCTTCCTTGGAGACCATCTTGTTGATGACCTTGCGGATCCGTTCCGACCCGCCCTCCGGGGCGAAGGTCAGGCCGGTCCGCCGGCCGTTGCGGGACAGCTCCTGCGCCAGCTCGATGTTGAACGCGTCCACCCGGGTCGACGGCAGCGACAGGGACACGTTGGTGCCCTCGTACTGCTGGGCGAGGCCGGAGCACATGTCCCCGATCTCCGAGTGGTCGGCCGACGACAGCGACAGCAGGCCCACCTCGTGGAAGCCGGAGAACTCCAGCCCCTGCTGCACCATCTGCCCCACCGTGGTGATCGAGCGCTCCCGCACCGGACGGGTGATCATCCCCGCCTGGCAGAACCGGCAGCCCCGGGTGCACCCCCGGAAGATCTCCACCGCGTACCGCTCGTGGACCGTCTCGGCCAGCGGCACGAGGGGCTTCTTCGGGTACGGCCACGCGTCCAGGTCCATCGTCGTGCGCTTGTGCACCCGGAACGGCACGTCCGGGCGGTTCGGCACGACCCGCTGGATCCGCCCGTCGGGCAGGTAGTCCACGTCGTAGAAGCGCGGCACGTAGATGCTCTCGGTGCGGGCCAGCCGCAGCAGCAGCTCGTCGCGTCCGCCCGGACGGCCCTCGGCCTTCCACTCCCGGACGATCGCGGTGATCTCCAGGACGGCCTCCTCGCCGTCGCCGAGCACGGCGGCGTCGACGAAATCGGCGATCGGCTCCGGGTTGAACGCGGCGTGCCCACCGGCCAGCACCACCGGATCGGCCTCGGTGCGGTCCGCGGCCAGCAGCGGGATGCCGGCCAGGTCGATCGCGGTGAGCAGGTTGGTGTAGCCCAGCTCGGTGGAGAACGAGACACCGAACACGTCGAAGTCGCGTACCGGGCGGTGCGCGTCGACGGTGAACTGCGGCACCCGGTTGGCGCGCATCAGCCGCTCCAGGTCCGGCCAGACCGCGTACGTCCGCTCGGCGAGCACGTCGGGCAGCTCGTTGAGCACCTCGTACAGGATCTGCACGCCCTGGTTGGGCAGGCCGACCTCGTACGCGTCGGGGTACATCAGCGCCCAGCGCACCGCCGCCGCGTCCCAGTCCTTGACCACCGCCCCCAGCTCGCCACCGACGTACTGGATGGGCTTGGTCACCTGGGGCAGCAACGGCTCCAGCCGGGGCCACACGGAGTTGGCCACGGCCGGGCGCGGCGTGGTGGACGGAACGCTCATGATGCCCAAGGGTACGCGCCCGCCCACCGGTCGACCGCGCCGCGCCGCACCGCCACCAGGAACGGCCCCTTGTCGACGTCTCCGGTAGCGGAAGGGTCCCCGCTTGACGCGGCGGCGGTTCGTGACCGGTGGCGGCTCGGTACTAACCTCGATTCGGCGAGAGGAGGCTGCTGAGATGCCGGAGCCGCAGCCGGAAGCAGACCGGCCGGTCGACGGGACCACCCAGCACCACGCCCCGGAGCCGGCGGTCCCCCCCGCCACGCCGGGCGAGGTCCCCACCCCGCGCGTCGAGGCGTCCGGCCCCGCGGAGCCGCCCACCGCACCCGAGGCCGGCGCCCCGGACCGACCGGCGCACGACGCTCCCGGCCGGTCCGGGGCCCCGGAACCGCCGGCGGACAACCAGCCCGGCCCGGCCGGCACCCGGAAACTGCCGGCCGAGGACGCCGGCCCCTCGGGCACCCGGGTGCTGCCGGCCGGCGACGCCCCCGAGCCGTCCGCGCCCCGGTGGAGCGGTTCGGCCGCCGTGCCACCCCCGCCGCCGCACAGACGTTCCTGGGGCGAGTCGGCCGAGCCCACCCCGGTGCCACCGGGCCCCACCGAGGCCCCGGAGGACCGGACCCCGGTCGACCCGTGGGCCGGCGCCGACACCGGCGGCTGGGACCTGCACTCCGCCGAGCTGCCGGAGCTTCCGCCGCTGCCGCCGACCACGCCCCACCCGGCGCCGACCCGGCCCTACCCGGGTCCGCCCGCCGCGGCGTCGCCGCCGGCCGGACACCCCGTCTCGCCACCGGCCGCACCGGCCCCGCAGGTCTACCCGAGCTCACCGGCGGCCGCGTACCCGCCGCCGCCCGCGTACCCGGTCTCGCCGCCGCCGGTCCCGGCGCCGCCGCCCCCGCCGGCACGGCCGAAGCGCTGGTGGCGCGGCTCGCCGACGGCGGCGCGCCCGGTCGCGCCGCCGCCCGGCTGGCAGGCCCCCAAGGGGTACGTGCCGGTGCCGGTCCGCCGGCGGCGCAAGTGGCCCTGGCTGCTGCTGTTCACGCTGGCCTGCTGCTGCGGCTGCCCGGCCTACTGGGCGGCACCCATGTTCACCCAGGTCCCGGCGAGCGCCGCGCTGCCGCAGGAGGTCAAGGACCTGCGACTACGCGACGACCGGAGCAGCACGCAGGCCGCCGAGGAGCTGAAGGCGGAGGTCCGCAGCGCGCACCTGCTGGCCAGCGACACGTTCGCCGGGGTCTACACCACCCGAGCGGGCAAGCGGGTGACCGTCTTCGGCGGCACCGGCTTCTGGTTCACGCCGGAGTCCGAGGCGGACGCCGAGATGGCCCGGCTCACCGAGAAGTACGCCCTCGGCGAGCCGAAGGTGTTCGAGACCGGCGTCCGGGGACGGCACGACCGGTGCGCGGTCGGCCGGGACGGCGGCACCGACGTGGTCGTGTGCACCTCCGCCGACCACGGCAGCATCGCCACGGCCGTGTTCACCCGGCTCTCGCTGGACGACAGCGCCGCCCTGCTGGGCACCCTGCGGGAACAGATCGTCACGAAGAGCTGAGCCGGCGCCGCCGCGCCCGGCCGGAGGCGGCGCCGGAGCGGGATCAGGCCGTCCCGGGCTCGCCGGTGACCGGCGGGTGCGCGCGGGGCGGCGCGTACCGGGGGACGTACTCCTGGCCGGTCAGCTTCTGGATCTCGCTCATCACCTCGTCGGTCATCGCCCGCAGCGAGGTGCGGTCGTCGGACCGCCCGGTGAAGTCCAGCGGCTTGCCGAACCTGACGGTGATCTTGCCGCTGAAGGGGCGGGGCACCCGGGCCCCGATCGGCTGGACCTTCTCGGTGCCGATCATGCCGACCGGGATGATCGGCACACCGGCGGCCAGCGCCAGCCGGACGGCGCCGGTGCGCCCGCGGTAGAGCCGCCCGTCCGGGGACCGGGTCCCCTCCGGGTAGACCACGACCAGGTCACCGCCCTGGAGCGCGGGGATGGCGGCGTCGAACGCGGTCAGCGCCGCCCGACCCCCGGCCCGCTCGACCGGGATCGCGCCCAGACCGGTCAGCACGAACTTGGAGAACCGGCCCTTCAGGCTGGTGCCCTTGAAGTACTCCGACTTCGCCCAGAACGCCAGGTGCCGGGGGACGACCGTGCCGAGGAAGAGCTCGTCGGCGACCGAGAGGTGGTTGCCGGCGAAGATCGCTCCGCCGGTCTCCGGGACGTACTCCAGCCCCTCCACGGTCGGACGGAAGGCCAGCCGCAGCGTGGGCGCCACGGTGAGCTTGCCGATGGTGTAGAGCAGCGGCACTGGTCCTCCGGCAGGTCGAGTGCGTAAGGGGCGGTGTCACGGTAGCGGACGCCCGCCTCCCCCGACGACGGAGGTGGTCGGCCTCCCGCCGCCCGTCGCCACCGGTGGGTTGCGGCGGGGCCCTCCTCCCGCCCCAGGCGTTGACAAGGGCCCCTTCCGCACCTCATACCCGCCGGACGGTCACCGTCACCTGCTCGCCCTCGCCGACCTCGCCGGTGAAGCCGTCGAGCCCGTCGGCGAAGTCCACCGATTCGGCCAGCACCTCCCGGGCCACGAAGTCGATGTACGCGGACACCGCCGCCCGCACCTCCTCGGAGCCCGCGAGCGTGACCACGATCCGGTCGGAGATGTCCAGGTCGGCGTCGCGGCGGGCCTGCTGCACCACCCGGACGACGTCCCGGGCCAGCCCTTCGGCGGCCAGCTCCGGGGTGACCTCGGTGTCCAGGACGACCACGCCCTCGCCGCCGGGCAGCGGCGCCGAGTGCTCGGCGTCGGCGGCGACCAGGCGCAGCTCGTACTCGCCCTCGGCCAGGGTGACCCCGGCGGCGACCGGGGCGCCGTCGACCAGCTCCCACTCCCCCGCCTTGACCGCCTTGATCACCTGCTGGACGGCCTTGCCGACCCGCGGGCCGAGCACCCGGGGCACCACGGTCAGCACCTGCTGGCAGTAGTTGCCCACCTCGTCGGTGAACACCACCCGCTTGACGTTCACCTCGTCGGCGACCAGGTCGGCGAAGGGCCGCAGCGCGTCGGCCGCCGGCGCGGCTACGGTCAGCGTCGACAGCGGCAGCCGCACCCGCAGGCCCTTGGCCTTGCGCAGCGACAGCGCCGCCGAGGCGACCGCCCGCACGTTGTCCATCGCGGCGACCAGGTCGTGGTCGGCCGGGAAGTCGGCGGCGTCGGGCCAGTCGGTCAGGTGCACCGACCGCCCGCCGGTGAGGCCGCGCCAGATCTCCTCGGCGGTCAGCGGCGCCAGCGGCGCGACCACCCGGCAGAGCGTCTCCAGCACCGTCCACAGGGTGTCGAACGCGTCGACGTCGCCGGACCAGAACCGGTCCCGCGAGCGGCGCACGTACCAGTTGGTCAGCGCGTCCAGGTAGGACCGCACGGTGGCGCAGGCGCCGGAGATGTCGTACGCCTCCATCTGCGCCTGCACCGTCGACACCAGCTCGTTCGTCTTGGCCAGCACGTACCGGTCGAGCAGGTGCGTCGAGTCGGCGCGCCGCCGTGCGGTGTGCCGGTCGGCGTTGGCGTAGAGCGAGAAGAAGTACCAGACGTTCCACAGCGGCAGCAGCACCTGACGCACCGCGTCCCGGATGAGCGTCTCGGTCACCGACATGTCACCGCCGCGCAGCACCGGCGACGACATCAGCATCCAGCGCATCGCGTCCGAGCCGTACGTGTCGAAGACGTGGTACACGTCCGGGTAGTTGCGCAGGCTCTTGGACATCTTGCGACCGTCCGAGCCGAGCAGGATGCCGTGGCTCAGGCAGTTGCGGAACGCCGGCCGGTCGAACAGCGCGGTGGCCAGCACGTGCATCGTGTAGAACCAGCCGCGCGTCTGCCCGATGTACTCGACGATGAAGTCGCCGGGGTAGTGGTCCTCGAACCAGTCCGCGTTCTCGAACGGGTAGTGCACCTGGGCGAACGGCATCGACCCGGACTCGAACCAGCAGTCCAGCACCTCCGGGACGCGGCGCATCATCGAGCGCCCGGTCGGGTCGTCCGGGTTGGGCCGGACCAGCTCGTCCACCGCCGGCCGGTGCAGGTCGGTCAGGCGTACGCCGAAGTCCCGCTCGATCTCCGCGAGCGAGCCGTACACGTCCACCCGGGGGTAGGCCGGGTCGTCGGACTTCCACACCGGGATCGGCGAGCCCCAGAACCGGTTCCGGCTGATCGACCAGTCCCGGGCGTTGGCCAGCCACTTGCCGAACGAGCCGTCCTTGATATGGCCGGGCGTCCAGTTGATCTGCTGGTTCAGCTCGACCATCCGGTCCTTGAACCGCGTCACCGCGACGAACCAGGACGACACCGCCTTGTAGACCAGTGGGGTGTCGCAGCGCCAGCAGTGCGGGTACGCGTGGGTGTAGGTGTCCTGCTTGAGCACCACCCCCCGCTCCTTCAGCTCCCGGATCACCGGCTTGTTGACGTCGAAGACCTGCTCACCCTGGTACGGCGGGACGAGCGAGGTGAACCGGGTGTGGTCGTCCACCGTGACGACGGTCGGGATGCCGGCCGAGGTGCAGGCGTTCTGGTCGTCCTCACCGAACGCCGGCGCCAGGTGGACGATCCCGGTGCCGTCCTCGGTGGTGACGAAGTCCGCCCCGAGCACCTGGTACGCGTTCTCCCCCGCGTGCTCGACCAGGAAGTCGTACAGCGGGGTGTAGCGGCGCCCGACCAGGTCCCGGCCGTACACCGTGCCGACCTGCTCGTACCCCTCCAGTTCCTTGGCGTACGCGCCGAGCCGGGCCGCGCCGACGACGTACCGCTGCCCCGCGCGCTCCAGCACCGCGTACTCGATGTCCGGGCCGACGGCGAGCGCCAGGTTGGACGGCAGCGTCCACGGCGTGGTGGTCCAGACGCCCAGCCTGGCCGCACCGCGCACCGGCTCCGGGGCGCCCTCGTCCGGGGTGAGTTCGAACCACACGCTCAGCGTCGGGTCGTGCCGGTCCCGGTAGACGTCGTCCATCCGGGTCTCGGTGTTCGACAGCGGCGTCTCGCAGCGCCAGCAGTACGCGAGCACCCGGAAGCCCTCGTAGACCAGACCCTTGTCGTGCAGGGTCTTGAAGGCCCACATGACGCTCTCCATGTAGTCCAGGTCGAGCGTCTTGTAGTCGTTGGCGAAGTCCACCCAGCGGGCCTGGCGGGTGACGTACCGCTCCCAGTCCTGGGTGAACTCCAGCACCGAGGTGCGGCAGGCCTCGTTGAACCGGGCCACACCCAGGTCGAGGATCTCCGCCTTGGTGGTGATGCCGAGCTGCTTCTCGGCGACCACCTCGGCGGGCAGGCCGTGGCAGTCCCAGCCGAAACGCCGCTCCACCCGGCGGCCGCGCATGGTCTGGTAGCGCGGCACCACGTCCTTGACGTAGCCGGTGAAGAGGTGGCCGTAGTGCGGCAGGCCGTTGGCGAACGGCGGGCCGTCGTAGAAGACGTACTCGTTCTTCCCCTGGTCGCCGGCCGGCCGGGCCTCCACCGAGGCCTCGAAGGTCTTGTCGGCCGTCCAGTGCTCCAGGACCCGGCGCTCGACCTCGGGCAGGTCGGGGCTCGCGGGGACGCCGGTCGCGGCCGGGTCGTGCAACGGATAGGCCATCGGGGGTCCTTCTCCTCAGCAGCTCACTGGTCGTGTGGGTCTGCGAGGACGAGCCCTGATCCGGTACGCCGTCCGGCGTGCCCGGGGCAGGCCCGCGGTACCACCCCGCTTGGCGGCCGAAGATCGACCGCCCGCTCGTTGGCCGGCTGTGACGGGCCGGACCCGTCCGGTTCTACTGGGCCGGTCACCCGGCTGTTCTTCCGGAGGCTCACCGGTGATGGCCGGGTCGTCGCCTGTGCGCTTCAGCGTACTCGACCCGCCCGCCCGCCCGCCGCCGAGTAACCGGTCCCGCGTGCCCGTGCCGATCATGGAGTCGTGGTGCCCCACAAAAGGGACACAGCGGGCTGCATCGCCCACCACAACTCGATGATCGACCGCGGGTGGACCGGGCATGACCGGTGTCACAGTGCCCCGGCGTCACGCCGGTTGCCGTCGTCCCGTCGGGTCCGTGTCGGAGGAACCCAACGGGAGGTTGTCATGCAGAGGATCAACGCGGCCGAGGTGGCGCCGGAGGCCTACCAGGCGGTGCTGGGGCTGGAGAAGTACGTCCGGACGAACGTCGAGCACACCGTCCTGGAGTTGGTGAAGCTCCGGGCGTCGATCCTGAACGGCTGCGCGTTCTGCGTCGACATGCACAGCCGCGACGCCCTCGCCTCGGGCGAGTCGAGCCGGCGGCTGTTCGCGGTCGCCGCCTGGCGGGAGGCGCCCTTCTTCGACGAGCGGGAGCGCACCGCGCTGGCGCTCACCGACGCGGTCACCCGGCTCGGTGAGCACGGGGTGCCCGACGACGTCTGGGACGCGGCGGCGAAGGTGTGGTCCGAGAAGGAACTCGCGGACCTGGTGATGGCGATCGCGACGATCAACGTGTGGAACCGGATCGCGGTGACCACCCGGACGCAGCCGCCGGTCGAGGGGTAGCCCGCCCTCGAGCGCGCGTCCCCGGCGCCGCCGGATGTTCTACAGTGGTCCGCGATCACGCCGACGGGGGAGGACGCGTGCGATTTCCACTGTTCCCGGCCGCCATGGTGGCGGCGGCTCTGCTCGCCGGCTGCGGCGCCGAGGCGCCGGCCACCCCGGCGGCCGGGCCGCCGTCACCGACACCCACCGCGACGCCCGGGCCGGAACACGAAGGACCGGCGGTCCTCGGCGCGGTGCGCGGCGCCGCCGCCGGTCTCGGCGCCCTGCAGAGCGCCGAGGAGACCGCCCACGCGCGCGTGCAGCTCGGCCTGTGCGACATGCCGGCACCGCTGGTCGGCAACTACCGGGATCCGGTAAGCGTCAGGTCGTTCTTCACGATCCGCGCCCAGACCAAGCCCGCCGCCTACCGGGGCGGCGGGCAGCGCGGTGAGGCGATCGGCAAGGTCCGGGTCGTCGCCGTCGACCGGCCCGACGCGACCCCGCCGCCGGTGGAGCAGGCCTTCGACGCGATGCGGGGAACGACGTGCACCGGTGGCGCCACCCACCTGCTCGGCGAGCCGCACAGCGGCGTGATCGGGTACCGGGGGGCCAGCGGCACGGTGCGGGTGGCCGGCGCGACCGGGGTGCTCGCCACCGCCACCGCCGACACCGAGGACCTCGACGCGGGCGGCTACTACCCGTTGCTTGGTCACGCCCGGGTGATCGTCCGCCACGGGGGTTACCTGATCGAGACGACCGTGCTCTGCGCCCGCCCCGCCCGTCCCCGCGAGCAGCGGGCGGTCACGGCGGAGGCGCGCACCCGCGCTGTCGCCTTGGCGGAGCGGGTCGTCCGCAACCTCGACGCGCTCCCGCCCGCCCCGACGCCGGCGCCGGCCGGCTGATCCGATGCGTCCGGGGCCCGGACGCGGCTCCGCTCAGCCCAGCTCGGGGAACCAGAGCCCGATCTCGCGCTTGGCGCTGTCGACGGAGTCGGAGGCGTGCACCAGGTTCTCCCGGTTCGACAGGGACAGGTCGCCCCGGACCGTGCCGGCGGCGGCCCGGCGACCGTCGGTGGCGCCGATCATGCCGCGCACCACCTCGATGACCTGGTCGCCGGAGAGCACCAGCGCCACCAGCGGCCCGCCGGTCATGAAGGCCTTCAGCGGCGGGTAGAACGGCTTGTCGACGTGCTCGGCGTAGTGCTGGTCGGCGAAGTCGCCGTCCATCGTCCGCTGCACCATCGCCTCGATCCGCAGCCCCTTGCGCTCGAAGCGGGAGATGATCTCGCCGACCAGCCCGCGGTGAACCGCGTCGGGCTTGATCAGTACGAGCGTGCGCTCGTCCGGGCTGCTGCTGGACACGCTGTTTCCTCCTGTGCGCGGAAGGCGGTCGGGCTGGGTACCGTCAGCGTAGCGACCCGGTCCCGGCGCCGGTTCGGCGGCCGGACCCTTCCCCCGCCGGCCGACCCGGCCTAGCCTGGCCCTTATCCCCGGGAGGTCCACAGTGGCGAATGGCGGTAGCCGACCCATCGCGCCGGTCCGCAAGCTGGTCGGTGCGGTGCTGGGCACGGTGGCCACCTTCGTGATCCTGTTCGGCCTGGGAATGACCAGCTGGTCGATCGTGGCGCTCGGCGGCGCGCTGCTGATCCTGGCGATCGCGCTGGCCACCGTCCGCGCGGGCGGGCGCACCTGGGTCATCGGCGAGGGCACGGTGCACACCGTCTCCGAGCCACCCACCCAGTACGCGTTCGGCCGCTGCGAGCTGCAGCTCGTCATCGACGCGCCGGGGCTGCCGCCCAGGTCCAAGAAGATCATCGAGCCGCGGGTGCCGGTCGCCAAGTGGCCGGCGCCGGGCCAGACCCTGCCCATCCGGGTCGCGCTGGACGACCAGCGGCACGTCCGCGTCCTGTGGGACGAGGTGCCGACGCACGCCGAGACAGCGGCGGTCGTCGCGGACCTGCCCCCGGATTTCGCCGACCCGGATCCGGTGGAGGAGGTACTGATCCGGCAGGAGGCGCCGCCGTGGGCCGGCCGGGCACCGGAGGACGACTTCCGCGACCCCTACGGCGACCCGTACGGCGACCCGGTCGAGCCGCCGGTCGAGCGGGAGACGGTCGTCGTGCACCAGGTTCCCGGCGGGCCGAAGGTGCTGGACGGTGAACTGGTCGAGATACCAACCAGGAACGACCTGCCGCGCCGGGCCACCCCGAGCCCGCGCCCCCCGGCCGAGGAGCGGTTCGACCCGTCCGCCGGGGTCCCGTATTCTCCGCCGGCCGAGGCCGCCGGCGACCCGTACCCGGCCGAGGCCACCGGCGACCCGTACCCGGCCGAGGCCACCGACCCGTACCGGGCCGAGGCCGCCGGCGACCCGTACCCGGGCCGGGCGCCCGACCCGCCGCCGGCCCGCACCTTCCGCGTGCCGGCCCCGGCGGATCCGCTCGACCTGCCCCTGGACGACCCGACCCCGCCCCACGCCGCCGAGGAGGCGGCGGCCGCGGAGGACCTCGACGAGGCGATCTTCGGCGCGGCCGCCGGCGCCGACCCGCCGATCGCCGGCGTGGGGCTCACGCTGCTGGTCACCGACCTTGCGCGGTCCGTCACCTTCTACCGGGACCTCGGGTTCACCGAGGTCGACCGGGGCTCCGGCAACGCCGTGCTCGCAAGCGGGCCGACCCGGCTGGTGCTGCGCGAGGTCACCGAGGCGGCGCCGGTCCGGAGCCGGCCGGTGCACGTGAACCTGGAGGTCGACGACATCGAGGCGGCGTACGCCCGGCTGCGCGATTCCGGCGTGCGCTTCACGTACCCGCCACGGGTCGTCAACCGGGGCTTGAAGCTGGAGGTCTGGGCGGCCGCCTTCCGCGACCCGGACGGGTACGGCATCGCCCTGACCCAGTGGCGGGAACGCGCCGACGCCTGACCGGGCGGATCAGCCCAGGATCACCCGGCGCACATGCAGGGCGTACGCCCACACCAGCGCGAAGGTGACCCCGAGCGCCAGCAGCGACCAGTGCAGCAGGCCGGCGAGCATGAGCGCGCCCTGGAGCACGGTGCCGGCGTGCCACGCCCACGGGCGGCGCATCAGCCCGGCCAGCAGCACCGCCACCACCGCCAGCGCCACCACGGCGGCGACGGCGGTGCCACTCAACCCACCGCCGACCACCCGGATCGGCTGGATGGCGAGCACCAGCACGAGAGCCTCCAGGCTCAGGACCCCGGCACCGAGCCCGCGCACCGCCCGTTCCGGGTTACGCAGCCCGGACCGGCGCGGCTGCTCCGGGGTGCTCATCGCTTGAGCAGCCGGCGGGCGTCGGCCACGGTCACCACCGACCCGGTCACGAGGACACCGACACCGGCCAGTTCGCCCGGCACGTCCTCCTCGGCCAGCGCGACCGCCGCCTCGATGGCGTCGGGCATCTCCTCGGCCACCTCGACCCGGTCCGGGCCGAACACCTCCGCGGCGAGCGCCGCCAGCTCCCGGGTCGGCATCGCCCGCGGCGAACTGTTGCGGGTGACCACCACCTGGTCGACGACCGGCTCCAGCAGCTCCAACAGGCTGGCCGCGTCCTTGTCGCCGAGGACGCCGAGCACGGCGACCAGTTTGCTGAACGCGAACTCCTCCTGCAGCGCGGTGACCGTGGCGGCCATGCCCTGCGGGTTGTGCGCGCCGTCGAGCAGGATGGTCGGGGCGGTGCGGACCCGCTCCAGCCGCCCCGGCGAGCTGGCCGTGGCGAAGCCCTCCCGGACCGTCTCGACGTCCAGCTGACGCCGGGCGCCGGCGCCGAGGAACGCCTCCACGGCCGCGAGCGCCACCGCCGCGTTCTGCGCCTGGTGTGCGCCGTGCAGCGGTACGAAGACCTCCTCGTACACGCCGCCCAGCCCCTGCAGCGTGAGCACCTGCCCGCCGACGGCGACCGCCCGGCGCAGCACCCCGAACTCGGAACCCTCCCGGGCGATCGTGGCGCCGACCTCGGCGCAGCGCTCGAGGATCGGCCGGGCGGCGGCCTCCTCCTGGGCGGCGGCGATCACGGTCGCGCCCTTGTGGATGATGCCCGCCTTGTGCAGCGCGATGTCCTCGATCGTGTCGCCGAGCCACTCGGTGTGGTCGAGCCCGATCGGGGTCAGCACGGCGACGCCGGCCTGGAGCACGTTCGTCGAGTCCTCCGCGCCGCCGAGGCCCACCTCGACCACCGCGACGTCGACCGGGGCGTCGGCGAACGTCGCGAACGCCAGCGCCGTGGTCAGGTCGAAGTACGTCAGCGGCTCCGCCGACCGCTCGTCCACGAGCCGGGCCAGCGGCGCCACCTCCCGGTACGTGGCGACGAACCGATCCTCGCCGACCGGTTCCCCGTCCAGGCTGATCCGCTCCCGGACGGTCTCCAGGTGCGGGCTGGTGTACCGCCCGGTGTGCAGCCCGAACGCGCGCAGCAGCGAATCGATCATGCGGGCGGTCGAGGTCTTGCCGTTGGTGCCGGTGAGGTGGATCGACGGGTACGCCCGCTGCGGGCTGCCGAGCAGGTCCAGCAGGGACTCGATCCGGTCCAGCTCGAAGACCATGCGGGTGAACCCGCGGCCGGCGAGCTCGGCCTCGACGGCGGCGAAGTCGGTGCGGTCGGTCACGAGGGCAGCGCCTCCAGAGCGGCGTCGATCCGGGCCAGGTCGGCCTCGGCGGTGGTGAGCCGGTCGCGGATCTTCTGGACCACCGGCTCGGGGGCCTTGCCGACGAACGCCGGGTTGTCGAGCTTCGCCCGGGCCTGCGCGACCTCCTTCTCGGCGGCGGCGCGGTCCTTGGTCAGTCGCGCCCGCTCGGCGGCCACGTCGATCGAGCCGCGGGTGTCCAGGGCGACGCGCACCTCGCCGGGCAGGGTGAGGGTGGCGCTGGCCTGGAAGTCCGCGCCGGCCTCGTCGAGGCGGACCAGCGACCGGATGAGCGGCTCATGCGCGGCGACCCCGGCGCCGGCCAGCCCGTCGAGCCGGGCCACGACCCGCTGGGTCGGGCGCAGCCCCTGGTCGGAGCGGAACCGCCGGATCTCGGTGACGACCCGCTGGAGGGTGCCGACCTCCGCCTCGGCGGCGTCGTCGACCAGTGCCCGGTCCGCGGTCGGCCAGGCGGCCCTCATGACCGTCTCACCACCGGTCAACGCGATCCACAGCTCCTCGGTGACGAACGGGATCACCGGGTGCAGCAGCCGCAGCAGCTGGTCGAGCACGTGCCCGAGGACCCGCCGGGTGGCGTCGGCGGCCGGACCGCCGGCGGCCAGCACCGGCTTGGTCAGCTCCACGTACCAGTCGCAGACGTCGTCCCAGGCGAAGTGGTAGAGCAGGTCGCAGACCTTCGCGAACTCGTACGCCTCGAACTGCTCGTCCACCTCGGCGGTGACGTGCGCGAGCCGGGACAGGATCCACCGGTCGACGGTCGACAGCTCGCCCGTGGCCGGCAGCGGCCCCTCGGTGTGCGCGCCGTTCAGCAACGCGAACCGGGTGGCGTTCCACAGCTTGTTGCAGAAGTTCCGGGAGCCCTGGCACCACTCCTCGCTGACCGGCACGTCGCCGCCGGGGTTCGCGCCCCGGGCCAGGGTGAACCGGGTGGCGTCGGCGCCGAAGCGGTCGATCCAGTCCAGCGGGTCGACGACGTTGCCGAACGACTTCGACATCTTCTTGCCGTGCTCGTCGCGCACCATGCCGTGCAGCGCGACCACGTCGAAGGGCTGCCGGCCGTCCATCGCGTACAGGCCGAACATCATCATCCGGGCGACCCAGAAGAAGAGGATGTCGTAGCCGGTGACGAGGACGCTGGTCGGGTAGAACTTCGCCAGGTCCGGGGTCTGCTCGGGCCAGCCCAGGGTGGAGAACGGCCAGAGGCCGCTGGAGAACCAGGTGTCCAGGACGTCCTCGTCCTGCCGCCAGCCCTCGCCGGTCGGCGGCGCCTCGTCCGGCCCGACGCAGACGACCTCGCCGTCCGGCCCGTACCAGACCGGGATGCGGTGCCCCCACCAGAGCTGCCGGGAGATGCACCAGTCGTGCATGTTGTCGACCCAGGCGAAGTAGCGCTTGGCCAGCTCCGCCGGCTCGATCTTCACCCGCCCGTCCCGGACCGCGTCACCGGCGGCCTTCGCCAGCGGCGAGGTGTTGACGAACCACTGCAGTGACAGCCGCGGCTCCACCGTCGTACGGCAGCGCGAGCAGTGCCCGACGGCGTGCACGTACGGCCGCTTCTCCGCCACGATCCGGCCCTGCTCACGCAGCGCCGCGACGATCGCCGGGCGGGCCTCGAACCGGTCCAGGCCCTGGAACGGGCCGTGCGCGGTGATGACGCCCCGCTCGTCCATGATCGTGAGCGAGGGCAGGTTGTGCCGCTGGCCGATCTCGAAGTCGTTCGGGTCGTGCGCCGGCGTCACCTTCACCATGCCGGTGCCGAAGGCCGGGTCGACGTGCTCGTCGGCCACGATCGGGATCCGGCGGCCGGTCAGCGGCAGCTCGACCTCGGTGCCGATCAGGTGCCGGTACCGCTCGTCGTCCGGGTGCACCGCCACCGCGGTGTCGCCGAGCATCGTCTCCGCGCGGGTGGTCGCCACCACAACCTCGTCGCTGTACCGGATCGAGATGAGCTCGCCGTCGTCGTCGCTGTGCTCCACCTCGATGTCGGAGAGCGCGGTCAGGCAGCGCGGGCACCAGTTGATGATCCGCTCGGCGCGGTAGATCAGCCCGTCGTCGTACAGCTTCTTGAACATGGTCTGGACGGCTCGCGACAGACCCTCATCCATGGTGAAGCGCTCGCGGTCCCAGTCGACGGAGTCGCCGAGCCGGCGCATCTGGCCGAGGATCGCGCCACCCGACTCGGCCTTCCACCGCCAGACCCGCTCGACGAACGCCTCCCGGCCCAGGTCGTGCCGGGACAGGCCCTGCCCGGCGAGCTGCCGCTCCACGACGTTCTGGGTGGCGATGCCGGCGTGGTCCATGCCGGGCAGCCACAGGGCCTCGTAGCCCTGCATGCGCTTACGCCGGATCAGCGCGTCCTGCACGGTGTGGTCCAGGGCGTGGCCCATGTGCAGGGAGCCGGTGACGTTCGGCGGCGGGATGACGATGGTGTACGGGGGCTTGTCGCTCTCCGCCGAGGCGCGGAAGTGGCCGGCGGCTACCCACTGCTCGTACCGTCGCTGCTCTACCTCGCCGGGCTGGTACTGGCCGGCAAGGGTCGGGGCGTCGGGGCGTCGGGCATCCAGTCTCTCGGTCACCCTGAAAGTCTACGGAGAGCTTCCGCGGACCCGACGTGCGCCACCGGTGCTTCGCGTACGGTGTCGGCTATGTCCGACGCACATCTCACCGAGCGGCCCGTCGACGACGCCTCCGAACCGGTCGAACTGACCGACGAGCCGATCCGACTGGGCAACGGTGACCCCGAGGCGACCCCCGAGCGGCGGGCGGCCCGGTCCCGCCGGCGGCGGGTGGCGTGGCTGCTCGCGGCGGCCGTGGGGCTCGCCGGCGTCGGGTTCGTCGGCAGCGCCGGCTGGCGCGTCGTACAGCAGAAGGACACCGCCATCGCCACGCCGGACCGGGTCGCCGGGCTGACCCGCGACGACAGCGAGCGGGCCCGCAGCACCGCCGACTACCTGCGCAGCGGCTTCGCCGCCGACATCGAGTTGGACCGCAGCTTCGGCACCGTCTACCGCGATCCGGCGAACGAGCGTCGCTCGGTGCTCATCTTCGGCGGCACCACCCTGCTCTGGCAGCCGGAGCGTGACCTGGACACCCTGTTCGGGTTGATGGCCGACGAGACCGGTGCGGTCACCGGCCTGCGGGACCTGCCCGCCGGCCGCCTCGGCGGGGTGCTGAAGTGCGGCACTACGAGCGGCGAGGGCGGGGACTTCGCCGTCTGCGGCTGGGCGGATCACGGCAGTGTCGTCATGGCGATGTTCCCGGACCGTCCGGTCGACGAGGCGGGTCGGCTCCTCGGCGACATGCGCGAGGAGATGCAGACCCGCGACTGAGCCGCATCCGCTCCTGGTCATCCACTCGGTCTGCGGCCTGGTGGCCGGACGGAGTACGACGACAATGCGGTTTTGCCGAGAGCCGAGTCGATCGAGGCCGGGCCCGCTCGACCGGACGTTTTATGGGCGCCGGAAACGCGTTCAGGGCCACCCTGGTGGGTGGCCCTGAACGGGAAGGTTGTCCGGCGGTGTCCTACTCTCCCACACCCTCCCGGGTGCAGTACCATCGGCGCTGGAGGGCTTAGCTTCCGGGTTCGGAATGTTGCCGGGCGTTTCCCCTCCGCCATGACCGCCGTAACTCTATCGACATGTCAAACAACTCGACCACCTGCTGGGGTGGGTGTTGTTCGTTTGTCGGGAGTTGCACAGTGGACGCGTAGCAGCTTTGTGGGTCAAGTCCTCGGCCTATTAGTACCGGTCAACTGAACCCGTTACCGGGCTTACATTTCCGGCCTATCAACCCAGTCGTCTAGCTGGGGGCCTTACCCACCCGGAGGTGGTGGGATACCTCATCTTGAAGCGAGCTTCCCGCTTAGATGCTTTCAGCGGTTATCCCTTCCGAACGTAGCTAACCAGCCGTGCCCCTGGCGGGACAACTGGCACACCAGAGGTTCGTCCGTCCCGGTCCTCTCGTACTAGGGACAGCCCTTCTCAAGTATCCTACGCGCACGGCGGATAGGGACCGAACTGTCTCACGACGTTCTAAACCCAGCTCGCGTACCGCTTTAATGGGCGAACAGCCCAACCCTTGGGACCTGCTACAGCCCCAGGATGCGACGAGCCGACATCGAGGTGCCAAACCATCCCGTCGATATGGACTCTTGGGGAAGATCAGCCTGTTATCCCCGGGGTACCTTTTATCCGTTGAGCGACACCGCTTCCACATGCCAGTGCCGGATCACTAGTCCCGACTTTCGTCCCTGCTCGACCCGTCAGTCTCACAGTCAAGCTCCCTTGTGCACTTGCACTCAACACCTGATTGCCAACCAGGCTGAGGGAACCTTTGGGCGCCTCCGTTACCTTTTAGGAGGCAACCGCCCCAGTTAAACTACCCACCAGACACTGTCCCTGAACCGGATAACGGTCCGAAGTTAGATACCCGAACCAACCAGAGTGGTATTTCAAGATTGCCTCCACCCGCACTGGCGTGCGAGTTTCACCGGCTCCCACCTATCCTACACAAGCTGCCTCAGATACCAATGTCAAGCTATAGTAAAGGTCCCGGGGTCTTTCCGTCCTGCCGCGCGTAACGAGCATCTTTACTCGTAATGCAATTTCGCCGGGCCTGTGGTTGAGACAGTGGGGAAGTCGTTACGCCATTCGTGCAGGTCGGAACTTACCCGACAAGGAATTTCGCTACCTTAGGATGGTTATAGTTACCACCGCCGTTTACTGGCGCTTAAGTTCTCCGCTTCGCCCTTGCGGGCTAACAGGTCCCCTTAACGTTCCAGCACCGGGCAGGCGTCAGTCCATATACATCGAATTACTTCTTCGCATGGACCTGTGTTTTTAGTAAACAGTCGCTTCCCCCTGCTCTCTGCGGCCATACAACGCTCCACCCGCGCGGGGCTTCACGTCTCCGGCCCCCCTTCTCCCTAAGTTACGGGGGCAATTTGCCGAGTTCCTTAACCACAGTTCGCCCGATCGCCTCGGTATTCTCTACCTGACCACCTGTGTCGGTTTGGGGTACGGGCCGCTCGGAACTCGCTAGAGGCTTTTCTCGGCAGCATAGGATCACTGACTTCACCTGAATCGGCTCGGCATCACGTCTCAGCCTCATGTGCTGCGGATTTGCCTACAGCACGGCCTACACGCTTACCCCGGCACAACCACCGGCCGGGCTCAGCTACCTTCCTGCGTCACCCCATCGCTTGACTACTACCCGCCAGGTTCCCACGCTCCCCACCATCGACCCGAAGGTCTCCGGCGGTTCGGGTGGTTAGCACAGCGAGGTTCGTCAGGGTCGCTCCTTCGCGGGTACGGGAATATCAACCCGTTGTCCATCGACTACGCCTCTCGGCCTCGCCTTAGGTCCCGACTCACCCAGGGCGGATTAGCCTGGCCCTGGAACCCTTGGTCATCCGGCGGAAGGGTTTCTCACCCTTCTTTCGCTACTCATGCCTGCATTCTCACTCGTGCCGCGTCCACAACTCGATCACTCGGCTGCTTCACCCCCGGCACGACGCTCCCCTACCCACCCACACACCTGCACCGACACCACAAGGGCGCCGGCGAAGTACCTGTGTGAGTGCCACAGCTTCGGCGGTGTGCTTGAGCCCCGCTACATTGTCGGCGCGGAACCACTTGACCAGTGAGCTATTACGCACTCTTTAAAGGGTGGCTGCTTCTAAGCCAACCTCCTGGTTGTCTATGCGACCCCACATCCTTTTCCACTTAGCACACGCTTAGGGGCCTTAGCTGGTGATCTGGGCTGTTTCCCTCTCGACTACGAAGCTTATCCCCCGCAGTCTCACTGCCGCGCTCTCACTTACCGGCATTCGGAGTTTGGCTGATTTCGGTAAGCTTGTGGGCCCCCTAGACCATCCAGTGCTCTACCTCCGGCAAGAAACACGCGACGCTGCACCTAAATGCATTTCGGGGAGAACCAGCTATCACGGAGTTTGATTGGCCTTTCACCCCTAACCACAGGTCATCCCCCAACTTTTCAACGTTGGTGGGTTCGGCCCTCCACGCGGTCTTACCCGCGCTTCAGCCTGCCCATGGCTAGATCACTCCGCTTCGGGTCTAGGACACGCGACTGAACGCCCTATTCAGACTCGCTTTCGCTACGGCTCCCCCACACGGGTTAACCTCGCCACATGCCACTAACTCGCAGGCTCATTCTTCAAAAGGCACGCCGTCACCCCGAAAGGCTCCGACGGATTGTAGGCGAACGGTTTCAGGTACTATTTCACTCCCCTCCCGGGGTACTTTTCACCATTCCCTCACGGTACTCGTCCGCTATCGGTCACCAGGAAGTATTTAGGCTTACCAGGTGGTCCTGGCAGATTCACGGCAGATTTCAGGAGTCCGCCGCTACTCGGGAACACCCACAGAAGACCAGCAGCTTTCACCTACCGGACTATCACCGTCTACGGTCGGCCTTTCCAGACCATTCAGCTAACCACTGGCTTTGTAACTCCTCGAACACGTGTCAGCATGTTCAGCAGGGTCCCACAACCCCGACCACGCAACCCCTGACAGGTATCACACGCAGCCGGTTTAGCCTCCATCCGCTTTCGCTCGCCACTACTCACGGAATCACTGTTGTTTTCTCTTCCTACGGGTACTGAGATGTTTCACTTCCCCGCGTTCCCTCCACACACCCTATGAGTTCAGGTGCAGGTGACACCACATGACTGATGCCGGGTTACCCCATTCGGACACCCTGGGATCACAGCTCGGTTGACAGCTCCCCCAGGCCTATCGCGGCCTCCCACGTCCTTCATCGGCTCCTGGTGCCAAGGCATCCACCGTTCGCCCTTGACAACTTGACCACAAAGATGCTCGCGTCCACTGTGCAATTCTCAACAAACGACCAACCCACAACCCACCACCCCGCACCTACAGCTCCCACCCGGGAACCCGGTTTGCGAGGCCAGGCCATGCCTGGCAGACCAACCCCCACCCACACCCCGAACCCGGGGCACCGCAGGGATCTTCCGGTCCATCCGAAGACAACAACCACCAGGGTTGTTCCTTCAGGACCCAACAGGGTGCTCACCACCAGACGCCAGCCGCACCAACCCCGCCGTTCCTGCACCCCACACGGGGGCGTGTACTAGACGTCATGGCCGTTGCCGGCATCTGACTCGCCAGTGTCTCCGCCTATGAGCACCCCGACCCGACACTCGCGGGCCACGGGGCTCCATACCGCCTTTCGACGGATGGTGCTCCTTAGAAAGGAGGTGATCCAGCCGCACCTTCCGGTACGGCTACCTTGTTACGACTTCGTCCCAATCGCCAGCCCCACCTTCGACGGCTCCCTCCCACAAGGGGTTGGGCCACCGGCTTCGGGTGTTGCCGACTTTCGTGACGTGACGGGCGGTGTGTACAAGGCCCGGGAACGTATTCACCGCAGCGTTGCTGATCTGCGATTACTAGCGACTCCGACTTCACGGGGTCGAGTTGCAGACCCCGATCCGAACTGAGACCGGCTTTTTGGGATTCGCTCCACCTCACGGTATCGCAGCCCATTGTACCGGCCATTGTAGCATGCGTGAAGCCCTGGACATAAGGGGCATGATGACTTGACGTCATCCCCACCTTCCTCCGAGTTGACCCCGGCAGTCTTCGATGAGTCCCCGCCATAACGCGCTGGCAACATCGAACGAGGGTTGCGCTCGTTGCGGGACTTAACCCAACATCTCACGACACGAGCTGACGACAGCCATGCACCACCTGTGACCGCCCCCGAAGGACCCGACATCTCTGCCGGTTTTGCGGCCATGTCAAACCCAGGTAAGGTTCTTCGCGTTGCATCGAATTAATCCGCATGCTCCGCCGCTTGTGCGGGCCCCCGTCAATTCCTTTGAGTTTTAGCCTTGCGGCCGTACTCCCCAGGCGGGGCGCTTAATGCGTTAGCTGCGGCACAGAGAACCGGAGAGGCCCCCCACACCTAGCGCCCAACGTTTACAGCGTGGACTACCAGGGTATCTAATCCTGTTCGCTCCCCACGCTTTCGCTCCTCAGCGTCAGTTTCGGCCCAGAGACCCGCCTTCGCCACCGGTGTTCCTCCTGATATCTGCGCATTTCACCGCTACACCAGGAATTCCAGTCTCCCCTACCGAACTCTAGCCTGCCCGTATCGACTGCAAGCCCGCAGTTGAGCCGCGGGTTTTCACAGTCGACGCGACAAGCCGCCTACGAGCTCTTTACGCCCAATAAATCCGGACAACGCTCGCGCCCTACGTCTTACCGCGGCTGCTGGCACGTAGTTGGCCGGCGCTTCTTCTGCAGGTACCGTCACTCCCGCTTCGTCCCTGCTGAAAGAGGTTTACAACCCGAAGGCCGTCATCCCTCACGCGGCGTCGCTGCATCAGGCTTCCGCCCATTGTGCAATATTCCCCACTGCTGCCTCCCGTAGGAGTCTGGGCCGTGTCTCAGTCCCAGTGTGGCCGGTCGCCCTCTCAGGCCGGCTACCCGTCGTCGCCTTGGTAGGCCATCACCCCACCAACAAGCTGATAGGCCGCGAGCCCATCCCAGGCCGAAAAACTTTCCACCAAGCGCCATGCGACGCCAGGTCCTATCCGGTATTAGCCCCCGTTTCCGAGGGTTATCCCAAAGCCTAGGGCAGGTTGCTCACGTGTTACTCACCCGTTCGCCGCTCGAGTACCCCGAAGGGCCTTTCCGCTCGACTTGCATGTGTTAAGCACGCCGCCAGCGTTCGTCCTGAGCCAGGATCAAACTCTCCAACAAAAAATTGAAGAAAATCCCGACAACAACAAATGTTGCCAAAGGAATCCAAAACCAGCCAAGACCAAAAAGGCCCGACCAGTCCAGGGTATAAAACAATTGGCACTGGCTTATCAAGCACCCTGTTGAGTTCTCAAAGAACAACCACACACCGGCCGAACTCCCACATTGTGGGACCCCGCCCGGGGCAACCTCTCGAACCTATCCGGCTCGCACCTCGCCGTCAACCTGAGCCTCAGGTGATCAACTCGGAGTGATCCGGATCCACGACGACGCACGCCGTACTCCGGCGGTCGTTCCTGTCGTGGGAAGCGGCAGACCGGCCGACAATCGCTTCGCGATCATCCGCCCGGCTCCTGCCGGCTTCAGAACTCTACCCGGTCGGCTTCGCTAGCGCAACCCCTGTCTTCCGGAGTCCCTCGCACCGCCCGATGCCAGCCTCGCTCGGCGTCTCCGCCACGAGCCTGGTGCCCGTTCTCGGCCGGTTCGCCCGGCCTCCCGCGTGCAGAGAGAAAGGTACGCGGCCCGCTTCCCGAAGGCAAATCAAGATCCATCGCTTCCTGGCGTCCGCCGGGGCATCCGTGAAGCCGGGGTGCCGTCGCGGCCTTCCCGCGCGGGGCAGGCGCGGGTGCGGCGGACGCCGTTCACTCGACGGCACCCGCCACCGCCGGCCTCGCCGTGCGAGAGTGACTGACATGGCTGATCTGATGGCGGCGCCGGTCCTGGCCGCGGACGCGCTGCTCGGGCTGCTGCTGCCGTTCTGGCAGCTGGTCATCGGCGCCGTCGTGCTCGTCGTCCTGGTCCTGTCGATCGGTCGGCTGGCCCGGCGCGGACCGTCCCGGATGACCACCGCGCTCCTGGTGACGGCCGCGGCGATCGCCGGACTCGCGACCATCGGTGTACTGCTCCAGGGCTGAGTGCGGTCAGGGCTCGCGGCAGTCCCGCCGTCGCAGCGCCCGCGACCCGGCCTAGAGCCGGCGGTTGGCCAGGCTCGGAAGCTCGGCACGGATGGTACGCAGCCGGTCCAGGTCGAGATCCGCGGTGGCGACACCCGTACCGTCGGGGAGCTGCGTGAGCACCAGCCCCCAGGGATCGATAACCATGCTCCGCCCGAAGCACGTCCGCCGGGGCTCGTGGTCGCCCGTCTGCCCGGCTGCCGCCACGAAGCACTGGTTCTCGATGGCCCGCGCGCGCAGCAACACCTCCCAGTGGTCCCGCCCGGTGTGCAGCATGAAGGCCGCCGGAACGAGCAGCAGGTGCGCTCCGCCGTCCGTGGCCAGCTGGCGGTACAGCTCGGGGAAGCGCAGGTCGTAGCAGATGGACAGGCCGACCCGCACCCCCTCCACGTCGACGACGACCGGTTGGGAGCCGGCAGCGACCGTGCTGGATTCGAGGTACGAGACGCGGCCGGGGATCTCCACGTCGTACAGGTGGATCTTGCGGTAGGTGGCGGCGAGCGTGCCGGACCGGTCGAACACCAGCGAGGTGTTGTACGTGTGCTGCGGATCCGGACCGCGCTCGTGGACCGACCCGGCGACGACCCACATGCCGAGCCGCTGCGCCACGCCGGCGAAGAACTGCCCGACCTCCCCGTCGATCGCCTCGGGGGTGGGCAGCCCGGCGGCCGGGCCGAGGTAGTCGACGTACTCCGGCAGGACGGCCAGGTCGGCGCCGGCCGCGGCGGCACGCTCCAGGAGGGCCTCCGCGCCCGCGAGGTTCGCCTTGCGGTCGTCCCGGGCGTTGAGCTGGCAGACGGCGACACGCATGGTGATCAGGGTACGGGCGGAAGCGGCCCCGCGACAGCGGCCAACCTCCGTGGCGGCCGCCGGTCCGGCGGGCCCGGCGCCGACCGAGCCACCCGCAAGCGCGCTCGGCGGCGTCGGTCAGGCCGACTTCTCCTCGCGGTCCCGGCGGGCCCGCCGGCCGGTGAACTCCCGGGGAACGATCGTCGGGTTGACGTTCTCCAGGACGACCTCGCGGGTGATCAGCACGCGGGCGGCGTCGGGGTTGCTCGGCACCTCGTACATCACGGAGAGCAGGACCTCTTCCATGATCGCGCGAAGGCCGCGGGCACCGGTGCCGCGGAGCATGGCCTGGTCGGCGATCGCCTCCAGGGCCGACTCGTCGAACTCGAGCTCGACGCCGTCGAGCTCGAAGAGACGCTGGTACTGCCGGACGAGGGCGTTCCGGGGCTCGGTGAGGATCCGGACCAGGGCGGTGCGGTCGAGGCTGCGGACATTGGTGATCACCGGAAGCCGGCCGATGAACTCGGGGATCAGGCCGAACTTCAGCATGTCCTCCGGCATCACCTGGCTGAAGATGTCGTCGGTCGAGCGCTCCGAGACCGACCGCAGGCGGGCGCCGAAGCCGGTGCCGCCGTGGCCGGTGCGCGCCTCGATGATCTGATCCAGGCCGGCGAACGCGCCGCCGCAGATGAAGAGCACGTTGGTCGTGTCGATCTGGATGAACTCCTGGTGCGGGTGCTTGCGGCCGCCCTGGGGCGGCACGTTCGCGACCGTCCCCTCCAGCATCTTGAGCAGGGCCTGCTGGACACCCTCGCCGGACACGTCCCGGGTGATCGACGGATTCTCCGACTTGCGCGCGATCTTGTCGACCTCGTCGATGTAGATGATCCCGGTCTCGGCGCGCTTGATGTCGTAGTCGGCGGCCTGGATCAGCTTGAGGAGGATGTTCTCCACGTCCTCGCCGACGTAGCCGGCCTCGGTCAGCGCCGTGGCGTCCGCGATGGCGAACGGAACGTTGAGCATCCGAGCCAGGGTCTGCGCGAGGTGGGTCTTGCCGCACCCGGTCGGGCCGAGGAGCAGGATGTTGGACTTCGCCAGCTCGACGCTGTCAGTGCCGGGGGCGCCGGAGGCCTCGGCCTGGATCCGCTTGTAGTGGTTGTAGACCGCGACGGCGAGCGCCTTCTTGGCCTGGTCCTGGCCGACGACGTAGTTGTCGAGGAACTGGCAGATCTCCATCGGCTTGGGAAGCTCTTCCCACTTCACCTCGCCGGACTCGGCCAGCTCCTCCTCGATGATCTCGTTACAGAGATCGATGCACTCGTCGCAGATATAGACCCCGGGGCCCGCGATGAGCTTCTTGACCTGCTTCTGCGACTTGCCGCAGAAGGAGCACTTCAGTAGGTCGCCGCCGTCACCGATCCGTGCCACCTACGTTCTCCCTGCACTCATCGGCCGGGGACCCGGCCATGACCTGCGGACGCTGCGCGCCGCCCGTCTCTGTTACCCCGCCGGCGGAACCAGCGAAGCGGTACAGACCCGACGTTACCCGCTGGCGCCGGTTTCTCCGACCCCCAAAACGGGTGTGTCAGAGGTCGGCCAGGAGCGACGCCCGACCGACCTCCGACCCGGTGCGGCTCAGCTGGCGGCGTTGGCCGCCAGCAGACCCTTCTTACGGCTGGTGAGGATGGTGTCGACCAGCCCGTACTCGCGGGCCTCCTCAGCCGTCATGATCTTGTCACGGTCGATGTCCTTCCGGACCTTCTCGACCGGCTGGTTGCAGTGCCGGGAGAGCATCTCCTCCAGCTGCGTACGCATCCGCAGGATCTCGCGGGCCTGGATCTCGATGTCCGAGCCCTGGCCGTAGCCGCCCTCGGTGGCCGGCTGGTGGATGATTATCCGCGAGTTCGGCAGGGCCATCCGCTTGCCCGGCGTGCCCGCCGACAGCAGCACCGCCGCCGCGCTGGCCGCCTGGCCCAGGCAGACCGTCTGGATGTCCGGCCGGACGTACTGCATGGTGTCGTAGATCGCCGTCATGGCCGTGAACGACCCACCGGGCGAGTTGATGTACATGATGATGTCGCGGTCCGGATCCGTGCCCTCGAGCGTGAGCAGCTGGGCCATCACGTCGTTGGCCGACGCGTCGTCAACCTGGACCCCGAGGAAGATGATCCGGTCCTCGAAGAGCTTGTTGTACGGGTTGGACTCCTTCACCCCGTACGACGTGCGCTCGACGAACGACGGCAGGACGTAGCGGTTGTGCACGGCCGCGAACTGGGGCGGCAGGCTCAGGTCGGTCATCGTCAGCTCCTCGCTCAGCTCAGGGTCCCGGCGCCTTCCGGAACCTGGGCGGCTCCGGTGATCACCTTGTCGATGAAGCCGTAGTCCATGGCTTCCTGGGCGGTGAACCAGCGGTCCCGGTCCGAATCCGCCTCGATCTGCGCCTGGCTCTGGCCGGTGTGGAAGGCGACCCGCTCCTGGAACATCCGCTTGGTGTAGAGCATCTGCTCCGCCTGGATGGCGATGTCGGAAGCGGTGCCACCCATGCCGCCCGACGGCTGGTGCATCATGATCCGCGCGTGCGGCAGGGCGTACCGCTTGCCCTTGGTGCCCGCGCAGAGCAGCAGCTGGCCCATCGAGGCCGCCATGCCCATCGCCACGGTCGACACGTCGTTGTCGATGAACTGCATCGTGTCGTAGATCGCCATGCCGGAGTAGACGGACCCACCCGGCGAGTTGATCCAGAGGTTGATGTCGCGGTCCGGGTCCTCCGCGGCGAGCAGCAGCAGCTGCGCGCAGATGCGGTTGGCGACCTGGTCGGTCACCTCGCTGCCCAGGAAGATGATCCGCTCCTTGAGCAACCGGTTGTAGACCGAGTCGTCGAGGTTGCCAATGTTGTCGCCACCTCGGGCTTCGATCGCCCGGAGCGGCGTCGCTGGGATGTGCATGTCGGTCATGGCAGCCCTTCGCTCTCCGTACCGTCCTCCCCGACACTAACCGCTCAGCCGCACGGCAGAGTCCCGGTCGGGGCACTGTTCGCTCTCAGCGCAGCCTCCGTCGGGACGTACCCGGAAACGGGTTTCGGCCGCCGTCCGACCCGGCGGGAAGGACGGCGGCCGAACCCCGACGGTCAGTGCTCGTGGTCGTGCTCGGCCTCGCTCTCGGCGCGCAGGGCGTCGAGGTTGACCTCGTTGCCGGCGGCGTCCTTGATCGTGATGCGCTCCATGATCGAGGCCAGCGCCTTGCCCCGCCGGACGTCGCCGTAGACGGCGCCCGCCGCGCCGGAGCGGACGAGCTGGTCGTAGTACTGCTGCGGCGCCATCCCGGCGCGCTGGGCCCGGTGCACGATCTCGTGGCCGAACTCGTCGTCGGAGACCTGGGTGTCCTCGGCGTCGGCGACGGTGTCCAGCAGGAGCTGGATCTTGACCCCCTGGGTGGCGGCCTCGGTCAGCTCGGCATCGATCTGCTCCTCGGTCTTCTCCTCGGCCGCGAGGTACTCCTCCAGCGAGGCGCCGATGCGCTCGAGCTGGTCGACCATCGCCGCCTTGCGGCTCTCGACCTCCTCCTGGACGACACCCTCCGGCGCCGGCACCCCGGCGGCCTCGACGAGCTGCTCGAGGGCCTTGTCCCGGGCGGCGTAGATCTGCTCGACCCGCTTGCCCCGGGTCACCCGCTCGCGCAGGTCCTCGCGCAGCTCCGCCATGGTGTCGAACTCGCTCGCCAGCTGGGCGAACTCGTCGTCCAACTCGGGGAGCTCCTTCTCCTTGACCGTGCGGACGGTCACCGACACCTCGGCGTCCCGGCCGGCGTAGTCGCCCCCGACGAGCTGGGTGGTGAAGGTGGCGCTCTCGCCGGCGGCCAGACCGACGAGCGCCTCGTCCAGGCCCGGCAGGAGCTGCTTGCTGCCGACCTCGTGCGAGATGTTGCTCGCCGAGCCGCCCGGCACCTCCTCGCCGTCGACCGTGGCGTTCAGATCGATCTGCACGTAGTCGCCCTCGGCGGCGGCCCGCTCGACGGTCTTGAGCGTCGCGAACCGCTCGCGCAGGCTGCTCACCTGAGCGTCGATCTCGCTGTCGTCGATCTGCAGCTCGTCGACCGTCACCTCGATGGTGGCCAGGTCGGGCAGGCTGATCTCCGGACGGACGTCGACCTCGGCGGTGAAGTTCAGCGAGTCGCCGTCGGCGAACTCGGTGATCTCGACCTCGGGACGGCCCAGCGTCTTCAGGTCGTGCTCGCGGACCGCGGCCAGGATGTTCTGCGGGATGGCCTCCTGCACGGCCTCGTTGAGGACCGTGCCCCGGCCGACCCGCTGGTCGATCACGGCGGCGGGAACCTTGCCCCGGCGGAACCCGGGAACCTGGACCTGCTGGCCGATCTCCCGGTACGCCTTCTTGAGGCTCGGCTCGAGCTCGACGAACGGCACCTCGATGGCGAGCCGCACGCGCGTCGGGCTCAGAGTCTCGACGGTGCTCTTCACAGGCGTACTCCTTGACGGATCTCGGTTGGTCTGGGCGCTCTCACAGCCCATCGAGTGTAGGTGAGCCGGCACGACCGGCCGGCAGCGCCCGGTAACCGACGTTCCCGGGGCTGCCCGGCCGCGGACGACAGTCGGGGTGGCGGGATTTGAACCCACGGCCCCTCGCTCCCAAAGCGAGTGCGCTACCAAGCTGCGCCACACCCCGTGGCGGAAGCAGTCTATGCCGTCGGTGCCCACCGGGCGTCTCCCGGGGCGTCCCCGACCGCGTGTCCCCCGGCCGGGCACCGCGCCGGGCCGCGAGGCCCGCACCCTCCGGCGGCCGCCCCCGGACCGCGAGGCCGCACCCTCCGGCGGCCGCCCGGGCCGCGAGGCCGCAACTTCGGGGAAAGGGTGGTCTCGGCCGTCGGGTGCGGGGACAACTTCCCGGAAAGTATGCGGATCTTGACGCCGCGGGCGGCGCGGCGAGCGCACCTGCGCGGCCGGCGGAGGGATTAGGTACGCTGTCGGCGCGTCCCGGTCAGCCGGAGACGCGCGCGGGCGTAGCTCAATGGCAGAGCTTCAGTCTTCCAAACTGACGGTGCGGGTTCGATTCCCGTCGCCCGCTCCACGTTTGCCCTGCTCAGATACCTCTTGATCTTCACTTCCGTCCAATCAGGACGATCATTTGGTAGGGATCTTGGTAGGGACCGCCTCCGGAGTCTTCCAGCCAGACACCAACCGGGAGCAATGGAGGAGCGCAGAGATTTGACATAACCGGACAGAACAGGCGTCATGACGCCGGGAATGGACCGCCATCAGAGCGAAAAACTGACGGCCAAGCCATCACACCCGAAGGAGCCCCGGCAAGCGTCGCTCCACCGCCAGAGCGCCCGACCCGGCACAACCGCCCACAGCCGCGGCCGGTTACCAGCCCTCACTGAGGCTACCAAGACTGCGGCCGAACAAGAGTCAACCACTCCCGCAGCACGCCGCAGACGAACCACTCCACGGCCGAAGTCCCACACGGAGCATCCGCTCATGCCGATGAGCGTGCACCTCGCGTGAGTCGCCGCGTGGGGATCTATGGCTCGGGCATTTCACTGCCCGCCTGACACGGGACGAATGAAGCTGAGGAGAAGTCCGGCTGTTCGGGGAGGATCTTCGAGCATGGGTGAATGGCCGACACCGGTCACCAACTCGACTTTCGCACCTGTGATGGAGCGGTACGATGCCGCTGATGAGGATCGCCACCTCTGGTCGAGCTCGCCGAAAATGACCAGCAGTGGTTTACCGAGGCCCGTAAGCCGATCCGGAAGTGGTCGTTGGGTCAGATAGTCGTCGGACGCCTGCGATGTCGCCGTGAGCGCGTGGTAGGTCATGTTGCGCGCGTCGTCCACGAGCTGCTGCGGGACGTGGAAGCCGGGCGCGAACGCGGTGCTCAGGCCTCGGCGCAGAATCCCATCGGTCCGAAGTCGCCACAGTAGTTGTCCCAGCACAGGGGCGAAGACGAGCTTGCCCACCGGCCCGTCCGAGATGAAGGCGTCCAGGCGAGGTCCGGTGTTGATGAGCGCGAGCGCGGTCACCAGGTCGCTGCGGTGCTCAGCGAGCGCGGTGGCGACGTAGCCGCCGGTGGAGTGGCCGATCAGTATGGCGTGTTCGATGCCGAGCTGGTCCAGTGCCTGCCCGACACGGCGTCCTTGGTCTGGGATCGCATAGCCATCACCGGCCGGTTTGGCGGACTGGCCATGTCCGAGCAGGTCGATTCGGATGACACGATAGGACGTTGCCAGCGTCGGGACTACCGGACTCCACCACTCGGTCGAGGCACCGAGCCCGTGGATCAGCACGAGTGCCGGGGCGTCGCGGGGGCCGTCCTGGCTGACGTTGATGTCGCCGCCGTCGAGATGCAGGGTCGAGTTTCCGGTGGCAGGGGCAGTCTGCCAGCTCACCATTGCCGCGTTCGTCAGGAGCAATCCAACGACCGTGAGCAGGATTGTCGAGGCGATGATGCGGCGTCGCCGGCGGGCTCGACTCCCACGCGGTTCCTGGTCGGCCGAGCACGGGTCAGCCTCGTCGATCTGATTGCCGGAAGCTGGCGATGCCGTCATGAGCCCCAGTGTCGTTGCCCTGCGGAACCGCTGGCTTGAACAAATGTTCCGGTCGACCGGCCCGCGTAGCATCCGATGGATGCCTTCCACCGTTCCCGGACGTGGCGATGTGCCCCTCTGGGAGGTCACCCACGCGGCCCGGCCTAGCCGGGTGGCCGGTGTCCGCATGGCCGGATTTCGTGATCGCGGCGTGACCGCAGTCGGCCAGCGGGTGATCCCACACCCCGCGGTGACGCTGGCCCTGGAGTTCGGCTCCGGCCCGCTCATCGTGGACGATGCCGCAGGGCGGCAACAACAGGGAAGTCTCGTCGCCGGGCTCGGATTCGGATCCGACACGCTCTGGGTGCGCGGCGAGAATTTCGAGGCTGTGCAGGTACGCCTGTCCCCGACCATCGCTCGCCCCATTCTCGGCGTGTCGCCGGGCGACCTGAACGGTGCCGTAGTGACCCTGGACGACGTGTGGGGGCGGCAGGCGTCGCAGGTACGTGAGCAACTGTGCAACGCCTCGTCGTGGAAGGACCGGTTCGCGTTGGTCGACGCGTTGCTCGCCGACCAGTGGCAGGCTTGGTCGCGTACCGCACGATCACCAGTGGATCCGGAGGTGGCCTGGGCCTGGAAGCGGATCCTCGCCAGTCGTGGCCAAGCCCGGGTCGACCGGCTAGCGGCCGAGGTCGGCTGGAGTCGTAAGCGTTTGTGGTACCGGTTCCACTCGCAGATCGGCGCAGCGCCCAAACACACCGCGAAGCTGGTCCGCTTCGACCACGCCATCCACAGCCTGATCGCGGGTGAACACGCAGCCCGAGTCGCCGCCGATTGCGGCTACTCCGACCAGTCCCACCTCCATCGCGACGTCGCGGCGTTCACCGGATCGACCCCGACGGCCGCAATCGGCGAACCATGGCTGGCCGTTGACAGCATCGCCTGGCCCGATCCCAACGCGGGTCAGCGCACAGCCGCTCACACCCCCACGCAGCCACAGTAACGACCTCCCGGCATCGCCCACCCGTGACACGGAGAGAGCCGCCGCACCACCGAACACCATGGTCATGTACGCACTCATCTGGCACCGCGATCTGGTCACTACGTCGAGGTACCTGGCTCAGCGTAGTGGCTGTAGATGGTGCGGATGCCGGGGTCGGTCGTCCTTTCTATTCGCCGGTCAGCTGCACCACGTATCCGGCGAACTTGAGGTCGCCGCGGTCGGGAGTCCATCCGTCCGCGGACCGAACCGAGGTCATGACACCGGATCCGGGCACGGGGAAGAGGTGAGTGGGAGGTTTGTCAGGCAGCAGGGCATACCGACAGTGCACGGCATGGACCGAAGCAACGATCCCCACGACAAGGGCTGCATCCTCGCTCACGCCTCCGTGGTGTTCCTCGGCCTTGTCAACGCCACGGGCCAGGTCGCTCCCCAGCACGAGCCCAGGCCACTCGGGGTCCAGATCTCGTAGCCGCCAGGAGACTCGATCGCCCACCGTAAACGGCTCGCCGCAGCACTGCACCTGCCAGTCATCCACCCAGACCCTGATCTCCACAGTGCCATTTTTACTCGACCCGATCCCGTCCTCTCCTGCCGATGACAAGGCGTGGTCGCGGCTGCTACCGGGACCGGGGTAGGGCGACGGCGTGCGGTCCAGATCGTCGAGCAGCGCCTGTGGCTGGCGCCGGCACTGCAGAGTGTGAGGCTGGAGATGTTGTCGAAGGTCTCCGCGTTGACGTCACCGCTCTCAACCAGATCACGCGCACGGCCGTGCGGCACTGCATCAGGTAGTTCCCGGCACCCTCGATCAGCCCGATGAACTCGTCATGGCGGTCCAGGGGCGAGCTGAGCAATGCGTCGGGTCGACATCGCACCGGTAGGCGCAGATGCCCTCGTCGTGGGACCATCCGAAACCACCAGACATCGACCGACACTAGGTGGGACGGCGGTAGGGGTCTTGGTAGGGAACCGTCCAGGATCGCCCGACCGGCCCTGCGACGTGCCGGGACGAAGCTGAGACGAAACAGCAGGTCAACGGCATCGTGCGGGACCGGCCGGAGCCACCCGGGATGATCGACTGGTTGCTTCCAAACTGACGGTGCGGGTTCGATTCCCGTCGCCCGCTCCACCCACCAAGGCCCAGGTAAACCGCATGATCGCGGCACCTGGGCCGTTCTATCCTCTCGATGTCGACGATCAGCCCTCGGGGCTGAGCCTGCGGAGCCGGGCGTTGAGGTACCTCTGCTCAGGTCTGCTCCTGGTGAGGGCCGCCGCCCTGCGGTAGGCGTCGGCCGCCCCGGGATCCTCGGCCAGCTCCAACAGGTGGGCACGCACCGCGTGCCAGCGGTGGTGCCGCGCCATGGCCGGGTCGGAACCGAGCGGTCTGAGGAGCGCCAGGCCCTGCTCCGGCCCGTACGCCATACCGACGGCGACGGACCGGTTGAGGGTCACCATCGGGCTCGGCGCCAGGTCGTGCAGGATGGCGTAGAGCAGGCTGATCTGGATCCAGTCGGTCGCGGCGTACGACGTCGCCTCCGCGTGCACCGCGGCGATGGCGGCCTGCACCTGGTAGGGGCCGAGGTGGCCGCGGCGCAGGGTCGCCTCGACCAGTGCGGTGCCCTCCGCGACCAGGCGGGGATCCCACTGGAGGCGGTCCTGCTCCGCCAGCGGGATCAGGTCGCCGCGGGCATCGACCCGGGCCGCCGATCGGGCCCGGGTGAGCAACATCAGGGCCAGCAGCCCGGCGGCCTCGGCGTGGTCCGGGAATGCGCGCACGATGAGGCGCGTCAGCCGCATCGCCTCCCCCGACAACTCGTCGTCGAGGAGCGCGTCCCCGGACGTGCACGTGTAGCCCTCGTTGAACATCAGGTAGCAGGTGTCCAGCACCGCGGCCACCCGCTCGGGCAGCTCCTGCGCGGTGGGCGGAGAGAATCGGGCCCCGGCGTGGCGCAGGGTCACCCGGGCCCGGGTCAGCCGCTGGGTCATCGTCCGGGCGGGCACGAGGTGGGCGGCGGCGATCTGCTCCACGCTCAGTCCGGCCACCGACCGCAGGGTCAGCGCGACCTGGGACCGTCGGGTCAGGCTGGGGTGGCAGCAGAGGAAGAGCATCTGCAGGACGTCGTCGACGTCCCGGTCGTCGGTCACGTGCTCGGCGGAGCCGCCACCGATGGTCGGGTCGTAGGCCACCCGATGCTCCCGGATCGATCGCGCCGCGTCGGCGCGCATCCGGTCGACCAGGCGCCGGGACGCCACCCGGACCAGCCAGGCACGCGGGTCGTACGGCGTGCCCGTGACGGGCCACTGCACGAGCGCGGCCTCGGTGGCCTCGGCGACCGCGTCCTCGCAGACGCCGAGGTCACCGTGCCGCCGGAGGAGTGCGGCGAGCACGGCGGAGGCTTCCCGACGCCACACCTCCTCGACGGGGCTCACCGTGCTCAACCCTCCTGACCGCCCGGCCACATCACGGGGCGCAGCTCCACGGTCTCGCCCGGGCCGGAGAAGGCCGCGGCCACCTCCTCGGCGCGCTGCTGGCTCTCCACATCGATGAGGAAGAACCCGGCCAGATGTTCCTTGGCCTCCGAGTACGGGCCGTCGATCACCTGCTGCTTGCCGGCCACCCACCGGTAGAGCCGCGCGGCTGCGGCGTCGGCCAGTGCCTCGCCGCCGACCAGCTCGCCGTTCTCCTGCATGCGGGCGAGTTCCCGCTCGAACGCCTCGTCGAAGCGGGCCCGCTCTTCGGCCGGCAGCGCCTGGTACTCGGCCACGTACTCGCCAGTGGGGTGCCCCCAGGGCTGCGGGTTCGAGTGGATCAGGAGGACGTACTTCATGATTTCCTGCTTTCGCTCCGCGGCCGGGCCTCTCCCGCCGTCACCGGAACGTCGGAACAGCACACCGTGATGTCGACATCGTCGCTGGGAGAGGTGGCCCCTGGGCGGGATGTCCTGCTCCCCAGTGCGTCGAGTATCGGCCACACTGGCGCCATGGGCAGGCCGCAGACGGTTGACGAGTACCTCGCCGGCTTCGCCGGACGGGACCGGGAGATGCTCGACGAGCTACGCGCGCTGGCCGACAGCGCGGTTCCGGAGGCCACCGGGGCGATCAAGTGGGGTCATCCGGCCTGGGTGCACCCGTCCGGGACGATCCTCTTCATGATCAGCGGTCATGCCCGGCACGTGAACGTCGCGTTCACACCCAGCACCCGTGCGGCATTCGATGCGGACCTGGCCGGCTTCGCGACCGGGAAGGGGACCGTCAAGCTCCCGTACGACGAGTCTGTGCCGGTCGACCTGCTGCGCCGGATGATCGCATTTCGGATACGCGAGCACGAGGACGACGGCGTGCTGTGGATGTGAAGCCAGCGGCGCCGCGCGGCTAGGCTGCCCGCAGCCACCGCCGGAGATGGTCGATCGGCTCGCGCGGTTCGACCGGTGGAAGGGCCCGGCGCAGCTCCTCGTCGGTGGCCGGGCGGGCGTCCTGGACGGCCCGGCGCAACAGCGACCGGTCGACCCGCAGGCCACCCAGCACCCGCACGTTCACCCGGTCGCGGCGCACCACGTAGCCGTGGGCGTCCTCGGTCCGGATGTAGGTGAGGCCGTCGCCGTCCGGGACGCACTCGGCGGTACGGAAGCAGATGCTGTCGCCGTCCGCGTAGGCCACGTAGAGCGAGATGGCGACGCTCTGACTCCCGTTGCCGGTGTGGTCGGCGGGCGCGTACACCATGCCCGGTGGAATCCCGGCCGCCTGCCCGCGGTAGCCGGGAACCGTCGCCGCGTAGATCCGGTCGGCCAGCTGCTGCGTGCCGCTCAGCTCCTCGGCGGTGGCCGGGCGCAGACTCGACGCCGCGGTCCGCAGCAGGTCACGCTCGACCGCTGGGGTCCCGACGACCGTCACGTACCGGCGCCCGACCGGCACCTGGTAGCCGTGCTCGATCTCGTTGTGCCGGTAGACCAGGCCGTCCGGCTCGACGGTGCACCCGCCCCAGCGCAGACGTGACTCCTCGGCGGTCGGCTGTCCGCACATGGACTCGCTCGCACCGACGCGGTCGTGCACGGTGATGGTGACGTACCGATCGGTTGGGACGCCGTCCGGATCCGCGACGCGGAATCCTCCGCCGCCGAGCCCGTTGCCGTAGTCGAGGTTGTCGTTCGGCAGGTAGCCGGGGATCGCGACCGCGAAGGCCGTTTCCCGGCTGACCTGGTTGGCCGATAGCCGCTCCTCGAACTCGTCCGGCCACTCGTGCCGCAGTACGGCCACGCCCGCGCCGGCCAGCAGCACCGCCAGAGCGAGCGCGACGGCGTTGATCCGCGGGAGGCGCAACAGCAGCCCGGCCACCAGGGCGAAGGGGACCCCGCCGAGCAGGAACGTCAGCTGCGGGTCGCGGCTGACGCCGAGCCCGGCGACGTCGGTGACCGCCCACCCCAGCGCCCACCCGGCGGTTCCCCCGACCAGGACGAGCAGCGCCCACAGCACGCGACGCCCGCCGGTCGCGCCCAGGTGGGACACCGCGCGCGTCGCACCGATCACCACCATCAGGTACGCCAGGACGGCCGTCAGGCTGACGAGAGCGACGACGCCGAACGTGCCCGCCCCACCGAAAGCCGCGATCAGCAGGGCGCCCCGCACGGTGGGCAGCCCGACCGCGCCCAGCGACCACACGCCGCCCAGTTGAAGCGCGACCACCGTCGCGGTCGACGCCTTCAGCTCGCGCATGTCGGCGAGCGTGCCACGACGAATGACACGGGACAGCCCGCTGCGTACCCGGTCCGGGCTGGGTACGCGTACTCATCCCGCCGTGACGCGCCGGCCGGCCGGCGCGACGGTCACCGGCAGCGACCGGGTTCAGCTTCGCGGTCATCCATGCGGAGCCGGACTGACTCTTGAGCGAACGCTCAAGTACGCCTTACGCTGGGCACATGAAGGTTCGTACGCATTGGTCGGTGCCGCACCCGCCGGAGGCGTTGTGGCCCGTGCTGTGCGATTCCCGGATGGAGCTGCGTCCCCGCTGCCCGGTGTTCTGCCTGGGCGCGCCCCGGCCCACCGCCTGCCGGCTGCCGGACGGTCCGGGCGGGGTCGGTGCGCGCCGTCAGTGCGACTCCGAGCAGGGTGTGGTACGACAGCGCATCACCCGTTGGGAGCCGCCGACCGGGTTGTCGTTCCAGATGGAGTCGACCGACCTCTGCTTCCACCGCTTCGTCGACCAGCTCGGGGACGTCTTCGAGCTGGTCCCGGCGGGCTCCGGCACGCGGATCACCCGAACCACGACGGTGACGGTTCGCGGACGGTGGCACACCGCCCTGTATCCGGTGCTGTGGGTGGGGTTGAAGGCGGTGCACCGCTTCGTGTTCCGCAACTGGCAGCGGACGGCAGCACGAGCCGCCGCGGCATGACGGGTGGCCGGGCCGGGTTGGTGGAACCCGGGGTCGGTCAGCGAATGCCCGCCGCCACGGCGGGAGTCGGCCAGGCGGCGGTGACCTCCTCGGCGCAGCGGTCGCCGTACGCCCCGGCCAGCCGCTCGACGAGGTGGCCGCGGTCGAGGTGGTACTCCTGCGGGCCGACGGCCTCCACGGCGAAGGCGGCGACCGCGTTGCCGACCTGCCCGGCCCGCTCCAGCCCGAGCCCCCAGGACAGCGCGGCGAAGAAGCCGGACCGGAAGGCGTCGCCACCGCCGGTCGGGTCGGCCACCGACGCCACCGGCACGGCGGGCACCTCGACCGTGGGCGTGGTCCGGCCGGTGATGCGTACGCCCCGGGCGCCGAGCGTGGTGACCTGCACCCGGACGCGCTCCCGGACCCGGGCGGCGGTCAGGCCGGTCTTCGACTCCAGGAGATCCTTCTCGTAGGCGTTGGTGAGCAGGAAGTCCGCCCCGTCGACGAACTGCCGGATCTGTTCGCCGGAGAGCAGGGCGAGCTGCTGGGACGGGTCGGCGGCGAACGGCAGGCCCAGCTCCCGGCACCGGGCGGTGTGCCGGAGCATCGCCGCCGGGTCGTCGGCCGCGACCACGACGAGGTCGAGCCCGCCGCGCCGATCCGCCGCGGCGGCGATCTCGACGCGGTGCCCCTCGGCCATCGCCCCGGGATAGAAGGACGCGATCTGGCACTCGTCGGAGTCGGTGGTGCAGACGAACCGCGCGGTGTGCGCGTCGGCGCTGATGTGGACCGAGTCGCAGTCGACGCCGTGCCGTTCCAGCCAGGAGCGGTAGTCGGCGAAGTCGGTGCCGGCGGCGCCGAGCAGCACGGGCCGTAGGCCGAGCCGCCCGAGACCGTACGCGATGTTCGCCGCGACGCCACCGCGCCGGACGACCAGGTCGTCCACGAGGAAGGACAGCGACACCCGGTGCAGCTGGTCGGCGAGCAGTTGCTCGACGAAGCGCCCGGGGAACCGCATGAGGTGGTCGGTGGCGATGGACCCGGTGACCGCGATGGCGCCCATGGCGGCTTCTCCCGGTCAGTAGCGGTAGTGGTCGGGCTTGAAGGGGCCTTGCTGGGGCACGCCGAGGTAGGCGGCTTGTTCCTTGGTCAGGGTGGTCAGTTTCGCGCCGAGGGCGTCCAGGTGCAGCCGGGCGACCTTCTCGTCGAGGTGTTTGGGCAGCACGTACACGCCGGTGGGGTACTGGTCGGTCTTGGTGTACAACTCGATCTGCGCGATCGTCTGATTCGCAAACGAGTTGGACATCACGAAGCTGGGGTGGCCGGTGGCGTTGCCCAGGTTCAACAACCGCCCCTCGGACAACACGATCACCGCGTGCCCGTCGGCGAAACGCCACAGGTCGACCTGCGGCTTGATGTTCTCCCGGGTCACATCCGCACGCTTGGCCAGACCGGCCATGTCGATCTCGTTGTCGAAGTGCCCGATGTTACCCACGATCGCCTGGTGCTTCATCCGCGCCATGTGCTCATTGGTGATCACATTGAAACAGCCGGTCGCGGTGACGAAGATATCCGCCTGCTCCACCACGTCATCCAGGGTCGCCACCTGATAGCCGTCCATCGCCGCCTGCAACGCGCAGATCGGGTCGACCTCGGTCACCACCACCCGCGCGCCCTGCCCCCGCAACGACTCCGCGCAACCCTTACCCACATCCCCGTAACCCATCACCACCGCGAGCTTCCCACCGATCAACGTGTCGGTGGCCCGGTTGATCCCATCGATCAACGAATGCCGACAGCCGTACTTGTTGTCGAACTTGCTCTTCGTCACCGAATCGTTCACGTTGATCGCCGGGAACAACAACGTGCCCGCCCGGTGCATCTCATACAACCGGTGCACCCCGGTGGTGGTCTCCTCCGTCACACCCCGGATCCCCGCGGCGATCCGCGACCACCGCTGCCCATCGGCGGCCAGCGAGCGGTGCAGCAGGTCCAGAATGACCGCGTACTCCTCCGAGTCGGCCGACTCCACCGGCGGCACCACCCCCGCCCGCTCGAACTCCGCCCCCTTGTGCACCAACAGCGTCGCGTCCCCACCATCATCGAGGATCATGTTCGGACCCTGCCCATCCGGCCAACTGAGCACCTGCTCCGTGCACCACCAGTACTCGCCCAGCGACTCACCCTTCCACGCATACACCGGAACCCCCGCCGGAGCCTCCGGCGTGCCGGTCGGACCGACCACGACCGCCGCCGCCGCATGATCCTGGGTGGAGAAAATGTTGCACGACGCCCACCGCACCCGCGCACCCAACGCCACCAACGTCTCAATCAACACCGCGGTCTGAACCGTCATGTGCAACGAACCCGTGACCCGCGCACCCGCCAACGGCTGCGCCTCAGCAAACTCAGCACGAATCGCCATCAAACCCGGCATCTCATGCTCCGCAAGCCGGATCTCCTTACGCCCAAACTCAGCAAGCGACAGATCCGCCACCTTGAAGTCCTCGGTGGTTCGCGTCCGGGTGTCGACTCCGGGCATGGTCAGGCTCCTCACTGTCGGTCCTCAGGTTGTCGACGAGTCCGGGTCACCGCAGTTGGGACCAGAGCCGCCGCTCCTCGTCGGTGAGCGGCTGGTAGGGGACGAGCCGTTCCGGGTGGCCGGGCGGCGGTTGCTCCGCGGCGGCCGGCGGCCCGGGCGCTTCCGCGCGGGCCGGCCGTGGGGCTCCGGCACCGGGCGGAGGCGGCTCCGCCGCACCGTTCGACGGCCGCCCGGCGGTGCCCGGCCGGTCGTCGGCCGGGGCGTCCTGCGCGACCGGGTCACCCCGCCCGGCCGAGCGAAGGATCTCCCGGATGTCGATCCCGGCGAACGACGCCCCCACCAGGCTCAGTCCGAGTTCCACCTCGGACAGGACGCGCCGGAACCAGCCCATCAGCTCGCCGCGCTCTTGAGGTCGGTGGCGCGGTCGGTGCTCTCCCACGTGAAGTCCGGCAACTCCCGACCGAAGTGCCCGTACGCCGCGGTCTGCGCGTAGATCGGCCGCAACAGATGCAGATCCCGAATGATCGCCGCCGGCCGCAGATCGAACACCTCCGTGACCGCCTTCTCGATCCGCTCCACCGGCACCGTCTCCGTACCGAACGTCTCGATGAACAAACTCACCGGATGCGCCTTACCGATCGCGTACGCCACCTGCGCCTCACACCGCTCCGCAAGCCCCGCCGCCACCACAGTCTTCGCCACCCACCGCATCGCGTACGCCGCCGACCGATCCACCTTCGACGGATCCTTACCCGAAAACGCCCCACCACCATGACGCGCATACCCGCCATACGTGTCCACGATGATCTTCCGACCGGTCAGCCCCGCATCCCCCATCGGACCACCGATCTCGAACCGACCCGTCGGATTCACCAACAACCGGTACCCCCCGGTGTCCAGACCCAGACTCTCCACCTCCGGCGCGATCACATGATCACGCACGTCCGGCGTCAACAGCGACTCCAACGAGATATCCGCCGCGTGCTGCGACGACACCACCACCGTGTTCAACCGCACCGGACGCAGACCCTCATACTCGATCGTCACCTGCGTCTTACCGTCCGGCCGCAGATACGGCACCGTCCCGTCCTTACGCACCTGCGCCAACCGCCGCGACAACCGATGCGCCAACGCGATCGGCAACGGCATCAACTCCGGCGTCTCCGAACACGCAAAACCGAACATCATCCCCTGATCGCCCGCACCCTGCGCGTCCAACGCACTCTCCGACGCACCCGTACGCAACTCGAAGGCGTTGTCCACCCCCTGCGCGATGTCCGCCGACTGCGCCCCGATCGACACACTCACCCCACACGAGGCCCCATCGAAACCCTTCTTCGACGAGTCATAACCAATCCCCAAGATCGTCCGACGCACGATCGACGGGATGTCGGCGTACGCCCTCGTCGTCACCTCACCCGCAATATGCACCTGACCCGTCGTGATCAACGTCTCCACGGCCACCCGCGACCGCGGATCCTCCGCCAACAACGCATCGAGAATCCCGTCACTGATCTGATCAGCGATCTTGTCCGGGTGGCCTTCCGTGACGGACTCCGACGTGAACAGCCGGCGGCCCGCCGGGTCGGCCGGCCCGCCGGGAGCCAGCGAGAGCGATGCGTACGTCAAGGGGACTCCTCGGAGTGCGGCGATCCGGTTCCTACGCCGGCCGATTCTCGCGAGGTCCGGTCAACGCTGACTCAAGCCGCCCGTTTTGCACCGGACCGCCCCGGGTAACCCGCGTCGACATGGACACGAACACGAAGGCCCACCTGGTGGGTGGCCCCCGCGACGGCAGCACCCAGGACACGGGCGGCGACGCCCTGGTCGAGGTGGAGATCGACGGCATGATGCACCGCTACGTTCGGACCACGAAGCAGCACGGTGCGGGCGGGCCCGTCTACACCTACGACGGCATGGTCGCCCCGGACGGCGGCGAGCCCGGCGTCGAGGATCCGGCGGCCCGGGTGGCCTCGCCCCGGGCCGACGCCGAGGGGCACGGCGGCACGCACTGAGCCGGCGGCGGAAGCCCGCCCGGGACCATCCAGCGGCGGGGATGATCCGCGCCCGGCCGGGTATCTGCCCGACGACCTGGTGGCGGACGACGTGGTCGCGACCTGCCGCGACCGGACGCGACGGGTGGGCGGGGCGGTGCCCCGCCCACCCGTCAGTTGTTGGTGATCCAGTTCCAGACCGAGACGACCCACTCGGTCTGCTGGAGCCAGGCGACGCCGAGCCCGGCGAGGAAGATGGCCGTCACCAGGTGCGCGCCGCGGGCGCTGCGCCGAACCCGGCCCAGGCGCTGCTCCAGGACCACCCGGCCGAGGAGCCGCGCGAGGGCGAACAGGCCGGCCGCGACGAGCAGGCTCAGTACGAAGATCAGCAGGGGCGCGGCGAGGTTGCCGCCGCCCGAGATCGCCCAGATGCCCCAACAGACGAACGCGAAGAGCGCGCCGGCGGCGCTCCACTCCCCGCCACGGCGGAGCTGGGCGACATGCCAGCTCAGCGGGCGACGCGGGGCCGGCGATCCGGGCCAGCCCGGCCCGGTGGGTTCCTCGACCACGGGGAACGGCTCCGTTCGTTTCGTGCCGGACGACCCCACCGGGGCCACTCCCCGCCGGAAGGCGTCCCGCTGCTGCGGCACCCCGACGCCCGATTGCGGCGGCACCTCGACGGTCCGCTCCGCCCACGGCTGCGTCTGGTCGGCCATCTCGTCCCCTCCCCTGGACCGGACGGGACCAGCGGGCCCCGTCTGCCTATCGAGGGTAGCCAGCGCGCAAATCGGTCGTCCGGAACACCGGTCGTGCGCTAGACAGAGCCACATGACTGCCCCGCCGCGCTTCGACACCGCCCGTACCGAGGACCTCGACGAGTTGGGCGAGCTGCTCGGGAACCTGTTCCACGGCGGCTTCGACACCGAGTCGTGGGCGGTCGAGAAACACCTCCTGGAGCCGGAGCGCACGCTGCTGGTCCGCGACGGCAACGACCTGGTGGCGAGCGCCACCGCGTTCACCCGCGAGCTGACCGTGCCCGGGGCCCGCCTGCCCGCCGCGCACGTCAGCATGGTCGGGGTGGCGCCCACCCACCGCCGCCGCGGCCTGCTCACCGACATGATGCGGCGGCAGCTGGGCGAGGTGCGCGACGCCGGCCGGGAGCCGGTCGCGCTGCTCTGGGCCAGCGAGGGCCGGATCTACCCGCGCTTCGGCTACGGCCTGGCGAGTCAGCGGCTCGTGCTGGAGTGCGAGACGACCGAGCTGCGGGTGCCCGGCCCGACGCCCGCCGAGGGCCGGCTCCGCCTGGCCCGACCGGCGGACTGCCGGACCGAGCTGGCCCGGGTGTACGAGGGGGTGCGCCCGGACCGCCCCGGCTGGTCGAGCCGGGGCGACGTGTGGTGGGACTACGTCCTGTCCGATCCGGCCTCCCACCGGGGCGGGGCCACCGAGCGCCGGGCCGTCCTGCACGAGGGCCCCGACGGTGTCGACGGGTACGCGCTCTACCGCACCCGGGGCGAGTGGGATGCCGCCGGCCCGAAGGGCACCACGGTGGTGGACGAGGTGGTGACCGGCGAGCCCGCCGCGTACCTGGCACTGTGGCGGATGCTGCTCTCGCTCGACCTGACCCGGCGGCTCACGTTCCGCTCGGCGGCCGTGGACGAGCCGCTGCTGCGGCTGGTCAACGAACCGCGTCGGCTGGCCGCGCGGCTGAGTGACGGGCTCTGGGTGCGGGTGGTGGACGTGCCCGCCGCGCTCGCCGCCCGCCGGTACGCGACCCCGGTCGACGTGGTGCTGGAGGTCACCGACGAACTGCTGCCCGGCAACACCGGCCGGTGGCGCCTTACCGGCGGGCCGGACGGGGCCACCTGCACCGCCGGCGCGGAACCGGCCGACCTGGCGTGCGACATACGCTGCCTCGGCGAGCTGTACCTGGGCGGAGCCGGGCTCGGCGAGCTCGCCGCCGCGGGCCGGGTCCGCGAGCTGCGACCCGGTGCGCTGGCCGCCGCCGGGCCGGCCTTCGGCTGGCACCGGGCGCCCGCCGGCATGGAGGTGTTCTGACCGGTACGGTCGGCTCATGGGTGACGTGGAGCGACGCCGGCGCCGGCACCGCAACCCGCCGGACGGCGGCAGCGAGGGCCCGAGCGCCACGACGGCGGAGGTGCACGACGGCGACCCGCCGCCCCGCACCCGGCGGGGCGGCGGGGACGAGGGCGAGCGCGGGCTGCGCGGGCTGGTCGGTTCCGGCTCGTCGCAGGTGAGCGTGACCGCCGCGATGCGGGCGCGGGACGCCTCCCGCCCGACCGACGAGGACCTGGCGGAGGCGGAGGCCCGGGTGGTCCTCATCCGCCGCAACTGGACCCCGCGCGAAGACCTCCCCCGCCGCTGACCGCGGCTCAGGGCAGCGGCGGAAGCTCGTGGCCGGTCTCGTAGTCGGCCACCTGGCGGATCCGCCGGGCGTGGCGCTCGTTGCCGGAGAACGGGGTGGTCAGGAACGCCTCGACGATGGCGGTGGCGTCGTCGAGGGTGTGCTGGCGTGCGCCCACCGCGATGATGTTGGCGTCGTTGTGCTCCCGGGCCAGGTGGGCGGTTTCGATGTTCCAGGCGAGCGCCGCCCGCACCCCGGTGATCTTGTTCGCGGCGATCTGCTCGCCGTTTCCGGAGCCGCCGATGACCACGCCGAGGCTGCCCGGTTCGGCCACCACCCGGGCGCCCGTGTGCAGGCAGAACGCCGGGTAGTCGTCGTCCGGGTCGTAGGCGTGCGGGCCGACGTCGACCACGTCGTACCCCTGCTTGGCCAGGTGGTTGGCCAGGTGCGCCTTCAGCTCGAAACCGGCGTGGTCGGAACCCAGGTAGACACGCATACCGCGCAGTCTGACAGGCCCGGCTCCGGGCCGGCGCGCGGGCGGCGACCCGGAGGCGGATTCGTCACAGCGTACGTGTCGTCAGTGCTCGAGTTCGGCGACGACGAGGCCGGCGCGGGCCTTCGGCGTGAACCAGGTGCTCTTGCGGGGCATCTTCTCCCGGGCGAGGTTCACCGCGACGAAGTCGTCGACGGTCACCGGCGCGACGAGCACCGCCAACTCGGCCCGGCCGGCGTCGACCTCGCCGGTCAGCCAGCTCGCCGGGTAGTCACCGCCGACGTAGGTGATCCGCTTGTCACCCGGGTCCAGCCCCAACGCGTCGCGCAGCAGCAGCCGCTCGACCAACGCGTGGTCCAGGTTCTCCAGGTGGCCGGCACCCACCCGGGGCAGGCGTACCGCGTACCCCCGGTCCGGGAGGCGGAGATGGACGGTGCCGCTGGCCGCCGGGACCTCGACCGGGCCGTCGATCGGCGCCACCTCCGCGCCGGCGGCCCGCAGCCGGTCGAGCAGCTCGGCCGGGCTGGTGGTGAGTTCGCTGACCAGCCGGTTGTACGGCTGGATCGCGACGGAGGCCGGCGTGGTGACCACGGCCAGGAAGCGCGGCAACCCCCCGGTCTGCGCGGCGAGGCTGCGGTGGTTGCCGTCGGCGACGACCAGCTCGCCGCCGCCGGCGAGCGCGGTCAGCTCGTCCTGCTGCGCGCCGGGGCCGACCAGCCAGATGGCGTGCGTACGGCCGGCCTGGTCGGTGTCGGTCGCGGCGGGCGCCCCGGCCGCGTCGGTAGCGGCCGCGAGGGCGGCGTGCAGCTCGTCGCCACGCCCGGTCTGGAGCAGGAGCACGGGCGAGAGCAGGTGCCCCAGCGTCTCGGCCAGGGCCACCCGCTCGCGCACCTTGGCGATGAACACGTCCTCGTTACGGATGACCAGGCCCGGCTCGTCGGCGCTGGTGGAGATCTGGTCGGTGTCGACCATGGCGAACAGCCCGTACCCGGACTCCTCCCCCGGCGCGCTGATCCGGTAGAGCACCACCACCTGCTCGGCGGGGGTGTAGCTGCCGTCCGCCTTCGCCTCGGCGAGCCGGGCCACCGCGTCGGGCAGCGCGTCGAGGAACGACTTCCCCACGCTCTCCGGTGCCCGGTGCGGCATCTCGATGCCGAGGGCACTGTGCGGGTTCGCCTCGATGATCGCGGTGATCTCCGCGTCGTCGGCGAACTCGTCGTAGTTCTGCGCGCCGGTGCCGCCGGTGGTGATCCAGGCCCGGGCGATCGGATGGACGACCGTCATGTCCGATGACGCTACCGGTGCCGGTCGGCGCCGTGTCCCGGACCCACTGCCCCGCCCACCAGGTGAAAGGAGGGGCCCTTCAAGCTGCGGTAGCGGAGGGCCCTCGCAACACTCGGTCAGAGATCCTGGGCCCGGCGGTGCCGGCCGGCCGGTACCGGCGTCACCGGCCGGCGGGGCGCGACGACCGGGTGGGGCCGGTCCGGCACACCGGGCGGGCTCAGTCGCGACGTGACCGGCACGCGGGCCACGCCGACCACGATCGGCGGGGCGAGCAGATCCACCAGGTGCGTGGGCAGGTCGGGACGGACGGCGGCCCAGCGGGAGTCGTCGACCGACCAGTACGCGGGGTTGTCGCTCGCCTCCTCCCCGGTCATCGGTTCGTCACCGGGCGCGCGGTGCTTGGCCATACGGATGCCTCCACGAGCTGCGGGTGCGGCCCTGCGGGTCGCTGCGGCGGACATGGAGGCCAACGAACCCGCCGGAGGGCGGGTGACGGCGGTTCGAAGGTGTTAACAAGGGCCCCTTCTGGTAGGCGAGGCGTTGAGAAGGGGCCCTCTCGTTGCGCCTCAGTCGAAGCTGGGGCCCTGTTCGCGGGACCGCTTCAGCTCGTAGAAGCCGGGCGTGCCGGCGACCAGCAGGACGCCGTCCCAGAGGCGACCGGCGGCCTCGCCCTTCGGAGCCGGGGTGACGACCGGACCGAAGAAGGCGACCGGGGAGCCGTCCGGACCCGGGGCGTGGATGACCGGGGTGCCGACGTCGGTGCCGACCGGCCGCATGCCGGCCTCGTGGCTGGCCCGCAGCGCCTCGTCGTGGCCGGTGCTCCCGGCCGCCTCGGCCAGTTCCGGGTCCAGGCCGGCGTCGGCCAGGGCCGCCGCGTACAGGTCGCGGGAGAGCTTCTCCTGACCGAGGTGGATACGGGTGCCGAGCGCGGTGTAGAGGTCCCGCAGGGCGTCGACGCCGTGCCGCTGCTCGGCGGCGATGCACACCCGCACCGGACCCCAGCCGGTCTTCATCAGCTCCTGGTACTCCTCGGGCAGGTCCCGGCCCTCGTTGAGCACCGACAGGCTCATCACGTGGAAGCGGATGTCCACTTCCCGGACCCGCTCGACCTCCAGCAGCCACCGGGACGTGATCCACGCCCACGGGCAGATCGGGTCGAACCACATGTCGACGGTGACACGCTCGCTCACGATGAGGTCCCTTCACGACGGGTGACGCCGCTCCTCGGCGCCTGCACCGATCTTCACCCCGGGTTCCCGGCGGTGACACCCGAATGAGAGCGTGACCTCGCCCACCGGGAGGCCCGCGTGCATGCAAGACTCGGTTCGCGCGGCCGTCACGAGCGGTCGCCCAACGGCGCCGCGATCGGCGTAGGGCAGACGAGGGATGGAGACGAACAGTGCCGGGAGTGCGCAATCTGACGCAGGTGGAGGCCACCGAGCGGAGCCGCCTGCTCGATGTGACCGGGTACGACATCAGTCTGGACCTGTCGAGCGCCGTGCGGGCCGATGGCCGCACCTTCCGGTCCACGACCGAGGTCCGGTTCCGCTGCGCCGAGCCCGGCGCGAGCACCTTCATCGAGGTGGCCGCGGACTCGGTGCGGTCCGCCACCCTGAACGGCACCCCGCTCGATCTCGGCGGCTGGTCGGCGGAGAAGGGCCTCACCCTGCCCGACCTCGCCGCGGAGAACACGCTCGTGGTCGACGCGGACTTCGCGTACTCGAACAGCGGGCAGGGGCTGCACCGCACGGTCGACCCGGTCGACGGCGAGACCTACCTCTACAGCCAGTTCGAGACCGCGGACGCGCAGCGCGTCTTCGCCGCCTTCGACCAGCCCGACCTGAAGAGTGTCTACACCTGGCACGCCACGGTGCCGGATCACTGGAAGGTCGTCTCCAACATGCCGGTGGAGCGCTCGGAGCCGGCGGGCGAGGGCCTGCGGACCGTCCACTTCGCCGAGTCCGTGCGGATGAGCACCTACATCACCGCCCTCTGCGCCGGGCCGTACCACGAGGTGCGGGAGACCCACGACGGCATCGACCTGGGGGTCTTCTGCCGGGCCTCGATGGCGCCGCACCTGGACTCCGACGACCTGTTCCTCATCACCCGGCAGGGCTTCGACTTCTTCCACGCCCAGTTCGGCGTGCGGTACCCGCTGCCGAAGTACGACCAGCTCTGGGTGCCGGACTTCAACGCCGGCGCGATGGAGAACTTCGGCTGCGTCACGCACGCCGAGTCGCACTACCTGTTCCGCTCGCAGGTCACCGACTTCGAGTACGAGCAGCGCGCCAACACGATCCTGCACGAGATGGCGCACATGTGGTTCGGCGACCTGGTCACCATGCGCTGGTGGAACGACCTGTGGCTGAACGAGTCGTTCGCCGAGTGGGCCAGCCACTGGTGCAACTCCCACGCCACGCGCTTCACCGAGGCCTGGACGACGTTCCTGTCGATCCGGAAGAACTGGGGCTACCGGCAGGACCAGCTCTCCTCCACCCACCCGGTCTACACCGAGATGCCGGACCTGGAGGCGGTCGAGGTCAACTTCGACGGCATCACGTACGCCAAGGGCGCGAGCGTGCTCAAGCAGCTCGTCGCGTACGTCGGTGAGGAGCCGTTCCTGGCCGGCCTGCGGTCGTACTTCGGCAAGCACGCCTGGGGCAACGCGACCTTCGACGACCTGCTGTCGGAGCTGGAGTCCGCGTCCGGACGGGAGCTGCGCAAGTTCGCCGCGCAGTGGCTGGAGACCGCGCAGGTCAACACGCTGCGCCCGGAGGTGACGATCGGCGCCGACGGCAGCTACCAGCGGGTCGTGGTGCGGCAGGAGGCGCCGGCCGGTCACCCGACGCTGCGCACCCACCGGATCGGCGTGGGCCTGTACGACCGCACCGACGGCCGGCTGGTCCGCCGCGAGCGCGTCGAGGTGGACGTCACCGGTGAGACGACCGAGCTGGCCGAGCTGGCCGGGGTCCGCGCCGCGGACGTGCTGCTGCTCAACGACGACGACCTCACGTACGCGAAGCTGCGGCTCGACGAGCGGTCGATGGCCACGGTGGTGCAGCACATCGGCGGCTTCGAGTCGTCGCTGGCCCGCGCGCTGTGCTGGACCGCCGCGTGGGACATGATCCGCGACGCGGAGCTGGCCGCCCGCGACTACGTGGCGCTGGTGCTCGCCGGCCTGCCCGCCGAGACCGACATCAACCTCGTCACGGCCACGCTGCGGCAGGCCACCACCGCGCTCACCTTCTACGCCGACCCGGCGTGGGCGCCGACCGGCTGGGCCGACCTGGCGCGGACCGCGAAGACCGCCCTCGCCGCCGCCGAGCCGGGCAGCGGCTTCCAGCTCGCCTGGGCCCGCGCGTACGCCTCGGCCGCCCGCTCCTCGGAGGACCTGGCGACCCTGCGGGGTTGGCTGGACGGCAGCGGGGTGCCCGCCGGCCTGACCGTCGACACCGAACTGCGCTGGACGGTGCTCGGCTCGCTGGTCGCCAACGGCGCGGCCGGTCCCGCGGACGTGGAGGCGGAGCTGGCGACCGACCGCACGGCCAGCGGCGAGCGGGAGGCCGCGTACGCGCACGCGCTCGTGCCGACCCCGGAGAACAAGGCGACCGTGTGGGCGCAGCTGACCGGTCCGGACCCGCTGCCGAACTGGCGGCACCGGGCGCTGCTGATGGGCTTCGCCCACCCGGCGCAGGTCGAGCTGGTGCGCCCGTACCGGGACCGGTACTTCGCCACCGTGGCGCAGGTCTGGGCCAGCCGCGACAGCGAGCCGGCGCAGGAGTTCGCGCAGCTGGCGTACCCGGCGTACCTGGTCGAGGACGACACCGTCGCCGCGACCGACGCGTGGCTGGCCGGCGAGGGCCACCCGGCGCCGCTGCGCCGGCTGGTCGCCGAGGGCCGCGACGGCGTGGTCCGGGCCCTCAAGGCCCGCGCGAGGGACGCCCGGAGCGCCTGAGCTGCGCGCTGAGGCAGCAAGCACGGAACGACGGAGCCCGGCCGCGCTGAGCGCGGCCGGGCTCCGTCGTGGGGTCGGGTGCCTCAGCCCTTGCCCGCGTGGCTGGCGAGTTGGTCGAGGCCGGTGATGATGCCGCCGGCCAGATCGCCGCCGCCGAAGGCGGCCACCATGGAGAGCGCCGCGAGCTTCGCGTACGTGTCGGGGATGCGCTTGCGGGCGTGCCGGCCGGTGACGATCTCCAGCTGCCGCTGGTTCGGCGAGACCGCGATCAGCACGGACCGGTCGGGCTCGGCGAGTTGGCGGTGCAGCCGCTCGGCGTGCTCCCGGATCGGCTCGTCGAGACCGCCGACGAAGACCGAGAAGACCAGGCCGGTGCCCCTGTCGGCCAGTCGCAGCGCCTCGTCGATGCGCAGCAGCTGGCGGGTCGAGAACGGCCCGTCGAGGACGGCCGGCGGCTTGCCCGTCCCGGCCGGGGGCTGCATCTCACCAACGGTCACTTGCGCCTCCGGTTCCACCGGCCGGCGCCTCGATGCCGGCCCGCTCCTGCTTGCGGCTGGTCAGCGCGGGCGCCTGCGCACCGGCGGCCAACGCGGTGCCGGCCGAGTCGGCCAGCTCCTCCGGCCGGCTCAGGAACCAGACCGGAGTGAAGTCGAACGGCCGGCCCGGTCGGTAGCGCTTACCGCCGCCACGACCCGTGCCACGGTTGCTGCCGGCGTACGCCAGACCGGCGATCACCAGTATCGCGACCGCCGGGATGCCGACGAAGACGAGCAATGTGTCGGTTACAGACAATCCCAACGCCCCCAGGCGAGAGAGAGACCAGGAATCCGGGTCGGGTGGACGGTCATGCGGACGATTCCCCGACTCCGCTTGTGCTATTCACGTTAGCGGAGCCGACGGCCCGCCAGATTGCGGGGTGGTGATCCCAGCCGCCACTGGCGTGCTCCAGTTGCGCAGCGGTGGCGATCAAGCGGGCGTCGTCGCCGTACCGGCCGGTGACAAGCACCCCGACGGGCAGCCCGTCGGCGGTGACCCCCAGCGGCAGCGATACGGACGGATCGCCCGTCACGTTGAAGATGGCGCAGTAGGGTGAGAACCGGCGTTGCCGGTCGAAGTCCTCCGCCGGGTCCCGGCCCTCGGTGAACCAGCCCACCGGTGCCTGCGGCGCCGCCAGCGTGGGGCAGAGCAGCAGGTCGCAGCCGGCGGTGCGGCGTATCCCGAGGCGGACCTGCGCCTGGAGCTCGCCGAGCGTGGTGGTGAGGGTGGCGGCGGAGATCTGCGCGCCCCGGGCCCGCAGCAGCCGGGTCAGCGGCAGCAGCTCGCTCTCCCGCTCGGGTGGCACCGGGGCGAGCGCCAGCACGTACCAGACGATCTCGAACAGCGGCCACGCGGCCGGCGTGAGCGGCGGCGGCACCTCGACCACCTCGTGGCCGGCGGCCGCGAGCAGGGCGGCGGCCCGGTCCACGGCGGCGACGCAGTCCGGGTGCACCGGCTCGTCGGCGAGCATCGGCGTGGTGAAACGCCCGATCCGCAGCCGGCCCGGCTGGGCCGCCCGGGCCGCCGCCAGCCACCCGCCGGCCGGCGGGAGCGGGGCCAGGTACGGCTCGCCGGGGACCGGCCGGGCGAGGATGTCGAGCAGCGCGGCCACGTCGGCGACGGTCCGCCCGATCGGGCCGTTGGTGGGCAGCCCGTACGCGCCGAAGCCGACCGGCCCGCCGGAGACCAGGCCGCGGCTGGGTTTGTAGCCGACCAGCCCGCACATCGACGCCGGGATGCGCAGCGATCCGCCGCCGTCGGAGCCCTGGGCCACCGGGACCAGACCGGCCGCCACCGCGGCCGCCGCGCCGCCACTGGAGCCGCCCGCGGTGTACGCGATGTTCCACGGGTTCCGCGCGGGCGGCGCGACCAGACCCTCGGAGTAGAGCGAGCAGCCCAGCTCGGAGGTGGTGGTCTTGCCGAGGCTGACCAGGCCGGCGGCGCGCAGGAACCGGACCACGTCGGCGTCGACGGGCGGCACGAAGTCGGCGAACGCGGCCGAGCCGAAGGTGGTGCGCACACCGGCGGTGAGCGTCAGGTCCTTGATCGCGGTCGGGACGCCGTGCAGTGGACCGCGCGCCTGCGGCGGGACGGCGTCGGCCGCGGCGGCGGCGGCGAGGGCCGCCTCCGGGGTGACGGTGACGAAGGCGCCGACCGTGTCGCCGAGCGCCGCCACCCGGTTGAGGTGGTGTTCGACCAGGTCCCGGCTGGTCAGCTCGCCGCGGGCGATCGCGGCGGCCTGCTCCAGCGCGGTCAGGTCGTGCGGCTCGGCCATACCCCCATCCTGCCCGGCGCCTGACCTGGACGCACTCGTCACGCGCCGGAACCGACCCGGAACCGTCCCCCATGCCCTTTGCTCTGCTTCAACGGACGCACCGGTTCCGATGCGAATCCGGTGCGTCGGTTGAAGCAGAGCAAAGGAGGGCGAGCGGGTGGCTGGCTGCCGGTGGGCGGCGCCGCGCCGGCGCCAGCCCGCGACTCAGCCGTGCAGGAAGCGCAGCGCGTTGCCGCCGAGCAGTTTGGCGCGCTGTTCCGGGGTGAGGAAGTCGGAGCGGTGCACCACCGCGCCGACCGGCCGCTCCCCCAGCGGATACGGGTAGTCGCTGCCGACCAGCACCCGGTCGTCGCCCATCGTGTCGACGAGCAGCCGCAGCGCCGCCGGCTCGAACACCACCGAGTCGACGAGGAACCGGTCCAGGTACGCGCTGGGCGGCGCGGCCGAGGCGCCGCGGACCAGGTCACCCCGCCGGTGCCAGGCGTTGTCCGCGCGGCCCAACCAGAACGGGAAGCTGCCGCCGCCGTGCGCGAAGCAGATGCGCAGCGTCTCCGGCACCTTGTCGAAGACGCCGCCCAGGATCATCGCCAGCACCGACAGGTGGGTCTCGGCGGGCATCCCGGTGAGCCACCGGGCCATCCAGCGGTCGAGCCGGGGGCCGCCCGGCATGTCCCAGGGGTGGACGAAGACCGGCGCGCCCACCTGGGCGCAGTGGGTGAGGAACTCGACGATCCCGCCGTCGTCCAGGTCGCGGTCGCCGACGTGGTTGCCGATCTCCACACCGGCGTGCCCGGCCGCGAGGCAGCGGTCCAGCTCGGCGCAGGCCGCCTCCGGGTCCTGCAGGGGCACCTGGCAGAACGGCACCAGCCGGTCCCCGCCGCCGGAGGTGACCTCCAGGGTCAGGTCGTTGAAGATGCGCGCGACCTTGACCGCCTGGCCGGCGGGGCGGTCGTAGCAGAAGAAGACCGGGGTGGGCGAGACGACCTGCACGTCCACGCCGTCGGCGGCCATGTCGGCCAGCCGGGTTCCGGCGTCCCAACACTGCGCGCCGACCGGCCGGAACTCGGTCTCCCCAACCATGATCATGGCGGCGCGTTCCGAATCGACCCGCAGCCAGGGCCAGCCGGACCCGCCGCACGCCGCGGCGAGGTCCGGCCACCCCTTGGGTACGACGTGCGTGTGCACGTCCACCACCGGTCCGCGCATCAGCCCTTGCCCGGGTGCAGCGTGCCGCAGTTGTCGCAGGTACGCGCCTTCTCGTCGGCGTAGAACGCCGCGAAGACCGGCGGCAGGTCGGCGGCGATGTCGCGCACCTGCAACTCGACCTCGTGCACCTTGTGCTGGCACTCCGGGCAGTACCACTGGAACTTCTCCAGCGTGCCCTCCTCGCGGACCCGCTCGATCACCATGCCGATCGAGCCCGCCTCCGGACGCTGCGGGGAGTGCGGGGTGTGGCGCGGCAGCATCCACATCTGACCCTCGCGGATGTGCACCGTGCGCGGGCCCTCCGGGAGCATCAGGTTGACGTGCATGTTGCCCTTGACCTGGTAGAAGAACTCCTCGTACGGGTCGACGTGGAAGTCGGTGCGATGGTTCGGCCCGCCCACCACCATGACGATGAAGTCGTCGCTGCCGGGCAGCAACTCCTTGTTGCCCACCGGTGGCTTCAACAGGTGCTGGTGCTCCGCGATCCACCCGGGGAAGCTGAACGGCTCGGCGATCTCACTCACGACTGACCTCCTTGGGGAGCAGGGCGACGGCTTGCATCTCGATCAGCAGGTGCGGGTGCGGCAACTGGTGCACGGCGACGGTGGTGCGCGTCGGCCCGGTGACGTCGAAGAACTCCGCCCACACCTCGTTGTAGCCGCCGAAGTCGTTCATGTTGACCAGGTAACTGGTGACCTGGACCAGGTCGGTGAGCCCGGCGCCGACCGACGCCAGCAGGTCCCCTACGTTCTCGATGACCGCCCGGGTCTGCGCCCGGATGTCCAGGTTCGTCGTACCGAACTCGTCCACCTCGACCCCGGCGAACGTGTTGTCCGGACGGCGGGCGGACGTACCGGAGACGAAGACGAACCCACCGGCGACCTTGACGTGCGGGAACGCTCCCCGGGGAACCGCCTTCCCGGCGACGACCCGGGCCGTCATGACGCCGCCTTCAGCGACGCGCTCCCGAGCTTCTCCACGACGGCTCGGACGTGCGTGCCCGGGCGCAGCGGAACGGCCGCCGTCGCGGCGCCGGCCAGGAAGACCCAGCCCTCGCGCAGCCGCACGCCGTGCCGGCCGGCGAGCCGGATGCCCTCGTCCAGCGCGCGGCGCGGGTCACCGAGGATCGCCGCGGTCGAGCCGACCTGGGCCACCCGCCCGTCGATCTCCAGCAGCACGCCGAGGTTGTCCAGACCGTCCGGCACCGGGCACCACGGTCCGACCACGAACGCACCGGCGGAGGTGTTGTCGGCGATGACGTCGGGCAGCGAGAAGGTGAAGTTCGCGTACCGGGAGTCGATCAACTCGATCGCCGGGGCGACCGCGCGGACCGCGGCCGTGAAGTCGGCGACCGGCTCGCCGGGCTCGGGCAGCCGGTCCAACAGGAACGCCACCTCGGGCTCGACCCGGGGATGGATGAAATCACCGACGCGGACGCTGCCGCCGTCGGGGACCCGCATCACGTCGGTGAGCCGGCCCCAGATCACCTCGTCCACGCCGACCTGGGCCATCTTCGCCTTGCTGGTCAGGCCCATCTTGAGGCCCACCAGCCGCTCACCCCGGTCGAGGCGGCGCTGGAGCAGCGCGGTCTGCACCGCGTACGCGGCCTCGACGTCGAGCCCCGTCTCGGCGGCGAGCTGCGGGATCGCCGTGACGGTGTCGGCAGCCGCGCCCAGCTTCCCGGCGATCCCGGCGATGTCCGGCCCGATCATGAGTCCTCCCTGCGGCCGGCGAGGTCCAGCGCCACGTCGACGATCATGTCCTCCTGGCCGCCGACCATCCGGCGACGGCCCAGCTCGACCAGGATCGAGCGGACGTCCACGCCGTACCGCTCCGACGCCCGCTCCGCGTGGCGCAGGAAGCTGGAGTAGACACCCGCGTACCCGAGCGAGAGCGTCTCCCGGTCCACCCGCACCGGCCGGTCCTGCAACGGGCGGACCAGCTCCTCGGCGGCGTCCATCAGCGCGAACACGTCGCAGCCGTGCTTCCAGCCGTGCAGCTCGGCCACCGCGACGAAGACCTCCAGCGGCGCGTTGCCGGCACCCGCGCCCTGGCCGGCCAGCGAGGCGTCCACCCGGACCGTCCGGCCGTGCGGGGCGTCGGCGCCGGCCGGCGCGGCCCCGAGGACGCGGCCGTGCTCGACCGCCACCACGCTGTTGGCCACGCCGAGCGACAGGTTGTGATGGGCGTGGATGCCGATCTGCGTCTCCGGGTCGAGGACCTGCCGGTACGCGTCGATCCGCGCGGCCACGTCGGACATCAGCAGCCGGCCCCCGGAATCGGTGACATAGACGCAGTGCGCGCCGTACGACTCCATGAGCTTGGCCTGCGCGGCCAGGCCGGCCGGGTCGTTCATGTGCGACATCATCAGGAACCCGGAGACGTCCATGCCGTTCTCCCGGGCCCAGGAGATGTGCTGGGCCGAGATGTCCGCCTCGGTGCAGTGGGTGGCGATCCGGACGCTGGTCACGCCGAGCGTCTTGGCGGCCTTCAGGTCGGCGATGGTGCCGATGCCGGGCAGCAGCAGCGTGGTGAGCTTCGCGGTGGTCAGCACCTCGGCCGCCGCCGCGATCCAGTCGGCGTCGCTGGCCGCGCCGTGCCCGTAGTTGACGCTGGACCCGGCGAGCCCGTCGCCGTGCGCCACCTCGATCGCGGCCACCCCGGCCGCGTCCAGCGCGGCGGCGATCGCCCGTACCTGGTCGACGGTGTAGCGGTGCGCGATGGCGTGCATCCCGTCCCGCAGCGTCACGTCCTGGATGTACAGGTCGGTCACGGGGTGACCACCTCCCGCAGGGCCACCAGCCGCTCCGCCGTACGCAGCGCGGCCGAGGTCATGATGTCGAGGTTCCCGGCGTACGCGGGCAGGTAGTGCCCGGCGCCGGACACCTCCAGGAAGACCGAGACCTGGAGGCCGGTGAGGTGCCGCCCGAGCGCCGGCACGTACGTGTCCACCCGGTCGAACTGCACGTCCTGCTTGAGCCGGTAGCCGGGGACGTACTCCTGCACGGTCCGCACCATGTCGGCGACCGAGGCGGCGATCGCGGCCCGGTCGGCGGCGGCGTCCGGGCAGACGCAGTAGACCGTGTCCCGCATCAGCAGCGGCGGGTCGGCCGGGTTCAGCACGATGATCGCCTTGCCGCGCCCGGCGCCGCCGACCACCTCGATCGCGCGGGCGGTGGTCTCGGTGAACTCGTCGATGTTGGCCCGGGTGCCCGGCCCCGCCGACCGCGAGGCGATCGACGCGACGATCTCGCCGTACGCGACCGGGGTGACCCGGCCGACGGCGGCGACGATCGGCACGGTGGCCTGCCCGCCGCAGGTGACCATGTTGACGTTGGTCTCGTGCAGGTGCTCGTCGAGGTTCACCGGCGGCACCACGTACGGGCCGATCGCGGCGGGGGTCAGGTCGACCACGGTCCGCCCGTGGGCGCGCAGCACGGCGTCGTTGTGCCGGTGCGCGCCGGCGGAGGTGGCGTCGAAGACCAGCTCCACGTCGGCGAACTCGGGCATCGCGACGAGCCCGTCCACCCCCTCGGCGGTGGTGGCGACGCCGAGCCGCCGGGCCCGGGCCAGCCCGTCCGAGCCCGGGTCGATGCCCGCCATCGCGACCATCCGCAGCGACTCCGACAGCCGCAGCACCTTGATCATCAGGTCGGTGCCGATGTTGCCGGACCCGAGCACCGCCACACCGACGCCCACTGCGCCTTGTCCGTGCGCGACTGCGGGGCTCGCAAGCTCACTCCTCGCGCTCACCGGTCACCGCCCTTCGAGAAGCACGTCCGCACCGAGCCGAGGCCGGAGATCCGGGCCTCGTACGCCGCGCCGGGGGTCACCGGCAGCATCGGGCCGAGCGCCCCGGAGAGCACCACGTCGCCCGCCCGCAGCGGGTCGCCGGAGCGGGCGAGGGTCTGCGCCAGCCAGGCCAGCGCGTGCAGGGGGTTGCCGAGGCAGGCCGCCCCGGCGCCCACCGACACCGGTTCGCCGGCGTGTTCGAGCACCATGCCGCACAGCCGCAGGTCGACGTCGGCGAGCCGGCGCGGCGCGGTGCCCAGCACGAACAGCCCGCTGGATGCGTTGTCCGCCACCGTGTCCACGATGGAGATGTCCCAGCCGGCGATCCGGGAGTCGACGATCTCGATGGCCGGCAGCAGGTGGTCGACCGCCCGGGTCAGGTCGGCGGTGGTGATCCGCTCGTCCGGCAGGTCCGCGCCGAGGACGAAGGCGATCTCGGCCTCCACCCGGGGCTGGAGCAGCCGGTCCAGCGCCACCTCGACGCCGTCGGGCACCGCCATCTCCTCGGTCAGCACCCCGAAGTCCGGCTGGTAGACGCCGAAGCTCTCCTGCACCGCCCGCGAGGTCAGCCCGATCTTGGCGCCGACCCGCCGGTACCCGCGCCGCAGCCACTCCCGAACCTGCAACTGCTGCACGAGGTACGCCGAGGTGACGTCCCCCTCCGGTAGCAGCCGCCCGCGCAGCGGAGGGCAGGGCTTGCCGCTCTCCCGGGCCTCGGTCAGCTCCCGGGCCGCGGCCTCGTAATCGACGGTCATGAGAGATCCACGCAGACGTTGGTGAGTTCGGAGTAGAAGTCCAGCGAGTGCACGCCGCCCTCGCGGCCGATGCCGGAGGCCTTGACCCCGCCGAACGGGGTGCGCAGGTCGCGCAGGAACCAGGTGTTGACCCAGACGATGCCGGCGTCCAGCCGGGCGCCGGCCCGGTGGGCGCGGCCCACGTCGCGCGTCCACACCGCCGCCGCCAGGCCGTACTCCGTGCCGTTGGCCAGCGCGTACGCCTCGTCCTCGTCGTCGAACGGCGCCAGGTGCACGACCGGGCCGAAGATCTCCTCGCGGTTGGTCCGGGCGTCCGGGCCGAGCCCGGCGAGCACCGTCGGCTGCACGTACGCGCCGCCGTCGCGGGCGTCGCCGAAGCGTGGCGTGCCGCCCCCGGCGAGCACCTCGGCGCCCTCGGCGCGGGCCAGCTCGTAGTGGCCGAGCACCTTCTCCCGGTGGCTGTGCGAGATCAGCGGCATGTTGACGGTGGCCTCGTCGGCCGGCCACCCGTAGGGCAGCTCGGCGGCCCGCTTCGCCAGCCGGGCGGTGAACTCCTCGAAGACCGGACGCTGCACGTAGATGCGCTCGGTGCAGAGGCAGACCTGCCCGCCGTTGGTGAAGCTGGACCGCACCGACCCGGCGACCGCCGCGTCCAGGTCGGCGTCGGCGAAGACCAGCCCGGCGTTCTTGCCGCCCAGCTCGAAGGAGACCGCCTTCACCCCGTCCGCGGCGGCCCGCATGATGGCGCCGCCGGTGGCCGACTCGCCGGTGAAGGTGATCGCGTCGACGTCGGGGTGCCGGGTGAGGAACTCCCCCGCCGAGCCCGGCCCGAAGCCGTGCACCAGGTTGAACACGCCCTCCGGCACGCCGGCCGCGGCCATCACCTCGGCGAGCAGGGTCGCCGAGGCGGGCGTCTCCTCGCTGGGCTTGACCACGACCGCGTTGCCGCAGGCGAGCGCCGGTGCCACCTTCCAGGTGAGCAGCAGCAGCGGCAGGTTCCACGGCACGATCACCGCGACGACGCCGACCGGCTTGCGGACCGCGTAGTTGAGCGCCCGGCCGCCGCTCGGGGTGACCGTGGTGAACGACTCGGTGGGCGCGGTCGCCACGATCTCGGCGAACGCCCGGAAGTTCGCCGCCCCGCGCGGGATGTCCAGCGTCCGGGCCTGCGAGATGGCCTTGCCGGTGTCCGCCACCTCGGCCGTCACCAGGTCGTCGAAGCGGCGCTCCAGCTCGTCGGCGACGCGGCGCAGCACCTCGGCGCGCTCCCGCTCGCCCATCCGGCCCCACGGGCCGCGCAGCGCCGCCCGGGCCGCGGCCACCGCGTCGTCCACGACCGACGACGAGGCCTCGACCACCTCGAAGACCGGCTCGCCGGTCACCGGGCTGCGCTTGGTGAACCGGCGGCCGGCGGCGACGAACTCGCCGGCGACGAAGTTGCGCAGCAGGCCCGGCCCGTCGCTCGCCTGCCCGGCCATCAGTCGCGGGTCCCAGCCGCTCATGGACGCCTCCCTCGCCGGCCGGTCGACCGGCCGCGGAGCGCGGCCCCGACCGCCCCGGCCAGGAGCAGCGCCGCGCCGGCGGCGACAGCGCCGACGGCCGCGTGCTGACGGCGGACCCGGCGGCGCACCTCGGCGTACGGGGTGGTCGAGAAGGACACCAGCTCGTACCGGGAAACGTACCGGCCGGGCAGCGCCCGTTCCAGCGCGTGCTCCACCCGGCGGCCGAGCTGGAACACCGGCGAGGCGACCTTGTCCCGCATCTCGACGAAGTTGGCCAGGGCCAGCTGCGCGATCGCCTCGGCGTTGCCCTGCCGGCGCCGCTGGTACAACGGCAGGGCGGCGGACCAGTCGTCGGCGCACTCGTCCAGGCAGCGGTCCAGCTCGACCACGTCCTCGAACGCGCAGTTGGCGCCCTGCCCGTAGAACGGCACGATCGCGTGCGCCGCGTCACCGACCAGGGCCACCTTCCCGTACGCCTGCCAGGGGTCGCAGCGGACCGTGCCGAGCACGCCGACCGGGTTGTGCTGGTAGTCGTCGACCAGGTTCGGCGCGAGCGGCGGCAGGTCCGGATAGTGCTGCGCGAAGTGCCGCTCGATCGCCGCCGGGCTGCCCAGCGAGGCGAAGGCCGCGGTGCCGTGGGTGGGCCAGAAGAGCGTGCAGGTGAAGGAGCGGTCCGGATTGGGCAGCGCGATCATCATGGAGGTGCCGCGCGGCCAGATGTGCAGCGCCTCCGGGTCGAGCGCGAAGTCGCCGCCCAGCGGCGGGATGGTCAACTCCTTGTAGCCGTAGTCGAGGAAGTCCACGCGCTCCCGCAGCAGCCCGTGGCCGAGCAGTTGCCCGCGTACCGCCGAGCCGGCGCCGTCGGCGCCCAGCACCACCGACGCGGCGGCGGTGACCTTGCCCTGCGGGGTCTCGAACGTCATCTCCCCGGTGGCCGGGTCGAGGCCGACCAGCCGGTGATCGAAGGCGATCCGCACGCCGGGCAGCGCGGCGGCCGCGTTCAGCAGGGCGTTGTTCAGCGCGCCCCGGCCGATCGAGTTGATCGCCCGGTCCCCGGCGGCGCTGTACGACTGGAACTGCGGCTCCCCGGCCACCGGGTGGATCATGCGACCGCGCATCGGCAGCGCGTCGGTCAGCACCTCCTCGTCGAGCCCGATCCGGCGCAGGGCGTCCAGCCCGCGCACGGAGAGCGCCAGGTTGATCGACCGGCCCCGCTCGACCACGCCGGTGCGCGGGTCGGGGCGGCGCTCGTAGAGCGCGACCGGGTAACCGCGCCGCGCCAGGAACGCGGCGAGCAGGCAGCCGGCGAGCCCGGCGCCGACGACGGCGACCTCCTCGCGGTCGGCGGTCATCGGGTCGTCACCTCCACCGTGGCGGCGAGGGCGTCGGCCACCCGCCAGCAGTCGTGGTACGTCGAGTAGAGCGGCACCGGGGCGAACCGGACGACGTCCGGCTCGCGGGCGTCGGCGATCACGCCGTGCTCGTACCGCAGGCGCTTGGCCAGCGCGGCGGCGCTGCCGGCGCCGATCCGCACCGAGAGCTGGGCGCCACGCCGGGCCGGGTCGCGCGGGGTGACCACGGCCAGCGGCCGGCCGGCGGTCACCTCGTCGAGCAGCCGCTCCAGGTAGCCGGTGAGCCGGACGCTGCGCTCCCGCAGCGCCGGCATCCCGACCGAGTCGAAGAGTTCCAGCGAGGTGCGGACCGGACCCATGGCGAAGATCGGCGGGTTGGAGATCTGCCACGCCTCCACGGTGGCCGGTGGCCGGGCGACCGGCGTCATCTCGAACCGGGTGGCCGCCTCGGTGCTCCACCACCCCTCGAAGCGCGGCAACGCCGGGTCGCCGAGATGGCGCTCGTGGACGAACACCCCGGACAGCGCGCCGGGCCCGGAGTTCAGGTACTTGTACGAGCACCACGCCGCGAAGTCGACATCCCAGTCGTGCAGGTGCAGCGGGACGTTGCCGGCGGCGTGCGCCAGGTCCCACCCGACCACGGCGCCGGCCGCCCGGCCGGCGGCGGTGATCGCGGGGATGTCCAGCAGCTCGCCGGTGAGGTAGTTGACGCCGCCGAGCAGCACCAGCGCGACGGTGTCGCCCTCGGCGGCGAGGAGGTCGAGCACGTCGCTGGTGCGCAGGGTGTCCTCGCCGGGGCGCGGCGTCAGGCGCACCACGGTGGCGTCCGGGTCGAGGCCGTGGAACCGGGCCTGGCTGCGGACGGCGTAGCTGTCCGACGGGAAGGCGGTGTCCTCGATGACGATGCGGGTGCGGTCGCCGGCCGGCCGGTAGAAGCTCACCATCAGCAGGTGGAGGTTGACGGTGAGGGAGTTCATCACCACGACCTCCGCCGGCCGGGCGCCGACCAGGCGCGCGGCGGGCGCCGTCAACAGCTCGTGGTACGGCAGCCACGGCCGCTCGGCCTCCAGGTGCCCCTCCACCCCGAGGCGGCGCCAGGCGTCCAGGTCGGCGAGGAGTTCGTCCCGGGTGGCCCGGGGCTGCAGGCCGAGCGAGTTCCCGGCCAGGTACGCGGCCTCCGGGTACCGGCCGCCGTCGGCCGGCGGGACGTGGAACAGGTGCCGGTGGCCGGGGTCGTCGGCGTCGAGGCGGCGGGCTTCGTCTTCGGTGCGCGTCACGGGGGTGTCTCGTCCTTCGGTCACATCGCGGTACGGGCCGACCACAGCTCCGGGAAGACCACCCGGGCCATGCTGCGCTGCAGCCAGGCCAGCCCGGCCGAGCCGCCGCTGCCGACCTTGGCGCCCATCGTCCGCTGCACCGCCTTGATGTGGTGCCATCGCCAGTCGCCGAACTGCTCGGCCACCGCGGTCAGCGCCTCGCCGAGCAGCCGCAGGTGGTTGTCCGGGCCGGCGTCGGCGTAGATCCGCACCCAGGCGGCCTCCACCGCCGGATGCGGCTGGTGCTCCTCGGCGACGTCCCGCTCCAGCAGGTCGGTGGGCAGTTCGTGGCCGTGCCGGGCGAGCAGGGCGACGACGTCGTCCCACACGCTCGGAGCGGCGAGGGTCTCGCGCAGTTCCGCGTACACCTCGGCCTGCCGGCGGAACGGGCGGATCAGGGCCGGGTCCCGCAGGCCGAGCAGGAACTCCAGGTGCCGGTACATGGCGGACTGGAAGCCGGAACCCTCGCCGAGAAGGTTGCGAAACCGGTTGAAGTCCGCCGGGGTCATCCACCGCAGGCCCTGCCAGGAGGCGTTCAGGCCCTCCAGGTGCAGCGCCGCGCGGCGCAGCGGGGCCAGGGCGTCCCAGATCCGGTCGGCCCGCAGCAGCCGCTGGGTCTCCCGCAGTTCGTGGCAGGTCAGCTTGAAGTACAGCTCCATGATCTGGCTGACCACCAGGAAGGACATCTCCCCCGGGTCGCTGCTGATCGGCGTCTGCAACCGGTGCAGCGTGCTGGCCTGCACGTACGCGTCGTACGGGACCCGCTCGGCGAACTCGAGGGTCGGTTCGCCGCCGTTGCGGGCGGCCCGGGCGGCGCGCTGTCGCGCGGTGACCGGCCGCACCGCCACCCGGTCGGCCGTCCGCAGGTCGGTCCGTTCCACGGGTCCGCTCCCTCCGCTCACCTCGTTGATCCGGTGATCCCGCCGGATGAACGTCATGATGCCGTGGCACGATCGGCCGACGGAATGCCTGATCAACGGCTCTGCACGGGTTCTGCCTACCGATCACAAGGCGATGGCACTGTTCGGGTTGGAGAAGGTAAGGTCGCTGCGTGGACGAGATGGACTGGGCGCTGCTGCGCGAGCTACAGGCCGACGCCCGACTGTCGTACAGCGAGCTGTCCCGGCGGGTGCACCTCTCCCCGCCGGCGGTCGCCGAACGCGTACGCCGGCTGGAGGAGTCGGGCGTCATCACCGGCTACCACGCGCACGTCGACCTGGGCCGCGCCGGGCGGACGGTGGTCGCGCTGATCCGGATGTCCTGCTACGGCTCGCGCTGCATCCTCAACGACCCCGAGGTGGCGGGCTGGCCGGAAATCATGGAGATCCACCGGATCACCGGCGACGCCTGCAGCATGCTGAAGGTCGCGGCCGGGTCGATCGGTGAGTTCGAGGCGGTCATCGACCGGCTCGCCCCGTACGGCCAGCCGTCCAGCACGATGGTTCTCTCCACCCCGCTGGACTGGCACCCGGTCACCCCACCGCCCCCATCCGCCCCACCCGTTCGCCGCTGACGCCGCCCCGGGGTTTGCCGGGAGGCCAGCGGGAAAGCAGGCCCCGTCACCCGGGGGAGGGTTCCGGTGGTCGCACCGGAGGGGGGAATCATGCGGGGTCATCGCCTACTCGCCATGCTGGCGCTGCTGGCGGCGTTCGTCCTGGTCGGTGCCGCGCCCGTACGGGCCGGCGAGAACACCTTCATCGAGGTGACGCCGAACCCGGTGCAGGCCGGCAGCCGGGTCGACCTCAAGGCCAGCTGCGACAACACCAACAACCGCCAGGCCACGGTGAAGTCGGACGCCTTCGGGCGGGTGGTCCTGCGGCCGGACAACGGCTTCCTCACCGGCCAGGTCACCGTCCCGGGCAGCAAGGAACCGGGGGACTACCCGGTGGAGTTGCGCTGCGACAACGGCAAGACCGCGCAGACGACCCTGACCGTGCTGAACATGCAGCAGCCGACGAAGGGGCCGGCGACCGGTGGCGGCGGCACGGCCGGCGGGCCCGGCTCGTACCTGCTGATCGGGGGCGTCGTCGCGGTGGCGCTCGCCGTCGGCTTCGGCTTCTTCGGCAACCGCCGCTCCGGGGCCGGAGCCTGACCTGACCGACCGCCATGGCCGGAGCGCACAGGCGTACCCGAACCCGAGGGGGCCGGGCGACCGCCCGGCGGGCGGCGCGGGCCTCCGCCCGGCTGGCCGCGGCGGCCGCGCGGCGGCTGCGCCGGGTCGCCGGGCAGGCGTTCGCCGCGAGCGTCGCCACCACCGACCCGGCGACCGGACCGTTGCCGGCGCGCCCGCGCCACCGCTGGGTGGCCGCCGGCCGCCGGCTGGCGCCCGCCCGGGCCCCGGGCGTTCCGGTGCTGGTCATCGGCACCCTGATGGTGCTGATCATCGCGATGCTGGGGGTCGAGCGGATCACCGGGATGAGCGTGCTGCCGGACCGGTTCACCGCGGGTCTGCGCCCGCCACCGAAGCAGTTCCCGGTCCTGCCGGCGAGCCCGCCGGTCGCCATCGAGATCGACGCGATCGACGTGGCCGCGACGGTGCACCGGGTGGGCCTGGCCCCGGACGGCACCATCGCCGCGCCGGACGCGGCCCGCGCCCAGGAGGCCGGCTGGTACGACCAGGGGCCGACCCCCGGCCAGTACGGCCCGGCGGTGCTCGTCGGCCACGTGGACACCACCACCGGGCCGGCCGTCTTCCACGGGCTGCGCAACCTCCGGGCCGGCGACCAGGTCGAGGTGACCCGGACCGACCGCACGGTGGCGGTCTTCGAGGTCAACTCGGTGGAGCGGTTCGACAAGGAGCGCTTCCCGGCCGACCAGGTGTTCGGCGACTTCGACCGGCCGAACCTGCGGCTGGTCACCTGCGGCGGCCGGTGGGTCGGCGGCGAGACCGGCTACGCCGACAACGTCGTGGTGTTCGCGTCCCTGGTCGAGGCGCGGGACGGGTGAGGCTCAGGCCGCCTCGGGCTCCCGCAGGTCGAGCCAGTCGGCCCAGCGGGGGTCGGGCGCCCGATGCCCGAGGACCCGCCACGCGGTCCCTTTCGGGGCCGTCGGCGGTGCGTGCAGCCGCCAGCCCAGCTCGGCCGGGGTCTTGTCGCCTTTGGTGTGGTTGCACCGGGCGCACGCGGCCACCACGTTCTCCCAGGCGTGCCGGCCGCCCCGGCTGCGGGGGAAGACGTGGTCGATGGTCTCCGCCGGGCCCCGGCAGTACGCGCAGCGCCAGCCGTCCCGGGCGAAGACCGCCCGCCGGGACAACCCGACGTGGGTGCGGTACGGCACCCGGACGAATCGGGTCAACCGGACCACCGACGGCACGGGTAAGGAGTCGCGCGCGCTGTGCAGGAAGCCGTCGCCGTCGGCCACGCAGACGGCCTTGGCGGAGAGCACGAGAATGGCGGCCCGACGGACCGACACGACACACAGGGGCTCGTAGGTGGCGTTGAGGACGAGCGCGCCGGAGCCCACCGTGGGTCGTATGTCAGGCATCGTGCTCACCCTCCCGGTTCAGCGGCCCCCTGCTCGCCACCGCCGGCCGGAAAACGGGCGCAGGGACCCACCGGCCGACGTCGGCCCGGATCACCGACGTCCGTGCGCCAATCGTCCCTGATAAGACCCCGGATTGCACGTACGAATCTTTGATCGGCCGAACGGATCACCCGCATCGGGGCGGATGGGCGCTCCAGCCTGGGCCAACCCTTCCGTCGCCTGACAGCGTCTGACACCTCTTGTCGGCGTCAGTTGTGCCGGATCTGTGCCCGATGATCTTCTCTCGGCTCCTCCCCCCGGCTGCGCCTGCAAGCCATCCCGTCGGCCTTCGTCCGCACTCCGTGGAGTGGGTGGGGCCTGCCCGGTCAAGGTGGAGCACACCACTGTCTGAACGACCTTGACCGGGCAGGCCCTGCCCGCTCGGCTTCGCCCGGACGAAGGGCGGCGGGATGGCGCCCAACCATCCCGGAGTGCCCGAGCGCCCCGCCGGAGGCACGTCTTGGTCCTCATCGTCAACGCCGAAGCCCCGGAACTGCCCATCATCAGGCGGTCCGGGGCTTCACTGTTGGTCGCGCCGCCGGCGGGCTATCACCGACGCGCTGGCGGCCGAAGGCCAGAGGCGCGGCGGCGGGCCTTGGCCCGGCCCTGGTCGGCGGCGCGAGCGGCCGGCAGCGCCGGCCGCCTTGATCTCGTACAGAAAGTTCTCACGCCGAAAGACTCAAAGACTCAGGAAGGCTGAGGGAAGTCCGAGCGATCATCGCCACGGCCGTGCCCCCGTACCGCCAGTTCAATCCTGTCAGCCGCATGGCACACCTCCTCGTGCTCCCACACCACTATGACCGTCCAGCCCGCGGCCCTTAGGAGTCGCACTGTCTCCCTATCCCTGTCGCGGTTACGTTCCAACTTCTGCGACCACCACTCTTTATTCGCCTTCGGGAGTGGCCGGTGCTCACCGCAGCCATGCCACCAGCAACCACGTACATCCACGGCAACCCGCGAGCCGGGAAACACTATGTCTGTCGTTCGGCGTGCACGGCCGAGCAACTTACGGTGCAGCCGGTACCGCAGACCCCGGCGATGCAGCTCCTTGCGTACTGCTATCTCTGGGCCAGTGTCACGTGTGGCCTGTCGCCGAAGGCGATCTCGGACTGTAGGCGACGACGGTGGTGGCGTGGCAGGCGATGCGCTGGTCCGAGGCACCCTTACATCCTCCGTCAACCCAACGCCCTTCAGCCAGCGCCAACTGATGGCAAGCCTCTGAGGCGGTGACCTGCACGCGACTCGTGGCATGCGGGTCTTCGCCTGGTACCCTCCAGCGGCTATCCTCTCGATCAAGCATCGTGGGGGGAGGCCGGCATCACCAAGCGAGCCGAGGACCGCCCGGCGGTCACCCGTCGGCGCAGGCGCATCGTGGCCCTTGACTTCTTCTGCGGTGCCGGTGGGCTGACGCGCGGCCTCAAGGACGTCGGCATCCGAGTCTTGGCTGGCATCGACAACGACTCCCGACTTCGCGATACTTACGAGCGAAACAATAAGCCCAGCCGTTTCGTGTGCAAGGACGTTACGTCGCTGGACATTGTCGAACTGCGAGAGGAAGTCGGCATTCGGTCCAGCGACATCGTTGTATATGCGGCGTGCACCCCTTGCCAGCCGTTCTCCACGCTGAACCAGCGACGCGGCGTCGATGAACGAAAGCAGTTGCTCCTTGCATTCGGCGATCTCGTACTAAAGGCACCTCCCGATTACATCATTGTTGAGAACGTTCCCGGTCTTCACAATGCGTACGGCAGGGAGATTTACAGTCGGTTCTTAGAAATCCTAGAGCAGACGGGCTTTCGGCATAGAGACGGTTCACAACTTGATGCGAGCGACTACGGTGTGCCTCAGGTACGAAAGCGCTTCATCATGGTGGCGTCGCGTCACACCTCTATCTCACTGCCGAAACCGGTACGTGGCCCCAAGGCCACCGTCCGGTCGGCGATTGCGGATTACCCACCGCCCCACATCGGAATCGAGAAGGCAAAATCAAGGTCCGCGCCCTCAGCGTCAATCCCGGAGGGCCCTTCAAAGGCTAGCCTCCCACCAAACCACATCGCCCGACAATTGCTCGATCATCACCTTGAGCTCGTAAAGGCAATTCCGGCAGACGGCGGGAGTCGAGCAGATGTCAAAGACGAGAGCCTTCTGCTCGATTGCCACAAGCGAACCCCGAAGCTGCATCGAGACGTCTTCGGTCGAATGGCATGGGACGCACCCGCCCCGACACTAACGTGCAGGTGCACCGACGTTTACTGCGGTCGCTTCGTCCACCCAGAAGAACACCGCGGCCTGTCGCTGCGCGAGGCGGCACGGCTACAGACTTTTAGTGATGACTACGAATTTCATGGCACCTTCTTCCATGCGGCCACCCAGATTGGCAACGCTGTCCCCGTGCTACTCGCCAGTCGGCTGGGCCGAACTGTCCTAGCGGCCGAGAGGCGTCGACGTAACGAAGGGGTTACCTAGAGCAGGCGCCAGCGGTAGTGTTCGATGCATGACCGCCTCGGACGCGAAAGCTGTTATAGCTCCCCGCGAAGCGCCTCGCGAAGACTTTGTCATGAGGTTCGATCCCGCCGCGATCAAGCACCTCGGCCTCCAGATGTACTCGACCCTACCGCCAGTCATCGCGGAGCTGGTAGCCAACGCGTGGGATGCAGGCGCGACCAACGTGCACGTCAACGTTCCTGAGGGGCACCTCAACGAAGCGTCCTCGATCGTGGTCACGGACGATGGCGACGGCATGAACGACGCGGACGTACGGGAGGCGTACCTCATCGTCGGGCGCGATCGCAGGCGTGCCGAGGGCGCGGACGAGCGGAAAACCCCTCCGTTCCGCAAAGTAATGGGCCGTAAGGGCATCGGCAAATTCGCAGGGTTCGGGATCGCCCGTCAAGTCGAGATCGAAAGCGTCAAGGACGGCCAGCTCTCACGCTTCTTAATGGATTACGACCTGATGGAAAGGGCAGTCGAAACACGGGAGGTTCGGTTCCCGCCACTGCCACCCACAGGCGCAGTCACCAAGGGCACAAGAGTTACCCTGAAACAGATCAGCAAGTTCCGAACGCGAAGCATCGATATTAACGGACTGCGACGAGGGCTTGCCCGCCGGTTCTCAGTAATCGACGCCAACTTCACCGTCTACGTCAATGACGAACCAATTACCGTTGAGGAGCGAGACCTCAAACGACTTCTTGAGGTGAGCGAGGACGGTAGGCCCTATCTTTGGACGTACGAGGATGTCGAAATCGAGGCGAATTCGGGCTGGCGGGTCTCCGGGTGGATTGGTGCCCTTGATCGCACCAACAGGCTTCAAGACGGGATTCAGCGCGGCATTGTCGTGATGGCCCGCGGAAAGCTCGTTCAAGACCCATTTGTCTTCGACGCCACCGTAGGCCAGCAGTACGCACTATCCTATTTGATCGGCGAACTACACGCTGAGTTCGTCGATGACGGGGAAGATACGGTAGGCACGACCCGCAACTCGTTGGTATGGGACACTGAACCCAATGCGGCCTTCCATCGCTGGGGCGAACGAGAAGTAAACCGAATCGCACGCGAGTGGGCCGAACGGCGCGCGCAAGACAATGAAAAGGGTCTCCAAAAGAACGAATCTTATCAGCGTTTCGTTCAAGCCACAAAAGACATGGAGAATCAGCGGGCCCGTAAGGTTGCCGACAAACTCATCCGGGATGTGGTAAACCGCAATGTTGTAGCCAAGCCACAAGAGACAGATGAGATCGTGCAGTTGTGCATCGATTTCCTCGAGTACGATGCCTTCTGGGACCTGGCGGAGGAACTAACGGAGGCCAGGGTTGAGGATACCGGTCGACTTGCTCAACTCTTCAGGGAGTGGGAACTGGTCGAAGCGAAGGAAATGTCGCGAGTAACGCAAGGGCGAATAACTACGATCCAGAAGCTCCAGAAGCTCATCGAGGACAATGCTCTTGAGGTGCCGGTCCTTCACGACTTCCTAAAGCAGTTTCCTTGGGTGCTCGATCCCCGGTGGCAACTTGTTGCGGATGAACTGCGGTACAGCAAGATCCTTCGAGACAACTTCCCCGAGAGTACAGAGATACCCGAGAAAGACCGTCGCATCGACTTTCTGTGCGTCCGAGAGTCGGACACGCTCGTGGTCGTGGAAATCAAGAGGCCGCACTCGGTAGTATCCATGAAGGAACTCGGGCAAATCGAAGAGTACGTACACTTCATGAGGTACCACATCCGTAGTGCTACGGACGGCGACTATAGCCCTAGGAAGGTGGTCGGATATTTGCTGTGCGGGCGGGTGGCTAACACTTACGCCCCCAGCGAGAAGGTGCAGAGCCTTCACAAGGATGACATTCACGTGCGCCTGTACTCCGACCTCCTCGGGATGGTGCAGCGCACCCATGCTGACTTCCTTCAGCGCTACAAGGAGCTGCGCCGGCTCAAGGACGACAGGACGGCGGAGGACCGCCAAGCACCTGATGCCTAGCAGAGCGTTGGGGGCTGGGCCTACGCTTCTGCCATGGGTCAACTCACGGCGATTGCAGCACAAGTGGCTGAAGGCCGCTTGGCCGCGTCCCTGCCTCGTCGGTGGCGACACGTTGTGGCAGTGGCAGCCAAGGCCGAACGCCTGGGCCACATCGTCCGAAGGGACGATGCGGACCTCCTTACAGCGGCCGCATGGCTACATGACATCGGATACGCACCTGAAATCGTAGATACCGGCTTTCACTCCTTGGACGGCGCGCGCTGGCTCCAGCGGAATGGCTTTAGCCCCCGGCTCGCCGCCTTAGTTGCCCATCACTCATGCGCCTCTTACGAAGCTGATGAGCGCGGGCTCGGGGAGGCCCTACTGGCCGAATTTCCACGAGAGGAATCGCCGGTCTCCGATGCTCTATGGTATGCCGACATGACGACGGGCCCTGACGGCCAAGATTACACGGCCGATGAACGGCTACGTGAGATTCGCTATCGGTACGGCGCCGACCATTTGGTTACACGGTTCTGGCAGCGAGCGGAGCCAGCACTCATGGAGTCCATAAAGCGTACGCAAGCACGTCTAATGGCTCAGCCAATGTAGGGCTCGCTCCGCGACTCAAATCCGTGATCGATCCGTAGCTTCATGGACGGATGGATGGACAAGGCGCAGAGCTCCTCCACCGCAACCCATCGCACGGACGCCGACTCGTCACTAGTAGTTGGCTGGCCGTTCAGATAGCGCCCCCTGAAGCAGATCGAGAATTGCTGACGTATTTCGCCATCGCTGTACTCCACGATGTGGTTTGGGTTCGTGTAAATCCCGACCACGCCCGTGACCTCAATCTCGATGCCAGCTTCTTCCCGCGTCTCACGCACGGCTGTCTCGGAGAGGTACTCGCCGAAGTCCTGGGCGCCGCCGGGTAGTGCCCACAGGCCGTTGTCGGTTCGCTGGATGAGCAGCACCCGTCCCTGGTCGTCCTGGACGAAGACGGTCACTGCTACGACGATGCTGTTCGGCTTCGGGGCATTCGGGTTGTTGAAGTGTTCGATCCGGGCCATGGCCCTAGCCTCTCACCGCTGGCGGCTCAGTGTTCGGGCCAGACGGCCCGCTTCTTCCCGAGGACCCGGTTGAAGCTGGCGACGTAGCTGTCGAACAGGTCTCCACCGCCGAGCCGGCGCAGGTGCAGCACCGGAGCGTAGGCGGCCGGCGTGCCATAGAGGTGTGTGTTGACGAGCATCTCGTCGTCGAAGCGGTAGATGGAGTTGTAGAGGATCGTGTCGTGGTAGTAGATCCCGACGTTGTCGAGGTCCCGCAGGTCCTTGTAGAAGGCGAGCGCGTTGAGGACCTTGCTGGACATGGCGTGGCCGATGCCTTCGTCGTCCCCGCGTTCGGCGATGTGCTTGCCCTCTGGGTCGCCGAATAGCAACTCCACCTGGACCCCGGCCAGTGCCTTGTCGCGGAGCGTTGGTACCCACCGGTGGTTGAACTCGGGCAGGAACAGCCCGCCGTAGACCAGGACGCCGACCTGTCGGGTGGCCTTCTCCAGGAGCTGCTGCCAGAGGTCGGTCGGGACGGCTCCGCGGCGTGGGTAGATGTGGACGACCTCGGACTGGCTGACTTGCACCCCTCGCTGCGTTGGCAGAGCGTCGGGCCAGAGGTACGTCTCGCTCTCCTCCAGTAGGTCCGCGATGGAGTGGCGGTAGCGCGGGTACGGGTTCCGGCCCTGCGTGACCCACCGCTCGACGGTCTTTGGATCGACTCCGAGCTTGTCCGCGAGCGTGGCCGGCGTCAGGCCCTTCTTGAGCATCCCGCTGCGTAGGCGATCGTTCGGCATGGCGACTCCTGCTCAAGACGGGACGGCTTGTAGGGACGACTAACCCTAGCAAGGACGTCCCTACTCGTCCATGTCTCGTGGTGAACTCGTCACTACTGATCGACGCACCCTGATTCCACAAGAGCTGCCGTCCAGAGAGGACGCACTTGGCCCACCGATACGGGCCCAGCTCAAGAGATGAAGGAGTCAGTTATGGGACGTCTGCTGCTGGACACGTCGCGTGTGTCGTACGAGGTCGCGGTGAACCCGGTGCCGAAGCTGGACCAGAACGGTCAGCAGAAGCTCGACCGTGAGTCGAAGCACCCGATGTGGGCGGTGGAGCTGTACGCCCTGTCGGAGGGTGCTGCCGAGGTCATCAAGGTGACGGTGGTCAACCCGGTGATGCCGCAGGTGACGGTGCGTCAGCCGGTCGTGCCGGTGGATCTGGAGGCGCTGCCCTGGGTCAACGAGCGCGACGGCAAGACGCGTCACGGTGTGGCGTTCAAGGCCTCGGCGCTGACGCCGCTGGACACCGCTGCCTAGCGGCGGGTGTGCCGATCGGCTCCACACAGATCTGAAGAGGTGGACACGGGGTCGCCGGTGATTGGCGTCGTCTGCGACCCCGCGTCCTGTCAACAACTCCGATCCCATGTTGGGAGGACTTGTCGTGCGCAAGTCTAGTTCGCGGTCCCCGTTCGGCTGGTCGAACCGTGGGGGCAACACAGTCACTGTCATCGAAGCTCCGGTCGCCCGTTCCTATCGTCGTCGGGCCACCATCGCTTTCTGGGTCACCCTCGGGATCGTCGGCCTGCTGGCCGGCACGGTGGCCTCGCACTACCTGCACCCCATCCTGGGTGCGCTGCTCGGCGGGCTCATCGGTGTCGCGGTCGGCGCGGTCGTGTTCGCGCTGATCGTGGCGTGGCCGGTCCTGCGCGTCTTCTGGCACTGGCTGCCGGAAATCGTGCTCGGTCTGGTCGCCGTCTACGGCTGGAACGCGGTGATGCAGTCGACTCCGCTGTGGGGCTCGCTGCTCATCGTCGGTCTGGTCGTGGGCCTGCCGGCCGTCATCGGCCCGGTCCGCCGCCGGATCATGGCCTGGGTCTGGTGCCTGGTGGTGCGGCATCGGCTGCGGATGTGCTTCGCGGCGTTCATCGCCACCAACCGGCACGGGACGCTGCCGCTGATCCTGCCCGCTCGGCCGACTCCGGCCGGTGAACGGGTCTGGGTGTGGCTGCGCCCTGGCCTGTCCCTGCGGGACTTGGAGCAGGAGGGCCAGGTGCAGAAGCTGGCCGTGGCGTGCTGGGCCAACGAGGTCCGGGTGATGCGCGCCTCCCGCAAGTACGCGGCGCTGATCCGGGTGGACATCACTCGCCGGGAACCGCTGGCGCACACCATCGTGTCTCCGCTGCCGGACTACGTCCCCACCGATGTTCCGGCGAACGCTCCTACCTCACCGGGCATGCCGCCGGTCGGCTTGGACCTGCTCGAGGTGCCGGACGAGCCGGTCACCACGACCGCTGAGGCTCCCCGGCCGCGCAAGCCGCGCAACCAACCCTCCACCACGACGAGCCCGAGCGACGGGTTCGACCCCTCCGACTACGCCTAACCACTGGGACGGCGCGGACCAAGCACCCGCCACGGGTCGAGCGTCCGCGCCCCTCCCTCCTGCCCGTGTTTGACACGTACGTGTCAACCGACCCTCGGGAGCCGTCATGGACACCACGAGCCCTCTGGGAATCCACAACACCACGGCGAGTGATCCGCCGGCCTCGGTGCCGGTCGGTGCTGGCCTGTCCATCTTCGATCCGGTGTTCCTCGGCATCGACGAGTTCGGCCAGGCGGTGTACCTGCCGATGATCTACCGGAACATCCTGATCGGCGGCGAGCCCGGCGCGGGCAAGTCGAGCCTGCTCAACACGATCGTCGGGCACGCGGCGCTGTGCCCGGACGTGCGGCTGTGCCTGCTCGACGGCAAGCAGGTCGAACTCGGGCTGTGGGAGGACGCCTGCGACGTGTTCGTCGGCCCGGACATCGACCACGCCATCCGCACCCTGCGCCGGGTCCAGACGGTGATGGACAACCGCTACGCCTTCCTCAAGGCCCGGCGTCGCCGCAAGATCGGCCCCAATGACCTGTTCGGTCAAATCCTGGTGGCCTGCGACGAGATCGCCTACTTCTCCGCCACCGCAGGCGACGAGAAGACGCAGAAGCTGTTCGCCGCGCTGCTGCGCGACATCGTCGCCCGGGGCCGCGCCGTCGGCATCATCGTCGCCGCCGCCACTCAACGTCCGTCGTCGGACATCATCCCGACCTCGCTGCGGGACCTGTTCGCCTGGCGGTTCGCCGGCCGCTGCACCACCGACGTGTCGTCCGACATCGTGCTCGGGCACGGCTGGGCCGCCCGCGGTTTCTCCTCCAACACCATCGACCCCAACAACCAGGGCGCCGGTTTCCTCATCTCTGAGGGCGGCATCCCGGCCCTGGTCAAGGCCGCCTACATGACCGATGCCGACATCATCCGCGTTGCCGACTACGCGACCTGGACCCGCCGGCAAAGCGGCCTGGTCACCTCGGCCGAGCGGCACGCCACCACCGAGATCAAGGCGGCGGCATGACCACCACGACGACCGCTACGCCGACCCGGGTCCTGGACCTGGTGCTCATCGGCGACGGCGAAGACATCGCCGACCTGACCGCCATCGCCCGCCAGTCGGGCGCGCTCGTCTTCCGTACCGCACCCACCGCCACCGACGACGGCCGGCAACGGGTGTTCCTCCGGCTCCACCTGCACCACCGATAGAGGAACGGCCGACAGACCGGGACAAGGCCCTGAGAAAGCTTCCCCGATCTGTCGGCCACCAACCACCGCCCACGAAAGGACGTGGCCGCCATGAACCCTACCCAAAATCAGCCCACCGCCTCCGGCGCGCTGGCCGACCTGACCCCGGCCGACATCCTGCGCTGCGCCGCCCGTTACCTCGAACTTCGCGGCTGGAACCAGGGCACCTACTACGCCCACACCGACAACCCGTTCCCGCCGGCCTGCGCGGCTGGCGCGATCGCCGTAGCCGTCTACGGCCACCGCATCCCGGTCCCGCACGAGCACAAGAACCCCGCCGCCGCGCGCGGCTACTCCCGCGCCCTCGACGCCCTGACCTGCTACCTGGACGCCGCCGGCCCCGACCCGGCCCGGCCCTACCACGACGGCGACCCCGACACCGACCCGTTCGAGTGGAACGACCGCCCCGGCCGCACCGCCGAGCAGGTCATCACCACCCTGCGCGCCGCGGCCGACGACTACGACTGGACCCACGCCACCGCCGACGACCTCGAGACCTACGCCGACGCCTGCGCCTGGGCCGAGAAGCACCCCACCCGTGAAGGCTTCCTCGCCTGGCGGGCCGCCCAATGAGCGCCCGTCTCGATCGCCGGCTCCTGACCGCCGGCCTGGGCGTCACCGTCGCCCAGCTCGTCACCATCTGGGCCGACCACACCCCGGCCCGCCTGCCCGTACCGGTGGCCTGCCCCGGCTGCGGCCACCCCTACAGCGAGACGGGACCGCTGTGCCCGTCCGCCGCCGTCGTGCGGCCCCTGCTGCGTCGCCGCCGCCACGAGGCCGGCACTGACGCGCTCGACCCGCTGACCCCGAACCAGCTTGCCGACCTGACCGGTAACCGGCTGTCCACCGCGCTTCCCGCCGAGGTGACCCGATGACTGCTGCCATCCAGACCACCGACGTGACACGTACGTGTCAAAACGACATCTCCACTGCCGCGCTCATCTCCGCGCTCGAATCCGCCTGGGCCGCGATCCGCAACCAGCACCCGGAAGTCCCGGCGGCCGTGATCGTCGTCGGCTCCGGCTCACCCACCAGCCCCAAACAGGGCATGAAGTGGGGCCACTTCGCCGCGCTGCGCTGGCAGGCTGGCGACACCCAACTCCCCGAAATCCTCATCTCCGGCGAGGGCCTGTCCCGCGAACCGGAAGCCGTGTTCACCACCCTCCTGCACGAAGCCACCCACGCCCTGGCCGACGTGCGAGGCATCCAGGACACCTCCCGGCAGGGCCGCTGGCACAACAAGAAATTCGCCACCCTCGCGGCCGAACTCGGCATGTCCACCACCAAGGACGACAAGCTCGGCTACTCCCCCTGCACCCTGACCGACCTCACCCGCGCCCGCTACCGGCCGCAGATCGCGGGCCTGTCGGTGGCGCTGCGCTTTCACCGCCACCCCGAACCCACCGGGGAAGGCAAGTCCCGGACGAACAACAACAACGGCGTGGCGTGCGAGTGCGAGTGCCCGCGAAAGCTGCGCATCTCCCAGGCCGCCTTTGAAGAGGGGCCGATCGTCTGCGCCGTCTGCTCGGCGGCGTTCCTGCCCGAGGACATCGACCGCGACACCTACGAACACCCCACCTTCGCCACCGGCGCCACCGCCGGCGACGACCAGGCCGACGACGACTCGGAGGACCCGATGGTGTTCTACGACCCCACCGGCGAGCGCTTCGGCCTGCCGACCTACCCGTTCAAACTCGCCCCCGACGGGCTGCTCACGCGCCGGCAACTGCGCGCCCGCCAGCTGCGCCCCGGCGGTCAGGAACCCGCCGCGCAGATCCTCTGGCGGCGCGGCAAGCGCGTGGCCTACCTGTTCCGTCTCGACCTCGCGCAACCGAAGCGCACCGCCACCGCCGCCCAACGCGCGGCTATCGACAAGGCGCTCACCGCGCGGCGTACCTGCCCCGACTGCCGGCAGGTCAAGCCCTACTACATCCCCCGCCGTACCGGCATCTGCCTCGACTGCGCCTCTGAGGTGACCTCATGACCACGAATACTCGACCTTCGCGCGGCTGGGCCTACTTCGGCCTCACTCTCGGCGGACTTGTCTCCGTCGCCGCGAACATCGCTCACTCGTTCATCGCCCCCAAGGACGCCCCGGCCGACTGGACGCCGGAGCCCGGCAAGGTCGTCTCCGCGATCGTCTGGCCGCTGTTTTTGTTCATCGCGGTCGAGATCCTCGCCCGCACGCCCTGGCCTTCGGGCTGGCGCTGGGACCTGCTGCGCTGGGTCGGGCTGCCGCCCGTCGCCCTGGTCGCCGCGTTCGTGTCCTACCGGCACCTGTCCGGACTGCTCGACCACTACAACGAGGAGACCCTCGTCGTCTGGTTCGGTCCCCTCGCCGTCGATGGCCTGATGCTCATGGCCACCGTCGCCCTGCTCGCCACCAAACACACCACCCGGCCCACCGAAACCGTCCCGGCACTGGTGCCGGCCACCGCCGCCGAGGCCCCGTCATCCGACATCCCGGCCTCGCCGCTGGTCCGCCCGGCCGCCGCGACCCCGGCCACCAACCCCAACACCGACAACGCACCCACCCGCGAACCGATCACCCTGCCCACCTCTGGCGAGGACACCGACATCCCGACGACGGTCGAGCCCACCCCGGACACCATCGACAAGGACCCGACCCCGGCAACCGCGCCGGCTACGCCGGCCGTCACCGGCCCCGCGCCGGCACTGCTGCCCAACGCCCGCATCGTCGCCGCCGCACACGAGAAAGCCCACGGTGAGCCCATCACCGCCGGCCAACTCGCCGTCCGGCTGCGCGTTCCCACCGCCACGGCCGCCGACCTCCTGACGGCCCTCAACACCAACCAACCGACCATCAACGACCGACCGCACAACGGCACCGCCGTGGGAGCCACCGCGTGACCTCCTCGACGCTGCCTCTCGCACCCGGGACCACCACGGTCCCGGGTACGGGAGCCTCCGCCGAGCCTGACGCCGGCTACTGGCCCTGGGCCACCCCCACCACCACCCGCCCCGCCGGTGACGGCTGGGTACGCGGCCACGACCCGCGCACCGTCGCCTCCGGCCGCGCCCGCGCCCAGGACCCCGACTACCACGACTGGCTCGGTCACGTCCGCGCCGCCGCCGCCTGCAAGCACCCCATCCGGCTCGCCGGACAGATCCACGTCACCGACGGCGACGGCAACCGCGTCGCCACCGTCGATACCGAGGACATGCCCGACGGCGCGATCTACACCCCGTGCGGCAACCGCCGCGCCTCCGTCTGCCCCTCCTGCGCCGAGGTCTACCGGCGCGACACCTACCACCTCATCAAAGCCGGCCTACAGGGCGACCGGTGGGGCATCCCGCCGCTTCACGAGCACATCGCCATCTTCCTGACCGCCACCGCCCCCTCGTTCGGGCCGGTGCACCACCGGGCAGTGAAGGTCCACGCCGCGGACTGCCGGAAGAAAGACGGCTGCACCTGCCGCGCGGAGATCTGCCGCCCCTTTGGCCGCGTCTGCCCCCACGGTCTCGAGCTGCGCTGCACCGCCCGTCACAAGGCCGGCGACAACCAACTCGGCCAGCCGTTCTGCCTGGACTGCTACGACCACAACGGGCAGGTCGTCTGGAACCACGAAGCCCCCGAACTGTGGCGACGCACCATCCAACAGGTCGACCGCGAGCTCCGCCGACTCGGCCGCGCTCACGGCGTCGAGCTGCGCCGCCGCTACATCAAGGTCTACGAGTTCCAGGTACGCGGCGTCATCCACTACCACGCCCTGATCCGCCTCGACGGCGAGAACCCCGACTGCCCCGGCGCGATCGTCCCCCCACCCCGCCAGATCACCCGCGAGATGTTCGAGGCTGCCGTCCGGTCGGCGTTCGTCAAGACCTCCTACACCTCTCAGCCGCACCCGGCCAACGACGGGCAGGGCTGGCACATCGCCTGGGGTGACAAGGGCCTGGACATCAAACACGTCAACGCCCCCGGCGGCGAAATCAACCTCGCCCAGATCACCGGCTACATCGCCAAGTACGTCACCAAGAGCACCGAAGTAACCGGACTGAGCCTGCGCCGCGTCGACGACCTGTCCGTCCAGGTCCACGGCGACCCGGCAACGCACCTCGGCCGGCTCATCCGCGCCTGCTGGAACCTCGGAGAGCACCCCGACTACCACCGACTCAGGCGGTGGGCACACCAGTTCGGCTACGGCGGCCACATCACCACCAAGAGCCGCGCCTTCTCCGCCACCCTCGGCTTCATCCGCATGCAGCGCACCATCTGGCGCCGCACCGAAGGCCACCCCCACACCTGGGACGACGAGCAGACCGAGCGCGTCATCTACGAACTCGGCTACCACGCCACCGGCTGGATCACCACCGGCGACGCCCTGCTCGCCAACACCGCCGCCGCCCTCGCCCGCGCCCGACACCAGGCCGGCCTCGACGCCCTCGCCGACGAGCGCGTCACCGCCCACCGCACCGGCCAACCGCTGGCCGCTTGACACGTACGTGTCAACGCCTGCGAACCCGTTCCTTGACAACTCCACAGAGGACAAGCGAAACGCCCCGGATACCCGGAAGGAGCACGTCATGCCCGCACGCCCTCGCCCCCTGGTCGCGGTCCGGCTCATCGGTCCGACCGCCACCGTCACGGCACATGCCGCGACCATCGCCGCTCAGCTCGCCGCGCACTACGGCCGTGAGCGCATCACCTGCCGCACCAGCACCCACCCCGCCCGCTACAGCGGCGAGAGCCGCGCCTACATCACCATCACCCGAAAGGAGCCCCGATGACCGCACCCACTCCCCTCCCGTCGCCGGAACTGTGGTCGATCAACGAGACGGCCGCGTTTCTCCGCGTTCCTGTCGGCACGCTCTATCAGTGGCGGCACCGACGCACCGGCCCCCGCGCTTTCAAGGTTGGCCGGCATCTGCGCTACGACCCGGTCGAGGTCCGGGCGTGGCTGGAAGACCGGGCGGCCTGACATGCCAATCGATGACCTGTGGTACCTCAAGAAACGTGATCCCGACACGAAGAAGCCGATCCCGTCGAAACGCCACGGCCGAGGACGGCGCTGGCGGGTGCGCTACACGACCACGGACAACGAGGACCGCGAAAAGCTGTTCCACCTCAAACGTGACGCGGAAACCTTCGACTTGGCGTGCCGCTCCGGCGTAGCGCCAGAACTGCGGGTCAACCGCGAGGCAGTCCGGCTGACCTTCGCTGAGTACGCGCAGCGATGGAAGGAGTCCCGCGAATCGGGCTGGAGTGTCGAGACACGCCGGCGGGTGCCGCAGAACCTCCGAAAACACCTGCTGCCCACGTTCGGAGACAGGCCCATTCGGTCGATCAATCTGACCGACATTATGGCGTGGCTCGGTCGGCTGCTGGACGATGGCACCGCGCGGTCCTCCATCGGTCTGTTCTTCGGGGTACTCAAGACCATCCTGAACGCGGCCGTCATCGACAAGGTCCTCCCTGACAATCCCTGTGACGGTGTGAAGCTGACGCAGGTCTTGCGCGGGATGTCGCGCGCTCCGAAGTGGGTACCGACTGAGGACCAGGTGCTCAGGCTGACCGAGGTAGTGCCCCGACGATTCCGGGCAGCGATTTGGTTGGGCGCGGGAGAAGGGCTCCGCATCGGTGAGGTCTTGGGGCTGGAAGCCGGTCCCCGGTGCGCGGACATCGCCCACGGGGAGCTGCACGTCGTTCAGCAGCTACGGCATTCGGTGGAGCACTTCGACGGCTTCTACCTCTCCCCGCCCAAGAGTGGATCTGCGGGAACAGTCGACCTGGACGCGGTAGTCGCTGAGGAGCTGGCCGCGCATCTCAGAGACGTTGGCAGCGTCGAATTCAAGCTTCCGGACATCACCACCGGAAAGCCTCTGATCCGGTCGGTTGACCTTCTGTTCACCACCACGCGCGGGAAGCTGATAACCGATCGGTACTGGTCGGAGCTGTGGGAAGGCTGGCGGTCCGCTGCCGGCTGGCCGAAGGAGGGCACGTTCCACTCCCTGCGCCACTTCTTCGCCACCACGCTGATCAGCAACGGCGTAGAACCACAGCACGTGCAGAAGGCGCTACGGCACGCCAGCCTGCGGATCACGCTGGAGACCTACGTCCACTGGCTACCCAAGAGCGACCGGCCGCGTGGCCTCGTCGGGCAGATCCTGCGGCCGAGCAAGGGCAGTCAGCGGAGCGCTCCCGGCATTCAAGATCAAGCCTGAGTTGTGCCCTGGTTGTGCCGGATGACCTTGGTCTGACGTTTCAGCAGGTAAAGGGCGGTCCGTTCCGGCTGATCCGAGATTGCACGTACTAATCCGGGCTCCCCCACCGAAGCTGTCCCGGCTTCTGCCGCTGATGACCCGGTTCGCCCTGGAACACGAACCCGGGACCGGCTCCGATCACCCGGCGGTGGGTCGCCCGTCGCCGCCCGGACCCCTTACGGTACGAAGACAGGGTGTACGCCTCCACCGTGCCGATGACGTCGGCCGCGCCCCCGCCGGACGGATCGCCGAGCCCGGAGTGCCTCGGCGAGACGGTGTGCAAGTGGGCCTGGGACCTGACCGGATCCGTCTGGTTCGCCGAGGGCAGCTACTGGATCCTGGTCAAGCCGCTGCGCATCATCCTGATCCTGCTGCTGGCCGCCGTGGCCCGGTGGCTCGTGCGCCGGACCATCAAGCGGCTCGTCCGCACGACCAGCGGAGCGGGCGTGCCCACGATGCTGCGGCCGCTGCGCGAGCGGATCCCCACCGGCGCGACCGCGCCGGGCGAGTTCGTCCCGGAGCGCCGGCGCCAGCGCGCCGAGGCCATCGGCTCGGTGTTGAGCAGCTTCGCCACCGCGTTCATCTTCGGCATCGCGCTGCTGATGGTGCTCAAGGAGTTCAGCTTCGACCTGGCGCCGCTGCTGGCCAGCGCCGGCATCGCCGGCGTCGCGCTGGGCTTCGGCGCGCAGAGCCTGGTGAAGGACCTGATCGCCGGCCTGTTCATGCTCATCGAGGACCAGTACGGCGTCGGTGACACGGTCGACCTCGGCGAGGCGACCGGCGTGGTCGAATCGGTCGGGCTGCGGGTGACCACCGTCCGCGACGGGCGCGGCGTCCTCTGGTACATCCGCAACGGCGAGATAGTCCGGGTCGGCAACAAGAGCCAGGGCTGGGCGCTGGTCGTGGTCGACCTGCCGATCGGCTTCGCCAGCACCGAGGAGGCGACCGCGGTGCTGCGGACCGCCGCCGCGTCGGTCGCGCTGGACCCGGAGCTGGCACCGCAGATCGTCGAGGCGCCGGAGGTGCTGGGTGTCGAGCAGATGACGGTCGACGGCGCGGTGATCCGCACGGTGGTGAAGACGACGGCGGACGGACAGTTCGCGGTGGCCCGGGAACTGCGCCGCCGGCTGGCCGAGGCCCTGGAGAACTCGGGCATCACGGCCCGGATCGCCGCCGCCCGCCTCTTCCCGGGCCTGCCGGTCCCGCCGGCCGGGGAGACCGGCACCGCCGGCGCGACCTGACCGGAAACTGTGGGGTTACGGCCGGCCGACCCCTCGGGTATCGTCCGTTCGTTCAGTCGGCGATGCGACGATCAACCCGTCCGCCCTAGCCAGTTGTCGGACGATCGGGCAGAATCCGGTGCACGCGCTCCTCGGAGCGTGACCACGTCCTCGCTGATCGGCAGATTCGACGACGGTTCCCCGGCCCGACCATCACGAGTGGCCGGTCCAGGGAACGATGGAGGCGACGGTGTCCGACGAGCGACCTTCTGCGGAGGAGCCGGCTACCTTCCGCGAGGTGTTCGCCCAGCGCGAGTATCGGTTCGTCTTCACGGCGAGCACGCTGGCCTGGATCGGCGACTATATCGCGAAGGCCGCGGTCACGCTGCTGATCTACCGGCAGACCCAGTCGGTGGCGCTCTCCGCCGCCGCGTTCGCGGTCAGCTACCTGCCGTGGCTCGTCGGCGGCCCGTTGCTCGCGACCCTCGCCGAGCGGCACCCCTACCGGCGGGTGATGGTCGCCTGCGACCTCGTCCGCATGGCGCTGCTGCTGGTCATCGCGATCCCTGGGATGCCGAGCCCGGTGATCCTGGCGCTCCTGTTCGCCGCCACCCTCGCCAACCCGCCGAGCCAGGCCGCCCGATCGGCGTTGATGCCGCTCATCCTCACCGGTGACCGGCTCGTGGTCGGGCTGTCGGTCAACGCCAGCGTGGGCCAGGCCGCGCAGGTCGTGGGCTACCTGGCCGGCGCGGCCATCGCCACCGTCAACCCGGCGGCGGCGCTGCTGGTCAACGCGGCGACCTTCGCCGCGTCGGCGGCTTTGATCCGGTTCGGTGTGTCGCACCGACCATCCTCGATGACGTCGGCGCACCGCAGCCACCTGCTCCGGGAGACCGGCGAGGGCTTCCGGATCGTCTTCGGCAGCCGGGTGCTCCGCGCGATCGCCGTCCTCGTCTTCAGCGCGATGCTCTTCTCCATCGTTCCCGAGGGCCTGGCGGCGGCGTGGGCCGGGCGGCACGCCGGCCAGATGGACACTGGCGCGGCGCAGGCGATCATCATGGCGGCCAACCCGGTCGGGTTCATCCTCGGCGGCCTCCTCGTCGGCCGGTTGTTCTCGCCGGCCCGGCGACTCGCGCTGATGCGGCCACTGGCCGTGCTGGCCCCCCTGGTCCTGGTTCCCGCCCTGCTCAACCCGCCACCGGTCCTGGTGGCGCTGCTCGCGGCCGCCTGCGGGTTCGCCGTCGCCGGCATGCTGCCGATGGCGAACGGGCTGTTCGTCCGGGCGCTGCCGGACGGCTACCGGGCCCGCGCCTTCGGCGTCATGGCCACCGGTGTCCAAGTGATCCAGGGCGCGGCGGTCCTGGTGACCGGGCTGCTCGCCCAGCGGTTCTCCATTCCCCTGGTGGTCGGTGCGTGGAGCGCGGCGGGTGTGGTGCTCATGTCTTTCGCCGCGCTGAGCTGGCCGAGCAAGGCGACCATCGACGCGACGGTCGCCGCCGCCGGTCAACGGAGCGGGCAGCCCGACGGCCCGGCGGCGGACCAGGCCGCCAAGCCATCCGACGCTCCGCAACCGTCCAGCCAGCCGGCCGGGCCGGGACGGCCCCGCGCCGGGCTGCCCGGCACCGGGGAGCACCCGGACGGCGGTCTCCCGGGCGACCCCGGGCGCCACCGGCAGGCGGTGACCTGATCCACAGCGGCCGTCGAAGGGCCGGCTCGCGGAACCTGGCAGGATGGAATGGTGAATCCTGCAGGTGAGTCCGGCCGCCCTCGTCCGTCGACGACCTTCTTCGAGGCGGTCGGCGGCGAGCCGACCTTCCGCAAGCTGGTGGACGAGTTCTACGCGGGCGTGGCCACCGACCCACTGCTGCGGCCGATGTATCCCGAGGAGGAGCTGGGGCCGGCGGCGGACCGCCTGACCCTGTTCCTGATGCAGTACTGGGGCGGGCCGAACACGTACTCCGCGCAGCGGGGGCACCCGCGGCTGCGGATGCGCCACGCGCCGTACCGCATCGGGGCGGCCGAACGGGACGCCTGGCTGCTGCACATGCGGCGGGCCGTGGATCGGCTGGACCTGCCGCCCGACCTCGCCGCCGCCCTCTGGGACTACCTGGAACGAGCCGCGTACTTCATGGTCAACGTCATGGAGGACCCGGCCGGCACGGCGTGACCGGGACGGCGTCGGGCGGTCAGAGCAGGGCGCCCTCGTCGTGCAGCCAGTCGACGAAGCTGGTGGCCACCGCGGCACCGCAGTCGAGCATCTCGACCAGGAGCGCGTCGTGCGCACCGGCGCTGAACGGCACCTGGAGCTCGGCGTAGATGGGGAGCTGGCCACGCTCGGTCGGATCCCCGATGTAGGCCTTGCAGAAGCGGCGGGTGTGGTTCCACTCGTTGACGACGCGGTAGGCCCGGTCCTCCCAGTCGGGCGGGACCGTCGCGTGCGGACGGGCCCGCATCACCAGGATCTCGTCCTCCGGGCCCTCCAGCGTGACCAGGACGGCGTGCCGCTCCCACATCGCCAGCAGATTGCCGTCGCCGTCAGCCAGGTAGCGCACGTCGAGCAGGTCGAGCGCGTCGCAGACCCGGCTGAGCGTCACCGGCGCGACCGTGGCCGGCATGTCCGTGATCGAGGGCCGGTCGGAACCCGGGCAGTCGTCGCCGGGCTGACGGGGGGTCGGCGGGCCGACCCGGACGGCGCCTTCCACTGTGATCCCGCTACGACTGTCCGGCTCACCGCCGCCGTTGGCGGGACCGGGGCGCCATGACCACCACGGCATCGCTCGCGCACCTCACTCCCCAGCGGATCCAGCCGCCTACGGTGCGTTGGATCCGAGGAAGGACGGTACCCGGACAGCCGGGCGGAAGCATCCCCCCAACGCCAGCCCCAGGACAGAAGAATGATCGGGGGTCATCCGAACGGGTGACTGGCTGTCGGTCGGACAGCAAGATCAGTAGCTGTCTGCGACCATGCCGATCCGTACGGGCCGACCAGGCCGACCCATCGGCCGACCGCGCGTACCTGGACCCGTTCGGCCGATTCGTCCGCGCCGAGGAAGCCCATCCGCACCAGCCCCTGGACCAGCCGCTGGGGCACCTCCACCGGCGTACCGGGCGCGTCGTCCGGGGTGACCACCACCGGCACGTGGTCGAGGAGGGCGTCGCGCAGCATCCGCTGACCGACCGCCCGGCCCGCCACGCCGTGCGCGGAGGCGTCGCGCAGGGCCTGCGCCGCGGCCTCGGCGACCCGCCGGACCTCGGTGGCCGGCAGGGTCTCCACCTGCCGGCTGGCCGCCGGCGGGAGCGGCCAGCGCCACCGCGCGTCCCGGCGGGCGGGCAGCGCCCGGCTCTCCGCCGCCAGCTCCGCCAGCAGGTCGCCGGCCGCCACGGTGACGTCGCCCGGGCCGGTGCCGGCCACCGTGCGGGCCACCAGCACCCCCCACGGCAGGCGGGCCCAGAGGACGGTACGGCCCGACGCCGCGTCCGGCCGCAGCCGGACCAGGGCCGCCCGGTCCAGCCGGACCAGCCGGGCCAGGAACGCGCCGGCGTCCGCGACCCCGCTCAGCCCGTGCCCGCCCGGGGCACCCGGCGCGGTGTGATCCGGGCCGGTGGCGGGCGGGCGGGCGGTGCCGCGGCCCGTGACGTCCGGGCCGGTCACGCCGGGCCGTCCTCGACGGCATAGGTGCGCAGGAACTCACGCTCCTCCGGGGACAACCGGCGCGGCAGCTGCCGGGTGAGGTCGAACGGCACCAGGACCGAGCGGGCCCTGCTGACCAGGACGTCCCCGTCGTACATCTCGTAGGCGACGGTGAAGGCCCCGGCCCGGATCTCCGCCACCCACAGCTCGATCCGGACGGTCGGGGCGGCCTCCGCGGTGGCCCGGCCGAGCGCGTAGTCGACCGGCCGCAGGTAGTCGACCTCGTGCCGGCGGATCACCACGCCGTCGGCGAACGAGCCCACTCCCCACGCCCGGCCGCCGGCGAACATCAACGCCACCCGCGCCTCCTCGTAGAGGGTGAGGAAGCGCGAGTTGTTGACGTGGCCGTACGCGTCCAGGTCGGACCACCGCAGCGTGCAGTGGTAGACGAACCGGTCAGCCAAGGCGGGTCAGTCCCGGGTCAGCTTGCGGTAGGTCACCCGGTGCGGGCGGGCAGCCTCGGCGCCGAGGCGGTCGATCTTGTTCTTCTCGTACGCCTCGAAGTTGCCCTCGAACCAGAACCACTTCGCCGGGTTCTGGTCGTCGCCCTCCCAGGCCAGGATGTGCGTGGCGACCCGGTCGAGGAACATCCGGTCGTGGGAGATGACCACGGCGCAGCCGGGGAACTCCAGCAGCGCGTTCTCCAGGCTGGAGAGGGTCTCCACGTCCAGGTCGTTGGTCGGCTCGTCGAGCAGGATCACGTTGCCGCCGATCTTCAACGTCAGCGCGAGGTTGAGCCGGTTGCGCTCGCCGCCGGAGAGCACCTTGGTCGGCTTCTGCTGGTCCGGCCCCTTGAAGCCGAACGCGGCGATGTACGCCCGCGACGGCATCTCGACCTTGCCCACCATGAGGTGGTCCAGCCCGTCGGAGACGACCTCCCAGACCGTCTTGTCCCCGGCCAGGCCCTGCCGGCTCTGGTCGACGTACGACAGCGAGACCGTGTCGCCGACGCGGACCGTGCCGCTGGTCGGCTCCTCCAGCCCGACGATCGTCTTGAACAGCGTGGTCTTGCCGACGCCGTTCGGGCCGATCACGCCGACGATGCCGTTGCGCGGCAGCGAGAAGCTCAGGCCCTCGATAAGCACCCGGTCACCGAAGGCCTTGGTCAGGTTCTGCACCTCGATGACCGTGTTGCCCAGCCGCGGGCCCGGCGGGATCTGGATCTCCTCGAAGTCCAGCTTGCGGGTCTTCTCCGCCTCGGCGGCCATCTCGTCGTACCGGTCGAGCCGGGCCTTGGACTTGGTCTGGCGGGCCTTGGCGTTGGAGCGGACCCACTCCAGCTCCTCGGAGAGGCGCTTCTTCAGCTTGGCGTCGCGGCGGCCCTCGACGGCCAGCCGGGCGGCCTTCTTCTCCAGGTAGGTGGAGTAGTTGCCCTCGTACGGGAAGGCACGGCCCCGGTCCAGCTCCAGGATCCAGTTGGCCACGTTGTCCAGGAAGTACCGGTCGTGGGTGATGGCGATGACGGTGCCGGCGTACTTCGCCAGGTGCTGCTCCAGCCACTGCACGCTCTCCGCGTCCAGGTGGTTGGTCGGCTCGTCGAGCAGCAGCAGGTCCGGGGTCTCCAGCAGGAGCTTGCAGAGCGCGACCCGGCGACGCTCACCACCGGAGAGCTGGGTGACCTCGGCGTCCGGCGGCGGGCAGCGCAGCGCGTCCATGGCCAGCTCGAGCTTGGAGTCGATGTCCCACGCGTCGGCGTGGTCCAGCTCCTCCTGGAGCCGGCCCATCTCCTCCATCAGCTCGTCGGAGTAGTCGGTCGCCATCTGCTCGGCGATCTTGTTGAACCGCTCCAGCTTCGCCTTGGTCTCGGCGACCGCCTCCTCGATGTTGCCGAGCACGGTCTTCGCGTCGTTGAGCGGCGGCTCCTGGGCCAGCATGCCGACCGTGTAGCCCGGCATCAGCCGCGCCTCGCCGTTGCTCGGCTGGTCCCAGCCTGCCATGATCTTGAGCAGGCTGGACTTGCCGGCGCCGTTCGGCCCGACCACACCGATCTTGGCGCCCGGCAGGAAGTTCAGCGTCACGTTGTCGAGCACGACCTTGTCGCCGTGCGCCTTGCGCGCCTTGTCCAGGACGTAGATGAACTGGGCCACGGTGCGGGCTACCTCCGTCGGTCTGCGGTCGCGGGCTTGCGGGCGCGCGGGCGCGCGGGCCGCGACTCCGCCCGCCGCCACCGGCCGGGAGCCGGCCGCGCACACGCCGCAGTCAATCCTGACAGGTACGCGGTGCTCCGCCCACATCACCCCACCTGAGGGGCGCCCGGCGAGCCGTTGTCGGCAAGATCACGTTCCGGGGTTCGGCGGCGGTGGGACGGGTAGGTAACTCCGGCACGGGCCACCAGAGGGCGCAGCTACGCTCAGTACGCTCGTTGCGGTGGATTCGTCAGCACCCGGAGGTGGCCGAACGTGACCGTCCGTAGCTCCTTTGTCGTAGTGGCCAACCGACTGCCGGTCGACGAGGTGAGCACACCCGAGGGACGGCAGTGGCGACGCAGCCCGGGCGGGCTCGTCACGGCATTGCATCCCGTCCTCGCCGAGCACCAGGGGACCTGGGTCGGCTGGGCCGGCGGCACCGGCGCCGCGCCGGAGCCGTTCGACATGGAGGGGATCCGGCTGCACCCGGTGCCGCTGAGCGCGGACGAGCTGGAGCGCTACTACGAGGGGCAGTCGAACGCGACGATCTGGCCGCTCTATCACGACGCCGTCGAGACGCCGGTCTACAAGCGGCGGTGGCGGGAGGCGTACCGCCTGGTGAACGCCCGGTTCGCGGAGGCCGCGGCGGACGTCGCGGCCGACGGTGCCACGGTCTGGGTGCAGGACTACCAGCTGCAGCTGGTGCCGGCGATGCTCCGGGAGCTGCGTCCGGACCTGCGGATCGGCTTCTTCCTGCACATCCCGTTCCCGCCGATCGAGCTGTTCATGCAGATGCCCTTCCGGACGGAGATCCTCCGCGGGCTGCTCGGCGCGGACCTGGTGGGCTTCCAGCAGCGGCTGGCGGCGCAGAACTTCGTCCGGCTGGCCCGGCACCTGCTCGGCCTGCGCTACGAGGGGCAGATGATCCAGGTCGACGGCCGCCAGGTGAAGGCGGGCGCCTTTCCCATCTCGATCGACACCCGGGAGATGGAGCGGCTCGCCGCGGACCCGGCGATCCAGGCCCGGGCCAAGGAGATCCGCGAGGAGCTGGGCAACCCGAGCACGATCATCCTGGGCGTCGACCGGCTCGACTACACCAAGGGCATCGAGTTGCGGCTCAAGGCGTTCCGCGAGTTGCTGGCTGACGGAAAGTTGACAGTGCCGGACGCGGTTATGGTGCAGGTGGCGACCCCGAGCCGGGAGCGCGTAGAGCACTACCAGGCACTTCGCGTCAAGGTCGAACGCGAGGTTGGTCGGATTAATGGCGAATTCGGCAGGGTCGGGGTCCCCGCGGTGCATTATCTGCATCAGTCGTACAGTCGCACCGAGCTGGCCGCGATGTACGCCGCCGCCGACGTGATGATGGTGACCCCGCTGCGAGACGGAATGAATCTGGTGGCCAAGGAGTACGTCGCATCGCGCGCCGACCAGGGCGGCGCGCTCGTGCTCAGTGAGTTCGCCGGCGCCGCCACCGAGCTGCGCCAGGCGTTCCTGTGCAACCCGCACGACCCGGACGCGGTCAAGGACGCCTTGCTGCGGGCCGTGCACGTGGAGAAGCCGGAGGCCCGTCGCCGCATGCGGACAATGCAACGCCATCTGCGCACCCATGACGTGGGGCACTGGGCGAAGTCCTTCCTCACCGAGCTCGGTGTGCCCGAGGCGGACGCCTCGTGAACGCTGCCGCCGAGACCGTAACCCCCACCGGCTCCCTCGACCGCGACCTGCGCGCCGCGATCGGCCGGATCGCCCGCGTCCCGCAGCTCCTCGTCGCCTGCGACTACGACGGCACCCTGGCGCCGATCGTCGAGGACCCGAGCAAGGCCGTACCGCTGCCCGAGTCGGTGGCCGCGGTGCGCGCCCTCGCCGCGCTGCCGCAGACCACCGTGGCGGTGGTCTCCGGCCGGGCGCTGCGCGACCTGGCCGCCCTGTCCCGGCTGCCCAGCGAGGTGCACCTGGTCGGCAGCCACGGCTCCGAGTTCGACATCGGCTTCGTCGAGCGGCTCTCCCCCGAGCTGATCGCGGTCCGCGCCCGGCTACGCGACGCCCTGCGCGAGATCGCCGGCACCCACCCGGGGGTCCGCCTGGAGCGCAAGCCGGCCAGCGTCGCCGTGCACACCCGCGGGGTCGATCCGCAGGTCGCCGCGGCGTGCATCGAGGCGGTCCGCAGCGGCCCCGCGACCTGGGACGGCGTGACCGTCACCCAGGGCAAGGAGGTCATCGAGCTGTCGGTGGTCGCCACCCACAAGGGCACCGCCGTCGACCAGTTGCGCACCCAGCTCTCCGCCAGCGCGGTGCTGTTCATCGGCGACGACGTCACCGACGAGAACGCCTTCGGCAACCTGACCGGGCCGGACGTCGGCATCAAGATCGGCCCGGGCGAGACCAAGGCGCAGTACCGGGTCGCCGAGCCGATCGAAGCGGCCCGGGCCCTCGGGCTGCTGCTGGAGACCCGGCGGCACTGGCTCTTCGGCGAGCGGGCGGTACCCATCGAGCGGCACTCGATGCTGGCCAACGGGCGTACCGTCGCGCTGCTCACCCCGGAGGCCAAGGTCGCCTGGCTGTGCAACCCCAAGCCCGACTCGGCGGCGATCTTCGCCGACCTGGTCGGCGGCAGCCCGGCCGGCTACTTCAGCGTCGCCCCGGAACGCGGTGGCATCCCGCTCGGGCAGCGCTACCGCTCGGGCACGATGACCGTGGAGACCCGGTGGTCCGGCCTGACCGTGACCGACTGGCTCGACATCCCGGCCACCGAGACCACCCCGGAGGGCCCCGCGATCATCAGCGGCGACTCGACGCTCGTCCGGGTGCTCACCGGCCGGAGCCGGGTCCGCCTCGAGTTCGCTCCCCGCCCCGAGTTCGGCCAGGTGGCCGTGCAGCTGCAGCCGCTCGGCGACGGCCTGCTGGTGCTCGGCTCCAACGAGCCGGTCGCGCTCTACTCTCCCGGCGTCGAGTGGGAGGTCACCGGCGACGGCGTGTACGAGACCGCCAAGGCCGTCGTGGACCTCGCCGCCGCCGGCGGGCAGATCGTGCTGGAGATGCGTTTCGGCACGCACAGCCTGGAGCACCACCGGTTGCCGATCCACGAGCGGCAGGCCGCCGCCGAGCAGCCCTGGAAGGACTGGGTCGCCTCGCTGCGACTCCCGAGCACCGCCCGGGACCTGGTCGCCCGCAGCGCGCTCACCCTGCGCGGGCTCTGCCACGCCCCGACCGGCTCGATCCTGGCCGCCGCGACCACCTCGCTGCCCGAGGAGCTCGGCGGAGTCCGCAACTGGGACTACCGCTACTGCTGGCTGCGCGACGCCGCCCTCACCGCCCGCGCCCTGGTCGACCTGGGCTCGCTGGAGGAGGCCGAAGGGCTGCTGCGCTGGATCGACGGCGTGGTGGAGCGCACCGGCGGGCACCCGGAGCGGCTGCACCCGCTCTACACCGTCGACGGCTACGAACTGGGCGCCGAGGCGGTCATCGACACCCTCCCCGGGTACGCCGGCTCCCGGCCGGTCCGGGTCGGCAACCTCGCCAACCACCAGCTCCAGCTCGACGTGTTCGGCCCGATCGCCGACCTGATCGCGGCCGTCGCCGACGCGCGCGGCTCGGTCCGCGACGACGAGTGGCGGGTGCTGGAGAACATGGTCGAGGCGGTCCGGCGGCGCTGGCACGAGCCGGACCACGGCATCTGGGAGGCCCGCCTCCCGCCCCGGCACCACATCTTCTCGAAGGTGATGTGCTGGATGACCGTGGACCGGGCGCTGCACGTCGTACGCCAGCACGGCGGCGAGGACCGGCCCGAGTGGGTCGAGCTGCGCGACCGGATCGGCGCCAACGTCCTGGAGTACGGCTGGCACGAGGACGCCGAGGCCTACAGCGTCGCGTACGGGCACGAGGACAGCGACGCGTCCTCGCTCTGGATCGGGCTGTCCGGCCTGCTCCCCGGCGACGACCCGCGCTTCCTGTCGACCGTGCTCAAGATCGAGGCGGACCTGCGCAGCGGCCCGGTCGTCTACCGCTACCACTGGGACGACGGCCTGCCCGGCCGCGAGGGCGGCTTCCACATCTGCACGGCGTGGCTGATCGAGGCGTACCTGCGCACCGGCCGCCGCACCGACGCGGAGGAGCTGTTCGCCCAGATGATCGACACCGCCGGGCCGACCGGGCTGCTACCCGAGCAGTACGACCCGCTGGCCGAGCGCGGGCTGGGCAACCACCCGCAGGCCTACAGCCACCTCGGTCTGGTCCGCTGCGCGCTGCTGCTGGACAACATGCTCAAGCAGTGAGCCGACCGGCGCCCGGCGAGACGGAGTACGCCGAGCAGCGCCTTTGGAGGTGATGTCGCCGACGAATCGGGGAGCGATCCGTTCGCGACATCACCTCCAAAGGGCCCCCGGGCCTGTGTCGAAGTCCTCGGCCGAGCCGAGCGCGCCGACCACGTCGCCGATCACCACGATCGCCGGCGGGCGCAGCCCGGCCTCGGCCACGGCGGCCGCCACCTCGCCCAGCGTCGAGTGGAGCGTGCGCTGGGCGCCGGTCGTACCCTCCTGCACCACCGCGGCCGGCGTTTCCGCCGGGCGGCCGTGCGCGACCAGCGTGGCGGCGATCGCCGGCAGGTTCTTCAGCCCCATCAGGATCACCAGCGTGCCGCGCAGCCCGGCGAGGTGCTCCCAGCGCACCAGCGAGTCCGGCGAGTCCGGCGCGAGGTGCCCGGACACCACGGTGAACTCGTGCGCCACCCCGCGGTGGGTCACCGGCACGCCGGCCACCGCCGGCACCGCGATCGCGCTGGTCACCCCGGGCACCACCGTCACCGGCACACCCGCCTCGGCGCAGGCCAGCAGCTCCTCGCCACCGCGGCCGAAGACGTACGGGTCGCCGCCCTTGAGCCGGACCACGACCTTTCCGGCCCGTGCCCGGTCGACCAGGATCCGGTTGATCTCCTCCTGGGCCCGGGACGGCCCGTACGGGATCTTGGCGGCGTCGACCAGCTCGACGTCGGGGCGCAGCTCGTCCAGGAGCAGCCCGGGCACCAGCCGGTCGGCGACGACCACGTCCGCCTCGGTGAGCAGCCGCCAGCCCTTGACGGTGATCAGCTCCGGGTCGCCCGGTCCGGCGCCCACGAGGGCGACCCGACCGCCGGGGGTGTCAACCCGGGGCTCTACCGCGGGCGTCAAGACGGAACCCTGCCGTGCGCCGAGGAGGTCGCGGACCGCGTCGCGGACGGTCATCGCGCGGCGCGGGTCGCCGCCGCCGAGGACCGCGACCGTTACCGGACCGTGCCGGGTGACCGCCGGCGTCCACGCCGTCGCGGCGACCCGGTCGTCGGCCCGGACGCAGAAGATCCTCCGCTCGGCCGCAGCCGTGCTGACCGAGGCCGCGGCCAGGCGGTCGTCGACCGCCACCTGCACCAGCCAGGCGCCGTCGAGGTCGGCCGGGGCGAACCGGCGCGGCGCCCAGTGCAGCCGACCGGCGTCGGCATGGGCCCGCAACGCCGGGGTCAGCTCCGGCGCCACCAGGAAGACGTCCGCGCCCGCGTCGAGCAGCGCCGGCACCCGGCGGGTGGCGACCGCGCCGCCGCCGACCACGACCACCCGCCGCCCCCCGAGGCGCAGGCCGAGCGGGTACGGGTTGGCGCCCTCGCTCACTTCTCGGCCACTCCCGCCGAGTCGAACGTGGCGACCTCGTGCAGCACCCGCACCGCGCCGGTGACCACCGGCAGGGCGAGCAGTGCGCCGGTGCCCTCGCCGAGGCGCAGCCCGAGGTCGATCAACGGCGTCAGCCCGAGCCGGCGCAGCGCGACCGCGGCGCCCGGCTCGGCGGAGCGGTGTCCCGCGACCATCGCTCCGGTGGCGTGCGGCGCGAAGGCCGCGGCGGCCAGCGCGGCCGAGCCGGCGATGACCCCGTCCAGCAGCACCGGGACGCGCCGGGCGGCGGCGCCCAGGATCAGCCCGGCCAGGGCCGCGTGCTCCAGGCCGCCGACCGCGGCCAGCACGCCCAGCGGGTCCGCCGGGTCGGGGTCGTGCCGGTGCAACGCCGCCCGGACCACCTCGATCTTGTGCCGGTACGTCGGGTCGTCCACCCCGGTGCCCCGGCCGGTCGCCTCGGCGGGATCGACCCCGGCGAACGCCGCGACCAGGGCGGCGGCCGGCGTGGTGTTGCCGATGCCCATGTCCCCGGTGAGCAGGATGCCGGCTCCGGCGTCGACCAGGTCGCCGGCGACCCGGATGCCGGCCTCGACGGCGGCGCGGGCCTCGTCGCGGGTGAGTGCCGCGGTGACGGTCAGGTCCCGGGTGCCGCGCCGCACGTTGGCCTCGATCAGCCGGGGCGCCCCGACGTCCCGGGCGGGCCCGGCCAGCGGCGGGGTCGCGACCCCGACGTCCACCACGGCGACCGAGGCGCCGGCCTGCCGGGCGAACGCGTTGACCACCGCGCCGCCGGCCAGGAAGTTCGCGATCATCTGCGCGGTGACCTCCTGCGGCCAGGGCGTCACCCCCTGAGCGTGCACGCCGTGGTCGCCGGCGAAGATCGCCACGGCGGCGCGTTCGGGAACCGGCGGCGGGCAGTGGCCGGCCAGGCCGGCGAGGCGTACGGAGAGCTCCTCCAGGGCGCCCAGCGAGCCGGCCGGCTTGGTCAGCCGGCTCTGCAGGTCCCGCGCGGCGGCCATCGCCGGCTCGTCGAGCGGCCCGATCGCAGCGGTCGTCGTCTCCAGCATCATGCCTCCAGGATCTCCGCCAACACCTCGGTGAACGCGTCGGTCGTCGCCGGGTCGCGCACGGCGATCCGCAGCCAGTCCGGTCCCAGACCGGGGAACGTGTCGCCGCGGCGGACCGCCCAGCCGCGCTCGCGCAGGGCCAGCCGCACCGCGTCGGCGCCGGCCAGGTGGATCAGCACGAAGGCGCTGGCGGGCCGGCCGGCGACGCGTACACCGGGAACGGCGGCCAGGCGCGCCACCAGGTGGTCGCGGTCGGCGGCGAGGCGGTCGGCGATGGCGCGCTCGGCCTCGACCGCCTGCGACCCGGCGCAGGCCGCGGCGGCCGCGAGGGCGGGGGTGGAGACCGCCCACAGCGGCTGCACGGCGGCCAGCCGGTCCAGCAGGGCGGCCTCGCCGAGCAGGTAGCCGACCCGCAGCCCGGCCAGCCCCCAGGTCTTGGTGAGGCTCCGGACCACCAGCAGGCCGGGCAGGTCACGGCGGCCGGCGAGGGACTCCGGCTCGCCGTCGGCCCCGGACGCCGTGGTGGTGTCGGCGAACGCCTCGTCGACGACGAGAACCCGGCCCGGGCTGGCCAGCGCGGCCAGGTCGGCGGCCGGGTGCAGCACCGAGGTCGGGTTGGTGGGGTTGCCGACCATGACCAGGTCGGCGTCCTCCGGGATCCGGGCGGGGTCGAGCCGGAACCCGTCGGCCGGGTCGAGCAGCACCCGCCCGACCCGGTGCCCGGCGGCCCGCAGGGCGGCCTCCGGCTCGGTGAACTGGGGGTGCACGACCACCGGGCGGCGGACCTCGCGCAGCGCCTGAGCGATCAGCACGAATGCCTCGGCGGCACCGGCGGTGAGCAGCACCTCGGCCGGGGGGCGGCCGTGCCGGGCAGCGACCGCGGCCCGCGCCGGCCCGGGATCGGGGTACGCGGCCAGGTCGCCGAGCGCGGCCGTGATCGGGTCGGCCAGCCAGTCGGGCATCGGCGCCCGGCGTACGTTCACGGCCAGGTCGACCAGGCCGGGGGTGGCCTCGGCGTCCCCGTGGTGGCCGAGGTCGGGCTCGGCCGGCCGGCCGAGCCCGACCTCGGTCACGGTGCGGACGCCGCCGGGGGGTGCCTCGATCGGCTGACCACGCATGACCGCGATCCTGCCGGGAAGGCGGCGCGCGGGACAGCGCCGCTCGACGTGGGCCGCATCACGGGCCCGCCAGTTTATGAATATTTCTCGGGTGTGAATCGGAAATGTCATAACTTGACGGGGTGAGCAACCGACCCCTTGCTTCCGCCGGTCGTCTCGTCCCTCTCCTCCGCGCCGGGCTCATCGCCGGCGTCGTGGTCGCCGCCGTGGCCTATCCGCTCGCCGCCGTCACCGGCATCGGCGCCAAGGTCACCGCCCACGCGCTGGAGCACAAGACGAAGATCCTCACGACCGCCCTGCCCGCCGAGACCTCGTACCTGTACGCGCCGGACGGCAAGACGATGTTGACGATGTTCTACGAGGAGTACCGGCAGTACACGAAGCTCGCCGACATCTCGCCGAACATGCAGCAGGCGATCGTGGCCGCCGAGGACACCCGCTTCTGGCAGCACCACGGCGTCGACCCGAAGGGCGTCGCGCGGGCGTTCGTCGCCAACGCCCGCTCCAGCGGCGTCTCCCAGGGCGCCTCCACGCTCACCATGCAGTACGTCCGGATGGCGCTGCGGGACAGCGCGACGACCCCGGAGGAGGTGCAGGAGGCGACCCAGCAGACCAGCGTCCGCAAGATCCGGGAGATGCGGATGGCCCTGGACCTGGAGAAGGAGCTCAGCAAGGAGCAGATCCTGGAGCGCTACCTCAACTCCGCGTACTTCGGGCACCGCGCCTACGGCATCTACGCCGCCGCCGAGATCTTCTTCTCCAAGACCCCGAAGGAGCTGACGCCCGTCGAGGCCGCCACCCTCGCCGGTCTGGTCAAGTCGCCGTCCCAGTACGACCCGGCCAGCTCAGATCAGAAAGAGGCCACGGCCCGCCGCAACTACGTGCTGGACCGGATGACCCAGCTCGGCTACCTCTCCCCCGACTCCACGCGGGCGGCGAAGTCCGAGCCGATCCGGCTGAAGCTGAGCTACCCCTCCAACGACTGCGCCTCCGTGCCGGACAAGTGGAACAGCTGGGGCTTCATCTGCGACTACGTGAAGAACTGGTGGAGCGCCCAGCCCGCGTTCGGCGCCAACCGGCTGGAGCGGATGGACAAGCTGCGCCGCGGCGGGTACCGGATCGTGCTCAGCATCGACCCGAAGATCCAGGAGGCGGCCGAGAAGAACGTCGGCGCCGAGGAGAACATCGGCAGCCCGTTCGCCAACGGCATCGTGGTGACCGAGCCGGGCACCGGCCGGGTGAAGGGGATGGCGGTGAACCGCCGCTACTCCCTCGACCTGAGCGAGAACGGGCCGAGCGGCAACCCGGAGGCCGGGCCGAAGGTCAAGGCCACCTACCCGAACACCGTCGCGCCCCTGCTCGGCGGCGGTGACCTGCCCGGCTATCAGGCGGGTTCGACGTTCAAGATGTTCCCGATGCTGGCCGCGCTCGACAACGGCATGACGTTGAACACGACGTTCAACGCGCCGCACCGGTACCAGTCGTCGGTCTACGACGGCTGGGCGCCGTCGAACGCCAGCGGGGCCATGTCCGGCACGCAGACCATGTGGTCCGGCTTCGGCAAGTCGGTGAACACGTACTTCGTCTGGCTGGAGGAGCGGGTCGGCGCGGACAAGGCGGTACGCCTCGCCGAGCAGCTCGGCCTGCGCTGGCGTACCGACGTGGACCGGGAGCAGGCGTCCCCGGCGAACGCGAAGAAGTGGGGTGCGTTCACGCTGGGCGTCTCCGACGCCACGCCGCTGGAGATGGCCAACGCGTACGCCACCGTCGCGGCCGAGGGCCGGTACTGCGAGGCGATCCCGGTGCAGGCCATCTACAACCGGGACGGCACCCCGACGATGTACCGGACGGCGTCCGGGATCGAGCGGGAGGTCGCCAAGCCCCGCTGCCGCCAGGTGGTCAGCGCCGACGCGGCCCGGGCCGCCACCGACGCCGCCCGCTGCCCCACCGGGGACACACCGGCGAAGGGAAGCTGCGGGGGCTGGTCGACCGCCGACAGCGTGCGCGGCACCGTGGGTCGCCCGGTCGCCGGCAAGACCGGTACGACGGACAGCACCCGGTCGGCCTGGTTCGTGGGATTCACCCCCGAACTCGCCGCGGCGAGCTTCATCGCGGACCCGGACAACCCGTTCAACGCGGTCGGCGACGGCCAGTCACAGGTCCCGATCCAGGCGGTGGCGAACACGCTGCGCGACGCCCTGAAGGACAAACCCAAGCGCGACTTCACCCCACCCTCCGACGCCATCGTCGGCTGACCCGGCCCGCCCGCTCTCGCCCATCGGTCAGGCGGGGACGCCGCCGGGTTGGGGCGTCGTGGACTCCGCCCGGGCGGCCGCGGCCACCAGCCGGGCGGCCAGCGTCGGCTGCGCGGCCCAGTGCAGGGTGAGCTGCGAGGCGTGCACACCGCGCCAGACGAAACCCTCGGGCGCGCCGCCCTCCCAGGTCCACGCCGGCCGCTGCCCCGCCCGGGGCGCGAGCACCGCCCGGTGCTCCTTGTGCCCGGTCACCGTGGTGCCGGCCGGCGCGACCACGCTGTCGGTGGCGGCGGTCGCGGTGCGGTATCCCACGACGAGGCCGTCCCGGCTGCTGGCGACCGCGTCCAGCACCCCGCACATCGGCAGCCCGTCCAGTTCCCGGGCCAGCCAGAGCAGGCCGGCACCCTCGGCGAGCACGGGGCTGCCGGTGCGGGCCAGCTCGGCCACCGAGATGCAGAGCCGGCGGTTGGCCGAGAGCTGGTCCGCGTACGACTCGGGCAGGCCGCCGCCGATGACCAGCGCCCGGACCCCGGCCGGCAGCGTCTCGTCGTGCAACGGGTCGAACGCCACCACCTCGGCCCCGGCGGCGCGCAGCGCCTCCTGCGTCTCGGCGTAGCTGTAGCTGCCGCCGGCCGCCCCGGCGACCGCGATCAGCGGGCGCTCACCGGCCGGCGGGGCCTCCTGGCCGTCGGCCGACCCGGCCCCGGGGGACCACGGCTCCGCGGTCAGCTCCGGCGCGGACCGGGCGAGGCCGAGCAGCCGCTCCAGGTCGACCGTCGCCGCGACCGCCTCACCGAGCCGGCGCACCGCCCGCTCCGCCTCGGCGGAGCCGCCGACCACCGGGACCACGCCGTGCCGGCGGGCCGGCAGCACCGGCGGCAGATCCTGCCGGCGCAGCGCGCCGTACACCGGGACGCCGACGTCGTCGAGCGCCTCCCGCAGCAGCGCCTCGTGCCGGCCGGAGGCGACCCGGTTCAGGATCACGCCGCCCAGCCAGAGCTGCTCGTCGTACGCCCGGAAGCCGTGCACCAGGGCGGCCACCGACTGGCCCATCGAGGCCACGTCGACCACCAGCACGACCGGGCTGCGCAGCGCCGTGGCGACCGCCGCCGTCGACTCGGTCTCGGGATGGCCGGTCAGCGAGTCGTACAGCCCCATGCTGCCCTGCACCACCGCGAGCCCGGCGCCGGCCGCACCGTGCGCGAACAGCGGGACGATCCGCTCGGAGCCGACGAGGCGCGGATCAAGCGTGCGCCCCGGCCGGCCGGCGGCGAGCCCGAGGTACGCGGCGTCGACCCGGTCCGGCCCGACCTTGAAACCGGCGACCGCCGTGTCCCGCTCGGCGAGCGCGGCGAGCAGCCCGATCGCCAGCATGTTCGTCCCATGCCCGGAGGAGGGCGCGCTGAGCACGAGGCGCGGCACGACGGTCATCATCGACTCCTTCGCGGGCGGCGGCGGGTAGGGGTGGAACCGGCGGCGCGGTCCGCCCGCGTGACGATAGCGGAAGCGATCGACAGGCGGGCGGCACCGAGCCGGGCGCCGACGTGCGGGCCATCGCCGGCACCGTCGGACGCGGCCGGTCGCCGGTGCGGACCGGGCGCCCGGCGTTGCCGCGGACGCCCGGTGAGCGCGGTCTCCTGGCGGGAGCGTCGGCGCCGGCGGGCTCCGGTCACCGGGGTAACCTCGTGGTCGTGTACCGGTTCCTGCTGACGCCGCGCTGGCTGGGCGCGCTCGCGCTGACGCTGGTCGCGGCGGCGGCGATGGTGCTGCTGGGCAACTGGCAGCTCGACCGCTACCACGAGCGCAGCGAGATCAACGAGCGGATCGACGCGGGCGCGCGGATGTCCCCGGTGCCGCTGCGCGACGCGCTGGCGGCCCCGGCCGGGGGCGCGGGCACCGTCGGGCCGGCCCCCGTCGAGGAGAAGACCTGGACGAAGGTCACCGTCACCGGCCGGTACGACACCTCGAACCTGGTGCTGGTCCGCGGCCGCTCGATGGACCGTACGGTCGGCTTCGAGGTGCTGACGCCGCTGCTCCTCGCCGACGGCACCGCCGTGCTGGTGGACCGGGGCTGGATCCCGCCGGCCCCGGGTGGGGACGCCACCGCCCAGCCGGTGGTGCCCGCGACCCCCGCCGGCGAGGTGACCGTGACCGGGCGGATCCGCCCCGGTGAGAGCGGTTCGCTCCCGGTCTCCCGTCGCGACGGCAAGCTGGAGACCCGCCGCATCGGGCTGACCCGGCTGGCCGCCGAGCTGCCCTACCCCGTCTACGGGGGGTACGTGCTGCTCGACGAGCAGTCCCCGGCGGCCGACCCGGTCTTCCGGCCGATCCCGGTCGGGCACGCGAACAACTGGCAGAACCTCGGCTACGTCGTGCAGTGGTGGATCTTCGCCGGGATGACCCTGGTCGGCTACGGCTACTTCGCCCGCCGGGAGGCCCAGCGGCGGGCCGGCGTGGTGCGGCGCCGACCCACCGACCGCGCGGCCGAGCCCGCTCCCGCCTGAGCCCCGCTCAGCCGACGCGACGGCCGGCGTGGATCGCCCGGACCGCGTCGATCGTGTCCGCCTCGGCGGCGGTCTTGTCGTCCCGGTAGCGCACGACGCGGGCGAACCGCAACGCCATCCCGCCCGGGTAGCGGGAACTGGTCTGCACGCCGTCGAAGGCGATCTCCACCACCTGCTCGGGGCGTACCCGCACCACCCAGTCGCCCTTCTCCACCGCCAACTCCAGGAACCGCTCGGTCTGCCAGCGCAGCACCTCGTCGGTGAGCCCCTTGAAGGTCTTGCCGAGCATGACGAACTCACCGGTGCGCGGGTCGCGCGCGCCGAGGTGCAGGTTCGACAGCCAGCCCTGGCGCCGCCCGCTGCCCCACTCGACGGCGAGGACCACCAGGTCAAGGGTGTGCCGGGGCTTGACCTTGACCCAGGCGGAGCCGCGCCGGCCGGCGTCGTACGGCGCCTCGGGCGACTTGACCACGACGCCCTCCTGGCCGGCCCCGATGGCGGCGGCGAACGCCTCCCCCGCCGCCTCCGGGCCGTCGACCTCCAGCCGCCCCACCAGTAGCTGCTGGTCGACCGCGCCGGCCAGCGCCGCCCACCGCTCCCGGCCGGGCCGGTCGATCAGATCCTCGCCGTCGAGGTGCAGCAGGTCGAAGAAGTACGGCGTGAGCACCGCCTCGCCGGTGGTGCGGGCGGCGGCGAGCACCGCCGGGGCGACCGGGCTGCCGCCGGCGGTGCTGGGCGTGGTGCGGCGCGCCGCGCGGGCGGACGTCTCCTGGAACGGCAGTGGCCGCCCGGTGGCGTCCACGCCCAGGGCCTCGCCGTCGAGCACCAGCTCGCGGGCGGGCAGCGCGCGCACGGCGGCGACCACCTCCGGCACCCGGGCGGTGATGTCGTCCAGGCTGCGGCTGAAGACGGCGATGTCCGGCCCGGAGCGGTGCACCTGGATGCGGATGCCGTCGAGCTTGACGTCGACCACGGCGGGTACGCCGGTCGCGGCGAGCGCCTCGTCGACCGACGGCGCGCTCTGCGCCAGCATCGGCGCCAACGGCCGCCCCACCTGGAGACCGAACGCGGCCAGCGCCGGCGCACCGCCGCCGCAGGCGGCCACCGCCACCGACCGCAGGTCCCCGGCCAGCAGCAGGGCCCGCCGGACAGCGGCCACGGGCACGTCGGCCGCTCGGGCGATCGCGTCGGCGAGCAGGCCGGCCTGGGCGCCCTGCCGCAGCTCGCCGCTGAGCAGCCCGGTCAGCAGCCGCTGCTCGGAGGCCGTGGCCGCGGCGTAGAGCCGGTGCAGCAGCGCCCGGCGGCGCGCCTGGGAACCCGCCCCGCGGACCGCGGCGATGTCCTCGATCGCCGCGTCCACCGCGGCCACGGTCAGCGTCGGGGTCTCGGCCGGCGGCGGCAGGTCACGCAGGCTGGCCCAGCCCACACCCGTCTGCCGCTGCCGCAACTCACCAGCCAGGTAGCCGGAGCCCGCCGCCACCTCGTCGGGATCGAGGCGGCGCAGGGCGTCGGCGAGCAACTCCACCTTGGCCCGGCGACCACTGGTCGCGGCGACGCCGGCGGAGGTGGCTGCCAGGTCCAGGAACCGCACGGCCCCATCCTGCCAGCCACCCCCGACACCGCCCCGGCATTGCCGTGCCGGGCCGCCGATCGAAGCTTCCGCTCCCCCCGCTCCCCCCGCTCACGCCGAGACGGGCTCCTCGATGCGCAGGCCACGGGCACGCACCTCGTCGGCGACCCGGGAGAGCATCGAGTCGAGCGCGACCAGGGCGGCGGAGAGCTCACCGAGCTGTTCCTTGAGCGTGTCCTCGGGCCACGCGGAGACGTCGACGTCCCCCAGAGCGCTGACGGCGGCCTCCAGGCGGGCCATCACCTCGTTCGTACTCATGTACGAAAGGCTATAACAGCCCCGCGCCCGACACACCGCAAACTCCCAGATGAACCAGGAAGTTACGGTTCCGACACCAGCGTCACCCGCGGGCGGTTCCGGCCACGTTGCGCAGCAGCAGCGCCTCCGCCAGGCACACCCGCGCGAACTCGCCCAGGTGCAGGCTCTCGTTCGGGCCGTGCGCCCGGGCGTGCGGGTCCTCCACACCGGTCACCAGGATCGCGGCCTGCGGGAACATCTCCTGGAACGTGGCGATGAACGGGATCGAACCGCCGACCCCGATGTCGACCGGGTCGGTGCCGTCCCAGGCGGTGCGGAACGCCGAGCGGGCCGCGTCGAACATCGGACCCGAGGCGTCGATGACGCACGGGTCGCCGTCGTGCTCGAAGGTGACCGTCACCCGCGCGCCCCACGGGGCGTGCTTCTCCAGGTGGGCGCGCAGGGCCGCGTACGCCCGCTTGGGGTCGTCGCCCGGCGCGAGCCGCACGCTGAGCTTGGCCTTGGCGGCCGGGACCAGGGCGTTCGGGGCCTCCCCGGTGGCCGGCGCGTCGATGCCCAGCACGGCCAGGGCCGGCTTGCTCCAGAGCCGGTCGGTGATCCGGCCGGTGCCGATGAACTGCACGCCCTCCGCGAGGCCCGCCTCGGCCCGAATCCGGTCCTCCGGGTAGTCCACGACCGCGCCCTCGCGGCCGACCAGCCCGTCGACCGCGACGTCACCCGCATCGTCGTGCAGGGTCGCGAGGAGCCGGACCAGCGTGGTCAGCGCGTCCGGCACAGCGCCGCCGAACATTCCGCTGTGCACGGCGTGGTCCAGCGTGCGGACCTCGACGAAGCAGTTCACGATGCCGCGCAGCGAGGTGGTCAGCGCCGGTACGCCGATGTCCCAGTTGCCGGAGTCGGCGATCACGATGACGTCCGAGGCGATCTCGTCGCGGTGCTCGGCCAGCAGCGCCTCCAGCGAGTCCGAGCCGTACTCCTCCTCGCCCTCGATGAACAGCACGACGCCGACCGGCAGCGCGTCGCCGAACGCGCGCAGCGCCGCGACGTGCGCCATGATGCCGGCCTTGTCGTCGGCGGCGCCGCGCCCGTAGAGGCGGCCGTCGCGCTCCACCGGCTCGAACGGGTCCGACTCCCACAGCGACCGGTCGCCCACCGGCTGCACGTCGTGGTGCGCGTACAGCAGCACCGTCGGCGCGCCGGGCGGGGCGGCCCGCTTCCCGATCACGGCCGGCTGGCCGCCGGAGCGCACGATCTTGACGTCGAGGCCGCAGCCGCGCAGCAGCTCGGCGACCGCCTCGGCGGAGCGCTCCACGTGCGAGTGGTCGAAGCCCTCGAACGCGATGCCCGGGATGCGGACGAGGCGCTCGAGGTCGGCGCGGACGCCGGGCAGTTCCCGCTCGACGGCGGCCCGCAGGTCGGACTCGGACATGATCGGTGTGGTCATGACCGGCATCGTATGCCGCCCTTACCGGGGCGCACCGCCCGAGCCGTCGTCGGCGGCTCCGGCCGGAGCGTGGTCGCCGCCGGCACCCGCGCCCCGGCCGGCGTACCGGGCCCGGGCGGCGGCCTCCGCCGCGCCCATCCAGCTGCGGACCCGGCTCGCCGAGCCGCCGACCCGTTCGCCGACGTCGCCGGCACCGTCGCCGAGCCGGCGCAGCAGCCCGACCAGCGGGTCGGTGGACCGACCGAAATCCTCGCGGTACGACTCGGCGGCCGCCCTGATCTCCTCCGAGACGCTGGCGGTGGCGTCGTCGGCGCGACGCGGATAGTCCCCGGCCAGCACCCGTCCGTACGCCCCGGAGTCGACCCACCGGCGCAGCTGCGCGGCCCGGGCCACCGGCACCGGATGGCTGCTCCACGCCGTCATCCGGATCTTGTGCAGGCTGTCCCGCAGGTCGCCGCCGCCCGCGTACTCGGTGGCCTGTTCGAGGAAGGCGGCGGTGTCGACCTGCGACAGGTCACCGCCACCGGCGAGCTTCATCAGCAGCCGCAGCGCGGCGGCCGGATCCTGCCCGGCGAGCAGGCCGGCCCGGTCGGCGGAGAGCTCCGCCTTACGCCACCACTCATGCATCGCGGCGATGATGGCCCGCAGCGCCAACGCCCCGACCGGCAACCAGCTCAGGTTGGCCGCCCAGCGGGTGAGGATCATCAGCATGGTCTTGTACACCGCATGCCCGCTGCCCACGTGCCCCAACTCGTGGCCGAGGAGGCAGCGCAGCTCGTCGTCGTCGAGCTGCTTGACGCACGCGGAGTTGAGCACGACGAACGGCCGTTCCAGCCCGATCGCCTCCGCCGCCAACCACGGCGACTGGATCACGTACAGCTCGGGCAGCTCGGCCACGTCGAGCGCGGCGGCCGCCTCCGCGTACCGCTGGTACACCGCCGGGTACTGCCGGTGGTCCACCCGGATGCCGGCGGCCAGGAACGAGAGCCGGAAGGCACGCTCGTTCCACATGCCGAAGAACGCGCGGATCACCTCGTCGAACCCGCGCAGCTCGCGGAGCGCGACCAGGGCGCCCCGGTCGGCGGGGTGTTCCCAGGCCCGTGAGCTGATGCCGGTCAGCGTGATCCGCCGCCGCGCCGGTGCCTCGCCTGCCGTCATCGGAATCCCTTCCCCCGTACCAAACCTGCCCCGCATCGTGCCGCAGGCCGCGGCAGAGGTCCATGCCCGGACCGCGCCTCACGCCCGACGCACGTAGTAGCGGCGGGTGTCGTGGGGCAGGTCCGGCGCCCCGTCGACCACCAGGTCCGCCCGCTCCTCGGTGCGGTCGGCGGCGAAGTGGGCCCGCTCGCCCGCGTGCCAGCGACGCAGCTCCGGCAGGATGCCCGGCCCGTCCCGGGCGACCGCCCGGGTGAGCCGCAGTTCCGGCGGGGCGGTGACGAACACGGCGAGACTGAGGTCCCGGCCGGCCGCCGCGCGCGCGGCGCTCACCCCCTCCACCAGGAGGACCGGCGCCGCCGGCACCGGCACCGGCCGGGGCAGGAACGCCCGCCGCACCCAGCTGTACCGCCGGTACGCCCCCGGCCGCCCGGCCCGCACCGGCGCCAGCACGCACTCCTCCAGCCGGGTCCAGAAGGTGAGCTGGTCGTCCCAGCCGTCGAGCAGGTCGTCGGTGTGCACCACCGGCGGCCGGGCACCGCCCGGCAGCGCCGCGAGGGCGTCCGCGAGCCGCGCCGCGAACCAGCTCTTGCCCGCGCCGCTGGGCCCGTCGACGGCCACCAGCCGGGTCCGCCCCAACCGCGCCGGCGCCGCCCGGACCCGTTGCGCCAGTTGGGCGTACGCCTCCAGCACCGCCACCACCACCCGCCGACGGTAGCGGGCGGCGCGGTGGCGTCCGGCGGGCAGGTCGCCCGGCCGGTGCCGCGCGGCGGTGGGCCGGCACCGGAGCCCTCGCCCCTCCGGTGCGGGCGCCGCGGTGGAGCCGTCCCGGGGCCCGTCGCCCGTTCGGGCGGTCGTGGTGTCGGCCGGGCCGTTCGACCGCCGGAAGGCCCGGCGGAGCGGCATGATCGGCTCGTGTCCCACAGCGTGATGAGTCCGGGCGTCGACGCCCTGCTGGAACAGGCTCGCGCCGGAGTGCGCCGGCTCACCCCGCATCAGGCGGTCGAGGCGGTCCGCACCGGGGCGTTGCTGATCGACACCCGCACCGAGCGGCAGCGGCAGGAGCAGGGTGAGCTGCCCGGCGCCATCGTCATCGACCGTACCGTGCTGGAGTGGCGGCTGGATCCGGCCAGTGCCTGGCGCATTCCCGAGGCCACCGGGTACGACCTGAAGATCGTTGTCATGTGCCGCCAGGGCTACAGCTCCAGCCTCGCCGTCGCCAGCCTGCGGGCGCTCGGCCTGCACCGGGCCACCGACGTGATCGGCGGCGTGGACGCGTGGCGGGAGGCGGGCCTGCCGATGTCCGACCGCCCCGCCGACGTCCGCCTCTGATCCCTGACGGTTTCCGCGATCTTGCACTGTCGACCCGCGAAATGCCCATTTCGCAGGTATTTGTCCGGTAGCAAGTGCATGATCGCGGCGGGCGGCGCGGGCATCGCGCGTGTGGGGCAGGGGCCGTTCGGTCAGGCCGGTGGGGCGCCCGGGGGGATGAACGGGAGATCGGCGGGTGGGCCGGACTCGATGAGCCGCCAGAGCGCGTCGGTGTCCAGGTGCTCCTCGACCAGGTCGCCGAGCAGGTCCAGGGAGCGCTCGCGGGCGGCCGCGAAGGAGGTGTCCGGGGCGACCCGGAAGCCGCCCCGCCCGGCCTGCCGGGCGACCTCGGCCAGGAAGCGACGGCGGAACGCGTCCGACTCGAAGGCGCCGTGCCAGTGCGTCCCGTACACGGCGCCGGCGACCGCACCCTCACCGGTGCCACCGTCGTCCGCGAGCAGCGGCGTGAGGTCGGCGGCGGCGGACGAGACGTACCCGTGGTGGATCTCGTAGCCGCGCACCGGAACGTCCCCCCACGCCGTGCCGGCCGACTGCCGCACGGTCTTGCGGGGGTCGAAGGTGACCTCGACCGGGAGCAGGCCGAGGCCGGGCACGCTGCCCCGGCGGCTCTCCACCGGGTCGTGGATCGCCCGGGCCAGCATCTGGAACCCACCGCAGATGCCGAGCAGCGGGCGACCGGCGGCGGCGTGCGCCAGCACCGCGTCGGCGAGGCCGGTCTCCCGCAGCCAGGCCAGATCCGCCACGGTCGACTTCGAACCGGGCAGCACGACCAGGTCGGCGGCGGCGAGTTCGGCCGGTTCGACGGTGAGCCGCACCCGCACGCCCGGCTCGGTGGCCAGTGCCTCGACATCCGTGGCGTTGCTGATCCGGGGCAGCCGGACCACGGCCACGTCCAGCCATTCGGTGCCGCACGGGCCGGCGGGCCGGCCCAGCACCCGCCCGTAGGCGAGCGAGTCCTCCGCGTCGAGCCACAGGTCGAGCGACCAGGGCAGCACCCCGTACGTGGGCCGGCCGGTGACCTGACGCAGCATGTCCAGCCCGGGCCGGAGCAGGCCGAGGTCGCCTCGGAACTTGTTGACGACGAACCCGGCGACCAGCGCCTGGTCGGCGGGCTCCAGCAGGGCGACGGTGCCGAACATGGCGGCGAACACGCCGCCCCGGTCGATGTCGCCCACCACGATCGCGGGCAGGTCGGCGTGCCGCGCGAGCCCCATGTTGACGTAGTCGCCCGCCCTCAGGTTGATCTCCGCCGGGCTGCCCGCCCCCTCGCAGATCACCACGTCGTACGCCGCCCGCAGTTCGGTCAGCGCCGCGTACGCGGTCTCGGCCAGCCGTGGCCGCAGGTGCCGGAACGTGTCGGCGGTGATCGTGTCGACCGCCTCCCCGAGCAGCACCACCTGGCTGGCCAGGTCGCTGCCCGGCTTGAGCAGCACCGGATTGAACCGCAGGTCGGGCGCGAGGCCGCAGGCGGCTGCCTGCATCGCCTGGGCCCGCCCGATCTCACCGCCGCGCCCGTCGTGGCCGACCACCACGGCCGAGTTGTTGGACATGTTCTGCGCCTTGAACGGCGCCACCTTCACGCCGCGCCGGTGCAGCCAGCGGCAGATGCCGGCGGTGAGCACGCTCTTTCCCGCGTCCGAGGTGGTGCCCGCGACCAGCAGCCCGCCGCTCACCGCCCACTCCCGCCGACGCTTCCGCGACCGACCCGACGGGCGGTTCCGAGCCCGGCCCGGGCACCGCCGGCAGCCGGTCGCCCGACTCCCCGCACCGCCCCCCTCCGGGCTCCGACGCTCAGCACCGCCGCCCGGTGCCGGCCGCCCAGCACCGCCGCCGCGCGGCGCCCGGCCGCCCGCAGCAGCCGGCCGACGGTCAGCGGGTGCGCCGCGGCGAGGCCCAGCGCGGCGAGCCCGACCGCGCCGGAGATCCGGGCGGCCCGGGGAAGGTGCCGGGCCTCGGGGCGGGGCCCGTCCCCAAGGAAGGGGCGGACCTCGGACCGGCCGAAGTAGACGTTGCGGCCACCGAGCCGCACCCCGAGCGCACCGGCCATGGCCGCCTCGCACTGCCCCGCGTTGGGGCTGGGATGGTCGTTGCGATCCCGTCGCCAGACCCGCAGGGCGCGTTCCCGGTCGCCCTTCGCGACCGGCGCGGCGGCGATCGTCAACAGCCCGGTCAGCCGGGACGGGACGAGGTTGAGCAGGTCGTCGAGGCGGGCGGCGGGCGTGCCGAACCGGGCGTACCGGGGCGACCGATGGCCCACCATCGCGTCGAGGGTGTTCGCCGCGCGGTAGCCCAGCAACCCGGGCAGGCCGGCGAACGCCCCCCAGAACAGCGGGGCGACGACCGCGTCGGAGGTGTTCTCGGCGACGGACTCGACGGTGGCGCGCGCCAGCTCAGGCTCCTCCAGCGCGGACGGGTCCCGCCCGCAGAGGTGGCCGAGGCGCTGCCGGGCCGCCGGCAGGTCCCCGTCACGCAGCGCCCGGCCCATCACCTCGGCCTCGTGCCGCAGCGTCCGACCGCCGAGCACCGTCCACGTGCCGGCGGCCACCACCGCCGCGCGAGCCAGCGGCCGGTGCCGGGTGGCGGCCGTGGCGGCCACGCCCAGCAGCACCGGAACGCCCACCGCCACCGCCGTGTACGCCGCGCCGGCGGCCCGGTCAGGTCGGTACACCCGCCGCTCGAGGGCCCCGGCCGCGCGGCCGAAGCCGGCCACCGGATGCCACCGGCGTGGGTCACCGAACAGCGCGTCCAACGCGTAACCCGCGACGAGGCCCGCCGCTGTCGCCACCGGCGTCGCCTGCCGCACCGGCCATCACCTCCGGCCGGCCAGCCTAACGGAGCCTTCGCCCCGCCCCCGCCCGCCGCCGGCGGCCACGATCGCGGGACCCGAGGCGGTCATGATCGGATACGGCTCACCGACTCGACACGCCGGCGCGGCTGCCGCTCATCCGTATCCGATCTGGGCCACCGACCCGCGGGGTGACGGTCCTCGGGCGACCGCCACCCCCGCCCCCGTCGCTCAACCGGTCGAGCGTCGAACCGGCGGCGGCTCAGGCGGGCGTCGGCACCCGCCCCCGGCCCCGCCGTCCCCGACCGGCACCCGCCGCCCCAGCCTCCGGAGCACCCTCCGGCTCCGGGCCACCGGTCGACAGCACCTCACCGGGCCCCGGGTCACCGGCCTCCGCCGCGTCCCGCTTTGGGCGCGACTCATCCTCCAGACCGGGGCTCACCTCGCCCGCGCCGTCGATTGCCACCGCCCTCGGGTCGAAGCCGCTGAAGCCCGCACCCTCCGGGCCCGTGCCGCCCCGACCCGAATCACCCAGGCCCGCGCCACCCAGGCCCGAGTCCACTAGGCCCGCGCCACCCAGGCCCGAGCCCCCCAGGCCCGATTCCCCCGCCTCCGCGTCGCCCGGGTCGACGCCGCCCGGACCGGAACCCGGACCACCCGCCGAGCTGAGGCCGAGCGGAGCCGGCCGCCGCCGGGACGCGAACCCGGGCAGCTCGAACTCGTCGTCGAGCGGCCGGTCGTCGAGCACGGCGGGCGCCTCGCCGGTCGGGACCGGCTCGGTCGCTTCGCCGTGCACGCGGTGCTCGGTCTCGGCGTCCTCCACGGCGCTCGTCGCCGTCGTCGGGCGGTTGCGCAGGAACCGGCCCCGACCCCGGGACAGGTCGTGCCCCACCGCGACGGCCTCCAGCTCGTAGAGCGTGCGGTGGTTGCCGGCGTCGTCGGTCCAGTCGCGGGTGTAGAGGCGCCCGCAGACGATCACCGGGTCGCCGACCATCACCGAGGCGGCGACGCCCTCGGCCAGCTTGCGCCAGCAGTTGACCCGGACGCGCAGGCTGTTGCCGTCCACCCAGCGGCCGCTGTCGCGGTCGAGCCGGCGGGCGGTGGAGGCCACCTTGAAGTTGGCGACCAGAGTCTGACTCTGCGTCGTGCGCCGCCACTCGGGGGTCGTGAGCACGTTGCCCACGATCGTGACGTAGGTGTCGAACATCGTCCCTCCAGGGGGAGATCGGGTTGGGTTCGCGAGTCGACTCGGCACCGAGCCTGGCCGTCACCGCCCGGCGTCCGCCACCCGCCGACGGCGGCCTGTGGACAGCCGGCCCGCCTGTGGAAAAGGACCTGATCAAGGTCCCGTGTGCTAGGGCCGAGCGGCCCTGGGATCCCCCCGCAGGTGGAGCGCATGATCAATCACGTTCCGGACCGGAAGCCGTTGGGTACGTCTTTGATCAACGGCACAGCAATCCGAACGAAAGGTCAGCGATCATGAAGACCTCCACCACCACCGGCAACCGGCAGGTGCGGCGATGACCGCCGTGACCAACCCGGCCACCGTCGCGGACTGCCTTCGCGTCGGTGCGGGCTTCTCGCAGGGCGACCGCGCCTGGATCGCCGAACAGTTCGCCACCCTCGACGCCCGGCTGGCCGGCTTCCACGCCGACGCCACCGAGCTGGAGGTGTCGGTCAAGAACCGCGAGACGAAGGGCCAGAAGGTCACCCTGGAGTGCTGGATCGCCGGCCGGCAGAAGATCGTCACGACCTCGGCGGAGGAGGATCTGCACGCGGCCCTCAACGACGTCCGCGACGACCTGCGGCGCCGCCTGAACGACGCGAAGACCCGACAGGAGCCCCGCAACAACAAGCACCTGCGCGACACCCTGCCCCGGCAGGAGCCGCAGCAGCCCGCCGGCACCGAGCCGGCCCGGGCCGACGCGGGCCGACGCGGAGACGGCCTGAGGCGTACGCCCTCCTCCGCCCGCTCCGGGCGGAGGAGGGCTACCGCCCGGTAGCTTGTCGGCGTACCGTCGCTGTCGTGGAACCGGACGTGCTGGGGCCGCCGTACGAGCGGCACACGATCGACCTGGGCACCGACGACGAGGGCCCGGTGGTGGCCACCCTGGTCCGCCGCCGCGCCGACCGGCCCAGCGGCCGGGCCGTGCTCTACGTGCACGGCTTCACCGACTACTTCTTCCAGACCCACGTGGCCGACTTCTTCGCCGAGCGGGGCTGGGACTTCTACGCGCTCGACCTGCGCAAGTACGGTCGCAGCCTGCTGCCGCACCAGACGCCGAACTTCTGCCTCGACCTGAGCGAGTACTTCCCGGAACTGGACGCCGCCGCGCAGATCGTCCGGGCGGAGCACGACATCGTCCTCGGCATGGGCCACTCCACCGGCGGTCTGCTCCTTCCGCTCTGGGCGCACGCCCGGCGCGACGCCGGCCCGGTCGACGGGCTCTTCCTCAACAGCCCCTTCTTCGACCTCAACCTCCCCTGGTTGCTGCGGCGACCCGGGATGGCCGCCGTCGCGCGCCTGGCCCGCAGCGCCCCCAAGCGCGCCATCCGTCCCGGCCTCGGCACGGTGTACGGCGAGACCATCCACGCCGACCACCGCGGTGAGTGGACGTACGACCTGGCGTGGAAGCCGCTCGCCGGGTTCCCGGTCCGGGCGGGCTGGCTGGCCGCGATCCGCCGGGGCCAGCAGCAGCTCCGCGCCGGGCTGGACATCCCGGTGCCGGTGCTGGTGGCCGCGTCGACGCGCAGCTACAAGGGGCTGAGGTGGCAGGAGGCGGCCGCCCTCGCCGATTCCGTGCTGGACGTGGAGCACATGGTCCGCTGGGCGCCCCGGCTGGGTCAGCACGTCACGCTGGTCCGCTTCGACGGCGGCCTGCACGACCTCACGCTCTCCGGCCCCGCCGTACGCGAGAAGGTCTTCACCGAGGTCGGCCGCTGGGCCGACGGATTCCTCTGCGCCGGGCCGACGGTTCCCGACGGCGAGCCGGCCGCGGCGGACCACCGGCCCCCGGCGCCGCGCCGCCCCCGAGAGGCGGAGAGGCCGGCCTGATCCGGGGCTGGCGTCAGTCGGCCGGCTCGGGAAGCGGCGCCAGCGTCGGCCGGCTCGGGAAGCGGCGCCTGCCGCTCGGGCGGCGGCCCTCAGCCGGCGAGGCCCGCCACCGCCGCCCGGATCTGGTCGAACGTCGCCAGCGGGTGCCCGCCCCGCGCGGCGGGCAGCACCAGGCCGAGGCAGCGCAGCCCGACCGCACCGTCGCCCACAGCCAGCACCCCGAAGACCGGCGCGCCGGCGTACCCGTCGGGCAGCTCCACCGGGATGCGGACGGCGTCGCCCTCCCGCGCGTACCGTTCGATGGCCACCTCCAGCGGCCGCGCGCCGGCGTCGCCGACGCCGAGCGCGAGGACGATCGCCGACCCCGGCTCCGCCCCGATCCCGGTGATCGCGGCCGCGTCGGCCGCGATCGGCTCCGGCACCTGCTGGGTACGCCACCGCCAGCCCGCGCTGCCCGCCAGCTCGTGCAGACCCGGGGTCGGCATGATCGCCGCGCCGAGTTCCGGCGCCCGGGACCACCGGCCGGCGAAGTCCGGCAGCGTGAGCGAGGCACCCGCCACGTCCGCCGGCTCGGCGACGCTGGGCCGCAGCCCGATCTCCCCGACCGGTGCCCGGGTCAGCGCCTCGGCGGTCAGCAGGTACTCGCCGTCGCCGACGGTGCAGAAGAACGCCGTGCCGAGAGCATCGCCCGCGCGGAACGGCAGGATCGCCCGCCCGACGAGCTGGCACAGCTCGTACGCCACGTCACTCTCGGTGTCCGGATCAAGCAGCACGACGCGAGGGTACGACGTCGCTCCGTGCTGGGGCGGTCGCCGGGACAATCCAGGTACCCGCGCCGACGCCTCGTGGCAGGCTGGCCGTCGACGTGTCCGGCGCCACCCGTTTCCCCGCTGGGCGGGTACGCGGCGGTACCCTTCTCGCGCGACGATCCACGGCACGCGCCCGTAGCTCAGCGGATAGAGCAGGGGACTTCTAATCCCAAGGCCGCAGGTTCGAATCCTGCCGGGCGCGCCTTTCCCACCGCAGGTCAGCGGCTAATGGCTCGGTAGAACTGATCACTCCAGCCCCGTACAGCCACTGCCGACTGCCTAGTCGTACAGCCAGAAGGCAGCACAGCCGAAAATGAGGGCCAGCAAGGCGGCTGAGCCTCGATCCACCGATCAATGCTGGGATGACGGGACCCCGGAGATAGAAAGTGCCCTCTGAACTGGAAGGATAGGAGTTGCGACGCTTCTATTCCGCCGGTCCGAGAGGGCACCTCGCAGGTGAGATTACGCCATGATGCGCCGGTGGTGCGCGCGACGTTCGATGATCCGAATCTGGTGTCTTGTGCCGGTCTGGTCCCGGTGATGCGCCTGGCTCAGCAGGCCGGTCTGCACGACGCGGTCGCCGACCGGGTGCGGCTGCCGACGGACAAGGGCGCGAACCCGGCGGGCAAGGTCGCCACGGTCGTGGCGGGCATGCTGGCCGGCGCGGACAGCATCGACGACCTGGGCATCGCCCGGCACGGTGGCATGCGGTCGCTGTTCACCGGCGTGTACGCGCCCTCGACGCTGGGCTCGTTCCTGCGCACGTTCACCCACGGGCACGTGCGGCAGTTGCAGGGCGCCGCCCGCGACACCCTGATCGGCCTGGCCGGGCGCACACCGTTGCTGGCCGGCGCCGACGTGCTGACCTTTGTGGATATCGACTCGATGCTGCGGCGCGTCTACGGCAAGCAGAAGCAGGGCACCGGGTTCGGCCATGCCAAGGTCGGCGGCTACAACGTCTGGCTACGCGGTTACAACCCGCTGATCACAACGCTGTCCACTCCGCTGTCCGCGCCGGTGATCGCCGCCACCCGGCTGCGCAGCGGTAACGCCGGCTCCGCGCGCGGTGCCGCGAGCATGCTCGCCGAAGCGATCACCACCGCCCGATCGTGCGGCGCCACCGGGGAGATCGTGGTCCGGGCCGACTCGGCGTTCTACGCCAAGACCGTGATTTCCACGTGCCGCCGCCGGAAGGTGCGGTTCTCGGTCACCTGCCGGATCGATGCGAAGATCCGTGCCGCGTGCGCGAGCATCAACGAGGACCAGTGGATCGACATCCGGTATCCGCAAGCCGTCTGGGACGACGACGCCCAGCGGTGGATCTCCGACGCGCAGATCGCCGAAACCGTCTACACCGCGTTCGTCGGCACCCGGCACGCTGTGACCGCCCGGCTGATCGTGCGCAGGGTTCGCCGCGACAACCCGGCACAGATCCCCGGCCAGGAAGAACTGCTGCCCGCCTACCGGTATCACGCGGTGTTCACCGACAGCCCGTTCACCCTGGTGCAGGCCGAAGCCCAGCACCGCCAACATGCTGTCATCGAGCAAGTCAACGCGGATCTGATCGCCGGGCCCCTGGCGCACCTGCCGTCCGGCCGGTTCGCCGCGAACGACGCCTGGCTGACCTGCGCCGCCATCAGTCACAACCTCAACCGCGCCGCCGGACACCTCGCCGCCGGCCGCTACGCCACCGCTCGGACCGCCACCATCCGCACCCGGATCATCAATGTCACCGCCCGCCTCGCGCACCGGGCCCGCGCCATCCACCTGCACCTACCCGAGCACTGGCCCTGGCAGGCAGGATTCGACAACCTGTTCACCGCCGTCCACCCAGCGCCCGGCTGACCACGCCATAACGACTGAAACCAGGCGGCCCGACCACAGGCCACAACCCCGGTCCCACCCCGAACAAACACGCCCGGAGCAAGCCGATCACGTGATCAGCGGCTTCCCCATACCCGCCGAATCACCCAATACCGAGATGATCAACCGATGTTCGGTGGAAACCGCGTCGGTGGATCGAGGCTGAGGTCAGCAGCAGCCTGAGTGACGTCAGCTCGTTTCTCGCCGATGGCGCAGACTCCGGCGCTGGGCTGCCGTCGGCGGGCTCGGGATAGGGCACATCGTGATCATGTCGGACCCCGATGTGGCTGTATGGCCACGCGCCGACCATCCTGCCCAGGCGAAGACGGGCGGAAGGCTACTTCTCGGCGACGAAGGTTCCTCGCGCGTGGATGGTGACGACCAGACCAGCGATTGCGCCGCTGGCCGGAGGCCTTGATCGCCTGCAAGGAGGCGACCCGTGCGAACCCTACCCACCCCACCCCTCTGCGGAGGACCCGCAACGGTCCGCATCGAGCTGTACACGGAGGACTCCTGGACGCCTGCGTGTACACCTGCACCGCGCACGCCGTCCACGTCACCGCCGTCGTCGCCAAGGCCGGGATGCATGCCCACCCGGTCGGCATGGCACCCGGCGTCGACCGGCCCTGCGGTTACGTGGATGTGTTCCCGACCGGCACCCTTGCCGAGGCCCCGGCCGAGTTGCCCCATCCACGTTGGTGCGACGGGGACAACTGCCAGCGCCGCGGCCAACATCGATCGCTCGCCCGGCGGGTGGACACCAACCGACCGGAAGCGTCCACCGTTGACGTGGCACTGGTGCGAGCACTGCACCCGCACGCTGAGCCGATGGTGCGCCTGACCAACGTGCAGGGCAGCGCCCCTGCCAGCCTGGTCGCCTCCGTTGCGCAGGCGCGGGTGTTGCGATACCGGCTGGCCGACCTGCTGGACCTGGCCGGGGCTGCCCGCAACGGCACTCGCTGGGGGTAGTCCGGATCCACCGACTCACGGACGGCTACTGTCGCACCGCTCCTCCGCCGGCATGTCAACCGATCCACCTTCCAGCCGGGGTCGATCCCCTGCTCGGCTGGTCCGCTTTCGGATTCTCCGCAGGTCCGCTGACCGGATCAGCCGCGATGGGCGCCGCCGCCGTCCGGCGTCGCTTCGGTGCCGCCGGACCGCCGGGCCGGCTGGAACAGCTCGACGAGGTTGCCGGCGGGGTCGGCCAGCAGGACCTGACGTCCACCGGGGCCGGCGATCACGTCGCTGCGGAACGACACCCCGGCACTCCGGTGCCGATCGATCTCGGCATCCAGATCGTCCACTACGAGGTGGACGCGGTTGCCGCCGGGCACCGCGGCGTCCTCGGGCGTCGCCCGCGCGCCGGAGCTGGCCGGGCCGGACAGCAGCAGCCGCAGTGGGCCGCGGATCACGTCGGCGAAGGCGGGTACGGCGTTGGTGCTCAGCCGGAAGCCCAGGTGGATGGTGTAGAAGTCGACGGCCGCCTGAACGTCGTCAACCAGGTAGCGGACGCTGGCGTACTGGTCCGGTGCGGTCATGTTTCGAACCTCCTCCATTATCGGGTGGCAAGGGCGGCCAGCAGGTGGCGGATCCGGGTGTCGAGGTCGGTCACCGTACGGGCGAAGGCCGCGTAGCCGGCCTGGTCGCCATCGCCGGCCGAAGCGGGGTCGGCGATGCTCCAGTGGATGCGGCGCGGTTGATCGGGGAACTCCGGGCAGACCTCGCGGGCCTTGTCGCACAGGGTGATCACGTAGGTGAAGCGGCGTCCGGCGACGGTGTCCAGATGGCGGGGGCGTTGTCCGGAGATGTCGATGCCGTACCGGTCGCGCAACGCCCGCACCCCGTCGAGGTGCAGGCGGGGACGGGGGTGGCTGCCGGCGCTGGTCGCCGTCACCCCGCCTGAGGTGTGGTGGCGAAGCAGGGCTTCGGCGATGGGCGACCGGGCGCTGTTACCCGTACACACGAACAGCACCGCGGCGCGGGGCAGCCGTCGCCGGTGGGCCGACGGAGCCCGCGCCACGCCGGCCGATCGCAGGGCCGGGTGCAGGGCGGCGCCGACGCTGGCCAGCGCCTCGGCGCAGCGGTCCAGATCGAGGTGGTAGTAGCTGTCGCGCCGGTCGAAGCTGCTCCGGGCGGCGGTGACCAGGCCGCCGTCACGCAGCACCCGCAGGTGGTAGGAGACCAGGTTCTGCGGCTGGTCGACCAGCGCGACCAGATCCCGGACCCGCAGGTCGCTGCCGGCGAGTTCGGTCAACAGCCGCCACCGCAGCGGGTGGGCGGCCACCCGCAGGAACGCCGGGGTCAGCTGACTCATCGCAGCCATCCCCTGGACAATACATCAAACCAATTTGATTCATTTCCGCCCGGCTCTGGTCGCGATGTCGACGAGGGGCGGCGAGCGGGAAGGCGGGACCGCTTGACAGGCGGGTGCCAACCTGCCGTTCGCGGCCTTCCGAGCAGGACAAGCCGAACAGCCCTCACCACCTAGCGAGGCAACGGCCGGCGCTTATCTGGCTCGTCGGTGGCCGTGTTAGCGTCGGCCCCCGTGATCGACACCATCTACGTCGGCAACGCGGACGTTGACGCCGATGGCGACCGGGGATGGCTGCTCGGGCACTTCAAGCCCGTCGGCGATCCGCGGCACAGCGGCGACGTGGAGATCAAGTGGGGCGTGCACCCGGCCGGTGACCGGCGGGCGCAGTGGGTCACCGGCGAAAAGCGCACCGCCCTCCTGGTGCTGGTCAGCGGCCGCTTCCGGGTCGAACTGCCCGATCGCAGCGTCGTGCTGTCCCGCCGTGGTGACTACGTCGTCTGGGGCCACGGCGTCGACCACTCCTGGTACGCCGAGGAGGAATCGGTGGTGCTGACCGTGCGTTGGCCGTCCGTGCCCGGCTACGCCGTCGCCACCTGAGCAACTGGACAACGGGTCGGCCGGCAAGATCGTGCTGGATGACAGAAGCAGTGGCCTCGTCGACTCCCAGCGACTCGCGGAGGCCACTACTTCTGCGTTACAGCGCGATCTTGGTGCGGACTCGACAGGCGTCGCGTCAGGACGCGGCGCTGAAATCGACGTCGGCGGTCTTGACCGTGCCGGCCGTGCGGCCCGGCGCCGACTGGTGGGTCCAGTAGAGGTTGGTGTGTGCGATGACCTGCCCGGGCGGCGGCGCGCCCCAGGCCGACAGGTCCTCGGTGGTGTGGGCGTCGCTGACGAGGGTGGCGTCGTAGCCCCGCACGAGCGCACCGTGCAGTGTGGAGCGGATGCACGCGTCGGTCTGCGCGCCGGACACGACGAGCCGCCCGACGCCCAGGCCGGACAGCACGGCCTCCAGGTTGGTGGCCTCGAAGGAGTCTCCGTAGTGCTTCTCGACGAGCGGCTCGCCGCCGGCCGGCTTCAGCTCCGGGACGATCCGCCAGTCGTCGCTGCCCCGGGTGAGCCCTTCGTCGGAATGCTGGACCCAGACGACCGGCACCCGCTCCCGCCGGGCCTGGTCGACGAGGCTGGCGATGTTGGCGACGACGGCGTCCCGCTCGTGGGCGCCCGCGACCACGCCGGTCTGGACGTCGACGACGAGAAGTGCGGTGTTGGGGCGGTCTGCCAGCGTGGTCATGATCTCTCCCCGGATCGGCTTCGGTGCACCGGACGTTTCAACGCACTGGACGTTACGGCCGGCCACCGACAGTCTCAGCCCGGCGCATCCTCGCCGACCAGGCCGTCGACCGACTCCCGGATCAGGTCGGCGTGGCCGACGTGGCGGGCGTACTCCTCGATCAGGTCGACGAGGATGCGCCGCAGGCTGGGCGCGTCGCCCTCGTCGCTGACCCACCGGGCGCGCTGGTCGAGGCCGCCCTCGGCGAGCGCCTCCGCGACCATCACCCGGGAGTTCGCCACCGCCTCCCGCCACAGCGTCAGCAACCGCTCGGGTGGGTCGTCGGCCGCGGAGCGCCACTCCCAGTCGGGCTCGGCGTCCCAGTCCACGGCGTTCCACGGCGGCCCCGGGTCCCGGCCGCGCAGCCGGAGCGTGAAGTAGATGGCCTCGATGGCGGCCAGGTGCTTGACCAGCCCGCCGAGGGTCATCGTGGAAGCCCCGACCGTGGCCCGCATGCCCTCGGCGTCGAGGCCACCGCACTTCCACGCGAACGTCCGGCGCGAGCGTTCCAGCGCGCCCAGCAGGGTGGCCGCCTCGTCACCCGCGAGCGGTGGCCCGTCCAGAGAGGTCATGGATCGAACCTAGTCGCGACGCACCCGGCCCGCTGCCCCTCGGGACGGCGATCCGGGCACCTCTGCCTCCCGCGGAAATCGGCGTGACGTACGGATACGGCGCCGGCAGCATCGACGGATGAGCCATCCGGAGCCGGACATCGTCCGCTACTACACCGACCGGTACGTCGAGGCCGACCGACTCGAGCGCAGCCCGCACGGGCGGCTGGAGGCGGCGCGCACCCGGGATCTACTGTCCCGGGTGCTGCCGCCGGCACCGGCCACGGTGCTCGACGTCGGCGGCGGCCCGGGTGCGCACGCCGGCTGGTTGCTCAGCCTCGGACACCGCGTCCACCTGGTCGACCTGGTGCCGGCGCACGCGGCGGCGGCGCGGCGCGCGTACCCGGAGGTCACCGCGACCGTCGGCGACGCCCGGCGGCTTCCGGTGCCGGACGCCGCGGCGGACGTGACGCTGCTGCTCGGCCCGCTGTACCACCTGACCGAGCGGGCCGACCGGGTGGCGGCGTTGCGGGAGGCGGCCCGGGCCACCCGCCCGGGCGGCGTGGTGGTCGCGGCGACGATCAGCCGGCACGCCCCGTTCCTGGATCTCGTCCGGCAGGGGCGGGTGGACGCCCGCACCCGGCCGGGCCTGCTCGCCGCCTACGCGACCGGGGTGAACGACCCGGTCAGCGGCTTCACCACCGCCTACTTCCACCGGTCGGACGAGGTGCTCGACGAGTTCCGCGCCGCCGGGCTGCCGGCGCCGCGGCGGTACGGGGTGGAGGGACCGCTCTGGCCGCTGCTGCCGGTGACCGGTGGGCCGGAGGAGGACGGGCCGCTCTTCACCGAGGTGCTGCGCTGCGCCACGCTGATGGAGTGCGACCCCGAGGTGTCGGGCGCCAGCGCACACCTGCTGACCGTGGCCCGGCGGCGCGGGGAGCGCGCCTGACCGATCAGCGACACGACGGGCACCGAGGGTGATAACGGATCCATCCTCGTGTTATTCTCCGGCGTCGATTTCCGCCGCGCGGACCCGGATCGGGTCGTTTCGGAAGGATGTTCCCCCCGGATGCCGGCCGTTTCCGCCACGACTCCGCCGCCGGGCGCGCTCGGCACGCCGACCGCATCACCGGACCTGCTGGCCTCCCCGGCCGGCGGCGCCCTCACCCTCATCTTCACCACGACCCCGGCCCTGCTCCGGCTCACCGTCGGGGTGGTCGGCGGAGTGGTGGCCCTGTCCGTGCGCACGCCGCCGGTCGAGCCCGCGTTGCTGCTGCCGGTGGTCGCGGCGCTGACCGTCTGGTCCGGCTGGTACGCGCTGCGCGCGTTCCGGCACGGGGTGTCGGTCCTCCTGGTGGTCGGTGACGTCGTCCTGACCACCGCCACCTGCCTGGCGATCCCGGTGCTGGTCGCGCCGGAGGTGCTGCCCGGTGAGGTGAGCTGGACAGCCGTCCTCGCCAGCACCACGATCATCAACACGCAGGTCACCGCCCCGGCGCGCTGGTCGGTTCCGGCCGGCATGCTGATCGCCGTCGCGTACGCGACGGGCGCCCACGCCGCCGGCAACCCGCAGGAGGCGACCGCCCACGCCGCGACGCTGCTGGTCCAGACCGGATGCGCGGCGGTGCTGGCGGCGGTGATGCGCCGGCGGATCGCGCGCGCCGACCGGGCCTTCGCCGACCATCAACAACTCACCCGGGCGAACCTCGTCGCGCGCACCGCGCGCGAGGCCGAACGGCGGCAGAACCGGGACCTGCACGACACCGTGCTGGCCACGCTCACGATGGTCGGGCTCGGTGCGGGCGCGGTGCCCGCGCTGCGCGAACGGTGCGCCGCCGACCTGCGTACCCTGTCCGCGCTCGCGGAGGCACGTGCCCTGCCGGACGGTCCGGCCGCCCTGGACGAGCGGCTGCGTGACGTGCTCGCCCGGTTCCCGGATCTGGCCGTCACCGCGGACCTGGCGGCCGGTGCGGTGCCGGGACCGGTCGCCGCGGCCATGGCGGAGGCCACCCACGCGGCGCTGTCCAACGTGGCCCGCCACGCCCCGGGCGCGACGGTCGCGTTGCGCCTGGCCTGGGCCGGTGCCGCCGCCCTGGTCGAGGTGGTCGACGACGGTCCCGGCTTCGACCCGGCGGCGGTCCCGGCACATCGGTACGGGCTGCGCGAGTCGGTGTGCGGCCGGATGGCGGGCGTGGGCGGTCGGGTCGAGATCGACTCACGTCCGGGGGCGGGTACCCGGATCCGGTTGGAGTGGTCCGATGGCGACTGACCTCGCCGCGCCTCCGGGCACCGTGCCGCCGATCCCGCGTGACCCGGACCCGGGCCCGCCCGGGACGGATCCGGCGGCGGCGGTGGCGCGCGCCTCCGACCGGGGCGCGCGGATCGTGGTGGTGGTCATCGCCATGGCCTGGCACCTCACGATCGGACTGCCCGCGGTGGACACGCTACGCGGGCAGCTGGCCGAGCCGGGACTGGTCCTCGGGGCCTGGACGCTGGTGGCCGTGACCGGTCTGGTGTCCGGGGTGTGCCTGCTGCGCGGCTCGCCGCTGCCGGCCTGGCCGCTCGCCGCCCTGCTGCTGCTGGTCGACGCGACGGTCTTCGCCGCGGTCGGCCGGGAGTGCCTGTTCACCAACGGCAACTGGGTGTGGGGCACGCTCGTCTGGTTCTTCGTGCTGGTGCTGTGGGGACGGCGGGTGGTCGAGCTGCTGGCCCTGCTCGCCACGCACGCGCTGATCGCTCTGGTGGCCCTGCTGGCCTACGACGTGACGGCCCCCGCCGACCTCGCCCGCTACGCGATGTACGTGTACGGCGTGTCCTCGCTGCCCCTGGCGATCTTCGCCGGCGGGGCCGCCATCGCCGCGCTCGCCCGGCAGCGGGCCGCGACGGCCGCCGCCGCGTACGCGCTGGTGGCCGAGCGGGAGGCGGCCGAGCGCGCCCGGCGGGAGCGGCGGAACCGACTGGCCCTCGCCGGCGCCGCCGCCGGCGAGATCCTCGCGGAGCTGGCCGACGGCCGGGCCGACCCGACCGACGTGGACGTCCAGCGCCGCTGTGTGCTGGCCGCGGCACGGCTGCGCCGGCTCATCGCCGAGTCCGACGACGTGCCCGACCCGCTGCTGCACGAGCTGCGGGCCGCCGCCGACCTGGCCGAACGGAACGGGCTGCCGATCGACCTGGTGACCATCGGTGCACCGCCGCCGCTGTCGGTGCAGACGCGCCGCCGGCTGGCCGATCCGTTGACCGCCACGCTGGCCGGTGCACAGGGCTGGGCCCGGCTGACGGTGGTCGCCGAGCCGGACGAGGTGGTCGTCAGCCTGGTCACCCCGGCCTCCGGTCGCGGCGGTCCCCCGGTGACCGGCGAGGCCACGGTGGACGGCGACGGGGTGGAGTACCTCGACGAACAAGACGGGGAGATCAGATGGACGCAGACCCGGTGGCGGCGGTGAACGCGCGGCCGGTCGGTGTGGCGATCGTCGACGACCACCCGGTGGTCATCGACGGTGTACGGGCGTGGCTCGCCACCGAGCCGCGGCTGGAGGTGCTCGCCACCGGCGACGACCCGGACGAGGTACTCCGGGCGGCGCCGCACGCCGACGTCATCCTGCTCGACCTGCGGCTGCACGGAAAGATGGCGCTGGACAAGCTCGCCGAGCTGAGCGCGGCGGGCCGGCGGGTGGTCGTCTACTCCGAACACACCGACCCGGCGACGATGCTGGCCGCGCTGGACGCCGGCGCGGTGGCGTTCCTCGCCAAGAACGAGGGGCGCGAGCACTGCGTGGCCACCGTCCTGGCCGCGGCGAGCGACCGCGCGTACGTGCCGCCGGCGCTGGCCGGCGCGATGGTCGGTGACCCGCGGCCGGACCGGCCCGTGCTGTCCGACAAGGAGCGGGAGGCGCTGCTGCTGTGGTTCCAGTCGATGTCGAAGGCGTCGGTGGCCCGCCGGATGCGGATCAGTGAACACACGGTCAAGCAGTACGTCGACCGGGCGCGGATCAAGTACACCCGGGCGGGGCGGCCGGCCGCCACAAAGGCGGCCCTGCTCGCCCGGGCGATCGAGGACGGCCTCGTTCGGCCGGAAGAGATCGGCACCTACCGGTCGCAGGCGTCGTACGACCGGCCGACCCCCTAACGGGTGTCATGACAGCGGTACGGCGCGTCAGCGAGGCTCTGCGGTGAAATCGACAGGGTCGCGGTGGGGTACCGGCAGCTCCACCGCCGTCTGCACGGGAGGTCGTGACGATGCACGACGACGCGTCACCCTTCTTCATCGCCCCGCACCGCTTCGACGCCATCGACGACGCCGGCCCGGTGCTGGACCGGCGGCACGAGCTGGTGCCGGAGCCCGGTGAGTTGGTGCTCGGGCGACACCGGCTGCACGTCGCGGGCTACCTGCTGGGGCCCTCGGAGGCCTGGCGACGCTGGGAGCTGCCGTCGACGGTGGCGGTCACCGTCACCGACCGGCGGCTCGCGTACGCGGGCACCGGCTCGCAGCTGTCCGTCGTGGGCGGGACGGACGAGCCCCGGCACCGGCGGGGCTTGCGGCTGCCGGGGCTGGTCAGCGGCCAGATCCGGTGGCAGTGGCCGTCGCGCCTGGAGGTGGTGCCACCCGGGCCGGGGCGGCCGGGGCAGGTGCTCGTCGTCTGCGACGCGCTGCGCACCATCCACCAGCCGGCGCTCGCGCTCGCCCTCCCGGACGGGGTGACCGACCTGGCCCGGCAGATCCGCCGGGCGGTGGCCTCGTTCCGGTTGACCCACCCCGAGCTGGTCGACCTGTCCCCGCCGGAGCGGGACGTGCTGGCGCTGCGCGCCGGCGGCGGTCCGGTCACCGGCGACGGCCGGGTCACCCTGCCCGGGTCGCTGCCGGTGGAGTTCCGTTCCCGGGACGACTACTACCGGCCGGACGGGACCGATCGGGCATGGCCCGGGCCCGCAGCCGGCGCAGCATCCGGGCATCGGTGAAGCCCACGGCCCGCGCCGCCGCCTCGACGGTGGCGCCGTGCCCGATCAGGTGCTCGGCCCGCTCCACCCGCAGGAGCTGCTGGTAGCCGAGCGGGGTCAACCCGGTGCTCTGGCGGAACAGCCGGCTCAGCGTCCGCTCGGCCACTCCCACGGCGGCGGCGAGGTCCGCCAGCGGCAACGGCCGGTCGTACCGGGCGTCGATCAGGTCCTGCGCCTGGTGCACCGCGTCCGACAGGTGCGACCGGTGCCGCATCATGGCGCTGGCCTGCGGCTCGTGGCCGTTGCGCCGCGCGTACACGACGAGGGAGCGGGCGATCCGCGCGGCGGCGGCCGGGCCGTGCCGCGTGGCGATCAGGTGCAGCGCCACGTCGATGCCGCTGGCGATGCCGGCCGAGGTGACCACCCGGTCGTCGACCACGTAGAGCACGTCCCGCACCACCCGCGCCGCCGGGTGCCGGCGGGCCAGATCCTCCTGCACCTCGTGGTGGGTGGTGCAGCGCCGGCCGTCGAGCAGGCCGGCCCGGCCCAGGGCGTACGCCCCGGCGCAGACGCTCGCCACCGTACCGCCGGCCGCGTGGTGGTCGGCCAGGCGTCGCAGGTCGTCCGGGCCGAGCGGTCCCGCCGGCCCGTGGGCGCTGGGCCGCCATCCGGGTACGACCACCAGGTCGTCGCGGGTCAGCTCGGGCCACTCGCGCCCGGCCACCAGCGGTACGCCCTGCACGGTCGGCACCTGCTCCCGGTCGGCGACGTAGTGCAGGCGGTAGTCGTACCCGAGATCGGCTGCGGTGGAGAAGACCTGGGCCGGCCCGGCGAGGTCCAGCAGATGCAGCTGCGGAACGAGCAGAAAGACGACCCGAGCCATATCCCACCTTTCCCGCCCCATCCGGCCCTCGCGATCTTGCAGTTGACCCTCGTTATGCGACCTTCGTCGCTTCCGTCGGGGCGGCAAGTGCAAGATCGGCGGGTGGTGGGGCGGCGGTCACGTCGGCGACGGTGCGGACGGTCGCGAAGCGACCCGCGAGCGCGTACTCGGTGCGGGCGGTCATCTCCTCGGCCGACAGCGTGCGCGGGTCGGCGAGGATCTCCGCCAGCGTGGCCGTCTCCGGGAGGTCCCGGTGCGGCGTCGGGAACGTCACCGTCGCGTCGGTCACGAACGTCATCTCGTAGCCCAGGTCGCAGCCGAGCCGGGTGGTGGTCTCCACGCACTGTTCGGTGCGGATGCCGCAGACCGTGATCTCCCGGATGCCGGCCATCGTCAGGAGCTGCTGGAGGTTGGTGGTGGTGAAGGCGTTGTGCGACGTCTTCACGAGGGTGGGCTCCCCGTCGACGGACGCGAGACCGTCGATGAGGCGCACGTGGCCGCTGGCCGGGTCGAAGACGCCGCCGGTGCCGGGCTCGGCGTGCAGGACCCAGACCACCAGGTCACGGCGCTGCCGGGCGGCGGTGACGAGCCGGTCGACCTGGCTGACGATGTCGGGCTGCGAGGCGTACGCCCAGTTGGCGCGCTGCCGGAAGGACTCCTGGACGTCGATGACGACGAGTGCCGCTCTGCTCATGCCGGAGACTCTGCCGGACCCACCGCGCCCGCACGAGACACCATCGCGCCCCACCCCGGACCGATCCGGCCAACCCCGCGACCGCGGTCAGGGAGTGCGGTCCAGGGCGGCGGCTTCCGCGGGGGTGGGGGCGGTCCCGCCCAGGTGGGCCGGGAGCCACCAGGAGTCGTCCGGGCCCGCCGGGGTGTCGGGGTACTCGCGTTGGGCCCGGTCCACCAGCGCGCTCAGCCGCTCCTTCAGGTCGACGGTCATCGCGTTCGGGTCCGGGTAGGCGCCCGGGTCCAGCGGCTCCCCGACCAGGATGGTGATCGGTGTGTGCCGCCGGGTGAGGGTGCGCGGCCGGCCCTTGGTCCACAGCCGCTGGGTCCCCCACAGCGCCACGGGCAGCAGCGGCACGCCGGCGTCCCGGGCCATCCGGGTCGCCCCGCTCTTGAGCTCCTTGACCATGAACGACTGGCTGATCGTCGCCTCGGGGAAGACACCGACGACCTCGCCGCGCTTCAGCGCCCCGACCGCCTGGGCGTACGAGCCGGCACCGGCCCGCCGATCCACCGGGATGTGCCGCATCCCCCGCATCAGGGGCCCGGAGATCCGGTGGGTGAACACCGATTTCTTGGCCATGAACCGGACCAGTCGCTTCGACTCCAGCGCGCCGAGGCCGCAGAAGATGAAGTCCAGGTAGCTGACGTGGTTGCTGGCCAGCACGGCCCCGCCGGTACGCGGGACGTGGTGGGCGCCCGTCACGCTGATCTTCAGGTCGAGGACCCGGAACATCGTCTTGGCGGCGGCGATCACGGGCGGATACACGAGTTCCGGCATCCGGCAACTTTACCCTGGGTAAGTTACGCGACCGTAGGGGCAGACGAGTGTCGAGCGGACCCCGGTACGACGCGGGCGTTGCCGGGGTCCCCTCCTCGCACCTCAGTCGCCGAGGGTCTCCATCGTGAGCCGGCCCCGGGCGAAGGCGTCCACCCGGCCCCACCGGCCCGGGATGTCCAACACCTCGATCCGGCCCATGCCGACCGGCAGCTTCGGGTCGACGGCCAGGTGGCCCTCGTGCGGCTCCAGGCCGAGCATGGTCCGCAGCAGCAGCAGCGGGGCTCCGGTCGACCACGCCTGCGGGCTGCACGCCGTCGGGTACTCGACCGGGAACTTGGTCAGCTCCCGCGGGTATCCGCCGAACGCCTCCGGCAGCCGGCCGTCGAAGTACCGGGCGGCGTCCAGGATGCCGCTCGCGACCGTCGCCGCCTCCTCCGCGAAGCCGTACCGGCGCAGCCCCCAGGCGATGAAGGAGTTGTCGAACGGCCAGATCGCGCCGTTGTGGTAGCCGATCGGGTTGTAGCGGACCTCCCCCTCGGCGAGCGTCCGCACCCCCCAGCCGGAGAAGAGCCGTGGCCCCACCAGGTGCTGGGCGATCTTCTCGGCGCGATCGTCGTCGACGATGCCGCTCCACAGCAGGTGCCCGATATTGGAGCTGAGCACGTCACACTTCCGGCCGTCCGGGTCGATGGCGAGCGCGTAGTACGCGCCGTCCTCCACCCAGAAGTCACGGTTGAACCGCTCCCTCAGCGCGGCACCCTGCCGCTCCAGCTCCTCGGCGAACGTCGGGTCGCCCCAGAACTCGCGGGCCATCCGGGCGGCCCGCATCTTCGCGTCGTACGCGTACCCCTGCACCTCGCAGATGGCGCGGGGGAACGGCGGCAGCGTGCCGTCGCGGTACGAGATGGAGTCCCAGGAGTCCTTCCAGCACTGGTTGTCCAGGCCGGTATCGGTGTTGCGCCGCTGGTACCAGATGTAGCCGTTACCGACCAGGTCGGCGTAGTCGTCGATCCACTTGAGCGCGGCGCGGCACTCGGCCTCCAGTTCCTTGACCAGCGCGCCGTCGCCGCTCCACTGCTCGTACTCGTCGAGCAGCACGATGAACAGCGGGGTCGCGTCCACCGACCCGTAGTACGGCGAGTGCGGCTGCTCCTCGAACGCGGCGGCCTCGCCGTACCGCATCTCGTGCAGGATCCGCCCCGGGTCCTCCTCGCGGAAGTCGTCGAACCGGGTGCCCTGCAGCCCGGCGAGGATGCGCAGCGTGGTCTTCGACAGATCCGGTGTGAACGGCAGCACCTGCAGGCAGGTCAGGATGCTGTCCCGACCGAACATCGTCATGAACCACGGCAGACCGGCCGCCGGCAGCATCGCCCCGCCCAGGGTGAGCGGGGAGAAGCGCAGCGCCGCGAGGTCGATCATGCTGCGCCGGTAGGTGTGGGCCAACTCGTCGTGCTGGCTGTTGACCTTGGGAGCGTTGCCCATCCACTCCTCGAGGTCGCTGGCGAGCTGCTGGGCGCCCTGCGTCCGCAGCCCCATCCGCAGGTCCCGGCCGCCCGCTCCGAGCGCCAACGACTCCACGTGGATCCGGGTTTCCCACTGCTCGTTGGGTTCCAGGTGGACGGTGTACGCCAGGCCGTCCTTGTCGTACCGGGCCGGGGCGGACGAGGAGATCCGCGTCTCCCGCCTGAAGTTGCCCCGCCGGTAGCCCAGCCGCAGCCGGTCCGGCTCCACCTCGGTGTAGTACTCCCCCTTCTTGTTCAGCATCTCGTCCTTGACCTCGAAGAGGTCGGCGAAGTCGGACGCGGCGGCCATCCGGATCTCCAGGTCGACCGGCTTCTCGTCGTGGTTGAGGACGGTGAGCGTCTCCGAGAAGCTGTCCCCGACCGCGCGTTCCCGGATGACCGACAGCTTCGCGTCGATGTAGTGCGTCGCCATCCCCGGCACCAGGAAGAACCGGGCCTCGTAGTACTGCAGGTCGTCGTAGGACAGCGGGTTGAGCCGCTCACCGTTGAGGGTCAGCACCCAGGTGGACAGGAACCGGGTGTCGAGGGCGAAGAATCCGGTCGGCTCGCTCGGTGTCGCCTCGATGTCCCCGGTGTCCTCCGACACCACGAAGGTGCTGCCGTCGAGGATCCGGATCGTGTTGGTCTGCGCCATCAGCGCACCTCCCTCTGGAAGACCCGCCGGGGACCGCGGGAGTTGGGGTCGCCGGGGAAGAGCCGTTCGAGCTGCAGGATCAGGCGGATGTCACCGCTGACCGTCACGTCGCCGCGGAGCAGGGCCGCGATGGCGTTCTGTCGGCCGGCGGCGATCTCCTCGAAGATGTCGGGCGTGGTGCCGACGATGCCGTCCGCGTCCAGATCCTCCTGGTTCACCCGCAGCTTCCCCCGGTCGATCACGATCGTCCAGTGCGTGGTGTGCGCGCCTTCGTGCAGGTCGATGCGCAGCGTCCCGGAGGTCTTCGCGAGCAGCGGCTCGTAGTCCCGGCGGTCGAGGTGCTCGAGCAACTTGATGGTCGCGTCCCCCATCGGGCGTCTCCTCCCGTCGGTCCGGTCCCACCCGTCCGGACGGCCCGTTCCGTCCCGGAACGGTGGCACGGACGTCTTGCTGACAGGTCCGAGCACGGGTCCCCGTCCGGGACGCGGTCAACCTCGCCCGGATCGGGTGAACCGGCGCGGCGGGACGTCGTACCGCGGCGCTAGCCTGCGGAGCATCGGGAGGGGTGTGCCATGACGCAGGTGGACCGCCGCCGGGTCCTGGCCTACCGGGCGGCCGCCCAGGAGTTGCACCGGCCCGGAGGTCGGGCGGCCGACCTGGCCGTGTCGGGGCTGGGCGTGCAGGACACGCCGTACGGGTCGGCCCGGCTCGCGCTCGCCGCGCGCGGCGTGCCGCCGGACGACGACCGGCTGGAACTGGTCTGGTCGATGCGGGGCGCGCCGCACCTGCACCGCCGTACGGAGCTGCCGGCGCTGGCCGCCGCCGTCTGGCCGCTGTCCGACGCCGACGCCACCCGCCGGATCGGCAGCGGCCCGATCCGCGAGGGCGCCCGGCTGGGGCTGGCCGCGTTCACCGCCGCGGCAGCGGCCTTCGCCGAGGTGGTCACCGCACCGGTGCCGAAGGGCGAGGTGAGCCGGGCGGTGAGCGACCGGGTGCCGGCCGAGCTGACGTACGACTGCGGTCCCGGCGCCGCACGGCACATCTCCGGCGCGTTGTTCCAGCAGGCGGGGCTGGCCGGGGGCGTCCGCCTCGTGGTGTCCGGTCGCGCGACGACGCTGGCGCCCCTCGCCGCGTGGCCCGGCCGGCCGGCGGTGGCCGACCCGGCGGGCCTGGTCCGGGCGTACCTGCGGCTGCTCGGCCCCGCCACCCCCGCCGATGTCGCCGGCTTCCTCGGCACCAGCGCCCGCGAGCTGCGCCCGGCCTGGCCGGCGGAGCTCGCCGAGGTCCGGGTCGACGGTCGACGGGCCTGGCTGGCCCCGGAGGATCTGCCCGCCCTGGAGTCGGCCGAACCCCGGTCCGGGGTGCGGCTGCTGCCGCCGGGCGACCCGTTCCTCGCGGCCCGTGACCGGGCCGTGCTGGTGCCCGAGAAGGCTCACCAGGCGCAGCTGTGGCGGATCATCGGCAACCCGGGTGCCCTGCTGGTCGACGGGGATGTGGTGGGCACCTGGCGGACGAGGCAGGCCGGCAGGACGGCGGTCGAGATCACCGTCAGCCCGTTCGCCGGGGCGCTGCCCGCCCGGGTCCGGCGCGAGCTCGACGCCGAGGCCGACCTCGTCGCGCGGGCGCGGGGCCTGGCCGAGGCGCGGGTCCGCGTCGCGTGACGCCGGCCCCCGCGCGTCGGGAGCCGGCGCGTCCGCGGCGGACGTCAGTTGTTCGGGTCGTCGGCGCTGATGTCCGCGAGCACGGACTGCGGCTCGCGTTCCACCGCCAGGTCACCCATCGACACCAGGCCGATGAGCCGTCCGTCCTCGACCACCGGCAGGCGGCGTACGGCGTACGTCCGCATCAGGTCGGCGGCGGCCACCGCGTCGTCGTTCTGACTGACCGTCACCACGTCCTTCGTGGTGATCTGGTTCAACCGGGTCGAGGCGGCGTCCATGTTCTCCGCCACCGCACGGACGGTGATGTCGCGGTCCGTCACGATGCCGACCACGTTGTCGCCGTCGGTCACGACGACGTCCCCGATGGCGCTGTCACGCATCTCCTGCGCCGCAGCCATGAGCGTGTCGTTGCCGTCCATGGTCACCAACCGGGTCGTCATGAACTCTCCGACCGTTGTCATGGTGCTCCCCTCTCGGTGTCGGCACCGCGCGTCTACCCGCCCCGCGACAGCAGGTAACCCGGCGGCCGGTCAGCCGCGCGGGGCCATGCCGTAGCAGCGCTCGACGTGCAGCCGCAGCACCAGCCGTCGGTCGGCCACCATGGCCCGGCGGTAGTCGTCCCAGTCGGGGTGTTCGCCCTGCAGGGCCCGGTAGAGCGCGACCAGTTCCTCGACCGTCGCGTCGTCCGGGCGCTCCGCGACCGGGGTCAGCTCGGCCCGTGCCTCGACCACGGCGTACGCCCAGCCGTCCTCGCTGGCGACGTGGAAGCTGGCGCGCGGGTCCCGGCGCAGGTTGGCGGTCTTGGCCCGGCCGTCGGTGACCGAGACCCGGATGACATCGGCCGCCCGGTCGTACCCGTACAGCACAGTGGACAGCTGCGGGCGCCCGTCCCGCTTGAGCGTCGCCAGCACGCCCAGCCGGTGGCCGGCGATGAGATCGGCAAGCGCGGCCTGGCTCCGGTCGTCGGACACGGCACCCTCCTCGTCGAGTCGCCACCCATCCAAGCACGCCGGCACCGCCCGCGCGGTACGGACGGTGCCGGGTCGGCGGAAGCCGCGCTCAGCGACGCTCGGCGGCGACCAGCTCGGCGATCTGCACCGCGTTGAGCGCGGCGCCCTTGCGCAGGTTGTCGTTCGAGCAGAAGAGGGCGAGCCCGTGCTCGACGGTCTCGTCGGCCCGGATCCGGCCCACGTACGTCGGGTCCTGGCCGGCCGCCTGCAGCGGGGTGGGCACGTCGGAGAGCGCGACGCCGGGCGCGGCGTCGAGCAGCTCCCGGGCCCGCTGCGGGGTGACCGGCCGGGCGAAGCGGGCGTTGATCTGGAGCGAGTGGCCGGTGAAGACCGGCACGCGGACGCAGGTGCCGGAGACCTTCAGCCCCGGGATCCCGAGGATCCTGCGGCTCTCGTTGCGCAGCTTCTGCTCCTCGTCGGTCTCGTCGGAGCCGTCGTCGACGATCGAACCGGCGAGCGGGAGCACGTTGAACGCGATCGGCCGGGCGAAGGAGCGCGGTGCCGGGAACTCCACGGCCCCGCCGTCGAAGGTGAGGCCGCTGGCGTGCTCGGCGACCTTGCGCACCTGCTCGTCCAGCTCGGCGACACCGGACAGGCCGGCGCCGGAGACCGCCTGGTACGTCGACACGACGAGACTCACCAGTTCCGCCTCGGCGTGCAGCGGACGCAGCACCGGCATGGCCGCCATCGTGGTGCAGTTCGGGTTGGCGATGATGCCCTTCGGGCGGTCAGCCGCGGCGTGCGGGTTGACCTCGGCGACGACCAGCGGCACCTCCGGGTCCGTCCGGAACGCCGACGAGTTGTCGATGACGACCGCGCCGGTGGCGGCGACCCGGGGGGCGAGTGCCTTCGCGGTGCCCTTGCCGGCCGAGAAGAGGACGATGTCCAACCCCGAGTAGTCGGCCGTGGCCGCGTCCTCGACGGTGACCTCGCCGTCGCGCCAGGGCAGGCCGCGCCCGGCCGACCGGGCCGAGGCGAACAGCCGGACCTGCTCCGCCGGGAACTCGCGGTCCGCCAGCACCTGCCGCATCACGCCACCGACCTGGCCGGTGGCCCCCACAATGCCGATCCTCATGCCCGCGAGGCTACCCAGCCGGGCGACCCGCCCGGCAACGCTTTCCCACCGACATCACACCACCCCCTCCCGGGCGATCATGGAGTTGTGGTGCCGCCGGCGGGGGCGAAGCCCGGCCGCCCACCACAGCTCCATGATCGACGCGGTCAGGGGGTCACGACCTCGCCCAGGCCGGTCGCCGCCAGGTCGTCCCGGATCACGGCGGCGTCGCCCTCGACCACCAGGGTCAGCGATTCGGGGCGCAGGTGGGTGGCGGCGGCGGCCGAGACCTGGTCGACGTCGGCGGTCAGCAGTTCCTCGCGCAGCCGGGCGTGGTAGTCGTCCGGCAGGTCGTGCACCACCAGCGTGGCCAGCGCCGCCGTGATCGCGCGCGGCGTCTGCAGCTCGACCGAGAGCTGGCCGGCCCGCCAGGACCGCGCGACCGCGAGCTCCTCCTCGGTCACCCCGGTCTCCTGGGTACGCGTGATCTCGCCGACCGCCTCGACCAACGCGGGCGCGGTCACCGCCGTCTGCACCCCGGAGCTGACCGCGAACCGCCCGAACCGGCGGGACGCGGCGAAGTCACCCCGGATGCCGTACGTGTAACCGCGCACCTCGCGGATCAGGTGGTTGAGCCGGGAGGTGAAGGCGCCGCCGAGCACGGTGCCGGCGAGCGTCATCGGCACGTGGTCGGGGTGCGCGCGGTGCGGCGACGGGTGCCCGAGCCGCAGCGTCGACTGCACCGAGCCCGGCCGGTCGACCAGGATGATGCGGCGGCCCTCGCGGGGCGTCACCGGGATCGGGGCGCCCCGGTCGGCCGGGCCACCGCCGGTGCCGGCGAACGCGGCCGCGCCGAGTGCGTCCAGGTCGAGCCGGTCCAGGTCACCGGCGACGACCAGGGTGCCCGGCCGGAGGAACCACTCCGAGTGGAAGACCCGCACGTCCTCGACGTCCAGCGCGGCCACCGAGTCCGGGTCGCCGTAGAGGGGGCGGCCCCAGCGGTTCTCGGCGCCGAACAGGTCCACGCGCAGCGCCGCGTCGGCGCGCGGCCCCGGGTTCGCCCAGTCCATCCGCAGGGCGGTCGCCTCGTCGTCGCGGACCCGCCGGACGTCGTCCGGGTCCAGCCGGGGCGTCCGTACCGCCTCGGCCAGCAGCGCGACGGCCGCGGCCAGCCGGTCCACCGGCACCTGCACGCTGACCTGGAACGAGTCCCAGTCCAGCCCGGTCACCAGTTCGGTGCCGAGCGCCTCGATGGCCAGGGCGTACGCGGTCGCGTCGCGCTGCGCCGTCCCCTCCTCCAGGGCCTTTGCGAGCACCGCGCCGAGCCCCTCCCGGCCGCGCGGCTCCCGGCCGGCGCCGGCGTCGAGCAGCAGCAGCGCCACCGCGAGGGACTGCCCCGGCAGGTGCGCGGCGACCACCTGCCCACCCGCCACGGACCGCCGGACCACCGGCGGGAACCGGTACGGGCGGGCGGCGCCCGGGCCGGGGCGGGTGGTGATCAGCGTCATGACGCCTCCTCGGGCAGGTAGGTCAGGGTCACCCGGTCGGTGGCGAGCGCGTCGGCCGCCACCTCCGCGATCTGCTCGGCGGTCACCGCGAGCCACGCCGGCAGCCGCTCGGCCGCCGTCCTCGGGTCGCCGAACTGGGTGGCGTACCGGCCGAGCGTGTCCGCGCGGCCGTCCACGGTGGACATGTGGCGCCACCACGCGGTGCTGAGCAACGCCTTGGCCCGGTCCAGCTCGGTGGCGGTGACGGGCACCGTCGCCAGCTCGTCGACCACCTCGGCCAGCCCGGCGGCCAGTCGTTCGGCGGTCACGCCCGGGCGGGCGGTGGCGGTGGCGATCAGCGGCGCCGGGGCGTGCGCCAGGTCCACGCCGTACGCCCCGACCAGGTCGGGCTGCGCGATCCGCTCGCCGTCGGCGAGCCGCTGGTAGAGCCGGCTGCCCCGGCCACTGGCGAGGACGGTGGCGAGCACGGTGGTCACGTCGTACCCCGGGGTGCCGAAGGGGTGGGTGCGGTGCGCGACGTACACCCGGGGCGCGGGCACGTCGGTGACGACCGTCTCCACCGCGGGCGTGCCGGTGGCCGGCACCTGCCGACCGTCCGGGGCGGCCGGGATCTCCGGGCGGGGCGGGATCGCGCCGAAGTACTTCGCGGCCAGGTCGAACACCTCGGCTGCGGAGGCGTCGCCGACCACGGTGAGCACCGCGTTGTTCGGGGCGTAGTAGGTCGTGTGGAACGCCTGGAAGGTGGCGAGGTCGGCGGCGTTGAGGTCGGCCATCGAGCCGATCGTCGCGTGGTGGTACGGGTGCCCGGGCGGATAGAGCAGCGGCAGCAGGCGCAGCCACGCGTCGCCGTACGGGACGTTCTCGTAGCGCTGGCGCCGCTCGTTCTTCACCACGTCCCGTTGGTTGTCCAGCGTCTCCTGGGTGAGCGCCGGGACCAGCCCGCCCATCCGGTCGGCCTCCAGCCAGAGCGCCAGTTCCAGGTGCTCGGCGGGGACCGTCTCGAAGTAGTTGGTGCGGTCCGGGTTGGTGGTGGCGTTGAGCGACCCGCCGCACCCCTGCACCAGCTTCATGTGCTCGGTCTTCGCCACGTTGACCGAGCCCTCGAACATCAGGTGCTCGAAGAGGTGGGCGAAGCCGGTCTGCCCCGCCGGCTCGTGCCGGGAGCCGACGTCGTACCAGATGTTCACCGCCACGGCCGGGGCGGTGCGGTCCTCGCTCACCACCACGCGCAGGCCGTTGTCCAGTCGGGTCGTCTCGATGGGCCAGGGGTAACCGCTGTCGGGCATGGGGACGACGCTATCCGATCTCGCCGGCACAGCGGTGCCGTCGCTGTCCGGCGCGGCTCGGCGGCCGGGGCCGGGCGGCGGACAGCCGGGGCCGGGCGGGACGGAAGCGGCGCGGCCGGACGGGCAGGCATCGACCGGCGGCGGCCGGGTACCGGAGGGCCATGCCGCGTGCCGCCACCGCCCTCGACCGGATCGCCGCCGCCCTGGAGGGGACCACCGCCGCCCTGACCCGCCTGCGCCGGGCCCGGCTGCTGCACCCGCTGGGCCGCTCGTTCGCCGGTGAGGTGACGGTCTGGGGCCGGCCCGGGCCACCGACCGGGGTGCCGGTGATCGACCGACCGGGCCGGTACCGGGCGACGGTGCGGCTCTCCCGGGGGGTGCCCACACCGGACGGCTGGCCGGACGTGCTGGGCCTCGCGGTCCGCGTCCACCTCGACGCCGGCCGCCCGTTCGACCTGCTGGTCAGCTCGTCCGGCGCGCCGCCGCTGCTGCGCCACCTGCCGCTGCCCCGGCGGCGGTTCACCGGCACGTACTCGACGATCATGTCCTACCGGGCCGGCCGACGGCGGCTGTTCCTCGCCGCGCTGGCCGATCCGGAGTCGGTGGACCTCGGCCGCAGCCTGGCCGACGCCGCCGCCGCGGCCCGGGCGGACGCGCCCCGGCTGGTGCTGGCGGTGGCGTCCGCCGCCGGGCCGTGGCGACCGTTCGGCGAGGTGAGCGTCGGGCGACAGCTCAGCGCCCGGGAGGACAGCGCGCTCGCCTACGACCCGATCGGCAACCTGCCGCCGGGCCTGCGGGCGGCCGGGCCGCTCGCCTGGCTCCGCGAGCACACCTACCGCGCCTCCGAGCGGGCGCGGGGCGCGGCACCCGAGCGGGGGCGGGTCAGTCCGGCGGCTCGCTCGCGCTGACCGTCTGATCGGACGTGCGGCGCTCCAGGACGGTGTCCGGCGCGGCGTTGCGGTCGGCTTCGCGGATGTCCGACTCGGTGAGGATGGCGTCGGCCTGCGCCTCCGCGTCGTCGCTGCCCGCGGCGGCCTCCTCCGGCAGCAGGTGCGCGCGGGACTCGATCCGCTCCTGGTCGCTTCGCTCGTCAGTCATGCCGGCACTCATACCCCGCCCCCACCGCCGGCACGCGTGGCGCCGAGGGAGGCCGTTCCCACTTGGCGGACGAAGGGTGAGCGGACGCTCGCGGATCGGGTACGCTGGCCGGCATGACGCGGTCGTATCGATGGTTTAGGCAGCCGGCTCGCCAGCCGGTGACCTCATCGTGATCTGACGTCACCGCGAAACGAGCCGGCCGGGCAGGAGCTTTCCGTTCCTGCCCTTTTGCGTACGAGCAGCCGGCTCGTCCCGGGCGCCGGCCCTGGGCACGGTCGGCGGAAGGATGCCCACCGTGACGACCCCGGAGACGGACCGGGTCAGCGATCAGCGGATCGACCGCGTGGTGCCGCTGACCACTCCGGCGCTGCTGCACCACGAGCTGCCCCTGGACGAAACGCTCGCCTCGGCCGTGCTCACCGGCCGGCGCGCGGTCGGCCGGGTGCTGGACCGCGCCGACGACCGCCTGCTGGTGGTGGTCGGCCCGTGCTCGGTGCACGACCCGGCCGCCGCCCTCGACTACGCCCAGCGCCTCCGCGGGGCCGCCGAGCGCTTCGCCGACGACCTGCTCGTGGTGATGCGGGTCTACTTCGAGAAGCCGCGCTCGACGGTGGGCTGGAAGGGACTCATCAACGACCCCGGGCTGGACGGCTCCGGCGACGTGAACACGGGTCTGCGGAAGGCCCGGTCGCTGCTGCTGGCCGTGCTGCGGCTGGGGCTCCCGGTGGGCTGCGAGTTCCTGGACCCGATCACCCCGCAGTACATCGCGGACACGGTGGCGTGGGGCGCCATCGGCGCGCGGACGGTGGAGAGCCAGGTGCACCGTCAGCTCGCCTCCGGCCTGTCGATGCCGATCGGCATGAAGAACCGCCCGGACGGCAGCATCGGCACGGCGGTGGACGCCATCCGGGCGGCGGGCGTGCCGCACGTCTTCCCCGGCATCGACGTCTCGGGCACCCCGGCGATCATGCACACCCGCGGCAACGCGGACGGCCATCTGGTGCTGCGCGGCGGTGGCGGCCGGCCGAACTACGACGCGGAGTCGGTGACCGCCGCCCTGGAGCTGCTGCGCGCCGCCGGGCTGCCCGAGCGCCTGGTCGTCGACGCGAGCCACGCCAACAGCGGCAAGGACCACCGCAACCAGCCGCTGGTCGCCGCGGACGTGGCCGGGCAGCTCGCCGCCGGGCAGCGCGGCATCGTCGGCGTCATGCTGGAGAGCTTCCTGCTGCCGGGCCGCCAGGACCTGGATCCGACCGGTGAGCTGACGTACGGGCAGTCGATCACCGACGCCTGCATCGGCTGGGACACCACGGAGGAGGTCCTGGCCGACCTGGCCGCCGCCGTCCGCACCCGCCGCCACACCCCGGTCCGAACCCCGGCCTGACCCACCCCACCCGCCTCCGGCGCCTTGATCATGAGGTTGGCGGCCCAGTCGGCGATCGACTCCGCCGCCAACTTCATGATCAGCCGGCCGGCTGGGCGGCGGGGGTCGGTTTGGCGGGGTGGGGGGCGGGTAGGTGGGCGACGTGACCGACAACCCACCTGTGACCGAGGCGCCCGGGACCGAGTCGGCCGTCCGACGCCTGGACGACCTGCTCGAGGATCTGTACAGCGGCCAGGAGCGGATCAGCCAGGGCGACATCTACCGCCGGGCCGTCGCCGCGGAAATGCCGGCGGAGCTGCTCACCCGGATCAACGCGATGCCCGAGGGCGAGTACTCCGTCGAGGAGGCGGCCGACCTGCTCGGCGGCTCGGTCACCTGAGGCCCCGCCCGCTCCCCGTCGGCGGGACCGCACCGGCCCCCACCCCCACAGCTCGACGCGAAGGAGTGCGACATGTCCCACCACGAGGAGCAGCACGAGGAGCGCGACCGGGAGCTCGCGGCGCTCGGGCAGCCCCCGGGCGGCCGGGACACGTTGCCTGATCCGGACTTCGCCCGGGAGCACGACGTCACGGCGACCGACCGGGAGATCATCACCGACGAGGACGCCGACGAGCGCGAGGAGGAGTCGCCGCGCGGCTGGTCCGGCGGTCAGTTCTGACCCGAACGGACGGATCGGGCGGGCCCCGGAGCGGCGGCCCGCCCGATCCGTTCAGTCCTCGTGGTCGCCCTCGGCGGCCTGCTGGGCCGTCGCGTACGCCATTTGCAGGAAGTCAGAGGCCGCCACGGCGGTGAGCGCGGTGGCGACCAGACGGGTCAGGCGGGGCACCAGCACCAGCCCGCCGGTGAGGCCGGTGGCCACCCAGACCGCGAGGCAGAACGGGCAGCTGAGCAGCTCTCCGATCGCGTGCCGGGTGGGGCTGCCCGAGTCGCGTACCTCCTCCATCACCTCGCCGCTGCCGATCGGCCGCTCGTAGCGGGTGAACGGCGCCCGCAGCGGGCTCGTCACCGCGTCCTTCGACAGCAGCCGGCTGAGCTTGTGCGTCGCGATGGACAACAGCACCACGTCGGACGGCGCGGGCCGCTCCGGCACCGCCCGGCCGGTCGCCTTGACCAGCCCGGCGATCGCGGCGGTCACCCCGGCGTAGGTGCCCATCGCCGCGAGATACCCGCCCAGCGGCCGGTGCTCGTGCGGCGCGTAGGCGCGGCGCAGTCGCGCCGCCTTCTCCTTCAGGTCGGTCACCCGGTCTCCCTCGGTCCTGGTTCCGGGCCGGCAGCGCGGCCCGGAGTCACGCCGGCCCAGCCGGCCTGTGTCACGTCACGCCGGCCCGGCCGGCATCACCGCGGCCGGTCGTCAGCCGGCCTGGAGGTTGTCGGCAACCTCCCGGGCGAGGTTCTCCAGTGCCTCGTCCGCGAGGCGTTCGGCATCGTCAGCGCCGGTCAGGTCGAGCCGGATCCGGGCACCGCCGGCGTCGGCCTGATCGACCCGGATCTCGGCGGACCAGTCCCCGGCGGCCCGCCACCGCGCCGCCAGTTCCTCCGCGCTGACGTGCTCGGCGGGCGAGCCGTCGGCGCGGAGCGGCTCGGGCAGCCACGCCGACGCCCGGTCCGGGTCGGTGGCCGTGTTGAACACGACCTCCGGCGGCGCCGACATCCCCCGCTCCGCGGACGCCATCACGCGTCCCGCAGCCGGCTCGGGTCGACCTCGCGCCCCGGGTGCCGGGCCAGGTACTCGGTCTCCAGTTCGGCGGTGCGCCGCAGGTGGTTGGCGAGCGCCGAGTCGGTGGCGTGCCGCAGCGTGTCCAGCCGCGTGCGGTGCAGGCTGTGCATCTCGCGGATCAGATCGTCTTCGTCGAGCTCGGCGGGGTCGATGCCGAGCAGCTCGCCGTCGGCGTCCGCGCCACCGGAGGCCATGTCGTGCACATGGTCGCCGTCCCACTCGGGCATCCGCTGCTCCGGGCTCGGGAACTCGTCCTGCCGTACGCGTCCGGTCATCATCGCCCCCCTGGTCTGTTTTGGGCTGGCGTCTAGACGGATGCCCACACCGGGTGGCACCAAACCATCCCGCCACTACGACACCGCGTCGGAGAGAACCGCCGGTCCCGGTACCCTCGATGCCATGAAGCGGCTCTGGACCCCGGCGTGGATCGTGCGCCACGTGGCCATGGTCGTGCTGGTGACGGGCTTCCTCGGGCTGGGCTGGTGGCAGCTCAGCCGGGCCACCGGCGGCAACGCGATCAGCTGGGGTTACGCCGTGGAGTGGCCGGTGTTCGCCGGCTTCGTGGTCTTCGTGTGGTGGCGTGAGGTCCGCCACGAGCTGCGCGGGTCCGCCGGCCAGGCCGACGAGGCCGCGGGTCCGTCCGGCGAGGCGACCGGCACCGCCGAGGCGCGACCGGCCGAGGGGTCCCCGGCCGCCGCGACGCGCCCGGCGGTACGCCGGCCGGTGCGGGTCGCCCGCGCCGCGGTCCCCGGGCCCGACGGCGAGGACCCGGACCTGGCCGCCTACAACCGCTACCTGCGATGGTTGAACGACAATCCGGGCGCCCGGCCCGGTGACTACCCCGGCTGAGGCCGGGTCGGAAGGACGGACGACGGTGGGCGCAGCCCTGACCCGGTACCGCGTGATCGCCTGGATCGTCGGCGTGGCGCTGATCCTGCTCGTGGTGATCGGCATGCCGCTCAAGTACGGGTTCGACAACCCGGTGCTGGTGGAGACGGTGGGCCAGGCCCACGGCTTCCTCTACATGGTCTACCTGGTCGCCACCTTCGACCTGGCCCGCCGGGCGGGCTGGCCGTTGAAGCGCATGATCCTGGTGATGCTCGCCGGCACCGTGCCGTTCGTCTCCTTCTTCGCCGAGCGGCGGGTGAGCACCTGGGTGACCGAGCGCCCCGAGGCGGCCCCGGAGCCGGTCACCGGCGCGCCCACCCGCTGAGCGGCACTCAGCGCCTCGGCCGCCACGGGTCGACGGTCGCGAGCGGGTCCTCCCAGCCGCCGTACCGCTGCATCTCCAGGGCCCGGCGCAGGGCGCGGGTGACCTGCCCGAACTGGCGCTCGTCGTCGCTGGCGAACAGCAGTTCGTCGGTGCCGCGACGCCGGCCCCACAGCTCGTACGCCGGGGGCCGCCAGCGGTCGCCGGCCAGGGCCAGCAGCACCGGCAGCAGGAACACCACACCGAGCGTCAGGTACGCCCCGGCGGTGAGCCGCTGCAGGCCGCCGGTGAAGCCGAGCAGCACCCCGACGCCGGCCACCGTGCCGCCGGTGAGGAGGACGGCGCGGACGGCGACCCGGTCGTGCGGGCCGCGCGTGGTGTGCAGGTGGGTGAGTTCGGCCACCGGCCAGCTGCTGCTGCCCACGGTGAACCGGTCGACGGTGACGAGGATCCCGGGCCTCGCGTAGAGCACCGCGGCGCGCGGCGCGGGGGCGGGGCTCGGTGACGACGTCGGTCGTGTGGTGGCCTGTGGGTCCACGGCGATACCTCCCGCGGCTCGGTGCCGGGTCGGTCGACAGCCCGCCGGACGCGTCATTGCCGGTCGGCGGGACTCCCGGCTCCGGGCCCCATTGTGTTGTCCCCGCGCCACTCGCCGTACGCAATTGTCGACCTGCAAGGACCCCACAGCCATCGATGCCGTCGGATAGCTGCCGGCAAGTCGGTCTTGTCCGGCAAACCAGGCCAGCTACTGACGGCATCCGTCCAGAACGACGAATGCCGTCAACCCGGCGGAGGCTTCGAAACTGGGCAGGAGGCCAGGTGAATCACCAGTGAACCGTTACGACACTCATGTTCACTTGCTGCCGTTTCGCAACAATCGCCCCTGCTTCCACTGCGGGCGACTTCCGTCCCGGGTTACGTTGTCCGGGTCGGCCCCGTCGACCGCCGTCCACCCGGACGGCACGGGTCCGGCGCCGCCGGAGACCCCGGCACCTCCGGCGGCCGGTGGAGAGGAGCCCCACGCTCTTGTCGTCCATCCGGAAGATGCTGCGCGCCCTCGCGGTCGCGGCGGTGTCGGTCGCACTAATCGCACCCGCCGTGCCCGCCCGGGCCGAGCCGTCCCCCGCCGAGTTGACCCGGCGGATCGAGAAGTCCTCCGCGCAGCTCGAACGCGTCGTGGAGGCGTACAACGCACTGGCCGAACAGATCAAGGCGAACAAGGCCACCGCCGCCCGGTTGCAGGCCCGGCTCGGCCCGCTGCAGGAGCAGGCCGAGCAGAGCCGGGCCGAGGTCGACGAGCTGGCGGTCACCGCGTACAAGACCGGAGACGTCGGCACGGCCGCCGCGCTGCTGCGGCCGGGCGACGCCACGGCCCTGCTCGACCGACTCGCCACCGTCGACCACCTGACCCGGGAGCGGCAGCAACGCATCGACGCGTTCACCCGCGACCAGCGCCGACTCATCGACGAGAAGACCCGGCTGGATCTCGTCCTCGAACGGGAGGCCGCGCAGGCCCGCGAGCTGCTCCGGGTCCGCAAGCGCATCGAGCGCGACCTGGCCGACCTGTACGAGCTGCGCCGCAAGGCGTACGGACGGGAGACGGAGAGCCCGGCCTCCCGCCCGGGCAGCGCCCAGCAGGCGCCGGCCGTGGCCGGCTCGGCGGGGGTCGCGGTCCGGTACGCGTACGGAGCGCTGGGCAAGCCCTACCGGTGGGGCGCCGACGGCCCCGACGGGTATGACTGCTCCGGCCTGACCTCCGCGGCCTGGCGGGCGGCCGGGAAGTCGCTGCCGCACAACACGCGCATGCAGTGGGGCGCGGTGGCGCACATCGGCCGTGGCGACCTGCGCCCCGGCGACCTGGTCTTCTACAGCGGCCTCGGGCACGTGGGCCTCTACGTCGGCGGAGGCCAGATCATCGACGCGCCCAGCGCCGGGCGGAACGTGCTCAAGCGGGACATGAACATCATGCCCATCGTCGGCTACGGCCGGGTCCGCTGACCCGGGCACTTCCCGACCCGGACGCGACGAACGGCCGGCGTCCCCCTATCGGACGCCGGCCGTTCCGCGTCATTCCTACCAGCTCAGGCCGCCTGCAGCCCCTCGGCGCGGGCCAGCTCGCGCAGCCGGCCGAGGGCCTGGATCTCGAGCTGCCGGATCCGCTCCCGCGAGAGCGAGAACCGCGAGGCCACCTCGGTGAGCGAGTGCTCCCGGCCGTCCTCGAGGCCGTACCGGGCCCGCATGATCCCGGCCGACCGGTCGTCGAGGTGGTTGAGCAGGCCCTCGATGCGCTGCCGCTCCAGACCGGTGAGGACGATGTCCTCCGGCGACGGCGCGTCGCTGTCGGCGACCAGGTCACCGAGGTTGGTGTCGCCGTCGTCGCCGACCGGCGTGTCCAGCGACACGGTGTCCTGCGACCAGCGGACCAGCTCGTTGACCCGCTCGACGGTGACGCCGAGCGCCGCCGCGATCTGCTCCGGCTCCGGGTCGCTGCCCAGTTCGCGGGTCAGCTGCCGGGCCACGTTGCGCATCCGGTTGACGTCCTCCACCAGGTGGACCGGCAGGCGCACGGTGCGCTCCTGCTGGGCGATCGCCCGGCTGATGGCCTGGCGGATCCACCACGTCGCGTAGGTGGAGAACTTGAAGCCGCGCTCGTAGTCGAACTTCTCGACCGCCCGGACCAGGCCGGTGTTGCCCTCCTGGATCAGGTCCAGCATGGGCATCCCGGAGCGGACGTACCGCCGGGCGATCGACACGACCAGCCGGAGGTTGGCGCGGATGAACAGGTCCTTGGCCCGCTCCCCCTCGGCGACCAGCCGCTCGAGTTCCTCCCGCTGCACACCGGCCGGGACGCGGTCCTCGTCGAGCAGGTGCTCGGCGTAGAGCCCGGCCTCGATGGCCTTGGAGAGGTCGACCTCCGTGGCGGCGTCCAGCAACGGCGTCCGGGAGATCTCGTGAAGGTAGACGCCGACCAGGTCGCGCTCCTCGGCGACCTCGTCGGTCCGCATGCCGATGTTCTTGTCCACGTTGCCCACGGTCCCCTCGCTAGCGCCGGCTGCCCGGTTCCTTGCCATCCCCACGTCCGTCAGCTCCCTCCCCGTAACTTCCGCTGTGTCCCTCGGTGCTGACACCTGCACAACAGATGAGACGCGTCGGGGATTCCATGTCGTGAGTCGAAAGTGTCACGAATGCCTGATAATCAGCTGAGAGCGCGGTCCATGTTTGCTGTCAGCACCCCATGTGGCGGCTCTCCGGCGGGCATCACGTACGGGCTGGTGGATCGACGGTTGACCGTTCCCCACGGTCCATGGCAGCACTGCCCGGACCAGGGGCACAGCGACCGGGGTCACCACCGAACTGCGATTCTGGTCACTGCCAGATACGCGCCGGTGGACCGGTCGGTTCATCCACGCCCGTGGTAATACCCCACGCTCAGGTGAACAATCCGGAGGCCGGTTCTATGCCCGGCCCCGGGAAGGTGACCGCGGGCGTCAGGAGGCGAGCAGCGCCAGGGCGTCGCGGACGTGGTCCTCGGAGCGGGCCAGCGCGGCCCGCGCGGCGGTGACGCCGGCACCGGACACGAGCGAGACGAGGGCGGTCTTCAGGTCGCCGTCGGCCTCCTGCAGCGCCCGCCGGCAGATCTCCTCGCCACACCCGGTGGCCTCCATCAGGATCGAGATCATCCGGCCGCGGAGCTTGGCGTTGGTGGCCACCATGTCGATCATGAGGTTCGAGTAGACCCGCCCCAACCGGACCATGACGGCCGTGGAGAACATGTTCAACACCAGCTTCTGCGCGGTGCCCGCCTTCATCCGGGTCGACCCGGTGATCACCTCGGGTCCGGTGTCCACCCCGATGAACACGTCGACCGACCGGGCGGCCTCGGCCTCCGGGTTCGCGCAGAGCAGCACGGTCGCGGCGCCCTTGGCCCGGGACGCGGCGAGCGCCCCGAGGACGTACGGGGTGCGCCCGCTGGCGGCGAGGCCGACCACGACGTCACCGGCCTCGACGCACTCGGCGGCCTCGGCCGCACCGCCCCGGTCGTCGTCCTCCACGTTCTCGACCGCCCGCCACATGGCGCCCTGACCGCCGGCCAGGTGGGCGCAGAACCAGTTCCGGGGGGAGTTGAAGGTGGGGGCCAGTTCGGCGACGTCGAGCACGCCGAGGCGACCGGACGTGCCGGCGCCGAAGTAGTGGACCCGGTGCCCGGCGCGCAGCGCGGCCACGGCCAGGTCGACGGTGGTGGCGATCTCGTCGAGGACGGCGGCGACGGCACCCGGCACCCGGCGGTCGGCCTCGTTGATCACCGTCAGGACGTCCCGGGTCGACATGAGGTCCAGGTCGATGCTGCGCGGGTTGCGTTGCTCGGTGGGCGCGCCGACCCGGATGGCCGGAGCCGCCTCGGGGGCGGCCTCCTCCGGCTCCACCGCCGTCATGCCCGCCTCCGGGCGGAGCCGACCCGGTGCGACTGGACCGCCGCGGCCGTCACCTCCAGCGCCTTGCGGGCCCGGGCCCGGTTGCGCGCCGCCACCCCGACGAAGAGGCAGTCGACGACGGTGAGCTGCGCGAGCCGGCTGGCCATCGCGCCGGAGCGGTAGGTGGTCTCGCGGGCGGCGGTGGTCAGCACGAAGTCGGCGACCTCGGTGATCGGCGAGCGCGGGAAGTTGGTGAGTGCGACGGTGGCCGCGCCGCGGGCCCGGGCCTGCTCCAGCACCTCGATCACGTCGGAGGTGGTGCCGGTGTGCGAGATGCCCACGGCGACGTCGCCGCGCCCGAGCAGCGCGGCCGAGGTGAGAGCGGTGTGCACGTCCGGGAAGTAGAAGGCCGTCCGGCCGATGCGGTGCAGCTTCTGCTGGAAGTCGGAGGCGACGAAGCCGCTGGCGCCGGCACCGTAGACGTCGATGCGGCCGGCGGCGGCGATGGCGTCGACGACCTGCTCGCAGACGGCCGGGTCGAGCTGCTCCGCCGTCTCCTCGACCGCCCGGGCGTCGTTGAAGGCGATGGTGGCGATGATCTGCGCGAGGTCCGCGCCGGGCGGGATGTCGCCGCCGACGACGCGGGCGTCCGGCGGCTCGACCCGGCGGGCCGCCTCGGCGGCGAGCCGGATACGCAACTGTGGGTAACCGTCCATGCCGACGGAGCGGCAGAACCGGATGACGGTCGCCTCCGAGGTCTCGGCGGCGGTGGCGAGGTCGGTGATCGTCCGCCGCGCCGCGTCGGCCGGGTCGGCCACGACCAGCCGGGCGACCCGCTGCTCGGCGGGGGACAGCGACGGCAGCAGCCCACTGATATGGACGATCAGTCCACCGGGCTCGTGACTCGCAGAAATCTTCGAACTCTTCGCCACGGATGAAACTTACTTTCATAGCGCCTGAGCGTCAACCATCACCGCACGTGTCGGGAAAAGTACGCCCGACAGCCGGTCGCCACCTCCGGCTCAGCGTGCCACCCACCCGTCTTTCGGCACCTCCACCGGCCGGGTCGGGCCGGCCTGCCGGACGGGCTGTACCGCCCCGCCGGGGCGGTCGGCGCCGGTCCGACCGTACCGCCCCGGCCCCGGCGGCCCGGCCCAAGGGCGCGCGACGCTAGCGTGTGGCCATGGCGGATCGCAGTGTGCTGGTCACCGGAGGCACGGGCGGGCTCGGCGGGGCGGTCACCGCCGCGTTCGCCGAGGAGGGCTGGCGGGTGGTCGTACCCTCGCGGGAGGGCACGGCGACGGAGCCCGCGGCCGGCGGCGTCGTCCGGGTCGTCGCGGACCTGACCGACCCGGAGGGCGCGCGCCACGCGGTGGCGGTCGCCGCGGGCGCCGCGGACGCGCCGCTGCGGGCGGTGGTCAACCTGGTCGGGGGGTACGCCGCCGGCGGCCGGGTGCACGAGACGCCGGTCGACGAGCTGGAGCGGATGCTCACCCTCAACCTCAGACCGACCTGGCTGGTCACCGGCTCAGCGCTGCCGCACCTCGTAGCGGCGGGCGGCGGCGCCGTGGTCTGCGTGTCGTCCCGGGCGGCGGTCGCCCCGTTCCCCGGCGGGGCGGCGTACGCGACGGCGAAGGCGGCGGTGCTGGCGTTCGCGAACGCGGTGGCGGTGGAGTACCGGGCCGCCGGCGTGCGCTGCAACACCGTGCTGCCCAGCATCGTCGACACCCCCGCGAACCGCGCCGCCCAGCCGGACGCCGACCACTCCCGCTGGGTCTCCCCCGCCGAGATCGCGCCGGTCGTCCGGTTCCTCGCCTCGCCGGAGTCGGCGCCGACCAGCGGCGCCGGCATCCCCGTCTACGGACGGGCCTGAGCCGCCCGACGGCCGGGGCTCACGCCCGGACCGGGACGGGGTCGGGCTCGGCCGCCCGGGACGGGACCGGCTCGGCCGGCGCGACGGGCTGCTGCGTCCGGGCGGCCAGCCAGCCGTCGAGGTGATCCCGGATCTGCCGGCTCACCTCGTCCGCCGGGCGTCCCGCGTCGACCAGGACGAACGTGGGGTGCTCCGGCAGCGTCCGGTACGCGTGGTCGGCCGCGGCCAGGTAGCGGATGCTCTCGTGGTCGGTGCCGCGCCGCTCGATCCGCCGGTACGCCTCGACGGGGTCCACGGCCAGCAGGAAGGTCACCTGGGGGCGGGGGAACACGCGGTAGCCGAGGCGGGCCAGGCGCTCCCAGCGGTGCCCGCCGTGCGCCCGGATGCTCGCGTACTGGCAGGCGGAGTAGCGGTCCATCACCGCCACCCGGCCGGTCACCAGGTGGCTGAGCAGCGCGACCGCGATGGCGAGCCAGCGCAGCAGGGACTCCACGACCAGCAGCCCGCCGCGCCCGAGGAGGCGTTGGGCGTCCGGCCGGCCCAGCCGCTGCGCCACCCGGCCGAGGAAGCGCCGGCCGCCCGCGTTGCGGTGGTAGGTGGCGGGCAGGCCCGCCGCGGTCAGCGCGTCGGCGAGCCGGTGCGCCTGGGTGGTCTTGCCCGAGCCGTCGATGCCGATCAGGGCGACGGTGCGCAATCGGGCCCTGCCGCGCCGCGCCCCCTTCGATCTGGCCACCCTGTCGAGGCTAACCGACCCACGCTCGCCTTCTGCCCGTTATGCCCGCTTTGGGGATAGTTGCTAGCTACCCGCGCGCCTGCCAGGTGTGGTCGACGGCCATGCCGGGTACCCGACTTCGACGCCCTTCCCCCCTGACCACCACGACGGGAGTTCCAGATGGCCGAGCGCGGGGACGAGACCCTGGTGCACACCCTGAAAAAGGTCGCGGCCGTGCTCAAGCAGGAAGACATCCCCTTCGCGCTCGGCGGCAGCTTCGCGGTGTACGCGCACGGCGGCCACTCCAGCGAGCACGACGTCGACTTCCTCATCCGCGAGGCCGACGTCGACCACGCCCTGGAGTCGCTGGTGGCGGCCGGGTTCACCGCCGAGCGCCCGCCGGAGGACTGGTTGGTCAAGGTCTTCGACGACGGCCGCATGGTCGACCTGATCCACCGGCCGATCGAGACCCCGGTGACCGACGAGACGTTCGCCGACACGATGGTCCGGCCGGTCGACGCGATCCACATGCCGGTGCTCTCGGCGACCCAGTTGATGGTGCACAAGTTGCTCAGCTTCTCCCAGCACTACTGCGACTTCGCCCGCGGCCTGCCACTGGCCCGCTCGCTGCGGGAGCAGATCGACTGGGAACGGGTACGCAAGGAGACGCAGCACTCGCCGTACGCCGAGGCGTTCCTGGTGCTGCTGGACCGGCTGGAGGTGGTGCCGTACGCCGGCACCCCGGAGGGAGAGGGGAGACCGTGACCGAGCATCGCGACGTCGCCACGGGACCACCCGACGAGTACGTCGAGGCGGAGATCCACCGGCTGCTCACCGAGGACCCCGACGTGGCCGAGCAGGGCATCACCGTGGTCCGCCGGGAGCGCGGCCTCGTGCTGTACGGCGAGGTGGAGAGCCCGCACCGGCGGGAGGAGATCCTGCGCCGGGTCGCGGAGCGCTTCCCGGCCGTGCCGATCACCAGCGACATCGGGTTGATCCGCGTGCAGGCACCCACGGAGATCGAGCAACTGCCCTGAGGGAGGCACGATGGTGATCCGGATCGCCGCCGTGGGCGACGTGCATCTGGACGAGGACGTGGTCGGCCGCTTCCGGCCGGCCCTGGAGGAACTGCCCGACTGCGCCGACGTGCTGCTGCTCGCCGGTGACCTGACCCGGCACGGCACCGAGGCCGAGGCGCGCTGCGTGGCCCGCGAGTTCGGTGGCCTGGGCGTGCCCGTGGTGACCGTCCTCGGCAACCACGACCACCAGTGTGACCAGGTGCCGCAGGTGGTGAAGGTGCTGGCGGACGCGGGGATCACCGTGCTGGAGGGCACCGGTGTGGTGCTGGACTGCGCGGGCGGCCGGCTCGGCGTCGCCGGGGTGAAGGGGTTCGGCGGCGGTTTCGCGGGGCGGTGCGCCAGCGACTTCGGGGAACCGGAGATGAAAGCGTTCGTCCGGACCACCACCGAGAGCGCGGACGCGCTCGGGAACGCCCTGCGCTCGCTCGACTGCGACGTGCTGGTCGCGCTCACCCACTACTCCCCGGTGCCCGACACGCTCGCCGGCGAGCCGCTGGAGATCTACCCCTTTCTCGGCTGCTACCAGCTGGGTCAGGCGATCGACTCGGCGCCCACCGCGCTGGCCCTGCACGGGCACGCCCACCACGGGAGCGAGCGGGGCACCACCCCCGCCGGGGTACGCGTACGAAACGTGGCACACCCGGTGATCAAGCAGGCGTACAGCGTCTTCCATCTGGGCGATCACCTCGATCAGGGCGAGGTTTCCCGGATCAACGCCTCGGGTACTCAGCCGGCATGGAGCTGATTCTCTGGATTCTCGCAGTCGTACTGGTGGTCGCCGGGATTCTCGCGCTGTTCCGGCGGCAGATCCTCTGGGGCATCGTCCTCATCGTCGTCGGCCTGCTGGTCGGTCCGGGCGGTGTCAGCATCTTCAACTGACGTGGCGGCTCGTCGCCGCGCCACGGCGCGGCCGACCGACGCCGCCGGCACCGGGACCCGCCGGGGTCGTCGCCGCCGGAAGCTCCGTCCTCCCGACCGGAGCGTCCGGACGCGACGACCCCGGCGCCGTGCGTGCCGCCGGGTTTCAGCGCCCGCTTGACGGGGAGATATCTCGGCCATGGAGATTTCTCGGAGCGCCCGACCAGCCGCCGGCCCCCGGCAGTGGCTGGCCCTGCTCGGCTTCGGCGCGGCCGTCTTCGTCGCGGCCGCGATCGGCGGGCTGGGCGTACGCGGAACCGGTGCCGAGTACCAGAGCCTCGCGCAGCCCGCGTGGGCGCCACCGCCGTGGCTGTTCGGCCCGGTCTGGACCGTGCTGTACGCGCTGATCGCGGTGGCCGGCTGGCTGGTCTGGCGGCGCGCCGGGTTCGGGCCGGCCGGCTGGGCGTGGACCGGGCAACTCGTCCTCAACGCGATCTGGACCCCGCTGTTCTTCGGCGCCGGCCGCTACGGCCTGGCCTTCGCCGACATCGTCCTGCTGTGGCTGGCGATCGGGTTCACCGTCCTGCTCTTCCGCCGGGTCTCCCGGCCGGCCGCGGCGCTGCTGCTGCCGTACTGGGCCTGGGTCACCTACGCCGGAGCGCTCAACCTGGCGATCTGGCAGCTCAACAGCTGACTACGCCGCCACGACCGCCAGGTTTCCGGACTGTTACTCAGTCGTGTCCGTCCCAGGGGTGGACCACTCCTCATGCAAGCGCTTACATGTGGTCACGCCCATCGGACCGGCGCCAGGGGTCTGTCGTAGCGACCCCGCGCCGGCAAGGAAGGAGGACGGCATGGCGGTCTTCACCAGACCACGCCAGGCCTTCGTGATCGCCGGCGTACTCGGGCTGGCGCTGAGCGCCACGGCCTGCGGCACCGGCGGCAACGACGACAGCAACGACAACGCGGGCTCCGCGGAGTGCGCCGCCTACGAGAAGTACCAGGGCCACAGCGGCAAGAAGGTGACGATCTACTCGTCCATCCGGGACATCGAGGCCGACCGCCTGGACCAGTCCTGGGAGGAGTTCTCGAAGTGCACCGGCATCGAGATCGACCACGAGGGCAGCGGTGAGTTCGAGGCCCAGCTCGGCGTTCGCGTCGACGGCGGCAACGCCCCGGACATCGCGTTCATCCCCCAGCCCGGTCTGCTAAAGCGCTTCGCCGACGCCGGCAAGCTGAAGCCCGCCGGCGCCGACACCAAGGCGATGGCCGAGGCCAACTACTCCCCCGACTGGCTGAAGTACAGCACGGTCAACGGCACGTTCTACGGCGCGCCGCTCGGCTCGAACGTCAAGTCGTTCGTGTGGTACTCGCCCAAGACCTTCAAGGAGAAGGGCTGGGCGGTCCCGGAGACCTGGGACGACCTGATCAAGCTCAGCGACACGATCGCGGCCAGCGGCACCAAGCCGTGGTGCGCCGGCATCGAGTCCGGTGACGCCACCGGTTGGCCGGCCACGGACTGGATCGAGGACCTGATGCTGCGGACGCAGACCCCCGAGGTCTACGACCAGTGGACGACCCACGGCATCCCGTTCAACGACCCCAAGGTCGCCGAGGCGGTCGACCGGGCCGGGACCATCCTCAAGAACGAGAAGTACGTCAACGGCGGCTTCGGCGGCGTGAAGAGCATCGCCACCACCCCCTTCCAGGACGGCGGCCTGCCGATCCTGCAGGGCAAGTGCGCGCTGCACCGGCAGGCGTCGTTCTACGCCAACCAGTGGCCCGAGGGCACCCGGGTCGCCGAGGACGGGGACGTCTTCGCGTTCTACTTCCCGGCCATCGACCCGGCCAAGGGCAAGCCGGTGCTGGGCGGCGGCGAGTTCGTCGCGGCCTTCAACGACCGGCCCGAGGTGCAGGCGGTGCAGACCTACCTGGCCTCCGGCGAGTACGCCAACAGCCGCGCGAAGATCGGCGACTGGGTGTCGGCGAACAACAAGCTCGACCTGGCCAACGTGGCGAACCCGATCGACAAGCTCTCCGTCCAGATCCTCCAGGACAAGGGCACGGTGTTCCGCTTCGACGGTTCCGACCTGATGCCGGCGGCGGTCGGCGCCGGGACCTTCTGGAAGGGCATGGTCGACTGGATCAACGGCAAGGACACGGCGACGGTGCTCCAGGGCATCGAGGGCAGCTGGAAGTGATCGCGTGACGACGGGCCGGCCCGCACCGCGGGCCGGCCCGTCGTCCGATCCGAGCCCTTGACGAGGGAGGGTTGATGAACTTCGACTTCGCCGACGAACAGCCGAAGCTCCTCATGCTGATGTGGGGCCTGATCGCGTTCGTCGTGGTGGTGGGGGGACTGCTCCTCCTGCTCGACGTCGTGCCCGCCTGGCTGGCCCGGCGCCGGGAGGCCCAGCTGGTGGCCGTCTCGGCGAGCGGCGCGCCGGTCCCCCGGCGGACCAAACCGCGGGAGGGCCGCCTCGCGACGTTCTTCCTGCTGCCGACCGTGCTGCTGCTCCTGATCGGTCTGGTGGTGCCGGCGATCCGCACCGTGCTGCTGTCCTTCATGGACCGGACCAGCACCGAATGGGTCGGGTTCCGCAACTACGTCTGGATGTTCGACGAGGACGCGATCGTCCGGGTGCTGACCAACACCCTGATCTGGGTGATCCTGGTACCGCTGCTGGCGACCGCCTTCGGCCTGCTCTACGCGGTGCTGGTGGACCGGGCCCGGTTCGAGGCGATCGCCAAGTCGCTGATCTTCATGCCGATGGCGATCTCGATGGTCGGCGCCGCCATCATCTGGCGGTTCGTCTACGCCTACCGGGGCGCGGGCGAAGAGCAGATCGGCCTGCTCAACCAGATCGTGGTGAGCCTCGGCGGCACCCCGCAGTCCTGGCTACAGGAACCCCCGATAAACACGTTCCTGCTGATCGTCATCATGATCTGGATCCAGGCCGGCTTCGCGATGGTGGTGCTCTCCGCCGCGATCAAGGCCATCCCCGCCGAGATCATCGAGGCCGCCCGGCTGGACGGCGTCACGCCCTGGCAGATGTTCTGGCAGGTCACGCTGCCCAGCATCCGCCCGGCGGTGATCGTCGTGGTCGTGACGCTGTCCATCGTCACGCTCAAGGTGTTCGACATCGTCCGGACCGCCACCAACGGCAACTACGACACCAGCGTGATCGCCAACGAGATGTACAACCAGGCTTTCCGGTACGGCGAGAACGGCCAGGGCTCGGCGCTCGCGGTCGTCCTCTTCATCCTGGTCGTGCCGATCGTGTTCTACCAGATCCGCAACCTGCGTCAGCAGCGGGAGGGCTGAGATGACCACCGCCACGCCCACCGTCGCCGCCGGCACCCAGCAGGTCCGGAAGTCTCCCGGCCGCGCGACCCGGGTCCGCAAGCGCCTCAACACCCGGACCGCAACGCTCGTCTCCATCGTCATCGCGGTGCTGTGGACGGTCCCGACCTTCGGCCTGCTGATCTCGTCGGTCCGGCCCGAGGACCAGATCAAGACCACCGGCTGGTGGAATTTCTTCCGCGACCCCCAGTTCACCCTGCAGAACTATCAGGAGGTGCTGTTCGGCCAGTCGTCGTCGTCCGGGCAGCTGGCCAGCTACTTCATCAACTCGCTAGCCATCACGATCCCCTCCGTGCTGTTCCCGATCGCCTTCGCCACGCTCACCGCGTACTCGCTGGCCTGGATGAACTTCCGGGGCCGCGACTGGCTCTACATCGGGATCTTCGCACTACAGATCGTGCCCCTGCAGATGGCACTGGTGCCGCTGCTGAGGTTCTTCTCCACCGGGGTCACGGTGGCCGGCATCACCCTGCTGCCGGCGTGGGACCTGGACGGCGCCCAGAGATTCGCCCAGGTCTGGTTCGCGCACACCTGCTTCGCGCTCCCGTTCGCCGTGTTCCTGCTGCACAACTTCATCTCGCAACTACCCAGGGATCTGATGGAGGCGGCCCGGGTCGACGGGGCCACCCACCCGAAGATCTTCCGCACCATCGTCCTGCCGCTGATCACCCCGGCGCTCGCCGCGTACGGCATCTTCCAGTTCCTCTGGGTCTGGAACGACCTGCTGGTCGCGCTGATCTTCGCGGGTGGTGGCGACGAGACCGCCCCGCTGACCGTCCGGCTCGCCGAGATGGCCGGCACCCGGGGCAACGAGTGGCAGCGGCTGACCGCCGGAGCGTTCGTCTCGATGGTCGTACCGCTGATCGTGTTCCTGTCGCTCCAGCGCTACTTCGTGCGCGGGCTGCTCGCCGGCAGCGTCAAGGGCTGATCCACGCTCCCGCTCCGCCGCCGGGCCCGGTGGCGGAGCGGGAGCGAGAGCGGGGTGAGCGTGACGAGGATCGACGACGTCGCCCGGCTGGCCGGGGTCTCGACGGCCACCGTCTCCCGGGCGCTGCGTGGACTTCCGACGGTGTCGGCGGCGACCCGGCGCCGGGTGCTCGCCGCCGCCGAGCAGCTGCAGTACGCCGTCTCGCCCAGCGCGTCGCGGCTGGCCGGCGGGCGGACCGGCACGGTCGCCGTGGTCGTCCCCCGGATCACCCGCTGGTTCTTCGGCGTCGTCGTCGAGGCGGTCGAGGACTTCCTCCACCAGGCCGGCTACGACCTGCTGCTGCACAACCTCGGCGGGCGGGAGCAGACCCGGCAGCGGGTGCTGCGCACCGCCAACCTGCACAAGCGGGTGGACGGCATGATGCTGGTGGCCACCCCGCTACGGGCCCCGGAGCTCGCCTTCCTGGGCGCGCTCGAACTGCCCGGCGTGACCGTCAGCTCCGGGACCAGCGTGCCGGGCTGGCCGTGCGTACGCATCGACGACTTCGCCGCCGCCCGGACCGCCACCCGGCACCTGCTCGACCTCGGGCACCGGCGGATCGCCCACATCTCCGGCGACCCCGACGACGAACTCGCCTTCACCACCCACCTGGACCGGCGCCGCGGCTACCGGGAGGCGCTGCGCGCCGCGGGCGTCCGCCCGGACCCGAGCCTCGACGTCGAGTCGCGGTTCGACGTCGACGGCGGCACCCGGGCCACCGAGGAGCTGCTCCGCCGGGGCGACCCGCCGACGGCCATCTTCGCCGCGTCCGACGAGATGGCGATGGGAGCCCTGTCCGCGCTGCGCGACGCCGGGCTGCGGGTGCCGGACGACGTCAGCGTCATCGGCATCGACGACCACGCGCTCTCCGGTGTGCTCGGCCTGACCACCATCGCCCAGTCCGCGACGGACCAGGGTCTGCTCGGCGCGAAGATCCTGCTCGGCTCGCTGGCCGGCCGCCCGGTCGACCCGCTCTGCGCCGGCGCGACGGACGGCCCGGTGATCCTGCCCACTCGGCTGGTCGTGCGCGAATCGACCGCACCACCACGGGCACACTAACGACAAGCCGCCCGGCCGACCGCCAGCCTGTACGGCTCGATCATGGGAGAAGGCCCTGAACAGCAATCCGACGCACGAGCAGTCCGTCGACCCGGCCACCGGCTGGTGGACCGAGGCCGTCATCTACCAGGTCTACCCGCGCTCCTTCGCCGACTCGAACGGCGACGGGATCGGCGACCTGCCCGGCATCACCGCCCGCCTCGACCACCTGGTGGAGCTGGGGGTGGACGCCGTCTGGCTCTCGCCGTTCTACCCGTCCCCGCAGGCCGACGCCGGATACGACGTCGCCGACTACCGGGACGTCGACCCGCTGTTCGGCACGCTCGCCGACGCGGACAAGCTGATCGCCGAGGCGCGATCGCGGGGCCTGCGGGTCATCGTCGACCTCGTCCCGAACCACACCTCGTCGGCGCACCGGTGGTTCACCGCCGCCCTCGCGGCGGCCCCCGGCAGCCCGGAGCGGAACCGGTACGTCTTCCGGGACGGCCGGGGCCCGGCCGGCGACCAGCCGCCCAACGACTGGCAGAGCGTCTTCGGCGGGCCGGCGTGGACCCGGATCACCGAGGCCGACGGCCGACCCGGGCAGTGGTACCTCCACCTGTTCGACCCGGGCCAGCCCGACCTGAACTGGGACAACCCCGAGGTCCGGGAGGAGTTCCTCGACGTGCTGCGCTTCTGGCTGGACCGGGGCGTGGACGGCTTCCGCGTGGACGTGGCGCACGGCCTGGTCAAGCAGGCCGACCTGGCCGACTGGCAGGAGCCGCAGGAGATCCTCTCCGGCCGCGAGATCGACAAGCCGCGCCCGCCGATGTGGGACCAGGACGGCGTCCACGACATCTACCGCGACTGGCGCGCGCTCCTGGACAGCTACCCGGGCGAGCGCGTCCTGGTCGCCGAGGCGTGGGTGGAGCCGGCCGAGCGGCTCGCCCGGTACGTGCGCCCGGACGAGATGCACCAGGCCTTCAACTTCGAGTACCTGCTCGCCTCCTGGACCGCGCCCGCCCAGTACGCGGTGATCACCCGCTCGCTGGAGGCCACCGACGCGGTCGACGCCCCGACCACCTGGGTGTTGTCCAACCACGACGTGGTCCGGCACGCCTCCCGGCTCGGCCTGCCGGTCGGCACCCCGAGACCGAACGGCATCGGCATCGGCGACCGGCAGCCGGACGCCGCGCTCGGCCTGCGCCGGGCCCGGGCGGCCACCCTGCTGATGCTCGCCCTGCCCGGTTCGGCGTACCTGTACCAGGGCGAGGAGCTGGGCCTGCCCGAGCACACCACGATGCCGGACGAGGCGCGGCAGGACCCGACGTGGAAGCGCAGCGGCCACACCCAGCGCGGCCGGGACGGCTGCCGGGTGCCGGTCCCGTGGGAGGCCGACGCCCCGTCGTACGGCTTCGGGCCCACCGACGCGAGCTGGCTGCCCCAGCCACCGGTGTGGGCGGAGTACGCCCTGGACCGGCAGCGCGGCGTGCCCGGCTCGACGTACGAGCTGTACCGGGCGGCGTTGCGCCTGCGCCGCCAGCACGGGCTGGGCCGGGGGGCACTGGCCTGGCTCGCCACCGGCGACGAGGTGCTGAGCTTCCGCAACGGGCCGCTGACCGTGTTGACCAACTTCGGCGACGCCCCGGTGCCGGCGCCGGCGGGCGAGGTGCTCGTCACGAGCGCCCCGCTCACCGACGACGGCCTGGTGCCCACCGACGTGACGGTGTGGGCGCGTACGGCGTGAGGTGTTGAGAGGGGCCCCTGGTACAACGCGAGGCGTTGCGAAGGGGGCCCTTCCTCACATCCGTTCCGCGCGGGTGTGCAGCAGGTCCCGCACGTCGGCGATGTCACGCGGGGACGTGCGGGCGGCGAGCCAGTACATGATGCCGGTGGGCACGAAGAACAGCTGGAAGGCGGCGAGCCCGACCGCGTAGTTCAGCGGCGGCGGGAAGGCCGCCCGCAGCCCGTGGAAGGCCACCCCGACCAGGCCGTTCCCGGCGGCCCGGCCGACACCGTTGACCAGGTTGCCGAGGCTGTAGACGGTCCCCCGGTGCTCCGGGGGGTTGACGTCGGCGATCAGGGCGAACCAGTTCGGCGAGTTCGCCGAGGTGAGGGCGAGGGCCAGCAGCGCGGTCAGCAGGCTGAGCCCGACCGTCGGCTCGGTCAGCACGCTGGCCAGCACCGCGCCGACGACCGCGCCGGAGCCGGCGCCGTCGGGCACGTCGATGCGGATCGGCACGAAGAAGAGCACCAGGTAGAACGGGACCGCCGCCAGGATGCCGACGGACGCCACCAGCGCCCGCCCGGAGGGGGTACGGCGTTGCAGCGCGTCCCCGACCAGCCCGCCGACGATGGAGAAGACACCGCCGAGCTGGAACAGGGTGGCGAAGACGCTGCCCACCACGACGGCGGTGGCCGCCGAGTAGCCCTGCGCCTCCGCCCGCTCGGTGAAGAGCACCGGCAGCCAGACCAGCGAGCCGAACGCCGCCTGCGCGGTGAGGCCCTGGAGGATCAGCCAGCGGTTCGTCCGCCGGCCCAGGATCCTCGGCAGGTCGGCGCGGCTGATCCGGTAGTCGTACTCGCCGCCGCCGGCGAGCCGCTCGGCGAGTTCCGGTTCGCTCTGCCCGCGCCGGATGTCGTAGGTGAACAGGTACGCGGCGGTCGCGCCGAGGCCGACGACGGTGAGCACCAGGAACGGGCGCCGCCAGTCCGCCGCCCCGAGCAGCCCGCCGACCAGGGTGCCGGCCAGGGTGCCGACGCCCTGGGACAGCCCCCAGAAGCTCATCACCAGGCCGCGGCGGCGCGGCGAGATCAGGTCGGTGACGACCGAGAAGCCGACCGAGCCGACCGCGCCCAGCCCCACCGCGCCGATCAGCTGGGCGGCCAGGAACGTCGGGTAGTTCCCGGCGACCGCGCTGCCACCGGTGCCCACCGCCCAGATCAGGGTGCCGACCATCAGCAGCGACTTGCGGTTGGTGCGGTCCCCGACGTACGCCCAGCCGACCGCGGCCACCGCGCTGACCAGGAAGCTGACCGCGGTGACCAGGCCGAGCATGCGCTGGGGCACGTCGAGCGCGTCGGCGATCGAGCCGTACAGCGGGGGCACCAGGCCGATCGCCACGTTGTCCAGCGAGGCGAGCACCACGAACACCACGACGCTGTAGAACCGGTGCGCCGTGCCGCCGCCCCACGCCCGTGCCGGGCCGCCCGTGGCCAAGGTCATGCCGGCAGCCAACCAGGACGGGATCACGACCCGGTCACCGGGGTGGGGTGGCGGATCAGCGGTCCAGCACGTGGTCGCGGGCCGCCGCGTACCGCTCGCGGATGGCGGGAACGGCGTCGGCCTCGTACGTCTCCGTGTCGGCGGGGGTCCACACCGGTGGCTCCGCCCCGCCCAGCGCGACCCAGGCGGCCTGCCGGGCGGCACCGTCGGCGACGTACTCGCCGGGCGGCGGGACGACCACCGGGACGCCGAAGACCTGCGGGGCGATCCGCCGGACGGCGGCCGAGCGGGCGCCGCCGCCGACCAGCAGCACCCGGCGCACGGTGGCGCCCTGCGCGACGAGGGCGTCCAGGCCGTCCGCGAGCGCGCAGAGCATCCCCTCGACGGCGGCCCGGGCCAGGTGCGCCGGCGTCGAGGTGCGCAGCGTGAGCCCGTGCACCGAGCCGGTGGCGTCGGGCCGGTTCGGGGTCCGCTCCCCCTCCAGGTACGGCACCAGGACCAGACCGTCCGCACCGGGTGGGGCGGCGAGCGCCAGGTCGGCCAGCTCGTCGAGATCGACGCCGAGCAGCGTGGCGGCCGCGTCGAGCACCCGCGCGGCGTTGAGCGTGCAGACCAGCGGCAGGAACCGGCCGGTGACGTCGGCGAAGCCGGCCACGATCCCGCTCGGGTCCGCCGCCGGACCTTCCGCGACGCTGAACACGGTGCCGGACGTGCCGATCGAGACGACCACGTCACCGGACCCCGCGCCGACGCCGAACGCGGCGGCGGCGTTGTCACCGGCCCCCGGGCCGAGCAGGGCCGCCCCGGCGGGCCGCGGCCCGCCGAGCGCGGCCGGGTCGAGCCGGCCGGCGGCCTCGGCCGGGCCGCGGACCCGGGGCACCGCCAGGGCCCGGCCGAACGCGCGTTCCAGCAGGTCCGGGCGGTACTCCCCGGTGGCCGGGGACCAGTAGCCGGTGCCGCTGGCGTCACTGCGGTCGGTGCCCAGCGCATCCAGGCCGGGGGCGCCGGCGAGCCGCCAGGTCAACCAGTCGTGCGGCAGGCAGACGGCGGCCACCCGGGCGGCCTCCGCCGGCTCGTGCCGGGCCAGCCAGCGCAGCTTCGTGACGGTGAAGCTGGCCACCGGTACGGAGCCCACCGCGTCGGCCCAGAACCGCCGGCCCGCGTCCCCGTCGCCCGCCTCGGCGATCAGGTCGGCGGCGGCCCCCGCCGACCGGGTGTCGTTCCACAGCAACGCCGGCCGGACCACCGCGCCGTTCTCGTCGAGGCAGACCATGCCGTGCTGCTGGCCGGCCACCGAGATCGCCGCGACGTCGGCGAGCCCGCCGGCGGCGGCCACGGCCGCAGCCAGCGCCGACCACCAGGCGGCGGGGTCGACCTCGGTGCCGTCCGGGTGCGGCGCCCGGCCCTCGCGGACCAGGGCTCCGGTCTCCGCGTCCCGGACGACCACCTTGCAGGACTGGGTCGACGAGTCGACGCCGGCCACGAGTGGGGACATGGCGGGCGCCTCAGCGGGCGCCGAGCAGGTGCTCGACGGCGAGCTGGTTGAGCCGGACGAAGCCGAAGCCGCGCGCCGCGGCCGCGTCCACGTCGTACTCCTCGAAGGCGGACCGGTCGGCGAGCAGGTCGGCGTAGCTCTCGCCGTCGGCCAGCGTCGGGGTGGCGAGGTCGGCGACCCGGCTCGCGGCGAGCGCCTCGGCGACCTCCGGGTCCGCCCGGAACGCCGCCGCCCGCTCCTTGAGCAGCAGGTACGTGCGCATGTTCGCCGCGGCCGAGGCCCACACGCCGGTCAGGTCCTCGGTGCGGGACGGCTTGTAGTCGAAGTGCCGGGGACCGTCGTACGCCGGGCCGCCGTTCGGGCCGCCGTGCTCCAGCAGGTCGACCAGGGCGAACGCGTTGAGCAGGTCGCCGTGGCCGAAGACCAGGTCCTGGTCGTACTTGATGCCGCGCTGGCCGTTGAGGTCGATGTGGTACAGCTTGCCCTGCCAGAGCGCCTGGGCGATGCCGTGGGCGAAGTTGAGCCCGGCCATCTGCTCGTGGCCGACCTCCGGGTTGAGGCCGACCAGCTCCGGGCGGGCCAGGGTGGAGATGAAGGCCAGCGCGTGCCCGACGGTGGGCAGCAGGATGTCTCCGCGCGGCTCGTTCGGCTTGGGCTCGAGGGCGAAGCGGAGGCCGTAGCCGCGGTCGACGACGTACTGGCAGAGCAGGTCGACGGCCTCCCGGTAGCGGTCCAGGGCGGCGCGCACGTCCTTGGCGAGGTCGTACTCGGCGCCCTCCCGGCCGCCCCACATCACGAAGGTACGGGCGCCCAGCTCGGCGGCGAGGTCGATGTTGCGGAGCACCTTGCGCAGCGCGTACCGCCGGACGTCGCGGTCGTTGCTGGTGAAGCCGCCGTCCTTGAACACCGGGTGCTTGAAGAGGTTGGTGGTGACCATCGGCACCACCAGGCCGGTCTCGTCGAGGGCCTTGCGGAACCGGGCGACGTGCTGGTCGCGGGTGGCCGCGTCGGAGCCGAACGGGACCAGGTCGTCGTCGTGGAAGGTGACGCCGTACGCGCCGAGCTCGGCGAGCCGGTGCACCGTCTCCACCGGGTCCAGCGCCGGCCGGGTGGCGTCGCCGAACGGGTCCTGGGCCTGCCAGCCCACCGTCCAGAGACCGAAGGAGAACTTGTCGGCGGGGGTGGGACGGGGTGCCATGGCAGACCTCCGGGGTGTCGTCCGCTATTTGTTCAATGGTTGAATTATTTGGCGACCGTGTGGCAGTGTCAAGGGGTGACCCGACCCGCCGTACCCGCGGCCGCGGCGCGACAGGGCAGCCTGCGGGAGCACAACCTGGCCCTGGTCCTCGGCCGGATCGCCGCCGCCGACCGCCCGCCGTCCCGGGCCGACCTCGCCACCGCGACCGGCCTGACCCGGGCCACCGTCTCCGCGGTCGTGGAGGACCTGCTGCTCGGCCGGCTGGTCAGCGAGGTGGAGCCGGCACCCCGGGCGGGCGCCGGGCGGCCCGCCCGAGGGCTCGTCCTCTCCGACGCCGGCCCGGCCGGGCTGGGCCTGGAGGTGAACGTCGACTACCTCTCCGTCTGCGTGGTGGATCTCGCCGGCCAGGTGCGGCACCAGACGGTCGAGCGGGCCGACCTGCGGCCCGTCCCGCCCGCCGGGGCGCTCGACCGGCTCGCCGCCCTGGCCGCCGCCGCCCGGGCGGACGCGGCCCGGCAGGGGCTCACCCTGGCCGGGGCGGCGCTCGCCGTGCCCGGCCTCGTCGACGACGCCGGCCTGGTCCGCCTCGCACCCAACCTGGGCTGGCGGGACGTGCCGGTGCCCGCGCTGCTCGCCCGCCATCCGGCGCTGACCGAGCGGGTCGCCGGCGTACCGGCCCTGGTCGTCGACAACGAGGCCAACCTGGCCGCGCTCGGCGAACTGCACGCCGGGACTCCCGGGCCGGCCAGCTTCCTGCACATCTCCGGCGAGGTCGGCATCGGCGCCGGCATCGTCCTGCACGGGGCGCTGTTCCGGGGAGCACGGGGCTGGAGCGGCGAGATCGGCCACCTCCCGGTCCAGCCGGACGGCCCGCCGTGCCGCTGCGGCGGTCGCGGGTGCCTGGAGCGGTACGCCGGCCAGGAGGCCGTCCTCGCCGCGGCCGGCCTGGCCGGGGCGGACCTGCCGGGCGACCGGGCGGCCGACCGGTTGGCCGAACTGGCCCGGGCCGGTGACGGGCAGACCCGGGCCGCGCTGCACGACGCCGGGACCGCGCTCGGCGTGGCGGTTGCCGGCGTGGTGAACCTGCTCGACCTGGACACGGTGGTCCTCGGTGGCGGGTACGCCCCGCTGGCGCCGTGGCTGCGCCCACCGGTGCTGGCCGAGGTCTCCCGCCGGGTCCTGACGGCGGCCTGGTCGCCGGTGACCGTCCGCCCGGCGGCGCTCGGCACCCAGGCGGCGACCGTCGGCGCGGCCGGTTCGGTGGTCCGCCGGATCCTCGCCCGCCCGGCCGGCTGGTTGGCGCACCGGTCCTGACCGCGCGCCGGCCGCGGGGCGTGCCGGCGGGCTCAGGCCGAGCGTACGGCCGGTGGCTCCGCCGCCCAGCCGGAGGGCTCCGCCCGGGCGTCCGCACCGGGCCGGGGGCCGGCGGGCTCGACGTACGGGACGGCGGCGGCCCGGAGGCGCGCCGCCTCGTCGAACTCGCGCAGCCCGCACAGCAGCGCCTCCCGGCCCGCCGGGCTCATCCCGGCGAGGATCTCCGTGAGCTGGTGCCGCCGGTGCTCGCGCAGCTCGGCGAGGAGCTGCCGCGACTCCACCGTGAGGTGCAGCGAGATCTCCCGCCGGTCGAGGCGGCCCGGCTCGCGCTCCAGCATCCCGGCGGCCACCAGGCGGTCGCAGAGCCGACTGGCCGACGAGAGCAGCATGCCGAGACGGTTGGCGAGGCGGCGCAGGTTGATCCCGTCGTGCTGCTCCACCACCATGATCACCCGTAGCTGCGCTCCGGAGACCCGGCTGGTGGTGTTCTCCCGTGCCGTCTCCCAGACGGACAGCAGGGCTCGCGCCGCCGCGTCCACCTCGGCAGCCATACTCGGCTGTGGTCCCCCTGGACCCTGTACTTCGACCATGGTGGGCCCGAGCGTACTCCGCCTCGCGAGGGGATCGGGCCGGTGATCAAGGAGCGGTCATGAGCGAGCGCCAGCGAGCGAATCATCAACGCAGCGCGTCGGTGCCGCATGCCGGCCCGGAACGAAGTGAAGTGCCGGCATGAGCGAACCGGTCAGCAGGGCACGGGCGGCGCTCATCCAGGCGCCGGCCGATCTCCTCGTGGACCGGGTCGCCGACGTGGTGCGCCGGGCGTACGGGATCGAACGGGTGGACCTGTTCCAGGTCGACTACCGACTGTCGGCGCTGCTGCCGGTCGCCGAGGCGGAGGCCGTCACCACCCCCGGGCATCCGGCCTGGCGCTGCTTCGACCACCAGACCCCGATCGCCGCCGGCGGCTCCGCGTACCTGCCGGTCTCCATGCGGGGTGAGCGTCGCGGGGTGCTCCGGGTGTCGCCGGCGCCGGACGACGGGACCGTCCTCGCGGAGCTGACGGAGATCGCCACCGCGCTGGCGCACGAGATCTCCGCCGTCACCGAGGGGACCGACGTCTACCGGGTGGCCCGGCGCACCCGCCGGCTCACCCTCGCCGCCGAGATGCAGTGGGACCTGCTGCCGGGGCGCAGTCGGGTCCGCCCGGCGTTCAGCCTGGCCGGACAGTTGGAGCCGGCGTACGCGGTGCGCGGCGACAGTTTCGACTGGTCCGACGACGGCGACCGGCTGTGGCTGGCCACGATCAACGGGTCCGGCACCGGGGTGACCGCCGCGTTGCTGACCTCGCTCGCGACGTTCGCCCTGCGCAACGCCCGGCGGGCGGGCCTGTCCCTGGCCGACCAGGCGGCGCTCGCCGACCAGGCCGTGTACGAGGTGCACCGGGGCGAGCGCCACCTGGCCGTGCTCCTGATGGACCTCGACCTGCGCTCCGGGGCACTGACGGTGGTCGACGCCGGGTCGCCCCGGCTGCTGCTGCTCCGTGCCGGCGAGGTCCACGACCAGCCGCTGGACCGGCAGTTCCCGCTCGGCATGTTCGAGGACACCGACTACCGGGAGCAGCACTTCGCGCTGCGCCGCGGGGACCGGCTCTTCGTGGTGAGCGACGGTGTGGTCGACGCCACCGGCCGGGACGCCCGGTACGGCGAGACGGCGCTGGACCGGTTCCTGCGGCGGACGGGTCCGATGCAGCCGCTGGACGCCGTCCGTTCGCTCATCGGCGACCTGCGTGCCTTCGTCGCCGGCGACCTGGTGGACGACGCGGTGGTGGTCTGCCTGGACTGGACCGGCCCCCGGCCCTGACCGGGCTCAGTACGCGCCGCGGCTGTTGAGCACGGCGCCGAACGTCTTCCACAGGATCGTCAGGTCGGCCGCGAGCGACCAGTTCTCCACGTAGTACAGGTCGAGCCGGATGCCGTCCTCCCAGCTCAGGTCCGACCGGCCGCTGACCTGCCAGAGGCCGGTCATGCCGGGCTTGACCAGCAGCCGCCGGGCCACGTCGCCGTCGTACCGGGCGACCTCGGACGGCAGCGGCGGGCGCGGGCCGACCAGGCTCATCTGCCCGAGCAGGACGTTGACCAACTGGGGCAGCTCGTCCAGCGACCACTTGCGCAGCAACCTGCCGATCCGGGTCACCCGCGGGTCGTCGCGCATCTTGAACATCAGGCCGTCGGTCTCGTTGCGCGCCGACAGCTCGGCCAGCAGGGCGTCCGCGTTGACCACCATCGTGCGGAACTTCCAGACGCCGAACTCGCGGCCACCCTGCCCCACCCGGGTCTGGCGGAACAGCACCGGCCCCCGGCTGTCCACCTTGATGGCGAGCGCGATGACGGCCAGCAACGGCAGCAGCAGCGCCAGCGCGAGCAGCGCGGCCGACCGGTCGACGAGGCCCTTCACCAGCTTGCGGGCGCCCCGGAACTCGGGTGCCTCCACGTGGATCAGCGGCAGCCCCGCCACCGGGCGGGTGTGGATGCGCGGGCCGGCGACGTCGGTGAGGGCGGGAGCGACCACCAGGTCGACGCCGGTGCCCTCCAACTGCCAGCCGAGCCGGCGCAGCCGGGTGGCGGTCAGCTCCCCGGACGCGGTGACCGCGACGGTGTCCGCGCCGATGGCGGTGGCGGCCTCGGGGATGCCGCGGAACGAGCCGACCACGGGCACGTCACCGAGCCGCTGCGGGACCGGGGCGAGCAGCGCGTCGGGGATGCACGCCCCGACCACCTGGTAGCCCGCGTACGGCTCGCGCCGCAGCGTGTGCACCAACTCCAGCACGTGCGCCGTGTCACCGACCACGAGCACCTTCCGGGACCAGCCGGTACCCCGCGAACGGGCCCGGTGCAGCCGCTTGCGCGCGGCGAACCGGGCCACCTCCAGGCCGAGGGTGCCGACCGCGATGGAGATGCCGAGGAAACCGCGGGAGAAGCCGATGTCGAAGACGTAGCCGGCGATGGCGATGGCGCCGGCGAGCCGCAGGCTCGCCAAGCTCACCCGCCGGTACTCGTCGGCGCCGTAGCCGAGCACCCGGTCGTCGTAGCACCGGAGCGCCTTGAGCGAGACCAGCCAGGCCAGCACGAGGCCGGGGGCCACCAGGACGTACGGGACCTCGGAGCCGGCCGGCGGTTCGGCGCCGAAGCGGGCGACGTACGCGACCAGGACGGCCACGATCAGCACCGCGGTGTCGAGCACCACCAGGGCCCGGATGTAGGACCGTTCGGCGGTGCGCGCCGTCGGGCGGGACACGTGGCCGGCGGCAGCCGTCGCCCGGGCGGGAGTCAACAGCGTCGCCGAACTCACCGGCCCCTCCCCACTTCGCCTCCCGCCCCGCCGGTGGAACCGGCGGGGTCGGCCCGGTCGCCGCCCGGAGCACGACGACATTCTGCCCCGAGAATTATGGCTACCGATTGCTTCGGACGTATTACCGTCAGTTTTCGCGGCCCGGCCGGAACCGGAACGGGGCCTGTCGTACCGGATCCACCGTCGACGACAGGCCCCACCCCTGAGTCAAGGCTCAGGAACCCGCCTTCCGCAGCGCGATCGCCTTGAGGAAGATCTCACTGATCTTGGTCGGGTCCTCGGTGACGAACGAGCCGCCGCCGGTGACGTCGGTGATCGACTCCAGCTCGGCCTTGCTGACCTCGCGCCCGATCCCGATCAGGACCACCTGCACCGGCCGCTCAGGATCGCTGATCTGCTTCAGCTTCTTGAGGAGCTCCTGCTGGCTGATGCCGTTGGCGTCCTCGTTCTTGCCGTCGGTGAACAGCACGATCGAGTTGACCTGGCCCGGGTCCCAGTCCTCCTGGACCGCCTGGTACGCGGCGAGGATCGTGTCGAACAGGCCGGTGTTGCCGCGGGTCGGCTGGACCCGGCTCAGCGCCTGCTCGATCTTGCTGCGCTGGGTGCTCAGCGGACCGATGTCGACCAGCCGCCGGTAGTCCCGCTCACCGTTGAGGTTCGTCGCGAACTCCCACACGCCGATCTGCCAGCTGTCGTCGAAGAGGTTGAGGCCGCGGCCGGCCGCGTCGACGGTGACCTCCAGCCGGGTGGCGCCGTTGGCGGTCGCCACCTGCTCCTTCATCGAACCCGAGACGTCGATGATGGCGAGCATCCGACCGGACTGGGTGGCGACCGACCAGCCGGTGACCGCGGTGTCCACCGCCTGCGGATCCAGGTCACCGGCCGCGTTCCCACCGCCGGCCTGCTGGGCCGACGCGCCGCCGGCCTCCGGGCTCGGCGCGCCGGGCGGCGCGCTGAAGCCGGCACCCCAGTTGCCGTCCGGCGCGCGCAGCGACAGCGGCGCCAGTCGGTCCTTGAAGCTGGGCGTGGTGAGCACCTCGAACAGCACCCGCGCCGCCGACGCCTTGGCCGGCTCGATGCCGGGCAGCACCGCGTACGGGTAGTCGAGCGGCATGGCCGCCGGCTCCAGGTACAGCGCGGCCAGCGGCACCGCCGGCTTCTTGGCGTTGTACGAGACCACGTCCTCCTCGGACAGCGCCGCAGCGTTGAGGCTGCGGGCGATCGTGGTGGGATCCGTGGCGGTCGGGAACTTGGCGAGCAGGTCCTGCCGCAGGTTCGAGCTGCCGGTCGACAGCGCCCGCAACGCACCGACCCGGGCCGCGGTGGCGTCCTTGCCGGCCGCCGCGGCGGCGGTGGTCAGCGAGAGCAGACCGGAGAGGCCGGCCGCGTCGCGGGTCGGGTTCACGATGCCGGCCTTCAGCGGCCGGCTGCCGTTGACCTGGCCGACGAGCGTGGCCCAGGTGAGCTTCTTCTCCGGCCAGCCGAAGCGGGCGGCGATCGGCTCGGGCATCGCCACGACCACCGGGCTGCGGGCGATCGACGCCCCGTTGCCCGGGTCGAAAGCGGTCGCGCCGCCGGTCTTCAACCGCAGCAGCCACGTCGACGAGTCGGGGATCCACACGTCCGGGCTGACCGCCGTGCCGCTGGCCTGCCCGACCCCGGCCAGGATCGCGCCGTGCTTGGCCGCCACGGTGGCGGCCACCTCGACCGGTTCGGTGGCGGTGACATTCACCTCGATGCAGGTGCCACCGACTGCGGCGCCCCCTTTCTCCCACTCGGACGCGGCGGTGTCGACCGCCGGGGCGAGCTCGGAGGCCACGGCGACGGCCAGCTCGATCTTGCCGGAGCAGTCCGGCCCGGCGAGCTGGCGGTAGCCGAAGTACCCGCCGGCGGTGACGACGAGCACGCCGACCGCTGCGGCGGCTCCGGCGGCATGGATGTTCGAACGCATGCGATGGCGGCCTGGAGACACGCGACCATCTTGCGGATCCCGCCGCCGGACTGCTACGTCCGTTCGGCCGAAAGTTACGCAGAAGAAACAGATGATCTCAGTTTTTTTACGGCGCGTAGTCAGGTCGCCCCGTGGCGTGCTGTGATCCGCGTCTCAGAGCAGGACGCAGGTGGGACTCGGGACGATCACCGGCTCACCGACCGGCGCCGGCACACCGGTCGCCGGGTCGACCCGGAAGACCCGGATCATGTCCGCCCGTTCGTCCGCGACATACAGGTGCGGCCCGCCGAGGGCGAAGTGCCGCGGCCACTCGCCACCGGTGTCGACCTCGGCGACCTGCACCGGGAGGACGTCCGCCACGGCGAAGACGGCGATCGTGCCGACCCCACGGTTGGCGACGTAGAGGAAACGGCCGTCCGGCCCGACCGCGATCTCGGAGGGCTGCACGTGACCCGGCCGCTCGCTGGCCTCCACCCGGCCGCGCTGGTGCAGGGCGCCGTCGGCGGCCACCTCGTACGCGACGACCGAACCGTCGAGTTCGCCGACGAGCCAGCAGCGCCGCCCGTCCGGGTGGCGCGCCAGGTGCCGGGGACCGGTGCCGGCGGCCGTGCGCACCCGTGGCGCCCGGGGCACCAGCCGGCCGGAGCCGGCGTCGAGGTCGTACCGGTAGACCGAGTCGGTGCCGAGGTCGACCGCGAGCAGCGGACCGCCGTCCCGGCCCGGGTTCACCATGTGGGCGTGCGCCGCGTCCTGCCGCTCCGGGTCCGGGCCGTGGCCCTCGTGCCGGACCAGGTCGCTGCGCTCGCCGGGCACGCCCTGCGCGTCGAGCGGAAACACCGTCACGCTTCCACCGCCGTAGTTGGCCACGAAGAGGTGCCCGCCGTCGGCGGCGACCGCGAGATGGCACGGCTCGGCCCCGCCGGTCGCCCGGGTCGCGAGCGCGGTCAGCGCCCCGTCCGGCGCGACCCGGAAGGCGCTGATCGCACCGTCGGTCAGCTCGTTGACCGCGTACAGGACGGGCAGTCGCGGGTGCCGGGCGAGGAACGACGGCGCGGGGGTGACCGCGACGGTGCCGAGCGGGGTGAGCGCGCCCGAGTCGGGATCCCGCCGGGCGGCGACGATGCCCTCGCCCCGCCCGCCGGTCTCCGCGGTGTAGCCGCCGATATGGACGATCGTCCCCTGAGCTGTCACCGGATCCGCCCCTCGCCGTCTCCTCGCCGATCAAACCAGAGGCTTCCCGGTCCGCCGTGCCCGCATGCCGGAAATCGATGCCGGATTCCGAGCCGGACCCGGCTCAGGCCGCCGGCACCGGCTCGCCGCGCTGGCGGGCCACGTGCTCGACCAGCGCGATCAACACCTGCTTGCCGGACTGCCGGTCCCGCGCGTCGCAGAGCAGCAGCGGCACGTCGGGATCCAGGTCCAGGGCCTGGCGTACGCTCTCCAGGCCGAACCGGCGGGCATCCTCGAAGCAGTTGACACCCACCACGAACGGGATGCCGCGCTGTTCGAAGTAGTCGATCGACGGGAAGCAGTCGGCCAACCGCCGGGTGTCGGCGAGCACCACCGCGCCGAGCGCCCCGAAGGCCAGCTCGTCCCAGAGGAACCAGAAGCGGTCCTGCCCCGGGGTACCGAACAGGTAGACCTGCAGGTCGTCGTTGATGGTGATCCGGCCGAAGTCCATCGCCACCGTGGTGGTCGACTTCGTCTCCACGCCGGAGAGGTCGTCGGTGCCGATGCCGGCACCGGTCAGCACCTCCTCCGTCTGGAGGGGGCGGACCTCGCTCAACGCACTCACCAGCGTCGTCTTCCCCGCACCGAAACCCCCGGCGATGAGGATCTTCAGCGCGATCGGGATGCGGGTGCTGGTTCCCGCCAGGTCAGAGCGCACGGAGTCCACTGACCACCGCCTTGAGGATGTCGTTGTCGGGCAGGTACGGACCGGCCGGGGGCTGGTGCACCGTCACCAGGCCCCGGTCCACGAGATCGCCGAGCAGCACGCGCACGACACCGACCGCCAGGTCGAGGTCGGCGGCCAGCTCGGCCACCGGCACCGGCCGGGCGGCGAGCGCCACCAGCCGCCGGTGCTCGGGGTGCAGGTCAGGGTGCTCGGCCGGGTCGGCGTCCCGCTCGGCCAGCACGTACGCGACCAGGTCGAAGCCGTCGACGGCGGACCGGACCCGGCCGCCGGTGAGGGTGTACGGGCGCACCACCGGCCCGGCGTCGTCGTCCAGCCACTCGTGCGGCACGCCCGCCTCAGCCCGCATCGCCGGCGCCCGCCGTCGACCGGGCCGGCACGCTCATCGTCTCCCCGACCCGGGTCACCAGCATCGCCATCTCGTACGCCACCAGCCCGATGTCGGCGTCGACGTCGCTCACCACGGCCAGGCAGGCGCCCTGACCGGCCGCGGTCACGAAGAGGTACGCCGCCTCCATCTCGACGACCGTCTGCCGGACCGGGCCGCCGTCCACGTGCCGGCTGGTGCCCCGGGCCAGGCTGGCGAAGCCGGCGGCCAGGGCGCACAGGTGCTCCGCGTCGGCCCGCTCCTGGCCGGCGGACGCACCGAGCAGCAGCCCGTCCGCGGAGAGCACCACCGCCTGCCGGGCGGCGGGCAGCCGCTCCACCAACTCGTCGAGCAACCAGTCGAGATCGGCACTCTGCCTCGTCGAATGCAGCATCACGCGTCCCTCTCAGTCGCGGTCAGGAGGTCAGGATCGGCCGGGGAATCAACCGCTCCGTCCGGCGATCGGCCGGCCCGCGGTCGCGGTGGGCCCGGAACCGGCCGCTCGGCGGGCCCGCCCGGAGCCGGCGGTGCACCCGGTGCCGAGGCGGCCGGCGCGCCCGGTGCGGCGTTCCTGGCCGGCGCGCCCGCCGAGGTGCCCGGTGGGGCGTCGGCGGCGGTCGTGGCCGGCGGCGCGGCGGAGGCCGCCGCGCCGTCGCCCCCGCGGACCCGGGGATCGGCCGCGGCACGGCGACCCCGCGCCGTGCCGGCCTGCAACGCCGACAGGACCCGGCGGGCCTCCTCCGGCGACCGGGGCGTCGGGTCGGCCGAGGGCGGCCGCCAGGCGCCACCGCGCACGACGGGCTGCCGCAGCGTCGGCCCGTCCAGTGCCGGCCACCCGGGCCGGCGGACCTCGACGGTCGGCTCGTCGAGCTGCCCGGAGCCGGCGCTCGGTCCGCTGTCCGGCCCGGACGCAGGGGCCGTACCGGCCGCCTCGGGCCCGTCCGCGGTCGGCGCGTCCGGGCCGCCGGGCCGGACGGACCTCCCCACCCCTTCCGTGGCCGTCGCGTCCGGCACCGGAGCGCCGGTGGCCCGGGCCGGGGTCCGGGGTGCGGGCGCCGGGCCACGGCGACGGACCCGGCGGGGCAGCCCGTCGATCTCACCGGCCACCTCGACCCGGCTCGGCCCGCCAGCGACCTCGGCCACGCCGGTGCGGGCCGGACCGGACGGATCTGGCTCGGAGACCTGAGGTGTGCGCGGCCGGGGCAGCGCCTCCCGCCGGGCCGGCCGGGGCATCCGGTCGCCGGTCCGGTCCCCCACCGGAGACAGCGACGGCTCCTCGGTGACCAGCTCGTCAGGGACCAGCACCACCGCGGTCAGCCCGGCGCCGTCGGCCGGGCGCAGCCGGACGCGCACCCCGTGCCGGGCGGCCAGCCGGGCCACCACGAACAGCCCCAGCCGGGCGGTCTGGGTCGGGTCGAACTCGGGCGACGAGGCCAGGCGGGCGTTGGCGTCCTCCAGCGCCTCGGCGGACATGCCGAGCCCCCCGTCGGTGACCTCCAGGGCGTACCCGTTGGCCACCCGCTCCCCGCTGACCCGGACCCGCGTGTCCGGCGGCGAGAACGCGGTCGCGTTCTCGATCAGCTCGGCGAGCAGGTGGATGAGGTCGCCCACGGCCCGGCCGAGGACGCCCGCCGGCCGCACGCGGCCGATGTCCACCCGGTCGTACGCCTCGACCTCGGAGATCGCCCCCCGGATCAGGTCCACCATCGCGACCGGGTTGCGCCAGCCCCGGCCCGGCGCCGCGCCGGCCAGGATCACCAGGTCCTCCGCGTGCCGGCGCAGCCGGGTCGCGAGGTGGTCGACCCGGAACAGCTCGGCCAGCTCGTCCGGGTCCTCGGTGCCGCGCTCCATCCGGTCGAGCAGGGCGAGCTGGCGGTGCACCAGCCCCTGGCTGCGCCGGGCGATGTTGAGGAACACCTCGTTCAGGCCCCGGCGCAGGTTCACCTCGGCCTCGGCGGCCCGGATGGCGGTCCGCTGCACCGAGGTGAACGCGCGGCCCACCTGGCCGATCTCGTCGGTGCCGTAGTCCAGCGACGGTGCCTCCCGGGTGACGTCCACCTCCTCGCCGCGCCGCATCCGCGCCACCACCTCGGGCAGCCGGCGCTCCGCGCGCTCGAGCACGGTGCGCACCCGCACGAGCCGGCCCGCGAGGGAGCGGCCGACCCGCAGGGCCACGATCAGGGAGACCACCACGGCGATCAGGCCCAGCAGCCCGGCGACCGCGAGCCGCACCAGGATGCGTACGGCCGTGGGCACCGACCGTTCGGCCAGGCCGTCGGCCTGCTCCAGCTCGTACTCCCGCAGCAGCTGCTGGACCGCCTCGTAGTCGGCCAACCAGGCGTCCGCGTCGACCAGCGGGCTGCTCCCGCCGGTTGCGATCAGGAGGTTCTGCATGTTGCGCAGCCGGGTGAACTCCGACCGCTCGGTCAACCGCTGGTACGCGGCCCGGTCCGCCTCGGGTAGGTCGGCCACCGCGGCCTCGGCGAGGAACCGCTGGTTGGCGATGGTCTGCACGAGCTGCGTGTGCTCGCCCTCGGCGAACTCGCCGGAGGCGAACACACCGGCCAGCAGCGCGTCGGTCTGGCCGAGCAGTTCACGGGAGCGGCCGATCCCGGTCACCGCCAGCGCCTGCCGGTTGAGCTCCGGGTCGGGCAGCGCCGCCATCGCCGCGAAGGCCTGGAACGCCGACGAGATCATGCCGCTGTAGAGACCCACCGCGCCGGCCCGGTCCACCTCGCGGCGGTCGATGAACTCGCGACCGGCCGGCAACACGTCCAGCGCGGCGACGAGCTGGTCGAGGCGGGCGTCCAGCAGGTTGCCGGCCGCGTCCCGCAGGTCCTCGCCGGCGACCCGGCGGCGCAGCTCGGCGACCGCCCGGTCGGTGCGCTCCCGCTGCTCGGCGAGACCGGGCTGGTCGCGCTCGGTCGACAGATGGACGACGGAGAGTCGCCGCTCGCGTTGCAGCTCGGCCACGACCGCCTCACCGGGGCGGCCGAGGTCGTACAGGAGCGTCCGGGCGGAGAGCAGGTCGAGCGCGGGCCCGAAGGCGAGCGTGGTGGCGAAGATCCAGAGCGCGAGCAGGGCACTCACCGGCACCACGACCAGTGCGGTCAGTTTGGAGCGGATCGGCCAGTCGCGGGTGTTCACTCAAGACCTCGCCCGGAAGGTGTGGCTGCGGGGGTGCCGGCGCCAGCCGGGCAGCGCCCGGCGGAGCGCGCCCGGCCGCGGCGCCGGGACGTCATCGACGGACGCCTTGGGCAGGATACGTAATCAGCGCGGGTTGCACTACCACGAGCGCATCGGGAGGTGGCGCCGAGGCGGTAACCCGACACTCGGCCCGGGCCGGATCCGGGTCTCGGCCATCGACGGCCGGCGGGTCGCGGAGTTCCGCCCGGAAATGCGACCAAACCGGGCGCACCCGGTGGAACCCGCATCCGTTCCGGGGAGCTTTTCACCGTCGGCGAGGAAAGTGCCCCGGATGGGGATTGGCGAGCAGCAGGGTGAGGGAATACCGGTGGGCGAAGGAGGAGCCATGTCGCCCACGCAGGTAATCGTCATAGTCCTCGTCGTACTGGTGATCGCGGCCCTGGCCGCGGCGGGCTGGGCGTACGCCCGTCGCCGGGAGCTGCGGTCCCGGTTCGGCCCCGAATACGACCGGGTCGTCGCGGAGCAGGACAGCCGCACGGCCGCCGAGCGGGAACTGCGCGACCGGGAGCGCCGGCACGCCGAACTGACCCTCACCCCCCTCTCCCCCGAGTCCCGGGCCCGGTACGCCGCCGCCTGGGAGGAGCTTCAGGTCCGCTTCGTCGACTCGCCCGGTGCGACCGTCGGCGACGCGGACGAACTGGTCACCCGGCTCATCGCCGAACGCGGCTACCCGACCGGGGACTTCGACGACCAGATCGCCCACCTCTCCGTCGAGCACGCCCGCACCCTGATCCACTACCGCGACGCCCACGAGATCCACCTGCGCAACTCGCGGGGCGAGGCGAGCACCGAGGACCTCCGCCAGGCGGTCGTCCACTACCGCGCCCTCTTCGCCGACCTGCTCGGCGAGGAGCCCGTCGCGCACCACGCCACCGGCGAGCCGGACGGGCACCACACCACGACCGACCAGCCGGACGGGCACCACACCACCACCGACCAGCCGGACGGGCACCACGCCACCACCGACCAGCCGGACGGACACGCCCCGGCCGACCAGCCGGCCGGGCACCGTACGCCCGAGCAGCGCAACCCCGAGCGCCCAGACGTGACGAGCCGCTGAGGAGACCACCATGCGCCAGGACGAGCAGCAGGCGGGCAGCGACCACCCGGAGGCCGTGCGGTCGGCACCCGTGCCGGTTCCGGCCCCGGATGACACGGCAGACAAGGCAGACAGGGCCGACCGGACGGACGTGCCCGAGGACGCCATCGAGGACCGGGGCACCTTCGACGATCCCCGGGTGGCCGACGACCAGGACACCGGCGACGACGGGGACCGCTCCGACGAGGGGCGGTCGGACGCCTCGGACGAGCGTCCCGAGTTCCACGAGCCCGGTCCGGTGCCGACCGCCTTCGGCGCCACCACCGTGGGCGGGGCGGTCGCCGCCTCCGCCCTGGCCAGCGGGCGGCCGGAGGACGAGGTGGACCCGCGTACCGAATCGACCGCCCGGCCCGGCGACGGCGCCGGCGGCGAACGGGAGGGCTGGCGCGCGGACCCCACCGCCGAGCTCCGCGGCGGCCCGGCCTGGCGGGAGCGGCGTGCGGAGCGGGCGGGCGGCCCCGAGGAAGCGGAAGCGACCACGGTGGTCCCGGCGGACGCGACCGACGGAGGACCGGAGCGGCGGGCCGACCTGACCGCCGCGGCCGGCGACGCGGACGCCGCGGCGGCCGGGTACGGCAGCGCGTCGCCGACCATGGTCGACCCGGACGCGGCCGCCCCGGACGCCGACCCCGCGCTGGCCGGAACCGCCGCCACCGGAGCGGGTGGCTCGCTGGAGGCGGCCGGCACCGCGCGGCCGGCCGGTTCCACGGTCGCCGCCGGGCCGGCGGCGCTGTTCGACCCGGGTGCCGCGCAGGACTTCCGGGACCGGTGGCGGGACGTGCAGCTGCGCTTCGTCGACGACCCGCGGGCCGCGGCCGGTCAGGCGCAGGCGCTGGTGGACGAGGCGATCCAGGCGCTCGCCTCGGCGCTGACAGCGCAGAAGCAGAAGCTCGGGGCCTGGCAGGACGGCGACGGGACCGACACCGAGCAGTTGCGCGTGGCGGTCCGCCAGTACCGCGACTTCCTCGACCGGGTGCTCGGCCGCTGAGTGGGAACGCCGGAGCGGGTGCCCAGTGGGCACCCGCTCCGGAGCGTCCGGGGAGCTTCCGGTGCGGAACAGCGCGCCGACGGGTCTGCCGGGCAGCCTTCCGCCGGTGGACGGGGCGCCGGGCGGCCCGGATCCACCTCCGGATGTGGCGGCCCGGCCCGGCGGCGCATGGCGTCCGCCGCACGGGGTACGCGAGGAGGTAGCGAACGCGCGTGCGGACAGGAGGCCGACACCATGACCGATCGTGACCGGGACCGACCGCTGGAGGAGAGCCCCGAGGTGGCCGCGGCGGTCGAGGACGACACCGGCGTCCCCCAGCTGATGACCGGCGGCGGCGCCGACCGGGACACCCCGTCCTTCACCACGCCCGGTGAGCGTCCCATCGGGGGCGGCGGGCCGGACGACCTGATCGGCGACCCGTACGCCGCCGGCACGGGTGCGACCGGAACCGGCACCGGGGCCGCGCCGGACAACATCCGGACCGGCGCCGAGCAGCCGTGGGAGCCGGAGGACCTGGTGGCGGCACGGGGGCAGGACATGACGCCGGAGAACCTCGAAAAGGCCCGCCGGGACCTGGTTGAGCTCGGCCAGGCGGCGATCGAGCGTACGGTCCCCTGAGCGCGGCCGGCGCGGCGCTCCGGCGACAGGAGGGGCCCCTGGCCCGACCAGTTGCGGTCGGACCAGGGGCCCGGGGAACCTGCCGCCGGAGCGCCTCACCTACTCCGTACGGCGGGTGGGCGCCGGATTCAGGACAGCGGCGGGTACGCGTTCTGCATCAGCTGCTGGAACTGCGCCGGGAACCAGGCCCCGGAGATCGGCGCGTCGGGCAGGGCACCGCTCGGGTTGTTGCCGTTGCGCTCGTTGCCGGTGTACGTCGGGTCGCACATCCGGTCGAAGCCCTTGCCCTCGTTGTTCGGGATCTCCCGGCTGGAGCCGTCCGACTCGCCCGGGGGCTTCACCCAGACGTAGGCGTCGATGCCGGGCTCCGGCGCGGCCTTCGGCCGCTCGCCCAGACCCGCGCCGGCCTGGTTGCACCAGTTGCCGGAGTGGATCCGGCGATCGACCCGGCCACCGTCGACGTACGCGTCAACGCTGGTCGACGGGCCGGGGCCGGTCGGCCGGGCGCTGCCACCCCAGCCGTTGCGGGAGGTGTCGATCAGCATGCCGATGTTCGAGTCGAAGCCCCGCCGGACGAGTTCCTGCCGGAACGCCTGGGCGAAGGACAACTCGTCGACGTACTGGTTCCAGTCGATCCACTTGGACTGCCGCACGCTGGTGCCGTTGACGTTGTCGGTGATCTTGACGTACGGCTCCTGCAGCGCGGAGTAGTTGGCGGTGTTGACGATGAAGCCGTGCACGTTGGCCACGGTGCTGCCGGAGGCCACGGCGGCGTCCTTCAGGATCTGGGCGGTCGGGCCGAAGTTGCTGTCCCAGCCGATCCAGCCGTGGTGCGCCGCGTCGATGTAGTTGTAGACGTTCGGGATCGCGCCCAGCTTGGCCAGGGCGTAGCCGACACCGTTGACGTAGGCGCCGTTGGCCTTGACCGTGTCGCACGTGGCCGTTCCGCCCGGGTTGCCGGAGGTGTTGGTCACCAGGTTCGGCAGCGAGTCGATCTCGATGATGTTGATGATCCGCAGGTTGCGGTACTTCGCGTCGCCCTGGATCGCCGCGATCGGGTCGATGTACTCGGCCTTGTAGCGGGGCAGCTCGTCCGGCTTCAGCTCACCGTTGGAGGCGAGCGCCGAGCAGTCCCGGCCGGGCAGGTTGTAGATCACGATCTGGATGTAGTTCGCGTTCTGCCGCAGGGCCTCGTCGAGGTGGTCACGCAGGCCCATCGCGCCGTTCGAGCTGCTGTCCGGGGTGCCGTTGATGGCGGCGATCCGGTCCAGCCAGACGGCGGTCGGGGTGTTCGAGACCCGGTTGCCGCCGGGCACCGACTCGGCCTTGGCCTTCCACTCCGGGTTCACGTAGCCGCGGGCGTTCAGGTACGGGTTGTCGACCCGAGGCCCACCGGGCGGCGGGGTCGTCGGCGGCGGCGTGGTCGGCGGCGGGGTGGTGGGGGGCGGGGTCGTCGGCGGCGGGGTGCTGGGCGGCGGGGTGGTGGGCCCGCCACCGCCGTTGCAGGTCACCCCGTTGAGGGTGAACGACGTCGGCTTCGGGTTGCTGCCGCTCCACGAGCCGTTGAAGCCGATGCTCACGGTCGCGCCACTGGCCACCGAGCCGTTGTACGACTCGTTCTGCGCGGTGACGTTCTGACCGGACTGGGTGTACCGGGCCGACCAGCCCTGCACGACGCGCTGGCTGCTGTTCGGGAAGGTGAAGCCGAGCGTCCAGCCGTTGAGGGCGTCACCGATGTTCCTGATGGTGATGTTTGCGGTGAACCCACCCGGCCAGTCGTTGGTCGTGTACGACACCTCGCACTGCGTCGCGGCGTGGGCCATGGTGACCGGTAGCGTCACCAACCCGCCCGCCACCAGGGCGCCCGCGCCGGTGAGCGCGAGGGCCCGGCGTGGGCCGGAGAGCCTTCTCCACACATTCATGCCACAGATCTCCTTGGGCGAGACCGGGTCCGCGAGCGGCCCGGGGAACGGCCCGGTTGGCGTCCGGGGCGGGACGGCCGACCGGTGCCAGCGGGAATTTCGGGGGGGGGTGCCCGACCCGGACGGGCGGTGGTGGTGTGTGCCGGACCGGTGAGCGCTACGCCGGTCGGCCGGCGGGATGGTCGCCCGGCGGACCGGATGCCCTCGACTCCCTGCCGATACGCGGTGCGTGGCTCCCCGCGTTCCGCCGATTCTTGCATGGGAGCGCTTCCATAGCAATGCCCCGATGTCATCCGGACTTCGCCCCCGACCTGAGACGGCTCCCGCCGGGCGGCGGCGAGCGGCGTCCCCAGCGCGGCGACGGCCCGGCCCGGACCCGAGGCGCCACGGCCGAATCCCCCAGCGGCGCAGGACCGGCGCGGTACGGCCGGAAGGCACGTCTACCAGGCCTAACGCCCCGTTACTCAGCAAAGTTCAAAACACGAATGTTTCCCTTCATAAGGCGCGAAACGGTCTAACGTCGGTCCTAGCTCGGTTGTCGCCGAGCCCAGGACAAGAGGGATGGAGTGACGCAGGTCATGGCAAACAAGATGCTCGGGAAGGTCGTCGCGGGCGCGGCCCTCGGTGGCGCGTCCCTTCTCGTGTTCACGCCGGGGATCGCGTTCGCGGACGGCCACCACGGGGATGAGGGCAAGGTCTTCGCCAAGCCGCACGTCGTGAAGGCCGGCCACGAGGTCAAGCTGCTGCAGGTCTGCGAGGACCCGCAGGAGCACGCGTTCGTCTGGTCGAAGGTGACCGGCAAGGTGAAGCTCAAGCCGGTCAAGGACGGCCACGGTGACTGGCGGGAGGACGGCAAGGACGGCAAGCACGGCAAGGACAAGGGCCGCGACCACAAGGACGACTGGAAGGACGACAAGGGCCACGGCAAGGACGGCAAGGACGACAAGGGCCGCGACCACAAGGACGACTGGAAGGACGACAAGGGCCACGGCAAGCACGACCCGAAGCCGGAGCCGACCGAGACCGTCACCACGCAGCCGGCCGCGCCCGACGGCGAGCAGTCGTACGGCCAGGGCGGCGGCGCCGCCGACGCGGGCGACGAGGAGAAGGACCGCAAGGACTGGAAGGGCTACGAGCACGGCCAGGACGCGGAGGGTGGCCGTGACTCGAAGGACCACGACCGGCACGACTCCGAGGACGGCGACCGGAAGGGCCACGAGGACGACAAGTCCAAGGGCCACGACGGGTACGACTCCGAGGACGGCGACTGGAAGGGCCACGAGGACGAGAAGGGCGACTGGTCCGGCAAGGACCGGAAGTCCGACGACCACGGCAAGGACCGGAAGTCGGACGACCACGGCAAGGACCGCTGGGAGCACAAGCGGGACTTCGTCTACTACGGCGAGGCCGAGGTCGACTGGAACGCCAAGCCGGGCACGTACAAGCTCAAGGGCTCCTGCGGCGAGGGCAAGCTCGTCGTGCTGCCGCGCGGCGGGGTCGACGGTGGCGACGGTGGCATGAGCACCGGCGTCGACCGGAACCTGGCCACCGGCGGGGCGAGCCTGCTCGGTGCGGCCGCCCTGGGCGGGCTGGTGCTGCTCCGGCGTCGGACCGATGCCTCGCTGGTCTGACGTGACGGCGATCCGGGCCGGCGGCCGTCACGGGATACCGTGGCGCGCCGTCGGCGCGGCCGTCGTCGTCCTCCTCGCCATGGTGGGCTCGGGCCTGGTCGGGGCCTCCCTGAAGACCGCGCCCGCTCCCCGGCCCCCGCAGCCTCTCGCCCAGGGCGGGCCGGAGGCCACCCGTCCCGCGGAGGCCGACCTGCCCGGCGAGGGCGACCCGGACGTCGCGACCGACCCGACCCCCTCCGGCCTGCCCCGTTCGGCCGCCACCCGGATCGTCATCCCCCGGATCGGCGTCGACGCGTCGATCATGAAGCTCGGGGTCAACCCGGACGGGACGGTCGAGGTGCCCCCGCTCGAGCAGGCGCATCTGGCCGGCTGGTACGAGCCGGGAGCCGGGCCGGGCGAGGTGGGCAACACGGTCATCGTCGGGCACGTCGACTCGGCGGCGATGGGCCCCGCCGTCTTCTTCTCGCTCGGCGCGTTGCAGGCCGGCGACACGGTCAGCGTGATCCGGGCTGACGGGCGGCAGGTGGACTACACCGTCGACTCGGTGAAGTCGTACCCGAAGACCGCCTTCCCGGCCGAAGAGGTCTACGGCCCGAGCGACCAGGTGGGGTTGCGGGTGGTGACCTGCGGCGGCGTCTTCGACCAGGCCGCCGGCAGCTACCCGGACAACATCGTCGTCTTCGCCACCCGGTCCGGGTGACCGCGACGCGACGCGGCCCGGCGGTCGGATCGCCGACCGCCGGGCCGTGCGGCGTCAGGCCGCCGCGGAGGTCCGCACCAGCGTACGGATCTGGCGCAGCAGCACCGACAGGGCCGCCAGGTCGGCACGCGACTCGTCGAACTCCCCCATCGCCCGCTGCGCGCGGTGGATCGAGGTGGCGTTCGACTGTTCCCACTGCTGCACCCGTTCGACCGGTGGCAGGGTGTCCGATGTGGAGGACAGCACCTCGGTGGTGAGCGCGGCCAGCGCGGCGTACAGGTCGTAGCGCAACGCCATCCGGGCCAGGGTCTGCCAGCGGTCCTCCCGCGGCAGCAGGGAGATCTTCGACAGCAGCGAATCCACCCGGAACCGGTCCGAGAGCACGAAGTAGACCGAGGCCACCTCGTTCACGTCCCGGCCGCTGGTCTTCGCCGTCTCCACCACGTCGAGCAGGCCGAAGCTGTACATCAGCCGGACCGTCCGCTGCGCCAGGTCCCGCGGCAGCCCCTTGCCGGCCATCGACTCGATGTGCGCCGCGATGGCCTCCCGCTCACTGCCGTAGAAGAGGGTCTCCATCTGCGGCAGGAGGCGGGCCACCCCGTCGCGCAGGCGGGCGATCTCCGCCGGCACGTCGATCGGCGAGCGGCGGTTGGTCACCAGCCACCGCACCGCCCGGTCCAGCAACCGCCGGGTGTCCAGGTAGACGCCCGTCTGCAACTCGGGAGCGACCTTGTTGTCCAGGGCCTCCACGGCGTCCCAGACCTCGCGCAGCCCGAACACCTCGCGCACCACCACGAACGCCCGGAGCACGTCGGCCGCGCTGGCCGCGGTCTCCTCGACCACCCGGAAGACGAACGAGATGCCGCCCCGGTTGATCGCCTCGTTGACCAGCACGGTGGTGACGATGTCCCGGCGCAGCCGGTGCCGGTCCATCCGGTCGGCGAACCGCTCCCGCATCGGGGTCGGGAAGTAGTTGACCATGATTTCGGTCGTCCACTCCTCGTCGGCCAACCCCTCGGTCAGGATCTCCTTCTCCAGGACCATCTTGACGTACGCGAGCAGCACCGCGAACTCCGGCGCGGTCAGGCCGGACTCGGTGCGGA